>NZ_CP116502.1:0-147500 GCF_042980055.1 Pseudomonas danubii
CAGCTCACGAGGCTTCTGGTAGGAACCGTAGAGCAAGCCACGGAACATGTGCAGATAGACCACGATGAAGAACGCCGAAGCGCCGGTGGAGTGAAGCAAACGCAGGATCGCGCCGTACTCGACGTCGCGCATGATGTATTCAACGGAAGCAAAGGCTTCTTCCGCCGAAGGGGTGTAGCTCATGGTCAACCAGACACCAGTAACGATCTGGTTAACCAGAACCAGCAGTGCCAGGGAGCCAAAGAAATAGAAGAAGTTGAAGTTCTTCGGAGCGTAATACTTGCTGAGATGGTCTTCCCACATCTTGGTCGCGGGGAAGCGCGCATCAACCCAATCCATGAACTTGCTCATCACGCTTTCTCCGTGTCGACGCCAATGACGATGATGTCATCCGACTCATAGGAATGCGGGGGTACTGGCAGGTTCAGGGGCGCAGGCTGCGCTTTATAGACGCGACCAGCCAGGTCGTAGTGGGAGCCGTGGCAAGGGCAGAAATAGCCACCTACCCAGTCCTTGCCCAAATCAGCGGGCGCCACTTCAGGACGGAAGGTCGGAGAACAACCCAGGTGAGTACAGATTCCGATCAGCAGCAGAATCTCTGGCTTGATCGAACGCACTTCCGGATCGACGTAGGTTGGTTGTACCGAGTTCTTGGAGTCAGGGTCAGACAGCTGGCCCTCGATCTTTTTAAGATTCCCCAGGATTTCCTCTGTACGGCGGACGATGAATACCGGTTGACCACGCCACTCAGCAATCATCTGCTGACCTGGTTCGATCTTGCTGATATTCACTTTCACCGGTGCACCTGCGGCTTTCGCCTTGGCACTGGGAAACCATGACCCCACGAACGGGACCGCAGCCCCCACCGCTCCAGCAGCACCCACCACGGATGTGGCTGCTACTAGGAAGCGACGCCGGCCTGCATTCACGCCGTCATTGCTCATTCAGTCCTCTCCCATCAGCTTTGTGGCCTGTTAAATCAGGCATCTACTAAGTAAAAATCTGAACTTATAAAAATTTTGCCGAATGGTAATGAAAAGCCCCTATTCTGACAAGGTAATTACCAAGCCGACCCAGCCCGAAGCCTTGTAGTATAGGGCCTGCGCGGATGTGGCAAGTTGTCACAGCGCAAATTTCAGACAATAAAAAACGCCCAGCTCCGCGAGGAGACTGGGCGCTTTTGAACGCAGTAGCGAATTAACGCTTGGAGTATTGCGGACGCTTACGCGCTTTACGCAGACCCACTTTCTTACGCTCAACTTCACGTGCGTCACGGGTTACGAAGCCAGCTTTACGCAGAGCGCTGCGCAGAGTTTCGTCGTAATCCATCAGAGCGCGAGTGATACCGTGGCGGATTGCGCCAGCTTGACCACTTACACCGCCGCCGATAACGGTAACGTAGATATCGAACTTCTCAACAGTCTCGGTCAGCTCCAGCGGCTGACGAACTACCATGCGGGCAGTTTCGCGACCGAAGAAGTTATCCAGGGAGCGGTTGTTGATCGAGATATTGCCAGTGCCCGGACGCAGGAAAACGCGTGCGGTTGCAGTCTTGCGACGGCCAGTGCCGTAATTTTGAGTCGCCGACATAATGAACTATTCCGTTAAATCTTCAGTTCTTGGGGCTGCTGAGCAGTATGAGGGTGAGCAGCGCCCGCATAGACTTTCAGCTTACGGTACATGTCGCGACCCAGCGGGTTCTTAGGCAGCATGCCTTTTACCGCGGTCTCGATCACGCGCTCAGGGGCTTTAGCGATCAGCTTTTCGAAGTTGATCGACTTGATGCCGCCCGGGAAACCGGAGTGGGAGTAGTACATTTTGTCAGTGGTTTTAGCGCCAGTAACACGTACCTGCTCAGCATTGATTACGACGATGTAGTCGCCGGTATCAACGTGAGGAGTGTACTCAGGCTTGTGCTTGCCACGCAGACGGCTCGCGATTTCGGTGGCCAGACGACCCAGGGTCTGACCAGCAGCGTCGACGACGAACCAGTCGCGCTTTACTGTTTCCGGTTTAGCAGTAAAAGTTTTCATTCTTTATAGCCTCAGGGGCCGCCCAGCAAAATAGACGGCGGATCTTACTGAATAGTGCGTACTTTGACAAGGTCAAAGGCAGCCGGACACAGACGCTATCGGGGGCTCGGGTCAGCGCGTCTGATATACGGCAAGATTCTTCGGCAGGCGGCGCATCACTTCCACTGCAGAAAGAGCTGCCGAATTATGCAGATTGCGAAAAAAAATTCAACCTGCTTTTATGATTGTTTTGCCAAGGGAGTACCCGATGGACTACCGCCAGCTGGGCCGAACCGATCTGAATGTGAGTGCGATTTGCCTGGGTACCATGACTTGGGGCGAGCAGAACACCGAGGCTGAAGCCTTCGCTCAAATCGAGCGAGCCAAGAACGCCGGAATCAACTTTATCGACACCGCCGAAATGTACCCGGTGCCGCCCAAGGCCGAAACCTATGCCACCACCGAACGCTACATAGGCAACTGGTTCAAGCAACGCGGCGATCGCGCCGACTGGATCCTGGCCAGCAAGATCGCCGGCCCAGGCAACACCATCGATTACATCCGCGACAAACAACTCAAGCACAACCGCAAACACATAGTCGAAGCCGTGGATGCCAGCCTCAAGCGCCTGCAGACTGACTGGATCGACCTTTATCAATTGCACTGGCCCGAGCGCAGCACCAACTTTTTCGGCCAACTGGGTTACAAGCACCAGGCCGACGAAGACTTCACACCGCTGGAAGAAACCCTCGAAGCGCTGGACGAACAGGTCAAGGCCGGCAAGATCCGCCATATCGGCCTGTCCAATGAAACGCCCTGGGGCACCATGAAGTTCCTCGCCCTGGCCGAAAGTCGTGGTTGGCCTCGCGCGGTTTCGATCCAGAACCCCTACAACCTGCTCAACCGCAGCTTTGAGGTGGGCCTGGCGGAAATCGCCATTCGTGAACAATGCGGCCTGCTGGCCTACTCTCCATTAGCCTTTGGCTACCTGTCCGGCAAGTACGAGGGAGGCGCCCGACCAGCCAAGGCTCGACTGAGCCTCTACAGCCGCTTCAGCCGCTACTTCAACCCTCAGTCGGAAGCGGCCTGCAGCCGTTATGTGGCGCTGGCCCGCGAGCATGGTCTGGACCCGGCACAGATGGCCCTGGCCTTCGTCACTCAACATCCGTTCGTGACCAGCAACATCATCGGCGCCACCACACTGGAACAGCTGGACAGCAACATCGCCAGCGCCACCTTGAAGTTGTCGGAAGAGGTCCTCGCCGGGATCGAGGCAATCCACAAAGATCACCCCAACCCTGCGCCTTAACTGGTCTACAGGAGCTGGCTTGCCAACGAATGGGCACGTCGCACCATTTGCCGGCAAGCCGGTCCCTACAGTGAACGGGCGATGATTTCCTTCATGATCTCGTTGGTCCCGGCATAAATGCGCTGCACCCGGGCATCGGCCCAGGCCCGGGCCACCGGGTACTCCCACATGAAGCCGTAGCCGCCGTGCAGTTGCACGCACTCATCGAGTACCTTGCACTGCAGATCGGTGCCCCAGTACTTGGCCATGGCCGCCGTCGGCACATCGAGTTTGCCCTGCAAATGCAGCTCCAGGCAGCGATCGACAAAGACCCGGCCGATCTGAATTTCCGTGGCCATTTCAGCCAGCTTGAAGCGACTATTCTGGAAATCAGCAATTGCCTTGCCAAAGGCCTTACGTTCGCGGGTGTATTCCAGGGTCCAGTGCAACGCGGCCTCGGCACTGGCCAGGCCACCAATGGCCACGGTCAGGCGCTCCTGGGGCAACTCCTGCATCAAGTAGGCAAAGCCTGCCCCAGCCTGCCCCAGCAGATTTTCCTTGGGCACTCGCACATCCTGGAAGAACAGCTCGGAGGTGTCCTGAGCCTTCATTCCAACCTTTTCCAGGCGCTTGCCCTTGGAGAACCCGGGAGTATCGGCCTCAACCAGAAACAGGCTGGTGCCCTTAGCTCCTGCCTTGGGATCGGTCTTGGCCACGACTATCACCAGGTCCGCCAGGTAGCCGTTGGTAATAAAGGTCTTGGACCCATTGATCACATACTCGTCGCCGTCGAGCACTGCCGTGGTCTTCACCCCTTGCAAGTCAGAGCCCGCACCCGGCTCGGTCATGGCAATGGCCGTGACCATATCCCCCGACACCAGACGGGGCAGGTATTTGCGTTTCAGCGCCTCACTGCCGTAGTGCAGGATGTAGGGCGCAACAATGTCTGAATGCAGAGAGAAACCAATGCCGGTCAGACCCAGACGGCCGATCTCCTCGATCACCACCGCACTGTAGAGAAAATCCGCCCCCAGACCGCCGTACTCCTCGGGAATGTGCGAACACAGCATCCCCGCCTCCCCGGCCTTGCTCCACAACTGACGGTCGATGAAGCCCTGTTTTTCCCACTCACCATGGAAAGGCACAGCCTCTTTTTCAAGGAACGTACGCACGCTGTCACGAAAGAGTTCATGCTCGGAACTGAACAAGGTTCTAGGGATCATGCAGGCACCTGTGATGTTGATTGATCATGGGTTGGCTGCCAGAGCCTAAGCCCAGGCACCTGCACGGGACACTGGACACATCCGACAAAAAATAAGACGATCCAGCCGTCTGGTGACCACTTTCCCCTATAAGAACAATTGAATTATGTCTAACCAAACCTCCACGCCCTTGCGGCGCGTCAGCATCCTGGCTATCGACCGGGTTTTCGCTTCCACCCTCATGCAGGCCAAGGATTTTTTTCATCTGGCCAGCCTGCGTTACGGCAAACAGCTGGGCCAAGGCCTGACACCGGCGTTCGAAACTCGCCTGGTCAGCCCCGACGGCCAGCCAGTCTGCAGCTTCAGCAATGTGATCATGCCGGTGGACGGTGCGCTGGAAGATACCGATGTGATCATTCTCCCGGCCTTCTGGGATGACTTCGACACCCTGTGCCAGCGTTATCCACAGATACTGCCCTGGCTGCGCGCCCAGCACGCCCGCGGTGCAGTGCTTTGCGGTGAAGCCACCGGGGTTTTCTGGCTGGCTGAAGCCGGACTGCTCGACGGCAAGGAAGCCACCACTTACTGGCGCTTCTTCAACGCCTTCAGCGAGCGCTTCCCCAAGGTCCAGCTCAACCAGGACAAGCACCTGACAGACGCCGACAATCTCTATTGCGCCGGCGGCACCACCTCGGCCTGCGACCTGTACATTTACCTGATCGAACGCTTCTGTGGAGCCAACGTGGCCCAGGCCGTGGCTCGGGACATCCTCTATGAAGTGCAGCGCAGCTACGCCCCCGGACGCATCGGCTTCGGCGGCCAGAAACTGCATCAGGACGTAATCATCCTGCAGATCCAGCATTGGCTTGAAGAGCACTTCGCCGACAAGTTCCGCTTCGAGGACGTGGCTCGCGAACATGGCATGAGCATTCGCAATTTCATGCGCCGCTTTCAGACGGCTACCGGCGACAAGCCCCTGCACTACCTGCAGCGTCTACGCATCGAAACCGCCAAGGGCCTGCTTTCGGGAACGCGCAAGAGCATCAAGACCATCAGCTATGAAGTCGGCTACGACGACGCCAGTTTCTTCGCCCGCCTGTTCCGCCAACACACCGAACTCTCACCCAATCAGTACCGCCAGCAGTTTCAGCAGCAGGCGGCATAAAAAAAGGGCCTGCAATGCAGGCCCTTTTTCATCGACTCGAGATTATGGCTTGTGCGCCCGCGACAGAAACTCGTGGGACTGCATCTCCAGCAACCGGCTGAGAGTGCGCTGGAACTCGAACGTCAGGCGCCCTCCGGTATAGAGGTCCTTGAGCTCGACCTCGGCGGAGATGATCAGCTTGACGTTGCGGTCATAGAACTCGTCGACCATGTTGATGAAACGCCGAGCAATATCATCCGTGGTAACACTCATCTGCTCCACGCCACTGAGCAGCACGGCATGAAAGATCTTGCCCAGTTCGATGTAGTCGTTCTGGCTACGAGGACCATCGCACAGCTCACGGAAGTCGAACCAGGCCACATCATCACAGGTGCGCAGCGCACGAATTTCTCGGTTCTCGATGATCAATACATCGTTTTCCACCGCCTGAGTGCACTCTGGCGTCAGCGCACGGAAGCTCTTGCGCAGACTTTCATGGGCAGCTTCATCCAATGGATAGTGAAACAGCTCCGCCTGCTCCAGATGCCGCAGACGGTAGTCGACGCCACTGTCGACGTTGACGATCTCGGTGTTCTGCTTGATCAGGGCAATGGCCGGCAAGAAGCGCGCACGCTGCAGACCGTCCTTGTACAAGCCATCCGGAACGATGTTCGACGTCGCCACCAGGGTCACACCGTTCTTGAACAACTCTTCCATCAGGGTGCCGAGAATCATCGCATCGGTAATATCAGACACGAAGAATTCATCGAAGCAGATCACCCGCGCCTCTTGTGAGAAACGCTTGGCAATGATGGTCAGCGGATTCTTTTCGCCACCCAGGGTTTTCATTTCTTCGTGTACGCGCTTCATAAAGCGGTGAAAGTGCGTACGAACCTTTTCCTTGAACGGCAAGGCTTCGAAGAAGGTGTCTACCAGATAAGTCTTTCCACGCCCTACTCCGCCCCAGAAGTACAGCCCCTTGACCGGCGCCTGATCCTTCTTGCCAAAGAGCTTGCCGAGCAAGCCCGGCTTGTTTTGCTCGGCTGCAATCAGATCCTCATACAGGCGCTGCAGATGACGCACAGCGGTTTCCTGTGCCGCGTCATGAAAGAAGTCCGGGCGTTTCAGATCTGCTTGGTATCGTTCTAGGGGCGTCATAATTCGTTAGCAAGGCAACAAAAACGGGCCGTCACTTTAGCGACGGCCCTGGGGAATGGCAATCAGCCCTTGGTCGGGAAGATTCCGATTAGTCCTGCGCTGGGGTCAGCGCAATCCGCAGCGCATCAATGGCTGCGTCACGCGCGGCAGCGTCAGCGAAGGCTGGGCTGTCAGCCACGCAGGCGCCATCCAGCCAAACGCTGAAACTGCCGGCTTCGCTACGCAGATCCAGCTCCTGCCCCGACTGCAGTCGTTTGGTCACCGCACCGGCAGCCTTGCCATCGGCGAAGTGACGCGACAGCAGCAACTGCTCGCCATCGGCGGACAGCAAGCGGAAACGGAAACTACCATCGTCTTCACGGAAGCTGATGAAGCGCGGGGCCTTGGCGGCCTTTTTCTTGGTCGTGGCGGCAACTTGCACCTGACTGGCAAAGGAGCGCAGGCCCACGGCCTCACGCAGCTCGGCAAGGAACGGCGTGGCCACAGCCCGAGCTTTGGCGGCACCGGCACGCAGAATGTCTTCAAGATCCCCGGGACGGGCGATCAACTGGTGGTAACGCTCACGAGCCTCCCCCAATTCACCATCCAGCAACTGGAACAGGCGGTTCTTGGCTTCGCCCCAGCCCAGCCCCTGCAACAGCTCAGTACGGAACTCGGCAGCCTGCGTCGGGGTAGAAAATGCCTGGAACAGAGTGAACAGATGGGAGTTGTCCGGGTCCTTGGCCTCACCCGGCGCCTTGGAGTCAGTGACGATCCGCGAGATCGCGTCCTTCATGTCCTTGGCACTGGTGAACAAAGGGATGGTGTTGTCGTAGCTCTTGGACATCTTGCGACCGTCCAGGCCAGGCAGGGTGGCGACGCTCTCCTCGATCAGCGCCTCGGGCATGGTGAAGAACTCCTTGCCCTGGCCAAACAGATGGTTGAAACGCTGGCCGATGTCCCGAGCCATCTCCACGTGCTGGATCTGATCACGGCCCACCGGCACCTTGTGCGCGTTGAACATCAGGATGTCCGCGGCCATCAGCACCGGGTAGCTGTAGAGTCCCATGGTGATGCCGGCATCCGGGTCTTCACCGGCCTCGAGGTTCTTGTCCACCGATGCTTTGTACGCATGGGCACGATTGAGCAGGCCCTTGGCGGCTACGCAGGTCAGCAGCCAGGTCAGTTCCGGAATCTCCGGAATGTCCGACTGACGATAGAAGGTCACACGTTCCACATCCAGGCCGCCCGCCAGCCAGGTCGCCGCGATTTCCTGGCGCGAACGCTGAATGCGCAACGGGTCATCGCACTTGATCAGCGCGTGATAGTCGGCCAGGAAGTAAAAGGAATCGGCATTACTGTCACGGCTGGCAAGGATCGCCGGGCGAATCGCGCCAGCGTAGTTGCCCAGGTGCGGGGTACCGGTGGTGGTGATGCCGGTGAGGATACGCGTACGAGTAGTCATGGGTAATCGCTTATCAGACTGCTATCAATTCGAAAGTCGCGGCAGCACCAAATCCTTGAGATCAGTGAGCTTGCCATGAAAAAAGTGCCCGCATTCTGCCACTTTCAGCAGCTCATGGGGGTGAACAAGCGCGTCGGACCAGTCATAGACCGCTTGAGGGTCAATGACTTCATCGGTTTCCGGCTGGATCAGGGTCAGCGGGCAGTTTTCCGGCAACTGGTCGGTATCGCGCAGACGGGTCACCGCCGCCGCCACCATGAACAGGTGCTTGAGCTGCACGCCCTGGGCCTCCAGGCGCCCGCCAAGACTGGCGGCGACAAAACCGCCGAAGGAGAACCCCAGCAGGGTCAATGGCAGTTCAGGATGTTTGGCCTGCAACCACTGGGCGGCAGCCTGGGCGTCATCGACTTCGCCACTGCCCATGTCGTGACTGCCTTCACTGGCACCAACACCCCGGTAGTTGAAGCGCAAGGTAATCAGGCCGGCATCCCGCGCGGTGCGCTGCAAGGTGGACACCACCTTGTTGAGCATGGTGCCGCCTTGCACCGGGTTGGGGTGGCAGATCAGTGCCACGCCACGAGGATCGGGCACCTCCAGATACAGGGCTTCCAATTGGCCCACCGGGCCGGCAATCACTACAGGGGTTTCACGCATTAGCAAGGAAGGAACTCCGTGACCTCGAAGGGGGTCGACTCGTCTAGCAAATGGTCTGTGCCAATCTATTGCGAGTGAATCGCGGTATACAGCGCAGGTTCGAGCCGTTAACGTAAAGCAAAGCCGTTTATAGAGGAAGGACTCGTGGAACACTCGCTCTTAGTTTGGTTGTTGCCGACTCTTGCCCTGGTCGCGGGTGTCGCCATTGGATTCCTGGTTGCTCGCCTGCTGCCCAATGCCGCGCCTAACCGCACGCAGCGTCAGTTGGACGATATTCAGGAACGTTTCGACAATTATCAAAATGAAGTGGTCACCCATTTCAACAGCACTGCCACCCTGGTGAAAAAGCTCACCCAGAGCTATCAGGAAGTGCAGGACCATCTCGCCGAGGGTGCCAACCGCCTGGCCCTGGACGAACTGACCCGGCAACGCCTGCTGGCCGCACTGCATTCCGAGTCGGCACAAGCTCCACGGGAGCGCCTGACTCCACCGCGGGATCAGGAGCCACCACGGGACTACGCGCCGAAGACGCCAAACGCTCCGGGCATGCTCGACGAGCACTACGGCCTGAAGAAGTAACCGCTTCAGTCATTAAAAAGCCCGCCCGATTTGCATCGGGCGGGCTTTTTTGTACCTGGGATTGCAGTCGAGTCGATCAGTACTGCTGGTAGGGCTGCTGGTACTGCTGACCTTGCTGCTGATACTGCTGGCCCGGAATCGCCTTGAGGTTGACCTCTACACGACGGTTCTGCGCACGGCCATTGACGTCGGCGTTGCTGGCAATCGGATTGTCCGGACCAGCACCGCGAGCGGACAGGTTGGCACTGCTCACCCCCTGAGACGTGAGGTAGGTCGCCACGCTCTGGGCACGACGCTGGGAAAGGTCCATGTTGTGCTGACGGCTGCCAGTGCTGTCGGTGTAGCCGACGATCTCGATCTGGTTCTGGTTGAACTCGCGCAGGGAGTTGGCCAGGTTGTTCAGCGGTTGGTAGAAGCTTGGGGCGATATTCGCCGAATCAGTGGCAAACGTGATGTTGCCCGGCATGATCAGCTTGATCTGATCACCCTGACGCTGCACTTCAACCCCGGTATTGGCCATGCTGGCGCGCAGTTTCTTCTCCTGCTGGTCGGCGTAGTAACCGTAACCGGCGGCGGATGCCCCCACCACCGCGGCACCGATCAACGCGCCCTTGCCACGGTTATTGTGGTCAATGGCAGCACCGGCCAATGCACCAGCCAGGGCACCCAGGCCACCGTATTTTGCAGTTTTGCTCATGCCCGACGAGCCGCCGTCGGCCTGCCCCTGATTGTCATAGGGGTTAGGCGAAGCGCAGCCGGACAACAAGGCCACAGCAGTAGCGACAACAATCAAACGACGCGAGGTGAACATGGAAAACTCCTACATTTTGCATTCTGTGGTGCAGCGGACGTTGGCAACAGACCTTAGCTAGCGTTGGAACACACAGAGTGGCAAAAATTCCGTCAGCGGCCTGGCTAAAAGTCAGGCCCTCACAAACGGATTCTGGCGCATCTCATCGCCCAATCGAGTGTCTGGACCGTGCCCGGCAACCACTGTGGCATCTTCATCAAGGGTATACAGACGCTGCTTGATCGAACGCACCAGAGTGGCCTGATCCCCGCCCCACAAGTCCGTGCGCCCGACCCCGCGCTTGAACAGCGTGTCGCCGGCAATCAGAAGCTTAGCCTCGGAAAACCAAAAACTCATGGAACCCGGAGTGTGCCCGGGAGTATGCAGGGCCACGCCGCAACCGCAGGCCAGTTCCTCATCGTCGTCCAGCCAGCGGTCCGGGGACGGAACAGGCGTGTAGGGCACGCCGAACATGCTGCATTGCATCTCCAGGTTGTCCCACAGGAACTGGTCGTCCTTATGCAGATGCAAAGTGGCGCCGGTCTTTTCCTTCATCTGCCCGGAAGCGAGAAAATGATCCAGGTGCGCATGGGTATGAATGATGCTCACCACCTTCAATCCCAGGGCATCGAGGCGAGCCATGATCAAATCGGGATTGCCTCCCGGATCGACAACTATGGCTTTCTTGGTCAGCGGGTCGCCAATGATGGTGCAGTTGCACTGCAAAGGGCCGACGGGGAAGGTTTCGCGGATAAGGCTGGGTTTGGCGGCGTCCATGGAAGCGTTCCAGAAAAAATCGATGGCCCATTCTGGCACAGCTCGCCGCCAGCACTCACTCAGAACGCCAGTTGCAGCGTCTCCTCCCCCTCCAGCGCCAGCAGGAATTGCTTGGCTTCAAGCCCTCCGGCAAAGCCGGTCAGGCTCCCCGATGCACCGATCACTCGGTGACAGGGGGCCACAATCGAGATCGGGTTCCGGCCATTGGCTGCGCCCACCGCCCGCACCGCCTTGGGACTGCCAATCTGCTGGGCGATCTGGCTGTAGCTGCGGGTCTCACCGAAAGGGATGGTCAGCAAAGCCTGCCAGACCTTGCACTGAAACTCGGTACCGACGAAATCCAGCTCAAGCTCGAAGCGCTCACGGCTGCCTGCAAAGTATTCCCGAAGCTGGCGCTCGGCTTCCAGCAGAATGGGATGATCAACCGACTCCTGCAACGGCCCGAGACGTACCCGGTTCTGCCGTTCGTGCTCCCAGAGAATCGCCGCCAGCTTGCTCCCTCTGGCCACCAGGGTCAGTTGGCCAACGGGGGACGGCATCAGTTTGAATACGCAGGACATCTCAGGTCTCCTTCAATCCGCCAGTGGAATCGGACCCGGAACCCGGTGGTCCATGGCCGTCCTCTTAGTACGCCGACACTGTAAAACGAGATTCAAGCGCAAGAACCACGTTTCTTGTGCTTGAACTCGACGGCGAATCAATCTGAGTGCCGAGCGGCCCCGAAGCTAATCGTCCTCATCCACCAGGAAACAGTTGTCACTGCTACTGCGCTGGCCATAAGGGTCGACAATGAAGGCCCCGCGCCCCTGGCCGCATTCGAGCAGGTGCACCGGGGACAATTCGCGCTGCCGGTCGATCTGCGCATTGAAGCGCATGATGTAGATCCCCAGGGAGATCGATACACAGAGAATCAGCACCAGGCACAGCACCAACTGATCGGTGTAGCTGGCGCCGGCCTTATCAGCATGCAGTGATGACATGCTCGGATCCCGCCCGCTCAACACTGTGGCCAATCAGTAACCAACTCAGGGGGCCGCCCCCTCCCAGGCGCCCCAAAGGTGCCTGGGAAGGCAGGACGCAGGCCATCAGGACGAGAAGTATCAGGACCAGTAGGATTCCTTTGACTACCGAAATCAGGTTCATGGCTGTGCCACGCTCTGGAGTTAAGAAGAGCCCAAGCTTAGAGACGGCCGGGTTAACACCGGGTAAACATCCGCAGAAACCGGCCTGACTCCGCTATCCTTCGGCCCATCGAGCGCCAAGGGTCCAAGGGGACGTTTCCGTGCATATTCAACTGCTATTGGTCGAGGACAATCTCGACCTGGCCAACACCGTCATCGAGTACCTGGAAATCAGCGGCATCGTCTGCGACCACGCCAGCAATGGCCAGACCGGCCTTAACCTGGCTTTAAGCCAGCACTACGACGTCATCCTGCTGGACATCATGTTGCCGCGACTGGACGGCCAGCAGCTGTGCCAACAGTTGCGCCAGCAAGGCAGCCAGACGCCGATCCTGATGCTCACCTCGCTGGATGCCCTTTCCGACAAACTCGCCAGCTTCGCCGCCGGGGCCGACGACTATCTGGTCAAGCCCTTTGAAATGGCGGAACTGGTGGCCCGTATCCGAGCCCTGAGCATGCGCCGCAGCGGCCAGGCAAGCCGCCTGCAAGTGGCCGACCTGGTGATGGAGCTGTCTACCCGCAAGGTCAGCCGCGCCGGGCAAGAACTGCATCTGTCACCCATTTGCTGGACCCTGCTGGAGTGCCTGATGCGTGCCAGTCCGGAACCGGTAACCCGGGAACGCCTGGAGACAACGATCTGGGGCGACGAGCCACCGGACAGCAATACCCTCAAGGTGCACATGCACCGATTGCGCAAGACCGTGGACAAATCCTTCGGCCAACCGTTGATCCACACCCTCCCTGGTATTGGCATTCAGATGAGGTCACATGCGTAACGGTCTGGGTCTGAAATGGGTGATCAGCGGCAGCTTCCTGCTGCTGATTGCCGTGGTGTTGCTGATCTACAGCCTGCTGCTGCCCGAATACAGTGTCCGTGGCCTGCTCTATACCGCCAGCGCAATGATGGAGGAGGAAGCCCAGTACTTCGCCAGGCATTACAAGAAAGATCCAAACACCCCACCGCCGCATAACTACTTCTATACCAGCGTCATCGGCAAGGAGGCGCTGCCGGAGAAAATCCGTCAGATGCTGGATACCCCACCCAGCCTGTCCTTCGGTGCGGTGCAGGCGTTTGGCGACCTGGAGTCCGATGACGAGGATGAAGGGCGGGTGGTACTGGCCCAGCCGCTTAGCGACGGCAAGACCCTGTACATGTACGACGTCGACCACGACAAAGAAGAAGGCGGTGAAGTGGAGACGCCACTGTCCGACGCCTACATCGAGCGAGAGTTGCGCGGCGTCAACTTCATCAGCCTGGCGGTGTTCGTCCCGGCGCTGATTATCATTGCCCTGCTGGTCTGGTGGCTGGTACGGCCCCTGGGGCGCCTGGCCCAATGGTCCTCCACCCTCAAGGATGCGGACGCGGTATCCAGTCAGCGGCCGAGTTTCGGCTTCAAGGAGTTCAACATGCTGGCCGATGCCCTGGCCCAAAGCGTGCAGCAGGTACAGGCCGCCAGCCTGCGCGAAGGCCGCCTGCTGCGCTACACCAGCCATGAGTTGCGCACCCCACTGGCGGTGCTCAAGGCCAATATCGAACTGCTGACCTTGCAATCCGGCGGCGTCCTGCCGCCACCCCTGCAACGTATCGAGCGCTCGGTATTGAACATGCAGCGCATCGCCGAAACCTTGCTGTGGATGAGTCGGGAACTGCCCGAACCCTTGCCCGAGGAGCCCATCGACATGAGCGGCCTGGTCACTGAATTGATCGAGGAACACCGCTACCTGATCGGCACACGGGATATCGAACTGCTGCTGGACATCAGCAGTACCCCTTGCCGCCTGCCTCTGACCGCCTGCCGCATCGTGGTGGGCAACTTCCTGCGCAATGCCTTGCAATACGCCGATGAGGGCAGTGTCGAGATCAATTTCGACTACCCACAACTGCGCATCGTCAACCGCATCCGGGAAGCCAAGCAGTTGGAGCCATCCAACGACTTTGGCTATGGCCTGGGCTTGGAACTGATGCGGCAACTCAGTGCCCGGCTCGGCTGGCGCATTGAGGTGCTGATGGAACAGCAACGCTTCACGGTCACCCTGGACTTCAATGCCGCCCCGCCCGCCGAGGAGCTGCCTGCACCGCAGAGCGCTCCAGAGGCGTAAAGTTGAAAACCATCGTCCTGGCCGAGATCGGTTAAGGCCAGGAAATACCTGCTCACAAGCGATGAAAAAACTGCCTAGACCCCGCCCTTTCCGACAGCGTTTGTGAGTATCGTTGACGGACAAGAAACCAAGCCCGGGAGGCTTGTCGGTGCATAACTTGCTTGCAGGAAGCGGGCTGCATCTTTCGCAGTGCACTCTAGAGCCGGATCAGAACGAGGTTCGCTGTGGCCGCCTACAATCTGCGTCAACTCAAGTACTTCATCACCACCGTCGAATGCGGCAGCGTCGCTGAAGCGTCACGCAAGCTGTATATCGCCCAGCCGTCGATCTCCACCGCCATCAAGGGCCTGGAGGACAGCTTCGGCGTGCAATTGCTGATCCGCCACCACGCCCTGGGTGTGTCCCTGACCCCAAGTGGTGCACGCTTCTACCGCAAGGCTCAGGAACTGCTGCGCATGGCCAAGGAGTTCGAGCAGAACGCCCTGGCGGACAACGACGTGGTGGCCGGACAGATCGACATCGGTTGCTTTGAAACCGTGGCACCGCTGTATCTGCCGCAGTTGATCGCCGGCTTCAGTGCTCTGTATCCCGGGGTGGAAATCCGCATCCGCGATGGCGAACAGCAGGAACTGGTACAGGGCTTGACCGGCGGTGCGTTCGACTTGGTGATCCTGTACGAGCACGAACTGGACGGCACCATCGAAACCGAACCACTGATGCCACCGCAACGTCCCTATGCGTTGCTTCCCGCCGACCACCGCTACGCCCAGCAGGCCCAGGTTTCACTGCGTGACCTGAGCCTGGAACCAATGATCCTGCTGGATGTGCAACCGAGCCGGACCTACTTCGTCAGCCTGTTCGAGGAACTGGGATTGACGCCACAGATCGCCTTCAGCTCGCCCTCCATCGAGATGGTGCGGGGCATGGTGGGCCAGGGCTTCGGCTTTTCGATTCTGGTAACCCGCCCCCACTCCCAGTGCTCCTACGACGGCAAGCCGGTGGTGTGCGTGGATATTGTCGAGGACGTGACCGGTTCCGGCCTGGTGGCGGCCTGGCTCAAGCGTGGCCAGTTGACCAAGCCGGCGCGCCTGTTCGCCGATTACTGCAAACAGCACCTGGCCCGATAACCCCGGGCCCGGCGCTGTATCACGGCGCAGCTGCAGCCGGTCGGCCGACCGCTACGCGGCCGCTACAAGCCCTGGCCGGCAGAGTAGCGCCTACCCCAGCAACCCCAACTCCTGGGCCCGCGCCACTGCCTGTGTACGTCGCTCAACCCCCAACTTGCTGTTGATATGGCTGGCGTGGGTTTTCACCGTATGCAGCGAAATGAACAAGCGCTCGCTGATTTCCTGATTGGAACACCCCTGAGCAATCAATTGCAGCACCGACAACTCCCGGGAACTCAACGACTCACTATGAGCCGCCTCGGGAAGCTCACGGGGGGCAGCAGGCAAACGCTGCAACAGAGCCTGGGTCAAAGCGGTCGACACACAGTGCTGCAATTGCTCGCGCATCCAGCAGGGGTGACTGCGGATCAAGCTCTCGAAAGGTTGCACTGCGCCCCCCACCGCTGCTTCCAGGGCCTGGGCAAAGTCCCGTCGTGCCTCTGCGCCGCGCCCGGACGCCAGCAACAGCAGGGTTTTCTGGGTCAGGGCCATAACGCTCAACAACTGCCGACCGCTTTGCTGGCCATGCTCCACCAATCGACTCAAGCGCTGTTCGGCCCGGGCGGAGTCGCCCTTGATGGTTTCCAGTTGGGCTTGCTGCAATTCGATGTGCAAGGGCAACTGCGGATGGAACTCCGGCGGCGCCGCAGCCTGTTCTCCAGTGTAGGTCTGGCCCAGACGCGCCAGCCAGGCCTCGGCCAGGTCGATGCGGCCCTGGGCCAGCCAGAGCTCGCACTTCACCAGGGTGATCATCGCCAAGTAGTAGATCGGCGGCACGTCCCAGATATGCATCAGGCGCTCGGCCTCGGCCAACTCGGCAAAGGCCCGGGAAAACTCGCTCCGCAGGCCTTCCTGCTTGGCGATCACGCAATGGGCGATCAACACGCTGATGTCGCGGCAGGCCCGCGCCTCCAGCAACCCGGCCTGTAAACGCACCAGGCCGGCCTCAGGCTGGGCACGCAGCGTCAACAGATAACCTTCATACAGGGTCAGCCGGGCCCGCACCGCGTACAGCCGCTGAGCCGACAGTCCCTGCAGCCGTCGCAACCCTTGGTGCACCTCCTCCAGCGCTCTGAGCACCTCGCCCCGCGCCTGCAGAACCCGGGCCCGATCGTAATGGGCCAGGGCCTCGAACAGCGGATTGCCGACCCGCTGCGCCAGCTCCAGGGATTCGCGATTGAGACTGCGGGCGCGCCACAGGTCGGCGTCGGTAATCGCCAGGTTGGACAAGGTCGACAGACACATCAGACGCTGTCCGTAACGCTTGTGCGGCAGGCTTTCCAGAGCCTCGCCGCAGTAGGCCAGGGTCCGTTCCCGCTGGCCCCGCCCGCGAGCGATGATCCCGCTCAAGGCCAGCCATTGCGCCAGCATCGACTTTTGCGCAGTGGCCGAAGGCGCCGGCAGGAAACGACTCAGGTGATCCGCCAGTTCCTCTGCCGCGTCCAACTGGCAGGCCAGGCCCAGGGCCCAGCTGTAGAGCACGATCAGCCGCGGTGTGCTGATCAGCAGGCTGTCGGGCAGGTCCATCTTCCAGCGCAGCAGCATGCCGACATTCTGCTCCGCCAGCAGTTGCTCCTCCGACAGGTTCTGCACCAGGTTGGCTGCCACATCCAGGTGTCCGGCACGCAGCGCCTGCTCCACGGCTTCATCCAGCAGCCCCTGAGCGTTGAACCAACGACAGGCACGCAAATGCAGGCTGGCGGCCGGCACCAGGGTATTGGCCGTGGGTCGGGTACGCAGCAGATCGGAAAACAGATGGTGATAGCGATACCAGTGCCCGTGTTCGTCCAATGGCACCAGGAACACTTGGTGAGCCTGCAGGAAACCCAGGATCTCGGCACTGTCATGCGCTTCGCGCAGGGCGTCGCAGAGCTCGGCGCAGAAGCGCTCCTGGGGCGCCGTGTCATAGAGGAATGCCTGGACCTCGGCGGGCAGGCAGTCGATGACCTCTTCCAGCAGGTAGTCGCGGATCAGCCCTTCGCCCCCATGCAGTCCCTGAGGCAAGGTGCCCAGCGCACCAGCCTCGGACGCTGCCAACAGCCAGAAACGCAGCCCGGCAACCCAGCCCTCGCTGCGCTGGATCAGACTTTCCAGAGCCTCGCCGCGCAAGGAACTGCTGTGGCGGTCCAACAAGCTGAGGGACTCGTCATGGGTCAGGCGCAAATCCTGCTCATGCAGCTCCAGCAACTGTCGTGAAAGCCGCAGCCGCGCCAGATGCCAATCCGGACGCTGGCGGCTGGTGACCAGCACCAGCAGGCCGTCGGGCAGGTGATTGAGGAAAAACTGCAAGCAACGATCAAGCACCGGCCCCTGGGCCAGGTGATAGTCGTCCAGGACCAGCAACAACGGCCTGCTGCTAGACAGGTGAAGCGCCAGTTCGTCCAGCAAGCCATCCAGCCACTCTTCAAAGGCGAAAGGCTGATGGCGCTGGCGCATTTTCAACAGACCGAGAGACTGCCGGCCCAATTGGGGAAAGTACTGCTGCAAACCGGCCAGCAAGCGTTCGAGAAAACGCCCGGGATCGCTGTCCCGGCGGCTCAACCCCAGCCATAGGCTCTGCCAGTTGCCCGGCAAGCCCTGGCAAAACTCCACCGCCAACGAGCTCTTACCGAACCCGGCCGGCGCACTGACCAGCAACAGCCTGCCCTTCAACCCGGCACTCAAGCGCTCGCAAAGACGCGGCCGCTGCACGTATCCGTCGGGCAGAGGGGGTCGATAGAAACGCCCTTCCAACGCAGGAATCACCGCGCTGGCAGACCGTTGAAGGGGGGACAGCTCAGTCATGGCCAACTCTTATTGATGTAGGGTTGTCGGCGTAGCAGATGCCCGCAGACTAGCGGTAAAAAGCGACCTGTTGAAGATTTTTGCGACCATTCGAGTGAAAAAGACTATGACCAAATGGGTCAGATACAGCTGATTGATCAGTCGTTATTTCGGTTGTTTATCCGGCAACCTACTAATTCACCTAGAGAAAGCCTGCCGGAACAGCCTAGATTGTTGTGCATATCTGCGAATCCACAATCTTCCAGGCAAAAAAAAGCCCCGAGCCAGTCGGGGCAATTTCCGAGGATGCGGCCTCTATTTGCAGCGGATCAGCGAACCCCGTCCTGACGCAAGGCGGCTGGAGTGAAGTCGCTGGTGGTCGCGGTGAAGCCAAAGTCATACGCCTGCTTCTCTTCGTTCTTCATGCCCAGTGCCAGGTAGCGGCCGGACTGCAGGTCGTAGAGGGTTTCCAGGGCATACCACGGTACTTGCTTGTCGTAGTAGTTCTCGGCATGGGCTTCGGCCACACGCCACAGTTGACCACGACCGTCATAGTGGTCGATCACCGCAGCCTGCCAGGTGTCTTCGTCGATATAGAAGTCACGTTTGGCATAGATGTGCCGCTGACCTTCCTTCAAGGTGGCGACCACATGCCAGACCCGACGCAGCTCGTAGCGAGCCAAGTCCTGGTTAATGTGTCCGGCCTTGATGATGTCGGCGTACTTCAGGCTCGGCGAGTCGAGCTTGTAGCTGTCGGAGGCGATGTACATCTCCTTCTTGCCTTCCAGTTTCCAGTCGTAGCGATCCGGCGCACCGTTGTACATGTCCAGGTTGTCGGAAGTCCGCAGACCATCGGCGGCGGTACCCGGGCCGTCATAGGAGACTTGCGGGGCACGGCGCACACGACGCTGGCCAGCGTTGTAGACCCAGGCCGAACGCGGCTCCTTCACTTGGTCGAGGGTTTCGTGGACCAGCAGCACGCCACCGGCCAGACGCGCCGGGGCCGTCACCTTCTGCTTGAAGTAGAACAGGATGTTGCCCGGGTTTTTCGGGTCGTAGTCCTTCATCTTGTCGCGGAACACGAACTGGTCCTGGAAGTACACCAGGCTGTAGGAGCCGTTGGCCTGTGGCGTGGCCTGGGTCACCAGACGGGTCACGCTGCCACCGCGATAGCGAGTGATGTGGTTCCAGATGACTTCCACACCGCTTTTCGGGATCGGGAACGGAATCGCGGTTTCGAAGTTCTCCAGGCCGTTGCCGCCGGACACCAGGTTGGTGTTGGTGGCATTGCGTTTGATGGCGGCGAACACCTCAGCAGGCACCGTGGCCCCGCGATGAGACGGGTAAACCGGCATCTTGAAGGTTTCCGGGTAGCGCTTGAACATCGCGTACTGCCCGGGGGCCAACTTGTCCTTGTACTGCTCGACGTTCTGCGCAGTGATCGTGAACAGCGGCTGCTCGCTGCCGTATGGGTTGGACAGGAAACCCTTGCTGTCCACGGTACCGGCGTTGGTTGCCAGGGGTTTCCAGGCGGGAATGGTACCGGCAGCGTTACCGGCCATTTCCGCGCCCATCGGCGTCAGGCTGGTGCCCAGCTTGGCCGCTTCATCGGCCGAGACCGCGGCCATGACCCCGGTGGCCAGCAGTGACAGTCCCAGCACACCGATGTGCAACAGACTCTTGGTGATGTTCATATTGTTGTTCTTCCTGAAAATGCAGTGTGCTTAGAAGTTCACGCCAACGCTCAAGGCGAGGAAGTCCCGATCATCCACGGTGCTGTAGTCGCCACCAAAGAAGTTGGTGTAGGCCAGGCTCGCGGTGTAGGTGTTCTGGTACTCGGCATCCAGCCCCAGGCTGATGGCCTTGCGGCCTTCCTCGAAGTTGGCGCCAGGACCTGGCGAGTAGCCCTTGACGTCATGGGACCAGGCCACGTTCGGCTTGAGGTTCACACCAGCGAATACATCCGGGTATTCCCAGATCGCCCGGCCGCGGTAACCCCAGGAGGTGGCGGTGGTGAAGCCATCGTTGTTGCAGTTGGAAGTGAGGTTACTGGCATCGGCTCCTGGGCCTGCGCCGGCAATGGTGGCGGCATTGAGCACCCGGCAACTGTTCTGTCCACCGGGAGTGGCAGGCAGGGCACCAGGGCCGAACACGGGATCGCGGCCATAACGCACATCCGATTTGCTCTCCAGGCCACCCACACGAGTGATCCCGAGTTCGCCTACCAGGGTCAGGCGGCTGGCACCCATGACCTGGTCGAAGAAGTGCGTGAAGGTGGTCTGGAACTGGGTAATCTCTTTACGGCGATAGCCATGAAGGTCTTGTCCAGGAATCCCATCGAGCAAGGAAGCATTGGTGAAGTTGCCTCCCAGAGGCCGGACAGCAGAGTAGAGGATATCGGTGCTGTTCAACTGAACCGGCGCATTCGGCCGATAACTCAGTTCGCCGCTCCAGGCGGTCCCTGTAGGCAAGGTGGTGGAGAAGCTCAGCCCGTACAGGCGGATGTCTTCCGGATACTCGACAAAGTACTTCGAGTTACCGGCAATCCACACCGGCGCCAACGTGCCAAAGCCCGGGGCGATGGTATAGGCCGACTGAGGTGCACCGGTGGCGCTGAAGATCGGCGCACGGCTGTGATAGTTCATGAAGTAGGCGCCGAACTCGGTGTCCAGCGGCTCGAAGTTGTAACGGAAAGCCACACCGAACTGGCCGCTGTCACGAGCATCGCGGTCGCCACTGCGACGCACCAGCGCACCCTCTTCATTGACATCGACGCCACGAGCCTGCATCGCCGCCAGGGCCGCCCGGCCCGGGGCCGTGGCGGTGATGGTCGAACGCTTGGCGAGCAGACGCAGATTGTCGTCACAGCCATCGGAAATGTTGTCCGGCTGCGAGAAGAAGGTCCCGCAGTTGTCGGTAACGGTCTGGTCCCATTCCAATTGATAGAAAGCTTCGGCCGACAGGTTCTCGGTCAGGTTCTGGGAGATGTAGAACATGTTGACCGGAATCAGACCTTCCTTGACCTCGGCACCGGGACGGCGGAATGCCGACACGTCGATCGGGTTGATCGAGTTGATACCGCCGCCAATGAAGGTACTTTCACCCCAACTCACTACCTGCTTGCCCAAACGCACCGAGCCCGGTTCATCGGCGATGGAGTAGTTGTGATAGACAAAGGCATCGAGGATCTGGCCGCCGGAGGACTTGGCGCCTTCCTTGCGGTTGTTGTCACTGATGTTCTTGAAGTCCATGTCTTCGTCTTTGAGCTTGAAGTCATACCAGTACTTGCCACGGACAAACACACCGGTATCGCCGTACTTCAATTCCAGGTCATGAATGCCCTTGAAGATCTTCGAGAAGGTCTGCCCCTTGTTGAAGTTCAAGTGGCCGTCATCGGTGGTCTGGGACAGACCCTTGCCGCCATTGTTGACCCCGATCAGGTCCTTGTTGCGTCCGGCGGTCGACCAACTGGCCCCCACCGACAGGGACGAATCGAAGCTGCCTTCGATTTCACCGATATTGAAGCTGACGCCGAATGCAGGCCCGGCGAGCGTGGAGGCGAGACCGACGGCCAGGGGCAGTTTCGCCCGGCGCCAGAACTGGTTTGCTGATGTCATCGACGCTACTCCATGTGCATTATTTTTATGGCAGTACGCTCTTCTGAAAACGCTTCGAATACCGGTTGGATGAACACTTGCCCGGTTCCGAAGTTGCATGGCGCGAGCACCCCACAGTGCTCCGTCGTTCAGAAAAATCCGTAGGCGGACTATATCCAGCAGGGATTACTGCTTGATCCCTCTAAAGTGTGATTTGCAGCCGACCACCGCATTGGAACAGTCCTTTGCCACAACCGTTGAAAGACGGCGCGGTAAGGATGGCTGAAAATCTCGTGAGCACAAGGCAAAGGCTTGTCGGATGGGCATGCCGTGCCCGGACGGGCACGGCAGAGGACGCTCAAAGCGTGGAGAGGAAGGTGCTGTTACTGGCTTGCCATTCGCTGATGTCGACGCGGATGCGCTTCTTGTCGAGCTTACCAACGCTGGTCTTGGGAATTTCAGTAACAAGGGCGATCTGGCTGGGAATCGCCCACTTGCTCAGGTGCCCCAGCTCCACGAACGGCTTGAGGTGTTCCTTGAGCTCACGGGCACCAATCTCATGGCCTTCGCGGATCACCAGCAAGGCAAACGGGCGCTCGCCCCACTGTGGATCGGCGATGCCCACCACTGCTACTTCACGTACCGCCGCATGGCGACTGATGAGGTCTTCCAGGTCCAGGGAGGAGATCCACTCGCCACCGGTCTTGATCACGTCCTTGATCCGGTCACGGATGTCGATCACCCCCATGCTGTCCAGGGTCGCCACGTCGCCGGTATGCAGCCAGCCGCCCTCCCAGAGCTCGGCGCCCTTCTGCGGCTCGTTGAAATAGCCTTCAGTCAGCCAGGGCGCACGCAGCACCAGCTCGCCCTGGGACTCACCGTCCGCCGGCAGGAAGTTGCCCTCGGCATCGATGATCGCTGCCTCCACCAAGGGCCCTGGCACCCCGGCCTTGATCCGGTAAGTGGTGCGCTCGTCTTCGCTGCCCGCCATCAGTTCATCGTTGAGGTGGGCGCAGGACACCAGCGGACCAGTCTCCGACATGCCGTAGGCGGCCGTCAGTTGAATCCCCTTGGCCTTGGCCGCCTCGTACAGCGCGCGGTTCAGCGCACTGCCGCCGATGACGATCTTCCAGCCACCGAAATCGGTGTTCTGGGCCGCCTTGGCATTGAGCACCATCTGCAGGATGGTCGGCACACAGTGGGAGAAGGTGACCTTCTCCCGGCGCCACAGCTCCACCAGGTACTCCGGATCGTAACGCCCGGGATAGACCTGCTTGAGCCCAAGCATGGTGGCCACATAAGGCAGCCCCCAGGCATGCACATGGAACATCGGCGTAATGGGCATGTACACATCGTTGGTGCCTAGCAGGCGCACACTGTCGATGGAGCCCATGATGGTGGAGACGCCCATGGTGTGCAGCACCAGTTGCCGATGGGTGAAATACACCCCCTTGGGATTGCCGGTGGTGCCGGTGGTGTAGAAGGTGGTGGCCACCGAGTTCTCGTCAAAGTCCTCGAACTGATACTGGGGGCTGGCGGCGGCCAGCAAGGTCTCATACTCGCCCACCAGATTCGGCAGTTCGGCAGTCTTCTGCGGTGCGTCGGTGAGCAGCAGGGTTTTCTCCACCGTGGTCAAGTGCCCGGCGATGGCCTGATACAGACCGACGAACTCGCTGTTGACCAGCACGAAGCGGTCCTCGGCGTGGTTCATGGTGTAGAGGATCTGCTCCGGTGACAGGCGCACGTTGATGGTGTGGATCACCGCACCGATCATCGGGATGGCGAACATGCACTCCAGGTAGCGATGGCTGTCCCAGTCCATCACCGCCACGGTATCTCCGGCCTTGACCCCGGCCGCAGTCAACACATTGGCCAGACGCGCCACCCGCTCGATCAGGGTCGGATAGGTGTAGCGCAACTGGTCGCGATAGATGATTTCGCGGGTTTTCTCGTAGCGCGCGCCGGACATCAGCAACCGCTTGATCAGGAGCGGGTATTGATAAGCGCCTTCGGCGGGGGGAATAACACGAGTCTGCAACATAAGAATCCCTTTTCTGACGGCTCGGTCGTGACTGGAGGATGACCACTCTAAAGTTCCCGTGCGCCGGCTAAATCAGCCAAAGGGATGATTTGCAGGGCCGCACCAATACTAGCTCCAGGCCAGTACTCGCGCGGTTCAGGAGATCCTGCGTGCCCCGTCCGGGGAGAGTGTTCAATGCATCTCGGTGAAGGCCAGTTTCACGCCGATGGCGATCAGCACCGCGCCCATGGTGCGGTCGAACCAGTGCCCCATGCGGGCGAAGCCGGCACGCACCCGTTGCTGGCTGAAGAGCATGGCTACCAGGCAGAACCAGACTGCGGTGGCCGCCGCCAGATACACCCCATAACCGGCCTGGATCGCCAGGGGGGTGTGCGGGTTGATCACCACGGTGAACAGCGAGAGGAAGAACAGGGTCGCCTTGGGGTTCAAGCCATTGGTGACAAAACCGGAAGTAAAGGCACCGCGCGCGGTACGCTCTCCGGCTTCCTTGTGCAGGTCGTCCGCCGCCGGCTTGGCCGGCTGAGCACGCAGGGCCTTGTAGCCGATGTACAGCAGATACGCCGCCGCCAACCACTTCAGGGCGTTGAATAGCACGATGGACTGGGAAACGATCAGGCCGATCCCCAGCAGCGAGTAACCCACGTGCAGGAAGATCGCACAGCCCACTCCCAGGGCAGTCCAGGTACCGGCGCGGCGGCCGTGGGTGACGCTTTCGCGCACCACCACGGCAAAGTCCGGGCCGGGGCTGGCCACCGCCAGCAAGTGGATCAGGGCAACGGTCAAGAACTCGGTGAGGTACATGCAGGCTCCTGTGTATGTCTAATTATTTCATCTGTTAGGCTCGGCAGATTACGCCTTAGATCCCTCGTGCAAAAGGTACAGTTCATGATCAACAATCGCCGCGCCGTCTTCCTCGATCACAGCTCACTGGACCTGGGCGACCTGGATCTGAGTGCGCTGCATGAGTGCTTCAGCCCCCTGCAAGTGCATGCCCACACCCCCGCGGACCAAGTGACCGAGCGCTTGCAGGGTGCGCAGGTCGCCATCAGCAACAAGGTGGCCCTGAGCGCCGAGACCCTGGCAGCCTGCCCTGATCTGCAACTGATCCTGGTGGCCGCCACCGGCACCAACAATGTCGATCTGGCCGCTGCCCGCCAACAAGGCATCAGCGTCAGCAACTGCCAAGGTTATGGCACTCCGTCGGTGGCCCAGCACACCCTGATGCTGCTGCTCAATCTCGCCACTCGGGTTGCCGACTACCAACAAGCCGTGGCCGCCGGCCGCTGGCAACAGGCCAAGCAGTTCTGCCTGCTGGACTTCCCCATCATCGAACTGGCGGGTAAGACCCTGGGTCTGCTGGGCAATGGCGAGCTGGGCAGCGCCGTGGCACGCCTGGCCGAAGCCTTTGGCATGCGCGTGGTATTGGGGCAGATCCCCGGACGCCCGGCTCGACCGGATCGCCTGCCGCTGGAGGAGCTGCTGCCACAAGTGGATGCCCTGACCCTGCACTGCCCACTCAACGAACACACCCGAAACTTCATCGGTGCCCGGGAACTGGCCCTACTCAAGCCCGGTGCCCTGGTGGTCAACACCGCCCGCGGCGGCCTGATTGACGAACAGGCCCTGGCCGATGCGCTGCGCAGTGGTCATCTGGGTGGTGCGGCCACCGACGTCCTGAGCGTCGAACCGCCGGTGAACGGCAATCCACTGCTGGCCGGTGATATCCCACGCCTGATCGTCACGCCGCACAATGCCTGGGGCAGCCGCGAAGCTCGCCAGCGAATCGTCGGGCAACTGACGGAAAATGCCCAAGCCTTCTTCAGTGGCGCCCCACTGCGTGTCGTGAGTTGATAAACTTCGCCACTTTTTTCGGGTGCGGATCATGGACACACGCAGTGAAGTACTGTTACGCCAAGCTCAATTGTTTCAAGGCTCACTGCTGCTGGCCGGCCTGACCGCGGATGACCTGCTCGGGCGTCTGCCCAATGCCCGTGGCTGGAGCTGGCACGCCGGTGACCACGCGGCCCTGGAGGCACGCTTTCCAGGCCGCAGCCACTTTGGCGTAGAAGCACCGACAGAATCCTTCGACAGCGCCGTGCTGTTCCTGCCCAAGTCCAAGGACCTCACCGACTACCTGCTCAACGCCCTGGCCTCACGCCTGGCCGGACGCGAGCTGTATCTGGTGGGCGAGAAGCGCAGCGGCGTGGAGAGCGCCGCCAAACAACTCAACCCTTTCGGCAAACCGCGCAAGCTCGACAGCGCGCGCCACTGCCAGCTGTGGCAGGTCACAGTCGCCAACGCTCCCGAACCAGTGGCGCTGGAGAGTCTGGCCCAGGAATACGAACTGCCCCTGGCCGAAGGTCCATTGACGGTCGTCAGCCTGCCGGGAGTGTTCAGCCACGGGCGCCTGGACCGCGGCACCGCGCTGTTGCTGGAGCATCTGGATCACTTGCCCGCCGGCCACCTGCTGGACTTCGGCTGTGGCGCCGGGGTGCTGGGGGCCACAGTGAAGCGCCGCTACCCGGACAACAGCGTGACCTTGCTGGATGTGGACGCCTTTGCCGCCGCCAGCAGTCGCCTGACCCTGACCGCCAACGGTCTTGAAGCCGAGGTACTGACCGGCGACGGGATTGATGCCGCACCCATGGAGTTGAACTGCATTCTGACCAATCCCCCCTTCCATACCGGGGTCCACACCGATTACCAAGCCACAGAAAACCTGCTGCGAAAAGCGGCGAAACATCTGCAAAAAGGCGGCGAACTACGGGTAGTGGCCAACAGCTTCCTGCGCTACCAACCCCTGATCGAAGAGCACCTTGGACCCTGCGCAATCAAGGCCGAAGGCCAGGGATTTCGGATTTATCGGGCCAAGCGCGGCTGACCTTCTTTTCGCAAACAAGGCTTGCCGAATGGAGTTTGCCTAGGCAGAATCCGCTCCGTCCTAGGGGAGTAGTCTCCCACGAGCGCCACGCTCGTCCGGCATGCGTCAACATACTTGGTCCTCAGACCATGGCGCATGCGACCCAAGAGTCCGCACAGACGGACCGCAGGGTTTGACAAGACCTATGACACGCACACCTTACCCGGGGCGGGAAGGCTGTACGTGTCATAGCCGTGTCGACCCGCCCCTTAGGAAAACCCTGATGATGCTGGATTCTCTCCTCGTTCCCACCGCGATTGTTGCCTTGGCCGAAATCGGCGACAAGACGCAACTGCTCGCCCTGATTCTTGCCGCGCGCTTTCGCAAACCCTGGCCCATCATCGCCGGCATCGTCGCCGCGACCCTGGCCAACCATGCGGCCGCCGGCGCGGTAGGTGCCTGGTTCGGCAGCTTCTTCTCGGACGCGACCCTGCACTGGATTCTCGCCGCCAGCTTCACCGCCACCGCCCTGTGGACCCTGGTTCCAGACAAGATGGATGACGATGAAGCCACTACCGCACGCAAGTTCGGGCCTTTCCTCACGACCCTGATCGCGTTCTTCCTGGCTGAAATCGGCGACAAGACCCAAGTCGCTACCGTCATGCTGGCGGCGCAATATCCGGATCTGTGGCTGGTGATCATCGGCACCACCCTGGGCATGCTGATTGCCAACGTGCCGGTGGTTCTGGCGGGTAACTTCGCCGCGGACAAGCTGCCCCTGACCCTGATTCGTCGCCTGGCGGCGACGGCCTTCTTCATCCTCGCCGTAGTGGCGGTGTACAAGGCCATGCAGATCAGTGGCTGGCTGTAAATGAAATCGCCGGCAAGTCGACTCCTACACAACCTGCAGGAGCCGGCTTGCCGGCGAAAGCCTCAGCGCAAATGAAGCAATGGATCAGGACTTCTTGGCCTGCTCATACAACGGCATCACCTTTGGAATCGCCGCCTGCAGGGAGGCGATACGGCTGGTGGAAGCCGGGTGAGTACTCATGAACTCGGGCGGCGCAGAACCACCGGCAGCCTGGCCCATCTTGTTCCACAAGCTGATGGCCGCGTTCGGGTTGTAACCGGCGCGGGCAGCCAGCTCCAGACCAATCAGGTCCGCTTCGTTTTCATTCTCGCGGCTGTTGGGCAGAGTCATCAGCAGGCTCACCCCGTTGTCGCCCAGGGCTACGGTTTCCTGCGAGACACCGAACAGGGTAGCGATTTGCTTGCCTGCACCGACCGCGTACTGCTTGGACATCGCTTCACGACCATGCTCGCGCAGGGCGTGGGCAATTTCATGACCCATGACCGCAGCGATTTCATCGTCGGTCAGTTTCAGCTTTTCGATCAGCCCGGAATAGAAAATGATCTTGCCGCCAGGACCGCAGTTGGCGTTGAGCTCGTCGCTCTTGATCAGGTTGACTTCCCATTTCCACTGCGCGCAGTCGGGACGGAAGGTCGGTGCCTGGGCAATCAGGCGATTGGCAATGACCTGCAGGCGCTTGGCATTGGCACTGGTCTTGTCCAGTACGCCTTGGCTGCTGGCCTCACCCAGAGTCTGTTGATAGGACTGGGCGTAGGACTGGTTGACTTCAGCGCTGGACACCATGCTGAACATCGACTGTTTGCGATCCACACCCACCACGCCACCGCTAGTGGTATTGACCGTTTCACAGCCGGTCAGCAGCACAGCAGCGCTCAATGCACATACGAGTAACGACTTCTTCATCATGAAACCTCCCTGAAAACATGGCGCGTATCCTAAGGGCGGAACTGTGTCTGCGCCAGATGCAAAACACGCATTCAGTCGCAATTCAGATACATCCAGAGCCTGACGAAAAAACTTCACATACCGCCCAAGGCCGCCAACGGTCTGCAACACGCCCCCGCCAATAACGACCTTTAACCATCTGAAACAGTCATTTCTCCTCTCCAGGCTAATGACCGGTGAGGCTGCGGCCGATACAGCACGGCAGACCTAAATTCCTGCGCCCGGAGCCTCTATGAAGTTCAAGTCGATCCAGTTTTCCGTCGCCGCCCTGGCCGGTGCCATTGTCCTCAGCGTGGTTGTAGCCCTGGTGCTGTACGCCCTGTTCTCCGGGGCCAAGACCCAGCAAATGGTGCAGGAACGGACCCAGGCCCAATTCGAGCAAGTCATCGAACAGCGCCTGAGCGGCCTGGCGCAGACTCAGGTCAGCCAGATCCAACGGGAGCTGGAAGCGCCACTGCTGATTGCCGGCGGCCTGGTGCGGGTCAATGCCCTGATGGGCACCCAGGACTCCCAAGGCCACGCCGGACTCAGCCTGAACCGTGAGCAGCTGATCGCCCTGATCAAGGAGAACGTCACCCAGAACCCGAAGATCCTCGGCGCCTACATCGCCTGGGAGCCGGGCGCCATCGACCACAACGACGCGGCCTACATCGGCACATCGGTGGTAGGCATGGACGCCGCCAATGGGCGCTTCCTGCCCTGGTGGTTCCGCAACGAAGACGGCAGCCTGGGCCTGGACAAGCTGGCCGACGTCAACGACCGGACCCTGCTCTCCACCGGCGTGCGTACCAGCGAGTACTACCTGTGCTCCCAGGACAGCCTCAAGTCCTGCGTCATCGACCCCGCTCCGTACAAGGTCGGCGACAAGGTGGTGATGCTCGCCTCCTTTATTCAGCCCATCCTGCTCAACGGCAAATTCCAGGGCATCGTCGGCGCTGACCTGTCGGTGAACTTCATTCAGGACATGCTGGTAGCTGCCAATCAGAAGCTCTACAACGGTGCCGGGGAAATGGCCCTGATCGGCGGCAACGGCCGTCTGGTGGCCTACACCAAGGATTCGAGCAAGTTCGGCGAGAAAGTCAGCGACGTGCTGCGCCAAGACACCGTGGCCAGACTGTCCAACCTCAAGCGCGGCGAAGTGACCTACAACGTCGACCAGGCCAACGGCCAGATTGCCCTGTACCTGCCGTTCGGTATCGGCCAGACCGATGCCAACTGGACGCTGTTGCTGCAACTGCCCCTGGGGGCGGTGATGGCCGATCTGGACAAGCTGCAAGGCGACCTGGCCGAACAGCGCAAGGCCGACACCTTCGGCATGGCCATGGTCGGCTTGGTGATTGCTGGCCTCGGCCTGCTGGTGATCTGGTTGGTGGGACACGGCATCGCACGTCCACTGCGGCAGATGGTGGCCATGCTCGATGATATCGCCCAGGGCGAAGGTGACCTGACTCGGCGCCTGACCAGCGACCGGGCCGACGAGCTGGGCTCCATCGCCAAAGGGTTCAACACCTTCCTGGCCAAGCTGCAGGCAATGATCAGCCAAGTGGTGACCTCGGTGCAGAGCGTCAGCGATTCCTCGGAACATACCGCCGATATCGCCATTCGCACCAACCAGGGCGTACATAAACAGATGGTGGAAATCGACCAAGTGGCCACGGCAGTGCATGAAATGACTGCCACCGCCCAGGACGTGGCCCGCAATGCGACCCAGGCCGCGCAAGCGGCCAGTCATGCCGATCAGGCCGCCAGCCAGGGCATGCAGATCGTGCGCGACACCTCCAGCTCGATTGGCGCCCTGGCCGAGGAAATCGGCCGCGCAGTGGGCGTGGTGCAGACCCTGGCCAAGGACAGCGAGAACATCAACGCCATTCTTATTGCCATCCGTGGGATTGCCGAGCAGACCAACCTCCTGGCCCTTAACGCAGCGATCGAGGCGGCACGAGCAGGCGAACAGGGCCGCGGCTTTGCCGTGGTCGCCGACGAAGTGCGCAATCTGGCCCAGAAGACCCAGCAGGCCACGGAAGAAATCCAGTCGATGATCCAGCAGCTGCAGCAGGGCACCCGGGAAGTGGTGCGGGTCATGGAAGACAGCCAGCACAAGACCGACCAAAGCGTGGAGCATGCGGCCAAGGCAGCCCAGGCTCTGGAAACCATCACTCAGGCGGTATCGGTGATCAACGACATGAACACCCAGATCGCCAGCGCCGCCGAGGAGCAGAGCGCAGTGGCCGAGGACATCAACCGCAACGTGATCAACATCGGCCAGGTGGCCAACGAGGTAGCAAGCGGTGCCGATGAGTCCAGCGCCGCCAGCGCCGGGCTGACCAAGCTCGCCGAACAGCAACGGCGCCTGATCAATCAGTTCAAGGTTTAATCCAGCACCACGCCGCCGCTCCATCCCTCTTGGGAGCCGGCTTTTCGGCGAAGGTGGCTCAAGGCCCTTTCGCCGGCAAGCCAGCTTCTATTGCCAGCCAATCAGGCGGGGGTCAGGCACTCGGGGCCGTTGAGCTTGGGGTCGTTGACCAGGTTGGCCAGGACCCGCTCGCGCAACGCGGCAGGCGGGCTGGCGAGCAAGGCTTGCAAGGCAGGTAGCGGCGTCTCGGGATCGAGCCAGACTTCCTGGGCGGCGGCATCCAGGATCAACGGGCGACGCAGATTGGCAGCCGCCTGAGTCACCACCGCAGTACTCAGCCAGACCTGTTCCTGTACCGGATAGGCCTCCCAGATCGCGGCAAAGAAGATCGACGAACCCTCACCCGGCGTCAGCCAATAAGGCCGTTTACGACTTCCGCCGCGCCATTCATAGAAGCCGTTGGCCGGTAAAAGACAGCGGCGCTCACGGAACGCCTGACGAAACATCGGCTGCTCCGCCAGGGTTTCCGCCCGGGCATGAGCCGGAGTACGCGACAGGTCCGTCAGCCAGGGCGGGGTCAGCCCCCAACGGGCCCGGGCCAGAGTGCGCTGGCCGTTTTCGGCCCGCTGGATCAGCACCGAATCATTGGGGGATATATTCCACTGCGCGCGCTGATCCTCGGGAAATCCCGGCAAGGCGGCAAAAGCGGGGTTCCAACGAAACAGGGCATAACGTCCACACATGGGGCAATACAACTCTCGGCAAATCGGCGCTCAGCCTAACAGACCAGCACCCCGGTAAAACTATCCGGTTCTTCAAAGGGCAATGGCTGGGCCGCATTGTACGCAGCGATCAGTTCCAGCGCCTGCTGCGCCTGATCATTCTCCACCGTCAGCCCCAGCAGTCCGAACAGCGGCAACTCCCCCGCCCCGCCCAACAAATCGCGCCCTTGCAGGTGTGCCTCGATACCCTCGCTCGCCAGCATGCACTGGAGCAACTCGCCTTCCATCAGATTTTCTGGCTCATAGATGCGCTGCATAAGAACCACGCCCCACTCAGTCATTTTCACTGTGGACATCGAGCATCCACTCCCGACCATCGGTTTGCAGCGTGAAGACAATGGGCCGGCAGCACACCGGGCAGTCTTCGATATAGGTCTGGTCGCCGGCGGACAGGTCCAATACAGCTTCTGCCTGTTCGCCACAGTAAGGGCATTGATAATGGTCGGTTTCCAGCATCGCCGTCTCCAGAGTGACTTATGCGTATAATCGCCGGTCTATTTGCAGGGCTTTTTTTGTTTGAGCTGAACTTTCAGACCATGCCCGGCTTTTTTCGATACAGACCTTTTCTTACCCTAGCCGTTTCTAACAAGAGAGCATGATGGGCGAATTCGATGCCATCCGACCTTACCACGACAGCGAAGTACCAGCGGTGCTGGCCCGGCTGCTCAGCGACAAGGCGTTTCTAGATATCCTCACCCACTTCCGCTTCCCGCGTTTTGCCAATACGTTCGGCTGGCTGCTCAAACCCCTGATTGCCCATCGCCTGCGCCGCGAATTCGCCGGGGTCACTTCGGTGGCGACCCTGCAGGACAAGGTCGAGTTCTACGTCGACCACACCATTGAACGTGCCACCGACGGCGTGACCTATACCGGCGTCGAGCAGTTCAAATCCGGCACCGCCTATGTCTTCCTGGCCAACCATCGCGACATCGTCATGGACCCGGCCTTCGTCAATTACGCGGTGTATCACGCCGGACTGCCGACACCGCGCATCGCCATTGGCGACAACCTGCTGCAGAAGCCGTTCGTCAGCGACCTGATGCGCCTGAACAAGAGTTTCATCGTCCATCGCTCCATCAGCGGACGACGGGAAAAACTCGCGGCCTATCAACTGCTCTCGGCCTATATCAACCATTCGATCCGCAACGACGTCCAGTCGATCTGGATCGCCCAGGCCGAAGGTCGGGCCAAGGATGGCGACGACCGCACCGAGTCGGCGATCCTCAAGATGTTCCACATGAGCCGCAAGGACGAGCCGTTTGGCGAGGTCATCCAATCGCTGAACCTGACCCCGGTGTCCATCAGCTACGAATATGACCCCTGCGACCAGGCCAAGGCCCGGGAGCTGTACATCCGCGCCACCACCGGCAGCTACACCAAAGCGCCAGGGGAGGATGACGTGAGCATCGCCAAAGGCATCACTGGCTATAAGGGACGGGTCCACGTGAACTTCGCCGCCCCCATCAGCGAACTGTTCGAAGACACCAAGCAATTGGCCATGGAAATGGACCGGCAGATTCTCGGCGGCTACCGCCTGTTCCCGGTGCATTACCTGGCGTATGCCCAGTGGAGCGATGCCGACCCGCAACTGCAGGTACCGAGCGCCGCCGAGGTCTTCGCGCCACAGGAACTGGCCAAGGCCGAGGAAGAATGGCAGCGCCGGCTGGACGCCTGCCCACCGGAGCACCGCCCTTACCTGGTGCTGCAATATGCCAATCCGGTGCGCAATCAGTACCGGGTCAAGGCAGGCCTGGCACTGTAATCGCGGCACTGCAACGCACAACGGCGCCTGCGGGCGCCGTTGTCATGTCTGCGGTTCAAGGATCGGTCAGAAACGCGTACTGATCCAGGACACCAGCAGTGCCAGCCCCAGGCAGGCGAAACCGAAGCGGTAGAAGAATCGGTTCATTCGCAAAGTAGCGGGGTCCAGCATGGGTTGCCCCAGCCCCCGGTCTTCACTCTGGACGGCCAGGTTGGCCAGGGCCCGCCGTTCACGGCAACGAGTGGCGTGCAGCAGCCAACTGCCCGGGCAAGCAAACAGCAGGGCCAGCAGGTTGATCAATTTGGCAGGGTGGGCGTTGAACATCGACCAGATCAGTTGCAGCGACATCATGAACCTCGATTGAAACCTGTATTCGGGTCGTCGAGTGCACCCGCGGCGCGGATTCTACTCAATCCCCGGATAAACGCGGGGGCTTTCCGACCAGTAACGAGGTGTCGACCAATTAATTTGAAACGTCATCTTTTCGTCATCTAAACAAGCCAGTCTGTCGCCCCTCGATGCCCCACGGAGCTTGTCATGCTGCACGCAGAAAACCAGGATCGCCTTTACCTGATAGCCCCCAGTGAAGAACAGCAAGCGCTAGTGGGCGCCCTGGCCTTCAACGTTCAGGACCGGCATTGGCTGGTGTATTGCGCCCTGGGCGGACATCAGCATGCGGACTTGCCGGAAACCGATCTGCTGACCGGCGTCAGCATTCTGGACCTCTACGTCGAGGCGGCCTGACACGCGAACAGCAAAAAGCCCGGCTGCCTGATGGGCAGCCGGGCTTTTTATTGACGGAGCCAGTAGCGAGCATGAAGCCGCAGCGGCGCCTTACTCGCCGAGGATCTGGCCGACGGTCGGGTCCTTGAACAGACGGGTCAGCGCATCGCTCAGTACGTCGCTCACCAGCTTGGTATTGGTGTCCTGGTTCGGCGCCATGCCGAAACGCTGGTCAAGGGAGGCGCCATAGCGACCGCTGTAGCGACGGTTGGCGTTCTGCACATCAGAACGGAAAGTGGCGCCAATGGTGGCCTCGGTCACGTACAGGCCCTCTTTGGGCGACTGGTACTTGAGCTCGGCCAGGGTCACGGTCAACTGCGGAGCATTGCTGCCGCCAGCGGTCGGGGTGAAGCCCAACAGACGTACCGCGGCTTCGGCCTGGGCCTGCAGTTTCGGCAGGATCTGCGCGCTCTGCACAGTAATGGCGCTGGTTTCCGGGTACAGACCACCACGGGTACCCAGGGTCGGCGATGGACGTCCATCAACCACTTTCACCACCACCGGCTGGCCATGGCCGACGGGGGCCAACTGGGTCGTGAGCTTCGGCTCCGGGCTCAGTTGTTGCGGGCTGTGGGCGCAACCCACCAGCGACAGGCTGGTCACAGTGATCAAACCGAACAACAGGCGTTGCAACATGCTCATCTCTCCAGGAATCAGGCACAAACAGGGCCGCAGTATAGCGGTGCATAACCGCGACGAACCAGCGTCAGGCAAGAGTTAGTCAAGTCTCAGACAGGTGCCGTACAACCAGGTTCCTGTAACCTGCCGTTCACTCGCAATACATCATGATGTAACGGCTCAAGGGCACTCTTATCGTCAATGACCCACTCACAGGTGTTCGGTTATGAACTTCCTTCGCTCCCTGTTCGCCCCGCGTCAGCAGTTCCGCAGTTTTGCCCTGCTCGATGGCCAAGGCCGTTGCCGCGCCTTCAAACACTGCCCGGCGGCTCCCGTGGGTGAAGGTTGGGTGGAAATCCAAGAGATTCGCCTGAACTGGTTGCACCAGGTATTACCCGCCAGCGCCCGGATCAGCCCACGCTGCGCCAGCTCCTTGGTGCGACCGATACTGGCCACCTGACCAACAGCCTAATAAAAGTCACGAAACAGGATCATTTCTGCGCATTTCTTCGTTACAATCTCCCCCCGATTATAAGGACGTCTCCTGATCGGGCCTCGCAGTACCGCCAACGCCACTGCATTGGCACCCCGCACCGCCCACAGAGAGCCGCCCACACAGATCGAGTGAAGCTGGCGTGCTTGCTGTACCACCTTGCAAACCTCCACTTTTCGCGAATCTGCAGAGCTGCCATTGCTCGGCCACTTAAAGCTGTTTGCCCGTTGTGCCCGCATGCCTTGCATGCCGGCAACACCGCTCGGGCCAGGTGCCAGGCCGAGGCAGCCCTTTTTTGAGGTTCACGTCTTCAAAAGAGCGTGAAAAAACGGGTTTTCACAACTTCACAAGAGTGTGGCGAGCAAATGAATAGTTTTGCGTCTGAACTGGCACCATTGGCCTCTACAACAGCCCGATTACACAGGACCGAGCACTCCTCAAGAACTGGTGCTTGAAGCCTGTCCGCTGACGGATTTGGTTGCACGAGCGGATGTATCGACCATAAGTCGAATTGCCTGAGGCGCCCCGAGATGCGTTCATATGCACCTTGAGGCCCGGTTGGCAGCGTCCGCAGTAGTTGCAAAGAATTGCGAAGATTCGGACATGGCGATCCTGGCCATGGGTAACCTGGGGCATTACGTGAACCGCCCCGTCACTCCTGGCAGCCATGCCGTCAATTTGGTGCTGCAGATTTTGGAGACGCGTTAATGGCGCATAACGAAGCAGTAGACGTCGTATTGGTTGGGGCCGGCATCATGAGTGCCACCCTCGCTGTACTGCTCAAAGAGCTCGACCCCGCAATCAAGCTGGAAGTCGTCGAGTTGATGGATTCGGGTGCCGCGGAGAGTTCCAACCCGTGGAACAACGCCGGTACCGGCCACGCTGGCCTCTGTGAGCTGAACTACACGCCACAGGCCGCCGATGGCAGCATCGACATCAAGAAAGCCGTACACATCAATACCCAGTTCGAAGTGTCGAAACAGTTCTGGTCCTACCTGACCAAGAAAGGCACGTTCGGCTCGTCCAAGTCCTTCATCAGCCCAGTGCCGCACCTGAGCTTCGTGCAGGGCGACAAGGGTGTGTCCTTCCTCAAGAAGCGTTTTGAAGTGCTGAGCCAGCACCATGCCTTCGCGGACATGGAATACACCGAAGACAAGGCCAAGATGGCCGAGTGGATGCCGCTGATGATGCCGGGCCGTCCGGCAGATGAAACCATCGCCGCGACCCGGGTGATCAATGGCACCGACGTCAACTTCGGCGCCCTGACCAACCAATTGCTCAAGCACCTGACCAGCGCACCCGATGCCCAGGTCAAGTACTGCAAGCGCGTGACCGGTCTCAAGCGCAACAAGGACAACGGCTGGACCGTGAGCATCAAGGACGTCAACAGCGGCAACAGCCGCGAAGTCGACGCCAAGTTCGTGTTCCTCGGCGCCGGTGGCGCGGCCCTGCCGCTGCTGCAGGCTTCCGGCATTGAAGAGAGCAAAGGCTTTGGCGGCTTCCCGGTGAGCGGCCAATGGCTGCGTTGCGACAACCCGGAAGTGGTCAAGCAGCACCAGGCCAAGGTCTACAGCCAGGCCGCCGTGGGTTCGCCACCGATGTCGGTGCCGCACCTGGACACCCGCGTGGTCGACGGCAAGAAATCCCTGCTGTTCGGACCTTATGCCGGCTTCACCACCAAGTTCCTCAAGCACGGCTCGTTCCTCGACCTGCCAATGTCGGTTCGCGCCGGCAACATCGGTCCAATGCTGGCCGTAGCCCGGGACAACATGGACCTGACCAAATACCTGGTCAGCGAAGTCATGCAGTCCATGGAGCAGCGCCTGGAGTCCCTGCGCCGCTTCTATCCACAGGCCAAGGCGGAAGACTGGCGCCTGGAAGTGGCCGGGCAACGGGTGCAGATCATCAAGAAAGACCCGAAGAAAGGCGGCATCCTGCAGTTCGGTACCGAGCTGGTGGCGGCCAAGGACGGTTCTCTGGCCGCCCTGCTCGGCGCTTCGCCAGGTGCATCGGTGACCGTGTCGATCATGCTGGAACTGATCGAGCGTTGCTTCCCGGCCAAGGCCAGCGGCGAATGGGCTACCAAGCTCAAGGAAATTTTCCCGGCGCGGGAGAAGGCCCTGGAAACCGACGCAGCGCTGTATCACAAGATCAACAGCGAAAATAACCTGAGCCTGGAACTGGTCGAGCCCAGCAAGGAAACCGAAAGCTGCGCCTGATCTGACGCCCATAAAAAACGCCCCGGCCTGCAAAGGACGGGGCGTTTTTTTATGCCTTCCGAGCGGGTCAGCCGCGGGCGTTGTCCATCAGCTCGATGTAGTCGGCGGCGTTGCGCTGATCCTTGATCAGATCAACGAAGGTCTGGCCGTGCTCATCCTTGCCATCCAGATCCAGACCGGCTGCTACGAAGAAGGTCAGGAAGCGCTCGAAATCGTCGATGCGCAGGCCACGGTAGGCCTTGATCAGTTTGTGCAGGGACGGCGAAGTGGCGTCGACCGGCTCGAAATCGAGGAACAACTTGATCTGCTCGTCGCTGATCTCGTCACCAATCACTTGTTTCTTATCTTTACGCATCGCCGACTCCAGCTCGCAGACATTTCACGGGGCGGGCAGTTTACCCTCAGCCCGCCTCGGGCCTCAACGCGGACGCACGCTGCCGGTGTGCAAGTCAGCCCAGATATGACCATTGGCATAACTGAGAAACTGGCAATACACCGTGTCGTTCCGCAGCAGGTCCATCACTGCCCGGTACTGGGCCAGGGGGTAATACAGGGTCAAGGTCCTGGACTTGGCGTCGTACTGGGGCTTTTTCAGGCTTTTGCTTTCACCGTCGAAATTCACCAGTACCTGGCTGATGGTGGCCCCCTTGTTCAGCGGCTTGCCCTTGAGGCGCACCCACACCGGCGATGTCACCGGAATCGGCTGCTGATTGGATTGGCGCTGGCTGCCGATCACCACGGAATACTCGGTCACCTGCAACAGCTGCTGCTGTTCAGGGACCGAGTCGCGCAGGGTCAGGTCGTCAGGCGGCAAGAATTGCCCGTGCAGAGGCGCCGGGGCGGCTGCCAGGGGCAGGCTCAAGCTCAGAAGAAGGGCCGCGCTAGTGCGAATCAACAGGCTCATGACAGGCTCCAATCAAGGGCTGAGCACTCTAGCATGGGTTTTTGTCGCAAATCCTGCACCGCAGTCTGAGGCGCCTGCCGCAGGCTGCGGATACGACAAACGGGGGAACACAATCAGTCGAATTGCGCACGCATCCAGGCGTGGTATTGCGCCACTCCCGGCTCGCCTTCACGAGGCGCCCAACTGGCCTGTTCGCCCTCGCCCACCGGACGGTAAGGCCCGGCCTTGCATTCGAACATCAGGCTGTCGGGCTCAAGCACCACCAGGCCATGGAAAACCCCGGCCGGCAGATCGACACCGACGCAGTCACCACCGGCCTGCAAGACGCGCTTGCCCAGCACCTGGCCCGCCTCATCGAAAATCAGCACGCCCAGCCGCCCCTTGAGCACCAGCAAGGTCTCAGCCTTGTCGGCACTCAGGTGCCGGTGCGGCGGAACGTAGGTGGAAGGTTGCAGCCCCACTGCCATGCGATGGCAGGGCTCTTCCATGGCGTGGAAGTTGTGGTGCTGACGCCCACGGGGATTGGCCAAGGCCTTCTCAGCCAGGTCGCTGAACAACGCTTGATCGAGAAAGCTCGGCCCGGACATGCCTTACATCCCCTTCACGGCATAGATGCCGGCGGCGTTGCGCCAGTAGCCTTTGTAATCCATGCCGTAGCCGAAGACATAGCGGTCGACGCAAGGCAGGCCCATGTAGTCGGCCTTCAGGTCCGGACGGGCCTTGCGATCGTGCTCCTTGTCGATCAGCACCGCGGTGTGCACCGCACGGGCACCGGCATGTTTGCAGAAGTCGATGATGGCGCCCAGGGTGTGACCTTCATCAAGAATGTCGTCGATGATCAGCACGTCGCGATCAATAAAGGAGACTTCCGGCTTGGACTTCCAGAACAGCTCGCCGCCGCTGGTTTCGTTGCGATAGCGCGTGGCGTGCAGGTAGGAGGCTTCCAGGGGGAACTGCAGGTGGGTCAGCAGCTTGCCAGCGAAGATCAGGCCGCCGTTCATGACGCAGAACACCACCGGATTGCGCTCAGCCAGTTCTTCAGTGATTTGTGCACCGACCCGGGCGATGGCCGCCTCGACTTCAGCTTCGGTGTACAGGCAGTCAGCCTCGCGCATGATTTGACGGATATGCTCGAGATCAGCGGACATGGCGCTCTCCAAGGGGGTGGCAGTTTCGGAAAAGCGGGCAAAGGTACGCATCCGGCCCGATCAGATCAAGCGTTTCTGGACTAACGTACTTTATGTCTATAGGACAACAACCCCGGATAGATTAATCTAGGCCGTTTTTTTTGCCCGCCGCCGGAGCCTTTCCCTATGCCCATCCGTGAGATCCGCCATCCGCTGATCCGACACAAACTTGGCCTTATGCGCCGCGCAGACATTAGCACGAAGAACTTTCGCGAGCTCGCTCAGGAAGTCGGTGCCCTGCTGACGTACGAAGCCACCAAAGACCTGCCCCTGGAAAGCTATGAAATTCCAGGCTGGTGCGGCCCTGTCCAGGTCGAGAAAATCGCCGGCAAGAAGATTACCGTGGTGCCGATCCTGCGCGCCGGTATCGGCATGCTCGAAGGCGTGCTGAGCCTGATTCCAGGCGCCAAGGTCAGCGCCGTGGGCGTGGCCCGCAACGAAGAAACCCTGCAGGCCCACACCTACCTGGAAAAACTGGTTCCGGAGATCGACGAACGTCTGGCGATGATCATCGACCCGATGCTGGCCACAGGCAGCTCCATGGTTGCCACCATCGACCTGCTGAAAAAAGCCGGCTGCCGGGATATCCGCGCCATGGTCCTGGTGGCCGCCCCCGAAGGCATCGCCGCCGTCGAGCAGGCGCACCCGGATGTGACCATCTACACCGCTTCCATCGATCAGAAGCTCAACGAGCATGGCTACATCATTCCAGGCCTGGGTGATGCCGGTGACAAGATCTTCGGCACCAAGCAGAAGGACTCCTGATCATGCAGGATGAGTTCAACGATCCGCTCTGGCGCCAGGTACTGTCTGGCGCGCAGATGCTCTTCGTGGCCTTTGGCGCCCTGGTGTTGATGCCGCTGATTACCGGTCTTGACCCGAACGTGGCGCTGTTCACGGCGGGTCTCGGGACTCTGTTGTTCCAGGTAGTGACCGGCCGCCAGGTGCCGGTCTTCCTGGCGTCAAGCTTTGCCTTCATCACCCCGATCATTCTCGCCAAGGGCCAGTTCGGCCTCGCGGCGACCATGGGCGGGGTGATGGCGGCGGGCTTCGTCTACACCTTTCTGGGCCTGGCGGTGAAGATCAAGGGCACCGGTTTCATCGACCGCCTGCTGCCACCCGTGGTCATAGGCCCGGTGATCATCTCCATCGGCCTGGCCATGGCCCCGATCGCCGCCAACATGGCCATGGGCAAGGCTGGCGACGGCAGTGAGCTGATTCATTACCAGACGGCGATGATGATCTCGATGCCCGCGCTGCTCACCACGCTGATTGTCGCGGTGTTCGGCAAAGGCATCTTCCGCCTGGTGCCGATTATTTCCGGGGTGCTGGTGGGCTTTGCCCTGTCCTTCTACTTCGGCGTGGTGGACACCGCGAAGATCGCCGCCGCTCCCTGGCTGGCACTGCCGCACTTCACCGCCCCGGAGTTCAACTGGCAGGCGATCCTGTTCATTGTCCCGGTGGCCCTAGCGCCGGCCATTGAACACATCGGCGGGGTGATTGCCGTCGGCAGCGTGACCGGTCGCGACTACCTGAAGAAGCCCGGCCTGCATCGCACCCTGTTCGGTGACGGCATCGCCACCACTGCTGCCGGCCTGTTCGGCGGTCCGCCCAACACCACCTATGCCGAAGTCACTGGCGCGGTGATGCTGACCAAGAACTACAACCCGAAAATCATGACCTGGGCGGCGGTCTTCGCCATCACCCTGGCCTTTATCGGCAAGTTCGGCGCGCTGCTGCAAAGCATCCCGGTGCCGGTGATGGGCGGGATTCTCTGCCTGCTGTTCGGTTCAATTGCAGCGGTGGGCATGAACACCCTGATCCGTCACAAGATCGATCTGGGGGAAGCCCGCAACCTGGTGATCGTTTCGGTGACCCTGGTGTTCGGCATCGGCGGCGTACTGGTGGGAACCGGTACCGGTCCGGACGACTTCGGCCTCAAGGGCATTGCCCTGTGCGCCATCGTCGCCATCGTGCTGAATCTGGTACTGCCGGGTAATGACGGCTGGAAGAACAAGAAGGCCGACGAGCCTCTGATCTGAAGACGCGTTCGCCGGCAAGTCCGCTCCGTAGGAGCCGGCTTGCCGGCGAAGCTGTTTACAACGCCAACGGCGCCCTGGCGCACAAGGTGTTCAAGGCCTGAGCCCATTGCGGGTCGTCATTCAGGCACGGGATCAACACCAGATCCTCCCCTCCGGCTTCGCGGAACTGCTCACGACCGCGATCACCAATTTCCTCCAGGGTCTCGATGCAATCGGCAACAAAAGCCGGGCACATCACCATGACCTTCTTCACCCCCTGCTTGGCCAATTCATCAAGCCGCGCCTCGGTGTAGGGTTCGATCCATTTGGCCCGCCCCAAACGTGACTGGAACGACACCGACCATGTGCCTTGCGCCAACCCCAAGTGCTCGGCCAGGGCCGACGCCGTCCGCATGCACTGGGCGCGGTAACAGGTGGCCAATACCGCCGCAGATGCATTGCGGCAACAATCGGCATCCTTGAAGCAATGCTGGCCGGTCGGGTCCAGTTTGGTCAGGTGCCGCTCCGGCAGACCGTGAAAGCTCAGCAGCAGATGATCATGCTCCTGGGCCAGGTAGGGTCTGGCGCTGGCCGCCAGGGCCTCGATGTACTCCGGCTGATCGTAGAAGGGTTGCAGCACGCTGAACTGCACATCCAGCTTGTGCTCGCGCACCACACGCTTGGCCTCTTCGATCACCGTGGTCACGGTACTGTCGGCGAACTGTGGATAGAGCGGTGCCAGGGTGATTTTCTTCTGCCCCTGGGCCACCAACTTGAGCAGCGCCGACTCGATCGAAGGCTGGCCATAACGCATTGCCAGCTCCACAGGCCCCTGTTTCCACTGCTCGCTCATCACCTGTTGCAACCGGCGGCTGAGCACCACCAACGGCGAACCGTCCTCCCACCAGATCGATGCATAGGCGTGGGCAGACTGCTCCGGGCGCTTGATCAGGATCAGCGACACCAGCAAGCGCCGCACCGGCCAAGGCAGGTCGATGACATAAGGGTCCATGAGAAATTGGTTGAGGTAGCTGCGCACATCCGCCACCGAAGTGGAGGCCGGCGAACCGAGATTGACCAGGAGCAACGCGTGATCGGTCATGCAACGTCCTATTTCAAAGGCGGCTGGACACATCGTCCAGGGCCGCGGACAAATCAGTGAACTGGAAAGTGAATCCCGTCTCCAGCAAACGCGCGGGAACGGCACGCTGGCCGCCCAGCAACAGCAACGACAGCTCACCCAGCGCCAGGCGCAAGACAAAGGCCGGCAGCGGTATCAGCGCCGGCCGGTGCAGCACCCGCCCCAGGCTCTTGGCGAACTCGCGGTTGCGCACCGGCTTCGGCGCGCAGGCATTATAAGGACCGCGTGCCTCATCCTGATGCACAAGAAAATCAATCAGGGCGATTTGGTCATCGATATGAATCCACGGCATCCATTGCCGACCGTTACCGATCGGCCCGCCCAGCCCCAGCTTGAACGGCAGCAGCAGGCGCGACAAAAAGCCGCCCTCGGACGACAGCACCAAACCGGTGCGCACCAGCACTACGCGCACGCCCAAGGCCTCGGCCCGCTGAGCGGTTTCTTCCCAGGCAATGCACAACTGGCTGGCAAAATCCTCGCTGACCGGAGGTGAATCCTCGCTCAGCTCCCGCTCGCCACCGTCGCCATACCAACCTACTGCCGAGCCAGAAACCAGAACCCGGGGTTTATGCTCGCGAGTTTCAAGCCAGGCCAGCAGGGTTTCGGTGAGGGCAATACGGCTGCTCCACAGCAGCGCCTTGCGCTTGTGGGTCCAGGGCCGATCGGCAATCGGCGCTCCGGCCAGATTGATCACCGCATCCAGCGGCGCCTGGTCCAGCTCTTGCAAAGTTCTGATGGCCCGCACTTGGGGACCGCACAGAGCGGCCACTTTTTCGGGATGGCGCGTCCATACACTCAATTGGTGACCCTGGGCCTGCCAGTAACGGCACAGCGCACGCCCGATCAAACCAGTACCGCCGGTCAGCAATATATGCATGACATCTTCCTCGCGTGGCGTTTTACCCGAATCACTAGTCTATTTTTATAGGCAGGGATCTTTTCAATCGGACAGGCTGTGACTTAACGATAGACAACTTGCACAACCGATGACGCCGAAAGCTATACCAAAAAACAATATTGTACAGGTTTTAGTAGCGGCGTAATCTGTACAGACTGGTAAACGAGGCCCCTATGACAGTACCCATCGCAATCATTGGTACCGGCATCGCCGGACTCTCCGCCGCCCAGGCACTTCGAGATGCCGGGCACAGCGTCCAACTCTTCGACAAGAGCCGCGGCAGCGGTGGGCGCATGTCGAGCAAACGCAGCGATGCCGGCAGCCTGGACCTGGGGGCCCAGTATTTTACCGCTCGCGACCGCCGTTTCGTTACCGAAGTCCAGCGCTGGCAAGCCAAGGGCTGGGTCGCCGAATGGGCGCCGCAACTCTACAACTCCCACGGCGGACAACTCAGCCCTTCTCCCGATGAACAGACCCGCTGGGTCGGCACGCCACGCATGAGCGCCATCACCCGCGCCCTGATCGGCGACCTCGAAGTGCACTTCGCCTGCCGCATCACTGAAGTCTTCCGTGGCGAACAGCACTGGCACCTGCAGGACGCCGAAGGCTTTACCCACGGCCCCTTCAGCCACGTAGTGATCGCCACGCCGGCACCGCAAGCCACCGCTTTGCTGGCCGCCGCGCCGAAGCTCGCCGGAGTCGCCGCCGGGGTGAAAATGGACCCGACCTGGGCTGTCGCACTGGCCTTCGATACGCCCCTGGAAACCCCCATGGAAGGCTGCTTCGTCCAGGACAGCCCGCTGGACTGGCTGGCCCGCAACCGCAGCAAGCCAGGACGCGACAGCCATCTCGACACCTGGATACTGCACGCCACCAGTGCCTGGAGCCGGCAACACATCGACCTCAGCAAAGAGGCCGTGACCGAACAACTGCATGGGGCCTTCGCCGAATTGCTGCACAGCGTCATGCCCGCCCCAACCTTTAGCCTGGCCCATCGCTGGCTCTACGCCAGACCGGCCGCCAGCCATGAATGGGGTGCCCTGGCCGATGCCGACCTGGGGCTGTACGTATGTGGCGACTGGTGCCTGTCCGGCCGGGTCGAAGGCGCTTGGCTCAGTGGCCAGGAAGCCGCACGCCGTTTGCACGAGAGCCTGCAGTGAATCGACTCAACCCGCGCAAACTGCTGCTGTCGAAATGGACAGCAGCCCACCCGCAACACCGCGAGAAACACTTTCTGGTCACTGAGCTTTTCTGCGACGAAGAAGGCACCGTGCTGGACATCGAACTGCAAGCCGTACTCACCCGGCGCAGCCAGCGCCTGAGCTGGCAAACCCTGCTCAACGACAGCGACTGGCGAATGGGCTGGCAGTAATTCGACAACCTGCCTGGCAATACCTGTACAAATAAATTGACTTGTACAACTTTAATTCTATGATGAAGACAAGTTGTACAACGTTTCGTTTTTGTACAGGTAAACCCCGGAGGTTGCATCATGTCCGCCAAGCCGAAAATTGCCATCAGCGCCTGCCTGATGGGCGTCGAGGTCCGCTACAACGGTGGGCACAAGGAGTCTCGCCTGTGCAGCCGAGTACTCAGCGAGCACTTCGATTTCGTGCCCCTGTGCCCGGAAGTCGCAATCGGCATGGGCACCCCCCGCGAACCTATTCGGCTGGTCGGCGACCCTGAGCAACCCCGGGCCGTAGGCACCGTGGACGCCAGCCTGGATGTCACCTTGCCCCTGGCGGAATACGGCGAGCGCATGGCGGCCCAGGTAGATGACATCTGTGGCTACATCTTCATGCAGAACTCGCCATCCTGTGGTCTGGAGCGGGTCAAGGTGTACCAGGCCAATGGCATTCCCCATAGAAACGGCGGCCGGGGCATCTACGCCCAGGCGTTCTGCGCACAGCACCCCGATCTACCGGTGGAAGAAGCCGGACGCCTGAACGACCCGGTCCTGCGGGAAAACTTCCTGACCCGGGTCTACGTCTATCGCGACTGGCAGGCACTGCTCAAGCAAGGCCTGACCCGCCGCGCCCTCACCGACTTCCACTCGCGCTGCAAATACCTGCTGATGGCTCACCATCCCGTGCAGTACAAGACCCTGGGCAATCTGCTGGGCAGCATGGGCAAGGGCGATCCGAACCTGATCGGCCCGCGCTATTTCAGCGAGCTGATGGCGGCCTTGAGCAAATGCGCGACCCGGGGCACCCACAGCAATGTGCTGCAGCACCTGAGCGGCTATCTCAAGCAGTCCATCAGCCCCGAAGACAAGCAGGAAGTGCAACACGTGATCGGCCAGTACCGCCACGGCATCGTGCCTCTAGTCGTGCCGCTGACCCTGCTCAAGCACCACTTTCGCCAGCACCCCGATCCCTACATCGCCCAGCAGCTGTACCTGCAGCCACACCCGGAAAACCTCAGCCTGCGCAACGCGATCTGAGCCATGAAACAACCCGCTCAAGAAGCCGACAACAGCGCCCAGTACCGCCGCGCCCTGGATCAGGGTTGGCTGCCGATTCGCGAAGTGGCGCGCCAGACCGGGGTCAACGCCGTGACCCTGCGGGCCTGGGAGCGCCGCTACGGATTGATCGTGCCCTTGCGTACGCCCAAGGGTCATCGCCTGTATTCCCAGGATCAGGTGCTAGAGATCCAGACCATCCTTACCTGGCTCAATCGCGGGGTCGCGGTCAGCCAGGTCAAGCACCTGCTGGACAGTGCCCCCACCGCCAGCACACCGGCCGAGAATGACTGGCAGCGTCTGCGTCAGACCCTGAGCCTGGCCATCAGCCAATTGGCCGAACGCAAGGTCGACGACACTTTCAACCAGGCCATGGCGCTGTACCCACCCCGCACGCTGTGCGAACACCTGCTGATGCCGCTGCTGGCGGAGCTGGAGCAACACTGGCAGGGCCAGTTCGGCAGCCAGATGGAACAGGTGTTTTTCTACTCCTGGCTGCGCAGCAAGCTGGGCGCGCGGATCTACCACAACAACCGCCAACTGCAGGGCCCACCGCTGCTGCTGGTCAACCAGTCGGACCTGGCCCTGGAACCCCATCTATGGCTGACCGCCTGGCTGGCCAGCAGTGCCGACTGCCCGGTGGAGGTCTTCGACTGGCCGCTGCCCGGCGCCGAACTGGCCCTGGCCATCGAACGCCTGCAAGCCCGCGGCCTGCTGCTGTATTCCAGCAAGGCGCTCAATCCTGCGCTGTTGCCCAGGCTGCTCAACGGCATTGCCTGCAAAAAAATCATCGCCGGACCCGCGGTGTGCATCCACCCCGACGACTGGTCCGTATGTATCACTGAAATCGCTGATCTGTACCTGGCCCAGGACCCGATCTCGGCCTGCCAGGCGCTGCTTGAGCGAGGACTCTTTTGAACCGGGAATCAGCATGCAATTGATCTGGCTGCGCAGCGACCTGCGCCTACATGACAACACCGCCCTCTGCGCCGCCACCCAGCGTGGCCCCACCGTGGCCGTGTACCTGCTGAGCCCGGAACAATGGCAAGCCCATGACGATGCCCCCTGCAAGGTCGACTTCTGGCTGCGCAACCTGCAGCACCTGAGCACTGCCCTGGGCCGGCTGAACATTCCTCTGCTGATTCGCAGCGCAGCCACCTGGGACCAGGCGCCCCACGTCCTGCTGGAACTGTGCCGGCAACTGCAGGTACGCATGCTGCACTTCAACCAGGAGTACGGCATTCACGAGAGCCGCCGCGATGTCGCCGTGACCAGGGTCCTGGAAGAAGCCGACATCAGCGTCCAGGGTTACCTCGATCAGTTACTGTTCCAGCCCGGCAGCGTGCTGACCCAGAGCGGCGGCTACTTCCAGGTGTTCAGCCAGTTCCGCAAGGTCTGCTACAGCCGCTTGCACAGCGCGCTGCCAGCCCTGGTCGCCAGCCCCAAGGCACAATCGCCGCTGTCGATCCAAGCCGATCCTGTACCCCGCCATATCGATGGCTTCCCACGCCCCAGCCAGTCACTGCGTGATCTGTGGCCGGCAGGTGAAGACCAAGCCCTGGGCCGTCTGCAACAGTTCACCGACGAGCAGATCGACTACTACCAGAGCGAACGCGACTTCCCGGCCAAGCCCGGCACCAGTCAGCTTTCACCCTACCTCGCCGCCGGGGTGATCTCGCCCCGCCAGTGCCTGCACGCTGCCTTGCGCTGTAACCAGGGAGAGTTCGAAAGTGGTAATCCCGGGGCCGTCACCTGGATCAACGAACTGCTGTGGCGCGAGTTCTACAAACACATCCTGGTGGGCTACCCACGGGTTTCCCGGCACCGTGCCTTTCGCCCGGAAACCGAAGCTGTGGCCTGGCGCGACGCCCCTGAGGAACTCGCCGCCTGGCAGGAAGGCCGCACCGGCCTGCCGATCATCGACGCCGCCATGCGCCAACTGCTGGAAACCGGCTGGATGCACAATCGCCTGCGGATGGTGGTGGCCATGTTCCTGACCAAGAATCTGTTGATCGACTGGCGCGAGGGCGAGCGTTTCTTCATGCGCCACCTGATCGACGGCGACCTGGCAGCGAACAATGGCGGCTGGCAGTGGAGCTCCTCCACCGGCACCGACGCCGCGCCCTACTTCCGCATCTTCAACCCTGTAAGCCAGTCGGAACGCTTCGACGCCGAAGGACGCTTCATCAAGCACTGGCTGCCACAACTGGCGGGGTTGAACAAAAAAGATATCCACAACCCCGGAGCCATGGGCGGCCTGTTCGCTGTCGCCGATTACCCGGCGCCTATGGTCAACCTGTCGATGTCCCGGGATCGGGCATTGGCGGCGTTCAAGGCGCTGCCTTCGCGCCAGGATGTGGGAGGCGCCCATGAGTGACTTCCTCGACCGCTTCGCCCGGGATTTCGCCAGCCTCGACAAGCACAGCCTGCAACGCCTGGACCAGCTCTACAGCGAGGACATCCAGTTCACCGACCCGCTGCACGAGGTCAATGGTCTGCCACGCTTGCGGCATTACTTTGCAGAGCTGTACGCCAATGTCAGCGAACTGCGCTTCGAATTCCACGGTGTCGACACCTGCACCGAAGGCCAAGGCTATCTGCGCTGGACCATGAGCTACCGCCACCCGCGCCTCAAGGGCGGCCAGGTGATCCGGGTCCCCGGCTGCTCGCACCTGCACTGGCGCGACGGCAAGGTCTACCGTCACCGGGACTATTTCGACGCCGGCGCCTTGCTCTATGAACATCTGCCGCTACTCGGTGCGGTGATTGCCTGGTTGAAAAGGAGGCTCGGATGAACCCTGCAATGCCACGGCGGATCTGGCTCACCGGCGCCAGCAGCGGCATCGGTGCGGCGCTGGCCGAAGAACTGCTCAAGACTGGCGCCCAAGTGGCCGTCAGCGCTCGCTCGCGCGAGCCCCTGGAAGCGCTGGCCCTGCGTTATCCGGGCCGGGTGCTGGTGGTGCCCGGCGATCTCACCGACGCCCTGCAGGTGCGCGAGATCGGCAAGCGTATCGCCCAGGCCTGGGGCGCACTGGACACCGCGATCCTCAATGCCGGGACCTGTGAATACATCGAGGTGCAGCAATTTGACGCGACGCTGATCGAGCGCGTGCTGAGCAGCAACCTGCTGTCCGCCAGCTATTGCATCGAGGCTGCTCTACCGCTGTTGCGCGCCGGCAATCACCCGCATCTGGTAGGGGTGGCCAGTTCCGTGACCTACCTGCCGCTGCCTCGGGCCGGCGCCTATGGCGCTTCCAAGGCAGCCTTGCGCTATCTGCTGCAATCCTTGCGCATCGACCTGGCTGCCGAGGGCATTGACGTCACCGTGGTCAGTCCCGGCTTCGTCGATACCCCGCTCACCGCGCGCAATGACTTTGCCATGCCCATGAGCTGGCCCGCCGCCAAGGCTGCGCGGCATATCTACAAACGCCTGTCACACCGGGATCTGGAGATCGCTTTCCCTAGCCCGTTCATCTTCGGCCTCAAGCTGCTGTCCTGGCTACCCGGCCGCCTGCAACTGGCCATCGCCAAACGCCTGGCCCGCACAGGGAGTGCATCGTGAAAATCGCCATTATCGGTAGCGGCATTGCCGGCCTGACCTGCGCCTACGTCCTGAACCGTCGCCATGACATTCGGGTTTATGAGGCCGGCAGCTGGATCGGCGGTCACACCCATACCGTGGATGTCAGCCTGAACGGCGAGACCCAGTCTGTGGACACCGGTTTCATCGTCTTCAACGACTGGACTTACCCCAACTTCATCCGCCTGCTGGGACAGATCGGGGTCAAGTTCAAACCCACCGAGATGAGTTTCTCGGTGTGCGATCCCGCCTCGGGCCTGGAATACAACGGCAACAACCTCAACAGTCTGTTCGCCCAGCGACGCAATCTGCTATCGCCCGGGTTCTGGGGCATGCTGCGGGACATCCTGCGCTTTAACAAAGCGTCGCTGCTCGATTTGCAGCAACAGCGGATCGCCGCCGACACCACACTCGGCGACTACCTGAAAAGCCAGGGCTACGGCGAGCGTTTCATCCAGCACTACATCGTGCCCATGGGCTCGGCGATCTGGTCGATGTCACGGGTGCAGATGTTGGGCTTTCCCCTGCAGTTCTTTGTGCGCTTCTTCAAGAATCATGGCTTGCTGTCAGTGAATAACCGTCCGCAGTGGTGCGTGATCGAAGGTGGCTCAAGCCGCTACATCGAACCGCTGACCGCCTCGTTCCGCCAGCACATCCGCCTCGACTGCCCGGTGCAACGAGTCGAGCGCGACGAGGCTGGCGTGCTGATCCACAGCGCCGCCGGCAGCGAGCGCTTCGACAAGGTGGTATTCGCCTGTCACAGCGACCAGGCCCTGCAACTGCTGGCCAGCCCCAGCCAGGCCGAGCGAGAGATTCTCCAGGCCCTGCCCTACGCCGACAACGACGTGGTGCTGCACACCGATACCCGGCTGCTGCCCCGCAGGCGCCTGGCCTGGGCCAGCTGGAACTACCGCCTGGACGCCAGCGGCGAGAAAGCCGCCGCCGTGACCTACGACATGAACATCCTGCAAGGCCTGAAGAGCGACACCACCTTCTGCGTCAGCCTCAACCAGACCGCAGCCATCGATCCGACGCAGATCCTGGCCCGTTTCACTTACGCCCACCCGCAATACAGCCTCGATGCGGTGGCGGCCCAGGGCCGCTGGAATGAACTGCAAGGCGCCCAGCACAGCTTCTACTGCGGCGCCTACTGGGCCAACGGCTTCCACGAAGACGGCGTGGTCAGCGCCTTGCGCGTGGCCCAGGCCTTTGGTGAACAACTGTGAACAGTGCCCTGTACAGCGGCTGGATCAGCCACCGGCGCTTTGCCCCCAAGGGCCATGCCTTCCGCTATCGCATCGGCCTGTTGTACCTGGACCTGGATGAGCAGGACAGGGTGCTGGGGCTTTCGCCCCTGGCAGGCCAGAGTCGCTTCGCGCCGTTCGCCTTCCGTGAAAGCGACTACCTGACGTCCTTCACTGGCCAGGGCATGCGCCTGATCGACGCGGTACGCCAGCAAGTGGCGCAGGCGATAGGTCATGTGCCCGGGGGCGCAGTGCGCCTGCTGACCCAGGTACGCAGCTGGGGCCTGGCGTTCAACCCGGTGAGTTTCTTCTACTGCTTCGAGGCCGACGGGCAACTGGCAGCGATACTCTGCGAGGTCACCAACACCCCCTGGCGCGAGCGCTACCACTATGTACTGCCGGCCCGCCCAGGCAGTGCCACGGCTCCCGAGCACCAGCACTTCGCCGTGGCCAAGGCCTTTCACGTGTCACCGTTCCTGCCCCGGGACCTTGAGTACCGCATGAGCTTCAGCCCACCAGCCGAACGGCTCGGGGTGCACATGGCCGACTGGCAGGGCGAGTCCAAGGTGTTCGACGCCACCCTCAGCCTGCAACGCCAGCCCCTGGATCGCCGCAGCCTGCACCGGTATCTGCTGCGCTTTCCGTGGATGACCGCCAAGACCTGCCTGGCCATCTACTGGCAGGCCCTGCGCCTGGCCGGCAAAGGCATCAAGTTCTTTCCTCACGAGGCCGCCGACGGCGCCTATCGCACAGCCGCTGTACAACCCAAGGATCGCCGCCATGAAATCCTCTAGCGTATCGGCCAGAACTACCCTGTTCAGCACCCACAGCCTCACTGCCAGCCTGCTGCGCCGTGGCGTACTGCGACAATTGGCGCAACTCAAGCACGGACAACTGCTGATCATCGAAGACGGCGAGCGCCTGGTCTTTGGCAGCGACAGCGCGACCCTGATCGGGGAAATCCATATTCATGACAGCAGCGTCTGGGGGCTGGTAGCCAGCAGCGGTTCGATCGGCGCCGGTGAGGCCTTTATCCACGGCTACTGGAGCACCCCGGATCTGACAGCAGTCATCCGTGTATTCGTCAGCAACCTTGAGGTACTGGACGCCATGGAAGGCGGCCTGGCGCGACTCGGTCGCCCCCTGGTGCGCGGCCTGCACTGGCTCAATCGCAACACCCGCAAAGGCTCGCAGAAAAACATCGCTGCCCATTACGACCTTGGCAACGAGCTGTTCGAGCAGTTTCTCGACCCCACCATGATGTATTCCGCCGCACAGTTTCGCAGCGATGAAGACAGCCTGGAGCAGGCCCAGTTGAACAAGCTGGAACGCATCTGCCAGAAACTCGCCTTGCAGCCCGAGGATCACCTGCTGGAGATCGGCACCGGCTGGGGCAGCATGGCGCTGTATGCGGCCCAGCATTACGGCTGCCGCGTGACCACCACCACCCTGTCCAAGGAGCAGTTCGCCTTTACCCGGCAACGCATCGACGCCGCCGGCCTGCAGGATCGGATCACCCTGCTGCTGGAGGACTATCGCGATCTCACCGGGCAATACGACAAGCTGGTGTCCATCGAGATGATCGAAGCCGTGGGCCATCGCTTCCTGCCCACCTACTTCAAGCAGTGCGCGCAGTTGCTGAAAAGCAACGGCCTGATGCTGCTGCAAGCCATCACCATCCGCGACCAGCGTTATGAACAGGCGAAGAACGGCGTGGACTTCATCCAACGCTATATCTTCCCTGGCGGCGCCCTGCCCAGCGTGCAGAAGATGCTCGAAGTGGTCGGTCGCGACACCGACATGAATCTGCTGCACATGGAGGACTTCGGCCTGCACTACGCCCGGACCCTACGCCTGTGGCATGAGAACTTCCGTCGCGCCCACAGCCGCCTGAGCGAGCTGGGCTATGACCAGTACTTCCTGCGGCTGTGGGAGTTCTACCTGTGCTACTGCGAAGGCGGCTTCCTGGAGCGCAGCATCGGCACCGCGCAGATGCTCCTGGCCAAACCCTCGGCAGTGCCACAACCTTTGCTGGGCCGTTTCGATGCGTAAGCAACTGGCCAACGCCCTGCTGTTCCAGCTGGGCTGGTTCATCTGCGTGCTGTCTGGCGACAGCGCCTGGCTGCTGCTGGGGGTGGCGATCCTGCTGGCGCATTTTCGCTGGATCGGCAGTTGGGCCGGGGAAAGTCGGATGATTGTCGGCGTCGCCCTGATCGGCATCACCCTGGACAGCTTCCTGCACTGGCTGGGGGTGTTTCAGTTCCAGCAAGTAAGCCTGCTGATTCCCCTATGGCTGATGCTGCTCTGGATCTTGCTGGGCACCACCCTGCGCCACTGCCTGGCATGGACGGCACGTCCCTGGTGGCTGGCCAGTATCCTCGGGGCGCTGTGCGGACCACTGTCCTATTACGCTGGCGGCCGCTTGGCCGGAGTGACCTTTGCCTATGGCCTGTGGCCGACCTTGCTGGGGCTGGGCCTGCTCTGGGGAGTACTGCTGCCGCTGTTTCACGTGCTTGCGCGTCCCACCGAAGAAGCACCGCAACCGGCCCCTCAGGACTGAGCGTCCGTCAGGGCTCTCACACAGCCCTGGCCCACTGCCTTACACTGCGCGCCTATGACTAACATCCCCGTTACCCCCATCCCCGAACCGGCCATCAGTTGCTCGACCTGCGCCGCTTGCTGCTGCCAGCTGGAAGTGATGCTGATCACTGACACCGGGGTGCCCGAGCGCTTTATAGAAACCGATGACTGGGGGGGCGAAGTCATGCGCCGCCTGGACGACGGCTGGTGCGCAGCACTGGATCGCGACAGCATGCGCTGCACTATCTATGAGTTGCGGCCGCTGATCTGCCGCGAGTTCGAACTGGGAGAGGCGGACTGCCTGAGCGAACGCCGGGGAATCGCCACGGCATATCGCTGAACCGTTTTTTTCACGACTCGAAACGCTGAACGCTACCAGGACTTTTCCACAGCAGAGGAAGCACCTGGGCAAAGTGCGTGACATCGCCACTGGTCCAGAAGCGCGCCTCACGGGCGACTCCTCGCGCACGCAGGTCACTCTCGTCAAGCAGGCGCTGCAACTGCCGGGCAACCGCCGCACCGGTGTCGATCAGGCTGATATGGGCAGGCAGCATCTGCGCCAGCACCGGCTTGAGAAACGGGTAATGGGTGCAGCCCAGGATGATGGTGTCGCAACCGGCGGCCAGCAGCGGTTCCACATAGCCCTGCAACAGCTGGCACAGGGCGCTGCTGTTGAGGTCGCCGTTTTCGATCATTTCCACCAAGCCGGGGCAGGGCTGGGTGACCACCTTCACATCAGCGGCAAAGCGATCGAGCAAGGCGGCGAACTTGGCGCTCTGCAAGGTGCCGGTGGTCGCCAGCACGCCGACCACGCCGCTGCGGGTCGCGGCCGCTGCGGGCTTGACCGCAGGTTCCATGCCGACGATGGGCCAGTCCGGGAAGTCCCGGCGCAGCTCGGCGACCGCGGCCACGGTCGCCGTGTTACAGGCCAGTACCAGCGCCTTGGCGCCCTGCTCGCGGAAAAAGCGCGCCATCAGAGCACAACGCTGGCGAATGAACTCGGGGGTCTTTTCACCATAGGGAATATAACCGCAGTCCCCCAGGTAGAGCAGCGACTCTTGAGGCAGCAGTTGCTGTATTTCCGCCAGCACCGAGAGGCCGCCGACGCCGGAATCGAAGACTGCTACCGGAGCCTCACCCATGGCGACTACCACAAACGGTGCAGCCCGGATCGCGCTTGACCCGCAGCTCACGGAAACGCGTGCCCAGGGCATCGATCAATAACAATCGGCCCACCAGAGGCTCACCAAATCCGGCCAGCAGCTTCAGGGCTTCCAGCGCTTGCAGACTGCCCACGGTGCCCACCAGCGGGCCAAGTACCCCGGCTTCACTGCAGGTCAGCTCGGCTTCGCTGCCATGCCCGTACAAGCAGTGGTAGCAAGGGCTTTCCGGGCGCCGCGGGTCGAACACCGACAGCTGCCCTTCCAGGCGAATGGCCGCGCCGCTGACCAGAGGCTTGCCGGCGGCCACGCAGGCAGCGTTCACCGCCTCGCGAGTGCCGAAGTTGTCACAGCAATCGAGGACCAGATCCACCGCAGCCACCGCAGCGGCCAAGGTGTCTTCATCCAGTGCCACGGGGTGAGGCACCAGGCGGATTTCCGGATTGAGGGCGGACAGCCGGCGCATGGCCGAGTCCACCTTGCTGACCCCGACACTGGCGCTGTCATGAATGATCTGGCGTTGCAGATTGGTCACATCCACCGTGTCGAAGTCCGCCAGGTGCAGTTCACCGATACCGGCAGCGGCCAGGTACAAGGCTGCGGGGGCACCCAGGCCGCCGAGACCGACGATCAGTACCCGGCTTTGCTTGAGGCGCAGTTGGCCGTCGATATCGACGTGCTGCAACAGAATCTGCCGGCTATAACGCAGCAGCTCCTGATCCGTCAGCACGGCAAACACCCAAGGCTGATGCGCTCATGCCCACCCAGGTCGACGCGACTGTGGACCTCGATAAAACCCTGGGCCGTCAACAATTCACGCACGGCTGCTGCCTGGTCGTAGCCGTGCTCCAGCATCAGCCAGCCGCCGCCTTCCAGATGTTGCGGAGCCTGGGTGACGATCAGGCGCAGGTCGTCCAGGCCATCCTTGCCCGCCACCAGGGCACTTTCGGGTTCGAAACGCACATCGCCGGCCACCAGATGGGGATCGGCCTCGGCAATATAAGGAGGGTTGCTGACGATCAACTGGAAGCGCTGGGACTCGACGGCGCTGAACCAGTGACTGCTGAGCACGGTGACGTTGTCCAGTTGCAGGCGCTGGCGGTTGCGCTCGGCCAGGGCCACGGCTTCCAGCACCCGGTCCACGGCCGTGACCTTCCAGGCTGGACGTTCGCTGGCCAAGGCCAGGGCGATGGCGCCGCTGCCGGTCCCCAGGTCGAGGACCTTGGCCGGAGTCGCTGGCAGCAGTTCCAACGCCGCCTCCACCAGCAGCTCCGTGTCGGGACGCGGGATCAGGGTGTGCGGTGCCACTTCAAGATCCAGTTTCCAGAAGCCCTGCTGGCCGAGGATGTAGGCCACCGGTTCGCCGGAACGGCGTCGTTGCAGGTATTCAGTGAACAGCAACACGGCCTCGCTGGGAACGATGCGCTCAGGCCAGGTATGGAGAAAACTCCGCGGCTTGCCCAGGGCCGCTGCCAGGAGCAGTTCGGCATCCAGGCGCGGCGTCGGCGAATCGGGTAATTGGGCTGCGCGCAGCAGGCTGGCGATGATGGTCATTTACTCACCCAATGCCGCAAGTTGATCGGCCTGATACTCAGCCAGCAGCGGTTCAATCACGGCCTCGACGCCCCCGGCGAGGATTTCGTCCAGGGAATACAGGGTCAGGTTGATCCGGTGATCAGTGACCCGGCCCTGAGGGAAATTGTAGGTACGAATACGCTCGGAGCGATCCCCCGAGCCCACCAGCAGCTTGCGCTCGCTGGCGATGGCATTGGCCGCGGCGCTGGTCTGCTGGTCGTTGAGCTTGGCCGACAGCCAGGACATGGCCCGGGCCCGGTTCTTGTGCTGGGAGCGCTCTTCCTGGCACTCCACCACGATGCCCGAAGGAATGTGGGTGATGCGGATCGCCGAGTCGGTCTTGTTCACGTGCTGACCGCCGGCGCCCGAAGAGCGGTAGGTATCGATGCGCAGGTCCGCCGGGTTGATCTCGATGGCTTCCTGTTCGTCCGGCTCGGGCAGCACCGCCACGGTGCACGCCGAGGTGTGGATGCGACCCTGTGATTCGGTGGCCGGCACCCGCTGCACACGGTGCGCGCCGGACTCGAACTTGAGCTTGCCGTAGACGTTCTCGCCTTCGACCCGGGCAATGACTTCTTTATAGCCGCCGTGCTCACCCTCGTTTTCCGAGAGGATCTCCAGCCGCCAGCCACGCCGCTCGGCGTAGCGCGAATACATGCGGAACAGGTCGCCGGAAAAGATCGCCGCTTCGTCACCGCCGGTGCCGGCGCGGATTTCCAGGAACACGTTACGCCCGTCGTTGGGGTCCTTGGGCAGCAGCATGCGTTGCAAGGCGCTTTCCAGTTCGGCCAATTGCTCCTTGGCCTCGCGCACTTCCTCGGCGGCCATTTCCCGCAGGTCCGGGTCATTGTCCTTGAGCAGCGCCTGGGCACCCTCGAGGTCGGCCTGGACCTTGAGCACCTGTTTGTAGGAGGCGACGATCGGCTCGACTTCCGCGTATTCCTTGGAATAGGCGCGGAACTTGGCCTGATCGGAAATGACCTCAGCATCGCCGAGCAAGGCGGTCAGTTCCTCGAAACGATCCTGGAGAATGTCCAGCTTACTGAGCAGTGACGCTTTCATTACGGGGTTTTATCCGATGAGCCCTCACCGAGGGCAAAGAGTTCTTGAGCCATGGCCAACGCATCGAGGCGGCCTTCGGCGGACAGCTTTTTCAGCTGCACGCTCGGCGCGTGCAGCAGTTTGTTGGTCAGGCCACGGGCCAGTTGGGCCAGTACATCCTCGGCGCTGGAGCCATTGCTCAGCAGGCGCAGAGCCTTCTGCAGTTCTTCATCACGCAGGCGCTCGCTCTGCTGACGATAGGCCTTGAGCACATCAACCGCCGCCAATTCACGCAGGCGCACCATGAAATCCTCGGCGCCGATGTTCACCAGCTCCTCGGCTGCCTGGGCCGCGCCTTGACGGCTCTTGAGGTTCTCCGCGACCACTTCGTGCAGGTCATCGACGGTGTAGAGGTAAACGTCGTCCAATTCGCCGACTTCAGGTTCGATATCCCGGGGAACGGCGATATCCACCATGAAAATCGGCTTGTGCTTACGCAGCTTCAGCGCGCTTTCCACCGCCCCCTTGCCAAGGATCGGCAACTGGCTGGCAGTGGAACTGATCACGATATCGCTGTGCACCAGCTCTTGGGGAATGTCCGACAACAGCACCGCGTGGGCGCCGAACTGCTCGGCCAGGAGGCTGGCCCGCTCCAGGGTGCGGTTGGCCACGACGATGCGCTTGACCCCAAGGTCGTGCAGATGGCGGGCCACCAGGGTAATGGTCTCGCCGGCACCGATCAGCAACGCCTGACTGCGCTGCAGATCGCTGAAAATCTGTTTCGCCAGGCTCACCGCAGCAAAGGCCACGGACACCGGGTTCTCACCAATGGCGGTATCGGTGCGTACTTGCTTGGCGGCACTGAAGGTAGCCTGGAACAGCCGGCCCAGCAGCGGGCCGACGGTGCCGGCCTCACGGGCCACGGCGTAGGCGGACTTCATCTGCCCGAGAATCTGCGGCTCGCCCAGCACCAGCGAATCCAGCCCCGACGCCACCCGCATCATGTGACGAACTGCCGCATCATCTTCATGCACATAGGCACTGGCACGAAGCTCGTCTAGGCTCAGGTGGTGATATTCCGCCAGCCAGCGCAGCACCACATCCGCAGAAAGATGATCCTGTTCTACATAAAGCTCACTGCGATTGCAGGTGGAGAGGATCGCAGCTTCGCGGCTGTCGGTGAGTCGGCAGAGCTGCTGCAAGGCCTCAACCAACTGCTCAGGGGTAAAGGCCACGCGCTCGCGGACGTCTACAGAAGCAGTCTTGTGGTTAATACCGAGTGCAAGGAAGGCCATTCAAGGTCGCTGATGATGTCGAGAAGCCGGCAATTGTCCTACTTCGACCGACGCAGAACAACTACCGCCGACTATTGTCCTAATAGACTGCCTCTGTTCTGGCATCCCGTTGAGTCTCGGTTATGTTTGACCGAAGGCTTGTGTCATGATGATCCGACCGCAGGTTAGTCGCCCTCTTCCTATATGAATAGATCTTCCGCGTTGCTCCTCGCCTTTGTCTTCCTCAGTGGTTGCCAGTCACTGGCCCCCGTTTCATCGGACGCTACGTCGCCGGTGGAAGACAGCACCCCCGCCCCTGAAAAGCCCAAGGTCTATTCATCGTTCAGCGAAGACACCATCTTCAGCCTGCTGAGCGCTGAACTGGCGGGCCAGCGCAATCGTTTCGACATTGCCCTGGACAACTACGTGACCCAGGCCATCAACACCCAGGATCCGGGCATCTCCGAGCGCGCCTTTCGCATTGCCGAGTACCTGGGAGCCGACCAGGCAGCCCTGGACACTTCGCTGATCTGGGCCAAGAACGCTCCAGACGATCTGGAAGCACAACGGGCTGCCGCCATCCAGCTGGCCCGCGCCGGTCGTTATGACGACTCCATGCTCTATATGGAGAAAGTTCTGCAGGGCAAGGGCGACACCCATTTCGACTTTCTTGCGCTGTCGGCTGCCGATACCGACCAGGACACCCGCAATGGCCTGATGAAAAGCTTCGATCGCCTGCTGCAGAAGCACCCGCACAACAGTCAACTGATCTTCGGCAAGGCCCTGTTGATGCAGCAGGATGGCGACGCCAAGGATGCCCTGAGCTTGCTGGAACAGAATCCGCCGGAAGACGGCGAGGTGGCGCCGCTGCTGTTGCGCGCCCGTCTGCTGCAGAGCCTGAACCGCGGCAAGGAAGCCCTGCCGCTGCTGGAAAAAAGCATCCGCAAATACCCGGACGACAAGCGTCTGCGCCTGACCTACGCCCGCATGCTGGTGGAACAGGACCGCATGGAGGACGCCAAGACCCAGTTCTCCAGCCTGGTCCAGCAGTACCCGGAAGACGATGAACTGCGCTATTCACTGGCGCTGGTGTGCCTGGAGGCCAAGGCCTGGGAAGAGGCCAAGGGTTACCTGGAAGACCTGATCGCCCGGGAAAGCCACGAAGACTCCGCACACCTGAACCTGGGACGAATCGCCGAAGAACTCAATGACCCGCAAGGGGCCCTGATCGAATACGCCCAGGTCGGACCGGGTAACGATTACCTGCCAGCGCAACTGCGGCAGGCCGATATCCTGATGAACAACGGCCGTACCGACGAGGCGCAAAAGCGCCTGGTGACAGCCCGCGATGCCCAGCCCGACTACGCCATCCAGCTGTATCTGGTCGAAGTCGAAACCCTGTCGGCGAACAATCAGGGCGATCGCGCCTGGAACGTTATTCAGCAGGCGCTGCAACAGTATCCCGATGACGTGAACCTGCTCTATACCCGTGCCATGCAGGCGGAAAAACGCAATGACCTGGCACAGCTGGAAAAAGACCTGCGCCTGATCATCCAGCGCGAGCCGGATAACGCCATGGCCTTGAATGCCCTGGGCTACACCTTGTCGGACCGCACGACCCGCTACACCGAAGCCAAGGCACTGATCGAGCAAGCCCACCAACTGACCCCGGAAGACCCGGCGGTGCTGGACAGCCTGGGCTGGGTAAACTTCCGCCTGGGCAACCTCGACGAGGCCGAGCGCCTGCTGCGCCAGGCCCTTGAGCGCTTCCCCGACCAGGAAGTCGCGGCGCATCTGGGCGAAGTGCTGTGGAACAACGGCAAGCAGCGCGAGGCCAAACAGATCTGGAGCAAGTTCATCAAGGATCAGCCCGATAGCCCCGTATTGCGCGACACCATCAAACGCCTGACCGGATCAGAGACTCTTTAAGACTATGTTTTTGCGCCACGTAATTGTTTTCAGCCTTATCGCCCTGCTTGCCGGCTGTGCCGGTTTTGGCGCCCGCGAGTCAGTCCAGGGCCAGGGCAACGCTGCCCAATGGCGTCAGCACAAGGAACTGCTGACCGGCCTCGATGGCTGGCAGATCAACGGCAAAATCGGTATTCGCGCGCCCAAGGATTCCGGCAGCGGCACGCTGTTCTGGCTGCAACGCCAGGACTATTACGACATTCGCCTGTCCGGTCCGCTGGGCCGTGGTGCTGCACGCCTGACCGGTCGCCCCGGCCAGGTCAGCCTGGAAGTGGCCAATCAGGGTCGTTACGAAGCGGCCAGCCCGGAAACTCTGCTTGAAGAGCAGATGGGCTGGAAACTGCCGGTCTCCCACCTGGCCTGGTGGGTTCGCGGTCTGCCTGCCCCAGACAGCAAAAGCCGCCTGACCCTGGATGGCGACAGCCACCTGGCGAGCCTGGAACAGGATGGCTGGCAAGTGGAATACAGCAGTTACTCCGAACAGAACGGCTACTGGCTGCCCGAGCGCATCAAACTGCATGGCAGCAACCTTGACGTCACCCTGGTGATCAAGGAATGGCTGCCACGCAAGCTGGGGCAATGACATGTCCCTGGAAAAGCTGACCCTGCCCTCCCCGGCCAAACTTAATCTGATGCTGCACATTCTGGGTCGCCGTGAAGACGGCTACCACGAGTTGCAGACGCTGTTTCAATTTCTCGACTATGGCGATGAAATCACCTTCGCTCTCCGCGATGACGCAGAGATTCGCCTGCACACCGAGTTCGACGGTGTGCCTCACGACAGCAATCTGATCGTCAAGGCGGCGAAAAAGCTCCAGGAACAGTCCGGCTGCACCCAGGGCATCGATATCTGGATCGACAAGATCCTGCCCATGGGCGGCGGCATCGGCGGCGGCAGTTCCAATGCCGCCACTACCCTGCTGGGCCTCAATCATCTCTGGCAACTGGGCTGGGATGAAGATCGACTGGCTGCATTGGGGCTGACCCTGGGGGCTGACGTTCCAGTTTTCGTACGCGGGCACGCTGCGTTCGCTGAGGGCGTGGGTGAAAAACTCACCCCCGAATACCCCGAAGAACCCTGGTACCTGGTGCTGGTCCCGCAAGTGTCTGTAAGTACAGCAGAAATTTTTTCCGATCCGCTGTTGACACGTGACACTCCGCCCATTAAAGTGCGCCCCGTTCCCAAGGGAAACAGCAGAAATGACTGCCTTCCGGTAGTCGCAAGGCGTTATCCAGAAGTACGTAACGCATTGAATTTGCTAGGTAAATTTACCGAAGCAAAACTGACTGGAACTGGAAGTTGTGTGTTTGGGGGCTTCCCAAGCAAAGCTGAAGCTGATAAAGTCTCGGCCCTTCTTACAGAGACCCTTACAGGGTTTGTAGCAAAAGGAAGCAACGTTTCGATGTTGCATCGCAAGCTGCAAGGTCTGCTCTAAAGGAATCGAGTATCAGGTACTCGAAGCAACAGATACAGGGGCGTCGCCAAGCGGTAAGGCAGCAGGTTTTGATCCTGCCATGCGTTGGTTCGAATCCAGCCGCCCCTGCCATTTTCCTTATACTCATCCAGGTATACCCTCAGCCTTCAGGTACTGCGCGTGTCCAAGATGATGGTCTTTACGGGGAACGCTAACCCCGATCTGGCTCGGCGTGTAGTACGTCAGCTGCATATCCCTCTCGGTGACATCTCTGTTGGAAAATTTTCCGACGGCGAAATTACTGCCGAGATCAATGAAAATGTCCGCGGTAAAGACGTCTTCATTATTCAGCCGACTTGCGCTCCGACCAACGATAACCTGATGGAACTCGTCGTGATGGCTGATGCCTTCCGCCGCTCCTCAGCGACTCGTATCACTGCTGTTATTCCTTATTTTGGTTATGCCCGTCAGGATCGCCGTCCGCGTTCCGCACGTGTGGCTATCAGCGCGAAAGTCGTGGCTGACATGCTCACCGTAGTCGGCATCGACCGTGTTCTCACGGTTGATCTGCATGCTGACCAGATTCAGGGTTTCTTCGATATCCCGGTAGATAACATCTACGGCTCCCCGGTTCTGGTGGATGACATCGAAGACCAGCGTTTCGAAAACCTGATGATCGTGTCCCCGGACATTGGCGGCGTCGTGCGTGCACGTGCCGTGGCCAAGTCGCTGGGCGTGGATCTCGGGATCATCGACAAGCGTCGTGAGAAAGCCAATCACTCCGAAGTGATGCATATCATCGGCGACGTCGAAGGACGCACCTGCATTCTGGTCGATGACATGGTCGATACCGCCGGCACCCTGTGCCACGCGGCCAAGGCCCTGAAAGAGCATGGCGCAGCCAAGGTCTTTGCCTACTGCACACACCCTGTGCTGTCGGGTCGGGCCATCGAGAACATTGAAAATTCCGTGCTGGACGAGCTGGTGGTGACCAACACCATCCCGCTGTCCGCTGCAGCACAAGCCTGTGCGCGTATCCGCCAACTGGATATCGCACCGGTAGTTGCCGAGGCGGTCCGCCGCATCAGCAATGAAGAATCGATCAGCGCGATGTTCCGCTAAGGGCTAGTCCCTGGCAAAACATCCCGATGACGAAAAGCGCCCCGTCCCAACCTGTGTTGGGACGGGGCTTTTTTGCCCATATCGCCTTTAGCGCTGGTCGCAAACGCTGGGGCGAGTGTGGTTATTTTGGAGATACAACATGAACGATTTTACTCTGAATGCTGAACTGCGTTCCGACCTGGGGAAAGGTGCGAGCCGCCGCCTGCGTCGTCTCGCAAGCCTGGTTCCAGCTGTAGTTTACGGTGGCGACAAAGCCCCTGAATCCATCAGCATGCTGGCCAAAGAAGTGGCCAAGCTGCTGGAAAACGAAGCTGCCTACAGCCACATCATCGAACTGAACGTTGGTGGCACCAAGCAGAACGTCGTGATCAAGGCCCTGCAACGTCACCCGGCCAAAGGCCACGTGATGCACGCTGACTTCGTTCGCGTAGTTGCTGGTCAGAAACTGACCGCCATGGTTCCAGTGCACCTGATCAACGAAGCGGCACCGATCAAGAAAGGCGGCGAGATCTTCCGCGCAGCCACCGAGATCGAAGTTTCCTGCCTGCCGAAAGACCTGCCTGAGTTCATCGAAGTCGACATGGCTGAGACCGACATCGGCACCGTGATCCACCTGTCCAACCTCACCGCTCCTAAAGGCGTTGAGTTTGTTGCTCTGGCACACGGCAACGACCTGGCAGTCGCCAACGTCTACGCACCACGTGTTGCTTCTGAGAAAGAAGAAGGCGCAGCAGAGTAATTCACTCTGACGCCGGAGTTGAGCGGAACACATCGCGGACTGGAACGTAGCGAGAAAGCGGGCGAGAACGCGAAGTTTGCCGCAAGGCAACCAAGCTTTTGTCGTCCCCTTTCGCCGTAGCACCGGTTGCGGCGATGTTATCCACCACTCCAAAGAAGGGCCCCTATCGTGACTGCCATCAAACTGATCGTTGGCCTGGGTAATCCAGGCGCCGAATACGAACAGACCCGGCATAACGCAGGGGCCCTTTTTGTTGAGCGCATCGCCGAGAAACAAGGTGTCAACCTTGTCGCCGATCGCAAATATTTCGGCCTGACCGGGCGTTTCAGTCACCAAGGTCAGGACATTCGTCTGTTGATCCCCACCACCTACATGAACCGCAGCGGCCAGGCCGTGGCGGCGCTTGCCGGCTTCTTCCGCATCAACCCGGAAGAGATCCTGGTGGCCCACGACGAACTCGACTTGCCACCCGGCGTTGCCAAGCTCAAGACCGGCGGCGGACATGGCGGGCACAACGGACTGCGGGACATCATCGCGCAGCTCGGCAATCAGAATACCTTTCACCGCCTGCGGCTCGGCATTGGCCACCCGGGTGTTGCCAGTATGGTTTCAAACTTTGTCCTGGGTCGTGCGCCACGCGCCGAACAGGAAAAACTCGATGCCAGCATCGATTTTGCCCTCGGCGTGCTGCCGGATATCTTCGCCGGTGAATGGAACCGCGCGATGAAAAACCTGCACAGCCAGAAGGCCTGACTCTACTCCTCGGGGAATACACCATGGGATTCAATTGCGGCATCGTCGGCCTGCCTAACGTCGGCAAGTCCACCCTGTTCAACGCCCTGACCAAATCCGGGATCGCGGCCGAGAACTTCCCCTTCTGCACCATCGAGCCCAACAGCGGCATCGTGCCGATGCCCGACCCGCGCCTGGACGCCCTGGCGGCGATCGTCGTGCCGGAGCGCGTGCTGCCGACCACCATGGAGTTCGTCGACATCGCCGGCCTGGTCGCCGGTGCCTCGAAAGGTGAAGGCCTGGGTAACAAGTTCCTGGCCAACATCCGCGAAACCGATGCCATCGCCCACGTGGTCCGCTGCTTCGAAGACGACAACGTGATCCACGTGTCCAACAGCGTCGATCCCAAGCGCGACATCGAGATCATCGATCTGGAACTGATCTTTGCCGACCTCGACAGCTGCGAAAAACAGCTGCAGAAAGTCGCCCGCAACGCCAAGGGCGGTGACAAGGATGCCGTGGCCCAGAAAGCCCTGCTGGAGCAGTTGATCGCCCACTTCACCGAAGGCAAGCCGGCCCGTAGCCTGATGAAGGACATGAGCGCCGACGAGAAGCTGATCATCCGCGGCTTCCACCTGCTGACCACCAAGCCGGTGATGTACATCGCCAACGTTGCCGAAGACGGCTTCGAGAACAACCCGCTGCTGGACGTGGTCAAGGCCATCGCCGAAGAAGAAGGCGCGATCGTGGTGCCGGTGTGCAACAAGATCGAAGCGGAAATCGCCGAGCTTGAAGACGGCGAAGAAAAGGACATGTTCCTCGAGGCCCTGGGCCTGGAAGAGCCTGGCCTGAACCGGGTGATCCGCGCCGGCTACGAAATGCTCAACCTGCAGACCTACTTCACTGCAGGTGTGAAGGAAGTTCGTGCCTGGACCGTGCGTGTCGGTGCCACCGCGCCACAAGCGGCCGCCGTGATCCACACCGACTTCGAAAAAGGCTTCATCCGTGCCGAGGTCATCGCCTACAACGACTTCATCCAGTTCAAGGGTGAAGCCGGTGCCAAGGAAGCCGGTAAATGGCGCCTGGAAGGCAAGGAATACATCGTCAAGGACGGCGACGTGATGCACTTCCGCTTCAACGTGTGATCCCCTTCAGCCCCATTGCCTGGCAATGGGGCTGATTCCCCCGCTACGTCCAGCGGCCTCAGAAGTAAGTGGTCGCCCCCGCGAAGAACGCCCGTCCGGGCACGTAGAAGTTGGTCGATCCGTCCCGCAGGTCCTTGTCCATCAGGTTCTGCACCCCACCGTTCAACGTCAGCCATTTGGTCAACGCCAGGTTCGCCGTCAGGTCATAGGTGGTGTAGGACTGCACGAAATCATTGCCCAGCCCCCGCTGCTTGCCGACGTGTTGCGCCGACAGTTCGGTGCTCAAACGGTCATTGATCTGCCAGTCCAACGCGCTGAATGCCGACAGTTTGGGTGAGCTGATCAGATCTTCACCCGTGCTCAGGTTCCGGCTTTCCAGCATGTAGGTGGCGTTGGTACGCCACGTCACAGAGTCGCCCAACGGAACCCGAGTGGTGCCTTCCCAACCACGGGTGCGGGCCTTGTCGACGTTTTCCAGCATGGTCCACCAGCGGCCCTGGTACTGGCCCAGCGGGCCGTATTCGATCTTGTCGGTGAAGTCGGTGTGGAAGTAGGTCAGGCCCGCCTCCCAGCCGTCATGATCGAACGACAGGCCGATTTCCTTGTTGGTGCTGGTTTCCGGCATCAGGTTCGGATTGCCGGCCATCCAGCAACTGCCGGTGAGATAACCCAACGGCCGCAACGAACCACAACCACGGCCACCGGACTCGGTCGCTGCTCCCGCACTGCCCTCCTTCAGGCTCGGCGCACGAAAGCCCTTGGAAACACCCCCACGCACGGTCCAGTCCGGGTGCGGGTGATAGACCACATAAGCCCGCGGACTGTTGTGGTTGCCGTACTTGTCGCTGTGGTCGAAGCGGTTGCCCAGGGTCAGGGACAGGTTGTCCAGCAGGAACAGTTCATCCTCGATAAAGGCCGCCGAGTAATCGCCCTTCAAGGTCGAGCCGCTAACCGGCGTACCTTGGTAATCCACCGGTACGGTGCCGAGGGTATTGGTGTTGGTCAGTTCTTCACGCTTCCATTGCCCACCCAGCGTCAGGCGCTGATCCACCAGCAGTTCGAAGGGCAGATTGAGACTGCCCTCGACAATCTTCTCCTCGGAGTTGGCTTTGCCCATATCCAGATCGTTGCGGTACTTGTTCAGGTAGGCATCGAGCTTCGTGGTACCAAAACTCCAATCGCCGGTGTGGGACAGGATGTAGCTGTCGCGAGTCAGTCGGCTGGGACCAAAGGCGCCACCAACGGTATCGCCCCAATCACCAAAGGTTTTCTTTGATGCCCAGGAACGCTCAACGCCATGCACCGCCTCGAAGGACAAGCTCTGTTCTTCGTTGATCTGCCAGTCCAGTAGCGCATTTACGCTCTGATTCTTGGAACCGCCTGCACCGTCGTCGTACATGAAATCGCCTTGGGCATCGCGCCGCGCCTCGACTTCATCCGCTGCCCGACGCGTGACGTTGGCCCCCAGGCGTAATCCCAGGGACTCGGTCAACGGCCCCGAAGCATTCGCGCTGTACTGGGTGGTCTGACCGCGATCGGAGTCCTTGGGCACGGTGATGTGGGTGCTGGCCGAACCGGTCCAGGTCCGCGAGACCTTGCGGGTGATGATGTTGATCACCCCGCCCATGGCGTCCGAGCCGTAGAGCGACGACATCGGCCCACGGACGATCTCGATGCGCTCGATCATGTTCGGCGAGATCCAGTTCAAGTCCTGACGCGCCAGGTCACGACGATAACTCAGGTCAGCGGAGCTACCGACACGCTTGCCGTCCACCAGAATCAGCGTGTACTTGTCGTCCAGGCCCCGCAGCTTGATCTTCGACTGCTCGCCCACCGGGCCGAAACCACCGGTCACCCCCGGCACCCGACGCAACAGAGTGTTGAGGTCGTAGACCGGCTGGCGCTCGATTTCCTCACGGGTGATGACGCTGACGCTGGCTGGGGCATCCTTGAGGTCCGTGGCGCCGCCGGTAGCGGTGACAAACGCGGTGTCCAGTTCCAACGGCGCCGGTTTGACCTCTTCTGAGGCCTCGCCGGCCTGCGCCAGCGGAGCCAGCAGGCCGACACCGGCACTGAGCAGAAGCGAATTGAACAGGCAGGAGCTGACTTTCATTACAAACGATCCTTGTCGATTCAGTGCACCTTGGTGGTGCGCCAGGAATAGGGGACCGAAGTGTAATGCTAATAAATATCATTTAGAAATAGGAATGTTTCTTGACCGATACCTTTCGGCCTGTGCCCATGTGCAAACACGGCCCCGCAACCACCCCCGTTCGCGAGCGGTTCCAAGGCCGATGCTTCCAATGCCGAAGGCTCAGCAGATTTCCTCGTACGGCAGGCCCACATAGTTCTCGGCAATATTCACCAGGCCCGCGTGGGAGTTGAGGAAATACTCGCGGTCGGCCTGCTGCATCTTGTGCTCCCAGGCGTCATGGTGCTCGCCGAAATCGTGCAGCAGGTTGGTCATGAACCAGCTGAAACGCTCGCCCTTCCACACCCGGCGCAAGGCCAGCTCGGAGTACTTGTCCAGCAGTTCGGTACGCCCCTCACGGTAGACCTTGACCAGGATCCGGTACAGGTAGCACACATCGGAAGCCGCAAGATTCAGGCCCTTGGCCCCGGTGGGCGGCACGATGTGCGCGGCGTCCCCCACCAGGAACAGCTTGCCGTACTGCATGGGCTCGACCACATAGCTGCGCAGCGGCGCGATGCTTTTCTCCAGCGCCGGCCCGGTGACCAGATCCGCCGCCACCTCCGCCGGCAGACGGGCCTTGAGTTCGCTCCAGAAACGTTCGTCGGACCAGTCTTCGACCTTGTCGCTCAGCGGCACTTGCAGGTAGTAGCGGCTGCGGGTCAGGGAACGCTGGCTGCACAGCACAAAGCCGCGCTCATGCTGGCCATAGATCAGCTCGTGGTTGACCGGCGGGGTATCGGACAGCAGGCCCAGCCAGCCGAAGGGGTACTCGCGCTCGTAGTGGGTCAGTACCTGCTCGGGAATACTCTTGCGCGCCACACCATGAAAACCATCGCAACCGGCGATGTAGTCGCAATCGATGCGGTGCTGCTGTCCGTCCTTTTCATAGGTGATGTAGGGCTGTGCGCCCTTCATGTCGTGGGGCTGCACCCGGTCCGCCGAGTAGATGATCGGTGCCCCGCTGGCAGCGCGGGCTTCCATCAGGTCACGGGTGACTTCGGTCTGGCCGTAGACCATCACCGTCTTGCCCCCGGTCAGGGCCTTGAGGTCGATGCGCACGCGCTTGCCGCCCATCAACAGCTCCACCCCTTCGTGAACCAGGCCTTCGGCGTCCATGCGCTGCGCCACTCCAGCCTCACGCAACATGTCCACCGTGCCCTGTTCCAGCACCCCGGCGCGGATGCGGCCGAGTACGTATTCCGGGGTCTGGCGCTCGACAATCACTGTGTCGATGCCGGCCTTGTGCAGCAGTTGGCCCAGCAGCAGGCCGGAAGGTCCGGCACCGATAATCGCAACCTGAGTTTTCATTATTGTCGTCTCATTAGGGCATTCCAGTGGGCCGACAGGCGCAGACTGGAATTTATGGTTATTGTTGTACCCCTGCATTTTTGCCGACAGAAACGCGGAAAAATGGTGATAAGCCACGCTAAAAATGCACTTTTGAAAACAACGTTCGATTATCGAGCACTCCAGCCAAGCCCTTGCCAAGGTCGCGTCCGATGAAAGCCAGCCGCTCCAGCATCCCGGTGTTCAAGCTCTATGGGGAAAACCAGGCCTGGCCGACTCCGGACCTGCTGCACTGCGAATCCATCCCCAAGCGCAGCAGCCTGCACCACTGGGAGATCAAGCCACACCGTCACGCCGACCTCTATCAACTGCTCTACGTGCAACGCGGCCAGGCCCTGGTGGAGGTCGAGGGACGGCGCCAGGACGTGCGCGAGGCGACGATCCAGGTGGTGCCGCCGCTGATGGTCCACGGCTTTCAGTTCTCGGAAAACATTCAGGGTTACGTGCTGACCCTGGGCGCGCCCCTGGTAGCCCAGCTGGAAGCGCAACTGGGTGCGCCGCTGGCGGTGCTGGCCAGCGCCGGCTGCTACCCCGTGGGCCGCGACCGCCACAGCCTCAACACCCTGTTCAAGGCGCTGATGGACGAATACGAAGGCAGCGCCGCCGCTCGCGATTTGTTGCTGCACTCGCTGGTCAACGTGCTGGTGGTGTGGATCAGTCGCCGTGGCCAGCAGAACACCCCGCCGAGCAATCGCGGCGAGCGCAATCAGCAGCTGTTGGGGCACTTCATCAAGCTGGTGGAGCGCCACTATCAGCAACACCCCACGGTGGAATCCCTGGCCCACCGCATCGGCCTGTCCAGCGTGCACCTCAACACCCTGTGCCGGGAGCTGGCCGGGCAGAGCGCACTGCAGATCCTGCACCAGCGCCTGATGCTGGAAGCCAAGCGCGGCCTGATCTACACCAACATCAGCATCAGCCAGCTGTCGGACAACCTGGGGTTCAGCGACCCCACCTACTTCTCACGCTTCTTCAAGCGCCTCAGTGGCCAGTCGCCCAACGCCTTCCGCCAGAGTGCCGGGCAGGCCCAGGCAGACACCTGAAGCCGCCGCAAAACAAAACGCCCGAGGCCAATGCCCCGGGCGTTTCTGCTTCAGCGCCTGCTCAAGCTGTCAGGCTTTGCGGGTACGCGGCAGGAAGATCGCCAGCACTCCGAACAGCGGCAGGAACGAGCACAGGAAGTACACGTACTCGATGCCATGGATGTCCGCCAGGTGCCCCAGCAGCGCCGCGCCGATCCCGCCGAAACCGAACATCAAACCGAAGAACACCCCGGCGATCATGCCGACGTTGCCCGGCACCAGTTCCTGGGCGTAGACCACGATGGCGGAGAACGCCGAGGCCAGGATGAAGCCGATCACCACGCTGAGGACGCTGGTCCAGAACAGGTCGACATGGGGCAGCAGCAGGGTGAACGGCGCCACCCCGAGGATCGAGAACCAGATCACCGCCTTGCGCCCGATCTTGTCGCCGATCGGCCCACCGAAGAAGGTCCCCGCCGCCACCGCGCCGAGAAACAAGAACAGGTGCAGTTGCGAACTGGCCACCGACAGGTCGAATTTCTCGATCAGGTAGAAGGTGAAATAGCTGGTGAAGCTGGCCATGTAGAAATACTTGGAGAACACCAGCAGCCCGAGGACCACCAGGGCGCTGATCACCCGGTTCCTCGACAGACCATGGGTCGCCGCCTGGCCCTGCTTGAGCTTGTGCAGGCGCAGATGGTTGGCGTACCAGCGGCTGATGGCGTAGAGCACCACCAGGGCAAACAGCGCGAACAGGCCGAACCAGGCCACGTTACCCTGACCGTAGGGAATGATGATCGCCGCGGCCAGCAAGGGGCCGAACGCGGTGCCGGCATTACCACCCACCTGGAAGCTCGACTGCGCCAGACCGTAGCGCCCGCCTGAAGCCAACCGGGCGACCCGCGAAGCTTCCGGGTGGAAAGTCGAGGAGCCAATGCCGATCAATGCAGCCGCCAGCAGGATCAAGGCAAAGCTGCCGACCTGGGACATCATCAAAATGCCGATCAGGGTGCAGATCATGCCCGCTGGCAACAGGAACGGCAGAGGCCGTCGATCGGTGTAAAAACCAACCCAGGGTTGCAGCAGGGAAGCGGTGAGCTGAAAGGTCAGGGTGATCAGGCCGACCTGGGTGAAGGTCAGGCCGTAGTTGTCCTTGAGCATCGGGTAGATCGCCGGCAGCACCGCCTGGATCAGGTCGTTGATCAAGTGGGCAAGGGCCACCGCACCAATGATGCGCAGGACCAGTGGACTGCTTTGCGAAGCGGGAGATGCCGTCGTTGCGACGGTCTGAGGGTTGCTGCTAGCCATAGGATTTTCCGTACAACGGGTGGGTGCACAGGGGCAGGTGCGCCAATGTGCCATTTTTTGCTGCGCACACGCCATCCCATTAGCTTGCTAACGACCCACTATCCGCGCCTCGGGGAAGTCCGCTTCAAGCTCGGCCTTGAGCCATTGGATGAACCACTCCACGTCCTGCGACCATTCAGTGGCCGGGGTCAGCACCCGGTAGCTTTCCAGCTTCACCTGATCCTCCAGCACCCGTACCAGGGTGCCGGCCTTGAGCTCCTCGCGCACCAGCACTTCATTGGCCAGGGCAATGCCGCCGCCGCTTTCGGCCACCGACAGGGCGTGGTCGTTGTTCACATAGATCAGGTCGGAGCTGAGCTGGATATCCAGGCCATTGGCGGCAAACCACAGGTTCCACCACTCACCGTCATCGAAATGGATCAACTCGTGGCGGGCCAGATCCGCCGGGCCCTTGATCGGCTCGATGCCGGCCAGGTAAGCCGGGGTGCAAATCGGAAACACCCGAGGACAGATCAGGCTGACCCGCGACTCGGCATATTGCCCGTCCAGGCCATAGGCGATCCCCAGGTCGGCGCTCTTGGCGTCGACTTCGGTGAAGGTGGAGTTCGGCTCGATGGCGAACTTCAAACCCGGACGCACATGGCGCAGCGCCTCCAGGCGCGGGGTCAGCCAGCGCTTGGCAAAACCCGGCACCACCATGATCCGCAGCCAGCGCTCGGCGGCCTTGGGCTGGGCTTCGCGACCGGCCTCGATGATCAGTTGCAGGGCGGCGGCGATCTTGCGGTGGTACTTCTCCCCCGCCGGCGTCAGGGTCACCCCACGAGAGGTGCGCTCGAACAACTGCACCCCGAGCCAATCCTCCAGCAACTTCACATGGCGGCCGATGGCCGGCTGGGTGACATGCAGCGACTTGGAGGCTTCGACATAGCTGCCCAGGCGGGCCGCGGCATCAAAAGCCCGCACCGCATTCAACGGTGGCAAACGCTGTTCGGCCATGGTTCTGCACGCTCTCTGCTATTAAATTATTTAACAGCTGGTATGTTAAAATTGATGTTTCGCCCCCGCAACCCCTCACTGATAATCAGCCCCAGCAGAACAATAAGAACCCGCGCAAAGCCCGTAAAAACAGGCTTTGCACGCATCCGAACACATCTCGATCCTGCCCAAGAAAAACAATATCCATGGCCTGCGCGACAGCCCATGGGGGAATCGGAGGTAAGGCATGAATGCCCTGCATGCGCTGCAAACACTGGCGGTGTCCATCCGCTCGGTGCGCAAGGTCTACGGCGATCCACACAGCGGCCCGGTGGCCCTGAAGCACATCGACCTGGACATCCGCGACAACGAATTCTTCACCCTCCTCGGCCCCTCTGGCTGCGGCAAGACCACCCTGTTGCGGATGATCGCCGGGTTCGAATTTCCGACCCAGGGCGAGATCCTCCTCTACGGCGAGAACATCGCCGAGCGGCCGCCCTTCGAGCGCCCGGTGAACACCGTGTTCCAGCACTATGCGCTGTTCCCCCACATGACCCTGGCCGAGAACCTGGCCTTCGGCCTGGAATCGCGGCCCATGGGCCAGGTGCTCAGCAAGGCGCAGATCGCCGAGCGGGTGCGCGAGATGCTGGCCCTGGTGCAGATGGAACGCTTCGCCGGGCGCAAGCCCAACCAACTCTCCGGCGGCCAGCAGCAACGCATCGCCCTGGCCCGGGCCCTGGCGCCCCACCCCAAGGTGCTGTTGCTGGACGAACCGCTGTCGGCCCTGGACCTCAAGCTGCGCCAGGCCATGCGCGAAGAACTCAAGGCGATCCAGGCCAAGACCGGCATCACCTTCATCTTCGTCACCCATGACCAGGAAGAAGCCCTGACCCTGTCCGACCGCATCGCCGTGCTCTCCGAAGGCGAAGTGCAGCAAGTGGGTCGCCCGGAAGAGATCTACGAGCAACCGCGTAATCGCTTCGTCGCCGACTTTATCGGTGAAACCAACTTCATCCAGGCCACCGTCAGCCGCGTCGAAGCCGGCCTGGCCTGGTTTAGCGGTCCCGCCGGAGAGGCACTGCCGGCGCAACCCTGCAACACGGTCAAAGTCGGCCAGCAGGTCACCCTGTCCGTGCGCCCGGAGCGCCTGCACCTGCGTAGCGACGCCGTGGAAGGCGCCCTGGCGTGCCGCATCGAGGCGCAGATCTACCTGGGCACCGACCTGCAATACCAGGTCAGCCTTGGCGACGGCATGCGCCTCACAGTGCGTGCGCCCAACAGCCTCGAACACCATCCGCGCCTGAGCGTGGGCAGCCACGCCGGGCTGGTGTTCGAACGCGGCAGCGCCAGCGTCCTGCTGGATTGACCACGAGGATTCGCCATGCACGCCTCATCGATTTCCCAGCACCTGGAACGGCGCAAGGCCTTGCGCAGCGTTCTCGGAGTCAGCCCGGCGCTGATTGCCATCGGCCTGTTCCTGATCGTGCCGATCCTCATCGTCATCGGTTACTCGCTGATGGAAGCCAACCCCTACGGCGGGGTGAACCAGGTCTTCAGCAGCGACGCCTACACCTCCCTGCTGTTCGAACGGCAACTGGATGACAGCCTGGCCTTCGCCGACTCCTACCTGCTGATCGCCCTGCGCTCCATCGGCATTGCCGGGCTGACCACCCTCATCACCCTGCTGATCGGTTTTCCGGTGGCGGTGTGGCTAGCCATGCAACCGGTGCAGCGCCGGGGCTTGCTGATCTTCCTGATCACCGTGCCGTTCTGGGCCAACCTGCTGATCCGCACCTACGCCTGGATTCTGCTGCTGCGCAACACCGGGGTGATCAACAACAGCCTGATGGGCCTGGGGGTCATCCACGAGCCGTTGCAGTTGCTGTACACCGACGGCGCGGTGCTGCTGGGGCTGGTCTACACCTACGCGCCCTTCGTGGTGCTGCCGATCTACGCCACCCTGGAAAAGATGGATATCCGCCTGTTGGAGGCGGCCCAAGACCTCTACGCCGGACGCTGGCGCACCTTGCGCAAAGTGGTGCTGCCGATCGCCAAGCCGGGGATTTTCGCCGGGGCGATCCTGACTTTTGTGCCCTGCCTGGGGGCGATGATCGCTCCGGAACTGCTGGGGGGCGGCACTCGAATGATGCTCGGCAACCTGATTTTCCGGCAGTTCAGCGACGCCCGTAACTGGCCCTTCGGCGCGGCCCTGTCCCTGGTGCTGATGGCCGCGGTGATGCTGGTACTGACCGTCTACGCCTTGCGCGCCCAGCGCCAGCGAACCCTTCAGGAGGGTGCATGATGATCCGCCTGTTCAAACGCAACGGCCTCGGCGTCCAGGACTTTCCCGGCTTCGGCGGCTTCAGCTTCCTGTTCTACCTGTACCTCTACGCGCCAATCCTGGTGCTGGTGGTGTTCTCCTTCAACGCCAACCAGTCGGCCACGGTGTGGAGCGGTTTCAGCCTCGACTGGTATCGCGCGGCGTTTGCCAACCAGGCCCTGCGCCAAGCGGCGGGCAACAGCCTGCTGATCGCCGTGTGCGCCAGCATGGCAGCCACCGCCATCGCCACCCTGGCCGCCCTGGGCACCTCACGCGGGGCGAAGTTCAAGGGCCTGCAACTGTCCATGGGCGCCATCATGCTGCCCCTGGTGCTGCCGGAAATCGTCGTCGGCGTGGCCACCCTGGCGCTGTTCTCGACGCTGGGGCTGTCCCTGGGCTACGGCAACCTGATCATCGCCCACACGGTGTTCTGCATCCCCTTCGCCTACCTGCCGATCCGCGCCCGCCTCAACGACATGGACCTGTCCCTGGAGCATGCCGCGGCGGACCTGTACGCCGGCCCCTGGCGCACCTTTCGCAAGGTGACCCTGCCGCTGCTGATGCCAGGGATCGTCTCCGGGCTGATGCTGGCCTTCATCGTCTCCCTGGATAACTTCGTGATCTCGATGATGGTGTCCCAGGCGGGCACCACCACCCTGCCGATCTTCATCTTCGGCCTGTTGCGCATGGGCGTGACACCCGACGTCAACGCCGTGTCGACGCTGATCCTCGGCGTCTCGGTGCTGTTCGTCAGCCTCTCTTACCTGTTGAGCAAGAAACACCCTTGAACCGTCCACTGACCTTGGGGAAATGCCATGAGCAAGTTGATCGCAAGTCTGGGAACCTCGCTGCTGCTGAGCCTGCCACTGGCGGTACAGGCCGCCGAGAAACTCAACGTCGTGAGCTGGAGCGGCTATTTTTCGCCGGAAATTCTCGCCAAGTTCCAGAAGCAGACCGGCATCGAGGTCACGGTGGACTCCTACGATTCCAACGAAACCCTGCTGGCCAAGCTGAAACAGGGCGGCACCGGTTATGACGTGGCAATCCCGTCCCACCAGTTCATTCCGATCCTGATCCAGGAGCAGTTGCTGGAACGCTTCGATCCGGCCCAGCAGCCCTACTACGCCGGCGTGGTCGACAACCTGAAAAAGCCCACCTGGGACCCTGAAGGCGCCTACTCGGTGCCCTTCATCTGGGGTACCACCAGCGTGGTGCTCAACGGCGAACGCTACACAGGCCCGAGCGACAGCTACAAGGTGCTCTACGAACCGCCTGCGGAGCTGCAGGGGCGGATCAACATGTTCGACTCGGTGAGCGAAGTGATCGACATGGCCAGCCTGTACCTGAACATTCCGCTGTGCAGCGAAGACCCCAAGCAGATGCAGCAGATCCTTGGCCTGCTCAAGGCACAGAAGCCCTTCGTCAAGACCTACAGCTCCAAGGCCGGGGCGATCCGCGAGAACCTGGCGGCCGGGGAAATCGACATGTCGATGTTCTGGGGCGGCTCGTCGATGCGTGCCCGGGAGATGAAGCCCGGCCTGAAGTACCTCTATCCCAAAGAAGGCGTGCTGGCCTGGGTGGACAACATGGTCATCCCCAAGGGCAGCAAGCACCCGGCGAACGCCAAGGCCTTCATTACCTTCCTCAGCCAGCCTGAGAACGCCGCCATGACCCAGAACTTCCTCAAGCACCAGAGCCCGATCAAGGGCGTCGAACCCTTCCTCGACGCCGGGTTGAAGGATGCCCCCGAGCTGCACATTCCCGAGGGCACCAAGGTGGTCTTCAGCCAGACCTGCGGCGAAGGCGCGATCCGCCTCGCCGACCGCCTGTGGACCAACCTGATGCGCTGAGCTGCGTTGACTTCTGCCGCCCCTGGATGCCGGGGCGTTTCTAAAGCCGTTTGAAAGGCCCCCTGCCATGAACGCCAATCCCCCCAGCGAACTGGTCCTGCTCCAGGCCCATGAACTCGCCGAGCGTATCCGCCTGCGTCAGGTTTCCTGTCGGGAAGTGATGCAGACCTACCTTGCCCACATCGAACGCTACAACCCCAAGGTCAATGCCCTGGTCAGCCTGCAACCGGCCGACAGCCTGCTGGCCCAGGCCGAGCAGCGCGACGCCGAACTGGCCCGTGGCGACTATCGCGGCTGGATGCACGGCCTACCCCACGCGATCAAGGACCTGTCCCTGACCCAGGGCATCCGCACCACCCTGGGTTCGCCGCTGTACCGGGACTTCATCCCCGAGCGCGACGGCATCATGGTGGAACGGATCAAGGCTGCCGGGGCGATCATTATCGGCAAGAGCAACACCCCGGAATTCGGCCTCGGCTCGCAGACCTACAACCCGCTGTTCGGCGCCACCGGCTGTGCCTATGACCCGAGCAAGACCGCTGGCGGCAGCAGTGGCGGCGCCGCCGCAGCCCTGGCCCTGCACCTGGTGCCGGTGGCCGACGGCAGCGACATGATGGGCTCGCTGCGCAACCCGGCGGCCTTCAACAACATCTTCGGCTTCCGCCCGTCCCAGGGCCGGGTGCCGTTCGACGACAGCAGCGACCTGTTCATCGACCAGCTCGGCTACGAAGGCCCCATGGCCCGCAGCGTGCGCGACGCGGCCCTGCTGCTGTCAGTACAGGCCGGCGGCGATGCACGGGCGCCGCTGTCCATCGCCGAATCCGGCCAGGGCTTCGCCGCGCCACTGGAGCGCGACTTCAAGGGCACGCGCCTGGGTTGGCTGGGGGACTTCAACGGTTACCTGCCGATGGAAAAGGGCCTGCTGCAACTCTGCGAAAAGGCCTTGGGCGATTTCCGCAGCCTGGGCTGCAGCGTCGAACCGGCCAGCCCGAACTTCGCCCCCGAGCGCCTGTGGAGCAGTTGGCGCACCCTACGCCACTGGATGGTCGCCGGGTCCCTGGGCAGCACCTATGCCGATCCACAGAAACGCACACTGCTCAAGGACGAGGCCATCTGGGAAGTGGAGAACGGCCTCAAGCTCTCCGCCAGTCAGGTATTCGAAGCCTCAGTGATCCGCAGCGACTGGTACCGCGCCATTTCAAAGCTGTTCGAGCGCTTCGACTACCTGCTGCTGCCCAGCGCCCAGGTCTTCCCCTTCGACAAGCACACCCCCTGGCCGCGCAGCATCGAAGGCGTGGCCATGGACACCTATCACCGCTGGATGGAGGTGGTGATTCCCGGCACCTTGTCCGGCTGTCCGGTGGCCAGTGTCCAGGCCGGCTTCAATGCCGAAGGCCTGCCCATGGGCTTGCAGATCATCGGCAAACACCAGGCCGACTTCGCCGTCCTGCAACTGGCCCACGCCTACGAACAGGCTAGCCGCTGGTTCCAGCGCTGCCCGTCGCCGCTGATTTCGGGGGGGAAGGGATAAACGGTTGATAGCGTAGATAATTTTTTTATAAAAACGCTTGACGCATTGTCGTTCTGCGCGAATAATGCGCGCCACTTGGCTACATAGCTCAGTTGGTTAGAGCATAGCATTCATAATGCTGGGGTCCGGGGTTCAAGTCCCTGTGTAGCCACCAAGTACCGATCCATAGATGTCTACAGCAGTCTATGAATCACCTCAAGAAGCCCGCCTAGTGCGGGCTTTCTTGTTTCTGGCTGTCTACCTCCCATCCCCTCGACTATGCGAATCAACTCGTCGCTGCGTCAGTCACACATCTGCTTCGCGAGCCGTCTCAATCTCGACGCAAGAGGGTATTGGGCGCAACGCCAAATCGTTTGCGAAATGCATGGCTGAAATGAGAGAAGTCAGAAAATCCGAAGTCCAGCGCGGCCTGGGACACACTGCGTACTTGCCCACGTTCAATCGCTTCACGGCTGGCATTCAGGCGCTCTTTCCAAATTTCCGCGACAGGGGTTTTCTGGTAGCGGGCGAAGGCGCGCGTGACGGTCCGGGTGGACACATTGTGGGCCTGCGCGATGAGTTCAATCGACAGGTCCGGATCGCTCAAGTGGCGCTGGATGTACTTCATGATGCGAGCGTAGAGGTCCAGCTCCTGATGAGTTGCATTCAGATCCTGGAGTTCCAGGCTCATCACCAACAGGTCAAGCAATACACTTGAACACCGATTAGAAACGCGCTCACCCTGCAGCGACGCCGGCGTGCTGGCCACCTGACGCAACATTTCACGGAGCGGGATAACGCCAGGGCGCCGGTCGTCGAGGACCATCGCAGTCTGTTCCGCAATACGCGGCAGAGGCTCGGTCAGCAAGGCTCGGGGAATGCGGATCAAGTGGTTTTCGGTACCACCCAGGCTGAATCGAAACGCTTGAGTTGCGTCATAAAGAAACAGATTGCCAGTGCTCAGGCTGGCTTTTCTTCCACCTTGTTCAATCTGGCCATGGCCATTTCGGGCGAACCCCAGCCATAAGTCCTCAGCCGGACCACTGCGCAGGTGCTGCTCGGAGCGCTCCCAGTAATGCAGTGGCGATGACAGGGAACAGACGTCCAGTTCGCCCAGGGTATTGATGCTAAGCGCACCATCGAAACTGCCCTGAGACAAGGGTTTGCTATCTGCCGCTAAGCAATGGCGACAGACCACTTCTTTCCAGTAATCAAAGCGACGCGGTGCCGGAACGGCAAGGGTCGAATACTGAGTGCTTGGATTCATGGCACGGACCTCGGTACAGCGGTGCAGTTAGAGCTCAAGAAGGTGTAAGCAATTCGCAACCCAAAGCAATTAGCAGGCCAAGCACAATGGCGCGCCCCCTTGAGGTCCAACCGCGGATGTCTCATCGAGGTGGCCTACCCATCCGCGAGTTTTCAAGCCCTGGTCCCGCCCATTTAGAGGCACAGAACGCCAACCGTCGGCAGCGGCGCACCAAGGCAGGTCATGGGTAGAGCGTCAGTCGCCACCCTGTCTTTTCCAACCAAACGATTGTCTCGGCGAACCAAGCGGTCCCTCACCGCCCAGCCTAATTTCCACCTCACAGCAGCTCATATCCCGCTGATGAGGCATGCCATGCATAGACCGTGTTCACAACGATTGGCTGATTGCTCCTGGCTTCTGCTGAGGCGCGACCTCATGCCTGAAGAGTCGGCTTATTGGTTGATTGAGTGGGGAGCCATGAAGCTGCTGCACCGACGACAGGCCGCCAAGCGCGGCCCGTCGCCGAAGCACTGACGCCAACCCGTAGGCCTGAACGAAAACAACCAGGAGCTCAAGATGGAATCCGCAATCGACAGACATCTCAAATGCCCACGCAGCCTGTCGCGCCGCGTGCCCGAAGACTACCAACCGCCCTTTGCGATGTGGGTGGCACGGGCCGACGAGCAGTTGCAACAAGTGGTGATGGCCTACCTCGGCGTGCAGTATCGAGGCCAGGCCCAGCGCGAAGCCGCACTGCAGGCCATGCGTCACATTGTCGGCAGCTTCAGCCTGGCCGATGGCCCGCAGCACCATGATTTGACCCACCACACCGACAGCAGCGGCTTTGAGAATTTGATCGTGGTCGGGTACTGGAAAGACCCTGCTGCGCACTGTCGCTGGTTGCGCTCGGCGCCGGTGAACGACTGGTGGGCGTCACCGGATCGCCTCAACGACGGCCTTGGCTATTTTCGGGAAATCAGCGCACCACGCGCCGAGCAGTTCGAGACGCTGTACGCCTTTCAGGACAACCTGCCCGGTGTCGGCGCGGTCATGGATGCAACCAGCGGGGAAATCGAAGAACACGGTTACTGGGGCTCGATGCGCGACCGCTTCCCGATCTCCCAAACGGACTGGATGAAACCTACCGGTGAACTGCAAGTGATCGCCGGCGACCCGGCCAAAGGCGGACGGGTGGTGGTCCTGGGGCATGACAACCTGACGCTGATTCGTTCGGGCCAGGACTGGGCGGATGCCGAGGCGGACGAACGCTCGCTCTACCTCGACGAAATTTTGCCCACCTTGCAAGACGGCATGGACTTCCTGCGCGACAACGGCCAACCGTTGGGCTGCTACAGCAACAGGTTCGTGCGCAACATCGACCTGGACGGCAACTTTCTCGACGTCAGCTACAACATCGGTCACTGGCGCTCGGTAGAAAAACTCGAACGCTGGGCTGAATCCCACCCGACTCACCTGCGCATTTTCGTGACGTTCTTCCGCGTGGCCGCAGGCCTGAAGAAGCTCAGGCTATATCACGAAGTGTCCGTGTCGGACGCCAAGAGCCAGGTATTCGAGTACATCAACTGTCACTCGCAGACCGGCCTGTTGCGCGACGCGCGTGCGCCGGGCACCTGAGCGCCAACGACGTTTAACCCCCTCCCCCCAACTCATGTCTACTCGCCACCCTTTCACGGGTGGCCGGGTCTGGCTGCGCGAGGAATAAACAATGAACAAGATCCGCCTGTTGCCCCTCTGCACCCTGTTACCGGCGCTACACGCGAGCGCCGGTGAAGTTGCGCCCGGCGATTATGAGCAATACCCGGCCGGCACCAACATCGGTGCGATTTATTACCAGCACGCCACCACAGACGCGGCTTATGCCAACGGACACAAGGTCAGCTCCGACTTCAAGGTGACCTCGGACGTCGGCATCCTGCGGCTGATCCATGTCTACGCGCTCAGCGACACCGTCACCATCGACCCGCAATTTCTTTTGCCTTTCGGCCACGTCTCCAGCGCGGCTGACGCCTCAACGCTGGGCAGCACCCGTGGCTTTGGCGACCTGATCCTCACCGCGCCGGTCAAGTGGCGGATCAACGAAGCCCGCGACACGCTCAGCATCGCCCCGTATCTGTACGTGCCTACGGGTACGTATGACAAGGACGATGCACTCAACATCGGAGAGAACCGCTGGAAATTCGAACTGCAGAGTGCCTACGTCAAACACTTCACAGAACAATGGGCCGTGGACCTGGTAGGCGGCGCCACCTGGTATGGAGACAACACTGATTACGCTGCCAATGCCGAGCGCATGAAGCAGGACGCCTCCTTTGCAGCACAGATCATGGGGCGTTACATGCCGAACGCCAGCACCGCGTTTGGCATCGGCTTCGGACGCACCTGGGGAGGTGAGACGAACATCGAACACGTCAATCAGGATAACGAGTTGGGCACCACCAACTTCCGCCTTACCGCCACCCAATTCGTCACCCCCAAGGACCAGATCCAACTGCAATTGGGCAAGGACCTCTCGGTGGACAACGGCACCCAGGAAGACTTGCGGGTAAACCTGCGTTACGCGCGGATTTTTTGAAGCAAGAGCCCATCGGACCGCCACCGCACACCACGGTGCGCCTGGATGCCGGGGTGTCCGGCTCAGCCAAGTCGATGTCTTTTTCAACCAAGCCTGCGCCAGCAGGCTCGGACTATCTTGAGCGCCAGGCCCCACTGATGTTGATCAGCACGCCGTGCTCTTCGGCCACTTACGATAAGGACAGCCCAACCATGGCAATCGTTCGTCCCACCCTCGAACAGCTATTGGACATCTCCAGCAACCTGCACATGCAGCTCAGTGCAGAGCAAGCCGGTGAATACCTGGCGCTTATGCAGTCAAGCTTCGACGCTTATGACCTGATAGACGAGCTGCCTGACTTCATCCCGCCGGTACGTTACGAACGCAGCTCGGGCTATCGCCCGTCCAGTGCACACAACCCGCTCAACGCCTGGTACTTCCGAACGCAAGTCAGCGGTGCTGGCGAAGGCAAACTGGCGGGCAAAACGGTCGCACTCAAGGACAACATTTCACTGGCTGGCGTCCCCATGATGAATGGCGCCAAACCCCTTGAGGGGTTCATTCCATCCTTCGATGCCACCGTGGTCACTCGACTGCTGGATGCCGGCGCAACCATCCTCGGCAAGGCAACGTGCGAGCACTACTGCCTGTCTGGCGGCAGTCACACCTCCGATCCCGCGCCGGTGCACAACCCCTATCGCCACGGGTTTGCCTCGGGTGGCTCGTCTTCCGGCAGCGCCGCACTGGTGGCCGCAGGCGAGGTCGACCTGGCCGTGGGCGGCGACCAGGGTGGGTCGATCCGGATTCCTTCCGCCTTCTGCGGCACTTACGGAATGAAGCCGACCCATGGGCTGGTGCCTTACACCGGAATCATGGCCATCGAGGCGACTATCGATCATGCCGGCCCCATCAGCGCAAGCGTGCGGGACAACGCGTTGATGCTGGAGGTCATGGCGGGAGCCGATGGGCTCGATCCGCGCCAAGCCGCGCCCCAGGTCGACGCTTACACCGATTACCTGGAACGCGGTGTGAGCGGGCTGAGGATCGGCATCCTGCGCGAAGGCTTTGAGCTGGCCAACCAGGACCCGCGCGTGGCCGCCTGTGTACGCAATGCCATCGCAGCGTTTTCGCGGCTGGGCGCGCACGTCGAAGAGGTGTCGGTGCCCGAACACAAGATTGCCGGTTCGCTGTGGCATCCCATCGGCTGTGAAGGCCTGACGATGCAGATGATGCACGGCAATGGGGCCGGCTTTAACTGGAAAGGGCTGTATGACCTCGGGCTGCTGGACAAGCAAGCCGGATGGCGCGAGCAGGCCAATGACCTCAGCGCCTCTCTCAAACTGTGCATGTTCGTCGGGCAATACGGCCTGGACCGCTACAACGGTCATTTCTATGCCAAGGCGCAAAACCTCAGGCGCCTGGCACGCAGCGCTTATGACGCGGCATTGAGCCGTTACGACCTGCTGGTGATGCCCACCGTCCCGATCATTGCCCAACCCCACCCGGAGCCGGGTTGCTCGATCACCGAGTACGTGGCCCGCGCGCTGGAAATGATCGGCAATGCCTCCGCCCAGGACATCACCGGCCATCCGGCCATGTCGATTCCCTGCGGCCTGGTAGAGGGTTTGCCTGTCGGGCTGATGCTGGTGGGCAAGCACTATGCAGAAGGCACGATTTACCAGGCTGCCGCGGCGTTCGAAGCGGCGGTCGACTGGAAAAACAATTAGCCGGTGCGTCCCACGCAGCGCCAAAAGAACAAGCCGCCAGGCGCTGCCCAGAAGCTCAATGATGAGGAGTCAACTGATGACCACAGATGCAAAAAACACATCAACCCCAGGCGAGCGAGCACAGGCGTTACTACAAGTGCTCAAGCAAAAGGACCTGATCCCCGACGGTTACATCGAGCACATGACACAACTGATGGCGCACGAATGGAGCCCACAGAACGGTGCTCGGGTGGTGGCCAAGGCCTGGGTCGACCCGCAGTTCCGCGAACTGCTGCTCAAGGACGGCACCGCTGCCTGCGCCCAATTTGGCTATACCGGCCCGCAGGGTGAATACATCGTTGCCCTGGAAGACACGCCCAGTGTGAAAAACGTGATTGTGTGCAGCCTGTGCTCCTGCACCAACTGGCCGGTCCTGGGCTTGCCGCCTGAGTGGTACAAGGGCTTCGAGTTCCGCGCCCGACTGGTTCGCGAAGGGCGCACCGTCCTGCGGGAACTGGGCACTGAGCTGCCGGACGAAGTCACCGTCAAGGTGTGGGACACCAGCGCCGAAAGTCGCTACCTGGTACTGCCTGTGCGGCCTCAGGGCAGCGAGTCCATGGATGAAGAGGCTCTTCGACAATTGATCACCAAGGATGTCCTTATCGGCGTGGCGCTACCGCGCGTGGCCTGACCGGGGCGCTGTCTTTCCTTCACTGTTCAGAGGTATTCACGATGGATGGCTTTCACGATCTCGGTGGGTTTCAAGGCTTTGGCAAAGTCCCGCACACCGTCAACAGCCTCAGCTACCAGCCTGTGTTCAAGCAAGACTGGGAGCACCTGGCCTACAGCTTGATGTTTATCGGTGCCGATCACTTGAAGAAGTTCAGCGTGGACGAAGTGCGCCACGCCGTCGAACGCCTGGATGTCCGCCAACATGTCGGCACCCAGTACTACGAACGCTACGTCATCGCGACCGCCACCCTGCTGGTGGAAACGGGCGTCATCACCCAGGCGGAGCTCGATCAGGCGCTGGGCTCTCACTTCAAGCTGGCGAACCCCGCGCATGCTCAGGGTCGCCCGGCGATCACCGGCCGGCCGCCCTTTGAAGTCGGCGACCGGGTTGTCGTGCGCGACGAGCATGTGGCCGGGCATATCCGCATGCCGGCCTACGTGCGCGGCAAAGAAGGCGTGGTCCTGCACCGGACCTCAGAAAAATGGCCGTTCCCGGACGCGATAGGTCATGGCGACTTGACCGCAGCCTATCAGCCGACCTACCACGTCGAGTTTCGCGTGAAAGACCTGTGGGGGGAGGCCGCCGATGATGGTTTCGTGGTGGTCGACCTGTTCGAAAGCTACCTGGACAAGGCCGCCAGCTCGCGAGCGGTGAACCTATGATTGACGGCGCCCAGGCGGGCCGACTGCCGGTGACCGTGCTTTCTGGCTTCCTCGGCGCCGGCAAGACCACCCTGCTCAACCATATCCTGCGCAATCGCGAAGGCCTGAGAGTGGCCGTCATCGTCAACGACATGAGCGAGGTCAACATCGATGCCGAAGAGGTGCAGCGCGACGTGATGCTGCACCGTGGTCGCGATGAGCTGATCGAAATGAGCAATGGCTGTATCTGCTGCACGCTGCGGGCCGACCTGCTCGAACAGATCAGCGCCCTGGCACGCCAGCAGCGCTTCGACTATCTGCTCATTGAGTCCACGGGGATCTCGGAGCCGATGCCGGTCGCCGAGACGTTCGCCTTCCTTGACGCCGAGGGCTTCAGCCTCAGCGAACTGGCGCGGCTCGACACCTTGGTCACGGTGGTCGACGGCAGTCGTTTTCAAGCGCTGCTGCAGTCACCGGACACCCTGCCCCACGACGATGCCCAGAACAACGCGCCCCAACGTCAGCTGGCAGACCTGCTGATCGAGCAGGTGGAATACGCCAACGTCATTCTGGTCAACAAACTCGATCTGATCGACGAGCCTGGCTACCAGGCGGTGCGCGCGATCCTCGCCGGCCTCAACCCCACCGCACGGATCATGCCGATGACCCAGGGCAACGTCGGCCTATCCAGCATCCTTGGCACGCACCTGTTTGATTTACCCAGCCTTGCCGCATCGCCGGGCTGGATGCGCAAGATGGAAGCCGAAGACGCACCGGCCTCCGAGTCGGACACCTATGGCGTGACATCCTGGGTGTACCGCGAGCGCGCGCCGTTTCACCCCCAGCGATTATTCGACTTTCTCCAGCAGCCCTGGCGCGACGGCCGCCTGTTGCGCTGCAAGGGTTACTTCTGGCTTGCCAGCCGACACCTGGAAACCGGCTTGCTGGTGCAAAGCGGCAAGCAGTTCCAGTGGGACTATGTCGGGCGCTGGTGGAACTTCATTGAGCAATCGCACTGGCCACGGGATGAATACCGCTTGCAGAGCATCATGGCCAAGTGGGACGGCATTGTCGGCGATTGCCGGCAGGAGTTGGTTTTCATTGGCCAGGATCTGGATACCGAGGCGTTACAGCGTGAACTCGACACCTGCTTGCTGAGTGCTCAGGAAATCGCCGCGGGCCCATCCACCTGGCAAACCCTGCCAGGGGCGACGGCGTTTGACGCCCATGCCTTGTCGACCCGCCAGACGCAATCCTTGCTGGCTGATCCATTGACCCCAGATAGAGGTATTGCATGAACTTTTTCAACCGAACCACCCGCTGGGTCTTGGCACCGCTCGCCGACAGGCTGGAACTGCCTGACCAGGACTGCACGCCGCTGTCGTCGAACAACCCGTTATTGCGCCGCATCCTGGCCGGGGTGGAACAACTGCTGCAGGAACGGCGAACCCTGAAGGACCAGGCACACGCCCTGAGCATGGACGTCGCCCGGTTGACTGAACAACTGGCCGAGCGCAACAGCCAGTGGCACCAAGCGCAAGCGTACTGGGCGCTGATCAGCCAAGGCGCAGGCGAGTGGTTTTGGACGCTGGAACTGGACGCCACCACCACCCCCACGCCGGAATGGGCCATGCACTGGACCGGGCCGGCATCGCTCCAGGTCCAGGGTGTCGATCAGCTGGGCGATTGGAGCGAACGACTGCACCCGGCTGACCAGCAACTGCATCTGGAGGCGCTCACCCGGCATCTGGCCGATCGCAGTGGGCGCACGCCGTTTACGCTGGACGCGCGGATGAAGCCGACCGCCGACGGCGACTATCGCTGGTGCCGAATCAGCGGGGTATCGCGGCGCGACGAGCAAGGCAAGGCGCTGGCCATCGGCGGCAGCGTTCGTGACATTCACGAACAGTATCTGCACAACCAGCAACTCGAACTGGCGGCCACCCGTTTCGACATTTCCCGGGAGATGCTGCACGACGGGCTCTGGGACATCGAGGTGGTAGCCGGCGACCCGGCGAACCCGAAAAACACCATTTGGTGGTCGTCGCAAATGCGTCGGCTATTGGGGTGCAACACGGTTGAGGAGTTTCCCAACACCCTGGAAAGCTGGACCTCACGCTTGCATCCCGACGATAGCGCACGGGCCATCGGTGCCTTTGTCGCCCACGTTAACGATCGCAGCGGCAAGACACCGTTCGATGTGGCCTATCGACTGAAACACAAAAATGGCACATACCGCTGGTTTCGCGGCCGCGGACAAACACGACGTGCGCAGGACGGCTCCCCGCAAAGAGTGGTGGGCGCCATCACCGATATCCATGCCCACCATGAAGAAAGCGCGATGCGCGAAGCTCAGGCGGAACAACATCGGGTGATGCAGGAAACCCTCAACAAACTGACGCAAATTGTCGCCACCATCCAGGGCATCGCCAGCCAGACCAACCTGTTGGCGTTGAACGCCGCCATCGAGGCAGCGCGCGCCGGCGAGGCCGGACGCGGCTTTGCGGTGGTCGCCGATGAAGTACGCAAGCTGGCCACCCGGACCAGCCAGGCGACCCAGCAAGCGGCAGAGATGATGGATAGCTAGCGGCACCCTCAGCGAACGGAGGGCGCACGCTGCGGTTCTTTTCGGTCAGTTGAACGGCTGCGGACGCGGTGTCTGCGCCGATGACGGCGGCAGCATCGGTAATTTGAAGTCCGGCTGATCGCCGGTCAGGGTTTCCAGGAAGGCCACGATCTGGCCGACTTCCTCAGTGCCCAGCTTGCGCCCCAGTTGCAGGCGGGCCATCACGTCCACCGCCTCTTCCAGCTTCCAGTAGGCACCATCGTGGAAGTAGGGATAGGTCAGCGCCACGTTGCGCAGGGTCGGCACCTTGAACAGCATGCGGTCGGCGTCCTTGCCGGTCAGCCCGGCTACGCCCTGGGCCGGGTTCTGGGTGACGTAGGGTTCGATCATGCCCATTTTCTGAAACGAGCCGCCGCCCACCGCCTCGCCGTTGTGGCAGGCCACGCAGCCGATGGACTTGAACAGTTGGTAGCCCTTGAGCGCAGTCGGGCTGATGGCCGCCTTGTCGCCCTTGAGCCAGCGGTCGAACGGCGCGTTGGGCGTCACCAGGGTGTCTTCGAAGGCGGCAATGGCGTTGGTGGCGTCTTCGAACCTGATCTCATCGTTGCCATACACACGCTTGAACGAAGCCCGGTACTGGGGAATGGAACGCAGTACGTCCACCGCCAGGTCATGGGTAAAACCCATCTCCCCCGGGTTGGTGATCGGGCCGCTGGCCTGCTCCTGCAGCGTCGCCGCACGGCCATCCCAGTACTGGGCAAAACTCAGCCCAGAGTTGAGCACCGTGGGCGAGTTGATCGGCCCCTGGTGCCAGTTGTGGCCGATGGAGGTGGGCAGGTTGTCGCTGCCGCCCATGCTCAGGTTGTGGCAGGAGTTGCAGGAAATGAAACCGGATTTGGACAAGCGCGGGTCGAAGAACAGCTGCTTGCCCAACTCCACCTTGGCCACATCGCTGATCTTCGCCGGCTGCACCGGCAGGATCGGCTCGCTCGGCGTCTCCCCCCGCGCCTCGCTCCCCAGCAGCAATCCGAACACAAGTAACCACTTACAACCGTGCATGGCGTCCTCTCATCAGGCTTATGGTTTGCTGCACCATGTGCCCAACCTCCCCCAGCCGCCCTGACTCAGATCAATCGGTGGCCGGGTGCACGCCTGCCTGCGACCCTATGTACAGGGCCGCTGTCTAGCGTCTTGCCACTGGCCCAGCGCACGGTCATGGCCACCTGCCGGCCCTGCTGGCGGCGCCACTGCTGTACATTCCCCTCCACGGACGACACCTCATTTCCCAGTGAACGGAGCTCAACGCGTGTTCTCGATCTTCCCTCCCCGTCACCCCCGACTCCTCAGCCTCGGCCTGCTGGCCGCCGCCCTCAGCCTCAGCGCCTGCAACAACCCGCCCTCTTCCACCGCCCTGCCTGCCGCTCCGGAAATCGCTTCGGGCTACCGCACCGACATGCAAACCCGGCATGCCGACAAACACATGGCGGCCGCCGCCAACCCGCTGGCCGCCGAGGCCGGGCGCGAGATGCTGCGCAAAGGTGGCTCGGCCATTGATGCGGCGATTGCCATGCAAGCGGTGCTGACCCTGGTAGAACCGCAGTCCTCGGGGATTGGCGGCGGCGCGATGATCGTGCTCTGGGACGGCAAGGCCGTGCGCACTTATGACGGTCGGGAAACCGCGCCGGCCGGCGCCACCGAGAAGCTCTTCCTGCAGGCGGACGGCAAGCCGATGCCCTTCCCTCAGGCGCAGATCGGTGGACGCTCGGTGGGCACCCCGGGCGTGCTGCGCGCCCTGGAAATGGCCCACCAGAAACACGGGCGCCTGCCTTGGGCGCAATTGTTCGAACCGGCGATCCGCCTGGCCGAGCAAGGCTTCGCCATCTCGCCACGGCTGCACAGCATGATCAGCGCCGACCCGTTCCTGGCGCGCTCGCCGGACATGGCCGCGTACTTCCTGAATGCCGACGGCACGCCGAAAGCCGTGGGCACCTTGCTGAAAAATCCACAGCTGGCCGCCGTGCTCAAACGCATCGCCCAGGAAGGCCCGGACGCCCTGTACACAGGCCCGGTGGCCGCGGAAATCGTCGCCAAGGTCCAGGGCCACGCCAACCCCGGCAGCCTGTCGCTCAACGACCTGCAAGGCTACCGCGCCAAGGAACGCGCGCCGCTGTGCAGCGACTACAAGCGCTGGCAGGTGTGCGGCATGCCGCCGCCTTCATCAGGCGGTGTGGCGGTGGCGCAGATCCTCGGCACCCTGCAGGCTCTGGAACAACGCGACCCGCGCTACACCCTGGCCAACCTCAAGCCGCAGAAAACCAACCTGCCCGCCGGCCTTGAGCCAGCACCGCAAGCGGTGCACCTGATCGCCGAAGCCGAGCGCCTGGCCTATGCCGACCGCGGCCTGTACGTGGCCGACAGCGACTTTGTGCCCGTGCCGGTGGCCGGCCTGATCGCCCCGAACTACCTGGCCCAGCGCGCTGCGCTGATTGGCGAACGCAGCCTGGGCAAGGCCGAACCGGGCAAGCCTCAGGGCATTCAGGTGGCCTATGCACCGGATCGCTCGCCGATGCGCATCTCCACCTCGCAAGTGGTGGCGGTGGATGACTTGGGCGGCGCGGTGTCCATGACCACCACGGTGGAAGCGGCCTTTGGTTCGCACCTGATGGTCCAGGGCTTCATGCTCAACAACCAGCTGACCGACTTCTCCTTCATCCCCGAGGAAAACGGCCAGAAGGTGGCCAACCGCGTCGAACCCGGCAAGCGCCCGCGCTCGTCCATGGCGCCGACCCTGGTCTTCGACCGCGCCAGCGGCGAACTGCTGGCCAGCGTCGGCTCCCCCGGCGGCTCGCAGATCATCGAGTACGTGGCCAAGTCGCTGGTGGGCATGCTCGACTGGAACCTCGACCCGCAAACCGCCGTCGGCCTGCCCAACTTCGGCAGCCGCAACGGCCCCACAGAACTGGAGAAGGGCCAGTTCAGCCCGGCGCTGAAACAGGCGCTGAGAGCCCAGGGTCATGAACTGAACGAGATCGACATGACCAGCGGCACCCAAGCCATCGTTCGCGTGCGTGATGCACAGGGCAAGGCGTCCTGGGCCGGCGGCGCCGATCCACGGCGCGAAGGGGAAGCGCTGGGGGATTGAAGGCCCTGCGCTGAACCCGAGGGCCGGCCGTGAGGCTGGCCCTTTTTTGTGGGCGGGGGCCCAGGGCACTGTATGCAAGATTTTGCGGCGCTCTGTGTCTGACCCGGCCTGTGGATCTGCCCTAGCATCGTCCCTGCCCACCGAGGAACCGACGATGAACAAGATTGCAGCCGACCTTGATATTCCGGGCCTGAGCCCACGACGCCTGACGCCCCAGGACCTTGAATTGATCTGCCGCCATCGCCAGGCGATGTTTCTCGATGCGGGTAAGGACCTCTCCGCCTTGCAGGTGATGACCGAGCACTTTCACCCCTGGTTGCGCGAACGCCTCGAGGACGGCCGCTACTACGGCTTCGCCCTGATGGACGCCGAGCAGAGCGTGGCCAGCATCGGCCTGATGAGCATCGACTGGCCGCCCCACCCTTCCCATCCAACCCAGGATCAGCGCGGCTACGTGCTCAACGTCTACGTCGAACCGGCCTACCGGCGCCGCGGCCTGGCGTCGGCGCTGATGAAACTGGCAGAGGCCGAGTTCAGCCAGCGCGGGCTGGGCTTTGCCGTGCTGCATGCGACCGAGGCCGGCAAGCCCCTGTATCAGGGGCTGGGTTGGGCCGCGACCAGTGAGATGGCGAAACAGGGCTTTCTGTAGCCGCTGCCGCAGGCTGCGACAAGGACCGAAGGGCCTTCGGCGCCTGGGAGATCGCTGCGACCGTTCCGGTCGTTCGCAGCCTGCGGCAGCGGCTACAGGGTTGGTTCACAAAATGTCGCAGTAATGCCGTTGCGACGCCCCCTACTCCAACCTATGGTTCGACCGTCGCTGCAAAATCAGCGAACAGGCTTGGCGGCCTGATAGAATCGAGGCGCAACAGCGCCCCACCCACATGCGGGCGCTTTTTTTGCGCCCGCATACCTGCGTTATGGCGGGTTGCGTGGGAGAACCTTCGGGTTCGCCGGTTCCTTGATTCCCGGTCCGCCAATCCTGCGCAATCCGCCACCCTGATCTGCTTGGCGGCAGACGGTGACGGTCCTTCGAATCAAGGAGTCGTGACCATGAACTGCTTCTGCAATCTGTTTCTCCATTACCTCCCGTCACAAAAAGCCGGAGGTGCCCGATGACCACTCAATCGCCTCTGACCACCCTCGGTGAAATCCGCTTTTCCCAGTGCGGCGAACACCCGCATCCGCTGTTTCGGGTGAATGCCGACGTGCCGATCAGCGATGCCCTGGAACACGCCTCGGCGCTGTTGCATCTGGCAAAGCAATTCACCCTGGAGGCCGCCATGGAGCCCCGGTGCGACCACTATGCTTGGGCGGCACACTACCTGGCAGAGATGGGCAAGGCACTGATGGACGACGTGCACGCCACGCTCTCTGCATGACCTGATCGTCCCTGAGCCGACGTTGCCTGCGCGGGCAGATCCAGCGATCTGCCCGTACATCGCTTGACGCACTCAGCGACTTGTTTAAGTCCCAGGACGGGACTAGGATCGCGCCATGAGAATTATTGCAGTCAGTCAGTTGAAGGCCTTCTGGGCAAAGCACCCGGACGCAGAACAGCCTCTGCTGGCCTGGATCGATGAAGCAAGGAATGCCGAGTGGTCCAACCCTGCGCAGATCAAGGACCAGTATCGCAACGCGAGCATTCTCAAAAGCCGCAGGGTGGTCTTCAACATCAAGGGCAACGAGTATCTACTGATCGTTGCCGTGGCCTACCGCTTTGGTGCGCTGTACATCAAGTTCGTGGGCACTCACCAACAGTACGACGCCATTGATGCCGACAGCGTAGACATGGAGCAACCCGCATGAACATCCGCCCTATCCACACCGACCAGGATTACCGCGCCGCGCTCAAAAGCGTCTCGCCCCTGTTCGACAACGAACCGCAGCCCGGGACGCCTGAAGGCGATTACTTCGATGTGATGATCACCCTGATCGAGGCATACGAAGCCAGGCAGTTTCCCCTGGACCTGCCCAACCCGATCGAGGCGATCAAGTTCCGCATGGAGCAATCCGGCTTGTCCGCCGCCGACCTGGCGCCGGCCATCGGCCGCACCAATCGCGTCTACGAAGTGCTCAACGGCAAGCGCGCGCTGACCCTGCCGATGATCTGGAAACTGCACCAGCTGTTCGGCATCCCGGCCGAAAGCCTGATCAAGCCGAGCAAATCGTCCTGAGCCACGCTGCCGGGCTTGAGCTTGCCCTTGGGTAAAGGCTCAACCTGCCTGGCAGCCCAACCACACTAAGGACGCTCCATGCTCACCATCGGCCAAATGGCTCGCTGCCACAGCCTCACCACCAAGACCCTGCGCCATTACGACAGCATCGGCCTGTTCACCCCGGCCCTCACCGGCCGTGACAACGGCTATCGCTACTACAGCCCGGAACAGATCGTGACCCTGGGCCGCATCGTCTGGCTGCGGCAACTGGGCATGTCCCTGGAAGACATCCGCACGCTGGCGGACCAGGGCGGCCTGGACAGCGTGTTGCACATGCAGCAATCACTGCAGGACCACGCCCGGCAGCTGGAAAGCGAGATTGCCCGCAGCCAGAAGGTGCTCGGTCATCTGCAGCGCTATCTGGCGCAGCCGCAACGCCAGATTCCTGCGCCGCAAACGCCGGAAAAAGTGCTCCTGGCGCCGCTGCGGATCATCGGCATGGCCTGGCAGCAGGATGATCCCGGCTCCATCGCCGAACTCTGGCAGCGCTTCGAACCCCGGGAGCAGGAGATCCAGCGACTGGCCGACCCCGTTGGCACTTACGGTATCTGCCAACCTCTGGAGGACGGCCATTGGCGCTACATCGCCGGCTTGCCGGTGGCGGCCGACGCGCCCTTGGTGCCGGGCATGGTGGAACTGGAAATCCCCGGCCGCCACTACGCCAGGGTCGAGCATCACGGCACGGTGCAAACCCTGCCGGAAACCTTCCGCGCCGCCTACAGCGAATGGCTGCCCGCGGCCGGGCTGCTGCCCATCGAAGCCCTGGAGTTCGAGTACAGCGGCGAACGCTTTCTGGGCCCCATGAATCCCCACAGCGTGGTGGAGTTGTATATCCCGTTGAACGCCTGAAACGCCCGGCAGACGGGCCCGTACTGGGAAGACCGCTGGTCTGGGAGCCTGTCCGGGCCAGCCGTTGTCAGCAAAAGTACCGCGGATGCCGTTATGCTCTGCAACCATTCCCAGGTAACCGAGCGAAGGCCCGATGAGTTTCCAGGCAGGTGTGTTGCAGCAGATAACCGGCATCCGTCATGACTTTTCCAACGTGGGCGCTGCCCTGCCAGCCAATCTGTTCTTCTGCTCCCAGGTCCACAGCGGCGAAGTGGTGGAAGCCAGTACCACCCTGCCCAGCGGCATCATTCGTGGCGACGCGGTACTGACCCGCTCGGCCCGGCCGATTGCGGTGGTCACCGCCGATTGCCTGCCGATGTTGATCAGCAGCCACGACGGCGCCTGGGTAGCAGCGGTGCATGGCGGCTGGAAAGGCCTGCACGGCGGGATCATTGCCCATGTGCTGGAGCACTTCGCCGCTCGGGGCATCAGCGTACATCAGTTGCGCGTGGCCATTGGCCCGTCGATCAAGCCTTGCTGCTATGAAGTCAGTGCGGATTTCGTCAACCACTTGTCTGCCAGCCAAAGCCATCTGTGGCCCGCAGCTCAGGCCCCCTGGAGCCGTCAGCAACCGGCCCCCTTGCTGCCGCCCGAGATCACCCCGCCGCAACCGACCCAGGAAGGCTCGCTGTGGTTCGACCTGAGCCGCTATGCCCTGTACTTGCTGCGTGCGGCCGGGATGAGTGATGAACAGGTCGAGTTCAGCCCACTGTGCACCTACTGCTCGACCCCGAAGCTGGCCAGCTACCGGCGCCGGGGCCATCGCGGTGACGAGAAGGCCTTTCAATACTCCTGGATAGCCCGCACATGAGCCCGGTGCTTGCATTGCAAGCCACCACCGCAAACGATCTGGAAACCCTAGTCAACATGCGTATAACGGCGATGCGCGACAGCCTGGAACGCATCGGACGCTTCGACCCGCAGCGCGCCCGAGAACGCTTTGTGGCAAGTTTTGCTTGCGAACGATGCCAATTCATCTGTCTCAATGGACAGCATGTAGGCTTCATTCAGAGCCAAGCCTATAGCGATCATTTGCTTTTGCAGCACCTGTACGTCATGCCTGATTTTCAGGGGCAGGGCATCGGCGAGAAGGCCTTGAAACCGCTGATTGATCGATCAACCCTGGAACAGGTGCCAATCCGCCTGGATGCCCTGCGTGGCAGTGACTCGAATCGTTTTTATCGACGCCTGGGTTTTGTTCAGGTCAGTGAAAGCGAATGGGATATTCATTACCTTCGCCCGGCAGATCCGCTGCGTCGTGAGTCATCCCGCGCAGACCTGCCTGAATGCCAGTAGGCGTCCCACCCCAAGCGGCGCTAACGTTGCCGCTTCTTCAGACCCAACCAAGGAGTGCCCGTGTCTGACAACCTCTATGCCCCGCCCAAGGCGGAACTGGTCGCGCCGTCCCCCCAAGCGCAGCTGCAACCGTTCTATGTGGTGTCCCGGGCCAAGTTCATCACCCTGTACATCGTCACTTTCGGCATCTACCAGCTGTATTGGGCCTACAAGCACTGGCATCAATTCAGGCATGCCAGCGGCCAGGAGCTGTGGCCCGTGGCCCGGGCGTTTTTTGCGATTTTCTTCACCCACGCGCTGTACCGCGAAGCCGATGCACAGCTCAAGCGCGACGGCCGCAGCCATGACTGGCGGCCCGGTGAACTGGCAACCCTGTTTGTGGTGGGGCTGATCGTCAACAACGTGGTGGATGCCCTGTCACGCAAGAACATCGGCTACCCGGTGACCGACATCGCCAGCCTGGCGCTGCTGCCAGTGCTGGCATGGGTCACCTGGCTGGGCCAGCGGGGTCTGAATGCTGCTGCGGGTGATCCCGAGGGTCGCAGCAACGCCCGCTTCACCCCCGTCAACTACGTGTTCATCGTGCTTGGGGCGCTGTTGCTGGCGCTGGCCTGCATCGGGCTGATGCTACCGCCGGAATGAGCCCGGAAGGAGGCTCGCCTTAGCGGGTGATTTTCAAGGTTTGGCGCTCGCCGTGACGCTCCAGGGCCAGCTCGATCAGCCGGCTGACCAGCTCGCTGTAGCTCATGCCGGCGGCCTGCCATAGTTTGGGGTACATGCTGATACGCGTGAACCCTGGCAGGGAGTTGATTTCATTGATCAGCACTTCGCCACTGTCAGTGAGGAACACATCGACCCGGGCCAGCCCGGAGCAACCCAGTACCTGGAATGCCTCGATGGCCAGGGCCTGAATCCGCTCGCTATCAGCCGGACTGATCGCCGCCGGTACCACCACCTGAGCCGCCTGTTCGTCGATGTACTTGCTGTCGTAGGAATAGAAGCCCTGGCTGACCAAGATCTCGCCACAGCCACTGGCAAGCGGCTGGTCATTGCCCAGCACCGCGCATTCGATTTCCCGCCCCCGCACTGCCGACTCCACCAGCACCTTGTGGTCAAAGCTCAGGGCCAGTTCCACGGCAGCCAGATAATCGGCTTCGCTTTCGACCTTGCTCACCCCCACCGACGAGCCCTGGTTCGCCGGTTTGACGAACAGCGGCAAGCCGAGTTTCTCCCGGGCCTGGGCAAAACCGTAGCGACCACGAGTGGCACGGGTCAGGGTGATAAACGGCGTCACCGCCAGCCCGGCATCGCGCAGCAAGCGCTTGCTGATGTCCTTGTCCATGCATACCGCCGAGCCCAGTACATCGGAGCCGACAAAGGGCAGGTCGGCCATGCGCAACAAGCCCTGCAGGCAGCCATCTTCCCCCAGGGTGCCGTGGACGATAGGGAAGATCACATCGACATGGCCCAGCAGTTCCTGGCTGGAGGTTTCCACCAGTTGCTGACTGGCCTTGCCCGGTACCACCGCCAGTTCGCGGTTGGACTGGTTGAGGGCAATCAGCGCCGGGTTTTCCTGGTTGATCAGAAAGTTCGAGGTGTCATTGAGGTGCCAGTGGCCCTGCTTGTCGATACCGATCAGCACCGGCTCGAAGCGCGAACGATCCAGGGCATCGACGATGTTGCGCGCCGACTGCAACGACACTTCGTGTTCGGCCGAACGGCCACCAAAAATAATTCCGACCCGCAACTTGCTCATGAATGGTTCCCGTTAAAAAAATGATCGCTGACGCTTCTCTTGGTTTCAGCTGGGGCTGCAGCGCAAATGGATCAACGCCACCCGCTCCTGCTCCTTGTTCTTGCGCTCTTCGATGGCGAACGGCACAAAACCCAGCTTCGGATAGAACAGCAACCCCGCCACATTGCTGTTGAAGCAGGACAGCGTCACCTCGCTGGCCTGGTGCTTGCTGCGAGCGATATGGATCATCTGCCCGATCAGTTGCGCTCCCAGGCCCGCGCCGCGCACCTCTGGGTCGACGATGACATTGCCGATGGTGCAGGTGCCGCCACTGGCCCAGCGATAGAAGTTGGCAAAGCCCACTACCTGCCCATCCAACTCGATCACTGTCGAGTCGCTGCGCTGGGCGATGGAGTCGCGCAGCTGTTTGTGGGTCAGCGGCCAGGTGGCAGCGGGAAAAAAGAAATACAACTCTTGGGGACTGCCCACGAAACTGCAGATCCGCGCAATGTCGGCGTCCGCTACCGGGCGAAAAACAACAGCCATGTTCAGTCTCCTGATACGGGGACATAACGTCCGTGTTGAGGGGCAATCGTGCCTGCAGATTAGTCACCAGCCACCGGGGCAATAGCAAGAGGCAGTTGCAGCACAGAGGCATGCGTTATCGGCTCAGGCCTTGCAGACAAACTCCAAGCCCCTGAGTTAATGTGCGGCTCTTGCGATTGCTCACCAGGACCGTCCAATGGCCAAACCCACCGCTGTCACCGACTGGGTTCACCGCGCGCCGCCCGCCCGGGGCCTGGAGCGCATCGAGGCGTATTTCGCCGGCCATGGTTATGACATGCACCGCCACGACACCTACGCTATCGGCCGCACCCTGCGCGGGGTGCAGAGCTTCCAGTACCGCGGCGGCTGGCGCCATAGCCTGCCTGGGGCCACCATGGTCCTGCACCCCGACGAGCCCCATGACGGCGAAGCCGGCACCCACGACGGTTTTCACTACCGCATGCTGTATGTCGAGCCGGCGCTGATCCAGCAGATCCTCCGCGGCCAGCCACTGCCCTTCATTGCCGGCGGCCTGTCCAATGACCCGCGGCTGTTCGCCGCCACCGAGACCCTGCTGCGCAGCGTCGACGGCCCCCTCGATCCGCTGGAACAGGAAGACGCGCTGTTCGACCTGGCCCACGCCTTGAACAGCGTGTCCGGAGTCCCGCGGTCCCGCCAGCGCTTCGACTACGTAGCGGCAGAACGCGCCCGAGAGTACATCCACAGCGCCCTGGACCGGACCCTCACCCTGGACGAGTTGGCAGCCCATAGCGAACGCGACCGCTGGAGCCTGTCCCGGGACTTTCGCCTGCTGTTCGGCACCAGCCCCTATCGCTACCTGAGCATGCGCCGCCTGGACCTGGTCCGCGCCCTGCTGGTGCAGGGCCAGTCCCTGGCCAATGCGGCGCTGATGGCGGGTTTCTCCGACCAGAGCCACATGACCCGACAGTTTCGCCAGACCTACGGCCTGCCTCCCGCTCGCTGGCTGAAGATGCTCGGCCGCTGAGCCACACACGATCGTTCAAGAAGCCGGCGCCCCTGCCTGTTTACCCTCAGTGTTCATTCATCACTGAGGTGGACCGCAACATGCAAAACCCTGCCCCGCAAGACGCCTACCAAAGCATCAACTTCGCCAACAAACTCGGCCTGTTCAGCGAACACTGGACCCCCAAGGTGATCGCCGAGATGAATGACTACCAGTTCAAGATCTCCAAGCTGCAAGGGGAATTCGTCTGGCACAGCCACGCCGACACCGACGAAACCTTCATCGTGCTCGACGGCCTGCTGCACATCGACTTCCGTGACGGCCAGGTGTCCATCGCCAGCGGCGAGATGTTCGTGGTGCCCAAGGGCGTCGAACACAAGCCCTGGGCCGAGCAGGAGGTCAAACTGCTGTTGATCGAGCCCAAGGGCGTGCTCAACACCGGCGATCAAGGCGGCGAACGTACGGCACAGAACGACGTCTGGATCTGACCCCGGCCCGAATCTGCAAAGTGGAAAAGGGAATTTCCACCGCACCGGCGGGGTCAGACGCTTTGACACGCCACTCAATCAACGCTGCTGACCGACCGACGGTGTGACAAAACCCCTACGTCGAGGGAAAAAGCACGGGTAAAGTGACGCGCCGATTTTTTCTGTGCGATGGCTCTATCGCGGGGATGCCAGCCTGGTCCCGGCTTTTGATGACGCCCATGGCGCGTCCACTACCTGTTGCGACCCCTGATCCCTGCATGCCGACACCGCACCAAGCCAGCACCACGCCCACCCTGCTTCAAGACCTGCGCACCGGCACCGCGACCTTGCACGTTGCCCTGGAGAAACGCCTGCCGTTCTTCTGTGAGCGGCTTGATGCGCCCTGGTATCGACGCCTGATCCAGGCCTATTACGGCTTCTATCAGCCCCTGGAAGCGGCCCTGCAGAACTGCGGCCTGATCCCTGCGGGCTATGACCTGAGCCAACGCCTGAAGACCCCGACCCTGTTCGGGGATCTGCGTGCCCTGGGCTTGGATGTCGCCAGCATCGAGGCCCTGCCCCGCTGTGAGCAACTGCCGCCTCTGCACAGCGCCGGAGCCTGCCTGGGCACCCTCTACGTACTGGAAGGCGCGACCCTGGGCGGACAGATTCTGCGCCGGGAAATGGCCCGGCGCCTGGATCTCGATGCCGACAACGGCGGCGCCTTTCTCGACGTCTATGGCACTGCCACCGGGCGGCGCTGGAAGGACTTTCTCGACTACCTGGAGCGCATGCCCGAAGACCCGAGCACACGCCGACACCTGGTCAGCGCCGCGCAATCCACATTTGCCTGTTTCGAACGCTGGCTCGACCGCCGCGAGGTGCTGCTATGACCCCCCAAGATTCCCAAACCTTCGAACAGTTGCTGGCCAATTGCGCCAACGAACCCATCCACTCCCCGGGAGCGATCCAGCCCCACGGTGTGTTGCTGACCCTGTGCGAACCGCAACTGCGCATCCAGCAGATCAGTGCCAACGTCGAGACCCTACTGGGCCCGCCCGCCGATTCGCTGCTGGGTCACCCCCTGGAGCAGTTGCTGGGAGAAACAGACGCTCAACGCATCCGTGAAGTGCTGCAACAGGATCAGCTGTTCGATGCCCCGCCGCTGCACCTGTCACTCAACGGAACACCTTTCGAAGCCCTGCTGCATCGCCATCAAGGGGTGCTGATGCTGGAGCTGGAAATCCAGCCCGATCAGCCGCAGCACCAGCACCTCAAGCAACAGACCGAGAATCTCGGGCGCCTGCTGCGGCGCCTGCAAGCGGCCAGGACCCTGCACGAGCTGTATGCCATCAGCGTCGCAGAGATCCAGGCCATGACCGGCTACGACCGGGTGCTGATCTACCGCTTCGAAGAGGAAGGCCACGGCCAGGTGATCGCCGAAGCCACCCGCCCCGACATGGAGGTGTTCAACGGCCTGTTCTTCCCCGCCTCGGACATTCCCCAGCAGGCCCGCGAGCTGTATCGCAGCAACTGGCTGCGGATCATTCCTAACGCCGACTACCAGCCGGTGCCGCTGCTGCCGACCCTGCGCCCGGACACCCAGCAGCCCCTGGACCTGAGTTTCGCCACCCTGCGCAGCGTGTCGCCGATTCACTGCCAGTACATGAAGAACATGGGCGTGCTGTCGTCCATGAGTATTTCCCTGCTCAAGGACGATCAGCTCTGGGGCCTGATCAGCTGCGGCAACCGCCAGCCGCTGCTGGTGCCCCACGAACTGCGCATTGCCTGCCAGACCATTGGCCAGGTGCTGTCGTTGCAGATCAGCGCCATGCAAGCCCTGGACCTGAGCCGCCAGCGGGAAGAGAAACTCACCGCCCTGGCCAGCCTCGACCAGGCCATGCGCGACGCCTGCGGCAGTGTTTTCGACGGCTTGACCCAGGCGCCGCAGGTGCTGCTGGACCTGACGCAAGCCGGCGGTGTGGCAATCATCGAGGACAAACAGTTGCACTGCTTCGGCCAGTGCCCGCCCCAGGACGAAATCCGCGCGCTGCATCGCTGGCTGCAAGGCACGGGGGAAGCGGTGTTTGCCAGTCATCACCTGGCCAGCGTGTACCCGCCGGCGGCGAGTTATCAACAGGTCGCCAGCGGCGTCCTGGCCATGAGTCTGCCCAAACCTGTGGATAACGGCGTGCTGTGGTTCCGCCCCGAAGTGAAGGAAAACATCCACTGGAGCGGCAACCCGCAAAAACCCCTGGACCTGGAAAACTCCGACGCCGGCCTGCGCCTGCGACCGCGTACCTCGTTCGAGATCTGGAAGGTGGAAATGGCCGGGATCTCCAGCAAGTGGAGCCACGGCGACCGCTTCGCCGCCAATGACCTGCGGCGCTCGGCCCTGGAACACGACCTGGCGCGCCAGGTCCTACGTGAACAACAGGCCGTGCGCGCCCGGGACGAGCTGGTGGCGGTGGTGTCCCACGACCTGCGCAACCCGATGACCGTGATTTCCATGCTCTGCGGCATGCTGCAAAAAGCCTTCAGCTCTGACGGCCCGCATACGTCACGACGCATTTCCTCGGCCATCGACACCATGCAACAGGCCGCCAGCCGCATGAACAACCTGCTGGAGGACTTGCTCGACACCTCGAAGATCGAAGCCGGGCGCTACAGCATCGCGCCACAGCCGCTGGAGGTGAGCCAGATCTTTGAAGAGGCCTATTCGCTGCTGGCCCCCCTGGCCCTGGACAAGGCCATCGACATCAGCTTCCACGCCGAGCCCGAGCTGACCATCAATGCCGATCCCGAGCGGTTGTTCCAGGTGTTGTCGAACCTGGTGGGCAACGCCATCAAGTTCACCCCCAAGCAAGGCAAGGTCGGGGTGGTGGCGATGTCCGACGGCGAGCAGATCGTCTTCAGCGTCCGCGACACCGGGGAAGGCATTCCCGCCGACCAGCTGCCGTTCATCTTCGATCGCTACTGGACCCTGAAGGAAGGCAACCCCAACGGCACCGGCCTGGGGTTGTACATCACCCAGGGCATCATCCAGGCCCACGGCGGCAAGATCGAGGCCCACAGCGAACCGGGCAAGGGCAGCGAGTTCCGCTTCAGCGTGCCCCGCGCCAGCCTCTGATCCAGGCACCGGGGCTGGCACACCGCCCCGGGCGCTCATTCACTCGCCTGCGCCACCAGCCAGTCGCGAAACAACTGGCCGCTGGCAGACAGGCGCTTGTGCCGCACATGCACCAGAAAGTCTGCCTGCCCGGTGCGAAACGCCCACTGGCCGACGCGCTGCAACTCGCCCTGGGCCACCAACTCGCTGGCCATGAAATCCCAGCCCAGGCCCACCCCCATGCCCTGCTGCACGGCGCTGAACATCAGCGTCAATTGATTGAAGCCCATGGCCCCTGGCGGCGCGCTGTAGTCCAGGCCGAAATGCCGGAACCAGTCGCGCCAGTCTATGCAGTTCCAGGCCGTGGCATCCAGCTGGATCAAGGGCAGCTCGGCCAGTTGCGCCAGCGCGTCAATGACCGGCAACTCCAGGCGCCGGCTGGCGATGGGATAGACAATCTCGGCGAACAACGGCGTGGCGGTCAGGGACGACCAATGCCCAGCGCCGTAGAGAATGGCGAAGTCGTGTTCGGCCACGCTGGACTCGTCCATGTCGTTGTTGGCGTGGATGCTCACGGTGATGTCCGGGTGTTGTTTGTTGAACGCCAGCAAGCGCGGAAACAGCCAGAACTGCGCCACCGCATGGGTGCATTGCACGGTAACGGTGTTGGCATCGCGCCCGGCCCGCAGGCGACTGACGCTGCGCAGTAACGCCTCCAACTGAGTGCTGACCTCGGCGAACAGCGAGGCACCGCTGGCGGTGAGTTTCACCCCCCGGGCCTGGCGCTCGAACAGTTCGGTCTTGAGCGACAGCTCCAGGGCACGGATCTGCTTGCTCACTGCGCTCTGAGTCAGGCACAGCTCGGTGGCGGCGCGGGTGAAGCTGGCGTTGCGCCCCACCGCCTCGAAGGTCACCAGGGTTTCCAATGGTGGCAAATGACGGGCAAAGCGGCTCATGAGGCATTCCCCAGCAGAATAGGTAGGTGCCTATATATCCTTTGTCCACTCGGTCAGCAATGACTAGGCTGCGCGCTTTGATGAATCGCTGCGAGTGTGTGCATGAAACGCGGAGTTGCTTACGCCGCCCTAGCCGGTGCGGTCTGGGGCCTGGCCATTGTGGTGCCCAGCCTGTTGCCGGAGTTCAGTCCGCTGATGCTCAGCTGTGCCCGCTTCACCCTGTACGGTGCATTCTCCCTGCTCCTGGCTGCGCCCCAGGCCCGGGAACTCTTGCAACGCCTGACCTGGAGCGATGCCGGGTTGCTGGTGAAGCTGGCGCTGACCGGCAACCTGATCTATTTCATGCTCCTGGCCAGCGCCATCCAGTGGGCCGGGGTGGCCAGCACCGCGCTGATCGTCGGCCTGTTGCCGCTGACCATTACCCTGGCCGGGCGCGGCGACGCCGACGCCGTGCCCTTGCGCCGCCTGCGCTGGCCGCTGCTGCTGGTGTTCGCCGGCATCTGCTGCATCAACCTCGACACCCTGCTGACCGCGCCTGGCGATTCACCCGAGCTGGGCCAGCGTGCCCTGGGCCTGCTCTGCGCCTTTGGCGCCCTGCTGTGCTGGACCTGGTTCGCCACCGACAACGCCCGCTACCTCAAAGGCAGCCGTTTCAACAGCAGCCAGTGGTCGACGTTGTGGGGCATCACCACCGGGCTGATGAGTGCCCTGATCTGGCTGCTGGCGGAGGCTTTCTCCCTGCCGGGCACCCAGGTCGAGGCCAGCGAGCATCGCTGGATGCTGTTCTGGGGCCTGAGCCTGTCCAGTGCAGTGCTGGGTTCCTGGTTCGGCAATCGCATGTGGAACGCCTCGACCCGGCGCCTGCCCCTGACCCTCAGCGGCCAACTGATCGTGTTCGAGACCCTGTTTGCCCTGCTGTACGGTTTTATCTGCCTGCAACACCTGCCGAGCCTGCTGCAAAGCTCGGCGGCCCTGCTGTTGCTGGCCGGGGTGCTGTGGGCGGTGCGCCGCCACTTGCCCCAACCCCACTGAACGCGCCTCAGCCCTGGGCCACGGAACAGGCCGGCAAGGCTGGTGACGCCCGAGGCAAGCGCAGCGCCAGGAGGGCCCCGAGCAAGGCCAGCAGGGCGCTGGCCGCAGTGGCCATTTCAATGCCATGAGCCTGATTGCCCTCAGGGCTCAAGGTATTGGCCAGGGACACCAGCAGCGCCAGCCCCAGGGCCCCGCCGATTTGCTGGCTGGTCGAAGCCACCCCCGCTGCCACCCCTTGCTCGGACGCTGCGATACCCTGCCCGGCCGAGACCCACATCGAGGTCCAGGTCATGCCCTGGCCGATGCTCATGACCACGATTCCCGGCAACAGGCCGACAAAACCGCTGCTGCCGGGCAAGGCCAGGTACATCATGCCGATGCCCAGCGCCCCGAGCAGCAAGCCGCTGACCAGGGTCGCCCGCAAGCCGATGCGCAGCAGCGCCCGTTCCGCCACCCAGATCCCGGCCGTGCACAGCAGGGTCGAAGGCAGGAACGCCAAGCCGCTCTGCAACACGCTGAACTGGTAGACCTGTTGGAAATACAGGCTGAGAAAGTAGTACTGCACGCCGAAGCTGCTCATGAACAATGCAGTAATCACCATGGCCATGCGCAGTTGTGGATAACCCAGCAAACGCAGCGGCATCAGCGGGTCCGGGCTGCGCTGCTCCAGTCGGACAAACAGCCAGAGCAACGCCAGGGACAGCATCAGGCAAGCCAGGGTCGCCGGCGCGGTCCAGCCCCACTCCGGCCCCTGAACAATGGAAAACACCAGCAAGGTGCCCCCCAGGGTCACGGTCAGGGCACCGCGCAGATCGAACTGACGGCCACGCTGGCGCGCCGGGTCGGCGGGAATCCAGCGCCGGGCCATCAGTGCGCAGGCTCCGGCCAGGGGCACGTTGACCAGGAACACCGCTTCCCAGCCCCAGTACTGGGTCAACACCCCGCCCAGCAAGGCCCCCAGGGCCAGTCCCGCCGCCGAGGCCGCGCTCCACACCGCAAAGGCGCGGTTACGGGCCGGGCCTTCGGCGTACCAGGTGTTGATCAGGGCCAGGGTGGCCGGGAACAGCATCGCCCCGCCCACGCCCTGCACGGCCCGGGCCAGCACCAGCAACAGGGCGCTGCCGCCCAGGCCGCCGGCCAGGGACGCCAGGGCGTACAGGGACTGGCCAATGATGTAGAAACGCCGCTTGCCCAACAGGTCCGCCGCACGCCCGCCCAGCAGCAGGAAGCCGCCAAAGGCCACACTGTAGGCGCTGACCACCCACTGCAATTGCTGGGCGGAGAACCCCAGACGCTGGCCAATGTCCGGCAGGGCAACAAAGACGATGGTGGCGTCCAGGGCGATGATCAACTGCGCGGTGGCCAGCAGTAACAGCATCCAGCCCGACGGCTTGGCTAACGGGGTCGCGGACATCGCGAAAATCCTTGTCTGAAATAAGCGGCGCCCAGTGTCATCGATGCCGTTTAAATGATAAATACGCCACTTCCTCTTTCAGTAATGACTTTAATCATGGATCTGAACGCCCTTCGCCTGCTGGTCCGGGTGGCCGAGACCCGCAGTTTCACCCGGGCCGCCGGCGACCTGGGGCTGACCCAATCCGGCCTGTCCCGGGCCATTTCCCGCCTGGAACAGCAACTGGGCGTGCGCCTGCTGCAACGCAATACCCGCAGTGTCAGCCTGACCCCGGACGGCCAGGTTCTGGTGGACCGGGCCGGACCGCTGCTGGCAGAACTGGCCCATACCGAGCACTTGCTGCTGGACCGCCGGGACTCTCCCACCGGAGCGCTGAAGATCAGCACCCCTTCACTGTTCGGGCGCAAGGTGGTGATGCCGGTCATTGGCGAGCTGACCACCCGCTATCGCGAGTTGAGCATCGAGGCGGTGATGACCGATCGGGTGGTGGACATCATCGACGAAGGCTTCGACGCGGTGCTGCGTACCGGGGTGATCAACGACCAGCGCCTGATCGCCCGCCCCCTGGCGCCCCTGCGCTGGGTAACGGTGGCGGCGCCGGCTTATCTGCAGCGCCATGGCACGCCCCGGCAACTGGCGGACTTGCAGCAGCACAACTGCCTCACCGTGCGCAACCTGCGCAGCGGCCGCCTGGTGGACTGGCAGTTCATGGACCAGGGCAAGCCTCTGGACCTGGCGGTGCAGGGGCGGCTGATCTTCGACATCGGCGATGCCCTGGTGGATGCGGTGCTGGGTGGCTTCGGCATCGCCCAGTTGATGGAGTTCGCCGTGCGCGATGCCCTCGACGCAGGCCATCTGGTGCCGATTCTCCAGGCCCATGACGGGCGCTGCCGGGAACTGTCCCTGGTCTACCCGCCCTCACGCCAATGCTCGCCGAAACTCAACGCCTTCGCCGACGCCCTGGGCCAGGTGAGCTGGTAGCCAAGACCCAGTCGGCGGCAGAGCGCTGGACTTGCAGGTGCTGGATCACACCCAGCAGACGTTGACTCAAACCTCACCGGCCTGGGGCAACTGACGACCGTCAACGGCGTCGCCAATGGTCAGGAAATGCCCACCTGCTACATGGTGCAGGGTGCGCAGCGAGTCCTGACCCTCGAAGTGCCAACGCCCTTCGCTGAACACTCGGGCATCGGCCTGGGCCGCAATCACCTCACCGAGGAACAGGTCGTACTGCTGGTGATTGTGGGGCTCGGGCAACAGCCGGCATTCCAGCCAGGCCACGCAACCTTCCAGCAGCGGAGCCTCAAGGGCCTGGCCGGCAAAGGTCGATAAACCATAGGCGCAAAACTTGTCGCGCCCGGCGTGGTGCAGCTCCAGTCCAGAGCTGTTGCCCAGGCTCTGCACAATGTCCACTTGAGCGGCGCAGGGCACGTTGAGGACGAAGGTGCCCGAAGCCTCCAGCAGCTGCCGGGTCCAGGTGGACTTGTCGAGCACCACGGCAACTTTCGGCGGCTCGAAATCCAGGGGCATCGCCCAGGCCGCGGCCATGATATTGCGCTGGCCACCATGGGCCGCGCTGACCAGCACCGTAGGGCCGTGATTGAGCAGGCGGTAGGCCTTTTCCAGAGGGACCGAACGACGAAATGCAGGCATGGCAGGCTCCTGAAAAAAATCCGATTGTAGCCCTATCCAGCCCTCGGGCAGACCGCGGTATTGGATGGATTTTCTGGATAATCCGTGCAGCCGCCGACGGCTTATCCGCGCCCTTCCAAAGACTAGACTCAGCCTTCACCAACCGTCGAAGGAGCCGCACCATGGCCGATCATTCCCTGAACAACAAAGTCGTGTTGATTGCCGGAGGGGTGAAAAACCTCGGCGGCCTGATTGCCCGTGATCTTGCCAGCCACGGGGCCAAAGCCGTGGCCGTGCACTACAACAGCAGCGCCAGCCAGGCCGACGCCGAGCGCACCCTGGCGGCGCTCAAGGACCTGGGGGTCGAGGCCCACGCCTGGCAGGCCGACCTCACCAGCGCCAGTGCCGTGGAGCGTCTGTTCAGCGAGGTCAAGGCGCGTTTCGGCAAGATCGACATCGCCATCAACACCGTGGGCAAGGTGCTGAAAAAACCCATAGTCGAGATCAGCGAAGACGAGTACGACCAGATGTTTGCGGTCAATGCCAAGAGCGCGTTCTTCTTTATCAAGGAAGCCGGCAAACACTTGGAGGACAACGGCAAGCTGGTGACCCTGGTGACGTCGCTGCTGGGAGCCTTCACCCCGTTCTATGCCGCCTATGGCGGTTCCAAGGCACCGGTGGAACACTTCACCCGGGCCGCAGCCAAGGAGTTCGGCGCCCGCGGCATCTCGGTCACCGCTGTAGGGCCAGGCCCCATGGATACACCGTTCTTCTACCCTGCCGAAGGGGACGACGCGGTGGCCTATCACAAGAGCGCCGCGGCCCTGTCGCCTTCGAGCAAGACCGGACTCACTGATATCGAGGATGTGGTGCCCTTCATTCGTCACCTGGTGACCGAGGGTTGGTGGATCACCGGTCAGACCTTACTGATCAACGGCGGCTACACCACCAAGTAATCCTGGCGCCCAAGGGGTAAATTGGCCTGCCGAGCCGCTGCATCGATCGCCTCGGACGATGCCGCGATCCATTGCCGCTCGGCGTCCCCCGGACCAGGATCGTTCATACGATGGATAAGCTTGAACAATACCGCGTGTTCATCCAGGTGGCCGACATGGGCAGCTTCATCAAGGCCGCCCATGTCCTGGAACTGCCACGGGCCACCGTCTCCTCCGCCGTGCAGCAACTGGAAACCGGCCTCGGCACGCGCCTGCTGCACCGCACGACCCGGCATGTGCAATTGACCGCCGACGGCGCCATCCTTCTGGAGCGAGCCCGGCGCCTGCTGGCGGATGCATCCGAACTCAGCCAACTGTTCCAGCATCGCCAGGTGGATGTCAGTGGACGTCTGAACATCGACGTACCCAGCCGCATCGCCCGGCGCCTGATCGTGCCCGCCCTGCCCCAATGGCTGGCGCAATACCCCGACCTGCAACTGGCGCTGGGGGCCTGCGATCGCAGCATCGACCTGGTCCAGGAAGGCATCGACTGCGCGATCCGCGTCGGCAGCCTGGCGGACAGCAGCCTGATCGCCCGTCCCCTGGGGCGCCTGGCGCTGATCAACTGCGCCAGCCCCGCCTACCTCGCCGAACATGGCGAGCCTCGAAGCCACCAGGACCTGCAGAACGGCCAGTGGATGGTGGGCTACGCCTCCCCGGACACGGGTCGAGAGCAGCCCTGGGAATACCTGCAGGAAGGTCGCGAGCACCTGCTGGGCCTGCCCAGTCGGGTGATCGTCAACAACGTCGAGAACTACATTGCCTGCTGTCGCCAGGGCCTGGGGCTGATCCAGGTGCCGCGCTTCGATGTGCAGCATCTACTGGAGCGCGGCGAACTGGTGCAGGTGCTTCATGAACTGCCGGTGGCGCCCATGGAAATCAGCGCACTGTACCCCGACCGCCGCCATCGCTCGCGCCGTCTCAATGTGTTCATCGAATGGTTTGCCGAACTGATCAAACCGCACCTGGAGGCTTGAAGCCGACCTGCAGAACGTGAGATGAAAGCGCCTTCAACGGATTGAGGCCACCGGACCATGACGCACCTGTACATCACCGCCCCGCAGCCTGACGACGTGCATGAACTGCTAGCTTTTGAACAAGAGAACCGCGTTTTTTTCGAGGCTTCAATCAACGCCCGACCCGCCGCGTACTACTGTGCCGAAGGCGTCGCCGAAGCCATCGCCCAGGCTCGACAGGACGCCGAAGCGGATCGCGGCTATCAATTCCTGATCCGTGAAAACTCACAGCTGGTGGGACGCATCAACCTGCACCGGGTGCAGCGCGCCTACTTCAATTGCGCCGAACTGGGCTATCGAGTGGGCGCCCGTTTCAACGGCCGCGGCATCGCCAAGGCGGCGGTGGAGCAAGTCCGGCAACGGGCCTTCGGGGAGTTGCAACTGAGCCGCATCGAAGCCAACGCCCGCCCGGAGAACCTCGGCTCGGTGCGGGTACTGGAGGCGTCAGGGTTCTCCCGCTACGGCCATTCACGCCGCAGCTTCCTGCTGCACGGGCAGTGGTTCGACCGTTTGCATTACGAATGCCATGGGCCGTTGCAACACTGAAACCCTCCGCGTCCGCTGGGCCAGGCGGACGCGAAACTTGAACCCTCAGCGTGACACTCAGCTGGACAGCTGACTGGCGAACTGCCCCACCGCGCCCACCACTTTCTGCGCACCGTCCTGGATCTCGACGATCACCGCGCCGGCCTCCGCCGCCAGGGTCAGGCCCTGCTCGGCTTGCTGGCGACCTTCGGCCATCAGTTCCACCGCCGAGCGGGCCATGTCCTGGTTGTGCCGGACCACGCCGACGATTTCGTCGGTGGCGTTGCTGGTACGCGAGGCCAGTTGTCGGACCTCGTCGGCGACCACGGCGAAACCGCGCCCCTGTTCACCGGCCCGAGCGGCCTCGATCGCCGCATTGAGGGCCAGCAAGTTAGTCTGCTCGGCAATCCCGCTGATGGTCTTGACGATGCTGCCAATCACCAGGGACTGCTCGTTCAGGGCTTCAATACCGTCACCGGCGTCTTGCATGCACTTGGCCAGGTCACGCATCACGTCCAGGGTTTGGGTGACCACCGCCGAGCCGCGCTGGGCGCTGGTATCGGTTTGGCGGGAGATGCTATAGGCGATGTCGGCGGCCTCGGCCACCGAGCGTTCCTGGTTCACCTGATCGGTGATCAGGGTGGCGAACTTCACCACTTTGTACAGCTGGCCGTTGGCATCCAGCACCGGGTTGTAGGAGGCGTCGAGCCACACGACACGCCCCTGGCTGTCGATACGCTTGAAGCGGTCGGCGACATACTCGCCAGCGTTCAGGCGCGCCCAGAACTCCTGGTACGACGGCCCCTCATATTCCTGGGGTTCGCAAAACAGACGGTGGTTCTGGCCCTGGACTTCATCGAGGCGGTAACCCATGCAGGCCAGAAAACGCGGGTTGGCGGTCAGCACCCGGCCTTGCAGATCGAACTCGATCACCGCAGTGGAACGCAGCAACGCCGCCATCAGGTTTTCATGCTCGCAGGCGCTTTCCACCGACGCCGTCTGGTCGCTGCAGATCAGCGAGTAGTGGTCCAGGCGCCCGGCGCTGTCATGGACCGGCTGCACGCAGGTATGCAACCAGGCGTCGCGGCCGTCGCCCCGCTGCAGGCGCAACTGGCCGATGTAGCCTTCGTTGCGCCCCAGGGCCGCCTGGAAAGTGCGATACAACTGCGTCGCCTGGGTGTGGCGCGACACAATCTGCTCCAGGGGCTGCCCACAGAGCTGTTGGCCATCAAGGCCCAAGGTGCGTGTGAAGTTCTGGTTGACCCGACGGATCACCCCCTCGCCGTCCAGTTCGATGCTGAGCACCTGGGTTTCCAGACAGGCCTTGAATTGCTGCAGAGCATTCAGCTCGTCGCTCAAGGTGGCAAGCTGTTGCTTCAAACGTTTGTTGAACATGGATACACCGACAGACTAAGAGTGGATACAGCGACCCTCTTGCCATCGGCGCTGCGTGACCTTTCTCCAAGCCGTGCGCAGCGTTTCAGAATATTCTTAAGACCTCTTCGGAAATTTCCTCAAGGCCATCGTGGCCGGCGAACGCCGTGCCGAGAGGATGAGCGGTGCCCCGTCACCGGGGCCCCACGACTCAGGTCGACAGTTGATTGGCGAACTGACCCACCGCGCTCACCACTTTCTGTGCGCCGTCCTGGATCTCGACTATCACCGTGCCGGCTTCTGCGGCCAGGGCCAGGCCCTGCTCGGCCTGCAGCTTGCCTTCGGCCATCAACTCCACGGCTTCACGGGCCATGTCCTGGTTCTGCCGGACCACGCCGACGATTTCTTCGGTGGCCTTGCTGGTACGCGAGGCCAGTTGCCGGACCTCATCGGCGACCACGGCAAAACCCCGTCCCTGCTCACCGGCACGGGCTGCCTCGATCGCCGCATTGAGCGCCAGCAGGTTGGTCTGCTCGGCAATGCCGCTGATGGTCTTGACGATGCTGCCAATCACCAGGGATTGCTCGTTCAGGGCGCCGATACCTTCGCCGGCCTCCTGCATGTGTTTGGCCAGATCACGCATGACGTTCACCGCCTCGGTGACCACCGTAGTGCCGCGCTGGGCGCTGTTGTCGGTCTGCAACGAGGTGCTGTAGGCAATGTTCGCCGCTTCGGCCACGGCCAGTTCCTGATTCACCTGATCGGTGATCACCGTGGCGAACTTCACCACCTTGTAGAGCTTGTTGTTGGCGTCCAGCACCGGGTTGTAGGACGCCTCCAGCCAGACCACCCGGCCGTGGGCATCGATCCGCTTGAAGCGTTCAGCGATGAATTCCCCGGCATTCAGGCGTCTCCAGAACGCCTGGTAGGCCGCGCTGTTGTACTCCTCCGGCTCACAGAACATGCGGTGATGCTTGCCCTTGATCTGCGCCAGGCTGTAACCCATCCCGGCCAGGAAACGGTCATTGGCGGTCAGCACATGGCCATTGAGATCGAACTCGATCAGCGCGGTGGAACGCATCAGCGCGCCGATCAGGTTCTCGTGCTCGCGGGAGGCCTCGATGGTGCGGGTCAGGTCGCTGGAAAAGATCGCGAAGTACTTGATCCGGCCCTCTGAGTCGCGAATCGGCTGGGAAATGGCGCGCAGCCAGGCTTCCTCACCGTTGCCCCGCAGCAAGCGCACCGCCCCAGCAAAATGCTCGCCCCGGGCCAGGGTCGCCTTGAAGCGCTGATGGAACTCGTCGCGCTTGACGTGTTCCGGGACGATGTCCTCCAGGGCACGCCCCACCAGATCGCCTCCCTTGTAGAGCATTTCCTGGGCGAAGTTGTGGTTGACCGATTGAATCCGTCCATCGGCGCTCAAATTGATCACGAGCATCTCGCTTTCAAGACTTTCCTTCACTTGCTGAAGGCTCGAGAGTTCTTCACGAAGCGCCGACAACTCTTGCTTCAAGCGTTTATTGAACATGAGGATGCACCGGGGACGGGGGGACTGAAAAAAATGGGCTGCTTTGGGCCTAACATCGGCCCTGAAAGTATTTTCTTAATAGCAACTGCGACTTGTCCGACCAAAAAATTTCAACGGCAGGCAAAGCCCGTCGATACGGGGCTTTCGCCGAAGATTCATCGCCGCGTTGGAGCGCGTATAGTCGGCTTCTGGAAATTCCACGGCGATCGACGGAGTTGGACTATGGACGCAACACGCAAGGCACTTTTCCAGCAGGCGGCAGCCCGGATCGGCCACAGTTTCGAAGGCGAGATGCGCATTGGCGGCAACTATGTGCCGGCGGTGCGTAACGGTGATGAGGTCTATGTCAGCGGGCAGATCCCGCGCATCGACAACACGGTGATGGTGGTCGGCCGGGTGGGTGCCGAGACGTCCCTGGAGCAGGCCCGGCACGGGGCACAGATTTGTACCCTGCGAGCCCTGGCGATCCTGGAACAGATGCTCGGCGACCTGCAGCGGATCAAGCGCATTCTGCGAATCAACGTCTATGTGCAGAGCGCGGCGGACTTCACCCAGCAGAGCGAAGTGGCGGATGGCGCCTCAGAGATCCTGTATTCAGTGTTTGCCGAGGCCGGCGTGCACACACGCACTTCGCTGGGGGTCTATCAGTTGCCGAAAAACGCCTCGGTGGAAGTCGACATGATCGTTGCCCTGCACCCCGAGCCAGGCGACGCCTGAGGGCACGATACCGGAGTCAGCTGCCGTTGTTGCGGCACTGACCCACAACCTGATATTCGATGGTCTTGAGCTGACCGGCGGAGTCTTCATACGTCATGCGCGAGGGCACCACCTCGCAGGACTTGGCCGCAGGCGTCACATTGACCACCCTGGCGATATCCAGCGCCATGCCATAGCGGTAGCTCTGCACCACCGGGGCCGGTTTGCCCTGGCTTGCGGCATAGCGCTCCATGGCCTTCTGGTTCTCCAGCATGGCGCGGGTAAAGGTGCGATCACCACCGCCCTCGGCCAGGGCCAGGGCAGAAATGGACAGCAGCAACGCGGCGATACTCAAGTTGAACAGCTTCATGACAGTTTCCTCGTCCAGTTGACTCCAGCGAGGATAAGGAACCGACCCTGTCAGAATGATCGCGGGCACATTACTTATCTGTAATGCCCCTTAAGGCAACTTCCCCCCCCCATTGCCATCGCCCCTGTTCATGGGGGTTTCAGAGGCTTTGGCCGAGCGCTACCAGCGTCCTTTCTTGCACAATTGTAATCACCGGGTCACCTCGCCGTTATCGACTGTTTGCAACTATCGACAGCGACTTTCAGGGCGCTTCTGCGCCGGTCAGTCCCCCCAATAAGAACGCCTCTGGCGATATAAAAGTTGATAGCTGCCAACACTCAGGAGCGACCCCATGCGAATCAATCCCCCTCTGTCCCTGTCCGTGCTTGCCGCGGTACTGGGGCTGTGTCCCGTGGCGGCGGTAACCGCCGAGGAACGACCCGAAGGCTTTGTCGAAGGCAGCCGCCTCGACCTGTTGCTGCGCAACTACTACTTCAACCGCGATGATCGCAAGGGCCAGTCCAGCCCCACCGGCAACGGTTACTCCGAAGCCTGGGCCCAGGGCCTGATCGGCAAGTTCGAGTCCGGCTTCACCCAGGGCACGGTCGGCTTCGGCATCGATGCCTTCGCCATGTACGGCCTCAAGCTCGACTCCGGCAGCGGGCGCAGCGGCGGCCGTGGCTCCTTCGGCATGCTGCCGGTGAACCACGACAACGAGCCCGCCGACGGCTATGGCAAGGCCGGCGGCGCGGTGAAACTGCGAGCCCTGGACACCGTGGTGAAAGTCGGCGACGTGTTCCCCAAGACGCCGGTGGTGCACTACGGCGACTCGCGCCTGCTGCCGGAAAGCTTTCGCGGGGTGACCCTGGAAAACACCAGCCTCGACGGTCTCAACCTGCAGGGCGGGCGCCTGCACGCCATGAGCCAGCCCGACAGCAGCGGCATGCGCGACGGCTTCGCCACCTTCTACGCGGGCAAGGTCGACTCGCCCTGGGTCGGCTACTTCGGTGGCGACTACAAGTTCAACCCCAACCTCAGTTTCAGCCTCTACAGCAGCCGCCTGAAAGACGCCTGGGATCAGTACTACTTCGGCACGGCGGTGAACTACCCGGTGTCCGACGACCTGACCCTGTTCAGCGGTTTCAACTATTACAAGGCTGTGGACGAGGGCAAGAAACTGCTGGGCGAGTTCGACAACAACATCTGGAGCGCCAAGGTCGGCGCCACCTACGGCGCCCACACCCTGGCCCTGTCGCACCAGCGCAACAACGGCAACGACGACTTCGACTACCTGCGCCAGTCGGACTCGATCTTCCTCGACAACTCGATCCAGTACAGCGACTTCAACTCGCCCAAGGAGCGTTCGTGGATGGTCCGCTACGACCTCGACATGCAGACCTTCGGCATTCCCGGTCTGTCGTTCATGACCCGCTACGCGCGCGGCAGCGACGCCGACTACAGCCACGCCAACTCGGTGTACATGCGCCGCGACGCGGCGGGTGATCCGCTGACCGATCAGCGTCGCTGGGAGCGGGACATCGAAGCCAAGTACGTGTTCCAGGGCGGCACGCTCAAGGACCTGTCCCTGCGCATCCGCCAGGCGACCATCCGCTCCAGTCAGTTCGAGTCCGACCTGGAAGAATTCCGACTGATCGTCGAGTACCCCCTGGCCCTGCTCTGATGTACCTGGCCGGGCAGGTTGACGCCTGCCCGGTGTTAAAACTTCTTCACAGACGCATGGCTTTCAGAACTGTAATATCGGCCTCACCTTCTCGTTAGGTTGGCCTCCATATACTCCTGAACACACTCGAATCCGCCGTGATTCCCCCGGCCGGCGAGCTTGTCAGGAGAAACACCATGGGTCCCACCCGACTATTGTTGATCGGCCTTCTGGCCACTACCGGCTCCGCCGTCTGGGCATCTGATGGCAGCGAACGCCCACAGCAGGTCCGCGACACCTTCCTCGCCAGCCAGGAACAGATTCACGGCAACGCCAGTCAGCAAACAGCCGCGGCTGACACCGGCACTTCCCCTCGCGACGCTGGCGCATCCGCTACGACCGAGGAAGATATTTAACGGCGATGGCCTACCGAGCACATTCATCTCTTGAAGCGTTTTTTTGATGCTCCTTTGGAAAGAGATGAATTTTTAGCGTCCCGCATGGGGCGCTTTTTTTTGCCCGAGAATTACCGGCCACGCTGGGCTTTTTCAGCCGCTGCCGCAGGCTGCGAACACCTGCGCAGGAGGCGCCGTTCTTTACCGCGCTGAAGGTCCTGCGGACCTTTGCGCAGCTTCGCCTTGGCTCAGCAGCGGCTACAGGGATGCAAGAGAGACACAGGTGTTAACGAGATACATCTGTTAACAGGCCGAGCCAGGACTAGCGTGAAGGGATCGTTCCAGCACAGGGAGAGCCGGGTAATGCAATTCCGATCCAATGGTTATCGCCTGCTCAAAGGACGACACACACAGATCGGTAGAATCTACGCGATAACCGCCGTGACCGAACAGCGACGCCCGATGTTCAGCGACTTCTACCTGGGGCGGCTGGTGGTCGAACAAATCAGGGCCCAACACGAAGCGGGACTCATCCACTCCCTGGCCTGGGTGGTCATGCCTGATCACATTCACTGGTTGTTCCAACTGCAGAAATGCTCGCTGGAAGAGTCCTTGTGCCGGCTCAAGTCGCGAAGCGGGCGCAACATCAACCAGCGCCTTAACCAGCGTGGTCGACTGTGGCAAAAAGGGTATTACGAACGGGCCATCCGTCGCGAGGCAGACCTCAAGGCGCTTGCCCGCTACATCATCTACAACCCGGTTCGAGCGGGACTGGTCCAGCGCGTAGGCGACTATCCCCTCTGGGATGCCGCCTGGCTCTAACCCACCCGCCCTGTAGCCGCTGCTGAGCCAAGGCGAAGCTGCGCAAAGGTCCGCAGGACCTTGCCTGACGATCCCCCGCCAACCCCGCAGCGGCCTCAAGACCGCCGCGTCCCTTCGACGGAGTGCCGCCCAGCCCGCTCACAGCCTGCGGCAGCGGCGACAGGCGCTAATCCTCTTCCTTGCGGTGCGCCCATTGGTACAGCGCCGGCAGAACCAGCAAGGTGAGGATGGTGGACGACAGGATGCCGCCAATCACCACGGTCGCCAGGGGCCGTTGTACTTCGGCGCCGGTGCCCGTGGCCAGGGCCATGGGGATAAACCCCAGGGACGCCACCAGCGCGGTCATCAGCACCGGACGCAAACGGGTCAGGGCGCCTTCGTGAATGGCCGTGGACAAGGGGCGCCCTTCCTCGCGCAAGTTACGGATAAAGGCAATCATCACCAGGCCGTTGAGTACAGCGACACCGGAAAGTGCAATGAACCCCACCCCCGCCGAGATCGACAGCGGAATATCCCGCAACCACAGGGCCATGATCCCGCCGGTCAGGGCAAAGGGAATGCCAGTGAACACCAGCAGGCCGTCCTTGAGGTTGTTGAACATCATGAACAACAACCCGAACACCAGCAGCAGCGCCACCGGCACCACCACTTGCAGGCGCTGGGACGCCTCCTGCAATTGCTCGAACTGGCCGCCCCAGGTGGTCCAGTACCCCGCCGGGACCTTGACCTTCTCGCCAATCAACGCCGTGGCTTCCTCGACAAATGAACCGATATCCCGCCCGCGAACGTTGGCGCTGACGATCACCAGGCGCTTGCCGTTCTCGCGGCTGACCTGATTGGGGCCCAACACCAGATCGAGGCTGGCCACTTCCGACAGGGCGATAAAACCGATCTGCCCGTTGGCCGTGCCCGCGGTCGCCGGGATCGGGATCAGCAGCCGCGAAAGGCCGTCAATGTCGGTACGCAGTTGGTCCGAGAGACGCACCACCATGTCGAAGCGCCGGTCGCCTTCATACAGGGTGCCGGCCTGACGCCCGCCCACCGCCACTGCGATGGTGTCTTGCACATCGCCCACGTTCAGGCCGAATCGCGCCGCCTTGTCGCGGTCGATATTGATGGTCAGCACCGGCAGGCCGGAGGTCTGCTCGACCTTGACTTCCGAGGCACCGGACAAGCCCTGCAGGGCCGTGGCGATTTCATTGGCGGTCTTGTTCAGCACGGTCATGTCGTCACCGAACACCTTGACCGCCACATCGCTGCGCACCCCGGAAATCAGCTCGTTGAAACGCAGTTGGATCGGCTGCGACAGTTCATAGGCGCTACCCGGCACCAGGGCGCTGGCGCGCTGGATATCGGCAATCAATGCCTCCCGGGACTTGCCCGGGTCCGGCCATTGCGCCTTGGGCTTGAGCATCACGTAACTGTCGGAAATATTCGGCGGCATCGGGTCCGAGGCGATCTCCGCGGTGCCGGTGCGGGCAAACACCCGCTCGATCTCCGGCACCTGCGCCAGCAGGGTTTTCTCCAGGCGCTGCTGCATGTCCACCGACTGCGTGAGGCTGGTGCCGGGCACCCGCAGAGCCTGTTGGGCGAAGTCGCCTTCGCTGAGGCTGGGAATGAATTCACTGCCCATGCGGCTGGCCAGCACACCGCTGCCCAGCAGGATCGCCGCGGCCGCCGCGAAGGTCGTCGCACGATGGCCCATGACCCAGTCCAGCACCGGCGCGTAGCCACGCTTGGCGCTGCGCACCAGCAGGTTTTCCTCTTCCTTGACCTTGCCGGTGACGAACAGCGCAATGGCCGCCGGGACGAAGGTCACCGAGAGGATCATCGCCCCCAGCAGGGCCATGACCACGGTGAAGGCCATGGGGTGGAACATCTTCCCGGCCACCCCGGTCAGGGCGAAGATCGGCAGGTACACCACCATGATGATCAACTGGCCGAAGATCAGCGCACGCCGGGCCTCCTTGGCCGCGGCAAAGACTTCATGCAGGCGTTCGGAGCGAGTCAGCATGCGGCCGTGGTGCTGCTGGGCATGGGCCAGGCGGCGGATGGCGTTCTCCACAATCACCACCGCGCCGTCGACGATGATGCCGAAATCCAGGGCGCCGAGGCTCATCAGGTTGGCGCTGACCTTGTTGCTGAACATGCCGGTGAAGGTGAACAGCATCGACAGTGGAATCACCAGGGCGGTGATCAGCGCGGCGCGGATGTTGCCCAGGAACAGGAACAGAATCACGATCACCAGCAACGCGCCTTCGAAGAGATTCTTCTTCACCGTGGCGATGGCTTTTTCCACCAGGTTGGTGCGGTCGTACACCGTGACCGCCACCACCCCTTCGGGCAGCGAGCGGTTGATCTCTTCGAGCTTTTTCGCCACGGCCTGGGACACGCTGCGGCTGTTCTCGCCGATCAGCATGAACACCGTCCCCAGCACCACTTCCCGGCCGTTCTCGGTGGCCGCGCCCGTACGCAGTTCGCGGCCGATCTGCACCTGGGCAACGTTGCGCACGCGGATCGGCGTGCCGTCGCTGCTGCTGATGACGATGTTGGCGATGTCCTCGATGGACGCCAGTTGCCCCGGCGCACGGATCAGCAACTGCTCGCCGCTGCGCTCGATATAGCCGGCGCCGACGTTGGCGTTGTTGCGCTCCAGGGCCGTCACCAGATCATTCAGGGTCAGCTTGTAGGCCGCCAGGCGCTTGGGGTCCGGAGCGATCTGGTACTCCTTGGCAAAGCCGCCGATGGTGTTGATCTCCGCCACGCCCTGCACGTTGCGCAGTTGCGGCTTGATGATCCAGTCCTGGATCACCCGCAAGTCGGTGGGGGTGTAGGGCGTGCCATCTTCCTTGCGGGCACCGTCCTCGGCCTCCACGGTCCAGAGGAAGATTTCCCCCAGCCCGGTGGAGATCGGCCCCATCACCGCCTCCACGCCTTCAGGCAATTGCTCACGAGCCACTTGCAGGCGCTCGTTGACCAGTTGCCGGGCGAAGAACAGGTCGGTGCCGTCCTTGAAGATCACCGTCACCTGGGACAGGCCCGAGCGCGACAGCGAGCGGGTCTGCTGCAACCCCGGCAAGCCGGCCATGGCGGTCTCGATGGGAAAGGTGATGCGCTGCTCGGTTTCCAGGGGTGAAAACCCTGGCGCTGCGGAGTTGATCTGCACCTGGACGTTGGTGATGTCGGGGACCGCGTCGATCGGCAGTTTCTGGTAGCTGGCGATACCGACCCCGGCCATCAGCAGCACCGCCAACAGGACGATGATGCGCTGCTCGATGGCGAATTGAATGAGGCGCTCAAACATGGGAAATCACTCTGTGCTGTGACCGATCAATGGCCATGGTCGGCCGAGCCTTTGCCCAGCTCGGACTTGAGGGTGAAGCTGCCACGGGTGGCGACCCGGGCACCGGCGGCCAGGCCTTCGCGGATCTCGACGAAACCGTCCTGAGTGGCCCCGGTGACCACCGGCGTGGCCTGGAAGCCCTCGGCCACCCGGACAAACACCGAAGGCCGGTCTTCCACGGTCTGGATCGCTGTCTGCGGCACGCTGACCGGCGCTTCGAAGGCCTCGGTGGCCACTTGCACCGAGACGAACAGCCCCGGGCGCCAGGCGTCATCGGGGTTGGCCAGGGTCACCCGCACGGTGGCGGTCCGGGTCTGCTCCCCCAGCAAGTTGCCGACGTAGGCCACCTGGCCCTGGACCTGGGTCCCCAGCTCACTGGAGCTGACATTCACCGCCTGACCGACCCGGACTTTGTCCAGGTCCTTGGGAAACACCCCGAAGGTGGCCCAGACCCGGGACAGGTCCGACAGGGTGAAAGCGGCGCTGGTTTCGCTCACCACTTCGCCGACGCTGAGGTGTTTCTCCACCACCACGCCATCGAACGGCGCGCGCATTTCATAGCGATTGCCCCCCACCAACTGCGCACTGCCACTCAGTGCATTCATCTTCTGCCGGGCATTGTCGAGGGCGATTTGCGCTTCTTGCAGGGTCTGCCGCGCCAGCAGGTAATCCTGCTCGGCGGAGATCTGGTCGACCCACAACTGGCGTTCACGCTCGAAAGTGGTACGGGCCAGTTCCACCCGCCGCCCGGCAGCCGCCAATTCACTGCGCAGGTCAGACACCTGCTGGCTGGCAATGACCGCCAGCAACTCGCCACGCTTGACCGCCTGACCGAGATTGACCTGCACCGACTCCACCACGCCGGCAGCCCGGGGCACGATGTGGGAGGTGCGATCCTCGTCAAAGCGGATTTCCCCCGGCAGGCTGAGCAGGCGGTTGAGGCGCCGGGGCCCGGCCTCGGCCAGCTCGATACCGGCCGCCTGGATCTGCTCGGGGCTGAGCTCCAGATGCCCTTCAGGTTCGTCTTCGCCATGCCCGGCCGGCTCTGCCACTGCAGGTGCCTGGGTGCGGGCGGGGGTAGCGAACAGGTCCGGCAGCAGCAAGGCCGCCGCTCCCAGGCCGACCACCGCTGAAATGGCCATGACAAGGCTGCGTTTTTTATCCATGGGTGCTCCTGACAATCGATGTTCGGCAGCGCGAGAAGCGCCTTACGAGGTAGGCGGAAAGAAAAGTTCGTCGAGAGCCCGGTGCCATTCATGGACGCACCAGTGCCGGGGCGGCTCATCCGGCGGCGCCAGCGGTGCACCGCTGCAATCGCTGACCAGCAGGGCGGCCAGGCACGCGAGGCCCCTCAACCAGGCTTTCACCAACGGCTGAGGTCGCCGTAGATGCGTTCGATCCGCACCCAGGCATCGGTGGTTTGCGCCACGGCGGCAAGGTACTGGCTGCGGGCGCTGATCAAGGTGCGCTGGGCATCCAGTACTTCGAGGAAGCTGAACTTGCCCATCTCGAAGCCCCGGGTGGCACTGTCCACTGCGCGCTGGGCCGCAGGCAGGATGATCTGGTTGAACGACTGCACCTCGCCCCTGGCGGTGCTCCATTGCTCCAGGGCCTGGCGGGTTTCGCTGCGCAGGCGCAGCTCGGTGGCGTTGCGCAGGTCCCGGGCCTGATCGGCGCGCCGGGCGGCGGACAGCACATTGCCCTGGTTGCGGTTGAACAGCGGCAGCGGCATCGACAGGCCCACCAGGTTCACCCGCTCGCGGGCACTGGCGTCGTACTGACTGCCAACGCTGACGTCGAGGTCGGGAATGCGCTGGGCTTTTTCCAGGCCCAGGGACGCCTCGCGCTGGACAATCTCCTGCTCCGCCAGACGCAGCTCCGCGGTCTCCTGCAACCGATTCAGCAATTGCGCCGAAGCCGGCGGAGTGACCACCGCCAGCGAGGGCTCCTGCACGGCGGCAAAGTTCATGGTGGCAGCGCCTGTGATCCTGGCCAACTGCCGATAGGCATTGTCCTGCTCCATCTGGCCACGATTGAGTTCCAGGCGAACTTCCGCCAACTGCACCTGGGCCCGGGTGGCCTCCACCGGCGAGGCCTTGCCGGCATTGACCCGCCCCTGGGCCACCGTGACACCGCGCTCGGCCAGGGCCAGGGAACGCCCGGCCAGTTGCGTGCGCTCCTGGGCCCGCAGGGCGGCGTAGAAAGCCTCCAGGACATCGACCCGCAGCTGGTTGCCCCGTCGCTCCAGTTCCAGGGCCGCCAGCGCCTGGCCGCGGCTGGCCAGCTCCACCCGAGCGCCGCGCTTGCCTCCCAGTTCCAGCGCCTGGCTGAGTTTGACCGAGGTGGTGCGGGTATCCCTGCGGGTGTCCTCGGCATCCACCGACAGCACCGGGTTGGGCATCAGCCCGGCCTGCTGGCGAGCGCCCTGGGCGATCTCGATCTCCCAGCGTGCGGCGGCCAGTTCGGGGTTGTTGGCAAAGGCATTGGCCAAGGCGCTATCCAGGCTCAGCGCGGGTGGCTCGGCAGCACTCGGAGACTGCGCCAGCAGCGCCAGCAGCAGCGCCGCAGAGCAGCGCCAGGCTGCCCGGGGAAGTGTTCTCGGGAAAGTCGGCATAACAGGTTCCGGCCCCTATAGAGGCAAAGTTTCTGCGAAAGTGCAGCGGAACATATCGGTGGTTATTCAACAGCGCCCTGGCCGATATGGAACTGCAACAGTTCGCCCATTGACTGGGAGAATTTCAATATCGACCAAGGGTAACTTTCGCTGCTTATCAGCAGGGTGGCGCAAAGATTACAAATCCGTTAGCAAAGGCTCTGCATCAACGTTCTGTATTAACATTCCGCCATCCAAAGACAATGCCAGACGCACTTTAAAACGCTCCAAACAAAGTTAAAGGCGTCTCAAGCTGCCTGCATGAAAGTGCACTTTTAAATTATTAATCCAGCCATTTACAGCAACTTTCTTTTACTGCCCCTTATCGCCGAGAACCTCATCAGCATGCGTATCCTGGTTATCGAAGACGAACTTAAAACTGCCGACTACCTGCATCAGGGACTGACTGAAAGTGGATATGTGGTGGATTGTGCCAATACCGGCGCAGATGGCCTGCACCTGACCCGCCAGCACGCCTACGACCTGGTGATCCTGGACGTCAACCTGCCGCAGATCGACGGCTGGGGCGTGCTGTGCCAGATCCGCCAGGACAGCAACACCCGGGTAATGATGCTCACGGCCCAGGGACGGCTGGCGGACAAGATCCGGGGGCTGGACCTGGGGGCCGATGACTACCTGGTCAAGCCGTTCGAGTTCCCCGAACTGCTGGCCCGGGTCCGCACCCTGATGCGCCGCAGCGAACAGGCAGCGGTGCCCGACGTGCTCAGGGTCGCCGACCTGGAACTGGACCAGGGCCGGCACCGGGCCTTTCGCGGTAAACAACGCATCGATCTGACCACCAAGGAATTCGCCCTGCTGCACCTGCTGATGCGTCAGAGCGGCGTAGTGCTGTCCCGGACCCAGATCATCTCCTTTGTCTGGGACATGAACTTCGATTGCGACACCAACGTGGTGGAAGTCTCGATCCGCCGCTTGCGAGCGAAGATCGACGACCCTTTCGAGCGCAAACTGATCCACACCCTGCGGGGCGTGGGCTACGTACTCGAAGAGCGCGACTGAGCCGCACGATCGCCTCGCCGGCCAGACCACCTTTTTGCTCATGCATCTGCTGATGCCCCGCCGGCTCCACCTGCTCGACCTCGATCCCGTCCGGCACGCCTTGCAGGAGCAGGTACATGCTCTCCCTGGCAACAGCTCTGTAGAATGCCTGCTCCATTCTCAGCGCAAGGGACCGACATGCCTCATCAGCCTTGGATCTTTGGCCTTGTCATCGCCGTACTCGCCAGTACCACTGGCTGGGCGCCTGCCCAGGCCGCAGCACTGGACTGCGAGCACATCAGCGTCAGCGAACAGATCGATCGCTGCGCCCGGCAGGACAAGGATCGCGCCGACGCTGCGCTCAACCAGAGCTATCAGGCACTGCTGGTGCGGGTCCACAACCTGTATCCCGGCAGCCTGCTGCAAGAACAGGAATACCTCGGCAAATTGAAGAATGCCCAGCGTGCCTGGATCAAATACCGCGACAGCAGCTGCGTGCTGGAGGCCTTCGAAGTGGAACCGGGCAAGCCGGCCCACGTCACCCTGATCAACCGCTGCGTGACCCGCCTGAGCAACGAGCGCACCCGCTACCTGGACCAACTGCTACCCAAATAATCACACCCGCTGAAGAAAATTCGCGAAGCTGATCAGTAGCCCCCATCAGGTTGCGCCGATGCGTGCCGAGCCTCGCCCACGCGCCCACCAAAGTAGCCGGCACTGGCCACCCCCACCGCCCCCATCACCGCGCAATAGATCACGCAGATCCATGGGCTCCAGGGCATCAGGGCAATCAGCAACAACGGCGTGGTGCTGGCCCAGAGGGCATAGGCGATGTTGTAGGTGAAGGAAATGCCCGAGACGCGAATCCGCGGTGGAAACAGGCTGACCATCACCGATGGCACCGCCCCCACCACCCCGCAACCCAGGCCGGCGATGGCGTAGGCCAGGCCGATCCACTCACCGCCGCTGATCAGGCAGTCATAGAGCACGGCGATGCCCAGGGGCAGCAGCAGGCTGTAGAGCATCACCGTGCGCCAGGCGCCGAGGCGGTCGACGATCAGCCCGGCCAGGATGCAGCCGATGTTGAGGAAAACGATGCCCAGGCTACTCAGGGCAAAGGTATGGCTGGCGCTCATGCCGAAGCTCTTCTGCATCATGGTCGGGGTGATGACCACGAACACCACCACCGCCGAGGTCAGCACGCAGGTGAGGATCAGCGCCGGCAGGATCGCCAGCCGGTGCTCGCGCAGCACGGTGCGCAGGGGTAATTCGCCGGCGCTGTCGCGTTGGTTCTGCAGGGCCACGAACACCGGGGTTTCACTCAGCCAACGGCGCAGCCAAACGCCGATCACGCCAAACACCCCGCCCAGCAGGAAGGGGTAGCGCCAGGCGTGATCGAGGATTTCCTCGGGGCTGAAGACCCGCGCCAGCAGGGTCGCCGTCAGCGCGCCCAGCAGGTAGCCGAAGGTCAGGCCGGCCTGGAGGAAGCCCAGGGCATAACCGCGATGGGCCCGGGGCGCGTGCTCGGCGACGAACACCCAGGCGCTGGGCACTTCCCCTCCCACGGCGGCGCCTTGCAGCACGCGCAGGGCCAACAGCAGCAAGGGCGCGAAGTAACCGATCTGGGCATAGGTGGGCATGATGCCGATCAGCAGGCAAGGCAGCGCCATCATCAGGATGCTCAGGCTGAAGACCTTCTTGCGCCCCAGCCGGTCGGCGAAGTGGGCCATGAGAATGCCCCCCAGGGGCCGGGCCAGGTAGCCGGTGACGAAGATCCCGAAGCTTTGCAGCAGGCGCAGCCATTCGGGCATTTCCGGAGGGAAGAACAGCTGGCTCAGGGTCAGGGCGAAAAATACGAAGATGATGAAATCGTAGATTTCCAGGGCGCCGCCCAGGGCGGCCAGGCCCAGGGTCTTGTAGTCGGCGCGGGAAAAGCGCGCCGGCGACGACTCAGTGGAAGGGGTCATAAAAGCAACTCGGAGGGTGGCAATCAGCAAGGCTGCACATGGTCTATGCAATCGTCCCGAGGAACAACCATCAGTCGTTGGCGACCCGGGCTATAGACGAGCCCTTGGCCATGGCGATGGCGGCCTGGATCGCGGCGCGGGCCTGGGGGCTGTTTTTCCAGCAGCTGGAGCCCACCAGGGCCGAGGCCTGGGTGACGATGTCCAGGGCATCGGCGGCGGCCAACTGGCTCAGGGAAATGATCCCCAGTTGCTCCAGGCGACCCACCACTGTGGGCCCGACACCCTTGACCTTGAGCAGTGCGGCGCGTTCTTCGGGGGAAAATGACATCGGCTTTGAGTCCTTTGCAGTCCGTGGCAATTGCCGCATTCTTGCACAGTTCTCGGCCGCCTCAGCCTGGGGCGGCCGTCTTCCTTATAAACATAAGAAATCCGAGGTACTGACGTGGCCGCTGATATTCAAGATAGCCGCTCCGCCCGCTTTGCCCTGCGCTGTTCGAACTGGGCTGAACGCTGGTTTCCCGATTCCTGGGTGTTCGCCGCACTGGCGGTGATCATCGTCACCCTGGCCACCCTGGCCATGGGCGCCAAGCCCACCGATGCCGCCATGGCCTTCGGTGACGGCTTCTGGAGCCTGATTCCCTTCACCATGCAAATGGCCTTCGTGGTCATCGGCGGTTACGTGGTGGCCAGTTCGCCGCCAGCGGTGAAGCTGATCGACAAGCTGGCACGCATCCCCAAGAACGGCCGCTCGGCGGTGGCCTGGGTGGCGCTGATTTCCATGGTCGCCTCTTTGCTCAACTGGGGCCTGTCCCTGGTGTTCGGCGGCCTGCTGGTACGGGCCCTGGCCCGACGCACCGAACTGCGCATGGATTACCGCGCCGCCGGGGCGGCCGCCTACCTGGGCCTGGGCGCTGTCTGGGCCCTGGGGCTGTCGTCCTCGGCCGCGCAGTTGCAGGCCAACCCCGGCAGCCTGCCGCCGTCGATCCTGGCCATCACCGGGGTGATTCCTTTCACCCAGACCATCTTTCTCTGGCAGTCGGGGGTGTTGTTGCTGGCCCTGATCGTCGTCTCGCTGATCGTCGCCTACGCCACCGCCCCGGGGCCCAACAGTGCCCGGGATGCCCAGGCCTGCGGGGTCGACCCGAGCTTCAGCATGCCCAAGCCGCAACCGCGGACCCGCCCCGGCGAGTGGCTGGAGTACAGCCCGTTGCTGACCATTCTCCTGGCGCTGCTGGCCGCCGGCTGGCTGTATCACGAGTTCGCCACCAAACCGGCGATCACCGCGATCTCCGGGCTCAACACCTACAACTTCCTGTTCCTGATGGCCGGCGCCCTGCTGCACTGGCGCCCACGCAGCTTCCTCGATGCCGTGGCCCGGGCGGTGCCCACCACCACCGGGGTGCTGATCCAGTTCCCGCTTTACGGTTCCATCGCCGCGCTGATGACGGTGGTCAAGGGCGTGGACGGCCAGACCCTGGCCCACCACATCTCGACCTTCTTCGTGCAGATCGCTTCCCACGACACCTATGCCCTGCTGATGGGCCTGTACTCGGCGGTACTGGGCTTCTTCATTCCGTCGGGCGGCGGCAAGTGGATCATCGAAGCGCCTTATGTGATGCAGGTGGCCAATGACCTGCAATACCACCTGGGTTGGGCCGTGCAGATCTACAACGCCGCCGAGGCCTTGCCGAACCTGATCAACCCCTTCTACATGCTGCCGCTGCTGGGAGTACTGGGCTTGAAGGCCCGGGACCTGATCGGTTTCTCCTTCGTCCAGTTGCTGGTGCACACCCCTCTGGTGCTGGTCCTGCTCTGGGCCCTGGGCACCACCTTGGCCTACTTGCCGCCCGTGATCCCCTGAAGGCTTGCCGAGCCCGCTCCGCCAAGACGGAGCGGGCCTGTGGATAAGTCTTTTTCGACGCGGATTTCAGACTTTTCAGAGGCCATCGCAGTGGACTCCTGAAGCATTCCTGTAGTCTTTGCGTCATATTCGGTTGTTACCGTGCCACCGAAATAGTTTGTAACGAATTTCCAGATCGACGTGCAAGGAGCCGACATGAGCGACGATACCGACCAGCGCGACACCCCCGAAACCAACGCCGACCAACCCACCGACACCAGCCGCCGCCGCTTCCTTGGCGGCGTTGCCGTTCTTGGGGTCGGCGCCACCCTGAGCGCCTGTAGCAAGCCCGGCGAACCCACAGGCAAACCGGATGCACGTCCGCTCTCCCCCACTGAGCTGGACAAGGCGCTGCGCGATCAGGTGAAGAACGTGGTGGTGCTGTTCGCCGAGAACCGCAGCTTCAACAACCTGTTCGCCAACTTCCCCGGCGTGGAAAAACCGCTGTCGGCCCTCAAGCCCGAAGCGTTCCAGCAACGGGACCGCGATGGCAGCCTGCTGTCGAAACTGCCGCCCATCTGGGGCGGCATCCTGCAAGTGGGGCCACAGACCCTGGACGGCATCACCTACCCGGTGGAAACCCAGTTCCAGGAAAACCTGCCCAATGCGCCATTCGCCCTCAAAGGCCCCAGCGGCGAGGACCTGCCCCTGGGCCTGGTGACCCGCGACCTGTGGCACGTGTTCTACCAGAACCAGATGCAGATCAACGGCGGCAAGAACGATGGCTTCGTGGCCTGGGCCGACTCCGGTGCCCTGACCATGGGTCACTACGCCCAGACCCGTTACTCCCTGCGCCTGTGGGATGTGGCGCGAGAGTTCGTGCTTTGTGACAACTTCTTCCAGGGCGCCTTCGGCGGCTCCTTCCTCAACCACCAATACCTGATCAGCGCCAAGGTGCCGTTCTACCCCGACGCGGCCAACTCGGTGGCCAAGTCGCAGATCGCCACCTTGCAGGGCGACGACCCCAAGGGCACGCGCCTCAAGCCCCTGGACAAGTCCCCGGCCAGTGCCATGGACGGTGCGCCGCAGTTCGGCCCCAGCGCCCTGACCCCGGACGGTTACGCGGTCAATACCATGGCCCCGCCCTACTGGCCGACCTGGATTCGCGACCCGGAGCGCCCGGACTACGCCAAGCCCGATCTGCCCAGCGTGCTGGTGCCCCAGACCCACGAACACATCGGCGACAAGCTGTCGAAGAAGAACGTCGACTGGGCCTGGTACGGCGGTGCCTGGCAGGCCACTCTGGAGCAGTTCAAGGATTCCGGCGGGATTCCCAAGATCCCCAACTTCCAGTACCACCACCAGCCGTTCAACTACTTTGTGCGCCAGGGCCCGGAGAATCCGGCCGAGCGTGCCAAGCGCCTGCGCGACGGCGGCCTGGGGGACGAGTCGAGCACCAACAAGTTCTTCGCCGACGCCGAGGCCGGCAAGCTACCGGCGGTGACCTTCTACAAACCCCAGGGCAACCTCAACCTGCACGCCGGCTATGCCGACGTAGCCGCCGGCGACCGGCATATCGACCGGGCCCTGAAAGTGCTGCGGGAGAGCCCGCAATGGAAAAACATGGTGGTGATCGTCACCGTCGACGAAAACGGCGGCTGGTGGGACCACGTGGCGCCGCCCCAGGGCGATCGCTGGGGCCCGGGCACGCGGATTCCAGCGCTGGTGGTGTCGCCGTTCGCCCGCAAAGGCACGGTGGATCACACGGTGTATGACACGGCCTCGATCCTGCGGCTGATCACCCGGGTGTTCCAGCTGGAAACCCTGGACGGCATCAAGGAACGTGATGAGGCCATGATTGCCCGGGGCCAGAAACCCATGGGCGATCTGACCAACGCCCTGCACTTCAGCGTCTGACCCCGGCGGGGCCCGCAACAGGCCCGCCAGCCACCGCAGAACCGAAGCTCAAGATCCGCTTCGGCTCTGCGGCATCGGCACCAATAATAGCCATGTGACATCACACACTTTACCCATCCACCCGACGGGTAATATCCTGCGCGCCACTTATTTGTTTCATCAGTTTTCCGATTGGAAAGGGAGTTCGTCGTCATGATCGTAGGCATCGACCTGGGGACCACCAACAGCCTGGTGGCGGTCTGGCGCGACACCGCCAGTGAGCTGGTGCCCAACGCCCTGGGCCAGCTCCTGACCCCCAGCGTGGTGGGCCTGGACGATGAGGGCCGGGTGCTGGTGGGCCAGGCCGCCCGGGAACGCCTGCACACCCATCCGCAACTGACCACCGCACTGTTCAAGCGCTACATGGGCAGCGCCACCGAAGTGCGTCTGGGGGATCGTCTGTTTCGCCCGGAAGAACTCTCGGCCCTGGTGCTCAAGAGCCTCAAGGAGGATGTCGAGCGCACCTACGGCGAGCCGGTGGAAGAGGCGGTGATCAGCGTGCCGGCCTACTTCAGCGACGCCCAGCGCAAGGCCACGCGGATCGCCGGCGAGCTGGCCGGGCTCAAGGTGGAAAAGCTGATCAACGAACCCACTGCCGCGGCCCTGGCCTACGGCCTGCACCAGCGCGACAAGGAAACCTCGTTCCTGGTCTTCGACCTCGGTGGCGGCACCTTCGACGTGTCGATCCTGGAGCTGTTCGACGGGGTCATGGAAGTCCGCGCCAGCGCCGGTGACAACTTCCTCGGCGGCGAAGATTTCGACAGCCTGCTGCTGGAGCACTTCATCGAACAGCAAGGCCAGGCGGCGGACTTTCCCGAGCGCCAGAGCGTGCTCCAGGCCCTGCGCCGGGAAGCCGAACGGGTACGCCGTGCCCTGGGCCAGGAACCCAGCGCCGAGTTCAGCCTGCGCGTCGATGGCCGGCAATGGACCCAGACCATCACCCAGGCGCAGTTGGCCAACCTCTACACGCCCCTGCTGGAACGCCTGCGGGCCCCCATCGAGCGGGCCCTGCGCGATGCGCGAATCCGCGTCAGCGACCTGGATGAAATCCTCCTGGTGGGCGGCGCCACCCGCATGCCCCTGGTACGCAAGCTGGCGGCCGGATTGTTCGGGCGTTTTCCGTCCATCAGCCTCGACCCCGACGAAGTGGTGGCCCAAGGCGCGGCGGTCCAGGCCGCCCTCAAGGCACGCTCCGCGGCCCTGGAAGAAGTGGTCCTGACCGACGTCTGCTCCTACACCCTGGGCATCGAAACCTCCCAGCAGTACGGCAACCAGATCGAGGGCGGGCATTACCTGCCGATCATCGAGCGCAACAGCGTGGTGCCGGTGAGCCGGGTCAAGACCGTGCAAACCTTGCATGACAACCAGGAACAGGTGCTGCTGAAGATTTTCCAGGGCGAGAGCCGCCTGGTGCGCGACAACGTCGCCCTGGGCCAACTGGAAATGCAGGTGCCCAAGCGCCCGGCCGGTGAAGTCTCGCTGGACGTACGCTTCACCTACGACATCAACGGCCTGCTGGAAGCCCAGGTGAGCATTCCCCTGACCGGTGAGAGCCGTTCCCTGGTGATCGAGAACAACCCCGGGGTGCTGACCCCGGAAGAAATCCAGCAGCGCCTCAAGGCCCTGGAGCAACTGAAGGTTCATCCCCGCGACCAGCAGGTCAACACCCTGCTCAGCGCCCGCCTGGAACGTCTGTATCAGGAAAGCCTTGGGGAATTGCGCGAACAGATCGGCTATTGGGCCGGGCAATTCCAGCAAGTGCTGGACACCCAGGACGAGCGCAAGATCCGCGAAGTGCGCAACCAACTCAGTGAACAGTTGCAGAGACTGGAAAACGGCCACTGGCACTGAGGAGCGGCGACATGGACTGTTGGACCCTGCTGGAACTGCCGGACGATGCCGATGAGCGCAGCATCAAGCGCAGCTACGCCAAACGCCTGAAAACCACCCGTCCCGATGAGGATGCCGAAGGCTTCCAGCGTCTGCGCGAGGCCTACGAGCGGGCGCTGCAACTGGCTCGCTGGCGGGAAGAGGAACAAGAACGACCGACTTCCCGCACGACGCTAGCCAGCACGCTCCCGACCATGACACCGGCGAATGACGCCAACCTTCGACATTGGTCGCAACTGCTGGAGATCCAACCCGCGGTTCAAGCGCTGCCAATCACCCGGCAAACTGACGACCCGGCACAGCCTCTGCTGCTGAACCTGAGTCGGCACACACTGCCACAGCGCTGGCAACAGGCCCTGGACCTGGATTGTGCGCCAGCTTTTGAAGCCGGTTTGCTGCGTCTTTGCTTCGAACAGCCAGGGCTTCGCACTGCCATCACCACCTGGGCGGTGCAGCACCTGCAATGGCTGACACCCTGGCAGCAGGTGCACATGACACCCTGGGAGGAAGAGGCGCTGACCAGCGGGTTGTTGCAGCAATACCGGCAGACCCTGCAAGAGCTTCTGGAAACCCGGCAGGAACCGGAATTCCTCCATTCCCTCGAAACCTACAGTAAACAGCCCTGGATGCAGGTGTTCGACCGTCGACAGGAATGGCAACGAATCGTCATGCAATTGCTGTACGACACGCAGTGGAGCCTGCCGTTGCTCGACCGAGTCTGCCAACTCCTGGGCTGGGACGATGCCTGCGGGGTCCATCCGGAACCCGCCTGGATCTGGCATAGCCTGATCCAACGCTGTGAGCAGGAAGCCTTCTTCCACGCCCTGCAAGCCAAGGCGCAAGACCACAAGACCTGGGCACCTGAAGTTCAGGCGGCGCAACTGCTGCTCAATCCCTTGTCACGCCGGCAACAGCAGAACCTGATCCTGGACTTCGGCGTAGACCACTGGGTCGCTTGCCAGGATCTTGCGCAAACCCTGAGCGGGCGTTACCCGCAACTGATTGAGCGTCTGCCCTGTAGCGACGTTTTCTTCTGGCGCAAGTTCATGCCTCGGCCCCCAGCGGCGCAGACCTGGATCAGGGTCTGGGCTGCCCTGGCTCTGGCCTTGACCCTGTTCTTCCTTAATCAGGAGGATCATTCAGCAATGCCTGCCTTGTTATTCGGGGGAACGATCGCGTTGATTCCCACGGCGGTGGCACGCTTGATCATGCTCCTGCTCTGGGTGCCCACATCTCATCAGATGATTGCCCTTGATCTGTGGCTCAGCGAACGCCTGCTGCCCAGACGTCTGAACCCCCATGGCGAGTGGCTGGTATTGCGCCACGCAGTCCCCCAGTTAGCGATGCTTGCAGTTTTCGCGGCCTTGCTGGGACCGCTGGGGATGGCTGGATACTCGGGTTTCATCCTGATCGGCCTGTTGCATGACAAACGGATCGGGCATCTGGACCCAGGTTTCAGTGAAAGACACCCTTACCTGACTGCGTTGCACTGGAGCCACTGGAGCCCACTGCAAGTTATTTTCCTGCTGCTCATGAGCGGCATCATCCTGGCGTGCCGAATCCATTATCCCGCCTATCCTCTGACACGCTTGCTGCCTGGTTGAACAGGTACGGGCCGAACGTTCATTTACACAATGCCTTCCCCCTGCATGGGGTTCACGCTGAAAAGGATCTGAGCATGTTCAAATTCGCAGGAATCTCCCTGGCCCTGGCGGCCGCCGCGTTGAGCACCAGCGTCATGGCCGATGTCGAGGTCGATCTGGGCAGTCCGCAACGTGTCACCCAACTCTTCGCCTACCCCAACAACTGCAACGTGATCTGCTATCGCAACTGGACCCTGGAGCAGACGGTGGCGCACTACCTGACCCAGAGCGTGCAGCGCGATGGCTACAGCGCGGCCAAGGTCAGCGTGAAAACCGCCAACGACAAGGTTGTCGCCTCCATCAGCGGCGTGCCCGAGGGCTACGACAAGCCGTTGAGCGCCCTGCTCGATGCCGGCGACCTGGCCTATAAAGGCGCCAGCCAGCTCAATGCCGATGGCAAATGGGCCTACAGCTGGTACCTGTTCCTGCCTCTGGGCATGGCCCTGGAAAACCGCAAGAGCGTCGAGCTGCTGCACTTCCCGCCGGACTATTCATTGACCCAGGCCCAGGACTATCTGGAGTCGGCCACCACCGACCGCTGGGCCACCCTGCTCACCGTCAACGGCATTGCCGCAGAGCAAACGCCGGCGTACCAGACCATTGTCGACATCGCACCGATCGCCGCGCCATCGAGTGCCGGCAAGGACCTGGAAGGGGTCTACAGCTACTTCAACAACTACCAGACCACCATGGTCAAGCAGGTCAGCCAGAACGCCAGCGGCGCGGCCTTGCCGATGGTGGCTTTCGGTGCGCCCGTGCGTAACTGGCTCAAGCAGCAATATGGGGTCACGGTGAATGTGCTGGGCCTGGCGCAGATCAGCCCCAGCGAAGGCGTGAAGGTGCCGGTACTGGGCTCCAACCACCCGAGCTACATCTGGTACGCGGCGGACCCGGACAACTATGACAACGATGAGGCCAAGGCCGACGCCGCAGGGCTGAAAGTCATGGGACAGGATTTGAGTGCGGCCTGCTGGCAGGCCGGTATGGGCAGCAAGCCGGGGACGGATCCGAGCACCCTGCTCAGCAGTTGCACCCAGACCTGGCAGGTGACACAAAAAGAGCAGACCTGCGAGTTGTTCTACACCTCGGTACGCAAGCTGACCGAGCAACAGGCCGCGGCCAAGTGCAGCAGCGCACCGGTCACGACCCAGCTCAAGCAGCTCAAGGCACCGGCACCGGCGCCAAGCACCGAGGTGCCGCACCTCTGAAGTCCGCCGCTGGCCGCTGCGCCTTCACGCAGCGGCCAGCCCGCATTCAGACGGCGCCGAGGGGACGCAGGCGATATTGCGGTGGCAGTTGTTCGAAACCGCTGATGGTCGTGTCCAGGCTCTTCCAGCGACCGTCCTTGATCCCGTAGATGCAACCGTGGATCGACAGGCTCTGCCCGCGATGCCAAGCGTTCTGCACGATGCTGGTATGGCCGACGTTGGCCACTTGCTGGATCACGTTCAGTTCGCACAGGCGGTCGACTTGTTCTTCTTCCGTGGCCAGTTGTGCCAGCGCCTCGCGGTGCTCGTAGTACAGGTCACGAATCGAACGCAGCCAGCCATCGATCAGGCCAAACTGGCGATCCTGCATCGAGGCGCGCACGCCGCCGCAACCATAGTGGCCGGTGACCAGGATGTGTTTGACCTTGAGTACATCCACCGCGTACTGGATCACCGACAGGCAATTGAGGTCGGTGTGCAGCACGACGTTGGCCACGTTACGGTGCACAAACAGGTCGCCCGGCAACATGCCGACGATCTCGTTGGCTGGCACCCGGGCGTCCGAGCAGCCGATCCACAGGTACTCCGGAGTCTGCTGGCGGGCCAGCTTGGAGAAGAATTCCGGATCTTCCTGCTTGATCGCTTCGGCCCAACGCGCGTTGTTATCAATCAGATCTTGTAGTTCGTTCATGCTGTGAAGCCTCAAGAATGATGCGCAGCTTTGACAGACGAGTGCCTGTCGAGGTCACGCCAATAACGGCAGATACCGGTTATCCCTGCCGGGGAATCTTCACCGGGGCTGTGGGTCCACCCTGCAAGCCCCTAAAAGTATGAGCAATCGCCATGACCGAATCACGACGCCCCTTCAACGCGCCCCAGCCCGAGCCGATCGACGATGATCAGGATCGCATGGGGTCCATGGAGGAACTGCATTTCGATGACGACGAACCCGGCGCCCTAAGCAGCACCGGCCTCACCAGCGACGGCTCCAGCGACGACGACCTGAGCCCGGAAACCCTGATCCGCGAGGATGGGGCCCGTTCTGCCCGGGAAATCGGCGCCGATAAACCGGCGGACTGGGATCTGAGTATTGTCGATGCCACGGACATTGGGGGTGGCAGTGGTCTGGATGAAGCCGAACTGGCGCGCCGCGACCCGCTGGACGGCAAACCCTGAGCTCGGCGCCACATTTAATGACGCCATCTTCCGCAGGAGCCGGCTTGCCGGCGAAGAGGCCCTCAAGCCATGCATCGCCGCGAATGGCGCCTTCGCTGGCAAGCCAGCTCCTACAGCAGGCAGCGTGCGATTAAAGGCTCAGTCGACCAGGGTACAGGCCATCACCAGGGCGTCTTCGCGGCCACCTACTGCCGGGTAATAGTCGCGGCGGCGCCCGACTTCATTGAAGCCATAACGCTCGTAAAGCCGATAAGCGGTCTGGTTGCTGGAACGCACTTCGAGGAAACATTCGCGCGCGTCCTTTTGGTAGGCGCGCTTCATCAGCTCTTCCAGCAGCCGCAGGCCCAGGCCGCGGCCCTGGCTTTCCGGCTTGACGGTGATATTCAGCAGATGCGCCTCGTCAATGATCACCTGGATCACCCCGTGGCCCACCTGCTGGCTGCCTTCGAACATCAGCCAGACTTCGTAGGACTTGAAGGCATCCATGAAAATGCCCCGGGTCCAGGGGTGGCTGAACGCGGCATATTCGATTTTCAGGATGGCATCCAGGTCCGCCTCGGTGGCCAGGCGGAAGGTCAACGCGTCACTCATTGGTCATTGTGCTCATCAGTACTTTTCCAGCGCGTCATCAATCGACGCATGGCTTGCCAGACATCAGCCTTACGCTGTGGCTCTTCCATTAATAGTTCCAGGCCGGGCAAGGCCCAGGCCGAACCCAGGCCTTCGACCTGCAGTTCACGGTTGTAGGATTCAGCGTTGGCTTCCCCGGCGAAACGTACGGCCGGTAGACCGATCAGCCACAGGCAGACGCAGGGCTCTTCTTCGATTCGCACGCCGACAAAGGCCTGGACGAAGTCCCGGGCGGCTTCCGGCCCTTGGTCGAGGTTGCCCCGGGTCAGCATCGGCCAGCGCACCGGCTCGGCGAGGATCTGCGGGCTGTCCGGCAGGCCGGCGGCGCGCAGCATGTCCTTGAGCAGCAAGTAGGCCGGGTCGCGGCTCTGGAAGGCTTCGCCTGTGGGTAACTCCACCAGCAGCAGGCAACGGCCGGCCCGCAACAGCTGCAGGGCGAAGCGCGGCGGAGGAACCACCGGCGCCTTGACCACCGGAGCCGGGGCTTCTTCGCCCTCGGCCACTGGCTTGCTGGCTGACTTTGCAGGCGCGGTGGACGGACGCGGCACCTCGATCTTCGGCCGTTCGACGGTCCTTGCAGCCGCCGCCGGGGCCTTGGCCTCGACCACGGGGGCAGGCGGCACCTGCACCTCGGGTTCCGGCAAGGCCAGCAATTCAGGACGCGAAGGGGCGGCAAAGGGCAATTCGCTGCGCGGCAGCCAACTGACCACCTGCATGGCGGACAGATAAGCGCGACGACGGGACTCGATAAGCAAAGGTCGGCCACTTGTGGATAACTGAGGTGGGGGATTCTACCGTCCTTCGTCAAAGATCGCCTGCTGTTGATTGCGCGCAAAAGCGACAGTCCGTCTCATACCTGGACCTGGGGGTGAATCGTCGGCCCCCTGATGCAGTACAATCGCCGCTTTTCATTGCCAACCAGCCGGCCATTCCGATGATCGAACCCAAGCGCGTCTTGCGCGCCCTCGCCGAACACTGGGCACTTCTGGAGCCGCTGTGCGAGCACTTCGACCAAGGCACCCTGAGTCTTGCCGAACTGCGTTCACAGCTGTCTGCCCAACAACTGGACAGTACGCCCCAGGACATCACCCACCTGCTGGACGTATGGATACGCCTGGACATCCTGGTCCCGGTGGCGAAAAGCCCGAACCGTTTCGAGCTCAATGCGCAGATCCACGACTTCCTCGCCTACCTGCGCCGTGAACACCGCCTGGGCCTGTGCCTGGAGATCGAAGCCTACCTGCGTCACCTGGAGCGCCTGGCCGGTTACATCCAGGACGCCTTCGATGTGCGCGACGGCAACGACCTGGCGCGCCAGTTGCGGCTGCTGGACATGCGCGTGCGCGATGTCCTGAAGAAGCTCGCCAACGACGAACAGGCCTTGGTGGCCGTGGCCGAGCGGGCCAAGACCAGCGACCGGCAGATTCCCCTGCGCCAGCGCTACGCTGAGGTGCTGGCCACCTGGGACGAATACGTCGAGCCGATGATTCAGTTGGTGAACGCCGACGGCGCCTTCGAACAGGGCGTGCGCAAGGTGGAGAACGTCCTGCTGCGCCTGCTCACCGAGCAACAGCGCCTGGGCCATCTGGTGGACGACGACATGCTGTTGCGCACCCACGCGCGCATCCTGGAAATGCAGACCAGCGCCCAGTTGACCCTGCGTCACGCCCGGGAGCTGCTGCTGCCGTTGCGTGAGGAAGCCCGCCGCCACAACGCCGTGACCCGCGGCGCCGCCCTGGCCCTGGCGGCCATCCGCCGCAAGGGCATCGACGCGGTGCCCCAGGCGGCGATGCCGATGTTCACCCGTCCGCAGAGCACCTTCCTCGGCAGCTCCGGCCAGGTGGAAGCCTATGTCTACGCCCTGGCCCGCTTCGAGCCCAAGCCGGCGCGTTTCCCCAAGGCCCACAAGACCCACAAGGGCCTGGCTCCCAAGGCGCCGCGCACGGTTCGGGAAATGCTCGAGCGCTGCGAAGACGCCCTGCCGATGCCGGACCTGATGAGCTGGCTGCTGGACCAGGAGCCGGATGGCGCCACCGACGAATTGCTGTACTGGTTCTCCCGCCTGTCCCGGGAAAAACGTTTCAAGCGCGAGCGCCTAGAACGCCGCGACTACCACACCCAGGAGCACCAGGTCAGCCTGCGCTCCTTCGCCCTGCTCTCGGCCCGCGATGACACCGCCGAGCATTCTGCGAGCAACGCCAATGCATCTTGATCTTTCCGAACTGTCCCAGCTGGCGCCGATCTTCCGCGAGCTGTTCAAGGGTTACCACGTCAGCCGCCGCGACCCGGAGCTGTACGCGCAATTGTCGAACTTCCAGGACCAGTACCGCACGCTGTTCAAGGCCCTGGGCTTCGAACTGGTGTGCGACACCCGCGGCTTCTACTACTTTGTCCCCGACAACGCCGCCGCCCAGGTGAACAAGACCGCCCAGCGCCTGGCGCTGTTCACTTTCATCCTGGTGGAGCATCTGGCCGACCAGGGCCGCGACCCGATTGCCGTGCTCGATGGCGGCAGCCTCGGCCGTGACGAACTGCCGTCCTTGCTGGAGAAATACCGCGACCTGTTCATCCAGGCCGAAGTACAGACCCAGGAAGAGCTGGAAGAGAAAATCATGCGCCGCATGACCCAGCTGGGTTTTGCCGCCGAGGAACCGGGGATCTACCGCTTCCTGCCGCCAATGCACCGCTTCCTCGACGTTTGCCTGTCGGTGCAGCAGGACCGCGACCTGGCCGCCAGCCTGCACAGCGTGCTGCCGTTGCCGACCCCGGTGCTGGTGGACAACGACAGCGACGAGAAACTGCTGCAGACCGATGACCCGCTGGACCTGAGCGAATTCGACGAGTCCGAAGAAAGTGAAGAAGACGCGCTGGCCCGGGCCATCGCCGAAGAACAGGAGCTCGACGCATGAGCAAGGAACGCTACGGCATCCGCCGCTTTGCCCTACTGAACACCGCCGGCTACAGCTTAGGCCTGTTCCCCCTGGAAGAGCCACTGTCGGTCTACGGGGCCAACAACCTGGGCAAGTCGGCGTCGATCAACGCCCTGCAATTCCCGATCCTGGCACGCATGTCAGACATGAGCTTCGGCAAGTACAGCCTGGAACAATCCCGGCGCTTCTACTTCGCCTCCGACACCAGTTACATCCTGGTGGAAGTCTCGCTGCCCCACGGCCCTCATGTGATTGGCGTGGTCGGGCGCGGCCCGGGCGGCGGTTTCGGCCACCAGTTCTTCGCCTACGCCGGCCAGCTGGACCTGGCGCATTACCAGAAGGACGACACCTGCCTGCGGCAGAAAGAGTTGTTCACCAACCTGGAACGCCAGGGCCTGAAGGCCTATGAACTCAAGCCGGATGAACTGCGGCGCCTGCTGGTAGGCGGCCACACCTCAATTCCACTGGACCTGACCCTGATCCCGCTGCGCTCGACCAGCGAGCAGAGCCTGAAGACCTTCCGCGCGCTGTTCATCAACCTGCTACACATGCGCGAAATCACCGCAGCCAAGCTCAAGCAGCTGTTCCTCGATGCCTTCGAGCACAGCCTGCGCTCCGGCAGCGTCGACTACATCGCCGCCTGCGACGAAGCCTTCCGCGATGTGCGGCGCATGGAGCAGGACTACAACTCCCTGGTGGCCGCGGGCCCTCTGGTGGAGGCCCTGGCCAACGGCGTGAAGCAGCGGGACATTCTGCGGGGCAAGCTGCATCGCCTGTCGCCCCTGCTGGATTCGCTGCTGGGCACTTGGTCGGACTACGCCGGCGCGCGCAAGGAAGAGCTGACCATCCAGGCCGAGCACTACCGTAATGAGCAGGACGCGCTGCAAAACGACCAACGCAGCAGCACCCAGGAAATGATGCGCCTGGAACGGGAAATCACCGGCACCCAGCGTTGGCTCGGCGAGCTGTCGGTGCTCAAGCACCGCTTCGCCCTGGTGGATGACGTCAAGGTCCTGGAACAGCAACTGCTGGCGGCCAAGGATGCCCACGATGAACTGGCCGGCGCCCTGGCCCAGTCACGGCAGTTCTCCGCTGAAGATTTGGAAGAACGCCTGCGGGATCTGGAAAAGCGCCTGAAGTCGGTCAAGCAGCAACTCGATCACGCTGACAACAACAGCTATGCCCGCCTGCGCGAGGAGTTCTCCCAGCAGGACGTGGAGCGCCTGATGCGCCTGTTCAACAGCGCGCTGTTCAGCCTGCCCCTGGGCGAGCACGGCATCGCCCTGGACGACAACGGCGAGTGGGTGAAGTCGGTGGAGCTGATCCTCGATGGCTTCAAGGGCGAGCGTTTCGAAGTGCCGGGGTTGACCATCGACATCTCCCACATCGAGCCGCCAGCCCTGCAGGCCCTGGCTGACCGCGCCGCCCTGCGGGATCAGAAGGAGCGCCTGGAAAAAGAACTCAAGCAGCTCAAGACCCAGGCTGCCGTGGCTGCCGACCGCGCCGCGAGCAAGACCCAGACCGAAGCCCTGTACCAGCAGGTGCTGGATGCGCAGAAGGCCCTGGAAGACTTCCGCCGTGCCCAGACCCTGAGCGCCGAGGAAGGCGAGAAGCTGGAACAGCTGGCGCAGATGGAAGCGGCCCAGGACGAACTCAAGCGCTCCAGCGATGCCTTCACCGAACGCGTCCAGCAACTGTCGGCCAAGTTGCAACTGGTGGGCCGGCAGATCGCCGACATGGAAGCCAAGCAGCGCACCCTCGACGACGCCCTGCGTCGCCGTCAGCTGCTGCCGGCAGACCTGCCGTTCGGCACGCCGTTCATGGACCCGGTGGACGACTCCATGGACAACCTGCTGCCACTGCTCAACGACTACCAGGACAGCTGGCAGGGCTTGCAACGGGTCGACGGGCAGATCGAGGCGCTGTATGCCCAGGTACGCCTCAAGGGCGTGGCCAAGTTCGACAGCGAAGATGACGTCGAGCGCCGCCTGCAGTTGCTGATCAACGCCTATGCGCACCGTACCGACGAAGCCTTGACCCTGGGCAAGGCACGCCGCGCCGCGGTGACCGATATCGCCCGGACCCTGCGCAATATCCGCAGTGACTACGACAGCCTGGAACACCAGCTGGCGCTGTTCAACCGCGAGATCAACAAGCGCCAGGTGTCCAACCTGCAGAGCTTCCGCATCGTCCTGGCACCGAACAAGGAAGCCCTCAAGCACATCGATCAGATCATCCACAGCGCCGGCCAGTACGAGGAAGGCGAGACCCTGTCGGTGTTCGACTTGAGCCAGAGCGCCGAGCAGGACAACAAGAACGAAGAGGCCAAGGAGTACCTGGCGCGGTTGGTAGCCGCCAACCACAACCAGTTGGGCCTGAAGGACTTGTTCGAACTGGCGTTCGAGATCACCAAGGTCAACGGCCAGCCGGTGATCCACACCGACATCGATGGCGCGGCGTCCAACGGCACCACCATGACCATCAAGGCGCTGACCAACATGTACCTGTTGCTGCACTTGATGGACCGCGACCAGGCCGGGCGCATTCGTCTGCCCTATTACCTCGACGAGGCAGCGGACATCGACGAACGCAACCAGGCGGCGCTGCTGGAAACCAGCCTGCAGCTGGGCTTCGTGCCGATCCTGGCCAGTGTGAAGCCGCAGGTGTCGGCCCAGGTCGCCATCGACCTGGAAGGCGGCAGCGGACCGAACGGCATCTACATCGACGAGGCGGACTGGAAGTTCATCCGTCGTCACGATCAGGTCAAGGCGACTCTGAACGTGGAACCCGAAGCCGAGGCAGAAGCGCAACTGGACGAAGTCTGATTTCGTAACGCTGCAACGAAAAAGGCCGCGCTCTTGGGAGCGCGGCCTTTTTTATTGGATAGCTTTTGTAGGAGCTGGCTTGCCAGCGAAGGCGTCCTCTAGAAGAACGCAGGACTTGAGGGCCTCTTCGCCGGTAAGCCGGCTCCTACAACAGGGTTACTTACCCAGGGGGATCTTGGGAGCCCAGGTCAGCCATTCATCCTCGAACTTGTCGAACAGCGGGAAGGTCTGCTGGGGACGGGCCGGGTTGCCCATGCGTTCGCCATCCGGGGTGGCGAAGGCAATGCCACCCTGGATCAGGGTTTCCAGGGATTCGGTGCGCACTGTGGCGCCCTTGAACAGGCCAAAGTCCACACCAAATCCGCTGCTGTTCCAGAAGCGCGTGCCACCACGAATCAACGGCGCGTATTTGGGTTCGATGAGGATATGGATCAGTACCCGGTCGGCGGTCTGTCCCAGTTCGTAGCCGGTGACCTTGCCCACGGTCACTTCCCGGTAAGTCACTGGGACACCCACCTTCAGCGAACCACGGCGAGCAGCACTCAGCACCAGGCTCAGACCCGCTTCCTGGGAGCTGGCTTCCGGTGGCTGCGGCAAGGCGACAAAGCTGGTTTGCACGCCCTGGTTCTTCGCCGCGGGCTGAACTTCGATGTATTGACCGGTCACCAGGGTTTCCAGGTTCGAGGTCTTCATCAGCCCCAGTTCCGGCTTGACCACCCAGAACTGGCTGCCGACCCGGGCAATACGTTCCGGCACTTCGGTGATCCGCGCCTTGAGCATCACCGATTGCAGGTCGGCGCTGAGGGTCACTTCTTCCAGTTTGCCCACATCCAGGCCCTTGAAGCGCACCGGCGTTCCGGCACGCAGCCCATCGGCGCGATCGACCTTGATGTTGACCAGGGTGCCGCGCTGCGCCGCCTCTTCCTGGTTGGCGAACAGACGGAACCGCGGAATGCGCTTTTTCAGCGGCACGTTGGGCAGCGGCGTCTCGAAGGCGATGCCGCCGGCCATCAGGCTTTGCAGTGACTCACTCTTGATCTGGATACCGCCAGTGAGGCCGCCCGTAAGGGTTATGCCACTGACGTTCCAGAAGCGCGTCGAGCCGTTGACCAGTCCCTCGTATTCTTTCTCGATATGAACACCAATCACCACTTGCTTGCGGGTGTGGGAGAACTGATAGCTCTGCACCGAACCGACCTTGACCTGTTTGTAGAGAATCGGGCTGCCCACCTCCAGGGAGCCGAGATTGTCGGTAAACAGCACCATGTGCAGGCCGGGTGCCCGCAGGTCCAGGGGCGGGGCCTTGGCCCGCGCCTCGAACTCGCGCTGGGGGGCGGCACCCTTGTCACCGGGGCGGATGGCAATGTAATTGCCTTTCACCAAGGCCTCGAGCCCCGTGATACCCGCCAGGGAGATCGAGGGTTTGACGGTCCAGAACTGAGTGCCCTGGACCAGATAGTCCTCGGCCAGTGGGTCGAGGGTCAGCTCGGCGGTGGCACTAGTCAGGTCGGAGTCGACCTTCAGGGCTTTCAGGCTGCCCACCTGGATGCCTTTGTACATCACAGGCGTACGCCCAGCCTGCAGGCCTTCGAAATCGGTGAGTTTGACCTTGACCCGGATGCCCGCCTGGGCGGCATCGAAATCTTCGTATAGGCGGAACGGCAGGCTCGGGTCGGTGGGCGGGCTGTCCCTGCGATTTTCCGGAGTGGCGAACGCGATACCGCCGGCCACTATGCTGGACAGGGACTCACTGCGCACCTTTACCCCGGACAGATTGGCGTCGATGCTGATGCCGCTGGCGTTCCAGAAACGCGTGTGTTTGCGCACCAGATTGGCGTAGGTCGGTTCGATGTAGACCTTGAGCTCGACTGTGTTCTGATCCTCGGAAAGCAGGAAGCTCTTGATCTGTCCGACCTGGATTTGTTTGTAGAAGACCGGACTGCCGCGGCTCAACGACCCCAGGCGTTCGGCCTTGATGGTCAGGTGCAGACCAGGCTTGGCATCCGATAACGGCGGCTCTTCAGCCAGGGCCTTGAACTTGCGCGTGGGCTCTCCTTCTCCGGGATTGACCGCGATGTAATTGCCTGAGACCAGGGTTTCCAGACCGGTGATCCCGGCCAGGCTGACACTAGGCTTGACCAGCCAGAAGCGGGTGTTGGTCTTCAGGTACTGTTCGACATCCTTGTTCATTTCGACCGTGGCAATCACCCCCTTGGAGTTGCCCTCATCGTCCAGAGCCAGAGTCTTGACCTTACCCACAGGCATGCCTTTGTAGACCACTTCGGTCTTGTTGGCCTGTATTCCTTCGCCGCTTTCAAAGCGCAACTGGATCTCGATACCGGTCTGGCTGTAGGCACGCCACCCCAGCCAGCCACCGATGATCAAGGCAATCAGGGGCAGCACCCAGATGGCCGACCAGTTGGAGGCCGGGCGGGTTTTGGCGGTAGGCAAATCACTCATGGTCGTCGTCCGACTCCGTGTTATCCCAGATCAGTCGGGGATCAAAAGTTACTGCGGCCAGCATGGTCAGGATCACCACGCTGGCAAAGGCGACCGCACCGAGATTGGCCTCGATACTGGCCAGCCGGCCAAAGTTGACCACCGCCACCAGAATGGCGATGACGAAAATATCCAGCATCGACCAACGACCGATGAACTCGATAAAGCGGTACATGATAATCCGTTGCCGCGCTGACAGTGGCTGGTGACGCTGCACCGAGAACAGCAACAGGGCAATGCCCACCAGTTTGAAGGTAGGCACCAGAATACTGGCGACAAACACCACGGCGGCGATGGGGAACATTCCATGCTGCACCAGCTGGATGACCCCGGACATGATGGTGCTCGGGTCGCCCTGGCCCAGCGAGCTGACGGTCATGATCGGCAGGACATTGGCGGGTATATAGAGAATGGCGGCGGTAAGCAGCAGGGCCCAGGTACGCAGGATGCTGTTGGGGCGCCGTGGGTGTACCAAAGCTCCGCAACGAGTGCAGGTCTGCCCGTCGCTGTCGGCCTCCTGCCGGTTCAATTCATGGCATTCGGTGCAAATCAGAATGCCTGCATCAATCGCCCGCATGTATGTCTTCTCCCGATAGCGCCTGCCAGACCTGATGAGGCGACATCACCACTTCCAGCCAGACCTGCACCAACAACAGACTGATGAAACACACCAGCCCCAGGCCTACGGTGATGGAGGCCATGTCGGCCAACTTGACGATGGCCACCAGTACGCCCATCAAGTAGACCTCGAGCATGCCCCAATCGCGCAAATGGTGATAAATGCGATAGAGCAGCAAACCGTAACTACGGCCGATGTTCCAGCGGATACTTAGAAGCACCAGAAGTTGGCAAATCAACTTGAGCAATGGAATGCCCATGCTGCACAGGAATACCACCAGCGCTACGCCTTCCATGCCGGTATCGAACAGGCCTTGTACCCCACTCCAGACCGTATCTTCGGAAGACTGTCCCAATAGATTGAGCTGCATGATGGGTAGAAAGTTCGCCGGCACGTAGAGCAATAAGGCGGCGATTACCAGAGCCAGGCTGCGTTCGACCACATTGTGCCGATGGGCATACAGCTCATAGCCACAACGCGGGCACTGGGCTTTCTCGCCAAGGGCGAGCGTTGGCTTGCGCATCAGCAGGTCGCACTCATGGCAGGCAACCAGGTCGTCCAGTGGTAGTTCTGACAACCCGGGGGCGTCAACCGGATCTGGCATAGAGGGCTCTGGAAGTGGAGAAAGTAGCGGCTATTCTAGTGTTCCAATTCGAAAATAACTGTGCAATTTTGTTTGCGAATAAGAGCAATTTTTCTTCGCGCAAAAACAAAACCCCAATTGCTTTCGCAATTGGGGTTTCGGAATTTAATCTTGACGATGACCTACTCTCACATGGGGAAACCCCACACTACCATCGGCGATGCATCGTTTCACTTCTGAGTTCGGGATGGGATCAGGTGGTTCCAACGCTCTATGGTCGTCAAGAAATTCGGTAGCCAGTCCGTTGCTCATGCAACGTGCCAGCGAATGGGTATGTAATAGATTTGTGTGTTGTGCAAACTTTCGGTTCGTAGCGTCTTCACACACCGCAACTCGCTTCTTAAGCAAATTGCTTGGGTGTTATATGGTCAAGCCTCACGGGCAATTAGTATTGGTTAGCTCAACGCCTCACAGCGCTTACACACCCAACCTATCAACGTCGTAGTCTTCGACGGCCCTTTAGGGGATTCAAGATCCCAGTGAGATCTCATCTTGAGGCAAGTTTCCCGCTTAGATGCTTTCAGCGGTTATCTTTTCCGAACATAGCTACCCGGCAATGCCACTGGCGTGACAACCGGAACACCAGAGGTTCGTCCACTCCGGTCCTCTCGTACTAGGAGCAGCCCCTCTCAAATCTCAAACGTCCACGGCAGATAGGGACCGAACTGTCTCACGACGTTCTAAACCCAGCTCGCGTACCACTTTAAATGGCGAACAGCCATACCCTTGGGACCGGCTTCAGCCCCAGGATGTGATGAGCCGACATCGAGGTGCCAAACACCGCCGTCGATATGAACTCTTGGGCGGTATCAGCCTGTTATCCCCGGAGTACCTTTTATCCGTTGAGCGATGGCCCTTCCATACAGAACCACCGGATCACTAAGACCTACTTTCGTACCTGCTCGACGTGTCTGTCTCGCAGTCAAGCGCGCTTTTGCCTTTATACTCTACGACCGATTTCCGACCGGTCTGAGCGCACCTTCGTACTCCTCCGTTACTCTTTAGGAGGAGACCGCCCCAGTCAAACTACCCACCATACACTGTCCTCGATCCGGATAACGGACCTGAGTTAGAACCTCAAAGTTGCCAGGGTGGTATTTCAAGGATGGCTCCACGCAAACTGGCGTTCACGCTTCAAAGCCTCCCACCTATCCTACACAAGCAAATTCAAAGTCCAGTGCAAAGCTATAGTAAAGGTTCACGGGGTCTTTCCGTCTAGCCGCGGATACACTGCATCTTCACAGCGATTTCAATTTCACTGAGTCTCGGGTGGAGACAGCGCCGCCATCGTTACGCCATTCGTGCAGGTCGGAACTTACCCGACAAGGAATTTCGCTACCTTAGGACCGTTATAGTTACGGCCGCCGTTTACCGGGGCTTCGATCAAGAGCTTCGCGTTAGCTAACCCCATCAATTAACCTTCCGGCACCGGGCAGGCGTCACACCCTATACGTCCACTTTCGTGTTTGCAGAGTGCTGTGTTTTTAATAAACAGTCGCAGCGGCCTGGTATCTTCGACCGGCATGAGCTTACGGAGCAAGTCCTTCACCCTCACCGGCGCACCTTCTCCCGAAGTTACGGTGCCATTTTGCCTAGTTCCTTCACCCGAGTTCTCTCAAGCGCCTTGGTATTCTCTACCCAACCACCTGTGTCGGTTTGGGGTACGGTTCCTAGTTATCTGAAGCTTAGAAGCTTTTCTTGGAAGCATGGCATCAACCACTTCGTCACCTAAAAGGTAACTCGTCATCAGCTCTCGGCCTTAGAACCCCGGATTTACCTAAGATTCCAGCCTACCACCTTAAACTTGGACAACCAACGCCAAGCTGGCCTAGCCTTCTCCGTCCCTCCATCGCAATAACTAGAAGTACAGGAATATTAACCTGTTTTCCATCGACTACGCTTTTCAGCCTCGCCTTAGGGACCGACTAACCCTGCGTCGATTAACGTTGCGCAGGAAACCTTGGTCTTTCGGCGTGGGTGTTTTTCACACCCATTGTCGTTACTCATGTCAGCATTCGCACTTCTGATACCTCCAGCAAGCTTCTCAACTCACCTTCACAGGCTTACAGAACGCTCCTCTACCGCATCACTTACGTGATACCCGTAGCTTCGGTGTATGGTTTGAGCCCCGTTACATCTTCCG
>NZ_CP116502.1:152500-1370000 GCF_042980055.1 Pseudomonas danubii
GCGCACCCGCGTTGGCCGCCGGATCCCCCTTGTCCGTACCGAACTCATAGAAGTTGTTGTAGTGGGTCGCATCCTTGAAAGGCGTGATCGCCTCTCCCTTGACTGTTACGGCTTGCCACCGGGTGTTGGTCAGCTTGTCAGAAAACCACGCAGGCGCACGGCCAGGCTCCACGTCGGCGTAACGCGCCATATCCTGCGCAACTGCCCAACGCGGCAAACCGGCAAAAGCCATGCCTGCAACCGCACCACCCAGCAAGCTGCGTCGAGAGAGATAAAGAGATTCAGGCGTGACATCCGACTCATTGCAGTCGGACGCTTTGGGGAATTTGAACAACATGGCAACTCCGCAGTATTGGAGGACAGATGTACCAATAGACTGCGGAGTATGGAGGAAATTACATCACTCGGCGCTTTTGCGACGACGCAGGTGCAACAGGTACTGGATAGGACCCGAAGCTGCATAAGCCAGGAACACCAGCAACAGAATACGTGGCGGATCGCTGAACACCACGGCAAACACCAGCACTACTGCCAGAATCGCTACAAAGGGTACCCGCCCTTTCAGATCCAGGTCCTTGAAGCTGTTGTACTTGATATTGCTGACCATCAACATGCCTGCCGCCGCCACCATCAGCGCCACCAGAAACGACATCTTCGAACCCTGGATACCGTAGTCACTGAAAGCCCAGACAATACCCGCCACCACACCCGCCGCCGCAGGGCTGGCCAGGCCAATGAAGTAACGCTTATCAGCAGTTCCCACCTGAGTGTTGAAACGTGCCAGGCGCAGTGCAGCACCCGCCACATAGATAAAGGCGACCATCCAGCCGACCTTACCCATATCGCCAAGAGCCCAACCGAAGGCAAGCAATGCCGGCGCTACGCCAAATGCAACCATATCCGACAGTGAATCGTACTCGGCGCCGAAAGCACTTTGGGTATTGGTCATACGAGCTACACGCCCATCCAAACCGTCAAGGACCATAGCGACAAAGATCGCAATAGCGGCAAAGGCAAAGTACTTGCTTGCCCCCGCCGTGTCCCCAGCACTCAGCGCACTCTGGGCACTCATGGAACTGATAATGGAATAGAACCCCGCGAACAGGTTCGCAGTGGTGAACAGATTCGGCAGAAGATAGATACCACGATGCCGGACTTTACGGCCTTCAGCGTCATGCCCTTCTTCGACATGCTCATCGATCGGTAGCAGGCTTTCGGCGTCAGAGGCCTGGTTTGGCTCTTCGGGACGTTCGCTCATGGACAAATACCTTGCAACGGTGTGAAAAGTTTCGACAGATACCCCAGGGCCGTGATTCGGCCACAAAGGATCCAGCTTTATACCAGAACCTACCCGTCCAAACGAAAAAACGCGGCCTAGGCCGCGTTTTCTCTGACAAGGCTCGAACTTAGTTCTTGGCTTTGTCGACGATTTTGTTAGCACCGATCCACGGCATCATCGAACGAAGTTGCTCACCGATGATTTCGATACCGTGAGCAGCGTTGTTACGACGCTTGGCGGTCATCGATGGGTAACCGGTAGCACCCTCGCTGATGAACATTTTCGCGTACTCACCGTCCTGGATGCGCTTCAGAGCGTTGCGCATGGCCTGACGGGATTCGGCGTTGATAACTTCTGGACCAGTCACGTACTCGCCGTATTCGGCGTTGTTGGAGATCGAGTAGTTCATGTTGGCGATACCGCCTTCGTACATGAGGTCAACGATCAACTTCAGTTCGTGCAAGCATTCGAAGTAGGCCATTTCCGGCGCGTAGCCAGCTTCAACCAGGGTTTCGAAACCGGCTTTGACCAGCTCAACGGTACCGCCACACAGAACAGCCTGCTCGCCGAACAGGTCGGTTTCAGTCTCGTCCTTGAAGGTGGTTTCGATGATGCCGGTACGACCACCGCCTACGCCAGCTGCATAAGACAAGGCTACGTTCTTGGCATTGCCGGAAGCGTCCTGATAGATAGCGATCAGGTCAGGAATACCGCCGCCCTTGACGAACTCGGAACGCACGGTGTGGCCTGGAGCCTTCGGCGCGATCATGATCACGTCGAGGTCAGCACGTGGAACAACCTGGTTGTAGTGGATCGCGAAGCCGTGGGAGAAGGCCAGGGTGGCACCCTTCTTGATGTTCGGCTCGATTTCATTCTTGTACAGCTGGGACTGGAACTCGTCCGGGGTCAGGATCATGACCAGGTCGGCGCCGGCAACGGCTGCAGCAACGTCGGTCACTTTCAGGCCATGAGCCTCAGCCTTGGCAACAGTGGCCGAGCCTTTGCGCAGGCCTACAGTCACGTCAACACCGGAGTCTTTCAGGTTGCAAGCTTGAGCGTGGCCCTGGGAACCGTAACCGATGATGGCAACTTTCTTGCCCTGGATGATCGACAGGTCGCAGTCTTTATCGTAGAAAACTTTCATGAATTTCCCCTATATCAGGCCGTTCCGGCCATTCGCTAATTTGAGTTAGATGCTCAGTACTTTGTCGCCACGGGCAATCCCGGTGACACCACTGCGTACGGTTTCTAGAATCGACGCGGTGCCGATCGATTGAATGAAACTGTCGAGCTTGTCGCTGGTACCGGTCAATTGAACGGTATACACGCTGGCGCTGACATCAACGATCTGCCCACGGTAAATATCGGTAGTGCGCTTGACCTCGGCGCGCTGTGCACCAGTGGCCTTGATCTTGACCAACATCAGTTCGCGCTCGATGTGAGCACTTTCCGAAAGGTCCACCAGCTTCACCACCTCGATCAACTTGTTCAGGTTCTTGGTGATCTGCTCGATGATCTCATCATGACCAACCGTGGTGAGGGTCAGACGCGACAGGGTCGGGTCTTCGGTCGGTGCCACAGTCAAGCTTTCAATGTTGTAGTTACGCTGAGAGAACAGACCAACTACGCGAGACAAAGCGCCCGGTTCGTTTTCCAAAAGCAAGGAAATGATGTGCCGCATGATTAAGTACGCTCCGTCTTGCTCAGCCACATATCGCGCATAGAGCCGTCTTTGATCTGCATCGGATAGACGTGCTCGCTGGTGTCGACCTGGATATCGAGGAATACCAGGCGATCCTTCATGGCGAACGCTTCTTCCATCTTCGGCTTCAGATCCTTCAGATCCGTGATACGCATGCCCACGTGCCCATAGGCCTCAACCAGCTTGACGAAGTCAGGCAGCGACTCCATGTAGGAGTGCGAGTGACGGCTGCCGTAGCTCATGTCCTGCCATTGGCGAACCATGCCCAGCACACCGTTGTTCAGGTTAACGATCTTGACCGGCAGACCGTACTGCAGGCAGGTGGACAGCTCCTGGATATTCATCTGGATACTGCCCTCGCCGGTGACGCAGGCGACATCATTATCCGGAAAGCTCAACTTGACGCCCATGGCTGCCGGGAAACCGAAGCCCATGGTGCCCAGGCCGCCGGAGTTGATCCAGCGATTGGGCTTGTTGAACTTGTAATACTGCGCCGCGAACATCTGGTGCTGGCCCACGTCGGAGGTGACAAAGGCATCGCCCTTGGTCACTTCGCACAGGGTCTCGATCACCGTTTGCGGCTTGATGATGCTGCCGTCGCCCTTGTCGTAAGGGAACAGGCCGCGATCACCACGCCACTCGTCGATCTGCTTCCACCAGCTGGCGACCGTGTCCTTGTTCGGGGTCTCGCCGATTTCCTTGAGCGCCGCGACCATTTCGGTCAGGACACTTTCCACAGGCCCCACGATAGGCACGTCAGCCTTGATGGTCTTGGAGATGGAAGCAGGGTCGATGTCCACATGAATGATCTTGGCGTTCGGGCAGAACTTCGGTGCACCGTTGATAACCCGGTCATCGAAGCGCGCGCCTACTGCAAGAATCACGTCAGCGTGGTGCATGGTCAGGTTGGCCGTGTAGCTGCCGTGCATGCCGAGCATGCCGACGAACTGTCGGTCAGTACCTGGATAGGCGCCCAAGCCCATCAAGGTATTGGTCACTGGCAGATTGAGCATCTTGGCCAGCTCGGTGAGCGGTGCGGAGCCGCCACCAAGGATCACGCCGCCGCCTGCATAAAGCACAGGTCGCTTGGCCGCCAGGAGCATCTCTGCCGCCTTGCGGATTTGCCCGGAATGACCACGGACAGCTGGGCTGTAGGAGCGCAGCTTGGCTTTCTTGGGGAAAACGTATTCGAACTTTTCAGCCGGGTTGGTCATGTCCTTCGGGATATCGACCACTACCGGACCGGGACGACCGGACTGCGCCAGGTAGAAGGCTTTCTTCATGACTTCCGGGATTTCCGAAGCGTGCTTGATCATGAAGCTGTGCTTCACGATCGGCCGGGAGATACCGATCATGTCGGTTTCCTGGAACGCATCGGTACCGACCATGGTGCTAGGCACCTGACCGGAAATGATCACCATTGGAATCGAGTCCATGTAGGCGGTGGCAATACCGGTAATGGCATTGGTCGCGCCCGGGCCGGAAGTCACCAGTACCACGCCGGCTTTGCCGGTGGCACGGGCATAGCCGTCAGCCATATGGGTTGCCGCTTGTTCGTGACGAACCAGGATGTGAGTCACTTCCGGCTCTTTGAACAGGGCATCGTAAACATGAAGGAGAGCACCACCTGGGTACCCGTAGATATATTTGACGCCTTCGTCACGCAAAAAGCGGACGAGCATCTCACCGCCAGATAAAAGCTCCACGTTGTTCACCTCTAAAACGCCAGAATACCGCCCTCAAAAGGGAGCGGGTCTTAATAGGTTTACTTCTCAGCAGAGCATGAGCGACGGTGGTCGCCGACTACGTCAGCACTGACTGAGCAAGTATTGGGAGCGCCCCAAAGTGTTGCGGGGTTTTCCCACCCAGCGCGAGGTAACGCGTTGCGGGTGTAGCACTTCGGCGCGGATGTGCGCCTCATGATCTGCTGAGTGGGTCTGCTTCTGGCAGTCCCTCTACAGCGGACTTTGGATTCTTCTGTTTCGTCCCCTTCAAGTCAAGTCGTCTATGTAGTTAATTCGAACTAAGCGCATGAGAACGCAAGAAAAAACCCAAAAACAACCACTGCCTGCACTTCGATTGCGCAATATTCGACAAGCAACTCAGAAATGCGCACCTTGACTTTGGTCATCGGCCTATAGACAGGGACTGGTCAAGGCTGCCGGCAGAACGGCAAGAAGAGCGCTAGGAAGAGGTGAGGAGGACGGTGCCTGGCATCCGAAGGCGACTGCCAGGCACACCCGGCAGTCTCGGATTCAGCGGGTGGCCGCGATGAGTTGATCGAACTCTTTGAGCAACATTCGCAACTGCAGATCGCGCCCCTGCATCGGCCGGGTGGAGAACACCATTTCGGCCATCTCCTGGATACCGGAGGCATTGGGCAGCGGCAGGTCCTGCTCCAGGATCACCTTCATGCGCGGCAGAAAGATCCACTGCAGCCACTGCTCGAAATCCAGCGTATCCACGGCAAAAGGCTGAGTACTGGCCAGAGCCTCGGCACTGGGTGCTATCTCGTCCCACAGCCCCTGCACGCGCAACTCACGCTCGATCAGCAGCAACTGCTCGGCGATCTTGGGAAAACGCACATCCATCACAGCGAGACTCGGGCTTTCTGCCGTGCCTGGGCGGCACCAGCTGCATCACCCTGTTTCTCCCGTGTCTGGGCGATCAACTCCCACAAACTCGCCTGAAGATCGGGACGACCATTGGCAAAACTCAGACCGCGACGAGCAAACTGTTCGGCTTGCGGCGCATCGCCCTGGGCCATGCGCACCTGAGCCAAGCGGTACAGCACCTGCGGCTCACGTGGAGCAACACGCTGCGCCCGCTCGAGGCTGGAAGAAGCACCGTTCAGGTCACCACTGGACTGCTGCTGTTGCGCAGTGGTTAGCAACGCTAGCACCGGACCGTCCAGTTGCTCATCAGCAGACAGGCCACCGGCACGTGCCGAAGGGATGCCACTGGGCGTGGAAGGCATGTTGTAGGTGCCCTGGTTGATCGGCGCCGGCTGATAGCCAGAGCCGTCCACCGGACCCGGGGTAATAGGCCCCGGAGTAATCGGTGAGCTGCTGATCGGCGCCGAAGCCGTTGCGCCACCACCCGGAACCATCACCACCACCCCGGAGTCCTCCGGAATCGCCTGTGCTTGAGCTTGCGCCGGACGCTTGATCGTCGTCTGTCGAAAGCCTCCGGAGGCAGAAATCCGCTCACTGTTGGACACGGCCGTGCCGGAGTCCACGACGGGAATGGAGCCGCGCTGCACACTGGCGCAACCGTTGAGCAACGCCAGAGCTGTAATAGCTGGAACCCACCACTTGTTCACGTCAAACCCTCATCGCTTAGTTCATCCAGCCCTTGACCCAATCCATCACATCGCTACCTGCCGGGGTTTCACCACCGCAGGAGGCGCCGGGAGGCGGTTCGCTGCCGCGAATATACGGCATCTGTACAGCCCCCGGACAGTTGGCATCGGAGCCCTGTCCGGTACGCGAATCGACCCAGGCTTGAACCACGTTGTCCGGCTGCGGCATATCCAGCGGCAGCGGATCGGCCTTGCGCATGAAACTGGTCCACACCTGCAAGGCACCCGTGGCGCCGGTAAACGGCGTCTTGCCATTATCGTCACGGCCCAGCCAGACCACCGCCAGCAGGTCCTGGCTGAAGCCGGCGAACCAGCTGTCACGGGAGTCGTTACTGGTGCCGGTCTTGCCCGCAAGCGCCAGGGTCTTGGGCAATACGTTGTAAACCGAGCTACCCGTGCCTTCGCGCATCACACGCTGCATCGCACTCTGGATCAGGTAGATAGACCCAGCATCGAATCGCTGCTGAATCTGGAACGGATAACGCTTGAGTGGTTCGCCTTCGGCCGTCAATACGCTGCGAATCCCGCGCATTGGCGTATTGAAACCGCCATTGGCCAGGGTCTGGTACATGGTCGCCACTTCGATCGGGCTCATGCCACCGGCTCCCAGCAGCATCGAGGGGAACGCCGGGAACTCCCGGGTAACGCCCAGGCGCCCCAGGGTTTTCAGGACGTTGGGTACGCCCACTTCCAAGCCAAGTCGCGCGGTGGACAAGTTGTAGGAATGGGCCAGGCCCTGGTACAGGAAAACGGTGCCATGGGAACGACGGTCGTAGTTCTGCGGCTTCCACACCTGGCCGTCAGCCCCCTTCACCGAGAAAGCCTCATCGGAAAGCCAACTGGTCAGGGTGTACTGGCTGGGCTTTTCCAGAGCCGTCAGGTAGACCGCAGGCTTGATCAGCGAGCCAATTGGGCGCACTGCGTCCAATGCCCGATTGAAACCGGCGAAGCTGGCCTGACGACTGCCGATCATGGCCTGGACTTCACCGGTTTCCGGATTGGTCACCACCATGGCCGCTTCAACGTCTTCCGAGCCCTTGCGTCCCGCCAGGCGTTTGAAGGTATCGTTGACCGAAGCCTCAGCCTTCATCTGCAGGATGGGATCGAAACTGGTGAAGATTCGCAGCCCTTCTTCAGTCAAGTCTTCGTCGCGATAATCTTCTCGCAACTGGCGCTTAACCAGGTCGAGGAAGCCTGGGAACGAGCTGTCAGCCAGGCTGCCGCGCTTGGTCACACCCAATGGCATTTTTTTCGCCGTTTCAACCTGCTCGGCAGTGGCCACACCCTGTTGCTCAAGCAGGTCGAGCACCAGGTTGCGCCGTTCCAGAGCACGCTCCGGATAACGCCGCGGATTGTAATAGGAAGGACCTTTGACCATCCCCACCAGCAGCGCTACCTGATGCAATTTGAGTTCGGACAGCGGCTGGCTGAAGAAGAACTGGCTGGCCAAACCGAAACCGTGCACCGCTCGCTGACCGTCCTGGCCGACAAAAACCTCGTTGAGATAGGCCTCGAGAATCTCGCGCTTGTCGTAATGCAGCTCCAGCAGCAGCGCCATCATGGCTTCATTGAGCTTTCGCGACAGGCTGCGTTCATTGGTCAGGAAGAAGTTCTTCACCAACTGCTGGGTCAGGGTGCTGCCACCCTGGCGCATCTGGCCCGACGAAGTGTTGACCCAGATCGCCCGGGCAATCGACTTCGGTGACACCCCGAAGTGCGAATAGAAATCACGGTCTTCCACCGCCACCAGGGTTTCCAGCAGGTAGGGGGGAACCTGATCGATCTTGATCAGGATCCGGTCCTCCAGGTTTTTCGGGTACAGGCCACCGATCAGCAGCGGCTCCAGCCGCACGACCGCAAGCTTGGCGCCCTTACTGCCGGACAGCTCCGCCACATAGTCACCGGAGAAACGCACGCGAACCGGCTGCGCCTGCTCCAATCCTTCATAGAACTGGAAGCCACGGGTATTCAGATCGACAGTGTTGCCGCTGACCGCAGCAGCACCGGGACCGTTGGCGACACTTTCGCGGCGATAGCCCAGGGCATCGAGCTCCGTCAGGAAGTCCTCCTTGCTGAGCTTTTGTCCGACGAACAGCTCCAGCGGACGGGCATAGACCTTGGCCGGGATAGTCCAGCGCTTGCCGGAGAATTTTTCCTGGACCACAGCATCGAGGTAAACCGCAAAGCCAGCGAGCACTACCAAGCCGACCAAACTGAGCTTGAGCGCCCAGCCCAGCCAGGGGCGCAGGCCACCAGAGGGAGTTTTTTTAGCGGAACGAGGGGATCGGGTACGAGTCATGGCGGCGGATTATACGCACTTTATTCATCCTCAACATGCGCCACCCGAGGTTTGCGTTACCCCTCCCAACGGCCATAATGACGCCCTCGATTTTCCCGACTCTAAAGGATCACCCGTGAGCCAGTCACTGATCGCCGCCCTGCAAAACCCCGCTTTGTATCCTCATCCCGTAGAAGGGTTTCAGGTCATCGAAACCCACATCTCCTGGGTACTGCTCACCGGTCCCTTTGCTTATAAAGTGAAGAAGCCGGTGAATTTCGGGTTCCTCGATTTCACCAGCCTGGATGCCCGGGAGCATTTCTGCGGTGAAGAGCTGCGCCTGAACCAGCGCCTGACCCAGGACCTGTACCTGGAAGTCCTGCCGATCACCGGTAGCGCCGAAGCACCAGAGCTGGGCGGCAACGGCCCGGTCATCGAATACGCGCTGAAAATGCGCCAGTTCCCCCAGAGCCAATTGCTCAGCACCTTGCAAGCCAATAGCGAACTGACCACCGCGCACATCGACGAGCTGGCCAAGCAGATCGCCGAGTTCCACCTCAGCGCCCCCAAGGTCCCGGCCGCCCACGAAGCCGGTACACCGGAAAGCGTAATGGCGCCAGTACGCCAGAACTTCGAGCAGATACGCCCCTTCCTCAGCGATAAGGCCGACCTGCAGCAGCTCGAAGCCCTGGAGGCCTGGGCCGAGGCTAGTTTCGAACGCCTCAAGCCACTGCTGGCCCAACGCAAGAGCGAAGGCTTTATCCGTGAGTGCCACGGTGATATCCACCTGGGCAACGCCACCCTTATCGACGGCAAGGTGGTGATTTTCGACTGCATCGAATTCAACGAACCCTTCCGTTTCACTGACGTCTATGCCGACACCGGTTTCCTCGCCATGGACCTGGAAGATCGCGGCCTGAAAAGCCTGGCGCGGCGTTTCATCAGCCAGTACCTGGAACTGACCGGTGACTATCAGGGCCTGGAACTGCTGAACTTCTACAAAGCCTACCGTGCTCTGGTACGCGCCAAAGTCAGCCTGTTCAGCATGCCGGCCGATGCCACTCCGGTGCAGCGCGCCACCACCCTGCGCCAATACCGCAACTACGCCAACCTGGCGGAAAGCTACAGCACCATTCCATCACGCTTCCTGGCGATCACCTCGGGCGTCTCGGCCGTTGGCAAAAGCCGCGTAGCCATGCGTCTGGTGGAGGCACTGGGCGCCGTTCGCCTGCGCTCCGATGTGGAACGCAAGCGTCTGTTCGGCGAGCAACAAGTGCCGAACGACCCTCACGCCGGTATCTACAGCAGCGAAGCCAGCAGCGCCACCTACACCCGCCTGCATGAAATTGCCGAAACTATTCTGCGCGCTGGTTTCCCAGTCGTGATCGACGCTACCTACCTCAAGCGCGCGCAGCGGGATGCCGCAGCCAAGGTGGCCGAATCCACCGGCACCCCTTGCCTGATCATCGACTGCAACGCACCCGAGGCCGTGGTCGCCAGCTGGTTGGCTCAACGTCAAGCCGATCAGAACGATCCTTCCGATGCCACTCTGGAAGTGATCGCCACCCAGCAAGCCACGCGTGAGGCCCTGACCGACGAAGAGCTGCTACGCAGCAAGCGCATCGAAACCAACGAAAGCGGTAGCCTGGATGCCCTGGTTGCCAACATTCGTCAGCGCCTCCCAGGCCTGTAAGCAGTAATTTCAGCCGTGAAGTGCAAAGACTTCACGGCTGAAAAATAGTGGCACTATACTGGCGTCATAAATCCAACACTGGTGACGTCGCCATGAGCCAACCGAAACTTCTGGATACTCCGCTTTACGCCCTGCTGCACAAAGACGACATCGTCGGTTTCAACCGCGAACGTCCAAAGGATCAACCCATCGACATGCGTGGCGGTGACTTCCGCGGCCTCGACCTGCGACAGTTGAACGCTCAGGGCATCGACTTTACTGACGCCTACTTCCGTTCCGCCGATCTGCGTGGCCTGGACCTGCGCAATGCCACCATGGAAGGCGCCAGCCTGGCCCATGCGCAAATCTCTGGCGCCTACTTCCCGGTAGAACTGACTGCCGACGAAATCCTCATGTCGGTCAACTTCGGTACCCGCCTGCGTTACAACACCCGCTGAAAGCCCCTGCACTGCTCTGTCCGGCGCCCAACTGCGCGCCGGACCCGTGACATCCCATTGCTCCCTTACCCTGCAAGGCCCGAGCGCTCTCGCTGCCTCGTCCTGATACCCCCTCCTTAGAAGCATTTGCGCCAAACCCGACCAAAGAACAGCGCGTTTTCTACTGAGCGCTACACTCCTTTGAGGCTGCCCACTCACCATTCGGCCATCGCCAGGAGGCTTAATGAATGATGAACTGCAACATTTGAAGAACCTTGGCAAGACCTCCGCACAATGGCTGCATGCAGTGGGCATCCATAGTGCTTCGGACTTGCGCCGCCTGGGCGCGGTAGACGCCTATCGGGCGGTGCGCACCCGCGGCTTTCGCGCCTCTAAAGTCCTGCTATACGCCATTGAAGGAGCCTTGATGGACATGCACTGGAACGACCTTCCTGCTGAACGCAAAGAGGCGTTGAACAAACAGCTGGACGCCATTTCCTCTCGCCACAAAAACTGACTGGCAGAACCTTATGTACCTGATGGGGGAGCAACCGGCCTACGCCGATGCCTTGATCAATCGTCTGCAAAGTATCCCGACGCAGCTACTGGCGGGACTTTCACCCAGCGGTTCAGCCCTGGAATTTGAAGCTGTAGCAGACCTGTCCAGCGCACTGCCCGGTCACCAACTGTTCCTCCTCGACAGCGGCGTGATCCAGGCCAGCGTTGACGAACGACCACTTTTTTACCTGCATGAAGGCGATCTGGTGGGGTTGCGTCGAGGTATCGAGCAACCACAGTGGCACTTGAGCAGCGACACACCACTGATATTGACCCCCTATTTGCGGACCGACGTGTTCCGGCATATCTACGCTGACGAACAGCGCTCGGAACTGTTGCTGCAATACCTGATTGGCCAGACCGCCCTACTCTCTGATGCAGTAGCACGCTTGAAACCTCCGGAATTACGCAGCAGCAACGGCTTCAAACGGGTAGCTTCCGGCGAAGTACTGATTGCTCAAGGGGATGAGGCGGATCATGTGTTCGTGATTCTCGAAGGGCACGCCCAAGCCTTTGTCGATGGCCACAAAGTTGGCGATGTACCCAAGGATGAGATTTTTGGCGCCATGGCGGTCTTCACCGGAGAGAAACGCAGCGCCAGTGTGATCGCCAGCGAGCCGAGCACGATCATGCTGATTCCCAAGGAGCAGTTCCTCAGCCTGACCCAGAGCAATCCACGCATCGCCCACAGCTTGATCGAGAGCATGGCAAGGCGCATCGACCTGCTGAACAAGGAAGTGACCCGTCTCATGGCCTTGAACAGCCCGAGCCAAGATTGAACGAGCAGAGGATCCAAACAAGCGTTTAGCGAAATATGCGAAAACTGAAAAAGCCTTGTTGACTTCGAAATGAGAATCGTTATGATTATCACAACTGGTCGCGAGATCAGTCGATAACCTGGAAGACCAGTGGTTCGGACTCTCAGATTATCTCCTCATCAGGCTAATCACGGTTATTTGACCCGGCTCTTGCCGGGTCTTTTTTTGCCCGTGAAAAAGTGAGCCACTCAAGGTTTCAATTGCGCGCAGTAATCCTTGGGTGGCTGGGGTGGCGTGTACCAGACGTAATCGGCCGATGCCGGGGAAACCTCACTTCCCTGCTCCGCCAGAATCAGCACCACAACTTCCTGCCCCTGATCCAGATCAGCCATATGCAAGGGCACCCCAAGATCCCGGCGCCCATGAAAAGATCCGGCAAACAGCAAGGCTGGAGTCGGTGCTGCCAGCAGCCGCTCGGCCATGCGCCGATCCCGCTGTTGCTGCACCGCCAGCATGGACGGCACCTGGCTTTCGCGCAGTAGGCCGCAGTGGGACTCGCGAATTTGCGCGGACAATAGCTGAGTCACCGGGCGGGCATTGCTCCGCGCCCCTGACAGAACAGGCGCCTGTGCATAAATCCTGCGCACGTCCTGAGTGTTCAGATTGGCTGCCAGCAATGGATAGGGCTGCTTCAACGCATAACCCACCAGCGGACCGTAGAGACTCCAGTCCCAACCCGGTTGCCAGGCCAGCGTAGCGGGTAGTCCATCAGGCAAGCGCCGCCCATCCAGGGACCGCTTGACCTGATCGACTTTTGATTGCTGATCCGGATTGAGCATTTCCAACAACAGACTGCCCTGTTGCCGCGCCGCGGACATAGAGCGCAAGAGCCAGAGCTGCAACGCGTGATGATCGGCGTTGTCATGCTGCTCACCGACTATCAGCCTGGGCGCCTGTGCCAGGCGTTCAACCAGCTCGCCAGGGCTCAGCGCCTCACCATTGTGCAGATCAATAATGCTGCCTGGCTCCTGCGCAACCGGCGGCGGCAGCGTTTCCGGCATGCTGTGACAGGCCGCCAGCAACAGGGCCAGCAGTAGCGAGAGTGCACGCATCAGGTCTCTCCGTGTGTCAGATCAACGGGCAATGATCAACGGATGCCCGCGTTCAGGGTGCTGCTGCACCAGAACCTCCAGACCGAACACCGCTTGCAACGGCTCGGAACGCAGCACCTCGGCTGGCGTACCCAACGAATGTGGGCGTCCGCCTTCAAGCAGCAATACCCGATCACAGTAGCGCGCCGCCAGATTCAGGTCATGGAGGATAATCAGCACCGCCGCGCCGCGATCGGCAAACTCCCGGACGGCCTGCAAGGTGATGTGTTGATGCAACGGATCGAGGGCAGACGTGGGCTCATCCAGCAACAGGTTGTGTCCACTCTGTCCTGGCCACAATTGCGCCAGGACCCGCGCCAGATGCACCCGCTGCCGCTCTCCACCCGATAACGCCAGGTAGCTGCGCCCCGACAGATGCATCACATCGGCCGCCTCCAGCGCAGCACTGACTATCTGTGCGTCACGCACGCGACCACTCTGATGGGGCAAGCGCCCAAGCCCCACCACTTCCTCAACCCGAAAAGCGAAGTCCAGACTCGACGCCTGAGGCAACACCGCCAGACGTTGCGCCCGCAATGTACCCTGCCACTGCGCCAACTCTTGCCCATCCAGCGACACTCGGCCCTGGTGGGCCGCCAACTCTCCACTCATGGCTCCGAGCAGGCTGCTTTTACCGGCGCCATTGGGTCCAAGCACCCCCAATACCTGGCCCGGCAACAATTGCAGGTCCACGCCGGACAGAACATCTTTACCACCACGGCGGACATGCAGATTCTCGACTCGCAGCATCAGGCGCGCCCTCGCAACAACAGGTACAAAAAGAACGGCGCGCCGATAAAAGCGGTGACGATACCGATGGGCAATTCGGCTGGTGCCAGCGCCAGGCGCGCCACCAGGTCAGCCAACAGCAACAAGCTGGCCCCCGCCAGGATCGATGCCGGAAGCAAGGTGCGATGATCCGGCCCCGACAGCAGGCGCACCAGATGGGGCACCACCAGTCCGACAAAACCTATCATCCCCGCTGCAGCCACGGCAGCTCCCACGCCCAGGGCAGTACAGAACACCAGCTCGCGCTTGAGTCCTTCGACATCGATCCCCAAATGCTTGGCCTCGGACTCGCCCAGTAGCAGCGCATTCAATGCCGTGGCCCGACGAGGCAACCACAGAGCTACCGCAGCCGTCACCAGCAGCAGCGGCCACAACCGCTGGTAACTGGCACCGTTCAGACTGCCCAGGTTCCAGAAGGTCAAGGTTCGCAAGGTGGCATCATCCGCCAGGTAGGTGAACAAGCCCACAGCCGAGCTGGCCAGAGCCGTCAAGGCTATTCCCGCCAGCAACATGGTTGCTACATGAGTCTGGCCATTGCGCCGGCCAAGACGATAGACCAGCGCTGTCACTCCCAGGCCACCCAGAAAGGCACAGAGTGAGAGCAGGTAGGGGCCAATGGCTTCCGGTACACCGCCGAACATCGAGCCGCCAACAATGGCGATCGCCGCGCCCAACGCTGCTCCACTGGACACCCCCACCAGCCCCGGATCCGCCAGGGGATTGCGAAACAGTCCCTGCATGGCCACGCCGGACAGTGCCAGCACTCCACCCACCGCAAGGCCAAGCAAGGTCCGCGGCAGGCGGATCTGCCCGAGGATCAGCTCCGCCTGCTCCAGCCCCTGCCCATTGATCGGTATTCCAAGCAAGCGCAGGGCGGCGCGCAAGGTATCGAACAGGGGCAGGCTGACCGGCCCCAAGGCCAGTGACAGCCAAATAGCCAGGAGGCACAGGGCTCCCAACCCGAGAAACAGCGTTCTAGGTTTGACCAGACGGCTCATTGGGCCGACTTGGCCTGGGGGTAGAACACTGCCGCCAAGCGCTTCAGGCTATCCGGCAACCGAGGCCCCAAGCCCCCCACCAGCAAGGTCGGATCCAGTTCGACCACCCGCCCAGCCTTGACCGCCGCAGTAGACGCCAGCACCGGGTTTTCCTTGAACAGCGCAGCACGGGCCGCGTCGCCGCTCAGACTGCGATCGGAAAACACCAGGACTTGCGGACTCAAGCCGGCCAAGGACTCCACCGAAAACGGCTTGTAGCCGGTATGGGTCGCCAAGTTGTGCCCACCGGCCTGCTGCAGGAGCCAGTCCGCCGCAGTGTCCTTGCCGGCAATCAGCGGTTTACCGCCAGCATGCCCCAGCAGCAGCAATACTCCCGGCGCCGCCTGGGCCTTCTGTGCCTCACTGACCCAGGCGTGTTGCTGTTCAAGCTGCTTTTGATAGTCCTGAAACAGCTCTGCGGCTTGCGCATCGCGGCCCAGTAGTTGCCCCAGATGCCGCAAAGTGTGCTGCAAGGTAGGAAGATCAGCCTGGGCAGAAAACAGCTCGACCCTGACCCCGGCGCTACGAATCTGCGACAGCACCGGCGGCGGGCCCATTTCCTCTGTACCCACCAGAATCTGCGGCCGCAGGCTCAGGATTCCTTCCGCCGATAGCTGTCGTTGATAGCCAATGCTGGGCAGCGCCTTGAGTGATGCCGGATGCTGGCTGGTGGTGTCGACCCCCACCAGCTTCGACTCCGCGCCCAGAGCTGTTACCCACTCAGACAAGGCCCCACCCGCACTGACCCAACGCTGCGGCAATTCATCGGCGGTGGCCCACTGGCTCACCAGCATTCCGGCACAGAACGCAATGGCGCTGGCACTCAGGCGCATAAGTACATTTCCTTTATAGACGTGGGGCCCGCGAAGCAGCTGTCCATGTGACATGCCAGGCAGAGCAGGCATCGAAATGAGCAAGCACCCCGTGTCGGGCGAGACGGCCATTTGATAATTGTTTTCATTTAGCAGTCAAGCGTCGACATGTTTCATCCTGCCGCCACGGAAAAACTGTGACAGCCTTAGCGCAGAGCCTTCGGACCAAGAGGATAGACATGAAATTTCTTTGCGCCGGGAGTGACCTTCCCGAGACCGGTAGCCGGGGTTTCCAGCTTGCGGGCTTGAAGCTCTTTGCCGTGCGCCGCGAGGGGCAGGCCTACGTGTATGCCAATCAGTGCCCGCACCGAGGAGTGCCTCTGGAATGGCAACCTGATCAGTTCCTCGATCCCAGCGCCAGCCTGATCCAGTGCGCCACCCATGGCGCACTGTTTCTGATCGAGAGTGGCGAATGTGTGGCAGGGCCATGCGCCGGGCAGTTCCTGAGGGCTATCGACTGCAGGGAAGACAGTCAGGGCATCTGGGTCGATCTTTAACCCTAAAACAGCACCTCTAGGCGCCGATCGATAGAGACTTCCTGTGCAGTCAGGCGAACGCCATAAGCCAGCACCTCGACACCGGCCGCTACCGCCTCCCTCAGGGCTACGGCATACCCCGGATCAATCTCCTCTGCCGGACGCACTGCTTCTATACCCGAGAGATTGACGCAATACAGCTGAACCGCACGTACCCCCTCCCGGGCCAGGCTTGCCAGTTCACGCAAGTGCTTGGCGCCGCGCTGGGTCACCGCATCGGGGAACGCCGCCACTGCGCAACCATCGAACCCCAGAGTGACACTCTTGACCTCGACATAGGCCGGACCGCCCGGGTAATCCAGGCGAAAATCGATGCGACTGTTCTCCTGCCCATAAGGCACCTCGCGCTTCAACCCGGTGAAGCCGTTCAATTCATTGATCAGCCCCGCCCTCAACGCCTCTTCAACCAGGCTGTTGGCCCGCCCGGTATTGACGCAGGCCAGACGACCTTGAGGCGTTTCACTGATTTCCCAGGTGCCCGGCAGCTTGCGCTTGGGGTCGTTGGAACGGCTGAACCACACCTGCCCGCCTTCAACCATGCAATTGAACATTGAGCCGGTATTGGGACAGTGAATCGTCATCTGTTCGCCCGCAGCGGTTTCGATGTCTGCCAGGAAACGCTTGTAGCGACGCAGCAGACGCCCTTCTTCCAAGGGAGGATCGAAGCGCATCAGCCTTGCCAGCTCTGCAGGCCACGGGAGATACGCTGCACCGCTTCCTGGAGGCGCTCCAGGCTCTGGGTGTAGGCGAAACGCACATGGTGTCCCGCCTGGTGACGACCGAAGTCCAGGCCGGGAGTGAAGGCCAAGTGCTCGGTCTCCAGGAAGTGCCGGCAGAAAGCAAAGGCATCACCACCAAAAGCGCTGATATCGGCGTACAGATAGAAGGCTCCTTCAGGCTCCACGGCGATACCAAAGCCCAACTCGCGCAAGGCCGGGAGCAGGAAATCCCGGCGGCGCCCGAATTCGGCACGACGCTCCTCAAGCATGCTGATGGTTTGCGGCTCGAAACAGGCCAGAGCAGCGTACTGGGCCATGCTCGGCGCACTGATGTAGAGGTTCTGCGCCAGTTTCTCCAGCTCACCCACAGCCGCAGGCGGTGCCACCAGCCACCCCAGGCGCCAGCCGGTCATGCCGAAATACTTGGAAAAACTATTCAGGACGAAAGCGCTGTCATCCACTTCCAGCACGCTGGCGGCATCAGTGCCATAGGTCAGGCCGTGGTAGATCTCGTCCACCACCAGGTGTCCGTTGCGAGCCTTGATCGCAGCGGACAGGCCCGCCAGTTCATCACGACTGAGCACAGTCCCGGTAGGGTTCGCCGGGGAAGCAACCAGGGCGCCGACGCTGTCCTGATCCCAGTAACGCTCCACCAAGTCAGGAGTCAGTTGATAACGCACATCCGGCCCTACCGGCACCAACTGCGCAGCGCCTTCCACCAGACGCAGAAAATGCCGGTTGCACGGATAGCCCGGGTCAGCCAGCAGCCAGTGCTTGCCCGGGTCCACCAGCAGGCTGCTGGTCAGCAGCAACGCACCAGAACCTCCGGGAGTGATCATGATCCGCTCGGGGTCGATATCCAGGCCATAACGCTGCTGGTAGAAACCGGAGATTGCCCCACGCAGCTCCGGGATACCTCGCGCCGCGGTGTAACGAGTCTTGCCGGCGCTCAAGGCCGCCTGCCCGGCCTTGATGATCGGCTCGGCGGTGGTGAAGTCCGGCTCGCCGATCTCCAGGTGAATCACATCATGTCCGGCGGCCTGCAACTCATTGGCGCGGGCCAGCAGGGCCATGACATGGAAAGGTTCGATAGCGCGACTGCGCGCACTGTAGGGCAGAGCCATTAGCCTTCCTTTATTCGAGGGGGAGCAAAAGTCCGATTCTACCCATCCAGTGAAGCTCGGGAGAACCCAACCCCATCCATGCGGTCTGTTGCCTTGCGCCAACTGGTGCAAACAGAAACCGCAGATTTGACTAAAATCAACGATTGAGCGGACCGATCTGCAAGCCATGCCAGAGTTTTCCCGTGTCTACGGACTGCGACTGGACGCAGGCTCGACAACCGGGAGTAGCGCGCTCTGGTTTGATCTGGTAAGTTCGCCCGCTTGCAGCCGCAGGGCCGGCAAGTGTCGGAGATGGAGCAATCCTGCGCAATGGATTACAAGAGTAGAGGCGGTCCATTCATGCCCACCCAAGCAAAGCAACAGATTCAATCGATCAGCGGTTTTGAACCTTATGTTGAAACTGCGGGCGAAGAGTACATGGGCAAGCCCATGCGTGAGCACTTCACCAAGATCCTGAACAAGTGGAAACAGGACTTGATGCAGGAAGTCGACCGCACTGTTGATCACATGAAAGATGAAGCGGCCAACTTCCCTGATCCGGCCGACCGTGCCAGCCAGGAAGAAGAGTTCAGCCTTGAACTGCGCGCCCGTGATCGTGAGCGCAAGTTGATCAAGAAGATCGACAAGACCCTGCAACTGATCGAAGACGAAGAATACGGCTGGTGTGAGTCCTGTGGTGTCGAGATCGGCATCCGCCGGCTGGAAGCCCGCCCAACCGCCGATATGTGCGTTGATTGCAAGACCCTGGCGGAAATCAAGGAAAAACAAGTCGGCAAGTAATCGCCGGCCTGAACCTGAAACGGAGCGTATACACGCTCCGTTTTCGTTTCCGCCTTGCGCTGTAGAAGCGAGCTCACTCGCGAAAGCAATCCCCCCGTTCCTGTCATCACTCCGGGGCCAGCCCCGATAGCATCCTGCCCATGACTGCCTCCACATCTCCTTCATACATCGGACGCTTCGCCCCCACCCCCAGCGGCTACCTGCATTTCGGCTCGCTGGTTGCAGCCCTTGCCTCCTATCTGGATGCCCGAGCTGTCGGCGGCCGCTGGCTGGTGCGCATGGAAGACCTCGATCCGCCCCGGGAAGAACCCGGCGCCCAGGCAGCGATCCTCAAGGCCCTGGAATGCTACGGTTTCGAATGGGACGGTGACATGGTCCGTCAGAGCGAACGCCACACTGCCTATGCCGAGGTGCTCAACCGCTTGTTCAACCAGGGCCTGGCCTATGCCTGTACCTGTTCACGCAAACAGCTGGAGCCCTACCACGGCATCTACCCGGGCCTGTGCCGCAACCTCGGCCATGCCCGAGAGCATGCAGCGATCCGCCTGCGCGTGCCGGATCTGGAGTACCGCTTCACCGACCGGGTCCAGGGCGAGTACCGCCAGCACCTGGGCCGGGACGTGGGGGACTTCGTGATCCAGCGCCGGGATGGCCTCTATGCTTATCAACTGGCCGTGGTGCTGGATGACGCGTGGCAAGGCATCACCGACATCGTCCGTGGTTCTGACCTGCTGGACTCCACACCGCGTCAGTTGTACTTGCAGGAATTGCTGGGGCTGCCTCAGCCGCGTTACCTGCATGTGCCGCTGATCACTCAGCCGGACGGCCACAAACTGGGCAAGTCCTACCGCTCGCCACCACTGAGCGAAGATCAGGCGCCGCCCTTGCTATTGCGAGCGCTGCGGGCCCTGGGGCAGGCAGCGCCAAGCGAACTGGCCGATGCCAGCGTGGCAGAGATCATGCGCTGGGGTACTGCGCACTGGGATGCAAGCTTGATTCCACGCACACTGAGCGTGCCGGAAGCCCAATTGAGCTGACGCCCCTTGCAGCTTGGCGCCCATCCGTTACCATCGCCGCACGTTTTCGGGCACGCACACAATAAAGAGAGGCCGAGATGTACATCTATCGCTTGGTCCTGCTCCTGGTAGTGGGGATCTATCTGTTCTCCCCCGCCATCATGGATTGGTGGATCGATGCTACTGGCGCCTGGTATCGCCCGTATCTGCTCTGGCTGATTCTGATCGTCGTGACCTTCATCCTGCAGAGCCAAAAAGATGCCGATGAGCTTTAGCCTGACCCAGATGATCCTGATCAGCGCCGCCTACTTGCTGGTGCTGTTCGGGGTGGCCTGGATCAGTGAGCGCGGCATGATTCCGCGCTCGATCATTCGCCACCCACTGACCTACACCCTGTCGCTGGGGGTCTATGCCAGCGCCTGGGCCTTCTACGGCACGGTGGGCCTGGCCTATCAGTACGGCTACGGGTTCCTCTCCAGCTACCTGGGGGTCTCCGGGGCCTTCCTGCTGGCGCCGGTGCTGCTCTATCCGATCCTGAAGATCACCCGCACCTATCAACTGTCATCCCTGGCGGACCTGTTCGCCTTCCGTTTCCGCAGCACCTGGGCCGGCGCCCTGACCACCATCTTCATGCTGGTAGGAGTCCTGCCCTTGCTGGCCCTGCAAATCCAGGCAGTGGCCGACTCGATCGGCATCCTCACCCATGAACCGGTGCAACATCGAGTAGCGCTGAGCTTCTGCGCGCTGATCACCCTGTTCACGATTTTCTTCGGTTCACGGCACATCGCTACCCGGGAGAAACATGAAGGCCTGGTGTTCGCCATTGCCTTCGAATCGGTGATCAAGCTGATCGCCATCGGCGGCGTCGGCCTGTATGCGCTGTACGGGGTCTTCGATGGTCCGCAACAGCTGGAACTCTGGCTGCTGCAGAACCAGACCGCCCTCGCCGCGCTGCACACCCCACTGCAAGAGGGCCCGTGGCGCACCTTGCTGCTGGTGTTCTTCGCCTCGGCGATCGTCATGCCGCACATGTACCACATGACCTTTACCGAAAACCTCAACCCCCGAGCCCTGGTCAGCGCCAGCTGGGGGCTGCCGCTGTTCCTGCTGCTGATGAGCCTGGCGGTGCCGCTGATTCTCTGGGCCGGACTCAAGCTCGGCGCCACCACCAACCCGGAATACTTCACCCTGGGCATAGGTATCGCCGCCAACAGCCCAGCCCTGGCGCTACTGGCCTATGTCGGCGGACTCTCGGCCGCCAGCGGTCTGATCATCGTCACCACGCTGGCCCTGTCGGGGATGGCCCTGAACCATCTGGTGCTGCCGCTTTACCAGCCCCCCGCAGAAGGCAACATCTATCGCTGGCTGAAGTGGACCCGTCGCGCCCTGATCGTCGCCATCATCATGGCCGGCTACGCCTTCTACCTGCTGCTGGGAGCCGAACAGGACCTGGCCAACCTGGGAATTGTCGCCTTCGTCGCTACCCTGCAATTTCTTCCCGGCGTGCTTTCGGTCTTGTACTGGCCGACCGCCAACCGTCGGGGCTTCATTGCCGGGCTGCTGGCCGGGATCCTGGTCTGGCTGGTGACCATGCTGCTGCCTCTGATCGGCAACCTGCAGGGTTTCTATATCCCGCTGCTGAACATGATCTACGTCCTCGACGACACGAGCTGGCACATGGCAGCCATCGCCTCGCTGGCAGCCAACGTACTGATGTTCACCCTGATTTCGCTGTTCACCAACGCCAGTACCGAGGAAACCAGCGCCGCCGAAGCCTGTGCAGTGGACAACGTGCGCCGACCGCAGCGCCGGGAACTGCATGCCGCCTCACCTCAGGAGTTCGCCACCCAACTGGCCAAGCCGCTGGGAGCCAAGGCCGCGCAAAAGGAAGTGGAGCAAGCCTTGCGCGACCTGTATCTGCCTTTTGACGAACGCCGCCCCTATGCCTTGCGACGTCTGCGTGACCGTATCGAGGCCAACCTGTCAGGCCTGATGGGACCGAGTGTCGCCCAGGACATGGTGGAAACCTTCTTGCCCTACAAGGCCGGCGGAGAAAACTATGTCACCGAAGACATCCATTTCATCGAAAGCCGCCTAGAGGACTACCACTCACGCCTGACCGGCCTGGCCGCCGAGCTCGATGCCCTGCGCCGTTACCACCGACAAACCCTGCAGGAACTGCCCATGGGCGTCTGCTCCCTGGCCAAGGATCAGGAAATCCTCATGTGGAACAAGGCCATGGAGGAGTTGACCGGCATTCCCGCTCAGCATGTGGTGGGATCGCGCCTGAGCACCATCACCAATCCATGGAAAGACCTGCTGCAGGGCTTTATCAACTTGCCGGACGAGCACTTGCACAAGCAGCATCTGGCCCTCGATGGCCAGACTCGCTGGCTGAACCTGCACAAGGCAGCCATCGACGAGCCGTTGGCTCCGGGTAACAGCGGCCTGGTGTTACTGGTGGAAGACCTGACCGAAACCCAGACCCTGGAAGACAAGCTGGTGCACTCCGAACGCCTGGCCAGTATCGGACGCCTCGCTGCCGGGGTGGCTCATGAGATCGGCAATCCGATCACCGGCATCGCCTGTCTGGCGCAGAATCTGCGGGAGGAGCGCGAGGAAGACGGTGAGCTGACGGAAATCAGTGAGCAGATCCTCGAACAGACCAAGCGCATTTCGCGCATCGTCCAGTCACTGATGAGCTTTGCCCACGCCGGTAGCCATCAGCACAACGACGAAGCCGTCTGCCTGGCCGAAGTTGCCCAGGACGCCATTGGTCTCCTGGCCTTGAACCGGCGTAATTTCGAAGTGCAGTTCTTCAATCTGTGCGATCCCGACCACTGGGTCGATGGTGATCCGCAGCGACTGGCGCAGGTATTGATCAACCTCCTGTCCAACGCCCGCGACGCCTCTCCTCCCGGCAGCGCGGTACGCGTCAAGAGCGAGGCTTTCGAACACACGGTCGATCTGATCGTGGAAGACGAAGGCAGCGGCATTCCCAAGAACATCATGGACCGATTGTTCGAACCGTTTTTCACCACCAAGGACCCTGGGGAAGGTACCGGACTGGGCCTTGCACTGGTCTATTCCATCGTTGAAGAGCATTATGGACAAATCACCATCGACAGCCCGGCCGATCCACAAAGCCAACGCGGCACCCGTATTCGGGTGACCTTACCGCGTCATGTCGAAGCGACGTCCGCTGTGAACTGAGACCGTCGAGAGAATTGAATCAATGCCGCATATTCTGATCGTCGAAGACGAAACCATTATCCGCTCCGCCCTTCGCCGCCTGCTGGAACGCAACCAGTACCAGGTCAGCGAAGCCGGCTCGGTGCAGGAAGCCCAGGAACGCTTCAGCATTCCCACATTCGACCTGATTGTCAGCGACCTGCGCTTGCCTGGCGCCCCCGGCACCGAACTGATCAAGCTCGGCCAGGGCACTCCTGTACTGATCATGACCAGTTACGCCAGCCTGCGCTCGGCTGTGGACTCAATGAAAATGGGTGCGGTGGACTACATCGCCAAACCTTTCGACCACGATGAAATGCTCCAGGCCGTGGCCCGGATTCTCCGCGACCGACAAAGCGCCGAGAACGCACCGGCAGATCGTCCAGCCACCAAGACGGGGAGCGTTGCGGACAAGGCCGGCGCCAGCAACAACAACGGCGAAATCGGCATCATCGGTTCCTGCCCGCCCATGCAGGATATGTACAGCAAGATCCGCAAGGTGGCGCCAACAGATTCGAATGTCCTGATCCAGGGCGAGTCCGGTACCGGCAAGGAACTGGTGGCCCGGGCACTGCACAACCTCTCCAAGCGGGCCAAGGCCCCCATGATCTCGGTGAACTGCGCGGCCATTCCGGAAACCTTGATCGAGTCCGAATTGTTCGGCCATGAGAAAGGCGCGTTCACCGGCGCCAGCGCCGGGCGTGCAGGCTTGGTGGAAGCAGCGGACGGCGGAACACTGTTCCTCGACGAAATCGGGGAGCTGCCACTGGAGGCCCAGGCGCGCCTGCTGCGGGTTCTGCAGGAAGGCGAGATCCGTCGCGTGGGGTCCGTGCAGTCGCAAAAAGTCGATGTCCGCCTGATTGCAGCGACTCACCGCGACTTGAAAAGCCTCTCGAAAATCGGCCAGTTCCGTGAAGACCTGTATTACCGTCTGCACGTGATTGCCCTGAAACTGCCCGCCTTGCGCGAGCGCGGCGCCGACGTCATTGAAATCGCCAATGCCTTCCTCGCACGCCAGAGCGCACGCATCGGCCGCTCGGACCTGAAGTTCGCCGCCGACGCCGAACAGGCTATTCGCCATTATTCCTGGCCAGGAAACGTGCGTGAACTGGAAAACGCTGTAGAGCGCGCGGTAATCCTGTGCGAAAGCCCGGAAATCTCCGCTGACCTGCTGGGGATTGATATCGAGCTGAGCGACCTCGAAGACGATGACTTCGTCGGACTGCCAGCGCAACAGGGCAACACCAGTCACGAGCCCACCGAGGACCTGTCCCTGGAAGACTACTTCCAGCACTTTGTCCTCGAACACCAGGACCACATGACCGAGACCGAATTGGCACGCAAACTGGGCGTCAGCCGCAAATGCCTTTGGGAACGTCGCCAGCGCCTGGGCATCCCGCGGCGCAAAAGCGGGGTAGCCAGCGAAAGCTGAACCCAGGCTGACCCGAGTGTGGGTAACGCTCGACTTTGTGAAAAAAACTGTTACCTGTGTAATTGGACGTAACAAAAGCCGGGGCTAAAGGTAACGAAGCCCCGGTTTTTTTTGGCCTGAAAAACACCACCAGGCACGCCTAACCCCTTGTTTTACTGGGGATCGCAAAAGTTGGCACGGCATCTGCTATATGTTTAGTACAAGAACAATAACAAGCAATGCACAAGACAATAAAAATAAGACGAATCGACTCACGCATAATAAAAACAACACGGCGGAGGCGCAGCTAACTGATTCTTTTGGAGAGGCGTTGTATTTGGGGCATGCCCCACAACCAGGCCGAGAACAACAAAAACTGCCCTAAGGCAGAGCCTGAACTGGTTGGATCGAAAGGTCATTGCAACTCAGCGATCAAAGCAATCCGTTTGCTCTTGGCTCCCGATTGGGAGGGTCACTCTGGATAACCTTAGTGACAAGGGCGTTTAACAAAAACAAGAAGCCCGAAACCAATAATAAAAATAGAGCACGCACAACTATTCTGGGGGAGCTTCGGCTCCCCTTGTGGTTTCCAGAATTCGCATTTCCCCCAAAAAAACCTACGCCAGCCCTGCTAGATCGCACCTTTGCGCAGACCTGCACAAGTCGCGGCAGCTTCCTACACCATCCTTCGACTAAATGCTAGAATCCCCGCCCATCATGCGGTCATTCTTCGTTTTGGCCGAACATTCCTTCAAACAGTGCATCCCATGCTGAAGAAGCTGTTCCAGTCATTCCGTTCTCCCTTGCGTCGTACGCAACATAAACGCAGCACCCCTGAAGTGCTCAATAGCAGCCAACATTCGCTGCAACGTGCCCAGTTCAGCCGGTATGCGGTAAATATCGTCGAACGCCTGCAGAACGCCGGCTACCAGGCGTATCTGGTGGGTGGCTGCGTGCGCGACATGCTGCTCAACATCACCCCCAAGGATTTCGACGTCGCCACCAGCGCTACACCGGAGCAGGTCAAGGCCGAGTTTCGTAACGCACGGATCATTGGCCGTCGTTTCAAACTGGTGCATATCCACTTCGGTCGCGAAATCATCGAGGTCGCGACTTTCCGCGCCAACCACCCGCAGAACGACGACGAGGAAGACAGCAATCAATCCTCCCGTAACGAAAGCGGGCGAATTTTGCGGGATAACGTCTACGGCACCCTTGAAGAAGACGCGCAACGCCGCGACTTCACCATCAACGCCCTGTATTACGACCCGGTCAGCGAACGCATCCTCGATTACGCCAATGGCGTACACGACATTCGCAACAATCTGATCCGCCTCATCGGCGACCCTCGGCAGCGCTACCAGGAAGACCCGGTGCGGATGCTGCGTGCCGTGCGATTCGCGGCAAAACTCAACTTCGGTATCGAAAAACACACCGCAACGCCGATCCGCGAACTGGCTCCCATGCTGCGGGAAATCCCTTCCGCACGTCTGTTCGAAGAAGTGCTCAAGCTGTTCCTCTCCGGCTACGCGGCCGACACCTTCGAAATGCTGGTGGACCTGCAACTCTTCGATCCATTGTTCCCGGCCAGCGCCGAAGCCCTGGAATACAACCCGACTTACACCCATACATTGATCAGTGAAGCCTTGATCAACACTGATTTGCGAATCAAGCAGAACAAGCCCGTGACTCCGGCCTTCCTGTTCGCCGCCCTGCTCTGGCCGGCCCTGCCCGCCCGGGTCCTGCGCCTGCAGGAGCGCGGCATGCCGCCAATCCCGGCCATGCAGGAAGCTGCCCACGAACTGATCGCCGAACAGTGCCAACGCATTGCCATTCCCAAGCGCTTCACCATGCCGATCCGCGAAATTTGGGATATGCAGGAACGGCTGCCACGGCGCAGCGGCAAGCGCGCCGACCAGTTGCTGGACAACCCGCGCTTCCGTGCCGGCTACGACTTCCTGCTGCTGCGTGAAAGCGCAGGCGAGCAGACCGACGGCCTGGGTGAATGGTGGACCGACTACCAGGACGCCAACGACTCCGAACGCCGCGACATGATCCGCGACCTGAGCGGTAAGGAAGACACCAGCGGCGCGCCACGCAAACGTCGGCGCAGCAGCGGTGCCAAACGCAAGCGTGCAGGCAGCTCCAGCGCTTCAGGCGAGTAATGGATGGAACGCATCTACATTGGCATGGGCAGCAATCTGGCTGCCCCTGAAGAGCAACTGCGCAGCGCACTCGAGGCCTTGGCGCAGTTGCCCGCAAGCCACTTCCACGGCGTGTCGGCCTTCTATCAAAGCGATTCCCTGCTGCCCGGCCAACCGCGCTACACCAATGCCGTGGCGGCGCTGGACAGTGACCTGGAGCCCTTGGCACTGCTTGATGCGCTGCAGGCCATCGAAAACCAGCAAGGCCGAGAACGTCATGAACGCTGGGGCCCTCGCACCCTGGACCTGGACATCCTCCTGTTCGGCGATCGCCTGATTGACGAACCGCGCCTCAAAGTCCCTCATTACCATATGCACGCCCGCCCCTTTGTCCTCTATCCCCTGGCAGAACTGGCCCCCGCTGAATTGCGACTGGCCGACGGACGTACCCTGCAGGAGCTGCTCGACGCCTGTCCATTTGTCGGCCTGGAACGGCTGAAATAACCGCTGAAACGCATCAGTAACGGCGGTAACACTCCCGGCGTAACAAGGCGGTAACACATCTAATTGACTTCCAGAGTCCTCATCACGACTATAGGCGTCCCGTTGCCGCCATCCCGGCGTTAAAGGGCGCAATTCAAGCGAGGCTTGTTCGCGGCGACCCCAGGAAACGCTAGGCCAAGGCGCTTGTGCAACGGCGGTGGCACCCGCTGGTACACAGCCCCTTCTGGGCACAGAATAAGGCGTCCAACGCCACCAGCGCGAATCCCGGTACCGCTTTCAAATCGCTTGGAACCAGGCTGTATAAGCACGACAAAAGACCGTGCGCCTGAATAACGAAGAATCACGCGCGTTACTCGCAGTAGTTTCCAAAGCGCCTGAAATGAGGACCCCTTTTCATGCCAGACATCACTCTGACCACCCTGCAAAGCCTCAAGCAGAAAGGTGAAAAGATCACCATGCTGACCTGCTATGACGCCACCTTCGCCCACACCTGCTGTGAAGCCGGCGTCGAAGTCCTGCTGGTAGGCGACTCCCTGGGCATGGTGTTGCAAGGGCACGACAGCACACTGCCCGTGAGCAACGCCGATATGGCCTATCACGTCGCGGCGGTCAAACGCGGCAACAATGGCGCTTTGATCCTCGCCGACCTGCCCTTCATGTCCTATGCCACCCCCGAACAGGCCCTGAGCAGCTCGGCCCAGTTGATGCAGGCCGGGGCGCACATGGTCAAGATCGAAGGTGCCGCCTGGCTGGCCGAATCGGTTCGCCTGCTGAACGAGCGCGGCGTCCCGGTCTGCGTACACATGGGGCTGACCCCACAAACAGTGAATGTGCTGGGCGGCTACAAGGTCCAGGGGCGCAACGAGAACCAGGCGCGGCAGATGCGGGCCGATGCCATTGCCCTGGAGCAGGCCGGTGCCGCCATGTTGCTGCTGGAGTGCGTCCCCAGCGAACTCGCGGCGGAAATCACCCAGGCAGTGAAGATCCCAGTGATTGGCATCGGTGCCGGCAGCGCCACCGACGGCCAGGTGTTGGTGCTCCACGACATGCTGGGCCTGTCCCTGAGCGGTCGCTCGCCCAAGTTCGTGAAGAACTTCATGGCCGGCAAAGACAGCATCCAGGCGGCGTTGAGTGCCTATGTCGAAGCGGTCAAGGCCGTTACCTTCCCAGGCGTCGAACACGGGTTCTCTGCATGAATACAGTCAAAACCGTGCGCGAGTTGCGCGCTGCGGTCGCCCGCGCCCGCAGCGAAGGCAAGCGGATCGGCTTCGTCCCCACCATGGGCAACCTGCACAGCGGTCACGCCGCCCTGGTGGCCAAGGCCGCCCAGCGAGTGGATTTCGTGGTGGCCAGTATCTTCGTCAACCCGCTGCAGTTCGGCGCCGGCGAAGACCTGGACAAGTATCCGCGCACCCTGGCCGCCGACCAGGAGAAACTGCTCGAAGCCGGCTGCCATCTGCTGTTCGCTCCCAGTGTCGAAGAGATGTACCCCGACGGCATGGCTGGACAGACCCGGGTCAGCGTGCCACAGCTCTCCGAAGGCCTGTGCGGCGCCAGCCGCCCCGGTCATTTCGAAGGCGTGGCCACGGTGGTCAGCAAGCTGTTCAACATGGTCCAGCCGGACCTTGCCGTGTTCGGCCAGAAGGACTACCAGCAGTTGGCGGTCATTCGTGCCCTGGTGCATGACCTGAACATGCCGATCCAGATCATCGGCGAGCCAACGGTGAGGGCCACCGACGGCCTGGCCCTGTCCTCGCGCAATGGCTACTTGAGCGCAGAGCAGCGCGCCATCGCCCCAGTGCTGTACCGCAGTCTGAGCCAAATCGCTCAGGCCATTCGGGATGGCGAGCGTGACTATCCGAGGCTACTGGCCGAGCAACAGCAGCAGCTCGAGGCGGCCGGCCTGCGACGGGACTACCTGGAAATCCGTCACGCGAAAAACCTGCGTCCCGCCACTGCCGAAGACCGTGACCTGGTGATTCTGGTGGCGGCTTATCTGGGCGCAACACGCTTGATCGACAACCTGCATCTGGACCTCGACACGCCGGCATGAACGCCTGATTGCCCGAACGCCAACCTTCGGGCAAACTGCCGCCGGCTGGGGCCTGCAGCTGATACTGCAGGTCCTGTTCGAGGATCCGACCCAGGAATTTCCCATGCGTGCCATCTTGCCCAGGGTGAAAGCGATCTGCTCAGTGCCAGACCACGCAGGCGGTAGATGCCCCCGGCAACGAGCGGAACCACGAAACCTTGGGGTCCCCGTTGAAGCCAGCCGATTCCAACCCCGTTTATTCCCGCTGAAAGCCCCCCATGCAGCCCTGATTGGCCCCGCCAGTACAAAATAGTACCGGCCACAAGGCGCACAAAGCCAAGACAGAACAGCACGCTGGAGTTACTGTTATCGCCCTGGGTGATTAATCGAATCAGCACAGGACTGAAGGAACGAGGTCCTTGAGACCGCGCAGGACGTTCCGGGCTTCTCAGTGTCCAAAAAGGCAGTTCAAGCAAAAGGAAAACCGCAGCGATGGCGTACTACCGCACTCCTCACGACGTTACCGCTCTGCCCGCCTGGCAAGCGTTGAAAGACCACCGCCAAGCCATGCAGGATTTCAGCATGCGCGAGGCGTTCAATACCGATCCACAGCGCTTCAACCAATTTACCCTGAGCAGCTGCGGACTGTTTCTCGACTACTCGAAAAACCTGATCACCAGCCAGACCCGCGATCTGCTGGTCAATCTGGCCAAGGAAGTCGGTCTGGCCGATGCCATCAAGTCCATGGTGACCGGTGAGCTGGTCAACGCCTCCGAAGGCCGTCCGGCGCTGCACACTGCACTACGCCGTCCAGTGGGCGACAAGCTGTCGGTCAATGGCGTCAACGTGATGCCGGAAGTACACAAGGTACTGAACCAGATCACCGAACTGGTCGGGCGCATCCACGACGGCCTGTGGCGCGGCTACACCGAGAAACCCATCACCGACGTGGTCAACATCGGTATCGGTGGCTCGTTCCTCGGCCCGGAGCTGGTGTCCGAGGCGCTGTTGTCCTATGCCCAGAAAGGCGTGCGCTGTCACTACCTGGCCAATATCGACGGTAGCGAGTTCCATGAGCTTTCGGCGAAAATCCGTGCAGAAACCACGCTATTCATCGTTTCTTCCAAGTCATTCAACACCCTCGAAACCCTGAAGAACGCCCAGGCGGCGCGGGCCTGGTACCTGGCCCAGGGCGGCTCCGAAGCCGAATTGCACCGCCACTTCATCGCCGTATCGAGCAACAACGCGGCCGCCGTGGCCTTCGGCATTCGTGAAGAGAACATTTTCCCAATGTGGGACTGGGTCGGTGGACGCTACTCGCTGTGGTCCGCCATCGGCTTGCCAATCGCGCTGGCCATCGGCATGTCCAACTTCAAGGAACTGCTGTCCGGTGCCTACACCATGGACCAGCACTTCCAGAGCGCTCCGTTCGAGCAGAACATGCCGGTACTGCTGGCCCTGCTGGGAGTGTGGTACGGCAACTTCTGGGGAGCGCAAAGTCACGCGATCCTGCCGTACGACCACTACCTGCGCAACATCACCAAGCACTTGCAGCAGTTGGACATGGAATCCAACGGCAAGAGCGTGCGCCAGGACGGTACCCCGGTGGCCACCGATACCGGCCCGGTGATCTGGGGCGGCGTAGGCTGCAACGGTCAGCACGCCTATCACCAGTTGCTGCACCAGGGCACCCAACTGATTCCGGCCGACTTCATCGTGCCTATCGTCAGCTTCAACCCGGTGGCTGACCACCACCAGTGGCTGTACGCCAACTGCCTGTCCCAGAGCCAGGCGCTGATGCTGGGCAAGACCCGCGCCGAAGCCGAGAGCGAACTGCGCGAGAAAGGCATGAGCGAAGCCGATGTGGCAAAACTCGCGCCGCACAAGGTGATTCCCGGCAACCGTCCGAGCAACACCCTGGTGGTGGAACGCATCAGCCCGCGGCGCCTGGGCGCCCTGGTAGCGCTGTACGAACACAAGGTCTTCGTGCAAAGCGTGGTCTGGGGCATCAACGCCTTCGACCAGTGGGGCGTGGAGCTGGGCAAGGAACTGGGCAAAGGCGTCTACAACCGTCTGGTCGGTAGCGACGAAACCCTGGCCGACGATGCTTCGACCCAAGGCCTGATCAACTACTTCCGCGGCCGTCACCGCGGCTGATCAACCTTCTCTGTCCCGGGAGCCGCCACGTCGGCTCCCGTCCGGGCCCCGGCCCTCCCCCCTTGAACCTTCCTGACACTTGTGCGCACCCTTATGGCTTGTCGCAAAACAAGAATAAGGAACCGTCATGTTCGATATCAGCACTTTTCCGAAAGCCGATGCCGTCCGCCGGGCGGCGCAAATGAGTCAGGACGACTACCACCACCTCTACCGCCAATCCATTGAGCAGCCAGATGTGTTCTGGGCCGAGCAGGCCAAGCGTTTCCTGCACTGGAGCAGCCCCTGGGACAGCGTGCACAGCCATGACATGCGCACCGGCGAGGCCAGCTGGTTCCGTGGCGGCCAACTCAACGTCAGCTACAACTGCATTGATCGTCATCTGGAAAAACGCGGCGATCAGGCAGCCATCATCTGGGAAGGCGATAACCCCGCCGACTCACAGCGCATCACCTACAAAGAACTTCACGGGCATGTCTGCCGCCTGGCCAACGTGCTGAAAAGCCGTGGCGTGAAAAAAGGCGACCGGGTGTGCATCTACATGCCGATGATTCCCGAAGTGGCCTACGCCATGCTCGCCTGCACCCGAATCGGTGCCGTGCATTCGGTGGTGTTCGGCGGCTTCTCCCCGGAGGCCCTGCGCGACCGGATTCTCAACGCTGACTGCCGCACCCTGATCACCGCCGACGAAGGCGTGCGCGGCGGCAAACAGATTCCCCTCAAGAGCAACGTCGACAAGGCCCTGCTCAGTTGCCCGGACGTCAGCAGCGTGGTGGTGGTCGAGCGCACCCGTAACCCGGTGAACTGGGTAGAGGGCCGCGACATTCACTACCAGCAGGCCGTAGCCGCGGCCAGCGACCAGTGCGCCCCCGAGCCGATGGACGCCGAAGACCCGCTGTTCATCCTCTATACCTCCGGCAGCACCGGCAAACCCAAAGGCGTTCTGCATACCACCGGCGGCTACCTGCTACAGGCCGCCATGACCTTCAAGTACGTACTGGACTACCGCGACGGCGAGGTCTTCTGGTGCACCGCCGACGTCGGCTGGGTCACCGGCCACAGCTACATCCTCTACGGTCCGCTGGCCAACGGTGCCACCACGCTGATCTTCGAAGGCGTGCCCAACTACCCCAGCACCTCGCGTTTCTGGGAGGTGGTGGACAAGCACCAGGTGAACATCTTCTACACCGCCCCCACCGCCCTGCGGGCCCTGATGCGCGAAGGCAACGACCCCGTGCAGCGCACCTCCCGCAGCAGCCTGCGGCTCCTGGGCAGTGTTGGCGAACCGATCAACCCGGAAGCCTGGGAGTGGTATTTCAATGTCGTGGGCGAGCAGCGCTGCCCGATTGTCGATACCTGGTGGCAGACCGAGACCGGCGGCATCATGCTCAGCCCCCTGGTCAGCGCCCGGCAGGTCAAACCCGGCTGCGCCTCGACGCCGATGTTCGGTGTACAACCGGTGTTGCTGGACGACCAGGGCAAGGAAATCCAAGGTGCCGGCAGCGGTATCCTGGCGATCAAGGCCAGTTGGCCGGCACAGATACGCAGCGTCTACGGCGACCCCAAGCGCATGATCGAAACCTACTTCGCGCCTTACCCCGGCTACTACTTCACCGGTGACGGCGCGCGCCGGGACGAGGACGGCAGCTACTGGATCACCGGACGCATCGACGACGTGATCAACGTCTCCGGGCACCGCATCGGCACTGCCGAAGTGGAAAGCGCCCTGGTGCTTCACGACGACATCGCCGAGGCCGCCGTGGTCGGTTACCCCCACGACCTCAAGGGCCAGGGGATCTATGCCTTTGTCACGCCCATGCAAGGCATCGAACCCGACGAGGAACTGAAAAAGCAACTGCTGGCCCTGGTCAGCCGTGAAATCGGCAGCTTTGCCAAACCGGAGCTGATCCAGTGGGCCCCGGCCCTGCCGAAAACTCGCTCGGGCAAGATCATGCGGCGTATCCTGCGCAAGATCGCCTGCAACGAACTGGAGACCTTGGGGGATACCTCGACCCTGGCGGACCCCAGTGTGGTGGAAGGCCTGATCGACAAGCGCCTGAACGCTTGAAACCGGCGCGGCCACGGCCGCGCCTTTTTTCACTACCCGCACCGAGCTGTCATGGAATTCATTCGCAGCCGTATCGAAAGCCAGGTCATGAGCTTGTCTGGCCTCTCCCTGGGGCAACTCGACCTGGAGCATCCCAAGGGCGACCCCGGCCTGTTCGGGCCGGGCTCGGTCAGTTGGCAGGTACACGCCGACTTCAGCAGCATGCTGATCGGCGGCATCAGTGCCTTGCTGATGCAAGCCCTGCACCCCCTGGCCCTGGCCGGGGTCTGGGACCACTCGAACTTTCGCCAGGACATGATCGGCCGCCTGCGCCGCACCGGCCAGTTCATTTCCGGCACCACCTTCGGCTCCCGTCAGGACGCCGAATGGCTGATCGAAAAAGTACGCACTATTCACCTGCATATCGTGGGCACCGCTCCTGACGGCCGTCCTTACGCCGCCAGCGATCCAGACCTGCTGACCTGGGTGCATGTGGCGGAAGTCAGCAACTTTCTCGCCGCCCACCTGCGTTACCTCAACCCTCGCCTGTCAGGGGCAGACCAGGACCGCTACTACAACGAGATCGCGCTGATCGCCGAACGTCTCGGCGCCCGGGATGTGCCCCGCTCGCGGCGGGCGGTGGCCGACTACCTGCAGGCCATGCGTCCGCAACTGCTGTGCGACGATCGCAGTCGCGAGGTTCTGCGCCTGCTACAGGCGGCTCCAGCTCCCAGTCGCCTGGCCAAACCTTTTGGCTCATTGATGATGCAGGCCGGTATCGACCTGCTGCCGGACTGGGCCAGCGCCATGCTTGACGTCAATCAGAACCCGCTGCAACGCCAGCTGATTCGAGCCAGCGTCAAACGCAGTACGCCGATGCTGCGCTGGGCGGTGCGTGACAGTTCGGTGCATCGAGCGAAACGACGCATGGGTCTGTAGAAGACGACCGCTCATGCACAACACGCCCAGACAGTTCGCAATTGGCCGGCCAGCACCACGCCGTGCCCACCACGACCCTGAGCAAAGTCTGCGGCTCCGGCCTCAAGGTCTTGCACCTGAGCGCCCAGGCCATTGGCTGCGGCGATGCCAAAGTGATCATCGGCGGCAGTCAGGGCGTGGCCTTGGCCATAGAGTCCGTGAGATCGCCTTCGCCAGCACTTGGCTCCTACAACGGGCAGGAGGCTGGTAAACTGCGGCGCCTTATTCCTCTTCTCCAAGGCGCCCTGCATGTCTTCCTTGAATCAGGCGCTGCGCGCCGCCCTCGATCACCGTCAAGACCTGCTCGCCGAACTGCACCAGCAAGGCACCGACTGCTATCGCCTGTTCCACGGCAGCCAGGAAGGCGCCGGTGGCCTGACCGTCGACCGTTATGGGCCGCAGTTGCTGGTACAGAGCTTTCACCAAACGCTGGAACGCGATGCCCTGCTGCAATTGCACGAAACCATTAATCAACAGCTGAACCAGTCGACCCTGCTGGTCTACAACGATCGCTCCCGCGGCAACTCGCGTATCGACCGTGAAGACTCGGTATACCGCGCCGACGACAGTGCCCTGGAGGATCTGGTCGGCCATGAATGGGGGTTGAATTATCGTGTCCGTGGCCGTCATGCCGGGCAGGACCCGTTGCTGTTTCTCGACCTGCGCAACGCTCGCGGCTGGGTCAAGCAGCACAGCGCCGGGAAAAGCGTGCTCAATCTCTTCGCCTATACCTGCGGTGTCGGCCTCTGCGCTGCGGCCGGAGGCGCCCGGGAGGTCCTCAACCTGGACTTCGCCGAAGGCAATCTGGCGGTAGGTCGGGAAAACGGCCAACTCAACCCGCAGCTACCCGGCATGCAGTTCGTGCAGTCGGACTACTTCCCTGCGATCCGCCAACTGGCGGGCCTGCCCATCAGTCAGCGACGCGGACAGAAGCTCCCCAGCTACCCACGTCTTGAACAACGCCAATACGATCTGGTCTTGCTGGACCCTCCGGCCTGGGCCAAGAGTGCCTTCGGCACCGTCGACCTGCTGCGCGATTATCAGAGCCTGCTGAAGCCGGCGCTGCTGGCCACTGCCGAAGAGGGTGTGCTGATCTGCTGTAACAACCTGGCCAAGGTGTCGTTGCAGGAATGGCGAGAACAAGTGCTGCGCTGCGCCGAGAAAGCCGGGCGGCCAGTACGCGATTGCCAGGTCCTTGCCCCTGCTGCGGACTTCCCTTCCCAGGACGGACAACCGCCGCTGAAAACACTGATCCTGCAACTTTGATCAGGGGCAAAAAATCTGAACAATCCTGAAGACTGTGATGGTTTCGGAACCGTAAACGCGTGCCATACTCCAAGGCACTTCCGATCCAGATAGATGAAGCCTCGCATGACCAAAGGATTGATTCGCGCTCTCTGCGCCTTGTTGACCGCTCTCGCCCTTTACAGTCTGCTGGGCTTTCTGATTTTGCCGGGCATCGCCTTGCGGGTGGCCAACCAGCAACTGGCCAACTACGCCACGACCCCGGCCCATATCCAGCGTATCGAACTCAACCCCTTCAGCCTGGAACTGACCCTCTGGGGCCTGAGCGTCGGCGAACCGGGCAAGGAACAGATTGCCTTCCAGCGCCTCTACGCCAATCTGCAATTGGACAGTCTGTGGAAACGCGCTCTGCATCTGGCGGACGTCGAACTGGACCAGCCCAAGACCGAGATCCTCTTCGACAAGGAAGGCAAGCTCAACCTCCTGGCCCTGTTCAAGCTGCCTGCCAGCGAACCGACCCCGAGCGATCCCGACGCCAAGCCGTTTCCCGTTCGCATTGAACGCATCAAGCTGGCGGGCGGCTATCTGCACTTCAAGGACCTGCGCCCCAGCGAGCCCATCGAATTTCTCTACAACAAGCTCGACTTTGAACTGAAGAACCTCAGCACCCTGCCGGATGACAGCGCCGACATGACCCTGGTGGCCACCGGCCCGGAAGGCGGACAGATCGACTGGAGCGGCAACTTCAGCGTGACCCCGCTGGCTTCCGAAGGCACCTTGAAAGTCACCGACGGCAAGATGAAAGCCTGGTGGCCCTATGTACGTGACGCCGTGCCGCTGGTGCTGGAAGACGGCGTGGTCAACCTCAGCACCCACTATAAATTCAGCCTGACCAAGGAAACCGAACTGCTGCTGGACAACACCTCCATCAGCGTTGCGCCATTCGCCATCAAAGCCCCGGACGGTCGCCCGCTGGCGCGCCTGGAGCGCCTGGACATCAGCGAAGCGACGGTGGACCTGGCCAAGCAGCACGTCATAGTCGGCAAGATCCGCAGCCAGAAACTGGAGACCTGGGCCGCCCTTGAAGCCGATGGCCAACTGGACTGGCAAAAGCTCTTCGCCAGCCAACCCGCCAAGCCGGCAGCCAAGCCTCAGCCAGCCACAGCCGATACCACCAAGGAACCCGCAGTCCCCAGCAAGCCCTGGCAGGTACTGCTCAAGGATGTGGAACTGCGCAACTATCAGGTGCACCTGGCCGACCGCCAAGCCAAACCGGCCGTGGCGCTGGACGTTGGCCCGCTGAACCTGGATCTGAAAAACTTCGACAGCCTCAACCAGTCGCCTTTCACCCTAAAGCTCGATACCGGCCTGGGTAAACAAGGCAAGGTCAGCGCCACCGGCGAAGTCAACCTCAACCCCATCACCGCCAAGCTCAAGGTGCAGACCAAGGACATCGACCTGCGGGTCGCCCAGTCCTACATCAGCCCGTTCATTCGCCTGGAACTGCGCAGCGGCATGCTCGGCAGCGACCTGGCAGTGGACCTGAAGAAAGTCGAACCGTTGACCTTCAGCATCACCGGCCGGGCCGAAGTGGATCAGTTGCACACCCTGGACACCCTCAAGACCCGCGACTTCGTGAAGTGGAAACAAGTGGTGGTGGAGGGCCTGAACTATCAGCACGGTGACAGCCTGACCATCAGCCAGGTCAACCTGATGCAGCCTTATGCGCGCTTCATCATCAACGATGACCGCACCACCAATATCGACGACCTGCTGATTCCACAACCCGCAGGCGGCGGCAGCAAATCCTCGGGCAAACCCGCCCCAAGTTCCAGCAAGCCACTGGGTATTCACATTGGTAAAATCGCCATCAACGATGGTTCGGCCAACTTCGCCGACCTGAGCCTGACACCAAACTTCGCCACGGCAGTCCAGCAACTCAACGGGCATATCGGCACCATCGACAGCCGCCAGGCCAAGCCGGCGGAAGTCGACGTCAAGGGCAAGGTCGACCGCTACGCTCCAGTGACCATCAAGGGCAGCGTCAACCCCTTCGATCCAATGGCCGCACTGGACATCGCCACCAGCTTCAAGCGAGTGGAGTTGACCACCCTGACGCCCTATTCCGGAAAGTTCGCCGGTTTTCGTATTCGCAAGGGCCGACTCAACCTCGACTTGCACTACATGATCACCAAGGGCCAGCTCAAGGCCGAGAACAAACTGGTGGTCGAACAACTGCAACTGGGTGAAAAGGTCGACAGCCCAGACGCCGTGGACCTGCCAATTCGCCTGGCCGTAGCCCTGCTGAAAGACACCGACGGCAAGATTTCCATCGAGTTGCCAATTTCCGGCGACCTCAACAACCCACAGTTCAGCGTGATGCCAATCGTCTGGCAGACCCTGCGCAACCTGGTGCTGCGAGCCGCCCAGGCCCCCTTCAAGTTCATTGGCGGCCTGGTCACCGGCGGCGACTCTGAAGACCTGAGCAGTGTGTCTTTCGCTCCTGGCTCCAGCGAACTGAGCAAAGAGTCCGAGTCAGCCCTCACCACCCTGGCCAAGGCCCTCAAGGAGCGTCCGACCTTGCGCCTGGAGATCGAAGGCACCAGCGCCCAGAGCAGCGATGGTCCGCTGATCGCCGAACAGCGTCTGGAGCGCGAGTACCAGTACAACTACTACAAGATCCTGCAACGGCGCGGCGACAAGGTGCCGGCCCAGGCGTCCTTACTGCAGGTTCCCGAGGGCGAGAAAGCGCCATTGCTGGAAGGCATCTACCGCACCCGCCTGAAACAGCAACCTCCGGCCGAATGGACCCAGCTCAGCCGCGACGAGCGCAGTGCCAAACTGCGTGAGGGGCTGATCAAGTTCTGGAGCGGCAGCGACGTGTTGCTGCGCCAACTGGGCCAGGAACGGGCCAGCAGCATCAAGGACTTCCTGGTGGACAAGGGCCAATTGGCCGATGACCGGGTCTACTTCATCGATGCCAACCTCGGCCAGGCCGAAAGCGACGGCAAGGTGATCACTCCGCTGCACCTGGACAGCGAGTAAGGCCCGCGCCGGCCTCAAGCAGCGCCACTTCCCCGCCCAATAGAACAGGCCCCGACACAAAGTGCCGGGGCCTGTAATGATCACATCCTTGTGATCTTCCGCATGAACCTTTGAAAGAAGCGGCAGACGTATCGCTTGGCTCGTCTACCGCCCCCTCTCCCTGTCCAGGCGAGAAGCTTGGGGTCTTACTCGGCTTTCAGGCCGTCGGCAGAGACCGCTTGAACGCCTTTGATTTTCTTGGTGATTGCCACTGCTGTGGCTTTCTGCGCCTCGGTAATGGCAACAGTGGACGACAGCGAGACGACGCCCTTGTTGGTTTCAACCTTGATGTCGGTGCCAGGAATGCCTTTCTCGGTTACCAGATCGCTTTTCACTTTGGTGGTGATCCAGGTATCGGAGGTGGCCTCTTTGGCCTTGGTCACTTCACCGGCAGCCACGACCATAGGCGACTGGGTGCTTTGAGTGGTCTGCGCAAATGCTGCGTTGGACATGGTCAGGGTCAGAGCGGTAGCAGTTGCAGCAGCGATAGCGAACTTCTTCATACGAGTAACTCCTGTTCTTTTAGAAAGCCTGCGCCGTGTCCTGGCAACAGGGTTATGAGGGATGTTGCAGGTGCTGTGCCAAGTCCAGACCACATAAAAAACCCATAAAAAACAATAAGTTATAGATAACGCAAAGAATCAGCATCATGCAAAATGCATGACCACCCAACAATCTGCATGCAAGTTGCGGCTTTTTTCGACGCAGCTCATCAAGCCCACCCCCAACAGCCTGCCAGGACTCAGGTGTCGTGCGCGGCACAGCCCTTGGGCGCATAGTCGGCCTCCACTGTGGTGTTGCACGTCCATCCCGAAGCTGGCGAACGGCTCAGTACCAGAGTCTTGTTCAACACCGCCCCCGGAGCATTGAGGAGGGTACAGCCGATACTGCCTTCACCGGTGGCGGCAGTGCCCTCGGCGCTCATTCGGCAGTTCAACGTCAAGGGCGTGCCACCGGCGAGGGCCAGAGTCGGGTCGATTCCCTGATTAAGCAGGTCCTCGATATTGACCTTCAGCGCCGACGCCTCGGCCAACGCGGCCATCATCTTGGCCCGCACCTGGTACTTGGAATACAGCGGCATCGCCACTGTGGCGAGAATGCCGATGATGGCCACCACCACCAGCAATTCGATCAGGGTAAAAGCGGATTGATGTTTCATGAGTTGCCTCCTGGCAAGAATGCTCCGTGGGTAATCAGCAAGGCTTGAAGCACGCCCTGTGCCAAGGTTAGCCCCACGGAATTCAAGGCCTGCAGCGCTGATAGCCCATGGCCTTGAGTACGAGGAGTTGCACAAACTGACAAATTTCGTCATCTAGCGCCCCTATGCGTCAGGTGCCCGGCGGCTAGGCTTCAAGAAGCTCACCCCTGCATCAAGGATTGAACCATGGCGGTAAAAGCACCTGTGGCCAGCGTCTATCTCTGGCAAGGCACCGACGGCCAGGGCCACAAGTTGGCCGGCGAGCTGAGCGCTGCAAACCCGGCGCTGATCCGAGCTCAGCTGCGCAGGCAAGGCATCACTCCAACCCGGGTACGCCGCAAGCCCAGGGCCTGGCTCCGATCGGGCCAACGAATCAAGGCACGGGAGATCGCCCTGTTCACCCGGCAACTGGCAACCCTGATGCAGGCCGGAGTGCCACTGCTGCAAGCCTTCGAAATCATTGCCGAGAGCTTCGTCCAGCCATTGATGCGCCAACTGCTGGCCAGCCTCAAACGCGACATCGAGGCTGGCTCCAGCCTGGCCACGGCGCTGCGCCGACATCCGCGCCACTTTGACGAGCTGTACTGCAATCTGGTGGAGGCCGGCGAACAGTCCGGCGCCCTGGATACCCTGCTGGAACGGGTCGCCACCCATAGGGAAAAAAGCGAGAACCTCAAGGCCCGGGTAAAAAAGGCCATGGTCTATCCCGTGGCGGTGATCGGCGTGGCCGTCCTGGTCAGCAGCATCCTGCTGACCAAGGTGGTTCCCCAGTTCCAGAGCCTGTTCGCCGGGTTCAACGCCCAATTGCCGCTACTGACCCAATGGGTCATCACCCTTTCCCATGTCATCCAGAACCACGGCGGATGGTTGCTCAGCGCCGGCCTGCTGATGGGGGTAGGGATCAGGCAGGCTTATCGGCGCTCGGAGCGCCTGCGGGACAGTGTGGATCAGGGACTGCTACGCCTGCCCTTGGCCGGCCCGCTGCTGTACAAGGCCGCAGTGGCCCGCTACGCCCGTACGCTGGCCACCACCTTCGCGGCTGGCGTGCCTCTGGTCCAGGCCCTGGATTCAGTGGCCGGAGCCAGCGGCAACAAGGTCTTCAGGCAAGCGGTGGAACGCATCCGCCAACAGGTGGCCAGTGGCATGCAACTGAACTTTGCCATGCGTGCCAGCGGCGTCTTCCCTACTATGGCGATCCAGATGACCGCCATCGGTGAAGAGTCCGGAATGCTGGATCATCTGCTGGAAAAAGTCGCAGCGCATTATGAGGTCGAGGTGGACCACCTGGTCGACAGCCTGACCAGCCTCATGGAGCCGTTGATCATGGTCATCCTGGGCAGTATCGTCGGCGCCCTGGTGGTTGCCATGTACCTGCCCATCTTTCAACTCGGCACAGCGATCTGAACATGTCCTTGACTGAAGCCATGACCCTTTACCCCCTGGCCTTCGTGACTGCGGCCCTGGTACTGGGGCTGCTCGTAGGCAGCTTTCTGAACGTGCTGGTGTGGCGCCTGCCGAAAATGCTTGAACGCGATTGGCGGGCTCAAGCCCACGAAGTGCTGGGACTGCCCCCGGAGCCTGTAGCGGCGCCCTACAACCTGCTGCTGCCCCACTCCCAATGCCCCCATTGCGCACAACCGATCCGCCCCTGGCAAAACATTCCCCTGCTCAGCTATCTGTGGCTGCGGGGCCGTTGCGCCCACTGCAGGACCGCCATCAGCCCGCGCTACCCACTAACCGAACTGGCTTGCGGGCTGATCTCGGCGTACGTCGCCTGGCACTTCGGTTTTGGCTGGCCCGCGGGCCTGCTGCTGATCCTCAGTTGGGGGTTACTGGCCATGAGCCTGATCGATGCCGATCACCAACTGCTGCCAGACGTGCTGGTGTTGCCACTGCTGTGGCTGGGACTGATTGCCAATAGCTTCGAGGTACTGGCGAGCCTGGAGGATGCCCTGTGGGGCGCGGTACTCGGCTATCTGTGCCTGTGGTCAGTGTTCTGGCTGTTCAAATTGCTGACCGGCAAGGACGGCATGGGCCACGGCGACTTCAAGCTGCTAGCGATGCTTGGCGCCTGGGGCGGCTGGCAGATCCTGCCGCTGACCTTGCTCCTGTCCTCGCTGGTGGGAGCGATTCTCGGCACTGTCATGCTGCGCCTGAACCGGGCCAAGACCTCGACGCCCATCCCCTTCGGCCCCTTTCTGGCCATTGCCGGCTGGATTGCCTTGCTCTGGGGTGGTCAAATGACCGACTTCTATTTGCAGTTTGTCGGTTTCCAATGACTCGCTCCGTAAACACACCCTGGACCCTCGGCCTCACCGGCGGCATCGGCAGCGGCAAAAGCGCTGCCGCCCAGCACTTCATCGACCTGGGAGTGCATGTGATCGATGCCGATCACGCCGCTCGCTGGGTGGTGGAACCGGGCCGCCCGGCCTTGGAACAGATTGCCCAGCACTTTGGTGACGGCGTGCTGCAGGCCGACGGCCAACTGGATCGCGCGGCACTGCGCAAGCTGATCTTCGAAGTCCCCGAACAGCGTCGCTGGCTGGAGGCGCTATTGCACCCGCTGATTGCCGAGGAGATCGTCAGCCATCTGGCCCGTGCAGAATCGCCTTACGCGATCCTGGTGTCGCCACTGCTGATCGAGTCAGGCCAGTTCCGGATGACCCAACGGATTCTGGTGATCGATGTGCCGCAACAATTGCAGATCGAACGCACCTTGCAGCGCGACCAGATCAGCGAACAGCAGGTCCAGGCGATTCTCCAGGCCCAGGCCAGCCGCGAGGAGCGCCTGCGTCACGCCGACGATGTGCTGGTCAACGACCGCGATCACGCCTGGTTGCGCAGCGAGGTCGAACGCCTGCATCACTTTTACCTAACTTTGCGTGGAGGCCAGTCATGAGCCAACCCCTGACCGTCGAATGCCCAACCTGTGGCGCCCCCGTGGAATGGACCGCGACCAACACCAACCGGCCGTTCTGTTCCGACCGTTGCAAATTGATCGACCTGGGGGCCTGGGCCGCCGAGGAACACAAGATTCCAGTGAGCCCGGATGCCGAGGACGAACTGTTCTCGGAAGAACTGCCGCCCCGCGCTCACTGAGTGCTCGAACCGACGCCGATCAGGGCCGCATGAAGCTGTAGTCCTGATCGTCGTCGAGGTTCTCCGCGAGGAACTGCAGCTCGTCAGCCAGATCCTCGATGCTACGTACGCCCTTGCTCTGCTGCACCACCGCGCTGAGCAGCGCCCGCAGGCTCAAACCCGGTTCAAACCCTTCCTGCTGGGCACTGTGCAGACTGTCGCGCACTTCTTGCCGGGCCCACTGATAGACGCTCATGACCGCACTCCTGAGATTTTTGCCGAGCATGCAGCGCGGCCCCAGGCTCGGAGTTGATATGGATCAAGGGCGCGGGTCCTCATCCTTCCAGGGCGCACTGAGGTAGCGGGTGCGATTGAAGGTTTCCAGCCATTCCGGGCAGAACACCACCAGGGCGCTGATCACCATGCCGTTGATGAATGCCTCGGGAAAGATGATCAGCCACAGGTAGCCGACAAAATCCTCCAGCCATTCGGGCATGGCGAAACGCCCATCAAGCCACAAGAGCCCCAGGCCACAAAGCAGGCACAACAGCGCCGACAGGGCCGCGGCGAAGAATCCGGAGCAGAAGATATAGACGAAGGGATTGCGCGGTTGAGCCCGCTCCACCAGACCGGCACAGGCCTCGGTTACCGCCACCGGCAACAGGATCAGCAAGACGCCATTGACCCCCAGTGCCGCCAGCTCCTGCCGCCCCAGTGCCAGCAAGCCCAGCTGCGCAATCAGGCCACCGACAATCGCCAGTGGCCAATCCAGCAGTAAGGTCACCGCCGTCATGCCGATGAAGTGATAAGACACTCCAGTATCGAAATCCCGGCGCACCAACCACAGCAGAAACAACGCAAACACCGTTCCGAACAGTAGATGCTGACGGCGACTGTCGGTGAACAGCTCGACCCAGGGCGCCCGCCACACCGCCCAGATCAGAACCGGCACATACAGCAGCCAGCCGATGCTCAGGCTTGCCGGTGACAGCAGCGCCGCGCTGATCATGGCCGGGCTTTCTCCAGCGCAGTCTTCAGTTGCTCGACGGTGGTGAATTCCTGCCGAGACACCAATTGGCCGTCCTGCAACTGCAGCCACAAGACCTTGTCCTCGGCGGCAGGGTAACGAGAGGCCACACGCCCTTCGCGGTCGAGCATCACCCGGTAGGGATAATCACGCATGGCCGGAACTGCGAACATCTTGGCGATCAGCGCCGGCATGCGCTGGATATCCGCGACAAACACCCCGTGACGCGCCTGCAGATAATCCTTGGGCTTGTCCTTGAGCGCCCCGTTCACCACCTTGGCCGCGTCCATACCGCGCGCCACCAGCAGGATCTGCGCCTGTGAATCGAGGCTGTAGGCTTGATCGAACTGATCCAGCAAGGTCCAGGGTGCCAGACGCTCACCGATTTCAAGGGCCTGGGTCCACAGGGGCAACAGGCCCAGCAACAGAATTGACCAGCGTTTCACTGCACACTCCTTATCGAGGGGTAGGACGGGAAACAGTCTACACCGCCCCTGGGCAGGCTCGAGCAAGCACCGCCAGGCACCGGGTGCAGAGGTTTTTCGAGAAACGTGGTTTTTAAGGTCATATTTGAGCGCTAAGCTTGGGGATATGGATGACTCAGATTTTTTGCGCCTGCTCACCATTCAGGCCGAACAAGCCAACGCGTTTCTGTCCAATGCCCGCAAATGGGAGCGTGAGCGTTGGGTCTGCCAGCGCCTGCTGCAAGGCCTGAATATTCCCTATCGCAACGACGAATTCAGCGCCGCCGGGCAGGAACCGCCGGATGTGCTGTTTCGCGAGGCCAGTTTCGAGGTGTTCTTCGTCCTTGATGAAGGCCGCCGACTCAATGATGAATGGCGCGACGAACTGCAACGCCGGCGCAGCGCATTTTCCCTGAGCCAACTGGTACGACGCGAAGCCAAGCCCAAGCGCATCCCGGCTAACGAACTGTTGCTGCGCCTCGGGCCGACCCTGCGCAAGAAGGCCCACAACTACAAGGAGCGTGGGATGAACCTCGGGGAGCTGGACATCATCGCCTTCGCCGCCCTGAAACGTGAAGTGCTGGATCTGAACAGCCACTTCCCGCCCCCCACCGAGTACCTGCGCCAGGGCTGGCGCTCGCTGTCCCTGGTGGGACCGACCTTCGCCCGGGTGCTGTTCGCCCATCCGGATGCGCCGGAGTTCCTGCGTAGCAACCTGGGCCGCAGTATCGTTTTCGACGTCGGCATCAGTTTGTAAAGTCCGTCAATCCGCCTCGCCTGGGCATGGCGCAATATCCCGGGCAATGGTAAAAAAGCGCTCTTGCCTGCCAACGCCGGGACTTCGTCATCGAGCCCCCACGCGCAGCGGCTATGCTCGGTAAATGCTCGATTGCATCGCGCTGTAACATTCCCCTGTGTTGCGACGTCTACCTGACGAGGCCCTTTATGAGCAGCCGCCTGAACCCCGACGACCAACGCCATGTCGAAGAATACCTGCAACTGCCCCAGCACCGAGTCGAGCGCCGGCCCTTTCGGCCGTGGATGCTCCTTGTGGTGGTGGTCGTGGTGACGGTCGCCCTGGGCCTGTTGAGCCGTTTTATCAGTTACCTGACGCTATGAGCTGCATCGCGCTCGCTCGGTTGACTGCACCGATTTCTTTTAGCCTTGCGAGATATCCCCATGACTCATCGTATTGTCATCGTTGGCGGCGGCGCCGGCGGCCTGGAGTTGGCGACCCGCCTGGGTAAAACCCTGGGCAAGCGCGGCACCGCCAGTGTGATGCTGGTGGACGCCAACCTGACCCATATCTGGAAACCCCTGCTGCACGAAGTGGCCGCCGGCTCACTGAACTCCTCCGAAGACGAACTCAACTACGTTGCCCAAGCAAAATGGAACCACTTCGAGTTCCAGCTGGGCCGTATGAGCGGGCTCGATCGTCAACAGAAAAAGATCCAGTTGGCTGCCACCTATGACGAGGAAGGCACAGAACTGTTGCCGGCCCGTGAACTGGGCTACGACACCCTGGTGATCGCCGTGGGCAGTACCACCAACGACTTCGGCACCCAGGGCGCCGCCCAGCATTGCCTGTTCCTCGACACCCGCAAACAGGCCGAACGCTTCCACCAGCAACTGCTCAATCACTACCTGCGGGCCCACGCCGGGCAGACAGATGCCGTGGAACAGATCAGCGTGGCCATCGTCGGCGCCGGTGCCACCGGTGTGGAACTGGCAGCGGAACTGCACAACGCCGCCCATGAACTGGCCGCCTACGGCCTGGATCGGATCCTCCCGGAAAACATGCACATCACCCTGATCGAAGCCGGGCCACGGGTGCTGCCGGCCCTGCCCGAGCGCATCAGCGGGCCGGTGCACAAGACCCTGGAGAAACTCGGGGTCAAAGTGCTGACCAACGCTTCAGTCAGTGAGGTGACCGCCGACAGTCTGATCACCGCTGATGGCCAGACCATTCCCGCCAGCCTCAAGGTGTGGGCTGCCGGCATCCGCGCGCCGGGTTTCCTCAAGGACATCGACGGCCTGGAAACCAACCGCATCAACCAGCTCCAGGTGCTGCCAACCCTGCAGACCACCCGTGACGAGAACATCTTTGCCTTCGGCGACTGCGCCGCCTGCCCTCAACCGGGCAGCGACCGCAACGTACCGCCACGGGCCCAGGCTGCGCACCAACAAGCCTCACTGCTGGCAAAATCGCTGAAACTGCGTATCGAAGGCAAAGACCTACCGACCTACAAGTACACCGACTACGGTTCGCTGATCTCGCTCTCGCGCTTCTCGGCGGTGGGCAACCTGATGGGCAATCTCACCGGCAGCGTGATGCTCGAAGGCTGGCTGGCAAGGATGTTCTACATCTCGCTGTATCGCATGCACCAAATGGCCCTGTACGGAGTGTTCCGCACGGCGATGCTGATGCTCGGCAGCCGGATTGGACGAGGCACCGACCCACGCTTGAAGTTGCACTAAGCGCCTGAAAGTACGCCCCGCTACGCAAGGTAGTGGGGTGCACGGGCGGGCGAAGCGTGTGCTACAGACACTCATCCAGAAAGCTCACCACCGTTCCCATACAGGCAACCCGCTCCTCGATATGGGGCATGTGGCTGGAGTTCTCGAACAGTGCCCAGCGAATGTTTGGAACGTTGTCCAGATAGGGTTTGACCACTACGGGGGTTGCTTCGTCGTAACGCCCTGAGATCAGCAGGCTCGGCACCTTGATTCGCGGCAGGCGCTCGACAACGCTCCAGTCCTGCAGGTTGCTCAGGAGAGGGAAATTCCTAGCCCGCTGCGGCACACTTTCCATCGTGGTAGCGCAACATCCCCTGGAAAAAATGCGTACCACCTCTTCCGGCCAAGGCCGAAGCCGGCACACGTGCCGTTCAAAATACACTTGCGACGCCTGCACATATTCGGCGCTATGGAGGGTTCCAGCCTGCTCGTGGCCGATCAGCGTCTGCAAGACCCCCTCTGGCAAGGCCTCACGCAAACCCAGGGTTTCAGCCTGCCAGGTCAGCATGTCGGCCGGGGCATTGGCGATGATCAGGGCCCGCAGGCCCGCAGGGGTCAAGACGGCATGCTCGCTGGCCAGCGCCCCACCCCAGGAATGTCCGAGCAAGGCGTAGTCCTCACTGATGCGCAGGTGATCCAGAAGATTGTTCAGCTCTTCCAGATACAGCTCGACGCTCCAGAATGAAGAAGGCTTGTCCTCCAGGCGAGTGGAAAATCCACTGCCGAGATGATCGAACTGAACGATCGCCCGGCCACTGGCCGCCACATCCCTGAAGGCATCAACAGTGTCATAAGTGCAGCCCGGGCCGCCGTGCAATATCACCAGGGGCGTCAGACCATTCTGCAGATCCCCCGTCACCCGATACCAGGTCTGCCAGGAGCCAAAGGAGGCATAACCTTCCTGTGGTGGTTTACTTGCTTTCATTGCGCATCACTCCCTGATGACGATCACCCTGTGTCATTTTCGGCCTCGCCCCCCGTATCAGCGATAAGACCGGGCCGGTTGTGCTCGCTTTAGTTTTCCAGCAAGCGATAGTGAACGGCTCGAACCACAGCCTGAACCCGATTCTTGGCGCCCAACTTGTGCATCGCCGAGGTCAGATGCAGGTTGATGGTGGCCACGGAACGCTGCAGGCGTTCAGCAATTTCACCAGAGGTCATGCCCTCGGCCGCCCATTTCAGGCACTCGCGCTCGCGCTTGGTCAGTTGAACCGGATAGCTGCGAATGCTTTTACTGAGCGGTGGGTAGAGGTGTTCCTGCAGAGCATGAGAAAGAAGCGTGAAATCCCTCAAGACCTGTTGCAGATCATGCAAGGCCACCTGGGTACTGCCCGAGCGCAAACCGGTCAGGCTGGCGAAACCACCACCAGGCAAGTGAATGGGAACAGTCATGCCATGGGACATTTGATGATGCTGCAGGTAACTCGATACCGGCGCGTGCTGCTGCCCCATAGCCTGGCGCAAGACGGTTTCCGCTTCGGGTCTGTAGGACCAGATAAAGGGAGAAATGCTGTCCAGCGCCACCTGCTGGACCGGGTCGATATGGTAATACCCCTCGTCGCACCAGAGCTCCAGCCAGTCCTTTGGGGTATTGCAGACCATTGCACTGGGAATGATCAGTTCGCCCTGCTGATCAAAAGGCACCGGACTGTAGTCGTAAACCAGGGCATCGAACCCCAACCCCGAGGCCACTTCCATGGTCCCCGCCATCCGCTCATGCAATGTGTTTCCGAGCAAAAGACGAGAGTTAACTTCCGCGAGCCTGCTTTGCATCCGTTCAGTCTCCTTACTGTCTGATCCTTAACAGCAGGGCCTAGAATGCCACGCTCGATAGGAGCCGACCAGGCAAAACCTATAAGAACTACTAGGTTGTGCTACCCGGTTTAGCGGTGCACTTCATGAAAGAAGCCCATGTTTCAACCTCTCCTGCCCCTTTGAACCGCCGCGCTGACAACCACATCAAGGTCGGTATCACGCATGCCCACACCTCCCCAGTCTGCTGCAATGCCGCTTCATGGCCCACCCGAGTGTGGCGCCGCGCATCGCTCATTGCAGACAAGGACCCGTGCCATGCAGATGCCCAAGACCCTTCAGATCCACAACGGTGAAAAAGTCCCTTCAACCTTCTCCCTTGAAGAATACGCCCAGCGCCTGAGCACGCTGCGAGCCTACATGGCCCAGCAGGATATCGACGCGGCGCTGTTCACCTCCTACCACAACATCAACTACTACGCCGACTTCCTGTATTGCTCTTTCGGCCGTCAGTACGCCCTGGTGGTGACCCGGGAACGTAGCGTGCTGATCAGCGCCAATATCGACGGCGGGCAGCCCGGGCGTCGGGCGGTCTGCGATGATCAGGTGGTGTACACCGACTGGCACCGGGGCAACTTCTTCGTCGCGGTCAAACAGGCCTTGCCGCAGGCAGCACGGCTGGGCCTGGAGTTCGATCAACTGACCCTGCCCAGCCACCAGGCCTTCGCCGAGCTCTATCCTCGGGCGCAACTCCTGGATATCGCTGCCCCGTGCATGAGCATGCGCATGCTCAAGTCAGTCGAAGAACAGGCACTGATCCGCCAGGGTGCACGCATCGCCGACATCGGCGGGGCCGCCGCCATCGATGCCCTGCAGGATCAGGTATCGGAATACGATGTGGCCCTGCACGCCACACAGGCCATGGTGCGGGAAATCGCCCGGACCTTTCCCGCAGCCGAATTGATGGACACCTGGACCTGGTTTCAATCAGGGATCAATACCGACGGCGCACACAATCCGCTGACCTCGCGGCGCATCAGCCCGGGAGAGATACTCAGCCTCAACTGTTTCCCGATGATCGCCGGTTACTACACCGCGCTGGAGCGCACACTGTTCCTTGGGCATTGTCCCGACGCTTATCTGCGGCTGTGGGAAATCAACCTCAAGGTGCATGAGGCCGGATTGCAACTGATCAAGCCCGGAGCCCGCTGCAGCGACATTGCCCGACAGTTGAACGAAATCTACCTGGAACACGACTTGCTGCAATACCGGACCTTCGGCTACGGCCACTCGTTCGGCATCCTCAATCACTACTACGGGCGCGAGACCGGGCTGGAGTTTCGCGAGGACGTAGACACTGTGCTGGAGCCCGGCATGGTGGTGTCCATGGAGCCGATGATCAGGCTACCCGAAGGCAGTCCAGGTGCCGGTGGTTATCGTGAGCACGACATTCTGATCGTCCACTCCCAAGGCGCGGAAAACATCACCCGGCTGCCCTACGGACCACAGCACAACATCATCGACCGCTGAAGAAACAATCAGGACCACTCGACCGGGATGCTCAACGCGCTCTTGATCAACAGGCATCTACAAAGCCAACAAGCCGTGAAGATTGCAGCGATTACCTCTGAAACCCAACGAGAAAAAGCTTAAGCAACAAGAGCTTTCAGGGCTTATCCAGGATGAGCCCTGAAACCCAATAGAAACAGATGCCATGCATTTCACTCAGGCGTCTGCCCGGATACTTTCGAAGTCATGCACAACGAGCAAACACGGCATGCCCCATCGTTCGGTAGCGATCCAGACACAACTAAGTGAAAACTCGACATTACAAGTAACCGACCATGTTCACTTTATGGAATCAAAGCATTGCGCTTGGCAAACTCCGCCAGGCTTACTTGCGACCCCAACCCCAGTTTCTGCAACAGTCGGGTCTTGTAGGTGCTGACTGTCTTGTTGCTCAAGAACAGTTTTTCACCAATGGCCTTGTTGGAATGTCCCTGTGCTAGATACTGCAACACGATCATTTCCCGATCAGTCAGCAGGCCTATCTGCTCGGCCTCGGACTGTTGTTCCGCCGTGGGCATGGAAACATCCAAAGCCATCGACGGATAAAAAGTGTAGCCGGCCAACACTGCATTCAGAGCCACCACCAGATTGCCCAGATCCTCCTCCTTGTTGACGAAACCCCGAGCTCCCAGCTGAATACAGCGTCTGCAGAAGCTTTCAATCGACTGCGAGGTCAGCACCAGCACTTCAGTGGGCAAGCCCAGAGCCTTGATACGTGAAAGCACCTTGAGGCCATCCAGCTTGGGAATACCGATATCGAGGATTACCACATCCGGCCCATGCTCGCGCACCAACTCCAGCGCATCCAATCCATTGTCTGTTTCGGCCACCACCCGCATGTTGTTCTTTTCCAGCAAGACCTTAACGGCGAGCCGAACAACAGGATGATCGTCAACTATCAATACGCTGTGCATATTGTCACTTCACCTTAAAAACCCGGCCTTCGGTTGAGCCGGACCGACCGGAAAATATACGTAACCGCACCCTGTATGCTGCAACTTACGTATCCGTATAAAGACGCTGATGTCATGTAGAAATTTCGTGCACAGCACCTTGATGTCGTCCAGAAATCTCAGATTCCCGGCAAATAACAGAGGATACAAGGGGTTAATGACTCCTCCTTAAGGAATCAGACAGTCTGATTTTTCAATGAGAAATTTCCTACTGCACATAAGGATTTGCCTAATGGTTGCAACTCTAGAGCCTTAGCACTATGACCGGCAAATAATGACATGAGCCGGCAATGCAAAATTTGAACGTTCTGGTCCTGGAAGATGAACCGCTGCAACGCCTGGTTACCGTCACTGCATTGAAAAAAGTGATGCCTGGGCAGGTGCATGAAGCGGCCAGCGGTAGTGAAGCCCTGGCACTGCTGGAGCACTGCGAAAGGATGGACATTGCCATCTGTGACCTGAAAATGCCCGGAATGGACGGTTTGGCCTTCCTACGCCACGCCAGCCAAAGCGGCAAACTGCACTCCGTGATCCTGTGCAGCCAGATCGAGCCGATTCTGCGCCAAACTACCGCCTCGATGATCAGGCGCCTGGGCTTGAACTTCCTGGGTGATCTGGGCAAGCCCTTCAATCTGGAGCGCCTGACCACCCTGCTGACTCGTTATCAGAACCAGCGCCACGGTCTGGTCACTGCTCTGAAAAAGTCCGAACTACCCACCCTGGCGGACGTGATTCGCGGCCTGGACAACGGCGAATTCGAACCCTACTACCAACCCAAGGTGGCACTCGACAACGCGTCGCTCCAAGGGGCGGAAGCGCTAGCCCGCTGGAATCATCCACAGCTGGGAGTACTGCCGCCTTCGCACTTCCTGCACATCATGGAACACCACAGCTTGCTGGACCGCCTGTTCTGGCAACTGTTCGACCAGGGCCTGGCCTTACGCCGCAAACTGGCGCAAAAAGGCATTCCCCTGAGTTTCTCGTTCAATCTGCACCCATCACAGCTGGCGTCCCAGACCCTGACCGAATCCATTGCCACCCTGCTCGTGCTGTTTCAGGTTCCATCCAGCAGCATCACCTTTGAAATCACCGAAACCAGTCTGATCAGCGCTCCCGCCAGTAGCCTGGAAAATCTGGTACGCCTGCGGGTAATGGGCTGCGGCTTGGCCATGGATGACTTCGGTGCGGGCTACTCCTCCCTGGATCGCCTCTGCGAGTTGCCCTTCAGTCAGATCAAGCTCGACGGCACTTTCGTGCGCAAGATGGGGCATCACCCCAGAAGCAGCGCCATCATTAGCTACACGGTGGCGCTCGCCCGTTCATTGGGTATGTCGCTGATTATCGAAGGAGTGGAAACCCGCGAGCAGCAGGAACGCCTACTGGAACTGGGATGCGACATAGCCCAGGGCTTCGTGTTTGCACGCCCGATGCCGGAAAGCCATTTCATTGCCTACTGCATTCGTTAGTCCCTTGGGAGAGCCGATCAAAGAGGCGACCCGTTGCTCAGGTTCTGTACCGCCCGCCCGGCGCTCATTGCGTTGTGACTCGTTGATCGAGCCATCTGGCCCCCCACTATCTGAAGCGATCATGCATTCACGACTTTTCTGGCTTTTTATCTGCTTGGCGATATTGGCTGTTCAACCGGCAGCGGCCCAGCTTCCGAGTTTGCCCAATACGCTGTACAGCACGGCACGCCTCGATCACCACGACCTTGCCCTTGACGATGAAGACTGGCGTTGGCTGCGCCACAGGTCGGAACTGAAAATCGGTGCCGTGGCTACAGAATCGTCCCCCTTCAATGTCAGCTACAACGACAATCACTACGAGGGCATTACCGCTGACGTCAGCGCTCTGATTGGGCAGATACTCGGGGTTCGCATCAAGATCGTGTCCTTTGCCACCCGGGCAGAGGCCATGCAAGCCTTACAGGCTGCCAATATCGACTTGCTAGGTAGCTACAGCTCCGAGCAGCCTGCCGAGGCCGTCAGGTTTACTCGCCCCTTCGCCGAAGCCCGACTGGCACTGTTCAAACGCAAGGATGAATTGCGCAAATCGCCCTCCAACCTGGCCGGATTACGAGTTTCTGTGGCCCAGGAACACAGCGCGCAACTGCAGTCGCGCTTTCCCTTGGCCCACTTGATGGTCTATCCCACCCATGACGAGGCCATAGCCGCGGCAGCCTTTGGCCATACCGACATGTACGTGGACGATGTTCTGAGCGCCTACTTCCGCATCAATCGTTCCTACTACGGCTTTCTCAAGTTCGAGCGCTTCGCCGACTTTTCCCAAGGCGGCTACGGTTATGCGCTCCAAGAGGATAACCAGCGCCTGCTGCGGATTATCAACCAGAGCATCGACGCGATCGGTAAGGAAAAACTCCTCAATCTGAGTCGGCGCTGGGTGGGTAGCGGCTTCATTGCGTCGGACCAAAGGATGGCACTGACGCCGGAAGAGTCGCGCTGGATAGCCCGCAACCCAGTCATACGCCTGGTGATCAATGACGATCTGGCGCCCATTGCCTTCTTCGACGCCAATGGCGTTTTCTCGGGTGTCACCGCTGAACTGCTGGACGTGCTATCACAGCGCACCGGACTCGACTTCCAGGTCACCGCTCGCAACGGCGGCTACCCGGAACAGATTGAAGCCTTGCGCCGATCAGAGGCCGACCTGGCCATCATGACTGCCAGTGAACAACGCGAAGACAACCTGCGCTTCACTCGCTCCTTCCTGACCAGTCCCTTCGTCCTCGTGACCCAGACCGACAAGAAAGGCATGGCACAGCGGCCTGGAGACCTGGCAAACAAGCGCCTGGCCATCCCTTCCGGACACGTGACACTGCAGCATGTGCGCGAGCGCTACCCGAAAGCCAAAGTCATTGAAGTCGGCACCTCGCTGGACGCCATGAACATGGTCTATACCGGCGGCGCCGATGCCGCGGTGGTTTCATTGCCGGCCTCGCGTTACTACATTGTCCGCCTGTTCCAGAATCGCCTGGCTGTTGCCGATCTGATTCACACCCGGCAGGCGACCGCCAGCTTTGCCCTGAGGCGAAGCGATTCGGAACTGCAATCCATCCTCGACAAAGCCCTGATCAGCCTCCCGACGGACGATTTGAACGCCATCGCCAACCACTGGCGCTCACCGCCGGGCATGAGCAGCGAAACCTGGCGCGATTACGCGTTGATGATCGCCGAAATCATAGCTGGCGCTTCGTTGCTGCTCCTGCTGTCGCTGCTCTGGGTCTTCTATCTGCAACGCCGGGTCAAGGCCGAGAAAACGCTCAATGAGCAATTGCGCTTTATCGAGACCCTGGCAGAGAACATGCCCCCGGCCCTCTATCTCCGGGACATTGAGGGCAACATGCTGTCCTGCAACCGCAGCTATCTGCAGAGCGTCGGTCTGAGTGCCGAGGACGTCCTGGACAAGACCGTGCAGGAACTGCCTGATGAGCACTTTGCGGCAGGACCCGACCTGCACCAGAACTACCTGCAAGCGATCAATGACGGCAAGACCATTACCTCGGTATATGCCGTGCAATTGCAGGGCAAGGACGTCTGGATCGAGCACTGGATTCAGCCATTCCAGGACGCCACCGGTGTCACAAAGGGCGTGATCTGCGGCTGGCTGGACATAACCAAGCACCGTCATCTGGTTCAGGAACTGAAGGAGGCGAAGAATCTCGCCGATGAGGCCAGCCGGGCCAAGACCACCTTCCTGGCCACCATGAGCCATGAAATACGCACGCCAATGAACGCCATCATCGGCATTCTGGAACTGGCGCTCAAACGCGCCGACAGCGATCGGATCGAGCGCTCCAGCATTGAAATCGCCTACAGTTCGGCCAAGAGCCTGCTGGAGCTGATCGGCGATATCCTCGACATTGCCCGCATCGAGTCCGGACGCCTGAGCCTCTCGCCCAAACGCGCCAACCTGCGCGAACTGGTGGAATCAGTGGCTAGAGTGTTCGAGGGGCTGGCCCGGCAGAAATGCCTGAGCCTGATCCTCGAGATCGACTCCAGCATCAACGGCGATGTACTGGTGGACGGGATGCGTTTCAAGCAGATCCTGTCCAATCTGGTGAGCAATGCCATCAAGTTCACCGAAGCCGGTTTTATCAAGGTGACCATTTCCGGCGAGCTAGTGGAAAACGCTGTGCTGCGGGTCGAGCTCAGTGTCGAAGACTCGGGAATTGGTATTTCCCCCAGTAACCAGCAACGCCTGTTCCAACCCTTCGCCCAGGTAGAGCGCAACGTGCAGAACATCGAAGGCACGGGGCTGGGCCTGGTGATTTGTCGTTCCCTGTGCGAAATGATGGGTGGCCAGGTGTCGATGAGCAGCACCCTGGGGCATGGCACCCGGGTGGATGTGGCGCTGCGTTTGCAAGTACTGGAGCGCACGGCCACCTCTGAGCGTCCGCCTCAGGTCAAGAGGCGCTACACGCACCGTTTGCAGATTCTGGTGGTAGACGATCATCCGGTGAACCGCCAGGTCCTGCAGCAGCAGCTGTGCTTTCTCGGACATGACGTGTTCGAAGCGGAGAACGGCCTGGAAGCACTGCATCTCTGGCGCGAGCAGGACTTTGACGTGATCATCACCGACTGCCACATGCCCATCATGAACGGCGCCGAGATGAGCCGGGCGATCCGCCAGGATGAGCGGGACAAGGCCTGCGAACCAATGATGATCATCGGCCTGACCGCCGACGCCCAGCAGGAAGAAGTGGAACGTTGCATCCAGGCGGGAATGAATGATTGCCTGATCAAACCCATCAGCCTGGATGAGTTGGAAGAACGTCTGCTGGCCATGGGACAGGCCGATGAGAGCGAACGTGAGAACCTCATCCCCACGAAGCCCACCAGCCCCCGCTCTCCCCGGGTATTCGACCTGGAGTCATTGCATACCCTGGTGGGCAGCGAGCCGACGATGTTGCATCACATCTTGAGTGAGTTGCTCAGTAACAATCGCATGGACATGCAGAGCCTCGACACCTTGCTTCAAGAGCAGGCAACAGCTGAGTTGGCAGAGTTGGCGCATCGTATCAAGGGCGCTGCGCGCGTGGTCAAAGGCGAAGAATTGGTAGAGAGTTGTCGTCAGCTGGAAGATGCCTGCCTGAGCCCCGACCTGTCCCTGAACATGATCAAGGAATGCGTGGAACAGGTGAAACAGGCCATCATCACCCTCGAACAGCGCCTGTTTGAACAACGTAAGGTCTGGGAAGAACTGCCTATCGACTGACAACAAGAGGCTCGCCTCCCGGGCTGCCCCTCGACCTCAGCGCTTTTTTACAGACAAACGATAAAAGGCACCTCTAGAGGTGCCTTTTATCGTGAATATGGTCGGGGTAAGGGGATTCGAACTCCTGACATCCTGCTCCCAAAGCAGGCGCGCTACCGGACTGCGCTATACCCCGGTAAAAAAAAGGCACCTTTAAAAGGCGCCTTCTGCGAACAGAGCTTTTGGCGTCTGATCTTAAGATTCGATTCCAGCGAACTGGTCTCAAAAATGGTGGGTCGTGTGGGATTCGAACCTACGACCAATTGGTTAAAAGCCAACTGCTCTACCAACTGAGCTAACGACCCAAAAATGGTCGGGGTAAGGGGATTCGAACTCCTGACATCCTGCTCCCAAAGCAGGCGCGCTACCGGACTGCGCTATACCCCGGTTTGAAATTGGCTCCGTGACCAGGACTCGAACCTGGGACCCAATGATTAACAGTCATTTGCTCTACCGACTGAGCTATCACGGAACTACATATTTCAAGTTACAACGTTTTTACTTCATCCTCTTCGGCTTTCCCGTATCGCTACGTTCATGCCTCTGAGGCGCGCTATTTTACAATCTTCAAACTACCTGTCAACCCCTTAAATTGCTTTTAAGACAATGATTTGCGACTTCATTGCCGGTTTCTTCTACATCAGAAAAAACCTAGGGGGTGACTGACTGCGGGGCGCACTTTACAAGCCTTTTCCTTTCAGTTCAACGCCCTAGTGAAAAAAAAGGCCTCGCCATGCGAGGCCTTTTCATCAATACGCCACTGTGCGATCAGGCAAAGACGATTTCATCGTCCCGCACCGATGCAGTGACTGTTGCTCCTGGCAGGAAGCCACCGGACAGGATCAACTGGGCCAACGGGTTCTCGATCCAGCGCTGGATCGCACGCTTCAGCGGCCGTGCGCCATACACCGGGTCGTAACCCACGGCGATCAGCTTGTCCAAGGCCTCGTCGCTCAGTTCCAGGCTCAGCTCGCGCTCCGCCAGACGGCTGCGCAGGCGCCCCAACTGGATCTGCGTGATGCCAGCGATCTGATCCCGTGCCAGAGGCTCGAAGATCACCACTTCGTCGACCCGGTTGATGAACTCCGGCCGGAAGTGGGTGGACACCGCATCCATCACCGCTGCCCGCTGTGCCTCGCGATCCCCTACCAATTCCTGGATCTGTGCCGAGCCCAGGTTGGAGGTCATGACGATCACCGTGTTGCGGAAGTCCACGGTGCGTCCGTGGCTGTCCGTCAGGCGACCATCTTCCAGAACCTGCAGCAGGATATTGAACACATCCGGGTGCGCCTTCTCGACTTCGTCCAGGAGGATGACCGAGTACGGCTTGCGACGCACGGCTTCGGTCAGGTAGCCACCTTCTTCATAACCGACATAGCCTGGCGGCGCACCGATCAGGCGAGCCACGGAGTGTTTCTCCATGAACTCGGACATGTCGATCCGCACCATGGCTTCCTCGGTATCGAAGAGGAACTCCGCCAAGGCCTTGCACAACTCAGTCTTACCCACCCCAGTTGGGCCGAGGAACATGAACGAGCCACTTGGCCGGTTCGGATCGGACAAGCCAGCCCGGGAGCGGCGCACTGCGTTGGATACCGCCACCACGGCTTCGTTCTGGCCGATCACCCGTTGATGCAGCAGGCTTTCCATCTTCAACAGCTTGTCGCGCTCGCCTTCGAGCATTTTCGACACCGGGATGCCGGTCCACTTGGACACCACTTCGGCAATTTCTTCCTCGGTGACCTTGCTGCGCAGCAACTGGTTCTCGCTGTGGCCGTGCTGGTCGACCATCTGCAGGCTACGCTCCAGATCCGGGATCACCCCGTACTGCAGCTCGGCCATGCGGTTCAGGTCGCCTTTACGCCGCGCCGCTTCCAGCTCCTGACGCGACTGCTCGATCTTCTGCTGGATCTGCGCAGAGCCCTGCACTTCGGCTTTCTCCGAGGTCCAGACCTCCTCCAGGTCAGCGTACTCACGCTCCAGACGAACAATCTCTTCCTGGAGTTTTTCCAGGCGCTTGATCGCTGCCTCGTCGTCTTCCTTCTTCAGCGCCTGGGATTCAACCTTCAGTTGAATCAGGCGCCGCTCCAGACGGTCCAGCACTTCCGGCTTGGAGTCGATCTCCATGCGGATGCGGCTGGCAGCTTCGTCGATCAGGTCAATGGCCTTGTCCGGCAGTTGCCGATCAGTGATGTAACGATGGCTGAGCTTGGCCGCGGCAATGATCGCACCGTCAGTGATGGCTACCTTGTGGTGCACCTCATAGCGCTCCTTCAGGCCGCGCAGGATAGCGATGGTGTCTTCCTCGCTCGGCTCGTCCACCAACACTTTCTGGAAGCGCCGCTCAAGGGCTGCATCCTTCTCTATATATTGGCGGTACTCGTTGAGCGTGGTGGCACCGACGCAATGCAGCTCGCCACGGGCCAGGGCCGGCTTGAGCATGTTGCCCGCATCCATCGAGCCTTCGCCTTTACCGGCGCCGACCATGGTGTGCAACTCGTCGATGAACAGGATGATCTGACCTTCCTGCTTCGACAGCTCGTTGAGCAGGGATTTCAGGCGTTCCTCGAACTCGCCACGGTACTTGGCACCGGCAATCAGCGCGCCCATGTCCAAGGACAGCAGGCGCTTGCCTTTCAGGCCATCAGGCACTTCGCCATTAATGATCCGCTGGGCCAGGCCTTCGGCGATGGCGGTTTTACCCACGCCAGGTTCACCGATCAGCACCGGGTTGTTCTTGGTCCGGCGTTGCAGCACCTGGATGGTCCGGCGAATTTCATCGTCACGCCCGATCACCGGGTCAAGCTTGCCCTCCTCGGCGCGCTTGGTCAGGTCGACGGTGTACTTGTCCAGGGCCTGGCGCGACTCCTCGACGTTGGCGTCATTCACCGCCTCGCCGCCGCGCAGGTTATTGATGGCGTTTTCCAGGGCTTTCTTGCTCACGCCCTGACCCAGCAACAACTTGCCGAGCTTGCTGTTTTCATCCATGGCGGCCAGCAGTACCAGCTCGCTGGAAATGAACTGGTCGCCTTTCTGCTGAGCCAGGCGATCGGCCTGGTTGAGCAGGCGCGCCAGATCCTGGGACATGTTGACGTCGCCAGTGGGGTTCTGGATTTTTGGCAGTTGGTCGAGCTCTTTGCTCAGTTCCTTGCGCAGGCTGTTGACGTCGAAGCCCACCTGCATCAGCAGTGGCTTGATCGAGCCGCCTTGCTGTTCCAGCAGCGCCTGCATCAGGTGTGCAGGTTCAATGGCCGGATGATCGAGGCCAACGGCCAAGGATTGAGAATCGGATAAGGCCAGCTGCAATTTGCTGGTTAATCGGTCTATACGCATTAGTCACCTTCCTTTTGAGCAGGCCGGAGCGATGGACACACCTAAATAGAGAAACCTGCCAGATGATTCTCTAGATGCGGTCGATTCTGGGAGATTCAAGCGTCAGCTGCTTGACGCAAGTCAGATTAGTCTAGCGTTCAAGCCAGATAAGGGAGGCAAAACGCCCGGTACGTGGGCTGCGCCGATAAGAGAAGAAGCGTGGATCGGTCACGGTGCAGTAGCCACCACCATAGACCGCCGTCACACCCCGGGTGGCCAGACGCAGGCGCGCCAACTGGTAGATGTCAGCCATGAAGCGCCCGGCATTGACGCTAGGGACAAAGGCTTGCTCCGCGGCCGCTAATTGGGCAACGAAAGCTTCACGGACCTCCGCACCCACTTCGAAACTCTGTGGACCTATAGCGGGCCCCAGCCATACCAAGACCTCAGCGGCGGGTACATCCAGGCTGTCGAGAGTGGCTTCCAGCACTCCAGCTGCCAGCCCGCGCCAACCGGCATGGGCTGCCGCGACCCGGGTTCCGGCTCGGTTGCAGAACAACGCAGGCAGGCAGTCGGCGGTCATCACCGCACAGGCAATGCCTGGCGTGGCGGACCAACTGGCATCGGCGCTGACCACGACGCCAGGATCGGCGTGAGCCACAGCAATCCCGTGCACCTGTTGCAACCAGGCCGGGGCAATATCGAAGTGCTCGGTCAGGCGCCGGCGATTCTCGGCCACCGCTTGAGGCCGATCCTCAACGTGGTCGCCCAGATTGAGGCTGTCAAACGGCGCCAGGCTGACGCCGCCATCGCGGGTAGTAACACAGGCTTTGACCCCAGCCGGCGCGGGCCAGTCAGGAATCAGCCAGCCACTCATCCGATGAACGCCTCACGGTCCTGCTTGAGCAGCGACAACAACCAGACGAAGTCATCCGGCAGCGGCGATTCCCAGCTCATGCGTTGACCAGTGGTCGGATGGTCCAACTCCAGGAAACGCGCATGCAAGGCCTGGCGCGGGAAGTTTTTCAGCGACTCGACCATGGTCTGGCTGGCCGCCGGCGGAATGCGGAAGCGACCGCCGTAAGCCGGATCGCCCACCAGCGGGAAGTTGATGTGGGCCATGTGCACCCGAATCTGGTGAGTACGACCGGTTTCCAGCTTGACCCGTACATGGGTGTGGGAACGGAAACGCTCCAGAACACGGTAGTGGCTGACAGCCTGCTTGCCCCCCTCCATCACCGCCATGCGCTGGCGCTGCTGGCCGTGGCGACCAATGGGAGCATTGATCTTGCCACCCGCAGTCACTACACCGATCACGATGCATTCATAGATGCGGCTGACGCTGCGGCTCTGCAACTGAGCCACCAACTGGGTCTGCGCTTGAATGGTCTTGGCCACCACCATCAGACCGGTGGTGTCCTTGTCCAGACGGTGGACGATACCCGCACGCGGCACATTGATAATGTCGGGGATGTGATGCAGCAGGGCATTGAGCAGCGTGCCATCAGCATGGCCGGCAGCCGGGTGCACCACCAGGCCCGCAGGCTTGTTGATCACCAGGATGTCATCGTCTTCATAGACGATGTCCAGCTCGATGTCCTGGGCGATCCACTCACCCTGAGCCTCCTGCTCGGCGGTCAGTTCGAGAACGGCACCGCCGTGCACGATGTCCCGAGGGCGGATCACCGCTCCGTCAACAGTCAGGCGGCCGTCTTTGATCCAGGCGGAAAGGCGCGAGCGCGAATGCTCAGCGAATAGTTGTGCGGCGACTTGATCGAGGCGTTGACCGCCCAGTTCGGACGGCACCTCTGCGCGAAGTTCAATTTTATCGGACATGCTCGGACTGGGCGTCGGCACAGCCTTTGGTTTCGGCTGCGCGCTTGTGGTTAAATACGGCGTCTTTTGCCCCGAGGCTTTCAACGGGGCGCTCATCATAACAGGACGGCCCCGCCCAAGACAGCGGCCGTCATAGGGACGCAAGCCGCCATGCAAGTGAAACACCTGCTGCTGATCGCCATCCTCGCACTGACCGCTGCTTGCTCATCGAAGGAAGTCGTTGACGAAAACCTGAGCGAAGTCGAGTTGTACCAGCAGGCGCAGACCGACCTGGACAACCACAGCTACACCAGCGCCACCGCCAAGCTCAAGGCCCTGGAATCGCGCTATCCCTTTGGTCGCTACGCCGATCAGGCACAGCTCGAGCTGATCTACGCCAACTACAAGAATGCCGAGCCAGAGGCTGCGAAATCCGCCGCCGAGCGCTTCATTCGCCTGCACCCACAACACCCGAACGTCGACTACGCCTACTACCTCAAGGGCCTGACCTCCTTCGATCAGGACGTCGGCCTGCTGGCGCGCTTCCTGCCACTGGACATGACCAAGCGTGACCCGGGTGCCGCCCGCGACTCCTACAACGAGTTCGCCCAGCTCACCAGCCGCTTCCCCAACAGCCGCTACGCCCCGGACGCCAAGCAGCGCATGATTTACCTGCGCAACCTGCTGGCCGCCTACGAAATCCACGTGGCCGACTATTACCTGACCCGTCAGGCCTATGTCGCCGCCGCCAACCGTGGCCGCTACGTGGTGGAAAACTTCCAGGAAACCCCTTCCGTGGGTGACGGCCTGGCGGTGATGACCGAGGCCTACCAGCGTCTGCACCTGGACGAACTGGCTGCCACCAGCCTGGAAACCCTGAAGCTCAACTACCCTGACCACCCAAGCCTGGTTGATGGTCAGTTCGTGCCACGGGTGGCCGAAGCCGACAACCGCTCCTGGCTGAGCAAGGCCACCCTGGGCCTTATCGAGTCCCGTCCACCGCTGCCGCCGGGAGAAACCCGCGCCAATCAGGACGTGATGAAGCAGTATCAGGATGCCAAGGACGCGATCCCGTCGGAGCTCAAGCCTAAAGACAGCAACGGCGACGTGGTCGAGGAAGAAGAGCACGAGGCCACTGGCAACAACAGTGACCGCTCCTGGTTCAGCTACATGACCTTCGGCGTGTTCGACTGATAGTGCCGCAGTAAAAAAGGGAGACTTCAAGTCTCCCTTTTTCATGCCCGCAGCTTTATGGGCCTGTGCGCCCGCCGGACGCTTGGATAAACTGCTCCCTCTTTTCCCCATAAAGCTGGTCACCATGGTTCGTCTACTGTTCTGGATCGCTCTGATTGCCGCTGCGGTATGGTTCTGGCGCAAATTCAAGCGCCCCGCTGCAACTCCCCGCACACCCCAGGAGCCGGCGAGTACGCCAATGGTGCGCTGCGCTCACTGCGGCGTACACCTGCCTCAGGACCGGGCGTTGAGCCTGTCACAACAGTGGTACTGCAGCCAGGCCCATCTGGAGCAGGGCCCGGGCAGCCAGGATCGCTGAGCCCTACACCCATCGTCCGCACAATTGGCGACAAAATAACCCGCCCCCGGCACCCTGCGCCGCCCATCCCAAGGGCCTAGACTGAGCTCTCGCCCCCCAACACGGGCGCTATTGCCCGCTGTTGACTGACCCATGAAAACGGCAGCCGCCATGAACCCAATGCCCAGGGTGCTGGTGGTCGATGAGGCCATGGAAGTCCGTGCCCTCGTGGAAATCACCCTCGGCCGCATGCGCCTGCACACCCAAAGTGCCCGTACCTTGCAGGAAGCTCGGACTCACCTGGCCCGGGAGCGCTTCGACCTGTGCCTGACAGACCTGCATTTGCCGGATGGCAGCGGACTGGACCTGCTGCTGCATATTCGCCAATGCCACCCTCAATTGCCGGTCGCACTTCTAAGCAATGACCCAGGCACGCAGGCCAGCGCCCTGGAAGTCGGGGCTTGCGACCTGCTGCACAAGCCTCTACACCCCATGCGCCTTCGAGAATGGATAAGCAGCAGACTGAAGCGGCTGCCCACCACCACAAAAAACCTACCCGACCATCAGTTGTTGGGGCACTCACCGCCCATGGACAACCTGCGCCAACACATCGACAAGTTGGCCCCCAGCCTGGCAGCGGTCTACATCAGCGGCGAATCCGGCAGTGGCAAGGAGCGAGTGGCGCGTTTGATCCACCAGTTGGGTCCCAGGGCCAGGGCGCCCTTCATTCCGGTCAACTGTGGCGCCATTCCTGGCGAACTGATGGAGAGTGAGTTTTTCGGTCACCGCAAAGGCAGCTTCAGTGGCGCCCTGGCTGATCAGCCTGGACTGTTCCAGGCCGCTGAGGGAGGAACCCTGTTCCTCGACGAGGTCGCCGACCTGCCTCTAGCCATGCAGGTGAAGCTACTGCGTGCACTGCAGGAAAGGTCTGTGCGCCCGGTGGGCAGCCAGGAGGAAAGAGCCGTCGATGTGCGGATTCTCTGTGCCACTCACAAGGATCTGAAGTGTGAGGTAGAGTCCGGCCGCTTTCGCCAGGATCTCTACTACCGCTTGAATGTGATCGAACTGCGAGTCCCCGCGCTGCGCGAGCGCCCAGGAGATATCGAGATACTGGCGCGGCATATTCTGCAACGCCTGGCCAAATCCAGCGACAAGCCTGCCACCCAACTAAGCCCGCAAGCACTGCAAGCCCTGGAGCGCTACGACTTTCCCGGCAACGTACGTGAACTGGAAAACCTGCTGGAGCGGGCCCAGACCCTTTGCGAGGGTCCGTGGATCGAGCTGAGCGACCTGCATCTGCCTGTCAGTGAACACCAGGACGTCCCGTCCCCCTCGCTCCCTCCCAACCTGGACCTCGCGCTGCACCTGCAACAGGTGGAGCGCCATTTACTGCTCCAGGCCCTGGAGGAAAGCCGCTGGAACCGCACGGTGGCGGCCCGACGGCTGAGTCTGTCCTTGCGTTCGATGCGTTACCGCATGAAGAAGCTTGGCCTGAATTAAATTCGACCTTCGGGCGCATAAGGCGCCGGATCGATGATCGGCGCTTGTCCCAGCAGCAGGTCGCAAAAAAGCTGGCAGGAAGCAGGCGCCAGCACCAGGCCGTTACGGTAATGCCCGCAGTTGAGCCACAAACCGGCAAAGCCGGGAACTGGCCCGATGTAGGGAATGCCCTCCGGCGACCCCGGGCGCAGCCCAGCCCAATGCCCCACGACCTCAGCGTCCGCCAGTGCCGGGATCAGCTCGACAGCAGAAGCCTTGAGGCTTTCCAGAGCGGATGCAGTAGGCGTCTTGTCGAACCCTTCGTGCTCCAGGGTACTGCCCACCAGGATGTGTCCGTCACGCCGGGGAATCGCATAACGGCCCTTGGCCAGGACCATGCAGGACAGGAAGTCGGCAGCGCATTTGTACAGGATCATCTGCCCTTTGACCGGTTCCACCGGCAGTACAAGCCCCAGGCTGCCCAGTAACTCGCCACTCCAGGCCCCGGCGCAGAGCACCACCTGATCGGCGCGGATCTCACCCAGCGAACTGTGCACGCCTGCCACCTGCCGGCCTTCACAAATAAAGCCGCTGACGCTGCACTGCTCGTCGATGTGCACGTTGGGCAAAGCCTGCAAAGCGGCCTTGAGGGATTTGACCAGCCGCGGATTACGCACATTGGCCACATTGGCCATGTAGATCGCCCGCTGGTAGCCGCTTCCCAGCACCGGCACCCCATCATGTACCGCCGAGATATCCACAGCGCTCAGGGGCCGACCCTCGCGCCGCGCCCATTGCAGGGCCTGGGCCTCATCCTCCAGGTCCAGCCAGTAGAGCCCGGTGGTATGCACTTCGGGATCAACCCCGGTAGCACTCAGCAGTTGCTCCGCCAGCTGTGGATAAAAGTCCTGGGACCAATGGGCCAGCGCCGTGACTGCCGGGCTGTAGCGCCAAGGGTACAGCGGCGAGACGATGCCTCCACCAGCCCACGACGACTCACTCCCCAGTTCCGAACGCTCTACAAGCCGCACCTGCTGGCCCCGGGACGCCAGATTGAAAGCCGTGAGCAGGCCGATCACTCCGCCGCCCACCACCAGCACTTGCTGTTGCTTGACCATAATTCGATCCAATCATGAGAAAGACAGTGGGCGCCGCAGCTCCCTGATACAGAGACTCAGCGTCCCCAGCAATCCTTAGCCGCCAGCCCGTCGGCTTGGCCGCTGATGCTGGTGGCACCTGTCTGATCGATGCTGAAGCTGCCGCATTTGTCCCCCGCCATCATCCCATCGGCTTTTGGCGTCGCGGTCAGCGAGAACCCGCTGTCGCTCAGAGTCGGGGTGATGCTGTAGTACTCATTGCCGGTGCTCAGATCCGGGGCGTTGCTGTAGGCACCGGTCTTGGAGAAGTGGCGCTCAAGTTGCTGCGCCTGTTCGGTGAGCAGCACGGCGATTTCACTGCGATGGGGCTTCTTCATGTATTCGGTGATGCTGGGAAGGCTCAAGGTAAGGACCAGACCGATGATCGCAATCACGATCATGATTTCGATCAGGGTGAACCCTTGGTTGGATCTGCGCATGGTCAAGAATCTCGCTTACTGAATTTGTCGCCACAGGATGCGCCGGCTGCCACCGTCGTTTTTGTCCACCCGGGTGCCGATGCCGCCATTGGAATCGCGGATGATCTTGCCAGTGCCATGGGTGTGCGCAACCGCAGCGTCGAGCATCTTACCGCTGAACGCTTGCAGCTCGATCAATTTCCCACTACCAGTGTTTGAGTCGGAGCCATCGATCTTGAACGGCAGAAGGTTGCAGGACACCCGCCTAGCGTCACGAACATGCACCGGCCGCCACGGAACCACACCCATGGGCTGGCCGGCACTGCCCATCGTTGCACAAGGCAAGACCTGTCCGCGTACAAAGGGCAGAACATAAGGAGTGCCGGTTATCACTTCAGGCACTGCTGCAACAGCGCCTGGGAGTAGGCTGTTGGCGGGACCGCGCGCCTGGGCCGGGCCCCCTTGCCACAAACTGCCCAGCAACGTAGCGGCAACGACGAGCAAAAGCCGGCTACCTTTCGAATCAGGTTCAGTATTTGGCATAAATGCTCTCCAAGACGCTGCGCGAATGACCGGCCAAACCCACGGCAGTCACTCGATACAAGGTGGCGACGGTATTGATCGGCAGGTTGACCGCATCCGTAGAAGCCCCCAGGTTCTGCACCCCATAGAAACCCTCTCCGGTGGCGATCCAGGTTACGGCGGAAACACTGTTGAAGCCCGAGCTGCTGACCGCTGCAGACTCAGCGGGAGGGGCACATTCAGAAGGATTGGCGCATACCGACAAACGATAGTCATCCATGCGCACCGCGTTTTCCCCGAGGCGCAAGGCCGCTTCTGCAGCCTGGAATGCGCGGTTGTTCAAGGTCAGGCTGGCGCTCATCTTTTCCTGGAGGATGGCGTTCTGCAGCGATGACAGGCCGATCATGGTCAGCAGCAACAAGAACACCAGGCTCATCAACAGCGCCATGCCTCTCTCCCTGGTGGGCCCTGCGCGATTGATGCCAGGCATCAGGGCAACCTGTTACGCAAGGCCGCCACTAGCGTAAAGCGCTGCGGGCGCACACGCTGCTGGGGATCGGCCAATGTCAGCTGCAACCGCACGCTGCGAATACGTGCCGGATCTCCCGGGTTGCGGCTGTAGCTGGAAGCGGCACTATCCGTTGCGGTACGGGCCATGCCGAAACTCACGTCGAAGGTCTCGACATTATCCAGCAGCACCGCCTGCTGCTTGCCCAAGCCGCTGCCCAGCATCAATTGGTGGTCCTGGAAGCTATAGAACAGCCGGCGCAAGGCCAGGACCTGCTGCCCGTGCTCCCCTTGATGAGCACCCGAATAGACCACGGCGCTGCGCCGACAGTCGGTGACCAGGCTCCAGGTCGGCGTCCCGCCATAATCACCGATGTCGGCGGTGATCAAGGTCAGCTTGCGCTCGACATTGCTCCACTGAATCGGGGTGGCCGCGTAGCGGGAAAACTCCTTAGCCGTACTGCGATCATTGACGGTGCGCAGGCAACCGGAAAGCCCTGCCATGCGAATTTCCTGGAGCATCTTGCTCAGAACAAAACGCGCATCCTCCAGCAGGTAGGCCGAGGCGTTCTGGCTAAGGTAAGTAGCCTTCGCCGCGATAAACACCTGAGCCGCACCCAACACCAGCACCAGGCTCAAAGCCAGTGCCAGCATTATCTCTACCAGCCCGAAGCCATGACTGCCCTGCCTCATCGCGCCCCTCTCGAATCCACGGCCACGCGGCTGCTGAGCACCAGAGCGCGCTGACTGCGCGAATGCCCCTCGGCCCGGGAATCGTCCCACGTGATGCGGATGGTATAGACCTGCTGATTGACACTGATACTGCCCTTGGCGCTGGCCCCCCCGAAGTTCGCCACGTTATTGGCGAAATCATGCAGGTCCTGATCCCGCACATTGCCCGGGCTGCCTGCGGCGGGCGTGGCAACACCATAGTCGGCCGCCGTATTGGCACGGATCCGGTCAAGCATGTCGTAGGCAATAAAGCTGGCCTGGGTGCTCATCCGTGAACTGTCGGTGTACTGCAAGGCCTTGATCTGGACCGCCGCGGCCCCCAGCAGCCCCACCGCAAGAATCAACAGGGCCACCAGCACCTCGATCAGGGTCATGCCGTCCTGTGCATGCTGCTCCCTCATGTTCCAATCTCCGTCACGCTCCCAAGCCCATGCAGACAACCACCGATCTCCGATGAAGCAGGCTCGTGTGAGCCCACAGAAACGATGGAAACCACTGCTCTCGACTTCAAAGGTTAGTGCCAGAGTCAGCCCCGGGCCGCCTCGCGGAACAACCCGCAATACATTGCTCACAGCCCCCTTACCTCTCCCTTGAGGCCGAGCCGCAAGGGCCCAGGCGCCGGGTCGTTCCAATCGGGTGAAACCCTTTGTACCCAAATACACCACCCATCCTGGAACAGGCATCGGCTATAACGGGCGGCGACTCGCCCCATCCCAGACCGGCAAGTTGGTCATCTGCTCAGCGCCTGCATACGGATAGCGTGAACGCCTCATCTCCAGGGAGGAGACACCATGCATGAAAAGGGCTTCAGCCTGATTGAACTGCTGATCGCGCTGGCCTTGCTGGCACTTTTGCTGCCGCTGTCCACGGCTGCGCTCAGTGAACTATTGCGCACCAATCGACAGCAGGAAGCTGCGCAGATGCTCGCCAGCGGCCTGCGCAATGCACGGGCGGCGGCCATCCTGCACCAGCGCACCGCGCTGATACATAGTCTGAACGACGACTGGAGCCAGGGCTGGCGCATCATTCTGGATGTCAGTGGCAAGGGTTGGGAGGATCCAGAGAATCCGCTGCTGATCGAGCGTCAGAGCGGTGGGCAAGTGCTGATTGTGGGTAATCGTCCGGTCCAGCACTTCGTGCGCTTCAGTGCCCAGGGCAATCCGTTGCTGCCCAGTGGCGCCTTCCAGGCCGGCACCTTGCATATTTGCCAGGCCGACCAGGAACACAGCCGCCACCAGGTGGTGCTGTCGCGCAGCGGGCGGGTCAGCCTGCGCAGCGAAACCGCCGAGCAGGCCCTTTGCGTGGGAGTGGACTGATCAGAGCAGGGAGCGAACCCGCAACTCTTTGGGCATGGAGAAGGTGATGTTCTCTTCGCGGCCGGCCAACTCGTCGGCACCGGTGGCGCCCCAGGCCTGCAACTGCTGGATCACCCCACGCACCAGCACTTCCGGAGCCGAAGCGCCGGCGGTAATGCCGATGCGCTCGACACCGTCGAACCAGCTGCGCTGCAGGTCCTCGGCACCGTCGATCAGGTAGGCGGGAGTGGCCATGCGCTCGGCCAGCTCGCGCAGGCGGTTGGAGTTCGAGCTGTTGGGACTGCCCACCACCAGCACTACATCGCACTCGTCAGCCAGTTGCTTGACCGCGTCCTGGCGGTTTTGCGTGGCGTAGCAGATATCGTCCTTGCGCGGTCCGCCAATGGCCGGGAAACGCGTGCGCAAGGCATCGATCACCCGGCTGGTATCGTCCATGGACAAGGTGGTCTGGGTCACGAACGCCAGGCGTTCAGGGTTCTGTACCTGCAGCTCGGCTACATCCTTTTCATCTTCCACCAGGTATATGGCGCCGCCGTTGCTGGCGTCGTACTGACCCATGGTGCCTTCGACTTCAGGGTGGCCGGCGTGTCCGATGAGGATGCACTCACGACCATCACGGCTGTAGCGCGCCACTTCGATATGCACCTTGGTCACCAGCGGGCAAGTGGCATCGAACACTTTGAGACCGCGACCGGCCGCTTCACTGCGTACAGCCTGGGAGACACCGTGGGCGCTGAAGATAACGATGACGTCGTCCGGCACCTGCTCCAGCTCTTCGACGAAGATCGCGCCACGATTGCGCAGGTCTTCGACGACAAATTTGTTGTGCACCACTTCATGCCGGACGTAGATCGGCGGCCCGAAGACTTCCAGGGCGCGATTGACGATTTCAATCGCCCGGTCCACACCGGCGCAGAAGCCACGGGGATTGGCGAGTTTGATTTGCATGCTGTGCCTCGTGTCTTGCGCGCAAGAAGTTAGATCGTTATAGACAGCGGATCGCCAGCAAACCAGCCCCTACAGAATAGGGCACGGCATGCCGGCGATGCTGTTAAAGCGCTTTGACGTCGATGATTTCCACGTCGAAGGTCAAGGTCTTGCCGGCCAGCGGGTGGTTGAAGTCGACGGTGACTTGAGCATCATCGAAGGCTTTGACCACACCCGGCAGCTCAGTATTGGCCGCGTCATTGAAGATCACCAGCAAACCTTCCGACAACTCCATGTCCTGGAACTGCGAACGCGGGATGACCTGCACGTTCTGCGGGTTCGGCTGGCCAAAGGCGTTTTCCGGCTCAATCGTCAGGCTACGCTTGTCACCGGCCTTGAAGCCGAACAGCGCGGCCTCGAACCCGGGGAGCAGGTTGCCGTCACCGACCTTGAAGGTCGCCGGGGCCTTGTCGAAAGTGCTATCTACGGTATCGCCGTTCTCCAGGCGCAATGCGAAGTGCAAAGTGACTTCCGTGTTCTGACCGATGCGTTGCTCAGTCAATACCTGTTCAGTCATGAACGGCTTCTCCGGTTTTCTTGCTCTTGAACATATCCAGGGCCAGCATCACCGCGCCAACGGTGATAGCACTGTCGGCGAAGTTGAATGCCGGGAAGTACCAGCGGTTCTGCCAGTGCACCAGGATGAAATCGATCACATGGCCCAGGGCAATGCGGTCATACAGGTTGCCCAAGGCACCGCCCAGTACCAGGGCCAGAGCGATGGCCAGCCAAGTTTCGTTACGCCCCAGGCGCTTGAGCCAGACCACCAGCACGGCGCTGACCACAATCGCGATCAGGGCGAACAGCCAGCGCTGCCAGCCAGAGCTGTCCGCGAGGAAGCTGAAGGCTGCGCCGGTGTTATAAGCCAGGGTCCAACTGAAGTACTCGGGGATCACTACGATCTGCTGGTACATGGTCAGCGAGCTTTCAAAGTGCATCTTGCTGGCCTGGTCGATGACCAGGACCAGCAAGCTCAACCACAGCCAGCCCAGACGGCCGAAACGGCCTGCGGCGTTAGGCATAGTGACGAACCTCGCCCGCGCCGCTGATGTTATCCACACAACGACCGCAGATTTCCGGGTGCTCAGGGTTCACGCCGACGTCTTCACGGCAGTGCCAGCAGCGGGCGCACTTAGGGAAGGCCGACTTGACGACTTTGAGCTTGAGGCCCGGTACTTCGGTAGCCACGGCATCCGCTGGCGCCTGGGCAAACGGTGCCAGGCTGGCGGTCGAGGTGATCAGCACGAAACGCAGTTCGTTGCTCAGCTTGGCCAGGTCGGCGCTCAGGCCGTCCTCGGCAAACAGGGTGACTTCGGCTTGCAGGTTGCCACCGACGGCCTTGGCCGCACGCTGAACTTCCAGCTCCTTGTTCACTGCAACCTTGACCGCCATCACGCCCTCCCAGTACTCGCGGCCCAGTTCGAAGTCAGCGGGCAATTCGCTCAGGCCTTCGTACCAGGTGTTGAGCATCACGGATTCGTTACGCTCGCCCGGCAGGTATTCCCACAGTTCATCAGCGGTGAAGGCCAGGATCGGCGCGATCCAGCGCACCAACGCTTCAGAGATGTGGTACAGCGCGGTCTGCGCCGAACGACGTGCCTTGCTGTTGGCGCCGGTGGTGTACTGGCGATCCTTGATGATGTCGAGGTAGAAACCACCCAACTCCTGCACGCAGAAGTTGTGGATCTTCGAGTACACGTTCCAGAAGCGGTATTCGCCGTAGTGTTCCTGCAACTCGCGCTGCAGCAACAGGGTACGGTCCACGGCCCAACGATCCAGGGCGAGCATGTCCTCGGCCGGCAGGATGTCGGTGGCCGGGTTGAAACCGCTCAGGTTCGACAGCAGGAAGCGTGCAGTATTGCGGATACGGCGGTAGGCATCGGCACTGCGGGCCAGGATCTGGTCCGACACGGCGATTTCGCCCGAGTAATCGGTCGACGCTACCCACAGACGCATGATGTCGGCACCCAAGGTGTCGTTGATCTTCTTCGGCTCGATCACGTTCTTCAGCGACTTGGACATCTTGCGGCCCGTCTCGTCGACGGTGAAACCGTGGGTCAGCAGTTCGCGGTACGGCGCGTGGTTGTCGATGGCGCAACCGGTCAGCAACGACGAGTGGAACCAGCCACGGTGTTGGTCCGAGCCTTCCAGGTACAGGTCGGCACGTGGGCCGTTCACGTGGCCCATTGGGTGCGAACCACGCAGTACGTGCCAGTGAGTGGTGCCGGAGTCGAACCACACGTCGAGGGTGTCGCTGATCTTGTCGTACAGCGGCGCTTCGTCGCCCAGCAGCTCGGCGGCGTCCAGCTTGAACCAGGCCTCGATGCCTTCCTGCTCAACACGCTGCGCCACTTCTTCCATCAGCTCGACGGTGCGTGGGTGCAGTTCGCCGCTTTCCTTGTTCAGGAAGAACGGGATCGGCACGCCCCAGTTGCGCTGGCGGGAGATGCACCAGTCCGGACGGTTGGCGATCATCGAATGCAGGCGCGCCTGGCCCCAGGCGGGGACGAACTTGGTGTCTTCGATCGCTTTGAGCGAGCGCGCACGCAGGGTGTCACCGCTGACCGGCTCTTTGTCCATGCCGATGAACCATTGCGCGGTGGCACGGTAGATCAACGGGCTCTTGTGGCGCCAGCAGTGCATGTAGCTGTGGCTGATGACTTCGGTGTGCAGCAACGCACCCACTTCACTCAGCTTATCGACAATGAGCGGATTGGCCTTCCAGATGAACTGGCCGCCGAAGAACTCCAGCGATGGCGCGTAGACGCCGTTGCTCTGTACCGGGTTGAGGATGTCGTCGTTGACCATGCCGTAGCGCTTGCAGGTCACGAAGTCGTCTTCACCGTAGGCCGGGGCCGAGTGAACCACGCCAGTGCCAGCCCCCAGTTCCACGTACTCGGCCAGGTACACCGGCGACAGACGATCGTAGAACGGATGACGGAAATTGATCAGTTCCAGGGCAGAACCCGGGGCGGTAGCGATCACCGAACCTTCCAGGTTGTAGCGAGCCAGGCAGGACTCAACCAGCTCTTCGGCCAGCACCAGCAGGCGCTCGCCGGCATCCACCAGGGCGTAGTTGAACTCCGGATGGACGTTCAGCGCCTGGTTGGCCGGGATGGTCCACGGGGTGGTGGTCCAGATCACGATAGCCGCGGGCTTGGCCAGTTTGGCCAGGCCGAAGGCGGTGGCCAACTTGTCTTCATCGGCGACCGGGAAGGCCACGTCGATGGTCGAGGACTTCTTGTCTTCGTACTCGACTTCCGCTTCGGCCAGGGCCGAACCGCAGTCGAAGCACCAGTTCACAGGCTTGAGGCCCTTGAACACGAAGCCGCCTTTGACGATTTCGGCCAAGGCGCGGATTTCTCCGGCCTCGTTCTTGAAGTTCATGGTCTTGTACGGGTTGTCCCATTCGCCCAGAACGCCCAGACGGATGAATTCGGACTTCTGCCCTTCGATCTGCTCGGTGGCGTAGGCGCGGCACAGTTCGCGGGTTTTATCTGCGCCCAGGTTCTTGCCGTAGGTCACTTCGACTTTGTGCTCAATCGGCAGGCCGTGGCAGTCCCAGCCCGGAACATAAGGTGCGTCGAACCCCGACAGGGTTTTCGAGCGCAGGATCATGTCCTTGAGAATTTTGTTCAGTGCATGACCGATGTGAATAGTGCCGTTGGCATAAGGAGGACCGTCGTGCAGAACGAACTTCGGACGATCCTTGCCAATCTCGCGCAACTTTCCGTACAGGCCAATGCTGTCCCAACGCTGCAGAATCTGTGGTTCGCGCTGAGGCAGGCCGGCCTTCATTGGGAAGGCGGTGTCCGGAAGGTTTAACGTGGCTTTATAGTCGGTCATTTAAGGCTCTTCATTAGCGATTGGCGCTATGGATACGTGCCACTTGGGCACGGGCGGCGGCAACATCCGCATTGATCGCCGTCTTCAACGCCTCCAGGGAGGCGAAACGCTGCTCTTCACGCAGCTTGTGGTGGAAAACCACCGTCAAACGCCGGTCATACAGATCGCCGGCAAAATCTAAAAGATGAACTTCCAGGTGGGCCTTGCCATCACCTGCGACTGTGGGCCGGACGCCGATATTGGCGACCCCCGGCCAGGTCTTGCCGGCAATGTCGACACTCACCAGGTAAACCCCGGAAAGCGGCACACGCCGGCGCTTCAATTGCACGTTGGCAGTGGGCGTACCCAACTGGCGCGCCAGTTTCTGCCCGTGCAGCACCCGCCCGGCAATCCGGTACGGCCGACCAAGCAGACGCTCGGCCAGTTCAAAATCTGCTGCGGCCAAGGCATTACGGACCTGGGTGCTGCTCACACGCAAACCATCCAGTTCTACGGTCTGCGCCGCTTCGACGGTAAAGCCGTGGTTGGCGCCAGCCTGCTGCAAAAACTCGAAATCGCCGACCCGGTCGCAACCAAAACGGAAATCGTCGCCGACTTCCAGATGCTGCACGCCCAGGCCATCCACCAGGATCCGCTCGACAAATTCATTGGCGCTGAGTTTGCTCAGGCGCTGGTTGAACGCCAGGCACAACACCCGATCGACACCGGCCTGGGCCAGCAGTTGCAGCTTGTCACGCAGGCGGGCCAGGCGCGCCGGCGCCGTCTCGGGGGCAAAGAATTCCCGTGGCTGGGGCTCGAAAATCACCACACAGCTGGGCACGCCCAACTCGAGCGCACGCTCACGCAGCCGGCCCAGGATGGCCTGGTGACCACGGTGAACACCGTCAAAGTTGCCAATAGTGGCGACGCAGCCCCGATGCTGGGGGCGCAGATTGTGGAGGCCTCGAACCAGCTGCATAACGCGCTTCTTGCTCATAAAGTGGTCGATTATAACCACACCCGACGGCCGACGACAGGCAGCACCGTCACCCAAATTGATCGAACCGACAAAACCGGTAGTTGCCTCGCACCAACGACTAAACAGCCGTCAGTTCAAGGCCTTGCGATTGAAGTCGCGCAAACGGAAGCCCAGCAGGGCCAACATGCCGAAATACGCCACCACCCCAGCCACCACCAGCACGCCCAAGCGCAGGAAACGCTGGAGCATGTGCCCCTGGTCCCAGGCCGGCATAAAGTGCAGCAGCCCCAGCAATACCGCCGACATCACCGTCACAGCCACGATCAGCTTCAAGGCAAACAGCCCCCAGCCCGGCTGCGGCTGAAACATCTGCTGCTTGCGCAACTGGTAGAACAACAGCCCAGCGTTGATACAGGCCCCAGCGCTGATGGCCAAAGCCAGGCCTGCGTGCTTCAAGGGACCGATAAAGGCCAGGTTGAGCAGTTGGGTGACGATCAGCGTGAAGATGGCGATCTTCACCGGTGTGCGTATGTTCTGCTGTGCGTAGAAACCCGGCGCCAGCACCTTGATCACGATGATCCCCAGCAAGCCCACGGCGTAAGCCACCAATGCACGCTGAGTCATAGAGGCGTCAAAAGCGCTGAACTCACCGTACTGGAACAGCGACACCGTCAACGGCTCAGCAAGTATCCCCAGCGCCAGGGAACATGGCAGCACCAGAATGAAGCACAGACGCAGCCCCCAATCGAGAATCCGCGAGTACTCATGGCGATCCTTGTTGGCGTAGGTCTTGGCCAGGGTCGGTAGCAAAATAGTGCCCAGGGCCACGCCCAGCACACCGGAAGGCAGCTCCATAAGCCGGTCGGCGTAATACATCCAGGACACAGAGCCCGCGACCAGGAAGGAAGCAAAGATGGTGTTGATGATCAGCGAGATCTGACTGACGGACACCCCGAGGATCGCCGGCAGCATCTGCTTCATCACCCGCCAGACACCGGTGTCACGCACATTCAGTCGAGGCAGCACCAACATGCCGATCTTCTTCAAATGCGGCAGCTGATAGAGCAATTGCGCCAAGCCCCCTGCCAGCACTGCCCAGCCCAGGGCCATCACTGGAGGATCGAAGTAGGGCGTAAGGAACAGCGCGAAGATGATCATGCTGACGTTGAGCAGAGTCGGCACGAACGCCGGCACCGAGAAGCGGTTCCAGGTATTGAGAATGGCCCCGGCCAGGGAGGACAGCGAGATCAGCAATATATAAGGAAAGGTCACCCGGAGCAGATCGGAAGTCAGGGCGAATTTTTCCGGGGAGTCGACAAAACCCGGTGCCGTAGCCCAGATCACCCAGGGTGCAGCGATGATCCCCAGGGCAGTGACCAGGGCCAGAACCAGGGTCAGCAAGCCCGAGACATAGGCAATGAAGGTCCGAGTCGCCTCCTCCCCCTGCTGACTCTTGTACTCCGCCAGAATCGGCACGAAGGCTTGAGAGAAGGCTCCCTCGGCAAAGATTCGCCGCAACAGGTTGGGCAACTTGAAGGCAATGAAGAAGGCATCCGTAGCCATCCCGGCGCCGAACGTGCGCGCGATGATGGTATCGCGGACAAACCCCAGTACCCGGGAAAGCATCGTGATAGAGCTGACCGCGGCCAATGACTTGAGCAGGTTCATGAAAAGGTTGTTTGCCTGTAGATAAACAGCAGGCGAAAAGACGCCCACTTATGCGATACTCCGCGCCGCAACAGCACAGAGCCAAAGCTCGCGAGTTTACAGGTCAAGCGCCGGAAATAAATATCCCGCCTCTTCAGATCGACCACTCAGCGGAACGCATCAGCTGCCCTTGACAAGACTTCAACTCATCGGCATGATTCGCGGCCTATTTTGTTTGCTATTTCCCAAAAAGTCTTTCGAGGAGCTCGACGGTGGCCAACACACCTTCCGCCAAAAAACGTGCAAAACAGGCTGAGAAGCGTCGCAGCCACAACGCCAGCCTGCGTTCCATGGTTCGTACCTACATCAAGAACGTAGTTAAGGCCATCGACGCCAAAGACGCTGCTAAAGCGCAAGCCGCTTATGTTCTGGCCGTGCCAGTTATCGACCGCATGGCCGATAAAGGCATCATCCACAAGAACAAAGCTGCTCGTCATAAAGGTCGTCTGAATGGCCACATCAAGGCTCTGAACCTTGCTGCTGCAGCCTAAGCGACACGCTTGTTAAAAAACCGACCCAAGGGTCGGTTTTTTATTGCCTGCAATTTACCCGCCCGCAACAAGCCAGCCCCATCAGGGGCCGGCCCGGCAATTCTCAACAGGTCATTGATGAGGCCAAGGCAGAATAGGGATCGCCGTTACCGCATTCTGCGGACTACCCTCGATCACACGATCGCTATAGACCAGATACACCAGGGTGTTGCGCTTCTTGTCGAGGAAGCGCACCACCTGCATGGTCTTGAACACTAGCGAGGTGCGCTCCTTGAAGACCTCGTCACCATCCTTGAGCTCGCCCTTGAAGGCGATCGGCCCCACCTGGCGACAGGCAATGGACGCCTCGGCACGATCCTCAGCCAAACCCAAGCCACCCTTGAGACCACCTGTCTTGGCTCGCGACAGATAACAAGTCACGCCATCCACCTTGGGATCATCAAAGGCCTCGACCACGATCCGGTCGTTAGGCCCGACAAATTTGAACACCGTGGACACCTGGCCAATCTCCTCGGCCGACACCATGAACGGCATCGCCAAGAGCAGCCCCAACAATCCTTTTGCTACGCGCATTCGCTTTTCCTTAGGTCACTTACACCAGAATCAGGTTATCGCGGTGAACCAATTCCGGCTCAGCCATGTAACCCAGGACACCGACAATCGCATCAGAGGGCTGACCGATGATTTTCTGCGCCTCAAGGGCACTGTAGTTGGCCAGGCCGCGGGCAATTTCACGCCCATCAGGCGCCACGCACACCACCATTTCACCGCGACGGAAACCACCCTGGACCTGCTTGACCCCCACTGGCAACAGACTCTTGTTGCCCTGAGACAGGGCCGATACAGCACCCTCATCCAGCACCAGGGTACCGCGGGTTTGCAGATGTCCAGCAAGCCACTGCTTGCGTGCCGCCAACATGCCACGCTCCGGCGACAGCAAGGTACCAATGCGCTCCCCCGCCTTCAGGCGATCCAGCACCCGCTCCAAACGCCCACCAACAATGATGGTATGCGCACCGGAGCGCGCCGCCAGGCGCGCCGCTCGCAACTTGGTCTGCATACCACCACGCCCCAACGCCCCGCCAGTACCGCCAGCCACGGCATCCAGCGCCGGATCATCGGCCCGCGCCTCGTAAATCAACTGCGCATCGGGATTGTTGCGCGGATCAGCATCGAACATGCCATCGCGATCAGTGAGGATAACCAGCAGGTCAGCCTCCACTAGATTGGCCACCAGCGCCGCCAGGGTGTCGTTATCGCCGAAGCGGATTTCATCGGTCACCACGGTGTCGTTTTCATTGATCACCGGAATCACCTTGAGCTCCACCAGTGCCCGCAAAGTACTGCGAGCATTGAGGTAACGCTTACGGTCCGACAGATCGTCGTGAGTCAGGAGAATCTGCGCCGTATGCCGGCCATGCTCAGCAAAGCTCGACTCCCAGGCCTGCACCAAGCCCATCTGGCCAATGGCCGCAGCCGCCTGCAGCTCATGCATCGCACTCGGTCGTGCGGTCCAGCCAAGGCGACTCATTCCGGCCGCCACAGCACCCGAAGAGACCAGTACCAATTCAACCCCCGCCTCATGCAAGGCCACCATCTGCTCGACCCACACGCCCATTGCCGCGCGATCCAGTCCCTTGCCGTCCGCCGTCAGCAGTGCACTGCCGATCTTCACGACCCAGCGCTGCGCACCCGTCACCTTGCTCCGCATCTTATTCAACCTTTGCCAGCGAGCAGCGCGACCGAGCGCCACTCATGGGGTTATTCGTATTTAAGCCTTGCAGATACCAAAACGCCGCTCGAATGAGCGGCGCCTTGAGAGCTGGCTGGCAGCGATGATAACACCGCGCCCGCCCAGATAAACCGTGTTCGCGGGCAAGCCCGCACCACAGGATCAGTCGCGGACGTAGATGATTTCCGGGCCGTCCTCGTCATCCACATCCTCTTCATCCCAGTCATCGTCGCCAATGTCATGGACACTCTTGACGCCGCTACGGCGCAAGGCACGCTGATCGTCCAGCGCCTGCAACTGGGCACGCGCCTCATCTTCGATGCGCTGATCCAGCTCGGCCAGCTCATCGGCATAGGCCGGGTCGGCCGCCAGGCGATCGGCACGATCTTCCAGATAACGCATGATGTCGCGACTCAGACGCTCGGTACCATCCTTGGAGATGGCCGAGATCACGTACACCGGACCAGTCCACTCCAGGCGATCAACGATCTCCTTGACGCGCTCCTCACGCTCCTCCTCAAGAATCTGATCGCTCTTGTTCAGCACCAGCCAGCGCTCACGCTCAGCCAGGGACGGACTGAACTTGACCAACTCGTTGACAATCACTTCTGCGGCATCCGCCGGATTGGTTTCATCCAGCGGAGCCATGTCCACCAGATGCAGCAGGATGCGCGTACGCGCCAAGTGCTTGAGGAAGCGAATCCCCAGGCCAGCGCCATCGGAAGCCCCTTCGATCAAACCTGGAATATCGGCGATTACGAAGCTCTTCCAGCGGTCAACACTGACCACGCCCAGGTTGGGCACCAGCGTGGTGAAGGGGTAGTCAGCCACTTTCGGCTTGGCGGCGGAAACCGAGCGAATGAAGGTACTTTTACCGGCATTCGGCAAACCCAGGAGGCCGACGTCCGCCAACACCTTCAATTCCAGCTTGAGATCACGCTGCTCACCCGGCTTGCCCGGAGTGGTCTGTCGCGGCGCACGGTTGGTACTGGACTTGAACCGGGTGTTACCCAGGCCGTGCCAGCCACCCTGCACCACCATCAGGCGCTGACCAGCCTTGGTCAGGTCGCCGATGACTTCCTGAGTACCGGCATCAATGATGGTGGTACCGACCGGAACCCGCAGCTCCAGATCCTCGCCTTTCTTGCCGGTGCAGTCGGTGCTGCCACCATTGGAGCCGCGCTCAGCATCGAAGTGCCGGGTATAACGGTAGTCCACCAAGGTGTTGAGGTTTTCGTCAGCGACCATGTAGATCGAGCCACCATCACCACCATCACCGCCGTTGGGACCACCGTTCTCGATGAATTTTTCCCGACGGAAACTCATGCAGCCATTGCCGCCGTCGCCAGCTTTTACTCGAATCGAAACTTCATCAACAAACTTCATGATCAAACGCCTCTCACCGCACGGGCGAGCTGAAGAAACCAAGACATAAGACTCTTGCAAAAATGAGCGCAGCGACCTCAATCAACGACCGAAACATCCAACGCTGCCAGCTCGTACAAACAGTTTTGCAAGAGACTCATCCCACAAACGAAAAAGCCCCGTCGCGAGACAGGGCTTTTCCAGCGATCGCGCAATTAAGCCGCGACGACGCTCACGTAACGACGACCGAAGGCGCCTTTTACTTCAAACTTGATCACGCCTTCGATTTTCGCGAACAGGGTGTGATCTTTACCCATGCCAACGCCGTAGCCAGCGTGGAATTGGGTGCCGCGCTGACGCACGATGATGTTGCCGGCCTTGATGACCTGGCCGCCATACATCTTCACGCCAAGGCGTTTGGCTTCTGAGTCGCGACCGTTACGGGTACTACCACCAGCTTTTTTGTGTGCCATGAGTTCAATTCTCCTAGTGAGGAATTAGGCTGAAATTAAGCCTGAATACCGGTGATTTTGATCTCGGTGAACCACTGGCGGTGGCCCATACGCTTCATGTGGTGCTTACGGCGACGGAACTTGATGATGCGGACTTTATCGTGACGACCTTGGGAGATCACTTCAGCCTTGACGGTTGCGCCAGCAACAACAGGTGCGCCGATGTTCACGTCGTCGCCATTGGCAACCAACAGAACGCGGTCAAAAGTCACGGACTCGCCAGTGGCGATTTCCAGTTTTTCGATCTTCAGGTATTCACCTTCAGCGACCTTGTATTGCTTACCGCCGGTAACGATTACTGCGTACATGGTATTTCTCCGATAATCCTGCTCACCCAGCTCTTTATAAGAAGAGGTATTGGCTGGCATGGCTGCATGGGGCTGGAACGGCCCAAGTGCAATTGCGTAAGGCAGGTGCTGCCCAGGAAGTTCAGGGTGCGCGATTGTACGCAAGGCACAATAGCGATGCAAGTGCCGTTCAGGCGGCGCGGAGTCCTGCCCGGAGCGCGCCTTGACACCTGCGGACGCGGGTCCTAGCATGCCGCGCAACCCTTCTGGAGCACCTGTCGCTGATGCAACCCCAAGCTTTCTACCGCGCGGTGGCGGACGATTTTAGCGCCGTCGACGGCATCATCAAGAAACAGCTGACTTCCCGAGTGCCGCTGGTTTCAAAAATCGGCGACTACATCACTTCGGCCGGAGGCAAGCGCCTGCGTCCTTTATTAGTGCTGCTGTGTGGCAAGGCGCTGGGGCGCGAAGGCGACGATTTGCGCCTGCTGGCCGCCACCATCGAGTTCCTGCACACCGCCACCCTGCTGCATGACGACGTGGTCGACATGTCCGGCATGCGCCGTGGCCGTTCGACCGCCAACGCTATGTGGGGCAATGCGCCCAGCGTACTGGTGGGAGACTTCCTGTACTCCCGTTCGTTCGAAATGATGGTTGAACTGGGCTCGATGCCGGTCATGCGCATCCTGTCCCAGGCCACGCGGATCATCGCCGAAGGCGAAGTCCTGCAACTGTCCAAGGTGCGCGACGCCAGTACCACCGAAGAAACCTATATGGAAGTCATCCGCGGCAAGACCGCGATGCTCTTCGAAGCCTCGACCCACAGCGCAGCCGCCCTGGCCGGCGCCACACCGGAACAGGCCGAAGCCCTGCGCACCTTCGGCGATCACCTGGGCGTGGCCTTCCAACTGGTGGACGACCTGCTGGACTACCGTGGCGACGCCGAAACCCTGGGCAAGAACGTGGGTGACGACCTCGCGGAAGGCAAACCCACCCTGCCGCTGATCTACACCATGCGCGAAGGCACCCCAGAGCAGGCAGCCCTGGTTCGCCAGGCCATCCAGAAAGGCGGTATCGAAGACCTGGAAAGCATCCGCGCCGCCGTTGAGGCTTCGGGCTCCCTGGACTACACCGCGCAATTGGCCCGCGACTACGTGGCTCGCGCCATTACCTGCCTGGAAGCCCTGCCACCCAGCGAATACCGCGACGCTCTGGTGGAGTTGAGCGAATTCGCCGTCGCTCGCACCCACTAAACCGCACCGGCTCCTGCTGATCGGCAGGAGCCGGCGCAACTCCCCAGCGCCCCCTCCCCGAAAAAACCCTATACAATGTGCGCTTTTTAGCCATCCTGACTTTGAGGAGCTTAAGTGAGCACTTTGCCACCCTGCCCAAAATGCAATTCCGAATACACCTACGAGGACGGCACCCAGCTGATCTGCCCCGAGTGCGCCCACGAGTGGTCCGCCAGCGGCGAAGCCGAAGCCGCATCCGATGAAGCCGTGAAGAAAGATTCGGTGGGCAACGTGCTGCAAGACGGCGACACCATCACCGTGATCAAGGACCTCAAGGTCAAGGGCACCTCCCTGGTGGTCAAGGTCGGCACCAAGGTCAAGAACATCCGCCTGTGCGATGGCGACCACGACATCGACTGCAAGATCGACGGCATCGGCCCGATGAAGCTCAAATCCGAGTTCGTCCGCAAGGTCTGACGCCTGCACCCTCTCGCGCCTGCCGCGAGAGGGTATCCCGCCTATCCCCCCGCCCTGCTTGATCCACACACCTGCTAGCGAAAAGCCAGCCGATTTGATCGAAAACAATTTCCACACAGAAAAAAGCAGAAACCGCCAATAGGTACTTGCTATTCATTGAATAAGAATTATTCTCATTGAACCCCATTCAAGGAGATGACACCCATGACTTATTTGATTGATGCCTGGCTGGACCGCCCACACCCTTACCTGCGCATCCTGCATCGGGAAACCGGGGAAGTCTGTGCTGTGCTGGAAGAGGAAGCCCTGAGCGAGCTGCAGGACCAGGGAGATCTGGACCTGATCGGCTTGAGCTCCAGCGAACCGCTGGTTCTCAAGGAATTGGTGCGCAACCTGTTTTTGTTCTGCTACGCCAGAGCCTTGCGGCCAACCGGCGCCGATGGCCACAGCCTGGGCGCAAAAATTCGTCTATGAAACCAAAACCGCGAAAGGGGCAAGTTGGCCGAGGATGAACTGACCGCGCGTGCGCGGCCGTCATCGCCAGCCATCTGGCCCCTACCGGGTTACAGAACGTCCAGCAGCTCGACGTCGAACACCAGAACGCTGTGCGGCGGGATGCTGCCCACGCCTTGTGCGCCGTAAGCCAGCTCGCTCGGCACGTACAGACGCCATTTGCTACCGGCGTTCATCAATTGCAGCGCTTCGGTCCAGCCGGCAATCACGCCGCCTACCGGGAACTCAGCAGGTTGGCCACGCTCGTAGGAGCTGTCGAACACAGTGCCGTCGATCAGGGTGCCGTGGTAGTGAGTACGCACGCTGTCTTCACGGGATGGCTTGGCGCCGTCACCCTGGGTCAGCACTTCGAATTGCAGACCGGAAGCCAGAGTGGTGATGCCTTCACGCTTGGCGTTTTCCGCCAGGAAAGCCAGACCGGCACCCGCAGCAGCTTCGGCTTTAGCAGCGGCTTCAGCTTGCATGATTTCGCGGATGACCTTGAAGCTCGCGGACATTTCTTCCTGACCCACACGGCTTGGCTTACCGGCGAAAGCGTCGGTCAGACCCGCCAGGATCGCGTCCAGGCTAACGCCCGGTGGAGGGTTGTCGCGCAGTTGGTCGCCCAACTGACGGCCAATGCCGTAGCTAACGCGGGTTTCGTCGGTGGACAGATTTACTTCGGACATGACACTGCTCCGCTGTGCGGACGGCTCGGAAAGGCCGCAGGAACACAGCGCCTCCCGGAGCGCCCGGAATCAAAAGGGCGAGCAGACTAGCACAGAAGCCCGGCACGGATCATCGCCGTGCAGGCCTCAGCCACCCGAGTGCAAAGTGATGGGCACTTTCAAGCTTTCCTCGACACCCGCGGACAAGCCGCACATCTCGTCATGCACTGACGTGTGAATCAGATTGAACGGCAACTTGGGAAAGGACTGCAGGACCTCGCGAGCATGCTCCACGGAGCGCAGATGAAACATCTGGCCCTGGGCATCGCTCAGTGGATAAGCCGCCCCGTGCATGCGCGCCTCAAGCAGATAGATTCCGCCCTCCAGGGAGATCAGATTCAATTCGTCGACTTTTCCGGCAATGGCGTAGGCATTCATTTCTTGCAGATTCATGAGAGCACCTCGTGCTTTTACAGCCCTGACAGCTACAGGCATATGCCCCAGCCAGGAAAAGCACAAGCCACAAACAACGCCGCCCGTCCGTTTCGCAACGGCCGGGCGGCATTCATTCACGCAGCGAAACCTGTCAGTGCTTGGTCAGCTTGTCCAGGTAACCCATGGCAAACGCCGAAATCACGAACGTCATGTGAATCACCACGTACCACAACAGGTACTCGGTAGGGATGTTCTTGGCATCCATGAACACTCGCAGCAGGTGGATCGACGAAATCGCTACGATGGACGCGGCCACTTTCATCTTCAACGACGAAGAATCCATCTTGCCCAACCAGCTGAGCTTCTCCTTGTCTTCGTCGATGTCCAGTTGCGACACGAAGTTCTCATAACCGGAGATCATCACCATCACCAGCAGGCCACCTACCAGCGCCATGTCGATCAACGACAACAGCACCAGGATCAGGTCGGACTCGGCCATGGAAAACACATTGGGAATGACGTGGAAGACTTCCTGGAAGAACTTCAATGCCAGTGCCAGCAAGCCCAGAGACAAACCGAAGTAGATCGGCGCCAGCAGCCAGCGTGAGGCATACATTGCATTCTCGATAAAACGTTCCATTGAATCTCGCACCCGGTGTAAAAACGGCGGCGAGTATATCAGCGCCCGAAACCCCCATAAACCACAGACAATCACCTGATCCACGGGTTTTTCCGGGCGTATTTTCTGCTAGTGTCGAAGCCATTGCTCACGCTCACCGACATTGGACAGGAAGACTGGAAATGGATGTGCGATTGCCTTTGGCCAGTGTCGGCCTTGGTCTGGCGCTGCTGATCAGCGGCTGTTCCCCCAGCGACGAAAAGAAACAGGCGAGCCTCGAAGAAAAAACCTTACAGTTTGAACAGTCGCTGGACGCCATCCAGGATCCGAAGCTCAAGGACGCCATTGCCAATCTTGGTGGCTCCCTCCTGCTGCTGGAACGAGCACAGCTCAAACTTGACAGCAAGCCGCTGGAAACCGAATACGGCGACGACAGCCTGGCCCTGCTCAAGCACTATCCCACTGCCCAAGCCTTGGTGGACACCTACGTCAACGGCCTGTTCGTACTGCGCAAATCCTCCAATTCCGACTACCTGACCGATCTGCAGCCCGTCTTCCCCTTCAGCTTCAACATGCCCACACAGTTCCCGTTTCCCCACGGGTTGGAATGGCAGTCGGTCACCCTCAGCAACAAAAAAGTCATTCCCTTCCAAGCCGAATGGTCGGAGACCGATCCGGGCATCCAGCTCAGCCCCTCCAGCTCCAACCTGACCAATCCGGATGACTTGACCATCACCTACCCCTTTATCGAGGGCCTGGAGGTGGACAACAAGAATCAGCCGCAGCCGGTTTCCCTACAAGGCAAGCTGGAGGTGATAGCCCCAGGTCGGGTGCTCGCTTTTGAACTGACCAAGGCCGACATCGGTAAACCGCGTCAGGACGGCAATATCCGCCTGACTCTGTTGACGCTGGACAGGAACGTTGCCGAGATCGAGCTGAGTAATAGCGCCCCCCTGCCCGAAGAAGCCAATGATGCCTCCCTCAATCCCTTGCTGGCCCAGGCCCGTGACAGCAAGGGGCAGATTCTGTCCCGCGCAGGCTCGATCAACGAAAGTGCCCAACAGATCGCCTTCTACCAACAGCAATTGGCCGAGATGCAAAAGCAGAAGGCGTGGAGCGAGGCATTCGAGAAACAACTGGAGGACGAGCAAAAGGCCTTCGACCAGCAACACACCAATCATTACGCCAAGGTGTATTTCAATGGCCTGGTGGATCGGCTGGAAGTCGCGGTACTGGATTTCTCCCAGGCCAGCGTCACGCGCAAGGACCTGGACCTGCCGGTACATCGTTTCGACAGCAATACCACCGACAGGAACATCCAACCGCTGCCAATGCCGGTGGTGGTTTATGACGATCAAGCCCCCCACTACCTCAAGGGCGCACAGCTGGACGAAGAGTCACTGAAAAAATCCGTGACCATCAGCCAGTCGGTGGAAGATGCCAGCGCAGCGCGCATCGAGTTCAGCCACCCGCGGACCTTCAATGATGAGTTGCTGGGCTCAGAGTTCAGCACCAACGATACCCCGCTGACTTTCTTCACCCAGAACGAGAAGGGCCAACGGGGTGAACCGATCGAACTGCCGGACGAGGCCTTCGACATCGACCCGTTGCGGGGCGTCATCACCTACGACCTCAACCTTTTCCCGGAAACCCCCGCCTACGCCGTAGGCTCCATTCCTCTGTTCCTGGCCACCATCGAGAAGAGCAGCATCAACGCTCAACAGCTGCCCAAAGGCCTAGAACTCAGGGGCAACGCCTTGATCGTCGACCAGAAACTCTTTCCTGCAGACGCCTGGCGCTTCTTTGCCAAGGACGCCAGCGGCCAATACCTGAAGGAGATTCTTGCAAGCAGCCACAGTGCCTCGGCCGACGGTACGGCGTTATTCGATGTGCACTACTTCTACGGCGAGCCCAGCCAGTTGGAAAGCTACACCCGCAGCACACTCGACACGGTGCAATACGGCTTTGAGGTCAAGCTCGACAAAGCCGAGTCGGCGCCCCCGGCCCCCTAGGGGTCAGTGTTCGGGATGGAACTGGAAATCACCGGCATGGCGTCCCCGCTCACCATTGATCTGACGTAACTGGGCCTGCAGATGCAGGCACCAGATCTGTGGATCATCGGCCAGCTGATAGCCATGGGTGGTCAGGCTTTCAACAATCGAATCAAGGATGGACTCCGCCACCACAGGTCCACAGAACGGGCCTTGGGACTTGATCGCTGAGGGTTGTTCACCCGCCATTCCGGCGGCGAAGAGAAGGGTCCACATACCGTTGTCCCCCGCCAGTGGGCGGACGCTGCATTCGATACGGGTGACCAAGCCAAGGCATTGGCGGGTGAGGCAAAGGTTGCGCGACATGGCGGCGACCCTCGGTAGAACCACTGTTCAGCCTTCAGTAGAGGACTGTTTCGATCCAGCGACGACTGTCGTTCTCCTTGCCCTGAGAATAGAAGAAAAGCCTGATAAACAAAGTTGACCGATCCAACAGGCGCCGAATGGTCTATTTTGAGAAATTGGCGTCAGCCCACTGACGCCGCTGGCGAGGGACAAAGCCCTCGCCAGCGGCCACTGTCACGCCGGCTTGGCCTCTGTCAGCGCCTCTTGCGCCAGTTCCTTTTCCGCTTCTTTCAGGTCTTCTTCGCTGATCATCTCGGCAATGACCCGCAGGCGCTCCACCACCCGCGCGTTGACGCTGCCTTCGGGGAACTGACCTTCGGCATCCGGTTCACCAGCCGGCTCGCCCACCAGCAGGCTCAGGGCTTCATCAGCCTGACGCACCGCATACACATGGAACTGTCCAGCACGTACGGCCTGCAGCACCTTCTCATCGAGCATCAAAGTGGCCACGTTGGCCTGAGGAATGATCGCACCCTGCTCTCCCGTCAAGCCGCGGGCTTCGCACAGGCGGAAGAAGCCTTCGATCTTCTCGTTGACTCCGCCCACAGCCTGCACCTCGCCGAACTGGTTGATCGAGCCGGTGATGGCGAAACACTGTTTGAGTGGAGTTTTCGACAACGCCGAAATCAACGTGCAGGCCTCCCCCAGCGAAGCACTGTCGCCATCCACGTAGCCGTAGGACTGCTCCAGGGCAATGCTCGCGGAAATCGCCAGGGGGAACTCCTGGGCATAGCGACTGCCCAGGTAACCGGTCAGGATCATCACCCCCTTGGAGTGGATGGGCTGGCCAAGATTGACCTCGCGCTCGATGTCGACGATGCCACTGCCACCGGGGTAGACCGTGGCGGAAATCCGCGCTGGCACGCCGAACGCCGAATCCCCCACCTCCAGTACCGTCAGGCCGTTGCACTTGCCCACGGCCGCACCATCAGTGTCGATGAGAATGATGCCGGCGAGCATGTCATCGAGAATCCGTGCCGATACCCGACCGGTACGCGTCGCCTTGGCCTTCAGCGCCCTTTCGATATGTCCAGCGTCAGTCATTTCGTCGGAAGCCAGGTGGCGGATAAAGTCGGCCTCGCTGACCAATTGGAACAGGTCGCCGATCCGCGCCGACAGACGCCCCTGGTGCTCCGCCAGACGCGCGCTGTAGGTGGCCAGGCGCGCCACCGCATCGGCGGTCAGCGGGGCCATGCCCTCCTCCGAGGTGCGGGTTTTCAGCAACTGGGCAAACTGCTCCAGGCTTTCATCCACCATCGGGATGTCTTCGTCGAAGTCCACCAGTACCCGGAACATTTCCTGGAAGTCCGGATCCAGGTCCTGCAGCGTGTAATACAACTGGCGAGCACCAATGATGATGACCTTGACCTGCAGCGGAATCATCTGCGGCGTCAGGGTCACGGTAGCCAGACGCCCCATCTCGCCCAGAGGCGATTCCATCTTCAGCTTGCGCGATTGCAGGGCACGCTTCAGGGCGTCCCAGACAAAGGGTTCGCTGAGCATCTTCTCGGCTTCCAGAATCAGGAAACCACCATTGGCTCGATGCAGTGCACCGGGACGCAACTGCCGGTACGTGGTGTAGAGCGCGCCCTGGTCGGTGCTGTACTCGATCCGGCCGAACAGGTTGTCGTAGGTCGGATGCGGCTCGAACACCACCGGCGCGCCGCCACTGGCCGGGTGGCCCACCACCAGGCTTGGGCAGTACTGTTCTTCCAACAGCTTGCGTGCCACCGCATCGGTCTTGCTGTCGTCCACCAGTTGCTCGACCACGGTCTTCAATAGATAGACCTGCATGGCTTGCAAGTAACCGCAGACCGCAGCGTTTTCCGCGTACTTCTCGGACAGTGGCGCCAACAACGGCTGCAGGGCCAGGGTGATGGTTTCTTCATTGAGCTGACGCAACTGGTTGCTCGACTCGCGCTTCCACTGCGGCAAGCTCGCCAGCTCTTCATTAAGGCGCTCTTCCAGAGCGGAAATGTCCTCGTGGAAACGCTCGCGATCAGCCTCCGGCAGTTGGGCGAACTCGGCTTCGTCCAGGGCCTTGCCATCGAGCATCGGGGTAAAGGCGATATTGCTGCTGTCGCGGTACAGCGCCACGTCCTTTTCCAGGGCCAGGCGCTCGATCACGTCCAGGGCGCGGTCGTAACGCTGGTTGAACGCGCGGTCGATGGCGCTCTTCTTCTGCTGATAGGACGGATGCTCGAAGACTGCCGGGAACGTCGCCAGCAGGTTATCGATCAAACCGTTGATGTCGCTGATGAAACTGCCCGCGGCACCGGCCGGCAGTTCCAGCGCCCGAGGCTCCCGGGGCTCGTCGAAATTGTTGACATAGACCCAGTCAGACGGGGTCTGCAGGCGCTTGCCTTCAGCCTTCAGGTAGCGCTTTACGAAAGAAAAGCGCCCCGTGCCGGGTTCCCCCATGACAAACACGTTGTAACCGGGGCGTGGCATGGCCACGCCGAACTGCAAGGCTTCGACCGCACGTTCCTGGCCAAGCACGCCGCGAAAGGGCTCCAAATCATTGGTGGTCGAGAAGCTGAACTGTTCAGCAGAGAAAGGACGGGTCAGCGCTTCAGGCGCAAGACGCAGGCTGGCAGCAACAGGATCAGGCATCGGGCTTCCTTACATCAGGCGGGGCAGATGGCGGCATTCTGGCGCCGGGTATGCCCGGCTGGCAAGGCGCGCCTCAGGGGAAAGCATAGACAAGGCGGATACAGCTACCCGCCCCATGTAAAACCAGCTATTTCAGGCATTGTTTTGTAAAAATCTACGGAACCCATGGAACCTGCCTAAACTCCAAACTGCGCGGCTGGATAGATAACCGGCCCACTGGCGCCAATCAGCGCCAGTCTCCCTGTCCATTGGTATGCACACAAAGAGAACAACGCTATGAAACGGATTCTTCTCGGTACTCTTTTCACCGCTGTATCCCTCAACGCCATGGCTCAGGCGCCAGGCGGTCCGGATTGCGGCTGGGGCAACATGCTGTTCGAAGGTCAGCGTGGTACTCCAGCGCACTTCCTGGCTTCCACCACCAACGGCACCTCCGGTAACGCGACCTTCGGCATGACTTCCGGCACCAACGGCTGCTCCACCAATGCATCACTGACTTACGGTGGTAAATCCTGGTTCGCCATGAACGGCATGATGAACGAGCTCTCCGAAGACATGGCCAAGGGCCAAGGCGAAGCCTTGACCACCTACGCCGTGGTACTCGGTGTCGCCCCTGAAGACCGTGCGCACTTTGCTGCGGTCACCCACGAACACTTCCAACAGATCTTCAGCAAGGCTGACGTGACCGCGGAAGATGTGCACACCAATACCCTGGCCGTGTTGAAGAACGATGCGCGCCTGGCGAAATACGCCACTCCAGCTTAAGCTCGACCCGCCCGCTCCCCCCGGGGAGCGGGTTTTGTCTTCTTGACCTTGCCCATCTTGGGTCTTTGTATTTCCGACTTAAGTTGCCCACCATGCTCAAACGCCTTGCCTACCTGGCGCTCTTTGTCTGCGCCCCGCTGTATGCCGCGCCCCACATCGATCCCCAACGTTTGCAGCAACTGGCCAATGACCCGTTCTGGATTTCCATCGGACACTATGAAACCGCCAAGCTGGGCGGCTGGCGCAGTTATGTCAGTGATCCGAAGTTCTTCCTCGCAACCGATGGCGCCCACCATCCCGACGCCGAGCTGAGCGCGACGCTGAACGCCCTCTACGCTGCCCCAGACGCCGGTGACCGGCATGCGCAGTGCGTCTATCCGTCCCGCACCCGCTGGCTCAAGGCACAACTGGGGCTGAATGACTTGCCCCAAGTCGAGTGCAGCGAATTCAAACAATGGTTCAAGGATGTCTCGCCCCACAGCACCGTGATGATTTTCCCCGCGGCCTACCTCAACAGCCCCTCATCGATGTTTGGCCATACCCTGCTACGCATCGACCAGGCCGACGTACAAAGCAACAACACGGCCCTGCTCAGCTACGCGATCAACTTCGGTGCCTATATCGAAGGTTCGGACAACAGCATCCTCTACGCGTGGAAAGGCCTGATGGGCGGCTACCCCGGACTGTTTGCCCTGGTGCCCTACCAGGAGAAGCTTTCGGAGTACCGCAGCCTGGAAAACCGCGACCTGTGGGAGTACCGCCTGAACCTGACGCCAGTTGAAACCGAGCGCATGGTGGAGCACGTCTGGGAGCTCAAGCAGATCAAGTTCGACTACTTCTTCTTCGATGAGAACTGCTCCTACCGCCTGCTGGAGTTGCTACAAGTCGCCAGGCCCAGCCTGCGCCTGACCGGACAATTCCCCTTGACCGCCATTCCCACCGACACGGTGAAGGCGGTCAAGGACGCCGGGCTGGTGGAGCGCATCGACTATCGCCCGTCCCGGGAGCGGGAGCTGCTCAGCCGCGCCCAGCCCCTGAGCCACGACGAACAGCAATGGGTGCTCAAGGTCAGCGCCGATCAGAAACAACTGCAGGGCGCCGAGTTCAAGGCCCTGCCGCGGGCTCGCCAGGCCTTGATCGTCGACGCTGCCTACCGCCTTGAGCGTTACCGGGCCAACGGGCTGGAGCGCGATACCGAGCGTTCCCAGCGCAGCTTCGAACTGTTGCGGGCAATCAACCAGAACCCCGCGCCGGAACTGCAGATCGAACGCCCTGGCCTGCCGGAAGATGGTCACCAGTCCCGTACCTGGCAACTGGGGCTCGGAACCCGGGACGACAAGGCCTTTGCCGAATACGGCCTGCGCATGGCCTACCACGACCTCAATGACAACGCCGAGGGTTTCCCATTAGGGGCGCAGATCGAAATCCTGCAGATGAAACTGCGCCAGTACGAAGGCAACCGCTGGCAGTTGCAACAACTGGACCTGGCGACCATCCGCTCCCTGACTCCACGCAACGAACTGCTGCAACCCTGGTCCTGGCAGGTCACTGGCGGCCTGGAGCGGGTGCCTGGCAAGCACGACGATGAAACCCTGGTCAGCCACGTCAACGGCGGCGCCGGCGGTACCTGGCAGTTGGGCGAGGACACCCTGGGTTTTGTCCTGGGTACCGTGCGGGTAGAACACAACGCCGACTTCGCCGGGTTTATCGCCCCGGCGGCAGGCTTCAACTCCGGGCTGCTGTGGAAGAACCCACTGGGCAACTTCAGCCTCGAAGCCAAGGGCGACTACTTCACCAACGGCGAAGTCCGCCGCAGCCTGAGCCTCAACCAGCAATGGGAACTGTCCCGCAACCTGGGCCTGCGCCTGAGCGCGCAGCGCGAGTTCAGCCAATTGGCTAGCCCGGTCAACGAAGTCATGCTCGAACTCAAGTGGTATCACTATTAAGAACAGCTGCAAGCCTCAAGTTGCCAGCGACAAGGTTTTCACGCGTCGCCGACAATCGCCCTTCTAGACTTCACTCAGGTGAAGCCTGGGAGTGACTCGATGTGGCGTTATGGTTGGGCAGTGCTGGCACTGATCGGTGGTTGTGAGTCGAACCACGAGTATTTGCTCAAGCAAGGCTATCCGCCGGCCTTTGTCGACGGCTTCGACGCTGGCTGCGTCAGCGGCCGTCAGGCGGCAGGATCGATCAGCGGTGAGTATCGCAAGGACGTTCCGCGCTACCTCAAGGACCCGCAGTATGCCGAGGGCTGGAGCGATGGTTTCCGCCAGTGCCAGGGCATGCTGGAGAACCAGGACCGCAATGAGTACCGGGAACGTCACTGGGACGAACGGGAACGTGCCTGGCAGCAGGAGAAGGACCGTGACGCGGCTCGGACTTATCGCTCGCAATAAGTCGTTTTCAGCTAACCGCCCGGGTCAAAAGCCTGCAACCATGGTCCATCGCTCCCTTTAAGGAGAACAACCATGAGCCGCGCTTTCGTCAATGAAGATCTGGCCGCAGCCCAGGTCGAGCAACCCGTGGAACGTCAGATCAGCACCCTGCCCAACTACGTCACGCCCCTGGGTTTTGCCGAGTTGCAGGCCAAGGTGGCAGAACTGCACAGCCAGCACTCGGCACAAACCGACTTGGGGGACGCCGCAGACCAGCAGCAGGTGGCGGAACTGGAGCGGGACCTGCGCTATTTCTCGTCACGCCTGCACAGCGCCCAGGTGGTCAATGCAAGCACCTGCGACAAGGTGCAGATCGGCAGCCGCGTGACCTTTGCCGATGAACAGGATCAGCAGCAGAGCGTGCAGTTGGTCGGTGAGGATCAGGCCGATGTCGCCAGAGGCCTGATCAATTGGGCCTCGCCCCTGGGCCGTGCCCTGATGGGGGCACAACCCGGTGACGAAGTCCTGTGGCAACGGCCGGCTGGGGATCAGTTGATCGAAATCATCCGAATCGAACTGGCCTGAGACGGCTCAGACCACGCCCTGGGCCAGCATGGCATCGGCAACCTTGACGAAGCCGGCGATGTTCGCCCCTTTGACGTAGTTGATCCGACCGTTCTCTTCGCCGTAGTGCACGCAGGCATGGTGGATCGACTGCATGATGGCGTGCAGCTTGCTGTCCACTTCACCGGCAGTCCAGAGCAGGCGCATGGCGTTCTGCGACATCTCCAGCCCGCTCACCGCCACTCCGCCGGCATTGGATGCCTTGCCCGGGGCGAACAGGATGTCGGCCTCGATAAAGATATCCACAGCCTCCAGAGTGGTCGGCATGTTGGCGCCTTCGGCGACGCAGATGCAGCCGTTGCGCAGCAGGGTACGCGCAGCCTCGGCATCCAGTTCGTTCTGTGTGGCGCATGGCAGGGCGATATTGCAGGGCAAGTCCCATGGGGTTTTCCCGGCGCGGAACTCCAGGCCGAATTGAGTCGCCAGTTCGCTGATGCGTCCACGCTTGACGTTCTTCAGTTCCAGCACCGCCAGCCATTGTTCTTCGCTCAGGCCGGACTCGCAGTACAGGGTGCCTTCGGAGTCCGACAGGGAGATCACCTTGCCGCCCAAGTCCATGACCTTGCGGGCCGCGTATTGCGCCACGTTACCGGAACCGGAAATCGCCACTCGCTGACCTTCAACCCGGGCACCACGACGCTTGAGCATTTCTTCGGCGAAGTACACACAACCGAACCCCGTGGCTTCCGGACGGATCAGGCTGCCGCCGTAGCTGATGCCCTTGCCGGTGAATACCGAGGTGAACTGGTTGCTCAAGCGCTTGTACTGACCGAACAGGAAGCCAATTTCCCGGGCTCCGACGCCGATATCGCCCGCAGGCACGTCCACATCGGCACCGATATGCCGGTACAGCTCGGTCATGAAGGCTTGGCAGAAGCGCATCACTTCAGCATCGCTCTTGCCTTTGGGATTGAAGTCGGAGCCACCCTTGCCGCCGCCCATGGGCAGGGACGTCAGGGAGTTCTTGAAGGTCTGCTCGAAGGCGAGGAATTTCAGCACGCCCATGTTGACCGACGGATGGAAGCGCAAGCCGCCCTTGTAGGGACCGATGGCGCTGTTCATCTGGATGCGGAAACCGCGATTGACCCGGACCTTGCCCTGATCGTCGACCCAGGACACGCGAAACACCACAGTGCGTTCCGGTTCGCAGATTCGCTCGAGAATACCGGAGCTCAGATAGTGCGGATTGGCCTCGAGAAATGGCCAAAGGCTGCGCAGGACCTCTTCCACCGCCTGATGAAACTCAGGTTGGTCCGGATCGCGCTTTTTCAGGCGGGCGAGGAAATCTTCGACGGATTCGATCATGGGAAGTCTCGGCAAATTTATTGTCGTTAAGGGGAGATTTGCCCGGGACTTTATCAATTCAACTCGCACCGCGACAGCGCAAAATGTCGCAGATATGAATTTAAATGGTGCATTAGATATAAATGACGACGATTTTCAGGGATTTTGTGCACGGATTTGGTGGTACAAATTGCATGGCCTGCACGTTTTTGGGGAGTCGCAGAAAACCCTTCGCCGGTCAGCCGACGCCTACCGCAACGGCAGTATTTTTGTAGGCGCCGGCTTACCGGCGAACAAAAAAAACGGAGCCCGAAGGCTCCGTTTGTTTCAAGCAGCGAGCCGATCAGGCCAGCTTCTTGTGCCGCACACGGTGCGGTTGCGCTGCGGCTTCGCCCAGGCGCTTCTTGCGATCGGCTTCGTACTCGGTGTAGTTGCCTTCGAAGAACACCGCTTGCGAATCGTCTTCGTACGCCAGGATGTGAGTGGCCACCCGGTCCAGGAACCACCGATCGTGGGAAATCACGATGGCGGCGCCCGGGAAGTCCAGCAGGGCCTCTTCCAGGGAACGCAAGGTTTCGACGTCGAGGTCGTTGGACGGTTCGTCGAGCAGCAGGACGTTGCCGCCCTCTTTCAGGGTCAGGGCCAGGTGCAGACGGCCACGCTCACCACCGGACAGGTCCTTGACGAACTTCTGCTGGTCGCCACCCTTGAAGTTGAAGCGACCGACGTAGGTACGCGACGGGATCTCGTAGTTACCAATGCGGATCTGGTCGGAACCGTCGGAAATCTGCTGGAACACGGTCTTGCTGCCGTCCAGGTCCTCACGGCTCTGATCCACGCAGGCAAGCTGCACGGTCTCACCGATCTCGATGCTGCCCGAATCCGGGGTTTCCTTGCCCATGAGCATGCGGAACAGGGTCGATTTACCGGCACCGTTACCACCGATCACGCCGACAATGGCGCCTTTGGGCATGGAGAACGACAGGTTGTCGATCAGCACGCGGTCGCCGTAGCCCTTGGTGACGTTCTTGAACTCGATGACCTTGTCACCCAGGCGCGGACCGGCCGGGATATAGATCTCGTTGGTTTCGCTGCGCTTCTGGAATTCCTGGGACTGCATTTCCTCGAAGCGTTGCAGACGAGCCTTGGATTTCGACTGGCGGGCCTTGGCGCCTTTGCGCACCCACTCCAGCTCTTCCTTCATGGCCTTTTCATGGGCCGACTGCTGTTTGGATTCCTGGGCCAGACGCGCAGACTTGGCTTCCAGCCAACCCGAATAGTTGCCCTCGTAAGGAATACCGGCGCCGCGGTCGAGTTCGAGAATCCAACCGGCGACGTTGTCCAGGAAGTAACGGTCGTGCGTAATCGCGACCACGGTGCCTGGGAAGTCGTGGAGGAAGTGTTCCAGCCAGGCCACGGAATCGGCATCCAGGTGGTTGGTTGGCTCGTCGAGCAGCAGCATGTCGGGGGCGGACAGCAGCAGGCGGCACAGGGCCACACGACGCTTTTCACCACCGGACAGGTGCTCGACCTTGGCGTCCCAGGCCGGCAGGCGCAGGGCGTCGGCGGCCACTTCCAGCTGGCGCTCCAGGTTATGACCGTCGCTGGCTTGCAGGATGGCTTCCAGCTTGGCCTGCTCGGCGGCCAGCTTGTCGAAATCGGCATCCGGCTCGGCGTAGGCGGCGTAGACTTCGTCCAGGCGTGCCTGGGCGTCCTTGATCACGCTCACCGCTTCCTCGACCACTTCACGCACAGTCTTGGTTGGATCCAGTTGTGGTTCCTGAGGCAGGTAGCCGATATTCAGGTCCGGCATCGGACGGGCTTCACCTTCGAACTCGGTATCGACGCCGGCCATGATTTTCAGCAGCGTGGACTTACCCGAACCGTTGAGGCCCAGTACGCCGATCTTGGCGCCAGGGAAAAAAGACAGGGAGATGTTTTTCAGGATTTCCCGCTTCGGCGGAACAACTTTGCCCAGCCGATGCATGGTGAAGACGTATTGAGCCATGGTGAACCTAGCGTCAGTGACAGATGAATAGAACGGGCCGGGCCCGGGCCAGGCCATGCGCGGCACCGGCATTGACCATGATCAATACCGACGGGCGGAAAAAGCCTGATTGTTTGGAGCTGGAACGCTCCCGCGTAACCGGCAAAACTACCTCAATGCACGATCCAGGTCCAGCCAAGCGGGACTGGCACTTTGCCACAACTCAAGGCATGCTAGCCGCCCTTCGGGCGTCCGGCTTATAGTGCACGTCGCGCCAGCCCAGCCAAACCGCAGGATCACAGCTTGTCCAACGTCATTTCGCCACAGCCCGCGCGCGCTAAAGCCTCCGCGTCGGCCCTTCCTTTGCGGGGCACACTCAAAGGCGCACTGGCGACGCTGGTGCTATTGCTCCTGGCCCTGTTGTTCTGGCAACTGCTCGATCAACTGCAGCAAACCCGCAAGGACCAGCGCCAGCACGCCATCGACTACAGCGCCGATCTGGCCGACCACCTGAGCCTGAACCTGGCGCTCAATGCCCAGATCGCCCTCAATCTGCTACCGACCGTCGAAGCCCCCCAAGACAGCCAGCAACAACAGCAACTGCTGCAAAAGCTCAAGCGCTCCCTGCCGGACGTCCGCAGTTTCGCCCTGCTGGACAGCCAGGGGCAGATCCTCAGCGACAGCGCCACCGACAGTCAGGATGCTCTCTGGCTCGCCGAACTGGTCCAGCGCAGCCGTTCCCAGCGCTATTACTACAGCAATCCTGCCGACGGTTCAGTGGTGCATGTCTTGCTGCACCAGGCCAGTGGCTCGACTCGCAGTTTCTGGATACTGCGCATGTCCCCCAGTTTCCTGCAGACCCTGGTGCGGCAAAGCGAGGAAAGTTTCAAGCCGACCTGGGTGATCGAGAATCGCCTGAGCCGACAGGTGATCAAGCGCGACGAACGCAGCGCCCCGACCCCAGGCATGCTGGACCCCGACGAGATGGCCAGCAGTGTGCTGCTGGTGCCTTTGAACAATAGCGACTGGCAGCTGCGCGGGCTGTTCGACCAACGGGCGGTGATCGAGGAACTGCTGCCGGCCTTTATCGGCAAGTGCCTGCTGGGCCTGGCGTTCTCCCTACTGCCGGTGATTGCCCTGCTCAACATGCGTCGGCGCCAACGCCAGCTCCACGAGGGCCGGCGACGCTATCAGGATATTTTCGAGGGCACAGGGGTCGCCCTCTGCGTCCTGGATATCTCCGGGCTCCCGGACCTGCTCGGCCAACACCATTTACACAACAGCGAGCAGCTCAAGCGCTGGCAATCCAGCCATCCGGACCACCGTCGCCAGTTGCTGAAAGAATTGCGCATCACCGAAGTCAATCAGGTGGCGCTGCGCCTGCTCAATGTCGAATCCAGCGACCAGGCCTGGCAGCTACTGATCGAAGGCTGCCCGAAGAACGGCAACGCCATCGGCGGCCAGTTACTGGAAGCCGTGGTCAACCAGCAGAAACAGTTGGAACTGGAGATCAAGCTCAGCGACGCCCAGGGCAATGACCAGCATCTATGGCTGGTGCTGCGCCTGCCGGAAGCGACTGAGGATTACAGCGCCGTGATCCTCAGCATCAGCGACATCACCAGCCGCAAGCTGATCGAGCTGTCGCTGCTGGAGCGCGAAGGTTTCTGGTCGGACGTGGTGCGCACCGTGCCCGATCACCTGTATGTGCAGGACGTGATCAGCCAACGGATGATCTTCAGCAACCACCACCTGGGCCAGACCCTCGGCTACAACAAGACCGAACTGCACCAGATGGGCGAGTACTTCTGGGAAATCCTCCTGCACCCGGAAGACGCTGACCTCTATCACCGCCTGCGCCAGGAACAGCGCCACTCGGCCTACGCCCAGCTCCTGCAATGCCAACTGCGCTTCCGCCACCGCAGCGGCCAGTGGCGGCGCTTCGAGATCCGCGAACAGGCCCTGGCCCGGGATCGCTACGACCAGGTGACGCGAATCATCGGCGTGGCCAAGGACATCACCGACCAGATCGAGGCCAGCGAGTCGCTGCGTGACAGCGAACAGCGCTACCGCATGCTCGCCGAAAGCATCAGCGACGTGATCTTCTCCACTGACAACAAGCTGTCGCTGAACTACGTCAGCCCCTCGGTGCATGCGGTGCTCGGCTACGACGTGGAGTGGATCTTCCAGAATGGCTGGCAGTCCACCATCGCCAACCCACAGCAACTGGCCGGCATCTACACCCTGATGGACCGGGTCAGCAAGGCCCTGGACAAACCCGAGCAACTGGCGCAGTTGCGCAGCCAGGTGCAGACCCAGCTGTTCCTGTTCGACTGCCTGCGAGCCGATGGGCGCAAGATCCCCATCGAACTGCGCCTGGTCCTGGTGTGGGACGAACACGGCGCCTTCGAGGGCGTGCTCGGGGTTGGCCGCGATATCAGCCAGCAACGCCGGGCGGAAAAAGACCTGCGCATGGCGGCCACGGTATTCGAGCACTCGACCTCGGCGATCCTGATCACCGACCCCGCCGGCTACATCGTCCAGGCCAACGAAGCCTTCAGCCGGGTCAGCGGCTACGCGGTGTCCCAGGTGCTTGACCAGTTGCCGAACATGCTCACCGTCGACGACCAGCAGGAAGCCCACCTGCGCTATGTGCTCAAGCAGTTGCACCAGCACAGCAGTTGGGAAGGCGAAGTCTGGCTCAAGCGCCGCAATGGCGAGCACTACCCGGCCTGGGTCGGCATCACTGCGGTGCTCGACGATGAAGGCGACCTGGCCAGCTACGTATGCTTCTTCAGCGACATCAGCGAGCGCAAGGCCAGTGAACAGCGGATTCACCGCCTGGCCTACTACGACGCCCTGACCCACCTGCCCAACCGCACCCTGTTCCAGGACCGTCTGCACACCGCGCTGCAATCGGCGGAGCGGCAGAAGTCCTGGGTGGTGCTGATGTTCCTCGATCTGGACCGTTTCAAGCCGATCAACGACTCCCTGGGCCACGCGGCGGGCGATCGCATGCTCAAGGAAATGGCCACCCGCCTGTTGGGTTGCGTCGACGATGACGACACCGTGGCGCGCATGGGTGGCGACGAATTCACCCTGCTCCTGCAACCGCGCGCCAGCCGCGAGATCGCCCTGAACCGGGCCATCAATGTGGCCGAGAAGATCCTCGCCAGCCTGGTCAAGCCCTTCGTCCTCGAAGGTCGGGAGTTCTTCGTCACCGCCAGTATCGGCATCGCCCTGAGCCCTCAGGACGGCAAAGAACTGAGCCAGCTGATGAAGAACGCCGACACCGCGATGTACCACGCCAAGGAGCGCGGCAAGAACAACTTCCAGTTCTACCAGGCCGACATGAACGCCAGTGCCCTGGAGCGCCTGGAGCTGGAAAGCGACCTGCGCCACGCCCTGGAACAGGAAGAGTTCGTGCTCTATTACCAGCCGCAGTTCAGCGGCGACGGCAAACGCCTGACCGGTGCCGAGGCGCTGCTGCGCTGGCGTCATCCGCGCCGCGGGCTGGTGCCGCCGGGCGACTTCATTCCGGTCCTGGAAGAACTGGGCCTGGTGGTGGATGTGGGCGACTGGGTAATCAGCGAAGCCTGCCGCCAGCTCAAGTCCTGGCACCAGGCCAAGGTGCGGGTGCCGAAGGTCTCGGTGAACATTTCCGCGCGGCAGTTCTCCGACGGCCAACTGGGCATGCGCATCGCCACCATCCTCAAGGACACCGGCCTGCCGCCGGCGTGCCTGGAGCTGGAGCTCACCGAAAGTATCCTGATGCGCGAAGTCAGCGAGGCGATGCAGATTCTCGACGGCCTGAAGAATCTAGGCCTGAGCATCGCGGTGGACGACTTCGGCACCGGCTATTCATCGCTGAACTACCTCAAGCAGTTCCCCATCGACGTGCTGAAGATCGACCGCACCTTCGTCGACGGCCTGCCGTCCGGCGAGCAGGATGCGCAGATCGCCCGTGCCATTATCGCCATGGCCCACAGCCTGAACCTGGCGGTAATCGCCGAGGGCGTGGAAACCCACGAGCAGCTGGAGTTCCTGCGCGAACACGGCTGCGACGAGGTCCAGGGCTACCTGTTCGGCCGGCCGATGCCAGCCAACCGCTTCGAAGCGCAGTTCAGCAACGACGCCCTGTTCATGTTCGACTAGAAGCGGTGGCAAGCTTCAAGCGACCAGCGGCAAGAAAGCATGGCGGTTTTCTGCTTGCGGCTTGCTGCTCGTCACTTGAACGCTGCTTCTATGCGACATGATGTCCTTTCATATGCCATCTAAAACCCATTGGGTTAGAATGCCTCCCCTTTCTGCCCCCCGATCCTTGAGGACCGCCATGTTCAGCCGTGATTTGACTATTGCCAAGTACGACGCCGATCTCTTTGCCGCCATGGAGCAAGAAGCTCAGCGTCAGGAAGAGCACATTGAGCTGATCGCTTCGGAAAACTACACCAGCCCAGCGGTGATGGAAGCTCAAGGCTCGGTACTGACCAACAAATACGCCGAAGGCTACCCAGGCAAGCGCTACTACGGCGGTTGCGAATACGTCGACGTGGTTGAGCAGCTGGCCATTGATCGCGCCAAGGAGCTGTTCGGCGCCGACTACGCCAACGTCCAGCCACACGCCGGCTCCCAAGCCAACGCAGCGGTCTACCTGGCCCTGCTGCAAGGCGGCGACACCATCCTGGGCATGAGCCTGGCCCACGGTGGTCACCTGACCCACGGTGCTGCCGTTTCCTCCTCCGGCAAGCTGTACAACGCTGTTCAGTACGGCATCGACGCCAACGGCCTGATCGACTACGACGAAGTCGAGCGCCTGGCCGTCGAGCACAAGCCGAAAATGATCGTGGCCGGTTTCTCCGCCTACTCGCAGATCCTCGACTTCCCGCGTTTCCGCGAAATCGCTGACAAGGTCGGTGCCTACCTGTTCGTCGACATGGCCCACGTGGCCGGTCTGGTCGCCGCTGGCGTCTACCCGAACCCAGTGCCATTCGCCGACGTGGTCACCACCACCACCCACAAGACCCTGCGCGGTCCACGTGGCGGCCTGATCCTGGCTCGCGCCAACGCCGACATCGAGAAGAAGCTGAACTCCGCGGTATTCCCGGGCGCCCAGGGTGGCCCGCTGGAGCACGTGATCGCCGCTAAAGCGATCTGCTTCAAGGAAGCGCTGCAGCCTGAGTTCAAGGCCTACCAGGAACAAGTGGTGAAGAACGCCCAAGCCATGGCCGAAGTGTTCATCGCCCGCGGTTTCGACGTGGTTTCCGGTGGTACCAAGAACCACCTGTTCCTGCTGTCGCTGATCAAGCAGGACATCTCCGGTAAAGACGCCGACGCCGCTCTGGGCAAAGCGTTCATCACCGTGAACAAGAACTCCGTGCCTAACGATCCACGTTCCCCGTTCGTCACCTCCGGCCTGCGCTTCGGTACTCCGGCTGTGACCACCCGTGGCTTCAAGGAAGCCGAGTGCAAGGAACTGGCCGGCTGGATCTGCGACATCCTGGCGGACCTGAACAACGAAGCGGTGATCGACGCCGTGCGTGAGAAGGTCAAGGCCATCTGCAAGAAGCTGCCGGTATACGGCGCTTAATCAGCCCGCAGACCGCAACAGAAAAAGCCCGGCCCAGCGCCGGGCTTTTTTGTGCCTGGATGACCGCCGCACCAGGCGCTGAAAGGAGCCTGCGAGGTCTTGCGAACGCAAGATACTCGGCGATCGCAGCCTACGGCAGCGGCTACAGTGGCCAGGGGAGGAAAAACCACTGGTCAGACCGGTAAAGCCAATTTTCGTTCAGCATCTTGTAAACCCATAAAACCCGAGCGTAGACTGCGCCTGCACTGGACATACCGGTAAGACCACAATAATTAAGTCCTCCATCCGCTGCGCTCCCCCGCGCACGGCAGACAGGACACCGACCAGGATTCCTCCCCATGCTCAGATGGTGCTCGCGTTCGATTTTCCTCCAGGTTGTGCTCGGACTGATGCTCGGCATCGTGTGCGGACTCACCCTCCCCGAATACTCCTCACAACTCAAACCACTGGGCGACGGCTTCATCAAGCTGATCAAGATGCTCATCGGCCTGATCGTGTTCTGCGTGGTGGTCAGCGGCATCTCCGGCGCCGGCGACCTGAAGAAGGTCGGCCGCATCGGCCTCAAATCAGTGATCTACTTCGAAATACTCACCACCATCGCCCTGGTGATCGGCCTGGTCATGGCCTTCAGCACCGGCATCGGCAGCGGCGCCAATATTCACCTGGAGCAGCTGTCCACCGCCGACATGGGCGATATCGCCCAGCGCGGCCAGCACATGCACACCACCACCCAGTTCCTGATGGACCTGATCCCCACATCGGTGATCGGTGCCTTTGCCGAGAACAATATCCTCCAGGTGCTGCTGTTCTCGGTGCTGTTCGGCAGTGCCCTGAACCTGGTAGGCGAAGCGGCCTCGGGCATTTCCCGGCTGATCAATGAACTGAGCCACGTGATCTTCCGCATCATGGGCATGATCGTGCGCCTGGCGCCCATCGGCGTGTTCGGCGCCATCGCCTTCACCACCAGCAAATACGGTCTGGATTCGCTGCAGCACCTGGGCAGCCTGGTGGGCCTGTTCTACCTGACCTGCGTCGCCTTCGTCGCGCTGATCCTCGGCCTGGTCATGCGCCTGTCGGGCCTGCGCATGCTGCCCTTCCTCAAATACCTGCGCGAAGAGTTGCTGATCGTTCTCGGCACCGCCTCCTCCGACGCCGTCCTGCCGCAGATCATGCGCAAGCTGGAGCACCTGGGCATTGGCAGCTCCACCGTAGGCCTGGTGATTCCCACCGGCTACTCGTTCAACCTGGATGGTTTCTCCATCTACCTGACCCTGGCCATCGTCTTCATCGCCAATGCCACCGGCACGCCGTTGTCCATGTCGGACCTGTTGACCATCCTCCTGGTGTCGCTGATCACCTCCAAGGGCGCCCATGGCATTCCCGGTTCGGCCCTGGTGATCCTGGCCGCGACCCTGACCGCGATCCCGGCAATTCCGGTGGTGGGCCTGGTGCTGGTGCTGGCAGTGGACTGGTTCATGGGCATCGGTCGCGCCCTGACCAACCTGATCGGCAACTGCGTGGCCACCGTGGCCATCGCCCGCTGGGAAAAGGACATCGACGTGCAACGGGCCAACAAGGTGCTCAGTGGTCAACAGGGCTATACCTTCCAGGCGCGAAAACCGGTGGCCGGTGCCCACCAGCAGGAATTTTGATCCAACCTTGTGCCTGCCGACGGCAGGCACAACAATCAGCGCGGCAACAGCGCGCTACCGATAGCTCATGGAGTCAACAGTGATCAGCTCGTCAACGGTTGTGAATTCAGTGGTAGAAAAGCTCCGGGCGGCCCTTGCCCGAGGCCAGTGGCGCTCCGGCGACATGCTGCCCGGGCAACGTGAATTGGCCGAGCAACTGGGCATCAGCCGCCCCAGCCTGCGTGAAGCGGTGATCGTCCTGGAAACCCTGGGCCTGGTGCGCTCCATGCCTGGCAAGGGCGTGGTGGTGCTGGATGCGCCCCAGGGCGAAGCCCAGGGTGCCGAGCGCAGCGTGGCCGGCGCCAGCCTCGAGGACGTGCTGCAACTGCGCTACACCCTGGAGCCCTTCATCGTCGGGCTGGTGGCGCAATCCATCAGCAGCAAGGAAGTCGGCCAGCTGCGCCTGACCCTGATGGACATGCGCGAAGCCCTGGAGGCCAATGACAGCGAAGCCGGGGTCAATGCCTACATCGCCTTCCACGAGGAACTGTTCACCCTGACCAGCAACCCGATCTTCCAGAACGTGGTGCAACAGACCAGCAATGCCCTCAAGCAAAGTGCGCAGATCCTGCGTAATTCGCCAGAGCACCTGGCCGAACGCCTGGAAGAGAATGAAGCCGTGGTGCGGGCGATCCGCAACAAGAACAGCGCCCTGGCCAGCGCCGAGATGCGTCGGCACATCCTCCAGGAAGGCCAGCGCATGGGCATCGAACTGAATATTCCGGACGATCACCTGGGCTCCAACGCCCTGTAATCAACCCCCGAGTCAGCAACTGGACTGGAGACAGGCCATGGTCAGCTACGCCCTGAAAAACAACCCCTTCACCCTGGTGGCCAGCCTGCCTCGGCGTCAGTGCGGCGAAAAAAAACTGCTGGTCGATGATGTCTATCCGCAGATCTTCGACGCCATTCTCGAGCAGCGCATCGCCCCCGGCAGCCGCTTCACCGAAGACAGCCTCGGGCAGGCCTTCGGCGTCAGCCGCAGCATCATCCGCCAGGTTCTGGCGCGCTTGTCCCACCAGCAAGTGGTGATCCTGCGGCCCAATTACCGCCCCCAGGTCGCGGCTCCTGACCTGGAACAGACCCGGCAGATCCTGCACGCCCGGCGCCTGACGGAAATCACCCTGGTGCGCCTGGCCTGCCAGCAACCCCGACGCCAGTTGCAGTCCCTGCGACAGTTGATCGCCCGGGAACGTGAAGCCATTGAGCGCGACCAACGCGGCCCGGCCATCCGCCTGTCCGGGGAGTTCCACCTGCAACTGGCTGAAGTGGCCGGCAACGCCCCACTGGCGCAGTTTCTCGGCAGCCTGGTGCCGCTGACCTCCCTGGCCATCGCCCAGTTTGAAGGCCGCGCCCACCACTGCTGCGCCTGGCAAGAGCACGCGACGATCATCGATGCGCTACAGGCGGCTGACGTCGAAAAGGCCGAAGCCCTGATGAACCGCCACCTGGATCACCTGGAACAACGCCTGCTCGGCACAGCGCCCGCCGACCTGTAGGAGTCGGCTGGCCAGCGAAGACTTCAGCCCCCCAGCATCTTCTCGAAGCCCTGCCGGATCTTCTCTTCCGGCAGATCGTCGGCAATGAACACCATCACACTCTCCCGCGCCTCGCCCTCAGCCCATTCGGTATCCCAGTCAAAGCCGTAAAGCTTGAGCACGCCCTGGAACACCATGCGCCGTGGCTCGTCGATCACGTTCAGCACGCCCTTGTAACGCAACAATTGCTTGCCATGATCCTCCAGCAGCTCATTCATGAACTCGCTGAGGCGATCCAGGTCCAGGGCCTGTTCAGTGCGCAGCACCAGGCTGGAAATCCGATCCACCGAGGGTGCCGGGCTCACCGGACGCAGGCTGATGCCGCCGCCCAGATCAGCATTCAAGTTGAAGCCCCGCACATCCAGCAGTTCCGCCAGATCGATCCGGCCGTGCTCCACCAGGCGAATCGGCGCCCGGCGGTTGATCCGCGTCAGGCGCTGGCTGAGGGCCTCGAAGGTCTGCTCATCCACCAGGTCGCGCTTACTCACCAGCAGCCGGTCGGCAAAGCCGATCTGCGCCTGGGCGATGGTCTGGGTCAGGTGGAACTCGGCGTGCTTGGCATCCACCAGGGTAATGATGCCGTCGAGGATGTAGCGCTCACGCAACTCTTCATCAATGAAAAAGGTCTGCGCCACCGGAGCCGGGTCGGCCAATCCGGTGCACTCGATCACCAGTCGATCAAAGGCGATCTCGCCACTGTCCAGGCGCTCCAGCAGCAGATACAGGGCCTTGGTCAGGTCGGTGTGGATGGTGCAGCAGACACAGCCATTGGACAGGGTCATGACCTGGACCGGCTCGTCCCCCAGCAGCTGGGTGTCGATACCGGCATCACTGAACTCATTCTCGATCACGGCGATCTTCAAACCGTGCTCGGCCTTGAGCAGATGACGCAGCAAAGTGGTCTTGCCGGCGCCGAGGAAACCGCTGAGCACGGTGACGGGAATAGGATTTTGCAAAACAGGATCTCCCACGCATAAAAACGTAGGAGCCGGCTGGCCGACGATGGCGTCAATCAGAGCGCTATCGCCGAGCAGCCGGCTCCTACATGGGTGTGGCTTACACGCTGTACTTCAACAGCACTTCGGACCGCCCTTGCCGCCGTACCGGGCTTCCTGGCGTTCACGGAAGAACGCCTCGTACGACATGACCGGCTTGTCCGGGTGCTTGGTTTGCATATGCTCGACGTAGTTGTCGTAGTCGGGCATGCCGACCATCAGGCGCGCGGCCTGACCGAGGTATTTACCGAGGCGACTCAGGTCATTGAACATGGTTGCAATCCTCGGGTTACGCGTCAGGCACAGCCTGGTAGGGCGATTCTTTATCCGTACGCTCCTTGCTGCCCCAAGCCGCGATACCGACCTTGAGCGCGTAGAACAGGATGCTGAACACCACCAGCAGGAACAAGGCGGTCAGGGTCGCGTTGGTGTAGGCGTTGAAGATCACGTGCTGCATCTGCGTGATGTCCTTGGCCGGAGCGAGGATCTGACCATTGGCCATCGCATCGCTGTATTTCTTCGCCAGCGACAGGAAGCCGATCGCCGGGTTGGCGTCGAACAGCTTGATGAAGCCCGCAGTCGTGGTGCAGATCAGCAGCCAGACAGCCGGCAGCAGGGTGACCCAGATGTAGCGCTGGCGCTTCATCTTGATCAGGACCACGGTGCCCAGCATCAGGGCAATACCGGCCAGCATCTGGTTGGAGATGCCGAACAGCGGCCACAAGGTGTTGATGCCGCCCAGCGGATCGATCACGCCCTGGTACAGCAGGTAGCCCCACAGGGACACGCAACCGGCGGTAGCAATCAGGTTGGCGGTCCAGGATTCAGTGCGTTTGAGCGCTGGAACGAAAGACCCCAGCAAATCCTGGAGCATGAAACGACCGGCACGGGTACCGGCATCCACAGCGGTCAGAATGAACAGGGCTTCGAACAGGATCGCGAAGTGGTACCAGAACGCCATGGTGTTCTCACCCGGCAGTACTTGGTGGAGGATCTGCGCGATACCCACCGCCAGGGTCGGTGCCCCACCGGCACGGGCCAGGATGGTGTTTTCACCGATGTCCTTGGCCACCGCCTGCAATTGTTCCGGGCTGATGACAAAGCCCCAACTGCTGACAGTCTGCGCCACGGCCACCACATCACCGCCGACGATGGCCGCCGGGCTGTTCATGGCGAAGTAAACGCCAGGCTCGATCACCGAAGCCGCGACCATGGCCATGATCGCCACGAAGGACTCCATGAGCATGCCGCCGTAGCCGATGTAGCGGGCGTTGGTTTCGTTATCCAGCAGCTTGGGCGTGGTCCCCGAGGAGATCAACGCATGAAAGCCCGACACCGCGCCACAAGCGATGGTGATGAACAGGAACGGGAACAGGCCGCCTTTCCATACCGGGCCAGTGCCATCGGTGAACTGGGTCAGGGCCGGCATTTTCAGCTCGGGCATGGTGATCAGGATGCCAATCGCCAGGGCGATGATGGTACCGATCTTGAGGAAGGTCGACAGATAGTCACGGGGCGCCAGGATCAGCCACACCGGCAGCACCGCGGCGACAAAACCGTAGCCGATCAGCATCCAGGTGATCTGGATGCCGGTGAAGGTAAACATCTTGCCCCAGACCGGATCGGCGGCCACCTGCCCCCCCAGCCAGATGGAACCCAGCAGCAATAGAACGCCGATCAACGAAATCTCGCCGATGCGGCCCGGGCGGATGTAGCGCATGTACACGCCCATGAACACCGCGATCGGAATGGTCGCCATCACCGTGAAGATGCCCCACGGGCTCTCGGCCAGGGCCTTGACCACGATCAGCGCCAGCACCGCGAGGATGATGATCATGATCAGGAAGCAGCCGAACAGCGCAATGGTGCCGGGAATACGCCCCATTTCCTCACGGACCATGTCGCCCAGGGAACGGCCGTTACGCCGGGTGGACAGGAACAGCACCATGAAGTCCTGAACCGCACCGGCCAGGACCACCCCGGCAATCAGCCACAGGGTGCCGGGCAGGTAGCCCATCTGCGCCGCCAGGACCGGGCCCACCAAAGGGCCGGCGCCGGCAATGGCCGCGAAGTGGTGACCGAAGAGAATGTGTTTGTTGGTCGGCACATAGTCCAGACCGTCATTGTTGAGCACGGCGGGAGTGGCCCGACGCGGGTCCAGCTGCATCACATTATTGGCAATGAACAGACTGTAGTACCGGTACGCCACCAGATAGATGGCCACCGCGGCCACCACAATCCACAAGGCGTTGATCGCCTCGCCGCGACGCAATGCAACTACGCCGAGGGCGCACGCTCCTACGATTGCCAGCAGCAGCCAAGGGACATGGCGCAGCAGGCTATTATTATTTTTCATTTTTTTATTCCGGCCAGGGGGATAGAAAAACAGCATTTCGAGTGTAGCGCTACTGTTCTCAAAGACCACCCCCCACGTTGGTCTAGAGCCTTCTTTTATCTTATGAGCGGCATTTTTTTGGAAATTTTTCTGCTCAAGGCGCACCGACACAAAACCCTGAATCAGGCCCATTCGTCCGGCAAGCCGCGAGCACGGCGGCATTGCATTTTTTTTGCGGTCCGATGGCTTTGTAGCGACAGTAATAAACCGGGGTCTATAGTCAGTGCACCACGCAGAGGGCCAGCCCATGAGCGAGCAACACGCCGAACGCCGACGCTTCAAACGCATCGCCTTCGATGCCACGACTGAACTGAGTCAAGGCACCCACCGCTGGCCGGTGCGGTTGCTGGACCTGTCCCTCAAGGGACTGTTGATCGAACGCCCCGACCCCTGGCTCGGAGATCCCAACCGCCCCTTCGAAGCCGATATTCACCTGGGCCTCGATGCCGATGTGCGTATGAATGTGCAACTGGCCCACGACCATAACGGTCAGTTGGGCTTCGTCTGCCTGCACATCGGCCTGGAGTCCATCGAACACCTCAGGAGGTTGATCGAGCTGAACCTGGGGGACCCCGAGGAGTTGGAGCGGGAACTGGGTGCGCTGATCAGTATTTGATCAAAGGCACCAGGATTCAGGGGAACAGCGCGGGTTCGGGAAAGTCGCTTTCCATGTCCCAGTAACCCGCTTGCTGCCGTGACGATACTGTCCATTGGCCGTCGACATAACGGAAGGTGCGATAGGTGGTGATGAACTCTTCGTTCTCCATCGACGACGCCGATGACACCTGCTGGATGCTTTCGGTGCCCCCTTCCCGGGACGGCACGATCCGCCACGCCGCCTTGCCAGTCTGGGCAAACACCAGCGGCTGCCTTTCCCCTTCTTCACCCAGATAGAGCACCGAGTCCAGCTGACTCTGCTGCGGCATCAGCACTTGCGTGGCCGGACCGCTGTAGCTGCCCATGGGGGCGGTCTGGTCGACGGTGAGGAAAAACGCCGGCGATGGCAGGCCGTTGAGCGGCGCCTTTTCCACCGTGGCCAGGGGATAGCCCAAGGACCTCTGCGCAAGCACCTCGCCACCGTCGGAAACCAGGCGCACCTGAGCGCCCAAGGGCGTGGTCGGGTGATCGTCCTCGGATTGGGCAAAGCTGTCGGCGTCCAGGCCATTGCCCCAGCTGTCGGCGTGCAGTTGCGGCGTGATGCGCACATCCTCCAGCACCTCCAGCAGCGAGCCATCGCCCACCAGCACTTGCTGGGCCACGCGATAGCCCTCGGGCACCTCGCTCGGCTGCGCCACGGCAAAGCCACTGCCACACAGCAGGCTGAGGCCCAGCCACCAGCCCTTCAACTTTGTCATGCCCATTACCTGCTTCCTTCCATGAGAGCCCAGCTCGATTTATTCGAAGAGCGCATCCAACGCCTGTTCCAGGCGGGTCACGGCAATGATCTTCAAGCCCGGCGGCGACTCTTTCGGCGCATTGCCCTTGGGCACGATGGCCCGTTTGAAGCCGTGCTTGGCGGCCTCTTTCAAACGCTCCTGGCCGCTGGGCACCGGACGCACTTCACCGGACAGGCCGACTTCACCGAACACCAGCAAGTCATGGGGCAGCGGACGATTGCGCAAGCTCGACATCACGGCGGCCATCAACGCCAGGTCGGAGGCGGTTTCCAGCACCTTGACCCCACCCACCACGTTGAGGAACACGTCCTGGTCATGGGTCGGAATCCCGCCGTGGCGATGCAGCACCGCCAGCAGCATGGCCAGGCGGTTCTGATCCAGGCCCAGGGTGACCCGGCGCGGATTGGCCAGGTGGCTGTCATCCACCAGCGCCTGGACTTCCACCAGCATCGGCCGGGTGCCTTCCCAGGTGGCCATCACCACGCTGCCGGGCACTTCTTCCTGGGCCCGAGTGAGGAAAATCGCCGAAGGGTTGGAGACTTCCTTCAGACCGCGGTCGGTCATGCCGAACACACCCAGCTCATTGACTGCACCAAAACGGTTCTTCACCGCCCGCAGCAACCGCAGGCGACCGTCAGACTCGCCCTCGAAATACAGCACGGTGTCGACCATGTGCTCCAGCACCCGCGGCCCGGCCAGGGCGCCTTCCTTGGTCACGTGGCCCACCAGGAAAATCGCCGTGCCGCTCTGCTTGGCGTAACGCACCAGCAAGGCGGCGCTCTCGCGCACCTGGGACACGCCGCCCGGAGCCGATTGCAGCTGTTCGGTGAAGATGGTCTGGATCGAGTCGATCACCATGACCTTGGGTTTTTCCACCCGAGCGGTGGCGATGATGGTTTCGATGCAGGTCTCGGTCATCACCCGCAACTGATCCTGGGGCAGGCCCAGGCGCCGGGCGCGCATCGCCACCTGCTGCTGAGACTCCTCGCCGGTGACGTACAAGGCCGGCATGCGCGTGGCGATGTTGCACAGGGTCTGCAGCAGGATGGTCGACTTGCCGATCCCCGGATCACCACCGATCAGCACCACCGAGCCGTCCACCAGGCCGCCGCCCAGCACTCGGTCGAGCTCGCCGGAAGCGGTGGAGAAACGTGGAATTTCCTCGACGCTGACTTCTGCCAGGGTCTTGATCTGCGCCTGTTGCCCGGCCCAGCCAGTGCGCCCGGCAGGCGCCACGGCACCACCGCTTTCGATCATGGTCTCGGTCAGGGTGTTCCAGGCCCCGCACTCGCCACATTGCCCGGCCCATTTGGGAAAGGTGGAGCCGCACTCGGTGCAGCCGTACATGCGCTTGGCCTTGGCCATCTGAACCCCCGGCAAAAACCGCGATGATAGCTCAGCTGGAACCGATCAGCGCGGCGCCGTGGTGCGTATCTGCCCGCTGGCCAGCCGCGTGGCGCTATTGCCCAGCGGGTCTTCGGCATTCAGGTCAGCGCCCTTGGCGGCCAAGGCGTCCAACAGTTCGACCCGCTTGAACAACCCGGCGTACATGGCCGCCGTCTGCCCGGCGCCATTGCGCTGATCGGGACTGCAATCGGTCGCCAGCAAACGCCGAGCGATCTGCACCTCGCCCTTGAAGATCGCCCCCATCAACGCCGTGTTGCCGCGTTTGTCCTGGGCACAGGCATTGGCGCCGGCGTCCAGCAGGCGCTCCACTGCCGGACCCTGGCCGTGATAAGCGGCGAGGATCAACGCGGTGTAGCCCTTTTCATCCTGGGTATCGAGGGAGTAACCGGCCTCGATAAAGGTGTCGAGCATTTCCACATCGCCCCGGCGGGCGGCATCGAAATAGTAGTGTTCCAGCTGCACCTTGACCGCCACCGGGTCGGCGGCGGTCGCGGCTTCGGCCGCCGGCTGCGCGTAGGCGGCAAACGAACAGGCCACTGACAGCAGCGCTGTAAAAAGACGCATGGCGCGACTCCTCTGTCGGAAAAAGTCGTCACGCCCGGGCGGGCGTGACGGAGTGAAACGCGCTCGATCAATCGCTCAGCTTGGCCGCCAGCGCCTTGACCCGAGTCAGGTCGCCCTTGGCCACGCGGGTCACGCCGGTGCCGTACTCCGGGTCGGCCTTATACAGGAACGACAGGATGATGTGCTTGCTCTCATCATCGGTGGTGGCCAGGGAGCCGCCGAAGCTATCGATCAGGTCCTGACGTTCCTTCTTGCTGAAGGAACGGTACAGATCACCGGCCTGCTTGAAGTTCTGCTCGCGCTGGATCTTCGCCTGCTGAGTGCTGCCCGACAGTGCCAGCTGGCTGTAGCGCGCGGTTTGCGGCTCTTCGCGGGGCATCAGCCGGCTCGGCTGGTAGTTGACCCCCGTGCTGGTGTGACCCAGGTTCATCGCGCCGTCCTGGTTGCCGTTGTTCACCGGGTTCTTCGGTGCGTTGATCGGCAGTTGCAGAGCGTTGGCGCCGATGCGGTACATCTGGGTATCGGCGTAGGAGAACACCCGGCCTTGCAGCAAGCGGTCTTCCGAAGGCTCGATCCCCGGTACCAGGTTGGACGGGGCCATGGCCACTTGCTCAGTCTCTTGGAAGACGTTGGCCGGGTTACGGTTCAACACCATCTGTCCCACTTTGCGCTCGGGCACATCCGGCCAGATCTTGGTGGCGTCCAGCGGGTCGAAATCAAACTTGGCCAAGTCTTCGGGTTTCAATACCTGGACATACAAGTCCCACTTGGGAAAGTCCCCTTTATTAATGTGGGTTACCAAGTCATGGGTCATATGGCTGTAATCACGCCCTTGTACCTCGACCACCTGTTTCGGATCGAGATTCTTCAGACCTTGCAGACTCTTCCAGTGAAACTTCACGTAGTGCACTTCACCCTTGGCGTTGATCAACTTGTAGGCGTGCACCCCATTACCATCCATTTCCCGGTAACTGGCCGGAGTTCCGGAGTTGGAATACAGCTCGGTCAATGTGCGAGTGGCTTCGGGAACATGAGAGAAGAAATCAAAACGTCGCGAGTCATCATCCAGATTGGTACGCGGATCGGGTTTGAACGCGTGCACCATATCCGGGAACTTGATGGCATCGCGAATGAAGAAGGTCGGGAAGTTGTTGCCGACCAGGTCCCAGTTCCCCTCTGCGGTATAGAACTTGGTGGCGAAACCCCGTGGATCACGCAAGGTTTCCGGGGAGTGGTTGCCATGCACCACCGACGAGAAACGCACGAATACCGGGGTCACCTCGCCGGCGGCAAACACCTTGGCACGGGTCAGGTCGCTGAGGTTGTCGGTGACGGTGAAGGTGCCGTGGGCGCCAGTGCCACGGGCGTGTACCACGCGCTCTGGAATGCGCTCGCGATCAAAACGCTGAAGCTTCTGGATCAGTTGCACATCTTGCAGCAACACCGGGCCGGTGGCGCCTGCGGTCTGTGAATTCTGGTTATCGCCCACTGCCGCGCCATTGTCGCGGGTCAGCGTGGCGGCCTGTACGGAAAGGGAAAGCAGACTGGCGGCAAGCACGCCCAGTACGCGTCGCTGGGAAAAACTCCCAAGGCCAAGAGAAGCGGTCATGTTGAATTCCTCTAGTTATATAAGGCGCATCTCGGTGCGCCTGCTAGAGGCTAGTGACTAAACATTTGAAAGATAAATAGAAAGGCCATAACCCATCGATTGACAGAATGTTCTGGTTATCTCGTCAAATGCGGGGTATATCGCGCGCGATCCGATGGCACTTTGAAAAAACTCTTTGCCTGTTTATCGGTCAATAACCCCGCGTGCTGTTAAAAGTTGTGTCGGCAAAATGCTTTTTGCTGAATTACACTGCCGTAACCAACCTCATCTGTAACAAGGAATAACCTATGGGCGTGCTAAGTGAGTTCAAGGCCTTCGCGGTCAAAGGTAACGTGGTCGATATGGCCGTGGGTATCATCATCGGCGCCGCGTTCGGCAAGATCGTCTCGTCCTTTGTCGGCGACGTGGTCATGCCGCCCATCGGCGTGTTGGTCGGTGGGGTGAACTTCGGGGACCTGGCGGTCACGCTGAAAGCGGCGGCTGGGGATGCACCCGCGGTGGTTCTGGCCTATGGCAAGTTCATCCAGAGCATCATCGACTTCATCATCATCGCCTTCGCCATCTTCATGGGCGTCAAGGTCATCAACCGCCTGAAACGCGAAGAAGCCGTGGCCCCTACCCTGCCACCGGTACCGACCAAGGAAGAAGAGCTGCTGGGAGAGATCCGCGATCTGCTCAAGGCGCAGAACAACAAGCCCTGAGGCGAGTCCTGCAATACATCAACGGCGCCCTCAAGGCGCCGTTTTGGTTACCAGTAAGTCTCCACCGCCACCTGCCCCGGCCGTCGACTCAGGCTCAGGTTCATCCCTCGCTGCTTGAGCAGGGCACGGGTGTCGTCAATCATCTGTGGGTTGCCGCAGAGCATCACCCGGGAATGCTCGGGGGTCAGTTCCACGCCAGCGGCGCGTTCCAGCTCGCCGTTCTCGATCAGTTGGGTGATGCGCCCATTGAGGCTGCCCGGGTGCTGCTCGCGGGTCACGGTGCTGATGAATTGCAACTTATGCGCGAACTCGGCCAGGTACTCACGTTGCGGCAACTCGGCAAGCAACTGCTGATAAGCCAGCTCCCTGGCCTCGCGCACGCTGTAGACCAGGATGATGCGTTCGAATTTCTCCCAGACCTCGAAGTCCTGGAGGATCGACAGGAACGGCGCAATCCCGGTGCCTGTGGATAACAACCAGAGATCGCGACCGTCGACGAAACGATCCAGGGTCAGGTAGCCAAAGGCCTGACGATCCACCAACAGGCTGTCCCCCACTTCCAGGCGGCTCAGCTCGCTGGTGAACTCGCCACCGGGCACCACGATGGAGAAGAATTCGAGAAACTCATCGAACGGCGACGACACCATGGAATAGGCGCGCCACACCGTGCTGCCATCGGCCTTGGTCACCCCGAGACGAGCGAACTGCCCGGCGCGAAAGCGAAAACCCGCATCCCGGGTGGTGCGCAGGGTGAACAGGCTGGAGGTCAGCGGCTGGACCTCGAGCAGGGTCTGGCGAGTGTACTTTTCTTCACTGGCGGTCATGACGGGCTCCACAAAAGCGATGCGCTAGTGTCCCGCAAAGCGCCGGACAGAAACACCGGCGGTTTGTAGTGGCATAGAGCACGGGCAATCCCCGGCAAAAAAACGTACCATTTAGCCCCGCTTCGAACGGCCCGCGCCTGCGCTGTTCGAGGGTTCCCGTGCGCTCGACAGCCCCCACCGCCGGGACATTCACCGATTACCTAGAGTCCGCCCCATGCCCCTGCTTGCAAGCCCCTTCGCCCAGCTCGACCTGATCCGCCAGCCCGAACAGCAAAACGAGCCGCTGCAAGCCTTCGACGCAGCGGACGAATACCTGCTCAACCATCTGGCCGAGCAGCAACCGACCAGCGATACCCGGGTGCTGATCCTCAACGACAGCTTCGGCGCCCTGGCTGCAAGCCTGCTGGGCAAGGTCCAGGTCAGCAGCAGCAGCGATTCGTACCTGGGCGCCCTGGCCCTGGAAAAGAACCTGGTGCGCAACGGCCTGCCCTTTGACGCCCTGCGGGTGATACCGGCCAGCGAGCCGTTGCACGGTTCCTTCGACCGGGTGCTGATTCGCGTCCCCAAGACCCTGGCCCTGCTGGAAGAACAGCTGATCCGCCTGCAGGGACAACTGGCCCCTGGCGCCCAGGTCGTGGCGGCGGCCATGGTCAAGCACCTGCCCCGCGCCGCCGGTGACTTGCTGGAGCGCTACATCGGCCCGGTGCAGGCCTCCCTGGCGGTGAAAAAGGCCCGCCTGCTGGTCGCCACGCCAGAAGCCAAACCGCCGGTCGTGTCGCCCTACCCGACCCGCTATCGCCTGGAGCAGCCGGCCATCGAACTGCTCAACCACGCCAACGTGTTCTGCCGCGAAGGCCTGGACATCGGCACCCGCGCCTTCCTCCCGCACTTGCCACAGAACCTCGGCAACGCCCGGGTCGCGGACCTGGGCTGCGGCAATGGCGTGCTGGCCATCGCCAGCGCCCTGGACAACCCCCAGGCCCACTACACCCTGGTGGACGAATCCTTCATGGCCGTGCAGTCGGCACGGGAGAACTGGCAGGCCGTGCTGGGCGAGCGCGAAGCCGAAATGCGCGCCGGCGATGGCCTGGCCGGGCAAGCGCCACAGTCCCTGGACGTGGTGCTGTGCAACCCGCCGTTCCACCAGCAGCAGGTGGTGGGCGACTTCCTCGCCTGGCGCATGTTCCAACAGGCCCGGGAAGCCCTGGTGGTGGGCGGTGCGCTGTATATCGTCGGCAACCGTCACCTGGGTTATCACAGCAAGCTGGCGCGGCTGTTCCGCGGCGTCGAACAAGTGGCGGCCACGCCCAAGTTCGTGATCCTCAAAGCGCGCAAGTAACAGGCAAAAAAAACCCTCCGCAAGCGGAGGGTTGAAACCGTGCCGCAAGGCAACGGGATGGGATGATCAGTGGGTAGTCAGGCCCGCGGCGCTCATGAACATGCGCATCAGGCTGGCCACCACGAACAGGGCCAGCACACTGCCACCCCAGATCATCGCCAGCCAACCCAGGCGCCGCCACAGGGGCTGTTTTTCCGCCTGTTCGATTTCCTGCAAAGAGTGTTTATCGCTCATGATTTCAACTCCTGCTTGACCCAAACCCTCGTCGGAGCTGGCTGGCCAGTGAAAGCGCCGGCCAGCCAGGCACAAGGTGCAAGGGCCTGTTCGCCGGCAAGCCGGCTCCTACCTAGTGGTAACCGTCTTCGTGGGTGACCTTGCCGCGGAACACGTAGTAGCTCCAGAAGGTGTAACCCAGGATGAACGGGATGATGAACAAGGTGCCCACCAGCATGAAGCCCTGGCTTTGCGGCGGCGCCGCGGCGTCCCAGATGGAGATCGACGGCGGCACGATGTTCGGCCACAGGCTGATACCCAGGCCGCTGTAGCCGAGGAAGATCAGCACCAGGGTCAGCAGGAACGGCGTGTAATGCGCGTTGCGGGCCACAGCACGGAGCAGGCCGTACATGGTCACCAGCACCAGGATCGGCACCGGCAGGAACCAGAACAGATTGGGCAGGGTGAACCAGCGCGCCGCGATATCGGCATGGGCCAAGGGCGTCCAGATACTGACGATGCCGATCACCGCCAGCACCACATAGGCCAGGGGCCGGGCCAGGTCATGCATCTGCTGCTGCAGCTTGCCTTCGGTCTTCATGATCAGCCAGGTGCAGCCAAGCAAGGCATAGGCCACCACCAGCGCCAGGCCGCAGAACAGGGTGAAGGGCGTCAGCCAGTCCAGGGAGCCACCGGCAAACTGGCGGTCCACCACCGGCAAACCGTCGATGAATGCGCCCAAAGCCACGCCCTGGAAGAAGGTCGCCGCCGCCGAGCCGCCGATAAACGCCTTGTCCCAGATATGACGCTTGTCTTCCTTGGCCTTGAAGCGGAACTCAAAGGCCACCCCGCGGAAGATCAGGCCGATCAGCATCAGGATCAGCGGCAGGTACAGCGCCGAGAGCACCACCGAGTAGGCCAGCGGGAAGGCGCCAAACAAGGCCGCGCCCCCCAGCACCAGCCAGGTCTCGTTGCCGTCCCAGACCGGGGCGACGGTGTTCATCATCACGTCACGGTCGCGGTCGTCCTTGACGAACGGGAAGAGAATCCCGATCCCCAGGTCGAAGCCGTCCATGACCACATACATCATGATGCCGAAGATGATAATCACGGCCCACAACAGCGGAAGATCAATACCCATGACTCAGTTCCCCTTGTTCAGGCGGGTGCCGTGGTCGGCGTCGTGGTCATCGTCGGCTGCGGACAGCGGACGGGCCGGGGTACGTTTCTGCCCGGGACCACCGTGGCTGGTTTCGGCACCTTCGTTGGTGACCGGGCCTTTGCGCACCAGACGCATCATGTAGCCCAGACCCACGCCGAACAGCGAGAAATACACCACCACGAACAACGCCAGGGTGATGCTCATCTGCACAAAACTGTGTGCGGACGAAGCATCCGCCGTGCGCATCAGGCCATAGACCACCCAAGGCTGACGGCCGATCTCGGTGGTGAACCAGCCCGCCAGGATCGCGATCAGGCCGGACGGCCCCATCCACAACGTCAGGTACAGGAACGGACGCGAGGTGTAGAGGGTGCCGCGCTTGCGCAGCCAGACACTCCACAGGCCGGTGAAGATCATCAGCATGCCCAGGCCCACCATGACCCGGAACGACCAGAACACAATGGTCGAGTTGGGACGGTCTTCAGGCGGGAACTCCTTGAGCGCCGGCACCTGCTTGTCCAGCGAGTGGGTGAGGATCAGGCTGCCCAGGTAAGGGATTTCCACTGCGTATTTGGTTTTCTCAGCCTTCATGTCCGGCCAGCCGAAGAGGATCAGCGGGGTCGGCTCATTACCGACGTTTTCCCAGTGACCTTCGATGGCGGCGATTTTCGCCGGCTGGTGCTTGAGGGTATTCAGACCGTGGAAGTCGCCGATCACCGCCTGCACCGGCGCCACGATCAAGGCCATCCACATGGCCATCGACAGCATGCGACGAATGGCCGGGTTGTCGCGGCCCCGCAGCAAGTGCCAGGCTGCGGACGAGCCGACGAAGAACGCTGTGGCGACGAACGCCGCCACCGCCATGTGCGCCAGGCGATAGGGGAATGACGGGTTGAAGATCACCGCCAGCCAGTCCACCGGAATCACTCGGCCGTCAACGATTTCGAAGCCTTGCGGGGTCTGCATCCAACTGTTGGAGGACAGAATCCAGAAGGTCGAAATCAGGGTGCCAATGGCCACCATCACCGTGGAGAAGAAGTGCAGCTTGCGTCCGACCTTGTTCCAGCCGAACAGCATCACCCCGAGGAAACCAGCCTCGAGGAAGAACGCGGTGAGCACTTCATAGGTGAGCAAGGGGCCAGTGACAGCACCAGCAAAATCGGAGAAACGGCTCCAGTTGGTGCCGAACTGGTAGGACATCACCAGACCGGAAACCACCCCCATGCCGAAGTTGACAGCGAAGATCTTCGACCAGAAGTGGTAAAGATCACGATAGGTATCGTCGCGGGTCTTGAGCCACAGGCCTTCGAGTACCGCCAGATAACTCGCCAGACCAATGGTGATGGCCGGGAACAGGATGTGGAACGAAACGGTGAATGCGAACTGAATTCGGGCGAGATCAAGCGCCTCTAAACCGAACATAAGCTTTCCTCTATCAGGTAAAACCGGCTGCGGGCCAAAGGCCAGCGCCTACTGCCCCCACGGATATGGAGTTCGGCGAATTCGGATTCGTTCTTTTTTAAACCATCGCAACGTAGGGATTCTGGCCCTTGGGCCGCCACATCAAACCACTGGAAAAGGTTTTGATCTGGGTCAAGCAACGTTAAAAGAGTAGTCCTATTTTCAGCGCGCAACTCTGTGGTTATTTGCCGCGTGACAGCTTGCCTCACCCCGCCAAACCCGGGGTTTTCCCGGCTTTTCCCCACACAAAACGCCTGTAGCCGCTGCTGAGCCTGCGAAGCTGCGAAAGGCCGGGCCGCGTTCGGTACGCAGGGTCTTGCCTGGCCATTTCCCGGCGAACCTGCGGCGTATTCAAGATCCTGGCGTCTCCTGCGACGGAGTGCCGCCCAAAGCGTTCGCAGCCTGCGGCAGCGGCTACAGGGTTCGCGACCCGGTGTTCGAGCGAAAAACGAGATAGATGCGTGGCTAACGATTTCCCCCGCCCCGCAACTATTGGTTACATCTTGGTGATAACCTCGTCGCACTCCCCGCTCAGATCGACCGCCCGATGCCCAGCCAAGACCCTCTGCTGCTCCGTCACCATCGTCCGTTCATTGCGTTCTGGCTGGCCCGGATCTTCACCGCCAGTGGTTTCCAGATGCTCACTGTGGCCATCGGCTGGAACCTCTACCAGCTGACCGGCAATGTGCTCGACCTGGGCCTGGTGGGGCTGGTGGAGTTTGCCCCAAGAGTGCTGTTCATGCTGCACACCGGGCACGTGGCCGACCGCTACGACCGGCGCCGAGTGGCGGCTATCTGTCAGTCGCTGCAAGCCTTGATCGCCCTGGCCCTGGCCGTCGGCAGCCTGACCGACAGCGTGACCCGGGAAATGATCTTCATCCTGGCCTTCCTCCTCGGCGGCGCCCGTTCCTTCGAGATGCCCACCACCCAGGCCCTGCTGCCGAGCATCGTGCCCGCGGCGCTGTTTCCCCGGGCGGTGGCCGCCGCGCAATCGGCGCAACAGTCGGCGACCATCGTCGCCCCGGCCCTGGGCGGGTTGCTGTATGCCTTCGGCAGCGTCTGGGTCTACGGCCCCACCGTGGTCCTGTACCTGATCGCCTGCCTGCTGATGCTCAACCTGCCGGCCCGGCAGACGCCGCTGAACAAGGGCAAGGCCACCCTCGATTCGCTGCTGGCGGGGATTCGCTTCATCCGCAGCCGCCCGGACATCCTCGGCGCCATCTCCCTGGACCTGTTCGCCGTGCTGCTGGGCGGCGCCACAGCACTCTTGCCGGTGTTCGCCAAGGACATCCTGCTCACCGGTCCCTGGGGCCTGGGCCTGCTGCGTTCGGCGCCAGCGGTGGGCGCCTTGCTGATGTCGCTGTGGCTGGCGCGCTTTAGCGTCGAGCGCAAGGTCGGGCGGGTGATGTTCACCGCCGTCGGCGTATTCGGCGTGGCCACCATCGCCTTCGGCCTCTCGACCTCGTTCTGGTTTTCCCTGGTGGTGCTGGTGGTGCTGGGGGCGGCGGACATGATCAGCATGGTGATCCGCGCGTCCTTCGTGCAGCTGGAAACCCCGGACGAAATGCGCGGCCGGGTCAGCGCGGTAAACGGCCTGTTCATCGGCGCTTCGAACCAGCTGGGGGAATTTGAATCCGGGCTGACCGCCCACTGGTTCGGCACCGTGCCGGCGGTGGTGCTGGGCGGGGTCGGCACGCTGGTCGTGACCGGGGTCTGGATCAAGCTGTTCCCGACCCTGGCCAAGCGCGATCGGATGATCGAGCGAGTGGAAGAGGCCAAGGCCTGAAGCCGCGCCGGACGGGCGCGGCTAGATTCAGGTATCAGTGACTGGGCTGAGCCTCAGCGGCTACACGCCATTTCGCCGCCTCCAGCAGGTCGCAACCATCCTGGGTCAGTACATAGAGCACATCGATGATGTGCGGGATGTCCTTCACATCGCCGTGGCTGAAGTTCAGACAACAGAGGGTTTCCAGCAGGTTGGCAGCGGTACGCATACGTTGCTCGGCCGCCTCGTAAAGCGCCTCAGGGGACGCATTGGCGTTGATGAAGAGAACACCTGGAAGGCCAGCGCTGGATTTAAGCGGGAGGTAGCGAGGAGTATCAATTGAAATATTCATCGAGAAATCCTTTTTGGTCATGAATGCACTGGGCTGAATAACAACCCAGCGCCCGCCGAACTTGAATGCAAAGCGCCTTCTAATTTCGGGTGACCAAACCCGTTCGCTGAATTGGCAGCGACGGCGCGAACTATAGAAGTGCTGGAGCGAACGGTGCAATGAGTGGCCTGTTAACCTTTGTTACCCGCTTTCGAGCCCCACCGTCAGGCCGCTGTAGCCGGCCCTCTCCAACAAGAATCAATGCACGCAACCGCCTCGTAACAGCGTGTTGATCATTCTCTGCAATACAAAACCGCTACGAAGCGTGTAAGGTATCGCCTTACACTCGCTCCCCATGATCAAGTCCTTTCAGCACAAAGGCCTGCGCGCCTTCTATGAAACCGGATCGACTCGTGGAATACGGGCTGAGCATGCACGCCGGCTGGCCCGCCAGCTGTCGTTCATGGATCACGCCAGCGAACCGGCAGACCTCAACCTGCCGGGTTGGCGGCTGCACCCACTCAAGGGCGACCTGCACGGCTATTGGTCTTTGGTGGTGTCCGGCAACTGGCGAGTGATCTTTCGTTTCGTAGGTTCGGATATCGAACTGGTCGATTATCTGGACTACCACTGAACAGGAGGCAGGATCATGCCCATCCACAACCCGCCCCACCCCGGTGACACCCTGCGCCTGGATGTCTTGCCTGAGCTGGGCATCAGCGTGACGGAACTGGCCCGGCATATCGGCTATGCCCGCCCGCATCTGTCCAAGGTGTTGAACGGCCATGCGCCGATCCGCGCGGAACTGGCGGTCCGCCTGGAACGTGCCGGAATCGGCAAGGCCAAGGTCTGGCTGGCGGTGCAGGCCGATTACGACATCTGGCACACCGAGCAGGAGTTGCAACCGGTGATCGAGCCTATCGCGGCCCATGTCGGCTGAGCCCTATACCGACAACTCTGCTGCCACCTGGGCGCGCTTGCCGCGACCGCACAGCGCCTCCACCAGGGCCAGGGCAAATGTCAGGGCCGCGCCGGAACCCTGGGCGGTGATGCAGTTGCCATCCACCACCACCGGCTGGTCGACAAAGGTACAGCCCAACAGCTGATGGCTGGCGCTGGGCAGGCAGGTCATGCGCCGCTGGCGCAGCACGCCATAGGCCTGCAAGGCCAGGGCCGGTGCTTCGGCGATGCCGGCGAAGAACCTGCCGGCGGCCGCCTGATCCTTGACCAATTGCATCAGGGGTTGATGGCCCGCCAAATGCTGGGCACCTACCGCGCCGCCGGGCAACACAATCAGGTCGAAGCGCTGGGCCAGCACATCCACCAGCATGGCGTCGGCGGTCAGTCGAGTGCCGCGGGCGCAGGTGAGCATGCGCCGGTTTTCGACACTGGCCGCCAACACCTCGATTTCGGCACGGCGCAGTACGTCGATCAGGGTCACGCTTTGCAGGTCATCAATGCCTTCGGCAAGGGTGACCAAGGCTCTGAAGGTCATGGGGATGACTCCACAAGGAAGGTCTTTAGAGCTTAGTCAGCTTTGCCGAACGCCGTTCGGGGCTACCTGATGTAGATCTGCGCACTCAGGGTATTGCCCGGTGCGTTGATCGAGGTGTTGCTGAAGCTGAAGGTGCCTTCCTGCTTGCCCGCCAGGTCGAAGACATAGATGTAGCCCACGGTGATTCCCGAGTTGCCGCAGGGCACATAGGCGGAGCCGTCCTCGCACACCGGCGAGCGAGTGCCGTCGACCTCGAAACCGTCCAGGTTCACATGGGGCTCGCGGCCGTAGCCGATCTCCAGCACGTAGACCTTGATGTTCGGGCCGTTGTGGTCGCACTGGGTGCGTTCACGCCCATCGGAGACATCTTCCAGGCCGCAGGAAGGTGACAGCACCTTGAGAATCTCCACCTGGCTCAACGGCGGCGCCGAACGCGCCAGGGCCGGAGCCGCCAACCAGCAGGCCGCTGCCCCCAGCAGCGTCAATGCTGTCATTTTCACTGTGCTGCGCATAAATCCCCCCTTAAAAGCAGGGCGCAGTATGCGCTACTTGCCAGCAGTGCAAAACATCGCCGACGATCGCAGCCATTGGCCCACGCTGCTGGTATGATGCGCGGCTTTTTCCGACCCAGGGCAAATCCACAGGCACCTTATAAAGTCTGTGCTTTGCTGTTGGAGTCGATACATTCACGGCGCCCGGCGGCGCCACGGGGAGCAGACATGCTGGAAAGGCTGTTTCAACTCAAGGCACACAACACCAACGTGCGCACCGAGATTCTTGCGGGCGTCACCACCTTCCTGGCCATGGCCTACATTCTCTTCGTCAACCCGAGCATTCTCGGCGAGACGGGCATGGACAAGGGCGCCCTGTTCGTTGCCACCTGTCTGGCTGCCGCCATCGGCTCCACCATCATGGGCCTGATCGCCAACTACCCGATCGCCCTGGCCCCGGGCATGGGGCTGAACGCCTTCTTCACCTACACCGTGGTCCTGCACATGGGCCACACCTGGCAAGTGGCGCTGGGTGCGGTGTTCATCTCGGCGGTGCTGTTCTTCCTGCTGTCGATCTTCAAGATCCGCGAATGGATCATCAACAGCATCCCCCTGCCGCTGCGCTCGGCGATTGCTGCCGGTATCGGCCTGTTCCTGGCGCTGATCGCCCTGCACAACGCCGGCATCGTGGTCAGCAACCAGGCCACCATGGTCGGCCTGGGTGATCTGAAAAAGCCGGCGCCGATCCTCGCCACCCTGGGCTTTGCCCTGATCGTCGCCCTGGAAGCGCTGAAAGTGCGCGGGGCGGTGCTGATCGGCATCCTCGCGGTGACCATTGCCTCGATCATCATGGGCTTCACCCCGTTCGCCGGCGTGACCTCGATGCCTCCGTCCCTGGCCCCGACTTTCCTGCAACTGGACATCAAGGGCGCCCTGGACATTGGTCTGGTGAGCGTGATCTTCGCCTTCCTGTTCGTTGATCTGTTCGACAACTCCGGCACCCTGATCGGCGTCGCCAAGCGCGCCGGCCTGATGGGCAAGGACGGCCACATGCCGAAAATGGGCCGCGCGCTGATCGCTGACAGCACCGCCGCCATGGCCGGCTCCCTGCTGGGCACCTCGACCACCACCAGCTACATCGAATCCGCTGCGGGCGTGAGCGCCGGTGGCCGCACCGGCCTGACCGCCATCGTGGTGGCGATTCTGTTCCTGCTGGCACTGTTCTTCTCGCCGCTGGCGGCCAGCGTGCCACCGTTCGCCACCGCGCCGGCACTGCTGTTCGTGGCCGTGCTGATGACCTCGGGCCTGGCGGAAATCGACTGGGACGACATCACCGTCGCCGCGCCGGTGGTGGTCACTGCCCTGGCCATGCCGTTCACCTATTCGATCGCCAACGGCATCGCCTTCGGCTTCATTGCCTGGACCGCGATCAAGCTGCTGTCGGGCCGCGCCCGCGAGCTGAACGCACCGCTGGTGATCCTGTCGATATTGTTCGTGATCAAGCTGGGTTGGTTCGCCGCATGACTTTTGACGCCGCAAGCTACAGCACCCAATTGAACGACAAGGTCACGCGCCTGCGTGACCTGCTGGCGCCCTTCGCTGCGCCCGAGCCCCAGGTCTTCGACTCGCCCCTGCAGAACTTCCGCCTGCGGGCCGAGTTCCGCCTGTGGCGCGAGGCCGGTGAACGCCACTACGCGATGTTCTCCCAGGACGACAAACGCACGCCGATCCTCATTGAAGAGTTCCCCATCGCCAGCCAGCGCATCAACCAGTTGATGCCCCGGCTCAAGGCCGCCTGGCAGGCCAGCGCGCCTTTGAGCCACAAGCTGTTCCAGGTGGAGTTCCTCACCACCCTGGCCGGCGATGCGATGATCACCCTGTGCTACCACCGCCCGCTGGACGAGCACTGGCACAAGGCCGCGAGCCAACTGGCCGCCGACCTCAATGTCAGTGTGATCGGCCGTTCCAAGGGCAAACGCGAAGTCATCGGCCAGGACTACGTGGTGGAAAAGCTCGAAGTCGGCGGGCGTACCTTCAGCTACCGCCAACCCGAGGGCGCCTTCACCCAGCCCAACGGCACGGTGAACCAGAAGATGCTCAACTGGGCCTATGAAGCCCTGGGCGAGCGCCAGGACGACCTGCTGGAACTGTACTGCGGCAACGGCAACTTCACCCTGCCCCTGGCCACCCGGGTGCGCAAGGTACTGGCCACCGAGATCAGCAAGACCTCGGTCAACGCCGCCTTGAGCAACCTCAGCGAAAACGCTGTGGATAACGTCACCCTGGTGCGCCTGTCCGCCGAAGAGCTGACCGAAGCCCTGAACGAAGTGCGTCCGTTCCGCCGCCTGCAGGGCGTGGACTTGAAGAGCTACGAATTCGGCAGCGTGTTCGTCGACCCGCCCCGGGCCGGCATGGACCCGGACACCTGCGAACTGACCCGGCGCTTCGACAACATCCTGTACATCTCCTGCAACCCGGAAACCCTGGCGGCCAACATCGCCCAGTTGCACGACACTCACCGCATCACCCGCTGCGCGCTGTTCGACCAGTTCCCCTGGACTCACCACATGGAATCCGGGGTCCTGCTGACCCGCCGCTGATTTGCCCCGCTCCCCAACGGCCGTCCTCGAGACGGCCGTTGTCATTCTGGGCCTCCGATCCCCCTACCGCTTCCTGTAGCCGCTGCCGCAGGCTGCGATCGACTGCGAAGCAGGCGCAAACCTGACACCGCGGTGCATCAGGCACGTCTGCGTCGCCGGGTGTGCGGGGCTGCGCCCCGGTCGCAGCCTGCGGCAGCGGCTACAAGGTCAGCCCGCGGGTTGAAAGTACCCGGCCAGTTGCTGCAGGTCCTGTTCATTGAGCAGGCCGGCGTAGTACTTGAGCTCAATCCGTGCCAGCAGGTAGGCATGCCGGGCATCCGCCAGGTCACGACGGGCAGTGAACAGTTGCTGCTCGGCGTCCAGCACATCGAGGTTGACCCGCTCGCCACCCTGCACGCTTTTGCGGGTCGCGGTCACCAGGGCCTCGGCTGAGCTGACGGCCATTTCATAGGCGCGGACCTTGGCCGCGGCACTGGTGTTGAGGTTGAACTGCTTGCGCAGCTGGTTGAGGGTATTGGCGGTTTGCGCATCCAGTTCATATTGCGCCTGGGACAGCTGACTGGCCGCCTGGCGGGTCGAGGCCGAGACCGAACCACCGGCAAACAGAGGCAGGCTGACCTGGATACCCACGGTGTTGGTGTCGTACTGCTGGTTGTAGGTGCTCTCCGAATCAGAGCGGGTCTGCCGGCTGCTGGCGTACAGGCTGATCTTGGGCAGGTGCCCGGCGCGCTTGCGCTCCACTTCGTATTCCGCCGCCCGCAGGGCCTGCTGCTGGGAAGCCAGTTCAGGGTTGTTGGCCATGGCTAGGTCGCGCCAACTGTCGAAGCGGTTGGGCTGCAGCGGCTGGATCTCGAACTGCCGGGTCAGCGGGTCCAGCTCGTCGATCTGCAACGGCTCGCCGACTATGGCTTGCAGCTCGCGCAGGGCCGCATCCTGCTGGTCCTGGGCCTCGATCTCTTGCGCCAGGGCCAGGCTCAAACGGGCCTGGGTCTCCAGCACATCGGTGCGGGTGCCCTCGCCGCCCTTGAGCAAGCGCTCATTGAGCTGCAAGCGTTCGGCGTAGGCGCGTTTCTGTGCCCGGCTCAGTTCGATGCGCTCCTGGGCCAGCAGCGCCTGGCTGTAGGCACTGAGCAGGCGCACCGCCAGTTCCTGGCTCTTGCCGCGAAAACGCTCGTCGGAAAACAGCGCCTGGGCCGAGCCCTGGCGATAGCGCGCATAGGCCTCGTAGTCCAGCAGTGGCTGTTGCAGGGTCAGGGTCGAGGCATAGCTGCGGTAGTCACGATCGGTGGTGACATCGCCACGAACCGTGTCCTGGGTCACCTCGGACTGGTTGCGCGAATTGTTGTAGCTCCAGGACAGGTTCGGCAACAGCCCGGCACGGCCGATGGCCCGGTTCTCTTCACCGGCATCGCGCTCCTTGATCGCCGCCTGGAAGGTCGGGTCATTACGCAGAGCCAGATCGTAGGCATCGAGCAAACCCAGGGCCAGGGCCGACGGGCTGCTCAGCAGGCACAGCAGCGCGAGGAAGCAAAAGGCGCGAGTCATTCTTCCACCAACGCCATATGAGTCCGGTCCAGCAGGGGCTTGAACAGGTAGTTGAGCATCGAGCGCTCGCCGGTACGGACAAAGGCCTCCACCGGCATTCCCGGCCGGATCTGCAACCCCTGCAACTGCTGCATGCCTTCGGCGCTGACCGTGGCGCGCAAGGTGTAATAGGGTTCTTCAGTACGTTCGTCGACCTGGCGATCGGCAGACACCAGGGTCACCTCCCCCGGCACCCTCGGCGTGGTGCTCTGGTTGAAGGCCGAGAACATCAGTTCCACGGGCAGCCCCGGGTGCACTTTGTCCACCAGTTGCACCGGCACCCGCGCCTCCACCAGCAGCGGCTCGTCCTGGGGCACGATGTCCATCAGCGGCTGGCCCGGCTTGATCACTCCGCCCTCGGTGTACACCTCCAGGCCCACCACCACCCCGGCAGCCGGGGCGCGCACCTGGCTGTTGGCCAATTCGAACTCGGCGGAGGCCAGGCGATTGCGCAGGTCTTCGGTGCGAATCCGGGTGTCGGCCAACTGGCTGCGCAGGTCTTTCTGGAAGTCCTCGGTGGACTGGCGGATGCGCAGGCGCAGTTCGAGGATCTGCCGCTGCAACTGGCCGATGCGGCCGAAGTCCTCGGCGATCGAGCCGTCGATCTGCGCGTACAGGCGTTCGCTGTCCAGCAGGCGATTGCGCGGGATGTAGCCGTCCCGGGCCAGCTCCCGCAGGCCCTGCAACTGTTCGTTCAAGGCACTGCGCTGTTGCCGCTTGCTGGCCTGGGAATCCCGGCTACCGCGCAACTGCGCTTCGGAGCCGGCAATGGTTTCGGCAATGCCCTGTTGCTCCATGCTCAGGGCCTGGCGCCGGCTGCTGAACAGCTGCCGTTGCAGGGCCAGGCTGGCCGCCACCTCAGGTTCGCTCGCCAAGGCCTGGAGCTGAGGATCAAAGACGATCTCGCTGGCACCATCGCGCTCGGCATTGAGTCGCGCTTCGCTGGCCAGGGACCCCAGGTACTGACTGCGCAAGGACTGCATCTGGGTGCGCAGCGGGGTCTCGTTGAGCCGTAACAGCACCTGCCCGGCGCTGACCCGGTCGCCCTCCTTGACCTCGATCCGCTCGACGATGCCGCCGCTCTGGTGCTGCACCGTCTTGCGATGGCCCGAGACCATGACCTTGCCCGATACCGCCACGCCCTTGTCCAGCGGCGCCAGGGCGGCCCAGCCGATAAACCCGGCAAAGCCTCCCAGCACCAGGAGCCAGCCGAGGCGTGAATACTTCCTGTCGTCCAGGGACAACACATTGCTGGCGGCGGGCCCCGCGACCGGCGCAACCGAGCCTGTGGATACATTCGCCTTCATGCTTTTTTCCCTTCGCCGCCGGCCACGCCCAGTCGGTAATTCATGTTCAGGCTGGTCACCGGATTACTCACCGGTACCGCGGGCGGCGGCGCGGCCTTGGCCTTCTGGTTCGCCTCCAGCACCCGCGCCGTCGGGCCGAAGGCTTGCAGCTGGCCTTCGCGCAGGATCATCAGCTGGTCGGTCAGGCTCAGCACATTGGGCTTGTGAGTGATCAGCACCAGGGTCCGCTGCCGTAGCTTGAGTTGGCTGATGGCCTGCAGCAGCGCCTGTTCGCCAGCTTCATCAAGGTTGGAGTTGGGTTCGTCGAGCACGATCAGCGCCGGCAAGCCGTACAACGCGCGGGCCAGGCCGATGCGCTGGCGCTGCCCGCCGGACAGCCCGGCACCGCCCTCACCCAGGCGCGTGTCATAGCCCTGGGGCAGTTGCAGGATCAACTCATGCACCCCGGCCATTTGCGCAGCCTGCAGGACCTGATCGGAGTCCAGCGCGCCGAAACGCGCGATGTTCTCGGCAATGCTGCCGGCGAACAATTGGATGTCCTGGGGCAGGTAGCCGATATGCGGGCCCAGTTGCTGCTTGTCCCACTGGGCCAGGTCCGCGCCATCCAGGCGCACCTTTCCCGTCAGGGGCGTCCAGGCACCGACCAACAGCCGAGCCAGGGTGGACTTGCCGCAACCGGAAGGGCCGATCACCCCCAGGACCTGGCCGGCCTCCAGGGTGAAGCCGAGGTTGCTCAGGGCCGGACGGCGACTTCCCGGGGCACAGGCACTCAATTGCTCGACACTCAACTTGCCCTTGGGCGTCGGCAGGCTCATGCGCACCGGCCGTGGCGGATTGGCCTGCAACAGCTCGGACAAGCGCTCGTAGGCCAGGCGCGCCGAGCTCCATTGCTTCCAGACCGCGATCAACTGGTCGATGGGGCTGAGCACACGGCCCATGAGAATCGAGCCGGCGATCATCATCCCCGGAGTGATCTGCCCCTGCACCGCCAGCCACGCGCCCAGGCCCAATACCAGGGACTGCAAGGCCATGCGCACGCCCTTGGACCAGGCGCTGATAGTGGCGGTCTTTTCACTGGCCAGGTTCTGCTGAGCGAGAAAGCCCTGGTGACCGACGAACCAGCGCTCGCGCAGCGCGCCGAGCATGCCCATGGCTTCGATGGCGTCGGCGTTGCGCAGGTTGGCCGTGGCCTGCTGGCTGGTGATGATCGACAACTGGCTGGCCTGGGCCAGCGGCGCCTGGCAGATATGCTGATTGATCCAGGCCAGCGCCACCAACAGCAGCGCTCCGCCCAGGGCCAACAGACCGAGCCAGGGGTGAAAGAGGAAGATCACCAGCAGGTAGACCGGAAACCAGGGCGCATCGAAGAAGGCGAACAAGGCATTGCCGGTGGCGAACTGGCGCAGCGCGGTCAGGTCATTCAAGGCCTGGCCGGCGGCCTGGGGGCTGCCCTTGAGCTGGGCCTCGAACGCCGCGTCATACACCCGCTGGTTCAGGCGCATGTCCATCTGGGTGCCGAGGTGGATCACCACCTGGCTGCGCACCCACTCCAACGCCCCCATCAGGCCGAACAGGCCGAGGATCATCAGCGTCAGCATCAACAGGGTCATCTGATTGCCCGAGGCCAGCACCCGGTCATAGACCTGCAGCATGTAAAGGGCCGGGGCCAGCATCAGCAGATTGATCACCGCCGAGAACAGGCCGATGTTGAAGAAGCCGCCCTTGTAGGCCGTCAGGGCCGCCAGCGTCTCGGAAGCGGCAAGTGGATTCGGCCTGCTCATCAAGGTGTCCTGTGCAGAGTTTAGGGATACAGGGCCTTCCGCTCAGGCAGAGCGGAACGACAAGAGGCGCGCCCGGTGCGTTGACAGGCACCACGGCGCTCCCCAGAATTTGCCACCGCCGCCGCCCTGGCCTTCGAAAACTCGGGCGACGGAGGTGAGTCAAACCAGCGAATGGAGGAGCGATCCTGCATTCGCTTTTTTATGCCTCAAGCCGGCACTCAGGCGGCCAGTGCCCAGTCCTGGGCCACGTCCTGCACACCCACCAGGCCGACATCGGCTGCGGCGGCGGCAGCCGGGGTGACGTGGGCAACACCGGCGGCGGCCAGGTCGTCGAAAGTGGAGTTCACCGACAGGCTTGGGTCGATCGCCTTGAGCAGGGCATCGATCTCGCCGGCCAGCGCCGAGCTGTCGCCGCTCATCAGGCCGTAGACCACCTTGTGCACTTCACCGGCACGGCCTTCATCTTTCAGGCTGTTGAGGCCCAGGTTGCTGAAGCTGACTTCCTGGCTGACCAGGTGGTAGTTGCTGCCCGAACCACCGGCGAGGGTGTCGCCCAGGGAAACGCTGTCCAGCGAGCCCCACAGGGTGTGGCTCGGGTTGCTGAACAGGGTGTAATGCAGGTTGCCGTCGGCCACGAAGGCGGCGTCGCTGGCGGTGCTCTTGATGGCGTACTGGGTGCCGTCGAACGGGCCCGGGTTGAAACCACCGGTATTGGTGCCATCAACCACTTCGCCTGGGCGGTGGTTGACGTCGCCGAAATAGGCCGACCAGTCAGTCAGGTATTGCGCAACAGTGTTACCGCCGTAGGTAGCGCTGTAAGAGATCGAAATGCTCATGCAAAACTCCAATACATTAGGTGGGTCAGGTCCGCAGCACGCCAGTGCCTGCTGCGGTTTTGCCCTTCAATGGGCAAAAGCGGTCAGAACTGATATTCCACGGTGCCCTGCAAGGTGCGGCCACGGCCGAGGGTGAAGGCCAGGACATCGCCGAGGGGCACCAGGTAGGCGCGGTCGGTGACGTTTTCCATGGCCAGGCGCAGGGTCAGTTCTTCAGTGGCCCGGTAGCTGCCATACAGGTCGTAGACGGTGTAGGGCTTCCAGTCGGCCGGGTAGACACCGGTCTGGCTCACGGTCCCGGTCGCCGAGCCGGCGATCGAGTAGCCGGCGCTGTAGCGGGCCCGGGCACCGATATCCAGTTTGCGTTCGAAAAAGCGCGCGCCCAGGGTCAGGGTGCCGCGGTCCATGGGCATGTGTTCGGCCGAACCGAGGATCGCGGCGTTGCAGCGGCTGGCATTGTTGGCCGCATCATCGGGACGCATGCCGGTGACAATCGCGCCCCGCCCTGTGCCGTTCTTCACCGGCTGGGTCACCCCTCCCAGCCAGGCGGTCTTCATGCAGAAATCGTTGTCGCCGATCATGTGGGTGTAATTGAGCTGGCCGTAGGCGCGACCGGCGTCATAGTCGAGCTGGTACTCGACGCCCTTGAAGCGGGTGCTGCTGAGATCGTTGACGTAGGCGCTGTTGCCGATGCCGGGGGAGCCATAGCCCGGGGGCTGCACGCCCATGGCCATATAGATGAAGTCATCGACCCGGGTATCGAAGTAGGCCACCTTGATACCCAGGCGGTCATCGTTGAACCAGAGGTTTTCCTTGAAGACGTTGACCCCTGCTTCCCAGGTGGTGGAGCGCTCTGGCTTGAGGAAGGGGTTGGGAAAGGTGCTCTCAGAACCTCCACCATGGGGGCGTCCGGTGATCATGGTTTCGGTCACCGCCGGTGGCCGCCAGCCCTTGCCATAGCTGGCGAACAGTTGCAGCCATTCGACCCCGGGCTTGACCGACAGGCCGAAGGTCGGCGAGAAGCGCCCTTCCTGGTTGTCGATGTCATAGGCCACCGGCACCGAGATTTGCTGGGGCGTCTTGCCGATCACGAAGGTGCGGGTGTTGATTCCGGTTTCGCCGCGCAGGCGGTAGCGGTCGTAACGCAAGCCGGCATTGAGGTTCAGCCAACCGTCGTAGTCGAAGTCCAGGCGGGTGAACAGGCTACCCAGGGCTCGATCGCCCTCGGGGGTCATGCTCGCCGCAGGCGAGGCACTGACCGCCGAGCCCTTGGGCACCGGCTGGCTGGAGTCGGGACGGACCTTGTCGTAGAAGAACTCCAGGCCGTAGTTGGCCTTCAGCGTGGACAGCCCGCCCAGGGCAAAGGTCGACGTATTCTGCGCCTGGGCGCCATAGGTATCGGTCTGGTAGGTGATCGAGTAGCCAGGGCTGCTGCGGCGGGTCAGGGTGCTCTGGTCATTGCTGTTGTCGACGTAATAGAGCTTGGCCTTGAAGTCGATCAACGGGTTGTCCGGGGTGTAGCTGTAGTCGAGGCCGAAGTTCTGCGAATGCACATCGCTGCTGCCGAGCTTTTCCCAGAGCTGATCCTTGTTCTCGGTGTTCATCATGTTGGCGTCGTCGTAGGACACCTCAGTGGTCAGGTAGCTCAGCTGCAGACGCTGGTCCTGGGGCAGGTTGAGCCCCAGCTTGACCAGGCGCGAGCGCATCACCGAAGCGGAATAGGCCACCTTGGAATGCTTCACTCGATCATTGATCGACGGGTCCATCCAGCTGCCGGTGCGCAATTCGCCGATGCCGCCACGGGTCCCCGGGTTGTAGTCCCCAAGGTGCCGTTCACTGGCGGCCAGTAGCATGTCCCAGACTTCGGTGCCGATGGCGAAGGCGGAACTGCCGATGAAGTGAGTGCCGTTGCTGCGGCCGCCCAAGCCGGTGGTCAGGCGAATTCGGCCACCGATCTCCTGGCCGGGCTTGAGCAGGTCGCGGGCCTCGATGGTGCGAAAGTTGGCGACCCCGCCAATCACTCCAGCCCCGCCCATGGTGGAGGTGGCGCCCTTCTCCACCACCACTTCGGAGAGCAGCTCGGGGTCGACATAGAGCGTTCCGTTGCGCTGCTGGTGGCCGCTCTGCTGATAGTTCTGGCGCATGCCGTCCACCGACATGTTGACCCGACCATAGTCCTGGATACCGCGGATGTTCACCGACACGCCCGGGTCCTGCTGGCTGAGCGCCGAATACACGCCGGACGTTTCCTCCAGCATTTCGGCGGCATGCCGCGGTGGATTGCGATCAAGTTGCTCGCGCCCGACCACGCTCACCGAGCGTGGCGCGTTGTATACCCAATCGCTCTGCCGGCCTTCGAGGTCACCGGAAATCGTGGTGGGGGCCAAGGCCAGGGCGCCATCACGTCCAGTTTCCACCCGACTCAGGGTCACCTGGCGCTCGCCGCTAAAGCGGTACTCCACCGGCGCATTGCCCAGCAGCCGGGCCAGTCCTTCCTCGGCGCCGTAGCGGCCCTTGAGCGGTGAGCTGTGCAAGCCATGCAGGCGCAGGCTGTCGAACAGCACCTGCACCCCGGCCTGCTCGGCAAAAGCCAGCACCGCACTGCCGAGGGCCTGGGCAGGGATATCGAAATCCAGTTCGCGTGGTTGCTGAGCACTCTGCGGGGCTACGCCTACGGGCTCTGCCGCGTGCAACAAACCGCCTCCTGCCAACAGCCCTGCTACGCCCAAGTGAATGGCCAGGGCCAGACGACTTGCGGCGTGAATTCCAGTGCGACTGCCTACCCTCATGTTCCTGATTCCTGCGCTGGCTACTTTTAGTGCATGCGAATGCATCTCAATTAGCTAGACGTGCCAGGCAGGAAAACTCAGTAAGGTTTTTTCAGTTATTTTTCGCCGAAGGTGAAAAAAGGCCCGCAGGCCTCAATAAATAAGGCTGACGCCGGCCAGGTCGAAACGCTGCACCTGCAACTCCTGGGTGAGGGTGACCAGGGCCGCGTCGAGCATATCCAGACGGAACACACCGCTGACCTGACGCTGGGCCAGGGCACTGTTGGTCAGCACCACCCGCCCGGGTCGATAGCGATTGAGGCGCTCCACCACCACGCTCAAGGGCTGGCGATCGAACACCAGGACTCCACGTCGCCAACTGGTGGCGCGCTGCAGGTCGAGCCCATCAAGTGCCACCACCCCCGACTGCGAGTCATAGCGCACGCTCTGTCCCTCTTGCAGAACCCGCTCGGAAACGCCGCGTTGCGCCGGGGCATCCAGGCTCACGGCGACACTGTGCTGCAACACCCCAACCCAGGCTTGTTGATCGCTCTCGCGCCCGACCACAAAACGGGTGCCCAGGGCCCGGGTCTGGCCGCTGGCGCTGTGCACGATGAAAGGTCGTTGCTCCTCACCGACCATGGGCGCCACATCAAACACTGCGGAGCCGGCCAGCAATTGGATCTGACGCTTGTCGCCGCTGTAATCCAGGCGAATGGCGCTGCTCGAGTCCAGCTCCACTTGGCTGCCATCGGCCAGTTGCACGGTGCGCACCTCGCCCTTGCCGGTCTGGTAGTCGGCCTGCAGGTACAGCAGAGCCTGCGGCCCTTGCAGCCAGCCCAGGGCCACCGCCAGAACCAGCATGGCCGCACTGGCGACCCGCACCAGCCGGCGTCGACGGCGCGGGCGCTGTATTGTCGCCGCAGGCCGTTCCACCTGGCGTCTTGGTGGGGCAGTGGCCGCCAGCTCGGGGTCCAGGCGCAGCTCGCCCAGGGCCTCCCAGGTCTGCCGGGCAAACACCAGAGCCTGGGGATGACGCGGGTCCTCGGCCTGCCATTGGGCAAGCTGCGCCTGCTCGGTGGCGCTCAGGCCTCCCGCGTGCAAACGCACCGCCCAATCGGCGGCGACCTCGGTGATACTGCGCTCTTGCGGACCCTGGCTATTCACGTGTGAATCTCGATTTCTCGTTATATATAAGCAGTGACGTCTGACCCCGACTTTTACCGTAACTCACTGGTCAACCGGCCGACCGTCGGTAGCCTGCAGGCGTTGCATCACATAAGCCAGCGCCCGGGACAGGTGCTTTTGCACCGAGCTGTCGGAGATATTCAGGTGCCGGGCCACCTCGGCGTGGGTCATGCCTTCGATACGGTTCAGGCGGAAGATTTCCTGAGTGCGCGCAGGCAGCTCCGTGATCGCCTGTTTCAGTGCCTTGCGCTGTTGTTGCGCCATCGCCTGAGCCTCCAACCCGGCCGCCTCATCCTCGATGTCGGCCAGTACTTCATGGGGCACGGTCTCGGTCTTGCGCCGCGCCTCCTGACGTACATGGTCGATCAGCAGGTTGTTCGCCGTGCGGTAGAGATAGCCCTGGGAGTTGTCGATCCGCTCACCGCGCGCTTGCTCGGCCAGCCGCAGAAAACTCTCCTGCACCAGATCTGCGGCCAACTGCGGGTCCCGTACCTTGCGCGCCAGGTACCCACGCAAGGTCGCGGCATGCTTGAGAAACAGTCCCTTGAGATCCACGTCCGACAAACCGACTCCCTGGAACATGAAGGAAATTGCCGGCATCTTACGGTCAGTCGAGAATGATTTTCAATTGATATCAGTATTCATTAGCGATCGCTTACACCAGCTGCCAGCCGCTTTCCAGGACCTAGGCTGGCACCTCGACCTTGCGCGGCCGGCCGCCCTTCTTGCCATTCAGGCGCGCCGCCCGAGCCTTGGCCGCGCTGCTTTGCCGACCGTTACGGGAGGCGACCAACTGGGTCGCCAGTTTCATCAGCGGCTCGCTGGCCGACAGCAGCCCGACAATCGACAGCTGCAGATCCACGGCCTCATGACACACCGCCGTGGCGGAAAAGCCCAACTGCAGTTGCTGCAAATGGGTGTCGCTCAGCGCCGCCAGCTCCGGATAGTTTTCCACAGGCAAATGAATCGAGCTGCCATCGGCAAAGCCCAGGCACAGGCACCCGGCCGCATAGCTCAAGGTACTGACTTGCAAACCCGCGTCGTGACGCGCCTCACCGCGTTCGACCGCTTGATCCAGCTGCTCCTGGGTCAAGGGCACATCGACAGGCACCGCTGCCTTGACGACTTTCATAGTTCGATCTCCACTCCTTGCGCCGCCCCCACCAGGGTCAGGCGAGTCAGGTTTCGTTGTTCCTCGTAGTGCGCTGACTCGATCAGGTACACCCTGCAGCCGGCGCTTGAACCTTCCACCACAGCGTTCGCTTGCCAATCCCACAACTGCTGCTCAAGGCACAAGGTGCGCAGTTTGCTCCACCAGATACGCCGAGCCAGATGCACCCGTTGCTTCAAGGCCTGGCGCAAGCCTTCAAGGACTGCCAGTGCTGGGCGACGGCCATGGGGGACAACGTCCCAGAGCTCGACGCCGTTGTGCCAGAAGCTGAAGCGAAAACGGGCACTCCAACGACCGCCATCCACATGCACATGGGGTGGGCAATGTTCGTCACGCAACATGACGACGACCGCATAGCCCTTGTAAACGAACACTTTCATGCTAACCCATCCGTTAGGTTATCGAGTCCAAAGACTCGTGTTTCCATGATTAATCCGACCACCGGCCTGAAAGGGCAGCAGTGAGGTGACCTGCTTGAGGTTAGTCCCGGAGAAGGTCAGGAAGGCCTCCGGGCAGCCGCAAAGTCGTCAGCATTTATTGCCGGGCAAGGCCTCGCCACGGCCATCGCCAATAACAGCGTTCGGTTATCGAACACTTAATCAGCCTTCCCGGGTTCCGCTCTCGGCGATCAATTGACCAAATTAACCAGTTAGTACAATTTACCTCCCCAGTGCCTCGTACCCTCTCCCGAGGCTGACAATAACAACGGAGATCTACCCCCATGCGTCCTATCGTTCTGGTGCTTAACGGCCCGAACCTGAACCTGCTCGGCAGCCGTGAACCTGCCACTTACGGCCACGAAACCCTGGCCGATGTCTCGGCCTTGTGCGGCCGTGCCGCCGAGGAATTGGGCCTGGCCGTGGAGTTTCGCCAGACCAACCACGAAGGCGAATTGCTGGACTGGATCCACGCCGCCCGCGGGCGCTGCGCCGGCATCGTGATCAACCCCGCCGCCTGGACCCACACCTCGGTGGCGATCCGCGATGCGCTGGTGGCCAGTGAACTGCCGGTGATCGAAGTGCACCTGTCCAACGTCCACGCCCGCGAACCCTTCCGCCATCACTCCTTTGTCTCGGGTATTGCCCTGGCGGTGATGTGCGGCTTTGGCAGCCACGGCTATCGCCTGGCGCTGGAACACTTCAGCCTGCGGTTCAAGGAGCAAGGTCTATGACAGGCCATACAGGCGTACTCGCCGGACTGATCGGCGCCGGCATCCAGGCTTCACGCACCCCGGCCCTGCATGAACACGAAGGCGACGCGCAAAACCTGCGCTACCTGTACCGGTTGATCGATCTGGACCAGCTGGGGCTCGACAGCAGCGCCCTGCCCGACCTGCTCAGCGCCGCCGAACGGATGAACTTCACCGGCCTGAACATCACCTTTCCCTGCAAGCAGAGCATCTTGCCGCTACTGGACGAACTGTCCCCGGAAGCTCGCGGCATTGGCGCGGTCAACACCGTGGTCCTCAAGGACGGCAAACGGGTCGGCCACAACACCGACTGCCTGGGGTTTGCCGAAGGGTTCCGGCGCGGTCTGCAAGGCGTGGCCAGACGGCACGTGGTGCAGATGGGGGCCGGCGGCGCCGGAGCGGCAGTGGCCCACGCCCTGCTCAGTGAGGGTGTGGAGCAACTGAGCATTTTCGATGTGGAAAACCAGCGGGCGCAGAGCCTGGCGGACAACCTCAACCAGCATTTCGGCGCCGCTCGGGCCAAGGCCGGTGGCGACCTGCCCAGCACCCTGGCGAGCGCCGACGGCCTGGTGAACACCACGCCCATGGGCATGGCCAAGCTGCCGGGCACGCCGGTGCCGGTGGAACTGCTGCGGGCGGAGCTGTGGGTGGCCGAGATCGTCTACTTCCCGCTGGAAACCGAGCTGCTGCGCAATGCCCGCGCCCTGGGTTGCCGAACCCTGGACGGCGGCACCATGGCGGTGTTCCAGGCGGTCAAGGCGTTCGAGCTGTTCAGCGGCCAGAGCGCCGACCCGCAACGCATGCTGGCGCACTTCCACAGCATGAATGGCTGAAATACGCCTGTGGCCGCTGCCGCAGGCTGCGACAGGCCCCGCAGGGGCCTCGGCATCCGTCAGGACGCTGACGAGCCTGCGGCTCGTTCGCAGCCTTCGGCAGCGGCTACAGGTCCTGCGTTTACTCGGGCTTGAGCTGCAGGCGCGCAAGCAGGCCGATCAACAGCACGTTGAAGAGAATCATCAGCAGACTGCCGAACAGGCCCACCAGATTGATCACCGAGCTCGGCAGCCAGTCGAATACGCTGAAACCGGTCAGGGACAGCAGGCGCTCACCGAACCAGAACGAGTCAACGACGATCATCAGGATCAGGATGATTTTAAGCGTTGGGACGGGGTTACCCATGGTGCCTTCCTTGTCGTGGGGGATGATGCGAGAGCCGGGGTGGCGAGGCGATCTTACGGACGCTTTGGCCAGCAAGCCAGCGCCTGACAAGCCAACCCGGCCCTAAAGCTCCGGGTCAGGCCTGCAGGTAGCGCAGCACCGATTCGCAGATCATTTCCCGGTGCCGCTGCTTGATGCTTTCGTCCGGCAGGTCGATCTGGAAGATCTCGCCAAAGGTGTGACGGTTCGACACCCGATAGAAGCAGAACGAGCTGATCAGCAAGTGCACGTCCAGCGGGTCCAGGCCACTGCGGAACACGCCTTCCTGCGCGCCGCGCTCAAGGATCTCGCCCAAGGCATGGAGGATGGTGTTGTTCATTGCCTTGATTACGCCGGACTGCTTCACGTACTCGGCCTTGTGGATATTCTCGATGCTGACGATGCGCACGAAATCGACATTGCGGTCGTGGTGATCGAAGGTGAACTCCACCAGCCGGCGAATCGCCTCCCGCGGTGCCAGCTCGGCCAGATGCAGGCGGCTCTCGGTGCTGCGGATATCGCCGTAGAGTTTTTCCAGGACTTCGACGTACAGCTGCTCCTTGCTGCCGAAGTAGTAATAGATCATGCGCTTGGAGGTATGGATGCGCTCGGCGATCGCATCCACCCGCGCACCGGAAAGTCCCTGCTGGACGAACTCGACAATAGCTTCTTGAAGGATGTTCTCGCGGGTTTTTTCCGGGTTGTTCTTGCGACTCTTGCGCGGTTCGAGAGCAGGCTCATCGGACGCAATCGAGCGTTCACTGGTCATTGTCATTCTGGGCTCACGGCCATCACTGAACACGCGGGCGATTATGAGCCGCGTCCTGTCGCGAAAGAAAGCACAGAGGCGGTGGATTACCGCCTCCGGTTACCAATGCGCTACAACTTGGCCTGGCGCACCGCGCCACTGCGAGACTTGGCCATGGCCGCCAGGCGCACCGCAACGTTGGCCGCACCATAGCCGGCGTAGCCGTTCTTGCGCTGGATGATCTCGAAGAAGAACCGCCCCTCGAACGGTTCGGTGTAGACGTGAAACAGCTCGCCGCCCTGGGCATCGCGGTCATACAGGACGTTGTAGTAGGCCAGTTCGCTGAGAAACTCGTCGTCGAAATCAAAACGCGCCGCCAGGTCGTCGTAGTAATTGAGCGGAATATCCAGCAGCGGCACTCCGGCCTGCTTGGCCCGGCTGACCTCGGCGAAAAGGTCGTCGCAGTCGAAGGCAATGTGATGCACCCCGCTGCCACGATAACTGGACAGCGCGTGGGAAATCGCGGTGTTGCGGTTCTCCGAGATGTTCAGCGGCAAGCGGATCGAGCTGCAACGGCTGCGCAGGGCGCGGCTTTTCACCAGGCCATAAGGATCGGGCAGCACCACTTCATCATCGGCCTCGAAATCCAGCAGGCTCTTGTAGAACAGCGCCCAGCTGTCGAGGCTGTCCGCCGGCAGGGCCATGGCCATGTGGTCGATACGCTTGAGGCCGCCCTTGGCCTGCACATCGTCATGCATGTTGAAGTCGGTGTCGTACAGGTGCTGACCTCCCTGCTGCGGGTCCACCAGATAGATCAGGCTGCCATCGGGCTCGCGCACCGCCGCCAGTTCCAGCTCGTTGGGGCCCACCAGGCCGCGATAAGGCTGGCCCTTGTAGGCCACCGCCCGCTCCAGGGCCTTGGCGCTGTCCTTGACCCGGATGGCCGTGGCACACACCGAAGGGCCATGGGCCTCGAAGAAGCTGTGGGCGAAGGAATAGGGCTCGGAGTTGAGGATCAGGTTGATATCGCCCTGACGCATCAGGCTCACGTTCTTGGAACGATGCTGTCCGGCCTTGGCAAAACCCAGGCGCTCCAGCCAGCTCCCCAGCTTGGCGCCCAGGGCATCGTCCACCGCGAACTCAAGGAACTCGGTGCCGCCATAGGCTTCAACCGCTGGCGGGGCGAACAGAATGTCCAGGTTGGCCACCGGTTGCGCCTCTTGTAGCAGGCGCTCGCGGGTCTTCTCTTCCAGGTACAGCAAGGAGCGCAAGCCGTCGGCGGCATTGGCCCGCGGCGGCGCGGCGCGAAAGCCGTCGTTGAAGATTTCCAGGGACAGCGGCCCGGTGTAGCCGCTCTTGATGATCGGCGCCAGAAAGCCCGGCAGATCGAACTCGCCCTGGCCCGGAAAACAGCGGAAATGCCGGCTCCACTCCAGTACATCCATGGCCAGGATCGGCGCATCGGCCATCTGCACGAAGAAGATCTTGTCCCCGGGAATCTCGGCAATCGCCGCCGGGTCGCCCTTGAGCGACAGGGTATGGAAGCTGTCCAGCAACACCCCAAGGTTGGGGTGATCGGCGCTGCGCACGATGTCCCAGACCTGTTGATAGGTATTCACGTGACGGCCCCAGGCCAGGGCTTCGTAGCCGATGCGCAAGCCGCGCAGCGCGGCCCGCTCGGCCAACAGGTGCAAATCATCGATGAGAATCTGCCGGTCCCCGAGGCTGTCGGCCTGGGCGTTACTGCACACCAGCACCAGGTCGGTGCCCAGCTCCTGCATCAAGTCGAACTTGCGTTCGGCACGTTCCAGGTTGCGTGCCAGGCGATCGCGGCGGCAGCCCTCGAAATCCCGAAACGGCTGGAACAGGGTGATGGCGATCCCCAGGTCGGCGCACATCTGCCTGATTTCCCGAGGGCTACCGTCATAATAGAGAAGGTCGTTCTCGAAAATCTCCACCCCATCGAAGCCGGCGGCGGCGATGGCTTCGAGTTTTTCCGGCAGGGTGCCGCTCAAGGAAACGGTGGCAATGGAACGCTGCATGATTGAACTCCCGGGGGATGACGGCCGGTGGCACCCGAGCCTTTTATTCGATGTTGCGGATTATTCCACAGCATGATTTAAAGTGTACGAACCAGTTAGTTTTGTGTTCGATTATCGAACAAAAAGCCGCTTGGCGAATTGACGATTTTTCAGCCACTGCGCACCATCGACAGCACATTGAGCCGCCCCAAGAAACCGTGGCTTCAATCACCCAGACCCAGAACACACCATAAAAATTTTAAAAATCGGGTACATCCTCATGCTTGCACTCAACGCCCCGCCCTGCTGCTCATCCCTTTGGCTCGCGCCTGGAACGGCCTCAATCGGCACCCTGGATCACGACCCGCTACTGCCCTGAGCGGAGCGTCGTACCGATGGCGTTCGCCGGTCCGCAATCAACGGCTCGACGAACCAAACCAGCCGATCAATCACCCAGTCCCTGGCGCTCATGCCCTCGCTGACGATTGATCACGCGCCCTTGAGTTCCGACGAGCCCTGGCTCGTCAGTCACTGAACGGATGGCCTATATGATTCCTTCCCAAAGCTCTCGCATCGCCCCGAGCCTCAGTGTTGCCGGCGGCATCGGCGACAAGATCCGCGGCGCCATGGCCGTCGGCAAGACCCGCTGGGGCATGCTCGCCCTGGTGTTCTTCGCCACCACCCTGAACTACATCGATCGCGCCGCACTGGGCGTGATGCAGCCAATCCTGGCCAAGGAAATGAACTGGACGGCGATGGACTACGCCAACATCAACTTCTGGTTCCAGGTCGGTTACGCCGTGGGCTTCGTGCTGCAAGGGCGACTGATCGACCGAGTCGGCGTGAAACGGGTGTTCTTCTTCGCCGTGCTGCTGTGGAGCCTGGCCACCGGCGCTCATGGCCTGGCCACTTCGGCGGCAGGCTTCATGGTTTGCCGCTTCATTCTCGGGCTCACTGAAGCCGCCAACTACCCGGCCTGCGTGAAGACCACGCGCCTGTGGTTCCCGGCCGGCGAACGCGCGGTAGCCACCGGCATCTTCAACGCCGGGACCAACGTCGGCGCTATGTTCACCCCCATGCTGCTGCCGTTGATCCTCCACGCCTGGGGCTGGCAAGCGGCGTTCCTGTGCATGGCGGCACTGGGCGGCGTCTGGCTGCTGTTCTGGGGCCTGAAGTACTTCAACCCGGAAGATCACCCCAGCGTCAAAGCCTCGGAACTGGCCTACATCCAGCAACAAGTAGAACCCGAGCCGACCCGCGTGCCCTTCAGCCGCATCCTGCGCATGCGTGGCACCTGGGCCTTCGCCCTGGCCTACTCGCTGACCGCGCCGGTGTTCTGGTTCTACCTGTACTGGCTGCCGCCGTTCCTCAACCAGCAGTACAACCTGGGGATCAACGTCACCCAGATGGGCATCCCGCTGATCATCATCTACCTGACCGCCGACTTCGGCAGCGTCGGTGGCGGCATCCTCTCCTCGTTCCTCATCGGACGCGGCATGAATCCGATCAAGGCGCGGCTGCTGTCGATGTTCCTGTTCGCCTGCTGCATCATCGGCGTGATCATGGCCGCCGGCACCGCCAACCTGTGGCTGGCCGTGTTCGCCATCTCCCTGGGGATCGGTGCCCACCAGGCCTGGACCGCCAACATCTGGAGCCTGGTGATGGACTACACGCCCAAGCACATGATGAGCACCGTGTTCGGCTTTGGCGGCATGTGCGCGGCCATCGGCGGCATGTTCATGACCCAGATCGTCGGCCACATCCTGACCGTCACCAACAACAACTACACCCTGCTGTTCACCCTGATCCCGGCCATGTACTTCATCGCCCTGACCTGGATGTACTTCATGGCCCCGCGCAAGATTCCTCACGTAGAAGACTGATGCTCCTTTCACGCAGGCCCGCTCAGGGCCTGCGTTTTTTTATCGGCTCCCCCTCCCCCCTTTTGTTTTTCCACACTCGGAGATCGTCCCATGACGCTGGGTAACCTGAGCATCGCCAAACGCGCCGTGATCAGCTTCGGCGTGATTGCCCTGCTGGTCCTGCTGCAGGGGCTGTTCGCCCTCAAGCAAGTGGCCGAAGTCCGCGCCACCGGCCAGCACACCGAAAACATTTCCCTGCCCAGCACCCGCTACCTGGGAGAAGTGCGCGACTACGTGTTGAGCATCCGCGTGCTGAGCCTGCGCATGGCCCTCAACCGTGAACCCAAAGTGCTGGAAAGCACCATTGCCCGCCTGCATCAGGTACAAACCTGGCTCGACCAGGCCCTGGCCAGGTTCGCGCCGCTGGTGGGCGATCACAACCGGGTGCAATACGAGACATTCCTCGCCACGGTAAAAAGCTACCAACAGGCCCTGGCCCAGTACGAAGCCCTGTCCCAGGACAATCGCAGCAGCGAGATGACGGCCCTGCTCAACGGCAAGATCCAGGATTACTCGACCCAGACCGGCGACCAGTTCGCCGAACTGATGAACCTCACTGCCGAGGAAGTCAGCCAGTCGGCCCAGCATGCAGACGCGCTGTACACCCAGGTAAAAATCACGGTGATCGGCGCCCTGATCGCCGTCGCCCTGCTGACCCTGTGCCTGGCCTGGCTGTTGATTCGCAGCATCGTCGTGCCCATCCGCCAGGCCGTGGGCGTGGCCGAGCAAGTGGCCGCCGGCGATCTCAGCCGACCGATCCACAGCGAGGGCAGCGATGAAACCGCGCGCCTGCTCAAGGCCCTGGCCAGCATGCAGGCCAGCCTGCGTGAAACCCTGCAACTGATCAGCAGCACCTCGACCCAGCTGGCCGCCGCCGCGCAACAGATGAGCCAGAGCACCCACCAGGACTCCAGCCGCCTGCAGCAGCAACACAACGAAATCGAGCAAGCCGCCACAGCCGTCAACGAGATGACCGTGGCCGTCGAGGAAGTGGCGCGCAACGCGGTGTCCACCTCCGACACCACCCGCCAGTCCACCACCCAGGCGACCCAGGGGCAGGCCCGGGTGATCCAGACCCTGGACTCGATCCAGGCCATGAGCAGCGATGTCGGCACCGCCTTGCAGCAAGTGCAGACCCTGGCCGAGCAGTCACGGGAAATCGGCAAGGTGCTGGACGTGATCCGCGCCATTGCCGAACAGACCAACCTGCTGGCCCTGAACGCCGCCATCGAGGCCGCGCGAGCTGGAGAAGCCGGCCGCGGCTTTGCCGTGGTGGCAGATGAAGTGCGGGCCCTGGCCCATCGCACCCAGCAGTCGACCCAGGAAATCGAACAGATGATCGGCCGAGTCCAGGGCGACACCGACAGCGTGGTGCAGTCCATGCACGGCAACAATCAGCGGGTGGCCCAGACCCTGTCCATCGCCGAACAGGCCGGGCTGGCCCTGGGGGAAATCACCCGGGCCATGGAGCAGATCCACGAGCGCAACCTGGTGATCGCCAGTGCCTCGGAAGAACAGGCCCAGGTGGCCCGTGAAGTGGACCGCAACCTGCTGAACATCCGCGACCTGTCCCTGGAAAGCGCCGACGCCGCCACGCGCACCAACGCCACCAGCCAGGAGCTGTCGCACTTGGCGGCCGGCCTGCAGAACCTGGTGGTGCGCTTCCGGTTCTGAGTCGTCTCAGCGGCGGCGTTGCTGCCACGCCGCCGCCAGCCCGCTGAGGCAGATCACGGCGATGCCCACCTGGGTAATCGCATCCGGTGTGTGGTTGAACAGCAGCCAGCCCAGCAGCCCGGCAAAGACAATCTGGCAATAGCCGAACGGCGCCAGCAGCGCCGGCGCCGCGTGACGAAAGGCCTGGGTCAGGAACAGATGGGCACTCATGCCGCAAGCCCCCAGCGCCAGCATCAACAGGCCATGAACAAAACCCGGGGTCTGCCAGAAGAACGGCACCAGCGCACTCATCACCAGGGTGTTGCACAGCCCGGCGAAGAAGTTGCTGGTGGTGGGGCTGTCATGCTCGGCCAGCTTGCGGGTCAGCAGTTGATAGAAACAGAAGAACAGCGCCGAGCAGAACGGCAGCAACACCGCCGGCGTGAACAGCTCGCCCCCCGGATGCACGATGATCAGCACCCCGATGAAACCGCAGATCACCGCCAGCCATTGGCCGCGGGTCACCTGTTCGCCGAGCAAGGGCACCGACAACGCGGTGACCAGCACCGGGGCGAGAAAGTTGACCGCCGTGGCCTCGGCCAGGGGAATGAACAGCAGTGCCGAGGTGAACAGCAAACTGGTGCTCAGCAGGCACAAGGCCCGCAGCAATTGCAGCAATGGTCGCTTGCTGCGCAGCACCCGCAGGCCCGATTGCGGCAGGAAGATCCCGGCCATCAGCAAGGTATGGATCAGGTAACGGGCCCAGACCACCATGATCACCGGGAAAAACCCCGAGAGGTATTTGGACAGGGCATCGTGGCTGGCGAACAGAAAGGTCGCCAGGACGATCAGCAGGATGCCCTTGAAGGGGTGGTTGGTCCCGGAAAGGGGCGTGCTGCGGGTCATGGGCATTCCTTGAAGGTGATTGAAGACACAGCTTCGCCGGCAAGCCGGCTCCTAGCGGGTATTTGTAGGAGCCGGCTTGCTGGCGAAAGCCCTCCCGCCGTCTCAGGTCCTGGCCAGCAGCGCGCGAGTTGCATCCAGCGCCATCTGTGCCCGCTGCAAGGCACTCACGCCCTGTTCGAGCAACTGCACCGTTGGAATTTCCAGACTCAGGGGCAGGTTCTCCGGCAGGCACTTGAGCAGCCCCGCCAGATCACAATCGCCCTCCCCTGGAAAGCGCCGCTCGTTACGGGCCTGACGCAGGATCTCCTGCATATCGTCCGGCCGTGGCCCGGCAACGTCGCACAACTGTGCATAACGCAGGCGCGCCGGATCAACCTTGGCCAGGTCCTCCAGGCGTGAACCCGAACGGTCGAAATGGAAGGCGTCCACCAGCACGCAGCCATTGTCACGGCCGGCGTTTTCCACCACCCGCAGCGCCTGCTCCAGGTTGCGTGCATCGGTCCAGGGCATGAACTCCAGATGGGGATGCAGGCCGTACTGCCGCGCCAGATCGCACAAGGCGGCGAAGTTGTCGGTCATGCGCGCCTCATCGGGATCATTGCCCGCCACCAGCAACTCGCTGGCGGCAAACTCGGCGCCCACCGCCAGCACCGCCTCAAAGTCGCGGACCCGGGTCTGTGGCTTGAGCCGCAGGATCTCCACATCCAGCACCCGCACGCCGGTATCGCGCAGGCGATCACGGGTTTGCCGCCGCAAGCCGGCATCGGCCACCAGCGGGAAGTGATGTTCCTCCGGGGTCGCCGGCACCAGCCGCAGGCCCACATGGCTGTAGCCGGCACGGGCCGCCACGTCCACCATCTCTGGCGGCGACAGCTCCAGTACGGTCAGGCTGGCCAGGGAAAAAATCCGCTCACTCATCAGTCGTTTACTCAATAGGGGTGGGGGTGCAGGCGCGGCCCGTGGCGGCGGCCTGGCGAATGGCTTCAATCAGCGCCAGGGTGCGCGCGGCATCGGCGGCGCTGACCAGCGGCGCGACTTCGCCGCGGGCGACTTGGACGAAGTGCTGCAATTGCAAGCGCAGGGCCTCACCCGGATCAAAGGCTTCCTGCTGCATCAGCAAGGGCTGATACCAGCCGGCCCCGGCTTGGGCGTAATGCCAGCGCTTGAGCTGGGGAATGCTCAGCGCGCCCTCGGTGCCGGCCAGCAGGTAGCAAGGCTGATCGGCCTGGCGCGGGTACACCGGGTTCTCCCCGGAATCCAGCTCCCAGCTCCAGGGCGCGGCCACCGCGTCGGAACCGGTGAGGCTGCCCAGGGCGCCGCTGTCGAACTGCAACAGCACCGCGGCGCAATCCTCATTGGCGTAACCACGCACGTGATTGCTGGTGATGGCCTGCACTTGTCGCACTTCGCCGCACAGGTGCCGCAACAGATCGAGGTCGTGGATCAGGTTGGTCAGCAACATGCCGGCGCCGGGCTCACGACGCCAGGGGATGTCGAAGTAGCTCTCGGTTTTTTGCAACTGCCAGAGTGCAGTGACCGTGGTTAGCCGGCCCAGAGCGCCGCTGTGCACCAGTTCATGGGCGCGGGCGATCAACGGGTTGTGTCGTCGATGGTGCCCCACCAGCACCGGCACTCCAGTGTTGCGCGATGCCGCCACCAGCTCGCGCACTTCATCCAGGTGCACGCCCACGGGTTTTTCCAGCAGCACCGGCACGCCTGCGGCCAGGCAATCCAGGGCCGTGCTGACGTGGAGGTTATTGGGGTTGGCGACGATCACCGCGTCCGGGCGCACGTCCTTGAGCAAGGTCCGGTGATCGCTAAAATGCGGCACCTGCCACTGCCCGGCAATGGCTTGCGCCTGGGGCCCGGGATCGGCCACGGCGCACAGTCGGGCATCGGCCAGGGTCTTGAGGTGCTGGTAATGCTGCTGCCCCATATTGCCGACGCCGATCAGGGCAATGCGCAGTGGCGGATTCAATGGAAGGTCCTCTTGTGATTGTTATAGGGACAATGAATTCCAAATATTTAGAACTCAGTTCCATTTTCATACAAGAGGGATAAAAAATACCGTCCGATTATCGAACGGCTTTGTGCCGAGCCGAAGCCTATGTAGCCGCTGCCGCAGGCTGCGAACGGTTGTGCAACAGACGCGGCGATATCAAGGCCACCACCCGCCCGACGGTAGATCGACAAGCAAGGCCCTGCGGGCCTTTGCGCAGCCTCGCAGGCTCGGCAGCGGCTACAGGTTGAACAGTTCGGAAGCCTGGCTGGCGGCCGACAGCTCTTCGGCAAATCGCAGCAGCAACGGCGCCAGTTCATGCAGCCGCGCCAACGGCAGGCGCGCGCTGGGACCGGCGATGCTGAGCACCCCCACCACCCGGCCATCGATGGGATGGCGCACCACCGCGGCAATCGCCGAGGTGCCGACCGCCGAGCTTTCTTCGACCCAGGCATAGCCCTGCTCGCGGGCCAGGCGCAGGCGCTCCAGCAACTCGATGTTCGAGCGCGGTGCATTGGGCCCCAGGTCCGCCGGGGGCTCCACACCCTGGCGCTCCACCAGCGACAACGCCTCGGCGTCACTCAGCGTGGCCAGCCAGGCATGCCCGGAAGCGGTGTAGAACAGCGGCGCCTCGCGGCCCATGTCCGGGTCGTAACGCAGCCCGGAACGGGCGCCCTGGGACTTGGCGATCCAGGTCTGGCGCTCGCCCTCGATCACCCCCAGGCGCACCAGCTCGCCGGACTCCTGGGCCAGACGATCGAGCACCGGCTGGACAATGTCGGCGCCGCTGACCGAAAGGTAGCGAAAGCCCATGGCCACCAGCCGGGTGGACAGCTGGTAACGCAGGTTGTCCGGGTTCTGGCGCACGTAGCCCAGGCGAATCAACTCCGCCAGCAGGCGATGGGTTGCACTTTTGGGGATCTCCAGTTGTTCCGCCAGGGTCTGCAACGGCAGGCCGCGGGGATCACCGGTAAGACGTTCGAGAACGCTGAAGACGCGTTCGATTTGACTGCCAGCCATGGTCGGGTCCCGACAAAATTTGGCCGATTCTAGTGACAACGGGCCGGTTGGGGAACTGCGCGGCAGGGTTCGATGACCGCCCAGAAGCGACGAGGCCGGACCTTGGGGCCCGGCACAACGTCTTGTGCGCAGATTAGCCGAGCCCGGCTATTTTTTGGAACAACCTTCCATAAACCAGTCAGGACCGAAGCTTGCCATCCGTGGCGGGACGCGGGGTCAAAAATCGAAGAACACCGTCTCGCCCTCACCCTGAATGCGGATATCGAAGCGGTAGGCGCGCTGGCCGTTCACTTCACAGGGGTGAGCCAGCAGGGTTTCCCGACGTTGCGGCTGCTCGATCAGGTTCAACACCGGGCACTGGGCGTTAGCCTCCGGCTCGTCGGCAAAGTACAACCGGGTATGCAGGTGGATGTTGATCCCCCGGGCAAACAGCGACAGGTTGATGTGCGGCGCCATCGGCACGCCGGCGGCGTTGTTCACCACCCCGGGCTTGACGGTATGGAGGGTCCATTCCCCGGCATCGAAGGTGGTGGCGGTGCGGCCAAAGCAGTTGAAGGGCTTTTCCGTGTCGAACACCGGGTCGTAGACCCCGGCAGAATCGGCCTGCCAGAACTCCAGGAAGGAGTCGCGCACCAGGTGGCCGTTGCCGTCGTAGACATGGCCGATCAGCAGAATCCGCTCGCCCGGCGCATCAGGCTTGGCCATCTGGTTCCAGATCTCCTCGGGACGGGTCGGATTTCCCGCCGCCGCCAGGGCCAGGCCGATGTGCACATAGGGGCCGGCCGTTTGCGAGGGGGTTTCAGGCAGCAGTTGAACAGGCATGGCAGGCTCCTCAGCAGTTTTCGAAGTGGGTCTTGCGCTGGCCGCGCAGCACGATGTCGAAGCGGTAGGCCAGGCAATCCATGGGGTTGGCGTTGCCCATGTCCAGGCGCGCGATCAGGCTCTGCACCGCGTCCGGGTTGGCGATGGACTTGACGATCGGGCACAGCGGGATCAACGGGTCGCCTTCGAAATACAGCTGGGTGATCAGCCGCGTGGCAATCGACGGGCCGCTGATGGAGAAGTGGATATGCGCCGGGCGCCAGTCGTTGGGACCGTTGCGCCAGGGGTAAGGCCCGGGCTTGATGGTGCGGAAGCTGTAGTAGCCGTCACGGTCGGTGAGGGCTCGGCCGACGCCGCCGAAGTTCGGATCGAGGGGCGCCAGGTAGCGGTCGTTCTTGTGCCGGTAACGGCCACCGGCGTTGGCCTGCCACATTTCCACCAGGGTGTGGGGGATCGGCTTGCCATATTGATCGCAGACCCGCCCGGAAACGATGATCCGCTCCCCGATCGGCAAGCCGCCGTGGTTGAAGTTGAGCAGCAAGTCGTTATCGAAACGCCCGGTGCGCAAGTGGGAGAAGTCCGGGCCGCTGGTTTCGCTGGCCGATTGCGGAATGCTCACCAGTGCCTGGCGCGGCGAGCGGGCGACGGAGGTCTTGTAGTCGGGGGTCAGGGCCTTGGGGTGCCAATTACGGTCACGAATCACGAAGCGACTGCTGTCTGCATCAGACATGTCGATCTCCTGTTGTTTGATTTATGGAGCGCAGCCGGCGCAGTTTCAAACAAACCAGGAGCGGGGAAAATTGAAAAGCCGCCCGCCATCCATAACCAAAAGGTTATGGATAACTGCCCTCGTGATAGGCCCGCCCCACTTCCCTGAGCACATCCACCGCCCATTGCGCCGCCAGGGACAGCGGCAGGCTGGCATTGCTGGAGATACCCACCGAACCGCCGGGCTCGCGCAGGCCCAGATCCAGCTCCTGCAACTCGCCGTTGGCCAGGTCCAGACGCACCGCATCCAGCGGCGCTATCCACAATGCATCGCTGGACAGGGTGTAGCGCCGGCTCAGGGCCACCGACAGGGTTTCCAGGCGTTGTTGCGACTGGGCGATACCGCACTGAATGAACAGGCTGTCGGCGTGCTTGCGAATGCTGGTGCCAGCCAGGGGCAGTACCAGCGGATAGGCGCTGAGCGCGTCGCGATCCAGGGGCCCGGTCGCCAGGGGATGCTCGGGGCGGGCCACCAGGGTCATGGATTCGCTGTACAGGTGCTCGAAGCTCAGGCCGTGGATCTCCGGACTCTCGGTCATGCGGCCGACCACCAGATCCAGGTCACCGACTCGCAGTTGCGAAAGCAGATGGGCGCTGGGGCCGGTCAGCACACTCACGGTCAACGCCGAATGCCGCTGGTGCAGGCGCCGCATCACCTCCGGCAGCAGCAGGCTTTCCACGGTGGACAACACGCCGATACGCACCAGCCCGGCAGCGTATTCGCCGCCGCGCAAACTGCTGACGCCTTCGCGCAGGGCCTGCACCGAAGGCCCGGCATAGCGCAGGAAGGCTCGCCCGGCTTCGGTCAGGCTGAGCCCGGCCTTGCTCCTGGCAAACAGCCGAGTGTCCAGCAACTCCTCCAGTTCCTTGAGGGTTTTCGACATTGCCGGCTGGCTCACCGACAGCACGTCGGCGGCCCGCGCCAGGCTGCCTTGGCGGGCCATTTCAAGAAAACACACCAAGTGACGGAATTTGATGCGGGTATCGATGTTCAATAGGGAGCCCCGAATGCGCCAGGAGCGGAGAGATCCGCAATCGGGCCATGGTAGCGTGCGCAAAAATCCCTGACGACCGGACTGGCGCCGCTTCATGCCAGCAGCAACACTGACCAGCAGAAAAAAACGAGGACTCCCCCATGCTTTGGAAAAAAGGCCGGCGCAGCGACAACGTCGTGGATGCGCGAAATGACAGCGGTGGCGGCGGTGGTGGCGGCCTGCGTTTTGGCGGTGGCAAGGGGCTGAGCCTGACGGCGATCATCCTGATCGTCGGTATCGGCTGGGCCACCGGCCAGGACCCGCTGCAGATCCTCGGTCAACTGGTGGGCCAGAGCGGCCAGACTTCGGCCCCGGCTACCACCCAGGCGCGCAAGAGCCCACCGGCCAATGACGAGCAGGCGGAGTTCGTCCGCGCCATCCTCGGCGACACCGAAGACACCTGGGGCCAGATCTTCCAGCAGGCCGGCCGCCAGTATCAGGCGCCCAAGCTGATTCTGTTCCGTGGCCGGGTCAACTCCGCCTGCGGCTCCGCCACCTCTGCCAGCGGCCCCTTTTATTGCCCTGCCGATCAGCAGGTGTATCTGGACATGGACTTCTTCCGCGAGATGGCCCAGCGCTTTTCCGCTGCCGGCGACTTCGCCCAGGCTTACGTGATTGCCCATGAAGTCGGGCACCACGTACAGACCCTGCTGGGGGTCTCGGCGAAAATGCAGGCCGCACGCCAGCAAGGCCGGCAAATGGAAGGTGACGGCGGTCTACTGGTGCGCCAGGAATTGCAGGCCGACTGTCTGGCTGGGGTCTGGGCCTACCATGGGCAGAAGCGCCTGAACTGGCTGGAGCCCGGGGATGTGGAAGAAGCCCTGAACGCTGCCAATGCCATCGGTGACGACCGACTGCAGCAACAAGGCCAGGGCCGGGTCGTACCGGATTCCTTCACCCACGGCACCTCGGCGCAACGGGTGCGCTGGTTCAAGACCGGCTTCAGCCAGGGCCAGGTTGGCCAGTGCGATACCTTCGCCGCCAAGAGCCTGTAGATGGGCCGACTGCTGGCGGCATTACTGTGCCTGGGCTGCCTGGGTGCCCAGGCCGCGGAACACACAGTCAAGGTCGTCAGCCCCGAACGCCTGCCCCTGGAGGGCGGGCAACTGGCCCTGGGCCTGAGCCAGGACTGGCGCCAGCCACTGCCCGGGGTGCAGCGCGCGCTGATCATGGTTCATGGTCGGCTGCGCAACGCCCAGACTTACCTGAAGAGCGGCGAAAGAGCTTCACGACAAGCAGGGCAAAGCGCCGCAACCCTGGTGATCGCCCCCCAGTTTCTCAACCAGAGTGACATCGCCCGCCATCAGCTACCGGACGCGCTACTGCGCTGGAAAGGTAATGACTGGATGGCCGGCGAACCTGCTGCCGGCCCCGTGGCCATCAGCTCCTACGCGGTACTGGATGCCGTCCTCCAGCGTCTGCAGGACCGCCAGTTCTTTCCTGCACTCAAGGAAGTGGTGATTGCCGGCCACTCCGGCGGCGCCCAGGTGGTGCAGCGCTATGCCCTGACCACAGGGCAACATGCCGAGTTGAAGCAGTCCGGAATCGAACTGCGCTACGTGATCGCCAATCCGTCGTCCTACGCCTACTTCGATGCAACGCGCCCGGTGGCTTTCGAGCCGGCCAGTTGCCCGGGGTTCAACGACTGGAAATATGGCCTGAACCGGCTCCCGGCCTATGCCAGCGCTCCATCCCCGGCGCAGCTCGAACAAGGCTACGTCACACGCCATATCACCTACCTGCTGGGCCAGCAGGACATCGACCCCAACCACCCGGCCCTGGACAAGAGCTGCGCGGCCGAGACCCAGGGCGCCTACCGGCTGATTCGCGGGCACAACTACTTCGACTACCTGATGCGGCGTCACCCGCAAGGCTTGCCACAACGGCTGGTGGAAGTGCCCGGGGTCGGGCATGACGGCGACAAGATGTTCACCTCCCCCGCAGGGCAGGCGGCGCTGTTCAAATAGAGAAAGGCGCTGTCTGAAATGACGCTTTCGCCGGCAAGGCGGTTCCTACGGGACGGGTAAGAACCGACTTACCAGCGAACAGGCCCTCAGGCCGACAGCAGTTCGCGCAACTGCGCGCAATCCCGGGCATGCCAGTCGGTCAGCTCCGGCCAGGGGTTGTCCGGCAGGTTCACCAGCACCGTGCGCGTCCCCGCTGCCCGTCCACAGTCCAGGTCGAAGCGGTAGTCACCGACCATGACCATGCGCTGCGGCGCCACATCCCATGCCTCGGCCAGTTTCAGCAAACCACCGGGATGGGGTTTGGGCGGGGCCTCGTCGCGCCCTAGCACATCCGCCTTGGCAAAGCAGTCCGCCAGGCCGATGGCTTCCAGGGTCACGTGGGCCAGCTCCCGGGCATTGCGGGTGAGAATGCCCAGGCGATAACCGCGTCCGGCCAGTTCCCGCACCAGTTCCACCGCCCCCGGCGCCGGGCGCGAACCCAGGGCCAGGTCGCGCTCGTGCTCCAGCAGCCAGGCGTGCTTGGCCGCAGACTCCTCTGCCGGCAAGGCCGCCAGGTGAGTGAGGATGTCGTCCTCCGGAGGAATCGACAGCGCCTGGCGGATCGCCGCGAAATCATGCACGGCGATGGTCAGGGTGCCGTCCATGTCGAACACCCAATGTTCTATGTCTGAAAGACTCATGCCCAATCCTTGCGATGACGGATCAACCCTTCCTGAGTCACCGAGGCTACCAGTTGACCGGCACGGTTGAACACGCTGCCCCGGGAGAAGCCCCGGGAGTTACCGGCCCAAGGGCTGTCCATGGCGTACAGCAGCCAGTCGTCGGCCCGCAGGTCGGCGTGGAACCACAGGGCGTGATCGAGGCTGGCGACCTGCATGTCCTTCTGCCACACCGACTTGCCATGAGGCAGCATCGAAGTGGTCAGCAGGCCGAAGTCCGACGCGTAGGCCAGCAGGTATTTGTGCAGCGCCGGGATGTCCGCCAGAGCACCGTCGGCGCGGAACCAGACGTACTTCACAGGATCCATCGGCTGCGGGTTGTAGGGGTCCTTCTCGGTCACCGGGCGCACTTCGATGGGCTTGGGGCACAGCAGCTTCTCGCGCATGTGCTCGGGAATCAGGTGCGCGCGCTGGGTGGTGATTTCCAGCTCCGACGGCAGGTTCTCCGGCCCGACCACCAGGGGCATGCTGTTCTGGTGCTCGAAGCCTTCTTCGTCGTACTGGAAGGAAGCACTGCAGGTGAAGATCGGGTTGCCCTTCTGGATCGCCGTCACCCGCCGGGTGCTGAAGCTGCCGCCGTCGCGCACCCGATCCACCTGGTAGACCACCGGCAAGGCGGCGTCGCCGGGACGCAGGAAATAGCCGTGCATGGAATGCACGTGACGTGCTTCCTCTACCGTCTGACTGGCCGCGGACAACGACTGGCCGAGCACCTGGCCGCCAAACAGCTGGCGAAAACCCAGGTCCTGGCTGCGACCGCGAAACAGGTTTTCTTCAATGGCTTCCAGGGTCAACAGATCGACCAGATCATCCAGCACATGACTCATTCAGACTCTCCTCACACAGGGCAACACCGCGCAATCTCGGCTGCGGCGGTGATATCAATTGGGGCCAGGTATCTCGTCGGCACATTCTAAACGTGCGCGCCTGCTATCCATGCAAGGTTTCCAGCCATTGTTCGCGGGTAATGCGGTACAGCACATGCTCGCGCAACGGATGATCGTCGGCGAGTTTCGGGTGTTCGAAATCCTCCTGGGCCGCGTGATGCATGCCAATGGCCTGCATGACTTTCTGCGACGGCAGGTTATTGCGGGTGGTGAAGGCCACGACTTCGTCCAGGGCCAGTCGATCGAAAGCGCAACGCAAGGCAGTCCAGGCCGCTTCGCTGGCATACCCCAGGCCCCAGTGTTCCCGGGCCAGGCGCCAGCCGATCTCCACCGCAGGGGTAAAGGGCGCTTCGAAGCCCACCTCCAGCAGCCCGGTAAAGCCGATAAAGGCACCGTTATCCTTACGTTCAAGCGCCCAGAGGCCAAAGCCATGTTCGGCGAAATGCCCGCGTATGCGCCCGATCAGCGCGGCACTTTCCAGACGACTCAGGGGCGCGGGAAAGTAGCGCATGACCTGCGGATCGGCACACATCGCGGCAAATGCCGGCAAATCATCGTCACGCCACTGGCGCAGCAGCAGACGCGCGCTTTCGAGTTGCAGTATTGGCTCCATCAGGCCCCTCCGTTTCCGTGGGTGCAAGTCTACATCGCTGGTAGGATCCTTCACGGGTTCCTCTAAGAAAATGCCATGTCATTGCCACTGATCTATCACGACGACTACAGCCCCGAGTTCCCGGCGGAGCACCGCTTTCCCATGGACAAGTTCCGCCTGCTGCGCGACCACCTGGTGGACAGTGGCCTGACCCACGATGCCGATTTGCTGCGCCCCGAGCTGTGCCCGGCCGACATCCTCGCCCTGGCCCACGACCCTGGCTATATCGAACGCTACATGAGCGGCGAGTTGTCCCGGGAAGACCAGCGGCGCCTCGGCCTGCCCTGGAGCGAAGCCCTGGCCCGGCGCACGGTACGCGCTGTCGGCGGCTCCCTGCTCACGGCCGAAAAGGCGCTGCAACATGGCCTGGCCTGCCACCTGGCCGGCGGCACCCACCACGCCCACTACGACTACCCGGCGGGGTTCTGCATCTTCAACGACCTGGCGGTGATCAGCCATTACCTGCTGCAAAGCGGGCGCGTGGGACGGGTGCTGATCTTCGACTGCGACGTGCATCAGGGCGATGGCACCGCTCGGATCCTGCAACATACCCCCGACGCGGTGACCGTCTCGTTGCACTGTGAAAAGAACTTCCCCGCACGCAAGGCCCAGAGTGACTGGGATATCCCGCTGCCCATGGGCATGGGCGACGCCGACTACCTCAAGGTGGTGGACGACGCTCTCAACTACCTGCTGCCCCTGTACCAGCCGGATCTGGTGCTCTACGACGCCGGGGTCGACGTGCACCAGGACGATGCCCTGGGCTACCTCAAGCTCACCGATGCCGGCCTGGCCGAGCGTGACGAGCGAGTCATGCGCCACTGCCTGGGCCGCGACATCCCGGTGGTCGGCGTGATCGGCGGCGGCTACAGCAAGGATCGCCAGGCCCTGGCCCGACGCCACGGCATCCTCCATCACAGCGCACAACGCGTCTGGGAGTCGTCAGGCTGCTACTGAGCCCTTGCGGCCTTACCCACATGCACTGTGGAGCCGCTTGTGGATAACCTGGGAGAAAGCCTCTACAGCCCTTGCTCTACGGGGCCTCAAGGCAATCGCCTGTTTTTTGATCAATGTCACCAGACGGTCATGTTGTTGTGGATCGCTTACCCCCAATACCTGTGGAGCTGCCTGTGGATAACCTGAGTGAAAGGCGCTAGATCCCTTGCTCTGCAAGGCTTGCAGAGCGGTGTCTGTTTTTTGATCAGGGTAGCGACACACCTCCCTGGGTTTTTTCGACGCCCACACTCGTTGCCAGATAACGGTTTGCTCGATAAGCCAGGTGGGGCCGTAAACCTTTTCTGCCCCGCGAAGCTGTGCGTCGCGTCCTTGAGCCAGTCACTCAACCACGCATCGGTAAAGCTCGATGGAGCTGCCGAAGCATGATGCAGTCGCACGATTGTGTGCGTCATGGCACCGCCACGCTGTTCACGGCCTGAACTAACTACAGGGGCATTTGATTAGGAATATTGAATATCAACATCGGCATCAACAGTGGCTGGAAGTTTCTCAAGAAGATCAATCGAGAAATACCCAAGCATCTACAACTGCATTTGATGACCGACAACTACACCCCCCACAAGCATCCCAATATGAAAGCGTTGCTGGAAAAACATAAACACTTCCAAGTGCATTTCCCCCCGACGTTCAGCTCTTGGATGAACATGGTCGAGCGCTTTTTCCGGTACATCACCGTGTATTTGTGTGAAGGGACCACGTTTGCGAGTGATCAAAAGCAAGATCCTGCGATCTGACAAGCGCACTGGACATCGGGCTTGACGCGAGAAAATTTTATTATGTTGTCCGAATGAAAGCGTTAAAAACCTATTGGCAGTGCTGTATCATTTTTCAAAATCCACCATCAGATCCAGATAATACTGCGGCCGGACTATCAGCACTCACTTGAAACAGGCTCATAACTATGCGGTTCTTAATAACTGGCGGTGCAGGGTATATTGGTTCACACACATTGCTGGAATTGCTTCAAGCAGGCCACGAGGCGGTGGTTCTGGATAACCTGTGCAATAGTTCCATGCTCTCGCTACAGCGCGTGCAACAAATTACCGGTCGCACCCCTGTATTCGTTCAAGGTGATGTTTGCGACCGCGCCATCCTTGACCGTATTTTTACCCAGCACGAGATTGACGTGGTATTGCACTTCGCTGGCCTGAAAGCCGTCGGTGAGAGCGTAAAGCAACCCTTGTCCTACTATCAGAACAACGTGAGTGGCAGCATCACCTTGTGCCAGGCCATGGCCACCGCAGGCGTCTACCGCCTGGTGTTCAGTTCCTCCGCCACAGTGTACGGCGACCCGGTGCAGATACCGATTGTCGAGAGCTGCCCGCTGGGAACACCTACCAACCCCTATGGCACCTCCAAGTTAATGGTAGAAAAGATGCTGCAGGATATGGCAGCAGCCGATCCACGCTGGTCAGTTGCCCTGCTGCGCTACTTCAATCCGGTGGGCGCACATCAGAGTGGACTTCTGGGCGAGGACCCCAACGGCCTGCCGGAAAATCTACTGCCCTACATAAGCCGTGTCGCAGTGGGAAAACTCGAAAGACTTTCCATCTATGGCAACGACTATCCGACCCCCGATGGCACCGGTGTTCGGGACTACATTCATGTAGTTGATCTTGCCAAAGGGCACGTAGCAGCCGTGAACTACATTTCCCAGCACACCGGTATAAATGCCTGGAACCTCGGGACTGGGGTGGGTTACTCAGTACTGGAGATGATCCAAGCCTTCGAGGACGCCTCTGGCTGCAGCATTCCCCACACTTTCTCCCCACGTCGCCAGGGCGACATTGCGCAATGCTGGTCAGACCCGTCCAAGGCACTTCAGGATCTGGGCTGGAAGGCGGAGCTCGGGTTGAAGGAGATGATGGAGGATACGTGGCGTTGGCAGTCGAATAACCCAGATGGGTACCGGTCGTCTTAAATGAAGACTGCACTGGCCGGCGCGACTGTTTCATGCGTTTACGGGGTTCGTGCAGATTTAATCAAGGACTTGGTTACTGCCGGTCATGACGTTGTACCAATGGCCGGCAACTCATCCAGCAGGTGCTGTTCCCGAGCATTGCTTACAATAACCACCCCTCCCATTTTCTAGGCTTTTTGATGTCCCCCTCCCCTACTTCCCACGTCGCGATCATCGGCGGCGGTCCCGCCGGCCTGATGGCTGCCGAGGTACTGAGCCAGGCCGGCGTTCGGGTCGATCTGTACGACGGCATGCCATCGGTGGGCCGCAAGTTCCTCCTGGCCGGGGTCGGTGGCATGAACATCACCCACTCCGAAGCCTACCCGGCCTTCCTCTCGCGCTATGCCGAGCGAGCCCCGCACATCGCCCCGCTGCTGCGCGAGTTCGGCGCCGAGGCCTTGTGCCAATGGATTCACGGCCTGGGTATCGACACCTTCGTCGGCAGCTCGGGACGGGTGTTCCCCACCGACATGAAAGCCGCGCCGCTGCTGCGCGCCTGGCTCAAGCGCCTGCGCGACGCCGGGGTGGTTATCCACACCCGGCACCGCTGGCTGGGCTGGAATGCCGACGGCAGCCTGCGCATCCAGTACCCCGAAGGCGAGCGCGCGGTAGAGGCCGATGCAACCCTGCTGGCACTGGGCGGTGGCAGTTGGTCGCGCCTGGGTTCCGATGGAGCGTGGCTGCCCCTGCTGCAACAGCGCGGAGTGCAGGTAGCCCCCTTGCAACCAAGCAATTGCGGGTTCGAGGTCAGTGCCTGGAGCGAGTTGCTGCGCAGCAAATTCGCCGGGGCGCCGCTGAAGAACGTGGCCATCGGCCTCAATGACGACATCCCCCGGCTGGGGGAATGCGTGATCACTGCCAGCGGCATCGAAGGCAGTCTGATCTATGCCCTGTCGGCGCCGATCCGCGACAGCATCCACCAGCACGGGCAAGCCACCGTTCATATCGACCTGCTGCCGGGCAAGCCTCGGGACAAGGTCCAGGCCGCCCTGGCCAAGCCGCGTGGCTCGCGCTCCATGGCCAAGCACCTGCAGAGTCAGTTGGGGATCGAGGGGGTGAAAGCGGGGTTGCTGCGGGAGCTGACGGGCGCCGACACCTTCAACGATCCGACGCGCCTGGCGGCGGCGATCAAGGCTCTGCCCTTGACGCTGGTGAAGACCCGCCCATTGGACGAGGCCATTAGCAGCGCCGGCGGCGTCGCCTTCGAAGCGCTGGATGAACGACTGATGCTGGAGCAACTACCCGGGGTGTTCTGCGCCGGGGAAATGCTCGACTGGGAAGCCCCCACCGGCGGTTATCTGCTGACCGCCTGCTTTGCCAGCGGCCGTCGGGCCGGGCTGGGAATGCTGGAGTGGCTGCAACACCGGCCATAAATAGCTTCGCCGGCCAGCCGGCTCCTACGGGGGATTGTAGGAGCCGACTGGCCGGCGAAGAGGTCAGCACAATTCAGATCAAGGCTTGCGCTTGCGTGGCCCGGTGTTGAACGCCGGGACCTTGCGTACCGGTTTCACCGCTGGCGCTTCGGCCACTTCACCACTGTCCACCCACTTGCCCAGGTTGCGCTTGCCGCCACCGCCGGAAGTTTTCGGTTTCTTGGGCTTCTTCGGTTTTTTCACCACCTGGCCACTGGCGTCGGTTTCCGGCACCCGGTGCTCGGGCTCGAAGTCCTGCTCTTCATGGCGCTTCAAAGTCTGGCGAGTGAGCATCTCGATCGCCGACAGCAGGTTGACTTCGTCGGCACACACCAGGGAGATCGCCTCACCGGTGGAGCCGGCACGGCCGGTACGACCGATGCGGTGGATGTAGTCCTCAGCGACGATCGGCAGGTCGAAGTTGACCACCAGCGGCAGGTCTTCGATGTCCAGGCCACGGGCCGCCACGTCGGTGGCCACCAGGATCTGGATCTCGCTGGCCTTGAACCGGTCCAGGGCGCGCTGGCGCGTGGCCTGGGGCTTGTCGCCATGGATGCCGTCGGCGTTCACGCCCTGGCCCTGAAGCTTTTCCACCAGCGCATCCACGCCGTTGCGGGTCTTGGCGAACACCAGCACCTGCTTCCAGCGGTTCTTGCGCAGCAGGTGGCTGAACAGTTCCGGCTTGCGCTTCTTGTCCACCGGCACCACCCATTGCTTGACCGTGTTGGCGGCCACGTTGCGCGGGCTGACCTCGATGCTCAGCGGGTCGTTGAGCATCTGCCCGGCCAGTTGGCGGATGGCGTCGGAGAACGTGGCGGAGAACAGCAGGGTCTGGCGCTTCTTCGGCAGCGCGGCATAGATGCTCTTGAGCTCCTCGGAGAAGCCCAGATCCAGCATGCGGTCGGCCTCATCCAGCACCAGGGTCTGCAACTGGCTGAACTTCACCGCGTTCTGGCGGAACAGGTCCAGCAGACGCCCCGGGGTCGCCACCAGCAGATCGATACCTTTGCGCAGCTTCATCATCTGCGGGTTGATGCTGACCCCACCGTACACCGCGTAGGTGCGCAGCGGCAGGTGCTCGGCGTACTGACGCACGCTTTCGTGGACCTGTTCGGCCAGCTCGCGGGTCGGCACCAGGATCAGCGCGCGCACCGAGTTGCTGTCGACCTTCGGCCCTTCCATGGTCAGCAACTGCAGCAGCGGCAAGGCAAAACCGGCAGTCTTGCCGGTGCCGGTCTGGGCCGCCGCCATCAGGTCACGACCGCCCAGCACCGCCGGAATGGCTTGCGCCTGCACCGGGGTCGGGGTCTGGTAGCCGAGGGTTTCGAGGGCGCGCAGCAGAGGTTCGATCAGGCCAAGAGTGGCGAATGTCATGGGGGGTACCGTAGGAAAAAGTCAGCACTGAAGAGGCAATGGGCGGCAGTTTACCGCACTTTTAAGCGCTTGCTTTCCCTACCGCCGCTTGGCATCCCCGCGCATCCGCTGCTTCGTACATGACCGAAAAGGCCTGGCGGACATGTACAAGCAACAGGTCGATTCATAAGATTCACCGCGCCGGCAAACCTCCCGAATCCATCTCATCAGCGCCCGTCATTCAGCGATTCCCAAAACCGGTTTCGCGCTGCGCTGTGCTTGTCCTGGAGTGGTTATGCCCCACCGCCAACTGCCTTACCTTTCCCTGGCCGACGCCATCCGCGCCGCTAGCCTGGGTGCCGTCCTGCTCATGCCCTTGGCCAACCCGGCCCTGGCCGACGAGACATCACCCGCCCCACCTGCCGTTGCCAGCACCGCTGTGATCAGCGGCCCGTTCATCGACATCCAGGCCTTGAACCCCGATCCCAGGCTGCGCAACGCGCCTGCCGCCAGCACCGAGCGCCTGACCCAGGCCACCGGACTGAGCATCGGCGCCCTGCGCCTGGATCAGGACGATCGCTTCAAGGACATCAAGGTCCTGGTGGGCCGGGCCCAGGGCCCCGCTCGCCTGGCATTCGGTGAAAGCAATGTCATCGTCACTGCCCGCAGCGATGGCAGCTTCATTGCCCTGCTGCCCAATGCCACCATTCGCGGCGACGCCAATGGTCAGCAGACGCTGATCCCCGCCGAAACCAGACACTCCCATGCGCCCGGCAACATCGACTATGTGCAGTCCGAGCAAGCCCAGGAGCCCAACCTGCTGCAGACCCGCAACGGCCAGCGCAGCTTTCAGGTCGACCGCAACGCCCAGGGCGAAACCGTGATCGACCTGCTGGCCGGTTTCTCCCAGGCCGCCGCCGACTACATCGGCGACCACGAAGCCTACGCCCTGGCCCAGGTCGCCTCGGTCAACCATGCCTTGCGCCAGTCACAGATCGAAGGGGTACGCCTGCGCCTGGTGGGCACCCAGGTCATTGCCGAGGATCACCCGATCACCTCCGGCCCCGACGGAACCATGCGCAAGGTCAGCACCCTGTTCGCCGAAGGCATGCGGCAATACAGCCCCGATCTGGTGACCGGGTTCTTTGTCGGCACCCCGGGGGTCGACACCATGCTCGGCTGGGGCAATATCAATGGCCGTTACTCGATCAACAACATCAAGTCGCCCACCACCTTTCGCCACGAGGTGGGGCACAACATCGGTGGCGATCATTGCTCGGACGGCAGCAGCGACCGTTTCGGCTACCACAACGGCCGGGTGGGCACGATCCTGTGTGGCAACCACGTGGGCTACTACTCCAACCCTGATGTCAGGGACAACCTGGGCGTGCCCCTGGGCCAACTGGGCACCGCCAACATGGCTCGCCTGTGGCGTGAAGGCGCCCAGCGCATGTCCGCCTACAGCCCGGCGGTGATCCCCATGGACCACGAACAGGTCACACCGCTGCTGAGCAAGTCCATCGACCTGAAACAGAATGTCATCCACTACGAGGCCCTGGATATTCCCGAGGGCACCGAGCGCCTGGCGTTGTCGATCAACCATGGCCCGCGCCATGAACGCGCGGGCAAGGTGCAACTGCTGCTCAAGCACGGCGCCCGCCCCACCGCCAGCGACTATGACTACCGCTCCCTGGAAAACCATGGCGTCGCCCTGGGGGTGAGCCATCCCAAGCCCGGACGCTGGTACGTCGGGGTACGAGCCGAGAAGAACAAGAGCGCCAGCGACCAGTTGCTTGAAGGCCATGTCTTCGCCAAGACCCAGGAAACCAGCCAGGCTCGCTACCTGCGTTTTGTCGCCACGTCGTCGATCAACGGCAGCAAAGTCGCCAGCATCGCCGAACTGCTGCTGGCCGACGCCAAGGGCAAGCCGCTGCCGAGAAACGGCTGGCGCGTCCACTCGGTCAACGGCAAGACCTCCGGCATCGACAACAGCCTGTGGTTCGTCGATGGCAAACCGAACTCGTACTGGAGTTCGGGCAGTGCCAGCTATCCCCACGAGATCATCATCGACCTCGGAGCAGAGCGGGGCTTCTCTTCCTTGAATTACCTGCCGCGGCAAAACAACGATGCCGCCGGCAACATCAAGGGCTACGAAGTGTATGGCGGTGACAGCCCGACCAGCGCCTGGGCGCTGCTGGCCAAAGGCGAGTTCAGTGCCGACAACGAGGTCAAGTCCGTTGCCCTCAAGCCAGTCGAGGCCAGCCTGCCACCTGTCGCCGTGATCAGCGGTCGCAGCCAGGCCAACGCCGGTGAACGGGTGCTGCTGGATGCCTCGGGCTCCAGCGACCCGCAAGGCAAAGCCTTGAGCTTTGCCTGGCAAGTCACGCCGGCACTGGACTTCAGCTATGACGGCGCAAGCGTCAGCTTCAACGCCCCGCAGCTCAAGCAAGACACCCGCTACCGCTTCACCCTGAGCGTGGACAACGGCCAGAAAACCGCGACCGCCGAGCACAGCGTCACGGTCCTCGCCCCCCCACCGCAAACGGCGCCTGGCTGCACAGCTGCCTGGACGCGCAGCACGGCCTACCTGGGCGGTCAGAAAGTCAGCCACAACGGGCGCTTCTTCCTCGCTCGCTGGTGGACCCAAGGCCAGGAGCCGGGCAATCCGGCGTTCACCGGGCCGGACTTCAGCGGCAAGGTCTGGAACGACCTCGGCCCCTGTCACTGACAGCCGCCGGGGGCTTCACGCCCCCGGCAACCAGCCCCCTTCCCCCAGCGCAGGCGTCGGCCCCTGTGGCCGCTGCCTGCGTGACCTCGCCAGCCTCTCTGTGACACCGCACCCATGCTGTTGTTTAGCGGCCTGGACGCTCCGCCTCACCCGCTCCGGCGATCCTGCCCGGCACCTAGGACCGGTACGAAAAGCCCCCTGTTCGATGTACGCCCGCAGCGCCCCTGCCTATGATGCCCTCCGCCGGCAAAACTCCTTATCCACCTCCTCAGCGCGGACGCTTTAGCGGTCCTGTTCGCCAGGTTTCGCACCGCGCTGAGACTATCCAGGAATAGTTATGTCGAGCTTCAGATTGACCGCCTTGTCCCGCGCTACCCGCCTTTGGGGCGCCAGCCTGGGCGCTGCCCTGCTCTTGCCGCTTGGCGGCATGGCGCAGGCCGATGTCGTCCAGCACAGCCCCGATGCCGCTCTCGGCGCAACGGTGATCCAGGGTCACTTCATCAACCTGCAGTTGCCCGGCGCCAGGGCGATGCCATTCGGCGCCGCCGAAACCGGCACCGAACAGCTGCAACAGGTCACCGGGATGCGCATCCGCAGCCTGATCGCGCAACAGGACGATACCTTCAAGGATCTGCGGGTCATGACCGGCCAGTTGGAGGGTCGCGCCCGTACCCTCAGCGCCCCCGGAGAGATGACCCTCGCCGCGCGCCCCGACGGCAGCTTCATCGCCCTGTTGCCGGACGCCAATGCCATCATTCGCGGCGACGCCAACGGCCAGCAGTCGATGATCCACTTCGACGCTGGAGCCGCCTTTGACCCGTCGAGCGTCGACTACATCGCCGATGACGGCAGCGAAACCCCAGCCCTGAAGGAGTCGCAGAGCGGCCTGCGCAGTTTCCAGGTCAACCGCAACGTCCAGGGCGAAACCGTGATCGACCTGCTGGCCGGGTTCTCCCAGGCCGCCGCCGACTATATCGGTGACCACGAAGCCTACGCCCTGGTCCAGGTGGCCTCGGTCAACCGCGCCTTGCAACAGTCCAAGGTCCAGGGCGTGCGCCTGCGCCTGGTGGGCACTCAGGTGGTGACGCAGGATGCGCCCATCACCAGAACCAGCCTGAGCCAGGTGCGCAACGTCTTCGCCGAAGGCATGCGTCGCTACAGCCCCGACGTGGTGGCCAGTTTCGTCATGGGCACCCCCGGCCAGGACACCGCCGTGGGGTGGGGGAACATGCCTGGGCGCTACACCATCAACTCCATCAAGTCGGCCACCGTCTTCCGTCATGAACTGGGCCACAACATCGGCGGCAACCACTGTTCCGATGGCAAGAGCTACCGCTTCGGCTACAACAACGGCCGGGTCGGCACCATCCTCTGCGGCAACCATGTGGGCTATTTCTCCAACCCGGACGTCAAGGACAGCCGGGGCGTGCCGCTGGGTAACGCGGACACCGCCAACATGGCCCGGGTCTGGCGGGAAAACGCGGCGCGGATGTCGGCCTATAGCCCTTCCGTGGTCCCGCTCGAGCAGGAACAAGGTACCTCGATCCTCAGCCAGAAAGTCAGCCTGGCCAGCGGCCAGACGCGCTACTTCCCGGTGGATGTCCCCGAAGGCACCCGGCGCCTGGTATTCACCGTGGTGGACGGCGAACTCACCGAGAAGGCCGGCCAGATCCAGTTGCTGCTCAAGCGCGGCGCCCAGCCCAGCGGCTCAAGCTACGACTACCGTTCGGCACGCAACCATAACGTGTCCCTGGGGGTGAACGACCCGCAGCCGGGACGCTGGTACCTGGCGATCAACACCGACAACCGGGCCACTCAGGATCAGGTGCTTGAAGGCCATGCCTACGGTCTGACCCAGGACACGGCCCAGGGCCGCTACCTGAAATTCGTCGCCACCTCCGCGGTGGACGGCAAGGACAACGCCAGCGTCGCCGAACTGCTGCTGGTGGATGCCAAGGGCAAGGCCCTGCCCCGCGATAGCTGGAAGGTCATGTCCACCAGCAGCGCAGTGCCTGGCGCAGCGGTCGGCAACCACGCCATCGACGGCAACCCCAACTCCTACTGGAGCACGGCGGCGGGTGCACGCTACCCCCATGAAATACTGATCGACCTTGGGGCCGACAGCCGCTTCTCGCAACTGCACTACCTGCCGCGCCAGGACGCCGGCCTGAGCGGCAACATCAAGGGTTATCAGGTCTATGGCAGCAACAGTGCAAACGGCGCCTGGACCCTGCTGGCCGACGGCGAATTCAGCGCCGACAACGACATCAAGGCCGCGTCCCTCAAGCCTGTGAATGCCGGTCAACCTCCGGTGGCGGTGATCAGCGGCAAGACCGAAGCCAATGCCGGGGACAAGATCGTCCTCGATGCCTCGGCCTCCAGCGATCCCCAGGGCAATGCCCTGAACTTCGCCTGGGAAGCCTCGCCGCGCCTGGACTTCGACTTCGACGGCGCGCGCATCAGCTTCACCGCGCCGGAACTGCAGAGCGACACCCGCTACCGTTTCACCCTGACCCTGAGCAACGGCAAGCAGAGCAGCACCCGGACCCACGAGGTGCTGATCAAGGGCAAGGCCGCCGATGCCAGCTGCAAACCAGAATGGACGCTCAGAGGCACTTACGTCGGCAACGATGTGGTGCAGTGGAAAGGTCGTCAGTACCAGGCTCGCTGGTGGACCTCCGGCACCGAGCCGGGCCTGGCCAGCACCACCGGCCCGGACGGCGCCGGCAAGGTCTGGCGTGACCTGGGCCCGTGCCAGAGCGAGGGCGAGAAACCGGTCGAGCCACCGGTGGAAGAGGTCAAACCGCCGGTAGCGGTCATCGGCGGCGCGAGCGAGGCCAAGTCCGGAGAAACCGTGTACCTCGACGCCACGGGGTCCAGCGACCCGGCAGGCCTGAAGCTCAGCTACAGCTGGAGCATCAGCCCCAACGTCGCCTTTGACGCCGCAGGCCACCTGATGAAGTTCGTCGCCCCGAAGGCCGAGCAGGATGTCACCTACAACGTCAGCCTTACGGTGAACAACGGCAAGCACAGCGCCACCCGCACCCATCAGGTCAAGGTCCTGGCCGAGAAGCCGGCACCGGTCAAGCCGCCGCTGGCGAGCATCGCCGGGGCCAGTCAGGCCAAGGGCGGTGAAACAGTGACCCTGGACGCCGCCGGTTCCAGCGACCCGGCCGGTCTGGCGCTGAGCTACCAATGGACAGTGACGCCCAGCGTCGCCTTCCAGGTCTCGGGTTCGAAACTGACCTTTGTCGCGCCCAAGAGCGACAAGGACATCAGCTACCGCTTCACCCTGAACCTGGGCAACGGCAGCCATACGGTCAGCCGTGACCATAGTGTGACCGTGCTGGCCGACATCGTGGAAACGCCGGCCGGTTGCCTGGGCGCCTGGAGCCGTCAAGGCACCTACCTGGCCAATGACAAGGTCAGCCACAACGGCCGCTACTACATCGCCCGCTGGTGGACCAAAGGCAACGAGCCGTCTGCTGCCACCGTCGGCGGTGAAGGCAGTGGCAAGGTCTGGCGCGACGCCGGCGCCTGTAACTGATGCCAGAGGCGTGACCGCTTGCTCCGCAATCCGGTCACCCTTTCCCGGCCACTTCAGGTAAAAGGGTGGACGGCGACTGCCATCAGTCGTCGTCAACCCTCTGCCGCTGAACGCCGTTGATTCCTCCAAAGCGCGCCCCCACTGGCAGAACACCGATGCTTTGCCAATGGAGATCTGAATGCGCAAATTTGCCCTGTCCGCATGGATGCTAGCGGGCCTTTGCCTGCACCTGCCCCTGGTGCATGCCGCCGAACTCATCGGCTTTCGTGAAGTGACGCTGGCGGACGCCAGTCAGCAGCGCCCCCTGCATGTCGCCCTCTGGTACCCCACCACGACCACCGCCCCCCTCCTGCCATCGGCTGCAAACCCGATTTTCCAGGGTGTAGCGACCATCAAGGATGCCGCCCCTAGCGGTTCTGCCCATCCGCTGGTGGTGCTGTCCCATGGCTATCGCGGCAACTGGCGCAATCTCAGCTGGCTGGTATCGAGCCTGGTGGACCAAGGCTATATAGTCGCGGCCCCCGACCATCCGGGCACCACCACATTCGACCAGCGCCCTGCAGAAGCGGCGAAGCTCTGGGAACGCCCGCGCGACCTGAGCCGGGTCATCGACAAGCTCACCCTCGATAACACCCTGGCCGGCTCGGTCGACCCGCAGCGCATCGCCGCCATCGGCCACTCCCTGGGCGGCTGGACGGTCACCGCGCTGGCCGGCGCCCGCTACAGCCCGCAACGCTACCTGGAGGAGTGCCGGCTGCATCCCAATCCACGCCTTTGCCAAATAGCACCGGAACTGGGAATCACCGCGCACAATCAAGGCCCGCTGAGCGCCGATCTGCGGGACCCGCGAGTCAAGGCCGTCGTTGCGCTGGACCTGGGGTTCGCCCGCGGCTTTACCCCCGAGAGTTTGTCGACGCTGCACACACCGGTCCTGGTCCTGGGGGCCGGAGTGAACATCGCGGACATGCCCGTGGAAGAAGAGTCGGGCTATCTGAACGCCCATCTGGCGTCCCCGCCTTCGCGCTATGAGGTCCTGGCCAATGCCAGCCACTTCAGTTTCATGCAAGTCTGCAAGCCAGGCGCCGTGGCCCTGCTCAAGGAAGAGGCGCCTGGGGACGAGATTATCTGCCGCGATGGCGATGCCGGTGATCGCCAGGATATCCACCGGCAGGTGGCAAAGCTGATCGGCGACTTTCTGGATCAGAAGCTTGCCGGCCAACCACCGGCAGGCTGATCAGACAACCTCTTGCTGAGGAGCGGCTTTCGGCTTACGCCACTGGGGCAGGCCGATCAGCACCACCGCGCTGATGATCACCAGCATGGCCAGGCCCTCCTCGATGCCGATGGTTTCACCGACAAAGACGATCCCCAGCAGCACCGCCACCGCCGGATTGACGTAGGCATAGCTGGTGGCCGCGGCCGGCCGTACGTGCTTGAGCAGGTACATGTAGGCGTTGAAGGCGATGATCGACCCGAAGCCGGCCAGATAGGCCAGGGCCAACCAGCCTTCCAGGGGCGGCATGGCGTCCAGATGCTCGCCGCTCAAGACGCTGCCGATCATCAGCACCACGCCACCGACGAGCATTTCCGCAGCGCTGGCCATGGCCCCCTGGGGCAGCGGCAGGTGCCTGCTCCACACTGAACCGAAGGCCCAGGCCGCCGCCGCGAACAGCAACAAGGCCGCACCCAGCGGACTCGATTGCAGGTTGGAACCCAGGTTGAGCATGCCGATACCGATCATCCCGAGGATGATCCCGGCCCACTCCAGACGCGTGTTGCGTGCCCCCCAGAAATAGCCGCAGAGCAAGGTGAACAAAGGCACCGTGGCCACCGCCAGGGCCGCCACTCCAGAGGTCACCCCGGAGTGTTCGGCCAGCGTCACCGCACCGTTACCGCAACTGAGCAGCAACACGCCGATGATCCCCGCGGCCTTCCATTGCGCCCAGGTCGGCGCCGGAACCCCGCGCCAGCGCAGGAAGGCGTACATCAAGCTGCCGGCGATGATGAAACGCACACCGCCGAGCATCAGCGGCGGCCAGTACTCGACGCCGATGCGGATCACCAAATAGGTCGACCCCCAGATCACGTACAGGGCAAAAAAGGCGGCGATCAACGGCAAGGGAAAACGGCTTTGGCCAGGCATGGGGGGCAGCTCGGAGCAGGCAGGGGGAGAACTATTCTAGAAAGGCGACCCGGGGAACTTAAGTTACAAAACCTGTTTATAACGGCAGTACACTTTCCAAAGCATGGAGTTCAGGGCTATATGCCGTGCTTTCGAAAGTCGTACCTATTAGAGGCCTTCCATGGACAAATACGATCGCTTGCTCCTGGCCAGCCTGCTGGAAAACGGCCGGGCGAGTTATGCCGAGCTGGCGCGCAAGGTCAACCTCTCGGCGCCGGCAGTGGCCGAGCGCGTGGCCAAGCTGGAGGCCAGCGGCGTGATCACCGGTTATCAGGCCAAGGTCGACATGGCCAAGGTGGGGTTGCCGATCCAGTGCGTGATCGAACTGCGCCTGGCCCAGCATGGCAACCAGAAGAACTATGACGAACTGATCAAGATCCCCCAGCTCACCGAGTGTCATCGGGTGACGGGAGATCCTTGCGTGATCATGCAGGCTGCCGTGGGCTCGATGCCGGAGCTGGAGGAACTGATCAACCGCGTGGCCCAGTTCGGTTTCAGCAAGACCTCCATCGTGCTTTCCAGCGCCATCGAACGGCGTGTCCCCCTGGGGCAACTGGAAAACAACGGCAAGTGAGCCGCAGCTCTGCCTCAGAAACCGCGCTGGCGCTTGAGGTGCTCGGGGATCTTGGCAGCCGGGACCTTCTGCAACTTGCAGAGGAAGTCGTGGGACAGTTCACGCAAGCCATGCTTGTGGCGTAGCTCGCCGGCCAGGTGCGCCACCAGGTTGGCGGCCATTTCCGCGTCGGCCATGGCCCGGTGCGCCTGACCGGTGTGGGGCAAGCCGGCAAATGAGGTCAGGGTGCCCAGCTTGTGGTTCGGCGCCGCCGGCATCAGGCGCCGGGCCAGCAGCAGGGAACAGGCGAAATTCTGCAAGCGGGTGCGCTTGATCCGCCCCAGCTCGAAATCCCAGAACTTCTGGTCGAAGGCCGCGTTGTGGGCCAGCAACGGCGTGGTGCCGACAAACTCGTTGACCTCGTTCATCACCTGCTCCGCTGGCGGGGCGCTGCGCAGCATGGCGTTGCTGATGCCGGTCAGTTGTTCGATAAAACCCGGCACCCGCACGCCGGCATTCATCAGGCTCTGGTAACGCTCGACGATGCGCCCCTGCTCAAGAATCACCACGGCGATTTCCGTGGCCCGGCAACTGCTGCTCGGGGAGATCCCGGTGGTTTCAAAGTCGATGACGGCAATACGTTCCAAACCTGTGCAGCTCCGTATAAAAAATGATCAGCTTTTCAGCAGCAAGGCGCCTTCGATCGGCACATAGCGGGTGGCGGCGCGAATCAGCGAATTGGCAGTCAGACCCGGCACGCCATAAGCCACCGCGCTGACCCCATGCTTGTGGATGATGCGCTCGAGCAGCAGGTCGAAGTCGCCGTCGCCGGAGGCCAGCACCACTTCGTCGACCTGGGCGGCGGCGTCCATGATGTCGATGGTGATGCCCACGTCCCAGTCGCCCTTGGCCGAGCCGTCGCTGCGCTGAATATAGGGTTTGAGTTTTACCGTGAAGCCCAGGTTGCGCAGGATCTGCTGAAACTGCTGCTGCTTGCTGTCACCGCGATCGATGGCATAGGCATAGGCTTCGACGATCTGCCCTTCCTTACTGATATCCGCCCATAGCGCCGCGTAGTTGAAGTGACAACCATAGGCCTGGCGGACGGTGTAATAGAGGTTCTGGACGTCGGCGAACACCGCGATTTTCTTCACCGCTAATCCTCATGGCGCAGCAGCGCAGGGGCTGGAACGGGGCTCAAGACCCGAAAAGTCGCCCAGTATGCCAGTCACAAGGAATGTTCCGCGAATAATCGGTCCGGGGCAGGTGCCTGCCCCGGACCGACGGAGCCTCAGACGAAGGAATCGTCGTCGGAGAAGAACGAACTGTCGTCGTTGCCGTAATCGGCGTTGCTGAAGCCGCCCTGGTCGCTGTTGCCCCAGGAGTCGTTGTTGGCCAGCCGCTGATCGTCATTGCCCCAGCCACTGTTGTCGCTGGCCGGTGCCGGTTCTTCCTTGATGACTTCGACGACTTCCTGAGGCTGCTGGTTGCTGTGGAACAGGCTGCTGATGCCCTGGGCCAGCATCACCCCGCCGGCCACGCCGGCAGCGGTTTTCAAAGCCCCGCCGAGGAAGCTGCTACCGGCCGCCGGTGCCGGTTGCGGCGCATAGTTCTGCTGCGGGGCGCCGAAATTCTGCTGCGCAGGCGCGCCGAAGGAAGAACGGGACGGCTCACGCCAGCCACCGCCGGAGGATGGCGCCACACTCGGGGCCTGCGCGGGAGCCGGTTGCGGCTCGCGGGAACCGCCGAAGATGCTCGACAGAAAGCCGCCACTCGCCGCCGGAGCCGCAGCGCGGGCCTGGGAGCGAGCCTGTTGCAGTTCGGCCTGCAACTGCTGCACTTGCTGGCTCAATTGTTTGTTCTGCTCATCGAGGCTTTTCAGGGCAGCCTCCTGCACCAGGATCGCCTGGGTCATGAAATACCCGGCCGCAGGCTGGCGGGTCAGGTGTTCCTTGATCCGTGCTTCGGCCTGGGCGTCACGTGGAGCTGAGTCCGTCTCGGCTTGTTGCAACCGTGAAAACAGTCCATCGATCAGGGTTTGCTCTTCGCTGTTCATGGCGACCTCTTTAGATTGCCGGTAAAAATCTGGTCCGTGCCCCCACAGGGCCGCGGTACGCACCAGTTATGGGGTTGGGGCGACGACTTTCAATGGTCTTTACTCAAGGTTTACGTTTGCTCCCGAAGGGCCTGCTTCGGTTAAAGTGTTCAACCGCTTGGTCAACTGCGATCCCCATCAATGACTCCGTTAGATGTTCTGCGCGACTCTTTCTATTTTTTCCAAAGCAACTTCGGCCGCATCGCCCAACTGTGCCTGCCCCTGGTGATTCTCGAAGCGCTGCTGCAACAAGGCGTCAGCAGCGCCCTGGGCGAGAATGCCTTTCCCGGCTCCAGCGTGGTGGTGGGGCTCTTGCTCTATCCGCTGTACACCGGCGCGCTGATCCTGTTTCTCGACGCCCGCACCCGGGGGGAATCGCCCCGCAACCGTGACCTTTGGGCCATGGCCCTGAGCCTGTGGCCGCGCTTCGCCGTGCTGACGGCGGTCAGCACGCTGCTGATTCTGCTCGGGCTGTCGCTGTATTTGCTGCCGGGGCTGTGGCTGATGGTGGTGCTGGCCTTCGCCGAGTACCTGCTGGTGCTCAAGGGCCTGGCGCCCCTGGCGGCCATCAAGGAAAGCCTGCGCCTGAGCCGCGGGCACTTCCTGCGCATCCTGTTGTGCATCCTGGCGGTCATGGCCCCGTTGTGGCTGCTCAAGGGGGCGAGCGAAGCCGCCTATCCCGATCCGCACAACCCGATCCTGTCCCTGGCCATCGACAGCGCTTACAGCTTCCTGCAGCTGTTCACCAGCGTGGTGCTGTTCCGCCTGTTCATGCTCATCAACGAGCCAACGGACAGCCGCTGATTCACCTTGCGGCCGCTCTACCCCTTGGGTGACGGCCGCGCACTCGGTTATGCTCCGGCCCATCCTGCAACGCCATAAGCCGAGCCGATGACCCGTCTACTGCGCATCACCCTGTTGAGCCTGCTCCTGATCGGCCTGGTACTGACCGGCCTGATCTACAGCCTGACCTGGCGCCCTCTGCCCAAGGAAACCCTGACGGTCAGCTGCAGCGCCCAGGCCACGCCGCTGGTGCCGGGCCAGGCACTCAAGGTGATGACCTGGAACCTGCAGTACCTGGCGGGCAAGCGCTACGTGTTCTGGAACGACCAGGCTCGGGGCGAGGACGAACGTCCGACCCTGGAAGACATGGCTTTCAGCCTCGACGAAGTGGCCCGGGTCATTCGTGACGAACAGCCGGACCTGGTGCTGCTGCAGGAAGTGGACAACGGCGCCAAGGCCAGCGCCTACCAGGATCAACTCAAACTCCTGCAGGAGCGGCTCGCCGACCTCTACCCCTGCAGCACCCAGGCTTACGACTGGAAGGCGGACTTCGTGCCCTCGCCGCACATTTTCGGCAGCGTCGGCCGACAACTGGCGACCCTCAGCCGCTACCGCATCGATCACGCCGAACGCTTGCAACTGCCGGTTGCCCCGCACTCGCTCATCAGCCGGCAATTCCAGCCCAAGGACGCCCTGCTGCTGAGCTACCTGCCCCTGAGCGATGGCGGCCAACTGGTGGTGCTGAACACCCATCTGGAGCGTGCGCAGCGCGCCGACGACACTCAGCACAAGCAGGTGACGGCCATTGCCAAGGTTCTGGACAAACTGGAGAGCCGCGGCACCCCCTGGCTGATTGGCGGCGATTTCAACCTGCTGCCCCTGAGCCAGTACCAACGCCTGAGCGAAGAACAGCGCGCGCCCTACAACGCTGACAGCCCGCTGCACCTGCTGTGGGACAAGTACCCGATGATCCCCAGCAACACTCAGGCCAGTGGCGTCGACCGTGCTCGTTGGCTGACCCACTACCCCAACGACCCGAGCCTCGACGGCCCGGATCGTACGGTGGACTACCTGTTCTACAGCCCACGACTGAAGCGGGTTGAATCCCGAGTACGCCAGGACGACACCCAGCGCATCTCCGACCACCTGCCGGTGCTTGCCCGGTTCCTGTTGCCGGCGTTGTAACCCCGCTTTACTTGCGGGGTTTGATCCGCGCCGTAGCCTCGGCAATCAGTGGATCGTCCGGCCAGTAATGCTTGGGATAACGGCCCTTGAGATCCTTCTTCACCTCAGCGTAAGTGCTGCGCCAGAAGTTCGCCAGATCCTGGGTGACCTGCACCGGACGCCGCGCCGGCGACAGCAAGTGCAACTTGACCACTTGGCGGCCACCGGCAATCCGCGGCGTGTCCGACAGCCCAAACAGCTCCTGCAGGCGCACCGCCAGAATCGGCGGCTGCTCGCTGTAGTCCAGTCGGATCGAGGAGCCCGAGGGCACTGTCAGATGATGCGGAGCCAGCTCGTCCAGGCGCTGGGGCAGCGGCCAGGGCAACAGGTTGTGGACGATGCTGGCCAGCTCCAGGTTGGCAAAGTGACTCAGTCGCGACACCTTGCCCAGGTAGGGCTGTAGCCACTGCTCCAGCCCTGCGAGCAAGGCGCCATCACTGACATCCGGCCATTGGCTCTCGCCCTTGTCCGCCAGATCCAGCTGCCGCAGCAAGGTCACCCGAGCCTGCCACTGGCGCAGCTCCGGGGTCCAGGGCAGCAGCTCCAGGCCCTTGCGCCGCACCAGATTGACCAGGGCCTGGCTACGGGCTGACTCGTCCAGGCCGGTGAGCGGTTCACGGCTGAGTACCAGCTCACCAACCTTGCGTTGACGCTCGGCCCGCAGCACGCCTTCACGCTCGTCCCAATCCAGCTGGTCGACGTTGCGCACCTGCTCTGCCAGCACGGTATCGAACAGGGTCGGATCAAAATCCGCGGCCAGGTAGATGCGCTCCTCACGCTGGCCCTGGCGGCTGCCCAGGTCGGCGATCACCAGCCAGGGCTGCTTCATCAGGTTGTCGGTTTCGCTGAACAGCGCCGCGCGGCCGTTGGCCAGTCGATACTCGGCACCACCGGGACGGCGCTGCTGGGCCACCCGATCGGGATAGGCCAGGGCCAGCAAGGCACCAAGCCAGCGCGGATGCTCGGGATCGGCGACGGCTGCCTCGGGCTGCCCTCGCAGGTAGCCACGGTACTGCCGCGCCAGTTGCCGCGCACGCTGGACACCACCCTGGGCACCACGGGCCGCGCGCTCCTCCCCGGAAAGCAGCACCAGGCGACTGTGCAGGTCGGCGCCGGCACCGCGCAAAATGTCCCGTTCCCCCAGCAGGGCCGCGACGTCGCAGGCCATCTGCGCCAGCCCCAGGGACTGGCCGCGCAACAGCAAGTGGGCAATGCGCGGATGGGCCGGCAACTCGGCCATGGCCTGACCGTGGCGGGTCAATGTGCCGTCATCGTTGAGCGCTCCCAGGCGCTGCAACAGGTCTTGAGCCTGTGCATAAGCGGCGCTGGGAGGCGGGTCCAGCCAGGCCAGCTGATTCGGGGTCACGCCCCAGCGCGCCAGTTGCAGGGCCAGACCGGCCAGGTCGGCCTGAAGGATCTCCGCGCCGGCATAGGCCGCCAGTTGTTCCTGCTGATCCGCCGACCACAAGCGATAGCACACGCCAGGCTCCAGGCGCCCGGCCCGGCCGGCGCGCTGGGTGGCGCTGGCCCGGGAGATGCGCTGGGTGTCGAGGCGGGTCATGCCGCTGCCGGGATCGAAGCGCGGCACTCGGGCCAGCCCGGCGTCCACCACTACCCGCACGCCGTTGATGGTCAGGCTGGTTTCGGCGATGTTGGTGGCCAATACCACTTTGCGCCGCCCCGCCGGGGCCGGATCGATGGCCGCGCGCTGGGCGGCCAGGTCCAGCTCGCCATGCAGTGGACAGAGCAGAATCTCACTGCGTTGTCCCAAGGACTCGGCCAACTGCTGATGCACTCGACGAATCTCGGCCTGGCCTGGGAGAAACACCAGCAGGCTGCCGCTTTCATCGTTGATGGCTTCAAGCACGGTCTGCACCACCCGCGGTTCGATGAACTCGCCGGGCTGGAACGGCCGCCCCCAGCGCTGGGTCACCGGGAACATGCGCCCCTCACTGCGCAGGATCGGCGCATCGCCCAGCAGCGTGGAAAGACGTTCGCCCTCCAGGGTCGCCGACATCAACAGAATCTTCAGGGGCTGCTCGTCACGAAACAGCTCCCGGCCATTGAGGCTCAAGGCCAGGGCCAGGTCGGCATCCAGGCTGCGCTCGTGAAACTCATCGAAGATCAGCAGGCCAACCCCTTCCAGGGCAGGGTCGTCCTGCAGGCGTCGGGTGAGGATGCCTTCGGTGACCACTTCGATACGGGTCCGCGGGCCGACCTTGCTCTCCAGGCGGATGCGGTAGCCCACGGTTTCACCGACTTTCTCCCCCAGTTCGCTGGCCAGGCGCTCCGCCGCAGCCCGGGCCGCCAGGCGCCGGGGTTCGAGCATGAGGATGGTCTGTCCGGCCAGCCAGTCCTGATCCAGAAGCGCCAGGGGCACACGGGTGGTCTTGCCGGCACCGGGCGGGGCTTCGAGCACCGCTTCATGGCGCGCCGCCAGGGCCTCGCGCAATGCAGGCAAAACTTCATCAATTGGCAAAGAATTCATGCTGGCTCCAAAACAGAGGCGCGAGTATAACGGCGAACTGCCTGGGGTTAATCATGGTCTGAGTGCTGATCGACAAGACTCAATGCCCCGCTCCATTTCGCTTTGTCTGCATATTTACCAGGAGATATCCATGCGTATTCCCCACCGTGTCATTGGCGGCGTTCTGGTGACCACTCTGCTGACCCAACTCACAGCCTGTGGCTCGATCTTCTTTCCCGACCGCCGCGGCCAGATCGACGGCAAGATCGATCCAGTGGTGGTGGTGCTCGATGCCGTGGGCCTGCTGTTCTATGTCATTCCGGGGCTGATCGCCTTTGGCGTCGACTTCGCCACCGGGGCGATCTACCTGGAGCCGGGCAAGACCGCGCAAATCGCTCCGGAAAAACTCCAGCAGGCCATTGGCGCCGACGGTAAAGTCGACAACCGCAAACTGCAGGCCATTCTGGAAAGCGAACTGGGGGGCAGCTTCCCTCTGGATGACCCGCGCCTGATCCAGCACAAGGGCAGCGTGCAGCAATTGGCCTTGTACGGTCTGCAGCCTGCAGCCTGACTCCACCTTCAAGGAACCCGCCGCCGATGATTGGCAACCCGGAACACGCTCGCCTCCTGCGCCTGGCCACCCGCGCCTCGGTTACGGTGGCAGGCATCCTGATTGTGACCAAGGCCATCGCCTGGTGGCTCAGTGGCTCGGTGAGCATGCTGGCGGGGCTGACCGACTCGGTGCTCGACGGCTTCACCTCGCTGCTCAATCTGTTGGCGGTGCATTACGCCCTGCGCCCGGCCGATGATGATCACCGCTACGGCCACGGCAAGGCGGAGTCCCTGGCGGGCATGGCCCAGGCGCTGTTCATCGCCGGCAGTGCGGTGCTGATTGCCTTTCAGGCGTTCGAACGCCTGCAGCACCCGGAACCGGTAGGTGCGCCCTGGCTGAGCATCGGGGTGATCGGGCTGTCGTTGGTGCTGACCGTGGCGCTATTGATCCTGCAACATCGGGTGATCCGCGAAACCGGCTCCAACGCGGTACGGGCCGACTCCCTGCACTACCGCTCCGACCTGCTGCTCAATGGCAGCATCCTCCTGGCCCTGGTACTAGCGGCCTTCGGCTGGCATCAGGTGGATGCCTGGTTCGGCCTGGGGATCGCCGTCTACATTCTCTGGAGCGCGATCCAGATCGCCCGGGAAAGCTTCTCGGTGCTGATGGACGAGGAATTGCCCGCCGATGTCAGCCAACACATGCTGGAACTGGCCTGCAGTGTGCCCGGCGTGCTGGGCGCCCATGACTTGCGCACGCGGATTTCCGGCAGCCATTGGTTCGTCCAACTGCATCTGGAACTGCCCGGCGACCTGAGCCTGTCGGTGGCCCACGCCATCAGCGATCAGGCCGCCGACGCGATCCACCAGGCCTATCCACGGGCCGAGGTGCTGGTACACGCCGATCCGCAGGAAGTGGTCGAGGCCGCCAGGGCTCAGTAAGTGACTTGGTAACCCCGCGAGCTCAGGCAGTTGCCCTGGGCCTGACGGTAGGCCTGCACCACTTGCGGGGCCGGCTGATAGGTCGCGCTGGCCGGATCGAAGCCACTCTGTTGCACCGCCCAGCGATAGCAGTCGTAGCGATCCTGATCGATCTGCTGTGGCGACTGGCCGTTGACCGGGTACGCCAGCACGTCATAGCCATTGCCAGCCGGCTGCTGGTCCGGCGGCGGCACACCCACGGGTGGTTCGACCACGACATACTGCTGGGTGTTGGCTTCATAGGTGTAATAGGCTCCGGCGGCGAGGAAAAACAGCGCGCTGCCGATCCACACTTCCCGTGCGTAGTCAGGCAGGTAGGCCACTCGAATCCCATAAGGCGGGCGCACCACCACATACCGCGGACCTTGTGGACGATACCAGTAGCCCCCCGAGAAAAAGTAATCCTGACCACGGTAAGGCACCCGGTAATTGCGCTCGGGGAAACGGTCAATCACGTAGCCCGGGCGATACTGCGGACCTGGCCCCCAGCCGTTGCCATGCCCGTCGGGACGGCCCGGCCAGCGATAGTCGTTGGGGCGGCCATGGTCGGGACGCGAGCCTGGACCACCGGCCTGCCAATGCGGGTTGTAATCGTTGCGCCGGGGAATGTCCTGGTAATAGCCGCGCTGGGGCTCCTGGGTCTGGCGCACGGTATCGGGCCGGCTCTGGATGGGCAGCCCTGGCGCCGGCTGCGGCTGCTGAGGAGCCGGTCGCCCCTGCTGATTGGGATCATGCTGGGGACGGTTCTGCCACTGCCCACCCGGATTCTGGCCGTTGTGTTCGAACTGCCGGCTGTTATCGCCACGAATGATCTCATTCTGCGGACGCGGCTGCTGCGGGGCAGGTTGCGCACGTTCAGGCGAGTTCGCCGGACGGCCCTGATGGCCCTCGCCACGCCCTTCGGGGGCATGCTCACGCTGCCCGCCGGAAGGCGTTCCCTGCAGTCTCTCGTCCCGCTCATCGGCGAGCACTTGCGCGCTGACGCTCACGCACAACACACCAACACCTGCCAAACGCCAGATGCGCGACTTCATGCTATTCCTCACTGCGGATTGGGGCCTGTACCTAAGACTGAAAAAGCCTGGGGCGGTTCTGCAGCAGATTATCAGTCACGAGACTTATTTCGCAGGCAATAAAAAAGGGCGGCCCGTCGGCCACCCTTTGAGATTTTGTCCGTGCTCGACGCTTGTGGCGCCGGCTCACCTCACTCCGTCTTCTGGACAGGGTGTAGCCCGGGGGCCGGATCAACCCTATGGGGTTGGCGGCCGCGGCAGGCCTGATTCGGCGGGCCGCAGTGGACTCTATGTCCGGGCAGTGATTCTGGTGATAAGAATAGGCCTGGGCCGGCGACAGCGGATTGCGAAGATTGCTTGCAAAAACACCTCTTGCGCAATTTTTAACTCAAGATAGATAATTCAACGCAATACTTATGACAAAGGCCTGATTGATGAGCAAACTCGACCGCTATGACCTGAGTATTTTGGCGGAATTGCAACGCGATGCCCGCATCTCCAACCAGGAACTGGCCGAGCGCATCGGTCTGTCGCCCTCGCCCTGCTCGCGCCGGGTCAAGCAACTGGAAGACGACGGTTATATTTCCCGCCAGGTCGCCCTGCTGGACCGCAAGATGCTCGGCCTGAGCCTGACCGCCTACGTATTGATCGGCATGGACCGGCACACGCCGGAACGCTTCGAGAACTTCGAAGCGGCCATCCGCAGCCTGCCCCAGGTACTGGAATGCAGCCTGGTGACCGGTGTGGACGCCGACTACCAGCTCAAGGTGGTGGTGCCGGACATGGATCACTATCAGAAGTTGCTGCTCGGCCACCTGACCCGTATCGACGGCGTGACCAGTGTGCGCTCCAGTTTCGTGCTCAATCAGGTACTCAACAGCACCGAACTGCCCCTGACCCACCTGCGCAGTTGAATAGCGGCTGTGGCGACGTAACGCAGGCAGATCAATGCTCGGCAAGTGTCCCTTGGCGTATACTCGCCCGGCATTTTTTGCCCTGCCTGCAATGGAGATGATCGATGGACCCAGCAGTATTCGAAGAGTGGATGATGACCGGTCTGGTCAGCATCCTGATCATATTCATGGGTTTCATCGTCTGGGACCTGGCCAAGAAGTCCAAGGCCGGACGCTTCGGCTCCTTTATCTTGTTCTTCGTGCTGGGCCTGGGCGTGGCCGCCTTCATCATCAAGAGCGTGGTGATCGGCCTGATCGAATCCGGCGCTCTATAAGCGCGCCGGCACTTCCTTCCACTGGCCCTGATCCAGGCCATCCAGGGTCCAGTCGCCAATCCTGACCCGCACCAGCCGCAAGGTCGGCAAGCCGACGGCGGCGGTCATGCGCCGTACCTGGCGATTGCGCCCCTCACGAATCACCAATTCCAGCCAATGGGTAGGCACGCTCTTGCGAAAGCGCACTGGCGGATTGCGCGGCCACAGCTCTGGCTCTTCCAGCCGTCGCGCCTCGGCCGGCAAGGTCATGCCGTCGTTCAACTCCACGCCGTCACGCAAGCGCTGTAACTGCTCAGCGCTGGGTTCGCCTTCGACCTGTACCCAATAGGTCTTGGCCAACTTGTGCTTGGGATCGGCGATCCGCGCCTGCAACTGCCCGTCATTGGTCAACAGCAGCAACCCTTCGCTGTCGCGGTCCAGGCGCCCGGCCGGGTAGACCCCGGGAATGGCGATGAAATCCTTGAGCGTCGCCCGTCCCTCGCCATCGCTGAACTGGGTCAGCACGTCGAAAGGCTTGTTGAACAGGATCAGCTTCGGCTCGGCCGGTGGCGCCTTGGCCACGCGCTTGGAGGGAGAAACGGAAAACGGCTTCGCGCCAGGGCGACGGGAAGCAGGACGGGACGGACGGGACATGGGATCAGGAACATTCAGCGATCAGGACCGACAATGCTAGTGGCCTGATCGCCAAATGACCATGGATTAAACGCTTAGCGGAAAGGCGGCTCGTCGAAGCTGCGCAGTTTGCGCGAGTGCAGGGAGTTGAGCTCACTGCGCATCAGGTCCACGGCTTCGATACCGATCTTCAAATGCTGGCTGACCGCCCGCTCGTAGAAGGCATTGGCCGCCCCCGGCAACTTGATCTCACTGTGCAGGGGTTTGTCCGAGACACACAGCAAGGTGCCGTAAGGCACCCGCAGGCGATAGCCCTGGGCCGCGATAGTGCCGCTTTCCATGTCCACCGCCACGGCCCGGGACAGGTTGATGAACGGACGTTCCTCGGCCCAGCGCAGTTCCCAGTTGCGGTCGTCGTAAGTCAGGACGGTGCCGGTGCGCAGACGCTTCTTCAGTTGCTCGCCCTTCTCCCCGGTGACATTGGCCGCCGCTTGCTGCAACGCCAGCTGGACCTCGGCCAAGGCCGGAATCGGAATGTTCGGCGGCACCACGCGATCAAGAATGCCGTCACGCCGCATGTAGGCGTGAGCCAGGACGTAATCGCCGATGGTCTGGGACTGCCGCAGTCCACCGCAGTGGCCAATCATCAACCAGCAATGAGGGCGCAGCACCGCCAAGTGGTCGGTGATGTTCTTGGCATTGGAGGGGCCGACGCCGATATTCACCAGGGTCACACCGTGGCCATCGCTGGCCTGCAGGTGATAGGCCGGCATCTGGTAGCGATGCCAGACAACACCGGCGGCGATTGCCGAAGCCTCGCCGTGATCCATGCTTTTTTCAATGATCACATTGCCCGGCAGGACCATGCGCACAAAACGCGGATCACTGCGCAGTTGCTCCAGACCATGGACGATGAACTGGTCGACGTAACGGTGATAGTTGGTCAGCAGGATCCACGGCTGCACATGACGCCAGTCGCTACCGGTGTAATGCACCAGGCGCCGCAAAGAGAAATCGACCCGCGCCGCATCAAACAGCGCCAAAGGCAGCGGGTGAGTGTTTTCCCAGTCGTAGAGACCGTCGGCGATACCGTCGGTGGCAGCCGACAGGTCGGTGCTGGGGAATACCCGGGCCAGGGCCGCCGCGGTTACGCCGGAACCGGCCAGTTCGTCGCCCTGTTCCACCACATAGGGATAAGGAATGTTCTGCTCGCTGACACCCACTTCCACCGTGACGGTGAAGTCATGCATCAAAGGCACCAGTTGCTCGAGCAGGTAATTGCGGAAGGCCGCGGGATGAGTGACGGTGACGCTGTAGGTGCCCGGCAGTTGCACCTTGGCATAAGCCCGGGTGGTCTGCGGAACTTCGCCATGGCAGTGGTAGGTCAGGCGCAATTCGGGATAGCGAAACAGCGCTCTTTGCTCAGCATCCGGCTCGACCCGGTCCTTGAGGTAACGCTTGAGCGCCTGGCTCAGCGCCGTAGTGGCCCGCTCATGCAAAGCAGCAAGCCGATCCACGGCTTGCTCGGCGGTTTGAACGACAATAAAAGCTTCGGTCACGGTAAGCATCCTGTGTTCTGATCTTGCAGGCGTTCATCTTGCCTGCAACACCGCCCCACGGGAACAGCGGAGTTATAGGAGCCGGCGTGTCGGCGCTGACCATGGCGACAACGCCTCTTCGCCGACAAGCCGGCTGCTACGAAAGGTCAGAAGCCTTGAGGCGTGGAGCGGGCAACAATGGCGGCTACGTCCAGCCCGCGTGGCAAGGTACCGTAGACCCGACCGCTCTGCCCTCCAAGACGACTGGCGATAAAGGCATCGCTGACCACCTCGTTACCGGCCTCCAGCAGCAGCTTGGCCTGCAGGCCCAAGGCAATGTCCTCGGTCAGTTGGCGGGCGCGGTACTGGATGTCGCCGGTGTCCCTGAAGCTGTCCTTGAGCGCCGCAATATGCGCCGCCAGACGCTGCTCGCCATGCCCGTCCCCCAGCTCGGCAAACAATACATCGAGTACCCCGGGCTCTTTCGACAAGGCCCGCAGCACGTCCAGGCATTGCACGTTGCCTGAGCCTTCCCAGGTGGAGTTCACCGGCGCCTCGCGGTACAGCCGCGGCAGGATGCTGTCTTCGACATATCCGGCGCCTCCCATGCATTCGGCGGCCTCGTTGATCATGGCCGGGGCGCGCTTGCAGATCCAATACTTGCCCACTGCCGTCACTAGCCGAGAGAACTTCGCTTCCTGGGCATCGTCCTGATGATCCAGGGCTCGTCCCATGCGCATGCTCAAGGCCAGGGCCGCTTCGCTTTCCAAGGCCAGGTCGGCCAGCACGTTCTGCATCAGCGGCTGCTCACTGAGCACCCGCCCGCCGACGCGGCGATGAGCACAATGATGGCTGGCCTGGGTCAAGGCCTGGCGCATCAGCGAGCTGGAGCCGACCATGCAGTCAAAGCGAGTCATGGCGACCATTTCGATAATGGTGGGTACGCCGCGCCCCTCGTCACCGATCATCCAGGCCAGAGCGCCGCGGAACTCCACTTCGCTGGAAGCATTGGAGAGGTTGCCCAGCTTGTTCTTCAAGCGCTGGATATAGAACTGGTTGCGGCTGTCATCCGGACGATGACGGGGCAGGAGGAAACAAGTCAGGCCCTTGTCGGTCTGGGCCAGGGTCAGGAAGGCATCGCACATCGGCGCCGAGCAGAACCACTTGTGCCCCACCAGTTCATAAGCCTGCCCCGGTCCCGGGGCTCCCACCGGATAGGCTCGGGTGGTATTGGCACGAACATCGGTCCCGCCCTGCTTCTCGGTCATGGCCATGCCAATCGTCAGCCCGGTCTTGTGCTGCATGCCAACATTACGCGGGTCGTATTGAGTGGCGAGGATCTTCGGCAGCCACTGCTCGGCGATGTCCGGCTGCAGTTTCAGCGCCGGCACGCAGGCAAACGTCATGGTCAACGGGCAACCGCTGCCCGCCTCGGCCTGACTGTGCAGATAGGTCATGGCGGCGCGGGCTACATGAGCCCCCGCTTGTGGGTCGGTCCAGGGCAGTGAGGTCAGCCCGCCCTCGATGGCCGCCTGCATCAACTGGTGATACGCCGGATGAAACTCCACCAGGTCGATCCGGTGACCAAAGCGGTCGTGACTGGAAAAAACCGGTTTGTTCTGATTGGCCAGGAACCCCGCCTCCATCAGCGGACCACCCGCCAGGGCGCCATAGGCATCGACCCGGGATTCGGCCCAGCCGGCATCGAAGCGCCGCATCCACTGCTGCAACGGCAGGTCGATCCGATAGAGGTTGGCGCCGTCCAGGGCGGGCGGCTGGTTGGTGACTTCGTGAGTTTCAGCGAACTGGTGGAGGTTCATTGCGGGACTCCTTCAGGGTGTGCCAAGACCCCAGTTAAGCACCCGCTCTACCCCGAACAAAGTGGCATATCAGCCTAAATATCGGCACTTTCGCCTTGCTCAACACAAAGTACCCGCTTCAACAGCACCGCTTGCAGTGCCTCGAATTTCACCGGTTTGCCCAGGCAGTCGGCCCCTGCTGTCGCTGCACAACCTTCAGTACCAGGAGCGCAGGCCAGCAAGATGGGCAGGTGGGCGTATCCGGGCATTGCCTGGGCCTGAAGACGAAATGCCCCCAGTTGCGCTGCAGTGATCTGGCCATCGATCAGCACCGCGCTGACAAGTTCACGCCCCAGCAGTTGCAGCGCATCGGTGGGACTGCCGACGGTGCGAACTCGGTACCCCAGCTTGAGCAACATGCCCCGCACCACCAGTTGATCGACGTCGTTATCATCCATCAGCAGCACGGTACAGTCCTGGGGCGCACGCCGATGAAGGGCTGTCGGCGCCCGAGGAGTGGGTTCCTGGACATCGAACTCCACCAGCAAGCGGAAACAACTGCCCTGTCCAGGCGTGGACTCATGGGTCAACTGCCCGCCCAGCAAGTCCACCAATTGCCGGCAGATCGCCAGGCCGATGCCCAATCCGCCGTATTCACGCGTCATGGAACCGTCGAGCTGGAAGAAACGCTGGTACAGCGTCGCCTCGTCCAGATTGACAAAACCTATCCCGCTGTCGATCACCTCAAAGCTCAGGCTCACCCGCTCGGCCGAAACAGACCGGGTGACCACCCGCAACACCACGCCACCGGAATGGGTGAACTTGACGGCATTCTCCAGCAGGCACTCCAGGCAATGGCTGAGCTTGCAGCGATCTCCCTGCAAGCGGTCGGGCAGCCCGGCACTGAGGTCGACCTGAAAGGACAGGGACTTGGCCGCCGCGCTGGCGCCGAACTGGGTTTGCAGTGCGCTGAGCATCGAACGCAGGCTGAACGGCTGGCGCTGGGCGCTGAGCTTGCCGGCTTGCAGTTCGGTCAACGTGAGGATGCCGTTGACCATGCGCATCATGTCCCGTGCCGAGCCGGCGGCGGTCTGCTGGTACTGCTCCATCTCCGGGTCCAGTTCCAGGGTCTGCATCAGCTCAAGCGAGCCGATGACACCGTTCATCGGCGTACGCAACTCGTGGGTCAGGGTCGCCAGGAACTCATCCTTGAGACGGTTACTGTGAGCCAGTTGCTGGTTCAGCACTTCAAGCTTCTGCCCGGCCTCAAGCAGCGTCTGGGCTTGTTGCTCACGCATCGAGTTGATCCGGTCGGCCAGGGCCAGGGATAGCAGCGCCACCTCGATCGCCGAGCCGATCTGGCTGGCGTACATGGTCAGGAATACGTTCGGCAGGTAACCCAGCACCATCAAGGTGTTGATCACCCCACCGAACAGAAAGGCCGACCAGGCAATGATGAAATAACGCGCCACCCGCAATCCGCGACACCAGGCGACGATCCCCGCCACATAAATCACCACGGTAAACAGCAGCGCCAAGGTGGTTGCCAGGCGCAAGGCCAGAGCGTAGCTGGTCATCAGTGACAAGGCCATGACCACTGCGCCGAACGCCATCAGCGCCAGTAATACCCGGTCAACCCAGGGACTGTGCCGGGAGGTCTGCAGGAAACTGCGGGCGAACTGACTGCCGAACAGCCCCGCGGCGCCGATGAAGAATGGCGTCGCCGCATTGGCCCACCAAGGACTGTTGGGCCAGAAGTACTCCACTGCGGCACCGTTGACCGACAGTTGATAAAGACCGAACGAAGCGATGTAGACGATGTAGTAGAGGTAGCTGGTGTCACGCACGCTGAGATAGATGAACAGGTTGTACACCAGCATGCCCAGCAACACCCCGTAGATCAGCCCCAGCACGTAGAGCCGCACTGGCTGCGCCTCGAGGTAGGCCGTGTTGGACCAGAGGCTCAGCGGCGCCTGGATCGAACCTTCACTGGCCAGGCGCAAATAGACAGTCTTGTGCTCATGGGGGGAGAAATTCAGGTTGAACAGGTAATTGTTCTGGCGAATCTGTCGGCTGTCGAATGGCAAGGCATCGCCGGTGCGCTCCGCCAGACGAAAGCCACCGGCTTCATCGGGGACGTACAGATCCAGGTGATCCAGGGGCGGATAGGCCAGTTCCAGCAACCAGTTGCGCTGCGCCGTGGGATTGCCGGGGCGGTATTGAAGGTCGATCTTCAGCCAGAAGGCCGAACGTGAGTAACCGGCATTGAGGGTATCTTTATCGTGGGGTTTGAAGTGCTCAGCCAAGGGCCCCGAACTGACATCGGCAATTGTTGCTTCGCTACCCGCGTCTTCGAATACTTGCATCACTCGGCCCAAAGGCAAGCGTTGAGTGAACTCGTCGAACTCGACGGCGCCAGCCAGCATCGGCAAGCTCAACAGCAACATCAGCAAATAGCGCATTAAAGCCCCAGCGTGGCTTGTCCGGTGGTGTCAGGAAGTCCCCCATTTCCCTTGAGCAGACGCAAGACCGGCATGACCTGTTATTGGTTTGAATGCACTCTAGCATAGCCGTTGATGGCCAATGAACACCATTGAAAATTTTAGTCTAAAGGCTCTAGAACGGGCCTTTCAGCGCAATCCAGCGAGCTAGAGCTGTTGCATCGGTCAAGAAGATCGAACACGGCAAAGCGACAACTTCCATTGCGCACCAGGCGCCGCGAAAAAAAGCGTTTGGTGGTAAGCTCGCCGCCCATGAATATCTACAGCTCTCGCCCCGTTGTCCTCTGTCTCTCCGGCCACGACCCCAGTGGTGGCGCCGGCTTGCAGGCAGATATCGAAGCCCTGCTGGCTCAGGGTTGTCACGCAGCTCCGGCTGTCACCGCCCTGACCGTGCAAGACACGGTCAACGTCAGCGATTTCCGCGTTCTGGATCGCGAGTGGGTATTGGCCCAGGCCAATGCCGTGCTCAACGACTCCACTGTCGCCGCGGTCAAGCTGGGCATGCTGGGCTCCCTGGAGATGGTCGACACCGTGGTCGAACTGCTGCAGGCGCACCCACACCTGCCCCTGGTGTGCGACCCGGTGCTGCGCGCCGGCGGCGGTGGCCGTCTGGGCAAGGATGAAGTGGGCCACGCCATGCGCGAACGCCTGCTGCCCCTGGCCACCATTGCCACTCCCAACCTTCCCGAAGCCCGAATTCTTGCGGAACTGCCCGAAGGCAGCGCCGACCAATGCGCCGAAAAACTCCTGCCGTTCGTCAAGCACCTGCTGATCACTGGCGGCCATGGCGATGAACACGAAGTGCACAATCGCCTGTACAGCCGTGACGGCCTGCGCGAGACCTACACCTGCCAGCGCCTGCCGGGCAGCTACCACGGCTCCGGCTGCACCCTGGCCAGTGCCCTGGCCGGACGTCTGGCCCAAGGCGAACATCTGGCCAGCGCTGTAAAGTCGGCCCTGGACTACACCTGGCGCACCCTGCGCGACGCCGAGCAACTGGGCCACGGCCAGTTTGTCCCGCGCCGCTTGCCGTTGGATTTCTGCTCGTAATGTCATGAGGCCCGCTCAATGAAACTACGTGGTCTGTACGCCATCACCGACAGCCAGCTGTTGGCCGGCAAGTTCCTGAAGTACGTGGAGGCGGCGCTGGAAGGCGGCGTCACCCTGTTGCAGTACCGCGATAAAAGCGATGACCAGGCCCGCCGCCTGCGGGAAGCCGAAACCCTACTGACCCTGTGCGAGCGCTACAAGACCCGCCTGATCATCAACGATGACGCCGAGCTGGCGGCACGCATCGGTGCCGGCGTGCATCTGGGCCAGAGCGACGGTCCCCTGACGCCGGCCCGCGCCCTGCTGGGGCGCCAGGCCATTATCGGTTCGACCTGCCACGACCAATTGCCACTGGCCGAGCAAGCGGCCAAGGAGGGCGCCAGCTATGTCGCCTTCGGCCGCTTTTTCAATTCCACCACCAAACCCGGCGCGCCCACGGCCAGCCTGGAGTTGCTGGATCAGGCCCGGGCCAGCCTGCATCTGCCGATCTGCGTGATTGGCGGCATCACCCTGGAAAACGCCGCCCCCCTGGTGAACCACGGCGCCGACCTGCTGGCGGTGGTTCACGGCTTGTTCGGCGCCGATAGCGCCGACGAAGTGACCCGTCGCGCCCGCGCCTTCAACGCCCTATTCAACAGCTGATTTTTTGAGAGCCCGATCATGTCCCGTTCCGAAACCCTGTTTGCCGACGCCCAGAAACACATCCCTGGTGGCGTCAACTCGCCGGTCCGCGCCTTCAAGAGCGTGGGCGGCACCCCGCTGTTCTTCAAGCACGCCGAAGGTGCCTACGTCACTGACGAAGACGACAAGCGCTATGTCGACTATGTCGGGTCCTGGGGCCCGATGATTCTCGGCCACAGTCACCCGGACGTGCTGGACGCGGTACGCAAGCAGCTGGAGCATGGCCTGTCCTACGGCGCCCCGACTGCCATGGAAACCGAAATGGCCGATCTGGTGTGCTCCATCGTTCCCTCCATGGAAATGGTGCGCATGGTCAGCTCCGGCACTGAAGCCACCATGAGCGCGATTCGCCTGGCCCGTGGCTTTACCGGCCGCGACAGCATCATCAAGTTCGAAGGCTGCTACCACGGGCATTCCGACAGTCTGCTGGTCAAGGCCGGTTCCGGCGCCCTGACTCAAGGCGTACCCAGCTCTGCCGGTGTACCTGCAGCTTTCGCCAAACACACGCTGACCCTGCCCTTCAACGACATCGCTGCAGTGGAAAAAATGCTGGCGGAAGTGGGCCAGGAAGTGGCCTGCATCATCGTCGAGCCTGTGGCCGGTAACATGAACTGTGTGCCGCCGGCACCGGGCTTCCTCGAGGGGCTGCGCACTCTTTGCGACCAACACGGCGTAGTGCTGATCTTCGACGAAGTGATGACCGGCTTTCGTGTCGCTTTAGGCGGCGCACAGGCCCATTACGGCGTGACTCCAGACCTGTCCACCTTCGGCAAGATCATCGGCGGCGGCATGCCAGTGGGCTGCTTCGGCGGCAAACGCAAGATCATGGAACACATTGCGCCCCTGGGCCCGGTCTACCAGGCCGGCACCCTGTCCGGTAACCCGCTGGCCATGGCTGCCGGCCTGACCACCCTGCGCCTGATCAGCCGCCCGGGCTTCCACGCCGAACTGAGCGACTACACCAGCCGCCTGCTCGAAGGCTTGCAGCAACGCGCCGATGCCGCGGGCATTCCGTTCGTCACCACTCAGGCGGGCGGCATGTTCGGCCTGTACTTCAGTGGCGCCGACGATATCGTCACCTTTGACGATGTGATGGCCAGCGATGCCAACCTGTTCAAGCGCTTCTTCCACCTGATGCTGGAAGGCGGCGTGTACCTGGCGCCAAGTGCCTTTGAGGCCGGTTTCACCTCGATCGCCCACGGAGAGACTGAGCTGCAACTGACCCTGGATGCCGCAGAGCGCGCATTTGCCGCCCTGAAATAAGCGCTACATGGCTGGCATGGTGATCAACCATGCCAGCTTCGTGCTTTACTCGAACTTTCCCTTGGCAAAGGGGGAAATACGCGGCAAACCAGCGGATATCGCGGCCACGCAGCAGAAAAACGAGTAAAGACTTTGTAAGGTTGGCCCTGCTTATTTCATAATGCGCGCTTATTGGACCCCCTCGCCGGGTCCGCGCGCCCCTCAGAGGTAAGTCGATTCCCATGAACCGCACCGGCCGCGCCCTGACATTGGGCTGCCTGTTGCTCCTTCAGCCCCTGCTCGCGCACGCACAAGCAGGCGGCAACTCGTTGTTGATCCCAGCGATGGGTCGCTGCACCCTCGATCCCCAGGCACAGGAACAGGCCGAGGCGCTAGCCGCGTGCCAGAAAGCCGCCGATGAAGGGGACGCACAGGCGCAATACGAGTTGGGTGAGTTCTACTACGAGGGTAAAGGCGCGCCGCAGGACCTCAATCAAGCCCTGAGCTATTTCGAAAAGGCCTCGTTGCAAGGCCATGCCCAGGCGCAGTTCAAGCTCGGCACCATGTTCTTCCACGGCGAAGGCGTGCCGGCCAACAACGTTCAAGCCTACATCGTGCTGAAGATGGCTGCGGTCAACGGTGCCGAAGACGCCCTGGACACCGCCGACGAAGTCGCCGAGCACATGCAGCGTGACGAACTGGAAGTTGCGACCCAAGTGCTGGGGCAGATCTTCCGTAAATACCTGATGGAACTGCAAAGCGCCGATGGGCGTTCGCCTTTCTCGCCCCTGCCGTAACACCTTCGCGCCACTCACCGGCAAACTGGCGCCTACGCAAACCAGGCTTACTTTTCGGGCATTGGCATGGGAAACGGCATGACGTTGCTTACGCCACGGGCCTCGCTGATCTTAGGTGTGCCCAGGCGCTCCACTTCGTCGATGCGCACAATCGAATGCATCGGCACAAAACTGCGCACAACGCCTTCGAACTGAGCCTTGAGTTTTTCTTCGCTCGGATCGACGACCACTTGCGTGCGCTCGCCAAAGACGAACTCTTCCACTTCCAGAAAACCCCACAGATCACTTTGGTAGATCTGCTTGGCGTACATTTCGAACACCTGGCCCTGGTTGAGAAAAATCACCTTATAGATTGGGGCTTCACGTTTGGTCATGGTGGGCGGGCAACACATCGGGGGATAAAAATAGGGCGCGAACTATAGCATAGCTACCCGATGCACAACGCTAGGAACCTGTAGGTATGGCCCCTATAATGCGCGGTTCTTTGAATCACGTGAGACCGAGGTCCATGGCCAAGAAGCTTTACATCGAAACCCACGGTTGCCAGATGAACGAGTACGACAGCTCGCGCATGGTGGACCTACTGGGTGAACATCAGGCCCTGGAAGTCACCGCCCGCGCCGAAGACGCTGACGTCATCCTGCTCAACACCTGCTCCATTCGCGAGCGCGCCCAGGACCGGGTGTACTCGCAACTGGGTCGCTGGCGCGAGCTGAAGCTGGCCAACCCGGACATGGTGATCGCCGTCGGTGGCTGCGTGGCCAGTCAGGAAGGCGCGGCCATCCGTGATCGAGCGCCCTACGTGGACGTGGTCTTCGGCCCGCAGACGCTGCACCGCCTGCCGGAAATGATCGACGTCGCTCGCGCCACCAAACTGCCGCAAGTGGATGTCTCGTTCCCGGAAATCGAAAAGTTCGACCACCTGCCCGAGCCGCGCATCGACGGCCCCAGCGCCTATGTGTCGGTGATGGAAGGCTGCAGCAAGTACTGCACGTTCTGCGTAGTGCCTTACACCCGCGGCGAAGAAGTCAGCCGGCCATTTGACGACGTGATCGCCGAGATCATCCACTTGGCGGAAAACGGTGTGCGTGAAGTCACCTTGCTGGGCCAGAACGTCAACGGCTACCGGGGTCAGACCCACGACGGACGCATGGCGGACCTGGCCGAGTTGATCCGCGTAGTGGCCGCTGTCGATGGTATCGAACGAATTCGCTACACCACCTCGCACCCTCTGGAGTTCTCCGACAGCCTGATCCAGGCTCATGCCGAAGTACCAGAGCTGGTGAAACACCTGCACCTGCCGGTGCAATCGGGCTCGGACCGCATTCTGGCGGCGATGAAACGCAACCACACAGCTTTGGAATACAAGTCCAAGCTGCGCAAGCTACGGGCGGCAGTCCCGGGAATCTGCATCAGCTCGGACTTTATCGTCGGTTTCCCCGGCGAGACGGAGAAAGACTTCCAGCAGACCATGAAGCTGATCGAGGACGTAGGCTTCGACTTCTCCTACTCCTTTATCTACAGCCAGCGCCCAGGTACCCCGGCTGCAGACCTCGCCGACGACACACCCGAAGCGCTGAAGAAGGAGCGCCTGAACGCACTGCAGCATCGCCTGAACCAGCAAGGATTCGAGATCAGCCGACAAATGGTCGGCTCGACCCAACGCATTCTGGTCACCGATTACTCCAAGAAAGACCCTGGCGAATTGCAGGGCCGTACCGAGAACAACCGAATCGTCAACTTCCGTTGCGACAATCCCACACTGATCGGCCAGTTCGCCGACGTGCACATCGATTCGGCTCAGCCCCATTCGCTGCGCGGCTCGCTGTTATCGTAAGCACTGACTTGTGTAGGAGCGGGCTTGTGCAGGAGCGGGCTTGCCGGCGAAGAAACCTTCAAGAGCACCTTCGCCGGCAAGCCGGCTCCTACAAAGAAAGCATCACCGGCCATTGCACCGCATAAGAGCTTTCGCACCCAGGCCGCTGGCGTTATCCTTGAATTCATCTTAATTGCCGTTGGGCGGCTAAAAAACGACCTTGAACGCACCCATAGAACCTCATCGTTTCATCCTCGAGCCCTTCGAGGCTCGCCGCTTCGCCAATCTGTGCGGGCAATTCGACGAGCATTTGCGCTTGATCGAACAGCGCCTGATGATCGAGATCCGCAACCGCGGCAATCAGTTCGAGCTGATTGGCGAACCCAAGCACACCACCTCCGCGGAAAATCTTCTGCGCCGTCTCTACCGGGAAACCAAGGGCACCGAGCTATCGCCGGACCTGGTACACCTGTTCCTCCAGGAATCCGCCGTGGAAGAGTTGGACAACCCATCGGTGGCCGATGCCGCCATAGCCCTGCGCACCAAGAAAGGCATGATTCGCCCTCGCGGCCTGAATCAGCAGCGCTATGTCAAAGAAATCCTCGGCAATGACATCAACTTCGGTATTGGCCCGGCCGGTACCGGCAAGACCTACCTCGCGGTGGCTTGCGCCGTAGATGCCCTGGAGCGCGAGCAAGTGCGGCGCATCCTGTTGGTGCGGCCAGCCGTGGAAGCGGGCGAGAAGCTCGGTTTCCTGCCCGGCGATCTGGCACAAAAAATCGACCCGTACCTGCGCCCGCTGTATGACGCGCTGTATGAAATGCTCGGTTTCGAACAAGTAGCCAAGCTGATCGAGCGCCAGGTCATCGAGATCGCGCCCCTGGCCTACATGCGCGGCCGGACCCTGAACAACAGCTTCATCATCCTCGACGAAAGCCAGAACACCACCGTGGAACAGATGAAAATGTTCCTCACCCGAATCGGTTTCGGCTCCACCGCAGTGATCACCGGCGACATCACCCAGGTCGACCTGCCCAAAGGCACCAAGTCGGGCCTGGCCCAAGTGATCAACGTGCTCAAGGATGTACCCGGCATCAGCTTCACTCACTTCATGCCCAAGGACGTGGTGCGCCATCCACTGGTGCAACGCATTGTCGAAGCCTATGAACGCTTCGAGCTGCGAGCCGAGGACGAGGCCGCCAAGGCTTCAGCCGACAGAGGCAACCGCCGCGATGCTTGAGCTTGACCTGCAACGCGCCAGCCAGCAGCCGGCCCCCAGCGATGAAGAGTTCCGCCAGTGGTGCGAGCTGGCTCTGCGCCAGCGCACCGCCGATTCGGAACTGACCATCCGCCTGGTGGACGAAGACGAAGGCCGTGAGCTGAATCACACCTGGCGTCACAAAGATTACGCAACCAATGTGCTGTCATTTCCTGCCGACGTGCCGGATGAACTGCTGGATATCCCCTTGCTGGGGGACCTGGTGATCTGCATTGCGGTGGTCGAACGCGAGGCCGCCGAACAAGGCAAGGAACTTAAGGCCCACTGGGCCCATCTGGTCATTCACGGCTGCTTGCATCTGTTGGGTTACGACCATATAGATGATGACGAAGCCGAAGAAATGGAAGCACTGGAACGAACGTTGCTTGCTGAGCTGGGTCACCCCGACCCGTATGCAGACGACGAAAGCTGATCAACAACCACCTGTAACAACCAAGGATTCAGAGCAATCGCTATGAGCGAAGATCGATCGAGCAACGGGCAAAAGTCATGGCTGGGCAAACTGACCCAGGCTTTTGCCCATGAGCCGAAAAACCGCCAGGAGCTGCTGGAGCTGCTGCGCGAAGCCCATCAGAACAAATTGCTGGACAGCGAAGCGCTGGCCATCGTCGAAGGCGCCATCCAGGTAGCTGACCTGCAAGTCCGGGACATCATGGTTCCGCGCTCGCAGATGATCAGCATCAAGGCGACCCAGACACCCCGGGAGTTCCTGCCTGCAGTCATCGATTCGGCGCACTCGCGCTACCCGGTGATCGGCGAAAGCCATGACGACGTGATGGGCGTCCTGCTGGCCAAGGACCTGCTGCCGCTGATCCTCAAGGAGAACGGCGACAGCTTCAACATCAAGGACCTGCTGCGCCCGGCGACCTTCGTCCCCGAGTCCAAGCGCCTGAATGTGCTGCTGCGCGAGTTCCGCGCCAACCACAACCACATGGCTATCGTCATCGACGAATACGGCGGTGTGGCGGGCCTGGTGACCATCGAAGACGTGCTGGAACAGATCGTCGGCGACATTGAGGACGAGCATGACGTCGAGGAAGACAGCTACATCAAACCGCTTCCCAGCGGCGACTTCCTGATCAAGGCGCTGACGCCGATCGAGAACTTCAACGAGTTTTTCGACAGCGACTTCTCCGATGACGAGTTCGATACCGTGGGCGGCCTGGTGATGAGTGCTTTCGGCCACTTGCCAAAACGCAACGAAATCACTGAAATCGGCGCCTATCGCTTCCGCGTGCTCAACGCCGACAGCCGGCGGATTCATCTGCTGCGCCTGACCCCCATCTCCCGCTAGGGACAAGGGGCATCAGCCCTCCCCCGCACAGAATCATCGTCCCCAGGCCAACGACCTGGCCTGGGGACGACAGATCTCGGGGGCGGACTGTCAAACAGCGCTGCAGGATTCGCCGCTCATCTGAATCCACCCACCCCATCTCCTCGTGCCCCGCCCGGCGCGAAACAGGAAAGAGCTGATGAAACGCCTCTTGCAGCGCTCAACCCGACCCGGCTGGCCCGGCAACCTGCTGGCCGTTGCAGCCGGCGCCATTACCACCCTGGCCTTGGCGCCCTATGACATCTGGCCGCTGGCGCTGCTGGCGGTAGGACTGTTCTATGCCGGTCTGCGGGAGCTCACGCCCCGCCAGGCCCTGGGCCGTGGCTGGTGCTTCGGCTTCGGCCTGTTCGGCGCCGGTACCAGCTGGATCTACGTCAGCATCCACACCTACGGCGGCGCGTCGGCTTTGCTCGCCGGCGTGCTGATGCTGGCCTTCATCGCCGCCATTGCCTGGTTCTTTGCCCTGCCCGCCTGGCTCTGGGCCCGCTGGCTGCGGCGCAACGAAGCACCGCTGGCTGATGCTCTGGCTTTCGCTGCCTTGTGGCTGGGGCAGGAAGCGTTTCGCGGCTGGTTCCTTACCGGTTTCCCCTGGCTCTACTCTGGCTACAGCCAGCTTGACGGCCCCCTGGCCGGACTCGCGCCTGTGGGCGGCATCTGGCTGATTTCCTTCTCCCTGGCGTTGACCGCTGCATTGCTCTACAACCTGCCGCGCCTGATCAAGGCCGGACGCAAGGGGTTTATTGCCGCCGGCCTGTTGCTGCTGGCTGCGCCCTGGGCAGTTGGCCTGGCACTCAAAGGTCACGCCTGGACCAGCCCTTCGGGTGATCCGCTTTCGGTCGCCGCCATTCAGGGCAATATCGAACAAAGCATGAAATGGGACCCGGCCGAGCTCAATGCCCAACTGGCTCTGTACCGCGACATGAGTTTCAGCAGCAAGCGGGTAGACCTGCTGGTCTGGCCGGAAACCGCGGTTCCGGTGCTCAAGGAGTCCGCCGAGGGCTACCTGACGATGATGGGCAACTTTGCCGCCGACCGTCATTCCGCACTGATTACCGGCGTTCCGGTGCGCCAACTGGTGCACCATGAAAAACGCTACTTCAACGGCATCACCGTGACCGGCGAAGGCGATGGCACCTACCTGAAACAAAAACTGGTGCCCTTTGGCGAGTATGTGCCCCTGCAGGAGCTGCTGCGTGGCCTGATCGACTTCTTCAACCTGCCAATGTCGGATTTTGCCCGCGGCCCGGCCGACCAGCCGTTACTGCAAGCCAAGGGGTATCAGATTGCGCCGTTCATCTGTTACGAAGTGGTCTACCCTGAGTTCGCCGCCGGTCTTTCGGCCCGCAGCGACCTGCTGCTGACCATCAGCAACGACACCTGGTTCGGCACCTCCATCGGCCCTCTTCAGCATTTGCAGATGGCGCAGATGCGCGCTCTGGAAGCCGGACGCTGGATGATCCGCGCCACCAACAACGGAGTCACCGGGCTGATTGATCCGTTCGGCAAGATCACCGTGCAGATTCCACAGTTCGAACGGGGCATTCTCTATGGCGAAGTGGTGCCCATGCATAACCTGACACCGTACTTGCAGTGGCGCTCATGGCCACTGGCAGTGCTCTGCGCCCTGCTGTTTGGCTGGGCCTTGTTGGCCAGCCGCATCGCCAAGACCGTTTAGAAACCTTCGCCCGCAAGCCGGCTCCGACTGGAGTCGGCCCTGTGATCAGCGATAAAAGAGGCGATAACCTAACTGGCCCACCGCCTCGTTCAGCAACTGGCCGCTCTGCCAGATTGACTTGAACTCCGGCATCCAGCCTCCCAACGGCCGGGCGTTGTCCACGCCCAGAAAACCTACCGGTGCTGGCACCACAACAAACCCTGCGCGCTCAAAACTCCAGACCGAACGTGGCATGTGCCAGGCCTGGGTCACGACCACCACGCGCTTGATACCCAGTGGCTGCAAGACTTCGGCGCTGAACTGGGCGTTTTCCCAGGTGGTGCGGCTACGACCTTCCTGCCAGCGCACGCTCACGCCAAAGTCATTGAGCAGCGATTCGGCCATCAGCGCAGCTTCGGTGGGCGGCGTACCGTAATGCAGGCCGCCGCTGGTCAATAGGGGCAGCCCGGAAGCCTTGGCCAGCCGCGCGGCATAACGCTCGCGCTCCAACCCCACGCCCGTGGGCTGATCAGAACCCCAAGCCGGATCACCCCGCTCACGGCCGGAACCCAGGACCACGATCGCGTCCGCCTGCTCTGCCAGGCTGGCCCATTGGCTCTGTGGCAAGGGCGGCAACCGTTCAAGCCCACGGGCACCCCACTCCACCATTACCGGCAGGCTCATCAACCAGAAGCCGCCCAACCCCAGGACAAAGCACCATCGCGCCAGCCGAGGCCTGGACCGACGCAGACTCCAGGCCAGTAGAAGCAACAGCAAGAGAATGCCGGGCGGCAGCAGTAATTGTTTGATGAAATAACGAAAAGGCATCGAGCATCTCCAAAAGATGCTCGAAGCCTAAAGGGGATACCCATGCGGCAACAACCGCTGCCAGGCACTTTCGCTTTCGAGGTCCTTGGCAACGACCTCTCAACCCAATGAAGGGCTCGGGACCTACTTGAACTGCTGGGACCGGACGCTTACCGAATCCCTGAGGGGCGCCTGATCCTTCAACCAAATGACCTTGGCCGAACGGGGCCTTTCCTGGTGTTGCGGACTGCCCGATACATTGACCTGCATTTCATGCTGACTGCGGGCCAGGTAGGCCCTGATCAACTCGAACTCAGCAGGGCTCAACCCCCGCAGCTCCAACTCGACCGGCCGTTCATTGCGCAGTCGATCCGCAGTTCTTGCCGCATCCAGGGCCAGAGCCAGTCGATTCAGCAGCCTTTCATACACCTCCGGTTCTGTTACTTTTCGCTGCGACTCAAGCATCCGTTCACCTCATCGAAGATAAGAATCACTCCCCTTTTTGAGCTTAGTCGGACAGCTGGAAGCGACGCGCCGCCGCGACCAACGGCCCGCGCGAGCAATCAGGGTTTCCCTCGGCAGAGTGCGGTCATGTATGCTACGGCGCTTCCTGTAACTCCACTTCCAGCTCCACCGGGCCCTGAAAAACGCCGTATTTGGCGCCATCACTACCCGAGGTTGCGTTGAAGAGGATTAGGCCACCCCTATTCAGTACAAAAGTAGCCATGCACGAACACTATCAGCCCCGTGAAATCGAAGCCGCCGCCCAGTCGTTCTGGGATGAGCAAAAGTCCTTTGAAGTCAGAGAACAGCCAGGCAAGGAAACTTACTACTGCCTATCGATGTTCCCTTACCCCAGCGGCAAGCTACACATGGGGCACGTGCGCAACTACACCATCGGCGACGTGATTTCCCGCTACCAGCGCATGCAAGGCAAGAACGTCCTGCAACCCATGGGTTGGGACGCCTTCGGCATGCCGGCGGAAAACGCCGCGATGAAGAATAACGTCGCACCGGCCAAGTGGACCTACGAAAACATCGCCTACATGAAGACCCAACTGCGCAGCCTGGGCCTGGCGGTGGACTGGTCTCGTGAGGTCACCACCTGCAAGCCGGACTACTACCGCTGGGAACAGTGGCTGTTCACCCGCCTGTTCGAAAAAGGCGTGATCTACCGTAAGAATGGCACCGTGAACTGGGACCCGGTCGACCAGACCGTCCTGGCCAACGAACAGGTGATCGATGGCCGCGGCTGGCGCTCCGGCGCGCTGATCGAAAAGCGCGAAATCCCGATGTACTACTTCAAGATCACCGCCTACGCGGATGAGCTGCTGGAGAGTCTCGACGAGCTGCCGGGCTGGCCCGAGCAGGTCAAGACCATGCAACGCAACTGGATCGGCAAGTCCCGTGGCATGGAAGTGCAGTTCCCTTACGATCAGGCGTCGATCGGCGAAACCGGCACCCTGAAAGTCTTTACCACCCGTCCCGACACCCTGATGGGCGCGACTTACGTCGCCGTCGCGGCCGAACACCCGCTGGCCACCCTGGCCGCACAGAACAACCCCGAGCTGCAGGCGTTCATTGCCGAATGCAAAGGCGGCAGCGTTGCCGAAGCCGACATGGCGACCCAGGAGAAAAAGGGCCTGCCAACCTCGCTGTTCGTCGAGCACCCACTGACTGGCGAGAAGCTTCCGGTCTGGGTCGCCAACTACGTGCTGATGCACTATGGCGATGGCGCAGTAATGGCAGTGCCGGCCCACGATGAGCGCGACTTCGAATTCGCCAGCAAGTACGGCCTGCCGATCAAGGCCGTGGTGCGCACCAGCGCCGGCGATGAGACGCCTGCCCCTTGGCAGGACGCTTACGGCGAGCACGGCGAACTGATCAACTCCGGCGAATTCAACGGCCTGGACTTCCCCGGCGCGTTCGACGCCATCGAAGTGGCCCTGCTGAAGAAGAACCTCGGCCAATCGCGTACCCAGTTCCGCCTGCGGGACTGGGGCATCAGCCGCCAGCGTTACTGGGGCTGCCCGATCCCGATCATCCACTGCGACAGCTGCGGCGATGTGCCGGTGCCGGAAGACCAATTGCCGGTCGTGTTGCCGGAAGATGTGGTGCCGGACGGCGCCGGTTCGCCCCTGGCACGCATGCCTGAGTTCTACGAGTGCAGTTGCCCGAAATGCGGCGCACCGGCCAAGCGTGAAACCGACACCATGGACACCTTCGTCGAATCGTCGTGGTACTACGCCCGCTACGCCTCGCCGCACTATGAAGGCGGCCTGGTGGAAAAATCGGCAGCCGACCATTGGCTGCCGGTGGACCAGTACATCGGCGGTATCGAACACGCCATCCTGCACCTGCTCTACGCGCGCTTCTTCCACAAGCTGATGCGTGACGAAGGCCTGGTGAGCTCCAACGAGCCATTCAAGAACCTGCTGACCCAAGGCATGGTGATCGCCGAGACCTACTACCGTCGTGAAGCCAACGGTGCCTACACCTGGTTCAACCCGGCGGACGTCGAGCTCGAACGCGACAGCAAGGCCAAGGTCATCAGCGCCAAGCTGATCGCGGACGGCCTGCCGGTGGAAATCGGCGGCACCGAGAAGATGGCCAAGTCGAAGAACAACGGCGTCGACCCACAGTCGATGATTGACCAGTTCGGCGCAGACACCTGCCGCCTGTTCATGATGTTCGCCTCGCCACCTGACATGAGTGCCGAATGGTCGGACTCCGGCGTTGAAGGCTCGCACCGTTTCCTCAAGCGCGTCTGGCGTCTGGCTCAAGCCCATGTCACCCAGGGCCTGCCGGGCACACTGGATATCGCCAGCCTGAACGACGAGCAGAAAGCCATTCGCCGCTCGATCCACCAAGCCATCAAGCAGGCCAGCCACGACGTGGGCCAGAACCACAAATTCAACACCGCAATCGCCCAGGTGATGACGCTGATGAACGTGTTGGAAAAAGCCCCGCAAGGTACCGAGCAGGATCGCGCACTGGTTCAGGAAGGTCTGGAAACCGTAACCTTGCTGCTGGCGCCGATCACCCCGCACATCAGCCACGAACTGTGGAATCGCCTGGGTCACGCCGACCCGGTGATCGACGCAGGCTGGCCGGTATTGGACGAAAGCGCCCTGGTTCAGGACAACCTGCAACTGGTCATCCAGGTCAACGGCAAGCTGCGCGGCCAGATCGAAATGCCGGCCAGCGCCAGCCGTGAAGAAGTCGAAGCCGCGGCGCGCAGCAACGAGAACGTGCTGCGCTTCACCGAAGGCCTGACCATCCGCAAGGTCATCGTGGTGCCTGGCAAACTGGTCAACATCGTCGCCAGCTAATTGGATCAGGCGCCCGGTCCGGGACCGGGTGCCGAACAAAACCTTCAGGGCCACAAGGTTGGCCCATATGGTTTCAAGGGGAGCAATACATGATCAAACGTAACCTGCTGGTGATGGGCCTGGCTGTTCTGCTGAGCGCCTGTGGCTTCCAGTTGCGCGGCACGGGAACCCAGGAGCTGACCATCAAGGAGCTCGACCTGAGTGCTCGGGACGCCTACGGCACCACCGTGAAAATGCTCCAGCAGCAACTGGAAAACAGTGGCGTACGGGTCCATGCCGGCGCGCCCTACAAGCTGGTGCTGCTGAATGAGGAAAACTCCCAGCGCACGCTCAGCTACACCGGCGGTGGCAGCTCGGCCGAATACGAGATCAGCACAACCCTCAGGTACGAGATCCTGACTCACGACAACCTGCACCTGCTCAACGACAAGCTGGAAGTGCAGAAAGTCTTCCTGCACGACGGCAACAACATCACCGGTTCGGATCAGGAATCGTCGGAAACCCGCAAGGAAATGCGTCGCGACCTGATCCAGCGCATGCTGATCCGTCTGCAACTGCTGACCCCGGAACAGCTTGCTCAGTTGCAGGCTACCGCCGAGGCCAAAGCCAAGGCAGAAGCCGACGCCCTGGAAGCCGCGCGCAAGGCTGAGGCGGAAACTCCGCAACAGTCTCCCTTGGAACTGCCGAACCAGTAAGCCTTGCGGGGCGCTCAGGCGCCCCTCTGGCCCCCGCCTATGAAACTCGCCCCCGCCCAACTCGGCAAACACCTGCAAGGCACACTAGCGCCGGTCTACGTGATCAGCGGCGACGATCCCCTGCTGTGCCAGGAAGCCGCCGACGCCATTCGCTCTGCCGTGCGCCAGCAGGGATTCGACGAGCGCCAGGTCTTCAGCGCCGATGCCAACTTCGACTGGGGCACCCTGCTGCAAGCAGGGGCCAGCATGTCGCTGTTCGCAGAAAAGCGCCTGCTGGAGTTGCGCCTGCCTTCGGGCAAGCCTGGGGACAAGGGTGCAGCAGCACTGATCGAATACTGTTCGCGTCCGGCCGAAGACACGGTGCTGTTGATCAGCCTGCCCAAGCTCGACGGCAGCGCACAGAAGACCAAGTGGGGCAAGGCCCTGGTCGAAGGTGCCCAGACTCAGTTCGTGCAGATCTGGCCGGTGGACGCCAACCAGCTTCCACAGTGGATTCGCCAGCGCCTGTCACAGGCCGGCCTGTCCGCCAGCCAGGACGCCGTCGAGCTGATCGCCGCCCGGGTAGAAGGCAACCTGCTGGCGGCCGCACAGGAAATCGAAAAGCTCAAGCTGATGGCCGAAGGTGGGCAGATCACCGTCGAAACGGTACAGGCCGCCGTGGCCGATAGTGCTCGCTTCGACGTGTTTGGGCTGGTGGATGCGATTCTCAACGGCGAGGCCGCCCATGCCTTGCGCATGCTTGAAGGACTGAGAGGCGAAGGCGTCGAACCGCCGGTCATTCTCTGGGCCCTGTCCCGGGAACTGCGACTGCTGGCCAACCTGGCACTGCAATTCAGCCAGGGTGTGCCTCTGGACAAGGTGTTCAGTCAGGCTCGCCCTCCCGTCTGGGACAAGCGCAAACCCCTGATGAGCAAAGCCTTGCAGCGCTATTCGGCGCAACGTTGGGGCCAATTGCTACTGGATGCCCAGCGCATCGATGCCCAGATCAAGGGCCAAGCCAGTGGTTCGCCCTGGAGCAGCCTGAGCCGCCTGTCGCTGCTGATGGCCGGCCAACGCCTAGCCCTGCCTGCCGAATAATCGCGCTACTTATCTTTTGCTTGCACTAGGGTCTGTTCTCGTTTGGCCCAGCAACGCGGCTCGTCACCAAACGGGAACAGACCCTAGACAGCAACGCCACTCTGGCCGATGATTCGCACCGCAACACTTCTCATCCTGAAACAGCGAGCACTCACCATGAGCAAGCCATCCAAGCATGGCCCCAACAAGGCCAAATCCATCATCGCCCAGCCACTGTTCCGCAGCCGTCAGGAACGCCCGGCCAAGGGCAAAGGCAGCTACCGCCGCGAAGCCTTCCAGTCTAAAAGCTGGGAGGCTTCTTACTTTCTGGCCGCCTAAAGCCCTGAACCCCGTTGGCATGATAAGGTCTGCACCTGATTGTTATTCTCTCTGGACCCGTGCATGCCCTTTTGTCTTTCTCGTCGTTGGCACATGCGCCAACTGATCGCTGCCTCCAGCCTTGTTCTACTCGTCGCCTGCGCGGAGAAACCCACTGCCGCCGACGCCCAGCCGCTACCCGACCTCCAGACAGCCCCCCTTGCCGCACCTGCCACCGTCGCACCACTGGCCGTCGACAATCTGGACATCCAGCCCACTCAGACCTTCGATGAATGGATGAACGCGTTCCGCACCGAAGCCTTGGGCGCCGGGATTCGCGCCGATGTATTCGACCGCGCCTTCGCCGGGGTCACCCCGGATATGAGCGTGATCAAGGCCGACCGCAGCCAACCGGAATTCACCCGCCCCGTCTGGGAATACCTGGATGGCGCGCTGTCCCCGGTACGGGTACGCAAGGGCAAGGCACTGCTGGTCCAGTACAGCGACATCCTGCAACGGATCGAACAGCGCTATGGCGTTGATCGCCAGACCTTGGTGGCCGTTTGGGGCATGGAGAGCAATTTCGGTGACTTCCAGGGCAACAAGTCGGTGATTCGCTCCCTGGCAACCCTGGCATATGAGGGACGGCGCCCGGCCTTTGCCAACAGCCAGCTGATTGCCGCCTTGCAGATCATTCAACACGGCGACATCCAGCCAGAGAAGATGCTGGGTTCCTGGGCCGGGGCCATGGGCCAGACCCAATTCATTCCAACCACCTACAACACCCACGCTGTGGACTTCGACGGCGATGGTCGTCGCGATATCTGGAACAGCCCGGCCGACGCCCTGGCCTCCACCGCTCACTATCTGCAAAGTTCAGGATGGCAAAAGGGCCAGCCCTGGGGTGTTGAAGTCCAGCTCAACAGCGGCTTCGACTATGCCCTGGCCGATGCTTCCACCCGCAAGACCGTGGCCGAGTGGATGCGCCTGGGGATGACAACCGCCAATGGCAAGGCGTTGCCTTACGGATCAGAGCAATTGTCCGCCTCGTTGCTGCTGCCTGCGGGTTATCGGGGGCCGGCGTTCCTGATCCTGGATAACTTCCGAGCGGTGCTCAGGTACAACAACTCATCGTCCTACGCGCTGGCAGTCAACCTGCTGTCCGAACGCTTCGGCGGCGCCGGCCTGATCAGTGGCGACTGGCCCAAGGACGACCTGCCTCTGAGCCGCTCCGAGCGCATCGAATTGCAGACCCTGCTCAACGCCAACCAGTATGACGCCGGCAACCCCGACGGCATCATCGGAGCCAACACCCGCAAAGCCATTCGTAGCGCCCAGCAAGCATTGGGTTGGCCCGCAGACGGCTACCCTACTCACAAGTTGCTGGACAGCCTGCGCAACCGCTAAGCCCGGAGCTGGCGAAGGGTTCCCCCTTCGCCAGGGCCAGTCCTACTTGAACACCACGTCCTGTGCCAGGGTCAACTCCCTCGCCCCTGCGTCCAGCCTGACCAGAGCGCCCATGGGCAAAGTCAGGTTCGGGTCACAATGGCCACTGCGCCATCCTGCCAGCACTGGAATCCGCAGCGGCTCGAAGGTCTGCTTGAGCAGGCGGCACAATGCGCTGAAGTCCACACCGGCCACATCCCCCACCAAGACGCCCCGCAGGTTGTCCAGTTTGCCGGCCAGCCGCAGGTGATTGAGCAAGCGGTCAATACGGTACAACGGCTCGTTGACGTCCTCGATAAACAGGATGACGCCGTCGGTATTGATTTCGTAAGGCGTGCCCAGCGTGCAGGCAATCATCGACAGATTCCCCCCCAACAGCGCACCCAACGCAATGCCCGGCTCCACAGTGGTCAATGGGAAAGCCACGGGATGAGACAGCAGACTACCCGCCTTTACCTGGCCCCGGAGCAGGTTGAAAAAGGACGCCTCGGTTGGCGGTTGCTTGTCACCCAGCAGGTCGGCATTGAGCATCGGTCCGTGAAAACTCACAAACCCGGCATAGCGGTTGATCGCCAGGTGCAGGGCGGTGATATCGCTGTAGCCGACAAAGGGCTTGGGGTTGCGCCGCAGTAACTCAAAGTCGATCTTGTCCAGCAAACGCGGACTGCCATAGCCCCCGCGCAGGCACACAATGGCGTCGACTTGGCTATCGGCAAAGGCGCTGTGCAAGTCATCGAGGCGCACCTCGTCGCTGCCAGCCAGATATCCCTCCTGCTGCCCGACGCCGGGAAAGATCCGCAGCGTATAGCCACGGGAACGCATCCATTGAAAAGCTTTTTCGGTATCCAGCACTGCGGGACCGGCGGGGGCAATAAGGCCGATGACGCCTTCCGCAGCCAGTGCCGGCACCGGCAGGTGAGCATGAAGGGCAGCAGTCGGTTGGATGGGCATGCAGATTCTCCCTGTGTGAATTCACTCAAGCACAGTAGCCATGAATCTCGTTAAACAGAAGAGGAGGACGCGACCGGAGGGGCGAAAAACAACCGAGACTGCAGAGGTGCTCGAAAGAGCCGGGAAACTGCCCGCAAGACCCAAGCCTTGCGGGCAGGCAAATCAGGAAACCAGGCCTTCTCTGGCCAGTTTCGCTTGTTCGTCGGCGTGATACGAGGAACGTACCAGCGGGCCCGAAGCGACATTCTTGAAGCCCATCTTGTAACCTTCCTCGGCGAACCAGGCGAAGGTATCCGGATGCACGAAACGCTGAACCGGCAAGTGGTTGCGGGACGGCTGCAGGTACTGACCAAGGGTCAGCATATCGATGTCGTGCTCACGCATGCGCTTCATGACTTCGATGACTTCGTCGTCGGTTTCGCCCAGGCCCAGCATCAAGCCGGACTTGGTCGGTACATGGGGCACCAGTTGCTTGAACTTCTGCAGCAAGGTCAGCGACCACTGGTAATCCGAACCCGGACGCGCAGCCTTGTACAGGCGCGGCACGGTTTCCAGGTTGTGGTTGAACACATCCGGTGGCGTGGCAGCGGTGATTTCCAGGGCTACATCCATGCGACCGCGGTAGTCGGGCACCAGGGTTTCCAACTGTACGTTCGGCGACAGCTTGCGGATCTCGCGAATGCAGTCGGCAAAGTGCTGGGCACCGCCGTCACGCAGGTCGTCGCGGTCCACCGAAGTGATCACCACATACTTCAGGCGCAGGTCGGCAATGGCCACCGCCAGGTTCATCGGCTCGTCGACATCCAGAGGTTTTGGACGGCCATGGCCAACGTCACAGAATGGGCAGCGACGGGTGCAGATGTCGCCCATGATCATGAAGGTTGCGGTACCGCCGGAGAAGCATTCGCCCAGGTTCGGGCAGGATGCTTCTTCGCAGACGCTGTGCAACTTGTGCTTGCGCAGCAGTTGCTTGATCCGGTCGACTTCCGGGGATACCGGAATACGTACCCGGATCCAGTCCGGTTTCTTCGGCAGTTCGGTGGTCGGAATGATCTTCACCGGAATGCGCGCAACCTTTTCCGCACCGCGCAATTTGACGCCGGCTTCAACTTTCGGACGTGGCGCCCGCTCGGAGACATCCACCGTCGGGATCAGGGTTTGAACAGCGTCTTGCGCAGTAGTCATATCAGTCGATTCCGCCCGTTAGGGTCGTCTGCTCAGCATAGTCGAGGTGTTTGACGAGCTGCGCACGCAGCCGGGCACTTACCTCGGCAAATTCAATCGGCCCTGCATGGTCGCTCAGCTGGGTCATCGCCAACCCGGCATAACCACAGGGGTTAATCCGTCGAAACGGCTGCAAATCCATGTCCACGTTCAAGGCCAGGCCATGAAAGGAACATCCATGGCGGATACGCAGGCCCAGGGAGGCGATTTTCGCCCCTTCGACGTAGACACCCGGTGCATCGGGCTTGGCCGCCGCCGGCACGCCGTAGCTGGCCAACAACTCCACCAGGCATTGCTCCATGCGACTGACCAGGTCACGCACGCCGAACCCCAGCCTGCGTACATCCAGCAGCAAGTAAGCCACCAGCTGGCCGGGACCGTGATAAGTCACCTGTCCGCCGCGATCGGCCTGCACCACCGGTATATCTCCCGGCAGCAGCAGATGCTCGGCCTTGCCCGCCTGGCCCTGGGTAAACACCGGCGGATGCTGCACCAGCCAGATTTCGTCTGGGGCGCTGGTGCCACGTTCATTGGTAAAGCGCTGCATGGCCTGCCAGACCGGCTCGTAAGCCATCAGGCCAAGCTCACGAAAGCCCAGCGTCTGTGGCATCACAGCACCATGTGGACGACACCGGTAGCACGCAGGGCACTATTGATATCACGCAGTTGGTCTTCACCGGTGGCGGTGATGTGCAGTTGTACCGTGGTGTACTTGCCGTTGCTGCTCTGACGCTCGGCCAGGGACTTGATGTCCAGCTTGGCGTACTTGGCGAGGATCTCGATCACGGTGTCCTTGAAGCCGACAACCGTGTCACCGATCACCTTGATCGGGTAGTCATCGACGGGGAATTCAATCTTGTGCGACTTAACGTCAGTGTCTGTCATGGCAGTAACGGCCTCGTAAGCCGGACGACGGACATGGCCCCCGCTCCACTTCGGAGCGAGGGCCATGCAGGTCGACAATATCAGTTGAACAAGCCGTAGAAGAATAGACGGATGCTATCCCACATGCGGCGGAAGATACCACCTTCGTCGACCGCTTCCAGGGCGATCAGGTCAGCGCTGTGCACCACCTTGTCGTCCAGTTTCACTTCGACTTTACCAATCACGTCGCCCTTGGCGATCGGCGCAACCAGTTGCGGGTTCATGGTCATGCTGGCGGCGAGCTTTTTCAACTGGCCTTTAGGCATGGTCATGGTCAGATCTTCAGCCAGACCGGCCTTGACCTGATGAGTGGTGCCCTTCCACACCGGCGCCTGAGCCAGCTCGGTGCCTTTCTGGTAGAAGGTCTGGGTTTCGAAGAAGCGGAAACCGTAGGTCAGCAGCTTCTGGGTTTCGGCGGCGCGGGCCTGCTCGCTGTTGGTGCCGAACACCACGGCGATCAGACGCATGCCATCGCGTACTGCCGAAGACACCATGCAGTAGCCGGCTTCATCGGTGTGGCCGGTTTTCAGACCATCGACGGTCTTGTCGCGCCACAGCAGCAGGTTACGGTTAGGTTGCTTGATGCCGTTCCAGAAGAACTCCTTCTGCGAGTAGATCGCATAGTGGGCAGGGTCTTCATGGATGATCGCGCGAGCCAGCACCGCCATATCGTGGGCCGACGAGTAGTGCTCAGGGTTCGGCAGACCGGTCGGGTTCATGAAGTGGCTGTTGCTCATGCCCAGATCGGCAGCCGTCTTGTTCATCATGTCGGCAAAAGCGTCTTCGCTGCCGGCAATGTGCTCGGAAACCGCAACGCTGGCGTCGTTGCCCGACTGAATGATGATGCCGTGCAGCAAGTCGCTGACGGTGACTTGCGAACCCACCTTGATGAACATCCGCGACCCGCCGGTACGCCAGGCATTCTCGCTGACGGTTACCGGATCGTTCTCGCCGATCTGGCCGCGACGGATTTCCAGGGTCGCGATGTAGGCGGTCATCAGCTTGGTCAGACTGGCTGGTGGCAGGCGCTGGTCACCATTGTTCTCCACCAGCACGTTACCGCTGCTGGCGTCCATGAGCACATAGGATTTGGCGGCCAGTTGCGGTGGCGACGGCATCGCTTCGACCGCCCAGGCGGCGGGCGTGATGATCAGCGGGACAAGCAGGCACAGGCGTTTGGCAAAGGTGGTGATGTTCATCCGTCTCTCGAAGTTGCTAATGGAAACTTGCCCGAGGGCAAAACTATTTCAGACAGCCTTCTAAAGGGCTGTCGCGTGTTCAGTTGTTCACTCACTGACCCTTGCCGGGCTTTTGTTGTTCGACGAGCCAACAACCAGGGTCCGCCCCCCAATACCGCAAGCGGACCTTCAATCTTCTTACTCGGCAGTGACCACGCTGGGCTGGCCAAGGTTAGCCAAGCGCACACTGTTCTGCGCTTGCTGAGCCTCACCCGGCGTGCCGAATGGCCCCAGGCGTACCCGATGCAGCGTCTGCTGATTACGTACGATCGAACTGATGAACACCGGGGCGCTCACCATGCTGCTCAATTTAGACCTCAACAGCTCCGCAGCGTCCGGGTTGGCGAAGGCCCCCACCTGCAGATACTGGCCTGAGGCGGCTGCAGGAGTGTTTTTAACTTGTACGGGAACCACTGCGGCAGCGTGTTGCTGGGGCGGCGGCGTCCATTGCTCGACAGTACCGGCCGAAGCCGTGATCACCGGCGCGCTATTTTGCGCCACTTGCGGCTCATTGAGCATCAACGGCGCCGGACGGCCACGCTGGGCCCACCACTGCTGCGGATCGATGCCTTCGACCTTGACCCGAGCGGTGCCGGTCTCGGCATAACCGAGCTTCTTTGCAGCCGCGTAGGACAGGTCGATGATGCGGTCAGAGTAGAACGGACCACGATCGTTGACCCGCAGGATCACGCTGCGATTGTTGTCCAGGTTGGTGACCTTCACGTAACTGGGCAAGGGCAGGGTCTTGTGTGCGGCACTCATACCGTACAGGTCATAGACCTCGCCATTGGCGGTGTTTTGACCATGGAACTTGGTGCCGTACCAGGACGCCGTACCGGAGGCCACGTAGTTCTTGGACTCCTGGATGGGGAAATAGGTTTTGCCCAGTACCGTATAGGGGTTGGCCTTGTACGGGCCGGTGTGCAGGGTCGGGGTCGCATCGGGAATGCGCGAGACGTCGACGTCCCACCAGGGCGCGCCATCCTTGTGCGCACGGTTGACGTCCAGGCCCGGCATGGCGCGCACGCCACTCGTGGACTTCTGCTGCGGCGAGCGGCTCGTCGAGCAACTGACCAACAACAAGGACAACGCGGCAAAAGCCACCAGCTTCAGGGGTTTGCGGATTGGCATTGCCAGCATTACTTGACGCCCCGTGCTTGGACCAGTTGTTCAGACAACTGATGTACGGCCATGGCATACATCACGCTGCGGTTATAGCGAGTGATCGCGTAAAAGTTCTTCAGGCCCATCCAGTATTCCGGGCCACTGTCACCTTCCAGACGGAAAGCGGTGACCGGCAGATCATCGCGCAGCGCATCATGACTCGACCAGCCCAGGGCCCGCAACTCCCCGACCGTCTTGGTCGGCTCTATCCCTGTGGTCAAGCCTTCGTCCACGCGATCGCCACGCACGTCGGCGCGACTCACCACCGGCTCGCCGGCCACCCAGCCATGACGCTTGAAGTAGCTGGCAACGCTGCCGATGGCATCGTCCGGGTTGGTCCAGATATTGATGTGGCCATCACCGTCGAAGTCCACCGCATAGGCGCGAAAACTGCTCGGCATGAACTGCGGCAGCCCCATGGCTCCCGCGTAGGAGCCCTTGAGGCTCAAGGGATCAAGTTGCTCTTCACGGACCAGCAGCAGGAACTCGCGCAGTTCCTTACGGAAGAATTCGGCACGGGGCGGATAATCGAAGCCCAGGGTAGATAACGCATCGATCACCCGGTAATTGCCAGTATTACGCCCAAAAAAGGTCTCAACACCGATAATCGACACTATGACCTGGGCCGGTACGCCATATTCCTGCTCGGCGCGAGCCAGAACCGCCTCATGCTGACGCCAGAAATCCACACCGCGGGCAATGCGCGCGTCGGTGATGAACATCGGCCGGTATTCTTTCCACTGCTTGACCCGCTCGGCCGGCCGGGAAATGGCGTCAAGAATCGATTGCTTGCGCTCGGCCTCGCGGAACACCCCCATCAGCTGTTCCCCGGCAAAACCATAGTCCCGGGTCATTTCGCCAACGAATTCAGCCACTTGCGGCGAACCTTCGTAATCACCGGCGAACGCGGGTTGCGCTGCACCAAGGATGCTTACCAGGCCGACCCACGGCGCATGCCGAGCAGCCCAGCCACGCATTACTTGCATTGAATTCTTCACCTTAATCAAACCTGCGCGATCCACTTGCGATGGGTATGGATCGACATCAAAACCCCAAACGCTGACAGTAGCGTCACCAGCGAAGTTCCTCCGTAGCTAATGAACGGCAACGGAACCCCCACTACCGGCAACAAGCCACTGACCATACCGATGTTGACGAAAACGTAAACAAAAAACGTCATGGTCAGGCTGCCTGCGAGCAACTTGCCGAACAGCGTCTGCGCCTGAGCGGTGATCACCAACCCGCGCCCGATCAACAGCAGGTAGATCAGCAGCAGCGCACAAATGCCCACCAGGCCGAACTCCTCGCCCATGACCGCAATAATGAAGTCGGTGTGGCTCTCCGGCAAAAAGTCCAGGTGCGACTGCGTACCCAGCAGCCAACCCTTGCCGAAAACCCCGCCGGAACCGATGGCCGCCTTGGACTGGATAATGTTCCAGCCCGTGCCCAGGGGGTCGCTCTCGGGGTCGAGAAAAGTCAGGATTCGCTGTTTCTGGTAGTCATGCATGATGAAGAACCACATGGCGATGGCCACCGGCACCGCGGCCGCCAGCACACTCAGAATCCAGCGCCAGCGCAGCCCACCCATGAACAGCACGAAGGCGCCACCGGCCAGGATCAGCAGGGCGGTGCCCAGGTCCGGCTGACGCACGATCAGGATGAACGGAATGCCGATCAGTATCAGGCTGATCCCCACATGCTTGAGATGGGGCGGCAAGGTGCGCTTGGACAGGTACCAGGCGATGGTCGCCGGCATGATGATCTTCATGAACTCCGACGGCTGGAAGCGGATCACCCCGGGAATGTTGATCCAGCGGGTCGCGCCCATGGCGTTGTGACCCATGACGTCCACCACCACCAGCAACACCACGCCGAACACATAGCCCAGAGGCACCCAGCGCGCCATGAAGCGTGGCTCGAACTGGGCGATGACAATCATCGACACCAAGCCGATACCGAAGGACGTGGCCTGCTTGGCCAGCAGATCCCAACTCTTGCCACTGGCGGAATACAGCACGAACAGGCTGCCGGCGGCCAGCGTCAACAGCAACACCAGCAAGGGACCATCGATATGCAGGCGCTGCAACAGCGTCGCACGACGGCGCATCACATCCTCACTGGAGAGGATGCGGTCAAAATTACTCTTCACGGGCCGTAGCCTCCGCGCTGATAGGGCTGGCGAACTCAGGCTTGAGCTGGCCGTCCTGGCCGAGAAGCCAGGCATCCATCACCTGGCGCACCACGGGAGCCGCGACGCCGGAGCCCGACTCGCCGTTCTCGACCATGACCGAAACCACGATCTTGGGGTTTTCCGCCGGGGCGAAGCCGACAAACAGGGCGTGGTCGCGATGGCGCTCCTGAACCTTGGAGCGGTCGTATTTCTCGCCCTGCTTGATCGCCACCACCTGGGCGGTACCACTCTTGCCGGCAATCCGGTACTGCGAACCAACCGCAGCCTTGCGCGCAGTGCCGCGGGCGCCGTGCATCACCTGCTGCATGCCGTGATTGACCCTCATCCAGTCCGACGGGTCGCGCAGGACGATGTCCGGCATCGGGTTGTGATCCACCGGCTTCTCGCCTTCGATGCTCTTGGCCAGGTGTGGTCGGTTCCACTTGCCCTTGCTGGCAACCAGAGCGGTCGCCTGGGCCAGTTGCAACGGCGTCGACTGCATGTAGCCCTGACCGATCCCGAGAATCAGGGTTTCTCCCGGGAACCAGGCCTGACGCCGGGTGGCGCGCTTCCACTCGCGGGTCGGCATCAGCCCGGGGGATTCCTCGAACATGTCCAGGGAGACCTTCTGGCCGATGCCGAACTTGGTCATGTAGGCCGAGAGCCGATCGATCCCCAGCTTGTGGGCCAGGTCATAGAAATAGGTGTCGTTGGACCGCATGATCGCGGTGTCCAGGTCGACATAGCCGTCACCGCTTCGGTTCCAGTTGCGGTACTTGTGATCGTAGTTGGGCAGTTGGTAGTAGCCCGGGTCGTAGACGCGGGACGAGGCCGTCACCACCCCGGCATCCAGCCCGGCAATCGCCACCGCCGGCTTGATGGTCGAACCCGGTGGATACAGACCGCGCAGCACCCGGTTGAACAGCGGCCGATCAATGGAATCACGCAATTCGGCATAAGCCTTGAAGCTGATACCGGTGACGAACAGGTTCGGATCGAAACTTGGCTGGCTGACCATCGCCAGAACTTCACCGGTGCTCGGGTCCAGCGCCACCACCGCACCGCGGCGGCCGCCCAGAGCCAGCTCCGCGGCCTCCTGCAACTTGATATCCAGGCTCAGGACAATGTCCTTGCCGGGAATCGGATCGGTGCGCTTGAGCACCCGCAGCACTCGGCCACGGGCGTTGGTTTCAACTTCCTCGTAACCCACCTGTCCATGCAATTCCGGCTCGTAGAAGCGTTCGATGCCAGTCTTGCCGATATGGTGGGTGCCGCTGTAGTTCACCGGGTCCAGGGACTTCAGCTCTTTCTCGTTGATCCGTCCCATATAGCCCACGGAGTGCGCAAAGTGCGCGCCCTGCGGGTAGTGCCGGACCAGTTGCGCAACCACTTCCACCCCGGGCAGACGGAACTGGTTCACCGCAATGCGGGCTATCTGCTCTTCCGTCAACTCGAACAGGATAGGCACCGGTTCGAAAGGGCGCCGCCCCTGTTTCATGCGCTTTTCGAACAGCACCCGGTCTTCCGGGGTCAGTTCCAGCACCTCGACAATCACATCGAGGACCTGCTGCCAGTTGCCGGAACGTTCGCGGGTCATGCTCAGGCTGAAACTGGGCCGGTTATCAGCAACTACCACGCCATTGCGGTCAAAAATCAGTCCGCGAGTCGGAGGAATCGGCTGCACATGCACCCGATTGTTCTCCGACAGCGTGGAGTGATAGTCGTACTGAATCACCTGCAGGTAATACAGCCGGGCAATCAGCACGCCAATCAGGCAGACCACCATAATGGCGCCGAACACGACCCGGCTACGCACCAGACGGGCGTCTTTTTCGTGGTCCTTGATGCGGATCGGCTGGGACATTAGGGGCGCGGGCTACTTGTGGTAAGGGTGCCCGGACAACACGGTCCAGGCGCGATACAGCTGTTCACCGATGAGAATCCGCACCAGCGGGTGCGGCAAGGTCAGCGGCGACAGCGACCAACGCTGATCCGCTCGCGCACAGACTTCCGGCGCCAGCCCTTCCGGGCCGCCGACCATGAAATTCACGGTGCGCGAATCGAGACGCCAACGATCCAGTTCCACCGCCAACTGCTCGGTGCTCCAGGGTTTGCCGTGCACCTCGAGGGTGACGATGCGCTCGTTATGCCCGACCTTGGCCAGCATGGCTTCGCCTTCCTGACGGATAAAGCGAGCCACGTCGGCGTTCTTGCCCCGGGTATTGAGCGGAATTTCCACCAGTTCCAGCGCCAGCTCGGAGGGCAGACGCTTGGCATACTCGTGCCAACCCTCTTCCACCCACTTGGGCATGCGTGAACCAACAGCGATCAGACGCAGGCGCACAGCTGTCCCTTATTGCTGGTCTTTGTTGAGCTTGGTGAAGTGCTCGTGGCCATGCTCCGGGCTGTGGTGCTTGCCATCGGCCGCGCGGCTCTGCTCGGCGCCCTGCCACAGACGCTCCAGGTCATAGAACTGACGAGCCGAGGCAGTCATCATGTGCACGATCACATCGTCCAGGTCCAGCAGCACCCAGTCGCTGTCGCCCTTGCCTTCTTCACCCAGCGGACGCACGCCCTGGGCCTTGACCATTTCGCGGACCTTTTCCAGCATCGCGCCGATCTGGCGATTGGAGGTACCAGTGGCGATGATCATGTAGTCAGTGATGCTTTGCTTGTCGCGAACATCGATCACCAGGACATCCTGGGCCTTGACGTCTTCCAGCGCGGCAACAGCCACCTTGACCAGATCTTCGCCTTTCATTACTTGGTTAGTCATATAAAACTCGTTCAGCTCGTATGTTTGGAGCGCCGCTCAGCACAGGCCGGCAGCGTTCCTTCAGTTCGGCGCACGGTAAAGTCCGTGAGCATCGATATAGGCCAGGACCGCGTCAGGCACCAGGAAACGTACCGACTTACCGCTGGCCAGCAGTTGACGGATCTGGGTGGCGGACACCGCAAGCGGCGTCTGCCAGACGAATGCAATGTGTCCCCCCGGCCCTTGCAGGGCCAGTGGGTCGCTCACCGAGCGCGCCGCCAACAGGTTGCGCAAGGCATCCGGTGGCTCGCTGTCGGCATCCGGGCGTTGCAGCACCAGGATGTGGCAATGCTGGAGTAATTCCTCCCAACGATGCCAGGTGGGCAGGCCGCAAAACGCGTCCCAGCCCAGTAACAGAAACAACTGGTCATCCGCGGCCAACTCGGCCCGCATCTGCTCCAGGGTGTCGATGGTGTAGGACGGCTTGTCCCGTTTCAGCTCACGGTCGTCCACCACCAGGGGTGAAACGCCCGCCACCGCATATTCGACCATCGCCAGACGATCGAGCGCCGACACCTGCGGTGTATCCCGATGCGGCGGCCTGGCACTGGGTGTCAGGCGCAGCTCATCGAGTTGCATGGATTCAGCCACCTCCAGCGCACCACGCAAGTGGCCGATATGCACTGGATCGAAGGTGCCGCCCAGCAGACCGATACGTTTGCCCATCAAGTGCGCACGTGACCGTCGCCGAAAACCACATACTTCTCGCTGGTCAAGCCTTCCAGGCCCACCGGGCCACGGGCGTGCAGCTTGTCGGTGGAAATGCCGATCTCAGCGCCCAGGCCATATTCGAAACCGTCGGCAAAGCGCGTAGAGGCATTGACCATGACCGAACTGGAGTCCACTTCATTGAGGAAGCGCCGAGCGTCACTGAAGTTCTCGGTGACGATGGAGTCAGTATGGTGCGAGCCGTAAGTGTTGATGTGCTCGATGGCCTGCTCCAGGTTGTCCAGCACCCGGATCGAGAGGATCGGCGCGGTGTACTCGGTGCGCCAGTCTTCTTCGGTCGCTTGCAGCACATCGGCGCCAAGAATTCCTCGGGTTTGCTCGCAGCCACGCAACTCGACGCCCTTGTCGCGATAGATCGCAGCCAATGGCGGCAATACGCGCTCGGCAATGGCGGCGTGAACCAGCAGGGTTTCCATGGTGTTGCACGGCGCGTAGCGCTGGGTCTTGGCGTTATCGGCAATACGAATCGCCTTATCCAGGTCCGCCGCCACATCGATATACACGTGGCAGACGCCATCCAGGTGCTTGATCACCGGCACTTTGGCATCGCGGCTGACCCGCTCGATCAGGCTCTTGCCGCCACGAGGCACAATTACGTCGACAAACTCGGGCATGGTGATCAGCGCGCCCACCGCGGCGCGATCAGTGGTTTCCACCACCTGCACCACGTGAGGCGGCAAATCGGCAGCCGCCAATCCCTGCTGAATGCAGGTGGCAATGGCACGGTTGGAATGAATGGCCTCGGAACCACCCCGCAGGATGGTGGCGTTGCCAGACTTCAGACACAGGCTGGCAGCATCGATGGTCACGTTCGGACGGGACTCGTAGATGATGCCGATCACGCCCAGGGGCACACGCATCTTGCCCACCTGGATGCCCGAAGGCAGGTAGCGCATGTCGCGGATTTCACCGATGGGGTCAGGCAGCTTGGCCACCTGACGCAGGCCTTCGATCATTTCATCGATACGCGCCGGAGTCAGCGCCAGACGATCCAGCAGAGCCGGTTCCAGACCATTGGCCCGGCCGTTGGCCAGGTCCTGCTCGTTGGCTGCGGTCAGCTCCGGTCGCGCAGCGTCCAAGGCATCGGCAGCCGCCAACAGCGCACGGTTCTTCTGCGCAGTGGTGGCACGGGCGATCACCCGGGAAGCTTGGCGGGCAGCGCGACCCAAACGGGTCATGTAGTCAAGAACGGACTCAGTCATGGTCTGGTGTGGTCTTGGCAAAGAGGAAAGCGGCTGATTATAGCTGTCGCGCCCGTTCACGGACAGCGGTCACAGGCGGATGGTCGAAATGGAGTGTAAATACCCGCAGTTCAGCCTGAATTAAGCCTGGAGTTGTTACCATTACGTCACTTTTTCCGCCATAACCCTCGCCACCATGTCCATCCTGACCTCTGCGAACCCGCCCAAAGCCTTGCCTGACGGCTTTTTCGACCGTGACGCCGAGCTTTTGGCCCGTGAACTACTGGGCAAAGTCATTCGCCATAAAGTCGGCGAGCTGTGGTTATCCGCGCGCATTATCGAAACCGAAGCCTATTACTGCGAGGAAAAAGGCAGCCACGCCTCCCTCGGCTACACAGAAAAACGTAAGGCTTTGTTTCTCGATGGCGGCCACATCTATATGTATTACGCACGCGGTGGCGACTCGCTGAACTTCAGCGCCCAGGGCCCCGGCAATGCGGTACTGATCAAGTCCGCCTATCCCTGGGTCGACGCCGTCTCCGGCCCGGCCAGCCTGGCGCAGATGCTGCTGAACAACCCGGACGCCAGTGGCCGCCCGCGCCCCTCGCAAAAGCTCTGCGCCGGCCAGACCCTGCTGTGCAAGGCCATGGGCTTGAAAGTCCCAGTCTGGGATGCAAAGCGCTTCGATCACGAAACCCTTTTCGTCGAGGACGTCGGCAGCGCAGTGCCGCACATCATCCAGACCACCCGCCTGGGTATCCCCCGCGGTCGTGACGAACACCTGATGTACCGCTTCGTCGATGCCGCCTATGCGCCCTACTGCACACGGAACCCGCTGCGCCGTGGCCAAGTCGAAGGTCGCGACTACCTGATCCTCGACTGATTAGCGCAACCCCGTACCCGCCAGACACTGACAATGGAGTTGAAATTATGGGCCCATGGCTCGACAGCGTGACCGCCTGGCTGACCACCAACCCGCAGTGGCTGGCCGCCGCTGTATTTATTGTGGCCTGCGTGGAGTGCCTGGCCATTGCCGGCCTGATCGTTCCGGGAACGGTGCTGCTGTTCGCGATTGCCGTGCTGGCGGGCAACGGCGCGCTGTCACTGGGAGAAACCCTGCTTCTGGGGTTGTTCGGCGGTTTGCTCGGGGACGTGGTGTCCTACCTGCTGGGGCGTCACTTTCACCAGAGCATCCGGCGCCTGCCGGGACTGCGCCATCATCCGGAATGGATCAACAGCGCCGAAGCCTATTTTCAGCGTTACGGCATCGCCAGTCTGCTGGTAGGACGCTTCATCGGCCCGCTGCGGCCAATGTTGCCAATGGTTGCCGGCATGTTCGACATGCCATTTGTACGATTTTTCGCCGTCAGCCTGCTGGCAGCCGCGGGCTGGTCGGTGGCTTACCTGCTGCCAGGCTGGGCCACGGGTGCGGCGATTCGCCTGCCGCTGCCCGAAGGCTTCTGGCCACAAGCCGGTGTCGTAGCCGGCAGCCTCGCGATACTGATCGGCTTGAGCGTTGCCAGCAGCCTGCGCCGCCATCGTCGGGCTACTCTGCTGATGTCCGGCCTGAGCCTGTTGATCCTGGCAGGGCTGTTCATCGGTTACCCCTATCTCACGCAGTTCGACCAGGGGCTGATCGCCCTGGTGCAGGAACACCGGAACCCGACCCTGGACAAGATCATGGTGATGATCACCCAGATCGGCGAGTTTCGCGCCATGTTCATCATCAGCGCGGTACTGACCCTGCTACTTCTGGCCCTGCGCCAATGGCGTCACGCCGTATTCGCCGGCGCCACCCTGATGTGCACCGCACTGGCCAACACTGGCAGCAAATGGTTCTTTGCGCGGGTACGTCCCGAGGTCCTGACCGAGCCCCTCACCAGTTTCAGCATGCCCAGCGGGCACTCTTCTGGCTCCTTCGCGCTGTTCCTGACCCTGGCGGTATTGGCTGGCCGTGGCCAACCACCACGAATGCGCCTGACCTGGCTGCTGCTGGGCTGCCTGCCGGCGGCATCCATTGCCTTGTCCCGGGTCTACTTGGGGGCCCATTGGCCAACCGACATTCTCGCCGGCGCCATGCTCGCGACCTGTGTCTGCGCCGCCAGCCTGACCCTGATTCAATGGCAAGAATCGCTCAAACCGATGTCGGCCAAGGTCTGGTGGCTGCTACTGCCAGTCATGCTGTTGATGTGCGGGTTCATGGCGACACGGCATCTGCCTCACGCCCTGCTGCGATACGCCTATTAAACGTGCAAGCGGCAACCTGTAGCCGCCGCTAGAGGTTCAGGACTCAGGCGAAGAGCTCGCCCTGCAGTTCATCCAGCAGTTGCTGGATGGCATCGAGACGCTGCTGCGGATCATCCAGTTGCAGCAGGTCGATCTTGTCCTGCTCGGAAAAGGGCAACAGGTAGGCCAGTTGATTGGCCAGGGACAATTGCCCCTGGGCCTCGCTGCCCATGTCCAGGGCCTCCACCATCGGATGCTCGGCCAGAGCCTTGAGCAGCGCGATCAGGTCTGCGTCCTCATCCTGCAATGGTTGCTCCGCAGCCTCCGCCAGCCACTGGACCTGGGCCACCGTCAGTTGGTCTTTCTGCACTTCGCTCTCCAGCACGCGGAAGCGTCGACCACCCTTGACCCTGATTCCCAGCAGTCCATTGTCCTGCTGGTGAAAGTCGGTAATCAGTGCTTCGCAACCCACCAGGGCATAACCTGGCGCGGCCGTACCGACCTCCTCGCCCTCCAGGATGCACACCACTCCGAAGCCGCAACCCTGCTTCATGCAGCGGCCGATCATGTCCAGGTAGCGCGCCTCGAAAATCTGCAGATCGAGGATGCAGTCAGGGAACAGCACGGTATTCAAAGGAAACAGCGCCAGGCTCATACACCCATCCTTAAACCAGCAAAGACACCGCCAACGGCAGCAGTACCGCCGTGGCCACGCCCATCAGACTCATGGCCAGCGCCGCAAAGGCGCCGCACTCCTCACTCTCCTGCAAGGCCACCGAAGTGCCCACCGCATGGGCGGTCATGCCCAGGGCCATGCCTCGCGCCTCAGGCCCATGAACGCCCAGGCGGTCGAGGATACTCGGGCCGAAGATCGCCCCGATCACCCCGGTAATCAGCACGAACACCGCCGCCAGAGCCGCGACGCCACCAATCTGCTCGGCCACCAGCATAGCGATCGGCGAAGTCACCGACTTGGGTGCCATGGTCATGAGGATCATGTGCTCAGCACCGAACCACCACCCCAGCAGTACCCCCAGGCTGGTGGCCAGCACCCCGCCCACCACCAGCGTAGTCAATATCGGCCAGAACAATTGGCGGATGCGCCGCAAGTTGAGGTACAGGGGAACCGCCAGGGCCACCGTGGCAGGGCCCAGCAGAATGCTCAGAATCTCGGTGCTCTTGCGGTACTCCGCATAACTCAAACCACAGCCGAGCAGCACACCGATCACCAGCAGCATGGACACCAGTACCGGCTGCAGGAACATCCAGCGAGTTTTCTCAAAGGCCGCCAGCACCAACTGGTAGGCGCCCAGGGTGATGCCGATGCCGAACAGCGGATGGTGAATCACCGCCGCCCAGGCGCCTTGCCAATCAACATTCATTGACTGTCCTCCCGGCGGGACTGGCGCTTGACCAGGCGCTGCATCAGCACACCGACAAAGGCCATGGAGATCACCAGAGACAGCACCAGCGCGCCACTGATCGCCCAGAAGTCCGCGGCGATATCCCGGGCATAGACCATCACTCCGACCGCAGGCGGCACCAGTAACAGCGGCAGGTATCGCAGCAAACTGCTGGCTGCCAGGTTCAACGGCTCGCCCACTTCGCCGCGCACCACTAGAAAAACCAGCAGCAACAACAGGCCGATGATCGGCCCGGGAAGTACGGGCAACAGCAGATGATTGAGCGCCGTGCCGAGCAATTGGAACAGCACCAGCCATGTCAAACCGCGTAACAACATACCGCCTCTCCAGCCAGATCCCGTGGCGCATTATAAGCACGCAGGCGCTATGAACCGGCATTCGCCAAAAGCATGGATGTTTACCGGGAAGGATCGCCATGATGATCTAAAGTGGATACTTCAGACCACAAAGCACTGGGTCGAATACTAAAAAATCGTTGAACCAAGGAGAGTCTCAATGCCCTATGTTCCTGTTGCAGAGCTCAAAGATTATGTCGGGAAGGAACTCGGACGTTCCGCGTGGCTCACCATTGACCAGGAGCGTATCAACCTGTTCGCCGAGGCCACTGGCGACTTCCAGTTCATTCACGTGGACCCGGTCAAGGCAGCGAAAACGCCGTTCGGCACCACCATCGCACATGGGTTCCTGACCCTGTCGCTGATCCCCAAACTGATGGAAGACATCCTCGTGCTGCCCGAGGGCCTGAAGATGGTGGTCAACTATGGCCTGGACAGCGTGCGCTTCATCCAGCCGGTGAAAGTCGACTCCAAGGTGCGTCTCAAGGTCGAACTGACCGACGTCACCGAGAAGAAGCCCGGCCAATGGCTGCTCAAGGCCACGGCCACCCTGGAAATCGACGGCGAGGAAAAACCTGCCTATATCGCTGAGCCTCTTTCGCTCTGCTTCGTCTGAAATGTCCCTGATGCGAAACAGCTCAAGCTGTTTCGCTCAACCTCTCTATATATAAGTCACACCGCTGCGGCATACTCGGTCCCCTAATTATCCGGAACCCGTTATGCGCCCACTTGTACCCCTGGTCTTGACTCTCTTGCTCAGCGCTTGCGGAGACGGCGAATCGCTGTTGCCGCCCGATGCCCGACTGCCCGACGGCGGGCGCTATCGCGGCGACCTGGTCAATGGCCTGCTCCAGGGACAGGGACGCATCGACTACCCCAACGGCAGCTGGTACGCCGGCCAGTTCGACAAGGGCCAATGGCATGGCCAGGGCGAATGGCATGGCAGCAATGGCGAGGTCTATCGCGGCCAGTTCCAGCAAGGGCTGTTCCACGGGCAAGGCACCTTGACCACCAAGGACAGCAGCTACAGCGGCGGCTTCAAACTAGGCCGCCGGGACGGCGAAGGCACCCTAAAAGAAGACGGCATGACCTATCGCGGCGAGTTCAAGGCCGACCTGTACTCGGGCCTGGGCCGCCTGGAACTGGAGGACGGCAGCCAGTACCAGGGGCAATTCGCCAAGGGCAAGCCCAATGGCGAAGGCCAGCGCAGCGATGCCAGCGGCAACCAGTTCAGCGGCAACTTCGTCAACGGCCAACTGGAAGGCAACGGCACCTTCAACAGCGCCGAAGGCGACATTTATGTCGGTGGTTTCAAACACAACCAGCTCAATGGCAAGGGCCGCTACGAAAACTCCGACGGCGACGTCTGGATCGGCCAGTTCAAGGAAGGTGCCCTGGGTGGCAAGGGCGAGCTGATCGGCGCCGATGGCAGCCATTATGTCGGCACCTTCAGCGACTGGCGCTTCAGCGGCGAAGGACGACTGAACCTCAGTGACGGCAGCTTCTACATCGGCGGCTTCGACAGCGACAACTACCAGGGCCACGGTGTGCTGGTGCTGCGCGATGGCAGTGTGCAAAGCGGTGTCTGGAGCAATGGCATGCGGGTTCGCGACGCCGACGGCAAACTACTGCCGGACCCATTGGAAACTGCTCTGCTGGTCCAGGGTCGCCTGCTCAAGGAGGCCCTCGATGCGGTGCCTGCCTCCAGCCCAACCATCGAACTCTATAGCCTGACCCTGGCCGGCGACGGCAAGCAGAGTGTCTTCCTGCGCGAAGCCGACTACGTCAGCAACATGCTCGCGAGCCGCTTCGGCGCCCACGGTCAGATCCGCCTGGTCAACCACCGGGACCACCTGATGAACCGGCCCATGGCCACCCGTGAGAACCTGCGCCGCGCCGCACAGACCCTGGCCGAACGCAGCAGCCCCGAAGACCTGGTGTTCATCTACCTCACCAGCCATGGCACCAGCGAGCACGAACTGGTGCTGGATCAGCCGCGCATGGAGTTGACCGACCTACCAGCCGATGAACTGGCCATCGCCTTGGCCCCCCTGAAAAACCGCGACAAGATCATTGTCATCTCGTCCTGCTACTCGGGCGGTTTCATCCCTGCGCTCAAGGACGAACGAACCCTGATCATGACCGCCTCCCAGGCCGACCGGGTGTCTTTCGGCTGTTCCGAAGAAGCCGACTTCACCTACTTCGGCGATGCTTTATTCGCCCAGGCACTGAACCAGACCGATGACCTGGAGCACGCCTTCAAGCTGGCCCGGGCCACAGTGGCCGAACGTGAACAGGCCGATGGTTTCGAAGCGTCAGAACCACAGATCTGGGCCCCCAAAGGCGTCATCGCGCATTGGCAACAATTGCGCAAACAGCAGGCACGAAAAGCGCTGCAAAGTGTCTCTATAGGCAGCAAGGAAGCACAGAGCAACTAAGCTGAAACAGTATCAAGGGGGAATGACTATGTACTTGACGCCTCAGCATATCCTGCTCGCCGGCGCCTCCGGACTAACCGGAGAGCATCTACTCGATCGCCTGCTCAACGAGCCCACCATCATTCGTGTTCTGGCACCCAGCAGACGCCCGCTAAGCAAGCACCCACGCCTGGAGAACCCCGTCGGCGATCCGGCGGTGTTTCTGCCGCAACTAAGCGGCAAGGTGGAGATCGCCTTCTGCTGCCTGGGCACCACCATCAAGCAGGCGGGTTCCGAAGCGGCCTTTCGCGCCGTGGACCTGGACATGGTGGTGGCCTTCGGCAAACGCGCCCTGGAAATGGGCGCGCGGCACCTGATAGTGGTCAGCGCCCTGGGCGCCGACCCCAAGTCATCGATTTTCTACAACCGGGTCAAAGGTGAAATGGAAGAGGCCCTTAAACAGCAGGGCTGGCCACAGCTGACCATTTGCCGGCCGTCACTGCTGCTGGGAGACCGGATCGAACCGCGCCTGACCGAACAACTGGCCGGCCCGTTGTCGCGACTGATCCCGGGCAAGTACCACGGCATCGAAGCCTGCCAATTGGCACGCGCCATGTGGCGGTTGGCCCTGGAAGAGCAAAGCGGCACTCGGGTCGTCGAATCCGATGAGTTGCGCAAGCTAGGTAAATGAAGCCCTCGCCGGCAAGCCGGTTCCTGCACATAGCTGCAGGAGCCGGCTTGCCGACGAACACTACAACCCACCCGTTGCCTGAAACCCCACCCCCAACACTGTCAGCACCGACAACGGCAGCAACAGCGTATCGAGCAAGGCACTGGCCGGCAGGTCTACTCCCGGATAGCTCGGTGCCTCGGCGCCAAAGCGGTCCATGGCACAGCAACCACCCTGCATGGCATAAAGATCCAGGCGCGTCCCCGAATACACCACCGGTGCCCCAGGTTGTGCGGCGTTCAAGGTGCGGACCGTGGCACAGCCCCCCAGCTGCAGGGCAGCCAGCAGCATCAGCAGGGATTTATTCATCGCTGCTCAAATGATGTTCGCCCCAGCGCGGCAACATGTCCTGGGGAATGTTCAGCAGATTGAGAATCCGCGCCACGACGAAGTCCACCAGGTCATCGATGGTCTGCGGCTGATGATAGAAACCCGGCGAGGCCGGCAGGATAGTCACGCCCATGTTCGACAACTTGAGCATGTGCTCCAGATGAATGCTGGAGTAGGGAGCCTCGCGAGGCACCAGAATCAACTGCCGGCGCTCCTTGAGGGTCACGTCCGCAGCCCGTTCGATCAGGTTGTTGCAAGCCCCGGTAGCAATCGCCGACAAGGTGCCGGTGGAGCAAGGCACCACCACCATCGCCGCCGGCGAGCCGGAACCCGAGGCTACCGGCGACATCCAGTCTTCCTTGCCGTACACCCGGATCTGCCCCGCCGCCGCACCGGTGTACTCGGTGAGAAAGGCCTGCATCATCTGCGGCTTGGGCGGCAGGGTCACATCGGTTTCCGTGGCCATGACCAACTGCGCAGCCTTTGAGATCAGGAAGTGCACTTCCCGATCCTCACGCACCAGGCAATCCAGCAGGCGCAAACCGTACTGGGCGCCCGAGGCACCGGTCATGGCCAGGGTGATGCGTTCCGGGCCGTTGCTCATTGCAGTGCCTCGGCCAGTTTGCCGTGCAGGCCGCCGAAGCCGCCGTTACTCATGATCACCACCTGGGTGCCCGGCTTGGCCTGGCTTTTCACCCGTTCGATGATGCCTTCCAGAGAGTCGCTGACAATCGATGGCACCGAACACAGGGCCGCCGTTGCCGCCAGGTCCCAGCCCAGGTTGGCCGGTGCGTACCAGATCACCTGATCGGCCTGGTTGACGCTTTCCGGCAGCCCATCACGGTGGGCGCCAAGCTTCATGGAGTTGGAGCGCGGCTCGATGATGGCAATCACCGGTGCGTCGCCGACCCGCTTGCGCAGGCCGTCCAGGGTGGTGGCAATGGCCGTCGGGTGGTGGGCGAAGTCATCGTAGATGGTCACGCCATGCACTTCAGCGACCTTCTCCATGCGGCGCTTCACGCTCTTGAACGCACTCAGGCCAGCAATGCCCATCGACGGCACCACGCCAACATGACGAGCAGCGGCCAGCGTCGCCAGGGCATTGGCCACGTTGTGCTGCCCGGTCAGTTCCCACTCCACCACGCCCTGGCTCACACCCTCGAACATCACTTCAAAGGCCGAACCGTCGGCACTGAGCAACTTGACCTGCCACTGACCACCGGCACCGGTGGTCTGCACCGGCGTCCAGCAGCCCATCTCGATGACCCGCTGCAAGGCCGGTTCGGTGGTGGGATGAATCACCAGGCCTTCGCTGGGGATGGTCCGCACCAGATGGTGGAACTGCCGCTCGATGGCTGCCAGGTCAGGGAAGATGTCCGCATGGTCGAACTCAAGGTTATTGAGGATCGCCGTGCGCGGGCGGTAGTGGACAAACTTCGAGCGCTTGTCGAAGAACGCGCTGTCGTACTCATCGGCCTCGATCACGAAGAACGGTGTGCCGCCCAGGCGGGCCGAAACGGCGAAATTCTGCGGCACCCCACCAATCAGGAAGCCCGGGCTCATGCCGGCATGCTCCAGTACCCAGGCCAGCATGCTGCTGGTGGTGGTCTTGCCGTGGGTGCCGGCAACAGCCAGGACCCAGCGCCCTTGCAGGACATGGTCCGCCAACCACTGCGGGCCGGAAACATAGGGCAGGCCTTTGTTCAGCACATATTCCACGGCCGGGTTGCCCCGGGACATGGCATTGCCGATCACCACCAGATCCGGAGCCGGGTCCAGCTGGGCCGGGTCATAGCCTTGAGTCAGCTCGATGCCCTGGGCTTGCAGCTGGGTGCTCATGGGGGGATAGACGTTAGCGTCGGAGCCGGTGACGTGATGGCCCAGTTCTTTAGCCAGAACCGCCATCGAGCCCATGAAAGTGCCGCAGATACCGAGAATATGGATGTGCATAGTCGACCTCATAAAACATCGGCGCAGGTTAGCCTAGAGGGCTGCAAATCGCACCCATTAGCTGACCGGGAGGCTGTTGCGTTTGCCGCCGCTGGCACAAGGCAAGCGGCCCTGTACCGGCAGTCACAGGTGCGGTTTAACGCGCAATACCGTGTTTGCGCAGCTTTCTATAGAGGGTGTTGCGGCTGACCCCCAGCTGTTCGGCGGTATGGGTCATGTGCCAGCGCTGTTGCTCCAGGGCTGCCAGTAGTGCAACCCGCTCGGCGTCCTCCAGGGGGCGCTCCTGCGCTTCAGCAACCGGCTCGGCAACTGGCGCCGGGCGGCTGTTGCGGATCAGCGGCGGCAGGTCTTCCAGACCAATGCGGCCGTTTTCACACAAGGCCGCCAGGGTTCGCAGGACGTTGCGCAATTGCCGCACGTTTCCCGGCCAGGAATAACTCAACAGGCTCTGACGCGCCGCTTCGTCCAGCACCACCGGTTGCCCGCCCGCTTCTTCGGCCAGGAGAAAGTCCAGCAACTGGGATTTGTCGCTGCGCTCACGCAGGGCCGGCAGCGCGATCTCAAGACCATTGAGCCGGTAATACAGATCCTCACGGAAACTGCCGTCGCGTACCCGCTCCAGCAGATCCCGGTGGGTGGCGCTGATGATCCGCACGTTGACCGATTGCGGCTCACCGCCAATCGGCACCACCAGGCGATCTTCCAACACCCGCAGCAAACGCGTCTGCAGGGCCAGGGGCATATCGCCGATTTCATCGAGGAACAAGGTGCCGCCATCGGCCTGCTGCAACTTGCCGCGCATGCCCTCCTTGCGCGCCCCGGTAAAGCTGCCGCCGCGATAACCGAAGAGTTCGCTCTCGATCAGGCTCTCCGGAATCGCCGCGCAATTGAGGGCGACAAAGGTTTTATCCGAACGGGCACTGCCCTGGTGCACGGCCTTGGCAAAAGCCTCCTTGCCGGAGCCGGTTTCACCATTGATCAACAGCGGCACATCACGCTCGAACACCCGCGAGGCCCGGCGAAAATCATTCTGCAGCCCTTCATCCCCAAGGCAGATGCTTGAAGTGCGCGGCGGCGTAACACCAGCCGGCACCCGCGGCGCAGGTTGCGATACCGGGTGCGGCTGACCGCGCAACAAGGCAAACAGACGCCGCCCATCCCGAGTACGCAAGGGCCAACTGGCGCTGGCATTGATGCTGGCGCGACTGAGCAATTCATCCAGGGAACAGTCGAAAAAGCTGTCCACCGGTTTACCCAGCAAGCCACCGCGAATATGTCCCAGCAGATTCAGGGCGCTCTGGTTCACCGCACAGATTCGCCCTTCGCCGTCAAACGCCAGCAAGCCCTCACTGAACAGCCCCACAGACTCCGCCTGTAGATGAAAGCGCAGCAGCCACTGGTTCTCGAAATAACGCAGGAAATAGCAGCTCTCGATCATTTTCGCCGAGAGATTGACCAAGGCCATGGTGTGGAACTGGCTCTGCCGGGAAACGTCCTGACGCGCCGAGGACACATCCAGCACCGCCAGCAATTCGCCATGGGGATCGAACACCGGGCTCGCCGAGCAGGTCAGGCCAGTGTGCCGGCCACGGAAGTGCTCGCCCTGGTGAATGGTCAGCGACTGGCGCTCCACCAGGCAGGTGCCAATGCCGTTGGTGCCTTCCCGGGCCTCGCTCCAGTCGGCGCCCAGCCAGAGACCGGCATGCTCGAAAATCTTGCGCTCGCTAGGGGCGGTGATGCAGTTGAGGATCACCCCCCGGGCATCGGTCAGCAGCACGGCATGGCCCGCGCCGGACAACTGCTGGTGCAGGTTGGCCATCTCGGTGCCGGCTATTTGCAGCACATCCTGCAGGCGTTCGCGACTTTCCAGCAGGCGACCATGCTCCAGCACTGTGGGGGCCATGGCCTGGGCCGGATCAAGGTGATAGTCCTCAAGGCAGCGCAGCCAGGAGCGAGCAATGGAAGGATCGCTGCCGGGGCCCTGCAAATGGGCTTTACCCTGGGCCACCGTCAGCACCTGCTGGGCATGTCGACTCAGATGATTACTACTGTGCATTTCTTATTATTCTCCTGATGCGCTGTCACGCTCAGACGGAACACTGGCGCCGCTGCCGGCCGCAATCGGCCCTATAAAGAAGGACAGACCATCAGATCTATCCGACAAGATTCGACACGCGAACCAGCATCCTCCAGCCGCTGTTTCATTGCAATGCCGGCTTGACCCATGAGTCACAGCTTGTGCCATCCAGGTTACAAACTGTCACTCGGTGCCGTACCAGATTCGTCACACGCTGCCGTTGGCACCGCTTCGAAACATCCGCAAACCCTTGATTCATATGGCCTGCACCCCACTGGCCCGACCTTTGCTCTACGCTTGGTATGCGCTATAGCGCGTCCTCCCCCATAAGCATAAAAGCCAGGAGATACCCACCATGCGTTACGCACACCCCGGTACTGAAGGCGCTATTGTTTCGTTCAAGAGCAAGTACGGTAACTACATCGGCGGCGAATTCGTTGCGCCAGTCAAAGGCCAGTACTTCACCAACACCTCGCCGGTCAATGGCCAGCCGATTGCCGAATTCCCCCGCTCCACCGCCGAAGACATCGACAAGGCGCTGGACGCCGCCCATGCCGCCGCCGACGCCTGGGGCGCCACCTCGGTACAGGCCCGCTCGCTGATCCTGCTGAAGATCGCCGACCGCATCGAACAGAACCTGGAACTGCTGGCCATCACCGAAACCTGGGACAACGGCAAGGCGGTACGCGAGACCCTGAACGCCGACATTCCCCTGGCCGCCGACCACTTCCGCTACTTCGCCGGTTGCCTGCGGGCCCAGGAAGGCAGCGCCGCGGAAATCGACGGCAACACCGTGGCCTACCACATCCATGAACCCCTGGGCGTGGTCGGGCAGATCATCCCGTGGAACTTCCCGATCCTGATGGCCGCCTGGAAACTCGCCCCAGCCCTGGCTGCCGGCAACTGCGTGGTACTCAAACCCGCCGAGCAGACCCCACTGGGCATCACCGTACTGATGGAAGTGATCGGCGACCTGCTGCCACCGGGCGTGCTCAACGTGGTGCAAGGTTTCGGCCGTGAAGCCGGCGAGGCCCTGGCCACCAGCAAGCGCATCGCCAAGATCGCCTTCACCGGCTCGACTCCGGTGGGCTCGCACATCATGAAATGCGCCGCCGAGAACATCATTCCGTCCACCGTGGAACTGGGCGGCAAGTCGCCGAACATCTTCTTCGAAGACATCATGCAGGCCGAACCGAAGTTCATCGAAAAGGCTGCCGAAGGCCTGGTGCTGGCGTTCTTCAACCAGGGTGAAGTCTGCACCTGCCCATCCCGTGCCCTGGTACAGGAATCGATCTACGACGAATTCATGCAAGTGGTGATGAAAAAGATCGAACAGATCAAGCGTGGCGATCCGCTGGACACCGACACCATGGTCGGCGCCCAGGCCTCCGAGCAGCAGTTCGACAAGATCCTCTCCTACCTCGACATCGCCAAGAACGAAGGCGCGCAGCTGCTCACCGGCGGCAAAGTGGAGAAACTCGACGGTGACCTGTCCAGCGGCTACTACATCCAGCCGACCCTGCTCAAGGGCACCAACAAAATGCGCGTGTTCCAGGAAGAAATCTTTGGCCCGGTGGTCAGCGTCACCACCTTCAAGGACGAAGCCGAAGCCCTGGCGATTGCCAACGACACCGAGTTCGGCCTGGGTGCCGGGGTCTGGACCCGCGACATCAACCGCGCCTATCGCATGGGCCGCGGGATCAAGGCCGGCCGCGTCTGGACCAACTGCTACCACCTGTACCCGGCCCACGCCGCGTTCGGTGGCTACAAGAAGTCCGGCGTTGGCCGTGAAACCCACAAGATGATGCTCGACCACTACCAGCAGACCAAGAACCTGCTGGTGAGCTACGACATCAACCCGCTGGGCTTCTTCTGATCGACCCTCCCGGCGACCCAGGTCGCCGGGAGGCCTTTTGGCGGCCTTGCCGCACTTGTTCACCTGCTCTGATCCGGTGCCGAAGGCTTGCCGGACGGGACACTGCTGTCGGAAGTTCTGCGCCAAACCAGTCGTGCACAGACCCTGCTTGAAAAACAATAACAAGGGACAAACGCAATGGATCAGATCGGCAACTACGTGCTCTACCTCATCATGCTCTGCGCCGTAATCGGTGCCTTCGCCGCCATCTATGACAGCGAGCGAGGCTTGGGCAAAGAATTCATGGAAGGCATCCATGCCACCGGCTACATCTTTGTGCCGGCCGCAGGGATCATGGCTTCCATTCCCTACCTGACGGTGGTCATCGAGACCGTCTTCGGTCCGTTCTTCAACTCCCTGGGCGCCGATCCGGCCCTGGCGGCGACCATGATCATCGCCTCGGACATGGGTGGCTATCAGCTGGCCTCGGCCCTGGCCGCCAGCAAGGAAGCCCTGGTGATGGCCTTGATCACCGGCTTCATGGGCGGCGCCACCATCGTCTTCTCGATCCCCATGGGCCTGGCGATGCTCGACAAGCGCGACCACAAGTACATGGCCCTGGGGATCATGTCCGGCATCCTCACCATCCCCGTCGGGGTGATGATCGCCAGCCTGATCCTGGCCTTCAGCAACCCGGTGGTACGCGAACTGGTGAGCACCAACGGTGAAGCCAGCTACCAACTGGCCCTGGGCCTGGGCAGCATCTTCGCCAACCTGCTGCCGATCCTGATCTTCGTCGTGGCCCTGGCCCTGGGCCTGCGCTTTTTGCCGGACATGATGATCAAGGGTTTCATCATCTTCGGCCGCGCCATGGACGCGGCCATCAAGCTGGTGCTGGTGTTCTCCATCGTCGAATACTTCACCGGGGTCTTCTCCGCGGTATTTGGCGGCTGGGGCTTCCACCCGATCATCGCCGACGCCCAGGACCAGACCCGCGCCCTGGAAACCGCCGGCTACATCGGCATCATGCTGGCCGGCGCCTTCCCCATGGTCTACCTGCTGCGCAAGTACCTGGGCAAACCCCTGGAGAACCTCGGCGGCAAGATCGGCTTGAGCGCGGTGGGCAGCGCCGGCATGCTGGCGACCATCGCCAACATCCTCGCCATGTTCCGCCTGGTGCGCCTCATGCCGCCCAAGGACAAGGTGGTGAATATCGCCTTCGGCGTCTGCGCCGCCTTCCTGCTGGGGGACCACCTGTCCTTCACCGCCAACTTCCAGCCCACCATCATCCTGCCGGTACTGATCGGCAAGATCTGCGCCGGCTTCGTCGCCGTCGGCCTGGCCTACTGGCTGTCGGTGCCCAAGGCGCTGCAACTGGAAGCCCAGGATCGGGCAGCGGGCATCATCGCCCCGGGCGAGTACCTGGGCGGCACCGCGCTGGACACGCCGGAACCTGCCGGCCAGAAGGCCACCGCCTGACTGCGGCGCGGCGAGGAACGCCTGCATGCAAGCCATCACGGGCGGCGCATCGGTACTGCTGCTGGGGCTGGACTTCGGGTCCACCACCAGCAGCGCGCTGATCGCCCAGGCCAGCCTGAGCAGCCACTGCATCACCGGACGCATGGCCCTCAACGAGCCACGGGTGCTGTTTCGTGGCGAGCCGGTGTTCACCCCGTTCAAGGACCAGGTCATCGATGAAGCCGCGATCCGGGCCCTGATCGAAACCTGGCTCGAACAGGCCGGCGTAAGCCCGCAACAGCTGTTTTCCGGTGGTGTGATCATCACCGGTCTGGCGGCGCGGCGGCACAACGCCCAGGCCCTGGCGCAACTGGTCGGCCAATTGATCGGCAACGCCCTGATCACGCGCGCCGACGACGGCGGGCTGGAGTCCTGGCTGGCCTTCATGGGCAGTTGTTCGGCGCTGAGCCGCTTCCACGCTCGGCAACCGATACTCAACCTGGATATCGGCGGGGGCACCACCAACGCCGCCTGGGGCCTGGATGGCAACGTCCTGGCCAGCGGCTGCCATTTCATCGGGGCTCGGCACTTGCAGTTCGAGCCGGGCAGTTATCGTCTCAGCGGCGTATCGGAGTTCGGTCAGGCACTGCTCGATCACCTGGCAATCCGCAAGCATCCCGGACAGGTCCTGGAGCGTTCCGAGCTGGACGCGGTGGTCAATTGGTACATCGATGCCCTGGTCGCCATTGCCGAAGGTGATCGCCACTTCTTTACCAGCCCGTTGGGCCAACTGACCGAGCAACTGCCGCTGATCCTCCCTGCACGCAATGCCGACCCGGCCCTGACTTTTTCCGGTGGTGTGGGCGAGCTGCTCTATCGCCACCTGCAAGGCGAACCCATGCCCGGCATCACCTATTACGGCGATCTGGGCATCGATCTGGCCCTGGCCATTGCCCGCCACCCGCGACTGGTGCGGGCGGCCTCCCGACTGGTGCCGGAAAACCGCGGTCGGGCCACGGTCTACGGCCTGACCCTGCACAACACCGAGATTTCCGGCAGCACCCTGTTTCTGCCCCAGCCCGAGGTGCTGCCGCTCAAGGACCTGCCCATCGTCGCCCGGCTGCCTATGGATGCCACCGAGCAGCAACTGGACGACGCCCTGGCCCTGGCACTGAGCAGCTGCGACGGCGCTTGCCTGCAATTGCTCGACAACGGCCAGGCGCCACGACTGGAAGACATCCGACAGCTGGGCGCACGCCTGGCCCGCGCCCTGGAGCAAGCACGACCCGCCCCGCACTGGCCGCTGGTGCTGCTGTTGGAAAGCAACGTCGGCAAGGTCCTGGGCAACTACGCCACGGATTGGGGGCGCAGTTCTTGCAACCTGATCGTCATCGATGAAGTACGCGAGCGTTCGGCACACTTCATCAACCTGGGAAAACCCCACCAGCACATCGTGCCCGTCGCCTTCTACGGCGTGCACTGAGCCGATGCCGGCCAAGGAGCGTCTTGCCATGTCACTCACCGCACTGCAGCACATCCGCCTTCCCGAAGCGCTTGCCGAACGGGCCTACAGCACCCGGGTGCTGGACCGCGAGATAGGCTTCGCCAGCCTCAAGGCGGTGCTCGGCGCCGCCGACATCAGCAAGGCCGGGGACCGGGTGGCAGGGCTCGCGGCGGCTGATGAAATCACCCGCGAGGCGGCGCGCAAAGTGCTCTCAGAGCTGACCCTGGATCACTACTTCCAGCATCCGCTGACAGATCGCCACGGCCGCATCGACAGCGTCATGCAGGTCAACTACGACATCGACCACAGCGTCTTTGGCGAGATCGCCGACCTGACCCTGGGCGCCCTGAAAGATCGCCTGCTGCGCAGCCATGGCACTGAAATACGCCGTATCGGCACGGCCCTGACCGGGGTCATGGTGGCGGCCCTGGCCAAGCTGCTGGACGTGCATGAACTGATCCTGCTGTCGAAAAAGCTCAAGAGCGGCGCGGCGGCCAAGGCCCGGACCCTGGTGGGCCTGCCCGGTACTCTGTCGTCGCGGCTACAGCCCAACCATCCCACCGACAACCTCAGCGGCATCACGCTGCTGGTCTACACCGGCCTGAGCATGGGCTCGGGGGACGCGCTGATCGGCCTTAACCCGGCCATCGACACCGTGGACAACATCAGCGCCACCCTGCGTCACCTGGATAAATTGCGTAGGGAAACCGGAGCACCGACGCAGATCTGCGTGCTCTCCCACATCAAGACCCAACTGGCCTGCCTCGACCAGGGCGCGCCAGTGGAAATCATGTTCCAGAGCCTGGCCGGCACCGAACGCACCCTGACCGACGAGTTCGATGTCACCGTGCAGTTGCTGGATCAAGCCTGGCAGACCATGACCGAGCGCGGCCCGCTGCGCGATGTTGCAGAAAACTTCATGTACTTCGAGACCGGCCAGGGCAGCGAACTGACCTACGGCAAGCACGAAGGCATCGACATGACCACCTGCGAAGCCCTGTGCTATGGACTGGCCCGGCGCTATCGGCCGTACATGGTGAACAACGTCACCGGTTTCATCGGCCCGGAAACCCACCTCGACAACTTCGAGATGACCTATTCCTGCCTGCAGGACCAGTTCATGGGCAAGCTACTGGGGCTGCCCATGGGCATGGCGCCCTGCTACACCCTGCACTCCCAGGTGACCCTGGAAGGCCAGCAAATGGCCACCGAATTGCTGACCGCCGCCGGCGCCAACTTCTTCATGGACGTGTACCTGAGCACCGACCGCATGCTCGCCTACTTCGACACCAGCGCCCACGACAACCAGACCCTGCGCGAAGTCCACGACCTGGCGCCGGCCCCGGAATACCTGCGCTGGGCCCTGGGCAAGGGGATTTTCCAGGAGGACGCCCACGGCAACGTGGAACGCGGACCGAACTGGGGCAACCCGCGAATCTTCTGTGAGTCGGACATCGACTTCCAGCGCCTGCTCGAATCCACCCCGGCCACCTACGGCTTTGACAACGCCGGCCCACGCCCGGCCAACGCGGTGTCGCGGACCGTGCGCGCCAACCTCGCGGTGGCCCGAGAGGCGATCTACGTCGACCTGCGCCCTGCCGAAATCGGCGCCATTCCCCTGCGCGAGCTGCGTACCGCTGCCCCGGACAAGCTGGCCCACCTGCAAGACCCGGAGTTGGGCGCGCGGCTGACCGAGGAGGTGCTGCGGCGCCTGCAACCGGAATACAACGACGTGCAGATCGTGATTTCCGACGGCCTCAGCGCCGAAGCCATCCACCACAACATTCCCGAGCTGCTGCCGGTGCTGATGGACGGTCTGCAGAGTCGCGAGCTGCGCATCGGCCAGCCGATCCTCGCGCCCTATGGCCGGGTCAAGCTGGCGGAGTCGGTGGGCGAAGCCCTGCAACCGCAACTGATCATCGTACTGATCGGCGAGCGTCCCGGCGGCGATGCCCTGGCCTCGCGCAGCATGTCCGCCTACCTGGGCTACCGCCTGCCGGACGACCAGGCCCGCCGCGCCGCCGCCCAGTTCAGCGGCAACCCGGACATTCGCTACGAATACACCGTGATTTCGAACATCTACAGCGGTGGCCTGCCACCGCTGGAAGGCGGCAGCCTGGTGGCGGAAAAGGCCTTTGCCATCCTCCACCATCGGGCTGCCGGAAACCGTCTGGAAAACCTGCTGAAGAAGGTGGCATCCTGATGATCCGCCAGCACTCGGCAACGCCCCTACATCGTTGAAACGGAGACTGAGATGGCCCAATTTTCCCACAGCGTAGGTTCTCAGACCTATCGCTTCGACAGCCTCAAGGAAGTCATGGCCAAGGCCAGCCCGGCCCGTTCCGGAGATTTTCTGGCCGGTGTCGCCGCCCTCAACGACGGCGAACGGGTCGCTGCCCAGATGACCCTGGCGGATATCCCCCTCAAGCACTTTCTCGAAGAAGTGCTGATTCCCTATGAGTCCGACGAAGTCACCCGGCTGATTATCGACAGCCATGACAAGCAGGCCTTCGCCACCGTCAGCCACCTCACCGTTGGCGGTTTTCGCGATTGGCTGCTCAGTGACGCCGCCGACGAGCAGAGCCTGCGGGCCCTGGCGCCGGGCCTGACCCCGGAAATGGCCGCCGCAGTGTCGAAGATCATGCGCGTCCAGGACCTGATCCTGGTGGCGCAGAAGATTCGCGTGGTGACAAAGTTTCGCGGCACCCTGGGCCTGCGCGGGCGCCTGTCCACCCGCCTGCAACCCAACCACCCCACCGACGAGCCGGCGGGCATTGCCGCGAGCATTCTCGACGGCCTGCTGTACGGCAACGGCGATGCGATGATCGGCATCAACCCGGCCACCGACAGCATCGCCTCGATCTGCGCCATGCTGGAAATGCTCGACGCCATCATCCAGCGCTACGAGATCCCGACCCAGGCTTGCGTGCTGACCCACGTCACCACCTCCATCGAGGCGATCAATCGCGGTGTCCCCCTGGATCTGGTGTTCCAGTCGATTGCCGGCACCGAAGCCGCCAACGCCAGCTTCGGCATCAACCTCAACGTGCTCCAGGAAGGCTATGAAGCAGGCCTGAGCCTGAACCGCGGCACCCTCGGGCAGAACCTGATGTACTTCGAGACCGGTCAGGGCAGCGCCCTCTCGGCCAACGCCCACTTCGGCATCGACCAGCAAACCTGTGAAACCCGCGCCTATGCCGTGGCCCGGCATTTCAAGCCGTTCCTGGTCAACACCGTGGTCGGTTTCATCGGCCCGGAATACCTCTACAACGGCAAGCAGATCATCCGCGCCGGCCTTGAGGACCACTTCTGCGGCAAGTTGCTGGGCGTGCCCATGGGTTGCGACATCTGCTACACCAACCACGCCGAAGCCGATCAGGATGACATGGACAACCTGCTGACCCTGCTGGGCGTGGCCGGGATCAACTTCATCATGGGCATCCCCGGCTCCGACGACATCATGCTCAACTACCAGACCACGTCCTTCCACGACGCACTCTATGCTCGCCAGACCCTGGGCCTGAAACCTGCCCCTGAGTTCGAACAATGGCTAGCCAGGACCGGTATCTTCACCCAGGCCGACGGCAAGGTGCATTTCGGCAACAACCTGCCACCGGCTTTCCGCCAGGCACTGGCCCAGCTGGGATAAGGAACAGGCACATGCAAAAACATCCGACCGACTCGCAAAATCCCTGGCTGGAACTGCGCCGCCTGACCCCCGCGCGCATCGCCCTGGGCCGCACCGGCACCAGCTTGCCGACCGGCGCCCAACTGGACTTCCAATTCGCCCACGCCCAGGCCCGGGATGCCGTGCACCTGCCCTTCGACCACGCCGGCCTGAGCGCCCAACTGGCCGAGCGCGGCCGTGACAGCCTGCTGCTCCATAGCGCCGCTACCGATCGCCACAGCTACCTGCAACGCCCCGACCTGGGGCGCCGGCTCAGTGATGAATCGGCCCAGAGCCTGCGCGACTACGCCAGCGCCCATCCCGGTGGGGTCGACCTGGCGGTGGTGGTGGCCGATGGTCTGTCGGCCCTGGCGGTGCATCGCCACACCCTGCCCTTTCTGGCGCGCATGGAGGAACAGACCGCCGCCGAAGGCTGGTCGCTGTCGCCGGTGATCCTGGTGGAACAGGGTCGGGTAGCGGTGGCCGACGAGATTGGCGAACTGCTGGGGGCGAAGATGACTGTGATCCTGATCGGTGAGCGTCCCGGGCTCAGTTCTCCCGATAGCCTGGGGTTGTACTTCACCTACCAGCCGAAAGTCGGGCTCACCGATGCCTATCGCAACTGCATCTCCAATGTGCGCCTGGAAGGCCTGAGCTATGGCATGGCCGCCCATCGCCTGCTGTACTTGATGCGTGAAGCCTGCCGCCGGCAATTGTCGGGAGTAAACCTCAAAGACGAAGCACAAGTGCAGACTCTGGACAGCGACTCAACGGCAGACATGAAGGGCAACTTCCTTCTAGGGCCGCCCCAAGCGTGATTTTGCAAGACGATTGCGCTTTTTTCCCGCTTTGGGCAGCATCGGAACACGGCTGCCCGAGTCATCCAACCTGTGCCGTCACATCCACTTGAAGTTGAGAGCCACCATGCGGATTACTCAAGCAACCCTCGAGCACCTGGATCTGTTGACCCCGTTATTCGTCAAATACCGCGAGTTCTATGGCGCCCTGCCCTATCCGGATTCGTCCCGGGCTTTTCTGGAAAAGCGCCTACGACGCAAGGAATCGGTGATCTACCTGGCCCTGGCCGATGATGACAGCAATAAATTGCTGGGTTTTTGCCAGCTGTACCCAAGCTTTTCCTCCCTGTCGCTCAAGCGCGTATGGATTCTCAACGACATCTACGTCGCTGAAGATGCCCGGCGCCAGCTGGTGGCCGACAACCTGATGCGCACCGCAAAGAAGATGGCCAAGGAAACCAACGCCGTCCGCCTGCGTGTGTCCACCAGCAGCAACAACGCCGTGGCGCAGAAAACCTACGAGTCCATGGGCTTTCGCGAAGACAGCGAGTTCAAGAACTACGTCCTGCCTCTGAGCGATAGCTGATCTCACCGACAGCGGCCTGCGGGCCGCTTTAGTCCCTCAGGCCGGGGTGATCCCAGGTGGCCTGCCGCGCTTTGCGCGCCGAAACGCCCCGCTACAATCTGAACACGCATTTCACCTCTCTGCCTTTATAATGGCCGCCCTTTTCGGCGCGTAAGAAAATCTACACATCCTTGTAGTCCCTTTCTCCGAGTCATCGCACAGGCCTGCCGAGCCAGGCTGTCACCACAGGTGCCCCCATGGATTTCAACCCGATCGACCTACTCCTTCATCTCGACGTTTACCTCGACATGTTGGTGACCAACTACGGGCCCTGGATCTACGCCATCCTGTTTCTGGTGATTTTCTGTGAAACCGGTCTGGTGGTGACGCCGTTCCTGCCCGGGGACTCCTTGCTGTTCATCGCCGGCGCAGTCGCTGCGGGCGGCGGCATGGACCCGGTGCTGCTGGGGGGCCTGCTGATGCTGGCGGCGATCCTCGGTGACAGCACCAATTACGTGATCGGGCGAACCGCGGGCGAACGACTGTTCAGCAACCCCAATTCGAAGATCTTCCGTCGCGACTACCTGCAGAAAACCCATGATTTTTATGAAAAACACGGTGGCAAGACCGTAACCCTGGCGCGCTTCCTGCCGATCATCCGCACCTTCGCACCGTTCGTCGCTGGCGTGGCCCGCATGCCCTACCCACGATTCTTCGCTTTCAGCGTGATCGGCACCATCCTCTGGGTCGGCGGCCTGGTGACCCTGGGCTACTTCTTCGGCAACGTACCGTTCATCAAGAAAAACCTGTCGTTGCTGGTGGTGGTCATCATCCTGCTGTCCCTGGTGCCGATGATCATTGGCGTGCTGCGCAGCCGCTTCGGCCGCAGCGCTGAAAAAGCCGAAACCCGCTAAACACCATGTGGTCCCTCAGTGCCTGGCGCCGCAAGCGCCGGCTGGCCAAGCACCCGGTCAGCGATGAAACCTGGCAGCGGGTGCGCCAGCACCTGCCCTTCCTCGACGGCCTCAGCGTTGCCGAGGACCAGTGGCTCAGGGAAGCCAGCGTGCTGTTTCTCGATGACAAGCACCTCACCGCCCTGCCCGGCGTGGAGCTGCATCAGGAGCAACGCCTGCTGCTGGCAGCCCAGGCGCAACTGCCATTGCTGCACCTGGGCGACCTGAACTGGTACCAGGGCTTCCATGAAATCATTCTTTATCCCGACGACTTCCTCAGCCCCCAGCGCCACCGCGATGCCAGCGGTATCGAGCATGAATGGGACGGCGAGCACAGCGGTGAAGCCTGGCAGCAGGGCCCGATCATCCTCGCCTGGCCTGGGGTGCTGGCCAGTGGCGGTTGGGAAGCCTACAACCTGGTGATCCACGAACTGGCCCACAAGCTGGACATGCTCAACGGCGACGCCAATGGCCTGCCGCCGCTGCACAGCGACATGCGGGTCAGCGACTGGGCGCAGGTGATGCAAAGTGCCTACGACGATCTCAACCGCCAGCTCGACCATGATCCGGAGGCGGAAACCGCCATCGATCCCTACGCGGCGGAAAACCCGGCGGAGTTCTTCGCCGTCACCAGCGAGTACTTCTTCAGTGCCCCGGACTTGCTCGTGGCGGCCTATCCGAAAGTCTATGAACAGTTGCAGCTGTTTTATCGGCAGAATCCATTGGCCCGACTGCAGCAACTTCAAGCTGAAGATCCGGTCTATCAAACGCATCACTAATGTCCTGTCGCGCTGATACGTTGTTCATCTGAAGGCCAGTTGAAAGACCACTGCCAAGCCTGCCGACCGATGGCAAAACCGCCGGTCGCACGGCCCACCCGAACATGTCTGCGAGACAGTACAACCAAGGTTCTACGACCCTTGGCACGTAGCATCGGTTGCGGAGTGTGTCTATAATCGCCGCCACTTTTTGGTCAATCCGGCCAAGTCATTTGGTCAACTAACGGGGGCAACGCCCAATGAGCTACAGCAAGATTCCGGCGGGCAAAGACCTGCCGAACGACATCTACGTCGCTATCGAAATCCCGGCCAACCACGCGCCGATCAAGTACGAAATCGACAAAGACAGCGACTGCCTGTTCGTTGACCGTTTCATGGCCACCCCCATGTTCTACCCGGCCAACTACGGCTTTATCCCCAACACCCTGGCTGACGACGGCGACCCCCTCGACGTGCTGGTCGTGACCCCGTACCCAGTAGCGCCAGGCTCGGTGATCCGTGCTCGCCCAGTGGGCATCCTGAACATGACCGACGACGGCGGCGGCGATGCCAAAGTGATCGCGGTTCCTCACGACAAGCTGTCCCAGCTGTATGTCGACGTGAAGGAATACACCGACCTGCCAGCCCTGCTGCTGGAACAGATCAAGCACTTCTTCGAGAACTACAAAGACCTCGAAAAAGGCAAGTGGGTGAAGATCGACGGTTGGGGCAATGCCGATGCAGCCCGCGCCGAGATCCTGAAGTCGGTTGCCGCCTATAAAGGCTGAGAAGCAGCGTTAAGCTTCGAGCGACAAGCTTCAAGAGAAAGCCCCGAGTGATCGGGGCTTTTTCGTACCTGTTCCCCCATCGCAGCCGTCTTGCCAGCCAACAAGGCCGCACCAAACACGCATCCGGCAACAAATTCCCACGCACTATTTTCGTCCCCAGGGCCTCTGGATAGCGCTTCGCACTGGGAATTGCCGGCGAATATGCGTATGCTGCGCCCCACATTTGCGCATCGACCCTCCCTGCGGTCAGATCGCCCGACGAAGCGGATGACTTTCCTGCCCAGTCCCACAGCCAGCCGCAAGAGCTGGGTGTACGTTTTGAAGGCTGGTGCGGTTTACCAAAAATGAACCAAGCCAGTCCCCGAGAAGCCGGCCACAAGCCGGCTTTTTAATTACACCGAAATAATCCTACCCAATTCTAAAATCTCCCTGATAGCCTATGCACAAAAAGGTCTGGAACCAACAAGGTACGGGGCAAAAAACACCGAGCACCGCCTAGCCCCCCTGCTACAGGTCATATCTGCAGTTTTTCTAAGAAAGGATTATTTATGAATGTCACCGTTTTCGGCACGGGCTATGTTGGGCTTGTCCAAGGAGCTGTGTTGGCTGAAGTGGGACATCATGTGGTGTGCGTTGATGTTGATCGAAATAGAATCGAAAACCTGAAAAAAGGAAAGATTCCGATCTATGAACCGGGTCTAGAGACCCTAGTAACAAATAACTACGCGGCTGGTCGCCTACAATTCACGACTGATGCAGCCGAAGGTGTGATGCATGGTGATATCCAGTTCATCGCGGTAGGTACACCTCCCGACGAGGATGGCTCAGCCGACCTCAAATACGTCCTGACGGTAGCTGAAACCATCGCGACAAACATGCAAAACTCGAAAATCATCATCAACAAGTCGACCGTACCTGTAGGTACAGCTGACAAAGTGGGGGCGTGTGTTGCCACAGCCCTCTCCAAACGCAACAGAGCTGATCTTGGTTTCGATGTTGTTTCAAACCCAGAGTTTCTGAAAGAAGGTTCTGCGGTAGCAGACTGCATGCGTCCTGATCGTATTGTGATTGGAACGGCGAGCAAACGCGCTGAAGATGCTATGCGCGAACTCTATGCGCCCTTCAACCGCAACCATGAAAAAATCATTATCATGGACGTTCGCAGCGCGGAGCTGACGAAATACGCAGCCAACTGCATGCTTGCAACAAAAATCAGCTTCATGAACGAAATGGCCAACTTGGCGGAAAGACTGGGCGCTGATATTGAAATGGTTCGCCAAGGCATCGGTTCCGACCCGCGCATCGGCTATCAATTTATATATCCAGGTGCAGGTTATGGCGGCTCCTGCTTCCCCAAAGATGTCCAAGCCCTGGTTCGAACCGCTGAATCCATAGATTTCGACGCAAGGGTTCTCAAAGCTGTCGAGCATCGTAATAACGAACAAAAGCGCGTCTTATACCAAAAAATACTCAACCACTTTAAGGGTGAGCTAAAAGGTAAGGTCTTTGCGCTTTGGGGTCTGAGCTTCAAGCCCAATACCGACGACATGCGCGAAGCTCCAAGCAGAGTATTGATGGAAGCGCTATGGGGAGCCGGAGCTATTGTTCAAGCGTTCGACCCAGAAGCAATGAGTGAGGCGCAGCGGATTTATCAAGACAGGGCCGACCTTCGCCTATGCCTAAGCAAAGAGGCGGCACTGGAGGGAGCGGATGCCTTGGTGATCATTACCGAGTGGCAGGCGTTTAAAGCTCCCGATTTCGGGCTGATTTCAGCGAAACTTAGTCAGCCGGTTATTTTTGATGGTAGAAACTTGTTTGAAACAGAAAGAATGAAAAACAAAAACATTGCCTATTACTCAATTGGCCGATAATCAATAACTTTATATAAAAAGCCAACTCCAAAATTAAATAATCCAGAAGCCATTAATTGAACGCACCCCCCAAAAACTTTAGAGATGGTGCAATGCACAACATCTTCATACATTGTAAATATGAGCAACTTTAAAAACCCCGTTTGGTTACGTTTTCTACCGCCCCCCCTACGTGAGCGACTAAGCGGACGAGTGAATATCTTTTCGATCATCCACAACAGCGGATGGTTACTACTTGACAAGTTCGTCCGAATGTTTCTTGGGCTACTTGTTGGCGCCTGGGTAGCGCGATACCTAGGGCCAACTGAGTACGGAGAGCTTGCATACATTGTTGCTTATATTGCGTTTTTCCAAGCGGTTGCAACCTTGGGACTGGACGGAATCATCATTCGCGAGATATCACGAAACAAAGATGCCGCCAGCTACATACTAGGCACCAGTTTTAGTCTACGTCTTCTGGCAGGGGTTATTTGTTGGTTAGTTGCCGTATGTAGCATGGCAATTATACATGACTGGAAAAGCTCCACTGTATTAATAGCAGCACTTGCTGGCGGCACACTAATTTTCCAGGCTGCAGATACAATTGATCTATGGTTTCAGAGCCAAGGCCAGAATCGACGCACCGTTATCGCAAAACTAGTAGCTTACATAATCTCGAGTATCCTGAAAGTACTAATGATACTTTCAAATGCCCCCCTAATTGCCTTTGCAATGGCTATATCTCTAGACATAATAATTTCAGCAGCCGGGCTATTTTTTGCTTACAGACGTTTCCCCTGCAATGAAAGATGGCACACAGTAAGAAGTACAGCAATAGCGCTTTTAAAAGAGTGCTGGCCATTTATCTTAAGCGGCTTGGCAGTCATCATCTACATGAGAATTGACCAACTCATGATTAAAGAGATGTTAGGAGCAAAAGCCTTGGGCATATATTCTGCAATTCTCCCTATCGCCATGGCTCCAAATTTTGTCCCTGTCATTATATCGGTCGTTTTGATGCCAACCATCAGTAGACTGCATGGTGAAAACAAAGAAAGATATAGATCACTTTTAATCAAAATATTCAGAGCCAACTTCTATGCCGCATTATTTATAGCCTTGTGCACCGCAGCGCTTTCCGAATTTATTGTCTCACTTTTATTCGGAGCAGACTTTAGCGAATCCGCCGGCATTCTTAGAATATATATATTCTCAAATTGCTTTACCTGGCTCGGCGTTGCGCATAGCTTGTGGCTGGTCAATGAAAAAAAAGGAATGGTTAGATTATATGGAACTCTGCTAGGTGCCGCCTCCTGCATTATCTTAAACTCACTCCTAATCCCAATCTACGGCCTTAAAGGAGCGGCAATCGTAGCCATAATTGCGCAATTTGTATCTGCAGTAGGGATAAATTGGTTTTTTGCAAAAGAGTCCTTTATCCTGCAAATCAAAGGCATTCTATTCTTAAAAGAGGCACACACGTGAATATAAAGAAATACCTACGCCCAGCTTTCGAGCTCATATTAAAAAAGACTGGGCTTCTCTATATATTCAGACTAAAAAGAAACGCCATTAAAAATTATGGCTGGGAGCTAAGTGCAACCTCGTACGCTTCTATCGATGCAGACTCCAATCCAATACCTTGGATCACGTATCCTGCTATAGATTTTTTATCGCGACGCATCAACCAAAATATGAAGGTTTTTGAGTACGGCAGTGGTAACAGTACCTTGTGGTGGGCAAAACGCGCTGCAGTGGTGAGCTCGGTTGAGCACGACTTCAACTGGTATGAAAAAGTTAAATCTGAAATGCCTAAAAATGCCACCCTTCAATATGTCGAATTGTCGTACGATGGTGAATACTGCCGCGCATTGGAATGCGGTGAAAACTGGAACATCATTGTAGTAGACGGACGAGATCGAGTTAATTGTCTTAAGCAAAGCATCCGCAAAATTGCTGAGGATGGCGTTATATTACTCGACAACTCAGACAGAGAAGAGTACCAAGAAGGTATTGATTTCTTAATTAGCAATGGATATCGGAAACTTGAATTCAGGGGGCTAGCCCCCATCGTGACTTATATTTCGGAAACTTCCATATTTTACAAATCAGGAAATTGCTTGGGGCTTTAAGACCCAAGCCACCAAAAAACTTACAGTCAGATGATGGATGCCCATAGAAGCCTGCTTGGGTGTTACAAGCACACCTTGTGGCAACCTGAAATTTGGAGAGATTATTTTGTACGCGCCAGTTGTAATATTTGCATATGACCGACTTGAACATCTACGGTCAACCATAAACTCGTTACAGCTAAATAAACTGGCGCCTAAAACGGATATCTTTATCTATTCGGACTCGGCAAAATCGAAAAAAAATGAAGAAGGCGTCTCAAAGGTTCGAGACTATCTCACGTCAATAACGGGCTTTCAGTCGGTTACCATCATCCACAGAGCACAGAATTTCGGACTCGCCAAATCTATTATAAGCGGTGTCAGCGAAATCTTGAAAACCAGTAAACGGATCATTGTCCTAGAAGATGATTTAGTTACAAGCCCATACTTTCTAAACTACATGAATGACGCTCTTGAGATGTACCAAGAGCACTCTGAGGTCGCGAGTATTCATGGCTACATTTATCCGATAAACAATAAAAACCTGCCTAATTATTTTTTCATAAAGGGAGCAGACTGCTGGGGCTGGGCAACCTGGGACCGTGCCTGGCAACACTTTGAAGCTGATGGAAACTTGTTACTAGAGCAAATTAATAACGCCCCTGACAAAGCAGACTTTGACTTCTCAGGAGGCTACAAATATACAAAAATGCTTCAAGATCAAGTGGAGGGTAAAAATAACTCCTGGGCTATACGCTGGTATGCATCTGCATTCCTAAGAGGAATGGTTACACTTTATCCATCACAATCATTCGTCCATAATATTGGCAATGATGGCTCAGGCACTCATTCTGAAACAACTAATCATTTTGATGCCGACATTTTGAAACACTACCCCCCATTGTCATTAAATAGTACAAAAGAAAATACAGTCGCCCGGGCTCGAATAACGGAATACTTCTACTCAACCAGACCGAGTTTTTTTCGCCGAGCCATTCGTGCAATTATGCGGAGAATACGATGAAGAAAATTATAAAGCAGTTTCTACCGCCAATAATTCTCAGCGCATACAGAGCGATTAAAAGCTCACGTTTCGGCTTTATGGGAGACTACCCATCCTGGCAAGAAGCTGAAGACGAATGCAAGGACGGCTACGCCGCAGGCCCCATCTTTGAGAGCGTCAAACAGGCCGCACTTAAAGTGAAGAGTGGAGAGTATTTTTGTGAACGTGACTCTGTACTTTTCGAGTCCCCCCAATACTCCTGGGAGTCGCTGGCCTGTCTAATGCACGTTGCCGCTCGCTCCTCCGGCGAACTGAATGTACTGGACTTCGGGGGAAGCCTGGGCAGTAGCTATTTCAACAATCGACTGTTTATCTCTGGACTGAAGACACACTGGTCAATTGTTGAGCAGGAACATTTTACAAGCTTCGGCTCAGAACACCTTGAAGACCAGAGTCTTTGCTTCCATAAAACCATTGAAGAAAGTATCAGCGCGCATCAACCAAATGTAATTTTACTCTCAAGTGTCCTGCACTATCTACCTGAGCCGTACGAGTGGCTTGAACGGTTACTCTCGGTTGCCCCCCCCTTCGTTTTGATTGATCGAACCCCCATGGGAAAAAATGGTCGAGACATAATCAAAGTACAACGGGTACATCCATCTATATACTCAGCGAGCTACCCCTGTCGCATACTCGACCTTGACAAGATAATCAGCCATTTGAAAAGCCACAATTATAAAATCCTAGAATGTTTCCCTACACATATTGACGGTGACATCAAAGGCGGTGAGTACATGGGGATCTTTGCTGAAAAACTCGCTTAACTTTCAGCCATCAACTTGCACCCAAACGTAAACACCCAAGAAAAACCAAAGCCTCAGGGATAGCAACATGTATAACTTTTGCACATTATTTGACTCTCGATACATGTCTCGAGGACTTGCCATGTATGAATCCTTGAGCGTCAACTGCCAGACCTTTCATTTATTCATATTCGCATTTGACAAACTATCCTACGAATACCTTTCAAACGAAAATCTTCCTAACGTAACGATAATATCCCTAGAGGAGTTTGAAACCGAGGCGCTGCTCTCAGTTAAGAAAGAGCGTAGCCCAGGTGAATACTGTTGGACATGCACTCCCTTTACTATCCTGCATGCACTAGAGCATTATAATTTAGAAAACTGCACCTATCTGGATGCAGATCTATATTTCTTTTCAAATCCAGTCGTTCTCATTGATGAGATGCAGAGCAACTCCGTCCTGATCACGGAACACCGCTACACAGAGATATACAATCAAGAGACTACCAGTGGAAAATACTGCGTTCAATTCATGACCTTCAAATCCACAAAAGCAGGGATGAAAGCCCTTCGCTGGTGGGCAGAAGCATGCCTAGAGTGGTGTTTCGATAGGTTCGAAGATGGGCGCTTCGGCGATCAGAAGTATCTGGACGACTGGACGGAACGCTTCGAGGAGGTTCATGTGCTCTACCATTTAGGTGGTGGTGTGGCCCCTTGGAATGTACAACAATATGCCTTTACTCTTACTGATCAACAGGTAACAGGCACTGAGTTGACTACGCAGCAAGCATTCGACTTGGTCTTTTTCCACTTTCATGGATTTAAAATCCTACCAGATCAGAAGGTTGATCTTGGGGGGTATAGACTCTCCGAAAAAACCAAAAAAATGGTATACCAGCCATACGTAAAGCATCTCATGCAAATTGAGCAGTCAATTCAAACCAAGACGTCAGCCACTGGCAGCCTATCCATCACCAGGCCCGCTCCCAATGACTGGAGGAGCCTTGCACGAAAGTTGCGACAAAAAATAACCGGGTGTTATAATATTCATTTAATCAACTGGTTTTATAGATAATGGCCAAACTGATAGTTATCCCAACATTTACTGATGCACGAGGATCTCTATCAGTAATAGAAAAACAGATACCATTCTTAGTAAAGCGAATTTATTACATTTACAATGTTGTAGGTCAGCGTGGCGGACACCGTCATAAAACTACTAAACAAGCGCTGATCTGCCTGGGTGGTAGTTGTAAAATTTTTGTAGATGATGGAACTGATAAAAGGACCTACACTTTAGATAGTCCTGATCAATGTTTGCTTTTGGATGCAAAAGACTGGCATACAATGCAAGATTTCACCACATCAGCGACTTTACTGGTCCTAGCTTCTGAGCTTTATGATTCATCTGACTATATTGATGAGAAATATCCATGATCGAATATGAAAATCTAGGTCGTCTGAACGCTCCTTTCTTCATGGAGTATGAAAGCGCCTTCAAACAAGTGCTCGAAAGTGGATGGTACGTACTAGGAAAGAATGTCGCTCAATTCGAGTCAGCTTTTGCTGAATATTTGAGTGCGGATTACTGTACTGGTGTCGCCAACGGCCTTGATGCATTAGTTCTTGCACTGCAAGCACTAGACCTCCAAGCCGGAGATGAAGTCATCGTTCCAGCAAATACCTATATTGCAACCATTATCGCGATTGTGCGCCTTGGATTGAAGCCTATATTGGTTGAGCCCTGCCTTTACTCTTACAATATAGACCCTGGTAAAATCGAAGCCCATATTACACAACGAACTCGAGCCATTTTGGTTGTACACTTATATGGCAAATCCTGCGATATGGACCCAATTCTAGATATCTGCAAAAAGCATGAACTACGCCTTATTGAAGATTGCGCTCAGTCTCACGGTTCGACCTATAAGGGCAAGATAACAGGCACCTTTGGAGACTTCGGTTGTTTCAGCTTCTACCCTACTAAAAACCTGGGAGCGCTGGGTGATGCTGGAGCTGTTATAAGTGCCAATGAGGCTCTAGATAGCGTCATAAAAAAACTAAGAAACTATGGATCTGTAAAAAAATACCATAATGAATTAGTGGGCTACAACTCCAGACTTGATGAATTACAAGCTGCGTTCCTGAACATAAAACTCAAGTCGCTAGAGAAAATAAACAAACACAAACAGGCTCTAGCTGAAATATACTTCACCCATCTTGACAAGGCATTCATCAAGCCTCTTCGCAATGAAGACTTTGGAGATGTATTCCATATCTTCAATATAAGACACCCCCATCGCGACAAGCTGAAAAACTATCTCTTAGAGCATGGCGTAGGGACCGAAATTCACTACCCGATCCCCCCTATTGACCAGGTTGCTATGAAGGGAATTATTAGCGGTAGCTTCCCCATATCCGAGCAAATACACAAAACCACATTAAGCTTGCCCATCTCTTTCTTTCATACTAAGGAAGATATTCTTTTCGTATGTAAAACTGCGAATAGTTTTATTGCCGAGCACGGGTAAGCTCAAAAAACAACAGAGCACTTATGTGCCAAACACAGACCAGCTCTTGTTTGGCCAGCTCACCTTTTAAACACTTTCCTGTTCAACTTCCAAAAACACACTCACACAAAATCCAATAAGATTTAAAGTGACACACCAAAACACCATTTTTTTTTGAACAATCACTTTCCAACCAACACCATTCACCAAAAAAAACCACCTGAACCACCAAACTTTAAAACCCACTGACAACCCCGACACCATTTACATAATATCAACTCATCCCCTACAACTTACGTTCAGAACGAAACAAAAAAACGACCAATAAGAGCTCCAACTGTAAGTTTCCAGCACCATTTGCAATTGCACCAATACTCGCAACTCAGCCCTGATAGGATGCTTGGCCATATCCCTGAGTACGGAACTTCACATCCCCACACTGCTCGTGGTGTCAGTCTTCATTTTCTTCTTAATGGGACTGCTAACCTTCCATGCCTGGCTGCGGGAAACCCGTGAGCGTGCATTGGCCTACCTAGGCGGCACGATGTTGCTGGCGGCTGCCGGAATGTTGCTTGTCAGCTTGCGCGACCTTGAGGCCGATCTCGTGCCCAAGGTCCTAGGCAACGTGACCCTTTTACTCAGCGCAGCCTTAAACTGGACGGCCATGCGGGTGTTCGCGGGGCGTTCGCCCCATGCCCCGGGCATGCTCGCCGGGGCCGGCATCTGGCTGGCCCTGTGCATGGTTCCAGCGTTCTACCAGTCGATGACGGTTCGGGTCTCGGTGTATTCGCTGCTGGTGGCCGGCTATGGCCTGCTGATCATGCTGGAGTTCTGGCGCAGCCGTCGGCAGTTGGAAGTTGCCTATATGCCTGCACTGGCCCTGACTCTGCTGCACACCGTGTTCTACAGCGTGCGCGCGGTGATTGACCAGGGCCTGGCCATGGATCAGGTGTTCAAAGGCTACGGCGCCGGAGTGCCGCTGTTCTCGCTCATGTTGTTCGAATCGATGCTGTATGTGATCGGCATCGCCTACGTGACCCTGTGCATGGTCAAGGAACGGGTCGAACTGCGCCTCAAGGCCGCGGCCTTCTGCGACGCCCTGACGGGAATCGGCAACCGCCGGGCATTCATGGTCCATGGCGAACAAATGCTGATCGAATGCCAGCGCAGAGGTGCGCCGTTGGCCTTGCTGCTGTGCGACCTGGACCATTTCAAGCGCCTGAACGACACCTTTGGCCATCAGACCGGTGACCAGGCGCTGATCGCCTTCAGTCGGGTGCTCTCGGAAAACCTGCGCGACAAAGACGTGTTTGCCCGCATCGGCGGTGAAGAGTTCGCTTGCCTGCTGGAATCGACCAACGAGCAGTCCGCCGTGCGGGTCGCCGAACGGATTCGCCAGGCATTTGCCCGGTTGCCTCTTTTGGAGCCAGGGCTGCTCAGTGTCAGCATTGGCGTAGTAACCAGTGAAACCCAAGGCTACGATCTGCCGCGCCTGCTTTCCCTGGCCGATGAAGCGCTGTATGGCGCCAAGGACCGGGGGCGCAACCGGGTGCAAACGGCGGCGCGCAACGTCCTTGAGCTACAGCCAGGTTGAATGGTCAGGGCAACCTTTGCCGAAGTGGACTCAACGCGGTTTTAGCGGCCTGAACGATAACTGTGATACGCCCCCCAAAGCCCGAAGAAAAGGCACTTAGCCAGTATTTCCGCCCCCCCTGCGCAAGCATAGAATCGCCGCTCTTCAGGACTCTCGGATAACAAGGAATGTGGAATAAACAAGCCGCTATCAGTCACTTGAACGCGCACGCTCACGCCGGCAGTACCGGGCGCTGCGCGGCCTATACCCGCAAAGCGATCGAAGCCGGTGGCGGTGGGGTGATTTTGCACAGGAAGCACTCGGCCAAGGATTTCGGCTCTTCATTGACCTCTGCCGGTTTTATCGAGCAACCGGCCGGCCAGACGCCCGCAGCAGGCGACGTGGTCATAATCCAGCCCATTCCCGGGCACCCCCACGGCCACATGGCGATGTTCAACGGCACCATCTGGGTGTCAGACTTCAAGCAACTGCACGGTTTTTACCCGGGTCACTCCTATCGGGTGCAAAAGCCTGCCTACAAAATCTATCGCCATCCGTAAGGGGTTCCCCATGAGAATGCTGTTCTGCTCGCTGTTGGCAGCGGTCGCCATGCATCAGTCGGTCGCCCTGGCCGACTGCGCCAGCTCGCCAAAACCCGCCACTCAGGCCTTCTACAGCTGGTACCTGCAAACCTTCAGCGAAGACAAGGACCCTCTGACCGACAACGTCCCCGAGATGAAGAAATACGTCTCTGACTCACTGATCGCCAAGATCAAGAAACAGATGGCCAGCCCCGATGGCCTGGAAGAGGACTACTTCCTCAAGGCCCAGGACTACATGGACGAGTGGCTGACTCAGATCAAGGTCAGTGAACCGCAGATCCAGGGCTCCAGCGCCAAGGAGCAGGTGACGCTGGGCAGCACCCCGGATACCACCCAGATCGTCGATGTGCGGATGATCAAGGACAAGGGCTGCTGGAAGATCGACGAGGTACTTTCCACCGCCGATCAGAGCGACTGATTCTGGCGTTTGGGCGTTGAATCCAGCCAGTGCACGGGTCGTCCGCCAGGGCGATCCACCATGCTAAGCTGCGCGCCGTTTCGGGCAACGGCCCGGGACTTCCTTCACTGAAAAAGGACGCTCAGTCATGTCGTTGCCGGCCGCAGTACGCCTGCCCCTGTCATTCCTCTCGTTGTTCGGGGCTCTGAGCCTCAGCGGTTCCTGGGCCCACGCCGATGCGCAACAGGACGTCGCCAAGGGCCGTTGGCAAGGCCTGGCCGGTATGGCCAACCTGTACCTGGACGAGGCCACGCCGGCGGATTTCATTGAGGCCGGGGACAACGAAAAAAGCCAGCATGACAATTACGCTGGCGCTCTCGCCTACTACCTGACCGCCGCCCGCCTCGACCCGAAGAATGCCTACGCCTCTTACCAGGCGGCTGGCAGCCTGGCCGCCATGGACAAGAACAAGCGCGCCGCCGAATTCCTCGATCAGGCCCGCGAGCGAGGCTTCTGGCAGTTGGTGATTCTCAAGGAAGACGACGAACTGCAATCCCTGCAGCAGACCCCGGCCTACCAGAAGCTGCTGCGAGCCGCGGAACAGAACTACCCGGCCAAGGCCAAGGATGCCGGCCTTGCGGCCTTCAGTGTTCCCCAGGGCAAGGCCCCGGCCGCAGGCTGGCCGGTGGTGGTCTGGCTATCGGGATTCGGCACCGAGGGCAGCGACGGCGTCGATATGCGCACCGACCTTGTGGGCGAGCAGGCCGTGCTGGTGGGCATCAACGGCACCCTCAAGCGCGACGAGCACCAGTTCATGTGGCAGCAGCATTCGGTGGACACCACCCAGGAGGCGGTCAACGCCGCCCTGAAGAAGCTGGAAAAACAGACTCGCATCGACCGCTCGCGCATTGCCCTGATGGGCTTCTCCCAAGGCGCCGAGCACGCCTCGCACCTGATCGCCGAATACCCGCAGCAGTACAGCGGCGCGTTGCTGCTGTCCCCCGGCGGCTACCGGATTCCGTTCGGCGAAACCCGGGCCCGGGACAAGCGCATCGTCATTGTCCATGGCGCCCAGGAGCACGAGAGCAACCAGAAGCTCACCGCCACCACGCAACAGGCCCTGGAGCCCGGCAACCAGGTCCAGAGCCATGAACATGCCGAAGGCCACACCTTCCAGGACGACTGGCGCCAGGCGTATCCGGGCTACCTGAAGTTCGCCCTGAACCTCTGATGCCAGGTGCCGGGGCTTGAGCCCCGGCTGCTATCACTTGCCCGAAGTGATGGGCCCGGGGGCTTTTACCAGAGTCATCAGGTCGTCATCCCACTGCCCCTCGACCTTGACCTGCGCCAGCGCCCCCAGCTCCATGGCCTCGATCAGGTTGTGGTTGAGGTACACGTAGGTGCCCGGCTGCTTGAAGGTGTAGAGCGCCGCCAGCGCCGAACCGCCAGGAATGAACCAGGTCTCCAGGTTACGTTGCGGAGCGTTGGCGAACTTGCCGGTAGTCCAGACCCAATCGCCATGACCGCCGATCAGGTGCGGACGGCTATCGCGGTTGGCCTGGGAATGGATGAACAGCACGCTTTCGCCGACCTTGGCAGTCAGGGCGTTGGCCCCGGTCAGAGCACCAACCCGACCGTTGAACACCACATGACTCGGCGTCAGCGTGCGCATCACTTCACGGGTGTCCTGGTAGCTGGAGGCCAGGTCCGGGTAGTCCTTGTAGTGCCCGTCCTTATCCTTGGGGATATACAGGTCAAACTCACCGATGGTGTAGGCCCGGTCATAGCGCAAGGGTTTGCCGGCGGGGTCTTTCAAGCCCTCGCGAGGCAACACCATCAAGGTCCCGCTCATGCCCGACACCACGTGCCAGGGCACCATGCCCGGCGGCGCACAATGGTAGACAAAGGTGCCGCTGCGATCGGCCTTGAAGCGCAGCACCACCTCCTGTCCCGGCAGTACCTGATTCAGGGCCGCGCCGCCCAAGGCGCCGGTGGCCGCATGAAAATCGATGTTGTGGGGCATGCTGTTGCTGGCCGGGTTGCTGAGGGTCAGCTCGACGTAGTCGCCCTCATGCACCACCAGCGTCGGGCCGGGCATGGAGCCGTTGAAGGTCATGGCCTGCAAGGTGGTGCCCTGGTCATCCACCTGCATCTTTTTCTCTTCCACAGTCATGCGAAACTGCACGACCTTCGGCGGCCCGCTGACCACTTGTTCATGGGCGTGCACCTGGGGCGGCGCCACCAGGTCAACCTTGACCCTCTGCAGCCCGTCGGCCCCTGCGGCCAACACCACGCCGCAGGCGCAGCTGCCAACCACCACACAACACTTCAACCACGATTGAAACCTACCCATGTTGCGCATTTCCCTGCCAATGAATGGTGATTCATTGCAAGGCAAACACCGGGCAATCGTATTGTCTCAGGGCAATGAACCAATGCTCGGGCAGGCGGATAGATTGAGCCCGATCATGGATAGCTGAAACTGCGTACCAGGGTCAGCTCTCCGGGGGCGCGCATCGGCACGATGAATGATTCGCTCTTCTCATCCGGCGTGCCTTCCTCGGTAATCACCGTGACCTGGGCCGTGGTCAGGGGCTGCACGGCGTTTTCCTGGCCGCCGTCTTCATCGTCACTGCGATAGCCGCCACCGTAGTAGTTCACATACACCAGGTACTGGCCCTTGAGCGGCGCCGGCATGGAGAAGATCTCCGGGCCGTAGCCGGTGGTCACGTCCACATCCAGGGCCGCGCCGTTGGGGGCCACGCGCTCGCCATACCAGATGTGCGCGCCGTCTGGGGTCACCAGGTGCAGGTCGAGGTCGGTGTTGTCGCTGTCCCAGGACAGCAGCACCCGCAACTTGGGCGGAGTCACGCCACCGCCGGTATTGAGGAACTGCACGCGCTTGCGCTGCTGGCCGTCCGGGCTGCGCACTTCAACGCTGTTGCTGCCATTGGGGAAGGAATACGGCCGGTCGAAACCACCTTGTTCATTGAACTTGAGCGGCATGCTGACGCCATTGACGATCAGTTGGCCCGGCTCCTTGCTCGCTTTGGGCGCGCCTTTGATCTGCCCGCTGATACGCGCGGTATTGGCCTGGCCCTGGGGCGTGTTCACCGAAGAGGCCGGGTAGTTGACCTCCTGAATGTATTGCTCGCCATCGACAGCGCGGGTACGCCAGCCGCCTTTGGGGGTGTCGAGCTGGATGCCGCTGTCGGCCAGGGCCATGGGCAGGCTGAACATTCCGCAAAGGAACAGGAGGACCGGGGGAGCAGGAAGTTTCATGGCCTATTCCAATAAAAGATGACGGGCGAGCCCTTCGATGTAGGTTTCATCCTGGCCGTTGGGATGAGCTTCAAAGGCCAGGTGCAGGTATTCGTGAGTCAGGTCGAGGCGGTCTTGCAGCGAGAGCACGCCACGCACGTAGATGCGTTGTCGTTCGCGGTCGACGTAGGGCCGACCGAAGCTCAGGCGGCACACGGCGAACTGGCTGATTTCGTTGTAGCCGATCTCTTGCTCCAGCGGCTGGCGCCAGCGCCGACGCTGTTTCAACAGCCACTCCTGAGCTGCGGGCAAGGGTTCGCAAGACGCCACCGGGTTGTCCCAGCGGCTGAGGCTGGCCCGAGGGTAGGCATGCAGCAGGATGGCGTCGTAACGCTGGCCAGCGCGCGCCTGTTCAACGGCCTGCTGCCAGGACAGTTTGTCCGGCGCACTCAGGTCCGAGTGGTAGGTGACTTGCGTGCCGGCCAGCACCAGATCGCTGGTCCAGGCGGCAATGGCCCTGGCCTGGGCGGTCGCCGGGCGCGGCGCGACCCGCTGGCGATTGCTGCTGTCGTCGATGCTCAGGCATTCGCCGCTGCGTCCGGCGTTCTGCAGCAGGTAGGTGCGGATCGCCACGGCCAGGGCCTTGGCGGCCTCCGCCGGTTCACTGCTGGCTTCGCGTTGCAGCACACGGGCCACATATTCTTCACGGTCCAGGCGCGCCACCAGTCGCTGGGCCGCAGGGTCTTGCTGCAGGAACAACTCGCCGGCGCTGTGGATATCCAGCCGGTTGCCGTTGGCAAATTCCACCCGATAATCCCCTTGCAGAGCGCCCGGCCTGGCTGGCTGACCCTTCTGGCTGACGCTTTTGAGCGGGTAGCGGGAAAACAGGCTGACTTCCACACAACGGCCTTTATCCACAGGCGGATTGTCCGGCAGCACTTGGTTCAGGGCCTGGGCGTAGTCCTTCAGCACCCGCTGGCTAGTACCGCGCCCGCCCACCCACAGCGGCGTACCATCCACCAGCCAACCGGCAAAGCCGCCCTGGCGCGACTGCGGGTCCTGATCCGCCAGCCAGCTCCAGGTCTTGACCCGCAGGCGCCCGCCCACCTCGCCCGCTACGGCACCGTCACCGGCATTGAGCACCACATCCAGCAGCACACGCCGCGCCGTATCCCGTGCCGGCAGCAGCGCCAGCACCTGCAACAGCTGCGCCACCGGAACCCGGGTCTGGGGTTGCAACTGGTCCAGGTCCTGCAGCCAACCCGGAGCATTGCGCGCTTGCCAGTAGGCGCGCCAGTCAGCACTGGACAGCTGCAAGCGCTGAGGCTCGAAGTACAGACCACAGGAGCGAACCAGGGCCTGATCCCGGGCAATGCTGCCGCCTGCCGTGCAGCAATAGACCTCGTCCTTGGACTTGCCCTGGCAGGCATAGGCCGGTTCTTGTGCGCCGGTATCCACCAGCCAGGCGTAGACGAAGAGTTTCCAGATGCTGCCCAAGGGAGCTTGCAGGTCCTGCGGCAACGGCTCACGAGCCAGCACCTGAGTCTTGCTCAGGCTCACCAGCTCGCTGTCCGGGGCGGTTTTCCAGGCCAGGCGCAGAGGCTCGTCCTGGGCTGTCACCAGCCCAGGGAGTAGACACAGGCACAACCAGGCCCAACACCGCGTCATGTTATTTGACCGTGACCTGACCCAGTGCCGGCGTACGTTCCTGGGCCTGATGCTCTGGCGCATACACCTGGTAGTAACGTGCCGCAGGCAGGTTGAACTGGCCCTTCTGGGAGAAGCGGATCAGATGCCGCAGACGCACTTCGCTGTTGTCGTTCAACGCATCCAGCGGCACCGCGTAACTCATCTGCCCGGGTTCGAAACGCGCTTTTTCCAGAGACGCCGCTTCAGTGCCCGCAGGACCGGCCAGCTTGATACCCCAGGTGGTGCGTTCGACATCGGCGCCCGGCGGCAACGGCACTTCCAGCATGCCGTACAGCAGCGGCCGGTTGCCCTCGTTGGCAATGATCACTTCGTCCAGATACAGGCCGTCACTGGCGATCGGCTTGTTGCCCACCGGCTCCAGCTTGAAGGTGAAGGCTTCATCCCCGGGCACCAGGCGCAACAGGCGACGGGTAATGTTCACCGGCGACGGCGTGCCCATGTCCAGCTTGCTCAGGTAGCTGACCGAGGCCTGCAGCGGACGCTCCGGCACCTTGTCCAGGGTCAGCACGGCCGGCACCTGCGGCCCTTGCCACTGCCAGTAGCGTTCGCCGCTGGCGCCCTGCTGCTGTTGCCAGCCCTGCCCCGGATTCAGGGCCTCGGCCGGTGCCGACTGGGCCACGCTACGCTGCAGCCAGGTCAGGGCCAGAGCACGGTCCAGGGTCGGTTGCGATGGCAGCAGACGTTGCAGCAATGCGCGCGCCGTCGCTTGATCGAAAGGCTTCAAGGACAGATTGATTGCCTGAGCGAACGGCAGCGAACTGATGTCGACCTGCTGCTGTGCCGCCTCCAACTGCGCCACGAAGGCAGGTGGCGGAGTGACCTTGGCGTCCCGCGCCAGGGCGGCTGTCAGCACCCGGGCGCTGGCCAGGCCGAGGGCCGAATCCGGGTCCACCATCACCAGGCTGTCGCTGCTGTCGTCATCCATGCTGGCAGCCGGACCGGCCCCCACCTTGGCCAGGTCATCCATCAGTCCCCTGACCAGGGTATTGATCGGCAGGTTCATCTCACGGGCGAAGGACAGGATCAGCGCCCGTTGCAGTAATGGTGTGCTGCCGGCCTGCTTGGCATAGACCTCCAGCACCCGCTGCCAGTGTTCCGGCGGCAGGTTCAGGTCCATGACCTTGCTGGCATTCCAGTCAGCGTAATAGGCATAGGCGGTGAGGAACGCATCCGGTTCGGCGTCTTCGCCCCACCAGGTGAAGGCTGCTTGCGGCCCGGCCATATGCACCAGGCGCAGGCGGCTGTTCTGCATGATCAGGCGCAACCGATCACGGATCTGCGGGTTACTGGCCAGCGCCGGGTAGGCAACGCTCAACGGCAGCAACTGGCTGGCGGTCTGCTCGACGCCGCCATAGGGGTATTCCAGCAACCCATCCAGGGCCGAACGGAACAGCGCTTGCGGGCTGTCGTCCAGACGCAGGCGAATCTCTGCGGCATCGGCCGGCAGGCCCAACGGCGTCGTGGTGCTGACCACGTCCAGGCTCTGGGTTTGCACCGTCTGCCAGCCGGCCGCGCTGCTCACCAGACGCACAGCCAGGGCGTCCACAGTCTTGCCGCCCTGCACCAGCTCGGCGCTCCACTCGCCATTGCCCGGGGCAATGGCCGGCAGCGCCACATAGTTGATGCCGCTGTTCAAGGTCAGCGGCAGGCGCTGGGATTCCCCGGCGTAATGAATCACCAGCTCGGCCTTGACCGGTTGTTCGGACTGGCTGAAGGCAAACACCCCCAGGTCCGGCTTGTCGCCGCTGCGCAAGCGGGTCGGGCCGCTCCACTTCAGGTACAGAGCCTTGTCGGAACGAACGAACTGTTTCTTCTGCCCCACTTGGCCATCATCGGCGATGGCCCGAGCGGTAATGCGCCAGCGGGTCAGGGAATCCGGCATGCGGAAGGTGAAACGCGCCTTGCCGCTGCCATCGGTCACCAGCTCCGGCTGCCAGGCGGCGGTGTCGACGTCTTCACGACGTGGCCGCTCCAGCACCTTGACCCCACGCTCGCTGCGATTGGCCTTGCCCGGGGCCGTCGGGCTGCCCGGCAGGGCCACGTCGTAGCTGATGAACGACAGGCTGGCGCTGGTGCGCACGTTGTTGCGCCGAGGGTGGTAGAAGAACTGGTCGATGCTCGGCGCTACTTCCGGCTGCAACGCGTAGACCATCTCGTCCACCACGCTGACGGTCAGGTGCGCCGGCACCGGCTTGCCGGCGAACTGGGTGGACAGGTCCACGGTGACCAGGTCACCCGGCTGGTACTTGTCCTTGTCGGTGTGGATGGCCACATCGATCTGCGGTGTCAGCACCTTGATCCCGGCATTCTGGAAGCTGTACTCGCCGCCCTTGGTGTAGAGCACAGAGAACGTCAGGTTCGGTGCGAAGTTGTCCTTCACCGGCACCCGGGCGCGGTACTGGGTAGGGCTGAGTTTTTCCACCTTCAGCCAGTCGCCGCCCTTGGACAGCAGCGCCGTGGCTTCGACCTTGTCGCGCTCCAGCGACAGCAGCGCATCGTTGATCGGCTCGGGGAAGGTAATCAGCGCCAGGGCTTCGTCACCGGTCTTGTATTCGGCCTTGTCGAGAACAATTTCCACGGTGCCCGGCACCGCTTTAACGCCTTCGCCGGTGACCGAGTGGCTGGTGCCGCCCAGTACTCGGTCGTGCTCGTCCTTCAGGGTCAGGTTGTAGGTGCCGGGACGCTCGAAGGCCAGGGCAAAGCCCTTGTCGGCCTCGCCCAGCTTGCCCTCACCGGTGGACTGGTCTTCCAGGCGCACCCAACTGTAGCGGCTGGGGGAAACCTTCTGGCTCTGCTCACCGGTGTTCTGGTTGACGTAGCTGAACTGCACCTTGTCGCCAGCAGCGCTGAAACGCTGCGGTGCACTCAGGCTGAAGCTCGCCGCGCCCCGCTCGATGAGGATTTCCTTGGTGGTCTTGACCCGATAGGCCGCGCCGTCACTGGCGAACACGGTGAGCATGTAGCGGCTCGGCTTGCTGGCCGCCGGCAGATCGAGGGTGGCACTGCCCTTGGCGTCAGTGGTCAGCTCGGCACTGGTCAGTTCCACCGGGAACTGGCCCATGTACTGCAGTTCGTTGTCCACCATGGACAGCTGCTGGGCCCGCAGGCTCAGTTGCAGGCGCGCATTGGCCACCGGCTTGCCGTCCGGATAGAGCAGCACCAGGTTGCCCTTCACCGGCTCGCCGGTCTTGAAGTCCGGCTTGGCCAGGCTCAGGGCAATCTCGAAGTGCGGCTTGATGTATTCGGCCACGCGGAAGGCGCTGCTGTAGACCTGGTCCTTGTAGGCAAAACGCAACTCATAACCACCGGCCACGGCATTTTCCGGCAGTTGGAAACGGCCTTGGGTGCCAGACTTGGAATCCAGATTCAGGGTCAGGTTCTGCAGCGCGGTGCCGGCGGCATCCAGCACGCTGACATTCACCGTGCCGGCACCCGGCTGCACCGAATCCCGGGCGTTCTTGAACTCGCGGCCGACGATTTTCAGCGATACCCAATCCCCCGGGCGATACAGCGGCCGGTCGGTGAACGCATAGAGTTTGGTGTCGTAGATTTCGCTGTCGTAATAGAAGTTCTCGGAGACGAATACCCCGCCTTCCTGGTCCTCGCCGATCACGTAGGAGCGCTCGGGGCTGACGTGTTTCAGGCGCACCAGGCCCTGTTCGTCAGTGGCGCCGCTGTTCATCACGCCCAGGCCGTCGGTCCATAGCACGTTGACCTTGGGCACGGAGTTGCCTTCATGCTTGCCCGCGGCCCAGACCAGCAGTTCGTCACCGGCAATCTTGCTCACCGCCACGGTGTTGGAGACAAAGACCATGGTGGTCGCGCGGTACTTGCCCACCAGGGCTTCCACCAGGTACAGGCCCGGTTTGAGTTGCCCCAGCGGGATGTAGACGTTGCCCGGCGCGACGTTGATGAACTGGCTGGAGGAACCGGACAGGTCAACCCCGGCCGGCGGCTGGATCGGCTTGGCCTGCCACAGCGGATAACGGAACTGGGTCACCAGCGGCAGCCCCGGAATCAGGGCGAATTGCGGCTGGGCGTCATAGGGCGTGGGCGCCAGCATGGAGTTGCCGACCTTCAATTCCGGCACCTCCTCGGTCACCTGCTTGCGTGACTCGTAGGAGAAGGCGCGCTGCATCACCCGGCGGGATTTGCGATACCAGTTGTCCCACAGGTAGGCCAGGGTGTTGGACAGGCCCTCGCCCTTGAACTGGCCGTCACTGACCACCCGGTGCAGGTTCTTCTGGCGCTTGAGGAAGTCCAGCGGCTGGTTGATCCGGTACACCCGGATGTCCGCGCCGCCGTAGGGCTCCATGCGAAAGCGCCGGTAATCCCGGCCCGGGGCCTCAAGGCGCACCATGGCCTGCTCGTCGCTGGCAAAGCTGCTGTCGGCCAGGAGGAAGAAACTTTCGCCGGAGACCGCCGCGTAATCGCTGGACGGCACCGAGTCTTCGGCATTGACCAGGCTCGCGGGGGCCGCGAGGGTCAGAACAACAGTCAGTCGAAACAGAAAACGCCACATACGCGATTCGCTCATTGGGTGAGGAAGTTCAGTCGATAGATGCCGATGAAGTTGGGGTTGGCGGGGTCGGGTATCCATCGAGTGTCCTTCCATGTCATCAGTTGCTGCACGCTGGCCGAGCGCATGCCGTTGTCGGTGGGGGTGGTGGTGCCGGTGTGATAGGCGATGTTGCGGCCCATCCAGATCATCAGGTGCTGGTCGTCGCCCTGGTCGAAGAACAGCAGGTCGCCGGGGCGCGCCTGGCCCAGGTCACGGCTGACCAGATGGCTGTTGAACTGGATCAGCTTGATGGCGTTGACGTAGGGCCCGGTCTGGCCGCCGCCCTGCTGCCACTGCTGGGCCAGGCCACGCTGGCCTTCGCTCAGTTGCAGCTCCGGCGGCAGGTAGCGATTGGACATGCCGTTGGCCCGCAGCCATTTGCTGTCGTGGGCCTTGAGCGCTTCGTTGGCGGCAAAGCGCACCAGGCCGGCGCAGTCCTGCTGGTACCAGCGCGGGCTCGGCCCTTGACTCAGTTGCTCCTGGGCGATGCGCACGAACCAGGCGCGAAACACCTGGGACTGCTGCACGTCCAGTGGCGGAACCTGGGTCGCGCCCACGGCATTGCTCAGCAACAGGGCCAGCAGGCCGAGGCTGCCCAGGCTTTTGCGCCATGCACTCACAGTGCGCGCCATTGCAGGGGCAGCCATTGCCAGTGACCGTTGGGCTCACTGCCTTCGGGCAGGGTCAGGGCGTACTTGCCGTAACCGCCAAGGGTGCGCAGCTTGGGCACCAGGTAGGTTTGCGCGGCGTTGTTGAACACCGGTTCCATGTCCTGGGGCAAGCTGTCGAAGGTTTCCTGCTGGATCAACTGCGCCAGGGATTGCGGGCCCAGGTACACCGGCATCAGTGCATCCTTGGGTACCACATCGGCCAGGGGCGGGAAGCGTTTATCCAAAGTATCCAGGGCCTTGCTCACCAGCTTGTCGTCCAGGGAGAACACCAGGGTCGAACCATGGCGAGCCAGGCTGACCTGCATGAAGGCGCGGCCGGTGATGGCTTGCGGGTCCTTGGCTTCCTTGGCCGGGTACTGGCCGAAGTTGGAACTGACCTGGCGCTGCCACTGGTGTACCTCGCCGTTCTGCTGCTCGACCACGGGGAAGATGCGCTCCGGCACCTTGCTTTCCCGAGCCCCGACCATGGAACCGAACAGTTTGCCCAGTTCCCCATCGAGCTGGGTGTTGTCCTTGTCCTTGAGGCTGGCCACCAGCAGCGGCGTGTACAGCCGCGAGTCGGCGTACCAGCACAGGCCGGCGGTGCCGGCCATGTGTTCAGTCAGGCTGCTGGCCACCGCCTCTTCGGCACCGAGCTTGACCAGCAGCGGTTTCTGCTGCTCCGCTGCCAGGGGCAACGCCACGCAGGCACTGGCGCCCATGGGCATGGCCTGCCAGATCGGCTTGAAGTCGAAGGCCGGCTGGTTGTCCTGCTCTTGCATGGCCAGGTAGCTGTGCCAGCCCTGGGCGTCCATATCGAAGCGCAGGCCGGCGAAGTTGGGGATGAAACGCTGGTAACCCATGGCCAGGACACTGGAATTGACCGCCAACCGCTGCTGCACTTCAGGCTTGCGCGCCTCCAGGCCAAAGGCTTCGGGGAACAGTTTGTCACCGTTGAGCAGGGCTTCCAGGGCAGCGGTGGAGACGGCGCCGTGCTCATCGTCGGCACCGCTGCTCAGGTCATACAGCTTGGCCGGGTTGGACAGCACCACCAGTTTGTCGCCGTGGGAAGCGAACGCCAGGGATTTACCGGCGTTGTAGTTCAACTGGTAGAGGGTCACCGCATCGCCGCCGACCTTCAGCTCAGCCAGCTTGCTCAGTTGCGTGTCGTCCAGGGCAACCTTGGCCAGGGGCTCCAGCAGCTTGGCCAGCCCGCCACGATCCATCACCAGCAGGAAATCCTTGAGGCGCCCATCGACACCGCGCCACAGCGCCACATCCGCCGGCTGGTCGAACAGTTGCTCGATCAGGTTGTCCTGCAATTTCAGGTCATGCTCGTAGATGATCCGCCGCAGGCTGCCGATCAGGCCCAGGCGGTCGGCGTGGGCCTGGTAATAGAAGACGAAGTCTTCGGTCAGGGTTTCCTTCAGGAAAGGCACCGCCAGCAGGTCCTTGGGCAGTTGCGTCAGGGAGTGGGTTTCCAGTAGTCCGTCGGGGCGACTCAGGCCCAGCTTGTCGCCGGCCAGTTCGGCCACCGGGGTCTTGGGCTTGCAGCCCACACCCGCGACTGCGGCGGCGACCAGACACAGGCCCGCGACCAGTGCTGGCCAGCGCCGTTTGCTACCGGGTTGAACAGGGCCGGGAACGCCGGCCGCCGGGGATGCTGTGTTTTCGCTCATGATTCACAAAGCCCAATTCATCCGTGGTGCGGGATGTTCAATAGTTGAAAGACTTGACCAGCAACAGGTCGCCGATGGCCCGCATGGGCACGATAAAGGTCTCGCGTTTCTCATCGACGGTGTTTTCGTTAAGGATCAGGTTGATCTGCGAGGTGATCACCTCGTTCTGATTGCTGCCTTCGTCGAAGTTGTACCCGCCACCGCCGAAGTTGCCCCAGTAGTTGACGTAGATCAGATAGGTGCCCCGCAGCGGCGCGGTCATGGTGAACATTTCAGGGCCCGGCCCGTCGACGCCGTCCGGGTCCAGGCCGCCGCCGTTGGTCAAACCGGGATGACCGAAGAACGCGTGTTGACCGTCGGGGGTGATGATGTGCATGTCCAGCTCGGCCTTGGGATCATCCCAGCCCAGCACCACGCGAATGCGTGGGGGCGTCTTGTTCTGATTGGCTTCGTAGAATTGCACGCGCTTGAGGGACTTGCCCTCGGAGCTGCGCACTTCGACGCTGTTGGAGCCGGCGCCAAACGCATAAGGGCGAGCGAAGCGGCCCTGTTCGTCGGTGTAGAGGTTCAGCGGATTGCCGTTGACCGACAGGCTATGGGGCTGGCGCAAGTGACCGATCGCCTTGAGCTGGCCCTCGATCAGGGTGCGGTTGCGTTGAATGCCGCGGTCGATGGGGGGCGTCGGATAGGCCACCCGGTCCTGCTCGGTGCGGTCCAGCAGTCCGGAATAGCGCCAGCCGGCCAGGGGTTCCTGAAGTTCGGCGGAAGGTTCGGCGAACACCGCCCCGGCCACCAGCAAGGTCAGCAGGAGGGAGGATAAAACGCGCATGTAATGCGTCCTGCCATGCATGGGAAAACCCTGGCGCCAGATCCTCGGCGCGGCTGCAAATATTCAGAAAGAGTGCCCGGCGACAAAGGGCGCTGGAAAGGCCGCAGATTAGCGACTTGGCGCCTGTTGCACAATTGGCGAAAAGGGATTTTGCAAGGCAATCGACACCCTGCTGAAGTCCGCCCCGCAGGTGCCACTACGGCGACATTATCCGCGCCGAGAAAGGTGGCCATACGCCATTAATTGCGCACCTCATCAGCCGACAACAAAAACCCTTAGTTCAAGTACGAATCTGCCCCAGAGGCCCCCTCTCTCCAGCACTCGCAAGCGTCCGACCGCCAAGCATCGACGGCTGCCGATCGACCCTGCGGCAAGCGCTCTGGAATGCCTGTTGCACCAATCGGCCCGGCCATCGCCCATGGCAGCCAGGGGCCATCGCGCATTCCCTCAGGGAATGACCCCATACCCATTAGTCGATTGCTACAGCGCACCACTCAACGCTTATCTAAGAACGCCGCAGCGTTGCACCGCGGCGCCCTGTGATTGCGGCCTCGCCTGGCCATAAAAAAGATAAGCAACGGGAGTGCCTCACTGATGAAGTATCCGTTAAGAGCCTGGGTCTTCTGGCCCACCTTTCTGATTCTGCTGGCGGCGGTGATCGCCAGTTACCTTGATCTGCAGGGTTTCCTGGCGGTGAGCAGGCAGCTCAACCGGATCATCCTCGACAACTTTTCCTGGCTGTTCAGTGCCGGCAGCTTCTTCCTCCTGGTACTGACCGCCATCGTCTACTTTTCGCCCCTGGGGCGGGTGCGCATCGGTGGCGAAGACGCCAAGCCCCTGCTGAGCAAGCCGCGCTGGTTCATGGTGGCCCTGTGCACCACCCTGGCGGTCGGCGTGCTGTTCTGGACCACCGCCGAGCCGCTCTATCACCTGTATGGCCCGCCCTCGAGCCTGAACATCGAAGCCGGCAGCAGCGAAGCCAAGCACTTCGCCATGTCCAGCATGTTCCTGCACTGGACCCTGACGCCCTACGCCATCTATCTGGTGCCCTCACTGGTGTTCGCCCTGGTTTTCTACAACCTGCGCGGCCACTTCTCCATCGGCGCCATGCTGCAACCCCTGCTTGGCGCAGCATGGGTCAAGCGCCATGCCGGACTGATCGACACCCTGGCGATGTTCGCCCTGGTGGCGGGCATGGCCTCTTCCCTGGGCACCGGCGCCCTGACCCTGTCCGGTGGCCTGAGCCAGTACATCGGCGGTGACACCACGCCGCTGCGCCTGGGACTGATCATCGCGGTGATCGTCGCCACCTTCGTGTTCTCCGCCGCCAGCGGCTTGCAGAAGGGCATCGTCAAGTTCTCCACCTTCAACACCTGGATCATGCTGGCCCTGGGGCTGTTCGTCCTGGTCTGCGGGCCGACCCTGTACATCTTCAGCCTCGGCATCGAGTCCTTCGGCACCTACCTGCAGACTTTCTTCGGCCGCAGCCTGTTCACCGGCGCGGCCAGTGGCGATAACTGGCCCCAGAGCTGGACGGTGTTCTACTGGTCGGTGTGGTTCGCCTGGGCCCCGGTGAGCGCCATGTTCCTGGGCAAGATCGGCCGTGGCTATACCGTGCGCGAATTCATCCACATCTCCATGCTCTACCCGGCGCTGTTCACCGCCCTGTGGATCTGCATCTTCTCCGGCAGCAGCCTGTACTTCGACGCCCAGGGTGATGGAGTACTCAACCGCGTGCTCAACGAGCAAGGGGTTGAGCATGTGCTGTACCAGGTGTTCCAGCAGCTGCCGGCGAGCGGCCTGATCATTGCCTTCCTGCTGTTCATTGCCTTCATCTCCTTCGTTACTGCTGCCGACTCCAGCACCGATGTCATCGGCAATCTGTGCAGTCGCGGGGTCACCGCCGACTCCGATCTGGACGGCAACCCGCTGCTCAAGGTGATCTGGGGCGCGATCATCGGCTGCGTGTCCTGGGTGATGGTGGCCTACGTCGGCATCGACGGGGTCAAGATGCTCTCCAACCTGGGCGGCCTGCCGGGCATGCTGATTGTCCTGCTCTCCAGCAGCGCACTGATCATCTGGATGAAAAACCCGTCCTTGCTGACACCGCCGCTGCCAGCGGACGAGCTCGGGGAAAGCCACTCGCCACGAGGGCCTACCCCATGAACGTCCGTCTCCTGATCCTTGGCGGCCTGGGCCTGACGCTGCTCTGCCCCGCGCTGGCCCACGCCAGTCAGGCGCAATCCCGGGGCTTTGTCGAAGACAGCCGAATCAACGGCCTGGTGCGCAACAACTACCGCAACAACGACCATCGTCAGTTGGACCTGGATGCCCGCGAGTGGGGCCAGGGCCTGCAGCTGGACTACGCCTCCGGCTACACCCAGGGCACCCTGGGCTGGGGCCTGGATGCCCATGCCTATTTCGCCACCCGACTCGACAGCGGCGGTGGCCGGGCGCGCACCATGATGCTGGTCAGCGACAGCGACGGCAGCAGCCGCCGGGAATCGGCCACTGCCGGGGCGGCGCTGAAAATGCGCCTGTCCAATACCGAGCTCAAGTACGGCGACCTGCGGCCACAGACCCCGGTGCTGGCCCTGGCCGACAACCGGCTAATGCCGGCCACCGCCACCGGCCTGGCCTTCAGCAGCCGCGAGGTGGAAGGCCTGTTGCTGGAGGGCGGGCACTTCACCGCCTCCCGGGACTTCAACCAGACCGGTCATCGGGGCGGCTTCCACGCCGGCTACGCCAGGGTCGAGGGCGGCGACGCCAGCTATCTGGGCGGCACCTACCAGTTGCATCCGCAGGTCGAGCTGGGGCTCTACAGCTCGCGCTACCAGGACCTGTGGCGCCAGCACTACGTCAACCTCAACCTCGACCAGCCCCTGGACGCCGAGGAGCGGCGCAGCCTGAACCTGGACCTGCGACTCTACCGCTCCCTGGACGACGGCAAGGCCCTGGCCGGGGACATCGCCGTAACGGCCTGGTCGGCGGCGCTGGCCCTGAACCAGGGCCCGCACACCGTGACCCTGGCCCACCAACGCATCCATGGCCAGCAGCCCTTCGACTATCTGGCCCTGAGCGGCGGCGGCTTCCACGGCTCGATCTACCTGGCCAACGCCTCGCTGATCGCCGACTTCAACGGCCCCGGCGAACGCTCCTGGAGCCTGGGCTACCGACTCGACCTGGAGCACCTGGGCCTGCCCGGCCTGTCCTTCGGCACCCGCTACATCCGTGGCAGCCATGTCGACGGCCGGCGGATCCCCAAAGACAGCCCCTACCGCTACTACGCCGACAAGGAGCGCCAATGGGAGCGGGACATCGACCTGAGCTACCGGGTGCAGAGCGGCGTCGCCAAGGACCTGTCCCTGAGCCTGCGCCAGGGCACCTACCGCATTAACGGAACCTCGAACGGCGATGTCGACCACATCCGCCTGGTCACCGAGTACCCCTTCAGCCTGCTGTGATCCACCGCGCTCGGCCCGGTGCCGGCCCCTTTTTCGACTGGAGTAGCCCATGGACGTCATCCGCGACTTTCCCCATCCGATCCGCGAGATCGAGCACTGCCTGATCCCTCTGCGTGACGGCACCCAACTGGCCGCGCGTATCTGGCTGCCGGCCGATGCCGGCACCCGGCGTTACCCGGCAATTCTCGAATACCTGCCCTATCGCAAGCGCGATGGCACCGCAGTGCGCGATGCCCTGACCCATCCCTGGATGGCGGGCCAGGGTTACGCCTGCGTGCGCGTGGACATGCGCGGTAACGGCGAGTCCCAGGGCTTGATGGCCGACGAGTACCTGCCTCAGGAACAACAGGACGCCCTGGAAGTGCTCGACTGGCTCTGCGCCCAACCCTGGTGCGACGGCAACCTGGGGATGATGGGCATCTCCTGGGGCGGCTTCAACGGCCTGCAAGTGGCGGCCCATCAACCCGCAGCGCTGAAAGCCATCATTACCCTGTGCTCCACCGACGACCGCTACGCCGACGACATTCATTACAAGGGTGGCAACCTGTTGATGGAAAACCAGGGCTGGGCCGCCACCATGCTCAACTTCAGCGCCGCCGTACCGGACCCGCTGCTGGTGCCGGACTGGCAGGCGCAATGGCAGCAACGCCTGGACGCCATGCCGATGCTGGCCGAAACCTGGCTGCAGCATCAGACCCGTGACGACTACTGGCGCCAGGGCTCGGTGTGCGAGGACTACGCGGCGATCAAGGCCGCGGTGTACTGCATCGGCGGTTGGGGCGATGCCTACAAGAACAGCGTGCCGCGCCTGATGCAGCACCTGAATGGCCCGAAGAAAGCCCTGCTCGGCCCCTGGATTCACAAGTACCCGCACTTTGCCGTGCCCAACCCGGCCATTGGTTTTCTCCAGGAGGCCAAGCGCTGGTGGGACCACTGGCTCAAGGGCATCGACAACGGGGTGATGGACGAGCCCGCCTGCACCTTCTACCTGCAGGACGCCGTGCCGCCCAAGGCCAGCTACGCCGAACGCCCGGGCGTGTGGGTGCAGACCGCCGGCTGGCCCGATCCACAGATCCAGTGGCAGACCTTCAGCCTTAGCGACAGCGGGCTCAGCGCGGGAGCGCAAGCGCTGAGCGCAAGTCGCAGCATCTGCTCGCCCCTGACCACCGGCCTGCATCAGGGCGAGTACTGCGCCATCTGGTTCGGACCGGACGGCCCCACCGACCAGCGCCGGGACGATGCCCATTCACTGTGCTTCGACAGCCAGCCCTTGAGCGAGCCCCTGGCCTTGCTGGGTGATGTGCGCCTGGACCTGCGCCTGACCTCGGACCGGCCTTGCGGGCAGATCGTCGCCCGGCTCAATGCCGTGGCCCCGGACGGTCAGGTGGCGCAGATCACCTACGGCACCCTGAACCTGTCGCTGCGCGACGACTTCGCCGTGGCCAGCCCACCCGAGCCCGGCGCGCCCCTGCAGGTTCGCTTCAACCTCGACCATGTCGGTTATCGCCTGCCGGCCGGTTATCGCCTGCGCCTGGCGTTGAGCACCGCCAGCTTCCCGTTGCTGTGGCCGGCCCGGGAGCTGACCACCCTGACCCTGCTGCCCGAGGTGCAGAGCGTGCAGTTGCCGGTGTTCATCGGCGAACCCGTGGCGTGTCCGTTCGAAGCCCCGCAAAGCGCCCCGCCGGCCAACCTGGAAATCATCCGCGCCGCCGCCCCCAAGCGCAGCCTCAGCGAAGACGTGGCCAGCGGCGAAGTCTGCGTGCGTATCGACGACGACCTGGGCGCCATGCGCTTGCTCGATCACGGCCTGTGGGTCGACCAGCGCTGCACCGAGCAGTACCGCACCCTGCCCTGGGACCCGCTGTCGACCCGGGCCGATATCCAATGGCATTACCGGGCCGGTCGCGGCACCTGGTCGGTGGAAGTGGACAGCACCCTGGGCCTGCACGCCGACGCGCAATGGTTCTACCTGCGCGCCACCCAGGTTGCGCGACTCGATGGCCGGCAGATTCATCAACGCCAGTGGCACAAACGGATCGCCCGATCCACGCTGTAAAGCGTGGCAGGATGCCCAATCTCCGAGACTCGGCGGGACGCAGGACACAGCGCCCGCCCCTGTAGACTGGTACCCGCATGTCGCATCGAAACGTCGATCTGCCCCCTCTCAACTGCCTGCAGCCTTTCGAGGCCGTGGCCCGTCATTTGAGCTTTACCCGGGCCGCCCAGGAGCTGAACCTGACCCAGAGCGCGGTGAGCCGCCAGATCAAGCGTCTGGAGGCAAACCTCGCCCGGCCGCTGTTCCACCGCCACAACCTGGGCATCAGCCTGACCCCGGCGGGCGAGCGCTACTTTCGCACCATCCAGCGCCTGCTGCGCGAGCTGGACCGCGAGTCGGCGGAACTGCGCCGGCGCGGCGCCGAGCGCCAGCTGACCCTGGCCAGCACCCCGACCATCAGCTCGATCTGGCTGGCGCGCCTGCTGCCAGCGTTCCAGAGCCTGTATCCGGAGCTGGACATCCGCATCCTCTGCAGTGAAAGCCCCCAGCACCTGGATGTCAGCGAGTACGACCTGGGACTGTTCTATCACCTGGACGAGTTGCCGGCGCCCCTGGGCCTGGAGCTGACCCCGGTCTTTGCCGGGGAGCAGGTGATCTGCGTCTGCAGCCCGGACTACCTGAGCCGCAAGGGGCCGATTCGTGATCCGCAACACCTGCTGCAGGAACACCGGCTGCTGATTGTCGAAGACCACTATCACGACTGGCTGACCTGGTCCGACTGGTTCAGTGCCGTGGGCGCGACCTATCACTCCCCGCAACATGCCCTGCGCACCAACAGCTACCAGTTGCTGATGCAGTCGGCAGTGATGGGCCAGGGGGTAGCCCTGGGCTGGGAAAGCCTGCTGCAGGACGAACTCGCCGCCGGACGCCTGCAACGCGCACTGCCGCAGCGCATGCCCAGCCGCGGGCGCCTGAACCTGATGCAACCGCACCACCGCAATCCGCCATCCGCCGTACGCCGCTTTCGCCAATGGCTGCTGGAACACACCCACCTTGCCCACGACACCGGTCCTTGACCGCCCCGACCTGACGACTCATGAACCTGAACCTGCTGACATTCCCCGCGCTCTACTGCGCCACCCTCCTGATGCTTGCCGGCAACGGGCTGTTCTTCAGCTTTATCGGCCTGCGCCTGACCAGCGACGGGGTCGGCGAACTGTGGATCGGTGGCCTGACCGCCGCCTATTACGCCGGCATGGTCTGCGGCGCCAAGTTCGGCCATCGGATGATTGCCGCCGTGGGCCATATCCGCTCCTACGTCGCCTGCGCGGGTGCCGCGACCATGATCGTGCTCCTGCACCTGCTGTTCGAAGATCTGTGGTTGTGGCTGGTGCTGCGCTTCATCACCGGCCTGGTGATGATGAACCAGTACATGGTGATCGAAAGCTGGCTCAACGAGCAGGCGGGCAACCAGCAGCGCGGCGCAGTGTTCGCCGGCTACATGGTGGCGGTCTCCCTGGGCCTGATGCTGGGTCAGAGCGTGCTGATCTGGCGTCCCGAGCTGGACTTCAAGCCTCTGCTGATCGTCGCCCTGTGTTTCGCCGCCTGCCTGATACCCGTCGCCCTGACCCGACGCCTGCACCCGGCCAAGCTGGTGGCAGCCCCCCTGCAGATCGGCTTTTTCTGGCGCCGGGTGCCGCAAGCCCTGAGCACGGTGTTCATCACCGGACTGCTGGTCGGTTCGTTCTATGCCCTGGCACCGGTGTTCATCACCTTGAGCGGCCTGGACACAGCCCAGGCCGGCACTTTCGTCGCCGTGGCGATCCTGGCCGGGCTGTGCGGCCAGTGGCCGCTCGGCTGGCTTTCGGATCGCCTCGACCGCGCACGACTGATCCGCGCCTGCGCGCTGCTGCTGTGCCTGGTGACTGTGCCTTTGTGGGGGCTGGTCGGCCTGTCGTTTACCTTCTTGCTGCTGTTCGCCTGCCTCAGCGGCCTGCTGCTGTTCAGCCTCTACCCACTGGCGGTCGCCCTGGCCAACGACCACATTGAGCAACCCCAACGCGTGGCCCTGAGCGCCATGCTCCTGGCCACCCACGGCGTCGGCGCCTGTCTGGGGCCGCTGCTCAGCGGCGCGCTGATGAACCTCTATGGCCACAACGCCTTATACATGGTGTTTTCGCTGTTCGCCCTGCTGCTGGCCTGGCGGGTACAACCGAGCAAGGTCAGCGGGGAGTTCCGGGTCGACGACGCGCCGTTGCAGCACGTGGCCATGCCCGAGCATCCGCCAAGCGTGCAGGCCTCGACCCTTGATCCACGCATCGAGGCTGTGCCCGGGGAGTGGCTGATCCAGGCGTCGCCGCCCGGTGAACCAGGGCACAGCACGCTCAAGACCGACGCTGCATCCGCCTGATTCAGGCAGGGTTTAATTGGACGCTGAGCCGAATACATGCTCTATTCGGCTCACCGTAAGAGCTGAATAGAGCATGTATTCGGCTCATCCCCAGAGAGCCCGTCCATGGACCACCCACGCTGGATCTGGCAACACCCTACCTGGCACAGCTTCGACTGGCAGGCCGAGCGTCTTGCGCCGCTGTTGCGCGAATGCGCTCAGGCTCAAGGCCGTTTGTTGGGCATGTCGGGCGTGGTGGACCAGGAACTGAGCGTCCAAAGTGAACTGGACGCGTTGCTGCAGAACATCCTCACTTCATCTGCCATCGAAGGTGAACATCTGAATGTCGGCTCGGTGCGCTCATCCCTGGCGCGGCGACTGGGCCTGGAGCTCCCTCTGGAAAGCCGCACCAGCCCACGCAGCGAAGGCCTGGCGGAGCTGACCCTGAATGCCACCCAGCACTTTGCCCAACCCCTGAGCCCTGCACGACTGATGCGTTGGCATCAGTGGCTGTTTCCCACGCAAGAGCAGCACCTGATGAGCCTGCCGATCCGGGTCGGCGAACTGCGCGGGGAGGCACCGATGCAAGTGGTGTCAGGTCGCCTCGATCGTCCCACCGTACACTTCGAGGCGCCGCCCAGAGCCGGCCTTGAGCAACAGTTGCAGAGCTTCCTGGAATGGTTCGAGTCCAGCCGTCATCTGCCCGGGCTCGACCCGCTGCTGCGGGCCGGGGTCGCGCATTTCTGGTTCGTCACCCTGCACCCCTTCGATGACGGCAACGGCCGTTTGGCCCGGGCCATCACTGACCTGGCTCTGGCCCAGGCCGAACACCAGGCTATTCGCTTCTATGCCATGTCCTCCAGCATCCTCAAGGACCGCGCGGGCTACTACCGGATACTGGAAAACAGCCAGCGCGGCGGGACGGATATCAGTGCCTGGCTGGAGTGGTTCCTGCAAACCCTGCTCAGCAGCCTGCAGCAGGCGATGTCACGCATCGACCGGGTACTGGACAAGACTCGCTTCTGGCAGCAGCACCGCCAGCAGGCGCTGTCTGCGCAACAGATCAAAGTGCTCAATCGCCTGTTCGACGGGGATCAGGACAGCTTTGCCCATGGCATCAGCGCCAGCCAATACCAGGCGCTGGCCAAGGTCTCCAAGGCCACCGCAACCCGCCACCTGGCCGACCTGCTGGCCAAAGGCTGCATCATCCGCTTGCCCGGTGGTGGCCGCAGCACCCGCTATGCAGCGAACCTGCCGGAGCGTCTTGGAGCCCCAGGAAAAACCCCGTGAAAAGCGCAAGCCAAGGCCACTGAAACCCGGGCCAGCAAGCGCTTCTCATTTGCCCGAAACCCCGGTGTCTGCTAGTGTCGCGCCGGTTTAACGTCAACCGGGATAGCCGCCATGGCCCGCAAAAAAGCTGCCTTAGATTTCGAACAATCCCTCGCCGACCTGCAAACCCTGGTCGAGCGTCTGGAGAACGGCGAGCTGTCGCTGGAAGACTCGTTGACCGCCTTTGAACAAGGCATCGGCCTGACCCGTGATTGCCAGGCCGCCCTGGCCCAGGCCGAGCAGAAGGTGCAGATCCTGCTGGAGCGCGATGGCGAACTGGCCGAACAACCTTTCGACGCGGAACAGCCAGAATGATTGCCGCTTATCAGGCCACCAGCCAGGCCCGCGTCGACGCTGCAATGCACACCCTGTTCACCGCTCCAAGCCCCGAACTTGCCCGCCTTTATGAAGCCATGCGCTACAGCGTGATGAATGGCGGCAAGCGCGTGCGCCCGCTGCTGGCCTACGCCGCCTGCGAGGCGCTGGGCGGCAGGCCCGAGCAAGCCAACGGCGCGGCCTGCGCGGTAGAACTGATTCATGCTTACTCCCTGGTCCACGACGACCTGCCGGCCATGGACGATGACGACTTGCGTCGCGGCCAGCCCACCACCCACAAGGCGTTCGACGAAGCCTGCGCCATCCTCGCCGGCGACGGCCTGCAGAGCCTGGCCTTCAGCGCCCTGCTGGACCCGGGCCTGAGCGACGCCAGCGCCGAGATCCGCCTGCGCATGGTCACCACCCTGGCCCAGGCCGCAGGCCCGGCGGGCATGGTGGGCGGCCAGGCCATCGACCTGGGCTCGGTGGGGCTCAAGCTCGATCAGAAAGCCCTGGAGTACATGCACCGGCACAAGACCGGCGCGCTGATTGAAGCCAGCGTGATTCTCGGGGCCCTGGCCAGCGGCCGGGCCGAGAAAGACGAGCTCAAGGCCCTGCAGACCTACGCTCAGGCAGTCGGCCTGGCATTCCAGGTGCAGGACGACATCCTCGACGTCGAAAGCGATACCGCAACCCTGGGCAAGCGCCAGGGTGCCGACATCGCTCGGGACAAACCGACCTACCCGGCGCTGCTGGGCCTGGCCGCAGCCAAGGAATACGCCCTGGAATTGCGGGACCAGGCGCTGCATGCGCTGCGTCCGTTTGACGCAGCGGCCGAGCCCTTGCGCGAACTGGCGCGGTATATCGTCGAGCGCCGCAGCTGATCAACTCCCGATAGCAGGACCGCATATCGGCCAAGTTCGGCGCTCCGCGTGGGCAGCTTGCGATGCATAAGGTAAACTGCCGCCTCTTTCTATACCTATAACGATTCGCCTGATGCCCACGACGTTTCATGAGATTCCCCGCAAACGCCCTACCACGCCGCTGCTCGACCGTGCCCAGACGCCGGACGGCCTGCGTCGGTTAGGTGAAGCCGAGCTGGAAACCCTGGCCGATGAGTTGCGCCTGGAATTGCTCTACACGGTCGGCCAGACCGGCGGGCATTTCGGTGCCGGCCTCGGGGTCATCGAGCTGACCATTGCGTTGCATTACGTGTTCGACACCCCGGACGACCGGCTGGTGTGGGACGTGGGTCACCAGGCGTATCCGCACAAGATCCTCACCGGTCGTCGCGAACAGATGGCCAGCCTGCGCCAGAAAGATGGCCTCGCGGCCTTCCCGCGGCGCTCCGAGAGCGAGTACGACACCTTTGGCGTCGGCCACTCCAGCACCTCCATCAGCGCCGCCCTGGGCATGGCCATCGCCGCCCGCCTGCAGCACAGCGAGCGCAAGGCCATCGCGGTGATCGGCGACGGCGCCCTGACCGCGGGTATGGCCTTCGAGGCGCTGAACCACGCGCCGGAAGTGGACGCCAACATGCTGGTGATCCTCAACGACAACGACATGTCGATCTCGCGCAATGTCGGCGGGCTGTCCAACTACCTGGCCAAGATCCTCTCCAGCCGCACCTACGCCAGCATGCGCGAAGGCAGCAAGAAAGTGCTGTCGCGCCTGCCCGGTGCCTGGGAAATCGCTCGCCGCACCGAAGAATACGCCAAGGGCATGCTGGTCCCCGGCACCCTGTTCGAAGAACTGGGCTGGAACTACATCGGCCCCATCGATGGCCACGACCTGCCGACCCTGATCGCCACCCTGCGCAACATGCGTGACCTCAAGGGCCCGCAGTTCCTGCATGTGGTGACCAAGAAGGGCAAGGGCTTCGCCCCGGCGGAAGTCGACCCGATCGGCTACCACGCCATCACCAAACTGGAACCCCTGGATGCTCCGGCGGCCGCACCGAAAAAGGCCGGCGGTCCGAAGTATTCCGGCGTCTTTGGCGAGTGGCTGTGCGACATGGCCGCCGCCGATCCGCGCCTGGTGGGCATCACCCCGGCGATGAAGGAAGGCTCGGACCTGGTGGCCTTTAGCGAGCGTTTCCCGCTGCGCTACTTCGACGTGGCGATTGCCGAGCAGCACGCAGTGACCCTGGCAGCCGGCATGGCCTGCGAAGGCGCCAAACCGGTGGTGGCGATCTACTCCACCTTCCTGCAGCGCGGCTATGACCAACTGATCCACGACGTGGCGGTACAGAACCTCGATGTGCTGTTCGCCATCGACCGTGCCGGCCTGGTGGGCGAAGACGGCCCGACCCACGCCGGCAGCTTCGACCTGTCCTACCTGCGCTGCATCCCCGGCATGCTGGTGATGACCCCGAGCGACGAGAACGAGTTGCGCAAGATGCTCAGCACCGGGCACCTGTACAACGGCCCCGCCGCCGTGCGCTACCCGCGCGGTACTGGCCCCAACGCGCCGATCGACAAGGACCTGGAACCGATCGAGATCGGCAAGGGCGTGATCCGCCGCCTAGGCAAGCAAGTGGCCCTGCTGGTATTCGGCGTGCAACTGGCCCAAGCCCTGCAAGTGGCCGAAAAGCTCGACGCCACCGTGGTCGACATGCGTTTCGTCAAACCCCTGGATGAAGCCCTGGTCCGCGAGATCGCCGGTAGCCACGAACTGCTGGTGACCATCGAGGAAAACGCCATCATGGGCGGCGCCGGAGGCGCGGTCAGCGAATTCCTGGCCCGCGAGAACATCCTCAAGCCGATCCTGCACCTAGGGCTGCCGGATGCCTACGTCGAGCACGCCAAACCGGCGCAGATGCTTGCCGAATGCGGCCTCGACGAAGCCGGCATCGAAGCTTCGGTACGCCAGCGTCTGGAACTGCTGGGCCTGGCTTGATCCACAGCGGCTACCTGTAGCCGCTGCTGCACGCCCGCCATGCGGGCGTCGCTTTTGCTCCCTTCCTTATCCGGCTTCACACACTGCGGCGAAGGCCGAGCCGCGCTAACGGAATAGCCATGAAACTCTCTCGCCTGGCCCTGCCGCTATGTCTCCTGCCCTGCGCCGATCTGCTGGCCGACACCTCCGAGCGCGATCAGGCGCTGAAACTGCCCGAGATGCTGATCAGCGCCAACCGTCAGGTGGAAGCTCGCAACGACAGCAGCGCGGCCAACACCGTGTTCACCCGGGAAGACATCGACCGCCTGCAACCCAGCAGCCTGACCGATCTGCTGCAACGGGTGCCTGGTGTGCAGGTCGCCCGCAGCGGCGGCCGCGGCAGCCTGCCAGGCATCTTCATTCGCGGCACCAACTCGGCCCAGAGCCTGGTGCTGGTGGATGGCCAGCGCATCAGCAGTTCATCCTCCGGCGACAGCAACCTGCAATTCATCAGCATCGAGCAGATCGAGCGAGTGGAAGTGCTGCGCGGCTCGCGCTCGGTGATCTACGGCAGCGACGCCATTGGCGGGGTGATCCAGATTTTCACCCGGCGTGGCGCCCAGCAAGGCCTGCAAGCACGCATGCATCTGGGGGTGGGCAGCAACCAGACTTGGGAACGCAGCCTGGGACTATCCGGTAGCGATCAGCAGACGCGCTTCAGCCTTGGCGCCAGCCTGGATGAAACGGCGGGGATCGACTGGACCCATGAGTCGTTCCCCAGCGATACCGACCATGATGGCTACCGCAACCAGTCGTTGAGCTTCACCCTCAGCCACGCACTGAACGATGATTTAGAGGTGGGCTTCAACCTGCTGGATAACCGTGGCCGCGCTCGCTACGACAACCCTTTCGGACGCTACGATTCAAGCTACAACGTCTTCGCCCAGGACCCTTACACCGACTTCAGTGTCAGCAGCGTCAGCGGCTATCTCGACGCGAACCTCAATGACTACTGGAAATCGCGGCTGGAGCTCGGACATAGCGAAAACCGCGACCTCAAACGCGACAAGCTCAGCGACGAACGTAGCGTGTTCAATACCTACCGGGACTCGCTGAACTGGCAGAACGATATGCGCCTGGACGAGGACAACAGCCTGATCCTCGGCGCAGACTGGTACGAAGACCGGCTCAATACCAGCCCAGCATCATTTGCCGAAGACAGCCGCTGGAACCGGGCAGCCTTCATCCAGCATCGTTTTCACGGTGAAAGCTTCTCCACCGAACTGGGTTTGCGCCGCGATCAGAACCAGCAATATGGCAGCCAGAACACTTGGAGCGGCACCTTCACCCTGCCGCTGAACCCGGACAATGACCTGCTGCTGTCCTATAGCGAAGGCTTCCGGGCGCCCAATTTCAGCGATCTGTATTACCCCGGTTTCAGCAATCAAGATCTCAAGCCGGAGCACTCCAAGAGCTATGAACTGCAATGGCGTAGCCAGCTGACGCAAAGCAGCCGTCTGGAAGCTTCGATCTACCGGACCGATATCAAAGAGGCGATTATTTATGACCGTGTTGCGCAGCGCCCGGAAAACGTTGGCGCAGCAAGGATCAATGGTTTCGAGGCGGCCCTGAAACAGGAGCTGCTCGGCTGGCAGACCAGCATCGGCACCGCAATCATCGATCCACGCAACCGCAAGGATGGCCATCAACTGCCGCGCCGTGCCCGGCGCACCTTGAGCCTGGACCTGGACCGACAATTCGACCCATTGGCGTTCGGTGCCAGCTGGCAACTGGTAAGCAAGAGTTATGAAGACCTGAACGTGAAAAAGCAGGTACCTGTGGGCGGCTACGGCCTGTTTGGCCTGCGCAGCAGTTGGGCACTCAATCGGGAGCTAAAGCTGGACCTGAAACTCGACAATGTTTTCGACAAGTCCTATACCCGCGAGCTTTATGAATACAACGGTAACGATTACGGCTACCGCGAAGAAGGCCGCACCTGGATGCTCGGCGTGACCTGGACGCCCGAGCTGTAAGATCCGTCGAAGGGGCTCAGCGCTCGGGCGCAATCAAGGCGCAGAGCTTGGCAGTGGCCGCGATCATCTGCCCACTGGGCCGTTCCAGGCCCTTGTCCCTCACCAGCAACAACCGCCCCTGCCGCACCGCCGCGATCTGCGGCCAGGCCTTCCAGGCATCCAGCTGCCCCTGGGCGGTGGCCAGGATCGCCTGCGGATTACGCTGCAATACCGATTCGATACTGACCTGGGGCGCCGGCAGGTGCTGGTCGGCAAATACATTGCGCGCCCCGCAGACGCTCAAGGCTTCACTGATGATCTGCCCACCGCCCACGGTGTATAACGGCTGATCCCAGACCTGATAGAACACCGGCACGGCGGGCTCGCGATGATAGCGTGCACGCAAGCTGGCCAACTGACCATTCAACTCGTCTGCCAGTTTTCGCCCGGCGGCCGGGCGGCCCAGGCGCTCGCCGATCTCGGCGATCTGCGCCAGCAACTGCAGGAAATCATGGGGTTCGGCAACATAGGTGGGAATGCCCAGGCGCGCCAGTTGGTCGCGCTGGGCCGGGCCAACACTGCCCGGCCAAAGCAACAGCAGGTCAGGTTTGAGGCTCAGTAGGCGCTCGATATCCAGCTGGCCGTAACGCCCCACCGAAGGCAGGTGTTTGAGCGACGCTGGCCGCTCACCGGCGTCCAGCACTCCCACCAGCAACTCGGCAGCGCCCAGCTCCACGACGATTTCCGTGAGCGACGGCGCCAGGCTGACCACTCGCGGCGCAGCCAGCGTCGGAACGCTGGCCAGCAGGCACAGGACCGCCAGCCAGCGCCACATCAGCCCAGCTGACGAGGAATACGGTAGAGGTAGAACAGCACCGCGGTGGACAGCGCCAGGAGCATCAGCGGCACCGCTTCCAGGCCGACAAACACTGCCAGGGCACCGATCCAGGCGGGCAAGGATGCCGCCAGGAAGGCGGCGCGACGACGGGCCGCCAGGGTGATCCAGGCGGCAGGCTCCTCAGGGGTATCGAGGGCTTTGCCGGCGGCGATCAAGGCATGCTTGTAGCCGTTGAAAAAACGCAGGCTGACGAACATCGAAGCCGTACCGGCGATAAAGAATGGCATCGCCAGCACGGGCATCAACGCCTCGCCCTGACCAAACACCAGGTTGATCACAAACAGCGGCAGCAAGGCCAGAGCCAGGTATTGCCACCAGCTTACGGTCAGACGCCGTTTGACTTGACCCCGAGTCACGCGCGGTCGACCTCGCCCTGGTGCTCGTTGCCCATCATGTGGTCGAGCTTGCTGGCCTTGGTCGCCAGGTACAGCTTGTTGTGGGGGTTGTGCCCGGTGTGCAGCGGCACCCGCTCGGCAACCTGGATGCCCATCTCGGTCAGTGCCTTGACCTTGCGCGGGTTGTTGGTCATCAGGCGTAGGGACTTGACCCCCAGATGCTCGAGCATCGGCAGGCACATGCCGTAGTCACGCTGATCCGCGGCGAACCCCAGGCGCTCGTTGGCTTCCACGGTATCGGCGCCACCATCTTGCAGCTCATAGGCACGGATCTTGTTCAGCAGGCCAATACCGCGACCTTCCTGACGCAGGTACAGCAATACGCCACGCCCTTCCCGGGCGATGGCCCGCAGGGCGGCTTCCAGCTGCGAGCCGCAATCGCAACGCTGGCTGAACAGGGCGTCGCCGGTCAGGCATTCGGAGTGCAGGCGACCGAGAACCGGCGCGCCATCGGCGATGTCCCCCAGGCTGAGCACGACGTGCTCGCGACCGGTGGCTTCATCGAGAAAACCATGCATGGTGAATTGCGCAAAAGGTGTAGGCAGCTTGGAGGCGGCAACAAAAACGACGGGCACTGTTGTGCTCCTGATCTGTATGAGGACTGGAGATTCGCAGAGGCGGCATTGTAACAGCAGCCTCCACTGCACGCTTAGGCTGAATTATCGGAGATAAAGATCGATAAGTTTGATCAACGGACCGCCGGACGCGGACTCCCATCAAAGGGATAAGGCTGCTTCCAACGCTCGAAGATTGGCCGTAATCGCCCTGTACTCACCAACTGCGCCATGCGCTGGTCATACAGCTCGCGCATTTCCCGGCCCCGGGGATTACTGGCAAACCCCAGGTACAGCGGCAGCTCGGCCAAATGGGTGCGCTTGAACTGGCTCGGGTCCTGAGCCTGGCTCAGCACATAATCGATCTCGGTCTGGGCATCGATATAGTAGTCGGCGCGACTGTAGAGCAGCATCGGCAGGATACCGACACGCCGCCGGATCTCGTTGTAGCGGCGAACATTGGGCAGGTAGTCCTGGTACTTGTAGCCACGCACCCAGACCAGCCGGTAACTGCCGAGCGTCGCCAGGCTCAGTTCCGGACTGCTCGCCAGGCCCAGGGCGTAGATGTGGTCCGTGTCGTAGTTCCAGTGCGGGTAGAGCACGCCCGGCGATTCGTCGCGATAAGCCCCAACCTGTGCATCCACCTCGCCGCGCTGCACCAACCCGACCGAACGGGTATAAGGCACGCTGTAACGCTCGATGGTGATTCCCACGGGCTCGAAGACTTCGCGCAGGATGTCCCAGGCCAACCCATCGCCGTCGGCCTCGGTGTATTCGCTCCAGACCTCACTGGCGATGCGAATCTGCCCGGATGGCGCCTGCAGCTCGCCGGCCCGGACGCTGCAACAGCTCCAGGCAACCAGCAACACCAGCAGCACGCGGCAGACATCCATGCCTAATTCCTCAGTTGAAGCACCACACCAGCCCTTGCATCGCCAACCAGGCAAACACGCCAGCCAGCACATCATCGAGCATGATGCCGACACCGCCATGCACATGCCGGTCGACCCAGCGAATCGGCCACGGCTTGAGAATGTCGAAGAAACGGAACATTAGAAACCCCGCCAACAGCCAGTACCAGCCCTCGGGCACCAGCCACAGGGTGATCCACATACCGACCATTTCGTCCCAGACGATACCTTCGTGGTCATGCACCCGCAGATCGTCGGCGACCTTGCCGCACAGCCAGAAGCCGAACAGCATGGTGACGCCGAGCATCAGCCAGTAGCCCCAGTCCGGCAACATCTGCCACAGCGGGATAAAGGGTAGTGCAACCAGCGAGCCCCAGGTGCCTGGTGCCTTGGGCAAGGTGCCGGAACCAAAACCGAACGCCAGGAAATGCCAGGGATTACGCCAGACCGACGGCGGTACGAACTCCGCCGGGACCTGTTTGGGATGATCTGTCACGGTGTCTCCGCAAAGTGTTGATAACCCCGGGTGCCGGGGGTGATGTCCTGGCCGCCGGCGTCCAGCAGGGTCACGCCCTGCCCGGCCACCACTTGCCCCACCACCTGCACCGGCCAACCAGCCGCCAACAGCGGCGCCAGCTCGGCAGGCGGCAAGGTAAAGGCCAGGACATAGTCATCGCCGCCACTCAGGGCCGCAGCGCGGGCACCCTGTTCGCCAAGAAAGCTCAACAATGCCGGCGACAGTGGCAATTTCTCCACCTCCACCTGCAAGGCGACCTTCGAAGCGGCCGCGATATGCCCGCAATCGGCCAGCAGGCCATCGGAGATATCCAGGGCCGAGGTGGCCTTGCCCCGCAGTGCCTGGCCCAGGGCCAATTGCGGTTGCGGTGACCAGTAGTGAGCCAGCAAGGGGGCGGCGATGGTTGCATCAGCGCTGCGCTGGCCCAGGACCAGCGGCAGGGCTCCGGCGGCATTGCCCAACTCACCGCCGACGCACAGCAAATCACCCACACGGGCACCACTGCGGGTCAGGGCAAGGCCTGCGGGCACTCGCCCGAAGACGGTCAGGGTCAAGGTCAGCGAGCCACGAGTGGTGTCGCCACCAATCAGGCGCACGTCGCAACTCTGGGCCATGGCGTTCAGGCCGCGGGCATAGGCCTGCAGCCAATCGGCGCTTACCGTCGGCAGGGTCAGGGCAAGGGTAAAGGCCAGCGGAGTGGCGCCCATGGCAGCCAGATCGCTGACAGCCACCGCCAGGGAGCGTTGGCCTAAAAGATAGGGGTCGCAGGGATCGGCGAAATGCACACCGGCCACCAGGGTGTCGGTGGAAATCGCCAACTGCTCGCCCGAAGCAACCGCCAGCAAGGCGCAGTCGTCACCAATCCCCAGGGCAACACCCTCGCCGCCTTGCGCACAAGGCGCGGCAGCGAAGAAGTTACGGATCAGCTCAAACTCGCCCATGGCAGCTGCAAGCGCGGTTCAGCGCTTGAACGCCTTCACTTCAGCTTCACGCAGGCGTGGGGCCAGCTTGTCGAGAACACCGTTGACGAACTTGTGGCCGTCGGTGGAACCGAAAACCTTGGCCAGTTCGATACCTTCGTTGATCACAACGCGGTACGGCACGTCGACGCGCTTGAGCAGTTCCCAGGTGGACAGCCGCAGTACCGCCAGCTCAACCGGGTCCAGCTCATCGATGGCCAGGTCCAGGCAAGGCACGAGCGCGTTGTCGATCTCGTTCTTGTTGGCCGGAACTCCGTGCAGGATCTCCCGGAAGTAGGCGCCGTCGATGTCAGTGAAATCGTTGTCGACCCGAAACTGCGCTTCGATCTCGTTCAGCGAATGCTTGGCCATGTGCCATTGGTACAGCGCCTGGGTCGCGAGCTGACGGGCTTCGCGACGCTTGGCGCTATTGGATGGCTTGCCGGCGTTGGCAGGCTTGGGATCGCGCGGGTTGAAACGATCGCTATCGTCGCTAATCACTTGGCCTCCAACTGCGCCAGCAGGCTGACCATTTCCAGGGCGGACAGGGCAGCTTCAGCACCTTTGTTGCCGGCCTTGGTGCCGGAACGTTCGATGGCTTGTTCGATCGAGTCAACGGTCAGCACGCCGAAGGCCACTGGTACGCCGAACTCCATGGACACCTGGGCCAGGCCCTTGGTGCATTCGCCGGCCACGTATTCGAAGTGCGGAGTACCGCCACGAATGACCGCGCCCAGGGCGATGATCGCCGCGAACTCACCTTTCTGTGCGACTTTCTGCGCGACCAACGGAATTTCGAAGGCGCCAGGGGCACGGATGATGGTGATGTCGCTTTCGCTCACGCCATGGCGAACCAGGGCGTCAACCGCGCCGCTGACCAGGCTTTCGACGACGAAGCTGTTGAAACGGCCGACCACCAGGGCATAGCGGCCTTTAGGGGCGATGAAGGTACCTTCGATGGTCTTCAGGGTCATTCGACAAATCTCTTAAAGAGCCAGAGCGTGTCTAGCACACGCTCTTCAGTGATATTTGAACCGCGAATTTCAAGCCGGAAACGACCGGCTTTTATTCGGAGGGCACGTATTCTACAACTTCCAGGTCGAAACCGGATATCGCATTAAACTTCATCGGCGCACTCATCAGGCGCATTTTACGTACGCCCAGGTCGCGAAGGATCTGCGAACCGGCACCGACGATGCTGTATGTGGTGGGTTTCTTCACCGGCTGGTGTTCCGCTGTTTCACGGATGTGCGCCAGCAGTACATCGCCATCCAGCGGGTGACCCAGCAACAGCACCACGCCACTGCCGGCCTCGGCCACTTTGACCATGGCCGCGCGCAGGCTCCAGCGGCCCGGCTGCTTGACCATCAGCAAGTCGCGCAGCGGGTCCATGTTATGCACGCGCACCAGGGTCGGCTCTTCAGCACAGATATCGCCCAGGGTCAGGGCCATGTGCACGTCGCCTTCCACCGAATCACGATAGGTCACCAGATTGAACTGGCCCAATTCGCTGTCCAGGGGCTGCTCGGCAATCCGCTGAACGGTACGTTCGTGGATCATCCGATAGTGAATCAGGTCGGCGATGGTGCCGATCTTGATGTTGTGTTCAGCGGCGAAGGCTTCCAGTTCGGTACGACGGGACATGGTGCCGTCGTCGTTCATCACTTCGCAGATCACCCCGCTTGGCTCGAAACCGGCCATGCGCGCCAGGTCGCAGGCGGCTTCGGTGTGGCCGGCACGGGCCAGGGTACCGCCGGGTTGGGCCATCAGCGGGAAGATGTGACCCGGGCTGACGATGTCCTCGGCCTTGGCGTCCTTGGCCGCTGCCGCTTGTACGGTACGCGCACGGTCAGCGGCGGAGATGCCGGTGGTCACGCCTTCGGTGGCCTCGATGGAGACGGTGAACTTGGTGCCGAAGCCGGAACCGTTACGCGGCGCCATCAGCGGCAGCTTGAGTAGTTCGCAGCGCTCGCGGCTCATGGGCATACAGATCAGGCCACGGGCGTGCTTGGCCATGAAGTTGATGTGCTCGGCCTTGCAGCACTCGGCGGCCATGATCAGGTCGCCTTCGTTCTCGCGGTCTTCGTCATCCATGAGGATGACCATCTTGCCTTGGCGGATGTCTTCAACCAGTTCTTCGATGCTGTTGAGCGCCACGCGGCACCCCCTTGGGTCAGGATTTGAGATAGCCGTTAGCGGCCAGAAAACTTTCGGTAATGGTGCCGCCGGTGTTGGCTTCAGCCGCCTTGTCACCCAACAGCAGGCGTTCCAGGTAGCGCGCCAGCAGGTCGACCTCGAGGTTGACCTGACGACCCGGCCGGTAGTCGGCCATGATGGTTTCCGCCAGGGTGTGGGGCACGATGGTCAGCTCGAACTCGGCGCCATTGACCGCGTTGACCGTCAGGCTGGTGCCGTCGACGGTGATCGAGCCTTTATGGGCGATGTACTTGGCCAGTTCTTTCGGTGCGCGGATGCGGAACTGAATGGCCCGGGCATTTTCTTCCCGCGCCACCACTTCGCCGACACCGTCGACGTGACCGCTGACCAGGTGACCGCCCAGGCGAGTGGTCGGGGTCAGGGCTTTCTCCAGGTTGACCCGGCTGCCGGCTTTCAACTGATGGAAGGCCGTGCAATCGAGGGTCTCGCGGCTGACATCGGCCCAGAAACCATCGCCAGGCAGCTCAACCGCAGTCAGGCAGACGCCGTTCACCGCGATGCTGTCGCCCAGTTTGACGTCGGCCAGATCAAGCTTGCCGGTTTCTACATAGACCCGCACATCTCCGCCTTTTGGGGTCAATGCGCGAATGCTGCCGATGGATTCGATGATGCCGGTGAACATGGAGTCCTCCTCGAGAACAGGGCCGCCGGGTAGGCGAAAGTCGGGAATTATACGCTCGCTGGCGGGGCCGGGATGGCAGTGACTCGCCAGTCATCGCCCACCGCACGCATTTCAATGATCTTGAGCAACGGTGCCTCGCTCATCTGCGCCAGCGGCCAGTCCAGCAACGGCCGCGCCGAGGATCCGAGGAACTTGCCGGCGACGAAGATCTGGTACTCGTCCACCAGACCCTGCTGGGCAAAGGCTCCCGCCAGCCGCGGGCCGGCTTCCACCAGCACTTCATTGACGCCACGGGCGGCCAGCTCCAACAGCAAGCGATGCAGGTCGACCTGGCCATCGGGGCCGGGAACGATCAGGCACTCCGGGCCGTTGGCATATTGCTCTTCCACGGCCGCACAGGTGGCCACCAACACCGGTCCGGCCTTGAAGAACGGCGCGTCGAGAGGCACCCGCAAACGACCATCGATCAACACCCGCAGCGGTGGGCGACTCATGGCCAGGGCAGTCTGCTCAGGGTCCAGGCCCAGCTCAGCGGCGCGGACGGTCAGCCGGGCGTCATCCGCCAGCACTGTGTCGGCACCGGTCAGCACCACCGAAGATTCGGCCCGCAGACGCTGCACCGCAGAACGAGCGGCAGGCCCGGTAATCCATTGGCTCTCGCCACTGGCCATGGCAGTGCGACCGTCGAGACTCATCGCCAGCTTGACCCGCACATAAGGCAGGCCGTGCTCCATGCGTTTCAGGAAACCCTTGTTGATTGCACGGGCCTCGGCTTCCAGTACACCGCTGTGGGTGTCGATGCCGGCCTGGGCCAGACGCTGCAAACCGCGACCGGCCACTTCCGGGTTCGGGTCCTGCATCGCCGCAACCACCCGCGCCACCCCGGCATTGACCAGGGCATCGGCGCAAGGCGGTGTGCGGCCGTGATGGCTGCAAGGCTCGAGAGTCACATAGGCCGTGGCGCCACGGGCCAGTTCCCCGGCGGCACGCAGGGCATGGACTTCAGCGTGGGGTTCACCGGCACGCACATGCCAGCCTTCGCCTACCACCTGGCCGTCGCGAACGATGACACAGCCGACGCGGGGGTTGGGATGGGTGGAATACCGGCCCTTGCGCGCCAGTTCCAGGGCACGGGCCATGTAGTGCGCGTCGAGTACCGCTTGCTCCGGGGACAGGCTCATTGCTTGGCCGGCTCGCGGGCGAGACGGTCGATCTCTTCGCGGAATTCGTTGAGATCCTGGAAACGTCGATAGACCGAAGCGAAACGGATATAGGCGACTTCATCGAGCTTCTGCAGCTCGGTCATCACCAGTTCACCCACGACCAGGGATTTGACTTCGCGCTCGCCAGTGGCCCGCAGCTTGTGCTTGATGTGCACCAGCGCCGCCTCCAGACGCTCGACACTGACCGGGCGTTTTTCCAGGGCGCGCTGCATACCGGCGCGCAGTTTTTCTTCGTCGAAGGGCTGACGGCTGCCGTCAGTCTTGATCAGGCGCGGCATCACCAGTTCGGCGGTTTCGAAGGTGGTGAAACGTTCACCACAGGCCAGGCATTCACGCCGGCGGCGCACCTGTTCGCCCTCGGCGACCAGACGCGAGTCGATGACCTTGGTGTCGTTGGCACCGCAGAAGGGACAGTGCATGGTGGCAGGCAACAAAAAAAGGGAGGGCCATGGTAGCGCATCCCACTGGCAAGACAAGCCATAGCCTTTACGGTATACAGACCGACTATTATGTTTCGCACATGGACATTCGCCTTGTTGGAGCTTCAGATGCCGCTCAGACCGCTCGTTTTGCTCAGTCTCGTCAGCCTGCTGGTCGCTTGCAGCAGCGATGCCCCGAAACCTGCGGCCCCCTCTTCTTCACAGCAACAGACCACGCAAAAAAATCAGGAACCTGCCGATCTTGGGCCATTGCCAGCCTACCAGCGCGAACTGAGCGGTACCCTCGACGGGGTGCCGGCCGGCGCCAACGTCGAGCTGGCGCTGCTGGTGATCGATGAGCGCGGCCGTCCGCAACGCTTGCTGGCCAGCAACAACTTGACCGGCACCAACCAGGCCCTGCCCTTTCGCCTGCGTTTCGCTCCCGACGCCTTCCCCGCCGGCGCCCGGGTCGAACTGCGCGGCCGCGCCAGCCAATCCGGCCAGTTGATCCTGCACCTGCCGGCGGTGCGCATCGACCAACCCACCACCCAGGCCCTGGGACCACTGCAATTCGTCAAAGCCCCATGAAGGTACCGCTCGACCTGCAAGACGCCCTAAGCGAGCTGCTGGGTGATGCGCAACTGGTGGCCTGCGAGCTGCCCGACACGCGCCTGAAACTCTGGCTGATCGACGCCCAGAACATGGACCGCGCCTTCACCCCGGAAGAAACCCGACGCATTCTCCATGAACCGCCTTACTGGAGTTTCTGCTGGGCCAGCGGCCTGGCCCTGGCCCGTTACCTGGCCGAACACCCGCACTGGGTGCAAGGCAAGCGGGTGCTGGACTTCGGTGCCGGTTCCGGGGTGGCGGCGATTGCCGCGGCCAAGGCCGGCGCCCTGGAAGTGGTGGCCTGCGACCTCGATCCACTGGCCATCGCCGCCTGCCGGGCCAACGCCGCACTCAACGACGTCGAACTGAGCTATTCAACGGACTTTTTCGCCGAGGCTGATCGCTTCGACCTGATCCTGGTGGCGGACGTGCTCTATGACCGAGCCAACCTGCCGCTGCTGGATGAATTCCTCAGCCGCGGCCGCGAAGCCCTGGTGGCGGATTCCCGGGTCAGGGACTTCCAGCACCCGCTGTATCAGCGCCTGGAAATGCTCAACGCCCTGACTCTGCCTGACCTGGCCGAGCCTTGGGAGTTTCGCAATGTGAGCCTGTATCACGCGCAGCGGCCATTCACCGGCGACCCGGCTGCCACGGGCAATAGCGATCTACTTCGCGCAACTTTATAGTGGTTCCATTCCCGCTTATTCGAGATACCCCATGAGTCAGGACACGCCGTATATCTTCGACGCCCGCACCGCTGATTTCGACCAGTCGGTGATCGAGAACTCCTTCCACAAACCAGTCCTGGTGGACTTCTGGGCAGAATGGTGCGCGCCCTGCAAGGCGCTGATGCCGATGCTGCAACAGATCGCCGAGAGCTATCAGGGCGAGTTGCTGCTGGCCAAGGTCAACTGCGATATCGAGCAGGACATCGTCGCCCGCTTCGGCATCCGCAGCCTGCCCACTGTGGTGCTGTTCAAGGACGGTCAACCGGTGGACGGCTTTGCCGGCGCACAACCGGAGTCCGCAGTACGGGCCATGCTCGAACCCCATGTGCAGATGCCGCCCCCCCCGGCCGCCGACCCGCTGGAGCAGGCCGAAGCCTTGTTCAACGACGCTCGTATCGGCGACGCCGAGGCCCTCCTCAAAGTGCTGCTGGGGGAAGACAACAGCAACGCCAAGGCCCTGATTCTCTACGCCCGGTGCCTGGCCGAGCGCGGCGAACTGGGCGAAGCCCAGACCGTGCTCGACGCGGTCAAGAGCGATGAACACAAGGCTGCCCTGGCCGGTGCCAAGGCGCAGATCACCTTCCTCAAGCAAGCGGCGGATCTGCCGGATGCCGCCGACCTCAAGGCGCGCCTGGCCAAGGACCCGCTGGATGACGAGGCAACGTACCAGCTGTCGATCCAGCAACTGGCCCGCCAGCAATACGAAGCAGCGCTGGAAGCCTTGCTCAAACTCTTCATGCGCAACCGCAGCTACAACGAAGGCATTGCCCACAAGACCCTGCTGCAAGTTTTCGACCTGTTGGGCAACGATCACCCGCTAGTGACCGCGTATCGCCGCAAACTGTTCGCCGCGCTGTACTGAGCCGGAGGTGCCGGCTCATGCAACTGGCTTGTGTAGGAGCTGGCTTGCCAGCGAAAGGGTTCTGACAGACAGAACCCATTGGCCAGCAAGCTGGCTCCTACAGGATCATTGCACCCAGCTGTAGAGCGGCGTATCGGCGCCGCTGATCACCTTGACCTCGGCGCAGTGGCGCAAGCGCACCAGCAAACGCTTGCCCGCCGCCGCGCTGCCGGTCAGCCCCTGCAACTGCTCCAGCAACTCGGGCCCGCTGATCTGGCCCGCCTTGCGCAACAGATCCTTGGCGGTCTGCCACAACGCATCGTCCTGACTGGCCGGCCGGGTGGCTACCGCGACACTTTCAGGCTTGGCCGCCTGCAACTGCGCGCCCAGTTGCGCCCAATCGCCTTCGTCCAGTTCCAGGGTCAAATCCACCGGCCAATCGCCGATGCTTCCACGAATCCGCAACATCGCTGTGCTCCCACATTTTTCTGACGAGCATGCTCCCACGCGTCTTGCGCAACGCCAAGCGGGCGGTCAAACTCTGCGGCCAATTGTTATAAGATCACATAACATTTATTTCATCTTCGCCCTGGAGACTTGCTATGCGCCGTCTGCTACTCGCCCTGCCCTTCGCCCTGTTGCCGCTGGCCGTTGCCCAGGCCGCGCAAGCCCATGATCACGAGCATGAACACGGCAGCCTCGGCGCCCACGAACACGGCGTGGCCCGTTTGAACGCAGTGCTCGACGGCCAGGCCCTGGAGCTGGAACTGGAAAGCCCGGCGATGAACCTGGTGGGTTTCGAACACGCCCCCAGCACCGACGCCGACAAGGCCAAGGTCGCTGCCGCCCGCACTCAACTGGAACAGCCCCTGGTGCTGTTCAGCCTGCCCAAGGCCGCCGCCTGCACAGTGGCCAAACAGGAACTGGAGAGCCCGCTGTTCGGCGACAAGCCCGATGCCGATGCCCACGATGACGATGACAAGGACGCGGCAGGTCATGAACATCACCACGAACACAGCGAGATCCACGCTCACTACCAGTTCACCTGCGCCAAGCCGGACGCCCTGAAGAACCTCGACCTGGGACAAGTCTTCAAGACCTTCCCCGCCACCCAGAAAATTCAGGTACAACTGATTTCGCCAAACGGCCAGCAAGGTGTCGAAGCCACCGCCAAGGCTGCCACCCTGAAGTTCTAAGCGCTGCGCCTGTAGCCGCGGCTCCAGCAGCGGCTACACCACTCACTGCATGATCGGCCCAACATGACCCAAGCACTTATCGAACTGTCCGACCTGGGCTTCAGCTGGCCCGGCCACCCTCAGTTGCTGGACATCCCGAGTTTCCGCCTGGAAGCCGGCGAAACACTGTTCCTCAAGGGCCCCAGCGGCAGCGGCAAGACCACGCTGCTGGGCTTGCTGGGCGGGGTGCAGAAACCCAACCAGGGCAGCATCCGCCTGCTGGGCCAGGAGCTGACCGAGCTGGCCGCCGGAGCACGTGATCGCTTTCGCGTCGATCACACCGGCTACATCTTCCAGCAGTTCAACCTGCTGCCGTTTCTCTCGGTGCGCGAGAACGTCGAACTGCCCTGCCACTTCTCCAAACTGCGGGCCAGCCGCGCCATTCAGCGCCACGGCAGCGTCGATCAGGCGGCTGCCACTTTGCTGGCCCATCTGGGTCTGAAGGACCCCGACCTGCTCGGCCGTCGTGCCGACTCGCTGTCCATCGGTCAACAGCAACGGGTCGCCGCCGCCAGGGCCTTGATCGGCCAGCCAGAGCTGGTGATCGCCGACGAACCCACCTCGGCGCTGGACTACGACGCCCGGGAAGCCTTCATCCAACTGCTCTTCGCCGAGTGCCGCGAGGCTGGAGCCAGCCTGCTGTTCGTCAGCCATGACCAGAGCCTGGCGCCGCTGTTTGATCGCAACCTGTCGCTGGCCGAACTCAATCGCGCCGCCACGCCCGCAGAGGTCTGAGATGTATCTGTTCCGTCTAGCCATGGCCAGCCTGGCTAACCGTCGCTTCACCGCGATCCTCACCGCCTTCGCCATTGCTCTCTCGGTCTGCCTGCTGCTGGCGGTGGAACGGGTCCGCACCGAAGCCCGGGCCAGTTTCGCCAGCACCATCAGCGGCACCGACCTGATCGTCGGCGCCCGCTCCGGCTCGGTGAACCTGCTGTTGTACTCGGTGTTTCGCATCGGCAACGCCACCAACAACATCCGCTGGGACAGCTTCGAGCACTTCGCCAACAACCCAAAGGTGAAGTGGGCGATCCCGATTTCGCTGGGCGACTCCCATCGTGGCTACCGGGTCATGGGCACCACCGAGGCCTACTTCCAGCACTACCAGTACGGTCATCAGCAGAGCCTGAAACTGGCCGTGGGCCGGGCTTTCGCCAGTGATCCTTTCGAGGTGGTACTGGGGGCCGAAGTCGCCGATGCCCTGCACTACAAACTTGGCGACAAGCTGGTGCTGGCCCACGGCGTGGCGGCCATCAGCCTGATCAAGCATGACGACAAGCCCTTCACCGTGGTGGGTATCCTCAAGCGCACCGGTACTCCGGTGGACCGCACGCTGCACATCAGCCTGGGCGGTATGGAGGCGATCCACATCGACTGGCACAACGGCGTGCCGGCCCGTGGCGACGGTCGTATTACTGCCGATCAAGCGCGCAACTTGGACCTGACGCCCCAGGCGATCACCGCCTTCATGCTTGGCCTCAACAGCAAGATTTCGACCTTCGCCCTGCAGCGTGAGATCAATGAATTTCGCGGCGAGCCGATGCTGGCGATCCTGCCCGGCGTGGCCCTGCAGGAACTCTGGAGCCTGATGGGCACCGCCGAGAAAGCCTTGTTCGTGGTGTCGCTGTTCGTGGTTCTTACCGGCCTGATCGGCATGCTCACGGCGATCCTCACCAGCCTCAACGAGCGCCGTCGGGAGATGGCCATCCTGCGCTCGGTCGGCGCCCGTCCCTGGCATATTGCAACCCTGCTGGTACTGGAGGCGTTCGCCCTGGCACTGTTCGGGGTCCTGGCCGGCCTGGGCCTGCTGTACCTGGGCATCGCCCTGGCCCAGGGCTACGTGCAATCGAACTATGGCCTGTACCTGCCGCTGTCCTGGCCCAGCCAGTATGAGTGGACGTTGCTGGGCGGTATCCTGATCGCCGCGCTGCTGATGGGCAGCGTGCCGGCCTGGCGCGCCTACCGGCAATCCCTGGCCGATGGCCTGTCGATTCGTTTATGAGCACCGCTTTATGAAAGCCCAACGCCTGCTGCGCCCCCTGCTTGCCCTGTCGCTGCTGATCGCCACGCCGTTGTGGGCGGCCGGAGCACCGAAGGATCTGACCTGGTCGGAAATGATTCCGCCGGACGCGCCGCCGGAAGTGCCGAACATGCAGCCGCTGCACGACCTGTCGCAGATGAGCGATGCACTGGCCGCCGAATCGGCCCCCGCCGCCAAGCAGGACCTGCCCAATGCGCCGGTGGTGAAGAGCCTGGACGGCCAGACGGTGCGCCTGCCCGGCTATATAGTGCCCCTGGAAGTAAACGAGGAAGGCCGCACCACGGAATTTCTCCTGGTGCCCTACTTCGGCGCCTGCATCCACGTGCCACCACCGCCGTCGAACCAGATCGTCCACGTCACCAGCGAGCTCGGGGTAAAGCTCGACGAGCTGTATCAGCCTTACTGGATCGAGGGCGCCATGCAGGTCAAACCCTCTACCAGCGAGCTGGCGGACGCCGGCTACCAGATGGCGGCGCAGAAGATCTATGTCTATGAGTTGCAGGAGTGAGTGCAGCAGCGGTGCCGGCTCGGACAGGGTCCGGGCACTTGGCCAAAAGAGTGCAGAACAAAAGAATAGTTCAGCCCTGCCACCGGGGTTCGCCATTTCATTGAGCTGAGTCAAGGCAGTCAACTTGACGATCCTTACCATTGGACATAGCCAATTTGAATCGTCCTTTGGAGCTCCCATGCACAAGTCTCTGCTTAGCGCTTCCCTGATCGCGCTCGCACTCGCCGCCCCGATTGCCAACGCCCATGAAGCTGGCGATATCCTGATCCGCGCCGGTGCCATTACCGTCAATCCAAAAGCCAACAGCTCCGACGTCAAGGTCGACAGCGGCCCGTTGGCCGGCGCCAACCTGGGCGGCAAGGCGACCATGAGCAGCGACACTCAGCTGGGTCTGAACTTCGCCTACATGGTGACCAATAACGTCGGTATCGAACTGCTGGCCGCCACCCCGTTCGAACACGATGTGAAGATCAAGGACACCTCGCTGGCCGCCGCCAACGGCAAGCTCGGTACCCTCAAGCACCTGCCGCCGACCCTGAGCGTTGTGTACTACCCGCTGGATAGCAAATCGGCGTTCCAACCCTACGTCGGTGCCGGTATCAACTACACCTGGATCTACGACGAGCACGTCGGCAGCCGCGCCCAGGCCGCAGGTTTCGACAATTTCCGCGCCAAGAACTCCTGGGGCCTGGCCTGGCAGGTCGGTGCCGACTACATGCTGACCGACAAGATCATGGTCAACGCCCAGGTGCGCTACATCGATATCGATACCCGTGCGTATGTGGATAACAACGCCCTGGCCGCCGGCACCCGCGCCAAGGTCAATGTCGACGTTGATCCTTGGGTCTACATGGTGGGTCTGGGCTACAAGTTCTAAGCCCGCCGACAATGAAAAAAGGCGCCTCGAAAGGCGCCTTTTTCATGCCTGCACTTTCCCTCAGCGCCCCATCAGGCGGGCGAGGCCGACACTCATCGGAGTCGGCTCGGGAAACGTGAAACGCTGCAGCAGACGCTGGTTGCTGGCGCGGGAATGACGGATGTCACCGGCCCGGGCCGGACCGTAGCTGATGGCAGGCAATTCGCCGACCACCTCGGCCAGGGCCGCAAGCATCTGCTTGAGGGTGGTGGCCTGATTCAGGCCGACGTTGACCGCCCCCACTTCCAGCTGCGGTGCCTCGATGGCCTGCACCAGCACCTGCACCAGATCACCGACGTAAACAAAGTCCCGAGTCTGCTCGCCATCGCCGAACACGGTGATGGGCAGCCCCTGTTGGGCCCGCTCGCTGAAGATGCTGATGACCCCGGAATAGGGCGAGGACGGGTCCTGACGCGGGCCAAAGATATTGAAGAAGCGGAAGATCGCCGGTTCCAGGCCATGCTGGCGCCGATAGAAATCAAAATAATGCTCGCTGGCCAGCTTGTCCGACGCATAAGGGGTCAGCGGCGCCTTGGCCGTGTCCTCATCAATGGACTGGCCTTCGCCGTTGTTGCCATAGACCGCCGCGCTGGAGGCGAACAACACCCGCTTGACGCCGCACTGGCGCATGGCCTCGCAGACATTCAGGGTGCCGATGAAATTGCTCTGATGAGTCTGCACCGGATCGTCCACCGAGGCCTGTACCGAGGCCCCTGCCGCCAGATGCGCCACGGCGCAACAGCCTTGCATGGCACGGCTCACCAGCCCCGCGTCGGCGACGTCGCCCTCGATCAGTTCTACCCGCGGGTCGTCCAGCGGCAGGTTGCTCGGTTTGCCGGTGGACAAGTCGTCCAGCACCCGCACCGAGTAGCCCTTGGCGAGTAGGGCGTCGGTCAAGTGCGAACCAATGAAACCGGCGCCGCCGGTGATCAATACAGGGCCATCAGCCATGACGATAAAACCTATCCAGTAAGGCCGGGAGCGCGGCACGCCAGGCGCGCGGCTTGATCCCGAAGGTATGAAGAATCTTCTTGCAGGCCAGCACCGCGTGCTGCGGTTCTTCGGCAGCATCGCCACAGGCGGCATGGGCCTGGGCAGTAGGGGCCTCGATGGCCAGCGGGTGCAGTTGCCGTGCTTCTGTCAGGACCGCCTGGCCCAGAGCCAGGGGCGTGGTCGCTTCCTGACCGGCATAGTGATAGGTGCCCCACAGCGGCGCGGCACAATCGAGCTGCTTGAGCACCGAGATGATCACCCGCGCGGCGTCGTCCACCGGGGTCGGATTGCCCCGACGGTCGTCCGCCATCAACAGTTCTTCCGGGGATTCGGCCCGAGCCAGGAAACGCCCGAGAATGCCGTCGGAGCTGTCGTCCAGCAACCAGCCGAAACGCAGCAAGACGTGCTGCGGACAGGTGGCACGAACGCTCTGCTCGATCCGCCACAGTGCCTGACCGCGCAGCCCCAAGGGCACCGGCTCGTCTTTCTCGCTGTAGGCGGTGGCCCGGGAACCGTCGAACACTCGATAGCTCGAAGGCTGCGCAAGAATGATGTTGTGATGCTGGCAAAGCTCCGCCAGCCGTTCGACCGCGCGCTCCTGAGCACTCAGGCGTGCCTCGCTCACCGTCTCCGCCTGAAACCAGTCGAAGTAGTAAGCCAGGTTGATCAAGGCATCCGGGCGGGTGTCGTCGAGCAGTTGCGTGAGGCTCGCGGCATCCCAACCGTCTTGCGGCGGACGGGGGGCGAGGAAACCGATGTCCTCCTCCGCACCCAGGCGAATCAGCGCCTGCCCAAGGGCATTTCCGCCGCCCAGTAACATAAGGCGCATTCGCATAGAGTCAGCAGGCCCAGTCTGTTCAGAACGATGGTTTGGATCGGCCAGTCCCGTGGGTTTGACCGTCGAGAATTGCCGGAATCGTTGCATTTTGCGGGTTTGTGGCGCAAGCGTCACTGAGAAAGTGTCGGTGCGACCTTGTGCCCTCAGCGCCGACTGCGGCGCCAGCTGCACAGCACGCTACTTGCAAGTTGCCCCGAGCGGCCGCATAAACCCATCCATGACCCTCGCCGAATCCATGAACCCGGTCCTGGACGGTTTTCATCCCGCCGTCAGCGCCTGGTTCGAGCGCACCTTTGCCGCCGTGACCACGGCCCAGGCCCGCGCCTGGCCGTTGATCGCCCAGCGCCGCTCGACCCTGATCGCCGCCCCCACCGGCTCGGGCAAGACCCTCACCGCCTTTCTCGCCGTGATCGATGACCTGGTGCGCCAGGGCCTGGCCGCTGGCGGCCAGTTGCCGGACGCCACCCTGGTGGTCTACGTCTCGCCGCTCAAGGCCCTGAGCAACGATATCCAGATCAACCTGCAGCAGCCGCTGGCCGGCATCACCGAACAACTGCGATTGATGGGCCTGCCGCAGCTGTGCATCCGCACCGCGGTGCGCACGGGCGACACCCCGCAGAAAGAACGCAACGCCATGCGCAAGAGCGCGCCACAGATTCTCGTCACCACCCCGGAATCGCTCTACGTGCTGCTGGGTTCGGACTCCGGGCGCAAGATGCTGGCCAGCACCCGCAGCGTGATCGTCGACGAGATCCACGCCCTGGCCGGGAGCAAGCGCGGCAGCCATCTGGCCCTGAGCCTGGAGCGCTTGCAGGCGCTGTGCGCCGAGCCCCTGTTGCGCATCGGTCTGTCGGCCACGCAGAAGCCCATCGAGGCCGTGTCACGTTTTCTGGTGGGGCATGAGCGGCCTTGCGACATCGTCGACATCGGCCATGCCCGCCCCCGGGACCTGGATATCGAAGTGCCGCCCGTACCGCTGTCGGCAGTCATGTCCAATGATGTCTGGGAGCTGGTGTACGAGCGCCTCGCCGCCCTGAGCCGGGAACACCGCACCACGCTGATTTTCGTCAACACCCGACGCCTGGCCGAGCGGCTGGCCCGGCACCTGAGCGAACGCCTGGGCAAACAGGCGGTGGCCGCGCACCACGGCAGCCTGGCCAAGGAGCAGCGCCTGGAGGCCGAGCAGCGGCTCAAGGCCGGGGACCTGCAAGTGTTGATCGCCACTGCCTCCCTGGAGCTGGGCATCGATATCGGTGATGTCGATCTGGTGTGCCAGATCGGCTCGCCGCGCTCGATCTCGGCCTTTTTACAGCGCGTCGGGCGCTCCGGCCACCAGGTCGGCGGCACCCCCAAGGGCCGATTGTTTACCCTGACCCGGGACGACCTGATCGAATGCGCCGCTCTGCTGGACTGCGTGCACCGCGGCGAGCTGGACAGTCTGCTGATCCCCCATGCGCCGCTGGATGTGCTGGCCCAGCAGATCGTCGCCGAAGTCAGCTGCCAGGAATGGCCGGAAGGAGCGCTGCTGGACATGCTGCGCCGGGCCACGCCTTACGCCGACCTGGATCAGGCCCACTACCAGGCCCTGCTGCAGATGCTTGCCGAAGGCTTCAACGGTCGCCAGGGCCTGCGCAGCGCCTATCTGCATCGTGATGCCCTGACCCGCACCCTGCGCGGCCGTCGTGGGGCCAAACTGACGGCGGTCACCAGTGGCGGCACCATTCCCGACAACGCCGACTACAGCGTGCTGTTGGAACCTCAGGGCCTGAACATCGGCAGCGTCAACGAAGACTTCGCCGTGGAAAGCATTGCCGGCGACGTGTTCCAACTGGGCAATACCTCCTACCGCATCTTGCGGGTGGAAACCGGCAAGGTGCGGGTCGAGGATGCCCAGGGCCAGCCGCCGAACATTCCCTTCTGGCTCGGTGAAGCCCCGGGGCGCAGTGCCGAGCTGTCCAGCGCCGTGGCCCGCCTGCTGGCGCAACTCGACGCCCTGCTCGGCGCGACTCCGGGCCAGTTGCAACCGGCCATCGACTGGCTGCAGCAGGCGCTGGGGCTGAACCGCGCCAGCGCCGAGCAACTGGTGGATTACCTGGCGCCCGCGCGCCTGGCCCTGGGCGCCCTGCCGTCCCAGGACACGCTGATCATGGAGCGTTTCTTCGACGAATCCGGCGGCACCCAACTGGTGATCCACAGCCCCTTCGGCAGCCGCATCAACCGCGCCTGGGGCCTGGCCCTGCGCAAGCGTTTCTGTCGCACCTTCAACTTCGAACTGCAGGCTGCCGCCAGCGAGGACGCCATCGTCCTGTCGCTGTCTACCAGCCACAGCTTCGCCCTGGATGAAGTCTGGCGGTATCTGCACAGCAACAGCGCCGAGCACATTCTCATCCAGGCGCTGCTGGACGCCCCACTGTTCGGCGTGCGCTGGCGCTGGAACGCCGGGATCGCCCTGGCGCTGCCGCGCTACAGCGGCGGGCGCAAAGTGGCGCCGCAGATCCAGCGGATGAAAAGCGAAGACTTGATCGCCAGTGTGTTTCCCGACCAGATCGCCTGCCTGGAAAACCTCGCCGGCGAACGGGAAATTCCCGATCACCCGCTGGTGGAACAGACCCTCGACGACTGCCTGCACGACGCCATGGACAGCGAAGGCTGGCTGCAGCTGTTGCGGCGCATGGAACAGGGCAAGGTGCGCCTGCTGAGCCGCGAGTTGCCGGCGCCCTCGCCCCTGGCGGCGGAAATTCTCAGCGCCAAGCCCTACACCTTTCTCGATGACGCGCCCCTTGAAGAGCGTCGCACTCAGGCGGTATTGGCGCGGCGCTGGAGCGACCCGCAAACCACCGACGACCTCGGCGCCCTGGATGCGGACGCCATAACCGCCGTGGCTGAAGAGGCGTGGCCAAACCCGGCCACGGCCGATGAAATGCACGAAGCCCTGATGAGCCTCGCCGCCATCAGCGAGGCTGAAGCCCAAGCCAACCCCCAGTGGCCGCAATGGCTGGCAACCCTGGCAGCCCAAGGCCGTGCCTGCCGCTTGCCGGTGGGCTCCAGTGAACAGCTGTGGCTGGCGCTGGAGCGCATCACCTGCCTGCAAGCCCTGTATCCCCAAGCGCCCTTGCAGCCGGCCCTGAACCCTGTGCCCGGCTTCGATCAGGCCTGGGACCCGGAACCTGCGCGAGTGGAACTGATTCGCGCGCGCCTCAGCGGCTTTGCCCCCCAGACCCTGAGCCAGATCGCCGCCCCCCTGGGACTGCCTCCCGGGCAAATCGCCCAGGCCCTGGTCCAGCTTGAAACCGAAGGCTATGTACTGCGGGGGCGCTTCAGCCCCGATTGCCAAGAAGAACAGTGGTGCGAACGCCATCTGCTGGCGCGAATTCACCGCTACACGGTCAAGCGCTTGCGCCGGGAGATCGAACCCGTGGCCCTGCAGGACTTCATGCGCTTCCTGTTCGACTGGCAGCACCTGTCCCCAGGCACCCAAGGCCAGGGCAGCGCCATGCTCGCCGAAGTGGTCAGCCAGCTCGCAGGCTACCCGGCGGCGGCCTCAGCCTGGGACAGCGACCTGCTGCCGGCGCGGATCAAGGATTACTCCGCCAATTGGCTGGATGAGCTGTGCCGCAGCGGCAAGGTAGTCTGGAGCCGGATCAACAGCACGGGCAAGACCGCCAGCAGCGCCCTGCGCAGTACGCCGATCGTGCTGCTGCCACGCTCCCAGGCCGCTCTCTGGAGCGCATTGACCTGCCCGGCCGACAGCCACGAGCTCTCGCCCAGGGCGCAGAAAGTCCACAGCGTACTGAGCCAGCAAGGCGCTCTGTTTTTCGATGAGCTGCTGCACGAAGCCCACCTGCTGCGCAGCGAACTGGAAAGCGTGCTCCAGGAACTGGTGGGCGCCGGCCTGGTGAACGCCGACAGTTTCGCCGGGCTGCGCGCCCTGATTACACCGGCGAGCAAACGCCAGAACCGCAGCAGCCGACGAGGTCGCGGGGCCTTTGTCGGTGGCATGGACGATGCCGGACGCTGGGCCTTGCTGCGTCGTTCAGCGACTCAAGACTCGACAGCCACCCTGGAACAGGTGGCCATGACCTTGCTGCGCCGTTACGGCGTGGTGTTCTGGCGACTGCTGGAACGCGAGGCGGACTGGCTGCCCAGCTGGCGCGAACTGCTGCGCACCTTCCATCGGCTGGAAGCCCGGGGAGAGATCCGTGGCGGGCGCTTTGTCAGCGGTCTGGCCGGCGAGCAGTTCGCCCTGCCGGAAGCCATCCCGCTGCTACGGGAGGTACGCCGCCGGCCCCATGACGGCAGCCTGATCGCGGTGTGTGGCGTGGACCCGCTGAACCTTGCCGGCACCCTGCTGCCCGGGCCCAAGGTGGCGGCACTCAGTGGCAACCGCCTGGTGTATCGCGACGGCCTGCCCGCCGCAGCCGAGATCGGCGGCACCCGACACTGGTGGCTGGAACTGGAACCCGAGGCCGCCCAGGCCCTGCGCAACAAACTCATCCAGCACTGACCTTCCCCCGCAGGAGCCGGCTTGCCGGCGAAGGCGGCCCCGTCAATCCCGGCCCATTGCCCCGCCTGCGCAACGGCTATGGGATCAGACTTAACCGGCGCCGAGTCTATTGCCCCCGATTGGCGGCACTGGGAGACACACCGAAGCGGTTGCGGTATTCGCTGGGGGCCAGACCGGTGATTTTCTTGAACAGGCTGCGAAAGGTCGCCGGGTCCTGGTAACCCACGGTCCAGGCGATGTGATCGATGGTGCCGTTGGTGAACTCCAGCATCTCCCGCGCCTTGCCCACCCGCAGGTGCTGGCAGTACTGGGTCGGTTTGAGGCCGGTGGCGGCGCGGAAACGTCGCAGCAAGGTGCGCTCTTCAAGACCCGCCTGTTGCGCCATCGTCGGCAGCGACACATCCACCGCGCCATTGGCCTGCAGCCAGTGCTGCAACTTGAGGATCGCCCCATCACCATGGTTGAGGATCGGCGCGAAATTGCTGCCGCACTGGCTGGCGCTGTCGCTGTGCTCCATCACTAGAAAACGCGCCGTGGCACTGGCGATGCTCGGCCCCAGCAGGCGGTCCACCAGGCGCAGTCCCAGTTCGGCCCAGGCCATCAGCCCGGCCGTGGTGATCAGGTCGCCATCGTCGACTATGGGTTGGTCGGCCTCCAGGCGCACCTGTGGATAACGGGCGGCGAACGCCTTGGCCGAGGTCCAATGGGTGGTGGCGCTGCGGCCATCGAGCAGGCCACTCTCGGCCAGCAGGATCGAGCCCACACAGACCCCGCCAAGCGTGGCGCCGGCCGCATGCTGCTGGCGCAACCAGCTCACCAGGGCAGAGGACGACTGGTTCGCGGAAAAACCTGCCAACGAAGGCGGTATCACCACGGCCAGCAGGTTGCCGCTCTCTCCCTCCTGGCTGTCATAGATCCGCCGTGGGCCTTGTGCCTCAGAGGCTTGCCAATGGCTGACCCGCAACCGCGGCAGTTGCGCCAGGGGCTGTTCACCGGCAATCCGATTGGCCACTTCGAACAGATCGGTCAGACCATGCACCGCCGCCATCTGTACCCCGGGATAAAGCAGTACGCCCAGTTCGGCGACCGAGCCTTGAATGCCCACTGTCAGTTTTCCCCCTGTTAATGTCGATGCGGCCAATCCTCCTGGGAGCAAGGGCCACCGATACTGGGCCCCAGGTTATCCACTCACTTGGAGGCAACACCCATGGCCAAACAGGCGCTCATCGTAATCGATATCCAGAACGACTACTTCGCCCACGGCAAATGGCCCCTGGTCGGGGTCGACGCGGCGGCGGACAACGCGGCAAGGCTGATCCAGGCCTTTCGCCAGAAGGCGCAAGCGGTGGTGCACATCCGCCACGAATTCACCTCCGACAGCGCGCCCTTTTTCACCCCAGGCTCCGAGGGTGCGCACTTGCACCCCAAGGTGCTGAACCGCGCCGACGAACCCGTGGTGCTCAAGCACTTCGTCAACTCGTTCCGGGAAACCGAGCTGCAGGCGATCCTCCAGCAACAGGGCATCGATGAACTGGTGATCGTGGGCAACATGAGCCACATGTGCGTAGAGGGCACCGCACGGGCTGCTGCCGACCTGGGCTACCCGGTCAAGGTGATACACGACGCCTGTGCCACCCTCGACCTGGAGTTCAACGGCCAGCGAGTACCGGCGGCGCAAGTACAAAGCGCGGTGATGTCGGCCCTGGCATTCGCCTACGCCGATGTCCTGTCCACCGAAGAGTTCCTCGCAGCCTGATCGCTTGCATTCTGCGCCGACGATGGCGGTGAGCTCAGCCTCACCGCCGTTTGTGTCTGGGCAGGCAGACCTGCCCCAGACAGATATCCACAGGCAAGGACACCACACCGCCTGTTGTCGCCAACAAGACAACTTCCCGAACTACTTACGAATGATTCTTGTTATCCGAGCTAATTGTTAGTTGCAACCAAACTCACGCCCCCACAACTCAAAGCGGTCAAATAAATGGCGCCATTAACAATGGTCGACATTCAATAGCTGACTAATGGAAATGTTTTAACCCCGATTATTTCAAATCCTGCCTTGAGCTTTACCAAGAGTCGCTTCACGCCTAATAACATCAACACTTATAAATCTCAGTGCTTACTTCTTACGGTTACCTGTAATTCGATATAACCAAAGCGAATAAAACATATAACAAAATCAAGAACCCGCCTATAACAGGACTCCCCACCCCGGATTTATTGCCCTTAAAGCCAAGCAACAAGGTTGCACCACGTCCCTTGTGAGGGTGTTTGCAACAGTATCAACAGCCGAACCCGATACTTTCCCAGCGCGCCAAAAAAGAGCCTTGCGAGCCACTTCAATCACCTTACTTGCAAATCCAGCGGCCTTGGCTAAGTTGATAGCTACTCGCCACTGAAGTGCTCTTCAGCCGCCAGAAAACCAATAATAACTGTCGAGGAGTTCAATAACCGGACGCCCCCCGCCTGCCCCAGCTGAGACTGACACGGAATTAGTCATATTAATCAAGAGGGATGCTTGATGAAGCGCAGTTCATTGCCTCGAGTTTTTTCATTCAAGGGTGCGGCCGAAAATTACTGGCTCTCGTTAGTGCTGTTTTCGATCCTGGTGGTCGCCAGCTTCCTGCTGTTTGAACAACAGATCCAACAGTTGCTGAATCACCTTGGCAACTTCCTCCCTTCCGATCCCGTGCAACGCACCAGCCTCGCTCTGCTGCTGGTCACCCTGCTGGCCCTGGACGTGCTCTTGCCGGTGCCTTCGAGCCTGGTGGCGCTGCTGGCCGTTGCGGTTCTGGGCGCCGTAGGCGGCTATCTGGTGATTTTCATCGGCCTGTGCCTGGGAGCCTGCCTGGGCTACTGGCTGGGGGCCGGCTACTTTCGCCTGTTATCCAACTGGCTGGGGCTCAGGAGCTGGCAGCCGGGGCAACTGGCCTATCGCCTCAGCACCCTGTCGCTGATCTGCCTGCGCGGAGTTCCAGTGCTGGCAGAGACCTCGGTGCTGGCCGCGGGCATGCAGCGTTATCCACTGCGCCAGTTCCTGCTGGTCACCACCCTGGCCAATGCCGGGCTGGCCCTGGCCTACGCCGCCATCGGCAGTTTGCTGGTGGAGCAGAACGCACTGCTGGCGACCATTCTCGCCAGCATGGTGCTGCCGGGGCTGGTCCTGGGCGCCCGCAGCCTGCTCAAGCCTCGCGCTGCGCAGCCGCCGATGGAGCAAAACCATCCTCTGGAAGGACGCTTCGAGGTGAGCTACCACTACCCGGTGCTGTTCACCGATCACATTTTCCAGGCCGACAATCCCTGCCTGCACCGGCAACTGGTCCAGGCGCAACAGGGACGCACCACCGTGCTGGTGTTCATCGATGAACAATTGCTGCAGTGCTGCCCACAACTGCCGCAACAGATCGACGCCTATTTCAGCGCCCACGCTGCCGACCTGCATCTGCAGGCCGCACCGATCCCGGTGCCGGCGGGCGAACTGAGCAAGACCCCGGACGTGCTCCAGCGTTTGTATGCCCACATGCTTGAACACGGCCTGGACCGCCACTGCTATGTGCTGGCCCTGGGCGGCGGCGCGGTACTGGACGCCGTCGGCTACGCCTGCGCCACCTTTCATCGGGGGATGCGGCTGATCCGCATCCCGACCACGGTGCTGGCCCAGAACGACGCCGGCATCGGGGTCAAGAACGGCATCAACGCGTTCGCCCAGAAGAACCTGCTGGGCGCCTTCTACCCAGCCACGGCAGTGATCAACGACTTCCAGCTGCTGCTCAGCCTGTCACCCCGGGACCAGATCGCCGGGCTGGCCGAAGCGGTGAAAGTGGCCGTGATCAAGGACGCTGCATTCTTCCAGTGGATGGAGCAGCAGGCCGAGGCCCTGGCGAGCTTTGAACACAGCGCCAGCCGCTACGCCATCTTCCGCTGTGCGCAATTGCATCTGGGCCATATCACCGGGGCCGGCGACCCTTTCGAACGGGGCAATGGCCGCCCCCTGGACTATGGGCACTGGGCTGCGCACAAGCTGGAGAACCTCAGCCAGCATCGCTTGCGCCATGGTGAGGCGGTGGCGGTGGGCATGGCCCTGGACGCGCTCTATGCCAATGCCACCGGCTTGCTGAGCCATGCTGAAACCCAGCGCCTGTTGCAGCTGCTGGACAAGCTCGGCTTCAACCTGTGCCCGCCGGAGTTGCGGTTGCAGGATGCCCTGGGCCGCTCCCTGGTGCTGCTGGGGCTGGAGGAGTTTCGCCAGCACCTGGGGGGCCAGTTGTCGATCCCGATGCTCAACCGCCTGGGCCAGTCCACCGATGTGCACCACATCGAACTGCCGGTCATGGAGCAGGCCCTGCTGCGTCTGAGCAGTTTCGGTGGGCCGGACTTCGCCTGGACCGAAGGCTGCGCCCAATGAGCCACTCCTCCCTGACCACCTGGCTGACCCTGGGCCGGGTATCCAACCTGCCGACGGTGTGGACCAACGCCCTGGCCGCCGCGTTGCTGGCCAGCAGCGCCACCACCCTGGCGCCGCCCTCGCCACTGGTGTGGACCCTGCTGCTGGTGGCGCTCTCGGCGCTGTACCTGGCCGGGATGCTGCTCAACGACCTGCTGGATGCCGATTGGGACCAGCAACATCAGAACCCGCGGCCGATTGTCCTGGGCCTGGTCAGCCGGACTCAGGTGAGCATGGCCACCGCGGCCCTGTTGCTGCTGGCGGCGCTGTCCGTACTGGGCCTGAGCCACCTGATCGCGCAGCCTCATTGGCTGCTGGCCAGCGCCGGCTTGCTGCTGCTGTTCATCCTGGCCTACAACCTGCTGCACAAAAAATACCCCCACAGCGTCTGGCTCATGGGCGGCTGCCGCTCGGCCCTGTACCTGACCGCCGCCGCCAGCCTGGCCATGCCACCGCAGCCGCTGTGGCTGTGTGCCGCGCTGCTGGGCACCTACATCGCCGGCCTGACCTACCTGGCCCGACTGGAGCATCGCAACCAACTGCTCAGCCGCCTGCCGCTGCTGCTGATGCTCAGCCCCCTGGCCCTCGCCGCTTACGCAGACAACGGGGTGTTCTGGCTGGTCCTGCTGCTGTGGCTGGGCTGGTTGGGCTGGCACTACCGGCGCCACCTGGCCAACCCGCGACAGCGGCAGATTCGTGCCTTTATCGGTGCTGGCCTCGCCGCCCTGCCATTGTTCGATGCCCTGGTGCTGGCCCTGGCCAATCAACCCCTGGGCAGCCTGCTGTGCGTGCTGGTGTTCTTTCTGCTGCCCCACCTTCAACGCTGGATCAAGCCGACATGACCATGGACGTCACTTTCCCCGCCTCGCTCCCGCTCGTCATGCGCCATGAGGCCTTTGCCGAACGCCGCCGCCAACTGGATGACCAGCTCGACGACGAGAACCGCCGCTGGTGGTACGCCGCCCTGGAGCAACTGGCCAGCCAACCGTCGGCCAACACCCTGGTGCTGCTCAGCAGCCAGTGCAAGCGTCGCTTTGGCAACGCCGAGGTCAGCGCCAGCCCAGGCTGGAACCGGACTCAACTGGCCCGCGCCTTGCTCCTGGAGCAACTGCTGGAACAGCAGGCCGGCGGCGATCAACTGGCCCTGCTGCGCCAGCTGTTTCTGTGGGGCGATGACCAGGAAAAAAGCGTACTGCTCAGGGTCCTCGATGACCTCGACACAGAAGGGCGCAGCCTCGAACTGGCGCTCCAGGCAGGACGTACCAACAACCGTGAAGTGTTCGCCGCCCTCGCCCTGGACAACCCCTTTCCCGCTCGCCACTACCACGACCGGGCCTTTCACCAGTTGCTGCTCAAGACCCTGGGCATGGGCCTGGACAGTGGCCGCGTCAAAGGCCTGGCCCAGCGCCACAGCGTCGACCTCAACCAACTGGCCCTGGAGCATATGGAAGAACAGTTGGCGGCGTTCCGCAGTGTCAGCGACGGGCTGCCCCATGCCATCGCCTTCGAGCTGTTGAGCCAGGCCCAGCGCCAACGCTTGCGCCACCTGTGCCAGCAGCGACGACTGCCACCGCACTGGCTCCAGCACTTGCCACCCGACGCCTGATTCGACACCGGCGCACCCACTCAATTTTCTCTACCACTGCATCAGGGACTCACCATGCCGAAGTACTTCGATCCGCACATTCATATGGTCAGCCGCACCACCGACGACTATCAGAACATGGCCGCCGCCGGGATCACCGGGGTGATCGAGCCGGCCTTCTGGCAAGGCCAGGCGCGCACCAGCGTCGGCAGCTTCATTGACTACTTCGACACCCTTCTGGGCTGGGAGCGCTTTCGCGCCAGCATGTTCGGCATTCACCACTTCTGCACCATCGGCCTCAATCCCAAGGAAGCCAATGACATGTCGGTGGCCAACGAGGTGCTGGAGATCCTGCCGCGCTATCTGGTCAAGGACGGTGTGGTCGCGGTGGGCGAGATCGGCTACGACGACATCACCCCCGAGGAAGACCGCTTTCTCGCCGCACAACTGGAGCTGGCCAAGCAGTTCAACCTGCCGGTGCTGGTGCACACCCCGCATCGGGACAAGATCGGCGGCACCAAGCGCACCCTGGCGGTGATCCGTGAAGTGGGCATCGCCGAGCATCTGGTGATCATCGATCACCTCAACGAACTGACCCTGCCCCTAGTGCTGGACAGCGACTGCTGGCGCGGGCACTCCATCTACCCCAACACCAAGATGTCGGAGCAGCGCATGGTGGCCCTGCTCAAGGAGTACGGCACCGAGAAGATGGTGGTCAACAGCGCCGCCGACTGGGGCATCAGCGATCCGCTCAAGGTGCCAAAGACCGGCCAGGCCATGCTCGCCTCCGGATTCAGCGAAGCCCAGGTGGAACAGGTGCTGTTCCACAACCCGGTGGATTTCTTCGCCCAGAGCGGACAACTCGACAAGCAACAGGTGAGCACCCCGCTGCCCATCGACCAGCGTCGCCAATGGCAGGACAACTCCGCCCTGCGCGGCCAGGAACCGGTGGTCAAATGAGCGCCCGGGCCGGTTGGAGCGCCGCGCAGATCGGTTACTGCAGCAACGTGCACCCGGCGCGGGACGTGGCCGGCCTGGAGAGCTCGATCCTCCAGCACTTCCAGGGGGTGCGCCGCCAGCGTGGCCTGGCGGTGCAGGACAGCGGCCTGTGGATCAGCGCCCAGGCGGCCGCCGAGCTGCAGCAGCCCGCAGTGCGCGAATCCTTCCTCGGGCTGTTGCACGACAGCGGGATGCGCCTGACGTCCCTCAACGGCTTTCCCTACGGTCAGTTCCATCAGGGTGCGGTGAAGGCCGAGGTCTACCGACCGACCTGGGCCGAACCGCAACGCCTGGAATACAGCCTGCAACTGGCGGAGTTGCTCGCCGCCGCCCTGCCCCTGGACTGCCAGCAGGGCGTGATTTCCAGCGTGCCCCTGGGTTATGCGGCCCTTTGGGACGACGCCCAGCAACAACAGGCCGAGGCCCAGCTGTTGCAGTTGACCGCCGGGCTGGCCAGCCTGCATCGGCGCAGCGGCAAGAGGATCCTGCTGTGCCTGGAGATGGAGCCGGACTGCGTACTGGAAAACACCGATCAGGCCATCGCCTTCTTTCAGCGCTGGAAAGCCACCGATCCCCACCATCAATACCTGGCGCTGTGCTTCGACGTCTGCCACCAGGCGGTGGTCTTCGAGGACTGCTACCAATCGCTGCAACGGCTGCTGCAGGCGCGCATTCCGGTGGGCAAGATCCAACTGTCCAATGCACTGATCTGTCACTTGCCGGTGACGGACCTGGCACGCCGCGAGCAGGTGCTGCAGGCCCTGGGCAACTTCGCCGAAGCCACCTACCTGCATCAGGTGAAAGCCCGTGACCGCAAAGGCCAACTGCTAGCCTGGGCCGACCTGCCCAAGGCACTGCAGGCGGTAGAGCCGGTGCAGGGCCAGTGCCCCGAGTTGCGCATTCACTTTCACGTGCCCTTGTTCAGTGAACAGTTCCTGTTGCCGGAGCTCAACGGCAGCCAGCAGGCCCTGATGCGCACCTTCGACTTTCTCGCCGCCCATCCGCAGTGCCAGCCGGTGCTGGAAGTCGAGACCTACAGCTGGAACGTACTGCCCGGCACCCTGCGTCCGGACACCGAACAAGCCCTGCTCCAAGGCATTGCCGCAGAGCTGCAGTGGGTTGAACAACAGTTGCGCCAGCGGCACTTGCTGCATGGGCAATCGTCCCCCATGGAGGCGCCAGCCCATGCCCTCTGAAGCACTGCGCCAGCCCCTGCTGCTGATCAACGTGGTCGGCCTGACCCCCAGCTTGCTGGGCCCGGCCACGCCGCGGATCAACGCCCTGCTGCAACGGGCCAAAATGGCCCGGCTGCGCCCGGTGTTCCCGGCCGTGACCTCGACGGTACAGGCTTCGATCCTCACCGGCTTGCCGCCTTCGCAACACGGCATTGTCGGCAACGGCTGGTATTTCCGCGATCAGGCCGAAGTGCGCTTCTGGCTGCAGCCCAATGCGCTGATCCAGGGTGAAAAGGTCTGGCAGACCTTGCAACGTGAGATCCCCGGCCTGCGCTGCAGCCAGCTGTTCTGGTGGTTCAACATGTACGCCGAGGTGGATGCCGCCATTACGCCACGCCCCCACTACCCGGCCGACGGGCGCAAGATGTTCGGCCTCTACTCGTCACCGCCCGGGCTGCACGAACGCATCGAACGGCAGATTGGCGAGTTTCCCTTTCCGGGCTTCTGGGGCCCGGCGGCGGGCATTGCCTCCAGTCGCTGGATCGTCGACTGCGCCATCGCCGAGTTCCAGATCAGTCGCCCCGACCTGCAACTGATCTACCTGCCGCACCTGGACTACAGCCTGCAACGCCTGGGGCCCGAGCATCCTTCCATCAGCGACGAAGTGCGGGCCATCGACCATGAAGTCGGGCGCCTGCTGGACTTTGCCCAGCAACAAGGCGCGGCGGTGATGCTGGTTTCCGAATACGGCATCGAAGCGGTGCAGCAATCAATCTCCATCAACCGCGTGCTACGGGAACAGGGCCTGCTGCAAGTACGCCGTTCCCTGAGCTGGGAGCTGCTCGACCCCGGCGCCAGTGCCGCCTTTGCCGTGGCCGACCATCAGATCGCCCACGTCTACGTGCGCCAGCCCAGGGACATTGCTCGGGTCAAGGCCCTGCTGCAGCGCCAGCCGGGCATCGAGCAGGTGCTGGATAAAACCGAACAGCGGGCCTGGCAGCTGGATCACCCGCGCAGCGGCGAGCTGGTGGCGGTGGCCGCCCCGGGCTTCTGGTTCGATTACTACTACTGGTTCGACGACCGCCTGGCCCCGGACTTCGCCCGCACCGTGGATATCCACCGCAAGCCGGGCTATGACCCGCTGGAGCTGTTCATCGATCCGGCGATCCGCTTTCCCAAGCTGCGGGTCGCCCGCCGCCTGCTGCAGAAGAAGCTCGGCTTTCGCTACTACATGGACCTGATTCCCCTGGACACCCGACTGGTTCGCGGCAGCCACGGACGCTTGCCGAGCAACGATGAGATGGGACCGCTATTGATCACCGATTGCGATTTACCACTGCCGGAGCATCTGCCGGCCACTGCGGTAAAGCACCTGCTCCTAGAGCATTTCCTAGGGCGCCCCTATGACGACACGGCTCAAGCCAAGGAGATTCCATGCGGCGAACCATCCCTATAGCGGTACTCAGTGTGTTGAGCGGTCTCGCTCAGGCACAGAGCCCGAACACCTTCGATTGCAACAAGTTCCTGACCTTCGCAGACGACCCCACGACCACTCTGGCGACGTTCAAGCAGAGCCCGGAAACCATGGCCTGGAACTGGTTTGTCTGCCTCAACCAGCCGGATGCCAGCCGCAACAACAATCGGGTCTGGGAAACGTTCAAGCCTTCCGATCAGGTTTACCTGTTGAAGGGGGCCGAGCCCCTGCCCTACTCCGACCATGAAAACCTGCCGAGCGAAGTACCGGAACTGGCACAAAAGCAGGGCATGGACCCCAAAGGACTGTTTCAGTTTCTCGGCAACGACATGCCAGGCAGCCCGCAGAACGGCATCCAGCAGGTGGATGGCCTGGCTCTGAAAATGCGCAGCGGCCCACCGGTGCCACCGTCGAAAAACGAACAGTTGGTGCGCTTTCACCTGTTGATGGGCGAGGACACCTTCAACTACATCGTCGCCAACAAGATCTACAACCGCGATGGCCTGGCCAAGCTCACCAGCAACCTGGACTTCCCGGACACGGCCTGGGAGCTGAAAACCTCCTGGTTCTGGATCGGCACCGACCAGGACTTCAAGGCCCTGTTGAACCAGGACGGGTACTACATCTCCCAGGCCTATTACGTGGACAGCACGGGCCAGTATCAGGTGGGCTACGCCGCCCTGAGCGGCATGCATGTGATCAACAAGCTGACCCCGGACTGGGTCTGGACCACCTTCGAAAACCGCAACAATCCCAAGTACACCGTCACCAATGACACCCCACCCAAGCCGATGACCAACATCACCGGCCCCACCGAGGCGGCCAAACCGGTGAACACCAGCTTCCAGCAGCAGTATTCGAACCTGGCCCAGTACGAACTGATCGGCGTGCAGTACGACCAGAACCGTGCCGAACCCAAGCTGCTGGCCAACTCCCAGCTGGAGTCGGCGTTCCAAGGCTCCTCATCGTGCCTGGCCTGCCACAGCACGGCGGCCTATTCGACGAAGAAGAACACCTTCTTCTCGTTCAACATCGACCACACAGGCGGAATCCTCTACCCCACCAGCGTACTGCCGGACAAAGACTTCGTCGGTTATCAAAAACTGGATTACGTCTGGTCGCTCAAACGCGCCCAGTGGAAACGCTAAGGAGAGCAGCCCATGAGCGTCTTGAACTTTCCACGGATCTACCTCAACGGTTTCATGTTCTGGAACCCGCCAACCTTCAACAACAACGATGTGCTGCCGCTATACGACGCGGTGAAGATGCAGATGAACTGGCCTTTCCTGAACCGGTACGGGATCAACGACAAGAATGCCCCGCAAACGCTGATGCCCTGGGGCATCACGCCGCTGGCCTACAAGAACGTCCCGGACTACGTGCTGCAGGTGCCCACCAACGGCGATCCCAACAACTACCCGATGATTCCCGCCGAGTGGGATCTGTTCGGCGACAACGCCTGCGGCACCGTGGACTACCAGCAGTTGCGCTCGGTGATCATCGGCGGGGAATCCAAGGTCGACAGCTACATCGACAGCGATCCGCTGATCAACAAGTCCTACCAACTGCTGGGCAACTCCTTCGGCAACCCGACCCCGACCGCCGCACGCTTCGTCGACGTAAGCCCCTGGCAGAACACCTTCACCGCCCTGTACTTCGACAAGTTGGTGCTCGGTGACGCCACCTGTGGCCTGACCCTGAAACACACGTACCGCATGCTCAACCGCTTTCTCGACTTCAACTGGGGCGCCTTTGGCGGCCTGGTCTACGTCACTGCCACCTGGCAGACCTGCTTTCCCAAGGACCAACTGGAATGGGTCATCGGCGACTCAAAACTGTTGAAAAACCTGCAGGATGAAATGCTCAGTCAGAACGCCCAGGGCCTGATGATCAGGTTCACCACCTACCTGACGGTCTATGACAAGAACGGCCTGTTCAACGACTTCAAGATCGTCAACAGCCATTCCCAGGCGCCCTGGGACATGTCCAGGCTGCAGATGCTTTATCAAATGGGCCTGGACAACCCGACCGAAACCTTCTTCAACCCGGCCTACAGCCGCACCGCCGGCACCCTGGGCCTGTGGTTCGCCAATGAGTTCCCCACCGCACCGGCCGGCCAGCGCCTCGTGCCTAAGACTTCGGTGCCTTTCTACAAAAAGGTCCCGGACGATACGCAGATCCATGCGGATGAACAGTTGGTCAATCTGGGCGTGATCAGCGCCGAGCTCCACGGCGACACGCTGTCTCTGGACCTGGGCAATACCTTTCCGATCTACCCGGACGTCCATGACGGTCCGGCCGCCCCCGATCTGGATGGCCGCAACAACGCTGTTCCGGTCGCCGCCAAGTTCCACGTCGGCGACTTTGAGTTGGGGGTCCAGCAGGGCGGCAACTTCGAGCCCCTGACCAGCGTCAGCTACGAGCAGTATCAGCAGAGCGCCTTTGACAAGCGTTCCGGCCTGTTGGACCTGCCCCTCGATACCAGCGCCCAGGCCCTGTTGAAAAACGGCAACCTGGCACTGCGCCTGAAGGGCACGGACACCATCGCCGCCGAACAGCAGATGTGGACCGCGGAAGTCATCGAGAGCGGCAGCTTCATCGACGTCGGTGACAGCCGGACGCTGAACATCATGGTGCAAAACAACGGCAAACCCGCCCAGGCCGGCACCACTTTATGGGTCGCCGAGTACAACAACGCCTTCATGCTGACCACCAGCAACTACTACCTGGCGTTCAGCAACCCGGCGGATTTCGTGCTGATCACTGACTATCCCAAAGCACGTGCCAAGAACAAGCCGGGAATGCCCCAGTTCATCGGCGGTTCGCAGCATCCGAGCCTGTTAAGGGAGGGCAGTGGCAGGAGCCTGAGTGCCATGATCGTCAGGGGTTCCGCGTGCGATGAGCCGGTCAGCAGCGCCATCACCTATCAGGAGTTCCTGAAAACCCCGGCCGCGGTCGATCTGAGGCCCTGCCTGAGGTTCGAGAACCCGCAAGCGATGAGCGGGACACTGGATAATGACGCCGGCATGGGCGCCACCGTGAACTACAGCCTGACCCGCATCCAGACCAATGCCGACGGCATTGCCCAGTTGACGGTGCATGCCGTGGCGCCGGGCTTCCCCACTGTGCGGTTTTTCATCCAGGACGATCCGACAGGGATTCCGTTCAGCTTCTCCTACACCGGTGCCTTCACCGACTTCCTTTCGCCGCTGCGGGTGCTGCCGCAAGAACCGCAGATGCTCAAGGACTTCATCGACTACTGGAACGGCGTGTGCAAGTTCGACGACGCCAACGTGCGGATCTGGAACGGCTTCATCTTTCCGCAAATCCTCCAGCCCTTCTATTACCTCTACCCGATCATGAACAAGTACATGCCGCTCAACTCCCTGCAACGCATCGAGGGCGCGATCGAGCAGTTCATCAAACTGATCAGCAAGGAGTATCAGGAGGCCAGCACCCTGGCCATGCCTATCACCCGGGACTTGCCGCAGAGCCGTCGCCAGGTGCTGGAAATCTGGGCCAAGGACCTGGTGAGCACCGGCTACCCGCCGACCCCGCTGAACCTCGACGACTATCAGCAAGGCTGAGCCGCAACGGCCATGCACTGGAACACCGGGCGACCTGGGTCGCCCGGCTTTGCAAAGGAGAGTCAGATGAACGCCAGTTTCTTCAAGCGCCTGCTGTTGGCCGCCACCCTGCTGTGCGCCAGCCAGACACTGTGGGCCCAGAAATACCCCGACAACGTCTACTTCAACATGGGCGTGCACAACACCAAGGGCTGCAATGCCCTGAACAACAACTGCGTGATCAAGCGCAAGGCCGGCGAGCCGACCGATCCGCTCTATCCGGCAACCTGGGTCAGTGACTGGACCATGTACCGGGTCACCGCCAACTACGAGAAGAACCCGCCGCCCTACAGCAGCCCGCCCAGCACCCTGCAACCTGCCGACTACACCGTGTCCCAGGGCAGCAGCTACTACGACAACGACTATGTCCCGGCCGACGGCGACGGCTCCGGGGCGATGATGGAGCACTACGAGAAATACTGCCTGCCGATCTTCCCGATCAAGGACAACAACTACACCTGCTCCTTTGTCTCCCTGGGTAACAAGGCCTACTTCCTCACCTACCCCGAGGACCGGCCCAAGGACATGCCGGCCTGCTGCCTGTTCTCGCCCATGAACCATCCGCCGCGCCGGGACTTCATCAAGCACCTGCCCTACAGCGCCGCCCGCAGCCAGCATCTGGACGGCAGCGTGCAGGCCTACGCCTTGGAGCTCAAACCCGGCAAAGGCAGCCCCCCCATCCTCTTCGGCTATGCCTTCTACAAGCAGGCCACCAGCGACGGTCCGGGCCAACCGGCCTATCAACATCCGCAGTCGTTCTATTTCTCCGGTGATGCCAGCGTCGCCAACGCGCCAATCGTCAGCCAGAACTACCGCAACTGGAGCAATGCAAAGCCGGACCCGGCCAAGACCTGGGACCAGGTGGCGAAGATGTGCCCGGCCAACCCGCCTGACTGCCAGCTCTTCACGCCACCGCCATCGCTGAAGAACGGTGCACGGCCACAGTGGAACCAACTTTCACCCACCCCGCAGTGACAGGAGCAGCCTCATGAACCGTTGGAGCCGTTTCACCGCCCTGTTGTTGCTTGGCCTGGGCAGCCAGCAAGCCAGCGCCCTGCAACCCAGCGCAGCGGGGGCGCAAACCAGCTGCCCACCCACAGCCACGGTGCCTGCCGCCGGCGCCTCGCAGCAGGCTTTCGATCAATACAGCTGGCAGATGTTCATCAACCTGAACTGGCCGGCCCAGGCGGGACAGCGCGGAGTGGCCGATTGCAGCAAGCCCCTGGGCAGCCCAGGCGATACCGTGTGGCAGACCTACAAGAGCGTCAGCGAGACCTTCCTCCCCGGGGCCAAGAATCCGGGCCCCTGGAACTCGCAACTGCCCCGCAGAAACCTCAGCCTGATCAACATTGCCGCGGTCAAGAACACTCAGGTGGTGCAAGCGGACAACCAGGCGGTGGGCGGCTGGCTGATTGATCAGCGCGGCAACCCGACCTACTACGACATCGCCGCCAACGAGGTCTCCTACAACTACATCGTCGCTAACGACTTCTACAACGCGGTGGTCGTCGATGCCGCGAAGAACATCGGTTTTCCCAACAACGCCGGCGAGATCAAGAGCAGCTGGCGCATCCTCACCAGCGCCGACGACAGCAGCCGCTATCTGACGATGAAGGCACTGGTCACCCAGTTCGACAGTCAGGGACAGCCCAATGGCACCACCGAGGCCAACTTGGGATTGGTGGGGCTGCACATCATCAGCAAGGTGGAGGGGTTCCCGCAGTGGATCTGGTCGACCTTCGAGCAGGTCGACAACGTGCCGCCCAAGACCCAGCTGGGGGGCCGTTGGGTAGACCAACCGGCCTCGGGGATTTTCTACTCCTACTTCAACGCCAAGGCGCCCGCCGAAAGCCTCAACCAGTCCCCGTGCCTGTGGCAGCAACAGGCGGGAAAGATGGTCTGTACGCCCAAACCCGGTAGCAGCTTCAGCACCCCTGACCCGCTGAACCGGGTCACCCCGATCACGGACGTCACCCAGCAGATCAATACCCAGTACCAGAGCGATCCGCAGGTACAGCAGAGCGTGTTCAAGTACTACCAGTTGATCACCACCCAACGCCCACAGTCGCCGGACAACCCCGGCAATCCGTTGGGGCAGCCAACGCCGTCGCTTTCGGCCAACGTCACCATGGAAAGTTACATCCAGCCCAACAGCAGCTGCATGAACTGCCACTCCATGGCGGCACCGCTCAACAGCCAGTACAAGAGCGACTTCTCCTTCCTGTTCAGATTCGCCCAAGCCCCGGTCAGCAGCGTCACCAAGGATAAGGAATAGAACATGAGCATATTGAATGGACCCCGACTGAACTTCTGGGGCGGTATCTCCACCGACGTCAGCGTGCCGAACAACTCGCCGACCTTGCCCAACGGCATCACCACGTCCCTTGAGCTGTTCGACCTGACCACCTCGACCGTGGCGGACCAGGCCAAGACCTACAGCGATGAGCACCTGTACCAATTGATCAACGCCCCGGACCCGAGAATCGGCCCCAGCAGCCGGTACACGGCCGGCGGCTGGAACCACTACGGAGAACACGTGGTGACGCTGCACAACGCGTTGATCAGTTCCCAAGGCACCCCGGGCAACATTGCGCTGGAAGGGGATATGGTCGGCCAGCCGGTCTACCTGCTCGGCTCCGTTACACCCGGCACCGGACAAGGGCCCTACTCCGGCCCGATGATGGTCGACCTGGACCCCACAGCCAGCACCACGACCCAGATCTTTGTCGGAGGCCTGCAGATCGGCAACGGCAACACGCCTGAGCTACTGATTCGCTGGGATACCGTGTGCAGCAGTTTCGACCTCAACACCCGGGTGCTGGAGCCGGCAACCATGGACTCGCCGGGCTCCTTCCATGCCAGCGGTACCTTTCAACTGACCTTTCCGCTGAGCAGCATCGTCAGCTACAACAAGGAAAGTGCCGGACTCAGGGCCCTGATCGAAGCGCCTAACGCGACTGGGATCGTGCTGCGTTTTGTGATGTTCGAAATGTGTCCGACCCTGACTACCGAGCAACTGAATGCCGACTACGCCGCCAACCAGTTCAGCCCGAACCCGAGCATCGGCCGAGTCATCGGCACCCTGGCCACGGCGTTTACCGATGAGCCGCAAATCTGTCCGCCGGGCCGGCAAATCATCAATGCCGACAAAGACCTGAACATCAACAGCGTTGCCTATGCCGAGGTTGCCAACGGGCAACTGAGCATCGACATGGTCAACCTGATCCCCAAGCAGACGTTCAGGGCTGTACGCGACGACATCACCAGCCCCATCGGCCCCAACGCCGACTACGGGACCGTCACCATCGCGGCCGGAACGACGCCCCTGGCGAGCTTTGAGCCCAGCGACCCGCTGCTGCAGGACTACTACCGGTACGGTGGCATCATCGACGTGCCGCTCAACTCGACCCAGACACAGTTGGTGCAGAGCACGCCCTTGTGCATCAGTGCCCCCGGGACCACCCGCAACCCGGCGCTGTCGGCTCCCGAATGCCCGTATCGGGTCTACAGCGATCAGCGCAACACCTACCTGGACCCCAACAGCAGCGGCGTGCAGATCACCTTGCAAGTCCGTTACCTGGGAGCACCGGTACAGGAAGATACGCCAATCAGCATCGACGCCTCGGCGACCGCCGCCTATCAAGCCAATCGCTACTGGAACTTCCTGGAGCTACCGAACTCGGTAACGGTGCCGGCCGGTCAACCTTCGGTGAGCTTCAACGTCGTCCCCGTCGCCGGTTCCAATACCCAGGCCGGTTTCACCACACTGACCTACACCATCGACAACAACCTTCTGACCCAGAGCTTCAGCAACTTCCGCAAGTACGCCTGGAGCGACTTCGGCATTCCAACCGGCAGCATCGTCACCTGGGAACAGGCGTTTCAAAACGTGCTGCGCTTTCATTACCTGGCCTTCCCTGCCATGTCGCGCTACATCCAGCTCAATCAACCCGACGCGGTGATGGGCTACAAACAGGCGATCCTGGCCCGGATATCCCCCGAGTACCAGAACACCACCTTGTACATGTCCGTGGTGCGTTCGATGTCGCCGAGCCAACGCTCCCTGCTGACCGCCTATCTCAACGGCACGCCCTGGCAGCCCTGAACAAGGAGAAGACCATGCCCGTTGCTCTACACATTCCCGCCCAGCCGGAACGGATGCTGTGCCCAAGCAGCATCATCGCCGAAGGCCTCTTCAACCCACGCGGCGTCTGCGTGGAAAACGATGGCGGCCTGCTGCTGGTGGAAGCTGGCTCAGGCCTGCCGGACCAAGCGTTCAGCGGTCGCATCAGTCGCCTGCGACCAGATCCTCACGCCCCCGGCACCTACCTGCCACCCGAGGTTCTGGCCAAGGGTTTTCGCTCGATGAACATGCAGTCGCGGATGCTGCGCGATGAAATCATGGGGCTGTCGGACATTGCCTTCGGTGACGGGCGCTACCTGGCCAGCCAGACCGATTACGTCGCCGGTTCCAAGCTTCTGGACCTGCAATACAGCCCGCCCGAGCCGCTGTTCCACAGCCACGGCAACCTCAACTCATTGTGCTATCACCCCGCGCGCCAGAGCTGGCTGGCGGTCAAGCCCGATACCAACCAGTTGGTGGAGTTCACTCAGGGTGAGGAGCAGATCCTGGCCCAACTGCCCGACCTGGATCAGGGCCAGGAAGCCGTACCCGTGACCCTGGTGCATGAGCCACAGACCGACGCGGTGCTGATCAGCCTGTTCTCTGGCGAGCTGCACAGTGACCCGGCGCGAAAGGGCATCGACTTCGCCGACAAGGCGGGCCAGGTAATCCGGGTCTGGCCCGAGAGTGGCAGGATCGAGGTACTGATTCGCGGGCTGCAATTACCCACCGGGCTGGCGCTGGACCCGCAGGAGCGGATTCTGGTGCTGGAACTGTGCGACCGACTGTTGCAGCCCCTGCAGCCCGACTGGTCCGGCGAGACCTTGCACGGCGGCTTTGCCCGCTTCAGTGGACGGCTGCTGCGCTGCGACCTGCAGCAACGCAGTGTGCAAGTGCTCGCCAACGAACTGGATACACCGTCCAATCTGTGCTGCGTCGAGGGAGCGGTGCTGGTGAGCGAAGGCATGGGCCTCAGTGGACGGCCGATTCCCACACCGGATCATCAGGTGGTTGCCCTGAGCGGTCGATTGCGCCGAGTGCAACTTTGAGCCCAATCCCAGCGCCTGAAAGGAAACAGTCCGGCATAAAAAAGGGGCCCTGTACGGGGCCCCTTTCTCGTTGATGCTGAACGCTCGTGGGAGCGATCAGAACGGAATATCGTCATCGAAGCTGTCGAAATCCGGTGCCGGCTGCGGAGCGGCCTGCTGTGGCGCTGGACGCGACTCACGCTGTGGCTGCGGAGCAGGACGGGACTGCTGAGGACGCGGTGCCGAGTTGGACATGCCGCCCTGGCCTTGCTGGTCGCCCTGTGGACGGCCACCCAGCAGTTGCATGGTGCCTTGCATGTCGACAATGATCTCGGTGGTGTAGCGCTTGATGCCGTCTTTTTCCCACTCGCGAGTCTGCAGTTTGCCCTCGATGTAGACCTGGGAACCCTTGCGCAGGTACTCACCGGCAATCTCCGCGACCTTGCCGAACATCGAAACACGGTGCCACTCGGTGCGCTCGACCTTCTGACCGGTCTGCTTGTCGGTCCACTGTTCGCTGGTGGCCAGACTCAGGTTGGTCACGGCGTTACCGTTAGGCAGATAGCGAACTTCGGGATCCTGGCCGCAAGTACCGACCAATATGACTTTGTTAACCCCACGGGCCATAACGTTCTCCTAGGCTTCGCGCGGCGACGGCGCTGAGTTGACCAACTGCTCGAGCGTCGCGCGATCCAATAATTCGGTGTCCAATTTGATGTAAATGGCAGCCTCTTCGGCCACCACCACGGCATCTGTTACTCCAGCGACGGCTTTCAGGCGCTCAACCAGACCAGCTTCGCGGATCGCTTCGGGCGATAACGGCAAGCGCAGGCTCGTCACATATGGAGGCTCGCGCATGGTAACAGCAAAGCCCAACCAGAGTGCAGCCAGACCTGCGCATCCAAGGAACACAACCGACAAACCGCCATGCTGGAACAACCAGCCGCCGAGGATGCCGCCCAGTGCCGAACCGAGGAACTGGCTGGTGGAATACACCCCCATCGCCGTGCCCTTGCCGCCTGCCGGCGAGACTTTGCTGATCAGCGACGGCAACGACGCCTCCAGCAGGTTGAATGCGGTGAAGAACACCACGGTGCCGATCACCAGCGCCCGCAAACTGTCGCCGAACTCCCAGAAGAATAGCTCGGTGAGCAGCAGCGTAATGACCGCGCCGAGCAGAACTCGTTTCATCTTGCGTTTTTTCTCGCCGTAGATGATGAACGGGATCATGGCGAAGAAGGAAATCAGCAGCGCGGTGAGGTAGACCCACCAGTGCTGTTCCTTGGGCAAACCAGCCTTTTCCACCAGTGCCAGGGGCAAGGCGACGAAGCTCGACATCAACATGGCGTGCAACACGAAGATACCAAGATCCAGGCGCAGCAGATCGGGATGCTTGAGGGTCGGGATCAGCGCTTGGCGCGCCACGCCGGACTCGCGGTGCTGCAACGGGCCGGTGGAGCGCGGGACCATGAAAGCCACGATCAGGATGCCCACCAGGGCCATGGCACCCGTGGCCAGGAACAGCCCCGACAGACCAAAGCTGCGGGTCAGCAGCGGACCGACCACCATGGCCACGGCAAAGGACAGGCCGATGGTCATGCCGATCATGGCCATGGCCTTGGTCCGGTGCTGCTCGCGGGTCAGGTCCGAAAGCAGCGCCATCACTGCCGCGGAAATCGCCCCGGCACCTTGCAGGATTCGTCCGGCGATCACGCCCCAGATCGAATCGGCATTGGCCGCCAGCACGCTGCCCAGGGCGAACACGATCAACCCCAGGTAAATCACTGGGCGACGACCGATACGGTCGGAAATGATGCCGAAGGGAATCTGGAAAACCGCCTGGGTCAGACCATAGGCGCCAATCGCCAAGCCGATCAGAGTCGGGGTCGCTCCTGCGAGATCCATTCCATAGGTCGCCAGGACCGGCAGTACCATAAACATGCCAAGCATACGGAAGGCGAACACCAGGGCCAGACCGCTCGCTGCGCGGGTCTCGCTGCCACTCATGCGTTCGCTGTGGGGATCGTGCATGGATAAACCTCATGTGAACCGGCGGCGATTCTACCAGTCCGATCGATTGAGGGGGTATATGGCGACGCTTTGCCGCGCAGCCCCATCAGCGAGCAAAAAAGCACCGCATGATAGTGTGCATCCATCCAGTGTTTGGTTTTATACTCCTGCCTTTACGCCCGCCGATCGAGGCCACTTTTGGACAAGATTCTGATTCGTGGGGCCCGCACCCACAACCTGAAGAACATCGACCTGACCCTGCCGCGGGACAAGTTGATCGTCATCACCGGGCTGTCTGGGTCCGGCAAGTCGTCCCTGGCTTTCGACACGCTTTATGCCGAAGGCCAGCGCCGCTATGTCGAATCGCTGTCGGCTTACGCCCGACAGTTCCTGTCGATGATGGAAAAGCCCGATGTCGACACCATCGAAGGGCTGTCGCCGGCGATATCCATCGAACAGAAATCCACCTCTCACAACCCGCGCTCCACCGTCGGCACCATTACCGAAATCTACGATTACCTGCGCCTGCTCTATGCTCGCGTGGGCACCCCGCGCTGCCCGGACCACGACATTCCTCTGGAAGCCCAGACCGTCAGCCAGATGGTCGACCTGGTGCTGGCGCAGCCCGAAGGCAGCAAGCTGATGCTGCTGGCCCCGGTCATTCGTGAGCGCAAGGGTGAACACCTCTCGGTCTTTGAAGAGCTGCGGGCCCAGGGCTTCGTGCGGGCCCGGGTCAACGGCAAGCTGTTTGAACTGGACGAGCTGCCGAAGCTGGATAAACAGAAGAAGCATTCCATCGATGTGGTGGTCGACCGCTTCAAGGTGCGTGGCGATCTGCAACAACGCCTAGCAGAGTCCTTTGAAACCGCGCTGAAACTGGCGGACGGGATTGCCCTGGTAGCGCCGATGGACGACGAGCCGGGGGAAGAGATGATCTTCTCCGCGCGTTTCGCCTGCCCGATTTGCGGTCATGCCATCAGCGAACTGGAACCCAAGCTGTTCTCCTTCAACAACCCCGCCGGCGCTTGTCCTACCTGCGACGGTCTGGGGGTCAAGCAGTTCTTCGACATCAAGCGCCTGGTCAATGGCGAACTGACCTTGGCCGAAGGGGCGATTCGCGGCTGGGACCGACGCAACGTCTATTACTTCCAGATGCTCGGTTCACTGGCCTCTCATTACGGCTTCAGCCTGGAAGTACCGTTCAACCAACTGCCGGCGGATCAGCAGAAGGTCATCCTGCACGGCAGTGGAACCCAGAACGTCGACTTCAAGTACCTCAACGACCGGGGCGACATCGTCAAGCGCTCCCACCCCTTCGAAGGCATAGTGCCGAACCTGGAGCGGCGCTACCGGGAGACCGAATCGGCCACCGTCCGTGAAGAGCTGGCCAAGTTCCTCAGCACCCAGCCCTGTCCGGATTGCCGTGGCACGCGCCTGCGTCGCGAGGCTCGCCACGTCTGGGTCGGCGAGAAGACCCTGCCGGCGGTCACCAGCCTGCCCATCGGCGATGCCACGAACTACTTCGGTACGCTGAAACTCACCGGACGCCGTGGTGAGATTGCCGACAAGATCCTCAAGGAGATCCGCGAGCGCCTGCAGTTCTTGGTGAACGTCGGGCTCGACTACCTCACCCTGGATCGCAGCGCCGATACCCTGTCCGGCGGCGAAGCTCAGCGTATTCGCCTGGCCAGCCAGATCGGTGCCGGCCTGGTGGGGGTCATGTACATCCTCGACGAACCATCCATTGGCCTGCACCAGCGGGACAATGATCGGCTGCTGGGGACCCTGAAACACCTGCGGGATATTGGCAACACCGTAATCGTGGTTGAACACGACGAAGACGCTATCCGCCTGGCGGACTATGTGGTGGATATCGGCCCGGGCGCCGGTGTGCACGGTGGACGCATCGTCGCCGAAGGCACGGCTGCTGAAGTCATGGCGCACCCGGACTCGTTGACAGGCAAGTACTTGTCGGGCCGGGTGAAGATCGTGGTGCCGGCCAAACGTACGCCGCGCAACAAGAAGCTGTCCCTGACACTCAAGGGCGCTCGCGGCAACAACCTGCGCAATGTCGACCTGGAAATTCCCATCGGACTGCTGACCTGCGTGACCGGGGTTTCCGGCTCGGGCAAATCGACGCTGATCAACAACACCCTGTTCCCCTTGAGCGCCACGGCGTTGAACGGTGCCACGACCCTGGAGGCGGCGCCTCACGACAGCATCAATGGTCTGCAGCACCTGGATAAGGTCGTGGATATCGATCAGAGCCCGATCGGTCGTACTCCGCGCTCCAACCCAGCCACTTACACCGGGCTGTTCACGCCGATCCGCGAGTTGTTCGCTGGGGTTCCAGAGTCCCGTTCCCGAGGCTACGGACCTGGACGTTTCTCCTTCAACGTCAAGGGTGGACGCTGTGAAGCCTGCCAGGGCGATGGCTTGATCAAGGTCGAGATGCACTTCCTGCCGGACATCTACGTGCCCTGCGATGTGTGCAAGAGCAAGCGCTACAACCGCGAGACGCTGGAGATCAAGTACAAGGGCAAGAGCATCCACGAGGTGCTGGAAATGACCATCGAGGAGGCCCGCGAGTTCTTCGCTCCCGTCCCGGCCCTGGCGCGTAAGCTACAGACCCTGATGGATGTGGGCCTGTCCTACATCAAGCTCGGCCAGTCGGCTACCACGCTGTCTGGCGGCGAGGCACAACGGGTCAAGCTGTCACGCGAGCTGTCCAAGCGTGACACTGGCAAGACCCTGTATATCCTCGATGAACCGACCACTGGGTTGCACTTCGCGGATATCCAGCAATTGCTGGACGTCCTGCACCGCCTGCGTGATCACGGCAACACCGTGGTAGTGATCGAGCACAACCTGGATGTGATCAAAACTGCCGACTGGCTGGTGGACCTGGGGCCGGAAGGCGGCTCCAAAGGCGGCCAGATCATCGCCGTCGGCACCCCGGAACAGGTAGCGGAAATGCCGCAGTCCCACACCGGGCACTACCTCAAGCCGCTGCTAACCCGCGATCGAGCCTGAGCCCCATGAAAAAGCCCCTGTCATCTCACGGTGACAGGGGCTTTTTTACATCTCAGGATTGACGCATCTACCGTAGGAGCGAGCTTGCTCGCAAACCGGTATCCACGCCTTATGCAGTCAGAACTGCGACTGCAGGTAGTTCTCCAGCCCGATGGATTTGATCAGGCCCAACTGCTTCTCCAGCCAGTAGGTGTGATCTTCCTCGGTATCTGCCAACTGGATACGCAGAATGTCGCGGCTGACGTAGTCCTTGTGCAGTTCACACAGCTCGATGCCTTTGCACAGCGCAGCGCGAACCTTGTATTCAAGGCGCAAGTCGCTGGCCAGCATGTCCGGCACCGTGGTCCCGGTGTCGAGATCGTCAGGACGCATGCGCGGTGTGCCTTCCAGCATCAGAATGCGGCGCATCAGGGCATCGGCGTGTTGCGCCTCTTCTTCCATTTCGTGGTTGATACGCTCGTAGAGCTTGGTAAAGCCCCAGTCTTCGTACATCCGCGAGTGGATGAAATATTGGTCGCGTGCTGCCAGTTCGCCCGTCAGCAACGTGTTGAGGTAATCGATTACGTCCGGGTGACCTTGCATCGCCCTACATCTCCCTGCTTGAAAGTCGATAGTGTGAACCAAGCTGACTTGCAGGTCACTTAGAAATAACCGAAAAAGTGAAGATTATCTGAGAAAAGCAGTACAAATAACGCAAAAACCGCCCAAATGAGGGCGGTTCTGCTTCTTATTTAGACTTACTTGAGCGATACACCCAAAGCCTTGGCAATACCCTCGCCGTAAGCCGGGTCAGCCTTATAGAAATGTTGCAGCTGACGATCAACCACATCAGCAGTCACTCCAGTCATGGCACCGGCAATGTTGTTGATCAATAGAGCCTTCTGCTCATCACTCATCAAGCGGAACAGAGCTCCTGCATGACTGTAATAGTCGGTGTCTTCGCGATGATCGTAGCGGTCTGCACCACCGCTAAGGGCCAGGGGCGGTTCTGCGTAGCGTGGAGCCTGCTTAGGCGCATCGCTGTAGCTGTTGGGCTCGTAGTTCGGCGCAGCACCGCCATTGCTTCCGAAAGCCATGGAGCCGTCGCGCTGATAGCTGTTCACCGGGCTCAGCGGCGCATTCACTGGCAGTTGCTGGTGATTGGTACCAACGCGATAACGGTGAGCATCGGCGTAAGCAAACACCCGGCCCTGCAGCATGCGATCTGGAGAAAGCCCGACCCCTGGCACCATGTTGCTTGGTCCGAAAGCGGCCTGTTCGACCTCAGCGAAGTAGTTCAGCGGATTGCGGTTCAACTCCAACTCGCCAACCTCGATCAACGGGAACTCCTTCTGCGACCAGGTCTTGGTCACATCGAACGGGTTCTCATAGTGCGCCGCGGCTTGCGCCTCAGTCATGATCTGGATGCACACGCTCCACTTCGGAAAGTCGCCGCGCTCGATCGCGTTGAACAGGTCGCGCTGAGCGTAATCCGGATCGGTACCCGCCAGACGTGCAGCCTCTGCCGGCGCCAGGTTCTTGATGCCTTGCTTAGTCTTGTAGTGCCACTTGACCCAGTGCCGCTCGCCCTTGGCGTTTATCAGGCTGTAGGTGTGACTGCCAAAGCCGTGCATATGACGGTAGCCGTCTGGAATGCCCCGATCGGAAAACAGAATGGTGACCTGGTGCAGCGCCTCAGGCGAATGCGACCAGAAATCCCACATCATCTGAGCACTTTTCAGGTTGCTCTGAGGAAGGCGCTTCTGGGTGTGGATGAAATCGGGAAACTTCAGCGGGTCACGAATGAAGAAGACCGGGGTGTTGTTACCCACGATGTCCCAGTTGCCTTCTTCGGTGTAGAACTTGAGGGCAAAGCCGCGGGGATCGCGCTCGGTGTCAGCCGAACCACGTTCGCCGCCTACTGTAGAGAAACGCAGGAAGGTCGGAGTTTTCTTGCCAACCGCTTCAAACAACTTGGCACTGGTGTATTGGGTGATGTCGCGAGAGACCGTGAAAGTGCCGTAGGCACCCGAGCCCTTGGCGTGCACGCGACGCTCAGGGATATTCTCGCGATTGAAATGGGCGAGCTTTTCGATCAGGTGAAAATCGTCGAGAAGCAGCGGGCCACGAGGGCCGGCGGAACGGGAATTCTGGTTATCAGCGACAGGAGCGCCACTAGCGGTAGTAAGAGTTTTGGTCTGGCTCATGCACAATCTTCCTCTGTCAGTCTGTGAAACTGCCGGCTAATCGGCTGACGAAGAGTATTGACCACCAGTGTTACAACATCCAATGCATTACACATTAGCTAACGATAGAAATATCTAATACATAAAGACACAAAAAACCGGGCACTAGGCCCGGTTCCTTGTTTCAGACTGACGTCTTACTCAGCGGATACAGCTTCACCGCCGACAGCACGATCAACCAGTTCAACGTACGCCATAGGAGCGTTGTCGCCAGCGCGGAAACCGCACTTGAGGATGCGCAGGTAGCCACCCTCACGGGTAGCGTAACGCTTGCCCAGGTCGTTGAAGAGCTTACCAACGATAGCTTTCGAACGAGTACGGTCGAAAGCCAGACGGCGGTTAGCCAGGCTGTCTGTCTTGGCCAAAGTGATCAGCGGCTCGGCAACGCGGCGCAGTTCTTTAGCTTTCGGCAGTGTAGTTTTGATCAGCTCGTGCTCGAACAGCGACACCGCCATGTTCTGGAACATGGCCTTGCGGTGCGAGCTGGTGCGGCTCAGGTGACGCCCACTTTTACGATGACGCATGGTTCATTCCTTACCAAACACAACGTTCGGTGATTACGACGATCAGGCAGTCGCCTTGTCGTCCTTCTTAAGACTTGCAGGCGGCCAGTTGTCGAGGCGCATGCCGAGGGACAGACCGCGGGAGGCCAGAACGTCCTTGATTTCGGTCAAGGATTTCTTGCCCAGGTTCGGAGTCTTCAACAGTTCTACTTCGGTACGCTGAATCAGGTCGCCGATGTAGTAAATGTTTTCCGCCTTAAGGCAGTTAGCCGAACGTACAGTCAGTTCCAGATCGTCAACCGGGCGAAGCAGGATCGGATCGATCTCGTCTTCCTGCTCGACTACCACTGGCTCACTGTCACCTTTGAGGTCGACGAACGCAGCCAACTGCTGTTGCAGAATGGTTGCAGCACGACGGATAGCCTCTTCAGGATCCAGAGTACCGTTGGTTTCCAGATCAATAACCAGCTTGTCCAGGTTAGTACGCTGCTCGACACGGGCGTTTTCCACCACGTATGCGATACGGCGAACCGGGCTGAACGAAGAATCAAGCTGCAAGCGACCAATGCTGCGGCTTTCGTCTTCATCGCTCTGACGCGAGTCGGCCGGCTCATAACCACGACCACGAGCTACTACGAGCTTCATGTTCAGGGCGCCGTTAGACGCCAGGTTAGCGATTACGTGATCGGGGTTAACGATCTCGACATCATGATCCAGCTGAATATCGGCAGCGGTAACCACCCCCGAACCCTTCTTCGACAAGGTCAGCGTAACTTCGTCACGGCCGTGCAGCTTGATAGCCAGACCTTTAAGGTTCAACAGGATTTCAATTACGTCTTCCTGTACACCTTCGATGGCGCTGTACTCGTGGAGCACACCGTCAATCTCGGCCTCGACTACTGCACAGCCGGGCATTGAGGACAACAGGATGCGGCGCAGCGCGTTGCCCAGGGTGTGGCCAAAACCACGCTCGAGAGGCTCGAGGGTGATCTTGGCGCGGGTTGGACTGACAACCTGCACATCAATGTGGCGGGGTGTCAGGAACTCATTTACCGAAATCTGCATGGATGCACCTATTTTCTAGCCCTTACTTGGAGTAGAGCTCGACAATCAGGCTTTCGTTGATGTCGGCGGACAGATCACTGCGAGCTGGAACGTTCTTGAAAACGCCCGACTTCTTCTCAGTGTCTACTTCTACCCATTCTACGCGGCCACGTTGAGCACACAGATCGAGAGCTTGGACAATGCGAAGTTGATTTTTTGCTTTCTCGCGAACAGCAACCACGTCACCAGCACGAACCTGGTAGGACGGAACGTTAACGGTCTGACCGTTTACGCTGATCGACTTGTGCGATACCAGCTGACGGGATTCGGCACGAGTAGAACCGAAGCCCATGCGGTATACAACGTTGTCCAGACGGCATTCGAGCAGTTGCAACAGGTTTTCGCCGGTTGCGCCCTTCTTGCCAGCTGCTTGTTTGTAGTAGCCGCTGAATTGACGCTCGAGCACGCCGTAGATACGACGAACTTTTTGCTTTTCACGCAGCTGAGTACCGTAGTCGGATTGACGACCACGACGCTGGCCGTGGATGCCAGGAGCTGCTTCGATGTTGCACTTGGATTCGATAGCGCGCACGCCGCTCTTCAGGAAGAGATCGGTGCCTTCGCGACGAGCCAGTTTGCATTTTGGACCAATGTAACGAGCCATTCTTTACAATCTCCTGGATTACACGCGGCGCTTCTTCGGCGGACGGCACCCGTTGTGCGGGATTGGCGTCACGTCGGTGATGCTGGCGATCTTGTAGCCACAGCCGTTCAAAGCGCGGACTGCGGATTCACGACCTGGACCTGGGCCCTTGACGTTAACGTCGAGGTTCTTCAGGCCATATTCCAGCGCAGCTTGACCAGCACGCTCGGCAGCTACTTGAGCAGCGAACGGGGTGGACTTGCGAGAACCGCGGAAACCCGAACCACCAGAGGTTGCCCAGGAAAGAGCGTTACCTTGACGGTCGGTAATGGTCACGATGGTGTTGTTGAAAGACGCGTGGATGTGGGCGATGCCATCAACCACTGTCTTTTTAATCTTTTTACGAGGACGAGCAGCAGGTTTTGCCATGACTAAATTCCTGTCGATTCGCTGGTGCGATTACTTGCGGATCGGCTTACGCGGACCTTTGCGAGTACGCGCGTTGGTCTTGGTACGCTGACCGCGCACTGGAAGACCACGACGATGGCGCAGACCGCGGTAGCAGCCCAGATCCATCAAGCGTTTGATTTTCATGTTGATTTCGCGACGCAGGTCACCTTCAGTGGTGAACTTCGCCACTTCGCCACGCAGCTGTTCAATTTGCTCGTCGCTCAGATCCTTGATCTTCGCAGCTGGGTTGACCCCAGTCACTGCACAGATTTTCTGCGCAGTAGTGCGACCAACACCATAGATGTAGGTCAGCGAGATAACAGTATGCTTGTTATCTGGAATGTTAACGCCTGCAATACGGGCCATTCAGTGGGACTCCAATTGACAGCTACCTACGCCCCGGAAGCCAAGAAATAGGGCGCGAGATAATATCGCTGTAATAACAAATAATCAACCCGGCAGCGCACTAGCTGCCGGGCTTGAAGCACAATCACACTCAGCCTTGGCGCTGTTTGTGACGCGGTTCCGCGCTGCAAATTACTCGAACAACACCTTCGCGGCGAATAATCTTGCAGTTACGGCACAGCTTTTTCACCGATGCACGAACTTTCATCACCAACTCCTCGAACCTTATGGATTAGCGCAGCATGCCGCTGCCGTAACCCTTCAGGTTGGCTTTCTTCATCAGGGATTCGTACTGGTGGGAAACGAGGTGCGATTGTACTTGCGACATAAAGTCCATAACAACCACGACCACGATCAGCAACGAGGTCCCGCCAAGGTAGAACGGAACGTTTGCAGCAACCACCAGGAACTGGGGCAACAGACACACGGCCGTCATATATAGAGCACCGAACATGGTCAAGCGGGTCAGAACGCCGTCAATGTAGCGCGCCGACTGCTCACCTGGACGGATGCCCGGAATAAAGGCACCGGACTTCTTCAGGTTTTCCGCTACGTCTTTCGGATTGAACATCAACGCCGTATAGAAGAAGCAGAAGAAAATAATCCCTGCACTAAACAGCAGAATATTCAACGGCTGACCAGGAGCGATCGACTGCGAGATGTCCTGCAACCAGCCCATACCTTCAGACTGACCGAACCAGGCACCCAACGAAGCCGGAAACAGCAAAATGCTGCTCGCGAAGATAGCAGGAATTACACCGGCCATATTCACTTTCAGCGGCAAGTGGCTGGTCTGCGCAGCAAAAACCTTGCGGCCCTGCTGACGCTTGGCGTAGTGAACAGCAATACGACGCTGGCCACGCTCAATGAACACCACAAAACCGATAATCGCTACTGCCAGCAAACCGATCGCAACCAAGGCAAAAATGTTGATATCACCCTGACGCGCAGACTCGAAAGACTGCCCGATCGCTCTCGGAAGACCGGCGACGATACCTGCGAAAATCAACATCGAGATACCGTTGCCAACACCACGCTCAGTAATCTGCTCACCCAGCCACATCATGAACATCGCACCAGCCACAAACGTGGATACCGCGACGAAATGGAAGCCAAAGTCACCAGTGAACGCAACGCCCTGCCCTGCCAGACCAACGGACATGCCGATGGCCTGAACCAGAGCTAGGACGACAGTGCCGTAGCGGGTGTACTGGCTGATCTTGCGACGGCCAGCTTCACCTTCCTTCTTCAACTGCTCCAACTGCGGACTGACGGCTGTCATAAGTTGCATGATGATCGAAGCCGAGATGTACGGCATGATCCCCAGTGCAAAAATGCTCATCCGCTCCAGCGCGCCGCCGGAAAACATGTTGAACAAGCTAAGAATGGTCCCCTCATTCTGTCGAAACAGGTCTGCGAGTCGGTCCGGGTTGATACCTGGAACCGGGATGTGTGCGCCTATTCGGTAGACGATAATCGCCAGGAACAGAAAACGCAGACGAGCCCAGAGTTCAGACATACCGCCTTTGCCGAGCGCAGAGAGAGCACCTTGCTTAGCCATTTATTCCTCGAACTTGCCGCCAGCTGCTTCGATAGCCGCACGCGCACCTTTGGTGGCTGCGATACCCTTGATGGTCACAGCGCGAGTAACTTCGCCGGACAGCATGATTTTCACACGCTGAACGTTCTGGTTAATCACGTTGGCATCTTTCAGGGACTGCACGGTGACGATGTCGCCTTCCACTTTGGCCAGTTCGGACAGACGCACTTCTGCGCGGTCCATGGCTTTCAGGGAAACGAAACCGAACTTCGGCAGGCGACGATGCAGCGGCTGTTGACCACCTTCAAAGCCTGGAGCGATGGTGCCACCGGAGCGGGAAGTCTGACCTTTGTGACCACGGCCACCAGTCTTACCCAAACCACTACCGATACCACGGCCCGGACGATGCTTTTCGCGACGGGAACCCGGCGCTGGACTCAGATCATTGAGTTTCATCGATTAACCCTCGACACGCAGCATGTAGTAAGCCTTGTTGATCATCCCGCGATTCTCGGGAGTATCTTGGACTTCTACAGTGTGACCGATGCGACGCAGGCCCAGACCCTTAACGCACAGTTTGTGGTTAGGGATACGGCCGGTCATGCTTTTGATCAGCGTTACTTTAACGGTAGCCATGATCAGATGATCTCCTGGACGCTTTTGCCACGCTTGGCGGCAATGGATTCAGGGGACTGCATAGCCTTCAAACCTTTGAAAGTGGCGTGAACCACGTTTACTGGGTTAGTCGAGCCGTAGCACTTGGCCAGAACGTTCTGAACACCAGCAACTTCGAGGACAGCACGCATAGCGCCGCCAGCGATGATACCGGTACCTTCAGAAGCAGGCTGCATGTACACCTTGGAAGCGCCATGAGCGGACTTCATAGCGTACTGCAGAGTGGTGCCGTTCAGATCAACTTGGATCATGTTGCGGCGAGCAGCTTCCATTGCCTTCTGGATCGCAGCAGGCACTTCACGCGACTTGCCACGGCCGAAGCCAACACGGCCCTTACCATCACCAACCACGGTCAACGCGGTGAAAGTGAAGATACGGCCGCCTTTAACGGTTTTGGCTACGCGGTTAACTTGAACCAGCTTCTCGATGTAGCCTTCGTCGCGCTTTTGGTCGTTATTTGACATAACTTAGAACTCCAGCCCAGCTTCACGAGCAGCATCAGCCAGCGCCTTGACGCGGCCGTGGTACTTGAAGCCAGAGCGGTCGAAAGCCACCTGCGAGACGCCAGCGGCTTTTGCACGCGTAGCGACCAGCTGGCCAACCTTAGTGGCCGCGTCGATGTTGCCAGTGGCGCCATCACGCAGTTCTTTATCCAAAGTCGAGGCACTCGCCAGGACTTTGTTGCCGTCGGCCGAAATGACCTGGGCGTAGATGTGCTGCGAAGAGCGGAACACGCAGAGACGCACGACTTCGAGTTCGTGCATTTTCAGGCGTGCTTTGCGAGCGCGGCGCAGTCGAGTAACTTTTTTGTCGGTCATTTGCTATGCCCTACTTCTTCTTGGCTTCTTTACGACGGACGACTTCGTCCGCGTAGCGCACACCTTTACCTTTGTAAGGCTCTGGTGGACGGAAGTCGCGGATCTCAGCGGCCACTTGACCTACCAGCTGCTTATCAATGCCCTTGATCAGGATATCGGTCTGGCTAGGAGTCTCAGCGGTGATGCCTTCCGGCAGTTCGTAATCCACTGGATGCGAGAAGCCGAGGGCCAGGTTCAGCACTGTGCCTTTTGCTTGTGCCTTGTAACCAACACCGACCAGCTGGAGCTTACGCTCGAAGCCTTGGCTAACGCCTTGGACCATGTTGTTTACCAGAGCACGAGTGGTACCGGCCATTGCACGAGTTTGTTGGTCGCCATTGCGAGCAGCGAAACGCAGCTCACCAGCTTCCTCAACAATTTCAACGGACGAGTGAACGTTCAGTTCGAGAGTGCCCTTGGCACCCTTCACCGAAAGCTGTTGGCCGGCGAATTTAACTTCGACACCAGCTGGCAGCTTAACGGGGTTCTTAGCGACGCGAGACATGCTTATCCCCCCTTAGAACACAGTGCAAAGAACTTCGCCGCCGACACCGGCAGCGCGCGCAGCACGATCAGTCATCACACCTTTGTTGGTGGAGACGATAGACACGCCAAGACCGCCACGTACTTTCGGCAGCTCTTCAACGGACTTGTACTGACGCAGGCCTGGACGGCTAACGCGCTTCACTTCCTCGATGACCGGACGGCCTTCGAAGTATTTCAGCTCGATGGACAGCAGAGGTTTGATTTCGCTGCTGATCTGATAACCCGCGATGTAACCTTCGTCCTTCAGGACTTTTGCTACAGCCACCTTCAGCGTGGAAGACGGCATGCTTACGACGGACTTTTCAGCCATCTGGGCATTACGGATTCGAGTTAGCATGTCCGCTAACGGGTCCTGCATACTCATGGGCTAGATGCTCCTGATACAAAAAGAATTAGCCTTGCGGCTACAACTGTCGCCGAGAAATTCCGGGCAAAAAAACACGGGCTCAGGCGAGCCGGTCATTCTAGACACACCCCAGAAATGAATCAAGCCCCAAAAGGGGCTTGATTCAGATTCAAGGCCACCGGTGATCGGGATCTTACGAACCCGAACACCGCGACTTTGATAGCTATTACCAGCTGGCTTTAACCAGACCTGGTACGTCACCACGCATTGCAGCTTCACGCAGCTTGTTACGGCCAAGGCCGAACTTGCGGTAAACGCCGTGCGGACGACCAGTCAGGCGGCAGCGGTTACGCATGCGCGAGGCACTTGCGTCACGTGGCTGCTTCTGCAGCGCTACGGTAGCTTCCCAACGGGCTTCTGGACTTGCGTTCAGATCCACGATGATAGCTTTCAGCGCTGCACGCTTGGTGGCGTACTTGGCAACAGTAAGCTGACGCTTCAGCTCACGGTTTTTCATGCTCTTCTTGGCCATTTTCCTACTCCAATCAGTTGCGGAACGGGAATTTGAAAGCACGCAGCAGAGCGCGGCCTTCATCATCGTTCTTAGCAGTGGTGGTCAGGGTAATGTCCAGACCGCGGAGAGCATCGATCTTGTCGTAATCGATTTCCGGGAAAATGATCTGCTCTTTCACGCCCATGCTGTAGTTACCACGACCATCGAAGGACTTGGCATTCAGGCCGCGGAAGTCGCGAACCCGAGGCAGGGAGATCGACAGCAGACGATCCAGGAACTCGTACATACGCTCACGGCGCAGGGTCACTTTGACGCCGATCGGCCATCCTTCGCGGACTTTGAAGCCAGCGATGGATTTACGAGCGTAGGTCACAACGACTTTCTGGCCGGTGATCTTTTCCAGGTCAGCAACAGCATGCTCGATGACTTTTTTGTCGCCGATTGCTTCGCCCAGACCCATGTTCAGGGTGATTTTGGTAACGCGCGGAACTTCCATCACGTTCGAAAGCTTAAGTTCTTCCTTAAGTTTCGGAGCGATTTCCTTCCGGTAAATCTCTTTTAGTCGTGCCATGGTCTTCTACCTAGCAGTGTTCAAGCATCAACCGCTTTTTGGGTCGACTTGAAGACACGAATTTTTTTGCCGTCTTCTACTTTGAAACCAACGCGGTCAGCCTTGTTGGTTTCGCCGTTGAAAATGGCGACGTTGGAAGCGTGCAGTGGCGCTTCTTTCTCGACGATACCGCCCTGTACGCCCGACATCGGGTTAGGCTTGGTATGACGCTTGACCAGGTTCAGGCCACCGACAACCAGACGGTCATCAGCCAGAACTTTAAGCACCTTACCGCGCTTACCTTTGTCTTTGCCGGCGATCACGATGATCTCGTCGTCACGACGAATCTTTTGCATGTCGGATCTCCTTACAGCACTTCTGGGGCGAGCGAGACGATCTTCATGAACTTCTCAGTACGAAGTTCACGGGTCACTGGCCCAAAGATACGGGTGCCGATCGGCTCTTGCTTGTTGTTCAACAGAACAGCAGCGTTGCCATCAAAGCGGATGATGGAGCCGTCTGCACGACGAACACCATGGCGAGTGCGGACTACAACTGCAGTCATCACTTGGCCTTTTTTCACCTTACCGCGAGGAATTGCTTCCTTGACGGTAACTTTGATGATGTCACCGATACCAGCGTAACGACGATGGGAGCCACCCAGCACCTTGATGCACATAACGCGGCGAGCGCCGCTGTTATCGGCCACATCGAGCATGGATTGAGTCTGAATCATATAATTTCTCCGACCCCTAGCCCTTAGACTTCCACAGCGCGTTCGAGAACATCAACCAGAGCCCAAGACTTGGTCTTGGCCATCGGACGAGTTTCACGAATAGTGACTTTGTCGCCGATGTGGCACTGATTGGTTTCGTCGTGCGCGTGCAGCTTAGTCGAACGCTTAACGTATTTACCGTAGATAGGGTGCTTAACGCGACGCTCGATCAGAACGGTGATGGTCTTGTCCATCTTGTCGCTGACAACACGGCCAGTCAGCGTACGGACAGTTTTTTCGGCTTCAGCCATGATTACTTACCTGCCTGCTGGTTGAGCACAGTCTTCACGCGAGCGATGTCACGCTTAACTTGCGAGAGCAGATGAGACTGCCCCAACTGGCCAGTTGCTTTCTGCATACGCAGATTGAACTGGTCGCGCAGCAGGCCGAGCAGTTGCTCGTTCAGCTGCTGTGCGGATTTTTCACGAAGTTCATTCGCTTTCATCACATCACCGTCCGCTTAACAAAGGAGGTGGCGAGCGGCAGCTTTGCAGCAGCCAGGGCGAAAGCCTCACGCGCCAGCTCTTCAGAAACACCCTCGATTTCATACAGGACTTTGCCTGGCTGAATCTGGGCAACCCAGTATTCGACGTTACCCTTACCTTTACCCATCCGAACTTCGAGTGGCTTCTTGGAAATAGGCTTGTCCGGGAATACACGGATCCAGATCTTGCCACCACGTTTTACGTGACGGGTCAGAGCACGACGCGCTGACTCGATCTGACGAGCGGTGAGACGACCACGAGCAACAGACTTCAGCGCGAACTCGCCGAAGCTGACTTTGCTACCGCGCAATGCCAGACCACGGTTGTGGCCGGTCATTTGCTTGCGGAACTTCGTACGCTTTGGTTGCAACATTTGGCGTACCCCTTACTTAGCAGCTTTTTTACGAGGCGCAGGTGCTTGCGGCTTCAGCTCTTCTTGGCGACCACCAATTACTTCGCCTTTGAAGATCCAAACCTTCACACCGATCACACCATAAGTGGTGTGAGCTTCGTAGGTGGCATAGTCGATATCGGCACGCAGGGTGTGCAGTGGCACACGACCTTCGCGATACCATTCAGTACGTGCGATTTCAGCACCGCCGAGACGACCGCTCACTTGGATTTTGATGCCTTTGGCACCAATGCGCATGGCGTTCTGTACGGCGCGCTTCATAGCACGACGGAACATTACGCGACGCTCCAGCTGCTGAGCTACGCTCTGCGCAACCAGCATACCGTCGAGCTCCGGCTTGCGGATCTCTTCGATATTGATGTGCACAGGCACACCCATTTGCTTGGTCAGGTCCTGACGCAGCTTCTCAACATCTTCACCTTTCTTGCCGATCACGATGCCGGGACGAGCGGTGTGGATGGTGATGCGTGCAGTTTGAGCCGGACGATGGATATCGATACGGCTTACGGACGCGCTTTTTAGTTTGTCTTGGAGATACTCACGCACATTCAGATCTGCGAGCAAATAGTCCGCATAAGTCCGACCGTCTGCGTACCAGACGGAGGTGTGCTCCTTGACGATTCCCAGGCGAATGCCAATGGGATGTACTTTCTGACCCATCTCTTCGACTCCGTTACTTGTCAGCAACCTTGACAGTGATATGGCAAGACCGCTTGACGATGCGATCAGCACGGCCTTTGGCACGTGGCATGATGCGCTTCAGCGAACGCCCTTCGTTGACGAAAACGGTGGAGACCTTCAGGTCATCAACGTCTGCGCCTTCGTTATGCTCGGCGTTGGCTACGGCCGACTCCAGCACTTTCTTCATGATCTCGGCGGCTTTCTTACTGCTGAAAGCCAACAGGTTGAGCGCTTCGCCCACCTTCTTCCCGCGGATCTGGTCGGCGACCAAGCGGGCTTTCTGGGCGGAGATTCGAGCGCCCGACAACTTAGCGGCTACTTCCATCATTCCTTACCCCTTAACGCTTGGCTTTCTTGTCAGCCACGTGCCCGCGATATGTACGGGTACCGGCGAACTCGCCCAGTTTGTGGCCGACCATGTCTTCGTTCACGAGAACTGGAACATGTTGACGACCGTTATGCACAGCGATGGTCAGACCGACCATTTGTGGCAGGATCATGGAACGGCGCGACCAGGTCTTAACTGGTTTGCGATCGTTCTTTTCCGCCGCCACTTCGATCTTCTTCAGTAGGTGAAGATCAATAAAAGGACCTTTTTTCAGAGAACGTGGCACTGTCGTATCCCTCTATTTACTTGCGACGACGGACGATCATTTTGTCGGTACGCTTATTACCACGAGTCTTCGCGCCCTTAGTCGGGAAGCCCCATGGCGATACCGGATGACGACCACCAGAGGTACGACCTTCACCACCACCATGTGGGTGGTCAACCGGGTTCATGGCAACACCACGAACGGTTGGGCGAACGCCACGCCAGCGTTTGGCACCAGCTTTACCCAGCGAACGCAGGCTGTGCTCGGAGTTCGAGACTTCGCCCAGGGTCGCACGGCATTCAGCCAGCACTTTACGCATCTCACCAGAACGCAGACGCAGGGTCACGTAGACGCCTTCACGAGCGACCAGCTGAGCCGAAGCACCAGCCGAACGAGCGATTTGCGCGCCTTTACCTGGCTTCAGTTCGATGCCGTGTACGGTGCTACCAACTGGAATGTTGCGCAGTTGCAGAGCGTTGCCCGGCTTGATCGGTGCCAGAGCACCTGCGATCAGCTGGTCGCCAGCGCTCACACCCTTAGGGGCGATGATGTAGCGACGCTCGCCATCTGCGTACAGCAGCAGAGCGATGTGAGCAGTACGGTTTGGATCGTATTCGATACGCTCGACAGTGGCAGCGATGCCATCTTTGTCGTTGCGACGGAAGTCGACCAGACGGTAATGCTGCTTATGACCACCACCAACGTGACGAGTGGTAATGCGGCCATTGTTGTTACGACCACCAGACTTCGATTTCTTCTCGAGCAGCGGTGCGTGAGGAGCGCCTTTATGCAGCTCCTGGTTGACCACCTTGACCACAAAACGGCGGCCAGGGGAAGTCGGTTTGCATTTAACGATTGCCATGATGCACCCCTTCCTTACTCAGCACTGCTGCTGAAATCGAGATCTTGGCCTGGCTGAAGGGAGATAACTGCCTTCTTCCAGTCATTACGCTTGCCCAGACCGCGAGCGGTACGCTTACTCTTACCCAGAACGTTCAGGGTAGTAACGCGCTCCACTTTCACGCTGAACAGGCTTTCGACGGCCTTCTTGATTTCCAGCTTGGTTGCGTCAGTAGCAACCTTGAAAACGAACTGGCCTTTCTTGTCTGCCAGAACCGTAGCCTTCTCGGAAACGTGCGGGCCAAGCAGAACTTTAAATACGCGTTCCTGGTTCATCCCAGCAGCTCCTCGAATTTCTTCACGGCCGACACAGTGATCAACACTTTGTCGTATGCGATCAGACTAACTGGATCGGAACCTTGCACGTCACGAACATCAACGTGTGGCAGGTTACGAGCAGCCAGGTACAGGTTCTGATCAACAGCGTCCGACACGATCAGAACGTCGGTCAGGCTCATGTTGTTCAGTTTGCCCAGCAGATCTTTGGTTTTCGGAGTTTCAACAGCGAAATCCTGAACCACGACCAGACGATCAGTACGCACCAGCTCAGCAAGGATGGAACGCATTGCTGCGCGATACATCTTCTTGTTCAGCTTCTGGGAGTGATCCTGAGGACGAGCTGCGAAAGTGGTACCGCCGCCACGCCAGATTGGGCTACGGATAGTACCGGCACGAGCACGGCCAGTACCTTTCTGACGCCATGGGCGCTTGCCGCCACCGGAAACGTCGGAACGGGTCTTTTGCTGCTTGCTACCTTGACGGCCGCCAGCCATGTAGGCCACGACTGCTTGGTGAACCAGCGTCTCGTTGAATTCGCCGCCAAATGTCAGTTCGGAAACTTCGATCGCTTGAGCGTCATTTACATTTAATTGCATGTCAGCTTCCCCTTAACCGCGAGCCTTGGCCGCCGGACGTACAACCAGGTTGCCGCCAGTAGCGCCAGGAACAGCACCCTTGACCAACAACAGATTGCGTTCAGCGTCGACGCGCACTACTTCCAGGGACTGCACGGTCACGCGCTCAGCGCCCATATGACCGGACATTTTTTTGCCCTTGAATACACGACCAGGAGTCTGGCACTGGCCAATAGAGCCCGGGACGCGGTGGGAAACGGAGTTACCGTGGGTGTTATCTTGACCGCGGAAATTCCAACGCTTGATGGTACCGGCGAAGCCTTTACCTTTCGACTGACCGGTAACATCTACCAGTTGGCCAGCTGCGAAGATTTCTGCATTGATCAGATCGCCAGCTTGGTACTCGCCTTCTTCAAGACGGAATTCCCAAACGCCACGACCGGCAGCAACGTTCGCTTTAGCGAAGTGACCTGCTTGAGCAGCAGTCACGCGCGAAGCACGACGCTCACCTACAGTGACTTGCACTGCACGATAGCCATCGGTTTCTTCAGTTTTGAACTGGGTGACGCGATTCGGCTCGATCTCAATGACCGTGACCGGAATGGAGACACCTTCTTCGGTGAAAATACGGGTCATACCGCATTTACGACCGACTACACCAATAGTCATGTTGTAAACCTCATGAGTGTACGGGGCTTTCACCCGCTATGGCCGCCCATTTCAGAGCGTTACACGACTAAGACCGAGTCTTAGCCGAGGCTGATCTGCACTTCCACACCTGCCGCAAGATCAAGCTTCATAAGAGCATCAACGGTTTTATCCGTTGGCTGGACGATGTCCAGTACGCGCTTATGAGTACGGATCTCGTACTGGTCACGCGCGTCTTTGTTGACGTGCGGGGAGACCAGAACGGTGAACCGCTCTTTACGGGTAGGCAGTGGAATTGGACCACGCACTTGAGCACCAGTACGTTTCGCGGTTTCCACGATTTCCTGGGTGGATTGGTCGATCAGGCGATGGTCGAAAGCCTTCAACCTGATACGGATTTGCTGATTTTGCATTGGATTTCAGACTCCAGGCTGCTATTCCCACCGGGCGCAATACGCCCGTTAAAAGGAGGCGCAATTCTATAGACGGCCCCACAGAGTGTCAACCCAATAAAAAAGCCCCCGCAAGCGGGGGCTTCTTCATGAGTCGTCGATTACTCGATAACTTTGGCTACGACGCCGGCGCCGACGGTACGACCGCCTTCACGGATAGCGAAACGCAGACCATCTTCCATCGCGATGGTTTTGATCAGAGTGACAGTCATCTGGATGTTGTCACCTGGCATTACCATTTCAACGCCTTCTGGCAGCTCGCAGTTACCAGTCACGTCAGTAGTACGGAAGTAGAACTGTGGACGGTAGCCTTTGAAGAACGGAGTATGACGGCCGCCTTCTTCTTTGCTCAGAACATAAACTTCAGCGGTGAACTTGGTGTGCGGCTTAACGGTGCCTGGCTTAACCAGAACCTGGCCACGCTCAACGTCGTCACGCTTGGTACCACGCAGCAGAACGCCGCAGTTCTCGCCAGCACGACCTTCGTCGAGCAGCTTGCGGAACATTTCAACGCCAGTGCAGGTAGTCTTCTGAGTATCGCGCAGACCAACGATCTCAACTTCTTCCTGGATGCGAACGATGCCACGCTCAACACGGCCAGTTACCACGGTGCCACGACCGGAGATCGAGAATACGTCTTCGATTGGCATCAGGAACGGCTTGTCGATTGCACGCTCTGGCTCTGGGATGTAAGTGTCCAGAGTTTCTACCAGACGCTTAACAGCGGTGGTACCCATTTCGTTGTCGTCTTGGCCGTTCAGAGCCATCAGAGCCGAACCGATGATGATCGGAGTATCGTCACCTGGGAAGTCGTAAGTGCTCAGCAGGTCGCGCACTTCCATCTCAACCAGTTCCAGCAGCTCAGCGTCGTCAACCATGTCAGCCTTGTTCAGGAAGACAACGATGTACGGAACGCCTACCTGACGGGACAGCAGGATGTGCTCACGAGTTTGTGGCATCGGACCATCGGCAGCCGAGCAAACCAGGATCGCGCCGTCCATCTGGGCAGCACCGGTGATCATGTTTTTGACGTAGTCGGCGTGACCTGGGCAGTCAACGTGCGCGTAGTGACGAATGTGCGAATCGTACTCTACGTGTGCAGTGTTGATGGTGATACCACGAGCTTTTTCTTCTGGAGCGCTGTCGATCTTGTCGAAGTCAACACGAGCCGAACCGAAAACTTCGGAGCAAACGCGAGTCAGAGCAGCAGTCAGAGTGGTTTTACCGTGGTCAACGTGACCGATAGTGCCAACGTTGACGTGCGGTTTGTTACGTTCAAATTTTTCTTTAGCCACGACAATTAACTCCTAGCCTAAAGGGGAGACTGAATCAGCCTTGTTTTTTAACGAGAGCTTCGACGATGTTCGACGGAGCTTCGGCGTATTTGGAGAATTCCATGGAGTAGCTCGCGCGACCCTGAGACATGGAACGAACGTCAGTTGCATAACCGAACATTTCACCCAGTGGAACTTCAGCACGGATAACCTTGCCGGACACCGAGTCATCCATACCCTGAATCAGACCACGACGACGGTTCAGGTCACCCATCACGTCACCCATGTAGTCCTCTGGGGTTACTACCTCAACCTTCATGATCGGCTCGAGCACAACGCCGCCACCCTTCTGGGCCAGCTGCTTGGTCGCCATGGAGGCCGCCACCTTGAACGCCATCTCGTTGGAGTCGACGTCGTGGTAGGAACCATCGAACACGGTAGCCTTCAGGCCGATCAGCGGATAACCGGCAACGACGCCGTTCTTCATCTGCTCTTCGATACCCTTCTGGATAGCCGGGATGTATTCCTTAGGAACCACACCACCAACAACTTCGTTGGTGAAGACCAGACCTTCGGTGATGTTGCCGTTCGCATCGACGTCCGGCTCCGAGAAACGGATCCAGCAGTGACCGAACTGACCGCGACCGCCGGATTGACGAACGAACTTGCCTTCGATCTCGACGTTGCTCTTGCTGATCTTCTCGCGGTACGAAACCTGCGGCTTGCCGATGTTGGCTTCGACGTTGAACTCGCGCTTCATGCGATCAACGAGGATGTCCAGGTGCAGCTCACCCATACCGGAAATGATGGTCTGACCGGTCTCTTCGTCGGTCTTGACGCGGAACGACGGGTCTTCCTGAGCCAGCTTGCCCAGTGCAATACCCATCTTTTCCTGGTCCTGCTTGGTTTTCGGCTCTACCGCTACCGAAATCACAGGCTCAGGGAAGTCCATACGCTCAAGAATGATCTGCTTGTCGAGATCGCACAGAGTGTCACCAGTGGTGACGTCCTTCATGCCGATCAGGGCAGCGATATCGCCTGCACGTACTTCCTTGATCTCCTCACGCTGGTTGGCGTGCATCTGCACCATACGACCAACGCGCTCTTTCTTGCCCTTGACCGAGTTGATCACGGAGTCGCCCGAGCTCAGGAAGCCCGAGTAAACGCGCACGAAAGTCAGAGTACCAACGAACGGGTCGGTAGCGATCTTGAATGCCAGAGCCGAGAACGGTTCAGAATCGTCAGCGTGACGCTCGTCGTAATCAGCCTCTACCAGCTCATCCTTCGGCTTCTCGATGAGATCCGGATGGATACCTTTGATCGCCGGGATCTCGGTAGGAGCAGGCAGGAAGTCGATAACGGCGTCGAGAACCAGGGGAACACCCTTGTTCTTGAACGAAGAGCCGCAGACTGCCGGAACGATTTCGCTAGCCAGGGTGCGCGCACGCAGACCAGCCTTGATCTCTTCTGGAGTCAGATCACCTTCTTCAAGGTACTTGTTCATCAACTCTTCGTTGGCTTCAGCAGCAGCTTCAACCATGTTGGAGCGCCACTCGTTAGCCAGATCCAGCATATCGGCAGGAATTTCTTCCTCACGATAGGTAGTACCCTTGTCGTCGTCGTTCCAGTAGATAGCCTTCATCTTGATCAGATCAACCTGACCTTCGAAGTTATCTTCAGCGCCGATAGCCAGCTGAACCGGAACCGGGGTGTGACCCAGGCGGTTTTTGATCTGACCAACAACGCGCAGGAAGTTAGCGCCGGCACGGTCCATCTTGTTCACGTAAACAACACGTGGAACGCCGTACTTGTTGGCTTGACGCCATACGGTTTCAGACTGAGGCTCAACACCGGAAGTACCGCAGAACACAACGACCGCGCCGTCGAGTACGCGCAGCGAACGCTCTACTTCGATGGTGAAGTCTACGTGGCCGGGGGTATCGATAACGTTTACACGATAGTTATCGTATTGGCCGCGCGAACCTTTCCAGAAGGTAGTTACAGCAGCGGAGGTAATGGTGATACCCCGCTCCTGCTCCTGCACCATCCAGTCGGTGGTAGCAGCGCCGTCATGCACCTCACCCATCTTATGGCTGAGACCTGTGTAAAACAGGATCCGCTCGGTAGTGGTAGTCTTGCCCGCGTCAACGTGGGCACAGATACCGATGTTACGGTAGCGGTTGATTGCTGTAGTACGAGCCATAAAGCCCTCGCAAAATGAATGATGCTGAGATTAGAAGCGGTAGTGCGAGAAAGCCTTGTTGGCTTCAGCCATACGGTGAACGTCTTCACGCTTCTTAACTGCAGCACCTTTGCCTTCGGCAGCGTCCAGCAGTTCGCCAGCCAAACGCAGAGCCATAGACTTCTCGCCGCGCTTGCGGGCGAAGTCTACCAACCAGCGCATTGCCAGAGCGTTACGACGGGACGGACGAACTTCGACCGGAACCTGGTAAGTAGCACCGCCTACACGGCGCGACTTCACTTCGACCAGCGGAGCGATGGCGTCGAGAGCTTTCTCGAAGATTTCCAGGGGATCGCTGTTCTTGCGCTCTTTAACTTTTTCCAGCGCGCCATAAACGATACGCTCGGCAACGGCTTTCTTACCGCTTTCCATTACGTGGTTCATGAACTTGGCGAGGATCTGGCTTCCGTATTTCGGATCGTCCAGAATCTCACGTTTGGCTGCTACGCGACGTCTTGGCATTGATAAGCCCTCAAACGGTCTTCAGGTTAGCTCGGGACAGTTGATCCAATGGACGCGTGCCCGACCTTACTCTTATCGACTCAATATAATTAAAAACTGCAAAACGGCCGATTACTTCGGACGCTTGGTACCGTACTTCGAACGACCTTGGTTACGACCTTTAACGCCGGAGGTATCCAGGGAGCCGCGAACGGTGTGGTAACGAACACCTGGCAAGTCTTTTACACGGCCGCCACGAATCAGTACGACGCTGTGTTCTTGCAGGTTGTGGCCTTCACCACCGATGTACGAGGAAACCTCGAAACCGTTGGTCAGACGCACACGGCATACTTTACGCAGTGCCGAGTTAGGTTTTTTCGGCGTAGTGGTATACACGCGAGTGCACACGCCACGACGTTGCGGGCAGTTCTGCAGCGCAGGTACGTCGGATTTCTCGACGATACGCTTACGCGGCTGACGTACCAGCTGGTTGATAGTTGCCATCTACTAGCTCCACTGTTGTCTTTCGACATAAACAAAATGGCAGAGCACAAGCTCCACCAAATTTAGGGGTACAAGAGTCTAAAGAGGATCTTGCCCCCAGTCAAGGCAAGGCCCCGGGCTCCCCGATCAGCGAACCTCGACAAAAAGTGTCTCGATTCTCAGTCGGAAAAACCGGGGCCCCATCTCAATCTATTGCAGACCTCAGTTACCGCTGGAGTTCAGCGCTTCAGTCAGTGCTGCTTCGACTTCACTCGCGCTCACGCGCAGAGGCTTGTCTGCATCACGACGACGCTTGCGCTCGCTGTGGTAAGCCAGGCCGGTACCGGCCGGGATCAGACGACCCACAACCACGTTTTCCTTCAGGCCGCGCAGGTAGTCACGCTTGCCGGTCACTGCCGCTTCGGTCAGTACACGAGTGGTCTCTTGGAAAGAGGCCGCCGAGATGAACGACTCAGTGGACAAGGACGCCTTAGTAATACCCAGCAATACGCGGGTGAACTTGGAGATGAACTTGTCTTCAGCGCTCAGACGCTCGTTTTCTACCAGTACGTGAGTCAGTTCCATCTGGTCGCCCTTGATGAAGCTGGAGTCGCCAGACTCGGCAATCTCAACCTTACGCAACATCTGACGCAGGATGGTCTCGATGTGCTTGTCGTTGATCTTCACGCCTTGCAGACGGTAAACGTCCTGGATCTCGTTGACGATGTACTTGGCCAGCGCACTTACACCCAGCAGACGCAGGATGTCGTGTGGATCGCTCGGACCGTCGGAGATAACTTCGCCGCGGTTCACTTGTTCGCCTTCGAAGACGTTCAGGTGACGCCACTTCGGAATCAGCTCCTCATACGGATCGCTACCGTCGTTCGGGGTAATGACCAGGCGGCGTTTGCCTTTGGTCTCTTTACCGAACGCGATGGTGCCGCTGACTTCAGCCAGAATCGAGGCCTCTTTCGGACGACGAGCTTCGAACAAGTCGGCAACACGCGGCAGACCACCGGTGATGTCACGGGTCTTCGAAGTCTCTTGCGGAATACGAGCGATAACATCACCGATCGCAATCTGCGCACCGTCAGCAACACCTACAAGTGCGTTAGCCGGCAAGAAGTACTGGGCCGGTACGTCAGTACCTGGCAGCAGCAGATCCTTGCCATCCATACCCACCATCTTCACGGCTGGACGAATGTCCTTACCGGCAGCTGGACGGTCTTTGACGTCAAGTACTTCAATGTTGGTCATACCGGTCAATTCGTCAGTCTGACGCTTGATCGTGATGCCTTCTTCCATGCCCACGTAGGTCACGGTACCTTTCATTTCGGTAACGATTGGGTGAGTGTGCGGATCCCACTTGGCCACGATGGCACCAGCGTCGACCTTATCGCCTTCCTTCACCGAAATCACAGCACCGTAAGGCAGCTTGTAGCGCTCGCGCTCACGACCGAAGTCGTCGGCAATTGCCAGCTCGCCAGAACGGGATACAGCTACCAGGTGACCGTCAACACGCTCAACATGCTTCAGGTTATGCAGACGGACGGTACCGCCATTCTTCACCTGTACGCTGTCCGCTGCCGAGGTCCGGCTTGCCGCACCACCGATGTGGAACGTACGCATGGTCAGCTGGGTACCCGGCTCACCGATGGACTGGGCAGCAATTACGCCTACCGCTTCACCAATGTTCACCAGGTGGCCGCGAGCCAAGTCACGACCGTAGCACTTGGCACAGATGCCGTAGCGGGTTTCGCAACTGATCGGCGAACGCACGATCACTTCGTCGATGCTGTTCAGCTCGATGAACTCGACCCACTTCTCGTCTACCAGAGTGCCAGCAGGAACGATGACGTCCTCGGTACCCGGCTTGAATACGTCACGGGCGATAACACGACCCAATACGCGCTCACCCAGCGGCTCTACAACGTCACCGCCTTCAATGTGCGGAGTCATCAGCAGGCCGTGTTCGGTGCCGCAATCGATCTCGGTTACAACCAGATCCTGCGCCACGTCTACCAGACGACGAGTCAGGTAACCGGAGTTCGCAGTTTTCAACGCGGTATCCGCCAGACCTTTACGAGCACCGTGAGTCGAGATGAAGTACTGGAGTACGCTCAGACCTTCACGGAAGTTCGCAGTAATCGGCGTTTCGATGATGGAGCCGTCCGGCTTGGCCATCAGACCACGCATACCGGCCAGCTGGCGGATCTGTGCAGCGGAACCCCGCGCACCCGAGTCAGCCATCATGTACATCGAGTTGAACGATTCTTGCTCGACTTCGTCGCCATTGCGGTCGATGACTTTCTCTTTCGAGAGGTTGGCCATCATCGCCTTGGATACTTCGTCGTTGGCTTTCGACCAAAGGTCGATCACCTTGTTGTACTTCTCGCCCTGGGTTACCAGGCCGGAGGCGTACTGGCTCTCGATTTCTTTCACTTCGTCGGTGGCAGCACCGATGATGCGGGCTTTTTCATCCGGGATAACGAAGTCGTTAACACCGATGGAAACGCCGGAAATGGTCGAGTAAGCGAAACCGGTGTACATCAACTGGTCAGCGAAGATCACGGTCTCTTTCAGACCTACCACGCGGTAGCACTGGTTGATCAGCTTGGAGATCGCCTTCTTCTTCATCGGCAGGTTGACGACGTCGAACGACAGACCTTTCGGCACAACCTGGAACAGCAGCGCACGGCCGACAGTGGTGTCGACAATACGGGTAGCGCTGACGCTGCCGCCATCACGATCGTTAACGGTTTCGTTGATACGAACCTTGATCTTGGCGTGCAGAGCTGCTTCGCCGGCGCGGAATACGCGGTCGACTTCCTGCAGGTCGGCGAACACACGACCTTCGCCCTTGGCGTTGATCGCTTCACGGGTCATGTAGTACAGACCCAATACAACGTCCTGCGACGGAACGATGATTGGCTCACCGTTGGCTGGCGACAGAATGTTGTTGGTCGACATCATCAACGCACGCGCTTCCAGCTGGGCTTCCAGCGTCAGCGGCACGTGCACGGCCATTTGGTCGCCGTCGAAGTCGGCGTTGTACGCAGCACAGACCAGAGGGTGCAGCTGGATAGCCTTACCTTCGATCAGTACCGGTTCAAACGCCTGGATACCCAGACGGTGAAGGGTCGGTGCACGGTTGAGCAGCACGGGGTGTTCGCGAATCACTTCTGCGAGAACGTCCCAAACTTCCGGCAGCTCGCGCTCGACCATCTTCTTGGCGGCTTTGATGGTGGTAGCGAGACCACGCATTTCCAGCTTGCCGAAAATGAACGGTTTGAACAGCTCGAGAGCCATCTTCTTCGGCAGACCGCACTGGTGCAGACGCAGGGTCGGACCTACGGTAATTACCGAACGACCGGAGTAGTCAACACGCTTACCGAGCAAGTTCTGACGGAAACGACCTTGTTTACCCTTGATCATGTCAGCCAGGGATTTCAGAGGACGCTTGTTGGAGCCGGTAATAGCGCGGCCACGACGACCGTTGTCGAGCAAGGCGTCGACAGCTTCCTGCAACATACGCTTTTCGTTGCGCACGATGATGTCCGGAGCGGACAGATCAAGCAGGCGCTTCAAGCGGTTGTTACGGTTGATCACTCGACGATACAGGTCGTTGAGGTCGGAAGTCGCAAAGCGACCGCCATCCAGCGGAACCAGTGGACGCAGATCTGGCGGCAGAACCGGCAGAACGGTCAACACCATCCACTCTGGCAGGTTGCCGGAGCCCTGGAAGGCTTCCATCAACTTCAGACGCTTGGACAGCTTCTTGATCTTGGTTTCCGAGTTGGTTTGCGGAATCTCTTCACGCAGACGGCCAATCTCGTGCTCCAGGTCGATAGCGTGCAGCAGCTCGCGGACAGCCTCGGCACCCATCCGGGCGTCAAAGTCATCACCGAACTCTTCCAGCGCTTCGAAGTACTGCTCGTCGTTCAGCAGCTGACCCTTTTCCAGGGTGGTCATGCCTGGATCGATAACAACGTAGCTCTCGAAGTAGAGAACGCGCTCGATATCACGCAGGGTCATGTCCATCAGCAGGCCGATACGGGACGGCAGCGACTTCAGGAACCAGATGTGGGCAACCGGCGAAGCCAGTTCGATGTGCGCCATGCGCTCACGACGAACCTTGGCCAGTGCAACTTCAACGCCGCACTTCTCGCAGATCACGCCGCGATGCTTCAAGCGCTTGTACTTACCGCACAGGCACTCGTAATCCTTTACCGGGCCAAAGATCTTGGCGCAGAACAGGCCGTCACGCTCAGGCTTGAACGTACGGTAGTTGATGGTTTCCGGCTTTTTAACTTCGCCGAACGACCAAGAACGGATCATCTCAGGCGAGGCCAATCCAATACGGATGGCGTCGAACTCTTCGACTTGACCCTGGTTTTTCAGCAAATTCAGTAGGTCTTTCAAGGCCTTTCCTCCTGGCGGAGCAGAGAGCGGGCAATCCTGCCCCGCTCTCGATTCGCGTCACGTGTTATTCGGTTTCCAGATCGATATCGATGCCGAGGGAACGAATTTCTTTGATCAACACGTTGAAGGACTCGGGCATGCCCGGCTCCATACGGTGATCGCCGTCCACGATGTTTTTGTACATCTTGGTACGACCGTTCACATCGTCCGACTTCACTGTGAGCATTTCTTGCAGAGTGTATGCAGCACCGTATGCTTCCAGTGCCCAGACCTCCATCTCCCCGAAACGCTGACCACCGAACTGCGCCTTACCACCCAGCGGCTGCTGGGTAACCAGGCTGTACGAACCGGTAGAACGAGCGTGCATCTTGTCGTCTACCAAGTGGTTCAGTTTCAGCATGTACATGTAGCCAACGGTAACTGGACGCTCGAACTTGTTGCCGGTACGGCCGTCGGTCAGCTGCATCTGGCCGCTCTCTGGCAGGTCCGCCAGTTTCAGCATCGCCTTGATTTCGCTTTCCTTGGCACCGTCGAACACCGGAGTGGCCATAGGCACACCGCCGCGCAGGTTGTTCGCCAGATCCAGAATCTCCTGATCGGAGAAGCTGTCCAGGTCTTCGTTACGACCACCGATCTGGTTGTAGATCTCATCCAGGAAGGTGCGCAGTTCTGCCACCTTACGCTGCTCTTCAACCATGCGGTTGATCTTCTCGCCCAGCCCCTTGGCCGCGAGGCCCAGGTGAGTTTCGAGAATCTGACCAACGTTCATACGCGAAGGTACGCCCAGTGGGTTGAGGACCACATCGACCGGGGTGCCATTGGCATCGTGCGGCATGTCTTCAACCGGCATGATCACGGAGACCACACCCTTGTTACCGTGACGACCGGCCATCTTGTCGCCCGGCTGAATGCGACGACGGATTGCCAGGTAGACCTTGACGATTTTCAGCACGCCTGGAGCCAGGTCATCGCCCTGCTGCAGTTTGCGCTTCTTGTCTTCGAACTTGTCGTCCAGCAGACGGCGGCGATCAACGATGTAGGCCTGAGCCTTCTCGAGCTGCTCGTTCAGAGCATCTTCAGCCATGCGCAGTTTGAACCACTGGCCATGCTCAAGACCGTCGAGAACTTCGTCGGTGATTTCCTGACCTTTCTTCAGACCGGCGCCGCCTTCGGCTTTATGGCCGACCAGAGCGGAGCGCAGACGCTCGAAGGTTGCGCCTTCAACGATGCGGAACTCTTCGTTCAGATCCTTGCGGATCTCGTCGAGCTGGCTCTTCTCGATGGACAGTGCACGAGCATCACGCTCAACGCCGTCACGAGTGAAGACCTGTACGTCAATGACAGTACCTTTGGTACCAGTAGGCACACGCAGGGATGTGTCTTTAACGTCGCTGGCTTTTTCACCGAAGATCGCGCGCAGCAGTTTCTCTTCCGGAGTCAGCTGAGTCTCGCCTTTCGGAGTGACCTTACCGACCAGGATGTCGCCTGCGCCAACTTCAGCACCTACATAAACGATACCGGCTTCGTCCAGCTTGTTCAGTGCAGCTTCACCCACGTTCGGGATGTCCGCAGTGATTTCCTCTGGGCCAAGCTTGGTGTCACGGGCCACACAGGTCAGTTCCTGGATGTGGATCGTGGTGAAGCGGTCTTCCTGAACCACACGCTCGGACAGGCAGATGGAGTCTTCGAAGTTGAAGCCGTTCCACGCCATGAACGCGATGCGCATGTTCTGACCCAGTGCCAGCTCACCCATGTCGGTGGACGGGCCGTCGGCCATGATGTCGCTGCGCTGAACCCGATCACCTTTTCTCACCAGCGGACGCTGGTTGATGCAGGTGTTCTGGTTGGAGCGGGTGTACTTGGTCAGGTTGTAGATATCAACACCGGCTTCGCCGGTCTCAACTTCGTCATCCGCAACACGAACCACGATACGACTGGCATCGACCGAGTCGATCACGCCGCCACGGCGAGCCACGACACAAACGCCGGAGTCACGGGCAACGTTGCGCTCCATGCCGGTACCTACCAGCGGCTTATCAGCACGCAGAGTCGGTACAGCCTGACGCTGCATGTTGGAACCCATCAACGCACGGTTGGCGTCGTCGTGCTCGAGGAACGGAATCAGCGACGCAGCAACCGAAACTACCTGCTTCGGCGAAACGTCCATCAAGGTGACGTCTTCCGGCGCCTTGACGGTGAATTCGTTCAAGTGACGAACAGCCACCAGCTCATCGATCAGCTGACCTTTGTCGTTCATGGTCGCCGAAGCCTGGGCGATCACGTGATCGGCCTCTTCGATGGCGGACAGGAACACGATCTCGTCAGTGACCAGAGCGTCTTTCACCACACGGTACGGGCTCTCAAGGAAGCCGTACTGGTTGGTGCGCGCATAGGCCGCCAGGGAGTTGATCAGACCGATGTTCGGACCTTCCGGCGTTTCGATCGGGCATACACGACCATAGTGAGTCGGGTGCACGTCACGAACTTCGAAGCCTGCACGCTCACGAGTCAGACCACCTGGGCCGAGTGCGGAGACACGACGCTTGTGGGTGATCTCGGAGAGCGGGTTGTTCTGGTCCATGAACTGCGACAGCTGGCTGGAACCGAAGAACTCTTTCACTGCCGCAGCCACTGGCTTGGCATTGATCAGGTCTTGCGGCATCAGGCCTTCGCTTTCGGCCATCGACAGACGCTCTTTGACCGCACGCTCTACACGCACCAGGCCAACGCGGAACTGGTTCTCGGCCATTTCGCCTACGCAACGAACACGACGGTTACCCAGGTGGTCGATGTCGTCGACGATGCCTTTACCGTTACGGATGTCGACCAGAGTCTTCAGTACGGCAACGATGTCTTCTTTGCACAGGACGCCCGAACCTTCGATCTCGGTACGACCGATACGACGGTTGAACTTCATCCGGCCAACGGCGGAGAGGTCATAGCGCTCAGGGCTGAAGAACAGGTTGTTGAACAGAGTCTCGGCAGCATCTTTGGTTGGCGGCTCGCCAGGACGCATCATGCGATAGATCTCGACCAGCGCTTCCAATTGGTTGCTGGTGGAGTCGATCTTCAGAGTGTCAGAAACGAACGGACCGCAGTCGATGTCGTTGGTGTACAGCGTTTCGATGCGAACAACCTGGGCCTTGGCGATTTTTGCCAGGATCTCGGTGTTCAGCTCGGTGTTGCACTCTGCCAGGATTTCACCAGTAGCCGGGTGCACGATAGCCTTGGCGGTGGTACGCCCCAGGACGTAGTCCAGAGGTACATCCAGCTCTTTGATACCGGCTTTTTCCAGCTGGTTGATGTGGCGAGCGGTGATACGACGACCCTGCTCGACAATAACCTTGCCCTTGTCATCCTGGATGTCCAGAACGGCAATTTCACCACGCAGGCGCTGAGGCACCAGCTCCAGGCTCAGGCTCTCGCCTTTCACGTGGAATACGTTGGTGGTGTAGAAAGCATCCAGCACTTCTTCAGTGGTGTAACCCAGCGCGCGCAGCAGAACCGACGCAGGCAGCTTGCGGCGACGGTCGATACGGACGAACACGCAGTCTTTCGGGTCGAACTCGAAGTCCAGCCACGAACCGCGGTATGGAATGATCCGCGCGGAGTACAGCAGCTTACCGGAGCTGTGCGTCTTGCCACGGTCGTGGTCGAAGAATACGCCAGGGGAACGGTGCAGCTGGGAAACGATTACACGCTCGGTACCGTTGATTACGAAGGTACCGTTCTCAGTCATCAGGGGGATTTCACCCATGTAGACTTCTTGCTCTTTGATGTCCTTGATCGCTTTGTTCGACGATTCTTTGTCGAAAATGATCAGACGAACTTTTACCCGCAAAGGTACGGCGTAAGTCACACCACGCAACACGCATTCTTTAACATCAAACGCCGGTTCGCCCAGGCGATAACCGACATACTCCAACGCAGCATTGCCGGAGTAGCTGATGATCGGGAAAACGGATTTGAAGGCCGCATGCAGGCCCACGTCGCGGAACTGATCTTTAGTCGCTCCCGCTTGCAAGAATTCACGATACGAATCCAGCTGGATGGCCAGGAGGTACGGCACATCCATGACGTCCGGCAACTTGCTAAAGTCCTTGCGGATACGTTTTTTCTCAGTATATGAGTAAGCCATCAGCGTTCCCCAGCTTGGTCACCTGCTTATTCGGCTTCTCCCGACGGGAGCAGCCAGAAAATCGTGCAAACCCTTTGGTTTGCGCCACCGCACAGGGTGGGCTACAGCACGTTAAAGGCACCGACCCAGTCGGCCGCCAATAACGGAAAAAGGCCGGTGGCAAAAGCCACCAGCCATCAGCCGTTCGCTTAAAGCTTGGGCTGGAGACACAAAGTCGATGCTTACTTGAGCTCGACTTTAGCGCCTGCTTCTTCCAGAGCTGCTTTGGCTTTGTCAGCTGCTTCTTTAGCAACAGCTTCCAGAACCATGGCAGGAGCGCCGTCAACTACAGCCTTGGCTTCTTTCAGGCCCAGACCGGTCAGTTCACGTACAGCCTTGATCACGTTAACTTTCTTCTCGCCAGCTTCGGTCAGCATGACGTTGAATTCAGTTTGCTCTTCAACAACAGCGGCAGCAGCAGCTGGGCCAGCAGCGGCAACAGCAGCGGTAACGCCGAAGGTTTCTTCCATTGCTTTGATCAGCTCAACAACTTCCAGAACGGTTTTCTGGCCGATTGCTTCGATGATTTGCTCGTTAGTCAGAGACATGACTATAAATTCCTGTATTGGGGTGACAGCCTACGCAGCCATCAAATTAAACATATGATTTTGAAAGGGCTTACGGTGCCTTAGGCAGCAGCAGCTTCTTTCTGGTCGCGAATAGCCGCCAGAGTACGAGCCAGCTTGCTGGTAGCGCCTTGAATCACGCTCATCAGCTTCGCAATAGCTTCGTCGCGAGTTGGCAGCGAAGCCAACACGTCGATCTCGTTTGCTGCGAGGTACTTGCCCTCGAACGCAGCTGCCTTGATCTCGAACTTGTCCTGACCCTTTGCGAACTCTTTGAAAATACGAGCAGCAGCGCCCGGATGTTCCTTGGAGAATGCAATCAGGGTAGGGCCGACGAACGCGTCGTTGAGCACGTCATATTGAGTGCCTTCAACAGCGCGCTTGAGCAGGGTGTTACGTACAACACGTACGTAAACACCAGCTTCGCGGGCCTCTTTACGGAGTCCGGTCATTGCGCCTACTGTCACACCGCGGGCATCAGCCACAACAGCAGACAGAGCGACTTTGGCAGCCTCGTTGACTTCAGCGACGATGGCCTTCTTGTCTTCGAGTTTAATTGCCACGGGTTTAACTCCTGCTTGTTACCGTTTCATCCAACCTAGGCTGGATGTCGTTTTGGTGTCTGATTCGGTAAGGAACCGGGAGCACCATCTGCGTAGGCTTGAGGTTTAAGACTTGCGTCGCCTACGGTCTTGGATAGCCCCCGCCAGGCAGGGACCCCAATTTTTTCAACTGGCACAATCGCTTGTGCCAGCCTATGTCTTATACGTCCAGCGAGCCTTGGTCGATGACCAGACCTGGACCCATGGTGGTGCTCAGGGTAACGCGCTTGACGTAGATACCTTTCGAAGAAGCTGGCTTGATACGCTTCAGGTCAGCGATCAGGGCTTCAACGTTTTCCTTCAGCTTGACGGCGTCGAAGCCGACCTTGCCAACGGAGGTGTGAATAATGCCGTTTTTGTCGGTGCGGTAGCGAACCTGACCAGCCTTGGCGTTCTTAACTGCCGAGGCCACGTCTGGGGTTACAGTGCCGACTTTCGGGTTAGGCATCAGGCCACGAGGACCCAGAACCTGACCCAGCTGACCTACAACGCGCATTGCATCCGGAGAAGCAATAACTACGTCATAGTTCAGGTCGCCGCCTTTCATTTCGGCAGCCAGATCATCCATACCTACGCGGTCTGCACCGGCAGCCAGAGCAGCTTCAGCAGCTGGACCCTGAGTAAACACAGCAACACGTACAGTCTTGCCAGTGCCGTGTGGCAGCACGGTAGCGCTACGAACAACCTGGTCAGATTTACGTGGGTCTACACCCAGGTTCACAGCTACGTCTACGGACTCGCTGAACTTAACGGTCGACAGCTCGGTCAGGAGAGCGGCGGCTTCTACGAAGTTGTAGGCCTTGCCTGCTTCAATCTTGCCGGCGATAGCCTTTTGGCGCTTGGTCAGCTTAGCCATTACACACCCTCCACGTTAAGGCCCATGCTACGAGCAGAACCGGCGATAGTACGCACGGCTGCATCCATATCAGCTGCAGTCAGATCCGCGTTTTTGGTTTTCGCGATTTCTTCCAGCTGAGCACGGGTAACAGTGCCAACCTTAACGGTGTTCGGACGAGCGGAACCGCTGGTCAGGCCAGCAGCTTTCTTCAGCAGAACCGAAGCAGGGGTGCTCTTAGTTTCGAAAGTGAAGCTGCGGTCACTGTAAACAGTGATGATCACAGGAGTCGGCAGACCTGGTTCAAGACCCTGAGTACGGGCGTTGAAAGCCTTGCAGAATTCCATGATGTTCACGCCGTGCTGACCCAGAGCTGGACCAACGGGCGGGCTTGGGTTGGCCTGAGCGGCCTTAACTTGCAGCTTGATGTAAGCAGTAATCTTCTTAGCCATGAGGCACTCCAATTACGGGTTCAGACGCCTAGAAAGGCTCCCCGGTTACTTGCGCGTTTATCCCAGTGACGAAAAAACCCCACAGCCTAAGGCTGCGGGGTATGGGATTCTCGTCCAGTTAGGCCTTCTCGACCTGACTGAACTCTAGCTCTACCGGAGTAGAGCGACCGAAAATGAGCACCGCCACTTGGATCCGGCTCTTTTCGTAGTTAACTTCTTCGACCGTACCGTTAAAGTCTGCGAATGGGCCGTCAGTAACACGGACCACCTCACCTGGCTCGAACAGTGTCTTAGGCTTGGGCTTATCGCTGCCATCAGCAACGCGACGCAGAATTGCTTCCGCCTCTTTATCAGTGATAGGCGCTGGCTTATCAGCAGTACCACCAATGAAACCCATGACACGAGGAGTGTCCTTGACCAAGTGCCAAGTACCCTCATTCATATCCATTTGAACCAGCACATAACCTGGAAAGAACTTGCGTTCGCTTTTGCGCTTCTGGCCATTGCGCATCTCAACCACTTCTTCAGTGGGGACCAGAATCTCGCCGAAGCCATCTTCCATGCCAGCCAGCTTTACACGCTCGATCAACGAGCGCATTACATGCTTCTCGTAACCCGAGTAAGCATGCACAACGTACCAACGCTTAGCCACGGGACACCCTTAGCCAACAATCAAGGAAACAAGCCAGCCAAGCAGGGAATCTAGCCCCCACAACAGCAACGCCATGACCAGAACCACAGCCACTACAATAAGCGTGGTCTGCGTGGTCTCTTGGCGAGTTGGCCATACGACTTTACGAATCTCAGTGCGCGCTTCCTTAACCAACACGAAGAACGACTTGCCTTTGGCAGTTTGCAGACCAATGAAGGCAGCAACTGCGGCAATGGCAAGCAGCGCCAATACGCGGTACAGGATCGGCGAAGCAGAATAGTACTGATTGCCAACAACACCAACAATCACCAAAGCAACCACAACGAGCCACTTGAGCAGATCGAAGCGAGAGCCTTGAGCTTCAGCCTTAGGAGTCATCTATGAAGATCCTGTGAAAAGAAAGCCAGACACATTGAGTGAATCTGGCAGGTCAGGAGGGAATCGAACCCCCAACCTACGGTTTTGGAGACCGTCGCTCTGCCAATTGAGCTACTGACCTAAAAACAAAATCAGGCCGACCATTATGTCGGCCCGATGGAGATATTTCAAGAACTTATTCGATCACTTTGGCTACGACGCCAGCACCGACGGTACGACCGCCTTCACGGATAGCGAAACGCAGACCATCTTCCATCGCGATGGTTTTGATCAGAGTGACAGTCATCTGAATGTTGTCACCCGGCATTACCATTTCAACGCCTTCCGGCAGCTCGCAGTTACCGGTCACGTCAGTAGTACGGAAGTAGAACTGTGGACGGTAGCCTTTGAAGAACGGAGTATGACGACCGCCTTCTTCTTTGCTCAGAACATAAACTTCAGCAGTGAACTTGGTGTGCGGCTTAACGGTGCCTGGCTTAACCAGAACCTGGCCACGCTCAACGTCGTCACGCTTGGTACCACGCAGCAGGACGCCGCAGTTCTCGCCAGCACGACCTTCATCGAGCAGCTTGCGGAACATTTCAACGCCGGTGCAGGTAGTCTTCTGAGTATCGCGCAGACCAACGATCTCAACCTCTTCCTGGATGCGAACGATGCCACGCTCAACACGGCCAGTTACCACGGTGCCACGACCGGAGATCGAGAATACGTCTTCGATTGGCATCAGGAACGGCTTGTCGATTGCACGCTCTGGCTCTGGGATGTAAGTGTCCAGAGTTTCTACCAGACGCTTAACAGCGGTGGTACCCATTTCGTTGTCGTCTTGGCCGTTCAGGGCCATCAGAGCCGAACCGATGATGATCGGAGTGTCGTCACCTGGGAAGTCGTAAGTGCTCAGCAGGTCGCGCACTTCCATCTCAACCAGTTCCAGCAGCTCAGCGTCGTCAACCATGTCAGCCTTGTTCAGGAAGACAACGATGTACGGAACGCCTACCTGACGGGACAGCAGGATGTGCTCACGAGTTTGTGGCATCGGACCATCGGCAGCCGAGCAAACCAGGATCGCGCCGTCCATCTGGGCAGCACCGGTGATCATGTTTTTGACGTAGTCGGCGTGACCTGGGCAGTCAACATGCGCGTAGTGACGAATGTGAGAATCGTACTCTACGTGCGCAGTGTTGATGGTGATACCACGAGCTTTTTCTTCTGGGGCACTGTCGATCTTGTCGAAGTCAACACGAGCCGAACCGAAAACCTCGGAACAAACGCGAGTCAGAGCAGCAGTCAGAGTGGTCTTACCGTGGTCAACGTGACCGATAGTACCCACGTTAACGTGCGGCTTATTACGTTCGAACTTTTCCTTAGCCATCGAAATCACCCCTAGGAGAAGAATTGAGCAAGTCACACAAGCCATTAAAACAAAGGCAGATATTTTCATATCTGCCTCGTTATATGGAGCTCTTGAGCGGATTTGAACCGCTGACCTCACCCTTACCAAGGGTGTGCTCTACCAACTGAGCTACAAGAGCGTAACACTTTGCAAAACCTGCAAACTTGGAGCGGGTAGCGGGAATCGAACCCGCATCATCAGCTTGGAAGGCTGAGGTTCTACCACTAAACTATACCCGCGGAGCCTGCAGCTCTCGCTAAATCTGGTGGAGGGGGAAGGATTCGAACCTTCGAAGTCGTAGACGTCAGATTTACAGTCTGATCCCTTTGGCCGCTCGGGAACCCCTCCTAAGCGAGGCAGCATTTTACACTATGCCACCTTTCTGTCAAGCATTTTCTCAATAAAATCTTGAGGTTAGCTGCGTTGACTTAGCTCTGCTGCTTTAACCTCAAAAGGTCTTCACTGCGGAGCGGGCGCCATTCTATGCAACCTATTCGACAGTTGCAAGCCCCTCACAAGGCATTATTTTATGTTTTAACTCATTGAATTCCTTAGCAAGGTTCTGCAGCTGTAGATCATCCAGCAAATGCTTGCTCTCAGGAGCCACACGTAACCAGAAACCAGAAGATCCAGGAACACTCAAGGACAGTAGCCTGACATCCGCCCCCAGCCCTATAAGCCGCTGCTCAAGCATCTGAGCCATATCTCGACGAGCAAAGCCCCCTAGATAGAGACAGCTTACATCAACCTCTCCAACCCTCCCCTTATCCCTCCGCTCGACCGAATCTGCAGACTCACTCAACAAGCGAATATCTTGCTGAGAGCCTCGATAGAGCGAGAGAGGCATAACCTCTTTCGCACGAAGAGGTGCTTCCTGCTGATGCCAGATGTAATAGAAACCATTGAGGACCAGTAACAACAGAAACAGCCAGCGCATAAATACCTCGAGACGAAAGACAAGCCTTAGTCAACTCAAAAAAACAAATCACGAACAAACTGATCCTGCGAAACCAACACAACGCCCAGAGCAGATATACAAGCCTCCCCACCTACTAGCCTAAGGTAGCGCGGGCACACTTCATGGTGTTTCGCAGCCAAACTCAAGGATCGTCACGCAACCTTAGACTGAGCTCCCCACCGCTATAAGTTTTCTCTTCACCTTCAACGCTCAACCGCAACGCCCCTTGGCGATCAATACCCAGCACGACACCATCGATCTTATTGACCCCCGCAATCAGAGACACTTCACGCCCCTGCCAGAGATGACCTTGCTCCCACTCGCCCTGGATAGCGGAGAAACCATCCAGTCGATGACGCTCAAGATAAGCCACAAGGGTCTCACTCAATCGAGCAACCAGCTGATTGCGATCAGTAACCTGTCCAGACTCCAACCTTATCGAGGTCCACTCCTGATCAACCCCCTCGGCGCTCTGCATATTCACATTAATCCCAACCCCCAGGACCACATGACACACGTCCGCAGGATCGCCCACCAGTTCCAAAAGTATTCCCGCGACCTTCTTCTGACCAACCAAAACGTCGTTTGGCCACTTCAAACCCGCCCTTGGGATTCCATACTCACGAAGGGTATGCATAACCGCCAACCCTACGACCAGACTGAGACCCTCCAGTTGCCGGAGACCTCCATCTATGCGCAAGACCAGGCTGTAATAGATATTCTCGGCAAAAGGACTTATCCACTTGCGTCCACGCCGGCCACGCCCCGCGGTCTGACGCTCAGCTAGCACAAGAAAAGGAGCCACAGCCCCCCCCTCAATGGATCGCAGCGCCTCAGCATTTGTGGAGTCGATAGAATCAAAAATTCGAACGTCCCAAGCACTACTGGGAGAAGAGCACCGACTTATCTCCGCGCTGCTCAACAAGGTGATTGGAGTGGCCAACTGATATCCACGACCTCGCACCTTATGGATGACAAGCCCCAATTCCGCCTCAAGAAGCTGTAACTGCTTCCATATAGCACTACGACTAACACCCAGCACCTCTCCGAGCGCCTGGCCCGAGTGAAATCGCCCATCCTTTAGAAGCTCTAACAACGTCGACATGCAGTATCCGCCTCACAATGAGCCCGGCATGATAGCCATGCCCAAAACCATTGCATAGAAAACACCACCCGGCGAGCAAGTCGATCGGGCAGATAAAAATCAAATCGACTTTTCTCCGCGGAAAAACAAAACCCCAATTGCTTTCGCAATTGGGGTTTCGGAATTTAATCTTGACGATGACCTACTCTCACATGGGGAAACCCCACACTACCATCGGCGATGCATCGTTTCACTTCTGAGTTCGGGATGGGATCAGGTGGTTCCAACGCTCTATGGTCGTCAAGAAATTCGGTAGCCAGTCCGTTGCTCATGCAACGTGCCAGCGAATGGGTATGTAATAGATTTGTGTGTTGTGCAAACTTTCGGTTCGTAGCGTCTTCACACACCGCAACTCGCTTCTTAAGCAAATTGCTTGGGTGTTATATGGTCAAGCCTCACGGGCAATTAGTATTGGTTAGCTCAACGCCTCACAGCGCTTACACACCCAACCTATCAACGTCGTAGTCTTCGACGGCCCTTTAGGGGATTCAAGATCCCAGTGAGATCTCATCTTGAGGCAAGTTTCCCGCTTAGATGCTTTCAGCGGTTATCTTTTCCGAACATAGCTACCCGGCAATGCCACTGGCGTGACAACCGGAACACCAGAGGTTCGTCCACTCCGGTCCTCTCGTACTAGGAGCAGCCCCTCTCAAATCTCAAACGTCCACGGCAGATAGGGACCGAACTGTCTCACGACGTTCTAAACCCAGCTCGCGTACCACTTTAAATGGCGAACAGCCATACCCTTGGGACCGGCTTCAGCCCCAGGATGTGATGAGCCGACATCGAGGTGCCAAACACCGCCGTCGATATGAACTCTTGGGCGGTATCAGCCTGTTATCCCCGGAGTACCTTTTATCCGTTGAGCGATGGCCCTTCCATACAGAACCACCGGATCACTAAGACCTACTTTCGTACCTGCTCGACGTGTCTGTCTCGCAGTCAAGCGCGCTTTTGCCTTTATACTCTACGACCGATTTCCGACCGGTCTGAGCGCACCTTCGTACTCCTCCGTTACTCTTTAGGAGGAGACCGCCCCAGTCAAACTACCCACCATACACTGTCCTCGATCCGGATAACGGACCTGAGTTAGAACCTCAAAGTTGCCAGGGTGGTATTTCAAGGATGGCTCCACGCAAACTGGCGTTCACGCTTCAAAGCCTCCCACCTATCCTACACAAGCAAATTCAAAGTCCAGTGCAAAGCTATAGTAAAGGTTCACGGGGTCTTTCCGTCTAGCCGCGGATACACTGCATCTTCACAGCGATTTCAATTTCACTGAGTCTCGGGTGGAGACAGCGCCGCCATCGTTACGCCATTCGTGCAGGTCGGAACTTACCCGACAAGGAATTTCGCTACCTTAGGACCGTTATAGTTACGGCCGCCGTTTACCGGGGCTTCGATCAAGAGCTTCGCGTTAGCTAACCCCATCAATTAACCTTCCGGCACCGGGCAGGCGTCACACCCTATACGTCCACTTTCGTGTTTGCAGAGTGCTGTGTTTTTAATAAACAGTCGCAGCGGCCTGGTATCTTCGACCGGCATGAGCTTACGGAGCAAGTCCTTCACCCTCACCGGCGCACCTTCTCCCGAAGTTACGGTGCCATTTTGCCTAGTTCCTTCACCCGAGTTCTCTCAAGCGCCTTGGTATTCTCTACCCAACCACCTGTGTCGGTTTGGGGTACGGTTCCTAGTTATCTGAAGCTTAGAAGCTTTTCTTGGAAGCATGGCATCAACCACTTCGTCACCTAAAAGGTAACTCGTCATCAGCTCTCGGCCTTAGAACCCCGGATTTACCTAAGATTCCAGCCTACCACCTTAAACTTGGACAACCAACGCCAAGCTGGCCTAGCCTTCTCCGTCCCTCCATCGCAATAACTAGAAGTACAGGAATATTAACCTGTTTTCCATCGACTACGCTTTTCAGCCTCGCCTTAGGGACCGACTAACCCTGCGTCGATTAACGTTGCGCAGGAAACCTTGGTCTTTCGGCGTGGGTGTTTTTCACACCCATTGTCGTTACTCATGTCAGCATTCGCACTTCTGATACCTCCAGCAAGCTTCTCAACTCACCTTCACAGGCTTACAGAACGCTCCTCTACCGCATCACTTACGTGATACCCGTAGCTTCGGTGTATGGTTTGAGCCCCGTTACATCTTCCGCGCAGGCCGACTCGACTAGTGAGCTATTACGCTTTCTTTAAAGGGTGGCTGCTTCTAAGCCAACCTCCTAGCTGTCTAAGCCTTCCCACATCGTTTCCCACTTAACCATAACTTTGGGACCTTAGCTGACGGTCTGGGTTGTTTCCCTTTTCACGACGGACGTTAGCACCCGCCGTGTGTCTCCCATGCTCGGCACTTGTAGGTATTCGGAGTTTGCATCGGTTTGGTAAGTCGGGATGACCCCCTAGCCGAAACAGTGCTCTACCCCCTACAGTGATACATGAGGCGCTACCTAAATAGCTTTCGAGGAGAACCAGCTATCTCCGAGCTTGATTAGCCTTTCACTCCGATCCACAGGTCATCCGCTAACTTTTCAACGGTAGTCGGTTCGGTCCTCCAGTCAGTGTTACCTAACCTTCAACCTGCCCATGGATAGATCGCCCGGTTTCGGGTCTATTCCCAGCGACTAGACGCCCTATTAAGACTCGCTTTCGCTACGCCTCCCCTATTCGGTTAAGCTCGCCACTGAAAATAAGTCGCTGACCCATTATACAAAAGGTACGCAGTCACAGAACAAAGTCTGCTCCCACTGCTTGTACGCATACGGTTTCAGGATCTATTTCACTCCCCTCTCCGGGGTTCTTTTCGCCTTTCCCTCACGGTACTAGTTCACTATCGGTCAGTCAGTAGTATTTAGCCTTGGAGGATGGTCCCCCCATATTCAGACAAGGTTTCTCGTGCCCCGTCCTACTCGATTTCATGACTAAGAGATTTTCGCGTACAGGGCTATCACCCACTATGGCCGCACTTTCCAGAGCGTTCCGCTAATCTCAAAGCCACTTAAGGGCTAGTCCCCGTTCGCTCGCCACTACTAAGGGAATCTCGGTTGATTTCTTTTCCTCAGGGTACTTAGATGTTTCAGTTCCCCTGGTTCGCCTCTTGCACCTATGTATTCAGTACAAGATAACCATCTTATGATGGCTGGGTTCCCCCATTCAGAGATCTCCGGATCAAAGTCTGTTTGCCGACTCCCCGAAGCTTATCGCAGGCTACCACGTCTTTCATCGCCTCTGACTGCCAAGGCATCCACCGTATGCGCTTCTTCACTTGACCATATAACCCCAAGCAATCTGGTTATACTATGAAGACGACATTCGCCGAAAATTTGCAATTTAACTCACAAATTTTACCTTAGCCTGATCCGTTACCAGTGAAAGTAACGTTCAGTCTATCTTTCTATCACATACCCAAATTTTTAAAGAACGATCTAATCAAAAGACTAGAAATCAACATTCAAGCAGAATGCTCATTTCTAAGCTTTCAGAAGCAGTTTATGGTGGAGCCAAGCGGGATCGAACCGCTGACCTCCTGCGTGCAAGGCAGGCGCTCTCCCAGCTGAGCTATGGCCCCATAACAAAATTGGTGGGTCTGGGCAGATTCGAACTGCCGACCTCACCCTTATCAGGGGTGCGCTCTAACCAACTGAGCTACAGACCCAATTTCGAGCTTGTAACTGTTAGCTTGGAGCTATCAGCTTGGAGCTTAAAGCTGCTTCTATCGTCTTCTTCAATGAATCAAGCAATTCGTGTGGGAGCTTATGAAGCAGCTGATGTCGTCGATTAAGGAGGTGATCCAGCCGCAGGTTCCCCTACGGCTACCTTGTTACGACTTCACCCCAGTCATGAATCACACCGTGGTAACCGTCCTCCCGAAGGTTAGACTAGCTACTTCTGGTGCAACCCACTCCCATGGTGTGACGGGCGGTGTGTACAAGGCCCGGGAACGTATTCACCGCGACATTCTGATTCGCGATTACTAGCGATTCCGACTTCACGCAGTCGAGTTGCAGACTGCGATCCGGACTACGATCGGTTTTATGGGATTAGCTCCACCTCGCGGCTTGGCAACCCTTTGTACCGACCATTGTAGCACGTGTGTAGCCCAGGCCGTAAGGGCCATGATGACTTGACGTCATCCCCACCTTCCTCCGGTTTGTCACCGGCAGTCTCCTTAGAGTGCCCACCATAACGTGCTGGTAACTAAGGACAAGGGTTGCGCTCGTTACGGGACTTAACCCAACATCTCACGACACGAGCTGACGACAGCCATGCAGCACCTGTCTCAATGTTCCCGAAGGCACCAATCTATCTCTAGAAAGTTCATTGGATGTCAAGGCCTGGTAAGGTTCTTCGCGTTGCTTCGAATTAAACCACATGCTCCACCGCTTGTGCGGGCCCCCGTCAATTCATTTGAGTTTTAACCTTGCGGCCGTACTCCCCAGGCGGTCAACTTAATGCGTTAGCTGCGCCACTAAGAGCTCAAGGCTCCCAACGGCTAGTTGACATCGTTTACGGCGTGGACTACCAGGGTATCTAATCCTGTTTGCTCCCCACGCTTTCGCACCTCAGTGTCAGTATCAGTCCAGGTGGTCGCCTTCGCCACTGGTGTTCCTTCCTATATCTACGCATTTCACCGCTACACAGGAAATTCCACCACCCTCTACCATACTCTAGCTTGCCAGTTTTGGATGCAGTTCCCAGGTTGAGCCCGGGGCTTTCACATCCAACTTAACAAACCACCTACGCGCGCTTTACGCCCAGTAATTCCGATTAACGCTTGCACCCTCTGTATTACCGCGGCTGCTGGCACAGAGTTAGCCGGTGCTTATTCTGTCGGTAACGTCAAAACAATCACGTATTAGGTAACTGCCCTTCCTCCCAACTTAAAGTGCTTTACAATCCGAAGACCTTCTTCACACACGCGGCATGGCTGGATCAGGCTTTCGCCCATTGTCCAATATTCCCCACTGCTGCCTCCCGTAGGAGTCTGGACCGTGTCTCAGTTCCAGTGTGACTGATCATCCTCTCAGACCAGTTACGGATCGTCGCCTTGGTGAGCCATTACCTCACCAACTAGCTAATCCGACCTAGGCTCATCTAATAGCGTGAGGTCCGAAGATCCCCCACTTTCTCCCGTAGGACGTATGCGGTATTAGCGCCCGTTTCCGGACGTTATCCCCCACTACTAGGCAGATTCCTAGGCATTACTCACCCGTCCGCCGCTCGCCACCAGGTACAAGTACCCGTGCTGCCGCTCGACTTGCATGTGTTAGGCCTGCCGCCAGCGTTCAATCTGAGCCATGATCAAACTCTTCAGTTCAAACATCTTTGGGTTTTGAGAAAACCCTAAACTTGGCTCAGCAATCGTTGGTTACATCTTTGATTTCTCGCGGAGTAACTTGTGATGCTGATAATCTTTTTGACTATCAGTCTGACTCCACAAGCACCCACACGAATTGCTTGATTCAGTTGTTAAAGAGCGGTTGGTTAAGATCTTTCGTCTCAACCGAGGCGCGCATTCTACAGCAGCCTCATTTGCTGTCAAGTGATTTTTTTAAGAAGTTTTCAAAGTTTCCTTTTTAACTTCAACCACTTGCGCTTCCGATCTCTCGTTAGCGGGAGGCGAATTCTACAGCGTTACACGCTGCTGTCAACACCTCTTTTTAACCGCTTTCGACCGAGAGGATCGAATCGTTAATAAGGCGAAAACACACTGCCTTACCAACTGCTTCTGGCTTCGATGAACTGAAGCGTAACCGCTGCCGAAAACCGCGTAACTCGTTGAATCTCAAGGAGTTTTCCGTTTCGACTGCGCCGGAAGTGGGGCGAATTATAGACCTGTAGAATCTGCCGTCAACACTTATTTTCGATTTTATTCAGATTTAAGCGTAATACGTGCAAATGCCTTCTTGCCGGCCTGACACACGTAGGTCGAACCCACCGCACATATAAAGGAACGATCAACAACCTCCCCCCCTACCCGCACACCACCCGAACCAAGAAGATCCCGTGCCACTGCCGCGTTCTTCACAAGCCCAGCCTTATTAAGGACAGCTGCAATCGGCATATCTTCAGCAGCGACCAACTCAACTTCCGGCAGATCCTCCGGCAGCTCGCCATCCTTCATACGGTTGCCCGCGCCACGATGGGCATTTGCGGCCGCCTCGTCACCATGGAAGCGCGCAACGATCTCCTCTGCCAGCTTGATCTTGATATCACGCGGGTTGGCGCCCGCTTCAACATCAGCTTTGAATGCATTGATCTCATCCATCGAGCGAAAGCTAAGCAGCTCGAAGTAACGCCACATCAGCGCATCAGGAATAGAGACCAGCTTGCCATACATAACCCCTGGAGCTTCCTGAATGCCTACATAGTTACCCAAGGACTTGGACATCTTCTTAACGCCATCCAACCCCTCAAGCAGAGGCATAGTCAAAATGCACTGAGCCTCTTGACCATAACCACGCTGCAGCTCGCGCCCCATCAACAGGTTGAACTTCTGATCGGTACCACCCAACTCGACATCAGCACGCAGAGCGACCGAGTCATAGCCCTGCACCAGCGGATACAAGAACTCGTGAATGGCAATCGGCTGATTGGTCGAATAGCGCTTGTCGAAGTCATCCCGCTCAAGCATGCGCGCAACGGTGTACTGGGAAGTCAGACGGATGAAATCCGCCGGCCCCATCTTGTCCATCCAAGTAGAGTTGAATGCGACCTCAGTCTTAGCAGGATCAAGAATCTTGAAAACCTGGCTCTTATAGGTCTCTGCATTATCCAGAACCTGCTCGCGAGTCAGTGGCGGACGAGTAGCGCTTTTGCCACTCGGATCACCGATCATCCCGGTGAAGTCGCCAATCAGGAAGATCACCTGGTGACCAAGATCCTGGAACTGACGCAGCTTATTAATAAGCACGGTATGGCCGAGATGCAGATCCGGAGCCGTCGGATCGAAGCCAGCCTTAATACGCAGCGGCTCGCCGCGCTTGAGCTTCTCGATCAACTCGGACTCGACCAACAACTCTTCCGCACCACGTTTGATCAGCGCTAGCTGCTCTTCAACCGACTTCATAACAGACCCGCAAGGCTCAGATTCAAAAGGGAACCAACCATACAAGATCACGGACTAATTACAAGTTTTGCCCGGCGTACGGGGGCATTCACGCAGCAGAGCGTCCGCGAGCTTGCGTCACAGATGATTTGGTTATATTTTATACAGTTATTTCATCTTCATCATGTCATTCATCTTTTCCATTTCATCTTTTCAAAGTCAAATTACCTATGACCACCGAACCGTCTAAAGCGCCACCGCTTTATCCGAAGAGCCACCTGCTCGCCGCAAGTGGCATCGCAGCCCTTCTAAGCCTGGCACTACTGGTATTCCCTTCCAGTGATGTAGAAGCCAAAAAAACGACACTAAGCCTTGACCTGGAAAGTCCGGTCGAGCAGCTGACACAAGATCAAGACGCCGCCTCCGTCGAACAAGCCACAAGCGAAAGCGTCGCCTCTCCTTTCGCACAGATCGACAACACCGCCGAAGCCCCCCCGGAGACTGCTGAAGCTGCACCAACAACCGCTGTCACGGAAGAGCAAAAAGCCCCAGGCCATAGAGAAGTGATAGTGGCCAAGGGCGATACCTTGTCCACACTCTTCGAGAAGGTTGGCCTGCCAGCTACATCTGTTCACGAAGTCCTGGCAAGCGACAAGCAAGCGAAGCAGTTTTCCCAGCTAAAACACGGCCAAAAGCTTGAGTTCGAACTGACTCAAGACGGCCAACTGAGCAACCTGCACAGTAAAGTCAGTGATCTGGAAACCATCACTCTGACCAAGGGCCCCAAAGGCTTTACCTTCAACCGAGTGATCACTAAACCAGTAGTCCGCTCGGCTTATGTGCATGGAGTCATCAATAGTTCGCTTTCACAGTCCGCGGCACGTGCCGGCCTGTCTCATAGCCTGACCATGGATATGGCCAACATTTTCGGCTACGACATCGACTTCGCGCAGGATATTCGCCAGGGTGACGAGTTTGACGTCATCTACGAACAGAAAGTAGCCAACGGCAAAGTGGTCGGTACCGGCAATATCCTTTCCGCACGCTTCACCAATCGCGGCAAGACCTACACCGCCGTGCGCTACACCAACAAACAGGGTTCCAGCAGCTACTACACCGCCGACGGCAATAGCATGCGCAAAGCGTTCATCCGTACGCCAGTGGACTTTGCCCGTATCAGCTCGCGCTTCTCAATGGGCCGTAAACACCCAATTCTGAACAAGATCCGCGCTCACAAGGGCGTCGACTACGCCGCCCCACGAGGCACGCCGATCAAGGCTGCCGGTGACGGAAAGGTTCTGCTGGCAGGCCGCCGCGGTGGTTACGGCAACACCGTGATCATTCAGCACGGCAACACCTACAGGACCCTGTATGGCCACATGCAAGGCTTTGCCAAGGGCGTCAAGACCGGCGGCTCGGTGAAACAGGGTCAGGTCATTGGGTATATCGGTACCACAGGCCTCTCTACCGGCCCTCACTTGCACTACGAGTTCCAGGTCAACGGCGTCCACGTAGACCCACTGGGCCAGAAACTGCCGATGGCTGACCCTATTGCCAAGGCCGAGCGAGCTCGCTTCCTCCAACAGAGCCAGCCTCTTATGGCTCGGATGGACCAGGAAAAGGCCACCATGCTGGCCTCGAGCAAGCGCTGAGCCATGGCGTTCTACATAGGAGTAATGTCCGGAACCAGCCTCGACGGCCTGGACATTGCCCTGATCGAGCAGAGCCCGGCGATCAGATTGATCGCTACCCACTACATCCCCATGCCAGAGACCCTGCGCGCCGAACTCCTGAGTTTGTGCGCCAGCGGCCCTGACGAGATCGCCCGTTCCGCCATGGCCCAGCAACACTGGGTCAAGCTGGCTGCCCAGGGCATCCACAGCCTTCTGCAGCAACAACAACTCCAGGCTCAAGACATTCGCGCCATAGGCAGCCACGGGCAGACCGTGCGCCATGAGCCAAGCCGCGGATTTACCGTGCAGATCGGCAACCCAGCATTGCTCACAGAACTCACCGGTATCACCGTTATCAGCGACTTCCGCAGTCGCGACGTGGCTGCCGGCGGCCAAGGCGCCCCTCTGGTCCCCGCCTTCCACGAAGCTCTGTTCGAGCAGCGCTCCGGAAAGCGTGCCGTTCTGAACGTCGGTGGCTTCAGCAACCTGAGCCTGATCGAAACCGCCAAACCGGTCGCAGGCTTTGATTGCGGCCCTGGCAACGTGCTGCTCGATGCATGGATACAGACTCAACGGGCTGAAACCTTCGACCGCAACGGCCAATGGGCGGCCAGCGGCCAGCTTGACCAGGCCCTTCTGAAGACCCTGCTCAGCGATCCATTCTTCGCCACTCAAGGCCCCAAGAGCACGGGGCGCGAGGTATTCAACCTCCAGTGGCTGAATCAGCATCTGGCCCAGCACCCCGCCATCCCCGCAGAAAATGTACAGGCCACCCTGCTGGAACTGACAGCGCTGACCATCGTCGACTCGCTGCAGGCTGCACAAGTCGGCACCCAGGAGCTTTTGGTTTGTGGCGGCGGTGCCCATAACGGCACATTGATGCGGCGCCTCAGCGCGCTACTACCCGGGACACAAGTCAACAGCACCGCCGTTTATGGCGTGGACCCCGACTGGGTAGAAGCCATGGCCTTCGCCTGGCTGGCCCATTGCTGCCTGGAAGGCATCGCCGCCAACCGGCCCAGCGTCACAGGCGCCCGCGGCCCGCGTGTACTGGGCGCTATCTACCCGGCTTGAACGCCAGATAGCAAAACGCCGCAGAGTCGTTAGGCACTGCGGCGTTTTGCTATCTGGCTTTTGCCGACTGATCAGATCGAGAACGAGGACCCGCAACCACAGGTAGTGGTGGCATTGGGGTTCTTGATCACGAACCGCGAACCTTCCAGACCTTCCTGGTAGTCCACTTCAGCACCGGCCAGGTACTGGAAACTCATCGGGTCGACCACCAGGCTTACGCCTTCGCGCTCGACGATGGTGTCGTCCTCGGCCACTTCCTCATCGAAAGTGAAACCGTACTGGAACCCCGAACAACCGCCGCCCGTAACGAATACGCGCAGCTTCAAGCGATCATTACCCTCTTCGTCGACCAGGGTCTTCACCTTGTGCGCTGCACCTTGAGTGAATTGCAAAGCCGTGGGGGTGAAGGATTCAACGCTCATGCTGACTATCTCCCGGCGTTAAGCCGCCATACTGCGTAATGACGCGCATTATCCGCTTCTCCCAGAAAAGCGGTCAACTATTGTTACGGTATATCAATAGTCGTCCAGTTGCCCGCAGAACGCAGAAAGGCCCGTCAGACGGGCCTTTCTGTTCACCTCTAAACCGACCTTAAGGCAGCATGCCAGCGTGGGACAGCCCCAGGCGCTCGTCCAAGCCGAACAGAATGTTGAGGTTTTGCACCGCCTGGCCGGAAGCTCCCTTGACCAGATTGTCGATGACCGACAGCACCACCACCAGATCACCATCCTGTGGCCGGTGCACGGCAATCCGACATACGTTGGCACCACGCACACTGCGAGTCTCAGGATGACTGCCCGCCGGCATCACATCAACGAAAGGCTCGTTGGCATAACGCTTCTCAAACAGCGCTTGCAGATCAACCGAGCGGTCCACCACGGTCGCGTAGAGCGTCGAGTGAATGCCGCGAATCATTGGCGTCAGATGCGGCACAAAGGTCAGGCCGACGTCCTTGCCTGCCGCCCGACGCAGACCCTGGCGTATTTCCGGCAAGTGACGATGCCCTTTGACCGCATAGGCCTTCATGCTCTCAGAGGTTTCCGAGTACAGCGAACCGACGCTGGCACCACGGCCTGCTCCACTGACACCGGACTTGCAATCAGCGATCAACTGCGTAGTGTCGGCAAGACCGGCCTCCAGCAATGGCAGGAAGCCCAGCTGGGTGGCCGTTGGATAGCACCCGGGAACGGCAATCAGACGAGCCTTCTTTATTTGCTCACGGTTGACTTCCGGTAGTCCGTAGACCGCCTCATCCAGCAGCTCAGGTGCGCCGTGGGGCTGGCCGTACCATTTGGCCCACTCATCGGCATCCTGCAGACGGAAGTCCGCCGACAAATCGATGACCTTGGTCCCAGCCGCCAGCAACTCGCCGGCCAGTGCATGGGCTACACCGTGGGGCGTTGCGAAGAACACCACATCACAGGCACCCAGCGTCTTGATATCCGGCACGCTGAAAGCCAGGCCGTCATAGTGACCGCGCAGGTTCGGGTACATGTCGGCTACGGCCAGGCCCGCCTCGGATCGCGAAGTGATGACTTCCACTCGCGCCTGCGGATGCTGTGCCAACAGACGCAGCAGTTCGACACCGGTGTAACCCGTGCCGCCGACAATACCGACCTTGACCATAAACCTGCCCTCAACGAACCCACTGGAAAGCTGCCGATAATAGGGGGGGCGCGCCCCTGCGACAACCGTCAAGGTGACGTGCGGCCGCTCTACCCTCTACTATCTTCGTCACCGTGAACCTGGGAATAACTAAAAATGCTCTATCTATGGCTCAAAGCCTTTCATATCGTCAGTGTGGTCTGCTGGTTTGCCGGCCTTTTCTACCTGCCGCGCCTGTTCGTCTATCACGCTCAAAGCGAAGACAGCGTCAGCCGTGAGCGCTTCTGCCTCATGGAGCGCAAGCTGTATCGCTTCATCATGGGGCCGGCAATGATCGCCGCGCTGATCTTTGGCATCTGGTTGATCAGCCTCAATCCCAGCGCCTACTTCGGCCAGGGTGGCTGGATGCACGCCAAACTGACCCTGGTGGTGATCCTGATCGGGTACCACCACATGTGCGGCGCTCAAGTGAAACGTTTTGCCCGTGGCGAAAACACCCGCAGCCATGTCTTTTATCGCTGGTTCAATGAAGTACCGGTCCTGATATTGCTGGCTATTGTAATTTTGGTCGTTGTACGGCCGTTCTAACTCTTACTAGTCGCTTCCCCTGGGGGTACTCCAATGTCACTGCCCGCTCTGCTCGAACAACGCCTGCGCCTGCCTCTGGTGGCGGCGCCAATGTTCCTGATCTCCAACCCTGAACTGGTTCTGGCCTGCTGTCGCAATGGCGTGGTAGGCAGCTTCCCCGCCCTCAACCAGCGTGAGAGCAGTGGCTTCAAGGCCTGGCTAGAGGAGATCGAAGCAGGGTTGGCCAAATTGGAGAACCCTGCCCCCTACGCGGTGAACCTGATCGTGCACAACAGCAACCCGCGTCTGCAGGCGGATTTACAGATCTGCATCGAACACCAGGTGCCGATCGTCATCACCAGCCTGGGCGCAGTCAAGGAAGTGGTAGACGCCGTACACAGCTATGGCGGGCTGGTATTCCATGACGTGACCACCCGCCGGCATGCGGAGAAAGCTGCAGAGGCCGGAGTCGACGGACTGATCGCTGTAGCGGCAGGGGCTGGCGGACATGCCGGAACCTGGAGCCCGTTCTCCCTTATTGCCGAGATTCGCCAGTTCTTCGACAAGACCCTGTTGCTGGCCGGCTGCCTGAACCGCGGTCACGAGATTCTCGCCGCACAGCTGCTGGGCGCCGACCTGGCCTATCTGGGCACCCGTTTTATCGGCACCACCGAAAGCCATGCACCGGACGCCTATAAAGAGATGCTGCTCAACTCTCGCGCTGCGGATATCGTGCACACTGCCGCCGTCTCCGGGGTCCCTGCCAGCTTCATGCGCCAGAGCCTGGAAAACGCCGGTTTCGACCTGGCAGCCCTGCAAGGTAAAGGCGAAGTCAATTTCGGCTCCAAGCTCAAACCCATCAGCGACGAAGCCAAGGCCTGGAAAACCGTGTGGTCTGCCGGCCAGGGCGTCGGTGAGATCAACGACCTGCCCAGCGTCGATCAACTGATTGCCCGCCTGGACAGCGAGTACCAGGCCGCTCAGGAACGCTCGACGCAACTCATAAAACGCTGGCCACGCTAACCAGTTCTCATTGTTTTTTGGCCAGCCGGGGGGCACTGGCCTTAAACTGTCGGCCTTTTATGTAAGCCTTCTTTTCAAGCGACAGGGATGCCCCCATGAGCGAGACCCGCTACAAGATTGTTTTCGACGGCACATTGCTGCCCGGCGTGGAAAAATCCACCGCCCAACTGAACCTGGCCGAACTGTTCAAAAGCGATGTCGCTGCCGTGGAACGCCTGTTCAGTGGCCAACAGGTGGAACTCAAGCGCGACCTGACCCAGGCCGATGCCCAGCGCTACCTGGAAGCGTTGAAGAACACCGGGATCGATGCCCGCATCGAATCCGAGCCCTCGTTGCAGCTGAACCTCGATGCAGTAACCCCCACGCCCACGGCCGCCAGCATCAGCGCTTCGCCCTATGCGCCCCCGCAAGCGGCGGTGGGAGATGCCCTCCCCCAATACGCCACACTCAATGTCTTCAGTTTCGAAGGCCGCATCGGTCGCCTGCGCTATCTGGCCTGGACCCTGGTCCTGACGGTGGCCATGCTGGCAGTGATCGGTGTGGGCGCCTTCTTCGGCATCCTGTCCGCCGCAATGTTCAACTCCACACTGCTCACTGTCCTGGGGATTACTGGTGGGGTAGTGGTCTTCATCGGCTTCATCGTCGTCAGCATCCAGATCAGCGTGCAGCGCCTGCACGACCTCGGCTGGTCGGGCTGGCTGTGGCTGCTGAACTTCGTCCCTATCGTCGGCAGCGTGTTCCCGCTGGTGCTGATGGTCAGCCCGGGCAGCAACGTGGCCAACCGCTACGGCGCGCCACCTCCGCCCAACACCACCGCCGTCAAGGTCCTGTCCTGGATGTGGGTAGTCTTGATCGCCGTCCTGATCGTGGGTGTGGTGGCCGGTGGCCTGAGTTCCCTGGAAGACAGCTACAGCGACACCAGCTACAGCGAAACCATCGATTCCAGCAGCGCCGATGAAGATGCTGAACCAGCGGACATCGCCGCCCCTGTAGAATCCGAGCAAGAATAAACGCGCCCCAGCCTGCGACCCTTCCTGTCGCAGGCCGCTGGCCGTTGCGATGGAGAAATGCATGACCCGTTACGCTCTGATCACTGGTGCTTCCAGCGGCATAGGCCTGGCCCTTGCCGAAGCACTGGCCCGGCGTGGCCGCAACCTGATTCTCGTGGCCCGCCAGCGTGATCAGCTGGAATGCATCGCCCTGGAGCTGACCCAACGCTTCGGCGTCGAAGTATTGTTCCGGGCCTGCGATCTGGGAGAGCCTCTGCGACTGTCCGGCTTCCTGCTGGAACTGGAGGAAGGCGACCGCCAGATCGACATGCTGGTCAATTGTGCCGGGATCGGTACCAGCGGCCCTTTCCTGGCCCAGGACTGGATGACCGAACAAGACCTGATCGAGGTCAACATCCTTGCGCTGACCCGCCTTTGCCACGCCTTGGGCAACAGCATGGCCCTGCTGGGTGGAGGACAGATACTCAACGTCGCCTCGGTAGCGGCCTTCTATCCCGGCCCCTGGATGAGTACCTACTACGCCAGCAAGGCCTATGTTCTGCACTTTTCCGAAGGGCTGCGCGAAGAGCTGAAAAAATGCGCGGTCAAGGTCTCGGTGCTGTGCCCCGGCCCCACCCGCACCGCATTCTTCCGCACCGCCCAGATGGACACTCAGAAGCTCAAGGACAGTAAGTTGCTCATGAGCCCCGAAGAAGTCGCGTTGTACGCAGTGCGGGCCCTGGAAAAGAACCGTGCCATCATCATCCCCGGCCGCTTGAACCGCTGGATGGCCTTCAGCAGCCGCCTGGGCTCTCGCTGGCTGACCCGCAAGATCGTCGGTTACTTCAATCGGGCCTATTGCCCACGTTAGATGTTCGGACTGGGCGCACATTGTGAGCCTGAGTACACTCACCCCGGACCAACCCAATGGAGAAACAGCTGTGGATACTCTGTTCACCAAGATCATCAACAGAGAAATACCCGCGAAGATCATCTACGAGGACGACCAGGTTCTGGCCTTCCACGATATTGCTCCGCAAGCACCGGTGCACTTCCTGGTCATACCGAAGAAGCCCATTCGCACCCTCAACGACCTCACCGAGGACGACAAAACCCTGGCCGGACACATCCTGTTCACCGCCCAGCGCCTGGCCAAGGAACAAGGTTGCGAGGACGGCTTCCGGGTGGTGATGAACTGCAATGAGCTGGGCGGTCAGACCGTCTACCACATTCATATGCACGTGCTGGGTCAGCGTCAGATGAACTGGCCTCCGGGCTGATTGCCCGCCAACACTCGTGTACCGCGCACCCTCGCCCACTCCCAGGCGAGGGTGCGCTGATCCAGCGCAGTTTTCACCCTGTCGATTGGAGTAAACTGGCCGCCGTGATTCTTCCCGGAGATAAGCATGACTACCCAACGTCACTACTCGCCGATTGACCGTCTGCTGCTGCAAGCTGATATGGCCATGCGTACGCTGCTGCCTTTCAGCGGCCAACCTTATCGCCCGTCACCGGCCATAGTGCAGCCGGAAGCGCAGATGAGTGACGAGGATACCCGGCACGTCGCCGGCCTGATGCGTATCAATCACACCGGGGAAGTCTGCGCCCAGGCGCTCTACCAGGGCCAGGCCCTGACCGCCAAACTGCCCCAGGTACGCCAGGCCATGGAGCATGCCGCCGAAGAGGAAATCGACCACCTGGCCTGGTGCGAACAGCGCATCCGCCAACTGGGTAGCCACCCGAGTGTTCTCAACCCGTTGTTCTATGGCCTGTCATTCGGCATCGGCGCCGCCGCCGGCCTGATCAGCGACAAAGTCAGCCTGGGGTTCGTCGCCGCCACCGAAGACCAGGTCTGCAAGCACCTGAACGAACACCTGGAACAACTACCGGCAGAAGACGAAAAGTCCCGGGCCATCCTGGAGCAGATGCGCATCGACGAAGAGCACCACGCAGAAACCGCTCTCGAAGCGGGCGGCTTCCGCTTCCCGGCACCGGTGAAGTTCGGCATGAGCCTGTTGGCCAAGGTCATGACCAAGAGCACCTATCGGATCTGATCCCGGCCAGTACCGAACACAAAAAAGGGCGCTCTTGAGGCGCCCTTTTCCTTTACCGACGAACTGCGTCCCGGCTCAACCCAACTCGACGATTTCGTAATCGTGGGTAATGGCCACGCCAGCAGCCCCGAGCATGATCGAAGCCGAGCAATACTTCTCGGCGGACAGTTCGATGGCCCGCTTGACCTGAGCCTCCTTCAGCCCACGCCCCTTGACCACGAAATGCATGTGAATCTTGGTGAAGACCTTCGGGTCCTCGGTTGCACGCTCGGCTTCAAGAAAGGCCTCACAGCTTTCAACCGCCTGACGCGACTTCTTCAGGATGCTGACCACGTCGAAATTGCTGCAACCGCCCACACCGAGCAGGAGCATCTCCATGGGGCGAACACCCAGGTTGCGTCCACCGGCTTCTGGCGGACCGTCCATCACCACAACGTGGCCACTGCCTGACTCACCGAGGAACATGGCTTCGCCAGCCCATTGGATGCGTGCCTTCATCGCCAAGACTCCACTGTAAAAAAAGGGTCGCCAGCTTAGCACAGGGTTTTGCACGGGCTGCGCTTTGCATGTTCACAGCAGATTACCGATCTTCACTAAGAAAAATCTTAAATCCGTCAAGGATGTGTCTGTTAAGCTGACGCCAAATGACTGGCGCTTAGCCAGCGTTCAACGTCCTCGTTTTACGCCCATAAAAATCACCTCATACCGTGCAGTCTTCTCGGGATACAACCATGGTTGCTATTGCCCCCACCCCCAGGATCAAAAATCTCGACAAGTTGCTGATGCACTGTCAACGCCGCCGGTATCAGGCCAAGAGCAACATCATCTGCGCCGGTGATGTGTCCGACAGCCTGTATTTCATCATCAAGGGCTCGGTGACCATCCTCATCGAGGATGACGATGGCCGGGAGATGATCATCGCCTACCTCAACGCCGGGGATTTCTTCGGTGAACTGGGACTTTTCGAAGAGGCCGGTCACGAACAGCAACGCAGCGCCTGGGTACGGGCAAAAGTGGAATGCGAAGTCGCCGAGATCAGCTACATCAAGTTTCGCGAGTTGTCGCAGAACGACCCGGACATTCTCTACGTCCTCAGCGGGCAGATTGCCCAGCGCCTGCGCAATACCACGCGCAAGGTCGGCGACCTGGCGTTCTTCGACGTGACCGGACGGGTTGCCCGCTGCCTGCTGGAGCTGTGCAAGCAACCGGATGCCATGACCCACCCCGACGGCATGCAGATCAAGATCACCCGTCAGGAGATCGGCCGGATAGTCGGCTGCTCCCGAGAAATGGTCGGCCGCGTCCTCAAGGACCTTGAGGAGCGCAACCTGGTTCACGTCAAAGGCAAGACCATGGTGGTGTTCGGCACCCGCTAACCCGGCAGAAAGCTCTTGAGCATCTGCCGGTACAGGCTGTCCAGCCGGGCCACGGCATTCTCTGCGGTAAACGCCTCATGCAGGGCGATATGGCTTTCAGCCCGGCAACGCTGCTCCAGGCCGCAAGCCTGATTGAAGGTATTGACCGCCCCCACCATGGAGTCGCGCTCGTTATCCAACAGCAGGGCACCGTGTACCAGCCCCACCGGGCGCTGTCCGCCTTTGCTCTGACGCCAGCGCTGGGCTGTACCGACCATCTTGCGCCCCTCCAGATTGACGTTGAAACGGCCATCGCAAAAGGCGCCGTCCACCTCCCCCAACGACGGATTGCCTCCCAGCTCACTGAGCAGATCGCAAATCGGCTGGCACAGACGCCGATAGGCCGTTTCGATCCGCCCCTGATCCCCCTCGCTGCGCGGTGGCGCATAGACCAGCGCAATATTCACCGTGGCTGCCGATTGCGGCACCGGCTCACCGCCGGTTTCCCGCAGCAGCACCGGCCAGCCGTTGGCCGCCGACGCCTGGCAAGCCTGCTCGAACCCCGGCAGGCGACTCAAGCGCCGGGGCATCACCAGCGCCCGATCGCTGGGCTGCCAGAACAGCAGCCCAAACTCCTGCTCGCCAGCACACACCAGCGCCAGCAGATCCTGCTCGGCCTGCAGGCCAGCTTCGACAGTCAAGGCAAGGGGTTGGGTCATGACAGTGGAAATCCTTTGCAATAGATACGAAAAAGCCGGCATCGCCGGCTTATTCATTATTTCAGGTTCAGTCCAGGGTCGAACCGCTGACCGGCACGCCACGCTCGGGGAAGAACAAGCGTTGCAACTCGCTGCCCGGGCTCTCGGCGCGCATGAATGCCTCGCCCACCAGGAACGAATAGACATCACTGATTTCCATCAGCTCGACATCGGCACGGTTGAGAATGCCGCTCTCGGTAATCACCAGGCGATCGCGAGGAATCCGCGGCAGCAGGTCGAGAGTGGTTTCCAGGTCGACTTCGAAGGTATGCAGATTGCGGTTGTTGATCCCGACCAACGGTGTGTCGAGGGTCTTCAGCGCCCGCTCCAACTCGTCGCCGTCGTGCACTTCCACCAGCACATCCAGACCGACACCCTTGGCCACCGTCGCCAACTCGGCCATCCGCTGGTCGTCCAGCGCAGCGACAATCAGCAGCACACAGTCGGCACCGAGGGCACGGGCTTCGACGATCTGGTAGGGATCGATCATGAAATCCTTGCGGATCACCGGCAGTTTGCAGGCCGCGCGGGCCTGCTGCAGGTAGGCATCGGCCCCCTGGAAGTAATCGACGTCAGTCAACACCGACAGGCAAGTGGCACCGCCCTTCTCGTAGCTCTTGGCGATCTCTGCCGGCACGAAATTCTCGCGGATCACGCCTTTGCTCGGCGAAGCTTTCTTGATCTCGGCAATCACCGCCGGCTGCTTGAGCTTGACCTGCTCCTGCAGCGCCCTGGCGAAACCCCGCGGCGCATCGGCTGCCCGCGCCAGGCTCTCCAGCTCGGCCAGACTGACGCGAGCGCTGCGCTCGGCAACTTCCTCAACCTTGCGGGCGAGGATTTTTTCCAGAACTGTCGGCACACTCATCCTTCATTCTCCTGCTTGAACACCGCGGTAAAGGCGCCCAGCTCCTCGAGCTTTTCCCGGGCCAAGCCGGTGTGCAAGGCATCGTGCGCCAGGGCCACGCCCTCTCTCAAGCTGCTGGCATGATCCGCGGCATACAGCGCCGCACCGGCATTGAGCACAATCATCTCGGCGGCCTTCTGGCCGTGCTCGGTCTTGCGTCGTCCCAGGGCATCGCGGATCAGCTCAAGGGACGCCGCCGGGCTCTCCACCACCAAGCCAAACAGACTCTGGCTCTTCATGCCCAAGTCCTCGGGCTGTACCCAGTACTCGGTGATCTGGTCATTCTTCAGCTCGGCAACATAGGTCGGCGCCGCCAGGCTGAACTCGTCCAGGCCATCCTGGGAATGCACCACCAGCACATGTTTGCTGCCCAGACGCTGCAAAACCTCGGCCAATGGCCGGCACAAGGCCTGAGTGAATACCCCCACCACCTGATGTTTCACGCCGGCCGGATTCGTAAGCGGGCCAAGCATGTTGAACAGGGTGCGCAGGCCGAGGTCACGGCGCGGGCCGGCGGCATATTTCATAGCGCCGTGATGAGACTGGGCAAACATGAAGCCGATGCCGACGTTGTCGATGCAGCGCGCGACCTGGACTGGCGTCAGGTTCAGGTAGATCCCGGCCGCCTCCAACAGATCGGCGCTGCCGCTCTTGCCGGATACCGCACGATTACCATGCTTGGCGACGGTGCAGCCGGCGGCGGCAACAACAAAGGAAGACGCTGTGGAAACGTTGAAAATGTTCGCACCGTCACCGCCGGTGCCGACCACATCCACCACACCGTCGAGGGTTTTCAGTTCGACCGTGTCAGCCAGTTCACGCATCACCGATACCGCGCCGACGATCTCGTCGATGCTTTCGCTTTTCATGCGCATGGCCATCATGAAGGCGCCAATCTGCGCATCGGTGCATTGGCCGGTCATGATCTCGCGCATGACATCGCGCATCTCATCGGTGCTCAGGTCCAGATGGCCGACAATACGGCTCAGGGCAGTCTTGATATCCATGAAAAGTCCTTAGCGCGTGCCGCCGCTCTGTTTGAGGAAGTTGGCGAACAGCTCGTGGCCCTGCTCGGTGAGGATAGACTCGGGGTGAAATTGCACCCCTTCGATATTCAGCGTCTTGTGGCGCAGCCCCATGATTTCGTCGACGGAGCCGTCTTCCAACTGGGTCCAAGCCGTGACTTCAAGGCACTGGGGCAGGCTCTCATGCTTGACCACCAGCGAGTGGTAACGGGTCACGGTCAGCGGCATGTTCAAGCCGTTGAACACCCCCAGGTCACGGTGAAACACCGGGCTGGTCTTGCCGTGCATCACTTGCCGGGCTCGCACCACTTGGCCGCCAAAAGCCTGGCCGATGGACTGGTGGCCCAGGCACACGCCCAGAATCGGCAGCTTGCCGGCGAAATGCTTGATCGCCTCGATGGAGACACCGGCCTCGGTCGGCGTGCAAGGGCCAGGCGAGACCACGATACGCTCGGGCTTGAGGGCTTCGATTTCAGCCACGGTCAGCTCGTCATTGCGTACCACTTTCACTTCGGCACCCAACTCGCCCAGATACTGGACGACGTTGTAGGTGAAGGAGTCGTAGTTATCGATCATCAGCAACATTATGGAAACTCCTCAAACCTTGGATGCGGGGGTTTGTTCTGCCAGCGCCACGGCACGGAACATTGCGCGACGCTTGTTCAGCGTCTCTTCCCACTCCAGGGTCGGCACTGAGTCGGCGACAATCCCGCCACCGGCCTGTACATGCAGCTCACCGTTCTTGATCACCGCCGTGCGAATGGCGATGGCGGTATCCATGTTGCCGTTCCAGGCGAAGTAACCCACGGCGCCGCCGTAGACCCCACGCTTGACCGGCTCCAGCTCGTCGATGATTTCCATGGCGCGAATCTTCGGCGCCCCGGACAACGTCCCCGCCGGCAGGATCGCCCGCAGAGCGTCCATCGCCGTCAGCCCGGCTTTCAGTTGACCGGTGACGTTGGAGACGATGTGCATCACATTGGAATAACGCTCGATCACCATCTTCTCGGTGAGCTTCACCGAGCCAATTTCGGATACGCGACCGGTGTCGTTGCGCCCCAGATCGATCAGCATCAAGTGCTCGGCGATTTCCTTGGCATCCGACAGCAGGTCCTGTTCCAGGGCCAGATCGGCTTCCTCGGTAGCGCCCCGCGGACGGGTGCCGGCAATCGGCCGCACGGTAATCAGGTTGTCCTCGACCCGCACCAGCACTTCCGGCGAACTGCCCACTACATGAAAGTCGCCGAAGTTGAAGAAGTACATATAGGGAGTCGGGTTGAAGCAGCGCAGCGCCCGGTACAGATCGATGGGCGCAGCCTTGAAGTCAATCGACATGCGCTGGGACGGCACCACCTGCATGCAGTCACCGGCCAGGATGTACTCCTTGATGGTGTCCACGGCTCGCTCGTAGTCCGCCTGGGTGAAGCTGGAGCGGAATACCGGATCAGCCGCCTGCTGCTTGCTGAAATCCAGCCCGGGACGCGGCGTGATCGGCTGGCGCAGTTGCGCAAGCAACTCCTGCAAGCGCGCTTGCCCGGCCTCGAAGGCGTTGTCCTGGCTGGGGTCGGCCAGCACGATGGCGTGCATCTTGCCCGCCAGGTTGTCGAACACCACCACCGCATCGGAGACCATCAGCAGGATATCCGGCACACCGATCGGGTCAGGATTCGGGCACTGGCCCAGGCGCGGCTCGACATAACGCACGCAGTCATAACCGAAATACCCCACCAGGCCACCGTTGAAGCGCGGCAGGCCGGCGATGGTCGGCACGTTGTAACGGGCTTTGAATTCCTCGACGAAAGCCAGCGGATCAGCCACTTCATGGCTCTCGATCTCGACACCGTCATGGCTCACGCTGACCTGGTGCCCATGCACGCGCAATACGGTGCGGCACGGCAAGCCGATGATCGAATAGCGCCCCCACTTTTCACCGCCCTGCACCGACTCCAGCAAGTAGGAGTTGGGCTGATCGGCCAGTTTCAGGTAGATCGACAGCGGCGTGTCGAAGTCGGCAAGGGTTTCGCAGGCCAGCGGGATACGGTTGTAACCGGCTGCGGCCAAACGCAGGAATTCTTCGCGAATCATGGGGTGCCTCGTGGCTTGAGGGTCTAACAGTCAGGTATGCAAACGTGCCGGCAGGGCCGGCCAGACAAAAATCAGGCGCGCCAACGCCAACGGGCCAAGGCCTTGATGACTTTCATCCAGAGTTTGCGAGTGACCACCACGATGGAATTTCCAGAAGGGGATGGAACAGCGTCGGGCAACGTTATCTCAGCGGCTGGTTCTAAGCAACCGGGGATCAGCGCCCGCAAGTTGTCGATCACCAGCGCCGGCGACTCCTCGGCAATCGGCCGGCCGTGGTTATAGCCGTAGCTCAGCGCCACGCACTTGACCCCCGCTGCCTTGGCCGCCAGCACATCGCTGCGCGAGTCGCCGACGAACAGCGACTGCGACGCCGGTACGCTGGCCATCTTCATCACGAAGAACAGTGCCGCCGGGTCGGGTTTCTTTTGCGGCAGGGTGTCGCCGCCGATGATCCAGCGGAAATACCGGCCGATCTTCATCTGATCCAGCAATGGCGCGACGAAACGCTCGGGCTTGTTGGTGATCAGGGCCATTTCCACGCCCTGCTTGTGCAGCCACTTGAGGGTTTCGCGCACACCGGGATAGACCACAGTCAGCTCGTGGCTGTCCTCGTACGCGCTGTTGAACAACTCAAGAGCGTGCTCCGCCTCGACATCGTCGACGCCCTGGGCATCCAGGCTGTTGGCCAGGGCCCGGCGCACCAGCGTCGGCGCACCGTTGCCGACCCACTCGCGCACCGCCTCGATACCCGCGGGCTTGCGCCCCAGCTTGAGCAGCATTTGATCCACGGCGGCCGCTAGGTCCGGCACCGAATCGACCAGGGTGCCATCCAGGTCGAACATCACCAGTCGCGGCAAACGCCCCGAGAACAGCTGCTCAAATGCGCTCATGGCCGAGCCAGCGCCAGTTCGGCGCGCATTTTCTCAATGACTTCCTGATAGTTCGGCGCGTTGAAGATGGCCGAACCAGCAACAAAGGTGTCGGCGCCTGCGGCGGCGATCTCACGGATGTTGCCGACGTTCACCCCACCGTCGATCTCCAGGCGGATATCGCGACCGGAAGCGTCGATCAAGGCCCGTGCCTCACGCAGCTTGTCGAGGGTCCCAGGAATGAACTTCTGCCCGCCAAAGCCCGGGTTGACGCTCATCAGCAGGACCATGTCGACCTTGTCCATCACATACTTGAGCACGTCCAGCGGGGTCGCCGGGTTGAACACCAGGCCAGCCTTGCAGCCGCCCTCGCGGATCATTTGTAGGGAACGGTCCACATGCAGCGTGGCTTCGGGGTGAAAGGTGATGTAGGTCGCGCCTGCCTCGATGAAGTCACCGATGATGCGATCCACCGGGGTCACCATCAGGTGCGCATCGATCGGCGCGGTGATCCCATACTTGCGCAGTGCAGAACAGACCATCGGGCCGATGGTCAGGTTCGGCACATAGTGGTTGTCCATGACATCGAAGTGGACGATGTCGGCACCTGCGGCCAGGACATTGTCCACTTCCTCACCCAGACGGGCGAAGTCGGCAGAGAGAATCGACGGAGCAATAGCGAAGGGCTGCATGACGCACCTTTTTTGAGCAGAATCACGATGGCGCGCATTGTATACCTCATGCTTTGGAGCGCACACCGTAACCGCGTTCTTCAGTAAGCCGCGCGATAGATCTTCTCGATATCGGCAGGACTCAGTTTGCGCGGATTGTTGCGCATCAGGCGCTCGATACCCGCGGCCTCCAACGCCATGGCGGGGATGGCCTCCTCCGGCACGCCAAAGCTGCGCAAGCCGCTGGGGATTTCCACCGCAGCGCACAACGCAGTCATTGCCTCCACGGCCCGATCAGCGGCCTCGCTGGCACTCAAATGCGCCGTCTGGACCCCCATGGCTTCGGCGATATCCTGCATACGCTCAACGCAGGCCATCTTGTTCCAGGTCATGACATAGGGCAGCAGCAAGGCATTACCGACGCCATGGGACACATGAAAACGTCCACCCAGCGGATAGGCCAGGGCATGCACCGCCCCGACCCCGGCATTACCGAAGGCCATGCCGGCCATCAGGCTGGCGGTGGCCATGTCCTCCCTGGCTTGCAGGTTGGCCGGATTGGCATAAGCCTTGGGCAACGCCTTGACGATCAGTTTGATCGCACCAATGGCCAGGGAGTCGGTGATGGATGAGGCGTTGAGGGACAGGTAGGACTCGACAGCGTGAACCAGGGCATCGACACCACTGGCGGCCGTGACGCTGCGGGGACAGGTCAAGGTCATCTGTGGACTGACCAGGGCCACGTCCGGCAGCAGGTAATCACTGACAATGCCTTTCTTCAACAGCGCGACCTTGTCCGACAGGATGGCCACGTTGGTCACTTCCGAACCAGTGCCGGCCGTAGTGGGAATGGCGATCAACGGTGGTCCCTTGCGCGGCACCTGATCAACGCCGAACAGATCCTCCAGGGCGCCATGGTAGCCCGCATAAGCCGCGACACTCTTGGCGATATCGATGGCGCTGCCGCCCCCAAGGCCGATCAGGCCGTCATGCCCGCCCTCGCGGTAGACCTGCATGCAGTCTTCGACAATGGCGATCTCCGGGTCGGGCTGCACTCGGTCGAAAATCTCATAACTGCGCTCACCCAGGTGTGCCAGCGCCAGTTCCACCGTGCCCGACTTGAGCAACGCGGCATCGGTGACAATCAGCGGGTTATCCACATCCAGTCGGGTCAGCTCGGCGGCCAGCTGTTCGATGGCGGTGCTGCCGGTGAGCAGTTTATGGGCGATCTTGAAAGAGGAAATACTCATGTGCGCAGCCTCTTATATAAAGGTAGGAGCCGGCACAAGCGTAGTCGCGGATTGTCGGTTGTCGCCTATTCAGCAGACGAATTCCCTTCTCTCCCTGACCGGTGCCGCGCCTGGCAACACCCGTCAGGAAGGCGAAGGACCTCACACCTGGGCGGTGCGCAACTTCTCACTGCGCCCACGCAGCCATTCCAGAGTCAGCAGCAGGATCACCGAGAAGGCGATCAGCAGCGTGGCGGCGGCGGCGATGGTCGGGCTGAGGTTTTCGCGGATACCGCTGAACATCTGCCGTGGCAACGTCGCTTGCTCGGGGCCGGCCAGGAACAGGGTCACCACCACTTCGTCGAACGAGGTGGCGAAGGCGAAGAGCGCACCACTGATGACCCCAGGCGCGATCAGGGGCAAGGTCACCCGGCGAAAGGTGGTCAATGGCGAGGCGCCGAGGCTGGCGGCAGCCCGCACCAGGTTGTGGTTGAAGCCTTGCAGGGTCGCCGACACGGTGATGATCACGAAGGGCACCCCCAGCACCGCATGCACGACGATCAGCGAGAAGAAACTGTTGCCCATGCCCAGCGGGGCAAAGAACAGATAGCTGGCAACGCCGATGATCACCACCGGCACCACCATCGGCGAAATCACCAGGGCCATCACCAGCGCCTTGCCGGGGAAGTCGCCACGGGTCAGGCCGATCGCCGCCAGGGTGCCGAAGACCATCGCCAGCAAGGTGGCGGCCGGGGCGACAATGATGCTGTTCTTTAGGGCTCGCATCCATTCGGCGGAAGCGAAGAAGTCCTGGTACCAGTGCAGCGAGAAGCCCTGCAGCGGATACACCAGAAAGCTCCCGGAGTTGAACGACAGCGGGATGATCACCAGCACCGGCAATACCAGGAACAACAGGATCAAGCCGCAGAGAATCCGCAAGCTGTAGAACCAGACCCGTTCAACGGGCGACATGTAGGGGCTCAGCATTTCGATTCTCTCCTTAGCTCAGGCGCAGGCGACTGGCGCCCACCAGCCAGCTGTAAATCAGATAGAGCACGATGGTCGCCAGCAACAACAGGCCGCCCAGGGCCGTAGCCATGCCCCAGTTGATACTGGTGTTGGTGTAGAAGGCGACGAAGTAGCTGACCATCTGGTCGTTCGGGCTACCCAGCAGCGCCGGAGTGATGTAGTAGCCGATGGCCAGGATGAACACCAGCAGACAGCCGGCGCCGACCCCGGCGTAGGTCTGCGGCAAATACACCCGCCAGAAGCTGGCGAATGGATGGCAGCCCAGGGAAATCGCTGCACGCATGTAAGTGGGCGAGATGCCCTTCATCACGCTGTAGATCGGCAGGATCATGAACGGCAGCAGGATATGCACCATGGAGATGTAGACCCCGGTGCGGTTGAACACCAACTCCAGCGGCTTATCGATCACCCCCATGGCCAGCAGCGCACTGTTGATCAAGCCGCCGGACTGCAGCAGCACGATCCACGCCGCTACCCGCACCAGGATCGACGTCCAGAACGGCAGCAGCACCAGGATCATCAGCAGATTGCTTTTGCGCGCCGGCAGGTTGGCCAGCAGGTAAGCCAGGGGATAGGCCAGCGCCAGGCAGATCGCGGTGATCACCAGGCCCATCCAGAAGGTCCGGGCAAAGATGTCCAGGTAGATGGACTGATCCGGGGTGGCCGGGGCCAGTTCTCCCAGGTCATCGATGCGATGGTCCACCGCCGCCAGCAGATAATAGGGCGTCAGGCTGCTGGTGTTGCGCCGGATCGCCTGCCAGTAGGCCGGGTCGCCCCAGCGCTCGTCCAGACTCTCCATGGCTTCTTTATAGGATTCGGGCTCGGCCTTGAACGGCAAGGCACGGGCGGTCTTGGTCAACAGGCTGCGATAGCCGGCCAACTCCATGTTCAGGCGCTTGGACAGATCGCCCAAGGTTTGATTCTTGCGGGCTTCGAACAGGTCTTCGCTCAAGGCCTTGTAGGCCGCTTCGGCGGGCAGGCCACGACCATCCCAGGCACTCACGGCCGCGACAGTGCGCGGCATGCCCCCGACCACTTCCGGGTTGCCGACGCTCTTGTACAGCAGCGCCACAATCGGTACCAGGAACACCAGCAGCAGAAACAGCACCAGAGGCGCGATCAAGGCCTGTGCCTTCCAGCGGTTGACCCGCTCGGCACGGGCCAGCCGCTGCTTCAAGGTCGGGCCGGTGACCGCGTTCAAGGGAACGGTGATGGTCATGACAAACTCCGCGAATCGAACTTTCGAATACAAACCACCGGGGTAGGAGCGGGTTTGCCCGCGAACAAGGCGCATCAGGCGACACCGGTGGTGGTGCCGATCACGCCCTCGCGAGCAAGCTCGCTCCTACAACAGCGGGGTGGTTACTTGGCTGCCCAGGCGTTGAAGCGCTGCTCCAGTTGCTCACCGTTGTCAGCCCAGAAGCTGACGTCGATCTGCACCTGGTTGGCGATGTTTTCCGGGGTAGTGGGCATGTCCTTGAGAATGTCCTTGGCCAGCAGCGGCACGGCCTGGATGTTGGCTGGGCCGTAAGCAATGTTTTCCGAATAGGTTTTCTGCTGCTGCGGCTGTACCGAGTAGGCGATGAACTTCTTCGCGGCTTCAGCGCGATCCTTGTCCAGGCCTTTGGGAATGGCCCAGGCATCGAAGTCGTAGATGCCGCCGTTCCACACCACTTTCAGGTTGCTTTCCTTCTGCACCGCGGCGATCCGGCCGTTGTAGGCCGAGCTCATGACCACGTCGCCGGAAGCCAGGTACTGCGGCGGCTGGGCGCCGGCTTCCCACCACTGAATGTAGGGCTTGAGCTCATCGAGTTTCTTGAAGGCGCGATCCTGGCCGTCCTTGCCAGCCAGGACTTTATAGACATCCTTGGGCGCGACGCCGTCGGCCATCAGGGCGAACTCCAGGGTGTACTTGGCGCCCTTGCGCAGACCGCGCTTGCCCGGGAACTGCTTGGTGTCCCAGAAATCGGCCCAACTGCCTGGTGGTGCTTTGAGTTTGTCGGCGTTGTAGGCCAGCACCGTGGACCAGACGAAGAAGCCCACGCCGCAAGGCTGGATGGCACCCTTGACGTAGTCTTCGCTCTTGCCGAACAGGGCCGGGTCCAGTTGCTCGAACATATCCTCGTCGCAACCGCGGGACAATTCAGGGGACTCGACCTCTACCAGGTCCCAGGACACGCTCTTGGTGTCGACCATGGCCTTGATCTTGGCCATCTCGCCGTTGTACTCGCCAGCGACGATCTTGCCATGGCCTGCGGCTTCCCAAGGCGCGTAGAAGGCTTTGACCTGAGCCGCCTTGTTCGCTCCACCAAAGGACACTACGGTCAGGTCGGGACCCGCCGCCATGGCGTGTGCCGCACCCAGCATGCCCAGTGCCACAGCGATAGCGCTGAGGGGGGCGGTGAATTTCAGGGATCTCAACATTTATTGTGTTCTCCACGTGCAGGTTGGTGTTGCAGGGGGGCGATCAATTCGCCTCTAGAAGCGGGTCAAGCGCGCGAACGTGCTCGACTTGCCAGCCAAGCGGCACCACGTCGCCCACCGCCAGCGCAGGATCGAGCTCGGCAATCGGTTGTTTCACGAAGAAGTCGCTCTTGCCGCAGACTTCCAGGCGCACCCGGACGTGGTCGCCCAGATAGATGAATTCCGCCACCCTCCCGGAGAAGCGGTTGACGCAGCGTTCGCTGGAGCCGTTAAGACTCACGCGCTCCGGACGGATGGAAAGGGTCACCGGGCCGCCGACCTGGCCGACGTTCACCGCCAGCGCCTCGACTTTTTCGCCACGCCCCAGCTCCACCACGCAACGCTCGCCGGTATGGCTGTGGAGCCGACCGTTGAGACGGTTGTTCTCGCCAATGAAGTTGGCGACGAAGGTGTTCTTGGGCTCTTCGTAAAGGGTGCGCGGCGGGGCAATCTGCTGGATTTCGCCCTGATGGAACACCGCCACCCGATCGGACATGGTCAGGGCCTCGCCCTGGTCGTGAGTCACATAGACCACGGTCACACCCAGGCGCTGGTGCAGATGCTTGATTTCCATCTGCATGTGTTCACGCAGTTGCTTGTCCAGAGCACCGAGGGGTTCGTCCATCAGCACCAACTGCGGCTCGAACACCAGGGCACGGGCCAGGGCCACACGCTGCTGCTGGCCACCGGACAATTGCGCCGGATAACGCTGGGCGAAGGCATCGAGCTGAACCATGCTCAGCACCCGTTTGACCCGTTCACTGATGTCGGTCTTGCTGAGGCCGCGCACCGACAGCGGAAAGCCCAGGTTCTCGGCCACGGTCATGTGCGGAAACAGGGCGTAGTTCTGGAACACCATGCCGATGTCGCGCTTGTGCGGCGGTACATTGTTGATGGAGCGCCCGGCCAGCTGGATCTCACCGGCGGTTGGGGTCTCGAAACCGGCCAGCATCATCAGGCTGGTGGTCTTGCCGGACCCGGACGGCCCCAGCAGGGTGAGGAACTCGCCTTTGCGAATATCCAGGTTGAGGTCTTTGACGATCAGGTTTTCACCGTCGTAGCTTTTCTGCACACCACGAAAGCTGACCAGAACATCGTTGGCCCCAGCGCTTGAATCAACCTCGCTCATACCCACACCTTTTGTTTTAGACGGCTGTGGAACAAGCCTAGTGGAGGCCGCAGGCCGCGCAAATCGGGGCGCAGGAGAGATTCGCCTCAGCCGCCTGGAAGGTTGCGTGTAGGGATTGCCCTACAAGGATGGCGGGATTGGATAAGGGCAGAGGCCAGCGGCAAGCTACAAGCAGCAAGAAACGGCAGAAGGCCGAAAGCGGGGATGTCGTAAATGGATAAGTGCCCTCCCCGGGAGGTGGAGAGAGCACTGCAGATGACGTCAGAGCAGCTTGTGCTCCATGGCGTATTTCACCAGTTCCGCCAGGGAGGTGATATTGAGCTTCTGCATCAGCCGCGCCTTGTGGGTGCTGATGGTCTTGCTGCTCAGGGCCAGTTGCTGAGCAATGTCATTGACGTTGGCACCCTGGGCCAGGCGTTCGAAGACCGAGAACTCGCGTTCGGAAAGCAGCGAATGCAAGGGCCGGGCATCGGTCAGGCCGACCTCGAAGACCATACGGTCCGCCAGGTCCGGGTCGATGTAACGCCCACCGGACGCCACCTTGCGGATGGCCGTCAGCAACAGCGACGGATCGCTGTCCTTGGTGGCGTAGCCGGCAGCGCCGATCTTCAGCGCCCGCGCAGCCATCTGTGCCTCGTCATGCATCGACAGCACCAGGATCGCCGGCGGATTGTTCAGGGCCCGAATCCGTGGAATGGCTTCCAGGCCGTTTACCCCGGGCATGGAGATATCCAGCAGCACCACTTCACAGGGCACCTGGCGCAGGGTTTCCAACAGCTGTTCACCATTGCTCGCCTCGCCCACCACCAGCAGGTCCTTGGCCAGGCCGATCAGCTGCTTGATGCCTTCGCGGACAATGGTGTGGTCTTCGGCTACCAGTACACGGATCACGCGCGTCTCCTCGTTATTGTTCTCGGTCCAGGGGCACCCGGACACTCAGGAGGGTGCCCTCTCCCTGTTCACTGTGCAGCGACAAGCTGCCGCCCATGATCAGCACCCGCTCGCGCATGCCCACCAGGCCAAAGGACGTCGGGCGTGCCGAGGCGGTGTCGAAACCAAGGCCGTCATCGCTGATGGTCATGCACAACTCGCCCTCTTCCAGGGCCAGGGTCAGTTCCACAGTATGCGCCTGGGCATGGCGCATGACATTGGTCAGGGCCTCCTGGAGGATACGAAACAGGCCGACGGCCTTGGCGTCACTCAGGCGCGGCAGGTTATCCGGCACTTGAACCAGGCAAGGAATCTGTGTGCGTGCTTCGAACCGCCGGGCCTGCCATTCGATGGCCGACGCGATGCCCGCATCGAGGATCGGCGGCCGCAGGGCCGTGGCCACGTCGCGCACCAGTTGGAACAGTTGGGCAATCAGGCGCTTCATGCTGTTGAGTCGTTCGTGCAGGCCCGGGTCGAGTTGGGCATAGGCCAGTTCGCACATGGAGGTTTCCAGCTTGAGCACGGTGAGCATCTGTCCCAGCTCGTCATGGACTTCCCGGGCAATACGGGCCTTTTCTTCTTCGCGCACGCTTTCCAGGTGTGCCGACAATTCCCGCAATTGCTCACGGGAGCTGGCCAGCTCCAACTCGATGCGCTTGCTTTCGCTGATGTCCCAGACAATGCCGTCCCAGACAAAAGCCCCGTCATCCAGGCGGCGGGTGATGGCCTTGATCTCGGCCCAGCGCTGCTGGCCCTGGCGGGTCAGGATGCGACCTTGCCAGGACCAGTCGCTATCGGTGTCCAGGGCCTGATCCTGGGTCTGGTGATAACTGGCCTTGTCGTCCGGGTGCACCAGGCTGCGCAGGCCGGTGTCCCGGTGGGCCAGCGTCGCCGGCGAGTAGCCCACCAGGGTTTCGCTGCCTTCACTGATATAGGCGAAATCGATCTGCCCGGTGACCGGCGCTCGCTCCAGGCGGAACACCAGGCCCGGGACGTTGGCGGCGATACCCTGCAGGCGCGCCTCGCTTTCCCGCAGCGCCGCCAGCGCACGACGGCGCTCGGTGACGTCATTGAGGTAGACCACCAGGTATTCACTGTCGCGAAAGCGCAGGAAGCTCAAGGACACGTCCGCCGGCAAGATGCTGCCGTCAGCACGCAGGCACTGGGTCTCGAAACTCTGCGCGCCCTCCTCACTGGCCCGGGCACGCTTCCACAGGTTGAGCCAGCGATCCATGTGCAGGTTGGGTTCGAAATCGATCAGCGGGCGGTCGATCACTCCGCCCGCCGGATAACCGAGCATCTCTTCAGCGGCCCGATTGGCATAACGCACATGACTGTCCCAGTTGACCCAGAGAATGCCCACAGTGCTTTGATCAATGGAGAACTGGGTCAGGCGCAGGGCTTCTTCGCTGGCGGCGCGCAGGGCGATATCCTCACGTGCCGCCAGCAACCTCTGCTCCAGACTGCGTTGCTGACGACGCTGCCAGAAGACAGTCGCCAAGCTGGCCAGCAACAGGATCATCAACAGTAGGCTGAGGTTCTGCCAGACGCCGGGGGATTCTCCCAGGCGCGGGTACTTGGGCTGCAGCCAACGACTGTGCAATTGCTCCAGCTCCTTGGCCGGGATCGCGTGCAAGCCGGCCTCTACGATACTGGCCAGCTCCGGCCAGTCGCGACGGGTCGCTACCCGTAACAGCTGCGGCAGGCCGATATCCCCCACCACCGCCAACCCGGAAAACTCTGCCTCCGCTGACAGGCGACTGAGCTGGGCTTCATCCACAACCGCATAACGGGCTTGCTGGCTCAGCAGCAGTTGCAGGGCCTGGCGCTCCAGGGGAACCCCTTGCAGATTCAGGTTGGGGTAGGTCAGGCGCAGGTAGTCGGCCACCGCGCTGGGCATGCGCACCGCGACTCGGGCCTGGCTGTCGAGCTTCTCCAGTTCCACGGCCCCCGCGCCCTTGCGCTCACCCACCACCAGCTGTGGCACACGCATATAAGGGTCGCTGAACAGCCACAGCCTCAGGCCCGCGGGGGTCTGGGTCAGGCCGGGGGCCATGTCCACTTCGCCGTCGCGCAGGGCTCTTTCCAGCTGTGCCTGATCGGGAAAGTTGCGCCAGCTGAGTTCAATCTTCAGCGCCTGGGCCAAGGTCTGCATCAGTTCGACGTTAGCCCCGGACAGGCGCTGCAGACGCCGGTCGTATTGGGCGAACGGTGCCTGCAGTACCAGCCCCACCCGCAACTCCGGGTGTTGTTCAAGCCATTGACGCTGCTCGTGGCTCAAGGGTGCTGTGGGCACATGGGGCGTCGGTGCCGCCCCGCCTATCAAGGGAAGGCACAGACAGCCGATAAGCAGAAGGCAGCGAAAACGCATCATCTGAAGTCTCACACCCTGACAAATACTGACCAACCCATTAGGCTGCCGGAATTACTTCTGGCCTGGAATATCCGATGCCCCTTGTCCACCGCTCGGCACTGCCTGCATTGTGCCTGTCGCTGATCCTGCCTTGGACCTTTTCTGTGGAAGCCGCCGACCCGGCCCCGGAAACCAAGAGCCCCGAGGAACAACCGGCGCAACGCCAAACCCTGCCTGAACGCAGCCAGGAAGAGGCCAGCGCCCTGGAGCGTCAGTTGCCTGCCCAGGAGCAACAGCAGTTGCAAGCCGGTGGCGACACCTTCCTGGCCCTGTGGAAACCGGCCAACACCAGCGAACCCAAGGGCGTGGTGATTATCCTCCCGGGAGCCGGCGAAAGCGCCGACTGGCCCCAAGCCGTGGCCCCTCTGCGCAATAAACTGCCGGACACTGACTGGGGCAGCCTGAGCCTGACCCTGCCGGACATGCTCAGCGAAGCGGCACAACCGCGGATCGTCGAGGCCGCGCCGCCGCCAGCGGACACCAGCAACACCGCCAAGGACGCCAGCGCCGAGGCCAAGCCCATCGAACAAGCCGCCGGTGGCGAAGCCGACGTGGCGGACCGCGCCGTCGCAGAAAGCACCGAAGAACAGGTCAAGGCCGATGCCGAGCGCATCTTCACCCGGATCGATGCAGCCCTGGCCTTCGCCGAACAGCAGAATGCCCGCAGCATCGTGCTCCTGGGCCACGGCACTGGCGCCTACTGGACCGCACGCTACCTGAGCGAAAAACAGCCCTCCCAGGTACAGAAGCTGGTGATGGTAGCTGCCCAGACACCCGCCAATGGCAAGCCACAACTGGCAGAGTTGACACCGACCCTGAAGCTGGCAACCGCAGATTTCTACTATGTCGACAAAAGCGCTGCGCAGAAAGCGGCACTGGAACGACTGCAAGCCAGCAAGCGCCTGAAGCATTCAAACTTCAGCCAGATCGCCCTCAAAGCCCTGCCCGGCAATCATGCCGCCCAGCAAGAGCAGCTGTTCCGCCGGGTACGTGGCTGGTTGAACCCGCAGAACACCGACAGTTGAAGAGCTCGAGCCGCCACTGCCTGACTGGCAATGGCGGCCCGGCCACGCCTCAGCGGAAATCCCGGCGCTCGCGTATCAGGGCATAGGCGCTGTGCAATTCTCGGGTCGTTTCCGTCGCCTCCCGCACCTGGGCTGCGCTGGCGCCGCTACCGGCGATCTTGTCCGGGTGATGACGACTAAGCAGGCGGCGATAGGCACGCTTGATCTGCGCCGGTTCAGCAGTGGCGGCAACCCCCAACAGGCGCAACGCCTCCTGATAGGTCAGGGCTCCCTCGGCCAACGACCTGCGCGCCGGGCCATACTCCTGCGCCAGCGCCTGGATCTGTTCCGTGGTCCAGCCCAGCCATTTGCCCCAGAGCTGGATCAGTTCACGCTCCGCCGGCCCCACCCGGCCATCGGCCCAAACCATCCGCCAGCAGGCACGCAACACACCCTCCGCGGCATGGGGCTGGGCACTCAGGCGCCGCAGATAACCGCGCAGACGGTCATTGCCCGACTTGCCTCGGTTGAAGGCTGCAATAGCACGGCGCTGGGCTGAATCGTTCATGTCCAGCGAACGCATCTCCTGACGCGCCTGCTGGATATGCCCATCCACCACCCGGCCATCACTTTTAGCCAAGCGTCCCAGCAACACGAACAGCAATTCATCATTGCGCAACGCTGGGCGACCGCCCAGGCGCTCACGCACATGCGCCCAGCTGTGCAGTTGCAGGCGCCGGTCCAGAGCCTGCCCCAACAACGCACCAAGCATGGCCCCCGGAATGCTGGCAATTGCAAAACCCGCTCCGGCTCCGATCAGAGTCCCTGGCCACCACATATCAGCGCCTCGCTTGCAGCAGGGCTTCGACCTGCGCCAGACGCTCGACCGTACCCACGTCGATCCATTGTCCCTGCATATGCTCGCCGCTGACCTGTCCACGGGCCATGGCCTCGCGCAACAGCGGCGCCAGTTTGCAGGGGCCCGGGACACAGTGCTGGAACAAATTGGGATGCAGAACCGAAATCCCACTAAAGGTCAGGGCTGCAGCTCCGGGTCGGGCATCGTGCAACATCCCGTCCTGCAGGCAGAAATCGCCACCACTGGGATGGTGCGCCGGGTTATCCACCATCACCAAGTGAGCCAGTCCAGCCAGGGGCCGACGCAAGGAGGCGAAGTCGTAGTCGGTCCAGATATCACCATTGACCACCAGAAACGGCTCATCCCCCAACAAGGGCAAGGCTTTGAAAATACCGCCGGCGGTTTCCAGAGGCTCGCTTTCCGCCGAGTACTGAATGTTCAGGCCCCAGCGTTGACCGTCGCCAAGGGCGTCCTCGATCTGCTGGCCAAGCCAGGCATGGTTGATGACGATGTCGCAAAAGCCCGCCTTGGCCAGCGCCAGCAGGTGGTATTCGATCAGGGGCCTGCCGGCTACAGGCAACAGCGGCTTGGGGGTGGCCAGGGTCAGGGGGCGCATGCGCTCGCCCTTGCCGGCGGCCAGAATCATTGCCTTCATGCATCGGCTCCCGCTGGCTGGCGCAGGCTGAGCAGCAGTTGCGAAAGCTCGGCCAATTCGGGACGACGGGCCAGCACTGCTTCTATATAGGCAAAGAATCGTGGCACGTCGGCCAGGTAACGAGGCTTGCCGTCGCGGTGGCATATCCGCGAGAAGATACCGATCACCTTGAGGTGACGCTGTACGCCCATCAGGTCACTGGCCCGGAGGAACTCCTCGAAGTCTTCCTGGACCGGGATCCCCAGCGCTCGGGCCTGGTGCCAATAGCCCTCCAGCCAGCCACGCACACGGGGCTGCGGCCAACTGAGGAAGGCATCCTTGAACAGGCAGGTCACGTCGTAGGTCACTGGGCCGTAGACCGCATCCTGAAAGTCCAGCACCCCAGGATTCGGCTCGCTGAGCATCAGGTTGCGTGGCATATAGTCGCGATGCACCAGCACCTTGGGCTGCGCCAGGGCGCTGTCGATCAGCAGGTCACTGACCCGCTGCCACTGTTCGCGCTGCTGCGCGCTGAGCGTGACACCCAGTTCACGTCCGACGTACCACTCAGGAAACAGCTCCAGTTCACGGCGCAGCAGAGCGACATCGTAGCTGGGCAGTGGCGCATCCATAGGCAACTGTTGAAACGCCAGCAGGGCCTGCAGTGCATCCTCGAAAAGTGCATCGGCATTGCTTTCGTCGATCACGTCGAGGTAGGTCTTGTTGCCCAGGTCGTTGAGCAATAAAAAGCCCCGAACCAAGTCTTGGGCATAAATTTTCGGCACATTGATGCCGGAAGTCGCCAGCAACTGGGCGATATCCACGAAGGGTTTGCAGTTTTCCTGGGGGGGCGGAGCATCCATGACCACAAAGCTGCGGCCTGCACCCTGCCAACGGAAATAACGGCGGAAACTCGCGTCGCTGCTGGCCGCGGTCAATGTCGCCGGGGGTACTTCACCCCAGCCTTGTGCTGCATAAACAATCGCCAACTGCTCATCGAGCCAAACTTTCAGGTGTTGCAAGCGTACATCTTGGTCAGGCATTACAAGGGTCTCCGACGGCGCTAGCCGTCAAGCGGGTCATGCTTTATTATCCAGCATCTTTTTCAGACCATCGAGAGGCGTGCGGCCCACACCGCGGGCAGATGGCACGCAGGAAGCCCGGACTAATAAGATGGCATTGAAATCCCCCGCGTTTCGTAAAAAATTTCCGTTGCTGGTTACCGGCGGTTTGCTGGCCCTGCAACCTCTAGCCACTTCCTTCGTGGTCGCCGCGGAACAGTATGACTGCTCAGTCTCTGCTTCGGGTGGCTGGGCCTGTGCGCCGAAAGCCAGTGCAGCCCCACTGCCTCCACGGCCGATTCACGATGCCAGCTCGGTCAGTTCCAACGGCGCCACCGCAACCGACAGTGGTACCGCAGAACAAGCTACCGGCGACAAGCCAGTGCTGGTCACCGAGGCCAAAGGCCGGGGTCTGAAGTCCCGCAGCGCGGACTACAGCCACCTCGACTGGGTACCGCGCGAGAAGCTCACCGCCGCTCAATTGGCCGAAACCGGTCCTTACTGCTCTGGTTCCTATATCGAACCAATTCGTCCTGGCATGAATGACAAGACGAATAAAAGTGACGCCCCCACCTTTATCGGTGCCAAGGCCTCGCGTTATCAGCAGGAAGAACAGGTGGCGACCCTGGCCGGTGACGTGGTCATGCGCCAGGGCAGCATGCAGGTCGAAGCCGACGAGGCCAACCTGTATCAGGCCGAGAACCGTGGCGAGCTCAGCGGCAACGTACGCATCCGCGATAACGGCACGCTGATGGTCGGCGACCACGCCGACGTGCAACTCGACACTGGCGAAGCCAAGGTCGATAACGCCGAATACGTGATGCACAAGTCGCGGGTTCGCGGCAGTGCGCTGTATGCCAAGCGTGCGGAAAACGCCATCATCCGCCTCAAGGATGGTACGTACACCACGTGCGAACCGAACAGCAACGCCTGGCAGCTCAAGGGCAACAACATCACCTTGAACCCGGCCACCGGCTTCGGTACCGCGACCAACGTGACCTTGCGGGTCAAAGACATTCCGGTGCTCTACACCCCGTATATCTATTTCCCGATCGACGACCGTCGTCAGTCCGGCTTCCTGCCGCCGAGCATCGGCACAGGCGGCGATACCGGCTTCATGCTGGTCACGCCCTACTACTTCAACCTGGCACCGAACTACGATGCCACGTTGTACCCGCGCTACATGTCCAAGCGCGGCCTGTTGATGGAAGGCGAGTTCCGCTACCTGACCAAGAGCAGCGAAGGTCAGTTCGGCGCCGCCTACCTCAACGACGACGACACCGATCGCAAGAAGCAGACCGACTACGAAAAAACCCGTTACATGCTCAACTGGCAGCACAAGGGCGGGCTTGATTCGCGGGTGATGACCGAGGTCGACTACACCAAGATCAGCGATCCGTATTACTTCCAGGACCTGGAAACCGATCAGATCGGCGTGAAAACTAACGATTACGTCAACCAGCAAGGCGTAGTGACCTACCGCGGCGATGACTACACCGCACGCCTCAACGTACAAGCGTTTGAGCTGGCAAGCGTCTCCAACATCACTCCGTACAACAAGCTGCCGCAGATCACCTTCAACGGTGCCCTGCCGTACCATCCGCAAGGTCTGGATTTCACCTATGAAACCGAGCTGGTTCGGTTTGAGCGGGATCTACTGAAGGGCAACTACACAGATAAAGATGGCGGACCGATTGATCCTATCACCGGGCTGGTAGGCAATCCGCGCCTGGACACCAACGTAGCGGGCCTGGCCCGCGCCAATGGTGATCGCTTGAACCTCAAGCCCGGTGTCAGCCTGCCGTTGAACTGGAGCTATGGCTATCTGACTCCATCCCTGAAGTATATGTACACCCAGTACAATCTTGATCTGGATGGCCAAGGCAAAGACGACTTGGTCACCAACAGGAATAGAGCTGCTGCCTTGGGTGAGTCGTACAAGAGCTCACAAAACCGCGGCGTCCCAATCGCCAGCGTCGACGGCGGCCTGTACTTCGACCGTGACACTCAATGGTTCGGCAAGAACTACCGCCAGACCCTGGAGCCGCGTGCGTTCTACCTCTATGTACCCGAGGAAGACCAGAAGGACATCCCGGTATTCGATACCGGCGAATCCACCTTCAACTACTCGTCGCTGTTTCGTGAAAACCGCTTCTCTGGTTCAGACCGTGTCGGCGACGAGAACAAGCTGTCTCTGGGCGTGACCAGCCGCTGGATCGAAGACAACGGCTTCCAGCGTCAGCGCGTCAGCGTTGGCCAGGCCCTGTACTTCAAGGATCGCACCGTCCAGTTGCCGGGTATCGACTACCGCACTCGCGACGATGCAACGTCCAACGTCTCGCCTTACGCCCTTGAATACGAATACCGTTTCAACCGCGACTGGCGCGCCAACGCAGAGTACAACTGGGACCCGGATAGCCACACCGCACGCTCCGGCAGTGCGATGTTCCACTACCAGCCTGAAGACAACCCGAACAAGGTGGTCAACGCCGGCTATCGCTATCGCAACGACCAGATCCGCTACGACCAGAACAGCGGTACCTGGAAAATGGGCGGCGACTACGGCACTCCAGGCACGCCTGGCTACGTGAAGGACTACTACAAGATCCAGCAGCATGACTTCTCGGTGATCTGGCCGATCGTGCCGCAATGGAACGCCATCAGCCGCTGGCAGTACGACTACAACCGTAACCGCACGCTCGAGGCCTTCGGTGGTTTCGAATACGACAACTGCTGCTGGAAACTGCGCCTGATCAGCCGTTACTGGGTCAAGTATGACGAGTTCAGTCAGAACGCTCCGGAGAACGAGAAAGGCGACCGTGGCATCTTCCTCCAAATTGTTCTGAAGGGTCTCGGTGGCGTCATGGGCACCAAAGTAGAGAGCTTCCTCGACAAAGGCATCCAAGGTTATCGTGAACGTGAAGACCAAGCTTTCTGATTGTCTGCGCCCGCTGATGTTGGGCGCGCTGTTCCTGAGCACTGCGGCCAGCGCCGCAGTGCAGTCCATCGACAAGGTTGTGGCCATCGTCGACAACGACGTGGTCATGCAGAGCCAGTTGGACCAGCGGGTTAACGAAGTTCAGCAAACCATCGCCAAGCGTGGCGGTGGTGTGCCGCCTACCAGCGTCCTGGAACAGCAGGTTCTGGAGCGTCTGATCGTTGAAAACCTGCAACTGCAGATTGGCGAACGTTCCGGCATCCGCATCACCGATGAAGAACTGAACCAGGCCATCGGCACCATTGCCCAGCGCAACAGCATGAGCATCGAGCAGTTCCGTGCCGCTCTGGCCCGCGACGGCCTGTCTTATGAAGACGCTCGTGACCAGGTGCGCCGTGAAATGATCATCAGCCGCGTGCGTCAGCGCCGGGTGGCCGAGCGTATTCAGGTGTCGGAACAGGAAGTGAAGAACTTCCTGGCCTCGGACCTGGGCAAGATGCAGCTCTCCGAAGAACTGCACCTGGCCAATATCCTGATCCCGACCCCGGAAAGCGCCAACTCCGAAGCGATTCAGAGTGCCGCCCGCCAGGCCATGGACGTGTACCAGCAACTCAAGCAAGGTGCGGACTTCGCGCAATTGGCGATTGCCCGCTCCGGCAGCGACAACGCCCTGGAAGGCGGCGACATGGGCTGGCGTAAAGCTGCTCAATTGCCTCCTCCGTTCGACCGTGAACTGAGTGCAATGGCCGTGGGCGATATCACCCAACCAGCGCGCACCCCAGGCGGCTTTATCATTCTCAAGCTGCTGGACAAGCGCGGTGGCGGCAATCAGGTGCGCGATGAAGTGCATGTGCGCCACATCCTGATCAAGCCAAGCGAGATTCGCAGCGAAGAAGAGACCAAGCGCCTGGCGCAAAAACTCTACGACCGCATCGAAGCCGGCGAAGACTTTTCCGAACTGGCGAAAAGCTACTCGGAAGACCCGGGTTCGGCGCTCAACGGCGGCGACCTCAACTGGATCGACCCGAACGCCCTGGTGCCTGAGTTCCGCGAAGTGATGGCCAAGACCCCACAAGGTCAACTGTCCAAGCCGTTCAAGAGCCCTTATGGCTGGCACGTACTGGAAGTCCTTGGCCGTCGCGCCACCGACAGCACCAGCCAGGCCCGCGAGCAACAAGCCATGACCGTCCTGCGTAACCGCAAGTACGACGAAGAGCTGCAGACCTGGTTGCGGCAGATCCGTGATGAGGCCTACGTCGAGATCAAACTGCCTGGCGCTGAACAGGCGGCCCAGTGAAACCCAGACGTTTCGCTCTGACACCCGGCGAACCGGCGGGTATAGGTCCTGACCTGTGCCTGCTGCTCGCCTCGCAACCCCAGCCATACCCCCTGATTGCCATCACCAGCCGCGACCTGCTCCTTGAGCGGGCCGCGCAGTTGGGTGTGGCAGTCAATCTGCTGCCGGTGACTCTGGAACAACTGCCGACTGAACCCGCACCCGCAGACAGCCTGTATGTCTGGGACACGCCTCTGGCCAAGCCGGTGGTCAGCGGCCAGCTGGACCAGGCCAATGCAGCCTTCGTCCTGGAAACCCTGACCCGCGCCGGCCAGGGCTGCCTGGATGGGCACTTCGCCGGCATGATCACTGCTCCTGTGCACAAGGGCGTGATCAACGATTCCGGGATCGTCTTTTCCGGGCATACCGAATTTCTTGCGGACCTGACCCACACCGAACAGGTGGTGATGATGCTGGCCACCCGCGGCCTGCGCGTGGCACTGGTGACCACCCACCTGCCCTTGCGGGAGATTGCCGATGCCATCACCGCAGAACGCCTGGAGCGAGTCACTCGAATCCTGCATGCCGACCTGCAACACAAGTTCGGTATTGCCCAACCACGGATCCTGGTTTGCGGACTCAACCCTCATGCCGGTGAAGGCGGGCATCTGGGCCGCGAAGAAATCGACATCATCGAACCTACCCTAGAGCGTCTGCGCACCGAAGGCATGGACCTGCGCGGCCCACTGCCTGCCGACACTCTGTTTACCCCCAAATATCTGGAGCACTGCGACGCAGTGCTGGCGATGTACCACGACCAAGGCTTGCCCGTGCTGAAATACAAAGGCTTCGGCGCGGCCGTCAATGTGACGCTCGGCCTGCCGATCATCCGCACCTCCGTCGACCACGGCACCGCCCTGGATCTGGCAGGCAGCGGCAAGATCGACACCGGCAGCCTGCAGGTCGCCCTGGAAACCGCCTACCAGATGGCCGAGAACCGTTTATGAGCGAGCAATACCAACACCGGGCGCGCAAGCGCTTCGGCCAGAACTTCCTGCATGACGCCGGCGTTATCGACCGTATCCTGCGGGCCATCCACGCCAAACCCGAAGACCGCATGCTGGAAATCGGCCCGGGCCAAGGCGCCCTGACCGAAGGCCTGCTGAGCAGCGGAGCCCAGTTGGACGTGGTGGAGCTGGACAAGGATCTGATCCCGATCCTCAACCAGCAGTTCGCCGGCAAGAGCAACTTCAACCTGCACCAGGGCGATGCCCTGAAGTTCGACTTCAATACGCTGGGCGCCGCACCAAGCAGCCTGCGGGTGGTCGGCAACCTGCCCTACAACATCTCCACCCCGCTGATCTTCCACCTGCTGCAGAACGCCGGGCTGATCCGCGACATGCACTTCATGCTGCAAAAGGAAGTGGTCGAGCGCCTGGCCGCTGGCCCTGGTGGAGGTGACTGGGGTCGCCTGTCGATCATGGTTCAGTATCACTGCCGAGTGGAACATCTGTTCAACGTAGGCCCCGGCGCCTTCAATCCTCCACCGAAGGTTGATTCGGCCATCGTGCGCCTGGTACCTCACGCGGTGCTGCCACATCCAGCCAAGGATCATCGCCTGCTGGAGCGCATCGTCCGCGAAGCCTTCAACCAGCGTCGCAAGACACTGCGCAATACCCTCAAGGCCCTCCTCAGCAGCGCCGAGATCGAAGCCGCCGGTGTCGATGGCAGCCTGCGCCCCGAGCAGCTGGATCTGGCCGCCTTTGTACGCCTAGCCGATCAATTGGCCGACCAGCCCAAGCCTGCCAACGACTGAGAAACGCCCTTGCCCGAGATCGAGTAGGACGCCGGACAGGATGTCTGGTTTACTACCCGATACTTGACCTAGACTGACCTCCATCAGCTTTGTCCCGCGCCCCGCTTTGCTTTAAAGGCCTTTTGCATGTCCGATCCTCGTTATCAGGTCGACGTCAGCGTCGTCACCCGCTTTCTGGCAGACCAATCGCAACCCGAGCAGAACCGTTTCGCTTTCGCCTACACCATTACCGTTCAGAACAACGGATCACTCCCAGCCAAGCTGCTGTCCCGGCACTGGGTAATCACCGACGGTGATGGCCATGTAGAAGAGGTTCGTGGCGCTGGCGTGGTTGGCCAGCAGCCATTGATTGCCGCTGGCAAGAGCCACACCTATAGCAGCGGCACGGTGATGACCACCCGGGTCGGTAACATGCAGGGCAGTTACCAGATGCTGGCCGAGGATGGCAAACAGTTCGACGCCATCATTGCCCCCTTCCGCCTGGCGGTCCCCGGGGCCCTGCACTGATGGCAACCTACGCCGTCGGCGATCTGCAAGGCTGCCTGGAACCACTGCAGTGCCTGCTTGAACAAGTCGCGTTCGACCCTGCCCGGGACCGCCTGTGGCTGGTGGGAGACTTGGTCAATCGCGGCCCACAGTCACTGGAAACCCTGCGCTACCTTTATTCCATCCGCGATTCGCTGGTTTGCGTGCTGGGCAATCACGACCTGCACCTGCTGGCAGCCTGGCGCAATATCGAACGGCTGAAGAAGTCCGACACGCTGCGGGAAATCCTTGAAGCCCCAGATTGCGAAGAACTGTTGCAGTGGTTGCGCCAGCAAAAGCTGATGCACTACGACGAAGCCCGCAACGTGGCCCTGGTCCATGCCGGCATCGCCCCGCAGTGGTCCCTGAAGAAGGCCCTCAAGTGCGCCGCCGAAGTCGAGGAAGCGCTACGCGACGACAACCTCTTCGAGCCCTTCCTCGATGGCATGTACGGCAACGACCCAGCCAAATGGGACAGCGACCTCAAGGGCGTGACCCGCCTGCGCGTCATCACCAACTACTTCACCCGCATGCGTTTCTGCACCAGCGAAGGCAAGCTCGACCTCAAGAGCAAGGAAGGGCTGAACACCGCACCACCGGGCTACGCCCCCTGGTTCAGTCACAAGGAGCGCAAGACCCGGGACCTGAAGATCATCTTCGGCCACTGGGCAGCCCTGGAAGGCCATAGCAACGAACCCGGCATCTTTGCCCTGGACAGCGGCTGCGTCTGGGGCGGGGCCATGACCTTGCTGAATGTTGATACCGGCGTGCGCCTGACCTGCGATTGCGACGCCCAGGGGCATACCGCGCCCCTTTCCCCCGAACCCTTGCCCATCCCGGCAAAGCGCTAGTCGGCGCTGATTACCAAGCTCCAGGAGCCCGCCATGAGCGAATTCAAACGCATCCCTCCAGAACAGGCCCAGGCACTGCGCGAACAAGGTGCAGTGGTCGTGGATATCCGCGATCCGCAAACCTATGCACTGAGCCATATCAGCGGCGCGCAACACTTGGATAACCACTCCATTTCCGACTTCATTCGCGGTGCCGACCTCGATGCCCCATTGGTGGTGGTCTGCTATCACGGCAACTCCAGCCAGAGCGCTGCCGCGTATCTGGTGAGCCAGGGCTTTTCCGACGTTTACAGCCTCGATGGCGGCTTCGAACTTTGGCGCAGCACCTACCCGACGGAAATCGCTCAGGGCACCGCCGAATAATTTTTTTCAGTAGCTCTAGCCCGCGTACTACGCGGGCTTGCGCGCCACCGGACGAACGGTAGTGCGCAACTAATTCCCCATCTCGCCTTGACCTCCCGGATTCCGAACTATCCTTAGCCTCAGGCCATCCAAATCAGGGGAGAGCCGGTACACCGGCGAGCGGGTCATCGGTACTAGCTTTCAAGGTCGATAGCTTTGAAAGTGTTCTGGGGGGTAAACAGCAACTGGGCTTTCAGTTGCATGCCAGCACTTGACTGACTGATCCGACGCCGGCTCCACGTATCGAGCGAGGTGACGTCATGAGTATTTTTAGCCACTTCCAACAACGCTTCGAATCCACACGCCAGGAAGAGTTTTCGCTGCAGGAATACCTGGAACTGTGCAAAAAGGACCGAAGCGCCTATGCATCCGCTGCCGAGCGCTTGCTATTGGCCATCGGCGAGCCCGAGCTGCTGGACACCTCGACCAACTCGAGGCTGTCGCGAATCTTCTCCAACAAGGTAATCCGGCGCTATCCGGCCTTTGAAGACTTCCATGGCATGGAAGAATGCATCGACCAGATCGTCTCCTATTTCCGCCACGCTGCTCAGGGCCTGGAAGAGAAGAAACAGATCCTCTATCTCCTGGGTCCGGTGGGCGGTGGTAAATCGTCCCTGGCCGAGAAGCTCAAGCAACTGATCGAAAAAGTGCCCTTCTACGCCATCAAGGGCTCCCCGGTCTTCGAATCGCCGCTGGGCCTGTTCAATGCCACGGAAGATGGCGCCATTCTCGAAGAAGACTTCGGCATCCCGCGGCGCTACCTCAACACCATCATGTCGCCATGGGCCACCAAGCGCCTGGCGGAGTTCGGCGGTGACATCAGCCAGTTCCGGGTGGTGAAACTGTACCCGTCGATTCTCAACCAGATCGCCGTGGCCAAGACCGAGCCCGGGGACGAGAACAACCAGGACATCTCGGCCCTGGTGGGCAAGGTGGATATCCGCAAACTGGAAGAATTCCCGCAGAACGACGCCGACGCCTACAGCTACTCCGGGGCACTGTGCCGGGCCAACCAGGGCCTGATGGAGTTCGTCGAAATGTTCAAGGCACCGATCAAGGTGCTGCACCCATTGCTCACCGCCACCCAGGAAGGCAACTACAACAGCACCGAAGGGCTGGGGGCGATCCCCTTCACCGGCATCCTGCTGGCCCACTCCAACGAATCGGAGTGGCACACCTTCCGCAACAACAAGAACAACGAAGCCTTCATTGACCGTATCTACATCGTCAAGGTGCCTTACTGCCTGCGTGTCAGCGATGAGGTGAAGATCTACGACAAGCTGCTGTTCAACAGCTCGCTGGCCAAGGCCCATTGCGCCCCCGACACCCTGAAGATGCTGGCACAGTTCACTGTGCTGTCGCGCCTCAAGGAGCCGGAAAACTCCAATATCTACTCGAAGATGCGCGTCTATGACGGCGAGAACCTGAAAGACACCGATCCCAAGGCCAAGTCGATCCAGGAGTACCGCGACAGTGCCGGCGTCGATGAAGGCATGAATGGCCTATCGACCCGCTTTGCCTTCAAGATCCTGTCAAAAGTCTTCAACTTCGATCCCCATGAAGTGGCGGCCAACCCGGTGCACCTGCTGTATGTGCTGGAGCAGCAGATCGAGCAGGAGCAGTTCCAGGCAGAAACCCGCGAGCGCTACCTGCGCTTCCTCAAGGAGTACCTGGCACCGCGCTACATCGAGTTCATCGGTAAGGAGATCCAGACTGCCTACCTCGAGTCCTACAGCGAGTACGGCCAGAATATCTTCGACCGTTACGTGCTCTACGCGGACTTCTGGATTCAGGATCAGGAATACCGCGACCCGGAAACCGGCGAAATCCTCAATCGCGTTGCCCTCAACGAAGAGCTGGAGAAGATCGAAAAGCCTGCGGGCATCAGCAACCCGAAAGACTTCCGCAACGAAATCGTCAACTTCGTCCTGCGGGCACGAGCCAACAACAATGGCAAGAACCCCACCTGGCTCAGCTACGAGAAGCTGCGGGTGGTCATCGAGAAGAAAATGTTCTCCAACACCGAGGATCTGCTGCCGGTCATCAGCTTCAACGCCAAGGCCAGCAAGGAGGATCAGCAGAAACACAACGACTTCGTCACACGAATGGTCGAGCGCGGCTACACCGACAAACAGGTACGGCTGCTGTCCGAATGGTATCTGCGGGTCAGAAAATCGCAGTAAAGCAGCTGCAAGCTTCTAGCCACAAGCTGCAAGCGCGGTGCCGTAGAGCCCTCACAGGCTCTGCTGCAGCGTGACTTACGGCTTGAGGCTTATGTCTTGAAGCTCCCCGGAGGGGCCCATGAGCTATGTGATCGACCGACGTCTCAATGGCAAGAACAAGAGCACGGTGAACCGCCAGCGGTTTCTGCGGCGCTACCGTGACCACATCAAAAAGGCCGTCGAAGAGGCCGTCAGCCGCCGCTCCATCACCGATATGGAGCATGGCGAACAAATCAGTATTCCCGGACGGGACATCGACGAACCGGTGCTGCACCACGGCCGTGGCGGCAAACAGACCGTGGTCCATCCCGGCAACAAGGAATTCACAGCAGGCGAACATATCGCCAGGCCTCAAGGCGGCGGTGGAGGCGGTGCTGGCCGCGGCAAGGCAGGCAATTCCGGCGAAGGCATGGATGAGTTTGTCTTCCAGATTACCCAGGAAGAGTTCCTCGAGTTCATGTTCGAGGATTTGGAGCTGCCCAACCTGGTCAAACGCAACCTGACCGGGACAGACACCTTCAAGACCGTGCGTGCCGGGATCAGCAACGAAGGCAACCCATCGCGGATCAACATCATCCGCACCTTGCGCTCGGCCCACGCCCGACGCATTGCCTTGTCCGGCAGCAGCCGGGCCAAGCTGCGGGAGGCCAAGGAGGATCTTGAGCGACTGAAGCGGGAAGAACCGGACAACTTCGGCGATATCCAGGAACTGGAAGCTGAAATCGAACGCCTGAGTGCGCGGATTCACCGCGTGCCCTTTCTCGACACCTTCGACCTCAAATACAACCTGCTGGTGAAACAGCCCAACCCCAGCTCCAAGGCGGTGATGTTCTGCCTGATGGACGTATCCGGCTCCATGACCCAGGCGACCAAGGACATCGCCAAACGCTTCTTCATCCTTTTGTACCTGTTCCTCAAGCGCAACTACGACAAGATCGACGTCGTCTTCATCCGCCACCACACCAGCGCCCGGGAAGTGGATGAGGAAGAGTTCTTCTATTCCAGGGAAACCGGCGGGACCATTGTCTCCAGCGCGCTGAAGCTGATGCAGGAAATCATGGCCGAGCGCTACCCGAGCAACGAATGGAACATCTATGCCGCACAAGCCTCCGACGGCGACAACTGGAACGATGACTCGCCCATCTGCCGCGATATCCTGATCAACCAGATCATGCCTTTCGTGCAGTACTACACCTACGTGGAGATCACTCCACGTGAGCACCAGGCCCTGTGGTTCGAGTACGAACGTATCGCCGAGGCCTTCTCCGACACGTTCGCCCAGCAACAATTGGTTTCGGCCGGCGATATCTATCCGGTCTTCCGTGAACTCTTCCAGCGCAGGTTAGTGACATGACCGCCAGAGAGCAGAAGCGCCAACCCATCTCAACGGGCTCGGAATGGACCTTCGAGCTGATCCAGGCCTACGACCGCGAAATCAGCCGTATTGCGGCTCGCTATGCTCTGGATACCTATCCCAACCAGATCGAGGTGATCACCGCCGAGCAGATGATGGATGCCTACGCCTCGGTGGGCATGCCTTTGGGTTATCACCATTGGTCATACGGCAAGCACTTTCTCAGTACCGAAAAGTCCTACAGCCGTGGTCAGATGGGACTGGCCTACGAGATCGTGATCAATTCAGACCCTTGCATCGCCTATCTGATGGAGGAGAACACCATCTGCATGCAGGCCCTGGTGGTGGCCCACGCCTGCTACGGCCACAACAGCTTCTTCAAGGGCAACTACCTGTTCCGCACCTGGACCGATGCCAGCTCGATCATCGATTATCTGGTGTTCGCCAAGCAGTACATCATGCAATGCGAGGAACGCCATGGCATCGATGCCGTGGAGGATCTGCTGGATTCCTGCCATGCCCTGATGAACTACGGCGTCGATCGCTACAAGCGGCCTTACCCGATCTCCGCCGAGGAAGAACGGCGTCGGCAGAAGGATCGGGAAGAGCACCTGCAGAAACAGATCAACGACCTGTGGCGCACGATTCCCAAAGGCGCGGACAAATACAGCGACAAGGACAACGCGCGATTCCCCGCCGAGCCTCAGGAAAACATCCTGTATTTCATCGAAAAACATGCGCCGTTGCTGGAGCCCTGGCAGCGAGAAATTGTCCGCATCGTGCGCAAGATCGCCCAGTACTTCTACCCGCAGCGCCAGACCCAGGTGATGAACGAAGGCTGGGCCACCTTCTGGCATTACACCCTGATGAATGACCTGTATGACGAAGGCCTGGTCACCGACGGCTTCATGATGGAATTCCTCGCCTCCCACACCAGCGTGGTTTATCAGCCGGGATTCGACAGCCCTTATTACAACGGCATCAACCCCTACGCTCTGGGTTTTGCCATGTACCGGGACATCCGCCGCATGTGCGAAGACCCCACCGAAGAAGATCGCCGCTGGTTCCCGGAACTGGCCGGCACCGACTGGCTGTCGAGCATCAAGTTCGCCATGAGCAGCTTCAAGGATGAGAGCTTCATCCTGCAGTATCTGTCGCCCAAGGTGATCCGCGACCTCAAGCTGTTCAGCATCATGGATGACGACCAGAAGGATGACCTGCTGGTACCAGCAATCCATGATGAAAGCGGCTATCGAATCATTCGGGAAACCCTGGCCGCGCAATACAACCTGGGCAACCGAGAACCCAACGTGCAGATCTGGAGCATCGACCGTCGTGGCGACCGCTCACTGACCCTGCGCCATCAGCAACACGATCGCAAACCCTTGGGGGATTCCACCGAGGAGGTGCTCAAGCACCTGCACCGCCTCTGGGGCTTCGATATTCACTTGGAAACCCTGCAGGGCGATCAGGTGATAAAAACCCTTCACGTACCGCCGAGAAGCGATCACAACGAAAACGACTACGGACGACTGGACCTGGCAGTCATACACCTCTGAGCCCAAGAACGAGCCTCCGTTAGCGCGGCACAAGGGTTATCCTGTCGCGCTAACGGAGGTTTTTTATGCGGATTTATAAAGTCGGCGGTGCTGTACGCGATCGCCTGCTGGGCAGACCAGTCACCGACGTCGACTGGGTCGTGGTGGGCGCCAATGCGCAAGACATGATCACCAGGGGCTTTCGCCCGGTGGGCGCCGATTTTCCAGTGTTTTTGCACCCCAAGAGCGGCGAGGAATATGCCCTCGCTCGAACCGAGCGCAAGAGTGGACGGGGTTACGGCGGTTTTACTTTCCATGCCAGCCCGGAAGTCACCCTGGAAGAGGACCTGATTCGCCGCGACCTGACGATCAACGCCATGGCCGAAGATGATCAGGGTCTTGTGACTGATCCTTACAACGGTCAAAAGGATCTGGAAAACCGGCTGTTGCGCCATGTTTCACCGGCATTCGCCGAAGATCCCCTGCGAGTTCTGCGAGTGGCACGCTTTGCCGCGCGCTACGCCGACCTGGGCTTCAGCGTGGCCCCTGAGACACTTGAATTGATGCGCCAACTCAGCGAGTCAGGCGAGCTTCAAGCCCTGACGGCGGAACGCAGCTGGAAGGAGATGTCTCGCGCCCTGATGGAGGATCAGCCTCAGGTCTTTATCCAGGTATTGCGTGACTGCGGCGCCCTGGCCGTATTGATACCTGAGGTCGACGCACTATTCGGCGTTCCCCAGCCACCGACCCATCATCCGGAAATAGACACCGGCCTGCATACCCTGAGCGTGTTGCAGCAAGCAGCGCTGCACCAGCAGCCCCTCTCGGTACGTTGGGCCTGCCTGCTCCACGACCTGGGCAAAGGCGTGACACCCGAGGAGGAGTGGCCACGCCACATTGGTCACGAGCACAAGGGACTTGAACTGATCAAGGCCGTCAATGAGCGCTTCAAGGCCCCACGGGAATGCCAGGAGCTGGCGCTGTTGGTGGGGCAGTATCACACCCACGCCCACAAGGCCCAGGAACTGAAGGCTTCGACACTGCTTGAGCTGCTGCAAAGCTTCGACGTCTTCCGCCGTCCGCAGCGCTTTGAAGAGTTCATTGCTGCTTGCGAAATGGACGCCCGTGGTCGCCTGGGGCTGGAGTCACGACCTTACCCCCAAGCAGATTACCTGCACGGCGCCGCCAACGCGGCGCGCTCAGTGGCGGTTCAACCTTTACTGGAGCAGGGCTTCAAAGGCCCGGAACTGGGTGAGGCGCTGAGGCTGGAGCGACTGAAGGCAATCAAGACCTACAAGGAACAGCACGCATCCTGAGAAACTGCTGACAAGGCTCCAGCCTTGTCAGCACAAGGAGAGCCCGAGGAGTTACAGGCCCGGAGGCGTCAGTTGCCTGCCCTGCCATTCGAAGGCCACAGGCGCTAGAACCTGATCGATCTGCGCCTCATCCCAAAGCATCCCCAGGCTCTTGCCGGCCAATGGGTGTAGCCGCTCCGGCGCCATCAGCGACAACGGCCAAAGCACAAAGGCATTCTTCAGGATTTCCGCACGGGGCAGGATCAAGCCATCGAAATTGCCAGTCAGGTCGCCGTACAGCAGCACATCGATATCCAGTGGCAAACCTTTGCGGTCCGGGGCATAACGACCGTTGTCCGCCTCGATGAACTTCAAACGCCGGTCCAGTTCAGTCAACGGCAAGTCGGTGTAACCCGACACCACCAGATTGAAGAACGGACCGCTCTTGATTCCCACCGGCTGGCTTTCAAACACTGCCGAGCAACGCATATCCACCAGGAAACCGGCCAAGGCATCGAGCCCGGCCCGCAGATGAGCTTCACGCTCGATATTGCTACCAAGCCCCAGAAACACCTGAGTCAGAGACATCCGCGCTCGATCTCCACACCCACGCCAGTGGCGGCCGGAACAGCGCCTGGCTTGGTCAGCTTCAAATGCAGCCAAGGAATGTGAAACTCGCTCATCAACACTTCGGCAAGACGCTCGGCAAAGGTTTCCACCAACTGGTACTGGGCCTGCTCGGCAAACGCCTGGATCCGCGCGGAAACACTGGCATAATCCAACGCCAGCGTCAGATCGTCCCCAGCAGCAGCCGGGCGATTATCCCAAGCAAAGCTCAGATCAAGACGCAGACACTGTCGGATGCCACGCTCCCAGTCGTAGGCTCCAATCACGGTGTCCACTTCCAGTCCTTCGATAAACACTCTGTCCAAGCACTCTTCTCCGCAGCACGACAAGGGCGCAATGCGCCGTTAGAATCAGGGCATCCTCGCCCGGAATAGTTAGCATGTTTTGGTTACTGGCGATTCTCGCCTACCTGCTTGGCTCTCTGTCCTTCGCCATTTTGCTCAGCCGCCTCACGGGCAACCCCGACCCGCGAATGAGTGGTTCGGGCAATGCCGGTGCCACCAACATGCTGCGCCTGGCCGGCAAAAAACTCGCTGTCCTAACCCTGCTGGGGGATCTGTGCAAAGGCCTGGTGCCTGTGCTGATCGCCCACCTTGCGGGGCTTTCGTTGCAGCAACAGGCGTGGATCGGACTCTACGCCGTAATCGGCCACCTGTTCCCACTGTACTTCCGCTTTCGCGGCGGCAAAGGCGTCGCCACTGCTGCCGGCATGTTGCTGGGGCTCTATCCCCCGGCGGCGCTCCTGGCCATCGCCGCCTGGGCGCTGACCTTCTACCTGACCCGCACCAGCTCACTGGCCGCCTTGATCGCCACACCCCTGACCCTGCCGCTACTGGCCTGGCAGGAACCTGAGGCACTACTACCGATGAGCGTACTCACGCTACTGATCGTTTGGCGCCATCGCGGCAATCTACGCGACCTGTTTGCCGGGCGCGAACGGCATTTTTGAATCCGACAGATGAAAAGACTTCAGCTTGCGCGCCTCTCTCAGAGTGCTGACAGCTGCTCCATCGGCCAGCGTGCCTGCACACTGATCGCCAGGCTTTCCTGCTGTCCGGCCTGCAAACGCTGACAGCCGGCATAGGCGATCATCGCGCCGTTGTCGGTGCAGAACTCGGGACGAGCGTAGAACACATTGCCGTTCATCTCGGCGAGCATGTTTTCCAGGGAGGCTCGCAGGGCCTTGTTGGCACTCACACCCCCGGCAATGACCACACGCTTGAGGCCTGTCTGCTTCAAGGCGCGCTTGCACTTGATGGTCAAAGTTTCCACCACCGCTTGCTGGAAGGCGAGAGAGATGTCGCAACGGGTTTGCTCACCGTCGTCTCCAGCACTGACGCACTGCTGCCAGGTGTTCAGGGCGAAGGTCTTCAAGCCGCTGAAGCTGAAGTCCAGGCCCGGACGATCGGTCATTGGCCGCGGGAAGACAAAACGCCCTGGGACGCCCTGTGTTGCCAGGCGGGCGATCTCGGGGCCGCCTGGATAATTCAGGCCAATCATTTTCGCGGTCTTGTCGAACGCTTCGCCTGCCGCATCGTCCAGGGTCTCGCCCAACAGCTGGTATTGGCCGATGCCATCAACCCGGACCAACTGGGTGTGGCCGCCCGACACCAACAAAGCGACGAACGGAAATTCCGGCGGATGCTCCTCGAGCATCGGCGCCAGCAGGTGACCTTCCATGTGATGCACGCCCAGGGCCGGAATCCCCCAGGCAAATGCCAGCGCCTGGGCGCAGGAGGCACCTACCAACAAGGCACCCACCAGACCGGGACCCGCAGTGTAGGCAATGGCATCGATCTCGGTGGAGACACAGTCAGCTTGCGCCAGGACCTGGCGAATCAGGGGCAGCATACGCTTGACGTGGTCACGAGAGGCCAGTTCCGGCACCACGCCACCGTAGACGCGATGCAGGTCGATCTGACTGAACAGCGCGTCGGCCAGCAGGCCACGCTCACTGTCGTAAAGCGCGACGCCGGTTTCGTCGCAGGAGGTTTCTAATCCCAGTACTAGCATGGGTTTGCGCCTTGTAGAGGCTGAATTCGAAGGCGCGCATAATAGTCGCCACTCCCGCGCCCGGCCAGCGGTTTTCGATCAGAGGCTTTGCATTCCGAGCGTTGAGGGGTTAACATCCGCAACCCTTAAAAACCGACGACCTCAGCCGCGATTTTTGCGACGAGAACGTTGACCCCGGTAATGAATGAAGGTAGCTCTGGATGCCAGCCGTCAAAGTTAAAGAGAACGAACCCTTCGACGTAGCTCTGCGTCGTTTCAAGCGCTCCTGCGAAAAAGCCGGTGTTCTGGCTGAAGTTCGTAGCCGCGAATTTTACGAGAAGCCGACTTCCGAGCGTAAGCGCAAAGCAGCTGCTGCTGTTAAGCGTCACGCCAAGAAAGTTCAGCGCGAACAGCGCCGCGCCGTACGTCTGTACTAATACACAGACGTTCGCTGCAAGCTTCTGCCAAGCCCGGCCCTCAGCCGGGCTAATGGCATTTGCGGAATACGCTTGATGCTTCACCGTCAAAGCCGCCCATGCGACCCAGACGAATCTGCTTCACCACGTCAGACCTGGCTTCTTGCCAGCGGTGCACGTCTTTTCTGACGAGCCTTCCAAGGCTACTGACGAGCACACCCTTACTGATTCCTGCAGACGATCAGCCCAAGGCGCCCTTCTCCAGCGCCCGCTTGATGAGCTATCCGAGGCCCTCCAACGGCCACTGTCGGACTCAGCGCACTGCCTCAAATAGTCGAATACTGATTGCAATTAACGTCAGTGGACGTTCGGCAGATACACTTCCCGACTGCGATCAAGCCGAAAACCAGGTCGAGCCGCGCCCCCCCTTCAGGCACCGCCTCACCTGATCTTTCGACAGCGTCGCCAGGGCTATTTTTCCCCGCAGTGATGACGAGAACGCAATGGCCGGGCTTATTCCCCAGAGCTTTATTGACGACCTTCTGAACCGCACCGACATCGTCGATGTAGTCAGCTCGCGCCTGCAGATCAAGAAAGCCGGCAAGAACTACACAGCCTGTTGCCCATTCCACAAGGAAAAGACCCCCTCCTTCAGCGTCAGCCCCGACAAGCAGTTCTATTACTGCTTCGGTTGCGGCGCAGGCGGCAATGCCCTCGGCTTCATCATGGACCACGACAATCTGGACTTTCCCCAGGCCGTCGAGGAACTGGCGAAAGCTGCCGGCATGGAGATCCCCCGCGAGGAAAGCAATCGTGGCCAGCGCAAACCCCGACAACCCACAGACTCACCGCTGTACCCGCTGCTCAGCGCCGCTGCCGACTACTATCGCCAGGCACTGAAAAGCCACCCGGCACGCAAGGCAGCAGTCGACTACCTCAAGGGGCGCGGCCTCACCGGCGAAATTGCCCGGGACTTCGGCCTGGGCTTTGCGCCGCCCGGCTGGGACAACCTGTTCAAGCACCTGAGCAGCGACACTCTGCAGCAGAAGGCCATGATCGATGCCGGGCTGCTGATTGAGAACGCCGAGACCGGCAAACGCTATGACCGCTTTCGCGATCGCGTGATGTTCCCGATCCGCGATACCCGCGGCCGGATCATTGCCTTCGGCGGCCGGGTTCTGGGGGACGACAAACCCAAATACCTGAACTCTCCGGAAACTCCGGTATTCCACAAGGGCCAAGAGCTTTACGGTCTGTTCGAAGCTCGCAAGAACAACCGCAACCTCGACGAGATCATCGTCGTTGAAGGCTATATGGACGTGATCGCCCTGGCCCAGCAGGGCCTGCGCAATGCCGTCGCGACTCTGGGCACCGCCACCAGCGAGGAACACCTCAAGCGCCTGTTCCGCATTGTGCCCAACGTATTGTTCTGCTTTGACGGCGACCAAGCCGGACGCAAAGCTGCCTGGCGCGCCCTCGAGGCCACCCTGCCCTGCCTGCAGGACGGGCGCCGTGCGCGCTTCCTGTTCCTGCCGGAAGGGGAAGACCCGGATACCCTGGTCCGCTCCGAAGGCACAGACGCCTTCCGCGCCCGCATCAACCAGCACGCCCAGCCGTTAGCGGACTATTTCTTTCAGCAACTGATCGACGAGGCCGACCCACGCTCACTGGAAGGCAAGGCTCATCTGGCGACCCTGGCAGCACCGCTGATCGAGAAAATCCCAGGGGCCAACCTGCGCACCCTGATGCGCCAGCGCCTGACCGAAATCACCGGCCTGACCAATGAAACGGTGAATCAACTAGCCCACAGCGCCCCAGCGGAAGCCCCCCCAATCTATGACGCCGGCATCGACTACGACGCCATGCCGGATTATGCCGACTACCACGAGCCCCATCAGGAAGCGTACGCCCCTCAACAAGAGTGGACGCCGAAGAAAAGCGGCGGTGGCAAGAAATGGGAAAACAAGCCCTGGGACAAGAACGGCAAAGGCAAGCGCCAGGGCGATCGCGACCAGCCTCGCGGCCCTCGCATCCCGGCGGCGGTGGAGCCTCCTACGCTTGCAGCCTTGCGCACCCTGCTGCATCACCCGCAACTGGCAGAAAAAGTTGAAGATGCCGGACATTTTGCCGATGACGACAACACCAACACTCAGTTGCTGGTGGCCCTGATCGAAGCCGTACAGAAAAATCCTAAGCTACGCTCTATTCATCAGCTGATGGCGCGCTGGCACGGCACTCAACAGGGGCACCTGCTTACCGCACTGGCAGAAAAAGAGTGGTTGATCGACGGAGATAACCTTGAACAACAGTTTTTCGACACCATTAATAGCTTGTCCGCCCGCCAACGCGAGCGTGTTTTAGAACAACTTCTCAGGAAATCGCGCCAAAGCGAGCTCAGCAGCGAAGAGAAAATACAGCTGGTTGAGCTTCTAAAACGCAATGTTCCCGCATCAAACCCGACCTCAACTGGCGCGTGAGGTCATAGCTCGGGTATAATCCTCGGCTTGTTTTTTGCCCGCCAAGACCTTCAGTGGATAGGGTGTTATGTCCGGAAAAGCGCAACAGCAGTCTCGCCTCAAAGAGTTGATCAGCCGTGGACGTGAGCAGGGTTACCTGACTTACGCGGAGGTCAACGACCACCTGCCGGAGGATATTTCAGATCCGGAACAGGTGGAAGACATCATCCGCATGATCAACGACATGGGGATCAACGTATTCGAGAGTGCTCCGGATGCGGATGCCCTTTTGTTGGCCGAAGCCGACACCGACGAAGCAGCAGCTGAAGAAGCCGCCGCAGCGTTGGCGGCTGTGGAAACCGACATTGGTCGCACTACCGACCCAGTGCGCATGTACATGCGCGAAATGGGTACGGTAGAGCTGCTCACACGTGAAGGCGAAATCGAAATCGCCAAACGTATCGAAGAGGGCATCCGTGAAGTGATGGGCGCAATCGCGCACTTCCCTGGCACGGTTGATCACATCCTCTCCGAATACACTCGCGTCACCACCGAAGGTGGCCGCCTGTCTGACGTTCTCAGCGGGTACATCGACCCGGATGACGGTATTACGCCGCCTGCCGCCGAAGTACCGCCTCCTGTCGACACCAAAACCGCGAAAGCGGATGACGACAGCGATGACGAAGAAGCTGAAGCAACCGAAGACGAAGAAGAAGCCGAAAGCGGTCCGGATCCGGTCGTCGCTGCACAGCGCTTTGGCGCCGTCGCCGATCAGATGGAGATCACCCGCAAGGCGCTGAAGAAGCACGGCCGCGAGAACAAGCAAGCCATCGCCGAGATGTTGGCCCTGGCCGAACTGTTCATGCCGATCAAGCTGGTTCCGAAGCAATTCGAAGGCCTGGTTGAACGTGTACGCAGCGCCCTGGATCGTCTGCGTCAGCAAGAACGCGCCATCATGCAACTCTGCGTGCGTGATGCCCGTATGCCGCGTGCCGACTTCCTGCGCCAGTTCCCGGGCAACGAAGTGGATGAAAGCTGGACCGACGCCCTGGCCAAAGGCAAGAGCAAGTACGCCGAAGCCATTGCCCGTCTGCAGCCGGATATCATCCGTTGCCAGCAGAAGCTGACCGCGCTTGAAGTTGAAACCGGCTTGAAGATTGCCGAGATCAAGGACATCAACCGTCGCATGTCGATCGGTGAGGCCAAGGCCCGCCGCGCGAAGAAAGAGATGGTTGAAGCCAACTTGCGTCTGGTGATCTCCATCGCCAAGAAGTACACCAACCGTGGCCTGCAGTTCCTCGACCTGATCCAGGAAGGCAACATCGGCTTGATGAAAGCGGTAGACAAGTTCGAATACCGTCGCGGCTACAAGTTCTCGACCTATGCCACCTGGTGGATCCGTCAGGCGATCACTCGCTCGATTGCCGACCAGGCCCGCACCATTCGTATTCCGGTGCACATGATCGAGACGATCAACAAGCTCAACCGCATTTCCCGGCAGATGCTGCAGGAAATGGGTCGTGAACCGACCCCGGAAGAGCTGGGCGAACGCATGGAAATGCCTGAGGACAAGATCCGCAAGGTATTGAAGATCGCTAAAGAGCCGATCTCCATGGAAACCCCGATCGGTGATGACGAAGACTCCCATCTGGGCGACTTCATCGAAGACTCGACCATGCAGTCGCCAATCGATGTAGCCACCGTTGAGAGCCTGAAAGAAGCGACTCGCGAAGTACTCTCCGGCCTCACTGCCCGTGAAGCCAAGGTCCTGCGCATGCGCTTCGGCATCGACATGAATACCGACCACACCCTTGAGGAGGTTGGTAAACAGTTCGACGTGACCCGTGAACGGATTCGTCAGATCGAAGCCAAGGCGCTGCGCAAGCTGCGCCACCCGACGCGAAGCGAGCATCTGCGCTCCTTCCTCGACGAGTAAGCCCAAAACCCCCAGCCCAGCTGGGGGTTTTGCTTTTTGCAGATCCTCCCTCCCCCACCCCCATAGCCCGTCTACACTCGAAACATTCCCCGTGCCATAACGAGACGGTTATGCCCAGACTGTCGGCCATGCTTCTGCTGGCGCTACTTACCTGGACCGCAACGGCTGGCGCGCTGACTCTCACCGATGAAGAACGTGGCTGGCTCAAGGCCCACCCGCAACTGCGCCTGGGTATAGATGCCTCCTGGCCGCCCTTTGAGTATCGGGATGAAGAGGGCCGCTACCAGGGCCTGGCAGCGGACTACATCCATCTGATCCAGGAACGCCTGTCAATCACCCTGACGCCCGTCGAACCGGCCAGTTGGACCGCCGTGCTCGAAGATGCCAAGCAAGGCAAGCTGGACCTGCTGCCCGGCATCATGTCGACCCCGGAACGCCAGAGTTACATGGCCTTCACCCGCCCCTATCTCGACTTCCCCATTGTTATCCTGGCCCATGCAGGTGGCGCACAACCGCGCAACCTCAAGGATCTCTACGGCATCAAGGTCGCGGTGGTGGAGAACTACGCCCCCCACGAGTTGCTGCGCACCCAACACCCGGACCTGAACCTGGTGGCCCTGCCCAATATCAGCTCGGCCCTGCAGGCCCTGGCCACCGACGAGGTGGACGCCGTAGTGGGCGATCTGGCCTCCAGTGTCTGGAGCCTGCGCCAGCTAAAGCTCGAGGGCCTGTACGTCAGCGGCGAAACCCCTTATCGCTACCAGTTGGCCATGGGCGTCCCACGGGACAGCAAGATCCTGGCGGGCATACTCGACAAGGTCCTGGCGGACCTCAGTGCCGAGGAAATCAGCGCGATTCAACAGCATTGGGTCGGCAGCGTCCTCGACCATCGGACGTTCTGGTCGGACGTCCTGATGTACGGTCTGCCCGGCCTCCTGCTGTTGGTCACAGTGCTGGCGGTGGTGATCCGCATCAACCGTCGCCTGAGCTCGGAGATCTCCCGCAGGGTGGCTCTGGAACAGGAGTTGCGCCGCAGTGAATACCATTACCGCAGCCTGGTGGAAAGCCTCTCGGCCATCGCCTGGGAGGCGCGTGTCAGCGACTTCACTTACAGCTATGTCTCCCCCCATGCCGAAGCCCTGCTGGGCTACCCCCTATCCCACTGGCTGATCCCGGGGTTCTGGCGCAACATCATCCACCCCGCCGACCTGACTCGCGCCCAGGCCTTCTGCGACCACGAAGTACAGGCCGGACGCGACCACAGCCTCGACTATCGAGTGATCACCGCCGACGGCCGATGCCTCTGGGTGCGCGATATCGTCAGCCTGATCGAACACGGCCATGAGCCGGTGATGCGCGGCCTGATGATCGACATCAGCGAGACCAAGCACACTGAAGAGGCCCTGCGCCTTTCCGAGCAGAAGTTCGCCTCGGTGTTCCAGCAGTGCCCGGACATCCTGGTCATCGCGCGCCTGTCCGACGGCTGCCTGCTGGAGGTCAACAAGGCCTTCGAGGAGCAGATCGGCCTGAGCGCCGAAACCGTGATTGGCCAGACCGCCACCGAACTGAATATCTGGGGCATCCCGGGGGTCGGCCCGAGCCTCTTGCAGCGCTTGCAGGCCGGTAGCATCCGCAACCTGGAAATGCCCTTCCGCCGCCACAATGGCCAAGTCTTCACCGGCCTGATCTCCGCCGAACCCTTCGACCTCGACACCACCCCGGCGCTGGTGGTGGTAGTGCGCGACATCAGCCAGCTCAAGGAAACCCAGCAACAGTTGCAGATCTCAGAGGAGAAGTTCGCCAAAGCCTTCCATGCTTCGCCAGATGGGCTGTTGCTGACCCGGCAACGGGATGGACTGCTGATCGAGGTCAACGAGGGCTTTAGCCGCATCACCGGCTTCAACAGTGCCATGTCCCTGGATCGTTCGACTCTGGACCTGGGAATCTGGGTCAACCTCAACGAGCGCAAGCAACTGCTCGACCTGCTGCAGCGGGACGGTTTTGTCCGTGACTTCAGCTGCCACATCCGACGCAACGATGGCCAGATCCGTCTCTGTGAACTGTCGAGCCGACCGCTGCCCATTGGCGACGACGACTGCATGCTGACCATTGCCCGGGATATCACCGACCGCCAGTTGATGCAGGAAAAACTGCAGCAGGCCGCCACGGTGTTTGAGAGCACCGCCGAAGGCGTAATGATCACCGATACCCAGCAGCGCATCAGCGCCGTCAATCGTGCCTTCAGCGAGATCACCGGTTACAGCGAAAGTGAAACCCTGGGACACACACCGCGCCTGTTGGCGTCCGGCCTGCATGACAGCGCCTTCTATGCGGCGATGTGGCACCAACTGACCCTGGAAGGCCACTGGCAGGGCGAGATCTCCAACCGTCGCAAGAACGGCGAGCTCTACCCCAACTGGCTGACGATCAACGCAGTGCGCAACAAGGATCGGCAGATCACCCATTTCGTTGCGGTGTTCGCCGACATCTCCAGCCTCAAGCATGCCCAGGCACGCCTCGACTACCAGGCCCACCACGATCCCCTTACCGGACTGCCGAACCGCACCTTGTTCGAAAGCCGCTTACTGACCGCGCTCAACAGCCAAGAGGAAAACGGCAGCCAGGGCGCCGTGCTGTTTCTCGACCTGGATCGCTTCAAGCACATCAACGACAGCCTTGGGCACCCGGTGGGCGACCTGCTGCTCAAAGGCATCGCGGTACGTCTCAAGGAACAGTTGCGAGACATCGACACTGTCGCCCGCCTGGGCGGAGACGAATTCATCATCTTGCTCCCGGGCCTGCATCAGGCCAGCGACGCCGACCATATCGCCACCAAGCTGCTGAACTGCTTCACCGCCCCCTTCCAGGCCGGCGAGCACGAGTTCTTCATCAGCGCCAGCATCGGCACCAGCCTGTACCCCAAGGACGGCTGCGACGTTGCCACGCTGATCAAGAACGCCGACGCCGCCATGTATCGCTCCAAGGCCAAGGGGCGCAACCGGGTCGAGCGCTACACCCGCGACCTGACCGCCCAGGCCAGCGAACGTGTCGCCCTGGAGCACGAACTGCGGCGGGCCATCGAACGTGGAGAGCTGTCTCTTTATTTCCAACCCAAGATCAGCCTCAGCAGCCACGAACTGGTGGGGGCCGAAGCGCTGATTCGCTGGCACCACCCCAACTTCGGCGACGTCCCCCCCGAGCATTTCATTCCATTGGCGGAAGAGAACGGCATGATCCTGCTGATCGGGGACTGGGTACTGGAGCGGGCCTGCCAGCAACTCCATACCTGGAGTCAGCGCTATGAGAATTTCGGGCCACTGTCAGTGAATCTGGCAGGTGCCCAGTTGCGCCAACCCAACCTGCTGGGCCGCATCGAACAACTGCTGCGCGACTATGACCTGCCGCCTGGGTTGCTGCAGTTGGAAATCACCGAGAACTTCATCATGAGCCAGGCTGAAGAAGCCCTGGAGGTACTGCATCAGCTCAAACATCTGGGAATGCAACTGGCCATCGACGACTTCGGCACCGGCTACTCGTCCTTGAGCTATCTCAAGCGCCTGCCTCTGGACTTTCTCAAGATCGACCAATCATTCGTCCGCGGCTTGCCGGACGACCCCCACGATGTGGCGATAGTCCGCGCCATCATCGCCCTGGGCCGCAGCATGCAATTCACGGTCATTGCCGAAGGTGTTGAAAACCAGGCCCAGCAGACCTTCCTCACTCTCGAAGGCTGCGAGCAGATCCAGGGCTACATCGTCAGCCTGCCCCTGGAAGCCGATGAGTTCTGCGCAACCTTCCTGCAGATCCGGGTTTCCGACTTTTCGGATAGCACAGCCGAGAAACCATCGTTATAATCCGCCGCCTACTGAGGGCCTATAGCTCAGTTGGTTAGAGCAGAGGACTCATAATCCTTTGGTCCACGGTTCAAGTCCGTGTGGGCCCACCAAATTGAAAGCCGCGTGATACGCGGCTTTTTTGTGCCCGCAGGTTTTGCCTGGCATCAGGACATGGCGCGCTTCGCGCAGTCTTTTCCAGCATCACCCAGGACCGAAGTACCTGGCGTGCGCTGATGAAAAAGCCGCGCAGTGCGCGGCTTTTTTAGAGTGCCGTGACGCGGTGGCTATTTAGGCAGCGCGTAGGCAATCACATAATCGCCACGGTCCGTCGACTGACGAGCACCGCCTGCCGTAAGCAGGATGTACTGGCGCCCGGTCTTGGGCGAAACGTATGTCATCGGCCCCGACTGACTACCGACCGGCAAGCGCGCCTTCCAGATTTCGTTGCCATTGCCGGTATCGAAGGCCCGCAGGTAGAAGTCCTGGGTGCCGGCGAAGAACAACAGGCCGGATTGGGTCGCCAGGGAAGCGCCCAGGGTCGGCATGCCGATAGGAATCGGCAAGTGCATGCGAATCCCCAGCGGACCTGTGTCCTGCACAGTGCCCACTGGCACCTGCCACACCAACTTCCTGGTCTTCAGATCAATGGCCGACATGGTGCCGAACGGCGGCTTCTGACAAGGAATGCCAACAGCCGAGAGGAAACGCTGGCGCATGGCACCGAACGGCGTGCCTTCCTGGGGCACTACGCCCATTTCGATACCACTGGCACCGGCAGCGATCTGATCCCGAGGGATCATGTAGTTGGCCAGGCCCAGACGCATGTCGTTGACGAACATGTAGTGGCTGGTGGGGTCCACCGACACGCTGCCCCAGTTCATGCCTCCCAGGGAGCCTGGGAACTGCAGTGCGTGATCCAACCCGGGCGGGGTGTACACACCTTCATGGCGCATGCCCTTGAACTGAATGCGGCACATCAGTTGGTCGAAGGGCGTTGCGCCCCACATATCGGATTCGGTCAGGGTCTGGTTGCCAATGGATGGCATCTCCACCGAGAACGGCTGGGTCGGCGAGTAACGCTCACCCGGCACATTGCCCTGGGGCACCGGCCGCTCTTCCACCCGAGCAATGGGTTTGCCGGTCTCGCGGTTGAGCACGAAGATCTCGCCCTGCTTGGTGACTTGCGCCAGCGCCGGCTGCACACCGCCCTTGTCGTCCGGGATGTCGTACAGCAGCGGCTGCGCCGGCAGGTCGAAATCCCAGAGGTCGTGGTGGGTGGTCTGGAAGTGCCAGCGCACCTGGCCGGTCTTCACATCAAGGGCGACAACCGAGGAGCTCCACTGGTCATCGAACTCGCTGCGCTGACCGCCGAAGAAATCCGGCGTGGCGTTGCCGGTGGGCAGGTACACCAGGCCCAGCTTGGCGTCATAGGACATCGCCGACCAGACGTTCGGGGTGCCACGGGTATAGGTTTCACCCGCTGGCGGACGCTTGGTGGTGGCCGGGTTGCCCGGGTCCCAGGCCCACATCAGTTCACCACTGCGCACATCGAAGGCACGTACCACGCCCGGCGGTTCGCCCGTGGAGAAGTTATCCGCCACCCGGCCGCCGACGATGACCACGGTACCGGCCACCAGGGGAGTCGAGGTTTGCTGGTAGTAGCCCGGCTTGATCTCGCCCATGTCGGTTTTCAGATCGACCGTGCCCTGGAGGCCGAAGTCTTCACAGGGCTTGCCGGTTTCAGCATCGAGTGCAATCAGCCGCGCATCACCGGTCGGCAGGAACAGGCGCCTGGTGCAAGCCGCAGGAGCAGCGGCAGGCACCGAGGACTGGCTTACCGGGACCGCCGAGGCGTCGAAATAGCCCAAGCCACGGCAACGCTGCCAGTTGGGCGCGTAACCTTTGGGGTCGAACTTCCAGCGCTCGGCGCCGGTGTCGGCGTCCAGGGCGAACACCTTGCCGTAGGCGGTGCAGGTGTAGACGGTATCGCCGATCTGCAGCGGGGTGTTCTGGTCTTCGGCACCGGCACCGTTGCTTTCAGGCAAGTCACCGGTGCGAAAGGTCCAGGCCACTTGCAGTTGGCCGATATTGCCCTTGTTGATCTGGTCCAGGGCGGCAAAACGGTTACCCGCTGTGGTGTTGCCCCAATGGGCCCAGTCTTTCTGTTCAGTGCCCGGTGCCACTGGCTGGATCGCCGGCACCTTGTCCGCCTTGACCACATGGGTCGGCACGAACATGTAGGCCAGGGTCGCCACTACGCCAACGCCCAGCAGCCCCGCCAAGCCATAGGCCCCACGCCCGGGACGAGCACCGGAGGCACGCACCAGGGTCGGGTAGATCAGCGCCACCACCAGGCCGATCACGGCAAAGGTCAGCACCCGCGAAACCAGCGGCCAGTATTCCAGGCCCGCATCCCAGACCGCCCAGATCGCCGTCAGCACCAAGGCCACGCCGTACAGCCTTGCACCACGGGGATTCGCCCGGGCGATCAGCACGCCGGACACCAGCATCGCCAGGCCCATCAACAAGAAGTAGGCGCTGCCTCCCAGGCTCAGGAGATAGCCACCGCCCCCCGCCAGGCCGAGCCCGATCAGGGCAATCAGAACGCCCAGCCCCATCAGGAGCCATCGGCTGCCGGTGGCAGCCCCCGTGTTTTTCATGTCAAACCTCTGCCATCTGTAAAACCAGGTCGCGAGAATGTACTAACTGGTTACTTATGACAACTTGTCGCAGGCTATTTGTTTCAAAAAAAGTCCCGATCGCCAAAGATCAGCCCCCGATCCGAACAGACAATCGGCAGCAGCAGCCAGGGTTTGCCCGAGGCTGTAACATGCTCGCTCCCTCGATAGCCGTGCTGGAGCCCATCTTGTCCGATAGCCGCCCTCCCGTTCTTGATGAAGTCGACCGTCAGTTGATCGCCGCCCTGCAGATCAACGCCCGCGAGAGCGTGGCCATGCTGGCCCGGCAGTTGGGTATCGCCCGCACCACCGTGACCTCGCGCCTGGCGCGCCTGGAAAAGACCCGGGTCATCACCGGCTATGGCGTGCGCCTGGGTCAGAGGGTGGTCGACGGCGGCTTGCAGGCGTATGTGGGGATCAAGGTCCAGCCGCGCTCCGGCAAGGAAGTGCTGCGCCGCCTGAGTGGCATGGCTCAGGTCCAGCAACTGTGCGCGGTGAGCGGTGAGTTCGATTACGTGGCCTGGCTGCGCACCGACTCGCCGGAACAGCTGGACCAGTTGCTGGACCAGATCGGCAGCGTCGACGGCGTGGAAAAGACCACCACCTCGATCATCCTCAGCAGCAAGATCGATCGCGGGCATGCGCTCTGACGCGCCGCAGCCGATAGCACTCCGCCGTCAATCTGAATCATCTGTTCGTCATATTGATAAATAACAATGCATAACGACGACAGTTTGCGTCTTATTTACGTGTTTCACCCTCTCTAGAATGGCTGCCATCTTTTCCTATACTCAGCACTCTGCTGAGCCGCCCGCCAAGGTCAGCCATGAACAAGAACAATCGCCATCCTGCAGACGGTAAGAAGCCGATCACCATTTTCGGCCCAGATTTCCCTTTCGCCTTCGACGACTGGATTGAGCATCCCGCCGGCCTGGGCAGCATTCCCCAAGCCCAGCACGGCACCGAAGTGGCCATTGTCGGCGCCGGTATCGCCGGGCTGGTGGCCGCCTACGAACTGATGAAGCTGGGCCTCAAGCCGGTGGTCTATGAAGCGTCGAAGATGGGCGGCCGCCTGCGCTCCCAGGCCTTCGAAGGTGCCGAAGGGATCATCGCCGAGCTGGGCGGCATGCGCTTTCCGGTGTCGTCCACGGCCTTCTATCACTACGTCGACAAGCTCGGCCTTGAAACCAAGCCCTTCCCCAACCCGCTGACCCCGGCGTCGGGCAGCACGGTCATCGATCTCGAAGGCCAGACCCACTACGCACAGAAACTGGCTGACCTGCCGGCCTTGTTCCAAGAAGTCGCCGACGCCTGGGCCGACGCCCTGGAGGACGGCTCGCGCTTCAGCGAGATCCAGCAAGCCATTCGCGACCGCGATGTGCCGCGCCTCAAGGAGTTGTGGAACACCCTGGTGCCACTGTGGGACGACCGCACGTTCTACGACTTCGTCGCCACCTCCAAGGCCTTCGCCAAGCTGTCGTTCCACCACCGTGAAGTGTTCGGCCAGGTGGGCTTCGGCACCGGCGGCTGGGACTCGGACTTCCCCAACTCGATGCTGGAAATCTTCCGCGTGGTGATGACCAACTGCGACGACCACCAGCATCTGGTGGTCGGCGGCGTCGAGCAGGTGCCCCTGGGCATCTGGCGCCACGTACCCGAGCGTTGCGCCCACTGGCCGACCGGCACCAGCCTCAGCTCGCTGCACAACGGTGCACCACGCACCGGGGTCAAGCGCATTGCCCGGGCCGCCGACGGCCGCTTCAGTGTCACCGACAATTGGGGCGATACCCGGGAATACGCGGCCGTGCTGACCACCTGCCAGAGCTGGCTGCTGACCACCCAGATCGAATGCGAGGAGTCGCTGTTCTCGCAGAAGATGTGGATGGCCCTGGACCGCACCCGCTACATGCAATCGTCGAAGACCTTCGTCATGGTCGACCGGCCATTCTGGAAGGACAAGGACCCGGAAACCGGCCGCGATCTGATGAGCATGACCCTCACCGACCGCCTGACCCGCGGCACCTACCTGTTCGATAACGGCGACGACAAGCCGGGGGTGATCTGCCTGTCCTACTCGTGGATGAGCGATGCCCTGAAGATGCTCCCGCAGCCCGTGGAAAAGCGCGTGAAACTGGCCCTGGACGCACTGAAAAAGATCTACCCCAAAGTAGACATCGCCAGCCGCATCATCGGCGATCCGATCACCGTGTCCTGGGAAGCCGATCCGCACTTCCTCGGCGCCTTCAAGGGCGCGCTGCCGGGCCACTACCGCTACAACCAGCGGATGTACGCGCACTTCATGCAGGAAGACATGCCTGCCGAACAGCGCGGCATTTTCATCGCAGGTGACGATGTGTCCTGGACCCCGGCCTGGGTCGAGGGCGCGGTGCAAACGTCGCTCAATGCCGTGTGGGGGATCATGAAACACTTCGGCGGCGCTACCCATGCCGAGAACCCGGGGCCAGGGGATGTGTTCCATGAGATCGGGCCTATCGCCCTGGCGGATTGAACAATACTGAGCGCGGCTGCAGCGAATACCGGCGAGAGCTCCTTGGGGGCTCGGCGCCGGACCGTACGCCGAACACGAGACATCGGCTACAGTGCCCGGTCAGCCAGTCAGAGGAGTGAGGACCATGCGTGTCGCCCTGTATCAGTGCCCGCCATTGCCGTTGGACGTGACGGCCAATCTGCAACGCCTGCATCAGGTGGCCATGGAGGCCACCGATGCCGATCTGCTGGTGCTGCCGGAAATGTTCCTCAGCGGCTACAACATCGGTGTGGAAGCCGTCGGCGCTCTGGCCGAGGCCCAGGATGGCCCCTCGGCCCAGCACATCGCCGCTATCGCTCAAGCGGCGGGTACGGCGATTCTCTACGGCTACCCGGAACGCAGCGCCGACGGGCAGATCTACAACGCCGTGCAACTGATCGACGCCCACGGCCAGCGCCTGTGCAACTACCGCAAGACCCATCTGTTCGGTGACCTTGATCACTCGATGTTCAGCGCCGGCGCGGATGACTTCCCCCTGGTGGAGCTCAACGGCTGGAAGCTCGGTTTCCTGATCTGCTACGACATCGAGTTTCCGGAGAACGCCCGGCGCCTGGCCCTGGCCGGTGCCGAACTGATCCTGGTGCCGACGGCGAACATGATTCCCTACGACTTCGTCGCCGATGTGACCATTCGCGCCAGGGCCTTCGAGAACCAGTGTTACGTGGCCTACGCCAACTACTGCGGCCGGGAAGATCAGATCCGCTACTGCGGCCAGAGCAGCATCGCCGCCCCCGATGGCAGCCGGATCGCCCTGGCCGGACTGGACGAGGCCCTGATCATCGGCACCCTGGATCGTCAGCTGATGCACGAGTCCCAGGCACTGAACCACTATCTTGCCGATCGCCGTCCCGAGCTTTACGACGACCTGAGCAAGCGCTGATCCGGGGATATCCGCTAGCATGGGCGCTTCTCTGTTCTGGAAGTGCTCATGCCCGCGCTGAACCACCCTCTGCCTCACGTGGAAACCCTGGCCAACGGCCTGCGGGTGTCCTTGCGTCATGCCCCTCACTTGAAACGTTGCGCCGCCGCACTGCGGGTATCGGCCGGCAGCCACGATGTACCACTGGCCTGGCCGGGGCTGGCGCACTTCCTGGAGCACCTGCTGTTTCTCGGCACCGAGCGTTTTCCCGCCGAACAGGGATTGATGGCCTATGTGCGGGGCCAGGGAGGACAACTGAACGCCAAGACCTGTGAGCGCGCGACCGAGTTCTTTTTCGAGCTGCCGGTCAGCGCCCTGGCCGGTGGCCTGGAGCGTCTGTGCGACATGCTCGCCCGACCGAGGATGAGTCTTGAAGACCAGCGTCGGGAGCGAGAAGTGCTGCATGCGGAGTTTATCGCCTGGTCCCGGGATGGGGCGGCGCAACGCCAGTTCGCGCTGTTCGATGGCCTGTCCGCTGCTCACCCGCTGCGTGCCTTCCATGCTGGCAACCGCTACAGCCTCAACCTGCCCAGCCAGGCTTTTCAGCAAGCGCTGCAGCAATTTCACCAAGACTTTTACCAAGCCGGGCAAATGACCCTGAGCCTCGCCGGGCCACAGTCTCTGGAAGAACTCCGCGCCCTGGCCAGACGCTATGGCGCAGATCTACCGAAAGGCCAGCGCCTTGAGCAGAGCGTGCCTCCTGCGCTGTCGACTACCGGCATCGGCACTTATCAACAGCTCGATGCTCACCGTCTGGACCTGCTGTTCACCTTGGAACAACTGCCCGAGGGTGCAGCGCCTGCACTGGACTTTCTCTGCACCTGGCTGCAATCGGCCAAGCCGGGCGGGCTGCTTGCCGGACTCCAGCAACGCCAATTGGCCCAGAGCCTGAAGGCACAGACGCTGTACGAGTTTGCCGGTCAGGCCTTGTTGCATCTGCAATTGAACCTGAGCACAACAGAGGCGACGGCCCCGGCCCAGGTCCGCGAACTGCTGGCGGATTGGCTGGGTTTCTTCAGCGCCCAGGACGATTGGCCAGCGCTGCGAACAGAATATGCCTTGCTGCAACAACGCCAGCTGCAGGTCGGCAGCGCCCTGGAGTTGGCCCAGCGGGACAGCCGGCAGACCGTCGGCGAGCTGGATGCGCAAGGACTCGAGGCCCTCAGGGTGCTGCTCGCACAGTTGCAACCGCAGGCTGTGGATAACTTCAGCCATGAGTGGTGCCTGCCACCGGGTAACCCTTTTCTGCGCAGCACCGCTGAAGCACCGCGGGCAGGACTGATTCGCGGGCAGACCAGCGCGCACCGAGGACTACGCACCTTCGCCCAGGATCGCTCGCGAAGCCGGCGAGAGAGCTCGGCGTTGAACATCAGCCAGGCCCTGCCTGCGGATAGCCGCGAAGGGACCTTGATTCTGCGCTGGCGCCTGGCTTCACCCGCCCCAGCTGGTGTGCACGAGCGCCTCCTGCATAGCCTGGCGCCCTTGCGCAGCGATGCGGGTGAGGCTGGAGTAGCACTGAGCTTCACCACCAGTGGCGCCGATTGGTTGCTGAAACTCAGTGGCCTGCAGCAACCCATGCCCGCAGTGCTGCAGCAGGCGCTGAAGCAACTGAACCAGCCCGCCGAATCGTTCTGGCTGCAGAGCGCAGCTACGACAGACGATGCCCCCTTGATGCCGATCCGTCAGTTGCTCAAGGCCTTCAGCGAGCAACCACAACCCGGCGAGCCGACAGTTGCACAGCCTCAATCCCTGCAAGCCCTGTGGGCTGGTGCTCGATGGGACGGCCTGGCCTTGGCGCTGTCAGCCGGCACTCAGGAAGCCCTTGGCCAAGCGCTGCAAAAGATGCCGGGAACAGCAGATACGGCCCTGTGCCAACCCTCACCGCCAGACACCGCCCATCGTTGGCAGACGTACCCCGGGGCATCCAGCGAACAGGCCCTGCTGCTGTTCTGCCCAACGCCCGGCACCCGCCTTGCCGATGAAGCGGCCTGGCGCCTGCTGGGCCAACTCTGCCAAACGCCGTTCTATCAGCGCCTGCGGGTGGAGTTGCAGTTGGGTTACGCGGTGTTCAGCGCCATACGCCAACGCAATGGCCAGACCGGCCTGCTGTTCGGCGTGCAATCGCCCAAGGCGACGCTCACGGAAATACTTCAGCACCTGGAACAATTCCTCCAGCAGTTGCCGGAACAGCTCCAGGCGCTCGACGAGCCTCTCTGGAACGAACAGCGACAGGCTCTGGCTCAACAGTTCCAAGCCTCGCTCCTGCCCCTGGAGCAAGCCGCTGAACTGCTGTGGCAGGCGAAACTGGCCGGCCATCCGTCGGATTACCTGGAGCGGCTGCACGACAGCATCCTGGCCCTCACGCCCTCAGCCGTGACCCAGGCCGCCATGGCCCTGCATTCGGCGACAGGCGGCTGGACAGTACTGGCCAACGGGCCTTGCCCAGGAGCGCCCTGGCAAGCGGCAGAATGATCATTACCGGTGCTGCAACGAGCTTTCTTCAGAATTGCGGGCAACCTTTTGTGGGAATTTAGTAAGATAGCCCCCTAAGCATCTGAACATCTCCCGCCGGAGGTGGACTATATGTATAGGCAATACCCGTCCCACCCACCTCAAAGGAGCATTTTTATGACCTGGTCCAAACCTGCTTACACCGACCTGCGTATCGGCTTCGAAGTCACCATGTACTTCGCCAGCCGCTGATTTCTGCCTCTGGCCAGAAAACGCAGCGCAACGCCTCGGTCCGTCCGGGGCGTTTTTATTTTCAGTTCTACGTCTTTTTTCCCTGGGAGCGTCCATGTTTGTCCAGATTCTAGGTTCCGCCGCCGGCGGTGGTTTTCCGCAGTGGAACTGCAACTGCGTGAACTGCGCAGGGTTTCGCGACGGCAGCCTGCGGGCCCAGGCTCGCACCCAGTCGTCCATCGCGATTTCCGATGACGGGGTGAACTGGGTACTGTGCAATGCCTCCCCGGACATCCGCGCCCAACTGCAGGGTTTTGCCCCCATGCAACCGGGCCGTGCACTGCGCGACAGCGGGATCAGCGCCATCATCCTCATGGACAGCCAGATCGATCACACCACCGGCCTGCTCAGCCTGCGCGAAGGCTGCCCGCATCAGGTCTGGTGCACCGACATGGTCCACGAAGACCTGAGCACCGGTTTCCCCCTGTTCAAGATGCTCAGCCACTGGAACGGCGGCCTGAACTGGAACCGCATCGAGCTCGACCAGAGCTTCACGGTTCCGGCCTGCCCCAACCTGCGCTTCACCCCACTGCCTTTGCGCAGTGCTGCACCGCCCTATTCGCCCCATCGTTTCGATCCGCACCCAGGCGACAACATCGGCCTGATCGTCGAAGACCTGCGCAGCGGCGGTAAGCTCTTCTACGCGCCGGGCCTGGGCAAGGTGGACGCGCCGCTGCTGGAGATCATGTCCGCCAGCGACTGCCTGCTGCTGGACGGCACCCTGTGGGAAGACGATGAAATGCAGCGCCGTGGCGTCGGTACCCGCACCGGCCGGGAAATGGGCCACCTGGCCCAGAACGGCCCGGGAGGCATGCTCGAAGTGCTGGAACAGCTGCCCCGCCAGCGCAAGGTGCTGATCCACATCAACAACACCAACCCGATCCTCGACGAAGACTCCGCCGAACGTGCCGAACTGGTACGCCGAAAGGTGGAAGTGGCTTACGACGGAATGAGTATTGAGCTGTAGGCCGTATCGCCCACAAGCTCGACCCAAGAGCCTTGGCCCCTTTGCCTAGGGGCGGGCTTGCCCGCGAAAGGGCAGCCCCCCGGAGAACACACATGACCGACACCCCGCTGTCCCCCGCCGAATTCGAGCAGGCGCTGCGCGCCAAGGGCGCCTACTACCACATCCATCACCCCTATCACGTGGCGATGTATGAAGGCCGGGCAAGCCGCGAACAGATCCAGGGCTGGGTCGCCAACCGCTTCTACTACCAGGTGAACATCCCCATGAAGGATGCGGCGATCCTCGCCAACTGCCCGGACCGGGACATTCGCCGCGAGTGGATCCAGCGCCTGCTGGACCATGACGGTGCCCCGGGTGAAGACGGTGGTATCGAAGCCTGGCTGCGCCTGGGCCAGGCCGTGGGCCTGGACCCGGACCAACTGCGCTCCCAAGAGCTGGTGCTGCCCGGCGTACGTTTTGCCGTGGACGCCTACGTCAACTTCGCCCGCCGCGCCAGCTGGCAAGAGGCCGCCAGCAGCTCGCTGACCGAACTGTTCGCCCCGCAGATCCACCAATCGCGTCTGGACAGCTGGCCCCAGCACTATCCCTGGATCGACCCGACCGGCTACGAGTACTTCCGCACCCGCCTGGGCCAGGCCCGGCGCGATGTGGAACACGGTCTGGCCATCACCCTGCAGCACTACACCACCCGTGCCGGTCAGGAACGCATGCTGGAAATTCTCCAGTTCAAACTGGACATCCTTTGGAGCATGCTCGACGCCATGAGCATGGCCTATGAATTGAACCGCCCGCCCTATCACAGCGTCACCGATCAGCGGGTCTGGCATAAGGGGATCACCCTATGAGTTTCGACCGCAGCAAAACCCCACGCTGGCGTCCCGGCTACCGCTTCCAGTACGAGCCGGCACAAAAAGGCCATGTATTGCTCTACCCGGAAGGCATGATCAAGCTCAATGACAGCGCCGCTCTGATTGGCGGCCTGATCGACGGCGAGCGTGACGTGGCGGCGATCATCCAGGCATTGGAAGTACAGTTCCCCGGAGTGGCCGAGCTCGGTGACGATATCGAGCAGTTCATGGAGGTCGCCCGTGCCCAGCACTGGATCGAACTCGGCTGAGTCGGTGTCGCTGCCCGACAAACCGGACGTCGGCCTGCCACTGTGGCTGCTGGCCGAGCTGACTTATCGCTGCCCGCTGCAATGCCCCTACTGCTCCAATCCCCTGGACTTTGCCGAGCAGGGCAAGGAACTGAGCACCGAACAATGGATCAAGGTATTCCGTGAAGCGCGGGAGATGGGCGCGGCGCAGTTGGGCTTCTCCGGCGGCGAACCGCTGGTGCGCCAGGACCTTGCCGAGTTGATCGGCGAGGCGCGCAAGCTGGGCTTCTATACCAACTTGATCACCTCCGGCATCGGCCTGACCGAGCAGAAGATCAGCGACTTCAAGAAAGCCGGCCTGGACCATATCCAGATCAGCTTCCAGGCCAGCGACGAGCAAGTGAACAACCTGCTGGCCGGCTCCAAGAAAGCCTTCGCCCAGAAGCTGGAGATGGCCCGCGCGGTCAAGGCTCACGGCTATCCGATGGTGCTGAACTTCGTCACCCACCGGCACAACATCGACAAGATCGACCGCATCATCGAGCTGTGCATCGCCCTGGAAGCCGACTTCGTCGAACTCGCCACCTGTCAGTTCTACGGCTGGGCCCAGCTCAACCGCGTCGGCCTGCTGCCCACCCGGGAGCAACTGGTGCGCGCGGAACGCATCACCAACCAATATCGCGCCAAGCTGGAAGCCCAAGGGCATCCCTGCAAGCTGATTTTCGTCACTCCGGACTACTACGAAGAACGCCCCAAGGCCTGTATGAACGGCTGGGGCAGTATCTTCCTCACCGTCACCCCGGACGGCACCGCCCTGCCCTGTCACGGCGCGCGGCAAATGCCGGTGCAGTTCCCCAATGTGCGCGACCACAGCATGCAGCACATCTGGTACGACTCCTTCGGCTTCAACCGCTTTCGCGGTTACGATTGGATGCCGGAGCCATGCCGCTCCTGCGACGAGAAAGAAAAGGACTTCGGCGGCTGCCGCTGCCAAGCCTTCATGCTCACGGGGGACGCCAGCAATGCCGACCCGGTGTGCAGTAAATCGGAACACCACGGGATGATTCTCAAGGCCCGCGAAGAATCCGAAACGGCCACCCAAACCATTGAACAACTGGCCTTTCGCAATGAACGAAACTCACGCCTCATCGCCAAGGGTTGAGCCCTTCAGCGCCAACCAGGCCACCACCGCCGGGATCGATTTTGCCGAGCTGCAACTGACACCCCATGGGGTGTTCTGGAATGAATACCGTCCTGCGGACGCCAGCTGCCGGATCTGGCATTGGCAGCAAGGCCAGGCCCGCTGCCTGACGCCGCCGGGGTTCAGCGTCCGCAGCCGCGTCTATGAATACGGCGGAGGTGCCTTCTGCCTCAGCAGCGACGTCCTGCTGTTCGTCAATGAAGCGGACCAGCAACTGTATCGGCAGGCCCTGAAAGACGGTGCGCCAGTGGCACTGACCCGGGGCGACTGCCGCTACGGGGACCTGCACGCGCACGCCGATCAAGTACTGGCCGTGGAAGAGTGCGCCAACGAGCACCGGCTGGTGGCCATCGACATCCACAGCGGCCAGCGCCGCCTGCTCGCCGCCGGGGCAGACTTCTATGCCGCGCCGACCTTGAGCCCCAATGGCCAACGCCTGGCCTGGATCGAATGGGATCGCCCCCATCAGCCCTGGACCAGCACTCGCCTGATGCTCGCCGAACGCCTGGCCGACGGCACTTGGGGCGCCCCCCGTTGCATGGCGGGCGATGGCCAGGAAGAGTCCCTGCAGCAACCGCGCTTCGATCAGCACAACCAACTCTATTGCCTCACGGACCGCCAGGGTTTCTGGCAACCCTGGGCCGAGTCGGACAGCGGCTTGCGGCCGCTGCCCTGTGCCGCAGCTGATCATGCCCCGGCCCCCTGGCAGTTGGGGTGTCGCACCTGGATGCCCCTTGGTGGGGACTCCTGGTTCGGCAGTTGGACCGAGGAAGGGTTTGGCCGTCTCGGACTGCGTCACGCCGACGGTTCGCAACAGGACTTCAGCGGCAACTACAGCCGCTTTCGCGGCTTGGCGCTGGATCAGCACTACCTGTATTGCATTGCGGCGTCCCCCGTCAGTCCCTCGGCCATCCTCGCCATCGAACGTGAAACCCAGCAGGTGCAGGTGTTGGCCGGCGGTGTCGCGCCGCTACCGACGGAGCGCATCAGCCGACCACAAACCCTGTGCTATCCCAGTGGCGAAGGACAGGCCCATGGCTTCTTCTACCCGGCCATGAATGGGGTCAACCGACCGCCTCTGGTGGTGTTCATTCACGGCGGTCCCACCTCCGCCTGCTATCCGATCCTGGACCCGCGCATCCAGTTCTGGACACAGCGCGGCTTTGCCGTGGCCGACCTGAACTACCGGGGCAGCACCGGTTATGGCCGGGCCTATCGCCAGGCCCTGCATCTGCGCTGGGGCGAAGTGGACGTGGAAGATGCCTGTGCGGTGGTCTCCTATCTGGACCAACAAGGGCTGATCGACCCAAGACTGGCGTTCATCCGTGGCGGCAGCGCCGGAGGCTACACCACCCTCTGCGCCCTGGCCTTCGCCAAGGTCTTCTGTGCCGGCGCCAGCCTGTACGGGGTCAGCGATCCCATTGCGCTGACCCGCTCCACGCACAAATTCGAAGGGGACTATCTGGACTGGCTGATTGGCGATCCAGAGCAGGACAACGAGCGCTATCTGGCGCGCACGCCACTGCTGTACGCCAGCAACATCAGCGTGCCCGTGGTGTTTTTCCAGGGTGAGTTGGACGCCGTGGTGGTGCCCCAGCAGACCCGCGACATGCTCAAAGCGCTCCAGGATCAGGGCATTGCTGCCGAGGCCCACTATTACCCGGATGAACGCCACGGCTTTCGCAAGGCGGACAATCAGGCTCACGCGCTGGAACAGGAATGGCGGTTTTATCAGAAGGTACTGCAAGCCCAATGCTGAGCGGGTGCTGCCCGTTCCGTTGGAACGGGCAGCTTGGATAATCAGCGTTTGGCGATGATGTACACCGCGTGCACGATACCGGGGATGTATCCGCACAAGGTCAGCAGGATGTTCAGCCAGAAAGCGCCGCCAAAGCCCACTTGCAGAAAGACCCCCAAGGGCGGCAAGAGAATGGCGAAGATGATGCGAATCAAGTCCATAGGGCAGCTCCTGATAAGAAGTCGGGCTCGGCTGAGCCTCACCTGCAATCGACACTGGCCGCGTGCCAGGGTTCAGCGCAATTATTGTCCTCCTGGACAGCACGGAGACAAAAAAACGCCCCGTGCGAAAAATCGGACACGGGGCGACGCGTTATACCGCGAGACGGTTCAGGAATTCAGTCAAAGTAAAGTCGGATGTGCTCGGGACTGAGCGTCAGCGAATGCCCCAGGATCAGCCAGATTTCACACGGCTACTCCCTTGCGGCATTGCAATTGCGCGGTCCGCACGCGGGAAAAGGCCCGGGCCAGGCGCAGGAGCATTTCATCGATATTGCCCTTGCTGACACTCAGGGCCGGGGTGAAGCGCAAACAATCCGATTGCGCAGCACTGAGCAACAGGCCCTCGTGCAACGCCGCCTTGAGCACCGCCTGCGCTGAGTCGTCCGCCAGGCTCATGCCCCAGAACAACCCATGCCCTCGTACTTCGCCCTGGGCGTAACGGGCCGCCAGTTGGGTCAACTGCTGCCCCAAGTACTGACCGTTGCTGCGCACCTGCTGCAGAAAACCATGCTCCTGCAGACTGTCCAGCACGGCCAGGCCGGCGGAGGTCATCAATGCATTGCCGTGGTGGGTGCCATCCAGCTCGCCCTGCTCGAAACAACAGGCCTTGCCCCGCGCCAGCAACGCCGCCAGGGGCACGCCGCCGCCGAGGCCCTTGCCCAAGGTGATGATGTCGGCGCGCACGCCGTACAACTGCTCGGCCAAGAGGGTGCCGCAGCGGCCGATGCCGGTCTGGACCTCATCGAGGATCAGCAGAATGCCCAGCTCACGACACAGGCGCTCCACCCCTTTGAGGTAGTGTTCTGTCGCTGGAATGACCCCAGCTTCCCCCTGGATCGGCTCCAGCATGATGGCCACGGTCTGAGCATCCACCGCCGCATGCAAAGCAGGCAGATCATTGAATGGCACCTGGCTGAAGCCTGGCAGTTGAGGTTCGAAACGATTGCCTGGGGAGCCATTGCCCGCGGCCGATAACGCGGCAAAACCGCGGCCATGGCAACTGCGGCTGGCAGTGATGATGCCCGCCGCGCCGCCGCGATGCAGTTGACCCCACTTGCGTGCCAGCTTGATCGCCGCCTCGCAAGCCTCGCTGCCACTGCTCAACAGATAGGCCTGGTCGCTACCGGTACTACGGCACAGCCGGTCGGCAAGCCTGAGCATGCCGCGGTTATAGAAACCCGACCCGGGATTGATCAGCGACTGGGCCTGGGCAGCGATGGCGTTGACCAGTACCGAAGGGCTGTGGCCCAGGCTGTTGGCCGCCCCGGCCTGGGTGAAATCCAGGTAGGTGCGGTCATTGCTGTCCCACAACCAGGAGCCCTGGCCGCGAACGAACACCGGCTGGGGGCGCTGCACACTGGGCATCAGGCACTCACTGGCGCTGGCATCGTCCGAGGCGGTCGCACAGGGCTCGATAGCCAGATCCTCCAGGCTTGGCGGAGTGCGGCGCAGATTGAACAGATTCATGCCCGCAGCCCCTCCAATGGCAGGCCCAGCAGGCGTGAAGACCAATCCTCGACGCAGCCGGTACGCATACGCTTGATGGCGATATCGCGCCAGCGCGAGGACAGTGCCGGACAATCAATCAGCATTTTCAAGCCTTTATGCTCCAGAGGCTCCTGGAAGAAACAGCGCAGGGCCCAGGCTACGGTCAGGCCGGGATAACTGCGCTGGATCAGTTCGAAGGGTTCGTCCGCCTGGACAAAGCCGGGCTTGAGCACCCGATAGAACCAGCCGCAGCGTCCATTGTCCTGGGCTTGCTGGGGCAGATTCACCAGGCCCCAACGCTGGCTCAAGCGATAGCAAGGAGAACGGGGCTGGCTGATCTGCAACAGCGCGCCACCCCAACGGAACATGTCCCCTAGGCACACCTGTTCTTCGGTCAGGCCACGTGTCGAGAGATTTTCACCAAAGGCCGGAGCCGACCAATCGAACTGTGGATAACGTTTGCGCCAGTGGGCGTAATGCTCTGCGGGATAGTGGTGCAGGGCTCGTTCTGGGCCAGTATGAAAGCGCGGATCACCCTGTTCATCGCTGCCCAGGCCTTGTGGCCATAACCAGAGACGGTTTGCAACCGGGTACTTGTCGGTATCGATGACCAGACCCTGGCCGAGATTTTTTGCCTTGCCTATGTAAACACCATCGACGTAAACGGTATTCATCGCGCGCCTTGGCCCTGTAAGCCCTGTGAATAGGCGCTAGACTAGGCGCCTTGCGGGCTTACGGCCATTTCGTTTTTTAAGCTTTTTCGATAAGAAATACTTATGGATTTCAAGCAACTGCGTTATTTCGTCGCGGTGTATGAAGAAGGTCACGTGGGCCGTGCTGCCGAGCGTCTGTCGATCTCGCAACCGGCACTCTCCCAGCAGATCCGTCAGTTGGAGCAGAACCTCGACGTCAGCCTGTTTGAACGCAGCAGCAAGCGCCTGTTGCCGACCCTGGCCGCCCATACCCTCTACAATCACGCCCTGCCTCTGCTCGATGGCCTGCAACAAGCCCGTGAGGCCCTGCGCAACTTCAAGGGCCAGGCCCTGCGTACCCTGGCCATCGGCGTACTGCAAACGGTGCATAGCAGCCTGGTGCCGCAGATGCTCGAACGAGTGCGCAAGGCCCAGCCCCATCTGGTGGTGCAGATCTACGAATTGACCGGCCTGGAGATTGAACGACGGTTGCTTAATGGCACGTTGGACATCGGCATCAGCTACCTGCCACCACGCCAACCCGGCTTGCATGGTGTCCCGCTGTACGAAGATGAGCTGACACTGGTCATCCCCGAACAGCATCCGCTACGCGAATTCAAGAAGGTCTCCATGAGCCAGGCAGCGGAGTTGCCGATGTTGCTGTTGGGTGAGGAGTTTCAGATCCGCCAGATCTGGCAAGCGCAGCTGGCCAACCTGGGACGGCGCCCCCAGGTGCAAGCGGAGTTGAACAATATGGCCGGTATTCTCGACAGCCTGCCTCATACCCGACTGGCCACCGTACTTCCAGGGCGCTCGCAACAACAGCACAGCAATAAGGAACTGCTGTGGAAACCGCTGAGCGAGCCCAGGGTGCCGTTGAAAGTCGGATTGGTGTGTCGCGATCTGCAGCGTCAGCAAGGAACGCTGGAACTGCTGCGCACGTTATTGGAGGATTCGATGAATACCCAAGACGGGCGCTTGGGCGGCACTGCGGTGCCAGAAATCCTGGGTTGACGTCGCCAAAATAAAAAATCCGGACAAAAGAAAACCCCGCCGAAGCGGGGTTTTGCAGACTGTTTCCCTGACATCCTTTTCACTCCACCATCCTGGCGGAATCCTACGTGTCCGTGTTGTTGCTTTGCGCTTCCTGCGCGACGTCCATGTGAAGTAGATTAGCCTCAGCCGTCATCTACCGATATGGACGATCAGCAGCACGTTATGTAAGAGATGACTTACAAAGGTTCTCCCGATTAAAACTGCTCCGCCTGCAACAGGAACAGCGATTCACTACCCGCTTTCACCGAGGCAGTCAGGGAGTGGATACGCGGCAGCAAACGGGCGAAATAGAACCGCGCGGTTCCCAGTTTACTGGCGTAGAAGTCCTCTTCCTGCTCCTTGCCCAGCGCCGCCTTGGCCATCAGGGCCCACATGTAGGCGTAGGCGGTGTAGCCAAAGACCTGCAGATACTCCACCGAAGCCGCGCCGATTTCGTTGGGGTTACTGATGGCCCGATCCAACAGCCAGGCGGTCAGCTCGTCCAGATTGTCCAGAGCCGCGTTCAAAGGCAGGGTGAACTCGCCCAGTTGCGCATCGGCGGTGGCGGTGAAATGGCGAATTTCATCAGCGAACAGACGGTAGAACGCCCCACCGCTACCGACGATCTTGCGCCCCACCAGGTCCAGGGCCTGGATACCGTTGGTGCCTTCGTAGATCTGGGTGATCCGCACGTCGCGCACCAACTGCTCCTGGCCCCATTCGCGAATGTAGCCGTGGCCGCCAAAAATCTGCTGGCCATGAACCGTGGTTTCCAGACCCAGGTCGGTAAGGAACGCCTTGGCCACGGGAGTCAGCAAGGCCACCAGACTTTCCGCGCGCGTGCGGGTCTCGGCATCTTCGCTGAACTTGGCGGTATCCAGTTGCATCGCCACATAGGTGGAGAATGCCCGGCCACCTTCGTTGGCCGCCTTCATGGTCAGCAGCATGCGCCGCACGTCCGGGTGCACGATGATCGGATCGGCAACCTTGTCCTTGGCTTGCGGCCCGGTCGGTGAACGGCTCTGCAGGCGGTCACGGGCATATTCCACCGCGTTCTGATAGGAGCGCTCACCGGTGGCCAGGCCCTGGATACCGACACCCAGGCGCTCGTAGTTCATCATGGTGAACATCGCTGCCAAGCCCTTGTTCGGCTCGCCCACCAGATAACCTATCGCTTGATCGAAGTTCATCACACAAGTGGCCGAGGCCTGGATACCCATCTTGTGTTCGATCGAACCGCAACTCACCGGATTGCGTTCACCCAGGCTGCCGTCGGCGTTGACCATGAACTTGGGCACCAGAAACAGGGAGATTCCCTTGGGCCCGGCCGGCGCATCCGGCAGTTTGGCCAGCACCAGGTGAATGATGTTTTCAGTCAGGTCGTGCTCACCACCGGTAATGAAGATCTTGGTCCCGCTGATGGCATAGGAACCGTCAGCCTGAGGTTCGGCCTTGGTACGGATGATGCCCAGGTCGGTGCCGGCATGGGGCTCGGTCAGGCACATGGAGCCGGCCCAGACACCGGCGTACATGTTTGGCAGGTAAGTGGCTTTCAGCTCTTCGCTGGCGTGGGCATTGATCGACAGGCAAGCTCCCGCCGTCAGCATCGGATACAGGCCAAAGGCCAGGCTCGCGGAGTTGACCATTTCCTCGACCTGGGCGGACACCGCCTTGGGCATGCCCATGCCGCCGAACTCGGGATCACCGCCCACGCCGACCCAACCGCCTTCGGCGTAGGTCTGATAAGCCTGGGTGAATCCTTGGGGAGTGGTTACGACGGTATCGTTCCAATGACAGCCTTCCTCGTCGGCACCACGACTCAGCGGAGCGATGCTGCGGGCGGTGACTTTGCCCGCTTCCTCCAGAATCGCCTCAACAGTCTCGGCATCCACAGTCTCGGCCAGAGCTGGCAGCTGAGCCCAGAGTTTGGCGACCTCGAAGACTTCATTGAGGACGAAGCGCATATCGCGCAGGGGCGCTTTGTAGTCAGCCATGGCAAACCTCGCAAGATCTAAACAAGCGGGCCGGAACGGGCCCATTTACGAAAAGTCGAGTGTAACCGAACAACTTTTGTGACACATAGGGTCAACTCATGACTTTATTGTTAATTTTAGTCACAACCAAATAGCCACAAGAAAAAGCCCGCCATAAGCGGGCCTTGTCCAGAGCACATCAGCGTACTTACAAGGCGAACATCTGCGCCGGCAGGCTCATCAGGCAATCACTGCCAGCGTCGATTGCCGCCAGATGGGCGCCGGTACGTGGCAGCAGTCGCTTGAAGTAGAACGCACAAGTGGCCAGCTTGGCGGTGGCGAAATCGCCGTCGCCTTCACCTGCATCGAGTTGTTGCTGCGCCACCAGGGCCATACGCAGCCAGAGGTAGGCTAGAACGATGTAGCCGCTGTACATCAAGTAATCCAGGGCTGCGGCCCCCACTTCATCCGGATTTTTCATGGCGGCCATGCCCACCCGGGTGGTCAACTCGCCCCATTGACGGTTCAAGCCATCCAGTTGCGCGATGTAGGCCTTGAACTGAGGATGCTCGGCATGTGCCCCACAGAACTTGTGAACGATCTTGGTAAACCCCAGTAACAGCTTGCCCTGGCTGCCCAGCACCTTGCGGCCCAGCAAGTCCAGAGCCTGGATGCCGTTGGTGCCCTCATAGATCAGGGCGATACGACAATCGCGCACCAGTTGCTCCATGCCCCACTCACGAATGTAGCCGTGACCGCCAAACACCTGCATGCCATGGTTGGTCACCTCAAGGCCCGTCTCGGTCATGAAGGCCTTGCAGATCGGAGTCAGGAACGCCAGGAGGTTCTCGGCGTCCTGACGCTGGGCCGGATCGGCGCTCAGATGAGCCACATCCAGCAATTGGGCGGTGAAATAGGCCAGGGCCCGGTTGCCTTCATTGAACGCCTTCATGGTCAGCAGCATGCGCCGTACATCGGGGTGGACGATGATCGGGTCAGCCGCCTTGTCCGGCGCCTTGGGCCCGGTCAGAGCGCGCATCTGCAAACGATCGTTGGCGTACTTGATCGCACCTTGAAAGCTCGCCTCCCCCAGGCACAGCCCCTGCATTCCGGTACCCAGGCGCGCGTGATTCATCATGGTGAACATGCAGTTCAGGCCTTTATTGGCCTCGCCGATCAGGAAGCCCTTGGCGCCGTCGAAGTTCAGTACACAGGTAGCCGAAGCCTTGATTCCCATCTTGTGCTCGATGGAGCCGCAACTGACACCGTTGCGCTCACCGACCTCACCTGCTGCGTCCGGCAGGAACTTGGGCACGATGAACAGGGAAATGCCTTTGGTCCCGGCCGGTGCGTCCGGCAGTTTGGCCAGCACCAGGTGAATGATGTTTTCACTCAGGTCGTGCTCGCCGGCAGAGATGAAAATCTTGCTCCCCGATAACGCATAACTGCCATCGGCCTGGGGCGCCGCTCGGGTCTTGATCAGGCCCAGGTCGGTACCGCAATGGGCTTCGGTCAGGCACATGGTGCCGGTCCACTGCCCGGCGGTGAGTTTGTTCAGGTACAGCAGCTTCTGTTCGTCGGTGCCATGGGCACGAATCGCCGACATCGCACCATGGGTCAGCCCCGGGTACATGCCCCAGGAAGTGTTGCTGGAACCCACCATCTCGCTGATCACCAGCCCCAGGGAATGGGGCAGTCCCTGGCCGCCATAGGCAGGATCGGCGGCCAAGCCATGCCAACCGCCTTCGACGTATTGGGCGAAAGCCTGTTTGAAACCCTTGGGGGTGGTCACTACGCCATTGTCGAAATGGCAGCCTTCCTCGTCACCGGAGCGGTTCAGCGGAGCCAGGACGTTCTCGCAGAACTTCGCCCCTTCCTCGAGGATCGCGCTGACCATGTCCGGGCTGGCATCGCTGGCTCCCAGTGCGGCGTAACTGCCATGAAAGTCGAAGACATGATCGATCAGGAAGCGCATGTCACGCAGGGGAGCTTGATACTCGGGCATGATGATTTCTCCGGCAGCAGGTTTCTCCAACCTACTGCCGCCGTCCTCAGCCTGCCAATGACGTTCAAGTCGCTGAATGCGCCATCATCACTCAACCCGCAGCCGTATCCATGCGCACTGCGCCACGGCGATTCTGCCCGAAGGCCATGACACAGTTACGCCCCGCGCCCTTGGCACTGTAGAGCGCCTGGTCGGCGGACTTGAGCACTTCTTCGGGAGTCCGGTGCTCCATCAGTCGCTCGGCGACACCGATGCTGATGGTCACCGAAACACTGGATGCCGCTGCAACGCCACGGCGTTGGCGGCCTTGCTGGTCGTCCTGGGGGCGGTTGTCCTGGTTGCGCAACTGAATGTTGTAGGTAGCGATGATCTCGCGAATCATCTCCAGGTGCGGCATGCACTCGTCCAGGGTCTTGCCGGCAAATACCACGGCAAACTCTTCCCCACCGTAACGATAGGCGCGCCCACCACCAGTGACCTTTGACAGCTTGCTGGCCACCAGGCGCAGCACCTGATCCCCGACATCGTGACCGTGGGTGTCGTTGAATTTCTTGAAGTGATCGACGTCAGTCATGGCCAGCACATAATTGCGACCCAGACGCTGCATGCGCTCATTGAGCGCCCGACGCCCCGGCAAGCCGGTCAACTCGTCACGGAACGCCATCTGGTAAGCCTCATGGGCCACCGCCGCGGCAATCATCAACATGACCTGACTGCACATGATGTTCAGGGTGAATGGCAGGATGAACGTCTTGGGCAGCATCCAGAACAAACCCAGCAAGCCCACCAACTGCGCTGCGTGCAGCGGTCGCGGACTGCGCCAGTACTGGACCGCCAGTAGCAGGAATGCCGCGAAGAATACCGGATACGACAACTGGATAAGGCTCATCCAACTGCCATGCAAAGCCGGCCAACGGATCTCTGCCAGCCAGTTCAGCAACGCTTGTGGGTAACTCTGTTCCAGGCCCAGAGCGACGCTGCCAAACGCCAATAACACGGCAAAACGCGCGACCATGTCCTGAAACAGGTGGGTACGCTCCTGCCAGGCTGCGAACAGGCCAAACAACAAGGGGAGCAAAAGGCAGCAAAGGTGGAATACCACCGCGGCATCTTCGCGGACCCTGCCGTTATCCCGGTAGAAATCGGTTTGGGTATCCAGCAGAAAGTAGGCGATGTACACCGTGACCATCAAAAACAGTTCACGCTGGCGCCGGTACACAGCGCAATAGGCTCCGCCAAGCAACAGCACCAGCGTTGGTAGCACATTGAACAGCGAAGTGAAGAAGACGTTGAGGTCCTTGACGTAAGCGGCCGCCAGCCCCGCAAGCAAAAGCAGCAAAGACGGTAGGAAATGACTGAAACGTACAGCGGAAGAACGCGGCAAGGGTAAAACTCCGACCCGGCTGATCAATAGATGGCATTGTGCCTTCATTTATTGAAGTTAAGCACACGCGGTGTGACAGACATCACATTGCCATCTCTTTAACGGCAGGAAATCGCTTCTGCTTAGCGATTTAGTCGGGAATTTTCATGAAGATTCTGCAGGCACAAAAAAGCCGCTCGACCCGGAGGGCGAACGGCTTTCTGAAAGGTCCGGTAAGGCTTAGTAGGCCAGGCCGAAGTCCTCTTCCTTCATGTCCATCAGGTTGTTGGCGCCCGACAGCATGGTTGCAACGTGAGTGCGGGTACGCGGCAGGATGCGCTGGAAGTAGAAGCGCGCAGTCTGCAACTTGGCCGTGTAGAAAGCCTCTTCGGTAGTGCCGGCTGCCAGCTTTTCAGCCGCCAGACGGGCCATGTCGGCCCAGAAGTAGGCCAGGCAGGCATAACCGGAATACATCAGGTAGTCCACCGAAGCAGCGCCCACTTCTTCACGGTCTTTCATCGCGGCCATGCCCACTTTCATGGTCAGCTCGCCCCATTCCTTGTTCAGTGCCGCCAGCGGAGCGACGAATTCCTTAACGGCTTCGTTGCCTTCGTTGTTCTGGCAGAACTTGTGGACGATCTTGGTGAAACCCTTGAGGGCCTCGCCCTGAGTCATGAGCACTTTGCGGCCCAGCAGGTCCAGAGCCTGGATGCCAGTGGTGCCTTCGTACAACATCGAGATACGGCTGTCGCGAACGTTCTGCTCCATGCCCCACTCGGCGATAAAACCGTGGCCACCGTAGATCTGCACACCGTGGTTGGCGGACTCGAAGCCGACTTCGGTCATGAACGCCTTGGCGATCGGAGTCATGAAAGCCAGCAGTGCATCGGCTTTCTTCTTCTCTTCTTCGTCTACACCGTATTTGACGATGTCGACCTGCTTGGCGGTGAAGTACACCATCGCCCGGTTACCTTCGGCGAAGGCTTTCATGGTCAGCAGCATGCGACGTACGTCAGGGTGCACGATGATCGGGTCCGCGGCCTTGTCCGGCGCTTTCGGGCCAGTCAGGGAGCGCATTTGCAGACGGTCGCGAGCGTATTTCAGGCCACCCTGGAAGCCGATCTCGGCGTGGGCCAGGCCCTGCAGAGCGGTGCCCAGACGCGCGGTGTTCATAAAGGTGAACATGCAGTTCAGGCCTTTGTTCGCCGGGCCGATGAGGAAACCGGTGGCCGCGTCGAAGTTCATCACGCAGGTGGCGTTACCGTGGATGCCCATCTTGTGTTCCAGCGAACCGCAGCTGACCGCGTTGCGCTGGCCGACACTGCCGTCAGCGTTAGGCAGGAACTTGGGCACGATGAACAGCGAAATGCCTTTGGTGCCGGCCGGTGCGTCCGGCAGACGGGCCAGAACGATATGGACGATGTTGTCGGCCATGTCGTGTTCACCGGCGGAGATGAAGATCTTGGTACCGGTGACTTTGTAGGAACCATCAGCCTGAGGTTCGGCCTTGGTGCGCAGCATGCCCAGGTCGGTGCCGCAATGCGGCTCGGTCAGGCACATGGTGCCGGTCCACTCGCCGGACACCAGCTTGGTCAGGTAAGCCTCTTGCTGCTCAGGAGTACCGTGCTCGGAAATCGTATTCATCGCGCCGTGAGACAGGCCTGGGTACATGCCCCACGACCAGTTGGCTTCGCCGACCATTTCGCTGACTGCCAGGCCCAGGGATTCAGGCAGGCCCTGGCCACCGTGCGCGACGTCGTGAGCCAGGCTTGGCCAGCCGCCTTCAACGAATTGCTTGTAGGCCTCTTTGAAGCCAGTCGGGGTCTTAACGCCGGATTCACTCCAGGTGCAACCTTCCTGGTCGCCCACACGGTTCAGCGGCGCCAGTACCTGCTCACAAAACTTCGCACCTTCCTCGAGAATGGCGTCAACCATGTCCGGAGTGGCGTCCTGGCAAGCCGGGAGGCTCTGATAGTGCGCCTCATAGCCGAGCAGTTCGTCACGAACGAAGCGAATATCACGCAAGGGGGCCTTGTAGTCAGGCATAGCGATAAACCTCTGCTGATGTAACCGGGAATGAACAACCGCGTTGATTTTTTATAGCGGTCAAACAGGTGTTTGAAACATACGTTTAGGCCCAAATCTTGTCAAGCGCCGCTCCCATGCCTTTCGTCATCGAAACAAAATGCACGCGCAGGCAAATACCCACAGCGCTGCCGTGAAGTGTAGAAGCCGGCTCGCCGACGATCAGTTACACAAAGAAATGAAGAAGAGGAACCACAGAAGAGAAAGGCATGAGCAAACGCCCGCCTCGCGTGAGAGAAGCGGGCTTTAGCGCAGAGTGATCAAGCGTAGGTATCGATCAGGGTACCGAGTACCTCATCAGAGGCTTTGGCAACTTTGACGCCCAGTTCCACCTGGACCTTGCCCATGGACATCTCGACCATACTGCTGGCCAGGTCCGAACTCTGGCTGCGGTCCACGCCCCGTAGGCGATTGACCGAATCCGCCGACGCCTGGCTGTCGGCAGAGCGTTCAACGGCGCTGCTGGCGATCTGGCTGGAACCTTGATCGACACGATTCTGCCCAGTCTGAATCGCGTTCAGTCCGGCGTAGAAAGCGCTGTTCCCGGAAATTTCCATAAGAGAACTCGACCTTGAAAATGAATGACGGGTGTTATTGAAGCAGACCTGTCAAAAAAACACCCGTCAAAAACACTAATGGCAATATGCCTTGCCATAGGCAAAATCTAGTCCAGCAGATCCAGCTGCAGATGTTCGGCCACTGCCTCGGCACTGGCTGACTTGAGTCGCGGCACTCGGCCCAGGCACGGCGCAGGCAGGCGCTCCGCCAAAGTCGCGAGGTTTTCTTCCAGACGAGAGGTCTTGGGATCGATGATATTGGCTACCCAGCCCGCCAGTTGCAGACCGTCCTGAGCAATGGCCTCGGCAGTCAACAACGCATGATTGATGCAGCCCAGTCGCACGCCCACCACCAGAATCACCGGTAAGCCCAGCGCCATGGCCAGATCCGACAGGTTGTCCTGATCCGCCAGGGGCACTCGCCAGCCACCCGCACCTTCGATCAGGGTGAAATCCGCCCCCTTGGCCAGAATGTGGCGCATGGGCGTCAGCAATGACTGCACCGTCAATGCCACCCCGGCCTCTCGTGCCGCCAGGTGCGGTGCGATGGGCGGCTCGAAGGCGACCGGATTGACCTCTTCATAGCTCAACGGCAACGACGACTGCGCCAGCAATGCCAGAGCATCGGCATTGCGCAGGCCCTTGGCGCTCAACTCGCACCCGGAAGCCACAGGTTTGCCTGCCGCAGTACTCAGCCCGGCCAGCCGCGCCGCATGCAACAGCCCCGCGGCAATGGTGGTTTTACCCACATCGGTGTCGGTGCCAGTAATGAAATAGGCAGCACTCATAGCGGTTTCTCCAACACGGCATACACCACCTGATAGGTCGCCGGCAGCCCCTGGGGCTGACGAAACCCCTCGTAAGCCTCGATCAACCCGGCGATACGCGCGCGTCCGGTGAGGCCGCCGGGACGACCGGGATTCAGATTGTGTGCACCCAAGGCTTTCAACTCATGGGTCAGACTACGCACATCCGGGTAATGCAGGACATGGGGAACGCTCTCCAGACTACGTACGTGCAAACCACTGGCATCGCACAAGTGGCGATAGCGTGCGAACTCACGAAAGCGATTGACGTGAACCTGCCCATCGACCCGCCCCCAGCTCTCACGCAGCTCCTGCAAAGTGCCGACGCACAGACTGGCAAAAGCCAGCACACCGCCCGGCTTGAGCACCCGCTTGGCTTCACTGAGCACGGCAGCAAAGTCGGCACACCACTGCACCGCCAGGCTGGAGAAAATCAGCTCGCAGCTGCTGCCCTGCAACGGCAGGCGCTCAGCATCTCCAGCGAAAAAGTGCTCGGCGCCACCCAGGGGCCGCGCGTGCTTGAGCATGCCCTCGGCAATATCCAGGGCCAGCCCCTGACTGCCGGCGAAGCGTGTCCCCAGCACTCGACTGAAATGCCCCGTACCACAGCCCAGGTCCAGCCAGCGCGCAGGCGTCCAGCCTTCAGGCAAACGGCTCAGCAATTGCTGGCCGACCGTGCGCTGCAACTCGGCAACGCTGTCGTAACTGGCTGCGGCGCGGGAAAACGAAGCCGCCACCTGACGCTTGTCAGGCAGGCCTGCGGGTAAGACAGGAACAGACAAATCAGTCATCGCCGGACTCATGCAAAAAAGCCTGGATCGCCCCCGCCACTCCGTGGGGGTCCTCCAGAAGAAAACCGTGGCTGGCCTGCTCGATCAGGCCAACTTCTATATCCGGCAGCAATACCAGCAACTCGGCGGCCGCCTCGGCCGGCACCAGGGCATCCAGCCCGGCGAACAGGTGCAACTGCGGGCCGCGAAAAGCCAGCAAGGCTTCGCGCGTATCCAACTGCGCCAACAACTCCAGACCCGCCATCAGCACCGCACCCGGCGTGGTCGGCGCCCCGCCCAGCAGCATCCGCGACAAGCCGCGGGGATCGGCAGCGCCCTGGGCACACAGCAGGGAAAAGCGCTTGAGGGTGGTACGCGGATCAGCGGCGCAGCCGGCCAGGAAGCCGTCAAAGGTCTCAGCGGCCATGGCACTGGACCATTGCTCGTGAGCAACGAAGCTGGGATTGCTGGCCAGGGTCAACAAACCGCAGCAGCGCTCGCCGCGTCGGGCCGCCAACTCCGCGGCGAGCATGCCGCCCAGGGACCAGCCCCCCAGCCAGGCGTCATCCGGCAGCGCATCGTCGAGCTCGTCCAGCCATGCCTGCAGATCGCTGGACGTCAGCTCCGGCAGGGGTTCGATCTCCACCCGCAAGTGTTCATCCAGCCCCTGCAAAGCGGCAGCCAAAGGTTCCAGGGGCGACACCCCCAGCCCCCAGCCCGGCAACAGGATCAGTCGATCACGCATGGCTAGGCCTCGTTTGCAGTTCACTGAAACAATCCGCCAACGCGCTTAACAATAGCTGGACCTGCGCCTCGCTGTGGGCGGCGGACAACGTCACCCGCAGCCGCGCACTGCCGGCCGGCACGGTCGGCGGACGGATGGCGGTGACCATGATCCCCCGCGAACGGAGCATCCGTGACAACTCCATGGCCCGGGCACTGTCGCCCACCATGATTGGCTGGATCGGGGTAAAGCTGTCCATCAGCTCCAAGCCAATCTGCTCGGCCCCCAGCCGGAACTGACGAATCAGCTTCGCCAGGTGCTCGCGCCGCCAGTGCTCGCTGCGTAGCAACTCCAGGCTCTTGCGCGTGGCGCAGGCCAGCGCCGGTGGCTGGCTGGTGGTGTAGATATAAGGCCGGGCGAACTGGATCAGTGTTTCGATCAGCTCCTCGCTACCGGCGACAAAGGCCCCAGCGGTACCGAAGGCCTTGCCCAGGGTGCCCACCAGCACCGGCACTTCATCCAGCCCCAGGCCGAAGTGTTCCACCAGCCCGGCACCGTTGGCCCCCAGCGGACCAAAGCCATGGGCATCGTCCACCATCAGCCAGGCACCACGGGCCTTGGTTTCCCGGGCCAGGGCCGGCAGGTCGGCGACATCGCCGTCCATGCTGAACACCCCATCAGTGACCACCAATGTATTGCCGGTGGCCTTCTCCAGGCGTTTGGCCAGGCTCCCTGCATCGTTGTGCAGATAGCGATTGAAGCGCGCACCAGAGAGCAGGCCGGCATCCAGCAGGGAAGCATGGTTGAGACGGTCTTCCAGCACCGTGTCGCCCTGCCCGAGCAACGCCGTGACCGCCCCGAGATTGGCCATGTAGCCCGTGGTAAACAGCAACGCCCGCGGGCGCCCCGTGAACTCGGCCAGGGCTTCTTCCAAAGCGTGATGGGGAGCGCTGTGACCGATCACCAGATGGGAAGCGCCGCCGCCCACGCCCCAGCGGCTGGCACCAGCGCGCCAGGCTTCGATCACCTGCGGGTGATTGGCCAGGCCCAGGTAGTCGTTGTTGCAGAAAGCCAGCAATGGCTGGCCGTCCACCACCACTTGCGGCCCCTGAGGGCTTTCCAGCAGCGGACGCTGGCGATAAAGATGTTCAGCACGACGGGCTGCAAGCCGTGCTGCGAGATCAAAAGACATGCTGGCCTCGATATTGGCTCACAGACACATTACCCGCAGGAGCTGGCTTGCCAGCGAAACAGACGACGCGAAACCCGTCGCACTTGCGCCGTTCACGGGATTCGCCGGCAGCCGGCTCCTACCACAGGAGGTCAGACGGCAGCGTTGTAGAACTGCTCGCTGCTCTTCTGCTCCACCAGGGCCTGCTCGATGGCCGCCTGATGCACTTCGTCGGCGTGCTCTTCCCGGGCTTCGGGCTGGATGCCCAGGCGCGCGAACAACTGCATGTCCTTGTCGGCCTGCGGGTTGGCGGTGGTCAGCAGCTTGTCGCCGTAGAAAATCGAATTGGCACCGGCGAAGAAGGCCAGGGCCTGCATCTGCTCGTTCATCGCTTCGCGGCCGGCGGACAGGCGCACGTGGGATTGCGGCATGAGGATCCGTGCCACGGCGAGCATGCGGATAAAGTCGAACGGGTCCACATCCTCAGCGTTTTCCAGCGGCGTACCGGCCACCTTCACCAGCATGTTGATCGGCACCGACTCCGGGTGCTCCGGCAGGTTGGCCAGCTGGATCAGCAGGCCGGCGCGGTCGTCCAGGGACTCGCCCATGCCGAGGATGCCGCCGGAACAGATCTTCATCCCGGCGTCACGCACGTAGGCCAGGGTTTGCAGGCGCTCGCTGTAGGTGCGGGTGGTGATGATGCTGCCGTAGAACTCCGGCGAGGTATCCAGGTTGTGGTTGTAGTAGTCCAGGCCGGCCTTGGCCAGGGCCTCGGTCTGGTCCTGATCGAGACGGCCCAGGGTCATGCAGGTTTCCAGGCCCATGGCCTTCACGCCTTTGACCATCTCCAGCACATAGGGCATGTCCTTGGCCGAAGGGTGCTTCCAGGCGGCGCCCATGCAGAAACGCGTAGAGCCGATGGCCTTGGCCCGAGCGGCCTCCTCCAGCACCTTCTGCACTTCCAGGAGCTTTTCCTTTTCCAGGCCGGTGTTGTAGTGGCCGGACTGCGGACAATATTTGCAATCTTCCGGGCAGGCGCCGGTCTTGATCGACAGCAGGGTCGAAACCTGGACCCGATTGGCATCGAAATGCGCGCGGTGCACCGTCTGCGCCTGGAACAGCAAGTCATTGAATGGCTGGACGAACAGGGCTTTGACTTCAGCCAAAGTCCAGTCATGACGCAGGGTAGCGGTGGTGCTGGCGCTCATGGGCGATTCCTTGATTATGCTTGGCAGGCGGTGCGGGACAGGGAAAGTCCACAGCCGCAACACGGATGTTCGGCATATTTAAGGAAGAGCCATGCACTGTCAACCTGAATACAAAGGGCCAGTTTACATCTGGTCAAAAAACAAACAAATCTGTTTGCTTTGCGATGAGCCCAGCGATTCAGCCCTGGCCCTGTGCAGTTCATGTCAGGACGAACTGCCCTGGCTCGGCGCCCAATGCTCGGTCTGCGCCCTGCCCCTGCCCGCCGCCAGCCTGACCTGTGGCCAGTGCCTGAAACGTCTCCCCGCGTTTCGACGGGTCATCGCCCCCTGGCGTTACGATTTTCCGGTGGACAGCCTGATCAGCCGTTTCAAACACTATGAAAAGTGGCCTTTTGGCCAACTGATGGCCGAACTTCTCAGCCAATTCCTTCACTATCGCTACGATGAAGGCCTGCCCCGGCCAGACTGCCTGCTGCCGGTGCCGCTGTCCCGGCGACGCCTGCGCCAGCGAGGCTTCAACCAGGCCGGCATGCTGGCCCAGTGGCTGGGAGAACAACTGCAACTGGCGGTGGAGCCCCTTCTGCTGCTGCGCACCCAGGACACCCCGGCACAACAAGGCCTGGGGGCCCGTGCCCGTCAGCGCAACCTGCACCAGGCCTTCGCCCTCGCCGCCGACGCGCCTGTGGCCGGCCGCCACCTGGCCCTGGTGGACGACGTCCTCACCACAGGTGCCACTGCCCAGGCCCTGGCCCGGTTGCTGATCAATGCCGGTGCCCGTCAAGTGGATGTCTATTGCCTGGCCCGAACCGCAAGACCCAACACCCCCGGCTGACTTGACTCTCATCGCTCAAACCGCAAACTCCCTGTCCATCTTCAGTGCCCAAAGCGTCCCTGCCATGTCCTTGCCCACTCTGTTGACCCAGCACATCGCCCGCCGCCCACAACGCATCGCCCTGCTGCAACACATTGCCGAACAGGGCTCCATCACCCGCGCGGCCAAAAGCGCCGGCCTGAGCTACAAGGCCGCCTGGGATGCCATCGATGAGCTCAACAACCTGGCTCAGCGTCCGCTGGTAGAGCGCAACGTCGGCGGCAAGGGCGGCGGCGGGGCCAAACTCTCCGCCGAGGGCGAACGCGTGTTGCGCCTTTACCAACGCCTGCAAGCACTGCAGGCCCAAGTGCTGGAAGCCGCAGAAGATGCCAGCGATCTCGATCTGCTGGGGCGCCTGATGCTGCGCACCAGTGCCCGCAACCAGCTGCACGGCAAGATCCGCGAGATCGCACCTCTAGGCTGCAATGACCTGATCAGCCTGGAGCTGCCCGAAGGCCTGCTCCTCAAGGCGCAGATCACCCACGACAGCACCCAGCGCCTGGAACTGGAAACCGGCACTGAAGTGGTGGCCTTGATCAAGGCCGGCTGGCTGGACCTGCACCCTGCCGACGCCCAAGTAACAACTGGACACAATTGCCTGAGCGGGACCGTCGAGCAGATTCTCGACGCCGAAGACGGCCCCTGCGAGGTGCGCATCACCCTGCCCAACGGCCAGACCCTCTGCGCCCTGGCCGAGCCGCACCGGCTCAAGACGCTGGAAATGACCGAAGGCAAACCGGTCCAGGTGCAGTTCTCTGCCTCCCATGTCCTGCTCGGCACCCCGCTGTAACCGGAGTGCGACGACTTCAGGCTGCAACATATTCGTCATAGGCGCTCATTAAGGTGGCTGCAAAAACCCGCAGGGAGCCTGATATGAGCCTGTTAGAAGAAGACCAACCCACCGACCTGGAACAGATGGTCGGCCTCAGCCGCCGGGGTTTCATCGGTGCCGGTGCCCTGTGCGGCGCCGCCCTGTTTCTCGGTGGCGGACTGCTCGGCCGCAGCGCCCTGGCCACCAGTGTCAGCGCCGGCAACAGCCAGCTGCTGGGTTTTGCCGGCATTGCGGCCGCCACCAGCGACAACATCACCCTGCCGGCGGGCTACAAATCCTCGGTACTGATCAGTTGGGGCCAGCCGCTGACCAAGAACGGGCCGGCCTTCGACCCCAGCGGCAATGGCACCGCCCAGGCCCAGGAAGTGCAGTTTGGCGACAACAACGACGGCATGAGCCTGTTCGCCTTCCCGGACGACAAGCACCGGGCGCTGATGGCGATCAACAACGAATACACCAACTACCGCTACCTCTATTCCCACGGCGGCCAACCGCAATCGGCCGAGGACGTGCGCAAGGCCCAGGCCAGCGAAGGGGTGTCGGTCATCGAAGTGCAGCGCAAGAACGGCCAGTGGCAGTTCGTCCAGGGTTCACGCTACAACCGGCGCATCCACGGCAACACGCCAATCCGCCTCAGCGGCCCTGCCGCCGGTCACGACCTGCTCAAGACCGCTGCCGACCCCAAGGGCAGGAAAGTCCTCGGCACCTTCCAGAACTGCGCCAACGGCAAGACCCCCTGGGGCACCTACCTGACCTGCGAAGAGAACTTCACCGACTGCTTCGGCAGCAGCAACCCCGAGCAGAAGTTCGACGCCGCGCAGAAACGCTACGGCGCGGTGGTGACCAGCAAGGACATCAACTGGCACCCCCACGACCCGCGTTTCGACCTGGCCAAGAACCCCAACGAGCTCAACCGTCACGGCTGGGTGGTGGAAATCGATCCCTTCGACCCGCAATCGACCCCGGTCAAACGCACCGCCCTGGGCCGCTTCAAGCATGAAAACGCGGCCCTGGCGCAAACACGTGACGGCCGCGCCGTGGTCTACATGGGGGACGATGAGCGCGGGGAATTCATCTACAAGTTCATCAGCCGCGACAAGATCAACCACCGCAACCCCAAGGCCAACCGCGACCTGCTGGACCACGGCACCTTGTACGTGGCGCGCTTCGATGCCGGCGACGGCAACCCGGACCGTCCCAAGGGCCAGGGCCAGTGGATCGAGTTGACTCACGGCAAGAACGGCATCGACGCCAGCAGCGGCTTTGCCGACCAGGCCCAGGTACTGATCCAGGCACGCCTGGCGGCCAGTGTGGTCCAGGCCACGCGCATGGACCGCCCGGAATGGATTGTGGTCAGCCCCAAGGACGGCCAGGTCTATTGCACCCTGACCAACAACGCCAAGCGTGGCGAAGACGGCCAGCCAGCAGGTGGCCCCAACCCGCGGGAGAAGAATGTCTACGGACAGATCCTGCGCTGGCGCACCGGCGGCGACGATCATGGCGCGATGAGTTTTTCCTGGGACCTGTTCGTGGTAGCCGGCAACCCCGCTGTGCATGCCGGCCAGCCCAAGGGCGGCTCCTCCAACATCACCCCAGAGAACATGTTCAACAGCCCCGACGGCCTGGGTTTCGACCAGGCCGGACGCCTGTGGATCCTCACCGACGGCGACTACAGCAACAGCGGCGATTTTGCCGGCATGGGCAATAACCAGATGCTCTGCGCCGACCCGGACAGCGGTGAAATCCGCCGTTTCATGGTCGGACCGGTGGGCTGCGAAGTCACCGGGATCGCCTTCGCCCCGGACCAGAAGACCCTGTTCGTCGGCATCCAGCACCCGGGAGAAACCGGTGGTTCGACCTTCCCCGAGCACCTGCCCAACGGCAAGCCGCGCTCCTCGGTGATGGCTATCACCCGGGAAGACGGCGGCATCATCGGCGCCTGAACCCGCCCCGCGCCAAACCGGCTCCTACGTCCGTAGAAGCCGGCTCGCCGGCCAACCTGGCGCCCAGCCGAACCACCAGCAAACCCTCCCCCGCTGGCTCCCCGTCTGCGTTACCATGCTTGGCCGGACGCGGCAGCCTGCTGCGCGCAGGAGTAAGCATGTCGCACCCGTTTGAAACACTGACCCCCGACCTGGTTCTCGACGCCGTTGAAAGCATCGGTTTTCTCAGCGACGCCCGCGTGCTGGCGCTCAACAGCTACGAAAATCGCGTCTATCAAGTCGGCATCGACGAAGGCGAACCGCTGATCGCCAAGTTCTACCGCCCCCAGCGCTGGACCAACGAAGCGATCCTGGAAGAACACCGCTTCACCTTCGAACTCGCCGAGTGCGATGTGCCGGTGGTCGCACCGATCATCCACGACGGTGCCAGCCTGTTCGAGCATGCGGGCTTTCGCTTCGCCCTGTTTCCGCGGCGTGGCGGGCGCGCGCCCGAACCGGGCAACCTGGATCAACTCTATCGCCTCGGGCAATTGCTCGGTCGCCTGCACGCCGTGGGCGCCACCCGCCCCTTCGAGCACCGCGAAGCCCTGGGCGTGAAGAACTTCGGTCATGACTCACTGGCGACCCTGCTGCAAGGCAACTTCATTCCCAAGAGCCTGCTGCCGGCCTACGAGTCCGTGGCCCGGGACCTGCTCAAGCGGGTGGAAGAGGTCTACCAGGCCACCCCGCACCAGAACATCCGCATGCACGGCGATTGCCACCCCGGCAACATGATGTGCCGCGACGAGATGTTCCATATCGTCGACCTGGACGACTGCCGCATGGGCCCAGCGGTGCAGGACCTGTGGATGATGCTGGCCGGCGATCGCCAGGAGTGCCTCAGCCAGCTCTCCGAACTGATGGACGGCTACAGCGAGTTCCATGATTTCGACCCGCGGGAACTGGCCCTGATCGAACCGCTGCGAGCCCTGCGCCTGATGCACTACAGCGCCTGGCTGGCACGACGCTGGGACGATCCGGCCTTTCCCCACAGCTTCCCCTGGTTCGGCAGCGAACGTTACTGGGGGGATCAGGTCCTGGCCCTGCGCGAACAGCTGGCGGCCCTCAACGAAGAACCTCTCAAACTGTTCTGACCCTGCCTGCAGGAGCTGGCTTGCCAGCGAAGAGGCCCATGAGGTCGTCTTCGCCGGCAAGCCGGCTCCTACAAGAATCCGCCTCGATACAACGCCAACCGTAGGAGCTGGCTCGCCAGCGAAGAGGCCCGTAAGTTCGCCATTGCCCACCAGCCCTCCCCCACAGAACGGGTGGCGCAAAAGTCAGGACATGTCCTGACAATTGTCCTTACAATCCCGTCTTCGTTAGCTGCCTAAGCAAGGACTCTGCATGCAAGCCGCCAACCCGCGTCGCGGGTACATCCTGGGCCTGACCGCCTACATCATCTGGGGTCTGTTTCCGATCTACTTCAAAGCCATCGCCAGCGTTCCGGCCGTGGAAATCATCGTCCACCGGGTACTCTGGTCGGCGCTGTTCGGCGCTGTGTTGCTGATGGTGTGGAAACATCCCGGCTGGTGGCGCGAGCTGCGGGAAAACCCCAGGCGCCTGGCCATCTTGGCCCTGAGCGGCACCCTGATCGCCGGCAACTGGCTGACCTATGTCTGGGCCGTGAACAATGGGCGCATGCTTGAGGCCAGCCTGGGCTACTACATCAATCCCCTGATCAATGTGCTGCTGGGCATGCTGATTCTTGGCGAACGCCTGCGGCGCATGCAGTGGCTGGCGGTGATCCTGGCGGCGGTGGGCGTGGCCCAGCAAGTGTGGCAAGTAGGCAGTTTGCCCTGGGTCTCACTGATACTGGCACTGAGCTTCGGCTTCTATGGCCTGATCCGTAAACAGGCCCCGGTCAAGGCCTTGCCCGGGCTGGTGGTGGAAACCTGGATGCTGGTGCCCATCGCCATGGCCTGGCTGCTCCTGCACCCCGAAGCCAGCAGTGCCCATGCCGACTTCTGGACCAGCTCCGAAGCCTGGTGGCTGGTAGCCGCCGGCCCGGTCACGCTGATCCCGCTGGTGTGCTTCAACGCCGCGGCTCGGCACTTGCCCTACACCACCCTGGGCTTCCTTCAGTACCTGGCGCCAACCCTGGTGCTGCTGCAAGCGGTGCTGCTGTTTGGCGAACACCTGTCCTCCAGCACCTTGCTGGCGTTCATGTTCATCTGGGCCGGCCTTGCGGTGTACAGCGTCGATGCCTGGCTCAGCCTGCGCGGCCGCCGCTGATCAATAAACGTACAACGCCCTGCAGGCCAGTCCATTCGTGGCCTGCAGCGATTCTTCCCAAGGTTATCCACAACCTGATCCCCGCCGTTTGTGCACAAGCCCTTGAAACTGCTGGTTTTTTGATCAGAGCGCGCTAAGCCGCGGCGGTACTGGGCTGGCGACGGGTCTCTACAGGTTATCCACAGGCGCATGCACGGATTACTGGGATAACCTGCGGGACGGTGTTCAGACCTCGCTGCGCAGCACCAACTCCACCATCAGATCGTCGGCCAGGGTTTCCAGGCGCGACTGCAATACCTCCAGGGACAACGTCAGGGGCACCGCCAGAATCGCCTCGGCATGAAACAACGGCTCGCTGCTCATGGGCGCTGGGCGCACCTCGGTCACCAGCCGTTCAAGGTTGACCCCCTGCTCCGCCAGCAAGCGGGTGATATCCCGGACGATTCCCGGACGATCATTGCCCACCAGCTCCATGGCGATGGGTTTCCAGGTGCAGGACTGCTCGATGCCGCTTTCGGCGATCAATACCCGGATGCCCTGGGCGGAGAGCCCCTGCAAGGCATCCACCAGCTCATCGTAGGCCTCGGCCGGGACCCCGACCCGCAAGATGCCGGCAAACTGCCCCGCCATGCGCGACAGACGGCTTTCCAGCCAGTTGCCGCCGTGCTCGGCGATGCACTGGGCAATACGCTCGACCTGTCCGGCCTTGTCCGGGGCGAAAACCGTGAGAACGAGATGGTCCATGGCGCAGCCCTCTTTGCTTGATGAAAGAGCAATTATAGGCAGCCTCATTCCCCGCGCCTTCCAACCCATATCGCAGCAGCTTGTGTAGGCGCTGGCTTGCCAGCGAAAGTGCCCGCAAGGCCGACGCAACCCCCGAAGGCCCATTCGCCGGCAATCCGGCTCCTACGAGGACGCGCAGGGCAAAACATAAATCGTGTACAACTTTTTGTATTTATATGGAACAATCCACCAGCTTTTTTGAGAACATCACGTTCCCCAGCGTGACCGCACTGCATTCTTAAGTCGCGGAACGACGTATTTAGTCTAATTTTCACAAGCGCAATTCATCATGTAGTATGCCGCAGCGCGCACTACATAACGTTGGAACGATGTCTGCCAAGGCCTGATCGCAACCCTCGCAACCGCCCATCAGCAAGGCTCCGCCGTTGATTGGAAGCACCCAGCCGCCAGCAATGGCATGTACTGGTGAACAGGGTTGTGCTTTAAATGGCCGCCGGCTTCATTGTTAATTTGAAGAGCTGAAAAGCGAAATAGCTGAGCAGAGTGAGGCAAGCAATGACTGAACACGTTCAAGTCGGTGGCCTGCAGGTCGCCAGAGTCCTGTTCGACTTCGTGAACAACGAAGCCATTCCCGGTACCGGCCTCACCGCCGACGCATTCTGGGCCGGTGCCGACAAGGTCATCCACGACCTGGCGCCGAAGAACAAAGCCCTACTCGCCAAACGCGATGATTTCCAGGCACGGATCGATGCCTGGCACCAGTCCCGTGCCGGCCAGGCACACGATGCCGTGGCCTACAAAGCCTTCCTGCAAGACATCGGCTACCTGCTGCCAGAAGCGGCAGACTTCCAGGCCAGCACCCAGAACGTCGATGAAGAAATCGCCCACATGGCCGGCCCGCAGCTGGTAGTGCCGGTGATGAACGCGCGCTTCGCCCTCAACGCTTCCAATGCCCGCTGGGGTTCGCTATACGACGCCCTGTACGGCACCGACGCCATCAGCGAAGCCGATGGCGCGGAAAAAGGCAAAGGCTACAACAAGGTTCGCGGCGACAAGGTCATCGCCTTCGCCCGCGCCTTCCTCGATGAATCGGCGCCACTGACCGCCGGCTCCCACGTGGACTCCGTGAGCTACAAGATCGTCGGCGGCAAGCTGGTGGTGGGTCTCAAGGGCGGCAGCAACAGCGGCCTGCGCAACGATGCCCAACTGATCGGCTACCAGGGCGACGCCGCAGCTCCTACCGCGATCCTGCTCAAGCACAACGGCCTGCACTTCGAGATCCAGATCGATGCCACCAGCCCGGTCGGCCAGACCGACGCCGCCGGGGTCAAGGACCTGCTGATGGAAGCGGCCCTGACCACCATCATGGACTGCGAAGACTCGGTTGCCGCGGTTGATGCCGACGACAAGGTGGTGATCTACCGCAACTGGCTCGGCCTGATGAAGGGCGACCTGGCGGAAGAGGTTTCCAAGGGCGGCAAGTCCTTTACCCGCACCATGAATGCCGACCGCGAGTACACCGGCGTCAACGGTGAGCCGGTGAAGCTGCACGGCCGTTCGCTGCTGTTCGTGCGTAACGTCGGCCACCTGATGACCATCGACGCGATCCTCGACAAGCATGGCAACGAAGTGCCGGAAGGCATCCTCGACGGCCTGGTCACCAGCCTCGCGGCGATCCACAACCTCAACGGCAACACCTCGCGCAAGAACAGCCGTACCGGCTCGGTGTACATCGTCAAGCCGAAGATGCACGGCCCTGAAGAAGCCGCGTTCACCAACGAACTGTTCGGCCGCATCGAAGACGTACTGAACCTGCCGCGCAACACCCTGAAAGTCGGGATCATGGACGAGGAGCGCCGCACCACGGTCAACCTCAAGGCCTGCATCAAGGCGGCCAGCGAGCGCGTGGTGTTCATCAACACCGGCTTCCTCGACCGCACCGGCGACGAGATCCACACCTCCATGGAAGCCGGCGCCATGGTGCGCAAGGCCGACATGAAGGCCGAGAAATGGATCGGCGCCTACGAGAACTGGAACGTCGATATCGGCCTGTCCACCGGCCTGCAAGGCCGTGCGCAGATCGGCAAGGGCATGTGGGCCATGCCGGACCTGATGGCCGCCATGCTCGAACAGAAGATCGCCCACCCGCTGGCCGGTGCCAACACCGCCTGGGTGCCGTCGCCGACCGCCGCCGCCCTGCACGTGCTGCACTACCACAAGGTCGACGTGTTCGCCCGTCAGGCCGAACTGGCCAAGCGTGCCCGCGCATCGGTGGACGACATCCTGACCATCCCTCTGGCCAGCGACACCAACTGGTCGGCCGAGCAGATCAAGAACGAACTGGACAACAACGCCCAGGGCATTCTCGGTTACGTGGTGCGCTGGATCGACCAGGGCGTGGGTTGCTCGAAAGTGCCGGACATCAACGACGTTGGCCTGATGGAAGACCGCGCCACCCTGCGCATCTCCAGCCAGCACATCGCCAACTGGCTGCGCCACGGTGTGGTCACCCAGGCGCAGGTGCTGGAAAGCCTCAAGCGCATGGCCCCGGTGGTCGACCGGCAGAACGCCAGTGACCCGCTGTACCGCCCGCTGGCCCCGGACTTCGATAGCAACATCGCCTTCCAGGCCGCCCTGGAGCTGGTGATCGAAGGCACCAAGCAGCCTAACGGCTACACCGAGCCGGTATTGCACCGTCGTCGTCGCGAGTTCAAGGCCAAGAACGGCCTGTAAGCACGCCTGGCAACAGACAAAAAGCCCCGGTCCGCCGGGGCTTTTTAGTGTGTCGCCCTGGCTCGGCGCTTGCAGATTGCAGATTGCAGATTGCAGATTGCAGATTGCAGCTCAGTGAATGACACCCAGTTCGTGTTTGACCAGGGCCAGCAACTTGCCGGTGTCGATGGGTTTGAGCAGGAAGTCCACCACGCTCAAGTGCATGGCAGCGATGGCGTCGCGCACATCGGCGTCACCGGAAATGATGATGATCGGCAGCGCCGCCCGTTCCGATTCCCGCACCTGGCGAATCAGGTCAAGACCACTGCAGGGCGCCATGCGCAGATCGGTGATCAGCAGGCCGATGGACTTGTTCGATTCGAGTAATTCAAGAGCGGCCTTGCCGCTGGCAGCCGTGATGCAACGGATACCATCCAGGCCAAGAATTTCCGCCAGCAGTTCCCGTGCATCCTTGTCGTCATCGGCGATCAACACCCGCTGGGCCGGCAGATCCGGCTCCAGCATGACTGCACTCAGCGCCTCGCGCTCGGCGTCACTCAAAATATCGTGGTCGGGCATACATTTCTCTACATGAACAGATCAATCCCCTAGCACATTGGTCAGACATCGCTAAGCAGACCTCCAATGTGCACTTCGTCGGAAAAATTGCCAAGAGCCTTGATCAGAGCTTTTTTGCATTGATTAAACGCCGCTCAAAGCCAAATGTCCGGGCTCCGGCCGCTACCTAGACTTACGTCCAATGGGCACCTCGCGCTGGGAGTCCGACCATTGCCGTGATCCGACCACAACAAATCCAAAAAGACTGCGGTAATCGTTATGAGTAAAGCGGACGCCTTCACCCAGGCAGGGAAGACCGCGGTGTTGCAGAACATCCAGGGGACCGTGCAGTTCCTGCAGCGGTTCCCCCCCTTCAACCAGATGGAAAACCTCCACCTGGCCTATCTGGTAGAACAATGCCAGCTGCGTTTCTACGGGCCCGGCGACAGCATCATCAAGCCCGCCGACGGCCCGGTTGAGCACTTCTATATCGTCAAGCAGGGGCGCGTGGTGGGCGAACGCACCCACGCCGCCAAGGGCAGCACCGAAACCACCTTCGAGATCACCACTGGCGAATGTTTTCCCCTGGCTGCACTGCTGGGCGAACGCGCCACCCGCACCGAACACCGGGCCGCCGAAGACACCTTCTGCCTGCAATTGAACAAGAGCGCCTTCATCAAACTCTTCGCCTTGTCCGACGAGTTCCGCGATTTCGCCTTGCGCGGGGTCAGCAGCCTGCTGGATCAGGTCAATCAGCAGGTCAAGCAAAAGGCCGTGGAAACCCTTGGCACCCAATACTCGCTGAACACCCGCCTGGGCGAACTAGCCATGCGTCATCCGGTCGCCTGCGCCCCACAGATGCCGCTGCGTGAGGCCGTGGCGCTGATGCACGAGCAACAGGTGGGCAGCATCGTGGTGGTGGACGAGCACAAGGCGCCCCTGGGGATCTTCACCCTGAGGGACCTGCGCCAGGTCGTCGCCGACCGCACCCAGGACCTCAACCAGCCCATCGAACAGCACATGACCCAGGCCCCTTTCTTCCTCAGCCCGGACCACAGTGCCTTCGACGCCGCCATCGCCATGACCGAGCGCCATATCGCCCACGTCTGCCTGGTGAAAGACCAGCGCCTGTGCGGCGTGGTCTCCGAGCGCGACCTGTTTTCCCTGCAACGGGTCGATCTGGTGCACCTGGCGCGAACCATCCGCAATGCTCCCCGGGTGGAACACCTGGTGGCACTGCGAGGCGAGATCGGCCAATTGGTGGAGCGCATGCTGGCCCACGGTGCGTCGTCGACCCAGATCACCCACATCATCACCCTGCTCAACGATCACACCGTATGCCGAGTGATCGAGTTGACCCTGGCGGACAAGGGCGACCCCGGCGTGCCCTTCAGCTGGCTGTGCTTCGGCAGCGAAGGCCGGCGCGAACAGACCCTGCACACCGACCAGGACAACGGCATCCTGTTCGAGGCCCGGGACGCGGCCCACGCCGCCGAGATCCGCGGCAAGCTGCTGCCCATCGCCCAGCAGATCAACCAGAGCCTGGCGCTGTGCGGCTTTACCCTGTGCAAGGGCAACATCATGGCCGGCAACCCCGAGCTGTGCCTGTCCCGAGCCGAATGGGCCCGACGCTTTGCCGCCTTCATCCGCGAGGCAACGCCGGAAAACCTGCTGGGTTCGAGCATCTATTTCGATCTGCGGGTGGTCTGGGGCGATGAACAAGGCGCCGAACAACTGCGCCGGGGAATCCTCGACCAAGTGGGCGACAACCGTCTGTTCCAGCGCATGATGGCGGAAAACGCCTTGCGCCAGCGCCCGCCCGTGGGCCGCTTCCGCGAATTCGTCCTGGCCAAAAAGAACGGCGAAAAAGCCACCCTCGACCTCAAGGTCCAGGGCCTCACCCCCTTCGTCGATGGCGCCCGGCTGCTGGCCCTGGCCAACGGCATTGGCGCCATCAACACCCTGGAGCGTCTGCGCCAGCTGGTGTCCAAGCAGGTCATCGAGCCCCTGGACGGCGCCGCTTATGAAGAGGCCTACCACTTCATCCAGCAGACCCGCATGCAGCAACATCAACGCCAGACCCGGGAAAACCAGCCCTACTCCAATCGGGTCGACCCCGACAGCCTCAATCACCTGGACCGACGCATCCTGCGCGAGTCCCTGCGCCAGGCCCAGCGCCTGCAAAGCAGCCTGGCCCTGCGCTACCAGTTATGAGCTATCAGTCATGAGCCTGTTTGCCTGGTTCCGTCCCGCCGCCAGCGTCCTGACGGCCCAACAGCAACAACGCCGCGACCGCCTGCCCGCGTTCACCGAACTGGGTGAGTGCGGCCTGCGAGAGCAACGCTGGGTGGTGGTGGACCTGGAAACCACCGGCCTCAACCTCAACCGCGATCAGGTGCTGTCCATCGGCGCGGTGGTGATCGAGGACGGCGCCATCGACTTCAGCCAGCAGTTCGAACGCACCCTGCAGCGTGAAGGCCACAAGCTCAGCCCCAGCGTGCTGATCCATGGCCTGGGGCCCAGCGCCATAGCCGCCGGCTGCGATCCAGTGGAGGCCCTGCTGGACTTCATGGAGTTCGTCGGTGACAGCCCGCTCCTGGCGTTTCATGCCCCCTTCGACCAGCACATGCTCGGTCGGGCACTCAAGGACAGCCTGGGCTATCGCCTGCAGCACAGTTTCCTCGACGTGGCGGACATGGCGCCCATGCTCTGTCCCCAGGCCGCTTTCCGTGAGGCCGGCCTGGATGACTGGATCAACGTGTTCAAGCTGCAAGTGGCCGAGCGTCACCACGCAGCAGCCGACGCCCTGGCCACGGCAGAGCTGGCACTGATCCTGTTCAACCGTGCCCGCCAGCAGCAGATTGACAGCCCGCTGAACCTGCAACAGCGCCTCAGCCAATGGAAACGCCGCCAGCAGGCGCACTCGTTCTGATCCGCGGCAATTGACCGTGGCGAGGGCGCAGTCTGCCTCGCCACATCAGAAAAAAGCGTGCAACCCACGGGAAAGAGCAGCCGACCAGCGCCAATTGCGCCTGTGTTTCGCCTCTGCCACAATCGCGAATAGTTCTCGTTATTTTAAACTTCTCGATCGGTGAGCCCCGTTGTCGTCAGTCCAAAGCCCCCACAATGAGCTGGTTGGTGCGTTGTATCGCGACCATCGCCGTTGGCTATTGGCCTGGCTGCGGCGCAACGTTGCCTGCGCTCAACGGGCCGAGGACCTGAGCCAGGACACCTTCGTGCGCCTGCTGGGTCGCGATGAACTCGAGGCTCCACGGGAACCCAGGGCCTTTCTGGTGGCCATCGCCAAAGGCCTGTTGTTCGACTACTTCCGCCGCGCCGCCCTGGAACAGGCCTACCTCAGCGAACTGATGCTGATCCCCGAAGGCGAACAACCGTCGCCGGAAGAGCAGCAGATGATCCTCGAAGACCTCAAGGCCATCGACCGCCTGTTGGGCAAACTCTCCAGCAAGGCGCGCATGGCCTTCCTCTATAACCGCCTCGACGGCCTGAGCCACGCCGAGATCGCCGAACGCCTGGGAGTCTCGGTGCCACGGGTGCGTCAGTACCTGGCTCAGGGCATCCGCCAGTGCTACATCGCCCTGTACGGGGAGCCGGTATGACTCCCATCAGCTCCAAGCCGGTGTCCGCCCGGGTGCTGGATGCCGCCATTGCCTGGCAACTGTCCCTGGACGGCGGCGCCAGTGCCGTGGAGCGCGAAGAGTTCGCCAAATGGCATGCCGCCCATGAAGAACACGCCCGCGCCTGGCGCCAGTTGGGCATGCTCGACCAGCGCTTTAGCGTGGCGGCCGGCCCGGCGCGCAATGCCTTGGTGCAATCTCGCGAAGGCCTGCGCCGGCGCGTGCGCAAACTGGGACGCGGAGTCGCCAGCGTGGTGCTGGTGGCGGGGCTGGCGCTGTTTGCCGGCGAGCGCTACCTGCCGGTGGACTACTGGCTGGCCGACCAGCGCACCGCCACCGGTGAGCAGCGCACCCTGCGCCTGACAGACGGCACGGTGATCAACCTCAATACCCACAGTGCGCTGGATGTGCGCTTCGATGAGAAGCAGCGCCGGATCGTTCTCCAGGAAGGCGAAATCCTCATCGAGACCGGGCACAACGACAGTCGCCCCTTCATCGTCGAAACCCGCGACGGCCGGATGCGCGCCCTGGGTACGCGCTTCCTGGTCAAGCGTGAAGACCAGGGCACCCGCCTCGGCGTGCTGCAATCGGCGGTGGCGGCGCGAGCGCAAGCCGGCCAGGACGAACACGTCTTCAAGGAAGGCCAGCAAGTGCTGATGCGCCGCGACGGTCTCGGGCCGCTGCAGGCGCTGAACCTGGGCGCCGATGCCTGGACCCGAGGCATGTTGGTGGTGGACAACGCCCGCCTCGGTGACCTGATCGATGAGCTGGGCCGTTATCGCCGCGGTCACCTGGGCGTGGCCCCGGAAGTGGCCGACCTGCGGATCACCGGCAGCTTCCCGTTGCAGGACACCGACCTGGCCCTCAATGCCCTGCTGCCGACCCTGCCCGTGAAGATCGAGCGGCACACCGACTGGTGGGTGACCGTGGTGGCCAAGGCTGACGCCAAACACTGAGAACGGTGTCGTGGCCTTCGCCAGCAAGCTGGCTCCTACACCGATCCCGTAGGAGCTGGCTTGCCAGCGAATGAACCTCAATCAATCTAAATCTAAATTATTTTCAATCTGCCCTATCACTTTTCCAATCTCGTCCGGCACCTAGGCAATTGCGAAACATTTCCATTCAGGAGCCGCCGTATGTACCGCCCGCTAGACACTCTGTTGCGCCCCAGTCTCTTGGCCGTTGCCATCGCGCTCAGCGCCCCCCTGACCAGCCCAGCGCTGATGGCCGCCGAACAGGCCAGCAGCGTGCGCGCCTACAACCTGCCAGCAGCGCCCCTGGCCAGCACCCTGAACCAGATTGCCAGTCAGGCTGGCCTGGCCCTGAGCCTGAATCCGTCCCTGGCGGCGGGCAAGACCTCGGCTCCAGTCAATGGCCAGTTCGACGCCCCGGGCGCCTTGCGCGAAGCCCTGCGCGGCACCGGCTTGCAACTGGAGCACAGCAGCGCCGGCACCTACAGCCTGGTGGCGGCACCGGAAGGCGTGGTGACCTTGCCGGAAACCAATATCACTGGCCAGCTGGCTGGCGAGAGTGCCTGGGGCCCGGTCGACGGTTACCTCGCCACACGTACCGCCGCCGGCACCAAGACCGACACCTCGCTGGTTGAGGCTCCGCGCTCGATTTCCGTCGCTACCCGCCAGCAGATGGAAGACCGCAACGTCCAGAACCTCGACGATGCCGTGCGTTACATGCCCGGGATTGTTTCTGCCAGCTACGGCAGCGATACCCGCTATGACTGGATGCGTGTACGGGGCTTCGAACCCACACAGTTCCTCGACGGCTTGCCCCTGCCCCGCGGTGTGTATGCCAACCCGAAAGCGGAAACCTGGAACCTCGACCGCCTTGCCCTGCTGCGCGGCCCGGCGTCCTCGGTGTATGGCCAGACCCCGCCGGGCGGCCTGCTGGATATGGTCAGCCGGCGCCCCAGTGCAGACACCAGTCATGCCGTGCAGATCCAGTACGGCAGTGACAACTACCGCCAGATCAACTTCGCCAGCACCGGCAAGATCGACGATGAAGGCCAGTTCCTCTATGGGCTCAGCGGCGTCGTGCGCGATGCCGGCACCCAGGTCGATCACATCGACAACAAGCGCTACAACATTGCCCCCAGCCTGACCTGGAACATCGATACCGATACCAAGCTGACCCTGCTCACGCAGTTCACCCGCGACGATACCGGTGCCACCAGCCAGTTCATGCCGATCCAGGGCACCAAGATCAAATCGCCACTGGGCGACGTCTCCCATCACAAGAACCTGGGTGACCCGGACTACGAGTTCTACGATCGGACCTACTACGCGCTGGGCTACGCCTTCGAGCACCGCTTCAACGATGTCTGGCAGTTCCGTCAGAACCTGCGCTACACCAAATCGGAGCTGTCCTTCCAACAGTTGACCGTGGGTTCCTATGCCTACTCCCCGGCTGATGCGGCGGGCAACATCAGCCGTACCTCGACCAACGTCAACGAAGACATCGGCCAGTTCGCGGTCGACAACAACTTCCAGGCGGACTTCGCCACAGGCGACATTACCCACACGGTGCTGCTTGGCCTGGATCACCAACGTACCGACACCTCCTACCTGTCGATCTACGGCAACGGGGGAACAACCAACATCTTCAACCCGGTGTATGGCCAGCCGATTGTTCGTCCGTCGCGCACCGACGCTTATTACGACTACGACCAGAAAACCATTCAGACCGGCCTCTACGTCCAGGACCAGATGGCCCTGGACAACTGGCGCCTGACCCTGGGTGGCCGTGAGGACTGGGTGCACCAAGGCACCACCTACCTCAACAAGAAAGACGTGACCAACACTGATCGCAGCAAGAACTTCAGTGGCAATGCGGCGCTCAGCTATGTGTTCGACTCGGGTGTCGTGCCGTACATTTCCTACGCCGAATCCTTCCAGCCAGCGAGCAACGCTAGCGTTTCACCGACCGAATCGTATAAACCCACGGAAGGTAAACAGTGGGAGCTGGGCATCAAGTATCAACCGCCGGGTTCGAACACGCTGCTGAGTGCGGCGGTCTACGACCTGACCCAGAAGAATGTCCTGGTAACCAGCATTGGGGCAGGAGGCGAGTCGATCACCAACCAGACCGGCGAAGTGAAGGTCAAAGGCCTGGAGCTGGAAGCCGTGTCTGACGTGACCGAAAACCTCAAGGTCATCGCTGCGTACACCCTGGCCAAGTCCGAGGTACAAAAAGGCATCCACAAAGGCAACCGCCTGCAGCTGATGCCAAACCAGCAAGCCTCCCTGTGGACGGACTACACCTGGCACTCCGGCGTACTCGACGGTTTCGGCATCGGTGCCGGCGCCCGCTACACCGGCAATACCTATGGCGACCAGGCCAACACCTGGCTGGGCAAGGCCGACGCCTACACGGTGTTCGACGCTGCCGTGCATTACGACCTCGGTCGCCTGGACAACAGCCTCAAAGGGGCGTCGCTGAAACTCAACGCCACCAACCTGTTCGACAAGGACTACCTGTCCACCTGCGATGGTTCCTACTGCTATTTCGGCGATCAGCGCAGCGTGGTCGCCAGCGCCACCTATCAATGGTAATCGGCTGAGTTAACAACCAGGCCGTCCCACAGGGACGGCCTTGGTGTGCCTGAAGGCTAAGAAATGAAAAGCAAGACAATCCGCCGCTGGTCCTTTATCCACACCTGGACCAGCCTGATCTGCACGGTGTTCCTGCTGATGCTGGCGCTCACCGGCCTGCCGCTGATCTTCCATCACGAGATCGACCACCTGCTGGGGGATTCCCCCGAGCTGCGGGAGATGCCCACCGACACCCCGCACCTGGACCTGCAACAGCTGGTCAAGGCCGCCGAAGCTCACCGCCCGGGGGAAGTCATGCAGTACTTCGGCTGGGACGAGGACGAGCCCAACGGTGTGATGGCGATCATGGCCAAGACCGCCGGCACCGAGCCCAATTCCTCCCACACCTTCATGCTCGACGCCCGCACCGGCGAAGCCGTGGCCATGCCTTCGGCCAACGGCGGGCTGATGATGGTCATGCTGCGCCTGCATGTGGATATGTTCGCCGGGCTGCCGGGCAAACTGCTGCTGGCCTTCATGGGCCTGCTATTTGTACTGGCGATCATCTCCGGCACGGTGCTGTACCTGCCGTTCATGCGCCGCTTGAAATTCGCCAGCGTGCGTCAGGACAAATCCAGCCGCCTGCGCTGGCTCGACCTGCACAACCTGATTGGCGTGGTCACCCTGACCTGGGCCCTGGTGGTGGGAGTGACCGGGGTCATCAGCGCCTGCGCCGACCTGATCATCGCCGCCTGGCGCAACGACAGCCTCAGCGCCATGGTCGCGCCCTACCGCGACGCCCCGCCCCTGACCGCGCTGGCTCCCGCCAGCCGCCTGCTGGACATCGCCCGGGAAGCCGCCCCAGGCATGCAGCCGGACTTCATTGCCTTCCCCGGCACGCGCTTCTCCAGCGAGCACCACTACGCGGTGTTCCTCAAGGGCAGCAGCCACCTGACTTCGCACCTGCTGACCCCGGTGCTGATCGACGCCAGCACCCTGCAGGTCACCGCCGTGGGCACGCGCCCCTGGTACATGGATGCCATGGGCATGTCCCAGCCGCTGCACTTCGGTGACTACGGCGGCATGCCGATGAAGGTGCTGTGGGCAACCCTGGATGGGCTGACCATCATTGTCCTGGGCAGTGGCCTGTACCTGTGGACAGTCCGGCGGCGTGCTGCGAAGTCGGTTGCGCAGGTGCGCCCATGAAGCCCCGGCAATCGAACTTCTGGAAAGTCTTCAGGGCGCCGCTGGCCCTGGCCCTGCTCAGCGCCGGCGGCCTGTTCGCGGCGCTGCTGGGGGATGGGATCTGGGACAGCCTGAGCTGGCTCGGCCTGGGCCTGCCGGCGCTGATCGCCCTGCGGGGCTTGTTCAGGCGCGGGCGAGCGGCTTGACGGCAGCCGAGGGGAAACCGCGCCACAGATAAACCGACAGCCCCAGGCTGATCAGCAGCACCGGAATGAACACGCGGTTTTCCAGCAGCGCCTCAGCCGCGATCAGTACGCAAAACAGCGCCAGCCCCAGCAGCGGCACATAGCTCGCCGCCAGGCTCCAGCGCCAGGGCCGGGTCACCGGCTCTGGGCCACGCAGGCCCAGCAGCCCGCACACCAGGGCGGGCAGGGCCAGCGCCGGCAGCGCCCAGTACCAGGCCATGTAGGCAAACGCCATGATCAGCTCGGGCTCACCCTCGCCCTTGCGGCGGAACTCGTACTGCAGGGCCAGGTACACCGCCAGCCCACCCAACAGGGTCAGGGCCAGACTGTACAGCCCGTGCAAAAGATAGGACCTGCGCATTCATCGCTCCTTGTCTGTCCCTTGTGCCGCCCCTGTGGCCAGTGCCACAGGCTGCGCTAAGATCCTCGGGCCGCGAGCCTGTGCTCCGTTCCCAACCGCGAGGAATATTCATGTCTACCCCAAGCATGACGCTGTTCCACAACCGGGCATCACCTTACGTACGCAAAATCATGGTGCTGCTGCACGAAACCGGGCAGCTCGACCGTGTGGCCCTGCAAGCCTGCCAACTGACCCCGGTAAACCCGGACAACGCGCTGAACCAGGACAACCCCCTGGGCAAGATTCCTGCCCTGCGCCTGGCCAACGGCCAGGTGCTCTACGACAGCCGGGTGATCCTCGAGTACCTGGACCAGCAACATGTCGGCAACCCACTGATTCCCCAAGAGGGTTCGGCCCGCTGGCGGCGCCTGACCCTGGCGGCCCTGGCCGACGGGATCCTGGAGGCGGCAGTGCTGGTGCGTTACGAGCTGACCCTGCGGCCACCGGAACACCACTGGGCGCCGTGGCTCGAAGGCCAGCGCGACAAGATCCGACGGGCCCTGGCAGTGCTTGAGGCGCAGGCGCTGGCCGAGCTGGCCAGCCACTTCGACGTGGCCGCCATCAGTGTCGCCTGTGCCCTGGCTTACCTGGACTTCCGCCATCCAGACCTGGAGTGGCGCCAGCAACAGCCCGGGCTCGCGGCCTGGTACTTCGAGGTCAGTCAGCGACCGTCGATGCTCGAGACCCGACCGCCGGCCTAATCGGTCAGGCGCTCGGCCCTGTTCGCCGGCAAGCCGGCTCCTGTAGCACGGGGAGCAGCTTGCTGGCGCACCCGCCACCACGCCTCCGGTGGAAACAACTGGCCAATCCGCTGCGTCAGGCGCTCGCGCTGACGCTGGTCCTCACGCAAGCCCAGTGACTTACTCATGGATGGCCTCCAGGTCGAACTGCAGGGGGGCCGGATCCTTGCGCTGGCCCAGGCCATACCAGTCCAGCTTGCGGGTCAGCACCATGAACACGCCCAGCAGGCCGAACAGCAACAGCGAGCCCATCAGCAGCGCATAGTCCTCGGCGCTGAGCAGGCCATACAGCAAGCCGTACAAGGCCGCCAGCGAGAGCGCGAACACTGCGCCGTTACGCCAGCTGTGCAGCACATGGCTGACATAGAAACCGATCAAGCCGACACAGGCCGCAGCCGACACGCCGTAGGCCAGTTCGAAACCCAGGTGCTCCGACAGCGACAGCAGCAACAGGTAGAAGAACGCCAGTGCCACGCCCACCAGGCCGTACTGGATCGGGTGCACCGACAGGCTCTTGAGCACCTCGAAGAGAAAGAAGCCGGCAAAGGTCAGGCCGATGAACAGCAGCGCGTATTTGATCGCCCGGTCGCTTTTCAGGTACTGGTCCACCGGGTCGATGAAGCTCACGCCAAAGCTGCGGCTGTTGAAGTCCTGGCATTGGCTGCTATAGGCGCAGCGCTCCATGGCCTGTTCCAGGTTGGTGGAGAAGAACGAGGTCTGCCAGAGCGCCGAAAAGCCCTGCTCGGTGACTTCACGCTGCACCGGCAGGTAGTTGCCGACAAAGCTTGGGTGAGGCCAGTTGGCCGTCAGCAGCACCTTGCTGGTCTTGCCCACCGGCAGCACCTGCAGTTGCCCGGTACCCTGCAGGCGCAGGTCGAAGGCGAAGTCCAGGCGGGTGCTCTTCTTCAGATCCAGGGGCGGCAGCAGCACGTGCACGCCTTCGTCCAGCCAGCTGACAAAAGTGCCCGGGGCAAAGTCCAGGGTCTGGCCATTGAGCTGCAGTTGCAGGGCGTTTTCGATGCCGCGGATATCGCTGATGCCCACCGCCAGGAACGGCTGGTCGAACTGGTAATCAGCAAAGTCTTCCTTGATGCCGTACTGCTCGGGCACGACGAAATGGCCGCTGAGGTGGTTGTCGGCGTGGAACAGCCGCGCCTCGTAGATCCCCCGGGCACGCAGCTCGGTCTGGGCCTTGCTGTCCAGCTCGAAATGCTCGGGCAGGAAAAACAGCCGCCCCTGTTGCTCGCTGGTTTCCTGGTAGCGCTTCTTGGTCTTGTCGTCGGTTTTCCAGGTGCGCACGGTCTTGCGGTAGTCCACCACCATCACCGGGCCGCTGATCTGCTGCTGGGTGCTGGAGCTGCGGGCGATATCCTCGAGCACGCCGTCGCGCAGGCTCTGGCGCTCGCTGATCAGGCCGCTGATCATCAGCAGCGGTATCAGCAACAGCAGGATCAACAGGCCAATGGCCCCGAGTTTGAAGGTCAGGTTACGGTTCATGAGGCTCTCCCCAGTTGGAATGGGAGAGAGTCTGGAACGCGGCCATGGGGGTTTTATGGGGGCAATGTGGAGACTCTGTGGAGAATCCCCGCTCAGGGCAGACGCAAGGTCACCTGCACCCCGCCCGGGACGTTTTCGATGTGCATCTGGCCGCCATGCAACTGCACCACTTCCTCGACGAAATTCAGCCCCAGGCCGGTGCTCTTGCGCCCGCTGTCCGGGCGCGGCAGCGAGTAGAAACGCTCGCACAGGCGCGGCAGGGCATAGTCCGGAATCGGCTCGCCCTGGTTGAACAGCACCAGCTCCACGCCCTCCTCCACAGGTTGCGCGCTGCAACGCAGCAGGCCGCCTGCGGGGCTGAAGTCCAGGGCGTTGGTCAGCAGGTTGCCCAGGGCCTGGCGCAGCAGGAACGGCTCGCCGGACCAGGCCAGGTCCGCCGGCACCCGCAGTTGCACCTGCAGTTGCTTGCCTTCGATACGCCCGTGCTGGCTGTTCAGCAGCTCCTTGCACAACGGCGCCAGGGGCACATTCACCCGCTCTTCCAGGCCCTGGCGCTGCTCCACTTGCGCCAGGTTCAGCAGACGCTCGATCAACTGCTGCATGCGCGCGCTTTCACTGTCGATATTGCCGACGAAACGCTGGCGCTGCTCCAGGGGCATCTCGCTCTGCAGCAACTCCGCCGCCCCACGAATCGCCGCCAGGGGGCTCTTGAGTTCGTGGGTCAGGGTGTGCACGTAGCGCTCGACATAGGCCTTGCCTTCGAGCTGGGTGCGCATGTGTTCCACCGCCGTCGCCAGTTGCTCCAGCTCGCCGCCGCGATAGTGCGGCAGCTCGGCGCGGCGCCCTTCACTGACCGCCAGGGCGTAGGCGGTCATGCGTCGCAACGCCGCGCTCAGCCACCAGGACAGCAAGGCGCCAAACAACAGGCCCATGGCGATCAGCCCGGCGCCATACCACAGCAGGCGGCGTTCGGTACGGTCGACATAGGGCTGCAGGGAACTGTTGGGCTTGGCCACGGTGACCACACCGATGATCTGGCCGTTGTCGCGGATCGGCGCGCCCACGTGCATCACCGAGGAGTTGGGATCGTCGGCCAGCGAGCGCGACGAACGCGCGCCATATTGGCCGCGCAGGGTCAGGTACACGTCGTTCCAGCGCGAATAATCCTGGCCCACCGCCAGGCCGCTGGAGTCCAGGACCACGATGCCCTTGGCATCGGTGACGTAGATACGGTGGTTGACCTGATTCTTCGGCAGGCCCCAGATGGTCGCCGCCGGTTGCCGCTCGCCATAGGCCCGCAGCAGCTGCGGCCAGCGGTTCTCGCTGAGGGTGCCGGCCTTGAAATCGTCCCGCAGGATCTCCGCCAGCAGGTTGGCGGTGTCCACCAGGGTTTCCTCGGTGGACTGGCGCACGCCGGGGCGGATCTCCTTCATCACCGTGCTCAGCACGAAATAGCCGGTCAGGCTGATGAACAGCAAATAGACCAGGAAGATGCGGATGCCCAAGGTCATCAGGCTTGGCTCGGGCTGTAGCTATAGCCCAGGCCGCGATGGGTCTGGATCGGCTCGGCCTCGGCCGCCACCAGGCGCAGCTTGGCCCGCAGGCTTTTGATGTGGCTGTCGATATTGCGCTCGTAGCCCACATCCGCCACCACCCCCAGGGCGTCCAGCAACTGCTCGCGGCTGAACACCCGCTCGGGCTGTTCCAGCAGGCATTGCAGCAGGCGGAATTCATGCCGGGTCAGGCTCAGGGGCTGGGCCCGGTAGCTGATCTGCACCCGCTCCGGGTCGATGACAAACAGCGCCGGGGCCGCCTCGGGCGCGGTGCGCGGCGTCATGCGCTTGAGGATCGCCTTGACCCGCGCCGCCACTTCCCGGGGGCTGAAGGGCTTGACCACATAATCGTCGGCGCCGATTTCCAGCCCCACCACCCGATCGATCTCACCGTCCCGGGCGCTGAGGAACATCACCGGCACCTCGCTGAAGCGCCGCAGCTGCTTGCAGGTTTCAAAGCCGCTGATATCCGGCAGGCCGATATCGAGGATGATCAGGTCCGCCGGGGTTGCCTGCTGATAGTCCAGGGCCGCACGCCCCAGGCTCAGCCAGGTGGTGGTGAAACCTTCGCCTTGCAGGGCAAAGATCAGGGTGTCGGCAATCGCCGCTTCGTCTTCGACAATCAGGATATGGGGCATGGCATCCAAGCGCGCAAATTCAGTGGGCGAACGGTGCCGGATGCCTGGTAAGCCGTCAATCAGCAGTCGGGTTTATCCGCGGTATAGCGCCGCGCCGGGTTCACCGCCGCGCCGAACTCCCGCAGCGCCTTGGCACCGATCAACAGCGGATAGTTGAAGCTGCTGCGGTCGGTGAGGTTGACCTCCACCGTGCGCTTGACGTTGCCCAGGCACATCTCCAGCTCCACCACCGGGCGCTTGGCCGACTGCGGTTCTTCGGCCTCATCGCCCTCCTCGGAGCGGCTCTTGATCTTGCTGATGCGCGCCACCTTGTGTTCATAGACCTTGCCGCCAGCCTCCTTGGTGGCCAGGCGGAAGCGCACCCAGTCCTCGCCGTCACGGGTAAAGGTCTGGATATCCTTGGCCGACAGCGAAGCGGTCAGGGCCCCGGTGTCCATCTTGGCCTGCAGGGTTTCGCCGATTTCCGGCAGGCGGATGTATTCGTAACGGCCATACAACGTCGGCTCGGCGGCCATCACCGGCAGCACCAACAGAGAAACAAGAGCAAGGACAGATTTCACGACAGTGGATTCCTTGAAGAGAGGGGCAGCGGGATTTTAGACCGCGGCCAACGAATTGGTTCTACCGCTGCCCCGCAGGAGCCGGCTTGCCGGCGAAGAGGCCCGGCCTGCCCAACACCCTACCCACTCCCAAGTGAAACATTCGTCAGCACACTTGAATTTGGCCTGCCCACCGAAGCTGCTTATCATGGCGCGTCCAAAAGATTGTAAAGAGTGCCTTATGCGCCGCCTGCTCACCGGCTGTTTCGTCACCCTGCTCCTGCTGCTCAACACCCTGGTGCTGTTCGGCCCGCTGATGGTGTTTGCCCTGCTCAAGCTAATCCTGCCGGGACGCCTGCGGGACTACGCGTCCGCCGCGGTGATGTGGATCGCCGAGACCTGGGCCGAAATCGACAAGCTGATCTTCGCCCTGTGCATCCCTACCCGCTGGGACATTCGCGGCGGCGACGGCCTGCGGGTCGACACCTCCTACCTGGTGGTGAGTAACCACCAGTCCTGGGTCGACATCCCGGCGCTGATCCAGACACTCAACCGGCGCACGCCGTTCTTCAAGTTCTTCCTCAAGAAGGAACTGATCTGGGTGCCCTTCCTCGGTCTGGCCTGGTGGGCCCTGGACTACCCCTTCATGAAGCGCTACAGCAAGGCGTTCCTGGCCAAGCACCCGGAGCTGCAAGGCAAGGACCTGGAGATCACCAAGGCGGCCTGCGAGCTGTTCAAGCGCCAGCCGGTGACCGTGGTCAACTACCTGGAGGGCACCCGTTTCACCGAGGCCAAGCGCCAGCAACAGAACTCACCCTTCCAGCACCTGCTCAAGCCCAAGGCCGGCGGCGTGGCCTTCGTTCTCGCAGCCCTGGGCGAACAGCTGGACGCAGTGCTGGACGTGACCGTGGTCTATCCCCAAGAACGCATTCCCGGCTTCTGGGACCTGATCTGCGGCAGCGTGCCCAAGGTGATCATCGACATCCGCACCCGCGAGCTGGACCCGGCGCTGTGGCACGGCGATTACGAAAACGACCCGGCGTTCCGCCAGCAAGTGCAGGACTGGGTCAACCAGCTGTGGACCGACAAGGACCAGCGCATCAGCGAACTGCTGGGCGAACACCGCTGATCAATCGCTGATCACGTGGGGCAGGAAACGACTGCTGTCCTTGGTGATCGGCGAGTTGTCCTCGCGAATGCCAATCCCCGCCGGCTGATCGCCGATCACCCAACTGCCAATCACCGTGTGATTGCCGGCAAACACCGGCAGCGGATGAAACCGCTGGCGGATGCACGGCCCGTCGTAGGGCCCGGCCTCGATCAGGCGCTCACCGCCCTCGGTGCAGATTTCCACATTGGCGCCCTCTCGGGAAAAGAACGGCTTGCGCACCCAGCCCGGGCCCAGGCTCGCGGATGGGTCGTCGTCGATAAACGCCGGCAGCAGGTTCGGATGCCCCGCATGCCGTTCCCAGAGCAGGGCCAGCGCGCCCTTGTTGGACAGGATCGCCTTCCACGGCGGCTCGACAAACTGCGTGCGGCTGCCGGCAATGGCCGGACCAAAGGCTTCGTTGAACAGCTGTTCCCAGGGGTAGAGCTTGAACAGGCTGTCGATGGGCGTGCCCAGCAGGTCGACGAAGCGCCCGCCGGCATTCAGGCCGATGTCCTCGATATCGATCAGTCGCGTACCCAGGCCAGCCTGACGGGCGATGTCGCGCAGGTATTCGACGGTGCCGCGATCCTCCAGCGAGTCCCGCACCGAGGCAAAGTGCATCGGCGACTTGAAGCCGCCCTGGACAAAGGCCTGCAGCAGCTTGTCTTCGATGCTGTTGAACTGGTCGCAGCCGGCCGGCAACTGCCCACGCTGCAACTGCTGCTCAAGCCAGACGTACTGAAAGAAGCTCGCCTCGTACAGCGAAGTCGGCGTGTCGTAGTTGGTTTCCAGGAGCTTGGCCGGGCCGCTGCCGTCGTAGCACAGGTCCATGCGTCCGTAGAGATGGGGATCGCCCTGTTTCCACGACTGACGGATCAACTCATGAAAAGCCGCAGGGATCGCCAGGCGCTCCAGCAAGGCTTCGCTGTCCACCACCTCGGCCACCAGGGCCATGCACAGCTCGTGCAGTTCCCGGGTCGGGTCTTCCAGGTCGTCCTCGATCTGCCGCAGGCTGAAGCGGTAGTAGGCCGACTCATCCCAGTACGGCTCGCCGTCGAAGGTGTGGAAGGCAAAGCCCAACTGCTCCGCCGTGGCCTGCCAATCCGCACGCGGGGTGCTGGGGATGCGCTTCAAGAACCGAAGCTCCAACTGCTGCGGCTGGAGGAACCGAAGCCGCCACGGCTGACCACTTCATGGGCACCGGCCAGGGAATTGCCAGCGCTGGTGAAGTGGTCCGGGCTGGAAATGCCGAAACGCCCGCCACTGGCACCGGAGAAGGTCTTGCCGGCCGCCACCTGCTGGCTGAGGGTACTCAGTTGCGAGCCGCCCCGACCGTCGCGCTCCTTGTACAGCGTCTCGCTGAAATAGCGCGGCTCGGGCGTGGAGTCCAAGCCGATCCAGCGCCAGAAGCTGGAGCCCGAACGGGCGCTGGAGCCACCACCACCACCACCCGAACTGCTGGAGCTGGCCTGCTCGGGTTGCTCGTCTTCGGGCTGAACCGGCACCGTGCGCTGGGTGGTCAGGGCGAGGCCCTTGGCAATCGGCACGTAGGCGCGGTTGTCTCTGGAAACCATGCAGTTGCCAGCAAAGAAGTCGTCTTCACAGCGTTGCAGGTCGAGATAACGCGGCGCTATCAGCTCTCCACGCTCGCGGGCATCATCGAAAGCGGCCTGGCAGATCGCGGACGGAACCTGTGCCAGTACGCAGTCGCGGACACTGCTGAAATGCTGGGTCTGGCGCACTTCGCGGGTAGCCTGAGGCTGGCCGTCACACGCAACCAGGGCGAACGGCACACTGCCCAGCAGCACCAGGCGCACGCTTTTACTGCGTTTCATGCCGGCGCCCTCAGACCGATGGAGTCATACAGGCCGCATTCAGCAGGCCGACACCGACAGACACCGAAGCCACCAGGATCGCTGCGGAATGTTCCTGGTTGGCGATGCGCTGGGACAGGCCCTTGAGGGTCAGGCTGACCACCAGGAACGTGAGCAATTGCACCACCGCGGCGATGCCGGCCCAGAGCAGGAAATCGATGATCGAAATGGAATGGGAAATCGCGCTGGCCACCGGAATGGCAAAGCCCAGCAAGGCGCCGGAAAGAGCGATGGAAGCGGCACTGTTGCCCTGGCGGATCAGGGCGAATTCGTTATAGGGGGTCAGGCGCGTGTAGATGAACGCGTAGAGGGCAAACACCAGGGCAGCGCCCAGCATGTAGAGCATGAAACCGAGCACCGCATCGGCGGGCAAAGACATCTTCAGTGCATCCATGAACATCGCGTTCAAGCTTCCTTGGAAAACGGGGCGCGAGATATAGCACAGGCCCGATTCGGCGAAAACTCCAGGGAAGGTAAAGACGACTGTTTCAACCCTCAAGGCAAGCCCCGACGCACTCGGCGCCGGGGCCACAGGAGGTTACTTGGGCACACCCCAGATGCCGCTCAGGCTTTGCAGCAGGGAACCACCAACGCCCTGCTGGCCCAGGTACTGCAGGATCAGCGGGGCAAACTGGCCGATCATGCCGCTGTCCATGCCCAGGGCGCCAAAGGCGTTGTTCAAGTCATGGGTGTCCTTGACGTTGCCCAGGGCGCTGTCCAGGCCGGCGCTCTTGCCGGAAGACTGGCCAAGCAGCCCGCCCAAGGCGCCCAGGCTGCCCAGGGCGTTGCTGCCCGACAGTTGGTCCAGGCCCGGCACGCTTTGGCTCAGTTGCGAGTAGTCCGAACTGCTTAGTTGATTTTTCGCCAGGCCGAGCATGGCGCCAGTGCCGCCGATGGCTTGCTCAGGGGTGACATTGAGTTGCGCCAGCGTGCCCAGCAGGCCGGCGGTCTGGGAAGTCGGCGCGGCGGCAGCCTTGTCGCCGCCTTGCATGCCGGCAATGGCGTTGGCCGCATCGTTCAGGCTGAAACCGCCGGCCAGAGCCGAACCGGCTGCCAGGGTCATCAGGGTAGCCAGGGCGAAACCGCGTGGAATATTCATCGAAACAACCTCATGGGGCGAGAAACCACCCGGATTCGGGCGGCGGGAAAGCAGTGTTTTGACTGAGCCCGACACTGAATGTTCCGACGCCCGCCCTGCCGTCCGGCGGCTGCATCCAGGCCCGTTGCTGCTGCGTATATCGTCCACAAGCGCCAACCCCAGCCCCCCGGCGCGAGGCAGCAAGACGTGAATGGAACAACCGCCCCCCCTGGACTAATCTTTGGCTGCGTCAGTCGGCGCCTGTCGTTGCCCCTTGCCCCAGTTCCTGCCAGGAGAACCGCCATCTCGAGCCTCGACACCGATCAACTGCGACACCTGCTGGCCCAGTGTTCACTGGGCGACCGCCGGGCCTTCGAAACCCTCTATCGCAGTGTTGCGCCACGCCTGCACGGCGTCGCCCTGCGCTTCATGGGCCGCCGCGATCTGGCCGAAGAGGTGCTGCAGGAAAGCTTCGTGCGCATCTGGAACAACGCCGTGCGCTACCAGCCGCACCTGTCCGCGCCCCTGACCTGGATGGTCAACATCACCCGCAACCAGGCCATCGACCAGTTGCGCAAACACCGCGAACGGCCCCTGGGCGAACTCGAAGAACAACAGTTGGAGGATCAAAGCCCTTCGGCCCACGACCAACTGGACAGCGCCCGCGCCGCCCGGGCCCTGAACCGCTGCCTGGAAAGCCTCGACGGCATGCAGCGTCAGTCCATCACCGTGGCCTACTTCCAGGGCCTGTCCTGCTCGGAGCTGGCCGAACACCTGGCCGCGCCCCTGGGCTCGGTCAAATCCTGGATTCGTCGGGGCATGGAACGCCTGCGCCGGTGCCTTGAATCATGAACTATCGAACCCCAGAACGCCGCCGCGCCCTGGCCGCCGACTACGCCATCGGCCTGATGCAGGGCGCCGCCCGCCGGCGCTTCGAAATGCTCCTGCTGGACGACCCGGCCCTGCGCGAAGAACTGGCGCAGTGGCAGGAAAGCCTCGCCAGCCTGACCGAAGCCCTGCCTGAAGCCGCGGTGCCGGAACGGGTCTGGGCGGGCATCCAGGCACGCATCGAACCGCAAGTGCTGCACGTACCGCAGAAGAACCCGCTGTGGATGCGCCTGCGTCTGGCGCTCGCCGCCTGCGCCGTGCTGGCGACCCTGTACATCGGCTTTATCCAGCAGAGCGATCAGGTGCGCTACAGCGCCACCCTGCTCAGCGCCGACCAGCAACCGGCCCTGCGGATCAAGGCCCATGCCCAGTACCTGCAAGTCGAACCCCTGACCCTGGCGGCTGTTGGCCTGGACCGCAGCCTGGAACTCTGGGCGATCCCTGCCGACGGCAAACCGATTTCCCTCGGCGTGGTGCCGGTAGGCGGCCAAGGCAAGATCAACCTGAGCCCGGCCCAACGCGAACTGCTGGGCACCCCGATCGCCCTGGCCGTGAGCCTGGAACCCCACGGCGGCTCACCTACTGGGCAACCCACCGGGCCGGTGTTGTACCAGGGGCAATTGGCGGCGCTGTAACAGGCACCTGCTGCCGCAGGAACGGGCTTGCCCGCGAACGTCGTCAGGGTAAACTCCGCGCCCAGGCCCCCCGTCGCATCCTTGCAGGCAGGCCCTTGCCTGCCATGCAAGCCCCCGCCTTGCCTGGCGCCATCCATCGAACGGACTCTTATGAAAGCTGCGCTCTACAGCGGTCTCCTGCTGGCCCTGGCAATCGCCGTCTTGCTCTGGCGAATCGGCACCCCGGTCGATAGCAGCCAATGCGCCGACACAGCCCCGGGCCCCCTGACCGGCTTCATCCGCCAGCACTTCAGCGATCGCCAGGGAGCCGACTGGCGCGACGACGGCAGTGCCTTGGGCATTCTTGGCGTTGCCGAGGCCCAGGCGTTCGCCCGCCAACCCGAGCGTTACTACTGCGAAGCCCTGAACCTGCTGCAGGACCCACAGCGAACCCAGACGGAAAAGGTGCATACCACGGCCCTGATGCTGTCCCTGCCCCTCGACTACTACCTGGACCTCATGGACCGCAGCCACCAGTTGTATCAGCGCAGGGCCATGGACCGCCCCGTCCTGACCCTGGTGCTGATACCACGAGGCACGGCGCTGAACTACTGGTGGCTGCCCCAGTGGCGCTCGCGCTTCCAGCGGGATGCGCCAGGCATCCTGGCCGAGACCGACATAAAGGAAATCCTGAGTGGCGAACACTGGTTCGACTACCCGGGCAGAGGCTATTGACTCACCATCCGCAACCGTTACCGAGCACTCGCCGAACAACCGACAACTCCTGCAAGACATCAACCACCCGACGCCTTGCTGCCTCACGCACCGGCGGCTTATAGTCCGCCGGTCGCTCAAATAGCGACCGGGTTTGGCGACCCGACGAACTACGGTCAGAAGCGTCCTGCTTTGTTGGCAGGACGTTCTGCACCCGCAACGTTGCCGTTATGGCAGCTGTGCGTGGGAGACCTTCGGGTCTGCCGGTTCCGTGTGTTCCCGGTTCGCCAACCTGCGTACAGCTGCCACCCATCGTTTGGCGACGAATCCGTGGCGGTTCTCACTGAACTGCGGAGAACTTTCCATGAACCGTTACATGCCGATCACCGGCCACGACTGCAACATTCCCTCTCTACTGATCGACACCCAGGCGCCACTGGATGTGCTCCATGAAGCCGCCGCCTTCCGTATCCGCGCCGTGACCCAGGTGCTGGAGCAACTGGCCTTGAGCGATGCGCTGGGCAAGGACCCGGTACTGGCCCAGGAGCTGGCCCAGCTCTGCGCCATTCCCCTGCGCGATGGCTGCGACCTGATGGATGTGCTGGGACGGCGCTTGCGCGCCACACTGATCGCCTGATTGAAAGTGCCCTCACCCCAGAAGAAAAAACGCCGCGTTCTCGGCAAGAGAACGCGGCGTTTTAAGTGACTGACAGGCTTCAACCCAAAGGCTGACGGTCCTCAGGCAGCGCTGAACAGCTTGTGCGGGTCGATGACGAATTTCTTCGGCACGCCGGCATCGAACTCGCCATAGCCGCGCGGGGCGTCGTCGAGGCTGATGACTTGCACGCCCACCACTTCGGCGATGTTGATGCGGTCCCACATGATGGCCTGCATCAGTTGGCGGTTGTACTTCATCACCGGGGTCTGGCCGGTGTGGAAGCTGTGGGACTTGGCCCAGCCCAGGCCGAAGCGGATGCTCAGGCTGCCCATCTTCGCCGCGGCGTCCACGGCGCCTGGGTCTTCGGTGACGTAGAGGCCGGGAATGCCGATCTTGCCCGCTACCCGTACCACGCCCATCAGCGAGTTGAGCACGGTGGCTGGGGCTTCGTGCTGGGCACCGGCATGGCCGTGGCCCCGGGCTTCGAAGCCCACGGCGTCCACCGCGCAGTCGACTTCCGGCTCGCCCAGCAGGGCGGCGATCTGCTCGTGCAGCGGGGTGTCCTTGGACAGGTCGGCAATTTCAAAACCCTGGGCCTTGGCGTGGGCCAGGCGCACCGGGTTGACGTCGCCGACGATCACCACCGCCGCCCCCAGCAGGCGCGCAGACGCAGCGGCGGCCAGGCCGACCGGGCCGGCCCCGGCCACATAAACGCTGCTGCCCGGGCCAACGCCAGCAGTCACCGCGCCGTGATAACCGGTGGGCAGGATGTCGGAGAGGCAGGTCAGGTCGCGGATCTTCTCCATGGCCTTGTCGCGATCCGGCAGTTTCAGCAGGTTGAAGTCGGCGTAAGGCACCAGCACGTACTCGGCCTGGCCGCCGGTCCAGTCGCCCATGTCGACGTAGCCGTAGGCGCCACCGGCGCGGGCCGGGTTGACGGTCAGGCAGACCCCGGTGTGTTGCTCCTTGCAGGAACGGCAGCGCCCGCACGCCACGTTGAACGGCACCGACACCAGATCACCGATCTTCAGGTTCTCGACGTCGCTGCCCTTCTCGATCACTTCGCCAGTGATTTCATGACCCAGGACCAGGCCGACCTGGGCGGTGGTACGGCCACGGACCATGTGTTGGTCCGAACCGCAGATGTTGGTGGAGACTACGCGCAGGATGACGCCGTGCTCGATCTTCCTGCCGCGCGGGTCCTGCATTTTTGGATAGTCGATTTTCTGTACCTCGACCTTGCCGCTGCCCAGATACACGACACCACGATTACCAGACATGCTTTCACCTCGCTGTTGTTGTTATGGAACCGCGTTACCCAAAGGGGGAAACACGTGGATTGCTCGGGTACGGATGCTGTTTCGTTTTCAAAATCGCTTTCACGCAAACAGGCGCAACGCCTGTAGGAGCGAGCTTGCTCGCTAAGGGCTGCGCAGCAGCCCCAAGAATCATCAGAGCACCACCGTGCGGTTGCCGTTCAAGAACACCCGCCGTTCGATGTGGTAGCCCACCGCCCGGGCCAGGGTCAGGCCCTCGATGTCACGCCCCTTGGCGATCAGGTCTTCGGGGTAGTAACTGTGGTCCACCACTTCCACGCCCTGGGCGATGATCGGGCCTTCGTCCAGGTCGTTGTTGATGTAGTGCGCCGTGGCCCCCACCAGTTTCACGCCCTTGTTGTAAGCCTGGTGATAAGGCTTGGCGCCCTTGAAGCCCGGCAGCAGCGAGTGATGGATATTGATCGCCTTGCCATCGAGCTTGCGGCACAGCTCCGGCGACAGCACTTGCATGTAGCGGGCAAGGATCACCAGTTCGGCGCCGGACTCCTCGATCACCTGCCACACCTGACGCTCCTGGGACGGCTTGTCATTGGGGTCGAGGGGGAAGTGGTGGTAGGGAATCTGGTGCCAGTCGGCCAGGGGCTTGAGGTCCGGGTGGTTGGACACCACCGCCACCACGTCCATGGGCAACTGGCCGATGCGCTGGCGGTAGAGCAGGTCGTTGAGGCAGTGGTCGGCCTTGGAGACCATGATCACCACCTTCGGCCGGTAGTGCGGCGCGGTCAGCTCGAAGTTCATCTCGAAGGCTTTGGCGCGCTCGGCCAGCCCCTGACGAAAGCCCTGTTCGTCGAGGCCGTCGGGCTGGCGAAATTCCACGCGAATGAAAAAGCGGCCCGAGAGTCGGTCATCGAAGGAGTGGTGCTCGGTGACGTAGCAACCCTGCTCGAACAGAAAGCGGGTCACCGCGTCCACCGTGCCGAGCACGCTGGGGCAGTCGGCGGTGAGAATCCATGTATCGGGGGCGCGGCTCATCAGATGGGCTCCTGTTGACGAAAGCACTGTAGCCGCTGCCGAAGGCTGCGCTCGGCCCCGCAGGGGGCGGCTCTTCGAGCCTTGTCGCAGCCCGCGGCAGCGGCCACAGGGTTAGGGTTCAGGCCTGGACGCTGAGGCCATATTCGGCGGCGGCATCCTGCAGCCACATCCACCAGTAATCGGAGAAGCTGCGGCGCACCAGCAACTCCCAGGTGTCTTCGCCGGTACGGCGGATCACCAGTTGCGACTTGGCGAACACCGTGCCCACCGCCTTGCCCACCGGGAAGTTGTTGGGGTGCACGTCGTAGCTGGTGGACTTCATCAGCACCTGGCGCACGTTGGGGCCGGACAGTTCGAGGATCTGCTGGCCGCCGCTGACGTTGACGATCTGGATATGCAGGTCGCCCAGGGCGGCGCGCAGGTTCTGCTCGGCGGCGAACTCTTCGCCGCTGGGCACGATCAGCAGCCACTCATCCGGGCCCAGCCATTGCAGGCTGGTTTCACCCTTGACCACCACGCTCAGGGCACCCGGCAATTCGATGCCCAGGGCCTTGTGCACGCCGGCGGCGAAGGCCGGATCGTGGCCGTCGCCACGGATCGTCAGGTGACCGAGGAGTTTTTTCTCGCGCAGGATCACACCGGCGTTCTTGCGGCCCTTGCCCACCAGGCTCGGCAGGTCGGCGTGGTGCAAAGACGACTCGGCCTTGGCCCCGGTGGTGGGGCGCTGTTGGTAAACGTTGACTGCGGTCATGGAGCACCTGTCCTTTATTCTGTGGTCCGGTTCCGGTTGCCGCTGCCAGGGGCTGCGGTCGCTTGGGAACCGGGCGCAAGGTTTTGCATCCCGGGCAGGTCCTGCGGACCTTGGCGCAGCCTGCGGCAGTGGCTACAGGGTGCGTGCCCGGGTTCATGTCATATGTTCTGGCGGTCGCCCTTGGGGTCGAAGAACACCGAGGAAACGATTTCCGCCTCGATCACCCGGCCATCGGCCAGGGGCGCGAAGACCCGCTCGCCCAGGCGCTTGAGGCCGCCCTTGACCACACCCAGGGCAAAGGAATAACCCAGGGAGTTGTGGGCGTAGCTGGAGGTCACGTGACCGACCATGCTCATGGGAATCGCCTGCTTGGGGTTGAACACCAGTTGCGCGCCTTCCGGCAGCCACTGGGTCGGGTCGATCGGCTTGAGGCCCACCAGTTGCTTGCGTTGCTCGCGCACGCAGTCTTCACGGTTCATGCCGCGCCAGCCGATCCACGAGAACGGCTTGGTCCGGCCCACGCACCAACCCATGTTCAGGTCGTCCGGGGTCATCGAGCCGTCGGTGTCCTGGCCGACGATGATGAAACCCTTCTCGGCCCGCAGCACGTGCATGGTTTCGGTGCCGTAAGGGGTCAGGTTGTACTTCTTGCCAGCCTCGACAATCTGCTCCAGCACGCCCATGGCGTAGTCGGCCTGGACGTTGACCTCGTAGGACAGCTCGCCAGTGAACGAGATACGGAACACCCGCGCCGGCACGCCGCCCACCAGGCCTTCCTTCCAGGTCATGAACGGGAAGCCGTCCTTGTCCAGGTCGATGTCGGTGACTTCGCTCAGCAGCTTGCGGCTGTTGGGGCCCGACAGGGTCATGGTGGCCCAGTGGTCGGTGACCGAAGTGAAGTACACCTTGAGGTCCGGCCATTCGGTCTGCTGGTAGATCTCCAGCCACTGCAGCACGCGGGCCGCGCCGCCGGTGGTGGTGGTCATCAGGAAGTGGTTGTCGGCCAGACAGGCGGTGACGCCGTCGTCGAAGACCATGCCGTCTTCCTTGCACATCAGGCCGTAGCGGGCCTTGCCCACGTCGAGCTTGGTCCAGGCGTTGGTGTAGATGCGGTTGAGGAATTCCCGGGCGTCCGGGCCCTGGATGTCGATCTTGCCCAGGGTCGAGGCGTCCAGCAGGCCGACGCTGTCACGCACCGCCAGGCATTCACGCTTGACCGCGGCATGCAGGTCTTCGCCGTTTTTCGGGAAGTACCAGGGGCGCTTCCACTGGCCGACGTCTTCGAACTCGGCGCCATTCTTCACATGCCAGGCATGCAGCGCGGTGAAACGCACCGGCTCGAAGATGTGCCCGCAGTGCCGACCGGCCACGGCGCCGAAGGTGATCGGCGTGTAGTTCGGGCGGAACATGGTGGTGCCCATCTGCGGAATGCTGACGTTCAGCGAGCGGGCGGCAATGGCCAGGCCGTTGACGTTGCCCAGCTTGCCCTGGTCGGTGCCGAAGCCCAGCGCGGTGTAGCGCTTGACGTGCTCCACCGACTCGAAGCCCTCGCGGGTCGCCAGTTCGATGGCGGCGGCGGTGACGTCGTTCTGCAGGTCGACGAATTGCTTGGGCGCACGCGCGGTGCCTTTTTCATGGGGCACCTGGAACAGCGCCAGGGTTGGTTCTTCCAGGCGGGTCAGGGCTTTGGGCAGCACGCCCTCCACGCTCTGGAACCCGGCTTCGCTGGCGGCGCGCACACCGCCTTCGAAACCATCGGCCAGGGTGTCGCCGAGGCTGTAGACGCCGTTGATGCCACCGACGCACACGCGTTTCTGCGGCGCTTCACCGGGCACGAAACCGAGGATGTCTTCACGCCACACCGGCTTGCCGCCCAGGTGCGAAGCCAGGTGCACCACCGGGCTGTAGCCGCCGGAGCTGGCGATCAGGTCGCAATCGAGCCATTCGCCGGGGCTGGTGACCTTGTGCGCCTTGACGTCGATGGCCGCTACGCGCGCGCCAGTCACGTGCTTGCTGCCACGGGCTTCGATCACCGCACTGGAAGTGAGGATGCGAATACCCTTGGCCCGGGCTTCTTCCACCAGGGCGCCGCGGGGGTTGTGCCGCGCATCGGCGATGGCCACCACTTGCAGGCTGGCGTCGAGCCAGTCCAGGGCCACGCGGTAGGCGTGGTCGTTGTTGGTAGACAGCAGCAGTTTCTTGCCCGGGGCCACGCCGTAGCGGCGCACGTAGGTGGAGACGGCACCGGCCAGCATGTTGCCCGGCACGTCGTTGTTGCCATAGACCAGCGGCCGCTCGTGGGCGCCGGTGGCCAGCACCACGCGCTTGGCGCGGACCCGGTGGATACGCTGGCGCACCTGGCCGATCGGCGCGCGGTCGCCGAGGTGATCGGTGAGACGCTCGTGAATGGTCAGGAAGTTATGGTCGTGGTAGCCGTTGACCGTGGCCCGTGGCAGCAGCAATACATCCGGTAGCGACTTGAGCTCGGCGACCACACTGGCCACCCACTCCACCGCCGGCTTGCCGTCCAGGCTTTCGCGGCTGTCCAGCAGGCTGCCGCCGAATTCTTCCTGCTCATCGGCCAGGATCACTCGGGCGCCACTGCGGGCTGCGGCCAGCGCAGCTGCAAGACCAGCAGGGCCGCCACCGACAATCAGCACGTCGCAGTGCTGGTTCATGTTGTCGTAGGTGTCCGGATCGTTCTCGGTGGGCGAGCGACCGAGGCCCGCCGCCTTGCGGATGTACTTCTCGTAGGTCATCCAGAACGATTGCGGGTACATGAAGGTTTTGTAGTAGAAGCCCGGCGGCATCAGCTTGCCGCCGACCTTGCCGAGAATCCCCATCATGTCGTTGTTGACGCTAGGCCAGCCGTTGGTGCTGGTGGCCACCAGGCCCTGGTACAGCGCCTGTTGGGTGGCGCGCACGTTGGGGATCTGGGTGGCTTCGGTGGCGCCGATCTGCAGCACCGCGTTGGGCTCTTCGCAGCCCGCGGCGAAGATGCCCCGGGGCCGGGAATACTTGAAGCTGCGACCGATGATGTCCACGCCGTTGGCCAGCAGGGCCGAGGCCAGGGTGTCGCCCTCGAAGCCCTTGTAGGTCTGGCCGTTGAAGGTGAAGGTCAGGACTTTGTTGCGGTCGATGCGTCCGCCGTTGGACAGGCGATTGGTCTGGCTCATACCTTCTCTCCAGCAGCCTTGGCGGTGAACTGCGGTTTGGTGCCTATCTTGTAGGTTTCAAGAATTTCGTAGGTCACGGTGTCGCGGGTGGCGTTGAAGTACTGGCGGCAACCGGCGGCGTGAATCCACAGCTCGTGGTGCAGGCCGCGAGGGTTATCGCGGAAGAACATGTAGTCGCCCCACTCCTCGTCGGTGCAGGCGTTGGGGTCCAGCGGCCGGGGAATGTGCGCCTGGCCGGACGAATGGAATTCCTCTTCGGAGCGCAGCTCGCCGCAGTGAGGACAGAAGATATGCAACATAGGGAGTTGTCCTTTTAGTGGGCGACCGCAGCAGCGCCGTGTTCGTCGATCAGCGCGCCGTTGTGGAAACGGTCGATGGAGAAAGGGGCGGCCAATGGATGCATCTCGCCCTTGGCCAGGCTCGCGGCAAACACGTTGCCCGAGCCCGGGGTGGCCTTGAAGCCGCCGGTGCCCCAACCGCAGTTGAAGAACATGTTCGGCACCGGAGTCTTGGAAATGATCGGGCAGGCGTCCGGGCTGGTGTCGACGATGCCGCCCCACTGGCGGTTCATGCGCACTCGGGAGAGGACCGGGAACATCTCGACGATGGCCTGGATGGTGTGTTCGATCACCGGATAGGAGCCGCGCTGGCCGTAGCCGACCCAGCCGTCGATACCGGCACCGATCACCAGATCGCCCTTGTCCGACTGGCTGATATAGCCGTGCACCGCGTTGGACATGATCACGCTGTCGATGATCGGCTTGATCGGCTCCGACACCAGCGCTTGCAGCGGGTGGGATTCGATCGGCAGGCGGAAACCGGCGAGCTTGGCCATGTGCCCGGAGTTACCGGCGGTGACCACACCGACGCGCTTGGCGCCGATAAAGCCCTTGTTGGTCTCGACGCCGATGCACACGCCGTTTTCCTTGCGAAAACCGATGACTTCGGTCTGCTGGATCAGGTCCACGCCCAGGGCGTCGGCGGCCCGGGCAAAGCCCCAGGCCACGGCGTCGTGACGGGCCACGCCGCCACGGCGCTGGACTGTGGCGCCGAGGATCGGATAACGGGTGTTTTTCGAGCAATCCAGGTAGGGGATCTCGTCCGCCACCTGCTGGGTGTTGAGCAGCTCGCCATCGATGCCGTTGAGGCGGTTGGCGCTGACCCGGCGCTCGGAATCACGGATGTCCTGCAGGGTGTGGCACAGGTTGTAGACCCCGCGCTGGGAGAACATCACGTTGTAGTTGAGGTCCTGGGACAGGCCTTCCCACAACTTCATGGCGTGCTCGTAAAGCTGCGCCGACTCGTCCCACAGGTAGTTGGAACGCACGATGGTGGTGTTGCGCGCAGTGTTGCCGCCACCCAGCCAGCCCTTTTCCACCACCGCGACATTGGTGATGCCGTGCTCCTTGGCCAGGTAGTAGGCGGTGGCCAGGCCATGCCCGCCACCGCCGACGATGACCACGTCGTAGACCTTCTTCGGGGTCGGCGTGCGCCACATGCGCTGCCAGTTTTCATGGTGGCTGAGAGAGTGCTTGAAGAGGCCGAAGCCCGAATAGCGTTGCATAGTCATTGCTCCAGTTGCGGCTCTCAGCGGTAAACCGGGAAATCAGCGCACAGGGCTGCCACCTGGCGAGCGACATTGGCCTCGACGTCGGCATCGCCGAGGTGGTCGAGGATGTCGCAGATCCAACCGGCCAGTTCAGTGCACTGGGTGACCTTGAATCCGCGGGTGGTGACCGCCGGGGTGCCGATGCGCAGGCCGGAGGTGACAAACGGCGACTGCGGGTCGTTGGGCACGGCGTTCTTGTTCACGGTGATGTGGGCGCGGCCCAGGGCGGCGTCGGCATCCTTGCCGGTCAGGCCCTGACGGATCAGGCTGACCAGGAACAGATGGTTGTCGGTGCCACCGGACACTACATCGTAGCCGCGTTTGATAAATACGCCGGCCATGGCCTGGGCGTTGTCGATCACCTGTTGCTGGTAGGCCTTGAACCCGGGCTCCAGCGCTTCCTTGAAGCACACCGCCTTGGCGGCGATCACGTGCATCAACGGACCGCCCTGGGCACCCGGGAACACCGCAGCGTTGAGCTTCTTCTCGATCTCTTCGTTGGCCTTGGCCAGGATCAGCCCACCACGGGGACCGCGCAGGGTCTTGTGGGTGGTGGTGGTGACCACGTCGGCATAAGGCAGCGGGTTGGGATACAGACCGGCGGCCACCAGCCCGGCGACGTGGGCCATGTCGACGAACAGCAGCGCCCCGACCTTGTCGGCAATCTGCCGGAAGCGCGGGAAGTCCAGGGTCTTGGAGTAGGCCGAGAAGCCGGCGACGATCATCTTCGGCTTATGTTCCACGGCCAGACGCTCGACCTCGTCGTAGTCGATCAGCCCGGTGCGGGTATCGATGCCGTACTGCACGGCGTTGTACAGCTTGCCCGAAGACGACACCTTGGCGCCGTGGGTCAAGTGGCCGCCATGGGCCAGGCTCATGCCGAGGATGGTGTCGCCGGCCTGCAGCAGCGCCAGGTACACCGCGCTGTTGGCGGAAGAACCGGAATGTGGCTGGACGTTGGCGTAATCGGCGCCGAACAGCTGCTTGGCACGCTCGATGGCCAGGGCCTCGACCTTGTCCACATGCTCGCAGCCACCGTAGTAGCGCTTGCCCGGGTAGCCCTCGGCGTACTTGTTGGTCAGCCCGCTGCCTTGCGCCTGCATCACCCGCTTGCTGGTGTAGTTCTCCGACGCAATCAGCTCGATGTGATCTTCCTGGCGTTGTTCCTCGGCATTGATCGCCGCCAGCAGTGCATCGTCGTAACCCTGGATCTGGTCTTGCTTGCTGAACATCACGTCTCTCCCAGCGGCGGCGCTGCGCCTTTCGTCTCGGTGAGGCCAGCCTTAAAGCTGCGCCCTTTGGATGCGATGGTATGACCGGCAAGGGGAACTCAAATGCCTATGGACGCCACGCAAAGGTGCGTTTACGACATGCCTTGGCGCCCACGGACAAATGCCTCGGACCGCTGCCCAGTGAAGGCTCTGGATCGACGCCTTCAGGATCTCCGCGTCTGCTACTTCGCAATGCCGCCCAAGCCGTTCGCAGCCTGCGGCAGCGGCTACAGGAGTTGGCGCAGGGCCAGCAGCAGGAGAAAGTGCGCCGGGTACAGCAGGTAGGCCCAGCGGCGCATGGCCGGCACCGACCCGCCACGCAGCCCCCGCAGCAGCATCACTCCCAGCCACGGCGCCAGCAGACAAACGGCAATACCGCAGGTCGCCACCGGATTGCCCAGGCGCGCCGCCGGGAACAAGGTTTCCCACTGGTTGGCCGCCAGGCACAAGGCCCCGGGCAACAGGCTGAAATACCAGGGGCGACGCAGCACCAGCAGCAAGGCCAGTGGCAGCAACACCCCGAAGGCGCCAAACATCAGCCAGCGGGAAAAACCCAGCGCCAGCAACAGGGCCACCAGGCCAAGCGCCAAGGCCAGTCCCCGACGTTGCTGCCAGCCCCGGGCCACCAGCAGGCCCAGGGCCAGGGTCGGCAACACATTCAAGGTGTCGGGATCAGGAATGAATAGGCGGTAGGGAATCTCGCTCAGCAGGCTGAACAGCAGCAGCCAGCCCAGGTAACGCCATGGTCCGGGCCGACGGTCGGTTTCAACCCTGGCCCGGGTCAGATTCACCGCCATCGCCAGGCAGAACCAGGGAAACGCCAGGCGCCCCGGCACGTACAGCCAGTCCAGGCTCAAGCCCACATACCGCAGGTGATCCAGCACCATGCTCAGCAGCGCCAGCCACTTCAGCGCATCCAGCGCCTCATCGCGCCGGCGGTTGTCGGTTTTCAGCATCGCATCACGCATAAATCCTTATGGGCCCTGCATTATTCCGGCATAAACAGAGCGTGTGCTCGGCCATTGTTCTTGGGTAAAGTGCGCACCATCATCGACCACGGAACTCTCTTACACGGAAGCCGGCCATGACCGACAAAAGCCAACAGTTCGCCAGCGACAACTACTCCGGCATCTGCCCTGAAGCCTGGGCCGCCATGGAGCAGGCCAACCACGGCCACGAGCGCGCTTACGGCGACGATCAGTGGACCGCTCGCGCCGCCGATCATTTCCGCAAGCTCTTTGAAACCGACTGCGAAGTGTTTTTCGCCTTCAACGGCACCGCCGCCAACTCCCTGGCCCTGTCGTCGCTGTGCCAGAGTTACCACAGCGTGATCTGCTCGGAAACCGCCCACGTCGAAACCGACGAATGCGGCGCTCCGGAGTTCTTCTCCAACGGTTCCAAACTGCTGATCGCCGGCACCCAGAACGGCAAGCTGACCCCGGAATCGATCCGCGAGATCGCCCTCAAGCGCCAGGACATCCACTATCCCAAGCCGCGGGTGGTGACCCTGACTCAGGCCACCGAAGTGGGCAGCGTCTACACCCCGGAAGAAGTGCGCGCCATCAGCGCCACCTGCAAGGAACTGGGGCTGAACCTGCACATGGACGGTGCGCGCTTCTCCAACGCCTGTGCCTTCCTCGGCTGCACCCCGGCGGAGCTGACCTGGAAAGCCGGCGTCGACGTGCTGTGCTTTGGCGGTACGAAAAACGGCATGGCGGTGGGTGAAGCGATCCTGTTCTTCAACCACAAGCTGGCGGAAGACTTCGACTACCGCTGCAAGCAGGCCGGCCAGCTGGCCTCGAAAATGCGCTTTCTCTCGGCGCCCTGGGTCGGCCTGCTGGAAAACGACGCCTGGCTCAAGCACGCCCGCCACGCCAACCACTGCGCGCAGTTGCTGGCCCAACTGGTGGCCGACATCCCTGGCGTGGATCTGATGTTCCCGGTGCAGGCCAACGGCGTGTTCCTGCAACTTTCGGAACCGGCGATTGCCGCCCTGACGGCCAAGGGCTGGCGCTTCTACACCTTCATCGGCAAGGGCGGCGCGCGCTTCATGTGCTCCTGGGACACCGAAGAAGAGCGCGTGCGCGAACTGGCAGCGGACATCCGCACCGTCATGAGCGCCTGACCCATCCCCTGCGCATGTAGGAACTGGCTTGCCAGCGAACAGGCCCGCAACCCGGGCGCCGGTCTCACAGGCGCCTTCGCCGGCCAGCGCACCTCCCACCCCGTAGGAGCTGGCTTGCCAGCGAACAGGCCCGCAACCCGGGCGCCGCTCTCACGGGCGCCTTCGCCGGCAAGCCGGCTCCTACAACGACACACCCTCCTCCACGGGAACTGGCTGGCCAGCGAAAGCATCAGTTCACAAATTCCTGAACTGATTATTTGCCCCTGCTGATTCAACATCCGCCACCTTTATCCGAGACTCCGGGGTCGACCTATAAAAACAAAGGCTCCACCCATGACGACTCAGTCTTGCGTCACCGAAAAGGCCCAGTCTCCTGGCCTTGCGATCGAAACCCGTTCCATCGACTACGTGCCGCGCAACGAGCGCCACGGCAAGGTCTGGCACCAGGGACCGTTCTGGTTCACCGGCAACTTCGTGCTCACCACCATGGTCACCGGCTTCACCGGCGCGGCCCTGGGCCTGAGTCTGCCCTATGCCATACTGGCGATCGTCATTGGCGTGTGCCTGGGCACCTTCTGCATGGCCTTCCACGCCAACCAGGGCCCGCGCATGGGCCTGCCGCAGATGATCCAGTCCCGCGCCCAGTTCGGCCTGCGCGGGGCCATCGTGCCGTTCACCGCGGTGGTGTTCGTCTACATAGGCTTCAACGTGTTCAACGTGATCCTCGCCACCGACGCCATCAACACGGTGATCCCCGGGGCCCGGGCGCCCTGGTACACCCTGATGATCGCCATCGCGGTGCTGATCGCAGTGGTTGGCCATGACCTGTTGCACACCGTGCAGCGCTGGCTGACCTACGTGATGATCAGCGTGTTCGCGGTGCTCACCGTCAGCGCCCTGCTGACCCTGCAGGCCGACTCGGCCCTGGCCGACCCGCAGTTTTCCTGGTCGGCGTTCCTGATCCAGCTGTCGGCCGCCGCCGGTTACCAGATCAGCTATTCGGTGTACGTCTCCGACTATTCGCGCTACCTGCCGCACCAGACGCCGTCGCGCCAGGTGGTTTTCTGGACCTACCTGGGCGCCGCCGGCTCGGCGTTGTGGCTGATGTCCCTGGGAGCCTTCCTGGCCTCGGCCCTGCCCTCGCCGGACGCCATTGCCAGCGTGCGCGAAGTGGGCAACACCCTGATTCCCGGCTTCGGCACCTTCACCGTGCTGATCGCGGTGCCGGCTTTGGTGGGCATCATGGCGGTCAACTGCTACGGCGCCATGCTCACCGGCATCAGCGCCATTGACGGTTTCAAGTCGATCAAGCCCAACCTCAAGAGCCGGGTAACCGGCATCCTGCTGGTGGCGGTGGTGATCTTCCTGATCGCCATGAACATTCCCGAAAGCTACCTGGGCAGCTTCAACACCTTTGTCCTGCTGATGCTGTACTTCCTGGTGCCCTGGACCGCGGTCAACCTCGCGGACTTCTATCTGGTGCGCAAAGGCCGCTACGCCATCAGCCACATCTTCAATCCAGCCGGCATTTATGGCCGCTGGTCCAGCGCCGGGTTGCTGGCCTACTTCCTCGGTTTGCTGGCGATGGTGCCGTTCATGTCCCTGAGCTTCTACCAAGGCCCACTGTCCCAGGCCCTGGGCGGCGCCGACGTCGCCTTCGTGATTGGCCTGGCGGTGGCCGGGCTGGTCTACTGGGCGCTGACCCGCAACCTGGACCTGGAAGCCGAACGCCTGGCTATCCAGGCCAGCGAACAGCAACTGGAAGGAGGCGCGCAATGATCCCCCAGACATCCCTGAAAGTGGCCTGCCAGCAACTGGCACCACGAATCGGCGACCTGGACTACAACCGCACCCTCAGCACCGAGGCCATCCGCCAGGCCGCCGCCCACGGCGCCCAAGTGGTGGTGCTTCCGGAGCTGGTGCAGAGCGGCTACGTGTTCCGCGACCTGCAAGAAGCCCTGGCGCTTTCGGAAAGCCTCGACGGGCCGACCTTGAGCCTGTGGAAAACCCTGGCCGAAGAACTGCAGGTGGTGATTGTCGGCGGCTTCTGCGAGCGCCTGGACGATCAGCGAGTGGCCAACAGCGCCGCCCTGATCGAGCCTGAAGGAACGCTGACGGTGTATCGCAAGGCGCACCTGTGGGACCGGGAGAACCTGATCTTCACCCCGGGCGACGAGCCGCCCCCCGTGGTGCCCACCCGCTTCGGGCCGATCGCCATGATGATCTGCTACGACCTGGAGTTCCCCGAATGGGTGCGCCTGCCAGCCCTGGCCGGGGCGGCGCTTTTATGCGCGCCGGTGAACTGGCCGGACGGCCCGCGCCCGGCCAGCGAGCGGCCGGCGGAGATGGTCCGGGTCCAGGCCAACGCGGCGGTCAACCGGATGTTCATCGCCGCCTGCGACCGCTGCGGCGAAGAGCGCGGGGTGAACTGGGTGGGCGGCTCGACCATCGTCGATGCCGATGGCTATCCGTTGGCGGGCAAGAATCGGGAAAACGGGCAGCAGTTGCTGCTGGCGGAGCTGGAGCTGGCCCAGGCCTGGCACAAGTCCATCAGTGAACATAACCATGTGCACCTGGATCGGCGGCCGGCGTTGTATCAGTAGCCGGGTTGCCCCTGTTCGCTGGCAAGCCAGCTCCTACAGCAGATGGGTGTAGGAGCCGGCTTGCCGGCGATCAGAACTCCACCCGCACGTCGCCCTTGGGCACGCTGCAGCAGGACAGGATGTAGCCTTCGGCTTCGTCTTCCTCGGTGATCCCGCCGTTGTGTTCCATCACCACTTCGCCGCCCAGCTTGAGTACCTTGCAGGTGCCGCAGATGCCCATGCCGCAGGCCTTGGGGATCATCAGGCCGAGCTTGGCTGCGGCCGCGTGCACGGTTTCCCCCGGGGCCACGCGGATGCTCTTGCCGGAGGCGGTGAACTCCACCTGATGCAGGTCGGCGACATCCACTTCCGGCGCTTCGGCGGCTTGCTCGGCATGCTCCACGGCGTCGGCCCGAGCTTCGGGCGGGGTCGCGCCGAAGGATTCCTCGTGGTAGCGCGCCATGTCGAAACCGGCGGCTTCCAGCAGGCGCTTGACCGCATTCATGTAGGGCGTCGGCCCGCAGCAGAACACTTCCCGCTCCAGGAAGTCCGGGGCCATCAGTTCCAGCATCTTGTGGTTCAGGTAGCCGCGATAGCCGGCCCAGGGCTCGCCCAGGCCGTGTTTCTCGCAGATCAGGTGCAGGCTGAAGTTGTCGATCCGCGAGGCCATGTGTTCCAGCTCGCGGTGGTAAATGATGTCCTTGGGCGAGCGGGCGCTGTGGATGAACACCATGTCGACGTTGCCGTTGGTGTCGTAGAACCAGCGCGCCATGGACATCACCGGGGTGATGCCGACGCCGCCGCTGAGGTAAAGCACTTTCGGGCTGGGGAAATCGATGGCGTTGAACAGCCCCACCGGCCCGTGCACCGCCAGTTCCTGGCCTTCATGCAAGGTGTCGTGCAACCAGTTGGAGACCTTGCCGCCCGGCACGCGCTTGATGGTCACCGAGAAGCTGTAGGGCACCGATGGCGAGCTGGAGATGGTGTAGGAACGCATCACCGGCTGGCCTTCGATCTCCAGCTCCAGGGTGACGAACTGCCCGGGCTTGAAGAAGAACATGATCGGCTGGTCGGCCATGAAGCAGAAGGTCCGCACATCCCAGGTTTCCTGGATGACTTTGACGCAACGGACGATGTGACGGCCATTGGCCCAGGTCTGGGTGGTTACCGGGTTGAGGAAGGTGTTGGACATGCTGTTCTCCACGGCCGACTGTCGGCGTCTTGTCAGCGATTCTGCGTAAGGCTTCTCGCGCCCATTTACCTATCTGCGACATTCACATGCTTATCGCGACCAGCCCCCAGTTACAGGGGCTCCCCCGTCGGGAACAGATTGGGCCATGTCGCCCATGGATAAGGTTCAAGGCGCCCGCGGACCCACACTCGCCTCAAACACGACAACCGATTTTTCGTGACTTGCGTAGCACCCACCGTAGCCACTATTTAATTCGCCGGCCGCACCGAACGGCCATGAGGACTTGAACGATGGACGTCACCGCAACCCTGAGCTTGGGCGATCCACTGGAACCTGCACGCAAGGCCACTGCACAGATGCTGCAGGAGCGCGAGCGGACCTTCTCCCTGCCGCAGCCTTTCTACTGCGATGAAAGGCTGTTCGATATCGACATGCAGGAGATTTTCCAGAAGGAATGGCTGATCGCCGGCATGACCTGCGAGATCCCCACCAAGGGCAACTACATCACCCTGCAGATCGGCAAGAACCCGATCATTGTCATCCGCGGCGCCGACGGTGTGGTCCACGCCTTCCACAACGTCTGCCGCCACCGCGGCTCGCGGCTGTGCACCAGCGACAAGGGCAAGGTGGCCAAGCTGGTCTGCCACTACCACCAGTGGACCTACGAACTGGACGGCCGCCTGCTGTTCGCCGGCACCGAGATGGGCGCCGACTTCGACATGAAGCAATACGGCCTGAAACCGGTGAACGTGAAAACCGCCGGCGGCTACATCTTCATTTCCCTGGCCGAGAATCCGCCGGCCATCGACGACTTCCTCTCCACGTTGGCCCATTACATGGAGCCCTACGACATGGAGAACACCAAGGTGGCGGTGCAGACCACCTTGCACGAAAAGGCCAACTGGAAGCTGGTACTGGAGAACAACCGCGAGTGCTACCACTGCGTCGGCTCGCACCCCGAGTTGCTGAAAACCCTGCTGGAATGGGACGACGTCACCGACCCCCGCGCCGACCAGGCGTTCAAGGACCATGTGGCCGCGTCCGCCGCCGCCTGGGAAGCCGAGAAGATCCCCTACGCTCACGCCAGCTTCGGCCTGCGCAATCGCATCGTGCGCATGCCCCTGCTCAAGGGCACCGTGTCCATGACCCTGGACGGCAAGCAGGGCTGCGCCAAGCTGATGGGACGGATCAAGAACCCGGACCTGGGTTCGATGCGCATCCTGCACCTGCCGCACTCATGGAACCACTGCATGGGCGACCACATCATCGTGTTCACCGTGTGGCCCATCAGCGCTCAGGAAACCATCGTCACCACCAAGTGGATCGTGCACAAGGACGCGGTGGAAGGCGTGGACTACGACGTCGAGCGCATGCGCCAGGTGTGGGACGCCACCAACGCCCAGGACCGGCGCCTGGCGGAAGAAAACCAGCGTGGCATCAACTCCACCGCCTACCAGCCGGGTCCGTACTCCAAGACCTATGAGTTCGGCGTGGTCAACTTCGTCGACTGGTACAGCGAGCGCATGCTGAGCAACCTCGGCGCGGAACCGGCGCCTTATCTCAAGGGCGTGCCGGTCACTGGCTGACACCGCAGGAGTTCGGCAGCGGCTACAGGATTATGTAGCCGCTGCCGCAGGCTGCGAACGGCTTGGGCGGCATTGCGATGCAGCAAACGCGGCAGACGCAGCGAGCTTGAGAACGCTTGAGGTCCGGCGGGAAACCGTCAAGCAAGGTCCTGCGGACCTTGTCGCAGCCTCGCGGGCTCGGCAGCGGCTACAGGGCCTTCAGGGCTGTGACCAACTGACCGCGCCGGTCTCGCCAATGAAGTCTTCGCTGATCTGCGAGCCGCTCAACTTCACTCTCACATAGCCATTGCGCACCCGCAGCGGGTAGTTCGGATCACCCGCCGACAGGGTTTCCGACCACAGCACCTGAGGGTTGCCTTTCAACTCGCGGGTGACGCCATAGGGAATCGCCCCGTGGCCGATGCAGCGCCCGTACATACCGTCCTTGGGCGCATAGCAGATGCCATTGTGCAGGTGCCCCCAGTACCAGTAGTCCGGCACCCGACCCAGGGCCGCGACCACCTGTTTGTACAGCGCGGTCTGCTGCTGGCCGCTGATATCCAGCCCCTGGTGATGACTGAGGACCATGATCTTGCGCCCCTGCCCCTTGCTCGCTACCAGGTCCTTGAGCCATTGCTGCTGCGGGGGATTGAGGTTGCCGTCCATGTACAGGTTCATTTCATCGGCGGCATAGGCGCTGTCCAGGCCGACGATCAGCCAGTGGCTGTTGAACAGGGCGAAGTAGCTGGTGCCTTGCTGCTTGGGAAACAGCGCGGCGATCTCGGCAAAGTAGCCATGGGCACCGCTGTACATTTCATGGTTGGAGTTGAGGCTGAATGAAGCCTGGCGGCCCATGGGCCAGTCGGCAAGGTCGGAATTCTCTTCGCTGCCGGTACCGGCGTAATACACATCTCCCAGGTGGACGGTGAAATCCGGCTGGTCCTGCTTGATCAGGTCCGCCACGCGCTGCGCCGCCGAATTGGGTTGGAAGTAGCCGGTGCCCCAATCCCCGGCCATGTCCAGCAGCACGTTGTCGGCCATCTCGATCAGCGCCGGGGTGGTGCCGAAGGTCGCGTGCGTGCGCAGGTTCTCGATCCAGTTGAGCAAGGCCTCGCTCCAGCGCAGGTCCAGCAGCTCCCATTGGCGACAACCCAGCAGGGTGCCGTCCTTCATCACCTGGGTTTGCAGCTCGGCCACCGTTTGCGGCAAGGGCTTGGCGTTCCCCAGGTGCAGGACCGACAGGCCGTGGGCCAGCTCCCAGGGCACCGGCGCCTGACCGGGGGGCAAGTCGCCGTGAATCAGGGCGTACTGCGCCTGGTCATGGGCGCGCTGCAGCAGTTGCACGATCGCCTGCAGCTCCTTCGGTTCAAGCTCGCTACGGAGTTTTTTCCAGGCCAGCTCGAGTCTGGCCAGCAGCCCGTCGACCCGGGCTTTGACCTGTTCGTATTCATGTTCCAGATTGCTCACAAATGACATGCCGGCATCCCTCTTGATGGTCCCTTTGCCCAAACGCCGAACGGGCGTCACAGGGTCTTCATGTATTCGATCAACTGCCACTTCTGCTCTGCGGAAAGCTGCGTGCCGTACAGATGGCCGCTGTTGCTGTTGCCCTCCAGGTGGGTGTCGTACTTGAAGGAGCCCGGCCCCTGCACCGCCGCGCCACTGGTGATGAAACCGACCTTCTGCGGGTCATACACATCCGAGCCGGTGTAGAACACCTGGGGCCGCAATTCCGGAGCCTGCAACAGGTCCCAGAGGCTCGGCACCGAGCCGTTGTGCAGATAAGGCGCCCGCAGCCAGACACCGTCGGTAGGGGTGTTGCTGTAGCTCTGGGTCTTGCGATAGGCACCGAAGTCGAAAGGCGGCTTCTTGAACCCATGGAAGGCTTGCACCAGGCCGGTGGTGAAGGAGTCCAGGCGGTGGGGATCGGTGCCCAGCGTCTGGATATTGGTGGTGACCTGGCCGGTGTCGGCCTTGCCGAAGTCATGGCACCCGGCACAGTTGGCCTCCCACAGCGGCTTGCCCTGGGCCACCTTGGCCTGATCGAGGGCGAACGGCCAGGCCGGCGGTTTGTGCCCCAGCAGCCAGTTGGTGACCCGGTTGAAGCTCTCAGGCAGCACCGATTCCGGGGTCGCGCCCACCGCCATCGCCGCCGCGTAGTTGCGCTCGCGGATCTGGTTGTTGTTGCCGTCCCAGTGCAGGTACATCGATTCCCGCGGCTTCTGGTTCCAGATCTGCGGCAGGTCCACGGTGCCGATGGTGGAGTCGTCGGGGAAGCCGAACACCACCATCTTGGTCGGGTTGAAGGTGTCGGTGCGCCCTGGCCCTTGCTGCGGCCGCAGCTTCTGCCAGGCATAGGCCTGCTTCTGCTTGAGCAGCGCGCTCTTGGCCATGGGCATGATCAGGTAGCGGTTGTACAGGCGTTCGACAAAGCCCAGCTGGAACTTGGCGTTGATCGCGTTCATCAGCGCATCCACGGTGAATTTCGGATCGCTGGCGCAATCGTAGGCGAACCACTGGAAGGCCTGGAGCTGCATCAGGTTGGCCGGTGCAGTGGGCACCACCTGGGACACATCGCTGGCGCTGGCCCGGTAGGCACCGGTGTGGCACAGGGCGCAGTTGGGCTCCACCGTGGGGTAGCCCAATTGCCGCTTGGCCATGCCCACCGGCAGGTCCCGGCCGTTCTCGTAGAGGAAGCCGAAGACCTCGTAACCGCCGGGGCGCGGGAGTTTTTCCGGGCACAGTTGCGGCAGCACGGCAAACAGGTAGTAAGGAATCCGCGCTTCGATCCCCAGGCCGATGGCGGCGTACTTGAAGTGATCCTCGTCCGAGGCTTCCGGCGGCTGGGGCACCTCGCGAATCATGTTGACCCACGTGGCATAACCGACCACCCCCAGGACCAGCAGCAGGACCAGGCTGCCCACGCGAAAGCTGTGGCGCTTCCAGCAGGCGGCCCAGTACTGGCGCCAGTCGTGCAGCCCGGCACAGAGCAGGGCCCAGGGCCGGTTGGCCGGGGCACTGCCCAAGTACAGCAGGATGCCGAGGATCAGGAACATGCTGAGGTCGCCCATCAGCATGGGCACGAACACCGTGGCCTGGTTGCTGGTATTGATCAGGTAGATCCAGAACGCCACGGCGATCAGCCGCGACAGCACGCACAGCCAGGAATGCACCACGAAGCGCGGCGCGTTACAGCCCGAAGGCATATAGAACAGGCTGATGCCCACCAGCAGCATGCCGGTGTTTTCCAGCCAGGGGTCCGACAGCACCGGCGGCAGGCCGACCACCGCGGTCAGCAGCGCCGGGGCAAACAGCGCCGGCAGGGCGAACACCATGTTCATGGCGATGCCCAGCCAGATGAAGCGTTGGAACCAGCGGATATAAGCGTTCATATCAACCTTCCCTGCATCCATGTGTAGCGGCCGCTGCAGCCTGCACTTGGCCTCCAAGCGCGCTTGCTGCGGTGCCTGTTGCTTGATCTGGAGCGGGCCCGCGGCGATCTTGCCGCGGGCTGGCCTGGGTCAGCCCCGGGCGGTCTTTTCCAGGTGCGCCAGCATCAGCGGGTACACATCGACCACCGCGTTCTTGCCGAAGATGCAGTCGATGTGTCCGTAACCCGGCACCACGTGGCGGCTGAACAACTCGGGGCCATGGAGTTGGCACAGGCGTTCATAGGTCTTCTGCGTGCTTAGCGGCAGGTAGCACTGGTTGTCGGCGCCGCTGATAAAGCAGATGGGCAACTTCAGCCGATCGAAATGCGGCATGTAGACGTCACGCCCCTTGAAGTCCACCAGGTGCCCCTTGCGACAGATCAGTGCCAGATGCTCGAAGGTCTCGATGTTGGAGGCGCCGAACAGCTCGTGCAGGTTGTCGTGCAGGGTCTGGTTGAGGGTGTCGTGGCGGTACAGCGAGGCGTACATGAAGGTGATGCGGTGGCACACCGGATTGGTGCAGTAACCCTGGGCCTCGATCCGCGCGTAGCCGTTGAGCGCCGTGTCGTAGAGGCGGTTGAACAGGCTTTCCTTGCTGTCGGCGTAGGCCGTCAGGGACTTGATGCCGATGGCGTCGAGCATGCCCGGCAGGTGCAACCCGGCCTTGATCCCGGTGGCGGTGGCCACCACGGTATCCGCGGCAATCTGCGAGCAGACCACCGAGCGCACGTCCTGCAGGCCCGCCAGCAGCGACATGAAGAAGGTCGTGGCGCCGTAGCAATGCACCACGCATTGCACGTCACGGGCCCCGGTCGCCTGCTTGATCTGGCCGATGGCGGCCTTGAAATCATAGGCCGCGATCTGGTCGCCATTGCATTCCCGCTTGCTCGCCGGCAACAGGATGCTGACCCGGAAATCCAGGAGCCAGACGTCATAGTCGTGCTTGCACAGGTACTCCAGCAGGTTGGTCTGGATGGTGTCGGTGGAGAAGATGTTGGAGCCCACGCCAAGCCCGTGCACCAGCATCACCGGGCCTTTGCTGCCGGCCTGGTAGCGGGTCAGGCGCAGCTGCACCCGGTCTTCGGTCTCGAAGAACTGCACCGTGGGCACCGGTGCATCCAGGGGCCGCTTGTTCCGCGGCGGCGCGTCGGGGTTGAAGTAGATGTCTCCGGCGAACACGCCGCCGTAGCTCTCCCAGAGAATCCCGGCGAAGAACTTGCCGAAGCGCGCCAGGGCCTCGATGCGCTCACGCTCGTTGCGCGCATTGAGCACCTTCATGGTGGTCATCTGCCTGGCGAAGTCCGCCGGCAGGATGTGCATCACCCCGGAGCCCAGCACCGGGCCGCTCTTGTCCTGGCCGCGGTACAGGGTCACGTACAGGGTGCTGGTGTCGGGCCAGATGTTCAGCACGCCGTGATCCTCGGGCACGGTCTTGAACGCACTGAAGTAGTACTGGTTGCCGTCCTCGGCGGTCAGGCGCATGTCGTAGTTCATGTGGCGCACGCCCACCTGCTGCTGGAACTCCTCGAACAGGTTGAACACCCCGTGGCTGGCCACCAGGGGCTGAGCCGACAGCGCCGGAGCCTCCAGGGTGCCCACCAGGGTGGCAGCGTGCTCGGGCTCCTTGATCATCCGGTTGAGGTCGTTGGCCGTGATGGTCAGGGTGAACTCGATGGGAGAGTTCTGCGCCTCGCCGCGCTTGGCCGCCTCCTGATAGAGCGCCAGATCGGTGCCCTGGGGCTGGGTGAAGGCCGTGGAAAAATAACCCTTCATGGTCTCGGTGAACTGCACGCCCAGGGTCGGCGCCGGCACCGCCTTGCTCGGGGCCGAGGGCAGGCTGTAATCGATCTTCCAGCCCCGATCTTCGGCCAGCAGGCGCATGTTGCGCTCGCTGACCGCCGAGATGGTCAGCAACGGATTGACCGCCAACGAGGTGGGAATCACCGCGCCGTCCGCCACATACAGCCCGGGATAGACCTCGGTGCCGCTGGCGCCGCAAAACACCTGGCCTTTGTGGTTGACCACCCCCTGAGCGGCGTCTTCGCCCATGACGCAGCCGCCCAGCGGGTGCACCGAAACGATGCTGTGCTTGAGCAGCTTGGTCCAGATCGGGTTCTCCACCCAGACTCCGCCCAGCGCCTTGGTGCTCTGGTACAGGCGCTCGTTGCCAAGAATCACATTGGGCTGCTGGCCAACGCCCGGCCAGTCGATGCGCAGTTGATCCTTGGCGTCCAGCAGCATGCGGCCGCGGCCATCGTCATGGCTCATGATCAGGTAGGTCTGCATGTTGTGCAGCGCACCGTAATAAGGCCCCCGCAGAAAGCTCTCGGCCTCGCGCTCCTTGTAGCCCAACTGAGCGCTGAGGCTGTTGTCGGTGGCCTTGCCCAGGGTCGCGGCAAACAGCGCCATGCTGGGCACCATGGCCCGGCCCAGGGCACCGGGAATCGACCCCTCCTCGATGACCATGCGGCTGCGCCAGTCGCCTTCGGTGCGCATGTCGATGATGGAGGTGATGCACGGCCCCACGGGTTTGAGCTCACTGGCCGAATGGGTGCCGAAGCCGATGCCGTTGATGGTCTGCTCACAGTTATGGCCGAACCCGAGGATGTCGCCGTTACCGCTCATGTGCTCACCCAGCTGGTCCGAGGTGGACAGGCCCTTGGCCTTGGAGCGCAGGAGAATTTCCGTGGAACCCAGGGTGCCGGCACTGAGCACCACGATGTCGGCCTTGACGAACAGGGTCGGCGCCGAGAACTTCTCGCGACCGCTGTCCAGATATTGGAAATGCACGATCCAGCCATCGCCCTCCCGCTCCAGGTAGCGCACTTCGGCCTGGCAGAAAATCTCGGCGCCATGATTGCTGGCGTCCGGCAGGTAATTCATCAAGGTGGTGTTCTTGGCCTTGTTGTTACAGCCCGAGACACAGTCGCCACAGTGGTTGCACGGCAGTTGCTCGACCCCGACATGGTTGAGGTTGTTGGGCAGCTTGGTGAAGGTCACGTTGATCGGCGGCTTGTAGAAGTGCGCACCCTGCTTGAGATACTCCGCGGACTTCTGGTTGGCCTGGAGCTTGGGCAAGGTCGGCGCCGAATCGGGATAGGGATTGGGCTTGAGCATCTCCCGGGCCCGGGCATATCCCTCCTTGAGCAGGGTATCGCGATGCTCGCGCACCGCCCGGGGCCAGCGCGGGTCGTCGAAGACCCCGGGTTCGGGCTCCAGGGCGACGTTGGCATTGATCAGCGACGTGCCTCCCAGGCCGCAACCGACCACCACGTTCTGCTGGGCGTTGACGTGCAGATCGAAGAGCCCGGTGCGTGAGCCGATGTGGCCGTCGGGGTCATGCACCTGCAGCTCTTCGGTGGCGGTGGCCAGGGTGTTGGGGTACTCGCCCGGCTGGATCTCCCGCCCTCGCTCCAGCAGGCAGACACGCCGACCGGCCCGGGACAATCGGGAAGCGGCGATGCCACCTCCGTAGCCGGAACCGATGACAACAACGTCGTAGTGTTCCTGGATCTCGCTGATGGGGGTCGCGATCCGAGTCATGGCGGGGTTCCTCTCAGGCTGATGGGGCAACTCTGTGGTCGCCTCTAATGGGTGCATCCGTCAGCGCGCAGGCAGCCGAACAGGCAGGCCTAGGCGCCTGAAACACAAGCGGTGAAGTCAGTGAAGGGACAAAACGAAGGGCAGGTCTATAGGCGTGCGCGCTGGTTGGCGGCACGGCGACGGGTACGTCTAGGGAGGGGGGCCCCGGTCGGATAAACCTGCGATAAACGACAATCCATTGCCTGCACTCCCTGAGCCGGATGTGGATAAGTTGCCGCTAAGTCCTTGTGGCATCAGTGAAGACAGGCCACCTATCACTGTCAAGAAAGCCATTAGAACTGTACGAAATTTGATCTATTGCCGTACACGCTATGGATTACAGGGGGTGCAGCCTTCCGCGAACATGTTATCCACACCTTGGCCCACAGCAACTGTGGGCAAATGAGCGAGGGTTGGGGATATTTCAGCAGGCAATGCCAAGAAAATCCGTGACTTATGGGAAAACAGCGGTTTTTCCGGCAATTGATCAATTATTGAACAAAGCTCTGAAAGGCACGTATTCAGAGGCCTGTAGAGGAAGGCGAACACCTTATCCACAGAACGGCCAACAGACTTTGGGGGCAACTGGGGTCAGAAGCATCAGCAACTGTGGAAAACCCCTGGAGGCCGCGAAATATCGAGGCTTTACCCGAATAATCGAGCCTGAACAGCGTATTTGGATGTTTTTTGATCAAACCATTCAAGCTCAGGTTCTACGGGGCCTGCAGCGCTAAGCGAACATCTTATCCACAGAAGCGCCAACAGACTTTGGGGGCAAGTGCTGTGCAAAAGTCTCTTCGGCTACTTCCCTGCCCTGGAAAAAAAGCCATGAAAATCGCCAGCTTAGACTGATCAAAATTCGAACAGACGGCTACAGGGCTTGTTCCACAAGGGCTTGAGCAAGGCGCGAACACCTTATCCACAGGTACGCACACAGGGATTGTGAGTAACCCATCGCTACTCTTGTAGGCGCTGGTTTGCCAGCGAACGGCGATGCCCAGAGATGTGCAAAACCATGACGCCCCCTTCGCCGGCAAGCCGGCTTCTACGGCGGGTGCAGGCGCGATTTCCCTGGTAGGAGCTGGCTTGCCAGCGAACGGCGGTGCTCAGAGGTGGGTGCACGGCCCGAGGGCTGTGCATAAGCCTGAGCTCAGCGGACCACGCCTTCTTCGATGAGCAACTTGAGAATGGCCTCGGCGCCGGCCTCGGGGCTCACGCCCTTGAGCACTTGGCCGGTGCCGCCGCTGGCCTTGGCGGTGGCGGCCTTCATGCGATCCGCGCCGCTCTTGGCCTTGATCACTTTCAGGCGCTTGGGCCGGGGTTTGGCCGGTTGCAGGCTGGAGGCTGTGAGTAACTCGTCTTCCACCACCACGACCTGATCGGCCTGCAACAGACCACGGCGCGCCGGGCCATAGGCGCTCTGACGCGGTTTCGGTGCGGCGTTATCCACAGTGGCGAGAAACGGCAGGCGCACCTTGAGCCGCCGCCGCTGGCCACGGGGCAAGGCTTGCAGGACATGGGCCACGCCATCGGCCAGGGATTCGACTTGCGCCAGCCCCACCACCAGCGGCCAACCGAGGTTTTCCGCCAGCAAAAACGGCAGCATGCCGGAGCCTTCGCCGGTTTCTGCCTGACTGCCGGTGAGCACCATCTGAGCGCCCGCGTCGCGCAGGTACTGGGTCAGGATCGGCAGGGCATCAGCGCCTGCAGGCTGTTCCAGCACGTGCAGCTGTTCCAGGCCCATGCCCAGGTAAGCACGCAGGGCCGGTTCGGCGACGTCGCCGGCATGCAGCACCTGCAGTTTGTCCCCCGCCAGTTGCAGGCCCAGTTCCACCGCACGGGCGTCTTGCTCGGCACGCCGTGGACGGCCGGAGGTCGGGTGAGCGCCTATCGATACCAGGCTGATCACAGTGCTGTTCATAACGTCCCCTTAAGCCGCATCGCGCTTGGCATCGTTGCGGTAAGCCGCTACCGCCGCGATCAAGGCCTTGAGAATTTCCGCGCTGTCGCCAATCACCGACAAGTCGGCGCGTTTGATCATGTCGCAGCCCGGGTCGAGATTGATGGCCACCACCTTGTCGCAGGCGCCGATGCCCTGCAGGTGCTGGATCGCCCCGGAAATCCCCACCGCCACGTAGACCCGCGCGGTGACCCAGATGCCGCTGGCCCCCACTTGCCGATCCCGGGCCATGAAGCCGTCGTCCACCGCCACCCGCGAGGCGCCTTCGGTGGCACCCAGGGCCGCGGCGGTCTGGTGAAACAGTGGCCAGTCCTTGACCCCGTTGCCCCCGGAAAAGATGAATTCGGCCTCGGCCATGGGAATCGCCGCCGGGTCCACCGCCACCGCGCCCAGATCCTCGATCCGCGCCAGACTGCGGGCCACCGTTGTGGATAACTCCACCGGCAAGGCTTCGTGGCGGGTTTCGCTGACCGGCTCGGCGCATTCGGCGGCGGCCAGGATCAAGCGTGGCGCTGGCCGCGCCAGGTCCTGCAGCCCGGCACCGGCACGGCCGATGCACTGCCCGTCCTTGACCTGCCAGACCCGGGTCGCCGGGCGTTCGCCCAGGGCCGCGGCCAAACGCCGGCCCAGTTCGCCGCCACCGCTGCGGCTGTCGGGTAGCAGCCAGTGACGCGGGCTGAACTGGTTATCCACAGCCCGCAGGCCCTGCACCCGTTGTTCCGGTGCATAACCGTCGAACTCGCTGCCTTGCAGCACCAGCAGGCGGTCGACGCCGGCCGTGGCAAAGGCCGATTCCTTGTGCTCGCCAAACACCACTGCCAGCACTGCGCCGTCCTGGCCTGCCAACTGGCGGGCCAGCCCCAGCAGGTCGCGGTCGTGGCTGCTCAGGCGGCCGCCGACCATGTCCGGCACCACGCTGATGTAGAACGCCGGCTGCGCCACCTGATGCAGCGGCAACTGCACCTCGGCCGCGGCCGTGCGCTTGGCGCTGCCGCCCTGCTGGGCGCCACTGCGGTCGATGCGCTTGAGGCCGTTGGGGCCGATAAAACCGATGCCATGGGGATTCTTGCGGATCAGGCCATTGGGCCCCATCCAGCTGTGTTGCGCCGGCTGCATGGCCGCGTGCAGCGGGTGCAGGCGGTTGCGGGCAATCCATTCAGCCCGGGGATCGCGGCGGATAATGTCGCTCATCAGTGCACCTCCGCAGGTTCGGGTTTCACCGATGCCGGCGCTTTGCCCGGGGCGGCGTCTTCGAGCAAGGCGTCGGCCACCAGTTCGGCGATGTCCTTGATCATCGGCCGTGGCTCCACCACCCCTTCGAGCATGGCCGTGCACTGTGGACAACCCACGGCCACCAGCTCGGCGCCGGTCTCGCGGATGTCTTCCATGCGCATGTCGGGTATCCGTTGCTTGCCCGGAATGTCGGTGATCGGCGCCCCGCCGCCACCGCCGCAGCAACGGGAACGGAAGCCCGAGCGCTGCATTTCCTTGATCTCGATGCCCAGGGCCCGCAGTACGTCCCGAGGGGCTTGGTACTCGCCGTTGTAGCGGCCCAGGTAGCAAGGATCGTGATAGGTCACGCTGCTGCCTTTGTGCTGGCCCAGGTTCAGCGCACCGGCGCCGATCAGCTCGGCCAGGTAAGTGCTGTGGTGCTGCACCAGATAGTGGCCGTTGAAGGCGCCGTACTCGTTTTTCAGCACATGGAAACTGTGGGGATCGCAGGTGACGATGCGCTTGAAGCGGTACTTGGCCAGGGTCTGGATATTGCGCTTGGCCAATAGCTGGAAGGTTGCTTCGTCGCCCAGGCGTCGGGCCACGTCGCCGCTGTCGCGCTCTTCCAGGCCGAGCACGGCGAAGTCCACCTTGGCCGCTTTCAGCACTTTGACGAAGGCGCGCAGGGTGCGCTGGTTGCGCATGTCGAAGGCGCCGTCGCCGACCCAGAACAGCACATCGGTACTCTGCTTGTCGCTAAGCAGGGACAGGTTCAGGTCCGCCGCCCAGTTCATCCGTCCGCCCGGGTTGAAGCCGCCGGGGTTGTCGGTGGCGATGAGGTTTTCCAGGACCTCGGCGCCCTTGTTCGGGGTTGCGCCCTTCTCCAGGGTCAGGTGGCGACGCATGTCGACGATGGCATCGACGTGCTCGATCATCATCGGGCATTCCTCGACGCAGGCCCGGCAGGTGGTGCAGGACCACAGGGTCTCGGCGTCCACCAGGCCGTTGACGATAGGCTGGTGCGGATGGCCGCCGTGCTCGCCGATAGGCTTTCCTGGATAGGGACTACCGGCGAATTGCGCGTCGGTGCCACCAGCCAGGCCGACCACCATGTCCTGGATCAGCTTTTTCGGGTTCAGCGGCTGGCCGGCGGCGAAGGCCGGGCACGCCGCCTCGCACTTGCCGCACTGCACGCAGGCGTCGAAGCCCAGCAGCTGGTTCCAGGTGAAATCCTTGGGCTTTTCCACCCCCAAAGGCGCGCTTGGGTCTTCCAGGTCCAACGGTTTGAGGCCCGTGGAGCGCCCGCCACCAAAGCGCTCGGCGCGACGGTGCCAGGCCAGGTGCAAGGCGCCAGCGAAGGCGTGCTTCATCGGCCCGCCCCAGGTCATGCCGAAGAACAGCTCGGACACGCCCCACAGCACACCGACCGCCAGAATCGTCGCCAGCAGCCAGCCACCGAAATGTTCGGGAAGGATGCCCGCCACCGGCAAGGTCACCACAAAGAAACTCACCGAGAACGCCAGCAGGCTTTTCGGCAGGCGCATCCACGGGCCCTTGGACAGGCGTGCCGGTGGGTTGCGCCGACGCTTGGCGACGAACAGCGCGCCGACGAACATCAGCGTGGTGGCCAGCAGCAAGGCGTAGCCGAGGATGCGGTTATGCAGACCAAAACCATGCACCAGGATCGCCAGCACCGCCGCCAGGACAAAGCCGCCCGCCGTGGCCACGTGGGTGTTGGCCATGTATTTGTCCCGGGCCACCACATGGTGCAGATCCACCATGTAGCGCTTGGGCATGGCCAGCAGCCCGCCAATCAGATCGACCTTGGAGGCTCGCCCCTGGCGCCACATGGCCACGCGCCGCAGCGCGCCGAGGACCGCGAGGCCGACGGCGGCGAACAACAGAATGGGAAGAAGGGTGTTCAACATGGTGGAGCTCCCAAAGACCGGGTCGGTCGTTGTAGCCGCTGCCGCAGGCTGCGCCCGGGCGGCACTGCGTCACAGGACAGATGCTCTTGAGGGCCCCGGAAGGCCCTTCGGGCCTTATCGCAGCCTGCGGCAGCGGCTACAGGTGGCTTAGAAATCCTTGCACAGGCGCAGTGCGTCGTAGATCGCAGCATGGGTGTTGCGCTGGGATACGCAGTCGCCAATGCGGAACAACAGGTAGCCCTCCCCCGTCTCGCTCAGGCACGGCTGCGGCTTGATCGCGAACAGCGCCTCGACGTCCATCTGGCCCTTGTTGCGCGAACCTTCCTTGAGCCCGTAGTAGAGCTCTTCGTCAGGACGCACGCCGTTTTCCACCACCACCTGGTCCACCACCCGCTCTTCGCGGGCGCCGGTGTATTCGTTCTCCAGCACCGCCACCAGCTTGTCGCCCTCGCGGTAGACCTTCTCCAGGGTCAGGTCCCCGGTCATGATCACTTCCTTGGGGTACAGGCTGCGGTAGTAGGTAGGGAACGAGGTGCCGCCCACGGCGATGCCCGGCTTGATGTCGTCGGTGACGATCTCCACTTGCGAGCCCTTGTCGGCGATGAAGTCGGTGACCGACATGCCGGTGAACTCGCAGATGGTGTCGTACACCAGCACGTTCTTGCCCGGCGCCACCTTGCCGTCGAGGATGTCCCAACTGCTGACCACCAACCCTTCGGCGGCGCCCCAGTGCTCGTTCTGCTCGATGAACGGATGGCCGCCCACGGCCAGCACCACCACGTCGGGGCGCAGGTCGAGGATGGTCGCGGTGTCCGCCGCGGTGCCCAGGCGCAGGTCGACTTTCAAGCGCGCCAGTTCCAGCTGATACCAGCGGGTAATGCCGGCGATCTGATCCCGTTGCGGGGCCTTGGAGGCGGTGGTGATCTGCCCGCCAATGGCGTCTTTTTTCTCGAACAGGGTCACGTCGTGGCCACGTTCGGCGGCGACGCGAGCGGCTTCCATACCGGCAGGACCGGCGCCGACCACCACCACCTTGCGCTTGATGCCGGTGGTCTTCTCGATGATGTGCGGCACGCCCATGTATTCACGGGAGGTGGCGGCGTTCTGGATGCACAGCACGTCCAGGCCCTGGTACTGGCGGTCGATGCAATAGTTGGCGCCGACGCACTGCTTGATCTGGTCGATCTGGCCCATCTTGATCTTGGCGATCAGGTGCGGGTCGGCCATGTGGGCGCGGGTCATGCCGACCATGTCGACGTAACCGCCTTCGAGAATCCGCGTGGCCTGGTTCGGGTCCTTGATGTTCTGTGCGTGCAGCACCGGGACCTTGACCACTTCCTTGATGCCCGCCGCCAGGTGCAGGAACGGCTCCGGCGGGAAGCTCATGTTGGGGATCACGTTGGCCAGGGTGTTGTGGGTGTCGCAGCCCGAGCCGACCACGCCGATGAAGTCCAGCATGCCGGTGTCGTCGTAATACTTGGCGATCTGTTTCATGTCCTCGTGGGACAGGCCGTCCGGGTGGAATTCGTCGCCGCACAGGCGCATGCCGACACAGAAGTCGTCGCCCACTTCAGCGCGCACCGCCTTGAGCACTTCCAGGCCGAAGCGCATGCGTTTCTCGAAAGTGCCGCCCCATTCGTCGGTGCGCTTGTTGACCCGCGGGCTCCAGAACTGGTCGATCATGTGCTGGTGCACCGCCGACAGCTCGACGCCGTCCAGGCCGCCGGCCTTGGCCCGACGCGCAGCCTGGGCGTAGTTGCCGATCACCCGCCAGATCTCTTCCGGCTCGATGGTCTTGCAAGTGGCGCGGTGCACCGGCTCACGCACCCCGGACGGCGACATCAGGGTCGGCCAATTGAAGCCGTCCCAACGCGAGCGGCGGCCCATGTGGGTAATCTGGATCATGATCTTGGCGCCATGCTTGTGCATGGCGTCGGCCAAGTTCTGGAAGTGCGGGATGATGCGGTCGGTGGACAGGTTCACCGAGCTCCACCATTCCTGGGGGCTGTCGATGGCCACCACCGAGGAACCACCGCAGATAGCCAGGCCGATGCCGCCCTTGGCCTTTTCTTCGTAGTACTTCACATACCGTTCAGTCGTCATGCCGCCGTCGGTGGCATAGACCTCAGCGTGGGCGGTGCTCAGCACACGGTTGCGGATGGTCAGTTTGCCGATCTGGATCGGCTGGAACATCGCTTCGAAAGCCATTTTTCTTAACTCCGCTTACAACGGTTTGACGACGAACAGGCCATCGTCGTGGCCTTCTTCGGAACCACCGTAAACCTGCTCTGCCACGGTGCGGATCTTGCTGCCACGGGCTTCCAGGATCTGGTCCATGGCACCGGCGAACCAGCCGGTGAACATGTAGTCGACCTTGCGCCCGACCTTGCCGTACACGTAGACGAACGCCGAGTGTTCGAGCTTGACGCTGGCGGTGCCTTTATCCAGGTCGATGTCCTGGATCTTGAACAGGCCCCAGCCGCGCTGGGACAGACGCTTCATGTAGTGCTCGAACACCGCGACGCCTTCCAGGCCGTGGCATTCGGCTTCTTTTTCGCACCAGTGCCAGGCGGACTTGTAGCCGGCCTTGTAGAGGATCTCGGCGTAGGCATCGGCGCCCAGGACTTCCTCGATGCCCATGTGGTTGTTGACGAAGAAATGCCGTGGCACGTAGAGCATCGGCAGGGCGTCGGAGGTCCAGACACCGGTTTCGCTGTCGACTTCGATAGGCAGTTGCGGGGCGATTTTGGCCATGTTTCAAAACTCCGGAATTCTGTGGATAAGTACGTCTGTAGCCGCTGCCGCAGGCTGCGAAAAGGCTCGAAGAGCCTTCCGAGGGCCGCAAGAGCGCGTCTCCTTCGGAGCCGATCGCAGCCTGCGGCAGCGGCTACAGGAATGTGCTGTGGGGGGTGGCCTTATTCGCCCCAGACGTCCTTCAGGACGCTGACCCAGTTCTCGCCCATGATCTTGCGCACCACGCGCTCGCTGTGGCCGCGCTTGAGCAGGGTCTCGGTGAGGTTGGGGAACTCGCCCACGGTGCGGATGCCCAGGGGGTTGATGATCTTGCCGAAGTTGGTCAGGCGCCGGGCGTAGCCCTTGTCGTGGGTCAGGTATTCGAAGAAGTCCTGGCCATGGCCCTGGGTGAAGTCGGTGCCGATGCCGATGGAATCCTCACCGACAATGTTCATGGTGTATTCGATGGCTTCGGCGTAATCGTCGATGGTCGAATCGATGCCCTTGGCCAGGAACGGCGCGAACATGGTCACGCCGACGAAACCGCCGTGGTCGGCGATGAATTTCAACTCGGCGTCGGACTTGTTGCGCGGGTGCTCCTTGAGCCCGGACGGCAGGCAGTGGGAGTAGCAGACCGGCTTCTTGGATTCGAGGATCACTTCCTCGCTGGTCTTGGAACCGACGTGGGACAGGTCGCACATGACCCCGACGCGGTTCATCTCGGCGACGATCTCGCGGCCGAACCCCGAGAGCCCGCCATCACGCTCGTAGCAGCCGGTGCCCACCAGGTTCTGGGTGTTGTAGCACATCTGCACAATGCCCACGCCCAGCTGCTTGAACACCTCGACGTAGCCGATCTGGTCTTCGAAAGCGTGGGCATTCTGGAAGCCGAAGAGGATGCCGGTCTTGCCCATTTCCTTGGCCTTGCGGATATCCGCGGTGGTGCGCACCGGCATCACCAGGTCGCTGTTTTCGCGGATCAGTTTCTGGCTGGCGGCAATGTTGTTGACCGTGGCCTGAAACCCTTCCCAAACCGACACCGTGCAGTTGGCTGCGGTCAGGCCGCCCTTGCGCATGTCCTCGAACAGCTCGCGGTTCCACTTGGCAATGATCAGCCCGTCGATAACGATGCTGTCGGCGTGTAATTCGGCTGGGCTCATCAGGCTGTCCCCTTATTGGCGATTCCTGCGCCGAATCGTCTGCCGGCGCTTTGGGGTCAGCATATGCTTGAGGGCCGGGGCGCCCCGGTGCAAAAACGACAGGGGAATTGCCGAAAGCGTCAAGACCCGACAAAGGGCCGGATGTAGGGGCATGGCGCCCTCTGTTCTTTGCCTGGGGCTTGCGCCAGAATTCGCCGCTTCAACGAAAGCTTCACTGGATGAGGGGCAGTGCTGCAATGAAACCGATCTTCCTGGCCTTGATATTGATAGCCACCGGCGTACAGGCGGCCGAAGAGGCCGACAGCACGCCCTGCGACGGCGTGGAAAACGACGTACAGACCCTGGAATGCGCGACCTACAACCGCACCACCGCCGAGCAGTTGCTGAGCGACAACGTGCAAAGCCTGCTGGAACGCCTGGGCACCCTGTACGGCAACGACAAGGCGCAACTGGCCGACATCAGCGCCAAGGTCAAGAACGCCCAGCAGCTGTGGCAGAAGCAGCGCGACGCCGACTGCGCGGTGGAATCCTTCCCGGCCAAGCCCGGAACCAAGGCCTACACCATCGCCACCAATGATTGCCTGGCGCGGATGAGCGATGAGCGCTCGGAGTTCATCGAGTCCATCGCCCAGGAATGACCCGTCACCGGTAGGAGCGGGCTTGCCCGCGAAGCATGCCCGACCCCGCCCCATGTCGCGGCGGGAAAAGCTTCGCGAGCAAGCTCGCTCCTACGCAGGTCATGGCGTCAGGCGCCGCCGCGAAAGCACGAGACACCCCAGGCCGTCAGCTTGAACGGCAGATGGTAGTGCTGGCGCGGGTCGTCCAGGCCGAAGCGGTAGACCAGCACATCCAGGAAGGGCTGCGTGGGCAGCACCTGGCCTTGTTGGCGATAGAACGCCGCCACGTCCAGTTCCACCTCGTAGACGCCCCGGTCGAAGCGGGCCGCCAGCTCGCTCAGCGGGGCCAGCAGGCCGTTGTCGGCAATCTGCCCTTCGCAGAGCCACTCCTCGCCCAGGCGGCGTACCCGAACCTGCATGCCTGCGGCCACCTTGCCGCTGGCGACATCCACCACATGGATGGACACTCCGCCGTTCATTTCCAGAACCCCACATGAGCCTGGGCCGCTTCGTGTTCCAGCATCGGCCCCAGCACCGGGATCTGCCGCTGCCCCCGGGCAAAGACTTCACGGCATGGCAGGGAAAAGGTCGGGTTTTCCGGGTGATCGCCGGTCAGTGCCAGCAAGGCATGCTCGGACAAGGCGTAGACCACCCGACCAATCCCGGTCCAGTAGATGGCCCCGGCACACATGCAGCAGGGCTCGGCGCTGGTGTACAGGGTGCACTGGGCCAGCTCCTCGGGGCCCAGGAGCCTTGCGGCCTTGGCGGCAGCGGCGAGTTCGGCGTGCTGGGTCGGGTCGCCTTCGGGGGGCATGGAGTTGTTGCCGGCACTGGCAATGATCTTGCCGTTGCGGTCCGCCACCAGGGCGGCGAACGGGTGGCGACCGCGGGCCTTGGCCTCTTCGGCCAGTTCAATGCTCTGGCGCAGCAGTTGCAGGTCCAGCTGGCTGACGCCGGCAGGGATAGGGGAAAGAATCTGGGTCATCTTGACCTCCTTTTCATGGACAGGGGCCCGCCGAAAAAAAGCGGGCCTGATAGCCGTTTTCAGTCACCAAGCCCGGCCTGGGCGGCCAGTTCTTGGGCCGCAGACATGCGGGGATTGAGCAGCAGGTTGAGCACGATGGCGGTGAGGGCGCCGAGGAAGATGCCGCTTTCCAGCAGCAGCTTGAGGGGGCCGTGGGCCTGGGCGAACAACGCCGGAAAGGACATCGGCAGCACGCCGACACTGACCGACACGGCGACGATGATGCCGTTGCCAGTGCCCTCGAACCTCACCCGTGACAGCTCCTGGATGCCGGCCACGGTGGTCATGCCGAACATGACGATGGCGCAGCCCCCCAGTACCGGGGTCGGCACCGCAGCCACCAGCGCCCCGAGCTTGGGAAACAACCCCATGAGCACCATGATCGCGCCGGCTGCCGCCACCACGAAGCGGCTCTTGATCTTGGAGAGCGCGATCAGTCCGGTGTTCTGGGTAAAGGCGTTGTAGGGGAAGCTGTTGAACAGGCCGCCGAGCAGGGTGGACAGGCCGTCGGCGCGAAAGGCGTCGCCCAGGGTGCGCTGGGTGGTCGGCTTGCCGGTGAGCTTGCCAATGGCCAGGCAGTTGCCGGTGGTCTCGGCCATGATCACCAGCATCGCCAGGGTCATGATCAGGATCGGCATCAGGGAGAATTGCGGAACCCCGAAGGCCATGGGCGGGCTCAGCTCGAACCAGGCCGCTTCGCCCACCTGGGCAAAGTGGGTCATGCCGCAGGCCGCAGCGATCAGGCTGCCCACCAGCAGCCCGATCAGCACACTGAAGTTGCCGATAAAGCCGGAGAACTTGCCATAGATCACCAGGGTCACCGCCACCGTGGCCAGCCCCAGCAACAGGTTGGCCGGTGCGCCGAAATCCTCGGCGGCGGGGTTGCCGCCCCCCAGCCAGACGGCCGCCGCCGGCATCAGGGAAATGCCGATGATGGTGATCAGACTGCCGATCACCACCGGAGGAAAGAACCTCAGCAGACGGCTGAACAGCGGAGCCATGGCAATGGTCAGGACCCCGGCGGCGATCACCGCGCCGAACACCTCGGCCAGGCCGAACTGCTTGCCGATCATGATCATCGGCGCCAGGGCAATGAAGGAGCAGCCCTGGATCAACGGCAAGCGTGCGCCGAAGCGCCAGAAGCCCAGGGTCTGGATCAGGGTGGCAACGCCGGACGTCAACAGGTTGGCGTTGATCAGTAAAACCACCTGGGCCGCAGTCAAGCCCAGGGCATTGCCTAGAATCAACGGCACTGCCACCGCACCGGCATACATCACCAGCACATGCTGCAGGCCGAAGGTGAACAACTGGCGAACGGGCAGGACCTCGTCCACTGGGTGAACCCGGGGAATGTTCATGTCGCAGATCTCCTGAAAGTGCAGCTCTTGTTGTTGTTCTGGCAGGCATCCGGGGGCAATGCCCCGGCAGGATGTACGAACGTCGGCGCCCATGATCTGTGCTTGAATACGATGCAACAAATGAGCAGCCATCGTTTTTAACGATGGATTGGACAAGCCTGTCCTGGGGTCGGGAGACGCGATGCGCTTTTCACTGGAACAACTGCAGATGTTCGTTCAGGCCGCACAAACCGGCTCGTTCTCGGCCGCTGCCCGCAAGCTGGGCAAGACCCAGTCCACGGTCAGCGTGGCCATTGCCAACCTGGAGGCCGACCTGGGGGTGGAGCTGTTCGACCGTAGCAGCCGCAGCCCGGTGCTGACCGCCAGCGGAAAGAAGATGCTGCTGCAGGCCGAGGCGGTGCTGGAGCGCTGCCTGACCCTGCAAGCCAATGCCGACTGCCTGTCGGAGGCGCTGGAGCCGCAGTTGTCCATCGTGATCGAAACCCCTTACGGCCCGCTGATGCCGGTCTTGCGCGAGTTCGAGCAGGCCTTCCCCTATGTCGACCTGCTGATCCGTCATCCGCTGTCCGGAGATGCCAGTGAGTTGGTGGCCCGTGGCGATGCGGTGCTGGGGATCGCCTTTTCGCAACCGGGCTATCCCCAGGAGCTGGAGTTCCAGCAGATGGGCAAGCTGATCATGTTGCACGTCTGCCACCCGGATCATCCCCTGGCCCGGCTGGACAACGTGACCTTCGACGACCTGCATGGGCATCGACGCCTGGCCTTCAGCGCCCACGCCGACAAGCTGCCCAGCAGCGAGTACCTGCGCTGCAGCCAACTGTGGCAGGCGGAAAACTACCTGGCGCTGCTGGAAATGGTCCGCGCCGGCCTGGGCTGGGCCACCCTGCCCCGGCAACTGATCCAGCGTGAACTGGCCAAGGGCGAGCTGGTGGAACTGCAACTGGGGGCCTATCCCCACACCGACTGGCTGGTAGGCGTGGACCTGCTGTGGGCCCGGCAACGGGTGATGGGCAAGGCCGAACGCTGGCTCAAGGAACGCCTGCTGCGGCACAAGGTGTACGAAGTGGATCGGCGCGGACAGTCCACGACCTGGTAACGCTGGCGCGGGCAACAAAGGGACAAGGTTCTGAGCTTGGCCGGGCAGTAAATATAAGCAAGGATTCGCAATCCTTATAAAAGGCTTATATAGTCCGCCATGAACGAAATCCTCTGGAGTCGAAAAGCGGTCAAGCAGTTGATGCGACTGCACCACGAGCATCAGGTCCAGGTTCGTGATGCGATCGCCCTGCTGGCCGACATGCCCGCCAGTGGCAACGTCAAAGCCCTGTCCGGCCACACCTATGCCTATCGCCTGCGGGTTGGCCAGTACCGCGTGCTGTTTGATTGGGACGGGGTTATCCATATCGTCAGTGTTCAAGAGGTCAAAAAACGTGATGAACGCACCTACTGACATCCAGATCATCCACGGCCCGGACGGCAAGCCTGCGTTCGTGGTGATTCCCTACGCGCAGTACGTTGCGCAGCAGAATGAGCCTGATCTGATCCCCCATGGCGTGGTCAGTCGCATGGTCGATGGCGCCACGCCGATCCGGGCCTGGCGCGAGTACCTGCACCTGACCCAGGATGAGGTTGCCAAGCGGCTGGGGATCTCTCAGCCGGCCTTCGCCCAACAAGAGAGCGTGGCCCGACCCCGCAAGAGCACCCGGGAAAAAATTGCCGCCGTCTTCGGTATACGCGCCGACCAGCTGGAGCTGTAAGCTGCGCCCCACTCAACGATTGAAAGGGTTACTCATGAGCATCTGCGGTATCGAGATCAAGGGCAGCGAAGCCATCTTCGCCCTCGCCTCCCTGCAAGACGGCGCACCGCACCACCAGGCGCTGGCCATCAAGAAGATCGCCCTGGAAGACGACGATGACGCGGGCAACGTTCGCGACTTCGCCGCCCGGATCGACGCCTTTGTCCGCGAACACGGGATTACCCGCATCGCCATCAAGAAGCGCAGCAAGAAAGGCGAATTTGCCGGCGGCCCTACCACCTTCAAGATCGAAGGCGTGTTTCAGTTGCTGGATAATTGCGAAGTGACCCTGCTGTCGCCGCAAACCATCAATGCCCAGCACAAGAAGCACAGCTTCGAGCTGGGGGCGAGCCTCAACAAATACCAGCACGAAGCCTACAAGACCGCCTGCGCCGCCTTGCTGAAGAAATGATCCTGAGGCCCTGCTTAGCGGTCTAACGCCAAACATCCAGCGCGCCTGAGACCCTCACCGTTCGCAACGAAGCCTGTAGCCGCTGTCGAGCCATGGCGAGGCTGCGACAAGGACCGCAGGGCCTTGCTTGGCGGTCTGACGCCAAACATCCAGCGCGCCTGAGATCCTCGCGTCCCTGCGGGCCGTTCGCAGCCTGCGGCAGCGGCTACAGTTGGCGCCGATAATGCTGCAGCCAGTCGGCGAATGAATTGTCTTCCAGGGCATAGGCGCCCCGGCTGGACTTCCACACCAACTCCTTTTCCCGCAGGGCATCGATACAGGCTTGCACCGTCTGGGTGCCCGGTTGCGTATCGCTGCCCATGGCCTGCAACGCCTTGGCCACCGCCGCCAGGGTGTCGTCGGTAAAGGGCGCGAACGGCAGGTTGTTGCGCGAACGCTCCACCATCACTTCCAGCACCGCCCGCTGGGACAGGGTCAGACCGTTCCAGGCGCTTTCGAATTCGCTCCAGACCCCGGCGCGGAGGATCTCGGCGCTGCTGCGCAACAACTCGTTGAGCTGGCTCGCCTCCCCCAGCTCCAGGGCCACCTGGCCGATGATGCTGCGGAGCATTTCCGGACGCCGGCCAACCCATTCGAAGGCCTGGTCCAGATCATCGGCATTGAACTGGTTGGTGGGCGCCAGATGAGCGTTCAGATGGGCCGTGTAGGCCTTGGTGAAATCCCGTCCCAACAGCGGGAACGGGGTGATGCTCGAACCAAAGAACGGCTGGTTACGGTTGAGCACCAGATGGGCCAGCTTGTCGCGATTGGACCCGGTGAACACCAGGCGCAAGCCACTGGTATCCATGTCCCGCCCCTGATTGAGCTGATCCCGGGCCGCCTTGAGCGCGAACATGGCATTCAACCCGGCCTCCGAGCTCAAGGCATGCTGGGCCTCGTCGATTATCAGGACCACCGTCTTGCCCGCGGCGCTGTGGAGCAATTCCAGGGCCTGGGTCAGGGTCGCGCCTTCGGGCAACTGGGACTTGCTGAAATCCCAGGACAGGGTGCGCAGAAAGCTAAGCTTCTCCACCCCGAGGGACTTGGCCAGTTTGCGAATGCCTTTCTCGAAAGGCACCAGCGCCCCGGCAATGGCCGCGGCGATCAGCTCGGCGGGGTCTTTTTCGCGATTGGCCCAGAGGTCGACATAAACCGCCAGCCAGCCACGGCTCTGGCATTCGGGCAGCAGGTCCTCGCGCAGGAAGGTACTTTTCCCGGTGCGCCGCGGCGCCGCCAGGAACAGCCCCGAGCTGTAATCCTGAATCCCCGAACCCACCAGGCCATCGGCAATATTGAGCGCCAGAGCAGGACGACGAAACACGAAACCGGTGTTTTTCGACATGGTTTTATACTCAATTATTGCCAGGACTATAATTTATAGCCGCGAGTATAATTGACTATAAACCCCTGTCAAACCGACTCCTGGCCGCTCCCCAGCAGGCGTCGGTCTTCACGGGGACAGTGCACGAAACGCGCGCGGTAACTGCGGGTGAAGTAGGACGGCGACTCAAACCCGCAGGCGATGCTCACCTCCAGCACGCTCATGTCGGTCTGGCGCAGCAGTTGCCGGGCCTTCTCCAGGCGCAGGCCCAGATAGAAGTTGCTCGGGGTGTCGTTCAAGTGCAGGCGGAACAGCCGCTCCAGCTGGCGCCGGGTGACCTTGATCGATTCCGCCAGGGCCAGGGTGCTCAGGGGCGGCTCGCTGTGCTGCTCCATCTCGCCGATCACCTGCACCAGTTTCTTGTTGCTGATGCCATAGCGGCTGGCGACTTCCATGCGCTGGTGATCCTTGCGCGGGCGGATGCGCCCGAGCACGAACTGTTCGCTGACCTGGATCGCCAGTTGCGGGCCGTGGGCCTGGGCGATCAGGTCGAGCATCATGTCGATGGACGCGGTGCCACCGGCACAGGTGATGCGCCGACGATCGATCTCGAACAACTCCTGGGTCACGCTCAACTGTGGATAAGACTCCTTGAAGGCCTCGATGGCTTCCCAGTGCAGGGTCACCCGGTGCCCCTCCAGCAGCCCGGATTCCGCGAGAATCACGCTGCCGGTGTCGATACCGCCCAGGGTCACGCCCTCCAGGTCCAGGCGGCGCAACCAGTGTTCCAGGGCGGGACTCAGGCACTTCAACGGCTCGAAGCCGGCCACCACCCACAAGGTTGCGCCCTTCTTCAGCGGCTCCAGGGCCGCGTCAACATTGACCGACATGCCGTTGCTGGCCAACACCGCGCCGCCGTCGGCGCTGAGCACATGCCAGCGATACAGCTCGCCACGAAAACGGTTGGCCACCCGCAGTGGCTCGATGGCGGAAATGAAACCGATGGCGGAGAACCCCGGCATCAGCAGGAAGTAGAAGTCCTGGGACATGCAACGCACTCCGGTGACGGCCAGCGTGGGCCCTGTGATACGCCAAATGCCCCCCTGCCACAAGAGGCCAGGTCGCTGCAGTGCAAGAGTCGGTCGCCGCTGTGCGTTTACCGCCGGCGACGCCTGCGTACCTTGAGCTCACCGACGCACCAAGACGCCGGGATCGACAATAACAACCTGCCGAGGGAACCCACATGAAACGACTGATCAGCCGCTGTGTGCTTGCGCTTAGTGGTAGCGTTTTTCTGACGTCGGGAGCCATGGCCGCCGACGCCCCCAGTTGCCAGAACGTACGCCTGGGCGTGGTCAACTGGACCGACGTGATCGCCACCAGCGCCATGACCCAGGTCCTGCTCGACGGCCTCGGCTACAAGACCAAGCAGACCAGCGCCTCGCAACAGATCATCTTCGCCGGCATCCGCGACCAGCGCCTGGACCTGTTCCTCGGCTACTGGAACCCGCTGATGACCCAGACCATCACCCCGTTCGTCGACGCCAACCAGGTCAAGGTCCTGGCCGAGCCCAGCCTCAAGGACGCCCGCGCTACCCTGGCCGTCCCCTCCTACCTGGCCGACAAGGGCCTGAAGACCTTCGCCGACATCGCCAGGTTCCAGAAGGAGCTGGGGGGCAAGATCTACGGCATCGAGCCCGGCTCGGGAGCCAATACCCAGATCAAGGACATGATCGCCAAGAACCAGTTCGGCCTGGGCAAGTTCCAGCTGGTGGAGTCCAGCGAGGCCGGCATGTTGTCGGCGGTGGCCCGGGCGGTGAAACGCAATGAAGCCATCGTGTTCTTCGGCTGGGCGCCGCACCCGATGAACGTCAACATCAAGATGACCTACCTCAGCGGCAGTGAAAACGCCCTGGGGCCCAACGAGGGCCAGGCCACGGTCTGGACCGTCACCGCGCCGAACTATGCCGAGCAGTGCCCGAACGTGCACCGGTTGCTGACCAACCTGACCTTCAGCGCCGAGGACGAGAGCCGGATGATGCAGCCGCTGCTGGAGCACAAGGACGCCCTGGAGTCCGCCCGGCAGTGGCTCAAGGACCACCCGCAGGACCAGCAGCGCTGGCTTGAAGGGGTGACCACCTTCGATGGCAAGCCGGCCGCCGAACACCTGCAACTGACCAGCAAGTAAGCAACCGCCACTACCGCCCCGCAGCCCGCACCGGGCTGCGCATGGCCACCTCATGCCCCCAGCAAACACGCCTGTAAGGAACCGCACCATGAACCACGACGTCATCATCACCTGCGCACTCACCGGTGCTGGCGACACGACCGCCAAGAGCCCCCATGTGCCGGTCACCCCGAAGCAGATAGCCGCCGCCGCGGTCGAAGCCGCCAAGGCCGGCGCCACGGTGGTCCACTGCCACGTCCGGGACCCTGCGAGCGGCAAGTTCAGCCGTGATGTCGCGCTGTACCGCGAAGTCATGGAGCGCATTCGCGAGGCCGACGTCGACATCATCGTCAACCTCACCGCCGGCATGGGCGGCGATCTGGAGATCGGCGCCGGCGAAAGCCCCATGGAGTTCGGGCCCAACACCGATCTGGTCGGGCCGCTGACCCGCCTGGCCCATGTCGAGGAACTGCTGCCGGAGATCTGCACCCTGGACTGCGGCACCCTCAACTTCGGCGATGGCGACACCATCTACGTGTCCACCCCGGCCCAACTGCGGGCCGGCGCCAGACGCATCCAGGAGTTGGGGGTGAAAGCCGAGCTGGAAATCTTCGACACCGGGCACCTGTGGTTCGCCAAGCAGATGATCAAGGAAGGCCTGCTGGACAACCCGCTGTTCCAACTGTGCCTGGGCATTCCCTGGGGCGCCCCGGCGGACACCACCACCATGAAGGCCATGGTCGACAACCTGCCGGCGGATGCGGTCTGGGCCGGCTTCGGTATCGGGCGCATGCAGATGCCCATGGCCGCGCAAGCGGTGCTGCTGGGGGGCAACGTGCGGGTCGGCCTGGAAGACAACCTGTGGCTGGATCGCGGCGTGCTCGCCACCAACGGCCAACTGGTGGAGCGGGCCACGGAGATCCTCAACCGCCTCGGGGCCCGGGTCCTGACCCCGGCCGAGGGCCGCCAGAAAATGGGCCTCAAGCAACGCGGCTGACCCCAATCCACCTCTCTGTGTAGGAGCGAGCTTGCTCGCGAAGAGGCCGTCACATCAGACCCCATAGCAGCCAGCTTGCCGACGCAGGTGCGCGCAAAGCCGCCAAGCGCTTCGCTGGCAAGCCAGCGCCTACAGATTCTTTTTTCAGGAAGACGCGATGACTTTTATCACCAACATCAAAACCTTCGCCGCTCTGGGCAGCGGTGTGATCGGCAGTGGCTGGGTGGCCCGCGCCCTGGCCCACGGCCTGGACGTGGTGGCCTGGGACCCGGCGCCGGGCGCTGAAGCGGCCCTGCGCCAGCGGGTAGCCAACGCCTGGGGCGCCCTGGAACAACAGGGCCTGGCCCCCGGCGCCTCGCCACAGCGCCTGCGCTTTGTCAGCACCATCGAAGAGTGTGTGAAAGACGCCGACTTCATCCAGGAAAGCGCTCCCGAGCGACTGGAGCTCAAGCTGGAACTGCACAGCAAGATCAGCGCCGCGGCCAAGCCCGACGCCCTGATCGGCTCCAGCACCTCGGGCCTGCTGCCCAGCGAATTCTACGAAGGCTCGACCCACCCGCAACGCTGCGTGGTGGGTCACCCGTTCAACCCGGTGTACCTGCTGCCGCTGGTGGAAGTGGTGGGCGGCCAGCACACCGCACCCGAGGCGATACAGGCGGCGATCCAGGTCTATGAATCCTTGGGGATGCGGCCACTGCATGTGCGCAAGGAAGTGCCGGGCTTCATCGCCGATCGCTTGCTCGAAGCCCTGTGGCGCGAAGCCTTGCACCTGGTCAATGACGGGGTGGCGACCACCGGGGAAATCGACGACGCGATCCGCTTTGGCGCCGGCCTGCGCTGGTCGTTCATGGGCACCTTCCTCACCTACACCCTGGCCGGAGGCGACGCCGGCATGCGCCACTTCATGGCCCAGTTCGGCCCGGCGCTGCAACTGCCCTGGACCTACCTGCCGGCCCCGGAGTTGACCGACAAACTGATCGATGACGTGGTCGAGGGCACCGCCGAGCAACTGGGCAGCCACAGCATTTCGGCCCTGGAGCGCTATCGTGATGACTGCCTGCTGGCGGTGCTGGAGGCGGTGAAAACCACCAAGGCCAAGCACGGCATGCACTTTCACGACTAACCCAACCCCTGTAGGAGCTGGCTTGCCAGCGAATAGGCCCTCAAGCCAGGCGCAAACCCAACGGACGCCTGCGCCGGCAAGCCGGCTCCTACCGTTATCCGGTGATCCTATGCCTGCCCTGACCACCTACAGCACCCGCATCATCAAAGACTGGGTCGACTACAACGGCCATCTGCGTGATGCCTTCTACCTGCTGATCTTCAGCTATGCCACCGATGCACTGATGGATCGCCTGGGGCTCGACAGCGACAACCGCGACGCCAGCGGCCACTCACTGTTCACCCTGGAACTGCACCTGAACTACCTGCACGAGGTGAAGCTCGACACCGAGGTCGAAGTCCATACCCGGATCATCGGCCACGACCGCAAGCGCCTGCACCTGTATCACAGCCTGCACAAGGTCGGTGATCCCCAGGAGCTGGCCGGCAACGAACAGATGCTGCTCCACGTCGACCTCGCCGGCCCCCGCTCCGCGCCGTTCGACGAAGCGGTGTTGCAGCGCCTGCAAACCATGGCGGCCGAGCAGGTCGAGCTGCCGCGTCCCACCTACATCGGCCGGGTAATTGGCCTGCCAACGGAAAAATGACAACCAGCCCGAAAAGGAGATCGCCGTGAACATCGCCGCCCTTGCCGACTATCGCCGTTATCCGCTGATCAGCCCGTTGAGCGCCGTCCAGGTACTGCCGGACCGGGTCCAGGTGCACTGGGCCGATGGCCGCCTCAGCCCCTTTCACCATCAATGGCTGCGGGACAACTGCCCCTGCCCGGAATGCGTCTACAGCGTGACCCGTGAACAGGTGCTGGAAATCGTCGATGTGGCCGAGGACCTCGGCTGCCACGGGGCGCACATCGACAGCCAGGGCTGCCTGTGCCTCGACTGGGCGGACGGCCACCGTAGCCGCTTCGATCCCGGCTGGCTGCGGGCCCATGCCTATGACGAGCAATCCCGCGAGGAGCGCCGCGCCCACAAGGCGCACAGCCAGTTGTGGGACAGCAGCCTGCAACTACCGGTATTCGAGTATCAGGCCCTGATGGACGATCCTGCGGCTCTGCTGCAATGGCTGCTGGCCCTGCGCGACACCGGCCTGACCCAGGTCCGGGGCGCCCCCACGGAACCCGGTTCGCTGGCGCTGATCGCCCGACGCATCTCGTTCATCCGCGAGAGCAACTTCGGCGTGCTGTTCAACGTGCAATCCAAGGCCGATGCCGACAGCAACGCCTACACCGCTTTCAACCTGCCGCTGCACAGCGACCTGCCCACCCGCGAACTGCAACCGGGGCTGCAGTTCCTGCATTGCCTGGTCAATGACGCCGTGGGCGGTGAAAGCATCTTCGTCGACGGCTTTGCCATCGCCGATGCCTTGCGCCGTGAAGACCCAGAGGCCTTCCTGACGCTGTGTGAAACACCCGTGGAATTTCGCAACAAGGACCGCCACAGCGACTACCGCTGCCTGGCGCCGATCATTGCCCTGGATGCCCTGGGCCGGGTGGCGGAGATCCGCATGGCCAACTTCCTGCGCGGGCCTTTCGACACCTCGGTGGAGCAGATGCCCAGGCTGTACCACGCTTACCGTCGATTTATCGCCATGACCCGAGAGACGCGGTTCCGGGTCATCCGCCGCCTCGACCCGGGACAACTCTGGTGCTTCGACAACCGCCGCACCCTGCATGCCCGCAACGCCTTCGACCCGTCCAGCGGCGCCCGGCATTTCCAGGGTTGCTACATCGACCGCGACGAGCTGCTCTCCAGGATCCTGGTCCTGCAGCGCTGATCCCCATCCCACCGGCCACCGGCTCCCCGCAGGAGCCGGCTGGCCAGCGAAGCTTGCCGGCAAAACCTCCACAGGCAAAAAAAAGCCCCGATCAAGCCGTGACAGGATCGAGGCAGGAACTACTGCTGAGGAGCTGCGGTGAGAAGGTGACCAAACCAACACGGCGCGAGCTGGTTGCAGTCTGCCCACTCTGCCTACTCGCGAGTTAGCCGAAAACGACCTGCCCGTAGGCAATAGGGTCATTGCAGGGGGTCAGATGTCCTCGGTATAGAACACCACCGTCACGTAGAAATAGCCGATCTTGTGCCAATCCCGGCGCTGGTTGTAGGGCGTCTCTTCAGAGCCCATGCCGATCTGATAATGACGCCCGGTCTTCTTATCCCTATAGGAAATGAACCCCTTCGTTTCCCAGCCACAGCAGACAAACTTGAGCTCCTCCTGCAGCCCCAGTTCCCGCTGCAGATAGCGCTCTACCTGATGGGCATCCTGACCTTTGACCCGATACCTCGCGGTCAGCGGTGCGCCCTGATCCTCGGGCTGCGACTCACAGTGAAAAAACTCCAGGGATTTCGGCGGATCGGTCATGGCCCGCAAAAAATCGCCACACTCGGTGGCTGCCGCAGCCGCGCTGCAAACCATCCACAACAAACAGGCCAAACCCAGGTTGAACATCACTTTCATCCACTACAGCTCCCTATATTTCTGCCCCAACGGCCATCCTGCCAACCCCCGCCGCTTGCGGCGGGGGTCCTTGAGCGCCAGCACGGCTCAATACCCACCCTTATGCAAGCCCGGGCCATCACACGCAAGTGCCGCGAGACTTGATTGACCGTCTTTTTCCAGACGCTGTTGCAACCGGCCATCAGCCATCGAGTTAGCCGAAAACGACCTGTTCATAGGTAAACGGGCCATCGCGACCATCTGTCCTTGCCGCCGCCCGGACGGCCAACCAGAATCGACTGACGACCACGTTACCTGAATAAGGATGAGCGTCATGATGCATGCGGATTTGATTGATCAGGACGACCTGCTGGGACAACTCCGGGCCCTGGGTTTCGAGATGCCCGCAGGCGCCAGCGCCGAGCAGGCCTGTGAATGTGCGGTGCGCGGTTTGAGCGATGCACGGGCCAAGGCGCTCAAGGGCATGGTGGAGCAGATGCTCACCGGTAATGCGACCATTCTTCCCGCGGTGCGCCAGGCCATTGATCGCCAGTTGCTGCCGGCCCTGGCCGAGTACCTGCAGCAAAAACGCGCGTGAGTCTCCCTGTGCCCTGAGCGGGTTGCTAGAGTGCGCGTCCCTCTGGCGAAAACAGGCAAGCACTCATGATCCCGATACAGCCCGGCTCATCCGCCGACGCGGCCAGCTGGCTGCAATTGCGCCTGGGCCTGTGGCCCGACTGCCCACCAGAGGAGCACCTGGCCGAAATCCGCCAGATGCTGGCCGCCCCCCAGCGCTATGGCTGTTGGCTGGCCTTTGCCCAGAACGGTGAAGCCATCGGCCTGGCCGAGGCGGCGCTGCGCCACGACTACGTCAACGGCACCGAGAGTTCGCCGGTGGTGTTTCTCGAAGGAATCTATGTGGCTCCCGAGCACCGTCGCCAGGGCGTTGCCCAGCAACTGATCGAGCAGGTCAGCCAGTGGGGACGCCAGGCCGGGTGTGTGGAGATCGCGTCTGACACCAGCCTGGACAATCTGGCCAGCCAGACACTGCACCACGCGCTGGGTTTCGAAGAAACCGAACGCGTGGTGTATTTCAAGAAGCGTCTGTGACTACAGACGCACGCTGGCGAAGGTCGACTCGTTGCGCGCCTGACTCAAGGCCGACAGCGGGCCGGACAGCGGCGCCAGGACCATGGCTTGCGGCAGCGGCATCATCGCCACCTGCTGGGTGGTGTTGGAGCCGATGCGCTCGTCACGGGGCGGAATGCCGAAGTACTCGCGGTAGCACTTGGAGAAGTGTGGCGTAGAGACGAAACCACACACCGACGCCACTTCGATGATCGACATCGGCGTCTGCTTGAGCAGTTGCCGCGCGCGGATCAACCGCAGCTTGAGGTAGTAGCGCGACGGCGAACAATGCAGGTACTTCTGGAACAGCCGCTCCAACTGACGCCGGGACACGGCCACGTACACAGCCAGCTCGTCCAGATCGATCGGCTCTTCGAGGTTGGCTTCCATCAGCGCAACGATTTCCTGGAGCTTGGGCTGGTTGGTGCCAAGCATGTGCTTGAGGGGCACGCGCTGGTGATCCTGCTCGTTGCGGATGCGCTCGTAGACGAACATCTCCGAGATCGCCGCCGACAACTCACGGCCATGATCGCGACTGATCAGGTGCAGCATCATGTCCAGTGGCGCGGTGCCGCCGGAGCTGGTGAAACGGTTGCGGTCGAGGGTGAACAGGCGGGTGCTCATGGCGACCCGGGGGAAGGCTTCCTGCATCGACGCCAGGCATTCCCAGTGCACGCTGCAATCGAAGCCGTCCAGCAGACCGGCGCAGGCCAGGGCCCAACTGCCGGTGCACACCGCGCCGAGGCGGCGCGACTGGCGGGCCTGGCTTTGCAACCAGGACACATGTTCACGGGTCACGGTGCGCTGGATGCCGATGCCGCCGCAGACGATCACGGTGTCGAGGCTGGGGGCTTTGTGCATGGAGGCGTCGGGGGTGATTTGCAGACCGTCACTGGCCCAGACCTGACCGCCATCGACGCTGAGGGTGGTCCAGCGATACAGCTCGCGGCCGGACAGTTGGTTGGCCATGCGCAGGGGTTCGACTGCGGAGGCCAGGGAAATCAGCGTGAAATTGTCCAGCAGCAGAAAGCCGATGGATTGAGGCGCACGGTTCTGGGGTTGGGCCCCGGAGTTGAACGACGTCATCGCGATATCTCCTCACACAAAGCGGGTGATGGCCTCAGGCGGAGGCTCTTTTTATGTGCCCTGCGACTCATCGGAGGCGGGCTTGATATTCACAGAGCAATTGCCATGCCTAAAGTTGAATGGGCATTCAATAACTCCTGAAAACGACGTCGCGACGCGTCTATATAGCCCTTGGCAATGTGCGGATAAGAAGCGCCGGAATCACCGCACAGAAGGCGGCAGGCGCAGCGGTGAGCAGTTAGGTAGCACTTGCGCGACCGATGCGTCGGGCCAGGACTGGCGAGTGTCACTCAAAGCACAACCGAGCGACGGACGCCGAGGTCCATCAGCCCGCTTGGCTACTTGTCTATTCACGACGCGCTAAAAGGTGGCGCGCCCCTCCTCTGATGAGCAATTTGGGCGCGCCGCCGTCCCTGTGCAGTAGCCGGCGTAGCGCCCCGTGCAGACTCAACACTCCACCGCACTCACCGCCAGCCCACCGCGAGAAGTCTCTTTATATTTGTCGTGCATGTCGGCCCCGGTATCACGCATGGTGCGGATCACCCGATCCAGGGAGATGAAGTGTTGGCCATCGCCGCGCAAGGCCATCTGCGCGGCATTGATCGCCTTCACCGCGGCAATCGCGTTGCGCTCGATGCAGGGCACCTGCACCAGCCCGCCCACCGGGTCGCAGGTCAGGCCGAGGTTATGCTCCAGGCCAATTTCCGCGGCGTTGCACAACTGCTCGGGCGTGGCCCCGAGAATCTCCGCCAACCCCGCCGCAGCCATGGCACAGGCCGAACCCACTTCGCCCTGGCAACCGACTTCGGCCCCGGAAATCGAAGCGTTCTTCTTGCACAGGATGCCGATGGCCGCCGCGCCCAGAAAAAAGTCCACCACGTTGGCGTCGGTCACGTCCTCGCTGAACTTCATGAAATAGTGCAGTACCGCCGGAATGATCCCCGCTGCGCCGTTGGTGGGCGCGGTGACCATGCGTCCACCGGCGGCGTTCTCCTCGTTCACCGCCAGGGCGAACAGGTTGACCCACTCCATGGCGCTCAAGGTCGAGCCGATCACATTGGGTTTATTGAGCTCCTGCAGGCTGCGATGCAGCTTGGCCGCGCGCCGACGTACATTGAGCCCGCCGGGCAGGATGCCTTCGTGTTTGAGCCCCTGTTCCACGCAATCCTGCATCGCGCGCCACAGCGTCATCAGGCCGCTGCGGATTTCCTCTTCCGAACGCCAGACCTTCTCGTTGGCCAGCATCAGTTCGGCGACTCGCAGGTTGTGCTTCTGGCACAGGCTGAGCAGTTCCACCGCACTGGAGAAATCGTAAGGCAGCTCGCTACGATCCAGGTCCGCCACGCCACTACTGGCCTGGGCCTGGTCGACGACAAAACCGCCGCCCACTGAATAATAGGTATCGCGCAACAGCTCCCCGCCCTCACCTTCGGCCACCAGGGTCATGGCGTTAGGGTGAAAGGGCAGGTTTTCGTCCAGCAGGCGCATGTCCCGGGACCAGGTGAACGGCACAGCCAGCCGTCCGTCCAGCAACAGGGTGTGGGTTTCCCTGAGCCGTTCGATGCGCGGGCCGATCAGCGACGGGTCGATCGCATCGGGCCACTCCCCCATCAAGCCCATGATCACCGCGTTGTCGCTGCCATGGCCAATGCCGGTGGCCGACAACGAACCGAACAGTTGCACTTCGATCCGCCGCACCTGCTCCAACAGATGGCGTTCCTTCAATACCTGGACAAATAACGCCGCGGCGCGCATGGGCCCGACGGTGTGGGAACTGGAAGGCCCGATGCCGATCTTGAACAAGTCGAAAACACTGATAGCCATTACTGCGTAACTCCTCGATGAGCACAGTCCAGGCGCTGAAAACGCCCTCTGACGGAGCTGCTACGCTCAAGCTGCAATCCGCCGAGAAGGGCGCATCATCAGGCTTTTACCGCGCCTCGCGACGTCTGACACCGACTCACTCATGTCCACCAACGCCGCCTGGCGCGAGGCTCGGGTTCTGGGCGTTTTTTGCGGTGCAGATGCAGGAAAAAATGCCCGGAAACACTGTAAGCGACCTCACCGACACTGGATGCGACCCTCCCTGTACTGGATACGACGCACCCCGTAGGCGACAGTTTTTCACTGGTACATGATCAGTCTCGACTCGATTGCAAGGCACGGTGGTAGAGCTGTCCCCGGCACACCAACCGCCACACTTATAAGCGCGGTCCATACGCCGCCAGAAAAACATCCAGGAGTCCCCCCTATGAAAGGTTCCCCGTTGTTGTTGGCCGCCATGCTGAGTCTGCCGCTTCTGGCACACGCCGCAGAACCGGAGCAATGCAGCACCGTAAACTTCTCCGATGTCGGCTGGACCGATATCACCGTGACCACCGCCACCACCAGCGTTGTGCTCAACGCCCTGGGCTACAAGACCAAGACCACGATGATTTCCGTGCCGGTGACCTACAAGTCCCTGGCCGACGGCAAGAACATGGACGTGTTCCTCGGCAACTGGATGCCGACCATGGAAAACGACATCAAGCCCTACCGTGATGCCGGCACCGTTGAGACCGTGCGCGCCAACCTGGAAAACGCCAAGTACACCCTGGCAGTGCCCGAGTCGCTGTATGACAAAGGCCTGAAAGACTTCGCCGACATCGCCAAGTTCAAGAAGGAGCTGGACGGCAAGATCTACGGCATCGAGCCGGGCAACGACGGCAACCGCACCATCCAGACGATGATCGACAAGAACGCCTTTGGCCTCAAGGACGCCGGCTTCAAGGTGGTGGAGTCCAGCGAGGCGGGCATGCTGTCCCAGGTTGAGCGCGCTCAGCGTCGCGACACCGCGGTGGTGTTCCTGGGCTGGGAACCGCACCCGATGAACACACGCTTCAAGATGAAGTACCTGACCGGTGGCGACGACTTCTTCGGCCCCAACTTCGGCCAGGCCACCATCTACACCAACACCCGCAAGGGCTACACCACCGAGTGCAGCAACGTGGGCCAGTTGCTGAAGAACCTGTCGTTCACCCTGAACATGGAAAGCACCCTGATGGGCAACGTGCTGGACGACAAGATGAAGCCTGACGCGGCCGCCAAGGCCTGGCTGAAGAAGAATCCACAGGTGCTCGATACCTGGCTCGCTGGCGTGACCACCATTGACGGTAAACCCGGCCTGGAAGCCGTGAAGGCCAAGCTTGCCCAGTAATCGCTTACGCCGGGCGGGCTTGCCCGCCCGGGCTGTTTTTTCCTTGCATGCGGACGTTCAATACCATGCTCACTGATCAGAAAATCCCCCTGGGCCAGTACATCGCGGCTTTCGTAGACTGGTTGACGAAACACGGTGCCAGCACCTTCGATGCGATCGCTACCACCCTGGAAACCATGATCCACGGCGTGACGTTCGCGCTGACCTGGTTCAATCCCCTGGCCCTGATCGGCCTGATTGCCCTGCTGGCGCACCTGATCCAGCGCAAATGGGGCCTGACTGTATTTGTCGTGCTGTCCTTCCTGCTGATCCTCAATCTGGGGTACTGGCAGGAAACCATGGAAACCCTGGCCCAGGTGCTGTTCGCCACCCTGGTCTGCGTGCTGATCGGCGTGCCCCTGGGAATCGTCGCCGCGCACAAGCCGCTGTTCTACACCATGATGCGTCCGGTCCTGGACCTGATGCAGACCGTCCCCACATTCGTCTACCTGATCCCGACCCTGACCCTGTTCGGCCTCGGGGTGGTACCCGGCCTGATCTCCACGGTGGTGTTCGCCATTGCCGCGCCGATCCGCCTGACCTACCTGGGCATTCGCGATGTTCCACAAGAGTTGATGGACGCGGGCAAGGCCTTTGGCTGTTCGCGCCGTCAGTTGTTGTCGCGCATTGAGCTGCCCCACGCCATGCCGAGCATCGCCGCCGGTATTACCCAATGCATCATGCTGTCGCTGTCGATGGTGGTGATCGCCGCCCTGGTCGGCGCCGACGGCCTGGGCAAACCCGTGGTCAACGCACTCAACACCGCCGACATTGCCCTGGGCTTCGAAGCCGGCCTGGCGATCGTGCTGCTGGCGATCATGCTCGACCGCATCTGCAAACAACCTGAAGCCAAAGTAGGGGGTGACGCATGAGCATAATCCGCTTCGATAACGTCGACGTTATCTTCTCCAAGGACCCACGGGAGGCGCTCAAGCTGCTGGACCAGGGCATGACCCGCAACGAGATCCTGAAGAAAACCGGGCAGATCGTCGGCGTGGAAAAAGCCAGCCTGGACATCCAGAAAGGCGAGATCTGCGTACTCATGGGCCTTTCCGGCTCCGGCAAGTCGAGCCTGTTGCGCTGCATCAACGGCCTGAACACCGTGAGCCGCGGCAAGCTGTTCGTCGAACACGAAGGCCAGCAGATCGACATTGCCTCCTGCTCCCCCGCCGAACTGAAGATGATGCGCACCCAGCGCATCGCCATGGTGTTCCAGAAATTCGCCCTGATGCCCTGGCTGACGGTGCGCGAGAACATCAGCTTCGGCCTGGAGATGCAGGGCCGACCGGAGAAGGAACGGCGCAAGCTGGTGGACGAGAAACTTGAGCTGGTGGGCCTGACCCAGTGGCGCAACAAGAAGCCCGACGAGCTGTCCGGCGGCATGCAGCAGCGTGTGGGCCTGGCCCGCGCCCTGGCCATGGACGCCGATATCCTGCTGATGGACGAACCTTTCTCGGCCCTCGACCCGCTGATCCGCCAAGGTCTGCAGGACGAGCTGCTGGAACTGCAACGCAAGCTGAGCAAGACCATCGTCTTCGTCAGCCACGACCTGGACGAGGCCCTGAAGCTGGGCAGCCGCATCGCCATCATGAAAGACGGGCGGATCATCCAGTACAGCAAGCCGGAAGAGATCGTGCTCAACCCCGCGGACGACTATGTGCGCACCTTCGTCGCCCACACCAACCCACTGAACGTGCTCTGCGGTCGCAGCCTGATGCGCAGCCTGGACAACTGCAAGCGGGTCAACGGCTCGGTGTGCCTGGACCCGGGCGGCGATTCCTGGCTCGACCTGGCGGAGGGCAATACCATCAAGGGCGCCCGGCGCAACGGCTCGCAGATGGACCTGCAGAACTGGGTTCCGGGGCAGGCGGTGGAAGAACTGGGCCGGCGCCCGACCCTGGTGGACTCCAACATCGGCATGCGCGACGCCCTGCAGATCCGCTACCAGACCGGCAACAAACTGGTGCTCCACGACAACCAGCAGGTGGTGGGGATTCTCGGCGACAGCGAGCTCTACCACGCGCTGCTCGGCAAGAACCTGGGTTAAGCCGCAGACACAAAAACGCCGCGAGCAATCGCGGCGTTTTGCTTTATCGACACTCCCTCTTCTGTAGGAGCTGGCTTGCCAGCGAACAGGCCCTGAAGCCTTGCAGCCCCCTTGAAGGGCGCCTTCGCCGGCAAGCCGGCTTCCTACAGCGGGTGGAGCCGCCCCTCGGGAGCGGTCCGTTACTTCACTCAGCTATAGACCCGGCCAAGGAGCTGCCGATGGCTTTCGAACTGATCGAGCACATCACGGGTGATCTGCTCCTGGGTAAAGCCCATCAAGTCGTATTCCTGGCTGCCGTTGTGCAGGTACACCTCGGCGCGGTAGAAACGACTGCGCACTTCGCTGTCAGCCCCTTCCGGCTGGGCCGATTCGCTCGGCGCCGCCAGGTAACCGTCCAGGCTCACTTCATAGACGAAGGGATTGCCTTCCTCCATTTCCACCCGCAGGCCCAGCAAACTCTTGGACTTGCCCAGGTTGGCCTGCACTTCATGGCCCAGGGTGCGCAGTTGCGCGACGGCTTCCTGCAGCGCCGGGCTGATGTGCTTGTCCATGTAACGCTGCACCACCGACTGGGTCGGTTGCAGGTCCAGCTGGGTCAGGCGCTCGCTGAAGCCACGGCGACCTCGCTCGGCCAATTGCGCTTGTTCCTGCTCGATCTGCACGTCCTGGCGCATGGCCTTGTGCAAACCGAACATGAAGAAGATCAGCACCACCGAGAACGGCAGGCCGGCCAGCACCACCATGGTCTGCATGGCTTCGAAGTTACCGGCGAACAACAGACCGATGGTCACCAGGGTGATCACCACCGACCAGAAGATCCGCAGCCAGTGCGGGGCGTCTTCGTCGACGTTGCCGCCTTTGCAGGACAGGTTGGCCATCATCACCGCGCCGGAGTCGGCGGGGGTCAGGAACAGCACGAAGCCGACGAAGATCGAGACACCGATGACAATCTTCGAGGCCGGGTAGTGCTCAAGCAGTTGGTAGATCGCCATGGACGGCTGTTCCAGCGCCGTCTTGCCCAGTTCCACCGCTCCCTGGTTGACCACCAGGTCCAGGGCCGAGTTACCGAAGATCGACAGCCAGGCCAGGGTGAAGCCCAGGGGAATCAGCAGCACGCCGGCGACCAGCTCACGCACGGTGCGACCACGGGAAATACGCGCAATGAACATGCCTACGAATGGCGCCCAGGAAATCCACCAGGCCCAGTAGAACAGGGTCCACAGGCCCAGCCAGCGGTCGGACTTGGCGTTGTCGCCTTCGTACACATAGAGGTCGAAGGTCTTGAGCACCACACCGTTGAGGTAGTCGCCGATGTTCTGCACGAAGCCGTTGAGCAGGTGCAGGGTCGGGCCGAACAGCAGGACGAAAATCAACAGACCGCTGAACAGCACGATGTTCAGGTTGGACAGGCGGCGGATGCCGTTTTCCACACCGGACACCGCGGCGATGGTGGCCACCGTGCTCATGACGATGATCACGATCAGCAGGTTGGTGTTGCTGTGCTCCATGCCGAACAGGTTTTCCAGGCCGGAAGACACCTGCATCGAACCAATCCCGAGGTTGGTCACCAGGCCCAGCAGGGTCACGAACATGCCGAAACCGTCCACTGCGTGGCCGGCCGCGCCCTTGACCCAGCGCTCGCCCACCAGCGGATACAACGCCGAACGCAGCGCCAGCGGCTGGTTATGACGATAGGCAAAGTACGCCACCGCCAGGCCCACCAGGGCGTAGATCGCCCAGCCATGCAGGCCCCAGTGCAGGAAGGTCAGCTGCAACGCCTGGCGTGCGGCCAGGTTGCTGCCGGGTACGCCTTCGGGCGGGTTGAAGTAGTGATCCAGGGGCTCGGAAGCACCGAAGTACAGCAGCGAGATACCGATACCGGAAGAGAACAGCATCCCGGCCCAGGCACCGTAGCTGAAGTCCGGGGTGTCTTGCTTGGTCCCCAGCTTGAGCTTGCCGTAGGAGGAGAACGCCAGGCCCACCACGAACACCAGGTAAGCGGCGATCACCACCATGTAGTACCAGCCGAAGCTGCGGGACAACCAGGCCTGGGCAATGCCCAGCAGTCGGCCGGCCTCTTGCGGGGCGATGATCAGAATGGCGGTCAACAACAGGATCAGCGCGGTGGAGGTGTAGAACACCCAACCGTTGACCCGCACCTTCTCCGGTGGGGTCTTTATAAGAGAGGCAGAACTCATTGCACAGATGCTCCAGGCAGTGCGAGAGAAGGACACAAGGCAACACCGCACCCGACCAATCGGTTAGTTGGCAGCCGATCATCGGGTGATATAAAGACACCCCGAAAAAGCCCGAAACCGCAAAAGCCGCGTTGCGCACCCGCATCCAAGGTCAGTGACGAACCTGCAGCTCGTCGCCTGTTCCCCGGAGCGTCCTGCCCCTTCAACACGTCCTTACTCTTGCCGGTCCACGCCATGCCACGTGTAAGTTTTGGGCTATTTCGGAGGTCGTTTTCCCGCCGTCCGCGAGTAGGAAAACCTCCCCAGGCAGCGACGATTTGTCGCAGATCTTATTCTTTGTTGATTGAACGTTCAATCAAAACAAAATAGACTGGCCCACAAGTCGACCGGCGTCATACGCCCGCCGACAGGCCTAAGGAGAGGTATCAGATGCCCAAGGTCGGTATGCAACCCATACGCCGCCAGCAATTGATCGAGGCCACGCTACAGGCCGTCGATCAGGTCGGAATGGGGGACGCCAGCATTGCGCTGATCGCCCGTTTGGCCGGTGTTTCAAACGGCATCATCAGTCACTACTTTCGGGACAAGAACGGCCTGATCGCAGCGACGATGGGTTACATCATGAGCATGCTCAACGAAGGCGTCAGAGCACGCCGCCAGGCCCTGACGGACGACAGCCCGCGCGCTCACCTGAAAGTGATCATCGAGGGCAACTTCGATGCCAGCCAGGTGAACGGCCCGGCAATGAAAACCTGGTTGGCCTTCTGGGCTTCCAGCATGCACCAGCCCGATTTGCACAGGTTGCAGCGGATCAACGACCACCGCTTGTATTCCAACCTGTGTTGCCAGTTCCGCCGTGCCCTGCCGCTCTACCATGCGCGCAAGGCAGCTCGCGGCCTGGCGGCTTTGATCGACGGTTTGTGGCTGCGTGGTGCCTTGTCGGGTGATGCATTCGACACCGACCAGGCGATACGGATCGCTTACGAATACATGGATCTACAACTGGCTAAGCAGGAGCGCCAGAGCACAAAAGAGACGCTCGGCCCCTGACCCGCCACTGATCAACGTGTCCTGAACTTCGGGATACGCCCGGTGGTCAAGCCCACTACTTAATGCACTTGCGAGGACACTATGGCCCGTTTCGAACTGCAAAAACTCTACATCGACGGCGGCTACACCGATGCCGGCAGCGACGCCACTTTCGATGCCATCAACCCGGCCAACGGTGAAGTTCTCGCACAAGTGCAGCGTGCGACCAAGGAAGACGTGGAACGCGCCGTGGTCAGCGCCGAAAAAGGCCAGAAGATCTGGGCCGCCATGACTGCCATGGAGCGTTCGCGCATCCTGCGTCGCGCCGTGGAAATCCTCCGCGAGCGCAACGACGAACTGGCCGCTCTGGAAACCCTGGACACCGGTAAAGCCTTCTCCGAAACCAAATACGTGGACATCGTCACCGGCGCTGACGTGCTGGAATACTACGCAGGCCTGGTACCGGCCATCGAAGGCGAGCAGATCCCGCTGCGCACCACCTCCTTCGTCTACACCCGTCGCGAGCCTCTGGGCGTAGTCGCCGGCATCGGTGCCTGGAACTACCCGATCCAGATCGCCCTGTGGAAATCCGCGCCAGCCCTGGCCGCCGGTAACGCGATGATCTTCAAGCCCAGCGAAGTCACCTCGCTGACCACCCTGAAACTGGCCGAGATCTACACCGAAGCCGGCGTACCGGCTGGCGTGTTCAACGTCCTGACCGGCAGCGGCCGTGAAGTCGGCACCTGGCTGACCGAGCATCCGCGCATCGAGAAAGTCTCCTTCACCGGCGGCACCGACACCGGCAAGAAAGTCATGGCCAGCGCTTCCAGCTCCTCGCTCAAAGACGTGACCATGGAACTGGGCGGCAAGTCGCCGCTGATCATCTTCGACGACGCTGACCTGGATCGCGCCGCCGACACCGCCATGATGGCCAACTTCTACAGCTCCGGTCAGGTCTGCACCAACGGTACTCGCGTGTTCGTACCGAGCCACCTGAAAGCCGCTTTCGAAGCCAAGATCGCCGAGCGCGTAGCGCGCATCCGCATCGGCAACCCGGAAGACGAAAACACCAACTTCGGTCCGCTGGTCAGCTTCCAGCACATGGAAAGCGTGCTGGGCTACATCGCCAAGGGCAAAGCAGAAGGTGCCCGCGTACTGTGCGGCGGCGAGCGCCTGACCGACGGCGAATTCGCCAAGGGTGCCTTCGTTGCACCGACCGTGTTCACCGACTGCACCGACGACATGACCATCGTCCGTGAAGAAATCTTCGGCCCAGTGATGGCGATCCTGACTTACGAAACCGAAGAAGAAGTGATCCGCCGCGCCAACGACACCGACTTCGGCCTGGCTGCCGGTATCGTCACCAAGGACCTGAACCGCGCCCACCGCGTGATTCATCAGCTCGAAGCCGGTATCTGCTGGATCAACGCCTGGGGCGAATCCGACGCCAAGATGCCGGTTGGCGGCTACAAGCAATCGGGTGTTGGCCGTGAGAACGGCATCAGCTCGCTGAACAACTTCACCCGCATCAAGTCGGTACAGGTCGAGCTGGGCGACTACGCCTCGGTGTTCTAAGACACCCAGCCTGAACGACAACCCCTGTAGCCGCTGCCGCAGGCTGCGAAAAGGTCCGAAGGACCTTCCTGCGATCGCCGAAGCACGTCCGCTGCGCGGCCGATCGCAGCCTTCGGCAGCAGCTACAGGCCTATTGATCGTGCGACCTGACCAATCTCAAAGAGGGTGCATTCAATGTCCCAAGAATTCGATTACATCATTGTGGGTGCCGGCTCTGCCGGTAACACCCTGGCGACCCGTCTGACTGAAGACGAAGGCGTCACCGTCCTGCTGCTGGAAGCCGGCGGCCCGGACTATCGCTTCGACTTCCGTACCCAGATGCCGGCGGCACTGGCCTTCCCACTGCAAGGCCGTCGCTACAACTGGGCCTACGAGACCGATCCAGAGCCACACATGAACGGTCGTCGCATGGAGTGTGGTCGCGGCAAGGGCCTGGGTGGCTCGTCGCTGATCAACGGCATGTGCTACATCCGCGGCAACGCCATGGACTACGACGGCTGGGCCAAGCTGCCAGGCCTGGAAGACTGGACCTACCTGGACTGCCTGCCGTACTTCCGCAAGGCGGAAACCCGTGACATCGGCCCCAACGACTACCACGGCGGCGAAGGCCCGGTCAGCGTGACCACGCCCAAAGCCGGCAACAACCCGCTGTTCCACGCCATGGTCGAAGCCGGTGTACAAGCCGGTTACCCGCGCACCGAAGACCTGAACGGCTACCAGCAGGAAGGCTTCGGCCCGATGGACCGTACGGTCACCCCTAAAGGTCGTCGCTCCAGCACCGCACGCGGTTACCTGGACATCGCCAAGAAGCGTTCGACCCTGACCATCGTCACCCACGCCCTGACCGACAAGATCCTCTTTGACGGCAAGCGCGCAGTCGGCGTGAGTTACCTGCAAGGCAGCACCGAAGAGCGCGTGGAAGCCCGCGCCCGCAAGGAAGTGATCGTCAGCTCAGGCGCCATCGCCTCGCCGCAACTGCTGCAACGCTCCGGCGTCGGCCCCCGCGCCCTGCTGGAAAGCCTGGACATCCCGGTGGTCCACGACCTGCCGGGCGTCGGCGAGAACCTGCAGGACCACCTGGAACTGTACCTGCAGTACGCCTGCACCCAACCGGTGTCGCTGTACCCATCGCTGCTGTGGTGGAACCAGCCGGCCATCGGTGCCGAATGGCTGTTCAACGGCACCGGCATCGGCGCCAGCAACCAGTTCGAAGCCGGCGGTTTCATTCGCACTCGTGAAGAGTTCGAATGGCCGAACATCCAGTACCACTTCCTGCCGGTGGCGATTAACTACAACGGCAGCAACGGCGTGAAAGAGCACGGTTTCCAGGCGCACATGGGTTCCATGCGCTCGCCGAGCCGTGGTCGCGTGCAGATCAAGTCCAAGGACCCGCGCCAGCACCCGAGCATCCTCTTCAACTACATGGCCACCGAGCAGGACTGGCAGGAATTCCGCGACGGCATCCGCCTGACCCGGGAAATCATGCAACAGCCGGCCCTGGACGCCTTCCGCGGTCGAGAAATCAGCCCGGGCATCGAGGTGCAGACCGACGAGCAACTGGACACGTTCATCCGCGAGCACGCCGAGACCGCGTTCCACCCATCCTGCTCGTGCAAGATGGGCACCGACGACATGGCGGTAGTGGATGGCCAGGGTCGCGTGCACGGCATGCAAGGCCTGCGCGTGGTGGATGCCTCGATCATGCCGATCATCACCACCGGCAACCTCAACGCGCCGACCATCATGATGGCCGAGAAAATCGCCGACAAGATCCGTGGCCGTCAGCCGCTGCCCCGCAGCAAGGCCGACTACTACGTAGCGGGCAACGCCCCGGTGCGTGGCAAGCCAATGCGCGATATCACTCCGACCGCGCAGTAAGCAGTACGGGCACCGACCGCAAGGGTCGGTGCCTTTTTCACCTCCCCGCGTATTTCCTGCCCCCGCATTGCCCGCACTGCCTCCTTGATCGCAGCCTCCGGCAGCAGCTACAGTTCTGCAACTTGCCCATCCCCTTCGCCCCGGAGTCCACCGACGCCTATATCTGTAGGAGCCGCCGGGCAGCGTTCCGTTTGCTGGCGACAAGACCCGCCCGCTATCGCGTCTCACAAGGAGGTTCTCCATGTTCGACTTTCACCCCCAGCTCAAGCAGCGCTTTGCTGCCTTGCGCACGGGCGCCGAATTCTTTTCCCTGCGCTACGTGCGCGAGTCGGACCAATACCTGTCAGTGCGCAAGAACGTTGCCGAACCACCGAGCCTGGGCCGCGACGAGGGGGCAATGCTGACCGCAAGGGTGCGTGGTGTGGAAGCCTACGCCGCCACCAGTGACCTCTCGCAAGGCGGCCTGCAAGCCGCCCTCGACCGCGCCGAACACCTGGCTCGGGTGATCGCCGCCCACGCCCTGCTGGACCTGCGCGAGCAACCGGTATCCAGCCACCGTGGCGACTACCTTTCGCCGAATCTGGACCAGCCCTTCCCATCCCTCAGCGACTGCTACCAGTTGCTGGGCGACGAATCGGCCTCGGTGCCCAAGGACGAGCGCCTGGTGAACTGGCAAGTGGGCATCGGCGTGACCCAGGTCGAGCAGATCTACCTCAACAGCGCCGGCGCCGAGCTGCGCCAGGCTCAGCGGTTTGTCTACCCGGGCCTGGATGTCACCGCCTACGACGGTAGCGACAGCCAGACCCGCAGCCTGGGCCGGGAAAACTTCGGCCAGCAGGGCGCCGGCGATGTGATCAGCCGCTGTGGCCTGCTGGGCGCGGCGCCACGGGTGGCCGACCAGGCGCTGCAACTGCTGCTGGCGCCGAACACCCCGCCAGGCCAGCGGGACCTGCTGCTGATGCCGGACCAGATGATGCTGCAGATCCACGAGTCCATCGGCCACCCCCTGGAACTGGACCGCATCCTCGGCGACGAGCGCAACTACGCCGGCACCAGTTTCGTCAAACAGGAAGATTTCGGCCGCCTGCAATATGGCTCGTCCCTGCTCAACGTGACCTTCGACCCAGAGATTCCCGAGGAGTTGGCCAGCTATGGGCATGACGACGATGGCAGCGCCGCCAGCAAGCAGTTCCTGATCCGCGAGGGGCTGCTGGTACGTCCCCTGGGCAGTGCCCTGTCGCAATACCGCAGTGGCCTCGACGGCGTTGCCAACAGCCGCGCCAGCAGTTGGAACCGCGCCCCCATCGACCGCATGGCCAACCTCAACGTCGAGCCCGGCGACCAGCCCCTGGACCGCCTGATCGGCCAGATCGAACACGGCATCCTGATGTCCACCAATCGATCCTGGTCCATCGACGATGCGCGCAACAAGTTCCAGTTCGGCTGCGAATGGGGCCAGTTGATCGAAAACGGCGAGCTCAAGGGCGTGGTCAAGAACCCCAACTACCGGGGCATCTCCGCACAGTTCTGGCGCAACCTCAGCGCGGTGGGCGATCGCAGCACCTTCCAGGTCCTGGGCACGCCCAACTGCGGCAAGGGCGAGCCCAACCAGGTAATCCGCGTCGGCCACGCTTCGCCGGCCTGCGTGTTCAGCAAGATTGACGTATTCGGAGGAGACGCCTGATGAACAGGACGATGAATCAGGCCGAGCAGTTCAAGGCATGGGTGCAGTGGCTGCAGGACGCGATCAAGGAATCGGAACAGTTCACTCTGAGCTACTCGGCCGAGTCCTCGGAGTTCATCCGTTTCAACCACGCCAAGGTGCGTCAGGCCGGGCAGGTGCAACAGGCCAGCCTGCACTTCAAACTGATCGACGACGGACGCCACGCCGACTTGAGCATCACCTTGAGCAACGACCCCGAGGTGGACCGTCAGCGCCTGGTCGAAGCCCTGCAACAGTTGCGCGAAACCCTGCCGCTGCTGCCGGCGGACCCGTACCTGATGCTCAATCACGCCCAATGGCAATCCCACCACGTGCAGGACCATCCGCTGCCCGATAGCGAGCAGGTGGTGGCACAGATCGGCCGCGCCGGTGCCGGCCTGGATCTGGTGGGCATCTATGCCGCCGGCCCCATCAGCCGAGGTTTTGCCAGTTCCGGCGGAGCGTTCGGCTGGCATCAGGCCAATAGCTTCAACTTCGACTTCAGCCTGTTCCACGCAAACGGCGAAGCGGTGAAGGCCAGCTACGCGGGACACGCCTGGGACGACGCAGCCTTCGCCCAGCGCTTCGACCAGGCCCGTCAGCAACTGGAGTTCCTCGGTCGACCGCTGCGCACCCTGACGCCGGGGCAGTACCGCGCCTACCTGGCACCGGCGGCCCTGGAGGAGATCATGGGCATGCTGGCCTGGGGCGGGTTCTCGGCCCAGTCCATTGCCAGCAAGCACAGCCCCCTGCAGAAGCTCTACGCGGGCGATGCCGCCCTGAGCCCCCTGGTGTCCCTGGACGAACAGGTCAGCGGCTCCCTGAGTCCGGCCTTTTCCGATGAGGGCTACCCGCGCAGCGACCTGTCGCTGATCGCCGCCGGCAATGCCAACGCCCAGTTGATCAACTCCCGCAGCGCCGCCGAGTACGGCCTGACCAGCAACGGCGCCGGCAGCAGCGAATACCCCAGTGCGCTGAACATGGCCGCCGGGCAGCTGTCGCAGCAGGAGATCCTCAAGCAACTGGGCACCGGCCTGTACATCAGCAACCTGTGGTACCTCAACTACTCGGACCTGCCGGCAGCGCGCCTGACCGGCATGACCCGCTTCGCCACCTTCTGGGTGGAGAACGGCGAGATCCAGGCCCCGGTGAGCACCATGCGTTTCGATGACAGCGTCTACAGCCTGCTGGGTTCGCAACTGGAGGCCCTGACGGCGCAACGGGAACTGCTGCTTTCGGCCAGCACCTACGGCCAGCGCCAGACCGCCTCGATGCATTTGCCCGGAGCCCTGGTCAGTCGCCTGACCCTCACCTTGTAAGCGACAAGCCGCAAGCTGTAAGCGGCAAGCTTGAAGCTTATGGCTTGCCGCTTGCCGCTGCCCTTGGGAGATCCCATGCCCGAACGCACGCCTCTCGATGCCACCACCGCCCGCTGGGTGCCCTGGGTGGTGGCCATCGCCTTCTTCATGCAATCCCTGGACGGCACCATCCTCAATACGGCGCTGCCAGCCATGGCCCAGGACCTGGCGGAAGACCCGCTGCGCATGCAGGGGGTGATCATCGCCTACATGCTCACCGTGGCCCTGCTGATCCCAGCATCGGGCTGGATCGCCGACCGCTTCGGCACCAAGAAGATCTTCTTCGGCGCCATCTTGCTGTTCAGCATCGGTTCCCTGCTGTGCGCGATGTCCAACACCCTGAGCCAACTGATCGGCGCCCGGGTGATCCAGGGCCTGGGCGGGGCACTGATGCTGCCGGTGGGACGGTTGGTGGTGCTGCGAGCCTACCCGCGCTCGGAGCTGGTGCGGATCATGGGCTTCATCACCATTCCCGGGCTGCTGGGCCCGCTGATCGGCCCGACCATGGGCGGCTGGATGGTGCAGTACCTGACCTGGCACTGGATCTTCCTGATCAACCTGCCAGTGGGTGCGGTGGGCTGCTATGCGGTGTGGCGTTTTATCCCCGACCTGCGAGGCAGCGAGCGCACCCGTTTCGATGGCCTGGGCTTTGTGCTGTTCGGCGCGGCGATGGTGCTGATCACCATCGCCATGGAAGGCCTGGGGGAACTGCACCTGCCACACCTGCGGGTGATGTTGCTGCTGTTTGCCGGGCTGGCCTGCCTGGCCGCCTACTGGCTACGGGCCGGGCATATCGACACCCCGCTGTTCGCCCCTTCGCTGTTCAAGGTGCGGACCTTTGCCGTGGGCATCCTCGGCAACCTGTTCGCCCGCCTGGGCAGCGGTGCCCTGCCGTTCCTGGTGCCGCTGCTGCTGCAGGTGGCGCTGGGTTATTCACCGTCCCAGGCGGGGATGAGCATGCTGCCCCTGGCGGCCGCGGCGATGCTGGCCAAGTCCATTGCCCGGCCGTTGATCGAGCGCCTGGGCTACCGCATCGTGCTCACCGGCAACACCCTGGCCCTGGGGCTGATGCTGGCCAGCATGGGGCTGGTCAGCGAGCACACGCCTTATCCCCTGCTGCTGGGCATGCTGGCGGTGCTGGGGGCGATCAACTCGCTGCAGTTCACCGCGATGAACACCGTGACCCTGATCGACCTCGACGATGCCGCCGCCAGCAGCGGCAACAGCTTACTGTCGGTGGTAGCGCAGTTGTCCCTGAGCCTGGGGGTGGCCTGTGCCGGTGCGCTGCTGGGCGGTTTTACTGCACAAGTAGGCAATGACGGAGTGAACACCGTGCTCGGCGCCTTCCAGCTGACCTTTCTCACCGTGGGCATCATGGCGATGCTGGCGGCGGCGATCTTCCTCCAGCTGTCGCCCACCGATGGCCGAAGGGCGCGCAAGGTCGAGGAACAGCACATCGAGCATTGAGCCGCACACCTCCCTCCGTAGGAGCCGGCTCGCCGGCGAAGAGGCCCCCGAGCATTGCACCAACCTCGCGACCGCTTTCGCTGGCAAGCCAGCTCCTACACAAAACCACCTTTGCGCGGTTGCTCGTCCAGAATTTGCAGGTTATGGGAGCGAGGCTGATACACTGCGCGACATTTTGTTTTGCAGGCCAGTCCCGTGACCACCATTGCCACCGCTTTTAATACTTTGCCCCTGTCTCCCGCCATGCTGGCTAACCTCGACTCCCTCGGTTATGCCCAGATGACGCCGATCCAGGCGCAGAGCTTGCCGGTGATCCTCAAGGGCATGGACCTGATCGCCCAGGCCAAGACCGGCAGCGGCAAGACCGCGGCCTTCGGCATCGGCCTGCTGAACCCGATCAACCCGCGCTACTTCGGCTGCCAGGCCCTGGTGATCTGCCCGACCCGCGAGCTGGCCGACCAGGTGGCCAAGGAAATCCGGCGCCTGGCCCGTGCCGAAGACAACATCAAGGTCCTGACCCTGTGCGGCGGCGTGTCCTTCGGCCCGCAGATCGCTTCCCTGGAACACGGTGCGCACATCATCGTCGGCACCCCGGGGCGTATCCAGCAACACCTGCGCAAGGGCTCGCTGGTGCTTGATGGCCTGAACACGCTGATCCTCGACGAAGCCGACCGCATGCTCGACATGGGTTTCTACGACGCCATCGAAGACATCATCGAGCAGACCCCGTCGCGCCGGCAGACCCTGCTGTTCTCCGCCACGTACCCGGTGGGCATCAAGCAACTGGCGTCGAAGTTCATGCGTGATCCGCAGACGGTGAAAGCCGAAGCGTTCCACGACGACACGCAGATCGAACAGCGTTTCTACGAGATTTCCCCGGAAGAACGCATGAGCGCAGTGACCAAAGTCCTGCACCACTTCCGCCCGGCTTCCTGCGTCGCTTTCTGCTTCACCAAGCAGCAAGTGCAGGAAACCGTCGATCACCTGACCTCCAAAGGCATTTCCGCCGTCGGCCTGCACGGCGATCTGGAACAGCGTGACCGCGATCAGGTGCTGGCGATGTTCGCCAACCGCAGTACTTCGGTACTGGTCGCCACCGACGTGGCCGCCCGTGGCCTGGACATCGATGCGCTGGACATGGTGATCAACGTCGAGCTGGCCCGCGATTCGGAAATCCACATTCACCGCGTTGGCCGTACCGGTCGCGCTGGCGAAAAAGGTATCGCGGTCAGCCTCGTCGCACCGTCCGAAGCCCATCGCGCGCAAGCCATCGAACAGCTGCAGAGAGCCCCGCTGAACTGGGATCAGGTCGACAACCTCAAGTCCCAGGGCGGCGCCCCGCTGCAGCCACCGATGAGCACGCTGTGCATCGCGGGCGGGCGCAAGGACAAAGTGCGTCCGGGCGATATTCTCGGTGCACTGACTGGCGACGCCGGCATCCCGGGCGCCCAGGTCGGCAAGATCGCGATCTTCGACTTCCAGTCGTATGTGGCGGTTGATCGCACCGTGGTCATGCAGGCGCTGCAACGTTTGAACAACGGCAAGATCAAGGGCCGTTCGCTGCGCGTGCGCGTCCTCTAACCCCACCGTCCCTGTAGGAGCGAGCTTGCTCGCGATAGCGTCCGAACAGCCGACATCGAGGTTGAACCCGGCACCGTTATCGCGAGCAAGCTCGCTCCTACACAAATTTGTGCGAGGACACCGTTTTGCGTTCTACCCAAGTCGTGATCATCGGCGCTGGCGCGGCCGGCCTGATGTGCGCCCTGACCGCGGCCGGCCGGGGCCGCCAGGTGCTGTTGCTGGACCACGCCAACAAGGCCGGCAAGAAAATCCTGATGTCCGGCGGTGGCCGCTGCAACTTCACCAATATGTACACCGAGCCCGCCAACTTCCTTTCGCAGAACCCGCATTTCTGTAAATCGGCCCTGGCCCGCTACACCCAGTGGGACTTCATCGGCCTGGTGGCCAAGCACGGCGTGCCCTACCACGAGAAGAAACTCGGCCAGCTGTTCTGCGATAACAAGTCCAGCGACATCCTCGGCATGCTGCTCGACGAATGCGATCAGGTCGGCGTCGAACTGCGCCTGGACACCTCGATCCAGCAGATCGAAAAGCTTGAAGCCGGCTATCTGCTGCAGACCACCCTGGGCGCGGTGCAGTGCCAATCCCTGGTGATTGCCACCGGCGGCCTGTCGATCCCAACCTTGGGCGCTACCGGTTTTGGCTATCAAGTCGCCAAGCAGTTCGGCCATGAACTGCTGCCGACCCGTGCCGGCCTGGTGCCCTTCACCATCACCGATCAGCTCAAGGAGCTGTGCAGCGAGTTGTCGGGCACCTCGGTGGACTGTCTGGTGAGCTGCAACGAGCAGAGCTTTCGCGAGAACATTCTGTTCACTCATCGTGGCCTCAGCGGCCCGGCGATCCTGCAGATTTCCTCCTACTGGCAACCCGGCGACAGTGTCGAGATCAACCTGCTGCCAGACCACGACGCCCTGGGCTGGCTGCAACAGCAGCAGGCCGAGCGCCCCAACAGCGAGCTGAAAACCCTACTGGGGGAAATCTTCACCAAGAAGATGGCGGGACTGCTGGCCGAGCACTGGTTCGTCTCCAAGCCGATGAAGCAGTACACCCCGGCGGAACTGGCGGACGTGGCGCAAAAACTCGGCAGCTGGCAGTTGGTGCCGGCGGGCACCGAGGGCTACCGCACCGCCGAAGTGACCCTGGGCGGGGTCGATACCCGCGAGGTGTCGTCCAAGACCATGGAATCGCTGAAGAGCCCGGGGCTGTATTTCATCGGTGAAGTGCTGGACGTCACCGGCCACCTGGGCGGCTTCAACTTCCAGTGGGCCTGGGCCTCGGGCTACGCGGCGGCGCAATACGTCTGAGCCGCTGCAATCCCTGTAGCCGCTGCCGCAGGCTGCGACAGGTCCGCAGGACCTCAGCGGACCTTGAATCGCCGCGCCCCTTCGGGTCGTTCGCAGCCTACGGCAGCGGCTACAGGCGCCCGACCGGCAACGGCAACAGAATTTGTCGGCCGATGTGACGGCGGCATTGCGCCGTCGTCAATACTGGCTCAATTTAGCTGCATCGCCCCGGAAGGCCTGTCCCACTCCATGTCATCGACTTCTTTTCGTCAGTCTCTGCGCCGCCTCTGGGCGCTGGATAAATTCAGCTACAGCGTGCGGGTGTTCATCGCCCTGACCGGCAGCATGGCGCTGTGCTGGTATCAGGATGAGATGGGCCTGCTGATTCCACTGTTCCTCGGCATCATCGCCAGCGCCCTGGCGGAAACCGACGACAGCTGGCAAGGCCGGCTCAACGCCCTGGCCGTGACCCTGGTGTGCTTCAGCATCGCCGCGCTGTCGGTGGAATTGTTGTTCCCCTACCCCTGGATCTTCGCCATTGCCCTGGCCCTGGCCAGCTTCGGCCTGACCATGCTCGGGGCTCTGGGGGAACGCTATGGCGCCATCGCCTCGGCGACCCTGATTCTCTCGGTCTACACCATGATCGGCGTCGACCAGCGCGGCGGCGCGGTGATCGATTTCTGGCACGAGCCGCTGCTGCTGGTGGCCGGCGCGGCCTGGTATGGCCTGCTCTCGGTCCTGTGGCAGGCGCTGTTCTCCAACCAGCCGGTGCAGCAGAGCCTGGCCCGGCTGTTTCGTGAGCTGGGTTTCTACCTCAAGCTCAAGTCATCCCTGTTCGAGCCAATCCGCCAGTTGGATGTGGAAGCCCGGCGCCTGGAGCTGGCCCAGCAAAATGGCAAGGTCGTGGCAGCCCTCAACGCCGCCAAGGAGATCATCCTGCACCGGGTGGGCAATGGCCGGCCGGGGTCGAAAGTCAGCCGCTACCTGAAGCTGTACTTCCTGGCCCAGGACATCCACGAGCGCGCCAGTTCGTCTCACTACCCCTATAACGCCCTGACCGACGCCTTCTTCCACAGCGACGTGCTGTTTCGCTGCCAGCGCCTGTTGCGCCAGCAGGGCAAGGCCTGCCGCGCCCTGGCCGAATCCATCCAGCTGCGCCAGCCGTTCGTCTATGACGCCAGCTTCGCCGAGGCCCTGAGCGACCTGCACGCCTCCCTGGAACACCTGCGCATCCAGAGCAACCCGGCCTGGCGCGGGCTGCTGCGCTCGCTGCGCGCCCTGGCGGCCAACCTTGGCACCCTCGACCGCCTGCTCAGCGACGCCAGCAACCCCGACGCCCTGGCCGATGCCACCGACAGCAGCCTGCTGGACCGCTCGCCGCGCAACCTCAAGGATGTCTGGACTCGCCTGCGCACCCAGCTGACACCGACGTCACTGCTGTTCCGCCATGCCCTGCGCCTGCCCCTGGCGCTGAGTATCGGCTACGGCATGGTGCATTTGATCCACCCATCCCAGGGCTACTGGATCATCCTCACCACGCTGTTCGTCTGCCAGCCCAACTACGGCGCCACCCGGCGCAAGCTGGGGCAGCGGATCGTCGGCACCGCCATCGGCCTGACCATCGCCTGGGCGCTGTTCGACCTGTTCCCGAGCCCCTTGGTGCAATCGCTGTTCGCCATCGCCGCCGGGGTGGTGTTCTTTACCAACCGCACCACCCGCTACACCCTGGCCACCGCCGCCATCACCCTGATGGTGCTGTTCTGCTTCAACCAGGTGGGCGACGGTTACGGGCTGTTCCTGCCGCGGCTGTTCGATACCCTGCTGGGCAGTCTGATCGCCGGGCTGGCGGTGTTCCTGTTCCTACCGGACTGGCAGGGCCGACGCCTGAACAAGGTGCTGGCCAACACCCTGACCTGCAACAGCATCTACCTGCGCCAGATCATGCAGCAGTACGCCGCAGGCAAAAGCGACGACCTGGCCTACCGCCTGGCCCGGCGCAACGCCCACAACGCCGACGCGGCGCTGTCCACCACCCTGGCCAACATGCTCATGGAGCCGGGGCATTTCCGTAAGGAAGCCGACGTGGGGTTCCGCTTCCTGGTGCTGTCACACACCTTGCTCAGCTACCTCTCGGGGTTGGGCGCGCACCGGGAAACCCAACTGCCGGGGGAAGTCCGCGAGCACCTGATCGACGGTGCCGGGGTCAGCCTGGCGGCGAGCATCGACGAGATTGCCCAGGGCCTGGCCAACAAGACCCCGATCGCCATCCAGAGCGATGCCGAGGAAGCGTTGGCCAATGAGCTGGAGCAGATGCCGGATGAAATCGACGAAGGCCAGCGTCTGGTGCAGACCCAGCTGGCACTGATCTGTCGACAACTGGGTCCGTTGCGGACCCTGGCGGCACACCTGATCAAAGACACCAGCGACGACGCAAAACCGTAGGAGCCGGCTTGCCGGCGAAAGAGGCCGCAAGATTTATGCAAGGTCCGGGGCCGCTTTCGCTGGCAAGCCAGCTCCTACAGACAGCCCCCTGTTCGGTTACATACCGTGTTGGCGCAACAGGCGGTCGTAACTGCCGTCGGCCTTCATGGCGGCAATTTCCCGGTCGAACTTGGCAACGATCTGCGCGTGCTCGGGGTTTTTCAGGCTGACCAGGATATGCAGGCCGTTCTCGCTCAGGGGCTTGGGCAGGAACTCCACGGCGTTGCGCACCCGAGGCGATTCCCGGGCCAGGTAGTAGCGGGCGACGTATTCGTCTTCCAGAGTCAGCTTGACCCGGTCCGCCGCCAGCATGCGCACGGCCATGGCGAAGTTATGCACCAGAACTTTCTGCAGGTTCGGGTCGTTGTCGAACTCCGGCGAATAGGCGTAGCCACGCACCACCGCCACCGGGTACTGATGCAGTTGCTTGAGGTTGTTGTATTCCAGCGAGGCATCCTTGCGCTTGATGAAGCGCACTCGGTTGACCAGGTACTCCGAGGAAAACTGCCCCAGATGGGTGCGCTCTTCGTTGTACCAGGCATTGACCAGTACGTCGTAGCGTCCCTCGCCAACCCCCATCAGAGCCCGGGCCCAGGGCACCTGTTCGAACTCGCTGGCATAGCCGGCACGGGACAGGGCGGTGCTGACGATATCGGTGGCCACCCCGCCATTGACCAGGGTCGCGTCGGTAAAGGGGGGCCAGGCGTCAGCGACCAGGCGCAGCTTCTCCGCAGAAGCGCTGTGGCCCAGCAACAGCAATCCGATCAAAGCCAAAGCTCGATGCAATCGCAGCATGCTAAAAGATCCTTAGCGGGCACAGGGCCCAGCGCGTTCCAGCCGACACTCGAGGGCCCCTGCCGGTATTCGACAGGGCAGCCCAGCCCCTAACACTAGCTCATCAGAACCGCTGCACAGGACTTGAAAACAGATTACACAAAGAAGACAAAGGCCAGTAACAACAATGGTGGCATTTTGACCTAACTCACAGAAACAGCCTCTGGGTGCTGCTCGACAAGACATCCGGCGGCGATGTGCCTAGTATTTCGCACAGCACTTTCTACAGGATATGAAGATGACCATCGAATGGGTCTGCAAGCATCACACCGATCTGGGCAAGGAACAGTTGTACGCCATCCTGCAACTGCGCACCGAAGTCTTTGTCGTGGAACAGAAATGCCCCTACCAGGAAGTGGACGGCCGCGACCTTGAAGGCGATACCTGCCACTTGATGGCCTGGGACGACGACCGCCTGCTGGCCTATGTGCGCCTGCTGGACCCGATCTCCCAAGGCGGCGACGTCGTGATCGGCCGCGTAGTGATCGCCGAACAGGCCCGTGGCCAGGGCCTGGGTCATGCCCTGATGGAGCAGGCGCTGAAACAGGCGCAACGGCACTGGCCAGAAACCCCGATCTACCTCTCGGCCCAGGCCCATCTGCAGGATTACTACGGACGCTACGGCTTCATCGTCGCGGGTGAGGAATACCTTGAGGACGGCATTCCCCATATCGGCATGCGCCGGGCCTGAGACTCAGGGATAACCCAGCACTGTCTTGATCTGCCGCAGATTGGGCTCGATCCAGCCCTTGTCGATGGCCCCCCAGCTATGGATCCGGTAGCGCCCGGCATGATTGCGGGCGCCATCCTGCTGCTCGAACTCGCAGAGGATGTCCAGGTCCGCCAGGGCGGCGATGGTGTCCTGGGCGGTGCGTCGGGGCATGCCCGTGACCTCGGTCAGCGCCGGCACACTGCTGGCCAGGCCGCTGTCGATCAGATACGCCACATACAGGCGGCGGTAGAAACTGCTCTTGGTCTTGCTGACATCCATCGCCTACTCCCTTTCACTAAGCACTAATCCGCCGCTCCTGCCTTGGCTTGCAGGTCGCGCCAGGTCAGGTAGACCCGCAGGTCGAACTCCAGCTGGTGATAGCCCGGCAGCATATGCTCGCAGAGCTTGTAGAACGCCTTGTTGTGGTCCGATTCCTTGAAGTGCGCCAGCTCGTGCACCACGATCATCCGCAAGAACTCCGGCGCCGCCTCCTTGAACAGGGAGGCGATGCGGATCTCCTTCTTGGCCTTGAGCTTGCCGCCCTGTACCCGGGACACCGTGGTGTGCAGGCCCAGGGCGCGGTGGGTCAGGTCCAGGCGGTTATCGAACAGCACCTTGTCGATGGCCGGGGCGTTGCGCAGGTATTCCTGCTTCAGTTCCAGAGCGTAGTTGTACAACGCCTTGTCGCTCTGTACCGCGTGCTTGTTCGGATAGCGCCGGCTCAGGTAGTCCCCCAGGCGATCTTCGTCGATCAGCTGGCGCACTTGCTGTTGCAGGGCGACGGGGTAGGCCTGAAGGTATTTGAGTGCAGTCATGAAGGGGCAACGCAAGGTGCAAAGAGCGCCAGTGTAGCGAATTCAGGCCGGCAACGCGCTCCAGTCAAAAGGCTGGGCAAACTGACTGGCACTGCTGGCAGTCAGGGGGCGCGCCACCAGGAAACCCTGCACGTATTCACAACCATTGGCCTTGAGCCACTCGTATTGTTCGAGGGTTTCCACGCCTTCGGCAATCACCAGCAGGCCGAACTGTTTGCACAGATCGATCACGCTGCGGGCGATGGCGGCATCTCGCGGCGAAGTCAGCAGGCGAGCGATCAGGTGCCGGTCAAGCTTGAGGGTGTCCAACTGCAGGTCACGCAGGTACGCCAGACAGCAGCTGCCTGATCCGAAATCGTCCAGGGCCACCCGCACCCCCAGCTCATGCAACTGCTGCAACTGCTTGCGGGTCTCGTCGAGGTTCTGGGTCAGTGCCGCCTCGGTCACCTCCACCTCCAGCTGACGAGGCTGCAGGCCATGGCGCAACAACACCTGGCGCAGTTCGGTTGCCAGGTTGGGCATGCCGAACTGGGTAGCGCTGAGGCTGACACCCAGCACCAGGTCCGGGCTGAATACCTGTTCCCAATCCTTGCGCTGAGCGGCGCCCTGTTGATAGATCCAACTGCCCAGGCGGCTGATCAACCGCGCCTCTTCCAACAACGGCAGAAACAGCCCGGGCGGTACATCGCCGACACTCGGGTGCCGCCAGCGCAGCAACGCCTCGAACCCTCGCAAGCGGCCATCGGCAATAGCCACCTGGGGCTGATACACCAGGGTGAACTCCTTGCGCTCCACCGCGCTGCGCACGCTTTCTTCAAGCATCAGCCGGGACCGGGCACGGCCGTTCATTTCATGGTCGTAGTAACGGTACTGCTGACGGCCGGCACGCTTGGCCTCGTACATGGCGATATCCGCCGCGCGCAACAGGCCATCCAGATTGGAACCGCAGTCAGGGTAGATGGCGATGCCAATGCTGGCCCCCAGCACCACCTCCATGCCATCGATCTGCTGGCTGATGGACAGGCGTTCGATCAGTTTTTCGGCGATTTTTGCCGCCTGCTCCGGGAAGCTCAGCTCCAGCAGGGCCGTGAACTCGTCGCCGCCCATGCGCCCGAGAATGTCGAACGAATGCAGGCATTCCTTCAACTGTTCGGAGACCCAGCGCAGCACCCGGTCACCGGCATCGTGCCCCAGGGAGTCGTTGACTCGTTTGAAGCCGTCCAGGTCCAGGTAGAGCAGGACCAGAGACTTTCCCGAGCGATCGCTGCGCAGCAGGATGTTCTCCACGGTCTGATAGAAACCGCGCCGGTTGAGCAGGCCCGTCAGCGGATCGGTAACGGCCTGGTACTCCAGCTGTTGATGCAGGTGTCGAACCTCGGACATATCCAGCAAGGTCACCACCATGGCCTTCTGTTCGCTGGGCAGGGGCGCGCAGGACAGGGCCACGCAGATCTGCTGGCCAGGGACGGTCCGCAACAGGGCGTCATGCAGACGATAGGTCTCGCCCCTGCGGTAGCAGGCGTAGAGTTCGGATTCGTTCCAGTCGGGGACGTGGGGCTTTTGCAGGTAATCGAGGAAGGGCGAGCCTTCCAGATCTTGCACCTGGGCATTGAGCAAGCGCGAGACCGCTGGATTGGCGAAGCGCACATGGCCGCCTTCGTCCACCACCAGGATGCCTTCGGCGGCGTTGTCCAACACCGCGGCGTTGAACGCTCGCGCCACCTCCAGATCATGACTGAGGTGCTGCAGGGCTCGGCGGTTGCGCTGTTGCTCCAGCAAAGCCTGGACCTTGGGCTTGAGGATCTGCGGGTCGAAGGGTTTGAACAGGTAGTCCACCGCGCCACTGGCGTAGCCCTTGATCACGGCATCCTGGGACTGCTCGTTCGCGGTGAGGAAGATGATCGGTGTCAGCCGGGTACGCTGGCTGCCGCGCATCAGTCGAGCCACCTCAAAACCATCCATGCCGGGCATCTGCACATCCAGCAGCACCAGATCCACCTCATGCTCGAGCAACAGGCCCAGGGCCTCGACACCGGAGGCAGCGGTCATCACCCGCCAGTCCTGGCGCTGCAACAGAGCACGCATGCTTAGGAGATTTTCAGGATAGTCATCAACGATCAGAAGAGTGGAGTGGCCTTCGGCCACCTCCGGATGCACGCATTCCATGCTGCTTCTCTTGCCTGTAATAAGACTGAGCGGGTGAGAAAACCTGGCTAAAACTGTGGACTCACTCTAGACCCGGATCTTGAAAAGCAGAAGCCGCCATCACGTCATCGCTCCGCCAATGGCGCCGACTCCCGACTAACGGTCACAGTTGTGCAGCATAAAAACCGGGAAGGATGGCATTTCGATATTTTGCTGACGTCAGATATCCGCCGTACGGACCTCGCCCGGCATCCGTTCTGCGTTATAAAGACGCCCGAAGAAGCGCAGGCTAAAGCCCTCGGCGACCTGCACCAGACCTTTCCTTGCGGAACCTCTCACCATGATCGATCTGGCAACCTGGAACCTCAGCGTTCCCGTCGGCAGCCCACCGGCAACCATTGACACCCCCACCCTGGTCAAAGGCTTCAAGGACCAGTACTTCCACTCCGATAGCGGCACCCTGTTCTTCTGGTCGCCGGTGACCGGATCAAAAACCGAGAACGCCATCTACCCGCGCACCGAGCTGCGGGAAACCTATTCCAACGGCACCCTGCGCAACTGGACCTATCCCGAGGCCGACAACCTGTTGTACGCCACCCTGGCAGTGAAGCAGGTGCCCTCGTCGGGCAAGATCGTCGTCGGCCAGATCCATGCCTACAACAGCACCAAGCCCCTGGTGAAAGTGGAGTACCAGTACAAGACCAGCCAGGGCAGCGGCAATGTCGTGGCCAAGGTGCGCATGCGCCCGGATGACGACGAAGGCCGGGTCATCACCGTCGCCAGGAACGTGCCTATGGATCGGGAGTTTTCCTACCTGATCCACCTGAGCCCCGGTGGTGCCCTGGGGATCAGTGCTGCGGGCTATCAATGGGATGGCCAGCTGAGCGCCACCTGGCGCGACAAGCCGCTGTATTTCAAGGCTGGCGTTTATGTCCAGGACAACAGCGGCTACACCAGCGAGGGCGGCAAGGTGACCTTCTCCAAGCTGGATATCGACCACAACAAAATCTAACCCCGTCTCTGTGCAGGAATCCCAGGCACAAAAAAGCCCGCATCGCTGCGGGCTTTCCGGATGACGCTAAGGCTTAGTTGACCTTGGCGTTCAGCTCACCCTTGAGGTAGCGCTGGAACATCGCTTCCAGGGAGATCGGCTTGATCTTCGAAGCGTTGCCGGCAGTACCGAAGGCTTCGTAACGGGCGATGCACACGTCGCGCATGGCGGTCACGGTGGCCCCGAAGAACTTGCGTGGGTCGAACTCGCTCGGGTTGGTGGCCATCAGGCGACGCATGGCACCGGTGGACGCCAGACGCAGGTCGGTGTCGATGTTGACCTTGCGCACGCCGTACTTGATGCCTTCGACGATTTCTTCAACCGGCACGCCGTAGGTTTCTTTGATGTCGCCGCCGTACTGGTTGATGATCGCCAGCCACTCTTGCGGAACCGACGAAGAGCCGTGCATCACCAGGTGAGTGTTAGGGATGCGCTTGTGGATTTCCTTGATGCGGTCGATGGCAAGCACGTCGCCGGTAGGCGGCTTGGTGAACTTGTAGGCACCGTGGCTGGTGCCGATGGCGATGGCCAGGGCGTCGACCTGGGTCTTCTTGACGAAGTCCGCAGCCTCTTCCGGATCGGTCAGCATCTGGCTGTGGTCCAGCACGCCTTCGGCACCGATGCCATCTTCTTCACCGGCCATGCCGGTTTCCAGGGAACCCAGGCAGCCCAGCTCGCCTTCTACCGACACGCCGCAGGCGTGGGCCATGGCCACGGTCTGCTGGGTGACGCGCACGTTGTATTCATAATCGGTCGGCGTCTTGCCGTCTTCGCCCAGGGAGCCGTCCATCATGACCGAGGAGAAGCCCAGCTGGATCGAGCGCTGGCAGACGTCAGGGCTGGTGCCGTGGTCCTGGTGCATGCACACCGGGATATGCGGGAACTCTTCGATCGCCGCCAGGATCAGGTGACGCAGGAACGGCGCACCGGCGTACTTGCGCGCACCGGCGGACGCCTGAACGATCACCGGGGAGTCAGTCTTGTCAGCGGCTTCCATGATGGCGCGCATCTGCTCAAGGTTGTTGACGTTGAAGGCTGGAACGCCGTAGCCGAACTCGGCTGCGTGGTCCAGCATCTGGCGCATGCTGATGAGTGCCATTGTGTGTGTCTCTCCCGGTCGAGGGTCGTTAATCGTGCAAGCCTGCCGTAGCGGCGACTGCTATTCAAGTGATTGCAGATCGGGGGTCAGCCCGCTCTGTTGTATCCGTTAAAACCAAATCTCTACAGCCCTTCAGGAACCAGTTCGCCGGTAAAGGGGCCCTTGACCTTGCACAGGTCTGGACGCCGCCTTGGCTGGCAAGCCAGCTCCTACTGGGCCTTGCAGCCGCGGCCGATCAAGTCATTGGTGGCGACCCAGTAAACCAGGCCCTCTTCACCCTTGACGTGAAACGCCAGCATGTCATCGCTGTACAGCGAACCCGAACCACTGGGCTCAAGCTTAAGGCGCCGAACCTGATCGTCGCCCCCCAGGCGCACGTCGACCGCCTTGCGGCTGTCGTCGGTGTAGCGCCAAAGCACTTGTGCCTGGCTGTCACACACCCAGGTCGTCCAGTTGTCGGGAGCCGGCGACTTGAGCAGGTTCAGGTTGGCACACCCTGCCAGCAAGCCCAGCATCGCCACGGCGATCAAACCTTTCATCGATGTTCCTCGGCTGACAGCCCACAGGCCCCAGCGCGTTGCGTTATCCAATCCGACCCGTCAAGGGCAGCCCTGTTCCCTGGTCTTTGACGGTGTCTCGTACTTCTCCAGGCCCTCTGGGCCCAGACGCTTGTTAATCACCGGCGCCGTCTCGGCCTGCCAATCGGCCTGATAGCAGCCTTTGTCCGGCTCACCGGCCTCATCGGCCGATTTTGCCTGGGGAGTGCCGGAGCACCCCGCCAGCAAAGCCGCGGCGATCAACAGTGGCAATGTCTTGACCATCAGAACACTCCTTTGCCCGGCCAACGGGAATCTCAGGCCTTGGCCCGGGCTTCCAGGACTTCAACCGCCGGCAGTACCTTGCCCTCGACGAACTCGAGGAAAGCGCCGCCACCGGTAGAAATGTAGGAGATCTGCTGGGCCACGCCATACTTGTCGATGGCCGCCAGGGTGTCGCCACCGCCAGCAATGGAGAACGCGGCGCTGTCGGCGATGGCCTGGGCCAGCACTTGGGTGCCGTTGCCGAACTGGTCGAATTCGAACACGCCTACAGGACCGTTCCAGAGGATGGTCTTGGAGGATTTCAGCAGCTCGGCGAACTGCGCGGCAGTCTGTGGACCGATGTCGAGGATCATGTCGTCAGCGGCAACATCAGCGATCAGCTTGACGGTAGCTTCGGCGCTTTCGGCGAACTCCTTGGCCACGACCACGTCCACCGGCAGCGGTACGCTGACCTTGGCGGCGATGGCTCGGGCGGTGTCCAAGAGGTCCGGCTCGTACAACGACTTGCCCACCGGATGCCCGGCAGCGGCCAGGAAGGTGTTGGCGATGCCGCCACCGACGATCAACTGGTCGCAGATCTGGCTCAGGCTGTTGAGCACATCCAGCTTGGTGGACACCTTGGAACCGGCAACGATGGCCGCCATCGGCTTGGCCGGGTTGCCCAGGGCCTTGCCCAGCGCCTCCAGCTCAGCAGCCAGCAGGGGACCTGCAGCGGCTACTTTGGCGAACTTGGCCACGCCATGGGTCGAACCCTCGGCGCGGTGCGCGGTGCCAAAAGCATCCATCACGAACACGTCGCACAGGGCAGCGTATTGCTGGGCCAATTCGTCGGCGTTCTTTTTCTCGCCCTTGTTGAAGCGCACGTTTTCGAACAGCACGATGTCGCCGGCCTTGACCTCGACACCACCCAAGTAGTCGGCCACCAGTGGCACTTCACGGCCTAGGGCGCGGCTCAGGTAATCGGCTACCGGCTTGAGGCTGTTCTCGGCAGAGAACTCGCCTTCGGTCGGGCGGCCCAGGTGCGAGCAGACCATCACCGCCGCGCCTTTTTCCAAGGCCAGCTTGATGGTCGGCAGCGAAGCCAGGATCCGCGCATCGCTGGTGACAACACCGTCCTTGACTGGGACGTTGAGGTCTTCGCGGATCAGTACGCGCTTACCTTGCAGATCGAGGTCGGTCATCTTCAACACGGTCATGGGTCGCAATTCCTGGGTTACTGTTGTTCAGAAACAGAGAGTTTAGAGTCAGAGCGTGGAGTGGCTGTTTGCAGGTAGTGCCCAGCAACATCCAGCATCCGGTTGGCAAAGCCCCATTCGTTGTCGAACCAGGCCAGGATGTTCACCAGCCGGGGGCCGGAAACGCGGGTCTGACTGGCATCGACGATCGCCGAATGGGGATCATGATTGAAATCACAGCTGGCGTGAGGCAACTCGGTATAGGCCAGCAAGCCCTTGAGCGGACCGCTGGTGGCGGCCTCGCGCAGAATCCGGTTGACCTCGGTGGCGTCGGTATCGCTCACGGTCTGCATGGTGATATCCAGGCAGGACACATTGACCGTCGGCACTCGCACAGCTTTGGCCTGAATTCGCCCGGCAAGTTCCGGCAACAAGCGCTCGATACCACGCGCCAGACCAGTGGACACCGGGATCACCGACTGGAACGCCGAACGGGTCCGACGCAGATCCTCGTGGTGATAGGCGTCGATCACCGGCTGGTCGTTCATCGCCGAGTGAATGGTGGTGATCGACACATATTCCAGGCCGATGGCCTGATCCAGCAGGCGCAACAGCGGCACACCACAGTTGGTGGTGCAGGAGGCGTTGGAGACCAGCAGCTCGGCGCCGGTCAGACACTCCTGGTTGACCCCGTAAACGATGGTCGCGTCGACATCCGCCTCGCTGGCCATCGGTTGGGAGAACAGCACCCGTGGCGCGCCGGCGTCGAGGAAACGCTGGCCGTCTGCCCGGGTGTGGTAGGCACCGGAGCATTCCAGCACCAGATCGACGCCCAGGGACGCCCAATCGATGCCTTCGGGGGTGGCACTGCGCAGCACTTTCACGCAGTTGCCATTGATATGCAGACAGTCGCCATCGACCTTCACCTCGCCGGGAAACCGGCCGTGGGTCGAGTCGAAGCGTGTCAGGTATTCAACACTGGCCATGTCGGCCAGATCGTTGATGGCGACGATCTCGAATCCAGCCGCAGCCCCCCGCTCGAACAGAGCACGCAAGACGCAACGACCAACCCGGCCGTAGCCGTTGAGTGCAACTTTATAGGGACGCGATTGAGGCATGGGGTTCTCGATCAGGCACAGGCAGACGAACTTGTTATACGCACCCCATCGCAGGAGCTGGCTTGCCAACGATCAGCGGCGTGTCAGGCAGGCCGCGAATCGCTGGCAAGCCAGCTCCTACAAAGGGATCGCGGTGGCTGGGCCACCGCGTGCTTTTTTAGTCTTCCAGCAGCTCTTCGGCCTGGCCCAGGATGTTGTCCAGGGTGAAACCGAACTCTTCGAACAAGGCCGGCGCAGGCGCCGACTCGCCGTAGGTGGTCATGCCGATCACCCGGCCTTCCAGACCCACGTACTTGTACCAGAAGTCAGCGTGAGCAGCTTCGATGGCGATCCGCGCGCTGACCTGCAACGGCAGAACCGATTGCTTGTAGCCCGCGTCCTGAGCGTCGAACACGCTGGTGCACGGCATGGAAACCACACGCACCTTGCGGCCCTGCTCAGTCAGCTTGTCGAAAGCCTGGACCGCCAGGCCCACTTCCGAACCGGTGGCGATCAGGATCAGCTCAGGCTCGCCTGCGCAGTCTTTCAACACGTAGCCACCGCGGCTGATGTCGGCGATCTGCCCGGCATCACGGGTTTGGTGCTGCAGGTTCTGGCGGGAGAAGATCAGCGCCGATGGGCCGTCCTTGCGCTCCAGGGCGTACTTCCAGGACACCGCCGATTCCACGGCATCGGCTGGGCGCCAGGTGTCGAGGTTCGGGGTACTGCGCAGGCTGGTCAGTTGCTCGATCGGCTGGTGAGTCGGGCCGTCTTCGCCCAGACCGATGGAGTCGTGGGTGTAGACATGGATCACCCGCTGCTTCATCAGCGCCGACATGCGCACGGCGTTGCGTGCGTATTCCATGAACATCAGGAAGGTCGCGCCGTAAGGCACCAGGCCACCGTGCAAGGCAACGCCGTTCATGATGGCGGTCATGCCGAACTCACGCACGCCGTAATACATGTAGTTGCCGCTGGCGTCTTCAGCGCTGACGCCCTTGCAGCCTTTCCACAGGGTCAGGTTGGAGCCGGCCAGGTCAGCCGAGCCGCCGAGGAATTCAGGCAGCAGCGGGCCGAAGGCGTTCAGGGTGTTCTGGCTGGCTTTACGGCTGGCGATGGTTTCGCCCTTGGCCGCGACTTCAGCGATATAGGCATTGGCCTTCTCGGCAAAGTCCGCGGGCAGATCGCCCGCAAGGCGACGTACCAGTTCATTGGCTTCGGCAGGGAACGCAGCGGAGTAGGCAGCGAAACGCTGATCCCACTCGGCTTCCACGGCGCGACCGGCTTCCTTGGCGTCCCACTCGGCGTAGATGTCGGCCGGGATTTCGAACGGGCCATGGTTCCACTTCAGTGCAGCGCGGGTCAGGGCGATTTCCTCGGCACCCAGTGGTGCGCCGTGGCAGTCTTCCTTGCCCTGCTTGTTCGGCGAACCGAAACCGATGGTGGTCTTGCAGCAGATCAGGGTCGGCAACGGGCTCTTGCGCGCGGTGTCGATGGCGGTCTTGATCTCTTCCGGATCGTGGCCGTCGACGTTGCGGATCACTTGCCAGTTGTAGGCTTCGAAACGCTTGGGCGTGTCGTCGGTGAACCAGCCTTCGACTTCACCGTCGATGGAGATGCCGTTGTCATCGTAGAAGGCGATCAGCTTGCCCAGGCCCAGGGTACCGGCCAGGGAGGCTACTTCGTGGGAAATGCCTTCCATCATGCAGCCATCACCCAGGAATACGTAGGTGTGGTGATCAACGATGTCGTGACCTGGACGGTTGAACTGCGCCGCCAGGACCTTTTCCGCCAGGGCGAAGCCCACGGCATTGGCCAGGCCCTGACCCAGTGGGCCAGTGGTGGTTTCCACACCCGGGGTATAGCCGAATTCCGGGTGGCCCGGAGTGCGGCTGTGCAGTTGGCGGAAGTTCTTCAGGTCATCGATCGACAGGTCGTAGCCGGTCAGGTGCAGCAGCGAGTAGATCAGCATCGAGCCGTGACCGTTGGACAGCACGAAGCGGTCACGGTCGGCGAAGGATGGATTGCTCGGGTTGTGCTTGAGGTAGTCACGCCAAAGTACTTCGGCGATATCCGCCATACCCATGGGGGCACCTGGATGGCCGCTGTTGGCTTTTTGCACGGCATCCATGCTGAGGGCACGAATGGCGTTGGCACGCTCACGACGGCTGGGCATCGCTGATCTCCTGAGGATTGAATAAAACGAAACGGAAAAAAGGCCTGCATTTTCCCTCAGGCGTCTGGCGGGGGCAATGACAGATAGTCACTCAGGCATGTTTTTCCCAAGGATAAGCACTCAATCCACTGGAGAAACCCGCTCGCCGTTCGTTGACAAGGCAACGAACGGCTCTGGCAAAGGCCCCTGCAACAGCAATATCAAAAAGTTTTGATATTGCTGTTGCAGGGCTTTGCAGGCACCTCTAGACTGCGCCCCTATGAACCTGCACGCACCCTCCATTGAGCATGACGATTGCGACGAACTGGCCGCCCTGTGCAAGGCCGGCGGCGATCCTCTGCGGCTCAATGTATTGCGCGCACTGAGCAACGACTCGTTCGGTGTACTGGAACTGGCTCAGATCTTCGCCATCGGCCAGTCCGGCATGAGTCACCATTTGAAGGTCCTGGCCCAGGCCAACCTGGTGGCGACTCGCCGTGAAGGCAATGCGATTTTCTATCGCCGCGCCCTGCCCCATACCGAACTCCTGGGGGGCAAGCTTCACGCAGCACTGCTGGACGAAGTGGACCAGGTGCGGCTGCCGGCGGATGTCCAGGGCCGGATCGGCCTGGTGCACCGGCAACGGGCCGCGGCCAGCCAAGACTTTTTTTCCCGGGTGGCGGAGAAATTCCGCGCCCAGCAGGACCTGATCGCAGGACTGCCCCAGTACCGCGACAGTGTTCTCGCGCTGCTGGACCAGCTGAGTTTCAAGCCAATGGCCACGGCCATTGAAGTGGGTCCCGGTGACGGTGGATTTCTCCCTGAACTGGCCCGACGCTTTGCCCAGGTAACTGCTCTGGACAACAGTCCGGCAATGCTTGAACTGGCGCGCCAGCTGTGTGAGCGCGAAACATTGGCTAACGTCAGCCTGCAATTGGCCGATGCATTGGATGGCGTGCCACTGACGGCCGATTGCGTAGTGCTGAATATGGTCCTGCACCATTTCGCCGCACCGGCCGAAGCCATCAAGCAGATGGCCCGATTGCTGCAACCAGGCGGCAGCCTGTTGGTAACAGACTTGTGCAGCCACAACCAGAGTTGGGCCAAAGAGGCTTGCGGCGATCTCTGGCTAGGGTTCGAACAAGATGATTTGGCCCGCTGGGCCAGCGCTGCGGGACTGACTCCCGGGGAAAGTCTCTATGTAGGCTTACGTAATGGTTTCCAGATCCAGGTCCGCCACTTTCAGCGACCGGCTGGCGACACTCACCATCGGTAAATTTAGGAAACTCTCGAGATGAGCGAATACTCCCTTTTCACCTCCGAGTCCGTGTCTGAAGGGCATCCGGATAAAATCGCCGACCAGATTTCCGATGCGGTGCTGGACGCCATCATTGCCCAGGACAAGCATGCCCGCGTCGCGGTGGAAACCCTGGTCAAGACTGGCGTGGCCATCGTCGCTGGCGAAGTCACTACCACTGCCTGGGTCGACCTGGAACAGATCGTCCGTGACGTGATCTGCGACATCGGCTATACCAGCTCGGACGTCGGCTTCGACGGCGCCACCTGCGGCGTGATGAACATCATTGGCAAGCAGTCCCCCGACATCAACCAGGGCGTTGACCGCGCCAAGCCTGAAGATCAGGGCGCCGGCGACCAGGGCCTGATGTTCGGCTACGCCAGCAACGAAACCGCTGCGCTGATGCCGGCGCCGATTGCCTTCTCCCACCAACTGGTCCATCGCCAGGCTGAAGCCCGCAAATCGGGTCTGCTGCCATGGCTGCGCCCGGACGCCAAGTCCCAGGTCACCTGCCGCTATGAAAACGGCATCGTGGTCGGTATCGACGCCGTGGTGCTGTCGACCCAGCACAACCCGGAAGTGTCCTACAACGACCTGCGTGAAGGCGTGATGGAACTGATCGTCAAGCACGTGCTGCCAGCCGAGCTGCTGCACAAGGACACCCAGTTCCACATCAACCCGACCGGCCAGTTCATCATCGGTGGCCCGGTGGGCGACTGCGGCCTGACCGGCCGCAAGATCATCGTCGACAGCTACGGCGGCATGGCCCGTCACGGCGGTGGCGCGTTCTCCGGCAAGGACCCATCCAAGGTTGACCGTTCCGCCGCTTATGCCGGTCGCTACGTGGCCAAGAACATCGTTGCCGCCGGCCTGGCCGAGCGTTGCGAGATCCAGGTGTCCTACGCCATCGGCGTGGCGCAACCGACTTCGATCTCGCTGAACACCTTCGGCACCGGCAAGATCAGCGACGACAAGATCGTCAAGCTGGTACGCGAGCACTTCGACCTGCGTCCTTACGCGATCACCACCATGCTTGACCTGCTGCACCCGATGTACCAGGAAACCGCGGCCTACGGTCACTTCGGCCGTGCCCCACAAACCAAGACCGTGGGTGAGGACACCTTCACCACCTTCACTTGGGAAAAAACCGACCGCGCCGACGCCTTGCGCGCTGCTGCCGGCCTGTAAGCTTCACCTGGCAACATCCAAAGCCCCGCCCGGCTCGCCCGGCGGGGCTTTTTTGTGGCTGAAGGTTTCCTTGCAAAGCCAGCCGACAACCGTCGATACAGGGCCCTGCGCCATTGACGACGAGTTTTGGCGCCCGATGAAACACCCGGCAAACACCTTCGTCCAAGCCCACAGCCAATCCCCTCTAGCCTTTAGCGCATGCCCATCAGAGCAAGGATGCTCCCCATGCTGCCAAGACTCTTCCTGCTGCTTCTGGCCCTCGCCGCTCTACCCGCTCAGGCCCAATGTCCTGACTGGCCAACGTCCCAGGCCAACCTGGAAATCACCGCCCTGCAACAACAGCTCAAGAACTGGGATACCCGCTACCACCGGCACGGCCAATCGCCTGTAGCCGACGAGCTCTACGACCAGTCCCGTCAGCGCCTGGCCAACCTGCGGCACTGCTTTCCACAGATTCCCGTGACTGCGGACCGGCCGTTGCTCGACGCCCGGGGCAGCATCCCCCACCCTATTGCTCACACCGGAGTGGAAAAACTCCCCGATGACAATGCCGTCCAGCTCTGGCTAAAAGGTCGCGAAGGTGTTTGGGCGCAACCCAAGATCGACGGCGTGGCCGTGACCCTGATCTACCGCCAGGGTCGCTTCCACCAGGCGTTAAGTCGGGGTGACGGCCTGCTGGGCCATGACTGGAGCGCCAGCGCCCGTCAGATCCCGGCCATCCCCAAACAATTGCCACAGCCCGTGGACCTGCTGCTGCAAGGGGAGCTGTATCAACGACTGGAGCAACACATCCAGTCCCGCGCGGGCAGCCTCAATGCTCGCAGCCGGGTCGCCGGATGGCTGGCACGCAAACACCTGTCGAGGGCAGAAGCACAGCAGATCGGCCTGTTTGTCTGGGACTGGCCCCAAGGCCCCGCCATCTTGAGTGAACGCCTGGAGCAACTGGCGCAACTGGGTTTTCCCGAGGGCGGTGAATACAGCCGGCCCATCACCGGGTTCAGCGAAGCTCGACTATGGCGGGAGCACTGGTACCGCTCACCCCTGCCCTTCGCCAGCGACGGCATCATCCTGCGGCAGAGCCAGCGCCCGGCCGCCGAGCGCTGGCAGGCCAAAGCGCCGCACTGGATCGCCGCGTGGAAATATCCCTACGCCCAGGCCCTGGCCCATGTGCGTCAGGTGCGATTCCGCATCGGCCGCACCGGACGCATCACCCCTTTGCTGGATATCGAGCCTGTCACCCTCGACGACCGACAGATCCGTCGCGTCAGCGTCGGCTCGCTACAACGCTGGCGGGCACTGGATATAGCGCCCGGCGATCAGGTGGCCATCAGCCTTGCCGGACTGACCATTCCGCGCCTGGAGAGCGTGGTACTCAGGAGCCCGCAACGCCAGGCCATCCAGGCTCCGGCCCAGGAGGACTTTCATGGCTTGAGCTGCTGGCAGCCATCTCCCGGTTGCGAGAGTCAGTTTCTCGCGCGGCTGACCTGGCTCAGCAGCAAACAGGGCCTGGACCTGCAGAATATCGGCGAGCGAACCTGGAGCAGGCTGATTGAAACAGGGCGTATCAAAGGCCTGTTGGATTGGCTGACCCTGGATCAGGCGGAGCTTGCTAACATTGCCGGCTTCGGCAAGCGCAGCAGCTCTCGTTTACTCGAGAGCCTGCACCGGGCAAGACAGCAACCCTTCCCTCGCTGGCTGAAATCCCTGGGGCTGCCACCCAGTGGCTCAGCTGACCTGAGCGGGCCATGGCAAACCCTGGCGCTGAAAAGCAGCCAGGACTGGCAGGACGAGGCAGGAATAGGAGCGGAACGTGCTGCGCAACTGACGGCATTCTTTCGTGATCCACAGGTACTGGCCCTGCGTGCCACCTTGAGCGAAGCAGGTATCGAAGGTTTTTAATCCATCATCCTGGGGCGCAGGTTGAACCACCCAGGCGGGATTGGGTTCCAACACCCCACTCCCGATGCCAGCGTCAATATTTTAATTGGTTATTTTTTGATCTTTTTTTCCACCTGGAGCCTTCCATGAAACTGTTTCCATCCCTCGCTGCCTTGACCCTGTGCAGCCTGATGAGCGCGCCCCTGCTGGCCGCCGAACAAGCTCCGCAACTGACCGGTTGTGCCGCCAAGCGCCAAGCGATCATGACCCAGATTGAACAAGCCAAGGCTCATGGCAATAGCAATCAGCAAGCCGGCCTGGAGCGCGCCCTGAGTGAAGTCAGCGCCCACTGCACCGATGCCTCGCTGAAGAAGGATCGGGAAAACAAGGTGCTGGAAGCCAAGCACGAAGTCAGCCGGCGCCAGGCCGATCTGGAAAAAGCCATGAAGAAAGGCGACTCGGAGAAGATCAACAAGCGCAAGGACAAACTCGCCGAATCCCGCAAGGAACTGCAGCAAGCCCTGGACGAGCTGGACAAGTAAGCGGCGCTTGTCGTGGCGAGGGGGACTGCTCCCTCGCCAGCGCAAAACACCTTGTCAGAACCGCCACTCAGTGATTGCGGAATTCTTTGTGACAAGCACTGCAGACATCCTCGACCTTCTGCACTGCCGGCCCCAGGTTACTGGCCTTGTAAGGCTGGACCTGGCTGATGGTCACCAGTTCGCCGGTGGCCGCCTCCAGGTTGCGTGCCAGCTCCTGGAATCGCGCCTGCTTGCGCCAGACGTCATCGGTGGCGCTGGTGTGATCTTCTTCCTTGACCTCGGGGAAGTGCTTCCAGGGTTCATGGGACAGGCTGTCGAGCTTGACCGCACCTTCGGCAAAACGCGCACCGTCGAAAGGAATCCGCCCACGCAGCATGCCCCCCAGGTCCTCGCCGGTCTTGAGCATCTGTTTGAAGATCGCCTTGCGCTGACCCAGGGGAGAGTTGGGATCGACACCGCCACAGGCGGAAAGCGTCAGGCAGGCCAGCAATACAACAGAAAGTCTTTTTAGCGTCATGGTGGCTTCAGGTCAGGTCACGGAAACGGCGGCCAGTATCCTCGCCTCCCCGGCAAACACCAATAGCCCTATTAACAATAGAGGTTGCCCACTGCCACCCAGTCTGTGGATAACCCTTCAAGGAAATACAGCATGAACCCGAGCTTCCTCCGCTGGCGTCGCCACCTGCTCTGGACCCTGCCAGCCCTGGCGCTGCTTGCCGGCTGCAACGGCGGCGATAACGGCAAGCCTGCGCCAACCCACGCTTTGGCCACCTACAACAGTGCGCCCTGGGAGTCGTTGCCCAGCGTAACCGATAACGACCTGCTGGCCGGCTTCGGCTCCTGGCGCAGTGCCTGCAACCGCCTGAAAGCCGACCCGGTGTGGGGCGCCACCTGTGCTGCAGCGGCCAACGTGCCACAGACTCCGGCCGCCATCCGCGACTTTCTCAAGGAACACCTGGATGTCTATGGGCTGCGCTCGGGCAGCGGCAGCAGCACCGGCTTGATCACCGGCTATTACGAACCGGTGTATCCCGGCAGCCTGACCCAGACCCGAACGGCCAATGTACCGGTGTACGGCGTGCCGGACGACATGATCATCGTCGCTCTGGACAGCCTCTATCCGGAACTCAAGGGCAAGCGCCTGAGGGGCCGCCTCGAAGGTCGGGTGCTCAAGCCCTATGACGATGCCGCGACCATCGAAGCCAAGGGGGTGAAGGCTCCGGTGCTGGCCTGGCTGACCGATCCGATGGACCTGCAATTCCTGCAGATCCAGGGGTCGGGAAGGATCCAGCTGGATGACGGTCGCCAACTGCGGATCGGCTACGCCGACCAGAACGGCCACCCGTACCGGCCCATCGGCCGCTGGCTGGTGGAGCAGGGGGAACTGAAAAAAGAGGACGTGACCATGGGCACCATCGCCGCCTGGGCCAAGGCCCATCCGACGCGGATTCCCGAACTGCTGGGCAGCAACCCGAGCTACGTGTTCTTCAATCGCAACCCGGACAGCAACGAAGGCCCCCGCGGCTCATTGAACGTGCCGCTGACTTCCGGCTACAGCGTCGCAGTGGATCGCAAGATCATTCCCCTGGGCAGCCTGTTGTGGCTGTCCACCACTCGTCCCGACGGCAGCAGCCTGGTACGTCCCGTAGCCGCTCAGGACACAGGCGGCGCGATTACCGGAGAAGTCCGTGCCGATTTGTTCTGGGGCACCGGCGAGGCGGCCGGACAACTGGCCGGCGACATGAAGCAGCAGGGACAGATCTGGATGCTCTGGCCCAAGGGCGCGGCGCTGCCCAAAGTACCGGAAGTGCCCGATACCCCTTGACCCCAGTAGCCGCCGGCTTGCCGGCGGAGGCGACCATGAAGACGCTTTCGCCGGCAAGAGGGTGTTTCAGACTGAAACGAAGAAGAAACTGGCGATCAGGCCCATGCCCACGAACCACACCAGGGACCGCAGGATCGCCCAGTCCGCCAGGTAGCAGATCATGTACAGCAGGCGGCTGGTGACAAACAGCACCGCCAGGACGTTGATGGTCACCAGTTCGGCGTTACCCGCCACATGGGCAATGATCACTGCCGCAGCAAATGCCGGAGTCACCTCGAAACCATTGAGCTGCGCGTTGTGGGCACGCTTGGGCAGCCCCTCCAGGGTACTCAGGAACGCCCGTGGGTCATGGTTGTAGCGAAGCCCGTATTTGCCTGCGCCCTTGGCGATGGCGGTACACAGGTAGGGCAGAACAATTGCGATCAACACACACCAGAAAGCGACAGTCATGGAGCAAATCCTTTTTTAGAGTTTTAGGGAGTGTTCAGAACTTCATCACCAACATGCCAATCAGCACCAATCCACAGGCTAAGAGCCGTGGCCGGCCGAAAGGTTCTTTCAGGTAGCGCATACCGAACAGCACCACCAGAATCACACTGATTTCACGCAGCGCCGCCGCTTCTGCAATCGAGCCCAACTGCATGGCCCAAAGCACCAGAGCGTAGCTGAACAGTACACAGAAGCCGACGCTCAGCCCCAAGCGCCACTGCTCACGCCAGAACTGCGCGAACGCGGGCCGCTTCCACACCACAGCCACCAGGGGAAAAGGCCAGGCGCTGAGCAGCGTGACCCAGGTCAGGTAGTCCAGCGGGTGCGACCAGCGGCGCAGGGCCTGGCCGTCGATAAAGGTATAGCAACCGATGCACAGGCCGATCAGCGCCACCACCGGCAGCATGCTCCAGGGCAGACGCGCGCCGCCTCCGCCTTGCCAGAGCAGACACAGCATGCCGAAAGGAATCAGCAGGATGCCGAGGATCTGCTGGGTGCTCAGGACCTCGCCGGCAAAGATCAGGGTCAGGGCCAGCACCACCAGGGGCGACAAGCCGCGCATCAACGGATAGACCAGCCCCAGGTCACCTACCCGATACGCCTGGATCAGCAGATAGCGGTACAAGAGTTCGAAGGCCGCCGAGGCGATGATCCAGGGCCAGATCTGCGGCGGCGGCCATTGCAGGAAAAACAGCATGATTGCCACGAACAGCAACGCCACGCTGTCCATGCAGGCCACCACCAGCAATCGTTCACCGCTGAACTTGATCAGGGTGTTCCATGCCGCATGCAGCAGCGCCGCCACCAGAACCAGACTTGTCGCCAGCACCTCACACTCCCTGTTTGCCTGAAGGTCATCGGATCTCGTGCGGCACGGTCATGCTTGGGCAGAGTGCCCGACCACAGAGCGGGATCCTCGCATGCCGGCTGCCCGGCTTGCACTGGTTGCCCGCTTTTTTGGCAGTGGCGACAGCGAATTCGGCAGCATGGGCGTGCCCGGGGCATTTTTACCGCCAGGCCTGCAACGTCGCCCCCTCGCTGCGGTCAATGGGTGCGGCTCAACAGCATTGCCGTGGCAAGGGAGCGGACTCCCGCGCCATAACGAACTGTGTCCCGTCCCGTCGCCGGCACATCAAACCTTTGGCCTGAAAGAGTTCAGGCTGCTTTTCCTGCGATCATCCAAAGGAGTCCGGATGCTTGAACTTGTCGCTGCTTTTATCTGCCTGACCACCCTGCTCACCTACGTCAACTTCCGTTTTATCGGCCTGCCGCCGACCATCGGCGTGATGGTCACCGCCCTGCTCTTTTCCTTGTTGCTGCAAGGACTGAGCTACCTCGGCTTCCCCGGCCTGGAAGAGCATGTCGAGGAACTGATCGGCAAGATCGACTTCGGCGACCTGCTGATGAACTGGATGCTGTCGTTCCTGCTGTTCGCCGGCGCCCTGCACGTCAACCTCAACGATCTGCGCAGCTATCGCTGGCCCATCGGCCTGTTGGCCACCGTCGGCGTGCTGATCGCCACCTTCGTCATCGGCAGCCTGGCCTACTGGATCTTCGGCCTGTTCGGCTGGCACGTGAGTTTCCTCTATTGCCTGCTGTTCGGCGCACTGATCTCCCCCACCGACCCCATCGCGGTGCTGGGCGTACTGCGGACCGCCAACGCCTCCAAGCCGCTGAAGACCACTATCGTCGGCGAGTCGCTGTTCAACGACGGCACGGCGGTCGTGGTGTTCACCGTGCTGCTGGGCATCGCCCAACTGGGTGAAACCCCGACGGTGAGCGCCACTGCCTGGCTGTTCGTGCATGAAGCCATCGGCGGCGTGGTGTTCGGCGGGCTGATCGGCTACCTGGTGTACCTGATGATCAAGAGCATCGAGCAGCACCAGATCGAAGTGATGCTGACCCTGGCTCTAGTGATCGGTGGTTCGGCCATGGCCAGTGAGATCCACGTATCAGCACCGATCGCCATGGTGGTAGCCGGCCTGATCATCGGCAATCTGGGGCGCAACCTGGCGATGAACGACATGACCCGGCGTTACCTGGATGGTTTCTGGGAACTGCTGGACGACATGCTCAACGCCCTGCTGTTCGCCCTGATCGGCCTGGAACTGTTGCTGCTGCCGTTCAACTGGCTGCACCTGGCGGCCGCGAGCCTGCTGGCAGTGGCTATCGTACTGTCGCGCCTGTTGACCGTGGCCCCGGCAATCCTCCTGCTGCGCCGCTGGCGCAGCGTGCCCCGGGGCACCATTCGCGTGCTGACCTGGGGTGGCCTGCGCGGTGGCGTCTCAGTGGCGCTGGCGCTGGCCCTGCCCCTGGGGCCGGAACGCGACCTGGTGCTGAGCATCACCTACATCGTGGTGCTGTCCTCGATCCTGCTGCAGGGTCTGAGCATCGGCAAGCTGGTGCGCCATGTCACCCAGGAAACCCCGGCAGCCAAGACCGAGGCCCACTGATCACTTCTTGATCTGTCGCGGATCGGGTGCCCCTGCCCGATCCGCGTTTTTGTTCGGCGTGCCGCTCTCGCTGCGCACCTGGGCATGGCTGATCAGAGCGAAGATGAAACTGCCGCCGATGATGTTCCCCGCCAGGGTCGGCCCGGCGAACACCTGCCAGAAATCCCGCCACCCCAACTCGCCGGCAAACACCAGGTAAGAGACTTCGGCCGAGCCCACCACGATGTGGGTGAAGTCCCCCAGCGCCATCAGGTAGGTGATGAGGATGATGATCCACATCTTGGCGCTCTCCATGGACGGAATCATCCACACCATGGTGGCGATCATCCAGCCGGAGATAATGCCCTTGGCGAACATCTGCGAGCTGTCGTTCTCCATCACCTTGCGGCCGATTTCCAGAAAGGCCTGGTCGGTTCGGCTGTCGAAGATCGGCAGGTGCAGCATCACGTAGGCCACCAGCAAGGTGCCGCACAGGTTACCCACCAGCACCACGCCCCATAAGCGCAACAACCGCCCGAAGTTCTGCAGGCTCGGCTTGCTCATCACCGGCAATACCGCGGTCAGAGTATTTTCCGTAAACAGTTGCTGGCGCGCGAGAATCACCGCCAGAAAGCCCGCACAGTAGCCGAAGCTGGCGATCACTTTGAAGGCTTCGCCATCCGGCAGGCGGGAGTTGAGCAGGCCCATGCCCATCAGGGACAGGCCCATGGTCAGGCCGGCAGCCAAGGCCGACCACCACAGGGCAGCGACGCTGCGCTCCAGCTCCTGATCGCCCTGGGTGCGGATGATTTCATGCAGGACCGCCGCGCGGGGCGGCTGGTTACGGTCGACGTCCTGCTGCTCCGCGGCCGAAAGACCGGGGGTTTTACCGTCGTGTCGAGTGTCCATGGGAGTCCTGAACCAGGTGGGTCGTATGAGTTACGACATGCGAGGTTCAGGGCTGTTCCGTTCGGATTGGAGACCTCAGGCTGGCGAATGGGGTCAAGGCCCTCGCCGGCGCCTGGGTTCAGGCCTCGTCCTTGAACTGGTCCTTGACGTATTTGATTTCGGTGCGCCCGTGAGGCGCCGGCAGGCCGTCTTCACCCAGGTTGACGAAGACCATCTTCTCTACGGTGAGAATGGATTTGCGGGTGATCTTGTTGCGTACTTCGCAGGTCAGGGTAATGGAGGTGCGACCGAACTCGGTGGCGGTGATGCCCAGCTCAATGATGTCGCCCTGGCGTGAGGCACTGACGAAGTTGATTTCCGAGATGTACTTGGTGACCACTCGCTGGTTGCCCAACTGGACAATGGCGTAGATCGCCGCTTCTTCGTCGATCCAGCGCAACAGGCTGCCGCCGAACAGCGTGCCGTTGGGGTTGAGATCTTCGGGCTTTACCCACTTGCGGGTGTGGAAATTCATATTCACTCCTGACCGTCCTGCCAATTGATGCCCGGCATAATGGCAGACCGGACGGTCATGCTCTACGCAACATCGACTATGGTCGCGATTAACGATCTTCATCCAGGCGACAGAAACACTTTTGGAAGTCTGGCTCTGGCGGCTATAATCGCCACCGTTTCAAAACGGTCATCTGCACTTGATACCGTTTTCCCGCCACCTGTCCGAGGGGCGCTGCAGCAGGCATGACCTGTCAGGCTCGGATGGGGCGTTGTCGGTACAGGCTTCCCTGTACGGACACTAAACGCACAACGGCGCCCATTCGCACACTACGAATGGAGGCTCTTCATGAGCGCTGTAAACACGCCTGCAGATTTTACCGACTACAAAGTCGCCGACATTTCCCTGGCCGCCTGGGGCCGTCGCGAAACCATCATCGCCGAGTCGGAAATGCCCGCTCTGATGGGTCTGCGCCGTAAGTACCTGGCTGAACAGCCTCTCAAGGGCGCGAAAATCCTCGGCTGCATCCACATGACCATTCAGACCGCCGTGCTGATCGAAACCCTGGTTGCCCTGGGTGCCGAAGTACGCTGGTCGTCCTGCAACATCTTCTCGACTCAAGACCAGGCCGCTGCCTCCATCGCCGCCGCCGGCATTCCTGTGTTCGCCTGGAAAGGCGAAACCGAACAAGAGTACGAGTGGTGCCTGGAGCAGACCATCCTCAAGGATGGCCAGCCTTGGGACGCCAACATGATCCTCGACGACGGCGGCGACCTGACCCAGCTGCTGCACGACAAATACCCACAGGTACTGGATCGCGTTCACGGCGTGACCGAAGAAACCACCACCGGCGTACACCGCCTGCTGGACATGCTGGCCAAGGGCGAGCTGAAGATTCCTGCGATCAACGTCAACGACTCGGTGACCAAGAGCAAGAACGACAACAAGTACGGCTGCCGTCACAGCCTGAACGACGCCATCAAGCGCGGCACCGACCACCTGCTGTCCGGCAAGCAAGCGCTGGTCATCGGCTACGGTGACGTGGGCAAGGGCTCGGCCCAGTCCCTGCGTCAGGAAGGCATGATCGTCAAGGTTTCCGAAGTCGACCCGATCTGCGCCATGCAAGCCTGCATGGACGGTTTCGAACTGGTTTCGCCGTTCATCGACGGTATCAACAACGGCACCGAAGCCTGCATCGACAAGGCCCTGCTGGGCAAGATCGACCTGATCGTTACCACCACCGGTAACGTCAATGTTTGCGACGCAAACATGCTCAAGGCCCTGAAAAAGCGCGCCGTGGTCTGCAACATCGGCCACTTCGACAACGAAATCGACACCGCTTTCATGCGCAAGCACTGGGCATGGGAAGAAGTGAAGCCACAGGTACACAAGATCCACCGTACCGGCCATGGCGATTTCGACCCACAGAACGACGACTACCTGATCCTGCTGGCCGAAGGCCGCCTGGTGAACCTGGGCAACGCCACTGGTCACCCAAGCCGCATCATGGACGGTTCGTTCGCCAACCAGGTTCTGGCGCAGATCTTCCTGTTCGGCCAGAAGTACGCCGACCTGTCGCCAGCCCAGAAAGCCGAGCGCCTGACCGTTGAAGTCCTGCCGAAGAAACTCGACGAAGAAGTGGCCCTGGAAATGGTTCGCGGCTTCGGCGGCGTGGTCACTCAACTGACCAAGCAACAGGCTGACTACATCGGCGTGACCGTCGAAGGTCCGTTCAAGCCAGACGCTTATCGCTACTAAGAGCAGCTGCAAGCGTTGAGCTTCAAGCGGCAAGCCAGGGCCACAAGCCGGGCTTGCCGCACAAAGCCTCACGCTTTGCCCCTATTTGCTTAAACAGTGTCAGGCAACAGGCTCCAGAATCAGGAGATGAGCGCACCCACGCTTCTCTTGGCGCTTTCAGCTTGCGGCTTGTAGCTGGAGGTTGCTTCCATGTCCCAAGATCGTCGCTACAGCTTCGAGTTCTTTCCGACCAAGACCGATGCTGGGCATGAAAAACTGCTTGCCACTGCCCGTCAGCTGGCCAGCTACAACCCCGACTTCTTCTCCTGCACCTACGGTGCCGGCGGCTCGACTCGTGATCGTACGGTCAACACCGTGCTGCAACTGGAGAGCGAAGTAAAAGTCCCTGCCGCACCGCACCTGTCTTGCGTCGGCGACAGCAAGGACGACCTGCGCGGTCTGCTGCAGCAGTATCAGGCAGCTGGCATCAAGCGCATCGTTGCCCTGCGCGGCGACCTGCCTTCGGGCATGGGCATGGCCAGCGGCGAGTTGCGCCACGCCAACGATCTGGTGAGCTTCATTCGTGAAGAAACCGGCAGCCACTTCCATATAGAAGTCGCCGCCTATCCGGAGATGCACCCGCAAGCGCGCAACTTCGAAGACGATCTCACCCATTTCGTACGCAAGGCCAATGCCGGTGCCGACAGTGCGATCACCCAGTACTTCTTCAATGCCGACAGCTACTTCTACTTCGTCGAGCGCGTGCAGAAGATGGGCGTAAACATCCCGATCGTGCCGGGCATCATGCCGATCACCAACTACAGCAAGCTGGCGCGTTTTTCCGACGCCTGCGGCGCGGAGATCCCTCGCTGGATCCGCAAGCAGCTGGAGGCCTACGGTGACGACAGCGCCAGCATCCAGGCTTTCGGTGAGCAGGTCATCAGCCAGATGTGCGAGCGCCTGCTTCAAGGTGGAGCACCGGGCCTACATTTCTACACCCTGAACCAGGCCGACCCGAGCCTGGCCATCTGGAACAACCTGAAGCTGCCGCGCTGATCGGCAACCCTTCACCAGGCCCCGGCGTAAACCGGGGCCTTTTTATTTGCCCAAGCCTTGAGCCAGAGCGGCTGGAACTCCCCCTAGCAATTGCATGATCTCTCGTCGTAATCTCCAGCAATGTCCGTCATTGCCCAGCTGCTGATAGCCCTCCTCTGCACTTGCCTGAGCGTCGCCGCCCATGGCGAGAAGCTGCGCATTGTCACCGAACCCTGGGCGCCTTATGTCTATGAGGAAAACGGCAAGGCCCTGGGGCTGGACTACGAAACCACGGCCATTGTCTTTCAGCGTCTGGGGATAGAAGTAGAGTGGCAGTTCCTACCGTGGAAACGCTGCCTGGCCATGCTGGAAACCGGCCAGGCCGACGGAGCCCTGGATATCTTCCATAGCGACCAGCGCGACCGCACCTTGCTCTATCCCAGCGAGCCTCTCTCGGATGTGGAGTTCGTGATGTTCTACGCCAAGCAGCGCCCACATCCGTTCAAGCACCTGGATGAACTCAAGGGCCTGACCATCGGCACCTCTCCCGGCTACCTGTATAGCGATGACTTCAGCAATTCGACCCTGTTCAACCGCGAGCCGGCACCGACCCATGAAGCCAACTTCGGCAAGCTGCTACTGGGACGCATCGACCTGTTGATCACCGACAAGCGAGTGGGCCAGCATCTGCTGGACAGCCTGGGCATTCGCGATCAGGTCAGCCAGAACCCTACGGTCATCAGCCGCCAGAGCCAGTACCTGGCGCTGCGCCGCAACGCCGGGATGGACCTTTTGGTGCAACGCTTCGGCGCCGAACTCAAGCGCTTCAAGCGCGAGCCGGCCTACGCCGAGTTGAGCGCCAAGTACGGGGCGGAACCTGTTCTGCCCCCTGTCAGGTCATCCTCTACCCGGGGGTCAGAAAAAACCGTTGAGCAGCAGGAAAGCAGCGCATACTGATTGCTCTGTTATACTCCGGCCTCCCGCCAGGCTCACGCCCGGACGCTGGAACCTGTTCAAGGCCTCTCCACCCCGCTACGGCGCAGCCAACCGGCCCGCGCGAGCCTGTGTTGGATGAGTCTTCAGGCCAGCAGGACCGGACGGGATTGCGTCCTCTTAAACGCCATTCACGCCCGGCAAGATTATCCCTTTGGGCCAAGCCCTCACTAAAACAGGATTACTCATGTCCTTTGCTTCCCTCGGTCTCTCCGAGGCTTTAGTCGGTGCCATCGAAGCCGCCGGCTACACCCAGCCTACTCCGGTGCAACAGCGGGCCATTCCCGCCGTGTTGCAAGGTCGCGATCTGATGGTCGCGGCACAGACAGGTACTGGTAAAACCGGCGGTTTCGCCCTCCCGATCCTGGAGCGGTTGTTTCCCAACGGTCACCCGGACAAATCCCAGCGTCACGGCCCGCGCCAACCGCGCGTACTGGTCCTGACCCCGACTCGCGAACTGGCCGCGCAAGTGCATGACAGCTTCAAGCTGTATGCCCGCGATCTGAAGTTCGTCAGCGCCTGCATCTTCGGCGGCGTCGGCATGAACCCGCAGGTCCAGGCCATGGCCCGTGGCGTCGATGTGCTGGTGGCGTGCCCCGGCCGCCTACTGGACCTGGCCGGCCAAGGCAGCGTCGATCTGTCTCACGTGGAAATCCTCGTGCTCGACGAAGCCGACCGCATGCTCGACATGGGCTTCGTCCATGACGTCAAGAAGGTCCTCGCCCGCCTGCCTGCCAAGCGTCAGAACCTGCTGTTCTCCGCGACCTTTTCCAAGGACATCACGGACCTGGCCGGCAAGTTGCTGCACAACCCCGAGCGCATCGAAGTCACCCCGCCGAACACCACGGTTGAGCGTATCGAGCAGCGGGTGTTCCGCCTGCCCGCCAGCCACAAACGCTCGCTGCTGGCGCACCTGATCACCGCTGGCGCCTGGGAACAGGTGCTGGTGTTCACGCGTACCAAGCACGGCGCCAACCGCCTGGCCGAGTACCTGGACAAGCACGGCCTGAGCGCTGTGGCGATCCACGGTAACAAGAGCCAGAACGCCCGCACCAAGGCCCTGGCCGATTTCAAGGCCGGCGACGTACGCATTCTGGTAGCCACCGATATCGCCGCCCGCGGCCTGGATATCGACCAACTGCCCCACGTGGTCAACTTCGAGCTGCCTAACGTCGACGAAGACTACGTGCACCGTATCGGTCGTACCGGCCGTGCCGGTCGCTCGGGCGAGGCCATCTCCCTGGTGGCTCCGGACGAAGAGAAACTGCTGAAAAGCATCGAGCGCATGACCAAGCAGAAGATCGCCGATGGCGACCTGATGGGCTTCGATGCCAGCGCCGTGGAAGCCGAGAAGCCGGAAGTGCGCGAGCGTCCGGACGTACGCAACCCGCGCAATCCTCGTGGCCCACGTGGCGACGGCCCGAACGGCGGCGGTGGCGGCGGTGGTCGCAAGGACAAGGGCAAGGACAAGGGCGGCAAAGACAAGCCGGCCCGTGGCGAGCGCCCGGCCCGCGAGCAGAAACCGCGTGAAGGCACTCCGGCCCGCGAACAGCGCCAGCCGACGCCACGTGCCGACCGGGCACCGGATGAGTTCCTCGACGACGACGTGGACAACTTCGGTAACCGCGCTGACTACGTCAGCCCATACCAGAACAAGAACAACCAGGGCCGTGGTCGCCGTCCAGGGGCTCCGGCCCAGGGCGCCGGTGCCGGCAATCCGCCACGCGGCGGCGCTGGTGGTGGTGGCCAGGGTCGCTCCGGCAACCCACGCAACAGCAACGGCAGCACCACCGGCACCGCACCGGCCAAGCGCAGCGGCGGCCCACGCAACGGCGCCCCTCGTGACAGCCAGGGGCGTCGCGACGAGTCGCGCAATCGTCGCCCGAACCGTGACGAACAGCCACGCCAGGAGCCGGCAGTGCAGAATCCTCGGGGCAACCAGCCGAAGATCATGCACAAGGAGTCCAAGGCCGATCGCTTCCCGACGCCTGAGCAACTGGACCAGTTGCCGAGCCGCCCACGGGGCGAGAAGCCGGCACTGCTGACCCGCAATCGCTGAGTCCGCAGGCTGCAATGAAAAACGCCCCTGGTCGCAAGACCCGGGGCGTTTTTTGTGGCGGCTGGTCGAGGCCGCTTTCTGTAGCCGCTGCCGCAGGCTGCGAACGACGGGGAGCCCGGCGCAAGGGCCTGCCAGGCTCACCGGGTTGCATGACGGGCAATAAAAAACGCCCCCGATTTGTGGTCGGGGGCGCTTTTTTGCCTTGGCGCAGGTTGCGATCAGTCCAATAAGGGCTGTGCGAATTGAATCGCGAAGGCCCTGCGGGCCTTATCGCAGCCTGCGGCAGCGGCTACAGACGAAGCATTACTTCGCTTTCACACCTTCGAAGGTGATGTACAGGTCGACGTTGTTGGACGCCGGGCCCAGGTCCATCATCTTGCCGAAATCCTGGCGATTGATGCTGGTGGTGCCTTCGAAACCGGCACGGTAGCCGCCCCATGGGTCCTTGCCTTCACCCAGGAAGGTGGCCTTGACCACAACCGGCTTGGTCACTCCGTGCAGGGTCAGGTCGCCGGCCACGTCAGCGGTCAGCTTGCCGTCGGCATTCTTGCCGGTAGGCTTGACGCTGGTGGAGACGAACTTGGCATCGGCAAACTTGCCAGCGTCGAGGAAGTCCTTGCTGGTGATGTGCTTGTCACGTTCGGCGTGGTTGGTGAACACGCTGGCGGTGCGCACGTTGACTTCGATCTTGGCGTCTTCAGGCTTGGCCGCGTCGAAGCTGAACTTGCCGTCCAGGTCCTTGAAGGTACCGGTGATGAAGCTGTAGCCCAGGTGGCTGATCTTGAAGTCGATGAAGGCGTGCTGGCCTTCCTTGTCGATCACGTAGTCCGCTGCCATCACTTGACCGGCCGCCAATACAGCCGATCCGATTGCCAGAGCGGCGAGAGTCTTTTTCAACATGCTTTCTATTCCTTTTGAGTCGAGGTTGAACATCAGGCTTTGCGACCCAGCATTCGGCTGAGGGTCGCATCACGATCGATAAAGTGGTGCTTCAAGGCCGCCAGACCATGGATGCCGGCAAAGATCACCAGCGCCCAGGCCAGGTACAAATGCACCACGCCTGCTACATCTGCCTGGTCCGGCAGTCCGGAAACCAGGGCAGGAACTTCAAACAAGCCAAACACCGGGATACCGACGCCGTCTGCGGTGGAGATCAGGTAACCGGCAATCATGACCGCGAACAGACCCAGGTACAGGAACCCATGTCCCAACTTGGCCCCCAGGCGGGTCAGACGTCCATGATTGGCCGGTGCCGGTGGTGGTGGGCTGACAAAACGCCACAGCACCCGCAGCAGCATGATCGCAAACAGCGTCAGGCCAATACTCTTGTGCAGGTCCGGGGCGTCTTTGCGCCAGGTGCTGTAGTAGTCGAGACCGACCATCCACAGGCCCAGAGCGAACAATCCGAAGACGGCCAGGGCCACGCCCCAGTGCAGAACAATGCTTACCCAGCCGTAGCGCGAAGAAGAATTACGTAACTGCATCGAGTTGCATCCTGTAAGAAACGCTGACCAAGACTAGCGATTTACCTATCGAATTAAAGCGAAAAATTTTGCTTTGAAATATCGAGAAATACGATCGATAGTCTGGGCCGGGCTCGTTAAGAAAAGATTAAGGACCGTTTCAGAAGACTCAGGGATAACCAAGGGCGGGTGCCCTGGCAGCTCTCAGACACGTCTTTGCGTACAGGGCGCATTTGTCTGACCGCCGCCCCACACAATAGGTTGTCCCGCGGCCATGCATTGCATAGGCTTGCCCGATTCCGCCTCCAGGAGACTCTACATGGGCCTGAATAACCAGTGGATGCAACGCGATCTCGCGGTACTGTGGCATCCCTGCACCCAGATGAAAGACCACGAACAACTGCCTTTGATCCCCATCAAGCGCGGTGAAGGCGTCTGGCTGGAAGACTTCGAAGGCAAACGCTACCTGGACGCGGTCAGTTCCTGGTGGGTCAATGTATTCGGCCACGCCAATCCGCGCATCAACCAACGCATCAAGGATCAAGTGGACCAGCTGGAGCATGTGATCCTCGCCGGTTTCAGCCACCAGCCGGTGATCGAGCTGTCCGAGCGCCTGGTGCAGATCACCCCCGAAGGCCTGACCCGCTGCTTCTACGCCGACAACGGTTCGTCGTGCATCGAAGTGGCGATGAAGATGAGCTTCCATTACTGGCTCAACCGCGGCCAGCCGGCCAAGAAGCGCTTCGTCACCCTGAGCAACAGCTACCACGGCGAAACCATCGCCGCCATGTCGGTGGGCGACGTACCGCTGTTCACCGAGACCTACAAGGCCCTGCTGCTGGACACCCTCAAGGTGCCTAGCCCGGACTGCTACCTGCGTCCCGACGGCATGAGCTGGGAAGAGCATTCGCGAAACATGTTCGCCGCCATGGAACAGACCCTGGCCGAACACCACGACACGCTAGCCGCAGTCATCGTCGAGCCATTGATCCAGGGCGCCGGCGGCATGCGCATGTACCACCCGGTGTACCTCAAGCTGCTGCGCGAAGCCTGCGACCGCTACGGCGTGCACCTGATCCATGATGAGATCGCCGTGGGCTTCGGCCGCACCGGCAGCATGTTCGCCTGCGAGCAGGCCGGCATCCGTCCGGATTTCCTGTGCCTGTCCAAGGCCCTGACCGGCGGCTACCTGCCTCTGGCCGCGTGCATGACCACCGACGAGGTCTACAGCGCCTTCTACGATGACTACCCCACCCTGCGCGCCTTCCTCCACTCCCACAGCTACACCGGCAACCCGCTGGCCTGTGCGGCGGCGCTGGCGACCCTGGACATCTTCGAACAGGACAACGTCATCGAGAACAACCGCGCCCTGTCCCAGCGCATGGCCAGCGCCACTGCGCACCTGGTGGATCACCCCCACGTGGCCGAAGTGCGCCAGACCGGCATGGTCCTGGCCATCGAAATGGTCCAGGACAAGGCCAGCAAGAGCGCCTACCCGTGGCAGGAACGTCGCGGCCTGAAGGTTTTCCAGCACGCCCTAGAGCGCGGCGCCCTGTTGCGTCCCCTGGGCAACGTGGTGTATTTCCTGCCGCCCTACGTGATCACCCCGGAGCAGATCGACTTCCTCGCCGAAGTCGCCAGCGAAGGCATCGACATCGCCACCCGCGACAGCGTCAGCGTGGCCGTGCCCAAGGACTTCCACCCGGGCTTCCGCGATCCGGGCTGAGTCCCTCGCCCCGCTCCTGCACCCTCTGGCGCAGGAGCGGGCTTGTCAGCGAAGCTGCTTCGACACGCACCGCACCATCGTTCATCGCCGGCAAGCCGGCTCCTACAGCACAGAGAAACCAGATGAGATTGTCCCGCTTCTTTATCGACGCCCCCTTGAGCCTTGGCGAACACGAACTGCCGGAAGCCCAGGCCCATTACATCGGACGCGTGCTGCGCATGGCCGAAGGTGATGCCTTACAGGTGTTCGACGGCTCAGGGATGGAGTTTCGCGGCACGCTGGTGGAAGTGGGCAAGAAGCGGGTACGGGTCCAGCTGGATGAAAGCTTTGCCGGCCAGGACGAATCACCGCTGCAGATTCACCTGGGCCAGGGCCTGTCCCGCGGTGAACGCATGGACTGGGCGATCCAGAAAGCCACCGAACTTGGGGTCAGCGAAATCACCCCGATCTTCAGCGAGCGCTGCGAAGTGCGGCTCAAGGACGAACGTGCCGACAAACGCCTGCTGCACTGGCGCCAGGTAGCCATCAGCGCCTGTGAGCAATGCGGTCGTTCCCGCGTTCCGCTGATTCATGCACCGGTATTGCTGGCGGACTGGATCAAGCAGACCCAGGCGGACCTGAAACTGGTCCTGCATCCCGTGGCCCAGCCCCTGGAAAGCCACGCCAAACCCCAGACCCTGGCCTTCCTGATTGGCCCGGAAGGCGGCCTGTCCGATGCCGAAGTGGAGCAGGCCCACGGTGCAGGCTTTCTGCCTGCCCGTCTTGGCCCTCGCGTGCTGCGCACCGAAACCGCCCCCGTGGTCGCCCTGGCCGTGGCCCAGCAACTGTGGGGCGACTTCTAAAACAGTCCCCGTTCAAACACCCACCGTAGGTGGCGGCGCAACAGCCGGTTATTGCACCGGGTCGCTGGTGGGCTGGGCGATGATCGCCTTCAGCTCGGCAGTCATGGGGAACTCCAGGTTCAGGCCCTTGGGCGGAATCGGCTGCTGAAACCAGCGCTGGTAGATGCCGTTGATCTCGCCACTGCGATACAGATCCGCCAGGACCCCATTCACCAGGGCCAGGAACTGCGGGTCATCCTTGCGCACCATGCAGCTGTAGATCTCCCGCGACTGCTCCTCCCCCACCACCACCCAGTTGTGCGGGTCCCGCGCCTTGGCCCGTTCGCCGTAGAGCAGCGCATCATCCATGTAGAACGCCGCCGCACGCCCCGACTGCAGCATCTGGAACGCCTCGCCGTGGTCCTTGGCGCTGATCACGAACATGTCGATCTTGTGCTCGACGTTGTAACTCTTGAGAAACCGCTCGTTGGTGGTCCCCGCGGTGGTCACCACGTTCTTGCCCCGCAGGTCGGCGAAGCTTTTGATCCCACTGTCCTTGGCGGTCAAGAGTTGCCCTTTGACGTAGATAAAACCGTAGGAAAACGCCACCTGCTTCTGCCGCTCGGCCGTCACGCCGGTGGAACCGCACTCCAGGTCCACGGTGCCGTTCTGCACCAGGGGAATGCGCGTCTGCGAGGTCACCAGGTTGTACTTCACCTTCAGCTTGGGCAGGTGCAACTGCTGCTGGATGCGCTCCACCACCTTGCCCGCCAGCTCCACCGAATAGCCCATGGGCTGGCCGCTGTTGTCGCCGACGTAGGAAAAGGGCACCGAGGCATCGCGATAACCCAAGGTAATACTGGAGCTATTGGCGATCTTGGCCAGGGTGCCGTCCAGAGGCGCCTCGTTGGCCTGGGAAACGGCGCTGAACAACAGCCCCAGGGTGCAGCCGAGCAACGTGATCTTATGCATTGTTATTCTCCGTTGTGGGTAGAGGTGATTCAGCGGCGAGCAGCGATGACGCTGATTTCGACGAGGATCTGCGGGCGCGCCAGGGCCGCCTGCAAGGTCGTGCGCGCCGGCGCCTGCCCGGGGGACAGCCAGGCCGACCAGACTTCGTTCATCACCGCGAAATCGGCCTGGATGTCCTTGAGGTAGATCGTCGCGCTCAAGAGATGATCCTTGTCGCTGCCCGCCTCGGCCAGCAAGGCGTCGATCTTCTCCAGGACCTCCCGGGTCTGGCCGCCGATGTCGCTGCTAGAGCCCGGCACCTGGCCGGAAAGGAACACCAGTCCGGCAAAGGTAACGGCGCCGCTGAGGCGATGGTTGCTGTGGATACGCTGGATACTCATCTGAAGACTCCTGTTGAACGTTCAGGCGACGCGGGGCGCCAGGCCCTGCATGTCGATGCTGGTGGAACGCTGGCCAATCAGTTCGCCCAGCAGTTGGCCACTGCCGCAGGCCAGGGTGAATCCCAGCGCGCCGTGACCAAGGTTGAGCCACAGATTGCGATAGGCGGTGGCGCCGATCAGCGGCACGCCGCTGGGAGTGGCGGGACGCATCCCGGCCCATTCGCTGGCCGCCGCATAATCACCGGCGGCGGCGAAGGTCTGCTCGGCCTGACGCCGCATCAAGGCCAACCGAGCCGGGTCCGGGGACGGATCGAAGCCGACGATGTCGACCATGGCTGCCACCCGCAACTGCTGGCCGATCCGGGCGTAGACGATCTTGCGGTTGTAGTCGGTGATGCTGATATCCGGCGCGCGATGCTCAGGACCGATGGGCACGCTGAGGCTATAGCCCTTGAGCGGATACAGGGGCAGCTTGAGCCCGGGCAGGCGCAGCTCGGCGCTGCGGTGACCGGCCGCCAGCACCAGGTGCTCCACCGCTAAGAGCCGGTCGCCCAGATCGATGGCCTGCACCCGGCCGCCCTGGTGATGAATGCCCCGAACCCGCTGGCCCAGGAGAATCTCGCAACGCCCGGAAGCCCGCAGCCGCGCCGCCAACTGCTGGCAAAAGCCATGACAGTCGGCCACTTCCTCGTCGGGGGTGTGGATGCCGCCGACAAAGGGCGCGTCGCCCAGGGTCGGTTCCAGCGCCGCGCACTCGGCGGCCGACAACACCTGCTGCTGGCGGCGGTCCGCGAGGTTGTGCCGGGCGTGGTCGAAGCTGCCACGCTCACGAAAGGTCACCAGCTTGCCATTGCGCCGCCAGTCGAAGCCCTGCAGGCCATCCTCTTCGCGCCAGCGTTGCAGGGTGCTCTGGCTGAGCAATGCCAAACGCAGCAGGTGGGCGCCATTGCGCTGGTTCACCGAATGCCGGCAGGCACCGAGAAACCCCGCCAACCAACGCCATTGCGCCGGGTCCAGGCGCGGGCGCAGCTTGAGCGGCGAGTCGCCCTTGAGCATCCAGCCCAGGGCCTGCCAAGGCACACCGGCATCGGCCAGGGGCGCTACATAGCGATAGGACAACTGTCCGCCATTGGCGAAGCTGGTCTGGCTGCCTAGGGCACCCTGGGCTTCCACCAGCGTCACTTCCAGGCCCTGGCGAACCAGGGCATAGGCGCTGGCCAGGCCAATGACGCCACCGCCGATGATGCAAACCCGCTGACTCATGACTGTCCCCGACCGCTTGTTGAATGGCGCAAGGTTAGGGGCAGGTGACAGGCGCCGAACAATGAATAAAGATGGACCACCCATAAACAAAGGTTATGGACTGCCCATGCGACTGCGTCACATCGAAATCTTCCAGGCCATTCGCCAGACCGGCTCCATCAGCGGCGCCGCGCAGCTGCTGCACGTCTCCCAGCCGGCAGTGAGCAAGGTCCTGCAGCACGCCGAACTGCAACTGGGTTTTCCGTTGTTCCTGCGGGTACGGGGCAAGTTGCAGCCCACGCCCGAAGCCCTGGAGCTGGAGCGGGAAGTGGACAAGGTCAGCGAAAGCCTGCAAGGGGTCAGGCGGCTGGCGCAGAACCTGCGCCGGGCGCCGGGCCAGAGCCTGCGCATCGGCGCCACCCCGGCCCTGGCCCTGGCCCTGCTGCCACCGGCCATCAGCGAATGGACCCGCCGCTACCCGGACAGCCTGTGCGAACTGTCCAGCGCCCATAGCCGCGAACTGGTGCAGAACCTGCTGATGCGGGAAATCGATGTGGCCCTGACCCTGCAGCGGCCGGACCACCCCGGGCTCTGTGCACAGCCCCTGGCCGAGGGCGTGCTGGTGGCCCTGGCACCGCTGGACTACTGGCCGGAGCCAACCCGGGGCCAGCCACTGGCCCTGATGGAACTGGCGGATGCACCGCTGATTGGCCTGAGCAGCACCGATCCGCTGTCAGCCCGGCTCGACAGCTACCTCAAGACCGTGGAACCGCCGCCTCGGGTGAGCATTGCCGTGCAGACCTACTCCCTGGCCCGGGCCATGGTGGAGTCCGGTGCCGGGCTAGCCTTGATCGACCCCTTCACTGCCCTGGGCGCTTCACCCGCCAGCACCGCCATCCGCCCCCTGAGTCCGCCCCTGCCCATCACCCTGTACGCCGTGACCCGCACCGCCGAACCGCCGCCCCACACCCTGGCCAGCCTGCTGCAGATTTTCTCTCGTCAGGCCCAAGCCCAGCTGGACCACCCCTTATAGGACGTAGAACAGGATGGCGATGAAGTGCAGCAGGCTGCCGGCGATCACGAACAGGTGCCAGATGCCATGGGCATGACGCAGGCGGCTATCCAGGGCAAAGAAGATGATGCCCACGGTGTACAGCACGCCACCCGAGGCCAGCCAGGCAAAACCGGTGGGGCCCAAGGCCGCCAGCAGCGGCTTGACCGCCACCAGCACGATCCAGCCCATGACCGCGTAGATCACGATGGAGAGAATTCGCGCCTCGGAACGCGGCTTGATCTCCTGCAGGATGCCAATCAGCGCCAACCCCCAGACAATCCCGAACAGGGTCCAGCCCCAGGGCCCGCGCAGGGTCACCAGGCAGAAGGGGGTGTAGCTGCCGGCAATCAGCAGATAGATGGAAAAGTGATCGACCTTCTGCATGATGCCTTTGGCCCGCCCACGCACGCTGTGGTAGACCGTGGACACGCTGTAGAGCACCAGCAAGGTGAAGGAATAGATCGCCACACCGACGATCTTCCACGGGTCGCCATCGAGGCTGGCCAGCACCACCAGCCAGATCCCGCCGACAAACGCGGCGATCGCTCCCAGCAAGTGGGTCCAGGCGTTGAATCTTTCTCCGTGATACATCTGTCGCTCACCCTTGAAACATTGAAAAAACACGCAAGGCTCAGGCCTGCAGCTTGAAAGCGCAACATGTCTATTGGGGCACGGCCAATAAAAAACCAGCGGCCACGCCCTGACTCATCGGGCATCATCAGCCCCTCATCAGCCGAGGCCAGTCCATGCTCATCGACGAAGAGTTGACCCTGAAAAAGCTCGAAGTGTTTCTGGCCTTCATGCGCACCGGCAATCTGGCCCGCGCTGCCGCCGAGTTGCAGACCAGCAATGTCAGCGTGCACCGGGCCATCCACTCCCTGGAAAACGCCCTGCGCTGCCCGCTGTTCAAGCACGAAGGGCGCAACCTGACGCCGCTGGAAAGCGCCTTCGTCCTCGAAGAGCGCGCCCAGAAACTGGTCCAGGACGTGGTCGAGAGCGTGCGCCTGACCCGTGAAGCGGCGGGCTTTTCCGCAGAACGTTTCAAGCTCGGCGCGCTTTACTCGCTGACGGTGAAAACCGTGCCGCAGCTGATCATGGGCCTGAAGCTGCGCCGCAGTGAACTGAACATCGACCTGATCCTGGGCTCCAACATCGACCTGCTGTACAAGCTCAAGAACATGGAAGTGGACGCCATCCTGATTTCCCTGGACGACAGCGTCAACGACCCGGACTGTGAACAACTGCCGCTGTTTTCCGACGACATTTTCCTTGCCACTCCCGCCGACTCGCCCTTCGCCCAGCAGCGTGAAGTGGACCTGGCCGACGTGCGCGATGCCACCTTCATCACCCTGACCCAAGGCTTTGCCACTCATCAGGACGGGGTGCGGGTGTTCAAGCAGGCGGGGTTCGAACCCAAGGTAGCGATGCAGGTCAACGACATCTTCACCTTGCTGAGCATGGTCAGCTCAGGGGTGGGTTACGCGTTGCTGCCGGGGAGAATCGCGGCCGTCTACGAAAACCGCGTGAAACTGATACCGCTGCAGGCGCGCTACCGCCTGCAGCAACATATCGGCGTGGTGTTTCTCAAGGCCAAGGAGCGCGACCCGAACCTGTTGGCACTGTTGGCCGAATGCCGGATGTACGCCAATCGGCAAATCACGTAGGAAGCCGGTTCCTGCCAAAACGCGTCATTCGCAACACCGCAACCCGCCGTAAGCGAAGGCGTCCATAAGACCTGCGCACGTCTCAAAGGCCCCTTCGCCGGCAAGCCGGCGCCTACGCGCCCAGCAGGCCACGCATCAGCAGGAACAGCAGCGACGGCCCCAGCAGGCAGCCCAGGGCCGTATAGAACGCCGCCGTCAGGCAACCATAGGGCACCAGCTTCGGATCGGTGGCCGCCAAGCCCCCGGCGACGCCGCTGGAAGTGCCCATCAAGCCGCCGAAGATCACCGCGCTGCGCGGGTTGTTGAGGCCGATCAGCGGTGCCACGAAGGGTGTCATCACCATCACCAGAATCGCCTTGATCAACCCCGCGGCAATCGACAGCGCCATGACCTCGGAGCTGGCGCCGATGGCGGCGCCAGTCACCGGCCCGACGATGTAAGTCACCGCCCCGGCGCCAATGGTGGTCAGGCTCACCGCATCGGTGTAACCAAACGCCATGGCCACCCCCACTCCCGCCACAAAGGACGAGCCAACCCCGACGAACAGCGCCAGCACCCCCACGAATCCGGCGCGCTTGAGCTCCTCGACACTGACACCGAAGGCGGTGGCGACAATCGCGAAGTCCCGCAGCATGGCCCCGCCCAACAAGCCGATGCCCGAAAGCAGCGGGATATCCACCACGCCCTTCTGCCCGCCGGTGAAGGCGCCGCCCACGTAGGACAGCACCAGCCCCAGCAGAATGGCGATGGCCGAGCCATGCAGGCGGCCCTTGGTAAAGGTGTTGGAGATCCAGTAGGAGACCCACATGGTGATCCCGATCACTGCAAAACCGCTGATCAGCCCGTAGCCACTAATGACCTTCATCATCGATTCGTACATGGCCCTTACCCCACCGTTTTCTGAGGAGCGGCCACATCCGGCGCCTTGTTGCCGATGCGCACCAGCACCGGCACCAGGGCAAAGGCGATCACCACCGCCAGGGTGCCCGCCAGGATCGCCATCGGCCCGCCCTTGAGGGCGCCATACACGTTTTGCTGGGCGGCCATGGCCACCACGATGGGGATGTACACCGCGCCCCAGAACTCCACGCCCTGCTCGGACTTGCCGGCGAACAACCCGCGCTTGTGCAGGTAGCTGCCCAGGCCGATCAACAGCAGCATGGCAATACCGACGCCACCGACATTGGCCGGTACGCCGATCAATTTGCCCAGCAGCTCACCGATGAAAATACCCACCAGGGTACAAAAGGCCAGGAAGGCCACACCGTAGATAATCATTGTTGTTGTCCTCAAAGTGCATCGTCGAAGTTGTTGTTCTTGTGCTTCGTCAGCCTGAGTCGGTGCTCTATCGGTCGCGGCTTCCCTCCTCACGCATCAGCGCCTGCAAGGTGTCCAGGCGCGCGCCGTCGAAGGCGATCACCGTCCCCTGGGCAAACACCCGGCGGGCCAACCCGGTGAGTACCGCGCCGGGTGGCAGTTCGATCTGCAGGCGCACCCCGCGCTCGTAGGCGCTTTGCACGGTGCCGCGCCAGTCCACCACCCGGCACATGTTGAACGCCAGGTCATCGCGCACCTGTTCCACCGTGCGCAACGGTCGGGCCCGGCTGCCGCTCAGATAACCCAGGGCGGGCACCTGCAAGGGCACTTCGGCAAAAGCGGCGGCCAGGATCTGGGCCGGTTGTTCCAGCAACGGGCAATGGGACGGCACGCTGACCGCCAGACGCTTGGCCACGCCGACTCCACAACCCCGGGCCAGCTCGGCCACGGCATGCATCGCCGCATCGCTGCCGGCGATCACCACTTGGCTGTCGGCGTTGATGTTGGCCAGGTACACCGGCGTTTGCGGGCTGTGGACCTGGGCCAGCAACCCCTCCACCAGCGCCAGATCCAGGCCGATCAATGCGGTCATGCCATAGCCCTGCGGATAGGCTTGCTGCATCAACTGGCCACGCAGGCTCACCAGTCGCAACGCATCGGCAAACCCCAAGGCCCCGGCCACCACCGCCGCCGGGTAGGCACCGATGGACAAGCCCGCCACATAGTCCGCCTTGACCGGCGCTTGCAGCAGGGTACGGGCACAGGCCACGCCAGCGATCAACAGGCACAACTGCACGGCCCGTGTGCTGGCCAGGGCCTGGGGCGAATCCAGGGTCAGCACATCCTCGCCCAGCACTTCGCTGGCCTCGTCCAGGCAGGCGCGGATTTCAGGGCTTGGCGGCAAACGCTGGAGCATCCCCGGCTGCTGCGCGCCCTGGCCCGGAAACACCAGCAAGCTGCTCATGCCGGCTGCTCCAGCGCGCACCAGGGGTCGCTGACCAAGCGCGCGCCCTCGGCACTTTTAAGCAGCACCCGAGGCGCCGTTCCCGCCCATTCCCGCAGGGCCAGAGCGCCGGCCGGCACCTGCAGTTGCAGATCCACCGGGCACTCGGCGCACTCCAGCAGGGCCAGCAACTCGCGGGCCTGAGTCCGGGAAAAAGGTTCCGGCGTACGCAGGATCAGGTCCAGGTCGCTGTGCTGATGCAGCGCGGCAATCCCGCAGGCCAACTCAAAACCGGCGCTGCCGCTGACGCCCCAGACCAGGCCCAGGGCATCCAGCTCGCCGCGTAACTGCTGCAACGCCCGAAGCGCCGGCAATGAGCGCGAGCCGGACATCCGGCACAGCGCCTCGGGATGTACCCCACGCTGCACCGACTCCAACGCCAGCACAGCCGGGTAGCGCTGCTCACGGGTGCCACCGCGCAAGCCGACAGCAATCTGCCCCGGCGCCGTCAGCGCCCGCCGCACCACCACCGGCTGCCCGGCCTCCAGCACGGCAAAGGCCCAATCCGGCGCATCGGCGGCCAACTGCGCCGGGGTCATGCCCCACAGCAAGTCGTGGGGCAGCCAGGGGCCGAGCCCGTTCACCATTGTTCCCGCAGCAATTGGCGAACCCGGCTCGACGCCGCCCGGTTCGACGCCCCCAGACGGCAGCTCAGGTCGACGCCTTTGGCCCGCACATCGGCAATCGCCGCCAACAGGCATTCCTCGACGACCGCCAGATCCTCCACTGCCGGCTGTTCAATCTGCCGCACCGATACGCTTTCCCAGAGCAGCCCGAGACTGGCGTAGCTGTCGATGTCATAGGCCATGGGCGGCACGCTGGCGGCCAGGGCTTCCAGTTCCTCGACACTGCGCAGAGTGACCCGCGCCGCCGACGCCTTGCCCATGGCATGCACCATCACCCCTGGGTCGCGCAGGGCGATCAAGCGGTTGGCCTGATAACCGTGGGCCAGAAAGGCTCCGGACATGGCCTTGCCCACCAACAAGGCAATCACCGGGTGCCCCGCCAGCCGCGCCCGGGCGTAGCTGTCGGCCGCCGCCGCCAAGGCCTGATGGATGCCCAGGGCCTCTTCGCGACGGCCATAAGCCTGGCTCGGCACATCGACGATGGCGAGCAGCGCCCGCTTGTGAGGCTGGTCGCAGTCGGCATCGATCAACTCATCCACGGCCTTGGCCAGGCCCCAGCCTTCCAGCAGGCCGACCTCGCCCTGACGGGCACGGGGAAAGCGATTTTCCGGGTCGGCCACCACGGCGATAAAACGCACCGCCTGCCCCGCCAATTGACCATCGGCCACCCGCAGCGACGGCGGCAGGCCGGCCACCAGCGCGGCGCCGCCACTCAAGGCGTTGAACCAGTTCAAACCCCGCAAAGAACAAGCACTCATGAGCGGTCTCCTTGATACATATCGCGAACCGTCGCCGCATCGATTTGCGGCGTGGTGTCCAAACGGGCCAGGCGTTGCAGGTACAGATCGGCCTCGCGGCTGCGTTGCCGCTCGGGCAAGCCCAGGGCCAGCAACTCGCGGACCTGGGCCTGGATCTGCGCCACGTCGTCGGCCACATAACGGTCCACCAAACCGCTGGCGAAACGCTGCTCGCCGCCGGTCAGGCTCCAGATGAACGGCCGATCCCGGGAGTCGTACTCCTCAAGCCCGGCTTCCTGCTCGATCACTTGCGGGCCGTTGAGCCCCAGGCGCGCTTCCTGGGTGACCACGAGATAACTGCACAGCCCGGCGGCAATCGACATGCCGCCAAAACAGCCGACACTGCCGGCCACCACGCCGACCACCGGCTGGTACTGGCGCAGGTCGACAATCGCCGCATGGATGTCGGCAATCGCTGCCAGCCCGAGGTTGGCTTCCTGCAGGCGCACGCCACCGGTTTCCAGCAGCAGCACGGCACAGGTCGGGATGCCGTTGCGGTTGTCCTCGGCAGCCAGTTCCAGGGCTCCGGCGATCTTCGCCCCGCCCACTTCACCCAGGCTGCCGCCCTGGAACGCGCCTTCGATGGCGGCAATCACCACCGGCAAACCGGCGATGCTGCCCTTGGCGATCACCACGCCGTCGTCGGCCTGGGGCACCACGCCCTGACGCGCCAGCCAGGGCGACATGACCCGCTGGAAAGGGTCCAGCAGCTCGCGAAAACTGCCGGCATCCAGCAAGGCGCGGGCTCGCTGCCGGGCGCCCAGTTCGACGAAGCTGTGCTTGTTCAATAAACGTGCGCTGTCAGTCATGACCGATCTCCTCGAAGCCCTGTTCCAGGCGCAGGCGCACCACCCCCGGGGTGGCGCCGAAATCATGGATGTCGATCAGCAGCGCCGGCGGCAACTGGCCGTCGAACATGCGCTCGAACAGGTGCTGCCAGCGGGCGGCGCTGCCGTTTACCGAAGTCTGCACCTGGATGGTCAATGTGCCGGGCTGACCCGGCTCCAGCAGCACTTCCAGGTCGCCGGAGCCGACACAGCCCACCAGGGCGCGGCCACGGCCGGGCTGGCCGGCGGGGAATTGAAAAGACAAGGTTTCCATTAGAGCGCTCCCTGGATAAAGGCGTCGGCGGATTCGATCCGGTCCAACAGCAGGCTGGCCGCCAGCAAATCAGCGGCGCCGCCGGGCGAGGCATTCAAGGTCAACAGTTGCAGGTCCAGCTCATGCAAGCGACGACGACCGGCGAGGCTGGCGCTGCCACCGGCATCGAGCACCGCCTGGGCGCCCTGCTGCATGGCCTGCAAGCCTTGCTCACCGGCGCGGTACAGCACGCAGGTGTCCGCCAGACGGCTCATGATCGCCAGCAAGGCATCAAGCCGGGCGTTCTGTTCGCCATGGCCCTGGGCGCGGCTGCGCTTGAGCTGTGGCAGCCCCCATTGCAGCACCGCGGGGAAGCCTTGCTGGGCTTCTTCCCGAGCACCGCGCACACCGTAGCGCAGCGCCACCTGGGCGCCATGACTCAAGGGCCGTGGCGCGTAACGATCCTCCAGCAGGGCCAGACGCGCGGCCCGCAGTGCAACACTGCCGGCGCCTGTGGCTTGAGGCTCCAGCGCGGCGGCGGCCACCAGCAGGCCCAGGGCCCAGATCGCCCCACGATGGGTATTCACCCCCGCCGTGGTGGCAAGCATGGCCTGTTCGCCTTCGCGGCCGATGCGGCCCAGGGCTTCGCGCAGAGGCAGGCCGACGGCGCCGAACGCCAGCGCCGCTTCGGCCATTTCCTTGAAGGCCGGCCACAGGGCCAGGGCCGAAGCGTGCATCAAGCCCAGGTGCAGATCGGTATGGGCGCCATTGCCACGGCGGTCCACCAGGGCCGGCTTGGGCGACAGGTCGGCCTCGTCGATCAGCGCGTCCACCGCCAGGTCCGCCAAGCGTTCGGCCAGACTCAGGCTGTTTGATTGCAGGTTGAGTGCGTGCATTACCAGCTCCTGAACTTGGCGGGCGGGTTGTACAAGCCACCGGACCACTGCACCAGATCGGCGACGCTTTTCGCCGCCAGCAGCTCGCGGCTGGCGTCGGTCCGGCGAATGCCCAGGTCTTCCGGCAAGGCGATCAGCCCTTCACGGCGCATGCGCGCGGTGTCCTTGGGGTTGTGGCGCAAGCCGATGGCGGTCACCCCAGCCACCGCGGCGATCATCGCCTGGCGTTCTTCCAGGGAGCGGGCCTTGTACAGGTAGGCGATGCCTTCCTCGGTGAGCAGGTGAGTAACGTCGTCGCCGTAGATCATGATCGGCGCCAGGGGCATGCCGCTCTTGCGCGCCACTTCCACGGCATCCAGGGTCTCGACAAAGGTCGGTTTGCCGCCTTCCTGGAAGGTTTCCACCATCTGCACCACCAGCTTCTTGCCGCGTTCGAGCATGGCCTGGGGTGCATCGCTTTGATCCTGGCGCATATCGAGCCAGGCCGGAGTGCCGTGGCGCCGCCCGCGCGGGTCGTGGCCCATGTTCGGTGCCCCGCCGAAACCGGCCAGACGGCCGCGGGTCACGGTGGAAGAGTGGCCGTCGCCGTCCACCTGCAAGGTGGCGCCGATAAACAGGTCCACCGCGTATTGCCCGGCCAGCTGGCAGAACATCCGGTTGGAACGCAGGGAACCGTCACGACCGGTGAAGAACACGTCCGGGCGTGCAGCGATGTAGTTCTCCATGCCCAGTTCGGTGCCGAAGCAATGCACGCTTTCCACCCAGCCGCTTTCGATGGCCGGGATCAGGGTTGGGTGGGGATTGAGGGTCCAGTTGCGGCAGATCTTGCCCTTGAGCCCCAGGGACTCGCCGTAGGTCGGCAGGATCAGCTCGATGGCCGCGGTGTTGAAACCGATGCCGTGGTTCAGCGACTGCACCTTGTGTTTTTCGTAGATGCCGCGGATCGCCATCATCGCCATCAACACATGCACCGGCTTGATATGCCGTGGATCGCGGGTGAACAGCGGTTCGATATAGAACGGCTTGTCGGCCACCACCACGAAGTCGACCCAGGACGCGGGAATGTCGACCCGGGGCAGCTCGCTGACATCGTCCACCAACTGGTTGACCTGGACGATGACAATGCCGTCGCTGAAGGCCGCCGGCTCGATCAGTGCCGGGGTGTCCTCGGTGCTGGGGCCGGTGTAGATGTTGCCGGCACGGTCGGCCATGAACCCGGCGGACAGCACCACATTGGGGATCAGGTCCACCACCAGCCGTGCATAGAGTTCGATGTAGGTATGAATGGCGCCGATTTCCAGCAGCCCGTCTTCCAGCAACTGGCTGATGCGCAGGCTCTGGGTGCCGGCGAAGGAGAAGTCCAGCTTGCGGGCGATGCCGCGCTCGAACAGGTCTAGGTGCTCGGAACGGCCGACACTGGGCATGATCATGTGCAAGTCATGCAGCTTGGCCGGGTCGACCTTGGCCAGGGAGCGGGAGAGAAAGTCCGCCTGCTTCTGGTTATTGCCCTCCAGCACTACCCGGTCGCCGGGCAGGATCAGGGCTTCCAGGGCGGCGACGATCTTGTCGCTCGGCAACACCACGCCATCGGCGATGGCCCGCACCTGTTCGAGGCGCCGCTGCTTTTCGCTGCGCCGCCGCGACCAGCGCGCGTCGGGGGAAATTATTGTTGTCATGCTCACTCCACGGGTTCGCTGTCGTGGCAGTCACCATAGGAGTGAAACCTGGGGTCATCAATCAAGCCCGGCGTTGGATAGTTACGCTGAGCGTAACGATTGCCAAGCCAATGGCGCCGTTTCTCGCTCTCGGTACACAATGCCCACCGGACCGGCCAGCCAATGGCCTGAGCAGACAACAATGAGAGTCAGCATGGACACACCGATTCGCTCGAACCAGGCGTTGCTGGAACAGATCAAGCACGGCCTGAAGCCCGACTACCTGATGTTCTGGGGGCACCAGCCGACCCGGGACGGGCGCCCTTCCCCGAGTTGCTTCAGCCAGTGGTTTGCCGCCGGTTTCGAGATCGAGGGCATCCACTATCCCAGCGCCGAGCACTTCATGATGGCCGGCAAGGCCCTGCTGTTCGACGACCGGGAAACCCACGGGCGCATCCTCAAGGCCGTGACGCCCGCCGATGTGAAGCAACTGGGCCGTGAGGTTCGTGGTTTCGATGACACGCAATGGCAAGCGGCGCGCTTCGACATCGTGGTCCAGGGCAACCTGGCCAAGTTCAGCCAGCACTCGGCCCTGGGCGAGTACTTGCTGTCCACCCGGGACCAGGTGCTGGTGGAAGCCAGCCCGGTGGACCGGATCTGGGGCATTGGCCTGGCCGCCGAGGACGCCAAGGCCAGCCGGCCGGAGCAATGGCGCGGCCTGAACCTGCTGGGCTATGCGCTGATGGAAGTGCGGGACAGGTTGCGTACTGCCTGAGGCGCTGCTTTCGCTGGCAAGCCCGCGCCTACAGGCGGTTTTGTGCAGGAGCCGGCTGGCCGGCGAAGCGGCCCTAAAGCCCCCCCACCAGCAACTCTTCCAGCGCCAGCAGATCCGGCACTTTGGCCACCAGCTCGGCCACCTGCACCGCGGCTTTTTCCAGGGGCGCCAGGGGCACGTCGACATAGCTCAGTTGGCTGTCGAGCTTGCAGGAACGGGGAATGCCCTGCACCAGCAAGGCGATGAACTTCAGTTCCGGGCGCCCGCCCAGGGCATTGAGCACCACGATGCGAGCCCGCTCGCCGATCACCGTCTTGTTGCCACAGGCCGATTCGAAACTGATCAACGGAATCCGCCGTTCGCGCCAGAGCACCTGGCCCAGGTACCAGGGTGGCGAGTCCAGGTCGAAGGCGCCCTGCTGGTAGTCGATCAACTCGGCCACCGCCACGTTCGGCAAGATCAGGGTGCGGTCGGCCAGGGGCAACAACAGCCCGGTGAGGGTGCTGGAGCGGTGATCAAGCATGGTTCTTGCTCCACAGGGCGATGCTTTCCAGTAACACCGACTCTTGATAAGGCTTGCCGAGATAGTCGTTGACGCCAATGGCCATGGCCCGATCGCGGTGTTTCTGGCCGGTACGGGAGGTGATCATGATGATCGGCAAGTGCTGCAGACGTGGATCGTTGCGCACCTGGATCGCCACTTCGAAGCCGTCCATGCGCGGCATCTCGATATCCAGCAGCATCAGGTCCGGGGTGTGCTCGGCCAGCACGGCCATGGCATCGACTCCGTCCTTGGCGGTGAGCACGTTCATGCCGTGGCGCTCCAGCAAGCGGCTGGTGACCTTGCGCACGGTGACCGAGTCATCCACCACCAGCACCAGCATCGGCCGTGGCGGCTCCACCTCGCTGACCGCTTCCTCCCCGGCCGGACGCGGCAGGGGCGCTTGCAACTGCTGTGCGCGGATATGCGCCAGCAGGTCGAGAATCAGCACCACCCGGCCATCGCCGAGAATGGTCGCGCCGGACAGGCCCTGCACCGCCGCGAACTGCGGGCCCAGGCTCTTGACCACGATCTCCCGGGTGCCGGCCGTGGTATCCACCTGCACCGCGATACGCTGCTCGTTGCAGTGCACCAGCAGCACCGGCAACGGCAGCACCTGGCCCAGGAGCTTGGGCCGCGGCACGGTGTGCAGCAGCTCCCCCAGGTAGCACAGGTCATAGCGCTGGCCGGCGTATTCATAGCGCGGCGGGTCGAGTTGGTAATAGGCGTCCAGTTCACCCGGCAGCACCCGGACGATGCCTTCCACGGTGTTCAGCGGGATGGCGTACTGCTCGTCGGCGCACTGCACCATCAATGCCCGGTTGACCGAGACGGTGAATGGCAAGCGAATACGGAAATGCACCCCCTGGCCGGCAATGGAGTCGATGCTCATGCTGCCGCCCAGTTGGCGCACTTCTTCATGGACCACGTCCATGCCCACGCCGCGCCCGGAGATCTGGGTGATCTTCTCGGCGGTGGAAAAGCCCGGCTGCATGATGAACTGCAGCACCTCGCGGTCGCTGATGGGCGCCTGCGGGTCCAGCAGGCCGCGCTTGATGGCCTTGTTGCGCACCGCCTCCAGGGGCACTCCGGCACCGTCGTCGCGCATGTCGAAGATGATGTCGCCGCCCTCGCGGGACAGGTCGAGGGTGATCCGCCCCTGTCGCGGCTTGCCGGCGGCCAGCCGCGCCTCGACGGATTCCAGGCCGTGGTCCACGGCGTTGCGCAGCATGTGCTCCAGGGGCGCCACCATGCGTTCGAGCACGTTGCGGTCCATTTCCCCCTCGGCGTTGCCCACCACGAATTCCACGTCCTTGCCCAGCTCTTCGGCCACTTGGCGCACGATGCGCTTGAGCCTTGGCACCATGCGCTCGAAAGGCACCATGCGGGTGCGCATCAAGCCTTCTTGCAACTCGGTGTTGATGCGCCCCTGCTGCTGCAACAGGTTCTCGGCGTCATGGTTGCGTCGGTCGAGGGTTTCCTTGAGGTCCAGCAAGTCCGAGGCCGATTCGAACAGGGCCCGGGACAGCTGCTGCAACTGCGAGTGTCGATCCATTTCCAGGGGGTCGAACTCTTCGTAGCCCAGGCGCTCGGCCTCCACCTGCTGGCGGCTGAGAATCCGTCCCTGGGTCTCGGTGTCCAGGCGGCGCAGCTGGTCACGCATCCGCTCGATGGTGGTTTCCATCTCGCCAAGGGCCACCCGGGCATCGTTGACCTGTTGTTCGATGCGGCCACGGAAGATCGATGTCTCCCCGGCCAGGTTCACCAGGTCGTCCAGCAACTCCGCCGATACCTTGACCATGTCCCCGGCTGCCGCCGCTTCTGGAGCGGGTGCGACAGGCTCGGGCTTGCTCGCCGGTAGCGGGGTTGGCACCCCAGACGTGGACGGCACACGGGGATGGCTCAGGTCGTGGATGGCGTCGATGAGTTTCTGCGCCGCCTCGATGGGCTGGCCAGCCCGGGCTGCGTCGAGCATCTGCGCCAGACGGTCGTGACTTTTCTGCAACAGGGTGAACAGCGCCGGGCTGGGTTGCAGCAGGCCGGCGGACAGGCCTTCGAAGAGAAACTCCAGCTCGTGGGCCAGATCGCCGATGGGGGCAATTTCCACCATCCGCGCACCGCCCTTGAGGGTGTGCAGGTCCCGCAGCAGGGTTTCCACTTCCTGGCGGGCCTGGGGGTCAGCCTGCCAGCGCCCCAGGGCCGCGGCGGAGCTGTCGATGATGTCGAAGCCCTCTTCAAGGAAGATCTCCAGCAGCTCCGGGTCCTGGGCGGCACTGTCTTCCTGCGCCGCGCTCGGCACCGGCTCCGCAGGGCTTGCGGCCTGCTGCCGGTAGGCCCGCACGGCATCGACCTGGGCCCGGGACTCGTCCAGCGGCCGTTGCCCCTGCAATTGCTCCAGCAGCAGCGCCAGCTGCTCATGGCTGCTGCGCAATAGCAGGCCCAGGTGCTGACTGTGGCTGTAGCGCCGGTCCACCAGCCCCTCGTACAGCGACTCCAGCTCATGGGCCAGTTCCGCCACCGGGGCCACTTCGGCCATGCGCGCACCGCCCTTGAGGGTATGCATGTCCCGCTGCAGGGACGACAGCGGTGCAGCATTTTCAGGATCGGCCAGCCAGCGCTGCAAGGCCTGGTCGGCGCTTTCGAGGATATCCACCGCTTCTTCGAGGAAGATCTCGACGATCTCGTCATCGGCTTGCAGAGGATCTGCAACCTGCTCCAGGCCAGCGGTGGCCGCCCCCAGTTCACTGATACTCAGGACGCGACTGCCATCGCTTCTGATCAAGCCGGTGGCGGATGGGTCGAGGCCCTGGTGCAACAGTTCGCGCAGGGCCTCGACCCGCTCCGGCCGCGGGCTGACTTCCTGGCCCGCCGCCAGCTCGTCGAGCATGTTGATCAGGGCTTCATGGGCGCTTTCGGCTTCATTGAAGAAGCCCTCGCTGACCGCCAGGCTGCTTTCCTCCACGGCGCCATAGAGATCGAGCAGGGCCTCGCACAGCTCATCCACCGGATGCAGGTCGGCCAGGTGAGCGCCTTCGCCAAGGGTGGTCAACTCGTCCAGCAAGGCGCTGAGCTCCTGGCGCTCGCCGGGATGCTGCTGCCAACGCCGCAACAGGCTTTCGGCATCCAGCAGGATGTCCATGCCCTGGGCCAGGAAGTTATTGATCAGCTGCGGATCGCGCTTGGCCCGAGGGGCACTGTCCGGGGCGTTGAGCAAGGCTTCCAGCCGCTCCCCCAGCAGCACCAGGACGCGGCCGACCAATGAGCGCGCACCATCGATGGGCGCCAGCGGATCACTGTCCAGCTGCCGCAAGCCACGGCGCAGCAGGCCTTCGGCCTCCAGCAGCAGTTCCACTTCGTCCAGGTCCAGGGGAATCAGGTGCGCCCGGTACTCCCGGGCCAGTTGGTCGAAGGGCCCGGCCAGCTCGGCGATGGGCAGCACTCCGGCCATGGAGGCGCTGCCCTTGAGGGTGTGCAGGGCACGTTGCAGTGCGTCGCTGGCCTGCAACGGCACGTGCTCGGCGGCCTGATCGAGAAAACGCTGGATGCTGTCCAGGTGGGTCTGGGCTTCGGCCCGGAAGATTTCCAGCAACTGCGGGTCGAGGGCGTGGTCGTCCGGCGCCACGCTGGCGGGCTCCTCGGCGCCCTTGGCCAGGGCATGGGCACGCGCCGCCAGGCGATCGACATCATCGCGCTGACGCTGACCCTGGACGGCGAACTCGGCGATCAGCTCAGGCAACAGCTCCAGCGTGTCCTCCACCAGCTGCAGGACCTCGGGGCCGGGGGCCACGCTGTGTTCCAGCACCCGATTGAGGAGGTTCTCCACCGCCCAGGCCAACTCCCCCAGCACCAGCGCACGCACCATGCGGCCGCTGCCCTTGAGGGTATGAAAGGCCCGCCGCAGCTCACTCAGGGCGGACGTGCCCTGGGGGTCGGCCGCCCAGCGCGGCAGGTACTCACGAAGCATTTCCAGCACTTCCTCGGTTTCTTCGAGGAACACTTCCCGCAGTTCGTCGTCCACGGGCTCCTCGTCCCGAGGGGGCGGCAGCAGGCTGCCCGGGGTGATCAGGGCCGGCGGGTTGAGGGCCGATACTGGCACCGCCAGCGCATCCGCCAGGGACTGTGCCACCTGGGGATCATCCAGCGCCTGCAGGTCCTGCGCCACTTGGGCCTGGTTGGGACTCAGGGGCTGATCCAGCAACGGCACCTGTTCCACCGGTACATAACCGAGGGCGGCCAGGCCTTGCTCGGCAACGTCGAGGATCTTTTCGCCCGGGGCTTCATGGTCCTCGCTCAAGCGCTCCAGGTAGTACTCCAGGCTGGTGATCACGTCAGCCAGATGGTCCAGTTGCTGCCAGGCCGGCCTGGGTTGCGCCAGCAGCAGATGCTCGGCGATGAACTGGTTGCAGGCCTCCATCAGACTGGCGGCACGGGGCAGCGGAATCATCGCCAGGGCACCGCGCACCTGGGTCAGCAGCTCTGGCAGCGAAACCAGTAGCTCGCGCTCCCAGTCACCTTCGATGCACTCGATGATCAGGTCCTTGGCCTGCTGCAGGCAGAGCCGTGCCTCCCTGATCACCAGTTGGTGGATCTGGGTCAGGTCGGTGGTGGGCAGGCGGCTTTCTTCGCGACTCTCCGGCTCCACAGTGCCGACCATGCCGGCCAGGGTCGCCTCGACATACAACAGGGCACCGGCCACATCCATCAACACCGCGTCGTCCGGCGCCCGCTGGCCCTGAGCCAGACTCTGCACCACCGCCAACTGGTCGATGATCACCTTGCGCGGCTGGCCGAACCCCAGCACCGCCAGGGTGTCGGCGATCTGCCGCAGCGGCGACAGCAGGCTGTCCAGGTCGCCGGCGTGCTGGCGATCGCTGCGCACGAACAGGTCGAGGCGCTCCTTGACCCGCACCAGGCCGTCGCACACGGCCGCCAGCACCGAACGCATGGCATCGCGATCGGGGCCGGCCATGCGGGCCCGCTCCTCGTCGACCACCGCGCTGTCGGGCAAGGCATCGTCCAGTCCGTAACGTTCTTTCATGGTCAGCATCAATGGAGTGGGGTGGCGCGCCTTGGCGATGTAGAACAACAGGCTCTTGAGCAACTCGGCGGGCGCCGCCTGGTTGATGCCGGGCATGCCTTGCTCCAGGAGCCGCTTGAGTTCCTTGTCGGCGTCCTTGAGCAGGCTGCGCACCGCCGGGCTGTTGGCGATCTCGTTCTGGCGCATGCCTTCCACCAGGGCCGAGGCGATATGCCACAAAGGCGCCAGCGGCGCATCCTGGCACAGGGCCTCCAGGCGCTCGAAGACCTTGGCCATGTGGCCCAGGCAAATGTCGGCGTCCTGCTCACGCAGCAGGTCCACCAGCGCGGTCTGCAGCATGTGTCGCAGCTTGCGCAACTGGGTCGGGAATTCCAGGGGCTCCAGGGCCGCCAGTGCCTTGTCGGAAAGAGGCGGCAGGCTGGGCAATTGCGGGCTGAACAGGCTGGTTTCCGAAAGCAGGCTTTCACCCCGGGCGCTGCGCAGGTCGTTGAGCAGTGGCAACACCACCAACGGCAGGTCGCGCCGGGCGCTCTGCACCCGGTCCAGGTACTGGGGCAACTGGCTGATGGCCTGGCGCAGCAGGCGCAGGGCTTCGTCACGCTGGGCCACCCGCTGTTGCTGCAGGGCCAGGGCGAGTTTCTCCATCTCCTCGGCCAACAGCGCGGCGCCGTAGAACTCCACCATCTGCAGGCTGCCATGGACCTGATGAATCCCCTCCAGGCACTGGTCGAGGGCGTCCAAGGCCTGGGGATCGTCCGCCAGGTGCTCCAGTGCCTGATAGGCCTGCTTCAAGGTCTCGGCAATTTCGCCCTTGACCCATTCCAGGGCCACATAGTCATGCCGGTCAACCATAACCACTCCAGTCAAAACCTTCTGTGCTCGCCAGATCGCAAACGGGTTCCCAGCGTCAGCGGTTGTCATTCGGGGCCGGTCCCCGGGTCGCCGGCAGGGTAAAGCCGGATACAGAGCGGCGCAGTTGGCTGGCCATCTTCGCCAGGTTGCCGATGCTCTCGGCGGTCGCAGTGGAGCCGGACGAGGTTTGCGAGGTAATCTGCTGGATCACGTTCATGGTCAGGGAAATCTGACCGGCCGAGGAGGTCTGTTGCTGGGCCGCATTGGAGATGCTCTGGATCAGCGCCGCCAGGGTCCTGGATACGCCCTCGATTTCTTCCAGGGCCACCCCGGCGTCCTGGGCCAGGCGTGCACCACGCACCACTTCGGTGGTGGTCTGCTCCATGGAGATCACCGCTTCGTTGGTATCGGTCTGGATCGCCCGCACCAGGGTCTCGATCTGTCGCGTGGCCGCCGAGGAGCGCTCCGCCAGCCGCTGCACTTCATCGGCCACCACGGCAAAACCGCGCCCGGCATCCCCGGCCATGGAGGCCTGGATCGCCGCGTTCAAGGCCAGGATGTTGGTCTGGTCGGCAATGTCGTCGATCAGGCTGACGATATCGCCGATTTCCTGGGAAGACTCACCCAGGCGCTTGATGCGCTTGGCGGTGTCCTGGATCTGTTCACGAATGTTGTCCATGCCGTGGATGGTGTTGTGCACCACTTCGTTGCCCTTGTTGGCGATCTCCACCGAGCGCTCGGCCACCGCCGAGGACTCCGCCGCGGTGGCCGAGACCTGATCGATGGACTGGGCGATGTCGTTGATCGCCGTGGAAGCTTCGCAAATCTGCTGCGCCTGATGCTCCGAGGCTTCCGCCAGCTGCATGGCGGTGGCCTGGGTTTCCTGCACCGCGCCGGCCACCTGACCCGCCGTGAGGTTGATGGTGGCCACCAGGTCGCGCAGTTGGTCGACGGAATAGTTGATGGAATCGGCAATGGTGCCGGTGAAGTCTTCGGTCACCGAAGCGGTCACCGTCAGGTCGCCGTCCGCCAGGTCCTCGATCTCATCCAGCAGACGCATGATCGCGTTCTGGTTGCGCTCGTTCTTCTCGGCGGTTTCCAGCAACTGGCGGTTGGTTTCGCGGACCATCACCAGGCCGATGAGGATGATCGACGCCAGTGCCAGCAGGCCCAGGACGTAACCGCCGATGGTGTCCAGCTTGCGACTGCCGGCCAGGTTCTCGAAGCCGGTGGCCAGCAGCGAGGCTTCGTCCAGCAGGGTCTGGGACAGGCTGAAGATGTTGCTCGCCGATTCGCGGACCTGGAACAGCTCGGGCGAGGTTTCGAGGATCTCGTCCACGGAACCGGAAACGAACTCGAACAGTTCGGAAATCTCCGTCAGGCGGGACCGGGCGTCGAGGTCTTCGACCTGGCTGATCTTCAGCCCCGGGTTGCCTTGCAGCATGCCGTTGAGCACCTGGCCGAATCGTGCGGCATCGCGGCCGAATGCATCGGCGGCCTGCACGGCGTTTTCGTCGCCGGCCAGCACCGTATTCACCGCACCGAGAATCCGTTCGGCCAACAACGACTGGCGCTGGGCCATAGCCACCTGGGCTGCCGGGGCGCCGCGCTGGAGCAGGATCTCCACCACCTTCTCGTATTCCACCTGCAACTGCGGCACGGTTTCCGCCAGGGTCGCGGCCACCTGGTGCAGCGACAACACCGTCTGTTCGCTGGCCAGGATCGCGTCGGTGTTCTTCAGCAGTTTTTCCCAGTCCAGCTGCACGGCGCGCATTTCCTGGCGCAGGGCCACCGGGGCCCCGGGCAGGCCGGTGGCCGGGTCGCCCTTCTTCAGATAGCCCCAGCGCTGGGCAAAGTCGTTGCGTGCATCCCCCAGCAGCTTGAACGCCGCGGCCTTGCCCGCCGCCGCTTCGGTGGCGTTCTTGGCGATGCGCTGGGACAGCACCCGCAGCTCGCCAGCATGGCCGATGTACTGCTTGTCGTAGGTGGCCTGGGTATTGAGGTAAGCGAAGTTGGCGAACAGCAGCATGATGAACACGATCAGTGCGATGAACAGCACGATGATCTGCGAGCGACTGCGGGAGCCCTCCAGGGGCTTGCCGGTTTTGGCTTTGGTCATCGATCAGGCCTGTGGCGAGCGGGCGGTCCCGCGTTCGGGTCCCCGGGACGCACGCATCGCCAGGGCAGCATGGATTGATCCAGGAAGGCACGGGCCTGCCATGGCACTGCAAACGGGCTGCACAGCCGTCGGGGCGTCATTCATGCCGCCACCTCCAGGAACCCGGGAGAACGGGCCAGGGCGAAGGGGCTGAACACCTGCCAGACCTGATCACGACGGAACTGCCCTTGCAGGTAGGGATTGATCGCGGCGTCGCAGAATCCGCCAAGGCCGGGCTCCAGGCTGTCCTGGGCAAAGTGCTGCAGGCCGGCCACCTCATCCACCAGCAGGCCGGCGAACAGCTCTTTGTACTCCACCACCAGCACTCGCCGCTGCTTGCGCAGGGGCGACAGTTCATGACCAAAAAAACCGCACAGGTCCATGATCGGCAGCAGGCGCCCACGCAGGTTGGCCACGCCCTTGACCCAGGGTTTGACCCCGGGCAGCAGGGTGTAGCGCGGCTCGTGCAGGACTTCGCTGATCTCGCCCATGGCCGCGACGTACCAGTGCTCTCCCAGGCGGAAACCGATACCGCTCCAGCTGTGCTGGCGGGTTTCCTGGGACGGCAGGTCGGCAGCCAGCAGGCGGCAGCGCTGGTCGATCTCCAGCAGCAGCTCGAAGGCGGTCTGGGATTCGCTCATGGCCGGGCGATCAGCCGGCCAGGACGTTGTTCAGGGTCTTGATCAGGGTCTCTTCGTCCACCGGCTTGGTCAGGTAGTCCTTGGCGCCCTGGCGGGTGCCCCAGACCTTGTCGGTTTCCTGATCCTTGGTGGTGATGATGATCACCGGGATGTGGCTGGTCTCGGCGTCCTTGGTCAACTGCCGGGTGGCCTGGAAGCCGTTGAGGCCGGGCATGACGATGTCCATCAGCACCGCATCGGGTTTTTCTTCCCGGGCCAGGGCCACGCCGTCGGCACCGTTCTCGGCCTTGAGCACTTCATGGCCGTGCTTTTCCAGCATGCCGGTGAGTTTGTACATTTCAGTCGGCGAGTCATCGACGATCAGAATACGAGCCATGGTCTTCCCCATACGGTATAGGCGCGCGGCCCGCGGGCCGGACACCATTGTGCGTGTCTACTGTGGCGCAAGCGCGACAAAGTCCGGAACGTGGGCCTTGATTGCGCTCAGCAGTTCTTCCTTGCTGAAGGGTTTGGTCAAAAACTGGTCGGAGCCGACGATACGCCCCTTGGCCTTGTCGAACAGGCCGTCCTTGGAGGACAGCATGATCACGGGAATGGACTTGAACGCGCTGTGGTTCTTCACCAGCGCACAGGTCTGATAACCGTCGAGCCGCGGCATCATGATGTCGACGAAAATGATTCCGGGGTGGTGGTCGACGATCTTCGACAGCGCTTCGAAGCCGTCCACTGCGGTAATGACTTCACAGCCGACGTTCTTCAGCAGCATTTCGGCCGTGCGGCGAATCGTCTTCGAATCGTCGATCACCATCACCTTCAAGGCGTTGGAATGCTGTTCCATATCTGCTCTGCCATCGCCCCAGCGAATGATTTGATCCGGTACCGCTGGCCAACGCCCCAAACCCTTGAACTTCAAGGCCTCGGCCCGGCATGCGAGCCTTTTTAGCACACTCTCCCCCCTGCAATCTATGGACCACGCCAGGCAGTGGTTTTTCCTTGACCCAGGCCCTTGTCAGCGCCACTCTGACGCCACTTTTTTTGCCTTGCATCCACTCATTTTCTTAAAGGAATCCACCCATGAGCGTTCGCGTCGGGATTGTCATGGACCCTATCGCCAGCATCTCCTACAAGAAGGACAGCTCGCTGGCCATGCTGCTGGCCGCCCAGGAGCGCGGCTGGACCCTCTTCTATATGGAGCAGCGCGACCTGTACCAGGGCGCCGGCGTGGCCCGGGCGCGCATGCGGCCGCTGCAGGTGTTCGCCAACCCGGAGAAATGGTTCGAGCTGGACGCCGAGATCGACTGCCCGCTGAGCGATCTGGACGTGATCCTGATGCGCAAGGACCCGCCCTTCGACATGGAGTTCGTCTACTCCACCTACCTGCTGGAACAGGCCGAAAGCGCCGGCGTGCTGGTGGTGAACAAGCCCCAAAGCCTGCGCGACTGCAATGAAAAGCTGTTTGCCACCCTGTTCCCACAGTGCACCCCGCCCACCGTGGTCAGCCGTCGCGCCGATGTATTGCGCGAGTTCGCCGCCCAGCATGGCGATGTGATTCTCAAGCCCCTGGACGGCATGGGCGGCACCTCGATCTTCCGTCACCGCGCCGGCGACCCGAACCTGTCGGTGATCCTGGAAACCCTGACCGTGCTCGGCAGCCAGCAGATCATGGCCCAGGCCTACCTGCCGGCCATCAAGGACGGCGACAAGCGCATCCTGATGATCGATGGCGAGCCGGTGGATTACTGCCTGGCGCGCATCCCCGCCGCCGGTGAAACCCGTGGCAACCTGGCCGCCGGCGGTCGTGGCGAGGCCCGTCCACTGAGCGACAAGGATCGCTGGATTGCCGCTCAGGTCGGCCCGACCCTGCGGGCCAAGGGCCTGCTGTTCGTCGGCCTCGACGTGATCGGCGAGCACCTGACGGAAATCAACGTCACCAGCCCCACCTGCATCCGTGAAATCGACAATGCCTTCGGCACCCAGATCGGCGCACGGCTGATGGATGCCATCGAACGCAAACTGCAAGCCGCCAGCAACAAGCCGCAAGCTTGATCTGCATCAAGCTGCAGCTTGTCGCTTGAAGCTTGGCACTCAAGGCTTGAAACCAACATTGCGTTATCATGCGCCGCCTGTGAAACCGTGATGTTGGTTGTGTGATGCCTCCTGTGATGTCGAACCGTCGATGAACCTCCCGTCCGATCTGCCCCCCGAGCTGGCCCATAGCGGCGTGCGCGCGGCCGATCGCCTGGGATTTACCCTGTTCCTGGCGGCGCTCCTGCACCTGGCACTGATCCTCGGCCTGGGCTTTTCCTTTGCCGAACCCAAGGCGATCAGCAAGACCCTGGAAATCACCCTGGCCACCTTCAAGAGCGAGACCAAGCCGAAGAAGGCCGACTTCCTCGCCCAGGAAAACCAGGAAGGCAGCGGCACCCTGGACAAGAAGGCCATTCCGAAAACCACCGAAGTCGCCCCCTTTCAGGACAACTCGGTGAAAAAGGTCGTGCCGCCACCGTCAGTCAAACCTGAAGTCAAGGAAGTCGCGCCCAAAGCGGCCGTGGCCACCACCGCGCCGAAGCCGAAAAAGACCGTGACCCAGCGTGAAGAGGTCAAGAAAGACCCGACGCCAAAGGCCGATACCCCGCGTTTCGACAGCGCCCAACTGTCCAGCGAGATTTCCAGCCTGGAAGCCGAACTGGCCAACGAACAGCAGCTGTACGCCAAGCGCCCACGCATCCACCGCCTGAGCGCCGCCTCCACCATGCGCGACAAGGGCGCCTGGTATAAGGACGAGTGGCGCAAGAAGGTCGAGCGCATCGGCAACCTCAACTACCCCGAGGAAGCCCGGCGCAAGCAGATCTACGGCAACTTGCGGCTGATGGTCTCGATCAACCGCGACGGTTCCCTGTACGAAGTGCTGGTGCTGGAGTCCTCCGGCCAGCCGCTGCTGGACCAGGCCGCCCAACGCATCGTGCGCCTGGCGGCGCCGTTCGCCCCCTTTACCGGCGACCTGTCGGACATCGACCGCCTGGAAATCATCCGCACCTGGCGCTTCGCCCGGGGCGACAAACTGTCCAGCAACTGATCTTTCGCCCCTGTGACCTCGAAGAGGCCCGACAGAGCGGCGCAAATGCCAATGACGCCTTCGCTGGCAAGCCAGCTCCTGCACAGGGCGCGCTTGTCAGCCGGGCCCGCCACCGCCACACTAGCGCTCATGAAAAATGTCAGCCCCAGCTATCTCAAGCATCACTTCCTGATCGCCATGCCCCATATGGCCGACCCGAATTTTGCCCAGACGTTGACCTATATCGTCGAGCACAATGCCAGTGGCGCCATGGGCCTGGTGATCAATCGGCCCCTGGACCTGAGCCTGGCCGATATCCTCGAACAATTGCGCCCCGACGAAGAACCGTCGCTGCTGTGCCAGCATGTGCCGATCTTCAGCGGCGGCCCGGTGCAGACTGATCGCGGTTTTGTCCTGCACCCCAACGGCCCGATCTATCAGGCCACGGTGGAATTCGAAGGGCTGTCCCTGTCCACCTCCCAGGATGTGCTGTTCGCCATTGCCGACGGCGTGGGCCCGGCCAAGAGCCTGATCGCCCTGGGCTATGCCGGCTGGGAAGCCGGGCAGCTGGAAGCCGAACTGGCGGACAACGCCTGGCTGACCTGCCCCTTCGACGCCGACATCCTGTTCAACACCAGCAGCGAATTGCGCCTGGAAGCCGCCGCCCGGCACCTGGGGGTCAACCTCAGCCTGCTCACCAGCCAGGCGGGGCACGCCTGATGGCCTTGCGACTGATCCTGGGCTTCGACTACGGCACCAAGCAGATCGGCGTTGCTGTGGGTCAGGCCATCACCGGCCAGGCCCGTGAGCTGTGCACCCTGAAGGCGCAGAACGGCGTGCCGGACTGGAATCAGGTGGAAGCCCTGATCAAGGAATGGAAACCCGACGCCGTGGTGGTGGGCCTGCCCCTGAACATGGACGGCAGCCCCAGCGACATGTGCGTGCGCGCCGAGAAGTTCGCCCGGCGCCTGAACGGCCGCTTCAATGTGCCCTTCTATACCCACGATGAACGCCTGACCACCTTCGAGGCCAAGGGCGAACGCCTGGCCCGGGGCGGGCAGAAAGGCAGTTACCGCGACAACCCGGTAGACGCCATCGCCGCGGCCCTGCTGCTGCAGGGCTGGCTCGACGAAAACGCCACGCTGTTGAATACCTGAGATCCCGAATCCTGAAGATGCGCGGCCCAAGGCTGCGCGCCTCCTGGCCCAACACCAGCCGTAAGTTCCCGTGCCCTGCTGCCCGGCAGCAGGCGCGAGCCCACGAAGGAGCCACCATGAGCCTGCCCAATCCCGCCGCCCTGATCAGCCAGATGGCCACTGATCTCAACGCCCACCTGGCCCAGCGCGCCATCAGCGAGCCGCGCTTCATCGGTATCCGTACCGGTGGCGTGTGGGTGGCCCAGGCCCTGTTGGAAGCCCTGGGCAGCGACGCACCCCTGGGCACCCTGGATGTGTCCTTCTACCGCGACGACTTCAGCCAGAACGGCCTGCACCCGCAAGTTCGCCCCTCGGAACTGCCGTTCGAGATCGAAGGCCAGCATCTGGTGCTGATCGATGACGTGCTGATGAGCGGCCGGACCATCCGCGCCGCCCTCAACGAGCTGTTCGACTATGGCCGTCCAGCCAGCGTGACCCTGGTCTGCCTGCTGGACCTGAACGCCGCCGAGCTGCCGATTCGTCCGAATGTGGTGGGCGCGACCCTGTCGCTGGCCGCCCACGAGCGGGTAAAATTGTCCGGTCCTGCGCCGCTTCAACTCGAGCTCCAAGACCTCGCCCTCTAACTCGCCCTTTTAAGAGTCCATTGCGATGACGCCTCTAGACGCCAAGCGCCCGCTGCAGCTCAACGATCAGGGCCAGCTGCGCCATTTCCTGTCCCTCGACGGCCTGAACCGCGAGCTGCTGACAGAAATCCTCGACACCGCCGACTCCTTCCTCGAAGTCGGCGCCCGGGCGGTCAAGAAAGTCCCGCTGCTGCGCGGCAAGACCGTGTGCAACGTGTTCTTCGAGAACTCCACCCGTACCCGCACCACCTTCGAACTGGCGGCCCAGCGGCTGTCGGCGGACGTGATCACCCTGAATGTCTCGACCTCCTCGGCGAGCAAGGGTGAAACCCTGCTGGACACCCTGCGCAACCTGGAAGCCATGGCCGCCGACATGTTCGTGGTACGCCACGGCGACTCCGGCGCCGCGCACTTCATCGCCGAACACGTGTGCCCGCAAGTGGCGATCATCAACGGCGGCGACGGCCGTCACGCCCACCCGACCCAGGGCATGCTCGACATGCTGACCATCCGCCGGCACAAGGGCGGCTTCGAGAACCTCTCGGTGGCCATCGTCGGCGACATCCTGCACTCGCGGGTGGCGCGCTCGAACATGCTGGCGCTCAAAACCCTCGGCTGCCCGGACATCCGCGTGATCGCACCGAAAACCCTGCTGCCGATCGGCATCGAGCAGTACGGGGTCAAGGTCTACACCGACATGACCGAAGGCCTGAAAGACGTGGACGTGGTGATCATGTTGCGCCTGCAGCGTGAACGCATGCAGGGCGGCCTGCTGCCCAGCGAAGGCGAGTTCTACCGCCTGTTCGGCCTGACCACCGCACGCCTGGCCGGGGCCAAGCCCGACGCCATCGTCATGCACCCAGGCCCGATCAACCGCGGTGTGGAGATCGAATCGGCGGTGGCCGACGGTCCGCACTCGGTGATCCTCAATCAGGTGACCTACGGCATTGCAGTGCGCATGGCGGTACTGTCCATGGCCATGAGCGGGCAGACCGCCCAGCGACAATTCGAGCAGGAGAACGCCCAGTGAAGCTCAGCATTCTCGGCGCCCGCGTCATCGATCCAAGCAGCGGCCTGGATCAAACCACTGATCTGCACCTGGAAGCCGGCAAGATCGTCGCCATCGGCGCCGCACCCAATGGTTTCAATGCCGTCACTATCATCGACGCCAAGGGCCTGGTGGCCGCGCCCGGCCTGGTGGACCTGAGCGTGGCCCTGCGCGAGCCGGGCTACAGCCGCAAGGGCAGCATTGCCAGCGAAACCCGCGCCGCCGCGGCCGGTGGCGTCACCAGTCTGTGCTGCCCGCCGCATACCAAACCGGTACTGGATACCTCGGCCGTGGCCGAACTGATCCTCGACCGCGCCCGGGAAGCCGGCAACAGCAAGGTGTTCCCGATCGGGGCTCTGAGCAAGGGCCTGGAGGGCGAGCAGTTGGCGGAGCTGATCGCGTTGCGTGACGCCGGCTGCGTGGCCTTCGGCAATGGCCTGGAAGGCTTCCGCAGCACCCGCACCCTGTGCCGTGCCCTGGAATACGCCGCCACCTTCGACCTGACAGTGATCTTCCACTCCCAGGACCGCGACCTGGCCGAAGGCGGCCTGGCCCATGAAGGTGCTACCGCCAGCTTCCTCGGTTTGCCGGGCATCCCGGAAAGCGCGGAAACCGTGGCCCTGGCCCGGGACCTGCTGCTGGTGGAACAAAGCGGCGTGCGCGCTCACTTCAGCCAGCTGACCAGCGCCCGGGGCGTGGAACTGATTGCCCAGGCCCAGGCCCGCGGCCTGCCAGTGACCGCCGATGTGGCGCTGTATCAGCTGATCCTCACCGATGAGGCGCTGATCGACTTCTCCAGCCTGTATCACGTGCAGCCGCCACTGCGCTCGCGGGCCGACCGTGATGCCCTGCGTGCAGCGGTGAAGTCCGGGGTGGTGCAAGCCATCTCCAGCCATCACCAGCCCCACGAGCGCGATGCCAAGCTGGCGCCGTTCGGGGCCACCGAGCCCGGCATCAGCAGCGTCGAGTTGCTGCTGCCACTGGCCCTGACCCTGGTTCAGGACGGTTTACTGGACCTGCCGACCCTGCTGGCGCGCCTCAGCGCTGGTCCTGCCGAGGCCTTGCGCCTGCCAGCGGGCAAGCTGGTGGAAGGTGGCGCAGCGGACCTGGTGCTGTTCGACCCTGCCAGTTCCACCGTGGCCGGCGAGCGCTGGCTGTCCAAGGGCGAGAACTGCCCGTTCCTCGGCCATAGCCTGCCGGGCACGGTGCGCTACACCCTGGTGGATGGGCATATCAGCTATCAAGGCTGATTGCCTGGCTGGTGCCCTGTAGCCGCTGCCGCAGGCTGCGAACGGCTCCGAAGGAGCCGCCGCTCCTGATGGCGGCCTGCGGCAACAGCTACATGCAACGCCATCACTGCCTGCGCCGCTGACTGGGTCAACGGCGTTTGGCGTTTTCCAGGGAGACCTGGTCGTTCAGGGTCCAGAAGTCGTACAGCACCCCCAGGAAGAACAAACCACCGGTGAACAGGTAGAGCACACCGCTCAACCATTTGCCCTGGTACATGCGATGTACGCCAAATACCCCGAGGAAGGTCAGCAGAATCCAGGCCACGCTGTATTCCACGGGACCAGAGGTAAAGCGCAAGTCCGCTTCCCGATCCATGGACGGGATCAGGAACAAGTCGATCAGCCAGCCAATGCCCAATAGACCGAGGGTGAAGAACCAGATGGTCCCGGTCACCGGCTTGCCGTAATAGAAGCGGTGAGCGCCGGTAAAACCGAGAATCCACAACAGGTAACCGATCACCTTGCTGTGGGTGTCATGGGCGGATGCATCCTGACGATAGGTGTTCATTAAGAGCCTCTTGCTAGGTGATAGATAAATATTCTTAAAATCTTTGTGACTTTTTTACAGGCTTTCGACGTGTGGACAATGTTACCTTCTGTTCCGCCAAAGCCTTGTACTGCCTGACTTCTGACGGTTTTCTGCGTCAAGTTGCCACCTCTTTGCCGAAGTTGACCCCAAGGTTGAATCGACAAACGGCCACGGAAGTGACCTGAAAGCTGTTATAAAGTTGCGCGCTAACCAAATAAGAGCCTTGCCTAATGCGACCATTTTTCAAGACATGGCTAACCATTTGCCTATTAATGCCACTGGCCGCCCACGCCACCAACCGTGAGCAACGACTTCCCAACGTTAATGGCTACACCCCGAAACCCCATGTTTCGACGGTCACCGCCAAGAACAAGACCACCATCAAGCACCCCACCCGCCTGAGCAAGGCCGACAGCAAGCTGGTGGCCAACAACGCCGGCCGGCCAAGCACCACTGTCCTCAGCCGTGCGGTCAATGTGCTGGGCACCCCCTATCGTTGGGGCGGCAGCAGCCCAAGTAAAGGCTTCGATTGCAGCGGCCTGGTGCGCTACGCCTTCAATGACGTTGCCGCCGTGGACCTGCCACGCACCTCCAACGCCATGGCCAGCGGCCACGGGCAGAAGGTCGAGCGCAAGGACCTGAAGCCGGGCGATCTGCTGTTCTTCAACATCAAGAGCCGCAAGGTCAACCACGTCGCCATCTACCTGGGCGAAGACCGCTTTATCCACGCCCCACGGCGCGGCAAGGCAGTGACCATCGACACCCTGAAGAAACCCTACTGGCAGAGCCACTACGTGGTTGCCAAGCGGGTACTGCCCAAGGAACAGGCTCCTCTGCGGGTCGTGCAGCGCTGATCTGCTGATTCGCCCATTCGCCGGCAAGCCGGTTCCTACACCCACCTGTAGGAGCCGGCTTGCCGGCGAATGCATTTCCAGCCCTGTCAAAAGCTCTCCGGCATCCGGGCCTGATCCCGCGCCTGTTCTCGGCTGATCAGCCCTTGCCCCAGCAATGCCTTGAGGCTCATGTCCAGGGTGCGCATGCCCTGGGCCCCGCCGGTCTGGATCGCCGAATACATCTGCGCCACCTTGTCCTCGCGAATCAGGTTACGGATCGCCGCATTGCCCAGCATGATTTCGTGAGCCGCCACCCGCCCACCGCCCACTTTCTTCAGCAACACCTGGGCAATGACCGCCTGCAACGACTCGGCCAGCATCGAGCGCACCAGGGCCTTTTCCTCCCCCGGGAACACGTCCACCAGCCGGTCGATGCTCTTGGCCGCGGATGCAGTGTGCAAGGTGGCGAACACCAGGTGCCCGGTTTCGGCGGCGGTCAGGGCCAGGCGAATGCTTTCCAGATCGCGCAACTCTCCCAGCAGGATCACGTCCGGGTCCTCCCGCAGCGCCGCACGCAAGGCGGTGGCGAAACTGCGGGTATCACGCGGCACTTCGCGCTGGTGGATCAGGCAACTTTTCTGCGGATGAATGAACTCGATGGGGTCTTCGAGGGTGAGGATGTGCTGCTGCCGATGCTGGTTCAGGTGATCGATCATCGCCGCCAAGGTGGTGGACTTGCCGCTACCGGTGGGCCCGGTGACCAGCACCAGCCCCCGGGGCGCTTCGGCAATCTGCTGAAACACTTGCCCCAGTCCCAACGCCTCCAAGCTCAGTACCCGTGACGGGATCAGGCGCAGCACTGCAGCCGCTCCCCGGGAGTGCTGGAAGGCATTGACCCGGAACCGCGCCACGCCCGGCAGTTCGTAGGCAAAGTCCAGATCCTGCTGGCTGGCGAACACCTGCCGCTGTGGCTCGCTCATCAGGCCATGCATCAAGGCCAGCACCTGCTGTGCATCCAGCGCCGGGCTGTCCAGCGGACGAATATCGCCATCAATGCGCAACATCGGCGCCAGTCCGGCAGACAGATGCAGGTCGGAAGCGCCCCGGGAGATGCTCAAAGTCAGGAGTTCGGTGATGTCCATAGTGCCCCCCAATTCCAGTAGAATGCCGCGAGCTTCAGACCCAGCCGCCATGCCGGGCAATGACCGGCGCGGCCCTTGAGCGATGCTCGGGCCGGTCGACAATCAGGGTCTGGTGGATTCATGCGGCGGTTGGCGGCCAAGGTCACAGGCTCCCGGTCGCCGGTACTTTTGAGAAGAAATCGAATGTCCACGATAGCAGACAACATTGCCCAGCTAGCCGAGCGTATCCGCAGCGCCTGCCAGGCCGCACAGCGTGCCCCGGACAGCGTCATGCTGCTGGCCGTGAGCAAGACCAAACCCGCCGCCGCCCTGCGCGAAGCCTATGCCGCCGGCCTGCGGGACTTCGGCGAGAACTACCTGCAAGAAGCCCTGGGCAAACAACAGGAACTGGCGGACCTGCCCTTGAGTTGGCACTTCATCGGCCCCATTCAGTCGAACAAGACTCGCGCCATTGCCGAGCATTTTGCCTGGGTGCATTCCGTGGATCGCTTGAAAATCGCACAACGCCTGTCCGAGCAACGCCCCGCCGAACTGCCACCGCTGAACATCTGCATCCAGGTGAATGTCAGTGGCGAAGCCAGCAAGTCCGGCTGTACCCCGGCCGACCTGCCAGACCTGGCCAGGGCCATCAGCGCCTTGCCACGCCTGCAACTGCGCGGGCTGATGGCGATTCCCGAGCCCACCGAGGACCGCGCCGCCCAGGAAGCCGCCTTCGCGGCGGTGCAGGCCCTGAACAACCAACTGCGCGACAACCTCAAGCTGCCCCTGGACACCCTTTCCATGGGCATGAGCCACGACCTCGAAGCGGCCATCGCCCAGGGCGCCACCTGGGTGCGGATCGGTACCGCACTGTTTGGTGCCCGCGACTACAGTCAGTCCTGATGCGACTGACACTGACCTCTCATAAGGACCTGTCATGAACACGACTCGTATCGCTTTTATCGGCGCCGGCAACATGGCGGCCAGCCTCATCGGTGGCCTGCGGGCCAAAGGCCTTGAGGCGGCACAGATCCGTGCCAGTGACCCCGGCGCCGAAACCCGGGCCAAGGTGGCTGCCGAACATGGCATCCAGGTGTTCGCCGACAACGCCGAAGCCATCGCCGGCGTCGATGTGATCGTCCTGGCGGTCAAACCCCAGGCCATGAAAGCCGTGTGCGAAGCCCTGCGCCCGAGCCTGCAGCCGCAGCAGCTGGTGGTGTCCATTGCCGCCGGCATCACCTGCGCCAGCATGAACCACTGGCTCGGCGAGCAACCGATCGTGCGCTGCATGCCCAACACCCCGGCGCTGCTGCGCCAGGGCGTCAGCGGCCTGTATGCCACCGCCCAGGTCAGCCCTGAACAGCGCCATCAGGCCGAAGAACTGCTGTCCGCCGTGGGCATCGCCCTGTGGCTGGATCAAGAGCAGCAACTGGACGCTGTGACCGCGGTGTCCGGCAGCGGCCCGGCGTATTTCTTCCTGCTGATCGAAGCCATGACCGCCGCTGGCGAAAAGCTCGGCCTGCCTCGGGAAACCGCCGCCCAACTGACCCTGCAGACCGCCCTGGGGGCGGCCCACATGGCAGTGTCCAGTGACGTCGACGCCGCCGAGCTGCGTCGCCGCGTAACGTCGCCAGCCGGCACCACGGAAGCCGCGATCAAATCGTTCCAGGCCAACGGCTTTGAAGCCCTGGTGGAAAAAGCATTGGGTGCCGCCGCGCACCGCTCGGCCGAAATGGCCGAACAACTCGGTCGTTAACTCGCCCCTACAAAGGAATCGATAATGTTCGGACTCAACGACGCTGCCATTTTTGTGATTCAGACCCTGGGCAGCCTGTACCTGCTGGTGGTCCTGCTGCGCTTCATGCTGCAAGTGGTGCGGGCGAACTTCTACAACCCTATCTGCCAGTTCATCGTGCGCGCCACCCAGCCACTGCTCAAACCCCTGCGCCGGGTGATCCCCAGCATGTTCGGGCTCGACATGTCCTCGCTGGTCCTGGCCCTGATCGTCCAAATGGCGCTGTTCGCCATCGTCCTGACCCTCAGCCAAATCTCCTTCAATGCCCTGGGACTGCTGCTGTGGGCGCCGATCGGCATCTTCGCGCTGTTCCTGAAGATCTGGTTCTTCGCCATGATCATCAGCGTGATCCTGTCCTGGGTCGCTCCTGGCAGCCAGAGCCCGGGCGCGGAACTGGCCTACCAGATCAGCGAGCCGCTGCTGGCCCCATTCCGGCGCATCGTGCCCAACCTGGGCGGCCTGGACATCTCGCCAATCCTGGCCTTCATCGTGATCCAGCTGGTGCAACAGTGGCTGATTCCGCGCCTGGCGCTCTACACCTTCATGCCCCCTGAGTTGTTCGGGCTGATCTGATGAGCTACTTCCGCTGGGACGGTGACGATCTGATTCTCGATTGTCACCTGCAACCCAAGGCCAGCAGCGACGAGTTCTCTGGCCTGCATGGGGAGCGGCTGAAGATCCGCCTCACCGCCCCGCCTGTGGAGGGCAAGGCCAATGCTCACTTGATGGCGTTCCTGGCCAAGGCTTTCGGCATTCCCAAGAGCCACGTCAGCCTGGTCAGTGGCGAGTTGAACCGGCAGAAGCGCGTGCGCCTGCAAGCGCCGAAGAAGCTGCCGGATCTGCCGGGGCTGGCGCGCCCTGCCTGATTCTTCGGCAAGCCGGCTCCTACGCCCCAGGTCCGCTGTGGGCGCTGGCTTGCCAGCGAATCTCACCCCGCCATTTCTCCAACCAAATACAGCCCCGGGCTTTGCTTGCCGCTGGGGGCAGCGGTCTTTAGACTTACGCCTCATTTAAATGAGAGCAGGGTCGATGCCAACTGCCTTTCCCCCCGATTCTGTTGGTCTGGTCACGCCAGAAATAGCGCACTTCAGCGATCCTCTGGCCCTGGCCTGCGGACGCGCGCTACCGGCCTACGACCTGATCTACGAAACCTATGGTCAGCTCAACGCCAGCGCCAGCAACGCGGTGCTGATCTGCCACGCCCTGTCCGGCCATCACCACGCCGCCGGCTACCACAGCGTTGATGACCGCAAACCCGGTTGGTGGGACAGCTGCATCGGTCCCGGCAAGCCGATCGACACCAACAAGTTCTTCGTGGTCAGCCTCAACAACCTCGGCGGTTGCAACGGCTCCACCGGCCCCAGCAGCCTCAATCCGGAAACCGGCAAGCCGTTCGGCGCCGACTTCCCGGTGCTTACCGTGGAAGACTGGGTGCACAGCCAGGCGCGCCTGGCGGACCGCCTGGGCATTGCCCAGTGGGCGGCGGTGATCGGCGGCAGCCTGGGCGGCATGCAGGCCCTGCAATGGACCATCACCTACCCGGACCGGGTACGGCACTGCCTGGCCATCGCCTCGGCCCCCAAGCTCTCGGCGCAGAACATTGCCTTCAACGAAGTGGCACGCCAGGCGATTCTCACCGACCCGGAGTTCCACGGCGGTTCCTTCCAGGAACAAGGCGTGATCCCCAAGCGCGGGCTGATGCTGGCGCGCATGGTCGGGCACATCACCTACCTGTCCGATGACTCCATGGGCGAGAAATTCGGCCGCGGCCTCAAGAGCGAAAAGCTCAACTACGACTTCCACAGCGTCGAATTCCAGGTGGAAAGCTACCTGCGCTATCAGGGCGAAGAGTTTTCCGGGCGTTTCGACGCCAACACCTACCTGCTGATGACCAAGGCCCTGGACTATTTCGACCCGGCGGCAAACTTCGACGACGACCTGGCCAAGACCTTCGCCAACGCCAGCGCCAAGTTCTGCGTGATGTCCTTCACCACCGACTGGCGCTTCTCCCCGGCCCGTTCCCGGGAGCTGGTGGACGCGCTGATGGCGGCGCGCAAGGACGTCTGCTACCTGGAGATCGACGCACCCCAGGGGCACGACGCCTTCCTGATCCCGATCCCGCGCTACTTGCAGGCCTTTAGTCACTACATGAACCGCATTACCTTGTGAGGACTCGATGAGAGCCGATCTGGAAATCATCCAGGAATGGATCCCCGCCGGCAGCCGCGTCCTCGACCTGGGCTGCGGTAACGGCGAGCTGCTGAGCTGGCTGCAGGAACACAAGCAAGTCACCGGCTACGGCCTGGAAAACGACCCGGACAACATTGCCGAGTGCGTGGCCAAGGGCATCAACGTGATCGAGCAGGACCTGGACAAGGGCCTGGGCAACTTCGCCAGCAACAGCTTCGATATCGTGGTCATGACCCAGGCCCTGCAGGCCGTGCACTACCCGGACAAGATCCTCGACGAAATGCTCCGGGTCGGCCGCCAGTGCATCATCACTTTCCCCAACTTCGGCCACTGGCGCTGCCGCTGGTACCTGGCCAGCAAGGGTCGGATGCCGGTCTCGGAGTTCCTGCCGTACACCTGGTACAACACGCCGAACATCCACTTCTGCACCTTCGAGGACTTCGAAGAGCTGTGCCGCGAGCGGCAAGCCCGGGTGATCAACCGCCTTGCCGTCGATCAACAACACCGCCACGGGTGGGCCAGTAAGCTATGGCCTAATCTGTTGGGAGAGATCGGCATCTACCGCGTCAGCAGTCCCGGCCTGCAGGATCACAAAGTCGCGGTATAAACCACGTTGCATCGAGGAGAACCACCATGGGACGTCTGGTTACATTTCTATTGGCCGCCTGCCTGAGCCTGAGCGCCCTGGCCGCGGACCCGATCAAGGGCGAACGCAAAGAAGTGTTCGGTGACATCACCGTGCACTACAACACCTTCAACTCCACCTACCTGCAGCCTGACATCGCCAGAGCGGCAGAGCTGGTTCGCAGCAAGAACCAGGGCGTGATCAACGTCTCCCTGATCAAGGATGGCAAGCCGCTGGTCGGCCAGGTCAGCGGTACGGTCAAGGACCTGACCAGCAAGAGCATCCCGCTGAAATTCCGCCAGATCACCGAACAGGGCGCGATCTACTACATCGCCCAGTTCCCGGTGGAACAGCAAGAAAACCGTACGTTCACCATCACCGTGCAAACGGGCGGTGACACCAACAGCTTCAGCTTCAACCAAGAGCTATTCCCGGGCGAATAATGAACCTCACGCAACTCGTACTGGCCAGCCACAACGCCGGCAAACTCAAAGAACTCCAGGCCATGCTCGGCGCCTCGGTGCAACTGCGCTCGATCGGCGAGTTCAGCAGCGTCGAGCCGGAAGAAACCGGTCTGTCGTTCGTCGAAAACGCCATCCTCAAGGCGCGCAATGCCGCGCGCATTTCCGGCTTGCCGGCACTGGCGGACGATTCCGGCCTGGCTGTGGACTTTCTCGGCGGCGCGCCGGGCATCTACTCGGCGCGCTATGCCGACGGCCAGGGCGACGCGGCGAACAACGCCAAGCTGCTCGAAGCCCTGAAGGATGTGCCCGAGGAGCAACGCGGCGCGCAGTTCGTCTGCGTCCTGGCCCTGGTGCGGCACGCCGACGATCCGTTGCCGATCCTCTGCGAAGGCCTGTGGCACGGGCGCATCCTCACCGCCGCCAGTGGCGAACACGGTTTCGGCTACGACCCGCTGTTCTGGGTGCCGGAACGTGACTGCTCCAGCGCCGAGCTGGGCCCCGTGGAGAAAAACCAGCTCAGCCACCGCGCCCGCGCCATGGCCATTCTGCGGCAACGCCTGGGCCTGCAATGAGCCAGGACCGATCCGCGTCGCCGCTGATTCTCGGCGGCGCGCCAACGCCTCGGGCGGCGCTGCCCCAGTTGCCGCCCCTGGCGCTGTACATCCACATCCCGTGGTGTGTACGCAAATGCCCTTATTGCGATTTCAACTCCCACGCCGCCAGCCCAACGTTGCCGGAAGAAGAGTACGTCGACGCCCTGCTGGCCGACCTCGACCTGGAGCTGCACGCGGTGCATGGCCGCGAGCTGAGTTCGATCTTCTTCGGCGGCGGTACTCCGAGCCTGTTCAGCGCCCAGGCCCTGGGGCGGCTGCTCCAGGGCGTGGAACAACGCATCGCCTTCGCCAGCGATATCGAAATCACCCTGGAAGCCAACCCCGGGACCTTCGAGCAGGAGAAATTCACCGCCTATCGCGCCCTGGGAATCAACCGCCTGTCCATCGGCATCCAGAGCTTCCAGGAACAGAAGCTCAAGGCCCTGGGCCGCATCCACAACGGTGACGAAGCGATTCGCGCCGCCGGCATGGCGCGCCAGGCCGGATTCGACAACTTCAACCTGGACCTGATGCACGGCTTGCCGGATCAGTCCCTGGACGATGCCCTGGGCGATCTGCGTCAGGCCATCGCCATGAAGCCGACCCACCTGTCCTGGTATCAGCTGACCCTGGAACCCAACACGGTGTTCTGGAACCAGCCACCGGTGCTGCCGGAAGACGACACCCTGTGGGATATCCAGGAAGCCGGCCAGGCCCTGCTGGCCGAGCATGGCTACGCCCAGTACGAAGTCTCGGCCTACGCCCAGCCCGGACGCGCGGCGCGGCACAACCTGAACTACTGGAGCTTCGGCGACTTCATCGGCATCGGTGCCGGTGCCCACGGCAAGCTCAGCCACCCGGACGGGCGCATTCTGCGCACCTGGAAGACCCGCCTGCCCAAGGACTACCTGAACCCGGCCAAGCCGTTCAAGGCCGGCGAGAAGGCCCTGGGCAACGAGGAGCTGCCGTTCGAGTTCCTGATGAACGCTCTGCGCCTTACCGACGGTGTGGACGCGGCGCTGTTCGCCCAACGCACCGGCCTGGATCTGGCCAGCCTTGCCGAAGGTCGGCGCCAGGCCGAACAAAGTGGCTTGTTGCAGGTCGAACCGTCACGCCTGGCGGCCACGGCCCGCGGGCAACTCTTCCTCAATGACCTGCTGCAATACTTTCTGATCTAAGGAAATCACATGGATCTGGTACTCGACCTGCTTGCCACCGTGTCCCGCTGGAGTCGCAGCAACCTCTCGGAAATCGCCCTGGCATTGGTGGGCTGTCTGCTGGTGCTGTTCGGCGCGGACATCAAGGGCTGGGTCGAGCAACGCCTGGGCGGCATCGCCGGCGCCCTGCGCGTGCCGCTGATGGCCTTGCTGTGCATGGTCGGCAGCGGCCTGGCGCTGATCTATGCCACGCCGTGGATCGTCCGCGGCCTGAGTCAGTTCAACAACTACAGCCTGGCGCCGGTGCTGCTGGTGGTGCTGGTGCTGATTGGCGTGGTCGCTGATCGTCGCTGACCTGTCGCCCCCCTTCGCCGGCAAGCCGGCTCCTACAGCCCCCCCGTAGGAGCCGGCTTGCCGGCGAACGCAATCCAACGGCTGCCCCCGTTATCAAGGAAGAACATGAGCAAGAAAGTCATCGAAGACACCAGCAAGTTCCTCAGCTACGTGCTGCGCCACGAGCCACAGGCCATCGGTCTTGAGCTGGACAGCCAAGGCTGGGGCGATCTCGACGCGCTGATCAGCGGCGCGGCCAAGAACGGCCGGCAACTGAACCGGGAACTGATCGAGCGGGTGGTCGAAGGCAACGACAAAAAGCGCTTCGCCCTCTCCGCTGACGGCCAGCGAATTCGTGCCGTTCAGGGACACTCCAACAAGGCCGTGCAATTGCAACTTGAGGCAAAGCAACCACCCGCCGTGCTCTACCACGGCACTGCCACGCGCTTCATGGAGTCGATCAATGAGAAGGGGCTGATCCCGGGCTCACGCCATCACGTGCACCTGTCCCAGGAAATCGACACCGCCAAGGCCGTGGGCCAGCGTTACGGCAAGGTGGTGATCCTGCAGGTCGACGCCCAGGCCATGCAGGCCCAGGGTTTCACTTTCTATCAGGCAGAGAATGGGGTGTGGCTGACCGACCAGGTGCCGGTCAGTTTCATCCAAGCCTTGTAGGAGTCAGCTTGCTGGCGAAGGCGTCCTTAAGGGCACCTTCGCTGGCAGCGGAACGCCGCCCGGCCAGCTCCTACAATAGCGAGTCCGGCTCAGTCGATTTTTTCGAACTTCAGATCCCACACGCCATGGCCCAGGCGCTCGCCACGACGCTCGAACTTGGTGATCGGGCGTTCGGCTGGGCGCGGTACGCACTTGCCGTCTTCGGCCAGGTTGCGGTAACCCGGGGCGACGTTCATCACCTCCAGCATGTATTCGGCATAGGGCTCCCAGTCGGTGGCCATGTGCAGAATGCCGCCCACCTTGAGCTTGCTGCGCACCAGCTCGGCGAAGGAGGCCTGGACGATACGGCGCTTGTGGTGCCGGCTCTTGTGCCAAGGATCGGGGAAGAACAGCATCAGCCGATCCAGGCTGCTGTCGGCGATGCAGCGATTGAGCACTTCAATGGCGTCGCAATCGTAGACCCGCAGGTTGGTCAGGCCCTGAGTCAGCACGCCATTGAGCAGCGCGCCGACACCCGGACGGTGAACTTCCACGCCGATGAAGTCCTGCTCCGGAGCCGCCGCGGCCATTTCCAGCAGCGAGTGGCCCATGCCGAAGCCGATTTCCAAAGAGCGCGGCGCTGAACGGCCGAACACCTGGTCGTAGTCCACCGGGGCGTCGGCCAGGGGCAGCACGTACAGCGGCGCGCCCTGGTCCAGGCCGCGCTGCTGGCCTTCGGTCATGCGCCCGGCGCGCATCACGAAACTCTTGATACGGCGGTGTTGGCGCTCGTCGCCGGCTTCCGGCTGGATTGGCGTGTCGTTTGATTCAGTCATCAATGGCTCTTACTTGATCAGACCATCCAGCGGCGAGGAGGCGCTGGCATAGAGTTTCTTCGGCATGCGACCGGCGAGGTACGCCAGGCGGCCCGCGACAATTGCGTGTTTCATGGCTTCGGCCATCAGCACCGGTTGCTGCGCATGGGCGATGGCCGAGTTCATCAGCACCGCCTCACAGCCCAGCTCCATGGCGATGGTGGCGTCGGAGGCGGTGCCGACACCGGCATCCACCAGCACCGGAACCTTGGCTTCTTCGAGGATGATCTGCAGGTTGTACGGGTTGCAGATCCCCAGCCCGGTGCCAATCAGGCCCGCCAGGGGCATGACCGCGATGCAGCCCATTTCCGCCAGTTGGCGAGCGATGATCGGGTCATCGCTGGTGTAGACCATCACGTCGAAACCTTCCTTGACCAGCACTTCGGCGGCCTTGAGGGTTTCCAGCACGTTGGGGAACAAGGTCTTCTGATCGGCCAGGACTTCCAGCTTGACCAGGTTGTGGCCGTCCAGCAGTTCGCGAGCCAGGCGGCAAGTGCGTACCGCTTCCACCGCGTCATAGCAGCCGGCGGTGTTGGGCAGGATGGTGTAGCGATCCGGCGGCAGGATATCCAGCAGGTTCGGTTCGCCCGGGTTCTGGCCGATATTGGTCCGGCGCACGGCGACGGTGACGATCTCGGCACCCGAGGCCTCGATGGCCAGGCGGGTTTCTTCCATGTCGCGGTACTTGCCGGTGCCTACCAGCAAACGCGACTGGTACGTCCGACCGGCCAGGACGAAAGGCTTGTCACTACGAACGTTGCTCATCGGAAATCCTCTGTTGGGGTGAGGTTCTTGCAGAATTCTTCATCAGGCCCGGGGCCCTGGAGCCCTCATTCCGGGGCCGGTGAACGCGTCTTCCATGGGAGAGGCCCGGAGTCGGGCCAGGGCGCTGCGCAGAATACGTAGCAGCGCGATTGACGCCAGTGGCTAGCCGCCGCCGATGGCGTGGACCACTTCCACCTGGTCGCCCTCGTTGAGGGCGGTCTCGGCGTGCTGGCTGCGCGGAACGATATCCAGATTGAGTTCCACCGCGATCCGGCGTCCGGTCAGGTCCAGACGGGTCAGCAGGGCCGCAACGGTCGAGCCGTCGGGCAGTTCAAAGGATTCACCGTTCAACTGAATGCGCATGCTCGAGGCCGCCATCATTTTTAGGGGCCAGCATTCTAGCCCGATCGTGACCTAAAGGTCAGCTACAAGCGTCAGCCGGCCCCTTGCAGGCGCCAGGCGGCAAGGCCCAGCAGGAACCAGCCAACCAGGAAGGCCAGGCCACCGAAAGGAGTGATGATGCCCAGCTTGCTGATGCCGCTCAGGGTCAACAGGTACAGGCTGCCGGAGAACAACAGGATGCCCAGGGTGAACGCGATGCCGGCCCAGGTCACCAGCCGCCCTGGAATATGCGCCGCCAGCAAGGCGACGCCGAACAGCGCCAGGGTATGCACCAGCTGGTAAGTGACCCCTGTATGAAAAATAGCCAGGTACTCGGTGCTCAGGCGGTTTTTCAGACCGTGAGCGGCAAAGGCACCCAGGGCGACCCCGGTGAAACCGAAGAAAGCGGCCAGCATCAGGAAGCCACGCAACATGAGGAACTCCAGTCAGATTCAGCGCAAAGGGTCTGTATAATGGCGCGCTCAACGGGTTCGGCCAAGCCATCTCTATGCTGCGTTATCTGTTTCGTCGCCTTGTAAAAGCCTTGATGTGGTTCGTCGTCGGCAGCGTGCTGCTGGTGCTGCTGTTCCGTTTTGTGCCGCCGCCGGGCACCGCCCTGATGGTGGAGCGCAAGGTCGAATCCTGGATCGACAACGACCCCATCGACCTGCAACGCACCTGGAAGCCTTGGGATGAAATCTCCGACAACCTCAAGGTGGCGGTGATCGCCGGCGAGGATCAGAAATTCCCCGAGCACTGGGGCTTCGATATCGATGCAATCCAGGCAGCGTTGATCCACAACGAACGGGGCGGTTCGATCCGTGGCGCCAGCACCCTGAGTCAGCAAGTGTCGAAAAACCTGTTCCTCTGGTCCGGCCGCAGCTACTTGCGCAAGGGGCTGGAAGCCTGGTTCACCGCGCTGATCGAGGTGTTCTGGCCCAAGCAGCGGATTCTTGAGGTCTACCTCAACAGTGTCGAATGGGATGAAGGGGTGTTCGGGGCAGAAGCCGCGGCGCGCCATCACTTCGGCGTCAGCGCGGCCAACCTGTCGCGCCAGCAAGCCAGCCTGCTGGCCGCTGTCCTGCCCAATCCAAGGGTGTGGAGCGCAGCGCGGCCCAGCACTTATGTGATGCAGCGGGCGGGCTGGGTTCGGCGGCAGATGAGCCAGTTGGGTGGGGCCGATTACCTGAATCGGTTGAATGAAGCCCGTAAAGCGCCGTGGGCGGGTTAGGTAAACCAGGCCTATTCGCCGACAAGCCACTCCTACAAAAGACACGCAAACAAAAACGCCCCGATCATCTCGGGGCGTTTTACATGACGCTTCAGGCTTAAGCGGCGATGGACAGCTTCAACTTGTTCATCGCGCTCTTTTCCAGCTGGCGAATACGCTCGGCCGAAACGTTGTACTTCTGCGCCAGGTCGTGCAGCGTGGCTTTCTCTTCGGCCAGCCAGCGCTGGTAGAGGATGTCACGGCTGCGCTCGTCCAGCACTTCCAGCGCTTCGTGCAGGTTGTGGGTGGAGTTGTCGCTCCAATCGGCATCTTCCAGTTGCAGCGCCGGGTCGTAGCGATGGTCTTCCAGGTAGTTGGCCGGCGACTGGAAGGCGCTGTCATCATCCGCTTCAGCAGCCGGATCGAAGGCCATGTCCTGGCCGGTCAGACGGCTTTCCATCTCGCGCACTTCACGGGGCTCGACGCCCAGGCTTTCCGCCACGCGATGCACTTCTTCATTGTTCAGCCAGGCCAGACGCTTCTTCTGGCTGCGCAGGTTGAAGAACAGCTTGCGCTGAGCCTTGGTGGTCGCGACTTTCACAATCCGCCAGTTACGCAGGATGAACTCGTGAATTTCCGCCTTGATCCAGTGCACCGCAAAGGACACCAGGCGCACACCCATTTCCGGGTTGAAGCGCTTCACGGCTTTCATCAGGCCAACGTTGCCTTCCTGGATCAGGTCAGCCTGGGCCAACCCATAGCCTGAATAGCTACGGGCGATATGTACGACAAAACGCAGGTGGGCGAGCACCATCTGCCGAGCCGCCTCAAGATCCTGCTCATAGTAGAGACTCTCGGCCAGTTCACGCTCCTGCTCGGGCGTCAGCAATGGAATGCTGTTCACCGTGTGCACATAGGCCTCCAGGTTTGCGCCTGGAACCAATGCGTAAGCAGGTTGCAAAGAAGTGGTCATACGAAAAAACCTCCGACTCACATAACTCGTGCAGTTCAGCACTGCGAAAATTGACCGGAAACCGCGAAACAAGTTCCCAAATATTCTGAAAGGTCAATACAAGCAAAATGACATTACTTCGGTGCCAGCTCCCTCAGGTGGCGGGCCACCGCAATCCACGCACCGATATAACCCAACAGCACCGCACCAAGCAAGAGCGATAGACCATCAGCAACCGGCACCCCCGCCAGGGCAAAATCACTGCCGTACAAGCCGGCCAAACCGATCACCGCGTCGTTCAGCCAGTTCAGGCCAAACGCCAGTACGCCCCAGGACAGAATCCCCGCACCGAAGCCATACAACGCGCCCATATAAAGGAAGGGACGGCGCACATAGCTGTCTGTGCCGCCGACGAGTTTAATCACTTCTATCTCTGTGCGGCGGTTTTCAATATGAAGACGAATGGTATTGCCTATCACCAAAAGTAATGCAGAAACCAGCAACACCGTCAGGCCGAAGACAAAACGGTCCCCCAGCTTGAGGATGGCCGCCAGCCGCTCGACCCATACCAGGTCCAACTGCGCCAGTTGCACCTTGGGCATTTCCGACAACCGCTGACGCAAGGCCTCCAGGGTCGCCTTGTCCACTTCGCTCGGCGTGACCAGCACTACGCCCGGCAGCGGATTGTGGGGCAGCTCGCGCAAAGCCTCACCCAGGCCGGACTGCTGCTGGAATTCTTCCAGCGCCTTTTCCTTACTGATGAACTCGGCATCCGCCACACCGGGCAGGCCCTTGATCTCTTCGCCAAGCTTCTCACCTTCGCTGGCTGAAGCCCCCAGATCCAGGTACAGCGAAATCTGCGCTGCCCGCTGCCAGGAACCGCCCAGGCGCTCGACGTTGCTGAGCAGCAACGACAGGCCCATGGGCAAGCTCAGGGCCACAGCCATCACCAGGCAGGTAAAGAAACTGCCGATGGGCTGCTTGCCCAGGCGCCGCAGGCTGTCCAGCAAGCTGGCGCGATGGCTTTCGATCCAGGCATGCAACAGGGTGGCGAAATCCGGACCGTCGTCCTCGTCGCGCTTTTTCTTCGGTGGCGGTGCTTCGGAGGCCTTGGGCGCTACGCGCTCCGCCACTTTAGGGGTACGTGTGGCACTCATACGCCGGCCTCCCCGTCGCCAATCAATCGGCCGCGCTGCAGGGTCAGCATGCGGTGACGCATGCGCGCGATCAGCGCCAGGTCGTGACTGGCGATCAGTACGCTGGTGCCCAGGCGGTTGATGTCTTCGAACACGCCCATGATTTCCGCCGCAAGACGCGGGTCGAGGTTACCCGTGGGTTCGTCCGCCAGCAGTAGAGCCGGGCGGTGGACGATGGCTCGAGCAATACCTACGCGCTGTTGCTGACCGGTGGACAGATCACCTGGGTAAAGATCGGTTTTGTCCGACAAGGCCACGCGCTCCAGGGCCGAATCCACGCGCTTGGCGATTTCCGCCTTGGACAGACCGAGGATCTGCAACGGCAGAGCGACGTTGTTGAACACCGTGCGATCGAACAATAACTGGTGATTCTGGAACACCACGCCGATCTGCCGCCGCAGGAAAGGGATCTGTGCATTGCTGATCTGTCCCAGGTCCTGACCCGCCAGCAGCAATTTGCCGGAGGTAGGGCGTTCCATGGCCAGCAGCAGGCGCAGCAAGGTGCTTTTGCCGGCGCCGGAATGGCCGGTGACAAACAGGAATTCGCCACGACGGACGCGAAAGCTCAGCTCATGCAGGCCAACGTGGCCATTGGGATAGCGCTTACCGACCTGTTCGAAACGAATCATGAACGCTCCCGCTCGGCAAACAGTGCCTGGACAAAGGGTTCTGCTTCAAAAGTACGCAAGTCATCGATGCCTTCACCGACCCCGATATAACGGATCGGCAGACCGAATTGCTTGGCCAGGGCGAAGATCACCCCGCCTTTGGCAGTGCCATCGAGTTTGGTCAGGGCCAGGCCGGTCAATTCCACGGTCTGGTTGAACTGTTTGGCCTGGTTGATGGCGTTCTGGCCGGTACCCGCGTCCAGCACCAGCAGCACCTCGTGCGGCGCATCGGCGTCGAGCTTGCCGATCACCCGGCGAACCTTCTTCAGCTCTTCCATCAGGTTGTCTTTGGTGTGCAGGCGCCCTGCCGTGTCGGCGATCAGCACATCGATACCACGGGCCTTGGCCGCCTGCACGGCGTCGAAGATCACCGAAGCGGAATCGGCTCCGGTGTGCTGGGCGATGACCGGGATCTTGTTGCGCTCGCCCCAGACTTGCAGTTGCTCCACCGCCGCGGCGCGGAAGGTATCGCCGGCCGCCAGCATGACTTTCTTGCCTTCCAGCTGCAGTTTCTTTGCCAGCTTGCCGATGGTGGTGGTCTTGCCGGCGCCGTTGACGCCCACCACCAGGATCACGAAGGGTTTGTTCTGGGCGACGATTTTCAGCGGCTGCTCCACCGGCTTGAGCATGCTGGTGAGTTCGGCCTGCAACGAGGCGTACAGCGCATCGGAGTCGGTGAGCTGCTTGCGCGCCACCTTCTGGGTCAGGTTCTGGATGATCACCGAAGTCGCTTCGACCCCGACGTCGGCGGTCAGCAGACGGGTTTCCAGGTCTTCCAGCAACTCGTCATCGATGGCCTTCTTGCCCAGGAACAGGCTGGCCATGCCTTCGCCAATGCTGGCGCTGGTCTTGGACAGGCCCTGCTTCAAGCGGGCGAAGAAACCGACCTTGTTCTCTTCAACAGGACGGACCGGCTCGACCACGGGCTCGGGCTCCGCCACCTGGGCAACCGGCTCGGCAACAGGAGCAGGAGCAGGAGCAGGAGCAGGAGCAGGAGCAGGAGCAGGAGCAACAGGCTCCGGCGCGACGAATACCGGCGCTACCGGCGTTTGTACTTCGAGCACCGGAGCCGGGGTGACAACCGGCGCTTCGACCACCGGTTCAGATGCTGGGGCCAGGGCTGGAATCGGCGGAGTGACGTGCTCCGCCTGAGCGTCCTCCACCAGGGCCACCGGCTCTTCCGCTACCGGTAGAGTCAGCCAGGGCTTGTGCTCCGGGCTCGGAGTCAGGGGCAGCTCGGGCGCAACGGCCGCTACCGGCTCGGCCTCGACCCGGGGTTGCAGCACCGGCTCGCCGGTCGACAGCACCACCGGCTCGGTCGGGGCTACGCTGGGAGCGGTTTCAATGACCGGAGCCGGCACCGGCTCGACAGGCACTTGCGGCTGTTCGACGACGGGTTCCTGCGGCTTTTTGCGCAGCCATCCGAACAGGCCTTTCTTCTCGCCAGCCGCGGCTGGGGTCTTTTTGTCGTCGTTGGAACCAAACATGGAGACGGCTATCTCAAGGTAGCGATGCGCCAGTGGGCGCTTCGGTAAATAAATATTCGATGCAGAACAGACTGTGTTTCATCCAGCTTGTTCACGCGCAACATGTTGTCGAAATGCCCAAAAGCACTTCAAGGATCGATTTTACTTAAGGACTGGAACGGCAAAATCGGCGAAAAGTCGAAGTTTAGCTGACAAATCAAGGCTTTTTGCCGGTAACTCATACAACCTGCTCAAGCACACTCTGATTCGTGCAAGCCTGATAGGCGTGGCCGCCAGTAAAACGGATCAGTATCCTAGCACCTCCTCGCCCGCACAGGCTAAGACCAAGCGGGCAGCCCAACAGGTTTAAAAACGAATGAATGCTCTAGCCCGCCGCGCTGCAGGCCTGCTGCTCAGCACAGTTTGTCTGCCCCTTGCAGCCCTGGCTGCCGACCCGCAACCCACCCACGAATTCACCCTCGACAACGGCCTCAAAGTGGTGGTCCGCGAAGACCATCGCGCACCGGTAGTGGTGTCGCAGGTCTGGTACAAGGTCGGCTCCAGCTACGAAACCCCGGGCCAGACCGGTTTGTCCCACGCCCTGGAACACATGATGTTCAAGGGCAGCGAGAAGGTCGGCCCGGGTGAAGCGTCCCTGATCCTGCGGGATCTTGGCGCCGAAGAGAACGCCTTCACCAGCGACGACTTCACCGCTTATTACCAGGTCCTGGCCCGCGACCGCCTGGGCGTGGCCCTGGAGCTGGAAGCCGATCGCATGGCCAGCCTGCGCCTGCCGGCCGACGAGTTCGCCCGCGAGATCGAGGTGATCAAGGAAGAACGCCGCCTGCGCACCGACGACAAGCCGCTGTCCAAGGCCTATGAGCGCTTCAAGGCCATGGCCTACCCCGCCAGCGGTTACCACACCCCGACCATCGGCTGGATGGCCGACCTGAACCGGATGAAGGTCGAGGAGCTGCGCCACTGGTACCAATCCTGGTACGCGCCGAACAACGCCACCCTGGTGGTGGTGGGCGATGTCACCCCGGATGAGGTCAAGGCCCTGACCCAGCGCTATTTCGGCGCCATCCCCAAGCGCGACGTGCCACCGGCGAAGATCCCCCTGGAACTGGCCGAACCCGGCGAGCGCCTGATCACCCTGCATGTGAAGACCCAACTGCCGAGCCTGATGCTGGCCTTCAACGTGCCAAGCATCGCCACAGCTGAAGACAAGCGTTCGGTCAACGCCCTGCGCCTGGCCGCGGCCCTGCTGGACGGCGGCTATAGCGCGCGCATTCCGACCCAGCTGGAGCGCGGCGAAGAGTTGCTGTCCAACGGCTCCACCAGCTATGACGCCTACACCCGAGGCGACAGCCTGTTCATGCTCTCGGCCACCCCCAACAGCCAGAAGAAGAAAACCATCGCCCAGGCCGAAGCCGGGCTGTGGCGCCTGTTGGACCAACTGAAAACCACCCCGCCGTCGGCCGCAGAGCTGGAGCGGGTCCGGGCACAAGTGATTGCCGGGCTGGTCTACGAGCGTGACTCGATCACCAGCCAGGCCAGCGCCATCGGCCAGCTGGAAACCGTCGGCCTGTCCTGGAAGCTGATGGACACCGAGCTGGCGGAACTGCAAAGCGTGACCCCGGAAGACATCCAGAAAGCCGCCCGCACCTATTTCACCCGGGAGCGTATGAGCGTGGCCCATGTACTGCCTGAGGAGTCCGCTCATGAGTAAGCGCAAGAATGCTTCACCGGTCCTGCTGGGCCTGGCCCTGGTCGCCCTGCTCACCGCCGGTGGCCTGTACCTGTCGCGCTCCGGCGAGAGTAGTGCCAGCCAGGCCCTGGACAACGCCAAGAGCAGCCAGAAGCTGCAATCTCTGGCCGAGCTGGATGGCAAGGCCCCCAGCCACCGCAACCTCAATGTGCAGACCTGGAGCACCGCCGAGGGCGCCAAGGTACTGTTCGTCGAAGCCCGCGAGCTGCCGATGTTCGACATGCGCCTGATCTTCGCCGCCGGCAGCAGCCAGGACGGCAACACTTCCGGCCTGGCCCTGCTGACCAACGCCATGCTCAACGAAGGCGTGCCCGGCAAGGACGTGGGCGCCATCGCCCAGGGCTTTGAAAGCCTGGGCGCGGATATCGGCAACGGTGCCTACAAGGACATGGCCGTGGTCTCGCTGCGCAGCCTCAGCGCTGTGGATAAACGCGAACCGGCGCTTGAGCTGTTCGCCGAAGTGGTGGGCAAGCCGACCTTCCCTGCCGACTCCCTGGCGCGGATCAAGAACCAGTTGCTCGCCGGCTTCGAGTACCAGAAGCAGAACCCCGGCAAGCTCGCCAGCCTGGAGCTGATGCAGCGCCTGTACGGCAGCCATCCCTATGCGCATGCCAGCGAGGGTAACGCCAAGAGTGTTCCGGGCATCAGCCTGGCGCAACTGCAGGCCTTCCACGCCAAGGCCTATACCGCCGGCAACGTGGTGATCGCCCTGGTCGGCGATCTGTCGCGCAGCGACGCCGAGGCAATTGCCGCGCAAGTCTCCGCCGCCCTGCCCAAAGGCCCTGCCCTGGCGAAGGTCGAGCAACCCACTGAACCCAAGGCCAGCATCGGCCACATCGAATTCCCGTCGAGCCAGACCAACCTGCTGCTGGCGCAACTGGGGATCGACCGTGACGATCCGGACTACGCCGCCGTGTCCTTGGGCAACCAGATCCTGGGCGGTGGCGGCTTCGGCACCCGGCTGATGAGTGAAGTGCGCGAGAAACGCGGCCTGACCTACGGCGTGTACTCGGGCTTCACCCCGATGCAGGCCCGCGGCCCGTTCATGATCAACCTGCAGACCCGCGCAGAAATGAGCGAAGGCACCCTGAAACTGGTGCAGGACGTGTTCGCCGATTACCTGAAAAACGGCCCGACCCAGAAGGAACTGGATGACGCCAAGCGTGAACTGGCCGGCAGCTTCCCGCTGTCCACCGCCAGCAACGCCGATATCGTCGGCCAGCTGGGCGCCATGGGCTTCTACAACCTGCCGTTGAGCTACCTGGAGGACTTCATGCGTCAATCCCAGGCACTGACGGTGGAACAGGTCAAGGCCGCCATGAACAAACACCTCGGCGTCGACAAGATGGTCATCGTCAGCGCCGGCCCCACCGTCGCGCAGAAGCCGTTGCCGCCCCCCACTGACAAACCCGCCGAGCAGCCGCTCGGGGTTCCGGAGCACTGATGGCCCGTCCAGCCCGTCCCAGCAAGAAGCCCGTCCACAACCAGCACAATGGCGTGGGCCAGCTGCGCATCATCGGCGGCGAATGGCGCAGCCGTAAGCTGAGCTTCCCCGATCTGCCGGGGCTGCGCCCGACCCCGGACCGGGTGCGCGAAACCCTGTTCAACTGGTTGGCCCCCTATGTGGCCGGGGCCAAGGTCATCGACCTGTTCGCCGGCAGCGGGGCGGTGTTCCTTGAAGCCCTGTCCCGCGGCGCCGCCTCGGGGCTGGCCCTGGACAGCAGCAACGTAGCGGTCTCCAGCCTGCGCGAGCACCTGGGAACGCTGCGTTGCACCGTGGGCCAGGCGCAGACCGCTGACGCCCTGCGCTACCTGGAAACCCAGCCGGCCACGCCGTTCGACCTGGCGTTTCTGGACCCGCCGTTCAACCAGAACCTGCTGCCCGCCGCCTGCGCCCTGCTGGAGGAACGCGGCTGGTTGGCGGACGACGCCTGGATCTACACCGAAAGCGAAACCGCGCCATCGACCCTGGGCCTGCCCGGCAGCTGGCGCCTGCACCGTGAGCAAAAATCCGGGCAGGTGTATTACTCCTTGTGGCAACGTATGGCAGACAGCGCCGCGTAGAACCTGTTTACGCTCGGCCGGAACAAGCTGCGCAGCCCACCCGGGCTGCGCAGCGCCGCATCGAGACTCCCCCCGTGCCCAACTCGCCTGATCGTTTCATCCCCGCCTTCGGCCTTGGCAACCCGCACCTGCAGACGCTGTGGGGTCCGCTGTGGCGCCCGACCACCCACCTTGAGCGCCAGCGCGAACGTCTGTGGCTGGATGACGGCGACTTTCTCGATCTTGACTGGCACGGCCCCCATAGCGCCGAGGCCCCGCTGGTGCTGGTGCTGCATGGGCTGACCGGTTCTTCCAACTCACCTTATGTGGCCGGCCTGCAACAGGCCCTCGCCGCCCGAGGCTGGGCCAGCGCAGCGCTGAACTGGCGCGGCTGCTCCGGCGAACCCAACCTGCTGCCCCGCAGCTACCACTCCGGCGCCAGCGAAGACCTGGCTTCGGCCATTGCCCATCTGCGGGCCAAGCGCCCCCAGGCACCGCTGTACGCGGTGGGCTACTCCCTGGGGGGCAATGTGCTGCTCAAGTACCTGGGGGAAAGCGGCAGCGCCAGCCCGCTGCAAGGGGCCACGGCGGTGTCGGTGCCGTTTCGCCTGGACCAGTGCGCCGACCGCATTGGCCAGGGGTTCTCCAAGGTCTATCAGGCCCACTTCATGCGCGAGATGCTGGCCTACATCAAGGACAAGCAACGCCAGTTCCAGCACGACGGCCGCCATGAAGGCCTGGCGACCCTGGCGCAACTGGGCCCGCTGACCAAGATGCGCACCTTCTGGGACTTCGATGGCCGGGTCACCGCGCCGCTGCATGGCTTTGCCGATGCCCAGGACTACTACCGCCGCGCTTCCAGCCGCTATTACCTTGGGGAAATCCGCACCCCGACCCTGATCATCCAGGCCGCGGACGATCCCTTTGTGTTCCCCCACAGCCTGCCCGAGGCCGGCGAACTGTCTGCCAGTACCCAGTTCGAACTGCAGGCCAAGGGCGGCCACGTAGGCTTTGTCGGAGGCAGCCTGAAACACCCGAGCTACTACCTGGAACAACGCATCCCGCAATGGCTGACCGGCCTGGACCGCCATGGATAAGCCCGCCCGGGAGTCGATCCGCTTCTGGCAGACCGCGCCCCTGGCCGGGGTCGAGTTGCTGGCCGCGCGCTACATCGAACAGCGCTTCGTGCCCCACGTGCACGAGGGTTATGTGATCGGCATGATCATGGCTGGCGCTCAGCGCTACCGCTACCGCGGGGCCGAACACCTGGCGGGCAGCGGCACCCTGGTGCTGATCAACCCGGACGAATTGCACACCGGGGCCAAGGGTGTTGAAGACGGCTGGCTGTATCGGGCCTTTTACCCGGACAACCGGCAGATTCTCGGCTTGCTGGATGAACTGGAACTGCCCAGCGGCAGCCTGCCGGCCTTTGGCGCCACTCTGTATCGGGACCCGGATCTGGTGCAGGGTTTTGCCCGCCTGCACCACCTGCTGGAAAGCCCGGCCACCGCCCTGCAACAACAGACCCAGTGGCGGGAAATGCTGCTGATGCTGTTGCAGCGCCACGCCGGAGTCCGGGCACTGGGTGAACCTGGGCAGGAACACCGGGCGATTGTCCAAGCCAAGGAACTGCTGCGCTCGCAACTGGCCGCACCGCCGTCATTGGAAGAGTTGGCGGCGGCGGTAAACCTGTCGCCGTTCCATTTCGCCCGGGTGTTTCGCCGGACCACCGGGATTGCGCCCCATACCTGGTTGATGCAGCAGCGCATCGCCAAAGCCCGGGCCTTGTTGCGCGATGGCTGCCTGCCGCTGGCAGTGGCGACACAGTTGGGATTTGCCGACCAAAGCCATCTGAGCCGGCAGTTCAAGCAGGTGTATGGGGTGACGCCGGCGGCTTATCGCAGCGCCGTTCTGCAGTAGGGCGACGCGGCTTTCGCGAGCAGGTTCGCGCCTGCTGCCGCCAATGCGTCCCTGTCGACGCTTTCGCGAGCAAGCTCGCTCCTACAGGTTCGCGGGGGCCTGCGGGCCGTAGGAGCTGGCTTGCCAGCGAAGAGGCCGACGGGGGCAGCCCGTCAATCGCCGGTGGCGACAGGCCGCTGGGCATCGGTGATCCATTCGCTCCACGAACCGGCATACAGGCGCCCCAGCGGGTAGCCGGCCAGGCACAAGGCGAACAGGTTGTGGCAAGCGGTGACGCCAGAGCCGCAGTAAGCCACCAACTGCTCCGGGGAGCGTCCTGCGAGCTTTTGCGCGAATCGCTGCTTGAGTCGGTCGGCCGCAAGGAAGCGCCCGTCCTCGCCCAGGTTGTCGGTGAATGCCGCGCATTGGGCACCGGGAATATGCCCGGCCACCGGATCGATGGGCTCCACCTCGCCACGAAAACGCGGCAGGCCACGGGCATCCAGCAGGGTCAGGTCCGCCTGACCCAGGCGCTGGCGCAAGTGCTCGGCATCCAGCAGCAGACTGTGGTCGGGCTGGCCGGCGAACCGGCCCGGCACGGTCTGCGGTGCATCCAGGCTCAGGGGCAGGCCCGCGGCGTGCCAGGCTTTGAGGCCGCCATCGAGAATGAACACGCCATCACGCTTGCCCAGCCAGGCCAGCAACCACCAGGCGCGGGCAGCGTAGGCACCGGGGCCGTCGTCATAGAGCACGATCTCGCTGTCGTTATCGATGCCCCAGGCCTGCAGGCGGGCCACCAGTTGCGCCGGCTCCGGCAACGGATGCCGGCCGGTCACGCCCTTGATCACCGGCGCGCTCAGATCCCGGTTCAGATCGGCGAAATGCGCCCCGGCGATATGCCCGTCGGCGTAACTGCGCTGGCCGTAATCCGGGTCTTCCAGAGCAAAGCGACAATCCAGAATCACCAGGCCGGGCTGTTGTTTTTTCTGGTCCAGGGCAAGCGGGCTGATCAACTGCGCGAGGGGCATAGCGGGCTCCTGTGAGTAAGTCGGAGATTGATCCTACTGCACTTCTTCCAGGGCTTGGGCCAGCGGCACGTAAAACTCTTCGAACAGGCCGTTGACCGCTTCCCGGGCCTGCTCGGTGACAAAACCGGCTTCCAGCACCAGCACCTGATAGACGCCACGCTTGATGGCTTCCTCGCTCAGGTGGGTGGAGTTCTCCCGGGTGGTGCACAGAAAACGCACCCAGGAGGTGAGGATGATCCAGGCATTGAGGGTCAGGGATTCGATCTGCACCTTGTCCATGGCGACGATCCCGGCGTCGACGAAACGTCCGTAGATGGCCATGCCCTGGATCAGGCAGCGCTGGGAGAAGCGCCGGTAGCGAGCCGCCAGTTCGGCGTCGCTGTCCAGCAGGTGTTCCAGGTCGCGGTGCAGGAAGCGATAGCGCCACATGGCCGCCAGCAGCGCCTGCAGGTAATAGCGCTTGTCTTCAACGGTGACCGCACGCCCGGGGGGCGGGCGCAGGAAGCTGTCCACCAGACTCTCGTACTCGGCGAACAACACGGCGATGATCGCCTGCTTGTTGGGGAAGTGGTAGTACAGGTTGCCCGGAGAAATCTCCATGTGCGCAGCAATATGGTTGGTACTGACGTTGCGCTCGCCCTGTTGGTTAAACAGCTCAAGACTGAACTGAACGATGCGCTCGCGGGTTTTTATACGTGGGGCCATGGGCGTGGGCTTTAATCAGAAGGCTGGGGTGCATCTTACGTTCTATCCCCCTGTGGATAAATCGCGACCGGCACCGGATGGTATTTGACAATTTAGAGCATAAGCTCTAAAAAACTAGCCACCCTATAAAAACCGGAGCCCGTCCATGTCTGCCGAAATCGCTTACCTGCAGGATTCCCTTCAGCAACAGGACGAGCTGCATGCGCTGTTCGAAGCCCAGCGCCGGGCCTTCGCCGCCAATCCCATGCCACCGGCCGCACAACGCCAACAATGGCTCAAATCACTGCAGAACCTGCTCGATACCGAACGCCAGGCGCTGATCGATGCCATCAGCCAGGACTTCAGCAACCGCAGCGCCGATGAAACCCTGCTGGCCGAGCTGATGCCCAGCCTGCATGGCATTCACTACGCCAGCAAGCACCTGAAAAAATGGATGAAGCCGTCTCGTCGCGCCGTCGGCCTGGCCTTCCAGCCAGCCTCGGCCAAGGTGGTTTATCAGCCGCTGGGGGTGGTGGGCGTCATCGTGCCGTGGAACTACCCGCTGTACCTGTGCATGGGCCCGTTGGTGGGGGCCCTGGCCGCCGGCAACCGGGTGATGCTCAAGCTCAGTGAATCCACCCCGGCCACCGGCCAGTTGCTCAAACAGTTGCTGGCCCGGGTGTTCCCCGAGGATCTGGTGTGCGTGGTGCTGGGCGAAGCCGAAGTGGGCATGGCCTTCTCCAAGCTGCGTTTCGATCATCTGCTGTTCACCGGCGCCACCAGCATCGGCAAGCACGTGATGCGCGCAGCGGCCGAAAACCTGACCCCGGTGACCCTGGAGCTGGGCGGCAAGTCCCCGGCCATCGTGTCCCACACCGTGCCCCTCAAGGACGCCGCCGAACGTATCGCCTTCGGCAAGACCCTGAACGCCGGGCAGACCTGCGTCGCCCCGGACTACGTGCTGGTGCCGGAAGAGCGCATCGGAGCCTTTGTCGAAGCCTATCGCCAGGTGGTGCGTGGTTTCTTCCCGACCCTGGCGGACAACCCCGACTACACCGCGATCATCAACCAGCGCCAGTTGACCCGGCTCAACGGCTACCTGAGCGACGCCACCAGCAAGGGCGCGCTGTTGGTGCCGCTGTTCGAACAGAGCCAGGAGCGGCGCCTGGGCCATAGCCTGCTCTTGAATGTCACCGACGACATGACCGTGATGCAGGACGAGATCTTCGGTCCGATCCTGCCCATCGTGCCCTACAAGACCCTGGACCAGGCCCTCGCCTATATCACCCAGCGTCCGCGCCCCCTGGCCCTGTACTACTTCGGCTACGACAAGTCCGAACAGCAGCGGGTGCTCAACGAAACCCACTCCGGCGGCGTGTGCCTCAACGACACCCTGCTGCATGTGGCACAGGATGACCTGCCGTTTGGTGGTGTCGGCCCTTCCGGCATGGGCCACTACCACGGGCATGAAGGCTTCCTGACCTTCAGCAAGGCCAAGGGAGTGTTCATCAAGCAGCGCTTCAACGCGGCGCGCCTGATCTACCCGCCTTATGGAAAATCGATCCAGAAACTCATCCAGAAGCTGTTCATTCGTTAACCAGTACATCGCCGGGTAATAACAACAATGACCCCTAGCCTGTCTGAAACACCCGCGCTGTCACGGCGCGGATTGCTGAAAATCAGCCTTTGCGCCAGCGCCTTCCTGGCCACCGCAGGACTGGGCGCAAGCCTCAGCGGTTGCTCCGCCAGCACGCCCGCCAGCGGCTTCGCCATGCTGCGCAGCAATGACCTGCCGTTTTTGCGGGCGCTGATCCCGGTGATGCTTGAAGGCGCCGTGGCGGCGGACAAGATGCCCGCCGCCATCGACGGCACCCTGGCCAACCTGGACAACGCCCTCAATCACCTATCGCCGGAAATGTTCAAGCTCACCCAGCAGTTGTTCGATGTGCTGGGCATGGCGGTCACCCGCGGCCCGCTGACGGGGATCTGGGGCAGTTGGGAAAACGCCAGCGCCGAGGCCATCCGCAACTTCCTCAGCCGCTGGGAAAACAGCTTCCTGGCCCTGCTGCGCATGGGCCATGCCTCGTTGCTGCAACTGGTGATGATGGCCTGGTACACCCGCCCTGAGTCCTGGGCCCATTGCGGTTATCCCGGGCCACCGAAGGTCTGACCGGCTTTTGTAGCCGCCGCCATAGGCTGCGCGCGAGCGCTTAGGTTCGTGGGGCGATGGGGCAGCGGCTGGGGATCGTCAAGCAAGGCCCTGCGGGCCTTTTCGCAGCTTCGCAGGCTCAGCAGCGGCTACAGTGGATCCGCGCCGAGCCTTCAATAATAAGAGAGCGTCCGATATGCCTGTACCTGATCTGTTCCGCGAAGGCCTGAACCGTGGCTGGAAAACCTACAACGGCTCGCAGCTGGAGCAGGACCTGACCCTGGAAGCCGATGTCGCCATCATCGGCAGCGGCGCCGGTGGCGGCACCACCGCCGAAATCCTCAGCGCCGCCGGCTACAAGGTGCTGTTGATCGAGGAGGGCCCGCTCAAGACCAGCGACGACTTCAAGATGCTGGAGGACCAGGCCTACACCAGCCTCTATCAGGAAGGCATCGGGCGCATGAGCAAGGACGGCGCCATCACCATCCTCCAGGGCCGCGCCGTGGGCGGCACCACCCTGATCAACTGGACATCGAGCTTCCGCACTCCCGACCCGACCCTGGAACACTGGGCCAGGGAACACGGGGTGGTGGGCCACAGCTCGGCGGAGATGGCGCCCTGGTTCGAGAAAATGGAGCAGCGCCTGGGGGTGGCGCCCTGGGTCATGCCGCCCAACGCCAACAATGACGTGATCCGCAAGGGCTGCGAAGCCCTGGGCTACAGCTGGCACATGATTCCACGCAACGTCCGCGGCTGCTGGAACCTGGGCTATTGCGGCCTGGGCTGCCCCACCAATGCCAAGCAATCGATGCTGGTGACCACCATTCCGGCAACCCTGGAGAAAGGCGGCGAGCTGCTGTACCTGGCCCGGGCCGATCGCCTGCTGCTCAAGGGTGACCAGGTCAGTAGCCTGCAATGTGTAGCCATGGATGCCCGTTGCGTGGCGCCCACGGGACGAACCATCACCGTCAAGGCCAAGCATTACGTGCTGGCCGGTGGCGGCATCAACAGCCCCGCCCTGCTGCTGCGCTCCGATGCCCCGGACCCGCATTCGCGCCTGGGCAAACGCACCTTCTTGCACCTGGTGAACTTCTCCGCCGGCCAGTTCGACGAGGTGATCAACCCGTTCTACGGCGCGCCGCAATCGATCTACTCCGACCATTTCCAGTGGCAGGACGGCACCACCGGCAAAATGTCCTACAAACTCGAAGTACCGCCCCTGCAACCGGCCCTGGCCAGTACCCTGCTAGGCGGTTTCGGGCCGCAGAGCGGGTTGTCCATGGAGCAACTGCCCCACACCCACGCCATGCTGGCCCTGCTGCGGGACGGCTTCCACCCCGATAGCACCGGCGGCAACGTCGAGCTGCGTGGTGACGGCACCCCGGTGCTCGACTATCAGGTCTCGCCCTACGCCTGGGACGGCCTGCGCCGGGCTTTCCACAGCATGGCGGAGATCCAGTTCGCCGGCGGCGCCAAGGCGGTCAAGCCGCTGCACAGCGACGCCCGCTTCGCCAAGACCCTGAATGAAGTCCGCACCCAGATCGACGGCCTGGACCTGGCGCTGTACCGCACCCGCCTGGGCAGCGCCCACGTGATGGGTGGCTGCGCCATGGGCGAAGACCCGAAAAGCGCCGTGGCCGACAGCCTCGGGCGTCACCATCAATTGCGCAATCTGTCGATCCACGACGGTTCGCTGTTTCCCACCAGCATCGGTGCCAACCCACAGCTGTCGGTCTACGGCCTGACCGCACAACTGGCCACGGCCCTGGCGGAGCGCTTGAAAACGGCGTGAAAAAGCGGGGTATTTTCGTCGTCTATAGTGCTTTCTTCCCTAAAAGGCGACTTGGCCGACCGGGAAGGCTGCGATACCATCCGACTCCCCAACGGATTCCCGCCAGGACGACGCGATGAACCGAGTGTTGTACCCAGGTACCTTCGACCCTATTACCAAGGGCCACGGCGATCTGGTCGAGCGCGCCTCCCGGCTGTTCGACCACGTGATCATCGCCGTTGCCGCCAGCCCCAAGAAAAACCCGCTGTTCCCCCTGGAACAACGCGTGGAACTGGCGCAAGAGGTGACCAAGCACCTGCCCAACGTTGAAGTCGTCGGCTTCTCGACCCTGCTGGCGCACTTTGCCAAGGAGCAGAACGCCAATGTCTTTCTGCGGGGCCTGCGAGCGGTTTCGGACTTTGAATACGAGTTCCAGCTGGCCAACATGAACCGTCAACTGGCGCCGGACGTGGAAAGCCTGTTCCTGACGCCGTCGGAGCGCTACTCGTTCATTTCCTCGACGCTGGTTCGTGAAATTGCTGCCCTGGGTGGCGATATCACTAAGTTCGTGCACCCGGCGGTCGCCGATGCACTGACCCTGCGCTTCAAGAAATAAGCCGTGCGGCCCCGCAGAGGGGCCCTTGCCAGGCGTCAGCCATCGCGCCCGCGTGCACTGCGGGCGTCAATACGGCACAATTGCGCGCATTCGTTTTTACATGCCCGGGCCTGCCGCCCAGGCCGGAGTCCCCCATGTCCCTGATCATCACCGACGATTGCATCAACTGCGACGTCTGCGAACCCGAGTGCCCCAACGCGGCCATCTCTCAAGGCGAGGAGATCTACGTCATTGATCCGAACCTGTGCACCCAGTGCGTCGGCCACTACGACGAGCCGCAATGCCAACAGGTATGCCCGGTGGATTGCATTCCGCTGGACGAGGCGCGTCCGGAAACCGAAGAAGAGTTGATGGCCAAGTACCGGAAGATCACCGGCAAGGCTTGAGGAATTCAGCGGCCCTTCAGGGCATTTTCGCCGGCAAACCGGCTCCTACGGCGTTCGTAGGAGCCGGCTTGCCGGCGCAGCTTCTCAGCGCTGGCAACGTGGGCAATAGACGCTGGCCCGCTGGCCCAGCTTGATCTCCCGCAGCCCCGTGCCGCAGACCTTGCAGTGCTCCCCGCCACGTCCGTAGACGAACAGTTCCTGCTGGAAGTACCCAGGCTGGCCGTCGCCGCCGATAAAGTCGCGCAAGGTGGTGCCGCCCCGCTCGATGGCCGCCGCCAGGATGCGTTTGATCTCGATCGCCAGTTGCAGATAGCGGGCCCGGGAAATGCCCTTGGCTTCACGACGTGGATCGATGCCTGCGGCGAACAGTGCCTCGGTCGCATAGATATTGCCCACCCCCACTACCACCGCGTTGTCCATGATGAACGGTTTGACCGCCATGGAGCGTCCCCGGGATAGCTGGAACAGGCGCTCACCATCGAACAGGTCGGTCAGCGGCTCCGGCCCCAGGCGCGCCAGCAGCTCGTGGTTCAGCGGGTCCAGGCTCCAGAGCATGGCGCCAAACCGGCGCGGGTCGGTGTAGCGCAGGGCCAGGCCCGATTCCAGTTCGATATCCACATGTTCGTGCTTGGCCGCCGGCAGGCCGATTTCCACCAGGCGCAGATTGCCCGACATGCCCAGATGACTGATGAGGGTGCCGACCTCGGCATTGATCAGCAGGTACTTGGCCCGACGATCCACCTGGACGATGCGCTGCCCGGACAGGCGCACATCCAGATCCTCGGGGATCGGCCAGCGCAAACGCCGGTCACGGACGATGACCCGACTGACCTTCTGGCCTTCCAGGTGCGGTGCGATCCCGCGCCGGGTGGTTTCGACTTCAGGTAATTCAGGCATGTCCGCCCCTGGCACTCATTGCGAAATGAACAATCAGTGTGCGCCCAGCTCGCGCACGGTTTCCTTGAGGTTCTCGAAGTCGTAATCCGACAGACCGACGTAGTCGAGAATCAGATGGCCGATGCTGTTCCACTCGTGATCTTCCACCTGGTTGCCCAGCACCCGGTAGGACGCACAGATGTGCTCGGCCATTTTCAGGATCGCCAGCAGGTTCTTCAGCTGGCTGTTGCGCGAGGACTCGTCGCTGAAGATCGCCAGGGCGTTGTGGTGATTGGCGATGGCATTGGTCACATGCTCCGGCAAGCGCCAGGACTTGGCGGTGTAGTACCCCACCACTGCGTGGTTGGTGTTGAAGGCACGGTTTTCCGTATCCACCACCCGCTGCTCCGGCCCGGCACTGCCATAGGCCTCTTCCAGCACGCTCATGTAGTCGGGGAAACGCTTGAGCATCAGCGGCACGCCGCAGTCGTGGAACAGCCCCAGGGCGTAGGCTTCATCCACCGCCTGAGAGCCGGTGCGCTTGGCCAGGGTCAGACAGGTCATGGCCACATCCTGGGCGGTGTCCCAGAAGCGGTTGAGGGTGACGATGGTTTCATCGCTCATCTCGCCCTTGATCGACTGCGCGTTGATCAGGTTGATGATCGAGCGGCTGCCCAAGAGATTCACCGCGCGCTGGATCGAGGCAATCTTGTTGCTCAAGCCGTAATACGGCGAATTGACGATCTTCAGCAGCGCGCCGGACAGGCCCGGGTCCTGGGATATCAGCTTGGCAATCACTTCCAGGTCGGGGTCGGGCATGTACTGCTCCATCTGCAAATCCACCATGATTTGCGGTTGAGGCGGCACGCTGATGCCTTGCAGGGCCTGCTGAATCTGTTCGGCTGATAGCTCTTGGGACATAAGTACACACTCTGGCTGAGGCGGCGATTCTAACCTCTAACGAGCCAATGTTGGGCGAACGGACAGGAACTTTACCCTGCGCCTTTAGCCGCAGGTCCATTGGCCGTCGCTGAAGTTGCGCAGCAAGGTATAATCGCGCCCTTTTTTCCGGAGCGACGTCATGTCCCTGCCAAGCCTGCGCCTCAAAGCCAACGCCGATCGCCGCCTGCGCGCCGGCCACCTGTGGGTCTACAGCAACGAAATCGATGTAGCCGCCACCCCTCTGCACGGCTTCAAGGCAGGCGACCAGGCGGTACTGGAAGCCGCCGGCGGCAAGCCCCTGGGCGTCGTCGCCATGAGCCCGAACAACCTGATCTGCGCCCGCCTGCTGTCCCGGGACGCCAAGCTGGCCCTGGACAAGTCGCTGCTGGTGCACCGCCTGAACGTGGCCCTGTCCCTGCGCGAGCGCCTGTTCGACAAGCCGTTCTACCGCCTGGTCTACGGCGACTCCGACCTGCTGCCGGGCCTGGTGGTCGACCGTTTCGGTGACATCCTGGTGGTACAGATCGCCTCGGCGACCATGGAAACCCACAAGGACGACGTGATTGCCGCCCTGACCCAGGTGCTCAAGCCCAGCGGCATCCTGTTCAAGAACGATTCCGCCGCCCGTGACGCCGAAGGCCTGAACCGCTACGTGGAAACCGTGTTCGGCCTGGTGCCGGAGTGGGTTGCCCTGGAGGAGAACGGCGTCAAGTTCGAAGCCCCGGTGATCCAGGGCCAGAAAACCGGCTGGTTCTACGACCACCGCATGAACCGCGCCCGCCTGGCGCCGTACGCCAAGGGCAAGCGCGTGCTGGACCTGTACAGCTACATCGGCGGCTGGGGTGTGCAAGCCGCGGCGTTCGGCGCCAGTGAAGTGTTCTGCGTCGATGCCTCGGCCTTCGCCCTCGATGGCGTGGAGCGCAACGCCGCGCTGAACGGCTTCGCCGAGAAAATGACCTGCATCGAAGGCGACGTCTTCGAAGCCCTGAAAGAACTGAAAGCCAGTGAAGAGCGCTTCGACGTGATCGTTGCCGACCCACCCGCCTTCATCAAGCGCAAGAAAGACCTGAAGAACGGCGAAGGCGCCTACCGCCGCCTGAACGAGCAAGCCATGCGCCTGCTCAACAAGGACGGCATCCTGGTCAGCGCCTCGTGCTCGATGCACCTGCCCGAGGACGACCTGCAGAACATCCTGTTGACCAGCGCCCGTCACCTGGACCGCAATATCCAACTGCTGGAACGCGGCGGCCAGGGCCCGGATCACCCGGTGCACCCAGCCATCCCGGAAACCCGCTACATCAAGAGCATCACCTGCCGCCTGCTGCCCAACAGCTGAGCCCGGGCCGACGGCCCTTCCCACCCAGCGCGGGAAGGGCCATCGCCCTCGATTGACTTTGCACCGCCACGACTCGATTCTCGGCAGCTTCTCAAGGACCGAGAGCACCACACCATGGGCCACTCCCCGCCACCCCGAACAAGACCTCGGTAGTCATTCTGCTGCTGAGCGCTGCCGCCCTGGGCCTGAACAGCCTGGTCAATCGTCGCTATCAGGGCGCTTGCGTCTGAAGATCGCGCAGACGGCACAAATCCCTGAGGTACAGCAGGAAGGAAAACGCCAAGGGCGGGCCAGTGAAGTAGCGCAAGGACAAAAACCCGCTCTTGAAGGGGTCTAGATGGTGCTCGCGGGTCCAGAAATCGAACAACGCCTGCACCAGCCACGCAGCGCAAAGAGCCACCAACATCCAGGCTCCGTCACCCAACAGCCGTCGTTTAAAACCGTCACGTCCCGGCAGCCAGCTGGCGCTGAATAGCGTCATCAGCAGCAGGAACGCCACCACGCTGTAGATCACCCCGCGGGTAAAGGGCAACTCACTGCAGGCCTGCACCACGACCGCCGCCGCAAAGGCCAGCAACAGCGCGGCCTTCCAGGTGCGCCACTGGCGCCGCTGCCCGGCCAGCAGTTGCACGAAGCCGCCGCCCGTCAGCAGGGCCGCGCCCACCACGGCCATGGTGCTGCCGGGCCAGTCGCTATAGAGCACCAGCCACATCAGCATCAGCCCTTGCAGCAGGCCCGTGCCGAGGTAGAACCTCAGGGATCGCATGTTCGCGGACATTCCAGCTCCATTGGAAGGTGATCGAGGGGCGGCGAGTCTAAACCAGGAGCAGCCAGGCGGGCAGCCTCCCTCTCAGATCCTGGCAATCGCACGCCACAGAGCGGCCACGGCATTCCTTCCTGACGCCAGCGGTGTAGAATCGGCGAATTCATCGCCAGTCATCCCCCGGCGGGTTTATGAGCTCAGGCTGAGGCGCGCGGCGATCCCGCGGCGTCATCGGCAGCTTTCGGACACACGGCCATTTCTGAGTGTTCCCGAGGTCAATAGAAGCTCACTCCCCATTTGTTCCCTGATTAGCCGCCCGGAGTGCTCCATGCCTGATTACCGCTCGAAAACATCCACCCACGGCCGCAATATGGCCGGTGCTCGCGCCCTGTGGCGCGCCACGGGGATGAAAGATGACGACTTCAAGAAGCCGATCATCGCCATTGCCAACTCCTTCACCCAGTTCGTCCCGGGGCACGTGCACCTGAAGGACCTGGGTCAGCTGGTGGCCCGTGAGATCGAACGCGCCGGTGGCGTGGCCAAGGAATTCAACACCATCGCCGTGGACGACGGCATCGCCATGGGCCACGACGGCATGCTGTATTCCCTGCCGAGCCGCGAGATCATCGCCGACTCCGTGGAATACATGGTCAACGCCCACTGCGCCGACGCCATCGTCTGCATCTCCAACTGCGACAAGATCACCCCCGGCATGCTGATGGCCGCCCTGCGCCTGAACATCCCGGTGATCTTCGTCTCCGGCGGCCCGATGGAAGCCGGCAAGACCAAGCTCGCCAGCCACGGCCTGGACCTGGTGGACGCCATGGTCATCGCCGCCGACTCCAGCGCTTCTGACGAGAAGGTTGCCGAGTACGAGCGCAGCGCCTGCCCGACCTGCGGTTCGTGCTCCGGCATGTTCACCGCCAACTCCATGAACTGCCTGACCGAAGCTCTGGGCCTGGCCCTGCCCGGCAACGGTTCGACCCTGGCCACCCACAGCGACCGCGAAGAGTTGTTCCTGCGGGCCGGGCGCACCATCGTCGAGCTGTGCCAGCGTTACTACGGCGACAACGACGAGTCGGTGCTGCCGCGCAACATCGCCAACTTCAAGGCGTTCGAGAACGCCATGACCCTGGACATCGCCATGGGCGGTTCCACCAACACCATCCTGCACCTGCTGGCCGCCGCGCAGGAAGCCGAGATCGACTTCGACCTGCGGGACATCGATCGCCTCTCGCGCCACGTGCCGCAGCTGTGCAAAGTGGCGCCGAACATCCAGAAGTACCACATGGAAGACGTGCACCGCGCCGGCGGCATCTTCAGCATCCTCGGCGAACTGGCCCGTGGCGGCCTGCTGCACACCGACCTGCCCACCGTGCACAGCAAGACCCTGGCCGAGGGCATCGCCCAGTGGGACATCACCCAGACCAGCGACGAAGCCGTGCATCACTTCTTCAAGGCCGGCCCGGCGGGCATCCCGACCCAGACCGCCTTCAGCCAGTCGACCCGTTGGGACAGCCTGGATGACGACCGTGAAAACGGTTGCATCCGCAGCGTCGAACACGCCTATTCCAAAGAAGGTGGCCTGGCCGTGCTCTACGGCAACATTGCCCTGGACGGCTGCGTGGTGAAGACCGCCGGTGTCGACGAGTCGATCCACGTGTTCGAAGGCAACGCCAAGATCTTCGAAAGCCAGGACAGCGCCGTGCGCGGCATCCTCGCCGACGAAGTGAAAGAAGGCGACATCGTGATCATTCGTTACGAAGGTCCGAAAGGCGGCCCGGGCATGCAGGAAATGCTCTATCCGACCTCCTACCTGAAATCCAAGGGTCTGGGCAAAGCCTGCGCCCTGCTCACCGACGGCCGCTTCTCCGGCGGCACTTCGGGCCTGTCCATCGGCCACGCCTCGCCAGAAGCGGCAGCCGGCGGCGCCATCGGCCTGGTGCAGGACGGCGACAAGGTACTGATCGACATTCCCAACCGCTCGATCAACCTGTTGGTCAGCGATGAGGAACTGGCGGCGCGCCGCGTCGAACAGGACAAGAAAGGCTGGAAGCCAGTGGAAGCTCGCCCACGTAAAGTGACCACCGCGCTGAAGGCTTACGCCCTGCTGGCCACCAGCGCCGACAAGGGCGCGGTACGCAACAAGGCCATGCTCGACGGCCTGTGATCGTCGCCCGCAAATGAAAATGCCCCGCCAAGTGCGGGGCATTTTTTTGGCCTTGCATCGCCCTTGCGGGCGCCTTCGCTGGCAAGCCAGCTCCTACAGCAGCATTCGGGGTGCTGGTGGCGCCAGCATAGGAGCCGGTTCCGGGTTCTCAGGGCATGCGTTCGCCCAACTGCCCGCGCAGGAAGCGGTACAGGCCATCGGCACTCTTGCGATAGCCGTCGGCGGTCAGGTGCACCAGGTCGTTGCGCGCCAGGTCGCTGCCCTGCCATTTGCTGATGGAGCAATCCCCGCCCATGAACGCCTGCCAGTCCCAGAACAGCGTGCGACTGGTCTTCGCCACGTCCTTCTGGATCTGCACGATCTGCCGCAGCGGTTGCGGTTGGGAAGCCGCGCAGCTGCCGGCATTGCGGCGCTTGATGGAGTCCGGCGGCCCCACCAGCAGGATCACGGTCTTGGGCAGGTTCTTGCGCAGCAGCCTGACCTTTTCCTGCAACTGGCTGCGGTACAGCTGCAGATCCAGATCGTCATCGAAGGCTTCGTTGGTGCCATAGGCCAGCACCACCATGTCTGGGCGCAGGGCCTTGAGGGTTTCCAGCCAGCCGGGCTGCCACTTGTCCAGCACGTCCAGGCGCGCGCCATTGATGCCCAGGGAGGAGTAGATCACCCCGGCGCTCTTCTGCCCGAGGATGTTCCAGCCGCCCAGGGCCAGGCCCTGGTTGTTGGCCACGTTAAAGTCCAGCGGCAGGGTCAGGTTGTTGAACGGCGGGCTGAAGCGCCATTGGCCCCCGGTGGCGGCCAGCATGCGGCTGCTTTTGTTGAGGTTGTCCCGAGCAGTCAGGGTGCTGTTGCTGGACGCCTGGTACAGCGCGGAAATGCGGTACTGCTGGTTGCTCGGCTGGCGCTCGGCGATATGCACCCGCGCCCCCGGGGTCATCGGCAGCGACAGGTAACCGCCCAGGGGAAACTGGTTGCTCTGCTGGTTGCGCGCCGATACCAGGGACCACTGGCGCTTGGCAGCCCCGAGGATCACTCGCTCATAGCGGGTGCCGGGAACCGGTGTGGCCGCCACGAAACCAATGCCGCCATCGCCGTACTGCGCTTGCAGCAGACGGCGCATCTCGCCGCTGAACAGGTCGGCGGCGGTATGGGAGTCACCCAGTTGCACGATGTTGATGGGGGTGCGGTTGGAGGTGCTGAACTTGCGCGCCAGCAGTGCCAGGTTCGGGTCGGTGCCGGTGGTCACGACTTTCTTGGTTCCGCTCCCGGACCGGGCCAGGGCCGAGGCCGGAGTGGCCTGGACCTCGGTGGTCGGGCTGCAACTGCTCAGCAAGGTAATGCCCAGCAACAGCGCAATGCCTTGCAGTCGCCCCATATCAGTGCTCCGTCAATTGTTGACTGGGAAAGTTGATCAGCGAGATCACACGCTCAGCGATCAGCTTCTGCCCAGTGGTGGTGAAATGAATACCGTCGTCGACCCGGGTCTTGACCTTCTTGCCATCGCCGGTGGTGCGGTAATAGGAAAACTCGTCGTTCTGGTAGCCGAGAATCTCGTTGGCCGAGACGAAATGCTGCTGATAGCGCTCGATCTGGCTCTTGTACAGGTCGCTCAGGTAAGCCATGGCCGTAGACAGCTTGGGCTTCTCCATGTTCGGCGGACCGACCCAGATCACTTGCACATTGTGGGCCTGGGCGGTGTCGAGGATCGAATCGATGCGCTGGCGATAGGCTGCTTCCCAGTCCGGGGTCTTGAAACGCAGGAACGGTTTGCCCTTGACCACCGGCATGTCCCACGGATCGTTGGGACCGAGGAAGATCACCATCAGGCGGATGTTGGGGTTGCTGGCCAAGGTGCTCTCAACGGTCTTGGGCCAGTTGAAGAAGCTCGGGTAGGCAAGGCCAGTGCTCTGCTTGCTGAGGTTGAGGCTCTTGACGTTGTAGCGTTTGCGCAAGGTGTTGGCCATGTGCGGCGCCACGCCCTGCATCAAGGAATCACCGACGAAGAACACCTCATCCCCCGTGGCCAGGCTGGCCATCAGCGGCGCCGTGCGTCCCGACTCGACCTGAGGCGGATGGCTGACCACGGGAGCCACGGCCACTGGCTGCGGATGCACCGGGGGCGGGACAGGAGCCTGGGTGGCCGTATGGGTCGGTGCCGCGTGCGCAGCACTCAGCGGCGGGTGCTCGGGGGCCGGCGCAGCCGCGACCTTCGGCAACGGCGCAGGCTCTTCGTCCGCGGCTGCTTCAGCCTGGGCCACCAGGCTCAGGTCGGCGCTTGCGGCAAAGCTGCCGACAAAGGCCACCCGGGCATTTTCCAGGGCCTGGTTGAGCTGTGCGCCAAAGCGCCACTGCGGGTTCTGCGACAGCCCCGGGATCTCGCAGTCATCGTGGTACTTCTGCTGGCAGTAGAGACGGATCGACTGCTGGTTGAACCACACCAGTAACAGGCTGGTCACCACCAGGGCATAGAACACCTTGGCTGCGCTGCCGAGGCTGACCGATAAGGGCGAACGGTTAGAAACTGGCATAGATGAACCCCGGCACGCCCGACGGTGAGGCGAAGATGACTACGCAGATGAACAGCCCCAGCGGCACTGGATACAACAGCCATGGCAAGCCGGTGGCGGCGGCGAACAGGCGCTGCAGCAGCGCCACGATCCGTGGGTAGAAGGCGACGAACAACAGGCAGCCCAACAGGCTCAAGGCGCTGCTGGCCAGCCCGCTGAAGGACAGGCCGCCCAGGCCACTGAGCATGTCCATGGCGTCGGACAAGGTCGCGCAGCGGAAGAAGATCCAGGCAAAGGCCACGTAGTGGAAGGTCAGCAGGCGAGCCATCAGGTCCGAGCCGATCCAGCTCGGCCCCCGGGCCAGCAACGGACTGCACAGTTTGTACAGCGCCAGGCCAACGCCGTGCAGCGCGCCCCAGATAATGAAGTTGGCGCTGGCGCCGTGCCACAGGCCAGAGATCAGCATCGCCAGCAGCATGTTCAGGTTGCCACGCCACACCGGCCCCCGGTTGCCCCCCAGCGGGATGTACACGTAGTCACGGATAAAGGTCGACAGGCTGATGTGCCAGCGCCCCCAGAACTCCTTGAGGTTGCGCGCCGCATAGGGGTAGTTGAAGTTCAACGGCAGACGGAAGCCCAGCAACAGGGCGATACCGGTCACCAGATCGGTGTAGCCGCTGAAGTTGAAGTAGATCAGGAACGAATAGCCGTACACCGCCCGCAGGATCTGCTCGGCCGAGAAGGCCACCGGGCTGTCGAACACCGGGTCGACCCATTCATTGGCCAGCCACGAGCTGAGGAAGAACAGTTTGACCACCGCCACGGCGATCAGGCCCAGGGCCCGTTGCGGCTCCAGCACCTGACGCAACTGCGGCGGGTTGATCTGTTCCAGCATGGGGATCGCCCGGTTCACCGGACCGGCAATCAGGCTGGGGAAAAACGCCAGGTACAGCGCCAGGTCGAAGGGCGAACCCGGCGTCAGCTCTCGACGGTTGATCGACACCAGGTAGCTGACCGAGTGGAAGGCATAGAACGACAGCCCCACCGGCAACAGCACCTCCAGCAGTGGCAACGACACTTCCATACCGAACTGGGCGAAGGCGTTCTGCACTGTACTGGTGAAGAAGTCCTGGTACTTGAACAGGTAAAAGGCCCCGAGCACCAGCAGCAACATCAGGCCATTGACCCAGCCCCGCCCGGGGTAACGCTGGCTCAACAGGCCGAGCAGATACACCAGGGCCGTATAGCCCAGCAGGATGTAGAGGAAGTTCAGGCTGAAGCTGGCGAGGATCGCGTAGCTGGCGGCCAGTAGCAGGCCGTTCTGCAGGCGCAGGCTGAAGCCCAACCCCCAATAAAGAATGAAGAACAGGATGAAACAGAGGCCGAATTCGATCGAGAGATAGCTCACAACGTAGTCCATTACGTGCAGACGGGGACAAACCCGGCACAGGGAGAGCAGGCAGGAGGAGTGGAAACGGGCGCGATTATGGCAGAGGGGGTTTGGCAGTCACAAGTTGAAACATTCTCCGCCTATTGCGGACGCCGGCTCCGCACCGGACGACAGGCACCCCTTGCAGGAGCTGGCTTGCCAGCGAAAGCGTCCACAAGGGCGATGCCAGATCCAAGGACCTCTTCGCCGGCAAGCCGGCTCCTACGGATGAAAGCGGCTTGGCGGATCGGTTTACCGTAGGAGCTGGCTTGCCAGCGAAAGCGTCCGCGAGGACGGCGCCAGACCCAAAGGCCTGTTCGCCGGCAAGCCGGCTCCTACAGAGGGGCGGTGTAGAGGCAGGATTACTGGATGTCTTCGGGCTTGACGATTACCCAGTTCTTGTCCGCCGTCACCGGCAGCCCTTCCTTGGCCTGGGCCGCGGCGTGCTTGGCCATCATGCCGTTGAGCTGGGTCATGTACTTGTCCTTGCGGTTGATCCACAGGTGGATGCCGCCCTTGGCCACGTCCACATCATGGAACAGCATGTAGCCGTCGCTGGTCGGGGTGTCGCCACCTACCAGCACCGGTTTCTTCCACTCGTCGATGTAGGTCAGGATCGCCGCATGCTTGCCCGCCATCCAGGTGGCCGGGGTCCACAGGTAAGGCGTCAGTTCCAGGCCAAGGTTGGCTTTCTCGTCGTACTTGCCGTCGGTGATCTGCTTGCGCGCGGTGGTCAGGGCGCCGGTCTTGCGGTCCTTGAGCAGGGTGGTCACGCCAATCACGTTCTGCGGCTTGACGTTGTAGCCGTACTTGGGATCGGAGGCGACCATGCGCACCAGCTCTTCGGAGGCGGCGGTCATCACATAGACCTCGATGCCGTTCTCCATCAGTTTGTTGTACAGCTCGGTCTGCCCGGTGAAGACCTTGGGCGGGTTGACCTCGATGGTCTTGACCACGTCACCGTCGTAATAGGTGCTCGGCACCGGCTTGCCGGAGGCCATCAGCTCGTCGACGTAGCCCTTGAGTTCCTTGAGGGTGAAGCCGGAGAACACCTGCGCCACCCAGGGGTAGCAGACCATGTCGTCGATTTCACACAGGCGGTAGTAGTAGCTGAACAGACTTTCCTTGTGCTCGGCGGTGTCCTTGAACGGAATCAGTTTCAGCGACGGGTCGAGGCTCTCGCGGGTGATCAGCCCCTTGTTTTCCATGAAGGGCAGCAGGGACTCTTCCAGGTCGTAGCGGTAACTGGTGTTGTCCATGTCGAACACCGCGAAGTTACCCTTGTTGGCGTTGGCCGCGATCATCGCGTCCAGTTGCTTGGCCTGCTCCTGCGGCCAGTGCTTCAACTCGGTAGCGAAGGCCTGGCCGGCAAGGCCCAGGCAGAGTGCAACGGCTAGAAATTTCGGCGCGAACTTCATCTGCGGTTTCTCCCTGAGTGAAAGGTTCGACGCTAACAAATCCCTGTGACAGTTCCCGTCTCTACGCGACCGCTTGCGTCCCGAGAGCGCCAACCACATGCGCCTGAGCGTCAGCCGCTTATTCCAAAAACGACAGTTGCCATGCGATATCGTTATTAATTCAATAGATTTCAAGCTGTTAGGCTTGCCGGTTCGCAATCGCCCTGAGCCGCGATTGACACACGTCTTATCGGAGCCCCAATGAATCTGCCGCTGATCCTCAACCTGCTGGTGTTCCTGGCCCTGCTGCTGGGCCTGGCACAAACCCGCCACACCACCTGGAGCCTGGCCAAGAAGGTCCTGCTGGCCCTGGTGCTGGGCGTGGTCTTCGGCATCGCCCTGCACAGCCTCTACGGCGCCGGCCACCCGGTGCTCAAGGCCTCCATCAGCTGGTTCGACCTGGTGGGCAATGGCTACGTGCAGTTGCTGCAGATGATCGTGATCCCACTGGTGTTCGCCTCGATCCTCAGCGCCGTGGCCCGCCTGCACAACGCCTCGTCCCTGGGCAAGATCAGCTTCCTGACCATCGGCACCCTGCTGTTCACCACCGCCATCGCAGCGCTGGTGGGCATCGGCCTGACCAACCTGTTCGGCCTGACGGCCGAAGGGCTGGTGGCCGGCACCCAGGAAATGGCCCGCCTGCAAGTGATCCAGAGCGATTACGCCGGCAAGGTCGCCGACCTCAACGTGCCGCAGTTGCTGCTGTCGTTCATCCCGCAGAACCCTTTCGCCGACCTGGCCCGGGCCAAGCCGACCTCGATCATCAGCGTGGTGATCTTCGCCGCCTTCCTCGGTGTCGCGGCGCTGCAGCTGCTCAAGGATGATGCCGACAAAGGGCAGAAAGTGCTCAACGCCATCGACACCCTGCAAGCCTGGGTGATGCGCCTGGTGCGCCTGGTGATGAAGCTGACCCCGTACGGCGTGCTGGCGCTGATGACCAAGGTGGTGGCCGGTTCCAACCTGCAGGACATCATCAAGCTCGGCAGTTTCGTGGTGGTGTCCTACCTCGGCCTGGGCCTGATGTTCGTGGTCCACGGCCTGCTGGTGGCCCTGGCGGGGATCAACCCGCTGCGCTTCTTCCGCAAGATCTGGCCGGTGCTGACCTTCGCCTTCACTAGCCGCTCCAGCGCTGCGAGCATTCCCCTGAGCATCGAAGCCCAGACCCGGCGCCTGGGCATTCCCCAGTCCATCGCCAGCTTTGCCGCTTCGTTCGGCGCCACCATCGGCCAGAACGGCTGCGCCGGCCTGTACCCGGCCATGCTGGCGGTGATGGTTGCCCCCACCGTGGGCATCAACCCGCTGGACCCGCTGTGGATCGCCACCCTGGTGGCTATCGTGACCTTGAGTTCCGCGGGCGTGGCCGGCGTAGGCGGCGGCGCGACCTTCGCCGCACTGATCGTACTACCGGCCATGGGCTTGCCGGTGTCGTTGGTGGCGTTGCTGATTTCCGTGGAGCCGCTGATCGACATGGGCCGCACGGCGTTGAACGTCAGCGGTTCGATGACCGCCGGCGCCATCACCAGCCAAGTGATGCAGCAAACCGACAAGGCGTTGCTGGACGCCGATGAGCACGCGGAACTGGCTCAGGCTTGATTGACCTCTTCGCCGGCAAGCCACCCCCGACGAGGGACGACTTGCCGGCGAAGCGCTTAACGCTTCTCCCACACCTCGAAGCGGTACGCCGGCTTGTCCCCTTCCGGCGGATTCGGCACATCCGACACCAACTGCCATTGGTCCAGATCGAATGCTGGAAACCAGGCATCCCCTTCCGGGCTCAAGGCCACCCGCGTCAGATACAGACGATCGGCCTGCTCCAGGCCTTGGCTATAGAGCTGCGCGCCGCCTATCAGCATCAGCTCGTCGGCCCCCTGCTCCAGGGCCCACTCCTCGGCCCGGGCCACCGCGGCCGCCAATGACGGATAAACCTCGGCACCTTCGAGCACCAGATCGGTCTGACGACTGACCACGATATTCAACCGCCCCGGCAAGGGCCGGCCCAGGGAGTCCCAGGTCTTGCGCCCCATGATGATCGGCTTGCCCAGGGTCGTGGCCTTGAAGTATTTGAAATCCCCCGGCAAGTGCCAGGGCATGCTGTTGTCGACGCCGATCACGCGGTTTTCACCGAGGGCCGCGATCAGGCTGAGAGGGAGAGATTTTTTCATGCCGGCGAGGATACCAGAGGGCCCAAGCCTGGCAACTTCACCCGACCGCCGCTGCAGCAGTTATGCTCAGCGCACTTTAAAGCGATGGAATGACGCGTGACTGCACTGACTCCCCTGCAACGACTGTGGTTGACCGAAACCGTGCGCCTGCGCGAGGAGCACGCCGGGCCACTGGACGATCAGGAAGCCAACCGCCTGGCCCGCAACCAGGGCGGCGACCTGGCGACCCGCATCCAGACCCGTGCCCTGTGGCTGGCCCAGCGCGACGGTCTGCACAGCGCTTTGCTGCACTGGCTGCAAGGCGCACGCCTGGCCTTGCTGATGCTGGCAGTATTGGCGGTCCTCAGCGGTGCCGGCCTGGCCTTCAGCGCCCTGGGCAACACCCAGCAACCGGTCAATGTGTTCTGGGCCCTGGGCAGCCTGCTGGGCCTGAACCTGATCCTGCTGCTGAGCTGGCTGATCGGTCTGCTGTTCGCCGGCGAGCACAGCGCCAGCCTGGGCCGGCTGTGGCTATGGCTGAGTGAAAAGTTCTCCCGCGACGCCAAAGCCGCGCAGTTGCCACCGGCCCTGTTGCTGTTGCTGCAGCGGCGCAAGCTCAATCGCTGGGCCCTGGGCGCCCTGGTCAACGGCCTGTGGTGCCTGGCCCTGTTCAGCGCCGTGGTCATGCTGCTGTTGCTGCTGACCACCCACCGCTACAGCTTTGTCTGGGAAAGCACCCTGCTGGGCGCCGATGCCTTCGTGGCCATTACCAACACCTTGAGTGCCCTGCCCCGTGGCCTGGGCTTTGGCGCGCCGAGCTTGGCGAGCATCCAGGCCAGCACCCGGGACGTCTACAACACCGAGCTGGTCCGCCAATCCTGGGCCATCTGGCTGGTGGTGCTGGTGGTGATCTACGGCGTACTGCCACGCCTGGTGCTGATGCTGTTCTGCCGCTGGCGCTGGAAACACGGTCTGGCCCGCCTGCAACTGGACCTCAAGCTGCCGGGCTACAGCCAGTTGCGTGAACGCCTGATGCCCAGCAGCGAACGCCTTGGGGTCAACGATGCGGCACCCGAGCAACTGCATCGCGTCGAAGGCGGCGTCAGCGCCCAGGACAGCAGCGGCGCCTTGCTGGTGGCCATCGAGCTGGACGAGCAGCGCCCCTGGCCACCGCAACTGCCGGACAGCGTCAAGAATGCCGGCATCCTCGACAGCCGCGAGTCGCGCAACCGCCTGCTGGAACAGATGAGCCGCTTCCCCCCGGCGCGCCTGGTGATCGCCTGCGATCCGCGACGCTCGCCGGATCGCGGCAGCCTGGGACTGATCGCCGAACTGGCCCGCAGCGCCACGGCCACCCGGGTCTGGCTGCTGCAAGCTCCGCCCGGCCAGGCCCTGGATGCCGACCGCCTGGGCGATTGGCACACCGCCCTGCAGCAGCTGGAGCTGCCGTTCGCCGATTGCGCGCCCCTCAACTGGCTGGAGACCGGTCATGACTGATGCTCGCCAAAAGCCGCTGAAACTGGCGGTGGTCGGCCACACCAACGTCGGCAAGACCTCGCTGCTGCGCACCCTGACCCGGGACGTGGACTTTGGCGAAGTCTCCCACCGCCCCAGCACCACCCGGCATGTGGAGGGCGCCCGCCTGTCGGTGGATGGCCAGCCCCTGCTGGAGCTCTACGACACCCCGGGCCTGGAAGACGCCATCGCCCTACTGGACTATCTGGAGCGCCTGGAACGCCCGGGCGAGCGCCTGGACGGCCCGGCCCGGCTGGCACGCTTTCTCGACGGCAGCGAGGCTCGGCAACGCTTCGAGCAGGAAGCCAAGGTCCTGCGCCAGCTGCTGGCCTCGGACGCCGGGCTCTATGTGATCGACGCCCGGGAACCGGTGCTGGCCAAGTACCGGGATGAGCTGGAAGTGCTGAGCGGCTGCGGCAAGCCGCTGCTGCCGGTGCTGAACTTCGTCAGCAGCGCCGAGCAGCGTGAAGGCGATTGGCGCGAAGCCCTGGCCCGCCTGGGACTGCACGCCCTGGTGCGGTTCGACAGCGTGGCGCCACCGGAAGACGGCGAACGGCGCCTGTATGAAAGCCTGTCCCTGCTGCTGGAGCATGCGCGCCCGGCCTTGCAACGGCTGATCGACGACCAGCAGGCCCAACGCCTGGTGCGCCAGCAAAGTGCGGCGCGGCTGATTGCCGAACTGCTGGTGGACTGCGCCGCCTGCCGCCGCAGCGTAGCCAGCGACACTCAGCAGGAACAGCAAGCCATCAGCGAGTTGCGTCAGGCGATTCGCCAGCGTGAACAACGCTGCGTCGAAGCCCTGCTCAAGCTCTACGCTTTTCGCCCTCAGGACGCCTCGGCCAGCGATCTGCCGCTGCTGGGCGGGCGCTGGGGCGACGACCTGTTCAACCCGGAAACCCTTAAGCAACTGGGGGTGCGTGTCGGTGGTGGGATCGCCGCGGGCGCGGCGGCCGGGGCCGGCGTGGATCTGCTGGTGGGCGGCTTGACCCTGGGCGCCGCGGCGTTGGCCGGGGCCATTGCCGGCGGCGCGCTGCAGACCGCACGCAGTTATGGCAGTCGCCTGCTGGGCAAGCTCAAGGGCCAGCGCGAATTGACCGTGGACGACAGCGTGCTGCGGCTGTTGGCCCTGCGTCAGCGGCAGCTGGTGCAGGCGCTGAACCTGCGCGGGCACGCGGCCATGGACAGCATCCGCCTGGCCACGCCGGAGGATAAGAGCTGGCGCGAGGGCAAGTTGCCGCCAGCCTTGAGCAAGGCTCGGGCTCATCCGCAGTGGTCGTCGCTCAATCCCCATGCGCGCCTGAGCCAGGCCGAGCGCCAGGAGCAGATCGAGGCCCTGGCTCAACATCTGCTGTAGCCGCTGCCGAGCCCGCGAGGCTGCGCCAAGGGCCGCAGGACCTTCAACACTCCCAAAAGCGGCGCCTCCTGCGGAGCCGTTCGCAGCCTGCGGCAGCGGCTACAAAAACCAAGCCTGAACCACGATCAAAGCAGCGCCAAGGCCTTGTCCTTGAGGATCTGCAGGTCCATCACCGGCACCCACATTTCCTTAGCCTGCTCGTCCCAGTGACGCATGCGCAAGCTCAACGCACACAGCGGGTCGAGTTCAAAGGCCGCCGCCTCTGCCGCGCTCATCACCCCACCCTGATACGCCAGGGTGCGTCGGCTGGCCTCGCTCAGCCGCTGGTAGTACCCCGGCTCCTTGAACGTCAGGTAACGCTTGGCCTGGACGTGGTATTCCACCAGTCGTGCCAGGCGCTCGCTGAAGCCCGCCCGGCGCAGATAATCGGCCCCCAGGCGCTCATGGCTGACCACGCCAAAACCGCCCATGTTCTCGGCATCCTGCTGACAGATGTGCCCGATATCGTGGAAGAACGCCGCCAGCACCACTTCGTCGTCATAACCTTCCGCCAGGGCCAACTGCGCCGCCTGGGACATATGCTCGATCTGCGACACCGGCTCGCCGATGTAGTCGTCATCGCCAAAGCGCTCGTACAGGCCGAAAACCTCGTCAATCACTTGCTGGCGACTCATCACGCCTCCTCCAGTACCCGGACGATATTGCCCTCGGCCATGGCCGGACCGACGCTCATGCCGACCCCGGTGTGCATCAGCGCCACATGAACCCCGGGTGCCGCCTCCAGGAAGGAGAACGGCCTGGGCCCGCGAGCACCATAGACGCCCTGCCAGCGCTCCACCACCTGGACCTTGCAGCCCAGGGTCTGCTCGGCCAGCTCGATCAACCAGTTATCCACCTGTTCGCCATTGAAAGGCGACGGATCGCTGCCGTAATCATGGGAATCGCCGATGATCACCTCACCATAAGGGGTCGGGCTGATCAGCAAATGGATGCCGTGCTCATGCAGGTGTGGCGCTTCACGCAGGATCTGCGCCTGTACGGCGGCCGCTTCCGGCAGATCGGCAAAGGCGCCGTAATGCACGCAACTGAGCCCGGTGAGCAACGCATGTTGCAGGTTCAGGTTGACCTGGGGCCGGGCGCGAAGCATCTGCAAGCGGCAGATCTGCGGTTGCAAGGCGGCGATCTGCTCGGCCAGCAGGGTCTGATAATCGTGCCCCGAACACAGCACGATGCGTGGCGCGTGGAAGCGGCCAGCGGTGCTGTGCAGTTGCCCCGGCTCGATGTCACGCACCAGGGTCGAAAAGTGGAACTGCACCCCCAGGTCGCGACGCAGGTAGTCGATCAACAGCGGGATGGCTTCCCGGGAATACAGTTGCTGGTCGTCCAGACCGTGCAACGCCGCCCGGTGATGGCGGAATTGACCGCCGTACAGATCATTCAGCGCCGCGCCCTGAAGCAGCTCGACGCGGTAGCCGTGCTCGCGCGCGCGGCCGGCACAGAAGGCCTCCAGCAACTGCTCTTCGGCTTCGTTGCGGGCGAACAGGTAAGAACCGTTGCGCTTGAGTGGCAAGCCGGCCAGTTGCTGCCAGTCGGCCCAGATATCGCGGCTGGCACGGGCCAGCTCCAGCATGCGGCCCGGTGGCTGGCCGGTGACCAGGGCCTGGCCGAAGTTGCGCACCGAAGCCCCCAGGGGTGTGGCGCTGCGCTCGAAAACTCGCACCCGCAGACCGCGTTTGGCAGCCGCGTAGGCGTGGGACAGGCCGAGAATGCCGGCGCCGACGATCAGTAGATCGCTGTGATGGGTCATGAGTGGTGTCCTGGTGGGAAGCGCCTTCGCCGGCGAGCCGGCTTCTACAAACCCGGTAGAAGCGGCTGGCCGGCGAAAGCGATTGATCGGTTACTGCTTGGCAACCTTTTCCGACTTGCCGTCATAGCGCTTGCGCCATTCGGCGAGGATCTGGTCGCGGTTCTTCGAGGCCCAGGCAAAGTCATTCTTGATCAGGCGCTGCTCGTAGTCCGCTGGCAGTTCGGTCTGCGGCTTGGCGATACCCGGCTGGGCCAGGACAGCGAAGTTTTCCTTGTACAGCTCCATGGCTTCGGGGCTGGCGGAGAAGTCGGCGAGCTTCTTCGCCGCCTCTTCATGAGGGGTGCCCTTGATCACTGCCGTGGCTTCGATTTCCCAGCCCAGGCCTTCCTTGGGCAGGATGATGTCCAGCGGCGCGCCCTGGCGCTTGAGCTGCACGGCCGGGTACTCGAAGGAAATGCCGATCGGGAACTCGCCGGCGGCGGCCAGCTTGCACGGCTTGGAACCGGAGTGGACGTACTGGCCGATGTTCTGGTGCAGGTTGTCCATGTACTGCCAACCCTGTTTCTCGCCGAAGGTCTGCAGCCAGGCGCTGACGTCAAGGAAGCCGGTGCCCGAAGACGCCGGGTTGGGCATGACGATCTTGCCCTTGTACTCGGGCTTGGTCAGGTCCTGCCAGCTCACCGGCTTGGTCAGGCCCTGCTTCTCGGCCTCCACGGTGTTGAAACAGATGGTCGCGGCCCACACGTCCATGCCGACCCAGGCCGGTGGGTTGGCGGCGTCGCGGTAGTTCGGGCCGATCTTGCCCAGGTCCTTGGGCGCGTAGCTTTGCAGCATGCCCTGCTGATCGAGGATCGCCAGGCTGGACGCCGCCAGGCCCCAGACCGCGTCCGCTTGTGGCCGGGCTTTTTCCGCCAGCAGCTTGGCGGTGATGATCCCGGTGGAATCACGCACCCACTTGATCTCCACGTCCGGGTTGGCCTTTTCGAAGGCTTGCTTGTAGGACTTCAATTGCTCGGCTTCAAGGGCCGTGTAGACCGTCAGTTCGGTTTTCGCAGCAAAGGCGTTCAGGCTGACAGCAGAGAGGACGGCAGCGGCAAGAGCCAGGGGCTTGAACATGGTGCGGTTCCTTAGTGAGTGCAGATCAGAGGGTGAGTGAGCAGGAAATCAGTGGCCCGGGGCGCTTTGCCGCCAGGCCTGGGAGCGGCGCAACAGCCCGCGGGAAGCCCCGGCCAGCAGCAGCGAGACGCCGGCCGAGGTGAACAGGATCAGGGTCGACATCGCCGCAGCGCCGCCCACATTGCCGGCGTCGTCCATGTTCAGCACGGCCACGGCGGCGAGGATGGTGTCGGGGCTGTAGAGAAAGATCGCTGCCGACACCGTGGTCATGGCCGAGACGAACAGGTAGCGCACGATGTCCAGCAACGCCGGCAGGCAGATCGGTACGGTAACCCGCAGGTAGTGCCGGTACAGCGGCGCCTTGAGCGACAGCGCGGCGGCCTCAAACTCGGCATCCAGCTGACGCAGGGCGGTGGTGGCAGTCATCTGCGCGGTGGTCAGGTAGTGGGCGATGGTGCACACCACCAGCAGGGCCATGCTGCCGTAGAACACATGCAGCGGATTGCCGTTGAGGTTGAAGAAGAACACGTAGCCCAGGCCCAGCACCAAACCGGGCACCGCCATCGGCACGAAGCTGAGCATGCGCAACGCCAGGTTCAGGCCACGCTGGCCGCTGGTTTTCTCCATCAGGTAGGCCCCCGTGAAGATCACCACACTGCCGATCAACGCTGTGCACAGGGCCATGGTCAGGCTGTTGCGGTAGGCCAGCCAGCCGCCACCGGCGGTGTCGTTGAACTGGTAGTGGTTCAGCGACAGCGACAGGTTGTAGGGCCAGAACTTCACCAGGGAGGAATACACCGCCATGCCGAACACCAGCAGCAAGGTCGCGCAGATCAGCAGCACGATGGCCAGGTAGCAACCATCGCGCAGCCGCGACGGCGCCGGTTTGAACACCTGGGCACGACCGCTCATGGAGTCGCCATGACGACGGCGCAACCAGGCATCGACGCCGAAGCTGAACAACGCCGGCAGCAGCAACACCATGCCGATCAAGGCGCCGCGGCCGAACTGCTGCTGGCCCACCACCGCCTTGTAGGCCTCCAGGGCCAATACCTGATAGTCGCCGCCCACCACCACCGGCACGCCGAAGTCGGTGATGGTCAGGGTGAACACCAGGCAGAACGCGGCGAACACCGCTTGCCGGGTGGCCGGCCAGGTGATGCTGCGAAAGGCCTTGGCGGGACTGGCGCCCATGCTCGATGCGGCATCGAACAGCCGCGCATCCGCCAGGGACAGGGCCGAGAGCAGGATCATCAGGGCATGGGGAAAGGTGTAGATGACTTCGCCGAGGACGATGCCCCAGAAGCCGTAGATGTTCTCGGCGAACAGGCCACGCAGCATCCCCTGGTTGCCGAACAGATAGACCAGGGCAATGCCCGGCAGCATCGACGGCGCCATCAGCGGCAACAGTGAAAGACCACGCCACAAGCCCTTGCCGGGAATCAGCGTGCGTTGCAGCGCGTAGGCGAACAGATAAGCCAGGGGCACCACGATGGCGGCCACGCTGAGGGAGACTTTCAGGCTGTTGCCCAGCAACCAGTGGAAGTTGTCGCTGGCCACCAGTTCACGGGCCGCCAGCCAGCCACCGCCCTGCCCGGCCTCGGCGCTGAAACCGCGCCAGAAGATCGCCAACAGGGGCAACAGCACCGCTACACCCAGCAGGAGCAGAAGCAGAACCTTGCCGCCGACGACAAAGATACGGTCGCCGATCTCGGCACGAGAAGCCTGGCGCGCCCGCTTGGCAGGTAGCGGCAGGGACATTGGCACGCTCATCTTAGGCAAACACCTGGAGGCTGCGCGGCGGTAAGGCCACCCAGATGTCCTGGGCGCCCAGGCGCGGCATGGCTTCCGGGGACAGCTCGGCCAGCAGTGCATGCCCCGGCAACTCATTGAGTTCGAAGCTCATGCGGCAGCGATTACCGAGGAAGGTGATCTCGCGGACCTTGGCCGGAAACAGGTTTTCCTCATGCACCGGCGGGTTCACGCTGATGGCTTCCGGACGGCAGAACAGGCGACCCGAAGCGGCCTTGGCCGAATCGTCGGCCAGGCGCACATTCATCCCGCCGACCTGGGCGTGGCTGTCGCTGTTGCGGCTAAAAGGCAGCCAGTTGCCCTGGCCGACGAACTCGGCGACGAAGGGCGTAGCCGGACGATCGTAGATTTCCTGGGGCGTGGCGTACTGCTCGACCTTGCCGTTGTTCATCACGGCGATGCGGTCGGCCATCAACATGGCCTCGTCCTGATTGTGGGTGACCATCAGGGTGGTGATCCCCAGACGCCGTTGCAGCTGGCGCAGCTCGGTGCACAAGTGCTCGCGGACCCGGGCGTCCAGGGCCGACATCGGTTCGTCCAACAGCAGCAGCGACGGTGACGGCGCCAGGGCACGGGCCAGGGCGACGCGCTGCTGCTGGCCGCCAGACAGCTGGCCGGGGTATTTCTTCTCGCTGCCGGTCAGCCCGACCAGTTCCAGCATCTGTGCCACACGCTTGCGCACTTCCTCACGGCCGCTACCGGCCAGGCCGTAGGCGATGTTGGCTTCCACCGTGAGATTGGGAAACAGCGCGTAGGACTGGAACAGGATGCCGTAATCCCGGGCTTGTGGCGCCAGCAGCGAAACGTCCCGATCCCCCAGGTACAACTCGCCCTGGTCCTGGCGCTCAAGGCCGGCGATGCAGCGCAGCAGTGTGGTCTTGCCGCAGCCGGACGGGCCCAGCAGGCACACCAGCTCGCCGGCCGCGACGTCCAGGGACACGTTGTCCAGGGCGGTGAAGGCGCCAAAACGCTTCTGGATACCCCGCACCTTCATCGGCGCGCCGGGGTTGCTCAGGGCAGTTGCAGTGGAGTGGTTCATGGACGGACCTCATCTAGCAGATGAGGCAAATCCTAGAGTTGTAATGCGTCGGCCATATGGCAGTAAGGCAAAAACGACCGATAGTGGTATTCAGGGATTTTGGTTCAACCTGTCAGTCAGGTGCTGCGCCGATGCAGGTCTTTCAGGCGGGAGCCATTTCCTGGGCCAGGCCGAGGAAGGCCGCGGGCAGGCGCGCGTTCTTGCGCTCCTTGAGGCAGTACAGGTACTCGACGATCTGCGGGGCATGCTCGATGGTCAGGACCCGCAGTTGCGGATCGTGGGGCACTTCCTGACGGGCAATGATGCTGATGCCGATATTGCGCAGCACCGCCTCGCGGATCGATTCGCGACTGCCGATTTCCAGCAGCGGGCCAAAGCTGACGTGGGCATCCTTGAGCAAGGTTTCAGTAAGGCTGCGGGTGGTGGAGCCCGGCTCACGCATCAACAGGGTGTGCCCGGCCAGGGCATTGAGCGGCACGTGATCCAGCGCCGCCAGGGGGTGGTTGCGATGCACCGCCAGCACCAGCGGATCGCTGCCCAATACCCGGCGGATCAGCCGCGCATCCTCCAGCAGTTGCGAGGAGGCCGCCACATCCACCCGGTAGTCTTCCAGGGCTTCGAGGACTTGCTGGGAGTTGCCGATCTCCACCGACACTTCGACCTGGGGCAATCGCTCGCGGAAAGTCTTCACCAGATCGAGGATGTAGTACGGCGCGGTGGCAGCGATGCGCAATGTGCCCTGCACCTGCCCGCTGTTGCGCAGGAAGAACTCGATGTCAGCCTCCTGCTGCAACAGGTCCTTGACCATGGGCAGCAGGCGCGTGCCTTCGTCGCTGAGGCTCAGGCGCCGACCGCCGCGGTAGAACAGCTCCACCGAATACTGGCTTTCCAGGTTGCGGATCTGCGTGGTCACCGTCGGCTGACTGAGGCCAAGCTTCTTCGCCGCCAGGGTGATGCTGCCCAGGCGGGCGACCATGTAAAAAGCCTTCAGCTCGGCACTCAGCATGGCGGCTTGCCGCAGCTGCAAGCTTTGAGCGGCAAGCCGCAAGCTGAAGCCGGTGCGTGTGAGTTCATCACTCTGGTTCTCCCCTCAGTTGCTTGTTGCTTGCCGCTACGGTGGCCTATTTGCGCAGCAGGCGCAGGCCGTTGAATACCACCAGCAGGCTGACGCCCATGTCGGCAAACACCGCCATCCACATGGTGGCGAGCCCGGCAAAGGTTACCCCAAGAAAGATCGCCTTGATGACCAGGGCCAGGGCGATATTTTGCTTGAGCACCACCGAGGTCTGGCGCGACAGGCGAATAAAAGCCGGAATCTTGCGCAGATCGTCGTCCATCAGCGCTACATCCGCAGTCTCAATGGCCGTATCGGTGCCCGCCGCGGCCATGGCGAAACCTATCTCGGCCCGGGCCAGGGCCGGAGCGTCGTTGATGCCGTCGCCCACCATGCCCACCCGATGCCCCTGGGCATACAACGCCTCGATAGCTTGCAGCTTGTCGGTGGGCAACAGGTCGCCCCGGGCCTGATCGATGCCCACCTGGGCCGCAATGGCCTGGGCGGTGTGAGGGTTGTCGCCGGTGAGCATCAGGGTCTTGATCCCCAGCTCATGCAACTGCTGGATGGCTTCGCGGCTGGATTCCTTGACCGTGTCCGCCACGGCGAACAGCGCCAGGGGGCCATTGCTGTCCAGCAACAGGACCACGGTCTTGCCCTGCTTCTCCAGGGCGAAGAGTTTTTCCTCCAGGGCCGGGGAGCACAGGCCCAGCTCTTCCACCAGGCGGTGGTTGCCCAGGTGATACAGCTGACCGTTGATTTCGCCGCGCACTCCGCGCCCGGTCAGGGCTTCGAAGTTATCCACAGGGTGCATGGCCAGCTGTTTATCCACAGCCGCCTGGGCAATGGCCAGGGACACCGGGTGATCGGAACGTCCCGCCAGGCTCGCGGCCAGGGCCGGGGCCGTGTCCTGCGCCAACGGGTCCAGGGACAGGAAATCGGTCTGTACCGGTTTGCCGTGGGTGATGGTGCCGGTCTTGTCCAGGGCCAGGTAGTCGAGCTTGTAACCGCCCTCCAGGTAGACCCCGCCCTTGACCAGGATGCCCTTGCGGGCCGCAGCCGCCAGGCCGCTGACGATGCTCACCGGGGTGGAGATCACCAGGGCACAGGGACAAGCCACCACCAGCAACACCAGGGCGCGGTAGATCCAGTCGAACCAGACGCCCCCCATGAACAGCGGCGGAATCAGCGCCACGGCCAGGGCAAAGGCGAATACCGCCGGGGTGTAGATTTTCGAGAAGGTATCGACGAAGCGCTGAGTCGGCGCCCGAGCGCCCTGAGCCTGCTCCACGGCGTGGATGATCCGTGCCAGGGTCGAGTTGTTGGCGGCGGCGGTCACGCGATATTCCAGGGAACCGGCCTGGTTGATGGTGCCGGCGAACACCTTGTCGCCCACGGTCTTTTCCACCGGCAGGCTTTCACCGGTGATTGGCGCCTGGTCGATGGTGGAGCTGCCGGACACGACCTCGCCGTCCAGACCGATGCGCTCTCCCGGGCGAACTCGCACGCGGGCGCCCAGTTCGACGTTTTTCGCCTCCAGTTCGCTCCAGCTGCCGTCCGCCTGCTGCACCGTGACCTGTTCCGGGGTCATCTGCATCAGGCCGCTGATGGCGTTGCGCGCCCGGTCCAGGGAGCGGGCCTCGATCAACTCGGCCACGGTGAACAGGAACATCACCATCGCCGCTTCCGGCCATTGGCCGATCAGCACGGCACCGGTCACGGCAATGCTCATCAGCGCATTGATATTCAGGTTGCGGTTCTTCAGGGCGATCCAGCCCTTCTTGTAGGTGCCCAGGCCGCCACTGAGGATCGACACCAGGGCCACCAGCGCCACGACCCAGTCGGGGGCGGCATTGGTGAAGTGAATGACTTCGGCGGCCAGCGCGCCGATACCGGACAGGGCCAGCGGCCACCAGGCTTTCTTCACCGGCGCTGCGGCAGGCGCGACTTCGGCGCCGTCCTGCTGCAGAGGCTCGGCGTGCATGCCCAGGGATTTGATCGCTTCGATGATCGGCGTCGTGCTCGACAGGTCGTGGGTCACCCCCAGCACGCGGTTCATCAGGTTGAACTCCAGCGCCTGAACCCCCGCCAGCTTGCCCAGCTTGTTCTGGATCAGGGTCTGCTCGGTGGGGCAATCCATGGCTTCAATGCGGAAGCTGCTCAGACGCGCGCCGGCAGTCGGTGTTTCGCTCAGGGTGACCTTGGACGGCGCCGGGCCGGCAGAACCGCAGCAGGAGGCACCGTGGGTGGCGTGATCATGCGCCTTGACCGGCTGCAGCTTGCCCGCAGAGGCAGGGGCATGGCTGTGATCGTGATCGTGATCGTGATCGTGATCGTGATCGTGATCAGCATGGGCGTGCTGGGCGTCGGGTTTGCGCGGGTTGTGAATGGAGTCGCTCATAGGGGTCGCGTCCGTATAAAGGTGCTTGTTGCCAAGTGAACACCCTGTAGCCACTATAGGGTCAAGCACCCATTCGGAGACGACGGCAATGAAGATTGGCGAACTGGCGAAACTCACCGACTGTCAGGTCGAGACCATCCGTTACTACGAGCGCGAAGGACTGCTGCCGGAACCGGCCCGCAGCGAAGGCAACTACCGCCTCTACACCCAGGCCCACACCGAGCGCCTGACCTTTATCCGCAACTGCCGCAGCCTGGACATGACCCTCGAGGAAATCCGCAGCCTGCTCAACCTGCGGGACAGCCCCGAAGGCCAGTGCGCCAGCGTCAACGCCCTGATCGACGAGCACATCCATCACGTCAAGGCGCGCATCGACGGGCTACTGGTGCTCCAGGAACAACTGCTGGACCTGCGCCAGCGCTGCAGCGAAGGGCCGGACCTGGATCACTGCGGCATCCTCCAGCGCCTGGAAGTCAGCGGCTCGGTGGCCCCCAGCGAGGCCGAGCCATCCCACGTCGGCCGCAGCCACGGGCATTGAGCCTGGGGCTGGGCGCCGTGGTTTCAGGAACCCCGGCGTCCCGCCGCCAGCAGTCGCTGATACACAAACTCCAGTACATCCAGCAGACGCTGATCCAGCTGTCGCCAGGCCAGGCCCAGGCGTACCAGCCATGCGCTGAACAAACCCACCAGGCAACCGCCAAGAATATCGAAGGGGAAATGCACGCCCAGGTAGACCCGCGCCCAGCTCACCAGCACGGCCAAGGCCAACATGACCAGCCCGGTCTTGCGCAAGGACGCCAGGATCAGGGCAAAAGCCATGGCGAACATGCCGCTGGCGTGGTCGCTGGGGAAAGAGGCTCCAGGCGCATGGGCGAGGAAATTCTGCCCCAACTCCAGCATGAAGGGCCGCGGATGAAACCACAGGCCACGGATCACCAGGTTGCAGGCCAGGGCGACCACGATGCTCGAGGTCGCCAGCAGGACGATCATTTTCTGCCGGCGCTCGCCAAAGACCCAGAGCACCAGGAGCAGCAGCGGGACACAAAGGACCACCCACTGGGCGAGAAAAATCGCCAGTTCACGCATCGGCAGCGATGCCTCGGCGCTGGCATTGATGGCCAGGAACAGGCTGCGGTTGAGTTCTTCCATTCAGGGGCTCGCGATCAACGTCAAAAGGACGACGTCCAGGCTTTCCCGGACCACTCCTGAGAGCCTTGACGCCCGGCAGGCAGGGCAATGCCCGGAAGAGCTCCCGGGCAAAGGTCGATAAAGATATCGGGGGAAATCGACAGGGGCCGCGCGGCCCCTGGGTGCAGTCGCTAAAAGACTTAAACCGCCATCGGCGCGGTCATCGGCGCGTGGTGTTCGTAGCCTTCCAGGGAGAAATCGCTCGGCTCGATCAGTTCCAGCCATTCAGGCTGGTAGACGCCAGTCTTGGCGAACTCCGGCACGCGCTCGGAAATCACCAGCTTGGGCATCGGGAACGGCTCGCGCTTGAGCTGTTCGTTGAGCATGTCCAGGTGGTTTTCGTAGACGTGGGCATCACCGATGAAATAGGTGAACCAGCGCGGCGTGTAGCCGGTCAGGCGGCCGATCAGGCTCAGCAGCGCGGCGCCTTCGGTGAGGTTGAACGGCGTCCCCAGCCCCAGGTCGTTGGAGCGGATGTAGAGGGTCAGGGAGATTTCCCGGGTCTCGACATTGGGGTGGAACTGGTACAGCAGATGACACGGCGGCAGGGCCATTTCATCCAGCTGCGCGCAGTTCCAGCCGTGGAACAGGATTCGCCGGCTGCCCGGGTCGTTGATGATGGTGTCAACGCACTGGCGTACCTGATCGATGGCCTTGTACAGCACCACGTAACCCTGGCCGTCCTCCTCGCCGGCGGCGATCTGCCGGTAGCCCTGGCTCAATGCCAGGTCAATGGCGGCCTGGTTGCTGGTCTTGATCTGCTTGTAGGCCGGCCACTTGCGCCACTGCACGCCGTAGATCTCGCCCAGATCGTCATCGCCCTGGCGGAACGGGTTGGCCAGCCACTGAGCGTTTTCGTTGGCGTTCTGGTCCCAGACCTTGCAGCCCAGGGCACGGAACTCGGCGGCGTTGTTCACCCCGCGCAGGAAGCCGACCATTTCGCCGATGGCCGACTTGAAGGCCATCTTGCGGGTGGTGATGGCCGGGAAACCTTCCTTGAGGTCGTAGCGCAGCATGGCCCCGGGAAAGCTGATGGTGTTCACACCGGTGCGGTTGGCCTGCTTGGTGCCGTTGTTGATGACGTGGGCCACCAGATCAAGATATTGCTTCATGAATTACCTGCATCCTTGAACCCGGGGCACGCCCCGGGATTCGAATTTATTGCGCCGCGCTCTGGGCCGGAGCGCGATGATAAGCCAGCCAGATCAGTCCCAGGCCGCCGAGGATCATCGGCACGCACAGAACCTGACCCATGGTCAGCCAGTTCCACGCCAGGTAGCCCAGCTGTGCGTCCGGCACCCGGACGAACTCGACGATGAAACGGAAGATCCCGTAGAACAGGGCGAACATACCGGAAACCGCCATGGTCGGCCGGGGTTTGCGCGAGAACAGCCACAGGATCAGGAACAACGCCACGCCTTCCAGGGCGAACTGATACAACTGCGACGGATGACGCGGCAACTGCGCCGGATCGCTGAACGGCGGGAAGATCATCGCCCATGGCACGTCGGTGGGTTTGCCCCACAGCTCGGCGTTGATGAAATTGCCGATTCGCCCGGCACCCAGGCCGATTGGCACCATGGGCGCGACGAAGTCCATCAGTTCGAAGAAAGTCTTGTTGTTGCGCTTGCCAAACCACCAGGCCGCCAGCATTACTCCGATGAAACCGCCGTGGAACGACATGCCGCCCTTCCATACCTCGAAGATCAGGGTCGGGTTGGCCAGATAGGCGCTGAGGTCGTAGAACAGCACGTAACCCAGTCGCCCACCGACGATCACCCCCATGGACATCCAGAACACCATGTCCGAGAGCTTCTCCTTGCTCCAGGTCGGATCGAAACGGTTCAGCCGGCGCGACGCCAGCAACCAGGCGCCGCCAATGCCGATCAGGTACATCAGGCCGTACCAGTGGATTTTCAGCGGGCCGATGGCCAGCGCTACCGGATCAATCTGCGGGTAAGGCAGCATTGCGACTCCTCGTAAGGGTTAGAACTCAAATGTCCCGGGGCAAACTGCCAGCCCAGGATTAAGCCAGGATTGCGTCACCACTCAGAACAGGAAGCTGATCCCCACGCAGAACAGTAGCGCGGCGAACAAGCGTTTCAACAGGCGTGGCGACAGTGTGTGGGCCATGCGCGCACCGATACGGGCGAACACCATGCTGGTCAGGGCAATGCCCAGCAGCGCCGGCAAATAAACGAAGCCGAGACTATGAGCCGGAAGCTGCGGATCATGCCAGCCCAGAATCATGAAACTTAAGGCGCTGGCCAGGGCGATGGGCAAGCCGCACGCCGAGGATGTAGCCACCGCCTGCTGCATCGGTACGCTGCGCCAGGTGAGAAACGGCACGGTCAGCGAACCGCCGCCAATGCCGAAGATCGCCGAAGCCCAGCCGATCACACCGCCGGCCGCCGCCAGCCCCAGCTTGCCGGGCACCTGGCGACTGGCCTTGGGCTTGAGCTCCAGGGTCATCTGCAAGGCCACCACCAGGGCGAAGACACCGATGATTTTTTGCAGGTGCGGGCCGGAAATCGCTTCGGCGGTCAGCGCGCCGAAACCGGCCCCCAGCAGGATGCCCAGGGCCATCCAGGCGAAGATCGGCCAGCGCACCGCGCCACGGCGATGGTGTTCGCGAACGGCATTGACCGAGGTAAAGATGATGCTGGCCAGAGAAGTGCCGACCGCCAGATGGGTCAGCACCGAGGCATCGAAGCCTTGCAGGGTGAAACTGAACACCAGCACCGGGACAATGATGATCCCGCCGCCCACGCCGAACAGCCCGGCCAGCACACCTGCACAGGCGCCCAGCAGCAGATAGAGCAGAAATTCCATGGGAGCATCCGAAAATAAGACCGGCATGGTAACGGATGCGCCGCCCCGGACTCCACTGGATGGCGATGGATACCCATTGGATCTGTGCGTAAAGTGGGCAAAAACACACAGGGGGCCACCTTAATGTGCTTGATCGTATTCGCCTGGCGGCCAGGTCATGCTCAGCCACTGATCGTCGCGGCCAACCGTGACGAGTTTTACGCCCGGCCCAGCCTGCCCCTGGGGCAATGGCCGGAGTCGCCGCAGATCCACGCCGGACGCGACCTGGAGGCGGGAGGCACCTGGCTTGGTGTCGGTGCCAATGGCCGCTTTGCCGCCCTGACCAATATCCGCAACCCGCATCAGCCCCCGGCACGACGCTCCCGGGGCGAACTGGTGGCGCGCTTTCTCGCTGGCGACGTAGCCCTGGAAGATTATCTGCACGATGTGGTGGGCCGCTCGGTGGAGTACGCCGGGTTCAACCTGTTGCTGGGCACAGCAGAGCAACTGTGGCACTACAACGCCCAGGATGTGCAACCGCAATTGCTCAAGCCCGGCGTCTACGGCCTGTCCAATGCCGGGCTCGATACGCCGTGGCCCAAGCTGCTCAAGGCCAAGGCCGCGCTGCAGGAAGTGCTGTCCAATCCACAACCCCAGGCCCTGCTGGCGTTACTCAGCGATCCGCACACCGCGCCCTTCGCCGAACTGCCGGACACCGGAGTGGGTTTGGCTACGGAAAGCCTGCTGTCCAGCGTATTCATCGCCAGCCCCAGCTACGGCACCCGCGCCAGCACCGCGCTGATCGTCAACGCGGACGGCTCGCGGCATCTGCTGGAGCGCAGTTTTGGCCCTTATGGCGGGCATCTGGGAGAGGTCGAGCTGAAAGTGTGAAACGTTCGCCAGCCAGCCGGCTCCTACACAGGCCGTTGTAGGAGTCGGCTGGCTGGCGAAGCAAATACTTCGATTACAGGGTCTTGCTCGAAGCCGGATTGATCATCCGTGCCAAGCCGAGTTTCTTCAGCGCCAATTGCAGCGAGCTGTGGATAACTTGCGGGTTGTCGATGGTCATCATCTCGTCCAGCAGTTCCTTGGCTTTGCTCATGTTGATCTGACGCAGCATCCACTTCACTTTCGGCAAGTTGGTGGCGTTCATCGACAGGCTGTCGAAACCCATGGCCATCAACAGCACCGCCGCCGCCGGATCACCGGCCATTTCGCCACAGATGCTCACCGGCTTGCCTTCGGCGTGGGCGTCACGCACCACGTTCTGCAGCGCTTGCAGCACGGCCGGATGCAGGTAGTCGTAGAGGTCGGCGACCCGCGGGTTGTTGCGGTCTACCGCCAGCAGGTACTGGGTCAGGTCGTTGGAGCCCACCGAGAGGAAGTCCACCTGGCGCGCCAATTCCCGGGTCTGATACACCGCCGCCGGAATCTCGATCATCACCCCCACTGGCGGCATGGGCACGTCAGTGCCTTCATCGCGGACTTCACCCCAGGCACGGTGGATCAGGTGCAGGGCTTCTTCCAGCTCATGGATACCGGAAATCATCGGCAGCAGGATGCGCAGGTTGTTCAGGCCCTCGCTGGCCTTGAGCATGGCCCGGGCCTGCACCAGAAAAATTTCCGGGTGGTCGAGGGTCACGCGGATGCCGCGCCAGCCGAGGAAGGGGTTGTCTTCCTTGATCGGGAAGTACGACAGCGACTTGTCGCCACCGATGTCCAGGCTGCGCATGGTCACCGGTTGCGGATGGAAGGCCGCCAACTGCTCGCGATAGATCGCCAGCTGTTCTTTCTCGCTGGGAAAGCGCTGGTTGATCATGAACGGCACTTCGGTGCGATACAGGCCTACGCCCTCGGCACCGCGCTTCTGCGCCCGGGCCACATCGGCCAGCAGGCCGGTGTTGACCCACAGCGGCATGCGGTGGCCATCAGGGGTGATGCAAGGCAGGTCGCGCAATGCGTCCAGGCCCTGGGCCAGTTGCCGCTCTTCTTCCACCACATCGGCGAACTGCTTGCGCAGCACGTCACTGGGGTTGGTATAGACCTCGCCGTGATAGCCGTCGACGATCATCTGGATGCCATCGACCTTGGAATACGGCAGGTCGACAAGGCCCATCACCGTGGGAATGCCCATGGCCCGGGCCAGGATGGCCACGTGGGAGTTGCCCGAACCCAGCACCGAGACCAGCCCCACCAGCTTGCCTTCCGGCACTTCGCCGAGCATGGCCGGGGTCAGTTCTTCACTGACCAGGATGGTGTTGTCGGGGTAGACCAGGGTCTGCTGGCGCTCTTCCTGCAGATAGGCCAGGAGCCGCCGCCCCAGGTCCTTGACGTCCGAGGCGCGCTCGCGCAGGTAGGCGTCGTCCATCAGTTCGAAACGGTTGACGTGATCGGTGACCACTTGGCGCAACGCACCCTGGGCCCATTGCCCGGTCTTGATCACGGTCTTCACTTCGCTGCCCAGGGAGGCGTCGTCGAGCATCATCAGATAGACGTCGAACAGCGCGCGCTCTTCCGGACGCAGTTGGGTCGCGAGTTTTTCCGACAACGCCCGCATATCGGCGCGCACCCCTTCCAGGGCGGTCTTGAACAGCGCCAGTTCAGCGTCGATGTCGGTGATGTATTTGTCCGGGACCACATCCAGATCAGCCGGTGGCAACATCACCACCGCGCTACCTACCGCGGCGCCGGGGGAACCTGGCACGCCGACAAACTTGGCTTCCTGAATACCCTTGCCCTGACGCCCCAGGCCGCGGATCGAACCGGTGGCCTCGGCGTGGGCGATCACCCCGGCCAGTTGCGCGCTCATGGTCACCAGGAAGGCTTCTTCGCCCTCATCGAACTGGCGGCGCTCTTTCTGCTGGATGACCAGAACACCGACTACGCGGCGATGGTGAATGATCGGGGCGCCGAGGAACGAGGCATAACGCTCCTCACCGGTTTCGGCGAAGTAGCGATAACGCGGGTGATCGGCGGCGTTTTCCAGGTTGAGGGGCTCTTCCCGCGTGCCCACCAGGCCCACCAGGCCTTCGTTGGGGGCCATGCTGACCTTGCCGATGGAACGCTTGTTCAAGCCTTCGGTGGCCATCAGCACAAAACGGTTGGTTTCCGGGTCCAGCAGGTAGACCGAGCAGACCTGGCTGCCCATGGCCTCTTTGACGCGCAATACAATAATCCCTAACGCCGCCTTGAGATCCTTGGCGGAGTTAACTTCCTGGACGATCTTGCGCAGCGTATTGAGCATGGCTCGGGGTCGAACTCCGTCGTCAGTCGCGCACTAAAAGGCGCGGGGCAAGCTCTTTGAGAGCGCGGCGATACACTTCGCGCTTGAATGTCACCACCTGGCCCAACGGATACCAATAACTGACCCAGCGCCAGCCATCGAATTCCGGTTTACCGGTCAAATCCATCCGCACCCGCTGCTCGTTGGAGATCAGGCGCAGGAGAAACCATTTCTGTTTCTGGCCGATGCACAGCGGCTGGCTGTGGGTCCGGACCAGGCGCTGCGGCAAACGATAGCGCAACCAGCCCCGGGTGCAGGCGAGAATTTGCACATCTTCGCGCTCCAGCCCTACTTCTTCGTTCAACTCGCGATACAAGGCGTCTTCCGGCGTCTCGTCGGGGTTGATGCCCCCTTGAGGAAACTGCCAGGCATCTTGATTGATACGGCGAGCCCATAGCACCTGTCCGGCATCATTGGTCAGAATGATCCCGACATTGGGGCGGAAACCATCGGGGTCGATCACGGCTACAACCTCGCAAACGCATGTCGCCGCATTGTTCCACAAAGCTTGGGAATGCAGCAACGAGGCTGCTTACCTTATGTGCACTCTTGTGAAAAGACCGTATTCTGGGCACCTTTTTCCGCGACTTTTCAGCGAGTAACTGCAATGCGCCTGGCTTTATTCGACTTGGACAACACGCTTCTGGGCGGCGACAGCGACCACGCCTGGGGCGACTACCTGTGCGAGCGGGGCTTCCTCGACGCCGTCGCCTACAAGACCCGCAACGACGAGTTCTACCAGGACTACCTGGCCGGCAAACTCGACAACGCCGCCTACCTGAACTTCTGCCTGGAAATCCTCGGCCGCACCGAGATGGCCGTGCTTGAGCAATGGCATCGCGACTACATGCGCGACTGCATCGAGCCCATCCTGCTGCCCAAGGCCCAGGCCCTGCTGGCCCAGCACCGCGAGGCCGGCGACAAGCTGGTGATCATCACCGCCACCAATCGTTTCATCACCGCGCCGATCGCCGAGCGCCTGGGAGTGGAACACCTGATCGCCACCGAATGCGAAATGCAGGACGGCCGCTACACCGGACGCAGCACCGACGTACCGTGCTTCCGTGAAGGCAAGGTCATCCGCCTGCAGCGCTGGCTGGAAGAAACCGGTCATGACCTGGAAGGCAGCTACTTCTACAGCGACTCGATGAACGATCTGCCGTTGCTGGAGCAAGTGGCCACCCCAGTGGCCGTCGACCCTGATCCAAACCTGCGGGCCGAGGCTCTGAAGCGCGGCTGGCAGGTGATCAGCCTGCGGGATTGAGCGCTGCGCCGGCTCCTACAAGCCGTAGGAGCCGGCTTGCCGGCGAAGGCTGCTAAACCGGCTTGGCCACCATCAGATAGAAAATCGCCATGAAGGCCAGAAACGCCGGCCAGCCCAAGGCGAACCACCAGCGCATGTAAAGATTGGCCCGCAGTGGCATCGGCACGCCGTCCCGCAGCGCCTGCTCAGCCATCTTGTGCACCCGGATCTGCAACCAGACCACCGGCAACCAGCACAGCCCCGCCAAGACATAGAGCCCCAAGCTCCACATCAGCCAGGCTTGCTGGATCGGCCAGCCCGCCAGATACACCAATCCCAGCCCACTCAACGGCTGGAAGACGGCCGTCGTTGCAGTAAAGGCCCAATCGGCGAACACCAAATGCTTGAATGTCACGGCAATCACTTCCAGCTTGCCGCTGCGCCAGGCCCGCAGTGCGTAATAGGCCGAGCCCGCGCCGAGGCCAAAAAGAACGGTCGAGGACAGGATATGCAGGGTTTTCAACAGCAGATAAGCACTCATCGACGGGGTTCAGTCCACAACAGCCATAGGGTCGCCACCATCAGCACCAGGTTCTTGGCCACGGCGGCATAAGGGTCAAACCAGAAATGCGGCAGGATCAGACTGATGATCAGGGTGTAGCCGAGCATCAGTGCGAGCTGCGCCTGCAGGGCCCGCCGGCGCCAACGCCGCAGCAGCAGACCGACACCCAGCACCGCGTCGCAGAGCGATCCCGCGATCACCGCCAGTACCGCCCAGGCGCCCTGCACCCCGGCCTCGGCCATGATCCGCAAGCCCCAGTCATAGCCGGGACCGATGCACACCACCGCCGTACCCAGCCAGATCAGCACCATGACCGCCAGCAGCAACGGTCGCAGGGCCAACTGGGTGCTCTGCGCGGCCTGCGGCCAGTCTTGCAGCCGGGCTGCCAAGGGCGCGGCGTGATAACCGCAGACCGACGCCAGTACTTCAGGGTCCCCCAGGTTGTCGCAACGGGCCATGCTCAGGCTCTGCCGGTTCAGGGCCCGCCAGCCCAGGCGCTCCCCCACCCTTGCGACCAGCGCCAGGACCACTGAGGGCAACTGGAAGTAGCGCGCCGGGGCCCAGCCCTGGGCCGCACGCAGACGATCCAGCAACTGCGCCATGGTCATCCGTTCAGGGCCAACCAGCGGCAGCACCATGGACTGCGCGGGCCATTGTCCGATCAACGCAAGCACGGCAGCACTCAGGTCATCCACATGCAGGGGCTGCATTCGAGCCTTGGCGGACAACAACGGAATCAGCGGCCAGGGCGACAGCCGGGCCAGCCAGCCACTGCTGGCGCCACCCGCGCCGAGCACCAGGGATGGCCGCAACACCACGGCCGGAATCCCCAGGCGCAGCAGGTAATCATCCGCAGCCGCCTTGCTCGCCAGAAACGGCACTTGCGGCTGCTGGCCGGCGCCCAAGGCGGAAATCTGCAACACCCGCACACCCCGGGCCGCCGCCAGATCAAACAGCGCACGGGTCCCCAGATCCTGAGTCAGGGTCAACGCCTGGGCATCATTGCTCAACAACCCGGCAGCGTTGATCAACAGGTCGGTATCAGCGGGCAAGTCAAAAGGCTGGGGCTCAAGGCCCAGGCGATCGAGGTCCAGTTGCCGCCATTCCACGCCAGGCAGACTCCGGGTTTGTCGATGGCGACTGGTGGCGATGAGTTGATGGCCGGCGGCGTGCAACGCCGCCAGCAGATGACGGCCGACAAACCCTGTCGCCCCCACCAGAACAACCTTCATGGCAATCCTTAAGGCTTAGACCGGCTTGGCGCCCATGAGGCCAGCAATGGTGACGAAACACACCGCACTGAAGATCGCCAGCGCCAGGGTGAAGGTCAGGCCACTGGCGGCCTTGGCCAGACGCAGGCGGTTGAGGCGCACCATCAGCCAGAGCCAGGCCAGAGCGCCCAGGGTGTAGAGCACACTGGAGCCCAGAATCCAGGTCTGCCCCAGCGGCCAACCCACCAGATGAACCAGCCACCAGCCGCTGAATGGCAGGGCCAGCAAACCCACCGCCAGCAGCAGCCAGCCGAACAGTCCCGGGCGGTGCAGCACGCGACTGTAGACCGTCGCATCACCTTGGCGGCGCAAGCGCCAGACCCAGATCGCCAAACCAAGCGCACTGCCCAAGAGCAGCACGGTAGCCAGCACATGAAGCGTCTTCAGCGTGGTCAGTGTTTCCATGTTCTCGCTTCCTTAAGGCTCCGATCCTCAGCGTAGTCGCTCAGCCGAGGAACAGCTGATAAGCCGGGTTATCGCTTTCATCCCAGTACGGATAGCCGATCTGCTCCAGAGCCGCCGGTACCAGATGACGTTCATCGGCCGGTACTTGCAGGCCGGCGACCACTCGGCCATCGGCCGCACCATGGTTACGGTAATGGAACATGGAGATGTTCCAGCGCCCGCCCAGTTTGTTGAGGAAGTTGAACAATGCCCCCGGACGCTCCGGGAACTCGAAGCGCAGCACCACTTCGTCGCTGACCTTCTCGGCATGGCCACCGACCATGTAACGGATATGCAGCTTGGCCAGTTCGTTGTCGGTCAGGTCGATCACCGGAAAACCCTGCTCGGTCAGACTGGCGACCAGGGCACTGCGCGGATCGTTTTCCGGGTGGGTCTGAACGCCGACAAAGATGTGGGCTTCGCTGCCGGTGTTGTAGCGGTAGTTGAATTCGGTGATCTGACGCTTGCCCACCGCCTCGCAGAACGCCTTGAAACTGCCCGGTTTCTCGGGAATGGTCACGGCGATGATGGCTTCGCGGCCCTCGCCCAGCTCGGCGCGCTCGGCGACGTGGCGCAGGCGGTCGAAATTGACGTTGGCCCCGGAATCGATGGCCACCAGGGTCTGCCCGGTAATACCGCGCTGCTCGACGTACTTCTTGATCCCCGCCACGCCCAACGCGCCGGCAGGTTCGGTGATCGAGCGGGTATCGTCGTAGATGTCCTTGATTGCCGCACAGATTTCATCGGTGCTGACGGTGATCACTTCATCCACATAGTCCTTGCAGATATCGAAGGTGTGCTGACCGATCTGCGCCACCGCCACGCCGTCGGCGAAAATGCCCACCGTCGGCAGCACGACCCGCTCACCCGCTGCCATGGCCGCTTGCAGGCAGTTGGAGTCGTCCGGCTCGACACCGATCACCTTGATCTCAGGACGCAGGTACTTCACATAAGCGGCAATACCGGCGATCAGCCCGCCGCCGCCCACCGGCACGAAAATCGCGTCCAGTGGCCCCGGGTGCTGACGCAGGATCTCCATGGCCACCGTGCCCTGCCCGGCAATGGTGTGGGGATCGTCGTAAGGATGGATATAGACGTAGCCTTTTTCATCCACCAGCTTCAGCGAATAGGCCAGCGCTTCGGGGAAAGAGTCGCCATGCAGCACCACCTTGCCGCCGCGGGAGCGCACGCCTTCAACCTTGATCTCCGGCGTGGTCTTGGGCATCACGATGGTGGCCTTGACCCCCAGCACCTTGGCCGCCAGGGCCAGGCCTTGAGCATGGTTGCCCGCCGATGCGGTGACCACGCCACGGGCGCGTTCGGCGTCGCTGAGTTGGGTCAGCTTGTTGTAGGCGCCGCGAATCTTGAACGAGAACACCGGCTGCAAGTCTTCACGCTTGAGCCAGACCTGATTGCCCAGCCGCTCGGAGAGCTGGCGGGCAGTCTGCAATGGGGTTTCTACGGCAACGTCATAAACGCGCGAGGTGAGGATCTTCTTGACGTACTGTTCGAGCATCGGAAAGCATCACTGAGCGGGTTGGGCAGGGCCAAGGAGTCTAACCCAGCGTTTGCCCGGGCGACCACACGAATACAGAGGTTTTAGCCGGCGCCCTCGCCGCCCTACCCCGTATTGCCAACTCTCCCGCCCGGCCTGGCCGATTAGCCAAACGGGCAATGACCGGATCTGTCGCGGCGCCTATAATGCCGGCCTTTGTGCCCCCCCCATTGCCCGCTTCGGAGCCCGCATGACCCAGGATCAACTCAAACAGGCAGTCGCCCAGGCCGCCGTCGACCTTATCCTTCCGAAACTCGATGACAAGAGCATCGTCGGGGTCGGCACCGGCTCCACCGCCAACTGCTTCATCGATGCCCTGGCCCTGCACAAGGGCGCCTTCGATGGCGCCGTAGCCAGCTCTGAAGCCACCGCCGCGCGCCTCAAGGGCCACGGCATTCCGGTGTACGAGCTCAACACCGTCAGCGACCTGGAGTTCTACGTCGACGGTGCCGACGAGAGCGACGAGCACCTGAACCTGATCAAGGGCGGCGGCGCAGCCCTGACCCGGGAAAAGATCGTGGCCGCCGTGGCCAAGACCTTTATCTGCATCGCCGACGCCAGCAAGCTGGTACCGGTGCTGGGCAACTTCCCACTGCCAGTTGAAGTGATCCCGATGGCCCGCAGTCACGTAGCCCGCGAGTTGGTAAAACTGGGCGGCGACCCGGTGTACCGCGAAGGGGTGATCACCGACAACGGCAATATCATCCTCGACGTGCACAACATGCAGATCACCAACCCGGTGGAGCTGGAACGCCAGATCAATGCCATCGTTGGCGTGGTCACCAACGGTCTGTTCGCCGCGCGCCCTGCGGATGTACTGCTGCTGGGTACGGCCGAAGGGGTGAAACCCCTCAAGGCCTGAGCCTGAACTGGCTTGCCGACGAAGGCGCTCCCAAGGGCCTCTTCGCCGGCAAGCAGAATGCCGCCCGACCGCCTCTACAGTTCAGGTTTCTTGAAGACGTAGAACAGGTTCGGCTCGCTCACCAGATACAGGGTGCCGTCGTCATCCATGGCTATTCCTTCGGCCTGGGGCACGGCCTTGCTCAGGCCCTGGCGGCCCTTGCCCAATGCCAGGGTGCTCAGCGGGCGCCCGTCGACGTCCAGTTCAACCACCAGGCGCGACTCGTCCGACAAGGCCAGCAGATGGCCACTGCGCTCGTCGTATTGCAGGCTGGAGAGGTCGCGTACAAAAAGCCCGGCATCCCGCTTGGGGTTGTTGAGCACATGCACCCCGTAGGATTTTTCCGGATCGTGATGGGGAAAGCCCTGAACCTCATAGATCAGCATCGGGTCGCGTTCCTTGGCGACGAACAAGCGCTGGCCCTGTGAATCGTAAGCCAGGCCTTCAAAGCCCTTGTTCCCCGACAGGTGCACGCCGAGCGTGATCTGCTCGGCCTCTGCCGCATCCACCACGGTGGTTTCGTCGTCCAGCTGAATCTTGATCAGCCGGTGCTGCCGTTCATCGCTGATCACATAGGTATTGGCGCTGATGAACTCCACTGCCTCCGGATCACCAAAGCCCAGCAGAGCAATACGCCGCAGGACCTGCCCGTCCAGGGACAGCTCTACCAGCTCGGAATTCTTGTTGGTCACGGTGAACAGGCTGTTGCGCAGCGGATCGTAGGTCAGTGCCGAAACCTCATCCAGCCCCTCAATAGGCTGCGCCTCCAGTACCACTCGATAATCACCCAGGCCCAGAGATTGCGGGGCCGTCACTTGCCAGTAGGATTGCCAGTCGAACCAGGCGCGCTGCCACAACCGATGGTTGTGGGCAAACGCGGCAAGCAGCACCGCCATCAGGCAGAGGATCAGATAGAGAGGTTGCAAGCGGGTCAGACGATACATGGCGGGCGAACTCGAAATCAGGACAGGCTGATGAAATATCACAGCCGTCTGAATTCAAGCTTAATCGACGATCCGGCAAAGGCGCCGGACCAGGAGATCATTGCTTCTCGAAGCGATAGAACAGATTGGGCTCGCTGACCATGTACAGGTTGCCGGCCTCATCCATGGCCACGCCTTCGGCCCGGGGAATGGTGTTCTGCAGGCCGTTGAAGCCGCCGAGCAAGGCCATGAAGCTGACTTGCTCACCCTGCTCGTCCAGCTCCAGCAACAGATGAGAGTCGGCGGACAGCACCAGGGTATGACCGGTGCGCGGGTCAATGCCCAGGGCCGAGAGGTTGCGCAAGTCGAGCTCCTCGCTGGCGAGTTTCTGCTTGCTGCCCTTGAGCACCTGGCTGCCATCGCTGCTCCAGGTGAAGAGTGCCGCCGGACGCTCCTCGCCCAACAGCAGTTGCTGCTTGCGCGGATTCCAGGCAATGGCTTCAAAAGCCTTGTTCTGATCTTCCGAAGGGCCCAGGTCGTAGGTCGGAAAATCGGCGATGTTCAGCTCTTTGGTACTGGCATCAACTTTGACGATCACCAGCGAATGCTGACGCTCATCGACTATCGCCAGTAAGCCATTCTCCAAGACTGCCACCCCTTCCGGGTTGCTCCAGCCCACCAGAGGGATCTTGCGCAGGACGTCGCCTTGCAGGGTCAGCTCCGCCAGGAACGGATGCTTGCCCATCACCGAAAACAGGGTTTTGGTCTGCGGGTTGTAGGAGAGATCCGACGCTTCATCGCTCTCCATGCCAGGCAGCGCCTTGGCATCGATGACCACGCGGTAACCGGGTAGCCAGATGCTGGCGCTGCGCTCGGAAGGACTGACAAACCGCTCCTGCACCCAGAGCGCGCCCCGGTCGTCCCAATGCAGGAGACTGGCAACGCCATAGCAGATCACCCCCGCCAGCAGCAGCCAGGAGTACCAGCGCATGCGCAGGCGAATACGCGACATACGACTGCCGAGAGGCTTAGTCAGAGGAGGAGCGTCCATCACAAGATTTCCAGAAGTCGGCCATGGTTAATAGCACGCAGTGTTCAGATCGGCGAACCATAGACCTAGGAATTATCCGGAACGAATGTGAAAAAACAGTAAAAGGCCATGATCTTTCTACGAGGTGTGCCGGATTCCCGGGTCCTCGTAGAAAGTTCCCGATCAACGGACGCTGCTGGTGAAGCGACTGACGCCCGGCAGCTCCAATACCAGTTCATCACCGACATTCAGCGGCCCGACGCCAACCGGGGTGCCGGTGAGAATCACATCGCCGGCCTGCAGGGAAAAGCAGCCGGCCATGTACTGGATCATCGGCACTATGGGATTGAGCATGTCACTGCTGTTGCCGTCCTGGCGTACCTCACCGTTGATGGTCAGGCGAATGCCGATATCCGTCAGGTCGGCAAAACTGCTGCCCACCACGAATGGCGCGATAACCGCCGCGCCATCGAACGACTTGGCGATTTCCCAAGGCAGGCCCTTGGCCTTGAGCTCGGCCTGCTTGTCGCGCAGGGTCAAGTCCAGGGCCGGGGCGAAACCGGAGATGGCGTCCAGCACTTCTTCGCGGCTGGGCTTGGTGGACAATGGCTTGCCGATCAGCACGGCGATTTCCGCCTCGTAGTGCACCGAGCCGCGCTCGGTGGGAATGGCAAAACCACCTTCCAGCGGCACCACGCAACTGCCGGGCTTGATAAACAGCAGGGGCTCGGTGGGAACCGGGTTGTCCAGCTCCTTGGCGTGCTCGGCGTAGTTACGACCGATGCAAACCACCTTGCCCAGAGGGAAATGAATCCGGGTACCGTCGACATACTGGTGCTGATAGCTCATTACCGACTCCTGCTCGTGTGCTTCATCAGGGCGCTGCTTGCACTCAAACAGCGAAGATCTTGCCCGGGTTCATGATGCCGTTCGGATCGAACACTGCCTTGACTGCCTTCATGTACTCGATCTCAACCGGCGAGCGGCTGTAGGTCAGGTAATCACGCTTGGTCATGCCCACGCCATGTTCGGCGGAAATCGAACCGTTGTACTTCTCGACGGTTTCGAATACCCACTTGTTGACCGTGGCGCACTTGGCGAAGAACTCGTCCTTGCTCAGGTTGTCCGGCTTGAGGATGTTCAGGTGCAGGTTGCCGTCGCCAATGTGACCGAACCAGACGATTTCGAAGTCCGGATAGTGTTTGCCGACGATGGCGTCGATTTCCTTGAGGAAAGCTGGCACTTTCGAAACAGTGACCGAAATATCGTTCTTGTAAGGGGTCCAGTGGGAAATGGTCTCGGAGATGTATTCCCGCAACTTCCACAGGTTCTGCAACTGGGTTTCACTCTGGCTCATCACCCCGTCCAACACCCAACCCTGTTCGACACAATGCTCGAAGGTTTCCAGGGCGTGGTTGGCCACTTCTTCAGTGGTCGCTTCAAACTCCAGCAAGGCGTAGAACGGGCAGTCGGACTCGAAGGGAGCCGGCACGTCACCACGGGCCAGGACCTTGGCCAGGGCCTTGTCGGAGAAGAATTCGAAGGCGGTCAGGTCGAGCTTGCTCTGGAAAGCGTGCAGCACCGGCATGATCGAGTCGAAATCGGCGGTGCCGAGCACCATGGCGGTGAGGTTCTTTGGCGCCCGATCCAGACGCATGGTGGCCTCGACCACAAAGCCCAGGGTGCCTTCGGCGCCGATGAACAACTGGCGCAGGTCATAGCCGGTGGCGTTCTTGATCAGGTCCTTGTTCAACTCCAGCACGTCGCCCTTGCCGGTGACCACTTTCATGCCGGCCACCCAGTTGCGGGTCATGCCGTAGCGAATCACCTTGATACCACCGGCATTGGTGCCGATATTGCCGCCAATCTGACTGGAGCCGGCAGAAGCGAAGTCCACCGGGTAGTAGAGGCCGTTTTCTTCCGCCAGGTTCTGCAGTTGTTCGGTGACCACCCCCGGCTGGCACACCGCGGTGCGGTCAGTCAGGTTCAGGTCGAGTATCTGGTTCATATAGTCGAAGGACACCACCACTTCGCCGTTGGCTGCCACGGCAGCGGCCGAGAGCCCGGTCCGCCCGCCGGAAGGCACCAGCGCGACCTTGTGCTGATTGGCCCAGCGCACGATGGCCTGAACCTGCTCGATGGTCTTGGGGAACACGATGGCCGTGGGGGCCGGGGCGAAGTGCTTGGTCCAATCCTTGCCGTAAGCATTCAGGGAGTCAGCGTCGGTCAGCACCTTGCCAGGCTCAACCAGGGTCTTCAGCTCATCAATCAGGGCAGGATTGGTCATCGACAGAACTCTCGAACAATTCATGGTCATCCTGAGAACGCTTCACGTCGCAGGAATGAGTGTTTAGCGGGGCGCGTATGCTAGCATACCGCCCCCGCTAGAGAGTGCCCAAGGGCCTTTCTGCGGTGGCGGTTGCATGCCGTCCAGGTCAGCTCAAGCTGTCCATTTCCCTGCCATTTTTCTCCGGGACACAGGTTTACGCAGATGAGCAAGACTTCTCTCGATAAGAGCAAGATCAAGTTCCTTCTCCTCGAAGGCGTCCACCAATCCGCTGTCGACGTCCTCAAGGCCGCCGGCTACACCAGCATCGAGTACCTCACCGGTTCTCTGCCGGAAGCCCAGCTCAAGGAAAAGATCGCCGATGCACACTTCATCGGTATTCGCTCCCGCACTCAACTGACTGAAGAGATCTTCGACCACGCGAAGAAACTGGTCGCAGTGGGTTGCTTCTGCATCGGCACCAACCAGGTTGACCTGTCCGCCGCTCGCGAGCGCGGCATCGCGGTGTTCAACGCGCCTTACTCCAACACCCGTTCGGTCGCCGAACTGGTACTGGCCGAGGCCATCCTGCTGCTGCGCGGCATCCCTGAGAAAAACGCTTCCTGCCACCGTGGCGGCTGGATCAAGAGCGCGGCCAACTCCTTCGAAATCCGCGGCAAGAAGCTGGGTATCGTCGGTTATGGCTCCATTGGTACTCAGCTGTCGGTCCTGGCCGAAGGCTTAGGGATGCAGGTGTTCTTCTATGACACCGTGACCAAGCTGCCACTGGGCAACGCCACCCAGGTGGGCAACCTGCACGAGCTGCTGGGCATGTCCGACATCGTCACCCTGCACGTGCCGGAAACCGCGGCCACTCAGTGGATGATCGGCGAAAAGGAAATCCGTGCCATCAAGAAAGGCGGCATCCTGATCAACGCCGCTCGCGGCACCGTGGTTGAGCTGGACGCCCTGGCAGACGCGATCAAGGACAAGCACCTGATCGGCGCGGCCATCGACGTGTTCCCGGTTGAACCGCGCTCCAACGACGAAGAGTTCGAAAGCCCGCTGCGCGGCCTGGACAACGTGATCCTGACTCCGCACATCGGCGGTTCCACCGCTGAAGCCCAAGCCAACATCGGCCTGGAAGTGGCAGAGAAGCTGGTCAAGTACAGCGACAACGGTACTTCGGTCTCTTCGGTCAACTTCCCGGAAGTGGCGCTGCCGGCCCACCCAGGCAAGCACCGCCTGCTGCACATCCACGAGAACATCCCGGGTGTGATGAGCGAGATCAACAAGGTCTTCGCCGAAAACGGCATCAACATCTCCGGTCAGTTCCTGCAGACCAACGAAAAGGTCGGCTACGTGGTAATCGACGTCGACGCCGAGTACTCGGACCTGGCGCAAGAGAAGCTGCAGCACATCAACGGCACCATCCGTTGCCGTGTGCTGTTCTAAGAGCAGCGGCAAGTTTCAAGCTGCAAGCCATAACTGGCTTGCAGCTTGTAGCTGAAACCTTGCAGCTAGCTGCGCAAAAAAGGGAGCCCATCAAGGCTCCCTTTTTTTGCGCAGCGTTTACGATTATTTCACTATTACTGTGATTTTCTTGGAGACGATGACCGGGCTGAACGGCACGTGGTTCTTGTCGCCCAGCTCCAGCTGCAGGGTGTGCTTGCCCGGGGTCAAGGTCACTTCGGTTTCGGTCTGGGCCTTGCCGAAATGCAGGTGGTTGGCGTCCATCGGGATCGGCAGGTTCTCGGCCGGCAGTTGATCGACATCGATCAGCAGGTGATGGTGGCCGGTATTGGCGGTCTGATCGCCCGCCGGTGCCAGGGCAATGCCTTCAACGCCGAACTTGACCTTGAAGGTCTTGTCCACGGTGGCTCCATCAGCAGGTGAAACGATGAACACCTTGGCGCCCGCTGGTGCCTGAGTACGAGGAATATCCGCCGCGCCCGCCAGCATCGAGGCTCCAAGCAACAGACTGGCCAAGGCCGCACGGGACATAAAATTTTTCATTATCTTCTCCAGTTTTTCCGCAAATCTTTTACGGTTATGACAACTTCGTGGCGATTCGTTGTCGAAGGCACTCAACACCTTAGCAAAGCGAGCCTGAACGGCGCATCGCTCATATAAATTCAAGGAGTGACCATGCGTTTCCTGCCTGGCCTGATACTTTTGCTACCCCTTGTGAGCACTGGCGCTCAAGCCGAACTGATGGACGACATCAATGACCGCGGGGAACTGCGCATCGCCCTGGAAGCCAATACGCCACCCTTCAACTTCAAGGACGACGGCAAACTCACCGGCTTCGAGGTGGAGTTGGGGCAGTTGCTGGCCAGTGAGCTGGACGTGCGCGCGGACTTCGTGGTGACCGCGGCGGCCGAGTTGCTGCCAGGTGTGGAGAGCGGCAAGTTCGACGTGGCCATCAACCACATAGCAGTGACCCCGGAACTCAAGGATCGTTTCGATTTCAGCGAGCCCTATAGCTATTCCAGCGCCCAGTTGATCGTGCGCAAGGAAGAACAACGCCCGCTGCTTTCTCTCCAGGCCCTGCGTGGCCAGGCGCTGGGCGTGGCTCAGGGCAGCCAGTTCGTTGATCAGGCACGGACCGTGGAAGGCATCAACCTGCGCAGCTATACCGATGCCCAGCAACCGATCAAGGATGTGGCGGACAAACAGATCGACGCGGCCATCAGCGACCGCCTGCTGATTCCCTACGCCATTCGCGACAGTCGCCTGCCCGTAAAGGAAGGCGCCAAGGTGGGCCCGACCCTGAGCCTGGCGATTCCCTTCCAGAAAGGAAACCCGGCGTTCCAGGCGAGCCTGGACAGCGCCCTGCAGCGGATCAAGGCCGATGGGCGACTGATGGCCCTGTCGGAGAAATGGTTCGGCATGGATGCGAGCAAACCGCCCAAGGCTGAAGCCGGGCAGTAATCCTTGCCCGATAGCCGCCGCACGCTGCGGCTACAGGGCGGCCAGGGCAGCAGCGGCCTCGGGCAGCTGCAACTCACTGAAGACTTGCACGCCATGGCGCTGCAATAGCGCCGCAGTCACGCCCTCGCCCTGAACCTTGATGCCGCTGAAGGTGCCGTCATAGGTGAGCACATTGCCGCAGGACGGACTGTTGGCCTTGAGTACGGCGATACGGATTCCGTGCTTGCGCACCAGTTCCAGGGCTTGCCGGGCGCCGGAGAGAAACTCGGCGCTGACATCCTCCCCCTCAGAGGTCAGCACTGAAGCCTTGCCATCCAGCACCTCGACGCCTTGCCCGCCCGGAATCTCCGCGGCCGCCCGTGGCGTCGGCAAGCCGCCGGCCACCTCCGGGCACAAGGCAACCACCCGGCCCTCTTGCAACCAGCTGGACAATTGATCGAAGGGGCCGCTGGCACCGCCGTCGTAGCGTACTCGGTGGCCCAACAGACAGCGACTGACCAGAATCTTGTGCATCATCAGAACGGCTCGTTACCACGACGCCGGAACCAGCCAGTCAAGGACAGGCGTTCCCGGGTCGCTGGGAGGACTTCATGGGGCACCTCGCCAGAGAGAAACACCACTAGCCGGCCCCCGACGGGGGCTACATCGTATGGTTCCTGATCGTTCAGGTACATGCGCAGTTGCCCGCCGTGTTCGGGCAACCATTGCGAGTTGAGGTAGATCACGGCCGACACCATGCGCCGGTCGTCATCGCGAAAGCGATCCACGTGACGCTTGTAGAAGGCGCCCGGCGGGTACATCGCGAAGTGACACTCGAAATCCTCAAGCCCGAGAAACAGGCCTCGATTGAGGGCCTCGCGCAGGCTGTCCATCAACCCCAGATAGGTATCGACGGCCTCGGCCTGGCCGGGCTCGAGCCACTGGATATGGTCGCCGCGAATACCCTCGCGTATCTCCTGAGCCGGGCCTCGCCCTACCGCCGCAGGCGCCAGTTCACCTTCTATTGCACGTTTACGGCACTCAGCCGCCAGTTCGAGGGTCAGACCCTCGGGCAGGAAAATATTCTGCTGCGACCAGCCACAGGCGGCCAGGTCGTCGACGATACGCAACAACAGCGGATGATCAGAGGGTATTTGCATGGCGCGCATAGTATCCAGCATCAGATAAATCTGACAGAGCCACAGAGCGGAGGATCACGCATTTTTTTCCAATCCACTTTCCACTCATTACTTTAGCGGGCGATCCTGATACGAATTCTCGACAACCATCGCCTTGCCCCGGAGAATAGTAGCCTGCTGACAGGAGTCCTTATGCGCCGTTTGCTTTTCTCACTGTTGATGTTCTGCGCCTTGCCTACCTGGGCAGACAGCCACGACCAGTTGTACAAGGTCGCCGGTTGGCCGGAACAGCGCGCGCATTTCAACGATGCCCTCAGCGCCGCCCAACAGCGCTACCAGAACAGCTTGCCGCCGGCGGTCTACCAGGCCCTGGTGGACAACAGTAACCAGCGCTTTGCGCCCCAGGCCGTGGACCGTCGCGCCGAAGAGCAACTGCGCCGGCATCTCGCCAATCCCGCCCCCGCCCTGGCTTTCTTCCAGTCGCCCCTGGGCCGCAAGATCGTCGCCGCCGAACTGCTGGCCACCCGTCGCGACCAGTTGGCCAAGAATGCTCAGGGCCTGCCGAAGATGCAGGTCAGCGATAACCGCCAATTGATCATCGGCCACCTGGCCCAGGCACTACCGGCCAAGGAGGCCGGCGCGGAAGTCAGCCTGGCGATCGCCGGAGTCGCCGCAGACAGCCTGAGCCAGATGATTCCCGGCCTGCTGGGAGGGGGGCAGGCCCAGGGCATGCTCAACGGTCAGCGCCAGCGATTGATGCAGCAGATCGGCAACGACCTGAACAACACCCTGCTGTACGTTTACCGGGACCTGTCCGACACCGAGCTGGAAGAGTTCGCAACCTTCGCCGAATCCACTGAGGGCAAGGCCTATTACCAGGCAGCCCTGGCAGCGATTCGCGCCGGCCTGGCGGTCGGCCAGAGTACCTCCAGCCTCGCCCCCTGATCCAGCAAACTCACCTGTAGCCGCTGCCGAGCCCGCGAGGCTGCGCAAAGCTGCGCAGGACCTTGCCTGGCAATCTAGCGCCGAACCTCCAGCGACTCTTCGGGCCGTTCGCAGCCTACGGCTGCGGCTACACCCATCTCCTGCGGCTCAAACGTGCTGGGTCAGAAAGGCGAAGTACTGATCGCGGTACAAGGGAATTTCATTGGCCAGGTGATGCCGCGCCTCCGGCAGCATCAAGACCTCGGGGGCCGTGAACTTACCGCGAATCACTTGCAGGTTGTGCTCCCAGTCCACCGTCATGTCCGCCTGCCCCTGCACGATCAGCGGCTGCCTTGAACTGCGCGGGGCGGCTTCCAGCCGCTTGATCCAACGCGCCAACGCGCCGACCCAGGCAGTGGGCAAACGTTGTGGCTGCAACGGATCGGCCTGAAGGAAGGCAAGAAAATCCGGATCGTTGGAGTTCTCGCTGAAGCGCCGGGCAATGCCGCTGACAAATGGCCGCAACAGGTAATAGCTGAGCATCGACCAGCCCCAGGCCCGCGGCCGTACCAAGGGCGAGAGCAGCACCACTTGCCCCTGGGCCGGGCTCTCGGCGCCCTGGTTGAGCAAGTGATCCATGATGATCGCGCCACCGGTGCTTTGCCCGAACAAGTGCCAGGGCTGGGGCAACTCCAGAGACCGCGCCTCGGCGAACAGGCCTTGCAGTACCTGTTGATACACCGCGAAATCATCGATGCTGGCGCGCTCGCCACTGGACAGGCCATGCCCCGGCAGGTCACAGGAAATCACCACGAAGCGGCGCTGCAGAGCCCACTCGATCACATGCCGGTACAAGCCCATGTGATCGTAGAAACCGTGGAACAGAAACAGCGTTGCCTGTGGCTGCTCCGGCCACCACACCTGCGTGACCACCTCGTAGCCTTCCACTTGAAAGCGCCCCAGGCGACTGCGTGGCACGAGCGCCCGTCCGGCGAAGTCCAGCCCATAGAAGCGCTGATAGGCCTGGGCCTCCACCGACAAGGGCTGCCCAGCCACCAGAGGTTGCAGACTGGCACGCAGGTGGTCGGGGTCGAAGGTCACGGACATGGGATTTTCCAAAGCGGGGGGCACCGGGGATAAAACAGGCTTTCTAGGCCTGCGATATTCATCTGTCGTGGCAAGCATGGCAAGCTACGCGACCTTCGAGGAACGATCTTAATGCGCCAGCCTTACCGCACCTCCCTGCTTGCCAGCCTGCTCGTCCTGATCTGCGCCGTGGTGCTCTGGTGCGCCTACGACTGGTTCCAGGGACGCTATCTGCGGGCCTTCAGTGAACACACCGCGGTGTTCTCCGGCGACCCGCTGCAACTGCCCGCCGAGCTGGCCGGCCCCGGCGCCGTCCGCCTGGTGCACTTCTGGGACCCGGCCTGCCCCTGCAACGTCGGCAACCAGCAGCACCTGGCTGAACTGATCGAAACCTATGGTCCGCGGGGCGTGGAGTTCTATTCCGTGCAGAAGCCCGGCAGTCACGGCCAACTGCCCGCCACCCTGGGCCTCCTGAAGCCCCTCGACAGCCTGCCCGGCGCCGAACAGATTCCCGCCAGTCCGGCGGTGGCGATCTGGGACCGCAACGGCAAGCTGGCCTACTTCGGGCCCTACAGCGAAGGCCTGACCTGCAACTCCAGCAACAGCTTCATCGAGCCTATCCTCCAGGCGCTGGAGAACCATCGCCAGATCAATGCCACCCACACCCTGGCGGTAGGCTGCTACTGTCCCTGGCCAGTCACTGCCAATTAAAGGCATTCGCGACTATTCAAGGACTGCCTCCTGCGCGAGGCCCATGACTTGTGCTAAATCTCTGCTGCTCTTCCAGGGCGGCACTGAAAACAACAGCAAGGAGCCCGCATGAAACGCAGCCTGACCGTCGTCGCTGTCCTGATCCTCGCCGTGCTGGCGGGTGTCGTCGGTTATCTCTACAGCAAGCAGCCGACGCGTCAGGGCCAGGTGGAAGTCCGTGGCCTGCAAGGCTCGGTCACTGTGCGTTACGACGAGCGTGGCGTGCCCCATATCCGCGCGGAGAACGAAACCGACCTGTATCGCGCCCTGGGTTACGTCCACGCCCAGGACCGACTGTTCCAGATGGAAGTCTTGCGGCGCCTGTCCCGGGGCGAACTGGCAGAGGTCCTGGGGCCCAAGCTACTGGATACCGACAAACTGTTCCGCAGCCTGCGTATCCGCGAGCGCGCTGACCGCTATGTGGCCGGGCTCGACCGTCAGTCTCCCGCCTGGAAGGCCCTGGAAGCCTATCTGGATGGCATCAACCAGTATCAGGACAGCCACGCCAGCCCCATGGAGTTCGATGTCCTGGGCATCCACAAGCGGCCATTCACCGCAGAAGACACCGTCAGCGTCGCCGGCTTCATGGCCTACAGCTTCGCCATGGCCTTTCGCACCGAACCGCTCTTGACCTACATCCGCGACCAGTTGGGTAACGATTACCTGAAGGTCTTCGACCTCGACTGGCAGCCCAAGGGCGTGCTGGCCAAAGGCAAGCCGCAACCGTCCTTGCCCCTGGCCGCTGTCGACTGGCAGGACCTGGGGCAGATCGCCCTCCTGAGCCAGCAAGCCCTGAGCGAGGCCGGACTGCCGCAATTCGAAGGCAGCAACGCCTGGGCCGTGGCCGGCGCTCGGACCAAGAGCGGACGCCCGCTGCTGGCCGGCGATCCGCACATCCGCTACTCCCTGCCGTCGGTGTGGTACGAGGCGCAGCTTTCGGCGCCGGGCTTCGAACTCTACGGCCATCATCAAGCCCTGGTGCCCTTCGCCTTCCTGGGCCACAACCTGGACTTCGGCTGGAGCCTGACCATGTTCCAGAACGACGATCTCGACCTGATCGTCGAGAAGGTCAACCCGGAAAACCCCAATCAGGTCTGGTTCCATGACAAATGGGTCGATCTGATCAGCAGCGAGCAGCAGATTGCAGTCAAGGGCCAGGCGCCGGTGACCCTGACCCTGCGCCAGTCGCCCCACGGCCCGATCATCAACGACATGCTCGGCACCACCGTGGGCAAGGCCCCGGTGGCCATGTGGTGGGGCTTTTTGGAAACCCCCAACCCGATCCTCGATGGTTTCTACCAGCTCAACCGCGCCGATACCCTCGCCAAGGTCCGAGCGGCCTCCGCCAAGGTCCACGCCCCCGGCCTGAACATTGTCTGGGCCAACGCCAAGGGCGATATCGGCTGGTGGGCAGCGGCGCTGCTGCCCAAGCGCCCGACCGGGGCGAAACCGGCGTTCCTGCTCGACGGCAGCACCGCCATGGCTGACAAGGAGGGCTTCTACCCTTTTAGCGCCAACCCCCAGGAAGAGAACCCGGCCCGGGGCTATATCGTCTCCGCCAACTTCCAGCCCGTCTCCCCGACCGGCATGGAGATCCCCGGCTACTACAACCTCGCCGACCGGGGCCAGCAACTGGACCGTCAGCTCAGTGACAAAAGCGTGAAATGGGACCTGGAAAACACCCAGAAGCTGCAGCTGGGCACGACAACCGCCTACGGGCCGCGCCTGCTGGCACCGCTGTTGCCCGTGCTGCGGGAAGTGGTCGGCGCGCCCGAGGAACTGAAGCTGGTGGAGCAACTGGCCAAGTGGCAGGGCGACTACCCGCTGGACTCCACCAGCGCCACCCTGTTCAACCAATTCCTGTTCGAGCTGGCCAACGCCACCTTCCATGAAAAACTCGGTGACGCCTACTTCGATGCCCTGATCCAGGCCCGAGTGGTGGATGCTGCCCTGCCCCGGCTGGCGGCCGATCCCGATTCCCCCTGGTGGGACAACCGCACCACGCCCCAGCGTGAAAGCCGCGCCGACACGGTCAAGGTGGCCTGGCGCGCCAGTATCGACCACCTCAAGCGCACCCTGGGCGCCAACCCCGCACAATGGCGCTGGGGCAACGCCCATACCCTGACCCACGGCCACCCGCTGGGGATGCAGAAGCCTCTGGACCGGGTATTCAACGTCGGCCCCCTGGACGCCCCAGGCAGCCATGAAGTGCCGAACAACCTCACCGCCAAAATCGGCCCTGCGCCCTGGTCCGTGGTGTATGGCCCCTCGACCCGGCGCATCATCGACTTCGCCGACCCGGCCCACAGCCTGACCATCAACCCCGTGGGTCAGAGCGGCGTGCTGTTCGACAAGCACTACGACGACCAGGCCGAGGCCTACATCGAAGGGGTCTACCAACAGGCGCACTTCAGCGAAGAGGAAGTCACCGCCAACACCCGCAGCACCCTGAAGCTGCTGCCGGCGCGCCGCCCCTGAGCGCTCCTACGGCGAAACAGGCAGCATGGGGCAATAAAAAACCTCGCTCCCGGTTACGGGGCGAGGTTTTTTATTGCGAACCTGAGGTATTGCGAACCTGAGGTCAGACCGCTTCCGGCGCCTGGGCCCGACGTACGTCCGGCTGCTTCCAGGAGTCGGCAGCACTCTCTTCGATGGCTTGCTGGATCGCGCGCTTGCGAGCTTCTTCGGCGCGGCGGCTGAAGAACCAGACCAGGAAGGTCACCAGGGACACCGCCAGCAGGATCAGGCTGGCCACGGCGTTGATCTCCGGTTTGACCCCCAGGCGCACCGCCGAGAACACTTCCATCGGCAAGGTGGTGGAGCCAGGGCCAGAGACGAAGCTGGCCAGGACCAGGTCATCCAGGGACAGGGCGAAGGACATCATGCCCCCCGCTGCCAGGGACGGCGCGATCATCGGGATAGTGATCAGGAAGAACACCTTCCACGGCCGCGCGCCCAGGTCCATGGCCGCCTCTTCGATGGACAGGTCAAGCTCGCGCAGGCGAGCCGACACCACCACCGCCACATAGGCCGCGCAGAACGTGGTGTGGGCAATCCAGATGGTGACGATGCCACGCTCCTGAGGCCAGCCGACCGCCTGGGCCATGGCCACGAACAGCAGCAACAGCGACAGACCGGTGATCACTTCAGGCATCACCAGCGGCGCCGTCACCAGGCCACCGAACAGGGTGCGGCCCTTGAAGTGAGTAATCCGGGTCAGGACGAACGCCGCCAGGGTGCCCAGGGCCACCGCGGCAACGGCGGTGTAGCAGGCGATTTCCAGGGAGCGCAGGACCGAGCCCATGAGCTGAGTGTTATCCAGCAGGCCGATGTACCAGTTGATCGACCAGCCGCCCCACACCGTCACCAGTTTCGAGGCGTTGAACGAGTAGATCACCAGGATCAGCATCGGCAGGTAGATGAACAACAGGCCCAGCACCAGCATCATGCTTGAGAAACTGAAGCGCTTCATTCCTTGCCCTCCATTTCTTTGGCCTGACTGCGGTTGAACAGGATGATCGGCACAATCAGGATCGCCAGCATCACCACCGCCAGGGCGGATGCCACCGGCCAGTCACGGTTGTTGAAGAACTCTTGCCAGAGCACCTTACCAATCATCAGGGTTTCCGGGCCGCCCAAGAGTTCCGGAATCACGAACTCGCCCACCACCGGGATGAACACCAGCATGCAACCGGCGATGATGCCGTTCTTGGACAGCGGTACGGTGATCTTCCAGAAGCTGTTGAAGGTGCTCGAACCCAGGTCGGCCGCGGCCTCCAGCAGGCTGGTGTCGTGCTTCACCAAGTTGGCGTACAGCGGCAGGATCATGAACGGCAGGTAGGAATAGACCACGCCGATGTACACCGCGATATTGGTGTTGAGGATCTGCAGCGGCTCGTTGATCCAGCCCATGGACATCAAGAAGCCGTTGAGCAGGCCGTTGTTGCTGAGGATGCCCATCCAGGCATAGACGCGGATCAGGATCGCGGTCCAGGTCGGCATCATGATCAGCAGCACCAGTACGGTCTGCAGCTCTTTACGGGCACTGGCGATGGCATAGGCCATCGGGTAGCCGATCAGCAGGCAGAGGATGGTGCTGAAGAACGCCATCTTCAGCGAGCCGAGGTAAGCCGCGATGTACAGCTCGTCGTCGCCGAGCATCGCGTAGTTGCCCAGGTTGAGCAGCACCTGCAGCTTCTGGTCGACGTAGCTGTAGATCTCGGTATACGGCGGAATGGCCACGTCCGCTTCGGCGAAGCTGATCTTCAGCACGATGAAGAACGGCAGCATGAAGAACAGGAACAGCCAGATGAACGGAACCCCGATGACCAGCTGACGGCCACCGGGAATTATTCGATTGAGTCGGCGCTTGAGCTTTCGCATGTTCATGAGCGCAGTACCACGCCGCTGTCGTCTTCCCACCAGACGTAAACCTGGTCACCCCAGGTCGGCCGCGCGCCGCGACGCTCGGCGTTGGCCACGAAGGACTGCACCAGCTTGCCGCTCGGCAGCTCGACGTAGAACACCGAGTGGCCGCCCAGGTAGGCAATGTCGTGCACCTTGCCGCTGGACCAGTTGTACTCGCAGGTCGGCATCTCGGCGGTCACCAGGAGCTTTTCCGGGCGGATCGCGTAGGTCACCGACTTGTCCTGCACCGAAGTACTGATGCCGTGGCCGACATAGATGCTGCGGTCCAGGTCCTTGCAGGTGATCAGGGCGTGACCTTCGGCATCGTCCACCACTTCACCTTCGAAGATATTGACGTTGCCGATGAATTCGCAGACCAGGCGGCTGACCGGAGTCTCGTAGATATCGATCGGGCTGCCGATCTGGGCGATCCAGCCCAGGTGCATGATGGCGATGCGTTCGGCCATGGTCATGGCCTCTTCCTGGTCGTGGGTCACCATCACGCAGGTCACGCCTACGCGCTCGATGATCTCAACCAGTTCCAGCTGCATCTGCGAGCGCAGCTTCTTGTCCAGGGCGCCCATGGGTTCGTCCAGCAGCAACAGCTTGGGACGCTTGGCCAGGGAGCGAGCCAGGGCCACGCGCTGGCGCTGGCCACCGGACAGCTGGTGCGGCTTGCGCTTGGCATACTGGCTCATCTGTACCAGCTTGAGCATCTCCGCCACCCGGGCGTCGATTTCGGCCGCTGGGATCTTGTCCTGCTTGAGGCCGAAGGCGATGTTCTGGGCCACGGTCATGTGCGGGAACAGCGCATAGGACTGGAACATCATGTTGATCGGCCGCTCATAGGGCGGCATGTCGGTGATGTCCACACCATCGAGGAAGATTCGCCCCTCCGTTGGCCGTTCGAAACCGGCCAGCATCCGCAACAAGGTGGACTTGCCCGAACCCGAGCCGCCGAGCAGGGCGAAGATCTCGCCCTTCTTGATTTCCAGGGACACATCGTCCACGGCAACCGTCTCGTCGAACTTCTTCGTGACCCGGTCGATCTTGACCAGCACCTGCTTAGGTGTCTGGTCGCCCTCGAGGGCTTTCTTATAGGCGCCGGAGGCAACTGCCATTTGCGAAACTCCCAACAAAATTTGCAGCCCGCCCCACGTGGGCGGACCTTGGATAGTTTGAGCCTGTGGAACTACTTACCCGTCTTGACCTTGGTCCAGCTACGGGTCATCAAGCGTTGGATATTGGGTGGCAACTCGATGGACACGTAGGTCTTGTCGAGTACAGCTTGCGGTGGATAAACCGCTTCGTCGGTGCGAATGGACTGCTCCATCAGCTTGTCCGACCCGGGATTGGGGTTGGCGTAACCGACGTAGTCACTGACCTGGGCAATCACCTCAGGTTGCAGCAAATAGTTGATGAAGGCGTGAGCCTCCTTGACGTTGGTCGAGTCCTTGGGGATCGCCAGCATGTCGAACCACAGGGCACCGCCTTCCTTCGGAATCGCGTAGGCGATGTTCACGCCCTTGCCAGCGTCGGCGGCCCGGGCCTTGGCCTGGAACACGTCGCCGGAAAAGCCGATGGCCACGCAGATATTGCCGTTGGCCAGGTCCGAGATGTACTTGGACGAGTGGAAGTAGGTCACGTAGGGACGCACCGCCAGCAACTTGGCTTCGGCCTTCTTGTAGTCCTGGGGGTTGGTGCTGTTGGCATCCAGGCCCAGGTAATTGAGGACCGTGGGCATCATTTCATCGGCAGAATCGAGGAAGGCCACGCCGCAGCTGTTGAGCTTCTTGATGTTCTCCGGCTCGAACAGCACGCCCCAGGAGTCGATCTTGTCCACGCCCAGTACGGCCTTGACCTTGTCGACGTTGTAGCCAATGCCATTGGTGCCCCACAGGTACGGCACCGCGTACTGGTTGCCCGGGTCGTTCATCTCCAGACGCTTGAGCAGCGCCGTATCGAGATTGGAGTAGTTAGGCAGCAGGCTCTTGTCGAGTTTCTGGAAAGCCCCGGCCTTGATCTGTTTGCCCAGGAAGTGGTTGGACGGCACCACCACGTCATAACCGGTGCGACCGGCCAGCAACTTGCCTTCCAGGGTTTCGTTGGAATCGAAAACGTCATACACCGGCTTGATGCCCGTGGCTTTTTCAAATTCGGCCAGGGTGTTCTGACCGATGTAGTCGGACCAGTTATAAATATGCACGGTCGGTGCAGCCTGCGCGCCAGCCACCAGCGTCAGGCTGGCGGCAACCAGCATGGCTTTGCGAAATAAAGAAATAGGCAAGTGGAGGTCCTCTTAAATAGTTGGGCCCAAGTTGCCCCGCGCTACCTGACAGCCTCCGAGCTGCCCAGCAACAAAACCGGCGCGCAACTTACCCTCGATAAACCAATCCAGCAAAACTTTCTGTCATTTAATTGTTACCTGTTGCCGCCCTCGCCACGATGACGGCAACAGGTGGTGCTGCAAATTGGCTTATTTGCCGGATTTGATCTTGGTCCAGCTGCGGGTCAGGATGCGCTGGGTCGCGGCCGGCAGGTCGGCAATCGCGTACAGCTTGGCCTGTACGTCAGCTGGCGGGTAAACGCCCGGGTCGCTGGTGATGTCTTTATCGACCAACGGGGTTGCAGCCGCGTTACCGTTGGGGAAACGCACGGCGTTGGTGATTTCGGCCATGACTTCAGGCTTTTGCAGGAAGGTCATGAACTTGTAGGCGCCGTCGACGTTTTCCGCGTCTTTAGGGATGGCGACCATGTCGTAGAAGCTGCCAGCACCCTCTTTCGGAATGTTGTAGCTGACCTTGACCTTGTCACCGGCTTCGGCGGCACGAGCCTTGGCCTGATAGATATCGCCCGAGTAACCCACGGCGACGCAGATATTGCCGTTAGCCAGGTCGGAGATGTACTTGGACGAGTGGAAATAGGCGATCGAAGGACGGATCTTGAGGAACAGGGCTTCGGCTTCTGCCAGTTGCTTCTTGTCCTGACTGTCGGTCGGGTAGCCCAGGTAGTGCAGCGCCACCGGAATCATCTCGGTTGGCGAATCGAGGAAACTGACGCCACAAGCCTTCAACTTCTCGGCGTTTTCCGGCTTGAACAGCAGGTCCCAGGAGTTGGTCGGTGCGTCGGCACCCAATACCGCCTTGACCTTCTCGGCGTTGAAACCGATGCCGATCGAGCCCCACATGTAAGGGAAGGCGTGCTTGTTGCCCGGGTCGCTCACCGATACCGCCTTGAGCAGCGATTCGTTGAGGTTCTTCCAGTTCGGCAACTTGGACTGGTCCAGTTCCTGATAGACACCGGCCTTGATCTGCTTGGCCAGGAAGTTGTTGGAAGGCACGACCACGTCGTAACCGGATTTGCCGGCGAGCAACTTGGCTTCCAGGGTTTCGTTGCTGTCGAACACGTCATAGACCACTTTGATGCCCGACTCGGTTTCAAATTTCTTGATGGTGTCCGGGGCGATGTAATCGGACCAGTTGTAAACGTGCAGTACTTTATCGTCCGCCTGCGCTGCCGCCGCCATCACGCCCATCAGGGACATGGCGAGGAGGGTCTTGCCAGCTAACTTCATACCTAATGCCTTCATGCGTAATGCTCCAATTATTCTTTTTTAACCACTCGCTCAGCGGCCAATCTCGGGGCAACCAAAACGGCGGGTAGTCTGGCAAGATCCAAGGCCGGCTTTCAAGGAAAGACCCATCCTTTATATCTGCTTCGAGCGCCGTGCCCGCAAGCACCACGCTCAAAGCCTAGCACTCAGTTCTGCAGCACACTCAAGGTCAGATCCAGGCACTTGCGCGCCTTGGCCACCAGTTCGTCGATCTCCGCCTCGCTGATCACCAGCGGTGGCGCAATGATCATGGTGTCGCCCACGGCACGCATGATCAGACCGTTATCGAAGCAGAACTGTCGGCAGATCATGCCCACGCCGCGGCCTTCATAGCGCGCACGGGTGGCCTTGTCCTTGACCAGCTCGATCGCCCCCAGCAGGCCTACCCCGCGAACCTCACCCACCAACGGGTGATCACTCAGCTCACGCAGACGTTTCTGCAAATAGGGTGCCGCTTTTTCATGGGCGCGCTGGATAATTTTTTCATCGCGCATGATGCGGATGTTTTCCAGGGCCACGGCTGCGGCCACCGGATGGCCGGAGTAGGTGAAACCGTGGTTGAAATCGCCGCCCTCGTTGAGCACCGCCACCACTTCGTCACGGACAATCAGGCCGCCCATGGGGATGTAGCCGGAGGTCAGGCCCTTGGCGATGGTCATCATGTCGGGCTTGAGGTCGTAGAAATCGCTACCGAACCACTCACCGGTGCGGCCGAAGCCACAGATCACTTCGTCGGCGACGAAGAGGATGTCGTACTTGGCGAGGATTTCCTTGATCCGCGGCCAGTAGCTGTCCGGCGGCACGATCACGCCGCCAGCGCCCTGGATCGGCTCGGCAATAAAGGCCCCGACGTTATCCACACCCAGTTCCAGGATCTTCTCCTCCAACTGGTTGGCCGCCCAGATACCGAACTCTTCGGGGCTCATGTCGCCACCTTCACCGAACCAGTACGGTTGCGGGATATGAACGATACCCGGAATCGGCAGGTCGCCCTGTTCATGCATGTACTTCATGCCGCCGAGGCTGGCGCCGGCCACGGTGGAGCCGTGGTAGCCGTTGACCCGACTGATGATGGTCTTCTTGTTCGGCTGGCCCTTGATTGCCCAGTAATGGCGGACCATGCGCAGCATGGTGTCGTTGCCTTCGGAGCCAGAACCGGTGAAGAACACATGGTTCATGCCTTCTGGCGCGATATCAGCGATCGCCTTGGACAGCTCCAGCACCGGCGGGTGGGCGGTCTGGAAGAACAGGTTGTAATAGGGCAGTTCGCGCATTTGCTTGCTGGCGGCTTCCGCCAGTTCGTCACGGCCATAGCCGATGGCTACGCACCACAGGCCGGCCATGCCGTCGAGAATCTGATTGCCTTCACTGTCCCAGAGGTAAACACCCTTGGCATGGGTGATGATCCGCGGCCCCTTCTCCTTCAATTGCTTGAAGTCACTGAAAGGCGCCAGGTGGTGATCACTGCTGAGGGTTTGCCACTCGCGGGTTTGCGGGTTTTTATGAGTCATCAATCTCTCCTAAGTGTCAGTGAAGGCGCCGCTGGGGGGCAGCGGCGCCCGGCGAATCAGACGGCGAACAGCAGGAATTCCCGCTCCCACGAACTGATCACGCGCTTGAAGTTTTCATGCTCGGCCCGCTTCACCGCGACATAGCCGGTGATGAACTTCTGGCCCAGGTACTTCTCGATGGTCTTGCTGTTTTCCATACGCTCCAGGGCGTCCTCGATGGTCAACGGCAGGCGCAGGTTGCGTCGTTCATAACCACGACCGACCACTGGCGCGCTCGGGTTGTGGCCTTCGACCATGCCGATGAAGCCGCACAGCAGGCTGGCAGCAATGGCCAGGTAAGGGTTGGCGTCGGCGCCCGGCAGGCGGTTTTCCACCCGACGGTTCTGCGGTCCGGCATCCGGCACCCGCAGGCCCACGGTGCGGTTCTCTTCGCCCCACTCGACGTTTACCGGCGCCGAGGTATCGGGCAGGAAGCGGCGGAACGAGTTGACGTTGGGAGCGAACAGCGGCAGCAACTCGGGGATGAACTTCTGCAGCCCGCCAATGTGGTTGAGGAACAGCTGGCTCATGGTTCCGTCTTCGTTGGAGAAGACGTTCTTGCCGGTGTTGATGTCGATGATGCTCTGGTGCAAATGCATGGCGCTACCAGGCTCGCCGGTCATGGGCTTGGCCATGAAGGTGGCCGCCACATCGTGCTTGAGGGCCGCCTCGCGCATGGTGCGCTTGAACACCAGGATCTGGTCGGCCAGGGACAGGGCGTCGCCGTGACGGAAGTTGATCTCCATCTGCGCCGTGCCGTCCTCATGGATCAGGGTGTCCAGATCCAGCTCCTGCAGTTCGCACCAGTCGTAGACATCTTCGAACAGCGGATCGAATTCGTTGGCCGCTTCGATGGAGAACGACTGACGACCGGTTTCAGGGCGGCCGGAACGGCCGATCGGCGGCTGCAGCGGGTAGTCCGGGTCGTCGCTGCGCTTGGTCAGGTAGAACTCCATCTCCGGCGCCACGATGGGCTGCCAGCCGTGGTCGGCGTAGAGTTTGAGCACCTTCTTCAAGACGTTGCGGGGCGACAGCTCGATGGGGTTGCCCTGCTTGTCGTAGGTGTCGTGGATCACCTGGGCAGTAGGTTCGATGGCCCAGGGCACGAGGTACACCGCGTTCTGGTCGGGGCGGCAAATCATGTCGATGTCCGCCGGGTCCAGCAACTCGTAATAGATGTCGTCTTCGACATAGTCGCCGGTCACGGTCTGCAACAGCACGCTCTCGGGCAGGCGCATGCCTTTTTCGGCAATGAACTTGTTGGTCGGCGAGATCTTGCCCCGGGTGATACCGGTCAAGTCGCCGATCATGCATTCGACTTCTGTGATCTTATGGTCTTTCAACCAATCGGTGAGCTGGTCGAGGTTGTTACTCATAAATGCCTCTAGGCTGAGTTTCCTGACTCTCTATTAAGTCAGGCGTTGTGTGACGCTTCGGCGTCGCGTTGTTTTGCCCGTTTGCGGCAGGCATCACCAAAAGCCTGGAAGATGGCCAGATAGTGAGGATTGCAGCTTACCTGCCATTCGGGGTGCCATTGCACCCCCAAAGCAAATGCCTTGCCTCCCTCGACCGAGATGGCCTCCACCAGACCGTCAGGCGCCAGCGCCTCGACCCGCAGGCCCGGCGCCAGACGTTCAACGCCTTGAGCATGAATCGAGTTGACTTGAATCTTCTGCGGCAGGCCCAGATTTGCCAGGACCCCACCCGCCTGGACGTGCAGATCATGGGCAGGCGCGTACCAGGCATCCAGGGGCTGACCAGGCTCGTCATCATGGCGGTGGTCCATGAACGGCTGCACGTCATGCACGTTCTGATGAAGGCTGCCGCCCAGGGCTACATTCATTTCCTGGAATCCGCGACAGATGCCCAGCACCGGAACACCGGCTTCGACGGCGGCATTCAACAGCGGCAGAGTAGCCGCGTCCCGTGCAGAATCATGAGCAGTGTCCGGTGCGCTGGCAGGCCCCTGGTAATGGAAAGGTTCGATATTGGAGGGAGAACCGGTAAAGAGGATGCCGTCCAGACCGTCCAGAATATCGGACGGGGAAAGCAACTGCGCCATGGACGGAAGAATCACCGGCACGCCCTGGGCTGCGCTGGCTACTGCCTGTACATACTCGTCGCCACTGATGTGATAGGCATGCAGACCGATCTGCCTGGAGCAGGCGGTGATGCCGATTAACGGCAGGCGAGACATGAAACACCCCGGTATTATTGCTGTTATGGGTTTGATTCGAGCTTAGCCTTGTTCATTTTTTTACACAACACCCCCGTAAAAAATACAACACGGCCCGCTCAAGTCTGCGCTACCCGAGGCAGTCGAGTCCCAAAAAACGCCCTGTTTTGCCCCAAAAGAGCCTCGCCAGCCCTTTATTAGGGCGTAAAGAGCCTTACTTGACTTCGGCATGCCGTTCGGGTTGACTGAAACCAGAAAAGATCAATGATTGATATTTTTAACAACAAAGGTGTTGCATCATGTCGGTACCCCCGCGTGCCGTTCAGCTCAACGAAGCGAACGCGTTCCTTAAGGAACATCCTGAGGTTCTGTACGTTGACCTTCTGATTGCGGATATGAATGGTGTGGTGCGCGGCAAGCGCATCGAACGCACCAGCCTCCACAAGGTTTACGAGAAAGGCATCAACCTGCCGGCCTCCCTGTTTGCCCTGGATATCAATGGCTCTACGGTGGAAAGCACCGGCCTGGGCCTGGACATCGGCGATGCTGACCGAATCTGCTATCCAATCCCCGATACCCTGTGCAACGAGCCCTGGCAGAAGCGTCCTACCGCGCAACTGCTGATGACCATGCACGAGCTTGAAGGCGATCCGTTCTTCGCCGATCCACGAGAAGTACTGCGCCAGGTCGTGGCCAAGTTCGACGAACTGGGACTGACCATCTGCGCCGCCTTCGAACTGGAGTTCTACCTGATCGACCAGGAGAACGTGAACGGCCGTCCACAACCGCCACGTTCGCCGATCTCCGGCAAACGCCCGCATTCCACCCAGGTCTACCTGATCGACGATCTCGACGAATACGTCGACTGCCTCCAGGACATTCTGGAAGGTGCCAAGGAACAAGGCATCCCGGCCGACGCCATCGTCAAGGAAAGTGCCCCGGCACAATTCGAAGTCAACCTGCACCACGTGGCCGACCCGATCAAGGCATGCGACTACGCGGTACTGCTCAAGCGCCTGATCAAGAACATCGCCTACGACCATGAGATGGATACCACCTTCATGGCCAAGCCTTACCCAGGCCAGGCGGGCAACGGTCTGCACGTCCACATTTCGGTTCTGGATAAAGATGGCAAGAACATCTTTGCCAGCGAGGATCCCGAGCAGAACGCCGCACTGCGTCACGCGATCGGCGGTGTGCTCGAGACCCTGCCGGCGCAGATGGCCTTCCTCTGCCCGAACGTCAACTCCTACCGTCGTTTCGGCGCACAGTTCTATGTGCCGAACTCGCCGAGCTGGGGCCTGGACAACCGTACCGTAGCCCTGCGGGTGCCGACCGGTTCGGCCGATGCCGTGCGCCTGGAACACCGGGTCGCTGGCGCCGACGCCAACCCGTACTTGTTGATGGCCTCGGTCCTGGCGGGCGTGCACCACGGCCTGACCAACAAGATCGAGCCACCGGCGCCGACCGAAGGCAACAGCTACGAGCAGAACGAGCAGAGCCTGCCGAACAACTTGCGCGATGCCCTGCGCGAGCTGGACGACAGTGAGGTAATGGCCAAGTACATCGATCCGAAGTACATCGATATCTTCGTGGCCTGCAAAGAGAGCGAGCTGGAAGAGTTCGAACACTCCATCTCCGACCTCGAGTACAACTGGTACCTGCACACCGTTTAAGCGGTTGTTGCAAAAAAACAACGCCGCGGAGCTGACAGCCCCGCGGCGTTTTTTTGTGCCACTGATCCATGGCCGGCGGATACAGGAATTCTGACGCTCTCGCGTACAATGCCCGCTGCCCAGTAGGAGACACCGATGACGCGCACCGCCCCTCTTCGCAAACCCCGTGCACGCAGCCAGGCCCGGATCGACTCGATACTCGACGCCGCCCGGACCCTGCTAGCCAGCGAGGGTGTGGCCAGCCTGTCGATCTACAGCGTGGCCGAACGGGCGCAGATTCCACCGTCATCGGTCTATCACTTCTTTGCCAGTGTGCCGGCCCTGCTGGAAGCCCTGACCGCCGATGTTCATGCGGCGTTTCGCGCCTGCCTGCAAGCGCCCATCGACCACGACCGGCTCGACAACTGGCGGGACCTGTCACGCCTGGTCGAACAACGCATGCTCGACATCTACGGCGAGGATGCGGCGGCCCGCCAGTTGATCCTTGCCCAGCACGGTTTGACGGAAGTCACCCAGGCCGATCGCCAGCACGACATTGAGCTGGGTGACCTGATGCACAAGCTCTTCAATCACCACTTCGAGCTGCCGACACTGCCCCAGGATGTGGATGTATTCGCCCTGGCCATGGAGCTGGGAGACCGGGTGTACGCGCGATCGGTGCAGCAGCACGGGCAGATCACCCCGCGCATGGCGGAGGAAGGCATGCGGGTCTTCGATGCCTACCTGAGCCTTTACTTGCCGCCCTACCTGCCCAAGCGCCCAACGCCGCTCTGAGCGCTCACACCTGCCGCAGCAGCAACCTGTCGATGCTGTGATCCGCTGATTTGTGAATGATCAGGTTCGCCCGTTCCCGGGTCGGCAGGATGTTTTCGACGAGATTCTTCAGATTGACCCGGTCCCAGGTATCGGACGCCACCGACAAGGCATCAAGGTCCGAAAGCCCCTTGTACTTGTTGAAATAGGAATCTGCCGCCTGGAAAGCGGTGTTCTTCAAGTAGACAAAGCGCTCCAGGTACCAGGCTTTGATCGCCTCCTCGGACGCATCGACGTAAATGGAGAAGTCGATGAAATCCAGGGAGCTCAGGCCTTGCCCCTGCTCCCCCTGCAACACATTGAGGCCTTCGAGGATGATGATGTCCGGAGCCTCCACCGACTGCGCCTCATCGGCCAGGATGTCGTAGCGGACGTGGGAGTAGATGGGGATCTTCACCGGCTCGCCCTTCCTGCACACCGACTGCAGAAAATCCACGAACAACGGCTCATCGTAGGACTCGGGAAATCCCTTGCGGTGCAGGATATTTTTTTCCTGAAGGGTCGCCAGGGGGAAAAGAAAGGAGTCCGTAGTCACCAGATGCACATTGGGCTTGTCCGGCCAATAGGCCAGAAGGGCCGCCAGGACCCTGGCAAAACTGCTTTTGCCCACCGCGACACTGCCGGAAACACCTATGACATAAGGCGCCTTGAAACCTGCCTGGGGGGCCTTGAGTGACTGTACCTGGGCCGCATGCAAATGCAGCAGGCGCGACAGCGGGAGCAGGATCTGCCTCACCTCCTCGGGCGCCATGGGCTGGGTCGGACTGGTCAGCGTCTCCATCTCGGACGGTGACAGACTCATGGGTTCTGCGGCCCGCAGAGCTGACCAGCGATCGCGATCAAACTCCAGATACCCTACGTTTGGACCCTGCTCTGTTGTCATGTTTGTACTGTTCAGGCCTTGCCGAAAGCAGGGAAAGTATCAAATCTGACCGTTATTTACAGCGTCCATGAAAAAAGCCCCGAAGGACTCGCACCCTTCGGGGCTGTTGCACTGCATCGCTCACAACTTGGCAATCGACACCTCGGTGGATTTCACGAAGGCAATCACCTCGCTGCCGATGGACAGTTCCAGCTCCTTGACCGAGCGGGTGGTGATCACCGAAGTGACAATCCCGGAAGCGGTCTGCACGTCGATTTCCGACAGCACATCACCTTCGACGATTTCCTTGATGGTGCCTTTGAACTGATTGCGTACGTTGATGGCTTTAATGGTCATGGTATTTCTCCTGGGGTCGAATATGAGTCGCTGTTTTAAAGAGCCCAGCGCAACTGCGTGGGCAAGGGTGAAACGGGTTCCGGCTCCGGCGGTGAGCCTGGCAGTGACAGCACGCGATTGAGGACTTCGGTTTCCAGGGCCGCCAGGCGATGGGAACCGCGCACCCGCGGGCGTGGCAGCTCGACGTGCAGGTCAAGGCCCACCTCGCCGTCCTCGATCAGGATCACCCGATCGGCAATTGCCACGGCTTCGCTGACATCGTGGGTCACCAGCAATACGGTGAAGCCATGTTGCTGCCATAAACGTTCGATCAACTGCTGCATCTCGATCCGGGTCAGGGCATCCAGTGCTCCCAGCGGCTCGTCCAGCAGCAACAGTCGCGGCTGGTGAATCAGGGCTCGCGCCAAGGCCACCCGCTGCTTCTGGCCACCTGACAGCGCCGCCGGCCATTCATGGGCGCGATCCGCCAGGCCCACCGCCTCAAGGGCTTCCAGGGCCTGGGGCCGCCAGTTGCCCTTGAGGCCGAGCCCAACGTTGTCGATGACTTTCTTCCAGGGCAGCAAACGCGCCTCCTGGAACATCAGCCGGGTGTCTTCGATGGCTGCGCTCAAGGGCGCGGAACCGGCCAGCAACTCACCGCCCGAAGGCTGGTCGAGACCGGCCAGCAGGCGCAGCAAGGTGCTTTTGCCGCAACCGCTGCGGCCCACCACAGCCACGAACTGACCGGCAGGAATGTGCAGATCGATTTCCCGCAGCACCTGCCGCGCCCCAAAGATCTTTTGCAATTTGCGCACGGCCAGGGGAATGCCCCGCAGCAGCCGTGGAGGTTGTTGAGCCGTCATTGGGCATCTCCCCTGACCACTTGATAGGCCGGATGCCAGCGCAGCCAGACCCGTTCCAGGCCCCGCGCCGCAAGGTCTGCAAGCTTGCCGAGCAGCGCATACATGACGATGGCCAGCACCACCACATCGGTCTGCAGGAACTCCCTGGCGTTCATGGCCAGATAGCCGATGCCGGAGCTGGCGGAGATGGTTTCCGCGACGATCAGGGTCAGCCACATGAAGCCCAGGGCAAAACGCACGCCCACCAGGATCGAGGGCAAGGCTCCCGGCAGGATCACTTGGCGAAACAGCGCAAACCCCGACAAGCCGTAGCTACGGGCCATTTCCACCAGCGCCGGATCGACGTTGCGAATGCCGTGGTACGTGTTGAGGTAGATCGGGAACAGAGTGCCCAGCGCCACCAGGAAAATCTTCGCCGACTCGTCGATGCCGAACCACAGAATCACCAGGGGAATCAGCGCCAAGTGCGGTACGTTGCGGATCATCTGCACCGAGCTGTCCAGCAAGCGCTCACCCCATTTCGACAAGCCGGTGATAAAGCCCAGCACCAGGCCGATACCGCCACCGATGACAAAGCCCAGCCCCGCACGCCAGCCACTGATGGCCAGGTGAGTCCAGATATCACCGCTGCGGACCAGGCTGATCCCGGCTTCGATCACCGCACTGGGAGCCGGCAGGATGCGGGTCGACAGCCAACCCGCCGACACCGACAGTTGCCACACCGCGAGCAGCAGCAACGGCAGCCCCCAGGGCGCCAGCCGATGCACTATGCGTTGTCCATTCATGGCCGCACCTCAGCTCTGTGACGCGGCTTTGGGAAGGATGTCATTGGCGACCATCTCCCCGAACGGGCTGACGTAACCGGCGGCTTCGGGCAGCTTGGGCCGCTCGATATCCAGGTGCGGGAACAGCAACTCGGCCACTCGATAGGACTCTTCCAGGTGTGGATAACCGGAGAAGATGAAGGTATCGATGCCCAGGTCCGCATACTCTTTCATCCGCGCCGCCACCGTAGGGCCGTCGCCCACCAGTGCGGTGCCGGCGCCGCCACGCACCAGACCCACCCCGGCCCAGAGATTGGGGCTGACTTCCAGCTTGTCGCGACGCCCCCCATGCAGGGCCGCCATGCGCTGCTGGCCCACGGAATCGAAGCGCGCCAGGGAAGCCTGGGCCCGGGCGATAGTGTCGTCGTCCAGATGGGAAATCAGGCGCTCGGCGGCCTGCCAGGCCTCGGCATTGGTTTCCCGCACAATCACGTGCAGGCGGATGCCGAAGCGCACGGAGCGTCCGAGCTTGGCTGCCTTGTCCCGCACTTGCTGGATCTTCTCGGCCACGGCGGCCGGTGGCTCGCCCCAGGTCAGGACCATGTCCACCTGCTCGGCGGCCAGGTCCTGGGCGGCTTCCGAAGAGCCACCGAAATACAGCGGCGGGCGCGGTTGCTGCAGCGGTGGATAGAGCAGCTTGGCGCCCTTCACGCTGATGTGCTGGCCGTCATAGTCCACGGTTTCGCCTTCCAGCACCCGGCGCCAGATACGGGTGAACTCCACGGAGGCCTGGTAACGCTCTTCATGGTCGAGGAACAGGCCATCACCGGCCAGTTCGTCCGGATCACCCCCGGTCACCAGGTTGAACAGCGCCCGGCCACCGGACAAGCGATCCAGGGTTGCCGCCTGACGCGCCGCCACCGTCGGGGAAATGATCCCGGGGCGCAGGGCGACCAGGAACTTCAGACGCTGGGTCACCGGAATCAGCGAAGCCGCCACCAACCAGGAATCCTCGCAGGAGCGCCCGGTGGGGATCAGCACCCCGCCAAACCCCAGACGGTCGGCGGCCTGGGCGATCTGCTGCAGGTAAGCATGATCCACGGCGCGAGCGCCTTCGGCGGTGCCAAGGTAATGGCCGTCGCCGTGGGTGGGCAGAAACCAGAAGATGTTGAGGCTCATGGAGTTGTCTCCTAAGGGGTCGATTTACGGCGCTTTGGCCACGGCGGCAGGGGGCGTCCAGATCACGTCTTTGACGCTCAGCGGCTTGGGAATCAGCTTGAGCTGATAGAAGCTGTCGGCGATTTTCTGCTGCGCGGTGATCACTTCCGGGGTCAGGAAGGCCGCACCGTAGCCCTGACGTTTCACCGAGGTCAGGGTGATATCGGTAGACAGGCCCAGCAACGGCGCCACTTGCTGGGTGACCTCCTGCGGGTTGGCCTTGGACCACTCGCCCACGGCCCGCACTTCTTCCACCAGGGTCTTGATCACCTCGGGGTGCTGCTGTGCGTAGGGCTTGGTCGCCAGGTAGAACTGGTGGTTGTCGACGATGCCACTGCCGTCACGCAGCGTGCGTGCCTGCAGTTGCTGCTCGGCTGCCGCCTGGTAGGGGTCCCAGATCACCCAGGCGTCGACGCTGCCACGCTCGAACGCCGCTCGGGCATCGGCCGGAGGCAGGAACACGGTCTGGATATCGCTGTACTTGAGGCCGGCGTCTTCCAGGGCGCGGACCAGCAGGTAATGAACGTTGGAGCCCTTGTTCAGCACCACTTTCTTGCCCTTGAGGTCCTGCACCGACTTGATCGGCGAGTCCTTGGGCACCAGGATGGCTTCGCTATGGGGCGCCGGTGGTTCGTAGGCCACATAGAGCAGGTCGGCACCGGCGGCCTGGGCGAACACCGGCGGGGTTTCGCCGGTCACGCCGAAGTCGATGGAACCGACGTTCAGCCCTTCCAGCAACTGCGGACCACCAGGAAACTCGGTCCACTTCACGTCCACACCCTGCTGCGCCAGGCGCTTTTCCAGGGTGCCCTTGGCCTTGAGCAGCACCAGGGTGCCGTATTTCTGATAACCGATACGCAAGGTCTCGGCTTGAGCTTGAACAATGGCGCCGAAGGACACAGCCGCAGCAAACAGAGCGACCAGACCGCGACGCAAAATGACAGGGCGCATGGCGCTCTCCTTTTTGCTGTGGGGTTGTGGCTGCACCTGCTTGCCCGTTGGCGGGCGAGTAAGGCCAGTACTTCAAATCAGGGGTGTGGCTCAAATGCTCCAGCGAGCACTCAACAGGCGTTCATTCAATACATGGGGGTCCAGCGGTTTGGGGCGACGGGCCATGGCGCTGTGAAACTGCTCCAGAGCCTCTTTCAAACGCAGCTCCAGAGCCTCGGCCAGCTGCGGCTGCACACTGCCTTCGCCATAAGCGATCTGGCTGTCCTCGGCAAAGATGCCCTGGAGCATTTCCTGGGCCTTGAGTGCCGAGAGCACAGGCTTGAGGGCGTAATCCACCGCCAGCATGTGGGCGATGCTGCCGCCTGTGGCCATGGGCAGCACCACCTTGTGGCTCAGTGCGCGTTCCGGCAGCAGATCGAGCAGGGTTTTCAGCGCCCCGGAAAACGACGCCTTGTACACCGGTGTGGCGATCAGCAGGCCGTCGGCCTGTTCAATGTGTTGCAGCAGGTTGATGACCATGGCGCTGTCAAAGCGAGCGTGAAGCAGATCCTCGGCCGGGAAGTCCCGCACCTGGTAACTGACCACTTCCACGCCTTGCTGCTGCAACCAGCGCTTGGCCAACTCCAGCAGCACCCCGGAACGGGAGCGTTGGCTGGGACTGCCACCGAGAGAGACCACCAGCATGCAGGGGATTCCTTGAACAAGATAAAGCGATTCGCGGGATGCGATCTCGCCGGACTGAACAGACCTTAACAGCCTATTTTTATATCCATAAATCTTATTTATTTATTTGTTTATTCCTTAAATGAATATAAGGAGCGATGATTTCCAGGCAAAAAAATAGGCCGTCGAAACGGCCTTAAAACCCCTGCTTTGTGGTTCTGTTACCTCGGCGTTCTGCGTAGGAACGGGCTTGCCCGCGAAAGGGTCCGCAAGACTTGCACCGGCCTCACCACCGCCTTCGCTGGCAAGCCGGCTCCTACAGCGGTGAGTGGGTCAGCGATTGGGCTGCGGCGTCAGGCGCAGGTAAGGCTTCACTGCGCGATAACCTCTGGGAAAGCGGCGTTTGATCTCTTCCTCGTCCTTGAGCGAGGGCACTATCACCACCTCGTCACCGTCCTGCCAGTTGGCCGGAGTGGCCACTTTGTAGTTGTCGGTGAGTTGCAACGAGTCAATCACCCGGAGAATTTCGTGGAAGTTGCGCCCAGTGCTGGCGGGATAGGTGATGGTCAGGCGAATCTTCTTGTTCGGGTCGATGACGAACAGCGAACGCACGGTCAGCGTGTCGCTGGCATTGGGATGAATCAGGTCATAGAGGTCCGACACTTTGCGATCGGCGTCCGCCAGGATCGGAAAATTGACGATGGTGTGCTGGGTTTCGTTGATGTCCTCGATCCAGCGGTGATGGGAGTCCACCGGGTCCACCGACAGGGCAATGGCTTTGACTCCGCGCTGAGCGAACTCGTCCTTGAGCTTGGCGGTGAAACCCAGCTCGGTGGTGCACACCGGCGTGAAGTCTGCGGGGTGGGAAAACAGCACGCCCCAGCTATCGCCCAGCCACTCGTGGAAACGAATCTTGCCGGCACTGGAATCCTGTTCGAAGTCGGGGGCGATGTCGCCCAGTCTGAGGCTCATGGGGTGCTGCTCCTGTGAGTGCGTGATGGAGCTACTCTGCCTGCACCGGAGCTTATTTAAAAAGAATAAATATCGATTTATTCATAACCAAATTGAATATTAAAAATCTCTTCACTGGACGCGCGCGCAGGCGAAGACCACCCTTCTCAACAAGGTTCGAGAAGGCCTTGAGTAGCTGTACAAAGAGGGGGATTCAGGAAGGGCTCACGGGGGTGGGCCTGACTTGAAGCAATACCTCGCCCGGCATTGCGCCGGGCGAGGCTTTATCACGCTATTACAACAGCGGGATCGAGTAGCTGACGATCAGACGGTTTTCGTCCTGATCGCGCTGGCCCGGGATGTCGTTACGCCACATGGCGTTCTTCCAGGTCAGGCCGAGGTTTTTCAACGGACCTTCCGGAATCACGTAGGCAACGGTCAGGTCGCGTTCCCACTCGGAGCGGCCAGTGGCCGAAACTGTACGTTGAGGAGTGGTAGACCCCACCTTGCCGGATGTATCGATGTTGTCGCCACGCAGGTAAACCACACCTGCGGTCAGACCTGGCAGACCCACTTTGGCGAAATCGTAGGAGTAGCGAGCTTGCCAGGTGCGTTCGCCGGCACGGGCGAATTTCTGGATCTGCATGTCGGTGGTCAGGTAAGCCGACGAGCCGTCACCCTGGTTCAGCCAAGGGAAATCGCTGTCACCGTTGCTGACCTGATAGCCGCCGCCGAAGGTGTGGCCGGAAACCGAGTACAGGAACAAGCCACTGAGCAGACGGTTATCAACCTTGCCCTTGGTGATGCCAGTGCCGTAGTCACCGGTGGTGTAGTAAGCCGAGTCGTGGCCATTGGCACCGTCGTTACGGCTGTTGAAGTAGCGCAGGTCAGACTTCAATACGCCCGGGCCGATAGCCCAGTTGTGCAGCAGGCCCACGAAGTGCTGTTTGTAGAAGTCTTGCAGGTTGCCGTAGTAGTACTGAGCCGTCAGGTCTTTGGTGATTTTGTAGTCACCGCCACCGTAGATGAACTTGTTGCTATCACGGCCTGCTGCTGTGTGAGCATTGGCGCCAGCAATGGACAACTCTTCGTTGTTGCTGGAGTTACGACCTTTGGCGTGCTCGATCTGGCCACCGACCAGAGTCAAATCCTTGATCTCGTTGGTAGTGATCTGGCCGCCCTGGAAGGTTTGCGGCAGCATGCGACCATCGTTGGTCACGATAACCGGCAGTTTTGGCTGCAGGGTGCCCAGCTTCAGTTCGGTCTGCGAGATCTTGGCTTTGGCAGTCAGGCCCAGGCTGGAATAGTTATCAACGGCTTCGCCATTAGACTTGCTTGGGAAGACGGTGCCGCCATAGGAAGTGGAGGTGGCGCCGTTAGTACCGCCGCCCGAGTCCAGCTTGATGCCCAGCAAGCCGATTGCATCCAGACCGAAACCGACGGTGCCTTCGGTGTAACCGGAAGTGAAGTTGAGTTGGAAGCCTTGGCCCCACTCTTCCTGCTTACTCTGAGCGCCCGCAGCTTTGGCATCGCCATCGCGGTTATCGGTATTGATGTAGAAGTTGCGCAGCCCCAAGGTAGCCTTGCTGTCTTCGATGAAACCGGCGGCGCCTGCCTGCTGCGCCAAAACCCCTACGGCCACAGCCAGGGCCAAGGTGGACTTGTTCATGTTTCGCTCCTCTCGTTTCTAATTCTTGTGGTTCCTGGCCCCAGATCGAACGCCCGGGTGCCACAGATGCGCGATTAGCGCCAGACCGTGACCGACAAGTCAATCGTAACTATCTATGTCTACGACCATGGTCTAATCGCAGTGATTTGGTCCATGCAGGGTAATGAATTACTCATAAACCCAAAAAGAATTGTTTAGTCCTTTTTCATACTTTTCAGGAATAACGCTAGCCACTGTAAAGCCGAGAGTCCCGGCCTAGGCACTCGCAAGCTTATTTCTGAAAATTGTTCCCCGATTCAGCCCTTCAAGGTCCCCCCGCGCCAGAGGCGTAAAACGTCATGGAGGATCAAAAAAGCGACGCATCATGGCTAAGAGCCTATCCTCCCGTCAATTTGTTACAGTTTTTGTGTCGAAATGAAATTTTTCTGACATGTGCAGAAAACGACAACGCCTCGATCCTGGGGTCGAGGCGTTGTGTATTGCAGAACGAAAAATAGACTCAGAGGACCTTTTCGAAGATCTTCGAATTGCGCTGGTAGTTGTACAGCGAGGCCCTGGCCGACGGCAGACGTTCGACGCTGCTGGGCACAAAACCCCGCTCACGAAACCAGTGGGCGGTGCGGGTAGTGAGGACGAACAAGGTCTTCAGCCCTTGAGCCCGGGCCCGGGTTTCAATCCTTTCCAACAGTTCATCACCGCGCTTGCCATGACGATACTCCGGGTTCACCGCAAGGCAGGCCAGCTCGCCGGCGTCGGAGTCGGCAATCTGGTACAAGGCAGCGCAGGCAATGATCATGCCCTCGCGCTCGACCACGCTGAACTGTTCGATCTCACGCTCCAGCACTTCCCGGGAGCGCCGTACCAGGATGCCCTGTTCTTCCAGTGGGCTGATCAGATCCAACAAACCACCGACATCTTCAATCGCCGCCTCGCGCACCCGCTCGAATTGCTCCTGGGCCACCAGGGTGCCGCCGCCATCACGGGTAAAGAGTTCCGTCAGCAGGGCGCCATCTTCGGCATAACTGACGATGTGGCTACGTCCCACCCCCCCACGACAGGCCTCGGCAGCGGCATCCAGCAGTTCGGCCTGGTAATTGCTGCCCAGGCGCTGCAAGTGCGCCGGAACCTGTTGCGGGCGCAACTCGCGCACCAGCTTGCCGTTTTCATCCAGCAGCCCCGGGTCGGCACCGAACAGCAGCAGCTTGTCGGCCCCCAGATCGATGGCGGCGCGAGTGGCCACGTCCTCGCAAGCCAGGTTGAAGGTCTCGCCAGTGGGCGAATACCCCAAAGGCGACAGCAGCACGATGGAGCGCTCGTCCAGCAGGCGATTGATGCCCTTGCGATCGACCCGACGCACTTCACCGGTGTGGTGGTAGTCGACACCTTCCAGCACGCCGATCGGGCGGGCCGTCACCAGGTTGCCGCTGGCGACCCGCAACCGCGAGCCCTGCATGGGCGAGGAGGCCATGTCCATGGACAGACGCGCCTCGATGGCAATGCGCAACTGGCCCACGGCGTCGATCACGCACTCCAGGGTCGCCGCGTCGGTAATCCGCAGGCCGTGATGGTAATGGGGCGCCAGACCGCGAGCTGCCAGACGGGCTTCGATCTGTGGCCGTGAACCGTGCACCAGCACCAGGCGAACCCCCAGGCTGTGGAGCAGCACCAGGTCGTGGACGATATTGCCGAAGTTGGGGTGTTCAACGCCGTCGCCCGGGAGCATGACCACGAAGGTACAGTCACGGTGAGCGTTGATATAGGGAGACGCGTGGCGGAGCCAATTGACGTATTCGGGCATGAACCTGAGCCTGTAAATAAAAAGCAGCCTATAAAAGGACGAAACGGAAAACGCACAGCGGGCTGATGGTTATCGTCGGAACAGGCTTGGCAACACGCTTACTCTCCTCATGGGTACGGATCAGGACGCCGGTAATTTACTGAAATTGGGCCGGCGTCAGGCAGTAATGTTCAATCAACTCTCGTAGCAACTGCACAGTAGGCTGCAAGCGTGACATTTCGAGGTACTCCCCGGGCTGGTGGGCGCAGGCAATATCACCCGGGCCCAGCACCAGCGTCTCGCAGCCAAGGCGCTGAAGATAAGGCGCTTCAGTGCCAAACGCTACTGCTTCGGCACGATGCCCGGTAAGCCGCTCCGCCACCCGCACCAGCTCAGCGTCCTCGGGCTGCTCGAACGGCGGCACCGCAGGGAACAGCGGCGCATAGTCGATCTGCACTTCATGCCGCTCGGCAATGGGTTGAAGTTTCTGCCGGATCGCCTCGCGCAGCACTTGCGGGTCCATGCCCGGCAAGGGACGCAGGTCGAACTCCAGGGAGCACTGGCCGCAGATGCGGTTGGGGTTGTCGCCACCGTGGATGCAACCGAAGTTCAAGGTCGGTTGCGGCACGCTGAACTGTGGATTGCGGTACTCGCGCTGCCACAGCAGCCGCAACCCCCGCAGCTCGCCGATGGCGTCGTGCATGGCCTCCAGAGCGCTACGCCCCAGGCGCGGGTCAGAGGAATGGCCGCTGCGCCCGAGGATATCGATGCGCTCCATCATCACCCCCTTGTGCAGGCGGATCGGCTTGAGGCCCGTGGGCTCGCCGATCACCGCCGCGCGCCCCAGGGGCCGCCCGGCTTGCGCCAGGGCCCGGGCACCGGCCATGGAGCTTTCTTCATCACAGGTCGCGAGGATCAGCAGCGGCTGCTTGAATGGCTGCTCCAGCAACGGTCGCACCGCTTCGATGATCAAGGCGAAAAAGCCCTTCATGTCACAACTGCCCAGACCGACCCAGCGGCCGTCGACCTCGGTCAACTTCAGCGGATCGGTCTGCCATAAAGCGGCATCGAACGGCACCGTATCACTGTGCCCGGCCAGTACCAGGCCACCGGGACCGCTGCCGAAGCTGGCCAGCAGATTGAACTTGCCGGGGCTGACCTGCTGGATATCGCAGGCAAAACCGAGGTCGCCAAGCCAACTGGCCAACAAGTCGATGACCGGACGGTTGGACTGATCCAGCGCCGCTTGAGTGCAGCTCACCGACGGCGCGGCGATCAGTGCAGCGAACTGATCTTTCATGGACGGCAATGGCATGAACTGGCTCCGCAGATCCCAAGATAAGGACCATCATAGAGGCATCTCGTGAGAGGAAGGAACCGTCGTGGCGCCTCCGGGCGCCTGGTCCTGTACACTGCACGGCCTTGGCAGCCAACTCTTCCCCCGGCTGCACTCCCGATCCTGGATTTTCCGGCCATGCAGAAAGAAACCGAAATCAAACTCCGCGTCAGCCGCGAAACCCTCGCCGCCCTGCGCGAGCACCCGCTACTGAAAAAACGCAACAAAAGTGGCTGGGAACGCCGTGAGCTGATGAACCAGTACTTCGACACCCCAGAGCGCGATCTGGCCCGGGCCAAAGTCGCCCTGCGCCTGCGTCGTGACGGTGACGCAGTGATCCAGACCCTCAAGACCAGCGGCCAGAGCGTTGCTGGCCTGTCCGAGCGCAACGAGTACGACTGGTCGTTGGCCAAAGCCAAGCTCGACGTGAAAAAACTCGACGGCGAATGCTGGCCCGAAGCCCTGGCCGAACTGGACAAAAAGACCCTCAAGCCGCTGTTCACCACCGACTTTGTCCGTGAGCGTGCGGAAATCGCCTGGGGCCGTGGCAAGGCCAAAGTGGTGATCGAGGCGGCCCTGGACCTGGGCCAGGTGATCGCCGGCAAGCACAAGGAAGAAATCTGCGAGCTGGAGCTGGAACTGCGTGAAGGCGAGCCCGCTGCTCTGCTGGAACTGGCGGCGGAGCTGGCCCTCACCCTGCCCCTGATGCCCTGCGACATCAGCAAGGCCGAGCGTGGCTATCGCCTGTTCGATGCCGGTAGCTACTCCTTGAGCCTGCCGGCGCCACAGCTGAGCGCCGAAACCCCGCTGGACGATGCCTTCGCCGCCCTGGCCTGGCACCTGCTGGGCAGCAGCCAGCGCCTGGCCGAACAGTATCGCTTCAACGGTCACTGGCGCCTGCTGCAGGACTGGGTGGATAACCTCGCCGAGCTGCGCGCTCTGGCCAGCAGCCTGGGCCAGGCTGCGCCACGCCAATCCACCGCTGAGCTGCGTAGCGCCCTGGATGCCCTGCTGGAAGACTGGCGTCCGCTGGTACAAGCCGGCCTCGACGATGAAGACGTGCGCAAGGCCGCGCCGGAGCAGTTCATCGAGGAACTGCAGGACGTACGCTGGGGCCTGTTCTCCCTGAACACCTCGCGCTGGCTGCTGGCCCGAGCCTGGACCGCCGAGCGCAACACCCGTGGCAACCGCCAGGGTGCAGCGCAACTGGGCAGCTGGCTGCCACGCCTGCTGGCCGAGGAAGCGACCTCCCTGCAACTGCCGCGCTACCAGCAGCAGCCGGAAGATCTGGCCGAGCAGTTACCGCGGATCGAACGTATCCAGGCCTGGCTGCACCACGCCCGCGCCGCGCTGGACATTCCGGAGCTGGACCGCCTCTACGGTGAACTGAACAAGCTGGCACAACTGGCCAACGAGCCCATTACCGACGAAGCCCTCGATGCCCGCAAGCAACAGGCCATCGCGGTGTTCCAGAACCGCGCCTGGAAAACCCTGCTGCGCATGTAAGCCGCCCCCTTAGCGCAGTACCGGCAGACTGGTGGTGGACTTGATCTCCGACAGGGCAACGATCGAGTTCACCTCCTGAATGCCGGGCACCATGGACAGTTTCTCGAAGAAAAACCGCTCATAGGCTTCGATGTCCGCGGTCACGATACGCAGCAGGAAATCCACCGCCCCCATCAGCACATAGCACTCCAGCACCTCCGGAAAACCGCGAATCGCCTCGGTGAACTCGGTGAAGTTGGAGCGTCCGTGGGCGTTGAGCTTGATCTCGGCAAAGATCTGCGTGTTAAGGCCGATCTTCTTGCGATCAAGCAAGGTCACCTGGCCACGGATCACCCCCTCTTCCTTCAAGCGTTGAATCCGCCGCCAGCACGGTGACTGGGACAAGCCCACCTGTTCGGCAATCTGCGCACTGGAAAGTGACGCGTCCTCTTGCAGCAACGCGAGTATCCGGCGGTCGTAGGCGTCCAGCTCGCTATGCATAATAAATTCCCTTATCTATAAAACCTTGAATCAAACAATTCGACTTTCATGAATTCTGCTCAATCTTAGATAAGAAATACCCGAAACCGAATGTAAAAATTTCTCCACTGATCTGGAGACTGCCATGCCCCATCTCGAACCCGCCCCTGGCCAATCATCCCGCGCCGATGTCTGGAACCAGAACAATGTCCACTGTCGCGTGCACTACCAGATGACGGCCGAGGCCGAAGCCGATGTCCTGTGTCGGGTGCTCAACCACTTCGCCCTGCAATTTCTGGTGCCCCAGCGGGTCACGGTGATCCAGCAAGACGCCACGCTGCACATCGACGTGGAACTCGACGGCCTGAGTTGGCACCGGGCTCGGGTGATCGGCGACAAGTTGCGCAACCTGATCAGCGTCTGCTCGGTAGAACTGGAACGGGCAGAGCCGGCGCAACTGCAGGCCGCTGGCTGAGGCCGGAAAAACCCTGCAACCCTTGGCAGGCGGCGGCCCAGACTGGCGGGGCTATTCTTGGCCATTTGTGGTCAGAGACCCGCGTCTGGACAACAGCCCCAAGGAGCCCCCATGGCTGCCGCACACATTGCCCAGGATCACTGGCTGGACCTCAGTGAGCTGCTGCGTGAACTGCTGGCCCAGGGCCGCATCAGCCAGGATGCCGCCGAACAGGCCCTCAGCACCCGACGTCATGGCACCAGCACCCCCTTGCATCCCCTGGAACTGATTGCCAGTCAGCATCTGCCGGACTTGCAGCGTCCCGGCCAGCATCTGGACCTGGACAGCCTCACCGCGTGGCTGGCCCGGCACGCCGGCCAGCCCTACCTGCGCATCGACCCGTTGCAGATCGACGTCGCCAGCATCACCCCGCTGATGTCCTGCGCCTTCGCCCAGCGGCACAAGATCCTCGCCGTGGCGGTGGATGCCCAAAGCGTCACCGTGGCCAGCGCCCAGCCCTATGTCAGCGCCTGGGAGGCCGATCTGGCCCATGTCCTCAAGCGCTCGATCCACCGGGTGGTGGCCAGCCCGGTGGATATCCAGCGCCTGACCCTGGAGTTCTATCGCCTGGCCAAATCGGTCAGCGGGGCCAGCAGCGAGCAAAGGACAAGCGGCCCGGGCAACCTCGAGCAACTGCTCAAGCTCGGGGCCAGCGACCAAGAGCCGGATGCCGACGACGCCCACATCATCAACATCGTCGACTGGCTGTTTCAGTACGCCTTCCAGCAACGGGCCAGCGATATCCATATCGAGCCCCGCCGCGAGCACGGCACCCTGCGCTTTCGCATCGACGGGGTGCTGCACGGCGTCTACCAGTTCCCGCCCCAGGTGACCCTGGCCATCGTCAGCCGCCTCAAGAGCCTGGGACGGATGAACGTCGCGGAAAAACGCAAACCCCAGGATGGCCGGGTCAAGACCCGTACTCCCGAAGGCAGCGAGATCGAGTTGCGGCTCTCGACCCTGCCCACGGTCTTTGGCGAAAAGTTGGTGATGCGCATCTTCGACCCGCAGGTGCTGCTCAAGGATTTCGATCAGCTGGGCTTCGGCGCCGACGACCTGAACCGTTGGCAAGCCATGACCGCACAGGCCCACGGCATCATCCTGGTGACCGGCCCCACAGGCTCGGGCAAGACCAGCACCCTCTACACCACCTTGAAAAAGCTCGCGAGCCCCGAGATCAACCTGTGCACCATCGAAGACCCGATCGAGATGATCGAGCCGGCGTTCAACCAGATGCAGGTGCAGCACAATATCGACCTGAGCTTTTCCAGCGGCGTGCGTGCGTTGATGCGCCAGGACCCGGACATCATCATGATCGGCGAGATCCGCGACCTGGAGACCGCCGAAATGGCTATCCAGGCTGCACTCACCGGGCACCTGGTGCTCTCCACCCTGCACACCAACGATGCCCCCGGAGCCATCAGCCGCCTACTGGAACTGGGAGTGCCTCACTATCTGATCAAGGCCACCCTGATCGGCGTCATGGCCCAACGCTTGCTGCGTACCCTGTGCCCCCACTGCAAGGCGCCCGCCGCCCTCGCCCCGGATGACTGGCAGAGCCTGACCTCCCCCCGACAATTGCCGCTCCCGCCCCTGAGCAAAAAGGCCGTGGGCTGCGCAGAGTGCCGTGGCACCGGCTATCACGGACGTACCGGCGTCTACGAAATCATGCCCTTGAGTACCCCGCTCAAAGCCCTTGTTCGAGACGACCTCGACCTCGCCGGCCTGCGTCGCCAGGCTTGCAACGACGGCATGCGCAGCCTGCGCCTGGCCGCCGCACAAAAGCTTGCCGATGGCCTGACCAGCCTGGAGGAAGTGCTGCGGGTGACACCTCAAAGCGAAAACCAGTAACCAGGCCCCGCTCGCCCGGAGGCGAACCCCAAGTGCTGGGCTACGCTTTAACCACCGCCAAGACAAGCAGGAAGCCAGGCATGAATATTCGTCACAACATGATCGCCTCCGGGGTTCTCAGCCTGCTGGCCATTGCCCTGGTAGCCGGCCTCGGCCTCTGGGGACAGTCACGCCTGGCCAAGGCCCTGCATGACAATGAAGTCAATGCCAATGCCCTGCGCAATCACCTGGAAGCCGACATGATGCACGACGCCCTGCGGGCCGATGTGCTGGAGGCTCTGAGCAGCGAACCCGGCGACAGCGCGGCCGCAGAGGAGGTGCGCAACAGTCTGCGCGAACACGGCGATTGGTTCCGCAAGGCCCTGGCGGAAAACGCCCGGCTGCCCCTGGCGCCGGATATCCGCGATGCCATCAGCGAGTTGCAGCCGGTCCTGGAAAGCTACATTCATGCGGCCGAAAGCATAGCCGAACAGGCCCTCAAGGACCCCCAGGCCGCGCGCCTGCAAATGCCGGAGTTTTCTCAGCGTTTCAGTGAAGTGGAGGCCCGCAACTCGGCACTGAGCAGCAAGATCGAAGCCGCTACCGCACAGACCAGCGCAGACAGTGAAACCGCCGTACGCCAAGCCGCCTGGTGGCTGATCGGCGGCAGTCTGATTGCCGCCCTGGCCCTGTGCCTGTTGACCCGCCAGTTGCTCATCCGGGTCCTCAAGCCCCTGGAAAAATCCGTCGCCACCGCCCGGGCCATCGCCCAGGGCAACCTGACCATGCCCATCAGTGTCGACAGCCGGGACGAAGCCGGCCAGTTGCAACAGGCCCTTGGCGAAATGCAGGACAACCTGCGGCAGATGATCACCACCATCCGCCATGAGAGCGAGGAGTTGCGGGGGCGTTCCCACAGCCTCAGCGACACCTCGCTGGGCATCGCCGACGGCGCCACCGAGCAGGCCGACGGCGCCACCGACATGGCAGCAGCCATGGAGCAGATGATCAGCAACATTGCCCAGGTCGCCGAGCACGCCCGCAACGCCCAGGGCATTGCCGCCCAGTCCGAGTCCCTGGCCGGCAGCGGCGGCCAGGTGATCCTCGGGGTCGTGGACGGCATGAGCCACATCGCCGAGGCGGTGAACCAGTCGTCCCAGAGCATTACCGCCCTGGGCCAGTCCTCGGAGGAGATCCATTCGATCATCCAGGTGATCAATGGCATCGCCGAGCAGACCAACCTGCTGGCCCTGAATGCAGCCATCGAAGCGGCCCGGGCTGGCGAGGCCGGACGCGGATTCGCCGTAGTCGCCGACGAGGTGCGCAACCTGGCGGCGCGCACCGCGCAATCCACCCGGGAGATCACCGGCATGATCGAGCGCATCCGTGAAACCACCGAGCAAGCAGTGAGCAGCATGCAAACCGGGGTCAGCCGGGTCAGCGACGGGGTGCACATGGCCCAGCAAGCGGGGACTTCGATCAACGAGATTCGCCAGGGTGCCCAACGTTCGGCGCTGATGGTGGAAGAGATTTCCCACACCATCGGCGAGCAGTCCAAGGCCAGCAGCGAAGTGGCGCAACGGGTGGAGATGATCAGTCAGGTAGCCCGGCGCAACAGCCAGGCCATGCGTGAACTGACCCAAACGGTGGAGCAGATGGAAAACTCTGTGGCGACCCTGCAAACCTCGGTCACCCGCTTCCAGCTTTGAACCTTGCGGCGTGCCCGAATCGCACCGGTGATGTGTGTCCTGATGATGCAAGGACCAAGGTATACCGGCGCCGGGCCGGGCACCGCCGTACACTCGTGCTCCTCGAGCCCTTGAGCAATGACTGAACAGGTGAATGTTATGCAGATCGGAAGCGTACTGTTACTTTTTGTCGGCCTTGCGGTGGCCCTGGTGTTCATGGGTTTCAAGGTCGTGCCCCAAGGCTACCAGTGGACAGTGGAGCGCTTTGGTCGCTACACCAACACCCTCAAGCCGGGGCTGAACATCATCATTCCGGTGATGGACCGCATCGGTCGCAAGATCAACGTCATGGAAAGCGTGCTGGACATTCCCCCTCAGGAAGTCATCACCGCCGACAACGCCACAGTGCAGATCGATGCCGTGTGCTTCTTCCAGGTGGTCAACACCGCCCAGGCGGCCTACGAGGTCAACAACCTTGAGCACGCCATCCGCAACCTGCTGCAGACCAATATCCGTACTGTGCTCGGTTCCATGGAACTGGACGCGATGCTTAGCCAACGTGACGGCATCAACGAGAAACTGCTGCGAACCGTTGACGAAGCCACCGCACCCTGGGGGATCAAGATCACCCGTATCGAGATCAAGGACATCAGCCCGCCTGCCGACCTGATGGCGGCCATGTCTGGGCAGATGAAGGCCGAACGGGTCAAGCGCGCCCAGATCCTCGAAGCCGAAGGCCTGCGGGCAGCGGCCATTCTGACCGCCGAAGGCAAGAAGCAGGCGCAGATTCTGGAAGCCGAGGGTGAACGTCAGGCAGCCTTCCTTGAGTCCGAAGCCAGGGAGCGCCAGGCCGAAGCCGAGGCCCGGGCGACCCAGGTGGTATCCGAGGCGATCGCCAGCGGCAACGTCCAGGCGATCAACTACTTCGTCGCGCAAAAGTACATCGATGCCCTGGGCAAGCTGGCGTCGGCCAACAACAGCAAGGTGATCCTGATGCCACTGGAGGCCAGCCAGGTGATAGGCGCCGTGGGCGGCATTGGCGAAATCGTCAAGGCCACGTTCGACGGCAAGAAGGTCTGAGGCCCGATCCATGTTGGCATTCCTGCACGCCCTATCGTTCTGGGACTGGCTGGCCCTGGGCACCGTATTGCTGATTCTCGAAGTGTTCGGTGCCGGCGGCTACCTACTGTGGATCGGCCTGGCGGCTGCCGCGGTAGGGGTCCTGACCTTTCTGATTCCCGGCCTGACCTGGGAGGTGCAGTTCCTCCTGTTCGGCCTGTTATCAGTGTTGACCGCCCTCTACTGGTGGCGTCGCCAACGCAGTGTGGTGCGCCCCAGCGACCAGCCAAACCTGAACCTGCGCGGGCAGGAGCTGGTCGGCAAGACCTTCGTGGTGCATCAGGCGATCGTTGACGGCCGTGGCCGGATCAAGGTCGCCGATGGGGTGTGGATCGCCAAGGGCGCCGACGCGCCTGTGGGTGCCCGGGTGCGCGTGATTGGCCAGGAAGGCGCCATTCTGCTGGTCGAAAACCTTGACTGATGGGTCACGGAACTCAGCTGGGGTATCTAGAATCAAACGGTGCAGATAACCCCCAGTTGGAGTCACCCATCATGCGTCTGAAAATAGCTGTCGCCACCCTTGCCCTGCTTTCTCTTCCCGTTGGTTCGGCAATGGCCGACACCTTCTGGCGTAACGTCATTTCCTCCGGCGCCACCACCGGCTCCACTTACCTGACCTTCAAGGATCACAAGCTGATCGTCGCCGCCCAGGACGACGCCGGCAGCTTCGTCGCCAGCGAAGGCAGCATTCGCGGCCCGTACCTGGAAGCCGCCATGCAGAAAGTCCGCGCCGACAATCCCGGCCTCAAGGCCACTGACATGGAACTGGCCAACGCGATCCTGGCGAAGAACGCCGTCGCACAGGAGTAAGGATCGTCCCAGGGATGGCTGACAGAAAACGCCGACCTCAGGGTCGGCGTTTTTTTTCGCCCGAATGACACGCTAGGCTCTGCCAGAAGCCCGGGCCACCGCCGCCAGGCCAGCCAGGGCATAGCTCATCATGTGTTCGATCAGGGCCGGCGGGTCCAGCTCCAGGCCGGGCAGTACATTGCGCGCCAGCGGCTGATGGGCGATCAGCAGGAACAGGCAGGGCGCGAACACACTGACGGCACTGCGCAACGTGGCCGGGTCTTCCGGCGACAGGTGCATGATTTGGCCGAGAATGGTGCGCACGATCTTCGCCTTGGGGAACGCCTGTTCCTCCAGGACCGCCGGCAGCACCGACGAGGGCGACAGCAGCTCGCGGGTCAGCACTTTCAGTGCCCAGCCCTCGCGCTGATTGTTCAGCCCCTCGATCAGCACAGTGATGATCGCCCGCAGCTTATCTTCGGCACTGTCCTGGCTCTCGCTCAGGCTGATCATGGTCTCGATCCGCACCAGGCGATCGTGGGCTTCGCGCAGCACCGCCCGGTACAGGCCGTCCTTGTTCTCGAAGTGATAGTTGACCGAGGCGTTGTTGGCCTTGGAGTTTTCGCAAATCTGCTTGCTGGTGGTGTTGGCGTACCCCAGCTCGGCAAAGAGCTGGCCAGCCGTTTCCAGGATCTGCTGGCGAGTTGCCTGGCCATCCTGACGCGGCGCACGGGCCGCAGCAGGCGGCGGGGAAGCGGAAACGACCATAGACGCTCTCACTAAGTTAAATTCAAATTTGACTTTTGTTTATGGACTGCTTAGCTACAAAGCGCCAGTTTCTCGTTCAACTCCGCAAGCGGATTGCACGAACGTGGCGGCTACTCGTCAATTCACGCCAAAGGATATCAGCATGGAAGCGCGCATCATGACTCCCTTCACCTACTTCTCACTGCCCATGCAGAAGCTGTTCCTGCGTAACCAGGTGGCCATCCGGAACAAGCCCTACGCCAAGTATTTCCGTTCGGAAATGCGCGTGCCGCTGTCCGCTGTACGCAAGATCCAACAAGGCCCGATGGACCTGAAAGATACCCTGACCCCAAGCGTCGAGGACATCAATCGTCTGCTCGACCCGGACTTCGTCAGTGAGGAGTCCGGCTACGCCCTGCTACCGGGGCCGATGGCTTATGTGCAAAGCCGCAAGTTCTTCCCCGGCTGCACCGCACAGATGTTCAAGTGGTGGTTCATGTGGCACCCGGCGGAATCGGAGCGCTATACCCTGTGGTTCCCCTACGCCCATGTCAGCAACCCCTGCGTGAACCATCAGCGCCTGAGCGACGAATCCTTGAGCTTCGAAGAGCGGCTGTATGGCAACACTTTCTGCGCATCGGAGTATGTCGGCGATCGCCTGATGCACTTGCACATCGATTTTCAGGAACCAGCCAGCCTGGGCCTTGACCCTGATCTGTATCGCGAAGCGAAAATCGACGGCAGCGTCAGTGCCTTGATGAGCCTGGCCGATCACCCAGAGGTGCCGGTGTCATTGATGGTGCATCTGTTCAAGGAGGTGCCGGGCGGCATGTACCTGACCAGCCGTTACTGGGTCGGATCGCACCCATCGATGGCCCGCTTTCCCGGAGCTGAAAAAGCATCGGCGCTGCTCAAGGAAAGTGGCTTTGGCGAAGCCGAGCTGGAAACCCTGGCCTATGAATTTGCCGTGCACGATATGTGCGAGTTCAATCATCTGGCCAGCTTCCTGCCGGACCTGTATCGGGAGTTCGGCGCGACTTCAGCCTGAAACAACAGCCATTAAGCCCGCACAACTCAAGGGCTTAATGGCTGGCAATGGATCAACGTGGCGTATCAGGACAAACACCGTTGATCAGCAGAGAAGTGAACTCCTCAATGTCCTGTTCCGCGGTCAACTGCTCGGTCAGCAACCGATACCAGCAAAAACCAAAAATCATATCCAGGAGCAATTCACGGTTGGTGTCCTTGGGGAGCTCGCCATTGCTGATGGCATTTTCCACCAGCTTTTTCGGCAACTCCCTTCTGCGCTCCATGAATTGATCCTTGAGCTGGGTCAATGTTGCTGGATCCAACTGCGCTTCAGCGATGACACAGCGGAAAGCCTCTCCGCATATGGTTTCTCGCCAGACTTTCCAGAGATTGTGTAGCAAAAAGTCGAGATCAGCCTTGAACGAGCCGAGATCAGGAAATTTTCTGACCTGTTCACTCTCGTTTTCATAAACTTCCGCGATCAATGCCGCCTTGTTCGACCACCACCGATAGATCGTTGGCTTGCTGGCACCCGCCCGGCGTGCGACGGACTCGATACTAAGCCCGGAATAACCGCATTCCTTAAGGATTTCGATGGTGGAACTGAGGATGGCTTTATGGGTATGGGGACTTCGCAACGAGCCGATGGAGCTGCGAGATGGGGTACGAGCCACAATAAAAAATCTCCAGGCAGGGCGCTTGACAAACGCAACGCAGGGTATAGGATTCCTCCGAATCGAAATGAAACGGTCCGTTTCGTTTCATTCTTGAAAGAATCATGAACTTCTTGTACCGATCTATCTAGTTTTTAAAGTATCTCATTAGGGTTGAGTAAATCAGGCCCTGCAACTGCGAGTTCCTCGGATTCGAGGCTGCGGCCCGCTTCCCAAAAAGAGACTAGATCGTTTGAAATTATTACTAAACGAAACGTTCCGTATCATAGCATAGAGAGGTTAAGAAAAACAGCTTTCGAGTGGGTTTTCCCCTATTCGGAGTCTGCTGTCCCCCTCCTCTAGGCCGCCGGTTTATGCGGTGTCGCCACGAGACAGGCAGCAAAATTGTTTTCCGTATGTTTCAAGGGTGCTTCTGAGCAGGCACGACCCAGTTTTCTCAAAAAGAATGGAATCAAGAGGAAAATGAACGTGAAAAAAGTAGGCATTGTCAGCTATGGCGCGGGTATTCCGGTATGCCGCCTCAAAGTCCAGGACGTGATCAACGTCTGGAAAAACACCGAGCTCAAGCTGGTCGAGGAAAACCTCGGCGTCACTGAAAGAGCCGTGCTGCAGCCCGATGAAGATGTCATCACCCTCGGTGTGCTGGCGGCGCAACGGGCCCTGGATAAAGTCCCCGGCCATGAGCTCGAAGCCCTGTACCTGGGCACCTGCACCAACCCCTACGACTCGCGAGCCTCGGCTTCGATCATCCTGGAAATGCTCGGCAGCGGTTACGACGCCTATTGCGCCGACGTGCAGTTTGCCGGCAAGTCCGGCACCTCCGCCCTGCAGATCTGCCAGGCCCTGGTGGCCTCCGGCATGACCGGCAGTGCCCTGGCCATCGGCGCCGACACCATCAACCGCAACACCGCGCCGGGCGACCTGACCGAGTCCTATGCTGGAGCCGGCGCCGCCGCCCTGCTGATCGGCAATCAGAACGTCATCGCCGAGTTTGACGGCAGTTTTTCCTGCGCCGCCGATATCGCCGACAACATCCGCCCCCAGGGCGATCGCTACATTCGTTCCGGGATGGGCCTGGGCTCGGACAAGAACAGCATCGGCCTGGAAGATCAGACCCGCCGCGCTGCCGAGGGCCTGATGGCCAAGCTGCGTACCAGCGCCGCCGACTATGACTACGTGGTGTTCCAGCAGAACCTGGTGTCCACGCCCTATTCCCTGGGCAAGCACCTGGGCTTCAACACCAAGCAGATCGAACCGGGGATCTACGCCGGCGATGTGGGTGACACTGGCGCCGCCAGCCCGCTGCTCGGCCTGATCAACGTACTGGACCAGGCCCGTCCGGGGCAGAAGATCCTCATGGTGTCCTATGGTTTCGGGGCCGGCAGTGACGCCATTGCCCTGACCGTCACCGACGCCATCGAGCAGTACCAGAAGCACAACAAGCCCCTGCGCGAACTGCTCGAAGCCAAGACCTATGTCGATTACGGCACCTCCATCAAGTACGAGTTCAAGTACCTGCGGGCTGACTACGCCCTGACCGCCTACCTCTGATTACGCCTGTCTACGCAAGGAGCATGTACATGTGCGCACGTCGTGTTGCAATCGTTTCGGCCGCCTATACGCCGAAGCCCGGAAGTTCACGAGTTCGGCAGACGTTCAAGGAAATGATCGTCGAGTCCGCCTATAAAGCCCTCAAGGACGCCAAGATGCACCCCCGGGAAATCCAGGGGGTCGCCTATGGTTATCACGGTGAAGGCATTTCCGAATATGGTGGCCTGGGGCCGACCATTTCCGACGCCCTGGGCATCAGCCCGGCGCCGACCTTCATGAGCACCGCCAACTGCACCAGCAGCTCGGTGTCGTTCCAGATGGGTCACCAGATGGTCGCGTCCGGTGAATACGACATCGTCCTGTGCGGCGGTTTCGAGAAGATGACCGATCACTTCAACTACGCCGAGTACATCGGCTCCAGCACTGAATGTGAATACGATTACTTCCTCGGCATCTCCCACACTGACGCCTTCGCCCTGGCCACCGCCGAGTACTTCCAGAAGTTCGGCTACGCCGGTCGCGAGGCTGATGTACTGGCCACATTTGGCCGGCAGATGCGCGTCTATGCCCACAACACCCCGACCGCCACCCGCTATGGCCAGCCGATTCCCACCCTGGAAGCGCTGAAGAACAGCGAAGCCTGCGGTTCGATGCTGGCCTGGGGCGAAGCCAGTGGCTGCGCCATCCTGGTGGCTGAACACCTGGCCCACAAGTACACCGACAAGCCGGTGTTCGTGCGCGGCTGTGCCTACACCGGGGTCTCACACTACTTCGGCACGCGCTTCCACAATCCGACCCTGCATCACCCGGGCCTGCCCAAGGACGTGGGCATGGCCGTCTCGGCCAACTCCATCGCCTGCGCGGAAATTGCCTACAAGAAAGCCGGGATCACCGCCAAGGACATCGACGTGGCACAGGTCTACGACCTGCTCGGCGCCGGGCTGATCCAGATGGAATCCATGGGCATCTGCGGCAAGGGCCAGGCCGGCGACTTCGTACTCGAAGGCGGCATCGCCCTGGACGGCCAACTGCCACTGAACACCGACGGCGGCAACATCGGCCGCGGCCACGCCTCGGGCTGCGACGGCATCCTGCACATCACCGAGCTGTTCCGGCAACTGAGGGGCGAATCCGACAACCAGGTCAAGGGCGCACGCATCGGCGTGTCGCAGAACCTTGGCGGTTATGCGGCGCACAACTCAGTGATTGTCCTCTCGAACGACTAAGGAGCCCGGACCATGTCCATGTACCCAGAACAGATCCACAGAATGACCACCGCCAGCATGCTCCGCGAATGGCGCGAGCATGGCGGCAAGTACCGCCTCGAAGGCAGCCAGTGCGAAGAGTGCAACGAGATCTTCTTCCCAAGGCGCACCGTCTGCGGTGCCTGCAATTCCCTGAGCGTGAAGCCTTACCGCTGCAAGCGCACGGGCAAGATCGAAGTCATGGCCCACGCCGAAAACCCGGTCCTGGCCGCCATGGGTTATGGCGAAACCGTGCCGCGCGTCATGGCCATGGTGCGCCTGGACGACGGCCTGGTGATTGCCTCGGAGATTGTCGATGTCTGCGATCCACAGCAGCTGAAAGTCGGCGCGCCAGTGCGCATGGTGATTCGCAAGCATGTGCGCGAAAGCAACTTGGCCTGGCAATACGCTTATAAGTTCGTACTGGATATATAAGTTGTTATTCAAGGTGCCTTTATATAAGGCACCTTGAAGTTAGCCATTAAAATAAAATCCAACTTAAAAGTTACATCAACGGCCGCTTCGCGCCTCGAAGTTGCCTTAAGGTCCTGATTTCCTTTAGGGCCTACAGATTCCTGTGCCTATGAACGGGGACTTTCCCCACCCCTTAACTTATTGGCTTACTTAGAGCCAAGGACCCATCATGTCTACTCTTTGCCTCCCACACGTCATGTTTCCGCAACACAAGATCACCCAGCAACAGATGGTTGATCACCTGGAAAACCTGCATGCCGACCATCCGCGCATGGCCTTGGCCAAGCGCATGATCGCCAACACAGAAGTCAACGAGCGCCATCTGGTGCTGCCGATCGACGAACTGGCGGTACACACCGGCTTCACCCACCGCAGCATCGTCTATGAGCGTGAAGCCCGGCAGATGTCGTCGGCGGCGGCGCGCCAGGCCATCGAGAATGCCGGGTTGCAGATCAGCGACATCCGCATGGTGATCGTCACCTCCTGCACCGGTTTCATGATGCCGTCGCTGACCGCGCACCTGATCAACGACCTCGGCCTGCCCAATTCCACCGTGCAACTGCCCATCGCCCAGCTGGGCTGCGTGGCCGGTGCCGCGGCCATCAACCGGGCCAACGATTTCGCCCGGCTCGATGCTCGCAACCATGTGCTGATCGTATCCCTGGAGTTCTCTTCGCTGTGCTATCAGCCAGACGACACCAAGTTGCATGCCTTCATCTCCGCGGCCCTGTTCGGCGATGCGGTGTCGGCCTGCGTGCTGCGCGCCGACGACCAGGCTGGCGGTTTCAAGATCAAGAAGACCGAGTCGTTCTTCCTGCCCAAGAGCGAGCACTACATCAAATATGACGTGAAGGACACCGGCTTCCACTTCACCCTGGACAAGGCGGTGATGAATTCCATCAAGGACGTGGCGCCGGTGATGGAGAAGCTCAACTACGAGACGTTCGAACAGAACTGCGCGCACAACGACTTCTTCATCTTCCACACCGGGGGACGCAAGATCCTCGACGAGTTGGTGATGCACCTGGACCTGGCCTCGAACCGGGTCTCGCAATCGCGCAGCAGCCTCTCGGAAGCCGGCAACATCGCCAGCGTGGTGGTGTTCGACGTGCTCAAGCGGCAGTTCGATTCCAACCTGAATCGAGGCGATATCGGCCTGCTAGCAGCCTTCGGCCCAGGCTTCACTGCGGAAATGGCCGTCGGTGAGTGGACCGCCTGACGGGAAAACCTGCGTCTGTCCGACCTGACGTTGCCGGGCTGTAAGGCAACGTCAGGCCGCACCCTCACGGCGCGCCGCGCCGGGTTCATGGTTTTCAAGGAAGCAGAGCGATGAACGCTGGAATACCAACCACGGCTGCCGACAGCCGTTACGAAAGATCCATGGTGCTGTTGCTGTCACTGAGTTTCGGGCTGGTGGGGCTGGATCGCTTCATCATCCTGCCGCTGTTTCCGGTGATCATGCACGACCTGCAACTGGACTATCAGGACCTGGGCTACCTGTCCGCCGCGCTGGCCTTCACCTGGGGGCTGTCCGCCCTGGGCATGGGCGGCGTGATCGAACGCCTGGGCACCCGCCGCGTGCTGGTGGCCTCGATTGCCGTGCTGTCGCTGCTGTCCGGCTTCTCCGCGCTGGCCACCGGCGTGCTGGGGCTGGTGATCCTGCGCGGGTTGATGGGCATCTGCGAAGGCGCCTTCACCCCGACCAGCATCATTGTCACCAACGAAGTCTCGCGCCCTGACCGACGCGGGCTGAACCTGGGCATCCAGCAGGCGCTGTTCCCGATTCTCGGCCTGTGCCTGGGGCCACTGATCGCCGCCTACCTGCTGCAGCTTTCCGGCTCGTGGCGGGCGGTGTTCGCCATCATTTCCCTGCCGGGCCTGCTACTGGCCGGCTACCTGTGGAAGGTCTACCGGCCGTTGCCGGCGCCCTCCACCGCGGGCCTGCCCGGCAGCGCCGGGCGCAACTGGCTGGCGGCGTTCAAGAGCGGCAACGTCAGCCTGAACATCCTGATCATGTTCTGCATCCTCACCTGTCAGTTCGTGCTCTGCGCCATGCTGCCCAGTTACCTGACCGACCACCTGCACCTGGAAACCCTGTCCATGGCCTTTGTCATCTCGGCCATCGGCCTGGGCGGTTTCATCGGCCAATTGATCATTCCCGGAATGTCCGACCGCCTCGGACGCAAACCGGTGGTATCGGCCTGTTTCATGACCAGCAGCACCCTGGTGGGCCTGCTGATCGTCAGCCCGGCGATTCCCTGGCTGCTGTTTCTGCTGTTGTTCCTGCTGTCGTTTTTCAATTTCAGCCTGATCTGCATGACGGTCGGCCCGCTGACCAGTGAATCCGTGGCCCCGGCCCTGCTACCGACGGCGACCGGGATTGTCGTGGGTTTCGGCGAAATTCTCGGGGGCGGGCTGTCCCCGGCCGTGGCCGGGTTTGCCGCCAGCCATTTCGGCCTGCCGTCGATCCTATACGTGGCCCTGAGCGGCAGCCTGATCGGCTTGCTGATGTCATTTCTGCTCAAGGAAAGTGCCCTCGAACCTCGCCGGACGCGAGCCCCCGAGCCGCTGCCCATCCTCCCCGCCCCCTTGCCCCTGAAGGACTAGAGAATCATGGACGATTACCTGCTGTTGCTGGATGTCTGCCACAAGGAACAGCGCGCCATCGGGCTGTTCGACTTTCACAATGGTCGCAGCATGCATGCCCTGTCCGAACACGGCGGGTTATACGAAACCCTGCATTTCTGCGCCCGCCGGCACCTGGATTGGAGCGAGTACCTGCGCAGCCTGCCAGCCCATCCGCAACAGCCTTCCGAGGGACACCCGCAAGGGCCGCTGCGTCCGCCACTCAAACCCAGCGACAGCCTCCTGGCCCAGGTCAGCGAGGTCAGCCTGAACACCCCGAACACCCGCCAGGGCTGGTTCTACAAGGGCAACGGCAGCCTGCTCAAGACCGACGGCGAGGCGCTGATGATCCCGTATCACGCCCTGAGCATTTGCAGTCAGCCAGGCGTGTTCTGCGTGTATCTGGTGGACCACTTCAAGCAACTGCGCTTTGTCGGCTTCAGCCTGGGTCATGACATCCATGACCCGCTGCTCAGCCGCCAGGACGCCAGTTCCTGCGCACAATCACGCCTGCGCCAGTGCGCCATCACTCCGGCGCTGATCCTCGGCGAGCTGCAGAGCAGCCTGTCACTCAATGTACGGGTTGAACGCCAGGGCGTGCAGTTGTCCTACCTCAGCTATCGTCTCGATCTGCAGAACTGGTGGGCGATCCGCAAATACTCCCAGGCCTTCCTCGAACAGCATGAGCAGTTCCTGCAACCGGGCATGGTCCACTACGTGTTCCACAGTGCCTGCCGGCGCGAGAGCGAACTGCAGTTGCAACACGGCGACTGGCTGGACCTGGACTGCCCGGAACTGGAACTGGGCCTGAGCAACCAGGTCATCGAAGAAGAGCTGCTGCACCTCTATCCCCTGGACACTCACCCATCCCGGCGCAACACCCAAGGCAGTCGTCCGACGCGGCTACGCCACCCCTACTGAGGCGAGTTCAGCGGTAGGCCTGCACCGGGACGCAGGCGCAGAACAGGTTGCGATCGCCGTAGACGTTGTCCACCCGGTTCACCGCAGGCCAGTACTTGTGGGCCCGGGCATGACCACTGGGCAGCACCGCCTGCTCGATGCTGTAGGGCCGCTCCCAGATCCCGGTGATGTCCGCCAGGGTATGGGGCGCGCCCTTGAGCGGATTGTCCTCGGCCGGCCAATTGCCCTCCTGGACCTGGGCGATCTCGGCACGAATGCTCAGCATGGCCTCGACAAAGCGGTCCAGCTCAGCCTTGGACTCGCTTTCGGTGGGTTCCACCATCAGCGTGCCCGGCACCGGGAAGGACATGGTCGGGGCATGAAAGCCGTAATCCATCAGACGCTTGGCCACATCCTCCTCGGTAATCCCGGTCAGCGCCTTGAGCGGCCGCAGGTCGAGGATGCATTCATGGGCCACTCGGCCATTACGCCCGCTATAGAGCACCGGGAAGGCGCCGCTGAGCTGGGCGGCCAGGTAGTTGGCGGCGAGGATCGCCACCTCGCTGGCATCCGCCAGTTGCGGCCCCATCAGAGCGATGTACATCCAGCTGATGGGCAGGATACTGGCGCTGCCCCAGGGCGCCGCGCTGACCGCGCCATTCTCTGCAAGCGGCCCGTCGATGGGCACCACCGGGTGATTGGCGACAAAGGGCGCCAGATGGGCTCGCACGCCGATCGGCCCCATCCCCGGCCCACCGCCGCCATGGGGAATGCAGAACGTCTTGTGCAGGTTCATGTGCGAGACATCGGCGCCGATGTCCGCAGGCCGAGTCAGGCCCACCTGGGCATTGAGGTTGGCGCCGTCCATGTATACCTGGCCGCCGTGGCTGTGGATAACTTCACAGATCTGGCTGATGCCCTCTTCATAGACGCCATGGGTCGAGGGGTAAGTGGCCATCAGGCAGGACAGCCGATCACCGGCGGCCTGGGCCTTGGCCGTCAGATCCTCCAGGTCGACGTTACCGGCCTCATCGCATTCGACGATCACCACCTGCATCCCGGCCATTTGTGCCGAGGCCGGGTTGGTGCCATGGGCCGAGGCCGGTATCAGGCAAATGTGCCGCCCGCCTTGCTGGCGGCTCTCGTGGTAACGACGAATGGCCAGCAACCCAGCGTATTCGCCCTGGGCACCGGAGTTGGGCTGCATGCAGATGGCATCGAAGCCGGTGATGGCGCACAACCAACGCTCCAGTTCCTCGATCATCAAGGTGTAGCCGACGGCCTGCTCCCGAGGGGCAAAGGGGTGCAGGTTGGCGAATTCCGGCCAGGTGATGGGGATCATTTCGCTGCTGGCATTGAGCTTCATGGTGCAGGAGCCCAAGGGGATCATCGACTGGTTGAGCGCCAGGTCCTTGTTCTCCAGTTGTTTGAGGTAGCGCAGCATCTGGGTTTCGCTGTGATGGGCGCTGAACACCGGATGGGTCAGGTAGGGGCTGCGGCGCAGCAGGCTGTCAGGAAGACCCGAGGCCAGCACCTCGGCATCCAGTTCGGCGACGTCCAATCCATGGTCCGCGCCGAGAAACACGTCCAGCAGCCGGGCCACGGTGGTTTCGTCACAGGTCTCATCGAGGCTCAGGCCCAACTGGCCACGGCCGAGAATTCGCAGGTTGATCTGCAGCGCCTTGGCGCTCTCGATGATCGCGGTCTGGCTGCCACCCACCTCCAGGGTCAGGGTGTCGAAAAAGTGCCGGTTGACCCGCGTTATGCCGTGGCGCTCAAGGCCCGCAGCGAGGATGCAGGTCAATCGATGCACCCGCTGGGCAATGCGCTTGAGGCCAGCCGGACCGTGATAGACCGCATAGAAGCTGGCGATGTTGGCCAACAATACCTGGGCGGTGCAGATGTTGGAGTTGGCCTTCTCGCGGCGGATATGCTGCTCGCGGGTTTGCAGGGCCATGCGCAAGGCCACCTGCCCGCGGGCATCCTTGGACACGCCGATGATGCGCCCGGGCATCGCCCGCTTGTACTCGTCGCGACAAGCGAAAAACGCTGCATGAGGACCGCCGTAGCCCATGGGCACGCCGAAGCGCTGGGAGGAGCCCAGGACCACATCGGCCCCCAGCTCGCCGGGCGGGGTCAGTACCAACAGGCTGAGCAGATCGGTGGCCACACAGGCCAGGGCCTGCTGGGCATGCAACTGATCGATCAACGGCCGCAGGTCGCGGATCTCGCCGTGGGTATCCGGATACTGCAACAGCGCGCCAAACACCTGATGCGCGGGCAAGTTATCCACAGCATCGACCATCACCTCGAAACCGAACCCCTCGGCCCGGGTGCGCACCACGGAGATGGTCTGGGGATGGCAGTGTTCATCGACAAAAAACAGATTGCTCCTGGACTTGGCCACGCGCTTGGCCAGGGCCATGGCTTCGGCCGCTGCGGTGGCCTCGTCCAGCAAGGAGGCGTTGGCCAGATCGAGGCCGGTGAGGTCGATGGTCATCTGCTGGAAATTCAGCAGGGCTTCGAGTCGGCCCTGGGCGATTTCCGGTTGGTAGGGCGTGTAGGCGGTGTACCAACCGGGGTTTTCCAACACGTTGCGCAGGATCACCGTCGGCGTCAGGGTGCCGTGGTAACCCATGCCGATCAGGCTGGTCCAGACCTGATTCTGCGCGGCATACCCCTTGAGCTTGGCCAGGGCCGCCTGCTCATCCAGCGCCGGTGGCAGGTCCAGGGCGCGATTGAGGCGGATGCCCGGCGGTACCGTCTGCTCGATAAGCTCGATCCGACTCCCCAGCCCGAGGCTGGCAAGCATCGCCTGCTGCTCCTCGGCATCAGGCCCCAGGTGCCGGTGGAGAAATGCGTTGGGCTCGCGTAACTGGCTCAGGGATGGCGACGGGGACATGGCAGGCTCTCTCCGATAAGCGGCGCTCAGCGTCGATGCAACAGGGTGCCAAGCAGCATAGCAGCCGATTCTGCGCGTCGACGCGCTGGCATCCCGAGGCAATCGGTACCATCATGCAGGGCGTCCGCGCGCCAGCCCCGGTGCGCCGCAACCCCTGCTCTCATCGTCCGCTTATCGGGTGCCCCATCGTCATGAGCCAACCGCCTTTCCTGCCGTTCTCCAAACCCACCATCGATGAATCCACCATCGCCGCCGTCGGCGAAGTGCTGCGTTCGGGCTGGATCACCAGCGGCCCCAAGGTCCAGGCGTTCGAAGCCCAGCTCTCGGAGTTCTTCGGCGGACGCACCGTGCGTACCTTCAACTCAGGCACCTGCACCATGGAGATCGCCTTGCGCATCGCCGGCATCGGCCCTGGAGATGAAGTCATCACCACGCCGATTTCCTGGGTGGCCACCGCCAACGTGATTCTCGAAGTGGGTGCCACGCCGGTGTTCGCCGACATTGATCCGGTCACCCGCAACATCGACCTGGCCCAGGTGGAAGCTGCTATTACGCCACGCACCAAAGCCATCATCCCGGTGTTCCTGGCCGGCTTGCCGGTGGACATGACTCGCCTGTACGCCCTGGCCAAGAAACACGGCCTGCGGGTGGTGGAAGACGCGGCCCAGGCCCTGGGTTCCAGCTGGAATGGCCAACGCATCGGCGCCGGTGGCGACTTCGTGTCCTTCAGCTTCCAGGCCAACAAGAACGTCACCTCCTCCGAGGGCGGCTGCCTGGTACTCAATACCCCTGAAGAAGTGCGCCTGGCCGAGAAGTACCGCCTGCAAGGGGTCACCCGCAACGGCTTCGACGGTCTGGATGTGGATGTACTGGGGGGCAAGTTCAACATGACCGACGTCGCCGCTGCCATCGGCCTGGGGCAGTTTGCCCATATCGAGGCAATCACCGCCCACCGCCGCGAGCTGGCCCGACATTACTTCGAGTGCTTTGGCAGCGACTTCGAAACTCGCTATGGCGCCCAACTACCGCCGGCGGACTTCAACAACAGCAACTGGCACCTGTTCCAGCTGGTACTGCCGGAGCGCAAGGACGGCAAGCCGGCTCGCGCCGTCTTCATGGAGCAGATGCAGGAACAGGGCATCGGCATCGGCTATCACTATCCGCCGATTCACTTGCTGAGCCTGTACCGCGAGCGCGGCTTCAAGGAGGGAATGTTCCCGGTGGCGGAACGGGTCGGTCGTCTGATCGTCTCGTTGCCGATGTTCACTGCCATGAGCAAGGCCGACGTGGAACGTGCGGTGGCGGCGGTGAAAGAGGTGTTGCAGGCTTAAAGGGCCTTCGCGAGCAAGCTCGCTCCTGCACAACGGGAGCGGGCCTGCTTGCAGGAGCGACTTACTCGCCGATGGCGGCCTTGTAGCCGGCGGCGTCCAGCAGTTTCTCCAGATCGGCCGGGTTGCTTGGCTTGAGCTTGAAGATCCAGGCGCCGTAGGGGTCGCTGTTGAGCAGCTCGGGGCTGGCGCTCAGCTCTTCGTTGACGGCGATCACTTCACCGGCCACCGGGGCATAGATGTCGGAAGCGGCCTTGACCGATTCCACCACACCCGCCTGGTCCCCTGCGCCAAACACGTTGCCAACTTCCGTCAGCTCGACGAATACCACATCACCCAGGGCTTCCTGGGCGTGGTCGCTAATACCCACGGTCACACTGCCGTCAGCTTCCAGACGGGCCCATTCGTGACTATCGGCAAAACGCAGGTGGGCAGGGATATCGCTCATGTTCTGTGTCCTCAAAAAGAAGTGTCAGCGGCGCAATGCCGGCTGGAAATAGTTAGATCAAGGTCTTGCCGTGGCGCACGAAGGTCGGTTTGACCACCCGGACCGGGTACCACTTGCCGCGGATTTCCACTTCGGCACGGTCAGCGGTGGCCATCGGCACCCGCGCCAGTGCGATCGATTTACTCAGCGTAGGGGAGAAACTACCACTGGTGATCTCACCTTCGCCAACATCGGCGATGCGAACCACTTGATGCGCGCGCAAAACCCCACGCTCTTCCAGTACCAACCCCACCAGTTTCTGCTTCACCCCGGACGCTCGCTCGGCCTCCAGAGCGGTACGACCGATGAATTTGCGTGACGACGGCTCCCAGGCAATGCTCCAGGCCATGTTCGCCGCCAAGGGCGAAACATCCTGGTGAATATCCTGGCCGTAGAGGTTCATGCCGGCTTCCAGGCGCAGGGTATCCCGGGCGCCCAGGCCGATGGGCGAGATCCCCGCTCCCACCAGATCGTTGAAAAAGGCCGGCGCCTGATCGGCGGGCAGGACGATTTCCAGTCCATCCTCACCGGTGTAACCGGTGCGGGCGATGAACCAGTCACCGTCGGTGCCGGCTTCGAAAGGCTTGAGCTGTTGAATCAGGGCGCCACGGGACTGGGTCACCAGCTCGGCGATCTTGTGCCGGGCCTGAGGTCCCTGGATCGCCAGCATGGCCAGCTCCGGTCGCTCGCGCAGTTGCACCTGGAACTCACCCAACTGCGCCTGCATCCAGGCCAGGTCCTGGTCCCGGGTGGCGGCGTTGAGCGCGAGGCGATAAGCGTCCTCGAGGCGGTAGACGATCATGTCGTCGACGATGCCGCCGCGCTCATTGAGCATGGTGCTGTACAAGGCCTGGCCAGGGTGCTGCAAACGTTCGACATCATTGGCCAGCAAGTGCTGGAGCCAGGCCTTGGCCTGGGCGCCGCTGACATCGATCACGGTCATGTGCGATACATCGAACACACCGCAATCACGTCGCACCTGATGGTGCTCCTCGACCTGCGAGCCGTAATGCAAAGGCATATCCCAACCGCCAAAATCGACCATTTTCGCGCCGAGGGCGAGATGCAGGTCATACAGAGGCGTACGCTGTCCCATGGGTTTCTCCTTCCGGGCGTGGCGAGGGTGCGGACTGGCGCTGCTAGGGTGAAAGCCTTGAAATAGATGGCTTGCAGCCGATTTCAGCGTCCCGGCCAAACAACAGGCCGCACCGAATGCCGCGCATTGTAGCCGCAAGGTGGAAGGCTGGCACCTAACCGATTCGATGGGCCGAGCGACGAATCAGGCCAATCACCGGCAGCAGCCCCACCAGCACCAGGGTCAGCGCCGGCAACGAAGCTCGCGCCCACTCCCCTTCGCTGGTCATCTCGAAGATCCGCACCGCCAGCGTGTCCCAGCCGAACGGGCGCATCAGCAAGGTGGCGGGCATTTCCTTGAGCACATCGACGAACACCAGCAAGGCCGCGCTCAGGGTCCCGGGCAGCAACAGCGGTAGATACACTTTGAAAAACAGTCGCGGCCCACCCACCCCCAGGCTGCGCGCGGCTTCGGGCAGCGACGGGCGAATCCGCTCCAGGCTGTTTTCCAGCGGTCCGTAGGCCACCGCGATAAAACGCACCAGGTAGGCCAGCAACAAGGCGGACAGGCTACCCAGCAACAGTGGCTTGCCGGCCCCGCCCAACCAGCCGGACAACGGAATCACCAGTTCCCGGTCCAGATAGCTGAAGGCCAGCATGATCGATACCGCCAGCACCGAACCGGGCAAGGCGTAACCGAGATTGGCCAGGCTAACCCCGGCGCGGATGCCTCGGGTCGGCGCCAAGCGTCGGGCGAATGCCAACAGCAAAGCCACGCTGACGGTGATCAGCGCCGCCATGCCTCCCAGGTACAGGGTGTGGACAATCAGCCCGGCATAGCGCTCATCCAGGTCGAAGCGCCCGCGCTGCCAGAACCACACCAGCAATTGCAGCAGCGGGATCACGAAGGCACAGGCAAATACCAGCAGGCACCAGCCCGTAGCCGCCATGGCCTTGAGCCCAGACAGGTGGTACAGCGCCTTGCCCCGGGGCCGCTCGTTGCCGGTGCGACTGGCGCCGCGGGCCCGCCGCTCGCCGTACAGCACCAGCATCACCGCCAGTAGCAACAGGCTGGCCAGTTGCGCGGCACTGGATAGACTGAAAAACCCGTACCAGGTCTTGTAGATAGCGGTAGTGAAGGTGTCGAAGTTGAACACCGACACCGCGCCGAAATCCGCCAGGGTCTCCATCAGTGCCAGGGCGACCCCAGCGCCTATGGCCGGCCGCGCCATAGGCAGCGCCACGCGCCAAAAAGCCTGCCAGGGCGACTGCCCAAGCACCCGAGCGGCCTCCATCAACCCTTTGCCCTGGGCCAGGAAGGCGTTGCGTGCCAACAGGTAGACGTAGGGATAGAACACCAGCACCAGCACCAGGATCACGCCGCCGGTGGAGCGCACTCTCGGTAGCCGCAAGCCTGTGCCGAACCATTCCCGCAGCAGACTTTGCACCGGTCCGGAAAAATCCAGCAGGCCGACGAAGACAAAGGCCAGTACATAGGCCGGGATCGCGAAGGGCAGCATCAGCGCCCAATCCAGCCAGCGCCGCCCGGGAAACTCGCAGAGGCTGGTGAGCCAGGCCAGGCTCACCCCCAGCAGCGTGACGCCAACGCCGACCCCGAACACCAGGGTCAGGGTGTTGCTCAACAGACGCGGCATCTGCGTGTCCCACAGGTGGGACCAGATCTGCTGGTCGACGGCCTGCCAGGACAGCAGCAGCACACTCAGCGGCAACAGGACCAGGGCCGCTACGGCGAAGACCAGGGGATACCAGCGACGTTGGGCAGGATGGGCCACAAAGAACTCTCGGGCAGGTGGAACGTACAAGGGGAAGCGGCGGCGCCATCGCGGGCAAGCCCGCTCCTATGGCAGGCCGTTAAACAAAACGCCCCGCAGAAGCGGGGCGCAGTATAACGGCAGTCTCAGTTCCAGCCAGCGCGGTCCATCAAGCGAATGGCCTCGGCCTGGCGCTTGCCGGCGATCTCAACCGGCAGGGTATCGGCCACGAACTTGCCCCAACTGGCCACTTCCGCAGAAGGCGCCACCGCCGGGTTGGCCGGGAACTCCTGGTTGACGTCGGCAAAGATCTTCTGCGCTTCAGGCGTGGTCATCCACTCCACCAGCGCCTTGGCCGCCTCCGGATGCGGCGCGTACTTGGTCAGGCCAATACCCGACAGGTTGACGTGCACCCCGCGATCGCCCTGGTTCGGCCAGAACAGTTTTACCGCCAGGTCGGGCTTCTGCTTGTGCAGGCGGCCGTAATAGTAGGTGTTGACGATGCCAACGTCGCATTGGCCGGCGTTGATCGCATCCAGCACCGCGATGTCATCGGAGAACACATCGGTGGACAGGTTGTTGACCCAGCCCTTGATGATCTCTTCGGTCTTCGCCGCGCCGTGGGTCTCGATCAGGGTGGCAGTCAGCGACTGGTTGTAGACCTTCTTCGCGCTACGCAGGCACAGACGGCCTTCCCACTGCTTGTCGGCCAGGGCTTCATAGGTGGTCAGTTCGGAAGGTTTGACCCGCTCGGTGGAGTAGGCCAGGGTCCGCGCCCGCAGGCTCAGGCCGGTCCAGGCGTGGTTGGAAGAGCGGTATTGCAGAGGGATGTTGCTGTCGATGACCTTGGAGGTGAACGGTTGCAGGATGCCCATCTGCTCGGCCTGCCAGAGGTTGCCGGCGTCCACGGTGAGCAGCAGGTCGGCGGTGGCGTTTTCGCCCTCGGCCTTGATCCGCTGCATCAGCGGCGCTTCCTTGTCGGTGATGAACTTGATCTTCACCCCGGTCTTCTGGGTGTAGGCATCGAACACCGGCTTGATCAGCTCATCGATACGCGAGGAGTAGACCACGACTTCATCGGCAGCATGGGCGGCGGTGCCGATGAAAGTGAGTGCCAGGGCGGTCAGTAGACGCTTCGGTGCCAACATGGGAGCAGTCTCTCGATTATAAAATGAGGCGAAATGATAAGGACTCCCATTTGCCTTCTCAACCGAACCTGGCGTCGAGGCGTTACCAGATGTTGCGTAGGGTCGTCCGCCAGGAAGCTTCGCCGGCCAGCCGGCGCCTACGCTTGGGCCAGCTCCGGTAGATCGCCGCTCAGGCCCAGTGCCTGACGCACGAACAGCGCCTTGGCCTCGGGCATCTGGTCGACCATCTTCAGGCCAGTGTTGCGCAGCCAGCGCAGCGGCAACGGATCGGCCTGGAACAGCCGCTCGAAGCCTTCCATGGCCGCCATCAGCGCCAGGTTGTGGGGCATGCGCCGACGCTCGAAACGGCTCAGTACCTTGACCTCGGCCAAGCGCTCGCCACGGCTGGCCGCTTGCAGCAGCACTTCGGCCAGCACCGCGGCATCGAGGAAACCCAGGTTGACCCCCTGTCCCGCCAGCGGATGAATGGTATGGGCGGCGTCGCCGATCAGGGCCAGGCCTTCGGCCACGTAGCGCTTGGCGTGGCGCTGGCGGAGCGGCACGCAAAGCCGAGGGTCGGCGCTGAGCACTGTGCCCAGGCGACCTTCGAAGGCGCGCTCCAGCTCAGCGCAAAACGCGGCGTCATCCAGGGCCATCAAGCGCTCGGCCTCGGTGGGCGTGGTGGACCAGACGATGGAGCACCAGTCGTGCTGCCCGTCCCGTACCAGTGGCAGAAACGCCAGCGGGCCGGTGTCGGTGAATCGCTGCCAGGCGGTCAATTGATGGGGCTGGCTGCTGCGCACACTGGTGACGATGGCGTGATGCAGGTAATCCCATTCCCGGGTGGCACAGCCGGCCAGGCGACGCACGGCCGAGTTGGCGCCATCGGCGGCGATGACCAAAGGCGCCCGCAGGACCCGGCCGTCCGCCAGGGTCAGCAACCAGTCATCGCCGGAGCGGCGCATCTGCTCCAGGCGGGCATTGGCCAACAAACCGATGTCGCACTCGTGCAAACGCTCAAGCAAGGCATCCTGAACCACGCGGTTCTCGACGATATGCCCCAACACCTCGGCATGCACGCTGGAGGCCGAGAAGTGAATCTGCCCGGTGCCGCTGCCGTCCCAGACCTGCATGTCGCAGTAGGGGCTGCTGCGCCGTGCGGCAATACCGTCCCAGGCGCCAAGGCGCTGCAGAATCCGCTGGCTGGCGGCCGACAAGGCACTGACCCGGGGTTCGAATGGCGACTCGGCGTCGAAGGGTTTGACACTCAGGGAGCCGCCATCGAGCAGCAGCACTTCCAGGCCACTGCCCTGCAACGCCAACGCCAAGGCACTGCCGACCATTCCGGCTCCGACAATCAGCACATCTGCGCGCATTTCCATGCTTTAGGCCTGTCTCGCTTGCGGCTTGAGCCGCACATAAAGGGTTTTATCGACCCGCGCCACCAGGGTGCCGGAGCCGTCATGAATCTCTACCTGCAACTGCGGCAGGTACTTCTCGCCCGTTGCGGTCTGCTGGCACACTTCGTCGAGCAGCGCCTGGTCAATGCTGAACCGAGCAAACACCGGTCCCTTGCCCGGAGCGATGAAGTCGATGGCCGCGGCCTTGTCCCAGACGATGTAGTCGCGTCCCAGGTTCTCCATCAGCATCAGCATGAAAAACGGGTCCACCATCGAATACAGGCTGCCACCGAACTGGGTGCCGACATAGTTGCGGTTGTACCAGCCCAGCCCCATGGAGACCTGGACTTCGCGGAAATCCGCGCTGATCTGGCGAATCCGCACACCTGCCCCCAGATAGGGCGGATACAGGTTCATCACCCAGCGCAGCAAGCGTGCCTTGCCGACACGTCGAGTCAACCACTCACGCATCCGGACGAGTGCCCAGGCCCATGGCCTGGCGCGCGAACCAGCGCTTGGCCGGGGGCAGCAGGTCCAGTCCGAGCAAGCCAAGATTGCGCCCCACCGACAGCAGCGGCAGCTTGCTGCCGAACAGCCGCGTGACCTGATCGGAGAAACCCACGGTCAGGCTCTGGTCCAGGCGCTGGCGCTCGCGATAAGCCTGCAGCACGGCAAAATCGCCCGGCAGCTGCTCGCTGGCCAGCAAGGCATCCGCCAGGGCCTGGGCATCACGCAGCGACAGGTTGAAGCCCTGTCCGGCAATCGGATGCAGGCTGTGGGCGGCATTGCCCAGCACCACCAGATGGGAGCGCACCTGTTCTTCGGCTTCTACCAGGGACAGCGGATACAAATGCCGCGCCCCCACTTGTTTCAAGGTGCCCAGGCGGTAACCGAACACGCCCTGCAACTCACTGAGGAAACTCCGGTCATCCAGGTCGGCCAGACGCTGAGCGTCCATGCCCTGGCGGGTCCAGATCAGCGCGCAGCGATTTTCCGGCAATGGCAGCAACGCCATCGGCCCGTCATCGGTGAAGCGCTCGAAGGCCATGCCGTTGTGGGCTTCGCTGGGGGTGATGTTGGCAATCAGCGCGCTCTGGTTATAGGGGCGATTCTTGACCCCGATACCCAATTGTTCGCGCAGGCCGGAGCGGCCACCGTCGGCGAGCACCGCGAGGTCGCATTCCAGTGTGGTTTCGTCATTCAGGGTCAGGCGATAACCGCCTTCCAGAGGCTCCAGGCGAGTGACCTCCGCCGGACAGCGCCAGCTGATCACGTCCTTGTCCAGTCCTTGCCACAGGCATTGACCGAGCCAGGCGTTTTCCACCACATAACCCAGGGCCGGAACCCCTTCTTCCATGGCCGACAGGCGCGCAGTGGAAAACCGCCCACGGTCGGACACATGAATCTGCTTGATCGGCTCGGCGCGCCGGGAGATCGCTTGCCACAAGCCCAGGCGCTGGTAGATCTGTCGGGCGCCAAAGGACAGTGCCGAAGAACGCGCATCGTAGCTGGGCTGGAAGCTGTCGCCGGGGGCGAAGGGTTCGATCAGCACGATCTTCCAGCCCCGGGCCTTGGCTCCGGCCTGCAGGGCCAGGGCCAGGCTTGCGCCGACCAGGCCGCCACCGATGATGGCCAGATTGACCCGGCTCATGAGGCCTGAACTCGGGCTGCTGCCATCAGCGCCTCGATCTCGGCGACGCTTTTCGGCACGCCGCTTGTCAGAATTTCACAGCCCTGCTTGGTCACTACCACGTCGTCCTCGATGCGCACGCCAATGCCGCGCCACTTCTTCGCCACTTGCTGGTTGTCCGGGGAGATGTAGACGCCCGGCTCCACGGTCAGCGCCATGCCGACCTCCAACACCCGCCACTCGCCGCCGACCTTGTACTCGCCGACATCGTGTACATCCATGCCCAGCCAGTGCCCGGCGCGGTGCATGTAAAACGTCTTGTAAGCCTCACTGGCAATCAGCTCGTCGACTGCGCCTTCCAACAGACCCAACTTCACCAGACCGGCGGTGATCACCCGGACCGTTGCCTCATGGGCCTGGTTCCAGTGCTTGTTCGGGGCGATCTCGGCAAACGCCGCTTCCTGGGCCGCCAGCACCAGTTCGTAGATCGCCTTCTGCTCGGGCGAGAACTTACCGTTGACCGGCCAGGTCCGGGTGATATCACTGGCATAGCAGTCGATTTCACAACCGGCGTCGATCAACACCAGATCACCGTCCTTGAGCAGGGCGTCATTCTGTTGGTAGTGCAGGATGCAGCTGTTGCGCCCGGACGCGACGATGGAACCATAAGCCGGCATCTTCGCCCCGCCCTTGCGGAACTCGTAGTCCAGCTCGGCTTCCAGACTGAACTCGTGCAATCCGGGGCGACTGGCCTGCATCGCACGAATATGGGCCTGGACGGAAATCCGTGCGGCTTCGCGCATCACCTTCACTTCCGCCGCCGATTTATACAGGCGCATGTCGTGCAGCAAATGATCCAGGGCAACGAATTCGTTCGGCGGCTGGGCGCCAAGGTGCGCTTTAGAGCGGATCACGTTGATCCAGTCCATCAGGTGGCGATCGAACTCGGGGTTGCTGCCCATAGCCGAATAGACCCGGTCACGACCTTCGATCAGCCCCGGGAGAATGTCGTCGATATCAGTGATGGGAAACGCATCGTCCGCACCGTAGTCACGGATCGCGCCTTCCTGGCCAGCCCGCAGGCCATCCCACAGCTCCCGCTCGGCATTGCGCTCACGGCAGAACAGCACGTACTCGCCATGCTCGCGACCGGGCATCAGCACGATCACGGCCTGGGGCTCGGGAAAACCGCTGAGGTATTGGAAATCGCTGTCCTGGCGGTAGACGTGCTCCACATCGCGGTTGCGAATGGCCACGGCCGCCGCCGGCAGGATCGCGATGCTGTTGGGCTCCATCTGCGCCATGAGCGCCTTGCGGCGACGGCTGTATTCCGCTCTAGGGATATGAATCATGGGCAGATGCAGTTCCCTGTCAGTCAGTGCAGAGAAGGCTTGGCAGCCGGTGCAACGGTCTTGTTGGTTTCGGTGAACAGCAGCAATGGCGCGACCCGCAGGTACTCCATCACTTCCATGTAGTCGCTTTCACCGTCGTCGGACTCTTCCAGCGCATCCTGTACCTGAGCGATGGCTGCAAGGTCCTGCAACACTTCCGTGGCCTCGACGCTCAGGGCGCTGCTGTCACGGGAGTTGAGGCCGAAACCGGCGAGGAAACCCTGGCACCACTGGCCCAGGGCCGCGGCACGTTCGGTCAATGGCGCGTCGTCGCTGGGCAGCAGCAGGACCACGGTCATGTCGTCGCTGGTGAGCTCGCCCTTGACCATTTCCTGCAGGCCGATCAGGGCGTTGCGCACATTTTCTTGTGGCTCGCCTTCGAGCAGCTCGGAAGCGTCCACCAGCCAGCCGTCGACCTCGAAGCCGGCGCCAGCGCAGCTACGGCCCAGCAACAGGCCGTGCAATTCGGCAGGAGAAACAGGATGACCGCTGCTGCTGAGCAGGGTGGCGAAGGCGTTGTACGGGGAATTCTGAATGGGCATGGGCAGCTAGGCGCCAAGCGGCGCAATGTCTAGAATGAAGGCCTTGTATCGTAGGGCGTGTCATCATTCATTGCCAGCGCCGCGTTGCGCCTTGCGCCCCGTTACAGCGGTCCGCGGGGCCTGGGGCGACGGACAGATTGCCGACCGACAGCACCCGATGCGCCAGGACTGATCGGGCCGTCCAGGCGCTGCCCAGCCAGTTGCCACTCATCAGACCAACTTCAGTGGGACACAATGGAAGACACCGACCTGCACGCACTGATGGCCAGACTCGAACTGCTTATTACCCGGGTCGAGCAACTAAAGAGTCAAAACGCACTCTTATTAGCTCAGGAAAAGACCTGGCGCGAGGAACGCGCGCACCTCATTGAAAAAAACGAAATCGCCCGGCGTAAGGTCGAATCGATGATTTCGCGCCTCAAGGCCCTGGAGCAAGACTCATGAGTTCAAGCAATAGCGTTACCGTGCAGATCCTCGACAAAGAGTATTCGATCATCTGCCCCCAGGAAGAGCGCAGCAATCTGGTGAGCGCAGCCCGTTACCTGGACGGCAAGATGCGCGAGATCCGTAGCAGCGGGAAAGTCATCGGTGCCGATCGCATCGCGGTCATGGCCGCGCTGAACATCACCCACGATCTGCTGCACCGCCAGGAGCGTCCGGATGTGCAGGCCAGCGCCACCACTCGCGAACAAGTGCGCGATCTTCTGGAGCGCGTCGACCTGGTCCTGGCCACCGATTCGGACGCAAGCAAGGCTGATTCCTGACAGCGGTTGCGGTATACTCCCGCCACTCCCTGGGGTGCTTGCCAGTTGGCGATGTCCCTGAGCCGATTCGCACTACCCTGGAAGTTGCACGTTGGGCTGGTGTGCATGTCCGCTAGACGGAAAGCCTTAAAGCCTGCTGCATCTTCCGCCTTGAACTTTCGGGTTCAAGGGCTAAGTCGACAGCGGTTCGCCTGGGGAGCCTGAATTCTCAGCCAATGCCAGTTATCCATGCTGGCATTGGTTTTTCCGGGTAGGCTGTTCTGCCATGTCCGACTCTCCATAGCCTCCTCCATGACCGAACCTGCGCCGCTTTCCCGCCCGCAACTTCGACGCATGCTGCGTAAAGCCCGTCGCTCCCTGACACCTGCCCAGCAACGCCAGGCCGCCAGCGGGCTGTACCGCCAGCTGGCGCACAATCCAGTGTTTCGCCGAGCCCGACACCTGTCCCTGTACCTGCCCACTGACGGAGAGATCGATCCGCGCCTGCTGCTACGTGCCGCGCAACGCCGGGGCAAGGCCACCTACCTGCCTGTGCTCAGTGCCTGGCCACGGACCAAGATGGTCTTCCAGCGTGTACGGCCCGGAGAAAAACTGCGCCCCAACCGCTTTCGCATCCTCGAACCCAGGATCAACGTCGCACGCCAACGCAAGGTCTGGGCGCTGGATCTGGTGCTCCTGCCCTTGGTGGGATTTGACGAAGACGGTGGACGCCTGGGAATGGGCGGCGGCTTCTACGACCGCAGCCTGGCTTACCTGGCGCGGCGCAAGAGCTGGCGCAAGCCGAAGCTGCTGGGGCTGGCCCATGAATGTCAGAAGGTCGCGAGACTGGATCAGGCCAGCTGGGATGTGCCGCTACAGGGCACCGTGACTGATCAGGGATGGTACTGCGCCCGATAGACGTCGCGCTGGCTCAGCGACGCCGGGACGGATTCAACGCTTGAAGGGTTGCGGCTGTTGGGCAATCTCGATCGGGGCATCGGTCTTGTTGGCCCATAAGCTCTGCGCATAACCGGTGGTCACAACGCCCAAACCGAACAAAATAACCAAAATCCATAGTAAATCCGGTTGGCGTTTCATCGATTGCCCCCCCTCGGGCAAGTCACACACGATGACAGCAACGGTTTCCATAACAGGCCGTGCAGCAGCGTCAAGCTTAAAATCCCGGCATTCTGCGATAACGTGAACCGACACGCAAATGCTGGCGTCAACCGACTGTCGGTTTGTCATAAAATCCTCCGACAACCTGCCCAACCACCCTTTGGAGGGTAAGAAACATGGCCTATTGGCTGATGAAATCCGAGCCAGACGAACTCTCGATCCAGGACCTGAACAAGCTTGGAAAGGCCCGTTGGGACGGTGTGCGCAACTACCAGGCACGCAACTTCCTGCGCGCCATGGCCGTCGGCGATGAATTCTTCTTCTACCACTCCAGTTGTCCGGAGCCTGGCATCGCCGGCATCGGCCAAATCATCAAGGCGGCCTACCCGGACCCCACCGCCCTGGAACCGGACAGCGTCTACTTCGACCCCAAGTCCAGCGCCGAGAAAAATGCCTGGAGCGCAATCGACGTAGCCCACGTGGAAACCTTCAGCAAGGTCCTGCGCCTGGACTATCTCAAGCAGCAGACTGCCCTCGCTGAAATGCCCCTGGTGCAAAAAGGCAGTCGCCTGTCAGTCATGCCAGTGACCGCAGAGCAATGGGCGGCTGCGCTCTCTCTACGTTGAGCAACCCGCCCCGGTGTGCCGTGGCCTGGCAAGCGCAACGGCACTGGCGCCAGTTTTTTGCCCCGATCGCCATGCAGCCTGCGAACAATAGGTTTAGGCTTGGCCCTTTCATTTGACGAGCATCAAGCGGGTAAAAGCCTTGATACGTCAGACTAGGACGCTATAGCCGCAGGACGCAGAACACATGTCGACGAACCACCGTTCTTCCCGCCTTTTCGCTGTCTCCCTCTTGATTCTGTTGCTCGCCGCTGGTGGCTTCGGTTACTGGAAATCCCTCCAGGATCGTCTGCCGGAAGGGCTGAGCATGGGCAATGGCCGTCTCGAAGCCACTGAGGTGCAGATCGCCAGCAAGATTCCCGGACGCCTGGCGGAAGTGCGGGTCAATGAAGGCGACAAAGTGCTCCAGGGCCAACTTCTGGCCCGGATGGATACCCGCACCCTGGAAGCCCAGCGCAGCCAGGCCGAAGCCGAAGTGCTGCGCGCCCGGGAAAACCTCTCCGCCGCAGAAGCCAACGTGCAACTGCGCCAGAGCGAATTGCTCCTGGCCAATCAGGAACTCAAGCGCTCCCAGGAACTGTTCAGGCGCGGCTTCGCCAGCCAGCAGATCATCGATCAGCAACAGGCACGGCTGAACACCGGCAATGCCGCCGTGCTGGCGGCCCAGGCCCAGGTAGCGGCGGTCAAGGCCGCTATCGGCGCCGCCCTGGCCCAGGTTGCTCAGCTCACCAGCGAGATCGACGACAGCAGCCTGCGAGCCCCCATCGACGGCATCATCCAACTGCGTCTGGCCGAGCCTGGCGAAGTCCTGGGTGCCGGCGGCCGAGTACTGCTGTTGATCGATCCCAATGACCAATACATGAACCTCTACTTGCCAGCCTCGGTCACCGGGCGCCTGACGGTGGGCGATGAATCGCGGATTGTTCTCGACGCCCTGCCCAACCAGCCACTGCCGGCAAAGATCAGCTTCGTCGCGGCCAAGTCGCAGTTCACCCCCAAAGAAGTGGAAACCCGTGACGAACGCCAGAAACTGGTATTCCGGGTCAAGGTGCGCCTGACTCAACCCGCCGCCGTGCCCCAGGCCAAACCGGGGATGCCCGGTGCCGGTTATGTGCGCACAGCCACCGTGGACTGGCCGGCTAACCTGCAATGAATGCCCTGGCGCTGCACGCCACCGGCATCAGCCATCGCTACGGTGCCCAGCAGGCTCTGATCGACATCAGTTTCAGCCTGCCGGCAGGCACACGCTGCGGCCTGATCGGTCCTGACGGTGCCGGCAAGTCGAGCCTTCTCGGGCTGATTGCCGGGGTCAAGAAGCTTCAGCAAGGCGAGCTCGAGGTACTCGGCGGAGCCATCTCCCAGCGCCGCCACCGCAGAAGCCTATACCCGCGCATCGCCTTCATGCCCCAGGGGCTGGGGGGCAACCTGTATCCCGACCTGTCCATCAGCGAGAACATCCGCTTCTTCGCCACCCTGTTCGGCCTGCCACGTGACGAATGCGACCAGCGCATGCACAGCCTGTTGCTGGCCACCGACCTGCTGCGCTTTGCCGAACGCCCGGCGGGCAAGCTGTCCGGTGGGATGAAGCAGAAACTCGGCCTGTGCTGCGCGCTGATCCACGAACCGGATCTGTTGATCCTCGACGAACCCACCACCGGGGTCGACCCGCTTTCCCGCCGACGCTTCTGGGAACTGGTGGAGGATGTACGCCAGCAACGACCACAACTGACCCTGTTGGTGGCCACCGCCTACATGGAAGAAGCCGAACAGTTCGAGCATTGCCTGATGCTCGACCAGGGCAAGTTGATCGCCCAAGGCCTGAGCCGGGAGCTGGCGCAGGTAACGGGCAGCGGCAAGCTGGACGATGCCTTCACTCACTACCAGGGCGACAGCGGCCATGACAATCAGCCACTGGTGATCCCGCCACGTTCTGGCGATAACCAGGACATCGCCATCGAGGCCCACGAGCTGACCCTGCGCTTCGGCGACTTCACCGCCGTCAACAAAGTCAGCTTCGCCATCGGTCGCGGGGAGATCTTCGGCTTCCTAGGCTCCAACGGCTGCGGCAAGACCACCACCATGAAGGTCCTCACCGGGCTGATGCCCGCCACTGAAGGCAGCGCCAAGTTGCTGGGCAATCCGGTGGACGCCAAGGACCTGGCCACCCGCAAGCGGGTCGGCTTCATGTCCCAGAGTTTTTCCCTGTACGGCGAACTCAGCGTGCGCCAGAACCTGGAGCTGCATGCCCGCCTGTTCGACCTGCCGAAAGCCGAGAGCGGCCCACGCATCGAGGAGCTGATCCAGCGCTTCGATCTGGGCGCAATCGCCGAGCAGCAATCCGGCGCCCTGCCCCTGGGTCTGCGCCAGCGCCTGTCCCTGGCCGTGGCGGTGCTGCACCGCCCGGAAGTGCTGATCCTCGACGAACCCACGTCAGGGGTGGATCCGGCAGCCCGTGACGACTTCTGGCGACTGCTGATCGAACTATCCCGGGAACAGGGCGTGACCATCTTCCTGTCCACTCATTTCATGAACGAAGCCCAGCGCTGCGACCGCATTTCGTTGATGCACGCCGGCAAGGTACTGGCCTGTGACACACCAGCGGCGCTGCAACAGCAGTTTTCCGGCGACACCCTGGAAGCCGCCTTCGTCCGCTGCCTGGAAGAAGCCCAAGGAGCCGCGGATGCAGCGCCACCTCCTCCGGCGGCTGCCTCCAGCCACGCCATCGCGCCTCCGCGCTCGGGCCTGAGCCTGGCCCGGCTGCTGGCGGTGGCCACCCGGGAAGGCAAGGAGCTATTGCGGGACAAGGTGCGCTTGGGCTTTGCCCTGCTGGGGGCGATCTTCATGATGGTGATCTTTGGCTACGGCATTTCCCTGGATGTGGAAAAGCTCGCCTTCGCCGTCTACGACCAGGATCAGACGCCGCAAAGCCGCGCCTATCTGGAGGCTTTTCGCAGCTCACGCTACTTCGAGGAAAAACCCACCATCCGCAGCTCCGCCGAACTGCATCGGCGCCTGCAGCGCTCGGAGATCAAGCTGGCCCTGGAAATCCCGCCCGGCTTCGGCCGCGACCTGTATGCCGGGCGCCAACCGACGGTGGCCGCCTGGCTGGACGGCGGCATGCCGTTTCGCGCGGAAACCAGCCGCAACTATGTCGAGGCGGTACACCAGGCCAACCTCGAACTCCTGGCCGAACACAGCAGCCCGGCACTGAACACAAGATCCGCCGCCAAGCTGGAAACACGCTTTCGCTACAACCAGGACGTGGTCAGCGTCAACGCCATCGGGCCCGGGGTCATGGCGCTGATCCTGGCGTTCATTCCGGCCATGCTCACCGCCCTGGGCATCGTTCGCGAGAAGGAACTGGGCTCGATCACCAACTTCTATGCCACGCCCCTGACCCGCCTGGAGTTCCTCCTGGGCAAGCAGGCGCCCTACCTGGCCGTGAGCCTGATCAACCTGGGATTGCTGGTGGCCATGAACCGCTGGCTGTTCGGCGTGCCCTTCAAGGGCAGCGGACTGACCCTGGCCCTGGGCGGCGTCCTCTACGTGCTGGCCACCACCAGCATGGGCCTGCTGATCTCGGCCTTCACCCGCACCCAGATCGCGGCGATCCTCGGCACCATGATCATCACCAGCCTGCCGACCATCCAGTTCTCCGGGTTGATCGTGCCGCGCTCGTCCCTGGAAGGCTCGGCGGCGATCATGGGGCAATTGTTCCCCGCCGGTCACTTCCTCGACATCGCCGTCGGCACCTTCACCAAGGCCCTGGACCTGCGGGAGCTGTGGCCTCAGTGCCTGGCACTGATCGGGTTCTTCCTCGGTTTCACCGGGCTTAGCCTGGTCATGTTGAAAAAGCAGGAGGTCTGATGAACAGGCTCGCCCATATCCTGCGCCTGGGTCTGAAGGAGCTCACCAGCCTGCGTCACGACAGTGTCTTGCTGTTGTTCCTGTTCTACGCCTTCACCGTGGCCATCTACCTGCCGGCAGCCGGCTCGGTCATTGGCGTACACAACGCCAGCGTGGCCCTGGTGGATGAAGACCACAGCGCACTGTCACGACAATTGGCAGAGGCCCTGCAACCGCCGGAGTTCCAGAACCCGGTCGCCCTGCCCTACGACCAACTGGACAAGGTGATGGACAGCGGCCAGTACACCTTCGTGATCAACATCCCTGCCAACTTCCAGAGCGACCTGCTGGCCGGCCGTCAGCCGGCGGTGCAGGTCAACGTCGACGCCACCGCCATGAGCCAGGCGTTCATGGGCGCCGGCTACATTGGCCGAATCTTCCAGCGCGAGTTGCTCAACTATGCCAACCAAGCGGATGCCGCGAGCAAGGCCCCGGCCCTGCTGACCACCCGCGCGCTGTTCAATACCAACCTGGAGGGAGGCTGGTTTCTGGCGGTGATCCAGATCGTCAACAACATCACCATCCTGGCCATCGTGCTCACCGGAACCGCGCTGCTGCGCGAGCGCGAGCACGGTACCCTCGACCACTTGCTGGTACTGCCGCTGACGGCCCTGGAGATCATGCTGGCGAAAATCTGGAGCAATATGCTGGTGGTGGTGCTGTGCACCTGGATATCGCTGGAGGTGATAGTCAAAGGCGTGCTGGGCGTGCCGCTGGCGGGCTCGATGGGGCTGTTCCTGATGGTCACCGCGTTGTATCTGTTCGCCAGCACCGCACTGGGGATCTTCCTTGCCACCCTGGCCCGCTCCACCCCGCAGTTTGGCCTGCTGGCGATCCCGGTGATCATTCCGATGCTGCTACTGTCCGGTGGCAGCACACCGCTGGACAGCATGCCGCAATGGCTGCAATGGGTGATGCAGGGCTCGCCATCAACGCACTTCGTCAGCCTCAGCGCAGCGATCCTGTTTCGTGATGCGGGCGTCAGTGTGGTCTGGCCCGACCTGCTGGCCCTGGCGACGATCGGTCTGCTGTTCTTCGCCATTGCCCTGGCGCGCTTTCGCAAAAGCCTCGCCTCATGAACCACACGCTGTAGGAGCCGACTGGCCGGCGAAAGGGCCCTCAAGCCCCACGTCGCCCTCTCGGAAGCCTTCGCTGGCCAGCCAGCTCCAACAGCTGAGCGTTACTGGATGATCAGGTTGTTGAACAACAGGTCTTCCACCACCGGCTTGCCGGTTTCGTCATTCATGACTTGCTGCACCTGCTTGAGGGCTTCCTGGCGCAGCTTTTCCTTGGCCTCGACGTTGTTCATGGTGTCGACGGTCTGCTGGGCAAACAGCGCCACCAACTGATTGCGGATCAGCGGCTCATTGGCCTTGACCGCCTGGGCCGAAGCGTCGCCGGTCACCCGCAGGGCCACGTCAGCCTTGTAGACCTTGAGCTTGGGGCCGCCATCCAGGCCGTAGTTACCGACAAAGGGCGGGCTCAGACTGATGTAACTGACTTTCGGTGCTTCGCCTTCTTTAGCCTCTTCAGCCCCGGCTGCCATCGGCAGGGAGAGGGCCAGCAGCAACATGATCCACGCTTTCACAATTCGCTCCTTAATCCGGTTTGCGGCCTAGCATAAAGGCCCGCCCGCCTGAGCCCAAGCACAAGCTTATGGCTGCCCATCAGGGCCGGGCATGCTCGTTGACCGCCTGATTCACACTCCTACACTTATCGGCCACCACTCCCAAAGGAATAGCCCTGATGAAAGCCGTGCTGTGCAAAGCCTTCGGCCCCGCCGAAACGCTGGTGCTGGAAGAGGTCGCAAGTCCCGTGCCGAAGAAGAACGAGGTCCTGCTGGACGTGCATGCCGCAGGGGTGAATTTTCCGGACACCCTGATCATCGAGGGCAAATACCAGTTCAAGCCACCCTTCCCCTTCTCTCCAGGCGGCGAAGCGGCCGGCGTGGTCAGCGCAGTGGGCGAGAAAGTCAGCCATCTCAAAGCCGGCGACCGGGTCATGGCCCTGACCGGCTGGGGCAGTTTTGCCGAACAGGTGGCGGTGCCGGGCTACAACGTATTGCCGATTCCCGCCGCCATGGACTTCAACACCGCTGCCGCCTTCAGCATGACCTACGGCACCTCGATGCACGCCCTCAGGCAACGGGGCAACCTGCAGCCCGGTGAGACCCTGCTGGTGCTCGGTGCCTCGGGCGGGGTCGGGCTGGCGGCGGTGGAGATCGGCAAGGCCATGGGCGCCCGGGTGATCGCCGCCGCCAGCAGCGCAGAAAAGCTCGCCGTGGCCAAGGCCGCCGGTGCCGATGAGCTGATCAACTACAGCGAAAGCAACCTGAAGGACGAGATCAAGCGCCTGACCGATGGCAACGGTGCCGACGTGATCTACGATCCGGTGGGCGGTGATCTGTTCGACCAGGCCATCCGCTCCATTGCCTGGAATGGCCGCTTACTGGTGGTGGGCTTTGCCAGCGGACGCATTCCCGAATTGCCGGTGAACCTGGCGCTGCTCAAGGGCGCGGCGGTGGTGGGGGTGTTCTGGGGTTCCTTCGCTCAGCGCCAGCCTCAGGACAACGCGGCCAATTTCCAGCAGTTGTTCGAATGGTTCGCCGCGGGCAAGCTCAAGCCGCTGGTGTCCCAGGTTTATCCTCTGACGGCAGCCGCCCGGGCCATCGATGATCTGGGTCAGCGCAAAGCGGTGGGCAAAGTCGTGGTGCAGGTCCGCTGAGGCCAGCTTCCGTCAATAGGCCACAACACCCTTGCAGCGCTTGAGCCGTGCCTCCAGGTTGCGATCCGGCATCGCGTGGCTGCGCAGGGCTTGAATGGTCTGTTCAACATAATCGCGGGTGGTGCCATAACGCCCGCAAGCGCTTTCGAACACCTGGCTCAGTACATGATCCGGCAGATTGCCGGCATAGCTGGGCAGGTGCCGCTCCAGCACAAAACCCAAGGCCTGAACCTGACTGCCATCCTCGAGACGGCAGTTGAGCCAGTGCGGACGGTAAGAGGGATAAGGCATTTCACGCTGCCACAGGGCATACAACGAGGCATCCAGATGCTCCTCCGGCAGCCGGTAGGCGAAGCCGCTGCAGGAACCGCCACGATCCAGGCCAAACACCAGCCCCGGCAGTTCAGGCGTGCCGCGATGCTCGTGGGACCACAGGTACAGACCGCGATGATAACCATGCACCCGGCCACGCATGCGCTCGACCGCCGAACACTCCGGGCGCCAGATCAATGAACCGTAGGCGAACAGCCAGACCGGGCCGCCCTTGTGCCGGGCCATGGTGGACTGCATGGAGCTGAGAAGTTGTTCGTGGGTCAGCTGCGGCCCCAGATCGAGCCGCGGAGGGTAAGCCAGATTCAGATAACTGGATTCAAGGGCTGTCATGGCGAATAGCGTTCGGCTCCCCGCGTAAAAGAAGTTACTTAATAGAACGCTTGGCAGTAACTACAAGACACATAAGTTTCAAGGCAAGTTAAGTGCCACTAGAGCAGCACTCAAGTTGAAGGCTTATATATAACCTACCGGCATTTATTTAATTAGATAAATACCGATGGGCTATATACAGAGTTATAACGAAGGGCACGGACCCGATGCAGTCAGGGCCGCGGGGCGTAGGCGAATACGTCCGCACGCATCTGATGGGCATCCATCCCGGCATTCACCAGAGCGTCCAGGGTGGCGTAGATCATGGCTGGCGAGCCACTGGCGTAGACATGCACCGACGACAGGTCGGTGATGTCCTCGCAAACCGCCTCATGCAGCATGCCGCAGCGCCCCTCCCAACCGCACAGGTCGCTGACCACCTTGTGCAGATAGAGATTGGGCAGTTGCTGCCACTCATCCCAGTGTTCCAACTGATAGAAATCTTCCGGCCGGCGTACGCCCCAATACAGGTGCACCGGATACTTGAAGCCTTTGGCCCGGCAGTGCTCGATCAGGCTGTGCATCTGCGCCATACCGGTACCGGCAGCGATCAGCACCAGCGGGCCCTGCGGCAACTCGGCCAGGTGAGTGTCGCCAAAAGGCAATTCGACCCGAGCCATGCGGTTGCGCTGCAACTGCTCCATCAAGCTCTGCGCACTGTTTTCGCGCACCAGCACATGCAGCTCCAGATCACGTCCGCAATGGGGCGCTGAAGCCAGGGAGAAGGCCGACTTCTCGCCGTTATCCCGCTCCAGCATCAGGTACTGGCCCGCATGATAGCGGGGTGGCTTGCCGGCCGGCGCCCGCAGCCTGACCCGCCAGACATCGCCGCCGACCTCAAGGCACTCAGTGAGCTGACACGACAAGCTGCGCACCGGCAACTCTCCCAGCGCAAGGACGCCATCCCACAGCACAATGCAGTCTTCCAGCGGCTCTGCAATGCAAGTGTAGAACTCACCATGATCACGCACATCGCCGGCTTGCTGCACACTGCCCTCCACCAGCAGGGCCGCGCACACGTGACAGTTGCCATTGCGGCAGCTCTGCGGGCATTCATAGCCCAAGCGCCGCGCCGCATCGAGAATCCGCTCGCCGGGCAGCGTCTCAAGCACCGCTCCGGAGGGCTGCAAGGTTACACGCATCAATCTATTCCTAACTGATTCCAGATGGCATCGATCCGGCGGGTGACCGCCTCATCCTTGACGATGACCCGGCCCCACTCTCGGGTGGTTTCTCCGGGCCACTTGTGGGTGGCATCGAGCCCCATCTTCGAGCCCAGGCCGGACACCGGCGAGGCGAAGTCGAGGTAGTCGATCGGGGTGTTGTCGATCATCACCGTGTCGCGCTTGGGGTCCATGCGCGTGGTGATGGCCCAGATCACGTCGTTCCAGTCCCGGGCATTGATATCGTCGTCGGTGACGATAACGAACTTGGTGTACATGAACTGTCGCAAAAACGACCAGACACCCAGCATTACCCGCTTGGCGTGGCCCGGGTACTGCTTCTTCATGGTCACCACCGCCATGCGGTACGAGCAGCCTTCTGGCGGCAGGTAGAAGTCGGTGATTTCCGGGAACTGCTTCTGCAGGATCGGCACGAAGACTTCGTTCAGCGCCACGCCGAGAATCGCTGGCTCATCCGGCGGCCGGCCGGTGTAGGTGCTGTGATAGATCGGCTTGATGCGATGGGTGATGCGCTCCACGGTGAACACCGGGAAGCTGTCGACTTCGTTGTAGTAGCCAGTGTGGTCGCCGTACGGGCCTTCGTCGGCCATCTCGCCGGGATGGATCACCCCTTCAAGGATGATTTCGGCGGTGGCCGGGACTTGCAGGTCGTTGCCACGGCACTTCACCAGTTCGGTGCGGTTGCCCCGCAGCAGGCCGGCGAAGGCATATTCGGAGAGGCTGTCCGGCACCGGGGTCACGGCGCCCAAGATAGTTGCCGGGTCCGCGCCCAGGGCCACGGACACCGGGAACGGCTGGCCCGGGTGCTTCTCGCACCACTCGCGGTAATCCAGGGCGCCGCCACGATGGCTCAACCAGCGCATGATCACCTTGTTGCGGCCGATTACCTGCTGACGATAGATGCCCAGGTTCTGCCGGTCCTTGTTCGGCCCCTTGGTCACCGTCAGGCCCCAAGTGATGAGCGGACCGACGTCGCCTGGCCAGCAGGTCTGCACCGGCAGCATGCCGAGGTCGACGTCGTCGCCTTCGATCACCACTTCCTGGCAGACCGCATCCTTGACCACCTTGGGCGCCATGGAAATGATCTTGCGGAAGATCGGCAGCTTGGACCAGGCATCCTTCAAGCCCTTGGGCGGCTCCGGCTCCTTGAGGAAGGCCAGCAGCTTGCCGATCTCGCGCAGCTCGCTAACGGCTTCGGCGCCCATGCCCAGGGCCACGCGCTCGGGCGTGCCGAACAGGTTGCCGAGCACGGGGATGTCATAACCGGTGGGGTTTTCAAACAACAGGGCCGGGCCTTTGGCACGCAAGGTGCGATCGCAGACCTCGGTCATTTCCAGCACTGGGGACACCGGAACCTGGATGCGCTTGAGTTCGGAGCGCTGTTCCAGGCCGCTGATAAAGTCGCGCAAGTCGCGATACTGCATGCGTGAGCCTCGTTTTCGCCGTGGCATTCGGGGCAGGCAGTTTAGCGCCGAACCCACAGGTTCAGAATAGAGAATGTCAGATAGCAAAAAGCCGGGTTTCCCCGGCTCTTGCTGGCCTGATCGATTTACTTGCGCTTCATCGACAGGAAGAACTCATCGTTGGTCTTGGTCTGTTTCAGCTTGTCGACCAGGAACTCGATGGCAGCGACTTCATCCATAGGATGCAGAAGCTTGCGCAGGATCCACATGCGCTGCAGCTCGTCGTCGGCCGTCAGCAACTCTTCACGGCGGGTGCCGGAGCGGTTGATGTTGATCGCCGGGAAGACGCGCTTTTCAGCGATCTTGCGATCCAGGGGCAGTTCCATGTTGCCGGTACCCTTGAACTCTTCGTAGATCACTTCGTCCATCTTCGAGCCGGTTTCAACCAGCGCGGTGGCGATGATGGTCAACGAGCCGCCTTCTTCGATGTTCCGCGCGGCGCCGAAGAAACGCTTCGGTTTCTCCAGGGCGTGGGCATCCACACCACCGGTCAGGACCTTGCCGGAGCTCGGGATCACGGTGTTGTAGGCACGGGCCAGACGGGTGATGGAGTCCAGCAGGATCACAACATCCTTCTTGTGTTCGACCAGGCGCTTGGCCTTCTCGATCACCATCTCGGCCACTTGCACGTGACGGGTTGGCGGCTCGTCGAAGGTGGAGGCAACCACTTCGCCGCGCACAGTGCGCTGCATCTCGGTCACTTCTTCCGGACGCTCGTCGATCAGCAACACGATCAGATGAACTTCAGGGTTGTTGCGGGTGATGTTCGCAGCAATGTTCTGCAGCATGATGGTCTTGCCCGCCTTTGGCGGAGCAACGATCAGACCACGCTGGCCTTTACCGATCGGAGCGCACAGGTCGATGACACGACCGGTCAAGTCTTCGGTGGAACCGTTACCGGCTTCCATCTTCATGCGCACGGTCGGGAACAGCGGCGTCAGGTTCTCGAACAGAATCTTGTTCTTGGCGTTCTCGGGACGGTCGTAGTTGATGGTATCGACCTTGAGCAGCGCGAAGTACCGCTCGCCTTCCTTCGGAGGGCGGATCTTGCCAACGATGGTGTCACCGGTGCGCAAGTTGAAGCGACGGATCTGGCTTGGCGAGACGTAGATATCGTCCGGGCCGGCCAGGTAGGAGGCGTCGGAGGAGCGGAGGAAGCCGAAGCCGTCCTGGAGGATCTCCAGCACGCCATCACCGGAGATTTCCTCACCGCTTTTCGCGTGCTTTTTCAGCAGGGAGAAAATCACGTCCTGCTTGCGCGAACGGGCCATATTTTCTATGCCCATCTGTTCGGCCAATTCGAGCAGTTCGGTAATCGGCTTTTGCTTGAGTTCAGTCAGATTCATATAGGAATGACGTAATCATTTATAGAGGGGGGAAATTAAGCTTTTGGCTTAATGAGGCCGCGCCGCAGAGAAGGCGACAGGATCGCGTACTTATTCGAAAAGGAGAGCGTCGGCGACGGCTTGCAGGGGGCACTGGAGAAACCAATGCGGGGCCGAATGTAACACCTGAGTTTCGGAGCGTCTAGCCCTCAATTACGAAAAAGCCCCGCGTTTTGCGGGGCTTTTCCAGGGCACTGAAAATCGACGCTTAGATGTTAGCGTCGAGGAACGCTGCCAACTGCGACTTGGACAGTGCGCCGACCTTGGTGGCTTCGACGTTGCCGTTCTTGAACAGCATCAGGGTCGGGATACCACGCACGCCATGCTTGGCCGGGGTTTCCGAGTTTTCGTCGATGTTCAGCTTGGCAACGGTCAGTTTGCCCTTGTAGGTTTCAGCAATTTCGTCCAGAACCGGAGCGATCATTTTGCATGGGCCGCACCACTCAGCCCAGTAGTCGACCAGTACAGCGCCTTCGGCTCTGAGTACGTCGGCCTCGAAGCTGGCATCGCTGACGTGTTTGATAAGATCGCTGCTCATGGAATTCTCCAGGTTGTAAGCAAAAAAACGTGGCCCATCATATCCGCCCTTCCCGCGTTCAGGAAGCCGGAGATGATTAACTCTAACTATGGTGCCCCATGAGTTTGGGTATAGCTCAGCTCACGAAGATGTGGGGGTGACAAAGGCGATTCCAGTGCGCAGAGCGGCATTGCGCACATGCTCCTGCATGGCCTTTTGTGCCGCCCCCGAAGCGTGCCGGGCCAGGGCGCGGAGGATCTTGCGGTGCTCCTGCCAAGTCTCCATGGCCCGCTCGGGTCGGATGAACGGTAGTTTCTGACTTTCCAGGAAGATCTCGGCGCTGGTGCTGAGGATGCTCAACATCGCCTGGTTGCCACTGGCCAGGAGGATCTTCTGGTGGAACTCGAAATCCAGCCGCGCCGCTGCCTCGAAATCCCCGACCCGCAATTGGCGACGCATGGCCTCGACATTGTCTTCCAGGGCATCCAGCTCATCGGCGGTCAGGGTCACCGCCGCCAACCCCGCGGCAAACCCCTCCAGGGCATAGCGCAACTGAAAGATATCCACAGGCGAAGCCTGAGCGGCGAACGGCCAACTCAAGCCGGCACCGGCTGCCGCTGCCTCGGGAGCCTGGACGAACACCCCCTTGCCCGGCTGCACACTGATCACCCCCAGCGCGCTCAAGGATGACAGCGCCTCACGCAGCGACGCCCGACTGACCCCCAACTGCAGCGCCAGATCCCGCTGCGAAGGCAGCGCATCACCGGGGCCGAAGCCCTGCTCGCTGATCAACTGGCGAATGGCTTGCAGCGCCACTTCGGGTACGGCACGGGTAATCGAATTCATGGGCTTGAGGCTGGCCGGTGCAGGAAAAGCTCCCTTGTAAAGCTATTCGCCGAGCCCGGCAAGTCGTGCCCCAAGGGGGTTCGAGGGTACGACCCCATGCCCGATCCGAGTGCGAAAAAACACACAACTGTTCAGACCAGTAAGACCGACCAAAGCCAGTAAAACCCCTATTTCCAGGGCCTTTTCCGCGTGTTGGCATGGCCTGTGCTCTGTCGCCACACAGAAACCACTTCCCACGATTTGCGGAGATTCGCCATGACCAAACGCTGTAGCGCCCTGCTCTCTGCCCTGTTTGCCAGCCTGCTGCTGGCCCAGGCCCCAGCCCAGGCCAATGCCCTGGACGACGTGGTGGCCCGCGGCACCCTCAAGGTCGCCGTGCCTCAGGACTTCCCGCCCTTCGGCTCGGTAGGCCCGGACATGCAGCCCCGTGGCCTGGACATCGACACCGCGCGCCTGCTGGCCGAGCAGCTCAAGGTCAAGCTGGAGCTGACCCCAGTCAACAGCACCAACCGCATTCCGTTCCTCACCACCGGCAAGGTGGATCTGGTGATCTCCAGCCTCGGCAAGAACCCGGAACGGGAAAAGGTCATCGACTTCTCCAAGGCATACGCACCCTTCTACCTCGCAGTCTTCGGCCCGCCCGAGGCGGCCATCGCCGGCCTTGACGACCTCAAGGGCAAGACCATCAGCGTCACCCGAGGCGCCATCGAGGACATCGAGCTGAGCGCCGTGGCCCCACAAGGCGCGACCATCAAGCGTTTCGAGGACAACAACTCCACCATCGCCGCCTACCTCGCCGGCCAGGTCGACCTGATCGCCAGCGGTAACGTGGTGATGGTCGCCATCAGCCAGCGCAACCCGAAACGCATCCCGGCGATGAAGATCAAGCTCAAGGACTCCCCAGTCTACGTCGGCGTCAACAAAAACCAGCCGGAGTTGCTGGACAAGGTCAACCAGATCCTCAGTGCCGCCAAGGCTGACGGCGCCCTGGAGAAGAATTCCCAGTTGTGGCTCAAAGAGCCGCTGTCGGCTGACCTCTGATCGGCGCCCCGGAGCTTGAGCATGGCTTATCAGTTCGACTTCCTGCCGGTGCTGGACAATACCGGCCTGCTGCTACGCGGCGCCCTGTTCACCCTGGAGTTGACCGCCATAGGCACCCTGCTGGGGGTCAGCCTGGGGATAGCCGGAGCCCTGGTACGGGCCTGGAAGATCCAGCCCCTGGCGGCGATCTTCGGCGTCTACGTCGAGCTGATCCGCAACACGCCGTTCCTGGTGCAGTTGTTTTTCATCTTCTTCGGCCTGCCATCCCTGGGCCTGCAGATCTCCGAGTGGCAGGCGGCGGTGCTGGCGATGGTGATCAACCTCGGCGCCTACTCCACGGAAATCATCCGCGCCGGTATCCAGGCCATTCCCAAGGGCCAGCTGGAAGCCGCCGCAGCCCTGGCCATGAGCCGCTTCGAAGCCTTTCGGCACGTGGTGCTGCTGCCGGCCCTGGGCAAGGTCTGGCCGGCCCTGTGCAGCCAGATCATCATCGTCATGCTGGGCTCGGCGGTGTGCTCGCAGATCGCCACCGAGGAGCTGAGCTTCGCCGCCAACTTCATCCAGTCGCGCAACTTCCGCGCTTTTGAAACCTACGCCCTGACCACCCTGATCTACCTGTGTATGGCCCTGCTGATCCGCCAATTACTGAACTGGTTCGGCCAACGCTACATCCTGAGGAACGGCCGATGAGCGACTTCACCTTCTGGGACATCCTGCGCAACCTGCTCAGCGGCCTGCAGTGGACCCTGTTGCTGTCCCTGGTGGCCTTTGTCGGTGGCGGCCTGATCGGCCTGCTGGTCATGACCCTGAGGATCTCCGACAAGACCTTTGCCCGCGCCTTCGCCCGCACCTATATAGAACTGTTCCAGGGCACACCGCTGTTGATGCAGTTGTTCCTGGTGTTCTTCGGTATTGCCTTGCTGGGTGTGGATATCTCGCCCTGGCTGGCGGCCGCTATCGCCCTGACCCTGTTCACCAGCGCCTACCTGGCGGAGATCTGGCGCGGTTGCGTCGAGTCGATCCCCCACGGGCAGTGGGAAGCCTCGTCGAGCCTGGCGCTCAATCCCTATGAACAGCTGCGCTACGTGATCCTGCCGCAAGCGCTGCGTATCGCCGTGGCGCCCACCGTGGGTTTTTCGGTGCAAGTGGTCAAAGGCACCGCGGTGACCTCGATCATCGGTTTCACCGAGCTGACCAAGACCGGCGGCATGTTGGCCAATGCCACCTTCGAACCCTTCATGGTCTACGGCCTGGTGGCCCTCGGTTACTTCCTGCTCTGCTACCCCCTGTCCCTCAGCGCGCGCTACCTGGAAAGGAAACTGCATGCCTCTGCTTAGAATCTCCGCCCTGCATAAATATTACGGCGAGCACCATGTGCTCAAAGGCATCGACCTGAGCATCGAGGAGGGCCAGGTAGTGGCAATCATCGGTCGCAGTGGCTCGGGCAAGAGCACCCTGCTGCGCACCCTCAACGGCCTGGAGTCGATCAACGACGGGGTGATCGAGGTCGACGGCGAGTACCTGGACGCCGCCCGCGCCGATCTGCGCAGCCTGCGACAGAAGGTCGGCATGGTGTTCCAGCAGTTCAACCTGTTCCCTCACCTGACCGTGGGCGAGAACGTGATGCTGGCCCCGCAAGTGGTGCAGAAGGTGCCCAAGGCCCGGGCTGCCGAACTGGCGCGGCAGATGCTGGCCCGGGTTGGCCTGGCGGAGAAGTTCGATGCGTTTCCGGATCGACTGTCCGGCGGCCAGCAGCAACGGGTCGCCATTGCCAGAGCCCTGGCGATGTCGCCCAAGGTGCTGTTGTGCGATGAGATCACCTCGGCCCTGGACCCGGAACTGGTCAATGAAGTGCTCAGCGTGGTGCGCCAGCTGGCCCGGGACGGCATGACCCTGATCATGGTCACCCATGAGATGCGCTTTGCCCGGGAAGTGGGCGACAAGCTGGTGTTCATGCACCAGGGCAAGGTGCATGAAGTGGGAGATCCCAAGCAGCTGTTCGCTCATCCGCAGACCGCCGAGCTGGCGAACTTCATTGGCAGCACCGAGCAGGCTTGAGGCTCCAGTGTCGTAGGAGCCGGCTGGCCGGCGCACTGCGACAGCACAGCCTGCCAAGGGTTTTATGCGTTGAATCAACGCATTGGACACTGCGCGTTGGCGCGAGCCGTTGATCGTGGCAGGATGGCGAGGTTATCGACCGAGACCCCCAACCATGCCCCAATCCCAAGCCAAGAATCTGTCCCTGATCGCCGCGATCGATCTGGGCTCCAACAGCTTTCACATGGTCGTGGCCAAGGCCCGGAACGGTGAAATCCGCATTCTCGAGCGGCTCGGTGAAAAGGTTCAACTGGCCGCCGGAATCAACGAAGAACGCCAGCTCAACGAAGAATCCATGCAGCGCGGGCTCGACTGCCTCAAGCGCTTCGCCCAACTGATCAACGGCATGCCGCCGGGCACCGTACGCATCGTCGGCACCAACGCCCTGCGTGAAGCCCGCAACCGTGGCGAGTTCATTCGCCGCGCCGAGGAGATCCTCGGCCACCCGGTGGAGGTCATCTCCGGCCGTGAAGAGGCCCGACTGATCTACCTTGGGGTGTCCCACACCCTCGCCGATACCCCGGGCAAGCGCCTGGTGGCCGACATCGGTGGCGGCAGTACCGAGTTCATCATCGGTCAGCGCTTCGAGCCCCTGCTGCGGGAAAGCCTGCAGATGGGCTGTGTCAGCTTCACCCAGCGCTATTTCCGCGATGGCAAGATCACCCCGGCCCGCTACGCCCAGGCCTACACCGCCGCGCGGCTGGAGATCATGAGCATCGAACATGCCCTGCATCGCCTGACCTGGGACGAAGCCATCGGCTCTTCCGGAACCATCCGCGCCATTGGCCTGGCCCTCAAGGCCGGCGGCCAGGGCAGTGGCGAGGTCAACGCCGAAGGCCTGGCCTGGCTCAAGCGCAAGCTGTTCAAGCTGGGGGATGCCGAAAAGATCGACTTCGAAGGCATCAAGCCCGATCGGCGGGCGATCTTCCCGGCGGGCCTGGCGATTCTCGAAGCCATCTTCGACGCCCTGGAACTGCAGCGCATGGACCACTGCGAAGGCGCCCTGCGTGAAGGCGTGCTCTACGACCTGCTGGGCCGCCATCATCACGAAGACGTCCGTGAACGTACCCTCAGCTCGCTGATGGAGCGCTACCACGTGGATCTGGAGCAAGCCTCGCGAGTCGAAGGCAAGGCCCTGCGCGCCTTCGACCAGGTGGCGGCGGACTGGGACCTGGAGGACGGTGTCTGGCGCGAGCTGCTGGGCTGGGCCGCCAAGGTCCACGAAGTGGGGCTGGATATCGCTCACTACCACTACCACAAGCATGGCGCCTACCTGATCGAGCACTCGGACCTGGCCGGCTTCTCCCGAGAAGACCAGCAGATGCTGGCGCTGCTGGTGCGCGGCCACCGCCGCAACATTCCCAAGGAGAAATTCGCCGAGTTCGGCGATGACGGCATCAAGCTGATCCGCCTGTGCGTACTGCTGCGCTTTGCCATCCTGTTCCACCACATCCGTGGCACCCAGCAGATGCCTCAGGTGAGCCTGAGCGCCGAAGGCGACCATCTGGATGTGGAGTTCCCGGAAAACTGGCTGGATGAAAACCAGCTGACCCAGGCCGACTTCGCCCTGGAAGCCGAATGGCTGACCCGGGTCGGCATCGTACTCAACGTTCGCTGACCTGCCACGGACCTGTAGGAGCCGGCTTGCCGGCGAAGAGGCCGCGAAACCTTGCATCGCTCTCGGGGACGCCTTCGCTGGCAAGCCAGCTCCTACAGCCTCTTGCAAACCACAATAAAAAGGCCAGCCCGATGATCGGGCTGGCCTTTTTATTAGCTATGACGCTTGAGGCGCTTAGCGCACCGGCAACACCGGGCTGCCAAGACGCTCCAGCAAGGTCGCCTGGGCACTGCGCGGGTTCTGGTTGCCGGTCGGCGTGTTGCGGATGTAACGACCGTCAGACTGCAGGCTCCAGCTGTGGGTGTTGTCGGTGAGATAACTCTCCAGCTCTTTCTTGACCCGCAGGATCAGCTTCTTGCCTTCCACCGGGAAGCAAGTCTCGACCCGCTTGTCGAGGTTGCGCTCCATCCAGTCGGCACTGGAAAGGAACATCTGCTCCTCGCCGCCGTTGAGGAAGTAGAACACCCGAGTGTGCTCCAGGAAGCGGCCGATGATGGAGCGCACATGGATGTTGTGCGACACCCCGGCAATCCCCGGACGCAGGCAGCACATGCCGCGCACCACCAGATCGATGCGCACGCCGGACTGACTGGCCTTGTACAGCGCGCGGATGATTTTCGGATCGGTCAGCGAGTTGAACTTGGCGATGATGTGCGCCGGCTTGCCGTCCAGGGCGAACTGGGTCTCCCGGGCGATCATGTCGAGCATGCCCTTTTTCAGGGTGAACGGTGCATGCAGCAGTTTCTTCATACGCAGGGTCTTGCCCATGCCGATCAGCTGACTGAACAGTTTGCCGACGTCTTCGCACAAGGCATCGTCGGAGGTCAGCAGGCTGTAGTCGGTGTACAGGCGGGCGTTGGCCGCGTGGTAGTTACCGGTGCCCAAATGCGCATAGCGCACGATCTCGCCGGCCTCGCGACGCAGGATCAGCATCATCTTGGCGTGGGTCTTGAAGCCCACCACGCCGTAGATCACCACCGCGCCGGCCGCTTGCAGGCGGCTGGCCATCTGCAGGTTGGACTCTTCGTCAAACCGCGCGCGAAGTTCGATCACCGCGGTGACTTCCTTGCCGTTGCGCGCCGCGTCCACCAGGGCGTCGACGATCTCCGAGTTGGCGCCACTGCGGTACAGGGTCTGGCGCACCGCCAGCACATGCGGGTCCTTGGCGGCCTGGCGCAGCAGGTCGACCACCGGGGTGAAGGACTCAAACGGGTGCAGCAGCAGGATGTCCTGTTTGCTGATGACGCTGAAGATGTTCTCGCTGTTCTGCAGCAGCTTGGGGATCTGCGGGGTGAACGGGGTGTATTGCAGCTCCGGATGACTGTCCAGGCCGGTGATGCTGAACAGCCGCGTCAGGTTCACCGGACCGTTGACCTGATAGAGCTCGGTCTCGTGCAGGTTGAACTGCTTGAGCAGGTAGTCCGACAGATGTTTCGGGCAAGTGTCGGCCACTTCCAGACGCACCGCGTCACCGTAGCGACGGGAGAACAACTCGCCGCGCAGAGCGCGGGCCAGGTCTTCGACGTCCTCGGTGTCCACCGCCAGGTCGGCGTTACGGGTCAGGCGGAATTGATAGCAGCCTTTGACCTTCATGCCCTGGAACAGGTCATCGGCGTGGGCGTGGATCATCGACGAAAGGAACACATAGTTGTCGCCAGGGCCGCCGACTTCTTCCGGAACCTTGATGATGCGCGGCAACAGACGCGGCGCCGGAATGATCGCAAGGCCCGAATCGCGGCCGAAGGCATCGATGCCTTCCAGCTCGACGATGAAGTTCAGACTCTTGTTCACCAGCAGCGGGAACGGGTGCGTCGGGTCGAGGCCGATGGGGGTGATGATTGGCGCGATCTCGTCGCGGAAGAAGCGCCGGACCCAGGTCTTGAGCTTGGTGGTCCAGTGACGGCGACGGATGAAGCGAATCTGATGCTTCTCCAGTTCCGGCAGCAGAATGTCGTTGAGGATCGCGTACTGGCGATCGACATGACCATGCACCAGCTCGCTGATGCGGGCCAGGGCCTGGTGCGGTTGCAGGCCGTCGGCACCGGCCTGTTCCCGGGCAAAGGTGATCTGCTTCTTCAGGCCCGCGACACGGATCTCGAAGAACTCGTCCAGGTTGCTGGAGAAGATCAGCAGGAACTTCAGGCGTTCCAGCAGCGGGTAGGATTCGTCCAGCGCCTGTTCCAGCACGCGGATATTGAACTGCAGTTGCGAGAGTTCGCGGTGAATGTACAGGCTGCTGTCATCCAGGTTGGGGATGACAATGGCCGGCGTCGGTTGCACCTCGGCCACTACGGGCACGGGCTCGAGCTCCGGCGAGGTTTCAACCACTGGCTCGACCACCGGCTGAGCGTCTTTTACGGCAACTTCTGAGAGTCCTTCAGTATTCATCGCGTGTTCCTGGGAGGGCTATTTTTGCTCTCGTAACAATTGAGCAGCACGAACGGCAAAGTAAGTCAGGATGCCATCAGCACCTGCACGTTTAAAAGCGGTCAGGGATTCAAGAATAACCCCTTCACCCAACCAGCCATTCTGGATCGCCGCCATGTGCATGGCGTATTCGCCGCTGACCTGATAGACAAAGGTCGGCACCTTGAATTCATCCTTGACCCGAAAAAGGATATCCAGGTACGGCATGCCCGGCTTGACCATGACCATGTCCGCCCCTTCCGCCAGGTCCGCCGCCACTTCATGCAGGGCTTCGTCACCATTGGCCGGGTCCATCTGGTACGAGGCCTTGTCGGCCTTGCCCAGGTTCAGCGCCGAACCCACCGCATCGCGGAAGGGGCCGTAATAGGCGCTGGCGTACTTGGCCGAGTAGGCCATGATCCGCACGTTGACGTGCCCCGCCAGCTCCAGGGCTTCGCGGATCGCCTGGACCCGCCCGTCCATCATGTCCGACGGCGCCACCACCTGGGCGCCGGCCTCGGCGTGGGACAGGGCCTGACGCACCAGGGCATCGACGGTGATGTCGTTCTGTACATAACCTTGTTCGTCGAGGATGCCGTCCTGGCCATGGGTGGTGAACGGGTCCAGGGCCACATCGGTGATGACGCCCAGCGCCGGGAAGCGCTCGCGCAAGGCGCGGGTGGCACGCTGGGCAATCCCTTCAGGGTTCCAGGCCTCGGCCGCATCCAGGGACTTGAGCCCGGCCGGCGTCACCGGGAACAGCGCCAGGGCCGGAATCCCCAGCTCGACCCAATGCGCCGCCTCTTCCAGCAACAGGTCGATGGTCAAGCGCTCCACGCCCGGCATCGAAGCCACCGCCTCACGGCGATTCTCACCGTCGAGCACAAACACCGGCAGGATCAGGTCGTCCACGCTCAGCCGGTTTTCGCGCACCAGACGGCGCGAGAAATCATCACGGCGGTTACGCCGCAGACGAGTGGCAGGGAACAGGCGGCTGGCAGGGGTAAAGCTCACGGCGGACTCCAGGGCCCGCGCTGGCGGGCGAGCGTGACAGTTATAAGCGGGCATTATGACGAACAGATGACAGTTGTGCTCAAGCTGTTGACCGACAGCAACACTCATTGTCATTGGCCCAATTGTTCACGTCGAGACACATTTCGATACTTTCCCCAACGTCGTCGAAGGGGTAGGCTGCGCGTTCATTTCGCCAGCATCCAGACAATGCTCCAACAATTTCTTCAGGATTTCGGCTATTTCGCCCTCTTTCTCGGTACGTTTTTCGAAGGCGAAACCATTCTGGTTCTAGCCGGGTTTCTAGCGTTCCGCGGATACATGGATATCAACCTGGTGATGGTGGTTGCCTTCTTCGGCAGCTACGCCGGTGACCAGCTGTGGTACTTCCTGGGGCGCAAGCATGGCCGCAAGTTGCTGGCGCGCAAACCGCGCTGGCAAATGATGGGCGATCGGGCGCTGGAGCATATCCGCAAGCATCCGGATATCTGGGTGCTGAGCTTCCGCTTCGTCTATGGCCTGCGCACCGTGATGCCAGTGGCCATTGGTCTGTCAGGCTATCCGCCGGGCCGCTACCTGCTGCTCAACGGCATCGGCGCGGCCGTCTGGGCCGTGGCCCTGGCCCAGGCCGCCTACCATTTCGGCGCGGTCATGGAAGGCATGCTCGGCAGCATCAAGAAGTACGAGCTGTGGGTGCTGGGCGCGTTGCTGGTACTGGGTTTCGGCCTGTGGCTGCGCCGACGCTTCAAGAACGCCCGTCTGGCCAAGCAGATCTATGATGCCGAACAAGCCGCCGAACAGGCCAAGGCCAAGGCTTCGACGACATCAGTGGAGTAACTCGCCGGTCATTGGCATGCTGTCAGCACCCTGAACCAGGAGAAAAACCATGAGCAAAAAAGTTGCAGTGATCCTTTCCGGTTGCGGCGTGTTCGACGGTGCCGAGATCCACGAAAGCGTGATGACCCTGCTGCGCCTCGACCAGCGCGGCGCCCAGGTGCAGTGCTTTGCCCCGAACATCCCGCAGATGCATGTGCTCAACCATCTGACCGGCGAAGCCATGCCCGAGACCCGCAACGTGCTGGTGGAATCGGCGCGCATTGCTCGTGGCCAGGTCAAGGACTTGCGCGAGGCCAATGTCGAAGACTTCGACGCGCTGATCGTGCCCGGCGGTTTCGGGGCAGCCAAGAACCTCTCCAGCTTTGCCACCGAAGGCGCGGCCTGCACAGTCCAGGCGGACGTCCTGGCTCTGGCCGAAGCCTTTGCCGAAGCGGGCAAACCGGTGGGCCTGATGTGCATCGCTCCGGCCCTGGCGGCGAAGATCTATGGTCCTGGCGTGACCTGCACCATCGGCAACGATGCCGATACCGCAGCGGCCCTGGGCAAAATGGGCGCCAGCCACACCGAATGCGCAGTAGGCGACATCGTCGAAGACAAAGCGCGCAAACTGGTGAGCACCCCGGCCTATATGCTGGCGCAATCCATCAGCGAAGCCGCCTCCGGGATCAACAAGCTGGTAGACCGGGTGCTGGAACTGACCCACGAAGGCGAGCAGTGACTCCCTGACACCTCGTTTCGGGAGGAGCCGCTGGTTCCTCCTTCAGGCCTGACGCGCCAGCCGGGTCAGAATCCGGTCCAGAGCATTGGCGAAGGCCTGCTTCTCCCGCTCGCCATAAGGCGCCTGTCCGCCACTGACCTGCCCCTGCTCCCGCAGATCGGTGAACAGATTACGCACCGCCAGGCGCTCCCCCATGTTCTGCGCATCGAACTCCTTGCCACGCGGGTCCAGGGCCGACACACCCTTTTTCACCAAGCGGTCGGCCAAGGGCACATCACTGCAGATCACCAGCTCACCGGGCACGGCATGCTCCACCAGATAATCGTCGGCAGCATCCGGGCCACTGGGCACCACAATCAGTTTGACGCAGGCGAAAGCCGGCTTGATCTGCGCTTGCCCGGCCACCAGCACCACCTCGAACTGGCGCTTCAAGGCAAAGCGCACCACCTGATCCTTGGCCGCCTTGGGGCAAGCGTCGGCATCGATCCAGACACGCATTGATGTTCTCCTCACAAAATGCAAAACGGGCAAGCCAGCCCCCGCAGGAGCGGGCTCGCCCGCGATCAGCGACGCTGTCGACTCAAGACGCGCGCAGTCGCTGCTTCTCACTCATGCGGCTGCGACTGTACAGCACCACGATCGCCAGGATCGCCACAGCCTGAGCCCCCAGCGAGTAGGCATCGGCATGAATGCCCAGCCAGTCGAAATCGAAGAAGGCTACTGGCCGGGTGCCGAAGATGCCCGCTTCCTGCAAGGCCTTGACCCCGTGCCCGGCAAATACCACCGACAAGGCACACAGCAGCGCCGCGTTGATGCCGAAGAACAGCGCCAGAGGCAGCTTGGCCGAGCCCCGCAGGATCACCCACGCCAGGCCCACCAGCAACACCAGAGCGGTGGCACCACCAGCCATGACCGCGTTATGCCCGGCTGGGCCTGCCTGCAGCCACAGGGTCTCGTAGAACAGGATCACCTCGAACAGCTCGCGGTACACCGAGAAGAACGCCAGCACGGCAAAACCGAAACGCCCGCCGCCGCCCACCAGGCTGCTCTTGATGTAATCCTGCCAGGCCGCCGCATGCCGACGATCGTGCATCCATACCCCGAGCCACAGCACCATGACACTGGCGAACAACGCCGTGGCACCCTCCAGCAGCTCCCGCTGGGAACCGCTGACGTCGATCACATAAGCCGCCAGGGCCCAGGTGGCCAGGCCGGCCAACAGCGCCAGGCCCCAGCCGACGTTGACACTGCGCACCGCCGATTGCTGGCCGGTATTACGCAGGAACGCAAGGATCGCCGCCAGCACCAGAATGGCTTCCAGGCCTTCGCGCAGGAGGATCAGCAAACCGGAGATAAAACTCAGGGACCAGCTCAGGCTGTCGCCACCCAACAACTCGGCGGACGCCTTGAGCTTGGCCTTGGCGGCGTCCAGGCGCTGTTCGGCCTGGGCCACCGGCAATCCGTCCTGCAACGACTGCCGGTAGGCCATCAGGGCCTTCTCCGTGTCCTTGCGCACCGTGGCATCGACGTTGTCCAGGGAGCTTTCCACCAGTTCGAAACCTTCCAGGTAAGCCGCTACCGAAAGATCGTAGGCTTGCTCATGCTCGCCGTTGCGATAGGCCGCGAGACTCTTGTCCAGGGTCGAAGCGGTGTAGTCCAGCAACTGCGCCGGGCCACGCTTGACCTGAGGCGGCTGGGCCCGCTGGGCACGGAAAGTGGCCGCTGCCTGCGGCCCCTGAGCAGCCAGCACTTCAGCAGGCGTCTGCCGGGCCAGGTCGGCCAGATTGAAGCTCTGCTCGCCCTTGGCCGCCGCAGGATCGGCGCTGAACCCGGCGATGTAGGTGGCCAGGTCCCAGCGCTGCCGGTCATCCAACTGATCGGCGAAGGCCGGCATGTCGGTGCCTTCGACCCCCAGCCCCAGGGTGTTGTAGACCGCGTACAAGCTCAGGCGATCAAGGCGCTCGGCATCCCGCAGATTGGCCGGCGGCGGGGTCATGCCCACACCTGCCGGACCATCGCCTGCGCCTTTCTCCCCATGGCAGACCGAGCAATGCTGGGCATACAGCGGCGCACCGCGAGCAGGGTCCGGGGTGATGACCGGCGCCTGGCTGACCTCATAGGCCACCGCCAGCTTGGCCCCCATCTGCCGCGCCAGCCGTGCCACTTGGCTGCCCTCGACGCGATCGTCCACCGCTTTGCGCAGGCTGGCGACACCCTGCTCCAGCTCGGCTTTCTCCGGCTTGGCCGGCAGGTCGGCGATCAGCCCCTGCAGGACCCCGAGAAACTCCACCTGCTCGCGGTATTCGGACTCGTCGATGACCTTGCCGGCTTCAACCGTGGGCGGGTAATCGGCGCCAATGTAATCCAGCAGATGCAGGGCCTTGGGCGCGCCATCGACGGTATCGGCCAGCAGGTTGAAGCTGCAGAGCGCGAGCAGCGGCAGCACCAGCAATGCCAGTAAACGGGAAGGGCCAGTCATGAACGAATCTCAAATGGAAATACGAAGTAACATATTGTTCACTCCCAATGAGTTTCACTCAAGGCTTATCCGCCTGTTGCAACACTTGCGCCGACCAGCGCCTGTCCGACACCACCCAGGTGACCCGCCTGCGCCTGAAAAAAGGCCAACACCGACTGACCCTGGGCAAGACCGGCGAGCTGCGCTTCAAGCTGGACCAGCGCTACCAGGTCATCAGCCTGCGGCGCGTGGGCGATCAGCTGTTCGTCATCGCCCCCGCGACCCTGGAAAAGAACCCGCTGGCGGCCTGGTTCGACCACCAATGAGCAGCCGCTCACATAGTGGCAAACACCAATCAAATTGAAGTTAAAAAGCCATTACAGCGCCAGAATCCACGTTTATAATGCCGCGCCCTCTTTATAGCGAGACGGCATTTAAGCTCCTCTTTTTATGAGGAATTGGCAGCGTAGCCGCAGTTCCTGCCAATGGGTTCGTCCAGCCCGACCCGCACGCCAGGCTGTCTCATTCAGGGAAGAAGAAGTACCCATGGCATCCCGCGTCCTCACCTCGATTGCGCTCGGCGCAGTCACCCTGCTCGCAGGCTGTTCGGCCTTTCGCAGCTACGACAACGAGCTTCAGGAAACCAACCAGCAACTGCGCGCCGGCAACCTCGATGCCGCCCTGACCCTGCTGGAAAAAAACAACAAGGGTGAAGACAAGGACCTGCTCTATTACTTCGAAAAGGGCGAGTTGCTGCGGGCCAAGGGCGACCTCAATGGCAGCCAGGCCGCCTGGGGCCATGCCGATCAGGTCGTGGGCAACTGGGAAGACTCGGTCAAGCTCGACACCGACAAGTACCTGGCCCAGTTCGGCAGTTTCCTGGTCAACGACAAAGTCCGTCGCTACGAAGGCTATGACTACGAAAAGGTCATGCTGACGACCCAGATGGCCATGAACCTGCTGGCCAGCAACGACTTCGACGGCGCCCGCATGGCGATCAAGAAGACCCACGAACGCGAAGCGGTGATCGCCGAACTGCGGGACAAGGAATACCTCAAGCGCGAGGACGAAGCCGAGAAGCAAGGGGTTAAAACCGAGTACAAGGACCTCAAGGGCTATCCCGTGGAAGCCCTCGATGCTCCCGATGTGGTCAACCTGAAGAACAGCTACCAGAGTGCGTTCAGCCACTACCTGGCCGGCTTCGTCTATGAAGCCCTGGGCGAGAAGGACCTGGCGGCTCCCGGCTACCGCAAGGCTGCGGAACTGCGTCCCAACACGCCCTTGCTGGAACAGGCCCTGCTGAACCTGGACGCCCCCGTGGAACCGGTGAAAGTCGAAGCCACGGGCAAATCCTCGGCCAAGTCCAAACGCAAGACGGCAGCCAAGGCTCCGGTCAAGGCTCCCGTGGTAGCGGCCCTGGCGGCCGATGAGAGCGACGTGCTGATCGTGGTGCAAAGCGGCCTGGCCCCGGCCCGGGACTCGGTGCGCATTCCCCTGCCGCTGCCGATCAACGGCAACCTGGTCATCACCCCACTGTCGTTCCCGGTGATCAAGGCCGATACCTCGACCCAGACCTTCACCCAGATCGGCATCGATGGTCAGCAGCAGAACCTGACCTTGCTCAACAGCACCACCGCCATGTCCCGCCGCGCCCTGCGTGACGACATGCCGGGGATCATCCTGCGCACCACCGTGCGTGCAGTGACCCGTGGCGTGGCGCAAAAGAACCTCAACGAGGTCAACCCCCTGGCCGGCCTGGCCGTGGGCCTGGCTTCGGCGGTGACCGAAGGGGCCGATACCCGCACCTGGCGCACCCTGCCGGACAACACCCAGGTCGCCCGCCTGCGTCTCAAGCAGGGCGAGCACAGCCTCAGCCTGCCTAACGCCCAGGGCGGCACTCAAGTGCAGGTCAAGGTTGATCAGCGCTATCAGGTGATCGCCCTGCGCGTGGTGGGCAACCAGGTGTTCAGCAGCGGCCTGGCCGCTCATGTCATCCCGAACAACGCCGGCCAGAACATGGCCAGCAACCAACGTCCTTAAGCGGAGCCCTCCATGCGCCTGAAACTCCTCGCTGTTGCCGCACTGGCCCTTCTGGCCGGTTGCGCCACCCCGCCACCTCCTGCTCCCGGCAGCGCCGCGAGCAAGGTGGTGGTGATGAACAAGTTCAACAACATCGCCATCGGCGCGATGCGGGTCGCCCGTGAAAACGGCTTCCTGACGGTCAAGGTGGCACTGAACAACACCAGCCACACCAACATGACCATGTACTACCGCTTTGTCTGGCTGGGTGACGACGGTTTCCCGGTTGCCGATGAAGAAAGCTGGAAAGTCTTCAACCTGTACGCGGCCCAGGCCACCTTCTTGCCGGCCATCGCGCCGGTGCCCAAGGCCACTGACTTCCGCCTGGAAGTCAAAACCCAATAAGCCGTTCCTGAACCCGATCAAGAGAGCACTTCCATGTTTGCACGCTTTTCCTTCCTCGCCGTGGTCGCCCTGCTGGCCAGCGGCTGCGCCAATAACTCCCCGGTCCTGGGCGGCAAGAACATCAGCTACGGCGACAGCAAGGCCGTGGAACTGGTGACCAACGAGTTCGGTTCCACCGACCTGCAGATGATCGCCGAATCCATGACCCGCTCCCTGGCCCAGTCCGGCATCCTCCAGGGTCGCCCGGTGGTGCAGGTCTACGATGTGAAGAACAAGACCAGCGAGTACATCGACACCCGCGAGATCACCACCTCGATCAAGACCCAGCTGATGAAGTCCGGCACCGCCCGCTTCGCCAGCGACAACACCGCCATGCAGAGCCAGGTCGACCAGCTCAAGCTGCAGAACCAGAGCGGCCTGTACAAGAAATCCACCGTGGCCAAGACTGGCAACATGGTCGCCGCCAAATACCGTCTTGAAGGCTCCATTAGCTCCATCGTCAAGCGCAGCAGCGACTACAAGGACGTCTTCTACAAATTCAGCCTGCAACTGATCGACGTCGAGAGCGGTCTGGCCGAGTGGATGGACGAGAAAGAGATCCGCAAGACCACGGAGCGCTAAACAATGCGTGCATGGATTGGCATCCTGGCCCTGGCCTGTGCGTTCAGCGCCCAGGCGGCCCCGAAAGTTGCAGTCATGGACCTGGCCTACCAGGAACGTGTGCAGGAATACATTCACGTGGTTTCGGCCCAGCAGAACTACCGCGAGGGCTACTACAGCTCCAGCGGTTCGGCCAGCTACAACGAACTGGAAGCCAGCACCAGCTACATCGAAGAAGGCGAACTGCGCAAGTTCACCGGTGATATCAAGGGCGGCATTCTCAAGTCCGGGATGTTCCAGCTGGTGCAGGGTTCGCCCCACACCGACGCGTCCAAGACCAACGTCTACGACATCATCAAGCGCATCAAGGCGGGCAACTTCAAGGGTGCCGACTACGTGCTGTTCGGCACGGTGTCGGACATCGACTTCACCCAGGACATCAACGAGCTGGCCAATACCAACAGCTACTCGGCGGTACTGGGCCTGACCCTGGTGGCGGACTTCAGCCTGATCAACACCCGCACCTTCGAGATCACCTCGGCGTTCACCGCCATGGGCGAAGGCCAGGACACCAAGCTGGTGAACAGCCGCGACATCCGTGTCTCGCTGAACCGGCCACGGGTGGTACGCGAAGTCTCCAAGGCCCTGGGCGAAGACGTTACCCGGCAGATGGCCGAGCAGCTGGGTCGCGGTGGCTACGAGCAACCGGGGCAAGCGCCGATGCGCAACAACCTGCCGCCGGACACAGCGCCGGTAATCCTGCGCTAAGCCGTACGCAAACGAAAAAGGCGACCCGTGGGGTCGCCTTCTTTTGTCTCTGGAGAACTTAGGCCGCGGCTTTGCGAATGGTCGCCAGGAAGCCCGCCGCGCCGAGGAACAAACCGGCGAAGGTACGGTTCATCCGCCGCTGCTGGACCGGGGTACGCAACAAGCGCAGGACCCTGGACGCCAGCCCGGTGTAGCCGGCCATGACGATCAGGTCGACCACGATCATGGTGGCGCCGAGAATCAGGTACTGCTGGACCAGCGGCGCATGGGGGTCGATGAACTGCGGCAGTACCGCCAGCATGAACACCAGGGCCTTGGGGTTGCTGATGTTCACCAGGAAGCCGCGAAACACCAGGGCCAGAGGCTTGCCAAGGGGACGGATGGCCGCGTCATCGCTGAGATCGCTGGGCAGCGCGCGCCATTGCTTGACCGCCAGGTACACCAGGTAGGCCACACCGAACCACTTGATTGCATAGAAGGCGGTGGCAGATGCGGCAAGGATGGCGCCAACACCGGCGGCGACAATGGCAATCTGCAAGGCCAGGCCCAGTTGCAGGCCCAGGGCGTTCCAGTAACCGCGCCAGAAACCGTATTGCAAGCCACAGGACATCGACGCAATGGCGCCGGCTCCCGGAGAAAGACTGATTACCCAACTGGCGGCAAAGAACGCCAGCCATGTTTCAAGCACCATCGCACACCTCGGATCGGATTGGTCGTGACTGCCTAAGCTAATCCTCCGACCCGCGGCTGACTATATTTTTTTCGCCCAAAGGTGATGCACGGCCCTGTAGCCGCTGCCGCAGGCTGCGATAGGTCCGCAGGACCAGGGGCAATAGCTGCGCAGCCGTTCGCAGCCTGCGGCAGCGGCTACAGAGGAAGGGATTACTTTTCGCCAGTTCCTACCGGCAGCACATCGCTGCCGCGCCAGCGACGCACCGAGCGCTGGAAGAACAGGCTGTTGGGCACCTGGACCATGGCGCTGCCGGTGCCGGCTTCTTCGGACTCGATCAGGGTGGTGTACAGCAGGTTGATCGCCACGACCCGGCCCTTGACGCCAGGCTTGTCGACGGTGTCCACCAACTCCACCACGTCACCCAGGCGGAAGGGGCCAACGGTGAAGATCAGGATCGCGCACAGCAGGTTGGAGAGCACACTCCACATGGCGAAGAAGGCCACCGCCGCCACGGCGACAAAGCCGGACAGGGCGGTCCACAACACCGTGGCGGAAACCCCCAGGCGCTCCAGGACGAAGATCACCGCGCTGCCCATGATCAGCCAGCGCAGACCGCCGCGCAGGGGCATCAGCAACTGCGGCGGGAACGGGTAACGCTCGCCCAGACGGGTCAGGCAACGGGCGACAAAACGCTGGGCCAGATAGCCCGCCAGGAGAATCAGCAGGATCTGCACGCCCACCCACAACGGAGCGACCCACTGCGCCGGCAATGGCAGTTGCAACGCTTCCATCAGGACAGTGCCTCGAGTTCTGCCTGCATGCTTTCCAGCAACTCCAGGGCTTCCATCCAGGCCTCTTCCAGTTCGGACTCGCGAGTCTTGAGCTTGGCTTGCTCAGCCAACAGGTCCCGCAGCTCGTCCTTGCGCGCCGCTTCGTAAAGACCGCTGTCGCCCAGGCTGGTCTCGATCTTGGCCAGGCGCTCATGGACCTTGCCCAGCTCGGCTTCCAACTTGTCGGCCTCGCGCTTGTGCGGTGCCAACTGCTGACGCAAAGCAGCCGCGGCCTGGCGCTGGGCTTTCTTGTCGGTCTTGTCCGGGTTGACCGGCGTGTTGCTGACCGGGGCATTGCGCTGGCGGTAGTCCACCAGCCAACGGGTGTAGTCATCCAGGTCGCCGTCGAACTCCTCGACCTTGCCGTCGGCCACCAGGAAGAAGTTGTCCGTGGTGCTCTTGAGCAGATGGCGATCGTGGGAGACCACCAATACCGCGCCGCTGAACTCTTGCAGGGCCATGGTCAGGGCCAGGCGCATCTCCAGGTCCAGGTGGTTGGTGGGTTCGTCGAGCAGCAACAGGTTCGGCCGCTCCCAGGCGATCAGGGCCAGGGCCAAGCGAGCCTTTTCACCGCCGGAGAAATTCAGCACCGGCTCGTCGATCCGCGCGCCACGGAAGTCGAAGCCACCGAGGAAGTCGCGCAGGGTCTGCTCGCGCTCGGTGGGCGCCAGCCGCTGCAGGTGCAGCAAGGGGCTGGCCTTGGAATCCAGGGAGTCCAATTGATGCTGGGCAAAGTAGCCCACCACAGTGTTCTCGCCCCGGGTCAGACGGCCGGACAACGGCTGCAGCTCACCGGAGAGGTTCTTGATCAGGGTCGACTTGCCGGCGCCGTTAGGGCCCAGCAGGCCGATCCGTGCGCCCGGCGTCAGTTGCAGCTTGACCTTCTCCAGCACCGCGCGCTCGCCATACCCCAGACGGGCATCAGAGAGATCGATCAGCGGGCTGGAAATCTTCGTCGACTCGCGGAAGGTGAAGTCGAACGGCGAGTCCACATGGGCCGCCGACAGCTCCTCCATGCGCTCCAGGGCCTTGATGCGGCTCTGGGCCTGGCGAGCCTTGGTGGCCTGGGCCTTGAAGCGGGCAATGTAGCTTTCCATGTGCGCCCGTTGCGCCTGCTGCTTCTCGTAGGCCTGCTGTTGCTGGGCCAGCCGCTCGGCACGGGCCCGCTCAAAGGCGCTGTAGCCACCACGATAGAGGGTGATCTTGCGCTGGTCGACGTGAGCCACGTGATCCACCACGGCATCGAGGAAATCCCGATCGTGGGAGATCAACAGCAAGGTGCCGGGATAACCCTTGAGCCAGTCTTCGAGCCAGATGATGGCATCGAGGTCCAAGTGGTTGGTGGGTTCGTCGAGCAACAAGAGGTCCGACGGGCACATCAGCGCCTGGGCCAGGTTCAGGCGCATCCGCCAGCCCCCGGAGAAGTCGCCGACCTGGCGGTCCATCTGTTCGTTGGTGAAGCCCAGTCCGGCCAGCAGCTTGCGCGCCCTCGCGTCAGCGGTGTAGCCGTCGGCGCTGTCCAGCTCGGCGTGCAGGCGCGCTTGCGCGCCACCGTCATGGGCCGCTTCGGCGGCGGCCAGTTCACGCTGCACCTGGCGCAGACGCAGGTCGCCGTCGAGCACATAGTCCACGGCCAGGCGCTCGAGGGTGTCGACCTCCTGACGCATGTGGGCAATGCGCCAATCGGCGGGCAGGAAGCAGTCACCCGAATCCGGATGCAGCTCGCCGCGCAGCAAGGCGAACAGGCTGGATTTGCCGGCGCCGTTGGCACCGATCAGGCCGGCTTTCTGGCCGGCGTGCAGGGTCAGCTCGGCGTCTTCTAGCAGACGTTGCGGGCCACGCTGTAAAGTCAGGTTCTGAAGTCGAATCATAATGGCGGCGGAGTCTACCAGCTTCGCTCGCAACTGGCGCGAGTAGCACTATGTCCTCTGACCTGTGGAATTTTTCCCTGACCATTTATGCCCTTCCCGGCGTGCAGGAAGCCTGCCTGCAACTACAGGACGAAGGTGCCAATGTCTGCCTGCTGCTCTGTGGTGCCTGGCTTGGCCAGCGTGGCGTCCGCTGCGATAGCCAGCGCCTGGAGCAGTTGAAAGAGCTCGCGGCGCCTTGGCACCGGGACGTGGTTCAACCTTTGCGCGACTTGCGCATTGGCTGGCGCGATGCGGCCCGCGAAGACCTTGAGTTGAGTGCCTTGCGCGAACAGGTCAAGACCCTGGAACTGGAAGCCGAACGGCAATTGCTGTTGCGTTTGCAGGAGCGGGTACGGGAATGGCCGGAGGTTCAAGCGAAGAGCCTGGAAGACTGGCTTGAAGGATTGGCGGCCGGAGCCGCCGAACGCAACCGCGACGCGCTGCAGGTGCTGCGCGTCGCGGCGACCGGCGCTTAAGAAGCGCTGGAAGGAGTACCGGCAGTTACCGGAGCGGGAGCGGCAGGAGCTGTGCTCGCAGCCGCTGCTGGCGAGGCTGCTGGCGCGGGTGCAGCGGGCTTGGCCGCAGCCGGTGCTGGAGCCGCTGGCTTGGCTGCCGGGGTGGCGGATTTGGCCACAGCAGGTTTGGCTGCTGCAGGCTTGGCCGCCGGCTTTTTCGCAGCCGGTTTGGCCGCAGGCTTGGCTGCTGGTTTAGCAGCCGACGATGCTGCTGGCTTGGCAGCTACTGCAGGTTTGCTGGCGGGTTTGGCAGCAGGTTTGGCCGGCGCTTTTGCGGCGGCAGGTTTGGCTGCGGGTTTGGCTGCGACAGGTTTAGCGGCAGCTGTTTTAGCCGCTGCGGGTTTGGCCGCAGGCTTGGCTGCTGGTTTAGCGGCAGGTTTGGCTGCTACAGATTTGGCGGCAGGTTTGGCCACTGGCTTGGCGGCGGCAGGCTTGGCTGCGGCGGCTTTGGCTGCTGGCTTGGCGGCAGCGGTCTTGGCGGCAACAGGTTTGGCAGGCGCAGGCTTGGCGGCAGGTTTAGCCGCTGCGGGTTTGCTCGCCGCGGGTTTAGCTGCGCTGGCAGCCGCTTTTTTCGCCACTGGTTTGGCGGCAGATTTGGCTGGTGCTTTAGCTGCAGGCTTGGCCGCTGGTTTCTTCGCCGCGACAGCTACCGGCTTGGCATCACGAGTGCTCAATGCCTTGGCTACTGCTTCTTTCACACGACCAACGCCTTGAGCCAGTTTCAGGCTTTCCTGGGCATCGCGCTTGAGTTGCAGAATGTAGCTGCGGGTTTGTGCCTGGCGCTCTTTCAATGCGTCCAGCAAGTCTTCGAGTTCTTTCACCGCGGTCTTGGCCTTGGCTTGTGCCTTGGCCTTGCCGGCCGCCGCAGCGTCCTGCAATTTGGTGCGCGATTTGTGCAGTTTTTCCTGCGCTTTACCCCGTTGTTTTTCCAGCTTGGCGAGCAGTTTTTCAGCATCAGCCAAGGCTTGGGAACAAGCGTTTTCCAAATGTTCGAGCAGGCTGCCCGACAGCTGTTGGAGCAAATGCAACGGAGTATTTACAGGCTTCTTATTGGCCGACATGGTTTACCTCCTGGCTGACGTGAGTTGCGGCTCATACTAGACCTCTGCTGCTACCGCCGCTAGGGCATGTTGACAGTATCGAAAGCCCGGCGTTGCAGCGGATTGAAAATGTTCTTCGCCGTCATCGAAGTTGCTCACCAACCCGTGCTTTGTCGCTGGCATAATCCACCGCTACTCAGGCCGGAGAGTGCCCATGTCGCGTTACCTGTTTTTATCCCTGAGCCTGTTCTTGCCACTGGCTCAGGCTGCTGCCGAAGCGCCGCCCAATGACGCTCACGACCTTGCCTACAGCCTGGGCGCAAGCCTCGGTGAACGACTGCGTGACGAAGTGCCCGATCTGCAGATCCAGGCATTGGTCGAGGGTTTGAAAGCCGCTTATCAAGGCAAGCCACTGGCCCTAAAAACCGAACGCATCGAACAGATCCTGGCTCAGCACGATGCACGGATCAGCGAGCAGTCGAGCAAGTCGAAAACTGAAGCGGCCCTGGAAAACGAACGACGTTTTCTCGACCAGGAAAAGGCCAAGCCCGGCGTTCGCCAACTGGCCGATGGCATTCTCCTGACCGAGCTGGCACCTGGCAGTGGCAACAAGGCCAGCCCCAACGGTTCAGTCCAGGTGCGCTACACCGGACGCCTGCCCGATGGCACCGTGTTCGACCAGACCCAGCAACCGCAGTGGTTTCGCCTGGACAGCGTGATCGAAGGCTGGCGCAGCGCCTTGTCGCAGATGCCCACCGGCGCCAAATGGCGACTGGTGATTCCTTCGAATCAGGCCTACGGCACCGAAGGCGCAGGCGACCTGATCGCGCCTTACACCCCCCTGGTATTCGAGATCGAACTGCTGGGCGTTGCTGACTAAGGCACAGGAACGAAAAACGGCACGCCAAGGCGTGCCGTTCTCGTATTGCTCCGCCCTGTTTTCAGGCCTGAGCCACCGCGTCCTGCTTGTGGGCGTTATGCAGCACTTCGATCAGGCAATCTTCCAGTTCGAAGCGTTCGTGCAACAGGCCGCCCAGCTCCTTGAACTTCTGCGCCACACACTGACCCGCATCACACAGGTCGTTGAACGCCAGGAGCTTTTCAGTGATCACATCAATACGCGGATAGATGGTATCGGCCAGCTCAAGCCCGCGCTTGTCGCCAAAGGCCTTGGCTTCGCTGGTGAGCTGCTCGTAGATTTCAAAATGACCGGCGGAAACGTAGTCCACCAGAATCCCGCAGAATTCCTGCAGCGATTTCTTGCTCTCGCTCAGGGCTTCGGGCTCGGCACCCAACGCATCATAGGCTCGAACCAGTTCGTGACGCTCCTGCAACCAGCGGTCGATCAGCAGATGCACTCCACCCCAGCGTTCCTGAGCATTCTGACAACTTTCGAGCATGGTGATCTCTCTTCCCTTATGGGTCATGCCGCTTGCCCGCCGCCCCCCTTCTGGAGACTCTGGATCCGGTCAGGCGCAACAGCATCGAGCAACATAATTCCAGTGACGCGTGCGGGCCAGATTATGCCCGCTCGACAACAGCATCAAGGTACGCAGGAGATAAAGTTCATACAAGCGTTTAATCCGCGCCCTCCCACCAAACCATGACTCAGGGCAACGCTGCAGCCTTGCGAGTGGCTCGAAACAGGCGCAGCAGACGGTAGCCGCTGAAGATCAGCATGATCACGAAAAACAGCAGGCTCCACTCCGGCAGACTCATGTCGAGCAGGGTCCAGGTGACCTCCGCGCAGTCCGATGTCCCCACGAAGGTCAATTGCAGTGCCTGCCACCAGGACAGGTTGCGCAACATGAACGGCATGTCCGGCAGGCAGGCCAGGAGTTGCTCGGAAGGAATGTTCTGCAACAACACATGACGCCCGGCAGTGATCACCCCGAACAGGCCCAGTATCAGGTTGAGCGCCCAGTAGACAGCTCGTCCCATGCGCCCCGGCCCCTGCACCACAGCCAGTAGATTGACGCCAGCGAACATCATCAGCAGCAAGCGTTGCACGCCCCACAAGGTGCAGGATTCCAGGCTACCACCGGATTGCAGGTTGAACGCCGCCCACGAGGCAAAAGCCCCCACCAGGAACACCAGGGAGAACAGCAAGCGAGAGCCGGCCAGCGACATGAGATATCCGTAACGGAGAGAAACAGGCAGCCACGGTAGAGAAAGCGCTCGCTCCTTTCAAGAAGCGCTATGCCGCAGCGGATCGACAATCAACCGTGAATGAGCCATCAACCCCAAATAAAAACAGGCCGGTTGCCTGCAACCGGCAACCGGCCCTGAAGACGCTTCAGATCCGTACCGGAACCGGCAACGGTGACGCCAGCAGGCGCTCGTCGAGCATTCCCAGGCCTTCCTGGAACAGCTGGTTGCTGCGCTCGGTATCACCCAGTTGCGCCAGCAAACGAGCCAGCTCGGCACAGGCTTCAGGATTGCGCTGCAGTCGCAGGCTGCTTTCCAGGTAGTCCCGGGCCTTGCCCCACAGACTGTTCTGCAGACACAGACGGCCCAGGGTCAGCAGCAAACTCGGGTCGTCCGCATGCTCCTTCAACCAGTGCTCGGCAGTCTGCAACTGGCGCGATGGATCGCTGCCGCGCACCAATCCGTAAAGCCGTGCCAGGTGGCTTTCATATTTGCGCTTGAGGGCTGTGCGCAGGGCCTCTTCAGCCTCGGCTCCCGCCCCCAGCTGACGCAGTTGTTCGGCGTAGGCCAGCACCAGCTGTGGCTCCTGGCGTTGGGCCGAAGTCAGTTGCTGCCAGGCTCGATTGAGAGACTGCAGGGCTGCCACCTGATCCTCTTCGCGCCGTGCCGCCAAGGTCAGGTTCTCACCCCAGGCGCGACGCTCCAGCTCCTGCAACTCGCTGGCCGGCAGGGCCTTGTCCTTGCGCAACTCGGGCAGCAAACGGATCAGCGCCGACCAGTCACCACGCTGTTGATGCAGGCGCTGCAACTGGCGCAGGACCTGAACGCTATGGGGATGGCGCTCATGCATCGCTTGCAGGGTGCTCAGGGCACCTTCGGTATCACCGCGGTCGGTCTGCAACTGGGCATGACTCAAGGCGACCGCCAGCTCGGCCTGGGGCTGGCGAGTCAGTGCCCGCTCCAACAACTGGTCGCACTCCTCATAGTGGCCTTGCTCGTTGGCGGCGCGGGCCGCACCGAGGTAATACAACAGTGGTTGACGTTCGGCCTCTGCAGCACGGTGCAGGTGTTTTTGCGCGCTGGCCCAACGACCTTCGGCAAGGTCCATCTGGCCCTGCTCGATGGCGATTTGTACCCGGCGACTCCGATTGCGCCGCGACCAGGGATTGACCACACCACCAGAGACCATCACCAATTCGATCAGCAGCTTGATGCCCCAGATCACCAACCAGATCAGCGCCACCAGGGCCAGGGTTGCCCACAGGCTCGATTCATAGCGGAAGTTGCTGTAGGCGATCAGCACGTACCCGGGATGCTCGGCAATGGCCAACCCTAACAGGCCGATGGCTGCAATGAGCAGTAGAACGATCACATAGACGCGCTTCATGGGCTCGTCTCCTGGGCGGTGTTCGCCGCAGGTTTGGCCAGAGGCTTGACTGAATCTTCAGCGTTCAGATTGCGCCGCTCGAGATAGGCCTGGACCGTGCTCAGGGTCTTGGCCAGATCCGGGGTGACAACAGTCACGGGCTGCTTGCTCAGTTCGGACAAGCGCTCAAGCATGATCTTGCTTTGCGGATTGTCCTGATTGAAGTTGCTGGTCAGTACATCACGTGCCTCGGTCAGTGCCTGGGTATAGACCGCCGCCTGACCATTCAAGGCGGCCCACTGTGCCTGCTCCAACGTCAGGCTCAGGGCCAGGCGTACCTGAGTCAGCCCCTGGCCGGCCAGCAACGGACGGATGTTCTTGTCGGCATTGAAATCGATGCGGAAATAGCGGGAGATCTGATCCCACCACTGCGCCCAGCGGCTCGCGCCGTCACCGTCGGCGGTCAGCCCCAGCAGTGACTCGCCGCGGTCCTTGTACTCCGGAGCCACGGCGCTGAGCTCAAGGACCTGATCACGCAGGGCTCCCAGTTGCAGGAACAGGCCGGTGCGATCTGGTTGCTCGGTACTGCGCAGAGCCGCCAGGCTCTTGGCCAATTGCTCGCGTGCAGCGAAAGAGCCCGGGTCGTTCTGCTCCCGCAGGATATCGTCTGCGCCCTGGACCAGTGCCTGAGCACTGCTGATGTCTTGCAGTGCAGACAGACGCAGACTGGCCAGACGCAGCAGATGCTCGGCCTCGGCCAGGCGCCAGTCCTTGCGGCTGGCGCCGAGCACGGTTTCCAAGCGCTGACTCAAGCGCTGCTGATCACCTTGCAACTGGGCCACCAGCCGCCGCCGGTCCTCCAGCTCATCGGCTGCCGGCAGTTGTTCCAGGCGTGCACTCAGGCGCTGTTCACTGAGTTTGAAACTCTGCGCCTGATCCCCCAAGGCCTGCAGCTGGCTCAGTTGCTGCTGGTTGTTGGCTTGCAGGCTGCGCACCTGCCAGATCCCCCAGCCGCCAGCGGCGACACCCGCCGCCCCCAGCAGCAGGGCCAGTATCGCCAACCCGTTGCCACGACGCTCAACGGTTGGGGTCGTGGGCTCGGCAGGTGCTTCAGGCACCGGCCGCACTTCATCTTTAGGCAAGGCTGTTTCGCTCACGTATCCATCCTTTGCGTTTAGAGAACGGGCACGGGTTGCTCCCGTAACGCCGTTAGCAAAGCCGCGGCACTGGCGCCGCGACAATCCACAACTTTTTCCGCCCCGGCGGCACGTGCCATTTCGGCGACCCGGGGGCTTGGAACAAACAACGGCATCTTCGCCAACTGCGACCAGGCTGGGCCGGCCAACTGCTGCAAGTGGCTGAAACCCTGTCCACTGCTGACCACCAGGCCGTTCAAGCGTTCCCCCTGAATCCGCTCAAGCAGCGCATCCTTGGCGTAATGCGGCAGGCACCGACGGTAGAGTTCCAGATAATCGACACTAGCACCTAGGTCACGCAAGCGCTCAGAGAGCAGCTCGCGACCGCCCTCTCCACGGACGATCAGCACCCGTGGCTCAGGCCGCCGGATAGCCTCGCGCAATTGGGGAAGTTCAAGCAAGGCTTCGCTGTCATCACCTGTTTGAGGGTAGAAAACTTGCAGACCGGCATCCGCAAGGATCTGCCCGCTACCGGCACCGACACTGAACCAGCTTTGAGCGGGAGGCTGAGGCCAATAGGCTCGCAGCAAGCCAAGGCCAAGGTGCGCGGCAGGCTTGCTGACCACGATCAGCGCACAGTAACGATCCAGTTCCAGCAGGATCGCCCGCTGCGAATCGCTGACAGGCAAGGCTTGAATCTCCAGTAGCGGCAGGCTGCTGCTGAAGACACCGACCTCAGCCAGGGTCGCTGCCAACGCAGCGCTATCTTCCCTCGGCCGAGTCAGCAGCAGGCGCCACCCGATCACTCTTCGCCCGCCTCGCCGTAGACCGCGCGCAGGATGTCATCGGCGCCCTGGGCCAACAGGTCGTCTGCCACCTTCACCCCCAGTTCAGCAGCCGACGCTCGCGGGCCACGCGCTTGCGCGCTCAACAACAGGCCACCGCTAGGCTCGCCGACCAGGCCACGCAGCCAGATCTGATCGCCTTCGAGCACCGCGTAGCAGGCAATCGGAACCTGGCAGCCACCGTTCAAATGCTTGTTCAGCGCTCGCTCGGCAGTCACCCGGCTGGCTGTGTCGGCATGATGCAGAGGCGCCAGCAACGCGTGAATTTCAGTATCGGCACTACGGCACTCGATGCCGACTGCGCCTTGGCCACCGGCGGGCAGACTCTCATCGACACTGATGGACGAACTGATGCGGTCTTCGAAGCCCAGACGGATCAGGCCGGCGGCGGCCAGGATAATGGCGTCGTACTCACCGGCATCCAACTTGGCCAGCCGAGTATTGACGTTGCCCCGCAGAAAACGAATCTGCAGATCAGGCCGACGGGTCAGCAGTTGAGCCTGGCGGCGCAGGCTGGAGGTACCCACCACGCTGCCTTCCGGCAATTGCTCAAGGCTGGCGTAGGTATTGGAAACAAAGGCGTCACGTGGATCTTCACGCTCGCAGATGCAGAACAACCCCAGGCCTTCGGGAAAGTCCATGGGCACATCTTTCATCGAATGCACAGCGATGTCGGCCTGGTTTTCCAGCAGTGCGGTTTCCAGCTCTTTGACGAACAGGCCCTTGCCGCCGATTTTCGACAGGGGCGAGTCCAGCAGTTTGTCACCGCGACTGACCATGGGCACCAGGGTCACGACGAGGCCCGGATGGGCCTCTTGCAGACGGGCTTTGACGTATTCGGCCTGCCACAAGGCCAGTGCACTTTTGCGGGTAGCGATGCGGATTTCGCGAGAGGACATGGATCAATCCGTACTGAATAGATACGGCAGATAATAACAGCTCAGCCAAAGCAGCTTTGACTTGTATCAGAAACGCAGCGCCCTCCCGACGCCAGGCTTGCCTTTTTGTGGGCCTTGAGTCGCGGTCTAGAGCTGCTGCATCATCTTGCGCACACCCGCCACATGGCGTCGGCTAACGATCAGGGCATCACCATTGAGCCCCTTGAGGTACAGCTGGAAATGTCCCAGGGGCGTACGCTGCAGTCGTTCGATCCGCTCTCGGGCCACCAGCGCATTGCGGTGAATACGCACAAAGCGCTCACCAAATTCGTCTTCCAATGCCTTCAATGGCTCATCCAGAAGCACCTCGCCGCTTTCGTGGCGCAAGGTCACATACTTGTGGTCAGCAATGAAATACACCACCTGAGCCAGAGGAATCAGCTCGATACCCTTACGGGTGCGGGCGCTGATGTGACTACGCGGGCCATTGCCGCTTTCCGCCGCCGGCCGGGTCAGGGCCGCTAACTGCACACGATTGGGCTTCTCGGCCTTTTTCAGCGCCTCCAGCAGCAGTTCTGGGCGCACGGGCTTGACCAGGTGCCCGACCCCGCTGGCATCGAAGGCCTCTAAGGCGAATTCGTCCGGGGCCGCGCAAAACACCAGCGCCGGAGGCGTCTCGCGTTCGCACAATTTTCCGGCGACCTGCAGACCGTCCAGACCCGGCATGCGGACATCGAGCAAGACGATATCCGGCTTCAGGCTGTCGATCAGGCTCAGTGCCTCTTCGCCATTGGTGGCGCTGGGCTCCAGGACACTGTATCCCTCAAGCTCACTGACCATCCGGCTCAGGCGCTCGCGGGCTAGGGGTTCGTCATCAACGATCAGGACATTCATATTGCGCTGGATTCCTGCGTGAGTCTCGCACAAGGATAGCGTAGACAGGTGGAGTGACGTCCGTCACGGCGATCCACGATAAGACTAGTGCGAAGGCCAAAAAGTGCCGCAAGTCGGGCACCAATATTTACCCGGACCTGCCCGATACCGCCCAAGGTCGGTGGATGCGCGACGGCGTTGCAGGGAATGCTGGTATTCAACACAAAGCCCCCCTCGTTACTGTGGTCGGTGTCCACCCTGGCCGCACCCGCCTCGTTTCGTGGGCGAGTTGCATGGACCTGCGCGGAGTGAACTCGATGGACAGACTCACTGCGAACACGCGAGGGGTGTTACGCAATTGTGCCGGTCCTCCTGTCCAACTGTAGACGGTTGCCAAGACGATATTGCTCAATCGATAAATATCGTTTGATCGATATCACCTTCCGCACTCAAGGCCCCCCTGTCCTGATCCACTCTGGATTGTGCCGACCTCAGTCTCTGCGCCCTCGGGACCGGCGACAAGCCACGCAGCACAGGCCCGGAGAAAAAAGCTGCCGACCAGTGCCAGCGACAGCCCAGGCAACCCTGTTATTATCGGCGCCTGTTTTTTACGCCATCTTCCTTCAGCAGATCACGAGCGAATTCATGAGCACTGACAAGACCAATCAGTCCTGGGGCGGCCGCTTCAGTGAACCCGTCGACGCCTTCGTCGCCCGCTTCACCGCCTCTGTCACTTTCGACCAGCGCCTGTATCGCCACGACATCATGGGCTCCATCGCTCATGCCACCATGCTGGCCAAGGTTGGCGTGCTCACTGACGCCGAGCGTGACAGCATCATCGACGGCCTGAAGACCATCCAGGGCGAGATCGAGGCCGGCAGCTTCGACTGGCGCGTGGACCTTGAAGACGTGCACATGAACATCGAAGCGCGCCTGACCGACCGCATCGGCATCACCGGCAAGAAGCTGCACACCGGACGCAGCCGCAATGATCAGGTGGCCACCGACATCCGCCTGTGGCTGCGGGACGAAATCGACCTGATCCTGGCCGAGATCACCCGCCTGCAAAAAGGCCTGCTGGAGCTGGCCGAGCGCGAAGCCGAAAGCATCATGCCGGGCTTCACTCACCTGCAGACCGCCCAGCCCGTGACCTTCGGGCACCACATGCTGGCCTGGTTCGAAATGCTCAGCCGCGACTACGAGCGCCTGGTGGACTGCCGCAAGCGCACCAACCGCATGCCCCTGGGCAGCGCTGCGCTGGCCGGCACCACCTACCCCATCGACCGCGAGCTGACCTGCCAGCTGCTGGGCTTCGAAGCCGTGGGCGGCAACTCCCTGGACAGCGTCTCCGACCGTGACTTCGCCATCGAATTCTGCGCCGCCGCCAGCGTGGCAATGATGCACCTGTCGCGCTTCTCCGAAGAGCTGGTGCTGTGGACCAGCGCGCAGTTCCAGTTCATCGATCTGCCGGACCGCTTCTGCACCGGCAGCTCGATCATGCCGCAAAAGAAAAACCCCGACGTACCAGAGCTGGTGCGGGGCAAGAGCGGCCGAGTGTTCGGCGCACTGATGGGCCTGCTGACCCTGATGAAGGGCCAGCCCCTGGCGTACAACAAAGACAACCAGGAAGACAAGGAACCGCTGTTCGACGCTGCCGACACTCTGCGCGACTCACTGCGGGCCTTCGCCGACATGATCCCGGCCATCAAGCCCAAGCACGCCATCATGCGTGAAGCGGCCCTGCGCGGCTTCTCCACCGCCACCGACCTGGCGGACTACCTGGTGCGCCGTGGCCTGCCGTTCCGTGACTGCCACGAAATCGTCGGCCATGCCGTGAAGTACGGTGTGGAGACTGGCAAGGACCTGGCAGAAATGAGCCTGGAAGAACTGCGCAAATTCAGCGACCAGATCGAGCAGGACGTGTTTGCCGTGCTGACCCTGGAAGGTTCGGTGAATGCCCGTAACCACATCGGCGGCACCGCTCCAGCCCAGGTCCGGGCTGCCGTGGCTCGCGGCCAGGCGTTGCTGGCCAGCCGCTAAGCCCCTGGCCGTAGGGGCCGGCAACCCTTCTGCCGGTCCCTGCAAGCGGGCTACCCGACGCTAGCGCCCCGATCGCCTGGCGGTAATCAGCGCAGCCTTGTCAGCGGCAATCCGCCTGGCGTTGGGCGTCTGTTCCAGGCGCTCCAACAGAGCCCTGGCCTCTGGCATATCGGCCAGAAAATCGATCCCGAACAGCTTGTCCCCAACGACCAGGGCCAGGTTCACGCTGTACTGGAAATACAGGTCCGCCACGCTCAGGCTGGTACCCGCCACATACGGCGCGAACCGAGCATGCCGGCGCAATGCGGCAAAACCCTGCAGCAATTCGACTCCAGCCTTTTCCTTGATGGCCTCGGGCAGCGTTGCACCGAAGAACACTTCGGGGAAACAGGCTCGGGCCGGCAGCTCGATATAGAGTTCGATCTCCTTGGCCAGTGCCAGCACCTGTGCCCTCTCGAAGGCATCTCCCGGGAGCAGCGCCGGCTCGGGATGGACCTGCTCCAGGTAATCGAGAATCACGCTGGTTTCACTGATAAAGCCCTGCTCCACTTCCAGCACCGGAACCTTGCCCCGGGGACTGATGGCCAGCGCCTCGGGGCTCTGGCCGGCGTAGAACAACACCTCCTCGAAGGGCAGGCCCTTTTCCAGCAGGGCCAGTTTGACCATGTTGTAGTAGTTGCTGATGGCGAAGCCATAAAGCTTGAACATCCCATAGCCTCCAGGCCGTGCAGGGGGTCGGCAGGACTTTTTATAGAAGGTTAATCCACTTCTGACCAGCAGCATCCAGCCTCTGAATACGAGTAAACTGGCGACCTTTCCTTGAGGAGCCTGCCATGAGCGAGCCAACCGATATCGACAACGACGAAGAAGAGTTCGCCGAAAACACCCTGATCGAAGCGATCGAGAACCAGATCGAAAGCGACAATCCGCCAGCAGCCAAGGCCACCTTCAATAAGCTGACTCTGGTGGGTTACGAGCGGGAAGAAATCCTCAACCTGATGGCCCACGTCCTGGCTGTCGAGATCGATGCGATCCTCGAGGAAGACCGCGCCTTCGATACCCAATGGTACGAAGCCGCGCTGCGCGCCCTGCCGGAACTGCCTCCAGAGAAGCAGTAAGCCGGTACTACCGGAGCGCTGCCCGCAGCAACGCTCCGGCACGCCACTCCCGACCTGACTACACTGCAGGCACCCTGCGGCCAAAGACCGCTGCCCCCAGGTACAAAAGTCCTCAGCGAATGCTGGACACGCCGCCGTTCTGCGGTCACCTTAAGAACGCTGACCTCTCATTCCTAGAAAGTCTGGAGTCCTTATGTCGTATACCCCTGAGTTGGTTGCCGAACTGGAAATCCTTGCACTCTTCAACCTGGACAACTCCCAGGAAGGCCTGAAAATCCATCAGACTGCCGCCCCTTCTGCCATCGCCGCCGCCCAACGCCTGTTTGACAAAGAACTGATTACCCAGCCCGATGGGGGCTACCTGACCAGCCTTGGCCGGGATGCTGCTGAACATGCCCAAGGCCTGCTGACCATCCTGAGCGTCAAAGAAACCGCCTGAACACCGTTCCTCGGCCTGCGGGGTTCCCGTCTGTCGGATTCCGTAGGCACCCTCCCGCCAATACGCTAGAAATCTGGCGTCAAAAAACAAAATCAGCTTAAGGCTCGGTCTTGTCTGACGATAAACTGCTGCCGTCCTCAAACCGCCACGTTCGAGCTCAGCTTGAAATGCCCCATACCCATGAAATCCGTCCCGATCTGGATGAAGGAATCGATCGCAAGGTTCTCAGTCAACTGCGCGCGCGTTTTCTCACCCTCAATGCCGGACGCATGGCTCGGGCAATGGAAGGGTTGTCGGCACGCCAGCAGCTGGTCCTCAACCTGCTGCCACTGTTCTTTCACGTCAATCATCCACTGCTGCCCGGCTACGTTTCCGGCGCTACCCCGGCGGGACTGTCCAACTACGAGCCCGACCCGCAAGCCCTGGCTGAAGCCCAGCGCCTGACCCGCTCCTTTTCCTACAAGCCTCGTCATGGCAATCCACCTCGACCTATCCACGGCCTGTTTCTCATGGGCAGCCTGGGCACCCTGGCCCAGGCGGACCAGAGCGACATGGATGTCTGGGTGTGCCATGCGCCGGACCTGAGCGAAACCGAGCTGGCCGAACTGCAGAAGAAATGCCAGTTGCTGGAAGTCTGGGCCGCGGGCCAGGGCGCCGAGGCGCACTTTTTCCTGATCGACCCCAGCCGTTTTGTCCGCGGCGAGCGGGATACACAGTTGAGTTCGGATGATTGCGGCACCACCCAGCACTACCTGCTGCTCGACGAGTTCTACCGCACCGCCATCTGGTTGGCCGGACGCACGCCGTTGTGGTGGCTGGTGCCGGTGTACGAGGAGTCCCGCTACGAGCGCTACATCCACACCCTGCTCTCCAAGCGCTTCGTACCCGCCGAAGAGAACCTGGACCTGGGCCACATGGCACGCATTCCGCCCGGAGAGTTCATCGGAGCCGGACTCTGGCAGCTGTTCAAGGGCATCGAGTCCCCCTACAAATCAGTACTCAAGCTGCTGCTGATCGAGGTCTACGCCAGTGAGCATCCCAGGGTCCAGTGCCTGAGCCTGCGCTTCAAGCAGGCGGTGTTCGCCAACCGCCTGGACCTGGACGAGCTCGACCCCTATATCGTGGTTTACCGACGCATCGAGGAATACCTCAAGGCCCGTGGCGAGCCCGAGCGTCTGGAATTGGTACGGCGCAGCCTGTACCTCAAGGTCAACCGCAAGCTTTCCAGCGGCAATGGCGCTCGCAGCCCGAGCTGGCAGCGGGCACTGCTTGAGCGCCTGGCCAGCGAATGGGGCTGGGATCAGCGCCAGCTGGCCCTGCTGGACAGTCGCAGCCAATGGAAAGTGCGCCAGGTCAGCAGCGAGCGCCGGGCGCTGGTCAACGAGCTCAACTACAGCTACCGCTTCCTGACCCAGTTCGCCCGCACCGAACAGGCCGCCAGCCTGATCAATAAGCGCGACTTGAACGTGCTGGGCCGACGCCTGTACGCAGCATTCGAACGCAAGGCGGGAAAAATCGAGTTCATCAATCCCGGTATCGCCCCGGACCTCGCGGAAGACACCCTGACCCTGGTGCAATCGCCGAACAAGAAAGAACCAGGGCAGACTCATTGGGGCCTGTACAACGGCAATCTGACCGCCCTGGAGTGGGAGCACTTCGCGCCTATCAAGCGCAGCCGTGAATTGCTTGAGCTGCTGACCTGGTGCCATCGCAATGGGGTGATCGATAGCAGCACGCGCCTGGCGCTGCACCCTGGCAGCAGCGACCTGAGCGAGTTCGAGCTGTTCAACTTGCTCGGCAGCCTGCAACAGACGGTGGCCCTGCCACTGACCACCGTCGACGAAGACCAGCTGCTGCATGCCAGCGTACCCGGCGAAGTGCTGATCCTGGTGAACGTCGGAGTCGACCCGCTCAAGCATCACCGCGACCTGAACATTCTCATGACCACCGAGCGCACCGACTCCCTGAGCTACGCCGGGGTGCGGGAAAACCTGGTGCTGACCCTGGATCAGGTCACCCTCAATAGCTGGAACGAGGTCATGGTCGGGCGCTATGACGCTGAACATGCCTTGCTCGAATGCCTGCGGGACTACCTCAATAACCTGCCGTCCGACTCACAACCACGGTTGCGGGTCCGCTGCTTCTGCCACAACCGCGCACAGTTCATCGCTCGGCGGGTGGAGGAGCTGTTCGAAACCGCGCACCACCTCCTGCTCAGTCAGCTCAACTACCGCTACCTGATCCAGGTCCAGCAGCACTTTCACGTCCTCGAACTGGTACCCGGCCAGGTTCGGCATCGGGCCATGGCGACACCCGCCGCACTGCTTGAATACCTGGGCCAGGAGCAAGCCCGCTATAGCCCCCTGCACCTCGATCCCATGGCCCTGGAAGATCACGACCTGGCGCTGATCCTGCCCATGGGCCAGCCAGACTGCATTCAGGTGTTCTACCGGATCATCGAGCAGCACGCCGAACTCTATATCCTCGATGAGCACAACGCCCTGTGGCAGCAGACCCTGCCGTACCACGACGAACAAAGCCTGCTGGTGCCCCTGCAGCGCTTCCTGCAGTCGATCCTCTACCGCCGTGAAGCGCTACAGTCGATGGACAGTAGCCAGGGCGAGAAACCTTTGGACACACTCTACTTGCAGATACTGCCCTCAGGCACCGGTCGGGCGCGCCGGGTAGAGCCGCGACCAGCACCTGCGACCCCTGTGGACAAGGCCTTTTATGACGTGCAGGCGATCATCGGCAAGGCTGCACCTGGCCAGGTGCAAGTCTCGCTGTACTGCAATCAACGGGAGTTTTCCGAACTGGAATATGGCAACCAGCTATTCAGCGCGGTGGCCCAAGAAATCGTCGGACAGCGCCGTGAACCGGAACGCTATCGCTGCTACATCACCGACCTGGACCTGTCCGGCCTGCTCGGTGATATGCAAAGTTCGAGCATTGTGTATCTGCGCTACAAGGCCAGCCTGGAGCGCGCACTGAACGACGCGCTCGAGCAGGTCTAGCCGCAAATCAGAGGTGGTAGTCGCCCGCGGCTTCCGGCTGGTATTCCACTTCCAGCAGAGTCAGCTTCAGGGTCTTGCCACCCGGCGCCGGCCAGTCGATGTATTGACCCACCTGCAAGCCCAGCAAGGCGCTGCCCACGGGTGCAAGGATCGAAATCTTGCCTTCGTCGGCGTTGGCGTCCTGTGGATAAACCAGGGTCAGGTGATAGTCCTTGCCACTGCTTTCCTCACGGCAATGCACACGCGAGTTCATGGTTACGACACCGGCCGGTACTTCATCGTGACCCACCAGCGTTTCGGCACGATCCAACTCGGTTTGCAGTGCAATGACGCCTGGCAGCGAGTCGTCCAGGCTGTCGATCAGGCGCTCCAGACGTTGCACGTCAAGGCGGGTAAGGATGATGGATGGTGCAGTACTCATGATCCTGGCTGACTCCTATTTTTTCTGCACAAAAAAGCAAAACCCCGCCAAATAAGACGGGGTTCTCACCGGCCTCGATGTAGCGAGGCGAAGTCGGACACTATCACAGCACACTGAATAAACAAACCGTACCAGTACGAACCTAAAGTCCCCCGGCTGTACCGCTCTGTTTGCGCTGCAGCGCTTGTGCGCAGATCACTCGCCGCCGCTCGTCATCGGCCGAACGCCACTCGCGAATATCCTCCACATGGCGGAAACAGCCGCGGCAGACCTTCTCCTCATCGAGACGGCACAGACTGATGCACGGCGAACTGACCGCCGGGCTGACATTACTGTAGAGCGGCTTGGGCGGTCGGGCTGCGGCAGGCTGAGTCACGACCTCAGAGCCCTTCGAAATCGAGCTTGATATCCGCCTGTTCGAGAACGATGCGTTCCAGCATCTCCCCCAGCTGCTCTTCACTCTTGTCGCACATCCAGCGCTCGCTTTCCTCGTCGTAGTCGAAGTGGAAACCACCGGAGCGGGCGGCCAGCCATAGCTGGCGCAAAGGTTCCTGGCGGCTGAAGATCACCTGGCTGCCGTTGTCGAACTTGACGGTGAGCACTCCGGCGGAGCTTTCCAGGTCAATGTCCAGGTCGCTTTCATCGAAAATATCCTCCAGCGTCTGCTGGGTGGCGTCCACCAGGTCGTGAAAACGGGCTTCGGTCAAACTCATTGCAGGAACCTCAAAAAGTGTCTACTCACGCTCAAGCGCCGCAAGATACGGACGCTCCCCGGCGAATGCAAAGGATACCGAACAGGCGGATAAATGCGACGCCCATTGTGTCGGAAGCCGACCAAAGCCTCTGAGCAGCCCCTGGCAAAGGCCCGCTGGACGGGAGTTACGCTGCATAGGCAAGCTGCCGGGTGGCCGGTATACTCGGGCGCAATTTACGCATTCTCAAGGATTTCGCCATGAAGCGCCTGATCTCTTCCCTTGCTGCGCTCGTCGCGGTTGCCTGCCTTGTTACCGCCTGCGGCCAGAAAGGCCCGCTGTATCTGCCCGATGACAGCAAATCCCCAGAAGAACAGGCGAAATCGCAGTCGAAGTCGCACAAGCACGACACCTACTAAGGGCTCACCATGGACGCTTTCAACTACCGCGACGGTGAGCTGTTCGCGGAAGGCGTAGCCCTGTCCGCCATTGCCGAGCGTTTCGGCACGCCGACCTACGTCTACTCCCGAGCGCACATCGAGGCCCAGTACCTGGCCTATGCCGAGGCGCTTGCCGGCATGCCGCACCTGGTCTGCTTCGCGGTAAAAGCCAACTCCAACCTGGGTGTGCTGAATGTCCTGGCGCGCTTGGGCGCAGGCTTCGACATCGTCTCCCGGGGCGAGCTGGAGCGCGTCCTGGCGGCTGGCGGCCAAGCCGACAAGATTGTCTTTTCCGGTGTCGGCAAGACCCGTGACGACATGCGCCGAGCCCTGGAAGTGGGCGTCCATTGCTTCAACGTCGAGTCCGCAGAAGAGCTTGAGCGCCTGCAGCTGGTGGCCGCCGAACTGGGTGTTCGCGCGCCAATCTCGCTGCGAGTCAATCCCGACGTCGATGCCGGCACCCACCCGTATATCTCCACCGGGCTCAAGGAAAACAAATTCGGCATCGACATTGCGACTGCCGAGGACGTGTACATCCGCGCCGCGCAGCTGCCGAACCTGGATATCGTCGGGGTCGACTGCCACATCGGCTCGCAACTGACCACCCTGGCGCCTTTCATCGACGCCCTCGACCGCCTGCTGGATCTGGTGGATCGTCTTGGAGAATGCGGCATCTACCTGCGCCACATCGATCTGGGTGGCGGTCTGGGCGTGCGTTATCGCGACGAAGAGCCGCCACTGGCCGCCGACTACATCAAGGCCGTGCGTGAACGCCTGGATGGCCGCGACCTGGCCCTGGTGTTCGAACCGGGCCGCTTCATCGTGGCCAACGCCGGTGTACTGCTGACCCGTGTCGAGTACCTCAAGCACACCGAACACAAGGATTTCGCCATCGTCGACGGCGCCATGAACGACCTGATCCGCCCAGCGCTGTACCAGGCCTGGATGGATGTCAGTGCCGTCCAGCCGCGGGATGCCGAACCCCGCACCTACGACATCGTCGGACCGATCTGCGAAACCGGCGACTTCCTCGCCAAGGAACGCAACCTGGCCCTGGCCGAGGGCGATCTGCTGGCGGTGCATTCCGCTGGTGCCTATGGTTTCGTCATGAGCTCGAACTACAACACCCGCGGCCGTGCCGCTGAAGTACTGGTCGATGGTGACCAGGCTGTTGAAGTGCGTCGCCGCGAGACGGTAGCCGAGTTATTCGCTGGCGAAAGCCTGCTGCCGGAGTAAGACCATGCTGCTGCGTTTTACCAAGATGCATGGCCTGGGCAATGACTTCATGGTTCTCGACCTGGTCAGCCAGCACGCGCATATTTTGCCCAAGCACGCCAAACAATGGGGTGATCGCCATACCGGAATCGGCTTCGATCAACTGCTGATCGTCGAGGCCCCGAGCAACCCGGACGTGGACTTCCGTTACCGGATCTTCAACTCCGACGGCTCCGAAGTGGAACAGTGCGGCAACGGCGCCCGCTGCTTCGCCCGTTTCGTACTGGACAAGCGCCTGACCACCAAGCGTCAGATCCGCGTCGAGACCAAGAGCGGCGTCATCGAACTGGATGTACGCAACGACGGACAGATCAGCGTCAACATGGGGGCTCCGCGCCTGGTGCCGGCGGACATTCCGTTCCAGGCCCCGGCCCAGGCCGACAGCTACACGCTGGACGTCGACGGCCTGCAGGTCGAGCTGGCCGCCGTGTCCATGGGCAACCCTCACGCCGTGTTGCGGGTGGATGACATCAACAGCGCGCCGGTACACGAACTGGGGCCGAAGATCGAGCATCACCCGCGCTTCCCGGCGCGGGTCAATGTCGGCTTTCTCCAGGTGCTGGACCGTCAACGCGCGCAATTGCGGGTCTGGGAACGTGGCGCCGGGGAAACCCAGGCCTGCGGTACCGGCGCCTGCGCAGCCGCAGTGGCCGCGATCAGCCAGGGGTGGATGGATTCGCCCCTATTGATCGACCTGCCGGGCGGGCGCCTGTCCATTGAATGGGCAGGCCCTGGCCAACCGGTGATGATGACCGGTCCGGCAGTGCGCGTATACGAAGGACAGGTGCGTCTTTAAGTGAGCGAAATCCATGACTGATCAGCCGCAGGCTCCCGCCGCAAAGCCCGACCCAACGCCTTCTGCCGACCTGGACGCAGCCGCCGTCGCCGCGTACCTGGAGGCCCATCCGGACTTCTTCGTCGAGCACGACGAGTTGCTCCCGGCCTTGCGCATTCCGCACCAGCGCGGCGACACCGTATCGCTGGTGGAGCGGCAGATGAAGATCCTGCGCGAGCGCAACATCGAGATGCGCCATCGCCTGTCGCAATTGATGGACGTGGCCCGGGACAACGACCGGCTGTTCGACAAGACCCGACGCCTGATCCTGGCCCTGATGGACGCCACCAGCCTGGAAGAGGTGGTGATGAGTGTCGAAGACAGCCTGCGCCAGGATTTCCAGGTGCCCTTCGTCAGCCTGATTCTGTTCAGCGACAGCCCCATGCCGGTAGGGCGCTGGGTCTCCGCCGCCGAAGCCCAAGGCGCCATCGGTGGCCTGCTTTCAGAAGGCAAGAGTGTCAGTGGAAGCCTGCGCGAGCACGAACTGGACTTTCTCTTCGGCGAAGAACAGCGCAAGCAGATCGGCTCCACTGCGGTAGTCGCCCTGGCGCACCAGGGCATGCACGGTGTATTGGCCATCGCCAGCCGTGACCCGCAGCACTACAAGAGCTCGGTGGGCACCCTGTTCCTCAATTACATCGCTGAAGTCACCGGCCGCGTGCTGCCGCGCTTCACTCACTCGCTGCGCTCGGTACGCTGACCATGCAGCAGCAACTGGATGCCTACTGCGCACACCTGCGCAGTGAGCGCCAGGTGTCGCCCCATACCCTGCTGGCCTACCGGCGCGATCTCGACAAGGTGTTGGGATTCTGTGAAAAGCAGCAGGTGCGCAGCTGGACCGACCTGGATATCCAGGGCTTGCGCAGCATGATTGCCCGCCTGCACCAGCAAGGTCAGTCATCACGCAGCCTGGCACGCCTTCTGTCCGCCGTGCGCGGGCTCTATCACTACCTGAACCGCGAAGGGCTGTGCGATCACGACCCGGCCAACGGCCTGGCACCGCCCAAGGGCGAACGTCGCCTGCCCAATACCCTGGATACCGATCGCACCCTGCAACTGCTCGACGGCGCGGTAGAAGACGACTTCCTGGCCCATCGCGACCAGGCGATCCTGGAACTGTTCTACTCCTGCGGCTTGCGTCTCTCCGAGCTGACCAGCCTGAACCTCGAACAGCTGGATCTGGCCGACGGCCTGGTGCAGGTGCTGGGCAAAGGCAGCAAGACCCGTGTGCTGCCGGTGGGCAAGAAGGCCCGGGAAGCCCTGACGCTGTGGCTGCCGCTGCGAGCCCTGAGCAACCCGCCGGACGGCGCCCTGTTCGTCAGCCAGAAGGGGCGCCGCCTGGGGCCACGAGCCATTCAGTTGCGGGTCAAGGCCGCCGGCGAGCGGGAACTGGGACAGAACCTGCACCCGCACATGCTGCGCCATTCCTTTGCCAGCCATTTGCTGGAGTCCTCCCAGGACCTGCGAGCCGTGCAAGAGTTGCTGGGGCATTCGGACATCAAGACCACACAGATCTATACCCACCTGGACTTCCAGCACCTGGCAGCGGTCTACGACAGCGCCCATCCACGGGCCAAACGCAACAAAGGCGGTGAGTAATGACCATCAAGCTGATCACCTTCGACCTCGACGACACCCTGTGGGATACCGCGCCGGTGATCGTCAGCGCCGAAGCCACCCTGCGCCAGTGGTTGACCGAGCACGCACCGAATCTCGGCGGCGTGCCGGTGGAGCATCTGTGGGCCATTCGCGAACGTGTGCTGCAGGACGAGCCGACGCTCAAGTATCGGATCAGCGCCCTGCGCCGCCGGGTGCTGTTCCATGCCCTGGAAGAGGCCGGGTATGAGCACAGCCAAGCCAGCCAGCTGGCCGACCAGAGCTTCGAAGTGTTCCTGCATGCCAGGCATCAGCTGGACATCTTCCCCGAGGTTCAGCCGACCCTGGAGGCCCTGGCCAATCATTTCGCCCTAGGGGTCGTCACCAACGGCAATGCCGACGTGCGTCGCCTGGGTCTGGCGGACTACTTCAAGTTCGCCCTGTGCGCCGAAGACATTGGGGTCGCCAAGCCGGATGCCCGGCTGTTCCATGAAGCCCTGCAGCGCGGTGGCGCAACGGCCGAAACCGCCGTGCATATCGGCGATCACCCGGGCGACGACATTGCCGGCGCCCAGCAGGCGGGCCTGCGGGCCATCTGGTTCAATCCTGCGGGCAAGGCCTGGGAAGCCGAGCGCGCCCCTGATGCCGAGATTCGCAGCCTCAAAGAACTGCCAGCACTGCTGGGTCGCTGGCACAGCGGCACCTGATGCGGCTCGTTCTGTAGGAGCGAGCTTGCTCGCGATCGCCGCCACGCAGCGCCATTTACCCGGCACGCGCCCATGAAAAAGCCCGCAGCGACGGCGGGCTTTTTCAGCAAGCAAGTAACAAGGCTCAGATAGGCCGGCTGCCGTACTTGTTATCCGGCTTCTTGGGCGGATCGGCGACCACATTGGCCTCGACTTCCTGCACTTTGCCGCCACGGGCCAGGAACTCTTCCATGGCACGCGCCAGTGCATCACGCTCCTTGTTCTTGGCTTCGACACTCGGCAGCTCGTCTACCGAGACGGCGGCCTTGGCCTTGCCTTTGGCGGTCGGAGCAGGAACATCACTGCCGTCGTCTTCCGCCACATCGTCGGCGGCCGCTTCAAGACCTTCTTCGGTTTCGTCTTCGTCACCTACTTCGAGGTCGTCGTTTTCCAGATCATCGTCGCTCATGTTCTACCTCATGACTTGCGAAAAGCAGATTAGTTATAGCCCAGCTGCGCCGACTGTCGAAGGCTGCCGGAAAAAAATCAACGTCCACTGATACTCAGCGGCTTATGCCCGATCACCCTGCAGGGTGGCAAGGACTTTGCGAGCACCGCCATGATCGCGATGCTCGCCCAGATAAACACCTTGCCAGGTGCCTAGCGCCAAGCGCCCCGCCGCTACCGGCAAAGTCAGCTGACAGCCTAGCAAACTGGCTTTGAAGTGCGCCGGAAGGTCGTCCGCGCCCTCGTCGTCATGTTCGTACCCGGCCATGCCTTGAGGCACCAGGGTGTTGAAGAAACGCTCGAAGTCACGCCGTACCGCCGGATCGGCGTTCTCGTTGATGGTCAACGAGGCCGAGGTATGTTGCAGCCATAAATGCAGCAGACCAACCCGACATGCCCTCAACTCAGGCAGGCCGGCGAGCAACTCGTCCGTCACCAGATGAAAGCCCCGGGGCCTGGCCCGCAGGGTAATCAGGGTCTGTTGCCACATACCGATCTCCACGCTTCGGCGCGCATTCTAGCGCGCTCAGGGAAAAAACAAAGCGCCGAATAATCCTGCTTTAGTGTAAGCATTTGTCCTGCTGGAAATCGCCACGGCATACACGCCAATGCTTGTCAGTAAATCCATTCAGCCTTTCTCAATGACAAACGCCAGGCAAAAAAATGCCCGGCCGGAGCCGGGCGTTTTTTCAGACGCGATTACAGGTTGTAACCCCGCTCGTTGTGTTGTGCCAGATCGAGGCCGACCGCTTCTTCTTCCTCGGTAACCCGAAGCCCGATGATGGCATCCAGAACCTTGAGAATGATGAAGGTCACGATCGCGGTGTAGATCACGGTAAAGCCCACACCTTTGCACTGAATCCAGACTTGCGCGGCGATGTCGGTCACGGTGCCGAAGCCGCCCAAAGATGGAGCGGCGAACACACCGGTGAGGATCGCGCCAAGAATACCGCCGATGCCGTGAACGCCGAAGGCATCCAGGGAGTCGTCATAACCCAGCTTGCGCTTGAGGCTGGTGGCACAGAAGAAGCACACCACGCCAGCGGCCAGGCCGATGATCAGGGCGCCCATCGGGCCAACGGTGCCCGCGGCCGGAGTGATGGCTACCAGGCCGGCGACCACGCCCGAAGCGATACCCAGCGCGCTTGGCTTGCCGTGGGTGATCCACTCGGCAAACATCCAGCCCAGAGCCGCGGCGGCAGTAGCGATCTGAGTCACCAGCATGGCCATGCCGGCAGTACCGTTGGCCGCAGCAGCGGAACCAGCGTTAAAGCCAAACCAACCGACCCACAGCATGGCCGCGCCCATCAGGGTATAGCCCAGGTTGTGGGGAGCCATCGGCGTGGTAGGGAAGCCTTTGCGCTTGCCCAGTACCAGGCACGCCACCAGGCCTGCGATACCGGCATTGATGTGGACCACGGTGCCGCCGGCGAAATCCAGCACGCCCCAGTCCCACATCAGGCCGCCATTGCCGGACCAGACCATGTGCGCGATCGGTGCATACACCAGGGTGAACCAGACGCCCATGAAGATCAGCATGGCGGAGAACTTCATCCGCTCGGCGAAGGCACCGACAATCAACGCCGGAGTGATGATGGCGAAAGTCATCTGGAAGGTGATGAACACCGCTTCAGGGAACAGCGCCGCCGGGCCGGTTACGCTGGCTGGGGTCACGCCCGCCAGGAAAGCCTTGCCCAGGCCACCGAAGAAGGAGTTGAAGTTGACGACGCCCTGTTCCATGCCCGTCGTGTCGAACGCAATGCTGTAGCCATAGATGACCCACAGAATGCTGATCAGGCCGGTAATGGCAAAGCACTGCATCAGCACTGAAAGAATGTTTTTCGACCGCACCATGCCGCCGTAGAACAGCGCCAGGCCAGGAATGGTCATGAACAGCACCAAGGCTGTGGAAGTCAGCATCCAGGCGGTGTCGCCGGAATTGAGGACTGGAGCTGCCACTTCGTCTGCCGCCATGGCCAGGCCAGGCATTACGAGGGACAAAAGGGCTCCTAGCCCTGCGAATTTACGCAGAGTCATATTGTTTTCTCCTGGGGCGTTGGGTTTGGCGGCTTAGATTGCGTCGGTATCGGTTTCGCCGGTACGGATGCGAATAGCCTGTTCCAGATTGACCACGAAGATCTTGCCGTCACCGATCTTGCCGGTGTTGGCGGCCTTGGTTATCGCCTCGATAACCCGGTCAAGATCCTTGTCGTCAATGGCGACATCGATCTTCACCTTGGGCAGGAAATCCACCACATACTCCGCACCGCGATACAGCTCGGTGTGACCCTTCTGCCGGCCGAAGCCTTTGACCTCAGTGACGGTAATGCCCTGCACGCCGATCTCGGACAGCGACTCGCGCACGTCGTCCAACTTGAACGGCTTGATGATGGCAGTGACTAGCTTCATGAAACTCTCTCCCGAATTGGTGGACTTGCCCCAGGAAAACAAACCCGACTCAAGTCTAAGCGCAGTGCCTGGCTTTGTAACGCATCGTCGGCCTTCCTCAGCCAGACCGACGCCAGCTAACCGCTTCTGACGAAACACTCCCCGCTCCGCCTGCCGCACTGCATTCGTCACAGCGACTGCATCAGTGCATGGGTCACCAAGGTCTAAGCAGAAAGCTTGCCAGCTCGGGAAAAATCAGTGATTTCAGTCCCTTGCCCACGGCCGTCCGGGCTTGCCACCAATCGGCATCGCGGATACGCACAATAACGGTGCGCGAGCGCCCGCCCGGATGCGCGAAAAACGTGCAGAGCGAGCACCACCAAGCCCTTGAGCCGTGCGTGATACACTGCGGCCCATCTGCTATTCAGGACACTCCCATGCTCGCGCCCAAAGACCTTCTCGATGCCCTGAGCGGCCACGCCTCGCGTTTGCTCAGCGGTGAAACACCTCTGCCTCGCAATGAAATCGAAAGCCAGTTCAAGGCCCTGCTGCAAAGCGGCTTCAGCAAGCTGGACCTGGTCAGCCGGGAAGAATTCGACAGCCAGATGGTGGTCCTGGCCCGCACCCGGGCACGCCTGGAAAGCCTGGAGGCCAAAGTGGCGGAGCTGGAAGCCCGGCTCAATCCGGCAGCGCAATGAGCTGAGCCCGCGATTCGCCGGCAAGCCGGCTCCTACAAACCTGGAGCCGGTTTGCCAACGAAAGCCATAGCGCCGGCGACATATCCTGTGCGCATTCAAAGCTCCTCCCGCCAAAGCCCTCATCTATCCTTGCAGCACCGCAGGACGCGGTTCCCGCTGTCTCAAGGAAGATCTCCCCATGTCCCTGGCAATCATCCACAGCCGTGCCCAAGTGGGCGTACAGGCTCCGGCTGTCAGCGTTGAAGTGCACCTGGCCAACGGCCTGCCGAGCCTGACCCTGGTCGGACTGCCGGAAGCCGCAGTCAAGGAAAGCAAGGACCGGGTGCGCAGCGCCATCCTCAACGCCGGATTCAACTTCCCGCCGCGACGCATCACCCTCAACCTGGCACCCGCGGACTTGCCCAAGGACGGTGGACGATTCGACCTGGCCATCGCCCTGGGCATCCTCGCCGCCAGCGTGCAGGTGCCGGCCCTGGCGCTGGACAACATCGAATGCCTGGGTGAGCTGGCCTTGTCCGGCGAGGTGCGAGCGGTGCGCGGTGTGCTCCCGGCCGCGCTGGCGGCACGCAAGGCCGGACGCACCCTGCTGGTGCCCCGGGCCAATGCCGAGGAAGCCTGCCTGGCCTCGGGCCTGGAGGTGATCGCCGTAGACCATCTGCTGGAGGCCGTCGCCCACTTCAATGGTCACGCCCCCATCGCGGCTTACGTCAGCGACGGCTTGCAGGAGAATCACACGCCCTACCCCGACCTGCGGGAAGTCCAGGGCCAACTGGCTGCCAAGCGTGCCCTGCTGATCGCTGCCGCCGGCGCCCATAACCTGCTGTTCAGCGGCCCGCCCGGCACCGGCAAGACCTTGCTGGCCAGTCGCTTGCCCGGCCTGCTGCCACCCTTGCAGGAAGACGAAGCCCTGGAAGTCGCAGCCATTCAATCGGTGAGCAGCCACAAGCCGCTGCGCCACTGGCCGCAGCGCCCCTTCCGCCAGCCCCATCATTCGGCATCAGGCCCTGCACTGGTGGGTGGCGGTTCGAAACCTCGTCCGGGAGAAATCACCCTGGCCCATCATGGTGTGTTGTTTCTCGATGAACTGCCGGAGTTCGACCGCAAGGTCCTGGAGGTTCTGCGCGAGCCCATGGAGTCGGGCCAGATCGTCATCTCTCGCGCCCGCGACCGGCTACAGTTTCCGGCGCGCTTCCAACTGGTAGCCGCCATGAACCCCTGCCCCTGTGGCTACCTTGGCGACCCCAACGGACGGTGCCGCTGCACACCGGAACAGATCCAGCGCTATCGCAACAAGCTGTCCGGCCCCTTGCTCGATCGCATCGACCTGCACCTGACCGTAGCCCGCGAAGCCACCGCCCTGAACCCCGAGCCGCAACCGGGGGACGACAGTGCCAGCGCCGCCGCTCGGGTGGCTCAAGCTCGCGAGCTGCAACGGCAACGCCAGGGTTGCGCCAATGCCCATCTCGACCTCCCCGGTCTGAGGCGCCATTGCCGGCTATCCACGGCAGACGAACGCTGGCTGGAGGCGGCCTGCGAACGCCTGGACCTATCGCTACGAGCCGCCCACCGCCTGCTGAAGGTGGCCCGGACCCTGGCCGACCTGGAGCAGGCGGCACGGATCAACCGCGAGCATCTGGCAGAAGCCCTGCATTACCGGCCGAGCACAGGTTGAAGGGTCACTCCTTGGACAGATCCACCAGCGGCGTGGGGCGCACTTCGGTCTGGCGTCCATCCTGAATCTTGCCGACAAGACTCAGCGCATCATCCACCGCGGCCTTGTCCGCCAGCAGGTTGTAGCGGATCTGGAATTGCCGTTGCTCCTTGGCGCCGATGGTCGGCACCAGATTCAGCGGACGCTGATAGCGGCGGTTGTAAGAGAAACTGGTGCCCGGCTCCAGTCCCGTCACATAACCCTGGCCCTGGGTGTCGGTGTTCTTCCATAGCGAGAACACCGGCAACTGCTGGGTATTGAAGCCCAGCGATACGCCGAGACTGCCCGCCTTGTTATGCAGCACCGCCAGGGTCTCGCCCTTGGCGTCGGCATAAGGCACGACGTTGTAGACGGTCTCGTCATAGTCGCGGGTCGGGCCGCGATAGGTCTGCCAGTCCGCCAGATCGGCCTTGGCTTTGTCGTTGAAGGGCGAGACCTGTTTCACCGGTGCCGCAAACTTGGCCCCCTGCTCAAGGAACGGCGTGCTGAAGTTGCTGTGGTACAGCGCCTGGTATTCCTTCGGATAATCACCGTTGTTGGTCAACCGGTCATTGAGGGTGAAACTGGTGCTGCCGGGCTCGGTAACCAGTTCGGTGGCGACACTGAAATCGACCTTCTTGAACGCCTGCTCCTTGAGCTCGCCCCGCAAGTGAATGGCGTAAGGCGGTTTCTCGTCGATATGCAGGGTGACCTTGCTGGCGGGAATGTTCGCCGCGCGGCCATGCAGTGTCAGCAACTCGCCATTGTCCAGGCCAGGGTGCCCGACCCACTCGTAGCCGCAGCGCGTCACCAGCTCATTGAAGCCTTCCAGCCAGCCCAGGCCACCACGGCCATTGAGTTCGATGAACGCCGGATTGACCACTTCCTTGACCGGTGAATCCCAGCCCAGGCGCACATCGCCCACCGAGGCCTGCAACACATTCATGCCCCGGGTCGGCACCACCGAGAGCTTCATCACGCCATTGTCGATGTCGATGATGCTCACCCCTTCCTGGCGACCGCCATGCAAGGTGCGCAAGGTCACGGAAAAGGGCCGCTCGGTCTTTACCCCCAGTTGCTGGCTGGTGAGGTGCAGGTTGTCGGCGGCCTTGTCGCTGTCGAGCAATACATAGTCCCAGGCCATGGCATGGGAAGCGGCGCTCAGCGCAGCGAGGGAGACAAGCAGTTTGAGGGACTTCATCGAGGGATCGCCTTTATTGGAGTTGTACGATTTTTATAGCGCTGAAGAATCGTTTCAGCAAGCCAATAAATCGCGCTAACCACCACAAGATCCCATCATTTGCACTGAGGCCCTCAGTCCTCGAACCCCAACAGCAAGCCCGCCACTTCCAGGACTTCTGCCAAGGCAGCCGCGGCAGCCTCGGGCGAGGCCCGCAGCAGCAGGTCATCGGCGTAGCCCATGGTTTGCGCGAACAACTGTCGTGCCACGCGTTCGGGGCTGGAGCAGCGGAACACTCCGGCCTGGACCCCACGGTGGACGATCTGCGCCAACATCTGCTGCCACTGACCGTTGATCTTCAGGTAGGCCTCGGCCAGCTCCTGGTCATACATGGCCTCGTCCCAGGCATCGAGCCACAGCGCCCAGCCGTCCTCGGCGGAATCGGGCAGGCAATCGCGAAGAAAACCCTGCAGCGCCTCCATGGGCGCGACGCCTTGCAGCGGTTCGCCCACCGCCTCCAGTTGCTCATTGGCAAAACGTATGAAGGCCTCGCGGCGCAGCTCCTTCCAATCGCTGAAGTAGTGATAGACATGGCTACGGGACAACCCGGCATGTTCGGCCAGGTCGCGAGTGGAGACATCGGCGAACCCCTTGCTGCGGAACAACTCCAGGGCCGCGCCGATGATCTGGTCTTTACGGTCGTTACGGGACATGGGCAATCGGACCTCTTGACGCCGAGATGGACGGCGCTTGCATTTTGAGCGATCGCTCAAAGATAATTGAGCAGTCGCTCAATATTAACCGTTATCACACCTGTGGTGCACTCATGTCTGTCGTCACCCCATCCGTTATCGTCGACCCCACACAAAAGATCGGCCAGCAATCGGCCGGCCAGACGCTCAAGGCCATTGCCCGGGCGTACCCGGGCAAGCTGTTTGTCACGTTGTCCCTGGTGGCGCTAGAGAACGCCCTGCTGCTGGCCTACCCGCTGTTTGCCGGGTTCGCCGTAGACTCGATCCTGCGGGGTGACACCACCCACGCGCTGATCTACGCCCTGGTGGTGCTGGGCTTCTGGGTCGTGGGGGCCGCGCGGCGAGCGGTGGACACCCGCACCTTCACCCGCATCTACGCCGACCTGGCGGTGCCGGTGATCCTCAATCAGCGCCTGCAGCAGCAAAACACTTCCACGGCAGCGGCGCGGGTGGTGCTGGCCAGGGAGTTCGTCGACTTCTTCGAAAAGCATGTGCCGACCATCGCCACCGCCCTGGTATCGATTGTCGGTGCCGCGGTCATGCTGCTGGTGATCGAACCCTGGATCGGCCTGGCCTGCCTGGGAGCCCTGCTGCTGTGCGTCACCCTGCTGCCGCGCTTTGCACGGCGCAATCAGCAGTTGCACGAACGCCTGAACGATCGACTGGAAAAGGAGATCGGCCTGGTGGCCAAGGTCGGCGCGGCCTCGCTGCAACGCCACTATCGGCTGCTGTCGCGGCTGCGCATCTGGCTCTCGGACCGGGAGGCGGCGGCCTATCTGTTTCTGGGCGCCGTGGCGGCGATTCTGTTTGTCATTGCCATCAGTCAGCTGGCGCTGTCACCCGAGGTCAAGGCCGGGCATGTGTATGCGGTAATGACTTATCTGTGGACCTTCGTCAGCAGCGTCGACGAGGCCCCGACCATGGTCGATCAACTGGCGCGCCTGCGGGACATCGGCAAGCGCGTTGACCCGGGGCTGGGTGAACCGACCGAACCCCGCTAAACCTCAGAACCGCCGGATGCGATAGCCGCCGGCGTGCAGCAGGACCTTGCCCCGCAACCCAGGGTTGCGGGGCGAAAGGGCCACTGTCAGCGGAAGCGGTCGACTTCCTGACGCAGGTCGGCAGCCAGTGTTTCCAGCTCACGGGCAGTGACCGCCAGGTTGGACACCACTTCCCGTTGCTCGCTGTTGGCCTGGGCAATGCTCTGCAGGTTGCTGCTGAGCACCGTGGCGGTGCTGCTCTGCTCCTGGGTGGCCGTGGTGATGGCGGCGAACTGCTCGCCGGCGCTGCGGCTCTGCTCGTCGATCAGGGCCAGGGCCGAAGCCACATCGGCGTTGCGCGACAAGCCTTCCTGCATCAGCCGGTTGCCCTGTTCCATGGTCTCGATGGCATGGCCGGTTTCCTGCTGGATGCTGTTGATCATCTGCGAGATTTCGTCGGTGGCCTCGCGGGTACGCGACGCCAGGTTGCGCACCTCATCCGCCACCACGGCGAAGCCGCGACCCTGCTCGCCGGCACGGGCCGCCTCGATGGCGGCGTTGAGAGCGAGCAGGTTGGTCTGGTCGGCAATCGCGGTGATCACCCCGACAATTCCGCCGATCTCCTGGGAGCGTTGGCCCAGGGTATTGATTACCGTAGCCGTGCTGTTGAGCGCCCCGGCAATCTGCTCCAGGGACGATGACGCCTGCTCCATGGACTCGCGGCCGATATGGGTCTGCTGAGCGTTTTCCTCGGCCAGGCGCTGGGTGCTGCCCATGTTGTCGGCGATGTTCAGCGACGTGGCGCTGAACTCCTCCACCGCCCCCGCCATGCTGGTGATCTCGCCCGACTGCTGCTCCATGCCTTCATAGGCACCGCTGGACAGGCCAGACAAGGCCTGGGCCCGGCCGTTGACCTCAGCGGCAGAACGGCGGATGTGCTCGACCATGGTCGACAAGGCTTCACCCATCTGGTTGAAACTGCGAGCCAGTTGGCCGATCTCATCGTGGCTGGACACATTCAACCGCGCACTCAGGTCGCCGCCGCCCAAGGCCTGGGCCTGACGCACCAGATCACTCAAGGGCGCCAGCTTGCTGCGCAGCAGCCAGACCGTGGCGCCCACCGCCAACAACATCGCCAACAGGCTGCCGATCACCAGACGGATGCCGACGCTCCAGGTCACCGCCCGAATCTCGGCTTTGGGCATGCTCGCCACCACCGACCAGGGCCCACCGGCAAAAGGCACCGCCAGGCTGTAGAAGTCTTCGCCCTGGTCGCTCCAGAAGCGGCCCTTGCCCGGCTGCTGCGCTGCATCGGTCATGACCTGCGCGGCCTGATCCAGTCCTTGCACGCCCGCTGGTGGCACCAGCCATTTGTGCTGCTCGTCCAGCAAGGCCAGGGAGCCGCTGTGTCCGATGCGGAAGCGCTGGAGATTGTCGAACTGGGCGTTCTGCGCATCGGTGTAGTCAAAACCAACGAACAACACGGCAATCACCTTGCCGGCACGATCCAGCACCGGGGTGTACTGGGTCATGTAGAAACGCTCGAACAACAGCGCGCGGCCGACATAACCCTGCCCCGCCATGAGTTTCTGATAGGCCGGGTGGGCATGGTCGAGCAAGGTGCCAATGGCCCGGCTGCCGTCCTGCTTGCTCAAGGAAGTGCTGACCCGGATGAAGTCGTCGCCGCTGCGCACGAACAGGGTCGCCACCCCGGCGGTCATCTGCTTGAACTCGTCCACTTCCTCGAAGTTGTTGTTCAGCACCACGTCCCCCAGGTGCAGGCCCGGGGTCTGAACCCCGGCCACACTCACCGGTTGCTCGGGATGCAGGCTCAGGCCGCTGCGGAAGCGGTTTTCAAACAAGCCACTGAGGCGCTGGGTGCTTTCGCGCAGGCTGCTGTGAAAGGTGTTGAGCTGATCCGCCAGCAGGCGCGCTTCGCTGGCCAGGTGCTCCTCTCTAGTGTCGAGATTCGCCGAATCCAGAGAACGCAGGGCAAACAGGGTACTGCCGCTGATCACCAGGGCGAGTATCAAGGCAAGGGCAAGCCCTAGCTGGGAGGCTATCCGGGCACGGGGTTGAGACATGATGGCTCCTTACCGAGAAGGCGGATCATCCTGATCGATCAGCACACTCGGCAGTAATTATTCTAGGATTTTTAGTAATTTAGGACCTTCCTGAACGCTGGTTCCATAACCCATGGATTCGGCGGCGCCCACGAATACTTGAGCGCCTAGCAAGGATATCTCCGCGCCCCCGTCGGCCGGGCACTGCATCGTTTCAGCCGAGGCGCTCTACCTCGGGCAGTTGCATGGCCTGGACCTCGCCCTGGAGAAAGTCGCTGAGGCGACGCAAACGTTCGCCTCCCGGCCGGGTCTTGGGCCACACCAGGTAATAGTTCAAGCCACTGGCGACGGCGGTCGGCCAGGGCAGGCTCAAGCGACCCTGAGCCACATCTTCGGCCACCATCAGCAGATCCCCCATGGACACGCCGTAACCCCGAGCCGCCGCAATCATCCCCAGTTCCAGGGTGTCGAACACCTGCCCGCCCTTGAGGGAAACCTGATCCGTGAGCCCCATCTGCTCCAGCCAACTGCGCCAGTCCCGCCGGTCCGGAGTCGGGTGCAACAACTCCGTGGCCGCCAGCCGCGCCACATCCCAGGGCGGGTCTTCGAGCAAGTTCGGAGCACCCACCGGGATCAGCAACTCCGGGAACAGGTAGCTGGCTTCCCAGTCCGGTGGAAAGTGTCCGTTGCTCAGCAGTACCGCGCAGTCGAAGGGCTCCTGGTTGAAGTCCACGGAGTCCACGTCCATCCAGGCACTGGTGAGCTGCACTTCGTTGCCCGGCTGCAGATGGCGGAAGCGGCTGAGGCGGGCCAGCAACCAGCGCATGGTCAGGGTCGACGGCGCCTTCATGCGCAGGATGTCGTCTTCGGCCCGCAGGGTATTGCAGGCCCGCTCCAGGGCACCGAAACCCTCGCGGATACCCGGCAGCAGCAAGCGCGCCGCTTCGGTCAGTTGCAGATTACGCCCGCTGCGCTGGAACAGCCGGCAGGCGAAGTGCTCCTCCAGGGTGCGGATATGCCGGCTGACAGCGCTCTGGGTAATGGACAGCTCCTCGGCCGCGCGGGTGAACGAGCTGTGCCGCGCCGCCGCTTCAAAGGCGCGCAGGGCATAAAGAGGAGGAAGACGACGGGACATGGACGCGCTCCAGCAGCGGAATGACGCAACGCTACCAGAAAGTTATTCGCATGAGTTTTTATCATGCCAGCAAGTATTTTTATCCCTTTGTGCTATGGCCCGGAAGCGCCGAGAATCAGCGCTCTCCCCGACTTTTCCCTGATCGAGCCTGATGACCATGCAGCATCCAGCACGTACCGAACTCTGGGCCATCCTGCGGCTGGCGGGGCCGCTGATCGCCTCCCAGCTGGCGCACATGCTGATGGTTCTCACCGACACCCTGATGATGGCCCGCCTCAGCCCGCAAGCCCTGGCCGGCGGTGGCCTGGGCGCCGCCAGCTATTCCTTTGTCTCGATTTTCTGCATCGGCGTGATTGCCGCGGTCGGCACCCTGGTGGCGATTCGTCAGGGCGCCGGAGACATCCAGGGCGCCGCCCGCCTGACCCAGGCCGGCCTGTGGCTGGCCTGGATCATGGCCCTGGTCGCCGGCCTGCTGCTGTGGAACCTCAAACCGCTGTTGCTGCTTTTTGGCCAGACTGAAAGCAACGTCCAGGCTGCCGGCCAGTTCTTGCTGATCCTGCCGTTCGCCCTGCCCGGCTACTTGAGCTTCATGGCCTTGCGCGGCTTCACCAGCGCCATCGGCCGGGCGACGCCGGTGATGGTCATCAGCCTGGCAGGGACTGTGGCCAACTTCCTGCTCAACTATGCATTGATCACCGGCATGTTCGGCCTGCCGAAACTCGGCCTGATGGGCATCGGCCTGGTGACCGCCATCGTCGCCAACTGCATGGCGCTGGCCCTGGCCTGGCACATCAAGCACCATCCGGCCTACGCCGCGTACCCATTGCGCCAGGGTCTGGCTCGGCTGAACACTCATTACCTGCGGGAACTGTGGCGCCTGGGCCTGCCCATCGGCGGCACCTATGCGGTGGAAGTCGGGTTGTTCGCCTTCGCCGCGCTGTGCATGGGCACCATGGGCAGCACTCAATTGGCGGCGCACCAGATCGCCCTGCAGATCGTGTCGGTGGCGTTCATGGTGCCGGCGGGCATCTCCTACGCCATCACCATGCGCATCGGCCAGCACTACGGCGCCGGACAATTGCTGGATGCACGGTTGGCCGGACGGGTCGGGATCGCCTTCGGCGCGGTGGCGATGCTGGGGTTCGCGATGATTTTCTGGCTGCTGCCCAACCAGTTGATCGGGCTGTTCCTCGACCACAACGACCCGGCCTTCGCCGAGGTGATTCAACTGGCGGTGAGCCTGTTGGCGGTGGCGGCCTGGTTCGAGCTGTTCGATGGCACCCAGACCATCGCCATGGGCGCGATCCGCGGTCTCAAGGATGCCAAGACCACCTTCCTGGTGGGCCTGGGCTGCTACTGGCTGATCGGTGCCCCTTCGGCATGGCTGATGGCCTTTACCCTGGGCTGGGGACCGACCGGTGTCTGGTGGGGACTGGCCCTGGGCCTGGCCTGCGCGGCCATCAGCCTGACTCTGGCGTTCGAGTGGCGGATGCGCCGCATGATCAAGCGCGAGCCCGAGGTTGCGGCGATGAACGTTCAAGCCAGCAGCGCGGATTGACGGGGAGCGGGTCCTCGCCGCCCAAGGCGGTGGATCAGCACCGGTATCCGTCGCTTAAAGCATCCCCTCCTGCAGCGACTGCTGGCTGCTGCCGAACGTCAGGTACTCCATCAGGTCCGCCAGGGGCAACGGCTTGCTGATCAGGTAGCCCTGGACCTGATCGCAGCCAAAGCCTCGTAGCAACGCCAGTTGCTCCGCGGTTTCCACACCTTCGGCCACCACATCCAGATTGAGGTTGTGGGCCAGGTTGATCATGGCGTGTACCAGTTTGCGGTTCTCTTCACGCTGCTCCATGCCCCCGACAAAGCTCTTGTCGACCTTGAGCAGGGTGATCGGCAGGCTGTTGAGGTGGACGAAGGAAGAGAAACCGGTACCGAAGTCGTCCAGGGAAAAACGCACTCCAAGGCGCCCCAGGGCATCCATGGTCTGCTTCACCAGATCGCTGCGGCGCATCACTGCGGTTTCCGTCAGCTCGAACTCCAGCCACTGGGCCTCAACCCCGCGCTCGGCGATCAGCCGGCTCAGGGTCGAGAGCAACTGGCTGTCCTGAAACTGGCGGAACGACAGGTTGACCGCCATATGTAGCGAAGGCAGCCCGCGCTCGCGCAGGGCCTGCATGTCTCGCAGAGCACGGGAAATCACCCAGTAGCCCAAGGGCACGATCAGCCCGCTCTGTTCCGCCAGGGGCACAAACTCGCTGGGAGGCAGCAAGCCGCGCTCGCCGTGGCGCCAACGCACCAGGGCTTCGAGGCCGACGATCTTGCCGTCATGCAGGTTCAGCCGGGGTTGGTAATGCAGCTCCAGCTCATCACGGCGCAAGGCTCGGCGCAGTTCGCTTTCCAGATCGGCGAGGCTGCGGGCGTTGCGGTTGATCCGCTCATTGAAGATATGAAAGGTGCAGCCTTGGGTGCTCTTGGCCTGCTGCATGGCGATATGTGCATGCCACATCAACGGGTCGGCGCCGGCATTGGCCCGGGCATGGGCAATCCCCAGGCTGCAGCCGATCAACAGGCTTTCGCCATCGACCCAATAGGGTTCGGCCATGGCTTCGGTGATGCGTTCGGCCATCCATTCGGCGCGCTGCGGCGCGCGGCGGGTGTCGATCAGCAAGGCAAACTCGTCGCTGCCCAGGCGAGCCAGTTGGTCACCAGCCTCCAGTTGGCTCTTGAGCCGCGACACCACCTGCAAGATCAGGCGGTCGCCAGCCTGGTGGCCGAGGGCGTCGTTGGCGTGGCGGAAGTTATCCAGGTCCAGGTGCCCCAGGGCCAGGCCGCGACCGTCGTTTTCCGCCAGCCGTGCGGCCAGCAGGGTCTGAAAGCCCTGGCGGTTGGCGATGCCGGTCAGGGGGTCCTGCTCGGCCAGGCGTTGCAGGGTGTTTTCCAGCACACCGCGCTCGCGTACATGACGCAGGCAGCGGCGCAGGGCATCGGTACTCAGGCAAGAACCCACCAGCCAGTCGCTGACACCTACCGGGGCTACTGAGGGCTCATGGTCCAGCAATAGAATGGTGGGCAAACTGCAACGCCCGGGACCGGGCTGCAGGCGTGGAATGGTCAGCAGGACCGCATTGCGATCGTCTTCGAACAAACGACTGACCGACTCCCAGGTGGGAGCACTGATCAATACCACCGAGTCTCCCAACGGAGCGACACACTCGCGCAACAACGCTGTCCACACCGGCTCTTCGGCCAGTAGCAGCAAACGCAAGGGTTCGACAGGCTTAGACAAGCTAGCTCCCTAGACTCTGCAAAATTAGTTGGCGGCGGGCATTATGGCGCGCAAATAAGCAATAACAATTGATATTGATTATCATACGCAATTTCTTGTACCGCTCTAACTCGAACATTAGACGCATATTCAGCGCGCATCCTGAGGGAAAGTATCAAAACCGGCAAATTTAGATAGCGTTGTGCGTCACAAGTCGGAGAGAGCAGCAGAATCTGTCCAGCCTGTTAAAATGCCCGCCCTTTTCGTAACCGATCCCTTTTTACCGTCATGTCCCGACTCAATCCCCGGCAGCAAGAAGCCGTGAACTATGTCGGCGGCCCTCTTTTGGTGCTCGCCGGCGCAGGCTCCGGCAAGACCAGCGTGATCACCCGCAAGATCGCGCACCTGATCCAGAACTGCGGCATCCGCGCCCAGTACATCGTCGCCATGACCTTTACCAACAAGGCCGCGCGAGAAATGAAGGAGCGGGTCGGCACCCTGCTGCGCGCCGGCGAAGGCCGTGGCCTGACCGTGTCGACCTTCCACAACCTGGGCCTGAACATCATCCGCAAGGAGCATGCGCGGCTGGGCTACAAGCCGGGCTTCTCGATCTTCGACGAAGCCGACGTCAAGGCCCTGATGACCGACATCATGCAGAAGGAGTATTCCGGGGACGACGGCGTCGACGAGATCAAGAACATGATCGGTTCGTGGAAGAACGACCTGATCCTGCCGGCCCAAGCCCTGGAAAATGCCCGCAACCCCAAGGAGCAGACCGCAGCCATCGTCTACACCCATTACCAACGCACGCTCAAGGCGTTCAACGCGGTGGACTTCGACGACCTGATCCTGCTGCCGGTGAAGCTGTTCGAAGAACACGCCGACATCCTGGAGAAATGGCAGAACAAGGTCCGCTACCTGCTGGTGGACGAATACCAGGACACCAACGCCAGCCAGTACCTGCTGGTGAAAATGCTCATCGGCAAACGCAACCAGTTCACCGTGGTGGGCGACGACGACCAGTCGATCTACGCCTGGCGTGGCGCGCGCCCGGAAAACCTGATGCTGCTCAAGGACGACTACCCGTCCCTGAAAGTGGTGATGCTGGAGCAGAACTATCGCTCCACCAGCCGTATCCTGCGCTGCGCCAACGTGCTGATCTCCAACAACCCCCACGAGTTCGAAAAGCAGTTGTGGAGCGAGATGGGCCACGGCGACGAGATCCGCGTGATCCGCTGCCGCAACGAAGACGCCGAGGCCGAACGGGTGGCCATGGAGATCCTCAGCCTGCACCTGCGCACCGACCGGCCCTACAGCGACTTCGCCATTCTTTACCGGGGCAACTACCAGGCCAAGCTGATCGAACTGAAGCTGCAGCACCATCAGGTGCCCTATCGCCTGTCCGGTGGGAACAGCTTCTTCGGACGCCAGGAAGTCAAGGATCTGATGGCCTACTTCCGCCTGATCGTGAACCCGGACGACGACAACGCCTTCCTCCGGGTGATCAACGTGCCGCGCCGGGAAATCGGCTCCACGACCCTGGAAAAACTCGGCAACTACGCCACCGAGCGCAAGATCTCGATGTACGCCGCCACCGATGAAATCGGCCTGGGCGAGCACCTGGACAGCCGTTTCACCGACCGCCTGGCGCGCTTCAAGCGCTTCATGGATCGGGTCCGCGAACAATGCGCCGGCGAAGACCCGATCTCCGCCCTGCGCAGCATGGTCATGGACATCGACTACGAGAACTGGCTGCGCACCAACAGTTCCAGCGACAAGGCCGCGGACTACCGGATGGGCAACGTCTGGTTCCTGATCGAGGCCTTGAAGAACACCCTGGAAAAAGACGAAGACGGCGAAATGACCGTCGAGGACGCCATCGGCAAGCTGGTCCTGCGGGACATGCTGGAACGCCAGCAGGAAGAGGAAGACGGCGCCGAAGGTGTACAAATGATGACCTTGCATGCCTCCAAGGGGCTGGAGTTTCCCTACGTGTTCATCATGGGCATGGAAGAGGAAATCCTCCCGCACCGCTCCAGTATCGAAGCCGATACCATCGAGGAAGAACGACGCCTGGCCTATGTGGGCATTACCCGTGCTCGCCAGACCCTGGCCTTCACTTTCGCGGCCAAGCGCAAGCAATACGGTGAAATCATCGACTGCGCACCGAGCCGCTTCCTCGATGAATTGCCCCCGGACGACCTGGCCTGGGAAGGCAATGACGACACGCCGACCGAAGTCAAAGCCGTTCGCGGCAATAGCGCTTTGGCGGATATACGCGCGATGTTAAAGCGCTAAAATCGACTATTTTTAACTGACCTTTGGCGCAACAGGCGCTATTTGAGGAAGCTCCGTGGAAGCACTGCACAAGAAAATTCGCGAAGAAGGCATCGTGCTTTCCGATCAAGTACTGAAAGTCGACGCCTTTCTGAACCATCAGATCGACCCGCAGTTGATGAAGCTGATCGGCGATGAATTCGCCACGCTGTTCAAGGACTCGGGGATCACCAAGATCGTCACCATCGAAGCCTCGGGGATTGCCCCGGCCATCATGACCGGCCTGAACCTGGGCGTGCCGGTGATCTTCGCCCGCAAGCACCAGTCCCTGACCCTGACCGAGAACCTGCTGTCGGCCACCGTGTACTCCTTCACCAAACAGGTGGAAAGCACCGTCGCCATCTCCCCACGACACCTGACCAGCAGCGATCGTGTGCTGATCATCGATGACTTCCTGGCCAACGGTAAGGCGTCCCAGGCACTGATCTCGATCATCAAGCAGGCCGGCGCCACCGTGGCCGGCCTGGGCATCGTGATCGAGAAGTCCTTCCAGGGCGGCCGTGCCGAACTGGACTCCCAGGGCTACCGCGTGGAATCCCTGGCCCGGGTCAAATCCCTGGCCGGCGGCGTGGTCACCTTCATCGAGTAACCTTGCCCGCCAGGCCTGCGCAGCAACTGACTGGTGCAGGAGCTGGCTTGCCAGCGAAGACGCCCTTGAGAGCAGCACAAGGCTTGATGGCCCATTCGCCGGCAAGCCGGCACCTACGACAAGGTGGGTGCCGTGGCCTGCAGCCCGGCCAGCAGGAACCGCTGATACAGCTCCTCGCGCAGCCCATCGGGCTGCTCCAGCCCCATGCGTTCAAGGTGCGCCGCAAATGCCTCAGGCTCCGGCGCATCGAGTGCCGCCTTGCCCAGCTCAAGGATCTCGCTGAGCTTGAACTTGCTCTTGAGCCAGTTCAGCGCCCGCAGCAGGTCACGCTCTTCATCGCTGAAATCACTGCCCAACGGATACTCCGGAAACAGGTGGCTATGACGCGCCTGGATATTCTGCAAACGCTGTGGGCTGTTGTCGGTAAAACGCGGGTTCAGACGAAAATCCTTCGGCAGTTTTCCGGCCTTCTGTGCCTGCTCCATCAACCCCGGCTGAAAGCGTGAGTCGCTGATGTTGAGCAGCGCCTCGATCACTTGCGCATCCGTTTTACCTCGCAGATCGGCAATGCCGTACTCGGTGATCACGATGTCCCGCAGATGACGCGGGATGGTGCAATGGCCGTACTCCCAGACGATGTTGGAGCTGACTTCGCCAGCGGATTCGCGCCAACTACGCAGGATCAGCACTGATCGGGCATCTGCCAAAGCATGTCCCTGGGCAACGAAGTTGTACTGCCCGCCCACACCGCTGAGCACCTTGCCGCCCTGCAACTGATCGGACACCGCCGCGCCCATCAGGGTCATGGTGAACGCGCTGTTGATGAATCGCGCATCCCGGCGCTGCAGGCGCTTGAGTTCTTCATGGCCATACAGCTCGTTGATGTAGCTGATGGCGGTCATGTTGAACTGCGCCAGCTTGCTCTTGGGCAATTCTCGCAGCCGCTGATAGAAACTGCGTGGCCCGAGGAAGAAGCCGCCGTGAATCGAGACCCCGCCAGCCGTGGCCGCATCCAGGGTGCCGGCGTTGGCTTGCTGTTGCAGCTCCAAAGTTGGGTAGACCTTGCGCCGCACGATGCCGGCATCCGCCAGGGCCAGCAGGCCGTTGACGAACATTTCACTGCAACCATAGAGCCCCTGGACAAAGGGCTCGACGCCGCCTTCGCGGTCGATCAGCGCCTGCCAGTGGTCAACCTGCAGATCCGCCAGCAGGGCACGATAACCGTCGTTGTCGGCCTGCCGCGCCAGCAAGGCTGCGGTCAGTGCATCCCCCATGGAGCCAATGCCGATCTGCAAGGTGCCGCCGTCGCGCACCAGGGTGCTGGCATGCAAGCCGATGCAATGATCCTGAATCCCCACCGGCATGTTCGGCGTGGAAAACAGGGTGCTGCGCTCTTCTTCGTCGATCAGCAGATCGAGGTCCGCAGCGTCGATCTCGGAGTCCCCGGGCATATAAGGCAGGTCACTGTGGACCTGGCCGAGAATCAGGATGGTCTCCCCCGCCGCACGACGCTTGGCAATCATCGGCAGCATGTCGAGGGTGATATCCGGGTTGCAGCTCAGGCTCAGGCGGCCGGGGTGTTGCGGATCGCGGGCCAGCAGTTGCGCCACCAGGTTGAGGCCGGCGGCGTTGATGTCCCGGGCGGCATGGCTGTAGTTGCTGCTGACGTAGTCCTGCTGCGCTGCGGCGCTGTGCAAAAGGCTGCCGGGCTGCATGAAGAACTGCTCGACGCGGATGTTCGCCGGCAGGCTGTCGCGGTGCAGGTCGGCAAGGAAATCCAGTTCCGGATAGTCGCCGAACACCCGCTCCACGAAGGGTTCGAGAAAGCGCTTCTGCAAACCGTCGCCCAGGGACGGACGGCCCAGGCTCAGGGCGGTATAGATCGTCAGTTGGCGTTCGGGCAATTGGGCAATGCGACGATACAGAGCGTTGGCAAAACGGTTGGGTTTGCCCAGGCCCAGGGGCATGCCCATGTGAATGTGTTGCGGCAAACGGGCGAGCACTTCATCTACCGCACGCTCGATAGAACAGGATTGCAGCATCTGACCCTCCGGGGACCATCCATGAATTGAGGTTGGACCGAGCTTGCCGGGAGTTTGCTGCCTTGAACAGTGCACTGGCTGAATTACGCCCACAAAAAAGCCGCTCGTAAGCGGCTTTTTCGCTGAAAATGGCGGCTTATTTCAGGCCGGACATCTTCTGGATAGCAGCTTTGAGATCGTCATCGGTGCAATCGGCGCAGGTGCCTTTAGGCGGCATGGCGTTGATACCGGTGATGGCCTTGGCCAGGATGCCGTCGAGGCCGCCCTGGTGATCGGCACGCTCTTTCCAGGCTGCGGTGTCACCGATTTTCGGCGCACCCAACAGGCCGGTGCCGTGGCAAGCATTGCAATGCTTGGCAATCACGTCATCCGGGGATTTCGCCCCACCGCCACCACCTGCAGAAGCAGCGACTTCCATACCCTTGCATTCCTGCCCCTGAACGCAGACCTGGCCAACAGGCTCAAGACGCTTGGCAATGTCATCATTAGTCGCAGCTTGAGCGCTGACTGCCCAAAGGGCCAATACGGTTGCTGGTGCGGCCAGCATTTTCATAATTAGGTTCACGCGTACACCCTCAATGGTGGCTAGTCACGCCTGCGGCCACGGTTTCGCAGGCGGGCGAAAGTATAACGGTTAGCCCGCCACACTGAAACAACCCCAAAGTCGAAGGGGTCTTAATCGCGGCGAAATGTCGCTGGGGGCCTCTCTGCAAACCTTGCAGGATGCCTCTTGGTCTAGAAATTCGCCGGAGTGGCTGCGCTGATTAGTCGCGCCGGAGCATCGAACGGATTACGGAAACGGTGCGGCTTCGTACTCTCAAAGTAGTAGCTGTCGCCGGCCTCCAGGACAAATGTTTCCAGCCCTACCACCAGTTCCAGGCGACCTTCGAGAAGAATGCCGGTTTCCTCGCCGTCGTGGGTGAGCATCTCTTCCCCGGTATCGGCGCCGGGCGGGTAGATTTCGTTGAGAAACGCAATAGCACGACTCGGATGCGCCCGGCCCACCAGCTTCATGGTGACTGCGCCATCGGAGATATCGATCAGTTCGTGGGCCTTGTAGACAATCTGAGAAGGCGTTTCCTGGAGGATTTCCTCGGAAAAGAACTCGACCATGGACATGGGAATGCCGCCCAGCACCTTTCGCAGTGAGCTGATCGAGGGGCTGACACTGTTCTTTTCGATCATTGAAATGGTGCTATTGGTGACGCCCGCACGCTTGGCGAGTTCACGCTGGGAAAGACCTTTCAGTTTACGGATGGATTGTAGTCGTTCACCGACGTCCAATGCGGCAGCCTCCTAGGCGGGAATCAGGCGTTGTTGTAATTGAGCGTTATCATGGCGACAGCGTTCAGTATTTACAACACTTGGCCCCGATTCCCCCGAGGGCAGGCGACTTTCGGTACAACCCGCGCAATCTCAGTCTTCGCAGTACACCAGCGGCACCCGACGCAGGTTGCAGAACAGCTGATAAGGGATGGTATTGGCGGCCAGGGCAACCTCGCTGGCGAGGATGTTCTTGCCCCACAATTCCACCCGGGAACCCAGCCCGGCCTGTGGCACATCCGTCAGGTCGACACACAGCATGTCCATGGACACCCGGCCTAGCAGGCGGCTGCGCTGGCCGTCCACCAGCACCGGAGTGCCGGTCGGCGCGTGGCGCGGATAGCCATCGGCATAACCCATGGCGACCACGCCGATGCGCATCGGCTTGTCGGTGATGAACTTGGCGCCATAGCCCACCGGCTCGCCGGCGGGCAGCTCACGCACACAGATCACCTTGGATTCCAGGGTCATGACCGGCTGCAGTCGCTCAGCCACGGAGTTGTTTTCTTCGAACGGCGTAGAGCCATAAAGCATGATGCCGGGACGCACCCAGTCACTGGGCACGCTCGGCCAGCCCATGACCGCCGGCGAGTTACGCAAGCTGATTTCAGCCCCCAGCCCCTGACGAGCCGCCTCGAATACCGCGACCTGTTCACTGCTGCGCGAGCAGTCCAGCTCGTCAGCACGGGCGAAGTGGCTCATCAGCACGATCTTCTCGACCTTGCCGCTGGCCTGCAGCCGTTGATAGGCCGTCTGGTAATCCTTGGGATGCAGGCCAACCCGGTGCATGCCCGAATCCAGCTTGAGCCAGACCGTCAGCGGCTTGGCCACCGGTGTCTGCTCGATGGCCTCGAGCTGCCACAGCGAATGCACCACACACCAGAAATCATGCTCGACGATCAGCGCCAACTCGGAGGCTTCAAAGAAACCTTCCAGCAGCAGGATCGGCGCACCAATACCGGCGGCGCGCAGTTCCAGGGCCTCTTCGATGCAGGCCACGGCAAAGCCGTCGGCCTCGGCCTCCAGCGCCTGGGCGCAACGCACGGCGCCATGACCGTAGGCATCAGCCTTGATCACCGCAAGGGCGCGAACACCCGAGACTTCACGGGCCAGTTGGTAGTTGTGACGCAGGGCTTGGAGATCGATCAGGGCACGGGCAGGGCGCATGGCGGCAGACTTCTAGGCGGTCATGGGAATAAAAAACCGGTGCTGGATGACGGCTGACCGCCACCGGCACCGGGAGAGGGATCTTGTCGCTTAAGGCAGAGCAGCCACCACGGAAAGCTCGATGAGGATTTCCGGCTCGCAGAGCTTGGCCTCCACAGTGGCCCGGGCCGGGGCCACGCCTTTTGGCAGCCACTGGTCCCATACACTGTTCATGCCTGCGAAGTGGGCATCGATGTCCTTGAGGTAGATGGTCACCGACAGCAGCTTGCTCTTGTCGGTGCCCGCCAGGTCCAGCAGACGCTCGATGTTGGCCAGGGTTTCCCGGGTTTGCTGTTCGATCCCGGCACTCATGTCATCGCCGACCTGCCCGGACAGATACACCGTACCGCTGTGAACGACGATCTGACTCATGCGCTCATTGGTGAGCTGGCGCTGGATTGACATGTTTAGCTGACTCCTGAGGGTTGCCATAACGGGAAATATCGAGGCCTTCGGCACTGATCTGCGGCTTTTTCTTGGCCATCAGGTCCGCCAGCAAACGACCGGAACCACAGGCCATGGTCCAACCGAGGGTGCCATGACCGGTGTTCAAGAACAGATTACGGAACGGCGTGGCACCGACGATTGGCGTGCCATCCGGGGTGGTAGGACGCAGCCCGGTCCAGAAACTGGCCTGGGACAGATCGCCGCCCTGAGGATAGAGATCGTTGACTATCATCTCCAGCGTTTCACGCCGGCGCGGGTTCAGCGACAGGTCAAAACCGGCGATTTCGGCCATGCCACCGACCCGGATACGGTTGTCGAAACGAGTGATCGCGACCTTGTAGGTCTCGTCGAGGATGGTCGAAGTCGGTGCCATCGCCGGGTTGGTGATCGGCACGGTCAAGGAGTAGCCCTTGAGCGGGTACACCGGAGCCTTGATGCCGAGCGGCTTGAGCAATTGCGGCGAGTAGCTGCCCAGGGCCAGCACGTAGCGGTCGGCGGTTTCCAGTTTGCCGTCGATCCACACGCCATTGATCCGGTCGCCGGCGAAGTCGAGGCGCTGGATGTCCTGGCCAAAACGGAACTCCACCCCCAGCTTGATGGCCATTTCAGCCAGGCGCGTGGTGAAGATCTGGCAGTCGCCGGTCTGGTCATTCGGCAGGCGCAGGGCACCGGCAAGGATGTCGGTGACGCTGGCCAGAGCCGGCTCGACCCGGGCGATGCCCTCGCGATCCAACAGCTCGAACGGTACGCCGGATTCCTTGAGCACGGCGATGTCTTTCGCCGCGCCGTCCAGTTGCGCCTGGGTGCGGAACAGCTGGGTGGTGCCCAGGCTGCGACCTTCGTAGGCGATGCCGGTTTCCGCACGCAATTCGTCGAGGCAGTCACGGCTGTATTCGGACAGACGCACCATGCGCTCTTTGTTCACCGCATAACGGCTGGCAGTGCAGTTGCGCAGCATCTGCGCCATCCACAGGTATTGGTCGATATCGGCGGTGGCCTTGATTGCCAGCGGTGCGTGGCGCTGCAGCAGCCATTTGATGGCCTTGAGCGGCACGCCCGGAGCAGCCCAGGGCGAGGCATAGCCAGGGGAAACCTGGCCGGCGTTGGCGAAACTGGTTTCCATGGCTGCAGCCGGCTGGCGGTCCACCACGGTCACATCAAACCCGGCTCGAGCCAGGTAATAGGCACTGGTGGTTCCGATAACGCCACTGCCCAAGACCAGAACGCGCATTTTCATATCCCTCATCGCGGCTTGACCGCTGACGTTTGTTATTCAGAGCAAAGATGGGCGCAGTGTAAGAAACATTGAGCAGTGATTTTCACTATATAACCGCCTATATTTGGCGAGAATTCTCGGCAATATCGCTTTTCACGGAGGGGCATCCCCTATGCGCACCAATCATCAGACCCGTCGTGCCCTGGACAAGATAGATCGCAATATCCTGCGAATTCTGCAGGCCGATGGACGCATTTCCTTCACCGAGCTGGGGGAACGGGTCGGACTCTCCACCACCCCTTGCACCGAGCGAGTGCGCCGCCTGGAACGCGAAGGAATCATCATGGGCTACAACGCCCGGCTCAACCCGCAGCACTTGAAGGGCAGCCTGCTGGTGTTCGTCGAGATTAGCCTGGACTACAAATCAGGGGATACCTTCGAGGAGTTTCGCCGGGCGGTGCTGAAGCTGCCGCACGTGCTGGAGTGCCATCTGGTGTCCGGGGACTTCGACTATCTGGTCAAGGCGCGGATCTCGGAGATGGCGTCCTATCGCAAGCTGCTGGGGGACATCCTGCTCAAGCTGCCCCATGTACGGGAATCCAAGAGCTACATCGTGATGGAGGAAGTGAAGGAAAGCCTGAGCCTGCCGATTCCGGACTGAGATGAGGGGCGCCGGTTCCGCGGCAAGCTGGCTCGGAGCGCGAGGGGCTAGACCAGGACCTGACGATTGCTGGCCATGTAGTCGTGGATCTGCTTCTCGACCCGGGGGTGGATCATCTCCACGGGACGCCGGCCGTTGGGGCACGGCAGGCTCGGCGTGGTGCCGAACAAGCGACAGATCAGCGGGCGTTCGTCATACACCGTGCAGCCATTGGGGCCCAGGTGCACACAGTTGAGCTCGTCCATGGCGGCGTCCTGCTCGGCAGCGGTCTTGCGCGGCAGGCGGGACATTTCCTCAGGCGAAGTGGTGACTGGGCCGCAGCAGTCGTGGCAACCAGGAACGCACTCGAAAGAGGGAATCTGCTGACGCAAACTACGGACGATTTGACGGTTACAGCTCATGAAAAAGGCTACCGGGGCATGAATAGCCATGAATTCTGCCCTAAATGCCTGGCAGCAGACAGGGCCGGGCATCCTGCGGTTGCTGCAAACGAAAGCCCCGGCTTATGCTCCGGCAATTTTTAAAGCCCCCCTGATCAGGACACTTTCCATGCCCGCCAGTGCTCAGCCATCCGCCGCCAGCGATCGGCACGCCGCCTCTTACTATGCCGCCAGCAGCCTGCCGCAGCCGGACTACCCGACACTGGCAGGCGAGCTGACAGCGGACGTGTGCGTGGTAGGCGGCGGATTCTCGGGGCTCAATACCGCGCTGGAACTGGCCGAACGCGGGTTCAGCGTGATCCTGCTGGAAGCCCGCAAGATCGGCTGGGGCGCCAGCGGCCGCAACGGTGGGCAGTTGATTCGCGGGGTCGGCCACGGCCTGGAGCAGTTCACCAAGGTGATCGGTAGCGACGGCGTGCGGCAGATGAAGCTCATGGGCCTGGAGGCGGTGGAAATCGTCCGCCAGCGCATCGAACGCCTGCAGATCCCCTGCGATCTGACCTGGGGCTACTGCGACCTGGCCAACAAGCCAGCAGACCTTGAGGGTTTTGCCGAAGACGCCGAAGAGCTGCGCAGCCTGGGCTATCGCCACGAAACCCGCCTGTTGCAGGCCAGTGAAATGCACAGCGTAGTGGGCTCCACACGCTACGTTGGCGGGCTGATCGACATGGGCTCGGGCCATCTGCATCCACTGAACCTGGCCCTGGGTGAAGCCCGGGCGGCGCAGCAGATGGGCGTGCGTCTGTTCGAGCATTCGGCAGTGACTCGCATCGACTACGGGCCCGAGGTCAAGGTCCACAGCCATCGCGGCACGGTCCGCGCCAAGACCCTGGTGCTGGGCTGCAACGCCTACCTCAACGACCTCAACCCGGAGCTGGGGGGCAAGGTGCTGCCGGCCGGCAGCTACATCATTGCCACCGAACCCTTGAGTGAGGCCCAGGCGCAAGAGCTATTGCCACAGAACATGGCGGTCTGCGACCAGCGCGTCGCTCTGGACTACTACCGGCTCTCGGCCGATCGGCGCCTGTTGTTCGGCGGTGCCTGCCACTACTCGGGACGCGACCCCAAGGACATCGCCGCGTACATGCGGCCGAAGATGCTGGAAGTGTTCCCGCAACTGGCCAAGGTGAAGATCGACTACCAGTGGGGCGGCATGATCGGCATCGGCGCCAACCGCCTGCCACAGATCGGCCGACTCAAGGACCAGCCCAATGTGTATTACGCCCAGGCCTATTCAGGCCATGGGCTGAACGCCACGCACCTGGCGGGCAAGTTGCTGGGAGAGGCCATCAGCGGTCAACAGGGCGGCGGCTTCGACCTGTTCGCCAAGGTGCCGCACATCACCTTTCCCGGCGGCAAGCACCTGCGCTCGCCACTGCTGGCCCTGGGCATGCTCTGGCATCGCCTGAAAGAGCTGGCCTGATCTTCCGCGGCTCCTTGTCGCCGCGGATTACAGCCGCCAGAAAGGCTTGAGGCCTTCGGCCCGTGCCTCCTCGCGGCTCAGCCCCACATCCCGCAACTCCTCGGCGGTCAACTCCAGCAACGCCTTGCGGGTACGCAATCGATGCCAGTACAGGTCCCAGGTTCCCAGCCCGGACGGCGCAGTGCACGACAGGGTCGCCGCCGCCCGCTCCTGCTCGACTTCCAGTTCCTGACCGCGTAACGACAGCCGCACATCGCTCAAGCCGTTCATCTCCATTGCTCCTGTTTACTCAAGTTGCCATGAGCGAGCATGATGGGCGCCACACCAAAACCAATACAGACCCAATACAGCGGTATTACTTCCATACAGATTTGCCAAAAATCCCGCTGAATGCCGTATTTTTGCCTCATCTGTACTGGTCCTCCGTGACTACCACTTCGAGCCAACGCCATGACCCTCTACGTGAACCTCGCCGAACTCCTGGGCACCCGCATCGAACAGGGCTTCTATCGCCCCGGTGATCGACTGCCCTCGGTGCGCGCGCTGAGCGTAGAACACGGGGTCAGCCTGAGTACCGTGCAGCAGGCCTACCGCGTGCTGGAAGACAACGGCCTGGCCATGCCCAAGCCAAAATCCGGGTACTTCGTCCCCCCCAGCCGTGAGTTGCCTGCGCTACCGGCAGTCGGTCGCCCGGCCCAGCGGCCGGTGGAAATCTCCCAGTGGGACCAGGTGTTGGAGCTGATCCGCGCGGTGCCGCGCAAGGACGTGGTGCAGCTGGGCCGCGGCATGCCGGACATCACCACGCCAACCATGAAGCCCTTGCTACGGGCCCTGGCCCGGCTCAGCCGGCGCCAGGACATGCCCGGCCTGCACTACGACAACATCTACGGCGTGCTGGAGTTGCGCGAGCAAGTGGCGCGGCTGATGCTGGATTCTGGCTGCCAGCTGGGGGCCAATGACCTGGTGATCACCACCGGCTGCCACGAAGCCCTGTCTTCCAGCATTCGCGCTATCTGCGAGCCCGGGGACATAGTCGCCGTAGACTCGCCGAGCTTCCACGGCGCCATGCAGACCCTCAAGGGGCTGGGCATGAAAGCCCTGGAAATCCCCACCGATCCTATTACCGGGATCAGCCTGGAAGCCCTGGAACTGGCCCTGGAGCAGTGGCCGATCAAGGCCATACAGTTGACCCCCAACTGCAACAATCCCTTGGGCTACATCATGCCGGAGTCGCGCAAGCGGGCCCTGCTGACCCTGGCCCAGCGCTTCGACGTGGCGATCATCGAGGACGATGTGTATGGCGAACTGGCCTACACCTACCCGCGCCCACGAACCATCAAGTCCTTCGACGACGACGGCAGGGTTCTGCTGTGCAGTTCCTTCTCCAAGACCCTGGCCCCCGGCCTGCGTATCGGCTGGGTCGCACCCGGCCGTTATCTGGAGCGGGTGCTGCACATGAAGTACATCAGTACCGGCTCCACCGCCCCGCAACCCCAGGTGGCCATCGCCGAATTCCTGAAAAGCGGTCATTTCGAGCCCCATTTGCGCAAGATGCGCACTCAATACCAGCGCAATCGCGACCTGATGCTCGATTGGGTCAGCCGCTATTTCCCCACGGGCACCCGCGCCAGTCGCCCCCAGGGCAGTTTCATGCTGTGGATCGAACTGCCCGAAGGCTTCGACACGCTGAAACTCAACCGGGCATTGCTCGACCAAGGCGTGCAGATCGCTGTGGGTAGTATCTTTTCCGCCTCGGGCAAATACCGCAATTGCCTGCGGATGAACTACGCTGCCAAGCCAACCGCGCAGATCGAAGACGCGGTACGCAAAGTCGGCTCCGCAGCCATCAAGCTGCTCAGCGAAACCCAGGACTGAACCCCGGGTCACGTTGCAGGAAGCCCACTGCCCCATGCCAACCCGCGCCGCGATGCGAGACGACCTGACTTGAGCCGTAAACAGGGGTTTATCCTGCCGCTGATCCTGACCTTCGGGCTAGGCGGCTGCGCCACCCAGGAAGTGCCTTACCAGCCCAGCCAAGCGTTGGCCGCCAGTGACTCCAGCTTCGCCCAGTCCATCCGGGCCCAGGCCGCCCCCTACCAGGGACGCTCCGGCTTTCGCCTGCTGCCCAACAGCACCGAAGCCTTCATGGCCCGCGCCGAGCTGATCCGCAACGCCCAGAGCAGCCTCGACCTGCAGTACTACATCGTTCATGACGGCATCAGCACCCGGATGCTGGTGGACGAGCTGCTCAAGGCCGCTGACCGAGGCGTAAGGGTGCGCATCCTGCTGGACGACACCACCAGCGACGGGCTGGACCAGATCATCGCCACCCTGGCCGCCCACCCGCAGATCCAGGTCCGCCTGTTCAACCCGCTGCACCTGGGCCGCAGCACCGGCGTTACCCGAGCCGTGGGCCGCCTGTTCAACCTGTCGCAACAGCATCGCCGGATGCACAACAAGCTTTGGCTGGCGGACAACAGCGTGGCCATCGTCGGCGGGCGCAACATCGGCGATGAATACTTCGATGCCGAACCCAATCTCAACTTCACCGACATCGACATGTTCAGCGCAGGCCCCGTGGCCGAACAGCTGGGCCATAGCTTCGATCAATACTGGAACAGTGCCCTGAGCCGCCCCATAGGCGAGTTCCTGTCTTACGCATCTTCAACCCAGGCCCTGAACAACACCCGCCAGCGCCTGGAAGAGTCGCTACAGGACAGCCACCGGCAGAACCAGGCCCTGTATCGCCAGTTGATGACCTACCAGACTCAGCCGCGCATGGATATCTGGCGCAAGGAACTGATCTGGGCCTGGAACCAGGCCCTGTGGGACGCCCCCACCAAGGTCCTGGCCAAGGGCGATCCCGACCCGCACTTGCTGCTGACCACCCAGTTGGCACCGGAACTCAAGGGCGTCAGCAAGGAACTGATCATGGTCTCGGCCTACTTCGTCCCGGGCCAGCCGGGGCTGGTGTACCTGACCGGCCGGGCTGACGCCGGGGTCGCGGTCAGCCTCTTGACCAACGCCCTGGAAGCCACCGACGTGCCGGTGGTGCATGGCGGCTACGCGCCCTATCGCAAGGCCTTGCTGGAACACGGCGTGAAGCTCTACGAGTTGCGCAGGCAACCTGCAGAGCGGGGCGGCGGCAGCGGTCCGCGGCTGTTCCACAGCAGTTCCTTGAAGGGCTCGGACTCCAGCCTGCACAGCAAGGCGATGGTCTTCGACCGACAGAAGAGCTTTATCGGCTCGTTCAATTTCGATTCACGCTCAGTGCTGTGGAACACCGAGGTCGGGGTACTGGTAGACAGCCCCGAACTGGCCGAGCATGTACGCGCCCTGGCCCTGCAAGGGATGGCGCCGCCCCTCAGCTACCAGGTCAAACTGGAGGACGGCAAGCTGGTCTGGATCACCGAGGACCATGGGCAGCTGCACAGTCTGAGCCACGAGCCCGGCAGTTGGTGGCGACGCATCAATGCCTGGCTGAGCACTCGCATCGGTCTGGAGCGCATGCTTTGACGCGCTACAAGGGTTGCGCCTGGACGCTGCCAAAAGCGCCCTGACGCAGCAGCAGAAGCAACAGGCCTAAGGCGCCCGCCGCCACCAGCAGCAACATCGCATGACCGCTGACCCACTGGCTGCCCGCCCCCGCCACCAAGGGACCGATCAGACAACCGATGCCCCACAGCTGCGCCACATGGGCATTGGCTCGTACCAGCGCATCGTCGCGATAACGCTCGCCGATCAGGATCAGCGACAAGGTGAACAGCCCACCAGCGCTGGCCCCGAACAGCACCCACAACGGCCAGATCAATACGCTGTCCAACAGCAGGGGAATGGCCAGACTGGAGCACAGCAGGATCAGCGCGCAACCGGTGAACAGGCCGCGCCGGGAGACGCGATCAGCCAAGGCGCCGATCGGCAGCTGCAACAATGCATCGCCCACCACTACGGTGCTGACCATGGCCAGGGCCACGTCCTCGGTGAAGCCCTGGCTCAAGCAATAAACCGGAAGCAGGGTCAGGATCAGAGCCTCGAAAGTCGCGAACAAGGCCACCGCCCAACCAATCGCCGGCAGCGTCTGACAGAAGCGCCAGAGGTCGATCAGGGTGACATTGCAAGACTCGGTGCTCGGCGCTCCGCTACGCCCCAACAGCAGCAAGGGCGCTGCCACCAGCAATCCCACCGAGACCCAGAAGCCGTAGTCCTGCGTGGTCCCCAGGACGCCCAGCAGCAAGGGGCCGGCCAGCTGACTCAGGGCATAGCCGCTGCCATACAACGCCACCAGCCGCCCCCGCCACTGCTCCACCACCAGCTGATTGATCCAGCTTTCCCCCAGAATGAAGATGATGGTCAGCACTACGCCCAGAATCAGGCGCAACGCCAGCCACACCGGATAGCTGGGCAACAGCGCCAGCAGTCCAATAGAGAGCGCACCCGCCCACAGGCACAGGCGCATCAGGTTGGCGGTACCGAAGCGGGCCGCCAGCCGACTGGAAATCTTCGCGCCCAGCAGCACGCCAATGGCCGGCATCGCCGCTACCACGCCGATGGCAAAGGGTCCGTAGCCCCAGCTTTCCAGGCGCAAGGACACCAGCGGCATGGTCATGCCCAAGGCCAGGCCGACACTCAAGACAGCGGATAAAACGGCGAAATAGGTCGCCCAAGGCATTTCCACACTCCTGTGGATGATTATTCTGCAAGCCACAGACAACACAGCCGGACTCCCCTCTCGGGAAGTCCGGCTGCGCTGCGGATCAATGGCTGCGGATAGAAGCGCCCATGCGACGTGGCGCTTGCCGGCGCAAGCGCCCTTGCGGACGCCATCGCCTCAAACCCGAAGACTCAGAGCTTGATCCAGGTCGCTTTCAGCTCGGTGTACTTGTCGAACGCGTGCAGCGACTTGTCCCGACCATTGCCCGACTGCTTGAAGCCGCCGAACGGCGCGGTCATGTCGCCACCGTCGTACTGGTTGACCCAGACGCTGCCGGCACGCAACGCCTTGGCCGTCAGGTGCGCCTTGGAGATGTTTGCAGTCCAGACCGCCGCCGCCAACCCGTACGGAGTGTCGTTGGCAATCTGGATCGCCTCTTCCACGCTGTCGAACGCAATCACTGACAGCACTGGGCCGAAGATCTCTTCCTGGGCAATCTTCATCGCGTTAGTGACGCCGTCGAAAATCGTCGGTTCGACGTAGGTACCACCTGTCTCCTGCAGGGTGCGCTTGCCACCGGCCACCAACTTGGCGCCATCGGCGTGACCGGCCTCGATGTAGGACAGCACGGTATTCATCTGCTGGGTGTCCACCAAGGCGCCGACGTTGGTGGCCGGGTCCAGTGGGTTGCCCGGTTTCCAGGCTTTCAGGGCCTCGATCACCAGCGGCAGGAATTTGTCCTTGATGGAGCGCTCCACCAGCAGACGGGAACCGGCGGTGCAGACTTCGCCCTGGTTGAAGGCAATGGCGCTGGCAGCGGATTCGGCGGCGGCCTGCAGGTCCGGGGCATCGGCGAACACGATGTTCGGGCTTTTGCCACCAGCTTCCAGCCAGACGCGCTTCATGTTGGACTCACCGGAGTACACCAGCAGTTGCTTGGCGATCTTGGTGGAGCCGGTGAACACCAGGGTGTCCACGTCCATGTGCAGGGCCAGGGCCTTGCCAACGGTGTGGCCGTAGCCGGGCAGCACGTTGAACACGCCAGCCGGAATTCCGGCTTCCACCGCCAGGGCCGCGATGCGGATTGCGGTCAGCGGGGATTTTTCCGAAGGTTTGAGGATCACCGAGTTACCGGTGGACAGCGCCGGCCCCAGTTTCCAGCAAGCCATCATCAGCGGGAAGTTCCACGGCACGATGGCCGCGACTACGCCCACGGGCTCACGGGTTACCAGACCCAGTTGGTCGTGGGGGGTGGCCGCGACTTCGTCGTAGATCTTGTCGATGGCCTCGCCGCTCCAGCTCAGCGCTTGCGCCGCGCCGGGCACGTCGATTTCCAGGGAGTCGGTGATGGGCTTGCCCATGTCCAGGGTTTCCAGGAGCGCAAGCTCCTGGGCGTGTTGCTTGAGCAGGCCGGCAAAACGAATCATGACGGACTTGCGCTTGGCCGGCGCCAGGCGCGACCAGACGCCAGAGTTGAAGGTGGCGCGGGCATTGTCCACGGCACGCTGGGCATCGGCGGCGTCACAGCTGGCAATGGTTGCCAGCACACGGCCGTCTACCGGGCTGATGCACTCGAAGGTGTCATTGGAAACAGCTGCGGTGTATTCACCATTGATGTAGGCGCGGCCTTCGATTTTCAGGTCGCGGGCACGTTGTTCCCAATCGGCACGAGTCAGGGTGGTCATACGAGTGTCCTCCTCTTATTTGAATACAAGCGCCATGCGAACTACGCCGGCACTCATGAAGAATTCTGCCCGGCCAGCCTGTTTTCGGCCAAAGGCACCCGCCACCCTAAACCAGCGACCCCTGTACTTTCAATATATTTGACAAAGCCCGGGCAAACAGCATTGCTATGTGCATTTTAATAAACATAGACTCTGGCCTTCATAGCCACTCGCGCCGCAATCACGGGGGAATACAAGAATGAGCATCCACAACGTCGTCGACTTCAGCCAGGCCAACACCGAGGGCGAACGCTACCGCCCCGCTCCGGAAAAAGTCCTCAAGGGCGATCCCGAGCAGGCGGTGTTCAACCACTACGGCAGCCCGTGCGGGCAACTCAATGCCGGGATCTGGGAAGGCGCGGTGGGCCAATGGACGGTGAACTTCACCGAGCACGAATACTGCGAGATTCTCCAGGGCGTGTCGGTGCTGCGAGACAACGACGGCAACGCCAAGACCCTGCGCTCTGGCGACCGCTTTGTGATCCCGGCCGGCTTCAAAGGCACCTGGGAAGTGCTGGAGCCCTGCCGCAAGGTCTACGTGGCCTTCGAACAGAAGGCCTGAATCCCAGGCACAAAAAAACCCGCTTGAAGGCGGGTTTTTTTGTCAGAAGAAAAATCAATTACTTGATTTTGCCTTCCTTGTAGATCACGTGCTTACGAACAACCGGATCATATTTCTTGATCTCGATTTTGTCCGGAGTAGTACGCTTGTTCTTGTCGGTAGTGTAGAAGTGACCAGTACCGGCGCTCGAGATCAAACGAATCAATTCACGCATGATTAGCTCCCTTAAACCTTGCCGCCATCGCGACGGATTTCGGCCAGCACGACATCAATGCCGCGCTTGTCGATGATACGCATGCCTTTGGCAGATACGCGCAGACGCACAAAGCGTTTCTCGGACTCAACCCAGAAGCGGTGATGCTGCAGGTTCGGCAGGAAACGACGACGGGTTTTGTTGTTTGCGTGGGAAATGTTATTCCCAGTCACCGGACCCTTACCGGTAACTTGACAGACTCTAGACATGCCTCAGCCCTCTAAAACCACATGCCCAACCCGGCATGGGTTGGCCGCTTAATCTCTCAGTCATTTGGCGCCAGGCGCCGCGTTTCTTTAGGGTCTTACCGGCTACACCTACAAGCGAAGGAACCGGGCCCCTAGAAAAGAGCGCTGCTTTATACCAGAAAGACCCCATAGCAACAACAGCCGCTGTGTGCAGGATGATGAAAAGTCCTGATTTTCTTGCGCCGGACGCCTGCGGCAAAGGCTACCGCAGAAATCTACCGCTCGTCGCAGAATATATTTCTCTCGAAACCCCGGGAAAAAATCTGCTGCTGAACACAGGCATCCCTACACAAAATCACGACTCCAGCCCTGACCGCGTCCCAGGTTTCAATGTCGAATACAAAAGGGATAGTCATTTTACAAAGAGGCCACTAGGGTAAGGCATTTCCAGACTGCACTCGCAGATGGGCTTTCGATCTGCACAAGGAACCCGACCATGCGTCTTGCCGCCCTCCCGCTCCTGCTCGCCCCTCTTCTGAGCCCATTGGCCCAGGCCGCCGCGTTGAGCGTCTGCACCGAAGCCAGCCCGGAGGGCTTCGACGTGGTGCAGTACAACTCGCTGACCACCACCAACGCGTCCGCCGACGTGCTGATGAACCGCTTGGTGGAATTCGACGCCGTCAGCGGCAAGGTGGTCCCCAGCCTGGCCGATAGCTGGGAAGTCTCCGCGGATGGCCTGAGCTATGTCTTCAAGCTGCATCCCAAGGTCAAGTTTCACCGTACCGACTACTTCAATCCCAGCCGCGAGCTGACCGCCGAAGACGTCAAGTTCAGCTTCGAGCGCATGCTCGACCCAGCCCACCCATGGCACAAGATCGCCCAGAGCGGCTTCCCACACGCCCAATCCCTGCAGTTACCCAGCCTGATCAAGAAGATCGACGCCCTGGACCCGCTGACTGTGCGCTTTACCCTGGATCACGCCGACTCGACCTTTCTCCCCACACTGAGCATGGGCTTTGCCTCGATCTACTCCGCGGAGTACGCCGATCAGTTACTCAAGGCCGGCACCCCGGAGAAGCTCAACAGCCAGCCCATCGGCAGCGGCCCGTTCATTTTCGGGCGCTTCCAGAAAGACGCCTCGATCCGCTACAAGGCCAACCGCGACTACTTTGCTGGCAAACCGGCGGTGGACTCCCTGATTTTCGCCATCACTCCGGACGCCAACGTGCGCCTGCAGAAACTGCGGCGCAATGAGTGCCAGATCGCCCTGTCACCCAAGCCCCTGGATGTCCAGGCCGCCAGTGATGATCCAACGCTGAAAATCGAGAAAACGGCAGCCTTCATGACGGCCTTCGTTGCGATCAACAGCCAGCATCCGCCCCTGGACAAACCCGAAGTGCGCCAGGCGATCAATCTGGCCTTCGACAAGGCCCATTACCTCAAGACCGTGTTCGAAGGCACCGCCGAGGCCGCCAATGGCCCCTACCCGGCCAATACCTGGAGCTACGCCAAAGAGCTGCCGGGCTACACCCACGACCCGGAAAAGGCTCGTCAGCTGCTGGCCAAGGCAGGCCTTAAAAACGGCTTCGAGACCACAATCTGGACCCGCCCTTCCGGCAGCCTGCTCAACCCCAACCCGAGCCTGGGCGCCCAACTGCTGCAGGCGGACCTGGCCCAAGTGGGAATCCAGGCAGAAATCCGCGTGATCGAATGGGGCGAGCTGATCCGCCGGGCCAAGGCCGGCGAACATGACCTGCTGTTCATGGGCTGGGCAGGCGACAACGGCGACCCGGATAACTTCCTCACACCACAGTTCACCTGCGCAGCAGTCAAATCCGGCACCAACTTCGCCCGCTACTGCGATCAGAACCTGGACAAGCTGATTACCGCCGGCAAGACCACCAGCGAACAGGGTGTGCGCAGCAAGCTGTACCAGCAGGCCCAGACTCAGATCCAGCAGCAAGCGCTGTGGCTCCCTCTGGCTCACCCGACCGCTTTCGCCCTGACCCGCAAACAGGTCGAGGGCTATCAAGTGAGCCCCTTCGGCCGCCAGGATTACTCGAAGGTCAGCGTCAAGTGACACACCGGCCAGCTTCAGGGTCAGTGCCGACCTTGAGGCTGGCCGCCTTCAGATCCAGCCATATTCGGCCATGGACAACGGATCGCCCTCTCCGACGATGAAGTGATCCAGCACCCGTACATCGATCAACTCCAGGGCTTCTTGCAAACGCCGGGTCACCACCCGATCGGCCGGGCTGGGCTCAGAGATGCCCGATGGGTGGTTGTGACAGAGAATTACCGCTGCCGCGTTATGCGCCAGGGTGCGCTTGAGCACTTGTCGCGGGTACACCGTGGTGCTGTCGATCGAACCCTGGAACAGCACCTCAAAGGCCAGGACCCGATGCTTGGTGTCGAGAAACAGACAGCCAAACACCTCGTGGGGCTCATGTCGCAACATCGACTTCAGGTAATCGCGCACCACCAGCGGACTTTCCAGGGCTGACTGGCGGTGGAGTTTTTCTGCCAGATGCCGACGCGCCATCTCCAACACCGCTTGCAACAGTGCGTACTTGGCCGGCCCCAATCCCAACTGGCGGGTGAAGGTCAGCTGATCGGCTTCCAGCAGACTGCGCAAGCTGCCGAAGCGATGCAACAGGTGCCGCGCCAAGTCGACCGCACTTTTTCCAGCCACCCCGGTGCGCAGGAAAATAGCCAGTAATTCGGCGTCGGAAAGGCTGATGGCGCCCTGCTCCAAAAGCCGTTCCCGCGGGCGCTCCGCCGCAGGCCAATCACGAATACTCATCACACCTCCCTGTGCATGGCGCCGCTGTTCGGCAGCGGGCGCTGTGCTATCTTAGCCCCCTCTTTTTTGCGTGGTATTTCACCTGGGGAGGGGGCATGCCACGCAGCAATCACTTAACGGAAAAACAGGCCTATGCAGCGGCTGTATCGGAAACGCATCGTGCTCGGCGTCGGCGGCGGCATTGCCGCCTATAAGAGCGCGGAGCTGGTTCGCCGACTCCTCGACCAAGGCGCCGAAGTGCGTGTGGTCATGACCCGGGGCGGCAGTGAGTTCATCACCCCGCTGACCATGCAGGCCCTCTCCGGGCACCCGGTCCATCTCGACCTGCTGGACCCGGCCGCCGAAGCCGCCATGGGTCACATCGAACTGGCCAAATGGGCCGATCTGGTGCTGATCGCCCCCGCCACGGCCGACCTGATCGCCCGCCTGGCCCAGGGCATCGCCGATGACCTGCTGACCACCCTGGTCCTGGCCACAGACGCCATCGTCGCCATCGCTCCAGCGATGAACCAGGCCATGTGGCGCGACCCGGCCACCCAGGCCAACACCCAATTGCTGCAAAGTCGTGGCCTGCGAGTCTTCGGCCCAGCCTCCGGCAGCCAGGCCTGTGGCGACGTCGGCCTGGGCCGCATGCTGGAAGCCAACGATCTGGCGCTGTGCGCCGCCGACTGCTTCCAGCACCTGGCACTGACCGGCAAACACTTGCTGATCACCGCCGGGCCGACTCAGGAAAACATCGATCCGGTGCGCTACATCACCAACCATAGCTCAGGAAAAATGGGCTTCGCCCTGGCCGAGGCAGCCGTCGAGGCCGGCGCCCGGGTCACCCTGATCACCGGACCGGTGCACCTGCCGACCCCCGACAGAGTCACTCGGATCGACGTAGTCAGCGCTCGCGACATGCTCGCGGCCTGCGAGGCGGCCATTCCGTGCGACGTTTTCATCGCCTCCGCGGCGGTCGCGGACTACCGCCCGGAAGTCGTCGCCCCACAGAAATTAAAGAAAGACCCTACGAAAGGTGACGGCCTGCTACTACAGATGGTGCGCAACCCAGATATCCTGGCCACCATCGCTACGCGGCCGGATCGGCCATTCAGTGTCGGTTTCGCCGCCGAAACCGAAAATCTGCTCGACTACGCTGCACGCAAATTGAAGGACAAGAACCTCGACCTGATCGTCGCCAACGACGTAGCCAACCCGAGCATTGGCTTCAACAGCGAGGAAAACGCCTGCAGCGTGATTGACCGGGAGTTGCACGCAACTCTCTTCGCCCAGACCAGCAAGGGCAAGATTGCCCGCCAACTGATCTCTTTTATCGCCGAACGGCTGAACCAGGTTTAACTTCAATGCACGCTCTACAAGCCAAGATCCTCGACCCACGCATCGGCAACGAATTCCCTCTGCCGCAGTACGCCACGCCGGGCTCCGCCGGCCTCGACCTGCGCGCCATGCTCAAGGAAGACACCATCCTGGAGCCAGGCCAGACGCTGCTGATCCCGACAGGGCTGTCGGTCTATATTGGCGATCCGGGCCTGGCGGCGCTGATCCTGCCGCGCTCCGGCCTGGGCCACAAACACGGCATCGTACTGGGCAATCTGGTCGGCCTGATCGACTCGGACTACCAGGGCGAACTGATGGTTTCCTGCTGGAACCGCGGCCAGACTGCCTTCAATATCGCCGTCGGCGAGCGTATCGCCCAACTGGTGCTGGTGCCGGTAGTGCAGGCGCACTTCGAAGTGGTTGAGGCTTTTGATGAAAGCCAGCGCGGCGCAGGCGGTTTCGGCCACTCCGGCAGTCACTGATTGCGCGCCCTCGGGCCAGGCACTTGGTCCGGCCCCAGGGTGACTGCAAGACATTTAAGGATAAATGACCACCGGTTTCTGCATGCCCCCTCGGGCCCGCCAAATCAGGCCCTTGAGCGTCCGCGGAGCGGCAAGCGCCCTCCAGATGGCACTTACACAGTACGAACTCTATGCTGAAAACGCCGTCATACCCTTCAGTTTGAGCCCGCCGGCCCGTCATTTCCCCGGCCGTACTGCCCCCTCTTCAAATGGAGCACCCTCAGTGATGAGCAACGCAGCCAAAGTCGCCCCGACATTTCCCGAGAGCATCTTCCGCGCCTATGACATCCGCGGTGTTGTACCGCAAACCCTGACCGCAGAGACCGCCTACTGGATCGGCCGCGCCGTTGGCTCCCAGAGCCTGGCTCAGGGCGAACCCAACGTCTGCGTAGGCAGGGACGGCCGCCTGTCCGGCCCGGAGCTGGTGGAGCAACTGATTCAGGGCCTGCACGACAGCGGCTGCCACGTCAGCGATGTCGGCCTGGTGCCGACCCCTGCCCTGTACTACGCCGCCAACGTCCTGGCCGGCAAGTCCGGGGTGATGCTCACCGGCAGCCACAACCCTTCGGACTACAACGGTTTCAAGATCGTCATCGCCGGCGACACCCTGGCCAACGAACAGATCCAAACCCTGCACCAGCGCCTCAAGACCAACAACCTGAGCAGTGCCCAGGGCAGCATCACCAAGGTCGACATCCTGCCGCGCTACGCCGAAGAGATCGCCCGAGACGTGAAGCTGGCTCGCCGCCTGAAAGTCGTGGTGGATTGCGGCAACGGCGCCGCCGGGGTCATTGCCCCGCAACTGATCGAGGCCTTGAACTGCGAAGTCATTCCGTTGTTCTGCGAGGTAGACGGCAACTTCCCCAATCATCACCCGGACCCGGGCAAACCCGAGAACCTTGAAGACCTGATCGCCAAGGTCAAGGAAACCGGCGCCGACCTGGGCCTGGCCTTCGACGGTGACGGCGATCGCGTCGGCGTGGTGACCAACACCGGCAGCATCGTTTTCCCCGATCGACTGCTGATGCTGTTCGCCAAAGATGTAGTGGCGCGCAACCCGGACGCGGAGATCATCTTCGACGTCAAATGCACTCGACGCCTGATTCCGCTGATCAAGGAATATGGTGGTCGCCCGCTAATGTGGAAGACCGGTCACTCGTTGATCAAAAAGAAAATGAAGCAGACCGGCGCCCTGCTGGCCGGCGAGATGAGCGGCCACGTGTTCTTCAAGGAACGCTGGTTCGGCTTCGACGACGGCATTTACAGCGCCGCACGGTTGCTGGAGATTCTCAGCAAGGAAACATCTACCGCAGAAGAGCTGTTTGCGACCTTCCCGAACGATATTTCTACGCCGGAAATCAATATCCATGTGACCGAAGAGAGCAAATTCAGCATCATTGATGCCTTGCACGACGCGCAATGGGGCGCAGGCGCTGACCTGACCACCATTGACGGGGTGCGAGTCGACTATGCCAAGGGCTGGGGCCTGGTTCGCGCCTCCAATACCACCCCTGTGCTGGTGCTGCGCTTCGAGGCTGATGACGAAGCCGAGCTGCAGCGGATTAAGGACGTGTTCCACGTCCAGCTGAAACGTGTTGCACCTGACCTCCAACTACCGTTTTGACTGTTTGAAGCACCGGAGCCCTGAATGACCATCGAACGCGATGCCGCCGCCAATACCGCCAAGGTCCTATCCGAAGCGCTGCCTTACATTCGCCGCTATGTCGGCAAGACCCTGGTGATCAAGTACGGCGGCAACGCTATGGAGAGCGAGGAGCTGAAAACCGGCTTCGCCCGCGACATCGTGCTGATGAAGGCTGTCGGGATCAACCCGGTGGTGGTGCACGGCGGTGGCCCGCAAATCGGTGATCTGCTCAAGCGCCTGTCGATCGAAAGCCACTTCGTCGATGGCATGCGCGTGACCGACGCGCAAACCATGGACGTGGTGGAGATGGTCCTCGGCGGCCAGGTCAACAAGGACATCGTCAACCTGATCAACCGTCACGGCGGCAGCGCCATCGGCCTGACCGGTAAAGATGCCGAACTGATCCGGGCGAAGAAGCTTACAGTGACCCGCCAGACACCAGAAATGACCACGCCGGAAATCATCGATATCGGCCATGTGGGCGAAGTGGTCGGGATCAACACCGACCTGCTGAACCTGCTGGTCAAGGGCGATTTCATTCCGGTGATCGCGCCGATTGGCGTGGGCGCCAACGGCGAGTCCTACAACATCAACGCCGACCTGGTCGCCGGGAAGGTGGCTGAAGCACTGAAAGCTGAAAAGCTGATGCTGTTGACCAACATCGCTGGCCTGATGGACAAGTCCGGCAAGGTCCTGACCGGCCTGAGCACCCAGCAGGTGGACGAGCTGATCGCCGATGGCACTATCTACGGCGGCATGCTGCCGAAAATCCGCTGCGCCCTGGAAGCGGTACAAGGTGGCGTCGGCAGCTCCCTGATCATCGACGGTCGCGTACCCAATGCGATTCTGCTGGAGATCTTCACCGATACCGGTGTCGGCACCCTCATCAGCAACCGCAAGCGCCCTTAAGCGCCAGCCACAAAAAAGCCCCCGCCCGGTATCTCGGGCGGGGGCTTTTTTATCTACGCAATCTTTGTAGGAGCTGGCTTGTATAGGAGCAGGCTTGCCAGCGAAGGCGCTCACACGCGCAACTCAGGACTCAAAGGTCTCTTCACCGGTAAGCCGGCTCCTACAGTGTCAGATTCCGTACTGCGCGCGATAGGCTTGCACTGCCGGCAGATGTTGCTTGAGCGCCGGATCGTCCGCCAGGAACTGCAGGACCTGGGTCAGGGAAACGATGCTCACCACTGGAATGCCGAAGTCACGCTCGACTTCCTGGATCGCCGACAACTCACCGTTGCCACGCTCCTCGCGGTTCAGTGCGATCAATACACCTGCCGCCTTGGCGCCTTCCTGGGACTCGATGATCTGCATCACCTCGCGAATTGCCGTGCCCGCAGTGATCACGTCGTCGATGATCAGCACATCGCCGGTCAATGGCGCGCCTACCAGGCTACCGCCTTCACCGTGCGCCTTGGCTTCCTTGCGGTTGAAGCACCAAGGCAGATCGCGCTGATGATGTTCAGCCAGAGCCACTGCAGTGGCTGCTGCCAAGGGAATGCCTTTATAAGCCGGGCCAAACAGCACATCGAAGGGAATGCCGCTGTCGACAATCGCCGCCGCATAGAAACGCCCCAGCTGGGCCAGGGCCGAACCGCTGTTGAACAGGCCGGCATTGAAGAAGTAAGGGCTGGTGCGCCCGGACTTCAGGGTGAACTCACCGAAGCGCAAAACCCCGCGATCGATGGCAAAACGAATGAAATCGCGCTGATACGCCTGCATGAAAAAACCCCAGATACCACGGATTTAGCTAATTAGGTAGAGCTCGGGTATCATACACGCACGTGATTTTTGGGGCCATTTATGCGGATCATCAGTGTGAACGTCAATGGTATTCAGGCTGCAGTGGAGCGTGGTTTGCTCAGTTGGCTGCAGGCACAGAATGCCGACGTCATCTGCCTGCAGGACACCCGCGCCTCTGCCTTTGAACTGGACGACCCAGCCTTCCAACTGGATGGCTACTTCCTTTATGCCTGCGATGCTGAAGTCCCTGCCCAAGGCGGTGTGGCTTTGTATTCGCGGTTGCAGCCGAAGGCGGTCATCAGCGGCCTCGGCTTCGAGACAGCCGATCGTTACGGGCGCTACCTGCAAGCCGATTTCGACAAGGTCAGCATCGCGACCTTGCTGCTTCCATCAGGGCAGAACGGCGATGAAGACTTGAACCAGAAGTTCAAGTTAATGGATGACTTCGCCCGTTATCTGGATAAGCAGCGGCGCAAACGTCGCGAGTACATTTATTGTGGCTCGCTGTACGTGGCGCAACAGAAGCTGGATATCAAGAACTGGCGTGACGGCCAGCAATCTCCGGGCTTCCTGGCACCTGAGCGCGCCTGGATGGACGAGATTATAGGCAACATGGGCTACGTCGACGCCCTGCGCGAAGTCAGTCGCGAAGGCGACCAGTACAGCTGGTGGCCGGACAACGAACAGGCCGAGATGCTCAACCTGGGCTCGCGCTTCGACTATCAGTTGCTGACTCCCGGCCTGCGCCGTTTTGTCCGCAGCGCACGCTTGCCGCGTCAGCCGCGTTTTTCGCAGCATGCGCCGCTGATCGTGGACTATGACTGGACACTGACCATCTAAGCGTCCGTTCACAGCCACAAAAAAGCCGACATCACAGTCGGCTTTTTTGTGCTCGCTCTATTTGATCAGGCGCCAGGTGAAAGGGTACCGATATGGCACTCCCTCTCCAGCCTTGACTCCGCCGATGATGGTCAACACCAGGGCACCAATCGCCAGCAGGCCGAACATAAAGAACCCGATTATCACGATCATCAGCAGGAAACAGACTGCCGAAGCGATAGCGACAGTCAGCTGAAAGTTCAGCGCTTCCTTACCCTGTGCATCGATGAAGGGGTCGGTCTCGCGCTTCATCTGCCAAAGAATCAGCGGCCCGATCAATGTGCCGAATGGAACCCAGATCCCCAGCAAGGCGGACAAGTGACAAAACATTGCCCATTGCCGAACTTCATGGCTCGGGGTGGGCTGAGGTAGCTGCTCATCACTCATGATGCTCTCCTTGCTGAAGACTGGCGCTCATCAATCGGCGAGTGCCGCCTGCTGCAGCTGGAAGATTTCGGTCATACCTTGCTGAGCCAGGGCCAGCATTGCATTCAGTTCAGCAGGCTGGAATGGCGCGCCCTCAGCAGTGCCCTGCACCTCGATGAAGCCACCGGTGCTGGTCATTACTACGTTGAGGTCGGTCTCGGCAGCCGAATCTTCCAGATAGTCCAGGTCCAGGACCGGTTCGCCCTGATACATGCCCACAGACACAGCAGCAATCATTTGCTTGAGTGGATCACCACCCTTGAGGCCGCCACGCTTCTTGATCACTTTCAAAGCATCTACCAGGGCCACCATGGCGCCCGTGATTGACGCGGTACGGGTGCCGCCGTCGGCCTGGATCACATCGCAATCGACATACAGGGTGATGTCGCCCAGCTTGGACATGTCCAGGGCGGCGCGCAGGGAGCGACCGATCAGGCGCTGGATTTCCAGGGTGCGGCCGCCTTGCTTGCCACGGCTGGCTTCACGCTGGTTACGCTCGCCGGTGGACCGCGGCAGCATGCCATATTCGGCCGTCAACCAGCCTTGACCCTGCCCCTTGAGGAAGCGCGGCACGCCATTCTCGACACTGACAGTGCAAATCACCTTGGTATCACCGAACTCGACCAGTACAGATCCCTCGGCGTGTTTGGTGTAGTTGCGGGTGATGCGGATCGAGCGGAGCTGATCGGCAGCGCGACCACTTGGACGTTTCATAGGGGAACACCTGTACGAGGACGGAAAACTGCCGGGCATTATAAAGCCCGCAACCGCGCCAGGGCACGCCTAAAACGGCCAAAGGCATATTTACGCGTCAGATCGGTCCTGTAGCGATGACCTGCAGCCCATTGTCAGCACCAGGGATTGGGGCCTCCGGCCGCACTGCGCTACAATCCTGCGCCTTCGCAGCCTGTCGGCTTCAATTCATCACTATCAGGCCCGCTCAATCCTCCTGGGATTGGTGCCGGCGCTGAATCGGAGGTACCTCCATGGTGCACAGCATGACCGCCTTCGCCCGAGTCGAACGGGCCGGCACTCAGGGCACCCTGAGCTGGGAATTGCGCTCGGTCAACAGCCGCTACCTGGAGCCGCACCTGCGTTTGCCGGAAGCCTTTCGCGACCTCGAAAGCGCAGTCCGCGAAGCCTTGCGCCAGGGCCTGTCCCGGGGCAAGGTCGAATGCACCCTGCGCTTCACTGAAGAGACCACCGGCAAGCCGCTGCAAGTCGACCGTGAACGTGCGGCACAACTGGTGGCTGCCGCTGAAACCGTCGCCAGCCTGATCAAGCAGCCGGCAGCTCTGAATCCACTGGAAGTCCTGGCCTGGCCCGGCGTGCTGGTGGCCGACGCCACCGACCCGCAAGCCTTGAACAGCGATGCCCTGGCCCTGTTCAACCAGGGCCTGAAAGACCTGAAGAATGGCCGCGAGCGTGAAGGCGCCGAACTGGCCCGGCTGATCAATGAACGCCTGTCCTCCATTGAAGAAGACGTGGCGACCTTACGTGAGCTGGTCCCGCAGATGCTCGCGACCCAGCGCCAGAAAGTCCTCGACCGCTTCGCCGACATGCAGGCCGAACTGGACCCTACCCGTCTCGAGCAGGAAATGGTCCTGTTGGCGCAGAAGAGCGATGTCGCTGAAGAACTGGACCGCCTGAGCACCCACATCATCGAAGTACGCCGCGTGCTCAAGTCCGGCGGCGCTGCCGGTCGGCGCCTGGACTTCCTGATGCAGGAGCTCAATCGCGAAGCCAACACACTGGGCTCCAAGGCCTTCGACCCGCGCAGCACCCAGGCTGCGGTCAACCTCAAGGTGTTGATCGAGCAGATGCGCGAACAAGTGCAGAACATTGAGTAAGGCAACTGACATGACCCACAGCACCGGCACCCTGTACATCATTTCCGCCCCGTCGGGCGCGGGCAAAAGCAGCCTGGTCAAGGCCCTGACCGACGCCAACCAGGAGATCCGCGTCTCCGTCTCCCACACCACCCGCGCCATGCGCCCAGGTGAAGTGAATGGCGTGAACTATCACTTCGTCGAACGCAGCGAGTTCGTGAAGATGATCGAGCACGGCGACTTTCTCGAGCGCGCCGAAGTCTTCGGCAACCTTTATGGCACCTCACAAAGCCACCTGCAGCAGACCCTGGACGAAGGCCACGACCTGATCCTGGAAATCGACTGGCAGGGCGCCGAGCAGGTGCGCAAGCTCATGCCTCAGGCACGCTCGATCTTCATTCTGCCGCCGTCACTGCAGGCCCTGCACCAGCGCCTGACCAACCGCGGGCAGGACAGCGACGAAATCATCGAAGGGCGGATGCGTGAAGCCGTCAGCGAAATGAGCCACTACGTCGACTATGACTACCTGATCATCAACGACGACTTCGCCCACGCGCTGGAAGATCTGAAAGCGATTTTCCGCTCCAATCAGCTGCAACAGAAACGTCAGCAGCAGCGCTTTGGCAAACTGCTCGCCGAATTGCTTGGTTAAACAGCACTTCCCAAAACCGCTGCAAGCGCTTTACATTGGCACTTGCAGCGCGTTGAAGAGCTTGGTCAAAAAATCAGCGCTTCCCTAAACGCTGGTGATTTTTTAAACTGTTGAGTCCGCTCGCCCATCCGGGCAGCGCGCATATTGCATTTGCTACGAGGAAGACCATGGCCCGCGTAACCGTTGAAGACTGTCTAGAACACGTGGATAACCGCTTTGAGCTGGTCATGCTCTCTACCAAGCGTGCCCGTCAACTGGCAACCGGCGGCAAAGAGCCGAAAGTAGCATGGGAAAACGACAAGCCTACCGTTGTCGCCCTTCGCGAAATCGCTGAAGGCCTGATCGACTACGCAGCTATCGCCGAAGCCGAAATCGTTGAAGATGAACCGCTTTTTGCTGCTTTCGAGGACGAGTCCAACGAGGCCGTCTGAGCCTATGCCTGGTCGACGTAGCACGGCGCGGGATCACAGCTTACGGCAGGAGATATCATGCCGAGCATAGACGCCCTCGCCGATCGCTTATCGACCTATCTCGGCACGGACCAGGTCAATCTGGTCCGCCGAGCGTATTTCTACGCCGAACAAGCCCATGACGGTCAACGCCGTCGCAGCGGCGAGGCGTACGTCACGCACCCACTCGCGGTAGCGAACATTCTTGCCGACATGCACATGGACCATCAGAGCCTGATGGCCGCGATGCTGCATGACGTGATCGAAGACACCGGAATTGCCAAGGAAGCGCTCAGTGCGCAGTTTGGTGAAACCGTGGCCGAACTCGTGGACGGGGTCAGCAAACTGACCCAGATGAACTTCGAGACCAAGGCCGAAGCCCAGGCGGAAAACTTCCAGAAGATGGCCATGGCCATGGCTCGCGACATTCGCGTGATCCTGGTCAAGTTGGCCGACCGCCTGCACAACATGCGCACCCTGGAAGTGCTGTCCGGCGAAAAACGCCGGCGGATCGCCAAGGAAACCCTGGAGATCTATGCCCCAATAGCCAACCGCTTGGGCATGCACAGCATCCGTATCGAATTCGAAGACCTTGGCTTCAAGGCGATGCACCCGATGCGCTCCGCGCGGATCTACCAGGCGGTCAAGCGCGCCCGGGGCAACCGCAAGGAAATCGTCAACAAGATCGAAGAGTCCCTCAGCCACTGCCTGGCCATCGATGGCATTCAGGGCGAGGTCAGCGGTCGCCAGAAGCACCTGTACGGTATCTACAAGAAGATGCGCGGCAAACGCCGGGCCTTCAACGAGATCATGGACGTCTATGCGTTCCGCATCATCGTCGACAAAGTAGACACCTGCTACCGCGTGCTCGGCGCTGTACATAATTTGTACAAGCCACTGCCGGGACGCTTCAAGGACTACATCGCCATTCCCAAGGCCAACGGCTATCAGTCGCTGCATACCACGCTGTTCGGTATGCACGGAGTACCAATCGAGATCCAGATTCGTACCCGGGAAATGGAAGAAATGGCCAACAACGGCATCGCCGCACACTGGCTGTACAAATCCAGTGGCGACGAACAGCCGAAAAGCACCCACGCCCGCGCCCGCCAATGGGTCAAGGGCGTCCTGGAGATGCAGCAGCGCGCTGGCAACTCCCTGGAATTCATCGAAAGCGTGAAGATCGACCTGTTCCCGGACGAGGTCTACGTGTTCACGCCCAAAGGCCGGATCATGGAGCTGCCCAAAGGCTCCACCGCGGTGGACTTTGCCTATGCGGTGCACACCGACGTGGGCAACAGCTGCATCGCCTGCCGGATCAACCGCCGCCTGGCCCCGCTGTCGGAACCCCTGCAAAGTGGCTCTACCGTGGAGATCGTCAGCGCCCCGGGAGCACGACCGAACCCGGCTTGGCTCAACTTCGTGGTCACCGGCAAGGCTCGCACCCATATTCGTCACGCCCTCAAGCTGCAACGTCGCTCCGAGTCCATCAGCCTTGGCGAACGCCTGCTGAACAAGGTGCTCAACGGCTTCGACAGCTCCCTGGAAAAAATCCCGGCGGAACGTATCCAGGCGATTCTTCAGGAATACCGCCTGGAGCTGATCGAAGACCTGTTGGAAGACATCGGCCTGGGCAATCGCATGGCCTATGTGGTCGCCCGCCGCCTGCTGGGCGAAGGCGAACAACTGCCGAGCCCGGAAGGCCCGCTGGCGATCCGCGGCACCGAAGGCCTGGTGCTGAGCTACGCCAAATGCTGCACGCCGATCCCTGGCGACCCGATCGTCGGCCACCTGTCCGCCGGCAAGGGGATGGTGGTGCACCTGGACAACTGCCGCAATATCAGCGAAATCCGTCACAACCCGGAAAAATGCATCCAGCTGTCCTGGGCCAAGGATGTCACCGGCGAATTCAACGTCGAACTGCGCGTCGAGCTGGAACACCAGCGCGGCCTGATCGCGCTGCTGGCCAGCAGCGTCAATGCCGCCGACGGCAACATCGAGAAAATCAGCATGGACGAACGCGATGGTCGCATCAGCGTGGTCCAACTGGTGGTCAGCGTGCACGACCGCGTGCACCTGGCTCGCGTGATCAAGAAACTGCGCGCCCTGACCGGGGTCATCCGCATCACCCGCATGCGCGCGTAGCCCGTCCATTACAAGGAGTCATTCATGACCAAGACCGTTATCACCAGCGACAAGGCCCCGGCCGCCATCGGTACCTACTCCCAGGCCATCAAGGCGGGCAACACTGTCTACATGTCGGGCCAGATTCCCCTCGATCCAAAAACCATGGAACTGGTGGAGGGCTTCGAAGCCCAGACCGTCCAGGTCTTCGAGAACCTCAAGTCGGTAGCCGAGGCCGCTGGCGGTTCGTTCAAGGACATCGTCAAACTGAACATCTTCCTCACCGACCTGAGCCACTTCGCCAAGGTCAACGAGATCATGGGCAAGTACTTCCAACAGCCTTACCCAGCCCGCGCCGCCATCGGCGTGGCCGCCCTGCCCAAGGGCGCACAGGTTGAAATGGATGCCATTCTGGTCATCGAGTAACACCCGCGGCGCAGCTGTTCAGGCTGCGCCGTTTTCGTTCTGAAAGGATTTCGTCATGCGCCAAGCGCTAGCTGTTTCGCTGCTCGCCTTATTGCTCGGCGGTTGTGCCAGCGACCCCGCCAAAAACGATGTGGGCGGCATCTGGATCAATCAGGTAGCGATCGACGCAGCCTCCAAGGGCGGCCCTTTGCGTGAAGCCCTCCAGGCTTACGGCCCGAACCTGGAATGGGAGCTCAACACCAAAGCCGGCCAGGCCCGCTACACCAATGGCTTCGAGACCATCGAAGGCAAGATCATCGGCGACGGCTCAAACACCACAAAGGTCGAGTTCTATGGCAGCGCCGCCACCGAACTCAAACGCAACGGCAAGCAATTGCTGCAAGTGGCCAACGACAACGAGCCCGAACAAGTGTTTGCCACGCCCAAAGACCCGGCACCTGAGGGCGCACCACTGGGCGCCAACTTCGAGCGTGCCTTGTACTCGGCCTATCTGGGTGGCAAATGGAAAATCGTCAGCGGTCCGGGGCTGGGCAACGAAGTACAGTTCCAGGCCAACGGCGCCGTGCAAGGCCTGCCAGGCGCCGATCGCTATGCCCTGTGCCTGGCCGGTGACTGCGCCTCCATGAGCGGTGGCAACGACAGCATCTGGCTGCAGCTCAATGGCCAGGGCAACTCCTGGATCTTCGTCCGCAAGGATCAGCAGCTGGAAATTTTCCAGGCGGTGAATACCGCACTGGCGGATGAAGTGCCCTCGCTGACACCGGGCAGTCAGCAATGGCTGCTGGAAAAACAATGACCCTCCTGTAGCCGCTGCCAACGGTAGCGGCTACAGCCCGGTTCAAGCTTGGCCCTGAAGAATCTCCGCATACCCCTCGCGATAACTCGAGTAACGCGGCACCCAGCCCAAGGCCCGGGCTCGGGCATTGCTGCAACGCTTGCTGCCCGTGCGCCGAACGCTGGCATCATCGGACCACTCAGTAACGCCCAGGCGTTCACGCAGCCAGCCAACCACTTCCGCCAGAGGCGCAGGCGCGTCATCCACGCCTATATAGCAGTCGTCCAGGACAGCACCACCCTGGTCAGCCTTGAGCAAAAACGCCAGCAACCCCGCCGCGTCGTCGGCATGAATGCGATTGCCATACAACGGCGGATCAATCGTCACCCGATAGCCGCGACGCACCTGAGTCAGCAACCATTCACGGCCCGGCCCATAGATACCGGTCAGACGCACCCGACTGGCAGGAATCCCACTGTTCAAGGCCACCTGCTCCGCCTCCAGCATCAAACGGCCCGAGTAGCCGGTCGCCAGGGTCGGGGAGTTCTCGTCGACCCACTCGCCGCCCTTTTGCTCGTAAACACTGCTGCTGGACACGAACAACAAGCGCTTGGGCTGCTGGCCATGCTGCTGGAGCCAGCTCAGGACATGCTGCAAGCCCTCGACATAAGCCGCACGATACCCGACCTCGTCATGCTCCGTGGCCGCCGCGCAGTACACCAGATAATCCACGGACGCTTGCGGCCAGTGGGCCGGACATTGCTCGCTGAACAGATCACCGGCAACGCCAATCACCCCCTGAGGCAGGCGCGACACCGTGCGGCGCAAGCCATAAACCTGCCATTGTTCAGCCAGCAATTGAGTCGCCAGGCGACTCCCGACATCACCGCAACCGGCGATCAAAACAGAGGGGGAGGACATCAGAAAACTCCTTTCAGAAAGGCCAAGACTAGCCTCGACTTTGGATGAACGGCTAGAAATCGAGGAAAAATAGTTACTGTATTACTTTTGTTAACAAGAATTAATTGCAATAATAACCGCCCATTTGTTCTCGGCCCAGCGAGGCCTAGAAGGACATTCACCCTTTCCTCTTCTCAGGTCCGGCCAGCATGACAAGCAATCCACTCTCCGCCTCGCCAACCAAACGCCCAAGCCCGCTGCGCGCCGTGAGCGCGGTTGCAGCGCTGCTGTGCAGCCTGCTGCTGGCACCGACCGCAGCCTTCGCCGACCAACACGCACCGGCCACCGCCGCCGCACCGACCGCGACTGCCCCGGCCGCCGAGCTTCCGGCTGCCAACCCGGCAACTCCCGCCGCCGCCCCAGCAGCTGGCGAACCGGCTCAGGTCGAAGGCCAGCCAGTGCTTGGTGAAAACGCTCCCGAAGTCCTCGAAGCCGACAACAGCCTGGGCATGGCCCACGACCTGTCGCCGTGGGGCATGTACCAGAACGCCGACATCATCGTGAAACTGGTAATGATCGGGCTGGCCATCGCCTCGATCATCACCTGGACCATCTGGATCGCCAAAGGCTTCGAACTGCTGGGCGCCAAGCGCCGCCTGCGCAGCGAAATCGCCGCCCTGAAAAAAGCCACCACCCTCAAAGAAGCCAGCGCCACGGCCGCCAAGGAGGGCACCCTCGCCCACCTGCTGGTGCACGACGCCCTGGAAGAAATGCGCCTGTCGACCAACAGCCGTGAGAAAGAAGGCATCAAGGAACGGGTCAGCTTCCGCCTGGAGCGTCTGGTAGCCGCCTGCGGCCGCAACATGAGCAGCGGCACCGGGGTACTCGCCACCATCGGTTCTACCGCACCGTTCGTCGGTCTGTTCGGCACCGTTTGGGGCATCATGAACAGCTTCATCGGCATCGCCAAAACCCAGACCACCAACCTCGCCGTGGTCGCCCCGGGTATCGCCGAAGCCCTGCTGGCCACCGCCCTGGGCCTGGTTGCAGCGATTCCCGCGGTGGTGATCTACAACGTCTTCGCTCGCTCCATCACCGGCTATCGGGCCCAGGTGGCAGACGCCTCGGCAGAAGTCCTGCTGCTGGTCAGCCGTGACCTGGATCACCAGCCGACCGAGCGCTCCGCACAACCGCACATGGTGAAAGTGGGGTAATCAGCCATGGGCTTGCATTTGAAAGAAGGCGCAGGCGACGACCTGGCCGAAAACCACGAAATCAACGTTACGCCGTTCATCGACGTGATGCTGGTGCTGCTGATCATCTTCATGGTGGCCGCCCCTCTGGCCACCGTGGACATCAAGGTCGATCTTCCTGCCTCCAGCGCCAAGCCGGCGCCGCGCCCCGAGAAACCGGTGTTCCTCAGCGTCAAGGCCGATCAGCGCCTGTTCCTGGGTGAAGATGAGGTCAAGGCCGAAACCCTCGGGGCCATCCTCGACGCCCGGACCCAGGGCAAGAAGGACACCACGATCTTCTTCCAGGCTGACAAGGGCGTGGACTACGGCGACCTGATGAGCGTGATGGACACCCTGCGGGCCGCCGGCTACCTGAAAGTCGGCCTGGTCGGACTTGAGACGGCAGCTAAGAAATGATCACGACGCGCCAAAGACTGACGCGTTACAGCGGTAGCCTGGCGGTGGTGCTGGGCGTCCATGCGGTGGCGATCCTGCTCGCCCTCAACTGGTCCAAGCCACAGCCGATGCCCATTCCACCACAAGCCATGGTGGTCGAACTGGCGCCTGCCCCTGTGCCGCCTCCCCCGGCACCACCGAAAGTGGTGACCCCGCCGCAACCGCCGGCGCCCGTGGAAGAACTGCCGCTGCCCAAGCTCGCCGAAGCACCGAAGCCGACTATTTCGGTGCCCAAGCCGGCCAAGCAGAAGCCCAAGCCGCAGCCGCCAAAACCGGTGGTCAAGCCCGAGCCGCCCAAGGAGAAACCTTCCGAGGAAAAGCCCAGCGACGCTCCGGTAACCCCGTCGCCGTCCAAGCAGCCCGCTCCAGCGACCCCAGGCCCATCACCGGCCCAGGCCGCCGCCAAGGCCAACTGGCAGGGTGAATTGCAGGCCCACCTGGCGAAGTACAAGCGCTACCCGGGCGAAGCCCAGCGGCGCGGCAAGGAAGGCACCAACTCCTTGCGCTTCGTGGTGGATGCCGAAGGCAAGGTGCTGTCCTACGAGCTGGTGGGACGCTCGGGCAACGCTGATCTGGACCGGGCCACCCTGGACATGATCCGGCGGGCCCAGCCACTGCCCAAGCCACCGGCCGACATGCTCACCAACGGCAGCGTGGAAATCACCGCCTCGTACAACTACGAGATCGACAGAAGCCGCGGCCGCCGCTGATACAACGCAAGGGCACCTCAGGGTGCCCTTGTCGCTTGTGCAGCCTGAAGCAGACATTGGCGGGTGTCGCACTCCACCCTCTGTCTGATAACGTGCGTCTATCGATTGCAGCCGTTATGCTTGGCCGCAACCTCATGGACGCCCGCTATGACTCTCACAGAATTGCGCTACATCGTTACCCTCGCCCAAGAGCAGCACTTCGGCCACGCCGCCGAGCGTTGCCATGTCAGCCAGCCGACCCTTTCGGTAGGCGTGAAGAAGCTTGAAGACGAACTCGGTGTGCTGATTTTCGAGCGCAGCAAGAGCGCGGTACGCCTGACGCCGGTAGGCGAAACCATCGTTGCCCAGGCGCAGAAGGTCCTGGAACAGGCCCAAGGCATCCGCGAACTGGCCCAGGCCGGCAAGAACCAGCTGACCGCACCGCTGAAGGTGGGCGCCATCTACACCGTCGGCCCTTACCTGTTCCCGCACCTGATTCCCCAGCTGCACCGGGTCGCTCCGCAGATGCCGCTGTATATCGAAGAGAACTTCACCCACGTCCTGCGCGACAAACTGCGCAACGGCGAGCTGGACGCCATCATCATCGCCCTGCCGTTCAACGAGGCCGATGTCCTGACCCTGCCGCTGTACGACGAACCCTTCTATGTGCTGATGCCCAGCGGCCATTCCTGGACCAAGAAGGAAACCATCGACGCCAGCCTGCTCAACGACAAGAGCCTGTTGCTGCTGGGCGAAGGCCACTGCTTCCGCGATCAGGTACTGGAAGCCTGCCCGACCCTGACCAAGGGCAACGACGGCGCCAAGCACACCACCGTGGAATCCAGCTCCCTGGAAACCATCCGCCACATGGTCGCCTCCGGCCTGGGCATCTCGATCCTGCCGCTGTCGGCGGTGGACAGCCATCACTACGCTCCCGGCGTGATCGAAGTCCGCCCCCTGACTCCACCGGTGCCGTTCCGCACCGTAGCCATCGCCTGGCGCGCCAGCTTCCCGCGGCCCAAGGCCATCGAGATCCTCGCCGACTCGATCCGCCTGTGCTCGGTGGCCAAGCCGCCCGCCGCGAGCTAAGCAAGCGCAATGACTGAGCTGTCGAAAGTGCCGGTCACGGCACTCAAGGGCGTCGGCGAAGCCATGGCCGAGAAGCTGGCCAAGGTCGGCCTGGAGAACCTTCAGGACGTGCTGTTCCACCTGCCCCTGCGCTATCAGGACCGTACCCGAGTGGTGCCGATCGGCGCTCTGCGCCCCGGCCAGGATGCGGTGATCGAAGGTACCGTCAGCGGCGCCGATGTGGTCATGGGCAAGCGCCGCAGCCTGCTGGTGCGCCTGCAAGACGGCACCGGCGGCCTGAGCCTGCGCTTCTACCATTTCAGCAATGCCCAGAAAGACGGCCTGAAACGCGGCACCCGCGTGCGCTGCTACGGCGAAGCCCGACCCGGGGCCTCGGGACTGGAGATCTACCACCCCGAATACCGCGCCATCAGTGGTGACGAGCCGCCGCCGGTGGATCAGACCCTGACGCCGATCTACCCCCTGACCGAAGGCCTGACCCAACAGCGCCTGCGCCTGCTCTGCCAGAAGAGCCTGGCGCTGCTGGGCCCGCGTAGCCTGCCCGACTGGCTGCCCGAAGAACTGGCCCGCGACTATCAACTGGCGCCCCTGGACGATGCGATCCGCTACCTGCATCACCCGCCGGCGGACGCCGATGTCGACGAACTGGCCCTGGGTCACCACTGGGCCCAGCACCGCCTGGCGTTCGAAGAGCTGCTGACCCATCAGCTGTCCCAGCAACGCCTGCGCGACAGCCTGCGCTCCCAGCGCGCCCCGGTGCTGCCCCTGGCCAAGAAGCTGCCGGCCAAGTACCTGAAGAACCTCGGCTTCGCCCCCACCGGCGCGCAACAGCGCGTGGGCAACGAAATCGCCTACGACCTGAGCCAGCCGGAGCCCATGTTGCGCCTGATCCAGGGCGACGTAGGGGCCGGCAAGACCGTGGTCGCCGCCCTCGCCGCCCTGCAGGCCCTGGAAGCCGGTTACCAGGTGGCGCTGATGGCGCCGACGGAAATCCTCGCCGAGCAGCACTTCATTACCTTCAAGCGCTGGCTCGAGCCCCTGGGCCTGGAAGTCGCCTGGCTGGCGGGCAAGCTCAAGGGCAAGAACCGCGCTGCGGCCCTGGAACAGATTGCCGGCGGCGCGCCGATGGTGGTGGGCACACATGCCCTGTTCCAGGATGAAGTGCAGTTCAAGAACCTGGCCCTGGTGATCATCGACGAACAGCACCGCTTCGGCGTCCAGCAGCGCCTGGCCCTGCGCCAGAAAGGCGTGGGGGGCCGCCTCTGTCCGCACCAGCTGATCATGACCGCCACACCGATTCCGCGAACCCTGGCCATGAGCGCCTACGCCGACCTGGATACCTCGATCCTCGACGAACTGCCGCCCGGCCGGACCCCGGTCAACACCGTGCTGGTGACCGACAGCCGCCGCGTCGAAGTGATCGAGCGGGTGCGCGCGGCCTGCGCCGAAGGGCGCCAGGCCTATTGGGTCTGCACCCTGATCGAAGAGTCCGAAGAGCTCACCTGCCAGGCGGCCGAAACCACCTTCGAAGACCTCTCCAGCGCCCTGGGCGAACTGCGCGTGGGGCTGATTCACGGCCGCATGAAACCGGCGGAGAAAGCCGCGGTGATGGCCGAGTTCAAGGCCGGCAACCTGCAACTGCTGGTGGCCACCACCGTGATCGAGGTCGGGGTCGATGTGCCCAATGCCAGCCTGATGATCATCGAGAACCCGGAACGCCTGGGCCTGGCTCAGTTGCACCAGCTGCGCGGCCGGGTCGGGCGCGGCAGCGCCGCCAGCCACTGCGTGCTGCTCTACCATCCGCCGCTTTCACAAATCGGACGACAGCGCCTGGGCATCATGCGCGAGACCAACGACGGTTTCGTCATCGCCGAAAAGGATCTGGAACTGCGCGGCCCCGGGGAAATGCTCGGCACCCGCCAGACCGGCCTGCTGCAATTCAAGGTCGCCGACCTGATGCGTGACGCTGACCTGCTACCGGCCGTGCGCGACGCCGCGCAGGCCTTGCTGGAGCGTTGGCCGGACCATGTGAGCCCGCTGCTGGAACGCTGGCTGCGCCACGGCCAGCAATACGGCCAAGTGTGAACCAACGCTCAGTTAATGGACCATGGGCATAACCAAGCTGGTTATACTCGTCAAATTGTAGAAAAACGGATACCAGGCCATGACAGAAGTTGCCCTCGCCACTGCAACCCCACACGCTCCGTCTGTTATCCGGTTGCTGCTCGGCAAGCTGGCCATCAGCTACAACGAAGTGCTCGACCAGCCGGGCCTGCCGGCTGCGCGCAAGGTCCAGGCCGTGCTCCTTGACGATGCCGTCGGCGCGCTGATGGTGCTGTTTCCGCAGAGCCAGCTACTGGACCTCAACCGCCTCACCGAACTCACCGGCCGCCGTCTCACCGCGGTGTCCACCGAACGCCTGGAGCGCATGCTCGGCAAACACAGCCTGAGCCTGCTGCCCGGCCTGCCGGCACTCACCAGTTCCCCCTGCCTGTACGAAGAAAGCCTGCTGCGCGAACCCAGCCTGTTGATCTATTCGGGCGAGCCGGGCGTGCTTCTGGAAATCACCAGCGAAGCCTTCAAGAGCATGCTCAACAAGGCCAGCGCCGGGCATTTCGGCGAACCCCTGAGCAGCATCCGCCCCAACCTCGATCGCCCGGATGACGACCGCGAGGAAATCACCCAGGCCATGCAGGCGTTCACCGCGCGGCGTATCCAGCAACGCCTGGAAGCCACCATCGAGATCCCACCGCTGGCGGAAACCGCGCAGAAGATCATCAAGCTGCGGGTCGACCCCAACGCCACCATCGACGACATCACCGGCGTGGTGGAGACCGACCCGGCCCTGGCCGCGCAAGTGGTCAGCTGGGCCGCCTCGCCCTACTACGCGTCGCCGGGCAAGATCCGCTCGGTGGAGGACGCCATCGTCCGCGTGCTGGGCTTTGACCTGGTGATCAACCTCGCCCTGGGCCTGGCCCTGGGCAAGACCCTGAGCCTGCCCAAGGACCAGCCGCAGCACGCCACGCCCTACTGGCAGCAATCGATCTACACCGCAGCGGTGATCGAAGGCCTGACCCGCGCCATGCCCCGCGCACAGCGCCCGGAAGCCGGCCTGACCTACCTCGCCGGCCTGCTGCACAACTTCGGCTACCTGCTGCTGGCCCACGTGTTCCCACCGCACTTTTCGCTGATCTGCCGGCACCTGGAGGTCAACCCGCACCTGTGCCACAGCTATGTCGAGCAGCACCTGCTGGGCATCAGCCGCGAACAGATCGGTTCCTGGCTGATGCGTTACTGGGACATGCCGGACGAGCTGTCCACCGCCCTGCGCTTCCAGCACGACCCGAGCTACGACGGCGCCTACGCCGAGTACCCGAATCTGGTGTGCCTAGCGGTGCGCCTGCTGCGCAGCCGTGGCATCGGTTCCGGCCCCCACGAGGAAATTCCCGACGCACTGTTCGAGCGCCTAGGCCTGAGCCGCGACAAGGCCGAAGACGTGGTGAGCAAGGTGCTGGAAGCGGAAGTGTTGCTGCGGGAACTGGCTTCGCAGTTCAGCCAGGCCTGACCCCCATTTGCCGGCAGGCCGACTCCTACAGGGCGCTTGCAGGAGTCGGCTAGCCGGCGAAGCTCCACCCTCAAGCCTTGGGCTTGGCCTTCTTCGGTTTCAAATACTTGGTCAAGCCCTGGAACCAGATCACCAGCGCCGGATTGCCCTTGATCTGGATCGACTTGTCCTGAATACCGGTCATGAACGCCAACTGCTTGTTCTTCGCCTGCATCGTGGCGAAGCCATAAGCGGCATCCTTGAAGGCAATGGCGAACGCCGGCTCCGGATAGAACCCCGAACGGCTGGTCACGCGCTGGTCTTTGACGAAGAAGTGTCGAGCAACCTTGCCGTCGAGCGTCTGCAACTGGAACACCAGTTCCTTGTCACCCAACTGTTGCTGAAAAGCAGGATTGTTGCGGCTGGCTTTGCCCATCAACAGGCCAAGCACCCAGAGAAGAAAACGAAATTTCATGCACGGCGCCTCAGTGGAATTATTGGATGGCCGCCGCAGTTTAACCTGTAACTCGAAGAGCGCCAGCCGATCTGCTCGATTACTCGGAGATCGACTGGCGTTCAACGCTTATCGCTACATCTTGTCAGACAATCACTGACTCACACGTTAGGGCAAGGCACCGGTGCCCAATCACCCAGGTCCGGGCTCTTGCACATGCTGTTGACCTGGGTCTGGCCAGTGGTAGCGACCTTGTTGCTCTCGGCCTGCTTGGTCTTGGCCTGCTGGATCGACTTCTCGGTGCTCACCGCTTCAGTCGGTACAGTCGGCAGCTTGGGTTGCTTGACCTTCTGCTGCTTCTTCTTACCACCGGTGGTGGTCACCGGGGTGGTGTCGGCGGTGGCGACTTTCACCACGTCGGTACGTTGCACGCCCACTTGCTGCAGGTCCTGCTCGTAGGCCTGGTTGTACTTGCTCAGGTCTTCGCTGGCCCGGCCGTTCACCGCGGCGATCAGGTCATTGGACTCTTTCAGGCCGCTGACGATCTCCGCCAGGCGTTTGCGCCCTTCCACATCATTGATGCTGTTGGCCTTGCGGGCAGTGATCAGGCTGTCGAAGGCACGCTGGTAGCAGGTCTGCGAAGCACGGGCGTAGGCGGTGCTGCGGTCGATGTCGGCAGCACTCTTGTTGACGTCAGCGGCGTAGGAAGCGATGCGCTGATTGTCATCGGCGATCTGCTTCTGGCGCTCGGTGTAGTAACCGGCGGCACCACCGGCCAGGGCACCACCGGCCGCACCGATGGCGGCGTTGCGACCACGGTTGTCGCCGTCGCCGGTCAGGGCGCCGAGCAAGGCACCGCCAGCAGCGCCCAGGGCGGCACCGGTGACCACCGATTTGGTCATGTCCGAATCAGTGGCGCGCAGGTGCTGCACCGGCTCGTAGCAGCTCGGGTAGTACTCGACCTTGGTGGTGGAGGCGACCTTGGACACCGGAGAGGTCGCGCAACCGGTCAATACGGTGCTGAACCCGGCGGCAACCAACAGCAGGTGACGCTTGGATGTTGAAGCAAATGGGTTGCGGGAAAAAAGCATGTTCGTGATCTCGATTAAGTTTGACCAACTCGGTACGACGCCAGGTCGTCCGAGCTCCTCCAGGCTCGACAGACAGCGGCCGGTCATGACTTCTGACCGGTCGATGCGAGCAGTTCCTTCAAAATCGTCGCCGGGTCGGCTCGCCGTTGCTGGCGATAATTCCCGACATGGCGGACGAATAACGTAGCGCGCGTCACCAGGCTCTTGCCGAGCACCGGCTTGCGATTGAGTTCTTCCTTGATCCGTTGAAATTGCGCCTGGATCACCGCGTCGGTGTAACGGGTGCCCGTGGCCAGGTTGTCGATGTAGATCGCCACCGCCCCGTCCAGTGCGCTGCGGCCGTTGTCGATGGCTTCGGCGAACAGCTTGGCGCTGGGTTCGTCCTTGGCATCGATGGCCTGCTGCTGGCTCTTCTTCAGGTTGGTCAGGCGGATGTTGTAGTTATTGATGGTCTCGGCCACCAGGGCCGACGACTGGATCAGGTTGCCCGCCGCTTCCTCGCGCTGCTGGGCGATCAGCGAGACGTTGCGCTTGAGCTCTTCGTTGACCAGCCCCAGCTCCGCCTGCAGACGCGGGTCGACACTGGCGGCGATGATGGCGTCCAGGCGCTTGGTGGGGTCCTGGGCGTCATCGATGGCGTCGGTCAGGGACGCCAGGCGGCCTTCCTTCTGCCACTGGGCGAACAGCTCCTTGTAGCGCGAACGCGGGGCCGACAAGGCGCCGATGGCCACCCGAAAACCCGTGGTTTCATTGCTCTGCTCGGTGCCGTCGGCGCCAAACAGCGGGTACTCGCGGCGCATGCCGGTAAACAGCGTGCCCTCGCCTTCCAGGTAATTGCCGCCCTTGACCACGAAGCCACCATAGGTGCCCTGGCGCCGTCCGGCGCGCACCAGCTGGAACGACTCCTGGACCATCTCGGCGGCATTGCCGATCACGTCGAACAGGCCGATGGGGTTGGGCAGCTTGGTGCCGATCGGCATCAGCCGCGCCGCCTGGCCCGTGCCGCCGGCCACCTGATTGAACACCGCCCAGTCCGCCAGCGGGCCATCGCTCTCGCTGCCCTCCAGGCGCCGTGGAAACAGCCGCCCTTCCAACTCCTGGCGACTCACCGCCTGACCGCCACGGGCGGCGTATTCCCACTCCACTTCGGTGGGCAGGCGCACGAAGCCCAGGCCGCCGTCTTCGGAGGAACTGCCGCGGCCGCTGACCGGCAGCAAGTCACGGTGATGCTTCATCAGCCAGGCGCTGTACACCGCCGCGAAACGCTCGGCCTCGAAGCGCGACAGCTTGACCTTGGGCAAACGCCCCTGCATGCCCTCCGAGGCTTCACAGGCCGGGGCCGGCTCGCCGCTGGCCAGGGACTGGGCCTGGGCCATCACCTGGGCGTACTGGCGAGCGGTGACTTCGTACTTGCCGATGAAATACAGCATCGGCTTGAGGGGCACCCCGGCACCGGTTTTCGGCAAGGCCGGAGCAATGGTCTTGCTCCAGGCGCCAGGCAGGTCCTTGAGGGTGAACTGGCCATTGATGTAGTCCCGGCGATAACCGGAGATGAACGATTGCTGGTAGCCGCTCTCACCTTCGCTGAAGGGATAGCCGAGGTTGACCTCGCGGTCGTCCAGGGTGCCCTGGGCCAGGACGTAGACATAGCGGAACACCATCTCGCCTTCACAGGGCAGCGGCAGACTGACGTCGTCCGGCAAGGGCTTGGGGTTGTCCATCTTGTTGCCGGGCTCTTGCGCCCACACGGCGCCGGCCAGGGTCATGGCCAACACGGGGCCGATCAACTTATACATCGCGAATTCCTTCACAGGCTTCAATGCGCGACACCCGCCAGCCGCCCAGCGCGGCGGCCAGGGTGCTGACGCCCAGCGTCGCCAACAGGGCCAGCCCGTAATGGGCCGGCAGCAGATGACTGGCGTACTCGCCGGGCACCTGCATGAACAAATGATTCAGCCCGGCCTGGGCCAGGCCATACAGAGCGCCACTCAACAACGCAGCGAAACCGGCGCTGTACAGCGCCTGGGCCACCACGAACAACAACAGGGCACCGGTGGAGAATCCCAGCAGGCGCAGCACCGACAACTCCCGGCGCTTGCGCTCCACCGCCGCCAGGGCTCCGGCGAAGATCGCCGCAAAGGCGCCCGCCAGGGCCAGCCCGGCGATCACCCAGAAGACAATGGACAGGTTGCGACTCAAGGACTGCACCTGGGCGATGGTCTGGGCCTGGGTCGCCACCAACAGGCCACGCTCGGCGAAATAGCGGCGCAAGGGTTCGACGTCATCCAGGCTGCGGGCATACAGGCGAAAGGCCGGGTAGACCCGCTGCGCGGACGCGGCCGGCGCTTCGCCGAGCCAGCCCAGGGCCGCCACGGCACGGCCGTCGCGGTAGTCCTCGGCGGCCTCCAGCAAGGCCAGCGGGGCGAACAGGGCATCCCGGGCAAAGGCTTCCAGGGGCAATACGCCCTCCACCTGGACCCGGGTCCGCTGCACTTCGCTGCGCCCCGCCACTTGCCGGCCGAAGCTCGCCTGCAGCCAATCACCAGGCTGTACGCCAAGCTTCTCGGCGGCGGTACGACTCAGGAGCACGCCACTCATGTTCCGCGGCACCGGCAAACGCCCGAGCAAGGGGTCCGAGACAGCGGTCGGCAACATTTCCACGGTCACTCCGATATCCCCCGTGCCCCGGGACAAGTCCGCCGTCGCGGCAATCTGCCGGGTGCGCGGCAAGGCAAAGGCTACGTCCGGACGCTGGCCCAGTTCAGCAATGAAGCTGGCGCTGAAACGTCCACCGCCCAGGGGAATGATCTCGCGTACCGCCGGGTCTTTTTCCAGGCGCTCGGTGAGGCTGCTCACCAGCCCGAACTTGAGCCCGAACAGCACCAGCAACGGCGCAATCACCGCCACCAGGGCCAGCACCGAACAGGCCGACAACCAGGTATCGGCGCGGTAGTCCTGCCAGGCCAGGGCAGCGGTCAGGGACGCACGCATCAGCAGGCCTCCCCCAGCGTCGCGGTGACCCCGCCGTCGGCATCGCGCTGGCAGGCAATGCGCCGCACCTGCAAGCCGTTGGCCCGGGCCAGCACCTCATCGTGGGTGGCGATCACGCAGCACAGCCGCTGATCCCGCGCCTGTTGCACCAACAGTTGCATCACCCGCTGAGCGTTCAAGGGGTCCAGGGCCGCGGTCGGCTCATCCGCCAGCAGCACCTGCGGACCATGGGCCAAGGCCCGGGCACAACTGACCCGCTGACGCTGGCCCACCGACAGGGCGGCGGGTTTCTTGTGCAGTTGATCGGCGATTTCCAGGCGTTCGGCCAAACGCCGTGGAATGCCCTCGTCCGCCAGCCCCAGCAACTGCCGGGGCAGGCTGATATTGCTGCGCACATCAAGAAACCCCAGCAGACCGCCAGTCTGCAGCACATAACCCAGGTGCCGGCTGCGCAACTGCGCCAGGGCGCTGTGACCGGTGCCACGCCAGATGCCGGCAATATCGATGGGGTCATTGGCCGGCGCGAATTCAAAGCGCGCCGCCGAGTCCGGAGCCAGCACCAGCGCCAGCAGATCGAGCAGCGTGCTCTTGCCGCAGCCGCTGGGGCCGACCACCGCCAGTTGATCGCCCGCGCGCAATTGCAGCCTGGGGATCACCAGGCTGTAGCGCTGGCGACCCTCGCCGCGACTCTTGCGCACCTCTGCCAGATCGAGCATCACGGCAGGGTCGACAACGGAACGCGGTACAGGGCATCACCCGGCTCGGCATCGCCGAAGCGCACCCAGTTGGCCAGGTCGTTGTGGAAGGTCTCGTAGAGACGGATCTTCGAATCCAGCTCGTCGATGAAATCTTCCTGCTCGGCCACGCTCAGGGACAGCCACAGGTCCTGGGTCATGTTCAGCGACTTGCTGCGGTACGGCAGCCCTTCCAGGTATTCCCCCAGCACGCCGCCGTCGGCCAGGTTGCCGCCCTTGCGCAGGGCCGAGGGGTCGCGGCTCATGTAGGCACTGGCGCTGGCGATTTCCTGGAAGAAATCCTTGGGCGAGGTCTGGGTCTTGCGTGCCGCATCGACAATCAGCTTCAGCGACTGCTGCAAGTCGTTGAGCTGCAGCTTGGTGAGCATCACGCAGACCTGGAAGGCCGGCAGCGCCGGGTTGGTCAGGTCGCGGTCGGCGGTCCAGGCGCTGACCAGCTGCGGCGCCTGACTCGCGGATTTGCGACCGAGGAAATCCATGTGCATGGCGTAGCCGATGGCTGCCGACTTCTGCGCGATGCTCGGCGCCGCCGCCAGCTGCGGGACGTCCTGGTTCTGGTTGCTGCGCACCTGATGCACCAGGTCGGCGAACACCGTGCCGATCTCGTCGACCTGCTCGCCGAACTTGCGCACATCGCCGCCGGGCACCGGAATGTACAGGTCGCCGATCTTCGGGTTGGCGTCGGCAGTCAGCACCCGGTACTGGGTTTCCGCCTGGGCGTGGTTTTTCTTGCCGGCATCGGTGCGCAGGTGCAGGGCGTAGATCTTGATCTGCTTGCCCAAAGCCGCCTGGCGCACTTCCGCCTCGTTCATCTGGGTGCGGCTGTAGGGATCGTTCTTGCGCAGGGCCCCGGCATCACTGACCAGCAGGATCAGGCGACCGCCGTAGCCCTTCCAGTCCATGCCTTCCACTGCCTGCATCACCCCGGCAAAGGCGTCTTCGTTGAACGAGTGGCTGGAGACACTGGTGGCCTTGACCTGGCTCACCAGCTCCTGGAAGCGCTGCGGGTCGCGGCCCTGATCCAGGGTCACCAGGGTCTTGGTCACGTACTCCAGGCCCGGGGTCTTGCTGGTGTTGTTGCGAAACCCCACCAGGCCGAAGCTGACACTGTCCAGCTCGCCACGCTCGGCGATCTTGCTCTGCAGCTCGTGGACCACGTCGCGCACCTGATCGATGTACGGCTGCATCGACACCGAGGTGTCCACCACCAGCACCACTGCCGTGCGGAAGGCATCGGCGGCGGCCGGCGGGCTGTTCGCCGGCAGGCGCTGGCCACTGCTGTCGCTGATGCTCTGCGGGCTGTTGCCCGGGTCGATCGAGGCGACATTGAGCAACTGCACCGGCTGACCGTTCTCGTCGAAGCTCTCTTTGGCGTCGAAGATCGGCAGCAGGTAGAACTGCTCCTGGGGCACTGCGCTGGCATTGGGTTCCAGGGCCAGCACCTGCTGCTCGTCCTGGGGATTCTTCTGCGCCCTGAGCAGCAGGTTCTTGGCCGCTGCCGGGTCCGCCAGCAAACGCTCCAGTTCGCTGGCCTGACGCACGAACATCACCGGTGCACGACCGGAACGCTCGGTAAATTTCAGCACCAGGCTCTGCTTCCAGTCGCTGACCTGCTCGGCCGGCAGCCAGCCGGCGCTGCGCCCGTCACTGGCGGCGCCCAGGCGCAGCCAGGAGCGGCCGTCGAGGTTCTTGCGCTGGTACACATACAGCACCGAGAACGCCGGCACCGACTTGTCCGGCGTGGCGCCCGGCTCGCTGGAAAAGCTCGCCCCCGGCTTGCTCAGCACCCGCTGGAACAGGGTCTTCTTGCCCGGCATCAGCAACGGCCGCTGGCCGCCATCGACATCCGCTGCCAGTGGCTGCTCCACCGGCGGCGCCACCACGGCAGGCGGGGTGCTGACCGTCGAAGCGGTCTTGGGCGCAGGCGCCGGGCTGTCGCCGGACAGCCACCAATAACCAGCGCCAGCCACCGCCAGGGCGACGGCCACGGCGACGCCGGCCAGGGCCAGCACCGGGCCACGGTGCTGTTCGGAAGCCCCACTGCCGGCTGGTGGCAGATTGGAGGTGCGCGGCGGCGGCGCTGGCTCCTCGGGCGGCTCGCGGCGCGGCGCCGGTTGTGGCGCTGGCGCCTGCCGGGGAATCTCGATCGACACCGGGGTCAACCCGGCGAGGTCGTTGCCCTGAGGTACAGGCTGGGGTGCAGCCTGAGGCGGCAGCGGCAACGGCTGGATCAGCGTCGCCTCGACCTCGGTCGCCTCCGGCGGCAGGTTGTCCAGGGCCGTCAGCAAGGCTGCCGCGTCCGGATAACGTTCCGCCGGGTCCTTGGCCAGCAGCTTGCGCAGGATGTGCTGGTAGCGCCCGTGGTGCAGCGGCAGCTCCGGCAACGGCTCGGTGAGGTGGGCCAGGGCCGTGGACAGGGCGTCGGTGCCGTTATACGGCAGCTCGCCGACGAGAATCTCGTACAGCACCACGCCCAGGGCATAGAGGTCGGCGCGCCCGTCGATGTCCTGGCCCCGGGCCTGTTCCGGGCTCATGTAGCTCGGCGTGCCCACGGCAAAACCGGCCTGGGTGAATTGGGTGCGGTCATCCAGGGACTTGGCGATGCCGAAGTCCGAAAGCACCGCCGTGCCGTCGGCGCGGAACAGGATGTTGGCCGGCTTCACATCACGGTGCACCAGCCCCTGGGCGTGGGCGTAACCCAGGGCCGAAGCGATCTGGCGGATGTAGGCCAGGCCCTGCTCCGGGGTCAGCCCGGCGGCAATGCGCTCTTTCAGGGTGCCGTTGGGCAGGTACTCCATGGCCATGTAGTACAGCTCGCCGACATTGCCGATGTCGTGGATGGTCACGGTGTGCGGATGGGACAGGCGCGCCAGGGTCTTGCCCTCGCGCAAAAAGCGCTCGCAGAAGCTCGGGTCGGCGGCCAGCGCCGCGGCCATCACCTTGAGCGCCACCTTGCGCTCAAGCGAACGCTGGGTCGCCAGGTACACGGTGGCCATGGCGCCTTCGCCAATCTCGCCCTGGATGTCAAAGCCGGGAATCAGAATATCCATGGTCACTGTCCTGCGGCCTTGATCACGATGGCGGTGATGTTGTCCGGCGCGCCCCGGGTCAGGCCCAGGTGAATCAGGCTACGCACCACGTCGTTGGGCTCGCTGTGGCTGAGCACATCGCGCAGTTCGAAGTCTTCGGCGGTCTTGTTCAAGCCGTCGCTGCACAGCAGGAAGGTGTCGCCGTCCTCCACCTGCAGGTCGACCTGGGACAGCTCCAGCTGGGCTTCGACGCCAATGGCCCGGGTGACGATATTGGCCCGGGGGTGCACCCGCGCCTCGGCTTCGCTGAGCAGGCCGCTGTCCTGCAGGTCCTGGACGTAGCTGTGATCCCTGGAAATGCTTTCCAGCTGCTCGTCCCGCAGCCGGTACAGGCGGCTGTCGCCGGCCCACAGGCACACCGCCCGAGCACCGCGCACCGCCAGCAGGACCACGGTGCTGCCCATCATGGTCACCCCGCGATTGGCGGTTTCCTCGCGCACGGCGGCATTCACCGCCGCCAGGCCATTACGCAGCGCGGCGACGTAATGGTCGAGGCTGTCTACTGCCGGAATCCCGCGCAGGCTATCGACGATCAGGCTGCTGACGTAATCCCCGGCAGCGTGCCCGCCCATGCCGTCGGCCACCAGCCAGAGGCCGGCTTCCGGGGCTTCGAGCCAGGCGTCTTCATTGATTTTCCGCACCATGCCGACATGGCTGTAGCTGGCGGACTGGTAGGACAGTTGTGGCGCTGAACCCATTTAGACGGCACCTTCTTGTCCGAGCAAAAATTGCGCAAAATCGCTGGCCGGCGGCAGCCCCTGGCAACGCAGGAGCATCGGGCTGATGGACGGCGAACCCCGGCCCCACCAGGCGCTCGACCCTTCACTGCCCTGGGTCGCGAGGATCGCGCCACGGGACTGTGGATCGCTGACATAAAACCGCTGCAGGCCGGCGAAATGGCTGCATTCGGCGCGAGTCGCCGGGCTCGGCGCTCCCAGGGCCTGCAACCCGTCCTCCAGGGCTTCGAAACTGGCGTCCTGGTCCAGGGTCGCCAGCAGCAGCTCTTCCACCTGTTCGAACCACAGCTCCGGGCCACTCACCAGGGAGGCCACATCGCTTTCAGGCTCCAGCAAGGCGGCCACGGTCAGGGGGAAGTAACGCCCGACCCGGTCGATGCTCGGCATCACCACGCCCACCGCCGCCTGGGGCCCACAGACTCCCGGGGCCAGGGCAAAACGCCACAGCGGGCTGACCAGGTAGGCGTTCAGCCACTGCTCGCCCAGGGCGTTCTGGCTGGCCAGCAACCCCGCCGCCAGCCAACTGTCCCAAGGGCCGATGAAACTCTGCGGCAAGCCACGGCTGACAAAATCGCCGCGGCTGGCCAACTTGCCGTACAGACCGACCACCGTCATAGCCGCTCCGGCAGGCTGAAGCCGCTGAGCACCCGGCTCTTGAACGGGTTGAAGGCGCTGCTGGCCCGCAGCTCGTAGGAAATGCTCGCGCCATCCACCCGCAGCCGCAGGTTGAAGCGGTCCGGCGAATTGGTGGCGGTCAGGTCCGATTGCTCCAGCAAACGGAACCAGGCCCAGGGGCCGTCCAGGGTGATCCCGGAGCGCCCAGTGGCCGATGGCGGCATGATCGACAGGCGCACCACGCCGATGCTCCCCGGGTTCGGCCATTGCATGGCCACCGGCCGGCTCGGGCCGTGGTCGTAGCTCAGTTGCTGGCCATCCAGGTCGAGGAGGAACTGGCTGATGTTGGCGTCCATGGCCACCGGCTTGAGTTCGAAACGCACCGCCGGTTGGGTCCCGCCACTGGAGCGGAAGAACGCATCGCGGATGTTCGAGGCGCGCTGGAAGGTTTGCAGCACACCGGGGGAAATGCCCAGCTTCTGCGCCGCGCCCGGCTGCCAGCTCCAGGTGGTGGTCGAGGTGTTGACGTAAGGCTGCAGGTACTTGCGGAAGTAGTTGTCCATCACCCCGCCGGTGCCGAAGAACTGCCCGAAGTCTTCCAGGGTCGCGTCCCGCGAGCTGCCCGGCGACATCGGATAACGCCCGCTCAGGGACTGGCGATAAACGTTCACCACCTCGCTGACCCAGGCCGCATTCAGTTGGTTGCGCACCCCGCCCATCATGGTGTTGGTGGTGGAACTGACCACCGATTTCACCAGCCCCTGGACCACCGGCGGCTGGCGCTCGGCGGTCAGGCTGACCCGCGCCGCCGCGGCACTGGCCTGGTTCTTGGCCTCGCCCAGCAAGGCATCGCCGCTGGCCCCGACCATGGCACTGACCTGCACGTACAGGGCATTCATGTCCGCCAGCAGGCCGTCGATGGCCGCCGGCTCGCCTTCGCCCTTGCTCACCAGGCTGTTGAGCTCGGCAAAATGCGCACTGACCGGGTCTTCGCTACTGGCCACGGCCGCCGGATTGCCCGCCTGTTCCTGGCCCAGCAGGGAACCCAGGCGCTGCTTGAGTTGATCCACACCGCCCTCGACCTTCTGGCCCTGGGCCGCCAACAGGCGCTCTTCCTGTTGCAGGTCGGTTTCCTTGGCCACCGCCACCAGCAGCTTCTTCAGCGGCGAGGTGGGACCGGAAAGAATCCGCAGCACGTCCGCGGCCTGGGCCACGCTGGTGATCGGCACGAAGTCGATGTCCGCCAGCAAGGCGTCCCACTGGCGCAGGTAGTCCTGGAAGTACAGGCGACGCACGTCGGCGGCAAGGCTGGCGACGTTCTGCTGGTCGGCCTGATCGCGGCCCAGTACCCACTGCTCTTCGGCCAGGGTGCCGGCCTGGTTGAGACTGGCCAGGAGGAAGCCTTCGCGGTAGCCCTTGGCGGTGAACAGCCCGCTCAGGGGTTCGCTCAACGGCTTGCCGCTCTTGCGGGTGAACACCAGCGCCGCGTCACGGCCACCGGCCTCGCTGAGGCGGAAGTCCGGCACACCGTCCGGCAGCTTGGCGCGCTTGACCCGGTCATACACCCGCTGGGCCACCGGCAGCTGTTGCAGCTGGCGGCGCAGGTCGTCGATCAGGCGCTGGTCCAGGCGCGCATTGGGTGGATGTTTTTCGAACAGCGCCTGCAGGTGGCCGGTCAGGGCCTGGCGCTGCTCGGGCGGCAGGTCGCGGGCCAGGGTGCGGTCCCAGTCCAGGGTGATCCAGGCCTTGATGAAGTCCGGATCGTAGTGCTCGCTGTCCGCCAGCATCAGGTAGGCCTTGAGGCCCTCGTAGAGGAAGTCCGAGTTGCCGCCGCTGTGCAGCTGCTCTTCGATGCGGGTCATCAAGCGCGGGGCGAACACCGCCACCAGCAGCTTGCGATAGACGCTGGCGGCCTCGGCTTCGAGCATGTCGCCCTGATACAGACCCAGGCCTTCGGCCCAGCCCGGGGCATCGCCGGCCAGGTTGCGCGTGGCGTTGAGCAGCGGCAGCACCGCCAGCACATCGCGCTGGGCCGGGCTGAGGCTTTGCACGTCCTGACGCACTGGGCCGACGCGCTGGTCGACCTGGGCGATATAGGCCTGGTTGGCCCGATAGCTGACGATCCACAAGGTACTGACCACCAGCACCAGGGCCACGGTGGCCGCCAGGGCGCCCCGAGCGATCCATTTACGCCGCCGCTCGACCTTGGGGTTGACCCCCACCAGCCCGCGCTCGGCAAAGGCCACGGCGCTGAACAGTTTCTCGATGAAGTAGCTGCGCCCGGTGCCGGTCTGCCGCGCCAGGTGCTGGCGGTCCAGGTTCATGCTCTGGGCCATGGCGCCGATCAGGCGGTCGATGGGGCTGCCTTCCTGGGTGCCGCTGGTGAAATACACCCCACGCAGCAGAACGCGCTCTTCGAAGGCGTTGGGTTTGAACACGCCTTCGAGGAAGCCCTGCAAGGACTCCTTGAGCGCCGCGAATTGCTGCGGGAAGCCGTAGATCAGGTCGCGCCGGGCCGGATCGCGTTCCTGTTGCAGGCGCTCCACCAGGCGTTCGTTGAGGCGCTGCTCGAGGGCCGCCAGCTCCGCCGGCAACTGGGCCAGGGGGCTGTCGCCGCTCTTGCCGTCATCCAGGGCGAAGGTCATGCCCCAGACCTGGGCCCGCTCTTCCTTGCTCAGGGAATCGAAGAACTCCATGAAACCCGGCACCAGATCCAGCTTGGTGAGCATCAGGTAGATGGGGAAGCGCACTCCCAGCTGGGTGTACAGCTCCTGGATACGCAGGCGAATCGCCGCAGCATGCGCCGCCCGCTCGGCTTCGCTGCTGAGCAGCAGGTCGGAGAGGCTGATGGCGACGAAGGCGCCATCGATGGGCCGCCGCGAACGCTGGGTTTTCAGCAGGTCGAGAAAGCCCAGCCAGGCCGCCTTGTCCACCGCGGCATGGCTGTCCTGGGTGGTGTAGCGCCCGGCGGTGTCCAGCAGCACGGCCTGATCGGTGAACCACCAGTCGCAGTTGCGGGTGCCGCCGACGCCGCGCACGGCACCGGCGCCCAGCTGCGCGGCCAGGGGAAAATGCAGGCCGGAGTTGACCAGCGCGGTGGTCTTGCCCGAGCCCGGTGGCCCGATGATCACGTACCACGGCAGCTCGTAGAGGTTGCGCCGCTCGTCACCGCCGAGCTTGGCCTTCTTCAACAGCGCCAGGGCTTCGTCCATGCGCTGGCGCAGGGCCGCCAGTTCCTCGGCGGTGGCCACGCTGTCCGGGTCCGGCGGGGTATCGGCGGCCAGGCTTTGCAGGACTTTGGCCGCGTGCCGGCGGGCCTGGATGATGCGAAACACCCGGTAGCCGATCCACACCGCGAAAATGAAAATGATCAGCGCCCAACGCCGCCCTTCCGGCACCAGGAACTCCAGCAACGGGCCAATGAACCAGATGATCAGGCTCAGGGCGATCAGCCCCAGCAGTGGAATCACCCAGCGCGTCACAAAACTGAAAAACGCCTTCACTCGACTCCCTCCGCCAATACGCTGATTTCTACCCGACGATTGCGCGCCCGCCCTTCAGCGGTGGCATTGGTTGCCAACGGCTCGGTATCGCTGCGGCCTTCGGCGCTGAAGCGCTCCGGCTGCCCGGTCTTCGCTGCGAGAATCTGCAACACCGATTCGGCGCGGGCCTGGGACAGCTTCCAGTTGGACGGGAAGCGCAAGGTGGCGATCGGTCGGTTGTCGCTGTGGCCGGTGATCCGCACCTGGCCCTTGACCTTGCGCACGGCGTCGGCGATGCGCAGCATCAGCGGCTGGTAGTCATCGAGGATGCTGGCGCTGGCCGAGGCGAACAGCTCGTCGCCGCGAATGGTCACCACCGAACGGTCGACGGCGTCTTCCACCGCCACCCGCCCGGCCTTGATGTCCTCGGCAAGAAAGCCCGCCAGGCGCGGGCGCTCGACAATCTTGGGCTGGATCACTGGGCGGTCCAGGGTCTGCACCGGGATCTCGCCCAGGGCATGGATGTTCTTGAACACCGGCTCAGCGTCCGCCGCCAGCTTCAGGCGCAGGCCGAACAGCAGCGCCAGGAGCAGGGCCACACCGATGGCGATACCGACCCAGGGCGGCATGAACTGGGCCAGGCGATCACGGGCCACGCTGACCCCGCGCCAATGGGGCGAGAGCTCGCGCTCATGCTCGCCGCGGGCACTGCGGATGATCGCCGCAGTGCGCTCGCGCAGGGCTTCGAGCTGGCTGCGACCGTCGATCATCACCCGGTAGCGGCCTTCGAAACCCAGGCACATGCACAGGTACAGCAGCTCCAGCAGGTACAGGCGCTCGCGGGGGCTTTGCAGGCAGTGCTCCAGCAACTGGAAGACCTTCTCGCCGCCCCAGGCTTCGTTGTGCACGGTGATCAGCAGGCTCTGCTTGCCCCAGTCGCTGGTGCTGCCCCAGGGGGTGCTGAGCACTGCTTCATCCAGGGCGGTGCACAGCGCATAGCGGGCCAGCAGCACATCGTTGCGCGGCACGCCGGCGGCCTCGGCCCGCTCCTCGAACTGGCGCAGGTAGGCCAGCAGTTGCGCCCGCAGGCTGGCCGGCGCCGGATGGGCCAGGGTGTTGCGCAGCCGGGTGAGCAAGGCCAGCAGCGGGCCGGCAGCACTCTCCAGGGGGTTCAGGCCCTGGGCCTGGCCGGCCGGCAGCGGCGCCGCCGGCATGGCCAGGGACGGCGCTGGCGCCGGAGCCGGACGCCCGGGCTCGGGAGCACGGCCACCGGGGCGCGGCATGAATTGGGTGCGGTCATTGGCCGGGGACGGCTGCCCTGCCGAATCGTCGAAAGGATGCATCGCGACTTATCCTCGAATGGCCCAGAAGGCCAGGTTCAAGCCCGGGAATTCCCCGGCGACGTGGAACGCGAAGCCGCCGGAATGAACCAGCTGCTTCCAGTGCTCGCTGCCACGGTCGAGCTCGTAGTAGGTGGAGCCGGCGTGATACGGCAACTGCCGTGGCGCCACCGGCAGCGGCAGCAGGCCGATGCCCGGCAACTGCAGGTTGACCAGATCGCGGATGTGCTCCACCGAGCCCACTTTGCTCTGCTGGGCAAAGCGCCCGCGCAGGGTCTCGCCGGGTACGTCGGCGCGCACCACCAGGATGAAGCTGGCGCTCTCCAGCAAGGTGCGGTCCGCCAGCATGGCCACGTGCACGCCATAGGCTTTCTCGACGATCGGGATCGGCGTCGCCTTGCTGTCGATCAGCATCGACAGGGCCTCGCGCAGGGCCTGCATCACCGGGGCAAAGCTCAGGGCCAGCTCATCGTGCTGGTACTGCGGGTACTCAGCAGGGCGTCGAGCGCTGTTGGAGAAGGTCGAGAATTCGCCGGCCAGGCTCACCAGTTCGCTGTACAAGCGCTCGGGGTGCAGCGGGCTGATCTGGTTCAGGTGGCTGACCAGCGGCTGGGCGCGGTTGACCAGTTGCAGCAGCATGAAGTCGGCGATTTCCGAAGCGCCTCCGGCCCCCGAAGCCACCACCCGTCCGGCCAGGGCTTCGCCTCGCTGGTGCAGCAGGCCCAGCAGCTCGCTGCGAAAGGCGCTCAAGGGCTTGGACGCGGCCACATCCAGCAGCGGCGGGATGTAGCTGTCATCCAGCACCAGGGCGCGGTCGGCGCGCTTTTCCTTGACCCGCACCACGCCGATGGCGGCGTAGTCGCTGAGGCCGTCCGCCGCGGTCAGCAGGCGCAAGGCCCGGGAGCCCACCGCCACCGGCGCACGGTTTTCAAAGGGGGCGTTGTCGTCCCGCACCTCGCGCACCTGGCTCAGGTAACGGGCAGCGCCCAGCTCCTCGCCTTCGTCCACGGTATCCCGGGCGCCGGCGCGCTTGAGCGGCAGCGCCAGGTAAACCAGGCCATCGCGCAGGCTGTCGTCGATGCTCAGCGGGCTGGGCGCCAGGTCGTCATGGGGAATGTTGAACGGTGTGCCATCGGGCAACAGGCCGCGGGCGCTGACAATGGCCAGCTTGCCCTGGGCCAGCAGGCCCTGATCGATACGCAGCTCGGAGAATCCCCAGGCCCCTGCCGACAGCGGACGGCTGCGGGCATCGATGAGGTTTTCCAGGTAACGGTCATGCTGCTGGAAGTGCTGGGTTCCAATGAACATGCCTTCCGACCAGACCACGCGATTGTTCCAGGACATGGTTGCTCCGATTGCCTATTGGGCAGGGCTGGATGGGGGGGCCACGAGCTCGGCGCTGATCGCGCGGACATCGAGGACGATCTGATACTGATTGTTCAGGCGCTGCGCCGTGTTGACCCCGACTCGCCACAGGGCCTGGTCCACTTCGCGATAGCCCACCAACAGGCCGACCTGACGGGTGGCCGGGTCCAGGGTGCGCTTGAGGGTGAACTGGTCGCCGGGCTTGACCAGCACTTCATCCTGGTCGATGAGGTCCGGGCCCAGGGTGGCCGGGGCCCGCTCCGCCAGGGCGAAGTAGTCGGCGCGCATGAAGGTGGCCGGGTTCTTGAGTTCGAAGATCCGCACCCGCACCGGCGTGCTCTGGCCGTCAGGACCCGGGTTGAGCCCGGCCACGGCCTGGAAACGCAGCTCCACGGTGGTGGCGCCAGGTTCTTCCTTGGCCGGCTCGGCGGGCGTTGGTGCGTCCTTGGCACAAGCCGCCAGTACCAGCATGGCGACCAATGTCAGTAATCGTTGAATCATCCTGCGTCCTCAATGACGTGTCAGCTGTCCGTGTATCCGTGTGTTCGGGGGGTTCCAGGCGCGCTCAGGAACGGCGCAGCCGGTGGGTATGCTCTTCGTAGGCGCGACTGAATTCACGACCGAAAAGGTCCTGGAAATCGTCCTGGGCCTCTTGGGAAATCTGCTTGTAGAGCGCCGTGAACTGCTGCCAGTTCTGCGCCTGCCGCGAACCGCTGAACAGGTTGCCCAGGCCACCGGGGCGGGCCATGCGGGCTTCCAGCTCAGTGGGTTCGAAGCGCCCCAGCAGGTGCTTGATCGCGGCTTCCACGCCGGCCATGACGGCCAGCTGGTGAGCCCGCAAATCGTCGAAGCTTTCCTGCACCGCCTGGTCCGGGGCCATGAACGCCTGGTTGCTGTGGCGCAGCAGCAGGAGCATGGCTTCGTCCACGTTAGGGGCGAATTTCAGCGGGTTGTTTTCCACCGGGCGGATCATGGTCTGCTGCATGCGGAACTCGCCCTTGAGGCTGCTGCGGGCACGCAACACATCGATCAGGCCTTCCACCATCAAGCGGTAGCTGCGCCCCAGGCTTTCCATCTGCGCCTGGGCCTGCTGCGGGTCGATGCGCAGCTGGTCCAGCCCGGCGCCCCGCAGGAAGGCTTGCAACAGGTCGGTTTGTGGCTCCGGCTCGGCCGCTGGCGCTGGCGCAACGGGAGCCGCAGGGGCGACAGGGGCAACGGGCACCACGGCTGCGACCTCGATCGGTTGCGGTTGCGGCTGCGGCTGCGGCTGCGGCTGCGGCTGCGGTGGTACTGCACTGAACTCAGCGACGCTGGCAAAGGGGTCCGGAGCAACAGGCGGCGCTGCGCTCGCCACCGGAGCCGGTCGGGCCGGTGTTTCGCCGAACAGGTCCCAGTCCTCCGGAATCACCGCCGCGCCCTGGGGCGCAGCCGGCTGAGGCGCAGCTACGGGCTGAGGCACGGTCGTGGGGGTCGGTGGGCGAAAATCGTGCTGCTCGGCGGGCACATGATCGGGCTGAGTGGCCGGAGGCGTGGCGCTCGGAGTCAGGAAATCGAACAGGTCAGGAAAAGTGTCCTGGGCCGAAGCCCCCTGAAAATGCGCCACCGGCGCCATGGCAATCGGCTCGATCGGCGTGGGAGGCGACGAGTGGCGCCCCATCAGCGCTTCGAAACTGTTGGAGCTGTCCCCGGAAAAGGCCTCAACCTGAGCACGATTGAGACTGAAATCGATCCGCGCACTGATTTCATAATCGCCAATGCGAATAACCTCGCCATCTTCCAATGGCTCACTGCTACCCCGGCGCATACGAATACCGGCACGGACTAACTCCACACCATTAGTACTGTTATCGGTCAAATAATAACGGCCATCCTTGTATTGGATGACACAATGTCGCGCTGAAACTAAGCGCTCGGGATCAGGAAGTACCCAGTCATTATCGGAACTACGGCCAATTGCCATCATTCCCTGATCCATTAGTTTCTCAGGGCATTGGCCAGGGGTAATCTTGTGATAACTAGTGATAGTCAAACACAGCGACATTGCGCCTCCTTGCTGTACTTCCGCGTGCGAACCGGCGGCGGGGAAAAAGTTCCGTAAAAAATGAAAAACCCGCAAAAAATCCTTTAAACAGCACCGTTCACAGCATGATCGCTCAACTTAAACTACACAGATGACAAAAGCCTTTCGTCCCGCCCCAATCTGACTCGCCGGTCAAGGAACTAATAAGTCGACATAACACTGTCATGCGGGGCGAATAGCTTACCTTGACAAGCCACAACTACTACACCAAAAATGTACAACTTCTTGAACACGGATGATGGCTCACTAGTATCAATGAGTCCATGTTAACCAAGAAATGTGCGCGAGTTCACAAACAACTAGTGCATTAATTGCCTGACTGTCCTGCAGGCTGATAGGGAGATCGAACCAGGTGGATGTACCGATGTTGCTCGCCGCTATTTCAGCAACTTCGCCTTGTGGCGAAGACCTGGAATATGACGCGGAATTCTTGCACTTGGAGCGGGCCGCACAAGGCCAGCCCGAGCGCAGCATGGGCGACTCGATCCTGCCGGCCGAGCCGCCGGACTGGCGCAGCGTCCAGCAACAGAGCCTGGACTTGCTGGCCCGCAGCAAAGACCTGCGCATCACCCATTTCCTCCTGCAAAGTACCCTGGCCCTTGAAGGCCTGCCGGGCCTGGCCACCAGCCTCGACCTGATCAACGGTTTGCTCCGTGATTACTGGGCCGAGCTGCACCCGCGCCTGGACGCCGACGACGACAACGATCCCACGGTGCGGATCAATGCCCTGGCCGGCCTGGCAGCAGACTCCACTATCGGCCTGTTGCGCGAAGCCATCCTCACCCGTTCCCGGACCTTCGGCCCGGTGAGCGTGCGCGCGGCGCTGAACGCCGCCGGCCTGCAGCACTTCTCGGGCGAAAGCCTGGGTTCCGATCACTTGGCCGGGGCCCTGCAAGACAGCGACCCAGAGCACCTGGAAGCCATTCGCCACGCCTTGAGCAGCGCTCGCTCGGCGGCCGAATCCATCGAAAAGCAGGTCAGCGAACAAGTGGGTTCCGCCAGCGGCGTTGACCTCAGCGCCCTCAAGCAGCCCCTGCGCCTGGCGCTGCAGGTGCTGGGCCAGCACGCCCCGCAAACCAGCGAAAGCCACGCCGATGAGCCCGCCGAAGCCCCCGCGAACGAGGCCGGCAACGCGCCCGTGGCGCCAGCCGCAACGCGGATTTCCGGCGAGATCAACAGCCGTGAGGACGTGCTGCGCAGCCTCGACCGGCTGCTGGCCTACTACAGCCGTCACGAGCCTTCGAGCCCGCTGCCGGTGCTGCTCAACCGAGCCAAGAATCTGGTCAACGCCGATTTCGCGGCCATCGTGCGCAATCTGATCCCCGATGGCATGTCCCAATTTGAAAACCTGCGCGGCCCCGAATCCGACTAACCCCGGTACGGCCGAACAGTATCGTCAGCGGCAATCACCGACCGACGCCAACACCGTCGCAACAGCGACCAGGAGCACAACGTGGCGAAGCAAAGTTCTCAAAAGTTCATCGCGCGCAACCGCGCGCCCCGGGTGCAGATCGAGTACGACGTCGAACTCTACGGCGCCGAGAAAAAGGTCCAGCTGCCCTTCGTCATGGGCGTGATGGCTGACCTGGCCGGCAAGCCCGTCGAGCCCCTGGCGGCGGTGGCCGATCGCAAGTTCCTGGAAATCGACGTCGACAACTTCGACTCGCGCCTCAAGGCCATGCAGCCACGGGTCGCGTTCCACGTGCCCAACGAACTGACCGGCGAAGGCAACCTGAGCCTGGACATCACCTTCGAGAGCATGGACGACTTCAGCCCCGCCGCGGTGGCGCGCAAGGTCGACTCCCTGAACCAGCTGCTGGAGGCCCGTACCCAACTGGCCAACCTGCTGACCTACATGGACGGCAAGACCGGTGCTGAAGAAATCATCATGAAAGCCATCAAGGATCCGGCGTTGCTCCAGGCCCTGGCGAGTGCGCCAAAACCTGTGGACTCCGAGCCGAACGCGTAAATCAGGACCAACGATCATGACCGAATTGATGCGTGACAATCAGGCCCAACCCGGCGCCACCGAGCAGGCCAGCGAATTCGCTTCGCTGCTGCTGCAGGAATTCAAACCCAAGACCGAGCGCGCTCGCGAAGCCGTGGAAACCGCCGTGCGGACCCTGGCCGAACAGGCCCTGGCGCAGACCGACCTGGTGTCCAACGACGCCATCAAGTCGATCGAATCGATCATCGCCGCCATCGACGCCAAGCTCACCGCCCAGGTCAACCAGGTGATCCATCACCCGGAATTCCAGAAACTGGAAAGCGCCTGGCGTGGCCTGCACTACCTGGTCAACAACACCGAGAGCGACGAGCAGCTGAAGATCCGCGTGCTCAACATCTCCAAGCCGGAGCTGCACAAGACCCTGAAGAAATTCAAGGGCACGGCCTGGGACCAGAGCCCGCTGTTCAAGAAGATGTACGAAGAAGAATACGGCCAGTTCGGCGGCGAGCCTTACGGCTGCCTGGTGGGCGACTACTACTTCGACCAGTCGCCACCGGATGTCGAGCTCTTGGGCGAGCTGTCGAAAGTCTGCGCCGCCATGCACTCCCCGTTCATCGCCGCGGCTTCGCCGACCGTGATGGGCATGGGTTCGTGGCAGGAACTGTCCAACCCGCGCGATCTGACCAAGATCTTCACCACCCCGGAATACGCCGGCTGGCGTTCGCTGCGTGAGTCGGAAGACTCGCGCTACATCGGCCTGACCATGCCGCGCTTCCTGGCGCGCCTGCCGTACGGCGCCAAGACCGACCCGGTGGAAGCCTTCGCCTTCGAAGAAAACACCGACGGCGCCGACAGTTCCAAGTACACCTGGGCCAACGCCGCCTACGCCATGGCGGTGAACATCAACCGCTCGTTCAAGCATTTCGGCTGGTGCTCGCGGATTCGCGGCGTGGAATCGGGTGGCGAGGTGGAAAACCTCCCGGCCCACACCTTCCCCACCGACGACGGTGGCGTGGACATGAAGTGCCCGACCGAGATCGCCATCTCCGACCGCCGTGAAGCGGAACTGGCGAAGAACGGCTTCATGCCGCTGCTGCACAAGAAGAACACCGACTTCGCTGCCTTCATCGGCGCCCAGTCGCTGCAGAAGCCCGCCGAGTACGACGACCCGGACGCCACCGCCAACGCCAACCTGGCCGCGCGCCTGCCGTACCTGTTCGCCACCTGCCGCTTCGCCCATTACCTGAAGTGCATCGTGCGCGACAAGATCGGCTCCTTCAAAGAGAAGGACGAGATGCAGCGCTGGTTGCAGGACTGGATCCTCAACTACGTCGACGGTGATCCGGCGCACTCCACCGAAACCACCAAGGCCCAGCACCCACTGGCCGCGGCGGAAGTGGTGGTCGAGGAAGTCGAAGGCAACCCGGGCTACTACAACTCGAAGTTCTTCCTGCGCCCGCACTACCAGCTCGAAGGGCTGACCGTGTCGTTGCGCCTGGTATCCAAACTGCCGTCCGCCAAGGGCGCCTGACCCATAACCGACTCAAATCTGTCGCCGCCACAAGCCGCGCAAGGTCCCCAGGGCCTCGCGCAGCGGCGACAGACGCTGAATCAACATCGTGGCAAGTGCCACACAGGGAGAAAACATGGCTGTTGATATTTTCATCAAGATCGGTGACATCAAGGGCGAGTCCATGGACAAAGCCCACAAAGACGAAATCGACGTGCTGAACTGGAGCTGGGGCATGTCCCAGTCCGGCAACATGCACGTGGGTGGCGGCGGCGGTGCGGGCAAGGTGAACATCCAGGACCTGTCGCTGACCAAGTACGTCGACAAGGCCTCGCCGAACCTGATGATGCATTGCTCCAGCGGCAAGCACATCGACAAGGTGCGCCTGACCGTGCGCAAGGCCGGCGGCGAAAGCCAGGTCGAGTACATGATCATCGACCTGGAAGAAGTGCTGATCACGTCCCTGAGCACCGGCGGCTCGGGCAGCGATGACCGCCTGACCGAAAACATCACCCTGAACTTCGCTCAGGTGATGGTCGAGTACCAGCCGCAGAAAGCCGACGGCACCAAGGACGGCGGCCCGATCAAGTACGGCTGGAACATCCGCTCGAACACCAAGCGCTGATCCGCTGCGGTCGCGCCGCGGCGGCGAAAGATCCGGGCCATGCTGCATGCGTGGCCCGGGTTGCGAGGACGTTGTCCTCGTTCGCAGCCTGCGGCAGCGGCTACAGGGGTGTGCGCCTGTGCCCCTTTTCGTGACGTCATGCCTGCGCAATCCGATCCTGGAGCGAACCCTTTGGTAACCGACATCGCCGCCCGCGATCGCTTGCAACCCTCTTTGCTGGATCGTCTGACCGACGATGAGCCCGGCAACCTGAAAGAAAGCCCGGACAAGCGCGTGCTGTCCCTGAGCCAGCTCAAGGCCTCGGTACTGCGCGACCTGGCATGGCTGCTCAACACCACTTCCCTGCTGGAAGCCGATGCCACCCTGCACACCCCCGCCGGTACGTCGGTGGTCAACTACGGCTTGCCGGCCCTGGCCGGGTACAGCGCGTCGAGCATCGATATTCCGGCCCTGGAAAGCCTGATCCACCAGGCCATCGCCACCTTTGAACCACGCATCCTGCGCAGCACCTTGCGGGTTCGCGCGCGCACCGCGCCCGGCGAGATGAACCACAACGCCCTGAGCTTCGAGATCGAGGGCGATCTGTGGGCCCAGCCGATGCCCCTGCGCCTGCTGCTGCAAACCGACATGGACCTGGAATCCGGGCATGTCCGGGTGGTGCAAGCCGACTCCCGGAGGCGCTCATGAATCCGCGCCTGTTGGAGCTGTACAACCAGGAACTGCACCACGTGCGCGAAAGCGCCGCGGAGTTCGCCAAGGAATACCCGAAGATCGCCAGCCGCCTGACCCTGTCGGGCATGGACTGCGCCGACCCTTATGTCGAGCGCCTGCTGGAAGGCTTCGCCTATCTGACGGCCCGGGTACAGTTGAAGCTCGATGCCGAGTACCCGACCTTCACCCACAACCTGCTGGAGATCGCCTACCCGCACTACCTGGCGCCGACCCCGTCGATGACCGTGGTGCAGTTGCAGGCCGATCCCGATGAAGGCTCCCTGAGCAGCGGCTTCACCCTGGAGCGCGACACCAGCCTGCGGGCCGCCCTGAGCCGCGACACCCAGACCTGCTGCGAGTACCGCACCGCTCACGCGGTGACGCTGTGGCCGCTGCAAGTCAGCCAGGCCGAATACTTCGGCAACCCGGCAGCGGTGCTCGGACGCCTGGCCGCCAACGAGCCCAAGGCCAAGGCCGGGCTGCGCCTGACCCTGCGCACCGGCGCCGAACTGCCGTTCAACAGCCTGGCTCTGGAGCAGTTGCCGCTGTACCTGAACGGCAACGACGAGCTGCCGTTCCGCCTCTACGAACAGTTGCTGGGCAACGCCTGTGCGGTGTTCGCCCGAGCTCCGGGCAGCGACTGGGTCGAGCGCCTGCCACTGGACGCCCTGCGCTCCCGTGGCTTCGACGACCGCGACGCGGCCCTGCCAGTAGTGCCCCAGGCCTTCCAGGGCTATCGCCTGCTGCAGGAATACTTCGCCCTGCCCAACCGCTTCCTGTTCGTCGAGTTCGCCCAGCTGGGCCGTGCGGTACAACGCTGCGCCGGCCAGGAGCTGGAGCTGATCGTACTCTTCGAGCGCTTCGACCAGAGCCTGGAAGGCAGCGTCGGCACCGCCCAGTTCGTGCCCTTCTGCACCCCGGCGATCAACCTGTTTCCCAAGCGCCTGGACCGCATCCACCTGTCCGACCGGGTCAACGAACACCATGTGATCGCCGACCGCACCCGGCCCATGGATTTCGAAGTGCACTCGCTGACCGCCATCAGTGGCCACGGCACCGGGCCGGAGCAGCCATTCCTGCCGTTCTACGCGGTGCGTGACCCGTCCCGCTACGGCCGCGACCAGGCTTACTACATCGTCCGCCGCGAACCCCGGGTGCTGTCCAGCGACCAGCGCCGCAACGGCCCGCGCTCCACTTACATCGGCAGTGAGTCTTTCGTCAGCCTGGTGGACAGCCAGCAGGCACCCTACCGCCATGACTTGCGCCAGCTCGGGGTCAGCGCCCTGTGCACCAACCGCGACCTGCCGCTGTTCATGAACACCGGCAACGCCAAGACCGACTTCACCCTGGCCGACAGCGCCCCGGTGCAGGCCATCCGCTGCCTGGCCGGCCCCAGCCGACCACGCCCCAGCCACGCCCATGATGGCAAGGCCTGGCGCCTGATCAGCCAGCTGTCGCTGAACTACCTGTCCCTGAGCGAACAGGGCCAGGGCGCGGCGGCCCTGCGCGAGCTGTTGCGGCTGTATGGCGACAGCAACGATGCGGCCCTGCAATTGCAGATCGAGGGCCTGCGGGACGTCAGCAGCAAGGCGGTGACCCGGCGCCTGCCGATGCCCGGGCCGATCGTCTTCGGCCGGGGCCTGGAGATCACCCTGCAATTCGACGAAAACGCGTTTCGCGGCACCGGGGTGTTCCTGCTCGGCGCGGTCTTCGAGCGCTTCCTGGCACGTTACGTGTCGATCAACAGTTTTACCGAGACGGTGATCCGTACCACCGAACGCGGCGAGATCATGCGATGGAAAGCCAAGCCCGGACGTCGTCCGACTCTTTGAATACGCTGACGGCGATGCACGCCGAGCCCTGGGAGTACGACTTCTTCCAGGCCCTGCGGCGTATCGAATGCCTGTCGCCGCAACTGCCGCGCTTCGGTCACTCCCTGCGCCTGGCGGACGATCCGCTGCGCCTGGGCCAGCAGGCCGATTGCACCTTCGCCCCCTCGACCCTGGCTTCGGTCACACCGGGCAGCGACGGCGCGGCCACGCGCCTGGAGCAGTTCTTCTTCGGCCTCGGCGGCCCCAACGGCCCCCTGCCACTGCACATCACCGAGTACGTGCGCGAACGCCAGCGCAACAACGCCGACAGCACCAGCAAGCGCTTTCTCGATGTGTTCCACCATCGCCTGCTGAGCCTGTTCTACCGGGCCTGGGCCGAAGCCCGGCCGACGGTGAGCCACGACCGCCCGGAGGACGACTACTGGTCCGCGCGCCTGGCGGCCCTGAGTGGCCGGGGCATGCCCAGCCTGCTCAAGCAGGGGCTGATCCCCGACACCGCCAAGCTGCACTACAGCGGCCACCTGGCGGCCCAGACCCGCTACCCGGACGGCCTGCGCGCCATCATCAGCGAATATTTCGGCCTGCCGGTGGCGATCGAGGAATACGTCGGCCAGTGGCTGGAGCTGCCGGAGCGCAGCCGGGTCGGGGTGCAGTCCCATCAGCTGGGGGTGGACTTCTGCCTGGGCAGCCACGTCTGGGACCGCCAGCACAAATTCCGCATTCGCCTGGGTCCGCTGAAGTTGGAGGACTACCAGGGGATGCTGCCCGACGGCCAGCCGTTCAAGGAACTGGTGGCCTGGGTCGCCGAATACCTGGGCTTCGAGCTGGACTGGGACCTGAACCTGGTCCTGCTCAAGGACGAAGTGCCCAAGCTGCAACTCAACGGCCGCCAGCGCCTGGGTTTCAACACCTGGCTCGGTCAACCCGGCAGTGATGCCAAGGATCTAATACTGGCCCGGCACTACGCCGACCTGGCCACTACCTCACGTACACCAAGGAGCACAGAGCATGGGTGAAATCAGTCGCGCGGCGCTGTTCGGCAAACTCAACAGCGTTGCCTACAAAGCCATCGAAGCCGCCACAGTCTTCTGCAAGTTGCGGGGCAATCCCTATGTGGAACTGGCCCACTGGCTGCACCAGTTGCTGCAACTTGCGGACTCGGACCTGCACCGCATCATCCGCCAGTTCAACCTGGAGCCGGCGCGCCTGGCCAAGGACCTGACCGAAGCCCTGGATCGCCTGCCCCGGGGCTCGACCTCGATCACCGACCTGTCGTCCCACGTCGAGGAAGCGGTGGAACGCGGCTGGGTCTACGGCAGCCTGATGTTCGGCGAAAGCCAGGTGCGCACCGGCTACCTGGTGATCGGCATCCTCAAGACGCCAAGCCTGCGCCACGCGCTGCTGGGGCTGTCCCGGGAGTTCGACAAGATCAAGATCGAGGCCCTGTGCGAGCGCTTTGACGAGTACATCGGCGACTCGCCGGAAAACGCCCTGAGCGCCAGCGACGGTTTCACTGCCGGCGCGGTGCCGGGCGAAGCCAGCGGCGCCATGGCACCCAGCGCCCTGGGCAAGCAGGAAGCCCTCAAGCGCTTCACCGTCGACCTCACCGAGCAGGCCCGCAGCGGCAAGCTCGACCCCATCGTCGGCCGTGACGAAGAGATTCGCCAACTGGTGGACATCCTCATGCGTCGCCGCCAGAACAACCCGATCCTCACCGGCGAAGCCGGGGTCGGCAAGACCGCGGTGGTGGAAGGTTTCGCCCTGCGCATCGTCGCCGGCGACGTGCCGCCAGCGCTCAAGGACGTCGAACTGCGCAGCCTGGATGTCGGCCTGCTGCAGGCCGGTGCCAGCATGAAGGGCGAGTTCGAACAGCGCCTGCGCCAGGTCATCGAAGACGTCCAGGCCTCGCCCAAGCCGATCATCCTGTTCATCGACGAAGCCCACACCCTGGTGGGCGCCGGTGGCGCCGCCGGCACCGGCGATGCGGCCAACCTGCTGAAACCGGCCCTGGCCCGCGGCACCCTGCGCACCGTGGCCGCCACCACCTGGGCCGAGTACAAGAAGCACATCGAGAAAGACCCGGCCCTGACCCGGCGCTTCCAGGTGGTGCAAGTGGCCGAGCCGTCGGAAGACAAGGCGCTGCTGATGATGCGCGGCGTGGCCTCGACCATGGAGCAGCACCATCAGGTGCAGATCCTCGACGAAGCCCTGGAAGCCTCGGTCAAGCTGTCCCATCGCTACATCCCAGCGCGCCAGTTGCCGGACAAATCCGTCAGCCTGCTGGACACCGCGTGTGCCCGCGTCGCCATCAGCCTGCACGCCGTGCCGGCCGAGGTGGACGATAGCCGCCGGCGCATCGAGGCCCTGGAAACCGAGCTGCAGATCATCGCCCGGGAACAGGCGATCGGCGTGGCCATCGGCAACCGCCAGGTCAACAGCGAAAACCTCCTGGCCGCCGAGCGCGAGCGCCTGGCCGAGCTGGAAAGCCGCTGGACGCAAGAGAAGACCCTGGTGGACGAACTGCTGGCGACCCGCGCCCAACTGCGGGAAAACGTCGGCCTGGTGGACAGCGACGTTGGCGACGCAAGCCACGGCCTGCGGGAAAAGCTGCTGGACCTGCAACAGCGCCTGACGGTCCTGCAAGGTGAAACCCCGTTGATCCTGCCGACCGTGGATTACCAGGCGGTGGCCTCGGTGGTCGCCGACTGGACCGGGATTCCCGTGGGCCGCATGGCCCGCAACGAACTGGAAACCGTGCTCAACCTCGACCAGCACCTGAAGAAACGCATCATCGGCCAGGACCACGCCCTGCAGATGATCGCCAAGCGCATCCAGACCTCCCGCGCCGGCCTCGACAACCCCAACAAGCCGATTGGCGTATTCATGCTGGCGGGCACCTCCGGGGTGGGCAAGACCGAAACCGCCCTGGCCCTGGCCGAAGCCATGTACGGCGGTGAGCAGAACGTCATCACCATCAACATGAGCGAGTTCCAGGAAGCCCACACCGTGTCCACCCTCAAGGGTGCCCCGCCGGGCTACGTCGGCTACGGCGAAGGCGGCGTGCTCACCGAAGCGGTGCGGCGCAAGCCCTACAGCGTGGTGCTGCTGGACGAAGTGGAAAAGGCTCACCCGGACGTGCACGAGATCTTCTTCCAGGTGTTCGACAAGGGCGTCATGGAAGACGGCGAAGGCCGCATGATCGACTTCAAGAACACCCTGATCCTGCTCACCACCAACGCCGGCACCGAGCTGATCGCCAACGTCTGCAAGAACCCGCAGACCCTGCCCGAGCCGGAAGAGATCGCCAAGGCCCTGCGCCAGCCATTGCTGGAGATCTTCCCGCCGGCGCTGCTGGGGCGCCTGGTGACCATCCCCTACTACCCACTGAGCGACGACATGCTCAAGGCGATCACCCGCCTGCAACTGGGACGGATCAAGAAGCGCGTGGAAAGCACCCACAAGGTGGATTTCGATTTCGACGACGAGGTCATCGACCTGATCGTTTCCCGTTGCACCGAGACCGAGAGTGGTGGCCGCATGATCGACGCCATCCTGACCAACAGCCTGCTGCCGGACATGAGCCGCGAGTTCCTCACCCGCATGCTCGAAGGCCGCGCGCTGGCCGGGGTGCGCATTCGCCAGCGGGACAACGAATTGCACTACGACTTCAGCGAGCCGGCCTGACCCCGGGTTCCCTGTAGCCGCTGCCGCAGGCTGCGAACGAGCTGGGCGGCATTGCCTTGAGGGCCAGAGAAGGCCCTTCGGGCCTTGTCGCAGCCTTCGGCAGCGGCTACAGGGAGCGCGCCGGACGCCGTGTTCAGGCACACCACGCATTCAACGAGACTGACGATGCTATTTCAGCAATCCACACGACTGGCACAGGTCAATTGCCCACTGGGACCGGACGTCCTGCTGCTCAACAGCATGGGCGGCGGCGAAGAGCTGGGGCGCTTGTTCGATTACCAGCTGCAGCTGACTTCCAGCGACGCCAACATCGACCTCAACCAGTTGCTGGGCAAACCCATGGGCCTGAGCGTGCAGTTGGACGACGGCAGCCAGCGCTATTTCCACGGCATCGTGGCCCGCTGCAGCCAGAACGTCGACAGCGGCCAGTTCGCCAGCTACCAGGTGACCCTGCGCCCCTGGCTGTGGCTGCTCAGCCGCACCTCCGACTGCCGAATTTTCCAGAACCTGAGCATCCCGCAGATCATCAAGCAGGTGTTTCGCGACCTGGGCTTTTCCGATTTCGAAGACGCCCTGAGCCGTCCCTATCGGGAATGGGAATACTGCGTGCAGTACCGCGAGACCAGCTTCGACTTCGTCAGCCGGCTGATGGAACAGGAAGGCATCTACTACTTCTTCCGCCACGAGAAGGACCGCCACGTGCTGGTGCTGGCTGACGCCTACGGTGCCCACAGCAGCGTGCCCGGCTACGCCTCGGTGCCCTACTACCCCCGGGACGAGCAACAGCGCGAGCGCGACCACATCTTCGACTGGCACCTGGCCCAGGAAGTCCAGCCCGGCTCCCTTGAGCTCAACGACTACGACTTCCAGCGCCCCAGCGCACGGATCGACGTGCGCTCGGCCATGCCGCGCCCCCACAGCGCCGGCGACTACCCGCTCTACGACTACCCCGGCACCTACGTGCAGAGCAGCGACGGCGAGCACTACGCGCAGACCCGCATCGAAGCCCTGCAAAGCCTGCACGAGCGCATCGAACTGAGCGGCAATGCCCGTGGCCTGGGGGTGGGCAACCTGTTCAACCTCACCGGCTTCAGCCGCCAGGACCAGAACCGCGAGTACCTGATCGTCGGCATCCACTACTACGTGGTCCAGGAGAGCCTGGAGACCGGCGGCAGCGGCGGCTCGGCACAGTTCGAAAGCCACCTGACCTGCATCGACGCCCAGCAGAGTTTCCGCCCCCTGGCCAAGACCCAGCGACCCATCGTCCAGGGCCCGCAGACCGCGCGGGTGGTGGGCCCGGCCGGGGAAGAGATCTGGACCGACCAATATGGCCGGGTCAAGGTGCACTTCCATTGGGACCGCCACGACCAGTCCAACGAGAACAGCTCCTGCTGGATTCGCGTGTCCCAGGCCTGGGCCGGCAAGAACTGGGGCTCGATGCAGATCCCGCGGATCGGCCAGGAAGTGATCGTCAGCTTCCTCGAAGGCGACCCCGACCGCCCGATCATCACCGGCCGGGTGTACAACGCCGAGCAGACCGTGCCCTACGACCTGCCGGCCAACGCCACCCAGAGCGGGATGAAGAGTCGTTCGAGCAAAGGCGGCAGCCCGGCCAACTTCAACGAAATCCGCATGGAAGACAAAAAGGGCGCCGAACAGCTGTACATCCACGCCGAGCGCAACCAGGACATCGTGGTCGAGGTCAACGAAAGCCACTCGGTGGGCAATGACCGGGTCAAGAGCATTGGCCGCGACGAGACCGTGACCATCGGCTCTGCCCGCCTGCGCGCGGTGAAGGAGCTCGACGTGCTGGTGGTCGGCGGCAAAAAGACCGACAGCATCAGCCAGAGCTACATCATCGAAGTGGGCGAGAACCTGCGCCTGGTCTGCGGCGAAAGCGTGCTGGAGTTGAACGCCAGCGGCCAGATCAACCTCAGCGGCAAGCAGATCAGCTTCTATGCCTCGGGCGATGCCGAATTCAATACCGGCGGCGTGCTGCACCTGAACAACGGCGGCAGCGCTGGCGCGACCCCTGAAGGCCAGGGCGTCAAAGGCAGCATCGATGCCAGCGTCGACGCCATGTTTCCCAAGCCCCAGGGCACCCCCTAACCAGAGCCCAGCGCCATGACTTATCGCATCAATGAATTTCAGTTCGCCTTGCCGCCCAGCGAGCTGCTGGACGCATCGATCAACATCCTCAAGTTCCCGGAGCTGGGCACCTCGCTGATCGTCAGCCGCAGCCAGCTGGCCGAGGGTGAAACCCTGCAGAGCAGCTTCGACAGCCAGCTCAAGAAACTCGAACAACAGGTTCAGGAGTTGCGCTACCAGCCCGGCGTGGCGATTCGCGTGGGCAGCGCCCAGGAGGTCGACGCTCTGGAGCTGCGCAGCCAGTTCAACAAGGGCACCGAGCAGGTCTTCCAGTACCAACTGGCGCTGGTTCTGCCCGGTACTCGCAAGATGCTTGCCCTCAGCTACGTCAAGGCACAACCGCTGAACGATAGCGACGCCGCGCACTGGGCCAGCATCAAGCAATCCCTGAATTTCAACACGCCTTGATGATGAGCCAGCGGCATGTCTGACGCACTTCTGTGGGCCGCACGCCTGGGTGACGGGCTCGAACACAGCTCGATGATGGCGGACATCCTCAGCGGTGTGCTGGAGGTCGCCGCCAACATCGCGATTACCGCCCTGGCCACCGCCGCCGTGGTGGCCGCGACCGGCATCACCGTGGCCACAGGCGGGCTCGGAGCCTGCCTGCTGGGCGCCGTAGTGGGGGTGATCGTCGGGCTGGCGATGAGCAAGACCGGGGCCGACAAAGGCCTGACGAAAATGTGCGACTGGATAGGCAACGCGCTGTTTCCGCCCTCCGTGCAGGCCACCATCCTCAGCGGCTCCACCGATACCCTGACCAATAACATTCCGGCTGCACGGGCCGCCGGTACGGCGCCGCCCCCTGCCCCGCCCTCGGGCACCCCGCAAAGCCCGGAACCCACCAGCGAGTCACCGGGGCCGTCAGAGGCGGAGCCCGGCTTCCTGGACATGGCCAAAGGGTTCTTTTCGCAGATGTGGCGCCCGACCGTCGCCACCCCCGCACCCGGTGCAGAACCCAAGCCGCTGGACCTGGTGACCTGCACCAAGCATCCGCCGATGCCGCCGCAGTTTCTGGCCGAAGGCTCGGAAAAGGTCTCCATCAACGGCCAGCCAGCGGTGCGTAGCGGCGATCGCAGCACCTGCGATGCCAAGGTGGTCTCGGCGGGCATGGTGTCGTCCAACGTGTCCATCGGCGGCGGCTCGGTGGTGGTGCGCGAGATCCGCAGCGGCAAGACCCCGGGGATAGGCCTGGCGATTACCGTGCTGATGATGCTCAAGGGCGGCAAGGGCAACTTCAAGGCCAACCTGCCCTGCATGTTGCTGGCGGGGGTCAATTCGTTTGTGGTCAGCCAGGCCATGGGCGCCCTGACCAATGCCGCGGTGGGCTCGCCGAACCCGGTGCATGCGGCGACCGGGGCCAAGGTCCTGGGCGGCGTCGCGGACATGGACTTTGTCTTGCCGGGCCTCTTGCCCATCGACTGGCAGCGCTTCTACAACAGCCTCGATCAGCGGCGCGACGGGCTGTTCGGTAACGGTTGGAGCGTGCCGTACGAAATCAGCGTGTTGATCGAACCTCACCCCGAGGGCGGCGAACATCTGGTGTACCTCGATGAGCAGGGCCGGCGCATCGATATGGGCTCGATCCCCCTGGGCGCCGCCGCCTTCAGCCCAGGCGAAGGGCTGAGTGTCAGGCGCAACGGCAACGGTCAGTTGCTGATCGAGAGCAACAACGGCTTGTACCGTCTGTTTGAACCCGATCCCGTGCAAGGCTCGCGGCTGCGCCTGAGCCAGTTCGGCGACCGCAACGACAACCGCATTTACCTCGACTATGACCCGGCCGGGTTATTGATCCGCCTGCGCGACACCTTCGACCTGGTTCAGGTCGAACTGATCTACAGCGCGCAATGGCCCCGCCGGGTCCAACAGATAGAGCGCCTGTACCCGGACCAGCAGCGGGAAATCCTCGCCCGTTACGCTTATGACGCCCATGGCGATCTGGCTCAGGTACAGGACGCCAGCCAGCACGTACAGCGGCGCTTTGCCTACGAGGATGGGCGCATGGTGGAACACCAGCTGCCGAGCGGACTGCGCTGCTTCTATCAGTGGGCGCAGATCGACGACATCGAATGGCGCGTGGTCCGGCACTGGACCGACAGCGGCGAGGAATACCGCTTTGACTATGACTTGCAGGCGGGCATCACCCGGATAGAGGACGGCCTGCAACGCCAGAGCATCCGGCACTGGGACCAACAGCATCAAATCACCGGGTACACCGACAACCTGGGGCAGACCTGGCAGTTCCAGTGGAATGACGAACGTCAGTTACTGGGTGCAACGGACCCACAGGGCGGGCAATTCCAGCTCAGCTACGACGAAGCCGGCAACCTCAGCGAGACCCTTGATCCCCTGGGCAGACGCGAGTCGACCCTGTGGCTGGAGCATTGGTCGCTGCCGCGGATCGAAACCGACGCCGCCGGCAACAGCTGGACCTACGACTACGATCCACGGGGCAATTGCATCCGTGAAACCGATCCTCTGGGCCATGCCACCCACTACCGCTATGACAGCCAGGGGCGGATGGTCGAGATCACCGATGCCAGCGCAAAGACCAAGCGTCTGCAGTGGAACGACCTGGGGCAGTTGCTGCGATTCACCGATTGCTCAGGCTACCCGACCCACTTCAGCTACGACCGCCGCGGCTACCTGCAGGCCATCACCGATGCCATGGGCGAACAGACGGTCTTCCAGCACGACGCCCGTGGGCGCCTGCTGCGCAACCAGCTCGCGGACGGCCGCGTCGAGCAGTTCCTGCGTGACCACAGCGGCCAGCTGACCGGTTACATCGATCCGGCCGGGCACGCCACCCACTATCAGTACGATCGACAGGGCCAGCTTCAGGTTCGCATCGATGCCCATGGGCGCCGGGTGCAGTTCAGTCATGACGCCTACGGCCGCCTTCAGGCGCTGCAAAACGAAAACGCTGAAAGCTACCGGTTTGCCTGGGATGCCGGGGATCGCCTGATCCGGCAACAGGACCTCAATGGCAGCGTGCAGCAGTACCACTATGACGTGCTGGATAACGTGGTTGGCGTGGAGTACCTGGCCGCCCCCTCGGGCAGTGCGCAACCGCCGAGTATCGTCCATCGCCTGGAACGCGATGCGGTGGGCCGGATACTCGCCAAGGTCACCGCCGACGGCTTGACCGAGTATCAGCATGATCCGTTGGATCAACTGACACGGGTGGTCTTTACCGGCCAGAACCAGCAGTCGCAAACCCTGTCCTTCGCCTATGACGCCCTCGGCCAACTGCTGGAAGAGCAGAGCGCGGACGGTTGCTTGCAGCATCACTACGACGAGCTGGGCAACCTGTGCCAGAGCCAGTTGCCTGATGGGCGCTGGATCAACCGCCTGTACTACGGTAGCGGCCATCTGCACCAGATCAATGTGGACGGCCAGGTGGTCAGCGACTTCGAACGCGATCGCCTGCACCGCGAAGTGCTGCGGACCCAGGGCCAGCTCACGACCCTCAGCGAATATGATCGCGCCGGACGCTTGCGCTCGCGCCTGCAACGTCCGACCCGGCAGCCCGCGGCGCTGCCGGCGCCGGTGCGCAAGCACTTTGAGTATGACCCTGCCGACAATCTCATCGGCCGGCTCGAACAGCGCCCACGCGGCGGGCAACACCAGCTGTATCACTACGATGCGAGCGAACGCATCATCGCCAGCCAGGACAACCTCCTGGGCCAGACCGAAACCTTTGCCTACGACGCTGCCGCCAACCTGCTGGATGGCCAATCGGCCGCGTCCGGACCGGTGCTGCACAACCAGCAGCGCGTGTTTCAGGACAAGCACTTCCGTTACGACGGCTTTGGCCGGCTGATCGAGAAACGCAGCGCCAGCCACCTGATCCAGCACTTCAGCTACGACGCGGAACATCGGCTGATAGAGGTGTGCAATCAGGCCGGTCAGCGGGAAACAAGGGTAAGGATGAGCTACGACCCCTTGGGTCGCCGCATCCAGAAAACCGAACATGACGCTCAGGGCTATCTGCTGGGCGAAACCCGCTTCGCCTGGGATGGCCTGCGCTTGCTGCAAGAGCAGCGCAACAGCACCACCAGCCTCTATCTGTATGTCGACGATGGCTTCGAGGTGCTGGCTCGGATCGATGGCAAGGGCGCCCTGCAGAAGGTCCGGCACTATCACAACGACCTCAATGGCCTGCCGCTACAACTGACGGAAGCCGATGGGCACAGCGTCTGGCAGGCCCGTTACCGGGTCTGGGGGAACATTGCCGAGGAAGAGCGCGAGCCCTATTACCTCGAGGAACAGAACCTGCGTTTTCAAGGTCAGTACCATGACCGCGAGACTGGGCTGTACTACAACACGTTCCGTTTCTACGACCCGGACATCGGCCGCTACATCAGCCCCGACCCCATCGGGCTCGAAGGCGGCCTGAACCTCTACACCTACGGCCCCAACCCGCTGACGTATTTTGATCCGCTGGGCTGGACAGGCACCTACATCTTCACCAATGGCAAGATCTCTTACATCGGCAAGGGGCCGGTGACCCGCATGAACAGCTCGATGCTCGCCCGCATCAAGGGCAAAGCCAATGCTACGCAGTTTGCCCATTTGGACTTCGGCGACAGCAAGATGGGCTTCATGGTGGAACATCGTCTGATGCAGAAGTACAACGCGCGCAACTCGGCGAAGTTCGCCAACAGCCCGAATCTCAACTCGCCGGGCAAAAAGTATTACGAAGCTGCGGATGCCAAGACCCAGCGCAAAGTGAACAGGCTGGTCACGAAGTTGGACAACAAGTTCAAGAAATCCGGATCATGTGGGGGTAAGTAATGAAGAATTTCAGCTACAACGAAGACATAGACGCACTGGAAATACCGGTCCAACAGTTCGCCGCAGGTATCGAATACGCCAGCAAGAAGGGCTACGCCAACCTGCGGGTCATGGGCTCTGCCAAAGCGGCCAAGGGTGCGCCGCTGGACTTGAGTGCGCTGAGTGGGCACAGCAGCGTGAAATCGCTGGATCTGTCGGATGACATCGACCTGAAGCAGGTGGATTTGAGCCCGCTGTACTCGTTGCCGCAGCTGACGTTGCTGTCGATCCCCTACCTGAAGGGGCGTATCGACTTCTCGCAACTGCCCAGCCTTCAGACGCTGTACATCACCGGCGCCGACGAGGCGCTGGAACCCCTGGAGCTGCCACGGCTCAAGCACCTGCTGCTGGTAGCGGTGAAGAATCAGGATTGCGAGTTTCTCTCGAAGCTCACCGCCCTGGAGGAACTGCGCATCAGCGGCGGCGGCATCGAGCGGCTGGCCGGCATCGAGCGGCTGGACAAGCTGGCGTCGATTCAAATCCAGCACAGCCCGAAGATGCTCGATATCAGCGCCATCAACGCGCTCAAGAGCCTGAAAGCCCTGCACATCGAAAAATGCAGCCAGCTACGGGACTACGGGTTCCTGGCGCAAAACAACACCCTTGAGGACGTGTTCATTTCCGAGCTCGACTCGGTGTCGTTCGCCCCGGCAATGGAGCGCCTGAGTTCACTGCAATTCTGGGATCTGAAAGACGGCGACATGAGCCCGCTGCTGACCTCCAAGAGCCTGAAAGAGGTCTACTTTCATCCGAAGAAAAAGCACTACAGCCATAGCCTCAAAGAACTCAATGCCGCGTTCGGCCAGTGAGCGGATGCCTGGGCATCTGCCTCGACGCCAGCCGGGTCAGATCGCCGTGCCGCGATTCTTGCCCGGCTTCATGATCAGCAACTGATCCAGCTCGCGCTTTCTGGCGCGGGTGACGAATTCCAGCGCGGCCTGCAGGTCCTGTTCGAACAGTTCGAAGGTCGCGCGATCGATGGCGTAGTACTCCTCGTAGTCGACCATGCCGTTGCTGACCGGAAAGGAGACGTAGTACTGGCCGGAGACTTCTTCGATGCCCATCGAGAACATCTCTTCGCGGCTTACAAACAGATCGTTGAATTTCATGTCGGTCCTTAGAAGGGGAGGATTTTCCAATCCAGGTCACTGGTCTTGACGCCACCGGCGTCGATCACGGCCTCGCTGGTGCCCTTGGGCAGCTTGCCCCCGGGAATCCAGAACTCGTTGGCACCGGCCTCGTTGCCCGAAGGAATGCGCAGGTTCATGTCCCGAGGCGCCGGCAGGTCGATACGTACCAGCTCGCCACCGGAGTCGAGAAAGTTCTCCGGCAGGCCCAGGGCCTCTTCCAGCGCGCGGTTATTGCCCTTGGTCCTGGCCAGCAGTTGGTCAACTTCGTGCCGGGGCATTATGAACGAAGTACCATCGCGCTGACCGATGCCGTACTTGTCCAGGTTGGCCTTGGGCATCAAGCGCGAGGCGCCCTTGTCGAACTGGGCCAGGTGCCGGGAGATGTATTGCGGGGTCAGGTACTCGGAAGGGTCCGGACGCGAGCCCTTGGGTATGCCGAGGATGTCCGCCTCGCTGAACCCCGGTTTGAACTTGGGCGGCTCGATCGACTTCGCCATCTTCGGCCCCAGGCCCAGCAGCGCCATGCCCGCCATGCCCTGGAGCAGGTCGCGATAGCCCGGGCCCAGGCGTTCCCCCAACTGCCCCAGCAACTCCATGCCCGCCATCATCGCCCCGCCAATGGCGACGAAACCGGCAAATGCGGCAAAGCCGGCCATGGCCGCCATCACCAAGGCGCCGCCGGCGGCCAGAAGGCCCAGCGCCTCCAGCCCGGTGTGCATCCAGCCTTCGATATCCAGGACGAACGCCACCTGCACCGTGGCCCCGCCAATGAAGGTGTTTTCGCTGCCGGTCTTGATGTGGGCGCCGCAGACCATCTTGCTTTGCAGGCGCGCCGCCGGCTTGCCGTTGATGGTGACCTTGGCGCTGCCCTCGGCGATCAGTACCGGGAACGGCCAGATCGGGTGGTTCATGGGCAGGCCGCTGCATGAGGATGAGTGGTCCTGCCCCGCGCGCATGGCATTGCGCAGGTTGATGTAGACGTTGAAGCTGCCCTCCACCAGCACCCCCGTGCTGGGTTCAGGCAGGTTGAAAATCGTGCTCAGGCCCTTGGCGATCTGGAACATCGACAGGCCACCGGCCGCGACCGAACCGGCGATGATGGCGATCGCCACCCCACCGGTGGCCACGGTCGCCGCCACCACCGCGGCGCCAATCAGGGCACCGACAACGGCCCCCGCCACCATCGCCGCCACGCCAAAACCGTGGGCGATCTCATCCCCCAGGCGCGCTGCTGCCAACATATCCATGGTGCGCTACTCAGCGAAGGGATCAGGCCCGCGAAGGCTGAGGCTTGAGGCTCTGCATGGCCTGTTTCCAGGCCGGCTCGTGGTGCACCAGGTCTTGCGGCGTGGTGGTCAGGGTGGTGATCAGCACCGCCGGCTTACGCTCGATGAACACCTGGCGCAGCATCAGCTCGCGACCTTCGCGTTTCCAGCTGTAGTCCAGCAGGACCGAGGCGTGGCCGTGCATGTCGAACTCCCAGCGCTTGATCAGGGTGAAGCCCGGCAGTTGCTGCTCGGCACCGCTCAGTTGCCGGGCCACGTAATCGGCGAATGAGGCGTCGCCCTGGCTCGGGTCACGGCTGATGACGAAGCTGGCTTCCTGGGCGCCGCCCACAGCCGGCAGCTTGAAGATATTGATGCTCTGGTCCTGCCAGGCGTCGGGGATGTCGAGGTCGGCTTCTTGAATGCGGTAAGAGGACAAGAGGTTCGCGTTCCATGCTGAGGGGGTCGGACAGCGGCGGATTTTCAAGCAATGACCGGCAACAATCAAGGAACCCGTCGGCAACTTTGAACAAACCAATCCAGCCCGGCAAAGGCACCAGGATCTGGCTCAGCGTGCTTCCAGACAGGAGGCGTAAGCCTGGGCAAAGCGCCGGTCGAACTTGAGGGCCTGGGGCTCCTCGGGATCGATGCTGACATTCCACAGCGCTTGCTGCGGCACGTCGTAGCGAACCCAGCCGATGATCCCGCTGCCGGAGGTTTCGTAGAACAGCTGCAGGCTCAGTTCATCGCCATCATCGCGGTCGATCAGCAGCTTGAGCCGCTCTGGGGTGGTGAAGTCGCGGTAGGGAAAATCACTGCTCCTGACCATTTCGGTGAGGTAGCCGTAGCAGCCTTGACCCGGATTGGCCTCATCGGCCAGGGCCGGCAGGGTGCAGGTGGTGAGCAGCAGGCTCAGGCCCGCCCGGTTCAAGTACCGCATGATTGCCCCTTGAGGGTCAGGGTTTGGATCTGATCGTTCATCTCGATCTTTGCCAGCACCTGGCGGTCGTGGGATTCCTGGTACTCGCTGAAGTTGTTGCGCTTGAGGATGTTCAGGGTGACGCGGATATGGGCGCCGGCATTCTGGTACTCGCTGCGCTCGGGGCCCTGAGCGGCGCCGGTGAGCTCCACCAGTTGCCCGCCGGTCTTGAGGTAGAGAAAGCGCTCATCCACTTCCACCAGCAAACGCGGCGCCTTGGGCGCCACGCTGTAGTCCTCGCGGGCCAGGGAATAGCCGCAGAGCCAGACGCCGGCGCTGTCGTATTTCTGACTGTGGAACCAGTTGAGGGCCTCGCGATAGCCGATCTGGGCCAGTCGCGAGTCGCTGCCGGCAAAGGCCGATGACAGGCCAACGGAGAGGATGCAGGCCAGTAGCATGGCGGCGATATCGGGGCGCCCCAGGTAGCGCAACGCGGCCACCCATGCCGGGGGTTTGTCAGTGGAACGGGTCATCCTTGGCCTTAGATCACGTGTCGGACAATCGCGCATCCTAGCCACGCCACTGCGGCTTCGCAAGCTGATCCGCAAGCAATCAGCGGGCAAAAAAAATAGGCACCCGATGCGCTCGGCGTGCCTATTTTCCCCTGCAAGCTCCCGCTGCCGGGAGCTCGCTCAATGCTTATGGGTTGACGCTGTCTTTCAGCGCCTTGCCCGGTTTGAATGCCACGGTGTTGCTGGCCTTGATCTTCACCGGCTCGCCGGTTTGCGGGTTCTTGCCGGTGCGGGCGCCACGGTGGCGTTGCAGGAAGGTGCCAAAACCAACCAGGGTGACGCTGTCTTTGCGGTGCAGAGCCCCGGTGATCTCTTCAAGGATGGCGTTGAGCACGCGATTGGCCTGCTCTTTGGTCAGGTCCGCTTTTTCAGCAATGGCTGCGGCGAGTTCTGGTTTACGCATAGTGTGAAGCCTCTTTGACGGTTTTTTGTTGTTATGTCCGTGCTGTTCACGGGAACAGCGCCCAAGGCGCCGCAGGCTCTACGCTGCGGCAGACGGGAGTGAGGATGGCACGCGCTTGAGAGTGGCGCCAGTCTTGCCACGACCTTTGTAGGTGCAAAAACCCGGTTATTCCGACAGAACGACCGGTATTTAAGCCAGCAGGGCCGGGAGTTCCTTGTTCAGGGCCAGTTTCTCCATCACCGCCGCCCCGGTCAGGGCGTAACCCAGCAGCTGGCCGCTGGCGTCACGGCACAGCACCTTGATGTCGGCCCCCTGCCCTTCAGCGGTCCAGACACCTTCGGCGCCCCGTGGCGGTGGCGACACCACCAGCGGGCAGACCGGGGTCTTCACGGTGATCGGCATCGGCCCGTAGCTGACTGCGGTGGGCTTGCCGGCCAGGGTTTGCGCCAGGGCCCGGGCGCAGCTCATCAACGGCATCACGTACAGCAGGTTGAGGCCGTCGACCTCGGCGCAATCGCCCAGGGCATAGATATTGGCATGGGAGGTTTTCAGCTCGCGGTCCACCACCACGCCGCGATTGACCACCAACCCGGCAGCCGCGGCCAGATCAATGCGCGGGCGCAGGCCAATGGCCGAGACCACCAGATCGCAGGCGATCACCTGGCCATCGGACAGATGGGCTTCCAGGCCGTCGGCGCAGCGTTGCAGGCGGTTGAGCACCGGTCCCAGGTGGAAGCGCGCGCCCAGGCTTTCCAGTCCGGCCTGGACCGCTGCCGCAGCGGCCGGGTGCAGCAGGGTCGGCATCACCTGTTCGCACGGGGCCACCAGGTCCACGCTGTAGCCGCCAAGGATCAGGTCGTTGGCAAACTCGCAGCCGATCAGCCCGGCCCCCAGCAACAGCACCCGACGCTTGCCCGCCGCCGCGGCGCGAAAGCGTGCGTAGTCTTCCAGGTCGTTGATGGGAAAAATCAGTTCGGATGCGTCGCCCTGCACCGGCACCCGCACGGTTTCCGCGCCCCAGGCCAGGATCAGATCCCGGTAGGCCACCGCCTCCTCACCAATCCACAAACGCTTGTGGCCCGGGTCGATGCCGCTGATGCGGGTGTGGGTGCGAACCTCGGCCTTGAGCTGCTCGGCCATGGCGCCGGGCTCGGCCATGCTCAGGCCGTCGGCGTCCTTGTTCTTGCCAAAACCGGTAGACAGCATCGGCTTGGAGTAGGAACGGCCGTCATCGGCAGTGATCAGCAACAACGGCGTTTCTCCGTCGAGCTTGCGAAATTCCCGGGCCAGGTTGTAACCCGCCAGACCTGTTCCCACGATCACCACCGGTGCGCTCATTCCCTGCTCCTTGTTATTGGTCGTTCAATCCACAGAATTCGATCAGGCGATCTCGATCATTTCGAAATCCATCTTGCCCACGCCGCAGTCCGGGCAGAGCCAGTCTTCAGGCACATCTTCCCAACGGGTACCCGGCAAAATACCGTCGTCCGGCCAGCCTTCCGCTTCGTTATAAATCAGGCCGCAGACCACACATTGCCACTTTTTCATTGATGCATTTCCTCGGGAGTTCAGGCTCGGTCGATGGATCGACTCTAAAGGCCACGCTGATCAGCGTCCGGCACTGGGGTTTTTTACTGATCACTACCGGCAGATGCAAGCACGTTCGTGCTGCCAGGCGTCCTGGATCAATCAAAACCGGCGGTTGCCATGCTAAGCTCGCCGCCTCATTTGCTGCCAATACTGACCCACTGTGCCGCACTCAATGCCCCCCGCACCGGCCCCGACCTGGCTGGTGCAAAGCCGTCTGTCCCCCTTCCCCGGCTCAGCCGTTGCCAACTGGCTGTTCGATGAAGGGTCGCTGACCCGGCGCCTGACCCGACTCTCCCGCGACGGCTTCAGCGTCACGCCGCTGGTGGAGGAATGGCAAACCCTGCGCAACGACGAGTGCGCGGCCCTGGGCCTGCCCGAACAGAGTGAAGGCTGGGTTCGCGAGGTGTACCTGCGGGGCCACGGCGAAGCCTGGGTATTCGCCCGCAGCGTGGCCGCCCGCAGCGCCTTGCAGCAAGGCGGCTTGAACATCGACGAACTGGGCAGCCGCTCCCTCGGGGAACTGCTGTTCTGCGATGAAGCCTTTACCCGCCAGCCCATCGAAGTCTGCCGCTATCCGCAAGCCTGGCTGCCCACCGCAGTGGCCACCGAGGGGCTCTGGGGCCGGCGTTCGCGTTTCGATCGCGGCCCCTTGAGCCTGCTGGTTGCCGAGGTCTTCCTGCCCAGCCTGTGGCGCGCCATCGAAGCCCAACCGGAGGCCTGCTGATGTACCTGAGCCTGCTCAAATCCCTCAATCGCCTGCATCCACGGGCCTGGGACTTCCTGCAACTGACCCGCATGGACAAGCCCATCGGCATCTACCTGCTGCTGTGGCCGACCCTGGTGGCCCTGTGGATCGCCGCCGATGGCCAGCCATCCCTGAGCCATGTGCTGATTTTTACCTTCGGCGTGATCCTGACCCGAGCCGGCGGCTGCGCCATCAACGACTTTGCCGACCGCAAGGTCGACGGCCAGGTCAAGCGCACCGACCAACGGCCCCTGGCCACCGGCAAGGTCAGCGCCAAGGAAGCCCTGGCACTGTTCGCGCTCCTCATGGGCGCAGCCTTCCTGCTGGTGTTGTGCACCAACGCCACCACGGTCTGGCTGTCGTTCGGCGCCCTGGCCCTGGCGGCCTGCTACCCCTTCATGAAGCGCTACACCTATTACCCACAGGTGGTCCTGGGCGCAGCCTATTCCTGGGGCATTCTGATGACCTTCACCGCGCAGAACAGCGAACTGCCAGCCAGTGCGTGGCTGCTGTACATCGCCAATCTGCTGTGGACCGTGGGCTACGACACCTACTACGCCATGACCGACCGCGACGACGACCTGAAGATCGGGGTCAAGTCCACGGCGATCCTGTTCGGCGATGCCGACCGGGTGATCATTCTCACCTTGCAGGGCTTGTCATTGGGCTGCCTGCTGCTGGCAGGCGCACGCTTCCATCTGGGGGTCTGGTTCCACCTGGGGCTGCTGGTGGCGGCGGCGTGTTTTGCCTGGGAGTTCTGGTACACCCAGGATCGCGACCGGATGAAATGCTTCAAGGCCTTCCTGCACAACCACTGGGCGGGCATGGCGATCTTTATCGGCGTGATCCTGGATTACGCGTTGCGTTAGACCGTCAAGCAAGGCCCAGCGGGCCTTTTCGCAGCTTCGCCATGGCTCAGCAGCGGCTACAGAGATCGGTGTAGCCGCTGCCGCAGGCTGCGAACAGCCCGAAAAGGTCAGTCGGACTTGGCGACCTTCCAGGCGCCGTCCATCTTGCCTTCACCGGTCATGTCGCCGGGCTTCTTGTCCATCACAAAGCTGTACAACGGCTTGCCGTCGTAGGCCCACTGCGCCTTGCCGTCATCACGCTTGACCACCGTCCACTTGCCCATGTCCTTGTCGCTGCCCTCGGCCATCAGCGGCGGCCAGTTGGCGGCACATTTGTCGTTGCACATGGATTTTCCGCCGGCATCCTTGGCAAAGGTGTAGAGGGTCATGCCCTGGAGATTGACCAGCACGCCGTCCTTGCTCATCGCCGGGTCAGCGGCCATGGCGAATGTCGGCAGGGCCAGGACAGCGCCTACCAGCAGGACTTTCAACGATTGCTTGAACAGAGTCATGGAAACCTTCTTTTGTGGTTGTCAGGAATCGGACCCAAAGCGTAGTCGACGAAGCTGCACCGCGCCTCGCGACCTGAAATACTGTCACACGACTGCAATAATTCCGTTATCTAATGCGGCGCAAGACAGTTAAATGACAAGAGGTTCCAGCATGGTTGGCAGAAGCATTCTGATCGTTGACGACGAAGCGCCGATTCGCGAAATGATCGCCGTTGCGTTGGAAATGGCCGGCTATGACTGCATGGAGGCAGAGAACTCTCAGCAGGCCCATGCCATTATCGTCGACCGCAAGCCGGACCTGATCCTGCTGGACTGGATGCTCCCCGGCACCTCCGGCATCGAGCTGGCCCGACGCCTCAAGCGCGACGAGCTGACCGGGGACATCCCGATCATCATGCTCACCGCCAAGGGTGAAGAGGACAACAAGATCCAGGGCCTGGAGGTCGGCGCCGACGACTACATCACCAAGCCGTTTTCGCCCCGTGAGCTGGTGGCCCGCCTCAAGGCCGTGCTGCGCCGCGCCGGCCCTACCGATGGCGAAGCGCCGATCGAAGTCGGCGGCCTGCTGCTGGACCCCATCAGCCACCGGGTGACCATCGACGGCAAGCCGGCAGAAATGGGCCCCACCGAATACCGCCTGCTGCAATTCTTCATGACCCACCAGGAGCGTGCCTACACCCGCGGCCAGCTACTGGATCAGGTCTGGGGCGGCAATGTGTATGTCGAGGAACGCACCGTAGACGTGCACATCCGCCGCTTGCGCAAAGCCCTGGGTGACGCCTACGAGAATCTGGTACAAACCGTGCGCGGCACCGGCTATCGTTTTTCCACCAAGGCCTGACAACAGCGGCAAGCGACAAGCGGCGCGCCGATGAGTGACCGCTTCAACACTTGCAGCTCGGAGCTGCTTCACCCCCACGGACGTGTTTCAAGTGAATCAAAACTGGCATGGCACCCTGATTCGCCACCTGCTGCTGTTGATCACCGGCTGCCTGCTGGTGGGCCTGATCAGTGGTTACTACGGCTGGAGCCTGGCCGCCGGCTTAGGGCTCTACCTGGCCTGGACCCTCAAGCAGCTGCTGCGCCTGCACGAATGGCTGCGCCTGCATCAACCTGACGAAGCTCCGCCCGACGGCTATGGCCTGTGGGGCGAGGTGTTCGACAGCATCTATCACCTGCAACGCCGCGACCAACGGGTGCGCGGGCGCCTGCAGGCGGTGATCGACCGGGTCCAGGAGTCCACCGCGGCCCTGAAAGACGCGGTGATCATGCTCGACAGCGACGGTAACCTGGAATGGTGGAACCGCGCCGCCGAAACCCTGCTGGGCCTCAAGACGCCCCAGGACAGCGGTCAGCCGGTGACCAACCTGGTGCGCCATCCGCGCTTCAAGGAATACTTCGAGCAAGACAACTACGCCGAACCGCTGGAGATCCCCTCCCCGGCCAACGACCGGGTCCGCATCCAGCTGTACATCACCCGCTATGGCAACAATGAGCACCTGATGCTGGTGCGCGACGTGACCCGCATCCACCAGTTGGAACAGATGCGCAAGGACTTCATCGCCAACGTGTCCCACGAACTGCGTACCCCGTTGACGGTGATCTGCGGCTACCTGGAGACCCTGCTGGACAACGTCGAGGAAGTGAATCCGCGCTGGAACCGTGCCCTGCAACAGATGCAGCAGCAAGGCGGGCGCATGCAGACCCTGCTCAACGACCTGCTATTGCTGGCCAAGCTGGAAGCCACCGACTACCCCTCGGACAACCAGCCGGTGCCCATCGATGGGCTGCTGCAGTCGATCAAGAGCGATGCCCAGGCCCTGTCCGGGGAGCGCAACCAGCGCATCACCCTGGAAGCCGACGCCTCGGTACAGCTCAAGGGCAGCGAGGCGGAACTGCGCAGCGCCTTCTCCAACCTGGTGTTCAACGCGGTGAAATACACCCCGGCCGAAGGCAATATCCGCATCCGCTGGTGGGGCGACGACCAGGGCGCGCACCTGAGCGTGCAAGACTCCGGGATCGGCATCGACAGCAAGCACCTGCCGCGCCTCACCGAACGCTTCTACCGCGTGGATTCGAGCCGCAACTCCAATACCGGCGGCACGGGCCTGGGCCTGGCCATCGTCAAGCACGTGCTGCTGCGTCATCGCGCACGCCTGGAAATCAGCAGCGTACTGGGCCACGGCAGCACCTTTACCTGCCACTTCGCCCCGGCCCAGGTTAAAAAAGCCGCAGCTGGCAGCCTTACCGAACAGCGCTGACCGTGGTTTGCCCCTAGGCAATCGCTCCGTCAGCCGCTACATTGCGTCACTTGTGCCTGCCATTCAGGCACCGCCTTTCCTTCTTCTTCGAATACACGGAACCCGCAAAACTCCATCATGGACCCTTCCCCTGGTTTCACCCTCGCGTCTCTGTTCGCCGACTTCGGCATGATTCTTTTTGCTCTGATCCTGGTCCTGCTCAACGGCTTTTTCGTTGCCGCAGAGTTCGCCATGGTCAAGCTGCGCTCGACTCGAGTCGAAGCCATCGCCCACAAAAACGGCTGGCGCGGGCAGATCCTGCGTACCGTGCACAGCCAGCTGGACGCCTACCTGTCGGCCTGCCAGTTGGGCATCACCCTGGCCTCCCTGGGCCTGGGCTGGGTCGGTGAGCCGGCGTTCGCCCACCTGCTGGAGCCGCTGTTGGGCGCCGTAGGCGTGAACTCCCCGGAAGTGATCCGCGGCGTGTCGTTCTTCACCGCGTTCTTTATCATTTCCTACCTGCACATCGTGGTCGGCGAGTTGGCGCCCAAATCCTGGGCGATCCGCAAACCCGAGCTGCTGTCGCTGTGGACGGCGGTACCGCTGTACCTGTTCTACTGGCTGATGTACCCGGCCATCTACCTGCTCAATGCCAGCGCCAACACCATCCTGCGCATTGCCGGCCAGGGCGAGCCCGGCCCGCACCACGAGCATCACTACAGCCGTGAAGAACTCAAGCTGATCCTGCACTCCAGCCGCGGTCAGGACCCCAGCGACCAGGGCATGCGCGTACTGGCCTCGGCCGTGGAAATGGGCGAACTGGAAGTGGTGGACTGGGCCAACTCCCGAGAGGACCTGGTCAGCGTCGAATTCAACGCGCCACTCAAGGAAATCCTTGCCCTGTTCCGTCGCCACAAGTTCAGCCGCTATCCGGTCTACGACAGCGAGCGCAACGAGTTCGTCGGCCTGCTGCACATCAAGGACCTGCTGCTGGAACTGGCGGCCCTGGACCATATTCCCGAGTCGTTCAACCTGGCCGAGCTGACTCGCCCGCTGGAACGTGTGTCGCGGCACATGCCGCTGTCGCAGTTGCTGGAGCAGTTCCGCAAGGGCGGTTCGCACTTCGCCCTGGTGGAAGAAGCCGACGGCAAGGTGATTGGCTACCTGACCATGGAAGACGTGCTGGAAGTGCTGGTGGGCGACATCCAGGACGAACACCGCAAGACCGAGCGCGGCATCCTCGCCTACCAGCCAGGCAAGCTGCTGGTGCGCGGTGACACGCCGCTGTTCAAGGTCGAGCGCCTGCTGGGCATCGACCTGGACCATATCGAAGCCGAAACTCTCGCCGGCCTGGTGTACGAAACCCTGAAACGGGTACCGGAAGAGGAAGAAGTGCTGGAAGTCGAAGGCCTGCGCATCATCATCAAGAAGATGAAGGGACCGAAGATCATCCTGGCCAAGGTGTTGATGCTGGATTGACGGGCCCTTCGGCCCGCTCGCCGGCAAGCCGGCTCCTACAGGCAAAGATCATTTTTTGCCCAAGGCAAAATTCGGCAGATCCCCCAGCGGCTGGTTGAACTGATAGGGAATCGACACCAGCCCCAGCCCGGTATTGCGCTGCACCACAAAATGCAGGTGCGGCCCGCTGCTGTTGCCGGTATTGCCCGACAACCCCAACGGGCTGCCCACCGCCACCCGCTGCCCTTCGCGCACACTCACCGAACCTTGCTTGAGGTGCAGGTACACGCCCATGGTGCCGTCGTCGTGCAGCACCCGGACAAAGTTGCCCGCCGGATTGTTGCCCCGGCCGTTCTGCGCATTCTCGGTCTTGACCACCACCCCGCCCCTGGCGGCGATGATCGGCGTGCCCACGGGCATGGCGATGTCCATGGCATAACGGCTCCTGGGACCGAAATGGCTGTATTGGCCATTGGCGCCCTGGGTCAGGCGAAACGGCCCGCCACGCCAGGGCAGCGGGTAGCGATAGGCCTGGGTGGTCGCTACCGGGTCCCCCAGGGAGTAACGGAACCTGGGGACATAGCTCAGGGGCTGGTCGGCGCGAGTCGCCGTGAGCAGCGCCAGGCGCTGCCTGCTACGGGCCGGCAGTACCTGTCGGATCGGGCGTCCGGGCGCTCCGCTGACGTTGTGCAAACCGGCAAAGCCCAACTCGATCTCCACCGGCGCGTAGAGGTCGTTGCGCACATACACCGCGTCCCCACCCTTGTGCTTCTGGATATCCAGGCGCACCTGGCGCTCCAGGTGTTCTTCCATGCGATCGCGAAACACGAACGCCTGGGCGCCCGGCGAAGGCCGGTCGCTGTAGGACACCACGCCATCGGCGTCGATGGACTTGTAGACCGTCATCGCCGCCAGCGACGTGGCGGCGAGGGACAGTCCACAGAAAAACAGCAGGCGCACAAACATTGGGCAGCTTCTTGGCAGGTTATGCAGCCACGCTAACAGCCGGATATGGAGCTTGTGTGAATCAGGCCGGCACCAGGGGGTCGAGGCCTGGCCCATCGAAGCGCAGATCCACCCCCAGATGGGCCGCCTCCGAGAGGTTGACCAGGGCATCGAGGGAGAACTTGTTGATCTTGCCGCTGAGCACGTCGTTGAGGCGTGGCTGGGTGATATTGAGGCGCTTGGCCGCCTCCTTCTGCGAGAGGCCCCAGGCTTGCACGGTCTTGCCCAGTTCGAGCATCAGCTTGGCCCGCAGGCGCATGTTGGCGGCTTCCTGGGGAGTGGCCTCAAGGGCATCCCAGACACTGGTGAACCGCTGAGTAACCGGTGAATCAGTCATGGCGTGAACCTGCTTCCTGATATCTGGCGCGAGCCAGTTCGATATCCCGCGCTTCGGTCTTGCGGGTGGTCTTGCGCACCGCATGCAGCACATAGAGGGTTGCCGGCCGCTTGACCACATAGAACACCCGAAACGCCCCTGAATCCTCATGGACCCTGATCTCGAAAACGCTCGGACCGATGGTTTTCACCGACCTGCAATCGTAGGGCTGTTCACCCTGCTGCAGCAGATCCAACTGGAAACCGGCGGCCCGACGGGCATCTTCAGGGAACGCCCTGAGATCTCGCAGCGCGCTCCCGACAAACACCACATCCTTGTGCCTGGGCATCGAACCTCTCCTGTTAATGAACAGGAACAAGGCTAATCAACACGGCCAGGACCGGCCGCGCCGGGTTGTTTCAAGGCATGGCCGCAAGCGCTGAAAAGCACGTAGCGTTATGCACAATCTATATCCAAACAGATATAAATCAAGGGCAGAAAAATCAATCGGACGTACGGCAGAAAGTATCGAGGGATACGGCGAAGGCCTTGTGGCTTGAGGGTTACGGCCTATGTTGCGAGTGGTTCGCTCGATAGCGGGATGGTGCAGCAGGCCGCCTCAGCGCAAGGCAAAAATCCGCAACGGGAAAAGTGTTTTCCGCAGGTTTCCGCAGCGTCCATCCTCGTAGGAGCCGGCTTGCCGGCGAAGAGGCCCGCAAGCCATGTGTTGCTCTTGTGGACGCTTTCGCTGGCAAGCCAGCTCCTACAAAGCGGACTGGGAGGATCAGGCGCCGGGAACGAAATGCTTCTGGGCGGTGCCGCGGGCGATCAGGCGCGAGATGTAGTCGAGCTTCTGAGCATCCTGGTCGACGAAACGGAAGGTCAGTTGCAGCCAATCGCTGTCCGGCTTGGGCTCCAACGCCACCACCGCATGCAGGTAGCCGTTGAGCCGCGCCACTTCAGCGTTGTCGCCCTGCTCCAGGTCCAGCACCGCGCTCTCCAACACTTGAGGCAGACTGTCGGTACGCTTCACCACCAGCAACGCTTCCTTGATGCTCAGGGCCTTGATCACGCACGGCTGATTGCCGCTGGACAACCGCAGCTGGCCCTGGCCACGACCGCCACTGGCCGCTGCCGCGGGCGTCGGCGCCTTGACCGGAGGGCTGTTGAGCAAACCACGCGCCGGCGCTGCGGCTGCAGAGGCCGGCGCAGGGGCCGCCGGCTTGGCAAACGGATTGACCGGGGCCGAAGCCGCCCCCACCACCGCCGGCTTGCCGCCGGTCAGGGCGCTCAGGGAGTCATTGCCGAAGGCCGAGTTCATCTTGGTCGGCGCGCTGTTCATCAAGGTGTCGAGCTTGCCGACCTTGTTCAGCGCCTGCTTGACCTTGGTCAGCAGCTGTTCGTTGGTGAAAGGCTTGCTCACATAGCCGGAAACCCCGGCCTGGATCGCCTGCACCACGTTTTCCTTGTCGCCACGGCTGGTGACCATGACGAACGGCATGGTTTTCAGCGCCTCTTGCTCACGGCACCAGGTCAGCAGCTCAAGGCCGGACATTTCCGGCATTTCCCAATCGCACAGGACCAGGTCGAAGGCTTCGCGGGCGAGCATCGCCTGAGCCTTCTTGCCGTTGATCGCGTCTTCGATCTTGATGCCAGGGAAGTAGTTGCGCAGGCACTTCTTCACCAGGTCACGAATGAACGAAGCGTCATCCACCACCAACACACTTACCTTACTCATCGACCACCCCTTTAAAAATCCCGGCAAGCATAACGCTGGCTGATGGCACTTTGCCAAAACTCTTCAGTCACGCCGGGACTTTTCGTTCGCGGGTGCTGCTTTTCAAATTCGAGGAGCACAAACAAAAACGCCCGGCCAAAGGGCCGGGCGCTCTTCTCGGGCACTCTTACTTATCGTCAGCTTGATCCGGAACATTAGCGGATTCGCCACTTGTGCCTTCAACTTCTTCCTTCATGCGCTTGAGCCCCAAATGGCGCACGTCGGTGCCACGCACCAGATAAATCACCAGCTCGGAAATGTTGCGCGCGTGATCGCCGATCCGCTCCAGCGAACGCAGCACCCAGATAATGCTCAGAACCCGCGAGATAGAGCGCGGGTCTTCCATCATGTAGGTGGCCAGCTCGCGCAGCGCGGTCTTGTATTCACGGTCGATGATCTTGTCGTACTGAGCCACGGAAAGTGCCAGGTCGGCATCAAAGCGGGCAAAAGCGTCCAGGGCATCGCGCACCATGTTGCGCACCTGGTCGCCGATATGCCGCACTTCCACGTAGCCGCGCGGTGCTTCGCCCTCTTCGCACAACTGGATGGCCCGACGGGCGATCTTGGTGGCTTCGTCGCCGATGCGCTCCAGGTCGATCACCGACTTGGAGATGCTGATGATCAGGCGTAGGTCGGAAGCCGCCGGCTGGCGACGGGCGAGGATGCGCAGGCATTCCTCGTCGATATTGCGCTCCATCTGATTGATCTGATCGTCAATCTCGCGCACCTGCTGGGCCAACCCGGAGTCGGCTTCGATCAGCGCGGTGACCGCGTCATTGACTTGCTTCTCCACCAGCCCGCCCATGGCCAGCAGGTGGCTGCGCACCTCTTCCAGCTCGGCATTGAACTGCGCGGAGATGTGGTGGGTGAGGCCTTCCTTCGAAATCATGGTTCTGCTCCACAAAAGCTGTAAGCCGCAAGCTACAAGCTGCCAGTTGATAGGTTTCGTCGCGTTGAACTGCTGTTACTTGCCGCTTGAAGCGTGCGGCTTGCAGCTGCTTTCTAGCCGTAACGCCCGGTGATGTAGTCTTCGGTCTGCTTCTTCGCCGGATTGGTGAACAGCGTATCGGTATCGCCGAATTCCACCAGTTTGCCCATGTACATGAACGCGGTGTAGTCGGAAACCCGCGCCGCCTGCTGCATGTTGTGGGTGACGATGACGATGGTGAACTTGGATTTGAGCTCGTAGATCAGTTCTTCGACCTTCAGGGTCGAGATCGGGTCCAGGGCCGAGCAGGGTTCGTCCAGCAGCAACACTTCCGGTTCCACGGCGATGGTCCGGGCAATCACCAGACGCTGTTGCTGGCCGCCGGACAGGCCCAGGGCCGATTCGTGCAGGCGGTCCTTGACCTCATCCCACAGCGCCGCGCCCTTGAGCGCCCACTCTACGGCTTCGTCGAGCACACGCTTTTTGTTGATGCCCTGGATACGCAGGCCGTAGACCACGTTTTCGTAGATGGTCTTGGGGAACGGGTTGGGCTTCTGGAACACCATGCCGACCCGACGACGCAGCTCGGCCACGTCTTCGCCCTTGCGGTAGATGTTGTTGCCGTAAAGGTTGATCGCGCCTTCTACACGGCAGCCGTCCACCAGGTCGTTCATGCGGTTGAAGGTCCGCAGCAGGGTCGACTTGCCGCAACCGGACGGGCCGATGAAAGCGGTCACGCGCTGCTTGGGGATGTTCATGCTGACGTCGAACAGTGCCTGTTTCTCGCCGTAGAACAGGCTCAGGCCCGGCACTTCGATGGCCACGGTCTCTTGTTCCAGGCTCAGGCTCTGCTTGTCGCGGCCCAGGGCGGACATGTTGATGCCGTGAGTATGTGCTTCGTGTTGCATGGGATGCTCCCTGTGCTACCAATTCGTTTGTCGTGAACCGCAGGCGTCTGGCCTGCGGTGACATCATTGTGTTCTGTAGAAGCCAGCCGATTAGCTGTCCAGCGCCTTGTACTTCTCGCGCAGGTGGTTGCGAATCCACACGGCCGACAGGTTGAGCACGGCGATCACCAGCACCAGCAGCAGCGCGGTGGCGTACACCAGCGGCCGCGCCGCCTCGACGTTGGGGCTCTGGAAGCCGACGTCATAGATGTGGAAGCCCAGGTGCATGATCTTCTGGTCCAGGTGCAGGTACGGGTAGTTGCCGTCCACTGGCAGCGACGGCGCCAGTTTCACCACACCCACCAGCATCAGCGGCGCCACTTCACCGGCGGCACGGGCCACCGCGAGGATCATGCCGGTCATCATCGCCGGGCTGGCCATCGGCAGGACGATCTTCCACAAGGTCTCGGCCTTGGTCGCGCCCAGGGCCAGGGAACCTTCACGCACGGTGCGGGGAATCCGCGCCAGGCCTTCCTCGGTGGCCACGATCACCACCGGCACTGCCAGCAGCGCCAGGGTCAAGGAAGCCCAGAGCAGGCCCGGGGTGCCGAAGGTCGGCGCCGGCAGAGCTTCGGGGAAGAACAGCCGGTCCACGGAACCGCCCAGCACGTAGACGAAGAAGCCCAGGCCGAATACGCCGTAGACGATGGCCGGAACCCCTGCCAGGTTGTTCACCGCGATGCGGATCACCCGGGTCAGGGTGTTCTGCTTGGCATATTCACGCAGGTAGACCGCCGCCAGTACGCCGAACGGGGTGACGATCATGGCCATGATCAGGGTCATCATCACGGTGCCGAAAATCGCCGGGAAGATCCCGCCTTCGGTGTTGGCTTCACGGGGGTCGTCGCTGAGGAATTCCCAGATCTTGCTGAAGTAGAAACCGATCTTGGTGAAGGTGCCCATGGCATTCGGCTGGTAGGCGTGCACCACCTTGCCCAGGCTGATCTCCAGCTCTTTGCCGTTGGCATCGCGGGCGGTCAGGCTGTCGCGATTGAACTGGGCGTGCAGGTCATTGAGCCGGGCTTCGATGTCCTGGTAACGGGCATTGAGTTCGGCCCGCTCGGCGTCCATGTCGGCTTGAGCGGCGGGGCTCATCTGGCCCTCCAGCTCCAGCTTGCGACCGTGCAGGCGGATGCGCTCCAAACCGGCGTTGATCGCGCCGATGTCGGACTTCTCCAGGCTCTTGAGCTGGGCCGCCAGTTGGTTCACGCGGTTGATCCGTGCTTGCAGCTCAGGCCAGGCGGCCTCGCCTTCGGCGACCACCTTGCCGCTTTCCTTGACGTTGACCAGGTAGCCGTAGAAGTTGCCCCACTCACGGCGCTCGATGGCCATCAGCTCCTTGGGGTAGCTCTGGTTGGTCAGCCACTCACCGACGATCCAGGTGAAGTCGTTGCCGTTCAGGTCACGGTTGCCGACCTTGATCAGCTCCCGGGTCATGAACTCCGGGCCCTGGTCGGGCACCGGCAAACCGGCACTCTTCAGGCGCGCCCGGGGCACTTCTTCCTTCTGCACCACTTCACCGATGACCAGGTGGTTGGCCTGGCCCGGCACGTTATAGCTGGCGTGCACCAGGTCGGCCGGCCAGAAGTGGCCGAGGCCGCGCACGGCGATCACCGCCAGCAGGCCGATGGTCATGATGACCGCGATGGACACCGCGCCACCGCTGATCCAGACGCCCGGGGCGCCGCTCTTGAACCAGTCTTTTAGGGAGTTCTGTTTCACAGACTTCTACCTTTCTTAAAGCGACGAGTATTTCTTGCGCAGACGCTGACGAATCAGTTCTGCGAGGGTGTTCATGACGAAGGTGAACAACAGCAGCACCAGCGCCGAGAGGAACAGCACGCGGTAGTGGCTGCCGCCGACTTCCGATTCGGGCATTTCCACCGCGACGTTGGCGGCCAGGGTGCGCAGGCCTTCGAACAGGTTCATTTCCATGATCGGGGTGTTGCCCGTGGCCATCAGCACGATCATGGTCTCGCCCACGGCGCGGCCCATGCCGATCATCAGCGCCGAGAAGATCCCCGGGCTGGCGGTGAGGATCACCACCCGCGTCATGGTCTGCCACGGCGTGGCGCCCAGGGCCAGAGAGCCCAGGGTCAGGCCGCGAGGCACGCTGAACACGGCGTCTTCGGCGATGGAGTAGATGTTCGGAATCACCGCAAAACCCATGGCCAGGCCGACCACCAGGGCGTTGCGCTGGTCGTAGGTGATCCCCAGGTCGTGGGAGATCCACATGCGCATGTCGCCGCCGAAGAACCAGTTTTCCATGAAGGGGCTCATGTACAGCGACAACCAGCCCACGAACAGGATCACCGGAATCAGCAGCGCACTTTCCCAACCATCCGGCACTTTCAGGCGGATCGACTCCGGTAGGCGGCTGAAGATGAAACCGGCCACCAGAATGCCGATTGGCAGCAACATCAAGAGGCTGAAGATGCCCGGTAGATGACCTTCGACATAGGGCGCCAGGAACAGGCCGGCGAAGAAGCCGAGGATCACCGTCGGCATCGCTTCCATCAGCTCGATCACCGGCTTGACCTTGCGGCGCATGCCCGGGGCCATGAAGTAGGCGGTATAGATCGCCGCTGCCACGGCCAATGGCGCCGCCAGCAGCATGGCGTAGAACGCCGCCTTCAGGGTGCCGAAGGTCAGGGGCGAGAGGCTCAGCTTGGGTTCGAAGTCGGTGTTGGCCGCGGTGGATTGCCAGACGTATTTAGGCTCGTCGTAGTTCTCGTACCAGACCTTGCTCCACAGCGCGCTCCAGGACACTTCCGGGTGCGGGTTGTCCAGCAGCAGCGGCTGCAGCTTGCCACCGGCCTCGACGATCACCCGGTTGGCCCGTGGCGACAGGCCGAACAGGCCCTGGCCATCCACCACCTGATCCACCAGCAGGGTGCGGTGGGCGGTGCTGTGGAACACCCCGAGCTTGCCGGCGGCGTCCAGGGCAACGAAGCCCTTGCGACGCTCTTCGGCAGTGATTTCAACGATAGGCGCGGTGCCCATCTGGAAGGTGCGGATCTGCTTCAGGCGCAGTTCGCCATCCGGGTCGCGGGCCATGAACCACTGGGCCAGGCCACCCTTGGAGGTGCCGATGATCAGCGAGATGCCGCCCACCAGCTGGGTGCTGGCGGTAACTTCGGTGTCTGCGTCTTCCAGCAGTTTGTAGCGACCGTTGAGGCTCTTGTCCCGCAGGCTGAACACGTCGGCCTGGGCCCGGCCATTGATCACATACAGCCATTGCTGGCGCGGATCGATGTACATGGCCTTCACCGCCTCGGTCATCTGCGGCAGCTCGATGCGGCTCTGCTCGCTGGTGACCTCGCCAGTCATCATGTTTTCTTCGCGGGTCAGCTTCAGCACATGCAGTTGCGCACCGGTGGAACCGGCGATGATCAGCGACGAATCAGTGGCGTTGAGGTTGACGTGCTCCAGGGCACCGCCCTGCTCGTTCAGGGTGATCGGGCTGTCGCCGTAGGGGTACTCGATGGCCGGTGAGATGGTCTTCTTGCCGTCCGGGTAGCTGACCTTGTAGGTGTGGCGGAACACCAGGGCCTGACCGTTGGACAGACCGACCACCACCAGCGGATTGCCGGGCTGGTCCTTGCCGATGGACACCACGTTGGCGCCGGCCGGGATCGGCAGGTCGACCTTGCGCAGCTCGGCACCGCTGTCGATGTCGAAGAACAGCGCCTGGCCCTTGTCGGAGACGCGCATGCCGACCTGGTTCTGCTCTTCCAGGGAGAACATCAGCGGCTTGCCGGCGTCCTGCATCCAGGCCGGGGTCAGCGGGTCCTTGACGGTCAGGTCGGCGCCCTGGAACAGCGGCACCACGACATAGGCGAGGAAGAAAAAGATCAGGGTGATCGCACCCAGTACCGCCAGTCCGCCAACAAGGACGTACCAGCGGGTCAGGCGGTCTTTGAGCGCGCGAATGCGACGCTTGCGTTGCAGTTCAGGCGTATTGAAGTCAATGCGCTTGGGGGGAGAAGTCGTAGTCATGGGGGAATTGGCCAGATCATTCATGCGCACACCCTAGCGATCCTGTATGACAGAAAGATGACAATGCAGTGACGCAGCAAATCCGCCACGTGGCAAAGCCGGCAGCGGGTTGAAAAATGAGGTTGCAGGAGCCGGCTGGCCGACGAACCGGCCTTGAGCCTGGGTCGCCCTTGCGGGCGCTGCCGCCCGGCCTGCTCCTACGAAAACGAGAAGGTCCGGGGAGCCCGGACCTTCTGCGGCGGCTTATGCGCCTTCTTTCAGGCCCAGGTCAGCCAGGGCCTTGGCGGCCACCTTGGCTGGCAGCGGGATGTAGCCGTCCTTGACCACTACTTCCTGACCCTGCTTGGACAGGACCAGTTTCACGAACTCGGCTTCCAGCGGGGCCAGAGGCTTGTTCGGGGCTTTGTTGATGTAGACGTAGAGGAAGCGCGACAGCGGGTACTTGCCGTTCAGGGCGTTTTCTTCGGTGTCTTCGATGAAGTCGCTGCTGCCTTTCTTGGCCAGGGCCACGGTCTTCACGCTGGCGGTCTTGTAGCCGATGCCCGAGTAGCCGATGCCGTTCAGCGAGGAGCTGATGGACTGCACCACCGAAGCCGAACCTGGCTGCTCGTTGACGTTAGGCTTGAAGTCGCCTTTGCACAGGGCTTCTTCCTTGAAGTAGCCGTAGGTGCCGGATACCGAGTTACGGCCGAACAGTTGCACCGGCTTGTTGGCCAGATCGCCCTTCACACCCAGGTCGCCCCAGGTTTTTACGTCAGCCTTGGCGCCGCACAGACGGGTGGACGAGAAAATCGCGTCGACCTGTTCCATGGTCAGGTGCTGGATCGGGTTGTCCTTGTGCACGAACACCGCCAGGGCGTCCACGGCCACCGGGATAGCGGTTGGCTTGTAGCCGTACTTCTGCTCGAAGGCCGCCAGCTCGGTGTCCTTCATCTTGCGGCTCATCGGGCCCAGGTTGGAGGTGCCTTCGGTCAGCGCAGGTGGCGCGGTGGCGGAACCGGCGGCCTGAATCTGAATGTTGACGTTCGGGTATTCTTTTTTGTAGTTCTCGGCCCACAGGGTCATCAGGTTCGCCAAAGTATCGGAACCGACGCTGGACAGGTTGCCCGACACACCAGTGGTCTTGGTGTAGCTCGGGATAGCAGGGTCAACAGCGGCAACCGCGTGGGCAGTCGCAACGCCAGCGGCGACAAAGGTCATTGCCGCCATCAAACGCTTCAGTTTCATGCCTTACTCCTAGCAGATAGGGTGTGTTAAGTCGGGGCCAAGTATCTGTAGGCCGTGTGAACACTCTATGTCCGGAATATGACAATTAGATGAAAGGCCAGCACTCCTGAACGCAAGCTGGCCTTTCTTTATACGGCGATAAAAACCTCTGTAGCCGCTGCCGAAGGCTGCGACCGACCCGCAGGGTCGCGACACTCTTCAGCGCCCAGCAGGGCCTGCGGCCCTGTCGCAGCCTGCGGCAGCGGCTACAAGATGGCGCAGATCAGCGGCCCTTGGCCCACAGGTACAGCCCCACCAGCAGGCCGATGCCGCAAATGATTGCCACATAGTAAGCCGGCCCCATCGGGCTTTCCTTGAGCAGCCAGGTCACCACCATCGGCGTCAGGCCACCGAAGATCGCGTAGGCCAGGTTGTAGGAAAACGACAGGCCGCTGAAACGCACCACCGCCGGGAACGCCTTGACCATCACATAAGGCACCGCGCCGATGGTGCCGACAAACAGACCGGTCAGGGCATACATCGGGAACAGCCACTGCGGGTTATCCAGCAAGCCGTGATAGAAGGTCCAGGAGGTGGCCAGCAGCAAGGCGCTGCCGAACACGAACACCTTGCCAGCGCCGAAACGATCCGCCAGAACCCCGGAGATCACGCAGCCCAGGCTCAGGAACACAATGGCCACGCTGTTGGCTTCCAGGGCGGTGATGGCCGGGAATTTATAAACGGTCTGCAGCACCGTCGGGGTCATCAGGATCACCACGATGATCCCGGCGGACAGCAGCCAGGTCAGCAGCATGGAAATGACAATGGCGCCACGGTGATCGCGCAGCACGGTGCGCAGGGGCAGCTCTTCGGCCAGGGCCTTGCGCAATTGCAGCTCGGCGAACACCGGGGTTTCGTGCAGCAGGCGGCGCAGGTACACCGAGAACAGGCCGAACACCCCGCCCAGCAGGAACGGAATCCGCCAGGCGTAGTCGGCCACTTCCACCGGGGTGTAGATGCTATTGATGGCGGTGGCCACCAGCGAGCCCAGGAGAATGCCGGCGGTCAGGCCCGCCGTCAGGGTGCCGCAGGCGTAGCCGATATGCCGCTGAGGCACGTGTTCGGAAACGAATACCCAGGCGCCTGGCACTTCTCCACCGATGGCCGCGCCCTGAATCACCCGCATCAGCAACAGCAGGATCGGCGCCCATAAGCCAATCTGCGCGTAGGTCGGCAAGAGGCCCATGATCAGGGTCGGCACCGCCATCATGAAGATGCTCAGGGTGAACATCTTCTTGCGCCCCAGCAGGTCGCCGAAGTGCGCCATGACGATCCCGCCCAGAGGACGGGCCAGGTAGCCGGCGGCGAAGATGCCGAAGGTCTGCATCAGGCGCAGCCACTCGGGCATGTCCGCCGGGAAGAACAGCTTGCCGACCACGGTGGCGAAGAACACGAAGATGATGAAGTCGTAGAACTCCAGCGCGCCGCCCAAGGCAGACAGCGACAGGGTCTTGTAATCACTACGGGTCAAGGGACGGGCGGGCTGCGCTGGCTGCGCGGCGCTCGAGGGCACAGTGGTCATGGCAAGGGCTTCTCTTATTAGTCGGTTCCGGCAACCGCAACAGCGCTGGTTGGGGCCTGGCAGGTTCGGCACGATAGCAAATTGTTCGAATGCGTACACAGCGGCGCACAAATGACTCACAAATTTGCGAACTGAGTGGGTCGTCGCGGAGTCTATCGACCGATATACTCGCAAACCTCGAAGCGCAAAGCCGCTTCTGGCAAGGGTTGCTGTACGAAAACCCGTTGTCCTCATGCGCTGTGAGAACGTAGCGAGCGAAAGCAAGGCAAGGCAGAAACAGGCACGGATGCGGAGTCTACGTGTTGTAAATGAGCAATCCGTGCCTGTTTCTAACGCAGTATTGCTGAGCGCAGTAGTTCTCACAGTGCATGAGCAGCCGATTTCGCAGAGTTTCCCTATAGCACGCCTTAGAAAGAACGTGACGAACGCAGTGTGTTCGGGCTGAATCGTTTTTCCTGAAGACGGCTATTCACCTGAAGTCACCATGAAGCGTCACGGGTCAGAGGCCCCTCGGCATGATAGAACTCGAACAAGAAGATCCAATCCCGCAAGGCGACCTGGCCCTGCAAATCACCGCTTTGCCCCGGGAAACCAACGGCTTTGGCGATATTTTCGGCGGCTGGCTGGTGGCGCAGATGGACCTGGCGGGCACCGCCATGGCCAGCCGCGTCGCCGGTGGCCGAGTCGCTACCGTGGCCATCGATCGCATGGCGTTCCTGGTGCCGGTGGCGGTGGGCGCGCAACTGTCCTTCTATACCCAGACCCTGGAGATCGGCCGCAGCTCGATCCAGATGATGGTGGAAGTGTGGAGCGACGACCCGCTGTCCAGCGAATGGCGCAAGGTCACCGAGGCGGTGTTCGTGTTCGTCGCCATCGACGGCAGCGGCCGCACCCGTTCGGTTCCGCCCCGAGCGCGCTAGGTTCCTACAACGCCCAAGCCACCCTAACGAGAACCGCAGCATGCCCACGCCCCACGTTGAAACAGTGAAACTGGATGAACTGAACTGCTGGCGCATCCGCCACGGTGATGCCGAACTGCTGGTGGCCCAGCAAGGCGCGCACATCCTCAGTTATCAAGTGGCCGGGCAACAGCCGCTGATCTGGCTCAACGACGAGGCGCAGTTCAAGACCGGCAAGAGCATCCGCGCCGGGGTTCCGGTGTGCTGGCCCTGGTTCGGCAACTTTGCACGCAACCCGCAAAGCGTGCAGGCCATGCGCCAAAGCGCTGAACCGGCACCGGCCCACGGCCTGGCGCGGGCCAGCGACTGGGAACTGCAAGGCATCGAAAGCGACGGCGACAGCTTGCTGGTACGGCTGCGCCTGCCCTGCCCCGCTGGCGGCTTTCCTGGCTGGCCCCATCAGGTGGAACCGAGCCTGAGCATCCGCCTCGACGAGCAACTGCACATCAGCCTCACCAGCCATAACCTGGGCACAGAAAGCGTGAGCATCAGCCAGGCGCTGCACAGCTATTTCGCGGTCAGCGATGTGCGCAAGGTGCAGGTCGAAGGCCTGGACGGGCTGAACTACATCGAAACCCTGGAAGACTGGACCACCAAGGTCCAGAGCGGCGCCCTGCACTTTAGCGGCGAGACCGACCGCATCTACCTGAACGTCCCGGCGCAGCTGGATATCGTCGATCCGGACTGGCAACGACGGATTCGCCTGAACAGCGCAGGCTCGCGCACCGCCGTGATCTGGAACCCCTGGATCGACCGCGCCGCGCAATTTGGCGACATGGCCAACGACGGCTGGCAGCGCATGCTGTGCATCGAGACCGCCAACGTGATGGACGACATCGTCACCCTGGCACCTGGCGCCCGCCACACCCTGAGCGTGAGCATCAGCGCCGCCCCGCTCTGACCCCACCTAGCTGCGTAGGAGCTGGCTTGCCAGCGAAGAGGCCCTCAGGACCGTCAGCGTTCTTGAGGCCGCTTTCGCCGGCAAGCCGGCTCCTACAAATGCCTTCAGCGGTCCAGTTCAACAGAGCCGTTTGGAAGGCACATTCAGCGCTGCGGCTTCAGAGATCCGATTCCTGCACCACCCGCACCTTCGCCGCATCCAGGGCGTAGGCCGCGTCGGCCAGGTCATTGCTGACCGTCTCGATCTTCAAGGTGCCGGTCACCCACAGCGGCGTGTAGATGTCCTCCAGCTTCACGCCCTTGGGAAAGCGCACCAGCACCAGCTGGTTGGGCGGCGGTGGCGGCACGTGGATGCAGGCGCCCGGGTACGGCACCAGGAAAAACAGCGTGCTGCGCCCCTTGGCATCAGCCTCCAGCGGCACCGGATAGCCGCCGAGGCGGATCTGCTTGTCGTTCATCGCCGGCACGGTCTTGGTGGAATACATCACCGCCGGCAAGCCCTTGCTCTGCTTCAGGCCGCCCTTTTCGGTGAAGGTGCCATTGGCTTCGGGGGAGTTGTGGTCGATTTCCGGCATCTGCTCCAGGGCTTTCTGGTCCGACTTGGGCATCAGCTCCAGCCAGTCGGTTTCCGGCAGTTCGCCAGCCTGGGCCAGGCCGCAGCCCAGCAGAACAAAGGTCAATAGAAGACGGCGCATGAGAGGGTGGCTCGGTCAAAAAGGAAGGACGGAAAAACCCGGGCATTCTAGTGCCCAAAGCGTCGGCTGCGTTGAAGTTTCAGATGAAGAAAAGGGCTCCCCTCGGCACGAGCGGCAGAGGGGGCTTGCAGGGGGGAATCAGCTTTTCTTGACGAAGCCGTAGATCACCAGCAGGACGACCGCGCCCACCAGCGCACCGATGAAACCGGCGCCCTGGCCAGCCTGATAAATACCCAGCGCCTGACCGCCATAAGTGGCCGCCAGCGAGCCGCCGATACCCAGCAGGATGGTCATGATCCAGCCCATGCTGTCGTCTCCCGGCTTGAGGAAACGCGCCAGCAGACCAACGATCAAGCCGATGAAAATGGTTCCAATAATGCCCATGGCTGTTCCTCTGTAAGGGGGGGATCAAGCCAAAGCCTAGCCAGCACTTTGGCATCCTGCTATCAGAGAACGGCGGGAAACGAAGGTTCCCGCCCGCCGGAGGATTTGTTACTCGGCGATCAGCGCTTGCACCTTGAGGATCTGCGCTTGCAGGGTCGCCTGATCGGCGCAACGCAGATTGGCGTGGCCGACCTTGCGTCCGGCCTTGAAGGCCTTGCCGTAGTGATGCAGGTGGCAGTCGTCGATGGCGATGACTTTGTCCACCGGCGGCACTTCGCCGATGAAGTTGATCATGGCGCTCTCACCGACCTTGGCCGTGGAGCCCAGAGGGAGACCGGCTACCGCCCGCAGGTGGTTTTCGAACTGGCTGCACTCGGTGCCTTCGGTGGTCCAGTGCCCGGAGTTGTGCACCCGCGGGGCAATCTCGTTGGCCTTGAGGCCGCCGTCGACTTCAAAGAACTCGAACGCCATCACGCCGACGTAATCCAGCTGCTTGAGCACGCGGCTGGAGTAGTCCTCGGCCAGGGCCTGCAGCGGGTGATCGCTGCTGGCCACCGACAGGCGCAGGATGCCGCTGTCGTGGGTGTTGTGCACCAGCGGGTAGAAACGGGTTTCACCGTCACGGGCACGCACGGCGATCAGCGAGACTTCACCGGTGAACGGCACGAAGCCTTCGAGCAGGCAAGGCACGCTGCCCAGTTCGGCGAAGGTGCCTGCGACGTCGGCGGCGCTGCGCAGGACCTTCTGGCCCTTGCCGTCGTAACCCAGGGTGCGGGTCTTGAGCACGGCCGGCAGGCCGATGCGCGCCACGGCGGCGTCGAGATCCGCCTGGGACTGGATGTCGGCAAACTCCGGGGTAGGAATCCCCAGGTCCTTGAACATGCTCTTCTCGAACCAGCGATCACGAGCGATGCGCAGGGCTTCGGCGCTCGGGTAGACCGGCACGAACTGCGAGAGGAAGGCCACGGTTTCCGCCGGCACGCTCTCGAATTCGAAGGTCACCAGGTCCACTTCATCGGCCAGCTGGCGCAGGTGGTCCTGGTCGCCGTAGTCGGCACGCAGGTGTTCGCCCAGGGCAGCGGCGCACGCATCCGGCGCCGGGTCGAGGAAAGCGAAGTTCATTCCCAGCGGAGTCCCCGCCAGGGCCAACATGCGGCCCAACTGGCCGCCACCGATTACACCGATCTTCATCGTCAACAACCTCAGGCGACGCGCGGGTCTGGATTGTCCAGGACGCTGTCTGTCTGTTCAGCACGGAATTTTTTCAGCACCGCATGGAACTGCGGGTGCTTGGCGCCCAGGATGCTCGCCGAGAGCAGGGCCGCGTTGATCGCGCCCGCCTTGCCGATGGCCAGGGTGGCCACGGGGATGCCGGCGGGCATCTGCACGATGGACAGCAGCGAATCCACGCCCGAGAGCATCGACGACTGCACCGGCACGCCCAGCACCGGCAGGTGGGTCTTGGCCGCACACATGCCCGGCAAGTGCGCCGCGCCGCCGGCACCGGCGATGATCACCTCGATGCCACGCGCCTCAGCCTCTTCGGCGTACTGGAACAGCAGGTCCGGGGTGCGGTGTGCGGACACCACCTTCACCTCGTAAGGGATGCCGAGCTTTTCCAGCATATCGGCGGTGTGGCTAAGGGTGGACCAATCGGACTTGGAGCCCATGATCACGCCAACCAGTGCACTCATCGTCGTGCCTCTTCTCTCTGGGCGCCCGCGGGCGCGTCAAAAACAACAAGCCACGCGAAAATGCGTGGCTTGACTGTACGAATTATGGCCGGACGAACCGGCCGAAGGCCGCGCAGTATACCGAAAAAGCCGCGCTAAACGCACTTTCGCCGACCATCTGTCGAACAAAGTATTTCCGGCGCAAAACCCCGGTTTTATTGACTCTGAAGTCAGTCTCCCCGAACTGAAAACCTCTCGCAGCCTGACCAGTTCCCTGTAGCCGCTGCCGCAGGCTGCGAACGACGGCGCAGCCGGCGCCAGAGCTATATCCCCAATCCTTCAGACACTTCGCAGCGCCAGGTTTGGCGGCCCCTGCGGGGCCGAGCGTCCGAACGCGGCCCGAACCTGCGGCAGCGGCTACAGGGTCTGGCGTTGCCGACGCGGAAAATCCCTCGCGATCTGCAACACCGGCAACAGGCTCATGTGTTGCCCGTCGCTTGTGCGGCGGCGCCTTCCAGCTTGCGCCAGAGCAAGCGCACGTTGGCCTTGCGCACCAGGGCGCAGCGATACAGGCGGATCTCCAACGGCACATGCCATTGCGCACCACCACAGACCACCAACTCGCCCCGGGCCAGTTCGGCGCGCACGCTCAATTGCGGCACCCAGGCAATGCCCAGCCCTTCCAACGCCATGCTCTTTAGGCTGTCGGCCATGGCGGTCTCATAAACCGTGGTGAAACGCAGGTTGCGCTGGCGCAGCAGCAGGTTCACCGAACGCCCGAGAAAGGCCCCGGCGCTGTACGCCAGCAACGGCACACTGGCCTCGCCTTCCAGATCGAACAGCGGCTTGCCCTGGGCATCGGCAGCGCACACCGGGAGCATCTCGGTGTGCCCCAGGTGCAGCGAGGGGAAAATTTCCGAGTCCATCTGCAAGGCCGCGTCCGGGTCATAGAAGGCCAGCATCAGGTCGCAGCCGCCTTCGCGCAGGGCGTGCACCGCATCACCGACGTTGGTGGCCACCAGCCGCGTGGCGATGTTCAGCCCTTCATTGCGCAGTTGCGCGATCCAGCGCGGGAAGAAACCCAGCGCCAGGGAGTGGGCCGCGGCCACCTGCATCACTTCGCCCTGGCCGCCTTCCAGATGGTGCAGGTGACGCACCACCTCGCCGAGCTGTTCGACCACGGTGCGCGCGGTGACCAGGAACAACTGCCCCGCCGCCGTCAGTTCCACCGGCGTGCGCGAGCGGTTGACCAGGGTCAGGCCCAGGGCTGCTTCCAGGCTGCGGATGCGCCGACTGAAGGCCGGCTGGGTCACGAAACGTCGCTCGGCAGCCTGGGAAAAGCTGCGGGTGGCGGCCAAGGCACTGAAGTCCTCGAGCCATTTGCTTTCCAGATTCATCACGTCCTCCCGGACACGCACCATTTTAGGTCACACGCTCGCCGGCAAAGCGGCGTCACACCGGCATTATGCCGAATATGCATAGCCCAGTGTTTAACAGCATTGGCCCAAAAATTCCCTTCGGCCTAGGATTCGCAGCGTTCCCGGCACAGACCGGGTCCCTACCGAGATGATCTCCGTCATGTCCTCCGCTGCATCTTTCCGCACAGAAAAAGACCTGCTTGGCGTACTCGAAGTACCGGCTCAAGCGTATTACGGCATCCAGACCCTGCGAGCGGTGAACAACTTCCGCCTCTCCGGCGTTCCGATTTCGCACTACCCAAAACTGGTCGTGGCCCTGGCAATGGTCAAGCAGGCAGCTGCTGACGCCAACCGCGAACTGGGTCATCTGAGCGAAGCCAAGCATGCGGCCATCAGCGAGGCCTGTGCCCGTCTGATCCGTGGCGACTTCCACGAAGAGTTCGTGGTGGACATGATTCAAGGCGGCGCTGGCACTTCGACCAACATGAATGCAAACGAAGTCATCGCCAACATCGCGCTGGAGGCCATGGGCCACAGCAAGGGCGAATACCAGTACCTGCACCCGAACAACGACGTGAACATGGCGCAGTCCACCAACGACGCCTACCCGACCGCGATCCGCCTGGGTCTGCTGCTGGGCCACGACGCCCTGCTGGCCAGCCTCGACAGCCTGATCCAGTCGTTCGCCGCCAAGGGTGAAGAATTCAGCCACGTCCTGAAAATGGGCCGTACCCAGCTGCAAGACGCCGTGCCGATGACCCTCGGCCAGGAATTCAAGGCCTTCGCCACCACCCTGGGTGAAGACCTGGCTCGCCTGAAGACCCTGGCGCCGGAAGTGCTGACCGAAGTCAACCTGGGCGGCACCGCCATCGGCACCGGCATCAACGCCGACCCGCGCTACCAGGCCCTGGCCGTACAACGCCTGGCCACCATCAGCGGCCAGCCGCTGGTACCGGCTGCCGACCTGATCGAAGCCACCTCCGACATGGGCGCCTTCGTGCTGTTCTCCGGCATGCTCAAGCGCACCGCGGTCAAGCTGTCGAAGATCTGCAACGACCTGCGCCTGCTGTCCAGCGGCCCACGCACCGGCATCAACGAAATCAACCTGCCAGCGCGTCAGCCGGGCAGCTCGATCATGCCTGGCAAGGTCAACCCGGTCATCCCGGAAGCGGTCAACCAAGTGGCGTTCCAGATCATCGGCAACGACCTGGCCCTGACCATCGCGGCCGAAGGCGGCCAGCTGCAACTGAACGTGATGGAGCCTTTGATCGCCTTCAAGATCTTCGACTCGATCCGCCTGCTGCAACGCGCCATGGACATGCTGCGCGAGCACTGCATCACCGGCATCACCGCCAACGAAACCCGTTGCCGCGAACTGGTGGAGCACTCCATCGGCCTGGTCACCGCACTGAACCCGTACATCGGCTATGAAAACGCCACCCGTATCGCCCGCATCGCCCTGGAAAGTGGCCGTGGCGTACTGGAACTGGTGCGCGAAGAAGGCCTGCTGGACGACGCCATGCTCGACGACATCCTGCGTCCGGAAAACATGATTGCCCCGCGCCTGGTTCCGCTGAAAGCCTAACCGCCGCGCCCCCGAAACACGCAACACCGCTCACCAGGTTGAGGGACTAGACACCTCTCACCTTTTGAGGGCTTGGAGATACGTCTCCAGGCCCTTTTTTTTGGTTTTCACGAAGTCCCGGAAACCCAGAAACAAGACCGCCTATTGTTCAGCGCCGACCCTTGGTGGAGCGCCGTGATAGTGCGGAAGCTGTGCACAGTTTCGCTTCATGACAGACGCAGCGCTGCCCCCCTCTCGCCCTTCACTTTTCGAAATTTCGAACAAGATGGAGAGTGGCGAACGCGTGAATCTAATTTCCATAGAACGTATTGGTGAGACCCCTTCCCGGTCCTAGTGCGGGTGACACGCTCAAACACCCCATCGGAAGGCTCACACCCACAATCGTTAATCGGTATGCAGCAGGCAGTAACGAATAAGTGCCTGCTCGACGCTTTGCTTATCCCGCAGCACCAGCCCAATCACGATCGCCTGATCCGCATCTACGATTTCGTAGAACACCCGGTATCCATCGGTGTTGAGCTCACGGTAATGCAAAATGCCCAGGTCGCTTGCTTGAGGGCTGACTGGGTAGCCTAACGGGGCGGACAAGAGCTTGTCCTGAAGAGCGTCAATCACAGCATCCAGCCGCTCAAAGGCGGACTTAAGGTCGCTATAGTCGGCCAGATGCACGATCTGGTCTTCAATGCTTTGCTGTGCGGTTTCGGTGTAGCGGATGGTCAGTGTTGACATCTATCCCACCCTTTTTATTTGTGGGCAAACCTCTTGCTCAGGCGGGCCTTGAGCTCATCAGTCGAACAATGCTTGCCTTGGGCGTACTCGCGCGAACTGACTGCGAGCAATTTCACCAACGCCACTGCCTCGTCGCGGCGCTTACGCTCAACGTAAGACTCGACAACGTAAACAGGCACACCGTTTTGCGTGACGACCATTGGTTCCTCTAAAGGAAGGTCGGATGCGTATCGTTTTAAAAAGCTGACCGTTTCAACTCGCATGAGTGAAACCTCCTACATTTGGCGACGTGCTCGCCGCCCTGCTATGAACTGATCCTGTGCGAATTCGCCGCTCAGGATGCCTAACGCTCACTATGCAGGATCGCAATCATCCTGCCGGCTTGAACCCTACACTATATTCAGCCCAAATATAGACCGATTATCGAATCCTGATTTCACTGAATATCAAATCATTTTTCTGCTCCTATGATTGACCGGTGTGCCGTTTTTTTACCTGGAAAAAAGCCGCGATTTGTCAGGCGATGCCGCCCGGCATCGAAGCGGATTCGCTTTGTTTTGTAGGGCAAATCCGAGAGAATCCCCCACGCCTTTGAGCGCCTTGTACCCCTTCGAACGATCAGGCAGTCTCCCGGTGCCGCTGCCAAATCAGCGGCCCGGATGTGGAAGTTCGGACCTGAGTAAGCATGAGCGCTCATGAGCATGGCTCGACGCATTGTCGTCGGCATCGCTTTATGGCGGTTGTGCGCGGGACACCTTCGGGTGTGCTGGGTTACTCAGTCCCGGTCTTCCACACCCTCGCACAACTGCCACCCCTCATGTGGAAGTGAGCTCGGCAGTCCGTTAACTACTGAGTGAGTGACCGTCATGAAAAAGCTCGTCCCCGACCCACCCTTGTCCACCGATCACCCACGCCGCGACCCGGAGCTGGACCGCGCCAACGCCAACCTGCTGGCCGCCTTGCACGGCACCCGCCATCGCCCCTTCGGCCTGCGCGACGCCCAGGGCCACCCGCTGTTCGCCGTGCAACCCCAGGTGAATGCCGAAGACGCCCTGATGCACGTTTCCTTGCTGCTCAAATGCGCCGAAGAGGTGTCCGATGAAATCACCGAACGGGCCAGCGGCATCGAGCGCGGGCTGATCTGGTCCATGGTGCATTCCGTGGAAATGGCCCGCGCCGTGGTGGACGCCCTGCTCGACGGCGCCCGCACCACTCCCTGACGCAACCTGTAGCCGCTGCCGAGCCTGCGAGGCTGCGAAAAGGTCCGCAGGACCTTCAGCGACCTTGAGAACCCCACGTCCCTTCGGGCCGTTCGCAGCCTGCGGCAGCGGCTACACCACCCAACCTGAACTACGACCGCGACCTCATTTGTAGCCGCTGCCGAGCTCGCGAGGCTGCGAAAAGGTCCGCAGGACCTTCAGTGACCTTGAGAACCCCGCGCCCCTTCGGGCCGTTCGCAGCCTGCGGCAGCGGCTACACCACCCAACCTGAACTGCGACCGCGACCTCATTTGTAGCCGCTGCCGAGCCCGCGAGGCTGCGAAAAGGTCCGCAGGACCTTCAGCGACCTTGAGAACCCTGCGTCCCTTCGGGCCGTTCGCAGCCTGCGGCAGCGGCTACAGGTTTTGCCCGGCGCGGTGGATAATCAGCCTCCCGCCGCCACCGGCAATGACGACCAAGGCACCCTGTCGATGGACCCGACGCACACCCAAGCTCTGCAACAGTTACGCAAGCTGATCCCCATCGGCTTGCGCCACGCCCAGGCCCTGCTCGCCCGTTGCGCCAATAATCCGCAGCAAGCCGCCGAGCTCTACAAAGCCGAGCTGTTGCAGGTGCTGGTAGACAAATCCGGCCTGCCCCCCGAGCACGCCCGGGAACACCTGCGCAACGCCGGTTACGATCTGAACCGCGCCCTGCACGCTATAGAAGAAGCGCGCTTCACCCTGACCCAGCGCATCCTGCGCAAGCATCACCGGGACAAGGGCCAGGCCCTGGACCTGATCGCCCAGGCCATCGAAACCGCCGAGCAACTGCCGCGTCAGTACTGGCTGGATTTGCAACGACTGGAGGCGCTGGCCCCGGCACTGCGCTGCTTCATGATCCTGCACGAATGGCTGGCCTTCGAGGGCTGGGAAGGCTTCGACAGCGCCCTGCACTTTCATCTGCCCCAGGCCATCGCTCAGTTCAGGCTCCTGCATCTGGACGCCCTGGCGGACACCCTGGAGCAGGCCGATCAGCGCCAGCAGCAGCTACGAGCCGCCCACGCCGGGAGCGAAGGCCCCGTCGAGCTGGCCATGCGCATCAACCAGGACCCGTTCTTCAACCGCTGCCAGGACCACTTCAACCAGCAGCGGCCGCCACTGGACGAGCACCTGTACCAGTGGGTGGAGCAACATCTGGAGCAGTTTCCAGCCTGAACTGCCGCTTGGCGTTGGCGCACACGCCGCTGCTCAACACACCCCAGAAGCCGGTAGACTGCCGCCCTCACCGAACACGGACCTCGGATTCAGCCCCCATGGAATTGCACTACCGCATCACCCCCGCCCACACCGAAGCCTGGATTGCCGAACCGCTGAAGCAGGAATTGCTCAAGGATGATCAGCAGCATGTCCAAGCCATGAGCACATTTGCCCGGTGGCAAGGCCGCTTGATCGGTCCCGTGATGTTCACCCTGTGCCTGATCGGCGGCTGCCTGTCGATCTATTTCCCCGAGCGGACCTTCACCCCGGAGAAGGTCATCGCCATGGTGGCGTTCGCCTTGATCTTCATCCCCCTGTGGTGGCGCTTTTCCGGACGCTGGATCAAGCACCTGCAAGCCCGGATTGCCGCCACCCCGATCAAACCCCAAGCGCCGTTGCGCGGGTTGAGTCAGCGCCTGATCGAAACCCGCTTGCGGGCCGTCGAAGGCACCTATTGCCTGAACTTCGACGACCAGGGCTTCACCCTGCTCAACACCCGCGGAGGTCAGAGCAGCCTGGCCTGGAAGCAGATCGCAAGCGTGCAGGAAATTCCCGACTTCTACCTCGTGGCGGACGCCGATATGGAGCGTCAAGGCGTGGCCTGCTTCATCGCCAAACACACTGACCTGATGCCCACCGAGGCCTACCAGCAGGGGCTGCAAGCCTTCCTGAGCCAATGCCCGGCGGCACTGCCAGCGCACTAACCGCCTCTCTCAACGCCAGCCTCGACGCCCACACACACGGAATTTGCATGCACACATCAGCGTCCTCCCCCCGCCCGGCCCGCGCCCTGGCCATCCTCGGCACCGGCCACGCCCTGCCGCAGCGGGTGGTCACCAGTGCTGAACTGGACCGCCAGCTCGGCCTGGAAACCGGCAGCGTGGCGCGCATCAGCGGAGTGCAGCAGCGCCACGTCGCCGATCCTGCGGACACCGCCGCCAGCCTCGGCGCCAGTGCCGCGCGCCAGGCCCTGCACGCGGCCGGCCTGGAGCTTGGCCAATTGGACCTGATCGTCTGCGCCAGCGGCACCATGGACCAAGGCATGCCCTGCAACGCCGCACTGCTGCAACGGGAACTGGGCCTGGGGCATTCGGGCATCCCGGCCATGGACATCAACGCCAGCTGCCTGGGCTTTATTGCCGCCCTGGACACCCTGTCCTGGCCGATCCAGGGCGGGCATTACCGGCGCGTGCTGCTGGTGTGCGCCGACATCGCCTCCTGCGGCCTGGACTGGCAGCAGGTGGAAGTCTGCGGCATCTTCGGCGACGGCGCGGCAGCAGTGGTGCTGGAAGCGGGCGACGGCGGCCCGAAGATCCTTGCCTCGCGCCTCAAGACCTACGCCGAAGGCGCCGCGCTGTGCCAGATCCCCGCCGGCGGTTCGCGCTTTCATCCGCGACGCATCGACGTGCCGTTCGAGCCCCTGACCAGCTTCGCCATGCAGGGCAAGGGCGTGTTCCGCCTCGCGGCCAAGCACCTGCCCGAACTGATGGACGATTTGCTGCAGCAAGCCGCACTGTCCCTTGCGCAGATCGACTGGATCATCCCCCATCAAGCCAGCCAACAGGCCATGCAGCATGCGGCCAAACGCCTGAGCCTGGGGCCGGAGAAAGTCATCGATATCTTTGCCCGGCATGGCAATCAGGTGGCGGCGTCTCTGCCCACCGCTCTGGATATCGCGGTGCGCGACGGGCGCATTCAACGCGGACAAACCCTGATGCTGATCGGCACCGGCGCGGGCCTGTCCCTCGGCGGCATGATCCTGGAGTACTGATGAAGATCCTGGTCACCGGCGGCACCGGTTTTATCGGACGGCACCTGGTCTGGAAGCTGGCCGCCGAAGGCTGCGAGGTGCAGTTCAGCGGGCGCAATCCCGAGGCGGCGGCCGAGGTGATTGCCCACAGCCCGGCGCCCGTGCACTGGCTGCCCCTGGAGCACGGCAGCCCGTTGGCCAAACGCCTGCTGGCCGATGCCAGCCGCGAGCATGACGCCATCGTGCATTGCGCCGCCTTGTCGTCACCCTGGGGTTCGCCCCAGGCGTTTACCCGGGCCAACCTCGACTCCACCGCCGAGGTGATCCACGCCTGCGGCAAGAACCGTATCCCGCGGCTGGTGCACATCTCTACCCCAAGCCTGTATTTCAATTTCAGTGATCGCCTGGGCATCCGCGAAGACCAGCCGCTGCCACCACCGGTGAATGACTACGCCCGCAGCAAGGCCCAGGCCGAAACCCTGCTGGCAGACGCCAAGCTGCCCGAATGCGTGATCCTGCGGCCCCGGGCGGTGTTCGGCCCCTGGGACGCAACCCTGATGCCGCGCCTGCTGCGGGTGATGCAACGGGGGGCGATTCCGCTGATGCGCGGCGGCCAGGCGCAGCTGGACCTGACCTGCGTCGACAATCTGGTGCACGCGGTGTGGCTGGCCCTGACCCGGCCCCTGCCGCGCCCGCTGTGCGTGTACAACCTGAGCAATGGCACGCCGCTGGCCTTCAAGGACCTGCTGCAACAGATGGCCGAGCACTTCCGCCTGCCGCTGCGCACCCGTCGCCTGCCCTGGCCCCTGGTGCATGGCGTGGCGCGCCTGCTGGAACTCAAGGCGCGCCTGGGCAACGGCGCCGAGCCCTTGATCACCCGCTACGGCGCCGGCGTCCTGGCCTTCAGTCAGACCCTGGACATCAGCGCCATCCAGCGCGAGCTGGGCTACCACCCGGTGATCACCCAGGACCAGGGCATCGCCCAGCACGCCCAATGGTGGCTGGCCCAACAGAGGCAACGAGCATGAGCCGCAGCGTCAGCTTGAAGATCCTCAGGGCCGGCTGGTGCCAGCATCTGGAATGCATGGCCGACCGTGGCGGGCGCCTGGCGCCAGTGCAGTTTCCGGCCTTGTGCGGGCTGATCCAGCACCCGGAGCACGGCTGGATTTTGTACGACACCGGCTACGCCGAGCACTTCTTCCAGGCCACCCGCGCCCTGCCCGAGCGCCTGTACCGCAGTGCGGTGCCGGTGCAGTTGCCGGTGGTCGAGCAGCTGGGGGCGCAGCTGCATGAGCTGGGCATCGGCCCGGGGGATATCCGCCATGTGATCATTTCCCACTTCCACGCCGACCATATCGCCGGGCTGCGGGATTTTGCCAACGCGCGCTTTATCGCCCTGGAAGCCGATTACCGGCATATCGACAGCCTGCGCGGTCAGCGTTGGCGCGCCACCTTGGGCGGCCATCTGCCGGGCTTGCTGCCGGACGACTTCAGCGCCCGCCTGCGCCTGGCCGAAGCCAGCCCCAGCTGTGCGCTGCCAAGCTGGATGGCGCCCTTCGAGCAAGGCCTGGACCTGTTCGGCGACAGCAGCCTGATCGGCGTGCCGCTGCCCGGGCACAGCGAAGGCCAGTTGGGCCTGTTCATCCCCGACGCCCAGGGCCGACCGGTGTTCCTGGTGGCCGACGCCTGCTGGTCGGTGCCGGCCTGCCGCGCCGAGCGCCTGCCCGCTGCACCGGCACTGTGGTTTGCCAGCGCCGACCGTCAGCAGTACGTGCGCACTTACCACGGCCTGGGCCAGCTGATCCGCCGTGAACCAGCGGTGGCGGTGCTGCCGTCCCATTGCACCCAGGCCTGGGAGGCATTCGCCAATGAACAGTGAACGCCTACTGGGCACCCTGCGCAGCATCGGTTCCTTCGTGTTCAGCCGCTACGCCCTGCGCTTTCGCCGTCGCGAGCGGCTGGAAGCCTGGCAGGCCCGGCGCCTCAAGCACTTCATGGCCAAAGTCCTGCCCCGTGGCCAGCGCTTCAACGAGCTGACCCACGACGGCCTGCACAGCTTGCCGCTCATGGACAAAGCCACCCTGATGAGCGACTTCGCCGCCTTCAACACCCGCGCCCTGAGCCTGGAACAGGTGTTGCCGGTGGCCCTGCAGGCCGAGCGTTCCCGGGACTTCAGCCCGACCCTGGGGGACATCACCGTGGGCCTGTCCAGCGGCACCTCGGGGGCCCAGGGGGTGTTCCTGGTCAGCAGCGTGGAACGCCAACGCTGGGCCGGCATCCTGCTGGCGCGCACCCTGCCCCGGGCCCTGCTGCCCCGGCTGCTGTGCCCCTGGCTGGCGCCGCTGCGGATCGCCTTCTTCTTGCGGGCCAATAGCCGCCTGTACACCACCCTGGCCAGCCGCCGCATCGACTTCGCCTTTCATGACCTGACCCTGGGCCTGACCGCCTCCCTGCAACGCCTCAACCAACAGAACCCGGACGTGCTGGTGGCCCCGGCCACGGTGCTGCGGGGGCTGGCCCAGGCGGCCCTGGCCGGGCAGCTGACGATCCGCCCACAACACATCCTGTCGGTGGCCGAAGTGCTGGAAAGCACCGACGCCGAGCTGGTGCAGCAAGCCTTCGGGCGCAAGCCGCAGCAGATCTATCAGGCCAGCGAAGGCTTTCTCGGCTACACCTGCGAGGCCGGCACCCTGCACCTGAACGAAAGCCACCTGCACATCGAGCCGCAATGGCTGGACCCTGAGCGCACGCGCTTTCAGCCGATCATCACCGACTTTTCCCGGCGTACACAGTTGATCGTGCGTTATCGCCTCAACGACATTCTGCGGGTGGCCAGCGCACCCTGCCCCTGCGGCCGTGCGGAGCGGGCCATCGCCGCCGTGGAAGGCCGCGCCGACGAGATCCTCTGGCTGCCCCGGCTCGACGGCCCGCAGCTGGCACCGCTCTACCCTGACGTATTGCGCCGGGCCCTGCTGATGCTCGGGGCGGCGCTTGAGGAATACGAAATTCACCAGCGCGGGCTGCTCTGGCAGATCAACCTGCACACCCGCGGCGACTACCACGGGCTGTGCCAGCGCTTGAGCGAAGCCCTCGCCGAGCTCTGCGCGCAACAAGGGCTGCAGGCGCCGCAGCTGAGCTTCGGCCACTGGCAGGCACCGCCGCCACACGCGAAAAGACGCCGCCTGCTGATGCTGCAACTGCCCGAGGGACTGCCATGCGTGTATTGATTCTCGGCGCCCGGGCCCCGGCCTGTCTGGAATGGGCCCGGGCCTTTAGCCAAGCCGGCTGGACGGTGACCGTGGCCGATTCCCTGGCCCAGCCCCTGAGCCGTTTCAGCCGCGCCGCCGAGCACTTCGTGCGCCTGCCGGAGCCGCGCCACGACCCGGATGCCTGGATCGAAGCCCTGGCCGGGGTCATCCGCCAACAGGCCATCGACCTGCTGCTGCCGACCTGCGAAGAGGTGTTCTACCTGGCCCACGGCCTGGAGCGCTTGCGGCCTTTGTGCCGGGTGTTCACCAGTGATTTCGACCTGCTGCACCGCCTGCATCACAAGGGCGATTTTGCTGCCATGACCCAGGGCTGGGACGTGGCCGCGCCGCCGACCCAAGTGCTGCATGACCCGGCCGCGTTGCAAGCGCTGGCCGCCGAGCACGACGCCCTGGTGTTCAAGCCGGCCTATTCGCGCTTCGCCTCCCAGACCCTGATCCGCCCGAGCCCGGCGCAACTGGCCAAGATCCGGCCCAGTAGCGATGCGCCCTGGGTGGCCCAGCGCTTTGTCCCCGGCCAGGAGTACTGCAGCTTCAGCGTGCTGGTGGACGGCCAGTTACGCGCCCACAGCAGCTATCAGCCGCGCTACCGGGTCGGGCGCGGCTCGGGGATCTACTTCCACAGCTGTGCCCCAGCGCCGATCCGTGCGTTTCTGGAACAGTTCGGCCAGGCCACCGGCTACACCGGGCAGGTGGGTTTTGACTTCATCGAGGACCAGCAGGGCCGCTTCCACGTGCTGGAGTGCAACCCCCGGGCCACCAGCGGCGTGCACCTGTTCGACGATCAGCGGGTGCAACTGGTGGCAGCGCTGGGCAGCGAAACCGACGCTGCGCTGGAGGCGACCCTGGAACCCCGGATGATCGCCCTGGCCATGCTGCTTCTGGCGGCGCCGTCACGGCTCTTGAGCCGCGAGTTCTGGCACGACTACCAACAAGCCCGGGACGTGATCGTCCAGGACGGCGATCGCGGCCCGCTGACCGCCCAGTTGCTGAGCCTGAGCGAGATCATCGGCCGCGCCCTGACCCGCCGCTGCGGGCTGCTGGCCGCCTCCACCGCCGATATCGAATGGAACGGCCAGCCTCTGGGGGCACAGCGCCAATGAGACTGCTGCTGCCCGAGCAACTGGCCCTTGAGCCCCCGAGCGCCGGCGACAGCCACGCCCGGCAGTACGTGCGCACTTGCGCCGGCGGCGCGCTGATCGGCAACGTCAGCACCGCCCTGGCCCTGCTGGACACCGGCCATCAGCAGTTCCCGGTGAGCATCAACCACGGCCACGACCCTGTGGATAACTGTTACGTGGTCTCGCCGCAAACCGCCTACAGCGGCTACGCCCGGGAAGAACTGCAGCGCCTGAAACGGCCCTGGCTGGCCCGGCCACTGAAGCTGCTGACCCAGGGCGTGGACCGGCTCCTGAGCGCGGCCAAGGTCGACCGTTTGGTGCAGGTCAATAACTGGCTGTTGTCGACCAACCTCTACCCGGCCGACTGGGATGGCGCGGACTTGCCGGCGATCACCGAACTGCTGCGCCGGGAGTTTCCCGACCACGGCTTTGGCTTTCGCTCGCTCAACGACTTCAGCAACCTCGCACTGCGCAAGCGCCTGCAAGCCCTGGGCTACCTGGCCATTCCCAGCCGCCAGGTGTACCTGTTCGACGGCCGCGAGGGCGAGAATTCAGCCTTCCTGCGCCACCACAACACCCGCCTGGACGCCACCCTGCTGCGCCGCAGCCCGTATACGGTGGTGCCCGGCAGCGAGCTGAACGAGGCCGACTTCCAGCGCATCGAACAGCTGTACAACCTGCTGTACCTGGACAAATACAGCCGCCTGAACCCCCACTACAGCGCCCAATGGCTGCAACGCGGGCAGGCCGAAGGCTGGCTGGAGGTGCGCGCCCTGCGCAACGCCGAAGGGCGCATCGACGGCGCCTTGGGCTGGTTCGCCAACAGCGTCCTGATCAGCACCCCCATCGTCGGCTACGACACCGCCCTGCCCCAGCGCGCCGGCCTGTACCGGCAACTGACCAGGCTGTGCCTGCAAGAGGCGGTGAACCGTCGTCAGGTGCTCAACTTCAGCTCCGGCGCCGCCGCCTTCAAACGCCTGCGCGGCGGTGAGCCAGAGATCGAATACAGCCTGATCCACGTCGCCCACCTGCCCTGGCCAAGGCGCCTGGTGTGGCACCTGATGGGCCTGCTGCTGCAACGGATCGGCGTACCGCTGATGAGGAAGCTCAAACTGTGAACAGTCACTCGGGCTGGTGGCCCGTCGCCCTGAGCCGGCAGCTGCACAAGCAACCCATGGCCTGCACCCTGCACGGCGTGCCGCTGGTGCTGTTTCGCGACGCCGACGGCGCCGCCGCGGTGCTGCCGGACCGTTGCCCTCACCGCTTTGCGCCCCTGAGCGCCGGCCGGGTGCGCGACGGGCAGATCCAGTGCCCCTACCATGGCTGGCGCTTCGATCCCCAGGGCCGTTGCACTCAGCTGCCCGGCCAGGAGCAGCAGCGGTGCAGCCAGCCCTTGCTGCAGCCGCTGCACAGCTGCGAAGCCCAGGGGCTGGTGTGGGCCAGCCTTGCCAGCGAGCGGCCGGAAGAGCCGCCAGTGGCCGCCGCCGAGCAAGCCCAGGCCCTGGATGTGTTCTGGATCAACGACCGGGTGCAGTGCAGCTTGCAGGACGCCGCGGAGAACTTCCTCGACGGCTTCCACACCCACTTCGTGCATGCCGGCTGGATTCGCCACGACCGCCAGCGCCAGCGCATTAGCGCCTGGGTGCATCAGCTGGAAGACGGGGTCGAAGCCCAATACAGCGAAGAAGGCACCCAATCCGGACTGATTTCGCGGCTGTTCGAAGGCGAACGCGGCCTCAGCATGGGCCGCTTTCGCCTGCCGGGGCTGGCGGAAATCGAATACCGCGACCGCCAGGGCCGGCTCAACCTGCTGGTCAGCGCCTGGCTGAGCCCGGCCGCCGAGGGCCAACTGCGGCTGTTCGCCCGCATCGCCACAGCCCAGGGCCGCCTGCCGGGCTGGCTCAAACGCGGCGTGCTGCAGCCCTTGTTCAAGGTGATCCTCAAGCAGGACCGGCAGATCCTGGAAAAAGTCAGCGCCAACCAGCAGCGCTTTGCCCAGGTGCCACTGCGCTGGCAGCGGCCCACGCCTCTGGACAGCTCGCTGGATCTGCTGGGGCCGTGGATTCGCCAGTTGCTGGAGCAGGGTGAACTGAAGGACTTCCAAGAACGCCGAGAGGAATTCTGGCTGTAACCCCGCAAGCCGGCTGGCCGGCGAACAGGGCTTCAAGACGGACACCGCTCAAACGACCCCCTTCGCTGGCCAGCCAGCGCCTGCGATTACCAGGGGGCTCGCGGGGATGATACGGGCCCCTTGGAGCCCCTGTTCGCGGGGTTTTCCGGGCAGGACAAGAACCGATTCAGCCTCCCGCCAGCACTGCCGTTCCTCGGCTCGACACGCAACATGCAGACGGCGAGCCCGCGCACCGGTATAGTGCGCCCCCTCTTCACGTGGACAGCCGTCGGTAACGAGGCTCACCCCCACGGGAAACCCGAACTAATAACAACCCGCGAAATATAGAACCGGGACGAACGCTCGCCCCACCGCCTTGCCGTGCGTGCAATCAGCGGTGTAACTGAATGTTTCCGTCCGCTCTGCTTTTGCCTACACAAAAAACAGCGAGGAATAATCCATGCTCGAAGTCATCAACGACTTCCTCTCAGGGAAAGTACTGATCGTGCTCATTGTCGGGCTCGGCAGCTACTTCACGATCCGCTCGCGTTTCGTTCAATTGCGCCATTTCCTCCATATGTTCGCGGTGTTCCGCGACAGCCTGAAAAGCAGCGGCGGCCAGCTCAGCTCGTTCCAGGCGCTGATGCTCAGCCTCGCCGGCCGGGTGGGTGCAGGCAACATCGCCGGCGTCGGCATCGCCGTGACCCTGGGTGGCCCGGGCGCGGTGTTCTGGATGTGGGTGACCGCACTTGTCGGCATGTCCAGCAGCTTCTTCGAATGCACCCTGGCCCAGGTCTACAAGCGCGCCGACGGTGACGGCCTGTACCGCGGTGGCCCGGCCTACTACATCCAGCACGGCCTGAAGCTCAAAGGCATGGCGGTGGTGTTCTCGATCCTGCTGCTGGTCACCTACGGCTTCGCCTTCATCGGCCTGCAGTCCTACACCGTGACGCACTCGCTGCAGGACGCCTTTGCCTTCGACCCACGCCACACCGGCATCGTCCTGGCGGTGCTGCTGGCCATCACCTTCATCGGCGGCATCAAGCGCATCGCCGCGGTGTCCGACCTGCTGGTCCCGATCAAGACCCTGGCCTACATCGCCGTGACCCTGTACGTGATCGGCACCCAGATCGAACACGTGCCGGCCATGCTGGAAACCATCATCAAGAGCGCCTTCGGCCTCGACCCGGCCTTCGCCGGCCTGCTCGGCAGCGCCATCGTCATGGGCGTGAAGCGTGGCGTGTTCGCCAACGAAGCGGGCCTGGGCAGTGCGCCGAACGTGGCCGCCGTGGCCGCCGTGAAGCACCCGGGCGCCCAGGGCGTGGTCCAGGCCTTCAGCGTGTTCCTCGACACCTTCGTGATCTGCACCTGCACCGCGCTGCTGATCCTGCTGTCGGGCTTCTACACCCCGGGCTTCGAAGGCGACGGCATCGTCCTGACCCAGAACTCGCTGGCCGCCGTGGTCGGTGACTGGGGCCGCGTGTTCGTCAGTGTCGCGCTGTCGTTGTTCGTCTTCACCTGCATCCTCTACAACTACTACCTGGGCGAGAACAGCCTGCAGTTCCTCACCCGCAACCGCACTGTGTTGATGCTGTTCCGCGGCCTGGTGCTGGCGCTGGTGGTCTGGGGTTCGATGCAGAACCTCTCGACCGTGTTCGCCTTCGCCGACATCACCATGACCTGCCTGGCCTTCGTCAACCTGGTGGCCCTGGCCATGCTGTTCAAGGTCGGCCTGCGGGTGATGCGCGACTACGACGAGCAGCGCCGCGCCGGTGTCGACCAGCCGGTGTTCGACTCGCGCAAATTCGCCGATCTGGACCTGGACCTGAAGGCCTGGCCCGCCGAACCTTCGGCCGCCACCCAGGCCGAGCCGCAAGGCGTGCCCGCAGCGCAACGCTGACGGGTGAACGACGGGCGCATCCTCTGCACCCGTCGGTTACAGTGCGATAAATGTGCGAGCGGGCTTGCCCGCTCCCACAGGAACTCACCGTTTCGGAGAATCCCATGAACCCTTCGACCTACCCTGCCGCCCAGCACGTCATGGTGCTCTACACCGGTGGCACCATCGGCATGCAGGCCAGCGCCGACGGCCTGGCCCCGGCGTCCGGTTTCGACGTGCGCATGCGCGCCTACCTCGACAGCCAGCCCGAACTGGTGGTGCCGGCCTGGCGCTTTCGCGAGATGGCGCCCCTGATCGACAGCGCCAACATGACCCCCGACTACTGGCAGCGCCTGCGCGAAGCGGTGGTCGAAGCCGTGGACCAGGGCTGCGACAGCGTGCTGATCCTCCACGGCACCGACACCCTGGCCTACAGCGCCGCCGCCATGAGCTTCCAGTTGCTGGGGCTGCCAGCGCGGGTGCTGTTCACCGGTTCGATGCTGCCGGCCGGTGTGCCGGACAGCGACGCCTGGGAAAACCTCAGTGGCGCCCTGTTGGCCCTGGGCCAGGGCCTGGCACCGGGGGTGCACCTGTACTTCCACGGCGAACTGCTGGCCCCGACCCGCTGCGCGAAAATCCGCAGTTTCGGCCGGCACCCGTTCGCCGCCCTGCAACGCAATGGCGGCGGCGCAAAGGCCGAAGCGATTCCGTCGGCGCTGGACTACCGCCAGGCCAAGCAACTGGCCAAGGTCGGCGTACTGCCGCTGTTCCCCGGCATCGGCGCCGAGCTGCTGGACGGCGTGCTCGACAGCGGCATCCAGGCCCTGGTCCTGGAATGCTTCGGCAGCGGCACCGGGCCCAGCGACAACCCGGCGTTCCTGGCCAGTCTCAAGCGCGCACAGGAGCAAGGCATCGTCGTGGTGGCGGTGACCCAGTGCCATGAAGGCGGTGTGGAGCTGGACATCTACGAAGCCGGCAGCCGCCTGCGCGGCGTGGGCGTGCTGTCTGGTGGCGGCATGACTCGCGAAGCGGCGTTCGGCAAGCTCAGCGCCCTGCTCGGCGCCGGGCTGGCCAACAGCGAAGTGCGGCGCCTGGTGGAACTGGACCTGTGCGGCGAACTGGCCTGAACACTCTGTAGGAGCCGGCTTGCCGGCGAAGGCGGTCTTGAGGGCCTCTTCGCTGGCAAGCCAGCTCCTACAAGCAGCTCCGGCACCCGCAGATGCGGGGCGGCATGCAACTTGCTCCGGTTAAGGGTCTTCCCCAGGCTGGAATCTGCGCATGCTGCACTCGCACCTCACCACCCTCAATGCGGTTTCACTGGTCCTCAATACCTTCAAGGAGCAGGGCCAGGACAGCGACGCGCTGCTGGCCGGCAGCGGCATCAACCCCGCCGACCTGAGCCGCGCCGACACTCGCATCACCACCAACCAGGAGATGCTGGTGTGCGCCAATGCCGTGGCCCTGCAACGGGACATCGGCCTGGAACTGGGCCGGCGCATGCACGTTTCCTCCTACGGCATGCTCGGCTATGCCCTGCTCACCAGTGCCACCTTAGGTGACGCTTTGCGCCTGGCCATGCGCTATCCGGCGCTGATGGGAACACTTTTCGAACTGAGCCTGGAAGCCGACGGCCCGCGCATCTGGTTCACCGCCGCCGGCTACCGCGAAAGCCCGGCCCTGGCGGCGTTCAATACCGAGTTCTGCCTGGTGTCGCTGAAGGTCATCTGCGACGACTTGCTGGGCCACCCGCTGCCGCTGCTGGGCGCGCGCTTCGACTATCCGGCACCGGACTATCAAAGGCGCTACCGCGAAGCCTTCGACTGTCCGCTGCAGTTCAACGCCCGCAGCAACGCCTTCGCCTTCGACCAGCAATGGCTCGAACACCCCCTGCCCCTGGCGGATGCCATCACCCACCAGGCCATGGCCGAACGCTGCCGCAAGCAGAACACCGAGTTCACCGGGCGCCAGGCCTGGCTGGGGCGCATCCGCCAGCTGCTGGCAGCGCAACTGGACGCCGCACCGGGGCTGGAGGGACTGGCGGAACAGATGAACTGCTCGGCCCGGACCCTGCGCCGCCATCTGCGCGACCTGGGTTGCAGCTATCAGGAGTTGCTGGACGAGCTGCGCTTCGAGCGGGCCAAGCAGATGCTCTGCGAAGACCAGCTGCCCATCTACCGGATTGCCGAAGCCCTGGGCTTCAGTGAAACCGCGAGCTTTCGCCATGCCTTCATCCGCTGGAGCGGTGTGGCGCCGAGCCAGTTCCGGCCCTGAGACAAACCCCGACATAAAGCTGCGGATTGCATTACATTGCCGACCTTTGAAACCGGCAAGGGACTGCAAGCTTGAACCTAATCACAGGCGCCATCGCCCGGCGCATCGGTATTCGCGGGGGGTGCCTGGCGCTGGTGCTGCTAGCCGGCCTCCCCCTCGCCCAAGCCTTCGAGCTGTCCAAAATCCGCTGGTGGGAGATGCAGAGCAGCATCCTCCTGGACGATCCGGAAACCGCCACCCTGCAACTCGAACCCTTTCCCCTGCCCGGGCTGGCCCAAGCGCCGGCACGGGTGATCCTCAGCCAATACCACGGCCTGTTCTACCTCAACGGCTACGCGGATGGGCAGTACCGGCAGCGGGTCTACAAGTCGCCGCCCCTGCCGCTGTTCAACGCCCAGGAACTACAGGCCTGCGTGCCCGAGCAGCGACCTGTTGGAGCCACGGACAACTGGCCGTCGAGCAAGCAGCTGGAATCCGCCCTGAGCCTGACCAAACTGAGTTTCGACTGCCAGAGCCCAGGCTGGGAGTTGAGCAATCGCTATCTGCTGGTGGACAGCCGCGATCCCCAGCGGCCGCTGCTGGCCATCGGTCAGCGTCAGGGCGAGGCACAGATCGACTTCACCCCGCAGCAACCGATCAGCCCCGAACTGCAGCAGCAATGGCTGCAAGCCCTGCACAAATACCCGAAGCTGCTGGAACCCTTTGACGCCAGCAGCGGCCAGCTGCGCGTCAAGCCCTATGCGCCGCCGCCCAGCGCGGAGCAGATCTGGACCGAATTTCGCCAGCTGCACACGCAATTGCGCGATGCCAAAGACAAGGCTCCGGGCATCGCCCGGGTGGAAGAGTTCTTCAGCCGTCATGACTTTCGCGCGATCGCCCCCGAGCGCAGTACCTACCCGGGCCTGCTCAACGACATCGCCTATTGGGCCACCGAGGCCGGCCAGTTGCAGAGCGCCCGACCGTGGCTGGCGCACGTGCTGCGTCGCGACCCAGGGCGCATGCCGACCTACCTCAATCTGGCGGACCTGGATTGGCGCCTGTACCAACAGCAGCCCGCAGACACCCGGCACCGGGGCCGGGCCATGGAGAACTATCGGCTGTATTGCGGACTGCGCCTGCAACGCCAGCTTGGGGTCCCCGCCAGGGTCACCCAGCGCCTGGGCCTTGAGGCACCCAGCGAACCGGCCTGCCAAAGCGCCTGGCCGCTGGTGACGGCGGTGGACCAGGGTGACGCGGGCGAAGTCCGGCGCCTGCTGGAGAACGGCCTGAGCGGCGACGTGATCGCCGCCGATGGGCGCCCGGCGCTGTTGCACGCCCTGGATAAACCCGACCTGGACATCGCCCGGCTGTTGCTGGCCCATGGCGCCCGCCCACAGGGTCAGTACAACGGCCGCACCCAGGTGGTCCTGGCCATGCGCCGCGACCTCAAGGACAACCCCGACCTGAACCAGGCCAAGCGCCTGAACTTCCTGCTGCAAGCCGGTGCTGCCATCGATGAACAGGATGTCCAGGGCGGCACCGCGCTGCAGGCCATGGCCAAGGAACGCGACGACATCGAGCGCTTCAACTGGCTGCTGCAACACCCGCAAGACCTCGACAAGCGCAGCGGGCCAGACGGCGAAACCGCACTGTTCCTGGCGCTCAAGGGCGGCAACTACGCCGCTGCCAGAGAACTGATAGAGGCCGGTGCCAACCTCAACCTGAGCTACGGCCGCGGTTTCTGCGCACAGCAGCCGGTTCGCCAAAGCCTGCTGATGATCGTCGCCGAACAGGGCTCGCCCGAGGTCATCAATCCCTGGGTCAGCCAGCAACAGAGCCTGGACATGTTCACCCTGCTGCTGGAAAAAGGCGCCGACCCCAACGTCGGCCGCTACTGCAAGAACAACGGCTACACCTGGCTGCTGGAGATCATGGCCCGGCGCAAGCGCGACGACATGCTCAAGGTGCTGCAAAGCTTTGCACCGCCACCGCCGGCGACGGCGTTTCGCCTTTGAGGCGTGGCGCCGAACCCGCGGAGCCCCTGAAACAAAGCCCGGCACAACGGCGCCGATTGCATTACATTGCCGAGCTTTCTACCGGCAAGGGACTGCAACGTTGAAGCTATTCTCAGGCGCCATCGCCCGGCGCATTGGCATTCGCGGGCTTGGCCTGGCGCTGGCGCTGCTGGCTGGGGCACCCGCCGCCCAGGCCTTCGACCTGGACCTGGGCGCGATCAAATGGTCGGGAATGGCTCGCTACTTCGTCATCGACTACCCGGAAACCGCCACCCTGCAACTCAAGCCGTTCCCCGTGCCGGGCCGGGAGCGAGTGCCGGCGCGGATCGTCCTGAGCCAGTACCGCGGGCTGTTCTACCTCAACGCCTATCAGGACCTGAAGTACCAGCAGCGGGTCTACAAGTCGCCGCCCATGGCTCTGTTCAGCCCCGAAGAACTGCGGGCCTGTGCGGCCCCGGAGTATCCGGTGCCAGTCGCCGACAACTGGCCCACGAGCAATACCCTGGACACCGGCATCACCCTGACCTCGCTCGACTTCAAGTGCCAGGAGCCCAGCGATTGGCAACTCAGCCGACGCTACCTGCTGATCGACCAGCGCGATCCGCAGCGCCCGCTGCTGGCGATCAGTCACCGCCGGGACCTCAGCCAGCTGGAGTTCACCCCGCTGCAGCCCATCAGCGAGGAAACCGGGCAGCAATGGCTGCAGGCCCTGGAGACATTCCCACCGTGGTTCCGCCCTTTCACCCAAGGCAGCGGGCCGATCACCGTCAACGCCTTTGTGCCAGCGCCAGCCTCGAACCCGGACAGCATCTGGAAAGCGTTCCGCGCGCTGCACGAGCAACTGCGCACCGCCAAGGACAAGCAACCGGGCATCAACCGGGTGGAGGACTTCTTCGTCACCCATGACTTTCGCAGCATCGCCACCGAGCGCCGTGAATACGCCGGACTGCTCAACGACATCGCCTACTGGACCAGCGAAGCCGGGCACCTGAGAACCGCCCGCCCCTGGCTCAAGGAAGTGCTGCGCCGCGACCCCGGACGCATGCCGACCTACCTCAACCTGGCGGACCTGGACTGGGCGATCTACCAACAACGCACGCAGGACAACATCCACCAGGGCCGGGCCATCGAGGGTTACCGGGTGTATTGCGGCCTGCGCCTGAAGCGCCAGATGAGCATCCCGCCCCGGGTCCTGCAGCGCTTGGGCCTGAACGCCGCCAACCCCCGGGACTGCCAGGCCTTCTGGCCGCTGGTGGACGCGGTGGATGCCGGCGACCTGGCCGAAGTGCAGCGCCTGCTGGCCAGTGGCATCAGCGGCGAGGTCATGGCCGACGATGGTCGCAGCGCCTTGCTGCATGCCCTGGACGCCCCGCGCCTGGACATCGCCCGGCTGCTGCTGGAGCACGGCGCCCACACCAGCGGCCTGTACAACTGGACCACCCTGGCGACCCTGGCCATGCGCCGCGACCTGGGCGACAGCCCCGACCTGAGCCAGGGCGGGCGCCTGAAGTTCCTCATCGAGGCCGGTGTCGCCGTCGACGAGCCGGACAGCCAGGGCCAGACGCCCCTGATGCAGATGGCCGAGAACAAGCGCAGCCTGCAAGGCTTCACTTGGCTGCTGCAACACCCGCAAAACCTCGACCGGCGCAGAACCGACGATGGTGAAACCGCGCTGTATCGGGCGTTCTCGGGCAACAACTACGAGGCCGTGCGACAACTGATAGCCGCTGGTGCCAACCTCAACCTGAGCTACGGCCGTGGCACCTGCTACAACCAGCCCGTCGGCGAGAGCCTGCTGACCCTGGTGGCCGACAAGACCTCCGCCGACGACAAGGCGCCCTACGTCAGCCAACGGGACACCCTGGACCTGTTCACCCTGCTGCTGGAAAAAGGCGCCGATCCCAATGTCGGCCAGCACTGCGAGAAAAAGGGCTACGCGCTGTTGCTGGAAGCCATCGCCCGGAAAAAACGCGAGGACATGCTCAAGGTGCTGCAGCGCTTCGTTCCCACCCCGCCCGCCAGTTGAACCGGACGGCGCCCCGCAACGGGGCGCCCTGCCTCTTTAAGGGGCGAATTTCGGTCAAACACTTTGGCCAGATTGATCCCCTTTTGGCCGCTCCTGCCGTTCTCCGAAACCCCGCGCCCCGCAAGACTGTGATCCACCGAATCAGCCTGCGGAGAACAAGAAAATGCTGACGATCTACTCGGACGATCACCACCTGCACCACGGCCGTTGTGAACTTATCGACGGGCAATTGATGCCCTGCTTTGAAATGCCTTCCCGGGCCGACCATGTGCTGGACCGGGTGAAGTACCGCAACCTTGGCCCGGTAGAGGCGCCCAAGGACTTCGGCCTGGGGCCCATCGAACGCGTCCACAGCCGGGCCTACCTGGACTTCTTCAAAGGCGCCTGGGAGCGCTGGGCGGCACAGGGCATCGACGGCGACCTGCTGCCCTACACCTGGCCGGCGCGCACCCTGCGCAGCGTGATTCCCACCAGCCTCCATGGCCAGCTCGGCTACTACAGCTTCGACGGCGGCGCGCCGATCACCGCCGGCACCTGGCAGGCGGCCTACAGCGCAGCGCAAGTGGCCCTCACCGCCCAGGCGGTGATCCAGCGCGGCGCCCGCAGTGCCTTTGCCCTGTGCCGGCCACCAGGACACCACGCCGCCAGCGACCTGATGGGCGGCTACTGCTACCTGAACAACGCGGCCATCGCCGCCCAGGCCTTCCTCGACCAGGGCCACAAGAAAGTCGCGATCCTCGATGTCGACTACCACCACGGCAACGGCACCCAGTCGATCTTCTACGCGCGCAGCGACGTGCTCTTCACCTCGATCCACGGCCACCCGGAAGCCGAGTTCCCGTTCTTCCTGGGCTATGCCGACGAAAGCGGCGAAGGCGCCGGGGAAGGTTTCAACTTCAACTACCCGCTGGCCGCCGGTAGCGGCTGGGATGAGTGGAGCGCAGCCCTGGAGCAGGCCTGCAACCAGATCCACAGCTATGACGCCGACATCATCGTGGTGTCCCTGGGCGTGGACACCTTCAAGGACGACCCGATCTCGCAATTCAAACTCGACAGCCCGGATTACCTGGCCATGGGCAAGCGCATCGCCGCCCTCGGCAAGCCGACGCTGTTCGTCATGGAAGGCGGTTACGCGGTAGAGGAAATCGGCATCAACGCCGTGAACGTTCTCGAAGGTTTTCAAAGCGCCCAGTGAGGGACTCGCATCATGCAAAGACTCAAACGCTTAATGGTTCCAGCCCTGTGCGCCAGCCTGCTGGGCACCGCCGCCCACGCCGAAGAACGCACGCTGCGGGTGTACAACTGGTTCGACTACATCACCCCCAAGGCCCTGGAAGATTTCAAGGCGCAGAACAGCCAGGTGAAGCTGGTCTACGACATCTTCGACACCAACGAAGCCCTGGAAGCCAAGCTGCTGACCGGCAACTCCGGCTATGACGTGGTGGTGCCGTCCAACGTGTTCCTGGCCAAGCAGATCGAGGCCGGGGTGTTCCAGCCCCTGGACCGCAGCAAGCTGCCCAACTGGAACCACCTGGACCCCAAGCTGATGAAGCTGATCGAGGCCAACGACCCGGGCAACCAGTTCGCCGTGCCCTACATGTACGGCACCATCCTGATCGGCTTCAACCCGGACAAGGTCAAGGCCGCCCTGGGCGACAAGGCGCCGGTGGACAGTTGGGACCTGATCTTCAAGGAAGAGAACATCAGCAAACTCAAGCAGTGCGGCGTGGCCCTGCTGGATTCGCCTTCGGAAATCCTGCCCCTGGCCCTGCAGCACCTGGGCCTGGACCCCAACAGCAAGAAGCCGGCGGACTACGAGAAGGCTGAGGCGCTGCTGATGAAGATCCGGCCGTACATCACCTACTTCCACTCGTCCAAGTACATGGCCGACATCGCCAATGGCGATATCTGCGTGGCGGTGGGCTACTCGGGGAGCTTCTCCCAGGCCGCCAACCGCGCCAAGGAAGCCAAGAACGGCGTGACCGTGGACATGCGTCTGCCCAAGGAAGGCGCGCCGATCTGGTTCGACATGCTGGCGGTCCCTAAAGGCGCCAAGAACCCGGAAGATGCCTACACCTTCATCAACTACCTGCTGCAACCTCAGGTGATCGCCCCGGTCAGCGACTTTGTCGGTTACCCGAACCCGAACAAGGACGCTACCGGACTGGTGGACCCTTCGATCCGCAACAACCCCAACCTGTATCCGACGGAAGCGGCGATGAGCACCCTGTACACGCTGCAACCGCTGCCCCGTGATGCAGAGCGGGCGCGGACCCGGGCCTGGACCAAGATCAAGTCCGGGACCTGATCCGGCGGACGATGGGCGCGCGGTCAGTGATAGACCGCGCTGTCTGCTGCGCCGGCAAGCCGGCTCCTGCACCGCGGCGTTTAGCAGCCCGTGAGGCCTTGGGGCGTGCGCTCTTCGGCGAAGAACCAGGGGCGCAGGCGTACGCCGACGCCGTTGCCGATAAAGGCCGCCACCAGCCACAGCCAGCCATGCAGGCTGCCGGAGGCGATGCCGCTGAAGTAGGCGCCGATGTTGCAGCCATAGGCCAGGCGCGAACCGTAGCCCAGCAGCAGCCCGCCAATCACCGCCGCCACCAGGGAACGGGTGGGGATTCTCAGGTTGGGGGCAAAACGTCCCGCCAGTCCTGCTGCCAGCAAGGCCCCCAGGACGATGCCGATGTCCATGACGCTGGTGATGTCCTGCCACACCGGGGCGGCCAGGGCCTTGGCGTTTGCCGCACCCTGCCAGAACACCCAACTGCCCACGTCTACGCCCAAGCCACTGGCGACTTTCGCGCCCCACAGGGCAAAGGCCGAGGTGATGCCCCATGGGCGCCCGGCCAGGGCCAGGGTGGCGAAGTTGAGCAAGGCCAGGGCCACCGCGCCCCAGACCAGCGGCCAGGGACCGCGCAACAGTCGGCGCCAGCCCTGGTGCTGGCTGGCGACCGGGGCTTCAAGGCTGCCGTAGCGGCGTTTTTCCAGGGTCTGGGTGAGCAAGGCGATCAGCGCGAACAGGCACAGGCTCAAGCCCAGGGCCGGGCCGACGCCGAAGCTCTGGACGATGGAGATCGGTGGCAGCGACGGCAAGGCAAACCACCAGTCCACATGATGGGTGGCAATCAGCGAGCCGCAGATGAAGAACGCCAGGGTCACCAGCATCCGCGCATTGCCGCCGCCGACGGTGAACAGGGTGCCCGAGGCGCAACCGCCCCCCAGTTGCATGCCGATGCCGAAAATGAAGGCACCGAAGATCACCGACACCCCGGCCGGCGCCACCAGCCCCACCACCGGCTGGCCGAACAGGCTGCCCGCCCCCAGCGCCGGGAAGAACAGCAACACCGCCAGGGCCAGCATGACCATCTGCGCCCGCAGGCCGGCACCACGCCGATCACGGATAAACACCCGCCAGGCCGAGGTGAAACCGAAGGCAGCGTGGTACAGGGTGAGCCCCAGGGCGGCACCCAGCAGCAACAGCAGCACCTGTCGCGCACCCACCTGGGTCTGCAGGAACAGGGCGCCGGCCACCAGTAGCAGCAAGGCGAACAGGGGGGCGCCGAACATGCGTTGCGGGGCCACGGGGAGGGTCTGGCTCATGAGGCTTCTCGGGCAGGGAAATGGCCGCGAGTATAACCCGTCAGACCCGCCAGGCCTGGCGCAGGCGGCCCAGGGCTGCCTGGATATCGGCCTCAGGCACCGCGGCGAAGCCCAGCACCAGCCCAGCCCGTTGGTCCTCGGGCAACAGGGTTTCCGGTAACCAATAAGTGCTCAAGCCGTTAACCTCGACATCGACGCTGGCCGCCTGCTCCAGCAGTTGCTGCTCCCGGGCCAGGCTGTCCACGCGCACTGTCAGGTGCAACCCGGCGGCCACCGTGGGCTGCGGTCCGACGCCCGGGATCGCCTCGGGCCAGCCGGCGAGCAAGGTATTGCGCCGGCTCAGGGCGGCCCGGCGCATGCGCCGGATATGCCGCTGGAAATGCCCGGCGGCCATGAACTCGGCCATCACCGCCTGGGTGCTGACCTCGGAGTGGCGCACGTCCACCGCCCGGCGCTGGGCGAAGGCCTGCACCAGATTCGGCGGCAGCACCAGGTAACCCAGGCGCAAGGCCGGGAACGCCACCTTGCCGAAGGTGCCGACGTAGATCACCCGGCCATGCCGGTCCAGCGCCGCCAGGGGGGCCAGGGGCGCGCCGCTGTAGCGGTACTCGCCGTCGTAGTCGTCCTCGACGATCCAGCCGCCGCTGCGCTCGGCCCAGGCCAGCAGCTCCAGGCGCCGGGCCAGGCTCATGATCACCCCGGTGGGGTACTGGTGGGACGGGGTGACATAGGCCAGGCGGCAGTTGGGCAACTGCTCCAACTGACGGCAGTCGATGCCCTCCTGATCCACCGCCACGCCCTGCAACTGTGCCCCGGCTACGGCGAAGGCGTGACCGGCCGCCCGATAGCCGGGGTTTTCCACAGCCACGCTGTCGCCGGGCTCCACCAGCAGCTGTGCACAAAGGCTGATGCCCTGTTGCGCGCCACTGGTGATCACAATTTGTTCAGCGCTGCATTGCAGCCCACGGGCACTGCGCAAGTAGGCGGCGATCAGGCTGCGCAGTCGCGAATCGCCAGCGGAATCGCCGTAGCACAGCTGACGCAGGTCCGGCCTGCGCCAGAAAGCCGCATTCAGCTTGGCCCAGACCTCGAACGGGAACAGATCGAAAGCCGGCACGCCGACCCGAAAAGCCCGCGGCGGGCCACTGGGTGGCGTGCTCAGATGATGCTTTTGCAGGCGCTGCACACCACTGCTGTGGATAACTTTACTGGATGCATCACCAGTTATTTCGGTCGATTTTGTGGATAAACCTGTGGGTAAGCCTGTTGACAACCCTGTGGATACTTTTGTGGATAGTTTTTTGATGGGTAAGCGGGTTTCTGGCAATTGGGCCACGTAGGTGCCATCGCCGACCCGGCCTTCGATAAAACCCTCGGCATACAGCTGGTCATAGGCGCGCACCACGCTGTTGCGGGAAATCCCCAATGCCGCCGCCAGATCACGGCTGGCCGGCAGGCGCGTGCCGCTGGCCAGGCGCCCGTCCAGCACCCGCAGGCGCAGGGCCTGGTACAGCTGGCGGCTGAGGCCCTGGCGGCGATCCAGCTCGATCCCGGCAGGGTTGAAAGACAGCGGAGGCAAAGCACTGTTCATCGAGGCGCCCCAGGGATTGGACCCACAAAATAGACCAAAGATGGCTCTTACAACGAACCATTAGCCTGCCTAGGATGCAGCCACTCGCCAAGGATTTTTTCCATGTACCTACCGCGCGCTTTCGTCGATGAAGACCTCCCCCGCCTGCAGGGCGTGATCCAACACAGCCGTCTGGCGACCCTGGTGACCTGGGGCGCCCTGGGCCTGCAGGCTAGCCACGTGCCACTGCTGCTGGACCCCGAACAGGGGGCCAATGGCACCCTCTACGGACACTTGGCCAAGGCCAACCCACAGTGCGCCGAGCTCGCCAGTGGCGCCGAAGCGTTGCTGATCTTCATGGGCGAGGACGCCTATATCAGCCCTTCGTTCTATCCGAGCAAGGCCGAACACGGCAAAGTGGTGCCCACCTGGAACTACGTGGCGGTGCACGCCTATGGCCAGCCGGAGGTCTTCACCGACCCGCAGCGGCTGCTGCAGGTGGTCGAGGGCCTGACCGAGCGTTACGAGGCCGGTCGCCCGCAGCCGTGGAAGGTGGCCGATGCCCCGGCCGACTACATCGACGGCATGCTCAAAGCGATTGTCGGTTTCGCCCTGCCGATCCAGCGCCTGGAGGGCAAGCGCAAGCTCAGCCAGAACCGCAATGCCGAAGATATTGCCGGGGTCCGCGACGGTCTGGCGGCCAGCGCCGACCCGCGTGACCAACACCTGTCGCAACTGATGGGCTGAGTGCCCGCCCAGAACAATAAAGGAGCTTTCATGAGCCAGATCCAGATCCGCCCGGTTACCACCGCCGACCACGCCGCCTGGCTGCCGTTGTGGCAGGCCTACCTGCGCTTCTACGAAACCGAACTGCCGGACGCCGTGACCCAGAGCACCTGGCAGCGCTTCCTCGATGCTCGCGAACCGACCCACGCGGCCCTGGCCTGGGACGGCGAGCGCGCCGTGGGCCTGGTGCATTTCATCTACCACCGCTCCAACTGGAGCATCGAGAATTCCTGCTACCTGCAAGACCTGCTGGTGACCCCGGACCAGCGCGGCACCGGCGTCGGCCGGCAGCTGATCGAGTTCGTCTACGCCCAGGCGAAACAGGACGGCTGCGCCAAGGTGCATTGGCTGACCCACGAAACCAATGCCACGGCCATCCAGCTCTACGAGCGCATCGCCGAGCGCCCGGGCTTTATCCAGTTCCGCAAACCCCTCTGAACCCGCAAGGAGCCACTGCATGTCGATTTCTCTCGCCGATTGGAAAGGCGTCCCCGCCCCTTCGGCCACCCTGCTTGAAGGGCGTTTCATCCGTTTGGAAAGGCTCGACCCGGTGCGCCATGGCGATGAGCTGTTCCAGGTGCTGCAAGGCCCCGGCGCCGACCCCGTGCTGTGGAACTACCTGCCTTATGGCCCCTTCCCCGAGCGTGCGGCATTCGATGCCTGGCTCGGTAACCACGCCCTTGCCAGTGACCCGTATTTCTTCACCGTGATCGACCGCGCCAGTGGCCAGGCCCAGGGCCTGATCAGCCTGATGTCCATCGTCCCGGCCCAGGGCCGCATCGAGATCGGCCACGTCACTTTCGGCGCACCGATGCAGCGCTCACCCAAGAGCACCGAGGCGGTGTACCTGCTGGCCAAGGAAGCTTTCGCCCTGGGCTACCGGCGCCTGGAATGGAAGTGCAACAACGCCAACGCCCGCTCGCGCTATGCCGCCGAGCGTTTGGGTTTCAGCTTCGAGGGGGTGTTTCGCCAGCACATGGTGGCCAAGGGGCAGAACCGCGATACCGCGTGGTTCTCGATCCTGGACGGGGAATGGCCGGTGATTGCCAAAGGGTTCGAACAATGGCTCAGCGATGAGAACCAGAGCGGTGCGGGGCAGCTCAAGTCGCTGGCGGAGTGTCGCGGGTAACCGTGGTTTTCGCCGGCAAGCCGGCGCCTACAAGGGAGCGGTGAACCCGGCCTGGCAGAAGACCTGTAGCCGCTGCCGCAGGCTGCGACCGGGCTGGGCGGCACTCCGACGCAGCGGGCGCCGCCGTTGAAGGCCTCGGAAGGTCCTGCGGACCTTGGCGCAGCCTGCGGCAGCGGCTACAGGGGTCAGCCCAGCTTCTGCGCCAGCACCGCAATATGCTCCGGCCCAATGCCGCAGCAACCGCCGACATGGCTGGCACCGCGCTGGTGCCAGTCCGCCACCCATTGCAGATAACCCGACGGGTCCAGGTCTTCCCGCAGGGGGCACAGGCCGTCGTTGGCGGTGGCATCCTCGGGCTGCGGCGGGAAGGCATTGGCGTACACGCCGATATGGATCTGCACCCCCAGGCGCTCGAAGGTCTCGCGAGCGGCATCCACCGCCGCACCAATCACTTCCGGCTGGCTGCAGTTGAACAGCAGGGTCTGCACGCCCAACTGCGCCGCCACCGCCGCCGCTTCAGCCACCGGCTCGCCGGAACGCAGGCGCGGCACTTCATCGACCTCTTCGTCCTTGAGGGTGAAGGACAGCCAGAACGGCTTGCCGTCCTTGGGCAGTCCGGCGTGGATGGCCCGCGCCTCGGCGATCGAGCTTTGGGTTTCTGCGAGCCACAGGTCCACGAAAGGCGCCAGCCCTTTAACCAGTGGGCTCAGCACTTCCTCGACCCGGGACGCATCGAACAGGTCCGGGCGATAGGAACCGAACAGCGGCGGCAACGAACCCGCCACCCGCACCGGCTTGCCGGAGGCCTCTACTGCGCGGCGCGCCAGCTCACCGGCCAGGGCCGCCAGGGCCTGGCCTTCGGCGGCAAAACGCTCTTCACCGATGTGGAAAGGCACCACGGCGTAGCTGTTGCTGGTGATCACGTTGGAACCGCTGGCGATATAGGCCGCATGCACCGCCTCCACCGCCTGGGGGTCCTCGCTCAACGCCAGGGCCGACCACTCGGGCTGCCGGAACGGCGCACCACGGCGCTGCAACTCACGACCCATACCGCCATCCAGAATTACCGTGCTACCTGCGCCCATATGCTTTTTACTCATATGCTTATGAAAATAACTCACTACCGGAGTCGTTCTTATAACTATTAAATACGCACCATTCGGTTAATAACAACTCTTTTTCAGTCAGGATTCCGATGAATTTCAAACCGCTGCTGGCCCTCGGCCTGACCCTGCTTACCGCCTCTTCCCAAGCCTTCGCCGGCGCCACCCTGGAGCGTATCGAGCAGAAAAAGGAGCTGGTCGGAGTGCTGATGGAAAGCTACCCGCCCTTCTCGTTCCTCAATGACCAGAACCAGCTGGACGGCTTCGACGTCGACGTGGCCAAGGCCGTGGCCGACAAGCTCGGCGTCAAGCTGCGCCTGGAAACCCCGTCCTGGGATGTGATCGCCGCGGGACGCTGGAGCGGACGCTACGACATCTGCATCTGCTCCATGACCCCGAGCAAGGCCCGCGCCGAAGTCTTCGACTTCCCGGTGCAGTACTACGCCTCGCCGGCGGTGATTGTGGTCAATGCCAAGGATGATCGTATCCACAGCGCCAAGGACCTGAGCGACAAGAAGGTCGGCCTGACCGCCGCCTCCAGCTACGAGAGCTACCTGAACAAGAACCTGGTGATCGAAGGCGCCGAGGACACCCACCTGCAATACCCCTTCGAGAACGTACAGATCGCCCCCTACGACACCGACAACGTGGCCTTCCAGGACCTCGGCCTGGGCCCGGGCGTGCGCCTGGATGCGATCCTCACCAACCTGGTCACCGCGCAACCGCGGCTGACCCAGGATGCGCGCTTCAAGCTGGCCGGCGAGGCCTTGTACGCCGAGCCCAACTCGGTGGCCATCGAGAAAGGCGATGCGCAGTGGAACGCCAAGGTGCGTGAAGTCTTCGCCCAGCTGAAGCAGGACGGCACCCTGAGCAAGCTGTCGCAGAAATGGATCGGCGCCGATATCAGCCAATGACTGCCTACACGCCACCGCCTCAGCCACCGCAACCGGTGGCTGAACCGCTGCTCAAGCGTCTGCTGGGCTTTCGCACTCGTCTGTACCTGACCTGGGCGGCGCTGCTGGTGCTGTTCGCCAGCTTCTTCCTGAGCTTCGATCTGAAGTTCTCGATCATCCTCGACAAGCTGCCGAACCTGCTGGGCCTGCACCTGTCCCCCAGCGGCTTTCTCCAGGGCGCGGCGCTGACCCTGTTCCTCTGCGCCTGCTCCATCGTCGCTTCGTCGCTGCTGGGCTTTGTCACCGCCCTGGCGCGCCTGTCGTCCAGCGCCGTGGCCTTCGGCATCGCCAGCTTCTATGCCTCGTTCTTTCGCGGCACGCCGTTGCTGATCCAGATCCTGCTGATCTACCTCGGCCTGCCGCAACTGGGGGTGGTGCCGGGCGCCATTACCGCCGGGATCATCGCCCTGTCGCTGAACTACGGCGCCTACCTCAGCGAGATTTTCCGTGCCGGCATCCTTGGCGTGCCTCACGGCCAACGCCAGGCTGCCCTGGCCCTGGGCATGAGCGACAGCGTGATCTTCTGGCAGGTGACCCTGCCCCAGGCCATGCGCACCATCATTCCGCCGGCCACCAACCAGTTCATCTCGATGCTCAAGGACTCGTCGTTGATCTCGGTGATGGGGGTCTGGGAAGTGATGTTCCTGGCCCAGTCCTACGGCCGCTCCAGCTACCGCTACATTGAAATGCTCAGCACCGCGGCGCTGATCTACTGGCTGCTGTCCATCGGCCTGGAACTGATCCAGGCACGGATGGAAAAGCATTACGGCAAGGGCTACGCCAAACGCGGCTAAGGCTCAGGCAAGCGTCGAAGGCCCGGGAATACCCGGGCTTCTTGCCGAGCGCTCAAGTTCATCGAGCAGCGAACGGGCGCGGCTGGTCTTCTGCACCTTCACCACCCCCATCTGCAAGCCGAACGGCTTGAACACCGCATTCAATGACTTGAGGGTCGGGTTGCCGTCACCGTGTTCGATATGGATCAGGGTGCGCAGGGAAATCCGGCACATACGGGCAAACTGGCTCTGATGCAGCCCCGTGACTTCAGTGCGCAGGCGCTTGACCGCGTCGCCAAGCGACAAGCGACCGCCCGCCAGCTCCTGCTGGATGTGGTCGATCAAGGCCCCGCGTTCTTCCAGCGTCATGCTCATCGCAATCCCCACTCCTGCAGGCGTCGGTCCAGGTGGCGCAGGTGAATGCGCGGATGATTGAAGGTGGCTTCGGGCAGGCCGCCGGCACTCAACAGGTCCGGCAGGGCCCGCAGGTGTTCCGCATCTGCGCGCAGGCGCGTCAGGGCGACCTCGGGATCGAGCAGCGGCTTGAGGCTGGCACACACCAGGCGCCAGTCGACGTCGCCGGCTACTTCCATGCGTCCGGGCCATTTGGTGGTGCGGGCAATCCCCTGGTCATCCATGACCTTGGGCGCCAGGTCATGGATCGGGGCCAGGCGCACCTCTGTAGCCGTGCGAACCACCGCAAGCGTGCGGCCATGATTGTCGGTGTTGCCGAGGATCCTGTTGAGCAGATCGCGCCGCAGGTAGTCCGCCACCAGTTCGGGGATCAACGCCTCCTGGCCGGTGGCGCGCCACAGTTCGGCGAGGATCCCCAGCACTTCGGTATGGCGCATGCCTTGGCCATGGCCCACCAGCCCGGCCAGGGAGTAGATCGACTCCACCGCCAGACGCTCGACTCCGGCGGGCGTTAGCCGACGGTCAAAACGCTGCATCCACAGGCTTGGCCGCCGACCCTCTTCCAGCGCCAGCCCAGGCGCCGGGAACGTCTCGATACCCAGCTGCTGCAGCGCCCGGTAGTAATGGAACTCGCTTCTGAGGATGTCGCAGGCATTCGGCGAAGCCGGGTTACGGGGGAACTTCACCCACCAGTGACGCGCTGCACAAGCGTCATCGAGCAACGCGTCGGGGAACAACAAGCCCTCGCGGTTTTCTGTCAGCAACAGCTTGGGCGCTTCGTCGCCGATGCTCGCCGTGCCACCAAAGGCCGCCGCCTGCTCATGGGCGTATTCAAGAAAACGGTTATCCAGGGTCACCACCTGTTCCCGCGTGAAGCCCAGGGCCGGACGCCTGTGCAACCCCGCCAGGGACTCCTTGATCCGCAGATGGCCAATGGGCGCCGCAGTGCTTCGGGCCAGGAGGAACAACTCGCTGCCCATGCCATCGGGTCGCTCATGGCCGATCTGTCGGAGCAAAAAGCTGCGTGCCGCCGGCGTTGCGATCAGGTCATAAAGAAAGGCCGGCGCCCGGTCTTCTCGCCAGGGCTCCCACCCCAAAGGAATCTGTGCACTGACCGAACGGCCCAACGGGCTGGCAACAGCGTCCAGGTTGTCCACCAGATACTGCGGGACATAACCAAAGCTGCAAGGGCTGGCAAAGCCCTCTTCAGGGTTGTCGAAACTCAGGGTCATGGCATCGGCCCACGCCCCTGCGCCGTAGAGCTGCAACGTCAGCCGGAGCATTGGGGTACCTGTCATTTGCTGCACTTCAAGAGACGCTCCGCTTCAATCATAAGTGCATTATATTGCAGTTCTTCCAAGCCAATATGCCTATAAGTGCATCAAAATGCACTTCAATAAAATATTCCTCCCATAAAATGTATTAAAAGACACTTCAGAAAAGCAAAAAAAAGGGGAGCCGTAGCTCCCCCGAGGTAAACCGTTGCAGATGAGGGCCTGAATTCAGCCCTCGATTTCGATGAGGATTTCGCCCGGGTTGACCCGGTCGCCCTTGGCCACGTGGATCGCCACGACCTTGCCGGCGACGGCCGCCTGGACTTCGGTTTCCATCTTCATGGCTTCGGTGATCAGCACCGCCTGACCTTCCTTGACCACGTCACCTTCCTTGACCAGCACATCGACGATGTTGCCCGGCATGGTGGTGCTGACATGGCCCGGGGCGCTGGCCTGTTTGCGCTTGCTGGTACCGCCGCCGACGAACTCGTTGAGTGGCTCGAACACCACTTCTTCCGGCATGCCATCGATGGACAGGTAGAAGTGGCGCTTGCCTTCGGCCTTGACCCCGACGCCAGTGATGTCGACGCGGTAGGTTTCGCCGTGGACGTCGATGACGAACTCGGTAGGCACGCCTTCACCGCCCGGCTTGCTGACGCCACCGGCTTCGGGGATCGGCAGCAACGCTTCCGGAACCAGGGTGCCGGCCTCACGCTCTTCGAGGAACTTGCGTCCGATGTCCGGGAACATGGCGTAGGTCAGTACGTCTTCTTCGGAATGGGCCAGGGCACCGATTTCGCCGCGCAGCTTGGTCATTTCCGGTTTCAGCAGGTCGGCCGGACGCACATCGATCACATCCTCGCTGCCGATGGCCTGGCGCCGCAGGTTTTCGTCCACCTGACCCGGGGCCTTGCCGTAGCCGCCTTGCAGGTAGAGCTTCACTTCGTTGGTGATGGTCTTGTAGCGCTCGCCGGCCAGGACGTTGAAGAACGCCTGGGTGCCGACGATCTGCGAGGTCGGGGTCACCAGCGGCGGGTAGCCCAGGTCGTGACGCACCCGCGGGATCTCCGCCAGCACTTCGCCCATGCGGTTCAACGCGCCCTGCTCTTTCAACTGGTTGGCCAGGTTGGAAATCATCCCGCCCGGCACCTGGTTGACTTGCACCCGGGTGTCGACCGCGGTGAATTCGCTTTCGAACTGGTGGTACTTCTTGCGCACGGCGTAGAAGTACAGGCCGATCTCTTGCAGCAGCTCCAGGTCCAGGCCGGTGTCGAACTCGCTGCCTTTAAGGGCCGCAACCATCGACTCGGTGCCCGGGTGACTGGTGCCCCAGGCGAAGCTGGAGATGGCGGTGTCGATATGGTCGGCGCCGTTCTCGATGGCCTTGAGCTGGCACATGGCAGCCAGGCCGGCGGTGTCGTGGGAGTGGATGAACACCGGCAGCGAAAGCTCGGCCTTCAGCGCCTTGACCAGCTCGCCGGTGGCATAAGGGGTCAGCAGGCCGGCCATGTCCTTGATGGCGATGGAGTCGCAGCCCATCGCTTCCATCTGCTTGGCCTGGGCCACGAAGGCCTCGATGGTGTGCACCGGGCTGGTGGTGTAGGCAATGGTGCCCTGGGCGTGCTTGCCGGCGGCTTTCACCGCTTCGATCGCCACCCGCAGGTTACGTACGTCGTTCATCGCGTCGAAGATGCGGAACACGTCGATGCCATTGACCGCGGCCTTGGCCACGAAGGCTTTGACCACGTCATCGCTGTAGTGGCGATAGCCCAGCAGGTTCTGCCCGCGCAGGAGCATTTGCAGGCGAGTGTTGGGCAGCGCCGCGCGCAGTTGGCGCAGGCGCTCCCAGGGGTCTTCCTTGAGGAAGCGCACGCAGGCGTCGAAGGTCGCGCCGCCCCAGACTTCCAGGGACCAGTAGCCGACTTTGTCGAGCTTGTCGCAGATCGGCAGCATGTCTTCGGTGCGCATGCGGGTCGCCAGCAGCGATTGGTGGGCGTCGCGCAGGATGGTGTCGGTTACATGAATCTTCTTGGACATTGTTTTATTCCTCACAGGCCTGCGTGGGCGGCGATGGCGGCGGCGATGGCCAGGGCCAGCTCTTCGGGTTTGCGCTTGATCGAGTAGTTGGTCAGTTCCGGATGGCTTTCAACGAAGCTGGTATTGAACTGACCGCTACGGAATTCCGGGTTACGCAGGATTTCCTGGTAGTAGGCGGCGGTGGTCTTGACCCCTTGCAGACGCATGTCGTCCAGGGCGCGCAGGCCACGGTCCATCGCCTCTTCCCAGGTCAGGGCCCAGACCACCAGCTTCAGGCACATGGAGTCGTAGAACGGCGGAATGGTGTAGCCGGTGTAGATCGCCGTGTCGGTGCGCACGCCGGGACCGCCGGGGGCGTAGTAACGGGTGATCTTGCCGAAGCTGGGGAGGAAGTTGTTCTTCGGGTCCTCGGCGTTGATCCGGAACTGCAGGGCGAAACCACGGTGGTGGATGTCTTCCTGCTTCACCGACAGTGGCAGGCCCGAGGCGATGCGGATCTGCTCGCGGACGATGTCGATGCCGGTGATTTCCTCGGTGATGGTGTGTTCCACCTGCACCCGGGTGTTCATCTCCATGAAGTACACCTCGCCCTCGGCGAGCAGGAACTCCACGGTGCCGGCGTTCTCGTAGCCCACGGCTTTGGCCGCGCGCACCGACAGATCGCCGATGTAGGCGCGCTGTTCCGGGGTCAGTTGCGGGCTCGGGGCGATCTCGATGAGCTTCTGGTTGCGGCGCTGGATCGAGCAGTCGCGCTCGAACAGGTGCACCACGTTGCCAAAGCTGTCGCCGAGGATCTGCGCTTCGATGTGCTTGGGATTGACGATGCACTTTTCCAGGAACACTTCCGCCGAACCGAAAGCCTTGGTGGCTTCGGAAATCACTCGGGGGAAGGCCTGCTCCAGCTCTTCACGGCTGTTGCAGCGACGAATGCCGCGGCCGCCACCACCGGAGGTGGCCTTGAGCATCACCGGGTAGCCGATGCGGTCGCCTTCAGTCAGGGCTTCGTGGATATCCGCGACGTTGCCTTCGGTGCCTGGGGTCACCGGCACACCGGCCTTGATCATGCTGCGACGGGCTTCAGTCTTGTCGCCCATGCGGCGGATGACTTCCGCCGACGGGCCAATGAATTTGATTCCACGTTCGGCGCAGATGTCCGCCAGTTCGGCGTTTTCCGAAAGGAAACCATAGCCGGGATGCAAGGCATCACAGCCGGTTTCCACCGCCAGGTTCACCAGTTTGCGGGGGTTCAGGTAGCCGGCCAGCGGCTCGGCGCCAATGCTGTGGGCCTCATCCGCACGCTTTACATGCAGGGCATGGCGATCAGCGTCGGAGAAGATCGCTACCGAACGGATGCCCATCTCGGCGCAGGCACGCACGATTCGTACGGCGATCTCACCACGGTTGGCGATCAGGATCTTTTTTATCACTTGGAGGTTCCCTTGAGCCGTTGGAACAAACGACCCGCTAGACCGAGTCGGCGCGTGACCAAATGTTTCAAGTCAGTCGCCGCGTCACACTAGCTCTGCAGAGGGATTAACAAAAATCAATAATTATTGGGTTGGGCATAAGTAAAGACTTATAGTTGTGCTACCAGCCCTTGGCGCGAGCACTGAAAAATGCGTAAGTCCTTGATGAGACTGACATTACGTCAGTTGCAGATTTTCAATGAAGTCTGCGATCTACGCTCCTACAGCCGCGCCGCCGATGAAATGAATCTCACCCAGCCCGCGGTCAGCCTGCAGATCCGTCAGCTGGAGGAGCTGATCGGCCAGCCACTGTTCGATTACGTCGGCAAGAAGCTCTACATGACCGAAGCCGCCGAGGCCCTGCAACGGGCCAGCCGGGACATCTTCGGGCGCCTGGAAAACCTCGACATGCAGCTCTCGGACATGCAGGGCTCGCTGCAGGGCCAGCTCAAGCTGGCGGTGGAATCCAGCGCCAAGTACTTCGTCCCGCACCTGTTCGCCGCCTTCAAGCGCCAGCATCCGGAAGTGCACTTGCAACTGACCGTGGTCAACCGCGCCCAGGTAATCCGCCGCCTCTCGGACAACCGTGATGACCTGGTGATCATGTCCATGGTGCCCCAGGACATGGAGCTGGAGTTCCTGCCGTTCCTCAATAACCCCATCGTCGCCGTGGCGCCGCCGGATCACCCCCTGAGCCACATGGGTCCGCTGCGCCTGCAGGACCTGGAGCCCTACACCCTGGTGCTGCGGGAACAGGGCTCGGGCACGCGCCTGGCCTGCGAGGAGTACTTCAAGGAGAAGCGCGTGCACTTCACCCAGATCCTCGAAGTGTCGTCGGCGGAAGCTCAGCGTGAATGTGTGCGGGCGGGTCTGGGCGTGGCCTTGCTGACGCGCCACGCCCTGAACCTTGAGTTGGCGACCGGCGGCTTGATCGAGTTGCCGGTCGAAGAGCTGCCATTGCTTCGCAGCTGGTGCCTGGTGCAGGCCAAAGCCAAACGCCTGTCACCGGTAGCGCATGCGTTCCTGGGATTCATCCGCAGCGAACGCGTGCAGATCAGCGGGCTGGTTGAACGCTTCGACGGGAAGCCGCGGGTGCCGCCTGCCAGTAATTGACGGCCTCAAGCTCGGGGTAATCGTTGATTTGCTGCTGCAACTGACGCAGCTCGAAGCGGTGTTCGATCGCACGACGAAATTCCATGCGGCGCTGGTCTTCCTGCTGACGACGGGTCTTGACTGCGCTGTTGCTGTCTTCGTAAGGCCGGGCCATTTCGAGTCTCCCAATGCGAGTACGGGAGCTTCACGATGGACGTCGGCGGTTACGGTTTGGCGGCGGGTCGGTTACAGGACGATGAACATTCGCCCCTCTCCAGACTCAATCGTCCAGGGCTTTGACCGACTTGGGCGACAGACGCAGGCTGCGCAGACTGCGCTTGACGCTCTTGAGGTGGTTCACCAGGCTCGGCCCGCGAGCCATGGCCACGCCCATGGCCAGCACGTCGATCACCACCAGGTGGGCGATACGCGAGGTCAGCGGGGTATAGATCTCGGTGTCTTCGTGCACATCGATGGCCAGGTTGACCGTGGACAGCTCGGCCAACGGCGTCTGGCTCGGGCACAGGGTGATCAGCGAGGCGCCGCTTTCACGCACAAGATTGGCGGTGATCAGCAGGTCTTTGGAGCGCCCGGACTGGGAAATACAGATGGCCACGTCGGTAGGCTTCAAGGTCACCGCCGACATCGCCTGCATGTGTGGGTCGGAATAGGCCGCCGCAGTCAGCAGCAGGCGGAAGAACTTGTGCTGGGCATCCGCCGCCACCGCGCCCGACGCGCCAAAGCCGTAGAACTCCACACGCTGGGCCTGGGACATGGCGGTCACCGCCTGCTGCAGGGCCACCGGATCGAGCTTCTCGCGAACCTCCATCAGGGTGTGCAGGGTGGTGTCGAAGATCTTCAGGCTGTAGTCAGCGACAGAATCGTCTTCATGGATCGCGAACTGGCCAAAGCTGGCACCGGCGGCGAGGCTCTGAGCCAACTTGAGCTTCAGGTCCTGAAAACCGGAGCAACCGATGGCCCGGCAGAAACGCACGATGGTCGGTTCGCTGATGCCCACGCTGTGGGCCAGGTCCGCCATGGAACTGTGCATCACGGCCGCAGGATCAAGGAGCACGTGATCGGCGACCTTGAGTTCCGATTTGCGTAACAAATGACGTGACTGGGCGATGTGCTGCAACAGGTTCAAAGGGCTGGACTCATTGTTATTGGCTGACGCCGGGGATGTAGCAAGCTTGTAGTTATACTACAGGAATCGTCTTTTTGCCTGTTCAATGCATCATCAATTTGCCGGCCTGCCCCCCATTTTCAGCCGGGTACGACTTATGTAGCCGTTGTGGCTGGCGTCGCCGCCCACTAGCCAGACTGGGCCTGCAACAGCTGCGCGAGCGCTTCGGCATTCACCGGACGACTGATCAGGTAGCCCTGCACTTCATCGCAGTGTTCGGCCCGCAGGAAGGTCAACTGCGCCGGGTCCTCGACCCCCTCGGCCACCACTTTCAGCGACAGCCCGTGCGCCATGGCAATGATTGCCCGGGTAATCGCCGCGTCCTCGCCACCTTCGGCAAGGCCACGGATAAAGGCCTGGTCGATCTTCACGTAGTCCACCGGAATGCGCTTGAGGTAGCTCAGGGACGAGTAGCCCGTGCCGAAGTCGTCAATGGCCAGCTTCACTCCCAGATCACGCAGTTGCTGGAAGGTCGCGATGATGTGCTCGACGCTGTCCAGGAGCTGGCTTTCAGTCAGTTCCAGTTCGAGGAAATGCGGCGCAAGGCCGGTTTCTTCCAATACCTGGCGCACCAGGCTCACCAGCTTGCCTTGGCGCAGTTGATACACCGACAGGTTGACCGACACCCGAATCGGCTCCAGCCCCTGGCGCTGCCAGTCGCAGGCTTGGCGGCAGGCCTGGCGCAACACAAATTCGCCGATGGGCCCGATCAGCCCGGTCTCTTCCGCCAGGCCGATGAAGTCCCCCGGCGGCACCCGGCCCATGGTCGGGTGATCCCAGCGCACCAGGGCTTCGGCAGCATTCAGCCGGCCCGTGGCCAAGCACAGCTTGGGTTGGTAGAACACCATCAACTGGCCTTCTTCGATGGCCTTGCGCAGCTGGTTCTCCAGTTGCAGACGCTCCAGGGTGCTGGCCTGCAGGCTCTCGGTGTAGAACTGGAAGTTGTTGCCGCCCAGGTGCTTGGCGTGGGCCATGGCCATGTTCGCCTGACTGACCAAAGCAGCAATCTCCCGGGCGCTGTCCGGCAGCATGCTGATGCCCATGGAGGCGCTGACCACCAATTCATGGCCATCGACGGTGATCGGCAGGCGCAGCTTGCTCAGCAGCCGGGTCGCCACCCGCGTCAGGCTCGACAGGCTGCCGTAGGCGTCGAACAACACAGCGAACTCATCCCCGGACAGCCGGGCGATGGTGTCGGCCTCCGGCAGGGCATTGACCAGTCGCCTGGACATCTTCTGCAGCAACTGGTCGGCCACTTCATGGCCGAGGCTGTCGTTGAGCAATTTGAAGCGATCCAGATTGATGTGCAGCAAGGCCAGGCTGCGGCCGCCCTGGCGTACCCGTTGGTGGGCCTCGCCCAGGCGCTCGCGAAACAGGGAACGGTTGGCCAGCCCGGTGAGTTCATCGTAGTGAGTGAGGTAGCGCATGCGCTCCTCGGACTCGCGCCGAGCCGAGAGATCGGCGAAGAAGCCCACGATGTGGCGGATTTTCCCTCGCTTATCCCGCACGACGTTCAATTGCAGCCATTGCGGATAGAGCTCGCCGTTCTTGCGGGTCTCCACCAGCTCGCCCTGCCAACTGCCGTGCTGCTCCAGGGCCTGATGAATCAACGGGTAATGCCGGCGGGCATCGCGGCTACAGGACAGTTCCACCACATTGCGCCCGAGCATGTCCTCGATCTGATAGCCCGTGACCTGGCTGAAGGCCTGATTGGCGGCGATCAGGGCGTACTCGGGGTCGAGGATGACGATGCCTTCACTGGCCGCCTCGAACACTGTCGCCGCCAGATTGCGCTGCACCTCCACTTCCTTGTCGGCGCTGATATCCCGCCGCGTGCCCACCATGCGCAACACCCTTCCACCAGGACTGCGCTCCACCGCCCTGCCCCGGTCCTCGATCCACACCCAATGGCCGTCGCCATGGCGCACCCGGTACTCCACCTGGTAATCCTCACTGCGGCCCTTGAGGTGCTCCACCAGGGCACGTTTGAGCAGCGGCAAATCCTCGGGGTGCAGGCGCGGCTTGAGATGGCTGAGCATCGCGGTGACGTCTTCGGGCTCCAGGCCAAACAGTTCCTTGATCTGGGTGTGATGGATTTCGTCGGTCTGCAGGTTCCAGTCCCAAAGTCCCAGCTCGCTGGCATTCAGGGCCAGGGCCAGGCGCGCCTCGCTCTTGCTCAGGGCCTGGTTGGCCTGGTCCAGTTCCAGGCTGCGCTGGGCCACCCGCTGCTCCAGTCCCGCCTGGGCTTCACGCAATTGTTCTTCGGCCCGTCGGCGCTGTTCGATCTCACGGGCCAGCTCGCGGTTGAGCTGGCTGCCGCGGCTCTGGGCATCCTGCAGATGCTCGATCAGCGCCTGATTCTGAAAGCGCCGCAACAGGCCTCGCTGAATCAGGCGGTTGACCTGCCAGGCCACCACGCTCAGGGATACCAGGAGAATCAACCCAAGCCAGCCCCAGCCGCGCTGCTGATCGTCTCCGCCCCAGAACAGATAGGCGATGGCCGGCAACAGGCAGGGCAATGTGAAGGAGAGAAAAGCCTGCAGGCTGACCGCGTAGGCCACGCTGGCGGAAAGAATCGCCGCGCCGATCAGGCCGAAAACCCAGGCCTGCTGCAAAAAGCTGTCGGTGGGCACCAGGGCGATGCCGGCGCAGGCCAGGGTCAGGCCACTGACCGCCGACCCCAGAAGAAACATGCGCTGCCAGATGGGCTGCGCCTGGCGACTGGGAATCGCCGAGTCGAACGCCGCCACCTGGATCACCCGCAAGGCCACCAGGGCCAGCAGCCAGACCATCCACACGCTGAGCAACAGATAGCGCGCCGGACTCCAGAGCAACCAGGTGCACACCAGACCGTTGAGCAGCATGAAAAGGGTCGGCAGCAGCGAGCCCTGATACAGCAGGCGCGTACGCTCCACTGCCATCTCGACGGCGTAATGCTGGCGGATGCCCCCCGGCGCCATGAAGGGCCCGGACGGGTCGGGGTTAAGTGTCATAGGCAGTATTCTTATAATGTAGAGCCCGAAACGTCGGCGGAGCATACACAAGCACAAGCTCGAGCCAAACTGCTCTGGATCATAAAATCGATAAAACAAATCCCTCCGTAATCCGCCGTGCAAGTGTGCGCGCGAGAGACACCAATGGCTGCGGCCTGTGACCAACCGGTCGTCCCCGGCCGTTGTTTTATCGGCTAATGCAATGCCGGGTTTGCCCGGGGTGACGCGGCCCCCTAGAATGCCCCGATGCGCGATGATCTCTCCCTCCTGTTGAACTCCCTCAACGATGCCCAACGCCAGGCCGTAGCTGCCTCCGTGGGTCGTCAGTTGGTCCTGGCCGGTGCTGGCTCCGGCAAAACCCGAGTGCTGGTGCACCGTATCGCCTGGTTGATCCAGGTCGAGAACGCCTCGCCCCACTCGATCCTGTCGGTGACCTTCACCAACAAGGCCGCCGCCGAGATGCGCCACCGCATCGAACAATTGCTGGGTATCAACCCGGCGGGCATGTGGGTCGGCACCTTCCACGGCCTGGCACACCGCCTGCTGCGAGCCCACTGGCAGGAAGCCGGCCTGAGCCAGACCTTCCAGATTCTCGACAGCGACGACCAGCAACGCCTGGTCAAGCGGGTGATCCGCGAGCTGGGCCTGGATGAGCAGCGCTGGCCGGCCCGTCAGGCCCAGTGGTTCATCAACGGACAGAAAGACGAAGGCCTGCGCCCGCAAAACATCCAGGCCAGCGGCGATCTTTTCCTGGCCACCATGCGCGGCATCTATGAGGCCTACGAGGCCGCCTGCCAGCGCGCCGGAGTCATCGACTTCTCCGAACTGCTGCTGCGCGCCCTGGACTTGTGGCGCGACCACCCGGGCCTGCTGGCGCACTACCAGAAGCGCTTCCGCCATGTGCTGGTGGACGAGTTCCAAGACACCAACGCCGTGCAATACGCCTGGCTGCGGCTACTGGCCCAGGGTGGCGACAGCCTGATGGTGGTGGGCGACGACGACCAGTCGATCTACGGCTGGCGTGGAGCGAAGATCGAGAACATCCATCAGTATTCCGCCGACTTCCCGGACACCGAAGTGATCCGCCTGGAGCAGAACTACCGCTCCACCGCCGGCATCCTCAAGGCTGCCAACGCCCTGATCGCCAACAACACCGGGCGCCTGGGCAAGGAGCTGTGGACCGATGGCGGCGACGGCGAAGCCATCAACCTGTACGCCGCCTTCAACGAGCACGATGAAGCCCGCTATGTCGTGGAAACCATCGAGAGCGCGCTGAAAACCGGCCTGGCCCGCAGCGACATCGCCATTCTCTACCGCTCCAACGCCCAGTCCCGGGTGCTGGAAGAAGCCCTGCTGCGCGAGCGCATTCCGTACCGCATCTATGGCGGTCAGCGCTTCTTCGAACGGGCCGAGATCAAGAACGCCATGGCTTACCTGCGCTTGCTGGAAGGCCGGGGCAACGACGCAGCCCTGGAACGGGTGATCAACGTTCCAGCCCGGGGCATCGGCGAAAAGACCGTCGAAGCCATCCGCGAGCACGCGCGCCACAGCGATGTGTCGATGTGGGAAGCCATGCGCCAACTGGTGGCCAATAAAGGCCTCACCGGTCGTGCGGCCGGCGCCCTCGGCGCCTTCATCGAGCTGATCGAGAACCTGGCGGCCAAGACCCAGGAAATGCCCCTGCACCTGATGACCCAGACGGTGATCGAGCAGTCGGGGCTGATCGCCTACCACGAAGCGGAAAAAGGCGAGAAAGGCCAGGCCCGGGTGGAAAACCTTGAGGAACTGGTGAGCGCCGCGCGCAACTTCGAGAACACCGAAGAAGACGAGGACCTGACGCCCCTGGCGGCCTTCCTCGGCCACGCGTCCCTGGAAGCCGGCGATACCCAGGCCGACGAGCACGAAGACAGCGTGCAACTGATGACCCTGCACAGCGCCAAGGGCCTGGAGTTCCCCTACGTGTTCCTGGTGGGCATGGAAGAAGGCCTGTTCCCCCACAAGATGAGCCTGGAGGAACCCGGCCGCCTTGAGGAAGAACGCCGCCTGGCCTACGTGGGCATTACCCGGGCCATGCAGAACCTGGTGATGACCTATGCAGAGACCCGTCGTCTATATGGCAGCGAAACCTACAACAAGGTGTCGCGCTTCGTACGCGAGGTGCCCAAGGGGCTGATCCAGGAAGTGCGCCTGTCCAACAGCGTCAGCCGGCCTTTCGGTGGCGGCCAGTCGCAAAGCACCAGCAGCCTGTTCGGCGGCAGCGAGATTCCGGACACCGGCCTGAGCCTGGGTCAGGCCGTGCGCCATTCGGTCTTCGGCGACGGAGTGATCCTCAACTTCGAAGGTGCCGGCGCCCAGGCCCGGGTCCAGGTCAACTTCAGTGAAGGCAGCAAATGGCTGATGCTCGGCTACGCCAAGCTGGAAGCCATCTAACCGCAGACGATCCGCAGGCGCTGGCTTGCCAGCGAATCTTGCTGGTGAAGAACTTCTTCGCCAGCAAGCCGGCTGCTACAGGTCAGCGCAGAAATCGCGCTGATAAGGGCTGGCGTGGTACTGCTGGCAATGCGTCGCTGTTCGGCTTGGGGATTGAACCTAAACCACGTCCTTACAGACAAAAAACCTAGCGGCGAGCATGATTGCGGACAGGGCTGAATCAAGCCTTTCAGGCAAAAGCCCGAAACATTATGCCGCTCGCCACTGACACTTGACCTGTGCAATATGGCGCGCGTGCCATCCACAAATGGGAACCCCCTTTATGAAACGTTTTCTTAGCATCGCCATGGCGCTGTGCATCGGCCTGACGATGAGCCTCGACGCCAACGCCAAGCGCTTCGGTGGCGGCAAAAGCGCCGGCGCTGCCCCGACCCACCAAACTCGCCAGGCGGCGCCAACCACTCCGGGCGCTCCTGCCGCTGCAGCCACCGCTGGCGCAGCCGGAGCTGCAGGTGCCGCGGCCAAGGCCGGTGGTGCTTCGCGCTGGCTCGGCCCTCTGGCCGGCATCGCAGCCGGTGGCCTGCTGGCCTCCATGTTCATGGGTGACGGCTTCCAGGGCATGCAGATCTTCGACATCCTGATCATGGCGGTCATCGCCTTTGTGATCTTCCGCTTTATCGCCGCTCGCCGTCGCAAGCAGCAGGAGCAGTTCGCTCCAGCGGGTCACGCACCGATGCAGCGTGAAGCTTTCGAGCCTCAGCAACCGGCTGGCGGTTCGATCTTCGGTGGCTCGGCAGCACCTGCCGCGCGTCCGGTGATCAACGCTCCGGCCTGGTTCAACGAAGAGCGCTTCATTGAAGCGGCGCGCAATCACTTCCAGTCCCTGCAGCAACACTGGGACGCCAACGAAATGGACAAGATTGCCGAGTTCGTCACCCCGCAGATGCTGCAGTTCCTGAAACAGGAACGTGCCGATCTGGGCGACAGCTTCCAGTCCACCTACATCGACAACCTGCAAGTGCAACTTGAAGGTGTGGATGACCGTGCCGACAAGACCATCGCCACCCTGACCTTCAGCGGTGTATCGAAGACCTCGCGCTTCGACCAGGGCGAAGTGTTCAGCGAAAGCTGGAACATGGAACGCGCCCAGGGCGACAACCAGCCATGGCTGGTGGCAGGTATCCGCCAGAACGGCTGATTCATTCTGCTGTCACAGCTGTAAGGCAAAACCCCGACTCAGGTCGGGGTTTTGCATTTCACGATTGCACTTATAGCGAGCTACTGTATAAACCGCCGTCAAACAACCGCGCCATAGAGCAAAGAGGACCCAGGCCGTGGAAGAAGTCATCGAACAACTCCGAGAAGCCAACGAACCGGTACCCGTCCCCCTGGAACTGCCGGACGAAGACCAACTGGTGGAAATTGAAGAACAGCTGTTCATCAATATCCCGTTCGTCTTCAAAGAGTTCCTGTTGACGGTCAGCGACGTGGTTTACGGCAGCCTGGAACCGGTCACCGTCACCGACCCGCAATCCCACACCTACCTGCCGGAAGTGGCCGCGACCGCCTGGGACCTGGGCGTGCCTCGTGAGCTGATCCCGATCTGCCAGGACGGCGACGACTACTACTGCGTCGAAGAAGACGGCACCGTGGTGCTGTGGTCCGGCGAAGAAGAGCTGATCACCGAAGAGTCCTGGGAATCGGTGTGGCACTGGGCGCGGGACGTCTGGCTGGAAAGCTGAGCCCCCGCCCTTGCAACCGGCTCGCCAGCGCCCTGCTGGCGAGCGGCAAGGTCAATGCCCACCGTTGTCCTTGCTGTGATCGAGGGTTTCGATCAGCGCCACCTGCATCCGCGTGTGCACGCGGATGAACCAGCGCCACAACACCGCGGCCACCACCGCCGCCACCACGGCAATCAGTACCAGCAACTCCAGGGTCGGCAGGATGCTCGACGACAGCGCCGCCAACAGCAGAAAGATCACCAGTAGCGACAGGATCGGAATCACCTCGGCGATCACCCGACGCACTCGCTGGGTATGACGCCCGGCCATTTCCGCCTTGACCCCCATCTCCGCCAGCAGCATCGACAGCGCCTTGAGCTTGCGGTAGGCGGCAATCAGGAATGGCAGGGACAGCAGCAACGCTGCGCCCCAGATCAGCGCCTTCTGCCAGCTAGGATCACTGACCCATTCCTCCAGATAAGTGCCGATGCGCTTGGCGAAATAGCCGCCGGAAAAGAAGATCGCCACCACCAGCGCCAGATTCACCCCCACTTGCAGCAGGATCTTGCGGATCATCGACGCCAGCAATGCGCCCTCCCCCTGAGGCTGGATACTGCGCAACCACTCCCCATACATGCCCAGCACCCGGCTCAGGCGTTGAGGCAGGACTCCAGCCAGCTTGTGCGACAAAGGATCGGCCGCACGAATCAGATAAGGCGTGAGCAAGGTGGTGATCGCCGACACGGCAACCGCGACCGGATAGAGAAAATCGCTGGTGACCTGCAGGGTCATGCCCAGGGCGGCGATGATGAACGAAAATTCGCCAATCTGTGACAGGCCCATCCCGACTCGCAACGAGGTCCGTCCATCGTTACCAGCGATAAAGGCGCCCATGCCGCAGGACAGCATCTTGCCCAGCACCACTGCCACGCTGATCACGGCGATGGGCCAGGCGTATTGCAGAAGGATCTGCGGGTCGATCATCAGACCGATGGCGACAAAGAAGATGGCACTGAACAGGTCACGAACCGGCTCGATCAGCCGTTCGATCTTCAGCAACTGACGGGACTCGGCCATGATCGCGCCGATCAGGAAGGCGCCCAGGACCATGCTGTACTCCAGCTTGACCACCAGCAGGCAGAAGCCGAAACACAGCCCCAGCACCGTGATCAGCAGCATCTCGTTGCTGTCGAACCTGGCCACGTAGGCCAAGAGGCGCGGCACCAGCAGAATGCCGATCACCAGCGCCACGATCATGAACAGCGAAAGCTTGCCGACGGTGGAGAACACATCGCCGGAACTCACGGTGCCACTGACCGCAATACTCGACAGCAAGGCGATGATGCCGATGCCGAGAATGTCTTCGACGATCAACACACCGAAGATCAGCTGGGCGAAGCGCTCGTTCTTCATCTTCAGGTCGTTGAGCGCCTTGACGATGATGGTGGTGGAGGAAATGGCCAGGATCGCCCCGAGGAACAGCGAATCCATGGTGCTCCAATCGAACCAGCGACCGATCTCGTAGCCGATCCAGATCATCAGGACGATTTCCAGGAACGCCGCGATAAATGCCGTGGCGCCCACCTTGAACAGCTTGCGCAGGCTGAATTCCAGCCCCAGGCAGAACATCAGGAAAATCACCCCAAGCTCGGCCAGGGTCTTGATGGTCTGTTCGTCGTGGATCAGGCCGAACGGCGGAGTGTGGGGACCGATGATGAAGCCAGCGACGATGTAGCCCAGCACCACCGGTTGCTTGAATCGATGAAAGAGAATGGTCACTACACCTGCGACCAGCATGATCACGGCCAGGTCCTGAATGAAGCTGATGGCATGCATGGACGGGGTTCTCCTTGAACGCTGGGCGGCGCAGATCGCCTAAAAAGAAAAATCTGATCAGTACAAAGAAATATCCAAAGAATTAGAGGAAAAAGCCCTGAAAAGGGTGTTTCGCAGGTTAACACCGGGACTTCTGGCAGAAAGGCGATGCAATATTAGGAAACAGATCCACCGGAGCGTGACGGCACGACGCGGCCCGGCGTCCCGTTATCGATGGTTTGAAAATCCTTGAAACCAGCACCCGCAGAGGTGCTCCAGCAACCCCTGCCTTGAACCGTGAGTGTGCTATGGAACCCGGAAACGCCCAGCTGTCGATGACGGTATTGATGACCCCTGACATGGCCAATTTCTCTGGCAATGTCCACGGCGGCACCCTGCTCAAGTACCTCGACGAAGTCGCCTATGCCTGCGCCAGCCGTTATGCCGGCCGCTACGTAGTGACCTTGTCGGTGGACCAGGTGATCTTCCGCGAGCCGGTGCATGTCGGCGAACTGGTGACCTTCCTGGCCTCGGTCAACTACACCGGCAACACCTCCATGGAGGTGGGCATCAAGGTGGTGACCGAGAACATCCGCGAGCGCTCGGTGCGCCACACCAACAGCTGCTTCTTCACCATGGTGGCGGTAGACGACCAGCGCAAACCGGCCCAGGTGCCACCGCTGCAGCCCGAGACCGCCGACGGCAAACGCCGCTATATCCAGGCCCAGCAGCGTCGGCAGATCCGCCAGGAGCTGGAAAAGCGCTACCAGGAAATCAAGGCCGACGGCCCTTGATCCTCAGACAGATACGCTGATTCAGCAGGACCACGGACGGTCCCCTCGCCACGCCCCTGCAAAGCCTTGCGCACTCGCCCCCTCTCCTTCCGCTGCTCCAGGCAGTCTTCTGCGGTCATCCCGAATGGCCACATCCATCCCTTTTTGACCACTTAGAGAGTTATGCCCCAGGGGCACCGCTGCCAGAATCGTTGGGCAAGGCACAAGCGCACTCCCCGTTTGGGGAGCCTTCGAACCCACGAACGCGTGAGAACAATAACAATGCCCAGCGCCAATACTCTCTCCGACAATCCCACCCTCGCCCCCAGCGATTTCACCCACAGTGCCCAGGGCACCTCCCTGCGCCGCATCCTCGGGCTGCCGGCCCTGGTGTTCTTCGGCCTGGTGTACATGGTCCCGCTGACCGTCTTCACCACCTACGGCGTGGTCACCCAGATCACCGGCGGGCGTACCGCCGCCGCGTACGTGATCACCCTGCTGGCCATGATCTTCACCGCCCTGTCCTACAGCGTCATGGTCAGGAAGTACCCGATTGCCGGCTCGGCCTATTCCTACGCCAGCCTCAGTTTCGGACCGGGCATCGGCTTTCTTGCCGGCTGGTCGCTGCTGCTGGATTACCTGTTTCTACCGATGATCAACTACCTGGTGATCGGCCTGTTTCTCAACCTGGCCTTTCCCGCCGTGCCGGCCTGGGTCTTCGTGGTGGCGACCATCAGCCTGGTGACGCTGCTGAACATTCGCGGCATCGGTTCGGTATCGAGCATGAGCAACCTGATCGTCTGCGCGCAGATGGTGTTCGTGGTGGTGTTCGTGGCCCTGGTGATTCGCCAGTTGGCCGGGGCCGAGAGCCTGGACCTGAGCGCGCCCTGGATCGGCGACGGCAGCCAGAGCGGGCTGTTGCCGTTGATGGCCGGAGCGGCGGTGCTGTGCCTGTCGTTCCTCGGCTTTGACGCGGTGTCGACCCTGGCCGAGGAAACCCGCGACCCGCGCCGGGACATCCCCCGAGCCATTGTCATCACCACCCTGGGCGCAGGGCTGCTGTTCATCCTGCTGGCCATGACCAGCCAGCTGGCCTTCCCCGGCAGCAGCTTCAAGGACGCCGATTCGGCAGCCAGCGAGGTGATGCTGCACGCCGGCGGACGTTTCCTGGAGATGTTCTTTACCGCCACCTATGTCGCTGGCGCCGCCGGTTCGGCCCTGGCGTCACAGGCCTCGGTGTCGCGCATCCTGTTCAGCATGGGCCGCGACGGCATCTTGCCACGGCGAGTGTTCGGCACCCTCTCCGAGCGCTACAAGACCCCGGTGATCGCCATTGTCCTGGTGTCGCTGGTGTCCTTGCTGGCAGTGATCATCGACCTCACCACCCTGGCGTCGATGATCAGCTTCGGCGCACTGGTGGCGTTCTCGGTGGTCAACCTGGCGGTGATCAAGAGTCACCTGGGGCAGGGACAGCCGCGCACGGGCGCGCGACTGCTGCAGTACGGCCTGCTGCCGTTGATCGGCTTCGGCCTGATCGTCTGGCTGTGGACCAGCCTCTCGGCCCTGACCCTGGGGATTGGCCTGGCCTGGTTTGCCTTGGGCCTGGCGTACCTGGGCGTCCACACCCGGGGCTTCCGTCAGCCGGCGCCGACGGTGCAATTCTCCGAACAGGCCTGACTCAGCGCCCGCCGGTCGCCATCAGAAGCCGATCGGCGTGGCCTCGAACCGTACTCGCGGATGGGCAATGCGATCCTGGGCCCGCACCAGCTCCAGCTCGTAGCTGGCGCAGGCCTGGGTTTCCAGCAGCACTTCATGCACCGCCGCGGCGGTGAATTCGAACGCCGCCACCAGGCTGTCACCCAACAGCACCCGGGCCAGGAACAGACCCGACGTCAGGTCGCCCACTCCCACCGGCTGGCGCGGAAACGCCAGCAGCGGGCGCCGCAGGTGCCAGCTGCCCTCGGCGGTCACCAGCAGCATCTCGAAGCCTTCCGCCAACTTGCCGGGGTAATCCAGGTGCTTGACCAGCACCGCCTTGGGGCCCTTCTCCAGCAGCGAGCGGGCCATGCCCAGGCAATCGAACAGCGATTGCGGCTTGCGTCCGCAGAAGCTGTCCAGTTCCAGCTGGTTGGGGCAGAGAAAATCCGCCATGGCCACCGCCTCATCCAGCAGGAAGTCGCTGACCTCCGCTGGCACGCTGCAGCCCTTCTCCGGATGGCCCATCACCGGGTCGCACAGGTACAAGGCCTTGGGATTGGTCGCCTTGATCCGCGCCACGCCACTGAGAATCGCCCGGCCCTGGGCCGCGCTGCCCAGGTAACCGGAGAGAATCGCATCGCAGTTGCCCAACTCGCCGATGGCGGCGATACCTTCCACCAGCTCGGGAATCTGCTGGGGCGCCAACACTTCTCCGGCCCAGTGACCATACTGAGTGTGGTTGGAGAACTGTACGGTATTCAGGGGCCAGACATTCACCCCGACCCGCTGCATGGGAAACACCGCAGCACTGTTACCGGCGTGGCCGAAAACCACATGGGACTGGATCGCAAGCAGGTGGGGCGTACGTTTCATGCAGGATTTTCCATAAAACCGGTGGAATTCAAGCCGCGCAGTATGCGACTAAACGCAGCCTGTACGACAGACCGGAGACGCAGTTAAGCTGACGCCACTTCGTTGGAGCAAACCTTCATGCTGACCCTTGGAAACATTTTTGTGCTGATGCTGCTGGCGACCGGCGCCGCCTGGCTATGGCACAACCACGGCCTGCGGGAGCGGGCGCTGGCGCGGGTCAAGCAGCACTGTGCACGGCTCGACATCGAGCTGCTGGACGGCAACGTCGCACTCAAGCGCATCGGTTTGGTCAAGGACGCCAACGGTCGTCGGCGCCTGGCGCGAATCTACAACTTCGAATTCACCGTGACTGGCGAAACCCGCCACGCCGGAACCATCACTCAGTTCGGAGCCCACAGCGCGCACATCGAGCTGGCACCCTATCCATTCGAAGTGAAAGAGCCGTTGCCCAGCGCCGAGGTGATCGAGCTGAGCCAGTGGCGCGAAGAGCATCGCAAGTTCAAGCCGTGAGATGCGCAGGCAAGCCTGCGCCTACAGGCGGCAAGCGCTGAGGCTGGCTTGCAGGGCGGCCATGTCCTGAGGGGCACTGAAAATCAACTCCAGGCGCGAATCCCGTCGCCATTCGCTGGGCAGCCAGTTCAGCGGTGAATTATCCAAGCCATTGCCCGAGCGCCAGCCCTCATCGCTGTGGATCACCAGTTTGGCCCGACGCCAGTCGAGGTTCTGCAGCCAGTGATCGACCCGGGTCAGGTCGAACTGCTGGCTCGGGTGCCAGCGCCAGCCGATGCTCCAGCCCTCCTCTTGAGACTGACTGAGGCAGATCGGCAACGCCGGATCGCTCCACACCGCCGGTAACTGTGCCAGGCCCTGGGGAACATCCAGGTGCTCCAGCGCCGCCCCGGCGCTGGCCTCCAGGCCCGGTAGCTCGGCCAGGGGCAAGGCGGCGTGGCGCGTCCAGAACAAGGGCAGGTCCGGCAACTGCTCCAGCACCCGCAGCCGATCGCTGTCGCTGAGCAGTTCGTCCTTGTTCAACACCAACAGGCCGGCGCTGGACAGGGCGTCCTGCTGGGCCTGGGGCAGCGGCTTGCCGGCCGCCAGGGCCTGGGCGTCGAGCACCAGCACACAGGGCTGCAACGCCAGCACCCCTTGCCAGGGCGCGACGCTCAGTTGCTTGAGCAATTGCGCCGGGTGACCGAGGCCGGAAGGCTCGATGAACAGACGATCCGGCTTGGCCTTGCGCAGCAGACGCCCCAAGCCCACCTGAAACGGTGCGCCGTTGACGCAGCACAGACAGCCGCCGGCCACTTCGCCCAGGGCGATGCCATCGTCATCCCGAGTCAGCAAGGCCGCGTCCAGGCCGATCTGGCCGAACTCATTGATCAGCACCGCCCAGCGCTCATGGGCCGGACGCTGGCTCAGCAGATGACGGATCAGGCTGGTCTTGCCGGCCCCCAGGGGGCCGGCGATCACATGGGTAGGAATGTTCTGCAGCATGGGAAGGGGTCCGGAAAGCCTGTGAGGTGATGCTACGCCCTTCCCGAGCAAGGCGAAAATCCGCGCGCTCAAGAACGACGCCGCAGCAGACGCCGTTCTTGAGCGCACTGAAGGTCCTGCGGACCTTGGCGCAGCCTCACAGGCTCGGCAGCGGCTACACGCCTGGCTCAACCCAGCCAATCAAGGGTAAGGATCAGCCGGCGCTCCCCCGGCGCCAGTTGCGGCGAGCGGTGGATCAGGCCGAAACCTTCGTTGCCGTGCCACTTCTCGCCCTTGAACAGCGCCACCTCACCGCTGCCGATCTGCTGGATCAGCGCCGGGTCTCGAGGTTCAGCGCTGGCCTGTCCCAGTTGCCGACGGTCCATCGCCCCTTCGCGCAACCACTGGCTGCCAATCCCGGCATAGGTGGTGATCAGGCGCACGGGCACATGGTCGACGTGAAAGCGCGGGCACATGGCCTTGTCCAGCACCCGCAAGCGCAGGCCCACGCGCTTGGCGCCCAACAGGCAGGCAAAGGCGCTGACCAGCCAGGAAACGTCGGCGATAAAGCCGTCATAACCGTGCAAGTCGCTGAAGCGCGAGGCCAGGCCCCGCAGGTTCGGTGGGCAATCCTCATCCGGCAGTTCCAGGGACAGGGACTCGGCCAAGGGCTCGTTGAGGGACAACAGCAACTGGCCGAAGTCCTCGATGTGCGCCGGCAACTGGCGCTGCCAGAGGCCGAGGTTGACCTCATCGTCCAGCACCTCGGCCAGGACCGCCGGGGTCGGGCCAATGGCCGCGCGCCGGGAAACCAGCGGCACCGCACAAGGCAGCAGCAAGCTCCTGGCCGCCAATGGAATGCTCAGTGGAGTCACCGGAGAACTCAGGGTCAGCATCAGGCCGCCTCCTCTTCATGCCAGGCACCGAAAGGGTCGGTCATCAGGCTCCAGCCCTCGACACCCAGGGCCATTTCATCGTCATCCAGCAGGCACAGGTCGAGCTCGGCACAGAGCCGGGTGAAGTCGATGTTCTGGCCGATGAACACCAGCTCCTGGCGACAGTCGCCCGTGGCCGGGGTCCAGTTGTGCAGGATCGCCGCCATGCTTTCCTCGTCCTGGGGCCATTGCTGCTTGGGCACGAAGCGCCACCAGCGCCCGGCAAAACCGTGGCGCATCAAGCCACCGGCCTGGGACCAGCTGCCCGCCTCCTGGTACTTGCTGGCCAGCCAGAAGAAGCCTTTGGAGCGCAGCAGCTTGCCGTTGACCCAGGGCCGGTTGATGAAGTTGAAGAAGCGCTGCGGATGAAAGGGACGCCGCGCCCGATAGGCGGTTGAAGCGATTCCGTACTCCTGGGTTTCCGGCACGTGCTCGCCGCGCAACTCCTGCAGCCAGCCCGGCGCCTGGGCCGCGCGTTCAAAGTCGAAGCGCCCGGTATTGAGGATCTTGGCCAAGGGCACCTGGCCCATGACCATGGGGATGATCTCTGCCTGGGCGTTGAGCCGCGCCAGGATCGCCATCAGCTCCTGGCGCTCGGCGCTGCTGATCAGGTCGATCTTGCTGACCAGGATCACGTCGGCAAACTCCACCTGCTCGATCAGCAGGTCGGTGATCGAACGCTCGTCTTCCTCGCCCAGGGTTTCACCGCGACTGGCGAGGCTTTCCGCCGCCTGGTAATCCAGCAGGAAGTTCATGCCGTCGACCACAGTCACCATGGTGTCGAGGCGGGCGATGTCCGCCAGGCTCTGCCCGGCCTCATCGCGAAAGGTAAAGGTTTCCGCCACCGGCAGCGGCTCGGAGATCCCGGTGGATTCGATCAGCAGGTAGTCGAAGCGCCCGTCGCGGGCCAGCTTGCCCACTTCCTCCAGCAGGTCTTCGCGCAGGGTGCAGCAAATGCAGCCGTTGCTCATCTCCACCAGCTTCTCTTCGGCGCGGTTGAGGCTGACATCGCGCTGCACCTCGCTGCCGTCGATGTTGATTTCGCTCATGTCGTTGACGATCACCGCTACCCGCAGGTTGTCGCGATTACGCAGGACGTGATTGAGCAGGGTGCTTTTGCCCGCGCCAAGAAAGCCGGACAGCACGGTAACGGGAAGACGCTCGGTCATGGGGGGTTCCTCATCAGGTTCGCGGCTGGGTCAAAGCGCCCGTTGGTGGCGTTCGCGCAGCTCTTGGCGTTCTTTGGCTTCGATACACAAGGTGGCGGTGGGCCGCAGCAGCAGGCGCTGCAGGCCGATGGGCTCGCCGGTGTCGCGGCACCAGCCGTACTCGCCGCGGGCCAGGCGCTCCAGGGCCTCGTCGATCTTGTCCAGGAGCTTCTTTTCCCGCTCCAGCAGGCGCAGTTGCCATTGCCGCTGCTCTTCGGCGCTGCCGATGTCGGCGGGGTCGCTGTGGGGTTCCTGCTCGCGCAGTTGGTCGAACTCAGCGGCAATGCGCTCCTGCAATTCGCTGCGCTGGGCCAGCAGCAGATCGCGGAAGAAGCCCTGCTGGGCGTCGTTCATGTAATGCGCCGAGGGTTCGGCGAGGAGCTCTTGTTCAGTCATGGCGGGGGTCACGGGTCAGGCTTTATTTTATGTTATATTATAACAATGCAGATTAGCCAATACTCCCTTGCCGACCACGACGAAGGGCGCAATGCTGCGCCCCTGTCGCCACGAGAACTGCCATGCGCCTTGTCCTGCCCACCCTGCTTTCAAGCCTGATGCTGCTGGCCGGCCACGCCACAGCCGCCGTGCCCAGTACCTTGGCCACCTGCACCCGCAGCGCCACCCTGCTGGCCTGCGTCGATCCCTTGGGCAATGCCTACAGCGTCGCCACGGCGGGCAGCACCACTTACTTGCGCGGGTTCGAGGTGATCGGCAAACGCTACTGGGCGCAGACCAACAGTCGCTACGGGCAACTGACCTTCTTCACCGGCCTGGCCTCCGATGGTGAAGCCTGGGTGGGCTACAGCCAGCGCGTGGGTTGGACCACCCGCAATCGCTTCTCCAGTTCTGGCGGCAGCAGCGCCAAGTTCACCTGCAGCCGCATTAGCGGTTGCTAGCCGCCCCCACATCGCGCCAGATGCAGGCGCTGGTGGCTACACGGTGCGGTTGTTCTTTGTTTCCTGGAGCCAGGCCAGATAGCTGTTGGCCGGCGGGTTCTTTTCGAAGTAGCGCTGCAAACCCAGGAACAGGCCGTCGGCAATCGCCTGCTGATGCCGCGTGGTGACCAGTTGCTGGCTGTCGCGGCGGTTGGAGATGAAGCCGGTTTCCACCAGGATCGATGGCACGTCCGGCGACTTGAGCACCGCGAACCCGGCCTGTTCCACGCGCTTCTGATGCAGGGTGGTGATCCCCGACAGGCTGTCCAGCACAGTGCCCCCTAGCTGCAGGCTGGCGGCAATAGTGGCATTCATCGACATGTCGAGAATCACCCCCGCCAGCATCGGGTCCTTGTCCTTGAGATTGAGCAGGCTGCTGGCCCCCAGCAGGTCGGCATCGTTTTCCCGCTGGGCCATGAAGCGCGCAGTGGCCGAAGTCGCCCCGCCTTCGGACAAGGCATACACCGAGGCACCGGAAGCGCTAAGGCGCGGCGCCGCATCGGCGTGCACCGAGATGAACATGTCGGCCTTGTGCTTGCGGGCGATCTCTACCCGCTTGCGCAGCGGCACGAAGAAGTCGTCGTTGCGCACTAGCTTCACGGCAAAGCCCTTCTCGCGCTTGAGCCGCTTGGCCAGCAACCGGGCGATGGACAGCACCACATCCTTCTCTCGCTCACCCTTGGCCCCCACGGCGCCGGGGTCCTTGCCACCGTGGCCGGGGTCCACCACCACGATGATGTCGCGCTTGGGATGAGGCTTGCCCGGCGACGCCTCGGGTTTGGCCAGGGGCGCAGCGGCCGCGGCGATCTGCAACGGCGCCTTGCCGGGCGCAGACAGGTCCAGCACCAGTCGATGGCCCTGCCCATCCTGGGGCGGCAGGAGAAAACTGTTGAGCTGCACCGGCTCATTCAGGTCGAGGACGATCCGCGTATCGCCCTGGCCAAAATGCCCGGAGCGGATCGCGCGGATCACCGTACGGGCCAGGGGCAACTGACTGAAATCGCCACTCAGGCGAGCGCCGTTCAAATCGATGATCAAGCGCTCCGGTGCGCTCAGAGTGAAGGTCTTGTACTGCACCGGGCCACTCAGATCGAGCACCAGCCGCAGCTTGTCGGCGTCTTTCCACAGCCGCGCATTACGGATCTGCGCGGCAGAAACAGCCCAGGGCAACATCAGGGCCGTACCGGCCAACAGCAGGTTGAGCAATTGACGTCTGTGCATGACAAATACCGCAGATGAGGGAGTGTCCGTACTCACAAGAACAGGCCAAAGAACCGCCGAGGAAAAATGTTTCATCGGATGTATTGTTATAATATAACATGCAGAAATATTCCTAACGACGGACCTGTTCATGAACGCGCTGACTCTGCCGGATATCGCCGCGCAGGCCTCACGCCAAGCCTTGCCCCTGGAATGGGTGGGCATGTGCGGCATTGCCTTACCTGTACTGATGGACAGCCAACGGATCGCTGCCAAAGCGGACGCCGGAGTCAGCCTCGACGACGGCGAGGCGCGAGGCATTCATATGTCGCGGCTGTACCTGGCCCTGGAAATGCTCGAACAGGACAACCTCACGCCTGCTCTGCTGCGCCAAGTGCTACAGCGCTTTCTCGACAGTCACGAAGGCCTGGCCAACAGCGCCTACCTGCGCCTGCACTTCGATCTGCTGCTCAAACGCCCGGCATTGGTCAGTCCTTTGGCCGGTTGGAAGAGCTATCCGTTGAGCATCGAAGTACGGCTGAAAAACGCGATGTTCCACGTGGAACTAAAAATTGTCGTGCCTTATTCCTCCACTTGCCCTTGCTCGGCCGCCCTGTCCCGTCAGTTGATCCAACAGCAATTCGTCGACGATTTCGCCAACCGGCCATTGCAGCACGCCGAGATCCTGGCCTGGCTGGGCTCGACCCAAGGCATAGTCGCCACGCCCCATAGCCAACGCAGCAACGCCGAACTGCATCTGCGCCTGGACGACTTCCTCGACGAACTGCCGTTGATTGCACTGATCAACGACGCGGAAAACGCCCTGGGCACTGCCGTGCAGACGGCGGTCAAACGCGCCGATGAGCAGGCCTTCGCCCTGGCCAACGGACAAAACCTGATGTTCTGCGAAGACGCCGCCCGCCGCCTGAATCTGGCCCTGCGCCGCTCCCCCGGGGTCAACGCCTTCCAACTGCGGGTCGTGCATGCGGAAAGCCTGCACGCCCACGACGCCGTGGCGCAAAGCCGCTGGAACTGGGAGGCCTGATGATCCGCTGTCGAGGTTTGCGCTGGGGCGCGCCGGGCCAACCCCTGACTCCAGCCCTGGACCTGCACCTGCCCAGCGGCAGCCTGAGCGCCATCATCGGCGCCAACGGTTCGGGCAAAAGCAGCCTGCTGAAAGTCCTGGCCGGGCTGCAAAAACCCTTGGCCGGCAAGGTCGATCTGGCGGCGCCCAAACGGGGCGGCTTTTCGTTTCTGCCGCAACAGCAACACCTCGATCGCCAGTTCCCTATCAGCCTTGAAGCGCTGGTGGCCGGTGGCTTCTGGGGCAAGCGTGAACCCGCCAGGGCCCGGGCAGAAAAACTTCAGGCGGTGCTCGAAGACTGGCATTTGAGTGGCTTGGAAAGCCGCCCGTTGATGGCCCTTTCCGGTGGGGAATTACAGCGCGCGCTGCTGGCCCGACTGAGCCTGACCGAAGCGCCTCTGCTGCTCCTGGACGAACCCCACGCCGCCCTCGACGAAGCGGGCCAGACCCTGCTCTGGCAACACCTGCACAGCTGGCACGCCCAGGGCCGAACGCTGGTAGTGGTTTGTCATGACCTGGCCGCCGTGCGCCAGCACATCCCCCAGACCTTGTGGGTCAAAAGCAGCGGCTGTGTCTTGGGCCAGAGCCAAGAACTGATCGCCCCGCCCTTCCAGACGCAGGTGGTGTGATGCAGTTCGCCGCACAGTTCTGGCAACCCTTCAGCGAATTCGTGTTCATGCGCCGGGCCTTGCTCGGCGGTTTGGTCCTGGCCTGCAGCACCGCCCCCCTGGGCGTCTTCCTGATCCTGCGACGTATGAGCTTGATCGGCGATGCGGTGGCCCACGGCATCCTTCCCGGAGCGGCCCTGGGCTTCTGGTTCGCCGGTCTCAGTTTGCCGGCCCTGACCTTCGGCGGCCTGGGCGCCGGCTTGGGCATGGCCGGCCTCGCGGCCTGGATCACCCGCCGCACCGGCCTGCGGGAAGACGCCAGCATCGCGGCTATCTACCCCATCTCCCTGGCCAGCGGCGTGTTGATCCTCGGGCTGGCGGGCAAACGCCTGGATCTGTTGCACCTGCTGTTCGGCTCGGCCCTGGCGGTGGACGGCCCGACCCTCAACGGCATGCTCCTGGTCTCGGCCGTCAGCCTGCTGGCCATGGCCCTGATCTACAAACCCCTGCTGCTGGACACCCTCGACCCACTGTTCCTGCACAGTGTCAGTCGCCTGGGTCCCCTGGCTCACGGCCTGTTCCTGACCCTGGTGGTGCTCAATCTGGTGATCGGTTTCCAGGCCATCGGCGCCCTGATGGTGGTGGGGCTGATGATGCTGCCGGCCGCCGCCTCGCGCTTCTGGAGCCGGCGGCTGCCGCTGTTGATGGGCATCGCCGCGCTGCTGGGTTGTCTCTCGGTGTGGCTCGGCCTGTTGCTGTCATTCCATTACTCGCTGCCCAGCGGACCGGCCATCGTGCTGGTGGCGGGCAGCCTGTACCTGCTGTCCGTGGTGTTCGGTCCGGTACACGGCCTGTTGCACCGCCCGCCGTTACTCACATCCCCATGAGGTGTTTCCCGATGCGCGCTCTACTCGTGCTGTTCAGCCTGCTGCTGCCACTGTCGTGGTCCACCGCCCAGGCCGCGGACAAGCTGGCCGTGGTCACCAGCTTCAGCATCCTCGCCGACATCACCCGCCAGGTCGGCGGCGAGCATGTACAGATCACCAACCTGGTAGGCGCCGATGAAGACGCCCACACCTACGAACCCACGCCGGACGATGCCAAGGCCCTGCTCAAGGCCCGGCTGATCATCAAGAACGGCCTGGGCTTCGAACCCTGGCTGGATCGCCTGGTGGCCAGCTCGGCCACCAAGACTGCGGTGATCACCGCCAGTCGCGGGGTGATTCCACGGACCCTGGACGAGGACGGCGAACAGGTGCCCGACCCGCACGCCTGGCACAACCTGGCCAACAGCGAACTCTATGTGAACACCATCACCCAGGCGCTGATCGCCGCCGACCCGGCCCACCAGGCCGACTACCAGCGCAACAGCCAGGCCTACCTGCAACAGATCTACCGCCTGCTGGCCGAGGCCAAGACCAAACTCGGCGCCCTGCCCCCGGGCAACCGCAAGATCGTCACCTCCCACGACGCCTTCGGCTACCTGGGCCAGGCCTACGGTATCGACTTCATGGCGCCCCAGGGTCTGTCCACCGAACGCGAACCCTCGGCCGCCGAAGTCGCGGCGCTGATCACCCAGATCCGCAACGCCAAGGTCAAGGCGGTGTTCATGGAGAACATCAAGGACGCCCGCCTGCTCAAGCAGATCGCCGACGAAAGCGGCGCCCATATCGGCGGCACCCTGTACTCCGACGCGCTCTCCGCCACGGGTCCGGCCAGCACCTTCATCGGGCTGTTCGAATACAACCTCAACACCCTGTACGACGCCCTGAGCCGACCATGATCCAACGCCCGCCGCTGACACTGCTGGACCTGGAAAGCGCTGCCCAGGGCAGTCGCTGGCCGCTGACCGCGGTGCTCGATGCCCTGCCCTGGAACAGCGACGGACTGATCGCCGCCATCGCCCAGCAACACGACAGCGGCGAGGTGCTGATGCTGGCCTGGATGAACCGCCGGGCCCTGGCCGAAACCCTGGCCAGCGGCCAGGTCTGCTACTGGTCGCGCTCGCGCCAGTGCCTGTGGCGCAAGGGCGAAAGCTCGGGCCACCGCCAGCGCCTGATCGAAGCGCGCCTGGACTGCGATGGCGACGCCGTGTTGCTGCAAGTGGAGCAACAAGGCCCCGCCTGCCACACCGGCCGCCCCAACTGTTTCTACAACGCCATTCGCGATGGCGCGGTGGAAGTCATCAGTTCCCCCTTGAAGGACTCGCGCCATGATTCGTAAAAACCCTTCCGGCGATCTGCCGGTGATCGCCGAATCCGCCTACGTGGACAAGACCGCCATCATCTGCGGCAAGGTGGTGATCGGCGACAACGTGTTCGTCGGCCCCTACGCGGTGATCCGCGCCGACGAGGTCGACGCCAGCGGCCAGATGGAAGCCATCACCATCGGCGCCAATTCGAACATTCAGGACGGCGTGGTGATCCACTCCAAATCCGGCGCCGCCGTCACCATCGGCCAGCACACCTCCATCGCCCACCGCTCCATCGTCCACGGCCCCTGCGTGGTCGGCGACCGGGTGTTCATCGGTTTCAACAGCGTGCTGTTCAACTGCGTGGTGGGCGACGGCAGCGTGGTCCGCCACAACTCGGTGGTGGACGGGCGCGACCTGCCCCCAGGCTTCTACGTGCCCTCCACCACCCGCATCGGCCCCAAGACCGACCTGGCGCAGTTCCCTCCGGTGAGCATCAGTGCCTCGGAGTTTTCCGAGGACGTGGCCCGCACCAACGTCGATCTGGTCCGCGGCTACAAGGCCCTGCAGAACGAGTTTTGAGCATGAGCCGAATCCTTATCCGCAATGCCCGCCTGGTGAACGAAGGACGGGAGTTCGACGCCGACCTGCTGGTCAATCACGGGCGCATCGAGACCATCGGCAGCCTCGACCACCTCAGCGCCGAACTGGAAATCGACGCCCAGGGCCAATGGCTGCTGCCAGGGATGATCGACGACCAGGTGCACTTTCGCGATCCCGGCGCCCCGGAAAAAGGCAGCATCCATAGCGAGTCGCGCGCCGCAGTGGCCGGTGGCATCACCAGCTTCATGGACATGCCCAACACCTCGCCGGCGACCTTGACCCTGGCCGCCCTGGCCGACAAGAAACGCCGCGCAGCGATCGCCTCGGTGGCCAACTACGGCTTTCACTTCGGCGTCAGCAACGACAACCTCGACACCGTCGCCGCCCTCGATCCCACCGAGGTCGCCGGGGTCAAGGTGTTCATGGGCGCCTCCACCGGCAACATGCTGGTGGACGATCCGCACGTGCTGGACCGGCTGTTTCGCCAGGTACCGACCCTCCTCCTGGCCCACTGCGAACACACCCCGAGCATCCAGCTCAAGCAACAACGCTGGCAGCAACTCTATGGCGAGCAGATTCCCGCCGCAGCTCACCCACGCATTCGCGACGCCGAGGCCTGCTACCGCTCCTCGTCCCTGGCGGTGGAACTGGCGAAGAAACACGGCACCCGCCTGCACGTCCTGCACCTGACCAGCGCCCGGGAACTGGCCCTGTTCGAGGACCGGCCCCTGGCCGAAAAGCGCATCACCGCCGAAGTCTGCCTGCACCACCTGCTGTTCGATGACCGCGACTACTCGCGTCTTGGCCACCTGATCAAATGCAACCCGGCGATCAAGACCCAGGCCGATCGCGACGCCTTGCGCCAGGCCCTCAACAGCCAGCGCCTGGACATCATCGGCAGTGACCACGCGCCCCACACCTGGGAACAGAAACAGCAGCCCTACACCCGTGCGCCCGCCGGCCTGCCTCTGGTGCAGCACGCCTTGCCGGCCTTGCTGGAACTGGTGGCGGACCAGGTCCTGCCCCTGACCACCCTGGTGGCCAAGACCAGCCACCGGGTCGCCGACCTGTTCGCCATCCCCGACCGTGGCTACCTGCGCGAAGGCTACTGGGCCGACTTGGTGCTGATCCGCGCCGAGCCCGAGGGCTTGGCTGTGGACCGCCAGCCGATTCTTGCCCAATGCGGCTGGACGCCGTTTGCCGGCCAACGCTTTCGCCATAGCGTCGCCACCACCCTGGTCTCGGGTCAGCTCGCCTGGCACCAGGGGCGTCTGTACGACCACTGTCAGGGCCTGCCCCTGCGCTTCATCCGCTAATCCCCCAAGCCTGACCAAGGACCACCGAAGATGATCCGCATCACCCTGCCTGATGGCGCGTGCCGTGAGTACGACCAGCCGTTGTCCGTGTTCGAAGTGGCCGCCAGCATTGGCAGCGGCCTGGCCAAAGCCGCCGTGGCCGGACGGGTCGATGGCCGGCTGGTGGACTGTGACTACCTGTTGGACACCGACAGCCGCCTGAGCATCGTCACCGCGACCGATGCCGATGGCCTGGAAGTCCTGCGTCACTCCTGCGCCCACCTGCTGGCCATGGCGGTGAAGCAGCTGTATCCCTCGGCCCAGGTCACCATCGGCCCGGTGATCGAGGACGGCTTCTTCTACGACTTCGCCTATGAGCGCCCTTTCACCCCCGAGGATCTGGAACTGATCGAGGCGCGCATGCACAGCCTTGCCGCCACCAACCACACCTTGCGCCGCCGCGAGCTGTCCCGGGAGCAGGCGCTGCAACACTTCGCCGACCAGGGCGAGCACTACAAGGTCGAGCTGATCCGCGACCTGCCCCCGGAGGCCGTGCTGTCGCTGTACCGCCAGGGCGATTTCGAAGACCTGTGCCGCGGCCCCCACGTGCGTACCACCGGCCAGTTGCGGGCCTTCAAGCTGACCAAGGTGGCCGGCGCCTATTGGCGCGGCGATGCCAGCAACGCGCCGTTGCAACGGATCTACGGCACCTGCTGGGCCACCCGCCAGGATCTGGACGCCTATCTGCTGCGTCAGGAACAGGCCGCCAAGCGCGACCACCGCAAGCTGGGGCAGCAACTGGACCTGTTCCACTTCGACGATTGCGCGCCGGGTTCGGTGTTCTGGCACGCCAAGGGCTGGACCCTGTTCAAGCTGTTGATCGGCTACATGCGCCAGCGCCAGGAACAGGCCGGCTACCAGGAAGTGAACACCCCGGACGTGATGGACCGCAGCCTCTGGGAAACCTCCGGGCACTGGCAGAACTACCGCGACCACATGTTCACCACCAGCACCGAGGACCAGCGCACCTTCGCCCTCAAGCCCATGAACTGCCCCGGCGCGGTGGCGATCTTCGGCCACGGCTTGAAGAGCTACCGCGACCTGCCCCTGCGCATCGCCGAATTCGGCAAGGTCCATCGCTACGAACCTTCAGGGGCACTGCACGGCTTGCTGCGGGTCCGCCACTTCACCCAGGACGACGCCCACATCTTCTGCACCCCGGAACAGATGCAAGACGAATGCGCCCGCACCATCGCCCTGGTGTTCGACATCTATAAGGAGTTCGGTTTTGACGAGGTGGCGGTGAAGCTCTCCACGCGCCCGGCCAATCGCATCGGCAGCGACGAGACCTGGGATCAGCTGGAAAGCGCCCTGGTCGGCGCCCTGCAAAGCATGCAGATCGACTATCGGCTCAACCCGGGAGAAGGCGCCTTCTACGGTCCGAAACTGGAGTTCGTGCTGCGCGACGCCATTGGCCGCGACTGGCAGTGCGGCACCCTGCAAGTGGATCTCAACCTCCCCGAGCGCTTCGCCATCAGCTACATCGCCGACAACGGCGAACGCCGGCAACCGGTGATGCTGCACCGCGCGCTGTTCGGCTCCCTGGAGCGCTTCATCGGCATCCTCATCGAGCACCATGGCGGCGCCCTGCCCTTGTGGCTGGCGCCGCAGCAGGTGGTGGTGCTCAACATCAGCGAAGCTCAGGCGGACTATGCCTGGGAAATCAGCGAACGCCTGCGCCGAGAGGGGCTGCGGTCCAGTGCCGACCTGCGCAACGAAAAGATCGGCTACAAGATCCGTGAGCACAGCCTGCAGAAAGTGCCCTACCTGCTGGTGATCGGGGACAAGGAGAAAGCCGGAGGCTACGTCAGCCTGCGCAGCAGAGATGGCGAGGATCTGGGACAGCTGACGCTGGAGCAGGTAGTGGAACGGATTAGCTAGCCGGAGCCCGGGCTTGTCGGCGAGGGCCCTGGTCCAGGTGCCTGGAGGGCCGCTTCGCCGACAAGCGCAGCGGCCCTCCGGCCGCTCACCAGGGGCGGTCAGGAAGCGCGAGGTTTGACCGTGCCGCAGTCCTGGCCCAGCCATACGGCGCGGGTGTCCATGCTGCCTTTTTGCTGCAGGCCGGTGGCATTGAAGGTGCCGATCACGTTGGTGGTGAACTCGCGATCACTGATGAACTTGGCCACCCCGTTGCCCTGAGCCTTGGGACAAGTGAAACGAAACTTCCATTGATTGCCGTTGCGCTCGGTGACCTGCTGCTGGCAACCCGATTGCGGGTCCTGCAGCGGAATGGTGTCGGATTTCACCTGGTCCGGCGTCAAGCACACCCGAATACCCTTGCCGCCCATGGTCACGCCCTGTTTCTCCAGCATCGCCCGTTGTTCCGGGGTCATCTGTTGCTGCAGCTGGCCAAGAATCAGCGACAAGTCCGGCAAGTTCTGGTCATCAACCTTCATGTTGCTGCTGGTCAGTTCCCACAAGCCCGGTTGCAGCATCTGCGCCTGCGCAGCCAGTGGCAGCGCCAATCCCGCCGCCAAGGCCCAACCCAGTAAACGAAGTTTCATCGAATGACTCCTAGACAGTAGTGGCCGTTAGACTTCGGCCAAGGCACGGCGTTGCATGCAGAATAAAATAGCGACATTCGCTGTGGAACATGGTCTGTTAGGCATTGAATCTTCAGGAGCAAAGGTTGCCCCATGGATTATTTTGGCCCGCACATCTTCGGCTATCTCATCGCGCTGTTGCATTTTCTCGGGCTGATCGCCGCGATCCACGCGGTGCTCACCGTCAGGACCGCCCAAGGCGCCATTGCCTGGGCCCTGTCACTGATGTTCATGCCCTACCTGACCCTGATTCCCTACCTGGTGTTCGGCCGCAGCACCTTCGATGCCTACATCCAGGCCCGGCGCCAGGCCAACGTGGAAATGCACAAGGCCATCAATGAGCTGAACTGGCGGCCCTGGGTCGAAGAGGCGCTCACCGCCCGTGCCTCCCAGGCCTATGCCACGCTGCGGGCCATGCCCAAGCTGGGGCGCATGCCGTGCCTGGCCAACAATCAGGTGCGCCTGCTGGTCAACGGCGACGCCACCTTCGAAGCGATCTTCAATGCCATCCGCCGCTCCCACAAGGCGGTGCTGATCCAGTTCTTCATCATTCACGACGACGAGCTGGGCCGGCGCCTGCAACGCCTGCTGCTGGAAAAGGCCGCCGAAGGCGTCTCCATCCATCTGCTCTACGACCGCGTCGGCAGCCATTCCCTGCCCGCCGCTTATGTGCAGACCCTGCGTGACGCCGGGGTCCAGGTGCATGCCTTCGCCACTCGCAGTGGCTGGCTCAACCGCTTCCAGGTGAACTTCCGCAATCACCGCAAGATTGTGGTGGTGGACGGCTTGCTGGGCTTTGTCGGCGGGCACAACGTCGGTGACGAATACCTGGGCAAGAAGCCGCCCTTGGCGCCCTGGCGCGATACCCACGTCCAGGTCAGCGGCCCGGTGGTGGCCTGCCTGCAGGAGTCCTTTGCCGAAGACTGGTTCTGGGCGGCCCGGGAACTGCCGCCGCTGATCCTTCCAGACACCTACCCGGATGACGGCGTGCTCTGCCAATTGCTCGCCAGCGGTCCCGCCGATGCCTACGAAACATGCTCGCTGTTCTTCGTCGAAGCGATCCATGCCGCCACCGAACGGGTGTGGATCACCAGCCCGTATTTCATTCCCGATGAAGCGGTCTTCGCCGCCCTGCGCCTGGCCGTGCTGCGGGATGTGGACGTGCGCATCCTGCTGCCCTCGCGCCCGGACCATCGCATCGTCTACGCCGCCTCCAGCCTCTACGCCTTCGAGGCGGTGCGCGCCGGGGTCCGGGTCTTCCGTTATCAGCCGGGGTTCCTGCATCAAAAGGTGGTGTTGATCGACAACGAGATCAGCGCCATTGGCAGCGCCAACCTGGACAACCGTTCGTTCCGCTTGAATTTCGAAGTGATGCTGCTGACCGTGGATGACGACTTCGCCACCGAGGTGGAGCAGATGCTGGACGCCGACTTCGCCAAGGCCCGGGAAATCGCCCGGGAAGAAAGCCGCCAGACCCACCGCCTGCAACAACTGGGCATGCGGGTCGCGCGGCTGATTTCACCGATCCTGTAGGGAGCCACTCAGGGTCTGCAGCAAACGCTGCCGGGCCTAGGGGTGATAGAGGTCGTCCCGGGTCCAGGGCAACTCATGACTGCCATCGGCATGGGTCTTGACCGCGAGGATCTGGTGCAGATTGATCCAGCCCTTGGCAAACGCATAAGCGCAACCCGCCAGGTACAGCCGCCAGATCCGTAGCGCTTGCGGCGGCACCTGCTGGCCGGCCGCCTCCAGGTTGTCCTCCAGGCGCTCGCTCCAGTGATCCAGGGTGCGGGCGTAATGCAGGCGCAGGCTTTCGACATCGACGATTTCCAGCCCGGCCTCGCTGATTTGCGCCGAGATCATCGCCAGGTGCGGCAGCTCGCCATTGGGGAATACATACCGCTCGATGAAATCCCCGGCGCCCCGGCCCACGGGACGTCCGTCGGTGTGCTTGGCGGTGATGCCGTGGTTCATCACCAGGCCGCCCTCGCGCACCGCGTTGAACAGGGTCCGGCAGTATTCCGGCAGATTGGCATGGCCCACATGTTCGAACATGCCGACGCTGACCACCTTGTCGAAGCGGCCATCCTGAGGCAGGTCGCGATAGTCCAGCAACTGCAGCTCCACCAGATCGTCCAGGCCTTCGGCACTGACCCGTTCACGGGCCAGGGCCAGTTGTTCCTTGCTCAAGGTGATGCCAAAGACCTTGGCGCCGAACTCGCGGGCAGCGTAACGGGCCAGCCCGCCCCAACCGCAACCGACATCCAGCAGGTAATCCCCCGGTTGCAGGCGCAGCTTGCGGCACAGGTGGCGGAACTTGGCTTGCTGGGCCTGTTCCAGGGACTCGCTGCCGGTCTCGAAGTAGGCGCAGGAATAGGCCATGTCACTGTCGAGCCAGAGCTGATAGAAGGCGTTGGAAAGGTCGTAATGGTAGGAAATGGCCGCCGCGTCCGTGGCCTTGTCGTGCTGCGTGCGCACCGGCTGATCGTCGTCATCCTCATTCAGCAAGGCCTGGCTCAGCTCATCGCACACCCGGATGACTTCACTGATGGAGCCTTCGAGTTCCAGCTTGCCCTCGACAAAGGCGCCCCCCAGTGCGTCCAGGCTGGGATGGGTAAATTGCGCAACCAGCTGCGGGTCCTTGACCACGATGGTGACGCTGGGCTCCGGCCCAAGATTGAATTCATGGCCATCCCAGAGCCGCAGGCGCAAGGGTAATTGCAGATTCTGTAAGGCCGGTGGAAGTTGCGCGAGCATGAAAAATCCCCCCTGTTTCAGACGTCTGAAATGAGGGTAGACCATCTTGGAAAATTAGCTGGCTATCGAATTTCCAGCGGTTTTCCAGGACTCGCGGCGTACCACCAGGCCGTCTTCGACCCACTGTTTGAGCCAGGTAACGGCCTGCAACGGGGCCCCCTCAAGGTAAGTGACGGCCAGCTCGGCACAGAGTTCCGCGAAACTCCACTGCGCCTCGATCATGCCTCGCAACCCTTGGGCTTCTGCTGACGACAAGCTGCGATAGCGACAGACCCGATCCACCCGCCATACCAGGCAAGGCTGCTCTTGTTCGAGTAAAGCACTCTCGGGGAAATCCGCCCGATCCTTGACCGCGCGCCACTGGGCGAGGCTGTTGTAACGGCAGTCCAGCCACTGCACACAAGGCGCCAGTTGCAGTTGCAGCAGCGGCCACTCTTCGGCGTCCAGGGCCGCCATGTCCGCCACCGTCAGCACCTGGGCCTCGGCGGCGTCAAAGGCCAGGGTGAACGCCCACTCCAGGCGCGCCAGTTCCGCCAGGGGCAGGCCCTGCTCCGGCACCAGATGGCCCTGGATGAACTCGGCGAAGCCCTGCCCCAACCAGCGCAGGCTGAAATGCCGGGAGGGAGATTGGCGTATATAAGCGCCGGCCAGTGACGCGAACTCCTCATCGCCAAGCCACTGCAGGATCGTCGGAAAGTCCGCCACCATGACTTCCAGCAGCCGCGCCTGGTAGGCGTTGTGGTAAATCGCCAGACCGGTGGCGACATTCAGGGTCGGTCCGCCGATCAGGCTGTTGCCCAGCAGGCTGTCCGCCTGGGACTGCTCGGCCAGCAGGTAGCGTTCAAAGGCCAGTTGCCATTCGTTCAGGCGCATTCAAGCCTCCCGGACAGCGCCCGTTGCCCCAGCGCGCGAGCCTTGTGCAGTTCGCCGAGCAGTTCGCTCAACGGCGGAAAATGATCGTCACGCTCCAGCAGGGTCGCGACCGGCCCAAGGTGTTGCAGGGTGCGCTGATACAGCGCCCAGACCGGATCGCAGACCGGCTGGTCATGGGTGTCGATCACGTAGTCGCCATGATCCTGATGCCCGGCCAGATGCAATTGCCGCACCCGTTGCGCCGGCAGCCCCTGGATGAACTGCCAGGGATCGAAGCCGTGATTGCGTGAACTGACGTAGACGTTGTTCACGTCCAGCAACAGCTCGCAGCCACTGAGCTGGCTCAAGGCGGCCAGAAACTCCCACTCGCTGAACTGATCCGCCGCGGCCCGCACATAGCTGGAGACGTTCTCCAGCACCAGGGGACGCTCCAGCACCTCCTGCACCTGGCGCACCCGGCCCGCCACGTATTCCAGGCTTTCCTCGGTGTAGGGCAAGGGCAGCAGATCGTGCAGTTGATGAGCGTTGCCGCGGCTCCAGCACAGGTGATCGGAAATCCAGGCCGGCTCAACCCGCCGGGCCAGTTGCTTGAGTTGCTTGAGGTAGTCCAGGTCCAGGGCGTGGGGACCGCCAATGGACAACGACACCCCATGCATCACGATGGGGTAACGCTCGGCAATGGCGTCCAGGTAGTAAAGGGCCTTGCCGCCCTCGACCATGAAGTTCTCGGACACCACTTCAAACCAGTCGACGTCCGGTGCTTCATCGAGAATCTGCTGGTAGTAGGCGCTGCGCAAACCCAGGCCATAGCCCAGGCAGGAAGAAAGGTCAGACATAGCGAACTCCTCGCAAGGTGGCCGCAGTGGTCGTCAGTCCCACTGCGGCTGCACGGATTCGCCGCTTACTCGCCGACTTTGCCGCCGGCTTTTTCGCACTCCGACTGGGTCATCGCCTTGAAGCCCTGGCCTTTGCAAGCGCCCATGCCTTTGCAGGCGTGGTCTTTGGTCTTGCAGTCGTTCTGGCCTTTGCAGCCGTTGACGCCATAACAATGAACCTGGGCATCAGCTGCCGACGCCTGAGTGGCAACACCGGCAAACAGGGTGGCGGCAGCGAAAGCCAGGGCAGCACCAGCAGCAGTTTTCTTCATGTTCATTTTTTGTTCCTCAATAATCGCAGGGGACGACGGGAGGCGTGTGCAATCCCGTCATAGCACTAGAGAGAGGAAGCTCCCCGGCGTTACAGCCGGTTTAAAAAAATTCTGCGCGGCGGCCTTTCGCCGGTAACCCGGCAGCTACAGGCTTCAGCAACGGCTCCTGAAACCGCAGCAGGTGCCGCGGATCAGCAGCACACACACCGCAGCAGCCAGTACCGCGACAGCAAACAGAGCGATAAACGCCAGACGACCGACGGGAATCCACGGGCTACCCAGTTCATGTGTTCCACGTGGAACCTTACTCATGGCTGCGATCCGGATGCTTTGCTCGGCAGGCTCGGCGGACCATCCACCAGTACCCGGAACTGCGCGCCGATCAATACCGCCAGGCGCGCCGGCGCTGCGGATAACGCTGGGACAATGCGTTGCTGTATAAGCCATCGAGTGATTTTTTTGTCGCACGCCATGCCTTTTCATCTACGGCGTGCGTCGTAGTCTCTGTACGAACAGTTTTGAGACGAAGGTCAGGCAAGGCGAAAACGGTCGAGGAACGGCCGGGGTCGCGTTCGACTTTACGGGGTGTAAATGAGCATTCCGATCGGACTCGCGCACGAGACCGTTTTCAACGCAGCATCACCGAGTATCCAGGCTTTTCGTACAGAGCCCAGACACCACTGGCAGCCAGTTGCTCACGCAGAAACTTCTGATGTCAGCCCCTGGCATTTATGGCAATAATCCAGCCCTGCTCACCGCGTGCGACAAGGAACCGTCCCATCATGCTCTCGATTTACCAGCTCAAACCGCGCTTTCAGAACCTGCTGCGGCCGTTGGTGCAGCGCCTGTACGACAACGGCACCACGGCCAACCAGATCACCGTCCTGGCCGCCGTCGTCTCACTCCTGGTCGGCACCGTCATCGCCCTGTTCGCCAGCCACACCTGGCTCTTCGCCCTGATTCCGCTGTGGATGATCCTGCGCATGGCGCTCAATGCCATCGACGGCATGCTGGCCCGGGAATTCGGCCAGCAATCGCGCCTGGGCGCCTACCTCAATGAACTGTGCGACGTGGTCGCCGACAGCGCCCTGATCCTGCCCTTCGCCCTGCTCCCGGGCGTCAGCCTGCTGCTGGTGCTGGCCGTGACCCTATTGGCGCTGTTAAGCGAATACGCCGGTGTGCTCGGGCCGATGGTCGGCGCCTCACGGCGCTACGACGGGCCCATGGGCAAAAGCGACCGCGCCTTCATCCTCGGCGTGCTGGCCACCGGCATCGCCCTGGGCTGGCTCGGCGCCCTGTGGATCAACGGCGTGTTGGCACTGGTCGCCGCACTGCTGGTCTACACCCTGATCAATCGGGTCCGCCAGGGCCTCAAAGAAGTTCAGCACAACGCTCCCTCTGCATAAGGAAATGGTAATGCGCGACGCTCAACACCAGACGTTCCGGACCCATGACGGCGTCGAACTGTTTTACCGCCACTGGCCGGCCACTGAAGTGGCCCCAGGCGAACCGCGGCAGGCGGTGATGCTGTTCCATCGCGGTCACGAACACTCCGGGCGCATTGCCCATCTGGTGGACGAGCTGAACCTGCCGCAGGTCGACTTCTTCGCCTGGGACGCTCGCGGCCACGGCCAATCGCCGGGCGCCCGGGGCGACAGCCCGAGCTTCGCCACCAGCGTGCGTGACGTGCAGACCTTCTGCGACCACCTGGGCAGCGCCCACGGCATCGACGAAGAAAACATCGCCGTGGTGGCTCAGAGCGTCGGTGCGGTGATCGCCTCCACCTGGGTCCACGACTACGCCCCACGGATTCGCTCCCTGGTGCTGGCCTCGCCGGCGTTCAAGGTCAAGCTGTACGTGCCTTTCGCCCGCCCGGGCCTGGCCCTGATGCGGCGCTTTCGCGGCAACTTCTTCGTCAACAGCTACGTCAAGGCGCGCTTCTTGAGCCACGACCCGGAACGGGTCCACAGCTACGACGCCGACCCGCTGATCACCAAGGCGATCTCGGTCAACGTGCTGCTGGGCCTGTATGAAGCAGCCGACCGGGTGGTGGCCGATGCCCAGGCCATTCAGGTGCCGACCCAACTGCTGATCTCCGGCTCGGACTTCGTGGTGCACCGCAAGCCCCAGGAGCAGTTCTTCGAACGCCTGGGCAGCCTGCACAAGGAAAAACACATCCTCCCGGGCTTCTTCCACGACACCCTGGGAGAAAAGAACCGCGCGCCGGCCATGGCCAGCATCCGCCGCTTCATCCTGCAGAACTTCGCCCGCCCGCTGAACCGCCCTGCCCTGCTGGACGCCGACCGCCTGGGCGTGACCTGCGCCGAGTCCGAAGCCCTGGCCGCGCCGCTGCCCCACAACTCCCTGCGCGACCTGTACTGGCGCGCCACCCGCGCCAGCATGCGCCTGGGCAGCCAGCTGTCGGCGGGGGTCAAGCTGGGCTTCGACACCGGCTTCGACTCCGGCAGCACCCTGGACTACGTCTACCGCAACCAACCCACCGGGCATTCCGCCCTGGGCCGGCTGATTGACCAGAACTACCTGAACTCCATCGGCTGGCGCGGCATTCGCCAGCGCAAGCTACACGTGGAAGAGTTGCTGCGCCAGGCCATGGAAAAGCTCCGTGAGCAGGACAGCGAAGTGCGCATCGTCGACATCGCTGCCGGCCACGGCCGCTACATCCTCGAAGCCCTGCAAGGGGTCAGCCCGCTGCCGGAATCGATCCTGCTGCGCGACTACAGCGACATCAACGTGCGCGACGGCAGTGCCCTGATCCAGGAAAAGGGCCTGGGTGACATCGCGCGCTTCGTCAAAGGCAACGCCTTCGACCGTGAGGACCTCGCCGCCCTTGATCCCAAGCCGACCCTGGCGGTGGTCTCCGGGCTCTATGAACTGTTCGCCGACAACCAGATGGTCGGCGGTTCCCTGGCGGGGCTGGCCAGCGCCGTGGAACCCGGCGGCTACCTGGTGTACACCGGCCAGCCGTGGCACCCGCAACTGGAACTGATCGCCCGCGCCCTGACCAGCCACCGCGAAGGCCAGGCCTGGGTCATGCGCCGCCGCACCCAGGCGGAAATGGATCAGTTGGTGGAAGCCGCGGGCTTTCGCAAGATCACCATGCGCGTGGATGAGTGGGGGATCTTCAGCGTGTCCCTGGCGCAACGGGTGCAATGATGAGCGCAGGCGCCTTGCCGGCGCGGGAGCCAGGCCTGCTGAAACCGGCGGTGCTCTGGCTGCTGCTCTTGGCACCGCTGTTCTTCAGCACCTACGGCTTCGCCACCTGGGTCACCGCGCAACGGGACGACGTCGGCAGTCTGGTCTTCGACTGGGAGCAGCATATGCCGTTCTGGGCCTGGACCATCGTGCCCTACTGGTCCATCGACCTGCTCTACGGCTTCTCCCTGCTGCTGCCGCGCAGCCGGGACGAGCTCAAGCGCCACGCCCTGCGCCTGCTCACCGCCCAGGTGATCGCGGTCAGTTGCTTCCTGCTCTGGCCGCTGCGCTTCACCTTTGCCCGGCCAGAACTGGACGGGGTGTTCGGCTGGCTGTTCGAGGTGCTGGCCGGCTTCGACAAACCTTTCAACCAGGCCCCTTCCCTGCACATCGCGCTGCTGGTGGTGCTGTGGGTCTGCTACGCCCGGCATAGCCAGGGCTTCTGGCGCTGGCTGGTGCATGGCTGGTTCGGCTTGATCGGGGTGTCGGTGCTCACCACTTATCAACACCACTTTGTCGATGTGCCTACCGGCGCCCTGGCCGGCTGGCTGTGTGTCTGGCTGTGGCCGCTGGATCGCCCCAGCCCGCTGTTCAGCGCACAGCGGGCCCAAGACCCGCGGCGCCGCCAACTGGCCTGGCGCTACGCCCTGGGCGCGGCGCTATTGGCGGTGGCCGCCTTCACCTGGGGCGGCACCGGGCTGTGGTTGATCTGGCCCGCCGTGGCGCTGTTGCTGGTGGCCCTGAACTATGCGCTGCTCGGCGCCGCAGGGTTCCAGAAACGCGAGGACGGACGCCTGAGCCCCGCCGCCCGCTGGTTGCTGGCGCCCTATCTGGCAGCGGCCTGGATCAACTCGCGGCTGTGGACAAAAAAACATCCACAGCCGGATCAGGTTGTGGATAACGTCTGGCTCGGCCGCCTGCCCACCCCAGCCGAGCTCAAGGACAGCCCCTTTGTCGCGGTGCTCGACCTGTGCGCCGAGCTGTCCCTGGACCGCCGTGGCTTGCAGGCCTACCAGAGCCTGCCGGTACTGGACCTGTGTGCCCTCAGCCCCGAGCAGTGCCTGGCTGCGGCGCAAGCCGTTGAACGCCTGCGCCAGCAAGGCCCGCTGCTGGTGTGCTGCGCCCTGGGCTATTCCCGCAGTGCCACGGCCATTGCCGCCTGGCTGCTGCACAGCGGCCGCGCCGCCACCGTGGACGCGGCCATCGTGCAGATCCAGCGGGCACGCCCGCAGATCGTCCTGCAAGCGGCCCATCGGCAGGCGCTGGAAACCCTGATCAGTAGCAAGAGAGCGGCCCATGTCCAGTGAGATGCAGCTCTACAGCGTCGCCAGCCTGCTGCGCCGGGGCCGGGCCCTGGATCAGTTATCCACAGGCCTGACCCTGCTGGGCGCCCTGTATGGCCTGGGCCAGTACCTGCTGGCCAGTGTCAGCCTGGGAGGACTGATCGTCAGCCTCGCCCTGGTGCTGCTGGGGCTGGTGGAAAAGTACCTGGCGCTGCGCGTGGCCTTCGACGCCGACCTGTTTCAGCGCGTGGCCGATGGCCCCGCGTCCCTCGAACACAGCACCCAGGCCCTGGATCAGGCCCTGAGCGCCCTCGGCCTGCAACCTGCGCAGCGCGGCGGCCGGCCCTGGAACGAACGCAGCCGCGGTGCCCTGGGCCTGCTGCGCCGCCAGGCGTTGCTGCTGGCGGCACAAGTGCTGGTGCTGTTGAGCTTGATCCTGGCCAGCCCCTGGCTGACCTTCGCCGGATAAGGAATGCCCATGTTCGAACCCCTGGTTGCCAACCTCATCACCTCCGCCGCCCGCAGCATCACTGGCGCCCGCAGCCTGTGGCTCGGCTCCGCGCCGCGACCGGTGCAGCGGATCTACTTCGCCAACCACAGCAGCCACGGCGACTTCGTGCTGCTCTGGGCCTCGCTGCCGCCGGCCCTGCGCAAACTGACCCGGCCCGTGGCCGGTGCCGACTACTGGCACAAAAGCGCCCTGCGCCGCTACATCATCAACCGGGTGTTCAACGGCGTGCTGATCGACCGCGAGCGCAAGGAGGCTGTGGATAACAACCCGCTGCAGCCGATGCTCGATGCCCTGGACAACGGCGACTCGCTGATCATCTTTCCGGAGGGCACGCGCAACCTGGAAGACGGCCTGCTGCCGTTCAAGAGCGGGATCTACCACCTGGCCAAACGTTATCCACAGGTGGAGGTGATTCCGGTGTGGATCGCCAACCTCAACCGGGTCATGCCCAAGGGCCGCTTCCTGCCCCTGCCCCTGCTGTGCACCACCAGCTTCGGTGCGCCACTGACCCTGGAAGAGGATGAAAGCAAGGAACACTTTCTCGAACGCAGCCGCGCCGCGCTGCTGGCCATGGCTCCGGAGCACAGCTGAAATGGATAAGCAGACCCTGATGTTGTTCGGCGGCATCGGCGCCATTCTGGTGCTGGCCTCGCTGATCGGTTTCATCCTCAAGTGGCGCACCCGCGGCGCGCCCAACCCGGTGATCGACAACCTCAATGCGCGGATCAATGCCTGGTGGGTGATGGTGCTGGTGATCGGCATCGCCTTCTGGCTCGGCACGGCGGCGGTGATCCTGCTGTTCTACGCGGTGTCGTTCTACGCCCTGCGCGAATTCCTCACCCTGACCCCGACCCGGCGCAGCGACTACCCGGCCCTGGTGGCGGCCTTCTACCTGGCCCTGCCCCTGCAGTACCTGCTGATCTACTCCGACTGGTACGGGTTGTTCTCGATCTTCATCCCGGTCTACGTCTTCCTGCTGCTGCCGATCCTGGCGTCCCTGGGGGGCGACAGCACGCACTTTCTGGAACGCGCCTCCAAGGTTCAGTGGGGGCTGATGATCGCGGTGTTCTGCGTGTCCTTCGTGCCGGCCCTGCTGACCCTGGACATCGCTGGCTACGAAGGCCGCAACCTGCTGCTGATCGCCTATCTGGTGATCGTGGTGCAGCTCTCGGATGTGCTGCAGTACGTCTGTGGAAAACTCTTCGGCAAACGCAAGATCGCCCCCAACCTGTCGCCGTCCAAGACCGTCGAGGGCTTTGTCGGCGGCATCCTCCTGGCGTCCTTGATCGGCGGCGCGCTGTTCTGGATCACCCCGTTCAACATCTGGCAGTCGTTCCTGATCGCCCTGCTGATCAACCTGCTGGGCTTTGCCGGCGGCATCGTCATGTCGGCGATCAAGCGCGACCGCGGGGTCAAGGACTGGGGACACATGATCGAGGGCCACGGCGGCATGCTCGATCGCCTGGATTCGGTGTGCTTCGCCGCGCCGATCTTCTTCCACCTGGTGCGCTACTGGTGGACCTGAGCCAGGTCCACCAGTAGCGGGTTTGCGCCCGCTACGCGGTCATGCGCGAACAAACGCCCCGGCCAGCGCTGTTGATCACCCCGGTAGATGCCCCAATGGCAGGGGCCCCGGGGTTTTCACCGTATGAATGGCAAAGTTGCTGCGGATGTCGCTGACCCCGGGGATCTTCAGCAAGTGGCCAGTGAGGAAACGGTCGTAACCGCGCAGATCCGGGACCACCACCTGCAGCAGGAAGTCCGATTCGCCGGAGACCAGGAACGCCGAGATCACTTCCGGCAACTGCAACACCGCCTGGCGGAAGGCTTCGGCCTCGGCGTCGTTGTGCCGTTCCACCTTGACCCCGACGAACACCGTCAGCCCCAGCCCCACTTCATCCCGGTCCAGGGTCGCCTGGTAGCCACGGATCACCCCCGCCTCCTCCAGCATGCGCACCCGGCGCAAACAGGGTGACGGCGACAGGCCGATCTCCTCGGCCAGTTGCACATTGCTCAGGCGGCCGTCGCGCTGCAGGGCGGCGAGGATCTTGCGGTCGTAGGTATCGAGTTTCATGTTTGGCATATCCGGATGGTCATTCCATTGAAAGCTGGAAGATTATGCCAATTTTCACCGCCTTGCTGGTTGATTACGCAAGCACCTGCCCGCCCCTGTGGCCCTAAACTGGGCGCACCGACTCGACAACGAATGGGGGTGCAAGGTGGCGCAACTGTGGATGTATTTCCTGGCTCTGGCGGTGGTCTACCTGCTGCCCGGGCCTGACATGATCCTGCTGCTGCAGACCGGTGCCCGCCAGGGCAAGGCCCAGGCGCTGGCCACGGCCCTGGGGCTGGCTGTCTCCCGCGGCTGTCATGTGGCCCTGGCCGCCCTGGGCCTGGCGGCGCTGTTCAAGGCCGCCCCCTGGACCTTCGACGTGGTACGCCTGGCGGGCGCCGCCTACCTGCTGTGGATCGGTATCCAGTGCCTGCGGGCCAACCTCCTGCCCAACCTCGACAGCGCCGGCACGGCGGCCACGCCCCTGCGCTGGCGCCAGGCGATCCAGCGCGGCCTGCTGACCAACCTGCTGAACCCCAAGGCGTTGCTGTTCTGCTCGGTGCTGCTGCCGCAGTTCATCGATCCCCAGGCCGGCGCGGTAGCCCCCCAATTCGTCACCCTGGGTGTGTTGCTGGTGGCGGTGGGCGGGCTGTTCGACTGCTGCTACGCCCTGGCCGGTGCCGGGCTGGGCCGCTGGATGCAGCGCAGCCCCTCGGCGCAACGTTTGCAGCAATGGCTGTTTGGCAGCCTGCTGATCGGCTTTGCCTTGCGCCTGACCTTCGTCCAGCAGGCCTGACGGGCCCAAGGATCGCCGCCACTTCGATCTCTGCTGCACCGATCTCTGTAGCCGCTGCTGAGCCATAGCGAAGCTGCGAAAAGGCCCAAAGGGCCTTGCCTGGCAATCTCCCGACAGCATGCGCACGCCCCAACAATCGCCGCGACCGCTGCGTCGGAGTGCCGCCCAGCTCGTTCGCAGCCTGCGGCAGCGGCTACAGGTCTTGTTTAGGCCCTTTGGACGCGGCGGCGCCACAGCCAATAGGCAGCCCCGAGCACCACGCCGGCCCCCGCCCCCGTCGCCAGCTTGTGCTCGCTCATCGCCGTGCGCGAGGCCGACAGCCACTGGGTCAGGTAGCGCTTGTTGGCGCTGCCGAAGTCCGGCTCCTGGCAGTTCATGCCAAAGTTGCCGGCCCACTCCACAAAGGGACCGTTTTCCACGTAGCGCCGGTAGTAGGTGATCTCCGCATCGCTGCCCCGGGTCCAGCGCGCCGCCTTGCACAGCACCGCGGCATAGGCCTGGCTGGTGTGAGGCAGGAAGTCCGCGGCCTGGTTGCCCAGCTCCCCGGCCAGGTAGCGGTAGTGGTAACGCACGTCGGGCGCGGCGGTGGTGGCTTGCTGACGCTGCACTTCATCGGCGCTGACAAAGGGCCCGGCCTGCACTGGCGGGATCTCCAGGCTGTAGCTGCCCCAGAGGCTGTGATAGTCCGGGCCCATTTCGTAACCCAGGATCTCCATGCCCGAGGCACGGGCCAGCTTGCCGGCCTGGTAATAGGCCTCTGCCCGACGCGTGGGCAACCAGGCCGACTCGGCGCTGCGCCGGTACTCACCGTAAGCCTTGGCGATGGCCTGGCGCTCCGGGCTGTCGAAGTAGCCCCAACCCTCTTCGTAGCGGCCTTCGCGCAGCAGGCGCCGGCCGAGCAATTCGCGCACCTGGGCGGCAATCGGCAGGGTTTCGTAGTAGGCGTCCGGCTGCTTGGGCGTCGGCGGCGGTGCGGGTACCTGGGTATCGACGAACTGCTTGAGTTCATCCAGGGTCAGCACCCGCTCCGCCACAGTGGCTGCGTCGTGCCAGTAGATGTCGCCGCTTCGGTAGAGCAGCTCGAAGGCTTGCACGTAGTCGCCACGATCCAGGGCCAGCAGGGCGCTTTCGCCTTCGACCCGGCAACCGGGCTTGAGGTCTTCGTAATTGCCGTCGTAATCACCGCGAAAGCCCCAGCTCTCGTCTCGGGGGAAGGCCGCGGCGGCCTTGGCGTATGCGGCAGCAGCAGCCACCTTGTCGCCATCACGTAGGGCCATCTTGGCCCGCAGCCACCAGGCCAGGCCGCCATCGCCGGCATGCTCCAGCAACTGCTGGGCGGTGGCGAAATCGCCATTCTGGTAATTCAGCGCCGCCAGCCGGTCGGCGTTGTCGAAGCTGCCCGCAGTGCCCTGGCTCAGCAGCTTGATCAGTTTCACCTCCGACTCGGGCCGCTCGCCAAAGGACCAGGCCTGGTGCGAGATCAAGGAGGCGGTGAGCAAGCGGGCTACGGAAGGATGCTTGAGCTGCTCCAGCAATTGCGCGTCCGGCAGGCCGCTCAGTTCGCCCACCACCTGCTTCAGGGAGCTGTAGCCGACCTCCGAACCCAGCTGGTTCTGGATGGCATACAGATCGATGGCCTGGCTCCAGTCGTTCTGATCCTTGAGGATGCGGGCCTCCTCCCCCAGGCTGGCGACGCCCAGGCTCAGGGGGTCGCTGAAGGCGTCGATGCTCAACTGACGGGTCTGGGCGAACGCCTGGCGCGCCGACTGGCGCATGTCGCGCCGGCCCTGATCGTCCAGCTCGTTGGCTTGCTCGCTGATAAAGGACAGGGCCCGCCCCAGGGAATAGGCCGCCCAGGTACTGCGCAGGGCGCGTTGCTCGGCGGGCAGCGCCAGCACCTTGCGGAAATACTCCGCCGCCAACTCATGATCCCCGGCGCTGAAGGCCACGGCGCCCGCGGTGTAGAGCTTGATCTCCAGCGGCAGGCTGGCCCCTTGTTGCTCCGCTACGCGTGCGTCATTGAGCTTGCGCAGCTGGCCGACCAGGGTTTGCTGAGCCTGGTCCAGCCCTTGCTGTTCGGCCCAGTTACGCTCTTGCACCGAATAGCTGTCAGGCAGGCTGTAATCGACACTGAAGCCATTCTTGGCGACCGGCATGAGCCCGACGATGGGCTGACCCAGGCGGCTGATCTCGAACTGGAAACTGCCTTCGGGCAGCTGCGCCAGCGTCTGTGGCCGGTCGTCCAGCAGGCGCATGGGGAAAGTCGGTCCGCAGGCCAGGGCCGGAGCCAGGGGCAGGCACAGGCTCAGGCACAGCAGGTGACGGGATCTAGGGACGAACATGCGCAGCTCCTTGGTCAATTTTTGTACAGCGGGCCCAGCCCACGGCGCGGCTGGCACCTGCGGCCAGGCGGCCGCTCTGTTGCCGGGTCAACCGCAGTTGGCCGTCGCGCAGCTGCGCGGCATAGCCGCCCAGCCCGTCGAATCCGTCGCATTGGGCAACGGCCAGGGTCAGTTGTTCAGGCAAGGGCTGATCGAGGTTGCCCGCGTTGCTCAAGCGGATGTCGAACAGGCCGTCCTGTTCCTCCAGGCGGATGCCCAGTTGGCCGGCCAGGGCATCGCCCCGGGCCACCGCCCGCAGGGTCTCCAGGCTCCAGGCCCGCACATCGCCCTTGAGGGGCAGGCGAAACCAGATCAGGCCGGCCAGATGCGGCGGCGGGTCGTTGCGCAGGGTTCTGGCCAACTGGCTCAGTTGCTCGGGGTCGGCCATCAGCTCCTGGCGCTGACCGCGCCGTCGCAGCGGCGCCTCGCTTTCCACCAGGGGCGCGCCTTCGGCAGCGGGGAGCAAGGCGACGCCGTAGGCGGGCAAGGCCAGATAGAAGGGTTTGTCGCTGATACGCGCCCAACGCCTGGCCCACTGCTCGGCTTGTCGTGGGTCGAACAGGCCCTGCCGAGGATCACTCACGGCGTGCACCTGCAGCACGCTGCTGTCGACCTTGGCCAGCAGGCCCGGCAACTCGCGACTGTCGAGCCAGGCCGGCAAGGCGGTGATGCTCAGGGCCAGGTGGCTCGGCAGTACAGCCCGCAAGCGCTCAAGCAGCTTGGCGTAGGCGGGCAATCGCGCGCTGCCGGCATCGTGGTCGATCTCGATCCCGGTCAGGGTCAGGCCCTGCTCCTGCCAGTCCGTCAGCAGTTGCTGGACCTGACGGATGATTTCGTCCTGGTCCAGGGAAGGCAGTTGCCCGTCGAGGCGGATCACCGCGATCAACGGCCGGGCATCCTGCTTGAGCAAGCCGGCGTCGATCCGCGCACGGCTCCAGCCAGCCTGTGGAAAAGCCTGCAGGGCCAGGACCCGGGCTGTGGAAAAGTCGGCCCGGGAACCGGCCAGGGCTTCGGCGTGGGCGGGCGTCCACTGCCGTTGCCAGATGTAGAGTTGTTGATCCAGAGGGGGGGCGTCTTCGTGGCGGCAGGCGCTGAGCAGCACCGGGCAAAGCAATAGGGCGAAGAGGCGGAGCAAGACCCGGGGCAGCATGAATCGTTGATTCCCTTTAACGCAACAAAGCCCCGGCGTACCGGGCGCTCTGCAGATGATCAACCTTGAGATCGCGCCAGCCTACGCAGGGCCGCGGCTGGCGGCAATCGCTGGCGAGGACTTTTTTCTGCAGGCGCCCAGGGCCCGTTACAAGCCCCGCAGGGACAGGGCTGCCGGCCGCCGCACCAGCCGCTCCACGGTAAAGCGCCACACGCGCTCGGCCCCCTGAAAGGTGCTGACCAGCGGGCCGTCTAAGATGATCTCGGTGCGCCCACTGAGTTGCAGCAACTCGCCACTGTGAAAGTCGATGAACAGCAAACCCGCCCGGGGATTGAGCAGCAGGTTGCCCAAGGTATTGAAATGCAGGTTGCCGGCGAAATCCGGGATGGTCAGGCAGTTGCCTTCGACCCGAACGAACCCGGCCGGGCCGCCACGATGGGAGACATCTACCGCACGCTGGCCCTCCACATCGACATAGCTGGCGACGAAGAAGGTATCGGCGGCGCCGATCAGGGCCCGGGCCGCCGGGTCCAGGTCCTGTCGGTGCTGGGCCGGGCGGCTGGCCGGATCGCTCAAGGGCACCCGTTGCAGATCGCGCAACTGGATGTAGCGCGGGCAGTTGCCAAACGACTGCTGCACCCTGAGGCAAAAGCCTCGGCTATCGAGCTCGCCGATATGACCGTTGAGACGATTGCGTCGCCGGGTATTCAGTTCGATCCCCAACAGGCCCACTGCCGCACCTTCCTGCAACTGCAGCGGATCATCGGCGGCCGGCAGGCTGGCAAGGCGCAGCAGGTTGGCTTGCGGGGCCTGGGCAAAACCGGGCGGACCTTCAAGCAGGCTCGCCCAGGGATCGCCTTGGGCATCCACCGCGCCCACCAGGATGAACGGCAGTTGTCCGAAGAACTGCTGGTGCTGCTCGGGCATGGCCGGACGGATGACTTTGGCGCCGAAGGCTTCCATGCGCTCGGCCACCCCAGCCTGGATCTGCAATTGCCGTTCGCCGGCATGCCAAGGTGAATGCGTGCTCATGTGTTGGCCTCCGCAGAGTGGCTCTTCAGGCGCTTTTCAAACCCGCCGCCGTGGATGGCATGGGGACAAAGCCGGGCAAGGCTTCAATACGCTGCAGCCAGGCCCGTACATGGGGGTAAGCGTCCAGGGACACGTTGCCTTCCGGGGCATGGGCGATGTAGCTGTAGCCCGCGACATCGGCAATGGTCGCCTGCTGCCCTACCAGGAAGGGCCGGCTCGCCAGCTCCTGATCCATGATCTTGAGCAGCGCGTGGGCACGGGCGATGACTTCCTCGGCATTGAACGAGGCGCCAAACACCGTGATCAACCGCGCCGCCGCCGGTCCAAAGGCGATCTGCCCCGCCGCCACCGACAGCCAGCGCTGCACCTGGGCCGCGCCCACCGGATCGCTGGGCAACCAGCGGCCCTGACCATAACGCTGGGCCAGATACACCAGGATCGCATTGGAATCGGCCAGCACCACGCCCTGGTCATCGATCACCGGCACTTGGCCAAAGACGTTGAGGGCGAGGAAGTCCGCCTGCTTGTGGGCCCCCTTGGCCAGGTCGACAAAGATGGTTTCGCTGGGCAGGTCCAGCAGGGACAGCATCAGCTCGACCCGATGGGCATGCCCGGAACGGGGAAAGTTGTAGAACTTGATCGGCAGCAGGGACATGGTCGACTCCGCGAACGAGGCGCGGTCGAAGTGCCGCGCTGGGAGCTCCATCTTGATCCCTGGGAAAAAACAACAGAATCACCAGAAATCGCAATCCATCCTTTCATCCAGCGCAATAACGCTGATCAAGGATTGAGCGATGGATGCTCACGCAGGGCCTGTACGGCGAAGTCGACAAAGCTGCGCACCCGCGCCGGCGCCTTGCGCCCGCCCTGGTACACCACATGGATCGGCAAGGGCGCCAGCTCGAAGGCCTGGAGGACAATTTCCAACTGCCCCGCCGCGACCTGGTCGGCGACCTGATAGGACAGCACCCGGGTCAGGCCCAACCCCAGACAGGCAGCACTGATGGCTGCCTGGTTGGCACTCACCAGCAACCGCGGCTCGGGCCGAATGCTCAAGGGCCGACCGGCATCGTTGAACTGCCAGTTGCGCGCCTGGCCCACGGACGACGGCGCGATCACCGGCGCCTGGCGAAGGTCATCGGGATGCTGGGGACGGCCGTGGACGGCAAGAAACTCCGGCGCGGCGCAGACAACGCGGCGCACTTCGCCGACTCGGACGCTGTGCTGGCCACTGTCGGGCAACTCACCAATGCGTATCGCCACATCAATGCCCTCCTCCACCATGCTCGCCACCCGGTCCAGCAGCAGGGCGTTGACGCTGACCTGTGGATAACGTTGCAGGTAGCGCACCAGCAGCGGAGTGACGAAGAGGTCACCGAACAGCACCGGCGCAGTCAGGGTCAATTGGCCCCGGGGCTGGGCGTGGATGCCGGCGGCCGAAGCCTCGGCGTCCTGGACCTCGGCCAGAATGCGCCGGCAATCCTCCAGATAGCCTTGCCCGGCTTCACTCAGGTGCACGCTGCGAGTGGTGCGGATCAACAACTGAGTACCGATGCGCTGCTCCAGCGCGGCGACGGCGCGGGTCACACTGGCGGCCGACAGACTCAGGCGCCGAGCGGCAGCAGCGAAGCCTTGCTCCTGAGCGACGCAAACGAACACCTGCATTTCCTGGAACCTGTCCATGCCCTACCTCAGCTGCCGGCGCCTGCCCGGTGAGCGCCGCGAGCCAGCAGCATAATCCAGGGCTCCGGCTTCAGGGGATACACCAGGTGCCGACATCGTGCCGATCAAATCCCGGGCACGGGTTGTTCTTGGCAATCAGCCGGTAGGGCTGATCTTCGGCGTAGGAAAAATAGAAGTAGTAGTGCCGATCTTCCCCGTACAGCCAATAGGAAGAAGAACCCTGATTAATCAGGGTCGGCTCGAAGGTCCAGATGGAGGATTCGGCGGGAATGAAGTTGGCCCGATCCTTCAGCAGCAACAGGCTGTTGGACAGCACCGGGGTCAGCCCGCCCAGCAGCAGGACAACCAGCATCAGGACCAGCGTCCATCCATAAATCAAACGCAGCTTCATAGGTTTTCCACAGCTCAATAAAAAGTCCCGGCCTGTGCACAAGCCGGGACTTTCTGGGTGATGGGTTCACAGCCGCCTTGGTGCTGAACAAAATATTTTGACACCAACAGCTCAGCAAACGCTGGAGCAAACGGCTCAACAGAGTGCGCCGGCTGATTGAATGTTTTGACACCTACCGGTCAATCTGACTAAACCAAACATGATTTTCAACAATATATTTTGACACTGAGGGCACACCCAACGAGTAATCACATTGTGATGGTGTTTGGTTAGCTGCAACCGCCTCAAAATGACATGCCTTCAGCTGCCTGAATCAGCATTTCCTCGACCCGATGTGTGCCTTGAGTCGTAGATAGCATCGCATATGGACTGGAGCCCGAAAAACGGGATTTTGGTGTTGAAAGCCAGTGTTCTGCTTTCCCAGCGTCCCCGAAGATCACCTCGGCCATGGCATTAATGTGTGCAACACGAAAAAGTCGATCGCTTTCGCTCACAGTTAACCGTTGATTGCTGGCCAATTTTGATTTCAGTGTTTTGAGCGGAATGATTTTGTCGAGCTCTTCAGCACTTATGGTTCCTGACTCGCCAAGCGCGTTTATCAGGTTGGCCGAAAAGCCCGCTTTGATAATCTCGTGAATATCCTGATCTGAAGCACCCAAGGGGATATGGAGAGACGCCTCAAGGCGGATACGATAGGCATGATAAGCATCATCACGCAGGACTCCAGTAAACACGGTCAGCAGTGATGCTGTGCCACGGATGGGCCTTAACACGATTGCATCCTTCGTTGTCGTGATTGTCAGATCGTCCCCAACTTCCAACCCGAGCTTGGCAAGCAGCTCTGGAGGTAAATCAACGATGACATCACCGCTACCGTCTGCGGTATCTTGGCACTTGACTGTCCAGCGCTCACTTTCATTCATGATGGTCCGGCTCTCATTTCGTGAATCAGAGAAGACGCATCCGTATGCTCGCCCACGCAGCTGATTACGTCATTGGATAACCGTTCATTGGACCAGCCTATGCCGAATAGTGCGACGAGCGGCTCTCACCTTGAGTGAATCGGCGAATCGTTGGAGGCCCCCCTGATGATCCATACAGAGGCATTCCGGTATGCGAGACCGTATCGGTTCAGACACCGCGAATAGTCATCAAAAGCCAAACAATGCCGTCCCAGTACTTGATCGTTGCCAACACTAAAGCTCCAAGAATTGGTATCAAGGACAGCCCCTTCAGCAACCGAAAGGTTCTGGTCAGTGTTAGGCCCTGCTTGTCCACCTGATCGATGGTGATCCTAAGCAGGCGTTGGAGCTTTGGTGGGTAGGTTTTTATCTTGTCTTTAAAATCATCGAAGATGACATTGAAGCTATGAAGCAGGCGCCCCGTTTGGAGCATTTGATTGTGCAAGATCGCAAGCAGAACTACCGAGACCACAGCCAGGCCGAGGACAAGGATAAAACCTTCGAACTTTGAGGTGGTTTTCTCCAGAGCTACCAAACCGGCCAACGATATCGGGAGGGCGAGCATCTTGCCGGCAATGTCACCCAGCACTCCACTCAGCTTGGTGCCATAGTCGATTTCAGCCTGGGCCACTTCACGACGAACCCTCTCAAACGAGAAGCTATAGACATACGTTTGGAGGTTGGCGCGGTAAGTGGCCAAGACCTCTCGCCACTCCCGCACGATCACCAGAAGCAAATTCGGCTCGCTTTCGAACTTCTCGATGACGCTCGCGACGGCCATCCGAATCATCAATTTGCGTTCAGAGAGGTGAGCTTTATTTTCATTTTTTCGATTGAGAATCTCTTCCAATAAGCTCAAGTGGTTAAGTTCATAATCGAGCACTTTGACGTTGACCTGAGTAGGGAGCAGAAATGTCCTCGGGGGCTTCGCCCCGTCAGGTGGTAGGGCAAAAAATAGGTTATAGCCGTCCGGGCTACTGTCTTTGTCAACACCGATCGCTAGTAGCGCAAGCAACTCAATTAGCCGACAAACGCGTCTGAGAGACTTGATCTCCGTGGGCTCAATGTCATCGCTGTCCGCCCAGCGAAGCTCAGTGATGTAAACATTGCTCGGGAATTGCCCCTTGCCCAGCGAACCATTTCGCGCGACAAACTCGGACAGGCTGCTGTAAAAATGGCCCGACTCATTCGATGGCAAGCGAAATTCAATTTCAAGAGAGTCTGCCTCCTCAGAAAAAAGTTCGACCCTCGATGCTCTTGGTATCGATGATCCGCTGGAACCGCTAAATCGTAGGGTCTACCACTTCAATTATAGCTTTGATCAGTGGGTGTTGCTGCCCATGGTCGATAGCTATCACTACCTCACACCACGTTTTGTACGCTCAGGTGTCAGTAACTTCTTCAACAACTTGGGCGATATTCCCAATCTGTTAAATAGCTTGTTGCAACTCAGGGGCAAGCGATCGATGGAAAACACCGCTCGCCTTTTGCTCAACACCACCCTAGGGGTGGCTGGTGTGTGGGATCCGGCGACCGAGATGAGGTTACGCAGACAAAACGAGGATTTTGGCCAAACATTAGGTTTCTATGGAGTTCCTGGAGGAGCCTATCTGGTTTTGCCGGTGTTCGGCCCCTCGAATCTACGAGACACAACTGGCCTCGCTTTCGACATAGCGGCGGTACAGAAAATTGATGCTCTCAACATTTCGACAACCAGCAAGAATTATCCTGAGATCTGGGTTCTACAAATAATTGATACGCGCGACAAGGTCAATTTTCGCTACGGCCAGTTGAACTCACCATTCGAGTACGAAAAAGTTCGTTATATCTACACCAAGGCCAGGGAGATGAAAATTGCAATCCTGCATACAGAAGAACCTGAGCCCTAGCGCTCTGCTGATCCTGAAGCAGTGGCGCAGGCACAACTGCTTGTGCTCTGCGCCGTGCCCACCTTAACGTTTCGCCAGAATGCTCAAGACCGCTACGGTGTTGACTTTGGCACCCAACGCAATGGCTGACAGATCGACAAAAAAGTCTGGATTATGGTTCGAGTACGGAAATGGACGACCCTCAGCCTGAGCCTTGGCAAAGAGCTCTGGTGGTGCAACACCGACTAGCAGAAAAGTATAAGGCGTTCCCAACGGCTTGAAAGCTTCCTGGAAATCTTCCGACCCCATAACGGCCGGAAAATGATCAATCACCTTGCCCTGCCCGAGCAACGCCTCCAGCGAGGGGTTGATCCTGGCAACCAGCGCCTTGTCATTGATCAGTGGCCCTGAATTGCCCTTCATCAATCGCGTCGGCATCTGGTCGGCACTGACGCCCGCAGCGATGGCTATACCACGGTTGATCTCATCAATTCGCTTGAGCATATGCTCGCGAACGTCTGCAGTGAACCAGCGTAAATTGAGCTTCAAGACAGAAGTTTCCGGGATAACGTTGTTGTCGCGCCCAGCGACAATCGAACCGACCGACAACACCGCAGATGCCTGGGGATCGAGGTTACGACTGATGATGGTTTGATAGCTCATGACCGCTTGCGCCGCCATGACCACGGGATCGATGGTCATTTGCGGCGTAGAACCATGCCCCCCGAGCCCATTGAAAGTGATATCGAGTTGATCGACACCGGCCATGCGTACACCCGGTGAACTGGAGATGGTCCCAACCGGACCAGGAGCCGTGTGGGTGCCAAATGCATAGTCGGGTTTCGGGAAACCACGCTCCCACAGACGATCATCGACCATCGCCTGCGCCCCGAGCCCCACCTCCTCGGCAGGCTGTGCATACACCACCAGAGTGCCTGACCAATCGGTCTTCATGGCCACCATGGCCGTGGCCAGTCCCAGCAGCCATGTGACATGAGCGTCATGCCCGCAAGCATGCATCACGTCGATTTCACTGCCATCGGGCAAGCGCTGCTTTTCTTTAGCTGCATAGGCCAACCCTGTCGTTTCACGTACCGAGTTTGAGTCCATATCGGCCCGGAACCAAACCGTTGGTCCCGGGCCATTTTTGAGTATCGCGACGACCCCGGTCTTGCCAATGCCTTCGGTCACCGTAAAGCCAAGGCTCTTCAGTTCCTTGGCAACAATAGCCGCGGTGCGTGTTTCCATGAATGCAATCTCAGGGTGTTGATGCAGGTCTTTGAAGATAGCGGTGAGGCGCAGCGTGTCTGTATCAAGGGTCGTGCTGACCTTATCAATCAGCGCTTGAGGAAGTACCGAGTCGCTACTGGTGGGACTATCTAGCGCTATGACGTTCGTCGCACTCAGAAACAAAGCACCTAGCCCAGCGAGGTGCGGTAGAAGCCGGACGGTAGTAATTCTCATTAAAATTCCCCAGTTCGCAGATAGAAAGTTCAGATCAGGCTAGTCGCAAATCCGACTTACAGTCGCTATCGCGCTTACACTACCTCCAGCGATGGTCTCGATTTATATCTTTCAGGTTGCCTCCGGCGCATTCAATAGACGCAAGCCATCAGCAGATGGCTTGCGTACTGAGACGCTGAATTCTGATTAATTTGTCATGATGCACGCACGCCGGGCTGATATCCGCGCTGCCACGCATGATGCTGTTCTTCTTGCGCCCAAACAGCACCAGCTAACCGTTACCGTCGATTTTAGCGAGGGGGTGACGGTACCCAGCTTAATCACTGCCGACCGGTCTGGTGGTGCTTTAACCCCGACCACCAGGGTGGTGATAGAGGCCGGTGGCGTTGATACCAAAGCCGTCAACTGGGCTAGGGTAAAACGCTATCAAGCAGAGCAGTGAGGTGTACGGTGGCATTCGGCTATTGTGGCCTAGGCTCTGTACGAAATTCGCCGAACCAATTTGAATACCACTGGCGTCACGATTCAGTACAGTCCGCGTCCATCAAAGGCAGGAGCCCACGATGACCAAACGGTACGAACTTCCCGACGCAGCCTGGGACTTGGTTGCAGATATCGTCGATGAACCTCGCCGTAGCGGGCGCCCACGAACAGATGATCGCTTGATGCTCAACGGTGTCCTTTGGGTGCTTTGTTCTGGCGCTGCCTGGCGCGACATGCCCGAGCGTTTCGGCCCCTGATCAACGGTTTATCAACGCCTTCGTGACTGGCGCAATCGGGGAGCGTTTGACCAGATGTTCAAACGGCTTCACATCAAGCTCAACGAGCAAGGGTTAATTGAGCTGGAGACCTGGATGATTGACTCCACCGTAGTACGAGCAACCCGGGCCTCTTCTGGTGCCGGGAAAAACGGGGGCCTGAAGAACCACAAGATCACGCGCTCGGACGCAGCCGGGGCGGCCTGACGACCAAGGTTCACTGCTGTGCGATGCGAATGGTGTGCCACTGAAATTTCTATTGTCGGGCGGAAAAGTCCGCGACATCGCTTGTGCTCAGCCGTTGCTCGATGAAACGTACATACCCAGCTTGCGCGGTCGCCCCCACAAACGCGACCGATGGTTGCTGGCCGATAAAGGCTATGACGCCGAAGTGTTGCGTCGCTACTGCGATCGGTATCGGATGCAGCCGGTGATTCCTCTGCGCAGCATAAAACGCAAACCAAAGCCGGGGCTGCCGAGACTGTTTGATCGTCCCAAGTACCGACAGCGTAATATCATCGAGCGTATGTTTGGCTGGCTGAAGGAGAATCGCAGGATCGGAACTCGCTACGACAAGCTGGCAAGAAGTTTTGCCGCCATGGTCACACCGGCCTGCACGCTGCGGTGCCTACGACAGTACTTTTCGTACAGAACCTAGCACGCCGACCGCGCCGTCGCCCTGGGCGTCGATGTTGACCCGGGTGGCCTTGATGCTGGCCGAGATGCCGTACTCGCGCGAGACATACAAGCCGTGGGCGTTGTTACCCAACGTAGTCACTACGCCGTCTGTCAGCGTGACCGAGCCTGCGCAGTTGTCAATGCCGAGATGCGCCGACTCGATGTCGAAGCGGGTGGCAGTAAAAGTGGTGTTGGCGCTTGGTAGCCAGACGCCGCAGCTTCCTACGCCTAACACACGAATGGTCACGCTATCAACAACGGCCGAAGTGTTGCTGGCGTTCCAATTGAAGCCGCCGAGGCGGTCGCCTGTGAACGTAAGCGTGGCGTTGCGGAGGTAAGCGGCACCACCCGAACCAAGGTAGATTCCGCTCTCAGCAGCCGTAAAACTACCGCCGTCTATCTCGAAGCCCCCCATTCCGGCGCTCGCGCCCCCTGCTGGCGTTGACCACGGAATCGCGCAGTGTAACTGCAGAGTTTGCGCCGTTCGCATTGAAGCCAGTGGCTACGATAGACCCACCTTGGATCGTGATACGGCCGCCATTTGGCGCGTCAGCGCCGCGGAAAGACGCTCCTTGCGTGGAAATATCAGTTTGACTGGTCTTAATCAGGCCGCCAGCACCGACGGCTTGAAGGCCCCAAACGCATTGACGGTGCTGCCCCTCAGTTCAACGACGCCGCCAGTAAGGGCGCGCACGCCGATGGTGGATATGGCCCCCGAGCCGGCGGTGACGGTGACTCCCTCGCCGCGCACCGCGCTGCCAACGACGGATACGTCGATCGCGGCGCCTGTGCCGGTGTGCATGACGTTGTCGCCGCTATTCAGCGTGAGCTGGGTGCTTCCGGAGGCATCATTGACAATGATTTGATCGAGATTCGCAGAAAAGGCAGGCCTGACGAAGAATACCAGCATTGCGGTCAGCAATCTTGATAGGTAGGTGCAGATCCTGCTCCCGCAGGTCCTGATTTCTCGGCCTAAACGCCGCCTATCTTGCAGCCGCAGACCAAATACGAGCGCGCTTGACTGACCGGGAAGCGCAGGCGAAGTCCTATGAAACAGGATTAAAGTGGCCTTCGTATGGACCTCAACTCGCAATGGGAGGCACGTAACCAGCGAGCAAACCGCAGGGATGGGCTCAAGACGATAGTAGAGTTTTTCATAGACATTTATTGCCCAATTTAAGCGCTCCATGTAATCGTTAGCTTGCTGCACGTAGTCAGCACCGTGGACCTGCTGCACGCTCGCAGCAAGTACTAATGGCAGTTAGAACGCAATATTCAGTGTGACAGTGCCTCCCAGGCTGGAACCATCGCCCTGGCCAAGAGCAAAGTTGTAGTCCCCGGAAACTGAAACGCTGACCTTGTCGCTCACATAGCCAGACGCCCCCAGGCCCAGCTGAGCCCAGGTTCCCCCCAAATCGGTGCTCAAGACCACCGGACGGGCGCCCACCAGATCAGTGAAGGTGGTTTTCGCCTGGGCCCCGAAGCTATGCCAGGTGTTGGCCCGGCCCCACGTGGTGATCTGTCGACGATTCTCGGTGATCCAGTCCTTGCTCAAGCGCCCTCCCAGGCGGCCGTGAATCACGCCCTCATTGCTGTAACGCACCTGGCCGAAGTCATCGCGGGCATCGTCAAGTATCAGTCGCTGATACACCGCCTGGGCCTGGGGCGTAATCATCCAGCCATCGCCCAGCGCCAGCGGATAACCGCCCTCCAGCGAGCCGCTGAAATCCCAACCATCCGTTTTCAGGGTTTGCGCCTGCTCGCCTTGGCCGCCCGCCCGTATATGGCTGTAGCGGGTGCCTTGCAAGACCACATCGGCATAAAAGCCCGATGGTTTTTTATGGGTGCCGTACAGGCCAAGCGAGTAACCGTTCATCGATGTTTTACCAGCTCGGGCGCCATGAATCTGGTCGATTGTCGCCTGCACCGTGCCCGCGCCGACATAGAAACCTGCGGTGTTGCTTGAACCGCTTTGCAGTTTTTGCCCCCATGTATCCATGCCGACCTGGAAGCCGCCGATATCATAGTCATAGGAAGGGCCGTGATTCTGAAAGTCCTTGAACCGATCAAGCCGACTACCAGTGCCATACTCGACATCGCCGGACTCGCCAAACACTCGTCCCCACAGGGTATTGGGGCGTGCCTCGCCGCACTTGGCCCGCACGCCGACATAACTACTCATGCGCTCATCGCACGTCCCTAGCATGGCCAGACCAAAGCGGCTGATCAGTGCTGGCGCCACCGTATAGACTGGTACTTCGGGTCGATAGGTTTCAGTGGTTGAGCGTAAGAACCAGCTATCCGCATTGGCCTGCCCACCCCGGTAGAGGCTGTATTCGTATGCCCCTGCAGCGACACGACTCCCCAGGACAAAGGCCTCCTTGTCGGTGGTGCCACCATTCACAGTATCGATAATTTTGATACCATCACCGGTGGTCAAGGCCCCCAGCCCTCCCACGTTATTGATCAGCAGATAAGTGTTTCCGGACGCATGACCACCGTCAATCACCAAGGTGTCAGATAGCGAATCGCTCTGCCCGAGTCTGGTGTTCAAGGTGATACGACCATCGTTACCAACATAATTGTTGACGGTCAGTGTCTTGTAGTCGCTGGCATTTACCGGGTTATCGGGGCTGGAAAAAACGATGCTGCTCGTGTCATTGACCAGGCGGGTCAGTCTTGAGGAGCCGCTCATGTTCCAGAGGCTTGAATCGCTGAGAGTTAGATTTGAAACGCTGCCCCCGTTGTCTTTCAAGGCGGCGCCCGACAGGTATGAATGATCGGTAACTGTTAGGTTGAGTTTGCCCACCACGTCCAAGGCAATGCCATTGTCGGCGGTGATGCTTGAACGTACCAATGAGATTTCACTGGCCCCACCTGTGATGCTGACCCCGGTGCCTGAGGAGCGAATCAGGCTGTCGGTCAGGGCCACCTCATTGTTCGTCCCCGGCGCTGAGAACTTCCCCAGGATGCCGCTGGCGCCTGTCCCTGTGGCCACGATCGAGCTATTGCTCAGGTTCACCTGGCTTGCGGACGATAGCTCGATACCGTGAGCGGAGGCCCCCTGTGTGGATATGGTCGAATCAATGACATCAATCCAGCTGTTGCCCTCTGCATACAGTGCGCTGGCTTGGGCTCCTGACGTTGCAATCGTGCTGCCCTGGAGGTTCACCGCAGCGTTGTTGAAGGCGCGTACTCCATAGCCGAGGGTACCCTGTGTCTGGATCGCCGTATGATCGACGGCAAGCACGGCAGTGGATTCGGCCGAAAGACCACTTGACCGGTCGCCACGGGTACTCACAGTGCTGTGACTCAGGGTGACGCTCGAACCTTGCTGGAAGGCCGCGACACCTGCCGCACTCGTACCGGAGGTTGAAATGACCACGTTGTCAGCAACTGCGTTGGCCTGTAGGCCCGACGCATTGGCGGTAGCCAGCAACCCAGCACTGGCATTCCCGGTGGTGGTGATGGATGAATCGCTCAACGTCAAAGTGCCGCCCGCCTCTGCGCGAGCGCCAGTGGCAGACTGGCCGCTGGTATTTATCTGGCCGCCAGCGAATTCAATTGCGCTATTGGAGTGTGCATACACGCCGTGGGCATTGGCACCGGTGGTTTCAACGCCCACCTCCAAGGCCCTGATACTGACGCTATCAACCGTCGGTTTATAGGTGGAGAACAGCCCATAGGCGTAAGTGCCGCTGGTATTGACCGTGAGATGGCTAAGCTTGGCCAAGCTGCCACCGGTGACCCAAACACCATAGGCCGATAATGACCCGGTACCCCCTGGCGCAAGGGTACGGATGGAGCCACCGGAATAGGACAACGTACTTTTTCCTTCCACCCTGACAGCATTGGATAACGAGCCTCGTGTTTCCACCGAGGTGTCAGTGACCACGACATGTGAGCCAACACCGGAATCATCACCCAGGACCATAAGGCCTGGAGCATTGTCACCCGTGCTGAGCAAGGTACTGTCCGAAATCCTCACGTTTCCACGCTGTGCATTGACCACGCGGGCCCCGGCGCCCAATGTCGTGATCGAGACGCCAGACAACTCCATGCTGGCCTTGGAAACAGCGCTTGCGCCGTATGCAGTGGCGCCCGACGTATTGACCGTAACGTTACGCGCAACGATACCGTTCTGGCCGAGGGCGGGGTCCGTAAAGGCATAAAGGCCATGGGCAAAAGCACCTGAGGTGCTAACGGCCAGATTGGCAAGTTCGGCGAGCCCCTTACCCGTGACCCAGACGCCGTAGGCGGCGCTGCTGCTGTTACCGGAGCTGGAAGTTGTCTGGATACTGCCACCTACCAGATGTATCGCCCCTACGTTCTCCAGTTTTACCCCCACGGCATTTTGCCCCGAGGTCGTTACTTGCAAGTTATTGGCAACAACCGATGAACCTGGGTTGCGTACAAGTACTCCATATCCTGGGACGCCGTCAGCGTTCGTAGTCACGAGCGTGCCGTTGGATAAGACATGCTCTGCTCCGTCACTCACTGCTAGAGCCCAAGATCGGTCACTGTACTGCGCAACTGGAAATACAAGTACATAAACCATCACCCCCTTCAAATACCGGTCTCTTAATGTGGAGGGGCGTATCCTCAAAAACATCGACAGCTCAATAACATCCATCAGGAAGCGAGCGCACTGGGTTAACTTTGTTACTTGCAACGAGAGTTTCAACATGACCTCACAATATTGGATGGAGAATCACCAATATATTTCAGCTAACTTCGGGCATTGCCGATTTTGAAAATGAACAACCGATCCAAAACGCTCAAATTATTCACTCATTCCTGATTTTTCAGCCGCTTCAAACACCTCGCGGCGGCTATTCCCCGCATTACGCGGCGTACCTCTCATGCATAGCTCAGTAAATGTCGGTGAGCTATCCACAGATTCGATGATACAAACAGCGTCACCAGCTGTGCCGCGTTCTTGGTCAGACTACGGAAGCGCCTTTTAATCTGACCGAACTGGCGCGTGATCACCCAAAATGGACACTCAACCTCGGCCCGTGCCTGCGCTTTGCAGTATTCGATCTTGCGCTTGACCTTGTAGATTCGGCTGCGTTTATTCAACTTTGAATAGGTACTACGGCCGACAGCGATCTGCCAGATCAGCTCACGACTTTCGTGTTCCTCGCACTTCTCGATACCGGTATATCAGGCGTCTTCACACACGGTGCTTCCGTGGCCTGGGTGACGCCGGCTACGTCTACGGCGGCTACCATCAGCACAAAGGTACAGGCAAGCAGACAAACTAAAATATAAGAAATTTCTTAAGCCTCCTGGCATTAAGAATATTCTGAAGACGGGAACGGAAAGTTCTCCTTAGCATGGAGCAATGCATACACCAGCCAATTTTTCAGCCCTTACCAGCCACTTTTCCGGATCCTATATTCCGGTGGTCCTGCTGCGGATGTTCATGTACAGCCTGCTGTTCTGCATCATGATCATCGCCGGCTTCGTGATTCAATGGTCACTTAATGAAACACTTTCCAACTATCGCCGGCAGATGAACGCCGCGGCATTTAACGCCCAACAATTCTTCAATCAACGGGAAAGCCTGTTGAAGGCCATTTCTTCCTCGGCGGTACGCACTAGCGATGATCGCCTTAGTTCTTCCACCCGCAACTTTCTGGCAACTAACGAGCAACTGCGGATATTGCCATTCGGCCGTGCCGAGCCACCGCGCTGGGCACTGGTGCTCACCGCCCGCGATCTGGTCGAGGTCGACAACACCCACAGCCAACTGCTCTACCTGGCCCCGGAACAGGGCCTAGTCAGCACCCTCTACGAACCGTCGGGCAGCAAACCCACACTGCCATCCGACGACGCCAACGCCGCCCCCTGGCTCAAGCAGCTTGACCAGCGCGCAGCACAGAACCTGCTGACCCAGCCCCCAGGGGCGCGTACCCTGTGGTACTGGACCGGCGCCAACGTCAACAAACAGGTGTACCTGCTTCGCCCAGTGGACGAACACCAGGCCAGCGAGGGTTGGCTTGGTCTGGAACTCACCAAAATCGATCAGGCCCTCGACCCTCTGGGCCTGCACCAGGGCAAGTACCTGCTCTATGACGCCCAGGGCGCGTTGGTGCTGCACAGCACCAACTGGCAAGTGCCCGGTAGCCTGTCGCGCCTGCAGGCCGACGAAGACTCCTTCGGCCTTCACCGTCTAGGCGGGTTGCCTGACTACATCGAGCTCAACAAATCCGTGGGCAACGCCGGCTGGCGCCTAGTGTACTACGCGCCAGTCAGCCAATTGTTGCAAGACAGCTCCGCTCTGCTGTACAGCACCCTGGTGGTGACCTTGCTGCTGTTTGCAGCGACCTTTCTCGGCGCCCGCTACATCCGCCTGCGTCTGGTGGAACCTGCAATGCGTCACTACAGCGCCCTGACGGACAGCGTTTCCCTCAACCAGCGCTTCATCGAGGTTGCGCCAGTTGGCCTGTGCCTGATGCGCCGTGACAATGGTCGGCTGATCCTGTGTAACGAGTCCGGACGTCGCTGGCTAGACTCGGTCCCCGGCTTGCGCGAGCGAATCCTGGAGGTGCCGCACAACCGCGTACACACCATCGACCACGCACTGCAGGACGGCACGTTCATCCAGCTGATATGCGCCCCCACCGGCTACAACGGCGTGGCCGCGGTGTTGTGCTGTATCAGCGACGTCACCGACTTCAAGGTGGCCGAAAAGTCGCTGCTGCAGGCCAAGCAGCTCTCGGACCAAGCCAGCCACGAGAAAACCCTGTTCCTCAGTACCCTGAGCCACGAGATCCGCACGCCCATGTACGGCATCCTCGGCTCCCTGGAAATGCTCCGCACCACCGCCGTCAGCGCCGAACAAAGCGACTATCTGGACGCCAGCCAGCAAGCCTCCTCGGCGCTGATGCGAACCATCAACGACACCCTCGACCTGTCGCTGATCGAGTCCGGCCGCTTGAGCCTGAACCTCGCACCGTTCTCCCCGGTGAGACTGATGGAGGAAGTTGCCCTCAGTTACTCGGCACGGGCCCGTAGCAAGGGCTTGCGCCTGTACGTGACCCTGGACCCGAATGTCGCCGAGCAGGTGCTCGGCGACGGCGAGCGCATTCGCCAGATCCTCAACAACCTGGTGAGCAACGCCATCAAGTTCACCGAATCCGGCCACGTGGTGCTGCGCCTGCATGCCGAAGCGCCGGCGGGCCAGGCTCCGCGCCTGCGTTTCCAGGTGGTGGACAGCGGCCCGGGAATCGCACCGGAGTTCCAGGCCAACCTGTTCGAGCCCTATTACCGTGTCCCCAACTGGCTGGGCCAGAAGACCTCGGGCACCGGGCTCGGCCTGGCCATCTGCCAACGGCTGGCGTGCATGATGCAGGGGCAGTTGACCGCCATCAGCGAGCCGGGGCTGGGCTCCAGTTTCAGTTTCAGCCTGGCCCTGGAGCCCTGCAACGCGGCACCGGCGCCGGACCTGCCGCGCCTGGGAGTAACCCTAGTGTATGTGCGCGGTGATGTCCTGGAAGTGAACCTCAACCTCTGCCACTGGTTACACCGCTGGGGCGCGCTGGCGATTCCCTATGTCGCCGAACGCGACCCGCAGTCCCGCAAGGCGGTGCTGGTCGAGGCCTTTCTCGGCCCATCACGGCCGGTGGCCTGGAGTGGCCCGCGAGTGATCATGCACGCGCCCGGCATGGGTACGCCGCAGCACCAGGCCAGCGACAGCTGGATCGCCCGCACCTTCAACCTCGACAGCCTGCGCAATGCCGTAGCCCAGGCCCAGTCCGGCATCGTCGCCGAGCGCCGCTTCGCCTCCCCCGAGGCCCTGGTTCCGAGCCTGGACCTCAAGCTGCTGGCGGTGGACGACAGCCCGTTGTCACTGCAGGTGATCTTTCAGCAGGGCCGCTACCTGGGCAACCACATGGAAGCCTGCGCCAGTGCCGTCAAGGCCCTGAAACGCAGCGACCTGCTGTCCTTCGACGCCGTGCTGACCGACCTGCAGATGGCGCACATGGACGGCCTGTCGTTTGCCCGTGCCTTGCGCAAGCGCGGGTTCGACGGCCCCATCATCGGCATCACCGGTGAACTCTCGCCCGCACTGCGCAGCCGCTGTGAAGCGGCCGGGATCCGCCAACTGCTCCTCAAGCCGGTCCCCCTGGACGCCTTGAGCGAGGTACTACAATCCATCAAGAGGAAAGTCATGTGAGCTTGCCCAAAACCCTGCGCGTCCTGGTGCTGGACGACCACCCGATACACTGCATGCAGGCCCGGCAACTGCTGCAGCAGGCAGGGTTCGGTCCGGTGGACAGCGCCCTGGACGCGCGCCAGGCCCTGGCCATGCTGCACCGCCAGGTCTACGACCTGGTGCTGGTGGACCTGCACATGCCGGAAATGGATGGGGTGCAGTTCATCCACGCCCTGACCGGCGTCGAGCAAGTGCCGATCCTGGCGATCGTTTCCTCCTGCTCGCGACGGCTGATGAACAGCGTCAGCCTGATGGCCAAGGAGAAAGGCCTGGCGGTGCTCGGGACCTTCCCAAAGCCACTGGAAGCGACCCACGTCGAGCAGATCAGCGCCATCATCGGCAACCGCCAGGGCCACGGGGTTGTGCCCCGGCCCGAGCATGCGGCGGTGTTCGACCGCCAGGTGCTGGAGCGGGCCATCGAGCGTCGCGAACTCAAGGCCAGGTTCCAGCCCCGGCGCTCACTGAGCAGTGGCCGGATCGTCGGCGCCGAGGCCCTGGTGCGCTGGGACAGCCCGTCCTTCGGCCTGCTGATGCCGGACTCGTTCCTGGCCTCGATCAGCCGGTGCCAACTGGACCATCAACTGTTGCTGCTGATGCTCGACGACGCGATCCAGGCGCAGCAGCACTGGCAGCGCCTGGGCTATCGCCTCAAGGTCTCGGTCAACCTGCCCACCGGGCTGCTGGACGACCCCGGCCTGCCGGACCAGTTGCAGCGCCTGACCGTTGCCGCCGGGCTGTCCACCAGCGACCTGTGCTTCGAGCTGCTGGAGACCGAACGGCCGCTGTCCCCAGGCCAGTACCACATGGGCGCCAGCCGCCTGCGCCTGAAAGGTTTCGGCCTGGCTCAGGATGACTTCGGCATGGGCTACAGTTCCATGTACGCATTGATATCCACGCCCTTTACCGAAATGAAAATCGATCGCCACTTCGTCCACGGCGCCGCCACCGATGAAACCCGTGCCGCGGCCCTGGTGGCGGCGGTGCAGCTGGGCCGGCAATTAGGCCTGGAAGTGGTGGCAGAGGGCGTAGAATCGGCTCGCGATCTGGAGTTCTTGCGCCAAATTGGTTGCGACAGCGCCCAGGGCTATCTTATTTCTGCGGCATTGGAGCAGGAGGCGTTTACACAATTGCTGGGATGCAGTGTTGTCACACCCGAGCTTTTCTCACTCACCCAGCACGTCTAACCCAACCCATGCCAGATATCCCGCTACGACGCATTGCACAAAACTTCAGACGACTGAATCTGCTCCTGTTCGTCATCCTGCCTTTGCTGCTGATCATGGGCGGCGCTCTGTTCTGGGGTGGCCAGCGGATCATTCGCCAGGAGCAGGAACGGATTGCCGTGGACTTCCAGTTGCTGACCCGCTACCTGGATGAGCAGAAAGTCCTGCTCGAGCGCGTGAAAAGCGAGCCATTCGGCAATCATGACCCGCAGAGCCCAGCCAGCATTTTTCGCCTCATGGACCAGCAGTATGCACTTGGCGCCACCCTGTTCCAGGGCAGCCATTCAAGCGTAGAAACTCCCTTCACCCTGGTCTGCGAGGACATGCTCCAATGCCCCCTGGACAGCCCCCGAGCGGCGAGTTTCGGCCGCTACCTGGCGGACCTCTACTCCAGTTTCTGGGTCCGCTCAAGCTACCCGGCCTCGGCCTTGCTGGTGGTGGATGCCGGTACCGGCAGCAGCTACACCGTACCGACGGTCGACACGCACCAGCCGCAACTGTCCGCCGCCCAGGTCATGGCCAGCATCCAGACCATACGCAACAGCGCTCACGGCAGCCACGACGATGAAGTGCGCTGGATTCGCCTGCCGGGGTTTGCCGACCATCTGCTGGCCTTCACCCCGCTGCGCGCGCCACACCTCGGCACAGGCTCACCCCAAGCCGGCACCTACGCCGCGGCCTTGACCCATCGCCAGCGCATCAATGTCTTTTCGCGGCCGACGCAACCTAACTTCTATGACGCTTTCTGGTTGGAAAACCAGCACGATGGCTTGCTGCTGGGAGAACGCCCGCAACCTGTGGACAGGGAACAGGAGTTCAGCCTGCGCGGCGACGGCCTGGTGTTTCGCATCAGTGATGAGCGCGCCACTTGGACCGGCTATTACCTGTTGAGCTACCGGACCCTGTTCCTTGGCCACTCCTGGCCCCTGGCGGGGCTCCTCTTGCTGCTGGTACTGAGCCCCGTGGCCGGACGCAGCTACGTCCGCTGGTATCAACGGCGGGTCATAGTGCCGGCGCAACGGGCCCATAGAGAGCTGGTGGAAAGCGACCAGTTCAACCGGACCCTGCTGGAAACCACCCCGGTGGCCCTGTGCGTGCTAAGCCGCGAGCGCAGCCTGATTGTCTTCGCCAATACCCTGGCCCTGAAGTGGTTCAACACCCAGATTGGCCAGAGCCTGGAGAACAGCGGCCTGGAACTGGAACTGCTGGAGCGGATCAGCCAAGCCAGAGAGCCAGGTGAAATCGAAAACTATCAGAGCCACGACGGACACTCGTTCTACATCGCCTACGCTCCGACTCGTTATCGCAACCAGGAGGTGCTGGTCTGCGCCTTCGCCGACCTGAGTGTCAGGGCACAGATGGAACAGCAACTGACCCAGGCAAAACAGGCGGCCGACAAGGCCAACAGCGCCAAGTCGGTGTTTCTGGCGACCATGAGCCATGAGATCCGCACGCCGCTGTACGGCGTGCTCGGTTCGCTGGAGCTGATGGGCCTGACCGACCTGGACCGCGAACAACGCCAGTTGCTTGAGCGCATCCAGGTGTCCTCGGGCCTGTTGCTGCAGATCATCAGTGACATCCTCGATATCACCCGGATCGAATCCGGCCAACTGTCCCTGGCCGATCAGTCGTTCGACCCCAGGGCGCTGGTGCAACGCTGTACCGCGGCGTTTGTCGACGCGGCCCGAAACAAGGGACTGCTGCTGTTTGCCTCGGTCGACCCAGCCCTGCCGCCTTTGCTCGGCGACACCGGGCGAATCAGCCAGATCCTCACCAACCTGATCAGCAACGCAGTCAAGTTCACCCATTCAGGGCACGTCATCGTACGCGCCCGCTGCGAGAACAGCCGCCGGGGGCGGGTCTGCTTGTCACTGCAAGTGGTGGATACAGGAATCGGCATAGGCCAGGAGGAACAGCAGCAATTGTTCATCCCCTTCTATCAGATCGATGCCCATTCCCACACGGTGCACGGCGCTGGCCTGGGACTGGCGATTTGTGCCCGGTTGGCGGCACTGATGGGCAGCCAGATCCACCTCACCAGCGAACTGGGCCTGGGTAGCAGCTTCACCATGAGCCTGGAACTGCCGGTAGCCGACAAGGTGCCCGTCCCCCCTCTGCCGGACCTCGGCGGTACGCAGATCCAGGTCCACAGCCCACACCACGAACTCACCGACAACCTGTGCCTGTGGCTACAACAATGGGGTGCCCAGGCCAGCCCACTGGACCCGGCGGCCGCGCCCCCCCAAGGCCAGGGCATCCTGTTACGGCTTCTGGAGGACAGCCCCGAGCCGGCGCCACCGGGCACACAATGGCTGCAGATCGACCTCGGCGGTGATCATCAGGAGCAAGGCGCGGGTCTGAACGAAGCCTATGACTTCATGGCCATCGGCCGCCTGATCGAACGCCGCCTCGGGCGTGCTCCGCAGCCCTGCGAACCGCCGCCCTGCGACCTGAGCGGCCTGCCGGCCCTGGGGCTGAATGTGCTGGTGGCTGAGGACAACCCGATCAACCAGGCGACCCTGAGCCATCAATTGCAGCAACTGGGTTGTCGCAACACCCTGGCCGCCGATGGTGCGGAAGCCCTCGACCTGTGGCGAGTGGGTGACTACGACGTACTACTGACCGACGTCAATATGCCGCGCATGAACGGCTATGAGCTGACCTGCATACTGCGGGCATCGGGGGACGACCGGCCGATCATCGGCATCACCGCCAACGCCATGTGCGATGAAGAAGCCCGTTGCCAGGCCGCTGGCATGGACACCTGGCTGGTCAAGCCGGTCGCCCTGCTGACCTTGCGGGCCAGCCTGGCGCAGCTCACCCAACAGCCCCCGCAGGAGGCTCAAATCCCGCCTGCCAACCCAAAGTCGCCCGAAGATCACGGCAGCCTGCCGCCCAACCTGCAACAGATTTTCACCAGCACCATGAAGCTGGACCTCGAACACCTGCGCCAGGCCCTGGACCAGCAAGACTACGAGCGCATCTTCCACCTGCTGCACCGGATACGCGGATCGCTGGCGGTCGCCGGCCACGAGCCTCTGATCCAACAGCTACAAACCCTGGGACAGAGCCTGCGAGAAGTCGGTTTGACGGCCACCACGCGCACGAATAGCCTGACGCTGTTGCACGCCTTGCAGGACATCAGCCAGCCCGACTGACCTCTCGCCGCCCCCACATTCCTGTGCATCTCCTTCGACGAAAACGGATCGTATCCACCATGAAAAAAACCCGAGTTGCCCTGGCTGACGATCATCCCCTGGTGCTAGCTGCAGTCGGCGACTTGTTGCACAAGACCGGCCAATATGAAGTGGTGGCTGCCGTTACCACCCCCAGCGCACTGATCCAGCAACTCACGGACGATCCGCGAATCGACGTGGTGATTACCGATTACTTCATGGAGGGCGACGAGAAGTTCGGCGACGGTATTCGCCTGGTGACTTACCTGATCCGCCACTTCCCCAGGGTCCGGGTGCTGGTGCTGACCATGATGTCCAACCCGATGATCGCGGCCGCGCTGTATGACATCGGCGCGCGCTCGGTGCTGCTCAAGCGCCACGATATGAGCGAACTACTCTGTGCCCTGGAAAACGTCCGGCTGGGGCGCATCCACCACCCGCCGAGCCTAATGGCGCAGAGTGAATTCCACAGCACCCCGGTGCGCTCCATGGCCGACGGCCTGAGCAGCCTCACGCCCAAGGAATACGAGGTGCTGCGGCACTTCGTGCGTGGAGAGTCGATGATGCAGATCGCCGCCAACCTCAAGCGCAGTGTCAAGACCGTCAGCGCGCAGAAGATCTCGGCGATCCGCAAACTCAACCTGGACAGCGACCAGGCCCTAGTCGCGTTCTGCCTAGAGTCCGGAGAGTTCCAGTAGGCGCTAGGGCTTGGACAACGACAGTCAGTGGCGGTGCTGCAACGGAGCAACGTCGCACTCGGCGCACACGTGTCTGTACAGATGGAACTTCATGGCTCCAGCGGGGTAATCATCTGGGAAATCGCTGCCCTACTTGGGCAGCGGCTGGGGAATCGCCAGGCGGCTGGTGGCCTTGACCTCGCGCAGCGCCAGACTCGACTGGATCTAGGCGATGCCCGGCTGGCGCCTGAGCACGTGCTCGACAAAGTTGCTGTAGCTGTCCAGTTCCCGGGCCAGTACCTGCAGCAGGTAGTCGGCGTCGCCGGTGATCTTGTGGCAGGCCTGGACCTCGGGCAGGCGCATGATCACCTGTTCGAAATCGTCCAGGGTCTGGTCAGAGTGGGTGGCGAAACGCACATGGACGAACGCTAGAATGTCCAGCCCCAGCAGGCGCTGGTCGAGGTTAGCCTAGTCTGTAGTAGTTTAGGCTCTTTACGAAATCCGCCGAACCAATTTGAATACCACTGGCGTCACGATTCAGTACAGTCCGCGTCCATCAAAGGCAGGAGCCCACGATGACCAAACGGTACGAACTTCCCGACGCAGCCTGGGACTTGGTTGCAGATATCGTCGATGAACCTCGCCGTAGCGGGCGCCCACGAACAGATGATCGCTTGATGCTCAACGGTGTCCTTTGGGTGCTTTGTTCTGGCGCTGCCTGGCGCGACATGCCCGAGCGTTTCGGCCCCTGATCAACGGTTTATCAACGCCTTCGTGACTGGCGCAATCGGGGAGCGTTTGACCAGATGTTCAAACGGCTTCACATCAAGCTCAACGAGCAAGGGTTAATTGAGCTGGAGACCTGGATGATTGACTCCACCGTAGTACGAGCAACCCGGGCCTCTTCTGGTGCCGGGAAAAACGGGGGCCTGAAGAACCACAAGATCACGCGCTCGGACGCAGCCGGGGCGGCCTGACGACCAAGGTTCACTGCTGTGCGATGCGAATGGTGTGCCACTGAAATTTCTATTGTCGGGCGGAAAAGTCCGCGACATCGCTTGTGCTCAGCCGTTGCTCGATGAAACGTACATACCCAGCTTGCGCGGTCGCCCCCACAAACGCGACCGATGGTTGCTGGCCGATAAAGGCTATGACGCCGAAGTGTTGCGTCGCTACTGCGATCGGTATCGGATGCAGCCGGTGATTCCTCTGCGCAGCATAAAACGCAAACCAAAGCCGGGGCTGCCGAGACTGTTTGATCGTCCCAAGTACCGACAGCGTAATATCATCGAGCGTATGTTTGGCTGGCTGAAGGAGAACCGTCGCATCGTTACGCGTTTTGACAAGCTCGCGAAAGGTTATGCTGCGATGGTCTCATTGGCCTGTGCTATGCGGTGTTTGCAACAATACTCTTCGTACAGAACCTAGCTTCTGAGCTCAATGTGCTACTGATGTTCCAACTCACATTCTTCGGGTCAAGCAGGGAGCGCTGTGCGTTATAGTTCCGCATTAGCTGGCGACGTTTGAAAGCAGTGAGGTGTTGTCATGAATGGGGCAATCGAGTCACAGCCTCTCTCCAGAGGTCAGTGTGCTACTGGTCTACAAGCGGCAACGCTTGTGCTTGAGAAATGGCAAGCGTCCAACATTCAGATTTGCAATATTCTGCGCATTTCTCGCAGCACTATCTCCCGCACCAAACAAGACAATGGACAATTGACTGTTCGCCTTGATCCGGACCAAATGAAGCGGATCAGCTTGATTCTGAACATTCACGCGGCACTGCGCACTATTTTCGATAACCCCAAGAATCTCTATGGTTTCCCTTCCCTAGCCAACCAAAATGATTTCTTCAATGGCCGCTCTCCCCTTGAAATCATGTCTCAGGGAGACCTGATATCTCTGTACGAGACGTATCGAAGAATAGTTGCCATGAGTGTGTAAATGATTGGTAGCTGGTCAAACATCCGCGTTCGAATGTCAAACCAACCCTTCATTACTGCCTTACCATGCTCAAAGGTACTTTTCATATCGTCGCAGCAGTCTTGCCCCTACTATGCCTCATCGCCATACCCGCAGTTTTCATTGAACATAGTTTTATCGGTGCCTGAGTATCCGCCACCCCATTGAGGGGAAGGGCCAGACTGATCGTTGGATGCTTCGACCCGAATTCTTAGTATGTTCGGGACGTCTCCATCACCAGTGAGGCTCGCTGATGGTTGTTTGAGCTCGTTAAGTTGCGACGCATGAGGGTAGAGCTTTGATCAGGTCCTCAACGGAGAGATGCAGGTCCGACGATTCTTGAAAATGCTGCATTAACGCATCTACCACGACCCGAACCCGGGGGGCCAGATAGAGCCGGTGCGGGTAATGCAAAACGAACTCAAGCCCCCCTCCCTGATGCAATTCGGGCATTAGCAACTTAAGGCGCCCTGATCTCAGATAGGGTAGGGCCTGCAGCAATGAGGCTTGGACGATGCCCACGTCGGCCAGCGCTAAATCCAGTAAGGTTTCGGGGTCGGTGGTGGTTAACTGCGGCTTAGGGATTAGCTCATAACTCCGACCATCGGGCGATTTAAAGCGCCAGGCTGCCGGTAGTGCGTGACCAAATCTTGGTATTGCGCAGCTGTGTCGGTGCAACTGCTCGGGGGTGCCGGGACTGCCGTTCAGCCGCAGATATGCTGGGCTGGCAAATAAGGCAACCGGTAGATCGCAGACCCGGCGCACGATCAGGCTGGAGTCTTCCAAGCGGCCACCTCGAATACCAATATCGCAGCCCTCTGCGACCAGATTGACCACTGTGTTATTTAGGTCCACATCAATCTGGAGTTGCGGATACATACGAGTGAGCGCCGGCAGGACGGGCAGCACCCATTCGCGGCCAAAACCCACACCCACTGAGATGCGTACCCGACCGACCGGCGTGCTGGCAGATTGGCTAACATCGGCTACGGCCTCATCCAGTAGCCGAAGCGCAGTTTGGGCACGCAGCAAAAAGTGCTGTCCCTCCTCGGTGGTCGAGAGCCGCCGGGTGCTGCGGTTGAGCAGACGCACGCCCAGCTGACGCTCCAATGTGGCCAGGTTTTTACTGACCGCAGCTGGGCTGACATCGAGGCGCTCAGCGGCCGCCGTGAGACTACCTGTGTTGACTGTTTCGACAAAAGCCAACAAACCTTGCAGATTTTTCATTTGGTTATTTTTAACTTCTGGTTGTTAGTTAATTGATCGTTAGTGACTTCAAAGCATCTGTACCTAGCCCTAAAGTCCTCTCACCAACTCAACAACACTAGCTGGAAGGACTCCGATATGTATATGCGGATAGGCGTTCTTGGTTCGGGCATCGTAGCGCAGACGCTGGCGGTCGGTTTCAAGAGCAAAGGGCATGACGTGGTAGTGGGAACCTCCAATCCCACCAAGCTGGCCGACTGGTCTCGCGAGGAGGGCATCGGAATACACAGCTTTGCGGAGACCGCGGAGTTTGCGGCGCTACTAATTCTCGCTGTCAAAGGCTCGGCAGCTATGGCTGTCTTGCGCGCTTCAGGACCACAGAGGATGTTGGGTAAGACGGTTATCGACGCCACCAATCCAGTTGCTGATGCGCCACCGGTAAATGGAGTGATGTCATTTTTCACTGGTCCCAATGAGTCTTTGCTGGAGTTGATTCAAGCAGAATTCCAAGATATTCACTTCGTCAAGGCGCTGAATTCAGTAGGCTACTTGCACTTCATCGACCCCAAGTTCGACGGCGGGCCACCAACCATGTTCATTGCCGGTAACGAGTCGAAAGCTAAGGTCGAAGTGAGAGTGCTTCTGGCACAAATTGGCTGGGAGACAGCTGACATGGGCGCTGCTGAGGCAGCTCGCGCTATTGAACCGCTGTGCATGCTGTGGTGTATCCCCGGGTTTTCTCGAAATGAATGGATGCATGCTTTCAAGTTGTTAAAGACCTGATCGCCAACTGGGCCTACTTCTTGGTTTGACGCGCCATCAGCGGAAACGCACCTAACGTGAAAATAGAGAACTCGATGAATAGTCAGACGGAAAAGATTCACATCCATATTGCACTGCACCAGAAGGACTATGAAGCGATGAAAGCGGCTGCGGAGATACTCAAACTAGCTCCGGATGAATATTGCAAACTCGCCATTCACAAACAAAACGTCAAAACCCTGAGGAGGGAATGATAGTACTCTCCGAAGCTCGAAGCGGTGCTGCCGAGCACTAACAACTCAGTATTTTCGCTAAAACATTAAGCACAGGAAAGTACACATGATGACCTTAAGTAAGTTCAATTTGTTCGTGGCCGCTACTATTATACTTTTGGCAAAAAGCACCTGTGTTTTAGCCAATTCTGATACGCCAAGAAACCTAATAACGGAGGAACAGAATCGACTAGTTGTACTGAAGTTTTATGACGCCTTTTTCAACAGGCATCAAGTCGATGAGGCTGCCAAGGTCATAGTCGATGACTACAAGCAGCACAACCCGCATGTTCCGGATGGAAAGGTAGCATTCGTCTCTTACTTCACTGACTTTTTCAACAGGAATCCCCAAGCACATACAACGATTGTTCGAAGTGCTACGGATGGTGATTTAGTCTACTTACACGTCCACTCGACCCGAACTCCTAATGACCCTGGGACAGCAGGTGTCGATATCTTTCGGGTCGAGGATGGCAGGATTGTTGAGCACTGGGATGTCAATCAAGCCGTTCCACAACAATCAGCCAACGTAAACACCATGTTCTGAACAACATCTACGCCAGTTCTAATGCCTAGGCGGATTGGGGGTTTCTGACGTACTGGTCACCAGTGTGAAACGCTGATCGTCCATGGCCTTGAGGTCCTAGCACGAGCAGGCGGGTATGGTGGCACAGAAGAGTAAGGGGCTGGCGAACACACCTTCCGAACTCCAGGTTTAAGGGCGATGGTGTCCGCGTATTTTTAAGCGGACGCGATTGCCCTTATCGCCAGGATTTCCATGCGCCAACGAAGCTCTTATCCCAAACCGTTCAAAACCCAGGTCGTCCAAGAATGCCTGAAACCTGGAGCGACGGTCTCCAGCGTTGCCATCAACCACGGCATCAATGCCAACGTCATCCGCAAATGGTTGCCGATTTACCGAGATCAACCACCCGCAGCACTGCCCGCATTCGTGCCTCTGAAAACCACGCCCAAGCGGGCCACGGAAGACATGGCTGTCATTTCGCTATCGCTGGGCGATAAATCCATCACGGTGAAATGGCCAGCCTCCGACCCGGATGGCTGTGCGCGTTTTATCCGTGAGGTTGCTCAATGATTCGCATTGAAGCTATCTGGCTCGCCACTGAGCCCATGGATATGCGCGCCGGTACAGAGACCGCGTTGGCCAGAGTGATTGCGGTGTTCGGTGCGGCGATGCCGCACTGTGCTTATCTCTTCGCCAATCGACGGGCTAACCGAATGAAAGTGCTGGTTCATGATGGGATTGGTGTTTGGCTGGCAGCACGGCGGTTGAACCAAGGCAAATTCCACTGGCCAGGTATTCGACAAGGTAGCGAGCTGGAACTGGATACAGTACAACTTCAGGCACTGGTGCTCGGTCTGCCTTGGCAGCTTGTCGGCGCTGGCGGCGCCATCACACTACTTTAGAAACTGTAATTAGCGCCTCGGCCTTCTACCGCAAGCGATCTGCTTTGGTAAAATCCAAGGCATGACTTCCTCGCCCAACCTCGACCAAATGCCTCCCGACCAACTGCGTGCATTCGCTTCGCAGTTGCTGTCGAAGGTCGACACCATGGGCAGAAAGATCCACCGCGATCAAACCATCATCGAGCAGCTGACCCACGAGATCGCCATCCTTAAGCGGCACAGGTTCGCCAAGCGCAGCGAGCAGATTAGCCCCGAGCAAGGCAACTTGCTCGACGACCTGCTCAATACGGATCTTGAGGCTATCGACGCCGAGTTGAAGGCGCTTCGGCCGGCTCCCGCTCCAGAAGAGAAGCGCCAACAACCCAAGCGTGCGCCGCTGCCATTGCAGTTTCCACGCACCGTGATCCATCACGAACCGGAAAACACCCAGTGCCCCTGCGGCTGCCAACTTCAGCGCATCGGCGAGGACGTCAGCGAGAAGCTGGATTACACGCCGGGCGCGTTCACCGTCGAACAGCATGTGCGTGGAAAATGGGCCTGCCGTCAGCGCGAAACACTGATCCAGGCACCAGTGCCGCCCCAGGTAATCGACAAGGGAATACCTACAGCAGGTCTGCTCGCTCACGTAATGGTGGCAAAATTCGCCGACCACTTGCCGCTGTACCGGCAGGAGAAAATCTTTGGCCGCGCCGGCTTAGCCATCGCCCGCTCGACGCTGGCGCAATGGGTTGGGCAGACCGGTGTACAGCTTCAGCCATTGGTTGATGCTTTGCGAGAAGCTGTACTGGCCCAACGAGTTGTCCATGCCGACGAAACTCCGGTGCCGATGCTTGCGCCCGGTGAGAAGAAAACTCACCGCGCTTATGTCTGGGCTTACTGCACCACGCCGTTCTCGGCGCTTAAGGCAATGGTTTATGACTTCAGTCCGAGCCGCGCCGGTGAGCATGCACGTAACTTCCTCGGCTCGTGGAACGGCAAGCTGGTGTGCGACGATTTTGCTGGCTACAAAGCCGGTTTCGAGAAGGGCATGACCGAAATTGGTTGCATGGCCCACGCACGCCGCAAGTTTTTCGATCTGCACGTGGCGAATAAAAGTCAGTTGGCAGAACAGGCACTGCACTTGATTGGAGGCTTGTACGAGGTTGAGCGCCAAGCGCGCGACATGAGTGATGAGGATCGCTGGCGGATACGGCAAGAAAAAGCGGCACCGTTAGTGAAAGCTATGCACGACTGGATGTTGACCCAGCGCGATCTTGTGCCCAATGGATCAGCGACGGCCAAAGCCTTGGATTACAGCCTTAAACGCTGGATAGCGCTGACGCGCTACCTGGAAGATGGAACTATACCTATCGACAACAATCCAGTCGAAAACCAGATCAGGCCGTGGGCGCTTGGACGCTCGAACTGGTTGTTTGCCGGATCGCTTCGCAGCGGTAAACGGACGGCGGCGATCATGAGTTTGATCCAGTCGGCACGGATGAATGGGCATGATCCGTATGCCTATCTCAAAGATGTGCTGACGCAGCGGGCGAGTGAGATCGACCAGCTACTGCCGCATCAGTGGGCGTCCGTTTAACCACGCAGGTGCAGGGGGCGCTTAGCTAGCGTAGCGAACTTCCTGATTGGCCAAATCCTACGATTTACTGCTGCACTGGCATGCTGCGGTCTGTGTCGTAACGGCCATGATTCAGGTCGTATTTGGATGCACATCAATCTTACCGGTCAGTATAGTCATCTCCGTCCCCATGCCGGAGTGCCTTAAATTGGACAATACCCGTGAGCGCTTGATTGACTCAGCGCTGAAGCTGTTTCTGTCACAAGGTATATACGTTACTGGTGTGATGGCCATCGCCGCTATGGCGGGTGTTACCAAGATGACGCTCTACAGCCATTTCCCCTCCAAGGATGCGCTGATAGTGGCTTGCCTTGAGGAGCGTGACCGACGCTGGCGTGAAGAGGTAGCGCGCACTTTGGCAGGGCATCCTGACCCGGTCAGTGGCATGCTCGCTTTTTTCGATTTGTATCAATGCTTTCTTTTGCAAGATAGCGAGCGCGGGTGCCTGTTCGTCAACAGTGCGGCTGAATTCCCCGAGTTTAGCCACCCTGTGCATTTGGCAGTGAGCAGGCACAAGCAAGGGATACGCGACAATCTCACTACCTTGGCCGTGAGCGCCGGTATAAGTGACCCTGACGTAGTTGCTGAGGGGCTGTTTATCTTACTGGAGGGCAGTTTTGTCAGCGGCGCCATGGGCCAGGACGTGCGGGTATTCGACACTGCCCAACACGTAGCTCATTGCTGGATCCGGAAGCAGGCCCAACAGGAGCAGAGCGTATGACCCTCGGCCTATTGGCGGCCATTGCCGCCACTTTTTCATGGTCGCTGCTCTACATCTTTCCGGGGTTGGTCGGCGATTACAGCCTTTTTGATCTGGCTGTGGTGAGCTATGCCTTTGCCGGTTTAGGTAGCCTGCTTGTGCTGTTTGTTTACCGCAGCGAAGTTCGGCAATTGCGACTGAGCGACTGGGCCTGTGCCGCACTGCTGGGCTTCTTGGGATACATCGGCTACTTCTTCCTGATCACCACTGCGGTCTTGGCAGCTGGGCCGGTGATCCCTCCGGTAATGATGGGGTCAGTACCGATTGTTCTAGCGATTGCCGGCAACATGCGAAGCTCCAGCGTGCCCTGGCGCGCCATTGCAGGGCCGCTGCTGGTGGCGGCATTGGGCATAAGTTTGGTCAACTTGAGCGTGTTTGATTTTAGCGCCGCTAAGGTGGTGCTCCCGACCCATTCGATACTGCTGGGGCTGCTCGCATCGTTAATGGCAATTGGATTTTGGACGAGCTTTGGATTGTTAAATGAAAGTGCTTTGGCTCAGCGCCCAAGCATGTCCCCCATGTTGTGGTCAGCCATGCTGATCTTCATGTGCAGCGTCGAGATGCTGGCGTTCATACCCGTTGGTCTGCACTTGAACCTGTCCCACTTCGCTAGCCATCCGAGCGGGTTAGCAGGTACTCAGGCGCTATTAGTCTGTGGGTTGATTCAGGGGTTAGGGGCTACCCTTGCGGGTGCCTGGGCATGGTCAATTGCAACTCGACGTCTACCTCTGGCTCTCAGCGGGCAATTGATCGCCAGCGGAACCATCTATGCAACTACGATGGGCCTGCTCATCAACCAACGCTGGCCCTCTCCTATGGAAGCGCTTGGGACAGGGTTGCTATTCGTAGGGGTGGTATGGGCTATTCACGCCTTTTATCGCAGGCAAACACGCCTCGAGACGCATGGTGGGATAACTGACCTTAGCCAAAACTAATGTGACTGTGCCGGTATGGGCATTTCAGGTGCCCACTTTGGATTGATTTGGCATCATTGCCCTAATTGCTGGGATCGGGAAGGTGTGTTGGGCGGACGCTTACACAGAAGAAGCTTTGTGGAGACCCAAGAAGCTTGCGTCTCGCACAAGGCCAGGGAGGCTTTCCGTTTTAGATGCCTTCAAACACCTGCCCCCCCCCAACTGCTTCAGCGGATGTTCGCCACTTATTCAGTGAAGGATCAGGCAGCAAGAAAACAAACTCTGGCCCTTCCCTTTATCTTCGCCTCGTATAGTTGCTTATCTGCCATCGTTATCAATTGTTGCCAATCAAGATCACCTGCCGGCGTCATGCTTGCGACACCTAATGAGATAGTCACCACGCGATCTACATCGGAAGAAGCATGCTCAATACCCAGCCCACGAATACGTGCTTGCATCTTTTCTGCAATTTCGATGGCTCCAGGAAGATCTGTATTGGGCAGAATGCACGCAAACTCCTCGCCACCATAACGCGCCACAAGGTCATAGGGACGCCTCACCGCTTCTGCTAGTGCCTGAGCAACCGCTCGCAAGCAGGCATCTCCTGCCTGATGCCCATAACGGTCATTGAAGCGTTTGAAAAAATCGACATCGACCATAATCAGCGACAATGGTTTCTGCTCTCGGAAACATTGTCTCCAGTCAGATATCAGGTGCTCATCGAACTTACGCCGATTAGCCACGCCTGTAAGACCGTCCATCATCGCCAGGGTACGCAGCAGGTCGCTCTGTAACTTGAGGGTCAAATGTGTTCGTACACGCGCCCTGACAATTACCGCATTGATAGGCTTGCTAATGAAGTCAACAGCTCCCAGCTCAAGCCCTAACACTTCGTCAGAGTCTTGCTGCTGAGCTGTAATGAAAATGATAGGGATAGCACGGGTCAACGGATCGGCCTTTAACCGTCGACAGACTTCGTGACCATCCACGCCTTCCATGACCACGTCCAGTAGGATCAGGTCAGGTAGCTGGGTCTGACACAGGTTGATTGCTTGCTCGCCATTGGTAGCCATGAACACATGACAATATTCACGAAACAGCTCATGTAATACTCGAATATTGGTCGGCTGGTCGTCGACAATTAAGAGTTTAGGGCGAACATGAGTGAGTGGTAACCAAGCTTCCATAAATGGCTCCATCAAGCGATTTTCAAGAGGTCGCGGCCAATCGGTATCGCGGTGCCGAAATCAAGTGACTGCACCAGAATGACTAATTCGTCGAATCGATCGCGCAGCGGCGGTGGTGTTTTTGGCGCCAGTGCATCCGCCAGCTCTATCGCCTGAAGGTTGCCCACCTCAAGCAATAGCAGAATTTGCTCCAGGGACTCTCGCCACTGTGTGATTGCAATGGGCTCCGAACGGGCATCAACATTCAAGTGCGCGGGCGAATCAAACTCCGTATTCAGTTTCTCAACACTAGCATGCAGCAACTCGCTCAACTCGTCGACACAGGCAGTGCTTGCAAGGGCGGTTGGCACCGAAGCGTCGGTGTTATGCAAAAGCATGGACTCCAGACGACCCGCGAGCGATGAGAGCGCCCTGGCTCCCATGGTGCCAGCACTGCCTTTTATGGCGTGAAGCGTACGTGTCACCGCTAAAAAGTCCTGATGCTGGATCTGATCATGCAACTCAGTCAGTTGCTTCTCGATTTCTGGGCCAAAGTTGCGCAAAACACTGTGAATCAAATCCAGATTGCTGCCAAAACGGCGCATGATTGATTCACGCGGCTCGACAACAGTCTCTTCTACAGCACACTGTGCTTCAGTCGGTACTGTCACGCTGCTCGTAGGTTTCACTTGAAGTAGAAGTGTCGCAACAAGTTGCTCCAAGTCTATAGGCTTACCGATGTGTCCATTCATGCCTGCTGCTAGGCAGGCCTCCCGATCACTGCTGGATGCATTCGCCGTCATCGCTACAATCGGCAGTGTGACGAAACGGCGGTCTGCGCGAATTCGGCGGGTTGCTTCAAAACCATCAATGTCCGGCATCTGTATATCCATCAGTACGACATCAAACGGATCACCACCAGCCAGTACCTTGCTTACGCCCTCCAGTCCACCTTCCGCTAGCGTGATCTGCGCTCCCTCTGCTGTCAGCAACTCATCGGCGACCTGCCTATTGAGCATGTTGTCTTCCACTACCAGAAACCGTAGGCCGTCGAGGCGCCGGATCTTGTTGATTACCGACTTGGCGCAAGACGCCTGGGCGTCGTTAGTGGTGTTGAGCGCACGTTGCACTGCACTTGCCAATTGCTTGGGGGTCACAGGCTTGATGAGGAAGCCGACAAAAGGAGCATCTCCGGCTTGATAGGCATCAGCCAATACTTCATGACCATAAGCGGTGATCATGATCACTTTCGGTGGCGCACCATCACTCTGTTGTTTAATCATCCGCGCAGTACTGATGCCGTCCATATCAGCCATTCGCCAGTCCATTAGAATCAGATCGTAGGCCTCTCCCTGCGCCCGCGCCTTGTGTACCCACTCCAGGGCTTGAGCGCCACTATTGACGTGATCTGCCTGCCCTCCCAAGGCTTGAACAGCTCTCCATAGCAGCTCTCCGGCGATGGCGTTATCGTCGACAATAAGAATTCGGGTGCTGGCATCGATCGCCGTGTGAGCAAGCTTTGGCAAGGGGGTCGTAGAAATCTCCAGATCGATATCGAACCAGAAACGACTGCCCGTTCCCACCTGACTCTCTACCTGCAGGTCGCCTCCCATCATCCTTACTAGGCGCTTGCAGATCACCAGGCCCAAGCCGGTGCCACCAAAACGCCGAGTGGTCGAGGCCTCGGCCTGAGTGAAGCCATCAAAAATCCACTGAAGCTGTTCCGGACTGATACCAATTCCAGTGTCAGATACGGCAACACGTATGCTCACTATATTTTGGCTGCATTGCAGCAGACTGAGGCTGACTACGACCTGGCCTTGCAGGGTGAACTTCAGAGCATTGCCTGCCAGATTGATCAGCACCTGCTGCAGTCTCAAACTGTCGCCTATCAGGTCATTTGGCAAGTTCGAATCAAGATCGAACATCACCTCGACCTCTTTCTGTGCCTGGTTACCCGCCAATACAACGGCCAGCTCCTGCATAAGTGCTTCAAGTTCAAAAGGATGCACGTCCAGTTGTAACTTGCCAGCCTCAATCTTGGAGTAATCAAGAATATCGTTAAGCAAGCCCAATAACGACTTAGCAGCACTATGCGCCTTGCTCACATAATCAAGCTGCCGAACACTCAAGTCAGTGTTCTGCACCAACTGCAACATCCCCAGAACTGCATTCATTGGTGTACGAATTTCATGACTCATATTTGCTAAAAACGCAGACTTGGCCGCGCTCGCAGCATCGGCCTGTTCTTTAGCATAAAGCAGCCGAGACTCAAGCTCGCGCTGCGTCGTGATGTCTCGATTAATCCCGGTCAACCGCAATACAACACCCGCGTGGTCACGCTCGACTTGTGCTCCCGCGTGAATAGAACGTACCTGTCCATCAAGACGAACAATACGAAAAATTGAATCGTATACATCCCGCCCTTCGATCGCCGCATCGAGTTCTTGCGCAGCAATCATCAAGTCATCGGGGTGAACGCGGGAGCGCCAGTGCTCATAATTCAACCCATTATTTTGCAACGAAAGTGGTAGATCATAGAGTTCAAACATCCTGTCATTCCATTGCAAGGAGTTATCTTCCAATGTCCAGGACCAGATCCCCAACTCGGCAACTTCCGCAGCCATCAGCAATTGATCACGTGCCGCCAACAGCTCTGCGCGTTGTATTTGAGTTGTAGCAAGACTAATTGCAAGTTTTTCCTCAACCGCCTTACGCTCAGTAACGTCCACCGCAATGCCCAAGTAACCACTCAATGCTCCGTCGTCGTCACGCATAGCAGTAACCGATAACGTCACCGGAAACTGCGAGCCGTCCTTATGGACGTAGGTCCATTCACGGGTTTCCGCCCCCTCAAGTTCAGGCTTATGAGCGAATACCCGAAAACCCTCGATCGCCAGACCATATTCACTGGTCAATTCGATACTGCGGGCTGCGACTTCCTCGGGGACATGAATCAGCATGGGGCTGCGGATTCCCAGCACTTCTGCGGCGTCATATCCCAGCAAATGCTCGGCGCCATTGTTGAACACACGAATAGTGCCATCTAGATCAGTCGCAATGATTGAGACCTCGGTAGCCGAGCGCAAAACGCTACCCAGCAGCAGATTGAGGTGTCGCAGCTCAGACGTTCGTTGGGCGACCTGCTGCTCCAGATTAGAGTTGAGTTCGAGAATCCTGGCTTCTGCCAGCTTTTGCGAGGAAATGTCTCTCAGTGTCTTTGAGACACCGACCACGTGTCCGGTCTCATCATAAATAGGCGATATATTGACCGAAACCTCAACCTGTCGACCGTCCTTACAAATACGTTGCGTATCAAAGTTAGAGATCCGTTCTCCCTCCTTGATACGGACAAGGTAGTCGGCTTCTTCGGCGACCAACTCCTTGGGAACGATAAGTGCGGCCATGGGCTTGCCGACGGCTTCTTCTGCGGTATAGCCAAGAAGTTGCTCCGCACCTTTGTTCCAGTTGGTCACGATATCGTCGAGAGTCTTGCCGATAATGCCGTCGGCCGAACCATCGACGATGGCGGCCAACCTTGCTTGCTCAGCAAAAATCAGCCGCCGTCGATGGCGGCTGAGGCTCGTGACCCCAGTCAAGGCCGCCAACAGCAGGGTTACTAAGCCCCCCAACAAAAGAATGAGCTTTGGTGAGACCTGATGCAGGCGCTCGATAAATGAGGGGTGCGCGCTAAGCACTATCTGCCACTTTCGGCCATAGACCTCACGCTCAAGCTTGTGGGTCATTAGCACCTCATGACTTTTCAAGTCATCGGTACTCTCGTAGAAAACCTCCGCTTTCCCGGGGGTGGTGACATCAGTCAGTTGAAGGTGCACCGTTTCGTTTTCGATACCCAGGTCTTTCAGCACATCTCCAGTCAGGATTGCCGTGTAGGCCCAACCTATCGTCTGCGTCTCACGCTCCGTGACAGTTTCTGGGGTTGCTCCGCCACGGAAGATCGGCATGAGCACCAGGAAGGACTGCTGCGGTTTGCCAGTGGCTTGCACCAGCGTAATGGGAGCGGTGATACGAGCTGCTCCGCTTTTCACAGCACTTAGAGCGGCGGCATGACGGGATTGTTCTGACGCAATGTCCAAGCCGATAGCGGCCTGATTCCCCTGGACAGGTGCAACATACTGAATGATGTAGCGCTCACCAGCCTGTGGTGAGAACTGACGAACTGAAAAATCCGCTTTGCCATCGGCGCGCGCCAACTTGAGGAACTGGCTTTCTTCCTGCTCCGGTACACGTCTCACAAACCCCATCACCCTAGCCCCGGGAAACTCGGTAGCAAAATCACGTGTGAGGCTATATCGGTCGAACGCCTCCCGACTGATGCCATGCTCACCTGCAGTCAACACCACCCCTCGGATACCACGCAGGCCATATTGGTAGAGGTTCAGACGACTCAGGACTGACACCGCCGCGTTTTCAGTGGCCGCAGCGACAGCGTCTGTAGCCCGTTGCTCATTCGTTCGCTCGAGGAGCCAACTCCCGAGAAAACTGAAACCAAAACCCAAGATAAGCGTGGCAATAACGCCCCAGCTCCATGTCCAAGTACTGCGTTTTCTCATCCGCCAACTCCCTGCTGGGCGCGGAATTTGCTTCCGCCGCAAAATACTCTCCCCTGAAAGGGGCCTACTCAGCTTAGTTGGTATGCAACGCTTTCATGAAATAAGTTCAAACACCATACATTCACGATCTCGTTGCCGTTCTATTCGGTGGCTGATTCCTTTCTCAGTTCGAGAGGCGCTATCGTTAAACGAGAGCTAGTCCTGAGGCCGCTACAAACAGGGCGAGAATCGCTACCTCAAACCTTTAAAAGTAGCTATAGGCATACCTTTATCATCAATCTAACGAGTACATGTGTAGCAAGGCCAAATGACTCACGAACACTCGTTGTTTCATCGAGATCTGTGCGCAATCCTCGACCTGAGGGCTACTGAGGCTCCAACTCAAACCCTTCGAGTCAAGCAGGGAGCGCTGTGCGCTATAGTTCCGCAGTAGCTGGCGACGTTTGAAAGCAGTGAGGTGTTGTCATGATTGGGGCAATTGAGTCAAAGCCTCTCTCCAGAAGTCAGTGTGCTACTGGCCTACGAACGGCAACGCTTGTGCTTGAGAAATGGCAAGCGTCCAACATTCAGATTTGCAAGATTCTGCGCATTTCTCGCAGCACTCTCCTCCGCACCAGACAAGGCAATGGACAATTGACTGTTCGTCTTGATTCGGACCAAATGAAGCGGATCAGCTTGGTTCTGAACATTCACGCGGCACTGCGCACTATTTTCGATAACCCCAAGAATCTCTATGGTTTCCCTTCCCTGGCCAACCAGAATGATTTCTTCAATGGCCGCTCTCCACTTGAAATCATGTCTCAGGGAGACTTGATATCTCTGTACGAGACGTACCAACGAATAGATGCCCTAAGTGTGTGAGTGACAGGAGCCCTCCGACGCAGGCTGGGGAACTAGTAGAGATTCGTTAAGGCTACACACCAACCATCATGGCGCCGCGGTAGACATCACAGGAATCTCATCAAGATCGGAGAGCCGCATAGTGGTGGGCAGGCTGATGATCGGCCCAATCACAATTTCATCCACGCCGTCCCGACGCTTGAAGCTATGAATGTCCTGCTCGAGCCATTTATCCGTCCCAGGAAGACGCTCGCCATCCTTGATGGCAATCCATCGCGCACGATATTTACCGTAAAGAGAGCCTGGGTAGTCGGCGGCAAGCGCCTGCGCGACTTTCTCCTTCAGCTCACCTTCGGAACATTCGGTGGTCGGGTTGAAAAGACCACGGTTCTGGCAGGACATGCGAAAAAGCTCAGGGGCCAACTTAGGAGCGTCGACGTAGACGCGGACGAAGTAAGCCTTCTCAAGGCTGAACTTGTATTCGCTTTCTGGAGTGCCCGGGCTATGGAGCAGTGAGCAGCAGCTATCTGGATAAGCCAGTGGTTTTATCCCCTGATCCAACATCTGCTTATAGGTAAAAGCCTCTGCGGTCCTAATCATTCCGAGGTCTTGGGTCGGGGACAGGGCCGGCGCTGCGGATACATTACAGCTAAGTAGCAGAGTTAGAACGAAGAAGCTTCGGATCGAGTAGAAGCGGTGCATCAGCACATCCTTATGGTGCATACATAGGCATGTAAACAGGTCGACTCATGAAACAGTAGAGCCAACCTGAAATGGATTCTGCCCATGCGACAGAGCGCATGCGCGCCTGGCGGGCCCTGAAAGCTTCCGGGGCCGCGGTCCTGCGCGATGGCGCCTACCTGTTGCCCGATACCGGCGCCTGTCGTGAAGCATTGGCTGCCGTTGAACGGGACATCTTGGCTATCAATGGCACCGCCTTTGTCCTGCCTGTGGTAGACCCGGCCGGCGAACGGTTTATCGGATTGTTCGAGCGTAACGAGGACTACGCCAGGCTGCGCATCGACATCGAGGAGTGCCGGAGCCAGCTCACGGCGGAGAATGCGCTGTCCACTACCAAGCAGATTCGCAAGCTGCGCAAAGCCTACGATCAGTTGACTAGCATTGATTATTTTCCAGGCAAGCCGAAGCAGCAGATCGATGCGGCTTTGCAGGAGTTGGAGACGGCAGTCAGCAGGGCGTTGTCGGCGGATGAGCCACATAGCCGCGACCTACCGATAACGGTGCTTAGCCTTGCGGACTATCAGGGCCGTGTCTGGGCCACCCGCAAGCGTCCCTGGGTCGATCGCCTGGCTTGCGCCTGGCTGATCCGTCGGTTCATAGATCCCAAGGCTCAGATCCTCTGGCTGGATCACCCCCAGGACTGCCCAGACGATGCTCTGGGCTTTGATTTCGATGATGCGGCCTTCAGTCACGTCGGCAACCGCGTGAGCTTCGAAACTCTGCAAGCCAGCTTTGAACTTCAAGAGCCTGGTCTGAACCGCATCGCGGCCTTGGTGCACTACCTCGATATTGGCGGCATTCAGCCCGTGGAGGCTGCCGGCATTGAACGAGTGCTGGCAGGTCTGCGGGAAACCATTACCCATGACGACCACCTGTTGGCTGCTGCAAGTGCCATCTTCGATGGTCTGCTCGCCGAGTTTGTGAAAGAGGAACAACCCAATGAGTAAGGTTTCCGATTCGGCGGTTGAAATGGATCTGCAAAGGCCCGAGCCTATTGGTTTGCGCGAGGCCTTCTGGTTCTGGCTAAAGCTCGGTTTCATCAGCTTTGGCGGACCAGCTGGGCAGATCTCGATCATGCATCAGGAGCTGGTTGAGCGCCGACGCTGGATTTCCGAGCGGCGGTTCCTGCACGCCCTCAACTACTGCATGTTGCTGCCCGGGCCCGAGGCCCAGCAGCTGGCGACCTACATCGGCTGGCTGATGCACCGCACCTGGGGCGGCGTGATCGCCGGCGCCCTGTTCGTATTACCCTCGCTGTTTATTCTGATTGCCCTGTCCTGGATGTACATCGCCTTCGGTGAAGTCCCGGTGGTGGCCGGGCTGTTCTATGGCATCAAGCCCGCGGTGACGGCCATCGTGGTGCAGGCAGCCCATCGGATCGGCTCGCGGGCCCTGAAGAACAATTGGCTGTGGGCCATGGCGGCAGCGTCGTTCACCGCCATCTTCGCCTTCAATGTGCCATTCCCGCTGATCGTGCTGAGTGCGGCGTTGCTCGGCTACCTGGGCGGCCGTTTTGCTCCCGAGAAGTTCAGGATCGGAGGCCACGCCGCTGCTAAAAAGTCCTATGGTGCGGCCTTGATCGATGACGACACCCCATCCCCCGAGCATGCCCGGTTCAGTTGGCTGAAACTGGCGCTGTTGACACTCATCGGCGCTGCGCTGTGGGCATTGCCGATGGGCATCCTGACGGTGCTCTTTGGCTGGCAAGGCACCCTGACGCAGATGGGCTGGTTCTTTACCAAGGCTGCCTTGCTGACCTTTGGCGGTGCCTATGCGGTGCTGCCGTATGTCTATCAGGGCGCAGTCGGCCACTACGGCTGGCTGACCCCGACCCAGATGATCGACGGCCTGGCCCTGGGGGAAACCACCCCGGGTCCACTGATCATGGTGGTGGCGTTCGTCGGCTTTGTCGGGGCTTATGTCTCTCAGGTGTTTGGCGCTGATCAGGTGTTCCTCGCCGGTGCCCTCGCGGCAACCCTGGTCACCTGGTTCACCTTCCTGCCTTCGTTCCTGTTCATCCTCGCCGGCGGCCCGCTGGTGGAGGCGACTCACAACGAACTCAAGTTCACCGCGCCCCTGACCGGGATTACCGCCGCGGTGGTCGGGGTCATTCTCAATCTGGCAGTGTTCTTCGGCTATCACGTGCTCTGGCCCAAAGGGTTCAGCGGCACCCTCGATTGGCCCTCGGCGCTGATCGCCATTGCCGCGGCAGTTGCCTTGTTCCGCTTCAAGCGTGGCGTGATCCAGGTGCTGATGGCCTGCGCGCTCATTGGTTTGACAGTCCATCTGCTGCGCTAGAGAGCGTGCGCTGATCGACAGTTCTCTGGCGGGCATCGGGCCCGCCAGCTCACCTAGCCTATGAGTTAGGCAGGAGGTGTTCCATGAGGTGGATTACCCGCGAACGGCCTAAGATCGACCGCATCGCCTGTCCCTGGCTGATCACCCGCTTCATTGATCCCGAGGCCGAGTTTTTATATGTGCCTAGCGCTGATGTGTTGCGGATCGCCGCGGAGAAAGATGCCGCTCCCTATGACATTCCCGGTGTCGAGCTGACCCACGAGGGCGAGCTGTGCAGCTTCGATGCGTTCCTGAAGAAGTACCAGCTCAACGAGCCTGCCCTGCAGCAGCTGGCCAGGATCGTGCGCGGGGCCGATACCTCGCGCCTGGACCTGACCCCGCAATCGGCAGGGTTGTACGCGATCTTCCTGGGCTTGTCGCAGTGCTACGCCGATGACCATGAAATGCTTGCCCACGGCCTGATCCTGTACGACGCGCTCTACGCCTGGTGCAAGGATTGCCAGGGCGAATCCCACAACTGGCCGCCACAGATGTGAAGCGGCCGGGCCATGAGCCCAGCCCAGAGCTGGGCCCATGACCGGCGAACCAGCTCCTGCATGACTGGGACAGCGGCAGGACCATTGAACCTGCCTTGTCCGAGCAGAAAAAGACCTCATGAACATACGACACAATCGACGTTTCACTCTGCCAGCCTGCGCCGTCCTGTTGGCAGCGCTAGCCATTATGGACATCGCAAGCCTTCGTGACTGTCAGGCGGCCGACCAACCGACTACTAGCGACTTGCCCCTAAAGCATGTCGCCGACATTCCATTACCCGGCGGCGCCACTCGGCTCGACTACGAGAGCTACGACCCAGGGCGCAAGCTGATGTTCATCGCCCATCTTGGCGACGGCGAGGTCATCGCCTTCGACATGCGCGAGTCCCGCGTCGTTGGACGCATTGCGAACATCTCGTCGGTACACGGTGTGCTCGTCATTCCTGAGTTGTCGCGTGTCTACGCATCGGCGACGGGCACCAACGAAATCGTTGCGATTGACGAAGCGAGCCTGGCCATTACCAGTCGCATACCGGGCGGCATCTATCCGGACGGCATGGCCTATGCGCCCGACGTCCGCAAGCTTTATGTATCGAACCAGAGCGGCGAGACCGAAACAGTGATCGACGTAAGCACGAACACGCGTGTCGCGACGATCCCGCTGGGAGGTGAAGCCGGCAATACACAATATGACCCGGTATCGCGGCATATCTTCGTCAATGTCCAGACACGCCAGCAGCTCGTCGAGATCGATCCCGGCACCGACCGGATCGTCGCGCGCATCGACCTACCGGGCGCACGTGGCAACCATGGTTTATTGATCGACCCGCGCAACCGGCTGGCCTTTATCGCCTGCGAAGGTAACGACAAACTCCTCGTCCTGGACATGCGCACGATGCGGGTTATCCAGGCGTTCGAGACAGGGGAAACGCCTGATGTCCTGGCATTCGATCCCGTGCCGGGCACACTTTACGTGGCTGGAGAGACCGGCATTGTCTCGATGTTTCAGGTCAAGGAGGCAGTCGTCACGAAAATCGGCAGTGGCCGCGTCGGCCCGCGTGCGCACGTCGTTGCCGTCGACTTCGCGACACATCGTTCGTATTTCCCACTCAAGGATATCGACGGGCACCCGGTACTTCGGATCATGGAGACGCGGTAGCGCATCCGTGCGGTGCACGTCACCTATTCTTGAGCTGTTCAAACCAATAGTTTACGATCGGCCATATCCCCCCAGGGGGGATATAAGGGCTTTCCATATATTCCAAGTCGACGACTCCGAAGTGTTCGGGAGAGGCCCTGCAACCTACTCGACATGAGGCTTTACATGCTGAAGATCCTGGCCAACCGAACCTACCGTCACCTGTTCCTGGCCCAGGTGATTGCCCTGGTCGGGACTGGCCTGGCAACCGTCGCCTTGGGCTTGCTGGCCTTCGACCTGGCGGGCGCCCAGGCGGGCGCGGTCCTGGGGACGGCGCTGGCGATCAAAATGACCGCCTATATCGGTGTTGCGCCGATCGCCGCGGCTTTTGCCGAACGCCTCCCCCGGCGAACGATGCTGGTGTCGCTGGACCTGGTGCGCGCCCTGGTCGCGCTGGCTCTGCCATTCGTTACGGAGGTCTGGCAGGTCTATGTGCTGATTTTCGTCCTACAGTCGGCCTCGGCCGCTTTCACCCCGACGTTCCAGGCAACCATTCCGGATATCCTGCCGGACGAGGATGACTACACCCGCGCCTTATCCCTATCGCGCCTGGCCTACGACCTGGAGAGCGTAGCCAGTCCGATGCTCGCCGCCGCGCTGCTGACTGTGATCAGCTTCCATAGTCTGTTCGCTGGCACCGTCATCGGCTTCCTCGCCTCGGCGGCCCTGGTGGTCACGGTGGTGCTACCGAAGGCGAAACCGACACCCAGACGCAGTATCTACGAGCGTACCACCCGTGGCATGCGCATATTCCTGGCCACGCCGCGCCTGCGCGGGCTGTTGGCCTTGAACCTGACGGTCGCTGCTGCCAGTGCCATGGTCATCGTCAATACGGTGGTGCTGGTGCAATCGCGCTTCACTTTGCCGCAGAGCTCCACGGCACTGGCACTGGCTGCGTTTGGCGGTGGCTCGATGATTGCCGCGCTGGTCCTTCCGCGCCTGCTGAAAAACATCAAGGACCGGACGGCCATGCTGTTTGGCGGCGCAATTTTGGTCGCAGGACTGGCCGTAGGCATCACCGTGACCAGCTATCAATTCCTGCTGCCGCTGTGGATGCTGCTTGGCGTGGGCTATTCCCTGGCGCAAACCCCAAGCGGCCGGCTGCTGCGGCGCTCGGCAAATCCCGAAGACCGCCCAGCACTGTTTGCCGCCCAGTTTGCGTTGTCCCATGCCTGCTGGCTGATGACCTATCCATTGGCTGGATGGTTGGGTGCCGACATTAGCCTGACTGCATCGTTTGTCGGGCTCACCCTGGTGGCAGGTAGTGCATTGTTGGTCAGTATCGTGATCTGGCGCCCTGTGCATGACCAGGAGTCGATCAAACACACTCACGAGGACCTTCCAGACGATCATGCACACCTCGACGGCCAAGAGGGCCTGGATCATGAGCATCCGTACGTGATTGATGATCAGCATCGCCGCTGGCCCAATAGCTGAGCCTAAGTTTCGAAGGATTGCGAAGGCTCGCTGGTCGGCCGTTAGATCAGGAACCGTAGCGCCTGCAGAGCAGCGAGGTGGCCCGGATAGAACCAGTAACCCCATTGCCGCACCGGCCAGACCTTGAAGGTGAAGGTCTGGCGCAGCAGCCAGAGCCCAATCAGGGGAGCAGCAAAAGCGCTGCCCAAAGCCAGAAGCGAATAGACGTCCAGATCCATGGCCTTGACCACTATGCTACTGCGAGTGTTGCTCAATAGGCAGAGAACCGCTGGCAGCAGCCACAGAAAACCCGGTCGTTTGATCGCCATTAGCGCCGCTGCTGGAACAAGCGCACCGTAAAAACCGTACATCAATGGATCGTCCAGCACATAGACCAGCGCGGCAGCCATTAACGCCAGAGCGCTGCTCAGCGGGGTACGGTGCTGCCATCCCCAGGCAATCACCAGCCCCAATGCCAGGGTCACCAGCACGTTGAATGACCCCGAGCTGCTGATGTAGCGATAAGGCACCTCCGAGATAACCGCGAACACAAGCATCAAGGCGAGGTAGCGTCCGTTCGCGGCAGTCAGCAACTCTCCCGACCTGGAGCGCGCGACGTTGGCTGCGATGGCGACACAGAACAGCGGAAAAGAGAGCCGCCCTGGAATGAATAAATCGCTCATCTGCGGCCACACCAGCCGCAGGTGGTCGATGACCATGGTCAGCATCGCCAACCACTTGATCAGATCAAGGCTACTGCTTCGGCCCTTCAGCGAAGAGGGCTGCCCCGCATGAGCGTCAGTCATGTCCACCCCGTTGCGGCCGCGGTCAGCACAAGATAACGGGCGCCCTTGGCCAGCGTGACGATCAGCAGGAAGCTCCAGAGGGGTTCGCGCATGACTCCGGCGATGACCGTCAGCGGATCGCCAATGAGGGGCACCCAGCTCAACAGCAATGACCAGCGCCCGTAGCGCAGATAGGACTCCCGGGCCTTCTGGAGCTTGCTCTCGCTTACCGGAAACCATCGCTTGTGGCGAAATCGCTCAATGGAACGACCGAGAAGCCAGTTCAGCGCAGAGCCGAGAACGTTGCCGAAGGTGGCGACCACCAACAGCGTCAAAGTGATGTATTGGCCGGAGAGCAGCATCCCGGCCAACACAGCTTCAGATTGCATGGGCAATAACGTGGCGGCACCGAATGCAGCCAGGAACAGCCCGAAATAGCTGGTGAGTTCAAACACTCAAACGACGCCTTGGGCGCTCAAGCCGATCCAGCCATGGATGCCTACGTACAGGCCGACACCGATGATCAACACACTGGAGAGGTAAGGCGCACGACGCGCAACGGTGCCCAGCCAAGGCCAACGGTTGGAGGCCTGCCGTGCCCCGATGGCCGCGGCAGCCCCCACGGTAACCAGGGTGATCGCCAGGCCGATGCTGAAGCACAGGACCAGCATGCCACCCAGCGCGATCTCTTTGACCTGAAGGCACAGCAGCAGGACGGTGATGGCCGCAGGGCAAGGAATCAGTCCGCCAGTCAGGCCGAACATGACAATCTGGCCCGTGGTGACCTCACGGTTGGTGAAGCGCTTGCGGATGTCGTTGGCATGCGCCCGTTCGTGAGCATCCTGATAACCGTCGATCGACAGCTCCAGGCCCTCCAACTCGGAGTGCGCATGGCCGTGGTCATGCTCCTGATATTCCAGATCATAATCGTGGGAATGCCCTGCATGCCCCAGACTCAAGCGCGCACTGAACTCATGCGGTTCAGGGATATCGACCGCCGACTCCAGAAAGCCTTCCCGCTCGACGAACGAAAAGGTTTGAGTACTGCCGTCCGGACGGGTAGTCGTCAGGCGAACGTCCGAGGCGGGCCAGGCATGGCCGGTCAGTGTCTTCAGGCGCCAGTGCGGTGGCATGCCTTGTTCGAAGATCGACAGTTCGACGCGACCATGGCCGGTGTCGATGCGATGGGTTTCATCATGGTGCCCGTGGTCATGGCTGCCGTGGTGGTGATCATCATCCTGCTCGAACTTGAACATCTGCTCGCCGCGCCAGGTACGCCACAGCATCCACAGCGCGATCGCAACGATCAGTACCGCGGAGGCGAGCTGGAAGTAAGGCTCCGTGGTCTCCGCGCTCAGACCTTTGCCCAGGTACATGCCGCCGATCGCGACCAGCCACACTACAGCGGTGTGCGAAAGCGTAGCGGCCAGGCCCAGCAACACGGCCTGTTTTACCGAGCCACGGATGGCCACGATGAATGCAGCCATCATGGTTTTCGAATGCCCGGGCTCAAGGCCATGCAAGGCACCAAGCAAGATAGCGCTCGGGAAGTACAGCCAGGCGTGAGCGCCACCCTGTTGCAGCAGTTCAGCGAAGTTGGGCATGTCAGCGGACCTAGAGATATTTGGTGATTTGCTTGAAGGCTTCCAGCGGCGCGCGCTCACCGTTGTTCAAGGCGGAAACGGTGTCTTCCAGGCAGTGATCGATATGATCCTGGATCAATGTGCGCTTGGCCTGGCACACCGCTTTTTCCACCGCATGCAGCTGTTGGGCTATGTCTACACACTCACGACCTTCTTCGATCATGGCGATGATGCTGCGCAGGTGGCCGTCCGCCCGTTTGAGGCGTTTGATGATGGCCTCATGGCTTTGGTGAGTGTGGGGATGGCTATATTCGTGTTCGTGCTCACTCATGACTTGAGCCTCGGGCCTCAATGAATTAAATTACGTTGGCATCGTATCCCCCTGGGGGGGATATGGTCAAACGCATTGCAACCCTGAATCACGAGCCAAAGCACGATCACTATGTTCAGCAGAACACTGACAACGACGGTGGTATTCGCGCTGGCCCTCGCCATGTTCATGGCCTGGGCCGGGCATACCCGTATGCTGTCAGTGATGTCGAAGCAGCCATCCTGGGAGATTGCGCAAGACGCCCATCACTCCCATGAAGAGCAGGCCGAGATGTCGTGTGCGAGCTGCTCGGATCACTATCACTCCCCCCTGACACCCGACCATCAACACGAGACGCCGCAGCTCACTTCTGCTCTGATCCTGGCGGCTGTGCCCAAGCTATCCATACGGGGCGAGCCCCCCAGGTATTCCGTTCCCCGTGCGCCGATTTTCCTGATCGAGCGCCCACCCCGTCCTTCGCTCGCATCCTGACCATGGCCGCGCCGCGGCCCTTGATCCCTGCAACGAAGGATTTATCCATGCATTCGCACTCGATGAGCGGCGTTGACGCATTCACTGCGCCTTCGCGTCACCCGCTACTGCTGTTGTTTTTATTTGTCGCCGCACTCTTTCTCGGCATGCCCGAGGCCCTGGCGCATGCCGTCGCCGAAGGCGACAAAGGCTTCATCCAGGAAAGCTCCGGCGTCATGCTGCTGCCCTTCATCTACATGGGCGCCAAGCACATGATGACGGGCTACGACCACCTGCTGTTTCTGTTCGGGGTGATCTTCTTCCTCTACCGCCTGAAGGATGTAGGGCTCTACGTCACGCTATTTGCCGTAGGCCACTCGGTGACGCTGCTGCTTGGGGTGCTGACCGAGATCAGCATCAGTTCCTACATCATCGACGCCATCATCGGTTTCTCGGTGGTGTACAAGGCGCTCGACAACCTGGGCGCGTTCCAGCGCTGGTTCGGTTTCCAACCCAACACCAAGGTGGCCACGCTGATTTTCGGCCTGCTGCACGGTTTTGGCCTGGCCACCAAGATTCAGGAATACGAAATCTCGCCCGATGGCCTGATTCCCAACCTGATCGCCTTCAACGTTGGCGTCGAGATCGGCCAATTGCTGGCCCTCAGCTCAATTCTCATTCTGATGGGGTACTGGCGACGCACCGGCAGTTTCTGGCGCCACGCCTATGCCGCAAACGTCGCCATGATGAGCGCCGGTTTCCTTTTGATGGGTTACCAGATCACCGGCCTGTTTATCTCTGCCTAAGGATTCCTAAACATGTTCAACACACCGCTTCCAACCGTTAATGAACTGCCCAGCACCCGCCAATTGGTGCGCTCGACCGTCATTGCCTTGCTGACTGCGCTCGGCCTGCTGGTGACCGTAGTCATGCCTTCGGAATACGCCGTTGATCCAACGGGCGTGGGGCGCGCACTAGGGCTGACCCAGATGGGTGAGCTGAAGATCATCCTGGCCCAGGAGGCGTTGGCGGATGCAGCGCCGCCGCAAGCAGCGGCTCCAGCTCCGCAAATTGCAGAAGTGAAACCTGCTGTGCAACCTGCGGCCCAGCCAGTAGCGAAACTCGATCCAGCCCTGAAAACAGACCAGATGACTGTCACGCTCAAGCCTGGTGAAGGGAAGGAAGTCAAACTGGAAGTGTTGAAGAACAAGACCGTCAGCTATGAATGGACAGCGACTGGCGGGCCTTTGAACTACGACACCCACGGAGAGCCCTACAACGGTGAAAAAGGCTATTTCCACAGCTACGACAAAGGCAAGCAGGTCAAGAGCAACAAAGGGCAGTTCACCGCCAAGTTCGATGGCACCCATGGCTGGTTCTGGCGTAATCGCAGCAACAACGACGTGACCATCTCGTTGAAAGCAACCGGCGATTACCTGGGCGTCAAGCAGTAATCACAGGCGTGATTCCGCCTTTCAACTTTATGGAAATACGCATATGAAAAGTTCTGCGACGCTATTCCGCTCGATTCTTCTGATCACTTTCTTGGGCCTGATGGCCGCATGCAGCGATAGCGAGAAAAGTGGGGAACCTGAAAGCGCTACTCATGGACACTCGCACGAGTGAATCCATAGAACAGAGGTCGCACCTGCGGCCTCTGTTCATTCTTCATTTTTAGAGTCAAATAGATAGAAGTCTTTATAAAAGCAATATTGCGTCAATGAATTTCCTTTCGAATTGGAACGTACGAACGGCCTCCCATTGCAGCACTTTGGCCGGGAGGTCCTTCCCATTGCCGCGATACTCCTGTTTTGGCTAATAATAATTCCGGTTCTACCCCGTCACTCATGAACTTTTCCAGATCCCATTCAAAATGCTCCACCAATGCAGTCCACGCTTGATTAGGAACAGTGGTTAACAAATTTAAGCTCGTTATGTTGGGTGTTCGCTTAAGGCGGTGCATTTCAGAAATCCCCCAAACCACTCGTCTGAGGCGGAAGTGCCAAAGCGATTCGAGATTTTTTTCCAATTGAGCGGTAACAAGAGGGAAGGCCAGCTTTCGCTCACGAACATTGGGAGCTATTTTTTTAGGTAGCAGAGATAGCATATTACTAATATTAACCCTGACTTGTTTCTTACTAATACTGTAGAGTTTAATCACCCCATGATGAATAATATCCGCAAACTCTTGGTCGCGTTCATCAGACAATGTATTGGCATTTACCACCTTTATACTTTTTGATCTAAGCTTTGCATCTAGCCACGTCTTGTCATTAGCGTAGAGCCAAAGCGTAGCTTGATAAGCTCTCACCCAAAGATAGTCTATCGTCAAATCTGGTTTAAAGTCGATCAGTTGAATTATTTTCCGTCGAAATTTCTCCTTTTTAGTATCTACTGCATTTGTAGAATTTTTCTGCACCGCCTTCTCTTTTACATTAGAAAGTAACAACTCTTCCGATAGGCTGCGGACAAAACTCTCTACATCGTTGAACAAGTAGTGGGAAATTATAAGATGCCTGCCTATTGGCATGTCTAACACTCCGCCAATAGTGCTGGTCCTTATCCATTGTTGGTGTTTACCAGAAGCAAAGGCCCTATCGATTTTCGAAAGCACTTCAGGGCCAAAATGAGAAACGATACTGTTGAACAGCTCTGTCGTCGCCATAATTGTACCGCGACGGAAGCCTATGCTTCTTGCACGCCTCCGGTAAGTTCCGATCAAAACATCACTATTTAACGCAGGAACGTCTTTATTAAGAAGGTCTTTCGCAAAAATTGCCAGCGTTTTTTCTACCTCTGTCGCCAACTGGCTAGGTTCTGCCTTAAACGGCGACCACCCGCATATGCAACCACTTGTAAGACAGGGTAATAGTTTGTTCACTCGATAGAATGGGTGTGAGCACTCTGGGCATGCCTGTAGAAGCATCTCGCCATGTTTCCAGCATGCCGTCACACCAGGAATATGATGCGCACGGTGCCAGTATGGAAATCCAGCATCAAGAAGATCAGAAGAAACACATGAAATGCATATTTTTGCCATACTATGTAGGCTGACCTCTCGACGAGGAACTCTAGCCACCTCATCAATTACACTTACTGCATCAGTTTTTTTGTTCTTCAAAACACCGCTAAAAGGTTTATACACCGGAAAAATCGTATTGGAATTTAATAACTCCAATAAATTTTCTTCTTTGTCTCCAGGAAGACGCTCTGCTAGATCTTCGATTTTTTTTGGAATAATCTGTAGCGAGAATGGCGAAGATCCGAAGATATCGCTGAACGTCTCTGCTTCAGTTTTATTCCCTGACAATAAATGATATCGAGCGATTCGAGATTGGAGCGTTTCATCAGGCATCGACACTGGGAAGAAAAGTATTTTCGGCGGCATGCGTAGTTGTCTAGATCACTGACTGTGTTGTTTATTATAGCCCTCTCATCAATCATATATCAAAAAACCCATTACTGACCAGCAGATAACAACAAAAACATCCATATTCCTTAGATACACTAGATACAATATCATTATACCGAGCAACCCTGCCGCACTATATTTAAACTATAGTTCAAACTTATTTTTAGATGAGCACATATATTTGCGCCTGACCTGTTACTTTAAAGATTCTCTGCCTGAATCGACTGGAGGCCTAATGCAGGCAGCCCTGTAAATTGAAGAGCGAGTAATGGGTTTACCGAGTTCCACCAGCTTTTCAGTCGCCCACACCAAACGGCGGTGACGGAACTCCTGATGAGTTTCACACACGGCGTCGAGCGCATCAGCACAAAGCGGGAGTCGGTTCAGTTGCTTCTCAAACCGAGCCAGGGCATCGAGCTCACGGCCGATTCGGGTTTTGCAGATATGTACCGGCTTACCGGGTAATGCTGCAATTGAATGAGCACACTGAACAATTTTCTCCGCCAGAGGCGGGTCCAATTCCTTAAATGGATCGGTCGGTTGCTGCCTTGCATGTGCATCGGTTTTGTCTAAATATGACTTTAGCCATACCTGATCGTTTCGGTACAGCCAGCTGTAATCTTTGCATTCATGCGCAATAACTTTCAGATATTGGCTGGTAAAACGCCCACGTCTCTCCGTTCGCTCCCTTATCAATTTCATTTGCTTCCACTTCTCTCGCCCACCTGAAATAGATCGAATGGCCCGATAGACCCTCACCGCAGAAACGCCGAGTGAGCGCGCTATTTCTTGGGCTCCAGCACCCGATATGGCTTTCTCCCAAATTGACTGATCACCTTTCTTTAGAGCACCCACGCATTCTGCCAAGTACGGTACCGGCCCATCTGGCACACACGAATCCAACGCGTCAGAGCACGACGGAGTGGGTCGCCATACCTGGGGACATATATTTTTCTCATAGGTTAAAACGCTAGAGAGATCGAGACTCAGAGCATTCGCCAACAACAAATATTTGAGAGGGTGATGCGTTCTTCTCGGCTTGCGTAGAAGCTTGGTGATCCAACTCGCTGGCTGACCGCCCACGGTGCCTCTGAGTATGAGGAACTCGCCACTCGCAGGGAGCATCTCGAAGTACTTGCCTAGATAGTCTGCGACTTGCGAGAGGTGTAGCCGACCTGAAGTTGAGGCCAACCCGCACTCAGTTGCACCTTTCAAAAAATGCTCCCGAAGCCAGATTGCGGATTGAGGTGGTGCATTGGCTTGAAGCAACCTCAGTGAGCTCTGGGCAAGAGAAAGCATGCTACGCCGCTGGCGACTATCGAACTGTAAGGGAAACGAGTGTCTTTGTACTTCCTCGTCTAACGGTAAATAGAGCTTTCTGAGGCCTCTGGCTAACCAATGGTGATCAACGGCCAACAAAGGGCTCTGGTCATGTGGGCAAATCCAGACTCCCGGTAACTGATGCACACGGTGCCAATACGCCGTGCCGTAGTGTTTGAGGTCTTTACTCACACAGGTAGGGCAGAACCGCGTTCTCGACGTGCTTTCCAAACGACTGGCAATGAGGCCAAGCCTGAGTTTGAGCCCATTCCCTCCTTGATTGAGCATTTGAGTTTGAGCGCCGATGAGTTGACGCTCGGTCAGAAACGGTTGGTAATACGGCAGTAACGTATGCCGGGAAATGATTGTGTACTGATCAAGATTTACCCCTGTGGGCAATGCCCGCAGGAGTTCACCCAAATGGCACGGAAGTGGGAGATTACGAGCGAAACTTCCGTCGCCTGTGGCAGCATCGAACACCGCTGCCCAAGATCCTAGTCCAGATAAACGAACGTACCTCGAAAGAAGGCTGTGTAGCGTCTCGTCAGGGCAGGCCGCAGGAAAGAAATGAAATGCATGTTCCATTTCAGCCTCACAGATCACACCTTTCGATGCGGAGGAGAAAACTCGAACACATCAGTATTCAGCCAACCTTCTTCGCTCAACCTTTCCAGTGGATTCTCAGCCTGAGCTATCTCAGCAGATTTTGTTAACTGCCTCGACTTTTCCACCCCTATTGGTTTGGCCCTTGATGTGTTCTCCATCTTCTCCGATGAAATTCCTGGCCGGGGCATGGGCGTAATACTACGCAACAGTGCCAGTCGATCCTGCGCATCATTCACGTCCAGTGTCATCATGACTTGAAGCTGATCGTCGATCGGCAGCAAGTCCTCGAAGCGGTTTAGCTGCCGAGGATCTCGGCTACGCAGTGCCGCAAGCGCCGGCTTCAGGATGTGCATTTTCGTGTCAGACACTCGCCTGAATGTACTTGGTGTAAGCCGCTCCTCGCCACTCTGAATCGCAAAACGCTGCCCTAGAATAAGTAGCTTCACTAAGAAGTCAGTAACACCCTGGGTCAAATCATAGAGCGTATCAAACAGCTCATCTGTCAGCGGGCTATCTTCACGACACCACTGATACGCCCAGAGAGACTCCACCATCATTCTCCAAAGCGGATCATCTTTCTCGAACCTCTTGAATTCGACAGCACCGAGACCACATCCTCGCCTGGCGTTTCGAAGTACGTCAGAAAAGAGACTGATCATCGAATTGGTGCCAATGAACACTACTGGGATGCCAATGGAGTTGATCAAGTTGACGAAGAAGTTGAGCATGTTGTCTTTGCCGCCAGTGCGGGCAGAACGTAGATGCTGAATTTCATCGATCAGCAAAGCACCGACAAAGTAGGTGCTCGCGACCTGCTCCATACGTTGGATGAGGTCAGGTAAGCCATCTCGCGCGCGATAGCTATTGGCATACCGATCTTGGCCAATGGCGTGGTCGATCGCGCGAAAAAATGCCCGACACAGACCACTCAGTGAACCATCAAATGGACAGTCCAGTTTCAACCATGTGATCTGCATCTGCACGAACGACCGTCCGGCATAGCGTTGATGAATGATTGTTTGCGGGTACAACCGAAGAATCGACTCAAGCGCAGTAGACTTTCCGATTCCACTCAGACCAACAAGACTGAACGTGTTCGCGGTTGAGCGAAATCCCTCCGAACCTCTTCCCGTTGAAAGTGAGTGTAAGTGCCTGACTGTGCTCGTCGACATCGGGTTACGCCCGACATATCCACTACGAAGCAGAGAGGAAAACGCTGACTCAAGTTCAAGATGAATTGGGAGAGGCTGAACAATCGAGCGAATGCGGTCGATGCAATGAAGCCGGACAGATTTGTCGAGCTGCTTCTCTTCGTCGATCAACGGCGGGAAGTGGGAGATCCGTGAAGCAGCATCACTCTCACAGAGTATTGGTGGTAGCGCTTCGATCAACGGATTTCCTTGAAACTCCAGAACTGGAGAATCGATATATTCTGCAAAATTCTGAGAACTCTGAATCACTTTCTACCTCCAGGTCGAAGCCGACTTAGCAGATCAATTACCTCACCACCCCGGCTGCCGGCATAATCATCAGCAGCGCCTACGCCTTCTTTCGATGTTAGGTCACCCTGACTTGTGTTGGCAGCTCTCAAATTTTCAGGCACATACGACTCAGATCGCTCCTGCATGCGCTCATGAGACCTATTGTTCCGAATGTTGCCAAGCTTCTCCGCCTTCGACCCCGGCTCCAACGTCGATTTTTTTTCTTTCGCTGCGTTCGCCACAACGCCCGAAATTGTTGCATCAAGCGCAACGCGACTGGCCAGTTTGGAGTATTTTTTCTCTGGAGACTCTTGCTTAACAATCGCCAGCATATCGATCACTTCCTCCAAGCGAACGCCACGATATCGCTCTTCAGAATTTCGCAGATCACAGCGTATGAAATGGCGATCGGGCCCCTGAATCCAGATATGTTCCGTGCAATTCGGGTCGTACCAACAAGTAACGCTGCTGACTCCTCTGTGGCGGGCACGAGCAAACCAGTTCTGCTCAATTGCCCAGTCACACACGTAGAACATCCCCTTAAACTTGACTCCACCCTTTTGGACGGAGCCATTGTCTCGGGGCAGTAGGTGAAGATAGATCAGCTCCTCCGACTGGGTATTGGCTTCAATTCGGTCATTTCTCAATGCCCAATTCCATATGTCTAGCGGTGTAGGCTCGATCTGATCGGCAATCATCTCTTTAGTGAGCCGATCTGGCTGACGGTTATAGCGGTTGTAATGAAGAACCCCTTCAATAATGATCTTCGTAAACTCCGCCAAGTTCAGCGTGGCATCAAGACGGTTATCGCGCTCCCCCCTTTCTCTAATACGGCTACGCACAGCCCCAGCAATCCAGTGAATTTGCGTTGTAGTATTTAGAACCTTGAACGAGCTTTCCACGATCGCCTTCCAGTCTGGGCGATAGGGAGGAGCAATGCCCAGATTAATGCGTAGCCCAGTCGCGAGTCCCTCGGCTGCAACGCTAAGCATTTCACCACGGTCAGCAAAAACCTCGTGTGGCAAGTGATGACAAGGCCAATCGGCGGCTTCAATTTCAACACCATTGGCCGCACAGAAATCCACCTTCGACGTGAACGCGTTGTAGAGGGCTTGGCGGGCACCGTTCCAACTTGGCCCCTCCAACCCCACAAACAACCCAACGATCATTCCCGAAAAAGTATCGATGACGACGTACACGACCGGACGGCCGATGATCCAGTTACGGTTGTAACGACTGACGAGATAGACATCTGCGATAGTGGCATCGATTTCAAACAGATGACCTGGTCCTCTCAAGCCTTCTCGAACCGTACCACTCAAAGGTCGATGATCTTTTTGCCAGTTGCGCTCGCCAATGCGACCTCTCAAAACGGCAATATCGTCGAAAGCTTTATGGCCCCAGTAAGCAAACTGCTTGGCGGTGGGTAGCTCACTGGCAGGAAGCAACGGAGCATTGTCGTCTCCATCGTCCGGCATTGTCTTGATCTTATAAAAGCGCCGGAGCATTTTCACGTAAGCATCCGCAATGGTTCCGACGGTACCTTTTGCAAACAGTGCAAAGCCAATCTTGATGCAGCCTTTGTCGGCTTCAGTGAGAACTTTCGATTGAACTGAAGCTTTCACTCCGTGGAATAGCGCTGGCCGTCCTGGTTTCTGCCCCTCACGGTACTGCCGAGGTTTACCGGGGGCGCCGGCATTCACTCGATCTGCGAGCAGAGCGTTGCGTACCTGCCCCCCCATCCAGTATCGGTACAGCAATCGGTAAATGGTCTTTTTGGGAGTATCGAGTCGTAAGCCTTGAGCTTTAACCATTTGCCCCATGGCGTCGGGCTGAAAAATCTCGTCAGGAGGATCAGTGTCGACCAGAGCTTGGATGCGAGCCCAGTTGTTATCCCGAAAAACCTTCTCCTTATCTGAAAGATCCTCTTCGACCTTCATCATATAAGTCGGAGTAGCTACTGAGACTGTCTTGATATCACCAGAATTCAGCCAGTTTTTCAGCTCCGACAAGTGCATTACCCATGGGCGTTTGGGCGTGCGCTCAATAGTCATCAATACGATCTGATCGCTGCGCTTATCAATCCAAAGGACTCTCACCATTCCCTTCAAGAGATGGGGCTCAGTCAATGCCTCAAGGATGTCGTTCCTGGATAGATCCACTATTTCAGCCCACCTTCAATTCGTGATCTTGATTGCTGGAAGGCCAAACGATCTTGATCGTCGGCAGCGTGCTTTTCATCGAAAGCCGCTCAGCTGTGAGATCCAATAGGACGTATTTGTGCCAGACTAGGTGCATAAACATGGCTTTGGCGTCGGTGTAAGGAAGAAACAGAGCCCCTGCGATGTGACGTAGGACACGATCCAAAGGCCATTGGTACGCTTGGATTCGAGAAAGCTCCTCCAAGAAAGACTCAATGAGCGGGCGCTGTTGGAGATGCCGCTGGAGGAAAGCTGATTTTCGAAACCAATCAAGATTCTGGATAAGAGTGGCGGGAACGTTTTTCTCGGTGACGATGTTCCAATCCACCCCCCTGTCGTTCCAGTAGGCTCGCTCAATCTGAAATTTTTCCAAGGTACCTTTCAGCCCTTTCCCGCTCTTAAGTGAATCAGTGTATTTGAGCGTCCGAGCAGCCAACCGTGTACTTCCGTCAGGCTGGCGAATGGTGAGCAAGAAATCGGTCGTCATCACATAAGGCAGCTTGGTACCTGGGTATGTGGGATAGCGAATATTCAGCGAATGAGCAATCGACTGGGCTGTTGATTGTGGAAGGATTGGATACTGCTCACGGATGTCCAAAACCTCAGGGGAGAACTCAGTTACGAGTAGGTACCCATACTCAAGATCAGACAGCAGGTGATGGAGCCGGTTGACCTTTACTCCCTGTACCTTACGCGACCGGCCATGGGAGGGAACGTCCTGAACCCTTAGCCAGGGCACGTAAAGCTCCTGACTTCCTTGCCCAAAGCCTTTTTCGATATGCCGATCAATATCGGACTGCGTTTTGAAGCTACGACCACGCAAGCCAACCTCCCATACCTTCTGCAGCCTCCACATATCCCCAGAAATGGAATGTGTACAAAAAGTCCTAGGAAAAAAACATCACTGTGAATAAGTCTGAAACCTCTACCAGACTACCCCTCCAGCGAGCTCACATCCCAAAATCAGACATATGGTGGAGGAGATCAAAAAAGAAAAGCCCCTGAAATCAGGGGCTTGAGGATTGTGTCAAAATATATTGCTTGGTGTCAGAATATTTTGTCTGTTGTCAAAATATATTGTCAAAAACCACGCCTGGCAGGCAGCTGTGGATAACTCACTCCACGGTCACCGACTTGGCCAGGTTGCGCGGCTGGTCGACGTCGGTGCCCTTGAGCACGGCAACGTAGTAGGACAGCAGTTGCAGCGGGATGGTGTAGAGGATCGGCGAGAGGATGTCGTGGATGTGCGGCATCTGGATCACGTGGGTGCCTTCGCCATTGGTCATGCCGGCTTGTTCGTCGGCAAACACGATCAGCTCGCCGCCACGGGCACGCACTTCCTGCAGGTTGGATTTGAGTTTTTCCAACAGCTCGTTGTTCGGCGCCACAGTGACCACAGGCATGTCGTTATCCACAAGGGCCAGGGGACCGTGCTTGAGCTCGCCGGCCGGGTAGGCTTCGGCGTGGATGTAGGAAATCTCCTTGAGCTTGAGCGAACCTTCCATCGCTACTGGGTACTGGGCGCCACGGCCGAGGAACAGGGTGTGGTGCTTGTCGGCGAACAGCTCGGCGGTCTTCTCCACTACGCCGTCCATGGCCAGGGCTTCGCCCAGGCGGATCGGCAGGCGGCGCAGTTCTTCTACCAGCTCGGCTTCGACGCCGGCGGCCAGGGTGCCACGTACCTGGCCCAGGGACAGGGTCAGCAATAGCAGGCCCACCAGTTGGGTGGTGAAGGCCTTGGTCGAGGCCACGCCGATTTCGCGACCGGCCTGGGTCAGCAGGGTCAGGTCGGACTCGCGCACCAGGGAGCTGATGCCGACGTTGCAGATGGCCAGGCTGGCCAGGAAGCCCAGCTCTTTGGCATTGCGCAAGGCCGCCAGGGTGTCGGCGGTTTCGCCGGACTGGGAGATGGTCACGAACAGGGTGTCGGGCTGCACCACCACCTTGCGGTAGCGGAACTCGCTGGCCACTTCCACCTGGCAGGGGATGCCGGCCAGTTCTTCCAGCCAGTAACGGGCCACCATGCCGGCATGGTAGCTGGTGCCGCAGGCAACGATCTGCACATTGCGCACCTTGGCGAACAGCTCGGCGGCTTGTGGACCGAAGGCCTGCACCAGCACCTGATTGGCGCTCAGGCGACCTTCCAGGGTGCGCTGCACCACGGATGGCTGCTCGTGGATTTCCTTGAGCATGAAGTGACGAAACTCGCCCTTCTCCGCCGCTTCGGCGCCATCGCGGTACTGCACTGCTTCGCGCTCAACCGCTTTGCCGTCGATGTCCCAGATCTGCACGCTGTCGCGGCGGATCTCGGCAATGTCGCCTTCTTCCAGGTACATGAAGCGGTCGGTGACCTGGCGCAAGGCCAGTTGGTCGGAGGCGAGGAAGTTTTCCCCCAGGCCCAGGCCGATCACCAGCGGGCTGCCGCTGCGGGCTGCCACCAGTCGGTCCGGTTGGCTGGCGCTGATCACCGCCAGGCCGTAGGCGCCGTGCAGTTCCTTGACGGTGGCCTTGAGGGCCACGGTGAGGTCACCCAGGTCCTTGAGCTTGTGGTTCAGCAGGTGGGCGATGACTTCGGTGTCGGTGTCCGAGGTGAACGCGTAGCCCAGGGCGCTGAGCTGCGCGCGCAGGGCTTCGTGGTTCTCGATGATGCCGTTGTGCACGATCGCCAGGTCGCCGGAGAAATGCGGGTGGGCATTACGCTCGCACGGCGCGCCGTGGGTGGCCCAGCGGGTGTGGGCGATGCCCAGGCGGCCGACCAGCGGCTCGCTGGCCAGGGCCTGTTCCAGTTCGCTGACCTTGCCCGGGCGGCGCATACGCTCAAGCTTGCCGGCGTTGGTGTAGACCGCCACACCGGCGCTGTCGTAGCCGCGGTATTCGAGACGCTTGAGGCCTTCCAGCAAAATGGCGGTGATATTGCGTTCAGCAACGGCGCCAACAATTCCACACATGGTTTTTCTCCTAGCTGACAGCCGCGCAAATCAGAGTTATGCCGCGGGCCTGGATTTGGTCGCGGACCTCAAAGGGCAGGCGATCATCGGTAATAAGGGTATGGACGCTGCTCCATGGCAGCTCCAGGTTGGGAATCTTGCGGCCGATCTTGTCGGATTCGACCATCACCACCACTTCACGAGCCACTTCGGCCATGACCCGACTCAACCCCAGCAATTCGTTGAAAGTGGTGGTGCCGCGGGCCAGATCGATGCCGTCGGCACCGATAAACAGCTGGTCGAAGTCGTATGAGCGTAGAACCTGTTCAGCCACCTGGCCCTGAAAGGACTCGGAATGGGGGTCCCAGGTGCCGCCAGTCATCAACAGCACGGGTTCGTGCTCCAGCTCGCTCAGGGCGTTGGCCACATTCAGCGAGTTGGTCATCACCACCAGGCCGGGTTGCTGGCCCAGTTCGGGAATCATGGCGGCGGTGGTGCTGCCACTGTCGATGATGATTCGTGCGTGTTCCCGGATGCGCTGTACCGCGGCCCGGGCAATCGCCTGCTTGTAGAGGGACACCGGCTGGCCAAGGTCGCTGACCAGTTCCTGAGGCATGGTGATGGCGCCGCCGTAACGACGCAGCAGCAAGCCATTGCTTTCCAGAGCGGCCAGATCCTTTCGAATCGTAACTTCAGAGGTTTCGAAACGCTTGGCCAAAGCATCAACACTCACTTCGCCCTGTTCATTGAGCAAGGCAAGGATATTGTGGCGGCGTTGAGGGGTATTGCGCTTCGACATGGTGGCTTAAGTTTCGATTCGAAAGATAACAGGCGCAATAAAAACCTATGATCGAAACTTCGTCAAGCGGGGGAGGTGAAAAAATTCGCCGGCAAGCCGGCTCCTACACCGATCAGTAGGAGCCGGCTTGCCGGCGAACAGGGTTCCACGGTTGTGGATAACCTCAGTCTTTCTTGATCTTCTCCGGCCGCTTCCAGCCGTCGATGTTCTTCTGCCGGGCCCGACCCACTGCCAGTTGGGCAGGCGCGACATTCTGGGTGATGGTGGAGCCGGCGGCCGTGGTAGCACCGGACAAGATATCCACAGGTGCCACCAGGGAGTTGTTGGACCCGATGAACACGTCTTCGCCCATGACAGTCTTGTGCTTGTTCACCCCGTCATAGTTGCAGGTGATGGTGCCAGCGCCGATGTTGCTGCGAGCACCGATCACCGCGTCACCCAGGTAAGTCAGGTGACCGGCCTTGGCGCCCTGGCCCAGGTGGGCATTCTTCAGTTCGACGAAGTTACCCACATGGGCACGGGCCTCCAGCACGGTGCCGGGGCGCAGACGGGCGAACGGGCCGGCATCGCTGCCCTCGCCCATGACCGCGCCGTCGAGGTGACTGTTGGCCTTGATCACCACACCCTTGCGCAAGGTGCTGTCCTTGATCACGCAGTTGGGGCCAATGATCACGTCGTCCTCGATCACCACTCGGCCTTCGAGAATCACGTTGATGTCGATCAGCACGTCGCGGCCGACAGTGACTTCGCCGCGCACGTCGAAGCGTGCCGGGTCGCGCAGGGTCACGCCCTGGGCCATCAGCCGGCGCGCCGCGCGCAGCTGGTAGTGACGCTCCAGTTCCGCCAACTGCTTGCGGTCGTTGGCGCCCTGCACTTCCATGGCGTCGTGGGGCTGTTCGGTGGCGACAATCAGGCCGTCGCTGACTGCCATGGCAATCACGTCGGTGAGGTAGTACTCGCCCTGGGCGTTGTTGTTGGACAGGCGGCCGGTCCAGTCGCCGAGGCGTTTGCCGGGCACCGCGAGAATCCCAGTGTTGCCTTCGGTGATCGCGCGCTGGGCTTCATTGGCATCCTTCTGCTCGACGATGGCGGTGACCTTGCCACTGGCGTCACGGACGATGCGCCCGTAGCCGGTCGGGTCATCCAGCTCGACGGTGAGCAGGCCCAGTTGTTCCGGTCCCACTTGCTTGAGCAGGCGCTGCAGGGTCTCGACTTCGATCAGTGGCACATCACCATAGAGGATCAGCACCGTGTCGGCGGTAATGAAAGGTACAGCCTGGGCCACCGCGTGGCCGGTGCCCAGTTGCTTGTCCTGCAACACGAAATTCAGGTCATCGGCCGCCAGGCGCTCACGCACCGCGTCCGCGCCGTGGCCGATCACCACGTGGATGCGCTGTGGGTCGAGTTGCCGGGCGCTGTGGATAACATGCCCGAGCATGGAGTTGCCGGCGACCGGGTGAAGCACCTTCGGCAGCGCCGAGCGCATACGAGTGCCTTGACCCGCGGCGAGGATAACGATTTCGAGAGACATGACTGGCTACCAATCCTGGGGGGCCGGCGACTGCGACCAAGGGGGGTGAATGGCGGAAAATAAAAAGGGTAGCCGAGGCTACCCTTTTTAATCAATCACACAGAAAGCCTGCGACTTAGCCGCCGAACTTCTTGCGGATCTGCTGGACGGTACGCAGCTGAGCTGCGGCCTCGGCCAGACGTGCAGCAGCAGAACCGTAGTCGAAATCTGCGCCTTTTTCATTCAGGGCCTTCTCAGCAGCCTTGACGGCTTCCTGAGCGGAGGCTTCGTCCAGGTCGGCAGCGCGTTGCACGGTATCGGCAAGAACCTTGACCATGTTCGGCTGAACCTCGAGGAAACCACCGGAGATGTAGAACACCTCGGCTTCCCCGCCCTGCTTGATCAAGCGGATCGGACCTGGCTTCAGGTTGGTGATCAGCGGTGCGTGACCCAGAGCGATACCAAGATCACCCAGTTCACCGTGCGCAACCACCATCTCCACCAGACCGGAGAAGATTTCCCCTTCCGCGCTGACGATATCGCAATGGACTGTCATAGCCATCTGCTTGCCTCAACCTAAATTAGCGCCCGTTGCCGGGCGCCGGGATTACAGTTTCTTGGCTTTCTCGATCGCTTCTTCGATGCCGCCGACCATGTAGAACGCTTGTTCTGGCAGGTGGTCGTAGTCACCGTTGAGGATGCCTTTGAAGCCAGCGATGGTGTCTTTCAGGGAAACGTATTTGCCTGGAGAACCAGTGAAGACTTCAGCCACGAAGAACGGCTGCGACAAGAAGCGCTGGATCTTACGAGCGCGGGATACCAACTGCTTGTCGGCTTCCGACAGTTCGTCCATACCCAGGATCGCGATGATGTCCTTCAGCTCTTTGTAACGCTGCAGTACGTACTGAACGCCGCGAGCGGTCTCGTAGTGTTCGTTGCCGATCACGTTCGGGTCCAGCTGACGGGAAGTCGAGTCCAGTGGGTCTACCGCTGGGTAGATACCCAGGGAAGCGATGTCACGGGACAGAACGACGGTGGCGTCCAAGTGGGCGAAGGTGGTCGCTGGCGACGGGTCGGTCAAGTCGTCCGCAGGTACGTATACCGCTTGGATCGAGGTGATCGAGCCTTGCTTGGTCGAAGTGATACGTTCTTGCAGAACGCCCATCTCTTCGGCCAGGGTCGGCTGGTAGCCTACTGCGGAAGGCATACGGCCCAGCAGTGCGGATACTTCGGTACCGGCCAGGGTGTAACGATAGATGTTGTCGACGAACAGCAGAACGTCGTTACCTTCGTCACGGAACTTCTCGGCCATGGTCAGGCCGGTCAGCGCTACGCGCAGACGGTTTCCTGGTGGCTCGTTCATCTGGCCGTAGACCAGAGCAACCTTGTCCAGAACGTTGGAATCCTTCATCTCGTGGTAGAAGTCGTTACCCTCACGAGTACGCTCACCCACACCGGCGAACACGGAATAACCGCTGTGCTCGATGGCGATGTTACGGATCAGTTCCATCATGTTTACGGTCTTGCCTACACCGGCACCACCGAACAGACCGACTTTACCGCCCTTGGCGAACGGGCAAACCAGGTCAATTACCTTGATCCCGGTTTCCAGCAGGTCGTTGCCGCCTGCCTGTTCTGCGAAGGAAGGAGCTGGACGGTGGATGCCCCAACGCTCTTCTTCACCGATAGGACCGGCTTCGTCGATTGGGTTGCCCAGTACGTCCATGATCCGGCCCAGGGTCGCTTTACCGACCGGTACGGAGATGGCTGCGCCAGTGTTGTTGACGTCCAGACCGCGCTTCAAGCCTTCGGTGGAGCCCATCGCAATGGTACGCACCACGCCGTCGCCCAGCTGCTGCTGAACTTCCAGAGTGGTTTCGGCGCCTTGAACCTTCAAGGCGTCGTAGATGCTCGGTACGCTGTCGCGTGGAAATTCCACGTCGATAACGGCGCCGATGATTTGAACGATACGTCCGCTACTCATAGCTGGATCCTCTGAATATTTGAACCGTTAAACCGCGGCAGCGCCGCCGACGATTTCCGAGATCTCTTGGGTGATCGCAGCCTGACGCGCCTTGTTGTAGATCAGCTGCAAATCGCTGATCAAATCACCGGCGTTGTCGGTAGCGTTTTTCATTGCGATCATCCGCGCCGCTTGTTCAGCTGCGTTGTTCTCGACCACCGCCTGGTAGACCTGCGACTCCACGTAACGGACCATCAAGCCGTCCAGCAGCTCCTTGGCATCCGGTTCGTAGAGATAGTCCCAGTGGTGCTTGAGTTCTTGATCCGGGGTTGCCTCCAGTGGAATCAACTGCTCCACGGTCGGCTGCTGAGTCATGGTGTTGATGAACTTGTTGGATACCACGGACAGGCGGTCAATCCGGCCTTCCAGGTACGCATCCAGCATCACCTTGACGCTGCCGATCAGATCATTGATCGACGGCTCTTCACCCAGATGGCTGATAGCTGCAACGACGTTACCGCCGAAGTTGCGGAAGAAGGCCGCACCCTTGCTACCGACCACACACAGATCGATCTCGACGCCTTGTTCGCGGTTTACCGCCATGTCCTTGACCAGGGCCTTGAACAGGTTGGTGTTCAAGCCACCACACAGACCACGGTCACTGCTCACCACAACGTAACCGACGCGCTTGATAGCACGGTCGATCATGAATGGGTGACGATATTCCGGGTTGGCGTTGGCCAGATGACCAATAACCTGGCGGATGCGCTCCGCATAAGGACGGCTAGCAGCCATGCGCATTTGTGCCTTGCGCATTTTGCTGACCGCCACTTTTTCCATGGCGCTGGTAATTTTTTGCGTGCTTTTGATGCTCGCAATCTTACTGCGAATCTCTTTTGCGCCTGCCATGTAACACCTATCAGGTTAGCAAGCGGGAGCCTTGCGGCTCCCGCTGCGGCTTACCAGGTTTGGGTGGCTTTGAACTTCTCGATACCGGCTTTCAGGCCAGCGTCGATTTCGTCATTGAAGTCACCCTTCACGTTGATCTTCGCCATCAGGTCGGCGTGATCGCGGTTGAAGTAAGCAATCATGGCCTGTTCGAAGCTACCAACTTTGGCAATCTCGACGTCCGTCAGGAAGCCACGTTCAGCGGCGTACAGGGACAAGGACATGTCGGCGATGGACATCGGCGCATATTGCTTCTGCTTCATCAGCTCGGTAACGCGCTGACCATGCTCAAGTTGCTTACGGGTCGCTTCGTCCAGGTCAGAAGCGAACTGGGCGAATGCCGCCAGTTCACGGTACTGAGCCAGAGCGGTACGGATACCACCGGACAGCTTCTTGATGATCTTGGTCTGAGCGGCACCACCCACACGGGATACCGAAACACCGGCGTTCACAGCCGGACGGATGCCGGAGTTGAACATGGCCGATTCCAGGAAGATCTGACCGTCGGTGATGGAAATCACGTTGGTCGGAACGAACGCGGAAACGTCGCCAGCCTGGGTTTCGATGATCGGCAGAGCGGTCAGGGAACCGGTCTTGCCAGTCACTGCGCCGTTGGTGAACTTCTCTACGTACTCTTCGGAAACGCGGGAAGCGCGCTCCAGCAGACGGGAGTGGAGATAGAACACGTCACCTGGGTAGGCTTCACGGCCTGGTGGACGGCGCAGCAGCAGGGAAATCTGGCGGTAAGCCACTGCTTGCTTGGACAGATCGTCATAAACGATCAGCGCGTCTTCACCGCGGTCGCGGAAGTATTCGCCCATGGTGCAACCGGAGTACGGAGCCAGGAATTGCAGTGCTGCAGATTCCGAAGCGCTCGCTGCAACGATGATGGTGTTAGCCAGGGCACCGTTTTCTTCCAGCTTGCGAACCACGTTGGCGATGGTCGATTGCTTCTGACCGATCGCTACGTAGACGCAGAAAATGCCGCTGTCTTTCTGGTTGATGATCGCGTCGATCGCCAGAGCGGTTTTACCGATCTGACGGTCACCGATGATCAGCTCACGCTGGCCACGGCCGACTGGGATCATGGCATCGACAGCCTTGTAGCCAGTCTGTACAGGCTGGTCTACCGACTTACGCCAGATCACGCCTGGAGCAACTTTCTCGACCGCATCGGTCTCGGTGTTGTTCAGCGGACCTTTGCCGTCAACTGGGTTACCCAGTGCGTCGACTACGCGACCCAGCAGTTCCTTACCAACCGGAACTTCGAGGATGCGGCCGGTGCACTTGGCGCTCATGCCTTCAGCCAGACTGGTGTACGCGCCCAATACAACGGCACCTACGGAGTCTTGCTCCAGGTTGAGGGCCATACCGTAGACGCCGCCCGGAAACTCGATCATCTCGCCGTACATGACGTCGGCCAGACCGTGAATCCGCACGATGCCGTCAGATACGCTGACGACAGTGCCTTCGTTACGGGCTTGGGAGGTCACATCGAGCTTGTCGATGCGGCCCTTGATAATTTCACTTATTTCGGAAGGATTGAGTTGCTGCATTGCTCTGCTGCCCCTTCAAACTCAAGATTTCAATGCTTCGGCAAGGTTCGCGAGTTTGCCGCGAATCGAGCCATCGATAACCAGGTCGCCGGCGCGGATTACGACGCCACCAATAAGGCTGGCATCCTCCGCAGCGTGCAGTCGCACTTCCCGGCCGAGCCGTGCACTGAGAACCTTGGCGAGTTTGTCTTGCTGTTCTTGGTTCAATGCGAACGCACTGGTTACATCCACATCCACCGATTTCTCTTGCTCGGCCTTGTACAGGTCGAACAGAGCGGCGATCTCCGGCAACAGCAGGAGACGGTCGTTCTCGGCGGCAACGTGAATGAAATTCTGTGCCTGTGCATCAAACTTGTCGCCACACACTTCGATAAAAGTGTTGGCCTTTTCTGCGCTCGTCAGTCGCGGGGCCTTAAGCACGCGCTGCATGGTGTCATCTTGTGACACCGCTGCAGCCAGGCCGAGCATGGCTGACCAAGAGGCCAGCTGCTGGTGGGCCTGAGCGTGCTCGAAGGCCGCCTTAGCGTAAGGTCGGGCCAACGTGGTCAGTTCTGCCATGATCGCCCTCGCTTAAATTTCAGCAGCCAGTTTGTTAACCAGCTCTGCGTGCGCGTTTTGATCGATTGTGGCACCCAGGATCTTCTCTGCGCCATTGACTGCCAGGCTACCCAGTTGGGCACGCAGCGCGTCTTTGACACCGTTCAGTTCCTGTTCGATCTCGGCCTGAGCCTGAGCCTTCACACGTTCAGCTTCGACACGAGCCTGTTCACGGGCTTCGTCGACGATCTGAGAACCGCGCTTCTTGGCTTGCTCAATGATTTCAGCTGCCTGAGCTTTAGCTTCGCGCAGTTGCTGACCCGCTTTATCTTGGGCCAGTTCCAGGTCACGAGCTGCTCGGCTGGCAGCGTCCAGTCCATCCGCGATCTTCTTTTGACGTTCGTGCAAAGCAGCAATGACCGGAGGCCAAATGAACTTCATGCAGAACAATACAAAAATTAAGAACGCAACGGACTGGCCAATCAGGGTTGCATTAATGTTCACGCCAACACCTCGCTCGTTCGTTGTCCGTCACACCAATCAACTCGAATACTCGAGTGATTAGCCAGCGAGTTGACCAACGAAGGGGTTTGCGAAGGTGAAGAACAGAGCGATACCAACACCGATCATGGTTACGGCGTCGAGCAGACCGGCAACGATGAACATTTTAACTTGCAGCATTGGAACCATTTCTGGTTGACGCGCAGCGCCTTCCAGGAACTTGCCGCCCAGCAGGCCGAAACCAATTGCGGTACCCAGTGCGCCCAGGCCGATCAACAGTGCAACAGCGATAGCGGTTAGACCAACTACAGTTTCCATCTTTCCTCCCGACTTTTACGTCGTATGGTTTAGGTTTTTTAGATTAAAGCGGTAAAACAAATCGTTTCATCGAGCCCGAGACGGGCCCCCTCTCGCCGCAACGAGAGGGACATCAGACTAGTCGAGACTGGTCTTAATGGTTCTCTTCGTGCGCCATCGACAGGTAGACGATGGTCAGCATCATGAAGATAAAGGCCTGCAGGGTAATGATCAGGATGTGGAACACAGCCCACGCCCATTGCAGAACCACACCCATGCCGCTGAGCCACAGCAGACCGCTGCCGAACATCACAGCGATCAGGATGAACACCAGTTCGCCGGCATACATGTTGCCGAACAGACGCAGTGCCAGAGAAATCGGCTTGGCAATCAGGGTCACGAATTCCAGCAGGAAGTTCACCGGAATCAGCAGCGCTTGAACGAAGATGTTCTTGCTGCCGAACGGATGCAGGGTCAACTCGCCGATGAAGCCGCCGATGCCCTTGATCTTGATGCTGTAGAAAATGATCAGCGCGAATACCGACAGGGCCATGCCCAGGGTGGCGTTCGGGTCAGTGGTGGATACGGCACGGAATGGAATGTGCGGATCGCCCGAGATCAACATGGCCAGTTGTGGAATCCAGTCCACCGGTACCAGGTCGATGGCGTTCATCAGGAACACCCAGACGAAAATGGTCAGCGCCAGCGGTGCGATCACCGGGCTGCGGCCGTGGAAGCTGTCCTTCACGCTGCCATCGACGAAGCCAACCATGACTTCAACGAAGTTCTGCAAAGCGCCCGGCACGCCGGAAGTCGCCTTCTTGGCCGCCATGCGGAACAGAAGAATGAAGATCACACCCAGTGCGACAGACCAGCCGAGGGTATCGACGTGGAATGCCCAGAAGCCCATTTCCTTGGCTTCTGCTGCGGAGTGGGCAAAGCCCCAGCTCCCATTGGGTAGCTGACCGAAGGTCAGGTTCTGCAAGTGGTGCTGGATATAGCCCGAAGCGGTTGTTTCTGCTGACATGGTTGCCTCAAACGCCCTAAGGTCTCGAAAGTCTTGTTCTCATTAGCAGGGGAGCGAACCAGCTGACCAGTTGGGTCAGCACGAAGACGCCGAATACAGCCAGCGGCGCCAATGGCTTCACACCTGCGAACGTCAGTGCAAACAGCACCGCCGTCAAAATCAGTTTGCCCGCCTCACCGGCATAAAAAGACCGGACTATGGCTTGGGCCGCTCGAGCGCCGGAAAACCGAAATGCCCTGTGAGCGAAATACACATTGGGTAGCAAGGCTATCAGTCCTCCGCAAAGGCCTGAGTACCCGGCAACGACTCCACGCCATTGCCAAAGCGCCAGAGCGGCTATCAGCAGAATGACCAACTGAGCCAATAAAACCGGAAAAACCGCCAAGCGATGAAACGGCAAGCGGTTTGGCGTGCGGGTTTCCATCGCTCTTGCTCCTCAAGGGTCGGCCGCCAGAATTCAATAACTTGGCATAATTTGTGCCGACAAAATGCGCGCAGAGTATAGGGGCGGTTCAGCCCCTATTCAACTGCCGGGTAGTGATTTCCGACTGCGCGCTACATGAGGAAATGTTTCAGCGAATGTGAGCGAGGACGCCTTGCAGCTCATCCAGGGAGTTATAGCCGATCACCAGCTGTCCCTTGCCCTTCTTCCCATGACGAATCTGCACCGCAGAGCCTAGGCGCTCGGCCAGGCGCTGCTCGAGACGGGCGATATCCGGGTCTGGCTTGACCGGTTCAGCAGGCTCCTGTTTGCCGCTCAGCCACTGGCGAACCAGCGCCTCGGTCTGACGTACAGTGAGACCTCGTGCGACAACGTGTCGCGCCCCTTCAACCTGTTGATTTTCCGGCAATCCGAGCAAGGCACGGGCATGACCCATTTCCAGGTCGCCGTGGGACAGCATGGTCTTGATTACCTCAGGCAAGGCAATCAGGCGCAGCAGGTTGGCCACACTGACGCGGGACTTGCCCACCGCTTCGGCGACCTGTTGCTGAGTCAGCTGAAATTCCTGCTGCAGGCGCTGCAGGGCCACCGCTTCCTCGATGGGATTGAGGTCTTCGCGCTGGATATTCTCGATCAGCGCCATGGCGATAGCGGTTTCATCCGGTACATCGCGGACCATCGCCGGGATGGTTTCCTGGCCGGCCTGCTGGCTGGCGCGCCAGCGGCGTTCACCGGCGATGATCTCGAAACGACCACCACCAATGGGACGGACCACGATCGGCTGCATCACACCCTGGCTCTTGATCGAGTTGGCCAGTTCTTCCAGTGCCTGTGGGTCCATGTCCCGGCGTGGCTGGTACTTGCCACGCTGGATCAGGTCCAGGGGCAGGTGCTGCAGCTCACGCTGGTCGGCCTGCACCGCTTGTTCTTCCAGTGCGCTGACAGTCGGACCACTCAACAGTGCATCCAGTCCACGTCCGAGACCTCGTTTCTTGACGGCCATGGGGATTCCTTAAGTTGGCTGGGCGGCTGCGACGCGCGATTGTTTACGTTGCCGGCGAACCATCTCGCCCGCCAGGGCCAGGTAGGCCAGCGCGCCACGGGATTGTTTGTCGTACGCCAATGCCGGCATGCCGTAGCTCGGCGCCTCGGCCAAACGGATGTTGCGCGGAATCACGGTGTCGTACAGCTGCTCGCCGAAGTGTTCCTTGAGCTGCGCGGAAACATCGTTCATCAGGCTCAGGCGCGGGTCGAACATGGTACGCAGCAAGCCTTCGATCTTCAGCTCGGGGTTGAGCAGTTCAGCGATACGCTTGATGTTATCCACAAGGTCGCTCAAGCCTTCCAGCGCGTAGTACTCGCACTGCATGGGGATAATCACCCCATCGGCGGCCACCAGGGCGTTGAGGGTGAGCATCGACAGCGACGGCGGGCAGTCGATCAGGATGTAGTCGTAGTTTTCACGAATCGGCGCCAGGGCGCTGCGCAGACGGCTTTCCTTCATCTGCATTTCCAGCAGCACCACTTCCGCGGCCGTCAGGTCGCGGTTGGCCGGCAGCAATTGATAACCACCGTGTTCGGAGAAGTGCATGGCCTGGGCCAGGTCGCATTCACCAATCAGCAGGTCATAGACCGAGTTTTCCAAACCGTGTTTATCCACACCGCTACCCATGGTGGCGTTGCCCTGTGGATCGAGATCGATCAACAGCACCCGGCGCTTGGTCGCTACCAGGGATGCTGCGAGGTTGATGCAGGTGGTGGTCTTGCCCACACCACCTTTCTGGTTCGCTATCGCGAATACCTTAGCCATTCTTGCTTGTGTTCCCAATCATGCCGTGCGGCGCAGTATCAGCAGATGGCGTTGGCCTTGGCAACCGGGTACGGCCAAGGCGTGTTCGCTATCGAGGTGGAAGTCTGCCGGCAATGCTAACAGCTCATCCGAGGGATGGACGCCCTTCATTGCCAGCCAGCGTGTATCGCGGTCGCCCAGGTGGCGGGTCCAGTTGGTGAAGTTCTCCATGCTGCTGAACGCCCGGGAAATGATCCCGTTGAAAGGCTGTTCAGGCGTGAAGGCTTCGACCCGGCTGTGGATAACTTGCAGGTTATCCAGCTTGAGTTCGAGTTTGACCTGTGTCAGGAAGCGGGTTTTCTTGCCGTTGCTGTCCAGGCAGGTGACTTGCGACTCGGGAAACAGGATTGCCAGAGGGATACCGGGCATCCCGCCGCCACTGCCAACATCCAGCCAGCGGCCGTTTTCGATGAACGACATTACGCTCAGGCTATCGAGCAGATGGCGGGAGACCATTTCATCCGGGTCGCGCACCGCCGTCAGGTTGTAAGCCTTGTTCCACTTGATCAACAGGGCCAGGTAACCCAGCAGCAATTCGTGCTGGGCTGCGCTCAGATTGACACCGAGCTGGCGAGCGCCTGTGGATAACTCATCCGCGTGTTGTGGGGTGACCATAGAACTCAAGCGCTTTGCTCCAACTGACGGCCCGCGCCGCGTTTTTTCAAGTGAATCATCAACAGGGAAATCGCCGCGGGGGTCACGCCGGGAATCCGCGAAGCCTGGCCCAGGGTTTCCGGACGGGTTGCGCCGAGCTTGCTCTGGATTTCCTTCGACAGGCCAGAAATGCCGGTGTAATCGATATCCACAGGCAGCTTGGTGTCTTCGCTGGCCCGCAGACGAGCAATTTCGTCCTGCTGGCGATCGATATAGCCTGCGTATTTGGTCTTGATCTCGACCTGTTCCGCGACCTGTGGATCTTCTGCGCCGTGTCCGGTCACTTCGACCAGACCAGCGTAGTCGATTTCCGGACGGCTCAGCAGGTTCAGCAGGTTGTACTCGTGGGTCAGCGGGGTGCCGAATTTCTGAGCAATGGCATCGCCCTGCTCGGTGCCCGGACGGACCCAAGTGGACTTCAGGCGTTGCTCTTCCTGGGCAATGCCTTCGCGTTTCTTGCAGAAAGCGGCCCAGCGCACGTCATCCACCAGACCCAGCTCGCGACCTTTTTCGGTCAGACGCAGGTCGGCATTGTCTTCGCGCAGAATCAGGCGGTATTCCGCTCGGGAAGTGAACATCCGGTACGGTTCCTGGGTACCCAGGGTAATCAGGTCATCCACCAGCACACCGATATAGGCTTCATCGCGGCGCGGGCACCAGCTGTCTTTGCCCTGGGCACGCAGTGCGGCGTTGGCCCCGGCCAGCAAACCCTGGGCGCCGGCTTCTTCGTACCCGGTGGTGCCGTTGATCTGACCGGCGAAGAACAGGCCGCCGATGACCTTGGTTTCCAGGCTGTATTTCAAATCCCGCGGATCGAAGTAGTCGTACTCAATGGCATAACCCGGGCGCACGATGTGTGCGTTTTCCATGCCGCGGATCGATTGCACGATCTGCAACTGCACGTCGAACGGCAAGGATGTGGATATACCGTTCGGGTACAGCTCGTGAGTGGTCAGGCCTTCAGGTTCGATAAACACCTGATGGCTTTCCTTGTCGGCAAAGCGATGGATCTTGTCTTCGATCGACGGGCAGTAACGCGGGCCAATGCCTTCGATCACCCCGGAATACATCGGCGAACGATCGAGGTTCGAGGCGATGATCTCGTGGGTGCGGGCGTTGGTGTGAGTAATCCAGCAACTGACCTGTTGTGGATGCTGTTCTTTCGAGCCCAGGAACGACATCACCGGAATCGGTGTATCCCCAGGCTGTTCGGTCATGACCGAGAAATCCACAGAACGGCCATCGATGCGTGGCGGAGTACCGGTTTTCAAGCGGCCAACCCGCAGTGGCAGTTCTCGCAGTCGTTGCGCCAGGGCAATCGAGGGCGGGTCACCGGCACGACCACCGGAATAGTTCTGCATTCCGATGTGGATAAGTCCACCGAGGAAGGTTCCGGTGGTAAGCACCACGGATTCCGCGAAGAAACGCAGACCCATCTGGGTCACGACACCGCGTACCTGATCCTGTTCAACGATCAGGTCATCTGCGGCTTGTTGAAATATCCACAGGTTCGGCTGGTTCTCGAGGATCTCGCGCACCGCCGCCTTGTACAGAACACGGTCGGCCTGGGCGCGGGTAGCGCGCACGGCTGGGCCTTTGCGGCTGTTCAACACACGAAACTGAATACCGCCTTTATCGGTCGCCATGGCCATCGCACCACCTAGGGCATCGATTTCCTTGACCAGATGGCTCTTGCCGATCCCACCAATTGCGGGGTTGCAGCTCATTGCTCCGAGGGTTTCCACGTTATGCGTCAGCAACAGGGTTTTGGCCCCCATTCGTGCTGATGCAAGTGCTGCCTCGGTACCGGCATGACCGCCGCCGATGACGATCACTTCAAAACGGGAAGGGAAATCCACCACGCACCTCGTGCCTGCTTCAAGTAGGAGTAATTAGGAGTAGTTGTCGGGTTGGTTTTTGGACCAAGGCGGCAAGTATAGGGACTTAGCCCTTCCTAAAGAACCCTTTGCACAAAATTTAACCAGCTGTGGATGGATCACGGTCAATAGAAATTAAAAGAGAGAAATTTATTAAATCCTTGTTTTTATGTTTATTCTTATGCACATGCCTTTCTGTGGATAGATTGCTACAGGCCTTTATATTCAATATGTACAGAGGTTTTAAACTCTGTGGTTAGGTGGCCAGGAGGCCCTTGGATAAGCGGTTTAAACCTGTGGATGAATGGGGTGGTTATCCACAGGCGTGGTTTTCCTCAGTTTTGAAGCCTGGTTATCAACCGAGCTGAAGGGCAGTTATTCACAGGGCTTAATCCACAGAAAACATCCGCGTCCAGGGAAACTCAGGCACAGGTCGACCTTGTTGTGGCCTCAACGGCTACAACGGATCGATCAGAGGAAGAGGGAGAAACAGACAGGCTGCGCGAGCCTGTCTGTGGATAACACCAGGTGATGATTGCAGCGGTCACTCGGGGCGCTTGACCAGGCGACCTTGTATCCACCAACTCAACGCCAGCGTGACAATGACCAGGACCAGCCAGTACTTCTTCAAGCCAGCCTTGGCGCTATCGAGTATCGAGGCGCTGGTCATGTCATTGCCCGCCAGAGATGGGTTCGTCGAGATCCCGTCGTTCAAGCTTTCAGCTTCAACCTCTGGGGAGTTCTGGGCCGAAACGGCGGAGGACTCGAAGGCGGCGACACCCTCCGCCACAGGCGCCTGATCCGAGGGAAGTTGAGCCCAACTGCCTTGGCAGACAAGGGCCAGACCCAGTACCGCGAGATAGCTACAAAAGCGCATAAACACCCTTCCATCCATTTGATAGCAGCGACCGCGGATGCTGGCCGGGGCTTGAACGAATGAATATCAGCTGATTCCGATTCTTCTGACGGCCTCAAGCCGCTGATCCGCTGGTTTCTGAACAGGCTTCATTTGCCCTGGCATGTCCACAAGTAAGGGAAAAATTCATGTTCCATCGGCGCCCCGGCAGGCAGAGCCGTGGCCAGCCCTGGAAACTCGGGCGAGGTGCGCCAGGGTCTGGGGGCATGACGCATGTCATCTCCCAGAAAACGCAGCGAAAATGCCCGACGCCGGCGATCTCCCCCCACACCGCCAGAGGCATGCAGGGTGAGCATGTGGAAGAACACCGCGTCCCCGGGTTCCAGGGCCCAGCCGAGGATATTGAAGGCCGAGCGATTGGCTTCGATGTCCGGCAGGTCCGCCAGACTGCCTTCGGGAAACCATTTGGCCTGATTGTCCAGGAAGGTTCGCGGCATCAGCCAGGGACCACGGTGGGAACCGGCGACAAACTCCAGTGTGGATGCCCGCGCCACCGGGTCCACGGGCATCCACATGCTGCAGTTTTGTTGGCCCTCGACGTTGTAGTACGGCTGATCCTGATGCCAGGGCGTGGCCTGCCGAGTGTTGGGCTCCTTGACCAGCAGGTGATCGTGATAGAGCCGCACGTTGTTGCTTTGCATCAGCTGGCTGGCGACATGGCCTACCCGGCTGTTGAAGATGAAGCGCCTGTAGTCGGGGTTGTCCTGCCAGTTGCAGAAGTCCTCGAAGAACCAGCCAGGATCATCCGCCTGGCTAGCGACCTTGGCCCGCTCGCTGGGGCTGGCCAGGTTGTGTTCGATCCCCCGCTCCAGCAGCGCCACTTCGTCGGCACTGAACAGCTGGCGAATACACACGGCACCATCACGCTGAAACGCCTCGATGGTTGAGGGGGGCAGGTGGAACGCTTGCATGGTGTTTTCCTTTTCATCCAATGGAGGGCAGCACAACGGCCGAGATCCTCAGTCCGGGAGGAGCACATCAGTGAGGGCGGTGTTCGGCCTGATCCATATCCAGTAGGCCAGTGACAGCAATGCCAGCCAGCCGACACCGACATAAAGCGCCAGGCGGGTTTGCGCAAAGGCGCCGAGCACCACAAAGATGAACAGCATGAAGAGCACCGCGCAGACCTGGCCAGCGGCGCCGAAAGGCACAGGAAAGCCCAGGGCGGCGATTTCCTCCGGGCTCATGCTACGGCGCATGGCCATCTGCGAGAGCAGGATCATCAGCCAGACCCAGACCACCGAGAAAGTCACCAGCGAAGCAAACACCAGGAACAATTCTTCGGGTACCAAGTAGTTGAGCAAAACACCGAACAGCAGAGCCACCGACATCACCAGCACCGTCATCCAGGGGACTCCGAAGCGCGAGGTGCTGGCAAACGCCGCAGGGGCCTGACCGATCGCCGCCATGCCGTACATCATGCGGCCGGCACTGAAAATGTCGCTGTTGATCGCCGAGAACACCGCGGAGATCACCACCAGGTTCAGTACCGTTGCCGCCGAATTTATCCCCAGGCCGCTGAAGATCTGCACGAAGGGACTGCCCTGACTGCCGATACCTGACCAGGGAAACAGCATCAGCAACACCAGCAGGGTCAGGATGTAGAAGATCAGAATCCGCAGTGGCACGGAGTTGATCGCTTTGGGAATCATGCGTTGCGGGTCCTTGGCTTCGCCCGCCGTGATGCCAATGACCTCGATCCCGCCAAAGGCGAACATGACAATGGTGAACGAGGCGATCATGCCCTCCAGGCCATTGGGGAAAAAACCACCATAGGCCCACAGGTTGCTCAGGCCCACAGAATGCTGTCCGTCACCCAGCTGGATACCGAAGAGCAGCACCGCAAAGCCTCCGCCGATCATTGCGATGATCGCCGCGACCTTGAGCAGCGATAGCCAGAACTCCATTTCGCCAAAGATCCGCACACTGCACAGGTTCAAGGCGCCGATCCCCAGCACGATGCTCAGCACCCAGATCCAGCGGGGCGTATCGGGGAACCACAGGCTCATGTAGACACCAAAGGCGGTGACGTCCGCCAGGCACACCATGAGCATCGAAAAAGCATAACTCCAGCCGGTGAGAAACCCCGGAAAGCGTCCAAGATAACAACTGGCGTAATGCCCGAAGGAACCCGATACCGGGTTTCTGACAGCCATTTCCCCCAAGGCGCGCATGGTCAGGTAGATCGCCGCTCCGCCGATCAGGTACGCCAGCAGTACCGAAGGACCGGCCTGCTTGATGGCGGCCGCCGAACCGTAGAACAACCCGGTGCCGATGGCTGAACCCAGCGCAATGAAACGAATGTGCCGGGTGCTCAAGCCACGGTTTAACGCAGTCGTGCTAGCCATTTCTGTTCCTTAAATGCCGGACTGTCGACCCCGTCGGCGTCCATCGGCCGACCCAGGGGCAATAGCCGGACTATTTCCTCAGGTGTACAAACCTGTACATCTGCCAGGATGCAAATCAGGTACCACTTGGGGAATGAAGGATAAAAGTGCCGAACGCGTCGGCTAGTGCGGATAAATGGCGGAAACTTGAGCCCATTTACGAAATGGGCCTGTTACTCAAGACCGCAGGTTCATCGGCTGGAATCGGGAAAGGGGGTAAAGGTAACGTCGTTGTCCTCGGGGCCGGTAAAAATCGCAAAATCTGCAAATCTGCCGTCGCTACAGTGGAGTACCAAGGAGGCCTTATGAAACCTGCAACCCGAATCCAGTACGGCCAGCGCATGGAGCCGGTGCTGCGTTGGCTGGCAAGCCATCCACACAGCGATCCGGACCTGTACCACCTGGCGGACCTGGCCTGTATGTCGGCTTACCACTTTCATCGCATCTACCGCGCAATGATGGGAGAAACGCTGAACGCCACGGTGCAACGCATTCGCATGCACCTGGCAGCCGCAGCGCTGGCAGGCACTGACGCGGATCTGGCCGAGGTGGCTCTGCGTGCTGGCTACGAGTCGGGGGCGGCGTTCAACCGGGCATTCTCTGGCGTTTTCGGGTTGCCGCCTGGGCGTTATCGCGCAACCCGTTCCCGTCCTTTCGACCCTGAGGTGTCAAATATGTACTCCATCACAATCGAAACCTTCCCCGGCGTTGTTCTGGCAGCCCTGCCTCATCAGGGCTCCTACCAGGAAATCGGTCCGGTGTTCACCCGCGCTTTCATGCTGGCCGCCAGCCGGGGGCTCATGCATTCGGACACCAGCGGATTCGGTGTCTACTTCAACGACCCCGAGCAGGTCCCGACTGAGCAATTGCGCTCGCTAGCCGGAGTCGCGGTCGCGCCCGATGCAGACCTGGGCGAACAGCTGGAAAGGTTCGACATTCCTCCAGGGCGCTACGCAATCCTGAATTACGTGGGCCCCTACAACGAGATGGATAAAGCCTATGCCTGGATGTTCTCCGAGTGGCTGCCTGACAGTGGGCTGACACCAGGGGATTTTCCGATGTTCGAACACTATGTGAACGATCCACGCGTCACCCCACCCGCACAGTTGCAGACACGCATCTACCTGTCGGTGGAATAAACGCTGTCCGCTACCGGCAGGGGTGTGGATAACCTCTGCCGGAGCGCACCGGGGGCGGCTCTACTTGCCGATGCAGAAGCTGGAAAAGATCCGTCCCAACAGGTCATCGGAACTGAAGGCCCCGGTGATTTCTCCCAGCGACTGCTGGGCCTGCCGCAGATCCTCGGCCAGTAGCTCACCGGCGCCGGCCAAGGTCAGCTGGGCACGGCCATGCTCCAGTGCGGCACTGGCGTAGCGCAACGCTTCGAGGTGCCGGCGGCGGGCACTGAAGCTGCTTTCCGACGTCTGTTCATAACCCATGCAAGCCTTGAGATGCTCACGTAGCAAATCCAGCCCGACACCGGCAGACATGGCACTGAGGCTGATGGTCACATGGCCATCCTCACAGGTTTCAAGAGCGATAGGCTCGCCAGTCAGATCGGCCTTGTTGCGGATCAAGGTCACCTTGGCCGGGTCCGGACGCTGCTCAAGAAATTCCGGCCACAGGGCGAAGGGATCAGCCGCTTCTGCTGCAGTGGCGTCCACCACCAGCAATACCCGGTCGGCTTCACCGATGGCCTTGAGCGCACGTTCGACGCCGATTTTTTCCACTTGATCCTCGGTGTCCCTGAGGCCGGCGGTATCCACCACGTGCAACGGCATGCCGTCGATGTGGATATGTTCCTTGAGAATGTCCCGAGTAGTGCCGGCGATATCAGTGACGATGGCCGCCTCGCGCCCGGCCAGGGCATTGAGCAGGCTAGACTTGCCGGCGTTCGGACGGCCAGCGATCACCACCGTCATGCCGTCACGGAGCAAGGCGCCCTGCCCGGCTTCCCTCAGTACTGTGGATAACTCGTCGCGGACCGCATCGAGCATGCTCAACACGTGGCCATCGGCGAGGAAGTCGATTTCCTCCTCGGGAAAATCAATCGCCGCTTCGACATAGATCCGCAGGGCAATCAGCTGTTCGGTCAAGTTATGCACACGCTGGGAGAATGCGCCCTGCAGCGAGCGCAATGCGTTGCGCGCGGCCTGTGCAGAACTGGCCTCGATCAGGTCGGCAATGGCTTCGGCTTGTGCCAGATCGAGCTTGTCATTGAGAAAGGCGCGCTCGCTGAACTCTCCAGGTCGGGCCAGCCGGCAACCCAGCTCGAGGCAGCGCTGCAGCAACATGTCGAGAACGATGGGGCCGCCATGGCCCTGCAGCTCCAGCACATCTTCGCCGGTAAAGGAGTTCGGCCCCGGGAAATACAGGGCAATGCCTTCATCCAGCACCTCTCCCTGTTCACTGAGAAAGGGGCCGTAATGCGCAAACCGCGGTTTCAATTCGCGGCCGCTGATGGCCTTGGCGGCCAGGCTCGCCAGGGGCCCGGAAATCCGTACGATGCCCACGCCACCGCGACCTTGGGCAGTGGCGACAGCGGCGATGGTTTCACGAGGGACATTCATAACCCGACATCCAGACAAAAGTGACAGATAGCAAAACGCCCCACTAGGGGGCGTCTTGTGTGGTTATCCACAGCGTAGGTCAGGCTTCAGCTTTCTTGGTAGCCGCTTCGATCTTACGAGTGATGTACCACTGTTGTGCGATCGACAGGCAGTTGTTCACTACCCAGTACAGAACCAGACCTGCAGGGAACCACAGGAAGAAGAAGGTGAAGATGATCGGCATCATTTTCATCACCTTGGCCTGCATCGGATCCGGAGGCGTCGGGTTCAACTGCTGCTGGATGAACATGGTGGCGCCCATGATGATCGGCAGGATGAAGAACGGATCCTTGATCGACAGGTCGGTAATCCACAGCATGAACGGTGCCTGGCGCATTTCCACGCTTTCCAGGAGTACCCAGTACAAGGACAGGAAGACCGGCATCTGCACCAGGATCGGCAAGCAGCCGCCCAGCGGATTGATCTTCTCTTTCTTGTACAGCTCCATCATCGCCTGGGACATTTTCTGACGATCGTCGCCGAATTTTTCCTTCAGCGCGGCCAGTTTAGGAGCCACAGCACGCATGCGCGCCATCGACTTGTAGCTGGCAGCCGACAGTGGGAAGAAGATCCCCTTGATCAGCATGGTCAGGAAAATGATCGACCAGCCCCAGTTACCCACCAGGCTGTGGATATGTTGCAGCAGCCAGAAGATCGGCTGGGCAATGAACCACAGGAAGCCGTAGTCGACAGTCAGTTCCAGACCTGGGGACAACTCTTTCAGCACCGCCTGGCTTTTCGGGCCGGCGTACAGAATGGCACTGGTTTCAGCCTTGGCGCCTGGAGCAACGGTCATCGAAGGGCCGGTGTAGCCAATGATGTAGTTGCCTTTGCTGTCTTTGCGCGCCAGAACCTGGTTATTTTCGCCTTTTGGCGGAATCCAGGCGGTCACGAAGTAGTGCTGCAGCCAGGCTACCCAGCCACCCTGAACATTTTCAGTGATGGGCGCCTTGGTTTTGTCCTCGTTCACCTTGTCCATGTCTTTCATGGACACTTTTTTGTACGGCTCGGAACTTGTCCACAGGGCGGCGCCCAGGTAAGTCGCAGTGCCGGTGGCGGTGCTGGAGGATGGATCGGAACTGGCGTCGCGCTTGAGCTGGGCGAACATCGCACCGGTCCAAGGTTGCGCGCTTTCGTTATCGATCAGGTAGGAAACGGTGATGTCGTACAGGCCACGCTTCAGGGTGAAGCGTTTGATGTAGTTGACGCCGTCCTTGCTGAACTTCAGGTCGACCACCAATTGGTCCTGACCGTCAGCCAGTTGATAACTTTTCTTCTCTGCCGAGTAGATCGGGCGACCGGCCGGGTTGGCGTCCGGGCCGCTGCTGCCAATCAGGCCACTTTGTGCCAGGTAAGTCCGTTCGTTGCCGTTATCGAACAGCTGGAAAGGAATTTCCGGGTGGTCCTGACGACGTGGATACAGTGGCAAACGCAGTTGCGCGATATCCCCACCTTGTGGATCGACAGCCAGGTCGAGCACATCCGTTTTGATCTGAATGAGATCTTTGCTTGCAGCAACCGGCGCTTCTGCGGGTGCAGTGGTATCGCTTGCGGCGCGTGGAATGTCGTCGTTGGCAGCGGAAGTGCCAGTTGGCGTATCCGGCAAGCCCGGAGCGGTCGTGCTGGAAGCAACATTCTGAGTCGGCAGGGCAGCCTGGCCATAATCCTGGTTCCATTTAAGAACCATGACATAGGACACGATTGCCAGGGCGACGATCAGGATCGTGCGTTTGATATCCATGATTACTCGGCCATCGAAGAAGAACGGGAGGTAGGGATAGGTGGAACCGGGTCATAACCACCGGGATTCCACGGATGACAGCGACCTAAACGACGAAAGGTCAGCCAGCCACCGCGCAGAAGGCCATGATTTTCGATGGCTTCTAACGCGTAGCAGGAACAACTGGGGTAGAAACGACAGTGATTGGCCATCAGAGGACTAATGGCATAGCGGTAAAACTGGATCGGAACGAGTGCCAGTTTACGCATCGGGACTGTCTACCCCTACAGTTTCGGATTTGACTGCTGGTTCCGGCTTGTTGCGCGCCAGACGTTTCCAGAGTTTGCCGAAATGCTGAATCAATTCGGGGTTTTCTACATCGCCCAAACCTTTGCGCGCGACGATAACGATATCCCATCCGACCAGTGAGTCCTGGTGGAGACGAAACGATTCGCGCATCAGACGCTTGAGGCGATTGCGCTCAACGGAGAGCTTTACGCTCTTTTTCCCGATCACGAGCCCCAGACGGGGATGATCCAGGTCGTTGTTGCGCGCAAGGAGCAGGAGATTTTTCCCCGGAACCTTGCCGGTAGGGGAGTCAAAGACCGCCTTGAAGTGCCGGGGGGTAAGCAGACGCTTTTCCCGACTGAAGTCCTGACTCACCTCCAGTGCCGGATTATCAAACTGCCAGACGCGCACGACCTTTGGCGCGACGACGCGACAGGACGGCACGACCGTTCTTGGTAGCCATGCGAGCACGGAAACCGTGGGTACGAGCGCGTTTGATAGTGCTTGGTTGGAAAGTACGTTTCATGTCGTGTTACCTGGTTCGTCCACAACGGGCCGGAATGGCCCCCGTTTTAAGAGATCGGCGATTCTAGAGAAAGCAAGCCTCTAGGTCAATTTCCAACCAGCTTTTCCTTTATCTATGTATGTCCGGGTCCTGGGTTGTGAGTCAGTCTTGGCTAGATATAAAAATAAAGAAGGAAAGTATTTAAAGCTTTTCTGTAAAGCTTATAAAGGCTAGGGACGGCACCTTCTGTGGATAAGTGGCTTAAGCCCTTATAGTCCGTACTGTACAGAGGATGACAACACGGTTGAGAAACGGTGTCCTGCCTGTGCTGCGCTATCGGAAAACCTGTGTGTGGAACGAGAGGTTATCCACAGGCGAGTTACCCACAGAGTTTTGACCCGAGTTGTGCAATGACCTCAGGCGGGGTTATCCACAGAGCTTATGCACATACCATTGGTCGTGTTTATTCGGGGTAAGGCGTTGATTCTTAGTGTCCTGAGGGCACGCTACATGTGGATAAGTGGACGGCTGATCGCTACAATGGCCGCTTGTTTTTGCCTCACCGGCTTTCAACTTAGGGGATATCCGTGTCAGTGGAACTTTGGCAGCAGTGCGTGGAGCTTCTGCGTGATGAGCTGCCTGCCCAGCAATTCAACACTTGGATCCGTCCGCTACAGGTCGAAGCCGAAGGCGACGAGTTGCGTGTCTACGCACCGAATCGTTTTGTTCTCGATTGGGTCAACGAAAAGTACCTGGGCCGTGTGCTCGAGCTGCTGGATGAACACGGCAACGGCAGTGCGCCGGTTCTTTCCTTATTAATAGGCAGCAAACGCAGTTCGGCGCCTCGCGCTGCACCTAATGCGCCACTGGCCGCCGCTGCCTCGCAAGCGCTGCAAGCGGCAGCAGCCAATGCCACCCCGGCGGCGGCTCCTGCGCCAACTCCGGCACCCACTTCAGCTCCGGCCAAGAAAGCCGCGGCGCAGAAGAGTGCCGAGGTCAGCGAAGAACCCTCTCGTGACAGCTTCGACCCGATGGCGGGCGCCAGCTCGCAGCAGGCACCCGTACGCGCTGAGCAGCGTACTGTCCAGGTAGAAGGTGCGCTCAAGCACACCAGCTACCTGAACCGCACCTTCACCTTTGAAAACTTCGTCGAGGGTAAGTCCAACCAACTGGCTCGGGCAGCGGCCTGGCAGGTGGCGGACAACCCCAAGCATGGCTATAACCCGCTCTTCCTTTATGGCGGCGTCGGTCTGGGTAAGACCCACTTGATGCATGCCGTGGGTAACCACTTATTAAAGAAGAACCCGAATGCCAAGGTCGTGTACCTGCATTCCGAGCGTTTCGTTGCGGACATGGTCAAGGCGTTGCAGCTCAACGCCATTAACGAATTCAAGCGCTTCTATCGTTCGGTCGACGCATTGCTGATCGACGATATCCAGTTCTTCGCTCGCAAGGAGCGTTCCCAGGAAGAGTTCTTCCACACCTTCAATGCCCTCCTCGAAGGCGGCCAGCAGGTGATTCTCACCAGCGACCGTTATCCGAAGGAAATCGAAGGCCTGGAAGAACGCCTCAAGTCCCGCTTCGGCTGGGGCCTGACGGTAGCGGTCGAACCGCCGGAACTGGAAACCCGGGTGGCGATCCTGATGAAGAAGGCCGACCAGGCCAAAGTCGAACTGCCCCACGATGCGGCGTTCTTCATTGCTCAGCGAATTCGTTCCAACGTCCGTGAACTGGAAGGCGCACTCAAGCGAGTCATCGCCCACTCGCACTTCATGGGGCGCGACATCACCATCGAGCTGATTCGCGAATCGTTGAAGGACCTGCTGGCGCTGCAGGACAAGCTGGTGTCTGTGGATAACATCCAGCGCACCGTCGCCGAGTACTACAAGATCAAGATTTCTGATCTGCTGTCCAAGCGACGTTCACGTTCGGTAGCCCGCCCCCGTCAGGTGGCCATGGCCCTGTCCAAGGAACTGACCAACCACAGCCTGCCGGAAATCGGCGATGTGTTCGGTGGCCGCGACCACACTACGGTGCTGCACGCCTGCCGCAAGATCAATGAACTTAAGGAATCCGACGCGGACATCCGCGAGGACTACAAGAACCTGCTGCGTACTCTGACCACTTGATGACTCCAACGCAGCTTATTAAGGCAAGGGACTAGACCATGCATTTCACCATTCAACGCGAAGCCCTGTTGAAACCCCTGCAACTGGTCGCCGGCGTCGTCGAACGCCGTCAGACCTTGCCGGTACTTTCCAACGTGCTGCTGGTTGTCGAAGGCCAGCAACTGTCGCTGACCGGTACCGACCTGGAAGTCGAGCTGGTCGGTCGTGTGCAACTTGAAGAGCCCGCAGAGCCGGGGGAAATCACCGTTCCCGCGCGCAAGCTGATGGACATCTGCAAGAGCCTGCCCAACGACGCGCTGATCGATATCAAGGTCGACGAGCAGAAACTGGTGGTGAAGGCCGGTCGTAGCCGCTTCACCCTGTCGACCCTGCCGGCCAACGATTTTCCTACCGTGGAAGAAGGCCCGGGCTCGCTGACCTGTCAGCTGGAGCAGAGCCGCCTGCGTCGCCTGATCGAACGCACCAGCTTCGCCATGGCCCAGCAGGACGTGCGCTACTACCTCAACGGCATGCTGCTGGAAGTGTCCGCCGGGATCATCCGCGCCGTGGCCACCGACGGTCACCGTCTGGCCATGTGCTCGATGCAGGCGGATATCGGCCAGCCCGATCGCCACCAGGTGATCGTGCCGCGTAAAGGCATCCTGGAGCTGGCCCGTCTGCTCACCGAGCCGGATGGCAACGTCAGCATCGTCCTGGGTCAGCACCACATTCGCGCCACTACCGGCGAGTTCACCTTCACCTCCAAGCTGGTGGACGGCAAGTTCCCTGACTACGAGCGCGTGCTGCCAAAAGGCGGTGACAAGCTGGTACTGGGTGACCGTCAGGCCCTGCGTGAAGCTTTCAGCCGTACCGCGATCCTGTCCAACGAGAAGTACCGCGGTATCCGTCTGCAGCTGGCCAATGGTCAGTTGAAGATCCAGGCCAACAACCCGGAGCAGGAAGAAGCGGAAGAAGAAGTGGGTGTGGAATACAACGGCGGCTCGCTGGAAATCGGCTTCAACGTCAGCTACCTGCTGGACGTGCTGGGCGTGATGACCACCGAACAGGTGCGCCTGATCCTGTCCGATTCCAACAGCAGTGCGCTGGTGCAGGAATCCGACAACGACGACTCGGCTTACGTTGTCATGCCGATGCGCCTGTAATCATGCTCAGCAGAAGCTAGATGTCCCTCAGTCGCGTCTCGGTCACCGCGGTGCGCAATCTGCACCCGGTGACCTTCTCCCCCTCTCCCCGCATCAACCTTCTCTACGGCGCCAACGGCAGTGGCAAGACCAGCGTGCTGGAAGCCATCCACCTGCTGGGGCTTGCCCGCTCGTTTCGCAGTGCCCGCCTGTTGCCGGTGATCCAGTATGAACAGCTGGCTTGTACGGTCTTTGGCCAGGTGGAGTTGGCCCAGGGTGGGCACAGCAGCCTGGGGATATCCCGGGATCGTCAGGGGGAGTTCCAGATCCGCATCGACGGTCAGAATGCCCGCAGCGCGGCGCAGCTGGCGGAAATCCTGCCGCTGCAACTGATCAATCCGGACAGCTTTCGTCTGCTGGAAGGCGCTCCAAAGATCCGCCGACAGTTCCTGGACTGGGGAGTGTTCCATGTGGAACCTCGCTTCATGTCCACCTGGCAGCGCTTGCAGAAGGCCCTGCGGCAGCGGAACTCATGGCTGCGGCATGGTACACTTGACGCCGCTTCGCAAGCGGCCTGGGACCGGGAACTGTGTCAGGCCAGCGCTGAAATCGATGAATACCGCCGCGCATACATCAAAGCCTTGAAACCAGTCTTTGAGCGGACCTTGGGCGAGTTGTTGCAGCTCGAGGGCCTGACGCTTAGCTATTACCGTGGTTGGGACAAGGACCGAGAGCTCAGTGAAGTGCTCGCGGCCGCCCTGCACCGTGATCAGCAAATGGGTCATACCCAGGCCGGTCCACAACGTGCTGATTTGCGTCTGCGCTTAGGCGGACACAACGCCGCGGACATCTTGTCCCGTGGCCAGCAGAAGTTGGTGGTCTGTGCCTTGCGCATTGCCCAAGGGCACCTGGTGAGCCAGGCCCGTCGCGGTCAGTGTATTTATCTAGTGGATGACTTGCCGTCCGAGTTGGACGAGCAGCATCGCCGCGCACTTTGTCGCTTGTTGGAAGACTTACGCTGCCAGGTGTTTATCACCTGTGTAGACCACGAATTATTGAGGGAAGGCTGGCAGACGGAAACGCCAGTCGCTTTGTTCCACGTGGAACAAGGCCGTATCACCCAGACCCACGACCATCGGGAGTGAAGGCATGAGCGAAGAAAATACGTACGACTCGACCAGCATCAAGGTGCTGAAAGGTTTGGATGCCGTACGCAAACGTCCCGGTATGTACATTGGCGACACCGATGACGGCAGCGGTCTGCACCACATGGTGTTCGAGGTGGTCGACAACTCCATCGACGAAGCGCTGGCCGGCCATTGCGACGACATCAGCATCATCATCCACCCGGATGAATCCATCACCGTTCGCGACAACGGTCGCGGTATCCCGGTAGATGTGCATAAAGAAGAAGGCGTCTCGGCGGCAGAGGTCATCATGACCGTGCTCCACGCCGGCGGTAAGTTCGACGATAACTCCTACAAGGTATCCGGCGGTCTGCACGGCGTAGGTGTATCGGTAGTGAACGCCCTGTCCGAAGAGCTGATCCTCACTGTGCGCCGCAGCGGCAAGATCTGGGAACAGACCTATGTCCACGGTGTTCCGCAAGAGCGGATGAAGATCGTTGGCGACAGCGAAACCACCGGTACCCAGATCCACTTCAAGCCTTCGGCTGAAACCTTCAAGAACATCCACTTCAGCTGGGACGTCCTGGCCAAGCGGATTCGTGAACTGTCCTTCCTCAACTCCGGTGTCGGCATCATCCTCAAGGATGAGCGCAGCGGTAAGGAAGAGCTGTTCAAGTACGAAGGTGGCCTGCGGGCGTTCGTTGAATACCTGAACACCAACAAGACAGCGGTCAACCAGGTGTTCCACTTCAACGTCCAGCGTGAAGACGGCATTGGCGTGGAAATCGCCCTGCAGTGGAACGACAGCTTCAACGAGAACCTGTTGTGCTTCACCAACAACATTCCTCAGCGCGACGGCGGCACCCACCTGGTGGGCTTCCGTTCGGCCCTGACGCGTAACCTGAATACCTACATCGAAGCTGAAGGCCTGGCCAAGAAGCACAAGGTTGCCACCACCGGTGACGACGCTCGTGAAGGCCTGACCGCGATCATCTCGGTGAAGGTGCCGGACCCTAAGTTCAGTTCCCAGACCAAGGACAAGCTGGTGTCTTCCGAAGTGAAGACCGCGGTCGAACAGGAAATGGGCAAGTACTTCTCCGACTTCCTGCTGGAAAACCCCAACGAAGCCAAGTTGGTGGTGGGCAAGATGATCGACGCTGCTCGTGCTCGTGAAGCGGCGCGTAAAGCCCGTGAAATGACCCGTCGTAAAGGCGCGCTGGATATCGCCGGCCTGCCGGGCAAACTGGCGGACTGCCAGGAAAAGGACCCTGCCCTGTCCGAACTCTACCTGGTGGAAGGTGACTCTGCTGGCGGTTCCGCCAAGCAGGGACGCAACCGCAAGACCCAGGCGATCCTGCCGCTCAAGGGCAAGATCCTCAACGTAGAGAAAGCCCGTTTCGACAAGATGATCTCCTCGCAAGAGGTCGGCACCTTGATCACTGCATTGGGCTGCGGCATCGGCCGCGAAGAGTACAACATCGACAAGCTGCGTTATCACAACATCATCATCATGACCGATGCTGACGTTGACGGTTCGCACATCCGTACCCTGCTGCTGACCTTCTTCTTCCGTCAGTTGCCGGAGCTGATCGAGCGCGGCTACATCTACATCGCCCAGCCGCCGCTGTACAAGGTCAAGAAAGGCAAGCAAGAGCAATACATCAAAGACGACGAGGCCATGGAAGACTACATGACCCAGTCGGCTCTGGAAGATGCCAGCCTGCACCTGAACGACGAAGCTCCAGGGATCTCCGGCGAGGCGCTGGAGCGCCTGGTCAACGATTTCCGCATGGTGATGAAGACCCTCAAGCGCCTGTCGCGTCTGTACCCGCAGGAACTGACCGAGCACTTCATCTACCTGCCGGCCGTGACCATGGAGCAACTGTCCGACCACGCCGCCATGCAGGATTGGCTGGCCAAGTACGACGCCCGCCTGCGCACCTCCGAGAAGTCCGGCCTGGTCTACAAGGCCAGCCTGCGGGAAGACCGTGAGCGTAATGTCTGGCTGCCAGAGGTCGAGCTGATCTCCCACGGCCTGTCCAACTACGTCACCTTCAACCGCGACTTCTTCGGCAGCAACGACTACAAGACCGTCGTCTCCCTGGGCGCTCAACTGAGCACCCTGCTGGACGAAGGCGCGTATGTGCAGCGTGGCGAGCGCAAGAAAGCTGTCACCGAGTTCAAGGAAGCCCTGGACTGGCTGATGGCGGAAAGCACCAAGCGCCACACCATCCAGCGATACAAAGGTCTGGGTGAGATGAACCCTGACCAGCTGTGGGAAACCACCATGGACCCAAGCATGCGCCGCATGCTCAAGGTGACCATCGAAGACGCCATCGGCGCCGACCAGATCTTCAACACCCTGATGGGTGATGCGGTCGAGCCACGTCGCGACTTCATCGAAAGCAACGCCCTGGCGGTGTCCAACCTGGACTTCTGATCCAGGGACACAGCTGAAAATAAAAAGGCCGACGCTTGCGTTGGCCTTTTTTATTGGCAGATTGTTCAATCCCTCATCCATAACGATTTACGTTTTTATCCGGACAAGGCAGTCATGGCGAATGCTCAAGAAAATCATTGAAGATGAATATGCCGGTAATCGTTGCCACACCCATGAGTGGTTGAACCCCGACTCGACGCAGGTGCTGTCCGCGCTCAACCGCCTGGACGGAAAGGCTTTCAGCTCGACGGTTTTTTTCTTCAGCGACGAGACCCTGATGCATATCGGGGGCGGTGCGGCCGATCAGTATGTGGTCTTTATTGCCCAGGACGTCGACCAATCGTTGCAGACCCTGCTCAGCGCAGACAGTCCTGACGATCAGCGGATTGAATTGGTCGCGGGCGGCCAGTCCGGCAGTTACCCTCGGTATCAGTGTGTGGTTAAAGAGCGAGCGAGACAGGCCCTGGCTTATTTCTCGGCCTATGGCTCGGCTGATCCCGATCTGGCCTGGGAAGTGGAAGGCTAACTGGACAGTAAGGACGTTGACCTTGGCAGGTACAAGCAGCCACCTATGCGATGAAGTACGCTTCCCCATCGCCTGGCGTTTCAATGCCGCAGATTGTGGTCTGAGTGCTGACGACAAACAGCGCGTTGTGCTGTTTGATCAGGCAGAGTCACAGGTGCTGTGGGACCGGTGCCCAACCTGTCTTAATGCCATGAAAAAACCACGCTGGATTTTGCCCAGCGCTGTGAGTCGTCATTGTTCTTCGAGCGGCGGCTGGGCCCGGCCAGGCTCTTTTCACTCTTTTTTATAACAGCAATCGCTCGGAAATTTGTTATGGATGATGAAAACCAGGAAATATCGATCCGGGTTGTTGCGGGGCAGAACAGCCACGGCCCGGTCTATGAGCCGCTGCATGTACGGCGGATCGATGAGGACAGTTACGAGATTCTCTACTCACCGGGGCTGACACTGAACCTGGCCAAGGGCGACATCATTTCGATCAAGGACCCCCTGGCCCCCGCCGTGGTGCTCAAGCGAGGCGGCAACTTCTGTATCCACATTTATGCGGATCACATTCCTGAAGAACACATCGTTGCCCTGGCGGCGGATGTGGCGAGCGAATTGGGCGGCATGCTCGACGGGCGCTATAAGGGCAATCTGACATTGTCGGTGCCGGCGCGAAACGGCATGGACAACATCGCCCGGTTCTTCAACCGCTTCTGCGAGACCACGGGCATCGAGTGGTACTACGCCAACATCTATAAAAACCTCGATGACACCGATGACGAGACCTTGCTCAATTGGTGGCTGGAGCAATGAACGAAAGACAGCAGCTTATCTGTGAGCGCTACGATCTAGCTCCCCAGGCACCGGAGCCGATGATCGCACTGGCCACCGGTTCCCTGGCGCAGTCACCCATCTATGGCACCCGGGTCGAGTTGCCGGAGAACGGCACGATCAGTTGGTTTATCCACTGCGGCGAACATTCCACAGCCGTGGATTTCTACCAGCCGCTGTGCGTCGAGCACCTGCCCGAGCTGTTGCCGGAGGTGATCGATTACCTGTATCTGCCAAGCGGGACGCGTTTCATCATCGACCGCGCCGGCTATGAAGATGTCTGGCAGGACCCGCAGTGATTTCAAGCCGCTTTTGACGGCAAGCAGTCAGTTGCCCTGCTCGTCAGGCGACGCGACACTTTCCAGCCGGTAGCCGTAACCGTAGATCGTCAGCAACTGCCAGCCACGGTCCGCGGTCAGTCCGAGCTTGTTGCGCAGACGGTAGATGTGGGTATCCAGGGGCCGCGAGGAAATGATTTCCTCGTGGGTCCAGAACCGTTCGTACAGGTACTCCCGGGACAGCGGCCGGCCCAGGTTGGCGAACAGGCAGCGGGCCAGGCGGTACTCGCGCTCGGTCAGGCTGATGGGGGCACCGGCGCGGGTGACGGTCAGTTCGGCGTCATCGAAACTCAAGTCATTGAAGGTCAGGACCTCCTCGCTATTGCTGCGCTGCAAGCCGTGGCGGCGCAGCACCGCATTGACCCGGGCCTTGAGTTCGTTGGGACGAAAAGGCTTGCTCAGGTAGTCATCGGCGCCGGTGTTCAGGGCCTGGACGATATCGCTCTCGGCATCACGGCTGGTGAGCATGATGGCCGCCGGAGGCGAGTCCATGTGCTCCCGGGTCCAGCGCAGCAACGACAGGCCGCTGAGGTCTGGCACTTGCCAGTCGAGAATCAGCAGGTCGAAGGTTTCCCGCCGCAGTTGGCGTAGCAGGTCTTCGCCCCGTTCGAAGCGATGCAGGGACCAGGCGGCTTCACCGGGGCCGGGAATTTCTCGCAGTGTCTGTTCCACCCGTGCCAGTTCTGCGGGTTCGTCATCCAGTATCGCGACACGCATGCCAGGCAGTTCCTTATGGTTCGAAGAGCACCTGAGACGCAGATCCAGCGGCTTCAGGCTGGGGGAAGTTTAGGTGTCTTGGCTGATTCTGAACAATTGTGGCGAATTGCTCTTGAGCCCCTGCTCCCTCGGTACGCTGATATCAAATAGCCGGTAAGGCACCTGGAGCACGGGTGCCTGGGGGGCTATCGCAGCAGCACGATACCGGCTCGCTCAAGCAAGGAAAAGAACCATGGGGAACATGTTCAGCAAAGGCCAGGTCGCGTTGGTCAGAATGTTCAGCGGCGATGATCCGCTGCGCCTGGTCAGTTTGATGCTGGCGGCTTATCTGGGGATCAGTGCCAGCGTCTTGCCGTCGCCATCCGCTTCCTGCTGTGAGGCGGCCAAGGCCGAGGTTTACTCGACACTGGCCTCGCCCGACAGCCATGAAACCCGCCTGACCCTGGATGCCGAACCGGTACTGGGCAGAACAGCCCTGCCTGCGGATTGGCAGGCACCTGCACCACGCTGGGTCTTTTAGCAGGCGGGGCGATGATTCTGAACAAATATTGCAAATCCGTCGCAGCCTCTCGGCCAGCGTTACATTGCTCCTCGCTGAGTGGCACACGGGGGCACCTGGAAGTGCTCCGACACAGGGAGTGTCAACCGCCAGGCTGGCGGCACAACGCGCGCTTGCGTGCGTCGTTGAAGGGGAATACAGGGAGTGCCTCCTCAGGACTTTGGGCCGGGCGACCTGTCGCCTCGGTTCCGACACAGGGACGTGTCACTTTCTTCGCTCCCTGTGCGCTTCCCTCCCGGTTCCGACTCGTCCTCTCTCCTCTGGGCGACGCCGCGCAGCGTCCGGCTTTCTGCCCACGCGCTGCCTCAGGTATGGTGCGTAGGATTTCGCCGTGGTTTTCCCAAAGGCTCAAAGCATATTCATGAATGACCTCTGCCCTTCTCCGTCCGTTGGCCGGTTGCAGGTGGCGTGCGCCGCATTGCTGCTAGCGGGTCTGATCCTGCCATCGTGCGCCGTGCAGGCTGCCCCGCAACGCCTTCCCTATATAGATGACAACCAGCAATGCCGTAGCCAGCCCTTGCCGGCTACCGTCGAGCATCTGACGGGTGACGCCTGGAAGCTGGATGCCAAGGGCCGCGAGGTGACCCTGGAAGAAGGCATGAGCATCGATGAGAAAGAAGGGGTGAAAACTTCGCCATCGGCTTTCGTCAGCCTGTCCCTTGGAGATGGTTCGCGAGTGGTGTTGCCCTCCAGTTCCCAGATCACCCTGCAACTCAATACGCAATACAGCATTCCTCAGGTGGTCCTGGAACAGGGCCAGATCGAGTCCTATGTGATCAAGCGCAACAGCGACCACGACCGCTTCCAGATCGTGACCCCCGTGGGCGTGTTGGGGGTACGAGGGACTCATTTCCGGGTGCGTAATGACGATCAGCAATCCCTGGTGGAGGTGCTCAACGGCCAGGTGGCGGTGAGCCGCGAAGACGAGCCGCCGAGCAAGGCTGCTCGACGTTCCGGCAAGCGCGTTGTGGATAAACCTGCAGGTCCGCGGCCAGGGGAAGTCCAGGTCATGGCGCGCCAGGGTTTGCGCATTCAGAAGCAGGGCGAGCTCAAACCAGTGGAACTGCTGGCCGCGCCCCGGCTGCTGGGGCAGGCCGGACAAACCGGCGCCCTGCCCGTCTGGCAGCTGATCCTGCAACCTTTGCCGGGTGCCCGTCGCTATCGGGCACAGGTGGCAACCGACAAGGGTTTCCTCAACATCAAGCAAGAACAGTTCTCCAGCACCCCGGAAGTGAACTTCACTGGCCTGAAGGCGTTTTTCTATCATGTACGGCTCTCGGCGTTCGACGAGCATGGCCTGGAAGGAGAAACCGGGGTCTATGACATCTTCTACTACCCCAGGACCACTCGTGTTCAATAACCCGTCGGCGGGCCGCCGATGAGTCTCTGGAAGCAAAGGGCCAACGGCCGTGAACCGACCCAGGCCCAGCGCCTGTTTCGCCGCCTGGTACGTGAATGGTTGTGGGTTGGCCTGATTCTTCTGCCCCTGACTGCCTTACTGTCCCTGAGCCACGGCCTGGCTTTGAACAACCTGTTCTATGACAACCTGCGACGTTTTACCCCGCTGCCGGTAGACCCGCGCATTCTGTTGGTGACCATCGACGACTACAGCCTGCAGCAACTGGGACGCTGGCCCTGGCCACGGGCGCTCCATGGACAGTTGCTGGACCGGCTGACGGACGCCAAGGTCAAGGGCGTGCTGTTCGATGTGATCCTCAGCGAACCCGGCAGCACTGTAGAAAACGACACGCAGTTGGCCGCCGCCCTGTGTCGCTCCGGCACGGTGTTCCTGCCGGTGCTGCGCGAGGGGGTTGCTCGCTATGGCCAGGACCTGGAGGAGATCCCTCCGGTGCCGGTGCTGCGCCACTGTGCTCGGGGGCTCGGGCATATCAACGCAGAAGCGGATGCCGACGGCACCGTGCGCAGTGTCTACCTGCGCGAAGGTCCGCAGCAGGCGCCGCGGGCGCAACTGACCTGGTTGCTCTACCAGCTCACCGAAGCCGACCCGCTGTCGTCGCTGATGCCGGGCCCCGCGACTGCGCAGATCAGCAGGGGCTGGCTGCGAGCCAACCCGGTACGTATTGCCTTTATCGACAAGGCGGCGGGCTTTCCCAGCGTGCCCTATGTCAGCGTGCTGCGTGGCGAGGTGCCTGCAGAGTTGCTGCGTGACCGGCTGATCCTGGTGGGGTCCACCGCCCCGGGGCTGGGCGACCGTTATGTCACCCCGCAATCCGGCAGCCAGGGCACCACCCCGGGCGTGGAGATCCAGGCCAACCTGCTCAATGGCCTGTTGCAGCATCGCAGCATCGTCGCCCTGGGCCAGTGGCCGGGGATGCTGTGGTCCATGGCCCTGACCGCAGCCTTGCTCGGATTGTTGCTGTGGCGTCCGCGCCACGCCTTGTGGATAACCCTGGGCTGCATGGGCCTGGCCCTGTTGGGATCGGTGCTGATGCTGCGCTTGGGCTACTGGTGGTCGCCGGTGGCCAGCCTGCTGGGCATGCTGCTGGCGTACCTGATCTGGAACTGGCGTCGGCTCAGCGTGATCCTGGCCTATTTCGGTTGGGAGCTGGAGCGCCTGGACAACGAGCCCAAGGTGTTGCCGGAGCGCCGTCGTGGCCAGACCCCCGCCGGTGATGTGCTGCAAGGGCAGATCGTTGCCCTGGAACAGGCCCTGAGCCGGACCCGGGATACCCGGCGCTTTATCGCCGACGGCTTGGAGTACTTGCCGGTGGCGACCCTGATCAGCGACCCGGACGGCAAGATTCTGCTGGCCAATCGCAATGCCCGGGAAGTGTTCGCCCACTCACTGGTCGGGCAGCCCTTGATCGCGCAATTGGCCGCCCTGGGCTATCCGGGCCTGACGGAACCTGCGCTGTATCCCAGGCTTGAGCAACTGACGGCGCTGGAGTTTCGCGACATTCAGCAACGCAGCCTGCGCATGGAACTGGCGCCGCTGCTGCCGGTGGACAGTGACAACGCCATCGGTTGGTTGTTGAGCCTCACCGACCTCAGCGTCGAGCGGGACGCCGAACAGCAACGGGGCGTATTGCTGCGTTTTCTTTCCCATGACCTGCGCGCGCCCCATTCGGCGATCCTTGCGCTGCTGGACGTGCAGAGCCGCCAGCCATCGCCGCCCAGGCAGGTCTACAGCCAGATCGAGCAGCAGGTGCGTCGAGCCCTGGGGCTGACCGAGGCATTCGTGCAATTGGCCAAGGCCGAGTCGGAGGCCTATCAGTTTGCGCCGAGCATGTTTGCCATGCTGGTCCTGGACGCCTTCGACCAGGCCACGACCCTGGCCCAGTTGAAGCATATCCACCTGGTGCACGACCTGGATGAGGATGGCGAGAGCATGATCCTGGCGGATCAGCCGCTGCTGACCCGGGCCCTGTTCAATCTGCTGGAAAACGCCATCAAGTACAGCCCGGCGAATTCCACCGTTAATGTTCGGGTGAGCTGTGCCGAGGGCTGGCTGCGTTGCGAAATCATCGACCAGGGCCGGGGCATTGCGGCCCAGGAACTGCCCCTGTTGTTTGGTCAGTACCAACGGTTTGCCTCGGCCAAGGGCATCGATGGCCTGGGCCTGGGACTGTCCATGGTCAAGGCGGTGGTGGACCGGCATCAAGGGCGGATCAGCTGCCGCAGCGAGGTGGGCCAGGGTTCCTGTTTCATCCTTGAGCTGCCCGTGTTGGAGGAATAAGGGCGCGGGGATATTCCAGGCGAAAAAAAACCGGCATCAAGGCCGGTTTTTTTGGCTGCGGTAAAACTTATGCACGTTTTTCCACATTTTATGAGCTTGGGAAATATATATATAAATCAGTGATTTATGCGTCGATTTCAGCCGTTGTACGAATAGTCGTACACAGGTTATCCACAGAAGCTCATACAGCAACCTTATCCGTGGAAGTCGCCAATGGTGGCAATGAGCCCATATCTCGCTGGGCCTGTTCATTCCAGGCGGCAACCCGGTCGTTGAGCTCGGCGATGGCGCGTGGGCCGCTGCCTTCGGCGTACATCGGCGCGCCAATGGTCACGGTGATGGTACCGGGCCGCTTGGCCCAACCGGTCTTCGGCCAGAACTTGCCGGCGTTGTGGGCCACTGGCAGCACCGGCAGGTCGGCGTTTACCGCCAGGGCACTGCCACTGCGGGAGAACTTGCCGACGGTGCCATAGGGCACGCGAGTGCCTTCCGGAAAGATCAGCACCCAGACATTGTCCTTGAGCAGTTCGTCGCCCTTGCTCGCCACTTGCTTGAGGGCCGCCTTGGGGTTGTCGCGGTCGATGGCGATGGGGCGCAGCATGGCCATGGCCCAGCCGAAGAACGGCACATACAGCAACTCACGCTTGAGGACCTGGCTCAGAGGCTCGAAGTAGGCCGAGAGGAAGAAGGTCTCCCAGGTGCTCTGGTGATTGGAGACGATCACGCAGGGCCGCTCGGGGACGTTTTCAGCGCCCTTCACTTCCACGCGAATGTTCAGAAATACCTTGGTCAGCCACAGCGCGCAGCGACACCAGTAGACGTTGATAAAGCGGTAGCGCGCCTTGAAGGGCAGGAACGGCGCGATAAAAAAGCTCAGGGAGCACCACAGCAAGGAACTGGTGCCCAACAGCAGGTAAAAGAAGAAGGTTCTGATGGCCTGCAGGATCGACATAGCGGCATTTACCATTGCGGGCATGCCCGCCTGTTAAAAAGCGCTCTCCCGAACAGTCCTTGGTCAGGATGCCAGAAGGGGCCTAATTGTGGATAAGTTCAGCGGCAACGGCCGCCAGGTCGTCAAAAATCAAGGTGCCTACCGGCAGGGTTTTCCCCAGGGTCTTTTCGCCTTTCCCGGTCTTTACCAATACTGGCTGAGAGTCGACGGCTTTTGCGGCCTCCAGGTCACCGAGACTGTCACCGACAAACCATAGACCTGTCAGTTCTGCCTGGTAATGCTCGGCAATGGTCCGCAGCATGCCCGGTTTCGGTTTGCGACAGGCGCACCCTTCGTCGGGGCCGTGGGGACAATAGACGATCAGCCCGATCTCGCCGCCCTGCTCCGCCACCAGCTCGCGCAGGCGCGCATGCATGGCGTCGAGGATGGCCAGGTCGTAGTAGCCGCGAGCGATGCCGGACTGGTTGGTGGCGACCGCCACCGTCCAGCCGGCCTTGCTCAACTGCGCAATGGCTTCGATCGAGCCGGGGATTGGAATCCACTCCTGCACCGATTTGATGTAGGCATCGGAGTCGTGATTGATCACGCCGTCACGGTCGAGTATCAGCAGTTTCACAGCAGTTCCTTACCTGATCAGCTCAGTACCGAAATGTCCGCCACACCCAGGAACAGGCCCCGCAGACGCGCCAGCAGCGCATAGCGGTTGGCCCGCACCTTGGCGTCCTCGGCATTGACCATCACCGCCTCGAAGAAGGCGTCCACCGGCTCGCGCAGGGCGGCCAGGCGGGCCAGGGTCTCGCTGTACTGACGCGCTGCGGCCATCGGCTGTACAGCCTGGTCCGCCTGCTGGATCGCCGAGTACAGGGAGAACTCGTTGGCGTTGTCGAAGTACTTGGCTTCGACGGTGGTCGGCACATTGCCTTCGATCTTGCTTAGCAGGTTCGACACGCGCTTGTTCACCGCGGCCAGGGCGGCGGCTTCCGGCAACTTGCGGAAGGCCTGCACGGCTTGCACGCGCTGGTCGAAGTCCAGGGCCGAGCCCGGCTTCAGGGCACGTACCGACAGGTAGGTGGCCACATCCACGCCTTCGTCTTCGTAACGGGCACGCAGACGGTCGAAGATGAACTCCAGCACCTGGTCGGCCAGGCCGGCGGCCTTGACCTTGCTGCCGAAGGCGCTGACGGCGAAGGCCACGGCGTCGTTCAGGTCGAGGTCGAACTTCTTCTCGATGAGGATACGCAGCACGCCCAGGGCAGCGCGACGCAGGGCGTAGGGGTCCTTGCTGCCGGTGGGCAGCATGCCGATGCCGAAGATCCCCACCAGGGTGTCCAGCTTGTCGGCGATGGCCACGGCGGCACCGGTCACGGTGCTTGGCAGCTCGGCGCCGGCGCCACGCGGCATGTACTGCTCGTTGAGGGCCAGGGCCACGTCTTCCGGCTCGCCGTCATTGAGGGCGTAGTAGTAGCCGGCGATGCCTTGCATCTCCGGGAACTCGCCGACCATTTCGGTGGCCAGGTCGCACTTGGACAGCAGGCCGGCACGGGCGGCGCGCTGGGCGTCGCCGCCAATGCGCGGGGCAATGAAGGCGGCCAGCTTGGAAATCCGCTCGGCCTTGTCGTAGACGCTGCCGAGTTTTTCCTGGAACACCACGTTCTGCAGGCGCAGGTTGAAGTCTTCGAGCTTCTGCTTCTTGTCCTGCTTGAAGAAGAACTCGGCGTCGGTCAGGCGTGGGCGCACGACTTTCTCGTTGCCCTCGATGATCTGGCGCGGGTCCTTGCTCTCGATGTTGGCCACGGTGATGAAGCGCGGCAGCAGCTTGCCGTCCACGTCCAGCAGGCAGAAGTACTTCTGGTTGTCCTGCATGGTGGTGATCAGGGCTTCCTGGGGCACTTCAAGGAAACGTTCCTCGAACGAGCACACCAGTGGCACTGGCCATTCCACCAGGGCGGTCACTTCGTCCAGCAGGTCCGCCGGGACGATCGCCGTGCCTTCCTGCAGGGTCGCCAGTTCCGCGGTGCGCTTGCTGATCAGCTCGCGACGCTCGTTGGTGTCGGCCAGCACGTAGGCGGCACGCAGGTCGGCCAGGTAGTTGGCCGGCGAGGTGATGCGCACGCTTTGCGGGTGGTGGAAGCGGTGACCACGGGAATCGCGACCGGCCTTCTGGGCCAGGATGGTGCAGTCGATGACGTCGTCACCCAGCAGCATCACCAGCCATTGGGTCGGACGCACGAACTCTTCCTTGCGCGCCGCCCAGCGCATGCGCTTGGGAATCGGCAGGTCGTTCAGGGAATCTTCGACGATGGTCGGCAGCAGGCTGGCGGTCGGCTTGCCCTTGATGCTCTGGCTGTAGCGCAGTTTCGGGCCGCTCTGGTCGATCTCGCTGAGTTCGACGCCGCACTTCTTGGCAAAACCCAGGGCCGCCTGGGTCGGGTTGCCTTCAGCATCGAAGGCCGCCTGGCGTGGTGGGCCGTCGAGGTTGATGCTGCGATCCGGCTGCTGGGTGTCCAGCTGGGTGATCAGTACCGCCAGGCGCCGTGGCGCGGCGTATACGTGCTTGGCCTGAAAGCTCAGGCCGGCGCTCTGCAGGCCTTTCTCGATGCCGGCCAGGAAGGCTTCGGCCAGGGTGTTCAGGGCTTTGGGTGGCAGTTCTTCAGTGCCCAGTTCAACCAGAAAATCTTGCGCACTCATTGTGCCGCCTCCAACTTAGCCAACACTTCATCACGCAGGTCCGGGGTCGCCATGGGGAAGCCCAGCTTGGCGCGAGCCAGCAGGTAGGCTTGCGCCACGGAACGCGCCAGGGTGCGCACACGCAGGATGTACTGCTGACGCGCAGTCACCGAGATCGCCCGGCGTGCATCCAGCAGGTTGAAGGTGTGCGAGGCCTTGAGGACCATTTCATAGCTCGGCAGCGGCAGCGGCTGATCCAGCTCGATCAGGCGCTTGGCCTCGCTTTCGTAGAAATCGAACAGTTCGAACAGCTTCTCGACGTTGGCGTGTTCGAAGTTGTAGGTCGACTGCTCCACTTCGTTCTGGTGGAACACGTCGCCATAGGTGACCTTGCCGAACGGGCCGTCGGCCCAGACCAGGTCGTACACCGAGTCCACGCCCTGCAGGTACATGGCCAGGCGTTCCAGGCCGTAGGTGATCTCGCCGGTCACCGGGTAGCACTCGATGCCACCGGCCTGCTGGAAGTAGGTGAACTGAGTCACTTCCATGCCGTTGAGCCAGACTTCCCAGCCCAGGCCCCAGGCGCCCAGGGTCGGCGATTCCCAGTTGTCCTCGACGAAACGGATGTCGTGCACCAGCGGGTCCAGGCCCACGTGCTTCAGGGAACCCAGGTACAGCTCCTGGAAGTTCTCCGGGTTGGGCTTCAAGACCACCTGGAACTGATAGTAGTGCTGCAGGCGGTTGGGGTTTTCGCCGTAGCGGCCGTCAGTCGGGCGACGACTGGGCTGCACATAAGCGGCGTTCCAGGTTTCCGGGCCAATGGCCCGCAGGAATGTGGCGGTGTGGAAAGTGCCGGCGCCTACTTCCATATCGTAGGGCTGAAGTACCACACAACCTTGCTCGGCCCAGTACTGCTGGAGGGCGAGGATCAAGTCTTGGAAGGTACGCACGGCTGGCGTAGGCTGGCTCACGAAATTCACCTGTTACTTGGGCTGCGATTTAAGGAGCGGGAGTATACCCGATTCAGTCCTGCGCACGCCCCCTGGAGCCTTATGCCACGCTGCTTTTGGTGTTCCGACGATCCGCTGTACATGGCTTATCACGATCAGGAGTGGGGCGTGCCGCTGCGCGATGGGCAGCGTCTGTTCGAGTTGTTATTGCTCGAAGGGTTCCAGGCCGGGCTGTCCTGGATCACCGTGCTGAAGAAGCGCGAGCGCTATCGCCAGGTGCTGTTCGGCTTCGATGTGCAGCGCGTGGCGCAGATGAGCGACGCCGAGATCGAGGACCTGATGCAGGACCCCGGCATCATCCGCAACCGCCTCAAGCTCAACGCCGCCCGGCGCAATGCCCAGGCCTGGCTGGAGCTGGAAGACCCGGTGGCCTTTCTCTGGTCCTTCGTCGGTGGTGTGCCCAAGATCAATCATTTCCGGGACCGCAGCGAAGTGCCGGCGGTGACCCCGGAGGCCGAAGCCATGAGCCGCGGCCTGCAGAAAGCCGGTTTCACCTTCGTCGGCCCGACCATCTGCTACGCGCTGATGCAGGCTTCGGGCATGGTCATGGATCACACCCGCGACTGTGATCGTTACGCCATCCTCTCCAACGCGCGGTTAGAATAGCCGGCTCGCGACACGCTTCAGACCGACAGATCAGGAGTCATTTGTGGATAAGTTCAAAGGCGCCCTGCTGGTGGGCGCTCTGCGGTTGTTTGCCCTGCTGCCCTGGCGCGCGGTGCAGGCGGTCGGCGCGGCCATCGGCTGGATCATGTGGAAGACCCCCAATCGCTCCCGCGACGTGGTGCGCATCAACCTGGCCAAATGTTTTCCACAGATGGACCCCGCCGAGCGCGAGCGTCTGGTGGGACAGAGCCTGAAAGACATCGGCAAGTCCCTGACCGAAAGCGCTTGCGCCTGGATCTGGCCGGCGGAGCGCTCCATTGCTCTGGTGCGGGAGGTCGAGGGCCTGGACGTACTCAAGGACGCCCTGGCCTCGGGCAAGGGCGTGGTCGGCATCACCAGCCACCTGGGCAACTGGGAAGTGCTCAACCACTTCTATTGCAGCCAGTGCAAACCGATCATTTTCTATCGTCCGCCCAAGCTCAAGGCCGTGGACGAGCTGCTGCGCAAGCAGCGGGTGCAACTGGGCAACCGCGTGGCCGCCTCCACCAAGGAAGGCATCCTCAGCGTCATCAAGGAAGTGCGCAAAGGCGGTGCGGTGGGCATTCCCGCCGACCCGGAACCGGCCGAATCCGCCGGGATCTTCGTGCCCTTCTTCGCCACCCAGGCGCTGACCAGCAAGTTCGTGCCGAACATGCTGGCCGGCGGCAAGGCCGTGGGGGTCTTCCTTCACGCCCTGCGCCTGCCGGATGGTTCGGGCTACAAGGTGATCCTCGAAGCGGCCCCGGACGACATGTACAGCACCGACACCGAAACCTCCTGTGCGGCCATGAGCAAGGTGGTCGAACGCTATGTCGGGGCTTACCCGAGCCAGTACATGTGGAGCATGAAACGCTTCAAGAAGCGCCCGCCGGGTGAGGCACGCTGGTACTGACCGAGCTGGCACGATCTGTGGATAACTTCGCGTAGGGCGTTATCCACAGCACACACAACAAGGGCGCAGAAGATGTCCGAGCACCGCAAGTCGTTTCGCATCAAGATTTCCCACGAGAGCATTGGCGAATGCCTGGGGCAGACTCGCAACCTGTCTGCCAGTGGCGTCTATGTGCAAAGCCCGGTCCTGGCGCAGTTGCCCAAGGGCGCGGTGGTCTATGGCCAGGTGCAGGGCTTGCCGGCGGCGGCGCCCAGGGTGCGCATGGAAGTGGTCCAGGCGGACGCGGAAGGGATCGCCCTGCGCTACCTGTGAAATCGTCCTGTAGCCGCTGCCGAGCCCGCGAGGCTGGGAAAAGGACCGAAGGGCCTTGCTTGGCGATCTCCAGCCGAACCTGTGTCGTCTCAAGATATTTGCGTCCCTGCGGGCCGTTCGCAGCCTTCGGCAGCGGCTACAGGGGATAGAGGTCAGCCTTGAGACTGGCGGTCGAGTTTTTTCAGGAACACGGTCATTTCCTTTTCTGCCTGTTTGTCGCCATGCCCCCGGGCCGCTTCCAGGCCCTGTTCCCAGGCCTGACGCGCCGCCGCCAGGTCGCCCTGTCCCTGGCAAGCCTTGCCCAGCAGCTTCCAGGCCGCCGAATACTTGGGATCGAAACTCACGCAGTGCTGCAGGTGCTCGGCGGCCTTGGCGAAATCGCCCTGGTCCAGATAGCCCTTGCCCAGGCCAAAGCGCAGCAAGGCGTTATCCACACCCTTGGCGAGCATTTTTTCCAGCGATTCAAGCATCGTCGTCACTCCTGTGGGCTCATGTAGCCGCTGCCGCAGGCTGCGCAAGGTCAGCGCCTGCGGTGCAGTCGATCGCAGCCTGCGGCAGCGGCTACACAGTGGTTGATCAGAAGAAGCTCAGGCCGACGTGGAACAGTTTCTCCACGTCGCGAATGTGCTTTTTATCCACAAGGAACAGGATCACGTGGTCGCCGGCTTCGATCACCGTGTCGTCGTGGGCGATCAGCACTTCTTCATCGCGAATGATCGCGCCGATGGTGGTGCCCGGCGGCAAGCCGATACTCTCGATGGCGCGGCCGATCACCTTGCTCGACTTGGCGTCGCCGTGGGCGATGGCTTCGATGGCTTCCGCCGCGCCACGGCGCAGGGAGTGCACGCTGACGATATCGCCGCGGCGCACGTGGGCCAGCAGGGTGCCGATGGTGGCCAGTTGCGGGCTGATGGCAATGTCGATATCGCCGCCCTGGATCAGGTCGACATAGGCCGGGTTGTTGATGATGGTCATGACCTTCTTCGCTCCCAGGCGCTTGGCCAGCAGCGAGGACATGATGTTGGCCTCGTCGTCGTTGGTCAGGGCCAGGAAGATATCGGCGTCGGCGATGTTCTCTTCCAGCAGCAGATCGCGGTCCGAGGCGCTGCCCTGCAGCACCACGGTGCTGTCCAGGGTGTCGGACAGGTAGCGGCAGCGGGCCGGGTTCATCTCGATGATCTTCACCTGATAGCGGCTTTCGATGGCCTCGGCCAGGCGCTCGCCGATCTGCCCGCCACCGGCGATGACGATGCGCTTGTAGGACTCTTCCAGGCGGCGCATCTCGCTCATCACCGCGCGGATGTGGGCCTTGGCAGCGATGAAGAACACTTCGTCGTCGGCCTCGATCACCGTATCGCCCTTGGGCATGATCGGCCGGTCGCGACGGAAGATCGCCGCCACCCGGGTATCGACATTGGGCATGTGCTCGCGCAACTGGCGCAGTTGCTGGCCCACCAGCGGACCGCCGTAATAGGCCTTGACCGCCACCAGTTGTGCCTTGCCTTCGGCGAAGTCGATCACCTGCAGGGCGCCGGGGTGTTCGATCAAACGCTTGATGTAGTTGGTCACCACCTGCTCGGGGCTGATCAGCACGTCCACCGGGATCGCGTCGTTGTCGAACAGCCCGGCGCGGGTCAGGTAGGCGGCTTCGCGTACCCGGGCGATCTTGGTCGGGGTGTGGAACAGGGTGTGGGCGACCTGGCAGGCAACCATGTTGGTTTCGTCGCTGTTGGTCACCGCCACCAGCATGTCGGCGTCGTCGGCGCCGGCCTGGCGCAATACCGTCGGGAACGAGGCGCGGCCCTGCACGGTGCGGATGTCCAGGCGGTCGCCGAGGTCGCGCAGGCGTTCGCCGTCGGTGTCGACCACGGTGATGTCGTTGGCTTCGCTGGCCAGGTGTTCCGCCAGCGTGCCACCCACTTGCCCGGCGCCGAGGATGATGATTTTCATCCAGTCACTCCCTTAAAACCGTTTAGCCGCGAGCTGCGGCGATCTTGATCAGTTTGGCGTAATAGAAGCCGTCGTGGCCGCCCTCTTGCGCCAGCAACTGGCGTCCGTGGGGCTGCTTGAGGCCGGCCGCAGGCTGCCCCAGTTGGCCGCCGATGTCCAACTCACGAGCTCCCGGGGTGCGGGACAGGAAGGCCTCGATCACTTCGGTGTTCTCGGTGGGCAGGGTCGAGCAGGTGGCGTAGAGCAGGATGCCGCCCACTTCCAGGGTCTGCCACAGGGCGTCCAGCAGTTCGCCTTGCAATTGCGCCAGGGCGGCGATGTCTTCGGCTTGGCGAGTGAGTTTGATATCCGGGTGGCGACGAATCACCCCGGTGGCCGAGCAGGGAGCGTCCAGCAGGATGCGCTGGAACGGCTGGCCGTCCCACCAGGCCTGGGTATCCCGGCCGTCGGCGGCAATCAGCTGGGCATCGAGCCCCAGGCGGTCGAGGTTTTCTCGCACTCGCACCAGGCGCTTGGCTTCCAGGTCCACCGCCACCACGCCAGCCAATTGCGGCTGCACTTCGAGGATGTGGCAGGTCTTGCCGCCCGGGGCGCAGCAGGCATCCAGCACCCGTTGCCCCGGGGCCAGTTCCAGCAGATCGGCAGCCAGTTGCGCGGCTTCGTCCTGGACGCTGACCCAGCCTTCGGCAAAGCCCGGCAGGCTGCGCACATCACCGGCTTCGTCGAGGACGATGCCGTCCTGGCTGTAGACGCAGGCCTTGGCCGCGACCCCCGCTTGGCTCAACAGCTTCAGGTAGGCATCCCGGGAGTGATGACGGCGATTGACCCGCAGGATCATCGGCGGGTGAGCGTTGTTGGCGGCGCAGATGGCTTCCCATTGCTCGGGCCAGAAGGCCTTGAGGGACTTCTGCAGCCAGCGTGGGTGGGCGGTGCGCACCACCGGATCATGTTCCAGCTCGGCCAACAGGGCCTCGCTTTCACGCTGGGCGCGGCGCAGCACGGCGTTGAGCAGAGCCTTGGCCCAGGGCTTTTTCAACTTGTCGGCGCAGCCCACGGTTTCGCCGATGGCGGCGTGGGCCGGCACACGGGTGTAGAGCAACTGATAGAGACCCACCAGCAGCAGCGCCTCGACATCGGCATCGGCGGCCTTGAACGGCTTCTGCAGCAGCTTGGCCGCCAGCGCCGACAACCGCGGCTGCCAGCGCGCGGTGCCGAACGCCAGGTCCTGGGTGAAGCCGCGATCACGGACCTCGACCTTGTCCAGTTGGACCGGCAGCGAGCTGTTGAGCGAGGCCTTGCCGTTTAGGACCGCGGTCAGGGCCTTGGCGGCGGCCAGGCGCGGGTTCATTGGGCGTCCGCCGTCTGGCCGAGGACGGTGCCGATGGCGAATTTCTCGCGGCGGCTGTTGAACAGGTCGCTGAAGTTCAGCGCCTTGCCCCCGGGCAGTTGCAGGCGGGTCAGGCACAGCGCCTGTTCACCGCAGGCGACGATCAGGCCGTCCTTGCTGGCGCCGAGGATCTCGCCCGGGGCGCCACGGCCTTCGGCCAGGGTGGCTGCCAGGACTTTCAGGGCTTCGCCATTGAGGGTGCTGTGGCAGATCGGCCAGGGATTGAAGGCCCGGACCAGGCGCTCCAGCTCCACGGCCGGGCGATTCCAGTCGATGCGCGCTTCATCCTTGTTCAGCTTGTGGGCGTAGGTGGCCAGGCTGTCGTCCTGGATTTCGCCTTCCAGGGTGCCGGCGGCGAGGCCTTCGATGGCTTGCAGCACTGCCGACGGGCCCAGCTCGGCCAGGCGGTCGTGCAGACTGCCGCCGGTGTCCTGGGCGCTGATCGGTGTGCTGACCTTGAGCAGCATCGGCCCGGTGTCCAGGCCGGCTTCCATGCGCATCACGGTCACGCCGCTGGCGTCGTCACCGGCTTCTACGGCGCGCTGGATCGGCGCGGCACCGCGCCAGCGCGGCAGCAGGGAGGCGTGACTGTTGATGCAGCCCAGGCGCGGAATATCCAGCACCACTTGAGGCAGGATCAGGCCGTAGGCCACCACCACCATCAGGTCCGGCTTGAGCGCCGTCAGTTCGGCCTGGGCCTCGGCATTGCGCAGGGTGGGCGGTTGCAACACCGGGATCTGGTGCTCCAGGGCCAGCTGTTTGACCGGGCTTGGCATCAGCTTCTGCCCGCGCCCCGCCGGACGGTCCGGCTGGGTGTAGACCGCGACAATCTGGTGAGGGCTGTCGAGCAGGGCCTTGAGGTGTTCGGCGGCGAATTCGGGGGTGCCGGCAAAGACGATGCGCAGTGGCTCAGTCATGGGAATTCTCGATGTTAAACATGCGGAAAAGAAAAAGGCTTGCCGTGGCAAGCCTTTGCAAGACGGTCATCAAGCCTGCTGGCGATGCTGCTTTTCCAGCTTCTTCTTGATCCGGTCACGCTTGAGCGTGGACAGGTAGTCGACGAACAGCTTGCCGTTGAGGTGGTCGCATTCGTGCTGGATGCACACCGCCAGCAAACCTTCGGCGATCAGCTCATAGGGCTGGCCGTCGCGGTCCAGGGCCTTGATCTTGACGCGCTGCGGACGGTCGACGTTCTCGTAGAAACCCGGCACCGAAAGGCAGCCTTCCTGATACTGGTCCATCTCGTCGGTCAGGGCTTCGAACTCGGGGTTGATGAATACCCGGGGCTCGCTGCGATCTTCGGACAGGTCCATGACCACGACGCGTTTGTGCACGTTGACCTGGGTCGCCGCCAGACCAATGCCTGGGGCCTCATACATTGTTTCAAACATGTCATCGACCAACTGACGCACTTCGTCGTCCACTACGGCCACGGGTTTGGCGATAGTGCGCAGGCGCGAATCGGGGAATTCGAGGATGTTTAAAATGGCCATAAGCGTAATTGCTACACGTGTGAAGTAAGGGCGGAGTCGGCGTCCTGGCAGGTCCTGGACCTGGGCCGCCGATGCAAAACGTGCTCTGCAAAGGAGCGAGCCGCGCAGGCTCTGGCGTTTTACGCGAACGCACATAATAAAGGGATTCAGCCCCTGAGGAAATGTCTGTTCGCCCTGCTGCTATTGGGCTGGACCGCCATCGGTCGGACCTGCAAGCGGCTGCGCCAGGCTTGATTGGCGTGCTTGCGGTTGGCTGCACGGGTGGTTGGGCAGAGCAAGACCGACCTCGGCAGGGCATCTCCCTGGCGCAGCAGGAAACCTTTCCTCAACAAGTTACCAACAGACTTATCCACAGCTTGTTCCGGCTTTCGCCGGACCGATGACGATCAAGGATGATCCATGTCGCACTCGATCAGTGCCGCCATTTCCCCCGCGGAACTGGAAGCCCGTTTACGTTTGCATGGCCTGCCCGCCCTGGGCGCCATGCGCTTTGGGCGTTTGCTCCAGGCCTTCGGTTCAGCCTCCAAGGCCCTCAGTGCTCCGGCCAGCGCCTGGCACTCCCTGGGTCTGCCGACGGCCTGTACCGATGCCCGGCGCAGTGTCGAAGTTCGGGAAGGCGCCCGCCGCGCACTGGCCTGGATAGACAACCAGGCCCAGCATTTGCTGATGTGGGACCAGCCCGACTATCCCCCGCTGCTGGCGCAATTGGAGGATGCGCCACCGCTGTTGTTCGTGGCCGGCGATCCGTCGATTCTTCAACGGCCGCAGCTGGCGCTGGTGGGCAGCCGTCGGGCTTCGCGTCCGGGACTGGACACGGCCGCGGCGTTTTCCCGGAGTCTGGCCGCCGCCGGATTCGTGATCACCAGCGGCCTGGCCTTGGGGATTGATGGCGCTGCGCACCAGGCGGCCCTGGATGTGGGTGGGCGTACCGTGGGGGTGTTGGGCACGGGCCTGGAAAAATGTTATCCACAGCGACATCGGGCCTTGGCCAGGGCGATGATCGAGCAGGGCAGCGCAGTGATTTCCGAGTTCCCCCTGGACACTGGCCCACGTCCGGAGCACTTCCCCCGGCGCAACCGGATCATCAGTGGCTTGTCCCTGGGGGTACTGGTGGTGGAAGCCAGTGTCGCCAGTGGCTCGCTGATCACCGCCCGCCTGGCGGCCGAGCAAGGTCGCGAGGTGTACGCGATCCCCGGTTCGATTCATCACCCCGGTGCCCGGGGTTGTCATCAACTGATCCGTGACGGCGCGGTGCTGGTGGAAAGCGTGCAGCACATCCTGGAAACCCTGAGAGGTTGGCAACACCTGCCGCCGCCTGCCGCCGCGCCGCTGGAGGCCAGCGAGCATCCGCTGTTGGCGCTGCTTCAGGCGGCCCCCCACAGCAGCGAGGCCCTGGCGCTTGCCAGCGGCTGGTCCCTGCCCCGGGTGCTGGCGGCGCTGACCGAGCTGGAAATCGAGGCGCGGGCCGTCAATGAAAACGGCCGCTGGTTTGCGCGTCTGAGCTAGGTTTTATAGGCAGGATCGGTAAACTGCGCACAGCTTTTATCTGGAGATTCGGCAATGGTCAGCAGTTGGCGTGTGCAGCAAGCCGCACGAGAGATTCGCGCAGGGGCGGTGATTGCCTATCCAACCGAAGCGGTCTGGGGCCTGGGGTGCGATCCGTGGAATGAAGAGGCGGTGGATCGCCTGCTGGCAATCAAGTCACGGTCGGTGGACAAGGGCCTGATCCTGATCGCCGACAACATCCACCAGTTCGACTTCCTCTTCGAGGATTTCCCGGATACCTGGATCGAGCGCATGTCCAGCACCTGGCCGGGTCCCAACACCTGGCTGGTACCCCATCAGAACCTGCTGCCGCAGTGGGTGACCGGGGTGCATGACACGGTGGCGTTGCGGGTCAGCGACCATCCGCTGGTCCGTGAACTCTGTGCCTTGGTGGGGCCGTTGATTTCCACTTCGGCCAATCCCCAGGGGCGGCCGGCGGCGCGTACGCGGCTGCGCATCGAGCAGTACTTCCGTGGGCAACTGGACCTGGTGCTCACCGGTAGCCTGGGCGGGCGCAAGAACCCGAGCCTGATTCGGGATCTGGCCACCGGCAAGGTGGTGCGGCCTTCCTGAACCGCTTCGCCGGCAAGCCGTCTCCTATGAACATCCGTAGGAGCCGGCTTGCCGGCGAAAGCGCTTAAGGCAACAACACGGTCGAGCCGGTAGTACGCCGGGCCGACAACTCGATATGGGCCTTGGCCGCGTCCGCCAGAGCGAAGCGCTGGCCAATCTCGATCTTCAGCTTGCCGCTGGCAATCATGCCGAACAGGTCGTCGGCCATGAGCTGCAGGTTCTCGGCATTGTTGGCGTAGCTGGCCAGGGTCGGCCGGGTCACGTACAGCGAGCCCTTGGCCGAGAGAATCCCCAGGTTCACCCCGTCCACCGCTCCCGAGGCATTGCCGAAGCTGACCATCAGCCCGCGCGGTGCCAGGCAATCCAGGGAGGTCAGCCAGGTGTCTTTGCCGACACCGTCATACACCACCGGGCACTTCTTGCCATCCGTCAGTTCCAGCACGCGCTTGGCGACGTCTTCATGGCTGTAGTCGATGGTTTCCCAGGCGCCGAGGGCTTTGGCAATGGCGGCCTTCTCCGGCGAGCTGACGGTACCGATCAGTTTTACCCCAAGGGCCTTGGCCCATTGGCAGGCCAGGGAACCGACGCCCCCCGCTGCGGCGTGAAACAGTACGGTTTCGCCACCCTTGAGTTCATAGGTCTGACGCAGCAGGTACTGCACGGTCAGGCCCTTGAGCATCACCCCGGCGGCTTGCTCGAAGCTGATGGCCTCTGGCAGATGCACCAGATTGGCTTCCGGCAGTACATGCACATCGCTGTAGGCGCCCAGTGGGCCGCTGCCATAGGCCACGCGATCACCTACCTTGAAGCGCGTCACAGCGCTGCCCACCGCTTCCACCACCCCGGCGCCTTCGGCGCCGAGGCCGGACGGCAGTGCTGGTGGGGCATACAGGCCACTGCGGAAATAGGTGTCGATGAAGTTCAGGCCGATGGCCTTGTTGCTGACGCGAACCTGCTGTGGTCCCGGTTCGGCGGGCTGGTAATCCACATACTCGAGTACTTCGGGGCCGCCATGGGCACGGAACTGGATACGTTTGGCCATCTGCACTCTCTCCTTGGTCGTGTCGTGAAAGTGCTCTATCGGACTCCTGTGCTTGACCTTCGTCAACTGCGGAGCGCCCCGACGCGGTGTTATGCTACGCGCCCATTTGCGCGCGTCCCCTGCTCCATCCCTAGCGCCGCGTAGCTTTGCCCGATTCAAGGTGATGCCATGACTACCCGCACCGAGGCCGTAAAAGCCTACCTGCTCGACCTGCAAGACCGCATTTGCGCTGCACTGGAAACCGAAGACGGTGGCGCACGCTTTATCGAGGACGCCTGGACCCGCCCTGCCGGCGGCGGCGGACGCACCCGGGTGATCGGCGACGGTGCGGTGATCGAAAAGGGTGGGGTCAACTTTTCCCATGTGTTCGGCAGCGGCCTGCCACCTTCGGCCAGTGCTCACCGTCCGGAACTGGCCGGCCGGGGTTTCGAGGCCCTGGGCGTGTCCCTGGTGATTCACCCGCACAACCCTCATGTGCCGACGTCCCACGCCAACGTGCGGTTCTTCATCGCCGAGAAGGAAGGTGAAGAGCCGGTCTGGTGGTTCGGTGGCGGCTTCGACCTGACCCCCTACTACGGCAATGAAGAAGACTGCGTGCATTGGCACCGGGTTGCCGAGCGCGCCTGTGCGCCCTTCGGTGCCGACGTCTACCCGCGCTACAAGGCCTGGTGCGACAGCTATTTCCACATCAAGCACCGCAACGAACCGCGGGGCATCGGCGGCCTGTTCTTCGACGACCTCAACGAATGGGACTTCGACACCAGCTTCGCCTTCATGCGCGCCATCGGCGATGCCTACATCGAGGCCTACCTGCCCATCGTCCAGCGCCGCAAGGCTGCCGCCTATACCGAGCAGCAGCGCGAGTTCCAGGAGTTCCGCCGCGGTCGCTACGTCGAGTTCAACCTGGTCTACGACCGTGGCACCCTGTTCGGCCTGCAATCGGGCGGTCGCACCGAGTCGATCCTCATGTCGCTGCCGCCGCAAGTGCGTTGGGGCTACGACTGGAAGGCCGAGCCGGGCAGCGAAGAGGCGCGCCTGACCGAATACTTCCTGCAAGACCGCGACTGGCTGGCCGCCAGCAACTAAACCGCACCCACTGCGCAGGAGCCGGCTTGCCGGCGAAGAGGCCTTCAAGGCGGACGCGGTTCCTGCCAGTGTGTTGAGCAAATGGGATGAGAGATGGATCAGTACGTTGTCTTTGGTAATCCGATCGGCCACAGCAAATCACCCTTGATCCATCGGCTGTTCGCCCAGCAGACCGGCCAGCAACTGGAATACAACACCCTGCTGGCGCCTCTGGACGATTTCGCCGGCGCCGCCCGCGATTTCTTCGCCCAGGGCCGTGGTGCCAACGTCACCGTGCCGTTCAAGGAAGACGCCTATCGCCTGTGCGACAGCCTGACCGAGCGCGCCCAGCGGGCCGGTGCGGTGAACACCCTGAGCAAGCAAGCGGACGGCACTCTGCTGGGAGACAACACCGACGGCGCCGGACTGGTACGCGACCTGACGGTGAACGCCGGGGTCAGTCTCAAGGGCAAGCGCATCCTTTTGCTGGGGGCCGGTGGCGCCGTGCGTGGAGCCTTGGAACCCCTGTTGGCGCAGCGGCCGGCGTCGGTGGTGATCGCCAATCGCACCGTGGAAAAAGCCGAGTTGCTGGCCGAACTGTTCGCCGACCTGGGGCCGGTGTCGGCCAGCGGCTTCGACTGGTTGCAGGAGTCGGTGGACCTGATCATCAATGCCACTTCCGCCAGCCTGTCGGGGGACTTGCCGCCGATTGCCAGCAGCCTGATCGAACCGGGCAAAACGGTGTGCTACGACATGATGTACGCCAAGGAGCCGACGCCGTTCTGCCGTTGGGCCAGTGAACATGGCGCGGCGCTGGTGCTGGATGGTTTGGGCATGCTGGCCGAACAGGCGGCGGAAGCCTTCTACCTGTGGCGCGGCGTGCGCCCGGACAGTGCCCCGGTGCTGGCCGAACTGCGCCGCCAGTTGGCGCAGTAACCCCTCCCCCTCGTAGGAGCTGGCTTGCCAGCGAAGGCGGCCTCAAGACTGGCGCCAGGTCCAAGGGCCTCTTCGCCGGCAAGCCGGCTCCTACGGATGGGGTTCAGTCTTCGAAGCGGATCGGGCAGTGCTCTGGTCCTTCGAGCTTGATCAATTCCTCCTTCACCGTCTGCCGTGCCCGGCGCAGGGTCAGGCTGCGGTCCTGGCGTTTCAGTCGGCGCGCCTCCTGATGCAGCATCTCCACCCCTGAATAGTCGATGAAGTTGATCTGCCGGGCGTCGATCACCAGGTTCGGTGCATGGCAGCGTTGCATGCGCACCTGCAGGTAATGACTGGCGCCAAAGAAGATCGAGCCGCCCACCCGCAGGATGTCTGCATCGCCCTCGCTGGAATGCTGCACCCGTGGCTGGGAGGTGCGCTTGAGGTAGAAGAACAGCGACGCCAGGACCCCGGCATAGATCGCCGTCTGCAACTCCAGGAGCAAGGTGGCGATGCAGGTCAGGCTCATCACCAAAAATTCGGCGCGGCTGACCCGGAACAGCGCGCGAATGCCCCGATGATCCACCAGGCCCCAGCAGATCAGCAGGATGCTCCCGGCCATGGCCGGAATCGGGATATGGGCGATCAGCCCGGCGCCGGCCACCGCGAACAGCGCCACCCACAGCGCCGAGAACACCCCGGCCAGGGGCGAGCGGGCACCGGCTTCATAACTCAAGCCCGAGCGGGTGAAGGAGCCGGAGGACAGGTAGCCGGAGAAAAACGCCCCCACCATGTTCGACAAGCCCTGGGCGCGGACTTCCTGGTTGGCGTCGAGCAGTTGTTCCGAACGTGCCGACAGTGAGCGGGCAATCGACAGGCTGGTCACCAGCCCCAGCATCCCCACCGCCACGGCACTGGGCAGCAGCCGCAGGACCAGATCCAGGTCCAGTGGCAACGGGCTCAAGGGCGGTAGCCGGCCCACGAAGGCGCTGACTAATTTGACGTGGCCGAACACCCCCGGCAGCAGCCAGACCACCAGCGCACTGAGGACCAGGCTGAGCAACAGGCTGGGCCAGCGCGGCGCCAACAGCTTCAGGCCGAGGCCGACGATCAGGGTGCCCAGCCCCAGCAACAGCGAAGGCTGGTCCACAGCGTCCAGGTGTTCCAGCAGCGAGGTCAGGCTATTGAGGGCGGTGGCCTGGTTCGGCAGCTCCAGGCCCAGGAGGTTGGGCAATTGCCCCAGGGCGATCACCACCGCGGCACCTAGGGTGAAACCCAGCACCACCGAATGCGAGACGAAGTTCACCAGGGCGCCGAAGCGCAGCAGCCCCAGCAGCCACTGGAAGATGCCCGCCAGCAAGGTCAGCAGCAGGATCAGGGTGATGTAGTCCTCGGATGCCGGCACGGCCAGGGGGCTGACGCTGGCATACAGCACGATGGAGATCGCTGCCGTGGGCCCGCAGATCAGGTGCCAGGACGAACCCCAGAGGCAGGCGATCAGCACCGGGACTATGGCTGCGTACAGGCCGTACTCCGGCGGCAGGCCGGCGATCAGCGCATAGGCGATGGATTGCGGCAGGGCGAGAATCGCGCCACTGAGGCCCACCAGCAGATCCCGGCCAACGCTGGCCCGGGTCTGCTGTGGCAGCCAGCCGAGGAAAGGCAGGAGTGAATGGCGGTTGGGCCAGGCCATGGTTCCTCACGGTTGGGTAGATTCAGGGGGGGGCCAGGGTAAAGCATTGTCCGGCCTTGGGCATGTGCCGAGGCCGGCCCCTCCTCTCCGAGGAGCCGGCTTGCCGGCGCACCTCGGGCTACAACTTGGCCTTCACCGCCGCCAGGGCCTCTTTGTCATCAATGGTCCGGACCCCTTCCAGCCATTGCTCCAGCACCGCCGGGTTGGCCTTGATCCAGGCCTTGGCGGCGTCGGCGTTGCTGACCTTCTTGTTCACCACCTCGGCCATGATGGCGTTCTCCATGTCCTGGGTGAACCGCAGATTGGTAAGGAGCTTGCCGACGTTCGGGCAGGCCTGTGCATAACCCTTGCGCGTCAGGGTGTAGACGCTGCCGCTGGCGCCGAAGTACTTCTCGCCCCCGGTCAGGTAATGCATTTTCAGCTGCACGTTCATCGGGTGCGGGGTCCAGCCGAGGAAGGTCACGAAGCGCTGTTTTTTCGTGGCCCGGGACACTTCGGCGAGCATCGCCTGCTCGCTGGACTCGATCAGCTTCCACTGGCCGAGGCTGAACTCGTTGTTCTTGATGATCTCCTGCAGCGACAGGTTGGCCGGGGCACCGGAGCCGATGCCGTAGATCTTCTTGTCAAACTTGTCGGCGAACTTGCTCAGGTCGGCAAAGTCGTGCACCCCGGCGTCCCACACGTAATCCGGAACTGCCAGGGTGAACTCGGTGCCTTCCAGGTTCTTTGCCAGCTGGATCACCTCGCCATTGGCCACGAACTTGTCGTAGAAGCCCTGCTGCGCCGGCATCCAGTTGCCCAGGAACACATCCACCTGGCCGTCCTTGAGGCCGCCGTAGGTGATCGGCACCGCCAGGGTGTCGATCTTGGCCTTGTAGCCCATGCCGTCCAGTAGAAAGCTGGCGATGGCGTTGGTGGCGGCGATGTCGCTCCAGCCCGGATCGGCCATCTTCACGGTTGCGCACGAGTCGGCCCAGGCGGTTGTGCTGCCCAGAGCCAGGAACCCGACGGCCAGCGCTGTGGATAACTTTTGCATGCTCTTCCCCTTGGATTATTGGTGTTGGCAGGGTTGTGGATAACGCGCCTTGCGCTCCAGATCGTCGAGGTCGATGTGGTTGCGCATGTATTGCGCACTGGCGTCTACCAGTGGCTGGTGATCCCAGCTCTTGCGCGTGCCCCGGCCCAGGGCGTCGGCCACCAGGCGGCGACGGCGCTGGCTGGCCAGGACCTGTTGGTGAAGGGTGGGGATGTCCCACTTGGCCCGGGCTTCGGCGAGGAAGGCGTCGAACAGCGCTCGATGCTCGGCCGACTGGCTGAGGTCGCGGTGTTCCTGGGGGTCGTTGGCTACATCGAAGAGTAGGCAGGGGTCGTCTTCGCTGTAGATGAATTTGTAGGCGCCCCGACGAATCATCATCAGCGGGCTGATGGTGCCTTCGGCCATGTATTCGCCGAAGACCTCATCGTGGCCGCCCTGCCCCAGCAGATGGGGGACCAGGGAGCGGCCGTCCAGGGGCAGGTCCGCCTCCACCCGGCCGCCGGCCAGTTCCACCAGGGTCGGTAGCAGGTCGGCGGTGGAGACTGCCACGCTGACTCGCCCGGCGGCGAACTGCCCCGGCGCATGGATCAGCAGCGGCACCCGGGCGGCCATTTCGAACCAGTGCATTTTGTACCAGAGGCCGCGCTCCCCGAGCATGTCGCCGTGGTCGCCGGAAAACACGATCAGGGTGTCGTCCGCCAACCCGGTGTCTTCCAGGGTCTGCAGCAGCTTGCCGACGTTGCTGTCGATGTAGCTGCAGGCGCCGAAGTAGGCCCGCCGCGCGTCGCGGATCTTATCCACAGGCAGGGGCTTGTCCCACAGGTCGTAGACCTTGAGCAGGCGCTGGGAATGAGGGTCCAGTTCGCTTTGCGGTGGGGTCTGGGGCAGTGGGATCTCGTCGTCGCGGTACAGGTCCCAGAAGGCCTTGGGAATGGTGTAGGGATCGTGGGGGTGGGTCATGGACACGGTGAGGCAGAACGGCTGGTCGCCGGCTTCGCGCACATGGTCGAACAGGTACTGCTGGGCCTTGAACACCACCTCTTCATCGAAATCCAGCTGGTTGGTGCGCACGCAGGGCCCGGCCTGCAGCACCGAGGACATGTTGTGGTACCAGCTGGGGCGCACCTCGGGCTCATCCCAGTTCACTGCCCAGCCGTAGTCGGCGGGGTAGATATCGGTGGTCAGGCGCTCTTCATAACCGTGCAACTGATCCGGGCCGCAGAAGTGCATCTTGCCCGACAGCGCGGTGCGGTAGCCCAGGCGCCGCAGGTAGTGGGCGTAGGTGGGCACGTCGGCGGGAAAGTCCGCAGCGTTGTCGTAGGCGCCGATCCTGCTCGGCAACTGCCCGCTCACCAGGGTAAAGCGCGACGGCGCGCACAGTGGGCTGTTGCAGTAGGCGGCATCGAATACCACGCCCTGGGCAGCCAGGCGGCTCAGGTGCGGCAGCTTGATCGGTGATGAACCGTAGAATGGCAGCAAGGGCGCGGCCATCTGGTCGGCCATGATGAAAAGAATGTTCTTGCGCTTCATGGATTCGCGGCATTCCATAGTCGATGGTTATGCGAAAGTGCTGCGATCGAGCATGGATTCCATGTCTTTGGCGGTAAAGCCCATGCACGGCAATGACTAGGATAAGCACAGCTTATGTATGAAGCCCTTGGCGACCTGTCCCTGGACCTGCTCCGGGTGTTTGAAGCAGCGGCCCGTTTGCGCAGCTTCACCGCCGCGGCGGTGGAACTGGGGACCACCCAGCCGGCCATCAGCCAGCAGATCAAACGGTTGGAGGAGCGGTTGAACGTGCGCCTGTTCGACCGGATCTACCGCGGTATCGAACTGACCGAATCCGGCGCCTTGTTACTGGAACAGGTGCAGATTGGCTTGCAGAGCATCGATGCCGGCCTCAGTGCTCTGAGCCAGCAGCATCAGCACGAGGTGTTGCAGGTGGCCACGGACTTCGCCTTCGCCGCCTACTGGCTGATGCCGCGCCTGCATCGTTTTCATGAGGCCAATCCCCAGGTGGACGTCAGCCTGGTGACCAGTGAACGCAGCCACAGCATGCTGCGCAGCGATATCGACGTGGCGGTGCTGTTCGGCGACGGGCGTTTCAAGCACGGCGAAAGTCGCTGGCTGTTCAGCGAGGAAGTGTTTCCGGTGTGCAGCCCGCTGCTGCTCAAGGAGCGTCTGGCTCCCCTGCCCGCCCATGCCCTGCTGGAGATGCCGCTGCTGCACCTGCGGGGTGAAAACGCCAGCCACTGGTTCGACTGGAGCGGGGTGTTCCGCGAACTGGGCCTGGCTGGCGCCCCGCCTCCCGGGCAATTGCGTTTCGACAACTACACCCTGCTGATCCAGGCGGCCATCGGCGGTCAGGGCGTGGCCATCGGCTGGCGTCATCTGGTGGACGATTTGCTGGCGCAGGGGCTGTTGTGCCGGCCGATCGCCCAGAGTGCGCTGTCCGGCTACGGCTATTACGTGGTGCTGCCGCCACGCAAGCGCCGTGGCCCATTGATCCAGCGCTTCGTCGACTGGCTGATGGCCGAGCAAGCCGGCAGCGCTCAATCCCTCAAGGGGCTGTCGTTGCCGTCCATTGCCTTGTAGGCGGCGCCTTGAACAGGCTCAACAGGGACAGTGCGCCGTTGCCCAGGCACACCAGCGACACCGACACCACCGCCAGGAAGGCCAGGTATTCCCAGCCGCCGCCCGGGCTGGTGTAGATCCAGCCGTGGGCGCCGTGGACGAAGACAATCGCCCCCAGCAGCATCGGCAGCAGCCCCAGGGCGATCCAGCGCACGCCGACTCCGAGTATCAGCAACAAGCCCCCCACCAGCTCGGCGCACACCGCCGGGTAGGTCATCCACTCGGGCATGCCGGTGGCGCCGAACAGCTTGAGGGTGCCCGGCCAACCCAGGACCAGGACTTTGAACAGCGCATGGGCGATGTACATGGCGCCCAGGGCCAGGCGCAGGAACAGGGCGGCCCATTGTTCCGGTGCCGAGAGTGGTGATGCGATTGAGCGGGCAGGCATATGACAAGTCCTTGTGTGGTTGGGAATGTTGCCGATTGCTGAGTGTTCAGCGGTTAAACGATGGCCACCGAGGCGCCGGCCAGGAGCAGCACGCCGACGTGGAAGTTGCTGCGAAACAGGTCGTTGCAGGGCTCCGGGTGGTCCGGACTGAACAGGTTGAGCTGGTAGGCCAGGGACAAGGCGATCGGCAGCAGCACGATGAAAAAGCCCGGGTTGGCACCGGCCAGCAGCCCCCCGCCGCACCAGCACAGCACGGTCATGGCGTAGAACCCGGCGATCCAGGTCTTGCCCCGTTCGGCGAACAGCGTCGCGGTGGAGCGCAGGCCCATTTTCAGGTCGTCCTCACGGTCGCTGTAGGCATAGAGCGTGTCGTAGCCCAACTGCCAGAACAGGCAGCCCAGCCACAGCGCCAGCGCACTGGCTTGCAGGCTGCCGGTGGTTTCCACACTGGCCATGAGCACGCCCCAGTTGAACACCGCGCCGAGAAACGCCTGGGGCCAGTGGGTGAAGCGTTTGAACAGCGGGTAGATCAGGGTCAGCGGCACGCAGCCCAGGGCCAGCAGCACCGTCAGTGGTTGCAGCAAGGGCAGTAATGCGGCCGCCAGCAGCAAGAGTACGACCAGGCAAGCCAGGGCCTGATTCAGGCTCAGTGAGCCCTTGGCCAGGGGCCGCTGGCGGGTGCGGTTGACCTGGGCGTCGAAGCGTCGGTCGAGGATGTCATTGATGCAGCAGCCGGCACTGCGCATCAGCAGGGCGCCGAGGGCGAACACCAGCACCGTGCCGAGCTGCGGAATACGTCCGGCGCAGAGTATCAACGCGGCCAGGGCCGGCAGCAGGGTCAGCCAGGTGCCGATGGGCCGGTCCAGGCGCATCAGGCGGGCGTAGGCCTGCCAGGAGCGGGGCAGCCGGGTGGCGACCCAATCGTGGGCGCGAATGTCATTGAGGTCGGGGCTTGCGGGCATCTTCGTTCCCTGAACTTGAGCACGGTCTTGATCGCAACTGAGGACGAGGTTTCAAGGGGTCGAAAAACACTCAGGTCAGTTGCTTTCACTGAACTTCGGGCAAGCCGTGGCCGTGATCGCACGGTTTGATTTTCAGTGCCATCTGCTCGCTTGTCGGATGCGCTAAAGTTGCCCGCGCCCGCCCCTTGGGGCAAGGGAACAATCCGCAATAGCCTCCTGCAGGATATGCAATATGCTCCGTGATGAAGTGCCCCGCGTCCCGCGTATCGACCTCAACCTGCTGCGGGTTTTCGATGCCGTCTATGAGGACCGCAGCATCCTGCTGGCCAGCAAGCGCCTGCATCTGAGCCAGTCGGCGGTCAGCCATGCCTTGACCCGGTTGCGTGAGTCCCTGCAGGACGAGTTGTTTATTCGCACCGCCAAGGGCATGCAGCCGTCGGCCCGTGCCGAAGCAATTGCCGGCCCGCTGCGCGAAGCACTGCTGACCATTCAGCGCACGGTGGGCGTGGAGGCGTTCGACCCCGCCAGCGCAACGCGGACCTTCACCCTTGCCGCCAATGACTATCTGAGTTCGGTGCTGCTGGCACCGCTGTTGCGGCGCCTGGCCCAGGAGGCTCCGGGGGTGGACCTGGTGGTGCGCCCGGCGACCCGCCTGGATCTGGCCGAGCAGATCGACGTCGGGCGCATCGACCTGGCCGTGGGGGTGTTTGCCGAGCTGCCGCAGCGAGTGCACAGCGCCCGTCTCTGGCAGCAGCAGGATGTGTTGCTGATGTGTCCCGAGCATCCCTTGCTCGACCTGCCCGAGTTGACCCTTGAGGCCCTGGCGGACCAGCCATTGATCACACTGTCGGTAGGCGGGCAGGAGGAAGGCGCGGTCAACGGCTACATTCTTGAGCGCGGTATTGCCCGGCAGTCGGAGATGTTCGATCGCCAGCGCCTGGAGCAGGCGCTGGCGGCGATTGGCCGCAGTCCCCAATACAAGGTCACCCTGCCCCATGCCCTGGTGCTGCCGCAGTTGCTGGAACAGTCGCGGCTGGTGGCGATTGTGCCGGGGCCACTGGCCCGGGCTTTCGAACAGCGCTTTGGCCTGTGTCAGCGGGCGCTGCCACTGGCGGTTGAAGCGTCGTCGCTGTTGGCGATCTGGCATGGACGCAACACGGCAGACCCGGCCCATCTCTGGTTGCGCCAGCAGTTGCTGGAGGTGGCAGGCGCGCTGGCGCAACCGCTTTGAGCTGCTCGGCTTTCGGTGTTTTCATGGGGCCGGTGTTTTTTTCCACAGAGGGTGCTCAGCCTCTGTGACGAGCCTTGAGGCTTGGTCTTTTATCGCGAGGGTTTGCATGCAACGGATCAAGGGCTATCACGCCCACGTCTACTTCGACGCCAGTACCATCGACCTGGCCCGGGCCTTGTGTGAGCAGGCCGCGCAGCTGTTTGACCTGAAAATGGGTCGGGTCCACGAGCGGCCGGTGGGGCCCCATCCAGACTGGAGTTGCCAGTTGGCGTTCGCCCCTGAGGTGTTTGCCCAGGTAGTGCCGTGGCTGGCTCTCAATCGCCGGGGGCTGGTGGTGTTCCTGCACCCCGATACCGGGGACGACTTGCTCGATCACACCGATCATGCGATCTGGATGGGGGCCATGCGGCCGCTGGATCTGACGGGGTTCTAAGGAGCCGGTGGTTGCTTGTGCACACCATGCAAAAAGGGGGCGCAACCTTTGGTTGCGCCCCCCTGATCTTGCGGTCTGGTCTTAACCTTCAGCTGACCCGAGCCTTGCGTACCCCTTCGGAAAGGGCTGCGCACAGGCTCAGGACGCCATCCACCGCTTGCTCGGAAGACTCGGCGTTGGCGATGTGGTCGATCAGTGCCGAGCCCACGACCACGCCGTCTGCCAGACGGGCGATGGCGGCGGCCTGCTCCGGTGTGCGGATGCCGAAACCGATGCTGATGGGCAGGTCGGTGTGGCGACGCAGGCGGGTCACGGCCTCTTCCACATGTTCCAGGGTGGCGGCGCCGGCACCGGTCACCCCGGCTACCGAAACGTAGTAGACAAAGCCGGAACTGCCGTCGAGCACCTTGGGCAGCCGCGCGTCGTCGGTGGTTGGGGTGGTCAGGCGGATGAAGTCGATGCCGGCGGCCTGGGCCGGGTCGCACAGCTCGCTGTTATGTTCCGGCGGCATGTCCACCACGATCAGCCCGTCCACCCCGGAGGCCTTGGCATCAGCGATGAAGCGTGCCACGCCGTAATGGTGGATCGGGTTGTAGTAGCCCATCAGCACCAGCGGCGTTTCATTGTTGCCTTCGCGGAACTCGCGGACCATCTGCAGGGTTTTCGCCAGGTTTTGCTTGGCCCCCAGGGCCCGGATGTTGGCCAGCTGGATCGCCGGGCCGTCGGCCATCGGATCGGTGAAGGGCATGCCCAGTTCGATCACGTCGGCACCCGCTGCGGGCAGGCCCTTGAGGATCGCCAGGGAAGTGTCGTAGTTCGGGTCGCCGGCAGTGACGAAGGTCACCAGGGCGGCGCGGTTCTGTTCCTTGAGCTTGGCAAAGCGGGTGTGCAGGCGGCTCATCAGTGTTTCTCCTGCTGGGACTGTTGCATGTGGTGCATGACGGTTTGCATGTCTTTGTCGCCGCGGCCCGAGAGGTTGACCACCATCAGGTGATCCTTGGGCAGGGTCGGCGCGCGCTTGAAGACTTCGGCCAGGGCGTGGGCGCTTTCCAGGGCCGGGATGATGCCTTCCAGGCGGCAGCACTGGTGGAACGCGGCCAGGGCTTCGTCGTCGGTCACCGAGGTGTATTCGACGCGGCCGATGTCGTGCAACCAGGCGTGTTCCGGGCCGATGCCGGGGTAGTCGAGGCCGGCGGAAATCGAGTGGGCGTCGATGATCTGGCCGTCGTCGTCCTGCAGCAGGAAGGTGCGGTTGCCGTGCAGCACGCCCGGTACGCCGCCGTTCAGGCTGGCGGCGTGCTTGCCGGTCTCGATGCCGTAGCCGGCGGCTTCAACGCCAATGATCTGCACGCTTTTGTCGTCGAGGAACGGGTGGAACAGGCCCATGGCGTTGGAGCCGCCGCCGATGCACGCCACCAGGCTGTCCGGCAGGCGGCCTTCCTGGGCTTGCATCTGCTCGCGGGTTTCCTTGCCGATCACGGCCTGGAAGTCGCGGACCATGGCCGGGTACGGGTGCGGGCCGGCCACGGTGCCGATCAGGTAGAAGGTGCTGTCGACGTTGGTTACCCAGTCACGCAGGGCTTCGTTCATCGCATCTTTCAGGGTGCCGGTGCCGGCGACGACCGGGATCACTTCGGCGCCCAGCAGCTTCATGCGGAACACGTTGGCCTGTTGGCGTTCGATGTCGGTGGTGCCCATGTAGATCACGCAATCCAGGCCAAAACGCGCGGCCACGGTGGCGGTGGCCACGCCGTGCATGCCGGCGCCGGTCTCGGCGATGATGCGTTTCTTGCCCATGCGCCGGGCCAGGAGGATCTGGCCGATGCAGTTGTTGATCTTGTGCGCGCCGGTGTGGTTCAGCTCTTCGCGCTTGAGGTAGATCTTGGCGCCGCCGCAGTGTTCGGTCAGGCGTTCGGCGAAGTACAGCGGGCTTGGACGGCCGACGTAGTCGCGCTGGAAGTAGGCCAGCTCCTTGAGAAACTCGGGATCTTCCTTGGCCTTTTCGTATTCACGGGCCAGGTCGAGGATCAGCGGCATCAGAGTTTCTGCCACATAACGGCCGCCGAACGCGCCAAACAGGCCGTTGTCGTCAGGACCATTACGCAATTGGGACTGGGTCATTGGAGCGCTCCCGGGGAAGTGTGTGGAATGACAGATTCGTGGAAGGACAATGGAGCCCACTCTACCCCTGACACTGGAGCCTGAAAACCGATAAGATCGCCGCAACCTGTCAGGAAAACTCACCTATCCCATGAGCCGCGACCTGCCCCCCCTGAACGCCCTGCGGGCCTTCGAAGCCACTGCCCGGCTTAACAGCGTCAGCCAGGCTGCCGAACAACTGCACGTGACTCACGGTGCGGTCAGCCGGCAGTTGAAGGTGCTGGAAGAACACCTGGGCCTGAGTCTTTTCGTCAAGGATGGCCGTGGCATTAAACTCACAGATGCCGGGGTTCGCCTGCGCGATGCCAGCAGCGAGGCCTTCGAGCGTCTGCGGGACGTCTGTGGCGAACTGACCCGGGGCAGTGCCGATGCGCCCTTCGTGCTCGGCTGCTCCGGCAGCCTGCTGGCGCGTTGGCTGATTCCGCGCCTGGGGCGCCTGAATGCCGACTTGCCGGACCTGCGCCTGCACCTTTCCGCTGGTGAAGGCGATCTGGACCCCCGGCGCCCGGGGCTGGATGCCTTGCTGGTGTTTGCCGAGCCCCCCTGGCCGGCGGACATGCAGGTCTATGAGCTGGCCAGCGAGCGAATCGGGCCGGTGCTCAGCCCGCGCTATGCCGGTTACTCGCACTTGCGCGAAGCGCCAGCGGCGGCCCTGGCGGCGGAGTCGCTGCTGCACACCACCTCGCGTCCCCAGGCCTGGCCCAGTTGGGCACGGCACAACGGCATCAGCGCCGAGGCGCTGAAGTACGGGCAGGGTTTCGAGCATTTGTATTACTTGCTGGAAGCGGCCGTGGCCGGGCTGGGCGTGGCAATCGCTCCAGAGCCGCTGGTGGCCGAGGACTTGCTGGCGGGCAGGCTGGTTGCCCCGTGGGGGTTTTCCGACACCCCGGGGCAACTGGCGCTGTGGTTACCCAAGCGCGCCGCCGATGGGCGCGCCCGGCAATTGGCGCAGTGGTTGAAAAACGAACTGCGCCAGACGCTTTAGTTACCGCGCTTGCACAGCAGGTAGGCGGCCAGCAGACCAATGGTGCCGACCGCCACGCCAGCGGTCGCCCACGGGTGTTCCTGGGCGTATTCGCGGGTGGCGATCCCGGTTTCGCGGGTTTTCACTTTGACTTCTTCGTAGGCATCGCTGATCAGGCTGCGGGAATGCTTGAGCGCATTCTCGGCGTTGCTCTTGAGGGCCTTGAGGGTTTTGCGCGATTCGTCAGTCGCATCGTCCTTGAGGCTTTCCAGGGATTTGAGCAGGCTTTCGATCTCGGCTTCCATACTTTCCAGTGAGGCTTTGCGTAACGAGGTGTTGGCCATGTCGGCTCTCCTGAGAGGTAGTGAACGGACTCTGTAGGTTCCGACTGCGGCCTGTTCAGAAAGTGCAGAAAATCTGAACTAGCCGTGAGCAATGGCGCCCCAAGTAATAAGAAAAATCACTGCTAGGCTGTATTTCACAGCAAAAAAGGAGAGCGCCATGACCGATCATCACACCTACAAGAAAGTCGAACTGGTGGGTTCGTCGCCGAACAGCATCGAAGAGGCAATCAACAACGCGCTGGCCGAGGCGCACAAGAGCATCAAGCACCTGGAGTGGTTCGAAGTGACCGAAACCCGGGGTCATATCAAGGACGGTAAAGCGGCGCATTTCCAGGTCACCCTCAAGGTAGGCTTCCGGATTGCCAATAGTTGAAAGCTTGGGCTAGGCTCTGGAACTTGTGCGCTGGCCGAGTGCCATAGGAAGTGGCACAGCGCTACAACTGTCTTGAGCCTCTGTCAGGCTGGCTGCAACGCCGCCTCTTTTGATCCGACCAGGGAATGTGACCGATGAAAAAACTAGTATTAGCTGCTGCTTTGTTGAGTCTTGCGGGAACTGCCCTTGCCGCCGGCAAGCCGTGCGAAGAGCTGAAAAGCGAGATCGCCGCGAAGATCGATGCCAAAGGCGCCACCCACTATTCGCTGGAAGTGGTCGACAAAGGCGCGGCGGCTGACGGCAAAGTGGTTGGCTCCTGCGAAGCCGGCACCAAGGAGATTGTCTACAAGCGCGGTTGAGCCTTTGTAGAAGCCCATTGAAAAGCCGACGCATCAGCGTCGGCTTTTTTGTGCCCGAAAGCAGCCTTAGCCCTGCATCACCTGGGCCAGCAACTCATAGGAGTGCAGGCGATCGGCGTGTTCGTACAGGTCGCAGGTAAAGATCAGCTCGTCGGCGCCGGTCTGCTCGATCAGCACCTCCAGCTTGGCGCGGATCTTCGCCGGGCTGCCGATCATCGCCAACCCCAGGAAACTCGACACCGCCTCCTTCTCATGGGGCAGCCACAGGCCGTCCATGCTGTTGACCGGCTTGCGCTGGACCAGGCTCTGGCCGCGCATCAGGGCGAGAATCCGCTGGTACACCGAGGTGGCCAGGTAATCCGCGTGTTCATCGGTATCCGCGGCTACCAGAGGCACGCCCAGCATCACGTAAGGTTTGTCGAGCACCGCGGAAGGCTTGAAGTGATTGCGATAGACGCGAATCGCCTCATGCATATAGCGCGGTGCGAAATGCGAGGCGAAGGCGTAAGGCAAACCCCGCTCTCCGGCCAGTTGCGCACTGAACAGGCTGGAGCCCAGCAGCCACACCGGCACGTTGGTGCCGGTGCCCGGTACTGCGATCACCCGTTGCTCCGGAGTTCGTGGGCCGAGGTAGGCCATCAGTTCCGCCACGTCCTCGGGGAAATCGTCGGCGCTGCCGGAGCGTTCCCGGCGCAGGGCGCGGGCGGTCATCTGGTCGGAACCCGGGGCGCGGCCCAGGCCCAGGTCAATGCGTCCCGGGTACAGGCTTTCCAGGGTGCCGAACTGTTCGGCGATCACCAGCGGTGCGTGGTTGGGCAGCATGACCCCGCCGGAGCCGACGCGAATGCTCGATGTCCCACCGGCCAGATAACCCAGCAACACCGAAGTAGCGGAACTGGCGATGCCATCCATGTTGTGGTGTTCGGCGACCCAGAAGCGGGTGTAGCCGAACTTTTCCACGTGCTGGGCCAGGTCCAGGGAATTGCGCAGGGATTGCGCCGGGCTGCCGTCTTCACGCACGGGCACCAGGTCGAGGGTCGAGAATTTAACAGCGGACAGCGGTTTCATAGGCCTGCTTCTCCATAGGGGTGCAGGCCTTTGTCATGAGCCAAAACCTGCCGAAATTTGTAAGTCAGACTCATGCAATGTGGGCATATACCCGAGTTTCAATAGTCAGAGTGAATTTGTCGGGTAAATAGACGTCGCGCACACCGGCTGAACTTTGCCGCCGGATCTATCCTCAGAACCCTTAGGCAACAGAAACAAGCGCGGTGCGACCCTTCGCACCCGGTTCTTGAGGAGAAAGAGATGAGTATCAAAAAGAAGGCTTCGGCTCATTGGGAAGGTGATCTGAAAACCGGCATCGGCTCGATCTCGACCGAAACCGGGGTGTTGCGTGAGGCGCCCTATGGCTTCAAGGCACGTTTTGAAGGTGGCAAGGGCACCAATCCGGAAGAGTTGATCGGTGCGGCCCATGCGGGCTGCTTCTCCATGGCGTTTTCGATGATTCTCGGTGATGCCGGGCTCAAGGCTGACAGCATCGATACCCAGGCCGAAGTGACCCTGGATCAGGTGGACGGCGGCTTCGCCATCACGGCGGTGCACCTGATCCTCAAGGCGAAGATCCCCGGCGCCAGCCAGCAGCAGTTCACGGAGCTGAGCAACAAGGCCAAGGAAGGGTGTCCGGTGTCCAAGGTGCTCAATGCCAAGATCAGCCTGGAAGCGACGTTGTTGGGTTGATCGTTGCGTCGGCAAGCCAGCTCCTGCTTCGGTTGGTAGGAGCCGGCATGCCGGTGAATGCGTCTGTGCGGCGGACAAGAACCTGTGGTCGAATACGCGACTGCGGCTTCAGCGCATGCTCGTGCGCACCGTAGCAAGGGAGCTTGAGATCATGAAACGTTTTGCCTTGGCGGTTGTTTGCTGTGCGCTGGCCACATCGGCCTTCGCCGCCCCCAAGCCCTGCGAGGAACTCAAGGCCGAGATCGAAGCCAAGATCCAGGCCCAGGGCGTTGCCTCCTACACGCTGGAAATCGTCACCAACGACGAGGTCCACGACAACAACATGGTGGTCGGCAGCTGTGAGAACGGCACGAAGAAGATCATCTATCAGAAGAACGATCGCTGAGCCGGCTCACGGCACGCAGTTGATCAGGCGCTCCTCGGCGACGATCTCGCGCCTGGCGTTGTACAGCCGGGCGCTGGGAGTGAAGGCCAGGTTGCGCGCCTCCAGGCGATAGCGCTGGCCGGCTTCAAAATGGTCGTAGCGCAGGCTCAGGTAGCACAGTCGCTCCTGGGGATCGGTGGTCATGCCCATGCCGCCGCCGAACACCTCGAAGTCGAAACGCACCATCAGCTCGTGGCTGCCGGGGCTGACCTGGAAGAAACGCCCGTCCCGCAGGCGCTGGTTGTCCAGGCGCTCGGCCATGACCAGCTTGCCCCCCGGCGTCGGCGTGGCCAGGTCGATCCAGGCCTGTTGCGGATCGACACTGGGCAGGGGCGTGCTGCAGGCACTGAGGGTGGCAAGGGCGAGGATCAACAGAAGTGGGCGCATGACGGAGGCCGAGTAAGCGAAAGGCCCTCAGCATAGCGCCGATCAATTGCGCTGGCAGCCCGCCGCCAGCAGGGTGTGCTGCTCATCAGCCAGCAGGTGGCAGTCCTGGGGACGGCGTGAGGTCGATCCAGGCTTGCGCCGGGGCCGGTTCGGGCAGTCCAGCGCCGCCGGCGAAAGACAAGAGTGCGGCCGTCGGCAGCAACACGCACATGGCGAAACTCCAGGTTGGCGAGATAGTCTTGCGGGCAGACTCTCTATGGATGATTCCAATTGAATAGGCCGCGTTCAAGCCATGGGTTACCTGATCCTCTTTTGCGCTTTTTGTTTGCGGCCCTGACGCTTTTGCTGCTCAACGGTTGCAGCAGCGTTGCGTACTACAGCCAGTTGGCCAGCGGCCAGATGCACCTGTTGCGGGCTCGCACGCCGGTGGCCCAGGTGGTCGCCGACCCCACCCGCGACCCGACCCTGCGGGCCCATCTGGCCCAGTCGCAACGGGCCCGTACCTTTGCCAGCCAGCATCTGCACCTGCCGGATAACAACAGCTACCGCCTGTACGTCGACATCGGCCGGCCCTATGTGGTGTGGAACGTGTTCGCTACCCCGGAGTTTTCCCTGAGCCCGCAGACCCATTGCTTCCCCATTGCCGGTTGCGTGGCCTACCGCGGCTACTACAGCCAGGGCGCCGCCCGGGGCGAGGCGGCGCTGCAGCGGCAAAAAGGCATGGACGTGGCGATCGGCGGGGTGGAGGCCTATTCGACCCTGGGCTGGTTCGATGACCCGATCATCAGCTCGATGATGCATTGGGGCGATGAGCGTCTGGCGACCCTGATCTTCCATGAGCTGGCGCACCAGCGCTGCTATGTGAAGGACGACACCGAGTTCAATGAGTCCTTCGCCACTTTCGTCGAGCAGGAAGGCACCCGCCAGTGGCGGGCCTATCGAGGGTTGCCGCCCCAGGACAACGCTGATGTCCGTCAACGGGATCAGTTCATCCAGCTGTTGCTGGATGCTCGCAAACGCCTGGAGCAGTTGTATGCCCAACCCTTGTCCGCCGAGCAGATGCGCCAGCGCAAGGCCCAGGAGTTCGAGGTGCTGCGCCGGGATTATCGGCAGCTGCGGGACCGCGAGTGGGCCGGTTCCAAGCGCTATGACGCCTGGATCAACGCACCGTTGAACAACGCCCGGCTGCTGCCCTTCGGTCTGTACGACCAATGGGTGCCGGCGTTTGCCGCGCTGTTCAAGGAGGTCAATGGCGACTGGCCGGCGTTCTTCCTTGCAGTGGAGAAACTGGGGCGCCTGCCGGCCGAGCAGCGCAAGGCTGATTTGCTCAGGCTGCAGAGCGCCTTATCCGCCAAGCCGGCTCCCACCCCTGACCTGTAGGCGCCGGCTTGCCGGCGAACAGCGGTTCTAACGCCGCAAAAACGCCTGATGCAACTCGGCCAGCGTCTCAAAGTGATAGGCCGGAGCTTCGGCACTCAGCTCCTCACGGCTGCCGAATCCATACCCCACCGCCGCCGCATCCAAGCCATTGCGCTTGGCGCCGATCAGGTCGTGCTTGCGATCGCCGATCATCAGGGTGCTGGCCGGGTCCAGCTGTTCCTGCTCCAGCAAATGGGCGATCAGCTCCACTTTGTCGGTGCGGGTGCCGTCCAGTTCGCTGCCGTAGATCACCTTGAAGTGCCGGGCGAAGTCGAAGTGGCGGGCGATTTCCCGGGCGAACACCCAGGGCTTGGAGGTGGCGATGTACAGCTGGCGCCCTTGCCCGCCGAGGGTTTCCAGCAGCGGCGCGACCCCGTCGAAGACCCGGTTCTCATACAGGCCGGTGACCTTGAAGCGTTCGCGATAGAAGTTCACCGCCTCCCAGGCCCGGGCTTCGTCGAAACCATAGAACTGCATGAAGGCCTGCAACAGCGGCGGGCCGATGAAGTGCTCCAGCCGGGTCAGGTCCGGTTCGTCGATCCCCAGCTTGCCCAGGGCGAACTGGATCGAGCGGGTAATGCCTTCGCGGGGATCGGTCAGGGTGCCGTCGAGGTCGAACAGGACGGTTTGGTAATGCATGGCAGTTCCTCGGCAGTCAGTAGCAGATCAGGGACGGTCGTAGCCTTCGGCCAGGTGCAGGTCCTTGAGCTTCACGTAGTTGGCGGCGCTGTAGGTGAAGAAGGCGCGCTCCTTGTCGGTCAGCGGGCGCGCCTGCTTCACTGGACTGCCGACGTAGAGAAAGCCGCTTTCCAGGTGCTTGCCCGGTGGCACCAGGCTGCCGGCGCCGACGATCACGTCGTCTTCCACCACCGCGCCGTCCATGACGATGCTGCCCATGCCGATCAGCACCCGGCTGCCGATGCGGCAACCGTGGAGCATGACTTTGTGGGCGATGGTCACGTCGTCGCCGATCAGCAGCGGGAAGCCGTCGGGGTTGAAGGGGCCGGCGTGGGTGATGTGCAGCACGCTGGCATCCTGCACGCTGGTGCGCGCGCCGATGCGGATGCGGTGCATGTCGCCGCGGATCACCGTCAGGGGCCAGACCGAGCTGTCGGCGCCGATCTCGACGTCGCCGATGACCACTGCCGAGTGGTCGACAAAGGCCCGTTCGCCCAGGCTCGGGGTGTGGTTCTGATAGCTGCGAATGGCCAAGTGCGAATGCCTCTCTGAGATTTATTAATGGGGGCTATAGCTGCGGTGGCTGCTCATTGTAATTAAGATGGTGCTACGTTTCCCTGCATGTTTCTTCCAGCCAAGGTGCCCACCGTGAGTGTGAACAACCCTCTTCTGCAGCCCTACGACCTGCCGCCGTTCTCGGCGATCCGCGCCGAGCATGTGCAACCGGCCATCGAACAGATCCTGGCTGACAACCGCGCCGCTATCGCTGAAATCCTCAAGACCCAAGCCACCCAGCCCACCTGGGCCGGTCTGGTATTGGCCATGGACGAGCTCAATGACCGCCTGAGCGCGGCCTGGAGTCCGGTCAGCCACCTCAACGCGGTGTGCAACAGCGCCGAACTGCGTGAAGCCTACGAGGCCTGTCTGCCGGCCTTGAGCGCCTACTCCACGGAAATGGGCCAGAACCGCGAGCTGTTCCAGGCCTTCGACGCCCTGGCCAAGAGCCCCGAAGCCGCCGGTTTCGACGTGGCGCAGAAAACCATCCTCGAACACTCCCTGCGGGACTTCCGCCTGTCGGGTATCGACTTGCCGCCCGAGCAGCAACAGCGCTACGCAGAGGTACAAAGCCGGCTCTCGGAGCTGGCCAGCCGTTTCTCCAACCAGTTGCTGGACGCCACCCAGGCCTGGACCAAGCACATCACCGACGAAGCGGCCCTGGCCGGCCTGACCGACTCGGCCAAGGCGCAGATGGCCGCCGCGGCCCAGGCCAAAGGCCTGGACGGCTGGCTGATCACCCTGGAATTCCCCAGCTACTACGCGGTGATGACCTACGCCCAGGACCGTGCCCTGCGTGAAGAGGTCTATGCCGCCTACTGCACCCGGGCGTCGGACCAAGGCCCTAACGCCGGTCAGAACGACAACGGCCCGGTGATGGAAGAGATCCTCGACCTGCGTCAGGAACTGGCCAAGCTCCTGGGCTTTGCCAGCTTTTCCGAGCTGAGCCTGGCCACCAAGATGGCCGAGTCCAGCGATCAGGTGCTGAGCTTCCTGCGGGACCTGGCCAAGCGCAGCAAACCCTTTGCCGCTCAGGACCTGGAACAGCTGCGGGCCTATGCCGCCGAACAGGGTTGCCCCGACCTGCAAAGCTGGGACAGCGGTTTCTATGGCGAGAAGCTGCGCGAGCAGCGTTACAGCGTGTCCCAGGAAGCCCTGCGCGCCTACTTCCCCATCGACAAGGTACTTGGCGGCCTGTTCGCCATTGTCCAGCGCCTGTACGGCATCGAGATTGCCGAGCAGCAGGGCTTCGACAGCTGGCACCCGGACGTGCGCCTGTTCGAAATCAAGGAAAACGGTCAGCACGTTGGCCGTTTCTTCTTCGACCTCTACGCCCGCTCCAACAAGCGTGGCGGTGCCTGGATGGACGGTGCCCGCGACCGTCGCCGCACCGTTGACGGTGTGTTGCAGAGCCCGGTGGCCAACCTGGTGTGCAACTTCACCCCGGCCGACAGCGGCAAGCCTGCACTCCTGACCCACGACGAAGTCACCACCCTGTTCCACGAGTTCGGCCATGGCCTGCACCACCTGCTGACCCGGGTCGAGCATGCCGGAGTCTCCGGGATCAATGGCGTGGCCTGGGACGCGGTGGAGCTGCCGAGCCAGTTCATGGAGAACTGGTGCTGGGAGCCCGAAGGCCTGGCGCTGATCTCCGGTCACTATGAAACCGGCGAGCCGCTGCCCCAGGACCTGCTGCAGAAGATGCTGGCGGCGAAGAACTTCCAGTCCGGGCTGATGATGGTGCGCCAGCTGGAATTCTCGCTGTTCGACTTCGAACTGCATGCCACCCACGGCGATGGCCGCAGCGTGCTGCAAGTGCTGGAAACCGTGCGTGACGAGGTCTCGGTGATGCGTCCGCCGGCCTACAACCGCTTCCCCAACAGCTTCGCCCACATCTTTGCCGGCGGTTATGCCGCGGGTTACTACAGCTACAAGTGGGCGGAAGTGCTGTCGGCCGATGCCTTCTCCAAATTCGAGGAAGACGGCGTGCTCAACCCGGCCACCGGGCGGGCGTTCCGCGAGGCGATCCTGGCCCGTGGCGGCTCCCAGGAGCCGATGGTGCTGTTTGTCGATTTCCGCGGACGGGCGCCGTCGATTGACGCACTCTTGCGCCACAGCGGCCTCAGCGAGGACGCGGCAGCATGAGTGACGCACCCGTGAAGACCAAGAAACGCTTTATCGCCGGGGCGGTATGCCCGGCGTGCAGTGAGCAGGACAAGCTGATGATGTGGAGTGAGGACGACGTACCCCATCGCGAGTGCGTGGCCTGTGGCTACTCCGACACCCTCAACGAGCAGGGCCTGTCGGTGCCCAAGGAACTCGGGACCCGGGTCAACAGCGCGACGCCCAAGGTGGCCGACACCAAGGTGCAATCGGTGCAGTTCTTCCCCAACCCCAAGTTGAAGAAAAAAACCGACTGACCACGCCAGACAAAGCCGGCTCCCTCTTAGGAGCCGGCTTGCCGGCGAAACGATTGGCCATCCTTCCTTCGCCCCGTGGGCTTTGGCGAGCCAGCTCGCTCCTACGCGGCCCCCTGACCCCCCACCGTTTCGAGCCAGCTTTTCACCGAACAGGTGGCGAACACACAGGTGCTGCAGCCGCCATTGGCCAGCAATGCCCCGTGAGCCAACTGTCATAGAAACCTGAAGCTGATACGTAATTTTCCGCCGCTTCTGATCTTTTTTTCGCCTGAAACGGTTCATCCAAATGCTTAGCCTGCTACCATTTGTAACCAAATTTTGCTGATGTGCTCATAAAAACCGGGTCTTGCCCGGCCTTCTGCGTTGCCAAAACACAAAGTCGCGCCATGACGCGGCTGACCTTTCCATCAATGCCTGATGAGGTGCACCCATGTCTGATCAAGATCGAGACAACCCGCGGCGTGAGTTTTTGCGTAAATCCTTGACCTTGATCCCTGTGGTCACTGTCGCCAGTACCGGCCTGGGCAGTTCCATGCTGGCGGCCGCGCCCGAGACGGCCGTCGCTGCCAGGCCGGCGGCGCCGAGCAAGCTGCCCAGTGGCAGCCAGAACTATGAGCCCAGTTACTTCAGCGCCGAAGAGTGGGCCTTCATCAAGGCGGCGGTGGAACGCCTGATCCCGGCGGACGAAATGGGGCCAGGTGCCCTGGAAGCCGGGGTGCCGGAGTACATCGACCGCCAAATGAACACCCCCTACGCCGCCGGCGCCCTGTGGTACATGCAAGGCCCGTTCAAGGCCGACGCCGCACCGGAGATGGGTTGGCAGAGCAAGCTGGTGCCCAAAGACATCTATCGCCTGGGCATTGCCGCTGTGGATGCATGGTGCAAAGACCTCAAGGGTCAAGTTTTTGCTGCGCAAGACAGCGCTACCCGAGACGCTTTGCTCAAGCAGCTGGAAGCCGGAACCCCGCAGTTCGATGCGCTCCCGGCCAAGCTTTTCTTCAATCTGCTGCTGCAAAACACCAAGGAAGGCTTCTTCAGCGATCCGATCCACGGTGGCAACCAAGGCCTGGTGGGCTGGACCCTGATCGGCTTTCCCGGCGCGCGCGCCGATTTCATGGATTGGGTGGAACGCAACGAGCAATACCCCTTCCCGGCAGTATCGATTCGCGGCCAGAGGGCTTGAGCATGGCAACAGTGATGAAAAAGGTCGACGCGGTGATCGTCGGTTTCGGCTGGACCGGCGCGATCATGGCCAAGGAGCTGACCGAAGCCGGGCTCAACGTGCTGGCGCTGGAGCGCGGGCCAATGCAGGACACCTACCCCGACGGCAGTTATCCCCAGGTGATCGACGAGCTCACCTACAGCGTGCGCAAGAAACTCTTCCAGGACATTTCCAAAGAAACGGTGACCATTCGCCACAGCGTCAACGACGTGGCCTTGCCCAACCGGCAACTCGGCGCCTTCCTGCCGGGCAACGGCGTGGGCGGCGCCGGCCTGCACTGGTCTGGCGTGCACTTTCGCGTCGACCCCATCGAGCTGCGCATGCGCAGTCATTACGAAGAACGCTACGGCAAGCATTTCATCCCCAAGGACATGACCATCCAGGACTTCGGCGTCAGCTACGAAGAGCTGGAGCCGTTCTTCGACTTCGCGGAAAAGGTCTTCGGCACCTCGGGCCAGGCCTGGACCGTGAAGGGCCAGTTGGTGGGCGACGGCAAGGGCGGCAACCCTTATGCACCGGATCGCTCGGACCACTTCCCCCTGGAGTCGCAGAAAAACACCTATTCCGCACAGCTGTTCCAGAAAGCCGCCCATGAAGTGGGCTACAAGCCCTACAACCTGCCGTCGGCCAATACCTCAGGGCCTTACACCAACCCTTATGGCGCGCAAATGGGCCCGTGCAATTTCTGCGGCTTCTGCAGCGGCTACGTCTGCTACATGTATTCCAAGGCCTCGCCCAACGTGAACATCCTGCCGGCCCTCAAGCCGCTGCCGAATTTCGAGTTGCGCCCCAACGCCCACGTGCTCAAGGTCAACCTCGACAGCAGCAAGGCCCGCGCCACGGGCGTCACCTATGTCGACGGCCAGGGCCGGGAGATCGAGCAGCCGGCGGACCTGGTGATCCTCGGCGCCTTCCAGTTGCACAACGTGCGCCTGATGCTGCTGTCGGGTATCGGCAAGCCCTACGACCCGATCAGCGGCGAAGGCGTGGTGGGCAGGAACTTCGCCTACCAGAACATGGCCACCATCAAGGCCTACTTCGACAAGGACGTGCACACCAACAACTTCATCGGCGCCGGCGGCAACGGCGTGGCGGTGGACGACTTCAACGCCGACAACTTCGACCACGGCCCGCACGGCTTCGTCGGCGGCTCGCCGATGTGGGTCAACCAGGCCGGGAGCCGGCCGATCGCCGGCACCTCGAACCCGCCGGGCACCCCGACTTGGGGCAGCGCCTGGAAGAAGGCCACTGCCGATTACTACACCCACCAGGTATCCATGGACGCCCACGGCGCGCATCAGTCCTACCGCAGCAACTACCTGGATCTGGACCCGGTGTACCGCGATGCCTACGGCTTGCCTCTGCTGCGGATGACCTTCGACTGGCAGGAAAACGACATCAAGATGAACCGTTTCATGGTCGAGAAGATGGGCAAGATCGCCGAGGCGATGAATCCCAAGGCCATTGCCCGACTGGGCAAGCAGGTGGGGGAGCACTTCAACACCGCGTCCTACCAGACCACGCACCTGAACGGTGGCGCGATCATGGGCACCGACCCCAAGACCAGTGCCCTGAACCGCTACTTGCAGAGCTGGGACGTGCACAACGTCTTCGTTCCCGGGGCTTCGGCTTTCCCCCAGGGCCTGGGCTACAACCCCACCGGCCTGGTGGCGGCGCTGACCTACTGGTCGGCCCGGGCGATCCGCGAGCAGTACCTGAAAAACCCCGGCCCGCTGGTGCAGGCATAAGGAGCGATGACCATGAAAGCACTCGTTATCGCCACCCTGGCGCTGCTGGGCAGCGCCTCTGTCAGCGCCGCCGAAGTGGATCAGCAGGCCCTGGTGAAGCAGGGCGAGTACCTGGCCCGTGCCGGTGACTGCGTGGCCTGCCACACCGCCAAGGACGGCCAGCCTTTCGCTGGCGGGCTACCGATGGAAACCCCCATCGGGGTGATCTATTCCACCAACATCACCCCGGACAAGACCGGCATCGGCGACTACAGCTTCGAGGACTTCGACCAGGCCGTGCGCCATGGCGTGGTCAAGGACGGCAGCACCCTGTATCCGGCCATGCCCTTCCCGTCCTATGCCCGGGTCAGCGACGCCGACATGCAGGCGCTGTACGCCTACTTCATGAAAGGCGTGGCCCCGGTGGTCAGGGACAACCAGGACAGCGACATTCCCTGGCCCCTGAGCATGCGCTGGCCGCTGTCGATCTGGCGCTGGATGTTCGCCCCGAGCGTGGAGACCCCGGCGCTGGCGACCGGCAGCGATCCGGTGATCAGCCGCGGTGCCTATCTGGTGGAGGGCCTGGGCCACTGTGGCGCCTGCCACACGCCCCGGGCCCTGACCATGCAGGAGAAGGCCCTGAGCGCCAGCGACGGCAGTGCTTTCCTGTCCGGCAGTGCGCCGCTTGAGGGCTGGATCGCCAAGAGCCTGCGCGGTGACCACAAGGATGGCCTGGGCAGCTGGAGCGAAGAGCAGCTGGTGCAGTTCCTCAAGACCGGCCGCAGCGATCGCAGTGCGGTGTTCGGTGGCATGAGCGATGTGGTGGTGCACAGCATGCAGTACATGAGCGAGGCCGACCTGACGGCTATTGCCCGCTACCTCAAGTCGCTGCCGGCCAATGATCCCAAGGATCAGCCGCACTCGTATGACCAGCAGGTGGCCGAGGCCCTGTGGAAAGGTGATGACAGCCAGCCCGGCGCGGCGGTGTACATCGACAACTGCGCAGCCTGCCATCGCACCGACGGCCAGGGCTACACCCGGGTGTTCCCGGCGCTGGCGGGCAATCCGGTGCTGCAATCGGCGGATGCCACCTCGCTGATTCACATCGTGCTCAAGGGCGGCACCTTGCCGGCCACCCACAGCGCGCCGTCGACCTTCACCATGCCGCCTTTCGCCTGGCGCCTGTCGGACCAGGAGGTGGCCGATGTGGTCAACTTCATCCGCGGCAGCTGGGGCAACCAGGCGTCGGCGGTGGAGGCCGGGGACGTGGCGGCGTTGCGCAATGGCGACCTGCAGAGCACGTCCAACGATGATTTGGGGCCGTTCACTGGTCGCTAGCGTCGAGGCCGGCGCCCGCTGCGGGCGTCGGTCCGGTGGTGGCTGTTCAGTCCTGGGTGAAGCGCTGGATGCCCAAGCGGCTTTCCAGTTGATAGCCGGCGATGCAGTCCGCCAATCCGGCGTTCATCAGGTCTTCCCAGCTGGCGGGGAGCAGGCCGATGCCATCGTGGTGGGGGCTCCAGCGCACCGCGGCGAACTTCGGGTCCGCTTCATCGAAAGGTTGCTGGTCGTTCACTGTGGCCTTTTCGATGTCCTGGGTGCACAGCTCGAATTCGCAGGCCAGGCCCCAGAGCTGGCCATCGGGCGCCCTGACGATGATCAGGTCGGCGCCTTGTTCGTAGCTGGGGAGGTAGGCATCCGCTGCGTAGAAGATCTTTTCCAGCCTGCCAGGTGTCCTGGGCATGTTTGCGCTCCTGTTCTTTGAGCCTGCCTTATACCCCAACGCCACAAACCTGTAGGAGCCGGCTTGCCGGCGAAGGTGCGGCCTGTGTCGCGCCGGGGAGCGTTCACTTGCGGGGGGTGGGTTTCGGTCCGGCGGTGCTGGTCAGATAAATCCGGCTCCATTACTGTGTATGCATACAGTAATGGAGCGCTCCCATGTTCACCCCCCTGCCTCCCCGTGGTCGCGGTACCGCGAGCAATCCGCACAATCGTTTCGCGCCCAATCGTTCGGTGGCCGAGGACGACGGCTGGTACCAGGAAGTGCCGCTGACCCAGGGCACCGAGGTGCGTTTTGAAACGGCGAAATCCATCATTACCCGCAACACCTCGCCTGACCTGCCCTTCGATCGCTCGATCAACCCCTATCGCGGCTGTGAGCACGGCTGCATCTATTGCTACGCGCGGCCCAGCCATGCCTATTGGGATATGTCCCCGGGGCTGGATTTTGAAACCAAGCTGATCGCCAAGAGCAACACCGCCGCGCTGCTGGAGCAGCAACTGTCCAAGCCCGGCTATCGCTGTGCCCCGATCAACCTGGGGTCCAATACCGACCCCTACCAGCCCATCGAACGCGAGCAGCAACTGACCCGACGCACCCTGGAAGTGCTGCTGCGCTATCGGCATCCGGTGACCATCGTCACCAAGGGCTCGCTGATCCTGAGGGACCTGGACCTGCTGGTCGAGCTGGCCCGGCAGCGGCTGGTGGCGGTGATGATCAGCCTGACCACCCTGGACGATGAGTTGAAGCGCATTCTCGAACCCCGGGCGGCGGCGCCCAAGGCGCGTTTGCGGGCGATCCGGGTGATGCGTGAAGCGGGCGTTCCGGTGGGGGTGCTGTGTTCGCCGATGATCCCGATGATCAACGACAGCGAACTGGAAAGCCTGCTCAGCGAGGCCCATGCCGCCGGGGCGCAGAGTGCGGCCTACATGATGCTGCGCCTGCCCCTGGAGGTGGCGCCGCTGTTCGAGGAGTGGCTGGCGGCGCATTACCCGCAGCGGGCCGCCCATGTGCTCAGCCTGATCCGCCAGAGCCGGGGTGGTGAGCTCTACGACAGCCGTTTCGGCAGCCGCATGCGCGGTGAGGGGCCCTTCGCCGACCTGTTGGCCCAGCGTTTCGCCAAGGCGCTCAAGCGCCTGGGGCTCGATCGGCGCGCGGGCTTCGATCTTGATTGCTCGGCCTTCTGTCCGCCGGGGGGGCAGATGTCGTTGCTGTGAGAAGCATTGGCCTATGGTTGCCTAGCGGATGTTGCTGACGGAGGTCCGCTGGTCACCTTTTGACATCGCCCATAGTGGCGTTCTAGAGCGTTCCATTCAGTTTGAGTTAAGTTTTTAGCGCTACCTTGCCCATCAAGTGACCGACGGGTCGCGGTCGGCGCCCCGGTTATTTTTTAATCGATTACTGGCGTCGTGCCGGATAATTCTGGAAAATTCACCAAATCCGACAGAGAGGCTGAATCATGAGTGACAAGGATAAACAGCCGTTGGCTGCGTCGGCTCCCGCACCCACCGAGGTTGCCGAAACCGCCGATGCAGCGCTGCAGCATATCGTTGACGGCTTTTTGCATTTTCATCATGAAGTCTTCCCGCAGCAGGAAGAACTGTTCAAGAAACTCGCCACCGCCCAGCGGCCAAGGGCGATGTTCATTGCTTGCGCGGATTCGCGCATCGTTCCCGAACTCATTACCCAGAGCTCTCCCGGCGACTTGTTCGTGACCCGCAACGTGGGCAACGTGGTGCCGCCCTATGGGCAGATGAACGGGGGTGTTTCCACGGCGATCGAATACGCGGTGCTGGCCCTTGGGGTGCACCACATCATCGTCTGCGGGCACTCGGACTGCGGCGCCATGCGCGCGGTGCTCAATCCGCAAAGCCTGGAGAAAATGCCTACGGTCAAGGCCTGGCTGCGGCACGCCGAAGTGGCGCGGACCATGGTCCACGAGAACTGCGATTGCGCCGATGAATCCTCCAGCATGCATGTGCTGACCGAGGAGAACGTCATCGCCCAGTTGCAGCATCTGCGCACCCACCCTTCGGTGGCTTCGCGCATGGCCAACGGCCAATTGTTCATCCATGGCTGGGTCTACGACATCGAGACCAGTTCGATCAAGGCCTACGACGCGGACAAGGGCTGTTTCCTGCCGCTCGATGGCACTCATCCGATCCCCGTTGCGACGCCCAAAGCGCGCTTCTAATCCCGCCTAAATACACCTGAGTGGTTGTAGCCAGGGCCGCCGTTTGGCGGTCCGGCTTTGCCACGCCTGAACAAAAGTCAGGAGAACTGTCATGCGTGCAGCACAGTTGAAAAGTGTCCTGCCACGGGAGCTGCTGGCTTCGGTGGTGGTGTTTCTGGTGGCCCTGCCCCTGTGCATGGGGATCGCCATTGCCTCGGGCCTGCCGCCAGCCAAGGGCCTGATCACCGGGATCATCGGCGGGCTGGTGGTGGGCTGGCTGGCGGGCTCGCCCTTGCAGGTCAGCGGTCCGGCTGCCGGGTTGGCGGTGCTGGTGTTCGAACTGGTGCGCCAGCACGGTGTGGCCATGCTCGGGCCGATCCTGCTGTTGGCCGGGCTGCTGCAATTGTTGGCCGGGCGTCTGCGCCTGGGGTGCTGGTTCCGGGTCACGGCGCCGGCGGTGGTCTACGGCATGCTGGCGGGGATTGGTGTGTTGATCGTGCTGTCCCAGGTGCATGTGATGCTCGATGCCGCGCCCCAGGCCTCGGGGCTGGCTAACCTTGTCGGTTTCCCTCAGGCGCTGGCCCAGGCCTTGCCGAGCCTGGGTTGGCAGGCGGGCTTGCTGGGGTTGTCGACCATCGCGCTGATGTGGGGGTGGGACAAGTGGCGGCCACAATCGCTGCGCTTCATTCCGGGGGCGTTGCTGGGTGTGGGCCTGGCGACTCTGGCCAGCCTGGTCCTGGCCCTGGAGGTGAAGCGGGTCGAGGTGCCGGCCAACCTGAGTGAGGCCATCGACTGGCTACGCCCCGCCGACCTGCTCAATCTGGCGGACCCCAACCTGTTGATCGCGGCCTTCGCCGTGGCCTTCATTGCCAGCGCCGAGACCTTGCTGTCTGCCGCTGCGGTGGATCGCATGCACAGCGGCGTGCGTTCGGACTTCGACCGTGAACTGTCGGCCCAGGGCGTGGGCAATATGCTCTGCGGCCTGCTTGGGGCCTTGCCGATGACCGGGGTCATCGTGCGCAGTTCGGCCAACGTCCAGGCCGGGGCCCAGACCCGTTTCTCGACGATCTTCCATGGTCTGTGGCTGCTGGGTTTCGTGTTGCTGCTGTCCAGCGTGCTGCAGAGCATTCCGGTGGCGAGCCTGGCCGGGGTGCTGGTCTACACCGGCTTCAAGCTGGTGGACCTCAAGGTGTTTCGCGGCCTGGGGCGCTACGGGCGGATGCCGATGTTGACCTACGCGGTGACGGCCCTGGCGATTGTCTTCAGCGATCTGCTGACCGGGGTGCTGATAGGTTTTGCCCTGACGCTGGCCAAGCTGGCGTTCAAGGCCTCGCGCTTGAAGATCAGCCTGATCGACCTTCCCGCCGCCGGCGAGATGGAGCTGCGTCTGATGGGGGCCGCGACCTTTCTCAAAGTGCCGGCCCTGACTCGGGTTCTGGCGAGCATTCCACCGGCGACGACGGTGCATGTGCCTCTCAACCACCTCAGTTACATCGATCACGCCTGCCTGGAGCTGCTGGAGGAATGGACTCGGGCCAATCAGGCCAAGGGGTCGCGGTTGATGATCGAGGCGCGGGGCTTGAAGCGACGCCTGGAAGGACGCTTGAGCAGTGGTGGTGGGATTGGAGTGGCGTCAGCAAGAAGTTGATGGCAGCAGGGAATGGGCTGCCCCCTTCGCCACAAGGCTCGTTGCGAGCCTTGCTGGCGAGGAGTGGGTTCAGGCGGCGGGCTGGTCGAGCTCTAGCTCCACGCCCAGCTGGCGTGACAGGCAGGGCCAGCGTTTCCAGGCGGCCTCGGTGTCCGGGCTGTTGAGTTTGTCGCGGTAGGCTTCCACTGATTCCAGGGCGAAGCTTTCTTCGTCGAGCATGGCGTCGACCGCGTGGTGTACCGCTTCGTCCAGCTGGTTGGCGAAGGTTTCACCGATCAGTTGGTGGGCGATGAGGTTGGCGACCGTCATGTCCAGGGGGATCAGTGGACGGCCGAAGTGCTTGATGTACAGATCGTTGACCTCTTCCACCAGGCGCAGTGCCAGGTAGGCTTCGTCCAGCAGGCTGTCGAGGCCGACGTGGCCGTCCATGATGGCCGGCGGCTGGAGGAAGAATTGCTCGGCGATCTTCAGTACAGGCTTGATCTGCGATTCGATGCCGGCTTCACGGGCCACCGCATTGGCGGCGTCCAGCAGGTCCGGAACCTGGTCGATGTAGGCGCTGACGAAACGGGTCATGACGTCCTTGGCGTCGACTTCGGGCAGCTGGATGGCAGGGTGCAGGTGAGGCAGTTGCGTTTCCAACTGACGGGTCAGAAGGCCTGTGCTGGCTTCGTGTTGCCGGGCCAGTTGGATCTGCTCGCGCAATGCGGCGGTGTTCATGAAAACTCCAGGGAACAAGGGCAATTGAATAGGGAGAACATAAGTTAGCCTGCTTACGAAAATGCTTAAGACGCATTTGTCATAATTATTTCATGCTTAGACAGCGGGGTTATATCGTTCTGCCATCCCGGGCACTCGACCCCTTTTGTGCCGTGGCCTGCAAACCTCCTTTCCAGTGTTTCAGCTGATTTACGCCCTCGCGTTGCGAGGTCAGAGTCGCTGTCTATACTCGCCATTGTATGAAGTTAGCTGATGACGCCCGACTGCAAATGCAGCGAGGCCCGGCCGGTTTAAGTTCGTAGTCTAGGCAGCCGCTCCCTTGCCGCAGGTGTTAAGCCGGCGGGATAACAAGAACGATAAGGGGAACCCGCAATGATGCGACATCCACATGTCTGGATGGGCCTCCTGTTGTTGTCGATATTCAGCCAGGCGCAAGCCGCCTGGACGGTGAATATGACGCCTGGGGCTACCGAGATAAGCCACGCGGTATTCGACCTGCACATGACCATCTTCTGGATCTGTGTGGTGATCGGCGTCATCGTCTTCGGCGCGATGTTCTGGTCAATGATCGTTCACCGCCGCTCCACGGGCCAGGTCCCGGCCCGGTTCCACGAAAGCACCACCGTGGAAATCCTCTGGACCATCATCCCCTTCCTGATCCTGGTGGCCATGGCTGTCCCGGCGACGGCGACCCTGATCAAGATGTACGACACCAGCGAGCCGGACGTGGACATCCAGATCACCGGCTACCAGTGGAAGTGGCACTACAAATACCTCGGCCAGGATGTGGAGTTTTTCAGCAACCTGGCCACCCCCGCCGAGCAGATCCACAACAAGAGCGTCAAGGGCGAGCACTACCTGCTGGAAGTCGACCAGCCCCTGGTGCTGCCGGTGGGGGCCAAGGTGCGCTTCCTGGTGACCGCCGCCGACGTGATCCACTCCTGGTGGGTGCCGGCCTTTGCGGTCAAGCGTGACGCCATCCCGGGCTTCGTCAACGAAGCCTGGACCCGGGTCGACAAGCCCGGCATCTACCGTGGCCAGTGCGCCGAGCTGTGCGGCAAGGACCACGGCTTCATGCCGATCGTGGTCGAGGTCAAGAGCCAGGCCGACTACGACACCTGGATGGGCGAGCGCAAGGCCGAGGCCGCCAAGCTCAAGGAGCTGACCAGCAAGGAATGGACCCTCGATGAGCTGGTGGCCCGTGGCGATAAGGTCTACCACACCGCTTGCGTCGCCTGTCACCAGGCGGAAGGCCAGGGCCTGCCGCCGATGTTCCCGGCCCTCAAGGGCTCGAAGATCGCCACCGGGCCCAAGGGCGATCACTTGAATATCGTCCTTCACGGCAAACCGGGGACTGCCATGGCGGCCTTCGGCAAGCAGTTGTCGGAAGTCGACATCGCCGCCGTCGTCACTTACGAGCGCAACGCCTGGGGCAACAACAAGGGCGACATGGTCACGCCAAAAGAAGTGCTGGCGCTGAAACAGGCGGAAAGCAAATGAGCCGGCTTATTGGGTATTTCCGCAACCGCTCGGGGTGCAGTGTCCCTGAGCGTCCAGCCCACCCGTTTGCAGGAGACAGGGCATGAGTGCAGTGATCGATGACCACGGCCACGCCGGCCATGATGACCACGCCCATGGTCCCGCCAAGGGCCTGATGCGCTGGGTACTGACCACCAACCACAAGGACATCGGCACCCTGTACCTGTGGTTCAGCTTCGCGATGTTCCTGCTGGGCGGCTCCTTCGCCATGGTGATCCGCGCCGAGCTGTTCCAGCCCGGGCTGCAGATCGTCGAGCCGGCGTTCTTCAACCAGATGACCACCATGCACGGCCTGGTGATGGTCTTCGGCGCGGTGATGCCGGCCTTCGTCGGCCTGGCCAACTGGATGATCCCGCTGATGATCGGCGCGCCGGACATGGCCCTGCCGCGGATGAACAACTTCAGCTTCTGGCTGCTGCCGGCGGCCTTCCTGATGCTGGTTTCGACGTTATTCATGCCCGGCGGCGGGCCGAACTTCGGCTGGACCTTCTACGCCCCGCTGTCCACCACCTACGCCCCGGAAAGCGTGACCTTCTTCATTTTCGCCATCCACCTGATGGGCATCAGTTCGATCATGGGGGCGATCAACGTGATCGCCACCATCCTCAACCTGCGTGCCCCGGGCATGACCCTGATGAAGATGCCGCTGTTCGTCTGGACCTGGCTGATCACCGCCTTCCTGCTGATCGCAGTGATGCCGGTGCTGGCCGGTTGCGTGACCATGATGCTGATGGATATTCACTTCGGCACCAGCTTCTTCAGCGCTGCCGGCGGTGGTGACCCGGTGTTGTTCCAGCACGTGTTCTGGTTCTTCGGTCACCCCGAGGTGTACATCATGATCCTGCCGGCCTTCGGCGCCGTCAGCTCGATCATCCCCACCTTCAGCCGCAAGCCGCTGTTCGGCTACACCTCGATGGTCTATGCCACCGGGGCCATCGCCTTCCTGTCGTTCATCGTCTGGGCGCACCACATGTTCGTGGTGGGCATCCCGCTGGTGGGCGAACTGTTCTTCATGTACGCCACCCTGCTGATTGCCGTGCCCACCGGGGTCAAGGTGTTCAACTGGGTGAGCACCATGTGGCAGGGCGCGCTGACGTTCGAGACGCCGATGCTGTTCGCCGTGGCCTTTGTCATTCTGTTCACCATTGGCGGCTTTTCCGGGTTGATGCTGGCCATCGCCCCGGCGGACTTCCAGTACCAGGACACCTACTTCGTGGTGGCGCATTTCCACTACGTGCTGGTGCCGGGGGCGATCTTCGGGATCTTCGCCTCGGCCTATTACTGGTTGCCCAAGTGGACCGGGTACATGTACGACGAAACCCTGGGCAAGCTGCACTTCTGGCTGTCCTTCGTCGGCATGAACATGGCCTTCTTCCCTATGCACTTCGTGGGTCTGGCGGGCATGCCGCGGCGGATTCCGGACTACAACCTGCAGTTCGCCGACTTCAACATGGTGTCCTCCATCGGGGCCTTCACCTTCGGCGCGACGCAGATCTTCTTCCTGTTCATCGTCATCAAGTGCATTCGCGGTGGCAAACCGGCCCCGGCCAAGCCGTGGGAAGGGGCCGAAGGGCTGGAGTGGAGCATTCCATCGCCGGCGCCGTACCACACCTTCGTCACGCCACCGGAAGTGAAATGAACAGCTGTGTTGTAGGAGCTAGCTTGCTCGCGAAGGCGCCAGAACCTGGTGCCCGGTTCGTCGGCAAGCCGGCTCCTACAGGTTCGGGAGGACGTTGAGATGGCCGAGATCTCGCTGAAGAAGCTGGTGACCCGCCTGTTGCTGGTGGTGGCGGCGATGTTCGTTTTCGGTTTTGCCCTGGTGCCGATCTACGACGTGATGTGCAAGGCCTTGGGCATCAATGGCAAGACTGGCGGGCAGTACGCGGACCAGGGGCAGCAGATCGACGCTTCGCGCCAGGTGCGGGTGCAGTTCCTGTCCACCAATGCCATCGACATGGTCTGGGAGTTCTATCCCAAGTCCGATGACATCGTGGTCCATCCGGGGGCGGTGAACGAGATGGTCTTCATCGCCCGCAACCCCAGCGATCACCCGATGAGCGCCCAGGCCATCCCGAGCATCTCCCCCAGCAGCGCGGCCATGTATTTCCACAAGACCGAGTGCTTCTGCTTTACCCAGCAGGTGCTGCAGCCCGGGGAGAAGATCGAGATGCCGGTGCGTTTCATCGTTGACCGCGACATGCCCAAGGATGTGAAGCACCTGACGCTGGCTTACACGCTGTTCGATATCACCGCGCGTCATCCACCGGTGGCGGTTGCCGCCAAGACCGGTGGATAGACGATCTGGCGTGCCCGATAAGGAGAACAACCCATGGCGACTCATGAGCACTATTACGTTCCTGCCCAGAGCAAGTGGCCGATCATTGCGACGGTGGGCATGTTCGTCACCGTGTTCGGCCTGGCGACCTGGTTCAACGACCTCAAGGCGGCGCGCCCGGAATCCCATGGCCCGCTGATCTTTTTCGTCGGTAGCCTGCTGCTGGCCTACATGCTGTTCGGCTGGTTTGGCGCGGTGATCAAGGAAAGCCGCGCCGGCTTGTACAGTGCTCAGCTGGACCGCTCGTTCCGCTGGGGCATGAGCTGGTTCATCTTTTCCGAAGTGATGTTCTTCCTGGCCTTCTTCGGCGCGCTGTTCTATGTGCGACACCTGTCCGGGCCCTGGCTCGGCGGTGAGGGGAACAAGGGCATCGCCCATATGCTTTGGCCGAACTTCGAGTTCGTCTGGCCCCTGCTCAACAACCCCGATCCGAAACTCTTTCCATCGCCCACGGGCACCATCAGCCCCTGGGGCTTGCCGCTGCTCAACACCGTGCTGCTGGTCAGTTCCAGTGTCACCGTGACCATCGCCCACCATGCCTTGAAGAAAGGCCATCGTGGAGCGCTGAAGATCTGGTTGGCGCTGACCGTGCTGCTGGGGTGCGCCTTCCTCGGCTTCCAGGCCGAAGAGTACATCCACGCCTATCGCGAGCTGGGCCTGACGCTGGGCTCGGGGATCTACGGCGCCACCTTCTTCATGCTCACCGGTTTCCATGGCGCCCACGTGACCATCGGCACCTTGATCCTGTTCGTGATGCTGATGCGTGTCATGCGTGGGCATTTCGACGCCGAACATCAATTCGGCTTTGAAGCGGCCAGCTGGTACTGGCACTTCGTCGATGTGGTGTGGATCGGCCTGTTCGTTTTTGTCTACGTGCTCTGAGGGCCTGCAGCGCCCTACCAGGGCGCGTGGGACACCAGCTGGCCGCTGAAGAAACCCCAGGCGATCAAGCCCACGGTGATTGCGGCCAGGCATACCCGAATACTCAAGGCGGTCACCAGGCGTTTGGATTGGCTGTCGTCCTTGACCAGAAAGAACAGGCCGCTGAACAGGCTGATAACCGTGGCAATCAGCATCAGGACGATGGCTGTTTTGAGCATGGTGGGACTCCGGGGGAAACGCGATGTACAGCAGTATAGCGAGTGGATTTCTCAGCCTTGCGGGCCGGTCATGAAAGGCTTCCGGCCGGGAGTCGTGCCGACCCTGGTGGTGCTGTTGCTGCTGCCTGCGCTGGTTTCCCTGGGCTTCTGGCAACTGAGCCGTGGCGAGCAGAAGCGCCAATTGCTGACCAGCTACGCCGAGCGCCGCGCGGCCGAGCCGGTGTCGTTGTTCGAGTTGCTGGCGGTCGAGGACCCGGCCTTTCGTCGGGTGCGCCTGCACGGTCATTTCGATGCCGATCACAGCCTGCTGCTGGACAACCGCCTGCACGACGGCAAGGTCGGGGTCGAGCTGCTGCAACCCTTCCTTGATCAGGCCAGCGGGCGCTGGTTGCTGGTCAATCGTGGCTGGCTGCCCTGGCCCGATCGGCGCACGCCTGCGGCATTCAGCACCCCGGAGCAGAGCCTGAGTCTGGATGCCTGGGTCTACGTTTCTCCGGGCGCGGCGTTCCAACTGCAGGCCGACCCGGCTGCTGCGCGCTGGCCACGGTTGATCACCGCCGTGAACCCGGAGGCTCTATGGGCCGAGCTTGGCCGCAGCGGCTTCAACCATGAAGTGCGTCAGGAGTCCGGTGCTGGCGCCTACCTGACCGCGTGGCCGGTGGTGGCCATGGGGCCGGAAAAACACCTGGGCTATGCCGTGCAGTGGTTCGCCATGGCCCTGGCCCTGCTGCTCCTCTATCTCTATTTCGGCTGGCACAACGCACGGGAGAACCGCCATGGGAACGGCCATGAATCCACCCAACATCTCTGACGCCCAGGTGCCCAACCGGCGCCGCGGCCGTTGGCAACTGATCCTGATCCTGCTGATGGTGATCGGTCCGATGATCCTCGCCACCGGCATGTACAAGCTGCAGTTCTGGGTGCCGGAAAGCCGCAGCTATCACGGTGAGCTGATTGGCAATGGCCAGACCCGGGCGCAGATCGGCGTGCAGTCCGAGGAGGCTCGCTGGCAGATCCTGGTCACGGCCCCCAAGGCGTGCGATGCCGATTGCCAGCAACTGGTGTACCTGGCGCGGCAGATCCAGGTGGCCCTGGGCCGCGATGCTTCGCGGGCCAGCCATGCCCTGGCCAGCGCCCAGCCGCTGAGCGCCGAATACCAAGCCAGGCTGCAGCGCGAGTACCCGCAGTTGCAACGCTACCCCCTGGACCTGGTGACCTATGCCAAAGGCGTCAACGACAAGGACGCGCCGCAGCTGTGGATCGTCGATCCCCACAGCAATCTGGTGTTGCGCTACGACGCTCGGGTCAAGGGCAAGGACCTGCTCAATGACCTGCGGCACCTGCTGAAACTGTCGAATATCGGATAAGGGCATCGTCATGGCCAAACCTGGATTTCGCCTCGCGTTGTTTGCCACTTTGCTGGCTCTGATCGTGGTGCTGCTGGGCGCCTACACCCGGCTGACCCACGCGGGCCTGGGCTGCCCGGACTGGCCCGGCTGCTACGGTTTTATCAGCGTGCCCAAAAGCGAAGCCCAACTGGCCCATGCCGAACTGCATTTTCCCGACACCCCGGTGGAAGCCCACAAGGGCTGGAACGAGATGATCCACCGCTATTTCGCCGGCACCCTGGGGCTGTTGATCGTGCTGCTGGCGGCCCGTGCCTGGACCCATCGCCGGCATCCCGGGCAGCCCCTGAAGCTGCCGCTGTTCCTGATGGTGGTGGTGTTTGCCCAGGCGGCCTTCGGCATGTGGACGGTCACCCTCAAGCTCTGGCCGCAAGTGGTCACCGCGCACCTGCTGGGGGGCTTCGCCACCTTGAGCCTGCTGTTCTTGCTGACCTTGCGCCTGTCCGGCGTGCTGCCGGCGCTGATTGTGCCGCGGCGCCTGCAGTACTGGGCAACGGCCGGGCTGGTGCTGGTGATCGGGCAGATCGCCCTGGGCGGCTGGGTCAGCTCCAACTACGCCGCCGTGGCCTGCATCGACCTGCCCACCTGCCATGGCCAGTGGTGGCCGAACATGGATTTCGCCAACGGCTTTCACCTGACCCAGCACATAGGCCCCAACTACCTGGGCGGACAATTGGACAGTGACGCCCGCACCGCCATCCACATGACCCACCGGGTCGGCGCGGTGCTGGTGACCCTGGTGTTGCTGGGGCTGGCCTGGCAACTCCGGCAAACCGGCATGACCCGCCTGGCCGGGCTGGTGCTGGTGGCGCTGGCGGCGCAGGTCAGCCTGGGCATCAGCAACGTGCTGTTCCATTTGCCGCTGCCGGTGGCGGTGGCGCATAACGCCGGGGGCGCGGTGCTGTTGCTGACCCTGGTGCTGGTCAACTATCACGCCCGTACCAGCCTGGTGCAGGCCCGGGATCGCCTGCCCCTGGGCTGGCGTCTCAGCCCGCGCAAACAGATGGCGGGTCCCATCACCATCAAAGGAGAGATGCCATGGCGACTCTGATCAGCGAACATCAGCATCCCCAGGCCATCTGGCGCGATTACCTGGAGCTGACCAAACCCAAGGTGGTGGTGCTGATGCTGATCACCTCCCTGGTGGGCATGTTCCTCGCCACCCGCGCGGGGGTGCCGTGGACGGTGCTGGTGTTCGGCAACCTGGGCATTGCCCTGTGCGCGGGTGGCGCGGCGGTGGTGAACCATGTGGTGGACCGACGCATCGACGCGCTGATGGCCCGGACCCACAAACGGCCCCTGGCCCAAGGCCGGGTTTCACCCCGGGCGGCCTTGGCGTTCGCCCTGTGCCTGGCGTTGGCCGGGCAAGCGCTGCTGCTGGCGTTCACCAATCCGCTCACGGCCTGGCTGACCCTGGCGTCCTTGCTGGGCTACGCGGTGGTCTACACCGGCTTTCTGAAACGCGCGACGCCGCAGAACATCGTGATCGGCGGACTGGCCGGTGCGGCGCCGCCGCTGCTGGGCTGGGTTGCTGCTACCGGGCACTTGAGCGCCGAGCCGCTGCTGCTGGTGCTGATCATTTTCGCCTGGACCCCGCCGCACTTCTGGGCCCTGGCCATCCATCGCAAGGAGGAATACGCCAAGGCCGATATCCCGATGCTGCCGGTGACCCACGGTGAGCACTACACCAAGGTGCACATCCTGCTCTATACCTTTGCCCTGCTGGCGGTGAGCCTGCTGCCCTATGCCATCCACATGAGCGGCGTGCTGTACCTGGTGTGCGCTTTGCTTCTGGGCGGGCGCTTCCTGCAATGGGCCTGGGTGCTGTACCGTGGCACTCGGCCGCACGCGGCGATCAACACCTTCAAGTACTCTATTTACTACTTGTTCCTGCTGTTCATCGCCCTGCTCGTAGACCACTACCTATTGTTGAACCTATGACTCGAACTCAGAAAACCGTCTTTATTCTCGTTGCGCTGGTGGCCCTGATCCTGGGGCTGACCGTCAACAAAGTACTGTCCGGCAAGGGTCAGGGCGATCCCACCGCATTGATCGACGCCGGCATCATCCTCCTGCCCCAGAGCCGTACGCTGCCTGCGGTGAAGATGCTCGACCAGGACGGCCAGCCCGTGGTGATCGATGAGTTGAAGGGCAAGTGGTCGCTGCTGTTCTTCGGCTACACCTTCTGCCCGGACATCTGCCCCACCACCCTGGCCCAACTGCGGCAGATCAAGAGTGAGCTGCCCAAGGAGGCGGTGGACAAGCTGCAGGTGATCCTGGTCAGCGTCGACCCCAACCGCGATACGCCGCAACAGCTCAAGCAGTACCTGGGCTACTTCGACAAGGACTTCAAGGGCCTGACCGCCGCCTCGGTGGAAGACCTGCAGAAACTGGCCAACGCGGTGAGCATTCCCTTCATTCCGGCGGACACCAGCAAGCCCAACTACACCGTGGACCACAGCGGCAACCTCGCGGTGATCGGTCCGGACGGCCACCAGCGTGGCTTTATCCGCGCACCGTTGAACAACCAGAAGCTGGTGGCCCAGTTGCCGGTGATGTTGCAGCGCCAATAACGCGGCATGCTTGAACCGCTGAACCGCTGAACCGCTGAACCGCTGAACCGCTGAACCGCTGAACCGCTGAACCGCTGAACCCTGTAGCCGCTGCCGCAGGCTGCGATCGGCCTCGAAGAGGACGCGTGCTTGAGGCCCTCGGAAGGCGCTTTGCGCCTTATCGCAGCCTTCGGCAGCGGTTACAAACAAAACGGGGCGCCCAAGGCGCCCCGTTTGTATTTCTGCAACCGATCAGAACGCTGGCAGTACGGCGCCTTTGTACTTCTCGAGAATGAATTGCTTCACTTCTGGGCTGTGCAGGGCGGCGACCAGTTTCTTCATGGCGTCCGAGTCCTTGTCGTCAGGACGGGCGACCAGGATGTTCACGTAAGGCGAATCCTTGCCTTCGATCACCAGGGCATCCTTGGAAGGGTCCAGCTTGGCCTGCAGGGCGTAGTTGGTGTTGATCAGGGCCAGGTCGACCTGAGTCAGCACGCGGGGGATGGTGGCGGCTTCCAGTTCGCGGAACTTCAGGTCCTTGGAGTTCTCGGTGATGTCCTTGATGGTGGCCAGGATGTTGTTGGAATCCTTGAGCTTGATCAGGCCGGCCTTGTCCAGCAGCAACAGGGCGCGACCGCCGTTGGTGGCGTCGTTGGGGATCACCACGGTGGCGCCGCCTGGCAATTCGGAGAGTTGCTTGTATTTGCTGGAGTAGGCGCCCAGGGGTTCCAGGTGCACGCCGGCCACGCTCACCAGCTTGGTGCCCTTGGCCTTGTTGAACTCATCCAGGTATGGCTGGTGCTGGAAGAAGTTGGCGTCCAGGCGTTTTTCGGCCACTTGCACGTTGGGCTGCACGTAGTCGGTGAAGACCTTGACCTTCAGGTCCACGCCTTCTTTGGCCAGGGCCGGTTTGACGAATTCCAGGATCTCGGCGTGGGGCACCGGTGTGGCGGCCACGGTCAGGGTTTCGGCGGCGTGCGCGGAGAACGCGGCAACGGCTGCGAAAGCGACGAGTAGTTTTTTCATCGAACAAGCTCCTTGTAAGTCGCCCGACCCCGGGCGCCTGCCGGCCGGGGCCGGCGATTGCAATTATTTGCGGGAAAAGTGCACCACCAGCTTATCGCCAACGGTTTGCAGAACCTGAACCAACACAATCAGCATCACCACGGTCACCACCATCACATCGTCCTGGAAACGCTGGTAACCATAACGAATGGCCAGGTCACCGAGGCCGCCTGCACCCACGACACCAGCCATGGCGGTGTAGCCGACCAGGGCGATGGCGGTGACCGTGATCGCCGCGATGATGCCGGGGCAGGCCTCGGGCAGCAGGGCGTTCATGATGATCTGCCGGGTCGTGGCGCCCATGGCCTGGGTGGCCTCGATAATGCCGCGATCCACTTCACGCAGAGCGGTTTCCACCAGGCGCGCGAAGAAGGTGGAAGCGCCCACCACCAGCGGAGGGATGGCGCCCGCCACACCCAGGGAGGTGCCCGTGATGAGGATAGTGGTCGGAATCATCACAATCAGCAGGATGATGAACGGCAGCGAACGGATGGCGTTGACCACAAAGCCCAGGATCGAATAGACATTTTTCTGTTCCAGCAACTGCCTTGGGCTGCACAGGAACAGCAAGACCCCCAGCGGCAGGCCGACCAGTACGGTGAATACCAGGGACGTGCTGAGCATGACCATGGTGTCGCTGGCCGCCACTCCGATATCGGCCCAGTCAACGTTGTCGAAGTAATGCAGTAAGCCGCTCATTAGCGCAGCACCTCCATGTGGACATCCGCCGCGGTGAAGCGGGCGAAGGCCGCTTCCATGTCACCGCCGGTGATGGCCAGGGTCAGTTGCCCGTAAGGGGTGTCTTTGATGCGGTCGATGCGTCCGGCGAGGATGCTGTAGTCGACCCCGGTCTCCCGGGCCACAGTGCCCAGCAGCGGTGCGTAGGTGGAATCGCCCTGGAAAGTCAGGCGCACGATACGCCCCGGGACGTGGGCGAAGTCGTCGCGTTGCTCGTTCTCGTCGATCTGCTCGTCTTCCTGGACGAAGCGTTTGGTGGTCGGGTGCTTGGGGTGCAGGAACACCTCGGCCACCGAGCCCTGTTCGACGATCTGGCCGGCGTCCATGACCGCCACTTGGTCACAGACGCGACGGATCACGTCCATTTCGTGGGTGATCAGAACGATGGTCAGGTTCAGCTCGCGATTGATCTCGGCCAGCAGTTGCAGGACCGAGGCCGTGGTCTGCGGATCGAGGGCGCTGGTGGCTTCGTCGCACAGCAGGATCTTTGGCTTGGTGGCCAGGGCGCGGGCGATGCCGACGCGCTGCTTCTGGCCGCCGGACAGTTGTGCCGGGTATTTCTTGGCGTGGTCGGACAGGCCGACCCGCTCCAGCAACTCAGCCACACGGCGTTCGATGTCGCTGCGCGACAGCTCGCCGGCCAGGGTCAGGGGCAAGGCGACGTTGTCAGCCACAGTCTTGGAGGACAGCAGATTGAAGTGCTGGAAGATCATCCCGACCTGTTGGCGGAAGCGGCGCAGGCCGTTGGCGTCCAGCGCGGTGACTTCTTCACCGTCGACGATGATCGTGCCGCCGCTGGGGTTTTCCAGGCGGTTGATCAGGCGCAGCAGCGTGCTTTTGCCCGCGCCGGAATGACCGATCAGGCCGAACACCTGGCCATTCTCGACCCGAAGACTGGTCGGGTGCAGGGCGGGAATATCCTTACCGGCGACCCGGTAGGTTTTATGGACGTTTTGAAACTCGATCACGTAGCGAACCTTGTGGGGCGCGTTAGAAAAGGATCAGCGGTTAGCCGGGCGCGCATTTTAGCCTGTCCGTATAGAGGTTCTTAGCATTTATTTCGCAATCATCCTGCCATTTGGCAATAACGCGATCAAAGGTCATAAAAAAGGAACGCTCGCGGTTTCTCGTCAGTCACTACTTAAGCCACTCGAAAAGCCCCAGGTGCCGTGCCTGCGGGCCTGTGTTCACGAAGCCCCGGCGCGCCAGGGACTTCGCCAACGAGGAGTTTTTGTCTGATGAGTACGAAAAAGCCCAATGCCCCGAAAAGCCAGATGGCCGGGACCGATACCCTGGACCGGGGCAACAGCAACACCAAGTTACAGAGCCTGGAGCCGTTCCGCTCCGACGCCACGGGCCAGGCCCTGCGGACCAATCAGGGGGTGAAGGTCGCTGACAACCAGAACAGCCTCAAGGCGGGCGCTCGTGGTCCTTCGCTGCTGGAAGACTTCATCATGCGGGAGAAGATCACCCACTTCGACCATGAGCGGATTCCCGAGCGCATCGTTCACGCCCGGGGTGTTGGCGCCCATGGCTACTTCCAGAGCTACGACAATCATTCGGCGCTGACCAAGGCCGGTTTCCTGCGCGATCCGCAGAAGAAGACCCCGGTGTTCGTGCGCTTTTCCACGGTCCAGGGGCCAAGAGGCTCCGGCGATACCGTGCGTGATGTCCGGGGTTTTGCGGTGAAGTTCTTCACCGACGAGGGCAACTTCGATCTGGTGGGCAACAACATGCCGGTGTTCTTCATTCAGGACGCCATCAAGTTCCCCGACTTCGTGCATGCGGTGAAACCCGAGCCGCATAACGAAATCCCCACCGGCGGCTCGGCCCACGACACCTTCTGGGATTTTGTCTCCCTGCAGCCGGAATCGGCACACATGGTGATCTGGGCCATGTCCGATCGGGCCATTCCGAAAAGCCTGCGCAGCATGCAGGGCTTTGGCGTGCACACCTTCCGTCTGATCAACGCCGAGGGGCGCGCAAGCTTCGTCAAGTTTCACTGGCGGCCGACGGTGGGCACCTGTTCCCTGGTCTGGGACGAGGCGCAGAAGCTCGCCGGCAAGGACACCGACTTCCATCGCCGTGACCTGTGGGACTCCATCGAAGCCGGGGATTACCCGGAGTGGGAGTTCGGCGTGCAGATCATCGCCGAAGAAGACGAACACAATTTCGACTTCGACATTCTCGACCCCACCAAGCTGATCCCCGAGGAACTGGTGCCGATCACGCCCCTGGGCAAGATGGTGCTCAACCGCAACCCCGACAATTATTTTGCCGAAACCGAGCAGGTCGCCTTCTGCCCGGGGCACATCGTGCCGGGGATCGATTTCTCCAACGACCCGTTGTTGCAAGGGCGGCTGTTTTCCTACACCGATACACAGATCAGTCGCCTGGGTGGGCCGAACTTTCATGAGCTGCCCATCAACCGACCGCTGACCCCTTTGCACAATGGTCAGCGCGACGCCATGCACCGCAGCACCATCGACAGGGGGCGGGCTGCCTACGAGCCGAACTCCATTGATGGGGGCTGGCCGAAAGAAACCCCGCCGGCGGCCCAGGATGGTGGCTTCGAGAGTTATAACGAGCGCATCGATGCCCACAAGATCCGCCAGCGCAGCGAGTCGTTCGGCGATCATTTCTCCCAGGCACGGCTGTTCTTCAACAGCATGAGCAAGCACGAGCAGGAACACATCATCGCGGCCTACAGCTTCGAGCTGGGCAAGGTCGAGCGGCAGTGGATCCGTGAGCGGCAAGTGAACGAGATCCTCGCCAACATCGATCTGCACCTGGCCGCTCGTGTGGCCGAGAACCTGGGCTTGGCGGCGCCGAAGAAGGCCACTGTGGCTGAGCGCAAGACGTCGCTGACACGCTCGCCGGCCCTGAGCCAGGCGAACCTGCTGCCGGGTCATATCAAAACGCGGAAAGTGGCGATTCTAGCGGCCAACGGCGTTGATGGTGCAGCGATTGACGCGTTGAAGAAGGCTCTCAAGGCTGAAGGGGCGCACGCCAAGCTGTTGGGGCCGACCTCGGCACCGGTTACCAGCGCGGATGGCAAGCGCCTGTCGGTGGATGCTTCCATGGAAGGCCTGCCGTCAGTGGCGTTCGACGCGGTGTTCGTGCCGGGCGGCGCGCAGTCGATCAAGACCCTGAGCGGCAATGGTGTGGCGCTGCATTACCTGTTGGAGGCCTACAAACATCTCAAGGCCATCGCCTTGCACGGCGAAGCCCGGGAGCTGCTGGCGGTGCTCAAGCTGGAAGCAGACAAGGGCTTGATCGTTGGAGGAGATGCCAAAGCACTCAAAGCGTTCTTTGCCGCCATTGGGCAGCATCGGGTCTGGGATCGAGAGGAAAAGGCCAAGGCAATCCCGGCCTGAACAAACTTTCGCCGACCAGCCCGCTCCCGGTAGGAGCCGGCTTGCCGGCGAGGGCTTTACTGCGCCTTGCGCGGGCTCAAGACCATCTGCGCCGGTACATGGCGCACGATCTGCCGGCTGATCTTCTGTTCAAAGTCGGGGTCGAGTTTCTTCACCCGCTTGCCGAGCAAGGTCGACAGCCAGGGATAATCCTCGGTGCGCGGCACCTGGATGCTCACGTCGCACTGATAATTCACCACATCGGTGGCCAGCGCATCGAGCTGATGACGCAGCTTGCGGATATCGGTGACGTTCAAGGCGATGGTGGTGCTCTGGGCCGCAGAATCGATCAGCTTGGCCGCTGGGCGCGCTTCGGCAGCCTTCAAGGCGGCTTCGGCCTGGTCCAGCTCGGCCTTGCGTGCATGGGCGATGGCGTTGTTGACCCCACCGGTCAGCGCCGGGGCCTTGGGCATCAGCGCCCGAGCCCGACTCAGGGCTGTGGCCGCGGCATTCACATCGCCCTTTTGCAGGACGATCTGGCTGCGCTGCAGATAGGCTTCGGCAATCTGCCGCTGGTATTGCACCAACTGTGGGTCGTCAGGCGTTTGTGCCTGCAGTGCACTGAGTTGGTCTTCAGCGGTGGCCAGCTCACTGCTGGCAATGTTTTGTTCCAGCTGCGCGATGGCCGAGGCCCGCGCATCGGGGACCTGGGTGGTCGCCGGTGGCGTGCTTTGGCAGGCCCCCAGCAGCAGGGAGAATGCGACAAGGAGCAGATAACGGGAGGCGAACGGCTTCATTCCTGCGACTCTCTAATTGCGCAAAAAGCGAGCAAGTCTACACCCCTCGACGGGGCAGAACAAAACTCAGCAGAAACAATGCGGCGGCCGTGACCACGATCGACGGCCCGGCCGGGGTGTCCTTGAACCAGGACAGCGCCAGCCCGCCGCACACCGCGAGCATGCCCAGCAGGCTTGCGCCCAGGGCCATCTGCTCCGGCGAACGGGCGTGACGCTGTGCCGCAGCGGCCGGGATGATCAGCAACGAGGTAATCAGCAATACCCCGACAATCTTCATCGCCACCGCAATCACCACGGCAATCAACAGCATCAGCGCCAGGCGCAGCGCAGCCACGGGCAGGCCTTCGACCTTGGCCAACTCCTCGTGCACGGTGATTGCCAGCAGGGGCCGCCACAGTGCCACCAGCAGCAACAGCACCGCTGCGCTGCCACCGAGAATCCACGCCAGATCGCCCGGGCTGATCGCCAGCAGGTCACCGAACAGGTAGGCCATCAGGTCGATTCGCACTTCATGCATGAAGCTTAGTACCACCAGGCCCAGGGACAGTGTGCTGGGAGCAAGAATCCCCAGCAGCGTGTCGGATGCCAGAGGCTGGCGTTGTTGCAGGGTCACCAGCAGCACCGCCAGCAACAGGCAACCTACGGTGACTGCCACGGCGGGGCTGACATCCAGCAGGAAACCCAGGGCGACTCCCAGGAGCGCAGCATGGGACAGGGTGTCGCCAAAGTAGGCCATGCGCCGCCAGACCACGAAGGACCCCAAGGGGCCGGCAACCACCGCCAGGGCCAAACCTGCGAGCAGGGCGTAGAGCAGAAAATCAGCCATGCTTGCAGTTTTCTCCGTGGACATGGGGGTGGCCCGAGGCGGGCTGGGTGACCACCGAGCCATGCAGGTCATGGGCGTGATCGTGATGGTGGTGGTAGATCGCCAGGCTTGGTGCGTTCTTGCCAAACAGTTCGACGAAGGCGGGATCGCCGCTGACCTGTTCGGGGTGGCCCGAGCAGCAGACGTGGCGGTTCAGGCAGACCACCTGGTCGGTGGTGCTCATTACCAGATGCAAGTCATGGGAGACCATCAGCACGCCGCAGCCATGCCGGTCCCGCAGGCGGGTGATCAGGCTGTAGAGCTCGGCCTGGCCGGCGACGTCAACGCCTTGTACCGGCTCGTCGAGTACCAGCAGTTCAGGCTCGCGCAGCAATGCCCGGGCCAGCAGCACGCGCTGCATTTCGCCACCGGAAATGCTTTGCACCGGGCTGTCGATCACCTGCTCGGCGCCGACTTCCTTGAGGGCTGCCAAGGCTCGGCTGCGATCCACGCCTGGCACCAGGCGCAGAAAGCGCAGTACCGACAGGGGCAGGGTCGGGTCGACATGGAGCTTTTGCGGCATGTAGCCGACCCGCAGCTTGGGCTTGCGCCAGACGCTGCCGCTGTCGGGCTTGAGCAGGCCCAGTACGGCGCGCACCAAGGTGGTCTTGCCGGCGCCGTTGGGGCCGATCAGGGTCACGATCTGCCCGGGCTCGACGCTGAGCTGGATGTTGTCCAGGACGTTCTGCCCGGCAAAGGTCACCCCGACCTGCTCGAGGCGGATCAACGCAGTGCTCATCAAGCCCCCTGGCAGCCCGAGCAGAGTCCGACCACTTCGACAGTCTGGCCCTCGACCACGAAGCCGACGTCGCGGGCGCTGGTGATGATGGCGTCGCTGATGGATTTCTGTTCGAGCTCGATGGCGGCGTGGCATTCGCGACAGATCAGGAACTGACCCTGGTGCGCGTGTTCCGGGTGGTTGCAGCCGACGAAGGCGTTAAGCGAGGCGATGCGGTGTACCAGGCCGTTTTCCAGGAGGAAATCCAGGGCCCGGTAAACCGTTGGCGGGGCGGCGCGACGACCGTCCTGCTCGCTGAGTACGGCGAGAATGTCGTAAGCCCCCAGGGGCTTGTGGCTTTGCCACACCAACTCCAGTACCCGCCGACGCAGGGCGGTCAGGCGCAGGCCTTGCCGTGCGCACAGGGCGTCGGCCTCAGACAGTGCGCTGTGTACGCAGTGAGAGTGGTCGTGTGGACGGCTGGCAAGGGGTGTTTTAGGCATGAGCGGCGACGAGGTTTGTGAGAGACGTTATTATGTTACCCGTTCTCGCCTCTTCGAGTGTCCATCGTGCCCACACTTTTTCGCCTTTTTGTCGCTTTTACCTTCAGCTTGTTCGCGATCGGCTCGGCCCAGGCCGAAGTCCGGGTACTCACCAGCATCAAGCCGCTGCAACTGATCGCGGCGGCGGTGCAGGACGGCGTTGCGGTTCCCGAGGTGCTGCTGCCGCCGGGTGCGTCGCCGCACAACTATGCGCTGCGTCCGTCGGACGTACGCAAGGTGCAGAGTGTGGACCTGCTGTACTGGATCGGCCCGGACATGGAGGGTTTTCTGCCGCGGGTCCTTAAGGGGCGCAGCCTGCCCTCGGTGGCGGTGCAGGATCTGCCGGGCATGAAGCTTCGCCATTTCGCCGAAGATAGCCACTCGCATGCCGAAGAAGCCGACGAACACGATCACGATCATCGCCCGGGAAGCCTGGATGCCCACCTGTGGCTGTCGCCGATAAATGCCCGGGTGATCGCGACGCGCATCGCTGCGGACTTGAGCGCTGCCGACCCGGCCAACGCTGCCCGTTACCAGAGCAACCTGAAAGCATTCAATGAGCGTCTGGATGCCCTGGATACCCGTTTGAAGGCTCGTCTGGCGGGGATCGCCGGCAAGCCCTACTTCGTGTTCCATGAGGCATTCGATTACTTCGAGGACGCTTATGGCCTCAAGCACGCCGGGGTGTTCAGCGTTGCTGCGGAAGTGCAGCCGGGTGCGCAGCACGTGGCGGCCATGCGCGCGCGCTTGCAGCAGGTGGGCAAGACCTGTGTGTTCAGCGAGCCGCCTCTGCGTCCACGGCTGGCCGAGACGTTGGTGGCCGGCTTGCCGGTGAAACTGGCAGAGCTGGATGCGCTGGGTGGTTATACGCCCGCGACCGCTCAGGGCTATGAGCAGGTGCTGGAGAAATTGGGGAACGATCTGGCGGGCTGTCTGGAGCAGCTTTAAGCAGGGATTGTTGCGGGATGACTTTCGCGGGCCAGCCCGCTCCTACAGAGTGCACCTGTAGGAGCGGGCTGGCCCGCGAAAAGTTTTACAGGGCGAACGGCAGCGTGAGGCTGACCTGTTGCCGCTGTGCCAGGCGCTGCTGGAACTCCATTGGATCGTGAATCAGTACGTCCTGGCCGGCGAAACTCTCGGCGGCAATCAGTCGTGACAGCCAGAAGCGTACGCAGGCCACCCGCAGCATGGTCGGCCAGAGTTCGGCCTCGGCCGCAGTGAATGGTCGCAGCGCCGCATAGGCGCCCAACAGCGCCCGGGCCCGGGGTCCGTCGATCACGCCTTCGGCGTCGGAGCACCAGTCGTTCAAGGCAATGGCCACGTCGTAGAGCATCGGCCCCGAGCAAGCGTTGTAGAAGTCGATCAGGCCGGTCAGATGGGTGCCTTCGAACATCGCGTTGTCGCGAAACAGATCGGCGTGGATGTTGGCCCGAGGCAAGGCAAGGATCCCGGTCTTCTGTTCGGTGATTTCATCCAGCGCCCGCTGCAGCAGGTCTTGAGCGGGAGCATCGAGGTGCGACAACAGCTGGGTGCCCTCTTCCTGCATCCAGTCCAGGCCACGATCAGTCTTGCGTTTGATCATGTTGTCCTTGGTCGCCACGTGCAGATGCCCGAGCAACTCACCCACCTGAGAGCAATGCTGGGCGTTGGCTTCCTTGATGTGCTTGCCCGCCAGGCGCGGTTGCAGCAACGCCGGTTTGCCAGCCAATTCCCGCAGGGCTACGCCGTCTGTGGTGCGCAGTGCGTAAGGCACCGGCAGGTCGGCCTGATGCAGCACGTCCAGCAGTTCGATGAAGAACGGCATTTCCTGGACCGGGCCGCGCTCCACCAGGGTCAGGACGAACTCGCCCTGCTCCAGGCTGATGAAGAAGTTGGTGTTTTCGCTACCAGCGGCGATCCCCTGGAAGTCAAGCAGGCGGCCGAGCCCATAAGGGGCGAGAAAGGTTTCCAGCTCGGGCCGAGCCAGGGGGGTGAACACAGACATGGTTAAAAACTGCCAGTACGGGCGCCGCTATCGAGCCAGCGCCAATGAGTTGAAGTCGGAGTGGTTTACCACTCAAAGATTTTCCACGAAGGGATCAGCATATCCGGCTGATCCGAACGGATGAAGTTGCCGTCGGAGCCATCAGCGCGCACCAGGAAGTAGGGTTTACCGCCCTTGGGCGTGACTTTGATGGCGTACAGAAAGCCATTTTGCCGGTATTCCTGGATGGTCTTGTCGCCTTCCGTGCGAATGGTCACTTCCGGGTCCGCTGACGGCGCATCTTCTGCGGCGATCACGGCCATTGGAGCGATTGCAATCAAGCCGGCCAGCAGCAAGCGATTTAGTGTGCGCATGATAACCTTGTCCCTTTGTCGTCAACGGTCCCGCTATTCTAGCGCCGGACCCGCCGAAAAGGTTGATCCTGCTCATGAGCCAAGCCCCCCTCGTCCTGGTGGACGGTTCTTCATATCTGTACCGCGCGTTTCACGCGTTGCCACCTCTGACCACCTCCAAAGGCCTGCCTACCGGCGCGGTCAAGGGCGTGCTGAACATGCTCAAGAGCCTGCGCAAGCAGTACCCGGACAGCCCGTTCGCGGTGGTGTTCGATGCCAAGGGCGGGACCTTCCGCGATGACATGTACGCCGAATACAAGGCCAACCGCCCGAGCATGCCCGATGACATGCGGGTGCAGATCGAGCCGCTGCACGCCAGCGTGATCGCCCTGGGCTTCCCGCTGCTGTGCGTGGAAGGGGTCGAGGCCGATGACGTGATCGGCACCCTGGCCCGCAGCAGCGCGGCGGCGGATCGCCCGGTGGTGATTTCCACCGGTGACAAGGACATGGCCCAGTTGGTCGACGGGCACATTACCTTGGTCAACACCATGTCCGGTAGCAGCATGGATGTGGAAGGCGTGAAGGAGAAATTCGGCGTCGCTCCCGAGCAGATCATCGATTACCTGGCACTGATGGGCGATTCTTCCGACAACATTCCGGGCGTACCGGGTATTGGTCCGAAGACGGCTTCCGGTTTGCTGGTCGGGGTCAATGGCGGCCTGAAGGAGCTCTACGAGCAGCTTGATATCGTGCCGACCCTGCCGATTCGCGGCGCCAAGACCTTGCCGGCCAAGCTGGAAGAGCACAAGGAGATGGCCTTTCTCTCCTATCAGTTGGCGACCATCAAGGTGGATGTGGCCCTGGATGTGGGGCTGGATGACCTGCACTTGCGCGAGCCCGACCGCGAGAAACTGGCGGAGCTCTACAGCCTGCTGGAATTCAAGAGCTGGCTCGATGATTTGCAGCGTGACGCCAAGCGCGTCGAGCTCAGCTCTGCCGATGCGCCTGAGGCGGTGGCAGAGCAACCGGCAGCGGCGGAGCAGGCGCCACTTGAGTTGCAGTACGAAACCATCCTCGACCAGGAGCGTTTTGCGGTCTGGCTGGAGAAGCTGAAAAACGCCAAGCTGATTGCGTTCGATACCGAGACCACCGGTATCGATGCACAACAGGCGCAACTGGTGGGGCTGTCCTTCTCGGTCAAGGCCGGGGAAGCGGCCTACGTTCCGTTGACCCACTCCTATATGGGCGTTCCGGAGCAGCTGGATCGCGACACTGTGCTGCTGGCTTTGAAGCCGTTGCTGGAAGATCCCAAGCTGCTCAAGGTCGGTCAGCACGCCAAGTTCGACATGAACATCCTGGCCAATTGCGCCATAGGTGGCGATCAGGCCAACGGCATCAACGTGCGCGGCATTGCCTTCGACACCATGCTCGAATCCTACGTGCTCAACTCCACCGCCACTCGCCATGACATGGACAGCCTGGCGCAGAAGTACCTGGACCACAGCACCGTGAGCTTCCAGGACATCGCCGGCAAGGGCGCCAAACAGCTGACTTTCGATCAGATCCCCCTTGAGCAGGCGGGGCCGTATGCTGCTGAAGATGCCGATGTGACTTTGCGTCTGCACCAGGTGCTGTTCGAGAAGCTGACAGCCATTCCGAGCCTGGCCAGCGTATTGACCGATATCGAGATGCCGCTGGTGCCGGTCCTGGCGCGTATCGAGCGTCAGGGCGCTCTGGTGGACGACAAGCTGCTGGGGATTCAGAGCATCGAGCTGGGGGACAAGATGGTTGCCCTTGAGCGCGAGGCTTTCGAGATCGCGGGTGAGGAGTTCAACCTGGGCTCGCCCAAGCAACTGGGGACGATTCTCTACGACAAACTCGGCCTGCCGGTGCTGAAGAAGACCGCCAAGGGCCAGCCTTCTACGGCTGAAGAGGTGTTGGCCAAGCTCGCCGAAGACGACTATCCGCTGCCCCGGGTGTTGATGCAGTACCGCTCCATGAGCAAGCTGAAAAGCACCTACACCGATCGCCTGCCTGAGCAGATCAACCCGCGCACGGGGCGTATCCACACTTCCTATCATCAGGCTGTGGCGTCTACCGGGCGTCTGTCCTCCAGTGATCCGAACCTGCAGAACATTCCGGTGCGCACCGCGGAAGGTCGGCGTATTCGCCAGGCCTTTATCGCCCCGGCCGGCTATAAGCTGCTGGCGGCGGACTATTCGCAGATCGAGTTGCGGATCATGGCGCACTTGTCCCGGGACGAAGGCCTGCTCAATGCCTTCCGCAACAACCTGGATGTGCACACCGCTACGGCTGCCGAAGTGTTCAAGGTGGAGCTCAAGGACGTTACGTCCGATCAGCGTCGCAGTGCCAAGGCCATCAACTTTGGTTTGATCTATGGCATGGGCGCGCAGAAGCTGGGCAAGGATATCGGCGTCGATACCAAGCAGGCCAAGGCCTACATCGATACCTATTTCGCCCGCTATCCGGGGGTTCGCGAGTATATGGACCGTACCCGTGCCCAGGCGGCGGACCAAGGGTACGTAGAGACTATCTTCGGTCGCCGGCTGTACCTGCCGGAGATCAACTCCAACAAGCCGCAGGAGCGTGCCGGGGCCGAGCGCACCGCGATCAACGCGCCGATGCAGGGCACGGCGGCGGATATCATCAAGAAGGCCATGGTGGCGGTGGACAACTGGCTGGAGTCCTCGGGGCTGGATGCCCGGGTCATTCTGCAAGTACACGACGAACTGGTGCTGGAGGTGCGTGAGGACCTGGTGGATCAAGTACGTGATGAGATTCGCGGCTACATGAGCGGTGCCGCAACTCTGGATGTGCCGTTATTGGTTGAAGTCGGCGTGGGAAATAACTGGGATGAGGCCCACTAAGGGCTCTTTTAAGCGGTTTTTGCCGCGGCATAGTGTCGCGGCAAAAGCTGGCCAGGGGCTATTAGCACGGAAAATTTCATCGTTTATTGCCAATAGTTTTTGCAATCCGCCGGAACTAAATCGGTGAAAGCTCACTCAGAGTTACTGAATGGCTGGTGAAGCCCTTCGATGCTCCTATGTTGTGTTAAGTGTTGGCAGATATCTGGACCCCGCCCTAGCGGTCTAGAACTTGAACCCCGAACTTCCCCCTCCCCATACGAAGTCCGGGGTTTTTTTTGCCTGAAAATTGCCTGCGCGGCGACCATGCTGCGTTAAAAAGCGGCGGGAAATGCTCATTTAGGCCCCTAAACTCCGCTTTCCCGCCGCTTTTTACCTTGTCTGATCACCGCGCAGACAATTTGAAACTCTTTCTCAGGCCTCGGTTTCGGCGCCTTTGTCGGCCAGTTCCATCCAGCCTGCCAGCACGGTGTAGGCCTCTTCCAGGCCCATGCGCTTGGGGGCCGAGAACAGTTGGATGGTGACCGCTTCGCCCCAGCCCTTGCGGATCTGCGACTGCACCTTGAGCAGGGTGTTCTTGGCTGCGCCATAGGTCAGTTTGTCGGCCTTGGTCAGCAGGATGTGCATCGGCATGCCGCTGGCGACCGCCCAGTCCAGCATCAACAGGTCGAAGTCGGTCATGGGATGACGGATATCCATCATCAGGATCAAGCCCTTAAGGCTCTCGCGGCTGCCCAGGTAAGCTTCCAAGTGGCGCTGCCAGTGCTGCTTCAGCGGGATCGGTACTTTGGCGTAACCATAGCCCGGCAGGTCGACCAGACGGCGATCGTCGTCTAGTTTGAAGAAGTTCAACAACTGCGTGCGACCCGGGGTTTTCGAGGTGCGTGCCAGGCTGGCGTGGGTCAGGGTGTTCAGGGCGCTGGATTTACCGGCGTTGGAGCGCCCGGCAAAGGCCACTTCAAAGCCGTCATCGTCAGGACATTGATCGACTTTGGCGGCGCTGAGCATGAACGTAGCCTGTTGGCACAGACCGAGGATGGGGTTCTTGAGTTGCATGGGATTTCCGATAGGGGCGATGCCGAGAGTGGACGCGGCGAGCGGTGTCGTTTCCGTTTCAGTAACGCCAGTATATAATGCCGCAGATTTTGTGTGCGCTTTGTCCCAGCGTAGGATGAAGTTCACGAGAGCGATAAACCTTGAATGCGCATTAGAACGCAGCACGCTCTCAACCCTGAAAAGGTCGTTTTATGACGAAATGGCTGCTAGCTGCCGGTGTCTTGATGCCGCTTTACAGCGCTCAGGCTACACAGGATCCGGAAGCTGTGTACAACCGTGTTTGTGGGGCTTGTCATTCCGGCCAACTACCCACGGCGCCCCGCAAGGGCGACCAGGAAGCTTGGGCGCCGAGGTTGGCGCAAGGTATGGAGACGCTGGTGCAACACGTGACCCAGGGTTTCAAGGCGATGCCGCCGCGTGGTTTGTGCATGGACTGCAGTGCCGAGGATTACCGAGCCATCATCCATTGGATGAGCGAGTGATTCCGGTCCATAACTCTTAACCCTTAGCCGTAGTTGGATTAGCTGATGAACAAATTACTCGTGAGTCTGCTGTTGACCTTGGGCATCACAGGTGTCGCCCATGCCGCAGGCGACGCTGCTGCCGGTCAGGCGAAAACCGCAGTATGTGGCGCTTGCCACGGCCCTGATGGGAACAGCATGGCGCCAAACTTTCCCAAGCTGGCGGGTCAGGGGGAAAAGTACCTGGAGAAGCAGCTGCACGACATCAAGTCCGGCAAGCGGCAAGTGCTGGAAATGACCGGTATGCTGACCAATCTGAACGATCAGGACCTGGCTGACATCGCCGCCTATTTCGCCAGCCAGAAAGGCAGCGTCGGCGCCGCCGATCCTAAAGTCGTGGCCCGTGGTGAAGAACTCTTCCGGGGCGGCAAGCTGGATCAAGGCATGCCTGCCTGCACCGGCTGCCATGCGCCAAATGGCGCTGGTAACGCAGCGGCCGGCTTCCCTCACCTGGGTGGGCAGCACGCACAATATGTGGCCAAGCAGCTGACCGACTTCCGCGAAGGCAACCGCACCAATGACGGCGATACCATGGTCATGCGCAGTATCGCCGCCAAGTTGAGCAACAAAGACATCGAGGCGGTGTCCAGCTATATTCAGGGCCTGCACTAAGGCCTGCTCGATCAAGTTGCCGAGGGTGTTGAGCCGCGGCAACGTTAATGATCGATTAATCTGACGGTGCAAGCATAAAGGGTGGCTCAGGCCGCCCTTTTTTATGGCGTCTGCCGCTACACTAGCGAACTCAAGCCCGCCATGATCTGTCTGAATTCAGGTCGCGCGAGGCGCCAAAATTGTCCAGGAGTAAAGCATGCGTAATCTGATTCTCAGCGCCGCTCTCGTCACCGCCAGCCTGTTTGGCGTGACCGCTCAAGCCGCCGAGCCGCTTGAAGCCGGTAAAACATATGTCGAGTTGAGCAGCGCCGTTCCGGTTGCCGTGCCTGGCAAGATCGAGGTGGTAGAGCTGTTCTGGTATGGCTGCCCGCACTGCTACGCCTTTGAGCCGACCATCAATCCCTGGGTTGAAAAACTCCCTAGCGATGTCAACTTTGTGCGTATCCCGGCGATGTTCGGCGGTATCTGGAACGTTCATGGCCAACTGTTCATCACCCTGGAAGCCATGGGCGTCGAGCACAAGGTTCACAAGGCCGTGTTCGAAGCCATCCATAGCGGCAAGAAACTCGCCACTCCAGAGGAGATGGCCGAATTCCTGGTAGCCGAAGGCGTCGACAAGGACAAGTTCCTGAGCACCTACAACTCCTTCGCCGTCAAAGGCAAGGTCGAAGACGCCAAGAAGAAGGCTCAGGCCTACCAGATCACTGGCGTACCGACCATGGTGGTCAACGGCAAGTACCGTTTCGACCTGGGCTCCGCCGGTGGTCCTGAAGGTGCGCTGAGCGTCGCCGACCAGTTGATTGCCAAAGAGCGCGCAGCCAAGTAAGCGCCGCCGCCATGCCGCGCTGGGGCTCTGAACGCATCGTTGGCCTGCATGATCCGCAGGTAAACGAGCACCATTTGGCGTCGACCGGGCTGCCGGCGGACAGTCGCCTGCGTTTGCTCAGTTTCAATATTCAGGTCGGTATCAGCACCGAGCGTTATCGCCATTACCTGACCCGTGGCTGGCAGCACCTGTTGCCCCATAACGGACGTGCGGACAACCTGCAGAAGATCGGCAATCTGCTGGGGGACTTCGATCTGGTAGCCCTGCAGGAAGTCGATGGTGGCAGCCTGCGTTCAGGCTACGTCAATCAGGTGGAGCACCTGGCCCAACTGGGTGCCTTCCCTTACTGGTACCAACAGCTCAATCGCAACCTGGGACGCTTGGCTCAGCACAGCAACGGTGTGCTCAGTCGCTTGCGCCCCTGGGCCATCGAAGACCATCCACTGCCCGGCCCCAAGGGGCGCGGCGCGATCCTTGTGCGATTTGGCGAAGGCCCCGAGGCGCTGGTGGTGGTGATGATGCACCTGGCGCTCGGCGCCCGGGCTCGAACCCGGCAACTGGCGTACATCCGCGAGTTGATTGGTGGCTACAAGCATCAAGTGCTGATGGGAGACATGAACACCCACGCCAGCGATCTGCTGGAGCACTCCCCTTTACGTGACCTCAGCCTGTTGGCGCCGCAACTGCAGGCGACCTTCCCCAGCTGGCGTCCGCAACGCTGCCTGGACCATATCCTCCTCAGCCCCAGCCTGACCCTGGAGCGAGTCGAAGTCCTGGCCCAACCCATATCCGATCACCTGCCGGTCGCGGTAGAGATTCGTCTGCCGGGTTCGCTCACGGCCGATGCATTGCCCGCGTTGAGTCCTGCACCTCGCGGAACCGATGAATGAGCGACGACGCCCAACGCTGGAAAGAGAAATACCTCAAAAGTATCGAGCAGCAGGAAAAGCTTGAGCGCCGATGGGCCGCTCGACTGGACTTGCTACGTCGTGGCCTGGTGCGTAGCACCCTGGCGGCGGAGGGTACCGATCGTGCGGTCGACCAGTGCATGAAGGAGATGCGCGAGGTTGTGCGCACCGACGACATGGATGCCGGGCTTGCAGCGCTGCTGCCCCGTCTGGAAAAAGCCGTGCTGGACTCCGAGCAGCGGCGTGAAACCCGGGTCAACCAGATGAGCAGTGCCTTGACCGCCCTGGTTACCCAATTGCAGTCCCTGCCCCTGCCCCGGGAAGTCAGCCGCCCGTTGAAGGCCTTCGCCAAGCAACTGGATGGCCGGGTCAGTCAGGCGCGAGAGATCCCCTTGCTGCTGGGGGAGCTGAGCAATCTTCAGGGCAAGGCCCTGAGCCAGCTGGAAACTCCCGCCGAACCAGATCGCCCGAGTCTGCTGCAGCGCCTGTTCGGTGCCCGTGACGCCGCCGATGCTCCCCAGGCTGAGGCGGTTACGCCAGCGGCGCCTGCTCCTGTCCCTGCGGTGGACGCTCGTCCCCAGGTTGAAGAGGCTGGCGAAGCGGACGAAGTGGTTCGCGAGCATTATCAGACCCCGGCCACGGATTTGCCGGAAGTCGCTGAGGTCCCTCCGGCACCTGTCGCCGTGACACCGGCCAAGCCCGAGGCAACACCCGCTGCGCAGCCCGTTTCCGAGGCCCCTGCCAAGATTGAGCCCGAAACGGCCAGCGTACCGCCCCCGTCGTCGGTGGTGGCATTCGTGCCACCAGTCCTGGCACAGGAAGCACCCCTTGAGCCAGCGCCCCAGGTCGCGATCGAAGCTCCGGCTCCGGCTGCAGCCGAGGTCGCGCCTCTGGCCTCTGTCGCCGTCGATGCTTTACCGGTAGCGCCTCTGCAGCCGCCGGTAGAAGTAGCCGCCGTACCTCAGAGCGAGCCCGGTCCGCTCAACCCCGATGAGCTGTTACCGCTTCCCGCGGTTTCCCCGGCAGTGCTGCTCGACAGCCTGCCCTTGCCGCCGGTCATGGCCGAGGCCTTGGCGGCCATCGATCCAGAGCAATCCGAGCACGATGTGCTCTACGCCCTGCCGGACTCTCCTGAGCCCTCCTACAGCTCGGTGGCCAAGCATATCGAACACACCCTGCTGGGACTGCTCGATGACCTGAGTCTGCCGGAACGTCATCGGCCTCAGGCCGAAGCCATGCGTGATCGTCTGCAACATGGCCTGAACTGGTACGAGTTGCTGCCAATCCTCGATGATCTGGCGGTGCTGATGCTGGCAATCACCGATTCGGGCCAGCATGAGTTCGAGACGTACCTCAAACAGCTCAACGAGCGCCTCGAGGCTTTCCAGAGCAATCTGCAGGCGGCCAGTGATGGCCACGCCGACAGCAGCTCGGCGGCACGGGCCATGGACACCCAGATCCGTGAGCAGGTCGATGGCCTGCAGAGCAGCGTGCAGGAGGCGGCAGACCTGGATGACCTCAAGCAGGTACTGGAAAGCCATCTGGAAGGCCTGCTGGGCACCATGGATCACCACCAGAAGCAGCGCGATGAGCGTGAGAAGGAAGTGGCGGCCCGTCTGCAAAGCCTGGCAGAGCGGGTTTCGAGCATGGAGCAGGAGGCCCAGGGCTACCGTGAGCACCTGGAGGAACAGCGGCAAAAGGCTCTGATCGATCCGCTGACCGGGTTGCCCAACCGCGCCGCCTGGACCGAGCGTCTGGAGCACGAGGTCGGTCAATGGCGGCAACATGGCAACAGCCTGCTGCTGGCCATGCTCGACCTCGATCACTTCAAGCGGATCAACGACAACTACGGTCATCTGGCCGGTGACAAGGTGTTGAAGATCATCGCCAATGTGTTGCGCAAGCGCCTGCGTGGCAGCGACTTTATCGCGCGTTTCGGCGGCGAGGAGTTTGTCCTGCTGATGCCCAATACCTCGTTGCCAGCGGGCGCGCGGATAGTGGAAGCGCTGCGAGCGGCGGTCGAGGCGTGTCCGTTCCACTTCAAGGGCGAGCCAGTGACCATTACCGTGTCCGTCGGACTGAGTGCCTTCAAGTCCGGTGATCGCAGCGATCTGGTGATCAAAAGAGCCGATCAGGCGTTGTACCGGGCCAAGGATGCGGGTCGCAACCGGGTAGAGGCAGGCTGAGACGCTTGCCGATTCCTGTCTGAAACCTCGGTTTTGCCCATGGCGTTGGGAGCAGTACGTTACACTGTTGCATTCTTTTCTTCAGCGTACTGCCCTTTGCCATGAAACTTCTTGCTCTTGCTTTTTCGCTCCTGGTCCTCGCCGGTTGTGCCAGCGGTCCGCGTATTGACACCAGCCACCCTTCGGTCAATTACGACCAGCGCGCCCAGTTCATCATCGTTCATTACACCTCGGCATCCCTGGAACGCTCCCTGGCCCTGCTGACCCACGGTCAGGTCAGCAGTCATTACCTGATCGGCGACGACAAGTCCGCCACGATCTACAAACTGGTGGACGAGCAATACCGCGCCTGGCACGCCGGCGAGAGCCAGTGGCAGGGCCGGACCTGGCTCAACTCCAGCTCCATCGGCATTGAAATCGTCAACCCGGGCTTTCGTGATGGCCCCAACGGACGGCTCTGGTATCCCTACAGCGAAGCGCAGATCCAGAACCTGATCGTGCTGCTCAAGGACATCAGCAAGCGCAACAACATCTCCCCGCGTCACATCATTGGCCACAGCGACATCGCGCCATCGCGCAAGCTCGATCCGGGCCCGCTGTTCCCCTGGAAGCGCCTGGCTGACGCCGGACTCGGCCTGTGGCCAAACGCTCAGGCAGTGGCCCGCCAGCAGGCATTTTTTGCCGCTAACCTGCCGAGCATCAGCTGGTTCCAGCAACAGTTGGCGGTCCTGGGCTATGCCACGCCGCAGACTGGCGAACTGGATGTGGCCACCCGCCACGTGCTGGCGGCTTTCCAGATGCACTATCGCCCGGGCCGATTCGACGGCACCCCGGACGCCGAAAGCGCAGCCATCCTGCAGGTGCTCAACCAGACAAAATAATGACGCCGCCGGACGGTTCGGGCCGATTGCTCAATCAGTTGCTATAACTCATTGGTAATCCTTCGGATCTTTCATGATGCCGGTTGCTCGCCAGACCCTGCGTACCTGGTTCCATCGCCCCTGGTTGCTGGCGACGCTGGCGGCTGTGCTGAGCGCGGCGGTGTTGTTGCTGGGCAGTGCCGGAGTGGCCATGCATCAGGTCCAGCAGCGAGAAAGCCAACAGATGAACGCCCAGGGCCAGCGTTTTCTGGAGCGTCTGGAGCAACTGTTCGGGCAACTGCGTGAAGGCCTGGATGTGCTGGAGGCCCAGCCGCTGCGCGAGTGCAACGCCGAGCTGATCGCAGCCCTGCAGCAGGTCAGCTACAGCTATCGCTTCATTTATGAAGCGGCCTACATGGATGCCACCCAGACGTGCTCAAACTGGCCGCGGCAGAATCTCCTGCCCTCGCCCAGGGCTCCGGATATCCGCGGGCCGACCTACAGCTACTGGCTCAACACCTCGACCCAACCCAATGAAAACCTCGCTGCTCTGATGCTGGGGCGGGGCAATTTTCGCGTGGCCACCTCCCGTGGGCACTTGACCGATGTGGTGGACTTGCCGGCCGGTGGCAGCCTGATGGTGGTGGTCGAGCATGGCTCCCGGGCGATTCCGGTACTGGGTCAGGCCCGTTCCTGGCCGCCGGTGGAGCCCTGGCGCGCCAGTCGCGAGGGGCCGCTGCAGGTCACCCCGGACCTGCTGATCTATCGCATGCCGACCCAGAATCCCGAGTACCAGTTGGTGCTGATCACGCCCCGGGCCAGCCTGCAGGCGGAAGTACTCGATGGCTGGTGGTGGTTGTTACCGTTCAGTCTGTTGCTGGCGCTGTTTATCGGCGGGCTGGTGTATCAGTTGGCGCGGCAGCGCCAGTCGTTGGGAGCAGAGCTGCAAGGGGCGCTGCGACGCGGTGAGCTGCAGGTGCTGTACCAGCCGATCTTCGACCTCAACAGCAGGCTCTGTGTAGGGGCCGAAGCGTTACTGCGCTGGCGGCGTCCGGACGGCACCCTGACCAGTCCCGATCTGTTCATTCCGCTGGCGGAAAACACCGGGCAGATCCGCCAGATCACCGACTTCGTCCTGCAGCGTCTGCTGGAGCAACTGGGGCACGTATTGCGAGCCAATCCCCAGCTGTATATCTCGGTCAACCTGGCGGCCTGTGATGTCATGGTGCCGCGCATCGGTCAGGTCATGGCGCGGCTTCTGGCCTTGCACAAGGTGGCGGCGCGACAGATCGCCTTCGAGGTCACCGAGCGTGGCCTGATCGACGTGGTGGTGGCGCGCAACAACCTGCAGGCCTTGCGGGATGTCGGGCATCAGGTGCTGATCGATGACTTCGGCACCGGCTACTGCAGCCTGGCCTATCTGCAAAGCCTGCCAGTGGATTGCCTGAAGATCGACAAGGCCTTTATCGACGCCCTGGGTCACGATGCTGCCAGCAGTGGCGTGGCGCCCCACATCATTCGCATGGCCCACGCCTTGAATCTCACGGTGATCGCTGAGGGCATCGAATTCGAGGACCAGGCTTCGCTGCTCAGCAGCGAGGGGGTGAGCTTCGGTCAGGGTTGGCTGTTCGCCCATGCCCTGAGTGCCTTGCAGTTTACCGAGCTGATTACCCGAGGCCGGCGTCTGGTGCCCCGGCGCCTGGATGATGAAGCCTGAAGCCCTAGAGCGGCAGGGCCAGATAGAACTGGGTGCCCTGCCCCGGCCTTGAGTAGACGCCCATGCGTCCACCGTGGAGCTGGACGATTTCCTTGCACAGGGCCAGTCCGAGCCCGGCGCCGCCTTTCTTGCGTCCGACCTGAACGAAGGGTTCGAAGATCCGACCCTGCTGACCGTAAGCGATGCCCTCGCCATTGTCCTCGACGCTGACAATCACCCGTTCGCCATGGCGCCTGGCCTGCAGGCGGATCTGGCCGCCACTGGCGGTATGGCGCAGGGCGTTGTCGATCAGATTGTCCAGGACCCGTTCCAGTTGCGGACGGTCGGCGTGCAGGCGCGGCAGTGGCGCCTGGATCTCCAGCAGCAGGCTGATGTCCTGCCGCTGCGCCTGTTCGTTGAAGCGGCCCTGGGCCTGCTCCAGCAACTCTTCCAGGGGACAGGGCGCGAGAGTGAGTTTCTGCAGGCCATTCTGATAGCGGGAAAAATTCAGCAGGTCGTTGATCAGTTGCATCAGCCGCTGCATTTCTTCGTTGACTGTATTGAGCAGGTCGGTTTCCCGGGACTCTTCGGCAAAGTGCAGGCGTTCCTGAAGCAGGCCGAAGGCCATGTGCATGCCGGTGACCGGGGTTCGCAGTTCGTGGGAGGCGCGCAATACGAACTCGCTGCGCACCCGCTCGAATGCCCGCTGTTCGGTGACGTCATGAAGCACCATCACCGCGCCGAGAATATGGCCCTGGGTGTGGCTCACCGGGGTCAGGCTGTAGGTCAGCAGGCGCGATTCGCCATCGACCTCGATATCCAGGTCTTCCGGGGCCCGCTCCAGGTTGCCGCCACGCAGAACCAGCTGCAGCTGTTCATCCAGCTCCGGGCGTTGCAGGGCGCTGCCCAGGCCCTGGCCGAGGCGCTCCTGGTCCCAGCCCAACTGCCGTTGGGCCACGGGGTTGAGGTGCTCCAGGCGGCCTTGGCGGTCGATCATCAACAAGCCGTCGTCGATGCTGTCGAGCACCGCCTGCAAGCGCTGCTGGCCGGCCAGCAGTTCGTCGACATTGGTGGCCTGATGCTGGCGCAGGGCTTCGGCCATGATGCCGAAGCGGCGGGTCAGCAGGTTCATTTCCGCGGCGGCCGAGATCGGCAGGGTGACGTCGAAATTGCCTTGGCCGATCTTGTCCGCGGCCTTGGCCAGGGCTTCGATCGGTCCGCCAAAGCGCCGGGCAATGGCGTGGGCGGTGATGAAGCCGATGATCAGCACTGCCAGGCCGACCAGGCCCAGCAAGCCGGCTACCAGCAAGGCACGGTCCCGGGCCTGGCGTTCCACCTGGCTGATGTTGTCCAGGGCCCGCTTGTGTTCGTTGATCAGGCCGTTGCGCAAGGTATTGAAACGCTCGGTCAGCGCCTCGTTGTTGTTCAGGCTCGCGGCAGTGTTGCTGTGTTCGAAGGCCTGGTAGAAGCTCAGGTAGTCGCTGCGGGCCTGCTTGAAACCACCCACGGACGGGTTCTGCTGTTCGTGGGCGATGCCCTGGTCGAGGAGGTCCAGGTAGTGCTGCCGCGAGGCTTCCAGGGCTGCGGAGTCGGGCTTGTTGCTGAGCATGATGATCAACTGATCACCCAGGGTCTGGCGCAGCTTGAGCCCCAGATCCAGGGTGATGAAGTTGTTGCGGATCAACGATTCCTGGGTACTGGCCATCTGCATCACGCTGACCAGCCCGAGCACCAGCCCCAGCAGGGCCACGGTGATCAGGGCCGAGATGCTCAGAAACAGCCGGGTCCGCAGTTTCATCGCTAACTTCATAGGGTGATGCTCACAGGTTGTACTGTTTGCGCTTGCGGTACAGGGTCGAAGCGTCGATGCCCAGGGTCTTGGCCGCTTGGTCCAGGGTGTCGCTGGTGGCCAGGACGGCGCCGATATGGGCTTTTTCCAGTTCGTCCAGGCTCAGCGCGGCACCGATTCGCGGGGCGTTGTTGGTGGGCTGTTCGGCCATGCCCAGATGGCTGATTTCAACCCGTTCCTGGGGACAGATGATGCTTGCCCGTTCCACCACGTTGCGCAGTTCGCGGATGTTGCCCGGCCAGCGGTAATTGAGCAGGGCTTCCCGGGCGTCGTCGCTGAAGCCTCGGGCCGGTCGCGAATACTCTTTGACGAAGCGTGCAAGAAAGCGGTCGGCCAAAGTCAGGATGTCTTCGCTGCGTTCGCGCAAGGGCGGCAAGTGCAGGGTGATCACGTTCAGGCGGTACAGCAGGTCTTCACGGAAGCGCCCGTCGCGCACCATGTCCTCGAGATTGAGGTTGGTGGCGGCGAGGATGCGCACGTCGGCCCGGCGAGTCACCGGGTCGCCGACGCGCTCGTACTCCTTGTCCTGGATAAAACGCAGCAGCTTGGGCTGCAGGGTCAGGGGGAAGTCGCCGATCTCGTCGAGGAACAGGGTGCCGCCATCGGCCTGGTTGACCCGGCCCAGGGTACTTTCGCTGGCCCCGGTAAAAGCGCCGCGGCTGTGGCCGAAAAGTTCGCTTTCCATCAGCTCGGCGGTCAGCGATGGGCAGTTGATGGTCACGCAGGACTTCTTCGCCCGTTTGCTCCAGCCGTGGATGGCCCGGGCCAGTTCGCCCTTGCCGGTACCCGACTCGCCGAGGATCAGGATATTGGCATCGGTGCTGGCCACCTGGCGGGCGGTTTCCAGTACCACTTTCATCGCCGGACTGTGGGAGTCCAGGCCGTCCTTGGGTTTGCGCACTTCGCCTTCCAGGGCTTCCAGGCGCGCCGAGAGCTGGCGCACTTCCAGTTGCTTGGCGGTAGCCAGGCGCAGTTGGTCGGGGCTGCAGGGTTTGACCAGGTAGTCGGCGGCACCGGCCTGGATTGCGTCCACCGCCGTGTCCACGGCGGAGTGGGCAGTGACGATCACCACCCGCATCCAGGGCGCTTGAGTACGCATCTGGGCCAGCACATCAAGGCCGTTGTCTTCCCCCAGGCGCAGGTCAAGGAAACACAGGTCGAACACCTGGCGTTGCAACAGCGTATCCGCCTGGGCCGCGCTGTTGGCGGTGGCCACGGTATAGCCCTCGTCTTCCAGGCAGTAGCGGAAGGTGCGGAGGATGGCGGATTCGTCATCCACCAGCAGGATGCGGCCTTGATTCTCCGGCGCTGACTCCATTTCCCAGGCTCCTTTAATGAATGATCTTATTTAGTCCCAGAAAAATCGGGCAAGTTGCAAGGTTGATTCTGATCCATTCCACGGCCTGAAGGTTAGATATCTCCGCCGGAAATGGCTAACAGACTGAAATCCCTAATATTTTGCCAAGGCTAGTCCCTGGGTGGGTCTGTATCAGGCTGTCCGCGGCTCGGCAAAGTTCCCCCTCTGATCAAAAAGCCATGGACCCGGAACGGTCTGATCGTGCATTTCGCACGGTTGGCCGGTGGGGATCGTGCAGGATGCGTGTGAGTGAGCGTCTTTGAATTGCTTTAAGTCATTGATTTTATTGAATTATTTATATGATTAAAAGCTGGCATGCAGACTGCAATATCCCTCTCATCGTGAAGCGCAAGTCAGGGCTTCCATAACAACATCACCACCAGTGTGGGAGGAGTTTCAGGATGAATCGCCAAGGTCTTGCCCAATTGCGTATCGCGCCACTGCATCTCCAGCAAGGCCTGTTCGCCAGCCTGGCGTTACTGGTCACCTTGATCGCCGGACAGCAGTTCCAGCGTTGGCAGGATAGCCAGGCACCCGCCCCGCGCGTGCCGGCTCATCACTTCACCCAGACCCATTTCAGTTCGGTGAGCAGTCAGCTCAACGATGCAACGCCAGTGCAACTGATGGCCGTCGACCAGGCACAACCGGTGCTTGAGGCTCCGCGTCAGGAGCGCTGGGTGTTCTAGGCACCAAGGTCTGGGCCGCATTCGGCGGCGCACGACCGGCTTCATAGGCAGCACCCCTGAGCACTATTAATAGAAGAGTAAGGAGAATCATCATGCTGAGCTGGGCAATCACATTCCTGATCATTGCCATTGTCGCTGCGGTCCTGGGCTTCGGTGGTATCGCGGGCACCGCCACGGGTATCGCCAAGATTCTCTTTGTCGTGTTCCTGGTGATGTTCATCGCTTCGTTCTTCTTTGGCCGTCGTGGTCGAGGCTGACCATGAGTCTTTCGTTGAAAACATTGGCTGCCACGCTGCTGCTGGGCGTCAGCGCCCTGGCGTCGGCGGCCAATGATGGCCAGGCACGTACCAACCAACTGCTGGGTTCGGACCCGCAGTTTCGTGACACCTGGCAGGGGGTTGTGCACAAGGAAGAGCGCTTGCCTGAATGGGTGATGAACCTGTCGGGCGATGCTCAGCAACAGATGAACGCAGTGACTGAAGACGGCGATCAGTACCTGGTTGGACCGCTCTGCGAGACTGCGCAGAGTTGTCAGAACCAGCGCCTGATCGTGGCCTTCAGCTTCGACAAGAAGCATGCCTACGCGATGTTGGTGGAGGTGCCTGCGGGCTTGCCTGCGGACAAGTCACCGACCCGTCACGCGAGCTACCGCTTTCTCGGCAAACCCGATGAAGGAATGCGGGCATTGCTTCAGGAGCAGTTGCGCAAAGACCCGAACTGGTACTGAGCGCGCATTGCCGATTTTGCATAACAGCTAGAAGAAAGGGCCGCCCTGGCTCTTTCGACTGTTGCACCACCCGAGGAGGGTGAGTGCATGACCAAGGGGGCGGGACGTTCTGATCCACCGATGATCGGAGTGACCTAGGGGTACAGGGAGTGCCTCCGCAAGGGCCGGGTCAGGAAAGAGCAGCGGCGTAAGCTCCCAGGTCGAGCATCGACTTGACGAGCTTGCGGCGTGCTTGAAGAGCAAAGTCTTGTCCTAGAGCCATCGGTCCGTCTTTTTCGTGATTCCCCAAGGAAAAAATCTTCCTTTGACTCCAGTCAAACGTTTCCTGGTGTTTCTCTGCGACCGTATATCGAGAAACTTTGCGTCAATTGCGCAACCTTTCCGAACACCCGAATCAGAGTAATCCTAAACTTTTTCAGACCTTTTCCTGACCCTTCCGACAAGCCTGCACGCCGCCTGAAATGGCCGTTTCACGGTATTTCTGCCTGCCGAAATGTCGTATTCGAACCGGTTGGGACGCTCGTTTAGTTTGTAAAAACTCATGCCGATTCGGCATAGGGTAGGCGTTTACGGCATTAGACGCGCCCCCCTAGCATCGGAATAGTTGCGCCTTTTTTCGCCCGCAGAGAGCCGTAAATGCTCGTTCGGGATGACCTTATACGGGGGCCGATGCACAAACTTTTCCGCCATTGAGCGTTCCAGTTCGCGCATCAGCCCGAGTCCAACTGAAGTAAGGGTAATGATATGAAGAAGGCAAAATTAAGCCTCGCCTGGCAGATCCTCATCGGTCTGGTCCTGGGGATTGCAATTGGCGCGCTGCTCAATCATTTCAGTGCTGAAAAGGCCTGGTGGGTCAGCAACGTTCTGCAACCTGCAGGCGATATCTTTATCCGCTTGATCAAGATGATCGTGATCCCGATCGTCATCTCCTCGCTGATCGTCGGCATTGCCGGTGTCGGCGACGCCAAGAAACTTGGCCGCATCGGTCTGAAGACCATCATCTACTTCGAAATCGTCACCACCATCGCCATCGTCGTGGGTCTGCTGCTGGCCAACCTGTTCCATCCGGGCGCGGGCATCGACATGAGCACCCTGGGTACCGTGGACATTTCCAAGTACCAGGCCACCGCCGCCGAAGTGCAGCATGAACATGCGTTCATCGAGACCATTCTCAACCTGATTCCATCGAACATCTTCGCGGCCATGGCCCGTGGCGAGATGCTGCCGATCATCTTCTTCTCGGTGCTGTTCGGTCTGGGCTTGTCGAGCCTGCAGTCCGATCTGCGCGAGCCGCTGGTGAAGATGTTCCAGGGCGTCTCGGAAAGCATGTTCAAAGTCACCCACATGATCATGAACTACGCGCCGATTGGTGTGTTTGCCCTGATCTCGGTGACCGTCGCCAACTTCGGTTTCGCCTCCCTGCTGCCGTTGGCCAAGCTGGTGATCCTGGTGTACGTGGCCATCGCCTTCTTCGCCTTCGTGATCCTCGGCCTGATCGCCCGCCTGTTCGGCTTCTCGGTGCTCAAGCTGATGCGCATCTTCAAGGATGAACTGGTGCTGGCCTACTCCACCGCCAGCTCGGAAACCGTGCTGCCGCGGGTGATCGAGAAGATGGAAGCCTACGGCGCGCCGAAAGCCATCTGCAGCTTCGTGGTGCCCACCGGCTACTCCTTCAACCTGGACGGCTCGACCCTGTACCAGTCCATCGCGGCGATCTTCATTGCCCAGCTGTACGGCATCGACCTGTCCATCAGCCAGCAATTGCTGTTGGTGCTGACCCTGATGGTCACCTCCAAAGGCATTGCCGGAGTTCCGGGCGTGTCCTTCGTGGTGCTGCTGGCCACCCTGGGCAGCGTGGGCATTCCGCTGGAAGGCCTGGCCTTCATCGCCGGTGTCGACCGTGTGATGGACATGGCGCGCACCGCCTTGAACGTTATCGGCAACGCCCTGGCAGTCCTGGTCATCGCCCGTTGGGAAGGCATGTACGACGATGCCAAGGGCCAGCGCTACTGGAATTCCCTGCCGCACTGGCGCAGCAAAGAGAAGCTGCCGGCAGGCGAAGCGTCCAAAGGCTAAGCGCCTCGGTGTAGGAACTGGCTTGCCGACGCAGAGGCCCTCAAGTCCTCTATACGGCTCAGATGCGCCTTCGCCGACAAGCCGGCTCCTGCAATGAACGAACCCCGGGTAATCCGGGGTTTGTCGTTTCTGCGGGCCCCGCTATCATTCGCCGCATCTTCCGAGGGATATGACCGATGCTCAATGGCCTGTGGCTTGGCTTCTTTATCGTAGCGACCGTGTCCGCCCTGGCGCAGTGGCTGGTGGGCGGCAACGCCGGGATCTTTGCCGCCATGGTGGAAAGCATTTTCGCGATGGCCAAGCTGTCGGTGGAGGTGATGGTGCTGCTGTTCGGCACCCTGACCCTGTGGCTGGGCTTTCTGCGGATCGCCGAGAAGGCCGGCATCGTCGATTGGCTGGCCAAGATCCTGGGCCCGCTGTTCAAGCGCCTGATGCCGGAAGTGCCGCCTGGGCACCCGGCCCTGGGGCTGATCACCCTGAACTTCGCCGCCAACGGCCTGGGCCTTGATAACGCCGCCACGCCGATCGGCCTCAAGGCCATGCGCGCCCTGCAGGAACTCAACCCCAGCGCCACCACCGCCAGCAACGCGCAGATCCTGTTCCTGGTGCTCAACGCTTCGTCCCTGACCCTGCTGCCGGTGACCATCTTCATGTACCGCGCCCAGCAAGGTGCGGCGGACCCGACCCTGGTGTTCCTGCCGATCCTCCTGGCCACCAGCGCTTCGACCCTGGTCGGCCTGCTGTCGGTGGCGGTAATGCAGCGCCTGCGTCTCTGGGACCCGGTGGTGCTGGCCTACCTGATTCCCGGGGCCCTGGCTCTGGGCGCCTTCATGGCGCTGCTGGCGACTCTGTCGGCCACGGCCCTGGCATCCCTGTCGTCGATCCTCGGCAACCTCACCCTGTTCGGCCTGATCATGCTGTTCCTGGTGATCGGTGCGCTGCGCAAGGTCAAGGTCTACGAGGCCTTTGTCGAAGGGGCCAAGGAGGGTTTTGACGTCGCCAAGAACCTCTTGCCGTACCTGGTGGCCATGCTGTGCGCGATCGGCGTATTGCGGGCGTCCGGGGCCCTGGATTTCGGCCTCGACGGGATTCGTCATCTGGTGGCCTGGGCCGGCTGGGATACGCGCTTTGTCGACGCTCTGCCCACCGCCATGGTCAAGCCGTTCTCCGGCAGTGCCGCCCGGGCGATGCTCATTGAGACCATGAAGACCCAGGGTGTGGACAGTTTCCCTGCACTGGTGGCAGCGACCATTCAGGGCAGCACCGAAACCACCTTCTATGTGCTGGCGGTGTATTTCGGCGCGGTGGGCATCCAGCGGGTGCGGCACGCCGTGGGCTGTGCCTTGCTGGCGGAGTTCGCCGGCGTGGTGGCGGCGATTGCGGTTTGCTACTGGTTCTTTGGATAAGCCTTCGCCGGCAAGCCGGCTCCTACGGAGGTTGTAGGAGCCGGCTTGCCGGCGAAAGGGCCGTTCATTGTTTCAGCGCCAGGTTGCCCTGCCCCACCGCCCAATCCACTACCTGCCGGGTAAGCGCGTCGCTGGCCTGGCCAAACCCTGTCACCACCGCCGGCACTTGGGGTTCGCTCAGGGGTTGGCGCACTTCAAAGCGCCGGCTGGCGAGGATCTTCTGGTCGTAACCTCGAATCAGCCGCGCATCCAGGCGGATCACCACCTGGACGGCGTTGCCCTGGTACTCGGTCTGAAAGGCTTGCAGGTCGCCGCCCAGGGCCAGGTCGGTCTGCAGGTTGCTGTCGTCGGTGCTCAACAACTGCACCCGGCCATCGCGCTGGAAGCCGTCCAGCAGGCGGTTGCGCAGCAGGATCGGTGCCGGGTCGCTCCAGCGCGAAGCCTTGTAGCTGCTGATCAGGTTGCCCTGGGGAATCACCGCGATGCGTGCGCTGTTCAGCGCATCGCCAGCCTGCGGCTTGAGCAACTGCAGCGACCACGACAGTGCCTTGCCCGTGGCAGGGGTCGCGTTTTGCCCTACCGGCAGCCGGTAGATATCCAGTGGTTCGCCCTTGGGCAGGATCGAGCAGGCAGCGCTCAGGGCCAGGGTGCACCCCAGGGCCAGTCGGGCCAGCAGGTGACAGGCAGGCTTCATGGCGTGAACTCCTTGTTCTTCTCGTTACCCAGCAAGTAACCGCCGGGGTTGGCTTCGAGGCGGCGGGTGATGGCCCGCAGCGAGCTCAGGGTCTCGCGCAGCTCGCGCACCGCCGGCGCCAGGCCGTTGAGCCCTTGCATGCCATTGTTCAGCGAGTCCTGGTTGTCGCTCAGCAGTTTGTTCAGGGTGGCGCTGCTCTGCTCAAGGTTGCGCATGGCGTGCTCGGCGCTGCCGAACATCTGCTTGCCCTGGTCGTTGAGCAGGCCGTTGGCATTGCGCATCAGCGCGGTGGTCTGTTCCAGCATGGCGCTGGTCTGCTTGCTGATAGAGCCCAGTTGCTGCATCAGCTGGCGCAGGTCGTCACGTTGTCCGGCGATGCTGGCCGAGGTTTTCTGCAGGTTGTCCAGGGTGTTGCTGACCCGCTCCACGTTGTCCGGGGAAAACATGCTGTTGGCGTTGTGCAGCAGCAGGTTGACCCCGGTCATCAGGTCATTGCTGTTGTTCAGCAGGCGGGCAATGGGCGATGGCGAGGCAATGATGGTCGGCAGGTGGCCGTCCTTGCCCTTGAGGGGCGGGCTTTGCGGTGTACCGCCGCTGAGCTGGATGATCGAGGTGCCGGTGATGCCGGTCAGGGCCAGCTTGGCCTGGGTGTCCTCCTTGATCGGGGTTTCACTGCCCAGGCGGATCTGCGCCAGTACCCGGCGCGGGTCCTTGGGGTCCAGGCGCAGGTTGACCACATCGCCGACCTTGATGCCGCTGTATTGCACGGCGCTACCCTTGGACAGGCCGCTGACCGCCTCATTGAAGACAATCTGATAGTCCTGGAAGGCGCTGTCGACGCTGGACTTGGCCAGCCACAGGCCGAACAGCAGGGCGCCGGCCACCACGATCACGGTGAACAGGCCGATCAGTACATGATGGGCTCGGGTTTCCATGTCATCCCTCGTTGGTCTGTGTAGCGGCCTGGTAGGCCGCGCGGCCGCGTGGGCCATGGAAGTATTGGTGAATCCATTCGTCCGGGGTTTCGGCGACGATGTCGATGGCGTCCGCCACCAGTACCTTTTTCTGTGCCAGTACCGCCACCCGGTCGGTGATGGTGTAGAGGGTGTCCAGGTCGTGGGTGACCAGGAACACGCTCAGGCCCAGGGCATCGCGCAGGGTCAGGATCAGTTGGTCGAAGGCTGCCGCCCCCACCGGGTCGAGGCCGGCGGTGGGTTCGTCGAGAAACAGGATGTCCGGATCCAGGGCCAGGGCACGGGCCAGGGCTGCGCGCTTGATCATGCCGCCGGAGAGCGAGGACGGGTATTTGTCGGCGGCCGACAGGGGCAACCCGGCCAGGGCCAGTTTCACTGCCGCCAAGTGTTCGGCGTCGCTGCGGGACAGGCCCGCATGCTCGATCAGTGGCAGGGCGACGTTCTCGGTCACTGTCAGCGAGGTGAACAGCGCGCCCTTCTGGAACAGCACGCCAAAGCGCCGCTCGATCAGGGAACGTTGCTGCTCCGGCAGGCTGGGCAGGTCCTGGCCGAAGACCCGCACCGAGCCTTCGCTGGGTTGGCGCAGGCCGACGATGCTGCGCAGCAGCACCGACTTGCCGCTACCTGAGCCGCCGACCACGCCAAGGATCTCGCCCTTGTACACGTCCAGGTCGAGATTTTCGTGCACGCTCTGCTTGCCGAAGCGGTTGCACAGGCCACGGACCTCGATCACCGCCTCGGCGGGCGGGCGCGTCGGGCGGCTCACCAGCCCATCTCCATGAAGAACAGCGCGGCCACGGCGTCGATGACGATCACCACGAAGATCGACTGCACCACGCTGGACGTAGTGTGGGCGCCCACCGATTCGGCACTGCCGCTGACCTTGAAGCCCTCCAGGCAGCCGATGGCGGCGATCAGGAAAGCGAAGATCGGCGCTTTGACCAGGCCCAGCAGGAAGTGCTTAACGCCGATGTCAGAATGCAGCAGCGACAGGAACATCGCCGGGGAAATATCCAGGGACAGGGCACAGACCACGGCGCCGCCGATGATCCCCGAGAGCATCGCCAGGAAGGTCAGCATCGGCAGCGCCACCAGCAGGGCCAGCACCCGGGGCAGCACCAGCAACTCCATCGGGTCCAGGCCCAGGGTGCGGATGGCGTCGATCTCTTCGTTGGCCTTCATCGAGCCGATCTGCGCGGTGAAGGCGCTGGCTGTGCGCCCGGCCATGAGGATCGCGGTGAGCAGCACGCCAAATTCCCGCAGGAAGGAAAACGCCACCAGGTCGACGGTAAAGATGCTGGCGCCGAAGTTGGCCAGCACCGTGGCCCCGAGAAAGGCCACCACTGCCCCCACCAGGAAGGTCAGCAGGGCGACGATGGGCGCGGCATCGAGGCCGGTCTGCTCGATATGCGCCACCACCGGGGTGATGCGCCAGCGCTTGGGGTGCAGCAGGCCCCGGGCCAGGGTTTCGAGGATCAGGCCGATAAAGCCCAGGACCTTCAGGGTGTCCTGCCAGACGGTGTAGACCGCACTGCCAATGCGTGAGAGCAGTTGCACGCTGACGGCAATCTCCGGTTCCTTGACCGGTACACAAAAATCGTTGAGCGAGCTGTAGACCGTATGCAGCAATGCGCGGTCGGCGGTGGACAGGGTGCAATCGGGGTGTTCGGCGGATTGCCCCAGGCGTTCGGTCCCCAGGAGTTCTACCAGCAGCGAGGCACCCGCGGTGTCCAGGGCTCCCAGGCCGTTGAGGTCGACGTGGGTGCTGCTGTCGTAGTGGCCGTTGAGGCTCTGGCAGAGGCGCTTGAGGTCGCTGTAGTGGGCCAGCGTCCAGTCTCCGCCGATGCGCAGTTGCGCCGGAGTGTGGGCGTTATCCAGTTGAGCGGTGCCGGGCGTCATGCGGGTATTCATAAGCTCCGAGCTTGTGTGGCGATTGCGCAGTGCTACGTAATAGCACGATCCCCGTTACTTTGCCTCGCCGCTCTTGGCTGGATCTTGATCTGGGTCGGTGATCTCGAAGCGCAGCACACCAATCACCTGTCCGTCCTCGGTGATCACCCGCACTTGCCATTTTCCCGCTGGGTTGCCGGGGAAATTCTGCTTGTGGGACCAGGCGCGGTAGCCCTCCTTGCGTCCGCCGTGAATATCCAGGGCGATGCGATCCACTTCGCTGCCGTTGAACTTCCAGACGTGATAGATGCGCTCGTCCAGGCCCCGGGGGGCGTTGATCGCGGTGTAGGCGTACAAACCGCTGCTGCGTACCTGGCTGGCACTCACCTGTTCGAGGCTGTCCCCGGGCGTGCGGTCCTGGAGTTGGGTGCTGATGGCGTCCTCGGTCAGCCACAGGGTGGCCGGCGGCACCCAGGAGCGCAGCAGCCAGCCGGTGCTGCCAATGGCCAGGGTGATACACAGCACCGCCAGTGCGCTGCGCACGCTGCGGATCGGCAGGATCGACGCCAGGCTCGGGAAGGACAGGAGCATGGCGATGCCCAGGGCCAGCTTGAAGCTCTGGGCCGTGGTCAGGTGCAGGATCAGCGGCAGGGCCGTGAGCAAGGCGGCGAACAGGGTCAGGGTGTGCAAGGCGAGGAACAGCCAGCGCCGCGGCGCCAGCCACTTGTAGTACAGCGGGTCGGTGATGGAAATCAGCGCTGCTGCCCCCAGCAGCCCGGTGAATACCAGTTGGCCGCTGTTCCAGCTGGTGGTGATGAAGAAGAACGGCAGGACGAAGAACAGGCTTTCCTGGTGGATCATTTGTGTCGCGTAGCGCAGCAGCGGTTGTGGGATCTCGCGCTTGAAGACCTTGGTGAACAGTTGGGTCAGGCTGTTTTCCAGCATCAGCCAGACCCAGCTCACCAACAGGATCACGGCGATCCACGAGGCCAGGCTCTGTTGCCGGTCCACCAGGATGAAGCTGCCGACTCCGGAGATGAAACCGCCGAGCGCAATGACCCCCGGGTAGCGCTTCATCAGTTCCAGAATGCGCTGAATATAGTGGGTCAGGTTAGGCATCGGGCGGGGTCACAGTCTTGGCAGGAAAAAACCGTGACAGGATACCTGTTGGCCGCGGCCTGTGGCGAGGGAGCAGGCTCCCTCGCCACACCGGCTAGAGGGTGCGCCGGCGGTACAGCAGGTAGCCGCCCAGGCTGCCGAAGACGATCAGGGCCAGCAGGCCGCCGGCCAGCCAGAGCAGTTGCTCGTCCCCCAACAGGGGTTTTTCGATTCGCACATAGCCCGGCTGTTGCAGCAATTGCCTCAGCGCCAGGTTGGCCTGCTTCAGGCTCACTGCCCGCAGGCGCTTGGCCGGATCGCTGAAGCGGCCGTTGTCGAAGTCGCCGAGGGCACTCCAGTAGTAATCCGCCAAGGCGCTGTTGCCCTGTACTGCCCAAGCCTGGCGATCGATGGCGGCCTGCTTCAGGCGCTCGAAAGTCGCGGGGTCCAGACCGTCCTTGAGCAGTTTCGCCTTGAGCTGCTCGACCACCTGTCGGGCCTGGGGCAGGTCATCGCGTTCGAGGTCGGCATTGAGGCTGAGAAAACCGACGCCGCCAAACACTTCACGGTCGCTCCAGGGGCCGTAGGACAGCTCATGCTCCAGGCGCAACTGACGGTATAACGCCCAGTCCAGATAGTCCTTGAGCAGGTCGAAGGTCTCGTCGTGCTGCTGCGCCAGCAGGGGTTCGGGAAACAGCCAGTGCAATTGTGCGCTCTGCCCTACCCAGCCATGGATCAAGTTGCGCTCGGCGGCGGCCGTGCCCTGGATTTGTGGCAGCTCGCGGTGCTCGCTGGGCTCTACCGGCTCGAGGGCGCCGTAGGTGCGTTCCAGATAAGCCGGCAGCAGGCGATCCAGTTCGCCGACGACGATCAGGGTCATGTTGTTGGGGGCGTACCAGTCTTTGCGCACTTGCTCCAGCTGGGCCAGGGTCAAGTGCCCGACTTCGGCGCGCTCGGCGCATTTGAGCCCCAGTTCCACCGCCAGCTGGTTGCCGGCCTTGTGGCCCAGGTCCTGGCGGTCGAGCCAGCGTTGCAGGTGCGAGTAATGGCCGCCGTCTTCGCGCTCCACCACCTGTTTGGCGGCGGCCACGGCGTTGTCGCCAAGGTGGGTGCGGGTGAGCAATGCCAGCAGCAGATCGAGGACCTTGCGCTGGTTTTTCGCTGGGGCTTCGATGACGAAGGTGGTGTCGGCATTGCTGGTATAGGCGTTCCATTCGCCGCCCAGGGCTTGCATGCGCTCTTCCAGGCCGCCCTCGCCGCTGGCGTCGATGCCGCTGAACAGCAAGTGTTCAAGCAGGTGCGGCAGTTCCTTGTCGGCACAGGCGAAATCGTCCAGGCCGACGCCCACCACCAGGCGGATCGCCACATGGCCGCGTTCGCTGCCGGGCTTGAGCAGCAGCTGCAGGCCGTTGGGCAGGGTGTAGCCTTCGACCTGGAAACGATCCAGGGCCCATCCTTGTGCACTGCCCAGCAACAGGCAGGCGAATAACAGACAACGCATAACAAGCTTCCTTACGGCGTGCGTAAGTTTTAGAGACTTCAGATCACTCTGGACGTTCAGGGTGAATGGGTGATGTCAGTCATGTTCTCGATTTCCAGCGCCCCGGTGTCCGAGGTTTCCAGGACCACATAGGCGCTGCTGCAGAACAGCGAGTTGAGACGCTTCATGTCGGCGATCAGTTCCAGGTGCAGGGAGCTGGTCTCGATGCTCTGGACGATCTTGCGCTGCAGCCGGCTGACGTGGGCGTGGGCCAGGCGCCGTTCCTGGGCGCGGAAGCGGCGTTTCTCCCGCAGTAGTTGACGGGCGCTTTCCGGGTCGGCGCTGAGAAATACCGAGAGTCCCAGGCGCAGGTTGGCGATCAGTTGCGCGTGCAGTCCGGTCAGCTCTTCCAGACCCACTTCGGAGAAGGAGCGGCGTTGCGACGTCTTCTGCTGCTGGACCTTGCGCAGCATGCGTTCAATCAGGTCGCTGGCCAGCTTGAGGTTGATCGCCAGTTCGATGATCTCCGCCCAGCGCCGGCTGTCCTGCTCGCTGAGGTCTTCCCGGGGCATTTGCGCCAGGTACAGCTTGATGGCGCTGTACAGCGCTTCAACATCCTCGCTCAGGGCGCGCATTTCCTGGGTAATGGCGGTCTGCTTGCCACGTAGCACATCGCGCATGGCTTCCAGCATATTGTCGATCAGGTCGCCGATGCGCAGGGTTTCCCGGGCGGCGTTGGCCAGGGCTAGGCTCGGGGTGGCCAGGGCAGTGGGATCGAGGTGCCGTGGTCGTGCACGGCCGTTGTCCTGGGGGCGCTCCGGCATTAGCCAGGCACAGAGTCGGGCCATGGGGCCGACAGTGGGCAGCAGCAACAGGCAGCGGACGGTGTTGTACAACAGGTGGAAGCCGATCACCACTTCCTGTGGACTGAAGTCCAGGCTATCCATCCAGTGGGCCAGCGGGTCGAGCACCGGAATGATCAGCAGCAGGCCGATCAGCTTGTACAGCAGGCTGCCCAGTGCCACCTGGCGTCCGGCGGTGTTCTGCATGCTGGTGCTGAGGAAGGCCAGCACCCCGCTGCCGATGTTGGCGCCGATCACCAGGCCGATGGCCACCGGCAGGCCGATCACCCCGGCCCCGGCCAGGGTGGCGGTCAGCAGCACCGCCGCCAGGCTGGAGTAGGACACCATGGCGAACACCGCGCCCATCAGCGCATCCAGGAGGATGTCGCCGGTGAGTGAGGCGAACAGCACCTTCACCCCTTGGGCGTGGGTAATCGGCGCTGCGGCTTCGACGATCAGTTGCAGGGCCAGGATGATCAGGCCCAGGCCGATGCCGACCCGGCCCAGCTGGCCGGCGCGAGTCTGTTTGCGCGACAGAAAGAAAATCACCCCGAGGAAGATCAGCAACGGTGACAGCCAGGACAGGTCGAAAGTCAGCACCCGAGCCATCAATGCGGTACCGACATCGGCCCCCAGCATGGTGGCCAGCGCCGGGGTCAGGGTCATCAGGCCCTGGCCGACAAAGGAGGTCACCAGCATCGCCGTGGCGTTGCTGCTCTGGACCATGGCGGTTACCAGGATGCCGGCGACGAAGGCCAGCGGTCGCCTGGCCATGTTCTGACCGATTACGTGGCGCAGGTTGGAGCCGTAGACCCGCAGGATGCCGGTACGGACGATGTGCGTGCCCCAGATCAGCAGGGCCACGGCGGAAAGCAGATTGAGCAGGGTCAGCATGAGAGGGCCCCCCTGGGGTGAAGAGCCCCAAGCGGGGCCAATGGACGTTGTTGCGCGAGGTTCTACGTTATGTATTTAAGCTGTAGTTGGCTAACGCACAGGACGCCAGCATCGCATAGCTAAACCGGTGATTGAAATAAAACCGTCATGAAAACAGCTGCCTGCAGCCGTGAAAAAGGGGCTCGTAAGCCCCTTTTTCTGTAGCGCGTTGGCGGTTTATTGACCAGGAATGTCCTTGCGCAGTTTCACCGGGTCCTGCTGTTTTTTCTTCTTCGCGATGGCGGTGCGCATCTTGATGTTGATGGCTTCCACCGCCAGGGAGAAGGCCATGGCGAAGTAGACGTAGCCTTTTGGTACGTGCACTTCGAAGGCCTCGGCGATCAGTACGGTACCGACCACCAGCAGGAACGACAGCGCGAGCATCTTCAGCGACGGGTGCTTGTCGATGAATTCGCTGATGGCGCCGGCCGCCAGCATCATCACCAGGACCGCGACAATGATCGCCGCCACCATGACCGGCACATGGGACACCATGCCCACTGCGGTGATGACCGAGTCCAGGGAGAAGACGATGTCGATGATGGCGATCTGGATGATGGTGTAGATGAAGTTGCCGCCCTTGCCTTTGGGTTCATCCAGGGTTTCGTCTTCACCTTCCAGTGCGTGGTACATCTCCTGGGAGCTTTTCCACAGCAGGAACAGGCCGCCGAAGAACAGGATCAGGTCCCGCCCGGAAATGCCTTGGCCGAAGACCACGAACAGATCGGCCGTAAGGCGCATGACCCAGGTGATCGACAGTAGCAACAGAATCCGCGTGACCATGGCCAGGGCCAGGCCGAAGATCCGGGTGCGCGCCTGCATGTGCTTGGGCATGCGGCTGACCAGGATCGAAATCATGATGATGTTGTCGATGCCCAGGACGATTTCCAGGGCGGTCAAGGTAAAGAAGGCAACCCAGATTTCCGGGTTGGTCAGCCATTCCATGTGTATTCCTTTGAGCGGTTGTTATGGCCCGGGCCGGGAAGCCGGCCCGAGCGAAGAATCATTGCTTTTATAGCGTGCTGAACAGCGGAAAAATCCCCATCAGCAGAGCGGCGAACATTATGCACAGACAGACCAGAACTGCCCACTTGAGGGTGAAGCGCTGGTGATCGCCGAACTCGATGCCAGCCAGGGCCACCAACAGATAGGTCGAGGGTACCAGCGGGCTGAGCAAGTGCACCGGTTGGCCGACGATCGACGCCCGGGCCATTTCCACCGCCGTGATGCCGTAATGACTGGCGGCTTCTGCCAGCACTGGCAATACGCCGTAGTAGAAGGCGTCGTTGGACATGAAGAAGGTGAACGGCATGCTCACCAGCGCGGTGATCACCGCGAGATAGGGCCCCAGGGCTTCAGGGATCACTGCCAGCAGGCTCTTGGACATGGCGTCGACCATGCCGGTACCGGACAGGATGCCGGTGAAGATACCGGCAGCGAAGATCAGCCCGACCACTGCCAGCACGCTGCCGGCGTGGGCCGCGACCCGGTCCTTCTGCTGCTGCAGGCAGGGGTAGTTGACGATCATGGCAATACTGAAGGCCACCATGAACAGCACGGGCAACGGCAGCAGCCCGGCGATCAGCGCGCACATCAGGGCGAAGGTCAGGGCACCGTTGAACCAGATCAGCTTCGGACGACGGGCGTCGGGGTACTGCGAGACGCTGATTTCACTGTGATCGATCTCATCGCCCGCCAGGTGCAGTTCGCCCAGGCGTGCCCGTTCACGTTTGCCGTACAGATAGGCGATCGCCAGGATCGCCACCACACCGGCCAGCATCGCTGGGATCATCGGCACGAAAATGTCCGACGGGTCCACGTGCAAAGCGCTGGCGGCGCGGGCGGTCGGGCCGCCCCAGGGGGTCATGTTCATCACCCCGCCGGCGAGGATGATCAGGCCCGCCATGATCCGCGGGCTCATGCCGATGCGGCTGTACAACGGCAGCATGGCGGCCACGCAGATCATGTAGGTGGTGGCGCCGTCACCGTCCAGGGACACCACCAGGGCCAGCACGGCGGTGCCGACCGAGACCTTCAGCGGGTCGCCCTTGACCAGCTTGAGGATCTTGCGCACCGCCGGGTCGAACAGGCCGGAGTCGATCATCAGGGCGAAATACAGAATGGCGAACATCAGCATCACGCCGGTGGGCGCCAGCTTGGTGATGCCTTCGAGCATCATGGGACCGATCTTCGGTGCGAAACCGCCGAACAGGGCGAACAGGATCGGCACGATGATCAGGGCGATCAGCGCGGACAGGCGCTTGGTCATGATCAGGAACATGAACGTGATGACCATGGCAAAGCCAAGGAAAGTCAGCATGGGAATACTCCAGGCGTAGCGCGGCTAGGGAATGGCGAACCGGGTGGGATCAGCGCAGAACGGCAAGCACGAGGCGTACGGGAGGAGTCGAAGCGAACAGGCGGGTACGAGCGGACATCAGAATCACCATTGTTGTTGTTAATAGGGCCGGGAGCGCCAGAAACGCCCGCTGTGGCCAACCGGTCTTTTGCCGGTAGTGGAGGCGATCCTAATCGGGGAAGCTTTCAGCCAGCTTTCGGCATTGAAAGGAAACGGTGGATGTTGCGGCAGGCGACCAGCGGCATAAAGTGACGGGCATGGGCCCGAAAGAGGAATGCACATGAGTGAGTTGCACACCGGCGGCTGCCACTGCGGGCGGCTGCGCTACCAGTTCAGCGGGCCACTGCGCGATATCGCCCACTGTCATTGCTCGATCTGCCGCCGGGTCAGCGGTGGTCTGGTGACCACCTGGATCACTTTGCCCGCCCGGGCTTTCAAGTGGCTGGAGGGAACTCCCGCCCGCTATGACTCATCCAGCAGCTGTGCCCGTTACTTCTGCGGCAACTGTGGAGCACAGCTGGCGTTGATAACCCATTTGAGTCCCGAGAGCATCGACGTGACCATAGCCAGCCTGGATCACCCTGAGTTGGCGCCGGCCGAGCGGCACATCTGGACTGACAACCGGTTGCCTTGGCTGCATCTGGATGAGCACTTGCCAGGGGAGTCGCAGGAAAGATTGTAGGAACCGGCTTGCCGGCGAAGCTTTCAAGGCAGCTCCAACCCACCCGCCGCCTTGTGCAGAGCCCGCAGGTGCTCGCCCACCTGCTTCAGATTGGCCTCGTTGGCGGCGATCTCGGCGGCCCGGGCTGGTTCGAGCAACGCCCGCACTTCCTTGTCCAGTTCGCCGGTCAGCGATTGCAGCTGTTTCTGCCGCTCACTGCTTTCGGACTCCAGGCGCTGCCATTCGCCGGGCTGGGGCAAGCCATAGCCGCTGCTGCCCAGCAGTTCCGCCGGTCGGCTGAGGAAGCCGCTGTTGGCGAGAATTTCCTGCAAGGTCTTGTTGGCTTTTTCCATGCCGCCATTCTTCAGTTCCCGGGCGCCCAGGTAGCGCTGCTTGACCTCGTCCTGGGCCAGCAACAGTTGCCGGCGATAGCTGGCCTGCTCCAGGAGCAGCAAGGCCGCGCTGGTTCGCAGGTCGGCCCGGTCGAACCACTCGCGGCGTTGCGCAGCGCTCAGTGACAGCCAGTCTTCGACGCTGGCCTGTTTGATCGGCAGGTGCTTTTTGATCACTTCGAACATGGCCTGGTAGCGGTCGCGGAAGGAGTCGAAGCGATAGCCCAGGCGCAGTGCTTCCCGGGGATCGTCGAGCACGCTGGTGTCCGCCAGTCCCCTGCCCTTGAGCACTTCCAGCAAGCCGTTGGGCATGATGCTGTCGAGGCCGATCAGTTGTTTGTTGTTGCTGCCGCTGCGCAGCAGCTTGAGGCTCTCCACTGCGCAGTTGTTGGACAGGAAGTAATAGTTGCCGTCATAGCTCCAGTGCATCTCGGCGGCGTGCTCCACCACTTCCTCGATCTCGCTGCGTGACAGCTTCAGGGGCACGGATGCCAGGCTGCGCAGTTCGGTCTTGGTGTATTCATCGATGACCTGCGACAGCGGCAGGACGAACAGCCGCGAAGGATATTTGCCCACCAGGCCATCCCAGCTGGACAACTGTACGTCGCCGACAAAGGCGCGGTAGGACAGCACCAGGTGTTGGTCCAGGTCCAGGCGGCAATCCGGGCCTCGGGGGCGGCCCGGGGCACAGATCACCAGGCGCAGCATGCTGTGGCCCCAGCGGCTGACCCAGTTCTGGTTGGCCTCGGCCAGCAGGTAGTCCACCGCGTAGACCCGTTCCGGGTCGACCTTGCCCAGGGGCGTCTTGGCGAAGTCGTTGCCGGCGTTGAGGAAGGCAAAGGACTGGGCACAATTGTCCTTGGCTGCAGGGGCCCAGGCGAAATGTTCCTGGTAGTAGCGATACAGCGCCGGGCGGCGGCAGGCGTAGCTCGGATCGAGGAGGAAGTACTCCATGTTCACCGCTACGAACTCTTTCGGGTTGGTGATCTCGTAGAGGTCCGGACTGCGGGCAACCTGCCGGTTGTGCTGTTCCCGCTCTCCGCGGCGACCGACATATTGCGGCCAGCCGGCCAGGTCCAGCAGCCGCGGGTCGTCGCTGAGGGTAAAGCGGCGATCGTTCTGGCCCCGGCACTCATCCGGCAGGCCGATCAGGCCGGAAGTACCGGTCTTGCGGGTGCAGCGCTGGATCAGGCTGCGTTCGGCGCTGGGCCATAAACGCGCACGATCATAAATATGGGTCAGTTCATGAAGTACGGTGGCGAGCAGTTCCCGGCGCACGGTGCCATGGGGGCGACTGGTCTTCTGGGTCGCAGCCGAGCCATCGGCCAGGCTGGGCAACAGGGCACGATTGAGGTCCAGTTCCGCAACCAGGGATGCCGCGCCATAGGCATTGTCGGGCATCTGGTCGGTCCAGCCGACATCAATGGTGCGATCCAGTTGCTGGATGAAGCGCGGCGGCAGTGCCTGCATCGCTTCATCCAGCAGCGCCTGGCTGGCGCGTTGTTGCGCCGGGCTCAAACCATCGGTCTTGAGGCGCAATTGCAGGTCGGCTTGGGCGGTGCCACAGAGCAGCCCCAGGGTCCCGGCCAGCAGCCAGGCGAAAACTGGCTTCACAGAGCGAGGATAGCTTCGGCGAGGACCTGATCGCTGGCGTTACGGGCTTCCGGCAATTGGGTGCGCAGTGCAGTGAAGGCAGCTTCCAGTTGTGCGCCACGGATATCGCCATTGCTGGCGACAAAGCTGGCGGCATCGTCATGGGCTTCGCGCACGACTTTGGAGTCACGGATCGAGGTGGTGGTGTCCGAGGTGAAATCGATCGTGCGGCCAGAGGCGCGGACGATGATATTACTGGTGGCCACCAGGGTTTGTGCCTGGGCCACGTCGGCCAACAACAGCAGGCCAAGGGTGGCGGCAATCAGCGGGCTACGCATGGAACGACTCCAGAATAACAGGGATGGCTATTGGACGAGAATTGCCTGCGCCAGTTCAAGGTCGCTGGCATGAAGTTTTGCCTGGTGTTGCCGCAGATATTTCAGTGCGGACTCCAGGCGTGCCCCACGCAGTTGGCCGTCGGTCGCAATGAAGGCGGCGGCGTCATCCTGGGCGGCGAGCAGCAGTTTATGGTCGAAGGGCGCCGAGGTCACCTGGCTTGTAGCGTAAGCCGTGATGACCGAGCTCTGGGTCGTCAGGTCAAATGCCTGCACCGAGGAGGCCCAACAGACAGCGATCAATAGTGGAGCGAAAAGCGAAATTCGGAACAAACCCAAGAGTCTCGACAGCTGAAAACCAGCGCCAAGGCTAGCGCAATGGCCCGGGCAGGGCCAGTGCAGAGGGTTTCAGGTGCGTACACGCACCTGAAACGGCAGGTCAGATCGCCAGGATTGCCTGAGCCAGTTGTGTGTCAGTGGCCTGCAACTGAGGGGCTTGTTGGCGGATGTGGGCGAAGGCACTTTCCAGTTTTACCCCGCGAATTGCGCCGTCGGTGGCGACGAAGCTGGCGGCGTCATCCCGGGCAGCGCGGACAATCTTGTTGTCGCGCAGGGAGGAGGTGACGTCGGAGGTCGCATCGGTCGTGGCCTTGAGGGCGCCGACAATGGCGTCAGTGGTCACGATCAGGCTAGTGGCGTGGGCATTGGCGGCCAGGGACAGCAGTGCGGCAGCGCTGAGCAGTCGAAGACGGGACATGGGTAACTCCTGTGAATGAAACAGACAATTAAAGGGCGCTGAGTGAGACGCCGGGCAGCCACTGCGAGGTGCTGTGTCTGATGAAACTGACGCAACTCGGAAGAAAATCGCTACGTCACTTCAGATATTAGGCTGAGCTTTTCTATTCGCACAGATCTGTGTCAGGGCTGGGGGCTGCCAACAATGAATTCATGACGCAGTCCTCGTCGAGACGTCGAGCGATTGGCTTGCAGCATCAAGCTACTGGGTTTCTCGGCGAAGAGACAGATAGGCTGGGATTTGAACTGTATCTATTATATTTTTGTTTTATTAAACTGTACCTATCATTGGCTGGTACAGACTGTCCTTCACCTCTGAACGTTTGTCATCGGCCCACAACGACAAAACCCGTCGCAGTTTCCCGCGACGGGTTTTGTGTATGCAATTCGGGGTGCTGGCGGTGGACCCGGAGGGTCAGAGCCAGCGACGCTGAGTTAGCGCCAGAACGGCTTGCTCAGCTCTTCGTAGCGTTGTGCTTCGCTGATCCCGGCATCGGCCAGCAGACGCGAATCCAGGCGAGCCAGTTGATGGCGGCTGGAGATGCGGCGCTGCCACAGCATCAGGTTGGCGATAACGCGCAGAGGCAGGGAAGCCTGGGTTTTTTCAGCTTTGTCTTCGAAGAACAGTTCGGAACTGAGTGTACGTTCCATGGTTGACATCCTTCCGCTTGTGGCGGGATCAGGTAGTGATTTAACTGGTGCCCATGATCCTCTTCCCGCGCAAGACTCTGTAGATACAGTTCACCTGTATTGTGAAGGACCAGTTAACTGTTTATAGAGGCTGTACTGTTCGTAAATGGCGCAACTGTACCTGTCAGCACCTTTTTGGTGCGTTTAGGTGGTTTTTGTTTGGAAGTTGACGGTTTTAAGCAAGGGAAAGACCGGTACAGCAGTACAGTTTTTGTCGAGCTTTGGTGGGTGGCTGGCGAGCTGACGAAACTGTGTTTGCGTCAGCTGCCAACTGTATCAATCACTCGGCGAGCATTTTCCCGGTTTCTTCCAGATTGATGTGCCAGCTCAGGGCATCACGCAGTATGTGTGGCGTGTGACCACCCAAGGCGCAGGCCTTGGTGAAGTAGTCATTCAGCGCGTCGCGGTAGGACGGATGCACACAGTTGTCGATGATCACCCGAGCCCGCTCACGTGGCGCCAGGCCACGCAAGTCTGCCAGGCCGATCTCGGTCACCAGGATGTCGACGTCATGCTCGGTGTGGTCCACGTGGCTGACCATGGGCACCACGCTGGAAATCGCCCCGCCCTTGGCAATCGACTTGGTGACGAAGATCGCCAGGTGCGCGTTGCGGGCGAAGTCGCCGGAGCCGCCGATGCCGTTCATCATCCGCGTGCCGCAGACGTGGGTGGAGTTGACGTTGCCGTAGATGTCGAACTCCAGGGCGGTGTTGATGCCGATGATGCCCAGGCGGCGCACCACTTCCGGGTGGTTGGAGATCTCCTGGGGGCGCAGCACCAGCTTGTCCTTGTAGCGTTCCAGATTGCCGAACACGTCGGCGTTGCGCCGGCTCGACAGGGTGATGGAGCTGCCCGAGGCGAAGCTGAGCTTGCCGGCGTCGATCAGGTCGAAGGTCGAGTCCTGCAGCACCTCGGAGTACATGGTCAGGTTCTCGAACGGCGACTCGATCAGGCCGCACATCACCGCGTTGGCGATGTTGCCGATGCCCGCCTGCAGCGGGCCGAGCTTGTTGCTCATGCGTCCGGCATCCACTTCCTGCTTGAGGAAGTCGATCAGGTGATTGGCGATGCCTTGTGTTTCGCTGTCCGGGGTGGACACGGTAGACGGCGAGTCGGACTGGTTGGTGATGACGATGGCGACGATCTTTTCCGCTGGGATCGGAATCGCGGTGCTACCGATGCGATCGTCGACCTTCACCAGTGGGATTGGGGTGCGGGTTGGACGATAAGTCGGGATATAGATGTCGTGCAGGCCTTCCAGGTTCGGGTTGTGCGCCAGGTTGATCTCGACGATCACCTGCTTGGCGAAGATCGCGAAGCTGGCGGAGTTGCCCACCGAAGTGGTCGGCACGATATGGCCCTGCTCAGTGATGGCGACAGCCTCGATCACTGCAATGTCCGGCAGCTTGAGCTGCTGGTTGCGCAGTTGCTCAACGGTTTCGGAAAGGTGCTGGTCGATGAACATCACTTCGCCGGCGTTGATCGCCTTGCGCAGGGTGCTGTCCACCTGGAACGGCATGCGCCGGGCCAGGACGCCGGCTTCGGTGAGTTGCTTGTCCAGGTCGTTGCCCAGGCTGGCACCGGTCATCAGGCTGATTTTCAGCGGGGTCACCTTGGCCCGTTCGGCCAGGGCATGGGGCACGGCCTTGGCTTCACCGGCGCGGGTGAAGCCGCTCATGCCGACGGTCATGCCGTCCTCAATCAGGGCGGCAGCGTCGGCGGCGCTCATCACCTTATCCAACAACGAAGGCAAGCGGATACGATCACGGTACATGGATTGTTATCTCGGGCAACGGAAGCAAGAAGCGCAGTCTAGTGATTTCAAAAAAAAACGCCCCGCGACAAAGGTCGAATGAAAGGCCCTGATCTAGAGCCTTCTGTCGGCTTTATGGTGTAAATAAAAAACCCCAGCCTACTAAAGGCTGAGGTTTGGGTTATTGCGCTACAGCAGCTTTACTCGACGGCTTTGACCATGTCTTCGATGACTTTCTTCGCGTCGCCGAAGACCATCATGGTCTTGTCCAGGTAAAACAGTTCGTTGTCCAGGCCGGCATAACCACTGGCCATGGAGCGCTTGTTGACGATGATGGTCTTGGCCTTGAAAGCCTCGAGGATCGGCATGCCGGCGATCGGCGATTTCGGATCGTTCTTCGCCGCCGGGTTGACCACGTCGTTGGCACCCAGGACCAGCACCACGTCGGCCTGGCCGAACTCGGAGTTGATGTCTTCCATCTCGAACACCTGGTCGTAAGGCACTTCGGCTTCGGCCAGCAATACGTTCATGTGGCCGGGCATGCGCCCCGCTACCGGGTGGATCGCGTACTTCACGGTTACGCCGCGGTGGGTCAGCTTCTCGGTCAGCTCTTTCAGCGCGTGCTGGGCCCGCGCTACCGCCAGGCCGTAGCCGGGAACGATGATCACGGTATCCGCGTTGGTCAGCAGGAAGGTCGCATCGTCAGCCGAGCCGGATTTCACCGGACGGGCTTCCTGTGCACCGGCCGGGCCGCCCGCATCGGCGCTGTTGCCGAAACCGCCCAGCAGCACGTTGAAGAACGAACGGTTCATCGCCTTGCACATGATGTACGAAAGTATCGCGCCGCTGGAGCCCACCAGGGAGCCGGCGATGATCAGCATCGAGTTGTTCAGGGAGAAACCGATCCCTGCCGCTGCCCAGCCCGAATAGCTGTTGAGCATCGATACCACCACCGGCATGTCGGCGCCGCCGATCGGGATGATGATCAGCACACCCATGACGAAGGCCAGGGCCAGCATGAGGGCAAAGGCGCCGAGGTTGCCGGTGAGCATGAAGGTCACGCCCAGGCCGAGGGTGGCCAGGCCCAGCACCAGGTTGAGTTTGTGCTGGCCGGCGAACTGTACCGGTGCGCCCTGGAACAGGCGGAACTTGTACTTGCCCGACAGCTTGCCGAAGGCGATCACCGAGCCGGAGAAGGTGATGGCACCAATGGCCGCGCCGAGGAACAGTTCCAGGCGGTTACCAGCGGGGATCGCATCGCCCAGGTGTTTGACGATGCCCAGAGACTGCGGTTCGACCACGGCGGCAATGGCGATGAACACCGCGGCCAGGCCGATCATGCTGTGCATGAAGGCCACCAGCTCCGGCATCTTGGTCATTTCTACGCGCTTGGCCATGATCGAACCGGCGGTGCCGCCGATCAGCAGGCCCACGATGACGTAGCCGATGCCGGCGGTGGCCAGTTCTGCGCCGAGCTTATAGATGAGGCCAATGGTGGTCAGTACCGCCAGGGCCATGCCCAGCATGCCGAACAGGTTGCCGCGTCGGGACGTGGTCGGGTGCGAAAGTCCCTTGAGCGCCTGGATAAAGCACACCGAGGCAATCAGATAGAGGGTTGTTACCAGGTTCATACTCATTACTTCTGCACCTCTTCTTTCACGGCTTTGGGCGCTTTCTTCTTGAACATTTCCAGCATGCGGCGGGTCACCAGGAAGCCACCGAACACGTTGACCGCGGCCAAGGCAACGGCCAGGGTGCCCATGGTCTTGCCCAGCGGGGTCACGGTCAGGGCGGCAGCCAGCATGGCGCCGACGATGACGATGGCGGAAATGGCGTTGGTCACCGCCATCAGCGGCGTATGCAGTGCGGGTGTGACGTTCCAGACCACGTGATAACCGACATAGATCGCCAGCACGAAGATGATCAGGTTGTAGATACCGGGGGAGATAAGCTCTTCCATCGTCTGAATCCCTGCTTAGGCGTTTTTGCGGATGACTTGGCCGTCGCGGCACATCAGGCACGCGGCGACGATGTCGTCTTCGAGGTTGACTTCGAACTGCCCTTCTTTAGTGAAGACAAGCTTCAGGAAGTCCAGCAGGTTGCGGGCGTACAGCGCCGAGGCATCTGCAGCTACCGCGCCGGCCAGGTTGGTCGGGCCGACGATGGTTACACCGTTTTCGACCACGGCCTGATCCGCTACGGTCAGCGGGCAGTTGCCGCCCTGTGCTGCTGCCAGGTCGATGACCACCGAGCCGGGTTTCATCTGGGCGACGGTCTCGGCGCTCAGCAGCGTCGGTGCCTTGCGGCCTGGGATCAGCGCGGTGGTGATGACGATATCGGACTGCTTTGCACGCTCGTGGACCGCCTGGGCCTGGCGCTGCATCCAGCTGGCCGGCATGGGACGGGCGTAGCCACCGACACCTACAGCGCACTCGCGCTCTTCGTCGGTCTCGTAAGGCACGTCGACGAACTTGGCCCCCAGGGACTCGATCTGCTCCTTCACCGCTGGGCGCACGTCCGAGGCCTCGATCACCGCGCCCAGGCGCTTGGCCGTGGCGATGGCCTGCAGCCCTGCCACACCGGCGCCGAGGATCAGTACGCGGGCTGCTTTGACGGTGCCAGCGGCGGTCATCAGCATTGGCATGAAGCGCGGATAGTAGTGGGCGGCCAGCAGCACAGCCTTGTAGCCGGCAATGTTGGCCTGGGACGACAACACGTCCAGGCTCTGGGCCCGGGAAGTGCGTGGTGCCGCCTCGAGGGCGAAGGCAGTAATGCCACGTTCGGCCAGCTTGGCGATGGTTTCATTGCTGAACGGATTGAGCATGCCCACCAACACGGTGCCGCTCTTGATCAGAGCCAGCTCGCTGTCACTGGGGGCCACTACCTTGAGGATCAGTTCGGCGCCAAAGGCATCGTTGGCGTTGCCAATGGTTGCCCCTGCCGCTTCATAGGCACTGTCGACCACGCTGGCGTTAATGCCGGCGCCGCTTTGCACAGTGACTTTATGACCCTGGCCGATCAGCTTCTTGATGGTTTCCGGGGTTGCAGCAACCCGTGTTTCACCCGTCTGGGTTTCGAGAGGAACACCAATGTGCACGTCAAATCTCCTGCTTGATCTTATTGCTTTCGATCTTTCTTAGAAGGCCAGCGCACTGAGGAGGGTGCGGCTGGGGCGGCCGATCAGCACGATCCCGCTGAAATCACAGCGGGGCGCGGCATTTTGCAGGCGAACTTTGAGGCCTTCAAGGGATTCTGACTAGTGACGGAAAATTAACTACAAGTCACCCCGTGACCGAATGTCGCAACGTACAGACTTAAACCCTTGTAAGCCGCGCCTTTCAAGGCTTTAGACATGAAATTAAGATTCTTCTCATCGGTGGCGTGAATAGTCTTACATCGCCTCTAAATAAACCCTACAAGCCGCGTGGTTAGGCGCTTGTAGAACGATTGTCCAAGGTGTCGGTACAGTCTGTCTAAATGCGACAAATAGTTATATCTGTAGGGCTTTGAATTAGTTGACTACGGGGTCAGTTATTGGCGTGTAGCCTTTATTTTCCAAGGTTGTAGCTGTTCGCCTGGTTTACTAGCCAGTCGCGAAATGCCCGTAAAGAGGCTGATTCAACCTTGCGCTCAGGAATCATCAGGTAGTACGCCTTGATGCTCGTGAGTGCTTGAGGGTTGGCAATCACCAGGCGTTTTTCCGCCAGTTCGCGCTGAATGAGAAAGGCTGGAATCAGGGCGATACCCATGTCGTGCATGGCTGCCTGGGCGAGCATGGAGAATAGCTCGTAGCGTGGCCCTGTCATGTCGCGGGGGATGCTCATTTGTTGTGAGTTGAACCACTGTCGCCAGGCGTAGGGACGTGTGGTCTGCTGCAACAGGGGCAGTTCGGCAATGGCTTCGGCACTCAGTTGCTGGTGGTTGCCCAGTATGGCCGGGCTGCACACCGGCACTGGATGCTCGCCCATCAGGCGATGGGACTGAGTACCGGACCAGTCGGCGTCACCGAAGTAGATGGCTGCGTCGAAGGGGGTATCGGCGAACAGGAAGGGGCGTGTGCGGTTGGTCAGGTTGACGGTGACTTCGGGGTGTTGTTTCTGGAAGTCCTTGAGGCGTGGTAGCAGCCATTGAGTGCCGAAGGTCGGAACCACTGCCAGTTCGATGACATTGGCGCCTTGCTGACCCATCACGGAAAGGGTGTCGCGCTCTACGGCATCCAGTTGAGTTGCGACCCGTCGACTGTAGGAAAGGCCGGCTTCAGTCAGTTTGACCCCCCGCCGCGAGCGTCGGAAGAGTTCTACGCCGAGGAACTCCTCCAGGCTGGCGATCTGTCGGCAGACGGCGCCCTGGGTCAGGGAAAGCTCCTGCGCCGCCTTGGTAAAGCTCTCGTGGCGGGCGGCGGCCTCGAAGCTGATCAGGGCGGCGGTACTGGGGATCTTCCTGCGCATGTACGGCTATCTCACTAATGGTGGCTGTAGATGGCACTTTTTGCCGTCACGAAGTGAGAAATTAGCACAACAGTATGCAAAATCCTCGTTTGCCGGGAGGCTCCTGCTGGGCCTAGGATCAGCCCACGATAGTTGACCTACTTCACGAGGATTCACTCATGGGCGGCAAAGCAAGCTTCAACTGGATCGATCCCCTTCTGCTGGACCAGCAACTCACCGAAGAAGAGCGCATGGTCCGCGACAGTGCCGAGCAGTTCGCTCAAGACAAGCTGGCGCCACGGGTTCTGGAAGCTTTCCGCCATGAGAAGACCGACCCGGCCATCTTCCGTGAAATGGGTGAAGTCGGCCTCCTGGGCGCGACCATTCCCGAGCAGTACGGCGGCAGTGGCCTGAACTATGTGTGCTATGGCCTGATCGCTCGTGAAGTGGAGCGCGTGGACTCGGGTTACCGCTCCATGATGAGTGTGCAGTCGTCCCTGGTGATGGTGCCGATCAACGAGTTCGGCACCGAAGCGCAAAAGCAGAAGTACCTGCCGAAATTGGCGTCTGGCGAATGGATTGGCTGCTTTGGTCTGACCGAGCCGAACCATGGTTCCGATCCGGGCGCGATGATTACTCGTGCGCGCAAGGTCGAAGGTGGCTACAGCTTGACCGGCAGCAAGATGTGGATCACCAACAGTCCGATCGCGGATGTGTTTGTGGTCTGGGCCAAGGATGACGCTGGTGATATCCGTGGCTTCGTTCTGGAGAAAGGCTGGAAAGGTCTGAGCGCTCCAGCCATTCATGGCAAGGTGGGCCTGCGGGCTTCGATCACTGGCGAGATCGTCATGGATAACGTTTTTGTCCCGGAAGAGAACATCTTCCCGGATGTGCGTGGTCTGAAAGGTCCTTTCACTTGCTTGAACTCGGCACGCTACGGCATCTCCTGGGGCGCGCTTGGCGCGGCGGAATTCTGCTGGCATACCGCGCGTCAATACACCCTTGATCGTCAGCAGTTTGGCCGTCCTCTGGCCGCGACTCAGTTGATCCAGAAAAAGCTGGCAGACATGCAGACCGAAATTACTCTCGCCCTTCAGGGCTGCCTGCGTCTGGGGCGGATGAAGGATGAAGGTACCGCGGCGGTGGAAATCACCTCGATCATGAAGCGCAACTCCTGCGGCAAGTCTCTGGATATCGCGCGGATGGCTCGTGACATGTTGGGTGGCAACGGTATCTCCGATGAGTTTGGTATCGCCCGTCACCTGGTGAACCTGGAGGTGGTCAATACCTACGAAGGCACTCACGACGTGCATGCGCTGATTCTCGGGCGTGCACAAACCGGTATCCAGGCGTTCTATTAATAGGAGAGCGGCCATGGGCGCGTTATCGCATCTGCGGGTACTGGATTTATCACGGGTACTGGCCGGGCCTTGGTCGGGGCAGATCCTTGCGGACCTGGGGGCCGAGGTCATCAAGGTCGAGCGTCCGGGCAATGGTGACGATACGCGCGCCTGGGGGCCGCCCTTCCTTAAAGATGCCTATGGCGAGAACACCACGGAGGCTGCTTATTACCTGTCGGCCAACCGTAACAAGCAGTCAGTGACCATCGACTTCACTCGTCCCGAGGGGCAGCAGTTGGTGCGTGAGCTGGCTGCCAAGTCGGACATTGTCATCGAGAACTTCAAGGTTGGTGGGCTGGCTGCATATGGCTTGGACTATGAATCGCTCAAGGCAATCAATCCGAGACTGATCTATTGCTCGATCACCGGGTTTGGTCAGACCGGTCCCTATGCCAAGCGGGCGGGTTATGACTTCATGATTCAGGGGTTGGGTGGGCTGATGAGCCTGACCGGACGCCCTGAGGGGGATGAGGGGGCTGGGCCGGTGAAGGTCGGTGTAGCGTTGACCGATATTCTTACCGGGCTTTACTCGACGGTGGCGATTCTGGCAGCCCTGGCTCATCGGGATCAGGGCGGCGGCGGCCAGCACATCGATATGGCGCTGCTGGATGTGCAGGTGGCCTGTCTGGCTAACCAGGCCATGAACTATCTGACCACGGGAGTTGCTCCCAAGCGCTTGGGCAATGCGCATCCTAATATAGTGCCTTATCAGGATTTTCCGACCGCGGACGGAGACTTTATCCTCACCGTGGGTAATGACGGGCAGTTTCGTAAGTTTGCTGAGGTAGCGGGTCAGCCGCAGTGGGCAGATGACCCTAGGTTTGCCACTAACAAGCTGCGAGTGGCTAATCGGGCGCTGTTGATTCCATTGATTCGCCAGGCGACGGTATTCAAGACTACTGCTGAGTGGGTAAGTCAGTTGGAGAAGGCAGGAGTGCCGTGTGGGCCGATTAATGATCTGGCCCAGGTATTTGCTGACCCGCAGGTTGTGTTTCGTGGTCTGGCTGTTGAGCTGCCCCATGCGTTGGCAGGGACTGTGCCTCAGGTCGCCAGCCCGATTCGTCTCTCCGAGACGCCTGTGGAGTACCGTAATGCCCCTCCTCTATTGGGTGAGCACACTGCGCAGGTCCTGCAGCGAGTATTGGGAATGCAGGTCGAGGCTGTTGAGTCTTTGACGCGTTCGGGAGTGCTGTAAGGCTTCTCTTCTATATAGAGGGGCGTAATGCCCCTCTATGCGGCTAGCCAAAACACTCTTCTGAGGGTGCTTTTGAGTTTATTCATAGAAAATGCAAATTAAGTGTTGACGGCAGATTCTACAGGTCTATAATTCGCCCCACTTCCGGCGCAGTCGAAACGGAAAACTCCTTGAGATTCAACGAGTTACGCGGTTTTCGGCAGCGGTTACGCTTCAGTTCATCGAAGCCAGAAGCAGTTGGTAAGGCAGTGTGTTTTCGCCTTATTAACGATTCGATCCTCTCGGTCGAAAGCGGTTAAAAAGAGGTGTTGACAGCAGCGTGTAACGCTGTAGAATTCGCCTCCCGCTAACGAGAGATCGGAAGCGCAAGTGGTTGAAGTTAAAAAGGAAACTTTGAAAACTTCTTAAAAAAATCACTTGACAGCAAATGAGGCTGCTGTAGAATGCGCGCCTCGGTTGAGACGAAAGATCTTAACCAACCGCTCTTTAACAACTGAATCAAGCAATTCGTGTGGGTGCTTGTGGAGTCAGACTGATAGTCAAAAAGATTATCAGCATCACAAGTTACTCCGCGAGAAATCAAAGATGTAACCAACGATTGCTGAGCCAAGTTTAGGGTTTTCTCAAAACCCAAAGATGTTTGAACTGAAGAGTTTGATCATGGCTCAGATTGAACGCTGGCGGCAGGCCTAACACATGCAAGTCGAGCGGCAGCACGGGTACTTGTACCTGGTGGCGAGCGGCGGACGGGTGAGTAATGCCTAGGAATCTGCCTAGTAGTGGGGGATAACGTCCGGAAACGGGCGCTAATACCGCATACGTCCTACGGGAGAAAGTGGGGGATCTTCGGACCTCACGCTATTAGATGAGCCTAGGTCGGATTAGCTAGTTGGTGAGGTAATGGCTCACCAAGGCGACGATCCGTAACTGGTCTGAGAGGATGATCAGTCACACTGGAACTGAGACACGGTCCAGACTCCTACGGGAGGCAGCAGTGGGGAATATTGGACAATGGGCGAAAGCCTGATCCAGCCATGCCGCGTGTGTGAAGAAGGTCTTCGGATTGTAAAGCACTTTAAGTTGGGAGGAAGGGCAGTTACCTAATACGTGATTGTTTTGACGTTACCGACAGAATAAGCACCGGCTAACTCTGTGCCAGCAGCCGCGGTAATACAGAGGGTGCAAGCGTTAATCGGAATTACTGGGCGTAAAGCGCGCGTAGGTGGTTTGTTAAGTTGGATGTGAAAGCCCCGGGCTCAACCTGGGAACTGCATCCAAAACTGGCAAGCTAGAGTATGGTAGAGGGTGGTGGAATTTCCTGTGTAGCGGTGAAATGCGTAGATATAGGAAGGAACACCAGTGGCGAAGGCGACCACCT
>NZ_CP116502.1:1372500-2057500 GCF_042980055.1 Pseudomonas danubii
TAAGCCTGTGAAGGTGAGTTGAGAAGCTTGCTGGAGGTATCAGAAGTGCGAATGCTGACATGAGTAACGACAATGGGTGTGAAAAACACCCACGCCGAAAGACCAAGGTTTCCTGCGCAACGTTAATCGACGCAGGGTTAGTCGGTCCCTAAGGCGAGGCTGAAAAGCGTAGTCGATGGAAAACAGGTTAATATTCCTGTACTTCTAGTTATTGCGATGGAGGGACGGAGAAGGCTAGGCCAGCTTGGCGTTGGTTGTCCAAGTTTAAGGTGGTAGGCTGGAATCTTAGGTAAATCCGGGGTTCTAAGGCCGAGAGCTGATGACGAGTTACCTTTTAGGTGACGAAGTGGTTGATGCCATGCTTCCAAGAAAAGCTTCTAAGCTTCAGATAACTAGGAACCGTACCCCAAACCGACACAGGTGGTTGGGTAGAGAATACCAAGGCGCTTGAGAGAACTCGGGTGAAGGAACTAGGCAAAATGGCACCGTAACTTCGGGAGAAGGTGCGCCGGTGAGGGTGAAGGACTTGCTCCGTAAGCTCATGCCGGTCGAAGATACCAGGCCGCTGCGACTGTTTATTAAAAACACAGCACTCTGCAAACACGAAAGTGGACGTATAGGGTGTGACGCCTGCCCGGTGCCGGAAGGTTAATTGATGGGGTTAGCTAACGCGAAGCTCTTGATCGAAGCCCCGGTAAACGGCGGCCGTAACTATAACGGTCCTAAGGTAGCGAAATTCCTTGTCGGGTAAGTTCCGACCTGCACGAATGGCGTAACGATGGCGGCGCTGTCTCCACCCGAGACTCAGTGAAATTGAAATCGCTGTGAAGATGCAGTGTATCCGCGGCTAGACGGAAAGACCCCGTGAACCTTTACTATAGCTTTGCACTGGACTTTGAATTTGCTTGTGTAGGATAGGTGGGAGGCTTTGAAGCGTGAACGCCAGTTTGCGTGGAGCCATCCTTGAAATACCACCCTGGCAACTTTGAGGTTCTAACTCAGGTCCGTTATCCGGATCGAGGACAGTGTATGGTGGGTAGTTTGACTGGGGCGGTCTCCTCCTAAAGAGTAACGGAGGAGTACGAAGGTGCGCTCAGACCGGTCGGAAATCGGTCGTAGAGTATAAAGGCAAAAGCGCGCTTGACTGCGAGACAGACACGTCGAGCAGGTACGAAAGTAGGTCTTAGTGATCCGGTGGTTCTGTATGGAAGGGCCATCGCTCAACGGATAAAAGGTACTCCGGGGATAACAGGCTGATACCGCCCAAGAGTTCATATCGACGGCGGTGTTTGGCACCTCGATGTCGGCTCATCACATCCTGGGGCTGAAGCCGGTCCCAAGGGTATGGCTGTTCGCCATTTAAAGTGGTACGCGAGCTGGGTTTAGAACGTCGTGAGACAGTTCGGTCCCTATCTGCCGTGGACGTTTGAGATTTGAGAGGGGCTGCTCCTAGTACGAGAGGACCGGAGTGGACGAACCTCTGGTGTTCCGGTTGTCACGCCAGTGGCATTGCCGGGTAGCTATGTTCGGAAAAGATAACCGCTGAAAGCATCTAAGCGGGAAACTTGCCTCAAGATGAGATCTCACTGGGATCTTGAATCCCCTAAAGGGCCGTCGAAGACTACGACGTTGATAGGTTGGGTGTGTAAGCGCTGTGAGGCGTTGAGCTAACCAATACTAATTGCCCGTGAGGCTTGACCATATAACACCCAAGCAATTTGCTTAAGAAGCGAGTTGCGGTGTGTGAAGACGCTACGAACCGAAAGTTTGCACAACACACAAATCTATTACATACCCATTCGCTGGCACGTTGCATGAGCAACGGACTGGCTACCGAATTTCTTGACGACCATAGAGCGTTGGAACCACCTGATCCCATCCCGAACTCAGAAGTGAAACGATGCATCGCCGATGGTAGTGTGGGGTTTCCCCATGTGAGAGTAGGTCATCGTCAAGATTAAATTCCGAAACCCCAATTGCGAAAGCAATTGGGGTTTTGTCTTTATGTAGAAGTTACTGATTTTGCTGACACGTTCGACTCTAGAGTCCAACGGATCGGCCACAGAATTTCTTGACGACCATAGAGCGTTGGAACCACCTGATCCCATCCCGAACTCAGAAGTGAAACGATGCATCGCCGATGGTAGTGTGGGGTTTCCCCATGTGAGAGTAGGTCATCGTCAAGATTAAATTCCCAAACCCCTGTTTGCTGACGCAGACAGGGGTTTTGTTTTTGCGCTCGATAAAGTCTGGGTAATCAAGTCACAAGGTCCTGCGGAGTACCTGTAGCTGCCTTGAACAGACGGCTATTACCAACGTTCTACTCTATCCTTAACGCCAGGCTCTACGCCGATTGCCGCTCCTGCGGGCAATCAACTTACACCACCAGATATAAATGCCATCAGCCACAGCCCACAATTGCCGGGCAAGACCAGGGTTGTAATGGAACTCAAGCAGAAACGGCACCAGGTTCTCTCTGTAAGCCGCAGGCTCCCCCCAAAGCGCTTGAGCACTGACCGAATCTAGATAAAGCACCTAATGGCTTTGGCATAACGCCTGCGGGTGGTAGTTCCGTACGTGGTACAACTTGCCAGCAATGCAGTGTCCGGCCTCTTGTAGATACTCCTGCAGCCTTGGATATCCGGTCTGCACTCGGTCCACCAGCGCTCCGGGTGCCAGTAGTAGCGCTGCTCCGGATGCTTCATAGAGTTGGGGAAGGCATGCCGGCTCTCCACCAGCAGTGGGCGCCGAGTGCCCCGCTGATCTGGACGGCGAACTTGTTTGATGACATGGAGCCTGCCGGCCTGATTGCCACAAATGACAATTAGTCGCGCTGTTATGGAGGGGTTATCGATTTGGCAGTAAGCAGGAAGCTGTCGGTCATCTGAAAATGCGCGGCGGACGCTCTGGAATGCCGTTCGGCGGGAATCGGCAAGTTCAGACAAGTAATTCAGATAAATCTCTAAGGGTTCGGGGATTCTTGCCGAAAGACTGATAAGACATGTGTGCACCAAAGTAGAGCGGCCGGAGAATGTCGCCTGCACTGTTACATGGAATGTTGCTTTACGGACGCATCCCCACTTTCGGCATAAGAAGTCCCATGAAATGAATCTCAAGTTCAGCCATAAAATCCTTTTGGCCGCCTCCGGCGTAGTGGTTCTGGCTTTTGCGTTGTTCACTTTGTACAACGACTACTTGCAGCGAAACACTATCCGACAGAACCTCGAGTCCTCCATCCAGCAGGCCGGTGAGCTCACCTCCAGCAGCGTGCAGAACTGGATGAGCGGGCGAATCCTGGTGCTCGAGAACCTGGCGCAGAACGTTGCCCACCAAGGTCACAACGCAGACTTCCCGGGCCTGGTGGATCAGCCAGCCTTCACCTCGAATTTCCAGTTCACCTATGTCGGCCAAGCCAATGGCACCTTCACCCAGCGTCCTGATGCGAAGATGCCCGACGGCTACGATCCGCGTCAGCGGCCCTGGTACAAACAGGCCGTAACCGCCGATAAAACCATGCTGACCCCGCCCTACATGGCGGCTGTCGGCGGTTTGGTGGTCACCATCGCCATGCCGGTGAAGAAGCAGGGAGAATTACTCGGTGTGGTCGGTGGCGACCTGAGCCTGGAAACCCTGGTGAAGATCATCAACTCGGTGGACTTCGGCGGCCTGGGCCATGCCTTCCTGGTCAGCGCCGACGGTCAGGTGATCGTCAGCCCGGACAAAGACCAGGTGATGAAGAACCTCAAGGACATCTATCCCAGCGCCAATGTGCGGATCGCCAGCGGCAACCAGGAAGTGGTCCTGAACAAACAGGAACGCATCCTTTCCTTCACCCCGGTGACCGGTCTGCCGAATGCCGAATGGTACATCGGTCTGTCCATCGACAAGGAAAAGGCCTACGCACCACTGAGCCAGTTCCGTACTTCTGCCTTGATCGCCATGTTTATCGCTGTGGCGGTGATTGCGGTATTGCTGACTCTGCTGATCCAGGTGCTGATGCGCCCGCTGATCACCATGGGCCGGGCGATGCAGGACATTGCTCAGGGCGAAGGCGACCTGACCCGGCGTCTGGTCGTGGAAAGCAAGGACGAGTTCGGCGAGTTGGGCAGTTCGTTCAACCAGTTCGTGGAACGGATTCACGCCTCGATTTCCGAAGTGTCCTCGGCTACTCGCCAGGTGCATGATTTGTCGCAACGGGTGATGGCATCGTCCAACGCGTCGATCATCGGTTCCGACGAGCAGAGCGCCCGCACCAACAGCGTAGCCGCAGCGATCAACGAACTGGGTGCTGCCACCCAGGAAATCGCCCGCAACGCCGCCGATGCCTCGCAACACGCCAGTGGCGCCAGCGAGCAGGCCGACGACGGTCGCCAAGTGGTGGAGCAGACCATCCAGGCGATGACCGAGCTGTCGCAGAAGATCAGCCTGTCCTGCACCCAGATCGAGACCCTGAATGCCAGCACCGACAACATCGGGCACATTCTTGATGTGATCAAGGGCATCTCCCAGCAGACCAATCTGTTGGCCCTCAACGCCGCCATCGAAGCGGCCCGTGCCGGTGAAGCCGGCCGTGGTTTCGCCGTGGTGGCCGATGAGGTGCGTAACCTGGCCCACCGTACCCAGGAGTCGGCGGAAGAGATCCACAAGATGATCACCTCCCTGCAGGTCGGGTCCCGCGAGGCGGTCTCGACCATGAATGCCAGCCAGGCGTCCAGCGAAGAGAGCGTCGAAGTGGCCAACCAGGCCGGTGCACGGTTGATCAGCGTGACTCAGCGGATCGGCGAGATCGATGGCATGAACCAGTCGGTGGCTGCGGCAACCGAGGAACAGACCGCGGTGGTGGAGACCCTCAACGTCGACATCAACCAGATCAACCTGCTGAACCAGCAGGGCGTTGCCAACCTCAACGAAACCCTGAAGGACTGTGATGCACTGTCGCAGCAGGCCAGCCGCCTGAAGCAACTGGTGGACAGCTTCAAGATCTGAGGCCGTCAGGGACCGCCCCTAAAGCCCGCTCCTGCATCACAGCAGAGCGGGCTTTTTCATGGGCGGCGTTCAGGTCAGGTGTTCCCCCAGCAGCCCCAGGTGCGTGTTGATCACTTGCAACAGGCGCTGGCGCTGAGACTTGATGAAGAAATGGTTGCCGGCCACTTCAATCAGTTCGAATTCGCGCCCAGTGAACTCTCGCCAGTTGAGCATATGGTTGGCTGTCGCCAGCGGGTCCTCACTGCCATAGAAAGCCGTCAGCGGTATGTCGAGGCAGCCGCTGGAGGTGTCGTACCAGGTTTCGAAGAGTTTCAGGCCGTTGCGCAGCAAGCGTTCGTAGGATTGCAGGTCGTTTTGCCCCCGGGGCATCTCCAGGGGGCTGGCGCCGAGAGTCAGGATCGCTTCGCGGAATGCCGCGATGGGCAATGAGTGCAGCAAAGGCCGGCGGGGCAGGCTGTCAGGGCTGCGGCAGCCAGAGACGAACAGGTGGCGGGTCTGCAGTGGAAACCGCTCCTGGGCGTACTTGCAGGTTTCGTACGCCAACAGTGCCCCCAGGCCGTGGCCGAACAGCGCATGGGGCTTGTCGAGCCAGGGATTGAGGGCGGCGAACGTGTTTTCCAGCAGGCTCGGCCAGTTGTCACAGGGCGCTTCGTCGCGGCGTGGGCCGTGCCCCGGAAGGTTGATCACCACCAGCTCGATGTGATCGGCCAGGCTGTTGGACCACACTCGCAGTTGCTCCGCTGCCGCCCCGGCCTGGGGAAAGCAGATCAGGCGTATGCGGGTGGCGTGCCCTGAGTTGATCACCAGCGTCCATTGTCGGGTGTCGGTGTACACAGCTTTTCCTTAAGCAAGGTGGCCCGTGGGCGGGATCTCGTTGCGGACAAGAGGCCGTTGGAGGGGGACGTCCCAGTCCGCGAATGGTTTCTAACATAGTGGCTGGCGCGGCTGAATGCACGTGGCGACGGGTGAAATTCATGGGCTGTCGCCGGCAACGCAAAGGCCACTTGAAGCTATTCTCTGAGTGTTGAATGCAGGCCCTTCCCTGGTGGCCGGTGATTGTAAGGTGCCATTGTTTTTTGTCGGGCCAGCCTTCACCATCAGCCGATTTACGACAGCTCCCATGGACTCATTGCATTGGCGGCACGTTTAGCTCTTTTTCGGACCTTGCGCTGGTTCTGCTCGGCACTGCTGCTGGCTGGCGCGCTGCTGGGCAGTCTGCACGCCGACTGGGATTTTTCCCTGATCAGCCGCCGTGCCACGGCGCTCTACGGTCCCCTGGGCGAAGGTCAGCAACGTATCGATGCCTGGCAGCACCTGCTGGCCACGCAGAAGCAGGTGCCCGAGCGCGAGCAGTTGAAAGTGGTCAACCTGTTCTTCAATAAGAACATGCGCTACATGGAAGATATCGATCTGTGGCGTCAGGTGGACTACTGGGAGACGCCGATCGAGGCGCTATGGAAGGGCGCCGGTGACTGCGAGGACTATGCGATTGCCAAGTACTTCAGCCTGCGGCGTCTCGGGGTGTCCAGTGACAAACTGCGCATCACCTACGTCAAGGCCTTGCGCCAGAACCGCGCGCACATGGTCCTGACCTACTATTCCACGGCGGATGCCATGCCGCTGGTGCTCGATAGCCTGGAGGACTCGATCCGCCCGGCCAGCGAGCGAACCGACCTGCTGCCGGTGTACTCCTTCAATGCCGAAGGGTTGTGGCTGCCGGGCGCCAAAGGCAACAAGCGGGTCGGTGATACCAAGCGCCTGTCCCGTTGGCAGGATGTGTTGAAAAAAATGCAGGCCGAAGGTTTCCCGGTCGAGACGACTAACTAGGAGCACGAGCTCAGATGTCTTTGTTCAAACAACTGTTGATCGCAATCTGTGTGTTCCTGGTGGTCGCCTTCAGCGGCAGCTTCATGGTCAGCCTGGAAAGTTCACGCACCCAGTATGTCAATCAGCTGCGCTCCCATGCCCAGGACGCGGCCACGGCCCTGGCCTTGTCGCTGACACCGAATATCGATGATCCGGCGATGGTCGAACTGATGGTCAGTTCGATCTTCGACAGCGGCTACTACGCCAGCATCCGGGTGGTGGACCTGGCCACCGACAAGACCATCGTCGAGCGCAACGGCATCCCGGAAGTCAGCAATGTGCCCCAGTGGTTCGTCAAGCTCATCGGCCTTGAGCCTGCCGGCGGCGACGCCATCGTCAGTCGTGGCTGGGAGCAGGCAGCGCGGGTTGAAGTGCTTAGCCACCCGATGTTCGCCGTGGCCAAGCTTTGGCAGAGCGCCCTGGGCAGCCTGGGCTGGCTGTTGATCTGTGGTGCGGTGAGCGCGGTGCTCGGTGCCCTGTTGCTGCGGCGCCAGCTCAAGCCGCTGGACTACATGGTCCAGCAGTCCCATGCCATTGCCCGCCGCGAGTTCCTCAGCCTGCCGCAACTGCCCCGAACCCCGGAACTGCGCCGGGTAGTGCAGGCGATGAACCAGATGGTCGAGAAGCTCAAGGCGCTGTTCCAGGAGCAGGCCGAGCGCAGTGAAAAACTGCGCATCGAGTCGTATCAGGACAGCCTGACCGGGCTGGCCAACCGGCGTTATTTCGAAATGCAGCTGCATGCCCGGGTGAGCAACCCGGAGCAGGCCAGTTCCGGTTACCTGCTGCTGTTGCGGGTTAAGGACCTGGCTGGCCTGAACCAGCGTCTGGGGGGCCAGCGCACCGACCAACTGCTGCAAGCGGTGGGAGAGCAATTGCTGCGCGAGTGCAACAAGTACCCCGAAACCCAGAACCTGGTGACCCGGGTCCGCGGTGGCGAATTCGCCGTACTGGCGCCCGGCCTGGTGCGTGAGGAAGCCATCCAGCTGGCCCAAAGCCTGGACAGCGCTCTGGGCAACCTGCATGCCACCGGCGCCACCGACGTTGCCGCAGTAGCCACCATCGGTCTGGCGGCCTTTGCTCACGGAGATTCGCCACAAGCGGTGCTCAGCCTCGGCGATCAGGCCCTGGCCCAGGCCGAAGCCCAGGGCGAGACCAACTGGGCCTGCCTGGATCAGGGGGGTGGAGCTCAAGTCGGGGATGATCACCATGCCTGGCATGAGCTGCTGGACCGGGCGCTGTCGGAGCAGCGCTTCAAGCTGTATTTCCAGCCGGTGGTGGCGGCCCAGGACACCACGCTGGTGCTGCACTACAAGGTGTTGTCGCGGTTGCTGGACGAGCAGGGCCAGACCATCCCGGCCGGGCGCTTCCTGCCCTGGTTGGAGCGCTTTGGCTGGACGTCGCGCCTGGATCTGCTGATGTTGGAACAGGTGTTGAAGCAGATGGTCGGACATGACCACTGCCTGGCGTTGAACCTGTCGGCAGCCACCCTGGAAGATCCTCAGGCCCTGAACCGGGTATTCGAGATTCTGCGCCAGCACTCTGACCTGGGGCCGCGCCTGACCCTGGAAATCGGTGAGGAACAGCTGCCTGAGCAGATTCAGCTGGAACAGTTGACCCGGCGCCTGCGTGAACTGGGCTTCTCCCTCAGCCTGCAACGCTTTGGCGGGCGCTTCAGCATGATCGGCAACCTGGCGCGCTTGGGCCTGGCCTATCTGAAGATTGACGGCAGCTACATCCGCGACATCGATCAGGAAAGTGACAAACGCCTGTTTATCGAAGCTATCCAGCGGGCTGCCCACAGCATCGACCTGCCGCTGATTGCCGAGCGGGTCGAGACCCAGGGCGAGCTGCAGGTGATTCGCGAGATGGGGCTGTATGGCGTGCAGGGGCAACTGTTCGGCGAGCCAGCACCTTGGGCTTGAACGTGCATTCGCCGGCAAGCCGGCTCCTGTAGGCGAGGGGCTTTCAGATCAAACCGGTTTCATCATCATTGATCAGCCGGCTGAGTCCACCCAGGGCCTCACGGGCCTGGGTGCGATCCATCAGCTTGGCCTGAGCCGCCGCCGGCAGGTCGGTGACGCGAATCACGCCCTTGCTGGTCAGGACCTGAATCAGGTCGTCCAGCACCCGGATCATTTCCAGGTCACTCTGCTTGAGCTGCTTGAGACTGACTTCCACCGCCTCGTTGGCGTACCAGGTCTGGATCTCGTGGTGATCGGCGGGCAGCGTCTCGGTAGCCTCGGCGTAAGCGGCGGCTTCCACGCGAATCAGCTGACCTTGCGCATCGCGTTGCACGTAGAACATGGCAAATCCCTCAGGCTTTTTTAGGCATCCGGCTGTCAGCAGCATAGGCCAGCGCAGCATTCAGAGCGCGAGTATGCGGTGCGCCGCGACAATCGTCACGGCGCAGGCTGTTGGCCAGGACCCGGCAACCACCCGCCAGGGGTGGCTGCCAGGAGCCGATCAGCTGTTGTTGTGATCGATCTTGATGGTCGGGTCGCTACCGGCGATCAACGAGTTGATGTTGGCATTGGACCAGTTGTTGCCTTCCAGCTTGATCGTCACGTCGGCGTTGGCCAGGCCCCCGGCGGCGTTGAGCTTGCCTTCGGAACTGACCTGCAGAGTCGAGACCCCGTCCACGGTAGTGATCTTGAGGAAGTTGTCGATGGTGCTGGCGCTCTCGCCCTGCAGCAGATCCCGCAGGTCGATACGGTCACCTTCACTGGCCTTGAAATCCTTGATCACATCGTTGCCAGTGTCGCCGGCCTTCCAGACAAAGGTATCGGCACCTGAACCGCCGATCAGGATGTCATTGCCCTGGCCGCCGATCAGGGTGTCTTTGCCGGTGCCCCCCAGCAGGATGTCATTACCCTTGCCGCCGTCCAGCGTGTCGTTGCCGCCCTGGCCGAAGAGAATGTCATTGCCGGCGCCGCCCAGCAGGGTGTCGTTGCCGTCATGGCTGCCAGACACATCGAACTCTGTGTAGTGCTCGGTGATGTACTGGTGCACGTTGCTGGTGGTGACCTTGCTCACATCGACCCCGTTCTGCTGGGCCACGTAGGCCTGCATGGCCTGGTAACCCTCGCCGGCGATGCCGTTGAAGCTCACCAGGTCGCCGAACAGGATGTCGTTGCCGTCGCCGCCGCTGACCTTGTCGGCCCCCGGCATGGTGGCTTCGGTGTGACCGATGATCGAATTGGCCAGGTCGTTCGGGTCGATGTTGGTCTGCGGCTTGCCATCGCTGTCGTATGGCTTGAGGTCGTTGAGGCTGACATCGTTGTTCAGGCCGATGGCTTCCACCTGGGACAGTTTGCTCAGCAGTACGAAGCCATCATTGGAGTTGCTGGTGGTGGCCGAGTTAGTGCTGCTACCGGTACCCGCCAGGTTCGACAGCTCATAGGTGCCGTCACCCTGGGCGTGCAGGGTGCCCAGGGTCTTGCTGCTCCAACCCCAGCCATTGGTGTAGGTCTGCAGAACCACCGAGCCGCTAGAGTTCACGGAGAGGTAGTGGGTGTTGTCGATGTAGCTGCTGAAGGTATCCCCCAGCTTGTAGTTGCTGGTGGTCACCACATCGTCGAGGCGCACGTTGCCGTACAGCGTCGGGTTGGTCTGCTCGCCGCTCTGGTAGTAGGTCGGCTTACCGTCGGTGATGAAGTAGGTCAGGTTGGTGGCATTGGTATTGCCGGTGGCCTGGCTGCTCTGGAAGAAGTTGGCCGTGGTCTTGAACACGTCTTCATAGTTGGTGCCGCCGCCAGAAGCCATCGAATCCAGCACGGCCTTGAGTTGGGCCAGGGCATTCGGGTCGTTGAGGTTCACCGCTACCGACTTGTTGACCTGGGAATCGAAGTCGGCCAGGAAGATGTTCACGGTACCCGAGCCAGCGCTGCCGATGCTGTTCTTCAGGGTATTGAACACCGAGGTCAGTGAGTTCTTGGCCGCGGTGATCGAGGCGCTGCTCATACTGCCCGAGGTGTCCACCATGAAGGCGATGTTGTAGTTGGTGCCCGGGACCACCGTCAGGCCGCCGATGTCGGCGACCACGATGTCGTTGCCGTCGGTACCGGTGACGGTATCGTCGTCGGCGGTGGCGACCACAGCGTTGTAGTTTGCCGGGTAGACCTTGACCGGGATCTGCGCCGAAGTGCTGGCAGAACCGCCCAGGGACTCGGTGGAGGTCGAGGTCACGTTGAGGTTGAAGGTGCCGTTGTAGTAAGGCGGCGGGGTGACCGTCAGGTTGCCCAGGTTCCAGCCGGTGACGTTGGCTTCGCCGGAGGTCGCGGTGGCGGTGAAGGTATGCCCGGCGCCATCGCTGAGGACGGAGCCTGCAGGAATGCCGCTGATCTTCACGCTCAGGGTTTCCGAACCGTCGGTATCGGTCAGGCCGGTGCTGATCTTCGACAGATGCACGCTGCCGCCTTCACCGCCTTCGTTGAGCTTGTAGCCGTCGTAGTAACCCTCGCCGTTGGTGCCGTGCAGGTCGGACACCGAAACTCCGGCGTTGGTCAGGTCGGTGACGCCGGTGTACAGCGGCACGCCGGCGTTGCTCAGGTCTACCGGGGCTCCGCCGTTGACCGACAGGTTGACGTCGTAGCTGCCCGGGCCACTCTGGTTGTGGTGGTAGATATCGATGGTGTAGTAGCCGTTGGTGGTCGGGGTGAAGGTACCGTTGAGGTTACCGCCCGCGCCCCAGGTGGTGCTGGCCACGTTCTTGCCGCCGATGGTCACCAGCAGGCTGTCGTCGCCGGTGCCGGAGAAGGTGTAGGCCTTGCCGGCTTCCAGGTAGATCAGGCCGGAGGTCTTCGATGCGGTGCCCGGGGTGATGTTGCCGTCGGACTGGACGTTGGTCGCCAGGCTGCTGCTGTTAGGCGTACCGGCAGCATCAATCACCGATTTCAGGGTGCTGGCGGACGCGCCGTTGCCGTCGGTGCCCAGGCCGCTGAGGCCGGTCCAGACTTCCTTGAGCAGGCCCACCGAGTTGACGTTGTTGCCCGCCACGCTCAGGGTCGGGGCATCGGCCACTGGGGTGATGTCGACCGTGACCGTACCGGTGCTGCCCAGGGCCTGGCCATCGGTTGGCTGGAACTTGATCTGGGCGTAATCGGCCTGTTGGTTGCCTACGCCGGTGCCGCCGTAGCCATTGGTGCCGGATTCATTGGCGTCCGGGGTGAAGCGCAGTTTGCCGGCATCGATATCGGCCTTGCTGAAGGTCTGGTTGTTGGCCACGTCCTTCCAGGTCGAACCGTCCAGGTACTGCAGTTTGCCTTCACCCGGCAGTTGGGTGATTTTCACTCCAAGGTTGGCAGCCGGGCTGTCGACGTCGCTGACGCCGAAGTTGGACCAGGTCAGGGCCAGCGGGCTGTCTTCGCTGCCGGTTACGGCGCCGCCGGTGGCGGTTGGGGCGTCGTTTACCGCCACCACATTGACCGTGGTGGTGGCGACGTTGGAGTAGTTGCCGCCGTCGGTCACGGTCACGGTGATGGTCCGTGGCGTGGTGCTCGGGTCTTCACTGTTGTTGGTGAAGGTGATGTTCTTGATCTGTTGCATGTAGTCGGCCAGCGTCGCGTTGCCCGACAGGGTCAGGGTGATCGAGCCGTCCTTGCTGTTGGCATTGATGTTGATGCCGTTGACGCTGTTGCCCAGGTTCAGCGAGTCCCCCGGCTGACGGTTGGTCAGCACGATGGTGGCGCCGGTCAGCATCGTGCTGTCCGGGTCGGTGATGCTCAGGTCGGTGTCGGCGATCGACACGCCAGGGCCCGTGGTGCCTTCGGTGAAAGTGACCTTGTAGTCGGCACCGCTGGCGCCGCTGGAGTTGTTGGCGTCCAGGTCGATGACCGGTGGCGCATCGTTGTCGATGATCGAGGTGGTGACGCTGTTGTTACTGCCCACCACCAGGTTCTCGAAGTTACCGCCGCTGGCCGAATCGATCTTGACCGTGAAGTTCTCGGTGCCTTCAGTGATCTTGTTGTCAATAGTGGCGACGTTGAAGTTGGCGCTGCTGGCGCCGGCCGGAATCTTCACGGTGTACACGCCGCTGAAGTCCGAACCGTCAGTGGCGGTGCCGCTGTAGCTGATCTTCAGGGTGACTTCGGTCTGCGCCGGATGCGTCAGGCTCACGGTGTAGCTGGCGGTCTGGCCTTCAGTGACCGAAGTGCTGCCGGTGATGCCCACCGAAGTGGTATCCACGGTGTCGGTCACGTTGGTCACCGCTGGTGTGGTGTCCGGCACCAGCTTCTCGAAGTTGCCTCCGGTGGCGCTGGTGATCGAGGCATTGACCTTGCCGGCGTCGATATAGACGTCGTCAGCCGGCGCCGCAACGGTGACGGTACCGGTGGTTTTGCCGGCGGCGATGTTGATCACCGCGCCGTTGCTCAGAGTGACGGTCACCGGAGTACCGGCTGCGTTGGTCAGGGTCGCGGTGTAGATGATCGAACCGCCTTCAGCCACGGTGCCAGTGGCGCTGAGGCTGACACTGGTGGTGTCGACGGTGTCGGTCACGGTGGTGCTGACCGGGGTCTTGTCGGCCACCAGGTTCTCGTAGTTGCCGCCGCTGACGTTGGTGATGGAGTTGGTCAGCGGAGTGTGGCCGACCAGTACATCGTTAGGCGCGCTGATGCTCACCGAACCGGTGGTCTCGCCGACCGGGATGGTGATCTTCTCGCCATTGGCCAGGTTCACGGTGACGGGCGAACCGGTCACAGGAGCGCTAACGGTGGCGGTATAAGTGACGTTGCCGCCTTCGGTAGCCGAAGGCGTGGCCTTGAGCGTGACGGTGCTGTTGTCGATGGTGTCGGTAACGTCGGTCACCGCTGGTGTGGTGTTTGGCACCAGCTTCTCGAAGTTGCCGCCCTCGGCCTTGGTGATGGTGGCCTCAACCTTGCCAGCGTCCTTGTAAACGTCATCGGTTGGCGCCGCGACGGTGGCGGTGCCAGTGGTGGCGCCGGCAGCGATGGTGATTACTGCACCATTACTCAAGGTCACGGTAACCGGAGTGCCTGCAGCATTGCTCAGGGTCGCGGTGTAAACGATGGAGCCGCCCTCGGCCACAGTGCCGGTGGCGCTGAGGCTGACACTGGTGGTGTCGACGGTGTCGGTCACGGTGGTGCTGACCGGAGTCTTGTCAGCCACCAGGTTCTCGTAGTTGCCGCCGCTGACGTTGGTGATGGAGTTGGTCAGCGGAGTGTGGCCGACCAGTACATCGTTAGGCGCGCTGATGCTCACCGAACCGGTGGTCTCGCCGACCGGGATGGTGATCTTCTCGCCATTGGCCAGGTTCACGGTGACGGGCGAACCGGTCACAGGAGCGCTAACGGTGGCGGTATAAGTGACGTTGCCGCCTTCGGCAGCCGAAGGCGTGGCCTTGAGCGTGACGGTGCTGTTGTCGATGGTGTCGGTAACGTCGGTCACCGCTGGCGTGGTGTTTGGCACCAGCTTCTCGAAGTTGCCACCTTCGGCCTTGGTGATAGTGGCTTCGACCTTGCCTGCATCCTTGTAAACGTCATCGGTTGGCGCCGCGACGGTGGCGGTGCCAGTGGTGGCGCCGGCAGCAATGGTGATCACCGCGCCGTTGCTCAGGGTCACGGTGACTGGAGTACCGGCCGCATTGCTCAGTGTTGCGGTGTAAACGATGGACCCGCCTTCGGCCACGGAGTCAGTAGCACTCAGGCTCAGTGTGGTGGTGTCTGGCGTATCAGTAACCGAGGTTTCAGCTGGTTTGTCGCTGATCTCCAACTTCTCGTAGTTACCGCCGTCAGCCTTGGTAATGGTGGTGCTCAGGGAGCTGCCGCCAGCCAGAGCATCATTTGGAGCGGTGAAGTTCACGGTGCCGGAGGATTCACCGACCGGAATGGTGATGGTCTGACCGTTGGACAGGGTCACCACGACCGGCGAACCGGTCACCGGAGCGGTAACCGACGCGGTGTAAACCACGGTTCCACCTTCGGCGACGCTCGGGGTCGCGGTCAGGCTGACAGTCGACGTATCGATAGTGTCAGTGACATCAGTCACAGCTGGCGCTGGGTTGGTGACCAGGTTCTCGAAGTTGCCGCCATCCGCTTTGGTGATGGTGACTTCAACCTTACCAGCGTCTTTGTAGACGTCATCGGCTGGGGCCGCGACAGTCGCGGTGCCAGTTGTGGTACCAGCGGCGATGGTGATCACCGCACCGTTGCTCAGGGTCACGGTGACCGGAGTACCAGCAGGGTTGGTCAGCGTAGCGGTGTAAACGATGGAGCCACCTTCTGCTACCGAGTCAGTAGCACTCAGGCTCAGAGTGGTGGTGTCTGGTGTATCAGTAACCGAGGTTTCAGCTGGCTTGTCGCTGACTTCCAGTTTTTCGTAGTTGCCACCGTCCGCTTTGGTGATGGTGGTGCTCAGAGAGCTACCGCCAGCCAGGGCGTCATTCGGCGCGGTGAAGTTCACCGAACCTTGGCTTTCGCCAACTGGGATGGTGATGGTCTGACCGTTGGACAGGGTCACTACTACTGGTGAGCCAGTCACTGGCGCGGTGACCGAAGCGGTGTACACCACAGTGCCGCCTTCGGCGACGCTTGGCGTAGCAGTCAGCGAAACGGTGCTGGTGTCGATGGTATCGGTGACGTCAGTCACGGCAGGTGCTGGATTGGTGACCAGGTTCTCGAAGTTACCGCCGTCCGCTTTGGTGATGGTGGCTTCGACTTTGCCGGCGTCTTTGTAGACGTCATCGGCCGGCGCTGCGACGGTGGTGGTGCCGGAAGTGGCGCCGGCAGCAATGGTGATCACCGCGCCGTTGCTCAGGGTCACAGTGACCGGAGTCCCTGCAGCGTTGGTCAGGGTCGCGGTGTAAACGATGGATCCGCCTTCTGCTACCGAGTCAGTAGCACTCAGGCTCAGAGTAGTGGTGTCCGGGGTATCGGTAACCGAGGTTTCAGCTGGCTTGTCGTTGATCTCCAGCTTCTCGTAGTTACCACCGTCGGCTTTGGTGATGGTGGTGCTCAGAGAGCTACCGCCCGCCAGGGCATCGTTCGGCGCGGTGAAGTTCACGGTGCCGGAGGATTCACCGACTGGAATAGTGATGGTCTGACCGTTGGACAAGGTCACCACAACCGGCGAGCCGGTCACTGGAGCGGAGACCGAAGCGGTGTACACCACAGTGCCGCCTTCAGCGACGCTTGGCGTAGCGGTCAGCGAAACGGTGCTGGTATCGATAGTGTCGGTGACATCGGTGACGGCTGGCGCTGGGTTGGTAACCAGGTTCTCGAAGTTGCCACCGTCTGCTTTGGTGATAGTGACTTCGACCTTACCGGCATCCTTGTAAACATCATCCGCAGGAGCGGCAACGGTTGCAGTCCCCGAAGTAGCGCCAGCGGCGATGGTGATGACGGCACCATTGGAGAGTGTGACCGTGACCGGAGTGCCAGCGGCGTTGGTCAGTGTTGCGGTGTAAACGATCGAGCCACCTTCGGCCACAGAATCGGTGGCCGTCAGGCTCAGGGTGGTGGTATCCGGAGTATCGGTAACCGAGGTTTCAGCGGGTTTATCGCTGATCTCCAGCTTCTCGTAGTTGCCACCGTCCGCTTTGGTGATGGTGGTGCTCAGGGAGCTGCCGCCAGCCAGGGCATCGTTCGGTGCAGTGAAGTTCACCGAACCTTGGCTTTCACCGACCGGGATGGTGATGGTCTGACCGTTGGACAGGGTCACTACTACTGGCGAGCCAGTCACTGGCGCTGTGACCGAAGCGGTGTACACCACAGTGCCGCCTTCAGCGACGCTTGGCGTAGCAGTCAGCGAAACGGTGCTGGTGTCGATGGTATCGGTGACATCAGTCACAGCCGGAGCTGGGTTGGTGACTAGGTTCTCGAAGTTACCGCCGTCCGCTTTAGTGATGGTGGCTTCAACCTTGCCCGCATCTTTGTAGACGTCATCGGCTGGGGCCGCAACGGTTGCAGTCCCCGAAGTGGCACCGGCAGCAATGGTGATCACCGCGCCATTGCTCAGGGTCACAGTGACCGGAGTGCCAGCGGCGTTGGTCAGTGTTGCGGTGTAAACGATCGAGCCACCTTCGGCCACAGAATCGGTGGCCGTCAGGCTCAGGGTAGTGGTATCTGGCGTATCGGTAACCGAGGTTTCAGCAGGTTTATCGCTGATCTCCAGCTTCTCGTAGTTGCCGCCGTCAGCCTTGGTAATGGTGGTGCTCAGGGAGCTGCCGCCTGCCAGTGCGTCGTTGGGTGCGGTGAAGTTCACGGTGCCGGACGATTCGCCAACCGGAATAGTGATGGTCTGTCCGTTGGACAGAGTTACCACAACCGGCGAGCCGGTAACCGGAGCCGTAACCGAAGCGGTGTACACCACAGTGCCGCCTTCGGTGACGCTTGGTGTAGCGGTCAGGCTGACAGTCGACGTATCGATAGTGTCAGTGACATCAGTCACGGCAGGCGCTGGATTGGGGACCAGGTTTTCGAAGTTGCCACCGTCCGCTTTGGTGATGGTGGCTTCGACTTTGCCGGCGTCTTTGTAAACGTCGTCGGCTGGTGCTGCGACGGTGGCGGTGCCGGAAGTGGCACCGGCAGCAATGGTGATCACCGCGCCATTGCTCAAGGTTACGGTGACCGGCGTACCAGCCGCATTACTCAGTGTCGCGGTATAGACAATGGAGCCGCCTTCAGCCACGGAGTCGGTGGCCGAGAGGCTCAGCGTCGTGGTGTCCGGGGTATCAGTGACTGTAGTTTCAGCTGGCTTATCGCTGACCTCCAGCTTCTCGTAGTTACCACCGTCCGCTTTGGTGATGGTGGTGCTCAGAGAGCTACCGCCAGCCAGGGCATCGTTCGGCGCGGTGAAGTTCACCGTGGCGGAAGACTCGCCCACTGGAATAGTGATGGTCTGACCGTTGGACAGAGTCACCACAACCGGCGAGCCGGTAACCGGAGCCGTAACCGACGCGGTGTACACCACTGTGCCGCCTTCGGCGACGCTCGGAGTGGCAGTCAGGCTGACGGTGGAAGTGTCGATGGTGTCGGTGACATCAGTCACAGCCGGAGCTGGGTTGGTGACCAGGTTCTCGAAGTTGCCGCCGTCAGCTTTGGTGATGGTGGCTTCGACTTTGCCGGCATCCTTGTAAACATCGTCTGCAGGAGCGGCAACGGTGGCAGTCCCCGAAGTGGCGCCTGCCGCGATGGTGATGACGGCACCGTTGGAGAGTGTGACCGTGACCGGAGTGCCAGCGGCATTGGTCAGGGTCGCGGTGTAGACGATGGAGCCGCCTTCGGCCACCGAGTCGGTGGCGGTGAGGCTCAAAGTCGTTGTATCCGGGGTATCGGTCACGCTGGTCTCAGCCGGTTTATCGCTGATCTCCAGTTTTTCGTAGTTGCCGCCATCGGCCTTGGTGATGGTGGTGCTTAGGGAGCTGCCACCGGCCAGAGCGTCGTTGGGGGCGGTGAAATTAACAGAGGCCTGGCTTTCGCCGACCGGGATGGTGATGGTCTGGCCGTTGGACAGGGTCACTACAACTGGCGAACCGGTCACCGGCGCGGTGACCGAAGCGGTGTACACCACGGTGCCGCCTTCAGCGACGCTTGGCGTTGCAGTGAGGGACACGGTACTGGTGTCGATGGTGTCAGTGACGTCGGTTACTGCCGGAGCCGGGTTGGTCTCCAGGTTCTCGAAGTTGCCGCCGTCAGCTTTGGTGATGGTGGCTTCAACCTTGCCAGCGTCCTTGTACACGTCGTCGGCCGGGGCGGCGACGGTCGCGGTGCCGGAAGTGGCGCCAGCGGCGATGGTGATCACCGCGCCATTGCTCAGGGTCACGGTCACCGGAGCACCTGCCGCATTGCTCAGGGTCGCGGTGTAGACGATGGAGCCGCCTTCGGCCACCGAGTCGGTGGCACTCAGGCTCAGGGTGGTGGTGTCCGGAGTGTCGGTGACAGCGGTCTCGGCCGGCTTGTCATTGATCTCCAGTTTTTCGTAGTTGCCACCCTCGGTCTTGGTGATGGTGGTGCTCAGGGAGCTGCCGCCAGCCAAGGCATCATTGGGCGCCGTGAAGTTCACGGTGGCGGAAGACTCGCCCACCGGAATGGTAATGGTCTGTCCGTTGGACAGGGTCACCACAACCGGAGAGCCGGTCACCGGCGCCGAAACCGACGCGGTGTACACCACGGTGCCGCCTTCGGCGACGCTTGGGGTAGCGGTCAGGCTGATGGTCGAGGTGTCGATGGTGTCAGTGACATCGGTCACCGCTGGAGCCGGGTTGGTCTCCAGGTTCTCGAAGTTGCCGCCGTCAGCCTTGCTGATGGTGACTTCAACCTTGCCGGCGTCCTTATAGACGTCGTCGGCAGGCGCCGCGACGGTGGCGGTGCCAGTCGTGGCGCCAGCGGCGATGGTGATCACCGCGCCGTTGCTCAGGGTTACGGTCACCGGGGTGCCAGCAGCATTGGTCAGTGTGGCGGTGTAAACGATGGAACCGCCTTCGGCCACGGAGTCGGTGGCCGAGAGGCTCAGGGTGGTGGTGTCCGGGGTGTCGGTTACTGTGGTTTCAGCGGGCTTTTCGCTGATCTCCAGCTTCTCGAAGTTGCCGCCGTCAGCCTTGGTGATGGTGGTGCTCAGGGAGCTGCCGCCAGCCAGGGCATCGTTGGGCGCGGTGAAGTTCACGGTGGCGGACGATTCGCCCACCGGGATGGTAATGGTCTGTCCGTTGGACAGGGTCACTACAACTGGCGAGCCGGTCACCGGCGCCGACACAGACGCGGTGTACACCACGGTACCGCCTTCGGCCACGCTTGAAGTCGCCGTCAGGTTCACCGTCGAGGTATCGATGGTGTCGGTGACATCGGTGACGGCTGGCGCTGGGTTGGTTTCCAGGTTCTCGAAGTTGCCGCCGTCAGCTTTGGTGATGGTGACTTCGACCTTGCCGGCGTCTTTGTACACGTCGTCAGCCGGTGCGGCGACGGTGGCTGTACCCGAGGTAGCGCCAGCGGCGATGGTGATGACTGCACCGTTGGACAGGGTCACGGTGACCGGAGTGCCTGCAGCATTGGTCAGGGTAGCGGTGTAGACAATGGAGCCGCCCTCGGCCACGGAGTCGGTGGCCGACAGGCTCAGCGTCGTGGTGTCCGGCGTATCGGTAACACTGGTCTCAGCGGGTTTGTCGTTGATGTCCAGCTTTTCGTAGTTGCCACCGTCCGCTTTGGTGATGGTGGTACTCAGAGAGCTACCGCCAGCCAGGGCGTCATTCGGTGCAGTGAAGTTCACGCTGCCGGAAGATTCGCCAACCGGAATGGTAATGGTCTGGCCGTTGGACAGGGTCACTACAACTGGCGAACCGGTCACCGGCGCGGTGACCGAAGCGGTGTACACCACGGTGCCGCCTTCAGCGACGCTTGGCGTAGCAGTCAGTGAAACGGTACTGGTGTCGATGGTATCGGTGACATCAGTCACCGCTGGAGCTGGGTTGGTGACCAGGTTTTCGAAGTTACCACCGTCAGCTTTGGTGATGGTGGCTTCGACTTTGCCGGCGTCTTTGTACACGTCGTCAGCCGGAGCGGCGACTGTGGCGGTGCCTGAAGTGGCGCCTGCGGCAATGGTGATCACCGCGCCGTTGCTCAGGGTCACGGTCACCGGAGTTCCGGCAGCGTTGGTCAGAGTGGCGGTGTAGACGATAGAGCCGCCCTCGGCCACAGACTCAGTGGCCGTCAGGCTCAGAGTCGTTGTATCCGGAGTATCGGTAACGCTGGTTTCAGCGGGTTTATCGCTGATTTCCAGTTTCTCGTAGTTGCCGCCATCGGCCTTGGTAATGGTGGTGCTCAGAGAGCTACCGCCAGCCAGGGCGTCATTCGGTGCAGTGAAGTTCACGCTGCCGGAGGACTCGCCCACTGGAATAGTGATGGTCTGGCCGTTGGACAGGGTCACTACCACTGGCGAGCCAGTCACTGGCGCGGTGACCGATGCGGTGTATACCACGATGCCGCCTTCAGCGACGCTCGGGGTTGCGGTCAGGCTAACAGTCGAAGTGTCGATGGTGTCAGTGACATCGGTCACCGCTGGAGCCGGGTTGGTTTCCAGGTTCTCGAAGTTGCCGCCCTCGGCCTTGCTGATGGTGACTTCGACCTTGCCGGCATCTTTGTAAACATCATCCGCAGGAGCGGCAACGGTTGCAGTCCCCGAAGTGGCGCCTGCCGCGATGGTGATGACGGCACCGTTGGAGAGCGTGACCGTGACCGGTGTGCCAGCGGCGTTGGTCAGGGTGGCGGTGTAAACGATGGACCCACCTTCGGCCACGGAGTCGGTGGCCGACAGGCTCAGGGTGGTGGTATCTGGCGTATCGGTAACGCTGGTCTCAGCAGGTTTATCGCTGATTTCCAGTTTTTCGTAGTTGCCACCGTCCGCTTTGGTGATGGTGGTACTCAGGGAGCTACCGCCAGCCAGGGCGTCATTCGGCGCGGTGAAGTTCACGCTGCCGGAGGACTCGCCCACTGGAATAGTGATGGTCTGACCGTTGGACAGGGTCACCACGACCGGCGAACCGGTCACCGGAGCGGTAACCGACGCGGTGTAAACCACGGTTCCACCTTCGGCGACGCTCGGGGTCGCGGTCAGGCTGACAGTCGACGTATCGATAGTGTCAGTGACATCAGTCACGGCTGGCGCTGGGTTGGTGACCAGGTTTTCGAAGTTGCCGCCATCCGCTTTGGTGATGGTGACTTCAACCTTACCAGCGTCTTTGTAGACGTCATCGGCTGGGGCCGCGACAGTCGCGGTGCCAGTTGTGGTACCAGCGGCGATGGTGATCACCGCACCGTTGCTCAGGGTCACGGTGACCGGAGTACCAGCAGGGTTGGTCAGCGTAGCGGTGTAAACGATGGAGCCACCTTCTGCTACCGAGTCAGTAGCACTCAGGCTCAGAGTGGTGGTGTCTGGTGTATCAGTAACCGAGGTTTCAGCTGGCTTGTCGCTGACTTCCAGTTTTTCGTAGTTGCCACCGTCCGCTTTGGTGATGGTGGTGCTAAGGGAGCTGCCGCCTGCCAGTGCATCGTTTGGCGCGGTGAAGTTCACGGTGCCAGAGGATTCGCCCACCGGAATGGTGATGGTCTGGCCATTGGACAGCGTTACTACGACCGGGGAGCCAGTTACTGGGGCGGACACCGAGGCTGTGTACACCACGATGCCGCCTTCGGCGACGCTTGGGGTCGCGGTTAACGAAACGGTGCTGGTATCGATAGTGTCAGTGACATCAGTCACGGCTGGAGCTGGATTGGTGACCAAGTTTTCGAAGTTGCCGCCATCGGCTTTGGTGATGGTGACTTCTACTTTACCGGCATCCTTGTAGACGTCATCGGCCGGTGCCGCCACGGTGGCGGTGCCAGTTGTGGCGCCAGCGGCAATGGTGATCACCGCGCCATTGCTCAGGGTCACGGTGACGGGAGTGCCAGCAGCATTGGTCAAGGTCGCGGTGTAAACAATCGAGCCGCCCTCAGCCACGGTATCGGTAGCGGTCACGCTAAGGGTGGTGGTATCCGGGGTATCGGTAACCGAGGTCTCAGCGGGCTTATCGCTGATTTCCAGCTTTTCGTAGTTACCACCGTCAGCTTTGGTGATGGTGGTGCTAAGGGAGCTGCCGCCTGCCAGTGCATCGTTCGGCGCGGTGACGTTCACGGTGCCAGAGGATTCGCCCACCGGAATGGTGATGGTCTGGCCATTGGACAGCGTTACTACGACCGGGGAGCCAGTTACTGGGGCGGACACCGAGGCTGTGTACACCACGATGCCGCCTTCGGCGACGCTTGGGGTCGCGGTTAACGAAACGGTGCTGGTATCGATAGTGTCAGTGACATCAGTCACGGCTGGAGCTGGATTGGTGACCAAGTTTTCGAAGTTGCCGCCATCGGCTTTGGTGATGGTGACTTCTACTTTACCGGCATCCTTGTAGACGTCATCGGCCGGTGCCGCCACGGTGGCGGTGCCAGTTGTGGCGCCTGCGGCAATGGTGATCACCGCGCCGTTGCTCAGGGTCACGGTGACCGGAGTGCCGGCAGCGTTGGTCAGGGTCGCGGTGTAAACAATCGAACCGCCTTCTGCCACGGTATCGGTGGCAGTCACGCTGAGTGTGGTGGAGTCCGGTGTGTCGGTGACCGAGGTTTCAGCTGGCTTGTCGTTGATCTCCAGCTTCTCGTAGTTACCACCGTCAGCTTTGGTGATGGTGGTGCTCAGGGAACTGCCGCCTGCCAGTGCATCGTTAGGCGCGGTGAAGTTCACGGTGCCGGACGATTCGCCAACCGGAATAGTGATGGTCTGTCCGTTGGACAGAGTCACCACAACCGGCGAGCCGGTAACCGGAGCCGTAACCGAAGCGGTGTAAACCACGGTGCCGCCTTCAGCGACACTTGGTGTAGCGGTTAACGAAACGGTGCTGGTATCGACAGTGTCAGTGACATCGGTGACCGCTGGCGCTGGGTTGGTAACCAGGTTCTCGAAGTTGCCGCCGTCGGCTTTGGTGATGGTGACTTCAACCTTGCCAGCGTCTTTGTACACGTCATCGGCTGGGGCCGCGACGGTGGCGGTGCCAGTCGTGGCGCCTGCGGCAATGGTGATGACTGCACCGTTGGACAGGGTCACGGTGACGGGTGTGCCAGCAGCATTGGTCAGCGTGGCGGTGTAAACAATCGAACCGCCTTCTGCCACGGTATCGGTAGCAGTCACGCTAAGGGTGGTGGTATCCGGAGTATCGGTAACCGAGGTTTCAGCTGGCTTGTCGTTGATCTCCAGCTTCTCGTAGTTACCACCGTCGGCTTTGGTGATGGTGGTGCTCAGAGAGCTACCGCCCGCCAGGGCATCGTTCGGCGCGGTGAAGTTCACGGTGCCGGAGGATTCACCGACTGGAATAGTGATGGTCTGGCCGTTGGACAGGGTGACCACGACCGGCGAGCCGGTAACCGGAGCCGTAACCGAAGCGGTGTACACCACAGTTCCACCTTCGGCGACGCTCGGAGTGGCGGTCAGGCTGACGGTGGAAGTGTCGATGGTGTCGGTGACATCAGTCACAGCCGGCGCTGGGTTGGTGACCAGGTTTTCGAAGTTGCCGCCATCGGTCTTGGTGATGGTGACTTCGACCTTGCCCGCGTCCTTATAGACGTCATCAGCCGGTGCGGCCACGGTGGCGGTGCCAGTGGTGGCGCCAGCGGCGATGGTGATCACTGCACCGTTGCTCAGGGTCACGGTGACCGGAGTCCCAGCAGGATTGGTCAGTGTCGCGGTGTAGACGATGGAGCCGCCTTCGGCCACGGTGCCGGTGGCCGACAGGCTCAGGCCGGTATCGTCAATGGTGTCAGTGACTGTGGTCACGGCCTTGTCGGTGCTGGGCACCAGGCTCTCGAAGTTGCCGCCCTCGGCCTTGGTGATGCCGACCTCGATGGTGCTGCCGTTCTTGTAGACATCGTTGACCGGGGCCGCGACGTCGATCGAACCGCTGGACTTGCCCGCTTCGATGGTGATGACCGAACCGTTGGACAGGGTAATGGTCACCGGCGTTTGCGCCGGGTTGGTCAGGGTGGCGGTGTAGGTGATCTGTCCGCCTTCGGTGACGTTGGCATCGGCTGTCAGGGTGACGGTGGTGGTGTCGATAGTGTCGGTGATCTGGGTCACAGCCGGGGTTGGATTGACGGTCACCAGCAGGCCACCGCCGCCAGCGGTGCCGGTCACGCTCACGCTGATCTGGCCGGGGTCGATGTAGACGTTGTCTTGGGGCGCCAGAGGGACCTGCACGCTGCCAGTGGTTTGGCCCGCACTGATCACGATGACCGCACCATTGGACAGGGTGACGGTCAGGTCGGTCAGCGGTGCCTGGGTCAGAGTGGCGGTATACACCAGCACACCACCGGCTTCGGTGATGGTTGGGGTGGCGCCCAGGGTCAGGGTCGCCGGACGCAGCGAATCACTGCCACTGCCGTTGCCATTGGCCAGGCCATTATTGTTGGTCAGCCCGCCAATGGTGTTGTCCTGGGCCGAAGTGGCCAGCCCCAGGCCGGCCGTCGGGAAGCCGATGGTCGGGTCCACCCGGCCAGCGGTTTCCTCAAGCTGGACGAAGCTATGGCCGCCCCCGGCGGCACCGCCCGTACCTGCTGCGGACGGGCCGGCAGCAGTGGCTTCCAGGTCGGTGGTCGGGTCGACACCCGCGGCAATGGCCTGCTGCAGTTCAGCCACCGATGGCGCGGCTTGCGCGCTGGCCTGGGCCAGGTCGGTGCTGGAGTCCGGTGCGGCACCGCTCCATTGAGTGTCGCGGCCAAGGTCGAGGGTACGCCCGTCGGTCAACTCCAGGGTAACGGCACCCGCCGGGCCGGTATCCACTTGGTCACCCACGAACAGGCGGTCGCCTTCGATGAGTACGCGCCGGATTCCTTCCGGGGAAACTACGAAAACCTGACCGACAATGCTTTTGACGATGGCAACAACACTGCTCATTGGGGACTCTCCGGTGTACCGCTCAGTTGACATCCATGTACCGGCTTGGGCGCGGGCCGCAACTCAGTCTGGAGGTACATTGCTGTGTAATTGGGAACGGGTATTTGACAGTATAGTCGTCAATATTTTGGCTAGATTTTTTCGGGATTAACTTTATGCCAAACTATTGACCTTCTGGGTGCCATCCTAAACAATCGCCGAATTAATGTCACATTGATATTCGTGCAGTAACCTGACTTGAAGTATGTGAACCAGTTCTTAGTTTGAACTTTCCGACGGACGGTCGTTGTGGTTGCAATCATTCGATGTGGCACCACGTTATGACGTGTTTCTGGACATGCTGTCCGAGGGAAATTCTTACCATGCGTTTTCACCTGTTCAAGGCCCTGCCGTTCGCCTTAGCTGCCAGTTTCGTGCAGGCACAAACACTCCCCGAAGCCATGCAGAAAGCACTGGATGTGCACCCGGAAATTCAAGCCGGGGTAAACAGCCGTCTAGCCGCCGACTATCAACTTAAAGCCGCCAAGGGTGGCTATTTGCCGCGTGTCGATATGCTCGCTGGCTACGGTCGCGAAGGGACCGATAACCCTAGTACTCGTGCGGGTACTGGCAGCAATCACTGGGAAACCCTGAACCGTAGCGAGTCAAGTTTACGTCTCCAACAGATGGTTTTTGACGGTTTTGCCACGTCCAGCGAAGTGGGGCGTCAACAAGCCACCGTCAACTCTCGGGCTTATTCCCTGCTGGGTACTTCCGAGCGCACCGCGCTGACCGTGGCCCAGGTGTACCTGGATGTGTTGACCCGTCGTCAATTCGTGCAACTGGCAGAAGACAATCTGCGTAATCACGAACGCATCTACGACCAGATCAAACTGCGCACCCAGCGTGGCGTGGGCAGTGGCGCCGACCTTGACCAGGCCGAAGCGCGCATGGCCCAGGCCCGCAACAACCTGATCACCGAGCAGACCAACCTGGCCGACGCCCAGACCAACTACCTGAGTGCGGTAGGGCAGATGCCGGATCAACTGGAACGCCCTGCCAGTTTTATGGCGATGCTGCCGGCCAACCTCGATGAGGCCCGCCGTCAGATGCTGGAAAACAGCCCGATCCTGCGCTCCGCCGAGTCCGACATTGTCGCTGCCGAGAAGCAGTACGACGCCGCCAAATCGGCGTTCTACCCACGTTTCGATGCTGAGCTGGGACGCACCGCCGACAACGACCTCGACGGTCAGAACGGCCACAACAATGAATGGCAGGCCATGCTGCGCATGCGCTTCAACCTGTTCGCCGGCGGCAGCAACAAGGCCGATCTGGAGTCCAAGGCCTACCAGTCCAACCAGGCGCTGGATATCCGCAACAACGCCCTGCGGGTACTGAACGAAGAACTGGGCCTGGCCTGGAACGCCTTGAACAATGCCAATGCCCAGGTGCCGATCGCCCAGCAATATGTTGATCGCAGCATGGCGGTGCGCACCGCCTACCAGAAGCAGTTCAGTCTGGGCGAACGTACCCTGTTGGACTTGCTCGACAGCGAAAACGAACTGTTTACCGCTTCCCGGCGTTTGGCCGAGATCCAGAACATTCAGTTATTTACTCAGTATCGAATCAAGGCGACCATGGGCGAGTTGCTCAAGAGCCAGGGAGTGGTCGCACCTATGGCTTCGGTCGTGCAGAACGATGCGAAGCCCAAGGTCCAGCTGCCTGGGATGAATTGAGCTACTTTCATCCTATTGCCAGCCAAGAGTGTCCAGCGTGGAACCAGAAGTCAGTCGTGTGCAACTCAGTCATGATCCGCGCGGCATGCATGACGACCCCTTGCTGGATGGGCTGCTGACCCTTTGCTTCCTGCATCAGAAGCCCGCCAGTGCGGCCATGCTGACCACGGGTCTGCCATTGCCGTCACAGCGCCTGAGCGCCGAGCTGCTGCCCCGTGCGGCGGCCCGGGCGGGGCTGCAGGGGCGCGTTTTGCGTCGCAAGCTCGAGCAGATTCCGACCATCGCGATGCCCGCCCTGCTATTGCTCAAGGACGGCCGCAGCGCCGTGCTTCTGGGCTGGCAGGGTGAGGACCAGGCACGGCTGCTGCTCAGCGAAAGCGACGGCGGTGAAGTCTGCGTCAATCGCCAGCTACTGGCCGACGACTACAGCGGCCAGGTGTTCTTTGCCCAGCCCCAGCACAAGTTCGACGTCAATCACGGATCGCTGATTCCCCGGGCCCGCTCCTGGTTCCGCGACACCCTCAAGCGTTCGCGCTGGTTGTATGCCGACGCCATCGCCGCGAGCCTGCTGATCAACATCATCGCCATGGCCGCGCCGCTGTTCGTGATGAATGTCTACGACCGGGTAGTCCCCAACCAGACCACCTCGACCCTGTGGGTGCTGTCCATTGGCATCATGGGCGCCTACATTTTCGACCTGATCCTCAAGAGTCTGCGCAGCCTGTGCCTGGACCTGGCGGGGAAAAAGACCGACCTGATCATTTCCGCCACGCTGTTCGAGCGCATCGTCGGCATGGCCATGAAGTACCGCCCGGCTCGGGTCGGTAGCTTCGCCCAGAACATCCATGAGTTTCAGAGCCTGCGGGATTTTCTCGCGTCCCTGACCCTCACCAGTCTTATTGACCTGCCGTTCACCCTGCTGATCTTCCTGGTGATCGCCATCTTGGGCGGGCACCTGGTGTGGATTCCGGTGCTGGCATTCCCCATCGCCCTGGGTATCGGCTACGCCCTGCAGAAGCCCCTGGTGGCGACCATGGAGAAAACCATGGCCCTGGGTGCCGAGCGTCAGTCGAGCCTGATCGAAACCCTGGCCGGGCTGGACGCGGTCAAGGTCAACAACGCCGAAAGCGAGCGTCAGTATCAATGGGAGCAGACCATTGGCACCCTCAGCCGCCTGGAACTGCGGGTGAAGATGCTCTCCAGCCTGGCGATGAACATCACCTTGCTGATCCAGCAACTGGCCGGGGTGATCATGATCATCTTCGGCGTGTACCAGATCATCGACGGCAACCTCAGCATGGGCGGGCTGATCGCTTGCTACATGCTCAGCGGCCGGGCCCTGAGCCCGCTGGCCTCGCTGTCCGGCTTGCTGACCCGCTACCAGCAGGCCCGCGTCACCATGACCTCGGTGGACCAGATGATGGAGCTGCCCCAGGAGCGCAATTTCGACGAGCGTCCCCTGAGCCGCAGCGTGCTGCAGGGCGCCATCGAATGCCGGCTGTTGAATTTCACCTACCCGGGGCAGCAGAACCCGGCGCTGAAGAACATCAATCTGGTGATCAAGCCAGGCGAGAAGGTCGGCATCATCGGCCGCAGCGGCTCGGGCAAAAGCTCCCTGGCCAAGCTGCTGGTAGGGCTTTACCAGCCCGATTCCGGTGCCTTGCTGGTGGACGGCGTGGACATCCGCCAGATCGATGTCAGCGAGTTGCGCCATAACATTGGCTACGTGCCCCAGGACATCCAGCTGCTGGCCGGCACCCTGCGGGACAACCTGACCTCCGGTGCCCGCTACGTTGAAGACGAGCTGGTGCTGCAAGCCGCCGAACTGGCGGGGGTTCACGAGTTCGCCCGGCTGCACCCGCAAGGCTATGAATTGCAGGTGGGCGAGCGTGGACAGAACCTGTCCGGTGGCCAGCGTCAGAACGTCGCCCTGGCCCGTGCCCTGTTGCTCAACCCGCAGATCCTGTTGCTCGACGAGCCCACCAGCGCCATGGACAACACCGGTGAAGAACGCCTGAAGCAGCGCCTGGAGTCAGTGGTGCAGAACAAGACCGTGGTCCTGGTTACTCACCGGGCGTCGCTGTTGTCGCTGGTGGATCGGTTGTTGGTGGTGGACCGTGGACAGATCCTGGCCGATGGCCCGAAAGCGGTGGTGATGGAAGCGTTGAAGAAGGGGCAGATCAGTGTTGCTTAAGTCGGGATTCAAGGACTCGATCCGCCGCTATTTCAAAGGCACCGATTCTCTTCAGGGGCAGCCGCTGCCTGAGGTCAACAAGGCCCTGATCGAAGATGCGCCTCGGGTCATTCGCCTGACCATCTGGGGCATCATCGCGTTCTTCCTGTTCCTGGTGCTGTGGGCCAACTTCGCGGTCATCGACGAAGTGACCAAGGGCGAGGGCAAGGCCATTCCGTCGTCCAAGGTGCAGAAGATCCAGAACCTGGAAGGCGGCATTGTCTCCGAGCTGTACGTCAAGGAAGGCCAGGTGGTGGAGGCCGGAGCGCCGCTGATCCGCCTGGATGACACGCGCTTCCAGTCCAACGTCGGCGAGACCGAGACTGTGCGCCTGTCCATGTTGCTGCGGGTCGAGCGCCTGAGCGCCGAGGTCGATGACCGGGCGCTGAATTTCCCCGAGGACGTGCTCAAGGAAGTCCCCGGCCAGGCCGCCAGCGAAAAGTCCCTCTATGAAAGTCGTCGCCAGCAACTGCATGACGAAATCGGCGGCCTTCAGGAACAGCTGATCCAGAAGCAACAGGAGCTGCGCGAGTTCACCTCCAAGCAGGCTCAGTACCGTCAGCAGCTGGGCTTGCAACGCCAGGAAATTGCCATGTCCGAGCCTTTGGTGGCCCAAGGCGCGGTATCACCGGTGGAAGTGCTGCGGCTCAAGCGTGCCGAAGTGGAAACCCGCGGCCAGCTGGACGCCACCACCCTGGCGATTCCCCGTGCCGAATCGGCGATCAAGGAAGTGCAGCGCAAGATCGATGAAACCCGCGGCAAGTTCCGTAGCGAGGCCCTGACCCAGCTCAACGAGGCGCGCACCGAACTGAACAAGGCCAGCGCCACCGGCAAGGCCCTGGAAGACCGGGTCAGCCGGACCCTGGTCACCTCGCCGGTGCGCGGTATCGTCAAGCAACTGATGGTCAACACCATCGGTGGCGTGATCCAGCCGGGCAGCGACATGGTGGAGATCGTGCCCCTGGACGACACCCTGTTGGTGGAAGCCAAGATCCGTCCCCAGGACATCGCGTTCCTGCACCCGGGGCAGGAAGCGATCGTCAAGTTCAGCGCCTATGACTACACCATCTACGGCGGCCTCAAGGCCCGCCTGGAGCAGATCGGTGCCGACACCATCACCGACGAAGACAAGAAAACCACCTATTACATGATCAAGCTGCGTACCGACCGCAGCCACCTGGGCACCGATGAAAAACCGCTGCTGATCATCCCCGGGATGGTCGCCTCGGTGGACATCATCACCGGCAAGAAGAGCATCCTCAGCTACCTGCTCAAGCCGATCATCCGCGCCCGCGCTGAAGCCCTGCACGAGCGCTGATCCGTGAAAAAAACGACCTTGCCAGCCTTGTAGGAGCTGGCTGCCAGCCAAGGGGCCCGTGAGAGCGCCTTCGCCGGCAAGCCGGCTCCTACAGTTCGTCTCATCGAGCCGTCGATAGCGCAGCGTCCCCAGGTATCGCGCCGCTCGAATCAACATATCGTTATTCGCTAACGGTATTTAAATTCGCTTTCTTATATCTATAAAGTCGACTCCCTGCGTACCTGCCGACCAATCGGCGCGCCGCACGAAATGAACCCACACGGGATCTCCGTGAGTTTCTGATCGACGCGCGCGCCCTGGGCGCGCCTGCGCGGGAGTTTTAAGTCATGTCTGCATCAGCCAGTGCCGCGCCTATCGCTGCACAAGCCTTCGAAATCCGTCCCTTCAGCGGCGCCGTGGGCGCCGAGATTATCGGCCTGGACCTGTCCCGGCCGGTCAACGACCAGGACTTCGCCCGCATCCACCGCGCCCATCTGGATCACCACGTGGTGGTGTTCCGCGACCAGCGCATCAGCCCCCAACAACAGATCGCCTTCAGCCGCCGCTTCGGCGTGCTGCAGATCCATGTGCTCAAGCAGTTCCTGCTGGCCGGGCACCCGGAAATCCTCATCGTTTCCAACATCATCGAGAACGGCCAGTCCATTGGCCTGGGGGATGCCGGCAAGTTCTGGCACTCGGACCTGTCCTACAAGGAACTGCCGAGCCTGGGCTCGATGCTGCACGCCCAGGAATTGCCGGCCGAAGGTGGCGACACCCTGTTCGCCGACATGCACAAAGCCTGGGACACCCTGCCCGAGGCGCTGCGCAAGGCGGTGCAGGGCCGCAGCGCCGCCCACTCCTACACGGCGCGCTACAGCGAGACCAAGTTCGAGGGCAACTGGCGTCCGACCCTGACCCCGGAGCAACTGGCCCAGGTTGCCGAGGTGGTGCACCCCATCGTCCGCACCCACCCGGAAAGCGGCCGCAAGGCCTTGTTCGTCAGCGAGGGGTTCACCACCCGCATCGTTGGCCTGCCGGAAGACGAAAGCGCCCAATTGCTGGCCGAGCTGTACGCCCACAGCGTGCTGCCGGAAAACATCTACCGCCATCAATGGCAGCCCCACGATCTGGTGTTCTGGGACAACCGCTCGCTGATCCACCTGGCCGCCGGTTGCCCGAGCCATCTGCGCCGCAAGCTGTATCGCACCACCATCCAGGGCGACGCCCCTTACTGATCGCCAGGCACGGCAGGAGAATCATCATGTCCTTATCCATTCCCTTCATTCCCCGCCTCGGCAAACTGGCCACGGCCATCGGCCTGGGTTTCAGTCTGCTGGCCGGCAGCCTGGTGGCTCCCTCGGCGGCCCATGCCGAAGGCGAAATTCGCATCGCCGAACAGTTTGGCATCGTCTATTTGCTGCTCAACGTAGTGCGCGATCAGAACCTGATTGAAAAGCACGGCAAGCAAGAGGGCATCGACATCAAGGTCGACTGGATCCAGCTGTCCGGCGGCGCAGCGGTCAACGACGCGTTGCTGTCGGGCTCCATCGACATTGCCGGAGCCGGCGTCGGCCCGCTGTTGACCATCTGGGACCGCACCCACGGCCGGCAGAACGTCAAGGCCGTGGCGTCCCTGGGCAACTTCCCCTACTACCTGGTGAGCAACAATCCCCAGGTCAAGACCATCGCCGACTTCACCGAGAAGGACCGCATCGCGGTGCCGGCGGTGGGCGTCTCGGTGCAGTCGCGCTTCCTGCAATACGCCGCGGCCAAGCAATGGGGCGACCAGGAATTCAATCGCCTGGATAAGTACACCATCGCCGTGCCGCACCCGGACGCCACCGCCGCGCTGATTGCCGGCGGCACCGAGCTGACCGGGCACTTCTCCAACCCGCCGTTCCAGGATCAGGCCCTGGAGAACCCCAATGTGCACGTGGTGCTCAACACCTACGACCTGCTGGGCCCGAACTCGCCAACGGTGCTGTTCGCCACCGAAAAATTTCGCAACGACAACCCGAAAACCTACAAGGCCTTCGTCGAAGCCCTGGCTGAAGCTGCCGAGTTCGCCCAGAACGACAAGGGCGCGGCCGCCGACACTTACATCCGTGTGACCAAGGCCAAGATCGACCGCGCCGCGCTGCTGAAGATCATCGACAACCCGCAGTTCGAATTCAGCGTGACGCCGAAAAACACCTACCCGCTGGCGGAGTTCCTGCACCGGGTCGGCGCCATCAAGAACAAGCCGCAGTCGTGGAAGGACTACTTCTTCCAGGATGCCAAACCGCTGCAAGGGAGCTGATGGCCATGAACGCCCCCTTGCCAGGCCACACGGCCAGCAACCTCACCGCCATCGCCGAGACGCTGTTGGCGGTGGATCAAGTCAGCCTGGAATACCGCACCCCGCAGCGCGTGGTGCGGGCCACCCACCGGGTGAGTTTCGAGGTTGATCCAGCCGATCGTTTTGTCCTGCTGGGGCCTTCGGGCTGCGGCAAGTCGACCCTGCTCAAGGCGGTGGCCGGGTTCATCCAGCCTTGCGAGGGCGAGATTCGCCTGCAGGGGCGGCGAGTCAGTCAGCCTGGGCCGGATCGCATCGTGGTGTTCCAGGAGTTCGACCAGCTACCGCCCTGGAAAACCGTGAAGCAGAACGTCATGTTTCCCCTGCTGGCGTCGAAAACCCTCGGCCGCCGTGAGGCCGAAGAGCGCGCCCTGCACTATCTGGCCAAGGTCGGCCTGGCGGCTTTCGCCGATGCCTATCCACACACCTTGTCCGGTGGCATGAAGGCTCGGGTGGCGATTGCCCGGGCCCTGGCCATGCAGCCGAAGATCTTGCTGATGGACGAGCCCTTCGCGGCCCTCGACGCCCTGACCCGGCGCAAGATGCAGGAGGAGTTGCTGCTGCTCTGGGAGGAAGTGCGCTTCACCTTGCTGTTCGTCACTCACTCCATCGAGGAGGCGCTGGTGGTGGGCAATCGCATCCTTTTGCTGTCGCCGCATCCGGGGCGGGTGCGGGCGGAAGTCCACAGCCACCAGTACGACCTGCAAAGCCTGGGCGGCGTGGCTTTTCAGCAGACGGCGCAGCGTATTCATCGCTTGCTGTTCGATGAAGGCCAGGGGCCTGACACCGAAACCGAGCTGGATTTCGCCGATATCCGTATCGCCTATTGAGCCGTCAGGCCACCGTTGAACGAGGAACGCCCGATGAGCCAGTCATCCCCCGTGCGCGAAGAATACGAAGTTGTCCTGCAACCCTTGCTGCAAGTCCCGCTGGAACGAGAGCTGCCCCTGGGCCAGCGACTCTGGCAACAGGGCTGGCTGCGCAAGGGCCTGATCCTGATCCTTTTGGCGCTGCTGTGGCAAGCCGTGGCCCGCTACCAGAACAATGACCTGCTGCTGCCCAGCTTTGTGCAGACCGCCAGCGCTCTTTACCAGGGCCTGCTCAGCGGCGAATTGCTGGGCAAGGTGGGCATTTCCCTGGTGGTGCTGCTCAAGGGCTACCTGATTGGTATCGTCCTGGCGTTCGCCCTGACCACCCTGGCGGTCTCGACCCAGTTCGGCCGTGACCTGCTGAGCACCCTGACCTCGATGTTCAACCCGTTGCCGGCCATTGCCCTGTTGCCTCTGGCGCTGCTGTGGTTCGGCCTGGGGCAGAACAGCCTGATTTTCGTGCTGGTGCATTCGGTGCTCTGGGCCCTGGCCCTGAACACTTACGCCGGGTTTCTCGGCGTCTCGGAAACCCTGCGCATGGCCGGGCGCAACTACGGCCTCAAGGGCCTACGCCTGGTGCTGTTCATCCTGATCCCGGCGGCGCTGCCGTCGATCCTGGCCGGGCTGAAGATCGGCTGGGCCTTCGCCTGGCGCACCCTGATCGCTGCTGAGTTGGTGTTCGGCGCCACCAGCGGCAAGGGCGGCCTGGGCTGGTACATCTTCCAGAACCGCAACGAGCTGTACACCGACAAGGTCTTTGCTGGGCTGGCGGTGGTGATCCTCATCGGCCTGTTGGTGGAGAACCTGATCTTCGACACCCTGGAGCGCATCACGGTGAAACGTTGGGGCATGCAACGCTGAGCTATCTCGCCCGCCAGACCCCTCGACTGTAGGAGCTGGCTTGCCAGCGAAGGCGTCCTCAGGGCGATGCAAGGTTTGAAGGCCCATTCGCCGGCAAGCCGGCTGCTACGCGGGCAGTGGGTTCGTGGGTAAGGATTGATCTCTCTCATTTTCCTCGGCGCCAAGCCTGCTAGCATTGCGTCCGGATCATCCCTGATCAGTCATGAGTGCTCAGCATGCAACTACCGGATATGAACCTTCTGGTCGCCCTCGATGCCCTGCTGGACGAGGGCAGCGTAGTCGGCGCCGCACGACGCATGAACCTCAGCCCAGCGGCGATGAGCCGGACCCTGACGCGGATTCGCGAAGCCCTGGGCGACCCGGTGCTGGTGCGTGCCGGGCGTGGCCTGGTGCCCACCCCCAAGGCCCTGGAGCTGCGCAGCCAGGTGCGTGATCTGGTGGAGCAGGCGGCGCTGCTGTTTCGCTCGGCGGACCAGGTCGACCTGTTGTCGTTGCGGCGGCGCTTCAATGTGCGCGCCAACGACTTTTTCGTCGGCGTCTATGGTGGACGGCTGATCGACACCCTGGAGCGTCAGGCGCCTTTGTGCGAGCTGCGCTTCGTGCCGGAAGGCGATGGCGATGACGAGGCCCTGCGGGAGGGGCGGATCGACCTGCGGATCAGCAACACCCGGCCCCTGACCCCGGAAGTGAAGGTGCAGAACCTGTTCACCACGGCCTTTGTCGGCCTGGTGCGTGAAGGCCATCCATTGTTGGACGAAGACATCACCGCCGAGCGTTTTGCCGCGTTTCCCCATATCAGCATGTCGCGTCGAGGCATTGCCCGTGGGCCGATCGATACGGCGCTGGCGGAGCTGGGCCTGGAGCGTCGAGTGCCGCTGATTGCCCCGGGTTTTCACGCCGCCATGTTCATGCTGCCGGATTCGGACCTGATTTTGCCGGTACCCCAGGAAACATTGCTCAGCGTCTCGCGCCTGGGCCTGCGTCTGCGCTCCTTTGTCCTGCCGATTTCCCTGCCGACCCTGGTCCTGACCCAGGCCTGGCACCCGCGCTACGACAAGGACCCGGCGCACAAATGGTTCCGCGAAACCCTGCGCAGCTCCTGCCAGGCCACCTGGCAAGAAGCCCAGCCGACCTCCTCGTAGGAGCCGGCCTGCCGGCGAAAGCGATCTTGATGGCCTCTTCGCTGGCAAGCCAGCTCCTACGGAGCATCTGCAATCTGCGTCGCCCATGTAGGAGCCGGCTTGCCGGCGAAAGCGATCTTGATGGCCCCTTCGCTGGCAAGCCAGCTCCTACGGTCAATAGGGTTAATTGTTGCGTTTGGTGCACTTATAAAGTGTCGATAAGTCAGTTTTCGTCAGTGCTGGCTGTTCATAAACTGCTCTGGTTTTCTTGTCTGGAGCAGTATTTCCATGAGTTCTCTCGCTGTCGCTGCGCCCGCTTCGGTTGAAGCCGCCAGCAAGCCGGCAGCCATTGCCCCACCGGTCTTCGGACCGCGAATCATCATCGGCCTGGTGGGTGTGCTGCTGGTGGTGCTGGTTTCCGGTCTCAACGACATGGTGACCAAGATCGCCCTGGCGGATATCCGCGGCGCGTTGTTCATCGGATTCGACGAAGGCACCTGGCTGGTGGCGTGCTACTCCGCCACCTCGGTGGCGGCCATGGCTTTCGCGCCCTGGTGCTCGGTGACCTTTTCCCTGCGGCGTTTCACCCTCTGCGCCATTGCGCTGTTCACCCTGCTGGCGGTGCTGTGCCCCTTCGCCCCCAACTACCAGAGCCTGTTGCTGCTGCGCACTCTGCAAGGCCTGGCCGGAGGCGCGCTGCCGCCGATGCTGATGACCGTGGCCCTGCGCTTCCTGCCGGCCAACGTCAAGCTCTACGGCTTGGCCGGCTATGCCCTGACCGCCACCTTCGGCCCGAGCCTGGGCACGCCCCTGGCAGCACTGTGGACCGAGTACGTGGGCTGGCGCTGGGCCTTCTGGCAGGTGGTGGCGCCCTGTCTGCTGGCCATGGCGGCGGTGGCTTACGGCCTGCCTCAGGACCCGTTGCGTCTGGAGCGTTGCAAGCAGTTCAACTGGCGTGGGCTGCTGTTGGGCTTCCCGGCGATCTGCATGCTGGTGATCGGCATCCTTCAGGGCAATCGCCTGGACTGGTTCGAGTCGCCGCTGATCAGCGTGCTGCTGGTCGGCGGGCTGGTGTTGCTGGTGCTGTTCATGATCAACGAATGGTCGCAGCCGATTCCCTTCTTCAAGCTGCAGATGCTCGGCATCCGCAACCTGTCCTTCGCCCTGCTGACCCTGGCCGGGGTGCTGGTGGTATTGACCGCAGTGATCATCATCCCGTCGGCCTACCTGGCTCAGGTCCAGGGCTATCGACCGTTGCAGACCGCACCGGTGATGCTGGTGATGGCCTTGCCGCAACTGCTGGCTCTGCCCCTGGTGGCGGCCCTGTGCAACCTGCGCTGGGTCGACTGCCGCTGGGTGCTGGGGATCGGCCTGGGCATGCTGGTGCTGTCTTGCCTGGGGGGCACGCACCTGACCTCGGCCTGGATTCGTGACGATTTCTATGGGCTGCAACTGCTGCAGATCTTCGGCCAGCCGATGGCGGTGCTGCCGTTGTTGATGCTGTCCACCGGCAGCATCACGCCGGTGGAGGGGCCCTTCGCTTCGGCCTGGTTCAACACCGTGAAAGGCCTGGCGGCGGTGGTCGCCACCGGGGTGCTGGATGTGCTCACCACCCACCGTTTGCATTTCCACTCGACGATGTTGGTGGACCGCCTGGGCAATTCGCCCCTGGTGGACGACCGGGTGCCCGGGCTGGCCCAGCGCCTGCACCAGCAAGCCGTGGTGCTGACCTCCGCCGATCTGTATTTCTGCATGGCAGGGGTGGCCGCTGCGCTGATCCTGCTGATTTTCTGGCTGCCGACGCGGATCTATCCACCGCGGGCGCCCACTTGAACGAGAAGGTTTTTATGACGATCCAGAGCAAAGACAAAATCGCCGTCGCCGTGGCGACGGTAGCGGCCCTTGGCGTGCTGGCCTACCTGGTGATGCCGGGCCTGTTCGGCCGCTCCAGCGAGCAGAGCACCAACGACGCCTTCATCGCCGCCGACTACACCCTGGTGGCGCCGCGGGTGGCCGGGTTCATCAAGGAAGTGCTGGTGGAGGACAACCAGCAGGTCAAGGCCGGGCAGCTGCTGGCGCTGATCGATGACCGTGACCTGCGGGCCGCGGCCCAGGCGGCGGATGCCGAAACCCTGGTGGCCCAGGCCCAGTTGCAGAACGCCCGGGCCACCCTGGACCGGCAGAGTTCGGTGATTGCCCAGGCCCAGGCGGCCTTGAGCGCGGCCCAGGCCGAGCGTGCCTTTGCCGAGCATGAGCTGAACCGCTACAACCACCTGGCCGGGGTCGGCGCCGGTACGGTGCAGAACGCCCAGCAAGCCAGGACCCGCATCGACCAGGCCAGTGCCCGCGTGGCCACCGCCACCGCGGCCCTGGCGGCGGAACGCAAGCAGGTGGAAATCCTCACCGCCCAGCGCGACGCCGCCGAAGGCAGCCTGAAGCGGGCCCAGGCAGCCCTGGAAATGGCCAGCTACGAGCTGTCCTACACGCGCATCGTCGCCCCGGTGGACGGCATGGTCGGCGAGCGCGCGGTACGGGTTGGCGCCTATGTCACTCCCGGCAGCAAGATCCTCGCCGTGGTGCCCTTGCAGCAGGCCTATGTGCTGGCCAATTTCCAGGAAACCCAGCTCACCGCCATGCACGCCGGGCAGGCGGTCGAAGTCCGGGTCGACAGCCTGGGCGGCGAAACCCTGCATGGCCGCGTCGAGAGTCTGGCCCCGGCCACCGGCGTGACCTTCGCCGCAGTCAAGCCGGACAACGCCACCGGCAACTTCACCAAGGTGGTGCAGCGCATTCCGGTGAAGATTCTCCTGGACCCCAACCAGCCCATGGCCGAGCGCCTGCGGGTCGGCATGTCGGTGGAAGCCAGCGTGGACACCCACAGCTCCACCACCCGTGCCCGCGAGGTGACCCAGCGATGAGTATCGAGCGGCAGATCCAAGAGAGTTCGTTGCCAAGGCACCTTTCGTGGCGCCCTGCATTGCTGGTGCTGAGCCTGCTGGCGTTGGGGGCCTGCAGCGTCGGTCCGGATTTCCAGCGGCCCCAGGCGACTCAGGTCCAGGCCTGGTCGGCCCCTGCACAGGCCGCCGCCAGTCAGGCGGTGGACAGTGCCATGCAGGAGCGCTGGTGGGAGGTGTTCAACGATCCACAACTGTCGGCCCTGAGTCGCCGCGCCCTGAGCGACAACCTCGACTTGCAACTGGCCAGCAGTCGCTTGCAGCAGAGCCGGGCGGCGCGCCAGGTGATCACCGCCGAGCGCTACCCGAGCACGGCGGCCAATGGCGGCTACGGGCGCAAGCGCAACAGTGGCGAAGGCTTGAGCGACCCCTCGGGGAACAACGGCAAGTCAGCCTTCAATCTCTGGGAAGCGGGTTTTTCCGCCGCCTGGGAGCTGGATTTGTGGGGCCGGGTCCGGCGCGAGACCGAGGCCGCCGACGCGACCCTGGAAGTGGCGGAGAACGACCGGCGCGGGGTGCTGCTGTCGGTGCTGGCGGAGGTCGCTCAGGACTACATCCAACTGCGTGGCGTGCAGAGCACCCGAGCCGTTACCGAGCAGAACCTCGAGGTTGCCCGGCGCAGTCTGAAACTCTCGCAACTGCGCCTGGCCGATGGCGTGGCCACTGACCTGGATGTGGCCGAAGCGGCGGCCCAGGTCGCGACCATCGAGGCCCGGCTGCCGGAGTTGCAGCAGCGTCAGGCGCAGTTGATCAACGCCCTGAGCCTGCTGCTGGGCGAGCCGCCCCAGGCCCTGCACCAGGTGTTGGCCAGTGACGCGCCGGTGCCCCAACCCCCGAGCCAAGTGGCCATCGGCCTGCCGTCGCAGCTGGCCGAACGCCGCCCCGATATCCGCCAGGCCGAGGCACGGCTGCATGCCGCGACGGCCAGCATCGGCGTGGCCAAGGGGGATTTCTATCCGCGCATTACCTTGTCCGGCAACTTCGGTTCCCAGGCCCTGCAATTGGCAGATTTTGGTTCCTGGAGCTCCCGCCAGTTCGGCATCGGCCCGCAGTTCAGCCTGCCGCTGTTCGACGGTGGTCGTTTGCGCGGCATGCTCCAGTTGCGCGAGGCCCAGCAGCAGGAAGCGGCCCTGGCCTATCAGCAGACCGTGCTGCGGGCCTGGCACGAAATCGACGACCAGTTGACCCGCTACAACGCCAGCCAGCTGCGCCGCGACAGCCTGGCCGAAGCGGTGCGGCAAAATCAGATCGCCTTGCGCACCGCGCAGCAGCAATACGTCGAAGGAGTGGTGGATTTCGTCAACGTCCTGACCGTGCAGGGCGCCTTGCTGGCCACCCAGGAGCAACTGGTGGAAAGCTCAGCGGGGGTGTCCCTGTCCATGGTCGGTTTGTACAAGGCGCTGGGGGGAGGCTGGGAGTCGGTGTATCCGCTGCACGCCGCCAGTCAGGGGCACTGAAAGCCTTTTTGCCTGGATTGAGAAAAAAGTGTAATGATAATTGCTCTCAATCATGTGTGCAGTTTCATTCATGGAAGCAACCACTGACGGTAACGCCCAGCTCCATCGTCTGTATCGAGATCATCACGGTTGGCTGCAGAGCTGGTTGCGCAAGCGCCTGGGCGATCGCGAGCATGCGGCGGACGTGGCGCAGGACACTTTCCTGCGCCTGTTGCTGTCGGGGCGCTTTCCCGGGCACCAGGAAAGCCGCAGTTACCTGGCGCAGATCGCGCGCAATCTGGTGATCGACCAGTGGCGCCGGTTGCGCATCGAGCGCGCCTACCTGGAAAGCATCGCCCACCTGCCGGAACCCCAGACGCCTTCCCTGGAAAGCCGCGCACTGATCCTCGAAACCCTGATGCAGATCGACGCCATGCTCGATCGCATGCCGGACAAGGTGCGCCAGGCCTTTGTCATGTCGCAGTTCGAAGGGCTGGGTTATGCCCAGATTGCCGAGCGCCTGGAGGTTTCTGTCAGTTCGGTGCAGAAGTACATGATCCGTGCGATCCAGGCTTGCTATCAGGTGCTTTACGAAGAATGAAGGCGCATCAGGCACCCATTGCTCCCGCCATCGTCGAGCAGGCCAGTGAATGGCTGATGCTGCATTGGGGCGGGGAGCTCGATGCGCAGCAGCGCGAGGCGTTCGTGGCCTGGCAACAGGCTGACTCCGAACACCAGCGGGCCTGGCAGCGCTTGCAGCAACTGCAACAAACCCTGGGCGGGGTGCCGGAGCACAGTGCCCATGTGCTGCTGGCGCAGGCCCCGGACCCGCAACGACGTGCGGCGCTGAAACTGTTGGGCTTGCTGTTGGTGGCCGGGGGCAGCGGTTACCTGGTCCAGGACAGTCAGCCTTGGCGGGCGGCCTTTGCCGGGCAGCGTACGGCCACCGGAGAAATTCGCCACCTGACCCTGAGCGACGGCAGTCGCCTGGACCTCAACAGCGCCAGCGCCGTCGACCTGCTGTTCAGTGCCAGTGAGCGGCGCATCCGTCTGATCCAGGGCGAGCTCCTGCTCACCAGCGGGCATGATGCCTCGCGGCCGCTGATCGTCGAAACCGCCGCCGGAGATATCCAGGCCCTGGGCACTCGTTTTGCCGTGCGCGAGCTGGATGGCGGCACCCGGGTTGATCTCTACGAAGGTGCGCTGCGGGTCAGCCCCCGGCATGCCCCGGCCCTGCAACTCAAGGCCGGCGAGCGCCTGTGGTTCAGCGCCGGGCGGGTTTCGGCGCGGCAAGTGGCCGAGGTCAATGCCAGCAGCTGGAGCCAGGGCCGGCTGATTGCCGAACGCCAGCCCCTGGGGCAGTTCGTCACCGAGCTGGCGCGTTATCGCCCGGGGCTGTTGCGTTGTGACGAGCAGGTGGCCGGCCTGTTGCTCACCGGGGTCTTCCCCCTGGCGGACAGCGATGCGGTTCTCGCGGCCCTGGAACGTTCGTTGCCGGTGCGGGCGCACGCGGTGACCCGCTACTGGGTGACCCTCAAGCCGCGGGACTGATTGCAAATAATTCTTCTGCGCGATTGTCGATTCTGCCGAGCTGTCCGGGATACCCCATGAAAGCCGATCAAGACGCATTCTCATGGGGAGTTCAGGAATGCCTTACCAGACCACAGCATCCATTTTGACCCTGGGCACCGCTGCCCGTCGCCGCGCCTTTGTCGCGCTGCTGGCCATGGCCCCGGTGTTGCCGGGCATGGCCCAGGCCGACAGCGGCAGCCAGAGCCAGGCGCGGGACTACCAGATTGCCGCCGGCAATCTCGATCAGGTCCTGAATCGTTTCGCCAGTGCCGCGGGGATTCTCCTGTCGGTGGATGCGAGCATGACGGCCGGCAAGCACAGTGCCGGCCTGCATGGGCGCTACGAGGTCGCACAGGGCCTGCAGACGTTGCTCGCTGGCAGTGGTTTGCAGGCGGTGCAGACCGGGGCCAGTTGGGGCCTGCAACCCTTGGCCGAGAACGGCGCGCTGCAGCTGGCGCCGACCCGGATCGGCGCCACGCAGATGACCGAGGATGCCTGGGGCGCGGTGCCGGGAATCGTCGCCAAGCGCAGCGCCACCGGGAGCAAGACCGACTCGGCGCTGGTGGAGATTCCGCAGACCATCAACGTGATCGGCGCCAAGGAAATCAAGGCCCGCGGCGCCCAAAGCGTGACCGAAGCGCTGCTCTATACCCCGGGCATGACCGGCGGTGGCTTTTCTGACCGGGTGAAGATTTTCGACGAACCCACCTCCCGCGGTTTTTCCCCGACGCCGATGTACCTCGATGGCCTGCATTTGCCCTACGGCGGCGGCAGTACCGGCGGTGCCCTGCAGATCGATCCCTATGCCCTGGAGCGCATCGAAGTGCTCAAGGGCCCGGCTTCGGTGCTCTACGGGCAGAACCAGCCGGGCGGCATCGTCAACATGGTCAGCAAGCGGCCCACCGAAACCCCCTTGCATCAGTTGGTGCTGGAAGCCGGCAGCTATGACCACAAGAGCGTCGCCCTGGACCTGGGCGGCCCGCTGGATGAGCAGGGGCAGTTCCTCTATCGCCTGACCGGGCTGGCCAGCGACAGCCAGGACGCCGTCGATTACGTCCAGCGTCAGCGCCAGTTCATCGCCCCGAGCCTGACCTGGCGGCCCGATGACGACACCCAGCTGACGCTGTTCGCCCAGTACCAGAAGGACAATGACGTACCCGAGGCCCAGGGCCTGCCCAGCGTGGGCACGGTGTTCGCCAACCCCAATGGCAAGATCGACCGCGACCTGTTCCTCGGCGAGCCCGGGGTCAATGCCTATGACCGCGACCAGTTCGTCCTCGGCTACGAGTTCTCCCATCGCCTGAACGATGTCTGGACCCTGAAGCAGAACGCCCGCTACGCCGACGTCGATGACCGCTACCGCGCGCCGCTGCACGGCTACAAGTTCGTCAGCAATCCCAAGACCGGCCTCAACGACCAGCGCTACATGACCCGTTATGGTGTGGATTGGAAGCAGCACAACAAGGTCTATGGCGTGGATAGCATCGCCCAGGCCGAGTTCGACACCGGGCCTTTCAGTCACACCTTGGTGATGGGACTGGACTACTACCACTCCAACTCCAAGTTTCACGGCAAGTACGACTACAACCCGCCGATCCTCGACATGTTCACCCCCACTTACGGCCAGTCGCTGAATTTCGGCAACCCTTACCAGTGGGACAACACCATCATCCAGACCGGCCTGTATGTGCAGGACCAGATCAAGTACGAGAAGTGGGTGCTGGTGCTGGGCGGTCGCAACGACTGGGCGGAAACCGATAACAAGACGCCGCTCAACGGTGGTCATACCAACGCCAAGAGCCAGTCCTTCACCGGGCGCGGCGGGCTGGTGTACCTGTTCGACAATGGCCTGGCGCCCTTTGTCAGCTATTCGGAATCATTCCTGCCCTTGAGTGGCACCAGCGTCGGGGGCAGCGCTTTCGAGCCGTCCAGCGGCAAGCAGTACGAAGTGGGGATGAAATACCAGCCGCCGGGCCAGGAGAGTTTCGTCCAGGTGTCGGCCTACCAGCTGGATCAGGAGAACATCCTGACCTCCGACCTGGCCAACCCCGGGTTCAGCATCCAGAGTGGCGCGGTGCGTTCCCGTGGCATCGAGCTGGAAGCCAAGGCCAGCCTCAGCGAATCGCTGGACGTGATTGCCTCGGCGTCACGCAACGACGTCAAGTACACCAAGGACAACGACGGGCGCGAAGGGCGTCACCCGGCCGGCATGCCGCCGCTGACCGCCTCGCTGTGGCTCAACTACACGATCCTTGGCGACACGCCGCTGGCGGGCCTGGGCGCAGGCGTCGGCACCCGCTACGTCAAGGGCAGCTATGGCACCGATTACGACGGCGCCTTCCAGATCCCGTCCTACACCGTGTACGACGCCAGCCTGAGCTACGACCTGGAAAAATCACCGCTGCAATGGAAGGGCGTGAAGCTGGCACTGAACGTGAAGAACCTCACCGACAAGACCTACGTCGCCAAGTGCACCAGCATCTGGGACTGCTACTACGGTGAGGGGCGGACCATGGTCTCGAGTTTGACCTATGACTGGTAAGGGTCCATCAGGCTGATGAGCTGGAGCGTTGTGCGCTTTTGGTTTTTGCCGGCGCAGGCTTGCCAGCAAAGGTGTCCGCCAGACCGCCTCGCTCTCAAGGATTCTGCAAAAACACCACATAGCCCCTGAACCAGGGGCTATCGCGCAGCGCCTGGGGCTCCTGCCAGTCACCGCCCTGGATCAGGCCGACCTTGTAGGGCAGGCCCATGCGGTCCAGGCGCGGCAGGTAGCTGGCGTAGTTGGGGATGCTGCGGCGGCCCTGGTAGGTCTGCACCACCACTTCATCCACGACGCCCTTGAGTTGGCCGATGGCTTGCGGGTCGGCGTTGCTGCCCCAGTCCATCAGGCCGGTGATGCTCAGGCGGTAGTGCGCCGGCAGGCGCTGGCGCAGGTCGCGCAGGAAGCTCGCATAGCGTTCGAGGTCGCGGGTGCTGCTGTCGAAGTCGATCTGGATGCCCATCACCGCGGTGCCCGTGGCATGCCAGCGCTGCACTTGGCCAAGCAATTGGCTATACAGCGACTCCGGCCAGGCCAGGGTGTGGGCGCGGTAGACCACCCAGACCTGCTCCTGGGGCAGCTGCGACACCGGCAGGCCCTGGGCGATGAGCTGGACGCCGCTGGCCGGATGGCGCCGCGAACGGCTGATCTGGCCCTGGAGGATGTACAGGGTCTTGGCCTGGGCCAGCACTGGCTGGGTCTTGACTCCGCTCCACAGCCAGAAGGCGTCGTATTGCGCCGCGTCTACGGTGGCGCCTGCTGGTGCTGCCCAGTACAGGCACAGTGACAGCAGGCAGCCGGCCAGGCGTTTTGGATTCACCAGTAGTAACGCAGCGACTGGCCCCATTGGGTGTCCCCCAACTTGCCCTTGAGCTGGCGGAACCAGGCCTTGCGCACCGCCGGTTCGACGCCGGCACCGCCACAACGGTTGTTGCCGGAGGAGGCGTAGCAGTAGATGGCTCGGTACAGGGCGTAGGCGCGTTCGTCACGGCTGGCCTTGGGGTTGTTGATCACCACTTGATAGCCGTCGAGTCGCGAGAACGGCTTGCCGGGGAAGGTGTCCTGGGTGCCACCCAGGGACTGGGCGTTCGGTGGAGTGTCCAGGGGCATCTGATCGAAGTTGTTCAGGCGCATGAACTCGCCGAGGCAGAGCAGCCCGGCCGGCGCTTTCGGGTCACGCTCAAGGAGCGCGGCAGTCTCCACCAGGCTCGGGCAACGGTAGTCCGGCTGTTGCTCTTCAGGCTGGGGGCCATTCCAGTGGAAGTCGCGCAGTGGCGGCGTATCGAGGTAGATGTAGCCCAGGCTGGCGCCAAGGCTATCGTCGGGCAGGCTGGGCGGCAGTTGCTCGTAGTCTTTGCCGAAGGCCGCGTACTGGCCGCGGGTCAGGTCCTTGTACAGCAGGATAAAGCGCGCGGCGTTGCGCTCCGCTGGTGAGTCGGCCTGTTGGGCCTGCTGGCGCAGCAGTTTGGGCGAGGCCACCTGGCGCAGGAGAATGGCGCGCACCTGGGCGGTCTTGATCGGCGAGTCGGTGGCGAACACCTTGGCCAGTTGCTCGCTGCGCTCGTAGGTGTAGGCCAGGGCCAGTTCCAGCTGTTCGCGTTGCAGCGGTTGCTGGGCCAGGGGCAGCAGTTGCAGCCACAGCGCCTCGGCGCCTTTCCAGTCCTGTTGGGCCTGCAGGGCCAGGCCGCGCAGGGTCTGCTGGCTGAAGCTCAGGTAGTCCAGTTGCGTCGGCAGTTGGCTGGGCAGTTGCTTGAGCGCCGCCGCCGGTTGCTGTTCGACATACAGGCTGAAAGCGGCCTGGAGGTAGTCGAACAGCGCCGGCTGGCTGGCGAACAGGGCCTTCTGCTGTTGCAGGGCGTCCCGGGTCAGAGGCGCCGATGGCGCGTCGCGCATGCGCATCAGGTCCTTGACCGCCAGCAGCAGAGGGGCCTTGAAGTGGTCTTCGGGCAGGCTCAGCAGTTTGTAGTCGACTTCTTCCACCAAGTCGTCCAGAGGCATGTTGCGCGGGGTGCCGGGTGCCTGGGTCAGTTGCTCGGCGTAGTCATCGGCCAGGGCCTGGGTGTCGCCCTTCAGCCAGTGCACACGGCGGATCAGGCCTTTGGCGGATACGGCGTAACGGCCCTGTGGATAAGTCTTCAGGTAGGCCTCGAAACCGGCGCTGGCCTGTTGCAGGACGGGTTTGTCCACATGCTCCAGATTGACCATGCTCCATTCATCGAAGGCGTTCTGCTGGGCCAGGTTGAGCAGGGTGCGCGGGCTCATGTAGGCCGCGGTTTCGGCCAGCCAGGGCTGGGGATTGTCCTTGAGCGCGGCAAAACCGTTGCCGGCTTCGCTGAAGCGGCCGCTGTAGAAGTCGGCGGCGGCCTGCAGGTAGCGGGCGAACGCCTTGGCCGCTGGCGAGTTCAGGTTGCCCGGCAGCAGCTTGCTCATTTCGCTGGCGTTCCAGTCGCAGCTGGCCAGCAGTTGCACCCGGGCCTCGGCCAGGGCCTGGCGTTCTTCCGGGCTCAGCTGCGCCTGGTTGAGCTGCTCGACAAACGCCAGGGCACTGGCGTCCGAGTTGCTGCGACAGCGGCTGCCTTCTCCGGAGAGAAAGCCGTCGCCGGCGGTTTTCTGGTTGGCGCGACGCAGGCCCACGGCCTGCAGCAGGCTGTCGAGCTGCTCGGTGGCGGGCGAGGGGCCGGGTTTGGGTGGGTTGCCAGTGGCGGGGTCGAGCTCGGGCTGCGCCGGGTGCAGGCGATAGTGCATGAAGGGCACGGGACCGTAGCCCATACCTAGTTCATCCTGAATCAGGGGCCGGGGCGTCAGGGGCAGGCTGCCCTGGTCGGCCAGCAGCAGCCGCAGGTTGACCCGGCTGTCGTTGCCCGGGCTGAGAAAGGGCAGGTTGCTGCAACTGTCCAACTGGTTGGCGTAGAGCTTCCAGGTCGGTGAGCAGATGTCGTCCGAGCTGGCCTGGGCCAGGGCGGCAAACAAGGTGCCCAGGGCCAGGGTCAATGATGGAAGAAGACCGATACGCATGAATTGTCCTTAATTCGCAAAGCCGCGAGGGAGCACCTTGAAGATGGGCGAATCATACAGAAGGCCAGGAGGCACACCTATGCAGCCAGCGAAGATTCCGATGTTTTGCAACGGCTGTCGGGCCTGTATGGGCTTTGCGGTTTTCCAGGCAAAAGAAGATGCTGTGCCGGTCATTGCAGCCACGTCATGCGGGTGAGGGGAGCTGGGAATGGAATTTCGCAAAGCGCCGGATCTGGTCGGGCGTTTGTCGCCGCAGACGATGATGCAGCAGGGCGCTGGGCTGCAGCGGCTGGCCCGGCGGGTGCTGGAATACGGGTTGCTGCCGATCTTGCTGCTGGCCGCCGGCATCCGCTTCTATGACCTGACGGCGGCCGCCATCTGGGGCGACGAGGGTTCCAGTCTGTTGCTCAGCCAGTATTCCCTGATAGAGATCTGGCGGCATGCCGCGCGCGATGTCCACCCGCCGCTGTATTTCATGCTGCTGCATGGCTGGATCGCACTGTTTGGCGACGGCATTTTGTCGGTGCGAATGTTCAGCGCCGTGCCGGGGATTGTCACGGTGGGGTTGGGTGTCTGGCTGGTGGCGCTGCTGGCAGGCCGACGAGCGGCGATTCTCGCCGGGGTGCTCCTGGCGTTGCTGCCCACCGCCGTGCGCTACAGCCAGGAAGTGCGCATGTATGCCCTGCTGGGCATGTTGCTGCTGGGGGCGACCCTGGCCCTGGCGTACTGGGTACGCCAGCCTCGGCGCCGGCGCTACCTGCTGATCTACAGCCTGTTGTTGGCGCTGGCGTTCTACACCCATTACTTCACGGTGCTCTGTGTTCTGGCCCATTGGCTGTACCTGGCGCTATCGGGCGCCCGGGGCGAGGACGGTCGGCGGTTGCTTGGTCGGCCGGTCTGGTGGCTGGCCAATGCCCTGGTGGTGCTGTTGTACCTGCCCTGGGTTCCCGAGCTGCTGGAGCTGCTGCGGCACCTGGACGAGTTGAAGGTCGGTGGCGATGTGGGCTGGGAACCTGCGGTGACCTGGTCGTCCCTGCCGGCCATGGTCTGGCAGCTGTTGCTCCAGGACGAAGGCGATAGCCTGCCCTGGCCGCTGTTCGTGGGGTTGCCGCTGCTGATGCTGCTGGTCTGCCTGGTGCCCGCGTGGCGTGACGACTCGCGGACCCGGCTGGGTGGGCTGCTGGTCAGTTTTACCCTGGTGCCGCTGTTGCTGGTGTTTGCGGTGTCGTTCATTTCCCCGGTGTTCATCGAACGCTACTTGACGGCCTATGCCCTGGGCCTGCCGTTGATCGTGGCAATGGTCATCGACCGCTGGCTGCGCACCGCGCGACTGCTGGCTCTGGCCCTGTTGTTGGTCTTCGTGGGGATCGAAGCCCAGGGGCTGCGAAACAACACCGATGTCGACGTCAACGACCAGATCAGCGTGATGGTGGATTACGTCAACACCCACTACGCCCCGGGCGACCGCATCGTCATCAGCGACATGCTCTGGTACTTGAGCTACGTCTACTACAACCGCACCGATGCTCAGCCGTTGCTGTACACGCCGCCGTTGCCAGGGGGCGCCTCCGGCAGGCCGAACGCCTATGGTTTCGGCACCCTGATCGACCAACCGGATGAGGTCTACCTGGATCAACTGGGCTCGTTGCCGGTGGGCAGCGGTCGGATCTGGCTGGTGGGTACCGACGATCAACCCGAGGAGTTCGCGCCCTTGCCGGCCGGCTGGCACACAGTCAGCGAGTTCGCCGCAGGCAGCACCCGGGCCCGACTGTTTGTCATGTGCGCCTCTGTGACAGCGCTATGCAGCTCGCGCTGAGTGCGTTGAATGCCGTTCGGAAGTTGCGCGGTGCGGCAACCCTGGCCCGACCTAGACTCATTTGAGGGAACGTCAACCTGCCGCCTCGAACCGGTTTCGGGGCACCGAGGTGCATCATGCGTATGGCAAGAACCGTGCAACGCAGCCTGGAGCTGGCGCATTGCGAATTTGACCTGATAACTCACCCTCACTCGGCCAGCAGCCTGGAGACCGCACGTGTGGCGGGGGTTCCCGCGCAGCGGCTGGCCAAGTCGGTGATTCTCGACGATCACCACGGTCACTACCTGATGGCGGTATTGCCCGCCAGCCGTCATCTGGATTTGAGCAAGGTCCGCGGCAGCGGTGAATGGCAGATCACCCGGGAAAGCACCCTGGCCCATCTGTTCAACGACTGCGAGCGCGGCGCGGTGCCGGCTCTTGGCGAATCCTATGGCCTGGATGTCGTCATCGACCCCTGCCTGACCCGGCAGAAAGACATCTATCTGGAGGCCGGCAATCACCACAACCTGGTGCACATGAGCATGGCTGAGTATCTGAAAATGGTGCCCCACGCTCAGGTTTGCGAAGTGTCTCACTGATCAGGAGTCAGACCATGGAATCACCGACCCACAATCTGCCGGCGCTGTTCAAGCAACTGGGGCTGGCTGATGACCCGGTGAGCATCGATCGATTCATCGCTACCCATTCCCCGCTGAAACCGGAGTTGCACCTGGCGGACGCGTTCTTCTGGAGCAAGAGCCAGGCGGATTTCCTGCGCACGGAACTGCTCGACGATGCGGACTGGGCGGAGGTGGTGGATCAGTTGGATGTGCTGTTGCGCAGGGGGCGAGGGGGCTAGCTCAGCGGTGGCCATTGGCGAGAAGTGTGTACCAGGGTCAGTATCCAGATCCTGTCTTGGTCGATCTGATAGACCAAGCGATAGCTGGGGTGGGGAATCAGCTCGCGGGTTCCGACCACCAGCCCCACAGATCCGATATGTGGATTGAGGATCAGGTGTTCGACGCAGTCGCTAAAGCGCCTGTCCATCTCAACGGCCGCCCTTGGGTTGAGGGCGTACAGGTAATCCCAGATGTCCGAGCGGTCCTTCACGGCTTCTGGAACCCAGGCGATGTTCATTCGAGCCTCGATGCCTTGGCGCGTCTGGCAGCGAACTCGGCTTCTATGTCTTCATGGCTGTGCCCGCGTTGAGCTTCCACCGAGGCTCGGGCGAGCTTAATTTTCTGCTGCAAAAATGCCTCGTACTCCCGGGATTCGTGCTGCTTCTGGACGAAATCGCGCATCATTTCGCGAATGATCTGCGAGGCCGGACGGTGGCAGGCTTGTGCTTCCGCCATGAACTGATCCCGCAGTTCAGTTTCGAGTTTCATGGTAAAGACGGCGTGCTTTGGCATGAGCGTTCTCCGCAAAAAGTCATGAAAAAGTATATACCTTTTCAGTATCTGCTCTGGCTGGAAGCGGATCAGCAGGATGCTTGGGTTGGGTAATTGTTACAAAACTTGACTGGATTTATCCGTGGATGCCATATTGATAGTTAGCAAACTAACAGTGTGCGAACCATCTAGTGTCCAACTCCCTTGAATCACTCCACATGAACATCAGCAGTGGCATGGTGGTCGCGTCCCGGCATTGGCGGCGTATCTGCCAGACCACCCTGGTCAACTTTGGCATCTCCGAAGCCTGTGCGGTGCCCCTGTTGATGATCGGGCGCCTGGGCGAGGGCGTGCGTCAGGTCACGGTGGCCCAGGCCGCGGGGATGGAAAGCCCGTCGCTGGTGCGCCTGCTGGATCAACTGTGCAGCGCCGGCTACGTGTGCCGCAGTGAAGACCCCAACGATCGCCGGGCCAAATGCCTGAGCCTGACCGACAGCGGCCGCGAGCTGGTGCACGCCGTGGAGAGTGAGTTGGTGCGCCTGCGCCATGAAGTCCTCGAAGGCATCAGTAGCAGCGACCTGGAAGCGGCACTGCGGGTGATTCGCGCCTTCGAGTCCGCCAGCCATGTACCGGTGCTGCCATCTTGAAAGGCTTTTTCACCGGTATGCCCCCCGCGCGGGACTGGTTCTACGGTGTACGCACCTTCGCCGCCTCGATGATCGCGCTGTACATCGCCATGCTGATGCAGATGCCGCGTCCCTATTGGGCCATGGCCACGGTGTACATCGTCTCCAGCCCCTTTGTCGGCCCCACCAGTTCCAAGGCGCTGTATCGGGCGGTCGGTACCTTTCTCGGCGCGGCGGCTGCGGTGCTGCTGGTGCCGATGTTCGTGCAGAGTCCCTATCTGCTGGTGCTGATCATCGCCCTGTGGACCGGGATCTTGCTGTTCCTGTCCATGCATTTGCGCACTGCCAACAACTACGCCCTGATGCTGGCCGGCTACACCTTGCCGCTGATTGCCCTGCCGGTGGTGGACAACCCCCTGGCGGTGTGGGATGTGGCCGAGGCACGAACCGAGGAAATCTTCCTCGGCATCATTTGCGCTGCGGTCATCGGCAGCCTGTTCTGGCCCCGGCGGCTGGCCCCGGTGTTCGTCGATTCCACCAGCAAGTGGTTCGCCGATGCCGCGCGCTACAGCCAGCGCTTCCTGGCCCGCAACGTCCAGCCTGAAGAAGTCAGCGCTTTGCGCACGTCGATGGTGGGCACCTTCAACACCCTGGAGTTGATGATCGGCCAGTTGCCCCACGAAGGCGCCCGGCCGCAGACGGTGCGCAACACCAAGGAACTGCGCGGGCGGATGATCCACCTGCTGCCGGTGGTGGATGCTCTGGATGACGCCTTGTACGCCCTGGAGCGGCGTACCCCGGAGCTGGTGGCGCAGTTCGCCCCCTTGCTGGCCAAGGCCGATGAATGGCTGCAAGGCACCGCCCGGGACGCTTCGGTGGAACGCTGGCAAGCCCTGCGCGATGAGCTTGAAGCCCTGCAGCCGAGCGCAGAAGCCCTGGATGACCGGCACCAGTTGCTGCTGTCCAACGCCCTGTACCGCCTCGGCGAGTGGATCGACTTGTGGCAGGACTGCCGCAGCCTGCAGCACGCCATCCAGAGTGAAAGTCAGGCCCCCTGGCGCGCGGTCTACCGACATTGGCGCCTGGGCCGGCTGACGCCCTTTCTCGACCGCGGGCTGATGCTGTACTCGGCGGGCTCGACGGTGCTCGCAATCATCGTCGCCTCGGTGCTGTGGATACTCCTGGGCTGGACCGACGGCGGCAGCGCGGTGATCCTCGCGGCGGTGGCCTGCAGCTTCTTCGCCTCCATGGACGACCCGGCCCCGCAGATCTACCGGTTCTTTTTCTGGACCGCGATGTCGGTGCTGTTCGCCAGCCTCTACCTGTTCCTGATCCTGCCCAACCTGCATGACTTCCCCATGCTGGTGCTGGCCTTTGCCGTGCCCTTCATCTGCGTCGGCACCCTGACGGTACAACCGCGGTTCTACCTGGGCATGCTCCTGACCATCGTCAACACCTCGTCCTTCATCAGCATCCAGGGCGCCTACGACGCGGACTTCCTGAGTTTTGCCAACGCCAACCTGGCCGGGCCCATGGGCCTGCTGTTTGCCTTTGTCTGGACCCTGATCGCCCGGCCGTTCGGTTCGGAGCTGGCGGCCAAGCGCCTGACCCGCTTCAGCTGGCGCGACATCGTCAGCCTCTCCGAGCCGGCAACCCTGGCCGAGCACCGGCACATGGGCGCGCAGATGCTCGACCGGCTGATGCAGCACCTGCCGCGCCTGGCCATGACCGGCCAGGACACCGGTGCCGCCCTGCGGGAGTTGCGCGTGGCGCTCAATGTCCTGGACCTGCAGGCCTACGCGCCACGGGTGCAAGGACAGGCCCAGACCCTGCTGCGCCGGGTGGTGGCCGAGGTCGGCGAATACTTCAAGGCCTGCCTCAAGGCCGGTGAGCGCCTGCCCGCACCCAGTGCGTTGCTGATGACCCTGGATCGCACTCGGCGAGCGCTCAACAGCCAGGGCCTGCAAGGCGACGACGAAACCCGCCTGCACCTGCTGCACGCCCTCAGTGGCCTGCGCCTGGCGCTGCTGCCGGGGGTGGAATTCGTCGCCACCGGCGAGCTTGAACAACCCCTTCCCCATGGCATTGATGGAGCGCCCTTGTGATCGGTGATCTGGATATCAGCGGGGTGTTTCTGCCCACGCTGCTGGTGCTGATGGGCATCACCTATGGCTTGTACCTGTTGGTGCACGGGGTGCTGACGCGCTTGCACTTTTATCGTCTGGTCTGGCACCGGGCGCTGTTCAACGTGGGTCTCTACGCGCTGCTGCTGGGCGCGGTGGACTCTCTCAGTCGATACCTGATGACATGAAAAAACCTTTATTGACCATTGGCCGTGTGGTCCTGACGTTACTGGTGGTGACCTTCGCGGTCGTGGTGGTCTGGCGCATGGTGATGTACTACATGTTCGCGCCCTGGACCCGGGATGGGCATATTCGTGCCGACATCGTGCAGATCGCCCCGGATGTGTCCGGGCTGATCCAGCAGGTGGAAGTGCGCGACAACCAGCTGGTCAAGCGCGGCCAGGTGTTGTTCAGCATCGATCAGGACCGTTTCAAGCTGGCCCTGCGCCAGGCCAAGGCCGCCCTGGCCGACCGTCAGGAAACCCTGGCCCAGGCCCAGCGCGAGGCCAAGCGCAACCGTGGCCTGGGCAATCTGGTGCCGCGCGAGCAACTGGAAGAGAGCCAGTCCCGCGAGGCCCGTGCCCAGTCGGTCCTGGCCGAGGCCCAGGTGGCGGTGGACAGCGCCCAGCTCAACCTCGACCGTTCGGTGGTACGCAGCCCGGTGGACGGCTACGTCAACGACCGCGCACCGCGGACTCAGGAATTCGTTACCGCCGGGCGCCCGGTGCTGTCGGTGGTGGACAGCAATTCCTTTCATATCGATGGCTATTTCGAAGAGACCAAGCTCGACGGCATTCATGTTGGTCAGGCGGTGGACATCCGTGTGATCGGCGACCGCGCGCGGCTGCGCGGGCATGTGGAAAGCATCGTCGCCGGGATCGAGGACCGTGACCGCAGCAGCGGTTCCAACCTGTTGCCCAACGTCAACCCGGCCTTCAGCTGGGTGCGGTTGGCCCAGCGGATTCCGGTGCGCATCGCCTTTGACGAGGTGCCGGCGGACTTCCGCATGATCGCCGGGCGTACCGCCACGGTGTCGATCCTCGACGACCAGGCCCAGCGGGGGCCCGGCCAATGAACAGCGGCGCACGTTTGGCCCTGGCCGGACTCGGCCTGCTGCTCTCGGCCTGCCAGATGGTCGGGCCGGATTACCGTCTGCCCAAGGACGCGGCGCTGCAACGCCAGGACCTGCAGGGCCAATTGACCGCCCAGGGCGCCAATGTGGTGTCGGCGCCGGTGCCCGCCGACTGGTGGCGCCTGTACCAGGACCCGCGTCTGGACCAGCTGGTGCAGCAGGCCCTGGCCTCCAACACCGACTTGCGCGTGGCCGCGGCCAACCTGGCCCGGGCCCGGGCTCAGGTGGATGAGGCCCAGGCCGCCGGTGGCTGGAGCGGTGGGGTCAAGGCCGGGGTCGAGCGTTTGCAGGAGTCTGGCGAAGCCTTCCTGCTGCCGGAAAAAGTGCCGGTGGCCAACGTCGGCAACCTGTCCATCAGCACCTCTTACCAGTTCGACCTGTTCGGTACCCTGCAACGCGGCATCGAAGCGGCCCAGGCCAATGCCGATGCCACCCAGGCGGCGGCCGATACCGCGCGCATCACCCTGGTGGCGGACGTGGTGCGCGCCTATACCCAGGTCTGCGCGGCCAACGAGGAGCGGGAAATCGCCGAATACTCCCTGCGCCTGCAAGCCCAGAGCACCGAACTGACCCAGCGCCTGCGCGATGCCGGGCGCGGCGATGAAACCCAGGTCACCCGCTCCCAGACCCAGTTCAAGTCCCTGCGCGCCGAGTTGCCGCGCTATGAAGCCGCGCGCCAGTCGGGGCTGTTTCGCCTGTCGATGCTGCTGGCCAAACCGCTGGATCAACTGCCCGCCGGCACCGGCACGTGCGCCGAGTTACCGCACATCGCCCAACTGTTGCCGGTGGGCGATGGCGCGGCGCTGCTCAAGCGTCGTCCCGATGTACGGCAGGCCGAGCGCCAACTGGCCGCCGCCACCGCGCGCATCGGCGTGGCCACCGGGGCCCTGTACCCGGACATCAGCATTGGCGCGACGGTCGGCACCGTGGGCATCCTCGACAACCTCGGCAAGCCCTCCACCAACCGCTGGGGCTTCGGTCCGCTGATCAGCTGGACGGTGCCGGCCAACGGCGCCCGTGAGCGCATTCATGAGGCCGAAGCGGCGAGCCAGGGCGCCCTGGCCCATTTCGACGGAGTCGTGCTCAACGCCATTCGTGAAACCCAGACCGGCCTGGCCCAGTACAGCGCCCAGCTGCAACGCCGCGAGGCCCTGGCGGATGCCGAGCAGTCGGCGCAACTGGCGGCGGACCAGACTCACCGTTTCTTCCAGGCCGGGCGCGCTTCCTTCCTCGCCGACCTGCAAGCCACCCGCACCTACACCGACATGCGCGCGCAGTTGGCGGCGGCCAATACTCAGGTGGCAATGAGCCAGATCGATCTGTTCCTGGCCCTGGGCGGCGGCTGGGAAAGCGGACGAACGCAAGGCTCGCAACCCGCGAAACCCTGAGGCCGTTGCTATGCTTTGATCTGTTGGAACAGTCCGGCGTGCAATGGACTTTCCAGCCGATCAAAGCATGTGATGGTCATGGGGATTCCAATAATGAAAAACCCTTATGCTCCGGGCTTCTGGTGTGCGCTCTGTGCACTGGTGCTGCTGTCTGCCACCTACTTCTACGGCATCATGCTGGCCCACCAGATCGACAAGGCCATGGTGTTCCTCGACAGCGCCAGCGCGCTGATCGCGGTGTTGGCCATCGGTGTGGTGGCCTGGGCCTCGTGGCAAAGTCAGAAAATCAAGAAAAGACAGCTCGAACAGAGCAAGACCCTGGTGATGATCTGGGACACCAAGGTGGCTCTGCGCCGGGTTGAGACCGTGTTCGACCGTTACTTCTGGGGCAGCTACTGGCAGCCGGGGCGGACCTTCGCCGAAGTCATGGGCGAACTCACCGGCACCCCGCTGGAAAAGAGCCTGGAAGCCCTGAAAAAGCAGTGCATGCTGCTCGACAAACAGGCCGATGACGGCCATCACTGGCTGAGCAATGCCCGGGAACTGTCGGATGTCGCCACCGCCATGGCCCGGGAGCGATATCAGCTGGATTTCTGCGACCCACGGGGTGAGTCCCGCGGTAACAGCCCGGTGATCGATCGGGACTTCGAAGTACTGGTCTACACCTGGAGCGCCCGTCTCAAGAGCTTCGACCATCAACTTGACGCCCTGGAAGTCGAGTATTCCTGAAATCCCTTCCCCCGGCCCTGTGGTAACCGCTACAGGGCCCGCTCCCCCGCGTTCCGCGGTTTTTCACATTCAAAGATTGGGCTCGCGCTAGCCGCCAGTGGTAATCTGCGCCGGTTTTGCGCGGAGTCGAGCCGCAACCCGTCATGGGTTCAGGGAAGACGAGCACACCTTCAAACAACGGATATTGATCGGGTCAGACATGAATAAATCAGCAGGCGTACTGTTAGGAATCGTCGTCGCGGTAGGTGTCATCAGTGCCGGCGGCGCCTGGTACACCGGCACCAAGCTGGAAGGGGTTCTGCAGCAGCAGGTGGTTGAAAGCAACAAGGAGCTGCAAGCGGCGCTGATCGGTTACGACGCCACCGCTACCCTGGAACTGGTGTCCCTGGAGCGTGGCGTGTTCAGTAGCGACGCCCGCTACCGCCTCAAGACCGAGGGCGAGGTGTTCAACGGTGGGCTGGAACTGATGATCGCCGACCACATCGAACACGGCCCGCTGCCTTTCTCGCGCCTGATCCGTCTCAAGTGGCTGCCCGTCATGGCGTCCAGTCATTACCAACTGGAAAATAATGCCCAGACTGACAAGTGGTTTGCCGCCACCAAGGGCGCTGCACCGTTCAAGGGCGTGGTCAATGTTGGCTATGACCTGTCCGCCGAGGGCACTGTGGATTTCGCTCCGATGGAGCTGGCCCTGGATGAGCTGAACAACCTCAAGTTCTCCGGCCTGAACGCCACCTTCAGCGTCAGCGAAAACCGCCAGAAAGCCAAGGTCGACGGCTACATGGACAGCCTGAGCCTGTTCCTCAGCTCGCCAGAAAAAGCACCGCTCAAACTGGACATCAATGGCCTGACCCTGGCCAGCAACCTGCAAAAGAGCAGCTTCGACTACTACCTGGGGCAGAACACCCTGGAGCTCACCAGCACCAAGGCCACCTTCGGTGACAAGCAGTCGGTGCTGACCCTGAAGAACTTCGAACAGAAGACCTCCAGCGAAGAAACCGGCAGCAACGTGGCTGGTCGTGCGGATTACCGCGTTGGCGAAATCGCCTTCGACGGCAAGACCGTGGGTTCGGCCGAGATGCTCTGGAGCATGAAGAACCTCGACAGCCAGGGCATGCTCGATCTGCTCCAGATCTACCAGACCGTGCTGCAGCCGTATCAGCAGGCGGCCAACGAGGCGACTGCCGAGGGTGAGCCGGCACCGGAACTGCAAATGAGCGACGCCCAGCAGGTCAAGGTGCGTGCCGCGGTAAACAAGGTCCTGGAAGCCAAACCACAGATCGCCCTGGAAAGCCTGGCATTCAAGACCGCTGGTGGTGAAAGCCGCTTCAGCCTGAGCCTGGACCTGGCCAAGCCGCAGAGCCTGGAACTGCCGCCGGCTGAGCTGGGCAAGCAACTGATCAGCCAGCTGGACGCCAAGCTGTCGCTGTCCAAGCCGATGCTGGCTGACGTCGCCGCCTTGCAGGCCCAGGCCGAAGGCCAGACCGACGCCAAGCAGATCGCCGAGCAAAGCGCCGCCACCGCGGAAATGCTCAGCGCCATGGCCCTGGCCACCCAGTTGGCCAAGCTGGAAGGCAATGCGGTGGTGTCGTCGCTGCACTACGCCAATAACGAAGTGAATTTCAACGGCCAGAAGATGACCGTCGAGCAGTTCGTGGGTTTTGTCATGAGCAAAATGGGCGGTGCTGGCACCCTGCAGTAAGCCCTAAGTGGGGGCGTCTCTGGCGCCCTCCGACCGCGAAGCCCAACGCCCGGCGCTGTTCAACAGCCCGGGCGTTTTGCTGTCCGGAGAGGGGTCGTCATGCAGTGTTTGCGCCTCAGTCCTGAGGAGGTAGGGCAGGCGTCGCTGATGGTTGAGCTGGCGCCAAGGGCGACTCATCTGTACTCGCGGGGAGTGGGATATTCCTGTTCTTGCGGAATCAGACTGTGGGCGCCGTCCAAATCACCTAGCTGAATAAGCCGATGAATCTCGTGGGCCAGGGGCGTGACATCGGTGATGCGCTTGATCCACTGGTTCACATACAACGCCACAGCCTCCTTGCTCAGGCCGATCTGGATCGCTCGGTGTTCCTGTGGCCGCAAGTACAGATCCCGTTCTGGGTCCCATTGAATGCGCACCGGCGACTGATCTTTCAACTTCAACCACTCTTCTTTGCTCATGGACTCGTCGGCATGGCTCAGGCAGCCGTTGGCCAGGGCCCATTCGAAGCCTTCGCGGCTGATGTCGATGGCCAGGATGCGGGTCTGTCCGGCGTCTTTGTAGCCCCAGCCGGCGCGGTACATCATCCACAGGAAAGACGGCTTTATCCAGGTCATGCGCTCCATCTTGAAGGGCGGGGAGACGAAGGTGCCGTGGGCCAGGGCGGCGTCGGCGATGCTGTCGGAGTAGGCCTGGTAGACGCGGATGGTGTCGGCGTCGTAGAGCGCGCGGATCTGGCGCTGGGGGAGTTCTGTTGCGGGTTTATGCATGGCATTTCCTTATGAAAAGCGGGCGGCCGGGAAGCCGCCCTGGGGTGTTTAGAGTTCGGCCTGCGGCCGCAGGCGCCGTGATGTCACATCCAGCAGATCACAGCCATCGCGCAGCAGGATGCTGCACACCAGGGTCAGTTCCTGCAAAACCACCGGTTCACTGCGCAGGGTCTCGGCGGCGAAGTTCTCCAGCAGTTGGGTCGCGGCGCGGATGCGAAAGGCTGCGGCGTCGTGCAGCACGTCGATGGGCGCCTGGGTGTCGATCAGCAGGGAAGGAATCAGGCAGTCGTGGCCGGTTATCGGCATGTAGCGGTTCATGATCAGTTCTCTCTATTCCGTTAGTTGAGCGGCTGTCCACTTACCGTCGCCAAACAATAGGTGGCAGTTGTGCGCAGGTTGGCGAGCCGGCAATAGAGAAAACCGACAGACCCGAAGGTCTCCCACGCACAACCGCCATAGAGCAATCATGTGGGCGCAAAAAAACCTGCAAGCAGGTTGTTTGCATTCTCTATATGTCGGGTCGCCAAACCCGAGTCGCCATCTGGGCGACGGCCGGACTATAAGCCGCCGGCTTCCAGCGGTGCAAGGCAAGTGTGGCGGTGTCTTTTCCGAGAACGCTGTAGGGCTTTTTCCGTACACATCCATCCTGCTTACGACTGTATTTCCAGGTGTTTACCCAGGGCGCTTTTGGCGAACGCTCGGCTAGCCTGTATGTACATTTGTAAATACGGAATTGCTCATGTACTTTGAATGGGACGAGGCCAAGAACCACGCCAACCTGCTCAAGCACGGCATCGATTTCAACGATGCCGTGCTGATGTTCCAGCGTCCGGTGCTGTCCTTGCGCGATGAGCGCCTGGACTACGGCGAAGAACGCTGGGTCAGCCTCGGTTGGATCAGGACCCTGGTGGGCGTGGTGGTCCATACCGAGCGGCGGGGTCATGCGGTGCGCATTATCTCGGCGCGAAAAGCCACTAAACGGGAGGCTAAATATTATGTCCAACGGATCGAAAACTGACGGATCGAAAACGGATTGGGAGCGCCTGGCGAAAGCCGATGACCAGAGCATCGATACTTCAGATATTCCCGAGCTGGATGACGATTTCTTTCGCCGCGCCGAGGTGCACCTGCCGGGCAAGAAGGCCGTGACCATTCGCCTGGACGCCGATGTGCTGGAGTGGTTCAAGGGCCAGGGCGCGGGTTATCAGACGCGGATCAACCAATTGCTGCGTCAGTACATGCAGGCCCATCGAGGCTGAGGGCCTGCCGCGTCATGTCGGGCGCAGTGTCTGGCCGGCCGTGAACTGTGCTCGCGATCGCGGTTGGACTCTGAAATATTCATTTACAACTACCCCTGTCCTCAAGCTCAATCTCCCCGCGCCCTGCACGAAGGAGCGCGCTCTTTTGTGCAGGCTATAGTCCTCTGGCCCCCTGATCTCATCTGCAAAAGGTGCTTTCGTATGTCTCGCTTTGCCTCCCGCAATACTTGGCTGGCCGCTGGTGCCGTGCTGCTGTGCCTGCAGTTTCCCGTGCAGGCCCAGGAGCGTTTTACCCTGAATATCCCTGGGGTCTCGGATGACCGGCTGTTCACCACCGGCAATGCCAGTGATGCCAAGGGCTGTGGCGGGCACAACAACTCCCCGGCCCTGAACTGGACCGCAGGCCCCACCGGCACCTTGAGCTACGCCATCGTCATGCACGACCCGGACGGCGCCAAGGGCCAGGGTGTGGATCACTGGGTGCATTACGGCATCAAGTCCAGCACTCGGCAGATTCCCGCCGGAGCTGGCACCAAGTCGACTCTGGAAGGTGTGGGCGGCCTCAACAGCCGCAACGGTACTTCCTACATGGGCCCATGCCCGCCGGTGGGTGACAGCGCGCACCACTACATCATCCAGATCTACGCCCTGGATCTGGCGCCGGATGCCCTGCCTGCCGGGCTGACCCGGGCTCAGTTGCTGGAGAAGATCAACGGCCACGTGTTGCGCAATAGCAGTGTGGTGCGCCGTTACGCTCGCTGAGTGAATTTTTTTCCGGGGCTTAACCCGAATGGCTCAGGGGCTTCGTCTGAAGGGGGGAATGGATCATTTCTTCCCGAGGTCAGCCCCCATGTCCCTTCCCGTGCATTTCCTTCGTCCGGTCGCCCAGGGTTTCGCCGCCGGTCTGTTGCTGGCGGTTGCCGGCTGTGGTGTGTCGTCCAAGCCCGAATCCGCCGCCGGGTCGTCAACCCAGGGAGCATTGCCGGCTGCGCCTGAAGCGCAGTACGAGGCGCAACACGCCGATGCCGCCATGACCAAGCGCGTGGCGCATCCCATGAGGTTGTCGGCACCGATGCCGGCGCCCATCGCCGCCCGTGATTCGATCATGGCCGGTTACCGCGACGAGGCCCGTGAGCAGTACCAGAAGTTGCCGGACAACCCGATCCACAGCGTTGCCCAAGCACCGGTCTCTACCTTCAGCGCCGACGTCGATACCGGTGCTTATGCCAATGTCCGCCGCTTGCTCAACCAGGGCAGCCTGCCGCCGGAAGGCGCGGTGCGCCTGGAAGAGCTGGTCAACTATTTCCCCTACGATTACGCCCTGCCCAGCGATGGCTCGCCCTTCGGCGTGACCACCGAGCTGGCGCCCTCGCCGTGGAGCTCCCACACTCGTTTGCTGCGCATCGGCATCAAGGCATCGGATCGTGCGGTGGCAGAGTTGGCCCCGGCCAACCTGGTGTTTTTGGTGGACGTCTCCGGCTCCATGGACCGCCGCGAAGGCCTGCCCCTGGTGAAAAGCACCCTCAAGCTGCTGGTGGATCAACTGCGGGATCAGGATCGGGTGTCGCTGGTGGTCTACGCCGGCGAATCGCGAGTGGTGCTGGAGCCTACATCCGGACGCGACAAGGCGAAGATTCGCACTGCTATCGAACAGCTCACCGCCGGTGGTTCCACGGCGGGCGCCTCGGGCATCCAGCTGGCCTACCAGATGGCCCAGCAGGGTTTTATCCACAAGGGCATCAACCGCATCCTGTTGGCCACCGACGGCGACTTCAACGTCGGCATCAGCGACTTCGACAGCCTCAAGGCCATGGCCGCCGAGAAGCGCAAGAGCGGTGTCTCCCTGACCACCCTGGGGTTCGGTGTGGATAACTACAACGAGCACCTGATGGAGCAACTGGCCGATGCCGGTGACGGCAACTACGCCTACATCGATAACCTGCGCGAAGCGCGCAAGGTACTGGTGGACCAGCTCAGTTCCACCCTGGCGGTGGTGGCCAAGGACGTGAAGCTGCAAGTGGAATTCAACCCGGCCCAAGTCAGCGAATACCGTTTGCTGGGTTATGAGAACCGTGCCCTCAAGCGTGAAGACTTCAGCAACGACAAAGTGGACGCAGGGGAAATCGGCGCTGGGCATACGGTGACCGCGTTGTATGAAATCGTCCCGGCGGGCGAGAAGGGCTGGCTGGAGCCCCTGCGTTATGCACAGGCCAAGGCGCCGCAGCAGAGTGGCAAGAATGGTGAACTAGCGATGCTGCGGGTGCGCTACAAGGCGCCGGAAGGTGGCAGTAGCCGCTTGATCGAACGGCCGATCAGCGCGCAGCAGCCGGCTAAACTGGCTGAGGCCAGCCCCGACCTGCGCTTCGCTGCTGCGGTGGCGGCGTTCTCCCAGCAACTCAAGGACGGCCGCTACACCGGCAACTTCAGCCTGACCGACACCGCCAAGCTGGCCCGGGGCGCCAAGGGCGAAGATCCTTACGGACTGCGCGGCGAGTTCGTACAACTGGTGGAGCTGGCGCAAAGTCTGCAAACTCAGGCGCCGAAAACCCAGACGGAAAATGCTGCCCAGGCCGAGGCTCATCCGTTGGACGTAAGCCAAGTGCAGAGCCGTCTTGAATAGACCCATTACGAGCAGTGAACAGGAGTTCATCCGCCCTATGTCTGCTCCCCAAGTGTCCACCGATGCCAGCAGCGATGAAGCGCTGCTGGCGCGTTATCGCGCCGGAGATCCTGCGGCCTTCGAGCTGCTCTACCAGCGCCATCGCCAGGGCCTGTATCGCTTTGTCCTGGGCCTGTGCGGCAAGGCCGAGCTGGCGCAAGAGGTCTACCAGGACACCTGGCTCAGCCTGATCCGCAGCGCCAGCCAGCCTCAGGGCCGGGCCAGCTTTCGTACCTGGCTGTATCAGATTGCTCGCAACCGGCTGATCGATCACTGGCGCAAGCACGGCCAGCGCAACCCGTTGCACGACAGCTATGACGAACAACTGCATGGCGAAGCCGACCAGGCTCCCGGTCCCGAACAGCAACTGAGCCTGTGCCGCGACCAGCAGCGTATCGAAGCCGCCTTGCAAGACTTGCCCGAAGACCAGCGCGAAGTGTTCCTGCTGCGCGCCCACGGCGACCTGGAACTGCCGGAGATCGCCAGCCTGACCCAGGCGCCGCTGGAAACGGTGAAAAGCCGTTTGCGCTACGCGCTGAAAAAATTGCGTCGGCTCCTGGCCGAGGAGGTACGCACATGACTGACGCCCGACAGACCCCGTCCCCTGAAGAACAGATGCTGGCGCACATCCGTCAACACAGCGCTCAGGAGCCTCCGGCGCATCTGGATGCCCTGATCCTGGCCACCGCGCGCCGCGAAGCCCCGGCGCCCAAGCCGAGCCTTTGGCAGCGCTGGATGCAGGCCTGCCAGCGGCCGCGCTATCAACTGGCCTTTGCCAGCCTGTTTGGCGTGGCGCTGGTCATTGGCTTGCTGCGGCCTTCCCCGGAGCACTATCCACAAGAGCAGGCCTTTGTCCCTGCGCCCGCTCCAGCCCCAGCTGCACCCATGGCACGCCAGGCGGCGCCACGCTCCGCCGAGCTGGCCGGGGCCTTGAGCGTCCCTGAGCCCGCAGCCCCTTCGCCCATCGCACCGGCGGCCCCTGTCGGCAGTTTTGCCGCGGCGCCGGAGATGGAAGCGTCCGCTGATGCAGCGCCACCTGCGCTGGCCAAGCCCAGGGCCGAGTCGAGCAAGCTGGCCAAGCGCATGTCGGCCCCGGTCGAGCCCCGGACGATCAAACGGCTGGATGAGCAACTTCAGGCGGTCTTGCGCCTGTGGGAAGACGGCCAGAGCCGTGCGGCGGCCGAGCTACTGCTCCAGTTGCATGAACAGTATCCACAGGAGGATCTGGACGCGCGCCTGCAAGCCTTGCGTCGTCAATAAGGTGCGGGGGTTGGCTGTCGCCAGGGAAAGCGCGCACTATCTGCGCAGTTTCCAGAAAGTGAGAGGCCGGTCATGGCACCCCGCATCGACCGTATAGCGGCAATGTTGAACTGCCCGATCAAGGGCGCGGATATCCGTCAGGCCATCAAGGAGAGTCGCAAGGACTTTGGCCTGGAAGAGGCTGAAGAGGGCGCTGATCCCGAGGCGCAGGACGAAGCCGAACAAGCGCAGCAGGACGCCGAAGCCGCCGAGGATGAATAATTCCGGCGGCCGCCGGGTTCAGCTGTAGGGCAAGGCGGGCAGGTCGATGAACTCGGCGCAGGCACCGTCTGCGGTCATGCGCCGGGCCCGTTCCGGCAGCAGCCGGGCGTGATTTTCCACCTGCCAGCGATACCAGCTCAAACGCTGCACGATGCGCCGCCGGCAGGGCTCCGGCAGCTGTGCCAGCAGATCGACGCTCTCGGGCGCCCAGCGGGTCCGGGTCGAGTAATAGCCGAACAGGTTTTCCCGCAGGCCGAAGCAATCCTCGATGGTTTCCCCAACGCTGTAGACGTAAAGCTCGAAGGCGCTGCTCAGTTGCTGTGCGCCATCGGCGTGGTCCCGCAGGTAAGCGAAGATCCCCGGCCAGTTGATGCAGTACAGGTGCTCGTCCCAATCGCCGTCCCGGGTCAGGTACTGGCCCTGGCCGCGAAAGAACTGGGGTATTTCCTGACGCTCCAGGGCTATTTCAAAGTTGCTTTTCATCGCGTATTCCTTCGACGTCGGTGATGTTCACGGACAGCGCCACGCATTCGATCACGCAGTCAAAACCGATTTCCAGGCGCAGGTGATAACCGGGGTTGAGGCGGGTGAGCTGGGTACGCATGCGCCCGTCGAAGCGCGTACCGCTGACCGCCAGTTCGCTGATGCCCTGGACCTGAAGCAGCAAGCGGCAGTGGGTTGGGGCCTGGCTCGCCGGCCAGGTGGAAGGCACGGACAGCCGTCCCAGATCGCCATACAGCTGCAGGCTCAGTTGCTCGCCTTGAAACACCGGGCCTGGGGTATTGAAGTCATAGGGCGTGGCCGCCTCATTGAAGACCGCTCTCCAGGTTTCGCTGTTGTCGATGTTGAACAGCCAGTCGCGGGTGCCCCGATCCCGCTGCGCAATCGCCCTGCATTCCTGCAGAGGAGGCAACCGTGCGCGGCTCAGGTCCTCGTGCCACAGCTCCCGGGCCGCGACCAGCAGGCGCTGGAAGAAGTCCCGGCTGTCGTCGAGCACCGCCGGCCAAGTGCTGGGCCATTGCGCGTATTCGTCGTCATCTTCAGCAGGCTCCCAGATGTTGTCGAAGTCATAGTCCGGATCGTCCAGTGCGGCTTGCAGAACCTCTACCAGCCGTTGCCGATGACGGAAGTTCTGCTGGGGGTAGTCGCGCCGCAATGCGTAATGACGGATCAGGTATTCGCGGTCCTGGGAATCGTTGGGGTTATAGCGGCTCAGTTCGGCATCCAGTGCCTGGGGCATGTCATAGCCCATGAAACAGCTGACCCAATCACGTAGGTCTGGCTTGAAGGGCTGATTGAGCAGGGGATGGCGCAGCATCGGGACCTCCTGTCCGGGGGGGCTGGGAATGTAGCAAGTCGCGCTCCACCGGGACAGCCTCCAGTCGCGAGCCGTCGTCCTGGATCAGGGAGTGAATGAGGCTGCTGCCGGCAACGCCGGCTTTCGGAAACAAAAAAGCCCCAGGCCATCAGACCTGGGGCTTTCTCGTTGAAGCTGGTGCACCCGGCGGGATTCGAACCCACGACCCCTGCCTTCGGAGGGCAGTACTCTATCCAGCTGAGCTACGGATGCAGTGCGGGCGACATCATACCTATGTCGACTCGAAGCGTCCACGCCGGCTTGCATCCCTTTTCCACCGCCCGGCGCAATCCCCGGAAACCCGGGCCGTAGTGGCAGTTTTTCCCGCTGCATCGGCCGTTCGGCCCAGCGCAACCTGCAGCCATATCCGTGCAGTCACGGGGCACAGGGAGGTGCGGGAGATGAACTGTTTGATGCAAGAGGGCCTGCCGACAGCGTTGGCGGATCATCTGTTCGAGGCCAGCTGGAAGGCGGTGCTGCCCGGGTTGCAGCGCCGCGCCCGGCAATTGGCGCGGGGTAACGCCGATGGCGCCCAGGAGTGGCTGGCGGCCACGGCGATCAAGGCGCTGCTGTTCTTTCGCCGTTCGCCGGAGCGGATTCGCGATCCCCAGGGTTTTCTGTTCCTGGTGCTCGATCATGTGTTTGTCGACAGCTGTCGGCGGCGGGCGCGGGAACAGCGTCTGTTCGTGGATTTCGCCGATTTCGAGGACGACCCGCTGCAGCAGCTGGAGGCGCCGCAGATGTCGGTGCTGGAGCAGGTGGAACTGCTGGAAACCCTGGCCCTGCTCAGTCGGCGGGTGGCGCAATTGCCTTTTAAAAAACGCCGCTTGTTTGAACTGAAGTTTGTCGACGATCTGCCCTATCCGAACATCGCCGCCGAGCTGGGAATGAACCAGCCCCTGGCGCGCAAGCATGTGCAATTGTTGCGCGAGGCCCTGCGTTGAGGGCGTGGCAGGATTCACAGCGGGTGCGCCGGGACGTTCTTGTTCAGTGAGCCTGTTTTCGACGCTGTAGCCGGTGCCGCCGCCTTCTGCGGTGGGCCATTCCATCTAAGGAGAGATGTATGCCCGATCCAATGGTCAACTCGCAGATCACCGATGCCGTGACCCAGACCAACGTCAAGGTGGTGGCCGAAGCCCCGGCCCAGGCCATCGCCTCGTTGTATCAGGTGGCCAGCCACTCGGCGGGCCTGTCGTTGCAGAACGCGGTCAACAGCCAGCAGGCGCTGAACCAGATCTCTAACGCGGTGGTGTCCAAGGCCGTGGCGTTGATCATGGCGATCGGCGAATAGGGCTGATCGCCCGGGAGAATCGTCATGGCATGGTTCAAGAAGAAAACCCCACCCGCGGCCGCGGCCGATGACACCGCGAGCGCGGCGGCCGGCCCCAGTCCGGGTGCGGAAACGGCCGAGCCTCAGGCGGCGCCCAGCGAGCCCACGTCGACCGGCACCGATGCGGCGGCCGAGTCTGCGCCATCACCGCCGTCCGCCGCCGCGCGGCCTTCGGTGATGGAGACGATGAACGCCCATTTGCTCAAGCAGGCCGGCAGCCCCAGCACCGACAGCACTGATGCGCTCAACAGCCAGATCGTCCAGGCGGTGCAGTTCACCAATGCCCAGACCTTCAGTTATGCCCCGGCGCAGATCGCAGCGGCGCCGGACATGATGATCAGTCAGGCCGCCGGTCTGGTGGCGCAGTCGGCGGCGGGGTATTTCGACGGGGTCAGCAAGCTGGCCCTGGCGGCCCAGGCGGTGCTGCTCAAGCAGATGACCGAGAACATCGTCAAAGAGAACGTCAAGGGCGCCGCCGAGGACGCCCTGGGCGTGCTGGCCACCGACCTGATGGTCGGCGCGGCCGCTGCCGTGGCGGCTGCGGCGGGTGCGATGGAAGCGGAGGCGGCAGGCATGGCCATCGACAAGATCGACGCCAGCATCGCCAAGTACAGCGCCACTCTGGCCAATCGATCGTCGTCTTCCTGAGTCCGACCCTCGGGCGCGCAAGGCGCCCGGGGCCGTCGTGCCAGAGGCGCCGGCGTTCGCCGGTCGCTCTGTTCACCCCAGGCGTTGAAGTTCGACGGACCCGGTGCCCAGCCCTTCAACGCCATTCATCAACAAGGAGCATGCAATGGCGAATGAAGAGCAAACCCCGATGGCGACGATACTTCTCTTTGCCGAGAAGTATCTGAATCGTCCATTGACCCAGGTCGAGCGCCAGGTACTGGAGGCGTTTGTCCAGGACAAGCCGCTGGACATGTCCAAGTCCGCGCAACAGAGCGTTGATCAGGCGCGGCAGCGGGCCGTCGAGCTGATAGAGGCCGATGAGCAGCGCACGCGCAAGATCATCGAGCAGTTGTCGGGTGTCGGCGTCGATAGGGCCGATCCCCAGGCGCGCGAACTGGTGCTGCGTCAACTGCAGGCGGTGGCCGAGAGTCAGGCCGCGGCCGCCACTGCTGCGCCGACTGCCGTATCGGAACCGGCAGCAGCACCAAGTTCGGACAAGACCGCGGCCGCAACACCCACTCCCGCCCTGGCCCCTGCCGACGATCCAGCCCTCAAGGCGATGATCAGCGCCCTGGTGCAGCAGGAGGTGAAAGTCGCCGTCGAGGCGCGCATGGCCGAGTTGTCGCAGAAGGTCGAGGACACCCTCAAGCAGGTGCTCGCTGCTGCCGGGCAATAAGCCCCCCCTGAAATAAGCCGACGGTCCCAAGCCTCACGGTTCACAGCAAAACGGCTGCCACGTTCACTCAAAGACACGGAATGCTCCGTGTACTAACAAAGGAAGTTGAGCCATGCCACTTGTAAACGAACAAATCACCGATGCCGTCACCCAGACCAACGTCAAAGTCGTCGCCGAAGCGCCGGCCATGGCGATGGGCACCATCTACCAATCCATGGCCCAGGCCACCGCGATCCTGTTCCAGAACTCGGTCTCGGCGCAGCAGCAGCAAAATACCCTGGCCCAGGCCGCGACCAACCAGGGCGTGATGCAGATCTACAGCGTCGACACCACCGCCGGCGCCGCCGCCACCGAGAAGGTTGCTCAGGGCGGGGTCTCCGACAACCTCACCAGCCTGCTGACGGTGCTCAAGTCCTTCCAGAGCTGAGTGGCTGAGCGCCTGATTTCCCGTTGAACTTTCCTGCTGAAAAAATGGAGTTTTTATGAGCACAGTCAGTCCGCAAATCACCGATGCCGTGACCCAGACCAACGTCAAGGTCGTTGCCGAAGCACCGGCCATGGCGATGGGCACCGTCTACCAGTCCATGGGCCAGTCCGTGGCCATCCTGTTCCAGAACTCGGTGTCGGCCCAGCAGCAGCAAAACACCCTGGCCCAGGCGGCCACCAACCAGGGCGTGATGCAGATCTACAGCGTCGACACCACCGCCGGAGCGGCAGCCACCGAGAAAGTCGCCCAGGGCGGCGTGGCCGACAACCTCACCAGCCTGTTGACGGTGCTCAAGTCGTTCAGTAGCTGATCCTTTCCCTGGCGTCACGCCAACGCCCCCGCGGTCTGCAGGCCCCGGGGGCGTTGTCTTTTCGGCGGTTGCGAGTGACGTTGATCTGAAATTTTTAACCTAAAGGACGTTTACGTTCTTTTTTTCGAACAGCCTATTGTCCTTTACCCCTGTTGACCCTAGGATTCGTTTGAGATTTCAAACGCTCTTGCCTGGGTGCCCAAGCGCACGTCTATCCTTGTGTGCGACATTTTCGTGCTTTTACCCAGTGAACGATTTTCCTGACGGCAGCTTTGTCCAGGGCTTGCAGACGCGCCAGCGCGGTCCATGCCTGACAGGGCGCCTTTTTTACAATCACAATTCGCCCCGCGTATGCGCGGTGCTGTTAAGGAAGCCGACATGCAGCTCAAAGACGCCCAGTTGTTCCGCCAACAAGCCTTCATCGATGGAGCTTGGGTCGACGCGGACAACGGCCAGACGATCAAGGTCAACAACCCCGCGACCGGTGAAATCCTCGGCACCGTACCCAAGATGGGCGCCGCCGAAACCCGCCGCGCCATCGAAGCCGCCGACAAGGCCCTGCCGGCCTGGCGTGCCCTGACCGCCAAGGAGCGCGCCACCAAGCTGCGCCGCTGGTATGAACTGCTGATCGAAAACCAGGACGACCTGGGTCGCCTGATGACCCTGGAGCAGGGCAAGCCGCTGGCCGAAGCCAAGGGCGAAATCGCTTACGCCGCCTCCTTCATCGAGTGGTTCGCCGAAGAAGCCAAGCGCATCTACGGTGACGTGATCCCTGGCCACCAGCCGGACAAGCGCCTGATCGTGATCAAGCAGCCGATCGGCGTGACCGCCGCCATCACCCCGTGGAACTTCCCGGCCGCGATGATCACCCGTAAAGCCGGCCCGGCCCTGGCCGCCGGTTGCACCATGGTCATCAAGCCCGCTTCGCAAACCCCGTTCTCGGCCCTGGCCCTGGTGGAACTGGCGCACCGCGCCGGGATTCCGAAAGGCGTGCTGAGCGTGGTCACCGGCAGTGCCGGCGACATCGGCGGCGAGCTGACCAGCAACCCGATCGTGCGCAAGCTGTCGTTCACCGGCTCCACCGAAATCGGTCGCCAGCTGATGGCCGAATGCGCCAAGGACATCAAGAAAGTGTCCCTGGAACTGGGCGGCAACGCGCCGTTCATCGTGTTCGACGACGCCGACCTGGATAAGGCCGTCGAAGGCGCGATCATCTCCAAATACCGTAACAACGGTCAGACCTGCGTCTGCGCCAACCGCCTGTACATTCAGGATTCGGTGTACGACGCCTTCGCCGAGAAGCTGAAAGTCGCGGTGGCCAAGCTGAAGATCGGCAACGGTCTGGAAGAAGGCACCACCACCGGCCCGCTGATCGACGAAAAAGCCGTGGCCAAGGTCCAGGAACACATCGCCGACGCCCTGAAAAAAGGCGCGACCCTGCTGGCCGGTGGCAAGTCCATGGAAGGCAACTTCTTTGAGCCGACCATCCTGGTCAACGTGCCGAAAGACGCGGCCGTGGCCAAGGAAGAAACCTTTGGCCCGCTGGCGCCGCTGTTCCGCTTCAAAGACGAAGCTGAAGTCATCGCCATGTCCAACGACACCGAGTTCGGCCTGGCGTCGTACTTCTATGCCCGCGACCTGGGGCGTGTGTTCCGTGTCGCCGAGGCCCTGGAATACGGCATGGTCGGGGTCAACACCGGCCTGATCTCCAACGAAGTGGCGCCGTTCGGCGGCATCAAGGCTTCGGGCCTGGGCCGTGAAGGCTCCAAGTACGGAATCGAGGATTACCTGGAAATCAAATACCTCTGCCTGGGTATCTGATCCGGTTTCAAGCGCCGGGGGCACGAGAGCGCTGTCCCCTGGCGCCGCTTTAAAAACGCACGTTTTCAAGGTGGCCCGGGACCGCTCCGGCAGTCGATCATCGCATGCTGTCGCAGGCGCTTCCCCGCCCCGCAACCCTTGAATCACACCGCTGTAGCAGCGGTGAATGAGGACACTATGAGCAAGACCAACGCATCCTTGATGAAACGCCGTGAAGCCGCTGTACCGCGCGGTGTAGGCCAGATTCACCCGATCTTCGCCGACAGCGCGAAGAACGCCACCGTCACCGACGTTGAAGGCCGCGAGTTCATCGACTTCGCCGGCGGTATCGCGGTACTGAACACCGGTCACGTGCACCCGAAAATCATCGCCGCAGTGACCGAGCAACTGAACAAGCTGACCCACACGTGCTTCCAGGTCCTGGCCTACGAGCCTTACGTGGAACTGTGCGAGAAAATCAACGCCAAGGTTCCGGGTGACTTCGCCAAGAAAACCCTGCTGGTGACCACCGGTTCCGAAGCCGTGGAAAACGCCGTGAAGATCGCCCGTGCCGCCACTGGCCGCGCCGGCGTGATCGCCTTCACCGGCGCCTACCATGGCCGCACCATGATGACCCTGGGCCTGACCGGTAAAGTCGTGCCTTACTCGGCCGGCATGGGCCTGATGCCAGGCGGTATCTTCCGCGCGCTGTACCCCAACGAACTGCACGGGGTGAGCATCGACGACTCCATCGCCAGCATCGAGCGCATCTTCAAAAATGACGCCGAGCCACGTGATATCGCTGCCATCATCATCGAACCGGTGCAGGGCGAAGGCGGTTTCTACGTCGCGCCTAAAGAGTTCATGAAGCGCCTGCGCGCCCTGTGCGACCAGCACGGCATCCTGCTGATCGCCGACGAAGTGCAGACCGGCGCTGGCCGTACCGGCACCTTCTTCGCCATGGAACAGATGGGCGTTGCCGCCGACCTGACCACCTTCGCCAAATCCATCGCTGGCGGCTTCCCGCTGGCCGGTGTCTGCGGCAAGGCCGAATACATGGACGCCATCGCTCCAGGCGGCCTGGGCGGCACCTACGCCGGTAGCCCGATCGCCTGTGCCGCCGCTCTGGCGGTGATGGAAGTGTTCGAGGAAGAACACCTGCTGGATCGCTGCAAGGCGGTGGGCGAGCGTCTGGTGACCGGCCTCAAGGCCATCCAGGCCAAGTACCCGGTGATCGGCGAAGTGCGCGCCCTGGGCGCGATGATCGCAGTGGAACTGTTCGAAAACGGCGACAGCCACAAGCCGAACGCCGCTGCTGTGGCTCAGGTCGTGGCCAAGGCTCGCGACAAGGGGCTGATCCTGCTGTCCTGCGGCACCTACGGCAACGTGTTGCGGGTTCTGGTTCCGCTGACCTCGCCGGACGAGCAACTGGATAAAGGCCTGGCCATCATCGAAGAGTGTTTCGCTGAACTCTGAGTGGTTGCTGCTGTGACCTGATCGACAAAAAAACCCGCTTCGGCGGGTTTTTTTCATCCCCAGGCGGTCCATAGGGGATTTGCGCTGTATGGAAGCCCGTGCATTGACTAAGGTGCAAAGGATTGCCTAGGGAGCGTGCTGCATGACCGCTGTTGATTTACCCGCTGTACCTCGTGTGCTGATTGCCGAGGCCGATCCCTGGTCTCGTGATTTGCTCAAGCAAGTGCTGCTCAACGTGCGCTGTGACGCGCGTCTGGATCTGTGTGCCGACGGTCAGGAAGCCCTGGAACTGTTGAGCGCCAAACCTTATGACCTGATCATTGCCGACTGGGAGTTGCCGGGCATCGACGGTCTCGCCTTGCTGCGCTCCGTGCGCCAGCGCAAGCGCAACCCGTTGCAGCCTTTCATTCTGCTCAGCGTGCGCAGCGACAGTGCCAGCGTGCGCGAGGCCTTGCCTCTGGCACCCACGGCCTACCTGACCAAACCCTTGAACATGGAAAGCCTGACCCAGCGCCTGCAGGGGCTGCTGCTGGATGCTGGCCAGGAGGTTGCCTGCGAGGTGCCGACCCTGGCCCCGGGCATGACCCTGTGGACCTTTCTTGAACGCCGTCGCGAGATCGCCGATGGCGCACCGCTGCTGACCGATGTGCAATTGGCGGTCAAGCGTAGCCTCAACCCCGACGGGCTGGACCTCAAGCTGCTGGAGGAGGAGATCCGCACCGATCCCCAGATCACTGCCGTGCTGATCTGCGCCGCCAACAGTGCCGCGCAACACAACGGTGAAGGCGTACAGACCCTGTCCCAGGCCCTGCACCGGCTGGGTACCGGGCAAAGCATGAACCTGATTCTGGGCCTGGCCCTCAAGCGCAGCGCGCGCCTGAGCGACCCGGCCCTGGCTGACTATGCCGAGCGCTACTGGGAGCTGTCGCTGCACACGGCGGAATATGGTCGGACCCTGGCCCGCCTGCTGGACCTGGATCAGGAGCGTTGCTATTGCGCGGGCCTGTTGCACCGGCTGGGCGATCTGGCATTGCTGCGTTGTCTGCAAGAGTGGAAGCAGGCCGGTGGCGAACTGGATGAGCAGGAAGAAATCGGTGATGCCCTGGAACGCTTCGGTGCCGCCTATGGTTCGGCGCTGCGCACTCGCTGGCGCATGCCCCTGGAGCTGCGTGAACTGATTGCCTCGATCTACCAGTTGGGCGGAGGGGTCTATTCCCGCGAAGCCCTGGTGATGAACCTGGCGGCGCAACTGGCGCGGCTGACCGAACATGAAGGGGTGGAGGAGGTGGCCCGCAGCAAGACGGCGCGCCTGCTGAAAGTCGGCTTGCCGGAGCTTTCCCGCCTGCGCAAGGGCTGATCCTCTTTAGCCGCCGGCTCGCCGGCGAAGACATTCGCCACCGCGCTGTGGGCCTTTAGGGCCTGTTCGCTGGCAAGCCAGCTCCCACGGATGGGGCGCGCGTGGTTATCCGCTGACGATGCGGTTCTTGCCCTGGCGCTTGGCTTGGTACATCGCCGCATCGGCCCGGGCGAACAGGCTGTCGAGGCTTTCATCTTCGCGGCGTCGGCTGCTCAGGCCCTGGCTGATGGTGATGTTGAAGGTCTGGCCCTGGCAGCTGAAGGTCTGCCGCTGAATCTCGCGCTGCAGGCGTTCGGCAACCTGATGGGCCATGTCCGCGCTGCAGCCGGGAAACACCGCCGCGAACTCTTCACCGCCGATGCGCCCGAACAGGTCTCCCCGACGCAGTGCAGCCCGTCCGCTCTCGGCAATGCGCTGCAGAACGATGTCGCCTTCGGGATGGCCGTAGGTGTCGTTGATCACCTTGAAGTCATCGATGTCCAGCAACAGAAAGACCAGGGGTAAACCTTGCCGGCGTGCCTGTTCGAACTCGCGATGGGCACATTCGAAGAAGTGTCGGCGGTTGCTGCTTTGGGTCAGCACGTCGGTGGTGGCCAGGCGTTGCAGCTCGGCTTCCAGCTGCTTCTTTTCGGTGATGTCTTCGGCAATGCCCACCACGATCAGCCGCTGCCCGGGTTCGGTGTTGCGGTTGATGAAGCATTTGTCGCTGAGCCAGCGCACCTGCCCCTGGGCATCGATGATGCGGTACTCGCGATCTTCCACCGCGCCCCTGTCCAGGACCTGGGCCAGGCTGCGCTCGGCGTATTCCAGGTCGTCGGGGTAGATGCTGTCGCGCCACTGGTTGAAGTCCGCCAGCAGCAGGCCTGCCGGGCGGCCGAAGATCCGTTCATAGGCCGGGCTGACGTACAGCACCTGGCGGTTGTCCCAATCGAAGGCCCAGAGCACTGCATTGACGCTGACCAGCAGGGCGCTGAACAGCTGCTCGCGCTCGGTCAGGCGGGCGACTTCGCCCTGTGCATGCATCAGGGCCATCAGGGTTTGCGCGGCTTCGGGCCACTGGGGAAGCGAAGATGGAGTGTGTGAATTCTTATTGACCATCGGCACAGATCTCAAAGGGCGTGCCGCGCCAAGTTCGACAGCAGCCACAACCAAGCCCGCCTGGGTGGCGAAGTGTTCAGTGAGATAGGGGATCGGACGCTAAGTTCCCAGCCATTGCGGCGATACCTGGCGCGCCCGCCGGACGGTCGCAGTCGCCCCTCGCCGGCTTGTGGCGAGGGGCTTTGGCTCAGGCTGCGGTGGGCCGCAGAGAGTAGGTTTTCAACTGGTGGGCGAAGTCCCGCAGGGACTGGATACCGCTGGCCTCGGCCTCGTGCACCCAGTCCTTGATCGCCGCCAGCATGTCGTGGCCGTTGGCGCTGGTCTTGACCCAGATCTGCTGCAGGGCCAGGCGCTTTTCGTAGATCACCTTCAACGCCTGGCTGTGTTCCAGCATGGTCTGGATGCGCAGGTGGTGGCGGTCTTCCAGCAGGCTGGTTTCCCGGGACAGCAGGCGCTTGGCGCGGTGGAACTGGTGGCGCACCGAGTGATCGACCTTGGCCAGCTCCTGCTTCACCAGCGGGCCGATCACCAGCTTGCGGTACTGGGCCATGATCTGGAACCGGTTGTTGAGGATGGCCATGGCCGTGTCCATGTCCAGGTGGCCCTTGCCTTCGACCCGGTGGGCGATGGGCGCTACGCGCTGGACCTTGGCCAGGCGCAGGAAGCTGAAGACCTTGATCCAGGCCCAGCCCATGTCGAACTCCCACTTCTTCACCGAGAGCTTGGCCGAGTTGGGGTAGGTGTGATGGTTGTTATGCAGTTCTTCACCGCCGACGATGATGCCCCAGGGCACCAGGTTGGTGGCGGCGTCTCGGCATTCGAAGTTGCGGTAGCCGACGGCGTGGCCCAGGCCGTTGATCACGCCGGCGGCCCAGAATGGAATCCACATCATCTGGATCGCCCAGATGGTGATGCCGATGGTGCCGAACAGCAGCAGGTCGATGACCGCCATCAGCGCGATACCGCCCAGCTTGTAGCGGCTGTAGAGGTTGCGCTCGATCCAGTCCTCCGGGCAGTTCTTGCCGTAGATGCGCAGGGTTTCCGAGTTCTTGGCCTCTTCGCGATACAGCTCGGCGCCCTTGCGCAGCACCGTGGACAGGCCCTTGATCACCGGGCTGTGGGGGTCGTCGACGGTCTCGCACTTGGCGTGGTGCTTGCGGTGGATGGCGGTCCACTCGCGGGTGTTCTGCGCCGTGGTCAGCCACAGCCAGAAGCGGAAGAAGTGTTTTAGGCCGGCGTTGAGTTCCAGGGAACGGTGCGCGGAATAGCGATGCAGATAGATCGTGACCGCAACGATGGTCACGTGGGTCATCAACAGAGTGACTGCCACCAGTTGCCAGGCGGACAAGCCAAGTAAACCTTCGTACCACATAGGCGATAAGGCCCTCGATAAAGAAAAAAACAGCTCAGGCATTATCACTAAGCCCGCTGAGAAAACCAGTCGCCCTTTCAGATAAGAGTGGCGGCATGTTTCTTCCTCTATAATCCCGAACTTTTCGTGTGGAAATAGACGGACTTATGTCGGTTTCTTATCGCAATGGCTTGCGTGCCGCGCTGCTCTATCTGCTGCTATCCCTGATCTGGCTGCAGTTCAGTGGTTATTTACTGAGCAGTTTCTTCGATGAATTTGCCGATCAGGCCTACTGGCACGAGGTCAGTGGCTACGCCTGGGCACTGGTCAGCGCGGTGCTGATCTTCTTTGCCCGGGCCCGCCTGTTGCGAGTCATGGGCGCCGACCGCTGGTTGCGCCATCAGCAGAAGGATCGCGAGCGCCTGCGCCAGGCGGCGGCAGTGTTCGACTGCACCCGCGAGGGCGTGCTGGTCAGCGATACCCAGGGCCAGATCGTCCACGTCAATCGCGCCTTCATCGAGATCACCGGCTACCAGCGCGAAGAGGTGCTGGGTCGCCAGCCGAGCCTGTTCAAGTCCGGCCACCATTCGCCGGACTTCTACAAGGCGATGTTCGACTCGCTGCAGAAAACCGGCGAATGGAGCGGCGAAATCTGGAATCGACGCAAGAGCGGCGAGATCTACCCGCAATGGCAGAGCATTCGCGCGATCCGCGATGAGCAGGGCGAGCTCACCCACTATGTCGCGGTGTTCTCCGACATCAGTGCAATCAAGGATTCCGAGCACGAACTGGCCCACCTGGCCCACCACGACCCCTTGACCGACCTGCCCAACCGCCTGCTGTTCACCGATCGTGCCGAACAGGCCCTGGCGTCGGCGCAGATCCACAAGCGTGGCTGCGCCATGCTGATGATCGACCTGGATCATTTCAAGATGATCAACGACAGCCTCGGTCACAACGTCGGCGACCAGTTGCTCAAGGCCGTGGGCGAGCGCCTGGGGGGCATGTTCGGCCCGGGCATGACCCTGGCACGTCTGGGAGGCGACGAGTTCGCAGTGCTGGCCGAAAGCTGCCCGCAACTGGTGCAGGCCGCCGCCCTGGCGCAGCGCATCATCGACGGCCTCAAGGAGCCCTTCCAGCTGGGTGAACAGCAGGTGGTGATCAACGCCAGCATCGGCATCAGTCTGTTCCCCAGTGACGCCCTGAGCGCCAGTCAGCTGCTGCGCAACGCCGATGCGGCGCTGTTCAAGGCCAAGAGCGCCGGGCGCAACGGCTATGCCCTGTACACCGAGGAACTCACCGCCCATGCCCAGCAACGGGTGGAGATTGCCTTCGAACTGCGCCGGGCCCTGGAGCAGCAGGAGCTGCGGGTCTACTACCAGCCGGTGCACGATCTCAAGAACAGTCGCCTGATCGGCGTCGAGGCCCTGGTGCGCTGGGAGCATCCGCAACGTGGCCTGGTGTCCCCGGCGGAGTTCATTCCGATTGCCGAACGCACCGGGATGATTGCCGAGATCGACGCCTGGGTCATGCAGCAGGCCTGCCGGCAGATGTGCCAGTGGCAGGCTGAAGGTGTGGTGCTGTCGTTTGTCGCGGTGAACGTATCGACCCGTCTGTTTGCGCGCAGCGAGCTCTATCAGCAGGTGGCCCAGGTGCTGCACGACACCGGCCTGGACCCGGCCTACCTGGAACTGGAAGTCACCGAAAGCGCGGTCATGGACGATCCCGAGGTGGCGCTGGAGCAGATGCACCGTCTGCGTGAACTGGGCATTCGCCTGGCCATCGATGACTTCGGTACCGGCTACTCGTCCTTGCTGCGCCTCAAGCGCCTGCCGGTACAGAAGCTCAAGATCGACCAGGGTTTTGTCGCCGGCCTGCCGTTCGATGAAGACGATGCGGCGATCTCTCGGGTGATCATCGCCCTGGCCCAGAGCATGGGCATGCAGGTTCACGCCGAGGGTATCGAGCAAGCGGAGCAGGCGCGGTTCCTGCTCGAACACGACTGTGACCTGGGCCAGGGCTACTGGTTCGGCCGGCCGGTGCCGGCAGAGCAGCTCGACTGGAGCAATGCCCCCGCCATCCGCTGATACTCCTGTAGCCGCTGCCGCAGGCTGCGAACGAGCTGGGCGGCACTCCGACGCAGCGGTCGCGGCGATGTCAGGACGCCAAGGGTTCGTCTATAGATCGCCAGGCAAGGCCCTGCGGGCCTTGTCGCAGCCTCGCGAAAGCTCGGCAGCGGCTACAGGATCGAATGCGCCATGGGCAGGGGAATTCCCAGGCTCTGCCCGGCCGGGCGCCCCGACAAAACGGCCTCCACCAACCCCTGTAGCCGCTGCTGAGCCTGCGAAGCTGCGAACGACCGCAACGCGGGCGCAAATGTTGTAGACCGCTGAAGGCCTGATGGCCTTGTCGCAGCCTCGCAGGCTCGGCAGCGGCTACAGGGGGCTAAGCTGCTGTCAGGTCGAATAATTTTTCTGGTTATATAAACATTCTTAAACAGTATTTTTAAGAATATCCGCGCCTATCTACTATTGCTCCCACGCCGCAAGCAGTGCCGCCACTGCCAGGCACCTTTCACTCAGGAGCAGCACCATGAGCGCATCTCTACGTAGCGTTGACGGCCAGGACGAAGCAACCATCTTGCGGGAAATTCAAAGCGCTCTGCGCGACCTGCGCTTTGGCGCGGTGGAAATCACCGTGCACAACGCCCAGGTCGTGCAGATCGAACGCAAGGAAAAATTCCGCCTGCAACAGCCCGGCAACAAACCCAGCTGACTGCAGCGCAGTCGAAGACCGCATCACCCTCTCGTGATCGAGAGGCCCGACTGGACAACCGGAGGGCGTCATCCATGACCCCCAGTCTGAACCCCAGCATTCGCCCACGAATGCGGGCCTGATTCGCCATAAGAAAAATGCCAGCACTTTAAAAAATTTCGGGAGCTCCATCATGTCGTCGATTCGCCGTTATGCCCTGGCCGCCCTCGCCAGCGCCGTTTTTGCCGGTTCCGCCGTTGCCAAGGATTACGAGCTGCTCAACGTGTCCTACGACCCGACCCGCGAGCTGTACCAGGACTACAACGCCGAGTTCACAAACTTCTGGAAGCAATCGCATCCCGGCGACAACGTGAAGATCCAGCAGTCCCACGGTGGTTCCGGCAAACAGGGCCGGGCGGTGATCGACGGCCTGCGCGCCGACGTGGTGACCCTGGCCCTGGCCGGTGACATCGACGAAATCGCCAAGCTCGGCAAGACCCTGCCGGCGGACTGGCAGAAACGCCTGCCCGACGCCAGCACCCCCTACACCTCGACCATCGTGTTCCTGGTGCGCAAGGGCAACCCCAAAGGCATCAAGGACTGGGGCGACCTGATCAAGAAAGACGTCTCGGTGATCACCCCGAACCCGAAAACCTCCGGCGGTGCGCGCTGGAACTTCCTTGCCGCCTGGGCCTATGGCCTGAAAACCGGCGGCAGCGAAGCCCGTGCTCAGGAATACGTCAAAGAGCTGTTCAAGCACGTGCCTGTGCTGGACACCGGCGCTCGCGGCTCGACCATCACCTTCGTCAACAACGGTCAGGGCGACGTGTTGCTGGCCTGGGAAAACGAAGCCTTCCTGGCCCTCAAGGAAGACGGCGGCGCCGACAAGTTCGACATCGTCGTGCCTTCGCTGTCGATCCTTGCCGAGCCACCCGTGGCCGTGGTGGACAAGAACGCCGAGAAGAAAGGCAACACCGAGATCGCCGAGGCCTACCTCAAGCACCTGTACAGCCCGGCCGGCCAGGAAATTGCCGCGAAGAACTTCTACCGTCCCCGGGACAAGGACGTAGCCGCCAAATATGCCCAGCAGTTCCCCAAACTGGACCTGGTGACTATCGACAAGGACTTCGGCGGCTGGAAGACTGCCCAACCGAAATTCTTCAACGACGGTGGTGTGTTCGACCAGATCTACACGGCCCAGTAAACCTGTTGTAGGAGCTGGCTTGCCAGCGAAGGCGCCCTCAAGGGCCACACCAGGCTGCAGGCCCCTTCGCCGGCAAGCCGGCTCCTACCAGGTAGAGCCCGCATTCAGTTGCGGGCTTTGCGTATCCGTTCCGTTAACCAAGGACTTTTATGTCGCGTCGTATCTCCCCCGTCATACCCGGCTTCGGGCTGACGCTGGGCTACACCTTGGTGTACCTCAGCCTGATTGTGCTCATCCCCCTGGCGGCGATGTTCGTGCATGCCGCGCAACTCACCTGGGAACAGTTCTGGGCGATCATTTCGGCGCCACGGGTGCTCGCCGCGCTCAAGCTGAGCTTCGGTACCGCGCTGTATGCGGCCATGATCAACGGCGTCATCGGCACCCTGCTGGCCTGGGTCCTGGTGCGCTACAGCTTCCCCGGGCGCAAGGTCATCGATGCCATGATCGACCTGCCGTTTGCCCTGCCCACTGCCGTGGCCGGCATTGCCCTGACCGCGCTCTACGCGCCCACCGGCCTGGTGGGACAGTTCGCCACCGACCTGGGTTTCAAGATTGCCTACACGCCCCTGGGCATCACCCTGGCGCTGACCTTCGTCACCCTGCCATTTGTGGTGCGCACGGTGCAGCCGGTGCTGGCGGACATTCCCCGTGAAGTGGAAGAGGCCGCTGCCTGCCTGGGCGCCAAACCCTGGCAGGTGTTCCGCCATATCCTGGTGCCGGCCTTGCTGCCGGCCTGGCTCACCGGCTTTGCCCTGGCCTTCGCCCGGGGCGTTGGCGAGTACGGCTCGGTGATCTTCATCGCCGGCAACATGCCGATGAAGACCGAAATCCTGCCCCTGCTGATCATGGTCAAGCTCGACCAGTACGATTACACCGGCGCCACTTCCATCGGCGTGCTGATGCTGGTGGTTTCCTTCATCCTGTTGCTGCTGATCAACCTGCTGCAGCGGCGCATCGAACGTCCATAAGGAGGCGCGACTCATGTCTCAATCGTCTATCGCCGCCTCGTCGGCCAACGCCGCCCGCCGTGGCAGCGCCACCTCACGGCGGGTGCTGATTGGCCTCGGCTGGCTGATCTTTGCCCTGTTTTTGCTGCTGCCGTTGTTCATTGTGGTGTCCCAGGGCCTGAAGCTGGGCATCGGTGCGTTCTTTGAAGCGATCTTCGAGCCCGATGCCCTGTCGGCGCTCAAACTCACGGTGATCGCGGTGCTGATCTCGGTGCCCCTGAACCTGGTGTTCGGGGTCAGCGCCGCCTGGTGCGTGAGCAAGTACTCGTTCCGTGGCAAGAGCATCCTGGTGACCCTGATCGACCTGCCGTTCTCGGTGTCGCCGGTGATCGCCGGCCTGGTCTATGTGCTGATGTTCGGCGCCCAGGGCCTGTTCGGCCCGTGGCTTTCGGATCACGACATCCAGATCGTCTTCGCCTTGCCCGGCATCGTCCTGGCCACCATCTTCGTCACCGTGCCCTTCGTCGCCCGGGAACTGATCCCGCTGATGCAGGAGCAGGGCACCCAGGAAGAGGAAGCCGCCAGGTTGCTGGGGGCCAATGGCTGGCAGATGTTCTGGCACGTCACCGTGCCCAATATCAAATGGGGCCTGATCTACGGCGTGGTGCTCTGTACCGCCCGAGCCATGGGCGAATTTGGCGCGGTGTCGGTGGTGTCCGGGCACATTCGCGGGGTCACCAACACCCTGCCGCTGCACGTGGAAATCCTCTACAACGAGTACAACCACGTGGCCGCCTTTGCCGTCGCCAGCCTGCTGCTGATCCTTGCGTTGTTCATCCTGCTGCTCAAGCAGTGGAGCGAATCCCGAATCAACCGCCTGCGCGCCAGCGCCGCGGAGGAATAAGTCATGTCGATCGAAGTCCGTAACGTCAGCAAGAACTTCAACGCCTTCAAGGCCCTGAACAGCATCAACCTGGATATCCACAGCGGCGAGCTGGTGGCTCTGCTGGGCCCGTCCGGCTGCGGCAAGACCACCCTGCTGCGCATCATCGCCGGCCTGGAAACGCCGGATGACGGCAGCATCGTGTTCCACGGCGAGGACGTTTCCGGCCACGACGTGCGCGATCGCAACGTCGGTTTCGTGTTCCAGCACTACGCCCTGTTCCGCCACATGAGCGTGTTCGACAACGTCGCCTTCGGCCTGCGCATGAAGCCCAAGAACCAGCGTCCCAGCGAGAGCAAGATCGCCGAGAAGGTCCATGAGCTGCTGAACATGGTGCAACTGGACTGGCTCGCCGACCGTTACCCGGAGCAACTGTCCGGCGGCCAGCGCCAGCGTATCGCCCTGGCCCGCGCCCTGGCGGTGGAGCCCAAGGTGCTGCTGCTGGACGAACCCTTCGGCGCCCTCGATGCCAAGGTGCGCAAGGAGCTGCGGCGCTGGCTGGCGCGGCTGCACGAAGACATCAACCTGACTTCGGTGTTCGTTACCCACGACCAGGAAGAAGCCATGGAAGTGGCGGACCGCATCGTGGTGATGAACAAGGGCGTGATCGAGCAGATCGGCTCCCCGGGGGACGTCTACGAGAACCCGGCCAGCGACTTCGTCTACCACTTCCTGGGTGACTCCAACCGCCTGCATCTGGGGGAGGACAACCATGTGCTGTTCCGTCCCCACGAAGTGTCGCTGTCGCGTTCGGAACTGGAAGACCATCACGCCGCCGAAGTGCGCGACATCCGTCCCTTGGGCGCCACCACCCGAGTCACCCTCAAGGTCGAAGGCCAGAGCGAACTGATCGAAGCCGAAGTGGTGAAAGACCACGACAGCCTGATCGGCCTGGCCCGTGGCGAGACGCTGTTCTTCAAGCCCAAGGTCTGGCAGAAACACTCCAGCCTCTGACCCCACCGACATCACGCCCGCTGTAGGAGCTGGCTCGCCAGCGAAAGCGTCCTCCAGGTTTGTACCTGGCTCGAAGGCCCTTCGCCGGCAAGCCGGCTCCTACGCAGAGGATGTCGTGTATCGACGGTGGGTGATGGCGTTCGCTATTGCTGCTAGCTCGATTCGATCTATGGCCCGTGCCCTGGGCGCAAGTTTCCTTATCTACGCTGGAAACTGTGCCAGGAGGGCGCAATTGAAGAGTCCTTGAAGGACCAGCGTTCTGTCTCCTGGCCAGCCTGATGCCAAGGAGACAAGCATGAAAAAGGAAGTCCATCGGCCCGGTCCGAGGTTCGGTTGTGCACTCTGCGGTGCACTGCTCAGCCCTTTGGCCCTGGCGCTCGCGCCCCCAGACCTGTCCTCGCGCATACCCTACGACGTTGCAGTGACCGCCCCCCCGGAACCGACCCTGGAAAGCCTGCAGCGCGATTTTGACGTGCTGTCCTGGCAGACCTTCATCGCCCTCAACTGGCCAGCCCAGGCCGACGGCAGTCCCGGCGTTGGGCCCATCGGCAAGGAGGACGGTCCCACCGTCTGGGAAGGCTGGAAAGAGAGCTATCAGATCTTCCGGGCCAAGGGTGAGAAGCCTTTGGCCTGGGAGGCTCCGGCGATTCTTCCCAAACCCTGTGAGGGGCTCAAGTCCGGGCGCCTGCTGCAACAGATGGGCAAGGTCGCGGGTGTCCTCGACGAGTTCATCCAGCCGTTCCAGAGCGGCCCGCTGGTGGACCAGAGCGGCACCTACACCCGTAACGAAATCGTGGTCAACCGGCCGATGTTCAACGATATCGTCGACAAGGGCTTGTACAGCGTCCAGGGCCAGCAGGCGTATTTCGCCGCCAGCCCGAACAACCGCGTGGCCTTCAGCTGCAGCTCCAATCCCCATCAGAAACTCGGCGCAATCATGGTCAAGGCCTCGTGGAAGGTGCTGGACGGCAACGACCAGCGCAGCCGCTTCCATACGGTGGACGCCCTGGTCTATACCCCCGGCAACAGCGATCCGACCCACGGGCCCATCGTGGAAGAGTCGTGCAAGGCCGAGGCGGTGGGCCTGGTGGGCCTGCACATCGTGCACAAGACCGCGCTGGCGCCGCAGTGGGTCTGGTCGACCTTCGAACACGTGGACAACGTGCCGGAAAAAACCACCCCGCCGGAGCAGCGCAAAGGCCCGTACCTGTTCTACAACGCTGCCAGCCCGGCCAAGGTCAACGAGCCGCCGCCCCGGCCCTGGAACCCGGCGGTCAAGGCCACGCCGTCGCAGATCGTCCGCGAGATCCCGCTGACCGAGGCCGCCAAGGCGCTGAACAGCACCTACCAGGCGCTGTTGCGCACGGCCAACCCGCAGAGTGTCTGGGCCAACTACCAGATGATCGACACCCAATGGCCCGCCGATCCGGCCCCTGACTGCGAGACGCCGTCGCCGACCAATCCCTTGGGCAGCCCGGCCCCGACCTTCCTCGCCAACGCCACCCTGGAAACCTATATCCAGGGCACGGTGCCCCAGGCGTCCTCCAGTTGCATGGATTGCCACAACAACGCGACCACCCGGGTCACCCAGAACCCCCGCACCACCTTCGCCGACTTCACCTATCTGCTGGAGCGTGCCCAATCCACTGGCGCCGCAGGGAGCAAACCATGAGCACCGAGCGTGAGAACTTTGTCGGCCTGTCCTCGGCGTTGCTGGGGATCGGCAAGGCCTTGCTGGCGCCGTCGATCGACCCCATCGACCTGCCCAGCCAGTTTCTGGCCTATATCCGCCCGAAGCTGACCGAGGCCCAACTCAATGACCTGCTGAGCCAGTACGCCAGCCTGGTGGCTGACCAGCAGAGCCCGGAACAGATCGCCCGGGCGCTGCTGATGAGCAACGGCAAGCCGGCGGCCACACCTGCGGCCAAGGCCTGTCGTTCGATCATGAAAATGTGGCTGCTGGGGGTCTGGTACCAGCCTTATGACGCCAGCAGCTTCAAGGCCGGGCAGCAGTGGGTCGTGTCCGACCTGGCGTACCAGCAAAGCTGGGCCTGGAAGGCCGCCCAGGCCCATCCCATGGGCTACAGCCAGTTTCATTTCGGCTACTGGAACGAGACGCCGCCGAGCCTGGAGGCCTTTACCGGTGTGCCCGCCAAGGGGCAGCAAGGAGCTTCGTCATGAGCACTGAACAAGCGGATGTGGTGATAGTCGGCGCCGGCCTGGCCGGTAGCATCATCGCCTATCAACTGGGGCTGGCCGGGGTCAAGGTGCTGGTGCTGGAGTCCGGGCCGAGCATTCCGGCCAATCGCACGCAATACATGGAGCGCTTCTACAACGCCACCCTGAAGACTCCGGAGTCGCCCTATCCTCCGGCCAGCAACCTGCAGCCGCAGCTTTATCCGGAACTGCAGCCGGACCAGCAGAACGCGCCGCGCCCAACCATTGCCGACCTGATCAACGGCTGGCAGAACCCGCAGACCAGCTACCTGGTGCAGAAAGGCCCGCTGGCCTTCACCAGCACCTATGAGCGGGTGGGCGGCGGCACCACCTGGCACTGGGTCGCCACCTGCCTGCGCATGCTGCCCAATGACTTTCACCTCAAGTCGCTGTACGGCGTCGGGGTCGACTGGCCCATCGGCTACCAGGATCTGCAAAGCGCCTACTGCCGCGCCGAGGCGGAGATCGGCGTGGCGGCGGATGTGGGTGACCAGGACTACCTGGGCATGACCTTTCCCGAGGATTATCAATTCCCCATGCACAGCATTCCGCTGTCCCTGGTGGACGAGCGTTTCGTCAAGGCGCTCAAGGGCCATTCGTTTGCCGGCATGCCACTGTTTGTGAGTCCGACGCCGGCCGGGCGCAACTCCGAGCCTTATGCCGGGCGCCGGGTCTGTGCGGGCAATACCAACTGCACGCCGATCTGCCCGATCCAGGCCAAGTACGACGCCACGGTGACTCTGAACAAGGCGCTGGAGACCGGCAATGTCCGGGTGCTGTACAAGAGCGTGGCGAGCAAGGTCCGGGTCGATGGCAAGTCCAGCATCAGCGGCATCGAGTTCATCCAGTACCAGTTGGGGGACGGCCCGCCCACCGCCAATGGCGTGGCCCTGGGGCAGCACTATGTGATCGCCGCCCACGCCATCGAGACCCCCAAGCTGTTGCTCAACTCAGCCTGTCCCGAGGCACCCAATGGCGTGGCCAACAGCAGTGGTCAGGTCGGGCGCAGCCTGTCGGACCACCCGATCTACCTGGCCTGGGGGCTGATGCCGCCGGGGCAGACGGTGTTCCCTTATCGTGGGCCGGTGTCCACGGCGGGCATCGAGAGCCTGCGCGATGGGGCCTTTCGCAGCCACCGGGCGGCCTGGCGCATCGAGATCGGCAATGAGGGCCTGAACTGGCCGATCGGCGATCCCTACACCACTGTGTGCGACCTGATCGACGGCCAGAACAACAGCCACACCAACCCGTTGCCCGGAGACAAGCATGATCCCCAGGCGTTGTTTGGAGCGGACCTGATCCGTGCCCTCAACGACCGCCTGATCCGCCAGTTCCGAATTGCCTTCCTGGTGGAACAGGTGGAGAAGGATCCGGACCACGCCGACTGCTACATAGTCCCTTCTACCGAGTACAAGGACCGCCTGGGCATCCCCCGTCCGGAGATTCACTACAACCTGTCGGACTACACCAAGGAGGGCTTCAAACAGGCCCGGCAGGCCGCCACCTACATCATCACCGAGCTGCTGGGGGCCACCGAACTCACGGACCTCAAGCCGGACCCCAAGACCAACCCCGGGTTCTTCGTCTACGACGGCGAGCCCTACAGCTTCCAGGGCGCCGGGCACCTGATGGGGACTTACCGCATGGGGGACAACCCCAGGGACTCGGTGGTGGACAAGCATCAGCGCAGTTGGGATCACCGCAATCTGTTCCTGGTGGGAGACGGGGTGTTTCCCAGCAGCGGCACGTCCAATCCGAGCCTGACCATTGCCGCGTTGTCGTTCCAGGCCGCCGATGTGCTCGCCAACGAGCTCAAGGCCAGCACCGTGACGGTCCAGGCCAATCAGCCCTGGCAAGGCACCGGGGTGCAACTCAATGGGATCAGTGCGCAATTGGTGCGCTACGTCAGCGGGCGCTGGTCTGCCAGTCCGGCGGGGGGCATGGTGGACGGCCGGGGCAATCCGGTCTACATCGCCAAGTCCGGCTATACCTTGCCGGGGGCCAGCGAGGGCGCGCTGATCGGCCGCGTCGGGAGCGCTGGCACGCCCTTTCTGATCGGCGATCTGGCGCAGATCCCGGCGGGCCAGCAAGGAGAGTTGCAGCTGTGCATCAATGACGACCTGGACGGGCGTTACGGTGTCGGCCTGCAGGACAACCAGGGCGCACTGACGGTGCGAGTGGAGTTTGGCGGCTTGTGACCCATCCTGGCCGGGCGTGCAGTCGGCACGCCCGGCCAGGGACTTCAGATCATGGCTTTTTTCTGGCGCAGGGCCACGGGCCCCGAACGCTGTTCGATGGCCTGTTTCAAGTCATGGCGCAGCCCCAGCAGGAACGCCAGTTCGGCCACCACGAACAGCGGGCCGACGATCAAGCCCGACAGATCATCGACAAAGGCCGGCTTGCGGCCTTCGTAGTAATGGCCGATGAACTGGATCACCCAACCGATCACGAACAGGCCCAGGCCACTGCTCAGCCACAGCCCGGTGCTTTGCGCTGCCAGCGCTTGCCCGGCCCAGACCGACAGCCCCATCAGCACACTCATCAACACGCCCAGGCGCAACTCCAGGCGCAGGTAGAACACCGCTGAGGCCAGGGCCAGCAGCACGGCCGGCGACAGCACGATGCCCGCCAGCGGCCAGGCGGGACGGGACAGCAGCACCGCCACCGCCAGAACGATCATGGGAATGCCGATAAAGTGGCTGGCGATATTGCGCGGGTCGCGGTGGTAGGCGGCGTATTGACTCAGATGATCAACGAGGCTTTTCATTGTTGTTCCTCCGTTAGGGTGGCCCGATCATGCCCGGCCGCCGATCACGGCACTGTCAGCTAGGCGACAATCACGCCGATGCCTTGAGGAAAAAACCTGTTCATGGACATGCAGCAGTGGCGTGACTGCCTGATGACCGGCCAGTGGTTCAGCCACCTGCCGGATTCCTTACAGAATAGTTTGCTCGGCGGTGCCCGCCTGCGCCGCTTGGCGCCGGGGCAATGCCTGTTCCTGCGTGGCGATCCGCCCTGCGGCTTGTACGCGGTGCTGGAAGGGACGGTGCGGGTGGGAGCCGTCAGCGAGCAGGGCAAGGAAGCCTTGCTCAGCCTGATGCAAGCGCCGCACTGGTTTGGCGAGATCTGCCTGTTCGACGGCCAGCCGCGTACCCACGATGCCTACGCCGAGGGTGCCTGCACCCTGCTTCAGGTGCCGCAGTCGAGCTTGTTGCAACTGTTGGAGCAACAGCCGCAGTACTGGCGCCAGTTCGCGCTGTTGATGAGTCACAAACTGCGCCTGGCCTTCATCAACCTGGAACAACTGAGCCTGATGCCGGCGCCGGCTCGTGTGGCCAGTCGCCTGCTGGCGATGGCCGGCGGCTACGGCGAAGTCAGCCAAAGTCGCAGCCTGCTGCAACTGCCCCAGGAGCAACTGGCGCTGATGCTCTCGCTGTCGCGCCAGACCACCAACCAGATCCTCAAGGACCTGCAGCACCAGGGCATCCTGCGCCTGAGCTACGGCGAGATCGAAATCCTCGACACCGAGCGCCTGCGCGCCCTCGCAGGCCTGTAGGCGCTGGCTTGCCAGCGAAGGGGCCCGCAAGACCGCCTTCGCCGGCAAGCCGGCTCCTACAAAATCCCGCGCGATTTCTCTGCCGACCGTAGGAGCTGGCTTGCCAGCGAAGAGGCCCGCAAGACCGCCCTCGTCAGCAGCCAGCTCCTACGAACCGCGATAGGTCGAGAAGCCATAAGGGCTGAGCAACAGCGGAATGTGGTAGTGCTGCTCGGTCTGCTTGACCTCGAAAATCACCGGAATCTCCGGAAAGAAGGTATCGCGCTTGGCCTGCTTGAAGTATTCACCGGTCTTGAACACCACCCGGTATTCGCCAGCTGTCAGCGCCTGACCAGCGGGAAACAGCTCGCTGATCCGCCCCTGCTCGTTGGTCACGCCGCTGGACAGGGCTTTCCAGTCCTGGCCCACATGCTGCTCCAGGGTCACCTTGACCCCCGGTGAGGGCAAACCGTTCTCCAGGTTGAGCACGTGCACGCTCAAGGGGTTGCCGGCCGCCAGGGCCAGGCTCGACAGACCGCAGAGGCCGATGGCCGCCAGGCTATTACGCAAAATATTCATGTCCCACTCCTTTCTCGATTGAACAAACAACAGACTCTGTAGCCGCTGCCGAGCCCGCGAGGCTGCGCATTAGCGCAACGCGGGCGCGGCACTCCAGTTCACTGACGTCCGGCCTCGGCCGCCAACCCCACCCGCTGTGCCGCCTGTAACGCGCACGCCTCGTCCTGCGCCGCGCCGCCCGCACCGGCAATGCCCATCGCGCCCACCAGCTGGTTGCCGGCAAACAAGGGAATGCCGCCGCCGAGCAACAACAGCTCCGGCAAGGTATTGAGATTGGCCGCCTCGGGGTTGTTGCGCGCCCGCTCGGCGAACAGCCGGGTAGGGGTCTTGGTGGACAGCGCGGTATACGCCTTGCGCTGGCTGGCGACGGTGTTGTGCGGGCCGACGCCATCAGCGCGCAGGGTCACCAAGAGGTTGCCGCCACGGTCCAGCACCGACACCACGGCCGTGCACTGGGCCAGGCTGGCGTCCGCCAACTGACGGGCGGTGGCCAGGTCCAGCTCTGCGTGACGCGGAAGTTCCGGGGCCGCCAGGGCAGTGCCGGCAAGGCCCAGACCAACGCTTAGAACGAGGGTTTTGCAGATCATGGGAAGGCTCCTGAAAGACAGGTCGCCACCTTACCCAGCGGTGCTCGTCAGAACCTCGTCAGTTGGATTACAAGTTTGTAATGGGCAAGCGCGCGCGGGGCGCCTAGCCTGTGCCGATCATTTCCGAGGTGCACCATGCGTTTGCTGGTAGTTGAAGACGAAGCCAAGACCGCGAATTTCCTGGCCAAGGGGCTGGGAGAGTCCGGATTCGCCGTGGACGTGGCCCTGAACGGCCTGGACGGGCGCTATTTCATCGAGCAGCAGGAATACGACCTGATCATCCTCGACGTGATGCTCCCCGGCCTCAACGGCTGGCAGTTGCTGCAGTTGATCCGCCAGCGCGGCGCCACCCCGGTGCTGTTCCTCACCGCCAAGGACGCCATCGAAGACCGGGTTCGTGGCCTGGAGCTGGGCGCCGACGACTACCTGCTCAAGCCCTTTGCCTTCGCCGAACTGCTGGCCCGGGTCCGCACCCTGCTGCGTCGCGGGCCGCTGCGTGAAGCCGAATCCTTTAGCATCGCCGACCTGGAGATCGACGTGCTGCGCCGTCGGGTCAGCCGTGGCGGCCAACGCATTGCCCTGACCAACAAGGAGTTCGCCCTGCTGCACCTGTTGGCCAGCCGCCAGGGTGAAGTGCTGTCGCGGACCCTGATTGCCTCCCAGGTGTGGAACCTGAATTTCGACAGCGACACCAACATGGTGGAAGTGGCGGTGCGCCGGTTGCGGGCCAAGGTCGACGATCCCTACATGCCCAAGCTGATCCACACCGTGCGTGGCGTCGGCTACCAGCTGGAAGCCCCGGATGAAGCGCTCTAGTTCCATCGCCTGGCGGCTGGCCCTGGCCTTCGCCGCGGTCTGCGCCCTGGTGCTCAGCGTGATCGGGGTGTTCCTCTACCGCTCCCTGGCCGAGGAAATCGCCTACCGCGATGACCTCGCCCTGTTGGGACGTCTGGAACAGGTGCGCGCCCTGCTGCAGGACAGCGACAGCCTGGACGCCCTGCAAGCCCGGCCCCGGCTGTACCAGAACATGCTGGGCAACCAGGAAAGCCTGCTGCTGGTGCTGCGGGCCGATGGCTCGACGGTGATCGGCATCAACCCCCGGCAACAGCGCTTGCCCGAGTTGCTGCCGCTTGCCCGTGAGCAGCGCCCGCAACGCCGCGACATCCTCCTCTGGCCGGGCAGCGACCAGGTTCCGCTGGCCCTGCTGGCGGGGCAGGCCAGCGGCCCCAAGGGCGAGGCGCTGACGGTGATTGCCGGGAAGGTGCTCAGCGAGCGCGAGCAGATGCTCGCCAGCTACCGCCTGCGCCTGTACCTGGCGGTAGGCCTGGGGGCCTTGCTGGCCTTCGCCCTGGGCTTGCTGTTATTGCGCCGGGGCTTGCAGCCGCTGCGCCAGCTCAGCGAGTCGGTGCGCGAGATCGATCTGCGCAGCCTCGACCGACGCCTGCACACCAGCGGCATCCCGGCCGAATTCCACGAGCCGGTGCAAGCCTTGAACGCCATGCTGGCGCGCCTGGAGGAGAGCTTTCAGCGCTTGTCGCAGTTCTCCGCCGACCTGGCCCATGAAATCCGCACGCCGTTGCACAACCTGTTGGGCAGCAACGGCCTGGCCCTGAACCAGCCCCGCAGCGCCGCGGAGTACCAGGAAGTGCTGGCCTCCAACATGGAGGAGTTCGAGCGTCTGGGACGCATGGCCGAGAACCTGCTGTTCCTGGCCCGGGCCGAGCAGGCCGATGCGGCGCTGGACCGCCAGCTGCTGTCACTCTCGGGCGTCGGCGCGCAGTTGTGCGACTATTTCGAAGCCCTGGCCGATGACCGGCAAATTCGTCTGGAGAACGGATTTTACGGCGAGCTGCTGGCCGACCAGCAACTGCTGCAACGGGCCCTGGGCAACCTCCTGGCCAACGCCGTGCGCCACGCCGACGCGGGTTCGCTGATCCGCCTGCGACGCCGCGACGAAGCCGGCTGGTGCTGGCTGCAGGTGCACAACCAGGGCCCGGCGATTGCCCCTGAGCATCTGCCCCGGTTGTTCGATCGCTTCTACCGGGTTGACCCCTCCCGCGCCGAACCGGGGGATTCCGGCGGCCTGGGCCTGGCCATCGTGCGCTCGATCATGCTGCTGCATGGCGGTCAGGTGCGGGTCGCGAGCGAGGGGCAGGCCACGGTGTTCGAACTGGGTTTTGCGGTTCTTTAACGGTGACCGGATCAACGGGTCAGGCTGCGCGCCACACCGGTTTTCCAGGCCTCGCTCATGGCCTCGGCCATGCCCTTGAAGGCGGGATGTGCCGCGCTATAGACCTGCATCTCGCCCATCGCCTGTGCCATGCCGTGCTCGACCTGTTGCAACAGTTCATGGCTGCGGCCTTCGCTGAGGTTGCACGCCGTGCGGGCGAAGCGCAGCAGCGCCTGGCGTTTGGGCCAGGCCTTGGAGCCTCCCAGCAATAGCGCCAGGCTGTCCGCCTTGATGTAGACCGACGTGGTCACCAGATCAAAGGCCGGTGCCAGGCTGACGGGGGCTTCCACATCCGTGTCGGGGTACAGCACGCCGAAGTTCTTCAGATGGGCATCGCCATTTCTCAGTCCGGCCGACAACGCCACGATCTTGAAGAATGACTCCAGGGCCCGGTTCAGAAGGTGTGGGGAGACAAAGGCCTTGATCTGTTTCGCCGCGCCTTCGTAGGAGCCGTCGTACTTGGCTTTTGCCGGCCAGGCGTTGAGCACGCAGAAATCCTCGAAACCCAGGTAGCCCTGGGCGCTCAGGTCGAAACGTTTGACCACCAGGAACTGGCCATTCTGGCTGAGTTCGATCTCCGGCACTGGCAGGCCGGCATGCAGCGCCGCACGCATGCAGAAGAATTCGTTGGCGGCCAGGTGGGGGTATTGATCGGCGCGAAAAGCCTTCACCAAATGAGTAGCGCCGCGATGGGTCAGGCGTTCGACGCTGTTGGTGCTGTCGCGGATCAGGACTTTGGGCTGCACCCCGGAAACCCCTGAATACTGGCCATAGGTCGCCAATAGATCCTCGAACAGTCCCTCGGCACCGTCATGCACCAACAGGTCCTCCAGGCTGGTTTCCGGCAGGGGCGCCTGGGGTGATTGCGTTGTGCTGATGGCCACCCGACCCAGTTGGTGCGGCCCCACGATCGATAGCAGAGCGAAGTCGTCGAAACCGCGCACCGCCTTGCTGAAACGGCGCAGCAGTTCATCACGCAGCGAACCTTCCGGCAGGTGCATATCGAACACCGGTAGCAGGCCTCGATCCCAGCCATAACTCGCCAGGCGTGGCGGCATGGTCAGCGAGACCGCGTCGCGGGGCGAGGTGTTGTCGCTGTAGGTGAAAACCGAGTCCGCCTGCGCCTGGCCACGGCCGAGAGTGCCCACCGCCATGCCGGCCACACGGATGTGCAGCTGCTGTTGCTCAGTCATGGAAATGCGCCTGTTTCAGGCTGTCCAGGGTCGGGCGTTGCCGGGGGCGGGGCACGGCGCTGAGCTCGTAGCCAAAACCATTGAGAATGGCTTCGACCTTGCGCAAGCCGATTTCGGTAATGGTGTTGTTTTCAATCCCCGAGATAGTGGCACGGCTCATGCCGTATTGTGCTGCCAGTGCCTGCTGCGAGAGCTTGCGCTCTTTGCGCAGGGTCCGGATCAGTTGTCCAAGGCTTTCCATGGGATTTATTCCGCATTGTATGCAATGCATTTTTTCTGAAAATTATTTAATGCATCCTATTTGATGCATTGTGCAGTGTAGATCGGCAGAGTCTTTTTCGCGGTTTTTTTTACTGGTGGAGGTTGCACCCGTCGCTGCACCTGTAGGAACCGGCTGGCCGGCGCAGGGGCTCAACGCAAACCGTCGCGAAACTGCCCCGGGGTCATCCCGGTCCAGCGTTTGAACGCCCGGCTGAAGCTGCTGGCATCGGCAAAGCCCAGCAGGTAGCTGATTTCGCTCAGGGAGCATTCCAGGTCCCGCAGGTGCAGCAGGGCGAGGTTTTCCCGGCATTCGTTGAGTAGGGTGTCGAAGCGCGTGCCTTCATCCGCCAGGTGCCGTTGCAGGCTGCGCAGGCTCAGGTGCAGGGCCTGGGCGACTCGTTCCGCGGAGGGTTCGCCTTCCGGCAATTGGGCTTCGATCACGCCGCGCACCTTGCGCTCCCAGGTCAGCGGCCGCAGTTGCAACAGGGTGCGCTTGAGCACCGCTTCGTTGTGCTCGGCCAGTTCCGGGTTGGCATCGTCCAGGTGGCTGTCGAAATCGTGCAGGCCGAATTCCAGGCAGTCGTCGGCCGCGGCAAAGTGCACCGGGCAGCGGAACACCTTGTGCCACTGGCTCGGGTCCGCCGGGGCCGGGCGCCGCAAATGCACGGCCAGCGGCGCGTAGTCGCGGCCCAGGCGGTTACGGCAGGTGCGCACGTAGATCGCGGCAAACGCGTCGATGGCCTCGATGGCCGGCTGCGGCGCGCCTTCGGGCACCTTGAGGAAGAACCGGTAGCGGTCCGGCTCGCGGGTCAGGGCCAGTTCCAGGGCATCGCTGACCACCTGGTGATAACGCACGATGCGCTCGAACACTTCCCGCAGGCTGCCGCTGGCCACCAGGGCGTAGCCCAGGGCATGGAAGGTGGTGGGGCTGACAAAGCGCGACACTCGCAGGCCAATGGCCGGGTCGCCGCTGGCCTGCACGGCGAGATGCCACAGGCGGGTGGTGGCCGACAGCGGGTAGCGGGCGTTGGGGTCATCCATCAATTGCGGGTCGAGCCCGGCTGCGCGGCACAGTGCGTCGCTGTCGAGGTCGAGGGCGTCCAGTTGCTTGCGCAAGGCGCGGGTCCAGCTGGCAAGGGAAGTGGCTTCGGTCATGCGATTGGCGCGTCCGGTCAACAGGTTGGCGTTTACGGCTAGGGCCCGGAGCCGGGGCTCGGGGCAGGATGCACACATCACTGACCAGAGGATGGAATCATGCAGGGTATTTCTGCAAGCCCCGAGCGGATGAACGCACAACAGCGAGCGGCGCACATTCGCCAGGTGGTCCTGGCCCGGGGCGATGAACTGCGCCGGCGCTTTCCCTTGCTGCGGCACCAGGACGCCCTGGGTGCGGGGATTCTGCTCTTTGCCTTGTCCGGGATGCTGGGGTCAGCGGCGCTCTATGTCGCTGGCTACCTGACTTGGTGGGCGTGCCTGCTGCTCAACGCGTTCTTCGCTTCCCTGACCCACGAGCTGGAACACGACCTGATCCACAGCATGTACTTTCGCAAGCAGCGCCTGCCCCACAACCTGATGCTGGCGCTGGTCTGGCTGGCGCGGCCGAGCACCATCAACCCCTGGGTGCGGCGCCACCTGCACCTGAATCACCACAAGGTGTCCGGCAGCGAGAGCGATATCGAAGAGCGCGCCATCACCAACGGCGAACCCTGGGGCATCGCCCGCCTGCTGATGGTCGGCGACAACATGATGGCGGCCTTCATCCGCCTGCTGCGGGCGCCGGGGGCCAGGCACAAGCTGCGCATCCTCAGCCGCACCCTGGCGGTGTACGCGCCGCTGGCCCTGCTGCACTGGGGCGCCTGGTACCTGTTCCTCGGCTTTCATGCCGCCAATGGCGTCGCCGCGTTGCTCGGCAGCCCGATCCAGTGGTCGCAGGACACCCTGGCGCTGATGCACGGCATCGATATTGCCGTGGTGGTGATCATCGGTCCCAACGTGCTGCGCACCTTCTGCCTGCATTTCGTCAGCTCCAACATGCACTACTACGGCGATATCGAACCGGGCAACGTGATCCAGCAGACCCAGGTGCTCAACCCCTGGTGGATGTGGCCGCTGCAGGCCTTCTGCTGCAACTTCGGCAGCACCCACGGCATCCATCATTTCGTGGTCAAGGAGCCCTTTTACATCCGCCAGCTGACGGCGCCGGTGGCACACAAGGTGATGGCCGAGATGGGCGTGCGCTTCAACGATTTCGGCACCTTTGCCCGGGCCAACCGCTTTCATCCCGTGGAGCAGATGACCACGCAACCTGCGCATAACGCCCGGGCTTGAGGGGGCGGACTGTCTTTCTGGTTAAATATCCAGGGACCGATAACGTTAAGCCAAGGTCACGCGGCGCCGGGAAACGCCCGGAATCCGCGAAGGGGCAACGACAGGGAGACGCTATGAACAGTGCGCTAAGGCGATTGATCGCCGTTGCCTTGATGAGTGTGGGCAGCGTGTCGCTGGCCGACTCGGTGGCGGAAGGCCGCGACGAGGCGCTGGCGCTGAGTATCTTGAAGCATCTGGAAGTGAACGGTTTTCGCAATTCCTTAAGGCCGCGGCACTACCCGGACGGCACCACGCTGGGCCAGACGCCCTATCGGATCTACGAGAAGGCCGCAGACGCCGATGGCACCTACAGCGCGACGGACGAAGAACAAAGCTGGATCTACAGCGTCAGGGTGATGGAGCAGGGGAAGCAGGGCATCACCATCTGTTTTGTCGACCAGAACCTGCACGGCAGCTACCTGGCCGCTTCGCCGTTGCGGGTCGAGAAAAACCGGGCGGGGCATTACGTTGTGGTCAAGGAACTGCCAACAACCCCGGCCTGCCGCATCACCCGAGGCTGAGGCCAGCGCCTGGCGCAGCCCGGTGTATTCACCGACAACCCAAACGCACCGCGTAGGAGCCGGCTTGCCGGCGAAAGGGCCCTGGAGACTTGTGTTGTTCTGGAGGACGCTTTCGCTGGCGAGCCAGCTCCTACACAAGCCCGCTCTTGCACGGTCCGGTTCATAGCCAGCTCCTACAAGCTCAATCCGGCTGGAACGGCGATTCGCTGAGGATCACTCCGGTTTCATCCACATAGCGCTGCCATTCCTCCAGCAGCGTGCGCAGTTTTTCCGGTTGGCTCTGGGCCAGGTCGTGAACCTCCCCCGGGTCCTGGCCCAGGTCATACAACTGCCAGGTCGCCGGGCCCACCGGCCCGGGGATGTACACCGCCTTCCACTGGCCCTGGCGAATCGCCCGGCGGCCGAACAGCTCCCAGCCGGTCACCGTGTGCTGGTCATGCACCTGGGCGGTTTCGCCGGAAAGAAAGCCCAGCCAGGACTTGCCCCGCAATGGCGCCACATCGCGCCCGCGCCAGCGCTTGCCGGGGTGACGCACGCCGGCCAGGTCGAGCAGGGTCGGGGTGATGTCCATCACCGTGCCGAAGCCGTGGCTGATCTGTCCCTTGAGCGGCAACTGCGGGTAGTGCAGCAGCGCCGGCACACGAATCCCGCCCTGGGTGGTGAAGGCCTTGAACAGCCGCGATGGCGCCGTGGCCGCCTGGGCCCAGGCCGGGCCGTACCAGACGTAGGAGTTGGCCCGGCCGATGTTTTCCAGGCGGTTGTCGTAGTGCTGGTTGAGGTAGGTCAAAAGCTCCGGGCCGAACTTGGGAAAGGCCTCCAGCAGCGCGCCTTCGGCGCCGTTGTCGGACATGAACAGGATCAGGGTGTTGTCCAGCTGGCCCTGCTGGCGCAGGTAATCCACCACCCGGCCGATGTTCCAGTCCATGCGCTCGACCATCGCCGCATACACCTCCATGGCCCGCGCCGAAACCTGCCGCTGTTCGTCGCTGAGGGCGTCCCACTCGGCGTTGAGGTTGATCAGCGGATGAGGCTCGACCTCGGCCTCGATCAGGCCCAGGGCCTTGAGTTTCTCCAGGCGTTCCAGGCGCAGCACCTCGGGGCCGGCGTCATAGCGGCCACGGTACTTGGCGACCATCTCCTCGGGGGCCTGCAACGGCCAGTGGGGCGCCGAGAACGGCAGGTAGGCGAAGAACGGCCGGCTCTGGTCGCGCTCTTTCAGGTACTGCAAAAGCTTGTCGCCGAAGGCATCGGAGGAATAGAAATCCGCCGGCAGTTCATCGATGAAGCGGTCGTCCTCGATGTACAGCGCCGGGGTGGATTTGAGCAGCCCGGGGGTGTGCTCATCGTAGGTGGGCTCGAAGCCGTAGTGATTGGCCGCCCCCGGCAGCAGCGAAAACGAACGCTCGAAGCCCCGGGCGTGGGGCGCGCGCTCGGCGGTGAGCCCCAGGTGCCATTTGCCGCTCATCAGGGTCTGGTAGCCGGCTTCGCGCAGCAGTTCCGGCAAGGCCACCACGCGGTCATTGAGGTAACCCTCGTAGCCCGGCTTGCCGATCAGTTCGGGGGTCAGGGCCTCGGCCATGGTGCCGATCCCGGCGATGTGATGGTCGGTGCCGGTGAGCAGCATGGAGCGGGTCGGCGAACAGGTCGGGGCGGTGTGGAAGTCGGTCAGGCGCAGGCCACCTGCGGCCAGGGCATCGAGGTTCGGCGTGGCGATCTCGCCGCCGAAGGCGCCGAGGTCGGAGAAGCCCAGGTCGTCGGCCAGGATCACTAGAAAGTTGGGACGTTGCGGCATCGCGGCACTCCTGTTCAGCAAGCAATGAAGGTCAAGGGCAGGTTGCGGATCTGCACCGGCTGCGGCGCCTGGTAGTGATCATCGCTGGTGAGTTCGTGGAGCAGTTCTTCACGCAGTTGGTGGAAGTCGAAACCGCTGCGCTGGCGTGGGTGCGGCAGGGCCACCTCGACCACGCGCTTGATGCGGCCTGGGCGCGGCTCCATCACTACCACCCGGTCGGCGAGGAAGATCGCTTCCTCGACATCGTGGGTCACCAGCACCGTGGTGATTCTTGCCCGCTCGCGGATCGCCAGCAGCTCGTCCTGCATCTGCTGGCGGGTTAGGGCGTCGAGGGCGCCGAAGGGTTCGTCCAGCAGCAGGATGCGCGGGCTGGCCACCAGCCCACGGGCAATGGCCACCCGTTGCGCCATGCCGCCAGAGAGCTGATGGGGATAGGCCCGGGTAAAGTCCTTGAGCCCTACCAGCTCGATGAAATCGTCGATCCGCCGCTGGCGCTCGGCGGCGCTCAGGGGCTCGTTGACCAGGCCCAGGCCGATGTTCTCGGCCACGGTCAGCCAGGGGAACAGACGGTGCTCCTGGAACACGATGCCGCGTTCACTGCCGATGCCGCTGACGGCCTGGCCGTCGACCCGGATCTCGCCGCGAAACTCGGTGTCCAGGCCAATCAGCAGGCGCAGCAGGGTGGACTTGCCGCAGCCGCTGGAGCCGACGATGGCGACGAACTCGCCGTCGGCGATATCCAGGTTGAATTCGCGGATCGCCTCCACCTCGCCACCGGCGACGGCGAAGCTCTTGCCCACGTGATTGAAACTGACCAGGGGTGCGTTCATGCGTGTCTCCAGCGGGTGGCGCGGGTTTCGAGTTGTTGGCCCAGCAGGTTGAGCAGGGCCCCGGTCAGGCCCACCAGGAGCATGCCGGCCATGATCAGATCCATGCGCAGCAGTTGCTGGGCGCTGATCATCTGGCTGCCGATGCCGCCATTGGACGGCATGAAGTATTCCGCGCCGATGGTGCCCATCCAGGCGTAGATCAGGCTGATGCGCAGGCCGGCGAAAATCCCCGGCGCCGCGCCGGGCAGCACCAGTCGGCGCAAGCGTTGCCAGAGGTTCAGGCGTAGCACCTGGGCGGCCTCCGCCAGTTGCGGTGACAGCTGGGCAACGCTGCGCTGGGTGGCGATGAATAACGGGAAGAAGGCGGCCAGGGCGACGAACACCCACTTGGCCAGCTCCCCCAGGCCGAACCAGGCGGTGAGCAGCGGCACCCAGGCGAAAATGGCGATCTGGCGAATGGCGGCCAGGGTCGGCCCCAGCAGTCGTTCACTGAGGCGCGACAGCCCCAGCAGCAGGCCAAGGGCCAGGCCCAGTCCGCCACCCAGGGCCAGGCCGCCGAGGGCGCGACCCAGGCTCAGGCCCATGCCTCCCAGCAAGCTGCCGTCCCGCAGGCCGTCGACAGTGGTGCTGAGTACTGCCAGCGGGCTTACCAGGATGTTGGCGTCCACCCATTGCCCTGCGCTCGCCACTTGCCACAGGGCCAGCAAGGCCAGGGGCAGCAGCCAGGGTTGCAGGCGTTGCCAGCCCTGGTAGCGCGGGCCACGGCGCAGAGCGGCGGTGGCCGGGTTCGGCCAGTGCACCAGGGTGCGATCCAGCCAGCCGATGCCGCGGTCCATGCACACCCCCAGCATGCCGATCACCAGGATGCAGACGAAGACGATATCCAGCATGAACAGCTGCCGCGCCCAGACCATCAGGTAGCCGATGCCTTCGCTGGAGGCCAACAGCTCCACCGCCAGCAACGAAGTCCAGCCGGTGGCCAGGGCCAGGCGCACCCCGGCCATGAACGCCGGCAGCGCGGCGGGCAGCACCAGGCGGCGGATCAGCAAGGCCGGGGGCAGGCGCAGCACTGCGGCGGCTTCTCGCAGCTTGGGCTGGGCGTCGCGCACGCCCACCAGGGTGTGCAAGGTCACCGGCACCACCACGGCCTTGACCAGCACCACCAGCTTGAGCACTTCGCCGATGCCGAAAAACACCATGAACAAGGGAATCCAAGCCAGGGTCGGGATCTGCGCCAGGGCGCCGAAGGTGGGGTACACCAGACGCTCCAGACGCCGACTGAAACCCAGGGCGCCGCCCAGCAGGGCCCCGGCGGCGATGCCGGCCAGCAAGCCCCAGAACAGCCGTTGCAGGCTGATCGCCAGGTGGCTCCACAGCTCGCCGCGGCCCAGCTCCAGGGCGCTGCTCCAGACCAGGGCCGGGGCCGGCAGGATCTGCTCGCTCATCCACAGGTTGCGGCTGGCCAGCCACCACAGGACGAACAGGCTCAGGGGCAGCAGCCAGGGCAGCAGGCGCTGATGGATTGCGGGCCAGCCCGGGCGTCCGTTGGACGGCGCCGCCAGGGGCAGGCTGAGCAGGGAAACACGGGCCATGGATGACCTCCGTCGTCGGGTACTGCATGGCGTGGGTCGATGCCGTAGGCGCTGGCTTGCCAGCGAATCAGGGCTGGCGGGCCTCTTCGCCGGCAAGCCGGCTCCTACGTGTTATGCATTTGTGATCTATTAAAAAACTTATCGATTCTATTAGGAGATAAGAGAAGCCATTTAAGGCTTCTGCCCGACACGCATCCAATGCATTTGAAGAATATTTTTCATGCATTTGATGCATATCCTCCGGGGCGCCCGTGGTCACTGGTTTATTCAATATGGTTATTAAAATGTGAATTTATAGTATTTAAATGTTGATCGATTCCGTGCCTACCTTCTGCTCCTCACAGCCTTTGCCATCAGGAGCCGCACCCATGAACCTTCCCTTCAAACGCGTGATCAGCCTGTTCACCGCGCCGGCCCTGGCGGGACTGCTGGGTTGCCTGCCGCTGCTGGCCCAGGCCGCAGAGCTCAAGGAAATCCGCATCGCCGTGCCCGACCTCAGCGCCGGCACCCAGCACAGTGGTGGCGGAGTGGTGGACGTGCTGCGTCAGCAGCAGATCTTCGAAAAGGCCTTTGCCGACCAGGGCATCCAGATCCAGTGGAATTTCTTCAAGGGCGCAGGCCCGGTGATCAACGAAGCCTTCGCCAACGGCCAGGTGGACCTGGCCTATCTCGGGGATCTGGCGGCCATCATCGGCAAGTCCAATGGCCTGGATACGCGTTTGCTCAGCGCCTCGGCCCGTGGGGTCAAGCATTACCTGGGGGTGGTGCCGGGCTCGGGGATCAAGACCCTGGAAGACCTCAAGGGCAAGCGCGTGGCGGTGTTCCGTGGCACCGCCACCCAGCTGTCGTTCGATGCCGCCCTGGCCAGCCGGGGCCTGAGCGAGAAGGACCTGAAAGTGGTCAACCTCGACTTCAACGCGGCGGTGGCGGCCCTGGCGGCCAAGCAGATCGACGCCTCCTGGGGCAGCACCGGGCTTTCCGCCCTGCGCAGCAAGGGCCTGGCCGAACTGCCCCTGAGCACCAAGGACCTGGGCGGCGCCGGCAGCGTGCAGAGCGTGCTGGTGGGCGCCGGCAAGTTTGTCGACGAGCACCCCGAAGCCGTTGAAAAACTGCTCAAGGCCCAGCAGCAGGCCGTAGAGTGGCTGACCCAGGACAGCAACAAAGACGCCTATATCCAGCTGGTGTCAGGCTTGGCCAGCTACCCGCCGGTGATCTTGCAGGAAGACCTCAAGGACCAGCGCCTGAGCGAGATCTTCCCCTCGACCCTGGACCCGGTGTTCCTCGGCAAATTGCAGGATTCGGTGGATCTGGCGGCCAAGGAACGGTTGATCCGCAAGCCGTTCAAGGTAGAGGCCTGGGTCGCCCCACCGCTCGCCGCCGCCGGCCTGTAACCCCCTTCCTGAACCCCTGTAGCCGCTGCCGCAGGCTGCGCCCGGCACCGTAGGGGCCGCCGGGGCCGGTAACGCGGTTTACCTGGAGGAACCGGGTGCCTCTTGCGCCGACTGCGTCGTCGTTCGCAGCCTGCGGCAGCGGCTACAGGGCTGCGTTCGGCACCGTGGGGGGCGCTGGGCCGGCAACGCGGTCTACCTGGAGGAGCCGGGTGCCTCTTGCGCCGACTGCGTCGTCGTTCGCAGCCTGCGGCAGCGGCTACAGGGTTAGACGGCGATGCCGTGGGTTTGCTGGTCGACCGCCACTAGCACTTCGATCAACTTGCGCGCCGCTGGCGACAGGCGAAAACCGCTGCGGCTGACGATGCCGCAGCGGGCATTCAGGCTTTCGATGTTCTGCGGCAGGTTGCGCCAGTGCAGCAGCACCAGCGACCCCTGTTCGATGTCTTCGGCAAAGGCCTCGGCGGTGCCCACGCCAATGGCATTGGACTGGCGGACGATCTTCACCAGCGCCGGAAAGTGTTCAGTCTCGATGGTCGGTGAAAAGTCGATGCGTCCGCTGAGGTTGGCCAAAAGCTTGCGAATCCCCGGAGGGATCAGGGTGGTGGCCAGGGGGTAGTCGAACATGTCGTTGGTGGACAGGCTTTCCTTGGCCAGCAGCGGGTGCCCGGGGCGGCAGAAGAACACCCCGCGCTTGGGCGTCAGCGGCTGGGTCTGGTAGTTCGGGTCGGCCTCGAAATGGCGGATGTCGGCGATAAAGAATTCGATCTCTTCGCGGTTCAGGCTGCGGCTGAGTTTCTCCCAGTTATCCACGGCAAAGCAGGTGCGCACCTTGGGGTGGGCGCTGCTGAACTGCGCCACCGCGTCGGGCACCAGTTTCACCGCCGGCGCCGGGCCGCAGCCGAAGCGCACCTCGCCGGCATCGAGCTTGGTCATCTGGGTCACTTCGCTGCTGAGCAAGGCCGCGCCCTGCACCAGGCTCAAGGCGTGCTGCAGCACCACCTGGCCTTCCGGGGTGGGGCGCAGATCCTTGTTGCCACGGTCCACCAGTACGCAGCCGAACTCCTGCTCCAGGCCCTGGATACTGCGGCTGAAGGCCGGTTGGGTGATGCCCATCGCGTCGGCGGCACGGACAAAACTGCGGTGTTCATTGAGGGCGATGAAGTAACGCAATTGGCGAAGATCCATATGCTTTCCCGGCATCCGAAAAATAGCTCGAAGGCATTTGCGACGAGTGAGGAATGAGGTTTTAAATGCAAGCTCTTATTCCGTCAACGAAGCATGTAGTTATCTATTAGATCCAAATTGAATATAGATAGAGCGTTGTTTCGCGGCGGTTCCCACCGTAAGCAGTCGATGAGGGTGTACCTGATGAGCAATGCCGCCTTAGCCGTTAAACCCGCTGTTGATGCCCTTGATATCCACCCGGTGGCCGGTCGCATCGGCGCCGAGATCCGTGGCGTGCAATTGTCCGGCGACCTCGACGCCGGCACCGTGGACGCCATCCAGCAGGCGCTGGTGCAATACAAGGTGATTTTCTTCCGTGGCCAGACCCACCTCGACGACCAGAGCCAGGAAGCCTTCTCCCACCTGCTGGGCGAACCGGTGGCCCACCCCACCGTGCCGGTGCGCGACGGCACCCGCTACCTGTTGGAACTGGATGGCGCCGAGGGTCAGCGGGCCAACTCCTGGCACACCGACGTGACCTTCGTCGACGCCTACCCGAAAGCCTCGATCCTGCGTTCGGTGGTGGCCCCGGCTTCCGGTGGCGATACGGTGTGGGCCAACACCGCCACCGCGTACAACGAACTCTCGGCGGAACTGCGTGAGCTGGCGGACAAGCTCTGGGCGGTGCACAGCAACGAATACGACTACGCCGGGGCCAAGCCTGATGTCTCGGCGGAGAAGCTGGAGCGTTACCGCAAAGTCTTCACCTCCACCGTATTCGAGACGGAACACCCGATCGTCCGCGTGCACCCCGAAAGCGGCGAAAAGAGCCTGGTGCTGGGGCACTTCGTCAAGCGCATCAAAGGCTATTCCCAGGCCGATTCGGCGCACCTGTTCAACCTGCTGCAAAGCCACGTCACCCGCCTGGAAAACACCGTGCGCTGGCGCTGGAGCGCCGGTGACGTAGCGATCTGGGACAACCGCTCGACCCAGCATTACGCCGTGGACGACTACGGCACCCAGGACCGCATCGTGCGCCGCGTGACCCTCAAGGGCGATGTCCCTGTGGGCGTGCATGGCCAGCGCAGCCAGACCATCAAAGGCCTCTGACCCGCCCCACGGGCATTTACCCGATGAACCTGCCCACTGTAGGAGCTGGCTTGCCAGCGAATGCGCCCCAGAGAGCGCTGCAAGGCTTGGGGGCCTCTTCGCCAGCAAGCCGGCTCCTACGAGGGGCGGTGTAGGCGTGGGTGGGGGTTACCACACGCCGATCTGCACCAGCTTTTCGCTTTCCGGTTCGCCGTAGCGGAAACGCTGGCCCCGCAGGTCGATTTCCTCATGGCTGATGGTGGTGCGGCGTTTCAGGCCGCGCAGCCATTGCAGCAGATACCCCAGGTGTTCTTCACGCACCGCGGCATAGGCCGGGTCGGCTCCCAGGTCATGCAACTCCTGGGGGTCGTTGTGCAGGTCGAACAGCTGTGGGCGAAAGCCGTCGTAGGCCAGGTACTTCCAGCGTTCGCTGCGCACCATGGTCATGCGGCAACGGTCGATGGGCTGGCCCAGGCGCTCCCGGGCCGGGGCCTGGAAGGCGTAGTCGTATTCGCTGATGGCGTAGCGGCGCCAGTCCGGTTCGGCGCCGTGCAGCAGCGGGATCAGCGAGCGGCCTTCCAGGCGATGTTCGGCTCCCGGCAGGCCCAGGGCCTCAAGAAAGGTCGGCAGGGCGTCGATGGTTTCCACCAGGCGTTCATCCACCGTGCCGCGGCTGCTGTCCGCCGCCGCGCGCGGGTCGCGGACAATCAGTGGTACACCCACCGCCGGCTCCAGCAGAAACTCCTTTTCCCCCAGGCAGTGATCGCCAAGGAAGTCACCATGGTCGCTGGTGAAGACGATCAAAGTGTCGTCCCAGCGGCCGTTGCTCTGGAGGAAATCGAACAGCCGGCCCAACTGATCGTCCACCTGCTTGATCAGCCCCATGTAGGTCGGCACCACGTTCAGGCGCACTTCATCCCGGGAAAAATTCAGGCTTTCTTCATGCTGGCGGAAGGCGGCGTAGACCGGGTGATCGCTGAGCTGCCCAGGCGCCGCGCGCACGGCCGGGATGACCTGCTCGGGGCCATACAGGGCGTGGTAGGGCGCGGGGGCGATGTAGGGCCAGTGCGGCTTGATGTAGGACAGGTGCAGGCACCAGGGTTGCTCGCCCTGTTCGCTGATGAAGTCGATGGCGCGGTCGGTGGTGTAGACGGTTTCCGAATGTTCCTCGGCGACCCGGGCCGGCAGGTGCGCGTTGCGCATCTTCCAGCCGCTGAGGATCTGCCCTTGCTCGCCGGCTCCAGCGTTGGCCCAGTCGTGCCAGGGGTTGCGCCCGTCATAGCCCAGCTTGCGCAGGTAATGGGTGTAGGGCGCCGACTCGCGTTTGTCATCGAACAGCGGGTCGTCGGGGTAGATGCCGTCGTGGCGCAAGTAGGGCTCGAAGCCGACTTCGTTCAGCGCCTCGGCCTGGGGGCTTTCGGGGTCGATGGCCAGGCGTTGCAGGGCATCGAGGTTGGGCGTGGCGTGGGTCTTGCCCACCAGCGCAGTGCGAATGCCGTAGGGCCGGAGGTAGTCCCCCAGGGTCAGTTCCTCCAGGGGCAGGGGCACGGCGTTCCACGCCACCTGATGGCTGCTGACATAGCGCCCGGTGTAGGCCGACATCCGTGATGGACCGCAGATGGTGCCCTGGGTGTAGGCGCGGCTGAAGCGCACCCCGGCGGCGGCCAGGCGATCGATGTTCGGGGTGTGCAGGTGTGGGTGGCCGTAGCACGAGAGGTAATCCCGGCGCAGCTGGTCGCACATGATGTAGAGCACGTTGCGCACGTGCGGATGGGTATTGGACATGGGGTTCACCGAGGGGAAGACAGGCGAGTTTTTTCGCCTCCGGCGGGGCCTCCCGGCAAGCGCATTTGCCGAATAGTTTTGATGCAGGGCGTGCATCGCTCAGGTCCTTGTAGCCGCTGCCGCAGGCTGCGATCGGCCGCGCAGCGGCCGCCGGGGATTTGCCGTGGATGGCCGGGGCGAGGACTGCGTCCTCGTTCGCAGCCTCGCAGGCTCGGCAGCGGCTACAGGTGCAAGCGCAGGGGACGAGTGTCGGGGCAGGACGCCAGTCAGGGGCTCAGACGGCCAGGTTGTCGAGGGACGGCAGCGCTTCGTCCTGTTCGTCGATGGCCTTGATCTCTTCGATCATCGCCGCCGCCAGGGGCGACAGGCGATAGCCGGCGCGGCTGACGATGCCGTAGCGGGTGTAGAGCTCTTCCAGGTCGTCGGCCAGCCCGTCGATCTTCAGGCACACCAGTTCGCCCTTGGCGTTGTGCAAGGCATCGCTGTAGGAGCCGACGATGCCGATGGCGTCCGAGCGCATGACCACGCCCAGCAGGCTGTAGCTGTTTTCGCATTCCACGTTGGGCGTGAAGTCCGGCTTGCCGCTCAGGTCGACAATCACTTTGCGCAGGTTCGGCGGGCGGATGGTCACCGCCAGCGGGTAGCTCATCAGCTCACTGGCGCTGACGCTGGCGCGCTGGGCCAGGGGATGCCCGGCGCGGCAGCAGAAATGCCATTTGCGCGGACGCAGGCGCTGGGTCAGGTAATCCGGATCGGCCTCGAAGTGCCGGGTGTCGGCGACGAAGAACTCGAACTCTTCGCTGAGCAGGCGCTTGCTCAGGCTTTGCCAGTCATCCACCTGGAACTGCACCCGGGCCTTGGGGTAGCGCCCGATAAAGCTGCCGATGGCTCGGGGAATCAACCCCGAGGCTGGGGCCGGGCCGCAGCCGAAACGCAACTCTCCCGCCTCCAGGCCATTGAACTGGCTGATCTCGTTGGCCATCTGCTGGGCCCCGCTGACCAGCCGGCGCGCATGTTCCAGCAATAACTGGCCCTGCTTGGTCGGCGCCAGGTCCTTGCGCCCGCGATCCACCAGCTGACAACCGACGCTGTGTTCCAGGGCCTGGATGCTGCGGCTGAAGGCCGATTGCGAGAGGTTCACCGCCGCTGCGGCCGCGACAAAGCTGCGCTGTTCAGCGAGGGCGATGAAGTGACGGAGCTGGCGCAGATCGATATGCATTTTTCACATAAAAAATATCGGGGAAATGCATTGGCTATGCATTAGGTCGACTCCTTATAAAGGCAATCTCTTATGCAGTAAATCTTTGCAAAAACATAAATAAATAACTTTAAGGAATATACGAGGCTGTATATTTTCTGACCAGGAGCCGCCCATGAGCCCGTTGTCCCTCGCGTCACCCCTCTCGCCCCGGCGGCTCAAGCGCCTGCCCCTGGCGCTGTTGCTGGCCGGCAGCGCCAGTTGGACGCCGACCTGGGCCGAAGAGGCCCCGGCGCCGGACACCGCGCCGGCCAAGAACAGCGCCAACAAGACCCAGGCCGACGATGGCCAGTTGCAAACGGTGACCGTGACGGCTCGCCGCCGCGAGGAAAGCTCGCAGAGCGTGCCTACGCCCATGAGCGTGGTCAGCGGCCAGGCCCTGGAGAGCCAGCGGGTGTATCGCATCCAGGACCTGCAGCAACTGGTGCCCAGCGTCAACGTCGCCTACATGCATGCGCGCCAGTCCAGCGTGTCGATCCGTGGCCTGGGCAACAACCCGGCCAGCGACGGCCTGGAAGGCAGCGTCGGGTTGTACATCGACAACGTCTACCTCGGAAGGCCGGGGATGGCGGTGTTCGACCTGATGGACATCGAACAGCTGGAAGTGCTGCGCGGTCCCCAGGGCACCCTGTTCGGCAAGAACACCACCGCCGGGGTGATCAACATCAGCACCCGGGCGCCGAGCTTCACCCCGGAGCGCAGCATCGAAACCTCCCTCGGCGAGGACGGCTACTTCCAGACCAAGGGCACGATTTCCGGGCCGCTGACTGATGAGCTGGCGGGGCGTTTTTCCGCCTACCGCACCCGCAGCGACGGCGACATCAAGAACGAGTTCGACGGCCACGATCTGAATGGCGGCTCCCGCCAGGGCTTTCGCGGGCAGTTGCTGTACAAGCCCAATGACAGCTTCAACCTGCGCTGGATCGGCGACTACAACGAAGAGGATTCCAGTGCCGGCACCCGGGTGCTGTACAGCACCGGGCCGACCATCAACGGCACCAATGTCTACCAGTCGCGTGCGGCGGCGGCCGGGGCGACCCTGGTCAACGGTTCGCACCGCAAGGTCAACCTGGACAACGACCAGCATGTCACGGTGTTCCAGGGCGGCACTTCGCTTGAGGCCAACTGGACCCTGCCCAGCGACTTCACGCTGACCTCGGTCAGTTCCTACCGCTGGTGGAACTTCACTCCGCGCAACGACGATGGCCTCAACGTGGCGGCTACCTACAACGCCGGGGTTTCAGTGGAAGACAAACAGTGGTCCCAGGAATTCCGACTGGCCTCGCCCACTGGCGGCTTCTTCGACTACGTGCTGGGTGCCTACTACTTCGGCTCCGACCTGGACAACAAATCCTTCGCCTATTACGGGCCCAAGGCGGACATCTGGAACGGCACCCCGGCCGGTGCCTTGAGCAACGTCACCAGCATCGGCAACGGGCACATCCAGACCAACAGTTTCGCCCTGTTCGCCCAAGGCACCTGGCACCTGACCGAGCGCCTGGATTTCACCGCTGGCCTGCGGGGCACCTACGAGGAAAAAAGTGCCTGGGTCACCCGCAACGCTCCGCTGGGTGGCGCGGCAGTGGTCGGGGCTGCCGCCAATGCTCGTCGCGGACGCACCGGGGCCTATGACTCCGGTGACCTCAACCAGTACAGCACCAGCCCTTCGGGCCTGCTCAACCTCAGCTACCGCTTCACCGATGACCTGCTGGGCTACGCCACCCTGTCCCACGGCGAGAAGTCCGGCGGGGTCAATCTGGTCGTGGGCTCGGCGCCGACCGCCGGGGCGGACTCGCTGTTGATCGGCACCGAGCGCGCCAACAACGCGGAACTGGGCTTCAAGAGCACCCTGTGGGACCGTCGCCTGCAACTCAACGCCAACCTGTTCTGGACCCAGGTCAATGGCTACCAGACCAACGCCTACGACGACGCCAATCGCGTGCAGTACCTGACCAACGCCGGTTCGGTGCGCTCGCGCGGGGTGGAGGTGGAAAGCACCCTGGTGCCGATTCGCGGCCTGACCCTGAACCTCAACGGCTCCTACAACGACGTGCGCTACCTGTCCTACAAGGATGCGCCGTGCCCGCCGGAAGTCAGCCTGCGTCCTGGCGCACCGGCGTCCTGCGACCTCAGCGGCCACCAGGTGGTGGGTGCGTCGAAATGGATCGGCAACGCCAACGGCGAGTACAAGTGGAACCTGGATAACGGCCTGGAAGAGTACGTCACCGCCAGCTATGCGTTCCGTTCCAAGGCGGTGGGCACCGTGGAGGATTCCGAATACGGGCAGATCCCCAGCTACGCCGTGGTCAACCTGTCCACCGGCCTGCGCGGCAACTACGAGCAGGGTCAGTGGGACGTCTCACTGTGGCTGAAGAACGCCTTCGACAAAACCTACTACACCACCCTCTGGACCGGCGGCAACGGTGGTTACGAAGGCCTGCTGGGCACGCCGCGAACCCTGGGCGTCACAGGCCGCTACGACTTCTGAAACCCGGCTTCACGGACCTCGCGCCGCAGAGCCCCCAGGGCATGTCACGCTCGGAAACGACGGTGAGTGTGGCGCAGGCGAGCTGGCTGGACGAGGCGGTTTTGGCCGACGGCCTCAGAAGTAGAAGTACAGGCCGGTATCCCGTTCCAGGGCCAGTCGATTCAGGGCGATCAGCCTGTGGATAAGTTCATCCTCGGGCGTCGCGGCCTGCATCAGGATCGACAGGGCCGTGGCCAGGGCGGCCTGGCCCTGGATCGAGGCGTCTTCGTAGTCGTCGATCAGGCTGCCCAGGGCGCGGTTCAGGCTCGGTAGCAGGTCGCTGCGCGACAGCACCGCCCACTGCTCCGGGGACAGGGCCAGTTCCTCCAGGTCGCCCGGCAGGCACTGGTCCAGATCCAGGCGTTGCTGGGCCTCTTGGCTGGTGGGCACGACTATCCATTTGCCTGGCGTGTTCATGGTTGCCACAGCTCGACAAAGGCCTTGAAGTCGGCCGCCACCGGGTAGCGCCTGGCGCTCTCGGGATCGAAGACTTCCACCGCCACCCGCGGGCTGTTGAAGTCCAGGCAAATCAGCAGGCCACCGGCATCCCGGGCAATCGGCAGGCAACCGGCGGCGAGCCCCGGCACGCGGCCGAGGCTGGCGTACCAGAGCAGGCTCCAGGGTTGGTTGTCCAGGCCGAATTCGAAGAACTCGCTGATGCAGGCGTAGCCGTTGCCATAAGGGAATGTGCCGATCCCCGGCGCGGCGGCCGCGGCGTACTGCACCAGCTCCAGGTACAGCGCCGGGAACTCGACGCAGAGGCGTTGCTGCACCTGGGCGATCAGCTGTTCGTCCACCGCCGATCCGGGTTCTATTTCCCAGGCATTCCAGTCCAGGGGCATGTTCGACCTGCGCCTTGTCGTTGAGGGGGCTGCGCCCGCGCGAGGGGGATCGGGCGGGCGGCGAGGGGCGATTGTAGGCGTGTCGCCCGGTGCGCGGTAGGCGCTTAGTTGCAGCTGTGACCTTCGGGCAGGGTGACGGTGTATTTGCGCTGCACCCGGTTTTTGAAGTCCAGGTTGTTCAGGCTTTCCTGCACCAGGAAGTCCTCGACCTTGGCGTCCTGGCAGTCCTCGTTATAGGACGAGGCCCGCAGCAGGAACACGGTGCGCCGGCTCTGCTCGTCCTTGGCCTTGATGTTGAAGGTGCTGAGGGTGGTGTAGCCGGTGCGCTCCGAGGAACCCACCGGGCCCCAGGTGGTGGTCGGGGTGCTGTTGCAGACCAGGTTCTTGTCCTTCTTGGTGCTCTGCTTGCACACCGTCTTGGTGCTGCTGGGCACCTGGCCGTAGTCGGTAGCGGTGTAGCGGTAGCTGGTCTTTTCGCTGCCCACGTCGAGGGTGAAGTTCATGCGAAACGGTGGGGGGTTCTTGGGCAGCGATGTCTCGGTGTAGACCTGCTTGAAGCCCATGCCGTGCAGGGCCGCGACCATGTCGCGCAGGTAGTAGCTGGCGTTGAGGCCGTGGGCGTCGTTGGCGCCGTTGACGGTCACCAGCACCGGGGCCTGGGGATCGAAGTAGTAGTCCGGAGCCGGGGTAGCGGCGATGGCCACTTCGAGTTTGTTGGCGCAGCCGGTCAAAAGACAGGCGAGTAAAAGCAGCGGGCAGAGCAGGTAGCGAGTCATGAATAAGCCAATGTGCAACGTGAGGAGTGGTAAGGCTTTAACGAACGGGACTCGGATCAAACAAACGCGGGGGGTTACGCGGGCTCGGTGGCCTGGTATTCCAGAAGGTCACCGGGCTGGCAGTCGAGTGCAGCGCAGAGTTTGTCCAGGGTCTCGATTTTCATCCCCTTGACCTTGCCATTTTTCAGCAACGACAGATTCGCCTCGGTAATGCCCAGGATGGCGGCCAGCTCTTTGGAGCGAATCTTGTTTTTAGCCATGACAACGTCAAGCCGAACGATAATGGTCATCTCATTGTTCTATATGTAGTGACTGTGCTCATCACTGAGGACTTTGGCGTCGCGCATGATAATGGAAAACGAGCAGAGCAAGATTCCTTTGACCACCTCATAGGCCGCGTAGGACGAGAAGCCCGCGGAGATCTGCAGAATGCGCTGGCCGGGCGGCAGGTCGATGGACAGGGCCAGGCCTTGCAGGGTTTCCATCATCGGGAAGGTGGCCGGGGCGACGATCCACAGCATGCCCACGCGCCAGAGGATGCGGATGTTGCGGTCGCTCCAGGTTTCGCCGCGCGACAGGCGCAGGAAGAACACCCCGGTCAGGTACAGGGCGAAGCTCGACAGCAGCAAGGGCAGGAAGTCGAGGATCACCAGCAGGGTGAAGCTCAGCGAAGAGAGTTTGAAATCGGCTTCCAGCAGACGCGGCGAGTGGTCGGCGAAGACGCTGAGCAGGGCACCCAGAACCTGATCCTTGTTGTAGATCCACATTCCGGCATTGCCGCCGACCTCGACCACACCCATGACCCAGGCCAGGATCGCGGCCAGCAGGCCGACCCGTCGTAAGCGGTACTGGGCTGAGCCATTTATTTGGGGGTTCATGCGTCATTCCTTGCAAAACGTTGGGGGTGGCGAATTATTGATAAATAATTATCTGATTACAATAATTTATTTCTCGAAAGATGCCGGCGGTTCATAGCCAGGAATGATGATGTGGCGAGGGAGCAGGCTCCCGCTCGGGCGCGTAGCGGCCGTGAAACCTGAGGTTGCGGTCTTATGGGTGTGCATATCCGTTGCTGCGGTCACGGCCACTTATGGTTTCGCTCTTACAGCGAGTCACTTTGAAGAGCCCAAAGTAACCAAAGGCTCCTGCCCCTACACTCGGTGCCTCGCCTAGGCTCGGCATGCCCGAACTCCGGCATTGATCCGTGGGCCGCCGCAATGGGCCATCCCTGGCCCAGCGCGGCTAACCCGGCGTCCTGCCGGGTTACCCACGGCTCAATGCCTGCGTTCGGCCATCGTGTCTAAGGGGGCAGGAAGATCAAAAGCCAGAGCAAGATCAAAATCTGACGGCGGCCTACCGGCCGGCCTATCTCTGTCGTCCTCCACGTTCCCTGTAGCCGCTGCCGAGCCTGCGAGGCTGCGAAAAGGACCGCAGGGCCTTGCTTGGCGATCTCACGCCGAGCCTCTAATGCCTACCGGATCGCCGCAAGCCTCCAAGAGCCACGCGGTGTCGCGCGAATCAGTCGCGCTGCGGCTCGAGCAAGTCGAATGACAGGACTTTGATTGTCAGGTCGACGCTATAGACGAAACCCACCCGCGCACTCGGGTGGAGAGGCTCCGGCAGGCGGTAGCTCTCCCATGCGTTGAGCATGTATTGCCCATCTGCTGATGGCCTACGTTCCCCCGAGCGCAGGGGCGTGCCGAGCAGGTCGCGAATGTCTTCGCGAGTCATGCTGCGTGAGAACGGGGCGGGCAGTTCGCCGCTGTAGAACGAGCGCCCTTCTTCAAGAGGCATGAGCTCGATCAGTACCTTTTCCAGGACCAGGCTGTCTTCCCAGAAGTCCAGCATCAGGCCGGGCTCGACGATCACGGTCAGCCATTCGAATTCGTCGTAGAGCTTGCCCGTCGGGCGCTCGATGCGCTCTCCCCGGGCGATCAGTTCTGCATGGCTGAGCCCGAGGCTCTTTACCCAGCGGCTGAGGGTGTCGGCGTCCATTGCGGTTCCTGTGTTCTGGGTGTCGAGAGGGAATTCTACTTGGGGTCGATGGAAGGGAATGGCAATACTTCGGCGATTGTTCCGCCAGGACCTCCTGCCTATAGTCCGGCCTGTCACCGACGCATCGGTGGCCGATCTTAGCCGGTCGAAAAAACACAATAATGGACGCACTTCCTGCCTCTATAATGCCCCGCGCCTTGTCGCTTGGCGTTTGTTATGGCGGCTGTGCGCGGGACACCTTCGGGTGTGCCGGGTATTCCATTATTGGCCCGGCCGGCTAACCCGCGTACAGCTGCCACCCCTCTTGTTTAGCCGCAACGGGTGATAGCTCCACACAATAATGGAGATGTACCCATGTCTGAGTTCACCCCGCTACAAAGCAATCTCACCCCCACCCCGGTGCTCTACCTCAACCCTGCCGCCCCTCCGGCCGATCTCTATGGCTGCGCTGTGCAGCGGATCAAGGCCACTCGCGATCTGATGCACAGTCTCAACTGCCTGAGCATCAAGGGTGTTGCCGATCAAGACCTGAGCCATGTGGCCAATGCCGCTCACCTGCTGCTGCAGGACGGCTGCGATGTGCTGGATGCATTGCAGTGGCGGATCGAGGGCTGATCCGTTCCTTGACGCTTGTCCGCCTGCGAGCCCTCGCAGGCGGCATCGATTGACGGTCGCGCTCAGGTCGCTGGCGCGACAGTGCCGACAGTGGCCCTGGCCTGATAACTGGCCGGGCTGAAGATTCGCGTCAACAGCAGCATCGCCAGGACGCCGACGATCAACACCCACCAGGCGCTGACAAAGCTGCCGGTGACTTGCCGCAGCCAGCCGCTCAGCCACGGCGAGACGGCGTTGATCAGAAAGCCCACGCCCTGGACAAAAGCCGCCAGTTGCCCGGCTTCCCGGGGATCGCGGCGGTGATCCAGGGTCAGGATCAGGCTCAGGGCAAAGCACGCTCCGAGGCCGAAGCCGATCAGCGCTACCCACAGGTGCGGGCTCTGCAAGGGCCACAGCACCAGCCCGAGAAACCCTGCGGCCTGGGCCGTGAGGCTGATGCCCAGCAGTGGGCGGCGGTCGCTGCTGCGCTGGGCCAGGGCGGGCATCAGCAGGGCGGCGGTGACTTGGAAAATCGTCATGAAGGCCAGCAGCGAGCCGCTCTGGGTGGCGCTCCAACCCAGCTGCAGGTAGTAGGCCGGCAGCCACGCCACCATGCTCATGTAGCCGCAGTTCACCAAGCCGAAATACAACGCCAGCAGCCAGGCGCGGCGGTTGCTCCAGAGCCCGGCCCTGGGCACCGGGAGGCCGTTGCGGCGGCCGGCGCCCAGGGGCAGGCACAGCCACAGCAGCAGGGCGGCCATGGCTGGCAGTACCCAGATGCCCAGCCCCACTTGCCAGTGGGCGAAGTGGCTGGCCACCTGCGGGCTGAGCAGGGCGGCGATGCCGCCACCGCCCATCAGCGAGGCCGAGTAGACGCCCATGGCCAGGGCCACCCGCTGCTGGAACTGGCGCTTGATCAGCGCTGGCACCAGGGCCTGGATCAGGGCCACTCCGGCGCCGCCGAGCAGGGCGGTGGCGAGCAAGGCCGCGGCCTGGCCGAAGAACAGCCGCACCAGGCAGGCCAGCAGCACCAGCACTAAACCCAGGGACACGCCGCGGCGTTCGCCGAGACGGGCTTCGATCCGTACTCCGAGCAAGGCCACCAGGCCCATGCAGATCACCGGCAGGCTGGTGAGCCAGGCGCTGCTCTGGAAACTCATGCCGGTGGCCCCGCGAATCTCGTTGAGCAACGGGCTGACCGAGCTGAGGATGGGGCGCAGGTTCAGCCCCAGGCACACCAGCAGCGCCCAGCCGGCGAAGGTCTTGAAGGTCGATTCAGTTCGCTGCATGGCGCGTCTGCCAATCCTGGTACAGGGCGGTCATTGCCGCCTGGGGCAGGTGCAGCAGCGGCAAGCGCTGTGCTTCCAGGGGCTGGCTCAGCTCTTGGTAGATGGCCGCGGTGGACAGGCCGAATGGCTGCGCCTGTTCATTGCTGGCGGCGAACACCGCGCGGGAAACGCCGCACAGGTACATGGCGGCCAGGCACATGGGGCACGGCTGGCCGCTGGCGTAGATCACGCAGTCGTCCAGGCGCGGGCCCAGTTGCTGGCTGGCGGCGCGGATGGCGAGCATTTCGGCGTGGGCGGTGGGGTCCTGGCTGAGGTGGATTTCATTCACCGCCTCGGCCAGCACCCGGCCGTTGCGCACCAGCAGCGCGCCGAACGGACGGCCGCCCTGCTCGACATTGCGTCGGGCCAGTGCCACGGCCTGTTGCAGGTAGTGCTGATCGTCGTGCATGGAGGGCTCCTTCAAAGGGGGGGCAGGGGTTACGCCGCGCCGGCATCGCGCAGCAGCTTGGCAATGGCGCTCTGGCCACGGCGTTCGGCCTGTTGCAGCGGGCTGATACCGGCACGATCCGGCAGGTTCAGGTCGGCGCCGGCGGCAATCAACTGGGCGACGATTTGCTGGTGCGCCGGGCCGCCGTCGGACAGCACGATGGCTTCCATCAGGCAGGTCCAGCCCAGGTGGTTGACGTGGTTCAGGTCGACGCCGGCTTCGATCAGCAGACGCACGGTTTCCACGTGGCCGCGTTCGCAGGCCGGGATCAGGGCAGTGCCGCCGTAGCGGTTGGTGCTCTTGAGGTCGGCGCCGTGGGCCAGGGTCAGCTTGAGGATTTCGTTGTGGCCGCTGGCGCCGGCCAGCAGGTAGGGGCTGTCCTGGATCAGGTTCTTGCGGTTGACGTCGGCCCCGGCTTCGATCAGCGCGCGGGCGATGTCGATGCGATTGTCGCGAGTGGCCAACAGCAGCGGGCTGCTGCCGTCCAGGCCACGCTCGTCGAGGGCTGCGCCTTGCTGGATCAGCTGCTGTACCTGCTGTAACCGACCCTTGCGTACCGCATCCAGCAGCGAGTTGTCGCTGGCCAGGACCACCCCCGCCGTTAACAGACTTATGGCCATCAGGCCGCGTTTGAAGGACCGCTTGAGTGGCATGGGAACCTCCCGTTCCTGCTGGTGAAAGGGGAGTATGGTGAAGCCCTTGGGTATTCTGAAATTAAATATAATCATGCCAATCAGTGGCTATCAGAATGGTGATGAGTAATGTTCGATCCCGTGTTGCTGCGCAGTTTCGTGGCGGTTGCCGACTGCCAGAACTTCACCCGCGCGGCCGAGCGCCTGCACTTGACCCAGTCCACCGTGAGCCAGCAGGTGCGGCGCCTGGAGGAGAGCCTGGGTTGCCAGTTGCTTGACCGCGACCAGCGCCGGGTGGTGGCCACGGTGGAGGGCGAGCGCCTGCTGGCCTATGCCCGGCGCATTCTGGCGCTGCATGAAGAGGCCAGCGACGTCTTGATCAACCAGCGCGGCGAGGAAGTGCTGCGCCTGGGGGTGCCGGAAGACTTTGCTGCCGAGCGCCTGATGCCGATGCTCTCGCGCTTTGGCCGCGACTATCCAGCGGTACGCCTGGAGGTCACCAGTGGTCTGGGACCGGAGTTGCTGCGCCAGTTCCGCCGTGGCGAGTTCGACCTGCTGCTGGTCAAGCAGATGGGCCACAGCGACGACTGCGTGGAATCCTGGCCCGAGCCGCTGTGCTGGGTCGATAGCGTTCGCCAGCCCGCCTTTGGCCGCGATCCGCTGCCGCTGGTGGCGTTCCCGGTGGGCGGTTTGTATCGCCAGGAAATGCTCCACCACCTGGAAGTCGGCGGCTGGCCGTGGCGCATCGCCTATTCCAGCGCCAGCCTGGCCAGTGTCTGCTCGGCGGTGGCGGCGGGCCTGGGCATCAGCCTGTTGCCGGTGCGGGTGCTGGGCAAGGGCCATCGGATGCTCGACGCCGCCAGCGGCTTGCCGGATATCCAGGGCGTGCGCCTGGCGCTGTATGCCGGCAGTGGCCTAAGTCGGGCCGGCAAGGCATTACAAGAGCAGTTGCGAGCCGTGGCCAGTGTCAAGCCGCAAGTTGAAACCACGGGTAAGTTATAAGTGCTTTTGTTTCGGTCATAACTTATAGAGAGCCGATTGCAGGCTATAGCTATTTAATTAGTTATTGCGCAAGTTTGTTTTGGACAGAGTTATAAACGCCGACCATGCTGGGTTTGTGAGTTCCAGGAGGAACTTGCTTCATTGGACGAATTATTCAACTGCATAAGGAAACCCGCATTATGTCGAGCATCAATGGAACCTATGTAAACTCCAACGCTGACGCCCGTCTGGTCGTGACCGACGGCAACGACTCCAACGGTTCGTTCAGCGGTGAGTTGACCCAGGCCGGGGTCAAGTACAGCGTCGCCGGGCATTACCACTTCCAGAACAGCACCGGGCAGCCGACCATCATCAATGTATCCGGCTACAACGATGGCTACGGTTACCAGGCCTGGGCGCTGTTCTCACCCGATCACAACTATTCCCGGTTGCGCGCCTCCGGTGCCCGCAGCAACTTCAGCGGCGATGTGGTCGGCCTGAGCGGCGAGTTCGTCAAGCAATAACAAGTTCGATAATAAACAGCCGCTGAATACGCGCTGCCTTATATAAGGCAGCGTGCCGGTTCAGCGGCTTTGTCGTGTCCGCTTGTAAAGTTAATTAAATACATGGGCGCTTAAGTTGGTTTCGAGTGCAATGGGATTCTATTGTTTTTCTGCACTAACAGGCCTGTTTCGATGCTTTGCAGGAATATTTTCAATGCCTGCAAGGCATGGCGTTTTTCCCTCTTGGCTACAGCCCTTGAATCACGTGGCCTGAGCTGTTCCGGGTGAATTCAATATTCCGTTCCGATCTATCTATAACTTGAAAGATTACTTTAAGAGATAAGCGTGGGGCACTGATCATTGACCCCGCGGCACCGTTGCGTGGGGGGTGTTCAAACGCCGGTGCCGGGTTTTTCAAAAGATCGTAGGGAGTGAACCATGGGCAATGTCCAGACCGCCGCCAGTGCACACGAGGTGCTGTGGCGCCAGGCACCGAGCGGCGAGTTGGTCGACCTCGGCCGGCCTCACCGCTTGCCGCTGGGCCAATTGCGTCTGCAACGCACGCCCAAGGGAATTTTGCGCCGCCGGGAGACATTCATCCTTGGCGCGGCGGCGCTGCTGCTGCATGCGGCGGTGATCTACTGGCTGAGCCAGAAGCCGACCCCGGTGCTGCCGATCGTGCCGCCGGAAATCCCGCCCATGACCATCGAGTTCTCGCACCCGGCGCTGCCTGTAGTGGAGCCGCCTCCGCCTGTGCCGGTACAGCCAGTGGTGGAGCCACCACCGCCGGTGGAGGACGAGCTGGCGGTCAAGCCGCCACCGCCCAAGCCGGTGCCTAAACCCAAGCCTAAGCCCGTGCCCAAACCCGAGCCGAAGCCTGCACCCAAACCGGTGCAGCAGACGCCGGCACCGCCGCAGCCGGCCGCCCCGGTAGCCGCTCCGGCGCCACCCGCGCCGCCGGCCCCGGCCCCTGTGACGCCGGCTTCGGCCAGTGCCGCGTACCTGAAGAACCCGGCGCCGGAATACCCGTCCCTGGCTCAGCGCCGGGGCTGGGAAGGCACGGTGCTGCTGCGGGTGCATGTGCTGGCCAGCGGCAAGCCGGGGGAGATCCAGATTCAGAAAAGCAGCGGTCGCCAGCAGCTCGACGATGCGGCCCTGGCCGCGGTCAAGCGCTGGAGTTTCGTTCCGGCCAAACAGGGCGACGTGGCCCAGGACGGCTGGGTCAGCGTACCCATCGACTTCAAGATTCATTGAGCCGCAAGGCCGATCAACCAACACGCGCTAAACGCTTACACAGAGGGAACACATCATGACGTTACTGGCATCTCCACTGGAATCCATCGAAAGCGCGGTGATCTGGCTGTTGGTGGTCTTCTCCGTCGCCACCTGGGGCCTGGCCCTGGTCAAGGGCGTGCAGTTCGCCCGTCTCAAGTCCCAGGATCGCAAGTTCCACAATCAGTTCTGGGCCGCTTCCAGCCTCGACTCCGCTGCCCCGTTGAGTGAAACCCAGCCCGGCGCGGCGGCCCGGGTGGCCCAGGCCGGCTATGCGGCGATCCAGGTCGGCGACGCCCCCCATGCAGCGGACCTGAGCCAGGCGATCAACCATCAGGACCGCCTCGAACGTGCCTTGCGCCAGCAGATCGTGCGCGAGCGCCGCTCCCTGGAAACCGGCCTGGCGGTGGTCGCCAGTATCGGCAGCACCTCGCCCTTCATCGGCCTGTTCGGCACCGTGTGGGGGATCATGGAAGCCCTGAAAGGCATCAGCGCGGCGGGCTCGGCGAGCCTGGAAACCGTGGCCGGTCCCATCGGCGCGGCCTTGGTGGCCACCGGCGTGGGGATCGCCGTCGCAGTGCCGGCGGTGCTGGTCTACAACTACTTCCTGCGGCGCCTGAAGCTCACCGCAGCGGACCTGGACGACTTCGCCCACGACTTCTACAGCCTGGCGCAGAAGAACTCGTTCCGCGTGCTGATCCACCCGAGCGTGCACAAGGCTGCGGCCCAGGGCAGCCTGCAAAAAGTGCAGGAGGCGTCCTGATATGGCCTTCTCCACCCAAGACAGCGATGAGGTGCTGAGCGAGATCAACGTCACGCCATTGGTGGACGTGATGCTGGTACTGCTGGTGGTGTTCATCGTCACCGCGCCGCTGCTGACCAACGCCATCCCGATCAACCTGCCCAAGACCGAGGCCGTGGCCCCGGTGGAACAGAAAGACCCGCTGGTGGTGAGCATCGACGGCGCCGGCAAACTCTTTATCAACAAGGACGAGATCCAGCCGGACCTGCTGGAAACCAACTTGCAAGCGGCCAAGGCCAAGGACCCGCAAGTGCGGGTCCAGCTGCAGGCCGACGATGGCGTCAACTACGGGGAAGTGGCCCGGGCCATGGCGTCCATCGAGCGTGCGGGCATCACCAAGCTATCGGTGATTACCGCGCGCTGACACCGAGCAACAAAGCCACGACTTTTCAGGCCGTCTCCTTGGCAGGGTGCGGCCTTTTTTTTTGCCAGACACTTTGAGCGTCTTCCTGGGCGTGCCTGAGACCTCATGGTTTGCCAGCGATGCGTGTTCTGTTCCTGGTCAGCGTCAGGCTCAGTACCACCGCACTGAGGATGATGCCGCCGACGATGGCCAGCGACCAATGGACCGGCATATGGAACCAGGGCGCGGCCAGCATTTTGCTTCCGATAAACACCAGCACTATGGCCAGTCCGTACTTGAGCAGATGGAACCGCTCAGCCATGTCCGCGAGCAGGAAGTACAAGGCGCGCAGGCCCATGATGGCGAATATGTTGGAGGTGAACACGATGAAGGGATCGGTGGTCACGGCGAAAATCGCCGGGATGCTATCGACCGCAAAAATCAGGTCGCTGGCCTCGATCAACACCAGCACCAGGAACATCGGCGTCGCCCAGAGCAGGCCATTGTGGATGACAAAAAAACGCTCGCCGTGAAACTCCTGGGTGACGCGCAAGTGCTTGCGCATCCAGCGCAGTATCGGGTTTTTGTCGAGGTCGGGTTGTTGCTCGGCAAAGATCAGCATCTTGATGCCCGTGACGACCAGCAGGACTCCGAAGACGTAGAGCAGCCAGGCGAACTCCTGTACCAGCCAGACGCCGGCGAGAATCATCGCTGCACGCATGACGATGGCGCCGAGTACGCCGTACAGCAGCACGCGCCGCTGCAATGGCGGCGGTACGGCGAAATAGCTGAAGATCATCACGAAGACGAACATGTTGTCGATCGACAGTGACTGTTCGATCAGGTAGCCGGTGAGGAACTCAAGGGTTTTGCGCTGGGCGATTTGCGCACCCAGCGTATCGTTCAGATACCACCAGAGCAGACCGGCGAAGACCAATGCCAGGCTGGCCCAGGCTATGACCCAGGCCAGCGCTTCCCGGGCCGAAACCCGATGGGCCTTGCGCCCACCGAAGACAAACAGGTCAAGCGCCAGTACGGCGATGACGAAGACGATGAAAGCAGCCCACATCCAAGGTTCACCGATGTTCATCGCGGCCACGCCTCAAATGAGTTGAGGTTTATCCCCCATGACAGTCTTGGAATGACGCACCCAGGGGCGGATGGTTCTCATCCTAGCCAGCCGGTTTGATCAAGAAAAAGTCGTATATTTTTGGCCAATAGTTCGATGCCGACGAATTGTTTGCGCGCAGGCAAAAGGATTGAAGGAGGCAGGCCTTATATTCTTTTGGGGTATTAATAAATAGCTTCTTATTCCTTAACGAATATAAATCCCCTCCCTATACTCGTCCGGGAACAGACACGCAGCAGGAGAGTTCCCCATGCGCAACGAATCCATTCGCTACTTGATTGTGCCGGGCTGGCAAGGATCGCCAGAAGATCATTGGCAAACCCATTGGCAGAACAGCCTGCCCAACAGTGCGCGGGTGGAGCAGGCCGATTGGCTGACGCCGCGCCGTGAAGACTGGGTGGCGGCCCTGGCCGAAGCCATCGCCATCGACGACACCCCGGTGATCCTGATTGCCCACAGCCTGGGTTGCATCACCGTGGCCCACTGGGCGGCGCGCGCGCCCGCGGCAGCGCTGCGCCAGGTGCGCGGTGCGCTGCTGGTGGCGCCGGCGGATGTCGAGCGTGCGGCCTGTGCGCCGGCCCTGCGCAATTTCGCGCCGATTCCCCGGGACCTGTTGCCGTTCCCCAGCCAGGTGGTGAGTTCGGACAACGACAGCGCCGTCAGCGCGCCGCGTGCCCTGGAACTGGCCCGTGACTGGGGCGCCGAAGCCGGGATTCTGGCGGGAGCCGGGCATATCAACGTCAAGTCCGGCCACCAGCGCTGGGAGCAGGGATTCGCCTATCTCTATCGCCTGCAGAACCGCATGGAACAACACGCCCTGCGTCGTGCCTGACCGTATTTTCCCTGTTTAAACGCCCCCGTCCTCAGGCGGTTTTGGGCGGGAGTCTGCCATGAGTCCTCATACCCCTTTCGGCCAGCCGCTGCTGACCTTTCCCGATGCGGAAAAAAGTCCCCTGAGCATCCGCGCCAAGGCGCTGGTGTTCGTCGATCCACGTTCGCGACAACTGCGTGAAGAGCTGGAGCAACTGGCGCCCCGTGCGATCTCGGTGCTGATCCGTGGTGAAACCGGCACCGGCAAGGAGCTGCTGGCCCGACACATCCACCGCGCCAGCGACCGCAGCGGGCTGTTTGTCTCGGTCAACTGCGGCGCCATCAGCCCCACCTACGCCGACGCCGAACTGTTCGGCTATGCCGCCGGCAGTTTCAGCGGCTCCGCCAGCAGCCGGGCCGGCTGGTTCGGTTCGGCCAATGGCGGGACCCTGTACCTGGACGAGATCGGCGACTTGCCGCTGCCGATTCAGACCAAGCTGCTGGCAGCCCTGGAGAACCACGAAGTGACGAGGGTCGGTGCCCAGCAACCGAGCCCGGTGGATGTGCGCCTGGTGGCGGCCACCAGCATCGACTTGGCCCAGGCGGTGGCGGCGGGCAAGTTTCATGAGCGCCTGTACCGCTACCTCAGCGAGGGCCAGTTGGAGCTGCCGGCGCTGCGCGAGCGGGTCGGGGATATCGAGTCCCTGGCCGAGTATTTCCTGGGGATCTACAGCCAGCGCCTGGACCTGCCGGTGCCGCTGATCAGCGAAGCCGCGCAACAGGCCCTGGAGCGCCACAGCTGGCCGGGCAATACCCGGGAGCTGGAGAACGTCATTCACTTTGCCCTGCTGGTCAGCAGCGGCGAGGAAATTCTTCCCGAGCACCTCAACCTGCCGCCGACGCGCTCGCCGCTGGAGCAGATCGAGCTGCTGCTGCGGCAGATCGCCGAGAGCGATTCAGACGCGGATCGCCAGGCCCTCAAGCGCCTGCTGGCGGTGTAGCCGCTGCCGCAGGCTGCGACCGGCTGCGCAGCAGACGCAAAGCCGTTCACCACGATCCTGCTGGAGAGCCCCGATGCCCCTGGCGCCGACTGCGTCGTCGTTCGCAGCCTGCGGCAGCGGCTACAGGGGAGTGCTAGGCCCTCAAGCGCCTGCGGCAGCGGCTACAGGGCGCGGTGGTGGGGCGGGATGTATGAACAAAATGGAATATGAACGTGAATAAAAGATATTGTTCGGGAATAAAAAATCTCGGTATTGTCCGCTTCACGCCAGCAGTGGCACATCACTGGCACCCTTATAAGCATCTCATTTGAAGCCGTCGTCGATCCCGACACCTAAGGACCTTGCATGAAAAAAGTTCTGTTGTTCACCGCACTGGCGGCAGCCCTGAGCGCCGGTATTGCCCAGGCCGGCGAGAAGCTGGTGGTTGCCGCGACCCCGGTGCCCCACGCCGAGATTCTCGAGCTGATCAAGCCCACCCTGGCCAAGGAAGGCGTGGACCTGGAAATCAAGGTTTTCACCGACTACGTGCAACCCAACGTACAGGTCGATCAGAAGCGTCTGGACGCCAACTACTTCCAGACCCTGCCGTACCTGAAGAACTTCAACGAGGGCAAGGGCACTCACCTGGAAACCGTGATCGGTGTGCACGTCGAACCCTTCGGCGGCTACTCGAAGAAGGTCAAGTCCCTGGCCGAGCTGAAAGATGGCGCCACCATTGCCATCCCCAACGAAGGCAGCAACAGCGGCCGTGCCCTGATCCTGCTGCACAAGGCCGGTCTGATCGAGCTCAAGGACCCGAAGAACGCCGTGTCCACGCCCAAGGACATCGCCAAGAACCCGCACAACTTCAAGTTCAAGGAGCTTGAGTCGGCGATGCTGCCACGGGTCCTGGATCAGGTTGACCTGGACATGATCAACACCAACTACGCCCTGGAAGCGGGCCTGAACCCGGCCAAGGATGCGCTGGTCATCGAAGGCGCCGATTCGCCTTACGTGAACTACCTGGTGGCGCGTCCGGACAACAAGGACAGCGCGGCGATCCAGAAGCTGGCCAAGGCCCTGACCAGCCCAGAGGTCAAAGCCTTCATCGAGAAGAAATACAGCGGCGCGGTCCTGCCGGCGTTCTGATGAACTAGGCTACTGAAGCGACAAACCCCTTCAAGGTTTGAACGCCGACGGCTATCACAGCGTCGGCGTTTTTTATTGCGTCGGCAAAAGCCGCAGGAGTCGGCCGGGCGGCGTTCCGCTTGCCGGCGAAGAGGTCCTCAGGCCGGGTACAAACCTGAAGGGCGCCTTCGCTGGCAAGCCAGCTCCTACACAAGCCAGCGCTTACACAAGTGGAGCGCTTTTGGCGGTGGCTTGGGTGGCGCGGCGCAACGCCGTCAGCCACTTCATCAGTTCATGGGGGGGCAGGGGTTGCGGGGGCTTTGTATCGGCCATGGTGGTCGTCCTTGAGGGGTGTAGCGTCCAGTGGAGGTGCGGGCGCGAAAGCTCCGTTCGACCCGGTTGAAAAGGTAGTAGCCCGGCGCCAGCCCGGCAAATCCGCGGGTTAGGTTTTTGGGTGATATCAATATGCTCTAACGGTATTTAAATTCTGCTTTTTATAGCTATAAAGTCGCGGCAGCCGGGCGGTTACCCACTGCCCCACGGACTGCACCACCGTCGCTGTACCCCAGCGGCGTTCAGGATGATTCATGACCCTCGATTACGCTTTTATCCTCAGCACCCTGCCGGCCTTTCTCAAAGCCGTGGGGGTGACCCTGCAGGTCGGCCTGATCGCCATCGGCACCTCGCTGCTGGTAGCCCTGATCAACGCCACTGTCCTGGTGTTTCGCACCCCTTACCTGCACCGCCTGATCGGCCTGTACGTGGAACTGGCGCGCAACACACCGCTGTTGATCCAGCTGTTCTTCGTCTACTTCGCCTTGCCGGCCCTGGGGATCAAGGTCTCGGGTTTTGCCGCGGCGATCATCACCATGACCTTTCTCGGTGGCGCCTACCTCACCGAAGTGCTGCGCGCCGGGGTGGAAGCCGTGCCCCAGGCGCAGCTGGAATCGGGGCGCTCCATCGGCCTGTCGCAGTGGCAGTTGCTGCGCTACGTGATCCTGCCTCAGGCCGGGATCCTCAGCCTGCCGTCGCTGTTCGCCAATTTCATTTTCCTGCTCAAGGAAACCACCGTGGTCTCGGCGGTGGCGGTGCCGGAGATTCTCTACACCACCAAGAGCTACATCGCCCTGTACTACAAGACCTACGAAATGCTCGCGGTGCTGACGCTGATCTGCGTGCTGTTGTTCTTGCCGCTGTCGCTGTTGCTCAGCCGTCTGGAAAGGAGGTTGCAACATGGCCAGTTCGGGTCTTGAGCTGTTGCTGGTGTCCTTGCCGCAACTGGCCCGGGGCGCTGTGCAGACTTTGTCGATTTCGCTTTTGAGCATTGCCTTCAGCACCCTGGGCGGGGTGCTCTACGGCGTGCTGCGCAGCCTGCAACGCAAGGTGCTGGATGTACCGTTGCGAATCTACCTGGAGCTGTTCCGGGCGATCCCGGTGCTGGTCTGGTTGTACCTGCTGTTCTTCGGCTTTCCGATCTTCTTCGGCCTCAGCATTCCCAGTTTCACCTGCGCGGTGCTGGTGCTGTCGCTGTGGGGCGCCAGCGAAGTCGGCGAGGTGGTGCGCGGGGCTCTGCAATCCCTGCCCCGGGGCCAGCGTGAAGCGGGCTTGTCCATTGGCCTCTCCGGTGCCCAGCTGTACGGCTACGTGTTGCTGCCCCAGGCGCTGAAGCGCATGACGCCGCCGACCATCAACGTCTACACGCGAATCATCAAGACCAGTTCCCTGGCGGTGCTGATCGGCGTGGTGGACGTGATCAAGGTCGGCCAGCAGATCATCGAGCGCACCTACGAATCGGTGCTGATCTACGGCGTTCTGTTCCTGTTTTTCTTCTTTATCTGCTACCCGCTGTCGGCCGCCTCCCGCGTGCTGGAGCGGCGCTGGACGCAAGCATGAGCGCATTGATCGAGTTCCAGGGTTTCAACAAATTCTTCGGCCCGCAGCAGGTGCTCAAGGAGGTCGACCTGCGCGTGGCGGCGGGGGAGGTGATCGTCATCCTCGGCCCCAGCGGCTGCGGCAAGAGCACTCTGCTGCGCTGCCTCAACGGTCTGGAAAGCGCCCACAGTGGCCATCTGCGTTTCGCCGGGCGCGAGCTGCTCAGCCCCGACACCGACTGGCGTCAGGTGCGCCAGCAGATCGGCATGGTGTTCCAGAGCTATCACCTGTTCCCCCACATGAACGTGCTGGACAACCTCCTCCTCGGGCCGCTCAAGGTGCAAAAGCGCGAGCCCCGCGAAGCTCGGGCCCAGGCCGAAGCGCTGCTGGAGCGGGTGGGCCTGCTGGACAAGCGCGAGGCCTTTCCCCGGCAGCTGTCCGGCGGCCAGCAGCAACGCATCGCCATCGTCCGCTCGTTGTGCATGAACCCCCAGGTGATGCTGTTCGATGAGGTCACCGCGGCCCTTGATCCGGAGATGGTCAAGGAAGTGCTGCAGGTGATCCAGGGCCTGGCCCGGGACGGCATGACCCTGTTGATCGTCACCCATGAAATGGCCTTCGCCCGGGCCGTGGCCGACCGCATCGTGTTCATGGATGGCGGGCGCATCGTGGAACAGAACACCCCCGAGGCTTTCTTCACCAACCCGCAGAGCGCACGCGCGCAGCAGTTCCTGGAGAAGTTCTCGTTCGTTGAAGCACTGCCCAAGAAAGCCCCTAAAAAGGAACTGGAGCTCTTATGAAAACTGCCAAGTCTTCGCTGTTGTTACTGCCGCTGTTCGGTCTGGCCCTGCTGGCCGGCTGCGAAAAATCCAATGATGCACCCAAGCCTGCGGCCACCGCTGCCAGCGCCGCGCCGGCGGCCGGTTACCTGGACAAGATCAAGGCCCGGGACAAGCTGATCGTCGGGGTGTTCACCGACAAGCCGCCGTTCGGTTTCGTCGATGAAACCGGGCGCTATGTGGGCTTCGATACCGACATCGGCCGCCAGTTCGCCAAGGACTTGTTGGGGGACGAGAACAAGGTGGAGTTCGTCGCCGTGGAACCGGCCAGCCGTATTCCCTTCCTGCAGAGCGACAAGGTTGACCTGATCCTGGCCAACATGACCGTGACCCCGGAGCGCAAGCAAGCGGTGGAATTCACCAACCCCAACCTCAAGGTGGCGGTGCAGGCCCTGGTACCCGAAGGCAGCCCGGTGAAGAGCCTAGATGACCTGGCAAGCCGCACCACCATCGTCACCACCGGCACCACCGCAGACATCTGGCTGACCCAGAACCACCCGGACTGGAAGCTGCTCAAGTTCGAGAAAAACACCGAGTCCCTGCAAGCCCTGGCCAATGGCCGTGGCGACGCCTACGCCCAGGACAACCTGATCCTGTTCAGCTGGTCCAAGCAGAACCCGGGCTACCGCGTATTGCCCCAGACCCTGGGCGAGCAGGCACCGATTGCCCCGGCGGTGAAGAAGGGCAACATCGAATTGCGGGACTGGGTGAATGCCGAACTGGCCAAGCTGGGCGAAGAAAAGTACCTGCTCAAGCTGTATGACCAGTACGTGCGCAAAGAGCTGAGCGATGACACCCCGCCTGAGAGCGTGATTGTCGAAGGCGGCAAATGGCAGGGCTGAGGCGTACTGTCGGCTGCTGAATCCACTGTGTAGCCGCTGCCGAAGGCTGCGAACGGCTCCGAAGGAGACGCCGCTCTTGAGGGCCTCGGAAGGTCCTGCGGACCTTATCGCAGCCTTCGGTAGCGGCTACAGGGTGTGGGAGGCGCGATTTTCAGTCGGGCCAGTACCACGCCGGTTCGTCGAGCATGCGCTGGCCGACGATGCCGGTCTGGCCCAGCTCTTTCTCCAGCACGATGCAGTTGCATTCGGGGTCTTCCTGCAAGGCCGCGATCAGGCGCCGGGCGTGGGACACCACCCACACCTGGCACTGCTCTGAAGCCCTGATGATCAAGCGCGCCAGGGCCGGCAACAGGTCCGGGTGCAGGCTGGTCTCCGGTTCGTTGAGCACCATCAGGCTCGGCGGACGCGGGGTCAGCAAGGCCGCTACCAGCAACAGGTAGCGCAAGGTGCCGTCCGACAGTTCCGCGGCCGACAGCGGTCGCAATAACCCCTCCTGATAGAACTCGATGGCGAAGCGTCCACCCTGCAGCGGGGCGATGTTCAGCCGCGCGCCGGGGAAGGCGTCGCTGATGGCCGCCTGCAGCGCCTCGGGGTCGCCGATCTCGCGAATGGTCTGCAACGCCGCCGCCAGGTCGCGGCCATCGTGATGCAGCACCGGCGTGCGGGTGCCCAGTTGCGGCTGGCGCACCGGGGCTTCGCTGTCGCTGCGAAAGTGATCGTAGAAACGCCAGCGACGAATGAACTCGCGCATCTGCAGCACTTCCGGCGAGCCGCGCAGGCTGCCCACTTGATCGAACAGGCTGTCGAAGTCCGGCGTGTGCTGGGCCAGCACGTCCCAGCTGCGGCCCTGGCGCGTGCGGATCAACGGGCCGGCACGGTCCACCAGCAGGCTGGCGGGACGGTAGAGCGGCCCGGACCAGATGCATTCCTTCTTGATCTGCGGGTCCAGGGCAAACGCCGAGTGACTGGGCTCCGGCAGACCCAGGGCGATGGCGTAGCTGAAGTCTTCTCCGGCAAAGCCCAGGCGCAGGCGCTTGCTGGAAGAGCGCACGCTGGCCTCGATCGGCACCTCGCCGTTGCGCATGCGTCGGCTGAGGTTTTCCGGCCCGGCCCAGAAGGTCGATTCCAACCCGCCTTCCTTGGCCAGGGCATTGACCACGCCGCCCTGGGCGGTCTCTGCCAGCAGGCGCAGGGCGCGGTACAGATTGGACTTGCCGCTGCCATTGGCGCCGGTGATCAGGTTCAGTCGGCCGAGGGGCATCACCAGTTTGTTGATGGAGCGGTAATTGGCCACCGCCAGGGTCTTGAGCATGCCGGGGTCTCCTGTTGCGTGGTGCGCAGTGTGCCTGATTTGTAGAGCGGGAGCTTGCTCGCCGCCGCTCCCGAAACCGCTGCTGTGTTTGCCCGGACAGGGTGCGCTGCAAGGCTGGCGACTACGGCGCCCAGGGGCGTCGGTCGGCCGAGCGGGAGCTGGCGTCCTCGCTACGAAAGCCCTGTTTATGAGACCTGCGTGCAAGGGTTGAACCCTGTTCTAAGCTCACAGTCGTAACGTCACTGGCGCGACGATCAAGCACAAGGAGCCTGCATGGCTGGTCTCAAATCGAGGTGGATAGTGGGGCTGAGTCTGCTGGCGCTGCTCGGCGGCTGCGGAGCGGAAAAGCCGACTGAGAAGGAACGCCCGCGGGTGCGTATCCAGCAAGTGCAGAGCAGCGATTTTGCCCCGTCGGTGACCCTCACCGGTGACGTCCAGGCCCGGGTGCAGACCGAGTTGTCGTTCCGCGTCGGCGGCAAGATCATCCAGCGTCTGGTGGATGTCGGCGACCGGGTTTCCGCCCAGCAGGTACTGGCCCGGCTCGATCCCAAGGACTTGCAGACCAACGTCGATTCCGCCGCTGCCGCGGTGTTTGCCGAACAGGCACGGGTCAAGCAGGCCAGTGCCGCCTTCGTTCGCCAGCAGAAACTCTTGCCCAAGGGCTACACCAGCCAGAGCGAATACGATTCGGCCCAGGCCGCCCTGCGCAGCAGCCAGAGCGCCTTGAGCGCGGCCCAGGCGCAGTTGGCCAATGCCCGCGAGCAGTTGAGCTACACCGAACTGGTGGCCGAGGCGCCGGGGGTGATTACCGCGCGTCAGGCCGAGGTCGGTCAGGTGGTACAGGCCACCATGCCGATCTTCAGCCTGGCCCGGGACGGTGAGCGCGACGCGGTGTTCAACGTCTACGAATCGCTGCTGATGCAGCCGCCGGGCCAGGAAACCATCCACGTCAGCCTGCTGGACAACCCCAAGGTGACCACCACCGGCAAAGTCCGCGAGGTGACCCCGGTGGTCTCGGCCCAGAGCGGTACGGTGCAGGTCAAGGTGGTGCTCGATTCGCTGCCGGCGGGCATGGACCTGGGCTCGGTGGTCAGTGCCACCGCCCGGGCCCACGGCAAGGCCACGGTGGTGCTGCCTTGGTCGGCCTTGACCAAGAACCTCAGCGAACCGGCGGTGTGGCTGGTGGGCGAGGACGGCAAGACCGTGCTGCACAGCGTCAAGGTCGGGCGTTACCTGACCGGCCAGGTGATCATCAGCGACGGCCTCAAGGGCGGCGAGAACGTGGTGGTGGCTGGGGGGCAGTTGTTGCACCCGGGGATGTTGGTCGAGATTGCCGGGCCGACCAAGGAACAGGGAGCACAACCATGAAGCGCCTGCTGCCGTTGTTATGGGCCAGCCTCTTGCTGCTGGGCTGCTCCAAGGAAGAGCCGGCGCCGGAGCCGGTGCGTCCGGTGCTGTCGATCCAGGTGGCGCCGCAATCGGAGGAAAGCCTCGGGCGCTTTGCCGGCAACATCCAGGCCCGTTTTGAAACCAACCTGGGCTTTCGGGTGCCGGGGCGGATTGCCAGCCGCAATGTGGATGTCGGTGCCGAAGTGGGGCCCGGGGACTTGCTGGCGACCCTCGATCCCACCGACCAGCAGAACCAGCTGCGGGCCGCCCAGGGTGACCTGGCCAAGGTCGAGGCGCAGTGGATCAACGCCCAGGCCAACGCCCGGCGCCAGCAGGAGCTGTTCGACCGTGGCGTCGGCGCCCAGGCGCAATTGGACATTGCCCAGACCGACTTGAAGACCACCGGCGCTTCCCTGGCTCAGGCCAAGGCGGCCGTGCGCCAGGCCCAGGACCAGCTCAACTACAGCCAACTGCGCAGCGATCACGGCGGCGTGGTCACCGCCTGGAATGCCGAAGCCGGACAGGTAGTGACCGCCGGCCAGCAGGTGGTGACCCTGGCCCGGCCGCAGATCAAGGAGGCGGTGATCGATCTGCCGGCGACCCTGGTGGATCAACTGCCGGCGGACGTGGAGTTCAAGGTCGCGGCCCAGCTCGACCCGAGCATCAGCACCACGGCCACCGTGCGCGAGATTGAGCCCCAGGCCCAGAGCGCGACCCGTACCCGTCGCGCCCGCCTGACCCTCAAGGACACTCCCGAGGCCTTTCGCCTGGGCACCGCCATCAGCGTGACCCTGAGCTCGGCCATCGAGCCGCGCACCGAGTTGCCCCTGACGGCCCTGCAAGAGGTGGATGGCCAGACCCGGATCTGGGTCATCGACCCGCAGAGCCAGACCGTCGCCCCCCGGGAGATCAAAGTGCTCAGCCGCGACAGCGATTCGGCGCTGATCAGCCAGGGGGTCAAGCCCGGCGAGCGCATCGTCAGCGCCGGGGTCAACAGCCTCAAGCCGGGGCAGAAAGTCAAAGTCGATGAGGGCCGCGCACAATGACGCCTGACAGCAAAGGGAGCTTCAACCTGTCCGAGTGGGCGATCAAGCATCAGTCCTTCGTCTGGTACCTGATGTTTGTTGCGCTGCTGATGGGGGTGTTTTCCTACCTGAACCTGGGGCGCGAGGAAGACCCGTCCTTCACCATCAAGACCATGGTCATCCAGACTCGCTGGCCCGGCGCGACCCAGGAAGAAACGCTGAAGCAGGTCACCGACCGCATCGAGAAAAAACTCGAAGAGCTGGACTCGCTCGACTACGTGAAAAGCTACACCCGCCCCGGCGAGTCGACGGTGTTCGTCAACCTGCGCGACACCACCAGTGCCAAGGACATTCCCGAGATCTGGTATCAGGTGCGCAAGAAGATCAACGACATCCGCGGCGATTTCCCCCAGGGCTTGCAGGGTCCGGGTTTCAACGATGAGTTCGGCGATGTGTTCGGTTCGATCTACGCCTTCACCGCCGACGGCCTGAGCATGCGCCAACTGCGTGACTACGTGGAGCAGGTGCGCGCCGAGATCCGCGAAGTGCCGAACCTGGGCAAGGTGGAGATGGTCGGTGAGCAGGACGAAGTCATCTACCTGAACTTTTCCACGCGCAAGCTGGCGGCCCTGGGCATCGACCAGCGCCAGGTCCTGCAAAGCCTGCAAGCGCAGAACGCGGTGACCCCGGCCGGGGTGATCGAGGCCGGGCCGGAGCGGATCTCGGTGCGCACCTCGGGGCAGTTCGCCTCGGAGAAGGACCTGGCCACGGTCAACCTGCGCCTCAACGACCGCTTCTATCGCCTGGCCGACATCGCCGACATCAGTCGCGGCTACGTCGACCCTGCCACACCGCTGTTCCGTTTCAATGGCCAGCCGGCCATCGGCCTGGCCATTGCCATGAAGAAGGGCGGCAACATCCAGGAATTCGGCAAGGCCCTGCATGCGCGCATGAATGAGCTGACCGCCGATCTGCCAATCGGTATCGGCGTGCACAAGGTCTCGGATCAGGCCGAGGTGGTGCAGGAAGCGGTGGGCGGTTTCACCAGCGCCTTGTTCGAGGCGGTGATCATCGTGCTGGTGGTGAGCTTCATCAGCCTTGGGATGCGCGCCGGGCTGGTGGTGGCCTGCTCGATTCCGCTGGTGCTGGCCATGGTCTTCGTGTTCATGGAGTACAGCGGCATCACCATGCAGCGGATCTCCCTGGGGGCCTTGATCATCGCCCTGGGGCTGCTGGTGGACGACGCCATGATCACCGTGGAAATGATGGTCACGCGCCTGGAGAAGGGCGAGAGCAAGGAGCAGGCGGCGACCTTTGCCTACACCTCCACCGCCTTCCCGATGCTCACCGGGACCCTGGTGACCGTGGCCGGCTTCGTACCTATCGGCCTCAACGCCAGCTCCGCTGGTGAGTACACCTTCACCCTGTTCGCGGTGATCGCCGTGGCCATGCTGGTGTCGTGGATCGTCGCGGTGCTGTTTGCCCCGGTGATCGGCATCCACATCCTCAGCACCAACGTCAAACCCCACTCCGAGGAGCCGGGGCGCGTCGGTCGCGCCTTCAATGGCGGCCTGCTGTGGGCCATGCGCAACCGCTGGTGGGCGATTGGCATCACCGTGCTGCTGTTTGCCGCGTCGGTGTTCGGCATGCGTTTTGTGCAGAACCAGTTCTTTCCGTCTTCCGACCGGCCGGAGATCCTGGTGGACCTCAACCTGCCGCAGAACGCCTCGATCGACGAGACCCGCATGGCCGTGGATCGGTTGGAAGCGACCCTCAAGGACGACCCGGACATCGAGCGCTGGAGCACTTACATCGGCGAAGGCGCGATCCGTTTCTACCTGCCCCTGGACCAGCAACTGCAGAATCCGTACTACGCCCAGCTGGTGATCGTCAGCAAGGGCCTGGAGCAGCGCACGGCCCTGACCGAGCGTTTGCGCAAGCGCCTGCGCGAAGACTTCGTCGGCATCGGCAGCTATGTGCAGGCCCTGGAAATGGGCCCGCCGGTGGGGCGGCCGATCCAGTACCGGGTCAGCGGCAAGGACATCGACCAGGTGCGCAAGCACGCCATCGACCTGGCCACCGAACTGGACCAGAACCCGCACATCGGCGAGATCATCTACGACTGGAACGAGCCCGGCAAAGTGCTGCGCATCGACATCGCCCAGGACAAGGCGCGGCAACTGGGGCTGTCCTCGGAAGATGTGGCGCGACTGATGAACAGCATCGTCAGCGGTTCCACCGTGACCCAGGTGCATGACGACATCTACCTGATCAACGTGGTCGGCCGTGCCGACGACAGTGAGCGCGACTCACCGGAAACCCTGCAGAACCTGCAGATCGTCACCCCCAATGGCACCTCGATTCCGCTGCTGGCCTTCGCCACGGTGGGCTACGAACTGGAGCAGCCGCTGGTGTGGCGCCGCGACCGCAAACCCACCATCACCATCAAGGCGGCGGTGCGCGACGCGATCCAGCCCACCGACCTGGTCAAGCAATTGCAGCCGGACATCGACCAGTTTGCCGCGCAGTTGCCTGCCGGCTACTCGGTGGCCACCGGCGGCACCGTGGAGGAAAGCAGCAAGGCCCAGGGTCCGATTGCCAAGGTGGTGCCGCTGATGCTGTTCCTCATGGCGACCTTCCTGATGATCCAGTTGCACAGCGTGCAGAAGCTGTTCCTGGTGGCCAGCGTCGCGCCTCTGGGGCTGATTGGCGTGGTCCTGGCCCTGGTGCCCACCGGCACGCCCATGGGCTTTGTGGCGATCCTCGGGATTCTCGCGCTGATCGGCATCATCATTCGCAACTCGGTGATCCTGGTGACCCAGATCGACGAATACGAGCGCGAGGGTTATCACCCCTGGGACGCGGTACTGGAAGCCACCCACCATCGGCGTCGACCTATCCTGCTGACCGCAGCAGCGGCCAGCCTGGGGATGATCCCGATTGCCCGGGAAGTGTTCTGGGGGCCGATGGCCTACGCCATGATTGGCGGCATCATCGTTGCCACCTTGCTGACCTTGCTGTTCCTCCCGGCGCTGTACGTGGCCTGGTACAAAATCAAGGAGCCCAGCCAAGACACTGACCGCACTCGCCCCACGGCCTCTTAGGAGCTGGCTTGCCAGCGAAGGGCCCCGGGAGGCGAGCGCTTGATCCGGAAACGCCTTCGCCGGCAAGCCGGCGCCTACGGGGGAGTGTGGCGGGGGGCTCAGGCCTTGCGCCAGACGCTGGCCAGCCAGGGTTGCTGTTCCCGGGGCAGGCCGGCGGGGCGGTAGTAATGCTCCAGCTCGACAAAGCCTGCCTCAGTCAGCAACGCCTGCCAGCTTGCGAGGTCGTGGTAGGCGCCGTAGCGCGGGCCGTTCCAGCCTTCCTGGTTGTCGCCGCGCGGGTTGGAGCTGAACAGCACGCCGCCGTCCTTGAGGCTCGCATGCAGTTGCTTGAGCACCCGTGGCAGTTCCTGGCGGGGAATGTGGAACAGCACTGCGTTGGCGAAGATGCCGTCGAAGCGGGCCGCGGGCAGATCAAGCTTGAGAAAGTCCTGCTGCCAGACTTCGCAGCCGCTGTCGTCCCGGGCCATCTGGGCAAAGCGCTCGCAGCCGTCGAGGCCGATGGCGATATGGCCGAGGCGGGTAAAGGTTTGCAAGTCGCGCCCCGGGCCGCAGCCAAAATCCAGCACGCTGAAGGGCGCCGGGCCCTGGATATGCCGCAGCAGCGCGTCGATGTTCTGGCTGACGTCGTGGTCGCGGGTGCCTTCACGAAAGTCTTCGGCCACCTGCTGGTAGTGGCCGAGGGTGGTGGCGGTGATGGTGTCTAGGTCGTCTGGAGCAAGTTTCATGGCGGGCTGCATGGCGTGAAGAGGAATGGCCCGAATATACCCCATGCACCCTGTAGCCGCTGCCGAAGGCTGCGAACGGCTCCGCAGGAGACGCCGCTCTTGAGGGCCTCGGAAGGTCCTGCGGACCTTGTCGCAGCCTGCGGCAGCGGCTACACGGGGTGCCACTAGCGCTTGTTCAGCACCCGCGCCAAACGGTCGCCGCCCAGCTGGATCGCCGCCACCAGGATCACCAGCAGCACGATCACCGTGAGCATGATCTGGCTGTCGAAACGCTGGTAACCGTAGCGGTAGGCAATGTCCCCCAGCCCGCCCGCGCCAATCGCCCCGGCCATGGCCGAGGAGTTGATCATGGTCACCAGGGTGATGGTGAAACCGCCGACGATGCCCGGCAGCGCTTCAGGCAGCAGCACGTGCCAGACGATGTGCCAGCGTCGGCAGCCCATGGCCTGGGCGGCTTCGATCAGGCCGTGATCGACCTCCCGCAAGCTCACTTCGGCAATCCGCGCAAAGAACGGCGTGGCGGCGATGGTCAGCGGCACCACCGCCGCCCACACGCCGTAGGTGGTGCCGACGATCAGCCGGGTAAAGGGGATCAGCGCCACCATCAGGATCAGGAACGGGATCGAGCGGAACAGGTTCACAAAGGCACCCAGGGCCCGGTTCAGGTTCGGCGCTTCATAGATCCCGCCCTTGCCGCTGGTGACCAGGATCACCGCCAGGGGAATCCCCACCAGCAGGGCAATCAGCGAGGACACGCCGACCATCAGCAGGGTGTCGAGAATGCCCTGCAACAAGCGATCAAACCACATAGCCCAGTACCTCCACTTGTTGTGCCCAGTGCCCCGCGCGCTGGCGCAGTTCCTCGGCGCCCAGGGGCGAGCCCTGGACTGCCAGCAGCAGTTGCCCCAGGGCGTGGCCCTGGATGCGTTCCACCCCGCCTTGCAGCAGGCGCACGCGACCGCCCAGGGCGCCGAACAGCGCCGCCAGGTCCGGCTCTTCATGCTTGACGCCGGTGAAACGCAGGCTCAGTACCAGCGCCGCGTCGGCCGCCGTCGGCTGGCTGTGCAGGCGGCTTTGCAGCTCTGGCGGCAGGCCGTGCTGCAAGGGCGCCAGCAGGGTCTTGCTGACCTCGTGTTGCGGATGGCCGAAGACTTCCCAGACCGGTCCCTGTTCGACGATGCGTCCATGTTCCAGCACCACCACCCGGTCGCAGATCTCGCGAATCACCGCCATCTCGTGGGTGATGAGGATGATGGTCAGGCCCAGGCGCTGGTTGATCTCTTTCAGCAGGCCGAGGATCGACTGGGTGGTTTCCGGGTCCAGGGCCGAAGTGGCTTCGTCGCACAGCAGGATCTCGGGATCGTGGACCAGGGCCCGGGCGATCCCCACCCGTTGTTTCTGGCCGCCGGACAGCTGCGCCGGGTAGGCCTGGTGCTTGTCCTTGAGGCCCACCAGCTCCAGCAGCTCGCGGACCTTGCGCTCGCGTTCGGCCTTGGGCACCCCGGCGACCTTCAGCGGCAGCTCGACGTTGTGCCATACGGTCTTGGCCGACATCAGGTTGAAGTGCTGGAAGATCATGCCGATGCGTCGGCGCAGGGCTACCAGGCGGTCTTCGTCGAAGTCGCCGATGTCCACCTGATCGATCAGCACCCGGCCGCTGCTGGGTTGCTCCAGGCGGTTGATGGTGCGGATCAGTGACGACTTGCCGGCGCCGCTGCGGCCGATGATGCCGAACACCTCACCGCGCTGGATCGAAAGGTCGATGCCGTGCAGGGCCTGCACCGGGCCCTGCTGGCCCTGGTAGGTCTTGCCCAGGCCGATAAAACGCACCTGGGCGCGGTTCAGTTCGGGGTGCAACTCGGTCTGCTCGGCACGCTGGGGCGCCGGTTCCGGCAGCTTGCGCTGTAGCGTCGCGACACTCATTTCAACCTTCCCAGCCGGCTTGGTAGAGCTTGCCATGGGCTTTATCCAGGGCAGCCCGAACGGCTGGCGAGTGCTGGTAGATATCGACGAACTTGATCAGCCGCGGGTCGTTCTTGCTCTTGGGCTGGATCACGAACTGGATCACGTACTCCTTGTGGTCCAGGCCGTCGAACAGCAGCGCCGAGCCGGCATCGAAGGTCTTGGCCAGACGGATGTAGGCCGGATAGCCCTGGACCAGATCGGCGTCGTCATAGGCGCGCACCAGTTGCACGGCTTCGACCTGGAGGATCTTGATCTTCTTTGGATTGCTGACGATGTCTTCTTCGGTGGCCTTGTAGCCCACGCCCGGCTTGAGGGTGATCAGCCCGGCCTTGGCCAGCAGTTGCAGGCCACGGCCGCTGTTGATCGGGTCGTTGGCGATGGCCACGCTGGCGCCTTGTGGCAGTTCGTCGAAGCTTTTGTATTTCTTCGAGTACAGGCCGACGTTGTTGATGATCCCCGGGGCGAAGGGCACCAGATCGAAACCGGCGGCGGCCTTGGCGTTTTCCAGGAACGGAATGTGCTGGAAGTAGTTCACGTCGATATCGCCGGCGGCCAGGCTGACGTTGGGCGCGATCCAGTCGGTGAATTCCACCAGTTCGACTTTCAGGCCCTGCTTGCCGGCTTCGGCAACGGCCGCTTCCAGGGGAATGGCGAAGGCGGCGGTGGTGCCGACCTTGAGCGGCGCGTCGGCGGCGAAGACGGCGCTGCTGAACAGGCCGAGGGCGAGGGCCAGGGCTTTGACCGGGTGGCGCAGGAGCGTGGTTTTCATGATGGTTACTTCCAGTCAATCCGAATGAGGAGGTTGAACAATTGCGTTTGGGTGTGGCGAAGACCGCTGTCTGTGGCGAGGGAGCAAGCGCCCTCGCCACAAGAGTTCCAGCCACGGCGGCTCGGCAGAGCCACCTCGTCTCAGCGGCGGTAGGCCGCGCCGGTGTGTCGTTGCGGCAATTTGCGGCCTTCGTGGAACAGTTTTTCCCGCAGGGTGCCGTCGTCGTAGGCGGTCTTGTAGGAGCCGCGCCGCTGCAGCTCGGGGATCACCAGATCGATGAAGTCGACGTAGCTTTCCGGGGTGACGATGCGGGTCAGGTTGAAGCCGTCCAGGCCGGTTTCGGCGATCCAGGATTCCAGCTCGTCGGCCACCTGCTGCGGTGAGCCGACCACGGTGAAGTAGCGGCCGCCCAGGGCGTGCTGCTCCAGCAGCTTGCGCCGGGTCCAGTCGTTGTTTTGCAGGTGCTTGGTGGCCGACTGGATGGCATTGCTCTTCACGTACTGGATGGGCTCGTCGATCTCGTACTGGGAAAAATCGATCCCGGTGGACGCGGAAAAATGCGCCACCCCGGCTTCGGCGCTGGCGTAACGGCGGTACTCGGCATGTTTGTTCCAGGCCAGCTCCTCGGTCTCGCCGACGATCACATTGAGGCCCATGAACACCTTGATGTCTTCAGGGTTGCGCCCGGCGGCCACGGCGCTGGCGCGGACCTTGTCCACCTGGGCCTTGGTCGCGGCCTTGTTCTGCCCACTGATGAACACGCACTCGGCGTGGCGCCCGGCGAACAGCAGGCCGCGATCCGAGCTGCCGGCCTGGAACAGCACCGGGGTGCGCTGCGGTGATGGCTCGCACAGGTGATAACCGCTGACCTGATAGAACTCGCCCTGGTGCTCGACCTTGTGCACTTTGTCCGGCTGGGCATAGATGCGCTGCTCGCGGTCGTTGAGGACCGCGTCGTCTTCCCAACTGCCTTCCCAGAGTTTGTACAGCACCTCCAGGTACTCGTCGGCCTGGTCGTAGCGGCGGTCGTGCTCGATCTGCTCCTTCAGGCCCATGGCCTGGGCGGCGCTGTCCAGGTAGCCGGTGACGATGTTCCAGCCGACCCGGCCACGGCTCAGGTGGTCGAGGGTAGAAAGGCGCCGGGCGAACAGGTAGGGCGCCTCGTAGGTGAGGTTGGCGGTGAGGCCGAAGCCCAGGTTCTTGGTCACTGCCGCCATGGCAGAAACCAGCAGCAACGGGTCGTTGACCGGCAGCTGGATCGACTCCTTGAGGGGCACGTCCACCGAGTTCTGGTAGACGTCGTAGACCCCGACGATGTCGGCGATGAACAGCCCGTCGAACAGTCCGCGCTCCAGCAGTTGGGCCAGTTCGGTCCAGTATTCGAGGGTCTTGTACTGGGTCGAATGGTCCCGTGGGTGGGTCCACAGGCCGTGGTTGATGTGTCCCACGCAGTTCATGTTGAAGGCGTTGAGCAGGATCTTTTTCTTGGCGGTTTCAGGCGCGGCCATCAAATGGTCCCCCGCAGTGGCGGGTTCTGCTGGTTGAGGTAGTAGTTGCCCACCGCGTGGTACTTCCAGCGCACCGGGTCGTGCAGGGTGTGCACCCGGGCGTTGCGCCAGTGGCGGTCTAGGCCGTGCTCGGCCAGGGTCGCCTGGCTGCCCGCCAGTTCGAACAGGGTGCTGCCGGTGGCCAGGGAGATTTCCGTGCTCAGGGCGCGGACCTCGGCCACGGCGATGGAGGCGGCGGCCACGGTGTCGGCATTGGTCTCGGCCTGGGCCCGGTCGAGGAATTCCCCGGCGCGCTCCAGCAGGGCCTCGGTGGCGTGCAGGCGGATGCTCAGGTGGCCGAAGCTCTTGAGGGTCAGCGGGTCTTGCGTGGCCTGGTCGTTGCCGGAATCGATCCAGGGCCGGGTCTTGGTCCGCACGAAGCGCAGGGCGTCTTCATAGGCGGCGCGGGCGATGCCGGTGTCGATGGCGGCGTGGAGGATCTGCGCCAGGGGACCGACCGGGGTCGGGCGTTCGAAGGCGCTCTGGAACGGCACCACATCGGCTTCGTCCACCGCGACGTTTTCAAAAAGCACCGAGCCGCTGCCGGTGGTGCGCTGGCCGAAGCCGCTCCAGTCGTCGATCACGCTCAGGCCCTGGGCCTCGGCGGGGACGAAGGCCAGTTGCTGCACGCCATGTTCATCCACCACCGAGGTGGGAATGCGCTGGGCGTAGATGGCGCCCGTGGCGTAGAACTTGCGCCCGTCGATGCGGTAGCCCTGGCCGCTGCTGTCGCGGCTCAGGCGGGTGGTGCGGTCGTGGGCGGTCTTGGTGCCCAGCTCGGCCAGGGCATTGCCGAAGCGGCGGCCGGCCAGGACTTCGGCGTACAACCGCTGCTTCTGCGGCTCGCTGCCGTTCACCCGCAGCACTTCCAGGGCGTAGAAATGGTTCTGCGGGATCTGCCCCAGGGAGGCGTCGGCCTCGGCGATCAGGGCGATGACCTTGGCCAGGGTGACGTTGGACACCCCAGCGCCGCCGTATTCCTTGGGCACGCTGATGCCCCACAGGCCGGAGCGGGTGAAGGCTTCCAGCTCGGGATGGGGCAGGCGCCGTTCACGGTCGCGCAGGGCGCTGTCGCGTTTGAAATCTTCCGCCAGGTCGCTGGCGACAATCAGGGCTTGTTCGTCGCTGGTGATGACCGCGACGTGTTGAGCAAGAGACATGTGTTTCTCCAGAGATCTGGTCAAAAGCGTTCTGGGCGGTTAAATCCAGGAATGCCGGGCCGGCAGCGTGCCGTTCAGGTGGTAGGCGCCGACGGCGTGGTACTTCCAGCGCACCGGGTCGTGCAGGGTGTGCACCCGGGCATTGCGCCAGTGACGATCGAGGTTGAATTCGGCGAGGGTGGCGCGGCTGCCGGCCAGCTCGAAGAGCTTTTCGCTGGCCAGCAGCGAGATCTCGGTGGTCAGCACCTTGGCTTCGGCCACGGCGATGGAGGCGCGGGCGGCGGACTCGGCGGTGATCGGCGCCGCGCTGACTTGATCCAGCACCTGGCCGGCCTTGCGCAGCAGAGCCTCGGCGGCGTGCAGTTCGATCTGCAGCTTGCCGATCTCGGCGATCACGTACAGATCGTCGCTGGCCCGCTCGACGTTGGCGTCGATCCACGGGCGGGCCCGTTCACGGACAAAGGCGATGGCATCGGCCACGGCTTCCCGGGCGATGCCGGCGTCGATGGCGGCCTGGATCAGTTGCGACACCGCGCCCTGGATATTCGGCGATTCGTTGATTCGCCAGTTGTCCAGCACCAGCTCGGACTCGACCCGCACATCGTTGAGCAGGATGGTGCCGCTGGCGGTGGTGCGTTGGCCGAAGCCCGACCAGTCGTCGACGATGCGCAGGCCTGGGGTGCCACGGCGGACGAAGGCCAGCACCTGGCGGCCTTCCTCGTTGAGTGCCTTGACCGCTACCCAGTGGGCGAACAGGGCGCCGGTGGAGTAGAACTTCTGGCCGTTGATGACATGGCCGTCGGCGTCTTTGGTGATCCGCGCCTTGAGTTCCAGGGTGTTCTTGGTCCCGCGTTCCGGGCCGGCATTGCCGATGCGCCAGCCTTCCAGGACGCTCTGCAGCAGCTGTTTCTTCTGCCGCTCGCTGCCGCAGCCGAGAATCAGGCCGAGGATGCCGAACTGGTTCTGCGGGATCTGCCCCAGGGCCGGGTCGGCCGCGGAAATGATCGCGAAGACTTCGGCCAGGGTGACGAAGGACACCTGTGGCCCGCCGTAGGCGCGGGGGATGGAAATACTGCCCAGGCCGCTGCGGGTGAATTGTTCGATCTGCGCCCAGGGCAGCTTGCGCTGGCGGTCGCGTTGAGCGGCCTGCTGGCGGGCCGCGTCGGCCAGTTCATGGGCGGCTTGCAGGGCTTCGGCGTCGTTGCGCAGAACCCGTGCGGGCAACAAAAGGGGGGCAATATCCAGATCGCTCTGGACCTGTGCTTCAACCAGACTGGACATCAGTGCCACTCCTTGGCTGCACGCAATGCCCTGGCGATCTGCACTGGGGTGATTGTGTTCCGGACCATACCTACCTCACATCTTTTGGATAGGCCGCGTCATGCGGCGAAATCAGAATCAAGAATGTCCGGTGGTCCGGTGCATATACCCTAAGCGCGTATAAAAATTAAATAAACTAACTTTTAGGAATATGGATAGAAGGGTTGAATCCTGGCAGCGGTGCGCTTCTGTAGCCGCTGTCGAGCCTGCGAGGCTGCGAACGACCGCAGCGCGGGCGCAGGTTCTGAAGACCGCTGAAGGCCTGGCGGCCTTGTCGCAGCCTCGCAAGCTCGGCAGCGGCTACAGGGGGAGGTTTTGGGCGGGCAGTTTGGGCGCCTCAGGTCGAGGTGCCGAGAAACTTGCTGAGAAACTGTCGGGTGCGTTCTTGCTGAGGGTTGGCGAACAGCGCCTTGGCTTCGCCTTGTTCGACGATCACGCCCTTGTCGAAGAAGATCACCCGGTTGGCCACGTCCCGGGCGAAGCCCATTTCGTGGGTGACGATGACCATGGTGCGCTTCTCTTCGGCCAGGCTGCGGATGGTAGCGAGGACTTCGCCCACCAGTTCCGGGTCCAGGGCCGAGGTCGGTTCGTCGAACAGGATCACCCGGGGTTCCATGGCCAGGGCCCGGGCAATCGCCACGCGTTGCTGCTGGCCACCGGACAGGCGCCTGGGGTAGCTGTCTTCCTTGCCCGCCAGGCCGACCTTGGCCAGCAGCGCGCGACCCAGGGCGACGGCTTGCTCCCGTGGGGTCTTCTTCACCACCAGCGGGCCTTCGATGACGTTCTCCAAGGCGGTGCGGTGGGGGAACAGGTTGAAGTTCTGGAACACGAAACCCACTTGCTGGCGCAATTGGCGTATCCGGCTTTGTTGCTGGCTCAGTGGGATGCTGCTGTCGATGGCGATGTCGCCGATGCGGATGCGTCCGCTGGTCGGTTCTTCAAGAAAGTTCAGGCAGCGCAGGAAGGTGGTCTTGCCCGAACCGCTGGGGCCGATGATGGCAATCACTTCGCCTTCCTTGACCTGCAGGTCGATGCCATTGAGTACGGTCTGGCCCTTGAACTGCTTGGTCAGTTTTTCCACCACGATCATGGTTTCAAGACTCCTGGTCGTGCCGATTGACCCGCTGTTCCAGACGGTTCTGCAGGTGCGCGAGCACGCTGGCGAGAATCCAGTAGATCAGCGCGGCGGCAAGATACATGGTGAAAATTTCGAAGGTGCGGGCGGTGATCAGCTGCGCCTGGCGGAACAGTTCCGGCACCTGGATGGTGGCGGCCAGGGCCGTGTCCTTGACCAGGGAGATGAAGCTGTTGCCCAGCGGCGGCAAGGCGGTGCGCATGGCTTGCGGCAGGATCGCCCGGCGCAGGGTCTGGGCCCGGGTCATGCCGATGCTGGCGGCGGCTTCCCATTGACCGCGTTCGATGGAGCCGATGGCGGCCCTGAGGATTTCACAGGCGTAGGCCGCCATGTTCAGGGAAAAGCCGATCAGCGCGGCGGGCAACGGGTCCAGTTCCAGCCCCAGTTGCGGCAGGCCGTAATAGATCACGAACAGTTGCACCAGCAGCGGCGTGCCGCGAAAGAACGACACGTAGACCCGGGCAATCCAGCTCACCAGCTTGAAGCGCGACAGCCGCATCAAGGCCAGGCCAAAGCCCAGCAGCAGTCCGAAGAACATGCCGCCGAGGCTGAGGATGACCGTGTAATACGCGCCCTTGAGGAGAAATGGCGCTGAATCCAGCGCCAGTTGCAGACCTGCTTCCATTATTGGGTGACGTCAGCGTTGAAGTATTTCTCCGAGAGTTTTTTCAGCGTGCCATCGGCCCGCAGTTCCTCGATGGCCTTGTTCACCGCAGCCAGCAGCTCGGGTTCGCCTTTGCGCAGGGCCACACCGGCTTCCTGGCGGGAGAAGGGCTCGCCGGAGACCACCAGGGTGTCCTTGGTTTTCTTGATCAGCTCGAAGGCGGCCAGACGGTCCACCAGGATGGCGTCGATGCGGCCTACACGCAGGTCCTGGTACTTGGTCGGGTCATCGTCGTAGGTCTTGATGATGGCGGTCGGGACGTTGTCCTTGAGCCATTGCTCGTAGTTGGTGCCCAGGCCCACGCCGACCTTGTGGCCACCCAGGTCGGCGGCGGTCTTGAACTTGCCGTCATCCTTTTTCTGGGTCAGGGCCTGGATCCCGGAGACGGTGTAGGGGGTGGAGAAATCGTATTTTTTCTTGCGCTCTTCAGAGATGGTCACCTGGTTGATCACCGCGTCCAGGCGCTTGGATTCCAGGGCCGCGAGGATGCCGTCCCACTTGGTTGGCTGCAGCTTGACCTTGACCCCGAGCTTGTTCGCCAGAGCTTCGGAGAATTCCACTTCGAAGCCGGCCAGCTTGCCGTTTTCGTCGACGAAGCTGAAAGGTGGATACGTGCCTTCCAGGCCAACGTTGATCACTCCCGCATCCTTGATTTTCTGCAGTTGCTCGCCGGCAACCGCTTGTCCCATCAGTCCGGCACCGAGGGCCAGGCCCAGTGTGCCGATCAGCAGATTGCGACGCAGTACGGAAAAATTCATGACAAGCCCCTGTGAGTTTTCTTATGCACGATGCCGGTGGGAGATGCAGGCCAATGGTGAGCCGAGCGTGACGCTTTATCCTGCCTTAATGCAGCGTATGCGTCTTTGGGCAAATCAGCCTGCGGCGCGACTATAAAGCGGCGTTTATAGTTTTAAAAATAATATAAATTCACTTTGTTATTCTTTTTTGTTTGGTTGTCCACGAGCAATCTCCTCCCTCGTAGGAACTGGCTTGCCAGCGAAGGCGCCGTCGAGGACGGCGCAAGGCTTACGGGCCTCTTCGCCGGCAAGCCGGCTCCTACACAAAACTTCACTTCCTACGCGAAGGCGCCGGGGTAGGCGAACAGGGCCGGGGCGCCACCGGTGTGCAGGAAGATGATCGGGCCATCGTTGAAACGCTGGCGACCGACGCCGTCCAGCAGGCCGGCCATGGCTTTGCCGGTGTACACCGGGTCGAGCAACAGGCCTTCCTGGCTGGCCAGCAACTTGACCGCGGCCAGGGTGCCGGCATTGGGTTCGCCGTAGCGAGGGGCGAAGTATTCGTCCCACAGTTGCACGTTGAACGCCGCCGGCAGGTTCACCCCCAGCAGTTCGGCGGTGCGTTCGGCCAGGCCCTGGACCTTGGGCCGCTGATCCTCGTCGCTGCGTGAGACGGTCACGCCGATCACCGGCAACTGTGGCAGCACTTCGCTCAAGGCCAGGGCCAGGCCGCTGTGGGTGCCGGCGCTGCCGGAGGCCAGTACCACTGCGGCGAATTCCAGGCCGCTGTCCTCGATCTGCTGCGCCAGCTCCAGGCCGGCCCGCACGTAACCCAGGGCACCCAGGGCATTGGAGCCGCCGATGGGCACCAGGTAGGGGGTCTTGCCGTTGCTGCGCAGGCGCGCGGCCAGGGCGTGCAACTGTTCATCGGCCTGGTCGAGGTTCTCCACCAACTCGACCTTGGCGTCGAATAGATCCAGCAGCAGGCGGTTGCCGTTGCCCAGGTAGTTGGGGTCTTCGGTGTCGATGGGGTTTTCCAGCAGGGCCACGCAACCCAGCCCCAGCTTGGCGGCCAGGGCCGCGGTCTGGCGCACGTGGTTGGACTGGATGGCCCCGGCGGTAATCAGGGTGTCGGCGCCCTGGGCCAGGGCGTCGGCGGCCAGGTATTCGAGCTTGCGCAGCTTGTTGCCGCCCATGGCCAGAGGCGTGGTGTCGTCGCGTTTGACGTAGATATCGCGCCCGATCCAGGCCGACAGGCGTTCGAGTTTTTCCAAGGCGGTGGTAGACCCGAGCAGGTCCAGACGATTAAAGCGGGCAAGCTGTTGTTTGATCATGAGTCCGCACGGAACAGGGAAGGTGCAGGGACTATAGGCAGCGATATTTGCCCGGGCAACCGTCAATCGCTTATGCGAAAAAGTGCTGTGAGCCGAACAATTAGTTCTTAAACCTCGCCCTGGTGGGGCGTAAAGTGATCGCCGTTTGCGCGGCCCGATTGTCCGGCCGCCCGAGTAAGGAGTCTTATCGTGAGCGAGCGTTCCAGCCATTGGCAATTGCAGACCATCGTTGGCCAACTGCGTGATGCCCGTGATCAGTGGCGTAGCCGCAACGGTCGGGTCAGTGGTGAGCAGGGCGGGCGCGAACTGCCGTCGCGAGCGGCCATGGCAGAGATCCTTGAAGCCCTGTGCGGTGCGCTGTTCCCCATGCGCCTGGGGCCGGTGGATTTGCGCGAAGAGAGTGAAGACTTTTACGTCGGCCACACCCTGGACGCGGCGCTCAATGCCTTGCTGGCCCAGGCGCGTCTTGAACTGCGTTATGTGGCCCGGCAGAACGGTGAGGCGGACGCCGAGGTCAACGCCAAGGCGATTCGCCTGATCCAGGACTTCGCCCTGGCCCTGCCCGGCCTGCGGGTGTTGCTGGACACCGACGTGCTGGCCGCCTACCACGGTGATCCGGCGGCCCGTAGCGTGGATGAAGTGCTGCTGTGCTACCCCGGCATCCTGGCGGTGATCCACCACCGCCTGGCGCACCATCTGTACCGAGCAGGTTTGCCGCTGCTGGCGCGGATCAGTTCGGAAATTGCCCACTCGGCCACCGGCATCGACATTCACCCCGGGGCGCAGATCGGCCGCAGCTTCTTCATCGATCACGGCACGGGTGTGGTGATCGGCGAGACCGCGATCATCGGCGAGCGGGTGCGCATCTACCAGGCGGTGACCCTGGGGGCCAAGCGCTTCCCGGCGGACGAAGACGGCCAGTTGCAGAAGGGCCACCCGCGTCACCCGATCGTCGAGGACGATGTGGTGATCTATGCCGGCGCGACCATCCTGGGGCGCATCACCATCGGCAAGGGTTCGACCATTGGCGGCAACGTCTGGCTGACCCGCAGCGTGCCGGCCGGCTGCAACCTGACCCAGGCCAACCTGCAGCACGACGACGGCTCGCAAAAGTAAGACAGGCCTTCTGTAGCCGCTGCCGAAGGCTGCGAACGAGCCGCAGGCTCGCCGGCGATTCCACCACCGCCGAGGCCCCTGCGGTGCCTGGCGCAGCCTGCGGCAGCGGCTACAGAGGCGCCCATGCCTCCCGCTGCACCAGCTTCTTGTAGCCGCTGCCGAGCCTGCGAGGCTGCGAAAAGGTCCGCAGGACCTTGCTTGTCGATGAGCCGCCGAATTTCAGCGGCTTCAATCTCGCCGCGCCGGTATGCCGCCCAAACCCCGCGCAGCCTGCGGCAGCGGCACCGCGTGCGGGCAGCGTTTTTTCTGCTGAACGATTGCGTCCGACATACGTCATACCCTTCCCTGAGCTAGCGTACTGAACAGTACCGCTGAGCCCTGCGATTAGTCCTCGACCGCCTATCCATGTTTAACTTGAACGCTCGTTCAAGTTAAACCGGTGGTTCGCTGCCCGCTCACAACAGGAGGCTTGCCTTTGCTGAGTCCGTACATTTCAGCCGTGTTTCATCCCTTCGAGGTGCACCCTTCATGAGTGCGCCATCCAGCTCCGCGAATACTCTGATTCGCATGAACCCTCCGGTGTTCTACTTCGCCGCGAGCTTTATCCTGATCTTCGGCGTGGTGGTGATTTCCATGCCCGAGCAGGCCGGCGCCTGGCTCCTGGCGGCGCAAAACTGGGCGGCCAACACGGTCGGCTGGTACTACATGCTGGCGATGACCCTGTACCTGGTCTTCGTGGTGGTCACCGCCTTGTCCGGCTACGGCAAGATCAAGCTCGGTGCCGACCACGACGAACCCGAGTTCAGTTACCTGTCCTGGGCCGGCATGCTGTTCGCCGCCGGGATCAGCATCACCCTGTTCTTCTTCTGCGTCTCCGAGCCCCTGACCCACATGCTGCAACCGCCTCAGGGTGAGGCCGGCACTGCCGAGGCGGCGCGTCAGGGCATGCAGTTGCTGTTCCTGCACTGGGGCCTGCACGGCTGGGGGGTGTTCGCCTTCGTCGGCATGGCCCTGGCCTACTTCGCCTACCGGCATAACCTGCCGCTGGCCCTGCGTTCGGCGCTGTATCCGCTGATCGGCAAGCGCATCAACGGCCCCATCGGCTATGCGGTGGACGGCTTCGGCATCATCGCCACGGTGTTCGGCCTGGGTGCCGATATGGGCTTTGGCGTGCTGCACCTGAACTCCGGCCTCGACTACCTGTTCGGCATCGCTCACACCCAGTGGATTCAGGTCGGCCTGATCACCTTGATGATGGGCGCGGCGATCATTGTTGCGGTGTCGGGAGTCGACAAGGGCGTGCGGGTGATGTCCGACATCAACATGCTGCTGGCGGTGGCGCTGCTGCTGTTCGTGCTGTTCGCTGGCCCCACCCAGCACCTGCTCAACACCCTGATCCAGAACCTGGGGGACTACCTGGGCGCCTTGCCGACCAAGAGTTTCGACGTTTACGCCTACAACAAGCCCAGCGACTGGCTGGGCGGTTGGACGGTGTTCTACTGGGCCTGGTGGATTGCCTGGTCGCCCTTCGTGGGGCTGTTCATCGCACGGATTTCCCGGGGCCGGACCATTCGTGAGTTCGTCTTCGGCGTGCTGCTGATTCCCCTGGGCTTCACCCTGGCGTGGATGTCGATCTTCGGTAACAGCGCCATCGACCAGGTGCTCAACCACGGCATGAGCGCCCTGGGCCTGTCGGCCATCGACAACCCGTCGATGACCCTCTACCTGCTGCTGGAAACCTACCCCTGGAGCAAGACCGTGATCGCGGTCACGGTGTTCATCAGCTTCGTGTTCTTCGTCACCTCGGCGGACTCCGGCACTGTGGTGCTCTCGACCCTGTCGGCCAAGGGCGGCAACGCCGATGAAGACGGGCCGAAATGGCTGCGGGTGTTCTGGGGCGCGATGACCGCGCTGGTCACCAGCGCGTTGCTGTTCGCTGGCAGCATCGACTCGCTGAAGTCGGCGGTGGTGCTGACCTCGCTGCCGTTCTCGCTGATTCTGCTGTTGATGATGTGGGGGCTGCACAAGGCGTTCTACCTGGAATCGCAGCGGCGCATCGCCCAACTGCACTCCCTGGCCCCGGTGGCGCCTTCGCGACGCGGCAAGGGCGGCTGGCGCCAGCGCCTGAGCCAGGCGGTGCACTTCCCGTCCCGGGACGAGGTGTATCGCTTCCTTGATCAGACGGTGCGCCCGGCCATTGAAGAGGTGACCGCGGTATTCGTCGAGAAAGGCCTGAACGTGGTGACCCAGCCCGACCCGGCCAACGACAGCGTGAGCCTGGAAATCGGCCATGGCGACCAGCATCCGTTCATCTATCAGGTGCAGATGCGTGGGTACTTCACCCCGTCCTTCGCCCGTGGTGGCATGGGCCCCAAAGAGCTGCGCAACCGCCGTTACTACCGGGCCGAGGTGCATCTGGCCGAGGGCAGTCAGGATTACGATCTGATGGGTTACACCAAGGAGCAGATCATCAACGACATCCTCGACCAGTACGAACGCCACATGCAGTTCCTGCATCTGGTGCGCTGAGCCAGACGCTCAGGCCCTGGTGAACAGCAAGTAGAGCACCAGGGCCAGCACTGGCACGGCAAACACCAGGCTGCCGACCATCAGTTCCGATCTCAGGGGCTGATGGGCGGTGACCATCCCCACCGCGCCGTTGATCACCGTCAACGCCAGCCACAATCCCGTAAATCCATAGCCCAAGGTCTGTCGGGCAAAGCCCAGTCGTTCGCCGATAAACAGCACCAGCGCCAGCAGGATCAGGCCGAAGGTGATGATGATGGTGGTGTGCATGATGGGCATCTCCTTGCAGGAGCGGCCAGGCGGCGTACCGCTTGCCGGTGAATGGATTTACGGGCTTGTGTTTCGAGCATAGGCGTCAAACCCGCCCGCCATTGGCCTGCAGAATCTGTCCGTTGACCCAGGCCGCCGCCGGGCTTGCCAGGAAGCTGATGATGTTGGCGATATCCTCCGGCTGGCCGAGGCGCTCCGGGGGCGGCATCTTGGCGAAACTCGCCATTTGTTCCTCGCTCTAGCCCTTTACGAACAGCTCGCTAGCCACCGGCCCTGGCGCTACGGCATTGAGCGTGATCTGGCGTCCGCGCAGTTCCTTGGCGAACACCTGGGCCAGGGATTCCACCGCGGCCTTGCTGGCGATGTACGGCGCATAGCCCGGCAGGTTGAGGCCCCCGGTGCTGCTGGAAAAGTTGGCGATGCGGCCGCCCTCGCTGATTGCCCCCGACGGGTGGCGAATCTGCAACAGGTGACCTGCGCCAGCCCGAGCTATTTGGCGCATCACGGTGAGCCGCGCAGCCTGGACGAGCTCGGAGCGCTTCGACCGGCTCCTACGGCGAGCTTTGGGGTTGTCCCTTTTGCAGCATGAGCATGGAGTCATCCGTGCTCAGTTCCCCCCGCCATAACAAGTTCGGGACCTGTCTTATGGCTGTCGGTCAGCACCTTGCTGCCTGGCGTCATGCGTATATGCCGGCCCAGGCAAGACTGGGTTTTGCGGTCTATAAAGAACTGGCGCAGATCGCCGGAGCCATGTCGCTTCGATGCGCTGTTTGTCGCCGACAGCCTGGCAAGCGCCACAGACTCCATTGCCGAGCGCATGGCCCGCTCCACCTTCTTCGAACCCTTGGTTGTGCGCTGGGCCTCGGCGGCCGTGATCAAGCGAACGGGGCGTATTGCCACTAGTGCTAAGAACTATAACGTACCGTGATACGTAGTACGTATAGTGGTCTTAAGGTCCTTCTTTCAGGGGGCGGAAGGGGTGGATCGGGTGAATTCCGACAATGCCGTCGAAGCGCGAATTTCGGTCGTGAGCAACATGTCGCACCTTATCGTCGGGCACGGAAGTTCTATCAGTTAGTGACCGGGCTTTGCGGCAAATGGCAGGGCGATGCCTGTGTCCGGGATAAGATGAGTGGTCAGTGCGATAACCCGCAGTTACCGCATTTACTGGACAGTTTCGCGGCAATCTTCCCAATCAAAGGGCCGTTGAATGTGGCGCGGCCATCCCAGGGTTATCCCCTGATTGTCCAGCTCGGGTCTTCGAGAGCGGGCGCGATCTGGCGGTGCAAACCGCTGAGGTGGTGTTCACTGTGCGGTCCTCCCTGGCTTGCGCCCAGGACTTTTGCGTCGACCTGAAAGGGCGTCTTGGGTAGTACGAATTTAGTATGTAATCCATGAAAATCATGCCTGGCACGTTCGTTTTCATGGCTGACCGCAGCGTCGTGCCCGGGAAAAATTTGAGTCCTTCCGGCAGTGGGTATCGCATCGTCCGGCAGGGTTGCAGGATTTTGCGGCGCAGGAGATTCCGGAACTGCAGTGGCGCGGATTGTTCAGAGCAGAGTATGAAGGGCCGTACCCACGGTGGTGTGCCGGTGAGTAAGGCCGGCAATGTGTGTGCCGAGGTTAACCCTTCCAGATTGACCCCAACCCAAAGAGGATTCGATGACTTATCTAGCTGCCGAAAATCGCTACGACTCCATTCCCTATCGCCGTGTCGGACGCAGTGGCCTGGTGCTGCCGGCGCTGTCCCTGGGGCTTTGGCACAACTTTGGCGACAGCACGCCCATCGATACCCAACGCGCCTTGCTGCGCACGGCTTTCGACCTGGGCATCAATCACTTCGACCTGGCCAATAACTATGGCCCGCCCTATGGCAGTGCCGAGATCAATTTCGGCCGGCTGCTGCGGGAAGACTTCAAGGCCTATCGCGATGAGTTGATCATCTCCAGCAAGGCCGGTTGGGACATGTGGCCAGGGCCTTACGGCCAGGGCGGAGGCTCGCGCAAATATGTGCTGGCCAGCCTGGACCAGAGCCTGCAGCGCCTGGGCCTGGACTATGTGGATATCTTTTATTCCCATCGTTTCGACCCGGATACCCCGCTGGAGGAAACCGCCAGCGCCCTGGCCAGCGCGGTGCAGCAGGGCAAGGCGCTGTACATCGGCATTTCTTCCTACTCCGGGGTGAAAACCCGGGAAATCGCCGCGCTGCTCAAGGAGTGGAAGGTGCCGTTGCTGATCCATCAGCCGGCCTACAACATGCTCAACCGCTGGGTGGAGAAGGACTTGCTGGATACCACCGACGAGCTTGGGGTCGGGGTCATCGCCTTTACGCCGCTGGCCCAGGGGCTGCTAACCGACAAATACCTCAATGGCATTCCCGAGGATGCGCGAGTCAATCGTCCGGGCGGTGGTTCGTTGCAGGCCGCTCATTTGTCCGAGGCCAATATCGCCCATGTGCGGGCCCTCAACGAGATCGCCAGGAATCGCGGCCAGAGCCTGGCGCAGTTGGCCCTGGCGTGGACCCTGCGCGACCCGCGGGTGACCTCGGCGCTGATTGGCGCGAGCCGACCGGAGCAGATCATCGAGAATGTCGGGGCGTTGCAGAACTTGAGTTTTACCGTGGAGGAGCTGGCGGAAATCGATCATTTCGCCAAAGAGGGGCGGATCAACCTGTGGGAAAGGCCATCGACGGCAGAGTAGGTCCTTCAGGCTCTGCACTGAGCAAACAGCCCCCAACAGAGTTATCTGTCGGGGGCTGTCTGGGCGCCTGGAGCGGGGCGCTGGGCGAAGCTGTTGCCGGCCCTGTCAGTGCGCCGGGACGGCTGTGTTGGTGCTGACTTTCAGTGAGGTCTGGGTGCTGGCCACTGCGCGTTCCTGAGAGTCTCCCAGATCGACTTTGGCGGTCACCGACAGACCCGGCCGCAGGCGCTCGAGGCCCGGTTGGTCGGCGTTGAAGCGAATGCGCACCGGCACCCGCTGCACGATCTTGGTGAAATTGCCGGTTCCCGGTTCAAAGGGCAGCAGGGCGAAGGTCGAACCTGAACCCGGCGCCAGGCTTTCCACGGTGCCGACGATACTCACGCCCGGCAAGGCATCGACCTTGATACGGGTGGATTGGCCTGGGTACATGTGCTGAGTCTGGGTTTCCTTGAAGTTGGCCAATACATAAAGGTCATGCAGCGGCACCAGGGTCAGCAGGCGTGAGCCCGGTTGCACATAGTCCCCCACTTGAATCTGCCGATTGCCCACGGTGCCATCCATCGGCGCATAGACAGTGGTGTGTCGCAGGTCCTGTTGCGCCAGCTCCAGTCGGGCTTTCGCCGTCACCACCTTGGCCTTGGCCATTTGCAGCTGCGCCTGCAAGCGTTCGCGTTGGGCTGAAGTGACAGCAAGGTCGTTTTCCGCCACTTGCAGCATGGCTTGGGCATAGGCGAGACCTTGCTCTGCCGAGATCGCCTGAGTGCTGTATTTCTCGACTTCGTTGCGCGCCACAGCACCGGTAGTGACCAGGGTGTCGAAACGGTTACGTTCCGCCCCTGCGCGCTTGGACTCGGCCTGGTTGGTGCGGATTGAGGTGCGCGCCGCCAGCACCCGAGCGTTGGCCAGGCGCTGTTCGGCATCCTGGATCGTCAGGGCTGCTTCAGCCAGGGCGACCTGGGCTTGATTGTCGGCGAGATCGCCTTCGGCCAGGGCGACTCGGCTATCGAACTCTTCGCTGTTGATGCGCACCAGGGGCTGTCCGGCCGTCACAGTCTGGTGGTCCTTGACCAGGACTTCGGTCACCAGGCCATGAACCCGTGGTGCGACGGAGGTGGCATCGGCGGCGATGTAGGCGTCGTCGGTGGCTTCAGTTGAAGGCGCCATCAGCACCCGGGCCACTCCGACCGCCACCAAGGTCATGGCAATGGCACCCGCGATCAGAGGCCGTTTGGAGCGCTTGCGCGGCTTTTCCGTCTCTTGCGTGGCTTGCAGGATGGCGTTCTGAGTCTGGGTGCTCTGCTCCATGTTGAAGCTCCATGCTGTTTTGAATTACGATCATAATATTCATATGGCGGTCGCAATACTACAGGGAAGTACCTACCGTGACGACAAGCGTATCCGACCTCCCTGACGCGGGCGCCCAGCCTGGTCAACAGTCCACTCGACGCAAGTTTCTGGTCTTCACCATCATGGCCTTTGGCATGTTCATGGCGTTGATCGATATCCAGATCGTGGCGGCATCCCTGAACGATGTGCAGGCCGGACTCAGTGCCGGCCCTGATGAAGTGAGTTGGGTGCAGACCGCCTATCTGATCGCCGAACTGATCATGATTCCCTTCTCGGCATTCCTCGCCCAGGCGATTTCCACCCGCTGGCTGTTCTCTGTCAGTGCGGCATTTTTTACCTTGTTCAGCATTGGCTGCGGGATGGCCTGGAACATCGAATCGATGATTGTATTGCGGGCCCTGCAAGGCTTCGCCGGCGGGGCCATGGTGCCTACGGTGTTTGCCGTGGGTTTCGTGCTATTCGAGGGCAAGCAGCGGGCGATGGTCCCGGCCATCCTCGGCATGACAGCGGTGCTGGCGCCGACGCTGGGTCCCACGGTGGGCGGGCTGGTGACCTTCTACCTGGACTGGCGCTGGATCTTCTTTATCAACGTGCTGCCGGGGCTGCTGATCTGCGTTGGTGCGGCGCTGCTGATCGACGTGGATCGCCCCGATCTGTCGATGTTGCGGCGAATCGACTGGCTGCACTTCGTGGCCATGGCCCTGGCACTGGGATGCTTCGAGTACGTGCTGGAAGAGGGGCCGCGCAAGGACTGGTTCAGCGATAGCGGGATTGTCATTGCCGCCTGGGTTTCCATTGTCTCCTTTGGTTTGTTTATCGAGCGTTCGCTGTATTCGAATAACCCGATTGTGTCGTTGGTGCCCTTTCGCGATCGGACCTTTTCCATCGCCTGCCTGCTGAACCTGGTGATTGGCTTTGGCCTGTATTCCTCGACTTATCTGGTCCCGGTGTTTCTCGGACGAGTGCGGGGTTTCGACAGCCTGGAAATCGGCACCACCGTTTTCGTCGTGGGAATCGGGCAACTGGTGAGTACGATCATTGCCGCCCGGGCTTCGGAGAAGGTTGATCGACGCTTGATCATTTCGGTGGGCTTTCTGGGCCTGGCGCTGAGCTTGTGGCTGACCTCCCGGGTCACGTCCAACTGGGGATTCGATGAGCTGCTGGTTCCTCAAGTTGCCCGCGGCCTGTTCCTGATGCTGTGCATCGTTCCCAGCGTGAACATGGCCTTGAGTTCATTCCAGGGCGTGGAATTGCGTCAGGCCTCCGGCCTGTTCAACCTGATGCGCAACCTGGGGGGCGCCATTGGCATTGCAACGGTCAACACCTGGCTGCAGGACGACGCCCGAACCCAGGGGCTGCGTCTGTCGGAATCCTTGGGTGCCAAGGCGGTTGCGGCCCAGGAACTGATGGGGCAGTTGGCCCTGAAGATCGCCGCCGATACGCCTGACTCCAGCCACGCATTCCTCATGGCCCAGGGCATTCTCGGCAGATTGGTGGGGCGTGAAGCCTTGACCCTGGCGTTTGGCGATGTATTCCGCCTGATGGCGATGATGTTCGTGGTGGCGCTGCTGCTGGTGCCGCTGTGCAAGGTTCCCCCGGCTGCGCCAGGCACGGCCGAGGATGACAAGTGATGGCTCCAGCGCGCGCTGATCAGATGATCGGCGGGCCGGACCTGGCCTTGCGCAACTGGCTCGGCGTGCAGCCCATGTTTTTCCACATCAATCGACGTAGTGCCGTCGCGTCGGAATAGCCTACTTTGAAGGCAACTTCTTCAATGCTCATGTTGGTAGTTTCCAATAAGCTTTGAACATGTTGCAGGCGAACTTTCTGAATGAAGGCCATGGGCGGCTTACCCGTGGCGCTACGGATTCTGCGCGATAAGGTCTTCTCGGTGATGCGCAAGTGCTCGGCAATGGTGCTCAATGGAGGAACGTTGGGCAGGCAGTCCTCGATGAACTTTTCCAGCATCAGCACTTCGCGATTTTCTGTTTGTAAGTTGGATAGGGCCATGTAGTGATATTGCGCAGGCCGACCATCTATCAGCAGATAGCGCATGGTCAGCTCGGCAATTTGATTACCCATCTTATTGCGCAGTACATAAAGCATCAGATCCATTTGCGACATGCCTGCGCCAGCAGTAATCATATTTCCGTCATGAATAAGCATGCGCTTTGTGTCGAGTATCGCCTCGGGATAACGCTGCTTGAAGGTCTCGTACAGTTGCCAGTGGGTGGTGACGGTGCGGCCCTCGAGAATCCCTGCCTCCCCCAGGACGAAAACCGCCGAGCAGGACGCCGCAGTCTGTCGCCCGCGCAGGTGGTGTTCTTGCACCAGCTTGCTCAGCTTGCGGATGTCGTTGTGCCCGAGCCGGGCAATGAGCTCGGTGGACTGACTGAGGCCCGGCTGCCGCTTTTCCCGGCGACAGCCAAAGAAATCCAGCTCCTGGGTGTTTTCCAGCCCCAGCCCCGGGATGACCAGCATGCTGCCTTCAATGGTCTGGGCGCTGTCCAGTGGCAGTGCATCCAGGCGCATGCCATTGCGCATTCGTACGGATTCACTGCTGCCGATGATCTTCCAGGTAATGGTGGGGCGTCCCATGACTTCGGCGATCTGGTTGGCAGTACGCAGCACATCCAAGGTGATCGCCACACTTGACCCCATGGCTCCTTCCAGCGCGATCAACGTGAGCACATCCATGTCCATTTTCTCCCTGTAAGTGTCCATTTGTGCATTAGCAAAATATACAAGCTGGTGGCAGACTTCTCAACGCGTCCAAATCTAACTTTCTCTGCCCACGCTATTCCCAGTGGGACATATAAGAAAATAGGCATTCATTAAGTGAATGCTTCGCCCTGTCAATAAAATGACATCTTGTCTACTGCCTAGTAAGAGCTCCCCTCGTTAGGGGTGTTTGTTCGGTTCCTTAGTGCTGAAAATAATAAACGACCATTAGGTCAATATATGGCTCTCCATTTAAAAAGGATTTTGAATGAACTACGCCGTGCCTCGTGATTATCTAAATGATGTTAATCAGACCTTCTCAGCGCACTTAGCAGTTGATGATTTGTCGCTGGCCGGCACCCTGGGAATCGAATGTTTAAGTTCGGTTACCGAAGTACTGGCTTATCGCGCCTGGCTTCAACCTGATGCAACCGCCTTTATCCACTTGCTCGATGGCGAGCAAGAGGAGGCGGCCATCAGCTACGCCGAACTGTGGCAGCGTAGTCAACGATTGGCCGCGGCGCTGCAGATTTTCGAGCCCCAGGGAAAACGGGTGCTGATGCTGTTCGAGACCGGTATCGACTACATCGTTTCCCTGTTCGGTCTGTTCCTGGCCGGTGCGGTGGCGATTCCCGCTTTCCCGCCAGTGGGGACCCGAGGCCTGGAGCGCCTGGCGTTGATCTGCGCCGACGCCCATCCGCAAATCGTGCTGACCAGCTCGCGTTTCATGCGCTCCCAGGAACGGGTCAACGCCTTGTTGCAGGATGATGTACCCGCGCCGCAATGGGTCGATCCGCAAGAGCTGGCCACGGAGAATGCACCTTGGCAGGCGCAGGCTGTGACCCCCGGTCAATTGGCCCTGCTGCAATACACCTCAGGTTCTACCTCCGCGCCCAAGGGCGTGATGCTGACCCACGCCAACCTCTATAGCAATTGCCGCAGCGCCAGCCAGTGGATGGGCAAGGCCAAGGATCGCGTGGGTTGCAGCTGGCTGCCGCCCTATCACGACATGGGCCTGATGGGCGGCATATTGCAGCCGATCTACGACGCCTTTCCGACCGTGCTCATCAGCCCCGGGCATTTTGTCCAGCGGCCATTGCGCTGGCTGGATGCGGTGTCCAGGTATGGCGCCGACGTCACCATCGCGCCGAACTTCGCCTTTGATCTGTGTGTTGAAAACATCACCGATGACGAGCTGGCAGCCTTAGATCTGAGCAAGCTCAAGGCCATCTACTGTGGGGCCGAACCGGTCCGGCAAAGCACCCTGGCGCGCTTCTCCGAGCGCTTCGCTGCCGCCGGCTTCAACCCTGCGGCCCTGGGCCCCTGCTATGGACTGGCCGAGGCGACGGTGCTGGTCTCGGGCAAACCCCATGACCAACCGGCATTCAACACCCAGGTGGATCGGGACCAGCTCGCCATCGGAACCTTGGCCATTGTCGACGCCGAAGATGGATTCGCCTTGCCATTGGTCAGCAGCGGGCGGGTGGCCCCGGGCTTGCGCCTGGCGATTGTCGATCCCGTCAGCCTGCAGCCGGTCGCCGACGGCCAGATCGGCGAGATCTGGGTCCAGGGCGATAACGTGGGTGCTGGTTACTGGGGCAAGGAGGCGCTGAGCGAGCAAGTGTTCCGCGCCCAGTTGCCGGGCGTCGACGGACATTTCATGCGCACTGGCGACCTGGGGGCCTTGTATCGGGATGAGCTGTTCGTCACCGGCCGCCTCAAGGATCTGATCATCATTGCCGGTCGCAACCTGTATCCCCAGGACCTGGAACTGGCGGTCGAGAGCGCGGACCCGCGCATCCGCAGCAATGGTTGCGTGGCGGTGGGCGTGGATAACGGCCAGCAGGAGCAGTTGGCGATCGTGGTCGAGATCAAGCGCAGCGAAAAACTCGACGAAGCCCAGCAGGAACAACTGCGCCAGCTGATCACCAGCACCCTGGTCAGCCAGTTTGGCGTGTCCCCGGCGCGTATTCATCTGGCGCCCATGGGCGGCATCCCGCTGACCACCAGCGGCAAGGTCCAGCGCCAGGCCACCCGGCAGGCCCTGCTCAACGACAGCCTGGCGCGCTACGGCGCCGGACGTTCGGCCGCTGCGGCCTCGGCACAACCTCTTAAAACCCCTACGGATGCTCTGTCATGACGGCCATGAATCCTCATATCGACCGTACCGGTCATCGCGAGCGTCAACTGGCCTGGCTGACCGTCGGTGTGCCGGCGGTGGGCACCGTGGTTGCACTGGTCCTGGCCTGGCAGCAGGGCATTGGCTGGCTGGAGTTTGGTGCACTGGCCAGCATGTACCTGCTGACCGCCCTGGGGGTGGAAGTGGGGATGCACCGCTTCTTTTCCCACCATGCGTTCAAGGCCGGCCCGGTGGTCACCGCGTTTTTCGGTATCGCCGGTTCGATGGCAGCCCAGGGCCCGATCCTGTTCTGGGCGGCCACCCACCGCCAGCATCACGCCTTCACTGACAAGGAAGGCGACCCGCACTCGCCGCGTCCGCTCAAGGAAGGCTTTGTCGGCAATATCCAAGGCTGGTGGCACGCCCACCTGGGCTGGCTGTTCAGCCTGAGAAAGCAGAATTGGAGCCAGTTCGTTCCCGACCTGATTCGCGACCGGCTGATCATGCAGATCAACCAGCGCTACTACCTGTGGATCATCCTCGGCCTGCTGCTTCCGACCCTGGTGTGCGGGTTGATTACCCGCAGTTGGGAAGGCGCCCTGAGTGGCCTGCTGTGGGGCGGCTTTGTGCGGATCTTCCTGGTGGACCACGCCACCTGGTGCATCAACTCCTTCGCCCATCGGGTCGGTGGCCGTGACCACCCGACCCGGGACACCAGCCGCAACGTGTTCTGGCTGGCGATTCCAACGGTCGGTGGCGGCTGGCACAACAACCACCACGCCTTTCCGGCGCTGGCCCACGCCGGGCTCAAGCCCTGGCAGCTGGATATCGGTGGCTGGTTCATCGAGTTGCTGGCCTTGTGCGGCCTGGCTTGGGACGTGAAGCGTCCTGGTGCGCCGGTTGCTGCAGAACCTACAGAAAGCTGATTGCCGGTCCTTACCTCACAGGAAGCTATTCATGGACGAGATTCTCACAACCACGGCGACTCCAGAGATCAGCGGTGTCGCGCAGCTGAGTCCGGCAGCCGCCAGAACCAAGGCCCGCATTGCGCTGGCGGTGATGCTGGTGCCCCTGTTCGGTGCCTTCGAGGCGATCCGCTTGTGGGTCACCGGTCAGGTGCACGCCCTGGACTTCATCCTCTTCGGGGTGTTCTACGCGATCCAGATGTTCGGCGTCTCCATGGGCTATCACCGCTACCTGGCCCATCGCGCGTTCAAGACCTCGCGTCTGATGAGCAGCCTGATGCTGATCGCCGGCTCCATGGCGGCCCAGGGGCCGATCCTGTTCTGGGTCACCACCCATCGCCGGCATCACACCTACAGCGACCAGCATGGTGATCCGCATTCGCCCAATCTCATGGGCCAGAGCCGCCTGGAGCGCGCCAAGGGCCTGTGGCATGCGCACATGCCGTGGATGCTGGCGCCGGACATGTCGAGCTGGAACTTCTTTGCCCCCGACATCCTGCGTGACCGTCGGCTGTTCTTCTACAACCAGACCTACCTGTTCTGGGTCGCCCTGGGCGTGGTGTTGCCGGGGATCATCGGCGGCCTGGTCACCCAGAGCTGGTCCGGTGCCTGGAGCGGCCTGATCTTCGGCGGCCTGGCGCGGATCTTCGTGGCCAACCAGGCGGCCTGGTGCGTGGGTTCCATCTGCCACCGCTATGGCGCCCGGCCGTTCGTGACCCACGACCAGAGCACCAACAACTGGATTGTCGCGTTCCTCACCTTTGGCGAGGGGCTGCAAAACAATCACCACGCATTCCCTGCCTGGTACCGGCATGGCGTGCATTGGTGGGAGCCCGACTTGTCGGGCTGGACACTGGCGTTAATGGGCAAGCTGAGACTGGTCTCAGACCTGCGTTCACCGTCCCAGGCAATGATCGACAAAGTCCGTAAGCGTCAGGCCGCATCCTGAACAACGGGATCGTCTGATCTGTAAACCACCCTACTCATCAAGGAAGATCCTATGTCCAACTTCATTTCCAATTTGCTGAGCACTCTGAGCTTCTCGGAGAAAAAACAGGCGGCGGTCGAACTCAACGAAGAGAGCATCAAGCATTGGCTGGTGCAGAAGATGGGCACGCTGCTGAAGATCGACCCGTCCCAGGTCGATACCGCCCGCAGCTTCGAGTCCTACGGCCTTGACTCGCTGGTGGCGGTGAAGGTGGCGGGCGACCTGGAGAAGTTCATGGAGCAGCGCCTGTCCCCGGCCTTGCTGTTCGAATACTCCAGCATCGATGACTTGTCCAAATACCTGGCCAACGAACTGACCACATCCGAAGTTTGACTTCGCAGGAGCTTGGCCATGGCCATTGCACAGATGCCTTCGCAAAAAAACGATAAATTCAATGACCTGCTTCGACGCTCACAGGAGATCGAAGGCCTGCGCCTGACGGACGCAATCCCCAAGCACCTGTATCAGCCACGGGTCTGGCGCGGGATGCTCAGCTTCGTCGTCAGCTACATGCTCTACATTGGCGCGATAGTGGCGGTCGCCCACGTGCACTGGATGTTCTACCTGCCGCTGTGGCTGGTGGCGGGCTTGGGCGGCTGGGGTCTGTTCTGTGTGGCCCACGATTGCGGGCACAACTCGTTCTCGCGCAATCGCAGCTTCAACCACATTCTCGGGCATATCGCCTTGCTGCCGTTGCTCTACCCGTTCCACGGCTGGCGCCACATGCACAACATGCACCACGCCAACACCAACAACCTGGAAATGGACGTCGACTGGCGCCCGGTACTGCGCGTGCAGTACGACGCCATGCCCTGGTGGGACAAGCTGGTCTACAGCAGCACCCGCACCTGGCTGTTCTGGCTGGGCACGGTCAACTACCAGCGCCACTCGGGCTTCCGTCCGTCCATGTTCCACAAGCTCGAAGCGCGCAACGAAGTGCGTCGTTCGATCCTGTTCATGGTGGTGGCTGCGCTGATCTACCTGCCGACCCTGGTGTACTTCACCGGCTTCACCGGGCTGTTCCTGTACTTCGTTGCCCCGTGGCTGGCGACCCATGCCTGGTTCAGCCTGACCACCATGATGCACCACATCAGCGATGAGACTCCGTTCCTGACCAAGGAGCACTGGAGCTTCAACAGCAGCCGACTGCTGCTGACCACTGACTACATGTACCCCAAGTGGCTGCTGTTCCTGACCCACTACATTTCGGTGCACACCGCGCACCACGTGGCGCCGATCATTCCCCACTACAACCTGCCCGAAGCCCAGGCAGCGTTGAAGAACGCCTTCCCAGGGATGGTCAGGGAAAAACCCATGACCGTGCAGGATGTCTGGCACGTGGCGCGCAACTGTCACCTGTACGACCCGGTCAATGGCTTCTATGAGTCCTTTGACCGGCCGGCCCAGGCCGCCGAGGGGCAGAACACGCCGGGCGCCAAGGCGGCCAACAGTCCTCTGACCCTGAAGCAGCAGCTGCTGCGCAGCTACATGGGCATTCTGGGGTCGCTCTCGGTGGACAGCGCCGGTGCCAAGGCCACGGATCTGTTCGGCTACACCCGGGAATACATCAAGCAACCCGACAAGGAAATGAGCCCCCTGGGCGCCCAGCGTTTCCATATCAAGGGCATCGCCGGCGTTCCTCACGGCTATCAATGGGGCACGGGCGACCAGACCATCCTCCTGGTCCATGGCTGGGGCGCAGACAGTCGCAGCCTGTACTCCTTCACTCGCGTCCTGCAGCGCCAAGGCTTCAAGGTCGCGACCTTCGATGCACCGGCCCACGGCATCTCGCCGGGCTCCTTGAGCACCATGACCGAGTTCAAGGACGCGGTGAAAGCGGCCATCGTCGCCCTGGGTGACGTGGTGGGAATCGTCGCCCACTCCCTGGGCGGTATCGCCGCCACCGGGGCCCTGGCGGAACTGGCCGAGACCCATCGGATCAAGGCCCTGTGCCTGCTGGGCTCGCCGGCCAACCTGCCGGTGGTGATCCAGCGCTGGGCCAACGGTTACCTCAAGCTCAAGCCGGCGGTGGTCCAGGCCATGCACCGTGAACTGTGGAAGCGCAACGGCGTGCCGGTCCAGCACTGGGACATCCCGGCCCTGGGCAACGGCCTGCAGTTGCCGACCCTGGTGCTGCACGACCTCAACGACCCGATCGTGCCGTTCTGCGAAGCGCAGCAGATCACCACGCTGATGCCTTGGGCGAAGCTGGAGCCAGTGTCCGGGCTCGGCCATGTGCGCATTCTCTCCGATGCCGCGGTGCTGGAGCAGGTGGCGCAGTTCCTTGTACAGAACATCAAGGTGGCCGAAGTGGCTCAGGCCAGCGCATGAGCACAACGCACAACCTTTTGACGATGGTTAACCACCCATGACGACCTATGCTGAAAGCGCCGTGACCGAGTCCGGCCTGTGGATGTGCCTGATCTGCGGCTGGATCTACGATCAACGGCTGGGCGATCCCGATTCGGGGGTGCCTCCGGGCACTGCCTGGGATGACATTGCCGAAGACTGGACCTGTCCGGAATGCGGCGTGAGCAAGTTGGATTTCAACATGGTGAAGCTGTAATCCAGCGCTGAACCCTGTAGTCGATGAGGAAGCAAGATGGCGACCCAAGAGCAAGCGTCGGCACCCGCCAAGGGCCGGCGTAGCAGCTTCAAGAAAATGCTCTTCAAGGGCATTTACAACGGGGTTCTGGGGCTGCTGCGTTGCAGCTTCTGGATGGAGTCGCGGCTGCTTCCTCGGCGTGCTGCAACGCGCGCGCTGAAGCTGTTCACCACGCCACAACGGCTGCGCCAGCATTTTCCGCTGACGCTGCCCAGCGCCACGGTGCAGGACCTGGAAACCGAGGAAGGGCGGCTGCGTTGTTTCCGCTGGACCCCGCAGCAGGTCCGGCGCCGGGTGGTGCTGGTGCATGGCTGGAGTGGCGCCAGTACCCAGTGGCAGTACCTGATTCCGCTGTTGCTGGAGGAGGGCTGTGAAGTGCTGTCCTTCGACTGCATCGGCCATGGCGGCAGCGGCGGTCGGCAAGCGTCGCTGCCGACCTTCGTCAGCATGCTGGATCAGGTGCAGCAACAGCTGGGGCCGTTCGACACGGTGATCGGGCACTCCCTGGGCGGGGCTGCCGCCGGGTATGCCTTGAGCACCCCGGTCGGCAAGGGCTTCGAGCGGGCGGTGCTGGTGGCTGCGCCGGCCGACATCGAAAACGTCGTTCGGCGTTTTGCGGCATTTCTGTGGATCAACGATGACGTCAGACAACGCATGCAACTTCTGGTTGAGCAACGCTATCAGAAGGACATGCGCAGCCTGGCGGTCAGTCGTTATGGCCACCAGGTGGATATCCCGGTGCTGCTGGTGCATGACCAGCAGGATCAGGAAGTCCCGGCAGATGACCTGCAATCCTTCGCTGAAGGCTTGCGTCACCGGCAAGTCCTGCAAACCCGCGGGCTTGGCCACCTGAAAATTCTCAAGGACAGGGCGACCATGGGAGCTGTGGTCGAGTTTGTCTGTGCAAAGGACGGCAATCTATGAGTGAACAATACGATGTGATCGTGATCGGCGCGGGTCCTGGTGGCTATGTCGCGGCGATCCGGGCGGCGCAGTTGGGACTGAAGACGGTCTGTATCGAGCGCTACAAGGGCAAGGACGGCAAGACCGCTCTGGGCGGCACCTGCCTCAATGTGGGCTGCATTCCTTCCAAGGCATTGCTGGACAGCTCTCATCACTATTACGAGGCGCGCAACGGTTTTGAAGTGCACGGCATTGGCATCCGCAATCCGCAGATGGATGTGCCGGCCATGCTGGCGCGCAAGGACAACGTGGTGCGCAATTTCAACGGCGGCATCGCCTCGCTGTTCAAGGCCAATGGCGTGGCCCTGCTGGAAGGTCACGGCAAGTTGCTGGCCAACAAGGAAGTGGAAGTCACCGCGGCCGACGGCAGCACCCAGCGCATCAGTGCCCCCAGCATCATCCTCGCCCCCGGCTCCCGCCCCATCGACATCGCCGCCGCACCGCTGACCGACAAGGTGATCGTCGACTCCACCGGAGCCCTGGAATTCACCCACGTGCCCAAGCGCCTCGGGGTGATCGGCGCCGGCGTCATCGGCCTGGAACTGGGCTCGGTCTGGGCCCGCCTGGGCGCCGAAGTGACGGTGCTCGAAGCCCTCGACAGCTTCCTGCCGGCAGTGGACGTGCAGATCGCCAAGGAGGCGCAGAAGATCTTTGGCAAGCAAGGCCTGGATATCCGCCTGGGGGCCCGGGTGACGGCGTCCGAAGTGCAAGGCGACAGCGTCAAGGTCAGCCTCAGCGAGGGCGGCGAGGACAAGCAGCAGACCTTCGACCGCCTGATTGTCGCCGTGGGTCGTCGGCCCCTGACCACCGATCTGCTGGCCGCCGACAGCGGTGTGCAGTTGGACGAGCGCGGCTTTATTCATGTCGATGGCCAGTGCCTGACCAGCGTGCCTGGGGTGTTCGCCATTGGCGACGTGGTGCGCGGCCCGATGCTGGCGCACAAGGCGTCGGAGGAGGGGGTGATGGTGGCCGAGAGCCTTGCCGGGCATCACCATCCGCTCAATTACGAGCTGATCCCGTCAGTGATCTACACCCACCCGGAAATCGCCTGGGTTGGCCAGACCGAACAGGCCCTCAAGGCCCAGGGCATCGAGCTGAACATCGGCACCTTCCCGTTCTCCGCCAGCAGCCGGGCCATGGCGGCCAACGACACCGCCGGGTTGGTCAAGGTCATTGCCGATGCCAGCACCGACCGGGTACTTGGGGTGCATGTGATCGGCCCGGGCGCTGCGGAACTGGTCCAGGAAGGCGCGATCGGCATGGAGTTCGGCACCAGCGCCGAAGACCTGGGAATGATGGTGTTCTCCCACCCGACCCTGTCCGAAGCCCTGCATGAAGCCGCCTTGTCGGTGAATGGCCAGGCGATTCATATCGGCAATCGCAAGAAGAAAGCTCCCTCCAGCGTCAAATAGCCCGCTGTCCCCGGCTTCGCTCATTCAGCGGGGCCGGGGCCTGCTGCATCTCCCCGCGTTTCAGCGAAAGAATGGCACATCCCCAAGAATGGTCGCGCGCTGCATCACCCGGCGCTGTGGACGGTAGTCGTCCACGGCATAGTGCTGGGTCACGCGGTTGTCCCAGAACGCCACGTCGTTTTCCTGCCAGCGCCAGCGGATGGTGAACTCCGGGCGGGTGGCGTGGGCAAACAGCAGCTTGAGGATGGCCTCGCTTTCGCTCTCCGATAGTTCGTTGATCTTGGTGGTGAAGCCGTCGTTGACGAACAGCGACTGGCGGCCGCTCACCGGATGGGTACGGATCACCGGGTGCGACAGCGGCGGGTTCTTGCGCCGGGCTTCCTCCCAGCGCGCCAGGTCTTCGGGGGTGTTGCCGAAGCGTTCCAGAGGGAAAGACTTGATGAACTCGTGGGTGGCGGTCAGGCCCTGCAGCAGGTTCTTCAGCGGCTCGGACAAGGCCTCGTAGGCGGCGATGCCGCTGGCCCACAACGTGTCGCCGCCGAACGGCGGCAGCAGCTTGGCGCTGAGCACCGCGCCCAGGGCCGGGGTTGGCAGGAAGGTCACGTCGGTGTGCCAGATGGCGTTGTCGCGCACGTCGGTTTCAGCGGTGTCGAGGATCAGTATTTCCGGCTGTTCCGGCACATTGGGGTAGATCGGGTGAATGTGTAGGTCACCGAAGTGGGCGGCGAAGCGCGCTTGCTGCTGTGGGGTGATCGACTGGTCGCGGAAGAACAGCACTTGATGCCTGAGCAGCGCCTGCTCGATGGCGTCGCGCTGTTCGACGCTGAGCGGTTGGCTGATATCGACGCCACTGATCTGGGCGCCGAGGGCGGAGCTTAAAGGGGTGATGGTCAGGCTCATGGTCGTTCTCTTGTTCGGCGCCCATTTGTTGGCGTGGTCGGATTCGGTTTATCTGCATCAAACTAAAAAACGGTTGCGCTGGCGGTGTCGTGACCCTGTAGCCGCTGTCGAGCCTTGGCGAGGCTGCGAACGGCGGCGCAGTAGATGCAGACCCATGCAACGAGGCCTTCCTCATCGATTGCTGCGAGCGCTACGCGCTCGGTCGCAGCCTCGCGAGGGCTCGGCAGCGGCTACAGGTGAACCGCGTGCGGGGCAGGCGGCACACGCAGGTCAGTGGGATTGGCCGTGCCAGGGCACCAGCTTGCGTTGCAGGGCGCGCAGGCCCATCTCCATGGCGAAGGCAATCAGGGCAATCACCAGTATCCCCAGCACCACCACATCGGTGACCAGGAACTGCGCCGCGGATTGCACCATGAAGCCCAGGCCGCTGGTGGCGGCAATCAGCTCCGCCGCCACCAGGGTCGACCAGCCCACGCCCAGGCCGATGCGCACGCCGGTGAGAATGTCCGGCAGGGCGCTGGGCAGGATCACGTGGCGAATCAGTTGCGCCCGGGTCGCGCCCAGGGACTGGGCGGCGCGCAGCTTGGCCGGGTCGACGGTGCGCACGCCGGTGGCGGTGGCGATGGCAATCGGGGCGAAGATCGCCAGATAAATCAGCAGCACCTTGGACAGCTCGCCAATGCCGCACCAGATGACGATCAGCGGCAGATAGGCCAGTGGCGGAATCGGCCGGTAGAACTCGATCAAAGGGTCGAGCACGCCCCGGGCGATGCGGTTGGCGCCAATGGCGATGCCCACCGGAATCGCCGTCAGCACGGCAAAGCCCAGGGCCAGGCCGATGCGCTGCAGGCTGGCTGCCAGGTGCTGCCAGAGGGTGGAATCCATGTAGCCGCTGGTGGCCAGCAACCAGCCCTTTTGCAATACGGCGGCAGGGGGCGGCAGGAACAGCGGTTCGATCAGGCCGCTGGCGGTGACCGCCCACCACAGGGCCAGCAGGGTGATCAGAGTCAGCACGCTGATCCAGCGGGTGCTCAGGCTACGACGCACCGGCAGGGGCGCTTTCGGGTTGGCATCACGGGTCGTGGTGGCGGGAATCTCGTAGCTGCTCATGGGCGCTCCTGCTGCTGGGTGGCGCTGCGTTGGGAGAACACCCGGGACAGCACGTGCTCGCGGGTTTCGATGAACAGCGGGTCGGACTTGATCGCCCGCGCCGACTCGCCGGCGGCGTAGCGCTGGCCGAAGTCCAGGTTCAGGCGCTCGACGATCTGCCCCGGGTTGGGTGCCAGGAGGATCAGGTCGGTGGCCAGGAACACTGCTTCCTCGATGTCGTGGGTAATCAGGAACACCGGCTTGGCGGTGCGCCGCCAGACTTGCAGCAACAGCTCCTGCATCTGCTCGCGGGTGAAGGCATCCAGGGCGCCGAAGGGTTCATCCATCAGCAGCACGCGCGGGTCGGCAGCCAGGGCGCGGGCCAGGCCCACGCGCTGTTTCTGTCCACCGGAGAGTTGCCAGATGCGGCGTTTGTCGAAGCCGGCCAGGTCCACCAGGGCGAGCATCTCCCGCGCCCGGGCTTCGCGTTGGTCGCGGGCGACGCCGGCCAGTTCCAGGCCGAAGGCGACGTTGCCCAGCACGTCCTGCCAGGGCAGCAGGGCGTCGTCCTGGAACACCACGCCACGCTCGGCGCTGGGGCCCTTGACCGGCACACCGTCGAGGCTGATGCGCCCGGCGCTGGGATCGACGAACCCGGCAATCAGGTTCAGCAGCGAGGTCTTGCCGCTGCCGGAAGGCCCCAGGGCGACCAGCAGTTGCTGTGGCCCCAGGGTCAGGGAAATATCCGCCAGCACCGGTTCGGCGGCGCCGGGGTACTGTGCGCTGATGCGCTCCAGTTGTAGCAAGGCCATGACGGCTATCTCCTGTCCGGTCGCGGGTTATTCAGGGATGAACTTGGCGCTGACGTAGGGGGCGTAGTCCGGCAGTACCGCCTCGACCTTGCCTTGTTCCTTGAGGAACACCGCGGTGTCGGTGATGGCCTTGGTGGTCGGGGCGCCGAGGCTGAGCACCTGGTCGGCGGCCAGTGGGTAGACGTTGCCTTGCAGCAGCAGCGGGATATCGCTGGCCTTGGCCCCGGAGAGCTTGACCAGCTTGTCGACGTTGCCCTGGTTGGCCAGCCAGGCTTGTGGGTCCTTGCGGTACTGGGCGTAGGCCTCCAGGGTCACCTTGGCGAAGGCGCTGACGATTTGTGGGTGCTTCTCGGCAAAATCCTTGCGCACGATCCAGGCGTCGAAAGTCGGTGCGCCGAACTTGGCCAGCTCACCGGAGGTGATCAGCACCTTGCCGTTTTCCTTGGCCACGCCCAGGGCCGGGTCCCAGACGTAGGTGGCGTCGATATCGCCGCGCTTCCAGGCGGCGATGATTGCCGGTGGCGCGAGGTTGAGGATCTGCACTTTCGAGGGGTCGATGTTCCAGTGCTTCAGCGCCGCCAGCAGGCTGTAGTGGCCGGTGGAAACGAAGGGCACGGCGACTTTTTTACCGATCAGGTCCTGAGGGCTGTTGATCGCGGAACCGTCGCGGGCCACCAGGGCTTCAGCGGCGCCGATCTGGGTGGCGATGAGGAAGGTTTGCACCGGCACCTTGCGGGTGATGGCGGCGGTCAGCGGGCTGGAGCCCAGGTAGCCGATCTGCACATCGCCGGAAGCGATGGCGGCGATGACGTCGGCGCCGTTGTCGAATTTGCGCCAGTTGATCTTGGCCTGGGTGGCTTTTTCATAGCTGCCGTCGGCTTGGGCGACCTTGGCCGGGTCGACGGTGGTCTGGTAGGCGACGGTGACGTCGGCCGCCTGGGCAAAGAAACTCGCAGCGGCCAGGGACGCGGCCGCCAGGAGGCGAAGGGGGAAATGCAGTTTCATGGGGGTGCTCCTCATAGGCGGCCGGTGATCGGCGTGGGAGGAGACTAAATGATCTAAGAATGCAGAAATAAATAACTTATTTGCATTAGCTTATGAGGTGAAATTCGTGGCCGTAGCCAGACAAGTGTTATGGCGAGGGCGCCGGATCTCGTCGGGCTGCAACGCGGCCCCCAGCTCAGGCCACGCGCTTATGCAGGAATACCCGGTCGCCAGGTTTGGCAGGGGCTGCGCCGCGGACGGCCGGCCGACCTAGCGGGAGCAGGCGCCCTCGCCATGGCCCTAGTTGCTGATGGCCAGGATGCTGGCCTGGTAGGCGCCGACGAACACGTCGAAATCACCCACTTCGTTTTGCTCAAGCTCGGTCTGCTGCTCCAGGGATTTGCGCGCCGCGTCTTCGAAGGCGGCTTGCTCTTCCTTGCTCAGGGCCTGGCTGCGGAAGTGCTCGGCATGCACCTGGCTCTGGCGCAGGGAGAACTGGCTGAAGCTCTCCTTGTGCTCGCTCATGGCCGCCAGCACCTGGGCCGATGGGGTCAGGGACGAATCCTTGACCTTGGCCAGCTGGGCGTCCAGGGCCTTGCTGTGCACGTTGCTGCCGTGGCTCTGGTCGAGCAGGGCAGCCAGTGGCGCGATCTGCTCCAGCAGTTCGGCGGCCCATTCCTTCATCTCCACCGGCTGGCCCTGGCGTTGCAGTTGCAGGCCCGGACGCCGGCCTTCCTTGACCACGGCGAGGAAGTTGGAGGTGGCGTTGCCGCACTCGTTGTTCTCGAACAGCGGGCTGTCGTTGAGCGCGCAGTACAGCAGGAAGGCGTCGAGGAAGCGGGCTTCCTGGAGGTCGATGCCCAGGGGCAGGAACGGGTTGATGTCCAGGCAACGCACTTCGACGTACTGGATACCCCGGGCCATCAGCGCCTGGATCGGCCGCTCACCGGTGTAGGTCACGCGTTTGGGGCGGATGTTGGAGTAGTACTCGTTTTCGATCTGCAGGATGTTGGTGTTCAGTTGCACCCACTCGCCATCCTTGTGGGTGCCGACCGCTACGTAAGGCGCGTAGGGCGTGGCCACGGCCTTGCGCAGGCTGTCGGTGTAGCTGTTCAGATCGTTGTAGCAAGGGGTCAGGCCGGCCTGGGCCTGGCTCTGGTAGCCCAGGTCGCTCATGCGCAGGCTGGTGGCGTAGGGCAGGTACAGGGTCTCGGCGTCCAGCTGTTCCAGCTGGTGCGAGCGGCCGCGCAGGAAGCCCGCGTCCAGGGCCGGCGAAGCTCCGAACAGGTACATCAACAGCCAGCTGTAGCGACGGAAATTGCGGATCAGCGCGATATAGGCCGAAGACTGGTAGTCCCGGTCGCTGCCGACGAAGCCTTCGGCTTGCTTGAGCAGCGGCCACAGCTGTTCCGGCAGGGAAAAGTTGTAGTGGATCCCGGCAATGCACTGCATGGTCTTGCCGTAGCGCAGGGCCAGGCCCTTGCGGTACACGTACTTGAGCTGGCCGATGTTGGAGGTGCCGTAGTAGGCGATCGGGATGTCTTCCTCGGCCGGCAACGGGCACGGCATCGATGGACTCCACAGGTACTCGTTGCCGAGCTTGCTGTAGGCGAAACGATGAATCTTGTCGAGGCTGGCCAGGGTGTCCGCCGGGTCCGTGAGGGCCGGGGTGATGAACTCCAGCAGCGACTCGGAATAGTCGGTGGTGATCTGTTCGTTGGTCAGCGCGGAACCCAGTTCTTCCGGGTGCGGGGTCTGTGCCAGGCGGCCTTCGCCGGTAACACGCAGGCATTCACGTTCGATACCGTGCAGGCACTGCTCGAGCAGGGAGAGGTTAGCGCGCTCGCCGAGCAGAGCCAGGCGGCGGTTGAGAAGTTCGCTCAAGTTGGATTCCTTCACGCGTCAGTCGCCCCAATATGGGGGTGGGCAGGACGGTCTACAAGGGTGAAGTTAAAACTGGCGTTTTCGCCTGGTTTTTGAGTCAAGCCGACTCGCTTGAAAACGCCAATCCTTCATCCCTGAATCTGGCTTTAGCGCAGGCAAAAAACTCCGACGCCGCTTTCGCAGCGCCGAAATTAACCCAAATTCATGACAGGGAGCTATAGGACCGCGAAGGTGCCTTGTGCTTTTGCGACCAGTTTGTCGCCCTGGATCACGTCCGCTTCCACCACCAGGGTACGGCGGCCGGGGTGGATCACCTTGGCCCGGCACAGCACTTCACCCTCGGCCACGGCGCGGATGTAGTTGATCTTGCACTCGATGGTGGCGCTCTGCTGGTCAAAGCCGTGGGTGCTGGAACAGGCCAGCCCCATGGCAATGTCCACCAGGCTGAAGATCGCCCCGCCGTGCAGCTTTTGCCCGCGATTGCGCAGCTGCGGGGTCAGCTCCAGGGCGACGTCCGCCTCGCCGGTTTCCAGGCGTTGCAGACGGCAGCCGAGCAATTGGCTGAAGGCGCTTTCGGTCAGGCCGGCAGGGATCTGCATCAGCGTTTCTTCAACTGCTTGGCGTTGGCGAACAGCGAGGCCATGGCGTTGTTGCTCGGGGCGGCCGCGGTGGTTTCCTTGCGTGGTGCGTTGCCCTGGGAGGAGCGCGGCGCCGAGCCTGGACGGGAACCGCGAGCGCCGTCGATCTTCTCGCCCGGGGTGTCGCTCATGCGCATCGACAGGCCCACGCGTTTACGCGGAATGTCGACTTCCATGACCTTGACCTTGACCACGTCGCCGGCCTTCACCGCCTCACGCGGGTCCTTGATGAACTTCTCCGACAGCGCCGAGATGTGCACCAGGCCGTCCTGGTGCACGCCGATGTCGACGAAGGCACCGAAGTTGGTGACGTTGGTCACCACGCCTTCGAGGATCATCCCCAGTTGCAGGTCCTTGAGGTCTTCCACGCCGTCCTGGAACTCGGCGGTCTTGAACTCCGGGCGCGGGTCGCGGCCGGGCTTGTCCAGTTCCTGGAGGATGTCGGTGACGGTGGGCAAGCCGAAGGTTTCGTCGGTGAATTTCTTCGGGTCCAGGCGCTTGAGGAAGCCGCTGTCGCCGATCAACGAGCGAATGTCGCGGCCGGTGTCGGCGGCGATGCGCTGCACCAGCGGGTAGGCCTCCGGGTGCACCGCCGAGGCGTCCAGCGGGTTGTCGCCGTTCATGACGCGCAGGAAGCCGGCGGCCTGCTCGAAGGTTTTTTCACCCAGGCGGGCGACCTTTTTCAGCGCGGCGCGGGTCTTGAAGGCACCGTGTTCGTCGCGGTGGCTGACGATGTTCTGCGCCAGGGTCGCATTCAGGCCGGAGATCCGCGCCAGCAGGGCCACGGAAGCGGTGTTGACGTCGACGCCGACGGCGTTCACGCAGTCCTCGACCACGGCGTCCAGGCCGCGGGCCAGTTTCAACTGCGACACGTCGTGCTGGTACTGGCCGACACCGATGGATTTCGGATCGATCTTCACCAGTTCCGCCAGTGGGTCCTGCAGGCGGCGGGCGATGGATACGGCGCCACGGATCGACACGTCCAGGTCCGGGAACTCCTTGGCCGCCAGCTCCGAGGCCGAGTACACCGATGCACCGGCTTCGGACACCATGACCTTGGTCATCTTCATGGCCGGGTATTTTTTGATCAGTTCGGCGGCCAGCTTGTCGGTCTCGCGGCTGGCGGTGCCGTTGCCGATGGCGATCAGGTCCACCGAGTGCTTGGCGCACAGCGCGGCCAGGATGCCCAGGGTCTGGTCCCACTTGTTGTGCGGCACGTGCGGGTAGACGGTGGCGTGATCCAGCAGCTTGCCGGTGGCATCCACCACCGCCACTTTGCAGCCGGTGCGCAGGCCCGGGTCCAGGCCCAGGGTGGCGCGCGGGCCGGCCGGAGCGGCCAGCAGCAGGTCGTGCAGGTTGTGGGCGAAGACGTTGATCGCCTCGGTTTCCGCGTTGTCGCGCAACTCGCCCAGCAGGTCGGTTTCCAGGTGGGTGTAGAGCTTGACCTTCCAGGTCCAGCGCACCACTTCACCCAGCCATTTGTCGGCGGGACGGTTCTGGTTCTGGATGCCCACGTGCTGGCCGATCATGCCTTCGCAGGGGTGCATGGTGCCCGGCAGCTCGTCACCGACTTTCAGTGCGGAGCTGAGAATGCCTTCGTTGCGGCCACGGAAAATCGCCAGGGCGCGGTGCGACGGCATGCTTTTCAGCGGTTCGTCGTGTTCGAAGTAGTCGCGGAACTTGGCGCCTTCCTCTTCCTTGCCGGCAACCACGCGGGCGCTGAGGGTGGCTTCCTGCTTGAGGAAGTTGCGCAGCTTGTCCAGCAAACCCGCGTCTTCGGCGAAGCGCTCCATGAGGATGTACTTGGCGCCTTCCAGGGCGGCCTTGACGTCGGCCACGCCTTTGTCGGCGTTGACGAAGCGGGCGGCTTCGGCTTCCGGAGTCAGGCTTGGGTCGTTGAACAGGCCATCCGCCAGTTCGCCGAGGCCGGCTTCCAGGGCGATCTGGCCCTTGGTGCGGCGCTTCTGCTTATAAGGCAGGTACAGGTCTTCGAGGCGGGTCTTGGTGTCGGCCAGCTTGATGTCGCGAGCCAGCTCCGGGGTCAGCTTGCCCTGCTCTTCGATGCTGGCGAGGATGCTGATCCGCCGTTCGTCGAGCTCTCGCAGGTAGCGCAGGCGCTCTTCCAGATGACGCAGTTGAGTGTCATCGAGGCTGCCGGTGACCTCTTTCCGGTAACGGGCGATGAAGGGCACGGTGGAGCCTTCATCCAATAGAGCGACGGCCGCTTCGACCTGTTGTGGGCGTACGCCGAGTTCCTCGGCAATGCGGCTGTTGATGCTGTCCATAAAACCACCTGACAAATGTGTGAAAGCAGGCCCGCGGGCACGAAAGTAAGGCCCGGCGAGTCTGGTTGAGCGGCCTGGCCCGCGCCGCCACCTGGATCAAAAGGCTGGCTGTTGACCCGTGAAATCGAAAAAATACTGCCGGCCCAGGCAAATAAAAAAACTGGCCGCAGGCGTACTGATCAGATATTGCCCAACACAAAAGGCGGCGCATTATACCCAGCGTTACGGTCTTCGGGGTGATGGCCAGCCTCAGGCCGACAGCGGGTTTGCTGGCGATAGAGGAAAAATCTGCTAACAATGCACACGGTGCGTATAACGGCAGCTACGCCATAATGCGCACCGAGATTAGAGGAGCATCCAATGAGCAGCACTGCACAAACTGCTGAAGGCGAAAAAATTCTTATTGTTGACGACGATCCGGGGCTGAGCAGCCTGCTGGAGCGTTTTTTCGTCAGCAAGGGCTACCGTGCCCGCGCGGTACCGAACACCGAGCAAATGGACCGTCTGTTGGGTCGCGAAGTGTTCAACCTGGTGGTCCTCGACCTGATGCTGCCCGGCGAAGACGGCCTGACCGCCTGCCGCCGACTGCGCAGTGCCAACAACCAGATTCCGATCATCATGCTCACCGCCAAGGGCGACGAGCTGAGCCGCATCAAGGGCCTGGAGCTGGGTGCCGACGATTACCTGGCCAAGCCGTTCAACCCTGACGAGCTGATGGCCCGGGTCAAGGCCGTGCTGCGTCGTCAGTCGGCTCCGGTGCCGGGTGCGCCGGGCAGCGAAGACGAAAGCGTGACCTTCGGTGACTACGAACTGTCCCTGGCCACTCGCGAACTCAAGCGTGGCGATGAAGTGCACATGCTCACCACCGGTGAGTTCGCGGTGCTCAAGGCCCTGGTGATGAACGCCCGCCAGCCGTTGACCCGCGACAAACTGATGAACCTGGCCCGTGGCCGCGAGTGGGATGCCCTGGAGCGTTCCATCGACGTGCAGATCTCCCGCCTGCGGCGGATGATCGAGCCCGACCCTTCCAAACCGCGCTATATCCAGACCGTCTGGGGCGTGGGTTATGTCTTCGTGCCGGATGGCACCGCGACCAAGTGATAGGTGATTTGTAGGAGCGAACGCCCGGGCCGGTAACGACCCGGGCGTTCGCATTCTGCCACTCCGCGAGCGCGAGCCGCTCCTGCAAAGTGTGTATTGGCTGTTATGAAAACCCCGCTGTGGTTCCCCCAGAGTTTCTTCTCCCGCACCCTGTGGCTGGTGCTGATCGTGGTGCTGTTTTCCAAGGCATTGACCCTGGTTTATCTGTTGATGAACGAGGACGTGCTGGTGGACCGGCAATACAGCCACGGCGTGGCCCTGACCCTGCGCGCCTACTGGGCCGCCGACGAATCCAACCGCGACCAGATCGCCGAAGCCGCAGGGCTGATCAAGGTGGTGGGCAGCGGTGTGCCGGCCGGCGAGCAGCACTGGCCCTACAGCGAGATCTACCAGCGGCAGATGCAGGCCGAGTTGGGCGCCGACACCGAAGTGCGCCTGCGCATGCATGCACCACCGGCGCTGTGGGTGCGGGCGCCGAGCCTGGGGGATGGCTGGCTCAAGGTGCCGCTGTATCCGCATCCGCTGCGGGGGCAGAAGATCTGGAGCGTGCTGGGCTGGTTCCTGGCCATCGGCCTGTTATCCACCGCCTCGGCGTGGATCTTCGTCAGCCAGCTCAACCAACCGCTCAAGCGCCTCGTCTACGCTGCTCGGCAACTGGGTCAGGGGCGCAGCGTGCGCCTGCCGATCAGCGATACGCCGAGCGAGATGACCGAGGTGTACCGCGCCTTCAACCAGATGGCCGAGGATGTGGAGCAGGCGGGGCGTGAACGGGAGCTGATGTTGGCGGGGGTGTCCCACGACCTGCGCACGCCGCTGACCCGCTTGCGCCTGTCGCTGGAGTTGATGGGCGCGCACACCGACCTGACCGACGACATGGTGCGGGATATCGAGGACATGGACGCCATTCTCGATCAGTTCCTGGCCTTCATCCGCGACGGCCGCGACGAGTCGGTGGAAGAGGTGGACTTGAGTGATCTGGTGCGTGAGGTGGCCGCGCCCTACAACCAGAACCAGGAGCGGGTGCACCTGCGCCTGGAGCCGATCCAGCCGTTCCCGCTGCGTCGGGTATCGATGAAGCGTCTGCTCAACAACCTGATTGGCAACGCCTTGAATCACGCGGGAACGGATGTCGAAGTGGCGGCCTATGTGTCCGGTGACACCAATGCGCCGTATGTGGTGCTGAGTGTGATGGACCGCGGCGCGGGGATCGATCCTTCTGAGCTGGAGGCGATCTTCAACCCCTTCACCCGTGGCGACCGTGCCCGGGGTGGCAAGGGCACTGGCCTGGGCCTGGCCATCGTCAAGCGGATTGCCGCCATGCACGGCGGCAACGTCGAACTGCGCAACCGTCCCGATGGCGGCCTCGAAGCGCGAGTGCGCTTGCCTTTGGGCTTGTTGCTGCCACGCGATGCGGATTGAACACCTGTAGCCGCTGCCGCAGGCTGCGATAAGGGCCGAAGGCCCTTGCGCGGCCCGCAAGCGCGACTGCTGCGCAGCCGGTCACAGCCTGCGGCAGTGGCTACAGGGGCCGCCGATCGAGCGTACCCCTTAGCCCTTACCCTTGGTCCGGGTCATGTTCGGCCCGCCATTTTTCTCGATGTGTTCGATGATGATCCCTGCCACGTTCTTGCCGGTGGTGGTCTCGATGCCTTCCAGGCCTGGCGAGGAATTGACTTCCATCACCAGCGGCCCGTGATTGGAGCGCAGGATATCCACACCCGCCACGCTCAGGCCCATGACCTTGGCTGCCCGCAGCGCGGTCATGCGTTCTTCCGGGGTGATCTTGATCAGGCTGGCGCTGCCGCCACGATGCAGGTTGGAGCGGAACTCCCCCGGCTTGGCCTGGCGTTTCATCGCCGCGATCACCTTGTCGCCCACCACGAAGCAGCGAATGTCGGCGCCGCCGGCTTCCTTGATGTACTCCTGGACCATGATGTTCTGCTTCAGGCCCATGAAAGCCTCGATCACCGACTCTGCGGCGGTGGCGGTTTCGCACAGCACCACGCCGATACCCTGGGTGCCTTCCAGTACCTTGATCACCAGGGGCGCGCCGTTGACCATTTCGATCAGGTCGGGAATGTCGTCCGGCGAGTGGGCAAAGCCGGTCACTGGCAGGCCGATGCCACGCCGCGACAGCAACTGCAGCGAGCGCAGTTTGTCCCGGGAGCGGGCGATGGCCACCGACTCGTTGAGCGGGAAGACTCCCATCATTTCGAACTGGCGCAGCACCGCGCAGCCATAGAAGGTCACCGAGGCACCAATCCGCGGGATCACCGCATCGAAGCCTTCCAGGGGCTTGCCGCGGTAGTGGATCTGCGGCTTGTGGCTGGCGATGTTCATGTAGGCGCGCAGGGTGTCGACCACTACCATTTCATGGCCACGCTCGGTGCCGGCTTCGACCAGACGACGAGTGGAATACAGACGCGGGTTACGCGACAGCACAGCGATCTTCATGCAACACCTGTGGCAGAGGTAGTGGATACCGGGAACACCGGTTTGTCTTGTACGTATTTGATGCCCGGATTGACCACCAACTGGCCGTCGATCAGCGCCTTGGAACCCAGCAGCAGGCGATAGCGCATGGCCTTGCGGCAGGCGAGGGTGAATTCCACCCGCCACACGCGATCGCCCAGGGCCAGGGTGGTGCTGATCACATAGCGCACCTGAGCCTGGCCGTTGGAGCTTTTAATGGTTTTCATCGCCACCAGCGGCGCTTCGCAACGCCGGTGACGCAACTGCACCACACTGCCCAAGTGGGCATTGAAACGCACCCACTGTTCACCGTCGCGTTCGAAGGGCTCGATCTCGGTGGCATGCAGGCTGGAGGTACTGGCTCCGGTATCGATCTTGGCGCGCAGGCCGGCCACTCCCAGATCAGGAAGCGCCACCCACTCGCGCAGACCGACAACGGTCAAATGGTCAAAAGTCTTCAAATAGGGGAAATCCGCAATTAGCTTTTCCAGGCCGCGACCGGAACCTCGGCCAGGGCTTTGAATGCAGGTTTGGCGAACCAGTAACCCTGCATCAGATAAATTCCACAGTCGCTGAGAAAGTCTCGTTCACCAGCGCTTTCAATGCCTTCGGCAATGACTGTAACGCCCAACTCCGCACAGATTGTGACAATCCCGCGAACGATCGCCTGGCGTACGCGATCCTGGTCGACATCGCGAATCAGCGCCATGTCGAGCTTGATCAGGTCGGGTTGGAAATTCGCCAGCAAGTTCAGCCCCGAGTACCCCGCGCCGAAGTCATCGATGGCGGTCTTGAAGCCGAATTCGCGGTATTCACGCAGAATATGGGTCAAATGGCGACTGTTATCTACGTGCTGGCTTTCCAGGGTTTCGAAAATCAGCCGGTCCAGGGGAAAGTGCTGGGCGCGGGCGGCTTCCAGGGTGCTGCGGATGCACAGTTCCGGGCGGTACACGGCGTTGGGCATGAAGTTGATCGACAGGTGGCTTTGCATCCCCATCTGCGCGGCCGTGGTGATGGCCAGGGTCCGGCAGCGCTGGTCGAAACGATAGCGGTTGCTGTCGTCGACCTGGTCCAGCACGGTGTGGGCGCCTTCGCCATTGACCCCGCGCACCAGGGCTTCATGGGCAAAGATCGAGCGGTCGCGCAGATCGACTATGGGTTGATAGGCGAAGGAAAAATCGAAGCCCAGTGGCGGGCTTTTTTGGCAGCCTTCGCAGCGGTTGTCCGGCGAGGTCAGGGAAGTGGGGAAATCAGTCACGGGGACTCCTCGCGTGTCAGGACGCAACCTGGGTTATTTTAGGTGAGTGGCAGGATTTATGAGAGCCCGTAGGCGGGCCGTACAGTTGCGACATTTTTCAGCAAGAGGAATTCCAGTGGCGCACAAGCAGGAAGAAGAGGACAAGGTTCGTCTGGATAAATGGCTGTGGGCGGCGCGCTTCTACAAGACTCGCGCCCTGGCCAAGGCGGCTATTGAAAGCGGCAAGGTGCATCACCGTGGCGAGCGCTGCAAGCCGGGCAAGGAGCCGCGGGTAGGTGACGAGTACCAGATTCGCGCCGGCTTCGACGAGCGCACCGTGGTGGTCCAGGCGCTTTCCATCGTCCGTCGTGGCGCTCCAGAGGCGCAGACGCTCTACACGGAAACCGAAGCCAGCATCGCCAAGCGTGAAACCGCGGCGGCCCAGCGCAAGGCTGGCGCCCTGGGGGTCAGCACCGACGGCAAACCGAGCAAGAAGCAGCGCCGTGATCTGTTCAAGTTCCACGGCAGCAGCCACGAGTGAAAGCGTAGGAGCCGGCTTGCCGGCGAACGCGTCCTCAAGGGGCCATTCGCCGGCAAGCCGGCTCCTACAGGTCTGATCAGCGCAGCAGGCTGCTGGAGCGGACCACACTCATGCGCGAGAGCACCGGCATCCGGGTCATCAGCTTGAATAGCGGGTGTGTCAGGCGCAGCAGGAAGTTCGACATCCGCGCCGCATACGGCGTGTAGTAGCCCCAGCCCAGGGCCAGCACTGCCAGCAGCACGCCGCCGATGTAGTCGTCCTGGCCCCAGTGCGCGCCCGCCACCAGGCGCGGCATCATGAACAGCAGGGTCAGGCCCCAGACGATCAGGAACTGGCCGACGCTGCGGCTGAACATGCCCATGAATAAGCCCCAGATCAGCAGCACCGAAGCGTGGTCGCCGGGGAAGCTCTGGCTGGAGCGGTCCTTGAGTTCCCAGGTCTTTTCCCAGCCGGGGAAGTAGTCGCTCATGTGCACGGCGCCTTCGAGCACCATGGACGGGCTGTTGTGTTGCCAGTTCATCAGCGCCACCAGCTTGGAAAACAGCGCGCGAATCACCACCATAAGAATCAGGATCGACAGGAAGCCGAAAAACGCCCGGCGCACGTCCACCGCCTTGAACACCCAATCACCGCGAATCAGCAGGCCGAGCATGATCAGGCCCACCACGATATCGAAGGGGCGCAGGCTGGCCACGGCCCAGATGTGCAGCCAGGTGGAGTTTGTTGCAAGGGGAGTGTTGAGGTGACGGAACAGCCACTCGTCGAACATCAGGCAGTACATCTGCCCGGTTGGCCACAACCAGAATCCCAGCAGGGCCAAAGGGAGTAAATTGCACAGAACCAGCTTGCCGAGGTTCCACCTTGCTTGGAACAAACCCGGATTGTTCATAAAATATCTCCAATCACCGCAAAAACTGCACCTTCATGGTGCAAAAACGCAATTTTCGGTGCTTGTAACCTTTTTGTCATCATTCAGATACCCAGACCTATGACTGATTTGCCGGATACCGACTTCACTCAACGCTTCATCTTTGATGAGAGCGACGCCCGCGGCGAGCTGGTGGCGCTGGAGCGCAGTTACGCTGAAGTCCTCGCCAAACATTCCTATCCCGAGCCGGTGGCACAACTGCTCGGCGAGCTGATGGCGGCGGCATCGTTGCTGGTTGGCACCTTGAAGTTCGATGGCTTGCTGATTCTCCAGGCCCGCTCCGAAGGCCCGGTGCCGTTGCTGATGATCGAGTGCTCCAGCAACCGCGAGATCCGCGGCCTGGCCCGCTACGACGCGTCGCAGATCGCCCCTGACGCAACCCTTGCCGACATGATGCCCAACGGCGTCCTCGCCCTGACCGTGGACCCGACCCAGGGCCAGCGTTACCAGGGCATCGTCGACCTGGACGGCGCCACCCTGGCCGAATGCTTCACCAACTACTTCGTCATGTCGCAGCAGACCGGCACCCGTTTCTGGCTCTACGCCGACGGCCGCAATGCCCGCGGCCTGCTCCTGCAACAACTGCCTGCCGACCGCCTGCGCGATCCGGAAGAACGCGAAGCCAACTGGCAACACCTCACCGCCCTGGCCAGCACTTTGACCGCCGATGAACTGCTGAGCCTGGACAACGAAACCGTGCTGCACCGCCTGTACCACGAAGAAGCCGTGCGCCTGTTCGACGTGCAACCGCTGCGCTTCCGCTGCAGCTGCTCCCGCGAGCGTTCGGGCAATGCGCTGGTCAGCCTGGGGCTCGAAGATGCTCAGGAGCTGGTGGTGGAACATGGCGGCAGCATCGAGATCGATTGCCAGTTCTGCAACGAGCGTTATCTGTTCGATGCCGCCGATATCACGCAATTGTTTGCCGGTGCGGGCGTCGACACGCCGTCAGATACTCGTCACTAAAACGGTTCAGCGCAGGTAAATCACCTGGCAAACGCCGGAATTACGCCGTACTGACGGGAGGACCCTACTATTTTTGGGCTTTTCTGGCATAATCCGGCGCACTTTTTTCGCGGTAGTAGTGCGCGAGTTTCTACTACAAAACGTTTGGAGCACTCGGCCACTGGCCGACGGGGAACCTCATGACGCAAGCCAATAACGCCGTGTACACCGATCTGAGTGTGGATGATCTGGTCAAAGAAGCCCTGAACCGCGGTGAGGGCGAACTGGCCGATACCGGCGCTCTGGTGGTTCGCACCGGTCATCGTACCGGCCGTTCGCCAGTGGACCGTTTCATCGTTGAAGAGCCCACCACCCAGGACGCTATCGCCTGGGGCCCGATCAACCGCAAGTTCCCGGCGGCCAAGTTCGACGCCCTGTGGGACCGCGTTGAAGCCTACCTGGGCGAGCGCGAGCGTTTTGTTTCCCACGTGCATGTAGGTTCCGATCCGGCGCACTACCTGCCAGTGAAAATGACCACCGAGACTGCCTGGCACAACCTGTTCGGCCGTTGCCTGTTCATCAACCCCGAGCAGTACAACGCCGGTGGCAAAGACGAGTGGCAGATCCTCAACGCGCCAAACTTCGTTTGCGAGCCTGAGCGCGACGGCACCAACTCCGATGGCACCGTGATCCTCAACTTCGCGGCCAAGAAAGTGCTGATCGCCGGCATGCGCTACGCCGGTGAAATGAAGAAAGCCCTGTTCTCCGTGCAGAACTTCCTGCTGCCAGCTGCCGACGTGCTGCCAATGCACTGCGCCGCCAACATGGGCGAAGACGGCGACGTGACCCTGTTCTTCGGTCTGTCGGGCACCGGCAAAACCACCCTGTCGGCCGACGAAAGCCGTTACCTGATCGGTGACGACGAACACGGCTGGGGCGTGGGCGTGGTGTTCAACATCGAAGGCGGTTGCTATGCCAAGTGCATCGACCTGTCGGAAAAGAACGAGCCGGTGATCTGGAAAGCCATCCAGCACGGCGCCGTACTGGAAAACGTGGTGATCGACCCGGTCACCAAGAAAGCCGACTACGCCGACGACAGCCTGACCCAGAACAGCCGCGCCGCTTACCCGCGCGAGCTGATCGAAAAACGCGCACCGAAGAACCTCGGTGGCGAGCCTAATGCCGTGATCTTCCTGACCTGCGACCTGACCGGCGTACTGCCACCGGTGTCGATCCTCAGCGAAGAACAAGCCGCCTACCACTTCCTGTCTGGCTACACCGCGCTGGTGGGCTCGACTGAAATGGGTTCGGGCTCGGGCATCAAGTCGACCTTCTCCACCTGCTTCGGCGCCCCGTTCTTCCCGCGTCCGGCCGGCGAATACGCCGAGCTGCTGATCAAGCGCATCCGCGGCTTCGGTTCCAAGGTCTACCTGGTCAACACCGGCTGGACCGGCGGTGGCTACGGCGTGGGCAAACGCTTCAACATCCCCACGACCCGTGGCGTGATTGCAGCGATCCAGAGCGGCGCGCTGATCGGTGCCGAGACCGAGCACCTGGACATCGTCAACCTGGACGTGCCGAAAGCCGTACCGGGCGTCGAAACCGGCCTGCTCAACCCACGCAACACCTGGGCTGACAAAGCTGCCTACGACGAAGCCGCCAAGGCCCTGGCTGGCCTGTTCATCGAGAACTTCAAGAAGTTCGACGTGAGCGACGCGATCAAGGCTGCCGGTCCGAAGCTGTAAGCCTCGACCTGCAATGAAAAAGCCGCCCTTCGGGGCGGCTTTTTTGTGGGCTACAGAAAGCCTCACGTCTTCAGGTGCAGCACCAACGCCCCGAGCAACACCAGCACCACGCCGGTCACTTGCACCGCCGTCAGCCGCTCCTTGAAGAACACATAGCCCAGCACCGCAGCGATGCCGCCGGACAGGGTGCTGATCACCGTCACCACCGACACCGAGCCGCTCATGGCGCCCCAGGAAAAGGCGAAGAACGCGCCCAGGTTCATCAGGCTGGTGGAGGCCAGCAGGCCGCAGTTCTTCAGCGGCGGGATCTTCAGCCCGTCCACGACTTTGAGCACCATCAGCAGCATCACACCGCTGCCCACGGCGTAACCCAGCCAGAGCATGCTGATCGGCCCCAGTTGCGGCAGGGTGTAGCGGCCCTGTAGCCAGAAGCTGGTGCCGTACAGAACGGCCGAGAGCAGGGCGAAGAAGATCGAGCGGCCGGCGGCGGTGCTGTGGGGCAGTTTGCTGTCCGAGTGCAGGCTGGAGAGGATGACGCCGATCACGCACAACAGGATGCACATGAGTTGCAGCAGGCTGATCTGTTCGCCGCTGGCCCAGGACAGCAGGGTGGTGACCACGCCGTAGGAGGTCACCAATGGGGCGACGATGGAGGCTTTGCCCAGGGCGAAGGCCTTGCCCAGGGCCAGGGCGCCGGAGACGGTAAAGGCCGCGGCGAGCACGCCCATCAGCCAGACTTGCGCGGGCGCGGCCAGGGCCTTGTAGAGGATGGCGGGAAAGATCACCAGCAGCAGGCTCATCAGGATGAACCCCAGGCTCTGGCTGAAGAACACTGCCCGTTTCACGCCCACGGCGCGGACGTTGAGCCCCACGAGAAAATCGGTGCCGCCCCAGAGCAGGGCGGCGAGCAAGCCCATCAATACGTCCACTGACTGTCCTTGTCGATTGACGGGTTGGCGGAGTCCAACGGCCGTGCTGTTTACTGCTGTGCGAGTCGAAACGCCGGTGCCATGCGTTCTTGTTCACGCCGGGACAGCCCCAGGGCCTGGGCCAGGGTGGGCCATTGGCGAACCACGCTCTGGCAGTGTTCGATGATGCCTTCTGCCTCTGCACGATCGAGGCGGAAATATGCCGCTACTTCCCGTGCCAGATCAAGGTCCAGCGCATTGTCGGCTTCGCTGATGTTGAGTTTCAGCCCGCTGGCGTGGGCGCAGGGGTTCATGTCGTAGGCCGGGGACAGGCGCCAGCCGCGCCCGGGTTCGAGCATGAAGCCATGGTTGCGCAGTTAGAGCGCTTCCAGCACCTGGGTGTCCCAGCGCTGTTGCCTGATCGCCTGGTACAGCATGCCGATGGTCAGCGGCACCTTGTCGCCCCGGCCCTTGGCCCGGCGTTTCTGAAATGGGTCGAAGCCTTCTGGCTGGAAGTAGCGATAGCTGTCGAAGTCGACAAAATCGATCACGAACTGCTCTTCCAGGGCCTGCAGCAAATGCCGGGCGTCGGCGCCGTCGCAGCCCAGGTCGAGGTTGATGGCGGTGCTCAGGCGCAGGGTCTTGCGCTCGGGCAGGCCGATTTCTTCATGCAGCAACTGCAGCAGTTGGCGCATGGTGGCGTCGTCGGGAAAGCCGGGGGCCAGTTGCATGATCGGAGTTCACTTGCGGCGTTTGAGAAGGTGGAGTGTACGGTGATTCTCCGGCTGAGTTGCAAGTCACCAAGTGGTTGCGCCAGCGGGCCATTTCGAGAGATTGGCACTGTTTTTTTGCCCGGTATTTCCCTGGTTGGACCGAGCATTGGCGGGCAAAACTGTGTATGGTTCGCCGCTGGCTGGTGGGCCGGGGCAGAGGCCCGGTCATCCTTATCTACAGGGATTTTGTTATGGCTTTTTTTCGCCTTGCGGCGCTGTTGTGGCTAGGGATGCTGGCGAGCTCGGTACAGGCTCAGGCGCTGTCGATCCAGGTGCTGGATGCGCTGGCCAAGGGCGCGCCGCTGGCCGATGCCCAGGTGCAGGTGCAACAGGGCGCGACTCAGGTTGCAGGCAGCACCGATGCCCAGGGCCGGGTCACCCTGACGGCCCAGGTGGCCGATTCGCCGGCCAGTGAGCTGCTGATCCGTAAAGCCGGCTACGCCGACCTGCGGGTCAAGTGCCCGTGCCAGGGGTTGAATTACGCCCTGAGTCCGCTGCTGGACAACCCGGAAAGCCTGCGAATAGTGCTGAGCTGGAGCGCGCCGGGGGAGGACCTCGATGCCCATCTGAGTTATCCCCACAAGCTGTTGTACTTCGCCACCGGCAAGGGGCCTGGAGCTCGCCTGGAATCGGACAGCAGCGACGGCAGCCGGCCGGAAACCATCACCATCGACCAGCGTGTGCCGGGCGACGCCTACGTCTTTGCCGTGCACGACTTCACCAACAGCACCAGCTACGAAGCGTTGCGCCTGGGCCGCAGCCAGGCGCGGGTCTTTGTCTATAAAGGCGCTGCGCTGATCCGCAGCTACCGCGTGCCGCAGAACCGCAAGGGCAATCTGTGGGTGGTGTTTCGCCTGACCGCCGATGGCCGCCTGCAGGATATCGATCGGCTGCTGCTAGGCAGCGAGGAGCCGGAATCGGTCATGAGCGTGCTCGACCCGCTGCTGGAAAATGCCAAGTCCATCGATGAAGTGGTGGGCGCGGACTTCGGGCCGGTGGATGCCAAGAGCCTCAACCTCAAAGGCGAGGAGTCCTACCGCAAGGGCGATTTCGGCGGGGCGCGGATCCTCTACAGCGAAGCCATCGAGCTCGACCCGGGCTTTGCCCAGGCCTACAGCAACCTGGCCCTGGCCAATCGCAAGAACAGCCGCCCCGACGACGCCATAGCCGCGGACCGCAAGGCCATCGCCCTGGCCAGTGGCCCGGCCGCATCGACCATTCGCGCCAGTGCCTACTACGACATGGCGCGCATCTATGAAGACGCCGGGCAGTTGGCCATGGCGCTTGAGCACTACCACAAAGCCCGGGAACAAAAGGCCAACCCGGTGTATGACAAGGCCATTGAGCGGCTGCAAAACCGCTGATCACACAGGCAGAAGTTATCTCCACAACGCGCCGACAGTGGCGCGTTGTGCATTTATGGAGGTTGGTATGCGAATTGGTGTTCTCCCCTGGCTGCTGGCGCTGTGTCTGTCCAGCGGCGTGGCCCGGGCGGCCGGGCCGCAGGTGTTCGCCACCATCGACCGCAGTGGCTGGCCGAATGCCCTGACCAGCACGGCGGAATTCGACACCGCCTCACGGGGCGAGATTCTGATGTTCGGCAAAGCGCTGCTGGCCAGCGAAGCCTTGGACGAACAAGCCTTGAAGCAGCGGCTAGGAGTCAGGCAACTGGATCTGAAGTCAGTGAATCAGGTGCGCCAGCGCTTCTGGGAGTTGCTGTTGAACAACTACCGCTTGGCCAGCCGGGACTGTGAAGGTACGCCGTTCTGCCTCCCTGTACGCAATCTCGGTGAGCTGCGGCAACTGGTGGCCAGTTTTACCGGGGAGAGTAAATCCACTTATGGGGCGTGGGCCGAGGCCAGCACCCGGTTTCATCAGCTGTACCTGAACGAGCAACTGCGCCTGGCGGCGCTGTTCACCGTGGTCAGCAGCGAGATCCGGCGCATGGGGCCTACGGAACGCCTGGGGGACGAGCTGGCGGACCGGGAGTTTCTGCTGACCTTCGATGACGGGCCGAGCCTGCGGGGTGGGCATACCGATCAACTGATCGATGTGCTGCGATCCAAGGATCTGCATAGCCTGTTCTTTGTTCTGGGGGACTCGTTTCAGGCGCGCCTGAGTCAATCTTCGGCAGGGCAGATGCGCCAGTTGTACGATGGCCAGTGTGTGGGCGTACACGGTTGGGAACACAAATCCCACGCCTCGTGGAGCGAGTGGCAGCATTCGGTGATCCACAGCGCAAACCTGGCCAACCGCACTCTGGCGGATGAATACCAGCCGCTGTTTCGTCCGCCCTATGGGCAGCGACGCGCTGACAGTGCCGACTTCTTCAAGGCCCAGGGGCTGCAACTGATGCTGTGGAACATCGACTCCCAGGACTGGAGCAAAAAGGTCAGCGCCGCAGCCGCAGCCCAGCGGGTGCAGACCCTGATGCTGCTCTGGCGGCGCGGCATCATCCTGTTCCATGACACCCACGCCAAGGCCGCCCAGGCGGTGCCGGCACTGCTTGAGGCCAATCGGCACAATGGTGTGCGATGGCTGGACTGCCGAACCTTGCGCTAGGCCCAGGCTCCCTATCGTCGGCCAGCCGACTCCTGGGTAGGAGCCGGCTTACCGGTGAAAGTGCTCCCGCCCGGTATCATCCGGTATCTGTTTTCCTGCGACCTTTTCTCGAACCGCCGACCTGTGCCGCTAGTCTTCAAGGACAGGTCAGCGGTCAAAGGAGTGACCCTTATGCACAGCACCCTCGAACAGGTCTTCGGTTATCCACAGTTTCGTCCGGGTCAGGAGGCCGCAGTCAGTGCGGTGCTGGCTGGGCGCTCGGCGGCGGCGATCTTTCCCACCGGCTCCGGCAAGTCCCTGTGCTACCAATTGCCGGCCTTGCTGCTGCCGCACCTGACTCTGGTGGTCTCGCCGCTGCTGGCGTTGATGCAAGATCAGTTGGCCTTTCTCCAACGTCATGGCATCGCCGCCGCCAGCATCGATTCGGCCCAGAGCCGCGATGCAGCCAATGACGTCATGGCCCGGGCCCGCTCCGGTGAACTGAAGATCCTGATGATCTCGGTGGAGCGTTTGAAGAACGAGCGCTTCCGCAATTTCTTGCAGCAGGTGCCCATCTCCCTGCTGGTGGTGGACGAGGCCCACTGCATCTCCGAATGGGGCCACAACTTCCGTCCCGACTACCTGAAACTGCCGGACTACCAGCGCCAGTTCAACATTCCCCAGGCCCTGCTGCTGACGGCCACGGCGACGCCCAAGGTGATCGCCGATATGCAGGCCAAGTTCGCCATTGATGCTGCCGACGTGGTGACCACCGGCTTCTACCGGCCCAACCTCAACCTGCTGGTGGAACCGGTGCGCGGCGCGGACAAGCGCCGGCGCCTGGTGCAGTGGATGGGTGAACGGGCCGGGCAGCCAAGCATTGTCTACGTGACCCTGCAAAAGACCGCCGAACAGATCGCCGAGCACTTGAGCCGCCAGGGTATCGCCGCCGAGGCCTACCACGCCGGTCTGCCCCACGAGCAACGCGAGTCGATCCAGCGCCGGTTCATGGAGGGGCGCAGCAACTGTATCGTCGCCACCATCGCCTTCGGCATGGGCATCGACAAGAGCGACATCCGTAACGTGGTGCACTTCGATCTGCCCAAGTCCATCGAGAACTACAGCCAGGAAATCGGCCGCGCCGGGCGCGACGGCCAGCCTTCGGACTGCCTGGTGCTGGCCAACCGCGACAGCCTCAACGTGCTGGAGAACTTCGTCTATGGCGACACGCCGGAGTTGAGCGGCATCCGCTGTGTGCTGGATGAACTGCAGGCCTCGGTGGCGGAAGGACAATGGGAGTTCCTGCTCGGGCCCCTGGCGGACCAGAGCAACATCCGCCAGTTGCCGCTCAAGACCCTGTTGGTGCAGTTGGAACTGCGGGGCCTGATCGCCCCACGCTATGCCTACTTCGCCGAGTACCGCTTCAAGTTGCTGCTGGAACCCGAGGCCTTGCTGGCGCGTTTCGAAGGCGAGCGCCGGGACTTTGTCCAGGCCATCATCAACACCTCCAGCCGGGCCCGGACCTGGGCCACGGTGAATTTCGACGCGCTCTACGAGCAGTACCAGGCGCCGCGCAACCGGGTGGTCAAGGCCCTGGATTATTTCCAGGAGAAGGGTTGGGTGGAGCTGGAAAGCAAGCAGATGACCGAGGTCTACAGCCTGCTGCAAACCGACTTCGATGCCGCTGCCTTGAGCACGGATCTGCATGCTTATTTCACCCGGCACGAGGGCAGCGAAATAGCGCGGATTCACGCCATGCTCGACCTGTTCGCCACCGAGCAGTGCCTTGGGCAACGCCTGGCGCAGTATTTTGGTGACGATCAGGCGCCCCAGCGTTGTGGGCATTGCTCGGTCTGTCACGGCCAGGTGGCACGACTGCCGGAGCCACCCGCGTTGCCCGCGCTTGTGGATAAAAACTTCAACGGGTTGTGCGGCGATTTTATCCACAGGCATCAGCAGCACACCGGCGATGTGCCGGGAGCAGAGCGGCTGACGCGTTTTCTCTGCGGCATCAGCGTGCCTTTGTTCACCAAGCTCAAGGCCCGCAGCATTCCCGGGTTCGCGGCATTGGAGGACTATCCATACGCTGCCGTGCGGGAGTGGTGCGAGGCTCATCTGGCCGCCTGACAAGCCACCGGTGCAATGGACGCAAAAGGGTTTGCCCAGGCTTGGCTGTCTGCGGTGAAATGCCGGGCGATCAACCGATCGTCCGGCCTTCAATCCAAGGGAGAGAGCCCCGATGTCCGAGCCTATGCCGCAACGTGGCGACTATCGCCACTTCCAGCCGATCATCACCCGCTGGCACGACAACGACGTCTACGGCCATGTGAATAACGTCACCTACTACAGCTTCTTCGACACGGCGGTGAACACCTACCTGATCGAACAGGGCGGCCTGGATATCCATGATGGCGAGGTGGTGGGATTCGTGGTCAGCTCGGCCTGCGACTACTTTGCGTCCATCGCCTTTCCCGAACGTATCGAGATCGGCCTGCGGGTCGGCAAGCTGGGCAACAGTTCGGTGCAGTACGAGCTGGCGGTGTTCAAGGCGGGAGAGGCGGATGCCTGTGCGGCTGGACGTTTCGTCCACGTATTCGTGGATCGGCGGTCGAACCAGCCGGTGCCGATTCCGCCCGCATTGCGAGCGGCTCTGGAGCGCCTGCTGCTGGCGTGAACTTCGATACTCGATCTCAACCCCGGCACTGGCACTTGTAGCCGCTGCCGAAGGCTGCGATCGGCTCCGCAGGAGACGCCAAACCTGAATCCACGGGGCAACTGACCCACCGCAGCGCCTGGCTTGGCGAGGCCTGCGGCCTCGTGCGCAGCCTGCGGCAGCGGCTACAGGGCGGGGGGTCAGTCGCGATAGTGACGGTGCTTGCGATGCCCGTAGGCATGGCCACGGCCACGGTGGCCGTCGCGGTAGTAGCGGCGGTCATCGCGACCACGGTAGTCGCGATCTTCCCGGGCGCTTTCGTTGCCCATGTAGTTGCCCAGTGCACCGCCGGCGCCACCGCCTGCCGCGGCGCCGATCAGGCTGCCGGTATTGCCGCCCATGCTGCGGCCTACCACGTTGCCGCCGGCTGCGCCCAAGGCGCCGCCAATGGCCGCCTGGCCACGGCTGCGTTTGTCCGCACCCACCGCGCTACCGCCGGCACCGCCCAGGGCCGCACCAATGGCCGAACCGGTGTTGCCGCCGATCTGCTGACCGACCACCGAGCCTAGAACCCCACCCAATGCGCCGCCCACACCGGCTTCAACGGTGCCACCGGCAGAGGCAACGCCGCTGACCAGGCCAAGGGACAACAAGAGAATCGAGGAGAACTTCATACAGGAGCCTCAAAGGGATGACGGCGCGATCCTGAGGCCGGGCCACGCCGCTTACAAACGAAATCCGACGAATAGCACGAGTTGTACGCAATCTCGTAACTTACTGTTTTTATTGTGGAACTTAAGTGAATTTCGCCGGTCTTTAGCTACTTCGGAATGGCCGCTTTGTTAACAAAGCGGCCTTTTTTGTGCCTGCGGTTCGAGGCTGCGCAGCGGCTTTCGCCGGCAAGCCGGCTCCTACGATTCACGCGCTAACTGTAGGAGCTGGCTTGCCAGCGCAGAGGCCCTCAACTCATGAATCAGGCCGAGCGGGCCATGATCAGGCCATTGTCGCTGGCCGCCTCAAGGCGGATGGCGATGAACTTGGACGTCGGGGTGTGGCTGCCGTCGCCGGTGCTTTCCAGGGGCACCAGCGGGTTCACTTCCGGGTAGTAGGCCGCCGCCTGGCCGGCCGGGATGTCGAAGGCCAGCAAGGTGAAGCCCTTGACCCGACGCTCGCGGCCGTCATCCCACAGGGAAACGATGTCGGCTTTCTGCCCCGGCTTGAAGCCCAGGCGGATGATGTCCGCTTCGTTGGCGAACAGCACGTCGCGCTGGCCCTTGACCCCGCGGTAGCGGTCATCGAGGCCGTAGATGGTGGTGTTGTACTGATCGTGGGAACGCATGGACTGCAGGATCAGATCCGGCAGTTGGCCGGTGGCCCGGGTGCGTTCGTGGATCAGGTCCTTGGGCAGCAGGTTGGCGCGGAAATTGGCCCGACCCGAAGGGGTGTTCCACTGGCGCGAACCGGCGCTGTTGCCCAGGTAGAAACCGCCCGGGTGCTTGAGTCGTTCATTGAAGTCCTTGAAGCCGGGAATGGTATCGGCGATCAGGTCGCGGATACGCCCGTAATCCGCCGCCAGCCAGTTCCAGTCCACCGGCTGGCTACCCAGGGTCGCGGCAGCGATGCCCGCGACGATCCACGGCTCGGAGCGCATCTGCGCCGACAGTGGCTGCAATTGGCCGTTGGAGGCGTGGACCATGCTGAAGGAGTCTTCCACGGTCACCGCTTGCGGGCCGCCGGCCTGCAGGTCGATGTCGGTGCGACCCAGGCACGGCAGGATCAGCGCGTCCTTGCCGTGGGCCAGGTGGCTGCGGTTGAGCTTGGTGCTGATCTGTACGGTGAGGTCGCAATTGCTCAGGGCCTGGAAGGTCCGCGGGCTGTCCGGGGTGGCCTGGGCGAAGTTGCCGCCCAGGCCGATGAACACCTTGGAGCGGCCTTCGAGCATGGCGTGGATCGCCTCGACCACGTTGTGGCCGTTGTCGCGCGGCACTTTGAACTGGAAGCGCCGCTCCAGGGCATCGAGGAACGCCACAGGCGGGCGTTCGTTGATGCCCATGGTGCGGTCGCCCTGCACGTTGCTGTGGCCACGCACCGGGCATAGCCCGGCGCCGGGCTTGCCGACGTTGCCCCGCAGCAGCATCAGGTTGGCGATTTCCTGGATGGTCGGCACCGAGTGGCGGTGCTGGGTGATGCCCATGGCCCAGCACATGATCACGTTCTTGCCCTTGGCGTACATGCGCGCTGCCTGCTCGATTTCCACCAGGGTCAGGCCGGACTGCTCGACGATCTGCTCCCAAGGGGTGTCGTCGAGGGTGCCCAGGTAATCGAGGACGTGGGCGGTGTGGGCATTGAGGAAGTCGTGGTCGAACACCGATTCTGCGCCGGCTTTCTGCGCATCACGCTCCCATTGCAGGAGGAACTTGGCCATGCCGCGCAGCAGCGCCATGTCGCCGCCCAGGGCCGGGCGGAAGTAGGCGGTGTTGGTCGGGCGATTGCCGTTGGTGAGCATTTCGAGCGGGTTCTGCGGGTGCTGGAAGCGTTCCAAGCCACGCTCTTTCAGCGGGTTGATGCACACCACTTGGGCGCCGCGTTTCACCGCTTCGCGCAGCGGTTCGAGCATCCGCGGGTGGTTGGTGCCGGGGTTCTGGCCCCAGACGAAAATCGCGTCCGCATGTTCGAAATCGTCGAAGGTCACGGTGCCTTTGCCGACCCCGACGCTTTGCGCCAGGGCTACGCCGCTGGCCTCGTGGCACATGTTCGAACAGTCGGGGAAGTTGTTGGTGCCGTAGGCGCGGACGAACAGTTGATACAGGTAGGCCGCTTCGTTGCTGGCCCGGCCCGAGGTATAGAACTCGGCCATGTCCGGGCTGGGCAGGTTGTGCAGGTGCTGGGCGATCAGGCTGAAGGCGTTTTCCCAGCTGATGGGTTGGTAGCGGTCAGTCTCGGCGTTGTAGCGCATCGGTTCGGTCAGCCGGCCCTGGTACTCCAGCCAGTAATCACTTTGTTCCAGCAGGGAGGTGACGCTGTGTTTGGCGAAGAAGGCCGCGTCTACCCGGCGCTTGGTGGCTTCCCAGTTCACCGCCTTGGCGCCGTTCTCGCAAAACTTGACCATGCCGCTTTCCGGCGAATCGCCCCAGGCGCAGCCCGGGCAGTCGAAGCCGCCGTTCTGGTTGGTCTTGAGCATCATGCGGATGTTCTTCAGGGCGTTGTCGCTGGTCAGCCAGGCCTGGGCCACGCTGATCAGGGCACCCCAGCCACCGGCCGGGCCCTTGTAAGGCTTGTAGCGGGCAACGGGTGTCTGATCGGCTTGGTTGTGTGTACTCACAGGGGTTCTCCATCGCGGGGCTGTGGACCCGCGGCGCACGGTTCTGCGGCAGGTGGACAAGGTTGAGGCGGTGATGACGCGGCCATTGCCCGGCCTGGCGGGTGTCTGCGCTGGCGGGCGCTCAAGGCGTCTGTGGGTCTGGCTGGCGCCGAGCGCGAGGGCGGGAGTTGCCTGGGCTGGCATTGAATGAGGGACCAGCGGCCATCGGGTCCCAAGACTAAGCGCGGCATTGTGTCGCGTCTAATTGCTAGTACTGATCTATTGATAGATGGCGTCGATCAAGAAGGGCTGAAGGATTCCTGGTAGAGGGTAAAGCAGGCTTGCGCCAGGGCTGAGCGCGGCGCGCTGCGGCGCATGATCAGGCCCAGGCGGGCCAGGGTCTGGGCGTCGGCGATGGGATGCAGGCGCAAGTGTTCGGTGACGATCTCCAGGCCGCTGTCCAGGGGCATCACTGCGCAGCACAGGCCGCCGTGGACCATGCGCAGTAATTGATGGACGGCGTCGGTCTGCAGTACCGGTTGCGGCTGCAGCCCGCGAATGTGGAAGTGGTGGTCGATGGACTGGCGAAAGTGCATGCCGCTGGTGAGCAGGCCCAGGGGCAACTCGATCAGCGCCTCCCAGCTCAAGGGCTGTTCGCCGAAGCTGAAATACCGCTGGTCATAGAGCAGGCCCATGTGGGTCGGGTCCAGGGTCAGGAAGTCGAAGTGCTCGCTGTCCAGGCGATCCAGGTAGGACACGCCCAGGTCCAGACGATTGCTCGCCAACTGTTCGAGGATCTGCTCCGAGCTCAGGGACGAGAGTTCGAAGCGCAGGTTCGGGTGTTCGGCATGCAGGCGCTGCATCAACGGCAGAGGGTCGAAGCTCGACAGCGGCACCACCCCCAGGCGCAAGGTGCCCACCAGATTGCCCCGGCACGCGGCGGCCTCTGCCAGCAAGCCGTCATAGGCGGTCATGACGCTCCGGGCCCAGGCCAGCACCCGTTCGCCAGGAGCGGTAAAGCCTTCGAAGCGCTGGCCACGGTTGACCAGGGGCAGGTCGAGTTCTTCCTCGAGGCTGCGCAGGCGCATGGACAGGGTTGGCTGGGTGATATGACAGCGCGCGGCGGCCTGGCCGAAGTGGCGGGTTTCGTCGAGGGCGATGAGGAATTTCAGCTGCTTGAGGTCCATCTTCGCTCCGGAGCGGCAAAAGGCCGGGATTCTACCGTGGTGGCTGGGCCTTGGGTCATTGGTCGCCCGGGAACCTCATTGTTCCAGGCTGGTCTAGTCTTTCGCGTCTGGATCTATCAACCAAGGAGTGTGCGACATGAGCATTTTCAGCTTTGTGAAAGAAGCCGGTGAAAAACTGATCGACCTGCTGACCCCGGGCAATGCCAATGCCAGCGAGCAGCTCAAGGAGCACATCGAAAAGGTCGGCCTGGGCAATCCCAATGTCCATGCCACGGTGGAAGGCGACAAGGTGATCGTCAGCGGTGAAGTGGCGAGTCAGGAAGAGAAGGAAAAAATCCTCCTGGCCCTGGGCAACATCGCCGGTGTCAGCAGTGTCGAGGACCAGATTACGGTGACCGGTCCCGTGGTGGTTTCTGCGGTGTTCGTCACCGTGAAGAAGGGCGATACCCTGAGCGCCATCGCCAAGGTGCAATACGGTGACGCCAACAAGTACAACAAGATCTTCGAGGCCAACAAGCCGCTGCTGTCCCACCCGGACAAGATCTACCCGGGCCAGGTGTTGCGCATCCCTGAATGATCGACCCTGTTTTTCGCGGGCAAACCTGCTCCTACGGGATGGTGTAGGAGCGGGCTTGCCCACGAAGGGTTTCACAGCCCTTCGATCAGTTCCCGGTAATCTCCCACCGCCGCGAACTCCGCCGTATCCTTCGGCCCTTTGCGGCTGTCTGGCTGGCTCACCGCGAGCAACTGCGCTACGCCGAAATCCCGCGCGCTGCGCAGAATCGGCAGGGTGTCGTCGATAAACAGGCTGCGGGCCGGGTCGAACTGAATATCAGCCTGCAGTGCATCCCAGAACTGTGGATTCTCCTTGGGGAACCCGTAGTCGTGGGAACTGATCAGGCGCTCGAAGTAAGGCGCCAGTTCGATCCGCTCCAGCTTCAATGACAAGGAATCACGATGAGCGTTGGTGATCAGGATCACCCGCTTGCCGGCCTTTTTTATCGCCGCGAGAAAGGTGTCGGCATCCGGTCGCAGGGCGATCAGGTGAGCCGTCTCCAGCTTCAGTTCACGCACCGAGAGTTTGAGCTCGGTACTCCAGAAATCCAGGCAATACCACTGCAACTGGCCGGCGTTGCGTTCGAACAGCGGTTGCAGTTCCAGCTCGGCCATGGTCCGGCTGACCCCGTGCAACTCGGCGTAGCGCTGGGGCAAGTGTTCCATCCAGAAGTGGTTGTCGTAGTGCAGGTCCAGCAGGGTGCCGTCCATATCCAGCAGGACGGTATCGATATCGCACCAGGGCAGCAGGGCCATTGAACACTTCTCCAGCGGTAAGAAAACAGTCTGTATAGTAACCCGCTATCGCCAAGGAGCCCGCTATGCGCCAGAAACCCACTGTACTCGCCCGCGAGATCGTCGCCACCAGTCGTCTGTTCTGTGTCGAAGAGGTGCAGTTGCGGTTTTCCAATGGCGTCGAGCGCACCTATGAGCGCCTGGTGGGCAAAGGGGCGGGTTATGGCGCGGTGATGATCGTGGCCATGCTCGATGCCGAGCATGCGGTGCTGGTGGAGGAGTATTGCGGCGGCACCGACGCCTACGAGCTGTCACTGCCCAAGGGCCTGATCGAGCCGGGTGAAGATGTGCTGGCGGCGGCCGAGCGTGAACTCAAGGAGGAAGCCGGGTTTGGCGCGCGGCAACTGGAGCACCTGACCGAGCTGTCGCTGTCCCCGGGCTACATGAGCCAGAAGATCCAGGTGGTATTGGCCACCGATTTGTATGAAGAGCGCCTGGAGGGTGATGAGCCGGAGCCGATGCGGGTCGACAAGGTCAACCTGCGCGAGCTGGCCAGCCTGGCGCAGAATCCTCAATTCAGCGAAGGCCGGGCCCTGGCCGCGCTTTACCTGACCCGCGACCTGCTGAGCCAGCGCGGAGCCTTTCCAGCATGAGCATGAACGCGATGAATTTTCCCCATCCTTTATTGGCGCCGGTGGCCGAGCTGGCCTTGCGCGCTGGCGAGGCGATCCTGCCGTTCTGGCGCGCCGACGTGGCGGTCAACCACAAGGCTGACGAGTCGCCGGTGACCGCCGCCGACCTTGCGGCCCATCACTTGATCGTGGCTGGCCTGACGGCGTTGGACCCGAGCATCCCGGTGCTGTCCGAAGAAGATGCCGACATTCCCCAGGCCACTCGGGCCGGTTGGCAGCGCTGGTGGCTGGTGGACCCGCTGGATGGCACCAAGGAGTTCATTTCCGGCAGTGAAGAGTTCACCGTCAACATCGCCCTGATCGAACAGGGGCGTGTGGTGTTTGGCGTGGTGTCGATGCCCACCAATGGCCGTTGTTATCTCGGTGGTGCTGGCCTTGGCGCCTGGCGTGTGGATCAGGGGCAGGCGCCGCAAGCGATCCAGGTGCGTGAACAGCCAGGTGTTGGCGAGGCCTTTACCGTGGTGGCCAGTCGGCGCCATTCGAGCCCGGAGCAGGAGCGCTTGTTGGGTGGCTTGAGTGCTGCCCTGGGTGAATTGCAATTGGCCAATATCGGCAGTTCGCTGAAGTTCTGCCTGCTGGCCGAAGGCGCGGCGGACTGCTATCCGCGCCTGGCGCCGACTTCCCAATGGGACACCGCGGCGGCCCAGGGTGTACTCGAAGGGGCGGGTGGCGAAGTGCTGGATCTTGCCGGTGCGCCGTTCTGCTATCCACCGCGAGAGTCATTGCTCAACGGCTTCTTCCTGGCGCTACCGGCCAAGGCGGCGTGGCGCGGCAAACTGCTGGAGCTGGCCCGCGCCTGATCGCCCCACGGCGACTTGCCTCTGCCACCTTTTGTGTAGGAGCCGGCTTGCCGGCGAAGGGGCCCTTGAGCCCTGTGCAAGCATTTCCGGCCTCTTCGCTGGCAAGCCAGCTCCTACAGATTTGAGCAGGTTGCGAAACGGGTCAGCGGTGCAGGACGTACTGACCGGCAAAGCGTACGGCGTCGTCGTCGCTGCCGACGTTGACCACACGGCTGTGCAAGGTCAGGCGGGCACGACCGTGGCGCTGGTACATCGCAAGGAATTTCTTCCAGAGCTTGTCATCAGGCGCGGTGCAGATCGCCACGGCATCGCCGGTGACCGGTAGCGGGTAACTGATCTGCCCTTCCTGGATGACGATATGCCCGTCATCTATCCCTTCTTCCTTGAGCCGCAAATGCAGCCAGCCCCAACCGGCCAGCACCGCGCCGCAGTACAGGCTGCCGCCGAACATGGTGCTCTTGTGGTTGACGTTGGCGTCCAGCGGCAGTTGCAGGCGCAGTTGCTGCGCCTGCCAGTCGAGCACCTTCAGGCCCATGTCCCGGGTCAGGGGAATGTCGTGGTGAAGGATGGATTCCAGGTAGCGACTGTCGCGGTTCATGCACGGGCCTCAAGGGACGAAGGGTTGACGGTGCGGCTCATTCGGATTCATCGCTGGAGTGGCTGGCGCCGCCGTCGGCGAAGCTCAAGCCGTGTTTGCGCAGCTTGTCGTGCAGGGTCTTGCGTGGAATGCCCAGGGCTTGGGCAAGGCTGCGCATCGAACTGTGGGGTTGCGTCAGTTCGGCGGCGATCAGGCTCTTTTCGAAGTGTTCCACCTGTTCGCTCAGACCGCCGGCAATCAACGTCGGGGAGGCGATGGCAGCCTGCTCCGGCTCGCTGTTGTCCAGGGCCAGTTCCAGACCCAGCGCGAAGCGCTCAGCAGCGTTCTGCAGTTCCCGCACGTTGCCAGGCCAGCTATGGCGCAACAGCAGGGCACGATGCCCGGGTTGCAGTTCCTGGGGTGGCAGGCCGTGGCGGGTACTGGCCTCGTCGGCAAAGTGCTGGAACAGCATCAGTATGTCCTCGCCTCGCTCGCGCAGTGGCGGAATGCGCAACGGGGCCACGTTCAGGCGGTAGTAAAGGTCGGCGCGGAAGCGGCCCTGGTCCGCGGCCTGGCGCAGGTCTTCCTTGGTCGCGGCGATGATGCGGATGTCCAGGGGGATCAGCTGGTTGCCCCCCAGGCGTTCCACCACCCGCTCCTGCAGCAGGCGCAGCAGCTTGACCTGGACATCCAGGCTCATGCTTTCGATTTCGTCGAGGAACAGGGTGCCACCGTTGGCGAATTCGAACTTGCCGATGCGGCGTTTCTGCGCGCCGGTGAAGGCTCCCGGTTCGTGGCCGAACAGTTCGCTTTCCACCACCGACTCGGCCAGAGCGCCCGCATTGATGGCCACAAATGGCCCGTTGCGCCGCCCCGAGAGGTCATGCAGGGCGCGGGCTACCACTTCTTTGCCGGCGCCGGTTTCACCCAGGATCAGCACATCGGCGCGGGTTGCCGCCAGGGCGCCGATCTGCTGGCGCAGACGCAGCATCGGCGCTGACTGACCCACCAGCCGCGCGCTCAGTTCCTGGCGGTCGCTGAGGGCCAGGCGCAGGCTGCGGTTGTCCAGCACCAGGCGCCGCCAGTCCAGGGCGCGGCGCACACTATCGAGCAGGGCATCGCTGGCGAAGGGCTTTTCCAGAAAGTCATAGGCACCGGCGCGCATCGCCTGCACGGCCAGGGGCACATCGCCGTGACCGGTGATCAGCAGCACCGGCAGCTCGGGGTCCTGGGCATGCAATTGGTTGAGCAGTTCCAGGCCATCCATGCCGGGCATGCGGATGTCGCTGACCACCACCCCCGGCCAGTCCCGCTCCAGGCGCGGGGCCAGGCCCTGGGCCTCGGCCAGGGACAGCACATTGAGCCCGGCCAGGTCCAGGGTCTGGCTCAGGGCTTGACGCAGGTGCGGATCGTCGTCGATCAACACCACTTGCAGCTGAGGGTCGAGGCTGTCGGGACGGGTCATCGGTCACTTTCCAGGTCGTGTCGTGGCCAGCATCGCTGGGCCGGGCGTGGTGGCTAACGAGTTGTCGCTGCGCTTCATACCCCGCGATCCTCGGAGGGCTGCAGGCTGACGCCGGGGGCCCCGGCGCGCAGGCGCAGGGTGATCAGGGCGCCGCCTTCACGGTGGTTGGCGAACGACAGTTCACCGCCAAAGGCGCGCATCAGGGTGTCGCAGATCGCCAGGCCCAGGCCCAGTCCCTGGGTCCGTGTCTTGGTGGTGTAGAACGGCTCGCCGGCGCGGCCTAGCGCCTCCATGCAGAAGCCCGGGCCGTTGTCGCGGATGTACAGATTGACGCCTGTGGCGGTGGACTCGGCACTCAGCCAGAGTTTGCGCGGCGGGCCCTTTTCGGTCAGGGCGTCGAGGGCGTTGGCCAGCAGGTTGCCGAGGACCTGGCGCAGGCGGGTTTCCCCGGCCTCGACCCACAGGGTAGCGGCTGGCAGGTCGCGGATCAGCTCCACTTCCATGGCCCGGCGACGCTTGGCCAGCAGGGCCAGGGCATCGTCCAGGGCCGGTTGCAGGGCGACGCTTTCCGGGGCGTGGTGATCGCGTCGGGCGAAGGCTCGCAGGTGGGCGATGATCGAGGCCATGCGCCCGGTCAGTTCGCTGATCAGCTTGAGGTTGCCCCGGGCGTCATCGGTGCGTTGGTGGTCCAGCAGCACTTCGGCGTTTTCCGCGTAGCTGCGAATGGCCGCCAGGGGCTGGTTGAGTTCGTGACTGATGCTCGCCGACATGGTGCCCAGGGCCGAGAGCTTGCCGGCCTGGACCAGATTGTCCTGGGCGCGCACCAGTTCCTGTTGGGCGGTTTCGCGTTCCAGCACTTCCTGTTTCAAGCGCCGGTTGAGGCTCTCCAGATCGCTGGTGCGCTCGGCTACGCGCCTTTCCAGCTCGCGCCGGGCCTTGGCTTCGAAGGCGATCCGCTCCAGGTAGTGGCGACGGCGCTGCATCATCAGGCCGAGCAGCAGCATCAGCACCAGCAGCGCAGCGGCGCCGACCGCCACCACGGTGCGCACCGGGCGATCGATCAGGGTGCGCGGGGCGAGGATGCTGACGCTCCAGCGGGTTTCCTCGATCTGCTGGGTCTGGGTCAGCCAGGCATCGGGATTGAGGTTCAGTGGACGCGGGTCCCGGGTTGGGTAGGGCTGGATGGCGACGATGGCCTGGCGTTCCTCGTCGCTCAGAGGACGGGTCGCACGAAAGCGCCATTCAGGACGCGAGGTGAGGATCACCACACCATTGTGGTCGGTCAGCAGCAATTGTTCCGGGGTCTTGCCCCACAGGCTTTCGGTATGGTCCAAGTCCACCTTGACCACCAGCACGCCCAGCATCCGTTCGCCGTCGCGCACTGCAGCGGCGAAGAAGTAGCCACGCTTGGCCGAGGTGGTGCCCAGGCCGAAGAACCGTCCCAGGCGTCCGGCCATGGCTTCGCTGAAATAGGGGCGGAAGGCGAAATTGCGCCCGACGAAACTGTCGTGCTTGTCCCAGTTGGAGGCCGCCAGGGTCTTGCCGTTGGTGTCCATCAGGTACATGACTTCGGCGCCGGTCTGGGCGCTGATGTTTTTCAGCAGGCGGTTGGCGTTGCCCTGGGTCACGCCGTCGTCCGGGGCCCCCAGCACCGCCCGCAGCGCCGGCAGGTCGCCGAGGATCTGCGGCAGCACTTCGTAGCGGTGCAGGGTGCCCAGCAGGTTGGCCACGTAGAGGTCGAGGGTCTGGCGATTCTGGCTGGTCAGCTCGTTGCGATAGTAGCGCTCGGCCAAGTGCTCCAGCGGCCACAGCAACGGCGCCAGGCACAGGGCCAGCAGGGCCAGGCTGCGCCAGCGGGGACGACGGGGAAGAGGTGCGGTCATGGAAAGGGCGCCTGTGGATACAGGCGCATTATGCCTAGCCCTGCTCGGCAAGACACTCGCGCAGTGCGCTGCGCCAGTCCGGCTGGGTCACGCCCCATTCCCGAGCCAGGCGGCTGCAGTCCAGGCGTGAGTTCAGCGGCCGGGGAGCCGGGGTCGGGTAAGCACTGGAGGGGATGGCTTCGAGCACCGCACAAGGCTTGTCCAGGGCCAGCAACTGCTCGCCGATGGCCTGGGCGAAACCGAACCAGGAGGTCTCGCCGTGGGCGGTGAGGTGATAGGTGCCCCAGGCGCCGTGATTCCCGGACTGCCAGCGCTCGATCAGGGCGCGCGTGCTGTTGGCGATGGTGCCGGCCCAGGTGGGCGCGCCGATCTGGTCGGCCACTACCCGCAGCTCGGGTCGTTCCTGCAGCAGGCGCTGCATGGTCAGCAGGAAGTTCTTGCCATGGCTGGAATAGACCCAGCTGGTGCGCAGGATCAGGTGCTGGCCCTGTACCAGGTTGATGGCCCGTTCGCCCGCCAGCTTGCTCTGGCCGTAGACCCCCAACGGATTGGGCTCATCCTCTTCTACGTAGGGCGTGTCCTTGCGGCCATCGAACACGTAGTCGGTGGAGTAGTGAATCAGTGGCACACCCAGTGCCCGGGCTTCCTCGGCGAAGATACCGGGGGCCGTGGCGTTGATCGCAAAGGCCAGCTCCGGCTCGCTTTCGGCCTGATCGACGGCGGTGTGGGCGGCGGCGTTGATGATCAGATGCGGAGCAATGGCGCGGACCTGCTGGCGAATCTGTTCCGGGTGGCTCAGGTCCAGTTGGTCTCGACCAAGGACCACCAGTTCGCCCAGGTCGCCGAGCCGCTGCTGCAGCTCGCGGGAAACCTGGCCGTGCTGGCCGCTGATGAGGATTTTCAGGGAAGTGCTCATGGGAACAGATCGGCTTCTTTCAGACTTTTGCCATTCTGGTCCTTGGCGGAGAGCGTTGGCGGCTCCTGCAACTGCCAATCGATTGCCAGGGTCGGGTCGTCCCAGCGAATGCAGCGCTCAGCGGTTGGCGTGTAGTAATCGGTGGTTTTATAGAGGAACTCGGCGAAGTCGCTGAGCACTACGAAACCATGGGCAAAACCTTCGGGTATCCACAGTTGACGATTGTTTTCGGCGGACAGGCGCACGCTGGCCCAGCGGCCAAAGTTGGGCGAACCACGGCGAATGTCCACGGCCACATCCAGCACCTCACCGGCAATGACCCGCACGAGTTTCCCTTGGCTATGTTCGATCTGGTAGTGCAAACCGCGCAGGACGTTCCTGGCCGAGCGTGAATGGTTGTCCTGGACAAACGGCTGGTTCAGGCCGGTGGCGTCGGCGAAGGCCTTGGCATTGAAACTCTCGTAGAAAAACCCACGCTCGTCGCCGAACACCTTGGGCTCGATGATCAGCACGCCGGGCAGGTCGGTGGGGATGACCTTCATTGCGTCTCCCCGGCCAGGGTGAAGAGGTACTGGCCATAGCCGGTCTTGCCAAAGTAGGCGGCGCGCTCCAGCAGATGCTCACGGCTGATCCATTGGTTCTGGTAGGCGATTTCCTCCAGACAGGCGACCTTCAAACCCTGACGGTGCTCGATGGTCTGCACGTACTGCGAGGCCTCCAGCAGGCTATCGTGGGTGCCGGTGTCGAGCCAGGCAAAGCCCCGGCCAAAGCGCTCCACATGCAGATCGCCACGCTTGAGGTAGGCGTTGTTGACGTCGGTGATCTCCAGTTCGCCACGGGGCGACGGCTTGACTGCCTTGGCGATCTGCACCACGTCGTTGTCATAGAAGTACAGGCCGGTGACCGCGTAGCTGGATTTCGGTTTCTTGGGCTTCTCTTCGATGGACAGGGCGCGGCCTTCGCTGTCGAAGTCGATGACCCCGAAGCGCTCCGGGTCCTTGACCCAGTAACCGAACACCGTAGCGCCGGAATTGCGCTTGGCGGCAGCGCACAGCTGTTCGCCGAAGTACTGTCCGTGGAAGATGTTGTCGCCCAGGATCAGGCACACCGGGTCATTGCCGATGAACTCTTCGCCAATCAGGAATGCCTGGGCCAGGCCATCCGGTGAAGGTTGTTCGGCATAGCTGAAGCGTACGCCGAACTGGCTGCCGTCACCCAGCAGGTTGCGGTACTGCGGCAAGTCCTGGGGGGTGGAGATGATCAGGATGTCCTGGATGCCGGCCAGCATCAGTACCGAGATCGGGTAATAGATCATCGGCTTGTCGTAGATCGGCAGCAGTTGCTTGGAGACACCGAGGGTGATGGGGTGCAGACGGGTGCCGGAGCCGCCCGCCAGAACAATGCCTTTAATCATGCAATCAGATCCTTGATGTCGGTGGAACCCAGGCGTTCGCCCTGGTAGCTGCCGTCCTGTACTCGACGGCACCACTCGAGGTTTTCCAGGTACCACTGCACAGTCTTGCGCAGTCCGCTGGTGAAGGTTTCTTCTGGCACCCAGCCCAGTTCCCGCTCGATCTTGCCGGCATCGATGGCGTAGCGCAGGTCGTGGCCCGGGCGGTCCTGGACGAAGGTGATCAGGTCGGCGTAGTGGGCAACGCCCTGGGGTTTTTGCGGGGCCAGCTCTTCCAGCAGGCTGCAGATGCCGCGTACCACGTCGATGTTCTTCTGCTCGTTATGGCCGCCGATGTTGTAAGTCTCGCCGACCGCACCCTCGGTCACCACCTTGTACAGCGCCCGAGCGTGATCCTCGACGTACAGCCAGTCGCGGACCTGCTGGCCATTGCCATAGACCGGCAGCGGCTTGCCTGCGAGGGCGTTGAGAATCACCAGGGGGATCAACTTCTCGGGAAAGTGGAACGGGCCATAGTTGTTGGAGCAGTTGGTGATCAGCACCGGCAGGCCGTAGGTACGCTGCCAGGCGCGGACCAGATGGTCGGACGCAGCCTTGCTGGCGGAGTAGGGCGAACTGGGGGCGTAGGGCGTGGTTTCAGTGAACAGGTCGTCGACGCCATGCAGGTCGCCATAGACCTCATCGGTGGAAATATGGTGGAAGCGCAAAGCGGCCTTTTCCGCTTCGGGCAGTTTCTGCCAGTAAGCGCGGGTTGCCTCCAGCAGGCTGTAGGTGCCGACGATATTGGTCTGGATGAAGTCGGACGGCCCGTCGATGGAGCGGTCGACATGGGACTCGGCTGCCAGGTGCATGATCGCGTGGGGCTGGAAGCGTGCGAGCACCGCACTGACGGTGGCCTGGTCGACGATATCGGCCTTGACGAATTCGTAGCGGCTGTCGCTGGCGATGCTGTGCAGCGATTCCAGGTTGCCTGCGTAGGTCAGTTTGTCGAGGTTCAGCACTTCGTGTTCTGTGTGCTGGATCAGATGGCGGACCAGAGCCGAGCCGATGAATCCGGCTCCGCCGGTGACGAGAATGCGCATGTTGGAGGGCCTGTGTCCTTGAAAACGATCATTTACTGCAAAAAATGCAGCATAGCTTGTCGACATGACGCCTGAGGTGCAATAGGCGCCATCAGTCGATTTCACCGCGAGCGGTCGGAAATTTCGCAAAGTGCAGGGTTGAGGCGGGGACGGTGCCTGTCTGTTTCCCGTTCTTTGGGCTTGCGTAACGCCTTGGGCAATGGCGATATAAGCGGCTTATAACAATTCCAGGGATCGTTGTATGTTGCTCGCCACCTTGATCCACCGCGCCAGTCTGCCCAGCCCACAGGTCACTGCACAGCAAGCGCTGGAGCTGCTGGAAACCCATTACGGTCTGCAAGGCACCTTGCAGTCTCTGGGCAGCCAGCAGGACCTCAACTATCGCCTCGACAGTCCCCGGGGCCGCTTTGTCCTGAAGATCTGCCGCGGCGACTACTCGGCCCTGGAGTTGCAAGCGCAGCACGCGGGCCTCAAGCACCTGCAGCAATACCCCGATCTGCGAGTGCCCAGGGTGATTCCGGCAAAAAACGGTGCGGACCTGCTGTCCCTGGAGATTGCCGGGCAAGCGCTGCACGTGCGGTTGCTCGACTATATAGAGGGTCGCTCCCTGACCCACCTGCCGCACCTGGGGAACGAGCTGGTGGCGGGCCTGGGCCGGCTCTGCGGGCAGATGGACCTGGCTTTGGAAGGTTTCCAGCATCCGGGGCTCGAACGCACCCTGCAATGGGATGCCCGGCATGCCCAGGCGCTGATCGGGCATTTGTTGCCAGTCATCCAGGACCCGCAGCAACGGGCCTTGATCGCTGACACCGCGCAGCGCACCGAACGTCGGCTGCAGCCCCTGCAGGAACAGTTGCCGGTACAGGCGATCCACATGGACATCACCGACGACAACGTGGTCTGGCAGCGGGATGCCGCGCGCCATTGGCAGTTGCAGGGGGTGATCGATTTCGGCGACCTGATCCGTACCTGGCGCATCACCGATCTGTCGGTGACGTGCGCCGCACTGCTGCATCACGCCGAGGGCGATCCGCTGCGCATCCTGCCGGCGATCCAGGCCTATCACCAGGTCAACCCGCTGCAACGGGCCGAGCTGCTGGCGCTCTGGCCATTGATCGTGGCCCGCGCCGCGGTGCTGGTGCTCAGTGGCGAGCAGCAGGTCAGCATCGATCCGGGCAACGCCTACAGCCGCGCCAATTTGCACCACGAGTGGGAGATTTTCCGGGTCGCCAGCTCCGTGTCTTTCGAGTTCATGGAAGCGGCCATTCTCAGCGCTGTCGGGGAGTCGCTGCCGGCCATTGGCAGTGACGGCTTCGTCCCGCTGCTGCCGAGCCTGGTAGGGCGCGAGTTCGCCCTGATCGACCTGGGAGTGCTCAGCCCGCACTTCGAAGCCGGCAATTGGGAGCAGCCGGGGATCGATGATCGCCTGTTGGCCGAAGCCGCTGTTGCCCATGGCCTGGCCGCCAGTCGCTATGGCCAGTACCGCTTGTCGCGGACCTGCCCCGACAGCGCCCTGGAGCCGCAAACCTGCCCGTTGCATGTGCAGTTGCAAGTGCCGGCAGGCACGCCGGTAGAAGCACCGTTCGCCGGTGTGCTGCACCGTGCCGAGAACGGCCTGCTGCGCCTGGATGGCCCGGCGTTGAGCGTGCGCTTGTGGGGCGTCGAGCCGTCGTTGCACCCGGGGGCGGCCCTGGTCAAGGGGCAGGTGCTGGGGGCCGTGGTAGCCGACGGTCGGCTCAAGGTACAGCTGTGTCGAGCGGCCGAGCTGGATCCGCCGCTGTTCTGTACCCCTTCCCGGGCGCCTGCCTGGCAGGCGCTGTGCCCTTCTCCGGCCGCGCTGCTGGGGCTGGCCTGTGATGCCGAGCCGGAGCTGGACCCGCAGACCCTGCTGGAGCGACGCGATGCCAGCTTTGCCCGCTCGCAAAAGCACTACTACGTCGACCCGCCGCGGATCGAGCGCGGCTGGCGCAATCACCTGATCGACATGCAAGGGCGGTCCTATCTGGACATGCTCAACAACGTCGCGGTGCTCGGCCACGGTCACCCACGCATGGCCGCCGAGGCGGCGCGCCAATGGTCGCTGCTCAATACCAACTCGCGTTTTCACTATGCTGCGATCGCCGAGTTCTCCGAGCGCCTGCTGGCCCTGGCGCCGGACTCCATGGATCGGGTGTTTCTGGTCAACAGCGGTACCGAAGCCAACGATCTGGCGATTCGCCTGGCCTGGGCCTACAGCGGCGGGCGCGACATGCTCAGCGTGCTGGAGGCCTATCACGGCTGGTCGGTGGCGGCCGATGCGGTGTCCACCTCCATTGCCGACAACCCCCAGGCCCTCACCAGCCGTCCCGACTGGGTGCACCCAGTGACGGCGCCCAACACCTATCGCGGCGAGTTCCGCGGCCAGGACAGCACACCGCAGTACCTGCGCAGCGTCGACCAGCAGTTGCACAAGCTGGATGAGCAGAATCGCCAGTTGGCCGGGTTTATCTGTGAGCCCGTGTACGGCAATGCCGGGGGCATCTCGCTGCCGCCGGGTTATCTGCAGGAAGTCTACGAACGGGTTCGGGCCCGGGGTGGCGTGTGCATCGCCGATGAGGTCCAGGTGGGCTATGGCCGCATGGGCAAGTTCTTCTGGGGCTTTGAAGAGCAGGGCGTGGTGCCGGACATCATCACCATGGCCAAGGGCATGGGCAACGGTCAGCCCCTTGGGGCGGTGATCACCCGTCGCGAGATTGCCGAGGCGCTGGAGGCCGAGGGCTATTTCTTCTCTTCATCCGGTGGCAGCCCGGTCAGTTGCCGCATCGGCATCGCCGTGCTGGATGTGATGCAGGAGGAGGGCCTCTGGGAGAACGCCCGGGTGGTGGGTGAACATTTCAGGCAACGCCTGGAGGCGCTCAAGGATCTGCATCCCCTGGTGGGTGCGGTGCATGGCTCCGGTTTCTACCTGGGGCTGGAGCTGATCCGCAATCACCAGACCCTGGAACCGGCCACCGAGGAGACCACCCTGCTGTGTGATCGCCTGCGGGAACTGGGGATCTTCATGCAGCCCACCGGCGATCACTTGAACATCCTCAAGATCAAGCCGCCGATGGTCACCAGCCGGCAGAGCGTGGATTTCTTCGTCGACATGCTGGACAAGGTGCTGGGCGAAGATCTGTAAGGGCTCGTCGTTCGCTTGCGTTCATCTCCATTCGCCGGCAAGCCGTCTCCTACACCTTTCTGTGGGGGCCGGCTTGCCGGCGAATGTGTTTATGCTTATTCGATTGTTATCGGCATTTTGTCGGATATTTTTCGCAGTTAAGAGTTCTGCGGCTTCTAAAGTCGATATTTATCGGATATAAAGTGGCCGTCGTCAGGCGCGACCTTGTCGTGCCCCGTCCTTTTCCTATCCGTTGTCATCGACCGCGTCCATTGCCCGGGAGTTGTTCCATGAGCCGAATCGTTACCGTCGCCGCTACCCAGATGGCTTGTTCCTGGGACCTTGAGGCCAATCTGGAAACCGCCGAAAAACTGGTCCGTGAAGCCGCCGCCAAAGGTGCGCAGATCATCCTGATCCAGGAGTTGTTCGAGGCCCCGTATTTTTGCCAGAAGCCCAACCCGGACTACCTGCAACTGGCCACCACGGTCGATAGCAACGTCGCCATCGCGCACTTCCAGAAAGTTGCCAGGGAGTTGCAAGTGGTGCTGCCCATCAGCTTCTACGAGCTGGCGGGGCGTGCGCGATTCAACAGCATCGCGATCATCGATGCCGATGGCAGCAACCTGGGGATTTATCGGAAAAGCCATATCCCGGACGGCCCCGGCTACCACGAGAAGTACTACTTCAACCCGGGCGATACCGGCTTCAAGGTGTGGAACACCCGCTACGCGAAGATCGGCGTGGGCATCTGCTGGGACCAGTGGTTCCCCGAGTGCGCCCGCAGCATGGCGTTGCAAGGCGCGGAAATCCTCTTCTACCCGACCGCCATCGGCAGCGAGCCCCATGACCAGAGCATTTCCTCCCGCGACCACTGGCAGCGAGTGCAACAGGGGCATGCCGGGGCCAACCTGATGCCGTTGATCGCCAGCAACCGCATCGGCAACGAAGAGCAGGACGGTTACGACATCACCTTCTACGGTTCGTCCTTTATCGCCAATCAGTTCGGCGAGAAGGTTCAGGAGCTCAACCAAACCGAAGAAGGTATCCTTGTGCACAGCTTCGACCTCGACGAGCTCGAGCACATCCGCAGCGCCTGGGGCAGTTTCCGTGACCGTCGTCCGAACCTCTATGGTGCGCTGAAAACCCTCGACGGTTCCCTGGAGTCCTGAACACTATGAGCACTTTGCACAGCACGCCGCGCGCCGACGGTTTCTACATGCCGGCCGAATGGGCGACCCAGACCCAAACCTGGATGATCTGGCCCGAGCGTCCGGACAACTGGCGCCTGGGCGGCAAGCCGGCCCAGGCCGCCCACGCGGCGGTGGCCAAGGCCATTGCCCGCTTCGAACCGGTGACCGTGGCCGTCTCCGCGGGCCAGTATGAAAACGCCCGGGCGCGCCTGGACGTACCCAACATCCGCGTGGTGGAGATGTCCAGCGATGACGCCTGGGTCCGCGACACCGGTCCGACTTTCGTCATCAACCACAGCGGCGAAGTGCGTGGTGTGCACTGGGGCTTCAACGCCTGGGGCGGCTTCGAAGGCGGCCTCTATGCGCCGTGGAACCGTGACGAGCAGGTGGCCAGCAAGGTGCTGGAGATCGAGCGTTGCCAGGAGTACCGCACCGAAGGCTTCGTGCTCGAGGGCGGTTCGATTCACGTCGACGGCGAAGGCACGCTGATCACCACCGAGGAATGCTTGCTCAATCACAACCGCAACCCGCATCTGTCCCGTGAGCAGATCGAGGCGGTATTGCGCGAGCACCTGGCGGTGGAGCAGATCGTCTGGCTGCCGGATGGCCTGTACAACGACGAAACCGACGGCCATGTGGATAACTTCTGCTGCTACGTGCGCCCGGGCGAAGTGCTGCTGGCCTGGACCGACGATCCCCAGGACCCGAACTACCCCCGCTGCCGAGCGGCCATGCAGGTGCTGGAAAACACCCGCGACGCCAAGGGCCGCACTTTCAAGGTGCACAAGATGCCGATTCCCGGTCCCTTGTATGCCACCGAAGAGGAATGCGCCGGTGTCGATGCCGTGCAAGGCAGCCAGGAGCGTAATCCCTCCGTGCGCCTGGCGGGTTCCTACGTGAACTTCCTGATCGTCAATGGCGGGATCATTGCGCCGAGTTTTGACGACCCGATGGATGCACCGGCCAAGGCCATCCTCCAGGAATTGTTTCCCGAGCATGAAGTGGTGATGGTGCCGGGGCGCGAACTGTTACTGGGTGGCGGCAATATCCATTGCCTTACCCAACAGCAGCCCGCGCCGCAGCGAATTTGAGTGCCGTTGTAACAGATGGTGTTGCCTGTTTGACGGCGTCGGACCGATTCCGCACCTGGTGCTTTTCAGCAAGCCCGCAGCCCAGATGGGTTGCGGGCTTTTTCATGGCCGTACGTCGAGCCACCTGGCACTTTGGCATAGCTCTTGTATCTGCTTCGTGGTGATTCTGAGACAGGTGGAACTTTTGTTGTTCTGTCATAAACCTTGGATAAGTTAGGCCGCTCAGATACCAGGAGAGAGCGCTGGAATGAATATGGTCAGCGAGCGGGCACCCCATCCCTTGGCAATGAATAACGAGTCGCTGCAGGTTCTGGCGCAATGGTTGAAGTCCAATGGAACGCGTCAGATCAGGGAACCTGATCCGCGCCGGATCATCGTTGAGCGTTACCCCGCTGGATTGCTCAGCGAGGCGGAACTGCAGGCACTGTGGGATGTGGTGAAAGGATAGAAAACGACGGATTGTAAAAAGCGCTGCCGGGATGGCAGCGCTTTTTTTTGGCCGGTCGTTTAGAAGCGGTAGTTGCCAGTGACCACCAGGCTACGGGGCTCCCCCGGCTGGATCTGGAAGGCACTGGTGGCGGAGCTGTAGTACTCGCGGTCAGCGATGTTGTTCAGCGCCGCGCGCACGTCCCAGTCCTTGTGCCGGTAGCCGGCCAGGGCGTCCCAACGGCCGTAGCCCGGCAGCACCACGGTGTTGGCGCCATCGGCGTAGCGGTCGCCCACCAGGGTCAGGCCGGTCTCGGCGTACCAGCCCAGTTCCGGTTTCCAGGTGATGAACAGGCTGCCGTTGCGCTTGGCCACGTTGTTCACGCGCTTGTCTTCGAAACCGTTGTTGTCCTTGACCACCACCGCGTCCTGCAGGCCGATGCCGCCGCGCAGGTACCAGTTGCCGACGAGCTTGCCGTTGGCAGTCAACTCGATACCCCGGGAGCGTTGCAGGCCGGTCATCAGGATGATGTTGCGATCCAGCGGATCGGTGGTGCGACGGTTGTAGAGCTCCAGTTCGTACACGGCCAGGGTGGTACTCAGGCGCTCGCCCAGCCAATCGCTCTTGACCCCGACCTCCTTCTGCCGGGTCAGCTCCGGGCTCAGGTCGTTGCCGTTACCGGCGGCGTTCGGGGTGATACCGATCAGGCCGCCACCCACCGGTGAGAACGATTTGCTCCACGAGGCATAGAACGAGTGGTGCTCCAGTGGCGTCCAGACTGCCCCTAGACGCGGGCTGACACTGTGGCTGTTGCGGCTATCGGAAACCCCGGTGCGGCGGTTGGTGGTCTCGACATCGAAGTTGTCGTAACGCAGGCCGGCCAGCAATTGCCATTGCTCGTTCAGGCGCAGTTGGTCCTGCACGTAGAGCGCTCGGCTTTCGACCTCGGTGTGGTTGTTGCTGGAGACCTGCATGCGGCCGGTGTGGCTCTGGTACGGATTGGGGTTGTACAGATCCACGGCGGGCACCGCCTGGCTGCCGGGGCCTGCGGTGGCGGCGTTGTAGAGGATCGGGTCGCGGCGCTGGCTGCCGATCTCGATGCCGGTAAGCAGGCGGTGTTCCAGGCCAAAGGTGTCGAAGCGGCCTTCGAGTTCGGTGTTGTTGTAGATGTTGCGCGTCTTCAGATCCTGCTGCCAGCGCTGGCGCTGCACTTTGCCAGTGTTGGCGTTGTAGCCGGTCTGGTAGGTGTTGTCGAAGTCGCTGTCGAGCTTGAACACGGCCAGGGTGTGGCGCAGTTGCCAGTTGTCGTTGAGCTCGTAGGTCAGCTTGGAGCGCAATGACTGGGATTTGTCGTCGATGTAGTCGCGGTGGTCGCCGTAGGTGGTTTCCCGGCCGACGTTCGCCGGGCGGCCGTTGAGGCTGGTGATGCCGCGGTCCGGGGTGCGGTTGTAGCGGCTGTATTCGTACTGCACCAGCCAGTTCAGCTCCGGGGTCAGTTGCCAGCTCATGGACGGTGCGAACAGCTGGCGATTGCCACTGACGCCGTCGCGGAAACTGTTCTGGTCCTGATTGCCCAGGTTCAGGCGCAGGCTGAGGTTCTCCGTCGGATCGGCACTGAGGTCGGCGTACAGGCTGCGCAGGTCCTGGCTGCCGCCCTGGACTTCGACGCTGGAGCGGCGGCCGAACTCCGGCAGTTTGCTCACCCGGTTGACGATGCCACCCTGGCTGCCACGGCCGTAGAGCACGGCCGCCGGGCCCTTGAGCACTTCGATGCGTTCGATGTTGTGCAGGTCGCGCACGTACTGGCTGTCGTCGCGGATGCCGTCCAGGTAGAAGTCGTTGCTGGCATCGAAACCCCGAATCCGCAGGCTGTCGAAGCGGGTGTCGGAGCCGCTGCTGACGTTGGGAATGCCGCTCAGGGCGCTGCCCAGATCGTTGTGGCCGTAGTCCAGGACGTTGGCGGTCTTGATCGTGTCGATGGCCTGGGGCACATAGCGCGCGGCGGTGGCGGTGCGGGTCGCGGTGCTGACTTCCTTGACCCGGGGATCGTCGGGGTCGGCCTCGGCTTCGGCGCTGATGGAGGTCGTTGGCAGGGTGGTGCTGGCAGCACAGGCAAAACCGGCGGTCAGCAGGGTGCAGAGTCCCAGTGACAGGGGCGTAAGGCGGAAATGGGCAGGCATCTGAAGCGCATCCGAAAGGAAGGTGAGTCAAGGGGTGCGAATGATAATGCGTGCTATTTACTTATGTTAATTATTCGCTAAAAGTTCCTTTGCACTATTGTTTCTAATTATGTCGGCGCCGTATCTGCCCGCATACACAGGCTAAACAGACTGATTCGACCGGATACAGCAACAGACTAAAAGCCATTTCGAGGTTTTTCCCCTGGCGTGCGGGGCATAGTCTGCGGGCCATCGAATGCTCAAGATCCTGTTGGAGTCCCTTATGTCCTCGGCCACCCTTCACTACATTTATGACCCGCTGTGCGGTTGGTGCTATGGCGCCAAGCCACTGGTCCAGGCTGCCCAGGCAGTGGTGCCGGTGGTGGCCCATGCCGGTGGCATGATGACCGGTCGCAACCGCCAGCCGGTGTCGCCGCAGTTGCGTGATTACGTCATGCCCCATGACCGACGCATTGCCGAGTACACAGGGCAACCTTTTGGCGAGGCCTATTTCGAGGGTCTATTGCGTGACCACACGGCAGTGTTCGACTCGGCACCGCCGATCGCCGCTGTATTGGCCGCCGAGGCCCTGGGCGGTCGTGGACTGGAATTGCTGGGGCGCCTGCAGACGGCTCATTACCTGGAGGGCCGGCGGATTGCCGATCGCGACGTCCTGCTGGAACTGGCGCAGACCCTGGGGTTTGCTCCACAACCGTTCGCCGTCGCCTACGATCAGGCGGTGGCCCTTGAGCTGGACGAGCATATAAAGAGCAGCCGGGCGCTGCTGGCCAAAGTTGGCGGCCAGGGTTTCCCAACCCTGGCGCTGGAGCGGGACGGTCGCTATCAGTTGCTCGACATCAGCCCCTGGCTGGGCAAGCCCGAGGCCTTCGCGCAGTGGTTGAAGGCTTCCCAGGGGGCCAGTAGCGACCCTCAACATGGCGCGGTCCAGGCCTGTGGCCTGGACGGTTGTGCGCTTTGATCTCACCTGACCTGCGTGGAGTCACCCATGGATAACCTAGCGTTGATCAAAAGCACCTATGAAGGTGCCAACTCCCAGGAAAATGCGCGCAACACCGCTGCGGCCCTGGCCCCGGATGCGCGTTGGACCGAAGCGGCGGGCTTTCCCTATGCCGGCACCTACGTCGGTTTCGAGGCGGTGCTGGAGCATGTTTTCAAGCGCCTGGGCTCGGAATGGCAGGACTTCACCTTCAAGGTGGAAAACTATGTGGCCCAGGGCGACAAGGTGTTCGCCTATGGCAACTACCAAGGCATCTACAAGGCCTCGGGCAAGCCGATCGATGTGCGAGTGGCCCATTTGTGGACCCTCAAAAACGGCAAAGTCACCCACTTCGAACAATTCGTCGACAGCCATAGCGTGCAGCTGGCAATGCTCTAGCCCGCAGTTCTTAGAATATTTTCAGCTATTCAAAGACGATTCACGAAATTGACACGTTGTTCAGGGCGCAGATAGGATTCGCCCCCAACGCCTGTGGCCAAGAGCCATATTTAAGAATAATAAAAGGCCCGCCGCGATCACCCGCGGTCGGGCTTTTTTGTTTCGACGGTAGAAGAGCGTTCAAACGCCATAGCCGAAAGAGCTCACAGCGCGTCATCAAACCGTAATAAGGAAAATAAAATGTCGAAACAGCGGATCTGCTTGATTGCACTGGGGATTTTGAGCGCTACACAGGCCATGGCCGACGGCCAGGCCGATGCCAAGGGCTTCGTCGAAGACAGCAGCCTGAAAGTGCTGCTGCGCAACGCCTACATCAACCGTGACTACAAAGACCGTAACAAGGACAAGGCCGAGTGGGGCCAGGCTGCCATCGGCACCTTCTCCTCGGGTTTCACCCAGGGCACCGTGGGCGTGGGCGTTGACGCCTTCGGCCTGTACGCACTGCGCCTGGACGGCGGCAAGGGCCGCAGCGGCGCTGGCGGTATCGACTTCTTCAAGCAAGGCGACAGCGGCAACGCCGCCGATGACCTGAGCAAGTTCGGTGCGGCGGTCAAGTTCCGCCTGTCCAACACTGTGCTGACCTACGGTGACCAGATGCCGGCCCTGCCGGTACTCAACTACGACAGCTCGCGTCTGCTGCCGGAAAGCTACACCGGCACCCTGATCACCTCCAAGGAGATCAAGGGCCTGGAGCTGAACGCCGGTCACTTCACCGCCGAATCGCGCAAGAGCGCCGAAGGCCGTGACAGCGGTGGTCTGAAGTCGATCAACGTATTGGGCGGTAGCTACCAGTTCACCGAACAGTTCAAGGGCGCGCTGTACGCTTCCGACGTCGAAGACGTGCTGAAGAAACAATACGTGAACCTGAACTACGTGTTCCCACTGGCCACCGATCAGTCCCTGACCCTGGACTTCAACGGTTACCGCACCAAGCTGGACAAATCCTTCGCCAAGGACCTCAACGCCGGCGGCCAGGACAACAAGATCTGGAGCCTGGCGGCGACCTTCGCCACTGGCCCGCACTCGTTCACCGTTGCCCATCAGCGCAGCACCGGCGACAGCCACCTGGGCTACGCCTATGGCGGTTATCAGAAGTCCGGCTATGTGGGTGATGGCGGCAACACCATCTACCTGGCCAACTCCTACTGGTCCGACTTCAACGCGGAAGACGAACGCAGCTGGCAACTGGGCTACGGTCTGGATTTCGGCGCCTTCGGCGTACCGGGCCTGACCTACAACGTGGCCTACGTGCGTGGCGACAACATCACCACCGTCAACAGCACGGGTGGCAGCGAGCGAGAAATCTTCAACCAGCTCAAGTACGTGGTGCAGAGCGGCCCGGCCAAGGACCTGAGCGTCAAAGTGCGCAGCTCGGTTCTGCGTGTGTCGCAGAAGTCATATGAGTACAACAAAGGTGGCAACGAACTGCGTGTGTTCGTCGACTACCCGATCAACGTGTTCTGATGAGCGTTTGATCACCACCTGACTCTGGGTGGTTGTCGTGCAAAAAAGCCCCGACTGGTTCGGGGCTTTTTCATGTTCGGTTATCGCTTGCGGGGTTTTGCCAGAGAGGGCAGGTGGATGTTTTCGTACCACTGTCTTTTCAAGGCGTCGCCTTCGCGCTTGTAGGCAAACATTTCTTGCCAATGTTCACTGGCGAGCTGGAGCATTTTCCCTGGAATGTGTTCCGTCAGGTAGGTGAAGTAGCGCAGGTGGTGAGGGGCCAGAACCTTCATGAGCTTGTTGAGCTGTATGGTTTCCGCGTTTTCGCCAGTGTCTTTCAAGGCTTCATTCAAGATGAAGGTCGGGATCACCATGATGTAGGTGCCGGTAGCGCCCGTGAAGTCCGGAATACCGTCGTCGAGTTGGTAGAGGATATAAACGTAGAGGTCTGCCCAGCGTCGTTTGAGCTGATTACTGGTTAATTCCTTGCCATTGCGGGTCTGCATCCAGGCTGCCTTGGGAGACACCGGCAGCGCGGTTTTCAGTTCGTTGGCATAGGCCATGTGACGAAGAGGTCGCTCTGTCTTGTCGACGAGCTTGGTTTTGACTTCCACCGCCCAGCCGTTCCAGGTGGTTCGGCAGAACCAGTCTTTGTCTTCGTTCAGGGGATCAGTGGTGACCTTGCACGAATCCAGGAGCGGTTGCGGATAGCCAAAGTAAATATCCGCCACATCGCTTTCGCCATTGTCTTCGCTGACCGGGTCGAACAGCTTGTTGTGCAGGTAACCGTAAGGCCTACGGTTGGTCTCTGGCTTAAAGTCAGGGCTATGGGCCGGCGGATTGTTGCGCTCGAAGTCCTTGATCGCCGAAATGATGAATGACTCATACACCCGCCCGATCCAGCTGGGGTTGTTCTTGAGGATTTTCAGTAGTCTTTCTGACAGTTCCATCTGCGGGTGGTCCTTGGGGGCAGGGAGGTCTGGCCTTGAATGGCCTGGTCACGGGGCACCGGGATTTTCGGCGAGTGGTTGGTCGATATCAATCTTGCTACAGTCCGCGGCTCCTTCCTGTCACGGATGATTTCGATGTTCCGTACCCTGTTATCCGGCCTGTGCCTGCTGAGCGTCGCCAGCATCGCCCACGGCCAGCCAGCGACTGCATCCGAGCAGTTGCTCAGCCAGTTCTCACGCTGCGATGCGCAGTTTTTCCAGAGCCTGAACACCGCCCAACTGCCGGCCGCGACCTTGACCGTGGCCAAGTACGGCGCGGTGAGTGCACCCAAGGTCCCGAACCCCTTGCAGGAAGGCGGACGCTACCAGGCGTTCGAACAGCCGCTGCTGGTCAACGGCGTGCGCTTGGTGGGCTACTACAACGAAGCCCAGTCGCTGAAGTCGGTGGGTAACCTGCTGTTCTGGGGGTTTATTGCCGAGGGTGAGCCCCGTGAAGTGGCCGCAGCGCTCAAACCTCTGCTGGTGGACAACCACCGCCTGAAGGCAGACCGCAGCGCCATGGTCCGGGTGGAGATCCGCCGGGTGGGTGACCCTATCAACAGCTGGCGCACCGAAGGTCTGGTCGGCGGCGGCGTGGCCACGCCGTTCGGTTTCGTCGAGCGGGTATTGAGCATCGACAAAGGCATCACCAGCGCGCCGATCTCGGGTCGCACCACGATTTTCTGCAGCCTGCAGGGCACGGTCACCGCGCCGCTGCTGCAGGTCTATCGCCCTGACCTCAACGCTCACCTGCTGGATTGAAAAACATGCCTTCATTATCTGTTCGCGGGTCGATCCTGCTTGTGTGTGCCCTTGCCGTCACTGGCTGTGCCAGCCTGCAGAGCCAGGACCAGATTAACTACGCCCATTGCCGCCTGGTGGGCCAGGCCTCCAAGGCCGAGAAGTTCGATGTGGTGCTGCAAGAGGCCGACCTGTGCCTGTCGAAAAACCAACTGTCCAAGCCGATGCAGAGCCTGGTGTACTGGTTGCAGTCCGATGCCTACGCCAGCTTCAAGCGTTACCCGGAAGCCATCAGCGCCAAGGAAAAATCCATCGAGCTGGGCCCCAAACCCGATGCCCGTGCGGTGCTGGACCTGAGCCGTCTTTATCGTGAGTCGGGCAACCCGCAAAAGGCCCTGGAACTGGTGCAGTCCAACCTCGACGCCAACCTGGGCGAGGCGGGCAAGGGTACCGGCTTCAACATGCCGACCTACTACCACCTGGGCCAGACCCTCTACGACCTGGGCCAATACCGCGAGGCGGCCGAAGCCTACAGCGCCGGCCTGCAGAAGCAGCCGGACTATGCCTGGGCCTTCTACCACCGGGGCTTGGCCTACGACAAACTGGGCCTGACCGACGATGCTCGCGCCGACTTTACCCAGTTCGCCAAGCGGGTGGACCAGAAGTACGTCGAGCCGCAGCACCAGGCCAAGCTGGCCGAATACAAGATCAGCCTGCCTTGAGCAAAGCCTTGCCGACGCAATGAAAAAGGCTCGCCGTATGGCGAGCCTTTTTGTTCAGCAACCTTGCCCGTCAGTCATCCGGATTGATCGCGAACTTCAGCTGATCGCCTTCCAGGTACACCACCGCCTCACGGCCATGGATATCCACAGGACGGGCTGAAATCGCCTCATGCTCCGGGACGATCTTGGACAGCACCTTGTGCTGCACGTCGACCCGCCAGATACAGGCCCGCGGCCCTTCGTTATCGAAGTACATCACCGGGCGGGTTTCGCTCCAGGTGGGATTGACGATGCTCCAGCCGGCTTCGACCTCATTGTGCTCGGTGACGTTCTCGGAGTAGGTGTTGTTGCTCTGCCGGTCGTAGTCCAGGGACAGGCTGTAGTTCTCCTGATTCAGATCCTGGCCGACCCGCGCCCGGGCATGGCGCAGGGTGTTGGAGAGCGACTGGAACAGCTGCTGGCTGGCTTCGGGAGCACTGCGCGAGCCCAGGCGATAGCGCATGCCTTGCTGCAGTTCGCCGCCGCTGCGCTGGCGGTAGTAAAACACCCCGTCGACGATGCCGGCGAAGCGCTGGCCCTGATCGTTGGACCCCGGAGAGGCCCAGCCGACAAAGCCGATATCCCGGGCAATGGGATGCAGGCCGGGCTGGTCATCGGCATATTCGTAGAGGGTGCCGACATAGCCTTCCCGCCCCCTCTGGTACTGACCGACGAACAGCACCACATGCAGCACGCCATCCAGCACCTGGGCGTCGACGATCTGCTGATCGCCTTGCGCTGGAGCGGCGGTGAACTTGGCCAGGGTGAAACGCTGCCAGTCATCGGGGTCCTGCAGGCGGTACTGACGAGTGGGGTCCATTGGCAGCAGCTCGCCTTTGCCGGGAGCCGGAGGAATCGGCAACAGCGTGAGCATTTTCACCTGGGCCCGATAGGCCGACTCCAGGCAGTCGCTGTCGATGCAGGTGTCGCGTACTTCCCGCAGCCACTGGGTTTGCAACAAGCGAAACACCTGCAGGTGCTTGAGCTCCTTATAGCGGCGGTTCAACTCATCGTCCTTGGCGGACAGGGTCGGCGTATCGCAGACGGTTTTCTCCACCCGGGTAGAGGCCTTGGCGCAGTCGAAACCGGCGGCCTGCAATTGGGGCATGAATACAGCCAGGGCCAGGCCCGTGGCGGCAAGCGACAGCAGAGGAAACTTCATCAAAACATCCTTGTAGGCAAACGAGCTTGAATCAGGGGGAAGGGAAGGTCTGCAGATAGGCCAGCAGATTATCGATTTTTTCTTCATCGCTCAGCCCCCAGAAAATCATCCGGGTGCCGGGCACCACGGCTTTTGGATCTTCCAGGTACTGGATGAGCTTGTCCCGGGTCCAGACGATGCCCGACGACTTCATGGCCGTTGAATATTGATAGTCCGTGGCACTGCCTGCCGGCCGGTCGATGATGCCGTTGAGCTGCGGCCCGAACGAACTGCGCACCGAAGGCCCGATATTGTGGCAGCCGCTGCACAAGCGCTTGAACAGCTTGCCACCGGCTTCGGCATCGCCGGCCAGGGCCGGAGCGCTGAACAGCAGGGAGTGGAGCAACAGGGTCAGGATCGATAGGGAAATGGGCTTCATGGGCGGCCTGTGTACAACGGGAACGGCGAGTATTGGAGCATGAAGTGCGGTGATTTGGGGATGTTGCGGTGATCCAATTCATTGGTTTCGGTAACAGTGCTTCAGCTCGATTTCGATACGTGCTGTTGGTCAGCCACGGCTCTGCCTTAGCGATGCGATGCGATGCGAAATTTTATGAGTGATCGAAGGCGCAGGAGGGCAGTGGCTTTATGTGTCGGCAAAATCTGCGTTTCTGGTGAATGAGCAGACAACGTTCACAAGAAAGCAGGCTTTTGAGTGCATGACGAGACGCTCAAGAAAAATGTGCAGGCCAGGAAGCGAAAGCGTAGGTGTGGACAATTTGTGGACGCTCTCACGACATGACGTGAGGCTTTTCGGAAGCACGAAAACAACAAAGCCCCTGCATTTCTGCAGGGGCTTTGTTTTGTATGGTGCCGGCACCAGGAGTCGAACCCGGGACCTACTGATTACAAGTCAGTTGCTCTACCAACTGAGCTATACCGGCGTGTTAGGGCGACGATTATAGCGATTGGCGGGGTTCTGTAAACCCCTGAAATCTGACTATTTTTGCGTGGGCCTATGCGGGCTCTATACCTAGCGTTCCCAGGCACTCTGGGGCTCGAGCGCGAGGAGGCTTTGAATCATCGGCGGATAGCCGATGATTCAGTGCAGACGGCCCCCACTCGGCCGATAGCCTGCTCAGCCGCTCATACCGCTTCAGACAAAGGAAAGATCAGTCATAAAACCTGGAAATATTCCCTTGCTGGCGCTGCTGTCGTTGCTCGGCGCCTGTAGCGTCAAGCCGGTGGAGCCTTATTCGGAGCCGCCCCTGGGTGTGCCGACGGCGCAGTTGCGGGTGATCACCAATGGCGAGGTGCGCGGTGAGGCCTATGCCGGTTGCCAGGGTGACAGCAAGCGCTTGGCCAAGGCCGGGCGCTTCGGCAGCGATCAACAGGCGAACATCAACTATCCGCAGTGTCCACTGCCGCCAAGGCAGATCGACATGCTGCCGCGTTTCGCGCCGAAGCTGCCGTCCTACGTGGGGGCAACCCTGCCGCTGGCGGTCCCGTCCAGGCCTCCAGCGGATCGGCGTTGCCCCGGTCAGTGAGTGTCCCTGGCCGGGGGTTAGCCGGCCAGGGAGCTTTTGCCTAGGCCTCCCAGCCCGCGTCACGTACTGCTTGCTGGACCAACGGATGCAGTTCGGCGCCTTGCTGCTCGGTCTGCCAGGCCAGCAGTTCCTTGCGCATGGCCGGGGTCCAGAACATCTGCATGTGATTGCGCACGCTGAGCACCGCCTGCGCCTGATCCGGCTCGTTGGCAAAATACGCGGCGATCTGGTTGGCCATCTTGATCAGGTTGGCGGTACTCATCGACGCACCTCCGCCTTGCCGCCCCGCGACCGGCCGCGCTTGTCCAGCAGACTCTGCTGTTCTTCACTGAAGGCCTGGTAGCGCTTCTGCCATTCGGAAGGGTGGTAGACGCGGCTGACTTCCACCGCCGTGACCTTGTACTCCGGACAGTTGGTGGCCCAGTCGGAGTTGTCGGTAGTGATCACGTTGGCCCCCGATTCGGGGAAGTGGAAGGTGGTGTAGACCACCCCCGGCGCTACCCGCTCGGTAACCCGGGCCCGCAGCACGGTCTGCCCGGCGCGGCTGCCGATGCCCACCCAGTCGCCTTCATTGATGCCCCGGCTCTCGGCGTCGGTGGGGTGGATTTCCAGGCGGTCCTCGGCGTGCCAGGCGACGTTGTCGGTGCGCCGGGTCTGGGCGCCGACGTTGTACTGGCTGAGGATGCGGCCGGTGGTCAGCAGCAGCGGGTAGCGGCCGTTGACCTTTTCGTCGGTGGGCACGTAGCCGGTGAGCATGAAACGGCCCTTGCCGCGCACGAACTCGTCGATGTGCATGGTTGGCGTACCGTCCGGCGCGGCGTCGTTGCACGGCCATTGCAGACTGCCGTGGCGGTCCAGGCTGGCGTAGCTGACACCGGTGAAGGTCGGGGTCAGGCGGGCGATCTCATCCATGATTTCCGAGGGATGGTTGTAGTGCATCGGGTAACCCAGGGCCGCGGCCAGGGCCAGGGTGCCTTCCCAGTCGGCCTTGCCGCCCAGGGGCTCCATGACCTTGCGCACCCGGGAGATGCGCCGTTCGGCGTTGGTGAAGGTGCCGTCTTTTTCCAGGAACGAGGAGCCCGGCAGGAACACGTGGGCGAACTTGGCGGTTTCGTTGAGGAAGATGTCCTGCACCACCACGCATTCCATGGCCGACAGGGCCGCGGTCACGTGCTGGGTGTTGGGGTCGCTCTGGGCGATGTCCTCGCCCTGGCAGTACAGGCCCTTGAAGCTGCCGCCCAGGGCCGCTTCGAACATGTTGGGAATGCGCAGGCCGGGGTCGGCTTGCAGGGTGACGTTCCAGGCCTGCTCGAACTCCTGGCGCACCGCCTGGTTGGAGATGTGCCGGTAGCCCGGCAGTTCGTGGGGGAAGGAGCCCATGTCGCAGGAACCCTGGACGTTGTTCTGCCCCCGCAGCGGGTTCACCCCGACCCCTTCGCGGCCGATGTTGCCGGTGGCCATGGCCAGGTTGGCGATGCCCATCACCGCGGTGCTGCCCTGGCTGTGTTCGGTGACGCCCAGGCCGTAGTAGATCGCCGCGTTGCCGCCGGTGGCGTACAAGCGCGCGGCGGCGCGGATATCGGCGGCGGGTACGCCACAGATCGCGCCGAGCACTTCCGGCGAGTTGTCGGCGCGGCTGACGAAGGCGCTCCATTGAGCGAAGGCTTGCGGCTCGCAGCGGCTGTCGACGAACGCCTGATTGACCAGGCCCTCGGTGACGATGACATGGGCCAGGGCATTGAGCATGGCTACGTTGGTGCCCGGGCGCAGGGCCAGGTGCAACTCGGCGCGGGCGTGCACCGCGTCCACCAGGTCGATGCGCCGTGGGTCGATGACGATCAGCTTGGCCCCTTCACGCAGGCGCCGTTTGAGTTGGGAACCGAACACCGGGTGGGCGTCGCTGGGGTTGGCACCCATCACCAGGATCACGTCGGCCTGCATCACCGAGTCGAAGCTCTGGGTCCCGGCGGATTCCCCCAGGGTCTGCTTGAGGCCGTAGCCGGTGGGCGAGTGGCAGACCCGGGCGCAGGTGTCGACGTTGTTGTTGCCAAAGGCCGCCCGCACCAGCTTCTGTACCAGGTAGGTTTCTTCGTTGGTGCAGCGGCTGGAGGTGATGCCGCCGATGGAGTCGCGGCCGTACTTGAACTGGATGCGCCGCAGCTCACTGGCGGCGTAGGTCACCGCCTCGTCCCAGCTGACTTCCTGCCACGGGTCGTTGATGTGCTTGCGGATCATCGGCTTGGTGATGCGATCCGGGTGAGTGGCGTAGCCCCAGGCGAAGCGGCCCTTGACGCAGGAATGGCCGTGGTTGGCCTGGCCGTTCTTGTCCGGAACCATGCGCACCAGTTGCTCGCCCTTCATCTCGGCGCGGAACGAGCAGCCCACCCCGCAGTAGGCGCAGGTGGTGATCACTGCCCGCTCCGGCTGGCCCATTTCCACCACGCTTTTTTCCATCAGGGTCGCCGTCGGGCAGGCCTGCACGCAGGCGCCGCAGGACACGCATTCGGAGTCCAGGAAGTTGTCGCCACCGGCCGCCGCGACCCGGGACTCGAAGCCGCGGCCGCTGATGGTCAGGGCGAAGGTGCCCTGGGTTTCCTCGCAGGCGCGCACGCAGCGGTTGCAGACGATGCACTTGCTGGGGTCGTAGTCGAAGTAGGGGTTGGAGCTGTCTTTCTGATCGTCCAGGTGGTTGGCGCCGTCATAGCCGTAGCGCACTTCCCGCAGGCCCACCTGGCCGGCTACGGTCTGCAGTTCGCAGTTGCCATTGGCCGAGCAGGTCAGGCAGTCCAGTGGGTGGTCGGAGATGTACAGCTCCATCACGTTGCGCCGCAGGGTCGCCAGCTTCGGCGTTTGGGTATGCACCACCATGCCTTCGCTGACCGGGGTGGTGCAGGAGGCCGGGTAGCCGCGCATGCCGTCGATCTCCACCAGGCACATGCGGCACGAGCCGAAGGCTTCCAGGCTGTCGGTGGCGCAGAGTTTGGGAATGGTGGTGCCCATCAGCGCCGCGGCGCGCATCACCGAGGTGCCCTGGGGCACGCTGATGCTGCGCCCGTCGATGTTCAGGCTGACTTGCACCTGGCTGTCGCGGGCCGGGGTGCCGAAGTCCACGGCGTTGAGGTCGATGTCTGTGGCAGGGTCGAAAATACTGATCATTGGTCGGCCTCCGAGGGCTGCAGACCGAAGTCGGCGGGAAAGTGCTTCAGGGCGCTGGCCACCGGGTAGGAGGTCATCCCGCCCAGGGCGCACAGCGAACCGTATTGCAGGGTGTCGCACAGGTCTTTGAGGATCAGCGCCTGCTCGTCGCGGCGGCCTTGATCGGGGGCCGCCAGCAGGCGGTCGATGACCTCCACGCCGCGGGTCGAGCCAATGCGGCACGGGGTGCATTTGCCGCAGGATTCCTCGGCGCAGAATTGCAGGGCGAAGCGCGCCATGTGGGCCATGTCCAGGCTGTCATCGGCCACCACCACGCCGCCGTGGCCGAGCATCGCGCCCATGGCGGCGAAGGCTTCGTAATCCAGCGGTGTATCGAACTGCGCCGGTGGCACCCAGGCGCCCAGCGGGCCGCCGACTTGCGCAGCCTTCAGCGGCCGGCCACTGGCGGTACCGCCGCCGTAGCCTTCCACCAGCTCGCGCAGGGTCAGGCCGAAGGCCCGTTCCACCAGGCCGCCGTGACGCACGTTGCCCGCCAGTTGGAAGGGCATGGTGCCCAGGGAGCGACCCATGCCGTAGTCGCGATAGAACGCCGCGCCCTTTTCCAGGATCAGCGGCACCGAGGCCAGGGTCAGCACGTTGTGCACCAGGGTCGGCTGGCCGAACAGGCCTTGCAGCGCCGGGATCGGTGGCTTGGCGCGAACGATGCCGCGCTTGCCTTCCAGGGAGTCCAGCAGGGCGGTTTCCTCGCCACAGATATAGGCCCCGGCGCCGACCCGTACCTCCATGTCGAACGCCTGGCCGCTACCGCCGGCATTGGCCCCGAGGTAACCGGCATCCCTGGCGATGTCCAGGGCCTCGCGCAGGGTCGCCACCGCCTGGGGATATTCCGAGCGCACGTAGATGTAGCCGTAGCTGGCGCCGACCGCGATACCGGCAATGGCCATGCCTTCGATCAGCAGGAATGGGTCGCCTTCCATCAGCATGCGGTCGGCGAAGGTGCCGGAGTCGCCTTCGTCGGCGTTGCACACCACGTACTTTTGCTGCTGCGGCGTGTCGCGCACGGTGCGCCATTTGATCCCGGCGGGGAAAGCCGCGCCGCCGCGGCCGCGCAGGCCGGAGTCGAGCACCGCGGCCACGGTCTGCTCACCGCCCAGGGCGATGGCGCGGCTCAGGCCCTCGAAGCCGCCGTGGGCCCGATAGTCCGCCAGGGACAGCGGCCGGGTGATACCGGCGCGGGCGAACAGCAGGCGTTGCTGGCTCTTCAGGTAGGGCAAGTCTTCGACCCGGCCCAGGGCCAGGGGATGGCTGGTGGGGGCGTCTTGCAGGGCTTTCAGCAGCGAGGGCACGTCGGCGACGCTCACCGGGCCGAAGCCCAGGCGTCCGTCCGGGGTATCGACTTCCAGCAATGGTTCCAGCCAGTACAGGCCACGGGAGCTGGTGCGTTGCAGTTGCAGCGGCAGTTGGTGCTGCTCGGCCTGGGCGGCGATGGCGTCGGCCACCGCGTCGGCGCCCACGGCCCGGGCCAGGGAATCACAGGGCAGATAGAGGCTCGGCATCACGCGTCCTCCCGGCAACTGTCCAGCAGCGCGTCCAGGTGTTCGGCGCTGACTCGGGCATGCAACTGTCCATCCAGCTCCAGGGCCGGCGAGCAGGCACAGGCTCCCAGGCAGTACACCGGCCGCAGGCTGATGGAACCGTCGGCGCTGCTGCCGTGGTCATCCAGTTGCAGGCGTGCGCGCAGTTGCGCCGCCAGTTGCTCGGCGCCGCGGCTCTGGCAGGACTCGGCACGGCACAGGCGCAGGATGTGCCGCGCCGGTGGCGCGGTACGAAAATCATGGTAGAAGCTGATCACCCCGCGCACTTCCGCCTGGCTTTGATTGAGCGCATGGGCGATGTCGGGGACGGCCAGATCGGGGATGTAGCCGAGCTCTTCCTGAATCTGATGGAGAATCGGCAACAGCGCACCCGGGGAGCCTTTGTGACGCTCCAGCAGGGTGTGGATCAACGGCAGATGCAGTGTTTCATCAGGCATACAGCAATTCCTCACGGTCACGGACGAACCTGGTGGTTGTCGGCTGTCCGAAAGTGTCGGCTGCGGCGCTGGTTGCCACGTCACGGTAGCGCGGCGTTTCAGGCCGTTGGCCATGCACCCTGAATGGGTATCTTGTTGTACCCGGTACGGTCGTTGCCGCACCTGTTCAGGGCATAAAGGGCAGCTTGACACGCTGCCTCTGATTGAACCGCACGAAAGCGACCCGTTCGGTTCCGAATACGACCACCCATCGAGTCTAGAAGAGCCCGGGCAAGCCGTTGGAGCGAGCTGCGCACTATCGGATAAAACGCGGGGGGCGAGGCATGACGTCGGTCAGCTAGAAGGCGATTAGTCACGAGCGCGAAAGAAGGGGTGGCGAGCGAGCAAGCTCCCTCGCCACAGGGGGCTGTCAGGTGCGGGCGCGGCGCTGGGCGGCGTACTGCAAGGCCAGGCGGCCCATGAGCACCAGCAGGGTCAGGCCGATCAGCAGCACCGAGATCGCCGCTACGCTGGGGTCGACGTTGTCCCGCAGGCCGCTCCAGATCCGCCGCGGCAGGGTGTTGACGTCGACGCTGGTGATGAACAGGGTCACCGCCACCTCCTCCCAGGACAGGGCAAAGCTCAGCAGCGCGGTGGAGAAGATCCCCAGCTTGAGGTTGGGCAGCATCACCAGGAAGGTGGTCTGCATCAGGCTCGCTCCCAGGTTGCGCGAGGCCAGCTCGATGCGCCGGTCCACCTGGCTCAGGGCCACCAGCATGGTCACCACGCCGTAGGGCACCACCATCACCACGTGGGCGATCACCACCCCGGGCAGGGTGTCGTAGCCCCAGCCCGGGGCGATGCGCCCCAGGTTGGTTTCCATGAAGTACAGCACCAGCGCCGAGATCACCGGCGGAATGGCCATGGGCAGCAGCACCAGACCGATCAGCAGGGTCGCCAGGCGCGAGCGCAGGTACCAGATGCCGAGGCTGAAGCTCACCGCCAGCACGGTGGCGATCAGGCTGGTGGCGCTGGCAATGGCCAGGCTCTGGCCGATGCTCGACAGCCAGTCGGGGTTGCTCAGCAGCGCCTCGTAGTGGCGCAGCGACCAGTTGCCGTCCGGCATCGACAGGTAGCGCTTGGCGGTGAACGACACCGGGATCACCGTCAGCAGCGGGAACAGCATGAAGGCCATGGCGATCACGGCGATCAAGCGGGTACTCAGGGCAGTGCGATGTGTATTCATAGTGACCTCAACCCACCAGTCGATTGACACGGGTGATGCGCAGCAGCAGCCAGATCAGCGCGCTGACCAGGGTCAGCAGCACCAGGCTCAGGGCCGCGCCCAGGCCCCAGTTACTGGTCTGGAACATCTGCAGGAACACGTACTCGGCGATCATCACCGTCTGCCCGCCGCCCAGCAGCACCGGGGTGATGAAGAAGCCCAGGCAGAACACGAAGACCATGATGAAGGCCCCCAGCAGCCCTGGCAGAGTCTGGGGCAGCAGCACTTGCCAGAAGGTCCGCAGCGCGCCGGCCCCCAGTCCGCGGGAGGCCAGCAGCACCCGTTGATCCAGCTGGCGCATGCTCGACAGCAACGGGAACAGCGCATAGGGGATCATGAAGTGCAGCATGCCGATCACCACCCCCAGCTCGTTGCGGGTCAGCTGCAACGGATGATCGATCCAGCCCAGGGACAGCAGGCTGTCGTTGACCACGCCATTGCTGCGCAGGGCGATCAGCCAGCCGAAGGCCCGCACCAGCACCGAGATCCAGAACGGGATGAACACGCAGATCTCCACCATGCGCTGCCAGAACGGCGGGCTGAACACCCAGCAATAGGCCAGCAGGTAGCCGATCACCAGGGCCAGAAGGCTCACGGTCAGGCACAGGCGCAAGGTGCGCAGGAGCATGTCGTGGATCGCCGGGTCCGTGGCAATGCGCTGGTATTGCTCGATCCCGGGCTCGGGCAGGGTGAAGCTCCAGCTCACCACGCCGAAGAACGGCAGCAGGTAGAACACCACCAGCAGCAACGGCAGGGGAAACAGCAGCAGGCTGCGTTCCAGGCGTGCGGTTCGGGTTGCACTCATGGTCGACGGCTCACTTGGACAGGTGGGTCAGGTACTGCTCCAGGGTGCTGGAGTAGTGGTCGGCGTACCACTGGGTGTTGAGGAAGATCTGCTTCTTCATGTTGGCTTCGGAGGCGCAGTTGATCTCCCGCTGTTCGGCGCTCATCAGTTGCTGGGTGGCGGCGTTGGACGGGCCGTTGCCCAGGGCTTCGAACAGCTTCAGCTGCCCGGCGGGCTGCAAGGCGTGCTGGATGAACTGCATGGCCGGCGCGGCGCCTGCCGGGTTTTCCTTGAGCACGCCCCAACTGCTGGCGTTGAGGAAGGCATGGTCGAAGCCCCACTGGATGCGGCCCTCGCTGTCCTCGTGGAGCAGGGTGGCGCGGGTGTGCCAGATGGCGCCCATGGAGGCTTCGCCTTCGATCATCAGCTGCTGGCTTTCGGCGCCCGAGCCCCAGAACGACAGGACGTGGGGCTTGAGCTCATCGATCTTGCGCAAGGCCCGAGGCACGTCCAGCGGGTACAGCTGGTCAGCGGCCACGCCGTCGGCCAGCAGCGCGGCTTCGAGCATGCCGTTCATCCACTTGTAGAGGGTGCGCTTGCCGGGGAATTGCTCTACGTTCCAGAAATCGGCCCAGTTCTTGGGGCCGTTGTTGCCGTATTTCTGGCTGTCCCAGGCGATCACGTAGCTGAACAGGTAGCCGGCGACGCCGTGTTCGTGGGACAGCTCCGGGGCCACCAGATCCCGTTGCACCACGCTGTAGTCCAGGGGCTGGAGGACCTTGTCGCGGCCCAGGGTCATGGCGCTGTAGCTGTCCACATCCACCACGTCCCAGCTTGGCCGGCCGCTGGCCAGCTGAGAGCGGATCGCCCCTTCGGTGGGGCCGGCGCCGTCGATGCGCACCGGGATGCCGGTGCTTTTGGTGAAGCTGTCGGTCCAGGCGCTGCGGAAGGCGTTGAGCGCATCGCCGCCCCAGTTGACCACCACCAGCGGTTTGTCCGCCGCCCAACTGATGCCACTGCGCAGCGCCAGGGGCACCGCGGCCAGCAGGCCCATGGCCTGGAGGAAGGTGCGGCGGCTGACCTGCCCGCCACGGGCTTTTTCGATGAGGATTTCGATGCAGTCGCGTTGATGGTGCTGGCTCATGGGGCAAGTCCTCGCGAGGCCGATGCGCCAGGCGCCGGCCGATAGTGTTATTGGCTTTCTACGCAAACGCTCGACAGCGAGCGTGGTCGGCTCAGGCTTCCAGCAGGAAGCTGTGGCGCACCGGCCAGCTCAGCCACACCGGGGTGCCGCTGGGCAATCGGGCGCCGGGGTGATCGCCGGGCACCGAGAGGTTGACCGGTGCCAGTTCCGGGCTGATGTTCAGCGCCAGGTGGGTGCTGGAGCCCTGGTAGACCCGCTCGCCAAGGCAGGCGGGCAGCACGTTGTGTTCGCCGGCTTGCGGACGCTCGGTGTGCAGGGTCATGTGTTCCGGACGCACCGCCAGCAACTGCGGCTGGTTGCTGATGTCCCCGGTCGTGGTGGCGTGCAGCGGGCTGTCGCCAAAGCGCCCGCTGGCCTGGCTGCCGTTGCGGGAAAGGCCCTGCAGCGGGAACAGGTTCATCTTGCCGAGGAACTCGGCGACGAAGCGGTTTTTCGGCCGGTCGTAGATGGTTTCCGGGGTGTCGATCTGTGCCAGCCGTCCCTGGTTGAAGATGGCGATTCGGGTCGACAGGGCCAGGGCTTCACCCTGGTCATGGGTGACGAAGACGAAGCTGGTGCCGACCTGGCGGTGAATGCGCTGCAGCTCGGTCTGCAGTTGCTCGCGCAGGTTCTTGTCCAGGGCCGACAGCGGCTCGTCCAGCAGCAACATGTCCGGTTCGAACACCAGGGCCCGGGCAATGGCCACGCGCTGTTGCTGACCACCGGAAAGCTCGGAAGGCTTCTTGTGCAGGTGAGCCCCCAGGCCCACCACCTCGAGGATGTGCTTGACCCGGCGCTGGCGCTCCTCGGCCTTCACCCCACGAATGCGCAGCGGGTAGGCGACGTTGTCGGCCACGCTCATGTGCGGGAACAGGGCGTAGCCCTGGAACACCATGCCGTAGTTGCGTTTTTCCGCCGGGCGCCGGCTGATGTCGACGCCACGCTCCAGCAGCTTGCCGGCGCTGGGGCTGAGAAAGCCCGCGAGGATCATCAACAGGGTGGTCTTGCCTGAGCCGGAGGGGCCCAGCAGGGTGAGGAATTCGCCTTGGCGAACGTCCAGATCGATGCCGTCCAGGGCAGTGAAGTTGCCGTAATACTGGCTGATTCCTTGGGCGCTGAGTTGAGTCGAGGGGCTGCTGGACACTACAGAGATCTCCCGGAAACCCACCTGCACGATTGAGTTTTTATTGTGTGTGCAGCAGGTGGTGAACTCATTATTGTGAAAAGCAACGCCACATCAATGGAATAATTTTTGCCTCATTGGTGAGTGAAATTTCCCATTCGACCCGGCTTTCACGGCTCGCTCAGCGGGTTGTCGCTGATGCTTTGGGCACTGACCAGCAGCTGGTTTTTCAGCCAGTCGCTGAACGCCTGGACCGCCGGCCGTTCGGCCTTGGCCGGATCGATCACCAGGAAATAACCGCGCAGGGCGCTGATGCTGATGTCGAACGGGCGCACCAGCAGCCCCCGGGCCAGGGCGTCGCCGCTGAGCAGATTGTCGCCAATGGCCACGCCCTGGGCGGCGATGCAGGCGGACTGCGCGCAATGGGCGTCGGAGAAGGTAATGCCACGGTCGGGGTTGACCTGACTGGCACCGGCGGCCGCCAGCCAGACCCGCCAGTCGCTGCTGTCGCTCATGTGGATCAACGGAAAGTCCTTGAGGTCCAGCGGGCTCTTCAAACCGCCGATGGCGTTGATCAGGCGCGGACTGCACACCGGTGAAAAGCGCAGGGTGACGATCTGCTCCACCAGCAGCCCCGGCCAGTCGCCGATGCCATAGGCGATGAACAGGTCGGCCTCGGCGTCGCTGGTGTCGTCCTGGGCACGAGGGCTGACCACTTGCAGCTGCACTTGGGGGTATTGGCGCAGGAAGCCGTTGATGTGGTTGCACAGCCAGAAACTGGCAAAGCCCGGGTTGCAGCTGATGCGCAATTTGCCCGACACCGCCTGGTCGTCGAAGCGCCGTCCGGCGTCCTGGATGTCCGCGAGGATGCGCCGCACTTCCCGGGCGTAGCACTCGCCCTGGTAGGTCAGGCCGATGCCGCGCCCGACCCGTTCGGTGAGGGCAAAACCCAGGCTCTGTTCCAGGCTGATGATCTGGTGGCTGATGGCGCTGCGGGTCAGGCTCAGTTGCTGGGCGGCGGCGGTCACGCTACCGAGCCGGGCCACGGCGTCGAGGGCGCGCAGGGCAGTGATCGAGGGATAGCGCATGCAAACTCCGGGTCAAGGAAACCTGTCTTCGAAGGGGACCGGCCGGTACCTGGATGCTGCCCAGGCAGGACCCCGAGGAGGGGCCGGCCGCGTCGCAGTATGGGCCGCGACGGCGCCGAACTGGTCAATTTTCTTTGACATTGCTGGCGAAAAAATTCGATTGATGTCGCAGCCGCTTCACCAATACTGGACCTCGATCCGGGCCGCAACCGACCGGACCATCCCTATAACAACAAGAGGTCCTGCAGGTCTTGCACGGGTGCCGAGGCGTCCGGGCAGCGGCCGGCCGGAACCTGGATAACCAGGAGTGCCGCGCATGTCCCGCTACAAAGCATTCGCTCTCGATTGGGTTGAGCGCCACCGCCAGCAACTGTCGGACTGGCACCAGATCATCTGGCATTACGCCGAGCCGGCGTTCCGTGAATACAAGTCCTGTGCCTGGTATGTGCAGCTGCTGGAAGCCGAGGGCTTCACCGTCGAGCGCGGCAGCGGCGGCATGCCCACGGCCTTCTGCGCCACCTTCACCCAGGGTCAGGGCCCGCTGCTGGCCACCTACGGCGAGTACGATGCGGTGCCCGGCAACTGCCAGGCGGCCACCACCCGCAAGCAGCCGCGCGATGGGTTGTCGCGCTTTGCGCCGGGGCACACCGACCCGCATTCGGCCCTGGGCATCAGCGCCCTCGGCGGGGCCCTGGCGGCCAAGGCGACCATGGTGGAATTCGGCCTGCAGGGCAGCATCAGGTTCTTCGGCGAGCCGGCGGAAAAACTCCGCGCCTCCAAGCCGGTCCACGCCGCCAAGGGCTACTACGACGACCTCGACGCGGCCATCAGCTTCCACCCCACCTACATGCTGCCGCTGAACAACACCACCACCTGGGACACGCACTGCGGCATTGCCTACGCCTACATCTACAGCTTCACCTGCGAGGACCCGCAGAACTGGATCGCCGCCGATCGTTACAGCCCGATTCCGCAGAACCACCTGGCGGCCCGAGCGCCGGGGGCCAACGACGCCCTGGTGCATTTCTACACCCTCAACGAAAGCCTGCGTCGCTCGACCCTGCCGTTCACCGGCCTGTGGAGCTACAACGAGGCGATTCTCACCGCCGGCCAGGCCACCGCCGACAACCTGCCGCCGCACCTGTCACAGATCCAGTACCTGCTGCGTTGCGACTCCATCGAGCAGGCCGAAACCATCTCCCAGGTCATGGACAACAACGCTGCCGCGGCGGCCATGGCCACCGGTTGTCGCTGGAAAAAGACCTGGGTCTGCAAGTCCCGGGGCGGCCTGCCCAACCACGTCATGGCCCAGGCCACCTACGACAACCTGGCGGCAGTAGGGGCCCCGCAGTGGGACGAAGAAGCGCGGGAAATCGCTCGCGAGATCCAGCGCAACCTCGGCCTTGAAGCCATGGACAAGCCCTTCCTGCCGGCCACCGAAGAACTGATCGAGCCCCAGGAATGCGAACGCCAGATGCGCCTGCAAATGCCGGCCTGGCAGAACTACCTGACCTCCGACGACTACCCGGAATACACCTGGCACTGCCCGACCGTGCGCCTGCTGGTGGCCCGGCCGATGCTCAGCGCGCCGCCGGGCACGGTCTATCCGGACTGGGTGTCCAACGCTTTGGGCGGCATTCGCCAGACCATCGACCCGATGATCGAGGTCGCCGCCAAGACCATCGCCGCGACCCTGGTGGACCTGCTGACCGACGAGGCGTTGCTCAGCGCGGCCAAGGCCGAGTTTGTCGAGCGCACCGGCGGCGGCATCGGCGGCAGCCGCTGGCAGGCGCCGCTTCTGCCCGAGGACTTCAAGGTGCCCCATGATTTCCGTTGGCCGGAGTACATCAGCACCGCCCGGGGCGAAGAGTGGTGGATTCCGGCGCGGGCCGACGAGTAGGGGCAGCCGCTATCAGGCCCTTGCCTGAGGTCGCTCCAAGGCACTTGGGCGAGGGGCGTTATGCCCGTTCGCTCAGGTGTTTATGCACAACGGATGGGTTGCCAGGGCCGGGAACTGTCGAATTTGTGGAGCCGTTCTCATCTTTATGCAACTGGCTGTTTTTTCGGGATTTTATTTTGTGAACAAAAAATGACCAGTCCGCGAAAGTCCTCCAGCGCCATGCAATCCAAGGCTTTGCCAGAATTCCATCAACAGACTTATCCACAGGTCGCGACAGCCTGTCGCACGGCTCCACAGCCTGCTCATCGAACCTGCGACGCAGGCTCAGCCGAGCAGGCTGTGGTCATGCTGCCGGTGGGTGGCCAGGCTGCGACCTACTCGGCCTTTGTGGTCGGGATGGACAGTTCATGACGAAACAGGTTGTTGGGGTCGATGGCGGCTTTCAAGTTGGACAGTCTGTTGATGAGTTCGCTATTCCAGCCGTAGTACAAGTTCAACCAGTCGGGGTCTACCGCGCCGGTGGCGGTGTACTTCATGTCCACATCGGGGTAGTTGATGTAGCAGCCATCGTAGGCGGGGCGCTTTGGCTTGCCGCCGTGCACGGCGGTGAAGATGTTGCGAATCCAGGCGATTTGCACCGCGTCGTCGGCAGCGTGGGTCCAGTACGTTTGGTACTGGGCTTTGAGCAGTGAGCTTCTTTGCGGAACCGCGGTGGTGCCCATGCCCTTTTTATTGATCGCCCCGCCGTAGGAGTCAATCTGTACCAGTGACTGGCTGAAGCGTTTGTCTGGCGTAGCTTCGGTCAAGTGCGTCAGCAAGGCGTTGCAGGCCTGATCGGAGAATTGTTCGACCTGATAGTCAGACTTGTATTTGCCCCGCTGATTGTTGCCCGAGCCGTTGATCATTTGAGTGACGTACAGCCAATCCATTGCCGTGTGTTCAGCCACCGCCCCTTTGAATTTCCTGCCGGCAAGCGGGTGCCTGAGCGGGGCAATGTTGGGGGCGATGAAGCCGTCATGCAGGGTTGGCGTGATGCCCGCCGCGGCATTCATCTTGCTGATGAAGTCGTTGAGCGGGATATCGTTGGCGCCGCCGACCCGGCCATTAGGGCCGGTGTACTGGATCGCCAGCACCACATGGTCGGAGGTATCCACATGGTTGAGTTTCAGCAGGGTGAACAAGCCGCCGTTGCCTACGCCTTCCACCAGGCTGGTCGCGTTGGCGTCGTTATCCGAGAACCATTGCCAATAGGCTCGCAGGAAGTTCGAGAAGTTGGGAATCAGTTCTTTCCACGGGTAGGCCAGGGGAATCCAGTAGGCTTGTTGCGGGGCTTGGGGGAGTTGGTCGAAGTAGTAGCCGATGATGATGCCGAAGTTGCCACCGCCGGCCCCGCAACAGGCGGTGAACAATGCCTTGTCGTTGTTCGAGGGGCTGTCCGCGCGAACATGCCGGAACTCCAGTTGCTGTGAGTTTTCCACAGGCACAAGCATGTCGACGCCGGTGACCCAGTCCACGGTCAAGCCCTGAAGGCGCGATAACAAACCGTAACCGCCGCCGCTGATGTGCCCGCCCAAACCGACCGAATAACACGAGCCGCCAGGAAGGGTGCGCCCGGCCTGCTTGTACAGCGACAGGTAACCGTCCCAGTTCTGATTGCCGGTCAATGCCATGAAACGATACTTCTTGTTCTGGCTATCCCAGGGAGAAGTGATGGTTTGGCTCTCGTCGTACTTCAGGCCTTTCATTTCACCGATGTCGATAATCGCCAGGTTTTGTGTCTCGCCGCTCAACTTGTTGGAAACAAAACCCTCGTAGCAGTGGCCGCCACTGCGCACCGTAATGCGATAGCCATCATGCAGTGCTGTATTGGCTGCCGTCAGAACTTCATCAGGTGTTGTACACACATAAATTCGGTTCGCGCCCTGTTCGATACTGGGTGGCCAACGCAAGTTGAAACCCTTTTGCAGGGTTTCGTAGGTGTGTGCCTGAGGGTCGATGATGTTCATGGTTAACTCCCTGTCAGTGATGGTGAACTTGGTGACTTCCTGTCGAAACATGACCGCTTGAGTTGCGCCAGAGCTGTGGCTTGAGTGCGGCATATGCCCTGCACGCCTTAGAGACTAGTAGGCGTCATGAGCTTGGTTTTTTTCTTTTGTGAAGTTGCGGACAGCCCCCGGCTTGATCGGCGACTTTCAATGGGTTGTGGGTTTCCCATGGGGTGTCCGATGTCCGTTTTTCAAGGTCACTGGCCGCAGGGGCCTGCACGACGAACTTCGGCTAGAGCCGGTGCAGCGGCAGGTTACGGGCGTTCTGCCAGCAGGAGCAGATTGCGGGGGGTCAAGGGGGCCTTGCAGAAGGTTCCGAGGCGCACGGCATAGCCCTGCTCTTGCAGGAACAGCCCGCGATCCAAGGCCAGCCACAATTCCAGCGGGCGGCGGAACAGGCCGCGCAGCAGTTCCAGATTGCGCACCTGGGCCAGGCGCTGCCAGCCGGCGGCTTCGAGCACGGCCCAATCCTGGCAATCGACTGTGGATAAGTCCTTGAGGGCGGCCAGGTCGCGGCAGTAGTCGGCGAAGGGTTTGTCCAGCCAGTGGCTGGGCAGCGAGGGTGTCGGCAGGTATTCGTCGAGGCCCCGCACTTGCCGTTGCAGCAGGTCGAAGGCCAGGCGCCGGGCCATGGAGGTGTCGCGCTGACGCCGGACCCGGGCGCCGGCGGTGACGGTTTCGCTCATGGGCAAGGCCAGGTCTTCCAGGGACAGTTCCAGGCGCGAGGCCTGGGCCGCTGTGGATAAGCCCCGGTAGTGGCTGGCGCGGGTGCGGTTGTAGCAGCACGGGGCAATGGCCAGCTGTGGACAACCCTGCTGGCTGGCCAGCTGGATCAAGCGCACATGCAGATCGCCGCACGCATGCAGGGCCACCGGACTGTGCTCGGCGCAGAGGTGCTGGGCTGTGTCATCGGCCAGCACGTCCTGTTGCACATGGCGGGCGGGCAAACCGTGGTGCCGGCTCAGTTGCTCGCCACTGTCGATCAGCGCCGGGTCGTATTCCAGGCAGGTCAGTTGCTGCCCGGGTTGCAGCAGGCGCCTGCCGAGGTGGCCCTTGCCGGAGCACCAGTCGAGCCAGTGAGTCGGAGCGCGGTCGAATTGCAGGCAGGCGGCGAAGGCTTCGATCTGCTGCCATTTGCGCCCGGGTACGTCGACATTGAGGCGCGGGTGAGGCGCGGGCAGTGCCTTTATGGGGAGTTCGCCCAGCGCGCCGAGTGCTCGGGCCTGCTCCGCCAGTGGGGCAAAGGGCGCCGGTGCCTGGAGTTGCTGCGGCTGGTTGTGGGCCGCTTCGGCGTCTTCCAGGGAGCGTTGGCGTAGCCACTGGGCGAGTTCGGGATGAGCGGTTTCCCACGGCAGTTGCAGATGGTGGAACGGGCGCGGGCGCCAGAGCGCCTGGTGTTCAAGCAGGAAGCCATCCAGGGCCTGGAAGCGATCGAGCAGCGCGGGGCCTTGGAGGATCGAGGGCATGGGCGATGGGTCCGGGCAGGCCCGCTCCCGGGCGGGAGCGGGGGAAGGTCAGCGTCCCTGGCAGGCGTCGACTCGCAGCCAGCGTTCCAGCAGCTTGAAGCCGCGTACCAGGACGTAGGCCATCACCAGGTAGAACAGCCCGGCGGCGAAGAAGATCTCCACCGGCAGGTAGGTGCGGGCAATGATGGTGCGTGCCATGCCGGTCAGTTCCAGCAGGGTCACGGTGCTGGCCAGGGCACTGGCCTTGAGCATCAGGATCACTTCGTTGCTGTAGGCCGGCAGGCCGATGCGCGCGGCGCGCGGCAGGATGATGTAGAACAGCGCCTTGGGTCGGGACATGCCCAGGGCCCGCGCGGCCTCGATTTCACCCGGCGGGATGGCCTGGATCGCACCGCGCAGGATCTCGGCGATGTAGGCCGCAGTGTGCAGGGTCATGGTCACGGTGGCGCACCAGAACGGATCGCGCAGATAAGGCCACAGTGCGCTTTCACGTACCGCATCGAACTGCGCCAGCCCGTAGTACACCAGGAACAGCTGCACCAGCAGCGGTGTGCCGCGGAAGAAGAAAATGTAGGCGTAGGGCAGGGCGCGCACGTACCACAGCCGTGATGAGCGGGCGATGCCCAGGGGGATCGCCAGCAGCAGGCCGGCGATGACCGCGATGGCCACCAGCTCCAGGGTCAGGGTTGCACCCTGAGCCAGCTTTGGCAGCCATTTGATGATCACTTCCCAGTTCATTGGGCGCTCCTTGCGAAGCCGCGAGCGGCGCGTTTTTCCAGGAAGTGCATGCCGGTCATGGCCAGCACGGTCAGGCCAAGGTACATGAAGGCGGCGACCATATAGAAGGTGAACGGCTGCTTGGAAACGGTCACGGCAATCTGCGAGTGACGCATGATTTCTTCCAGGCCGATCACCGACACCAGGGCGGTGTCCTTCATCAGGATCATGAACAGGTTGCCCAGGCCCGGCAGGGCGATGCGCCACATCTGCGGCATGATCAGCCGGGTGAAGATCCGCCATTTCGACAGGCCCAGGGCCATGCCGGCCTCGCGGTGGCCCTTGGGAATGGCCAGGATCGCGCCGCGGAACACTTCAGTGGCGTAGGCGCCGAAGCACAGGCCAAGGGCGATCACCCCGGCGGCGAAGGCATTGAGTTCAAGGTCGGGGTTGCCGAAGAACTCGCCCAGGGCACGCATCAGGTTGACCGTACCGAAGTAGATGAGCAGGACCCAGAGCAGCTCGGGAACGCCGCGCACCAGGGTCGAATAAGCGCCGCCAAGCCATTGCAACGGCTTGTACGGAGAAGTCTTGGCCAAGGCGCCGAGCAGACCGAGCACCAGTCCCAGGCACAATGCCGAGAGGGCCAGCTTGACGGTCATCAGCGCACCGGCGGCGAGCGCCGGGCCGAATCCGTAGAGATCGATATTCATGGGGTCTGGATGGCTTTGCTAAGGACCGGCGCCCAGGGGGCAGGCGCCGGTCAGGCAAGTCAGTATCAATAGATGCTGAACGGGAAGTACTTGTCGTTGATCTTCTTGTAAGTGCCGTCGGCCACGATTTCTTTCAGGGCGGCGTTCAGCTTCTCGCGCAGTGGATCTTTCTTGCGCACGGCAATCCCGATCTTGTCGCTTTCTTCAACCGGGTCGCCCTTGAACTCGTAAGGCTTGCCGGCTTCGCTTTTCAGCCACTCGTAGTTGACGTACTTGTCGGCCAGGATCGCGTCCAGGCGGCCGGAGGTCAGGTCCAGGTAGGCGTTTTCCTGGGTGTCGTAGAGCTTGATGGTGATGTCGTCACCCAGGTTGTCTTCCAGCCAGGTGCCGGCCAGGGTCGCCCGTTGCGCGCCGATGATCTTGCCCTTGAGCGAGGCCTTGTCGGTCTTGAAGTCGGTCTTGGCCTTGGGCGCGATGAACTGCAGCTTGTTGGAGTAGTACGGGTCGGTGAAGTCCACCGCCTGCTTGCGCTCGTCGGTGATCGACAGCGAGGAGATCAGGAAGTCGAACTTCTTCGCGTTCAGGGCCGGAATGATGCCGTCCCAGTCGGAAGTGACCACGGTGCATTCGACTTTCATCTTGGCGCACAGGGCGTCGCCGATGTCCTTGTCGAAGCCGACCACTTGGCCGCTGGCATCCTTGTTGTTGAACGGTGGGTAGGCGGCCTCGATGCCCATTTTCAGGGTCTCGGCGGCAGCGCTGGCGCTGAAAGCCAGAGTGACGGCAGCGGCCAGGAGGATCTTCTTATAGCTCTGCATGCGTGTAGCTCCGTTAGCGGTTGCTGGACATGAATTGTTTGCAGCGTGCCGAAAGCGGGTTCTCGAAGACCTGCTGTGGCGATCCCTGCTCTTCGATCAGGCCCTGGTGAAGGAATACCACTTCACTGGAGACCTGGCGGGCAAAGCTCATTTCATGGGTGACCAGCAGCATGGTACGGCCTTCGTCGGCCAGGGCGCGGATCACGTTGAGGACTTCCTGGACCATTTCCGGGTCCAGGGCCGAGGTCGGCTCGTCGAACAGGATGACTTTGGGTTGCATCGCCAGGGTGCGGGCGATGGCGGCGCGTTGCTGCTGGCCGCCGGACAGCTGGGCCGGGTAGGCGTGGCGTTTGTCGGCGATACCGACCTTGGCCAGCAGCGCTTCGGCCACTTCGATGGCCTCGGCCTTGCTCTGGCCCAGCACCCGGCGCGGTGCCTCGATGATGTTGTCGAGCACGCTCATGTGCGGCCAGAGATTGAAATTCTGGAAGACGAACCCGATTTCGCTGCGCAGGCGGTTGATCTGCTTGCCGTCGGCGGCCACCAGCTCGCCGTTTTTCGCGGCCTTGAGCTTGAGCTCTTCGCCGGCCACCAGGATCTGGCCCTGGTGCGGGTTTTCCAGCAGGTTGATGCAACGCAGGAAAGTGGACTTGCCGGAGCCGGAGGAACCCAGGATCGATATCACGTCACCGTCGCGTGCGGTCAGCGAGATACCTTTGAGTACCTCCTGAGTGCCGTAGCGTTTGTGCAAGTTGCGGATTTCAAGCGCGGGCGTGGCCTCAGCCATGTGCGGTCCTCATAGAGTTCATTGTGCTCCTGCTGTTGGCGGCCTTCCTGGCGAGGCGCCAAGCTAGCATAGGGTTCCAAGCGCAGCCAACAGCGCTACCGGAGGTAAACAGAGGGTATGTGGCAGGTTGTCGCATCAGCACAGAAGACTGTCGCCCCATCAACAACCGAACGCCCGTTTGAACCCTGAATTCGCCTGAAATCCGGTAGGTGTCGCGTAAAAAAAGGCGCGATGGTGCCAGCTTTGGCCGGGTGTTGGAAGGGTTAACGGGCCAAAGGTCATGGATCTGCTTGCTAATTGTGCATCACGCACTTTGGGGGTGTGTTTCTGGTGCGCTGTTTCGTCCTACAAAGTGAGTCGCCCGGTAACGAAGTGGCGAAATACCATTGTTCTCAATGACTTGGGATTTCCATCGGTCGGCTCGCCAACCCCTGTTGTCCGGGACTCTGTAACATTTTGGCGCAATTCTTGCGTACGAAATAAAGAACGCCCTGTTGAATTCTTTTTACGAGAACGAATGCAGACCGGGTGGAGTGACTCTTTTTTCGTTGCAAAGGTGCTTTCATGAGCGGTACGCAACTCTCCAATGACCTCGAACAGGGGCTCAAACCACGGCATGTGACCATGCTGTCGATCGCTGGCGTTATCGGCGCGGGCCTCTTCGTCGGCTCCGGCCACGCCATTGCCGAGGCCGGTCCTGCCGTGCTGCTGGCTTACGCCGCCGCCGGCACCCTGGTGGTGCTGGTGATGCGCATGCTGGCGGAAATGGCCGTCGCCTCGCCGGACACCGGGTCGTTCTCGACCTACGCCGATCGCGCCATTGGCCACTGGGCCGGTTTCACCATCGGTTGGCTGTACTGGTGGTTCTGGGTGCTGGTGATCCCGCTGGAAGCCAACGCCGCTGCAACCATCCTGCATGCCTGGTTCCCCAACGTGGCGATCTGGGTCTTTACCCTGGTGATCACCCTGCTGCTGACCGCTACCAACCTGTTCAGCGTGAAGAACTACGGCGAGTTCGAGTTCTGGTTCGCCCTGATCAAGGTGGTGGCCATCATCGGTTTCGTGATCCTCGGCCTCGCCGCCATCTGTGGCTTGCTGCCCAACAGCCAGGTCAGCGGCGTCTCGCACCTGGTGGACACCCAGGGCTTCATGCCCAATGGCATGGGCGCGGTGTTGGCCGCCATGCTGACCACCATGTTCTCCTTCATGGGTACCGAGATCGTCACCATCGCTGCGGCGGAATCCCACAACCCGGGCAAACAGATTTCCAAGGCCACCAATTCGGTGATCTGGCGGATCGGTCTGTTCTACCTGGTGTCGATCTTCATCGTCGTGGCCCTGGTGCCGTGGAACGACCCAAGCCTGGCCCAGGTTGGTTCCTACCAGACCGTGCTCGATCGCATGGGCATTCCCAACGCCAAGCTGATCGTCGATCTGGTGGTGCTGGTGGCGGTGACCAGTTGCCTGAACTCGGCGCTCTACACCGCCTCGCGCATGCTCTTCTCCCTGGGCAAGCGGGGCGATGCTCCAGCGGTCGCCAAGCGCACCAATGCCAGCGGCACGCCATATTGGGCGGTGATCCTGTCCACCGCTGCGGCTTTCCTTGCGGTGTTCGCCAACTATGTAGCGCCGGCTGCGGTGTTCGAGTTCCTCCTGGCCAGTTCCGGCGCCATCGCCTTGCTGGTGTACCTGGTGATTGCCGTATCGCAACTGCGCATGCGCCAGAAACGCATGGCCGCCGGCGAGAAGATCGCCTTCCGCATGTGGCTGTTCCCCGGCCTGACCTACGCGGTGATCGTGTTCATCGTCGCGATCCTGGGCATCATGCTGTTCCAGGAGGAGCATCGGGTGGAGATCCTCGCCACTGGCCTGCTCAGTGTCATCGTCATCGCTGCGGGCCTGTTGGTGGCCCGTCGGCGCAAGGCCGAGCGCAGTGGGGCTCTGGCGCTGAACTGACGGTTTGATTCACTGCTTGTGGAAAAAGGCTGCGCTCAGAGATGACCGCGGCCTTTTTCATGTCCGGATGCAAGGTGGCACGTCTGCTTGTGGCGGGCTGATGCTCACTCGCGGTCTGGCGTCGGGGCGCTTTACGCTCGCAGGTCGCCTGCTGATAATCCACCGCTCGGTCAGCTTGGGATGCAGCGATGAAGGGCTTGGACATGGATTTTGCCGAGTGGGAAAAGCTCGACCTTGAATGGCATCAGGGGTTTGCCTTCGTGGAGGGGGCGCTGTTGGTGGAGGAGCGGGCCCGGGATGTGTACCTCATGCTGCAGCGTGAGGGGCGGACGCCGGCTGAGCAGGCTTCTCAGGCCGCGGCCGAGCAATACCCGGTTTCCCCACTGGTAGAGGGCGAAGCGTTCTGGCGCCATCGTGTTCATCGGCACCTGCTGCGTGATGCCCGGGCCGATTACTATGCCTTGCCCCGTTACTTCGAACGTTACGGCTACCACCCGTTGCAGGCGTTGCCGATGCGCGTGTGTCGCGGGTTGCGAAGCCTGGGCCATGACCATTGGAGCGATCACCAGCGGGCCTACTTCTGTCACGACTATGGGCTGGCGCTGATCGAGGACGCACACCCAGAGCGTCTGGCGCTGCTGCACCCGGTGCCGGAGGACTGGCCTTCATCTGCGGTGCTGTTCAGTGACGGCGCCAAGGTCTTCCTGGGCGCACGGGCGATCGCCAGCGCCGAGGACCGGGTGCGTGGCACCAACCATCCGGCTTATCAGGTGATCAATGATCAGGTCTGCCGGGGCGGCGTGCCGCTGCACCAGAAGGACGGCTCGCCGTTGCCGATTGCCAATCCGGACGGTTTTCACATGCTGGCCCGGCGCTGGGGCACCGACGGGCATTCGGTGATCGTCCAGGCGCAGCAGGGCTCCAGCATTGCCTACGAGTATTTCTACCGCATCGACAAGGCCGATCTGGCGACGTTCTGTGTGCTCAATGAGCGCTACGCCAAGGACGCCCAACGGGCCTACTTCCTGACCGGGAAAACCCTGCGTTATGTCGGCGACTTTCGCTTGCTGAACCGCGTTGAGTCGGTGTTCGATGCTGCGGGGCGAGTCTTGAGTCGCAGTGAAACGCCGGACCCGTACGTGGCCGTGGACGACCAGTTTGTCTACTGCAATGGCACCCGCTTGCGCGGGGCCCATGCTCCGAGTTTTCGCCACCTGGGGTTTCATTACTACGCCGACGAGCAGCGCGCCTATCTGTTCAACAAGCCGCTGGACGTGGATGTGCAGAGTTTTGTGGTGGCCCGGCTGGAACGCGGTGAGTACAACCATTCACCGGTACTGGTGGGCGACAAGCACGGCCCTCTCGGTTCGGCTGGGGTGATTGATGACGGGATGCTGCAGGAGTGGGCCGCGTTCTTCGAGGCTCACCCGCAGTTGCAGGGCTACTGGTGGCACCGTTTGCAAAAGCCCTGTGAGCCAGCGGCGACAATGCCCGCCCTGCGCTCCATCGGCTTGGGGTTTGAGCTGGGGCACCAGGTGCACTTTCATGGTCGCGCTATCAATGGTCTGGATGCCGGCAGTTTCAAGCTGCTGGACACACACCTGTGCGGTGATGCCAACGGCTTGTACCTGATCCCCTTTCATCGTGCCGAGACCCAGGTGCCGGAGCGATTTTCTTCAGCCTCCGTCGACCAGTACCGTGCCCTGGGTGGGCCCTATCTGACCGATGGCCAGACGGTTTTTTGCCACAGGGTCTTTTATCAGGCGCCTGAGCCGCTGGGTAAGGCGGATCTGGCCAGCTTCGAGTCTTGTGGGCATGGCTGGGCCAGGGATAAGGGCGCGGTGTACTACTACAGCGAAAGAAAAAGGAACCTCGACCCGGCCCACACGCGCTTCATGGGCAGCTACGCCTTCAGCGCGACGCAGATGTTTTCTGCCGGCAAGGCGCTGGAGGTGGAGTTCAGCCCGGAAGAAGTGAGGGTTCCCCATCCGGACTTCTTGCAGTTGGGCACGCGCAAGCTGTTCTGTGGCCGGCGCCCAGTGAGTGCCAAGCGCATCGACCTGGCCAGCCTGGAGTTTCTCGCGGACCGCTATGCACGGGACAAACAGCGTTTTTACCATTACGACGGCTACGCGACGCTCAGCGAAATCAGTGCCGAGCAGTATTGCCAGGCAACGACGAAGGACCTGGCCGGGGACCCTGAACATTTGGCTGTTTGAACGGTAAAAAGGCTGCTGTCAGCATTGACGGCGGATTTTTTTATCGGATCTGTGACTTGTTACATGGCGTTTCATGGACAGCCCGCTGGCGAAATAGTAGCCTGCGCGCTCTTCGATAAGAGCTCTTGCGTGCCAGCGTGAGAGGAGCTAGGGAATAGCGCTGTATTGCAAGGGATTGAATGCTTGTCGGGGCTCTGAATCCGCCTTTCGTCTCTCTCCCTTGATCCATTTGCGTCGGCCCATGCTCCTGATTGTCCGCACTTGCCCCTGGCATGGCTGACGGTCCCGGCTCGAAGAACGAGCATTCAGGGTTCAATGGTGATCGCCCGGCCATTGCTCTCTTAAAGAAAGGGCGGCAAGGAGACGCGCATGGCGTTCACTAAAATCATCTTCAAAAACCCGAACACCGGAGCCATCAAGGAAGCGCCAGTTGGTTTCTCCTGGACCGTGTTCTTCTTCGGCTTCATCCCGGCACTGTTCCGCGCCGACTGGAAATGGGCCGCCATCATGTTCCTGCTGGCCATGTTCACTTTCGGCCTGAGCAACCTGGTGTTCATGTTCATGTACAACAAGCTGTATGTACGCGACCTGATCGGCTCGGGCTTCAAGGCCCAGTCCATCGCCAGCGGCGACCTGAACTTCGCCAGCTCGCGCATCGGCATGGAAATCCCTCGGCTGGAAGCGGCCTGAGCATCACGCCAGGCTGTTTAGCTGAAACGGAAAAGGGCGCATTCATTGCTGAATGCGCCCTTTTTCATGCCCGAATGAAACTCAGCCTTCGGCGCTGAACAGTGCCTGGGATGCGGCCAGGTAGTCGGCCTGGAAGGCCTCGGACTCGATCCAGGCCAGGGCCGTGGCCTCGTCGGCCTCGGTGGACCAGTTACGGTATTCGATCAGTGCTGCCAGGATGAAATCCGTGGCGCCCTGTTCGCCCTCCTGCTCGTAGACCAGCTCCAGCAGCGGGTCCGAGAGGAACACCGTGCACAGCGCTTGCTGGCTGGTTTTCTCAGCGTCACGCATTTTCACGAACAGCTCGGTCAGGTCTACCGATTCGAAGTCGATGCGGCTGTCGTTGGGGTCCAGTTCCAGCTCCGAGGTGGGGGCTGTGCGCTTGGCGCGGTTTTGCTTGGCCTTGGCCTTTGCCCGGGCGGCACGTTTGTGTTGTTTGTCGATCGATGCCATGGGCGTCTTACCTTGTTGCACAAAGGGGTGGCGCTCGCGGATACCAGGCGAGCGGCCAGTCAGGCGGGAGAGGATGCCAGCAAATCACCGCGCTGGCACCCGCCATGGTCTCTTGGCGGGCACCGTCGATCCTGTATGAGTCGCGGGCTATTGCAGCGGTGCGCCTTTGCCGAAGGTTTTTTGCAGTCTTTTCCCACTGCTTGGGAATCTGATTTCATTTGCCGGGAAAGTCCATGCACCATGGCTGCAAGAGGCCGCTATGCACTACCACACGCCCACTGACCGTCTGCTGCAAATACTCGTGGCCCTGGGGCAATCCCCGGAGGCCATGTCCGCCAAGGAGCTGTCGCTGAACTTGCAGCAGCCCTTGAGCAGTACCTATCGCCATCTCAAGACCCTGTTGCGCTGGGGGCTGGCCCAGGACAATGGCCAGGGCCGCTACCTGCCCGGGCCTGCTTGCCTGCAACTGGCGAAGAAGTTCGACCGCGAAGGCCTGCTGGTGACCCTGGCCAAACCGGAGCTCAACCGCCTGGCCGAGCTCAGCCAGGAAAGCGTCGCGCTGATGGTGCCCAGCAACGGGCAGGCGATCTGTATTGAACTGGTGGACAGCCCGCAGCCCCTGCGCTGCTGCTACCAGAAGGGCCTGGCGCAGCCGCTGCTGCTGGGCGCCTCGGCCAAGGTGTTGCTGGCCTACATGGAGCCTGAGCTGTGCTTGTCGATCCTGCGCCAGCGCGGCGTCGAGGAAGCGGATGTGGCCACGTACCTGGAAAGCTACGCGACGATTCGCGCAGCCGGGCATGCCGTGAGCCTGAGCGAGATCGACCACGGCATCTGGGGTGTCAGCGCGCCCTTGCTCGATAGCCGTGACCGCCTGCAAGGCGCCATCAGCCTCATGGCCCCGGCGTTCCGCGCTGAACAGCGCAGTGAGCGGCTGATCCGCTGGACCCGCGAAGCCGCTCAGCGGCTGAGTACCCGACTGGATTGAATTGACTGGAGCAAGACCATGATCACTACCGCCCCCATGCACCTCTGGCAGGGTCGTATCGACCTGGCCGAAGGCCTGGCCGCCCGGCGCTGGCACCAGTGGGTACAACCCTGGAGTGAACAGCAGTCGGCGGGTGTTGCCTTGCTTGGGTTGGCCTGTGACGAAGGGGTCAAGCGCAACCAGGGGCGCACCGGTGCCAGCCAGGGCCCGGCGGCCTTGCGCGCGGCCCTGGCCAACCTGGCCTGGCACGGCCAAGGCCCGCTGTATGATGCGGGGGACGTGGCCTGTAACGGCCACCATCTGGAAAGCGCCCAGCAGCTCTACGCCAATCGCCTCGGCCAGTTGCTCGAACAGGGGCACTTGGCCCTGGGCCTGGGTGGTGGTCATGAAATCGCCTTTGCCAGCTTCAGTGGCCTGGCCGATTACCTGCGCCGCCAACAGCCTTTTCCGCGGATCGGCATCCTCAATTTCGATGCTCACTTCGACCTGCGTCATGCACCGCAAAGCAGTTCCGGCACGCCGTTCCGGCAGATCGCCGAGTATTGCCGACAGGCCGGCATGCCCTTCGAGTATTGCTGCCTGGGAGTCAGCGAGTTGAGCAATACCCAGGCGCTGTTCGAGCAGGCCCGGGAGCTCAATGTGCGCTACCTGCTGGACCGGCAGATGCAGGGCTGGAACCTGCCGGCAATCGAGGCCTGCCTCGACGCTTTTCTCGACGGTATCGACGTGCTGTACATGACCATTTGCCTGGATGTGCTGCCAGCCAGCCAGGCTCCCGGCGTCAGTGCACCCTCGGCCCACGGAGTGGACGTGCAAGTGGTCGAGCACCTGGTACGCCGCGCTCGGGCCAGCGGCAAATTGCGCGTAGCCGACATTGCCGAACTCAATCCCGGGCTCGACCAGGACCAGCGCACCGCCCGCGTGGCCGCGCGTCTATTGGCCAGCCTGATTCACTGAGGGGTACGCCCCTCGTCGCGCAACACCACAATGACAAGAAGAGATGTTTGCCATGCCGACTTTTGAACTGGACGCGCTGACCACCCTGGCGCTGGCCCTGATCCTGCTGGGGGTGGGAGCCCAGCTGAAGAAACGCAGCCGCTGGCTGACCCAGCTCTGTGTCCCGGCGCCGGTGATCGGCGGTTTCGGCTTTGCCTTGATCGTCTGGCTGCTGCGCGACCAGCAACTGCTGAGCATCAAGCTCGACACCGCGATCCAGACGCCCCTGATGGTGGCGTTCTTCACCACCGTGGGCCTGGGGGGCAGCCTCGGCCTGCTGCGGCGCGGCGGCAAGATCCTGTTCGTCTACCTGGGGGCTTGCTGGTCCCTGGCGCTGCTGCAGAACCTGGTGGGTGTCGGTGCGGCCAAGGCGCTGGGCATCGATCCGCTGCTGGGCATCATGGCCGGTGCGGTGTCCCTGGAGGGCGGCTTTGGCGCCGCGGCGGCCTTTGGCCCGATCGCGGAAAACCTCGGGGCGGTGGGCGCCACCACGGCGGCCCTGGCTTCGGCCACCTTCGGCATGGTTGCCGGTGGCCTGCTGGGCAGCCCGCTGGCGCGCTGGCTGATTGAGCGCAACCGCTTGCAGATCCAGGCCGATCAGGTCAGCACTTTGCAGCACCTGGAAAGCGCCGCCCAGGGCTCGGTGGCGCCTCTGGATGCGCCGACCTTGCTGCGCCTGCTGACCTGCGTCCTGCTGATCATGGTGCTGGGCTTCTGGATCGGCAGCGCATTGAACGAACACCTGGGCATTGTGCTGCCGAGCTACGTGGGGGCGATGTTCGTGGCGATCATCCTGCGCAACCTCAATGACCGGGCGCGAATCATCGACATCCCCGACAGCGCAGTGAACACCCTGGGCGACGTATGCCTGGGGGTGTTCCTGACCATGGCCATGATGAGTCTGAAGTTCTGGGAGCTGGAACAGCTCGGCCTGCCGCTGCTGGTGATCCTGGTGGTGCAGGTGCTGGTGATGGTGCTGCTGTGTGTGTTCCTGCTGTTTCGCCTGTTCGGCGGCAACTACGACGCCGCGGTGCTGTGTGCCGGCTTCATGGGGCACGGCCTGGGCGCTACGCCCAATGCGGTGGCCAACATGGGCGCGATCTGTGATCACTACAAGGTCTTTTCCTTCAAGGCCTTCATCATCGTGCCGCTGTGCGGTGCGGTGTTGATCGACATCGTGGCGATCCCGCTGATCACCTGGTTCATCAACGCCTTTGCCTGATCAGCGCTCCAGCATCAGCTGTTGCCCGGGGCTGTTCGGGGCCAGGCTGGCGTGCTGCAGCCAGTGCAGCAGCAGCGGCCAGAGCCGGCTTTCGAAGCGGCTGTGGAAGAAGGCGAAATGGCCGATCTCGGCCTCGCCGATGTCCTCGGGGTGAAGGCGCAGATGTGTACGTGGGCTGTTGCTGAAGTAGCCCAGTAGCCGCTCGATGGCCGTCACGGTGCCAAAGGGGTCGTCGCTGACACTGATGGCGAGGATCGCTGCGCTGACCTGGGCGAAGGGCTGCCCACTACGCTTTGCGGCCAGCCTGCGGCCGCTGGGGCGGCCTTCGTAGCGTGGGTGCGGGGTGGCCCAGTCGCGGACCACCCCAGAAGGTGTGTCCTCCATCCAGCCCAGGCGCTTGCCGGGGAAGTAGCCGTAGAGGCCCGTCAGCAGGGGCATCAACACATGCCATTTGCCCAGCATGCGCCAGCGCAGCCGGGGCTCGTAGTCACGCCAGTAGGCGAATTGCGCGCCCATGGTGGCCACGCGCCGGATCACTCCGGCGGAGGCGGCCAGGCCCACGGCGCAGCCGCCGAAGCTGTGGCCCACCACATCGATCGGCTGTCCGGGAAACTCGCGCTGGGCCCGTTGCAGCATGGCTTCGAAATCCAGTGCGCCCCAATCCGACCAGGACGCCTTGAACCCCTTGAGCGAGCCCCGACGCGACTCGCCGATGCCGCGATAGTCATAGGTCATCACGTCGAAGCCGTTGGCGAACAGGTAGTCGGCGAAACGAAAGTAGTAGCGGCAGCGCACCGAGGTCGCGGCGTTGATGATCACCACCGGCCGTGCTGGATCGGCTAATGGGTGGCGCCAAGTGAAGCCGCCGAGGAGAACGCCATCCGCCGCCGGTTCGCTGAAGGTTGCGCTGGGGCCTGGATCTGCACCTGCACCTGAATCTGGACCGGCAGCGGCGGGGCGGGTGGCAGGCAGTTCGGGGGAGGACAGCAGGGACATGGGCGGTTGTTCCTGGGCGGCTGGTGTGGAGTGGGCAAGCCACCTCGCTCAGCGACGAAGTTGTTGTGCGTTCATTAATACCCGGCCCATCCGGGGTGCGGCAACTGCCAGCGCGTCCGCTCGTTGGGGGATGCCTGGTTGCCGGCGACTTTACTCCCGTGCCGGCCCGTGAGAATAATCCGACCCCCGGCCACGGCCGGGCCCCTGACCCCGATGGAGCGTTGAGCATGGAAGTGAAGCAGCAAATGACCCCGGAACAATGCCAGGGCATGGAAGATATCCGCCGGGAAATCGACACCCTGGATCGGGCGGTAATCGCGCTGCTGGGTGCGCGTTTCAAGTACGTGCTGGCCGCGTCGAAGTTCAAGACCTCGGCGGCCACGGTGCGGGCCGAGGAGCGCTTCAAGGCGATGCTCGCCACCCGCCGCGAATGGGCCGAGGCCGAAGGCCTGAGCGCGGATGCCATCGAGAAGCTGTACAGCGATCTGGTGCAGCATTTTATCGCCGAGGAGATGAAGCATTGGCAGGCGGCGCAGGCGCTTGCCTGAAGTTGCTTGCCGACGTTCGGCGTTGATCGGACTCTGCGGCAGAGGGCAGGCCCTCTGCGTTGATCGGCGTCGCCGCCGGTAGGCTGGCGGCCTTTTCTCGAACGATCAGGAACGACAACCATGCAACTTCGCTCATGGACAGGGCTGGCGCTGCCAGCGCTTTTGGCTGCGACCGGGCAGGCACAGGCGAGCGAGCCTTCCTCGGTGTATCTGCGTTGCAGCATGACGCCCGAGCAATACGCCCAAGCCATGGCTGCGCCGCCACGCCCGGCGATTTCCTACAGCGATTGGCAGAAGTGGTTCGACAGCAAGGACATGTACGGCTCGGCCCGGGTCGATGCCGAGTGGTTGCAGGATTCCGGTGCGCGCAGCCTGCAGGAAGTGGTGCAAATGTGGACGGGCACTGGCGGCTCCTCCCAATACGATCCGCAGACCGGTCGCTGGCAGTTCGCCCTGCTGGAGTTCACCGACAACTATGGCGAGATGATCCAACTGCTGGCGCCGCTGCGCAGCGTAGCCCCTTACTGCCAGCCCGGCTCCGACAGTTTCCTGCTGATCTACTCCTACATTTGGGGCGATGGCGACAACGCCTACCTGACCCTCAACAAGCAGCGCAGCCAATTTGCCGTCAAACCCACCCAGGCACAACGCGTCGAGGCCGATGCGGCGCTCAAGGTGTTGATGGATGCCGGTTCGCAGTGAAGTGGTTGGGCGGCTGAAGTGCTGCAGCGCCCTCTTTTGGGGTTGGTTTGAGCGCGGGCGGGTCGGTTACTTTCAGTCACCAGGTGAGGGCTTGCGCTGATCGGACCTGCTCTTTACTCTGCGCCGGTCGCTGCCAAATCAGCGGCCGGGTGTAGGAGCCCGAGAGTCGCACCGTGCACAGGCGCCCAGTTTTTCTTGGGTGCTTCTTGCTGCCCTGTGTTTTATGGCGGCTGTGCGCGGGCACGCTTCGGCGTGGCCGGGTTGTGCGACCGGTCTCCTACCCCGCGTACAGCTGCCACCCAGCTTGTAGGAGAGTTTGGGGGGAGCTTCCCTAACGCACGGAGCTACACCAATGAACGGATATATCCCTCTTCAACACACGCCAGCGGACAACCCCGTCCTGCTGATCAATCCCCATGCGCCCCTGGTCGATCTCCTGGCCTGCGCCGATCAGCGCATACGTGCCCTTCACAAACTGATGAACAGCCTATCCTGCATGACCGCGCAAACGTCTGACGCCAGCGACCTGTTCCAGATCGCCGACATCGCCTCGCTGCTGCTCGGTGATGGCGTGGCCTTGCTCGATGTGGCCCAGGGGCAGGCGATGGAGCGGGCGGATAAGGCCTTCTGATTGGCGGATGCAGGTAATGCGTAAAGGCGGCCAGGATCGATAGGATTCTGGCTGCCTTCAAACTGGCCTGAGAGCATCTGAGGCGCTTATGAGCTTCTAGGAAGCGTTTGGTCAGTTTGCGCCAGTAGGCGTTCTTCGATCCTGGCTCGCTCGCGGTCCAGTTCATCGCGCAGTTGCTCTTCGCTGGGCAGTACCAGCTTGTACTTGCTGGCAAACAGTTGTTCATGCCCGTGCAGCACGGAATAACGAACCACGGATTCGTCCTTTTGTGTGCACAGAATGATGCCCACTGTAGGTCCATCGTCCGCCCCGCGCTTGAGTTCATCGTAAAGGCGCACGTACATATCCATCTGGCCAATATCTTGATGGCTGAGTTCGCCACGCTTGAGGTCGAAGACCACGAAACATTTGAGCAGGTAGTTGTAGAACACCAGATCGAGGTAGAAGTCTTTGCTCTCGGTGCTGATGCGCTGTTGGCGAGCAACAAAGGCGAAGCCCTTGCCCAGTTCAAGCAGGAAGGCTTGCAACTGATTGATCAGCGCCTGCTCCAGATCGTTCTCCAGCAGGCTGGCGGCGCTGGGTACCCCAAGAAACTCCAGCAGTACCGGATCGCGGACAAACTCTCTGGGAGTCTTGCCCAGGGCTTGAATCTTTATGGCCGCCTCTTGCTCGACGGGTACGCGATCCTGGCTACTCAGTAGGCGTTCGTAATAGAGCGTGCCGATCTGGCGTTCCAGGGCTCGGGTTGACCAGCCCTGTGTCGCGGCTTCATGCATGTACCACTGGCGAGCGTGCTGGCTTTCGACCCTTAGCAGCAAGCGATAGTGGGTCCAGCTCAATTCGCGACGCAGTGCGTCGCATTTTTCGAAGCTCAGGAAGAATCCCCGCATATGCCGCAAGTTGGTAGCGTCGAAGCCTTTGCCAAACTCCGCGCTCAGTACTTTTGCCAGCTCTGGCAGCAGGCGCTTTCCATAGGCTGCCCGCTCGGCACCCCCTTGCTCGAACTCCACGATATGCCGGCCAATCTGCCAGCAGGTTTGTACCTGTAACGTATCGACAGCGCGTAGTGCCTGTCGGCGCGATTGACGGATCAGCTCGCCGAGGCTGTCGATCAGCGGAAGAAGATGGGTGTCCGGATTGTTCCCCGTAATTGCCTGACTCATATGAACCTCCACAGAGGGCAGCCTGACGGATGGGCAAACTGAGGAGAGTGCCAGCAAGTCACGACTTGAGTTGGGTCATGGGGTATCGGGGTATTTCTGTCGGGGTGCAACACTCTTGGCGATGCAGGTTATACAGGGAGGGGCTAAATCTCAGGCAACAAAAAACCCGCACTAGGCGGGTTTCTTGGTTGCTTTCACGTGATGTAAACACCACCTGAAAGCTGAAGGTGGTGCCCAGAGACGGAATCGAACCGCCGACACGGGGATTTTCAATCCCCTGCTCTACCGACTGAGCTATCTGGGCAACGGGGCGCATTAAACGGGTTTTTCAGGGGGGCGTCAAGCAAGTTTTGAAAAAAAGTTTAATTATTACCGCCGCTTACGCTCCGCCCCCGATTTTCCGTGGGTTTACTCCGCCGGCGGCACGTAGCCTTCGGCCTTGGCGTATTCCTCGCCGGAGAAAAATTTATCCATCTCGCCCTGCAGATATTTGCGGTCTTCGGCATTCATCATGTTCAGGCGCTTTTCGTTGATCAGCAGGGTCTGGTGTTTCTGCCAGTCAGCCCAGGCCTTGGCCGAGACGTGTTCGAAAATATCCTGGCCTTTGGCGCCCGGGTACGGGGGGCGTTCCAGGCCCGGCAATTCTTCCTGGTACTTGCGGCACATTACGGTGCGGGTCATGACGACTCTCCTGCATTCAAGACTTCGGCCGCGCGTTTGAGCAGTGTTTTCACCGGGGCGGCAAGGCCCAGGCGCGGCGGGGTGGCGAGGTTATACCAGAGCCAGTCGGCCTCGGCGACGTGCAGCGCCGACTCTTCGACCCGGATCAGCCAGGGCTCGATGGCCAGCTGGAAGTGACTGAAGGTGTGGACCAGGCCGGGCATCTGCTGTTGCTGGCCCAGCTCCAGGGAGTGCTGCGATGCCAGGTGCGGGATGTCGTCCAGGCCATCCAGTTCCGGCAGGCTCCACAAGCCGCCCCAGAGGCCGCTGGAGGGGCGCCGATAAAGCAGGATGGCGCCTTCGCGGTTGGCCAGTAATGGCATCAGGGTGCGCTTCTGCGGCACCTCCTTGCGCGGCTTGGGAATCGGGTAGCGGGTTTCCAGGCCGAGCATGTGGGCTTCGCAGCCGCGCTCCAGGGGGCACAGCAGGCAGCTGGGCTTGCTCCGGGTGCAGAGGGTCGCCCCCAGGTCCATCATCGCCTGGGTGTAGTGGTTGACCCGGCTGTGGGGCGTGAAGCGTTCCGCAGTGGCCCACAGCTGTTTCGCCACCTTGGGTTCGCCCGGGTAGCCCTCCTGGGCGGTGAAGCGGGCCAGCACTCGCTTGACGTTGCCGTCGAGGATCGGCGCCCGCAGGCCCATGCTGATGCTGGCGATGGCACCAGCGGTGGACAGGCCGATGCCCGGCAGCTCGGTGAGTTTTTCCACGTCCCGGGGAAACTCGCCGCCGTACTCGGTCATGACGATCTTCGCGGTCTTTTGCAGGTTGCGCGCCCGGGTGTAGTAGCCCAGGCCGGTCCACAGGTGCAGCACTTCGTCTTCCGGGGCTTCGGCCAGGGCCTGCACCGTGGGCAGCGAGGCCATGAAGCGGTCGAAGTAGTTGAGTACGGTGCTGACCTGGGTCTGTTGCAGCATGATCTCCGACACCCACACTCGATACGGGTTGATGTCCTGCTGCCAGGGCAGGTCATGACGACCATGGCGGTCGTACCAGTCCAGCACCGCCGGTGCAAAGGCCTCGGCTCTCATCGCTTGAACAGCCCCTTGAGTGCGTTCTTCAGTTCCGGGCTGACCTTGTCACCCAGTTTTTCGTCGATCTTCTGTTGCAGGCGGTCACCGGCCAGCTTGGCGGCTACCTGGCCCAGGCCGTCCTTGTCCAAACGACAGGCCTTGGCCCCCAGCTCCAGTGGGCCGCGGCAGCGCAGGGGCAGTTCAACGCCGGCGAAGCGTTCACCGACCTGGCAGGCCGGGTCCGGGTTATCGCTGAGGTCACCCTCGACGACGATGCCGACCCGGTAGTCCATGCCCAGCACCCGCAGGTCGATATCACCATTGCCGTTGACGGTCATGCCGGGGATGCGCACTTTCAGGTCCGGGTTGCTGGCCACGCCGTTGCGAAACGTCAGGTTGCCCTTGAGCTCCTGGAACGGTGTGTCTTTGCCCCGAGGCGTGCTGCTGAGGTTCTTGCGATTGAGTACGGCGATGCCCTGGCACAGCTGCTGTTCGATGTTGGCGTTGAGCAGCACGCCGTTGTTGATGACGAAGCTGGCAGTACCGTTGAGGCTGTCGATCAGCGCTTTCTGGCTGTTGCCGCTGCCGCTGAGGTTGCTGTTCAGGGTCACCAGACCTTTGACCGGAGGATTCTGGCCCTGGCTTTCGAGGATGCGTTCCACCGGCACGCGGTTGATCTTGGTCTGCAGGCTCAACTGCGGTGTGCTCTGGCGCACATCGAGATTGCCGCTGGCCTCGAAACTGCCGTTGTACAGCTCACCGCGCAGGCTGGACAGTTTGAGCAGGCCGCCCTGGCCGCTGGCCTTGAGCGCGGCATTCTGAATCGGCAGCTTGTCCAGGATCAGTTGGCCGAAGCTCAGGTCGGCGTCGACGTCGAGCTTGTTCAGGCGTTCCACCGGTAGCAGCTTGTCGGTGCTCCAGGCGCCCTTGGTCGGCGAGCTGGGCAGCGGCGTGGTGCCGGCCCCGGCCATGGCATCGGCTTCGCTGCTTTGCACTTCGGCCTTGCGCGCCGTGGCGGCACTGTTGGCTTCGGCCGACTTGGGCGGCAGGTAGCGGTCGACGTTGAAGGTGTCGGCCTTGAGTTGGGCGCGCAGGGATTGCTTGGCGAAATCCTCGATCGCCAGGCGTCCGCTGAAGGTGCTGTCGTCGAGCTTCAGGTTCAGGTCTTCCAGGGCCAGGCTGCTGGGCGTGCCTTGCAGGCGGCTGACCAGCTCGACCTTGCTCAGGCTGCCTTCGGCCATGGCCGGCAGGGTCTGGCCGATGCTGTCGACGAATTTCGCCAGGTCGAACTGGGCAATGGAGAGCCCGCCGCTGATCTGCGGGGTCTTGTCCAGGTCATTGACCTTGAGTTCGCCCAGGGCGCGCAACTGGTTGAGGGAGATTTTCAAACCGGTCCACTGGCCGACGTTGGCGGCCTTGTCCAGCAACAGCTGGCCCTGGGCGGCGAAGGTCACGGTCTTGCCTTGCAGCGGATCGCCGGTGGCCTCGCCGGACAGGCGCATGTCTTCGAACTGGTAGCGCTGCAGGGCGCGATCGAAGCGCAGCTCGCCATTGAGCTCGGTGCGTACCCGCACGGCAGGCTGGTTGCTGGCCAGGAATGCGGTGAGCTTGACCGGGGTGTTGCTGGCTTCGTGAATTGGCCCGGTGCTCAGTTGGATGCTTTCGGCGGTGAACTGCTTGCCGGTCTGTTCATCGTTGTACTCAACCCGGGCGTTGTTCACGGTCAGGCTGTCGATGTCCAGGCGGATGGGCTGCGAAGGCTTGTCTGTGCCGACGCTGGGCTGGCCCGCTTCGCCGGTGCTGGTGGCCGGGGTTTGGGCCTGCTTGTCGGTAGGGGCGGCCTTGCCGATGTCCTGCCAGTTACCGTGGCCATCCTTGTCGCGGTTCAGGCGCAGGTTGAGGCCTTCGACCCGCACATCGCTCATCTGCACTTCACGGCGCAGCAGCGGCAATACCCGGACCGACAGGCCAAGCATCTGCAGGTCGGCGAAAGGTTGGGTCGGGTTGGCCAGGGTGGCTACGCCGGCGTCGTGCAGTTCCAGGCCGAGCCAGGGGAACAGGCTCCAGCCGATGTCGCCATTGAGCGTCAGCTCGATGTGGGCCTTGTCGCGGGCAATCTGGCGAATCTCTTCTTTGTAGTCGTTGGGATCAAACAGGTGGGTCAGGGCGAAGCCCAGAGCCACGATGATCAGCAACAGCCCGAGAATTACCAGACCCAGGATTTTGCCGAACGCTTTCATGGGCGAGTCCTTGTGTGTCGAATTCAAAATTTAGCCAGGGAGTATAACGCTCTGAACCTGGCGACTGGTCACCCATTGCTGTTAGAGGTTTTTTCGTTGTAACGGCCATTTTTTTGCCAGTGGCCTGGCCTGCGGGCGAAGCAGTCGCGGGAAAAAAGGTGATGCCAGTTTGGGTATTTAGTTTGTCGCAAATGGTAACCTCTCGCGGTTCGTCCGTCCTTCTGCGACTGAATGTCGCGCCTGCCCAAAGGGAGCTTTACTCATAAAACGACCGCGCCTGCGTGCCAAGGTCGTCGCAGGGGAGTGGCCGATGAACAATTCTAATAATTGGGGGAAACATCCATGAGCTCTAGCACTGCGGTGGCCAGCCCGGCCGCTCAGCCAGCGTTCTTGTCCAAAGAGCGCATCATTGCCAAGCCCGGTTTCAACCGCTGGCTGGTCCCACCGGCCGCTCTGGCCATTCACCTGTGCATCGGCATGGCCTACGGCTTCTCGGTGTTCTGGCTGCCACTGTCCAAGGCGCTGGGCATCAGCGCGCCAGTGGCGTGCGCGCCGGGCATGGGCTTTATCGAGCAGGTCTTTTCGTCCCAGTGTGACTGGCCGATTTCCATGCTCGGCTGGATCTACACCCTGTTCTTCATCTTCCTGGGCTGCTCGGCAGCGATCTGGGGTGGCTGGCTGGAACATGCCGGGCCGCGCAAGGCCGGTGTGGTATCGGCGCTGTGCTGGTGCGGCGGCCTGCTGATCTCGGCGCTGGGGGTCTATACCCACCAGATCTGGCTGATGTGGATCGGCTCCGGGGTCATCGGCGGTATCGGCCTGGGCCTGGGCTACATCTCCCCGGTGTCGACCCTGATCAAGTGGTTCCCGGACAAGCGCGGCATGGCCACCGGCATGGCGATCATGGGCTTTGGCGGTGGCGCCATGGTCGGCGCACCTCTGGCCGCAGCCCTGATGAGCCATTTCGCCACGCCCACCAGTGTCGGCGTGTGGCAGAGCTTTTTGGTGATGGCCGCCATCTACTTCGTGTTCATGATCGGTGGCGCCCTGGCCTACCGGGTTCCGCCTACCGGCTGGAAGCCTGAGGGCTGGACCGCTCCGGCGAAAAAAGCCGCCAATGCGATGATCACTCACCGTCACGTGCACGTGAACGTGGCCTGGAAGACCCCGCAGTTCCGCCTGGTGTGGCTGGTGCTGTGCCTCAACGTATCGGCCGGTATCGGCATCCTCGGCATGGCCTCGCCGCTGTTGCAGGAAGTGTTCGCCGGCAAGCTGCTGGGCAACGATCTGAGCTTCAGCCAGCTGGACGCCGGGCAACTGGCGCAGATCGCCGCGATTGCCGCCGGCTTTACCGGTCTGTTGAGCTTGTTCAACATCGGCGGGCGGTTCTTCTGGGCGTCGTTCTCCGACTACCTGGGTCGCAAGAACACCTACTTCGTGTTCTTCGCCCTGGGCTTTGCCCTGTACGCGCTGATTCCGAACCTCGGCCATCTGGGCAATATCGCTCTGTTCGTGGCGGCGTTCTGCATCATCCTGTCGATGTACGGCGGCGGTTTCGCCACAGTGCCGGCCTACCTGGCAGACCTGTTCGGCACCCAGATGGTAGGCGCGATCCACGGTCGCCTGCTGACCGCCTGGGCGGCGGCCGGAGTGCTGGGGCCAGTGCTGGTGAACTACCTGCGTGAGTATCAGTTGAGCATCGGCGTTGAACGCGCCGCGGCGTATGACATCACGCTGTACATCCTGGCCGGTCTGCTGGTGCTGGGTTTCCTGTGCAACCTGCTGGTGCGCCCGGTGGCCGACAAGTACTTCATGACCGACGAGCAACTGGCGGCCGAGCAGGCCCTGGGCCATGACAAGGGCGCTGACAGCAGTGTCGTGCTGGAGTGGAAAGCTTCGTCCGCCAGTCTGCCGGTGGTGATCGCTGCCTGGCTGGTGGTGGGCATTCCCCTGGCCTGGGGGGTGTGGGTGACCTTGCAGAAGACGGCGGTGCTGTTCCATTGACGGCTTCGCCGGCAAGCCCGCTCCTGCTCAGGAGCCGGCTTGCCGGTGCACAAGGTGCCTCGGTCTTGTAGGCCTGGCACCTTCACCAGCAAGTCAGTTTCTACAGTTGTCATGACAGGTACAGCCCCGTAGCCATTGGCTGGCGCCCGTCAGGATATTGTCCAGCGTGTTTCTGTTTGGCCGCCGTCGGGCCTATACTATTCGCCTTTTTCGCCCAATGATTTTGCGGAGCTGGTGATGGCCGAACGTAAGGCATCTGTCGAGCGCGACACTCTGGAAACCCAGATCAAAGCCTCGATCAACCTGGATGGCACCGGAAAGGCCCGATTCGATATCGGCGTGCCCTTCCTTGAGCACATGCTGGACCAGATCGCCCGGCACGGGCTGATCGACCTGGACATCGAAAGCAAGGGCGACCTGCATATCGACGACCACCACACCGTGGAGGATGTCGGTATCACCCTCGGCCAGGCGTTCAGCAAGGCCATCGGCGACAAGAAGGGCATCCGTCGCTACGGTCACGCCTATGTGCCGCTGGATGAAGCCCTGTCCCGCGTGGTGATCGACTTCTCCGGCCGTCCCGGCCTGCAGATGCACGTACCCTTCACCCGCGCCACTGTCGGCGGTTTCGACGTTGACCTGTTCCAGGAATTCTTCCAGGGCTTCGTCAACCATGCCAACGTGACCCTGCACATCGATACCCTGCGCGGCACCAACACACACCACCAGATCGAGACAGTGTTCAAGGCCTTCGGCCGCGCGCTGCGCATGGCGGTGGAGCTGGACGAGCGCATGGCCGGCCAGATGCCGTCCACCAAGGGCGTGCTGTAATGCAGACCGTCGCCGTTATCGACTACGGCATGGGCAACCTGCACTCGGTGGCCAAGGCCCTGGAGCACGTGGGCGCCGGCAAGGTGCTGATCACCAGCGATGCCAACGTGATTCGCGAAGCCGACCGGGTGGTGTTTCCCGGCGTGGGCGCGATTCGCGATTGCATGGCCGAGATCCGTCGCCTGGGCTTCGACACCCTGGTGCGCGAAGTCAGCCAGGATCGTCCTTTCCTCGGAATCTGCGTGGGCATGCAAGCCTTGCTCGACCACAGCGAAGAGAACGAGGGCGTTGACTGCATCGGCCTGTTTCCCGGCCAGGTGAAGTTCTTCGGCAAGGGCCTGATCGAGGACGGCGAGCACCTGAAGGTGCCGCACATGGGCTGGAACGAAGTGCAGCAGGCGGTGGACCATCCGCTGTGGCACAACATTGCGGACCGGGCGCGCTTCTACTTCGTGCACAGCTACTACATCCATGCCGGCAATGCCCGGCAGGTGGTAGGCAGCGGTCACTATGGCGTGGACTTCGCAGCAGCGCTGGCCGAAGGCTCGCGTTTCGCTGTGCAGTTCCACCCGGAAAAGAGCCATACCCACGGCCTGCAGTTGCTGCAGAACTTCGCTGCCTGGGACGGTCGCTGGTAAATGGCGATCAAGAAATCCAAGCCGCCGATACTGCGCCTCACTGCCGAACAGGAGAGTGAGGCGACGCACAAGATCAAGCGCTTCATGGAGGAGCGCTTCGAGCTCGATCTAGGCTCGTTCGAGGCGGCGGAGATTCTTGAACTCTTTACTCGCGAAATTGCTCCGCACTATTACAACAGGGCGATTTTCGATGTGCAGACGCACCTCAAGGAGAGGTTCGAGAGCATCGAAAGCGATCTGTGGGCGCTCGAGAAAAATTGATTTTCGAGTGAAGCTGAACAATCGAATTTGAAGGTTTGCCAGATGCTGATTATTCCCGCTATCGATCTTAAAGACGGTGCCTGTGTACGTCTGCGCCAGGGCCGCATGGAAGATTCCACGGTGTTCTCCGACGACCCGGTGAGCATGGCTGCCAAGTGGGTTGAAGGCGGTTGCCGTCGTCTGCATCTGGTGGACCTGAACGGTGCCTTCGAAGGTCAGCCGGTGAACGGCGAGGTGGTTACCGCGATCGCCAAGCGTTACCCGAGCCTGCCGATCCAGATCGGTGGCGGCATCCGCTCCCTGGAAACCATCGAACACTATGTGAAGGCTGGCGTGAGCTACGTGATCATCGGCACCAAGGCGGTCAAGGAGCCGGAGTTCGTGGCAGAAGCCTGCCGCGCTTTCCCGGGCAAGGTCATCGTTGGCCTGGACGCCAAGGACGGTTTCGTCGCCACCGACGGCTGGGCTGAAGTCAGCAGCGTGCAAGTGATCGACCTGGCCAAGCGCTTCGAAGCCGACGGCGTGTCCGCCATCGTTTATACCGACATCGCCAAAGACGGCATGATGCAGGGCTGCAACGTGCCGTTCACCGCGGCCCTGGCGGCGGCCACCAAGATCCCGGTGATCGCTTCCGGCGGTATCCACAACCTGGGCGACATCAAGGCCCTGCTGGATGCCAAGGCTCCGGGAATCATCGGCGCCATTACTGGTCGCGCGATCTATGAAGGCACCCTCGATGTCGCAGAAGCCCAGGCTTTCTGCGATTCGTACCAAGGCTGAGGACTCGCCATGGCACTGGCCAAACGCATCATCCCTTGCCTGGACGTGGATAACGGCCGGGTGGTCAAGGGCGTCAAGTTCGAGAACATCCGTGACGCTGGTGATCCGGTGGAAATCGCTCGTCGCTACGACGAGCAGGGCGCCGACGAGATCACCTTCCTCGACATCACCGCCAGCGTCGATGGGCGCGATACCACCCTGCATACCGTCGAGCGCATGGCCAGCCAGGTGTTCATCCCGCTGACCGTGGGCGGTGGCGTGCGCACCGTGCAGGACATCCGCAACCTGCTCAATGCCGGCGCGGACAAGGTCTCGATCAACACCGCGGCGGTGTTCAACCCCGAGTTCGTCGGCGAAGCGGCGCAGCATTTCGGCTCCCAGTGCATCGTGGTGGCCATCGATGCGAAGAAGGTCTCCGGTCCGGGCGAAACCCCGCGCTGGGAGATCTTCACCCATGGCGGACGCAAGCCCACCGGGCTAGATGCGGTGGAGTGGGCGAAGAAGATGGAAGGCCTGGGTGCTGGCGAAATCCTCCTGACCAGCATGGATCAGGACGGCATGAAAAACGGCTTTGACCTGGGCGTGACCCGGGCCATCAGCGATGCGCTGGGGATTCCGGTGATTGCTTCCGGCGGCGTTGGCAACCTCCAGCATCTGGCCGACGGCATCATCGAAGGTCACGCCAGCGCGGTGCTGGCGGCGAGCATCTTCCACTTCGGTGAATACACGGTTCCCGAGGCCAAGGCCTATATGGCTCAGCGCGGGATTGTTGTGCGATAGCCACTGGACAGCATGGCGTGCTCGCGGCACTCTTGGGCACGCCATGGATTCTGGTATCCCGTCATGTTCAAACGTCTTCTTGTGGTTGTCGCCAGCGCTTCTCTGCTCCTTGGCAGCTTGGCCCGCGCCGCTGAAACCGCCGACACCTCCCTGGTGCTGCTGACGGAAAACTTCCCCCCCTACAACATGGCCAAGAACGGCAAGAACTTCGCTCAAGGCGAGAATATCGACGGTATTGCCGTGGATATCGTCCGCGAAATGTTCAAGCGTGCCGGGGTCAATTACAGCCTGACCCTGCGCTTCCCCTGGGAACGCATCTACAAGATGGCTCTGGAGCAACCCGGCTATGGCGTGTTCGTCATGGCGCGCCTGCCGGACCGCGAACGGCTGTTCAAGTGGGTCGGCCCCATCGGCCCGGATGACTGGATCATGCTGGCCAAGGCCGGCAGCAAGATCACCCTCGAATCCCTGGAGCAGGCGCGCAAATACAAGATCGGCGCCTACAAGGGCGATGCCATTGCCGAGACGCTGACCAAGCAGGGCCTGGCACCCCAGGTGGTGCTGCGCGACCAGGACAATGCCAAGAAGCTGGTGGCGGGTCAGATCGACCTCTGGGCCACTGGCGACCCGGCCGGACGTTACCTGGCCAAGCAGGCAGGCATCACCGGTCTCAAGACCGTGCTGCGCTTCAATAGCGCCGAGCTGTACCTGGCCCTGAACAAGGACGTGCCTGACGAGGTAGTGGACAAGCTTCAGGCTGCCCTGGAGCAGATGCGCAAAGAGGGGATGGTGGAGGAGATCATGGGGCGCTATCTCTAGATCAGCGGCAAGTTGCAAGTGGCAAGCTACAAATAACAGCAGGTCGGCGGCGCGTTGGCTTGCAGCTTGAGGCTTGCCGCCGCCCTATCTGTACTTGCCGTTCTTGCCATGCCCGGCCATGGCTTCGTTGCTGCGCAGGCTGATCATCGACTTGATATCGATCCATTCGATGCCCTGGGCCTTGAGCTTGGGCAGTTCGCGTTCGAGCACGGCCAGGGTCTGGGGATAAGGGTGGCCGATCATCACCGCCGAACCCTGTTTGCGCGCCAGCTTGATCGCCGTCTGCAACTGCTGGGCAATTGCCGCCTCGGTGCGCTCGTCATCCAGGAACACATCCCGGGAAACACTGGCCAGACCGATCTTCTGCGCTTGTGCGGCGGCGACTGTCTGGGCGCTGGTGCGGCTGTCGACGAAGAATTTGTGGCGGCGCTGCAAGTCGGCCATCAGCCAGGCCATGGCCTGGGGCTGGGCGGTCATGCGGCTGCCCATATGGTTGTTGATGCCACTGGTGTAGGGCACGGCCTGGAAGGCCGCGTCCAGGCGTTTTTGCAGCTCTTCGATGGGCAGCTCGGGGTGCCAGGCGAAGGGGCCGGTGGCCGGGTCCATGGGCATGTGCAGGATGATGATCTTGCCGGCGCGATGGGCCTCACGGGCGAATTCGGCAGCGTGGGGCGTGTCGGGCATGATCGCCGTGGTGACCGGGCCGGGCAGAGCCAGTACGCGGCGGTCACGGGGCAGGTTCTGGCCGAGGTCGTCGATGATCAGACTCAGGTAGGCCTTGGGCACAGCTGGTACTGCGGATTCGGCAGCGCGGGCCTGGGAAAGGGGGCCCAGGCACAGCAGGGCGAACAGCGGAGCCCAGAGCGAGCGGAACAGAGTGTGGCGGTGGGAAATCATGAGGGTCGGGGTCGGGCCTTATAGGGGAATGGGCGCCCTGGCGGGCGCTTCGCTGGCAAGCCAGCTCCTACACAAGCCAGCTCCTGTAGGAGCCGGCTTGCCGGCGAAGGGTTCAATCACTTGCCGCGAGTGATGCTCAGCCCTTTGAGCAGGCTCAGGGCCTGGGCCAGCTGGTAGTCGTCATCCTGCGGCATCGGCTTGGCCTTGCTCGACGAGCCGCTTGGCTTGTCGGCACCACCGTTGCCGTTGCCCAGGTGGCCCTGCAGGTCGGCTTCCTTGAAGTACTCGCCGTCCTGGGCCTCGCTGGTGATCTTGGCGCGGCGCACTTCGATGTCCGGAACGATGCCCTGGGCCTGGATCGAGCGGCCGTTGGGGGTGAAGTACAGGGCGGTGGTGATCTTCAGCGCGCGGTCGTTGTTCAGCGGCAGCACGGTCTGCACCGAGCCTTTACCGAAGCTGGTGGTGCCCATCAGCACCGCGCGTTTCTGGTCCTGCAAGGCGCCGGCGACGATTTCCGATGCCGAGGCGCTGCCGCCGTTGATCAGCACCACCATCGGCACGGCTTCGCTTTCGTCCTTGCCGGTGGCGGAGAAGCGCAGCTCGGAGTTGGCGATGCGGCCTTTGGTGTAGACGATCAGGCCCTTGGTGATGAAGTGGTCGACCACTTCCACCGCAGCCTGCAGCACGCCGCCCGGGTTGTTGCGCAGGTCGAGGATGATGCCGTTGAGCTTCTTGCCGTTGTCCTTGCGCAGCTTGGCCAGGGCCTTGGAGACTTCCTCGCCGGTCTTGACCTGGAACTGGGTGATGCGGATGTAGCCGTAGCCCGACTCCAGCAGCTGGCTCTTCACGCTCTTCACCTGGATGGTGGCGCGGGCCAGGGTCACGTCGAACGGCGTGCCGCCGTCGCGCACCAGGGTCAGGGTGATTTTCTGGCCGATCTTGCCGCGCATCTTGTCCACGGCTTCGGTCATGGTCTGGCCGCGGGTCGGCTGGCCGTTGATCTTGACGATCAGGTCGCCGGCCTGGATGCCGGCCTTGGACGCTGGAGTGTCGTCGATGGGCGAGACCACTTTGATAAAGCCGTCTTCGGCGCCGACTTCGATGCCCAGGCCGCCGAATTCGCCGCTGGTGCTTTCCTGCAGTTCGGCGAAGTCTTCCGGCCCCAGGTAGGCCGAGTGCGGGTCGAGGTTGCTGAGCATGCCCTTGATGGCATTCTCCAGCAGGGTCTTGTCATCCACGGGTTCGACATAGGCCGCCTTGATCCGGTCCATGACCTCGGCAAAGGTGCGCAGTTCTTCCAGCGGCAAAGGTGCCTTGGTGGTCGCGGCGGTCGCTGATTGAGCGGTTTCGGCGGCAAACGCCAGAGGCGCTCCGATCACCAGGGCGATCGTCAGGGCCAGCGAGGTAAGGCGGGACAAATGCAGCATGTCGAACGAACTCCTAATTTAGATGCAGCGCTTATCCTTGCGCGTGGCACCACTGTGCCGGGTCGCTGGGGCGGCCCTGCTGACGAATTGCAAAGTACAGCGCAGGAGTGTCCTGTCCGCCACTATTGCCCACTGTGGAGATGGACTCTCCGGCCTTGACCACATCACCGGCTTCTTTGAGCAGTGTCTGGTTATGTCCGTAGAGACTCAGGTAACCGTTGCCATGATCGAGGATCACCAGCAGCCCGGCGCCGCGCAGCCAGTCGGCGAACACTACCCGGCCACCATGTACGGCGTGCACCTGGCTGCCGGCGGCGGCGCTGATCATCACCCCGTCCCACTTGGAACGGGAGTCGTCGCCACGGGTTTCACCAAAGCGTGCCAGCAGTCGACCATCAACTGGCCATGGAAGTTTTCCCCGGGCTGCAGCAAATGCACCGCCGAAGGAAGGGCCGGCGCTGGAAACCAAGGCGCCCGGGCTTGATCTGACGGGCTTGCGCGGGGCATCGCTGGCGTCGGCCTGGGCCTCACGTAAACGCTTTTTTTCGGCTTCCTGCTGGGCGATCAGCGCTTTCTGACGCGCTTCCTCTGCCTCGCGGGCCTGGCGAGCCAGGGTTTCTTCAATGGTTTTCAGGACTTTGGCCAGGTCGGCCTGGTCCTGTTCGCGGGCCTTGAGCTTGTCGTCCCGGGCCTTCACGTCGTTGTTCAGCTTGGCCAGGGCCAGCTGGCGCTCCTTGCGCACTTTGTCGAGTTCTTCACGCTGGCTGTCGAGGCTGCTCTTCTGCACCAGCAACTGGGCCTGTTGCAGGGAAATGTCTTTTTCCACATTGGCCAGCTGACGCAGGGTCTCGTTGAAATTCTTCAACTGCTCCAGGCGCGCCTGGCTCAGGTAGTCGTAATAGGTCAGGGTGCGGGCGAATTTTTCCGGATTCTGCTGGTTGAGCAGCAGCTTGAGGTATTCCTGGCGCCCGTTCTGGTAGGCCGCGCGGGCCTGGATGGCGATCAGTCGTTGCTGTTCAGTGCGCGCGCTCTGGAGTTTTTTTTTCTCCTCATCGAGTCGCTGCAGCTCGGATTCGCTTTTCTTCAGCTCTTTCTGCAGGGCTTCGACCTGCTTCTCCAGCTTGCCCATCTCGGTCTCGGTGCCGCGCAGTTCTTTCTGCACACCGGATTTTTCTTCCTGCAGCTTGCCCAGCAGCTTTTTCAGCTCGGCAATGTCCTGACGCGTGGCGTCCAACTGTTGTTGGGTTTGCGCGCGCTCATCGGCAAAAGCCGGTTGGAGCAGGCAGATCAGAGCAAGGGCAATCAGGGCGCGAAGCATAGAGGCGGGCGACACCAGGGAAAGGGACGGTCTAGTATGCCCGCCCATCGCTGCAAAAAAAACGCCTCAAAGCCAACTGCTTTGCGGCGTTCGTCATAAAAAGCCGTTTCCGGGCGGTTATTGGGCCATTTGCTATCAGGGCGCAGGTGGTTATTGCCGCAAACCCCGATCAAGCAAGGCCCGTTCGCTGGCGTGGCTGGCGGCTGATCGCCGTTGGCAATCAGCCGTGGGTGAGCGCCTGGCTGGGTTGCCGTGCTGATTGCGCGTCGATTTCCGGCGCTGATTGCGGTGTGAAAGCCTGGCCGTCTTGTCGGGTTCGCAACACCACGATGCCCGGGATGTTCTGCACGTATTCCATGAAGGGTGAATCCATGACCTCGCGTTGCATCTTCTTGGACGATGCATTGCGCAGCACGGGGCCGTTGGCGGTGTTGATGAAGAGCCCGGTATGGGTGACGTCCAGGCCCGCAAGATGGGTGTAGATGCCGATGTAGTCGCCAGTCTGCAGGCGGCTGAGCACCTGCTCGTCAATCGACGTGCTGGGTATGTAGGTAATGTCGCGGTCGACCAGGGGCAGGCCTGGCAGGTACAGGTCCCCGTTGGCCTTTTGGTTGAGGTGTTTGGTCACGGTCACCGCATCCGCGCTCAACTGCGCAGTCAGGTCCTCGGTCAGCGGTTGCCCGGCATGCGCCCAGTCCGTGAAGAAGTGCCGGCGGTCTGCATAGTGCACGCCGTCGCCGGTATAGCGGGTCTGGATGAGGTTTTTGATGAAGCTGTCCTGGTCGGTGGATTTTCGCAGAGCCTCGACGTAATCCAGGTAGGTGAAGCAATCCAGGCCCCTGAAGTCGACGACCAGCTTCTCTGCCAGGGTCGCCGAGCCCTGCAACATGTTCGCTGCGTAAGGCGTGTGCATGAACGCCCGTGAAATCTCCTCGCTCAGTTGGCCCGTGCTTTGCGCCCCGGCCTGTTGGCGAACCTTGAGCAGGGCGTTCAGTTTCTCGGCGGTGTAGCTGTCCATTTCTACCGAGGGGCGCTGATCTTCGAACGCAGCCACTTCAGCTGTGTGTTTGTGTTCAACAGGAGCGGGGCTGGCGCAACCTGCGAGAACGGAGGCTAAAAAAAATACAGCGGTCTTGTTCATTCGGTTTCTCCAGATGCTGCACAATTGTAACTGATAATTATTACTATTTGTGCGGCGGTGCTGCGGGTGGTGCTGCCTGGGTGCGCTCATCAGCTGGAGAGGCTGCGAGGCAAAGGCTGCTGCTGATACGCAAACGCCCGATACGGCGTATCGGGCGTTTGTGCAGGAAACAGCCAGCTTCAGTTTCAGGCGTCCAGCAGTATCGACTTGCCGGTCATCTCTTCAGGCTGCGCCAGGCCCAGCAGTTTGAGCATGGTGGGCGCCACGTCCGCCAGGACCCCGCCTTCACGGACTTTCAGCGCACGCTTGCCCACATAGATGAAAGGCACCGGCTCGGTGGTGTGAGCGGTGTGGGCCTGGCCGGTGGACTCGTCGGACATTTGCTCGACGTTGCCGTGGTCGGCAGTGATCAAGGCTTCGCCACCGACCTTTTCCAGAGCATCGACGATGCGCCCGACACACAGGTCCAGGCATTCCACGGCTTTCACCGCAGCTGCGAACACACCGCTGTGGCCGACCATGTCGCCGTTGGCGTAGTTGACGATGATCACGTCGTAGCGCTGGTGCTCGATGGCATCGACGATCTTGTCGGTGACTTCAGGAGCGCTCATCTCTGGCTGCAGGTCGTAGGTGGCGACTTTCGGCGACGGAATCAGGATGCGTTCTTCACCCGGGAACGGTTCTTCACGGCCGCCGGAGAAGAAGAAGGTCACATGGGCGTATTTTTCGGTTTCGGCGATGCGCAGCTGGGTCTTGCCGTTTTTCGCCAGATAGTCGCCCAGTACGTTTTCCAGGCTGCCTGGAGCGAAGGCCGCCGGCGCGGGGATGCTGGCGGCATACTGGGTGAGCATGACGAAGCCGGCCAGTTTTGGCTGGCGTGCGCGTGCGAAGTCCTTGAAGTCGTCCTCGACGAAGACCCGGGTCAGCTCGCGGGCGCGGTCGGCGCGGAAGTTCATGAACACCACGGCATCGCCGTCTTCGACCTTGACCGGTTCGCCGATGGTGGTGGCCTTGACGAATTCGTCGCTCTCTTCACGGGCATAGGCGGCTTGCAGGCCTTGCTGGGCGGTGGCGGCGTTGAACTGGCCCTGGCCGTCGACGATCAGGTTGTAGGCCTGGGCCACGCGGTCCCAGCGATTGTCGCGGTCCATGGCGAAGTAACGGCCGATCAGGCTGGCGATGCGGCCCTTGCCCAGGGTCTTGAAGGTCTCGTCCAGCAGTTCGATGGACGACTGGGCGCTTTTTGGCGGCGTGTCGCGACCGTCGAGGAAGGCGTGCAGGTAGATCTTTTCGGCGCCGCGCTTGAAGGCCAGTTCGGCCATGGCGATCAGGTGGTCCTGATGGCTGTGCACGCCGCCGTCCGACAGCAGGCCGAGGATGTGTACGGCCTTGTCGGCGGCCACGGCCTTGTCCACGGCCGCGCAAATGGTCGGATTCTCGAAGAACTCACCGTCACGGATGGCCTTGGTCACCCGGGTGAAGTCCTGATACACCACGCGACCGGCGCCCAGGTTCATGTGGCCGACTTCGGAGTTGCCCATCTGTCCGTCCGGCAGGCCGACGTCCATGCCCGAACCGGAGATCAGGCCGTTGGGCATGCTGGCGCACAAGCGGTCCAGGACTGGCTTCTTGGCCGCATAGACGGCATTGGATTCGTGGCTCTCGCTGTGACCGAAGCCATCCAGAATCATCAGGACCAAAGGTTTAGGCGTGGTAGTCATGGCGTCCACTCGTGGCTGGATAGGGAAGTGTTGAAAAAGGAGGTGTGGAAAAACGGAGTGGCAGTTTAAAGCGAAGTTCCAATGGCGTCACCGCCGGGCGGGGTTTGGCCGACCTTGAGGGCTGTGTATACTGGCCGACATTTTAACGCCCTGGAACCTCCTTAGATGGTTGCTCACCTGATTCAATTCGCCACTGAACACTACTTGCTCGTCGGCGCCTTCGCCATCCTGCTGGCTCTGTTGATCGCTCATGAATTGAGCCGCGGTGGCCGCAGCCTCAGCACCCGTGAACTGACTGCGCTGGTCAACAGCGAGCAGGGCGTAGTGATCGATATCCGTCCGTCCAAGGACTTCGCCGCCGGCCACATCGTCGGCGCGCTGAACATTCCCCAGGACAAGCTGGCCGCCCGCGTCGGCGAGCTGGAGAAGCACAAGGCCAAGACCATCATCCTGGTGGATGCCCAAGGCCAGCACGCCGGCACCCACGCCCGTGAGCTGCTGAAGTCCGGTTTCACCGCGGCCAAACTGTCTGGCGGTGTGTCCAGCTGGAAAGCCGACAACCTGCCATTGGTGAAGTAATGCCCAAGGTCATCGTCTACTCCAGTGATTACTGCCCTTATTGCTCGCGGGCCAAGCATCTGCTCGGGAGCAAAGGCGTAGCCTTCGAAGAGATCAAGGTCGATGGCAAGCCGCAGGTGCGCGCCGATATGGCTCAGAAGGCCGGACGCACGTCCGTACCGCAGATCTGGATCGGTGCCACCCATGTAGGTGGTTGTGATGATTTGTTTGCCCTGGAGCGCGCCGGCAAGCTCGACGCGCTGCTGGCGGCCTGAAATTCCTAACCCTATAGACCCCAAGATCAAGAAGGATCTGAGATGACTGACCAACAGAACACTGCTGCTGCCGAAGACGAAAGCGCACCGCAATTCTCCCTGCAGCGCATCTATGTGCGTGACCTGTCCTTCGAAGCGCCGAAAAGCCCGGCCATCTTCCGTCAGCAGTGGGAGCCAAGCGTCGGCCTGGACCTGAACACCCGCCAGAAAGCCCTGGAAGCCGACTTCCACGAAGTGGTGCTGACCCTGTCCGTGACCGTGAAGAACGGCGACGAAGTGGCCTTCATCGCTGAAGTGCAACAAGCCGGCATCTTCCTGATCAAGAACCTGGACGAGGCTTCCATGAGCCACACCCTGGGTGCCTTCTGCCCGAACATCCTGTTCCCTTACGCTCGCGAAGCGCTGGACAGCCTGGTGACCCGTGGTTCATTCCCGGCGCTGATGCTGGCTCCGGTGAACTTCGACGCGCTGTACGCCCAGGAACTGCAACGCCTGCAGTCCGCCGGCGAAAACACCGTTCAGTAAGTACGGGTTGCGGTACGAAAAAAGCGCCTGTAACGGCGCTTTTTTCATGCTCGGGCGTCAGCTGTCAAAACCCTGTAGCCGCTGCCGCAGGCTGCGATCGACCACTAAGTGGGCGCCGTGATCGCGCATGCAAGAAGGCCCTTCGGGCCTTGTCGCAGTCTGCGGCAGCGGCTACAGAGAAGGGTTACTTGAAGCCCAGTTGCCGCCAGCCTTCATAGACGGCCACGGCCACGGTGTTGGACAGGTTCAGGCTGCGGCAGCCTTCGCGCATGGGCAGGCGCAGGCGTTGTTCGCCGGGCAGGGCGTCCAGTACGTCCGCCGGCAGGCCACGGCTTTCCGGGCCGAACAGGAAGGCGTCGCCTTCCTTGAAGCTGGCGTCATGGAAGGGCCGCGAGCCCTTGGTGGTGAAGGCGAACAGGCGCGGATGGCCGAGGCTTTCCAGGCAACTGGCGAGGTCGGCATGGCGTTGCAAGGTGGCGTATTCGTGATAGTCGAGGCCGGCGCGGCGCAGGCGCTTGTCGTCCATTTCGAAACCCAGCGGCTCGATCAAATGCAGGTGGCAGCCGCTGTTGGCGCATAGCCTGATAACGTTGCCGGTATTCGGCGGTATTTCTGGTTGAAAGAGGATGACGTGAAACATGCACGGCTCCGAAGAGAAAGACAGGCTGCATTCTACGCCTGAAGAAGACCCGCGACCGAAGCTAATGCCGAAGGTATTCGGCTCCCTGGCGATTGTCGGGGTGATGGTGGGGCTGATGATTGGCCGCTTGACCCAGCCCGATCCTGTGGAGTTGCAGCAGGTCGAGGTGGCCGCTGATGGCCTGGTGCTGTGGTTCAACCATGAGCCCAAGGTTCACGGCGAACATATCGACGGCGCCGTGGCGTTGCTGTTCGACGCCCAGGGGCGCGGGCAGAACGGTCAGCTACAGGTCAATCAGAAGAATGTGAACTGGCGGGTGCGCCTGGCGGACCGGGGCTTGTTGCTGAATCTGGTGGCCGCCCGTCCGCTGCGGGGCGATTGGGCGGGTAGCGAGGTGGAGGGGCGCTGGCGCCTGGCGATCCACCTGCGGGAGGAATAAAAGAGGGAAACCCCGGCCTGCCTGTACCAAGGCCCCCAAAAGTGGGAGGGGCTGATCGCCTTGGGGGCGATGAGTCCCGGTGTAAAGAAGGGGATTCCCGGCCTGCCTGTACCAGGGTCCCCGAAAGAGTTGTGGGCGCGTCGCTCAAAGCGTGATGAGCCCGGTGTTAAAGAGGGAAGCCCCAGCCTGCCTGTACCGAGGTTCCCGAAAACATGGCCCGTCGCTGTGAGCGTGATGGGCCGGGTATTAAAGAGGGGAATCCCCGGCCTGCCTGTACCAAGGTCCCCTAAACTGGGTAGTGATGGGGTTATTGCAGGGGGCGTGCCAACTCTGGCTAGTGCTGCATGAATTGTCTGGAAAAAAAGCCAAAAGCCCCGGAATCCGGGGCTTTTGCGTTTTCGAAGGGATAATTTCAGATTTGAAGGCCAGGCCTTGAATGATGGCGCGGTGCTCGATTGCGGTTCATCGCGCCTTCGAGCAGTGCATGCACCCCATCCTGGTGCACGCACATCCTCGTTGTTGGGGGGAGGGCTCAGCCTTCTTCGCTTTCGTCCTCGTCGCCACCGTCCACCTTCATCCCCAACTCCTTGATCTTGCGGGTCAGGGTGTTGCGGCCCCAGCCCAGCAGCACTGCGGCGTCGCGGCGGCGGCCGGCGGTGTGCTTGAGGGCGGTCTCGATCATGATCCGTTCGAAACTCGGCACCGCGCTGTCCAAAAGGCTCGACTGGCCGCGGGCCAGGGCCTGATCGGCCCACTGGCGCAGGGCCTGTTCCCAGTTGGTTACCGGCGCCGAATCCTGGGGCAGGCTCAACAGCTCCGGCGGCAGGTCGCTGATGTGCACCTCGCGCCCCGACGCCATGACGGTGATCCAGCGGCAGGTGTTCTCCAGCTGGCGAACGTTGCCCGGCCAGGGCAGGTTCTTCAGGTATTCCTCGGTTTCGTTCTTCAGCAGCTTGGGTTCCACCGCCAGCTCCTGGGCGGCACGGCTGAGGAAGTGCTTGGCCAGGGTCGGGATGTCTTCGCGACGGTCCGACAGGCGCGGGATATGGATGCGGATCACGTTGAGGCGGTGGAACAGGTCCTCACGAAACTTGCCGGCGTGCACCAGGGTTTCCAGGTTCTGGTGGGTGGCGGCGATGATCCGTACATCGACCTTGACTGGAGTATGTCCACCGACCCGGTAGAACTCGCCATCGGCCAGAACCCGCAGCAGACGAGTCTGGGTATCGGCCGGCATGTCGCCGATTTCGTCGAGGAACAGGGTGCCGCCATCGGCTTGCTCGAAACGTCCACGGCGCAGGTTGGCAGCGCCGGTGAAGGCGCCTTTTTCATGGCCGAACAGCTCGGACTCCATCAGGTCCTTAGGGATAGCCGCCATGTTCAGGGCGATGAACGGCGAAGCCGCCCGCGGGCTGTGGCGATGCAGGGCGTGGGCCACCAGTTCCTTGCCGGTGCCCGACTCGCCGTTGATCAACACCGTGATGTTGGAGTGACTCAGGCGCCCGATGGCGCGGAACACCTCCTGCATCGCCGGCGCTTCGCCGATGATCTCCGGGGTGCGGGCCAGGGTCGGGGCCACTTCCAGGCCCTGCTGCTCCTGAGCATGCTGGTTGGCACGCTTGACCAGGGACACCGCCTCATCCACATCGAATGGCTTGGGCAGGTACTCGAAGGCCCCGCCCTGATAGGAGGCGACAGCGCTGTCCAGGTCCGAATGCGCGGTCATGATGATCACCGGCAGGCGCGGGTGCAGCTCGCGAATCCGCGCTAGCAGGTCGAGGCCGCTGGCACCGGGCATACGGATGTCGGAGATGATCACGTCTGGCTGCTGGCGTGCCAGGCGACTCATCACCCCGTCGGCGCTGTCGAAGCTCTGGGTGGTCATGCCTTCTTGTTGCAAGGCTTTCTCCAGGACCCAACGGATAGAACGGTCGTCATCGACGATCCACACGGTTTCACTACGGCTCATGTCGATGGGCTCCTTGTTCCAGAGGCAGAAAGATCGAGAAGGTGGTGTGGCCGGGATGGCTGTCACATTCGATCAGGCCCTGGTGCTGGCTGATGATGTTCTGAGTAATGGCCAGACCCAGCCCGGTGCCGTCCGGGCGGCCGCTGACCATGGGGAAGAAGAGGGTGTCCTGCAGCTCGGCAGGGATGCCCGGGCCGTTGTCGATGATCTCGATCTTGGTCACCAGGCGATGGCGCACATGGCCGATGGTGAACTGGCGCATGGTGCGGCTGCGCAGGGTGATGCGCCCCAGGCGCATTTCGTTCTGGCTGCTGATGGCTTGCATGGCGTTGCGCACGATGTTGAGCACCGCCTGGATCATCTGCTCGCGGTCGATCAAAACGTCGGGAATGCTCGGGTCGTAATCGCGTACCAGGGTGATGCAGCCCTGGCTTTCGGCTTCCACCAGGCTGCTGACCCGCTCCAGCACTTCATGGATGTTGGTCAGAGCCAGGGACGGCAGCTTGTTCGAGCCCAGCATGCGGTCCACCAGGTTTCGCAGGCGGTCGGCCTCTTCGATGATGACGTTGGTGTAGTCCTTGAGGCTTTCCTCGGGCAGCTCCCGGGCCAGCAATTGTGCGGCGCCGCGAATCCCTCCCAAGGGGTTCTTGATCTCGTGGGCCAGGCCGCGCACCAGCATCTTGCTGGTTTCCTGCTTGGACAGCTGGGCCTCTTCCTTGGTGATGCGCAGCAGCCGGTCGCGGGGGTGGACTTCCAGCAGCAGCAAGGTATCGCCATTGCTGAGGATCGGCGTTACCGCGTAGTCGACGGTCAGGGTCTGGCCGGTCAGGGCGGTGAGCATGGCTTCGCGCTTGGTGAAGGGGTGCGCCTGTTCCACCGCCTGGCGCAGGGAGCTCAGGGCCTCGGCGGATTCGGTGAACAGCTCGCTGATGAATTGCCCATGGCTGCGCTGGCCGCTGATGGCCAGGAGCATCTCCGCCGCCGGGTTCATGTACTCAAGGCGCAGGTCGGCGTTGAGCAGGATGGTGGCGGTGGTCAGGTTGTCCAGAAGCAGACGGTGCAGTGGGTCGCTGATGGTCATGGGTAAGTGGTGACCTCTTTTGAAGCAAGACAATCCGGGGCCGGTCCCGAATTGCGCGCGCGGGTAAGGCGCTGATGTGGAGAAAATGCAAAAACCAAACCAAGGCTCCGAAAAGAAGCGTCCAAGCCCTGAAACAGCCGTTTGAAGCTCGATTGCGTGGCGCTTTGCCAGCCCCGGCGGGTATTTTCGAACCAAAATGGGCTGTGAATGGTCTCCGGGTGCAACTTGTTGCACCAATATAGTGCATGAATCTGCATGGTGCTTGCGCGGTGCTCGACGGTGTGGGAATCAACGCCCGTTTTTCAGCGGCGGCTGTCAGGGAGCGGGTTTAAAGTGCTCGAACCCCATGCTTCAAGGTTTAGGATGCGGCCATGGAAAACGCCCCTCTGCTGTTCCAGCTCCCCGATGACGACACCCTGTACCAGGCCCTTCTGGATCGCGACCCGGCCTATGAAGGCTTTGCCTTTGTCGGGGTGAAAAGTACCGGTGTGTTCTGTCGCTTGACCTGTGCCGCGCGCAAGCCCAAGCGTGAGAACACGGTGTTTTTCAGCTCCATCAAGGGCTGCGTCGAAGCGGGATTCCGCGCCTGTCTGCGTTGTCGCCCCCTGGAGCGGGCCGGAGTACAGGAGCCCTGGGTGCAAACCCTGCTGGATCAGTTGCAAAGCGATCCCGAACGCCGCTGGTACGAAGACGACCTGAGCCGCCAGGGGTTGGACCCGTCCACCGTGCGTCGCGCGTTCAAGCGCTACTTTGGGGTGACCTTCCTGGAAATGGCCCGCCTGCGACGCATGGGCCAAGGCATGCAGCAGCTGTCCTGCGGTGAGTCGGTGATCGAGGCGCAGATCAGCGCCGGCTTTGATTCCGACAGTGGCTTTCGCCGTGCCTTTGCCCGCCTGGCCGGCCAGCCGCCGTCGAACCTGCGGGGGCGCGAGTTGCTCAAGGTGGACTGGTTGCAGACTCCTATCGGCGTGATGCTGGCGGTGGCCGACGCCCAGGTCCTGCATCTGCTGGAGTTTTTCGATCGCCCGGCCCTGGCCAATGAGCTGCAAAACCTGCAAAAGAGCAGCGGCTCCAGCATAGGGTTTGGACGTTTCGCCCCTATCGATCAAATCGAGGCCGAGCTGCAGCGTTATTTCGCCGGAGAAGCCGACGGTTTCCACACTCCCCTGGCGATGAACGCCTCGCCCTTTACCCGAACGGTATGGCAGGCCTTGCGCGCCATCCCTCTGGGCAGTACCTGCAGTTATGCCGAAGTGGCGAGCCGGATCGGCTCGCCGTCAGCGGTGCGTGCCGTGGCCCGGGCCAACGGCGCCAATCAGATCGCCATCGTCATCGCCTGTCACCGGGTCATTGGTAGCGATGGCGCGCTGACCGGCTACGGCGGCGGACTGTGGCGCAAGCGCTGGCTGCTGGAGCACGAGCGCCGCATGGGCACTGCGCAGGTTCACTCCGCGAGCGGGCTGTAGCGGGGCGGTTGAAGTGGGCTCAGCGGCGATGGGCCCGCAGCAGGGTGAAGGTGATCGGCGCGCTCTGCTGCAGGACCCGCTCGCCGTCGAGGACCTGCACTGCCAGGCGATGTTGGCCACGGTCGATATTCACCAGCGGCAACTCAGGACCCCGGCTCGGGGTTCCATACGCCTGATCGTCCAGCAGCAGACGCAGGCGATGCTGCGGCTGCAAGTCCGGCACCAGCGCCACCTGCACCGTGAAGCTGCCGTTGTTGGCCCGCAGCGCGCCGTGCGCTGGCACGCCCTGCAACTGCAGTTGGGCGTAAGGCTCTGCGCTGGCGGGCAGCGCCGTTATCCACAGCAGGCAAAAAGCAGCGACGCGCATCACGGTGATTCCAGCCCTTTACAGGTTCGCGGTTGAAAGGCTCAGCATAGGGCGACGCGAGGCTGGGCGCGGGCGTGGTTAACCTTTGAACACACATAACTCAGCGGTGGCGCGGACCATTGCCAGTTGGCGCAACGGGTCGCGGCTGGCGGCCTGATTGGCCTGGGCCAGCCATTGCGGGCATTGGCGATCGCCGGCATGGGGGCTGAAGTCGGCCAGTTGCTGCAACAGGCGTTTTTGTAACTGATCAAGTTGTGGACGGATCTGTCCGGCCAGGTCCTGGCGCGGGGTGTCTGGCGCCCGACCTTGCAGGTGCCAGCTGGACAGCTTGGCGTACTGCACCAGTTTGTTGGCTTCGATCTGGGCGGCGAAGAACTGCCCAACCCTTTCCTCGCTCAGGTGATAGGTGGCGGCCTGGGCCGTGGCGCCGGCAATTACCTGCTGTTCCCTAGGCCGGTCCTCCACCGCCTTGTGGCTGTCCCATTTGCTCAGGGCCACCTGATCGGCAATGGCCAGGCGTTCGCCGATGCTGCCGAGCAACGGGGCGAGAGCGGCGGGGGCTTCGGTGGCGCAGGCGGCTGTGGTGAGCAGGCTGCAGGTCAGGGCGAGGCACAAGTTGAGGCGCGAAGTCATGGGCGGGCTCGGCAGATAAGAGAAGGGCGGCGCCCATGATGCACGCAACCACCCCGGGCAGGGCAAATGCGCGGGCATAAAAAAGGCCTCCCGAAGGAGGCCTCTTGATCACGCGGCTTGCGCCGGCGCTACCGGATCAGCAGCTGTAGTACAGCTCGTATTCCAGTGGGTGTACGAAGGTACGGACCTTGATCTCTTCTTCGCTTTTCAGGGCGATGTAAGCGTCGATGAAGTCGTCGCTGAAAACGCCGCCTTTGGTCAGGAACGCACGACCTTTGTCCAGCTCTTCCAGGGCTTCTTTCAGGCTGCCGCAAACTTGTGGGATCTCTTTGGCCTCTTCAGGCGGCAGGTCGTACAGGTTTTTGTCAGCGGCGTCGCCAGGGTGGATCTTGTTCTGGATACCGTCCAGGCCGGCCATCAGCAGAGCAGCGAAGGCCAGGTATGGGTTGGCAGCCGGGTCCGGGAAACGGGCTTCGATACGGCGGGCTTTAGGGCTCGACACGTAAGGAATACGGATCGAAGCGGAACGGTTGCGTGCCGAGTAGGCCAGCATGACCGGGGCTTCGAAGCCTGGAACCAGACGCTTGTAGGAGTTGGTGGCCGGGTTGGTGAAGCCGTTCAGGGCCTTACCGTGCTTGATGATGCCGCCGATGAAGTACAGAGCGGTATCGGACAGGCCGGCATAGCCTTCACCTGCGAAGGTGTTCTTGCCGTCTTTCCAGATCGACATGTGCACGTGCATGCCCGAGCCGTTGTCACCGTACAGTGGCTTAGGCATGAAGGTGGCGGTGCGACCGTAGGCGTCGGCCACGTTGTGCACGACGTATTTCAGGGTCTGGGTTTCGTCGGCCTTCTTCACCAGGGTGTTGAACTTGACGCCGATTTCGTTCTGGCCGGCAGTCGCCACTTCGTGGTGGTGAACTTCAACGGTCAGGCCCATTTCTTCCAGTGCGTTGCACATGGAGGTACGGATTTCGTGGTCGTGGTCGAACGGTGGAACCGGGAAGTAGCCGCCTTTGACGCCTGGACGGTGGCCCTTGTTGCCGCCTTCGATGTCCTGGTCGGACATCCAGGAACCTTGTTCGGAGTAGATCTTGAACATGGAACCGGAGATGTCGGACTTGAATTTCACTTGGTCGAAGATGAAGAACTCTGGCTCTGGACCGGCGAATACGGTGTCGCCGATGCCGGTGGCTTTCAGGTGCTCTTCGGCGCGCTTGGCAATGGCGCGTGGGTCGCGGTCGTAACCTTGCATGCTCGAAGGTTCGATGATGTCGCAGACCAGGATCAGGGTCGGTTCTTCGGTGAACGGGTCCAGCACGGCGGTTTCGTCGTCCGGCATCAGGATCATGTCGGAGGCTTCGATGCCTTTCCAGCCAGCAATGGAGGAACCGTCGAACATCTTGCCGGATTCGAAGAAGTCTTCATCCAGCGCATCACGGGCCGGCATGGTCACGTGATGTTGAGTGCCCTTGGTGTCAGTGAAGCGCAGATCAATCCATTTGACGTCATGATCTTTGATGAGTTGAACCGACTTCGACATAGTGTCCTCCGGGTGGCTTCGGGCTTGGTGTTGGAGTGCCCTTAGAATGTGGGTGATGCCGGCGCGAATACTCTGCCATGGCAACCTGCCTCACAAGGGAGCAAATTGCATGCCAGTGCCCCGAGATGGGTTTTCTGCCCCAAAATCACGCTTTCTGCGGCGGATTTGGCGTAATGCCGGCATTTGGCGCACTGCAATGTAGCGTCTTCTTTGATAAATGACCCGTTTTGGTGCACCTAAAACCTTATGCACATTAATTGGTTAAACCTTGAGCAATTTCCGCTATAATCCGCGCCCCCCTTTTTCGGCTGGCCCAGCGCGCGCAGTTTTCATGAAACTAATCGTTAAAGTTTTCCCGGAAATCACCATCAAGAGCCGCCCGGTACGGATGCGTTTCATCCGTCAGTTGGCCAAGAACATCCGTGCCGTGCTCCGCGATCTGGACCCGGCCGTGGTGGTCAATGGTGTGTGGGACAACCTCGAGCTGGAAACCGCCCTCAGCGAGCCCAAGGCCCTGAAGGAGCTGACCGAGCGCCTGAGTTGCATGCCCGGCATCGCGCATTTCCTGCAGGTTGACGAGTACCCGCTGGGCGACTTCGACGACATCGTTGCCAAGTGCAAGCAGCACTTCGGCGAGGCCTTGCCCGGGAAGATTTTCTCGGTGCGCTGCAAGCGTGCCGGCAAGCATGAATTCAGCTCCATGGACGTGGAAAAGTACGTTGGCAGCCAGCTGCGTCGGCAGTGCGGTGCCGCCGGCATTTCCCTCAAAGAGCCGGAAATCGAAGTGCGGATGGAAATTCGCGACCAACGGTTGTTCGTGATCCACAGCCAGCACAACAGTATCGGTGGCTACCCGCTGGGCGCCCTGGAACAGACCCTGGTGCTGATGTCCGGCGGCTTCGACTCCACGGTCGCCGCTTATCAGGTCATGCGCCGTGGCCTGATGAGCCACTTCTGCTTCTTCAATCTGGGCGGCCGTGCCCACGAACTGGGCGTGATGGAAGTCGCGCACTATATATGGAAGAAGTACGGCAGCTCCCAGCGGGTGCTGTTCGTCAGCGTGCCGTTCGAGGAAGTGCTCGGGGAAATTCTCGGCAAAGTCGACAACAGTCATATGGGCGTCATTTTGAAGCGTATGATGTTGCGTGCCGCCTCAAGCATCGCCGACCGTCTGCACATCGATGCACTGGTGACCGGCGAGGCGATTTCCCAGGTGTCCAGCCAGACGTTGCCCAACCTGTCGGTGATCGACTGCGTGACCGAGAAGCTGGTGCTGCGCCCGCTGATCGCCAGCCACAAGCAGGACATCATCGACCTGGCCGAAGAGATCGGCACCGCCGACTTCGCCAAGCACATGCCGGAGTACTGCGGGGTCATCTCGGTGAACCCCAAGACCCATGCCAAGCGCCATCGCGTCGAGCATGAAGAGAAAGAATTCGATATGGCGGTGCTCGAGCGTGCGATCGAGCGGGCCAAGCTGGTGCCGATCGATCGGGTGATCGACGAGTTGGGCCAGGATTTGCAGATTGAAGAAGTCAGTGAGGCGCTGGCCGGTCAGATCGTCATCGACATCCGTCACCCGGATGCCCAGGAAGACGACCCGCTGGAGCTTGCTGGCATCGAAGTACAAGCGCTGCCGTTCTATGCATTGAACGCCCGCTTCAAGGAACTGGACCCTACGCGCCAGTACCTGCTGTATTGCGACAAAGGCGTCATGAGTCGCCTGCATGCTCACCATCTGCTCAGTGAGGGACATGCCAATGTGCGCGTTTATAGACCGAGCTAAGTGCCCGGGGATGTTCGCCTGTGGCTTGCGTCACCGGCCCCCCGACGCCGCCGTCCAGCTGTAACGGCCAGGCCTGACTCTATTGTTAATCGCTGCCAGCATTTGTCAGCACACCGAATCCTCTGATCGAGATACACAAGTGATCGAAAATCTACGCAACATCGCCATCATTGCCCACGTTGACCATGGTAAGACCACCCTGGTAGACAAACTCCTGCGTCAATCCGGCACCCTGGAGCGCAACGAGCTCAACGACGAGCGCGTGATGGACTCCAACGACCAGGAAAAAGAACGCGGTATTACCATTCTGGCGAAAAACACCGCCATCAACTGGAACGGCTACCACATCAACATCGTGGACACCCCGGGCCACGCCGACTTCGGCGGCGAAGTTGAGCGCGTAATGTCCATGGTCGACTCCGTGCTGCTGCTGGTCGACGCTCAAGACGGCCCGATGCCGCAAACCCGTTTCGTGACCAAGAAGGCGTTCGAAGCCGGCCTGCGTCCAATCGTGGTAATCAACAAGGTTGACCGTCCGGGTGCGCGTCCTGACTGGGTTCTGGACCAGATCTTCGACCTGTTCGACAACCTGGGTGCCACCGAAGAACAGCTGGACTTCAAAGTCGTCTACGCCTCGGCCCTGAACGGCATTGCCGGTCTGGACCACACCGAAATGGCTGAAGACATGACCCCGCTGTACCAGTCGATCGTCGACAACGTGCCAGCGCCAAGCGTTGACCGTGACGGTCCGTTCCAGATGCAGGTTTCCGCTCTGGACTACAACAGCTTCCTGGGTGTGATCGGCGTTGGCCGTATCGCTCGCGGTCGCGTCAAGCCCAACACCCCGGTTGTGGCCATCGACGTCAACGGCAAGCGCCGTAACGGTCGTATCCTCAAGCTGATGGGTCACCACGGCCTGCACCGTGTAGACGTTGAAGAAGCCGCTGCTGGCGACATCGTCTGCATCAGCGGTTTCGACGAGCTGTTCATCTCCGACACCCTGTGCGATCCGACTGTTGTCGAAGCGATGAAGCCACTGAGCGTCGACGAGCCAACCGTTTCCATGACCTTCCAGGTCAACGACTCGCCATTCTGCGGTAAAGAAGGCAAGTTCGTGACCAGCCGTAACATCAAGGAACGTCTGGACAAAGAGCTGCTGTACAACGTTGCTCTGCGCGTTGAAGAAGGCGACTCGGCTGACAAGTTCAAGGTTTCCGGCCGCGGTGAGTTGCACCTGTCGGTACTGATCGAAACCATGCGTCGCGAAGGCTTCGAGATGGGCGTTGGCCGTCCTGAAGTGATCATCCGTGAAGTGGATGGCGTGAAGCAGGAACCGTTCGAAAACGTCACCATCGACATCCCTGAAGAATCCCAGGGCAAGGTCATGGAAGAAATGGGCCTGCGTAAGGGCGACCTGAGCAACATGGTTCCGGATGGCAAGGGCCGTGTACGCCTGGAATACAACATTCCAGCCCGTGGTCTGATCGGTTTCCGTAACCAGTTCCTGACCCTGACCAACGGTGCAGGCATCCTGACCTCGATCTTCGATCGCTACGCTCCGATGAAGTCCGGCCACATGTCCGGCCGTCAGAACGGCGTACTGGTATCGGTAGAAACCGGCAAGGCCCTGACCTACTCCCTGGAAACCCTGCAGGCGCGCGGCAAGCTGTTCGTCGAGCACGGCCAGGAAATCTACAACGGTCAGATCGTTGGTCTGAACAGCCGTGACAACGACCTGGGCGTCAACCCTACCAAGGGCAAGAAGCTCGACAACATGCGTGCTTCGGGTAAAGACGAAACCATCGCCCTGGTTCCACCTGTTCGCTTCACCCTGGAACAGGCTCTGGAATTCATCCAGGACGACGAGCTGTGTGAAGTGACTCCTAAGTCCATCCGTCTTCGCAAGAAGATCCTGGACGAAGGCGAGCGTACCCGCGCTGCCAAGAAAGCCAAGAACTGAGTCTTTAGTTCCGGCTGAATGAAAACGCCCCCGGTCGCGAGACCGGGGGCGTTTTTTTATGCCTGGAGAAAACCTGTAGCCGCTGCCGAGCCTGCGAGGCTGCGACCGGGCGCGCAGCGGCCGTCAACCCAGGCGGCGCGTAGTGCCTGAGCTACCGCGCTGGCCGTCTTGCGGCTGCCTTGCAGCCGTTCGCAGCCTCGCGCTGCTCGGCAGCGGCTACAGCAGCGTTAGCTGCGGTGGGAGGTGGGCAGCCTTAGCAGCCTGAAGGGCAGGGGATCAGAAACGTTCCAGGGTTCGACTGCTGGTATTGGTCGGGCGCTCCTGGGGCTTGGGCTTGTAGGCGCAGTAGCCCGGGCGCGGGCCGATCTTCGGGTGGTTGCGGCAGGTGTCCGGGCGCTTGTCATAAATGGTGCACAGGCGGCTTTTACGATCCAGATACAGGCAGTCGTTGTTGCTCATGCGCTGCAGGGTGAAGATTTCCGACTTCTGGTTGTAGCGCTCGACGATGCCTTCTTTCTGCAGGCGCTTGGCAATGTTCTTCGCCGGTTCGCCGCGCTCGAATTCGTCGACGATACCAATGCGGATCAGGTCCTTGATCTTCACTTCCACCGGCAGGGTGCAGCAGCTGGACATGCAGGAACCGCACATGGGCGCGGTGTATTTGGCCCAGGTATCGAGACGGTCGATTTCCGCGGCGGCGATCAGATTGGACTTCATCAAGGTGGTGCTTCCGGCATGTTCCAGGGCGCGCGATCATACCGGGACTGGTGGATTTTTGAACGACTTTAGGTCGGATTTTTCTTGTGTGCCTTGCGATTAGTCCCTGGCGGCACGGCATCTGCATCTTTTTCCCCTGCAGGCGCGCAAGGCTCTCTCGTGAGTCGAGCCATTTGAGACAGCGCCGAACCAGAGCCTTCGCTCCGTGTCAGACCGACTAGGCTCAGACCATTCCATGCTCACTGTGTATCTCGTCAGAGGTCGTATCGATGACTCAGGAATCCCTTGTTCGTGACGCTGAGGTGGCCGCCTTTCGCGAAGCCGTCTTGACCAAACTCACCTACGCGGTTGGCAAAGACCCGGATCACGCCTTCGACCACGACTGGTTCGAGGCCATTGCCCTGGCGGCGCGGGACCATATGGTCGATCACTGGATGGATCACACGCGACAGATGTACCGCAAGGGTCAGAAGCGGGTGTATTACCTGTCCCTGGAGTTCCTGATCGGTCGCTTGCTGTTTGACAGCCTGAGCAATCTTGGCTTGCTGGACGTGGCCCGCGAGGCCCTCACCGATCTGGGGGTGGACCTGGAGCGCATCCGCCTGCTGGAGCCCGATGCGGCCCTGGGCAATGGTGGCCTGGGGCGCCTGGCGGCGTGTTTCATGGAGAGCATGTCGACCCTGGGCCTGGCCGGTCACGGCTACGGTATCCGTTACGAGCACGGCCTGTTCCGCCAGGCGATTGTCGACGGGTGGCAGCAGGAGCAGACCGAACATTGGCTGGATTTCGGCAACCCCTGGGAGTTCGAGCGCCCCGAGGTGATCTACTCCATCGGCTTTGGCGGCAGCGTCGACAGCGTGACCGACGAAGCGGGCAACATTCGCCAGGTCTGGCGGCCGGTGGAAACCGTCAGGGCGGTGGCCTATGACACCCCAGTGGTGGGCTGGCGTGGGGCCAGCGTCAACACCTTGCGTCTGTGGCGGGCCCGGGCCATGGAGGATTTGCACCTGGAGCGCTTCAACGCCGGTGACCACCTGGGGGCGGTGGCGGAAGTGGCTCGGGCCGAGAGCATCTCCCGGGTGCTGTACCCGGCCGACAGCACCGAGGCGGGCCAGGAACTGCGTCTGCGCCAGGAGTACTTTTTCGTCTCTGCGTCGTTGCAGGATTTGCTGCGGCGCCACAAGAACATGCACGACTCGGTGCTCAGCCTCGGCGAGCACGCGGCCATCCAGCTCAATGACACCCACCCGTCGATCGCTGTGGCCGAGCTGATGCGCCAATTGGTGGACCTGCACGGCATCGCCTGGGATGCAGCGTGGCAGGTCACCGTGCAAACCCTGTCCTACACCAACCACACCCTGTTGCCCGAGGCCCTGGAAACCTGGCCGGTGGGCCTGATGGAACGCATGCTGCCGCGGCACATGCAGATCATCTATCTGATCAACGCCCAGCACATCGACTCGTTGCGGGCCAAGGGCTTGCACGATTTCGACGTGCTGCGGGCGGTGTCGCTGATCGAGGAAGACAACGGCCGCCGGGTGCGCATGGGCAACCTGGCGTTCCTCGGCTCCCATAGCGTCAATGGCGTGTCCGGCCTGCATACCCAGCTGATGCGCAGCACGGTGTTCTCCGAGCTGCACAAGCTGTACCCGGAGCGGATCAACAACAAGACCAACGGCATCACCTTCCGCCGCTGGCTGTATCAGGCCAACCCGCAACTGACCGAAATGCTGGTGGACGTCCTGGGCCCCGAGCTGCTGGACAATCCCGAGGCGCTGCTACTGGGGCTGGAACCCTTCGCCGAGAAAACCGCCTTTCGCAAGCAGTTCGCCGAACAGCGGCTGCACAGCAAGCGTGCTTTGGCGGCGATCATCCATGAGCGCCTGGGCATCGCGGTCAACCCGGCGGCGCTGTTCGATGTGCAGGTCAAGCGTATTCACGAGTACAAGCGCCAGTTGCTCAACCTGCTGCATACCGTGGCGCTGTACCAGGCGATCCGCGCCGAGCCGGAAACCGATTGGGTGCCCCGGGTGAAGATCTTTGCCGGCAAGGCGGCCGCCAGTTATCACCAGGCCAAGCTGATCATCAAACTGACCAACGACATCGCCCGTACGGTGAACAGCGACCCGACTGTACGTGGCTTGCTCAAAGTGGTGTTCCTGCCCAACTACAACGTCAGCCTGGCGGAAAGCATCATTCCCGCCGCCGACCTGTCGGAGCAGATCTCCACCGCCGGCTTCGAGGCTTCGGGCACCAGCAACATGAAGTTCGGCCTCAACGGTGCCTTGACCATCGGCACCCTGGATGGTGCCAACGTCGAAATGTGCGAGCAGGTGGGCGCCGAGCACATGTTCATCTTCGGTCTCAGCGCCCAGCAGGTGGAGGCGCGCAAGCGCAATGGCGAATTCAGCGCGGTGCCGGATATCGCCGCCTCCCATCGGCTCAGCGATGTGCTGCAGGCGATTCGTGGCGGGGTGTTCTCCCCGGATGATCCGTCGCGTTACACCGGGCTGATCGATTCGCTGATCGACTACGACCGGTTCCTGGTCTGCGCCGATTTCGATGCCTACTGGAGTGCCCAGGCTCGGGTCGAGGAGCGTTGGCACGACGCCAAGGAGTGGTGGCGTTCGGCGGTGCTCAACACGGCGCGCATGGGCTGGTTTTCCTCGGACCGGACCATCCGTGAATACGCTACGCAGATCTGGAAGGCGCTGGAGTGAGGCGTTTGGGAGAATTCTCAAACTGTGCATAAGGCCCAACGTTTGTTGGGTCGGGTCGATATACTGAGCGCCGATTTTATCTCCCGGATGGTGTCTTTCGGGCCACGCTCGGCTTCCAATCGGGGACAGACCTTCGCCGGCAAGCCGGCGCCTACAATCTCCGTAGGGGCCGGCTTGCCGGTGAACGCGTCAACACAGCTGTACCTGTCCTTTAGTGGACCGCTTAGGGATATCGACACATGCAATGGATGTTCATGCTGTTGGGGTTGGTGCTGGGGTGGATCGTTGATGAGTCCATCAGTGATGCCCTGATCGGTGCCCTGCTGGGCCTGGCTGTCGGCCTGGTCATTCGCTTCGGCGCCCTGCATCGCCAGGTTGTCGACCAGCACCGCGAGCTGGAACAGGCGAAAAAGGCCCTGGCCACCCTGGGCCAGCGTCTTGCGCTGTTGGAAAGCAACGCTAGCCCCGCCGCCGAACCTGCGGCCGAACCCCTGGTCAATGCCCCGCTTGCCGAGGCTCGCGCAGGCACGAGCGCCGCGGCGGAACGCGAAGACCTGCCTGAATTCATTCTTGATGAAGTCCAGCCTGTGGAGCCGGCTGCTCCCGAGCTGGTCTGGGAACTGCCCGCTGCGGTGCGTCCTGCCGCGGCAATCCAAGCCAGCCAGCCGCTGCCGGAGTCGGTCTGGCAACCCGGGCCCCAGGTGTCGTCCCGGGAGCCACAGCCAGCTGCGGCCCCTGTGGACCTGCAACCGAACCTGATCGAACGCGCCATCAGCGGTGCACGCAACTGGCTGTTTGGCGGCAACACCGTGCTGCGGGTCGGCGTGGTGCTGTTGTTCCTCGGCCTGGCCTTCCTCCTGCGCTATGCCACCGAAGGCATGGTGGTTCCCATCGAATTGCGTTATGCCGGAGTGGCGGCCAGCTCCCTGGGCCTCTTGGGGCTGGGTTGGTGGCTGCGGCGACGCAACAGCAACTACGCGCTGATGCTCCAGGGCACCGGCATCGCCGTGCTCTACCTGACGGTGTTCGCGGCCATGCGCCTGCATCCGTTGCTCGACCCTTCTGCGGCTTTGGGCCTGCTGGTGGCCGTGACCGTGTTTTCGGCGATCCTGGCCATTACCCAGGATGCCCTGGGTCTGGCGGCGGCCGCCGCCCTGGGCGGTTTTGCCGCGCCCATCCTGACGTCCACCGGCGCCGGCAGCCATGTGGCGCTGTTCAGCTACTTCGCCCTGCTCAATGCCGGCATCCTCGGCATTGCCTGGTTCAAGGCCTGGCGCCTGCTGAACCTGATCGGCTTTGTCGGCACCTTCGGCATCGGTTTCGCATGGGGCCTGCGCTCCTATGCCCCGGAGCTGCTGTGGAGTACCGAGCCGTTCCTGATCCTGTTCTTCCTCATGTACCTGGCCATTGGCCTGCTGTTCACCCGGCGTAAGCTGCTGGAAATGACCGATGCTCCGGCGGACGCCGATCGTCAGGCGCTGCTGCACTGGTCCGCACGCAAGGGTGACTACGTCGATGGCAGCCTGCTCTTCGGCCCGCCGTTGGTGGCTTTCGGTTTACAACTTGCGCTGGTCCGGCATCTGGAGTTCGCGGCGTCTTTCAGTGCCCTGGCCCTGGGTTTGATCTACATGGTCCTGGCGCGGGTGCTGATGGGCGGTCGCGCCCTGTTGCTGGGGGAAACCTGCCTGGCCCTGGGGGTGATTTTCGCCAGCCTGGCCATTCCGTTGGGTCTGGATGCGCGCTGGACGTCCGCGGCCTGGGCCGTGGAGGGCGCGGGGATCTTCTGGCTCGGCCTGCGTCAGCAGCGGCCATTGGCCCGGGCCTTCGCCTTGCTGTTGCAGGTGGGCTCGGCCCTGGCTTTCCTCAGCGAATTGAGTCCCGGGAACACCAGCCTGCTGGCCGGTGCGCCTTTGGGGGCATTGCTGCTCGGTGGCGCGTTGCTGTTCAGCTTCGACCAACTGCGACGGGCCGATAAGTCCTTGCCTTCGACCTGGGAGCAGGGCATTGCGCCGCTCTTGGGGGTGCTTGGGCTGGGTTTCCTGTATCTGCTAGCGCCCTTGTTCTTCTTCACCCAGGGCACGGCCATCAGTTGGGCCTTGGCCGGGCTGGTGACCTTGTGGGTCGGCCTGCGCCTGCAATCGCGGGCCTTCCTGTTCACGGCATTTGGCGTCCAGTTGCTCGGCGGGGCCTTGTTCCTGATGCGCCTGCAAGGGGCGGACGGCGACGCGAGTGCAGTCTTCAGCGCCGGCTGGAGCGGCCTGATGAGCGCCTCGCTGATTGGGCTGGCGCTGATTGGCGGCATGCTCCTGGCCGCCCGCAATGACATGGTGCGCAAGGACCCGCGCTTGTTGCGGGGGCTGTCGGTGGTGCTGCTGGCGGGCTTGATGATGATCAACCTGGCGGTGCTGTTTGTGCTGCCTTGGCGTACCGCCAGTGGGGTCTGGGCCGCCAGCGGGCTGTTGATCATCTGGCTCAGCCTGTACTTGCAGCAGCGGGCCAGTTTTGTCTTTGGCCTGGTGCTCCAGGTGATTGGCGGCAGCACCTTCCTGCTGGCCGGTTCGGACTGGTATTTCGTGGCGGTGGCGGACGCTGCGCGGCCCCTGGCCAATGGCGACTTCTGGACGCCGATGGTCCTGGCCCTGGCGGCGCTGGTAGGGGCCTGGCGCTTGCAGCGGGGCCATCATGGCTCGGCGTTCAATGCCTTGAGCCTGGGGCGCCTGTCTGACCTGTTGTTGGCCTGGGGGGCTTGCTGGTGGGCCTTTACCTGGCTCAAGGAGGTACTGCGCTTCGCCCCGGCCCATTGGCAGGCGAGCCTGTTGCTGCTGATCACCGCCGCCAGCGTGCTGCTCTGCGCGCTGCTGGCGGTGCGCCTGCAGTGGAAGTCCCTGGGGCTGGTGTGCAGCCTGCTGATACCGCTGGGCGCCCTGGTGCTGCTGGCGGCTTGGGCACCGCGTTATCACCCGGCGGCGGATCTGGGCTGGCTGGCCTGGACCCTGCTGTTTGCCGTGCACTTCTTCAGCCTGCGGCGCCTGGCGGCATGGCTGCCGACGCGGGTCCTGAGCATCGCCCATGTGCTGGGTTGCTGGCTGCTGCTGGGGGTGTTGGCGCTGGAACTGCGCTACGCCTTGCTGCTGTTGTCCGAGCAGTACAACGCCTGGCGCTGGCTGGGCTGGGCGATCCTGCCGAGCCTGTACCTGGTGGCCATGGCCGCGCCGCGCCATTGGCCGTGGCCGGTTGCCGCGCATTCCAGGGAATACCGCCTGTATGCCGCGCTGCCCCTGGCGGTGTTGATGCTGGGCTGGTTCTGGCTGGCCAATACCTTCAGCGACGGCCGTGCCGAGCCGTTGCCTTACTTGCCGCTGCTCAATCCCCTGGAGCTGGGGCTGCTGTTTGCCCTGTTCGGGGTCTATGTGTGGTCCCGCAGCGCGGTGCAGGTGCTGGCGCTTCGGAGCGATTACGCCGAGCGCGGCGCCCAGTTGGTGGCGGGGGTTTCCCTGTTCGCCTTCTTCACCGTGCTGGTCATGCGCGCGGCTCATCATTGGAGCGGCGTGCCGTTCCAGGCGGATGCGTTGCTTGAGTCGATGATGGTCCAGGCCGGGCTGTCCATCGTCTGGACCCTGATTGCCCTGGGCTTGATGATTGGCGGGCATGTGCGCCATCGCCGCGAAGTCTGGCTGATCGGCGCGGCGTTGATCGCGGTAGTGGTGGCCAAGCTGTTCCTGGTGGAGTTGAGCAACCGTGGCGGGCTGGCGCGGATCGTCTCTTTCATCGGGGTCGGTGTGTTGTTGCTGGTGGTGGGGTATTTCGCCCCCTTGCCGCCCAAGCGGGTCGAGGCCGAGCCTGAAGCCGGCAAGCCCTTGAATGAAGGAGTGTCGTCTTGAGTCAGAAGTTGAACCTGGGCTGGTGGGGGGCTGCGGGCCTGTGTGTGGCATTGTCCGCCGTGGCCCAGGACAAGCCCGGGGACTTCAAGTCCCAGGTGCCCTTGACCCTGAGCGGCGAAGGCCCCTGGTACCGCCTGGAGCTGCCGCTCGCCGTGCAGCTCCAGGCCAGCCAGACCGATCTGCGGGATATGCGCGTATTCAACGCCGCCGGCGAGCCCCAGGCCTATGCCGTGGCCCGTCAGCAGGCGCAGACTCGCGAGCAGCGCAGCCTTGCTGATGTGAAGTGGTTCCCGCTGTACAACTCGGCGCAAGCTGGCGACAGCATCCCCAGTGTGCGGGTGCAGTCCAACGCCAATGGCACGCTGGTGGAAGTGCAGCCGGCCACTGAGTTGGAGGCGGGTGAAGAAGTCCTGCGAGGCTGGTTGCTGGATGCCAGCGCCATCAAGGCGCCGCTGCAACAACTGGTGCTGGACTGGACCAGTGAGCGCGACGGTTTCCAGCGTTTCAGCATCGAGGCCAGTGACGATCTGCAGCACTGGCAATCCTGGGGAGAAGGCCAGGTGGCACGGCTGTCGTTTGCCGACGAGCGGGTCGAGCAGCATGAGGTGGCTTTGCCCGGGCAGTCGGCACGTTACCTACGCTTGCTGTGGAACACCCCGCAGGCGGCGCCGGTGCTCACTTCCGCGCAGTTGCAGAGCAGTACCACCAGCAGCCTGCCGTCGCCGCTGCTGTGGTCGCAACCGCTGGGCGGCACGGCCGCCAAGGCCGGTGAGTACAGTTGGCAGTTGCCCAAGGGGCTGAATGTCGAGCGCGTGCGGGTCGAGCTCAAACAGGCCAATAGCCTGGCGCCCGCAACACTGTATGGACGCCGTGAGAGCAGCCTGCCCTGGCAGCCCCTGAGCAATGGCCTGCTGTACCGCCTGACCCAGAACGGCCAGGATGTGCAGCAGAACGAACTGCAATTGCCGGGGCAGACCGTGCAGCAGCTCAAATTGACAGTGGATGAGCGTGGCGGCGGCCTGGGCGCCGAGGCGCCGACCCTGCAATTTGCCGTGCGCGGCACGCAACTGGTGTTCCTGGCTCGTGGCGCCGGGCCCTATACCCTGGCGCTGGGCAACCCGACCGCAACAGCGGCCAACCTGCCGTTGGCCACCCTGATTCCTGACTACAGTCCGCAGCGTCTCAAGGAACTGGGCCAGGCCAAGGTCGAGGGCGCGGCGCAACTGACGACGTCCACTGCGGCGTCGCCGGACGTCGCCGTGGCCAGCGGGCCTGACTGGAAAAAAATCGGCCTGTGGGCGGTGCTGCTCCTGGGGGTACTGGCATTGGCCGGCATGGCCTTCAGTCTGCTGCGCAAGCCGGCGGTCAAATCCTGAGCGGTTGCGGGGATGGCAGAGGGCGCTGTGGCCAGTCATGCCTGGGGTTTTGTGGCTACGCTGAAACCGGTGCCTGAACTCTATCTGCCGGTTCCCTGTCTGAGAGGAGGAAATGCGCCCCGACTCGCGTTAAACTGCGCGGGTTTTTAGTCCCCCATTCCTCCGGAGCCTTCCATGTCCCGCGTTACCCTGAGTCGCTATTTGATTGAGCAGACCCGCAGCAACAACACTCCTGCCGATCTGCGCTTCCTGATCGAAGTGGTGGCGCGTGCTTGCAAGGAGATCAGCCACGCTGTGTCCAAAGGCGCCCTGGGTGGTGTTCTGGGCAGCATGGGCACGGAAAACGTGCAGGGCGAAGTGCAGAAGAAGCTCGACGTGATCTCCAACGAGATCCTCCTGGAAGCCAACGAATGGGGCGGTCACCTGGCCGGCATGGCGTCCGAGGAAATGGACAATGCCTACCAGATCCCGGGCAAATACCCGAAAGGCGCCTACCTGCTGGTATTCGACCCGCTGGACGGTTCGTCGAACATCGATATCAACGCGCCCGTTGGCACCATCTTCTCGGTGCTGCGTTGCCCGAACGAGTACCTGAGCCAGAACGAAGCCTTGAACGAAAAGGCCTTCCTGCAGCCGGGCACCCAGCAGGTTGCTGCCGGTTACGCCATCTACGGCCCGCAGACCATGCTGATCCTGACCCTGGGTCATGGCGTCAAGGGCTTCACCCTGGACCGTGAAATGGGCAGCTTCGTGCTGACCCACGAAGACATCAAGATCCCGGAATCCACCCAGGAATTCGCCATCAACATGTCCAACGAGCGTCACTGGGAAGCCCCGGTCAAGCGCTACGTGAGTGAGCTGCTGGCCGGCGACACCGGTCCACTGAAAAAGAACTACAACATGCGCTGGGTCGCGGCCATGGTCGCCGACGTGCACCGTATCCTGACCCGTGGCGGCTTGTTCATGTACCCACGCGACAGCCGCGAGCCGGAGAAGCCGGGCAAACTGCGGCTGATGTACGAAGCCAATCCGATGTCCTTCCTCATCGAACAGGCTGGCGGTTCTTCTACCGACGGTCGCCAGCGCATCCTCAACATTCAGCCTGAAGGCCTGCACCAGCGTGTTGCCGTATTCCTTGGTTCCAAGGAAGAAGTGGCTCGTGTGACGGGCTACCACAAGGAATAAGACATGGCCCAGTCCTGGCAGCCTCTGCTTGATTGGTGGTTCGGTTCAGCCGAAAAGCCGGCAGAGGTGGTCGCTGCCAAGGGCAGGCTGTGGTTTGGCAAACGCGACAGCCAGGACCTCGAAGCGCGCCAGCGCTTTGGTGGTCTGGTGGAGCAGGCACTGGCTGGCGGATTGACCGAGTGGACGCAAAGTCCCCAAGGTTGGCTGGCCCTGGTGCTGTTGCTCGATCAGTTGCCGCGGATGATCTATCGCGATACGCCCAAGGCGTTCTCCGGCGATACCCGTGCCCAGGCACTGGTGGCGCAAGGCATTGCCGCGGACCTCGACCGGCGCTTGCCGGCCATGCAGCGCAGCTTCATCTACCTGGTGTTCGAGCATTGCGAGCACCTGGCGGTGCAGAACGAAGGGGTTTCCCGCTTTGCTGCCCTGCACGACGAACAACCGGAGGAAGATCGCCCGGTGTTCGCTGATCAGCTGGACTACGCCGAACGGCACCAGAAAATCATTGCCCGCTTCGGGCGCTTTCCCCATCGCAACGCCATCCTCGGTCGTGAGTCCACTGCCGAGGAGCTGGCTTTCCTGCGCGAGCCTGGTTCGCGTTTCTGACGGCCGGCAAGCATTACTTGCCCGCTCGCAATAGGCGCTTCATCAGCAATGACGGCAGGTCTTTGCGTGTATCGGCAATGATGTGGATAAAGACGGTGTTCTCCCGCACTTCGTAGATCACCCGGTTCATACCGCAAAGTACCTGACGATAGTGGCGCAGATTGAGCTGCTGAATTTCGTCAGGTACCACGCCAGCGTAGGGCGAGGTCGCCAGTTGAGCCACGGTGGATTTCAAGTGCTGGAAGGTGCTGTGCCAGGCTTGGGGAGAGAATCGACTGATCAGGTATTGTCTGAGCTCTTTCAGGTCGCGTTCTGCCGAATGCAGAATGACCACCTTGAATTTCATTGCAGGTCGTCCCGCTCCAGGTCGGCAAACACCTGCTCTGCATCACGGAACTGACCGGCTTCAATCTCCCGGTTGCCCAAGGCCAGAAGTTTCAACATGGCCAGGGTCGCTTCCTGTTCCTCAAAGCTCTGTACATCCATAACCACCAGCTTGGCTTCGCCATTCTGGGTAATAACCAGAGGCTCGCGGCTTTCCGTCAGTTGCTTGACGATCTCGGCGGTGTGGCTTTTCAGGTAACTGATGGGCTTGATCTGGGATGAAAGCTTCATGGGGCGGGCTCGACTGTAAAGGCAGGCCTGAGTTTAGTCTTAATCCAGTTCTGTTGGGGGCGTGCAGACCAGCGACTGTATTGCCGAATGTCCGCAATCGAATGATTTCACCGGCAAGCCGGTTCCTACGAATACTGGTAGGAGGCGGCTTGCCGGCGAAGCTGCTCCTCAGATACGGAAGCTGCCCACCAGGTGCTGCAGGCGCTTGGCCTGTTGTTCCAGGTCGGCGCAGGCGCGCAGGGTGGCTTGCAGGTTTTCCACCCCTTCCTGATTCAGGGTGTTGATTTCGGTGATGTCGACGTTGATCGACTCCACCACCGCGGTCTGCTCCTCGGTGGCGGTGGCCACCGACTGGTTCATGCCGTCGATTTCACCGATGCGCTGGGTCACGCTGCCCAGGCGTTCGCCGGCCTGGTTGGCGATGCCGACGCTGCTTTCGCTCTCACGCTGACTCTCGGTCATGGTGCCCACCGCTTCACGGGCGCCCACTTGCAGCTCCTCGATCATTTTCTGCACTTGCTGCGCCGAATCCTGGGTGCGGTGGGCGAGGTTACGCACCTCGTCCGCTACCACCGCGAAACCGCGTCCGGCCTCACCGGCGCGAGCCGCTTCGATGGCGGCGTTGAGGGCCAGCAGGTTGGTCTGCTGAGAAATGCTGGTGATGACTTCGAGGATCTGCCCGATGTTCACCGTGTTGCTGTTGAGGGTCTCGATGTTGTCGCAGGAGCTGCTGATCTTTGCCGACAGCTGATGCATAGCGGCGATGGTCTGATCCACCACTTGCTGGCCGTCTTGCGCCAGGCTGCGGGCCTCGCTGGAGTGCTGCGAGGCGAGGGCGGCGTTCTGGGCGATTTCCTGGGCGGCGGCGCCCAGTTGGTTGATGGCCGCGGCCACGCTGCTGGTGCGCGAAGCCTGTTGGTCGGAGTTGAACATCGACGAGTTGGAGGCGGCGACTACGCGCAGGGCCACTTCGTTGACCTGGCCGGTGGCCGAGGACACTTCGCGGATCGAACTGTGGATGCGTTCGACGAAACGGTTGAACGACACCCCCAGGGTGCCGAATTCGTCGTGGCCATGGATCACCAGGCGTTTGGTCAGGTCGCCTTCGCCTTCGGCGATGTCGTGCATGGCCCGGCCCATCACGTGCAGCGGCTGCATCAGGATGCGGATCAGCATGCCCAGCAGGCTGATGATGATCACTACCGCGATCAGCATGGCGATGATCGCCGAGGTGCGAAACTCACTGAGCACGGCGAAGGCGGTGTCCTTGTCCAGGACCAGGGCCACGTACCAGTCGGCCGAGGGCACGCCGTTGACGTGGGTGAAGGAGATGAACTGGGTCTTGCCGTTCAGTTGCACTTCTTTCAGGCCGGGGCTGATGCTCGGGGCACCCGCGGGATAGGCTTCGGCGAGGCTCTTGAGCACCAGTTTGCTGTCGGGGTGGATGAGGATCTTGCCGTCGGCGCTGACGATGAAGGCCTGGCCATGACCGCCGAAGTTCAGCGAGTTGATGATGGCGCTGATGCTCGACAGGTCGATATCGGCGCCGGCCACGCCGATCATCTGGTTCTGATGCTGCACCGGGGTGGCCACGGTGATCACCAGTTTGCCGGATGAAGCGGCGATGTAGGGTTCGGTGACGATGGTCCGTTGCGAGCCGGTGGCCGCCTTGTACCAGCCGCGGGCGCGGGGGTCGTAGTCGGCGGCGCGATTGCCGGCCGGCACCGAAAACATCACGCCGTCCTGGCCGCCGAAGTAGCTGAGCTGGAAGTTGCTGGTATAGGCGGGCAGGCCGACGCTGCGTTTCAGGCTCTCGGCGCCGTTGCCGTCCACGGCGATCTGCTGGGCCAGAGACTGCAGGAGCTGGATGCGGCTTTCCAGCCAGGTCTGGATATTGCTGGTGGTCAGGCTGCCCAGTTCCTGCATGGTGGACTCGGTGCTGCTGCGCAGGGCCTCACGCTGTCGGTAGTCATTGAACAGAATAAAACAGGCGAACGCGACGGCCACCACAAGGGCGGCGGCAAGCAGGATCTTGTGGCTGAATTTCATATTGCTGGTCATTAAGTGAACTACCGCGATGGGCTGGTCAACGAGGGGCGTCAATTTGCCACAGTGGAGGGCTTTGCGCTGCAGTTATGTCGACTGGCTATTACTGAAGATGAGGCCTCGTGGAGAAAAACCGACGAACAGCAGGGCAAGGCGAAAAGGTGTTTGATTTACCGGGAAAATGCCCGGAGCAGCGGGCAAGAAATACCCGGCCGAGCGGGGAACCAGAAGGGGGTTTTCTCTTCTAAGCTTCTGGTTGGCTGACAGGCCTTCCCCCTTTCGTCCAGGAGTTCACCATGTCCCTGCGTTCTCTCGCTCTGTTGTCGTTCTGCGTGCTGCTGGCTGCGTGCAGCAAGGTCAATCAGGAAAACTATTCCAAGCTCTCGGCGGGCATGCCCAAGGCCGAGGTTGAACAACTCCTGGGCAAGCCGACTGACTGTTCGGGCGCGCTGGGCATGTCCAGCTGCACCTGGGGCGACAAGAACAGCTTTATCAGCGTGCAGTATGCCGGTGACAAGGTTCTGATGTTTTCCGGGCAAGGCCTGAAGTAAAAAAAACCGGGGCTTCGGGCCCACGGGAGAAAAATAATGATGCGTTTTGTTTTCACTCTTCTGGTCGGCCTGCTCTTGGCCGGCTGCGCCACGTCCCGGGACGATTCGCTGGCGCCCAAGACCGTCAACCACGTCGATCTCAAGCGTTACCAGGGGACCTGGTACGAGCTGGCGCGGTTGCCGATGTATTTCCAGCGTAACTGTGCGCAATCCGAGGCCCGCTACACCCTGTTGCCGGAGGGCAACGTGGCGGTGCTCAACCGCTGCCTGACCCCGGAGTGGAAGTGGGAGGAGGCTCGTGGCACGGCAACGCCTCAGGTGCCGGGCAAGACCGACAAGCTGTGGGTCGAGTTCGATAACTGGTTCTCGCGGCTGCTGCCGGGGGCGACCAAGGGCGACTACTGGGTGCTGTATGTCAGCGATGACTACAAGACCGCGATTGTCGGCAATCCCAACCGCCGTTACCTGTGGTTGCTGTCGCGGACCAAGGAGGTCAATGAGACGGTGCGTGAAGAGTTGCTGAGCAAGGCGCGTCAGCAGGGCTACGACACCACGCGACTGATCTGGCGGGTGTCGGACTCGGCCATGGCCAAGACCTCGAAATAGATTCATTCCCTGTAGCAGTCGGCTGGCCGGCGAAGGCGTTCGTGAGAATGCTTTCGCCAGCACGTCGGTTCCTACGAACTTGGGGTCAGTTGAGCAGCTCGCGCAGGACTTGGGTGAAGGCCCGGCTACTGTCTTCTTCGGCGGCGTGACGTCCGTCACGCACCACCCACTGACCACCCACCATCACATCCCGTACCTGGCGGTCGCCGCCGGCAAACAACCAACGGTTGAGAATCCCGTCGCCATCCGCGGTGGCCAGGTAAGGGTCGTTGCCATCCAGCACCAGCCAATCGGCGCGCTTGCCCACGGTCAATGTACCTATGGGTTGCCCCAGCGCATGAGCGCCGCCAGCGAGCGCGGCATCGTACAAAGTGCGGCCGACCATGGGCTGGTCCGCGCGGTACAGGCGGTTGCGACGCTGGTCCCGCAGGCGTTGGCCGTACTCCAGCCAGCGCAGTTCTTCCACCACGCTCAAAGACACGTGGCTGTCGGAGCCGATGCCCAGGCGTCCGCCCTGGGCGAGGAAGTCCACCGCCGGGAAGATACCGTCGCCCAGGTTGGCCTCGGTGGTCAGGCACAGGCCGGCAATGGCCCGGCTTTCGGCCATGAGGCTGACTTCTTCCGGATTGGCGTGAGTGGCGTGGACCAGGCACCAGCGTTGATCCACCGCGACGTTCTCATGCAACCATTGCAGCGGGCGGCGTCCGCTCCAGGCCAGGCAGTCGTCGACTTCCTTCTGCTGTTCGGCGATGTGGATGTGAACGGGGCATTGGCGGTCGCTGGCGGCCAGGACTTCGCTGATTTGCTGTGGCGTGACCGCGCGCAACGAGTGAAAGCACAGGCCCAGCTGCTGGTTGGCCTGTTGCGCCAGCAGGGGCTGCAAGCGCTGTTGCAGTTGGAGGTAGTTTTCCGTGCTGTTGATAAAGCGGCGTTGGCCGTCATTGGGGGCCTGGCCGCCGAATCCCGAATGGCTGTACAGCACGGGCAGCAAGGTCAGGCCGATGCCGCTGCTGGCGGCCGCCTGGCTGATGCGTCGGGACAGCTCGGCAGGGTCGGCGTAGGGCTGGCCGTCGGTGTCGTGATGCACATAGTGGAATTCCGCCACTGAGGTGTAGCCGGCCTTGAGCATTTCGATGTACAGCTGGCGGGCGATGATCTCCAACTGTTCAGGGCTGATCTTGCCCACCAGGCGGTACATCAGGTCGCGCCAGGTCCAGAAGCTGTCGTTGGGGTTGCCGGCCACTTCCGCCAGCCCGGCCATGGCTCGCTGGAACGCGTGGGAGTGCAGGTTGGGCATGCCGGGTAGCAGCGGGCCCTTGAGCTGTTCTGCACCTTCTGCACTGGCGTTGGCCTGGATGTGAGTCAGCAGGCCGTCGGCACTGACTTCAAGACGTACATGGTTGGCCCATCCATCAGGCAGCAGTGCGCGTTCGGCGAAGAAGGCGGACATGGTTCAAGCACCCCATCGTGTGTTATTTGTATATACATATACAGACGTTTGCCTGCTCGGTAAACTCCGGCAAGCTAGTCACCTTTTTTGCTCAACAAGGATTTCCCGTGCCGACTCCGCCTGCCAAATCGCCGCTGGCTGCCCATCTGGGCGATAGTCCGGCGCCCTTGTATGCCCGCGTCAAACAGATGATCACCCAGCAGATCGAGAGCGGAAACTGGCCGCCGCATTACCGCGTTCCCTCGGAAAGCGAGCTGGTCAATCAGCTGGGCTTCAGCCGCATGACCATCAACCGCGCACTGCGGGAAATGACCGCTGAGGGCATGCTGGTGCGCATGCAGGGCGTGGGGACCTTCGTCGCCGAACCCAAGAGCCAATCGGCCTTGTTCGAAGTGCACAACATTGCCGACGAGATCGCCTCCCGCGGTCATCGCCACACCTGCCGGGTCGTCACCCTGGGCGAAGAGGCTGCCGGTTCCGAGCGCGCCCTGGCCCTGGACATGCGCGAAGGGCAGCGAGTCTTCCACTCGCTGATCGTGCATTTCGAGAATGACATCCCGGTGCAGATCGAGGATCGCTTCGTCAACGCCCTGGTGGCGCCGGAGTACCTCAAGCAGGACTTCACCTTGCAAACCCCTTACGCCTATTTGTCCCAGGTCGCCCCCCTGACCGAGGGCGAGCATGTGGTGGAGGCGATTCTCGCCGAGCCCGAAGAGTGCGAGCTGCTGCAGATCGAGCGTGGCGAGCCGTGCCTGTTGATTCGGCGTCGCACCTGGTCCGGGCGCCAGCCGGTGACCGCCGCCCGCTTGATCCACCCCGGTTCCCGTCATCGTCTGGAAGGGCGCTTTCATAAATGATCCAGTCCACTCTGTTACGCGCCGCCGACTACCCGCGCATGCCATGGAAAAACGGCGGCGGCAGCACCGAAGAAATCACTCGTGACGCCGGCACTGGCCTGGAAGGTTTTGGCTGGCGCCTGTCGATTGCCGATATCGGCGAATCCGGCGGCTTTTCCAGCTTTGCCGGTTATCAGCGGATCATCACCGTGCTGCAGGGTGCGGGCATGCAACTGACGGTCGATGGCGAAGAGGTTCGGCCCTTGCTGCCCCTGGACCCCTTTGCCTTCAGCGGTGCCAGCCAGGTCAATTGCACCTTGCTGGAGGGCGCGATCCGCGATTTCAACCTGATCTATTGCCCTGAGCGTTACGTCGCCCGCTTGCAGTGGTTCGATGGTCAGCAACGCTTCTTCACCCAGGCGCACACCGTGCTGGTGTTCAGTGTCGCCGAGCAGACCTGGGTGGACACGGGCAGCATCCCGGTGCAGGCATTGGGGCGTTATGACTGCCTGCGCCTGGATGACAATGCCGGGGTTATGGAAATCGCCACCGATGGACGCTGCTGCGTCATCGAACTCACCGCCATCTGATCATTGTGGCTGGGTGCAGGCCGGGATACGGCCTGCTACCGGCTTCTATTCGTTCCCTCGCTGCGCCGGAACCCCAGCCCGCACCTGCCGTGCAGAACGGGCACACATCTCCCTGCAATTGCTGTTTCTCTCGCGCACCAGTTTGTTACCGAACGCCCCAGCACAGCGCAAAACCGGGTTTTGGTAACAGCTTCGCTGCGGCCAAAAAACTCTTCTGGAAAATTCTCGCTCTGTTGAAAGCCTTGTCCAGCAAGGCTTGCGGTTTGCTCTCAAGGTTTTTCAGGTACGTCTCAAGCGAGTTGGCCGCTTGATTGCATATGCTTGTATGTACAAGTAAATATGTGTGCGTAAGAGTCGATGGAATCCTCTTCGCACCTTGGACTCATCGCCGAGGAGTTTTTCCGTGACTGACAGCAAACCCACCCAATTCCGCAACGTCGAAATCCGCGCTGCACGTGGCAACAAGCTGACCGCCAAGAGCTGGCTGACCGAAGCGCCGCTGCGCATGCTGATGAACAACCTCGACCCGGAAGTTGCAGAGAATCCCAAGGAACTGGTGGTCTACGGTGGCATTGGCCGCGCCGCGCGCAACTGGGAGTGTTACGACAAGATCGTCGAAGCCCTGACCCATCTGAATGACGACGAGACCCTGCTGGTGCAGTCCGGCAAACCGGTGGGCGTGTTCAAGACCCACAGCAACGCGCCGCGGGTGCTGATCGCCAACTCCAACCTGGTGCCGCACTGGGCCAGTTGGGAGCACTTCAATGAACTGGACGCCAAGGGCCTGGCCATGTACGGCCAGATGACCGCCGGCAGCTGGATCTACATCGGTAGCCAGGGCATCGTCCAAGGCACTTATGAAACCTTCGTTGAAGCCGGTCGCCAGCATTACGACTCCAACCTCAAGGGCCGCTGGGTCCTGACCGCTGGTCTGGGTGGCATGGGCGGCGCGCAACCGCTGGCCGCGACCCTGGCCGGGGCGTGCTCGCTGAACATCGAGTGCCAGCAGACCAGCATCGACTTCCGCCTCAAGACCCGCTACGTCGACGAGCAGGCCACCGACCTGGACGACGCCCTGGCACGCATCAAGAAGTACACCGCCGAAGGCCGCGCGATCTCCATCGCCCTGTGTGGCAACGCTGCAGAAATCCTGCCGGAGCTGGTGCGCCGTGGCGTGCGTCCGGACATGGTCACCGACCAGACCAGCGCCCACGACCCGCTCAACGGCTACCTGCCCAAAGGCTGGACCTGGGAGCAGTACCGCGACCGCGCCAAGACCGAGCCGGCTGCCGTGATCAAGGCCGCCAAGCAGTCCATGGCCGAGCACGTCAAAGCCATGCTGGCCTTCCAGAAGATGGGTGTCCCGACCTTCGACTACGGCAACAACATCCGCCAGATGGCCCAGGAAGAGGGCGTGGAAAATGCGTTCGACTTCCCAGGTTTCGTCCCGGCCTACATCCGTCCGCTGTTCTGCCGTGGTGTCGGTCCATTCCGTTGGGCGGCGCTGTCCGGTGATCCGCAGGACATCTACAAGACCGACGCCAAGGTCAAGGAACTGATCCCTGACGATGCCCACCTGCACAACTGGCTGGACATGGCGCGCGAGCGCATCAGCTTCCAGGGCCTGCCGGCGCGGATCTGCTGGGTCGGCCTGGGCCAGCGCGCCAAGCTCGGCCTGGCGTTCAACGAGATGGTGCGCAGCGGCGAGCTGTCGGCGCCGATCGTCATCGGCCGCGACCACCTGGATTCCGGCTCGGTGGCCAGCCCGAACCGTGAAACCGAATCCATGCAGGACGGCTCCGACGCCGTGTCCGACTGGCCGCTGCTCAACGCCCTGTTGAACACTGCCAGTGGTGCGACCTGGGTTTCCCTGCACCACGGTGGCGGTGTCGGCATGGGCTTCTCCCAGCATTCGGGGATGGTCATCGTCTGCGACGGCACCGATGAAGCGGCCGAGCGGATTGCCCGGGTGCTGCACAACGATCCGGCCACCGGGGTCATGCGTCACGCCGACGCCGGCTACCAGATCGCCATCGACTGCGCCAAGGAACAGGGCCTGAACCTGCCGATGATCACCGGTAAGTAACCGCAGCATCGGTTCACCCCACTCTCCCTGTAGGAGCCAGCTTGCTGGCGAAGCAAGCACCACGGTGCATCAGCTGCACCGCCTCGCGAGCAAGCTCGCTCCTACAGTGGAAATCGTCTGCAGTGCCCATAGAGGTTTGACGTCCATGGCCTTAGCGAATGATCGTGCAAGCAGCAAGCCGTTGATCGAAAGGCGTTCGATCGACTACATCCCGGAAGCGGAAAGACACGGTCGTCTCTTGAGCCAGTTCACCCTGTGGCTGGGTGCCAACCTGCAGATCACGGCCATCGTCACCGGCGCTCTGGCGGTGGTGTTGGGCGGTGATGTGTTCTGGTCGTTGATCGGGCTGTTGATCGGGCAACTGCTGGGCGGCGCAGTGATGGCGCTGCATGCGGCGCAAGGACCGAAGCTCGGCCTGCCGCAGATGATTTCCAGCCGGGTGCAGTTCGGGGTCTATGGCGCGGCCATCCCGATGGTGCTGGTGTGCCTGATGTACCTGGGTTTCACCGCAACCGGCACGGTGCTTTCCGGGCAGGCGCTGGGCCAGATGTTCGGTGTCAGTGACAGCATCGGCATCCTGATTTTCGCCAGCGTCATTGTGCTGGTCACGGTGCTTGGCTATCGGGTGATTCACTACATCGGCCGGGTTGCCAGCGTGATCGGCGTGATCGCCTTTTTCTACCTGTTCAGCCGGCTGCTGAGCCAGACCGACGTCAGCGCCTTGCTGGCGATTCGGCACTTCAGCTGGAGCAGCTTCCTCCTGGCGGTGTCGTTGGCCGCATCCTGGCAGATCGCTTTCGGGCCTTATGTCGCCGACTATTCGCGCTACCTGCCGAGCAAGACGTCGCCATTGAAGACCTTCCTCGCCGCGGGCGCAGGTTCGGTGATCGGTGCCCAGGTGGCGATGGTACTCGGGGTGTTCGCCGCGGCCCTGTCCAAGGGCCAGTTCGCCGGTCGTGAGGTGGCTTACATTGTCGGCCTGGGCGGCACTGGCGCCATAGCGGCGTTGCTCTATTTCAGCATTGCCTTCGGCAAGGTGACCATCTCGACGCTGAACTCCTACGGCAGCTTCATGTGTATCGCCACCATCATCAGTGGCTTTCGCGGCGAGCTGAAAGTGACGCGCTTGCAGCGGTTGATCTTCGTGTTGCTGATCGTCGGTGCCGCGACCCTGATCGCGCTGCTGGGCCAGCACTCGTTCCTCGGCGCATTCAAGTCTTTCATCCTGTTCCTGCTGGCGTTCTTCACGCCCTGGAGCGCGATCAACCTGGTGGATTTCTACTGCATCACCAAAGAGCGCTATGACATCCCGGCGCTGTCCAATCCGGACGGCCGCTACGGGCGCTGGAATGCCATGGGCATCACTATTTATGTGTTCGGCGTGCTGATCCAGATGCCGTTCATTTCCACCCACTTCTATACCGGCCCCCTGGTGGCGAGTCTGGGCGATACCGATATCTCCTGGATCATCGGCCTGGTGGTGCCCGCGGCGTTGTACTACGCCTGCGCGAAGAAGTGGCATGGCGCGGTGCCCGAGCACCTGATCCTGCCGGTAGAGCAGGACGCGCCCACCGAACAAAAGCTGAGTCAGGCCCGTCGCGCTGCTGCGGTGTGAGTCTTGACGGGACGTGGACAGGGCTGGATGCCTCTTAACTGCCGTAAGCCAACTCATGATTAGGAGCGTCACACAATGAAAATGCATAAGACCCTGCTGACCACGTTGCTGTCCTTGGGCTTGCTGGCCGCTTCCGGCGCCCAGGCGGCCGGCTGGTGCGAGTCGGGCAAACCGGTGAAGTTCGCCGGCCTGAATTGGGAAAGCGGCATGTTGCTGACCGACGTCCTGCAGTTCGTCCTGGAGAAGGGCTACGACTGCAAGACCGATAGCCTGCCTGGCAACTCCATCACCATGGAGAACGCCCTGGGCAGCAATGACATCCAGGTCTTCGCCGAAGAGTGGGTGGGCCGCAGCGAGGTGTGGAACAAGGCCGAGAAGGCCGGCAAGGTGGTGGGCGTCGGCGCGCCGGTGGTGGGAGCCGTCGAAGGTTGGTACGTGCCGCGCTATGTGATCGAGGGCGACGCCAAGCGCAAGCTCGAAGCCAAGGCGCCAAACCTGAAAAACATCGCCGACCTGGGCCAGTACGCCAGCGTGTTCAAAGACCCGGAAGAACCGAGCAAGGGCCGCTTCTACAACTGCCCGGCCGGTTGGACCTGTGAGCTGGACAACAGCGAGATGCTCAAGAGCTACGGCCTGGAAAGCAGCTACACCAACTTCCGTCCGGGTACCGGCCCGGCCCTGGATGCGGCGGTGTTGTCGAGCTACAAGCGTGGCGAACCGATTCTCTTCTACTACTGGTCGCCGACCCCGCTCATGGGCCAGGTGGATCTGGTCAAGCTGGAGGAGAAACCCGGCGTCGACAAGAGCGTGAGCATCAAGGTCGGCCTGTCCAAGACCTTCCATGACGAAGCTCCTGAACTGGTGGCGGTACTGGCCAAGGCCAACCTGCCCATCGATCTGCTTAACCAGAATCTGGCGCGCATGACTCGCGAACGCATCGAGTCGCCGAAACTGGCGAAACTCTTCCTCAAGGAACATCCTGAAGTCTGGCACCCATGGGTCAGCGACGACGCTGCCAGGAAAATCGACGCGGCCTTGTAGGTCGGGCTTTTCCGACGGTTCACAAGAGCCGTCGGAGGCTGGACCACAACCTCCTTTGATCGAGAGTTTCTTATGTTTCCAGAAAGTTTCACCTTTTCCATCGCCGACTGGGTCAACGGCTGGGTCGACTCCCTGGTGACCAATTACGGTGATGTGTTCCGGCACATTTCCGACACCTTGTTGTGGGCCATCGTCAACCTTGAAGGCCTGCTGCGCATGGCGCCCTGGTGGCTGATGCTGGCGATTGTCGGCGGCATCGCCTGGCACTCCACCCGCAAGCTGCTGACCACGGCGGTGATTGTCGGCCTGCTGTTCCTGGTGGGCGCCGTCGGCCTGTGGGACAAGCTGATGCAGACCCTGGCGCTGATGCTGGTGGCGACCGTGATCTCGGTGCTGATCGGCATTCCCCTGGGGATTCTCTCGGCTCGCAGCAACCGCTTGCGTTCGGTATTGATGCCGCTGCTGGACATCATGCAGACCATGCCCAGCTTCGTGTACCTGATCCCGGTGCTGATGCTGTTCGGCCTGGGCAAGGTGCCGGCGATTTTCGCCACGGTGATCTACGCCGCACCGCCGCTGATTCGTCTTACCGACCTGGGCATCCGCCAGGTGGACGGTGAAGTGATGGAGGCGATCAACGCCTTCGGCGCCAACCGCTGGCAACAGCTGTTCGGCGTGCAACTGCCTCTGGCCCTGCCAAGCATCATGGCGGGGATCAACCAGACCACCATGATGGCCCTGTCGATGGTGGTGATCGCCTCGATGATCGGAGCCCGCGGCCTGGGCGAGGATGTGCTGGTGGGAATCCAGACCCTCAACGTCGGGCGCGGCCTGGAAGCGGGGTTGGCGATCGTGATTCTGGCGGTGGTGATCGACCGCATTACCCAGGCCTACGGTCGTCCACGTCATGAGGTGAGCAAATGAGCAGTGCTGCCGTGAGCAAGATCGAAGTCAGGAACGTCTTCAAGATATTCGGCAACCGCCCCTCTGATGCCCTGGCGATGATCCGCCAGGGCCAGAGCAAGGATCAGGTACTGGCCCAGACCGGCTGCGTGGTGGGGGTCAACGATCTGTCCCTGAGCATCGGCACCGGTGAGATCTTCGTCATCATGGGCCTGTCCGGTTCCGGCAAGTCGACCCTGGTGCGCCACTTCAACCGCCTGATCGATCCCACCAGCGGGGCGATCCTGGTGGATGGCGAAGACATCCTGCAATACGACATGGAAGCCCTGCGCCAATTTCGCCGGCACAAGATCAGCATGGTGTTCCAGAGCTTCGGCCTGCTGCCCCACCGCAATGTTCAGGACAATGTCGCCTACGGCCTCAAGGTGCGTGGCGAGAGCAAGTCGCTGTGCGCCGAGCGGGCCCTGCACTGGATCAACACCGTGGGCCTCAAGGGTTACGAGAAGAAGTACCCGCACCAGCTGTCCGGCGGCATGCGCCAACGGGTCGGCCTGGCCCGGGCCCTGGCCGCGGACACCGACATCATCCTCATGGATGAAGCCTTCAGCGCCCTGGACCCGTTGATCCGCGCCGAGATGCAGGACCAGCTGCTGGAGCTGCAGAAGACCCTGCACAAGACCATCGTCTTTATCACCCACGACCTGGACGAGGCGGTACGCATCGGCAACCGCATCGCGATCCTCAAGGACGGCCGCCTGATCCAGGTGGGTACGCCGAAGGAGATCCTGCATTCGCCGGCGGATGAGTACGTCGATCGTTTCGTCCAGCGCCGCGCCGCCACCGTGTAGGAGCCGGCTTGCCGGCCAAAGGTCCGGCAAAGCGGCAGACAACCCAAGGTTTGCAAGAAGAGGTCCCCGATGTCCCAGGCTGAAAAAATCGTTATCGCCGACGCCCCTCTGGGTTGGCAGGATGTTGTCGCTGTCGCCCGTCATGGCGCGCAGCTGGCGCTTTCGGCCCAGGCCTGGGCGCGTATCGACAATGCCCAGGCCATCGTCCGCCAGGTGGTGGACAGTGGCGAGCGCGCCTATGGCATCAGCACGGGCCTTGGCGCCTTGTGCAACGTGGTGCTGGCCGGTGAGCAACTCAGCCAGCTGTCGCGCAACACCTTGCTCAGCCATGCCTGCGGTGTCGGGCCGGCGCTGGCCGATGAGCAGACCCGGGCGATCCTCTGTGCCGCCATCATCAACTACAGCCACGGCAAATCCGGCATCCACCGGCAAGTGGTCGAGGCGCTGCTGACCCTGCTCAATCGCGGTATCACTCCACAGGTGCCGTCCCAGGGGTCGGTGGGTTATCTGACCCATATGGCCCACATTGGCATCGCCTTGCTTGGCGTCGGTCAGGTCAGCTATCGCGGTCGTGTTGTCAGCGCCGAACAGGCCCTGGCCGAAGAGGGGCTGCAGCCGGTGCAACTGGGGGCAAAGGATGGCTTGTGCCTGGTCAACGGCACGCCGTGCATGACGGGCTTGAGTTGCCTGGCCCTGGCCGATGCCAGTCGCCTGTTGCAGTGGGCCGACGTGATCGGCGCCATGAGCTTCGAAGCCCAGCGGGGCCAGATCGACGCCTTCGATGCCGAGATCATCGCTCTCAAGGCGCACCCCGGCATGCAGGTGGTGGGCAGCAACCTGCGGGCCTTGCTCGATGGCAGTGAAGTCATCGCCGCTAGCCGCGGCATCCGCACCCAGGACGCCTTGAGTATCCGCTCCATTCCCCAGGTACATGGTGCAGCCCGGGATCAACTGGCCCATGCGGTCAAACAGGTGGAAACCGAGCTCAATGGCGCGACCGACAACCCGTTGCTGCTGGGCACCCCGGATCACTATCGGGTGGTGTCCCAGGCCAACCCCCACGGGCAATCGGTGGCGCTGGCGGCGGATCTGCTGGCCATCGCCATGGCCGAGATCGGCTCCATTGCCGAACGTCGCCTGGACCGCTTGATCAACCCCCATGTCAGCGGCTTGCCGGCGTTCCTGGTGAGCGAGCCCGGGGTCAACTCCGGAATGATGATCGTGCAATACGTAGCGGCTTCGCTGTGTGCCCAGAACCGTCAATTGGCCCAGCCGGCGGTGCTGGACAACTACGTGACTTCGGGCCTGCAGGAGGACCACCTGAGCCTGGGCACCAATGCCGCCCTGAAGCTGCATCAGGTGCTGGAGAACTGCACCCAGATCCTGGCCATCGAGTACCTGCTGGCGGCCCAGGCTTTCGAGTTTCTCAAGGCGCAGCGTTTCGGCACCGGCACCGGTATCGCCTGGTGCCTGCTGCGCGAGCGGGTCCCGGCCTATGACCAGGACCGCTGGCTGGCGCCGGACATTGCCAGCGCTGCGGCCCTGCTCAAGGACCCGGAGCTGCTGCACAAACGCTTTTCCAAGGTGCAATGAACCGTTTTTTCCATCACCAGCGTGCCAAGGCGTCACTCGTGCAAAACCGCGAATGACGACGGATAACGGAAGCTTCCGGAGCGACTGGTAGTTATTACAAAACTCTCAAAAGGAGCATGAATGTGACTGCGCTAAACCTGATTCCCGGCCAACTGACCCTGGCCCAACTGCGGGCCATCTATCAGCAGCCGCTGACCCTGACCCTGGACGACAGCGCCTCGGCGCAGATCGACGCCAGCGTCGCTTGTGTCGAGCAGATTCTCGCCGAGAACTGCACCGCCTACGGGATCAACACCGGTTTTGGCCTGCTGGCTTCGACCCGCATCGCCAGCGCCGATCTGGAAAACCTCCAGCGCTCCCTGGTGCTGTCCCATGCCGCTGGCGTGGGCGAGCCCATCAGCGACGATCTGGTGCGCCTGATCATGGTGCTCAAGGTCAACAGCCTGAGCCGCGGTTTCTCCGGCATCCGCCGTCAGGTGATCGATGCCCTGATCGCCCTGATCAACGCCGAGGTCTATCCGCATATCCCGCTCAAGGGCTCGGTGGGCGCTTCCGGCGACCTGGCGCCTTTGGCCCACATGTCCCTGGTGCTGCTGGGTGAGGGCAAGGCGCGCTACAAGGGCCAGTGGCTGGAAGCGACCGCGGCCCTGGAAGTCGCCGGCCTCAAGCCGCTGACCCTGGCCGCCAAGGAAGGCCTGGCGCTGCTTAATGGCACCCAGGTGTCCACCGCGTTCGCCTTGCGCGGGCTGTTCGAAGGTGAAGACCTGTTTGCCGGTGCTCTGGTGTGCGGCGGCCTGACGGTGGAAGCGGTGCTGGGTTCGCGCTCGCCGTTCGACCCACGGATTCACGCCGCTCGCGGTCAGCGCGGGCAGATCGATACCGCTGCGGCTTATCGCGCCTTGCTGGGGGACAGCACCGAGGTGTCCGCCTCGCACCAGAACTGCGACAAGGTCCAGGACCCGTACTCCCTGCGTTGCCAGCCGCAAGTGATGGGCGCCTGCTTGACTCAGTTCCGCCAGGCCGCCGAAGTGCTGGTGGTCGAAGCCAACGCGGTGTCCGATAACCCGCTGGTGTTCGCTGCCGAAGGCGATGTGATTTCCGGTGGCAACTTCCACGCCGAACCCGTGGCCATGGCGGCCGACAACATGGCCCTGGCCATCGCCGAGATCGCGTCCCTGAGCGAGCGCCGTATCTCGCTGATGATGGACAAGCACATGTCCCAGCTGCCGCCGTTCCTGGTGGCCAATGGCGGGGTCAACTCCGGCTTCATGATCGCCCAGGTGACCGCTGCGGCCCTGGCCAGCGAGAACAAGGCCCTGGCCCACCCGCACTCGGTGGACAGCATTCCCACTTCCGCCAACCAGGAAGACCACGTTTCCATGGCGCCGGCCGCCGGCAAGCGCCTGTGGGAAATGGCCGAGAACACCCGCGGTGTGCTGGCCGTGGAATGGCTGGCGGCCTGTCAGGGCCTGGACCTGCGCGAAGGCCTGAAAACCTCGCCGACCCTGGAAAAAGCCCGCGCCACCCTGCGCGAGAAAGTGGCGTATTACGAGAAGGACCGTTTCTTTGCACCGGATATCAACGCGGCCAGCGAGTTGTTGGCTTCGCGGTGCCTGAATGGGCTGCTGCCAGCCCAGTTGTTGCCGAGCCTGTAATGCACGCCGGGCCGCCAGATCACTCCGCGCTCGGCCGAGAGCGGTGGCCCGATTGGGTTCGCTTCACCTGCAAGATGGGCGCGGAGCGTCCGCTTCTGCCGCCCCGCGCTACGGCGCGGGGCGCACTTGTCCGATAACAATAAAAGGGACGATGACATGCAATCGCAAGAAACAGGATTACGTCGGGGGCTGACGGCCCGCCATATTCGCTTCATGGCCCTGGGGTCGGCCATTGGCACCGGATTGTTCTACGGCTCGGCCTCCGCCATCCAGATGGCCGGCCCGGCGGTGCTGCTGGCCTACCTGATTGGTGGTGCAGCGGTGTTCATGGTGATGCGCGCCCTGGGGGAGATGGCCGTGCACAACCCGGTGTCCGGCTCCTTCGGGCAGTACGCCAGCCAGTACCTGGGGCCCTTGCCGGGCTTTATCCTGGGCTGGACCTACGCGTTCGAGATGCTGATCGTCTGTCTGGCGGACGTCACCGCCTTTGGCATCTATATGGGCTTCTGGTTTCCCGAGGTGGCGCGCTGGATCTGGGTGCTGGGCATCGTCCTGCTCATCGGCGGGTTGAACCTGTGCAGCGTCAAGGTTTTCGGCGAGATGGAGTTCTGGCTGTCGCTGCTCAAGGTCGGGGCGATCATCGCCATGATCCTCGGTGGTTTCGGCATCATGCTGTTCGGTATCGGCAGCGCGGCCACCGAGCAGGCCACTGGCGCCAGCAACCTCTGGGCCCATGGCGGTTTCATGCCCAATGGCATCAGCGGGGTGATCGCTTCCTTTGCGGTGGTGATGTTCGCCTTTGGCGGCATCGAGATCATCGGTGTCACCGCCGGCGAGGCCAAGGACCCGCAGCGGGTCATCCCCAAGGCGATCAACGCGGTGCCGCTGCGCATCCTGCTGTTCTATGTGCTGACCCTGTTCGTGCTGATGTCGATTTTCCCCTGGCCGCAGATTGGCACCCAGGGCAGCCCCTTCGTGCAGATATTCGACAGCCTGGGCATCAGCTCGGCGGCCACCATCCTTAATATCGTGGTGATTTCGGCGGCGGTGTCGGCGATCAACAGCGATATCTTTGGTGCCGGGCGCATGATGTACGGCCTGGCCCAGCAAGGGCAGGCGCCCAAGGGCTTTGCCCAGATTTCCAAGGCCGGCGTGCCGTGGATGACCGTGGTGGTGATGGCCGTGACGCTGTTGGGTGGGGTGGTGCTGAACTACCTGATCCCGGAAAACATCTTCCTGCTGATCGCTTCCCTGGCCACCTTCGCCACGGTCTGGGTGTGGCTGATGATTCTGCTGACCCATGTGGCGATGCGCCGCTCCATGACCGCCGAGCAAGTGGCCCGGTTGCAGTTCAAGGTGCCGTTCTGGCCTTGGGCGCCGGCAGCGGCGATTGCCTTCATGCTGTTCATCTTCGGCGTGCTGGGCTATTTCCCGAAAACTCAAGCGGCGCTGATGGTGGGCGTGGTGTGGATCGTTCTGCTGGTAGTGGCCTATATGCTGTGGGTCAAGCCGGCGGCGGGGCAGGCTCAGCAGATCCGCGTCGATTCTTCTTTACCTACTGATCATTAACGGAGGCCTTGGATGAGAACTCTTTGGCAACACTGCAACGTCGCCAGTATGGCCCAGGGCACTTACTCGATCATCGAGGACGCGGCCATCGTGACGTCAGGGGCGCACATCGAGTGGATCGGCCGGCGCCAGCAGGCGCCGGTCGCCGATGACCACCAGGTCCAGGACTTGGCGGGCGCCTGGGTGACTCCGGGCTTGATCGATTGCCACACCCATACGGTGTTCGGCGGCAACCGCAGTGGCGAGTTCGAGCAGCGCCTGCAGGGCGTGAGCTATGCCGAGATCGCCGCAGCCGGTGGCGGTATCGCCAGCACCGTGCGGGCGACCCGCGCGGCCACTGAAGAGGAGCTGTTCGTCAGCGCCCGCAAGCGTCTGCTGAGCCTGTTGCGCGACGGTGTCACCAGCGTCGAAATCAAGTCCGGCTACGGCCTGGACCTGGCCAGCGAGCGCAAGATGCTGCGGGTGATCCGCCGTCTTGGCGAGGAGTTGCCGGTCAGTGTGCGCAGCACCTGCCTGGCGGCTCACGCTCTGCCGCCGGAATATGCCGAGCGCAGCGACGACTACATCGAGCACATCTGCAGCGAGATGCTCCCGGCCCTGGCGGCCGAAGGGCTGGTGGATGCGGTGGATGCCTTCTGTGAGTACCTGGCGTTTTCTCCGGAGCAGGTGGAGCGGGTGTTTATCGCCGCGCAACAGCTCGGCCTGCCGGTGAAACTGCACGCCGAGCAGTTGTCGTCCCTGCACGGGTCAAGCCTGGCGGCGCGCTACCGGGCGCTGTCTGCCGATCACCTGGAGTTCATGACCGAGGACGATGCCATGGCCATGGCGGCTTCGGGAACCGTGGCAGTGCTGTTGCCGGGGGCTTTCTATTTCCTCCGGGAAACCCAGTTGCCGCCGATGGAAGCCCTGCGCAAGCACGGGGTGAAGATTGCCGTGGCCAGCGACCTCAATCCCGGGACTTCGCCGGCGTTGTCGCTGCGCCTGATGCTGAACATGGCCTGCACCTGTTTGCGGTTGACGCCGGAAGAGGCGTTGGCCGGGGTCACCCTGCACGCGGCCCAGGCCCTGGGCATGGAGCAGACCCATGGTTCACTGGAGGTGGGTAAGGTGGCGGACTTTGTCGCCTGGCAGATCGATCGTCCCGCCGACCTGGCCTACTGGCTGGGCGGCGACCTGGAAAAACGCGTCGTGCGACACGGCGTTGAAGTGACTGTTTAGGAGACAGGTTGTGGATAAGGTTCTGACATTCAAACAAGGCCGGGTGCCCCTGCTGATCAGCATGCCCCACGCCGGTACGCGCTTGACCCCGGCAGTGATGGCCGGGCTGGTTCCACAGGCGCAAAGCCTGCCGGACACCGACTGGCATATTCCGCGGCTGTATCAGTTCGCCGAGGAGCTGGGAGCCAGCACCCTGGCGGCCGAATACTCGCGTTTCGTCATCGACCTGAACCGGCCGTCCGATGACAAGCCGCTGTACGTCGGTGCTACCACCGGGCTGTACCCGGCGACGCTGTTCGATGGCGAGCCGTTGTTCGTTGAAGGGCAGGCGCCGTCCAAAGAAGAGCGGCAACAGTACCTGGAGCAGGTCTGGGGGCCCTATCACCGCACCCTGCAGGAGGAACTGGCGCGGCTCAAGGCCGAGTTCGGCTATGCCTTGCTGTTCGATGCCCACTCCATTCGTTCGCTGATCCCTCATCTGTTCGAGGGCAAACTGCCGGACTTCAACCTCGGCACCTTCAACGGCGCCAGCTGCGATCCGCAACTGGCCGGCCGTCTGGAGAGCATCTGCGCCGCCCACGGCGATTACACTCATGTGCTCAATGGTCGTTTCAAGGGCGGTCATATCACCCGGCATTACGGCAACCCGGCCGAGCACATTCATGCGGTGCAACTGGAACTGGCGCAGAGCGCCTATATGGAGGAGTTCGAGCCATTCCGCTATCGCGAGGACCTGGCGGCCCCGACCCAGGTGGTGCTCAAGGCATTGCTGCAGGGGCTGCTGGCCTGGGGGCAGGAGCGTTACCGCTGACATTGCTTGCGCCTGCAAGCTGGCTCCTATCGCGGATGCACGCCTTTATGTAGGGGCGAGCTTGCTCGCCAAGCGCGCTGCGCAACTCGTTGCAATCCCTTGAACAACCCTGTTTTCTTCAAGGACATGCTGATTGCGTAATTCGGGTTTATGATGCCAAACGGCAGAATAAATGAAGTCCCCAGCAGGGATGAACCCGACCTCCACGGAGCGCGTAATGCAGACTTTGTACCCGCAGATCAAACCCTATGCCCGGCACGATCTGGCCGTCGACAAGCCCCATGTGCTGTATGTCGACGAAAGTGGTTCACCGGAAGGTTTGCCGGTGGTGTTCATTCACGGTGGCCCGGGGGCGGGCTGTGATGGGGCGAGTCGCTGCTATTTCGACCCGAACCTGTATCGCATCGTCACTTTCGACCAGCGCGGTTGCGGGCGTTCCACCCCCCACGCGAGCCTGGAGAACAACACCACCTGGGACCTGGTGGCGGACCTGGAGCGGATTCGCCAGCACCTGGGCATCGACAAATGGGTGCTGTTCGGTGGCTCCTGGGGTTCGACCCTGGCCCTGGCCTATGCCCAGGCCCACCCGGATCGGGTGCTGGGCCTGATCGTGCGGGGCGTCTTCCTGGCCCGTCCCCAGGAAATCCAGTGGTACTACCAGTGTGGCGCCAGCCGCCTGTTTCCGGATTACTGGCAGGACTACGTGGCACCGATTCCCCTGGAGGAGCGTCATGACCTGGTCAGCGCCTTCCACAAGCGCCTGACCGGCAATGACCAGATCGCCCAGATGCATGCCGCCAAGGCCTGGTCGGGTTGGGAAGGGCGCACCGCGACCCTGCGTCCGAACCCGCTGGTGGTGGATCGCTTCTCCGAGCCACAGCGGGCGCTGTCGATTGCCCGGATCGAATGCCATTACTTCATCAACAACGCGTTCCTCGAACCGGACCAGTTGATCCGCGACATGGGCAAGATTGCCCATCTGCCCGGGGTCATCATCCACGGTCGCTACGACGTGATCTGCCCCCTGGACAACGCCTGGGAGCTGCATCAGGCCTGGCCCAACAGCGAGCTGCAGGTGATACGCGACGCCGGTCACGCCGCCTCGGAACCCGGCATTACCGACGCTCTGGTACGCGCCACTGATCAGATGGCGCGCCGCCTGCTTGACCTGCCGCCCGAAGAAGCATGAAGGGCCTGTTGCAGCGCGTGCGCGGCGCGCGGGTGGAAGTGGCCGGGGAAATAGTCGGTGCGGTGGACCAGGGCTTGCTGGTGCTGGTGGCGGTAGAGCCTGAGGACACTCGGGCCAGCGCCGACAAACTCCTGCACAAGCTGCTTAACTATCGGGTGTTCAGCGATGCTGAGGGCAAGATGAACCTGTCCCTGGCGGATGTGCAGGGCGGGCTGCTGCTGGTGTCGCAGTTCACCTTGGCGGCAGACACCAAGAGCGGGTTGCGCCCAAGCTTTTCCACGGCTGCACCACCGGCCCTTGGCGAAGAGCTTTTTGACTACCTGATAGCGAAGGCGCAACAGTTGCATGGCAAAGTGGCATCAGGGCGTTTTGGCGCGGACATGCAGGTGCATCTGGTCAACGATGGCCCGGTAACCTTCCTGTTACAGACCTGAAAACGCCTGAAACAGCTTTTTCCGCCGATTTGAGCCGGAAACTGCTGTTTTTCACGATAAATACTTTGTTACCCCTGATGCGTTGTAACGCGGGCTACTAGATAATCGCGCGCTACGGGGATCAGCGTTCGTTGGTCCATTTTGACTTTAGTAGAGACTTGTCCACGGCCGTTTGGGGAATCATTTAGCCCCATCGGAGTCGGAACAATGCTCGCCAACCTGGCATATAGATAGCTGGCCGTTGGTTCTTTGATCTGTTTTCGGCGAGGGTTGCTCGTGATTGTTAGTCCCTGTAATGCACCAAACTTGTTTGCCAAACGGTTACGAAACGCACTGGTGACGGGCTCTGCGCTGGTCTGCCTGTTCGGCGCCGGTCAACTCATGGCATTCAACCTGGATGATGTGTCGGCCAAGGCCAAAGACTTGGCCGGGCAGAAGTATGAGGCCCCGCGCAGTAACCTGCCGAACGAGTTCCGTGAGATGAAGTTCGCGGACTACCAGAAAATCCGCTTCCTCAGCGAAAAAGCCGAATGGGCCAATCAGAAGACCCCGTTCAAGCTGTCGTTCTATCACCAGGGCATGCACTTCGACACGCCGGTGAAGATCAACGAGATCAGCGCCAACACTGTTTCCGAGATCAAGTACGACCCGAGTCGCTTCGATTTCGGCGACGTCAAGTTTGATCCCAAGGCCACCGAAAAGCTCGGCTATGCCGGTTTCCGTGTGCTGTACCCGATCAACAAGGCTGACAAGCAAGACGAAATCATGACCATGCTGGGCGCGAGCTACTTCCGCGTCATTGGCAAAGGCCACACTTATGGCCTGTCCGCTCGTGGTCTGGCGATCGACACCGCCCTGCCGTCCGGCGAAGAGTTTCCGCGTTTCAGCGAGTTCTGGATCCAGCAGCCCAAGCCAACCGACAAGCACCTGGTGATCTACGCCCTGCTGGACTCGCCACGGGCCACTGGCGCCTACCGCCTGACCCTGCGTCCGGGCGCCGACACCGTCGTCGACGTCAAGGCTCGGGTGTTCCTGCGTGACAAGGTGGGCAAGCTGGGCCTGGCCCCGCTGACCAGCATGTACCTGTTCGGCGCCAACCAGCCGTCGAAAGTCCTCAACTACCGCCGCGAGCTGCACGATTCCAGCGGCCTGTCGATCCATGCCGGCAACGGCGAGTGGATCTGGCGTCCTCTGAACAACCCGAAACACTTGGCCGTGAGCAACTTCTCGGTAGAGAACCCGCGTGGTTTCGGCCTGCTGCAGCGTGGCCGTGACTTCAGCCACTACGAAGACCTCGACGACCGCTACGACAAGCGCCCAAGCGCCTGGATCGAGCCCAAGGGCGACTGGGGCAAAGGCACCGTCGACCTGGTAGAGATCCCGACTGCGGACGAAACCAACGACAACATCGTGGCCTTCTGGAGCCCGGAAAAGCAGCCTGAACCGGGCCAGCCGCTGGACTTCGCCTACCGTATGCACTGGACCATCGACGAAGCCGCCCTGCATTCGCCTGACAGCGCCTGGGTGCAGCAGACCCTGCGCTCCACCGGTGACGTCAAGCAATCCAACCTGATTCGTCAACCCGATGGCAGCGTTGCCTACCTGGTGGACTTCCAGGGCCCATCCCTGGCGGCATTGCCGGAAAACGCCGAAGTGCGCAGCCAGGTCAGTGTTGGCGACAACGCCGAACTGGTGGAAAACAGCGTTCGCTACAACCCGGAAACCAAAGGCTGGCGCCTGACTCTGCGGATGAAGATCAAGGATGCGAGCAAGGCCACCGAGATGCGGGCCGCGCTGGTGCGCAACATCCCGGTAGCCGAGCCGGCCAAGGCCTCGACGCCAAACTCCAACTCCTCCGTTGCCAAGGCCGACAAGATCGCCGCCAAGCAACAGGAGAAGAAGGAGAAGGAAGCCGCTGCGGCAGCGGCCAAGCAGGCTGACGCCAAGCCGGCCAAAGACGCCAAAGACGCCAAGAACGCCAAGGACCACAAAGACGCCAAGCAGCCTGCTGCCGAGGCGGCCCCAGCCACACCGGAACCGGTTAAAACTGAACAAGTCCTGACCGAGACCTGGAGCTATCAGTTGCCTGCCGATGAGTAACTCTCAACTACAGCCAGAGACTCTTGCCGAGTACCTGGCGCACTTGCCGATGTCGGATGCGCAGCGCGCGGAGCTCGCGGGCTGCCAGTCCTTCAGCGAACTGCACCAACGTCTGTCGTCAACGACCTTCGACGCTCCAACCGATGCCGCCCAGGTATCGGTGGGCCAGCGTCTGTCCCTGAGCACCGCCGCGGAACTCGAAGAAGCGGAGATGCTTGCGGTCGACGCCGAAGGTCGGGTCTGCCTCAAGGCCACGCCGCCGATCCGCCGCACCAAGGTGGTACCGGAGCCGTGGCGCACCAATATCCTGGTGCGAGCTTGGCGGCGCCTGACCGGGCGCACCAACCCGCCGGCGCCGAAGAAGGATGAGCGTGTGCTGCCGGCTGCCCGCTGGCGCACCGTGGGTTCGATCCGCCGCTACATCCTGCTGGTGCTGATGCTCGGCCAGACCATCGTCGCCGGCTGGTACATGAAAGGCATCATGCCGTATCAGGGCTGGTCCTTCGTCGACCTGGAAGAGGTGATGCACCAGCCGCTGATGCAGACCGCGCAGCAAGTGCTGCCCTATGCTCTGCAGACCAGCATCCTGATCCTCTTCGGCATCCTGTTCTGCTGGGTGTCGGCGGGTTTCTGGACTGCGTTGATGGGCTTCCTGGAGCTGTTGACCGGTCACGACAAGTACCGCATTTCCGGGGCCAGCGCCGGCAACGAGCCGATTCCCAAGGACGCGCGTACCGCACTGGTGATGCCGATCTGCAACGAAGACGTGCCGCGGGTGTTTGCCGGCCTGCGCGCCACCTTCGAGTCGGTGGCGGCTACTGGCGATCTGGATCGCTTCGACTTCTTCGTCTTGAGCGACAGCAACGACAGTGATATCTGCGTCGCCGAGCAGCAGGCCTGGCTGGATGTCTGCCGGGAAGCCAAGGGCTTCGGCAAGATCTTCTATCGCCGCCGCCGTCGTCGCGTGAAGCGCAAGAGCGGCAACCTCGACGACTTCTGCCGTCGCTGGGGCGGCGACTACAAGTACATGGTGGTGCTCGACGCCGACAGCGTGATGAGCGGCGAATGCCTGACCAGCCTGGTGCGCCTGATGGAAGCCACTCCGGACGCGGGGATCATCCAGACCGCGCCACGGGCGTCGGGCATGGACACGCTGTATGCGCGCATGCAGCAGTTCGCCACCCGGGTCTACGGCCCGCTGTTCACCGCCGGCCTGCACTTCTGGCAGTTGGGCGAGTCGCACTACTGGGGCCACAACGCGATCATCCGCATGAAGCCGTTCATCGAGCACTGCGCTCTGGCGCCATTGCCCGGTAAAGGTGCCTTCGCCGGTGCGATCCTGTCCCACGACTTCGTCGAAGCCGCGCTGATGCGCCGCGCCGGCTGGGGCGTGTGGATTGCCTACGATCTGCCTGGCAGTTACGAAGAGCTGCCGCCGAACCTGCTGGACGAACTCAAGCGTGACCGTCGCTGGTGTCACGGCAACCTGATGAACTTCCGCCTGTTCCTGGTCAAGGGCATGCACCCGGTGCACCGCGCGGTGTTCCTCACCGGGGTGATGTCCTACCTGTCGGCGCCGTTGTGGTTCTTCTTCCTGGTGCTGTCCACGGCTCTGCTGGCGGTCAATACCCTGATGGAGCCGCAGTACTTCCTTGAACCGCGGCAGCTGTATCCGCTGTGGCCGCAGTGGCACCCGGACAAAGCCATCGCGCTGTTCTCCACGACTATCGTGCTGCTGTTCTTGCCCAAGCTGTTGAGCATCATCCTGATCTGGGCCAAGGGTGCGAAAGAGTTCGGCGGCAAGTTCAAGGTGACCCTGTCGATGCTTCTGGAGATGCTGTTCTCCATGCTGCTGGCGCCGGTGCGGATGATTTTCCACACCCGTTTCGTCCTGGCCGCGTTCCTCGGTTGGGCCGCGACCTGGAACTCGCCACAACGTGACGACGACTCCACGCCATGGAGCGAAGCCGTGCGCCGCCACGGTCCGCAGACCCTGCTGGGCTTCTGCTGGGCCTTGCTGGTGATCTGGCTGAACCCCAGCTTCCTCTGGTGGCTGGTGCCGATTGTCGGTTCGCTGATGCTGTCGATCCCGGTGTCGGTGATCTCCAGTCGTGTCGGTCTGGGCCTGAAGTCCCGTGACGAGAGCCTGTTCCTGATTCCCGAGGAATACGCTCCGCCCCAGGCGCTGCTGGCCACCGACCAGTACACCCACGAGAACCGCTGGCATGCGCTCAACGACGGCTTTATCCGCGCCGTGGTGGACCCGCAGCAGAACGCTCTGGCCTGTGCTCTGGCCACCTCCCGTCACACCCAGGCCGAGCCGATCGAGTGGCTGCGCCAGGAGCGGGTGCGCCATGCCCTGAAAGTCGGCCCGGCGGCCTTGAACAACAGCGAGCGCCTGGCGCTGTTGAGCGATCCGGTGGCCCTGGGACGCTTGCACCAGCAAGTCTGGAGCGAGGGCCACAGCGATTGGCTGGATGCCTGGCGCCAGTCGGTGGATGCTGATCCCCATGCGCCGCTGCTGCCGTTGCAGCCGCTGATGGCGGCGCCGCAACCGGCCTGAAGCCAACGCCCTTGAGCCTCCACTCAAGGGCGTTTTGCTTTGCGTGGCCAATAGCCCCGTATCCCCCCTTTGTAACAACAAAAATCCTTGTGCAAACGGCCGAGTGCGTTAGCATCGCTCCCGCAAATTTCTGTGCGTGATCGACAATGGCTTGATATCCGAAGATTTTCATTCCAGGCCCGCCGCGTGCAGACACCACAATAAAATGGCTTCAGGGGACTTGAGATGAAGAAGTATCTTTCGCTGCTGCTGGCAGGCGCCGCCGCCATGCTGGCGGTCACTACCGCCCAGGCTGGCGCCATCGATGACGCGGTCAAGCGCGGTACGCTGAAGGTCGGCATGGACCCGACCTACATGCCGTTCGAGATGACCAACAAGCGTGGCGAAATCATCGGCTTCGAAGTCGACCTGCTCAAGGCCATGGCCAAGTCCATGGGAGTCAAGCTGGAGTTGGTTTCCACTGGCTACGACGGCATTATCCCGGCCCTGCTCACCGACAAGTTCGACATGATCGGCAGCGGCATGACCCTGACCCAGGAACGCAACCTGCGCCTGAACTTCAGCGAGCCCTTCATCGTGGTCGGTCAGACCCTGCTGATCCGCAAAGACCTGGAAGGCACCATCAAGTCCTACAAGGACCTGAACAGCGCCGACTACCGCATCACCTCCAAGCTGGGCACCACTGGGGAAATGGTCGCCAAGAAGCTGATCGCCAAGGCCAAGTACCACGGCTACGACAACGAGCAGGAAGCGGTGCTGGACGTGGTCAACGGCAAGGCCGACGCCTTTATCTACGACGCCCCGTACAACGTGGTGGCGGTGAACAAGGTGGGCAACGGCAAGCTGACGTTCCTCGACAAGCCGTTCACCTACGAGCCTCTGGCCTTTGGCCTGAAGAAGGGTGACTACGACAGCATCAACTTTATCAACAACTTCCTGCACCAGATCCGCGAAGACGGCACCTACGATCGCATCCATGACAAGTGGTTCAAGAGCACCGAGTGGCTCAAGGACATGGAGTAACGCTGCTTGGGCGGTGCGGGTCGTTTCAGTGACCGCGCACCGTTCTCCTTCGCCGGCCAGCCTGCTCCTACGGGGGCATGTGTAGGCGCCGGCTGGCCGGCGAAAGCGTCTGATTTCGCAATACCCACTCCGGAACCTGCACAGCAATGAAACAGAAAAAAGCCCAATGGCCCTGGCACGTATTGACCGTGCTGGTGCTGATCGGCCTGGCCGGCGCCCTCTACTACGCCACCTCGCTGATGTCCTACGAATGGCGCTGGAACCGTGTCCCCCAATACTTCGTTTACCAGGCCGAAGAATCCCAGCGGGCGGCGGAGATCTCCACCGTCGCCGAGGTTGTGCGCCAGGGCGGCAAGGCTCAAGTCACCCTGCGCGGTGACTCGGGTGCCGAGCAGCATCTGAGTGTCGATGAAGGCAGCCTGCAGGTAGCTAGCGGCGATGACGTGGCCGAAGGCGACGTGATTGGCGTGACCCGGCATTGGGCGGCGGGCCCCCTGTTGTGGGGCTTGTGGACCACCTTGTGGCTGTCGGTGGTGTCTGGCGTATTGGGCCTGCTCATCGGCCTTGGCACTGGCCTGTGCCGGCTGTCCAGCAACCCGACCCTGCGCGACCTGTCGACGATTTATGTCGAGCTGGTGCGGGGTACGCCGCTGCTGGTGCAGATCTTCATTTTCTATTTCTTCATCGGCACGGTGCTCAACCTGTCCCGGGAGTTCGCCGGGATCGCTGCGCTGTCGCTGTTTACCGGGGCTTATGTGGCGGAAATCGTCCGTGCCGGGGTGCAGTCCATCACCCGCGGGCAGAACGAAGCGGCCCGCTCCCTGGGGCTCAGCGCAGGCCAGTCGATGCGTCACGTGGTACTGCCTCAGGCGTTCAAGCGAGTGCTGCCGCCCCTGGCCGGGCAGTTCATCAGCCTGGTCAAGGACACTTCGCTGGTGTCGGTGATTGCCATTACCGAGCTGCTCAAGAGCGGTCGGGAAGTCATTACCACCTCGTTCTCGCCGTTCGAGATCCTGTTCTGTGTGGCGGGCCTGTATTTGTTGATCAACCTGCCGCTGTCGAAGATGGCCAGTCGGCTTGAGCGGAGGCTCGCGCAAAGTGATTGAAGTCCGCGATCTGGTAAAAGTCTTCGACACCCGCGGCCAGGTGGTGCGTGCGGTGGATAACGTCACCACCCAGGTGGCCAAGGGCGAAGTGCTGGTGGTGATCGGTCCGTCGGGCTCCGGCAAGTCGACCTTCCTGCGTTGCCTCAATGGCCTGGAAGAGTTCGACTCGGGTTCGGTGAGCATCGACGGCCTGCAACTGGCCGATCCCAAGACCGATGTGAACGCCTATCGCCGGGAAGTCGGCATGGTGTTCCAGCATTTCAACCTGTTCCCCCACATGACCGTGCTGGAAAACCTCTGCCTGGCGCAGAAGGTGGTGCGCAAGCGGGGCAAGCAGGAGCGCGAGGCCAAGGCCCTGGCGTTGCTGGAGAAAGTCGGTATCGCACAGAAGGCCCACGAGTTTCCTTCGCGGCTTTCCGGCGGCCAGCAGCAGCGGGTGGCGATTGCCCGGGCCCTGGCGATGGAGCCCAAGGTCATGCTGTTCGATGAGCCGACCTCGGCCCTGGACCCGGAAATGGTCGGCGAGGTGCTGGATGTGATGAAGACCCTGGCCCTGGAAGGCATGACCATGGTTTGCGTCACTCACGAGATGGGTTTTGCCCGGGAAGTGGCGGATCGGGTGCTGTTTTTCGATCACGGCAAGCTGCTGGAAGATGCGGCGCCGGAGGTGTTCTTCGCTGCGCCGAAAGACCCTCGGGCCCAGGCTTTCCTGCGTCAGGTGTTGTGAGGCTTTCGCCGGCAAACCGGTTCCTACATCCCCTGTAGGAGCCGGCTTGCCGGCGAAGCGGTTCAGACCCTGAAACGCCCCACCAGGCTTTGCAGGTGAATCCCCAACCGCGCCAGCTCGGCGCTGGAGGCCGCGGTTTCTTCGCTGGCCGATGAAGTCTGTTCAGACACATCACGCACATTCAACACGCTGCGGTTGATCTCTTCCGCTACCGCGCTCTGCTGCTCGGCTGCCGCGGCGATCTGCTGGTTCATCGCCTGGATGGCCGACACGGTCCGGGTGATGTTCTCCAGCGACCCCCCGGCCCGGCGGGTCAGTTCAACGCTGCTGTCGGTGAGACTGCGGCTGGTGTCCAGGGTGCTGGCCACTTGCTGGGTGCCGCTTTGCAGGCCGACGATCAGCTCGGCAATCTCTTCGGTGGATTGCTGGGTGCGCTGGGCAAGACTGCGTACTTCGTCGGCAACCACGGCGAAACCACGTCCGGCTTCACCGGCCCGGGCCGCTTCGATGGCGGCGTTGAGGGCCAGCAGGTTGGTCTGCTGGGCCACCGACTTGATGACATCCAGTACGCTGCCGATCTTGTCACTTTCCTGCTTGAGGTGGCCCATGGCTTCGGTGGAGTGGCCTACCTCGCTGGCCAGGCGCTCGATCTGGGCAATGGCCTCGTTCACCACGCGATCACCCTCGCGGGCCTGCTGATCGGCGGCTACAGCGGCCTCTGAGGCCTCTTCGGCATTGCGCGCGACTTCCTGCACCGTGGCGGCCATTTCGTTCATGGCCGTGGCCACCTGATCGGTTTCCACCTTCTGGCTGTTGACCCCGGCGCTGGTCTGCTCGGTGACGGCCGACAACTGTTCGGCGGCGCTGGCGATCTGGGTCACGCCGTCGCTGATGCCACCGATCAGTTCCCGCAAGCCGAGGGTCATGCGTTGCATGGCTTTCTGCAGTTGGCCAAGTTCATCGTGGCGATCCACTGCCAGGTTCTGACTGAGATCGCCGGCCGCCACACGTTCGGCGGCCTTGAGGGTCTGTTGCAGCGGCTGGATGATCTGTCGAGTGATGACCCACGAGGCAATCAGGCCAAACACCAACGCCAGTACCGTGGCAATCAGCAGGGTGCTCTTGGCCTGGCTGGCATCGCTGTCACGCTTGGCGGTCTGTACGCTGGTCAGTTGGTTGCTCAGTGTCATCAGCCGGTCGCCCTGGGCAGCCATGCGCAGGAGGGCCGCGGCACTGGCCTCTTCGGCGTCGCTGAAGTTGCTGACGGCCGCTCGGTAGGCTTTAAGCGAGTCACTGGCCTGCTGCAGGTTGGCAATGTGCTGCTCCGGCAGGCGGGTCGGCAGGCTGGTGAGGTTGTTCAGCGCGTTATCGATGGCATCCAGAGCCGGCTGTTTGGCTGCCGGCTTGGCGCTATAGGTGTAGCCACGCACCTGGAAGCGTGCCTGCTGGATCAGTTTGGAGAGGTCGATGACGCTGTTGAACTGAGCCACGCTGTCGCCTTGCAGCAGCGACTTCTCGACCTCGGTCACACGGGCCACGGCATTGTCGGCACTGGCGCCGAGCTGGGCCCGGGCGGCCTCGCGGCTGGTAGTGGCGCGGGTCATGTCGGCAAAGGCTTTCTGGTACTCGGCCACGGCGCTCAGTTGCTGGTCCAGCATGGCAATGCTTTCGGGTTGCTGCAGTTGCTCACGGGCGGCCCGCAGACCTTCGTCGAGTTGTTTGAGTATGTCGTTGACGGCGGCCGGGCCTTGGTCGCCATGGTGCATCTCGTAGTTGAGACGGGCGATGCGCAGGTCTTTGGTCATGCCATAGAGCGTGGAGATGTTGCCGAGTTTGTCGCCACGGTCGATCACTCGGCCCAGGCCAGTCCAGCCAGTGGCGGTGATCAACAGGGTCAGAAGCAGTACCAGGCCGAAGCCGATACCGAGTTTGCGGCTGACGCTTACATTTCCCAGGTTCCTGGCTAGCCAACGGTACATGCTGCGAACTCCCTTTTAGCAAGATGGGCTTAACCATAGGCTATCGGCGGGAGCGGTGGATTCTGTAGGTAGATGGCTAATTGATATTGCGGGTGAAAGCTCCGGCTGGCACGGAGCCTTTGCTCAAAACAGGCGTGAGAGGAGGGCTGTGACGGCGGTTTCGACCCGCAGGATGCGTTCACCCAGTTGCACCGGTTGCAGGCCGGCCTTGGCCAACAGATCGATCTCGTAGGGGATCCAGCCACCTTCGGGGCCGATGGCCAGGGTGACCGGTTCATCCAGGCCGCGGGGGCAGGGCGGGTACTGGCCGGGGTGTCCCACCAGGCCCAGGGTGCCTGCGCTGAGGGCCGGCAGGCGATCCTCAACGAAAGGCTTGAAGCGTTTTTCGATGACCACTTCAGGTAGCACGCTGTCGCGAGCCTGCTCCAGGCCGAGAATCAGCTGTTCACGAATGGCACCGGGTTCCAGGAATGGGGTTTGCCAGAAGCTCTTTTCCACCCGGTAGCTGTTGACCAGCACCAGCCGTGGCACGCCCATGGCGGCGACGGTCTGCAGCACTCGACGAAGCATCTTCGGGCGTGGCAGGGCCAGCACCATGGTCAGCGGCAGCTTGGCCGGGGGGGGCTGGTCCAGGGTGATTTGCAGCTCGGCTTCGGTGGCTTCCAGGCGCAGCACCTGGGCTGAACCCATCAGCCCGCCGATACGCCCGACCCGCAGGCTGTCGCCTACCGCTACCCGATGCACTTCCTGCATATGGGTCAGGCGCCGGTCGCGCAGCACCACCAGGTCGGCCGCGATGAAGTCGGCCTCTTCCAGAAGCAGCAGGTTCACGCTTGGGTCGCTGGCGGCTGGTCGTTGTGATCGTCAGCCGGGGCATCGTCCGGGTGGTCGCCGCGCTTGCTGATCAGCCCGCCAAACAGCACGCCGATTTCGAACAGCAGCCACATGGGCACGGCCAGCAGGGTCTGGGAGAAGATATCCGGCGGGGTGAGAATCATGCCCACCACAAAGCAGCCAATGATCACGTAAGGCCGGATCTTCCTCAGGTAGGCCACGTTGACCACGCCGATCCACACCAGCAGCACCACCGCTACCGGGATTTCGAAAGCCACGCCGAAGGCGAAGAACAGGGTCATGACGAAATCGAGGTAGCTGGTGATGTCTGTCATCATCTCCACGCCGGCCGGAGTGGCGGCAGCGAAGAACTTGAAGATCAGCGGAAACACCAGGAAGTAGGCGAAGGCCATGCCGATGTAGAACAGCAGGATGCTCGACACCAACAGCGGTACGGCGATGCGCTTCTCATGCTTGTAGAGTCCGGGGGCGATAAAGCCCCAGATCTGATGCAGGATCACCGGGATCGCCAGGAACAGCGAGACCATCATGGTCAGTTTCAGCGGGGTGAGAAATGGCGAGGCGACATCGGTGGCGATCATCGTCGCACCCACCGGCAGGTACTGGCGCAGTGGCGTGGAGACGATGGTGTAGATCTGCTGGGTGAAGGCGAACAACCCGGCGAAGATGATGAAGATTGCCGCTACGCAGCGCAGCAGGCGGGTACGCAGCTCGGTGAGGTGCGACACCAGCGGCATGTGTTGGTCGTTCTCTGGGATATCGCTCATGGGGCTCGCGGCGGCAAAGTGGGGTCGTGGGGGGCCGTGGTGGCGGGTGTCGCCACCGGGGCCGCAGGCTCGGCAATCGGAGTCGTTGGCAGCGGCGCTTCGGTCACAGGGGCCGTTCCAGCTACCGGCGCAGAGCTCGGCGAGTGAATCGTCTGCTCGGCTATCGGCTCGACCGGAGTCGGTTGCTGCTGGGTCGGGGCGAGGATCTTCCGCGCTTCCTGCTCCAGGGACAGAATGTGCTCGTTGTGCAGTTGCCGGCGGATTTCGTCGGCCCCGATTTCACGTTCAACTTCCTGTTTTATCGCGTTGAAGCTGCGCTTCAGGCGCCCGACCCACAGGCCGGCGGTACGCGCCGCGCCAGGCAGGCGCTCGGGGCCGAGCACCAGCAGGGCCACCAGGCCCACCAGCAGCAGTTCAGAGAAGCTGATACCAAACATTAGTCAGTGCTCACGAGTCTTTGCGGGTCGGCTCTTCGACTTTTTGTGCCTGCACATCGATGGTGTGCGGCTGGTTCAGCGGAGCGCTTTGTTGTGGCTGAACCGGTGGCACGGGCTGTGCCGCTGGCGGTACTACGGGCTCGGCGGGCTTTTCGTCGTCGTTCATGGCCTTGCGAAAGCCCTTGATCGATTCGCCGACGTCGGTGCCCAGGTTCTTGAGCTTCTTGGTGCCAAATACCAGTACCACGACCACCAGGATGACGACCCAGTGTTTCCAGTCAAAAATGCCCATGCTGCGTTTCCTCTTAGAAAGTTGTTCAGGCGGACGGACGCGAGGCTTTCTCGGCGTGTCCAGACAGACCGAAGCGGCGATCCAGTTCATCGAGCACGGCCTGGGGGTGCTGACCCAACTGTGCCAGCATGACCAGGGTATGGAACCACAGGTCTGCGGTTTCATAGATCACATCGCTGCAGTCACCGCTGATGGCGGCGTCCTTGGCGGCGATGATGGTTTCCACCGATTCTTCACCGACTTTTTCCAGAATCTTGTTCAGCCCCTTGTGATACAGGCTGGCCACATAGGAGCTGTCGGCTGCGGCGTCTTTACGCTCTTCCAGCACTTGGGCCAGACGGGTGAGGGTATCGCTCATGTCAGTGTCCTGCAGAATAAATCGCGTGCGGGTCCTTGAGGACCGGTTCGACGGTTTTCCACTCGCCGTCTTCGTAGACGCGGTAGAAACAGCTGTGGCGGCCGGTGTGACAGGCAATGTCGCCGATCTGCTCGACCATCAGGATGATCACGTCAGCGTCGCAGTCCAGGCGCATTTCATGCAGCTTCTGCACGTGCCCGGACTCTTCGCCCTTGCGCCATAGCTTGCCACGGGAACGTGACCAATAGATGGCGCGGTTCTCGGCAGCGGTCAGGCTCAGGGCCTCGCGGTTCATCCAGGCCATCATCAGCACGCGCCCGGTCTTGTGATCCTGGGCGATGGCCGGCACCAGGCCGTCCGCATCCCACTTGATCTGGTCCAGCCAATCTTTCATTTTCGACTCCGACAACCGGGCTCAACCCGCTGGTGACGCCTCGGCGATTTCGACAGTTTGCCAGCAGGTCGCGCCACTGGCTATCGGCGAACGATCAGATACAAACCCACCGCAATCATGATGCCGGCAGGCCAGTGGCCCAGCTCCTGCAGCGGACCGCCGGCGGCCAGAACGGCGCCGCCACCCAGATGGGCGGTACCCAGCAGGCGCAGGAACCAGTCGTCCTTGCGCTTGTGCCAGGGCGCCGGAGGGTTGGCGGCGTGGGGCTGCGACATGCGTTCCAGCAGGTCGCGGGTCATGTTGGCCAGGTGGGGGAGCTGTTCGATCTGGTTGTGGATATTGCCGAACACGGCTTTCGGGCTGACCCGTTCGCGCATCCAGCGTTCGAGGAAAGGTTGCGCGGTGTTCCACAGGTCCAGGTCCGGGTACAGCTGGCGGCCCAGGCCCTCGATGTTGAGCAGGGTTTTCTGCAGCAGCACGAGCTGCGGCTGCACTTCCATGTTGAAGCGCCGGGCGGTCTGGAACAGGCGCATCAGTACCTGGCCAAAGGAAATGTCCTTCAACGGCTTTTCGAAGATCGGCTCGCACACGGTGCGAATCGCCGCCTCGAATTCGTTGAGCTTGGTTTCTGCCGGGACCCAGCCGGAATCAATGTGCAACTGGGCCACGCGGCGGTAGTCGCGCTTGAAGAAGGCGAACAGGTTGCGCGCCAGGTAGTCCTGGTCTTCCGGGGTCAGGCTGCCGACGATGCCGCAGTCGATGGCGATGTACTGCGGGCTCCAGGGCTGCACGGTGCTGACGAAGATGTTGCCCGGGTGCATGTCGGCGTGGAAGAAACTGTCGCGGAACACCTGGGTGAAGAAGATCTCCACACCACGCTCGGCGAGCATTTTCATGTCGGTGCGCTGGTCGGCCAGGGTTGCCAGATCGGTCACCTGAATGCCGTAGATGCGCTCCATCACCAGCACTTTCGGCCGGCACCAGTCCCAGTAGACCTGGGGCACATACAGCAGCGGCGAGCCTTCGAAGTTGCGCTTGAGCTGGCTGGCGTTGGCCGCCTCGCGCAGCAGGTCGAGCTCATCGTAGATGGTTTTCTCGTAGTCGCTGACCACGTCCACCGGGTGCAGCAGGCGCGCGTCGGCCGAAAGCTTTTCCGCGGCGCGGGCGAGGATGAATAGCCACGCCAGGTCCTGGGCGATGATTGGCTTGAGCCCGGGGCGGATCACCTTGACCACCACTTCTTCACCGGTCTTGAGCTTGGCGGCGTGGACCTGGGCCACCGAGGCCGAGGCCAGCGGCTCGATATCGAAGCGGCTGAACACGTCGCTGATCTTCTTGCCCAGTTGCTCTTCGATCAGGGCCACGGATTTCTGCGAATCGAACGGTGGCACCCGGTCCTGCAGCAGCATCAGTTCGTCGGCGATGTCTTCCGGCAGCAGGTCGCGGCGGGTGGAGAGGATCTGCCCGAACTTGATGAAGATCGGCCCCAGGTCCTGCAGCGCCAGGCGCAGCCGGGCACCGCGGCTCAGTTCCAGCGGCTTGCGCGGGAACCAGCGCCAGGGCAGGGCGAAGCGCAGGGCCAGGAGAAACCAGGGCAGGGGCAGGGCAAACAGCAGGTCATCGAGGCGGTAACGGATCACGACGCGCTGGATGCGCAACAGACGGCGGACGGCAAGCAGCTTCATGCGTTATCGCTTGGGTCAAGGGAGCGGGAAAGGCGCTCGAAGCGCGCCTCAAGACGTTCCAGGTCGAGTTTGGCCTGATCCAGCTCACGAAAGCGCGCTTCGGCTTCGCGCTGACCCACCAGGGTGCGCGATTCTTCGGCGAGGAATTCGGCGAGGTTCTGATTCAGGCTGGCAAATCCTTGCTGATACCAGCGGGCGCGGCTGCGCACATGGCCACTGAACAGTTGGGTGGCCACGGGGCCCAGCCACCGGGACAGTTCGTATTCCCAGTCCAGCTCCAGGTCCTGGAGGATGGCCGCCAGGTCCAGCAGCACGCCGCTGTCGCCTTCCAGCTCTACTTCGGGGCTGTGCAGGATCGCGGTCTTGTCCTTGCTCAGTGCCAGGCGCATCAGGCTTGAAGCCGGTGCGCGGAGGGTGCAGTCAGGGTCCGCAGCCCACTGGGAGGCCAGCATCAGGCCTTCGTCGCTGGGCAGGATGAACAGCTGCAATGCCGGGTTGCGGCAATCCACTGCGATCACCTTGCCATTGAGGTGCTGCAGGCGCGGCAGGGCCGTACTGTCCAGACGCAACACCCGATTGATGCCGGTCTCGACGCTGGCGAGCAGGCCGCTGAGCAACATCAGGGCTTGATGCCGCGGTGCAGGGCGACGATGCCTGCGGTCATGTTGTGATAGGTCACGCGGTCGAAACCGGCCTCGACCATCATCGACTTCAGGGTTTCCTGGTTGGGGTGCATGCGGATCGATTCGGCCAGGTAGCGATAGCTCTCCGAATCGTTGGTGATCAGCTTGCCGGCCAGGGGCATGAAGGCGAACGAATAGGCGTCGTAGACCTTGGACATCAGCGCGTTGGTCGGCTTGGAGAACTCCAGCACCAACAGCCGGCCGCCGGGCTTGAGCACTCGCAGCATGGAGCGCAGGGCGTCTTCTTTATGGGTGACGTTGCGCAGGCCGAAGGCGATGGTCACGCAGTCGAAATGGTTGTCCGGGAAGGGCAGTTTTTCCGCATCGGCCTGGACGAATTCGACGTTGCCGGCCACACCCAGGTCCAGCAGGCGGTCGCGACCGACCTTGAGCATGGACTCGTTGATGTCGGCCAGTACCACTTGGCCAGTAGGGCCTACCAGGTGGGAGAAGCGCTTGGTCAGGTCGCCAGTGCCGCCGGCGATGTCCAATACGCGATTGCCGGCGCGTACGCCCGACAGCTCGATGGTGAAGCGTTTCCACAAGCGGTGCATGCCGCCGGACAGTACGTCATTCATCAGGTCGTACTTGGCCGCTACCGAGTGGAACACTTCTGCGACTTTTTCCGCCTTCTGGCTTTCAGGAACGTTCTTGAAGCCGAAGTGCGTGGTGGGTTCGGCATCGCTGCCTTTGCGCTGATCAGTCATATCGCTGTCACCAAAAGAGAATGCGCGACATTCTAATGCCGGTGGCGGTCTTTGTCTTGGCAAGGCTGAATGTAAGATAGCGATCCGCCGGGACGTTTTGACGCACTCAGGGTCAAGATGCTTCAGGCAAGTCCCGAAACAGCAGGAGTCCTTCAATGGCCCGTATTAGTGTTGAACGTGCCCATGGCCTGGGTAAGCAGGTGGCCCGTGAAAAGGCCGACAAACTGGCGCAGAAACTCGCCGATCAGTATGGCCTGGAGCCGCAATGGGCAGGGGATACCCTGAATCTCAAGCGCTCAGGCGTCAAAGGCGCAGTGCATGTGGGCGAAGAATCGATCCGTATCGATGTGGAACTGGGGCTGTTGATGTCCGCCATGAGCGGCACCATCAAGTCGGAAATCGAAAAGGCCCTGGACAAGGCCCTGACCTGAGTCCACCCGCAGGAGCCGGCTTGTCGGCGCATCGCAGGCACTGCAACGGTGCCAGGCAAAGCGCATCGCCGGCCAGCAGGCTCCTACATGATTTGATGACATTCGTTAGGGTGCCGATTCTAATTTTTCTCTTTAGGTTGTGCCTCAGGTCCTCTTTCCGAGGGCAGTTCCTCAAACCTTCTGCGCGTGAGGTGCACCATGGCCAAAGTAATTCTGAAGAAAAAAGTTGATGTTCAATCAACAGCTCTGAGCGAAGTCAAAACCTATGCCCGCAAGATCTGGCTGGCAGGCCTGGGTGCCTACGCCAAAGTTGGCCAGGAGGGCAGCGACTACTTCCAGGAGTTGATCAAGGCTGGTCAATCCGTTGAAAAGAAAGGCAAAAAAGTTGTCACTGAACAACTTGAAGCTGCCAACAGTCAGATTGATAGCGTTAAAGGGGATGTCAGCACTCTTAAAGGCAAAGTCGAAGTGCAACTGGATAAAGTCGAGAAGGCTTTTGACACGCGCGTCGCCAGTGCCTTGAATCGTATCGGCATTCCGTCTAAACATGACGTTGAGACACTCTCTGCTAAGCTCGATGAGCTGACGGCGTTGCTCGAACGTGTCGCGCGTAAACATTAAGGAGAACGGGATGGCTGGTAAAAAGAATACTGAAAAAGAAGGCAGCTCGTGGATCGGGAAAGTCGAAGAGTACTCCCGTAAAATTTGGCTTGCTGGTTTAGGCGTGTACTCGAAAATCGACTCTGACGGCAGCAAGCTTTTCGAGACACTGGTCAAGGACGGTGAGAAAGCCGAGAAACTGACCAAGAGCGTAGTTGGCAAGAAAGTGGATGCTGCCAAAGACTCCGCAAGTTCCGCCAAGTCACGCATCAGCGACGTCAAGGACCGCGCCCTGGGCAAGTGGGATGAACTGGAAGGCGCTTTCGACAAGCGTTTGAACAGTGCCATCTCGCGTCTGGGCGTACCGAGCCGCAATGAGGTCAAGGCGCTGCACGACAAGGTCGATACCCTGACCAAGCAGATCGAGAAACTCACAGGTGCCAAGGTCGCGCCGGTTGCGGCCAAGACCGCTGCCGCCAAACCGGCGGCAAAACCTGCTGCCAAACCACTGGTCAAGCCTGCCGCCAAACCGGCAGTCAAGGCCGCCGCAAAACCTGCTGCCAAACCAGCAGCGAAAACAGCGGCCGCCAAACCGGCAACCAAACCCGCCGCCAAGCCCGTTGCCGCCAAGCCAGCGGCCAAACCCGCTGCCAAGCCAGCGGTGAAAGCCGCCGCCAAACCCGCTGCGAAGCCGGCCGTGGCGAAAAAGCCTGTAGCAGCCAAGCCCGCTGCAACAGCCAAGCCTGCAACTGCGGCACCAGTGGCCTCGGCCAACTCGGCGAATTCCGCCGCAGCACCTGGCCCGGCTGTAACTCCGACTGCAGCGCCAACTCCAGTGACGCCAAGCAGCCAGTCCTGATTACATCAGGCACACAAAAAAACGCCCGGCCTGCGAAGGTCGGGCGTTTTTTATTGGGTAGCCATCGGCTACCCCTGTTCATCCAGGTAACGCAGGGCCATCTGTTCCGTGGCCAGTTTTGCCGGTGGCAGTAGGTGCGGCGCCACCAGCATCATGATCTGGTAGACCACCAGGCGTACTTCGCCTTCGCGATCGAGAATCCGTTGGTAATCCAGTGAGAACAGCAAGGTCATGGTGATCTGTTCCACCAGCTGGCCCAGGGCTTGGGTGCCGCTGACCAGTTGGCCTAGGGCCTTGAGCCGAGCCAGCAGGGAAGCCAGGGTGCGCTTGAGGGCGTTGAGCAGATTGCGAATGCCTTTGGCCAGTTTCGGCAGGCGTCCCGCAAGGTTGGAGAGGTCCTGGAACAGAAAGCGGTAGTGGGCCAGGCGCTCGACAATCAAGTGTAGGAACAACCAATAGTCTTCCGGCGCCAGTTGGGCATCGGACGGAGGGTCCAGCAGCGGTGTCAGCTCGTTCTGGAAACGCTCGAACAAGCCGAGCACCAGAGGTTCCTTGCCATGGAAGTGGTAGTAGAGGTTGCCGGGGCTGATCCCCATTTCATTGGCCACCTCCATGGTGGAGACATTGGGCTCGCCCTTCTGGTTGAACAGTTGCAGGGCACATTCGAGTATCCGGTCGCGGGTCTTCATCCTGACTTCTTGTCGGTCCATTGAGGGGTACGACTCCAGCGGCGGAGTCGTGGTGCAAAGTGTCTTCAGCGCACGCGCACGTAGGTGCCTGGAGCAGCCTCCATCGGTGGGTAGTTCTGGTTGCCCAGGGTGGTCAGGGTTTCCCGCTGCGCTCCGGAGTGTTCCTGAACCCAGGTCAACCATTGGCTCCACCAACTACCGTCGACGTGTTTGGCGTCGTAGTACCAGGCTCGAGGGTCGCTGCTGAGCTTGTGGTTCTCCACGTAGTTGGCCTTGGGGTTGCTTGGTGGGTTGAGGATGCTCTGCACGTGCCCGCTGTTGGACAGTACAAAGCGTTTCTCGCCTCCCAGCAGCAGGGTCGAGCGGTACACCGCGTCCCAGGGCGTGATGTGGTCGTTGATCCCGGCCACGCTGAAGCTGTCCACCGTGACCTTCTGCAAGTCGATCGGTGTGCCGCAGACTTCCAGTCCACCCTCGTGGCTCAGCGGGTTGTGCTTGAAGAAGTCCAGCAGATCGCCGTGCAAGGCGGCGGGCAAGCGGGTGCTGTCGTTGTTCCAGTACAGGATGTCGAAGACCGGCGGCTCCTTGCCCAGCAGGTAGTTGTTGACCCAGTAGTTCCAGATCAGGTCGTTGGGGCGCATCCAGGCAAACACCTTGGCCATGTCGCGACCGTCCAGCACCCCTTGCTGGTAGGAGCGACGCTTGGCTGCCTCCAGGGTTTTCTCATCGGCAAACAAGGTGGCCGGGCTGTCCAGCTGGCTGTCCAGCAGACTCACCAGGTAGGTGGCGCTGGCAACCCGGCGCAGTTGCCGCTTGGCCTGCAGGTGGCCTTGCAGGGCGGCGATGGTCAGGCCGCCAGCGCAGGCGCCCACCAGATTGACTTCCCGACTGCCGGTAATGGCGCGAGTGACATTCAGTGCCTCTTCGGCCGCTTCCACATAGCTCGACAGGCCCCATTCGCGATGGCGCACGTCCGGGTTGCGCCAGCTGATCATGAACACCTGCAGGCCGTTCTTCAGCGCGTACTGAACGAAGCTGTTGGCCGGGCTGAGGTCGAAAATGTAGTACTTGTTGATCTGTGGCGGCACGATCAGCACTGGCTTGGCGTACTGTTTTTCGCTCATGGGGCTGTACTGGATCAGTTCCAGCAATTCATTGCGAAACACCACCGAACCCGGGGTTACGGCCAGGTTCCGGCCGACTTCGAAGGCGTGTTTGGTCACCTGGCTGGGCAATCCGTTGTTGTGCAGCAGGTCATCCACCAGGTTGCTGATGCCGCGCACCACGCTGTTGCCACCGGTGTTGAAAATCTCCTTGAGGGCCAACGGGTTGAGCAGGGTGTTGGAGGGCGCCACGGCGTCATTGAGCAGGGAAAAGGCAAAGTGTGCCCGGGCCCGGTCGTCCTCGCTCATTGTGCTCTCGTCGATCCAGTTCCGGACTTGCTTCTGCCAGCTCAGGTAAGCCTGCAGACCCCGTTTGTAAAAAGGGTTGAGGGTCCAGGCCGGGTCGGCGAAACGGTTGTCCTTGGGGTTGGGTTTGTGCAGGGTTTCCCCCAGCAGCACGCGTCCCAGCTGGCCGCCCAGCGCTAAGGTATGACGGGCGCTGTGCAACGGATTACGTAGACTGTGGGCCGCGAGGCTGCGCAACGTGGAAAGCAGATCCCGGCCGCGCAGACCGGTGATCGCACTCTGTGCGTTGATATAGGCTGCGGGGGAGGGCAGCGAGCCCTGCGCAGGTTTGTCTTGCATGAGTCAACACTCCTTCGTCAAACCACTAACAAGCAGACCAATCCAAGACAGACAACATAGTCGGTCCTGGCCCTTCTTGCGCGCGACGATCCTGTCGACAGGTATCTTTTACTTCACGGGACGCAAAGGTTGGGGATGCGGATGCATCACTGCCCTTTGTCGTTCCTCCTGGAGGAACTTCATGATGATGGGGGCAACGGCCTCGGCCCGGGTGATCAGGAACAGGTGGCCGTCATCGATGATGTGCAGCTGGGCGTTGGGAATTCGCCAGGCCAGCATACGCATGTTGACCAAGGGGATCAGCGGATCGTCATCACCGGCCAGCACCAGGGTCGGCTGGCGGATCTTGTGCAGCCAGTGAATGCTGGTCCAGCCCAGGCCGGCGAACAGCTGCCAGTAATAGCCCAGCTTGCCGGCCGAGCGCACCTTGGCCGCGTGTTCAGCGGCCAGGTTCGGGTCGCGGCGGAAGGAGCCGCCGTAGATCAGCGGGGCGATGCGCATTACGTGGGAGGGCTGCACGTAGCGCCGCGGGCTGGCCATCATCCACAGCACTTTGGGCTTGCCGGGGACCATGAAAGCGCCGGCGGCGGTGGCTGCCAGCACCAGCTTCTTGCAGCGCTCCGGGTAGTCGTAGGCGAATTGCTGGGCCAGGGCCCCGCCCCATGAAACGCCCACCGCGTTGACCTGGCCATAGTCCAGGTAATCGAGCATGCGTGCGGTCAGCTTGGCCAGGCCCGGGAAACGATAAGGCCGGCTTGGGGTCGAGGAGCCGCCAACCCCCGGGACGTCGAAGGCAATGACCTCCAGGTCCGGGTCCAGGGCTTGGACGAAGGGGAACACCAGCTCCAGGTTGGCGCCGATACCGTTGAAGATCAGCAGCGGCGTCAAGTGAGGCTTGCCGGGGCGTACCGCAGTGCGGATGGTCTGGCCGTCCAGATCAACGGTACGGAAGATGAAAGAGTGTGGCATGCCGTAGCCCTGTGAATTGAACCATTGGAGGAGCCTTCCCGGGCGTCCTCCGGATTTCCTGAGGCCAGGCCTCGTACCAAGAATAGGGCTTGGCGGCACCTCCTGGCGCCGCGTCGTTTACTACCTGGGCTCAACGTTCGTGGACGTAGGTCCCCGGTGCAGCCTCGGCGGCTGGGTATTTCTTGTTGCCCAGAACACTGGGTGCCGCTTTCAGTTCGCCCGAGCGCTCGGCTTGCCAGGCTTGCCAGTGCAACCACCAGGAGTCGGTGTGCTTGACCGAGTTTTCCTGCCACTGATCGGGACAGGCAGGGATATCGCTGCTGGTCATGTAGCGCGCTTTCGGGTTGCCTGGCGGATTGAGGATGCTCTGGATATGACCGCTGCTGGACAGCACGAACTCCACATTGCCGCCGAACAGTTGTGCCGACTTGTAGCAGGACTTCCACGGAGTGATGTGATCGTTGGTGCCGGCCAGGGAGAAAATGTCGGCCGTGACTTGCTTCAGGTCGATCGGCGTCCCGCACACTTCCAGTGCATTGGGGCGGATCAGCGGATTGTTCTTGAACATCTCGATCAGGTCGCCGTGGAATGCGGCAGGTAGGCGGGTGGTGTCGTTGTTCCAGAACAGGATGTCGAACACCGGCGGCTCATTACCCAGCAGGTAGTTGTTGACCCAGTAGTTCCAGATCAGATCGTTGGGGCGCATCCAGGCGAACACTTTGGCCATGTCCCGGCCTTCGAGGACACCGGCCTGATAGGAGTGGCGCTTGGCCGCTTCCAGAGTCTGCTCGTCGACGAACAGGGCTACCTGGGTATCCAGGGTGGTGTCGAGCACGCTGACCAGCAGGGTCAGGGCATTGACCTTCTTCTCCCCCAGCGCTGCATAGTGGCCCAGCAAGGCCGTGCAGGTGATGCCGCCGGAGCAGGCACCGAGCATGTTCACGTCTTTGCTGCCGGTGATCGCGGTCACCACGTCGACGGCCTCTTTCAGGGCCTCGATATAGGTGGACAGGCCCCATTCCCGCTGTGCCTTGGTGGGGTTGCGCCAGCTGACGATGAAGGTCTGCACATTGTTACGCAGGCAGAACCGCGCCAGGCTCTTGTCCGGGCTGAGGTCGAAGACATAGAACTTGTTGATCTGCGGCGGCACCACCAGCAGTGGGCGTTCATGCACCTGCTCGGTGATCGGCCGGTACTGGATCAGTTCCAGGACATCGTTGCGAAACACCACAGCCCCTTCGCTGGTGCCCAGGTTCTTGCCGACTTCGAAGGCGTCCATATTCACCTGGCTGGGCATGCCGCCGTTGTGCACCAGGTCCTTGGCCAGGTGGGACAGGCCGTCGAGCAGGCTCTTGCCGCCGGTTTCGAAGAAGCGTTTGACTGCGGCAGGGTTGGCCGCGCTGTTGGTCGGGGCCATGGCCTCGGTCATCAGGTTGATCACGAAGTGGCCGCGGCTGATGTCCTGTTCCGACAGGCTGCTGTCGCCGATCCAGTCGTGGAGCTCTTTGCGCCATGCCAGATAGGTTTGCAGGTAGCGTTTGTACAGCGGGTTCTGGCTCCAGGCCGGATCGTTGAAGCGACGGTCGTCGCTCTCCGGTTGCAGCGTCGACTTGCCGAACATCACGTTCTTCAGTTCGAGGCCGAAATGCGCAACGTGCTTGACGCTGTGGATGGGTTGTTTGATGGCCTGGGCAAGCACCATTCGAGCAGAGGTAAGCAGATCCTTTCTACGCAAGCCGATGACCGGATTGAGCCCCAGGGTGTTTTCCGAGGCTTGGCGTTTCAGGTCATCGTTATTCTTGTTACTCATCTACGACGCTCCATTGTCCTGAGACGAGTACCGGACCTGCTGTGCAGTCACACAGCACGATGCCAGGTACTACTGCTCGGGTGACCGTTAATTGCGCACCGCTGCCTTACAGGCTCGCAAAACTCTGCAGGGAACTTGCCAGCTCCATTGGTTACCCGAGTTTAATTTTTTTCGCAAGCAGGCCATTCATTGGCCATACAGCCCAGCATTCAAACAGATGGAATTAGAAAATGCCCTCTAAACAGTCGGAGGCTTGAGTTAGAGCATCAGCTTGATGACGGACTGATTCGGATCGCGGGTTTTTCCGGCGGCTTTGAGCTCCGCCAGATAATCGTTCCACAGATCGTCCTGGCGCAGCGCCAACTGATACAGGTATTCCCAGGTGAACAATCCGCTGTCATGGCCATCATCGAAGGTCAATTTCAGTGCGTACTGGCCAGCCGGTTCAACCTTGCTCAGGCCCACGCCTAGCTTGCCGAACTGGAGGATGGGTTTGCCGTGGCCCTGGACCTCGGCGGAGGGGGAGTGCACCCGCAGGAATTCTGCAGGCAGCTGATAGACCTCGTCTGGCCCATAGGTCAGGGTCAGGGTTTTCGAGGCTTTATGCAGGTTGATGCCGGTGGGGAGTTTGCTCATGACCTGTAGTCCTTCCGGTAGGAGCCGGCCTGTCGGCGATCGGGTTTGGCCCTATCGCCGACAGGCCGGCTCCTACGTGGGTAGTGAAGGCTTACAGGATATAACGGGACAGGTCTTCGTTCTGCGCCAATTCGCCCAGGTGGCTGTTGACGTAGGCAGCATCGATACGGATCGGCTCTTCGTTATGGGCGCTGGCCAGGTCACCGGCGCTGAACGATACCTCTTCCAGCAGGCGCTCGAGCAGGGTGTGCAGGCGACGGGCACCGATGTTCTCGGTCTTCTCGTTGACCTGCCAGGCAATCTCCGCCAGACGCTTGATGCCGTCGGGCAGGAACTCGATATTCAGGCCCTCGGTCTTCAACAGCTCCCGGTACTGCTCGGTCAGCGAAGCATGGGGCTCGCTGAGGATGCGCTCGAAGTCTTCCGGCGACAGTGCCTTGAGCTCCACACGGATCGGCAGGCGGCCTTGCAGCTCTGGCACCAGATCGCTGGGCTTGCTCAGGTGGAAGGCGCCGGAGGCAATGAACAGGATGTGGTCGGTCTTGACCATGCCCAGCTTGGTGTTGACGGTGCAGCCCTCGATCAGCGGCAGCAGGTCGCGCTGTACGCCTTCGCGGGACACGTCGACGCCGCCGGAATTGCCGCGCTTGGCCACCTTGTCGATCTCGTCGATGAACACGATGCCATGTTGCTCGACGGCCTCCAGGGCCTTGGCTTTGAGTTCCTCATCGTTGACCAGGCGGCTGGCTTCTTCGTCGCGCACCAGCTTCAGCGCTTCCTTGACCTTGAGCTTGCGGCTCTTGCGCTTGCCCTTGCCCATGTTGGCGAACAGGCTTTGCAGCTGGTTGGTCATTTCTTCCATGCCTGGTGGCGCAGAGATGTCGACACCACTGATTTCCGCTACTTCGATCTCGATTTCCTTGTCGTCCAGTTGGCCTTCGCGCAGGCGCTTGCGGAACAGCTGGCGGGTGTTGGAGTCCTGGGCTGGCGCTTCATCGCCGCCAAAACCCGTGCGTGCCGGTGGCAGCAGGGCATCGAGGATGCGTTCTTCGGCGGCGTCTTCGGCGCGGTGGCGAACCCGGATCATCTCCTGTTCGCGGAACATCTTGATCGCCGCGTCGGCCAGGTCACGAATGATCGATTCAACGTCGCGGCCGACATAGCCGACCTCGGTGAATTTAGTGGCTTCGACCTTGATAAAGGGGGCATTGGCCAGTTTGGCCAGGCGCCGGGCGATTTCGGTCTTGCCGACACCGGTCGGGCCGATCATCAGGATGTTCTTGGGGGTTACTTCAACGCGCAGCTCGGCCGGTAGCTGCATGCGGCGCCAGCGGTTACGCAGAGCGATAGCGACGGCGCGCTTGGCATCGTCCTGGCCGATGATATGGCGGTTGAGTTCGTGGACGATTTCGCGGGGTGTCATGGACATAGTAATTGGCGGTCCTCAAGCAAGAATGAATGCCGTGGCGCGAGCGCCGTAACAGGCTTATTCCGCGAGATCCTGCTCCTCGATGGTTTGAGTGTGGTTGGTGAATACACAGATGTCGCCGGCGATACCCAGGGCGGTCTCGACGATTTCACGGGCCGACAGGTCGGTCTTCTTCAGCAAGGCGCTGGCTGCGGCCTGGGCGTAGGCGCCGCCGGAACCCATGGCGATCAGGCCGTCTTCGGGCTCAACCACGTCGCCGTTGCCGGTGATGATCAAGGAAGCGTCCTTGTTGGCGACAGCCAGCATGGCTTCCAGGCGGCTCAGGGAGCGATCGGTGCGCCATTCCTTGGCCAGTTCAACAGCGGCTCGCACCAAGTGACCCTGATGTTTCTCCAGCTGGCCTTCGAAACGTTCGAACAGGGTGAAGGCGTCAGCGGTGGCCCCGGCAAAACCGGCGATCACCTGGCCGTGGTACAGGCGACGGACTTTTTTCGCGTTGCCTTTCATCACGGTGTTGCCGAGAGATACCTGGCCGTCGCCGCCCATGACGACTTTGCCGTGGCGGCGGACTGAAACGATGGTGGTCAAGGGGAAGTCTCCACACAGCGGGGCGAAAGTGCCCTGATGGAAACTCATATGGGGGTGGCTGAGCGTTTTTCAACTGGAGGCTGTAGCGGGGGACCGGCGGTCTTTGTTGCAAGCTGCAAGCGCTTCGCGGGCAAGCCCGCTCCTACCGCGCGTTGTGCAGGAGTGGGCTTGTTCGCGATCAATCGTGTAGCCGTCGGCTTAGCGGCTCTGGCGCTGTTGTAACAACAGGTTGCTGAAGCCGGCACCGGCCAGTTGTTTCTGGGCCACGGTCAGTTGTTCACGGTTGCTGAACGGCCCCACCAATACCCGGTACCAGGTTTCGTCCTTCACCGTGCCGGATTCCACCGCCACCGATTGGCCCAGCAGGATGATCTGCGCCCGTACCTTGTCGGCATCGGCCTGCTTGCGGAACGAGCCGGCCTGGAGGAAGAACTTGGTCACCGGCGCCGCCTTGGCCACCGGTGGCGCTGGCGGTGGGGTGATGCCGGCCAGGGCCGCCTGGGCCCGGGCGGTGTCGATCTTCGCCGCTTCCGCCGGGGTCACCGGGGTGGTGGGCACCGGTGGCACTTGCGGCGTCGGCAGGGTTTTCTCCGGCACGGCCTCGGGCGGCACTATCACTTCCGATTCCGGCAGCAGGGTATAGAAGTCGTACTTGGGCTTCACCGGTTGCTGCGGGCTCGGCGGGGTCTTGTTGGCCTCGGCGATCTTGCTGGCTTTCTGCTGTTCGATCTTCTCGCGCTTGACGCTGTCGCCGCCCTTGCCTGGTTCGAGCTTCATCAGGAATACGATGAAGGCGCCAATGGTCAGGCCGATGGCCAGCCACAACCAGCCCGGAATCGGCTTCTTGGCCGGGGCCTGGTAACGGCTGGCGCCACGCTTGGGTGCAGGTTTTTTCTTGGCAGCCAACTTACATTTGCTCCAGGACTTTGAGGCCCAGCAGTTCCAGACCTTGCTTGAGGGTGCGACGGGTCAGTTCGGTGAGGCGCAGGCGGCTGTGCATCTGCGTCGGCGTCTCGGCCGCCAGGATCGGGCAGTTCTCGTAGAAGCTGGAGAACAGCCCGGCCACGTCGTACAGGTAGGTGCAGAGGATGTGCGGCGTGCCCTTGTCGGCGACGTTGTTGAGGATCTCGCCGAACTGCGCCAGCTTGGCCGCCAGCTCCAGTTCCTGGGCCGCGTGCAGTTCGATCTGGCCACCGACTTCGCTGAAGTCCTTGCCCAGCTTGCGGAACACACCGGCGGCGCGGGTGTAGGCGTACAACAGGTAAGGGGCGGTGTTGCCTTCGAAGTTGAGCATCAGGTCGAAGTTGAAGCTGTAGTCGCTGGTGCGGTGCTTGGACAGGTCGGCGTATTTCACCGAGTCGATGCCCACTACCTTGGCGATGCTGCGCAGGTCGGCTTCCGGCAGTTGCGGGTTTTTCTCTTTGACCAGGGCGTAGGCGCGCTCTTCGGCTTCGGTCAGCAGGTCGATGAGTTTTACGGTGCCGCCGTCGCGGGTCTTGAACGGACGGCCGTCAGCGCCGTTCATGGTGCCAAAGCCCATGTGCTCCATTTCCATCGGATGGGTCACGAAGCCGGCCTTGCGGGCGACGGCGAACACTTGCTGGAAGTGTAGGGCCTGGCGCTGGTCGACGAAGTACAGGGCGCGATCGGCCTTGAGCTTGCCACTGCGGTAGCGCACGGCGGCCAGGTCGGTGGTGGCGTACAGGTAGCCGCCGTCGGCCTTGACGATGATCACTGGCAGCGGTTCGCCTTCGGCGTTCTTGAACTCGTCGAGGAACACGCACTGGGCGCCGTTGCTCTCCACCAGCATGCCCTTGGCCTTGAGGTCGTTGACCACATTGATCAGGTCGTCGTTATAGGCGCTTTCGCCCATGACGTCGGCCATGGTCAGCTTGACGTTCAGCAGCTCATAGATCTTCTGGCAGTGGGACAGGGAGATGTCCTTGAACTTGGTCCACAGCTCCAGGCAGTCCGGATCGCCGGCTTGCAGCTTGACCACCAGGCTGCGGGCACGATCGGCAAAGGCTTCGGATTCGTCAAAGCGTTGCTTGGCGGCGCGGTAGAAGTTCTCCAGGTCCGACAGCTCGTCGCTGGTGATCGGGTTCTCTTCCAGGTAGGCCATCAGCATGCCGAACTGGGTGCCCCAGTCGCCGACGTGGTTCTGGCGGATCACGGTATCGCCGAGGAACTCCAGGACCCGCGCCACGCCGTCGCCGATGATGGTGGAGCGCAGATGGCCGACGTGCATCTCTTTGGCCAGGTTAGGCGCCGACATGTCGACCACGGTGCGTTGTGCCGGGCTGGCCTTGCGCACGCCCAGGCGTTCGTCGCCGAGGGCGGCGTCCAGGCGCGCGGCCAGGGCCTGGGTGTTCTGGAAGAAGTTGATGAAGCCCGGGCCGGCGATTTCTGCCTTGCTCAGGTCTTCATGGGCCGGCAATGCGGCAATGATTTTTTCCGCCAGGTCGCGAGGCTTCATGCCGGCGGGCTTGGCCAGCATCATGGCGATATTGCTGGCGAAGTCACCGTGGGTCTTGTCGCGAGTGTTTTCGACCTGGATCGCCGGCGTCAGGCCTTCTGGCAACACACCTTCGGTGACGAGTTGGGTGATGGCTTGCTGGATGAGCTGGCGAATGGTGTCTTTCATGGTCTTCTCGTTCGACCGCTGGCGCGGCGGCGCTTCGGTGCGCGGGTGGAAAAACTGGGCATTATCCGTTGCTGAAGCGGGCTTGCCAACTATAGAGGGCTGCTGAGGGATCGGTGGTGGCTACTGGGTCCCGTCTGCGGGCGAGCCTGCTCTTGTGGGTGGGTTGCTATCTATCGTGGGAGCCGGCCTGCTCGCAAAGGCGCGATGTTGATCAATACAAATCCACTGGGTCCACATCCAGCGACCAGCGTACCTGGCGCCCGCTGGGCATCTGCTCCAGCACCAGCAGCCAACTGCTGAGTAGCCGGTGCAGCGGTGCCCGGGCGTTGGCCTGCAGCAGCAATTGCGCACGGTAACGTCCGGCGCGCCGCTCCATCGGCGCCGGCACCGGGCCCAACAGTTCGATGCCGCCCAGGTTCTGTTCCGTCAGCAAGCGCTCGGCTTCGCTGCAGGCTTCGTCCAGAAAACCTTCGGCCTGGCCTGGCTTGTGGGCTTCGGCCCGCAGCAGCGCTAGATGGGCGAAGGGTGGCAGGCCGGCGGCGCGGCGCTCGCTCAGGGCCTGCTCGGCAAAGGCGAAGTAGCCCTGTTCGGTCAGTTGCACCAGTAGCGGGTGGTCGGCGAGGTGAGTCTGGATGATCACCTTGCCCGGTTCTTCGGCGCGTCCCGCGCGCCCGGCCACCTGGACGATCAGTTGCGCCATGCGCTCGCTGGCACGGAAGTCGCCGGAGAACAGGCCGCCGTCGGCATCGAGGATCGATACCAGGGTGACCCGGGGGAAGTGGTGCCCCTTGGCCAGCATCTGGGTGCCCACCAGGATGCACGGATGACCTTTCTGGATGGTGGCGAACAGTTGGTTCATCGCATCCTTGCGTGAGGTGCTGTCGCGGTCCACCCGTAGTACCGGGTAGTCGGGGAAGAGTATTCCCAGGCGTTCTTCGGCCCGCTCGGTCCCGGCACCCACGGGGCGCAGGTCGACCTTGCCGCATTGCGGACAGTGCCGGGGCACGCGCTCGACGTGGCCACAATGGTGGCAGCGCAACTCGCCGGAGCGCTGGTGCACGGTCATCCGGGCATCGCAGCGCTGACATTCAGACATCCAGCCGCAGTCATGGCAGAGCAGGGTCGGAGCGAAGCCCCGGCGGTTGAGAAACACCAGCACTTGCTGCCCGGCGGCCAGGGTCTGACCGATGGCTTGTTGCATGGGGCCTGAAATACCGCTGTCCAAGGGGCGACTCTTCACATCCAGGCGCAGGAAGCGTGGCTGTTTGGCGCCACCGGCCCGCTCGTTCAGGCGCAGCAGGCCATAGCGACCGGTGTAGGCGTTGTGCAGGCTTTCCAGGGATGGGGTGGCCGAGCCCAGGACAATCGGGATGTTTTCCTGGCGTGCCCGCACCAGCGCCAGGTCCCGGGCGTGGTAGCGCAGGCCTTCCTGCTGTTTATAGGAGCCATCGTGCTCCTCGTCGATGATGATCAGCCCGGGATTCTTCATCGGGGTGAACAGGGCCGAGCGGGTGCCGATGATGATATCGGCTTCGCCATCCCGGGCCGCGAGCCAGGCGTCCAGGCGTTCCCGATCATTGACCGCCGAGTGCAGCAGGGCGATGCGTGCGTTGAAGCGCTGCTCGAAGCGCGCCAGGGTTTGCGGCCCCAGGTTGATCTCCGGGATCAGCACCAGCGCCTGCTTGCCGGCTTCCAGGGTTTCGCGGATCAGCTGCAGGTAGACCTCGGTCTTGCCGCTGCCGGTGACGCCAGCCAGGAGAAAGGCGTGATAACTGTCGAACCCGGCGCGGATGGCCTCGTAGGCGGCGCGCTGCTCGCTGTTGAGCGGCAACTCGGGCTGGGCCAGCCAGTGTTCGTGGCGCACGCCCGGAGCGTGCTTGCGTACTTCCACCTGCACCAGGTCCTTGGCCAGAAGCAGATCCAGGCTGTCCTTGCTCAGCATCAGCTTGCTCAGCAATGCATGGGGCACGCCATGGGGATGCTGGGCCAGGGTTGCCAGGGCTTCACGCTGGCGCGGGGCACGGGCGATGCGTGGGTCATCAAGGCGGGCGCCAGGGGCAATCGACCAGAAACGCTCCTGGCGGGCCTCGGCCGGCTCTCCCTGGCGCAGTAGCACCGGCAGCGCCCAGCTCAGGGTGTCGCCCAGGCTGTGCTGATAATACTGGGCGGTCCACAGGCACAGCTTGAGCAGGGCGTGTGGCAGTGGCGGGGTGGGGTCCAGCAAGGCCAGCGCCGGCTTGAGTTTCTCGGCCGGGACTTCGCTGTGATCCGCCACTTCCACCAGAATGCCGATCATTTCCCGACGGCCGAACGGCACCCGCAGGCGCATGCCCGGGTGCAACTGGGTGCGCAGCACGCCGGCGGGTGCACGGTAGTCGAACAAGCGGCGCAGGGGCGAAGGCAGGGCGAGGCGCAGGATGGCGTCGGGCACGCGGGAAAATCTCGTTGAGCGGACAGTAAATAAGCCCCGGAGCCTAACAGAGGCGCTCTGGAGTGTCCTGCACAAGCGTGTACGGCTCCGGTTCCTGCGACCTTTGAGCTGTGCCGGGACGGCCGTCGTCGCTCACGGAACGGCAAACCGGGTGCTGTCAAGGCTGCTCGGGGTTTTTCTGATGGAGTGCAGTCAGGATCTCTTGCGCGATTGACGGGGTCTGGTAGAATTCGCGCCCTAATTCGTGCGGTATTCAACAATAGTGTTGGGTGGCGGCACGCTAGCCTGAGGAATACACCATGAAAGCCGATATCCATCCAGTATACGAAGCCATTACCGCCACTTGCAGCTGCGGTAACGTCATCGAAACTCGCTCCACCCTGGCCAAGCCTCTGAGCCTGGACGTGTGCAACGAGTGCCACCCGTTCTACACCGGTAAGCAAAAGACTCTGGACGTTGGCGGTCGTGTCGACAAGTTCAAGTCGCGCTTCGGTGCTTTCGGCGCAACGAAAAAGGCCTGAGGCTGATCGTTCTGGAAAGCCGTTACCGACTTTCCTCGCTGATGAAAAAGGCGTCCCTAGTGGGCGCCTTTTTTGTGTCTGCGATTTGGCTGACCACCGCCGAGGCGTTTTGCCCGGTACCGAAGGGACTGATTCCTGCAACCGTGCAGCGGGTGGTGGATGGCGACACGCTGCGCCTCAAGGATGGCCGCAGCGTACGCATGATCGGCCTCAATGCGCCGGAGCTGGCCGCTAAAGGGCGGTCGGCCGAGCCTTTCGCGGTGGCGGCGCGGCAACGCTTGCAGCAATTGGTGACGCAGAGTGGTGGTCGAGTCGGTTTGTTGCCCGGGCGTGAGCGGCGTGATCGCTATGGCCGGACCCTGGCTCATGTCTATGGTGCCAATGGCATCAACTTTGAGGCGCGCTTGATCGCTGAAGGGCTGGCCTACCAGATTGCACTGGCGCCGAACGTCGCCCTGGTGGCTTGTCAGCAAGCCGCTGAAAAACATGCGCGCCGAGCCGGGCTGGGGCTCTGGCGGCGTTCACCTGTACTGAAAGCGGAGCAGATTCGCGGTTCGGGTTTTGTTGTGCTTGAAGGGCGTGTGAGCAAGGTGCAGCGCAATCGCGGGGGTGTTTGGATCACATTGCGGGGCGCGGTTGTATTGCGCATTGCACCCAATGTCCTGGAGCGTTTTGATCGTCGCTGGCTCAAGGGGCTTTCGGGGCAGCGAATCGAGGCTCGCGGCTGGGTGGTGGAGCGCTCGCGTCGAGAGGGTTCCACATCGGGTGGGGCGCGCTGGATGTTGTCAGTGACCGACACTTCCATGGTCAGACGTCTCTGATAAAGAAAAATTGTAGACATTTTTTAATTGGATTGTGAACAGTTGAAAGCCTTGTGCACCGTGGCTCTTGGCCCAAAGTCGTACGCTACAGGCCTTGACAGGGGTGACTGGGCAGTCTTGTAGGGACTATGCGACACGCGTATCCTCGGCGGTCCGTCTGTCCAACAGTAAAAAGCGGAATGCCCACATGTCTGATTTGAAAACTGCCGCTCTCGAATATCATGCCAATCCTCGTCCAGGAAAGCTGAGTGTCGAGCTCACCAAGGCCACTGCTACCGCTCGTGATCTGGCGCTGGCCTACAGCCCCGGCGTAGCCGAACCGGTACGCGAAATCGCTCGCGATCCGGAACTGGCCTACAAGTACACCGGCAAAGGCAACCTGGTTGCCGTCATTTCCGATGGCACCGCGATTCTCGGCCTGGGTAACCTCGGCCCACTGGCCTCCAAGCCTGTGATGGAAGGCAAGGGCGTACTGTTCAAGCGTTTCGCCGGCATCGATGTATTCGACATCGAAGTCGACTCCGAAAGCCCGCAAGCCTTCATCGACACCGTCAAGCGCATCTCCATCACCTTCGGTGGCATCAACCTGGAAGACATCAAGGCCCCAGAGTGCTTTGAGATCGAGCGCGCTCTGATCGAGCAGTGCGACATTCCGGTCTTCCACGATGACCAGCACGGCACCGCGATCGTGACCGCAGCCGGCATGATCAACGCCCTGGAAATCGCTGGCAAAACCCTGTCCGACGCCAAGATCGTCTGCCTGGGTGCCGGTGCTGCCGCCATCTCCTGCATGAAACTGCTGGTGAGCATGGGTGCGCAGATCGAGAACATCTTCATGGTTGACCGTACCGGTGTGATCCACTCCGGCCGTGACGACCTGAATCAGTACAAGGCCGTGTTTGCCCACGCTACCGACAAGCGCACCCTGGCCGATGCCCTGCAAGGCGCCGACGTGTTTGTGGGTCTGTCCGGTCCGAACCTGCTGAGCGCTGAAGGCCTGAAGTCCATGGCGCCGAACCCGATCGTGTTCGCCTGCTCGAACCCTGATCCGGAAATCGCTCCAGAGCTGGCTCACGCCACCCGTGATGACGTGATCATGGCCACTGGCCGTTCGGACTACCCGAACCAGGTGAACAACGTTCTGGGCTTCCCGTTCATCTTCCGTGGTGCCCTGGACGTTCGCGCCAAGCGCATCAACGAAGAAATGAAGATCGCTGCAGCCAACGCCCTGCGTGAACTGGCCAAGCTGCCAGTGCCTCAGGAAGTGTGCGACGCCTATGGCGGCATCAAGTTGGAATTCGGTCGTGAGTACATCATTCCGAAGCCAATGGATGCCCGCCTGATCACCGTGATCTCCGATGCCGTGGCCAAGGCTGCCATCGAGACCGGCGTTGCGACCCTGCCGTATCCGAAGAACTACCCGCTCAAAAGCGTGGATGATGTGTTCAACGGCTAAGCTGTTGTAGCGTCATGCAAAAAGCCCCGGCTCTCGCGAGCCGGGGCTTTTTTGTGGGCGCTTTGCGCCCTGTCATGGCCTTGCCTTAGGAGCGGGCTCGCCCGCGAAGAGGCCGATAAACCAGGTAAGACACCCATCGACCTGCGCTGGCCAGTCGGCCCCAGCAGACCTAGAACAGATCGATCGGTGCCGCCTCGTCCGCCGGCAACGGGCTGCCCGGAGCGACCCCATTGCCCAGCTCGTTGACTGAGGGCGGAGTGTCTTCGCTCTTGAACAGCTCGAAATAGGCATTCGGTGTGCCTGGGGTGGCCGCGCGGCCGCTGACCGGGTCGACCCGCAGGCTGAGGATGCCTTCCGGCTCCGCCTGGGTGTGCGCCGGCTTGTCCTTGAGGGCGGCGCCCATGAAGTTAATCCAGATCGGCAGAGCCACAGTGCCGCCGTACTCACGGCGTCCCAGGCTTTCCGGCTGGTCAAAGCCGGTCCACACGGTGGTCACGTAGTCAGCGTTGTAGCCGGAGAACCAAGCGTCCTTGGATTCGTTGGTAGTACCGGTCTTGCCGGCCAGGTCCGTACGGCCCAGGGACAGGGCCCGGCGTCCAGTGCCCAGCTTGATCACGTCCTGGAGCATGCTGTTGAGGATGTAGGTGGTGCGCCCGTCGATGATCCGCTCGGCGACCGCGGGGGTCTGCACGGGGGCCTGGATCGGATTTTCGCCCGCCACGGTATTGACCGTGAAGCTGTGTTCCGGCGCCGCAATGCCGCTGCTGGTGGTATCCCCGGTGGGGACGCTGGGCGGGTTGGCGCTGAACAGCATCTCGCCGTTGCGGCTTTCGATCTTGTCGATGATGTATGGGGTGATCTTGTAGCCGCCGTTGGCAAAGGTGCTCCAGCCAGTGGCGATCTCCATGGGCGTCAGGGTCGCGGTGCCCAGTGCCAGGGACAGGTTGCGCGGCAGGTCCTGCTTGTTGAAGCCGAACTTGCTGATGTAGTCGATGGTGTGGTCCACACCCATGCTCTGTAGCAGGCGGATCGATACCAGGTTGCGCGACTTGTACAGCGCTTCACGCATGCGGATCGGGCCGAGGAAGGTGTTGGTGTCGTTCTTCGGACGCCAGACCTTGTCCAGGTACTCATCGACAAACACGATCGGGGCGTCATTGACCAGGCTGGCCGCGGTGTAGCCATTGTCCAGGGCTGCGCTATAGACGAACGGCTTGAAGCTCGAGCCGGGTTGGCGCTTGGCCTGCATTGCACGGTTGTAGTTGCTCTGCTCGAAGGCAAAGCCCCCCACCAGCGCACGGATCGCGCCGTTTTTCGGGTCCAGGGTCACCAAGGCGCCTTGGGCGACCGGAATCTGGCTGAACTTCAGCGAATTGTCCGGCTGACGCTGTACGCGAATCAGGTCGCCGACCTGAGCCACGTCCGCCGGCTGGCGAGGGACGGCGCCCATGCTGTTGGTGTTGAGGAACGGCCGGGCCCATTTCATGGTGTCCCAGGCCACGTGCTCCTCGCCGTTGCGAGTCAGCACTTGTACGCCGTTCTTCTCGATCTGGGTGACGATCGCCGGTTCCAGGCCGCTGATGGTCCTCTGCTTGGTCAGTTCGGTGGCCCAGGCCGCCTGAGTCTTGCCTGGCAGGCGGGACTCAGGCCCACGATAGCCGTGGCGCTGGTCGTAGGTCATCAAGCCTTCATGGACCGCGGTGTTGGCCATTTCCTGCAGATTGCTGGGCACCGTGGTGGTGACTCGGAAACCTTCGGTATAAGCGTCGCTGCCATAGCGGCCAACCATTTCGGCACGGGCCATCTCGGCGATGTACGGCGCGCTCACTTCCGGTGTCGGCACGTGATAGCTGGCGTTCAGCGGCTCGTTGATGGCTTCGGTGTAGGCCGCTTCGGTGATCTTGCCGAGCTTGTACATGCGCCCCAGGATCCAGTCACGACGCTCCTTGCTGCGCGCCGGGTTGGCCAGGGGGTTGAAGCGCGATGGGGCCTTGGGCAGGCCGGCGATCATCGCCATCTGCGCCAGGCTCACGTCGCGAATGGACTTGCCGTAATACACCTGGGCCGCAGCCTCGATGCCATAGGCGCGGTTGCCCAGATAGATCTTGTTGACGTACAGCTCGAGGATCTCGTCCTTGGTCAACTGCCGCTCGATCTGCAGGGCCAGGAGGATTTCGGTGGTCTTGCGCGAGAAGCTGCGCTCGCTGCTGAGGAAGAAGTTTTTTGCCACCTGCATGGTGATGGTGCTGCCGCCGGACTGGATGTGTCCGCTCTTGACCAATTGGGTCGCAGCGCGCATCAGGCTGCTGGGGTCAACTCCGTAATGGTTAGCGAAGTTGTCGTCTTCAGCACTTAGTAACGCATTGATGAAGTTGGGGGGAATTTCGGCGAAACGTATAGGGGTACGGCGCATTTCGCCAAATTCTGCGATCAACTTGCCGTCGCTGCTGTACACCCGCAGAGGAATCTGCAACTGGATACTTCTCAAGGCCTCAACCGAGGGAAGGCCGGGACTAAGATAGAGAAACGCACCGGAGAGGGCGAGAAGCAGCCCGCAGAACACAGCGACGATGGACCACCCGAAAAACTTCAGCAGACGAATCAAGGCTTTTGGATTTCCAGAGAAAGGAATGAATTAGGCGTCAGGGCATTCAAGGTATTCAGGGACCGACCTACGCAGCAGGAAAGCGGAAAAAAAACGCTGCGCATTATAAGCATTTTCCGCCGAGAGCGTCATTTGCCCGTCTGTCAAGACGTGGCGAACGAGTGCAATTGAGCTCAGGAAGTTCGTAAGTTACGGATACTCATAGGGAAATGATCGTGCTTGGACTCTTCAGCAAAAAGTCGGGTTCCCTGCTGGGGATCGACATCAGTGCGACATCGGTCACGCTTCTGGCTCTGAGTCACCAGGGGCGCAGCTATCGAGTCGAGGCTTATGCGAGGGAAGACTTGGCTTCGGACCCGTTCGGGGCCGATCCCGAGGCGCTGGCCAGGGTGTTGTCCCGGGCCTGGCTCAAGAGCGGCAGCCGTCGCCGGGATGTGGCTGTGGCGGTGTCGGGCGAGGCAGTGATCAGCAAGCTGATCGAGATGCCGGCCGGGCTCGGCGACGATGAGCTGGAACATCAGCTCCAGCTGGAGGCGGCCCAGTACATTCCGTATCCCCTGGAGGACGTGGCCATTGATTTCGAGGTCCAGGGCGCCGTGCCCGGTGATCCCCGGCGGGTTCAGGTGCTGCTGGTGGCCTGTCGCAACGAGGATGTCGAAGCCCTGGAAGCGCCAATGACCTTGGCAGGCCTGACGCCAAGGGTGGTGGATACCATGCCCCTGGCCCTGCAGCGTTGTCTGGCAATGCTGACAGAGTCGTTGCCGTCTGCATCGCCCTTGGCCGTGGCGCTACTGGACATAGGTGCGGATATGACCACGTTCTGCGTGATGCACGGCCAGCGAATCATCTATAGCCGGGAGCAGTTGTTTGGCAGTCGACAGCTGACCCAGGCGTTGGAGCGCCGCTACGCGCTGACCCTGGATCAGGCGTTGCTGGCCGAGCGCCAGGGCTGTTTGCCCCAAGGTTGTGCCGAGGACACGCTGCGGCCGTTCGAGCAAGCGTTGTTGCAGCAGGCGCATCGTTCCTTGCAACTGTTTGCCGAGTCGCCGCAACAACAGCCTGTTGAGCGGTTGCTGCTGGCCGGTGACGGCAGCCGCTTGACCGGTCTTGATGGTCGGCTAGCAAAACAAGTGGGAATCGTCACAGTCATCGCCGATCCGTTCGTCAGCATGTCCATTGCTCCCCATGTGGATGCCCGAGCGCTTGCTGAACAGGCGCCGTACCTGCTGCGTGCCTGCGGTCTGGCCCTGCGAGGGTTTGATTGATGGCCGGCATCAACCTTCTTCCCTGGCGCGAGGCCGCACGAGCGTTGCGCCGCCGACGTTTCCTCCAGGCATTGGCGGCAATGCTGGTGCTGGGCGTAGGGCTTGTGCTCCTGGCCGATGCCTGCATCGACCGGCTGATCGGTCGGCAACAGGCTCGCAACCAGTATCTGAGGCAGGCGACGACTGGCCTGGATAACCAAATTGCCACCATTCACCAACTCAAGGTCCAGCGTCAGCAACTGGTGGAGCGCATGGGGATCATTGAGGACCTGCAAGGCAGTCGCTCGGCCAGTGTGCGGATTTTCCAGCAATTGGCCCGCAGCCTGCCCGCTGGCTTGTACTTTACCGAGGTGGGTCTGCTGGGGCAGAGCCTGAGCATTAGCGGGGCCGCGGAGTCCAATCAGCGGGTGTCCGAGTTGATGCGCAATCTGCAGTCCGCCGAGGGGTTTGCCGCACCCAGTCTGACCGAGGTAAAGCATGTTGTGGCGGCGGATCAGGGGTTGGGCAATCTGTTTCGGCTCAACGTTGGGTGGATGCCCTTGCTGCCGCAGGAGGCCCCGCGATGAGCCTGGGACATTGGTTGGCGCAGTTGCGTAGTACCGATCTACGTGAGCTGGAACTGAGCAACCTCGGTTGCTGGCCCGGGCCGATCAAGGCGCTGCTGGCGGTCTTGCTTCTGCTACTGCCCCAGGTGGCGGGCTATAGCTTTTACCTGAATCCGCATCTGGAGACGCTGGGGCAACTGCGCCGGGAGGAGCATCGATTCAAGCTGCAGTTCGCTGACAAAGCTGGAAAGGTCGCCAATCTTGAGCGCTACCGTGAGCAGCTTGGGGCCCTGCAGGACAGCTTCTCTCTGGTGGTGCGCCAGTTGCCCAGCGAGACCGAGGTCCCAGGACTGCTGGAAGACATCAGTCGCATGGGGCAGGACAGCAGCCTGGCGTTCGAGGAGATCAAGCTGCAACCGGAGGTGGTCCGGGAGTTTTATGTCGAGCTGCCAATTCAGATCGCGGTCACTGGTGCCTATCACGACCTGGCGACTTTCGTCAGTGGCGTCGCCGGTCTGCCGAGAGTCGTCACCTTGCATGATTTTCAGATCAAGCCCGTGGACAGGGGCAATTCCACACAACTGCGCATGAGCATCGAGGCGCGGACCTACAGGTATGACAGTCGGGAGCCTCACTCATGATCGGTTCGCGTTGCTGGGTATTCGGTTGTTTCTGTGTGGCACTGCTGGGATGTGAAGGTGGCGCTGACTTTGCCGACCTGGATGCCTACATGAGTGAGGTGCACCTGCAATCACCGGGGGCGATTGATCCGCCTCCGGTCATGCGCTCCTACCCCTCGGTCACCTATGGCGCCAGCGCGCTGCGCAGCCCATTTCAGCCACCCCAAAGAGTCGAGCAGATCACTGCTCGACAGGGCGCTAGTGCTGTCCGGCCCAATTCGCGGCGGGTCCGGCAACATCTTGAGGGCTTCGATATCGAGCAGTTGCAAATGGTCGGGACTCTGTCCCGTGCCTCCGGCCGCTTTGCGCTGTTGCGCAGCGCAGGCGGTGTCTTTCCCTTGCAGGTCGGTGATTACCTGGGGCGAAACGAGGGCCGGATCGTGGCCATCAGCGAGTCCCGGGTGGACGTGGTGGAAATTGTCGCCGATGGAGCGGGAGCCTGGCAGGAGCGGCCGCGAACACTGTCTCTGAAAAAACACTCTTAAGTGGAATCTGCACAATGAACAGGACTGTTTCAGCCTTCGGTGTGGCGCTATGGATAGTGCTGCTGGCATCGCTGGTTGGCGCCACCGCGCTCAGGGCCTTCGCCTCTGAAGAGCACAATCGATTTGCCAGCAGCCCCCCGCTTGAGCCGGAAAACATTGGCGTTTCAGGTGAGGGCGCAACGCGTCTGCCCGGTGAAAAGCTTTCGCTGAATTTCCAGGACATCGAGGTGCGCGCGGTGCTGCAACTGATCGCCGATTTCACCGGGCTCAATCTGGTGGCCAGTGACACCGTGCAAGGCAATATCACCTTGCGCTTGCAGAGCGTGCCTTGGGACCAGGCTCTGGATCTGGTACTCAAGACTAAGGGGCTGGATAAGCGCAAGGTCGGGAACGTTTTGCTGGTGGCTCCGGCGGATGAGATCGCGGCCCGCGAGCGCCAGGAGCTGGAGTTGCAGAAGCAGTTGGAAAACCTGGCGCCCCTGCGCCGGGGTCTGCTGCAGGTCAATTACGCCAGGGCTGCGGATATCGCCAGGCTGTTCCAGTCCGTGACCGGTACCGAGGAGAAGGCTGGCGAACGTGGCTCCATCACCGTGGATGAACGCACCAACAACATCATTGCCTATCAGACCCAGGAGCGCCTCGATGAGCTGCGGCGCATGGTCATTCAGCTGGACGTCCCGGTGCGTCAGGTGATGATCGAGGCGCGAATCGTCGAGGCCAACATCGACTACGACAAGAGCCTGGGCGTGCGCTGGGGCGGCTCGGTGCAAAACAGTGGCAACTGGAATGCTTCCGGGGTGCAGGGCGGCGCCAAAGGCTCTTCGACCATCGGCACCCCGGGCAGCAGTGGCAGCAATTCGCCCTTCGTCGATCTGGGTGTCACGGCCAACACCTCGGGCCTCGGCATTGCCTACATCACTGACAGCGTGCTGCTGGACCTGGAGCTGACCGCCATGGAGAAGACCGGCAACGGTGAAATCGTGTCCCAGCCCAAGGTGGTCACCTCCGACAAGGAAACCGCGAGGATTCTCAAGGGCACCGAAATTCCCTACCAGGAAGCCAGTTCCAGTGGCGCCACTTCGGTGTCGTTCAAGGAAGCCTCGCTGTCTCTTGAGGTGACGCCGCAGATCACCCCGGACAATCGCATCATCATGGACGTCAAGGTCACCAAGGATGAGCCGGACTACCTGAACAAGGTTCAGGATGTGCCGCCGATCAAGAAGAACGAGGTCAATGCCAAGGTCCTGGTCACTGATGGCGAGACCATCGTCATCGGTGGGGTTTTCTCCAATACCCAAAGCAAGGTTGTAGATAAAGTGCCATTTCTTGGCGATGTGCCGTATCTTGGCCGCCTTTTCCGGCGTGACGTGGTGTCGGAGAAAAAATCCGAGCTGCTGGTATTTCTCACTCCGCGTATCATGAACAACCAGGCGATTGCTGTGAGTCGTTGATTCTGTGCGAAATTTGATTCTTGTTGGGCCGATGGGGGCTGGAAAAAGCACCATAGGCCGCTTACTGGCCAAAGAGCTGCGCCTGCCATTCAAAGATTCCGATAAGGAAATTGAACTGCGTACAGGCGCGAATATTCCGTGGATCTTCGATAAAGAAGGCGAGCCGGGCTTTCGCGATCGTGAGCAGGCAATGATCGCCGAGCTCTGTGGCACCGACGGCGTGGTCCTGGCTACCGGCGGTGGCGCGGTGATGCGCGAAGCCAATCGTCGGGCGCTGCATGCCGGTGGACGCGTGGTCTATCTGCACGCTTCGGTGGAACAGCAGGTAGGGCGCACCGCCCGGGACCGCAATCGTCCCTTGCTGCGCACCGCCGATCCGGCCAAGACCCTGCGCGACCTGTTGGAAATCCGTGATCCGCTTTATCGGGAAATCGCCGACCTGGTGGTGGAAACCGATGAGCGGCCGCCACGAATGGTGGTGCTGGACATACTCGAGCGCCTGCAGCAGCTGCCACCCCGTTAATGCGTCGAGCGAAATGCGCTATTCTCGGCGTCGCGCCATGACCGCCAAGGTGTGGCGCAGAGCTATCGGGCAGCGTCAGAAGACCAGACGAGGCCCATCGTCAATACAAGGCACAACGCCTGCTTCCATCTTCACTGTGGGGACACATGCAGACACTTAAGGTCGATCTAGGCGAGCGCAGCTACCCGATTCACATTGGTGAAGGACTGTTGGACCGGCCCGAGCTGCTGGTGCCCCATATCGCCGGGCGGCAAGTGGCGATCATTTCCAATGCGACCGTTGCGCCGCTGTACCTTGAGCGTTTGACCCGCAGTCTGGCGCAGTTTTCGGTGATTTCGGTGGTCCTGCCCGATGGCGAGGCCTACAAGAACTGGGAAACCCTGCAACTGATCTTCGACGGCCTGCTCACTGCGCGCCACGACCGTCGAACCACCATCATTGCCCTCGGCGGCGGAGTGATCGGCGACATGGCCGGCTTTGCCGCAGCCTGCTATCAGCGCGGCGTGGACTTTATCCAGATTCCTACCACCCTGTTGTCCCAGGTGGACTCCTCGGTGGGGGGCAAGACGGGCATCAACCACCCCCTGGGCAAGAACATGGTTGGCGCTTTCTATCAGCCGAACGTGGTGCTGATCGATACCACCAGCCTCAATACCCTGCCGAACCGTGAACTGTCGGCGGGCCTGGCGGAAGTGATCAAGTACGGCCTGATCTGCGACGAGCCGTTCCTGACCTGGCTGGAAGAGAATGTCGATCGCCTGCGGTCCCTGGACCAGCAGGCGCTGACCTATGCCATCGAACGCTCCTGCGCGGCCAAGGCTGCGGTGGTCGGTGCCGACGAGCGTGAATCGGGGGTGCGTGCCACCCTCAACCTGGGCCATACCTTCGGCCATGCGATCGAGACTCATATGGGCTACGGTGTCTGGCTGCATGGTGAGGCGGTGGCTGCTGGCACCGTAATGGCCTTGGAAATGTCCGCGCGCCTGGGCTGGATCACCAGCCAGGAGCGTGACCGCGGTATTCGTCTGTTCCAGCGCGCGGGCTTGCCGGTCATCCCGCCTGAAGAGATGACCGAAGCGGACTTCCTCGAACATATGGCAATTGACAAGAAAGTGATCGACGGTCGTTTGCGTCTGGTGCTGTTGCGCCGCATGGGCGAAGCCGTAGTGACCGACGATTATCCGAAAGAGATTTTACAGGCCACGCTGGGAGCGGATTACCGCGCCCTGGCTCAGCTTAAAGGTTAATAAGATCCCGATGACTAGTTTGCACGCCGACGAGGCTTTCCTCGGCCATTACCAGTTGAGCCATGATCCTTTCGCTCCCCGGGTCCCTGGCTTCAAATTCTTTCCTGCCCAACGCAAGCCTGTGCTGGGGCAGTTGCATCACCTGGCACGTTACAGTCAGCTGCTGCTGGTGGTTACCGGCCCTCAGGGCAGTGGCAAGACGCTGTTGCGTCAGGCTCTGGTCGCCAGTACCAACAAGCAATCGGTGCAAAGCGTGGTGGTTTCCGCCCGTGGCGCCAGCGATGCTGCCGGAGTGTTGCACCAGGTAGCCCAGGCCTTGAACGTGGCCCAGGCCGAGATCGGCGCAATCCTCGCCCAAGTGGTGCAACTGGCCCTGACCGGTCAGGAAGTCTACCTGCTGGTGGATGATGCCGAGCAGCTTGACGAGTCTGCACTTGAGGCCCTGCTGGCCCTGGCGGCGGGCGCTCCGGAAGGTCGCCCTCATGTATTCCTGTTCGGCGAGTCGTCGCTGATCGCGTCCCTGGATCAGTTGAGCGCCGAGGAAGAGCGCTTCCACGTCATCGAATTGCAGCCATACACCGAAGAGGAAACCCGTGAATATCTGGCTCAGCGCCTCGAAGGCGCGGGTCAGGGCATCGAACTTTTCTCCGCAGATCAGATCAGTGATATTCACGAAAGCTCCGATGGCTGGCCGGGCAACATCAACCAGGTCGCCAGGGATGCAATGATCGAAGCCATGATCGCCAGCCGCTCCGCGGTCAAGCGTCCAAGTATGGGGTTCAACATGCCGAAGAAACACGTATTGGCCATTTCCGCTGTAGTGGTTGTGGCCCTGGCTGCAGCCTGGTTGATGCCGGGTCGCAGTAAGGCGCCAACCACCGGGGCTCCGGCCAGCGAGCAAGCGCAACTGCCCCTCGGGCAGACACCGACACCGAATGCCAATGGCAGTCCATCGGTGGAATTTGCCGGCTCGTCTCAGCCGATGCCGCTGCCGTTGGTCGGCCAGTCGCAACCGGTCATGCGCGGTCCTCTGGCTGAAGCCGCAGGCGGTATCACCGAGGGCGACGATGGGGTTCCTGTGGAAGGCTCCAGTGCCGTTCCGCCAACCGTGACCACCACCGCGCCACCTGCTGGTGCAGTGGCCAGCCCTGCACCGACTCCGACTCCGACTCCGACTCCGGCCCCGACCCAGGTCGCCACCGCCAAGCCGACCCCTGCGCCCAAGCCGGTAGAGAAACCGGTTGCTGCCAAGCCTGCTCCGGCCGCCAAGCCGGCGGAAAAGCCGGTCACTGTAGCCAAGGCTGCCGGTGGCAGTTGGTACGCCGGACAAGCGCCAGGCAACTACGTGGTGCAGATTCTCGGCACCAGCTCGGAAGCCGCCGCGCAGAATTTTGTTAAGGAACAGGGCGGCGAATACCGCTACTTCAAGAAAGTCCTCAACGGCAAGCCGCTGTATGTGATCACCTACGGCAACTTCGCAAGCCGCGATGCAGCGGTCAGCGCCATCAAATCCTTGCCAGCGAAGGTTCAGGCTGGTAAACCTTGGCCTCGCACTGTCGCTAGCGTTCAACAAGAACTGGCAACAACTCGCTGAAGATTCGGCGGCCTTACCCAGGCCGCCTCTCCCGGCAACCTCAAATTTCCGCATCGGCATGCTGCCTTACAGGCCGCGTGCCTTGTGGTGTCTGCGTCACAGTAGTTTTTGAGTCGCGGCAGTCAAAAACAAAACTTTTTGACTAGCACAGCATATCGCTTTAAAACGTTCATAAATGCGACATGAATTTGCGACAGATCGTCGTCAAATTTGTGGGGCTTTGTGTCGGTGTGTACAATGACCTCCCTTTTGCCCCCGCAAAGCTGGCATACGTTCGGCGTGGACGGTAAGTGGTTGAATTGAAAAGAAATTTGTCTCGATAAGAGGCAGCCTGGTGAGAAAGTGTCTATGAAAGCAGGTCTGTACCAACCAGATGAGTTTAAGGATAACTGTGGTTTCGGCCTGATAGCCCATATGCAGGGCGAACCCAGTCATACCCTGTTGAAAACGGCCATTGAGGCCCTGACCTGCATGACCCACCGCGGTGGGATCAACGCGGACGGCAAGACCGGCGACGGTTGCGGTCTGCTGATGCAAAAGCCCGACCTGTTCCTGCGCGCCGTCGCCACGGAGCATTTCGGCGTCGAACTGCCCAAGCAATATGCAGTGGGCATGGTGTTCTTCAACCAGGACCCGGTGAAAGCCGAAGCCGCTCGCGAAAACATGAACCGCGAGATCCTGGCCGCCGGCCTGCAGCTGGTGGGCTGGCGCAAAGTACCGATCGATACCAGTGTGCTCGGGCGTCTGGCCCTGGAGCGCCTGCCACAGATCGAACAAGTGTTCATCGGCGGCCAGGGTCTGAGCGACCAGGACTTCGCCATCAAGCTGTTCAGTTCCCGTCGTCGCTCCTCGGTGGCCAACGCCGCCGACACCGACCACTACATCTGCAGCTTTTCCCACAAGACCATCATCTATAAAGGCCTGATGATGCCGGCGGACCTCGCCGCCTTCTATCCGGACCTGGGCGATCCGCGCCTGCAAACCGCGATCTGCGTGTTCCACCAGCGTTTCTCCACCAACACCCTGCCGAAATGGCCGCTGGCCCAGCCATTCCGCTTCCTCGCCCACAACGGCGAGATCAACACCATCACCGGCAACCGCAACTGGGCCGTGGCCCGGCGCACCAAGTTCGCCAACGACCTGATCCCTGACCTGGAAGAGCTCGGCCCGCTGGTCAACCGCGTGGGTTCCGACTCCTCGAGCATGGACAACATGCTGGAGTTGATGGTCACCGGCGGCATCGACCTGTTCCGCGGCGTGCGCATGATCATTCCGCCAGCGTGGCAGAACGTCGAGACCATGGACGCCGACCTGCGCGCGTTCTACGAATACAACTCCATGCACATGGAGCCGTGGGACGGCCCGGCCGGCGTGGTCATGACCGACGGTCGCTACGCCGTCTGCCTGCTGGACCGCAATGGCCTGCGCCCGGCGCGTTGGGTCACCACCAAGAACGGCTTCATCACCCTGGCTTCGGAAATCGGCGTGTGGAACTACCAGCCCGAGGACGTGATCGCCAAGGGCCGTGTGGGGCCAGGGCAGATCTTTGCCGTGGACACCGAAACCGGGCAGATCCTCGACACTGACGCCATCGACAACCGTTTGAAGTCCCGTCATCCGTACAAGCAATGGCTGCGCAAGAACGCTCTGCGCATCCAGGCCACCATGGAAGACAACGACCACGGTTCGGCCTTCTACGATGTCGACCAGCTCAAGCAGTACATGAAGATGTACCAGGTCACCTTCGAAGAGCGTGACCAGGTGCTGCGTCCGCTGGGCGAACAAGGCTACGAGGCGGTGGGCTCCATGGGCGATGACACGCCGATGGCGGTGCTGTCCCAGCGCGTGCGTACCCCTTACGACTACTTCCGCCAGCAGTTCGCTCAGGTCACCAACCCGCCGATCGACCCGCTGCGCGAAGCCATCGTCATGTCCCTGGAGATCTGCCTCGGCGCCGAGCGCAACATCTTCCAGGAGTCGCCTGAGCATGCTTCGCGGGTGATCCTCAGCTCGCCAGTGATCTCCCCGGCCAAGTGGCGTTCGCTGATGAACCTCGATCGCCCGGGCTTCGAGCGCCAGGTCATCGACCTCAACTACGACGAGAGCGTCGGTCTGGAAGCGGCAATCCGCAATGTCGCCGACCAGGCGGAAGAAGCCGCGCGCGCCGGCCGCACCCAGATCGTCCTCAGCGACCGTCATATCGCGCCGGGCAAGTTGCCGATCCACGCCTCCCTGGCCACGGGCGCGGTGCACCACCGCCTGACCGAAAAAGGCCTGCGTTGCGACTCCAACATCCTGGTGGAAACCGCCACCGCCCGCGATCCGCATCACTTTGCGGTGCTGATCGGTTTTGGTGCTTCGGCGGTCTATCCGTTCTTGGCCTATGAAGTGCTGGGTGACCTGATCCGTACCGGTGAAGTGCTGGGCGACCTCTACGAGGTGTTCAAGAACTACCGCAAGGGCATCACCAAGGGCCTGTTGAAGATCCTGTCGAAGATGGGCATCTCCACCATCGCCTCCTACCGTGGCGCGCAGCTGTTCGAAGCCATCGGCTTGTCCGAGGAAGTTTGCAACCTGAGCTTCCGTGGCGTGCCGAGCCGGATCAAGGGCGCACGTTTCGTCGACATCGAAGCCGAGCAGAAAGCCCTGGCGACCGAAGCCTGGAGCCCGCGCAAGCCGATCCAGCAAGGCGGCCTGCTGAAGTTCGTCCACGGTGGCGAATACCACGCCTACAACCCGGACGTGGTCAACACCCTGCAAGCCGCTGTGCAGCAGGGCGACTACGCCAAGTTCAAGGAATACACCGCGCTGGTGGATAACCGCCCGGTGTCGATGATCCGTGACCTGTTCCAGGTGAAGACCCTGGACACGCCAATGGACATCAGCGAAGTCGAGCCCCTGGAATCGATCCTCAAGCGCTTCGACTCCGCCGGCATCTCCCTGGGCGCCCTGTCGCCCGAGGCCCACGAAGCCCTGGCCGAAGCCATGAACCGCCTTGGCGCGCGTTCCAACTCCGGTGAAGGCGGCGAAGACCCGGCGCGCTACGGCACCATCAAGAGCTCCAAGATCAAGCAAGTGGCCACTGGCCGTTTCGGTGTGACCCCGGAATACCTGGTCAATGCCGAAGTGCTGCAGATCAAGGTGGCCCAGGGCGCCAAGCCCGGCGAAGGCGGCCAACTGCCCGGCGGCAAGGTCAACGGCCTGATCGCCAAGCTGCGTTACGCCGTGCCTGGCGTGACCCTGATCTCGCCACCGCCGCACCACGACATCTATTCCATCGAAGACTTGTCGCAGCTGATCTTTGACCTCAAGCAGGTCAACCCTCAGGCCCTGGTCTCGGTGAAGCTGGTGGCGGAAGCCGGCGTCGGCACCATCGCCGCTGGCGTGGCCAAGGCCTATGCCGACCTGATCACCATCTCCGGCTACGACGGCGGCACCGGCGCTTCGCCGCTGACCTCGATCAAGTACGCCGGTGCGCCGTGGGAACTGGGCCTGGCGGAAACCCACCAGACCCTGCGCGGCAACGACCTGCGCGGCAAGGTCCGGGTGCAGACCGACGGCGGCCTGAAAACCGGCCTCGACGTGATCAAGGCGGCCATCCTCGGCGCCGAAAGCTTCGGCTTCGGCACCGCGCCGATGATCGCCCTGGGCTGCAAGTACTTGCGCATCTGCCACCTGAACAACTGCGCCACCGGCGTGGCGACGCAGAACGAGAAGCTGCGCAAGGATCACTACATCGGCACCGTCGACATGGTGGTGAATTTCTTCACCTATGTCGCCGAGGAAACCCGTGAGTGGCTGGCCAAGCTCGGCGTGCGCTCCCTGGAAGAACTGATCGGTCGTACCGATCTGCTGGAAATCCTCGAAGGCCAGACCGCCAAGCAGCACCACCTGGACCTGACCCCGTTGCTGGGCAGCGACCATATCCCGGCGGACAAACCGCAGTTCTGCCAGGTTGACCGCAACCCACCGTTCGACAAAGGCCTGTTGGCCGAGAAAATGGTCGAGATGGCGCGTTCGGCGATCAACGACAAGAGCGGCGCCGATTTCAGCCTGGATATCTGCAACTGCGACCGTTCCATCGGTGCGCGGATCTCCGGTGAAATCGCCAAGCTGCACGGCAACCAGGGCATGGCCCAGGCACCGATCACGTTCCGCTTCAAGGGCACTGCGGGGCAGAGCTTCGGCGTGTGGAACGCCGGTGGCCTGAACCTTTACCTGGAAGGCGATGCCAACGACTACGTGGGCAAGGGCATGACCGGCGGCAAGCTGGTCATCGTTCCGCCCAAGGGCAGCGTCTACAAGACTCAGGACAGCGCGATTATCGGCAACACCTGCCTGTACGGCGCCACTGGCGGCAAGCTGTTCGCCGCCGGCACCGCGGGCGAGCGCTTCGCCGTGCGTAACTCCGGTGCCCACACCGTGGTGGAAGGCACTGGCGATCACTGCTGCGAGTACATGACCGGTGGTTTCGTCTGCGTCCTGGGCAAGACCGGTTACAACTTCGGCTCAGGCATGACCGGCGGTTTCGCCTACGTGCTCGACCAGGACAACACCTTCGTTGACCGGGTCAACCACGAACTGGTGGAAATCCAGCGGATCAGCGGCGAAGCGATGGAAGCCTATCGCAGCCACCTGCAGCGCGTGCTGAATGAGTATGTCGAGGAAACCGACAGCGAATGGGGTCGTAACCTCGCTGAGAACCTCGACGACTACTTGCGTCGCTTCTGGCTGGTCAAGCCCAAGGCGGCGAGCTTGAAGTCCCTGCTCTCCAGTACTCGTGCGAATCCGCAGTAACGCAGCTGCAGACTACGAGCCTCAAGCGGCAAGCTTGAAGCTCGTGCGCGGTGTGCCGACTTAATGTGATTGTCTTGCAGCTTGAAGCTCGTCGCTTGAGGCTGTCGTAAAGAGGTTCCTGAACATGGCCGAACGTCTCAATAACGACTTCCAGTTCATCGAGGTCGGGCGTAAAGACCCGAAGAAGAAACTGTTGCGTCAACGCAAGAAAGAGTTCGTGGAGATCTACGAACCCTTCAAACCCCAGCAGTCGGCCGACCAGGCCCACCGCTGCCTGGGTTGCGGTAACCCGTACTGCGAATGGAAGTGCCCGGTGCACAACTTCATTCCCAACTGGCTCAAGCTGGTGGCCGAGGGCAACATCCTCGCTGCCGCCGAGCTGTCGCACCAGACCAACACCCTGCCGGAAGTCTGCGGCCGGGTCTGCCCCCAGGACCGGCTGTGCGAGGGTGCCTGCACCCTCAACGACGGCTTTGGCGCGGTGACCATCGGCTCGGTGGAGAAGTACATCACCGACACCGCCTTCGCCATGGGCTGGCGCCCGGACATGTCCAAGGTCAAGCCCACTGGCAAGCGCGTGGCGATCATCGGTGCGGGCCCGGCGGGCCTGGGCTGTGCCGACGTGCTGGTGCGTGGCGGCGTGACCCCGGTGGTGTTCGACAAGAACCCGGAAATCGGCGGTCTGCTGACCTTCGGCATCCCCGAGTTCAAGCTGGAAAAGACCGTGCTGAGCAATCGTCGCGAAGTCTTCAGCGGCATGGGCATCGAGTTCCGCCTCAACACCGAGGTGGGCAAGGACGTGACCATGGAGCAACTGCTCGCCGAATACGATGCGGTGTTCATGGGCATGGGCACCTACACCTACATGAAGGGCGGCTTTGCCGGTGAGGACCTGCCGGGCGTGTACGACGCCCTGGATTTCCTGATCGCCAACGTCAACCGCAACCTGGGCTTTGAAAAGTCGCCGGAAGACTTCGTCGACATGAAGGGCAAGAAGGTCGTGGTACTGGGCGGTGGCGACACCGCGATGGACTGCAACCGCACCTCGATCCGCCAGGGCGCCAAGTCGGTGACCTGCGCCTATCGTCGTGACGAAGCCAACATGCCCGGCTCGCGCAAAGAGGTGAAGAACGCCAAGGAAGAAGGCGTGAAGTTCCTCTACAACCGCCAGCCGATCGCCATCGTCGGTGAAGACAAGGTCGAAGGCGTGAAGGTGGTCGAGACCCGTCTCGGTGCGCCGGACGCCCGTGGCCGCCGCAGCCCCGAGCCGATCCCCGGTTCCGAAGAGATCATCCCGGCCGACGCCGTGGTCATCGCCTTTGGCTTCCGCCCAAGCCCGGCGCCGTGGTTCGAGCAGTTCAGCATCCAGACCGACAGCCAGGGCCGCGTCGTGGCACCGGAGCAAGGCCAGTACAAGCACCAGACCAGCAACCCGAAGATCTTTGCCGGTGGCGACATGGTGCGCGGTTCTGATCTCGTGGTGACGGCGATCTTCGAAGGGCGTAACGCTGCCGAAGGCATCCTAGACTACCTGGGCGTCTGATCGCTCCTGTAGGAGCCGGCTTGCCGGCGAACAACGATAACGCGGTGCTGTTGATGCACCGCGTCGATCGTTTCGCCAGCAAGCGGGCTCCTACGGGATCTGTGCCCGTCCCCGTGACAAATTGACCCCATAGACATAAAGAAACGGCTCTTGCCGTGCCTTTTGTGTCGCGCTCTGAGAAAATGCCCCCACTTTTTTTCCGGATGCCGACATGACTGCCCTGAAGAACGACCGTTTCCTTCGTGCCCTGCTCAAGCAACCCGTAGACGTCACCCCGGTGTGGATGATGCGGCAAGCCGGGCGCTACCTGCCTGAATACCGCGCCAGCCGTGCCAATGCCGGTGACTTCATGAGCCTGTGCATGAACCCGGCGTTCGCCTGCGAAGTCACTCTGCAGCCTCTGGACCGCTATCCACAGCTGGATGCGGCGATCCTCTTCTCCGACATCCTCACCATCCCCGACGCCATGGGCCAAGGCCTGTACTTCGAGACTGGTGAAGGCCCGCGCTTCAAGAAAGTGGTCAGCACCCTGGCCGACATCGAAGCGCTGCCGATCCCCGATCCGCAAAAGGACCTGGGCTACGTAATGGACGCGGTCAGCACCATTCGTCGCGAACTCAATGGCCGCGTGCCGCTGATCGGTTTTGCCGGCAGCCCCTGGACCCTGGCCACTTACATGGTCGAAGGCGGTTCGTCGAAAGACTTCCGCAAGTCCAAGGCCATGCTCTACGACAACCCGCAAGCCATGCACCTGCTGCTGGACAAGCTGGCGCAGTCGGTCACTTCCTACCTCAACGGGCAGATCCTGGCCGGTGCCCAGGCGGTGCAGATTTTCGATAGCTGGGGCGGCAGCCTTTCGTCGGCGGCCTATCAGGAATTCTCCCTGGCCTACATGCGCAAGATCGTCAGCGGCCTGATCCGCGAGCACGAGGGGCGCAAGGTGCCGGTGATCCTGTTCACCAAGGGCGGCGGCCTGTGGCTGGAGAGCATTGCCGATGCTGGCGCCGATGCCCTGGGCCTGGACTGGACCTGCGACATTGGCGAAGCCCGTCGGCGTGTCGGCAGCAAGGTTTCCCTGCAAGGCAACATGGACCCTACCGTGCTCTACGCCAATCCGCAGGCGATCCGCAGCGAAGTCGCGCGCATCCTCGCCAGCTACGGCACCGGCAGCGGCCACGTGTTCAACCTGGGCCACGGCATCACCCCGGAAGTGAAGCCGGAGCATGCCGGTGCTTTCCTGGAAGCGGTGCACGAGTTGTCGGCGCAGTACCACGTATAAGCACCACCCCATCAAAAACGCCCGGCCAATGCCGGGCGTTTTCGTTGCTGAAGGTTTGGCGCGCGCTCAGGCCGCTTCGCTGCGGGTCAGAGGGGGAAGTTTTGCGAGCTTCATGGCGACCAGTAACGCGCCTAGCAACAGCGCACTGATGAACAGGCCGATGCCGTTCCACCCCGCCAGGTGCCAGAACACCCCGCCAGCGGTGCCGGCAATGCTCGAACCGGCGTAGTAGCTGAACAGGTACAGCGAGGAGGCCTGGCCCTTGGCCTTGGTGGCCCGGCGGCCGATCCAGCTGCTGGCCACCGAGTGGGCACCGAAGAAGCCGAAGGTGAACAGCAGCATGCCGATCAGCACCAGGGACAGCGGCGTCAGCAGGGTCAGGGCGATCCCCGCCAGCATCAGCACGATGGTGGCCCAGAGCACTCGGCGTCGGCCCAGTTGGTCCGCCAGGGCGCCGATCTTCGCCGAGCTGTAGATCCCCGAGAGGTAGACCACCGAGAGCATCCCGACCCAGGCCTGGCTCAGCTGATAGGGATCGGCCAGCAGGCGGTAGCCGATGTAGTTGAACAGGGTGACGAAGGCCCCCATCAGCAGGAAACCTTCAAGAAACAGCCAGGGCAGGCCGGCGTCGCGAAAGTGCATGGTAAAGCCGTCCAGCAGGCTGCGTGGGTGCAGCGAGCGGGGGCGGAAGTTGCGCGACTCGGGAAGGATGCGCCAGAACACCGCGGCGGCGATCAATGCCAGGCCGCCGATCACCAGCATCGCTGTGTGCCAGCTGACGAAGTCGATCAGCACCCCGGTGATCAGTCGCCCGCTCATGCCGCCAATGGCATTGCCGCCGATGTACAGGCCCATGGCCAGGCCGATGTGCTGGGGGTGAATCTCTTCGCTGAGGTAGGTCATGGCCACCGCCGCCAGCCCGCTCAGGGACAGCCCCACCAGCGCCCGCATCACCAGCACTCCGTGCCAGCTGGGGATCAGTGCGCTGGCGATGGTGCACAGGGCGGCGGCGAGCAAGGCCGCCACCATCACCGGCTTGCGGCCGATGCGGTCGGAAATGGGCCCGGTGATCAGCAGACCGATGGCCAGCATGCCCGTCGACACCGAGAGAATCAGGCTGCTTTGTGCCGCATTGATGGAAAACTCCTGGGACAGCAGCGGCATCATCGGTTGCACGCAGTACAGCAGGGCGAAGGTGGCAAAGCCCCCGGAGAACAGCGCCAGCACCGTGCGCATGAACAGCGGTGTGCCTTTCTCGATGTAGACCTCGTTGAGTTGGGCGACCACCTCGTCCAGGGGCGTAGCGGCGAGGGTGTGGGCAAGGGGGGCAACAGCGGTTTTCACGGGAACCTCGGGGAGACGCAGCCGGTCAGGCAATGGAAAAAAGCATATAGCTGGCTAATGATCATTTCCAATATATTGTTCGACCTGTTTGATAGCTTTAACGACTCAATGGAGTTGCCCATGGAATTGCGTCATTTGCGCTACTTCATTGCCGTCGCCGAAGAGCTGCACTTCGGCCGCGCGGCCCAGGTGCTGGGCATTTCCCAGCCACCGCTGAGCCAACAGATCCAGGCCCTGGAGCAGGAGGTGGGCGCCCGGCTGTTCGAGCGTACCAATCGTCGGGTCGAGCTTAGCGAGGCCGGGCGCCTGTTCCTCGAAGAGGCGCGCCTGGTGCTGGCTCAGGTGGACAAGGCGGCAGACGTGGCCCGGCGCGCGCAGTTGGGCGAACTGGGCGAGCTGAAGATCGGCTTCACCTCGTCAGCCCCCTTCAACTCGACCATTCCCCAGGCCATCTTTGCCTTTCGCCAGCGCTTTCCCGCAGTGCACCTCAAGCTCAAGGAAATGAGCAGCACCCAGGTGGCCGAAGCCTTGGTGGACCAGACGATCCAGGTGGGCATCATGCGGCCCTTGCCCTTGCCGGACTCCTTGTCGGTGGTGGAGCTGCTGCGCGAGCCGCTGGTGGCGGTGCTCAGCGCCAAGCATCCGCTGGCCAGCGGCAGTGAAGAAGGCTTGCACCTGGCGGCACTGGCCCAGGAGCCTTTTGTGTTCTTCCCCCGCAGCTATGGCAGCGGCCTGTATGCCCAGTTGCTGAGCCTGTCCCGGGAGGCCGGGTTTACCCCGCATTTCGCCCAGGAGGCGGGTGAAGCCATGACCATCATCGGCCTGGTCGCAGCGGGGCTGGGCGTCTCGGTACTGCCGGCGTCCTACCAGCGCATGCGCATCGACGGCGTGGTCTATCGGCGGCTGCTGGACCCGGAGGCCATGTCGGCGGTGTGGCTGGTACAGCGCAAGGACCAGGCCTCGCCCATGGCCAAGGCCTTTGTCGAGCTACTGACGCGCAAGACCGGGGCCGCGTCCTGAGGGGCTGTTGGGGCGCACCGGGGGCTGCAGGATGACCAGGTCGCCGCGCAGGGCGACGCCCGCCATCAGCACCCCGGCGCGGCATTCGTAGGTGTTGAGGTCCTTGCGTACGCGGCGCTTGTAGTAGCTGACGATGTTGGTCACCGCGTTGGCGCCGACCCGCTTGGCTGCGGCTTGCAGGGTGATCAGCGCCGACTGCAACGCCCACTCGCAGGCAGCGATATCGCTCTTGTTGGAGGCATTGGTCTTCTTGTGGGTGGTCACTTCAGTGAGCCGCACCTGGAGCACCGGTGGCAGCGGGTTGCCGGCCAGGTGGAAGCTCACGCTGCCATCCAGGCGCCCGGCGCGCTCGGCGTCGGCCACGACTTTTTCGAAGGGCATGTACATCAGGTTGGTGGCCTGGCTGGTGGGGCTCAGGACGGCTAGCAGGGCCAGGGCAATCAGCGCTTTCACTTGCATGGTCAGCTCCTTGACGGACGTGAAAGAAGAGCCAGCGTCGCGCCGGCCCAGGTCCAGTCGCAGCGCTTGGCTCCCGCAGGCGACGGTGGCCCGGCCTGCTGTTGCGAGTGTAGACGGCGCTGGCCGGGCTCCCGAAAAAATCCCGGAAACAAAAAGGGCGCCCCACCAGGCTGTGTGGGGCGCCCTTTTCATTGTCAGCCGCAGCTCACTGGACCTTGGACAGATCCCCGCGCAGCGCGACACCAGCCATGATGGCGCCAGCATGGCACTCATAGGTGGTGGCGTCCTTGCGCTCACGGCTCTTGTAGAAGCTGGCGATGTCGGTCACGGCGTTGGCGCCGACTTTCTTCGCCGCTTCATGCAGGGTGATCAGCGCCGACTGCAAGGCCCACTCGCAGGCCACCTGGTCGGCCTTGCCGAAGGCATTGGTCTTCTTGTTGGTCACGGCGCCCGGGCTCAGCACACTGACCTTGCCGGCCGGCTTGTTGCCCGCCAGGTAGAACTTCACGCTGCCATCGATCTTGCCGGTGCTGATGGCCTCGGCCACCACCTTGTCGAAGGGCAGGAACAGGGTGGTATCGCGGGCCTGGCTGATGCCGGGCAGGGTGCACAGCAGCAGGGTGGCGGTGGCCGCCAGTGTCTTCAAACGCATCGCATTCTCCATGACATTAAAGGGGGTGAAGCAGCCCTGTGACCGGGGTCACAGGGAAGGGCTCATTGCGCGGCCGGGAAGCTCTTGGCCGCGGCGTCGGACAGCTGCTGCGCGGTCCGCTCGTTCTGGTTGTCCCGCAGCTCGCGCAGGATGCCCTTGTCCAGCAGGCGTACCCAGCGGATGTAGTTCTTGTGGATCTTGCCGTCCTTGTAATCCAGGTCGCGGCTGTCGCGGTAGACGATCTTGTAGTAGCTGGCGGAGTACTGGATATCGATCTCGGCGTGGAACTGCTCACGCACGGTGATCTCGGCCTGGATCAGCTCCGGGCTGATGCGCTGCACGGTCCACTTGCGGGCCACCAGGTTCTTCAGGATCGCCTGTTTGACCTGCTCCTGATCGGCCTGGATGGTGGCCGGGATCACTCGGTTGGGGGTGTACATGCGCTTGCTGGTGCAGGCGGTGACGCTCAGCAGGGCGAGGACGATGAGGGTGGCGCGAAACAGGGAAGACATTCCATTTCTCCAGTGAGGTGAGGCATTAGCGCCAGCGGCGGAAGATCAACGAGGTGTTGACGCCGCCAAAGGCAAAGTTGTTGTTCATCACGTATTCGTGGCTCATGGCCCGGAAACCGCCCTGCAGGTAGTCCAGCTCGCCGCAGCGCGGGTCGACCTGGTCCAGGTTGCAGGTGTGCACGTACAGGTCGCGGTTGAGCATCTCGATGCTGAACCAGGATTCCAGCGCGCCGCAGGCGCCCAGGGTGTGGCCGAGAAAGCTCTTCTGCGAGCTGATGGGCATGCGACTGCCGAACAGGCTGCTGGTGGCCTGGGTCTCGGCGATATCGCCCTGTTCGGTGGCCGTGCCATGGCCGTTGACGTAGCCGATGGCCGCCGGGAACAGGGCCGCATCCTCCAGCGCCAGCTCCATGGCCCGGCGCATGGTGCTCTGCTCGGGACGGGTGGTGTGCTGGCCGTCGGCGTTGCTGCCGAAGCCGACGATTTCCGCGTGAATGCGCGCGCCGCGGGCCAGGGCGTGTTCCAGTTCTTCGAGCACCAGCATGCCGCCGCCTTCACCAATCACCAGACCGTCGCGGTCGGTGTCGTAGGGCCGCGGGCTGGTGTGGGGCGCATCGTTTTTCAGGCTGGTGGCATACAGCGCGTCGAACACCATGGCCTCGGTGGGGCACAGCTCTTCGGCGCCACCGGCGAGCATCAGCGGCAGACGGCCGAACTTGATCGCTTCATAGGCGTAGCCGATACCCTGGCTGCCGCTGGTGCAGGCGCTGGAGGTGGGAATCAGGCGCCCGGTGAGGCCGAAGAAGATGCTGATATTGGCCGCGGTGGTGTGGGGCATCATGCGCACGTAGGAGTTGGCGTTGAGCCCTTCGGCCACTGAGTTCAGCAGCATGTTGCCGAAGGCCTTGATCTCGTCGGTGCTGCCGGTGGAAGAACCGCAGGCCACGCCCATGCGCCCGTCCTTGATCGACGGGTCGCCCAGCAGCCCGGCGTCGGCCAGGGCCTGCTCGGCGGCGCCCACGGCCAGGCGCGAAACCCGGCCCATGCTGCGCAGTTGCTTGCGGGTCCAGTGGCCGGGCACCTGGAAGTCATCGATGGGGCCGGCCAGGCGGGTATTGAGCTCGCTGAACCTGTCCCACTCGTCCATGCGCCGGATGCCGCTGCGGTTGGCGGCGAAGCGCTCGGCGATGCGGGCCCAGTCGCTGCCCAGGGAGGTGATGCCGGCCATGCCGGTGACGACCACGCGTTTCATCAGCACAGGCCCCCGTTCACCGCCAGCACCTGGCGGGTGATGTAGGCGGCTTCGGCGGACATCAGGAAGTTCACCGCGCCGGCGACTTCTTCCGGGGTGCCCATGCGCTGGGCGGGAATCATCTTCATCAGTTCGTCCACCGGCACGTTCTCGTCGAGCATGGCGGTGTCGATCAGGCCCGGGGCCACGCAGTTGACGGTGATCTTGCGCTTGCCCAGCTCGATGGCCAGGGCTTTGGCGGCGCCGATCAACCCGGCCTTGGAAGCGCTGTAGTTGACCTGGCCACGGTTGCCGATCAGCCCCGACACCGAGGTGATGCAGACAATGCGCCCGGCGGCGCGGCGGCGGATCATCGGCATCATCACCGGGTGCAGCACGTTGTAGAAACCGTCGAGGTTGGTGCGCAGCACCTGATCCCAGTCCTCTTCGCTGAGGGCCGGAAAGGCGCCGTCGCGGGTCAGTCCGGCATTGAGCACCACGCCGTAATAGGCGCCATGAGTCTCAACGTCGGCTTCCAGCGCGGCCTTGCAGGCCGCTCGGTCCGACACGTCGAATTGCAGGATGCGGGCGCTGCGGCCCAGGGCCTCGACTTCGCCCTTGACGGCTTCGGCTTCGCTGCGGCCGCTGCGGCAATGCAGCACCAGGTCATAGCCAGCCTGGGCCAGACGCAGGGCGATGGCACGGCCGATGCCACGGCTGGAGCCGGTGACCAGTACGGAGTCAGTCATGACGGGGTTCCTGTAGAAGAGGCAGGTGTTTCATGCAGATAGTCGGCGGCCTGGGGCGGGCGGAACACATTCAGGCGCGCGCTGGCGGCAATGCCGGGGCCGCTGAGGTGGCACTCGAACACGCCCATGCCGTTGTCGTCTTCGAGGGAGCGCAGTGCGTGGATTTCCAGGGTGCTGCCGACGGGGAAATGTTCAACGTTGCACTCGAATTTACGGGTGCCCAGAAGAAAACCCAGCTCCACCGGCAAGCCCTGCTGGCGGGCGCGGCAACCGGCGTAGGCGGCGACGCTCTGGGCCATCAGTTCGATGCCGACCCAGGCCGGCAGGCTGCCATCGGCGCGGTTGAACAGGCCGCTGGGGCGAACTTGGAGGCGAGTGCGGATCTGTTCTTCATCAAAGGCCAGGACCTGATCGATGAGGATCATGTCCCCGGCATGGGGCAGCAACTCGGCGAGCGGCCAGTCAATCATGGGGCGTCTCCGATAATCAGGCTGACGTTGTTGCCGCCGAAGGCGAAGGAATTGCTCATCAGGCGGCGCGGGGCGTGCGGGTCCAGGCGGTCGGCCGGGGTGACCCAGCGCAGTGCCGGCAGGGCCGGGTCGGCCTGGGCGTCCCAGAGGTGCGGCGGCAGTGCCTGGGCGGGGTTCTCGGCGCTCAGGCTGAGCCAGCAGAACGCGGCCTCCAGGGCACCAGCGGCCCCCAGGGTGTGGCCGCTCATGGGCTTGGTCGATGAGCAGGGCACGCCTTCGGGGAACAGCTGCGCCACCGCCAGGCTCTCCATGGCGTCGTTGTGCTGGGTGGCGGTGCCGTGCAGGTTCAGGTAGCCGATCTGTTGTGGCTGCAAGCCGGCACTGTGCAGGGCCAGTTTCATGGCCTGCAAGGCTCCTCGACCGTCGGGGGCCGGGGCGGAAATATGGTAGGCATCGGAACTGGCACCGCCGCCCAGCAGGGCAATGGGCGAGTCACGTCCCGGTTCCTTGCTCATCAGGAACAGCACCGCCGCTTCACCGATGTTGATGCCGTCGCGGTGGCGGGAAAACGGATTGCAGCGCTGGGCGGACACCGCCTCCAGGGCGGTGAAGCCGTTCAGGGTGAGCTGGCACAGGCTGTCGACCCCGCCGCACAGCACGGCGTCGCACAGGCCCAGGTCCAGCAGGCGCCGGGCGCTGATCAGGGCCCGGGCGCTGGAGGTGCAGGCGGTGGAAATCACATAGGCCGGGCCGCACAGTTGCAGCCAGTCGGCGAGGAAGTTTGCCGGCGCGCTGAGTTCCTGCTGGCGGTAGTCGTAATCCGCCGGGAATTGCCGGTCCTGCAGATAACGGGCAATGCCGCGACTGGCTTCGTCGATGCCCGAGGTGCTGGTGCCCAGGACGATACCGATGCGGCCACGGCCATAGCGTTGGATCGCCTGGCGGATGTCGTCCTCGATCTGCAGCGTGGCCTCCAGCAGCAATTGGTTGTTGCGGCTGTTTTGCGCCTGGAAGCCACTGGGCATGGGGGCCAGTGGACCGCGCACCGCCGCCACCGGCAAGGTGCGCTCGGGCACCCAGTGGCTTTCGTCGCGCATGCCTGAACAGTCGCCGGCAAACAGGCTGCGGGCGACTTCCTGGCGATTGCGGCCCAGGGCGCAAATCACCCCGAGGGCATTGAGGTAGGCCGTCATGGGGTGGCCTCGGTACTCAGTGCAGTGATGTGGTAGTGCGGGCCTTGAGGCAGGTTCAACTCGAAATCCAGAAGTTGTTGATAGTCAATCCGCCAGCGTGGGCCGAGGGTACGTTGGGTGCCTTGCTGACGGGCGCCCGGGTAGTTGGCGGCCAGTTCCGCCTCGGGTGTGAGGGCGAACAGCAGCGCTGCGAACAGCTCCCGGGCCTCCGGGTTGGGGGGCAGCAGGCCATCGGCCTGCCACCGGCCTGCCACCAGGCGCTGACGGGCCTGGGGAATGCCCAATGGGTCCATCAGCGACCAGCGCAGGTCCGCGCCTTCAGCCTGGATCACCAGCAGCCAGTCCTGGCGTTGGCCATTCGCCTGGCGCTGCACATGCAACTGCAACGGCAACACCAGGGTAGGCATGCGCTCGGGCAGCGGAGCCTGACTGACGCAAGCGCTCAGCAACAGGACACAACCGAGCAGCAGAGCGCGGATCATGCGGGCAGACCTTCCTCGGCGACCGGGGGATTCAGGGGCTTGCGGGCCACCACATTGACCAGGGTTTCCTCGCGCTGGCCCACCGGCGGCGGCTGGCGCAGGCCGAAGCGCTCCAACAGGCCGAAGTCTTTGGCGCGGCTCCACCACAGGTAAGGATAAGACACGTTCTGCGGGCCGAACTCAAAGCCCTGCCGACGAATCATCTCCAGATACTCGGCGGCGCTTTTCTGTACATGCATCGGATGGCGGAACAGCCAGCGGATCACCCAGGTATCGATGTAGGCCTCGGTGGATTCGGCGAACAGCAGGTAGCCCCCAGGCTTGAGCACCCGGTAGAACTCGGCCAGGGCCTTTTCCTGCTCCACCAGGTGATGGAAGGTCTGGTGGCAGAACAACAGGTCGACACTGGCGTCCGCCAGCTCCAGGGTCGCGCAGTCGCTGCCGATCAGTTCCACCTGCAGTTGCTGGCGCCGGGCTTCCTCGGCGCTGAGCTTGAGGCTGTGGGGGTCGGCGTCGAGGCCGATCAGGCGCTGCGGAGCGAACACCTGGCGCAGGTACTGGAACGACTTGCCCTGGCCGCAGCCAGCATCCAGCAGCACCGGGTGGGCCGGCAGCTCACCATCGAACAGCGAACGCAGGTCATTGATCGCCACCCGCAGCACATGGTGCTGCCAGGTGTGGCTGCGCAGGAACCAGAAGCCGAAGCGGGTTTCCTCGACGTAGCTGGCGCTCAGGTACTGGCTGGATGGTTCGCTCATGCCACGTCCCTCGCACAGACTTGTGACAGGGCCTTGAGCCGGCGCTTGGGCTCGCTGACGAAGGGGTTGCGCTCATCCCAGGCGTAGCCGGCGAGGATCGAGCTGATCATGCGGCGGATTTCCGGCGAGCTGCCCGGGTGATAGATCACGTCCTGGAAGGTGCCGGCGTACCAGCCTTCGACGTAGCAGCGGAAGGTGTCGACGCCGCGCTTGAGCGGTTCGGCGAACTCGCTCTGCCAATCGACGCTCTGGCCTTGCAGCTGACGGTGCAGCACCGCGGCGGCCATGCTCGATGAACGCATGGCGATGGTCACCCCGGAGGAGAACACCGGGTCGAGGAATTCCGCGGCATTGCCCAGCAAGGCGAAGCCCGGGCCGTGCAGGGTGGTGACGTTGGCCGAGTAACCGCCGATGGTCCGCGCCGGGGTGTCCCACTCGGCGTTTTTCAGGACCTGGGCCAGGCTCGGGGTTTCGTTGATGAAGCCGCGCAAGCAGGCGTCCAGGTCGCCATCGCGCCCGGCGAAGTGTTCGTCGGCGGCCACCACGCCCACCGAGCAGCGGCCGTTGCTGAAGGGGATGCTCCAGAACCAGATGTCGCGGTGTTCCGGGTGGGTGGTGATAAGGATCTTGTTACGGTCGAAATGCTCGCAGTCGATGCGATCCTCGACATGGGTGAACACCGCCCGGCGTACCGGAAAGTTCGACGGTGCTTCCAGTTCCAGCAGGCGTGGCAGGACCCGGCCGTAGCCGCTGGCGTCGAGGATGAAGTCGGCTTCGATGCGGTACTGGCTGCCGTCCTCACGGCGGCAGTCGAGCTGCGGCAACGGCCGTTCCACGTCTACGGCGACAATCTCTTCGCCGTAGCGGATCTCGACCCCTTGCAGGGCGGCCTGGTCGGCCAGCAGCTTGTCGAAGTCGGCGCGCTGCACCTGGAAGGTGGTGGGCTTGCCGTTACTGAAGGTGTCACCAAAATCGAAGGCGCTGTAGTGCTCGCCCCAGGCGAAGGCTGCGCCGTTCTTGAGCTGGAAACCGGCGGCTTGCACCGCCTCCAGCATGCCGGCTTCCTCGACGAAATCCAGGCAGTGGGACAGCAGGCTTTCACCGATGGAAAAACGCGGGAAATGTTGCCGCTCGACGATCAGCACGTCGTGGCCCTGGCGCTTGAGCAGCGCGGCCGCGATGGCCCCCGAGGGGCCGGCACCAATCACCACGACCTGGCGACGTTGCATTTCAACTGTTGGCACTGGGGCTCCTTGCCGGTTCGGCGATGTTCAGGTTCAAGGGGGCCGCGTTTACCGCGGCCGCAGGCGTTCGGTGCATCCCGGCCAGGGCCGGCAGCAGGGTGGCGATCAGGCCCATGAGCATCAGCGCGAAGTACAGCGCCGGGCTGATCAACTGTTGTTGCAGCAGCAGGTTGAGAAAGACGATCTCACTCAAGCCGCGAATGTTCAGCAGCAGGCTTTCCCGCCAGCGGCTGGCGCCCTCGAAGGAGGCGCCGGCCAAGCTCAGGCCCAGCCAGTTGCCCAGCAGCTTGCTGGCAATCGGCAGCAACAGCAGCGCCGCCAGTTGTACCCAGCCGAGGCTGTCCATGGCGCTGTGCACGTTGATCTGCACGATGCCGAACGTCAGGATCAGCGGGATGGCGACCAAGGTCTGCAAGCGGTTCATCCAGGCAGCCTTTAACGGCAGCACCAGCGGCAGCTTGAGGGCGGCCATGCACAACAGGTAGCCGATGCCGAAGATCAGCGCATTGAGCTTGTAGTGCTCGGCCAGCACCAGCAGGCCGAAGAACCCCAGGCTGTGCAGCAGGGGCTGGCGCAGGCCGAGGACCCGCAGCACCAGGGGCAGGCAGGCGCCCGCCAGGGGCAGCAGCAGGCTGCTGACCTGCAGGCTGCCCTGGGCCAGGGCGAACAGGGTCCAGCAGGTCAGGTCGATGAGGATCGCGGTCTGCACCAGGCGCCGGGTGGCGGCGGGCGGGTACTGGATGTGTCGCAGGTACAGGTAGAGCACCGGGATTGCGGTAATGGCGAACAGCAGGCCCACCGCCAGGGAGCTGATCCAGGGTTGCGCCGGCAGCAGCCAGAAGGCCGTGGCCAGGCCACAGGCAAAGGGTATGCAGAAGCTCGGCACGGCGATCTTCAGGCTCTGACGGTCCAGGCGCAGGTCGATCACATCACTGAGGATGTGCCCCAGCAGCAGGGCGAAGCTCAGGCCGTAGAGGAACTTGAGCCATTGCGGGGAGACCAGCTGCGCGCCGCTGAGCTGCCAGTGGGGTTCGATCCACAGCAGCATCAGCAACGGCAGGCCGAAGGTCGCCAGCAGCAGTTGGCTGACAATCGGAATCAGGCCCAGGTGGCGCCCGATGTAGGTGGCCAGGGCGAACAGGGCCAGGGCCAGCAGCCAGAACAGCAGGATCAGCATGGCGGGTTCTCCGCGGCCGGCGTCGGATGCGGCGTGTGGCCGGCCCAGGGCGCGAGGATAAAGCTGAAGGTCAGCCCCAGGCTCACCGCCAGACCGAAGTTGCTCACCGCCGGGGTGCTGGACACCGCCAGCAGACCGAACGACAGCCAGGTGGTCAGGGCCGCCAGCAAGGTGCCCAGCAGGCTCACGGCGGCGCCACCGATCTGCTCGCGCATGAGGATCGCGTAGTCGACGCTGATGGCGGTCACCAGCAGCAGGCCGAACAGGCTGAACAGGGTCAGCGGCTGGCCCAGCCAGCCGAGGCTGGCCAGGCTGCACAAGGCTGCCAGCAGCGGCAGGGCCACCAGGCGCAAGGCGCCACCGAAACCGAAGGGCAGGATCAGCAGCAGCACGATCAGCACGCAGGACGCCAGCTTGAGTTCGGCGGCGCTGACCTGGGTTGCGGCGAACACTCGGTTCAGCTCGCCCAGGCGATCCACCAGTTGCACCCCTGGCAGGTCATCGGCCTGGACCCGCAGCAGGGCAGCGTCGTTCAGGCCTTGCAGGCTGACCATGGCCGCTACGCCGCTGGCGTTGCTGCCCAGCCACAGCGGGCGATAAGGCTCGGCCAGGGGACCGATGAGCGCGGTATCAATGTCGGCCACGGGCAGGTCCTGCAGTTGTTTCAACTCCGCTTGCAGGGCCGGCAGGGGCACCCCCAGCGCCAGCAGCGGCTGCCAGACGCCCGGCAGTTGCTTGAGGGCCTCGCGTACTTGCTGCTGCTCGGCGGGTTGGCTCACCAGTTGGTCCAGGGACAGGTAGCCCTTGAGCTTGCCCAGGCTCACCAGTTGTTGCAGGCGCAGGTCCAGGGCGCGCAGGCGTTCCAGCAATTGCTGCTGATCGGCCGCGCGCACCAGGAAGAACTGGCTGGTGGGTTGATAACCGGTGATCCGGGCAATGGCCTGGGCCTCTTGCATCAGTTGCGGCGGTGCACCGACCCATTGGCGAATGTCGTTCTTGCTCTCGAGCTGCCACAAACCAGCGGCGCAGAACAGCGCCAACAGGGCCAGCAACGCCGGGCTCGGCACACGCTTGAGCAGCGCGGCACGCACCCCGAGCAAGGCTTCGGCGACCCGCAGCGGCCATTGCGCCGGACGCAGTTCGACGCCCTTGAGCAGGGCCGGCAACAGGCACACCGCCGACAGGTAGGCCCCCAGCAGGCCGGCGGCGGAGAACACGGCGATCTGGGTCAGCGCCGGGAATGGGGTCCAGGCCAGGGCCAGGTAGCCGATGCAACTGGTGATCAGGCTCAGGCTCAGCCCGGGCAGGGTCAGGCGCAGGGCCGGCCAGCTGCGCCAGGGTTTCAGGCTCCAGCTCTTGGACAGGTAATGCAGGGGGTAGTCGACGGCCACGCCGATCAGGCTTGAGCCCAGCACCAGGGTCATGACGTGCATGCGCCCGAACAGCGCGACGCAGGCCACGGCGCCGAACAGCATGCCCACCAGCACCGGGACGAAGGCCAGCAAGGCGCGCCAGCGGCGGAAGGCCAGGAGCAGCAGCAAGAGGATGCCCAGGGTGGCGCCTCCGCCAACCCAGGTGATTTCCCGGCTGGCCTGTTGCTGGCCGTTCGCAGCGTACAGCAAGCCGCTGGCCGCCAGCAGTTGTACATCGCTGTGGCCGGCCTGTTCGCGGCTGTGGTCCAGCAGTTCGGCCACCTGCAAGGGCAATTGCAGGTCGAAGGCATTGCCGTTGGTGCGGGCCCGCAGGAGTACCCATTGTTTGCCATCGGCGTCGGCCACCAGGGCGCCGCTGCCGATGTCCAATTGCACCGCGCCGTGTTGCGGCTGGCTGTTCTGAATACGTCCGGTCAGGCCCAGCCAATCATCCTGGCTCGGCACCAGGGAGAAGCCGGCAAAGGGGTCGAAGAGGCTTTGCACGCGCTGCTCGATGAACGCCTGGGGCTGGCTGATCAACTGCTCGCGGTCATGGGTCGAGAGCATGGCCAGGCGGCCTTGCAGCAGTTGCTTGCGCAAGGCCGGCAGGTCGGCCTGCAGGTTCCACTGGACCTTCTCGAACAGCCCGCTGGCCTGCCATTGCTCGGCCAGTTGCCGGGCCATGGCCACGGCTTTTTCGCGCTCGGCATGCCCCACCAGCACCAGGATTTCCCGGTTCAGCGGTTCCTGCATGCGTTGTTCGGCCTGCAGCTCCAGGGCGTCCGGGGCGGTGCCGGGCACCAGCTCCATCAGGTTGGCGGACAGGGGCGCGCCGTGGCGCCATTGCCAGGCGCCCAAGGCCAGCACCAGGGCCAGCAGGATCAGGAAGGATCGCGGCAGCCAGCGTTCACTCGGCAAAGTCATGTTGCTCCGCTTCACTCAAGGGTTGGGCACTGCTGCTGTCCTGCATGATCAGCAAGGTACGGTCGCCCTGGGCTTCCAGCAGTTCGATGCGTTGCACCAGCGCGCCGCCGTCGATATTGATCTGGTTGAAGATCTGTTTCAGCAGCAGGGAGCGGGGGATCAATTGCAACTGCCAGTTCTGCGCGCTGCCTTGCAGCTTGAGTTCGAAGTCCCGCTGCAGGCCACTGCTGTCGCCTTGCAGCACGGCGAGGAACAGGCGGTTCTGTTCGGCACCGGCACTCTTGCCCGGAAGCATCTGCCAGCCGCCGGCATCGCGCCGGGCAATGCCGGTGGCGGTGATGCGATAGTCCTGCTGCAACGGGGTCCGCAGCAGCCACAGCAGGCCATGGTTTTTCGCCAGGACGAAGTGGCCCTTGCTGGTCAAAGGTTGGGGCAGGGCGCGCAGGTGCTTTTCCTGGATGAAGCGGCCGTGGATCACCTCCGGCCGCGACAGCTGGTCGCTCAGTTGTTGCAGATCGAAGGCCTGGGCCAACCCCGGCACACACCACAGCACCAAAACCGTAGGAGCGAGCTTGCTCGCGAACCGCCGCACCAGGGTGCTTAGCCCTGTGCAACGGGCAGATAGACCAACGATCTTCGCGAGCAAGCTCGCTCCTACCCTCATGGCAGGGCCCTGGCAACGGCGTCGGTGAACACCTTGGGCGAGGCCAGCTGCATCTCCCGGCTGGCGATCTCCACGGCCACCTGCACCGAGCTGGCGCGGGTCAGGCGCTCGCCACTGGCCAGGTCGGTGATCAGGTAGTTGATCTTCAGGCGGTTCTCCCACTCCACCAGGCTGGCGCGCACGTTCAGGGTCTGGCCGAACACCGCGCCGCGCACGTAGCGCAGTTGCAGGTCGATCACCGGCCAGGCGTAGCCGGATTCGAGCATCTGGTTGTAGTTGTGGCCGAGCTTGTCCAGCAGGGCGCAGCGGGCGACTTCCAGGTACTTGACGTAATGCCCGTGCCAGACGACATGCATGGTGTCGACGTCGAAGAACGGCACCTGGACCTGGGTGTCGGCGTGGATCACTCCCTTACTGCGCATGCAGCCTCCAGTGTTGTTCGGCGATACGTTGCAGGCACAGGCGCAGCTCGCGCTCCAGGGCGCGGTCCTCGATCACCGGTGGGAAGTCTGCGGCCAGTTGCTGGTGCATGGCCTCCAGGGCCGGTGGCAATGGCCGGGCATCGGCTTCCTGGCGGCGCAGCCAGACGCCCTGGTTGGCTGCGAGCAAGGTGGCCGCGGCCACTTGCTCGGTGAGCTCCAGCACGCGGATCGCGTCGCGGGCAGCGATGGTGCCCATGCTCACCTTGTCCTGGTTGTGGCACTCGGTGGAACGGGAGAACACGCTGGCCGGCATGGTGTTTTTCAGGGCTTCGGCAGTCCAGGCGCTGGCGCCGATCTGCACCGCCTTGAAGCCGTGATTGAGCATGGCGCGTTCGGCGCTGGCGCCGGACAGGTTGCTCGGCAGGCCGTGGTTGTAGCGCACGTCCACCAGCAGCGCCAACTGCCGGTCCAGCAGGTCGGCGACGTTGGCCACCAGGTTCTTCAGGCTGTCCATGGCGAAGGCGATATGCCCGCCATAGAAGTGTCCGCCGTGCAGCACGCGTTCGGCCTCGGCGTCGATGATCGGGTTGTCGTTGGCGCTGTTGAGTTCAGTTTCGATAAAGCCCCGCAGCCAGTTCAGGCTGTCGGCCAGCACGCCGAGAACATGGGGCGCGCAGCGCAGCGAGTAACGGTCCTGCAGGCGGTGCAGGGGCGCGGTCGGCGCGTCGATGGCCAGGTCCTGGCGCAGCCACGCGGCCACTTGCATCTGCCCCGGGTGCGGCTTGGCGGCGAACAGGCGTTCGTCGAAGTGCTCCGGGTTGCCTTGCAGGGCCACCACGTTGAGGGCAGTGATGCGGGTGGCCAGGTGCAGCAGGTAATCGGCCCGGGCAAAGGCCAGGCAGGCCAGCCCGGTCATTACTGCGGTGCCGTTCATCAGCGCCAGGGCTTCCTTGGGCCGCAGCACCAGGGGCTCCCAGCCCAGCTCGCGGTGCACGTCGGCGGACTCACGACGCTCGCCGCGGAACAGCACCTCGCGTTCGCCGGACAGGGTGGCCGCCACGTAGGACAGCGGCGTCAGGTCGCCGCTGGCGCCCACCGAGCCCTCTTCCGGGATCAGCGGCAGGATGTCCTGATCGAGGAAGGCCTGCAGGCGCTCCAGCAGTTCCACCCGGACCCCGGAAACCCCGTGGCACAGCGACTGCAGGCGTGCGGCCAATACAGCGCGGGTGGCTTGGGCGTCCAGCAGCTTGCCCAGGCCGCAGCCGTGGAAGGTGTACAGATGACGGGGCAGGGCCTCGACATGCTGCAGCGGCACCGCCACCACACACGAGTCGCCGTAGCCGGTGGTCACGCCGTAGATCACCCCTTCCTTGTCCAGCAGGGAGTCGAGGAACTGTGCACCCTTGGCAATCCGCTGGCGCCAGGCGGCGTCGCTTTGCAGGCGCGTCGGCACCTGGCGGTTGGCCAGGGCCAGCACGTCTTCGATGCGCAGGGGGTGTTCGCCGAAGGTTACCGGCTCATGGGTCGAGGTCGTCATCGGTCTTCCAGAATGGGTAAAAGTTGAACCATTGTTGCGGTGCCTGCAGGCAGTACTGGCCCAGGCGCTCGGCGTAGCGGGCGGTCCACTGGGCGATCACCTGCTGGCGGTCATTGCGCTTCCACTGCACGGCCTCGGCGAAGGGTTCGAGGATCACCTGGTAGCGGCCCTGCTGTTTCAGGCACAGCAGCAGGTTGACCGGGCACTTGAGCAGCCCGGCCAGCAGCCAGGGGCCCTGGGGGAAAGCGGCCTGATGGCCGAGGAAATCCACCCGCACGTTGCGCCCGCCGTGCAGCGGTACGCGGTCGCCGGCAATCGCCAGCCACTCGCCGCGATCCAGGCGCTGGCTCAGTTGCAGCATGATCGCCGGGTCCAGCTCGCTGACCTGGATCAGTCGCAGGTTGCTGGCCCCGGCCTCGCCCAGCAGGCGGTTGAAGCGTTCGGCGTGCTTGGTGTGCACCAGCACGTTCATGGTCACTTGCTCGCCCAGCTCGGCCAGGGCCCGGCAGACTTCCAGGTTGCCCAGGTGCGCGCCCACCAGCAGCTGTCCGCGTTCCCCGCGCAGCTGATGGCGCAGCTGCGCCGGGTCGACGATTTCGATCTGTTCGATGCGCAACTTGCCGTTCCACACATCGAGCTTGTCCAGCAGGGCATCGGCAAAGGCCATGAACTGGCCGAACACCCGCCAGTGGCTGGGGCGCAACTCATCGCGCCCGCTCCATTGGGCCAGGCGCTGCTGGTACTGCCAGATGCTGCGGCGGGCGCGGCGGCCGAACAGGAAGAAGTAGAAGACTATGGCGTACAGCACCGGGCTCAGCACCCGGCGCCCCAGCACCCGTACACCGAAGGCAGTGAGCTTCATCAGCCAGAAGCTGCCACGCTCCTGATGGCCGGCCCAGTGTTCGCTGCCGGGCTCCTTGGGTTGCTCCAGGCTCATGAACGCCACCGGCGCCAGAGAATCAGCGGCAGGCGCAGCAACATGCCGAAGAACAGCTTGGCGTGCATCTTGGAAATCAGCGCGTTGTCGTGGAACAGGCGAAAGTGCGAGAGGCCGTCCTGGGGGTAGTGCACCCGGGTCGGCAGCCAGTGCATGGGCTGGTTGCGCCAGGACAGGCGCACCAGGATCTCCGGGTCGAAGTCCATGCGCCGCCCCAGTTGCACCGAGTCCAGCAGGGCCAACGTGGCTGGCAGGGGATAGACTCGGAAGCCACACATGGAGTCCGGGATCTGCAGCGACAGGCTGTTGATCCAGACCCAGACGTGAGTCAGGTAGCGGGCGTACAGGCGCCCCTTGGGCACGCTGGCGTCGTACTGTGGATAACCGCAGATCAGCGCCTCGGGATGGGCCTGTGAGCGTTGGATGAAGTGATCCACATCCGCCAGGTCGTGCTGGCCGTCGGCGTCCACCTGCAAGGCGTGGCTGAAGCCCAACTGAGCGGCTTCGCGCAGGCCGGCCATGACCGCGCCGCCCTTGCCCTGGTTGATGGCCAGGCGAATCAGGAACACCTGCTCGCGCTCGGCCAGTTGTTCCAGCACCGCCGCACAGGCCGGGCTGCTGGCGTCGTCCACCAATACGCAGGGCAGGCCCCGGGCCAGGAGCGCGTCGACCACGGCGGGCACGGCGGTTTCATGGTTGTAGACCGGAATGACGGCGCAGGGCTTGTGGGTCGGCGCTGGACCCTTGGCTGGCAAGCCAGCGCCTGCAACCGCGAAGTGGGAGGCGTTATCCACAGCTGGCCTCCAGGATGATCCGTCCGCTGGAGCAGGGGGCGCCGTCATTCAGGAAGGCGAAATACAGTTTCTGGCGCTGGACGTCGAAGCGCAGGTTGAGCTGGATGCGGTCGCCGGGGCGCACCAGTTGCTGGAACTTCAGCACTTCCATGCCGGCGAAGCGGCCTGGCAGATCGAGCAATTGCTGACCCAGGGCCAGGGCCCAGTCCACTTGCACCACCCCCGGTAGCACCGGAGTCTGGGGGAAGTGCCCGCTGAAGTAGGCCAGGTCTGGCGGAATTGCCAGTTGCAGTTGCCACTCTTCTGCGTGCTGCACCTGCTCCAGTACCTCCGGCGCTTGCGGACGCGGCGCCAACAGCAGGGCCTGGACCTCGGCCTGGGGCAGCTTGCCCTGGTTGTTCAGGGGCATTTGCCGCAGCAGGCGCCAGCGCCGGGGCAGGGCCAGGGCTTCGCAATGCCCGGCCAGGTGCTGGCGCAGGGCCTGGGTCAGGTGGCGTCGACCCTGGTTGCGCAGGGCATGCAGGCCGGACTCACTGAGTACCAGCAGGGCGCCAAGGTAGGCGCGGTTGTCTTCGATCACCCCCAGGCGCGCTTCCGCGACCCAGTCGTGCTGCTCCAGGGCCTGTTCGAGCATGGGCAGGGAGATGCGTTTTTCTTCCAGCTTGACGATGCGGTCCAGGCGGCCCAGCAGCTCGAAACGGCCGTCGGCGGCGATGCGCGCGGCATCGGCCGTGTGTTCGACATGCCCGGGCGGCAGGTAGGGCGAGGCAATCAGCAGTGCGCCGTCGCTGTCCTGGCTCAGGTGCACCTCGGCAAAGGGCTGCCACAGCTCTGGCCCTTGGCGCCAGGCGATACCACCGGTTTCCGAACTGCCGAGGATCTCCGTCGGCCATTGCTGCAGGCGCTGTTGCAGCCCGCTGGCGGCCTCGGCAGGCAAGGCGCCGCCGGAGGAGAACACCCGGCGCACCGGGCTCAGGGCCGGCCAGTCGAGGTTGTCGCCCATGCGCTTGAGCAGCGCCGGGCTGGCCACCCAGGCGAATGCCGGGCATTCGCGGCTGGCCCGTTGCAGGTCTTCGGGGAACGGCAATTGACGGCGCACGAAGGGACGCCCGGCGCACAGCGGCCAGAGCACGCGGAACAGCAGGCCATAGATGTGCTGGGTGGCGACGCTGCCGATGATCCAGGCCGGGCCCAGGTCGGCGCCCCACAGGTGCTCCAGGGCCTGGACCTCGTTGGCCAGCTGGCGCAGGTTTTTCTCGATGCGCTTGGGTTCGCCGCTGGAGCCTGAGGTGCACAGGCTCAGTTGGCAGGCGTCCAGGTCCAGCTCCGCCGGTTCCAGCGGCGCAGCCTGCAGTGGCTGCAAGGGCGGGTCCTGGTCGGTCAGCCACAGGTCGACGTCCGCCGCCCAGCGCTGGCGGGTCTGGGCCTGCAGGTCGGCGGGCAGCAACACACTGACCCCGGCGCGCCAGGCACCCAGCAGGGCCACGGCCAGGTCGACGGCATCTTCCAGATGCAGCGCCAGGCGTCGCACGCCGCGCGCTTGCAAGGCCGCGGCCAGGCCCAGGGCCCGGGTCTGCAAGCCTTCCAGGTCGATATCGGGGTGGGCGCTGACCACCCGCGGTGCTTGGGTCCTGAGCAATAGCCGCTCAAGGGCAATCCAGTTCATCTACGGCCTCGTACCCGTTGTCGTAAAAGCCACTCAATGGCAAACAGCAAACCCATCAGCCCGTAGGCGATCAGGCCGTTGTACAACGTCCACCAGCTCAGCGGCGCCCAGAGGGTCAGGGCCGCGGCGATTACTCCGTTACAAAGGAAAAACACACTCCAGGCGATGGTCACCTGGCGGGTATAACGTATGGCTTTTTCCGGCAGGTCCGGCTCGCCAAGGCGCGCCAGGCGCTCCGCCACCGGCGGGCCGTACTTCAGGCTCAGGCCGAACAGGCCGAGCATGAAGCTGCTGATCAGCACCGGGTACCAGCGCAGCAGCGCCGGGTGGTCGAACCACGCCAGCAGCAGGCAGAAGACGAGCGCCGCGGCTGCCATCCACAGGCTGCCGGGACGACGTTCCCCGGTCAGCGCCCGGGCCAGCCACAGGCCGCCCAGCAGCAGGCCGAATTGCCACGGAGCGAAGTGCTCCATACCGAAATACACCGCAAAGGGGTAAAGCAGGCCGGCCAGCAACAAGCCCAGGCCGATCAGCCGGCTCATGCGGCCGGCTGGACCAGACGGTAGACCGCCTCGACCACGTCATTGACGGTACGCACCGACTTGAATTCCTCGGCGGCGATTTTCTTGCCGGTCTGACGCTTGATGTGGTCGATCAGGTCGACGGCGTCGATGCTGTCGATTTCCAGGTCCTGGTACAGGTTGGAATCCAGGCTGATGCTGTCAGGCTCAAGCTCGAAGAGTTCGACCAGGGCATCGCGCAGGGTGTTGAAGATGTCGTCACGGGTTTGCATGGTCGGTTCTCAAGCTGCCTGTTTTGCAGTGACGAACGCCGCAAGGCTCGCCACGTTACTGAAGTGGTTGCGGGTGTCCTTGGCGTCGGCATCGATCTTGATACCGTACTTTTTCTGGATCGCCAGCCCCAGTTCCAGGGCGTCCACCGAGTCCAGGCCGAGGCCTTCGCCGAACAGGGTCTGATCGTTGCCGATGTCCTGGGCACTGATGTCTTCGAGGCCCAGGGCGTCGATGATCAGCAGTTTGATTTCAAGCATCAGATCCGGGTGTGTATCGCTCATCTCTGGCGAGCTCCTTGATGAAATAGTGGTGCAAGTGCTCATTGAGCTTGCGCGACGCCTGAGGCGCGGGGCCTTGGGCGGCAAAGGTCTGTGGGTCTATATCGGCACCGACGTGAAAACTGAAGTGCACACGGCGTTGCGGAATGCGATACCAGGGCTCGGCCTTGGTCAGGGTGGTGGGGCTGACCTTGATCACCACCGGGGTAATGATTTTCGCACCCCGCAGGGCAATCGCCGCGGCCCCCCGATGAAAGGCGGGAGCGGCGCCCGGCTGGGTACGGGTGCCTTCGGGAAAGACGATCAGGGTCTGGCCTGCTTGCAACGCCCCGGAGGCGCTGTCGAGCATGTCCATGCTGCCGTCGTTGCTGATGTACTGGGTGGCGCGCACCGGGCTGCGGGTGAAGGGGTTGTCCCAGAGGCTTTGCTTCACCACGCAGTTGGCATCGCGCACCAGACCGATCAGGAACACCACGTCGATCAGCGACGGGTGATTGGCGATGATCATCTGCCCCGGACGGCCGAGCAGGTGGGCGCCCTGGACTTCGTAGGTGAGCACGCCGCTCTTGGCCATGAAGCGGATGAACAGCCAGAACAGCCGACTGACGGTCCGGCGTGCGCGCCGGCTATGGCTCGCGGCGTCGCCGGGCAGGCAGGCCAGGAGCGGGAAAATCACCAGGCGCAGGCACAAACCACCTATTCCGAACAGTGCAAAGCTCAGACCGGTGGCCAGCAGGCGCCAGTAGTAGGCATTGCGGCCCTTGGCGCTCAGTGGTTGCGTTGCCAGGTCCATACACGATTCATCCAGGCATGTTGGCAAAAGGTCTGCGAGCCGAGCAGGGTTCGCAGCAGGTTCAGGGCATGGGGCCACTGGGTCTTGGGGATTTGACCGTCGTGGCTGTCCAGGGACAGTTGCCAGTCGTCGCCTGGGGTCAGCAACAGACCCAGGGCATAGGGAAATGGCACGTCGTCGATCCAGCTGGCGTAGGCCTCGGGCGGCTGTTCCTCGGTGATCACCAGCAGTACATGGGGAGCGCCGTCCGCCAGCAGGGTGGCGGCTTCCAGCAGGCCGTGTTCCAGGCCGTCGCCGGCGGCGGCCAGGGCGGTCATTTCACTGGTTTCGCCGCGCATGATCGACCACAGGCCGATCACCGCGTTGTGCACCGAGAGGCTGAACTGGGTGGGCGACAGCGGCTGCTCGGCGGCCAGGTCGCTGAGGATCTCGAAGGTTCGCGGGGTTTCGCCGTGCCGGGAAATGAACACCAGCGGCAATTGCTCCAGGCCTTCGGCCAGGGGCCAGCCAACGCTGAAAGCCATGCGCGCCAGGCGACTGAGACGGCGGCGCTGCATGGCGGGCAGAAAAGACACATCGGGAGCGGCATCGCTGCTCTCAGGCAGGCTCGGCTGACGGCTCCAGGCCTGCCAGGCGTCCACGCTTTCGAGCCCAGGGGCCCATGCACGCCATTGAGCGATGTTGAACTTGATCACTTGATTTCATCCCGCCCCTGCGGGCTTCCTTGACGCGGTGTATCGCTTCGATTGGCGATTGACCTGGATGACGCGAAGGCGTCAGTGGCGCGCATTATCCCGGTGCGACTGGCTTGTAGCAAATGCTGCTTGGGCTGTTGGTCGCAAAAGCGTCGAATCTGCCGCGATCATGGGTGTCTATTTGCCACTATCGAGTTTCCTTTGCGCCCCGATCCCTCGCCGCCGAGGCTTTGCATCGCCTGTTCCAGGGGTGGCGGAGGTTGGGAAACTCTTGTGTTGCCGAGGTAGCTAACGGGCGCGGAGGACTACTACACTCGGTGATCTTTGATACACGGAGGTTTAGACATGCGGCGAGTGGTGTTCAATCAGAAAGGTGGCGTGGGCAAGTCCAGTATTGCCTGCAATCTGGCGGCGGTCAGCGCCAGCGAGGGGTATCGCACCTTGCTGGTGGATCTGGATGCCCAGGCCAACTCGACCCAGTACCTCACCGGCCTGACCGGCGATGACATTCCCATGGGCATTGCCGATTTCTTCAAGCAGACCCTGTCTTCCGGGCCCTTCTCGAAAAAGAACCAGGTGGATATCTACGAGACGCCGTTCGACAACCTGCATGTGGTGACCGCCACCGCCGAGTTGGCGGATCTGCAGCCCAAGCTTGAGGCCAAGCACAAGATCAACAAGCTGCGTAAGTTGCTGGACGAATTGGCCGAGGACTATGACCGGATCTATCTCGACACCCCGCCGGCCCTGAATTTCTATGCGGTTTCGGCGTTGATCGCCGCTGATCGGGTATTGATTCCTTTCGACTGCGACAGCTTCTCCCGTCAGGCGCTGTACGGCCTGCTGGCGGAGATCGAAGAGTTGAAGGAAGACCACAACGAGGACCTGCAAGTCGAGGGGATCGTGGTCAATCAGTTCCAGGCTCGGGCCAGCCTGCCGCAACAGATGCTCGACGAACTGATCAGCGAGGGGTTGCCGGTGCTGCCGGTGTACCTGGCCAGCTCGGTGCGCATGCGTGAATCCCACCAGGCCAGCCTGCCGCTGATCTATCTCGATCCGCGACACAAGCTGACCCAGCAATTCGTTGACCTGCACAACCTGCTGGAAAACGCCTGAACTCGGCGCCGCGGTGGCAGGAGTGCAAGTCTCCTGTCAGGGCGTGTTCAGATGCCCTGGCTGCGCAACCAGCCCAAGAGTTGCGGCAAGGGCAGGGCGCCGCTCTGGCGGGCCACTTCCCGGCCGTTCTTGAACAGGATCAGGCTGGGAATCGAGCGAATGCCCAATTGCCCCGAGAGCTGCGGGTTGGCTTCACTGTCCAGCTTGGCCAGCCGGCACTTGCCACTCAGTTGCGCGGCGGCCTGCTGGAAGATCGGCGCAAAGGATTTGCACGGTCCGCACCAGTCAGCCCACACATCCACCAGTAACGGCAGGTCGCCCTTGATCTGGCTGGCGTAGTCGCCCTGTTGCAAGTCAAAGGGTTTGCTCAGCAACACCTCGGCCTTGCAGCGCCCGCACTTGGGCTGATCGCCCAGGCGCTCGGCGGGAATGCGGTTGAGGCCGTTGCAGTGAGGGCAGGGGATCAGCAGTGGCTCGGACATGGTTGGGCTCCGCAAACAGGGTAGAGCGCCTTAAATGGCGGCGCCCGGGGTGAATATCAAGTCGGCGCCGCCATGGCTTCACGTGCTGGGCGGGGCCAGTTCGACGCTGACCAGACGGTCCATGGAGCGGCCGATGTAAAAGGTAAAGGGCCGGCCCAGGTCCATGGCCATGCCCTCGCACTTGCCCATGAAGCCTATGTGTTGCAACGGAGAAATCTCTCCATCCTCGTGGTACTGCAAGCCCAGGGAACCGACACTGAAGCCGACGCGGTCGGCGCGGCGATCCTCGCGCGTGCCCCAGGAGGTCTTGATCGCAGACAGTTGGATGCGGTTGTCGAACAGCATCTGGTTGAGCGTGGGGTTGGCGAACCTGATGTTGCCGAACAAGAACTGCGCCGGTTCGCGCTTGTTGTCTTTCCACTCCAGATACACGTTGTAATCCCCTGTTCCGCTCCCGGCCTTGCTGCCCATCTGGCTGAACGGCATGCCCGGTGCCTGGAGAGTGGCCTGGTATTGGCAAAACGCCTCGTTGGGCGTGCCGGTGGCCGACAGCTTGCCGCTGATCAATTCCTCCATCGAGTAATGAAACAGCACATCGGCGTATTTCACCGGCTCCAGCGCCAGCGAGAAGCGCCGCGGCAAGGCCATGGCTCTTTTGCGGTACTCGGGGTTGGTGTATTTCCCGGTTTCCGGGGCGATCTCCAGAACGGCTTCGAAGGTGCCGGCTGCGCGCGCCTCGACAATCTCGCTGAACAGCTCCCGCAGGCGTTGGCGCTGGGTTTCGGGCACGCTGCTGTCCAGGCTGATATGCAGGGTCTTGTCGTCCTTGCGGTCCATCTCCAGGCCGATGTGGTCAGGCTCGATGCCGATCCCGGCGGCCATCTGAGTGATGGTCTCGGCGAAGTACGGCACGATCTGGGCCTGCTTGGGGTTACCCACGGTGTCCTGGAAGTGCAGGGTGAGGTAGGTCTGCTTGCAGCCGGTCAGCAGCATCAGCAGCAGGGCTGCGGTGTAGAGGCGTCGGTTCAATGGAGGTCCTTGTTGCGCCATGGCGCTTAGCGGTAGTCGACGCGGGTCAAGCGATCCAGGGTCCGGCCCATTTGAAAGGTGAATGGCCGACCCAGGGTCTGCATCTTTTGCTCGCACAGCGCTTGCAGCTCGTCCTTTCGGGTGTCGAAGGGCAGGGCTGAGGTCAGGGTCTGGACACCGATGGAGCCGATGACGATGGCGAATTCGTCAAGGGGCACCGGCGCGGGCTGGGTGCTTTTCGAGCTGGAAGGCCAGGCCTGGATGGTTTTCTGCTGCATGTGCCGGTTCAGGTCCGGGTCATCGAAATGCACCTTGAGCGGTACCTTGGCAATGCTGCCGCTGCGGGTCAGCAAGGAGATCAGGCCGCGCTCGCTGTTGTCCTGTTCAAGGGCTTCGTAGCCGATCAGTTTCAAGCGCGTGGGCATTGTCAGGTGTGCGGTGATCTTGCAACTGACCGGGCCTTCGATTTCGCTGCGGTTGACGATGGCACGCAGGCTGTCGTCGTAGCTGCGGTCCAGCAGCATCTCGAACGCCGGGTCGAACTTGAGGGTGGCGTCGATGCTGTCTGGCAGGCCGCTGGGGCCGGACGGGGTAACGCTGGCCTGGGCGTTGTCCAACTCCAGGTGCAGGTTCATGGAGCTGGCCTTGCGCGCGTCGGTAACCTGCTCGAAGACGGCCTTGAGGCGGCCCCGTTGTTCCGGGCTCAGGGAGTAGTCCACCAGGCGCAGGTGGATCACTTTGTCATCCTCCTTGTCGCGCTCCAGGGCGATGGCATCCGGGTCCAGGCCCTGGGCGCTGAGCGCCGTGTAAATACTCTGCTTGTACGCCTCGTGCACCAACTGGTCGGAGAATTGCGGGCCGGCCTTGGGATCGGAGCGCACCGAGTCCTGGAAGTGCAGGGTGGCGAAGTCTTCCTTGCACCCGGTCAGCCAGAGCAGCAGGGGTAACAGCAGCAGGTAGCGAGTTTTCATGGTGGACTCTTGCAGGGCATCGACGGGGGTAGTGGCATGGGCGAGCGGTGAAAGTGGCAGCCAGGCTTTCAGTGTGTCACTGGGCCAGGCGATGCCCGTTGAGGGCGATGACCACGGCGAACTTCTTGGCGATCACCACTTCGGCCTGGTTCTTGGTGGTCAGGAAATTTTCCATCGGGTAGGGGAATTCCACGGGGATGCCGCCGATCGACATGTGCTTCAGCGTCTGGGACTGCAGCTCGATGCTATCGCTCCCGGCGCCGCCGCCAATCAGGTAGACGTTGTCGCTGACCGGCTGGTAAGACATGCCGCCGCGGCCCTGGATTCGCTGCAGGCTGGCGGTCTGTTTGGCCAGTTCGTCCAGTTCGACCTGGGTGATGGTGCGGTGCGGTTTGCCGTGCAGGCGCAGGTCCTGCAGGTTCATGCGGTACTTGGCGCGGCGGCTCAGGTAGATGATCGCCGACACCAGGCCAATGACGGTGAAGACTCCGGCGACCAGGGTGAGGAACAGGTTCATGCGCATCCTTGCAGGTACTGGAAATCAGGGTTGCGCATTATCCGTATCCGCTGTCGACGGGTCCATGCGTAATTGCCAGTGCCGGGCGGCAAGCGCCAGCTCAACCTGCGGCAGATCCGCTGGCTGGCCGAGCGCTTCAAGGTGTCGATGGAGACCTTCGCCTGAGTCAGGACGAGCAGCTGATTTCCAGGTGCTTGCCCCACTCTGGCGGACGTTCGGCATAGCCTTGCATGCCCTCTTGCTCTTCAAAAGGCCGGCTCAGCACCTGATGCAGGCGACGCACTTCTGAGTAATCGCCTGACTCGGCGGCGTCGATGGCCTTCTGCGCCAGATAGTTGCGCAGGATGTACAGCGGGTTGACCGCGTGCATGCGCTCCCGGCGCAGGTCCTGGCCCTGGAGCGGATCGCGGGCGACCCGTTGCCGATATTGCTCGGCCCAGGCATCGAAGCCGTTGCGGTCGACGAAATCGTCCCGCAGCCGGGCCAGCGCCTGGTCCGGCGCTTGCTCCCCCAGGCGGCGGAAGAACAGGCTGTAGTCGACGCCGCTGTTCTGCATCAGTTGCAGCAGGCGTTCCACCAGCTTCTGGTCGTCGTCCTCGGCCTGGGTGAAGCCCAGGCGCCGACGCATCAGGTCCAGGTAATGGGCCTGGTACAACGGCAGGAACAGGCCCAGGGCTTCACGCAGCGCCTCGACGCTGATGAATGGCGTCAGGGCCTGGGCCAGGGCGCTGAGGTTCCACTGGCCGATGGGCACCTGATTGCTGAAGGAGTAGCGGCCCTGGTCATCGGAGTGGTTGCAGATGAAGTGGGCGTCGAAATCATCGAGAAAGGCGAACGGGCCGAAGTCGAAGGTGATGCCCAGGATCGACATGTTGTCGGTGTTCATCACCCCGTGGCAGAAACCGTAGGCCTGCCATTTGGCGATCAGTTCGGCGTTGCGTTCGACGATCTCGTGGAACATCGCCAGATAGGGTTCAGGCTGCTCCAGGCACTCGGGAAAATGCAGGGCCAGCACATGCTCCCCCAGCTGTTTATGCAGCTCGGGTTTCTTCGTGTAGTAGAAATATTCGAAATGCCCGAAGCGGATATGGCTCTGCGCCAGGCGCAGGACCATCGCCCCGCGTTCCTGTTTCTCGCGCCATACCGGGGTGTCCGAGCCGATCACGCACAGGGCGCGGCTGCTGGGGATGCCCAGGGCATGCAGGGCCTCGGAGGCGAGGAATTCACGGATCGACGAGCGCAATACGGCACGACCATCGCCCATGCGCGAATACGGCGTCTGCCCGGCGCCCTTCAGGTGCAGGTCCCAGTGTTCTCCCGCCTGGTTGTAGACCTCGCCCAGCAACAGCCCGCGACCGTCTCCCAGTTGCGGGTTGTAGGAACCGAACTGATGCCCGGAATAGACCATTGCCCGGGGGTCGGCCTCGGCCCACAGCTTGTGCCCGCCGAACAGTTCGGCGAACACCGGGCTTTCGGCCACGGCCGGGTCCAGGTCCAGCAGCGCCATGGCCGCCGGGCTGGCGGCCACCAGCCTGGGGTTGTCGAGGGGTTCGGGCAGTACGTGGGTCGAGAAGGCGTCGCCCAGGCGGGCGAAGCGGTTGTCGAAGGTCAGTTCGTCGAGGGCTTTCAACGGCCATCTCCCAGCAGAATGTCCGAGCATTCTGCTAGGGATAGGGGCCTTAGTCGAGTTTGCTCGGCGGCGGTTCCTGCAGCGGCTTGCCCCCGGGCATCGGGACGATGGTCTTGGCCTCCGGCTCGATGGGCACCATCTTGTATTCCTGGCCGTGGAGGTTTTTCAGGTAGACCTCCATCTGCCGGAACGAGATGTTGATGTGCTGCTTCTTGAACTCGCGGTTGATGAAGCGGTTGACCTCGTCCACCACCGGGTTGCGGTCCCCCAGCTCGCGCACGTGCATGCGCAGTTCGTGGTCCAGGGTGCTTTCGCCGAAGTTGAGGAAGTACACCTGAGGCTCCGGTTCCTTGAGCACCCGCGGGTTGTCTCGGGCGGCCTTGAGCAGCAGCTCCTTGACCAGGTCCAGGTCCGAGCCGTAGTCGACGCCGAGCTTGAGGGTCACCCGGGTCACGGTGTCGGTCAGCGACCAGTTGATCAGTTGCCCGGTGATGAAGGTCTGGTTGGGGACGATGATGTCCTTGCGGTCGAAGTCGGTGATGGTGGTGGCGCGGATGCGGATCTTGCTCACCGTGCCCGACAGGTTGCCGATGGTGATGGTGTCGCCGATGCGCACCGGCCGCTCGAACAGGATGATGATGCCGGAGATGAAGTTGGCGAAGATCGCCTGCATGCCGAAACCCAAACCCACCGACAAGGCCGCCACCAGCCACTGCAGCTTGTCCCAACTGACGCCGAGGGTGGCCAGGGTCGAGACGAAACCTATTCCGGCAATGGCGTAGGACAGCAGGGTGGTGGTGGCGTAGGCGCTGCCCTGGGCCAGATTCAGCTTGGACAGCACCAGCACTTCCAAGAGGCCTGGCAGGTTGCGCGCCAGGGCTAAGGTGATGCCGACAATGATCAGCGCACCGATCACGTCGCCGATGCTGATGGGCACCATGCTCATGTTGGCACCGGTGCCGCTGGTGTATTCGTAGAGGGTGATGTTGTCCAGGTAGGAGAACACCGTGATCAGGTCCGACCAGACCCAGTACAGCGCGGCGATGAAGCCGCCCAGCAGGGCCAGGCGGATCAGGCGCAGGGACTGTTCGTTGACCTTCTCGATGTCCATGGTCGGCTCTTCGACCACCGCGTCGCCGCTTTCCCCGGCTTCCTTGGCCGCCTGGCGTTTGCTCAGGGCCCGCTGGTAGGCCAGGCGCCGTGCTGCAACACCGAGTCCGCGGACGAAGGTTGCCTCGATCACCAGCCAGAACATCAGCAGGTACAGGGTGTTGATCAGGCGGTCGCTGAGCTTCAGCGCGGTGTAGTAGTAGCCGAAGCACACGGCGATGAACAAGGCGATTGGCAGCAGGGTGAATAGCAGGCCCAACGCCTTGCGGAACAGCGAGGCATTCTCGTGGGCCGGGCTGCTCAGCAACAGGCGGCTCAGCAGCCAGGCCATCAGCCCGTAGCAGGTCAGCACCACGGCGATGCCGAGCACGTCATCGGCCAGGGCCGCGGGCTGGTGCTCGGCCACCGCCACCACGGCCACCAGCGCCAGGACCACCAGCCCCAGGCGCCGGACCCAGCCCTGGAGGAATTCCACCTGGGGTTTTTCCCAGCGGAAATGCAGTTCGGCCACGCCGCCGGGGGCGAGTATCCGATAGGCGGTGTAGAACACCAGCCAGGCCTGGGCGATCTGCAGCAGCGCCGCACCGAGGTTGGCGTTCTGCCCCCGGGCATCGATCTGCAGGGCATAGCCGCACAGCGCCAGGGCCAGGGTGACCGGCATCGCCAGAAGAATGTTCACCAGGATCGCCAGGGGCGTGTGCCACTGGCTGTCGCGTTTGAAGTGACCGATATCCTTGTGCACCTTGTTCAGGCGCGCATAGAGGTTCTTGCGCCGCCACAGCAGGGCGCCGATCAGCAGCGCCAGGGGCAGGAACAGCAGCGGCCGCTGCGCCAGACCGTCGGTCAGCTCACTGAGGCTGGAGGCCCAGGGCAGGGTGGTGATCTGTTTCTCCAGGCGCTGAGGGACGTCCTGTAGCCACTCGGCGTCCAGAGGCTTGTTGCTGGGAATCCAGAACATCTGCTCGTCGAGGGTCGCCCGCAGGCTCTGGGACGTGCTCAACAGTTGTTTCTGGTTCAGTTGCAGGGTGATGGATTCATTGAGCAGGGCGCTGAGCTCGCGGTTCAGGCGCTCCAGCAGATCGACGCGGGTCATGGCCAGCTCGATCAGGGTCCGGCGCAGTTGCGGCGTGACCTGCTCCGGCGGCTGGCTCTTGAGCAGGTTGTCGACGTAGGTGCTGGGGCTGCCCAGCAATTCGCGCTGCTGGTTGACCTCGAATTGATAAAGGCGGATATCGGCGATTTCGTCCGCCAGGTCGCGATCCAGCTTCAGGCGTGGCAAGGCCTGTTTCTGCTTGTAGAGAATCTTCGACAGCAGCAGGCTGCCCTTGAGCACGTTGATCTGCTCGTCCAGGGCCGCGTCGCTTTGGGTCACGCTGTCCAGTTGCTGTCGGGTCTGCAGGTTCTGCTGGGTCAGTTCGTTGAGGCGGTCGGTGCTCTTGAGCAGGTAGTCGGAGAGCTTGAGGTTGGTGGCGCTTTCGGTGGTCAGCAGGCTGCTGCTGCCGGCCTTCTGCGCCTCGATGGACTGCTGGGTCACGGTTTCCTGGGACTGGGCCAGGCGCTTCTGGTTGATCAGGGTTTGCAGGTCCTGGATTTCCTGCTCCAGGCGCGCGGTCTTTTCCATCAGCAGGTCATGCTGGCTGCTGCCCAGGTCCTGCAACTGGCTGTTGCCCGCCAGTTCCTGGCGGCGCAGGGGAATCAGGGCATTGATCGCCGCCAGTTCGGCATTCAGCAGATTGCGTTGATCGGCGCCGAGCAGCTTGCCGCCGTCCTTGCCGGACTTGAGTGCGGCGTTGATCTGCAGGATGCGGGTCTGGCTGTTGCTGATTTCCGCCTGGGCCCGTTCGGGACGGGTCTGGGCGGTGATGGTCAGGGTGTTGGCGTCGGCCAGGGCCTTTTGCAGCTCGCCTTGCAAGGTGGTGCGTTCGCTCAGCAGTTGCTCCAGTTGCGACACCGCCAGCGAGCCATAGCGCTGGGCCACCGGTGCGACTTTACTGGCCTTCAGGCGTGCCAGCTCGCGCTGGTTTTCCGTGGTCTGGCGCGGCGCGTTGCTCAATTGCTGGCGCAGGTCGTTGAGGCGCCGCTCGTAGTCCTGCTTGTTGTTCAGGTGATTCAGGGTGTTTTGCAGCAGGGTCTGCAGGGCCTTTTGATCGGCTTCCGGCAGTTTGCGTTCGGCGATCTTGTCCAGGCTTTGCTGGACCGACTCGGCACTGGGCGGATCGCCGCCCTGTGCGGCGCCGACAGAGAGACTCAGACCCAGCAGGGCAACAGCGAAAAATTTACGCAAGTTAGGCATAGAAGTCGGTCAAGCAAATAGGAATGGGGGGAGACGCGTCGCGACCAGGTCTGACGCGCTCCGCAGTTTAGAGGAAGAGGCCGGGGCCGGGGCGACTTCCTTCGGGGAATCTGACGCCCACTTTGCCGATCTTGTTCCCGTCCATCACCGCCACGGTCCAGATGGTGTTGTTCCACTCCACCTGGTCGCCGACCACCGGTGCACCGCCGACCTTCTGGGCGATGAACGCGCCCAGGGGCATGTCCGCGTCCTGGCCGTCGAGCTTGAGCCCATAGAGCGCCGACACCGCGCCCAGCTGGGCGTCGCCTTCAAGAACGAAGTCGCCGAAGAAGCGCAGGTCCAGCCCGCGCTCCGGAGCCTGGCTGAAGAGTTTGCCCAGGGCTGGAAGGTTGTGTTCATGGCCGATCACGCACAGCAGGTCATCGGCCTCAAGCACGGTACTACCCGACGGATGGAGCAGTTGCTGGCCGCGAAACAGGGCCGCGATCCGTGTGCCTTCGGGCATTTTCAGCTCCCGCAGGGCGGCGCCGATGCACCATTTTTCCGCCCCCAGGCGGTAGACGAACAGTTCCCACTCGCTGGTGACGTGAACCTCCAGGGCCGCCCGGGAAATCGGTGCCGGCTCCGGCGGCACCGTGACCTTGAGCCACTTGGCCACCCACGGCAGGCTGGTGCCCTGGACCAGCAGCGAGATCAGCACGATAAAGAACGCCAGGTTGAAGTACAGCTGGGCGTTGGGCAGCCCGGCCATCAACGGGAACACCGCGAGAATGATCGGCACCGCGCCGCGCAGGCCGACCCAGGAGATAAAGGCCTTTTCCCGGCCGTGGAAGGCCTTGAACGGCGCCAGGCCCACCAGCACCGACAGCGGCCGGGCGAACAGGATCATCCACAGCGCCAGGCCCAGGGCCGGCAGGGCGATGGGCAGCAGGTCGTGGGGGGTGACCAGCAGCCCGAGCACCAGGAACATGCCGATCTGTGCCAGCCAGGCCATGCCGTCGAGCATGTGCAGGATGCCGTGGCGGCTGCGCACCGGGCGGTTGCCGATCACCAGGCCGCACAGGTACACGGCGAGGAAACCGCTACCGTGCAGGGCGTTGGTCAGGGCGAACACCACCAGACCGCCGGCCACCACCAGGATCGGGTACAGGCCGTTGGCCAGATGAATGCGATTGACCAGTTGCAGCATCAGCCAGCCGCCCCCCAGGCCGATTAACGCGCCGATACCGAATTCGCGGATCAGGTCCCCCAGCAGGCTCCAGTGCAAGCCGGTGTGGCCCTTGGCGAGCATGTCGATCAGGGTCACGGTGAGAAACACCGCCATCGGGTCGTTACTGCCGGACTCAATCTCCAGGGTGGCGGTGACCCGCTCGTTGAGGCCCTTGCCCCCCAGCAGGGAGAACACCGCCGCGGCGTCGGTGGAGCCGACGATGGCACCGATCAGCAGCCCCTGGATCAGGTTCAGGTCGAACAGCCAGGCGGCAGCCATGCCGGTCAGCCCAGTGGTGATCAACACCCCCACCGTGGCCAGGGACAGCGCCGGCCACAGGGCCACGCGGAAACTCGCGACCCGGGTGCGCAGGCCGCCGTCCAGCAGGATCACGGCCAGGGCCAGGTTGCCCACCAGGTAGGCGGTCGGGTAGTTGTTGAAGATGATGCCGCCGCCGTCGACTCCGGCGCTCATGCCCACGGCGAGGATGATCACCAGGATCGGGATGCCGAGACGGGATGAAAGTGAGCTCACCAGAATGCTCGCACCTACCAGCAACGCGCCGATCAAGAACAGGCTGTTGATGGTCGTCGCATTCAAAGGCAGTACTCCAGAGCGAAAAAGGCGGGCGCAAACTGACCATGCAGTCTGCGTGCCAGCGATTCTAACCTGTTGAAATGCGCCACTGTCAAAAAGCTTTTGATGACAGTGGCGGATTTTTTTGGTGTGAATTCCGGCGCCGATTTACCGGCGTGTTGCGGGGCTGGCGAGCGGCTTCAGAGGCTGAAGCGCGCGACCATGCTGTTGAGGTCCACGGCCAGTCGCGACAGCTCGTTGCTGGCTGCACTGGTCTGGTTGGCGCCGGTGGCCGACTGCACCGACAAGTCGCGGATGTTCACCAGGTTGCGGTCCACTTCCCGGGCCACTTGGGCCTGTTCTTCGGCGGCGCTGGCGATCACCAGGTTGCGTTCGTTGATCTCGATGATCGCGCTGTTGATGGTGTCCAGCGACAGGCCGGCGCCGCGGGCGATGTTCAGGGTCGACTCGGCGCGCTCGGTGCTGTTGCGCATGGAGTCCACCGCGTGCTCGGTGCCGCTCTGGATGCTGCCGATCATGCGTTCGATTTCGCTGGTGGACTGCTGGGTACGGTGCGCCAGGGCCCGCACTTCGTCGGCGACCACGGCAAAGCCACGACCGGCCTCGCCGGCACGGGCGGCTTCGATGGCGGCGTTGAGGGCCAGCAGGTTGGTCTGGTCGGCCAGGCCGCGAATCACGTCCAGCACTTTGCCGATGTCCCGCGACTCGTTGGCCAGGTCGCCGATCAGGCTGGCGGTGCCTTGCACGTCGGAACTCATGCGCTCGATGGCGGACACGGTTTCCTGCACCAGATCGCGACCGTCGCCGGCGGAGGCGGTGGCGTTCTTCGAGGCTTCCGAGGTGCTCACGGCGTTGCGTGCCACTTCTTCCACGGCGCTGGTCATTTCATTGACTGCGGTGGCGGCTTGCTCGATTTCGTTGTTCTGCTGGGTCAGGCCACGGGCACTTTCCTCGGTGACGCAATTGAGCTCTTCGGCTGCCGACGCCAGTTGGGTGGCGGAGCCGGAAATGCGCTGCAGGGTGTCCCGCAGTTTTTCCTGCATCTTGGCCATGGCGCGCAGCAGGCGTCCGGCTTCGTCATTGCCGTCGACCTTGATCGGCCGGGTCAGGTTGCCTTCGGCGATTTCTTCGGCGGCGCTCAGGGCGTTGGCGATCGGTACGGTGATGCTGCGGGTCAGCAGCCAGGCGAACAGCAGGGTCAGGCCGGTGGCCAGCACCAGCAGGGCCACTACCAGTTTGAAGGCCGAGGAGTACTGTTCGGCGGCCTGCTGGTTGGTGTCGAGGGTCTGCTGGGTGTTGATCTCCATCAGGCGGTTGAGCACGGTGTTCATGGCTTCCGAGTTGTTCAGCAGGTCGGTGTTGAGCAGGTTGCGCAGCTCTTCCACCTGATTGCCGCGGGACAGGGACCTCATCCGCTCTTCGATCTGCCGGTACTGTGTCAGCAACTGGACGTACTGCTCGTAGGCAGTCTTTTCCTCGGGGCTGCTGATGAACTTCTCGTAGGTGACCTGGGCGGCGCGGATCTGCTGGTTGCGCATGTCCAGCAGTTCGATGGTCTTTTGCTGGACATCGGGTTCACGGTTGACCAGCAAGCGATAGGACAGCACCCGCAGACGCAGGGTCAGCTGGGTGAACTCGTCGAGGCTCTTGATGCTCGGCACGCTGCTCAGGGTGATGTCCTCGGCGGCGCCGCGGATCTTGCTCATCTGGTTCAGGGCGAACACCCCCAGGATCAGCATCAAGCCGCCGATCATGGCAAAGCCGAGGAAGGCCCGCGGAGCGATATTCATATTGCGTAGGGACATGGTGAGTACCAAAAAGGGCGCATCCGTGCGGGGGCTTGAGACTGATCTACCGTGACTTATCGGTCGTACGACTAAAGTCTTGAGTCGCGCCGTGGATTTAGCCTTTTGGCTACGCACCGGGCCGGGAGTGTCAACGGCCGACTGCATCGGCCCCAGGCCCGTAATAGAGCCCTGGAGCCGGGAGAAGGGGGTTTACAGCTGGAAGCGGGTCACCAGATTGTTCAGGTCAGCGGCCAGGATCGACAGTTCACTGCTGGCGGAGCGGGTTTGGTTGGCACCGGTGGTGGACTGCACCGACAGGTCGCGGATGTTCACCAGATTGCGATCCACTTCCCGAGCCACCTGGGCCTGTTCTTCGGCGGCGCTGGCAATGACCAGGTTGCGCTCGTTGATTTCGTTGATGGCGCTGTTGATGGTGTCCAGGGACTGGCCGGCGCTGCGGGCGATGTTCAGGGTCGAGTCGGCGCGTTCGGTGCTGTTGCGCATCGACTCCACCGCCTGCTCGGTGCCGCTCTGGATGCTGCCGATCATGCGTTCGATTTCACTGGTGGACTGTTGGGTGCGGTGCGCCAGGGCGCGGACTTCGTCGGCAACCACGGCAAAGCCGCGGCCAGCCTCGCCGGCACGGGCGGCTTCGATGGCGGCGTTGAGGGCCAGCAGGTTGGTCTGGTCGGCCAGGCCGCGAATCACGTCCAGTACCTTGCCGATGTCCCGGGACTCGTTGGCCAGCTCGCCGATCAGGCTGGCAGTGTCTTGCACGTCACCGGTCATGCGTTCGATGGCCGAGACGGTTTCTTGCACCTTGTCCCGTCCGTCCCCGGCGGATTGGGTGGCGTTTTGCGAAGCTTCGGAAGTGCTCACTGCATTGCGCGCGACTTCTTCCACGGCGCTGGTCATTTCATTGACCGCGGTAGCCGCCTGCTCGATTTCATTGTCCTGTCGAGTCAGGCCACGAGCACTTTCGTCGGTGACGCTGTTGAGCTCCTCGGCGGCCGAGGCCAGTTGGCCGGCGGAACCGGAAATGCGCTGCAGGGTGTCCCGCAGTTTTTCCTGCATGGTCAACATGGCCTGCAGCAGGCGGCCGGCTTCGTCGCGGCCATCCACGGTGATCGGCTGGGTCAGGTTGCCTTCGGCGATCGCTTCGGCCGCATGCAGGGCGTTGTCGATCGGCAGGGTAATGCTGCGAATCAGCCGCCAGGCAAACACCAGGGTCAGGGCGGTGGCCATGACCAGCAGCGTCACCACCAGGTTGAAGGCGGTGGCGTATTGCTCGGCCGCGTCTTGATCGGCGGCGCTGGAGTACTGGGTGTTGATGTCCACCAGTTGATTGAGAAGGGCGTTGATCTTTTCGGCGCTGGTCATCAGCTCGGTGTTCAGCAGCTGCTGCATGCTTTCGAGCTGGTTGTTGTGCGACAGCTCGATCAACTGGCCTTCCAGTTGGCGGTGGTGGGTCAGCAGTTCCATGTACTGATCGTAAGCGGCGTGCTCTTCCGGGCTGCTGATGAGCTCCTGGTAGCGGGCCCGGGTTTCATCGATTTTCTGGTTGCGCTGGCTGATGGAGTCCAGGGTCTTTTGCTGTTCCTCGGGGTCGCGGTTGAGCAGTAGCCGGTAGGCCTGGACCCGCAGGCGCAGGCTCAGTTGGGTGAAGTCGTCGACGCTCTTGATGCTGGGAATGGTGTCCTGGGTGATGCGTTCGGTCGCTGCGCGGATCTTGCTCATTTGACTCAGAGCGAAGATCCCGAGAAACAGCATCAAACAACCGATCACGGCAAAGCCGAGGAATGCTCTCGGAGCGATATTCAGGGTGCGCAGGGACATTGAACCTACCTCGGATGTGCGCGGCTTGCGCGTTTGGGTCAGGGAAGTACCTGTGCTATCGCGTTGAAAAAACGCTTCTTGAATCGCCAGGAGCGCTTTCAGAAAAGTCTGACCACCTGTTGGGATAATTCGTAAAACTCCGAAGCATCCGACCGAACGTCAGGAACCCGAGGCGCGAATGACAGTCTCTAACAGCTCTCGCGTGAGGGTCATCGCCAGTAAAATCAAGGCCTTGCGCCTGGATATCCCTGGTATCCAAGGTGACTTTTCTTTATCGTACGCGCCCTTTGCAAACAGCCCGGAAGATCAAAATGTTGGAAGCATCCCTCAGCCAATTGGAACAGTTGGTCAGTGACCTGGTGGTACAGAACCAGGAGCTGCTCGGCACGAACGAAACCCTCAAGGAGCAACTGGCCCAGGCCAAGGATGAAAACGAAAGCCTGCAGTTGAGCCTCATGGAGCAGGAAGAAAAACAAGGCGCTACCGCCGCCCGCATCCAGGCTCTGGTTGAGCGCGTCAGTGCGAGCCCGGCCAACCCATGAGACATCACATCGATGGGGTGAAGGTGGTCTCGATCCTGGGCGAGGATTACTCGATCAAGGCGCCGGCCGGTGAGGAACAGACCCTCATGGACGCCGCGCTGATGCTCAAGGCGGCCCTGGCCGACACCAAGAAAAAATACCCGACGCTGATTGGCGAGCGCCTGCTGGTGCTGGCAGCGATGAACCTGTGTTCGCAGCAGATCGAAATGAAAAAGCAGCACGCCCAGGCGCTTGAGCGTTATCAGGAGCAGGTGAGCGCCACCGTCGAGGTGATCGCCAAGACCATTCAACAGAATTGATGGAAGTGCACACAGCTGGCGGGTAATGAGTTGGACAAGCAGAAGCATTGTTTGTATACAACTTCCCGCGGCTGGCGCGGTATCTCAGCCTCTTATAACCATAAGAAAGAGGTGTTCCATGCAATTCTGGCGACGCAGTATTCAATGGCAACTGATCCTCAGCATGGGTTCGGCCCTGCTGGTCAGTCTGCTGGTGGTCGTAGCGATCTACACGGTGCTGATCAATCACCTGACCCAGAGCTACCTGGTGGACAGGGCGCTGCCTTCGAGCATCGAAGCCATGCGCAACGATATCGAACGCATTCTGACCCAGCCTCTGACCGCCGCCCGTGACCTGGGCGGCAACGGCATGCTGCGCGACTGGCTGGCGGCAGGCGAAGACCCTGCCCGGGCGCAGAGCTTCATCAGCTACCTGGAAGACATCCGCGCCGAGAACCAGGCCTTCACCACCATGATGGCCAGCCCGCTCAGCCATCACTATTACAACCAGAAAGGCCTGGACCGGACCCTGAGTCGGGATAATCCGAAGGATGTCTGGTTCTATCGCTTTATCGACAGCGGCAAGCCGCGGGTGCTGAACATCGATGTCGATGTTGCCAGTGGCGAGCTGGCGCTGTTCATCAACTACCGGGTCGAGAAAGACGGTGAGCTGGTGGGGGTCACCGGCCTTGGCTTGCGCATGACCGAGCTGTCGCAGCTGATTCACGACTACAGCTTTGGCGAGCGTGGCCGGGTGTTTCTGGTGCGCAACGATGGTTTGATCCAGGTGCATCCGGACGCTGAATTCAGTGGCAAGCGACAGTTGTCCGAGCAGATCGGCGCGACCGCCGCCGAGGCGCTGATGGGGCACGAGGGACTGACCAGCAGTCATTTCGAGCGTGACGGCGAAGACTACCTGGCCCTGAGCCTGCCACTGCGCGGCTTTGGCTGGAGCCTGGTGGCCGAGGTGCCGCAGGCGCAGATTTACGCCGAGGCGCACCGGGCGATCTGGCTCACCAGTCTGATCGGCCTGGGCATCGCCGGCGTCTGCCTATTGCTGGTTGTACTGCTGGCCCGTGGCCTGGTACGCCCGGTGCGACAGGTGACCGAAGGGCTGGTGGCCATCGGCAGCGGCGGTGGCGACCTGACCCTGCGCCTGGATGCCAGCCGTGCCGACGAACTGGGGGATCTGGCCCGGGGTTTCAACCGTTTTCTCGACAGCCAGCGCGGCATGATCGGTGAGGTGTTGGCCACCACCGAACGCCTGCGTTCCTCGGTGAGCCAGGTGGCGGCGGTGGTGGAGAACACCGCCGAGCGCTCCGGCCGGCAGCAGGAAATGACCGACATGGTGGCCACTGCGGTACATGAGATGGGGCTTACCGTGCAGGACATTGCGCGCAATGCCGGGCAGGCGGCGGATGCTTCCCAGGCGGCCCGGGATGAAGCCCAGCAGGCCCAGGACGTGGTGGGCGGTTCGATTCGGCATATCGAGAGCATGTCCGGTGAAATCGCTCTGGCCGCCGGTGCCGTGGGCGAACTGGCGGAACAGGTGGCCTCCATCGATCAGGTGCTGGCGGTGATCCGCGGGGTTTCCGAACAGACCAACCTGCTGGCCCTCAACGCTGCCATCGAGGCGGCTCGGGCCGGGGAAATGGGCCGTGGCTTTGCGGTGGTGGCCGATGAAGTCCGGACCCTGGCCCAGCGTACCCAGACCTCCACCGATGAGATCCAGCAGATGATCCAGGGCCTCAAGCAGGGGGCGGAGAACGCCGTGTCCTCGATGCATGCGGGGCAATCGGCCACCGGCACCGGGGTTCAGTCCAGCCAGCAGACCGGGGCCTCACTGACGGCGATCACCGGGCAGGTGGAGCGTATCAGCGACATGAATCAGCAGGTCGCCACTGCCACGGAAGAACAGTCGGCGGTGACCGAAGAGATCAACCGCAATGTTCAGGGCATTTCCGAACTGGCCCGGGCCACCGCGGCTGAAGTGCACACCTGTCGTGAGGATTGCCAGACCCTGCAGCGCCTGGCCGAAGACCTGGCGCGCCAGGTGGGCGGTTTCAAGCTGCACTGACCAGCCTGTAGGAGCTGGCTTGCCAGCGAACCTCGGGCCGCGCAGTGCCAGGCCGGACGCTTTCGCCGGCAAGCCGGCTCCTACAGGTGTCGAGTGAGCCTTCTGGTAGGAGCTGGCTTGCCAGCGAACAGCGCTGCGGTGTGACAGGCCGCCTCGGCCTCAGAACCAGGCGTCCTGCATCTCCAGGCAGGTGGCGTCCCGTGCTTCCAGCAGGGTCAGTTCATGCTGGCAGCCCGGCACTTCCCAGGTCAGGAAGTAGCGCGCGGCCTGCAGTTTGCCGTGATAGAAATCCCGGTCCCCGGCATGACCTCGCGCCAGTCCTTCCTCGGCCCTGATGGCCTGTTCCAGCCAGCGCCAGCCGATCACCGCGTGGCCGAAGGCCTTCAGATACAGCGCCGAGTTGGCCAGGGTCGCCGTGACCTTGCCGCTGGCCAAGTCGCCCAGCAGACCCAGGGTCACGCTCTGCAGGCGCGTCACCAGTTGCTCCAGAGGCAGGCGCAGGGCGTCCAGCGACGCATGGGCGCGGGCCCGCTCGCCCGCCTCGGCGATCAGGCGGATCAGGCGCTTGAGCCCGGCGCCGCCGTTCTGCGCCAGCTTGCGCCCCAGCAGGTCCAGGGACTGGATGCCGTGGGTGCCTTCATGGATCGGGTTCAGGCGATTGTCGCGGTAGTACTGCTCCACCGGGTATTCCCGGGTGTAGCCGTGGCCACCGAGGATCTGGATCGCCAGCTCGTTGGCCTTGAGGCAGAACTCCGAAGGCCAGGACTTGACGATGGGCGTCAGCAGGTCCAGCAGTTCATGGGCCTGCTGGCGCTCGGCCTCGCTGGCCAGGGTGGTGGTGTCATCGAACAGCCGCGCCGCATACAGCCCCAGGTCGAAGGCGCCTTCAACGTAGGCCTTCTGGGTCAGCAGCATGCGGCGCACATCGGCGTGCTGGATGATCGCAACCGGTGCGGTGGTCGGGTCCTTGCTGTCCGGCAGGCGACCTTGCGGACGCTCGCGAGCGTATTCCAATGAATACAGATAGCCGGCATAACCCAGCATCACCGCGCCCATGCCGACGCCGATCCGTGCTTCGTTCATCATCTGGAACATGTAGCTCAGGCCGTGATGGGGCTTGCCCACCAGATAGCCCACGCAATTACCGTTATCGCCGAAGTTCAGCGCGGTGGAAGTGGTGCCGCGCCAGCCCATCTTGTGGAACAGCCCGGCCAGCAGCACGTCGTTGCGCGGCCCCAGGCTGCCGTCATCGTTGACCAGGAACTTGGGCACGATAAACAGGGAAATGCCCTTCACCCCGGGCGGCGCGTCCGGCAGCTTGGCCAGGACCATGTGCACGATGTTTTCCGACAGCGGGTGGTCGCCGCCGGAGATGAAGATCTTGTTGCCCTTGAGCCGGTAGCTGCCGTCGGCAGCCGGTTCGGCGCGGGTGCGGATATCCGACAGCGACGAACCAGCATGGGGCTCGGTCAGGGCCATGGTGCCGAAGAAGCGGCCATCGATCATGGGCTGCAGGAAGCGCTGTTTCTGTTCGTCGGTGCCGAAGCTCTCGATCAGGTTGGCCGCGCCCATGGTCAGGAACGGGTAGGAAGTCGTGGCCGCGTTGGCGGCCTGGAAGTGGGCGAAGCAGGCCTGGGACAACAGGGTCGGCAACTGCATGCCGCCCGCGTCGAAACTGCGCGCGGCGTTGAGAAAGCCGGCTTCGAGGAAGGCGTCCACCGCCGGTTTCACTTCAGGGATCAGCACCGCCTGGCCGTCTTCGTAGCGCGGCTCGTGTTCATCGCCCTTGCGGTTGTGCGGGGCGAAGTACTTCTCGGCGATGTTGCGCGCGGTGCCCAGGGCGGCATCGAAGGTTTCGCGATTGTGCTCGGCAAACCGCTCGCGCTGGGTCAGGCCCTCGGCGTCGAGCACCTCATACAGTTCGAAAGCCAGATTGCGGGAACTGAGCAGCGTCTCGGACATGGCGGCATACCTGTTGGCTAGGGAATGGGCTGAGTCTAGGCGCGTGAATAAAGGCTGAATAGCAAGATTGATCTGGGTGATAAAGATGCCAAACAGGCACAGGACATTGCATCGGGCAAAAAAAAGAGCGCCGCTGAGGGCGCTCTTTTCCATGCTGCTGACTATCGGCTTCAGCCGATGGTCATCAGGCTGGCGTTACCGCCGGCCGCTGCGGTGTTGACGCTCAGGGCGCGCTCGATCACCAGGCGCTCCAGGGCAATCGCGGTCTCGCCCTGGGACAGGCCCTGGACGCCGACGATGGCTCCGGCACGCTGGGCCACTTGCTGGCAAACGCCGCGCAGTTGGTCAGAGTCGCCGTGATGCAGGACCGCGTCGAATACCACGTCGTCCTTGGTCCAATCCGCCACCCGCTGGATGCGTGCTTGCACGTCCTTGGGCAGACGGGCGAACAGCGCCTTGCTGAGGTCGCTTTCCGGCCAGACTGCCGAACCGCCGACTGCCAGTACGGCCGCCAGTTGGGTCAGCAGGTCGCCCTCGACCTCCGCCAGGCACAGGACGTGCTCGCGGGGCAGGATGGCGTAGCTGTTGCGCTCGCCGGTCGGGCCGTTCAGCTGGCGGGTGATACCGCTTTGCGACTGGCTGGCGAACTGTTTGCACAGGGTCGCCAGTTCCACCAGTTTGCTGCTCTCGGCCCAGGCTTGCAGGGCGTTGAGCGGCTTGCCGAGGGCTTCGCGCAGGCGCAGGTCCGGGGCGTTGGCGGCATCGGCGCGAACGAAGGATTGCTCGATGGCATCCACCGGACGGGTCGACAGCAGGCGGTACAGGTACAGCGGACCGCCGGCTTTCGGGCCGGTGCCCGACAGGCCTTCGCCGCCGAACGGCTGCACGCCGACCACGGCACCGACGATGTTGCGGTTGACGTAGACGTTACCGGCGTTGACGTTGTCCACCACCTTGGCAATGGTTTCGTCGATCCGGGTGTGCACACCCAGGGTCAGGCCGTAGCCGGAAGCATTGATCTGGGCGATCAGTTGGTCGATGTCCTTGCGCTTGTAGCGCACCACGTGCAACACCGGACCGAAGATCTCGCGCTGCAGTTCATCGAAGCTTTCCAGTTCGATCAGGGTCGGCATGACAAAGGTGCCACGCTTGCATTCTTCGCTGTCGGCGATGGCCATCTGGTACACGCTGCGACCTTTGTCGCGCATGGCCTGGATGTGCTTCTCGATGCCGGCCTTGGCTTCGGCGTCGATTACCGGGCCGATGTCCACCGACAGGCGCTCCGGGTTGCCCAGGCGGTTTTCAGCCATGGCGCCCTTGAGCATTTCGATCACGCGGTCGGCGGAATCTTCCTGCAGGCACAGCACGCGCAGGGCCGAGCAACGCTGGCCGGCACTGTCGAAGGCCGAGGACACCACATCGATGACCACTTGTTCGGTCAGGGCCGAGGAGTCGACGATCATGGCGTTCTGGCCACCGGTTTCGGCGATCAGCGGGATCGGCCGACCCTGGTTGTCCAGGCGCCCGGCGATGTTGCGTTGCAGCAGGCGCGCGACTTCGGTGGAACCGGTGAACATCACGCCCTTGACGCGTTCGTCACCGACCAGGCGGGCACCGACGCTTTCGCCCTGGCCCGGCAGCAGTTGCAGCACGCCTTCGGGAATCCCGGCTTCGAGCAGCAGGCGCACGGCCTGGGCTGCCACCAGCGGGGTCTGTTCGGCCGGCTTGGCCAGTACCGGGTTGCCGGCGGCGAGGGCGGCGGCGACCTGGCCGCTGAAGATCGCCAGCGGGAAGTTCCACGGGCTGATGCACACCACAGGACCCAGCGGACGGTGGGCGTCATTGCTGAAGTCATTGCGGGCCTGCACCGCGTAATAACGCAGGAAGTCCACGGCTTCACGCACTTCGGCGATGGCGTTGGCGAAGGTCTTGCCGGCCTCGCGGGCCAACAGGCCCATCAGCGGCTGGATCTCGGCTTCCATCAGGTCGGCGGCGCGTTCCAGGATCGCGGCGCGTTCGGCCGGCGGCGTGGCCTGCCAGATCGGCGCGGCGTTCAGCGCGCACTGGATGGCGTTGTCGACGTCTTCGATCGTGGCTTCCTGGACGTGACCGACCACATCGCGATGATCCGACGGGTTGAGGACCGGCGCCGGGGTTTCGCTGCTGGCGGCGCAACCGAGCATTGGCGCGGCTTTCCAGTTGTTGTGAGCGCTGGCCAGCAGGGCGCAGGACAACGACGCCAGGCGGTGTTCGTTGGCCATGTCGATGCCGGCGGAGTTGGCGCGCTCGCTGCCATACAGGTCACGCGGCAGCGGAATGCGTGGGTGCGGCAGGCCGAAACCGCCTTCCAGGGTGGCCATCTGCTCGATCTGCGCCACCGGGTCGGCCACCAGCTCTTGAATCGAGATCGACTGGTCGGCGATGCGGTTGACGAAGGAGGTGTTGGCGCCGTTTTCCAGCAGGCGGCGGACCAGATAGGCCAGCAGGGTTTCGTGGGTGCCGACCGGTGCGTACACGCGGCACGGACGGTTCAGCTTGCCATCGGCGACCTTGCCCACCACTTGCTCGTACAGCGGTTCACCCATGCCGTGCAGGCACTGGAACTCGTACTGGCCGGGGTAATAGTTCTGACCGGCAATGTGGTAGATCGCCGACAGGGTGTGGGCGTTGTGGGTGGCGAACTGCGGGTAGATGACTTCCGGCACCGACAGCAGCTTGCGTGCGCAGGCGATGTAGGAAACGTCGGTGTACACCTTGCGGGTGTAGACCGGATAGCCTTCCAGGCCTTCGACCTGGGCGCGCTTGATCTCGCTGTCCCAGTAGGCGCCTTTCACCAGGCGGATCATCAGGCGGTGACGGCTGCGGCGGGCCAGATCGATGACGTAGTCGATGACGTACGGGCAGCGCTTCTGGTAAGCCTGGATCACGAAGCCGATGCCGTTCCAACCGGTCAACTGCGGCTCGAAGCACAGGCGCTCCAGCAGGTCCAGGGACAGCTCCAGGCGGTCCGCTTCTTCGGCGTCGATGTTCAGGCCGATGTCGTATTGCTTGGCCAGCAGGGTCAGCGACAGCAGGCGCGGGTACAGCTCTTCCATCACGCGTTCGTACTGGGCGCGGCTGTAACGCGGGTGCAGCGCCGAGAGCTTGATGGAGATGCCCGGGCCTTCATAGATGCCGCGACCGTGGGAGGCCTTGCCGATGGAGTGGATGGCCTGCTCGTAGGACGCCAGGTATTTCTGCGCGTCGTGCTCGGTCAGTGCCGCTTCGCCGAGCATGTCGTAGGAGTAGCGGAAGCCCTTGGCTTCGAACTTGCTGGCATTGGCCAGGGCTTCGGCGATGGTTTCGCCGGTGACGAACTGCTCGCCCATCAAACGCATGGCCATGTCCACGCCCTTGCGGATCATCGGCTCGCCGCTCTTGCCGATGATGCGGCTCAGGGAGGAGGTCAGGCCGGCCTCGTTGTGGGTCGACACCAGCTTGCCGGTGAGCAACAGGCCCCAAGTGGCGGCGTTGACGAACAGCGACGGGCTGTTGCCCAGGTGCGGCTGCCAGTTGCCGGTGCTGATCTTGTCGCGGATCAGCGCGTCACGGGTGCCCTTGTCGGGGATGCGCAGCAGGGCCTCGGCCAGGCACATCAGTGCCACGCCTTCCTGGGACGACAGGGAGAACTCCTGCAGCAGGCCCTGGACGATACCGGCACGGCCGCCGGCGCTCTTCTGGTTACGCAGCTTCTCGGCGATCGAGGCGGCCAGCTTGTTGGCGGCTTCGGCGGTGGCGGCCGGCAGACGCGCCTGCTCCAGCAGCATCGGCACCACTTCCGGTTCCGGGCGGCGGTAGGCAGCGGTGATCGAGGCGCGCAGCACCGATTGCGGGAGGATGCTCTCGGCAAATTCGAGGAAGCATTGGTGAGCGTGATCGGTCAGCACGTCGCCGGCGTCGTCGCCGTCCTTGGTGGTGACACTGCTCAGCTCGGTCAGGGTTGCACCACCCTCGAGTTTTTCCAGGTAATTGAAAATCGCCTGCTTGATCAGCCAGTGCGGCGTACGATCGATCGAGGTCGCAGCGGCCTTGAGGCGCTCGCGGGTTGGGTCGTCGAGTTTGACCCCGAGGGTGGTGGTAGCCATATTTTTATCCTCATGTTTGCCACGCACGTGTGGCATCAGCTGGCGGCAAGATTATCCGTGCGCCGAAATAGGTGCAACCGGGTGCAACCCTTTTTTCGCCGGAATAAATAGCAGCTCGTCAGGAAATCAATATTGCCTCCTGGCTCCCGTATTGCCTTGGTGCATTTAATTCTGGCGGGTGGATTTCTTGCTCCAAAAAGGAGCAAAAAAGTTGTCGTCGTCGGTAAATGCGACAAGGTGCAACTTAATTGGATGAAACTGGTTGCACCTTGTTTAATTTGTTGAATAGGATTCGCGCCCAAGGTGCAACCTGTCTTTTGCGACTCGGTTCATCGGCCAATGGCTTTCCTGGGGAAACATTGGTCATAAAACGTGCGCGATAGCCGATCGTCTTCCAAACTGTAAAAGCTGGGTGACGGTACTGCTGACCGCCGCTACATAAAAACAAAGCCAGGGCGTAACTCAAATGAGTGCAAGCAATCCAACCTTGATCACGTTCGTGATCTACATCGCAGCAATGGTGCTGATCGGCTTCATGGCCTATCGCTCCACCAACAACCTTTCCGACTACATTCTTGGCGGCCGCAGCCTGGGCAGCGTGGTGACCGCGCTTTCCGCTGGTGCTTCCGACATGAGTGGCTGGCTGCTGATGGGCCTTCCGGGCGCTATCTACATGTCGGGTCTGTCGGAGAGCTGGATCGCCATCGGACTGATCGTCGGTGCCTACCTGAACTGGCTGTTCGTTGCCGGTCGTCTGCGGGTGCAGACCGAGCACAACGGTGATGCTCTGACCTTGCCGGACTACTTCTCCAGCCGTTTCGAAGATAAAAGCGGCCTGCTGCGCATCATCTCCGCGGTGGTGATCCTGGTGTTCTTCACCATCTACTGTGCCTCCGGCATCGTGGCCGGTGCCCGTCTGTTCGAAAGCACCTTCGGCATGCCTTACGAGACGGCGCTGTGGGCTGGCGCGGCGGCGACCATTGCTTACACCTTTGTCGGTGGCTTCCTGGCGGTGAGCTGGACCGATACCGTGCAGGCCACGCTGATGATCTTCGCGTTGATCCTGACCCCGATCATCGTGCTGTTGGCCACCGGTGGCGTCGATACCACCTTCCTGGCGATCGAAGCGAAGGACCCGACCAGCTTCGACATGCTCAAGAACACCACCTTTATCGGCGTGATCTCGCTGATGGGCTGGGGCCTGGGCTACTTCGGTCAGCCGCACATCCTGGCGCGTTTCATGGCGGCGGATTCGGTGAAGTCGATCGCCAACGCCCGTCGCATCTCCATGACCTGGATGATCCTGTGCCTGGGCGGCACCGTGGCCGTGGGCTTCTTCGGTATCGCCTACTTCTCGGCGCATCCTGAAGTGGCCGGTCCCGTGACCGAGAACCCTGAGCGTGTGTTCATCGAACTGGCCAAGCTGCTGTTCAACCCGTGGGTAGCCGGTGTGTTGCTGTCGGCCATTCTGGCGGCGGTGATGAGTACCCTGAGCTGCCAGTTGCTGGTGTGCTCCAGTGCCCTGACCGAAGACTTCTATAAAGCCTTCCTGCGCAAGCACGCCTCCCAAGTTGAGCTGGTATGGGTCGGTCGCGCCATGGTGCTGGTGGTGGCGCTGGTCGCCATCGCCATGGCCGCCAACCCGGAAAACCGCGTGCTGGGCCTGGTGAGCTACGCCTGGGCCGGCTTCGGTGCGGCGTTCGGTCCTGTGGTGCTGATCTCGGTGCTCTGGAAGGGCATGACCCGCGACGGCGCGCTGGCCGGGATCATCGTCGGTGCCGTCACCGTGATCCTGTGGAAACACTTCGCTCTGCTGGGTCTGTACGAAATCATCCCGGGCTTCATCTTCGCCAGCCTGGCAATCGTGCTGGTGAGCAAGATGGGTGCTCCAAGCGCTGGCATGGTTCAGCGTTTTGAAGCGGCCGAGAAGGATTTCAAGCTCAACCACTGAGTGCGTAAATCCTGCCCTGATCGTTCGGGGCAATGAAAACGGCCCGCTGCGTCACCGCAGCGGGCCGTTTTTTTTAGTGCAGTTCAGCGTCGGGCTGGTTGAGGAAGATCAACACGCCAAGGATCGCCATGTAGAACTTGAAGGCCGCGTCCTGGCCATTCCAGGTCTGGGATTGCCACATCATGAACCACTCGCCACCCACCACCATGAAGCCGAAGAACCAGACGCAGAAGCCCAGGCAGAAGCCGGCAATGGCCCAGCCTTTGCGCCGGTTGAAGTAACTGGCGACACCGTGTCGCGCCAGCCACAGGCGCAAGGCGCCAACGACCAGCAATACCCCGGTCAGGGCCTCGCCGGTAATGATCAGCCAGTAGCCGACATTCCACAGCAGGGGCAGGGTCAGGGCGCGGTCGGTGGCGGTGTTGCCGGGGAAGACGCTGTCCATGCTCAGTACGTGCTGGACAAAGGCGAAGTTGGAGTCGTAGTCGCTGATGTTGTTGTAAGCCACCAGCAAGGCGAACGCCGCCACTGCCAGGGTCATGGTGATTTTTACGTAACGCACAATCATGTTGGGTTCCTTTGCGGGTGAGTAATGATCCTGGGGGCTGGTTAGGGTTGGATGCGTCGGTGCCAACGCGCTGGGGGGATTTGGGGGGATGGCCCTGGCGTCTGCTGCCAGGGCCGATTAATCAGGCTTGTTTCAGCGCCTGGTCAAGGTCCTCGAGCAGGTCCTCAATGGCCTCGATGCCGACCGAAAGGCGGATCATCTCCGGCTTGACGCCGGCCTTGGCCTGCTCTTGTTCGTTCATCTGCCGGTGAGTGGTGGACGCCGGGTGGCAGGCCAGGGACTTGGCGTCGCCGATGTTGACCAGGCGCTTGAAGATCTGCAGGGCGTCGTAGAAACGCACGCCTGCGGCATAGCCGCCTTTTAGGCCGAAGGACAGGATCGCCGACGGCTTGCCCTGCATGTACTTGCGCGCCAGTTCATGGTGCGGGTGATCGGCCAGGCCGGCGTAGCTGACCCAGGCCACCAGCGGGTGGTCCTTGAGGAACTGCGCGACCCGGATGGCGTTGTCGGTGTGGCGTTCCATGCGCAGGGCCAGGGTTTCCAGGCCTTGTAGCAGGAGGAAGGCGTTCATCGGTGCCAGCGCCGCGCCGGTGTTGCGCAGTGGCACGGTGCGGGTCCGGGCGATAAAGGCAGCCGGGCCGAACTTCTCGGTGTAGACCACGCCGTGGTAGGCCGGCTCCGGGGTGTTGAGGTTGGCGAACTTCTGCGGATGCTCGGCCCAGGGGAAGTTGCCGCTGTCGACGATCACCCCGCCCAGGGAGTTGCCGTGGCCACCGACGTACTTGGTCACCGAGTGCACCACGATGTCGGCGCCGAACTGGATCGGCTTGCACAGGATCGGCGTGGCCACGGTGTTGTCCACCATCAGCGGTACGTTGCGGGCGTGGGCGGCCTGGGCCAGGCCCTCGATGTCGACGATGTTGCCCGCCGGGTTGCCGATGCTTTCGCAGTACACCAGCTTGGTCTTGTCGTCGATCAGCTCGGCGATGGCCTCTGGCGAATCGTCCCGGGCGAAGCGCACTTCGACCCCGAAGCTGGGCAGCAGGTGGGCGAACAGGGTGTAGGTACCGCCGTACAGCTGGGGCGTGGAGACAATATTGTCCCCGGCCTGGGTCAGGGTCTGGATCGCGTAGTGGATCGCCGCGCTGCCAGCCGCCACCGCCAGCCCGGCGATCCCGCCTTCCAGGGCGGCCATGCGCTGTTCCAGCACATCGTTGGTGGGGTTCATGATGCGGGTGTAGATGTTGCCGGGCACATCCAGGTTGAACAGGTCCGCCCCGTGCTGGGCGTTGTCGAACTCGAAGGCGACGTTCTGGTAGATGGGCACGGCCACGGCCTTGGTGGTCGGGTCCGACTTGAATCCATGGTGCAGCGCAATCGTTGCGTCTTTCATAAATCCTCGACTCAGTAGCAATCCGTTTTATGAGCACAGCCAGGCAGGTCGTGTGCCCGCGCAGCAGTCAGTGGTCCCGTGTGTCTGAGTCGCCAGCAACCGCTTGATGTGCCCGCCGCATGGCCGCGAGCGGGCGCGTCAGTGTCCAATAGGCGCGGCGGATGGGCAAGGGGGCGCTGGCTTGCCGGGAACGGGGCGGCCGTCCTTGGCCAATGGCTGTTTTAGCGCGGCTGGGACCAGCCCTGGGAGCGGCTGACGGCGGCGCTGAAGGTGCGGCGCCAGACGTCGGCCGTGGTCCGGTCGACACGGGGCTGATAGTGGGTGCGGGTGTTGTCCAACTCCGGCAGCTCCAGGCCCAGGCCACGGGCAGCCAGGGCTGCGCAGCCCAGGGCAGTGAGTTCGTCGAAACGCTGGGTGACGATGGTGCGTTGCAGGATATCGGCAAGGAACTGGGCGAAATACGGGCTGCGGGCCAGCCCGCCGTCGATCGACAGCTGGTCGGTGACACGCAGGTGATCGTCCATCGCGGTGATCACTTCGGCGCTGCGCAGGGCCACGCCTTCCAGCACCGCCTGGCACAGGTCCTGGCGGCTGGTGGCGGCGTTCATGCCGATCCACACCGCCCCGGCGCTGCGGTCCCAGTGCGGGCAGGCCAGCCCCGACAACGCCGGGACAAAGGCCAGTTCGCGGGAAATGGCCGGTGGCTGATCGAAGGCCGCCAGCTCCGAGAAGTCGCTGAACAGGCCCAGCCGCCCGGCCCACTCCACCGCGGCGCTGGCGTCGTACACGCCACCGTCCATGGCATACACCGGCTTGCCATCGACCTGCCAGGCAATGGTGGCCAGCAGTCCTTTCTCCGGTGCGCGGATGATCTGATCGCCGGTGACGGTCAGGGCGAAGGCGCCGGTGCCGAAGGTGATCTTGGCGTCCCCCGGCTGCCGGCAGCCGTGGCCGTAGAGCGAGGCTTGCTGGTCCACCACCGAGGCGCTGATGGGCGTCTGGCCGATGCGCCCGAAGTCGCCGACCGTGGCGCGGATCGGTGGCAGGGCCTCTAGCGGGACGCCGAACAGTGCACACAACTGCGGGTCCCACTGGCCGGTGGCGAGGTTCATCAGCGAGGTGCGCGAGGCGGTGGTGATGTCGGTGGCATAGACCCCGGCCAGGCGGTCGAGGAAGTAGGCATCGGTGGTGCCCAGGCGCAGGCGGCCGGCACTCAGGGCTGCCTGTGCCGCCGGCAGGTTCTCCACGATCCAGGCCAGCTTGCTGGCGGAAAAATAGGCGTCCAGAGGCAATCCGGCCCGCTCCAGGGTCAGGGCTTCGGCTCCGTTGGCTCGCAGTTCCTCGATGCGTGCGGCGCTGCGGTTGTCCTGCCAGACGATCACCGGAGACAGCGGTGCGCCACTGATGGCGTCCCAGGCGAGGCAGCTTTCGCCCTGATTGGCCAAGCCAATGGCGTCGACCCGGCCGGTGGCTTCCAAGCAGCGTTGCAGGTTGGCCAGCAGTTCCAGCGGGTCGTGCTCGACCCAGCCCGGACGAGGGTGATGCTGCTGGTGGCGCAGCGCCAGTTGGATGTCGGCACGGCCTTGCATGTCCACAACCAGTACGCGGGTGCTGGTGGTGCCCTGGTCAAGTGCGGCTATTCGCATGGTCTTTTCTCTTGTTGTGGGACGGGCCTAGTCGATGCAGATGTCCAGTTGGTCAAGGTGTTCCGGCAGTTGCAGTTCCTTGAGGGGAATCAGCAGGCGCCGTTCCGGCAGTGCCGAGACCGGGCGGCTCCAGAGGTCCAGGCCCTGGGCGCGAACCCGCAAGGTGCCGCTGACCGCCCGGCTGACCCGCAGTTGGATGTGCTGCAGGCCCGCCAGCTCGCCGCGCACCAGCCGGCCCGGTACGCCGAGCTTGATCGGGGCTGCGTATTTCAGGGTCAGCGCGTCATGGGGAGCGGGTAGCTGGTTGCACAGGGCCAGTGCCATCAGGCTGCCGATACGCCGCCCTTCACGGTAGGACCAGCCGGCGGTCTCGATCGGTCGCAGCAGGTTGCCGGCGGCGAAGTAGGCCGGGTCCGAGCAGCGCCCGTATTGGTCGATCTTCGGCCCGTCGCTACCGCTGTCCAGCTGCAGGTGGCTCTGGCGCACCAGGCTCGACTCAGGGGTGAACTGGCCCGTGAGCAGCACGCCGTCGCAGGCAATCTCGCGCACCTGACCGTCGGCCAGGCGCACCTGGGCCGATTCCACCCGGCCGGTGCCGTTGATCGCCAGCAATTGCGCGCCGAAATGCATGGGAATGCCCAGTAAGCGTGGAAACAGCGACAGCGGCCAGCGTGCGGTTGCCCGGTTGTTGGCTTCGAGCACCGCTACCGGGCGGATTCCTGCGCGCCGGCAACTGAGTACGGCGGACAGGCTGACCAGCTCGGTGCCGACGATCAGCGGTCGTTCAAAGGGCTTGAGGTGCTGCATATAGAGGAAGTTCTGCAACGCTCCGGTGTTGATCACGCCCACCGGGCGGTCGCCGGACAGCAGGCGTGCCGAGCGCGGGGTTTCCCGGGCGCCGGTGGCGATCAGGACCTTTTTCGCCTGGATCTGCCGCGGCCCGTCGGTGCTCGCCAGGCGCAGCAGGCCGCCGGGTTCCAGGCTGACTACCGTGTGGCGCAGCAGCAGGATCACGCCGGCTTTCAGCGCGGCTTCGACATTGCGCCGGGCATAGGCCGGGCCGCTGAGAATGCGCTGATACTCGCGCATGCCGAAGGGCGGGTGAGCGCAGTGCCGGGGAATGCCGCCAGCTTCGCTTTCACGCTCGATGACAATCACCGGGCCGATGCCCTGGCGCCGCAGTTCAATGGCGGCTGCGAGGCCCGCCGGGCCGCTGCCGATAATGGCCGCTTCGGCCTGAAGGAGTTCAGTGCTGTTCATGGCAACGACCTGTGGCAAGTGGGACGGCCAGTTGGCTGGCACTGAGTTCGGCGACCTGGGCCGAGCAATAGAAACCCTGGCAGCGACCCATGCAGGCACGGGTGCGACGCTTGAGCCCACCCAGATCGCCGGGGGGCAGGGGGCTGTGCAGGGCGGTCTCGATTTCGCGACGGGTCACCAGTTCGCAATGGCAGACGATTTCGCCATAGCCGGGGCGTTGCCAGTCCCGGGCCAAGTGCTCCGCGAGGTTGGGCATCTGCGGCCAGACCGGCTCGCGCACCGGGTGATGCTGGCGACGCTGGCTGTACAGGCTGTAGACGTGCCGGGCAATGCCCAGGGCGGCAGTGAGCCCGGTGGAGCGGATGCCGCCGACGGTGATCCAGTGCCGGGAGTGATCGGCCTGGATCCGGTACTCCTTCTTTTCGCTGGCCGGGCGCAGTCCTGCGTAGGTAGCGGTGACCGGCATTCCGGCGAGGCCGGGAATCCGCTCCACGGCAGCGTCGATCAGGCTTTGCAGGGTCGGGCCGTCGAGCCCGGCATGCACCCGGTCCTCCTGTTCTTCGGCGGTGGGGCCCACCAGCAGGTTGCCGTAGACGGTGCGGGTCAGGACGATGCCTTTGGTGCGTTCGTTGGGCACCGGCAGGACGATGCGCTCCAGCAGTTTGGCCGCGGCCTTGTCGAAGACCACGAACTGGCCCTTGCGCGGCATGATGCGAAATTCGCTGTGGCCCAGCAGGTTGTGCTCCAGGGTGTCACCGAACAGCCCCGCGCAGTTGATCACCTGGGCGCTGCGCAAGGTGCCCTGGTTGGTATGCAGGGTCCAGGCATCACCATCGAATTGGCCTTGCTGCACCTCGCACCGCAACTGCACCCGGGCGCCGTGGGCCATGGCCTGCTGCAGGTAGCCCAGGGGCGCTGACCAGGGGTCGATCAGGTGTTCGTCGGGCACCAGCACCGCGCCCACCGCGTGATTGGCCAGATGGGGTTCCAGGGCGAGGATCTCGCTGCGTTCCAGCAGGCGCACGTTATTGACCCCATTGGCCTGGGCCTGGTCGAGAATCCCTGGCAGGCGGGCCTGGTCCTCGGCGTTCCAGGCCACCACCAGGGCGCCACTCTTGAGCAGCGGCAAGTTCATGGGCGAGTGAATCTCCAGGTATTCCTGGTACCCGGCCTGCATGCACTGCAGCTCCAGGCTGCCGCTAGGGGCATCGAAGCCGGTGTGCAGGATGGCGCTGTTGGCCTTGCTGGCGCCGGAAAGAATGTCGCTGCCCTTTTCCAGCAGCACCACCCGTGCACCCTCCAGGGCAAAGCGCCTGGCCATGGCGCAACCGACGACTCCGCCACCGACGATGGCCACATCGAAAGTCACACTGTTCGGATAAAGTTCGGTCATATAAATGCCTGTTTCCTGCGGTAACACCAAGATCGTGTGCAGGAATCAAAGCATATTGCGGGCCATGGTTGTTGTTTTTATTTCTTATTCGGTCATATATCGGTCAGTTATTTGTGGATTTAAGGCGGTGGGCGACCGCCTGCCACACCGGGGCGGGTTCAGGACTGGGCCACCAGATGCACTTCCACGCCGGCTTTTTCCAACGCCGCCTGCAGTGCCGGGCCGGGCTGGCGATCAATCACCAGGCGGTCGATGCGCTCCAGTGGAAATACCTTGAACAGGCCACGGCGTTCCAGCTTCGAGGAGTCGGCGATTACGGTCAGCTGGCGGGCCTGGGCAATCATGGCGCGAGCGACTTCGGCCTCTTCGATGGAGAAGTCCATGGCGCCGTCTTCATTCAGCGCACCGATGGTGATCACCGCGTGTTCGGCGTTGAAGCGGGTGATCTGCTCCAGGGCCAGGGTGCCGACGTTCTGCGTCGAGTCGGGGCGGTATTCGCCGCCGATCATGAACACCCGGTTACCGGATTCGCCCAGGCAGCCGGCGATTGGCAGGGAGTTGGTGATGACCGTCAGGCGCGTGAGCTGGGCCAGTTCCCGGGCGAAGAACAGGGTGGTAGTCCCGGTATCGATAAAGATGCTGTCCCCGGCGCAGAACAGGCCGGCGGCGTAGCGGGCAATGGCACGCTTCTCCTGGGCGTGTTCGTTCATGCGGGTCTGGAAGGTGTTTTCGTGTTCACCGGTAGGCGGCAGGGCCGCGCCGCCATGGAACTTGGTAACCAGGCCGTTTTCCGCCAGTTCGCTGAGGTCGCGGCGAATGGTTTCCTGGGAGGTGGCGGTAATGCGGGCCAGTTCCTCCACGGAAATTCGCTCCCGCTGGCGCAGGAGTTCGAGAATCTGCTGTCGTCGTTCGTTGGGGCGCATGGGGCTTTCCGTTAGTGGTACTTCGCCACACAAATGGGCAGTTTTTGTTACTTACGCACACATTTTGCACATTTGCATGCAGATTCGGTCAGGTTCGATGGCGAAGTTAAGCATTTAACTGCAGGTTTCACAATCGTGACCGGTCACCCGCTTAGCTAGGCCAGATCAGCTCATGAAGACTCTGGCGACAGATATTGTGACCGATAATTGAGTATTTGTAGGTTAAAACCACAACTAATACACATTATGGCATAGGAAATGCCCTGTGTTTGCATACCGGGTCATCGCCCGCCTTGGCGAAGAGATGACCAGCGCTGGCCTCAACAAGAACCTCCCTGGTGGGGGAAACCTATAAATGACGCGCAGAGAGATGAACCCACATGGCTGAATTTGGAAACTACGTCATTTACCTGATCATGCTCGGCGCCGTGGTCGGCGCCCTGTCATCCATCATCAAGCCCGACAGTGGCCTGGGTAAGGAGTTCGTCAACGGTATCCATTCCATCGGTCCGGTCTTTCTGGCCCAGGCCGGGATCATGGTGGCGATTCCCTACCTGTCCCAGGGCATCTCCCATGCGCTGGGGCCGTTCTTCAATGCCCTGGGTTCGGATGTGTCGATCGCGGCGTTGTCGATCATCGCCGTGGACATGGGCGGCTATCAGCTGGCCAATGCCCTGACCGCCAATCGCGACCTGTGGATCACCGCGATGCTGGTGGGCTACACCTCGGGGGCGACCATCGTCTACCTGATCCCGGTGGGCCTGACCATGCTTGAGCGCAAGGACCACAAGTACCTGGCCCTGGGCGCCATGGCCGGGCTGATCAGCATTCCCTTCGCCGTGCTGATGTCGTTGCTGATCATCACCGCTACCCAGTTGCCGGTGCGCGATATCGTCTCCACCAACTCCGAGGCGCTGTACTACCTGTCCCTGGGGTTTGTCGACATGCTCAAGCTGCTGGCGCCGCTGTTCGTGTTCTGCTTCCTGCTGGCGGCGGGACTGCGTTACCGGCCGCGCATGATGGTTGGCGGCTTCCTGGTGTTCGGCAAGATCATGGACGCGGCGATCAAGCTGATCCTGGCCCTGAGCATCGTCGAGCACTTCACCAAGTTCTTCAGCATCAACTTCGGCGGCTGGGGCTTCGACCCGATGTTCGCCGATGAAAAGGAGCTGTTCCGGGCCATCGAGATCGCCGGTTACATCGGCATCATGCTCGCCGGCACCTTCCCCATCTGCTACCTGTTCCAGCGCTACTGCAAAAAGCCCATGGAGCTGCTGGGACGCCAGTTGAACCTGTCCAGCACCGGTGCTGCGGGCTTTGTCATGGTGTTCGCCAACATCATCGCCACCTACCACTTGTTCAAGCACATGACCGCTCGCGACAAAGTGCTGTGCGTGGCCCTGGGGGTTTGTGCCCAGGCGCTGATCGGCGATCACCTGGCGTTTACCGCGAACTTCCAGCCGAGCCTGATCCTGCCGGTGCTCATCGGCAAACTGTTCGGCGGCTTGCTGGCGGTAGCGATTGCCATCCGTATCTCGGTGCCGGCCGCCCAGCGTTATGAGCTGCAAGAGCAGGAACAGGCCGCGGCCTTTGCCCTGCAACCTGCGCGGACCTGAGGGTCCGCTCCACCTATCCCTGAAGTCGAGGTAACGATGCGCAAGATTTTCCTGGCCTGTCCCTACAGCCACTCCGACGCTGAGGTCATCAATGAGCGTTTTCTTCAGTGCAATCGCGTTGCGGCGCAGATACTCGAGGCCGGGCACGCAGTGTTCAGCCAGGTGAGCATGTCCCATCCGATCAACCTGTGCCTGGCCGGCAAGGACAACGCTGCCATCGGCAAGCTCTGGGCACCGGTGGATGCGTTGTACATGGCGATGATGGAAGAGTTGATCGTGCTCGACCTGCCAGGCTGGAGGGACAGCGGCGGGATCAAGCGCGAGATCGAGGTCTTCGAATCGTCCGGGCGGCGGGTCAGCCTGTGGTCCGAGGTCTGCCACGAATTTGCCTGAGTCCCGGGCCGTACCCATCGTCGCCTGCGCCGGGTACGGCCGCCGTTCGAACTGACGACAGCCTGCGCACAAGGTAAACTTGCCCGCCTGCGCAGGAGCAACCATGAACTATCGTCACGCCTTCCACGCCGGCAATCACGCCGACGTCTTCAAACACCTGACCTTGACCCGCCTCATCGCCCTGATGTCGCGCAAGGAGCAGCCGTTCGCCTACCTCGACAGCCACGCCGGCATCGGTCTGTATGACCTCAAGGGCGACCAGGCAAACCGTACCGGCGAGTATTTGGAAGGCATCGCCCGCTTGTGGGGCGAACAGGATCTTCCGGCGCTGACCGCCGACTACATGCAGGTGCTGCACAAGATGAACCCCGATGGCGAGTTGCGTTACTACCCGGGGTCACCGGAATTGGCGCGACGCTTGACCCGCTCCCAGGACCGGGTGCTGCTCAACGAAAAACACCCGGAAGACGGCCTGCTGCTCAAGGACAACATGAAGGGTGATCGTCGGGTGGCGGTGCACCTGGGGGAAGGCTGGCACGTGGCTCGGGCGTTGCTGCCGGTGGCTGAAAAACGTGCGGTGATGCTGATCGACCCGCCTTTCGAGCAGCTCGACGAGATGCAGCGCTGTGCTGCGTCGTTGAAGGAGGCCATTGGCCGCATGCGTCAGACCGTGGCGGCCATCTGGTACCCGGTCAAGGATCAGCGGGCCCTGCGGCGCTTCTACCAGGACCTGGCCGGTACCGGCGCGCCGAAGCTGCTGAGGGTGGAGTTGCTGGTGCATCCGCTGGATACGCCCAACAGCCTCAACGGTTCGGGCCTGGCGATTGCCAATCCGCCTTGGGGGCTGGAGGAGGAGTTGCGCGAGCTGCTGCCGTGGCTGTCGAAGAAACTCGGCCAGACCCAGGGCGGCTGGCAGATGGACTGGTTGATCGCCGAGTAACAGCGCTACATTTCAAGCCTCAAGCCTCAAGCCTCAAGCTGAAAACACAGCGTCTGGAGCTTGAGGCTTGTCGCTTGCGGCGGGTTCAGATCGGGCAGGTCACGCCAGTGCCGCCGATCCCGCAATAGCCTTCGGGATTCTTCGCCAGGTACTGCTGGTGGTACGCCTCGGCGAAATAGACGGTCGGGGCTTCTCCAATTTCAGTGGTGATTTCGCCCAGGCCGGCCTTGGTCAGTTCCGCCTGGAACACGTCCCTGCTGTGCAGCGCCTGCTCCAGCTGGGTCGGGTTGGTGGTGTAGATCACCGAGCGGTACTGGGTGCCAACGTCATTGCCCTGGCGCATGCCCTGGGTCGGGTTGTGCAGTTCCCAGAACATCGCCAGCAGCTCTTTGTAGCTGACTTTCTCGGGCTCATACACCACCAGCACCACTTCGGTATGGCCGGTCAGGCCTGAGCAGACTTCTTCGTAGGTCGGGTTCGGGGTGAAACCGCCGGCATAACCCACGCAGGTGCTGAACACGCCTTCGCGCTGCCAGAAGCGCCGCTCGGCGCCCCAGAAACAGCCCAGGCCGAAGATGGCGAAATCCACATTGCCCGGAAACGGGCCCAGCAGTGGGTTGCCGTTGACGTAGTGTTCTTCAGGCACGGTCATGGGTGTTTCGCGGCCGGGCAGAGCTTGTTCTTTGGTTGGAAGCACGTTTTTGTTCACCAGTATTTCCGAGCGCAAGACCATGTGTCGGTCCTCCAGTCAGGTTGGGGAGTCGTTCAGTCGATAGACACGCAGTTTGCCCGAGTGTTACAGCGCTGTCAGGCAATTGGGCCGCGAGGATAGCGCTTGAGCTTGGCAATCAGCTCGGTGCCGGGAATCGGCCGGTCGAACAGGTAGCCCTGGCCGACGTCGCAGCGATGACGGCGCAGGAATGCCAGTTGCTCGGCGGTCTCGATGCCTTCGGCGACCACCTTGATCTTCAGGTTGTGAGCCATGGCGATCACGGCCGAGGTGATTTCCATGTCGTCCTGGTTGTCGGGGATCTCGTGGATGAAGCTGCGATCGATCTTGATGATATCGATGGGGAATTTCTTCAGGTAGCTCAGGGACGAATAGCCGGTGCCGAAGTCGTCCATGGCCAGGGTCAGGCCAAGTTTTTTCAGCTGTTCTAGCTGTTGGTGAGTGTCGTCGGTGGCTTCCAGCAGCAAGCCCTCTGTTAATTCAAGCTCCAGCAGCGAGGAGGGCAGTTGCTCTTCCTTGAGGATGCTGGCGATGGATGCAACCAGGTCCGGGTCGGAGAACTGCTTGGGCGACAGGTTGATGGCCACATGCAGGTTGCCCAGGCCGGCGGCGGTCAGTTGCTTGCTCATGCGGCAGGCCTGGCGGGCGATCCACTTGCCGATGGGGATGATCAGGCCGGTTTCTTCCGCCACGCTGATGAACTGGTCCGGGCGGATCATGCCCTTTTCCGGGTGGTTCCAGCGCAGCAGCGCTTCCATGCCCAGCAGGCGGCCGCTGCGCAGGCACAGCTTGGGCTGATAGAACACGTCCAGCTCGTTCTGGGTCAGGGCCCGGCGCAGGTTGTTTTCGACGAACAGCTTGTAGCTGGCTTCGGCGTTGAGGGCTTCGGTGAAGACCTGCACCTGGTGCTTGCCGTTGGCCTTGGCCTTGTGCAGCGCCAGGCCGGCGTTGCGCATCAGGGTCTGCGGGTCGCGGCCATGCAGTGGCGCGCTGGCCAGCCCCACGGAGCCGGTGACGCTGATCAGCTGGTTGTCGACGAACATCGGCTTGTCCAGGGTCATCAGCAGTTGGCTGGCGATCTGTTGCCCGGTTTCCAGGTCGGTGTTGTCCAGCAGTACGGCGAATTCGTTACTGGCAAAGCGCGCCAGGCTGCCGCTGGGGCTCAGGCTGTTGCGCAGGCGTCGGGCCAGGCTGATCAGCAGCTTGTCGCCGGTCTGGTGGCCGAGGCTGTCGTTGATCCGCTTGAAGTTGTCGATGTCTACCAGCAGCAGGCTGATCGGGGTATCGCTGTCTCGGGCGAAGCGTTCATCCAGGTTGCGGATGAACGCGGGGCGGTTGCCCAGGTTGGTCAGGTTGTCGGTGTAGGCCAGGCGCTCGATGCGTTGCTGGGCGAGCTTGGTCTGGGTGATGTCTTCGTAGATGCCGATGTAGTGGGTCAGCTCACGATTGTCGCCGTAGACCTTGGAGATCGACAGCTGGCCCCAGTAGGGCTCGAGGTTCTTGCGTCGGCTCTTGAACTCGCCTTGCCAGCTGTTGCTCTTGGCCAGGCTGGAAGGGGCGTCGAACAACAGTTCGCTGAGGTTTTCCAGGGCCGGCAGTTCGGACAGGCGGTGGCCGTGCACCTCTTCGGTGCTGTATTGGGTGATCGCGGTAAAGCTTGGGTTGACGTACTCCACCACGCCGTCGCAGTTGACCAGCAGGAAAGCGTTGGCGCTCTGTTCCACGGCGCGCTGGAACAGGTGCAGGGCGCTGGTGGCGGCGCGTCGGTTGTGATTGTTGATGACTTGGGCGAACTGGTCTGCCAGCTCGCCAGCAAAGGCAATCTCGTCGGACTGCCAGGCCCGGGTCATGCCGGTCTGTTCCAGGCACAGCACGCCGACTACCTGGCCGTCGATGCGGATACTGGCGTCGAGCATGGCATTCACATCCCGTGGCCGCAGGCTTTCGGCCATCTCTCGGGTGCGCGGGTCGCGCATGGCATTCTGGGCGTCGATGGCGCGGCAGCTGTGCAGGGCTTCCAGGTAATCGGGAAAGCTGCTGGCGTCGATGGACTCCGGCATGCGGTATTCCTGGGGGCCGCGGTGGTAGGCGGCAATCGGCACCAGTAGCTGGTCTTCCAGGTTCCAGATGCTGGCGCAGTCGATCTGGTAGATGTCGCAGGCACTGCGGGTGATCAGCTCGGCAGCTTCCTTCAGGGAGTTGCTGGTGCTGTAGCGCTGGCGGGTCAGGAGCAGGATCAGGTCCTGCTGCGCACGTACCCGCTCCAGATGCTGCAGCTGTTCCTGCTGGGCCCGCTGGTTGAGTTCCAGGGCGATCTGCAGGCGGGTGTTCTGGGTTTCCAGATCCACGGTGGGCATTGGCGAGGCATCGCTGAACAGGCCTTCGACCACCAGCAGGTAGCCGCGCAGCAAGTGCCGGTTGTGTTGTTTGTAGGCTTCCCCCAGCTCCAGGATGCTCAAGGGGCCTTGGCCGGTGTGCAAGGTGTAGCGGATCAGGTAATGGGGGCTGGTACTCAGTTGCTGCTGGATGGCGTCGTGCAACTGATAACGCGCCTCAGGCTCCATCAGGCTGGCATAGGGGGAGCCGACCAGAGCGCAGAGTTCGACGGCGGGCAGGCCGAACTGACGTTCGCAGTTGGGATCGAGAAACAGCAGCGCCCAGCTCGCTTCATTCAGCCGTTCGAAACGCAACATGCCGAGCCGCGAGGGCACAGGCAACTGCGTCACTACCTCGGCCGCCATACGGCTGGCGGCATCGGGTTGGCTTTTCATGGGGAAACTCGCTTCGAAATTGCTGATCGCGCCGGGCTCGCGCCCTCTTTACTGTTGCCTGCGGCAAGGTTGCATCATGCGGCATCGACTGACAAGTAAGATGAAGGCTAAGTGCTATAAACCTGTATCGGCAGGCAGAAGGATTTCTGCAAAGTAACTTTTTTGCTGTTTGGGCTCGAGCAATGACGGGCAATTGGCGACGTTTTTCCGGCAAAAAAAAGCCCCGCCAAATTGACGGGGTTGAGGTACGAGCGTGGCGCTCGGAAAACGTGCGGTACCGGCCCACCCATGACGGGAAGGCCGGTTCGCGAGTTACAGCAGGATGGTGCGGATGTCGGCCAGCAGGTCGCTCAGACGCTTGGTGAAGCGTGCAGCGGCCGCGCCGTTGATCACACGGTGATCGTAGGACAGGGACAGTGGCAGCATCAGCTTCGGCTGGAAGGCCTTGCCGTCCCAGACGGGCTGGATGGTGGCCTTGGAAACACCGAGGATCGCCACTTCCGGCGCGTTGACGATCGGCGTGAAGCCGGTGCCGCCAATGTGCCCGAGGCTGGAGATGGTGAAGCAGGCGCCTTGCATCTCGTCCGCAGAGAGCTTCTTGGTCCGGGCTTTTTCCGCCAGGGAAGCCGCCTCGGCCGCCAGTTGCAGCAGGCTCTTCTGGTCGACGTTCTTGATCACCGGTACCAGCAGGCCATCCGGGGTGTCCACGGCAAAGCCGATGTTCACGTACTTCTTGCGGATGATCGCCTTGCCGCTGGGTGCCAGGGAACTGTTGAAGTCCGGCAGTTCCTTGAGCAGGTGCGCACAGGACTTGAGCAGCAGCGGCAGGATGGTCAGCTTGACGCCGGCCTTCTCGGCCACGGCTTTCTGTGCAACGCGGAACGCTTCCAGCTCGGTGATATCGGCCGAGTCGAACTGCGTCACGTGCGGCACGTTCAGCCAGCTGCGGTGCAGGTTGGCGGCGCCGGCCTGCATCAGGCGGGTCATCGGCACTTCTTCGATTTCACCGAAGCGGCTGAAGTCCACGACCGGGATCGGCGGGATGCCCGCGCCACCGGTTGCGCCGGCAGCCGGTGCTTCCTTGGCTTTCTGCATCATCGCCTTGACGTAGACCTGCACGTCTTCCTTGAGGATGCGGCCGTGCGGACCGCTGGCGCTCACGGCGTTCAGCTCGACACCGAATTCGCGGGCCAGTTGGCGCACAGCCGGGCCGGCGTGAACTTTCGCGCCTGGTTTGGCCGGAGCGGCAACTGGAGCGGCAGCGGCAGGCGCGGCGGCGGCAGGAGCCGCTTCAGCTTTCGCCGGGGCAGGGGCCGCGGCAGGTGCCGGAGCGGCTGCCGGGGCGGCGCCCTTGACCTTGAGCTTGAGGATCAGGTCGCCGGTACCGACTTCGTCGTCCAGCTTGATCGACACGCTTTCCACGATGCCGGCGGCTGGCGATGGGATTTCCATGCTGGCCTTGTCGGATTCGAGGGTGATCAGCGACTGGTCGGCAACCACGCTGTCGCCGGCCTTGACCAGCACTTCGATGATCTTGGCCTTGCCGGCCGAGCCGATGTCCGGAACGTGAATGTCCTGGACGCTGTCGGCCACTGGCGCAGCTGCAGCAGCGGCTGGCGCAGGCGCGGCGGCAGCCGGAGCGGCGGCCTGGGCTGGTGCGGCAGTGGCAGGAGCCGCAGCACCGGCCACTTTCAGGGCCAGGATCAGGTCGCCAGTGCCCACTTCATCGTTGAGCTTGACGCTGATGCTCTCGACCACGCCGGCAGCCGGCGACGGGATTTCCATGCTGGCCTTGTCGGATTCGAGGGTGATCAGCGACTGATCAGCTTCGACGGTGTCGCCGACCTTGACCTGGATCTCGATGATCTGGGCCTTGCCCGACGAGCCGATATCCGGCACGTGCACCTGCTGTACCGAGGCAGCGGCAGGAGCGGCAGTTGGAGCGGCAGCAGCTGGCGCTGCGGCCGGCTGTGCAGGTGCAGGTGCAGCGGCTGCCGGCGCAGGGGCCGCAGCAGCGGCGCCCTCGACTTCCAGTTCCAGCAGTTCATCGCCTTCTTTCAGGCGGTCGCCCAGCTTCACCTTCAGGCTTTTGACCACGCCGGACTTCGGCGCAGGGATTTCCATGCTGGCCTTGTCCGACTCGAGGGTCAGGATGCTCTGGTCGGCTTCGATGCGATCGCCGACCTTGACCATCAGTTCGATTACTTCACCTTCACCGCTGCCGATGTCAGGTACGCGAATGAGTTCGCTCACAGAAAGTCTCCTCAGCAGTCCAGTGGGTTGCGTTTTTCCGGGTCGATACCGAACTTGGTGATGGCTTCAGCCACGACCTTGGGTTCGATGTCGCCACGGTCAGCCAAGGCTTCCAGGGCTGCCAACACCACGAAGTGACGGTCTACTTCGAAGAAGTGACGCAGTTTCTTGCGGCTGTCGCTGCGGCCGAAACCGTCGGTGCCCAGGACTTTGAATTCCTTGGACGGCACCCACTGGCGGATCTGTTCGGCAAACAGCTTCATGTAGTCGGTAGAGGCGATGACCGGACCCTTACGGCCGCTCAGGCACTCTTCCACGTAGCTCAGCTTCGGCTTCTGGCCAGGGTGCAGACGGTTGCTGCGCTCTACGGCCAGGCCATCGCGACGCAGTTCGTTGAAGCTGGTCACGCTCCACACGTCAGCGGCGACGTTGAACTCGTCACGCAGGATCTTCGCCGCTTCGCGGACTTCGCGCAGGATGGTGCCGGAGCCCATCAGTTGTACGTGGTGCGCGGCTTCGCGGGTGTCTTCTTCCAGCAGGTACATGCCCTTGATGATGCCTTCCTCGACACCGGCCGGCATGGCTGGCTGCTGGTAGGACTCGTTCATCACGGTGATGTAGTAGAAGACGTCCTGTTGCTCTTCGGTCATCTTCTTCATGCCGTCCTGGATGATCACCGCCAGCTCGTAGCCGTAGGTCGGATCATAGGTGCGGCAGTTCGGGATGGTCCCGGCCAGCATGTGGCTGTGGCCGTCTTCGTGCTGCAGGCCTTCACCGTTGAGGGTGGTACGGCCGGCGGTACCGCCGATCAGGAAACCGCGGGTACGGCTGTCACCAGCGGCCCAGGCCAGGTCGCCGATACGCTGGAAGCCGAACATCGAGTAGAAGATGTAGAACGGCAGCATCGGCTGGTTGTGGCTGGAGTACGAAGTACCGGCAGCGATGAAGGAGCTCATGGCGCCCGCTTCGTTGATGCCTTCTTCGAGGATCTGGCCCTTCTTGTCTTCGCGGTAGAACATCACCTGGTCTTTATCGACTGGCTCGTAGAGCTGGCCGACGGAGGAGTAGATGCCCAACTGACGGAACATGCCTTCCATACCGAAGGTACGGGCTTCGTCCGGAATGATCGGCACGATGCGCTGGCCGATTTCCTTGTCCTTGACCAACTGCGCGAGGATCCGCACGAAGGCCATGGTGGTGGAGATTTCGCGATCGCCGGAACCGTCGAGGATGGCCTTGAGGGTATCCAGTGGCGGAGTCGGGATGCTGAAGCTCTTGGCGCGACGCTGAGGCACGAAACCGCCCAGTGCGGCACGACGCTCGCTCAGGTAACGGGCTTCGGCGCTGCCTTCTTCAGGCTTGAAGAACGGCAGGTTTTCGATGTCGTCGTCTTTCACCGGAATGTCGAAGCGGTCGCGGAACAGCTTCAGGCTGTCGACGTCGACTTTCTTGGTGTTGTGCGCGGTGTTCTTCGCTTCGCCGGCGCCGGTGCCATAACCCTTGATGGTCTTGGCCAGGATGACGGTCGGCTGCTCTTTGTGGTTGACCGCCTCGTGGTAGGCCGCATAGACCTTGTACGGGTCGTGGCCGCCACGGTTGAGTTTCCAGATCTCGTCGTCGGACAGATCGGCAACCATCGCCTTGAGTTCAGGGGTATTGAAGAAGTGCTCACGGACGAACGCACCGTCCTTGGCCTTGTAGTTCTGGTACTCGCCGTCGATGACTTCGTCCATGCGGCGTTGCAGGATGCCGTCGACGTCCTTGGCCAGCAGTGGGTCCCAGAAACGGCCCCAGACCACCTTGTTGACGTTCCACTGGGCACCACGGAACACGCCTTCGAGTTCCTGGATGATCTTGCCGTTGCCGCGAACCGGGCCGTCGAGGCGCTGCAGGTTGCAGTTGATGACGAAGATCAGGTTGTCCAGCTTCTCGCGGCCGGCCAGGGAGATCGCGCCCAGGGATTCCGGCTCGTCGCACTCGCCGTCGCCCATGAAGCACCAGACTTTCTGCTTGCCGGCCGGGATGAAGCCGCGGGCTTCCAGGTACTTCATGAAGCGTGCCTGGTAGATCGCCTGGATCGGGCCCAGACCCATAGAAACGGTGGGGAACTGCCAGAAATCAGGCATCAGCCAAGGGTGTGGATAGGAGGACAGGCCGTTGCCGTCCACTTCCTGGCGGAAGTTGTTCATCTGGTCTTCGGTGATGCGGCCTTCCATGAACGCACGGGCGTAGACGCCTGGCGATGCGTGACCCTGGAAGTAGATCAGGTCGCCGCCGTGTTCGTCGGTCGGGGCCTGGAAGAAGTAGTTGAAGCCGATGTCATACAGGGTGGCGCTGGAGGCGAAGCTGGAGATGTGACCGCCCAGGTCAGAATCTTTCAGGTTCGTACGCATGACCATGGCCAACGCGTTCCAACGTACCAGCGAGCGAATGCGGCGTTCCATGAACAGGTCGCCAGGCATGCGTGCTTCGTGGGTGACGGGAATCGTGTTGCGGTATGGCGTGGTGATGGCGTAGGGCAGTTGCGAGCCGCTGCGGGTCGCGAGTTCGCCCATACGGGTCATCAGATAGTGAGCACGGTCTTCGCCTTCTTTGTCGAGAACCGATTCCAGGGCGTCCAGCCATTCCTGGGTTTCGACGGGATCGAGGTCTTGCATGGCTTGCTCCAGGGCGGAAAGGCTTCCAGAATCGGTTGCCTGAGTTTGCGACTGGCCTTGTGGGCAGACGATTATAAATTCTTGGATTGCCGGAGGTTGATCCGGCGGCGTGTAGTTTTACTACAAATCGTCGGCCATTTCAGCCTTTCGAATGTATATACGAGTAGTAAAACTACAGAAGAGCGGCTTATGGCCTCCTGCTGCGTTGTGAGAATAATCGTTACTGTTGGTCGCTGACTAACGGGAATAGGTAATAAATTAATGCCGGCTGCTAAAAAAAACCTATTTTCAGCTATTTCTAACTTTTGTTCGACAGTCCATCAGGCTGCTCGCCCTCGATATTCCTCTCCGCCCGCCTTTTCCACGCCGATCAAGGATAGCCCATGAGTCTGCCCGCGCTTGCCCCAGTCCCCGCGATTCTCCTGCCATTGGTCAGCCGTGCAGAGCAGTCGTTCCGCGCTGCGGTGGCGGCCCTTGAAGGCGGTCCCGATGTTGCGGATTGGAGCGCCGAGCGCTGGGCCGAGTTTGCCCGGGTCAGTGCCGCCAGTGACTTCGTCATTGAACAGAGTCTGCGTGACCCTTTGATGTTGCTGGAGCTGGTGCGCTCCGGTGAGCTGGACCGGGCTTTTGCGCCGGGTGAGTTGTGCGCGCAGATTGCGGCGGCGGTGCAAGCGGCCGAGACCGATGATCAATTGGGCCGCGTACTGCGCCGCCAGCGCACTCGCCAGCAGGTGCGGATCATCTGGCGCGACCTGACCCGCCAGGCGAATCTGGTGCAAACCTGCCGTGACCTTTCCGACCTGGCCGACGCCTGCATCGACCAGGCCTATCAATGGCTGTATCTGCGTCATACCCAGCAATTTGGCGTGCCCACCGGCGGCCGCAGCGGCGAGCCGCAGCAGATGGTCATCCTCGGCATGGGCAAGCTGGGAGCAGTGGAACTCAACCTGTCGTCGGACATCGACCTGATCTTTGCCTATCCCGAAGGCGGCGAGACGGTGGGGGTCAAGCGTGCCCTGGATAACCAGGAGTTCTTCATCCGTCTTGGGCAGCGTCTGATCAAGGCCCTGGATCCCATGACCGTCGACGGTTTCGTGTTCCGGGTCGACATGCGCCTGCGGCCGTACGGCTCAGCCGGTGCCCTGGTGCTGAGTTTCAATGCCCTGGAACAGTACTACCAGGACCAGGGGCGCGACTGGGAACGCTACGCCATGATCAAGGCCCGGGTGGTGGCCGGGGATCAGGTGGCCGGGGCGCAATTGCTGGAGATGCTGCGGCCCTTCGTCTACCGCCGTTACCTGGACTTCTCCGCCATCGAGGCGCTGCGCACCATGAAGCAACTGATCCAGCAGGAAGTCCGGCGCAAGGGCATGGCCGACAATATCAAGCTGGGCTCGGGGGGCATTCGCGAGGTGGAGTTCATCGCCCAGGCCTTCCAGCTGATTCACGGTGGTCGCGACCTGAGCCTGCAGCAGCGTCCTTTATTAAAGGTGCTGGGTACTTTGGAGGGGCAGGGCTATTTGCCGGCCGCGGTGATCAGCGAGTTGCGTGAGGGCTACGAGTTCCTGCGCTACACCGAGCACGCGATCCAGGCCATTGCCGACCGGCAGACGCAGATGTTGCCGGACAATCCCCAGGACCAGGCGCGGATCGCCTTCATGCTCGGCTTTGCCGACTGGAGCGCCTTCCATGAGCAACTGATGTACTGGCGTGGGCGGGTGGAGTGGCACTTCCGCCAGGTGATTGCCGATCCTGATGAAGACGAAGGCGCTGAAAGCGAAGTGGTGGTGGGGGGCGAGTGGCTGCCTTTATGGGAGGAAGCCCAGGACGAGGAGGCCGCCTGCCGGCAGTTGCAGGAGGGTGGTTTCGTCGATGCGCCCAAGGCGCTGCGGGCACTCGCCAGCCTGCGCGGTAGTCCGCAATTGCGGGCCATGCAGCGTCTGGGGCGTGAGCGTCTGGATGCCTTTATTCCACGCCTGCTGGCTCAGGCCGTCGAACACGCCAATCCGGATCTGGTCCTGGAGCGGGTCTTGCCGCTGGTCGAGGCGGTGGCGCGGCGTTCGGCCTATCTGGTGTTGCTCACCGAAAATCCGGGCGCCTTGCGCCGCTTGCTGACCCTGTGCGCGGCCAGTCCGTGGATTGCCGAACAAATCACCCGCTTCCCTCTGTTGCTGGACGAATTGCTCAACGAAGGACGCCTGTTCAAGCCGCCCCTGGCGCCGGAGCTGGCGGCCGAGCTGCGCGAGCGCCTGACGCGGATTCCCGAGGACGACCTGGAACAGCAGATGGAGGCCCTGCGCCACTTCAAACTGGCCCACCGTTTGCGGGTGGCCGCCTCGGAGATCGCTGGCAGCCTGCCTCTAATGAAGGTCAGCGATTACCTGACCTGGCTCGCCGAGGCGATTCTGGAACAGGTGCTGGCCCTGGCCTGGCGCCAGACCGTGGCCAAGTACGGGGCGCCACAGCGCACTGACGGCACCTTGTGTGACCCGGGTTTCATTATCGTCGGCTACGGCAAGGTTGGCGGCATCGAGCTGGGCCACGGTTCCGACCTGGATCTGGTCTTTATCCATGATGGCGATCCGCAAGCGGAAACCGATGGGCCCAAACCCATAGACGGTGCACAGTTCTTCACCCGGCTGGGGCAGCGCATCATCCATCTGCTGACCACCCAGACCAACTCCGGCCAGTTGTATGAAGTGGATATGCGCCTGCGGCCGTCCGGTGCTTCGGGGCTGCTGGTGAGTTCCCTGGGGGCTTTTGCCCGCTATCAGGAAAACGAAGCCTGGACCTGGGAGCATCAGGCGCTGGTCCGGGCCCGGGTGCTGGTGGGCAGCCAGGATGTGGGCCAGGCCTTTGAAAAGGTCCGGGCCGCCGTGCTGGGTAAAACCCGCGACCTGCCCAAGTTGCGCCAGGAAGTCAGTGAAATGCGGGCCAAGATGCGTGACAACCTGGGCAGCCGCCTGACCGCCGCCGGAACCGCGGCCAACGCCTTTGAAGCCACGGCGCCGTTCGACCTCAAGCAGGACGCCGGAGGTATCGTCGATATCGAATTTATGGTGCAATACGCGGCCCTGGCGTGGTCCGAAGAGCACCCGTCATTGCTGCGCTACACCGATAACATCCGCATTCTGGAAGGGCTGGAGCAGGTTGGGCTGATGCCGGCGAGCGATGCCAGCCTGCTGCGCGAGGTCTACAAGGCCTACCGTTCCGCGGCTCACCGGCAGGCGTTGCAGAATGAGGCCGGAATCATTAACGGTGATCAATTCGTGACCGAACGACGGGAAGTGTTACGAATTTGGCGCGAGCTGGGGCTAAGCTAGTCGGCATAATGCAGCCGCAATTGTATTCGGCGAGCTGCGAGGCTCGCCCCAACTGAACCGACGGTGAAGGCCGCGGTGCTGGATTCTCGAGGCGGGGAGGCGTATGCCTCCCCGGCTCGTTTATGGAAACCACATGAATATTCTGATCGTTGGGCCCAGTTGGGTCGGTGACATGGTGATGGCGCAGACACTCTTGGAGTGCCTGAAACAGCGTCATCCACAATGCGAGATCGACGTGCTGGCCCCCGAGTGGAGCCGGCCGATCCTGGAGCGCATGCCCCAGGTGCGTCGGGCCTTGAGCTTTCCTCTTGGTCACGGCGTCCTGGAACTGGCGACCCGCCGGCGGATCGGCAAGTCCCTGGCCGGCCAGTACGATCAGGCGATCCTGCTGCCCAATTCGCTGAAGTCGGCCCTGGTGCCGTTCTTCGCAGGCATCCCCAAGCGCACCGGCTGGCGCGGCGAGTTCCGCTACGGCTTGCTCAATGACGTGCGCAAGCTCGACAAAGAGCGTTACCCGCTGATGATCGAGCGCTTCATGGCTCTGGCCTATGAGCCGGGCGCCGAATTGCCCCAGCCTTATCCGCGCCCGAGCCTGCAGATCGATCCGCAAAGCCGCGAGGCGGCCCTGGCCAAGTTTGGCCTGAGCCTGGATCGCCCGGTGCTGGCGCTGTGCCCGGGAGCAGAGTTCGGCGAGGCCAAGCGCTGGCCGTCCGAGCATTACGCACAAGTGGCTGAGGCGAAGATCCGCGAGGGCTGGCAGGTCTGGCTGTTCGGTTCGAAGAACGATCATGCCGTGGGTGAAGAGATTCGCGGGCGACTGATTCCCGGCTTGCGCGAGGAATCGACCAATCTCAGCGGCGAAACCTCCCTGGCCGAGGCCATCGACCTGCTGTCCTGCGCCGATTCGGTAGTGTCCAACGACTCCGGGCTGATGCACGTGGCGGCCGCGCTGAATCGTCCGCTGGTGGCGGTGTACGGCTCCACCTCCCCGGGCTTCACCCCGCCCCTGGCGGATCAGGTCGAAGTGGTGCGCCTGGGGATCGAGTGCAGTCCGTGTTTCGATCGCACTTGTCGCTTCGGTCATTACAACTGCCTGCGCCAACTCCTGCCGCAGCCGGTGAACGAAGCCCTGCAGCGGTTGCAGGGCACTGTGGTAGAGGTCCAGTAAGTTGCGGGTACTGTTGATCAAGACCTCATCCCTGGGTGATGTGATTCATGCATTGCCGGCGCTGACCGATGCCGCGCGAGCGATCCCGGGGATCACGTTCGACTGGGTGGTGGAAGAAGGCTTCGCCGAGATTCCTTCCTGGCATCCGGCGGTAGGCAAGGTGATTCCGGTGGCGATCCGCCGCTGGCGCAAGAATATCTGGCAGACCATCAAGAGCGGCGAATGGCGCCGCTTCAAGCAGAGCGTGCGCTCGACCAAGTACGACCTGGTGATCGATGCCCAAGGCCTGCTGAAAAGCGCCTGGCTGACCCGTTACGTGCGCGCCCCGGTGGCGGGGCTGGACAAACACTCGGCCCGTGAGCCCCTGGCTTCGCGTTTCTACTCGCGACGCCTGGCGGTGGCCCGCGGGCAGCACGCCGTGGAGCGGGTGCGCCAGCTGTTCGCCGTGGCCCTGGGCTACGACCTGCCACAGGGCCTGGGCGACTACGGCCTGAATGTCGAAAAACTGGTGGAGCTGCCGCGCAAGAATCCCTTCGTGCTGTTCCTGCACGGCACCACCTGGGACACCAAGCACTGGCCTGAGGCCTATTGGCGCGAGCTGACCGAGCGCATGGGCATGCTCGGGGTCGAGGTCAAGCTGCCCTGGGGCAATGCTGTCGAGAAGGCCCGGGCGGAGCGTATTGCCAGTGGCCTGAAAAACGCCACGGTTCTGCCCAAGCTGAACCTGGCCGGGGTCGCCAAGGTGCTGGCCGATGCCCAGGCCTGTGTGGCCGTGGACACCGGGTTGGGCCACCTGGCCGCGGCCCTGGATGTGCCGACCATCTCCTTGTTTGGCCCGACCAATCCGGGCCTGACCGGCGCCTATGGCAAGGTGCAGATTCACCTGGGGAGCAACTTCCCCTGTGCGCCGTGCCTGCAGAAAAAATGCACCTACCAGCCCACTGCTGTGGATCAGCAACGCTATGACATCAAGCGCGAGTGGCCATTGTGCTTCACGCGCCTTAACCCCGAGCGTGTCGCCAGCCGACTGAGCACCTTGTTACTGGCTGAGGAGCCGCGCTGATGCAATTGGCTTTTGTCCTTTATAAGTATTTTCCCTTTGGCGGCCTGCAGCGCGACTTCATGCGCATTGCCCTGGAGTGTCAGCGCCGCGGGCACCAGATCCGCGTCTACACCCTGATCTGGGAAGGTGACGTGCCTCCTGGCTTTGAAGTGCTGGTGGCGCCGGTCAAGGCGCTGTTCAATCATCGTCGCAACGAAAAGCTCAGCGCCTGGATGGCGGCCGACCTGGCCAAGCGTCCGGTGGATCGGCTGATCGGTTTCAACAAGATGCCGGGGCTGGACGTGTACTACGCCGCCGACGGCTGCTTCGAGGACAAGGCGCAGAATCTGCGGCACTCCCTGTACCGTCGCTGGGGTCGCTACCGGCATTTCGCCGAGTACGAGCGGGCGGTGTTCGCCAAGGATGCCAAGACCGAGATCCTGATGATCTCCGAGGTTCAGCAGCCGCTGTTCATCAAGCATTACGACACCCCGCTGGAGCGCTTTCACCTGCTGCCGCCGGGCATTGCCCAGGATCGCCGCGCACCGTCCAACGCGGCCGAGATCCGCGCCGATTTCCGTCGTGAGTTCGCCTTGAAGGACGACGAGCTGCTGCTGGTGCAGATTGGCTCCGGGTTCAAGACCAAGGGCGTGGACCGCAGCCTCAAGGCGCTGGCGGCCCTGCCTTCGGCGCTGAAAAAGCGCACCCGACTGTTTGTAATCGGCCAGGACGACCCCAAGGTATTCCAGGTACAAAGTGCCGCATTGGGGCTCAGCGACCAGGTGCAGTTCATGAAGGGGCGCAGTGATATTCCGCGTTTCCTGCTGGGAGCCGACCTGCTGATTCATCCGGCCTACAACGAAAATACCGGCACTGTGCTGCTCGAAGCCCTGGTGGCTGGGCTGCCGGTGCTGGTGAGCGCGGTCTGCGGCTACGCCCATTACATCGCCGAGGCCGAATGCGGCCTGGTGCTGGATGAGCCGTTCGAGCAGGCGCAGCTCAATCAATACCTCACCACCCTGTTGACCGACGACGCTGCACGCGCGACCTGGAGCCGTAATGGCCTGGCGTTCGCCGAGACGGCCGACCTTTACAGCATGCCGCAGCACGCTGCGGATGTGATTCTGGCGGAGCAACACCGATGAAGTTGATGCTTGCCGAACCCTTCAAGAGCCTCTGGGCCGGACGCGATGCGTTCGACGCTGTCGAGGGCCTGAAGGGCCAGGTCTACCGTGAGCTGGAAGCGCGCCGTACCTTGCGTACGGAAGTCGACGGTCGCGGTTATTTCGTGAAGATCCATCGCGGCATTGGCTGGGGCGAGATCGTCAAGAACCTGATCACCGCCAAGCTGCCGGTGCTTGGCGCCGGTCAGGAATGGCGGGCGCTGGAGCGTCTGCATCAGGTAGGCGTGCCGACCATGACTGCCGTGGCCTACGGCGAGCGCGGCAGCAACCCGGCGGACCAGCACTCGTTCATCGTCACCGAGGAGCTGGCGCCCACCGTCAGCCTTGAAGACTTCAGCATCGACTGGGTCAAGCAGCCGCCTGCGCCGGCCCTCAAGCGCGCGCTGATCGCCGAAGTGGCGCGCATGACCGGCATGATGCACCGCGCCGGGGTCAACCACCGCGACTGCTACATCTGCCATTTCCTGTTGCACACCGATCGTCCCATCACGCCTGCGGAGCTGAAACTCTCGGTGATCGACCTGCATCGTGCCCAGACCCGGCCGAGGATCACCCTGCGCTGGCGCAACAAGGACCTGGCCGCCCTGTATTTCTCCGCCCTGGATATCGGCCTGACGCGCCGCGACAAGTTGCGCTTCCTCAAGGGCTATTTCCAGCAGCCGTTGCGGCAGATCCTGGCCGAAGAAGCGGCGCTGCTGTCCTGGCTCGAAGGCAAGGCGGAAAAACTCTACGCACGTAAACAGCGGTACGGAGACGCACTCTGATGGCGAGTTGGAACCTGGACCCCGCCTATCAGGAGTTGGCGCAAGATTTCGGCAGTCTGGACGCGGTATTTGCCCTGCAGGGCGAGCATCTGACCCGGGACCCTCTGTCGGAGGTTATTCGGGTCGAGCGCGGCGGCGTCAATTACTACGTCAAGCGCTATACCGGCGCCGGCAAGAACCTGCGGCGCTACCTGGGCAAGCCCCGGGTCAAATTCGAATGGCAGAACCTCAAGCGCTTCGCCAAGTGGGGCATTCCCACTGCCGATGTGGTGGCCTGGGGCCTGGAACGTCGCTGCCTGGCCTACTCCCGGGGCGCGATGATCACTCGCGAGCTGCCGCGGACCGAGGACCTGTCGGTGCTGGCCGAGCGCAACGATCCGCGGCTCAAGGATCGGCGCTGGGTCGATGGGGTGAGTCGTCAGTTGGCCGCTTATACCCGGGTCATGCATGACCATCGCTTTACCCACAATGATTTGAAGTGGCGCAACCTGCTGATCGACGATCAGGACCGGTTGTACCTGATCGACTGTCCGAACGGCGATTTCTGGCGTGGTTTCTGGCTCAAGTACCGGATCACCAAGGACCTGGCCTGCCTGGACAAGGTGGCCAAATATCATCTGTCGGCCACTCAGCGCCTGCGTTTCTATCTGCAGTATCGCCAGCGCGATCGCTTGAGTGCCGCCGACAAGGCGCGTATTCGCCACGTGGTGAGATTTTTCGAGGGGCGCGAATGACTGATTTCCTGGCGTCCGAGGAACGTGCGCTACTGGAGCGTAACGGTCTCGGCACTTTTGACCAGTTGTGGGCTACGCAATTGGATGCGGTGGATGAGCCCAATACCAGTCGCGGCGGCAGCAGCAGCGTCTTTCGCCTGGATGTGGAAGGGCAGGGGTTCTATCTCAAGCGGCAGACCAACTACCAGACCCGGACCCTGCATCGGCCTTTCGGTGAACCGAGTTTCGCCCGGGAGTTTCGCAATATCCGGCGTTATCAGCAGTTGGGCATTCCCGCGCTGCAGGCCGTGTTCTTTGGCATGCGCAAGGTCAATGGCGAGTCTCGAGCCATACTCCTGACCCGGGCCCTGGATGGTTGGGACGATCTGGATGCGCTGCTGTCGCGTTGGGATGAGCTCAGTGAGCTCCAGCGCCAGGCGGTACTCAAGGCCTGCGGGCAATTGGCCCGGCAACTGCACAGCTTGCGTCAGGTCCATGGCTGCTTCTATCCCAAGCATATTTTCCTCCAAGGCCATGGCGAGGGTTACCGGGCGCAGTTGATCGACCTGGAGAAAACTCGGCCCTTGCTGTTCGGTCAGCGCGACCGGGTCAAAGATCTGGAGCCTTTACTGCGCCGGGCTTCGGTGTGGAATGCCGACGAAGTGCGCGGCCTGTTGGCAGCCTATCTGGACCAGCCCCTGGACAGTTCCCTGGTGGGCGCCTGGGCCGCTCGTCTCAGTGCTCGCAGCAGTCACAAGGAATCTCGCTGATGCGTTTGTCCGAGCTGAAAAACAGCGGGCGCAGCCCGACCCTGCCCCTGAGCCTGGAGCTGGCGGACGCTGCCGGCCCGGCGCAGTTGCAGTTGCTGACCCTGTTGCGCGTGCTGCCGGGGCAGCGCTATGTCGGTGCCGGTGTCTGGCGTGGGCGTCCGGTGCTGGCCAAGTTGCTGGTGGGGGCCAAGGCCGCGCGGCATTTTCAGCGGGAATTGCAGGGTGTGCGCCTGCTGGCGGAGCAGGGGCTGACCACGCCGTTGCTGCTGGCGGACGGCTTGCAGGAAGGCGAGGGCGGCTGGTTGCTCTTCGAGTTCCTGGAAGGGGCGCAAAGCCTCGGCGACGCCTGGAAGCAGGTTGAGAAGCTGCCGGTGCTGGCCGATGAGCAGACCGCGGTGTTGGCTGAGGCCCTCGGAGCTATTGCCCAGTTGCACGCCAAGGGCCTGTGGCAGGAAGACCTGCACCTGGACAACCTGTTGCGCCATAACGGCAGGCTGCACCTGATCGATGGCGCGGGGATCTGTGTCGAAGAGGCTGGCAAGCCCCTGTCCCGGCAAAAGGTCCTGGAAAACCTGGGAGTGTTCTTCGCCCAGCTACCCAAGAGCCTGGAACCCTTCACTGAAGAGTTGCTGGTGCATTACCTGCTGAGCAATGCCGAGCACGCCTTGCCCCTGGAGGCCCTGGAGAAGCAGGTGAACAAGGTGCGTGGCTGGCGCCTGCGGGACTTTCTCAACAAGGTTGGCCGTGAGTGCACGCTGTTCAGCGTGCAGCGTGGACCTTTCGCCTTGCGTGCGATTCGCCGTGAGGAAGAGGCCGCGATGCTGCCAGTGTTGGCGCAGGCCGATGCCCTGTTGGATCAGGGGCATCTGTACAAGACCGGTGGCGCCGCCAGTGTCGGCCGGGTTGAGGCCGCGGGGCGGACCCTGGTGGTCAAGCGCTACAACATCAAGGGCTTGGCTCATTGGCTCAAGCGTTTCTGGCGCCCGAGCCGGGCCTGGCACTCCTGGCGTGAAGGCAATCGCCTGGAATTCCTGGGGATTGCCACGCCCAGGCCCCTGGCGGTACTGGAGCAGCGTTTTCTCTGGTTGCGCCGTCGGGCCTACCTGGTGACCGAGTACTTGTCGGGGCCTGACATCATTGAGCGTTTTGCACCGTTCGTGGACAGTGGCGAGGCGCCTGAATCGGAGTTGCTGGCGCTGGATCGGCTGTTTGCCCAGTTGATCAGGGAGCGCATCAGTCACGGTGACTTCAAGGGCCACAATCTGTTCTGGCAGGACGATCGCTGGGCCCTGATCGATCTGGATTCCATGTGTCAGCACTCCAGTCTGAGCAGCTTTGCTCCGGCATTTGCCCGAGATCGCGCACGTTTCATGCGCAACTGGCCCGAAAGCAGCAATTTGTATCAAGTGATTGATCGGCGGCTGCCCAAGACCGTCCAGAGCGCCGAGGCCTGACCTGCGACCTATAGCCGCTGCTGCAGGCAGCGGCTGCGGGCCGTGGCGTATGCGGCGCCCGGGCTTGGCGCTTGCCGCTAGAGGCTTGCCCCTGCTTTTACGTTATAATCCCGCCCTTTCGTTGTTTCTCGCCCCTTTGCGAGCACACTTTATTTTCAAGGCGCACTGCGCCCGCATGCAGACTAAACGAGGCTAGACCCCTGTGGCATTGACGATTCTTGGCCTGTCCGGCGCCCTTAGCCATGATCCTTCAGCAGCCCTGTACATCGACGGCAAACTGATTGCCGCCGCTGAAGAAGAGCGTTTCGTGCGTGACAAGCATGCAAAGAACCGCATGCCCTACGAGTCGGCGAAGTTCTGCCTGGAACAGGCCGGGATCAAGCCTTCCGACGTTGACGTGGTAGCGATTCCGTTTGCACCGATCAGCCTGTTCGGCAAGGCTCGCTGGCATTACGCCAAGCGCTACTGGTACGCCCCGGACCGCGCCCTGGACGCGATCCTGATGGGCAACCGTCGCTACAAGCGCTATCGCAAGAAGATCGTCTGGTGCCTGGAGCAACTGGGTTTTGACCCGAAAAAGGTCAAGATCGAGCCGGTGGAGCACCACCTGGCCCACGCCTCCAGTGCCTACCACTGCTCGGGCTTCAAGGAGAAGACCGCGATCCTCGGGATCGACGGCAAGGGCGAATACGCCACTACCTTCTTCGGCTACGGCGAAAACGGCAAGATCCACAAGATCAAGGAATTCTTCGATCCGGACTCCCTGGGCGGCCTCTATGGCGCGATCACCGAGTTCCTCGGCTTCGAAATGCTCGACGGCGAGTTCAAGGTCATGGGCATGGCGCCTTATGGCGACGCCAGCAAGTACGATTTCTCGCGCCTGGCCAGCTTTGAAAACGGCGAACTGGTGATCAACACCGACTACGCCAACGTCATTGGCCTGCGTCGCTACAAAGAGAAGGGCAAGGGTTTCTACTTCTCGCCAAAACTCATCGAGTGGCTGGGTCCCAAGCGCGAAGGCGACATCGCCGACGAGCCTTACATCCACTACGCCGCGAGCATGCAGGCGCTGTTCGAAAAACTGGCCCTGCAGATGATCGACCACTACCTGGGCGACGTCCTCAAGGAAACCGGCAAGCTGGCTTTCGCCGGCGGCTGCGCGCTGAACGTCAAGCTGAACCAGAAGATCATTGCCCGTCCTGAAGTCAAAGAGCTGTTCGTGCAGCCGGCTTCCGGCGACGCCGGCACCGCCGTGGGCGCTGCTGCGTACGTTTCCCATGCCCGTGGGGTGCCGGTAGAGAAGATGGAACACGTCTATCTCGGCCCGTCCTACAGCAACGAAGACGTGATCGCAGCCTGTGCCCGTCACCCGAACAAACCGGCTTGGCGGCAGATCGACAACACCCCGGAACGCATCGCCAAGATCATGGTCGATGGCAACCCGGTGGCCTGGTTCCAAGGCCGCATGGAGTTCGGTCCACGGGCCTTGGGCGGTCGTTCGATCATTGGTTGCCCGAGCGCCGTGGGCGTTGCCGACCGGATCAACGAGCAGATCAAGTTCCGCGAGCGCTGGAGGCCTTTCTGCCCGTCGATGCTCGACACCGTCGGTCCGCAGATGATCAAGGTCGACCACCCGGCACCATTCATGACCTTCACCTTCGAAGTGGCTGAAGAGTGGAAGACCCGGGTGCCGGAAGTGGTCCATGAGGACGGCACGTCCCGGGCCCAGGTGCTCAAGCGCGAATACAACCCGCGCTACTACGACATGATGAAGGCGTTGGAAGTCCTGACCGGTAACGGCGTGTCGCTGAACACCTCGTTGAACCGCCGTGGCGAACCGATGATCTGCTCGCCGACCGATGCCCTGAACATGTTCTACGGTTCCGATCTGCAGTACCTGATCATGGAAGACATTCTGGTGGTCAAAGACGGCGTGGACCCTTATGACACGCTCGGCTGAACGCCATGTGCTGCAGTTTTGCCACGGCTATGACGGGCCGTTCCTGGACTGCGCCCGGCAATATGCCAACTTGTTCGCGGGCAGCGGCTATCGGGTGACCACGGTGTTTCTCACCGGGGCCGCCGATGCCGAAGTGGCTGCCGGCTGTGCGTCTGATGAAGTGCTGTTCATGGAATACAGCTCCAAGGCCATTCGTGGCCTCAAGCTGGGTGCCATTCGTGACCTGCGCAAGATTGCCGCCTCGCGCAATTTCAGCTTTTGCATCGCTCACCGCTTCAAGCCGATCTACATCGCTTTGTTGGGCACCCGCTTGCCGGTAGTGGGTGTCCATCACGCCTTTTCCGACTACAAGCGCCGTAGCCGGCAGATCTTCGCTGGACTGTTTCGCAAGCGCCTGAGCCTGTTGGGGGTCTCTGATGCGGTGCGTGACGACATGCGTGCCTGCCTGCCCAAATGGCCTGCGGCGCGCATCCAGACCCTGTACAACCGCATCGACCTGGAAGCCTTGCAGGCCAGCCAGCTGGACGCGGCCCAGGCCCGCAGCGAGCTGGGCCTGTCCGCGGATGCCTGGATTGTCGGCAACGTCGGACGCCTGCACCCGGACAAGGATCAGGCCACTTTGCTGCGGGGCTTTGCCGCCGCCGTGCCGCAATTGCCGCAGCAGAGTCAGCTGGCCATCCTGGGGACCGGACGCCTGGAGAAAGATCTGAAATCCCTGGCCCGTGAACTGGGCGTGGCTGATCGTGTTCTGTTCCTCGGGCAGGTGCCGGACGCTCGGCGCTATTTCCGTGCGTTCGACGTATTTGCCTTGAGCTCCGATCACGAACCCTTTGGCATGGTCCTGTTGGAAGCCATGGCGGCCGGTGTGCCCTTGCTGGCCACCGCCTGCGGCGGTGCAAAGGAAGTGGTAGAGGGTGTGGGCATTCTGTTCCCTCTGGGAGACGCCGAGCACATGGCTCAAGGGCTGCAGCACCTGGCCGCGATGGATGACCATCAGCGCCGGGTCTGTGCCGAGTTGATGCTTGATCGCCTGCGCGAGCGTTTCTCCGACCGTGCTGTACGGGACGTATTCTGGCGTTTGCCGCAAGTCACCGATCTGACCGCGAGGGGCTGATGCTCAATCGATTTCAAGGCTGGCGCGAACGTGGCTGGTCAGTCATTGACGCGTCGACCTATGCCGATGCCTGGCAGCGCTTTGGTGGCAGCGTGGCGACCCATCCGTTGGTGGTGGAGCAACTGGCGGACCTGGCGCAGATTCCCGTGCGTTATCTGGCCTGGGAACAGGACGGCCATCTGCAGGCGGCCATTGCCACCTGGGGGCGGGACCTGGCGCTGTCCAAGGACGTGCTCAAGCGAGCCGGCAAGAAGGGCCTGTTTGATATCGGCAATGCCGAGTTGATCCTTCCGGCAGCGGCCAATGCTCAGGTGCCACTGCGTCATCGTGGGCGCTACCTGTCTGCGCTTAACGAAGGGCGCTTCAGCACCCTCAAGCCTCAGGCCGAACAATTGGCCATGGCCCGTACCCCCGAAGAGCTGTCGAAGAAGTTTCGCTACAACCAGCGCCGCGAACTGCGTTTGCTGGAAGAAGCGGGCGGGGTGGTGCGTGCGGTCAGTGATTTCACCAGTGCTGAACTGGCAGCCATCTACTGTGACCTGTTCCAGCGCCGCTGGGGCTTTGCGGCCACTGGCGCCGAGCGCATGGCCGAGGTGTTGGAACGCTTGCGCGAGCTGCTGATCGGCTCGGTGATTTTCCTCAATGATGCGCCGATTGCCGTGCAGTTGATCTACCGGGTCGAAGCGCCGCAGTGGATCAGCGTGGAGTATGTCAACGGTGGTGTTGACCCGCAGACGCGTGAGTTCAGTCCAGGGAGCGTGCTGAGCTTCCTCAACACCCAGAGTGCCTGGGAACAGGCTCGGGTCCTGGATAAACCGCTGCGTTTCTCCTTTGGCCGCGCCGACCGTGAGTACAAGGACCGTTGGTGCAATCCGGTGCCGGTTTTTCAGGTGTGAGGCCGTCCATGAGTCGCAAACAGCAACTGCTCAAGCGCCACCGGCGCAATAAACGAATCGCCCTGTTGGTGGGCCTGGTGCTGTTGCTGTTGATTGGCGTGCTGGTGGCCTGGTGGTTGCCGCTGCTGCTGGCCGTTCTTGGCTGGCTGGCCCATGAGGCCTGGTTTGCCGATCACCTGTTCTACTCGCCCAAGGACGACTACTGCTATGACTTTGGCAGCGATGTTCGGCAGCTCGCAGTGCGCCTGGAGGCGGGGCGCCTGCTGCTGGATTCGGTACAGGAACTGGCGGCGGACGAGACACTGATTCTTGGGGTGCAGGTCAAGAGTTCCTGGATCGGACGTTTTCTCGATCCGGCCATTGAAGTGCTGGGCGGCCCGACGCTCGACCGCCAGGCGTTCGAGCGGGGCGTCGATGGCCTGCGTTATCTCAACCTTAGCGGCCTGGCAGGTCCCCTGGTCGGCGGCGAGCTGCAACTGCGTGGGCGATTCTGTCGGATTCAGGTCCAGCCTCAGTTGATGGCCTGGCGCGACCCCGACTACCGACGCCAGCGAGTGATGGTGATTGCTCCCCATGCCGACGATGCTGAACTGGCAGCCTTCGGCTTGTACAGCCAGGCCGACGAAGCCTGGATCGTGACCCTGACAGCGGGTGAAATCGAGGCCGAGCATTATCAGGCCATGGGTATGAACGCTGCCGAGGCCACGCGAATCAAGGGCCGGTTGCGAGCCTGGGACAGTATCGCTGTGCCGCGTTGGGCGGGAGTGCCTGAAGCGCACTGCGTACAGCTGGGGTACTTCTGTCTGCAACTGCCTGCCATGCAGGCCGCGCCGCAACAGCCGGTGGCCTCGCGTGAGGCGCAGTTGAGCGATATCCGCCTGTTCCGCCAGTTCAATCCGTTCCCGCTACCAGCCGATCGGGATGGGCTGCCGACCTGGGACAACCTGTTGGCTGATCTGCGCGAGCTGCTGCTCAAGGCGCGGCCCGAAGTGCTGGTGTTGCCCCATCCGTCACTGGACCCTCATCCTGACCATATCTGTGCCCAGGCGGCGGTGATGCAGGCGCTGGAGGGGTTGGACTGGCAGCCGACCACCGTGCTTGGCTATGCCAATCACCTGCATGACAACGACCGCTGGCCAATGGGTGATTCGGGTGCGGGCATTGCTTTGCCGCCGGTGTTCGATTCGACGACAGTGTTGCGTCCCTGGTGTTTGCCACTGTCCCAGGTTGAGCAATATGACAAGGCCATGGCCTTGGGCATGATGCATGACCTGCAGCCGAGAATGCCGTTCAAGCGGCGCCTGCGCAGGTCGATACAATGGCTTCTGGCTAGTAGAGTGCCTTCGACCCTGGGAGAGAATGAGTTCTTTCGCAAGGCAGTGCGGCGGCACGAACTGTTCTGGCTGTTGCGGCAGCGATAAAACCGGCATAAACACAGGAATCTGTTGTGCCCCTAACCTGACAGCGAGTCTTTTGTGATCAATCCACGCCCGCGAATCCTGTTTCTCATGCCCTATTTCGGGCGCTGGCCATTCTGGCTGCCGTTTTTTCTCGAAAGCTGCCGACGCAATCCGGATATCGACTGGTTGTTTTTCAGCGATTGTGGGATTCCGGAGAATCTGCCGCCGAACGTCCAGTTTGAAAGCATCAGCTTTGCTGATTATTGCGCCTTGGTGTCCCAGCGCCTGAACATCGATTTTGCGCCCAATGCGGCTTACAAGCTCTGTGATATCAGGCCAGCAATGGGTTATATCCATATTGATCGGCTGCAGGGCTACGACTTTTGGGCTTTCGGCGATATCGATCTGGTCTACGGTGACCTGCGGGCCTACTTCACCGCAGATCGTCTGGCGAAGTATGACCTGTTCTCCACCCACGAGCGTCGCGTCGCTGGGCACTTGTGCCTGATACGCAACAGCGCCCGCCAGCTTGAATTGTTCAGGCAGATCAAGGATTGGCAGACGCGCTTTACCGACCAGCAGCATCATGCACTGGATGAAGGGGCGTTCAGTCGGATTTTTCTCTGGCGCAAGAACTTCCCGAAGCCGCTGTTCAAGCTGGTGGGCAAGTTCAATCCATGGCGTCGTCGCAGCGAGTTCACTGAGGCGTTCAGCACGCCGGGCGGAGTGATCGATTGGCATGACGGCAGTCGTGATTTTCCAACGCGCTGGTACTGGAAGGATGGGCATCTGACCAATGACCGCGACGGCGACCGCAGTTTTCCGTATTTCCACTTTGTGTGTTGGAAGCGCAATGAGTGGTCGGATTTGCCTGAGCAGGATGCCAAGGTGGTCCAGGCCCTGGCCGGCGAGTCTTCCTGGGTCATCGATGCCACAGGTTTCCACCGGGGAGAGTTATGAGTCAGCGCTTCAAGGTCCTGCAATTGCAGCCGGACTACAACGTCAAATCCCACGATTTCGCCGACCTGGCGGAGCAGATCGTCAAGGCCTTGCCGGCTGACCGGTACGAGATGACGGCGGCCTTCCTGCGTGGGCGACCCGGGCCGGCTGATCCGGTCAGCCGGGCCGATCATTCGGTGTATTTCGAGTTTTCCGACAAGGCCCTGAAAGGCATGCGTCTGCGGGCCATGTGGCGGTTGTATCAGTTCTGCCGCAAGGAAAAGTTCGATGTGGTGATCTGCAATCGCTTCAAGCCGGTGAACATGATGCTGACCCTCAACCGTTGGTTGAAGGTCCCACTGTGCATTGGCATCTCCCATGGTTTCGGTGAGTACGACCGGCTTTACCGGCGGCGCCAGACCCAGCGCCTGATCGACCGGCACTGGCGTTTTGTCGGTGTATCGCCCGCGGTCAAGCAGTACCTGCTGGATTGCCAGTGCGGTTTCACCGACCAGAACACTTGGGCGATCACCAACGCCATCGATATCGAACAGGCCGAAGCCTTGCAGCACTCCCGCGAGCGCTCTCGTGAGTTGTTGGGGCTGGACCCTTCCGTGCGCCTGATCGGTGCGCTGGGGCGCCTGGTGCCGGTCAAGGGCCACACTTACCTGCTGCAGGCATTTGCTCAGCTCAAGGACAAGTACCCGCAGACTCAGTTGGCGATCATTGGCGCCGGGCGCGAAGAGGCCAATCTGCGCGCCGAGATCGAGCGTCTGGGCCTGCAGGGTCGGGCCCACCTGCTGGGCTTCAAGGAGAACGCACTGCAGTATGTGCGTGCCTTCGATATCTGGACCATGCCGTCATTGGCCGAAGGCTTGGGCCTGGCGTTGCTGGAAGGCATGAGCGGGCAGTTACCGGTGATCGCTTCCAATGTACCGGCGATGCTGCCGCTGATTGAAGGGGCCGGTGGCCTGGCGGTTGAGCCGGCCAATGTGCCGGCGCTGACGGCGGCACTGGACAATTACCTGGGGCTCTCCGATGAGGCGTTGGCCGATAAGGGCCAGCAAGCGTACCGCTATCTGCAGAAAGAACATGATATCGAGGTGTTCCGCGAGGAATACCGGCAATTGATCGACTCGGGATTGAGTCAGGCGGGCAAGAGGCAGCAATGACAGACCAGCAACCTGTGGTGACGGTAATCATCGCCTCCTACAACCACGCACCCTATATCGAGCAGAGCATTCTCAGCGTGCTCAACCAGACCTATTCGAACATCGAACTGCTGGTGGTGGATGACGGTTCCAGCGATGACAGCGTCGAGCGTATCCGGCGGCTGCAGGCGTTGCATGGTTTCGACTTCCGCGTTCAGCAGAATCAGGGGCTGACCAATACCCTCAATGGCGCCATCGCTCGGGCCAAGGGCAGCCTGATCGTGCCCTTCGGCTCCGACGACATTATGCTGCCCGAGCGTATCGCGACTCAGGTGGCATACCTGGACGGCAAGCCGGAGGTCGGGATCTGCGCCGGCAATATCGAGTTGATCGACAGCGATGGCAACCTGTTTCCCGAAAAGCGCCAGCGCCGTGACGTGCCGTTCCGGCGTCTGGATTTCGATGACATGTTCCTTGAGCGCAAGCCTTACCCGCCTGCGCCGACGTTGATGATTCGCCGTGAGGCACTGGAGAAGGTCGGTGGTTTCGACCCGAATATCCGCCTTGAGGACTTGCTGATCGAGCTGAAGATCACCCATGCGGGCTACTTTATCGATGGCTTGAACGTAGTGATGGCGCGTTATCGCAAGCACGCCACCAACTCCTACAAGAACAACCGCTTCATGATCGACAACATCCTGCGCACCTACGCTCTGTTCAGTGAGCATCCGCTGTACGAGGAGGTTCGCTACAAGTTCCTCAGTTCGATGTTCCTCAAGGTGTCCAATCGCGATCGGAAACTGGCTCGCGAATTGTTGGCGCAGATTCCGTTCAAGGCCTGGAACAAGAAAACCTGGCGTGGGCTGGGCCGCTTGTATTTTTCGCCGCTGGAAAAAGACTGAAGGGGCGCCGGAGCATGGGCTGGATTCAACGCTTTCTTGAAAAGCGCGCCAAGCGTGCGATCCGCAAACTGCCGAAAATTGAACGCGGCGTGGTGCGCTTCCAGCAGCGTTATCCGGGTTACAGCATTGGCCGCGGCAGTTATGGCTTGCCTGAGGTGCATGACTGGCAGGAAGGTTCGACCCTGAGCATCGGTGCTTACTGCTCGATCGCCGAAGGCGTGCAGATTTTTCTTGGTGGTCACCACCGTGCGGATTGGGTCAGCACCTACCCCTTTCCCGCAATGCTGCCCCAGGCCGCGCATATCAGCGGTTACGCCGGCACCAATGGCGATGTGCGGGTGGGCAGTGATGTATGGCTGTGCTCCAACAGCACACTGTTGTCCGGTGTGACCATTGGCCATGGCGCGATTGTCGCGGCGGGGGCTCTGGTCACCAAGGATGTGGAGCCCTATGCGGTGGTCGGTGGCAATCCGGCGCGCTTCCTGCGGTGGCGCTTCCCCGAAGAACAGCGCCAGCAGTTGTTGCAGAGTGCCTGGTGGGACTGGCCGGAAGCCGAGTTGCACGGGCTTGCCGACAAGCTGTGCAGTGATGATATCGAAGGCTTCTTGGCCTATGCCCGGCAGCGTCAGGCCTGACGTTCAGCGGCTCAATCCCCTATGACCTGATTCCCTGACAGCCTTGTGCGACTGTCAGGGTGCAGATGTGGTTGCAGGGTTTCAGTGAGCGCCTTGGCGCTCGTCGTTCGCAGGCAGTTGCTTCAGCAGGCCGGTTGCACGGGACATCGAGGTAGGCAGCGCATACCCCGCCTGTAGTGCATTCAGGTGCTCCTGGAACAGCCAGTTACTGTCTTCGCTATAGCGCTGCATGTGCCGCAGATTGCGCTGGCGCAGTGAAGTTCTCAGCGAGGAGGGGTAAACCCGCAAATCGGCAAGATCGATCAGGCCGAATTCGCCGTTCTCCAGGACCAGCACATTGGCCAGGTGAAGCGAGCGAAAGTACACCCCTTGTTCATGCAGGCGAGCCATGAACGTACCGAAGTCCTTGATCAACTGCGCGCGCTCTTCTGCCGAGCCTGCCAATTGCAGGCGCTGGCGTAGGGTCTGCCCAGGCAGTGGCTGGTAGCGCACGGCGTTGCTGCCGTCGGCAAGTCGGTACAGGCCCAGGATGACCGGGGTGGTAATGCCCAGATCACGCAGTTGCTCGCTGTTTGCGGCAAAGCGCTCGGAGTAGGGGTTGAACCCTCCCGAGGTGTACCAGCGACGAGGGCGGAACAGCTTGAAGAAACTGCCATCCTCCAGACGCAGGACCTTGGGCCCCAGGCCATCGGCTTCGATGACCTGGGCATTGGCGAGCAGTTGTTCGGCTGCGGCCGGGGGCAGTGAGGCTACCTGCACAGGTGGCGAACGTCTGGCGCGCTGGTGAATGCACAGGGCGGCGATCATGGCCAGGGGGATCCACAGCAGGAACCAGTGCTCCTTTGGACGCGAAAGAATCCCGCCGCCTTCTGTCAGGCCGGCGCCAATGCCAAAGACCAACCAGCTGGAAGCCAGGATCAGCAACGGTGTGGTACGAAGCTGCCAGCTCTTGAGCAGGGCCCAGGCCTGCATGAACAGCCACGGCAGCAGGCCGAAGATGCCCACATAGTAGAGAACCCCCAGGGCGAAGTTGTGTGGCTCTTCCAGAAGGAAGCCGATACCCGGGTCCAGGGACAGGCTGGCGTTATAGCCATGACCGATCCAGGGATGATTGACGATCTGCTCCAGCGCCAGGCGCCAGAGGTCGAAGCGCGAAGAGCTGCCACGCTCCAGAAGCATCTGCGAGAACAGGAGCAGGACCGCCGCGCCGCCTATTGCCATGCCCGCAAGCAGCATCAACGAGCGGCGGTTCCAGCTGATGAAGCTCAGCCAGAGAGCGGCCAGGGTCAGCGCCACCAAGGGCGTCCTGGAGCCGGTGGCAATCAGTGCGGCAAACATGATGGCCATTGCCGGAATGCTCAGCCAGAGCATCTGGTAGCGGCGACAGGTCATGCTCAGGCTCAGCCAGTAGACGCAGAAGAAACCGAAGACGTGGGAGCTCAGCAGCGGATTGTCAAAGGCTCCGGCACCCACCATGCGCAGATCGGAGGTGTGGTAGCGAACGAAGACGTACAGGTTGAAGATCGAGGCGAGCAGGGCAACGATCGCCGCGCAGAAGATCAGTGGCTGCACTATGTCATTGCGATAGCGCACCAGCAGGGTACAGCCGGCGAACAGCATCAGCGTATGCAAAGGGGTCTTGATCTCTCCCAGCACGCTGTCGACCGGCGGGCTCCAGGCCAGGCTGACGATGGCCCAGGTACAGAACAGCAGCATGGCGATGAAGATAGGCTCGCGCAGCAGTCCTTTCAGTTCGCTGGGGCGTGTACACAGGGCAATCAGCGTCGGGATGCTGAACAGGCCGTAGTACAGCTTGTGCAACTGACTGCGGCCGGGGAGGAAAAACAGCGCGCAGAGCAGCAATAGATACCCTAGCGGCAGAATCCACAGGCAAATGAAATCGAATACTCGATTCGACGTGTTGCGAAGAGCGTTGGGTTGCATGCTTAGACGTTCATCCCGGAAGTTAAGCCGGCAATCATAGCGATTAATACCAGGTGGTGTCGTTGGTCAGCTGAACAATCTCGGTCCCTTGGGAGTGCCGGTACCTCGAACAAGCTGTGCTAAAGTCAGCCTCCTTTTTGACGACATTCCCGTGATATGACCGACTCCAGTCCCAGCGCAAGCCCTTCGAGCTTGAAAATCTACTTCCGTCTGCTTGGCTATGTGCGGCCCTATATTGGTCTGTTTCTCATCAGCATCGTCGGGTTCCTGATCTTCGCTTCGACCCAGCCCATGCTCGGCTACATCCTCAAGTATTTCGTCGATGGCCTGTCCAATCCCGAGGCTGCGCTGTTTCCCACTGTGCCCTACCTGCGAGACATGCGGCTGCTGCAGGCGGTGCCACTGTTGATCGTGCTGATCGCTGCCTGGCAGGGCCTGGGTTCCTACTTGGGCAACTACTTCCTGGCCAAGGTTTCCCTGGGCTTGGTGCATGACCTGCGGGTGCAGTTGTTCAACAACCTGTTGACCCTGCCCAACCGCTACTTCGACAAGCACAACTCGGGACACCTGATCTCGCGCATCACGTTCAACGTGACCATGGTTACGGGGGCCGCGACCGATGCGATCAAGGTGGTGATCCGCGAAGGCATGACGGTGATCTTCCTGTTTGCCTCGCTGTTGTGGATGAACTGGCGCCTGACCCTGGTGATGATTGCCATCCTGCCGCTGATTGCGATCATGGTGCGTACCGCCAGCAAGAAATTCCGCAAGCAAAGCAAGAAGATCCAGGTGGCCATGGGCGACGTGACTCACGTTGCCTCGGAAACCATCCAGGGCTATCGCGTGGTACGCAGCTTTGGCGGCGAGACCTATGAGCAGCAGCGCTTTCTGGCGGCCAGCCAGGGCAACACCGACAAGCAACTGCGCATGACCCGCACCGGCGCGATCTACACGCCGCTGCTGCAACTGGTGATCTACAGCGCCATGGCGGTGCTGATGTTCCTGGTCCTGTATCTGCGTGGCGATGCGTCGGCGGGGGAAATGGTGGCCTACATCACCATGGCCGGGTTGCTGCCCAAGCCCATTCGTCAGCTGTCGGAAGTCAGCTCCACCATCCAGAAAGGCGTGGCCGGCGCGGAAAGCATCTTCGAACAGTTGGACGTCGAGCCCGAGGTCGATCGTGGCACGGTGGAACACGCCAGCATCAGCGGACACCTGGAAGTGCGTAACCTGAGCTTCACCTATCCAGGTACCGAGCGTCAGGTGCTGGATGACATCAGCTTCAGCGTCGAGCCCGGAAAAATGGTCGCCCTGGTGGGGCGTTCCGGCAGCGGGAAGTCGACCCTGGCCAACCTGATCCCGCGCTTCTATCACCATGACAAGGGCCAGATCCTTCTGGACGGCACCGAGGTCGAAGATTACCGCCTGCTGAACCTGCGTCGGCATATCGCCCAGGTTACCCAGCACGTCACCCTGTTCAGCGACACCGTGGCCAACAACATTGCCTATGGCGACCTGGCCGGGGCACCGCGGGCGGACATCGAAAAGGCCGCGGCCGACGCCTACGCCATGGACTTCATCGCTCAGTTGCCAGAAGGCCTCGACACTCAGGTGGGGGAGAACGGCGTGCTGCTTTCGGGTGGCCAGCGTCAGCGCCTGGCGATTGCCAGGGCCTTGCTGAAGAATGCTCCGCTGCTGATTCTCGACGAGGCCACCTCGGCCCTGGACACCGAGTCCGAGCGGCATATCCAGGCTGCCCTGGACAAGGTCATGAAGGGACGTACCACCCTGGTGATTGCGCACCGTCTGTCCACTATCGAGAAGGCGGACATGATCCTGGTCATGGATCAGGGACGGATTGTCGAGCGCGGCACTCACGCCCAGTTGCTGGCCCAGAATGGCTACTACTCGCGGTTGCATGCCATGGGTCTGGAAGAGCCTGCACCCACCGGGATCGCCTGAGTCTTTCCGGGGAGCGAGCCCGCTCGTTCCCCGGAGCCTCCAGGGTGTGCAAGGCACCTTGGCATCATTTGTATGGCCCGTCTTACAGTCTTGACCAAGGCTAAATAATTCTGCGTTTCACGCTTGTTATGGTTCCCGCCTGAATCTTCGAATGGATCGAGAGGGCCATCCTTCTCGCGTGGGTACCGCAATGCTGCAACGTTTTGTGTGGAAGTTATTACCCAAGACCCAGCGTCATTTCCTGTTGGGTCGCCTGTCGGTGGTGGATCGTCAGGTGGTGAACAAGTCCATGTCCGCCAATGTGCGGTTCCCCGATGCTTTTGCCCGTCATTCCTGTCTGTTTATCCATGTTCCCAAGTGTGCCGGCAGCAGCGTCTGTTCGGCCCTGTTCGACGGGTGGATGCCGGGGCATCTGCCGTTGTACTGGTATGAGCAACAGTTCCCCCGGGCGTTTTCCAGCAGCTTCAAGTTCGCCTTCGTCCGCGATCCCCTGGAACGCGCCTATTCGGCCTATGCCTTTTTGCGGGGCAACCGCCTGGGGCGACGGGATCAGGCGGCCCAGAGCCTGGTGACGCACTACCGGGACTTCGACGACTTCGTCGGCCGCTGGCTGCACTCGGAGAATATCCACAGGCAGATGCATTTCGCGCCCCAGAGCGACTTCCTCACCGACTCCCTGGGGCGCCTGGCCCTGGACTTCATCGGCTATCAGGAATACCTGCAACGTGACTTCCAGCTGTTGTGCCAGCAGTTGGGGGTCGATGCCCAACTGCCCCATGTCAACGGCACTGCTCAACGCCGCACTACCCCTGTCAGGGAATTCTGCTCGGTACGCACCCGTCGCCTGGTGCGCCGTGTCTATCAACGCGACTACGAGATGCTGGGTTATGAATAAGCTCGCTTGTGCGCCTTTGGAGCAACTGCAGATCCGCCCTTACAGCCTGTCGCTGTCCATCGAGGCCCGGGCCGCCCTCAAGCAGCAGAAGCCCTGTTGTCTATGGCTGACGGGCCTGTCGGGGGCCGGCAAGTCGACCCTGGCCAACCTGCTGGAACTGCGCCTCAACGAGTTGGGCATGCATACCTTCGTCCTTGATGGCGACAATGTGCGCAGTGGGCTGTGCCGTGACCTGGGAATGGGGGCCGAGGCACGCAAGGAAAATATCCGCCGCATGGCCGAGGTGGCGCGGCTGATGGTGGAGGCTGGGCTGTTGGTGATCGTGTCGGCGATTTCACCGTTTCGCGCCGATCGTGATGCTGCCCGGGCGCTGTTTGGGGCTGGACAGTTTATCGAGGTGTACATCAGCACGCCGTTCCAGGCCTGTGCCCGGCGTGACCCCAAGGGCCTGTATCAGGCGGCCCTGGAGGGCCGTATCAAGGATTTCACCGGGCTCGACAGTCCTTACGAAGCGCCGCTGCAAGCCGATTGCGAGATCGATACGTCCTGCGTGGAGTTGCCGGAGGCGATCCGCCAGCTGCTGCAACTGCTGCCGTGCAAATGAATCGTAGAAAATCTTCACCGGCCTCACTCAAGGCATAGAACTAGGCGGCGCCAACCCTGTGTTAATATCGCGCCCCTGTTCATTTTGTATGTGGGATGCTCCATGAAGTTGTCCATGCCGCGATTCGATCAAGCCCCTGTCTTGGTGGTCGGCGATGTCATGCTCGACCGTTACTGGCATGGTGGTACCTCACGGATTTCCCCTGAGGCGCCGGTGCCGGTGGTCAAGGTCGAGCAGATCGAGGACCGCCCGGGTGGTGCCGCCAACGTTGCCCTGAACATCGCCGCACTCGGTGCGCCCGCCTCCCTGGTCGGGGTGACCGGTGACGATGAGGCTGCCGACAGCCTGGCCAACAGCCTGCAAGGTGCGGGCGTACGTGCACTGTTCCAGCGCATTGCCCACCAGCCGACCATCGTCAAGCTGCGGGTCATGAGCCGTCACCAACAGCTGCTGCGCATCGACTTTGAAGAACCCTTTGCCACCGACGCCCTGGCCCTGGCGGCCGAGGTCGACGCTTTGCTCGACGGCATCAAGGTGCTGGTGCTGTCCGACTATGGCAAAGGCGCTCTGCGCAACCATCAGGTGCTGATCGCGGCCGCGCGGGCCCGTGGCATTCCGGTGCTGGCGGACCCCAAGGGCAAGGATTTCTCCATCTACCGTGGTGCCAGCCTGATCACGCCGAACCTCAGCGAGTTCGAAACCATCGTCGGCGGCTGCGCCGACGAGCACGAACTGGTGAGCAAGGGCGCCAAGCTCATGCACGATCTGGAGCTGGGGGCGCTGCTGGTGACCCGTGGCGAGCACGGCATGACCCTGTTGCGTCCGGATCATCCGGCCCTGCATCTGCCGGCCCGTGCCCGTGAAGTGTTCGACGTCACTGGGGCCGGTGATACCGTGATTTCGACCCTGGCGGCAGCGATTGCCGCCGGTGAAGAGCTGCCCCACGCGGTGGGCCTGGCCAATCTGGCCGCGGGCATTGTGGTCGGCAAGCTGGGGACGGCGGCCATCAGTGCACCCGAGCTGCGTCGGGCGATCCAGCGCGAGGAAGGTTCCGAGCGCGGTGTTCTGAGTCTCGATCAGCTGTTGCTGGCCATCGATGATGCCCGGGCGCACAACGAGAAGATCGTGTTCACCAATGGCTGCTTCGACATCCTTCACGCGGGGCATGTGACCTACCTTGAACAGGCCCGGGCTCAAGGGGACCGATTGATCGTGGCGATCAACGACGATGCTTCGGTCAGCCGCCTCAAGGGGCCTGGACGTCCGATCAACAGTGTCGACCGGCGCATGGCGGTGCTGGCGGGGCTGGGGGCCGTGGACTGGGTGATCAGCTTTTCTGAAGGCACTCCGGAAAACCTGCTGTCCCAGGTCCGCCCGGACGTGCTGGTCAAGGGTGGCGACTACGGCATCGATCAGGTGGTGGGCGCCGATATCGTCACGGCGTATGGCGGCACGGTGAAGGTGCTGGGATTGGTGGAGAACAGCTCGACCACCGCCATCGTCGAGAAGATCCGCAAGACCGACAAGGCCCAGTAACGGTTGCAGTCTGAAAAAACGGCGCCTGCTTCAGGCGCCGTTTTTTTTGCCTCAGCCTTGGCGCCTGGCCTTGGCGGGAACCATCTTGCGCAGGATCTGCCGGGCCTTGCCGGTCAGGCGCGAAAGCTTCGAGTCCTTTTCCGGTTCGCTCAGGCCTCGTTGCCTGAGCCAGTCCTTCCAGCGAATCCGCTCCTCACGCACCACCCAGCCTTCCTGCTGGGCGAAGCTTTCCGCCAGGTACAGGCCGCGGGTGCTGGCCGGGTGCAGTTGATCCTTCTTCAAGGTGTACAGCTCGGCACAGGGCTGGCCATTGTCCAGGGGCATCAGGTACAGATCCGGCCGCTTGCGGTCCAGGCGCGCCACCAACTGGTCACCTTCCAGGCGCTCGTCGACGTGGAACAGGCTCAGCGACTTGGCTTCCTTGGGGACGTCCAGGCGCAGGTCGTAGATCAGTTGCAACGAGGCGGTGGGCAGGTGCACGTAGGCCCGGGGTCGCTCCAGCAATTGCAGGTTGGCGCAGCGTACCGGTCGCGCGGCTCCGGACAGTGGGGTCAGGCGAAAGGGCAGGGCCTCGCGATAATGCAGGGCCCCGGCGTAAGGGGCTGGTAGCCAGGTGTCGTTGAAGCGTCCGCCGAGCCAGCCTTCCGGGGTTTCCAGCAGGCATTCCTCGGCGATTTCCTGGATGGCCGTGTGCAGCGGCAGGTTCAGTTCATGGGCGGGTACGTAGCCGGAGATCAGCTTGAGCACCACGTCGCCGCGGTCCTGGCGTCGCTGGCGCACCAGCACCCAGTAGTCACGGTTCTGCCAGTGCAGGGTCAGGCGTACAGAAACCCCGAGGTTGGCCAGTTCCAAGGCAAACCTTTCGTGGTCTGCCACCGTCACCGCGCGTCGGCGCTGCAGGGTCTGAGCGAAGTTCAGCGGCCTCCCGACGCTCTGGTAGCAGAGGCCTTCGGGAGTCGCTTCGACGAACAGCGGCAGGGTCTTGAAGTTGCTGGGGTTCTTTCTAATGAGCGGTCGCGACATCTCGGCTCCTTCTTGCGTCGGGGTCGGCCGCGTCGGCGGCATCAGTTTTTGCCTAAAACCTGTGCCACGGTCGCCACGTTATGGGCCAGGTGCAACGGGTTGATGGTCCCGACGATAGCACTGGCAACGCCGGGCCGCTCAAACAGCAGTTCGAAGCTGGCCCGCACCGGGTCGACGCCCGGACTCAGGCAGACATGGCCGCTGGCCAGGGCCTTTTTCACCAGGATGCCCTTGTGGTGGTCGGCGGCATAGTCAATGACCGCCCGCTCGGCCTGTTCGTTCAGATTGTAGGTAACCATGGCGCAATCGCCTTGTTCCAGAGCCTTCAGACCGCCGTCGACGGTCTTGCCGGAGAAGCCGAAGCCACGGATCTTGCCCTCCTGCTTGAGCTGCGCCAGGGTCTGGTAGACCTCGCTCTGGTCGAGAATGGCCAGGTCGTTGCCGTCGGAATGCACCAGCACCAGATCGATGAAGTCGGTTTCCAGGCGTTGCAGGCTGCGTTCCACGGACAGTCGGGTGTGAGCGGCACTGAAGTCGTGGCGGGACACGCCGTCGGCAAACTCTTCGCCGACCTTGCTGACGATCACCCATTCCTGGCGCTGGCCGCGTAGCAGGGGGCCCAAGCGCTCTTCGCTGCGGCCGTAGGCGGGGGCGGTGTCGATCAGGTTGATGCCCAGATCGCGGGTCAGCTTGAGCAGCATGCGGGCTTCCTGGTCATCCGGGATCTGGAAGCCGCTGGGGTACTTCACCCCTTGATCACGGCCCAGCTTGACCGTGCCCAGGCCCAGAGGCGAAACCATCAGGCCGGTGCTGCCGATCGGGCGATGCAGGTTATGCAGGGTCGGCTGGCTCATGGCAGCAGTTGCTCCCAGGCCGGTTGTGCCAGGGGCGGCTTGGGCAGGGCGGGAAGTGGATCACTGTGGCCTGGACGAATGCCGTCGCGCTCCAGAGCCGCGAGAACGCGGTCGGCGAAGTCCGGCGCCAGGGCCAGTTTGGTCGGCCAACCCACCAGCAGGCGATCCTGCTCGGCGAGGAAGGCGTTATCCGGCCGGGTCAGGCCCGATTGCGCCGGCTCGGCCCGATCCACTCGCAAGGTGGCCCACTGCGCCTGGCTCAGGTCGACCCAAGGCAGCAGTTGCCCCAGTTCCTTCTGGGCAGCGGCGATCTGCGCCGCCGGTTCCCGGGCCACGCCTTCGGCTTCGGCGAGATCGCCTCCCAGGTACCAGACCCATTGGCCGTCGGCAGCCGGGTGAGTGGTGACGGTGATCCGGGGTTTGGGGCCGCCGCCCAGGCAATGGGCGTACAGGGGTTTAAGGGTTGGCCCCTTGACCAGCACCATGTGCAGCGGACGTTGCTGCATGGCCGGCTGGCTCAGGCCGATGGCCTTGAGCAGGTCGGCATTGCCGGCACCGGCGCTGAGGACGATGCGTTGCGCGCGGATCTCGCGTTCATCGATCCGCAGGCCCACCAGATGATCATTCTCCAGTAGGGGCTCGATCTTCTGTCCGGCCAGCAGGCTATCGCCGCCGAGGTCTGCCAGACGCTGGATGACGCTAGGCACATCCACCACCAGCTCGGCCAGGCGATAGACCTTGCCTTTGAAGCGTTTGTCTTGCAGGGCCGGGGGCAGTTGTTCGCCCTTGACCTGATCGACCCGGCCGCGCACGGCCTTACTGGCAAAGAAGCTGGTGAGGTTGCCGGCCAGGGTGCCGGGAGACCAGAGGTAATGGGCGTCGGACAGCAGGCGCACGCCGGACAGGTCCAGCTCGCCGGTGCCGGCCAAGGCTTCGCGCCAGCGCCGCGGCATGTCGGCGATGGCTTCCGAGGCACCGGTGAGGGCGCCGTGCAGGGCGTATTTGGCGCCGCCGTGGATGATCCCCTGGGATTTCACGCTCTGTCCGCCACCGAGGCTGGCGCTTTCCACCAGTACAGTGGAAAAGCCCTGGCGCCGCAGGCGGGCGTTCAGCCAGAGACCGGCGACGCCTGCGCCGACAATCAGCACATCGGTAGAAATAGCGGATGGCATGCAGCGACCTCAGTGTTCAAAACGAGAGGCGCAGTATACAGGCTCGTGAATCTGTAGGAGCGGCCAGGCGAACCCCGTGACCGGTTGTCACGCGGTGGGCTGCTCGCCGGCAAGCCGGCTCCTGCATGAGCAGAGGGTCAGTGCCCGGCGGTTTTCGAGAACAGCTGGATCACCACCACGCCGAGGACGATCAGCGCCATGCCCAGCATGGCCGGGATATCCAACTTCTGGCCGTAGAGAAACAGCGCGGCGATGCTGACCATGACGATGCCCATGCCAGCCCACACTGCATAGGCCACGCCTACCGGGACGGTGCGCACTACCAGGGTCAGCATCCAGAACGCCACGCCATAGCCGACGATGATCAGCGCCAGGGGCAGCGGTGTGCTCAAGCCCTTGACCGCTTTCATTGAAACAGTGGCAATTACTTCCGCGCAGATGGCGATGGCCAGGTAGTAGTAAGCGTTCATGGGAGGGTTCCTCGTGTCTGGGACTGCTTTTCTGAGGTCGGCATTCTAGAGACTGTTCAGATGGGGTAAAGTCATTACCTATCTGTTATGAAGATAGGTTGCCCAATGAACATGCAATGGAACCTGGAGCAGTTGCGGCTGTTTGTCAGTGTTGCCGAGCTGCGCTCGTTTTCTGCAGTAGCCCGCCAGCAACGCAAGGCTCAGTCCGCCATCAGCAGTGCCATTGCTCTGCTGGAAGAAGATCTGGGAGTGAGCCTGTTCGAGCGCAGCAGCGGCCGTCAGCCAAAGCTCACCGAAGCCGGCAGTGCCTTGTTGCAGGAGGCCCGGGAAATCCTCCGCCAGTGTGATCGCCTCAATGGCCGGGCGCTGGCCTTGATGCGGGGCCAGGAGGCGCGGTTGCGCCTGGCCCAGGATGAGGCGATGCCCTATCAGCCGGTGCTCGACAGCCTTGAGGCACTGGCCGAGCGCTTTCCCAGTCTGGAAGTGCAACTGGCCAGCGGTGCTCAGGGGGACGTGGCGCGCAAACTGGTGGAGCGTCGTGCCGACTTGGGGCTGCTGTTTCACCATGAGCAGATGCCGGAAACCCTGGAGCGCCAAGCCCTGGGCAGCGTCGAGATGGTCACCGTCTGCGCCGTGGGGCATCCGCTGGCCCATGAGAAACGGGTCAATCGCCAACTGCTGGCCCGGCACCGGCAGTTGTTGATCGCTCCTCAACTCAGCGGTTATCCCGGTGGCGAGCAGGTCAGCCCCCAGGTCTGGCGGGCTGACAGCTTCTATGTCATGGCTGAATGGCTGATGCGCGGCCTGGGCTGGGCCTGGCTGCCGCGGCATGTGGTGCAGTACCCGGCTTACCAGCATCAGATGGTCGAATTGCTCAGCGAATGGACCCCGCCGGCGCTGGTGGTGGAGTTGGCTTGGCGCCGCGACGAACCTCTGGGGCCGGCGGCGCGCTGGCTGGCGGAACGTTTTGCCGTGCACCTGAAGGCGATCGGCTAAAAAACCGATAAACTCCGCCGCCATGAATAGAACTCTCTATACCGCACTGTTTTACCTGGGGCTGCCATTGGTAGCGATTCGCCTGTGGTTGCGCTCGCGTAAGGCCCCGGCTTATGCCAAGCGCATTGGCGAGCGTTTCTCCCTGGGCTTGCCGGCCATGCAGACTGGCGGCATTTGGGTGCATGCGGTGTCTGTGGGCGAGAGCATCGCTGCCGCGCCAATGATTCGTGCCCTGTTGGCCCGTTATCCCCAGTTGCCGATCACCGTGACCTGCATGACGCCCACCGGCTCCGAGCGTATCCAGGCGCTGTTCGCCAATGAGCCGCGAATCCAGCATTGCTACCTGCCTTACGATCTGCCCTGCGCCGCGGCGCGGTTTCTGGACCGGGTGCAGCCCAAGCTGGCGGTGATCATGGAGACCGAGCTGTGGCCCAACCACATTGACCAGTGCGCCCGGCGCGGGATTCCGGTGGCCCTGGCCAATGCCCGGCTGTCCGAGCGTTCGGCCAAGGGCTATGGACGTTTTGCCCGCCTGACCGCGCCCATGCTGGGGCAAATGAGCCTGTTCGCGGTGCAGACCGAAGCCGAAGCCGAGCGTTTCCGTCAACTGGGTGCACGTCCCGAGACGGTGGAAGTCACAGGCTCGATCAAGTTCGACCTGAGCATTGACCCGCAACTGCTGGAGCGTGCCCGGGATCTGCGCCAGCAATGGCAGGCCATGGAGCGCCCGGTGTGGATCGCCGCCAGTACCCACGAAGGTGAAGACGCCGTGGTGCTCGATGCCCATCGGCAACTGCTGGCCAGTTACCCGAATGCCTTGCTGATCCTGGTGCCACGGCACCCGGAGCGCTTCAACTCGGTGTTCGAGCTGTGCCAGCAACAGGGATTCGCGACGGTTCGCCGCTCCGCCGGGGAACCGGTGGGCGCCACCACCTCGGTGTTGCTGGGGGACACCATGGGTGAGCTGCTGTTCCTCTACGCCCTGGCCGACAGCGCTTTTGTCGGCGGCAGTCTGGTCGCCAATGGCGGGCACAACCTGCTGGAGCCGGCGGCCCTGGCCAAACCGGTGATCAGCGGGCCGCACCTGTTCAACTTCCTGGAAATCGCCGCGATGCTGCGCGAGGCCGGTGCCTTGCAGGAGGTGGATGACGCTGAGGGACTGGCGGTGGCGGTGCAGCGCCTGTTCGAGTTGCCCCGGGATGCACAGAAGATGGCCGAGGCCGGGCTCAAGGTGCTCAAGGCCAATCAGGGCGCTTTGCAGCGTTTGCTCGATGGGCTCGACCGTTTGCTCAAGGAGCGCTGAGTCGTAGCTCCGAAAGCGCTTTGCCGGCATGCAAAAAGGCCACCCGCTGGGGTGGCCTTTTTTATGGCTGCGGCCTTCAGGGGCGAGCCTTGAGTTGCTCTTGTGCGGCCTTGGCCAGGTCCGGCGGCAGGAAGTCGCGGTCCGGGTTGTAGTCGGCCTTGAGGTAGCGCGACAGGTCTTGCAGATCACCGGGGTTGAGGGTGCCGGCGGCCTGCTTCAGGCGCAGGTTGTCGAGGATGTAGTCGTAGCGGCTGTTGTTGTAGTTGCGCACCGAGGTGTACAGCTGGCGCTGGGCATCGAGCACGTCGACGATATTGCGCGTCCCCACCTGATAGCCGATTTCCGTGGCTTCCACCGCACTCTGGTTGGAGATGATCGACTGGCGTCGGGCCTGGACCTGCTCGACATCGGTGTTCACTGCGCGGTGCAGGTTGCGGGTGTTCTCCACCACCTGGCGGCGCAGGGATTCACGCTGCTGTTCGGTCTGGCTCAGGCGCGAATAGGACTCGCGAACCTGGGAGCTGGTCAGCCCGCCGCTGTAGATCGGGATATTCAACTGCAGGCCGATGGAGCGCTGTTCGACATCGCTGCCGTAGCGCGTCAACGGATTGGGGTTGCTGAAGCCCAGGGCGTCGTTGTCGCCTTTCTTGTACTGCGCCACGGCGTCCAGGGTCGGGGCGTGCCCGGCCTTGCGCTGCTTGAGGGTTTCCTCGGCGGCGCTGACCGCGTAGTTGCTGGCCAGCAGGTTGAGGTTCTGCTTGGCGGCGGTGTCGACCCAGGCCTTGGCATCGTTGGGGGTCGGCGCCAGCACCGGCAGGGTATGGACGATGCCCTGGATCGCGTTGTACTCGCGGTTGGTCAGGGTGATCAGGGCCTCGAAGGCGTCGTCCACCTGGCGCTGGGCAAGGATGCGGTTGGCCCGGGCGGTGTCGTAACTGGCCTGGGATTGCAGTACGTCGGTCTTGTCCGACAGACCCACATCGAAGCGCTCGTTGGACTGATCCAGCTGGCGTTTGAACGCGGCTTCCTCGGCCTTGGTCGAGGCCAGGTTGTCCTGGGCGCGCAGCACCGCGAAGTAGTTCTCCGCGCTTTGCAGGATCAGGTTCTGCTCGGTGGCCGAGAGTTGCAGGGAGGCTTGCTCGTTGATGTCCTTGGCGGCTTGCAACTGGAACCAGCGATCGGCACGGAACAGCGGCTGGGCCAGGGTCGCCTGGTAGACGTTGCCGCTGCGGGTCGAGGTCATGGAAGGCTCATCGAACTTGGTGCGGGTATTGCTCATGTCCGCGCCGGCCGAGAGGTTGGGCAAAAGCCCGGCGCGAGCCTGGGGCACCACTTCCTTCTGGGCGCCGTACTGGGCGCGTGCAGCGGCCAGATCGGCATTGTTGTCCACCGCTTCCTGATAGACGCTGACCAGGTCGGTCTTGGTGGTCAAAGGCGCTTCTGCTGCCCAGGCCATTCCATTGGACGCACAAGACACGGCAACAGCCAGTGAGAGTTTGCGCAGCATTCGGCGATCCCTAGAGTTGATATTACGGAGATAATCCAGGCGCCAAGGCTAAGGCGCGACCCATAGAGCGTCAAGGTTCGACACAGGGCAAGGAGTGTAGAGCCGCTGGCAGGTCGCAACAATCCGCTAATTACGCCATTCATCCTGCTTATTGCACGGGGGTTGGCGTTCTGTCCCGGCTTTGTCTAGACTGGCCCGGTTCTTGTCGGGGTGCCTTGCTATGAGGCTGAGATCGGATAATCCGGATCCCGTTGAACCTGATCAGGTTAGCGCCTGCGTAGGGAACAAGATTTCTCGTCACCCGGCGAGTCCTCTTGTGCTTCGTCCGGGATGTTGTTCGACAATCGAACACCCCTCGAGTACCAAGCACTGCACTCACTAGTTGCTTAGACAGGGTGCGTCCGTCCGTTACAGGTTCGCTCCGACAAAATCCCACTGCCTGGATGCTGTCTGGAGAGCCCGTGATGACGACAAAACTAAAAAACGCTAGCAACCTCAGTGAGTCGGCCCAAGTCGACCAACAATCGGTGCAGCCCTTTACCCGCTCGCAAAAAGTCTATGTCCAGGGTTCCCGCCCGGACATCCGCGTGCCCATGCGCGAAATTACCCTGGACGTGACCCCCACCGATTTCGGCGGCGAGATCAACGCGCCGGTCACTGTGTACGACACCTCCGGTCCCTACACCGATCCGAACGTGGTGATCGATGTGCGCAAGGGCCTGGGCGATGTACGTTCGGCGTGGATCGAAGACCGTGGCGACACCGAGCGCCTGGCGGGCCTGAGCTCCAACTTCGGTCAGCAGCGTCTGGCGGACCCGGAACTGACCAAGCTGCGTTTTGCCCACGTCAACAACCCGCGCCGAGCCAAGGCCGGGGCCAACGTCAGCCAGATGCACTACGCGCGCAAAGGCATCATCACCGCCGAGATGGAATACGTCGCCATCCGCGAAAACATGAAGCTGCAGGAGGCCCGCGCCGCCGGCCTGCTGAAGCAGCAACACGCCGGTCACAGCTTCGGCGCCAGCATCCCGAAAGAAATCACCCCAGAGTTCGTCCGCGAGGAAATCGCCCGTGGCCGCGCCATCATCCCAGCCAACATCAACCACGTTGAGCTGGAGCCGATGATCATCGGCCGCAACTTCCTGGTGAAGATCAACGGCAATATCGGCAACAGCGCCCTGGGTTCTTCCATCGAGGAAGAAGTGGCGAAACTGACCTGGGGCATCCGCTGGGGCTCGGACACGGTGATGGACCTGTCCACCGGCAAGCACATCCATGAAACCCGCGAGTGGATCATCCGCAACTCGCCGGTGCCGATCGGTACCGTGCCGATCTACCAGGCCCTGGAAAAGGTCAACGGCGTGGCCGAGGACCTGACCTGGGAGCTGTTCCGCGACACCCTGATCGAGCAGGCCGAGCAGGGCGTGGACTACTTCACCATCCACGCCGGCGTGTTGCTGCGCTATGTACCGCTGACCGCCAAGCGCGTCACCGGCATCGTCTCCCGGGGCGGTTCGATCATGGCCAAGTGGTGCCTGGCGCACCATAAAGAGAACTTCCTCTACACCCATTTCGACGAAATCTGCGAAATCATGAAGGCCTACGACGTCAGCTTCTCCCTGGGAGATGGCCTGCGTCCGGGGTCGATTGCCGACGCCAACGACGAAGCCCAGTTCGGTGAGCTGGAAACCCTCGGCGAGCTGACCAAGATCGCCTGGAAGCACGATGTGCAGTGCATGATCGAAGGCCCGGGCCACGTGCCGATGCAGTTGATCAAGGAGAACATGGACAAGCAGCTGGAGTGCTGCGACGAGGCGCCGTTCTACACCCTGGGCCCGCTGACCACCGACATCGCTCCGGGCTACGACCACATCACTTCCGGTATCGGCGCGGCGATGATCGGCTGGTTCGGTTGCGCCATGCTTTGCTATGTCACGCCCAAGGAGCACCTGGGCCTGCCGAACAAGGATGACGTGAAGACCGGGATCATCACCTACAAGATCGCGGCCCATGCTGCCGACCTGGCCAAAGGTCACCCTGGCGCGCAGATCCGCGACAACGCCCTGTCCAAGGCGCGTTTCGAGTTCCGCTGGGAAGACCAGTTCAACCTGGGCCTGGACCCGGACACTGCACGTTCCTACCACGACGAAACCCTGCCTAAGGATTCGGCCAAGGTGGCGCATTTCTGTTCCATGTGCGGGCCGAAGTTCTGCTCGATGAAGATCACCCAGGAAGTGCGCGAATACGCGGCCAACCAGCGCATCGAAGCGGTGGACGTGGACGTCGCCAAGGGCCTGGCCGAGCAGGCCGCGCGCTTCAAGCAGGAAGGCAGCCAGCTGTACAAGAAGGTCTAAGCCACGAGCTGCAAGCTGCAAGCGGAAAGCAAAGGCCGAAGTGCTTTTTCTTGACGCTTGAGGCTTGCAGCTTGCTCCTGTTCTTTCTGAGATAGATCCCTTGCGCAGGGCAAGTACCTACTCTCCCGATCTCGCGGTGCCGGCCGACCAGCGCGTGTTTGGCGCCATTGGCCCAGTACCAGAACTTCCTGCTGTTGATCGGCTCGGCATTTGCGCCGTTGTTTGGCGTGGTGCTGGTGGATCACTTCATCCTGCGTCGCCGCAGCGGGCAGATCCCGCACTCAGCCCTGCGCTGGACGGCGCTGCCGGCCCGGTTGGGTGGGGTGAGCACCTATCACCTGCTGGCCAATTTGTATCCGGAAGTCGGTGCAACCCTGCCGTCACTGGTACTGGCAGGGCTGTTGCAATGGCTGCTGGGGCGGGCGTTCAGTTCTCGGGAAACAGCTCGGGCTTGAGCACGCCCTTGAGGCGGTCGTAGGGAATCTGCAATTCGATATGACCCAGGACCGAGGGCGCGATGGTGGTGACGTCGTACTTGAGGGTCACGGCTTTCTGGGTCAGGGCCACGTTCGGGGTTTTCTGGAACGGCCAGGTCTTGACGAATTCGGCTTCGCGATCCAGGTGGGTGCTGATCAGCCAGTTGTTGTGGGCAACCCGTGCAGCCTTCCAGAACATGTCCTCCTGGCCGGGCAGGAGCATGTCTGCCAGGTTCAGGGCCTTGTGTTGCTGGCGCGAGTAGTTGACGAAGCCCCGTCCCGGGGTGCCATTGGCCGCGCCGGTGTCCAGGTAGCTGGCCAGTTCGATGATCACCAGTCCGTCATGCTGCTCGCGTACCTTGGATTGCAGGTACATGCCGTGGCGGTCTGCTGCGCTGCGCAGGAACTGTTCGCGGTAGGCGCTGAGGCTGGCCGGCAGTGGTGCGTCGGGGCTGGTGCGGGTCATTTGCAGCAAGCGTTTTTCGACGATGGCGTCCAGTTGCGGCTCGGCGGGAAAGTGCACGGTGTCAAGGTTGACCAGTGGGCAGTCGGCGCCACTGCAGCCGGGCTTGAGTTGTTCGGATTTCTCGCGCTTGGTTTCCAGCGGGGTGTTGTAGCTTGGCTGAAACAGGCTTTGGCAGGCGCCCAGGGTCAGGGCGATACAGGCCACGGAGGCGATTTTGACAAGCGACATGGGCGTCCTTCATAAACCAGGGGGGAGGCAAAAGTTACCGGCTTCGACTGTCTGCGAGGCAGTCGGTTCGCCACTAAGCTCAATAGAAGCAATTAGAGTAGGTTTAGCCCCTCGCCGTCTATCCCGCTGAGGGTAAAGGGGCTGCATCGGCAGCCGCGGGCGCGTTAGGATGGCGCGAAGTCGAGGGGGATCCTCGGGTCGAATACGCTGTACACGAGGATTGTTATGACTGACTTTGCCAACTCCACGCCAAGTGCCGTTGAGATCATCCGGCGTGAAAACTGCTTCCAGGGGTTCTACCGGCTCGATCGCTTGCAATTGCGCCACGAGCTGTTCGCCGGTGGCATGGGGCGGGAAATCAATCGTGAAGTCTTTGTCCGTCACGATGCGGTCTGCGTACTGCCGTACGATCCGCAACGCGATGAAGTGGTGCTGATCGAACAGTTCCGCGTTGGCGCCATGGGCAAGACCGCTACGCCCTGGCTGGTGGAACTGGTGGCCGGGCTGATCGACAAGGACGAGCAACCGGAACAGGTTGCTCGGCGTGAGGCACAGGAGGAAGCTGGCCTGGACATCTCTGCGCTGTGGCCGATGACCCAGTATTTTCCGTCGCCGGGGGGCAGCACCGAGTTCGTCCACCTGTTCCTGGGCCGTTGCGACAGCAGCGCTGCCGGCGGGCTGCATGGGCTGGAAGAAGAGGCGGAAGACATCCGGGTTTCGGTGATGGCTTATGAGGATGCGTTGCAGGCCATGCGTGACGGGCGGATCTGCAATGCCGCCAGCATCATTGCCTTGCAGTGGCTGGCGCTCAATCGCGCTGAAGTGAGGGGGTTATGGTCGTAAACAAGGTACGCGACCGCTATCGGGTTGATCTCGCGGGGCTGCAAGCGTCCTGCGAGGCCAACTACGCTCGGCTGATGCGCCTGTTGCCTGACATGCGCAATCAGCCTGTGGCACGGCGCATTGCCGTGACCCAGGGCGACCAGATGCTCGGCGTACTGGCCCTGGAAGTGGTGCTGGCCTGTCCCTACACCACCACCTTGCAGGTGCGTCAGGAGCACAGCTTGCCGTGGCTGCCCGTGCCGCAACTGGAAGTGCAGGTCTATCACGATGCGCGGATGGCGGAGGTCATCAGTGCCGAGCATGCCCGGCGTTTTCGCAGCATTTATCCCTATCCCAATGCCTTCATGCATCAGCCGGATGAAAAGGCTCAGTTGAATGTCTTTCTTGGGGAGTGGCTGAGTCATTGCCTGGCCTGTGGCCACGAGTTCGAAGCCGTGCGCTAGATGTGAACTGGGTCCGTTTCCCAGGTTTCCTCTTTTGCATTTCCCCCAGCATAATTGCCGCCTTCATCATGCTTTGTGCCCTTGCTCCGGGAGAACGCCGTGCCAAGCGTATCCGCACTGACTGCCGACGATTCCGTACTGCTGGTGCAACTATCTGACAGCCATCTGTTTGCCGACGCTGATGGCACCTTGCTGGGCATGAACACCGCCGACAGTCTGCAGCGAGTCATCGAGCAGGTGCTGGCGCAGCAGCCGCGGATCGACCTGATGCTGGCCACCGGTGATCTGTCCCAGGACGGCTCCCTGGAGTCCTATCAGCGCTTTCGTCAGTTGACCCGACAGATTCCGGCACCTGGCCGCTGGCTGCCGGGCAACCATGATGAGCCGCAGGTCATGCAACTGGCGACGCAGGACAGTGACTTGCTGGAGCCGGTAATGGATATCGGCAACTGGCGCATCACCTTGCTGGACTCGGCGGTGCCCGGCTCGGTGCCGGGTTACCTGCAGGACGACCAACTGCAATTGCTGGCCCGCTCCCTGAGCGAGGCGCCTGAGCGCCATCACTTGATCTGCCTGCACCATCACCCGGTATCCATTGACTGTACCTGGATGGAGCCCATTGGCCTGCGCAACGCCGAGGCACTGTTCGCCGTGCTCGATGCTTTCCCTCAGGTCCGTGCCTTGCTCTGGGGGCATGTGCATCAGGAAATCGACCGCCAGCGCGGCGCCGTGCGGCTATTGGCCTCACCCTCGACCTGCATCCAGTTCGAGCCCGGCAGCGACGACTTCAAGGTCGAGGAGCAGGTGCCTGGCTATCGCTGGCTGCGGTTGTGGCCCGATGGACGGTTGGAAACCGGCGTGGAACGGGTCCTGGGCTACGAATTCACCATCGATTACGGTAGCAACGGCTACTGAAGCGGCTTCGTAACCTGTCGTCATCCCTGTAAACTGCGGCTTTTGCCCAGGTGCACAGGGAGTTCGCATGTCCGGTTCGATCCTTTATATCCACGGCTTCAACAGTGCTCCCGCGTCGACCAAGGCCTCTCAGTTGCGGCGTGTCATGGAGCAGCTGGGGCTGGCTGAACAATTGCGGGTACCGGCCCTGCATCATCATCCGCGACAGGCCATTGGCCAGCTGGAGCAGGCGATTGCCGAGCTCGGTCGACCATTGCTGGTCGGCAGCTCGCTCGGCGGCTACTATGCGACTCACCTTGCCGAGCGCTACGGGCTCAAAGCCCTGCTGATCAACCCTGCTGTCAGCCCGCACCGGATGTTCGACGGTTATCTGGGCACGCAGAAAAACCTGTATACCGATGAAACCTGGGAGCTGACCCATGACCATGTGGCGGCCCTGGCAGCGCTGGAAGTCGCGCCGCCTCAGGACCCACAGCGTTATCAGGTGTGGTTGCAGACTGGCGACGAGACGCTGGACTATCGCAGCGCCGAGCGCTATTACCGTGCCTGCGCCTTGCGCATTCAGGCTGGCGGCGATCATAGTTTCCAAGGTTTTGCCGGACAATTGCCGGCGATGTTGAATTTTGCCGGCATCACTGCCGATCAGTACCAGGCGATCGACTTCACGGCACTGTGAAGGGCTCGCCCCATATTCATTGAACGACTAACGACGAGAACCCATGGCCACTCCCAGCGCTAGCTCTTATAACGCAGACGCCATCGAAGTCCTCTCGGGACTCGACCCGGTGCGCAAACGCCCGGGCATGTACACCGACACCACGCGGCCCAACCATTTGGCCCAGGAAGTCATCGACAACAGTGTCGACGAAGCCCTGGCCGGCCATGCGAAGTCGATACAGGTCATCCTGCACGCCGACCATTCCCTGGAAGTCTGCGACGACGGCCGCGGCATGCCCGTGGATATCCATCCGGAAGAGGGCGTGTCCGGGATCGAGCTGATCCTCACCAAGCTCCATGCCGGCGGCAAGTTTTCCAACAAGAACTACCAGTTCTCCGGCGGTTTGCACGGGGTGGGTATTTCCGTGGTCAACGCCCTGTCGAACCAGGTGCGGGTGCGGGTCAAGCGCGACGGCAACGAATACCAGATGACCTTCGCCGATGGCTACAAGGCCACCGAGCTGGAAGTGGTCGGCACCGTGGGCAAGCGCAACACCGGTACCAGTGTGTACTTTGCCCCGGACCCGAAATACTTCGATTCGCCGAAATTCTCCGTCAGCCGCCTCAAGCATGTGCTCAAGGCCAAGGCGGTACTGTGCCCGGGGCTGCTGGTGAGCTTCGAGGACAAGTCCAGCGGCGAAAAGGTCGAGTGGCATTACGAAGACGGTTTGCGCTCCTATCTGGTGGATGCGGTCAGCGAATTCGAACGCCTGCCCAGCGAGCCGTTCTGCGGCAGCCTGGCCGGTAACAAGGAAGCGGTGGACTGGGCCCTGCTGTGGCTACCGGAAGGTGGCGACAGTGTTCAGGAAAGCTACGTCAACCTGATCCCCACGGCCCAGGGCGGCACCCACGTCAACGGCCTTCGCCAGGGCCTGCTGGATGCCATGCGCGAGTTCTGCGAATTCCGCAACCTGCTGCCCCGTGGCCTGAAGCTGGCTCCGGAAGACGTCTGGGAACGGATCGCCTTCGTCCTGTCGATGAAGATGCAAGACGCCCAGTTCTCCGGCCAGACCAAAGAGCGTTTGTCGTCCCGTGAGGCGGCGGCTTTCGTTTCCGGTGTGGTCAAGGACGCCTTCAGCCTGTGGCTCAATGCCAATCCCGAGCTGGGCATGCAACTGGCGGAGTTGGCCATCAGCAACGCCGGTCGCCGCTTGAAGGCCAGCAAGAAGGTCGAGCGCAAGCGCATTACCCAGGGCCCGGCGCTGCCCGGCAAGCTGGCGGACTGCGCCGGCCAGGACCCAATGCGCTCCGAACTGTTCCTGGTGGAAGGTGACTCTGCTGGCGGTTCGGCCAAGCAGGCGCGGGACAAGGAGTTCCAGGCGATCCTGCCGTTGCGCGGCAAAATCCTCAACACCTGGGAAGTGGACGGCAGCGAAGTCCTGGCCAGTCAGGAAGTGCACAACATCGCTGTGGCCATCGGGGTCGATCCAGGCGCCGAGGACATGAGCCAACTGCGCTACGGCAAGATCTGCATCCTCGCCGATGCCGACTCCGACGGTTTGCACATCGCCACCTTGCTCTGTGCCTTGTTCGTCCAGCATTTCCGCCCGTTGGTGAATGCCGGTCACGTCTATGTGGCCATGCCGCCGCTGTACCGCATCGACCTGGGCAAGGACATCTTCTACGCCCTCGATGATGCCGAGCGCGACGGCATTCTCGATCGCCTGGTGGCCGAGAAGAAGCGCGGCAAGCCCCAGGTCACCCGATTCAAGGGGCTGGGTGAGATGAACCCGCCGCAACTGCGTGAAACCACCATGGATCCGAACACTCGGCGCCTGGTGCAGTTGACCCTGGACGACGTCGAGGCCACCGCAGAAATCATGGACATGCTGCTGGCGAAGAAGCGCGCCGGTGATCGCAAGTCCTGGCTGGAGTCCAAGGGCAACCTGGCCGAGGTGCTGGCCTGATGCACAGAGGTTTTGCCCTGGCCCTAGCGCTATTGGCAACCTCGGTGGTGGCCGCGCCAGTGCCCGAACTGACCTTGTTGTCCGAGCATCCTGTGGAAGGCATGCGCGGCGGCAATCTGTCCGGGCTGGCACTCTGTGGCCAGGATTTGTGGACGGTTTCCGACCGCGATGACGATCAGATCTACAAGCTCGATACCCGCGACAGTGCCTGGCAGGCCGATGCCGTCAAGCTGGAGGTACCTGCAGTACCCGATACCGGCTTGCCCTGGGGCTTGAAGTCACGGACCTGGGCGGCGTCCTTCGTGCGTGGTGGCGACCTGGATTTCGAAGGCATCTCCTGCGACGCCGCCAGCAACAAGTATGTGATCAGCGAGGCTCATGCCGCGGTGCTACAAGTGCCGGCGCAAGGCACGCCGGCCTGGTTGAAGATCTCCCCGATCATGGTCCGTGAAGCGCGGGCCAGTGGCATGCTCCTGCATTTCAACGCCTTGTTCGAAGGCCTGGCGGTGAACCCTGCCGGCGACCGTATCTGGTTGGCGGCGGAGCGTGAGCGGCGCGGGCTGTTGCTGATCAAGCGCGGGCAGACCACCTGGGACTGTGATGGTGGTTGCGTGCTGCTCAGTGAGGCTGGCTCGGAAATGCAGCCGGAGCAGGTGCCCAATGCCAAGGCGGTGTCCCGGGATTTTGCCGACGTGTCGCTGTTCGACGGCAAGTTGTTCACCCTGGAGCGTAACGCCTATCAGATCTGTCGCCGGGATGCGCAGACCGCCAAGGTCGAGCAGTGCTGGTCCTATGCCGCCGAGGCGCTGGTGGAGCATCGACGTTATCCACAGCCCTATGGGCTGGCGGAAGCCTTGGTGGTGGATGCCAAGGGGGCCTGGATCGGTGTGGACAACAACAATGGAGCCCGCGCCGATGGCGAGGCCCGTCCCATCGTCTGGCGTTTTGCTGCGCCTGAAGGTGGCTGGAGTAGCAAGTCATGAGCCAGCAACCGGGCAAGAGTGCCGGGCGCGTGATGCTGATCATGGCCTGGGCCGCTGCGCTGTTCCTGGCCACGCGGTTCTTTGCCGATTGGGAGGCCCGTCAGGAGAACCCGAACACGGTCGTCAGTTCGCAACAACATGAGGGTTATATCGAAGTGAAACTGGTCGGCAACGGCCAGGGGCATTTCGTCGCCAGCGGCCATATCAACGGGCAGCCGGTGCAATTCATGCTCGATACCGGCGCCACCGAGGTGTCGATTCCTTCCGGGCTGGCCGAGCGCCTGGGCCTGGAGCGTGGGGTGCCGGTCACCCTGAGCACGGCCAACGGGCGCAGCGAGGGTTATCGGACCCGCATCGAGCGTTTGCAACTGGGGGATATCGTTCTCCAGGACGTCAGGGCCCTGGTGGCCCCGGGGCTCGACGGCGACCAGATTTTGCTGGGCATGAGCGCTTTGAAGAAACTTGAATTTACTCAGCGCGGCGGCACTATGCTGCTGCGCCAGACAACGAACCAATGAGGCCCGCATGAGCGACTCCCTTGATCTCAGCCTGGATGGCGTAGAACGCCGGTCACTGGCTGACTTCACCGAAAGTGCCTACCTCAACTACTCCATGTACGTGATCATGGACCGTGCTTTGCCGCATATCGGCGACGGCCTGAAACCGGTACAGCGGCGTATCGTCTACGCCATGAGTGAGCTGGGGCTGGATGCCGATTCCAAGCACAAGAAATCCGCGCGTACCGTGGGTGATGTGCTCGGTAAGTTCCACCCTCACGGGGATTCCGCCTGCTACGAAGCCATGGTGCTGATGGCACAGCCCTTCAGCTATCGCTACACGCTGGTGGACGGCCAGGGCAACTGGGGTGCGCCGGACGATCCCAAGTCCTTCGCGGCCATGCGTTATACCGAGGCGCGTCTGTCGCGCTATTCCGAAGTGCTGCTCAGCGAGCTGGGCCAGGGCACTGCGGACTGGGGGCCGAACTTCGACGGCACCTTGCAGGAACCTCTGGTATTGCCGGCGCGTCTGCCGAATATCCTGCTCAACGGCACCACCGGTATCGCCGTGGGCATGGCCACCGACGTGCCGCCGCACAACCTGCGGGAAGTGGCTTCGGCCTGCGTGCGTCTGCTGGACGAACCCAAGGCCACGGTGGAGCAGCTCTGCGAGCATATCCAGGGGCCGGATTACCCCACCGAAGCGGAAATCATCACCCCGCGCGCCGACCTGCTGAAGATCTATGAAACCGGCCGTGGCTCGGTGCGCATGCGCGCCGTGTATCGGATCGAGGATGGCGACATTATTGTCACCGCGCTGCCGCACCAGGTCTCCGGGGCCAAGGTGCTGGAGCAGATTGCCGCGCAGATGCAGGCCAAGAAACTGCCGATGGTGGCCGACCTGCGGGACGAGTCGGACCACGAGAACCCCTGCCGCATCGTGATCATCCCGCGCTCCAACCGGGTCGATCCCGATGAACTGATGCAGCATCTGTTCGCCACCACCGAGCTGGAGTCGACCTACCGGGTCAACATCAACATCATCGGTCTGGACGGCAAGCCGCAGTTGAAGAACCTGCGGGCGTTGCTGGTGGAATGGCTGGAGTTCCGGGTTAGCACTGTGCGCCGGCGCCTGCAGTTCCGCCTGGACAAGGTCGAGCGTCGCCTGCACCTGTTGGACGGTTTGCTGATCGCTTATCTCAACCTGGATGAGGTGATTCACATCATCCGTACCGAGGAGCATCCGCGGGCCAAGCTGATCGAGCGTTTCGCCCTCAGCGAAATCCAGGCCGACTATATCCTCGATACGCGCCTGCGGCAGTTGGCGCGTCTGGAAGAGATGAAACTGCGGGCCGAGCAGGATGAATTGCTCAAGGAGCAGGCCAAGCTGCAAGCCCTGCTCAACAGCGAGAGCAAGCTGAAGAAGCTGGTACGTACCGAATTGCTGCAAGACGCGGAAACCTACGGCGACGACCGTCGCTCCCCGATCGTTGCCCGTGCGGAAGCCAAGGCACTGTCGGAAAACGAACTGATGCCCACCGAGCCGGTGACTATCGTTTTGTCGGAAAAAGGCTGGGTTCGCTGCGCCAAGGGGCATGATATTGACGCCACTGGTTTGTCTTACAAGGCCGGTGACGGTTACAAGACTGCTGCTGCGGGGCGTTCCAACCAGTTCGCGGTGTTCATCGACTCCACCGGCCGCAGTTACTCGGTGGCGGCCCACACGCTGCCATCGGCCCGTGGTCAGGGCGAGCCGTTGACCGGTCGTCTGACGCCGCCACCGGGTGCGACGTTCGAGTGCGTACTGTTGCCCGATGACGATGCCTTGTATGTGATCGCTTCCGACGCGGGCTATGGCTTTGTGGTCAAGGGCGAAGATCTGCAGGCCAAGAACAAGGCGGGCAAGGCGCTGTTGAGCCTGCCGAACAACGCCAAGGTCCTGGCGCCGCGGCCGGTGGCCGACCGCGAGCAGAACTGGCTGGCCTCGGTGACCACCGAGGGGCGTCTGCTGGTGTTCAAGATCAGCGACCTGCCGCAGCTGGGCAAAGGCAAGGGCAACAAGATCATCGGCATTCCCGGTGAGCGCGTGGCCAGCCGCGAAGAGTACGTCACTGACATCGCGGTGCTGCCCGATGGCGCGACCCTGGTGTTGCAGGCGGGCAAGCGCACCTTGTCGTTGAAGGCCGATGACCTTGAACACTACAAGGGCGAGCGCGGGCGTCGTGGCAACAAACTGCCTCGCGGTTTCCAGCGGGTCGATGCGTTGTTGGTAGAGCCGCTCAGTTAAGGGCGGGCTAGAGCGTTCGATCTTGGACTTAAGCGCCAGATCAACGCTAGAACACTGGAGTCATGGCGCATATTCACGGATGATATGCGCGTTTCAAACGCTGGCGTGGCCGGGCGTTATTCAATTTTTTTGAGTATTTACACTGTGGCCAGCCTTGTGGCCGCCACTTGGATGGGATGATGACTGCTCTGCGCCTTCCTCTTGTTTTCTTGCTCGCGGGCGTTTTTGGCCTGGCGGGTTGCAGCGTACACCAGCCGGTGTCGCTGTATCAGCTGGACAGCGGAAGTCCAGCTCAGCCGGCCAGTGCCGGCATGTCGGTATTGTTGGGGCCGGTGTTGATCGCTGACTACCTGCAACGGGAAACCCTCCTGCAACGCCAGGACGATGGCAGCCTGCAAGCCTCCACCGATGGTCGTTGGGCCGGTAGCTTGTCTTCGGACATCGACCAGTTGCTGTTGCGCCAGGTGGCCGGCCATCTGGACAGCCAGCGCGTGGTACTGGCGCCGGCCACCAGCGGCTTCACTCCGGATGTCCAGGTACTGCTGTCGATCACTCGCCTGGATTCCGGCAAGTCGCAACCGGCGGTACTGGATGCTCAGTGGCGCCTGATCGATCGTCGTGGTCAGGTGCGGGACAACCGCATTGTTCACCTGCAGGAGCAGCATGCGGGTACCACGGCGTCTCAGGTCCAGGCCCAGGGCGTGTTGTTGCAGCGTCTGGCTGAGCAATTGTCGGTCGCCCTCAAACCCTTGGCCAATCAGCCGGCGGTGGCAGAAGTGCCACGCAAGGCGCCGCCGGCACCTGCGCCCAAGCCTGCCGAGCATGAGAAGCAGCCGAAGATCCCAATGGCCACGCCAATCCGGACGGATATGGAAGTGTTCAGATTCTGAGTTGAGCCGCTGCAAGACAAGGCCCGCCTAATCCGCGGGCCTTTTCGTTACTGGCTGTGGCAGGTGTTCCATATGGCCAGCACCATCCCTGCAGTCTGCGAGCAGGCCGCAGTCATGCCTCGCGCTAAAGCTCCTTCGGGGCTTGTTGCTGGCTGCGTCAGTGGCTACACGAAGGCCACAAAAAAGCCCGCACTTGGCGGGCTGTTTCTTGCACGGTGCCAGCCTTACAGCTTGGCCCGTGTCTCATGCATGCGCGCCAATTGCCGTTCCAGCATTGATGGATAGGGCTCCATCAGCCGTTCGACACAGCAAGCTCCTTCCGGGCTGGCGATAGGGCGGATACGTGCGCGCTGACGGATCAGCGCGTCGTCATTGATCTGGCGCTCCACCAGCAGCAGATTGCGGCTGTGCTGGGATAGCGCCAGGGCGTCCTGGGCGGTTTCGGTCAGCAGCAGGTCGATCTGGCTCAGGCCGAACAGTCCTTCGCCCAGCGTCAGGCCCAATTGCAGTTGCAGGGTGATGCCGCTGTCCGCCACTTCGATCTGCAGGGCATGGCCCAGAGCACGCAACAGCTCGCCGCAGCAGATGGCGTTGGTGAGGTAGTCGTCGCCGCTGTCTTCGCTATGGAACAGCATCAGCGTGCTGCCATCGTTCAGGGTGTGCAGTTCGCTCTGGTACAGCGAGGCCGCCTGGTCGAGGCAATCGCGATAGCGCTCCAGCAGTTCCATCAGCCGCGCGCGGGGCAGGCGGCGCAGTTGTTCCTGGGCTCCCAACTGCACTGCGAGTACTGCGCTGTGCTGAGGCTGAGCCGGGACCTGGGGTTGCAGCGCAGGTTTGGGGGCGGGAGTCGACGAGTGATCACGCAGGTCGGCGAACGGATCTTCTTCGTCCAGTTCGTCCTCCTCGGCGCTGACCAGATGCCGTGGCGCAGGCTTCAGACCGGCGAGCGGGGTACTTTCATCAAAGCTTGGGTCACGCAGGTTACGCACTTCGAACGCGGCTTCGTGTTCCTCGTCATCCTGCTCTTCGAGCTCTGGCTGCGGCTCTGGCTCGGGCTTTTCCGGTACCAGGCGAGCGTGCAGTTGGCGCGCCAGATCACCAATTTCGTCCTGGCGCTGGGTCGCCGGGGTGTGCTCATCCAGGTCCCGCAGCCAGACCCGCAGTTGCAGCAGCGGGGTGGAGATGTGGCGACCCAGACGCAGGCTCAGGGCCAGAGCCAGGGCCAGCAGGATGGCGCTGAGAATGCCCATGCTCTGCAGGCTGATGGTCATCGGCTGCTGGAACTGCGCCATGTCCAGGCTGATCCGCAGGTTGCCGGCGGTCACGTCCTGGAAGGTGATCTTGGTCTGGTAGACACCCTCGGTTTCACCCAGCAGGCTGCTCTTGGGGCGTTGCCCGGCTTCGGCGAGGATGCGGTTGTCGACGCTGTAGATCGCCGCATGGGCCACGAGCGGGTTCTTGGTCAGGTTGTTGAGCAGGACGTTGAGGCTGAGGATGTCATTGGACACCAGCAGCTCGGTGGCCGAAGTGGCGGTCTGGGTGGTCAGGCTCTGACCCAGGGCGTCGGCTTGTTCGTGCATGGCTTGCTTGAACTGCAGGCCCATCACGCCGGCATAGATCACCAGGGCCAGGGCGACCAGGATCACGTTATGGCTGGCAATGCGCAATGCAATCGGCACACGGCGGTGGCGCAGTGCACGGAAGATCAGCAGGAAGAAGTTATCGGTTTTAACTGGCGTGGGCCGGTTCACTGAGCTCGGCTCTTTTGTCCGTGAAGTTGACGCGCAGTATAGCGACAGGCCCTAGACCGGCAAAGCGCTGGCTGTGCCCGATGGTCACCGAAAGTGGGTAGAATGCGCTTTTTTTCCACCTCGGGGGTGCGCCTTGCGCGAAATTGTCCTGATAAACATCACCGGCGAAGATCGTCCCGGTCTGACTGCGGCCATTACGGGTGTCCTGGCCCAGGGTGGTGTGAACATTCTCGACATCGGTCAGGCGGTGATCCACGACACCTTGTCGTTCGGCATCCTGGTTGAAATTCCCAGCAACGAGCAGAGTTCGTCGGTGCTCAAGGACATTCTGTTCACCGCCTACAAGCTCGATCAGCAGGTGCGTTTCACGCCGGTGTCCGAGGAGGACTACCAGCAGTGGGTCGACGGGCAGGGCAAGCAACGCCACATCGTCACCCTGCTGACGCGCAAGGTCACCGCCGAGCAGTTGCAGCGAGTGAGTTCGATCACCGCCAAGTACGGTCTGAACATCGATCACATCGATCGCCTGTCCGGGCGCATGCCCCTGGATATGCCAGCCGATCAGGGCAAAGGCTGCATCGAGTTTTCGGTGCGTGGCGAAGCCGCCGATCCGCAAGCCCTGCGAGCCGAATTCCTCAGCGTGGCCCAGGAGCTGAACGTCGACATCGCCTTCCAGGAAGATTCGCTGTTCCGCCGCAACCGCCGCCTGGCGGTGTTTGACATGGACTCGACGCTGATCGAAGCCGAGGTCATCGACGAGCTGGCCAAGGCGGCAGGCGTGGGTGAGCGGGTGGCAGAAATCACCGAGCGGGCCATGGCCGGCGAGCTGGATTTTCGTGCCAGCTTCAAGGAGCGCCTGGCGTTGCTCAAGGGTCTGGACGTCAGCGTGCTGGATTCCATCGGCGCGTCCCTGCGTCTGACCGAGGGCGCCGAAACCCTGTTTGCCGAGCTCAAGCGCCTGGGCTACAAGACCGCGATTCTCTCCGGCGGCTTCACCTACTTTGCCAAGCAGTTGCAGGCCAAGCTGGGTATCGATTACGTGTTCGCCAACGAACTGGAAGTGGTGGACGGCAAGGTCACCGGCGTCGCCATCGAGCCGATTGTCGACGCTCAACGCAAGGCCGATCTGCTGCGCGAGCTGGCCCACAAGGAAGGCCTGCGCCTGGAGCAGACCATCGCTGTGGGTGATGGCGCCAACGATTTGCCGATGCTGGGAATTGCCGGCTTGGGCGTGGCGTTCCGTGCCAAACCGCTGGTCAAGCAATCGGCCAAGCAGGCAATCTCGACCCTGGGTCTGGACGGCGTGCTGTATCTGCTGGGTTTCCGCGATCGCGACGGGCAGCTCTGAGTCCCGGGAAAAATCCCCGCCCATAAAAAACGCCGCTGATCAGCGGCGTTTTTTGTGTCCGGCATTCAGGTCTCAAGCCTTGGGCAGACCCATACCCTGGCCCATCCGCACTGGCGAGCCGGCGGCCAGTTCTTCAGCCCACTGCACCTGATCCGGGCCAAACAGCACGATGGCCGTGGAGCCCAGTTTGAAGCGACCCATCTCTGCGCCTTTTTCCAGATGGATGGGCGCGCGGGCTGCTTCGTCGTAGCGCACGGTCTTGAGCTCGCGTTTGGGTGGCGTTACCAGGCCGGCCCAGACGGTTTCAATCGAAGCGACGATCATTGCGCCGACCAGGACCAGCGCCATCGGGCCACGCTCGGTGTCGAAAATGCACACCACGCGTTCGTTGCGGGCGAACAGTTCCGGGACGTTCTCGGCGGTGGTCTGGTTGACCGAGAAGATCCGCCCGGGCACGTAGACCATTTCCCGTAGGGTGCCGGCCAGGGGCATGTGCACTCGGTGATAGTCCTTGGGCGACAGGTAGACGGTGGCGAAGTCACCGCCCATGAAAGGCGCGGCCAGGGCCGGATCGCCACCCAGCAGTTCCAGCACGCTGTAGCTGTGGCCCTTGGCCTGGAATACACGGCCGTGTTCGATCGGCCCCAGTTGGCTGATGGCACCGTCGGCGGGGCTGAGGATTGCGCCTGGGGTTGGGTCCAGCGGGCGTGCGCCCTCTTTCAGGGCGCGGGTGAAGAAGGCATTGAAATGTTCGTAGGCCGTCACGTCCTCCACCTGGGCTTCGGACATGTTCACTTGGTACTGCTTGGCGAACCAGCTGGTGAACGCATTCTTGAACCAGCGCACACGGCACTCGGCAATGCAGCCGGCCAGGCGCGACAGCAGGTGATGAGGCAGCAGGTACTGACTGAGGATGAACAAACGCTTTTTCATTGGGTGTCCTTAAAAACCTTAAATCTCTACGGGCGTATCGGGATGATTGCCCCATTCGCCCCAGGAGCCGGCGTAGCCCTTGACCCGTGGGTAGCCCAGCGCCTTGGCCACCAGATAGGTGAAGCCCGAGCGGTGGTGGGTCTGGCAGTGGGTGATCACTTCTTTGTCTTTGCTGATGCCCAGGTCCGCGAGGATCTGTGGCATGTCGCGGCGGATGCGCAGATGGCGCGCCTGGTCCATGCCGGCGGTCCACTCGAAGTTCACCGCGCCGGGAATGTGTCCGCCCTTGGCGGCCAGGACTTTCTCCCCGGAGTATTCCAGCGGGCCGCGAGCGTCCCAGATGGCCAGGTCGGCTGCGCCGAGACGGCTTTGCAGGTACTCGCGGGTGGCGGTGGGTTCGTCATGCAGGATCAGGGGCACTGGGCCGCCTGCCGGGGCTGGGACTTCGGTGGTTACTGGCAGGCTTTGTGCCAGCCAGGCCGTGAGGCCGCCGTCCAGGTAGTGGTAATGAGTATGGCCGATCACGTCCAGCAGCCAGATGAAGCGGCCGGCCCAGCCTCCGCCTTCGTCGTCATAGACCACGTAGACCGCATCCGGGTTGTGCCCGAGCTCGCCGAAGAGCGCTTCAAGGGCGTTCTGTGGCGGCAGCAGTCCGGGGGCGGGGGGCTGGCCGAGCTGGGTGCGCTTGGGGTCGACGAAGCGCGCCCCGGGAATATGCCCGGTTGCATAGCGGGCAGCGCTGGTCAGGTCGACCAGGATCAGTTCGCGGGCGTCGAGGCGGGCGAGCAAGTCGCTCGGTTCGATGACCAGCGGCAAGCCAGAGAAGTCAGACATGTCAGGTCCCCAGGGCACAAAGGGAAGGATTGTAGCGCAAGCGTCATTGGCTGCGGTTGGTAAAGCTATGCAAGGCTTTTTCGATGCACTGAGCGGTCTTGCCGAACGCCTGGACGCTGATTTCCGAGAACGGAACGCCGCCCTGATCGGCCACGGCCAGCATCAGTACCCGGCCGTTGCACGACAGGGAGCGCATCAGCAGGTGCTCGCCCCGAAACAACTGGCGCAGGGAGGTTGGCAGGTGGGCGGAGAACTGCCCATTGTTGGCCGGCGTCAGGCGCACCTGGGCAGATTTTTCCAGCAGACGTTGCAGGACTGTGCTCTGTTTGGCCTGCAGTGTCAGCCCTGCTGTTTCCTTGGGCAGACCATAGAGTTGCTGTACCCGCAGGTGGCTCTGGCTGCGGTCAACCATCAGTAACAGCACTCGACGCATGCCGCAGGCCACCAGGGCATCTCGGGCAAAGCTGGTGAGGTGCACGGCATTGGTGAAGGGGCTGGGTTCCAGTAGAAGTTCGCTGCAGAGCTTGCGCCATTTGGCCAACTCCTCGGCTGTCGGAGCCGGTGCCGGCTGTTCACCGTTGTGCAGGCGCCGGACATCCCAGGGCCAGATCAGGGCCTGGGCCGGGTGCCAGAGATCGGGTTGGCTGTCATTGCGAGCGCTGGTTGCGGCCTGCTGGTGTAGCTGTTGCTGGACCTGGGCGACCGGCATTTGTAGATACAGGCCGGTGAGGTTTTGCCAGCGCCGGCCATGAGCGTTGTTCCAGGAGTGCTGCGCCGCCAGGGCCAGGCCGTTGGCCAGCAGGACGCAGTTGGCTGGCTGGTTCAGCCAGCGCTGCAGGTCCGGATCGGCATCCAGGCGCTGTTGCTGGCGCAGCGGATGTTCGCTGTCGCGGGCGATCAGCATGACCTTGGCCAGTTGACGCTGCTCTTGGGTCAGCAGGCGATAACCCTGCCGCACCCAGATTGGCAGGTGCCAGGCATGGACCAGGGCCTGGCACAATTCCATCAGCCGAACGCCGAACAGTTGCATTTCTACCTGACGAGCCGACTCGTGCTTATAGATGACTCGCAGTTCCCACTCTTCCACGAGCTTGGGGTAGACCAGGGCCATGGCCCACAGTGGCGAGAGAAACAGCAGGCTGCCCCAGTGAATGTCCTGCCACAGTCGCGCCAGGCGCCCGGCGAAAAAACCGTTGGCTTGCTGGGTGGCGTGCTGGCTGATCAGTTGCAACTGACGCAGAGCCTGCGGAATCTGTTCCTCTGGCAGGGTGGGCAGTTGTTCGAGCAGTTCTTCGGTGCGCTTGAGTCCCAGGCGGTTGACCGCCACCTCCAGGTTTTCTGCCGGTTCGCTCATGCTGCCGTGGGAGTGCCGGTTGGCTTCGCGGATCACGCTCAGGGCCAGCGCCGGGCTGTTTTGCATCAGTTCGGCAATGTCCCGCAGCGAACTGCGATTGTTGGCGATGGCTTTGCACACTCGATCATGGCTGGCTTGCGGCACGGGCAAGCGCACGCCATTGAGGAGCTTTACCCAGGCGTCGAGAGAGGTGGGCGGGGAATGTGGGACGTTGGTTTCATTAGACATGGTCGGGCGCAATCATCGTCTGCTGTGAACACGCCCAGAGCGGGCCAAACTGGCTTTTCGCCTTAACTGGCTATAGTCTGGCGCAGTTTTGCCGATAAGTAGAAGAAGAGTTTTAAGAACTTCCGAATATGACCTTGAACCCGACTCAGTAAGTACTCTCCTACCTATGGCTAAAATTATCGGCATCATCGTCGTATTCGCGAGCGTGCTCGGCGGATACGTGCTTTCACACGGCAAAATCGCGGCACTGATCCAGCCTTTCGAGGTTTTGATCATTGGTGGTGCTGCCTTTGGCGCATTCCTCCAGGCCAACCCAGGCTATATGACGATGCATGTCATCAAAAAGTCGTTGGGTATGTTCGGTTCGCGCTTTACTCACACCTTCTATCTAGAAGTGCTGGGGCTGATCTACGAGATCCTCAACAAAAGTCGTCGCGAAGGCATGATGGCCATCGAGGGTGACATCGAGGACGCTGCGGCCAGTCCGATTTTCGCCAAGTATCCTGCGGTGCTCAAAGATGAGCGCATGACCGCTTTTGTCTGTGACTACCTGCGCATCATGTCCTCCGGCAACATGGCTCCTCACGAGCTGGAAGGGTTGTTCGACATGGAACTGTTCAGTCTCAAGGAAGACCTTGAGCATCCCTCCCATGCAGTCACCGGGATCGCCGATGGCATGCCCGGTTTCGGTATCGTGGCGGCGGTATTGGGGATTGTGGTGACCATGGCGTCCCTGGGGGATGGCGACCAGGCGTCCATTGGCTTGCACGTAGGTGCGGCCTTGGTCGGGACCTTCTTCGGTATCCTCGCGGCCTATGGTTTCTTTGGTCCGTTGGCCACTTCCCTGGCGCACGATGCGAAGGAAGAGCTGAACGTCTACGAAGCCATCAAGGCGTCCCTGGTCGCTTCGGCTTCCGGCATGCCGCCTTCGCTGGCGGTGGAGTTCGGGCGCAAGGTTCTGTACCCAGCGCACCGTCCTAGCTTCGCTGAGCTGGAACAAGCGGTTCGCGGTCGCTAAGTCATGGAAAATAATCAGCCGATTATCATCAAGCGCGTCAAGCGCTTCGCTGGCGGGCATCACGGGGGCGCTTGGAAAATCGCCTTCGCCGACTTCGCCACGGCGATGATGGCGTTCTTCCTGGTGCTGTGGCTCTTGTCCACCGCAACCCCGGAACAGAAGATCGCCATCGCCGGTTACTTCAAGGACCCGATCGGCTTCTCGGAAAGCGGCACACCCTACATCATTGATCTGGGTGGCTCTCCCGAACTGGCGCCGGATAACACCCTAAACCCCGAGATCAAGTCCCAGCCGCAACCGGACAAGGTCACGGTGGATGCCGATCAGGTGGAGGGCATGGCCGAGCAGGTGGAACGCGAGCGTCTCGAACTGCTGCTACAAGAGTTGCAGAACAAGGTTGAAGAGAATCCCCAACTGCAGAAGTTCAAGGACCAGATCCTCTTCGAAATCACTCCGGACGGCTTGCGGATCCAGATCATGGATGCCGAGAACCGGCCGATGTTCGACTCTGGCAGCGCACGTCTGAAGCCGTATTTCGAAGACATCCTGCTGGCCATGGCCGACACCATCAAGGCGGTGCCGAACAAGATCAGCATCAGCGGTCATACCGATGCCACGCCCTATGCCGGCAGTGGTGAATTCGGCAACTGGGAACTGTCCGCCAACCGTGCCAACGCTGCGCGTCGGGCTCTGGTGGCTGGCGGTTATCCCGATCCGCAAGTGGCGCGGGTGGTGGGCTTTGCCTCCTCTGCGCTGTTCGACCGCAAGAATCCGGTCAACCCGGTCAACCGGCGGATCGATATTGTGGTGCTGACCAAGAAGGCCCAGCGCGCTATCGAAGGCGAGCAGACGGATCCAAACGCTCCTGCGCCCAACCAGGGTACTGGGGCGCCAGGTGAAGTGCCGGGTGCGGCGGCGGACCCGAATGCCTTGCCGCCGGGTAGCGAGCCGTTGCCCGCTCATGAAGTGCGCCAGCGCATGAACATCTTCGAGGATGGCGTATTGAAGATGGATGAGCAGGGATCGGCCGGCCAGGCGCCGGCTCCCAAGCCGGTTGCTCCGGCTTCTGCGCCGGGAACCGTCAGGTGACAAACAACAAGGCCGCGAAGATCGCGGCCTTGTTGTTTCTACGGTGCTCGGCTCAGTAGCCGCTGTCTGGCAGGCTGGCGAGGATCGAGCGGTAGCTGTTCATCCGTTGCTGCTGGATGCGCCCGTCTTCCAAAGCCTTGAGCAATGCACAACCCGGCTCGCGATCGTGCTTGCAGTCGCGGAAGCGGCAGGTACCCAGCAAGTCGTTGAACTCGATGAAGCCAGCTTCGACATCGGCGCGGCTGACATGCCCCAGGCCGAATTCGCGGATGCCGGGGGAGTCGATCAGCTCGCCGCCGCCCGGGAAGTGGAACAGTCGCGCGGTCGTGGTGGTGTGGGTGCCCTGTCCGGAGTATTCCGACAGCGGGCCGACTCGGGTTTCGACTTCCGGCAGCAGGCTGTTCACCAAGGATGACTTGCCCACCCCCGATTGCCCCACGAATACGCTGATGCGTCCGTCCAGCAAGCCTTGCAGTTGCTCCATGCCGTCGCCGTGGTGGGCCGAGACTTCCAGCAGCGGATAGCCCAGTTGGCGATAGACTGCCAGCAAGGCGTTGAGTGCCGGAGCGTTCTGCTCGTCGATCAGGTCGGCCTTGTTCAGCAGCAGCAGCGGCCGAATCCCGGCGTGCTCGGCGGCAACCAGGTAGCGGTCGATAAGATTGGCGTGGGGTTCGGGCATGGGGGCAAACACGATCACGATCATGTCTACGTTGGCGGCCACCGGCTTGAGCTGGCCACGGCTGTCCGGTCGGCACAGCTCGGTGCTGCGCGGCAATTGCGCGACGATCACCCCGATGCCCTGATTGCCGGCGCGCCAGACCACCTGATCACCAGTCACCAGCGCTGGCAGGTTGGCTCGCAGGTAGCAGCGGAACACCTGGCCGGCCAGCTCACCTTCCCGGGCTTCGACCTCGACCTGCACGCCGAAGTGAGCAATGACCAGGCCGGTCTGTTCCGGGCCGAGGTCGCCACCCTCCAGCGCCTCTACGGCGGAGGACTCGCGTTTGGCGGCGCGGGCAGCGCGCTCACCCTGAATCTTTTCGATGCGCCAGTTTTGGCGACGATTGAGCTGGCGTTTGGCCATTGGTGTTCCGTGTTGATAATTACGGCGGATAGGTAAAACGGCGGCGAGTTTAGCACGCCGGGCAGGCCCTCTAGGCTAAACTGCGCAACTACGCCGAGGAGCCCCCCATGCAAAACCCACAGAACCTGATTTGGATCGATCTGGAAATGACCGGTCTGAACCCCGACACCGACGTCATCATCGAGATGGCGACCATTGTCACTGACAGCAATCTGAACACCTTGGCTGAAGGGCCGGTCATCGCTATCCACCAGAGCGACGAGATCCTTGCCGGCATGGACGAATGGAACACTCGTCAGCACGGTGGTTCCGGCCTGACCCAGCGGGTTCGCGAAAGCCGCATCAGCATGGCCGAAGCCGAAGCCCAGACCATTGCCTTTCTGGAGCAGTGGGTACCCAAGGGCAAGTCGCCCATCTGTGGCAACAGCATCTGCCAGGATCGGCGCTTCCTCTATCGCCACATGAAGGCTCTGGAAAGCTACTTCCATTACCGCAACCTGGACGTTTCGACCCTCAAGGAGCTGGCCGCCCGCTGGGCTCCTGACGTGCGCGACAGCTTCAAGAAAGGCAGCACCCATCTGGCCCTGGACGACATCCGCGAGTCCATCGCCGAGCTGCAGCACTACCGCAAGCACTTCATCAAATTCTGACCTGCAGGAGCCGGCTTGCCGGCGAACGGGCGCACGCTGCAAGCGGCGCCCGTACCCGCCCTCTTTTGGTGCTCGCCTCAACTGAGTAGACTGCGCGCCTTCCTGTAAGGACCGCCATCATGCTGTTGATGCTTTATCTGATCGCCATTACCGCCGAAGCCATGACCGGCGCCCTGTCTGCCGGCCGGCGTGGCATGGACTGGTTTGGCGTGGTGCTGATCGCCTGTGTCACTGCGCTCGGCGGTGGTTCGGTGCGTGATGTGCTGTTGGGGCATTACCCGCTGACCTGGGTCAAACACCCGGAATACCTGGTACTGACCTCGGTGGCGGCGTTGGTGACGATCTTTATCGCGCCCCTGATGCGTCACCTGCGTTCGCTGTTTCTGGTGCTCGACGCCGTGGGCCTGGTGGCCTTTACCCTGATCGGCTGCATGACCGCCCTGGAAATGGGCCACGGCATGCTGGTGGCGTCGGTCAGCGGGGTGATCACCGGGGTCTTTGGCGGCATCCTCCGGGATATCTTCTGCAACGACATTCCCCTGATCTTCCGCCGTGAACTGTACGCCAGTGTGTCCTTCGCCGCGGCCTGGTGCTACATGCTGTGCATCTATTTGCAGCTGCCCAGCGAGCAGTCGATCCTGGTCACCCTGTTCGGTGGCTTTCTATTGCGCCTGCTGGCGATCCGTTTTCACTGGGAAATGCCCAAGTTCGTCTACAACGACGAGCATTGACGGTTGGCGTGCTGCGCCAGGGCCCATTGCACGTGTTCGCGGACCAGTTCCGAGGGATGGTCCTGGCGGGCCTTGAGCGCTTCCAGCACCGGAATGCTTGAGGGCGCGTTGCCCAGGCCTACCGCCAGGTTGCGCAGCCAGCGCTCATAGCCGGCACGGCGCAGGGGCGAGCCTTCGGTGCTGCTGAGGAACTTGTCCTCGTCCCACATGAACAGTTCTGCCAGTTCGGCATTGTCCAGGTTGTGCCGGGGTTTGAAGTCGCCTTCGCCCGAGGGGCGGGCGAAGCGGTTCCAGGGGCAGACGATCTGGCAGTCATCGCAGCCGAATACCCGATTGCCGATCAGTGGGCGCAGGTCTTCGGGAATGGCGTTTTTCAGCTCGATGGTCAGGTAGGAAATGCAGCGCCGGGCATCCAGTACATAGGGGCCGACGAAGGCATTGGTCGGGCAGATGTCCAGGCAGGCGGTGCAGCGTCCGCAATGTTCAGTGGCGTGGGGCTCGTCCACGGGCAGCGGCAGGTCGACGAACAGCTCGCTGAGGAAGAAGTAGCTGCCGGCCTTGCGGTTGAGCACCAGGGTGTTCTTGCCGATCCAGCCGAGCCCGGCCTGCTCGGCGATGGCTTTTTCAAGCACCGGTGCGCTGTCGACGAACGCGCGATAGCCAAAGGGGCCAATGGCTTGCTGGATGCGTTCGGCCAACTGCTGCACACGTTTGCGGATGAGCTTGTGATAGTCGCGGCCCAAGGCGTAGCGCGAGACATAAGCCTTGGACGGTTCGGCCAGGCGCTGGGCCATCTGGGTGTCGCCGGGCAGGTAGTCCATGCGCAGCGATACCACTCGCAGCGTGCCGGGCACCAACTGATCGGGATGGGAGCGTTTGCTGCCATGGGCGCCCATGTATTCCATTTCGCCGTGGTAGCCGGCGGCGAGCCAGCGCTCCAGATGCTGCTCATGCTCGGCCAGGTCCAGGCCGCTGATACCGACTTGTTGAAAGCCCAGTTCGCGGCCCCAGTCCTTGATCGATTGGGCGAGAGCGGGGAGATCCTGGGTAATAGCGGGCATGAGGCGAGAGAAACCGGAGCTGAGGTGCGTATAATTCTGCCAGACATCGGAGCCCGAAGACGCATGCCGCAGACAAAACACCCTTTACTCGACGTTCAGCTGCTGACTGACGCTCATTTGCCGCGATTGGAAGCTCGTCCTCTGGACGCTCATAAGGGGCAATTCGGTCATTTGTTGCTGATCGGTGGCGACCGCGGCTTTGCTGGCGCCGCGTTATTGAGTGCGGAAAGTGCCTTGCGCAGTGGTGCGGGGCTAGTGTCCCTGGCAACTCGCAATGAGCACGTAGCGGCGGCCGCTGCGCGGCTGCCGGAAGTCATGACCCAGGGCACTCATTCGGCCAACCAACTGATGGGGTTGTTGGCGCGGGCCACGGTACTGGTGGTTGGTCCCGGACTGGGGCAGGGCGCCTGGGGGCGCAGCCTGTTGTCGGCAGCGGCCAACGCGCCTTTGCCTCAGGTATGGGATGCCGATGCCTTGAATCTCCTGGCCTTGGGCGGTCTACAGCTGCCGGCGGCCAGCGTGATCACCCCCCATCCCGGGGAGGCGGCTCGTCTGCTGGGGATCTCCATCGCCGAGGTTCAGGGTGATCGTCCGGCAGCGGCCCGAGCCTTGAGCGCAAAATACGCTGCGGTTGCCGTGCTCAAGGGTGCTGGCAGCCTGATCGCCAGCCCCGAGGGGCAAGTGGCCCGCTGTGATGGTGGGCATCCGGCGATGGCCACGGCGGGGCTGGGGGACGTGCTCGCAGGATTGATCGGTGCGTTGCTGGCGCAGGGACTGTCGACATTCGATGCGGCTTGCCTGGCGGTCTGGGTACACGCCCGCGCTGGCGAGCAGCAAGGCAAATTGGGCCGAGGGCTGGCGGCCAGTGATCTGATTCCAGCCATTCGTCAGTTGTTGGAGGAGCAATCACCGTGTCTGAGTTAACCCTTTATCTGGCCGACGAGCAGGCCATGGTGGAATTTGGTGCACGCATTGCTCGCGTCACTCAGGGTGTGGGGGTGATTTTTCTTGAGGGCGATCTGGGGGCGGGCAAAACCACCCTGTCCCGGGGGATCATCCGTGGCCTGGGGCATGACGGGGCGGTAAAAAGTCCGACCTTTACCCTGGTGGAGCCCTACGAGATAGGTCCGGTGCGGGCTTTTCACTTCGACTTGTATCGTCTTGTGGACCCGGAGGAGCTGGAGTTTCTGGGGATTCGCGACTACTTCGAAGGCGATGCACTGTGTCTGTTGGAGTGGCCCCAGCGTGGTGCAGGCTTTTTGCCAAAGCCCGACCTGACCATTACCATTACCCCGCATAACAATGGGCGTTCTGTGCATCTGTTGTCTCAAGGCTCGCGAGGCGAGTCCTGGTGTGCCGCTTTGGCGTTGGAATTCAAATAATTGATGGGGTTAGGTATGCGCATTCGCGCGTTGGTTGCTGTCGTAGGACTGTTGCTTACGGCATTGGCCGTCGATGCTGTGGCCGCTACACAGGTTCGCAGCGTCCGCCTGTGGCGGGCACCGGATAACACGCGACTGGTCTTCGACCTGTCCGGTCCGGTTCAGCACAGCGTCTTTACCCTGACGGCCCCGGATCGTCTGGTGATCGATATCAATGGCGCGACCCTCGGCGGTCCGCTGAATGTCGCCACGGCCAATACGCCGATCACCGCCATGCGCTCGGCGCAGCGTACCCCCAGTGACCTGCGAGTGGTCATCGACCTGAAAAAGGCCGTCACCCCCAAGAGTTTTACCCTGGCGCCCAACGCCCAGTATGGCAATCGCCTGGTAGTTGACCTGTTCGACAACCCGGCTGATGCCGCGCCGCCTGCTGCTCCGCCTCCTGCTGTGGCCACCGTTCCCGCCGTGCCAGTCACGCCTGCGGAGCCCGCGATCAAGCTGCCGCCGGCCCCGGCGGGCAAGCGCGACATCATCGTGGTGATAGACGCCGGTCACGGCGGTGAAGACCCGGGTGCCTCCGGCTCCCGTGGCCAGCATGAGAAAGATGTGGTGCTGGCCATCGCCCGTGAACTGCAGCGCCAGATTAATGGCATCAAGGGGTTCCGCGCCGAGCTGACCCGTACTGGCGACTACTTCATTCCGTTGCGCGGTCGTACCGAGATCGCTCGGAAGAAGGGCGCTGACCTGTTCGTTTCGATCCACGCCGATGCCGCGCCTTCGACGGCAGCCTTTGGCGCCTCGGTATTCGCCCTGTCCGAGCGCGGCGCCACATCGGAAACTGCCCGCTGGCTGGCGGACAGTGAAAACCGCTCCGACCTGATCGGTGGTGCCGGCAACGTCAGCCTGGATGACAAGGACCGGATGCTGGCCGGGGTGCTGCTGGATCTGTCGATGACCGCATCCCTGACCTCCAGCCTCAATGTCGGGCAGAAAGTCCTGAACAACATCGGCCGGGTCACACCGCTGCACAAGCAGCGTGTGGAACAGGCTGGGTTCATGGTGCTCAAGTCCCCGGATATTCCATCGATCCTGGTGGAAACCGGCTTTATTTCCAATTCCAATGAAGCCTCGAAGCTGGCCACTGTCAGCCATCAGCAGGCCTTGGCTCGCTCCATCAGCAGCGGCGTGCGGCAGTTCTTCCAGCAGAACCCGCCACCGGGCACCTATATCGCCTGGCTGCGAGATTCCGGGAAGATTGCCCAGGGGCCTCGCGATCACCGGGTCAACCCGGGGGAAACCCTGGCGATGATCGCGGTGCGCTACCAGGTATCGGCGCCCGCGCTGCGCAGTGCCAACAATTTGAAAAGCGATGAATTGAAAGTGGGGCAGGTCCTGACCATCCCCGGCACTGAATTGGCGGCCAAGGAATGAGTGAGTCGGTAATCAGCGGCGCGCGCATCGAGCTGCTCAGTCCGCGCCTGGCTAACCAGATTGCCGCGGGTGAGGTGGTTGAGCGCCCGGCTTCGGTGATCAAGGAGCTGCTGGAAAACAGCCTGGACTCTGGCGCCAAGCGCATTGATGTGGATGTCGAGCAGGCTGGAGTCAAGCTGCTGCGGGTCCGTGATGATGGCAGTGGCATTTCCTCCGACGATCTGCCTCTGGCGCTGGCGCGGCACGCCACCAGCAAGATCCGCGACCTGGAAGACCTCGAGCGGGTGATGAGCCTGGGGTTTCGCGGTGAAGCCCTGGCCTCCATCAGTTCCGTGGCGCGCTTGACCCTGACGTCCCGTACCCGTGATGCCGATCAGGCCTGGCAGGTCGAAACCGAAGGCCGCGACATGGCGCCGCGAGTGCAGCCGGCGGCCCACCCGGTAGGCACCTCGGTGGAAGTGCGTGACCTGTTCTTCAATACTCCAGCCCGACGCAAGTTTCTCAAGGCGGAGAAAACCGAGTTCGATCACCTGCAGGAGGTGATCAAGCGTTTGGCTCTGGCGCGTTTCGACGTGGCCTTCCATTTGCGCCACAACGGCAAGAGCATCCTCAGTCTGCATGAAGCCAAGGACGACGCAGCTCGTGCCCGGCGCGTGGCGGCGGTCTGTGGCTCGGGCTTTTTGGAGCAGGCGCTGCCCATTGAGGTCGAGCGCAACGGTCTCCATCTTTGGGGCTGGGTGGGCTTGCCAACCTTCTCCCGCAGCCAGGCGGACTTGCAGTATTTCTACGTCAACGGTCGTGCGGTACGGGACAAGCTGGTGGCCCACGCGGTGCGTCAGGCCTATCGCGATGTGCTGTTCAACGGCCGGCATCCGACTTTTGTGCTGTTTTTCGAGGTCGATCCCTCGGTGGTCGACGTCAATGTGCACCCGACCAAGCATGAAGTGCGCTTCCGTGATGGGCGCATGGTGCATGACTTCCTTTATGGCACCTTGCACAGGGCTTTGGGCGACGTGCGCCCCGAGGACCAATTGGCAGCGCCGGCGGCGGTAGCAGGTATTGTGCGGCCAAGCGGTATCGAAGCCGGTGAGTTCGGACCCCAGGGTGAAATGCGTCTGGCCGCGAACCTGGCCCTGGAGCAGCCGCAGTCCCAGCCGAGCTTCAATGCGCCGGGCTCTGGTGCTGGTAGTGGCTATCAGTATCAGTACACACCACGGCCCCAGCCAGTGCTGCCGGCTGCGGAGTCCCAGGGAGTCTATCGCGAGTTCTTTGCGCCATTGCCTGGGGCTGCGGCCACAGCCCTGCCGGAGGGGCAGGAGGATATTCCGCCATTGGGCTATGCCCTGGCACAGCTCAAGGGCATCTATATCCTTGCGGAAAACGCTCTGGGCCTGGTGCTGGTGGATATGCACGCTGCTCATGAACGGATCATGTACGAGCGTTTGAAGGTGGCCATGGCCAGCGAAGGCTTGAGTGGCCAGCCGTTGCTGGTGCCGGAATCGATTGCCGTCAGCCAGCGTGAAGCCGATTGCGCGGAAGAGCATGTCGCCTGGTTCCAGCGTCTGGGCTTCGAGTTGCAGCGCCTGGGACCTGAGTCTCTGGCGATCCGGCAGATTCCGGCGCTGTTGAAGCAGGCTGAAGCCAATCGCCTGGTGCATGATGTGCTTGCTGATTTGATGGAATACGGCACCAGCGACCGAATTCAGGCTCATCTCAATGAACTGCTCGGCACCATGGCCTGCCACGGCGCGATTCGCGCCAACCGGCGCCTGGCCCTGGCGGAAATGAATGGCCTGTTGCGGGATATGGAAAACACCGAGCGCAGCGGCCAGTGCAACCACGGTCGACCGACCTGGACCCAATTGGGTCTGGATGATCTGGACAAACTCTTTTTGCGCGGCCGTTGATGACTCAGCTTCCTCCAGCGATTTTCCTGATGGGCCCGACCGCTGCGGGCAAGACCGACCTGGCCATCGAGCTGACCAAGGTGCTGCCTTGCGAGTTGATCAGTGTCGATTCGGCGCTGGTGTATCGCGGCATGGATATCGGCACCGCCAAGCCCTCCAAGGAGTTGTTGGCGAAGTTTCCCCATCGCCTGATCGATATTCTCGACCCCGCCGAAAGCTACTCGGCGGCAGATTTTCGCACCGATGCCCTCGCGGCCATGGCCGATATCACCGCTCGGGGCAAAATTCCGCTGCTGGTGGGGGGCACCATGCTGTATTACAAGGCGCTGCTTGAAGGCCTGGCGGATATGCCGCCAGCAGACCCGCAGGTCCGCGCCGAACTCGAAGACGAGGCTCAACGCCTTGGTTGGCAGGCGCTGCATGATCAACTGGCGGCTGTGGACCCCGAATCTGCGGCGAGGATTCATCCCAATGATCCTCAACGCCTGACCCGAGCGCTGGAAGTCTATCGGGTCAGCGGTCTGACAATGACCGCTCATCGTCAGCGTCAATTGGCGCAAAGTGCTGAGGCAGGCGCATCGGGACGCGGTCAATTGCCCTATACTGTCGCCAATCTGGCCATCGCTCCGGCGAATCGTCAGGTACTGCACCAGCGTATTGCACAAAGATTCACACAAATGTTGGAACAGGGATTCATTGACGAGGTCGTAGCTCTGCGCTCAAGAAGTGACCTGCATGCCGGGTTGCCGTCTATACGTGCAGTGGGTTACCGCCAAGTCTGGGATCATCTGGATGGCAAGCTGACGTCAGCCGAAATGCAGGAGCGGGGCATCATTGCCACGCGCCAATTGGCGAAACGGCAGTTCACCTGGTTACGCAGTTGGGCTGACCTGCAATGGTTGGACAGCCTGGATTGCGACAATCTGCCACGCGCCTTGAAATACCTAGGGACGATCTCCATATTGAGCTGAGTCCTTGCAATTGCCGTCTATCCTTGGGGGTGTGACGGTTTGAGCTATCTGTTTTCCGATTTTTATTATTGATCCTTAAAGGAGTGCGGCACATGTCAAAAGGGCATTCGCTACAAGACCCTTACTTGAATACATTGCGTAAAGAGAAAGTTGGGGTTTCCATCTATCTGGTTAACGGGATCAAACTGCAAGGCACGATCGAGTCCTTCGACCAGTTCGTTATCCTGCTGAAAAACACCGTCAGCCAAATGGTTTACAAGCACGCTATCTCTACAGTGGTTCCAGTTCGCCCAATTCGTCTGCCTAGCGCATCCGAATCCGAACAGGGTGACGCTGAGCCAGGTAACGCCTGATAGGAGTCTCCTTTGTTCTTTGAGCGCCACGGTGGTGGTGAACGGGCCATTCTCGTTCACTTGGATGGTCAGGACCCTGAGGCGCGCGAAGATCCGCAGGAGTTTCAGGAGCTGGCATTATCGGCCGGCGCCGAGACCGTCGCGTTTGTTAGCGTGCCGCGTCATCGGCCAACCGCCAAATACCTGGTTGGCAGCGGCAAGGTCGAGGAATTGCGCGATCTGGTCAAAGCCGAACAGGTAGACCTGGTGATTTTCAATCACATCCTCACGCCCAGTCAGGAACGTAACCTCGAACGTGTATTCGAGTGTCGCGTGATTGATCGCACGGGTCTGATTCTCGATATCTTCGCTCAGCGCGCACGCACTCATGAGGGCAAGCTCCAGGTAGAACTGGCACAGCTTGAGCACATGAGCACGCGATTGGTTCGTGGCTGGACTCACCTTGAACGGCAGAAAGGCGGTATTGGTCTGCGTGGTCCGGGTGAGACTCAGTTGGAAACCGACCGGCGCCTGCTGCGAGTGCGTCTGCGACAGATCAAGGCGCGTCTGGAAAAGGTTCGCAGCCAGCGCGAGCAGGCTCGTCGAGGCCGTAAGCGTGCCGACATTCCTTCAGTTTCGCTGGTGGGCTACACCAACGCTGGCAAGTCCACCTTGTTCAATGCTGTCACCGCGTCCGATGTATTCGCCGCCGACCAGCTGTTCGCTACCCTCGATCCGACTTTGCGCCGCTTGGAGCTGGATGACCTGGGGCCGATTGTGCTGGCTGATACCGTCGGTTTCATTCGCCACCTGCCGCACAAGCTGGTGGAGGCGTTTCGGGCTACCCTCGAAGAGTCCAGCAACTCCGACTTGCTGCTTCATGTGATCGATGCTCACGAGCCCGAGCGCATGGCCCAGATCGAGCAGGTGATGGTGGTACTGGGTGAGATCGGGGCTCAAGACTTGCCGATCCTGGAGGTCTATAACAAACTCGATTTGCTCGAGGGTGTGGAGCCGCAGATTCAGCGCGATCCCGATGGCAAGCCGCAGCGTGTCTGGTTGTCGGCCCGTGATGGCCAGGGACTTGATCTGCTCAAGCAGGCCATTGCGGAGCTGCTGGGTGAAGATTTGTTCGTAGGCACCTTGCGCTTGCCTCAGCGTTTTGCTCGACTGCGAGCACAGTTTTTCCAGTTGAACGCTGTGCAGAAAGAAGATCACGACGACGAAGGGGTCAGTTTGCTGGCCGTTCGCCTACCGCGGGCCGAGTTGAACCGGCTGGTCAGTCGCGAAGGTCTGCAACCGTCGGAATTCATCGAGCAACACACTTTGCAATAAAAGCCTGGGCATGCGGTTGTGCCGCTGTAGCAGGCATTCTGTAGCATTGGTCGGCGCGCCGTGGGTGCGTCTTTGCTTTATCAGATGGAGAGCGCTATGGCTTGGAATGAGCCGGGTGGCAACTCGAATAATCAGGACCCTTGGGGTGGTAAACGCCGCAATAATGGCGATCGCAAGGGGCCACCAGATCTCGACGAGGCCTTCCGTAAGCTGCAGGAAAGCCTGAATGGGTTGTTCGGTGGTGGTAAGAAACGTGGTGATGACGGCGGTAGCTCCGGCAAGGGCGGTGGTTTCGGCTTGCTGGGCATTGGTCTTGTCGTGCTGGCGGCCGTGTGGCTGTACAGCGCGGTTTATGTAGTCGATGAGCAGGAGCAGGCCGTGGTGCTGCGCTTCGGCAAATACTACGAAACCGTCGGCCCGGGTCTGAACATCTACTTCCCGCCGATCGATCGCAAGTACATGGAAAACGTCACGCGTGAGCGTGCCTACACCAAGCAGGGGCAGATGCTCACCGAGGACGAGAACATCGTCGAAGTGCCGCTGACCGTGCAGTACAAGATCAGCAATCTGCAGGACTTCGTGTTGAACGTTGATCAGCCGGAAATCAGTCTGCAGCATGCAACCGACAGCGCCCTGCGCCATGTGGTGGGCTCCACCGCCATGGATCAGGTGTTGACTGAAGGTCGTGAATTGATGGCCAGTGAAATCAAGGAGCGGTTGCAACGCTTCCTCGACAACTACCGCACCGGTATCACCGTGACTCAGGTGAACGTACAGAGCGCAGCTGCACCACGTGAAGTGCAGGAAGCCTTCGATGACGTGATCCGAGCTCGTGAAGACGAACAGCGTTCGCGCAACCAGGCTGAAACCTACGCCAACGGTGTTGTGCCGGAGGCTCGTGGTCAGGCTCAGCGCATCCTCGAAGATGCCAATGGTTATCGCGACGAAGTGGTATCGCGGGCCAAGGGTGAGGCTGATCGCTTTACCAAGCTGGTTGCCGAGTACCGCAAGGCTCCTGAAGTGACTCGTCAGCGCCTGTACCTGGACACCATGCAGGAAGTCTTCAGCAATACCAGCAAAGTTCTGGTAACCGGCAGCAAAGGCGGGCAGAACAACCTGCTCTACCTGCCGCTGGACAAGATGATCGACAGTGGTCGTAGCGGCGGTGTTCCGGCAACGGGATCAGCGTCTGCGACCAGCAATGAAGCGAATGCGCGCGCCGCTGCGGAGCACATGCAGCAACAGCAGCAGACGCGTTCTAGGGAGAGTCGCTGATGAGCAATAAATCGCTGATCGCCCTGATCGTGGGCGTTGTCGTGGCGGTGGTTGCCTGGAACAGCTTCTACATCGTCGCTCAGACCGAGCGCGCGGTGTTGCTGCAGTTCGGTCGCGTGGTCCAGGCTGATGTCCAGCCTGGCCTGCATGTGAAAGTGCCCTACGTGAACCAGGTGCGTAAGTTTGATGCGCGCCTGATGACCCTGGATGCACCGACACAGCGCTTCCTGACCCTGGAAAAGAAAGCCGTCATGGTGGATGCCTACGCCAAGTGGCGAGTGAAGGATGCTGAGCGCTTCTACACCGCAACTTCCGGTCTCAAGCAAATTGCCGACGAGCGTCTTTCCCGTCGTCTGGAATCGGGCCTGCGTGACCAGTTTGGTAAGCGCACCCTGCATGAAGTGGTTTCCGGTGAGCGTGATGCGCTGATGGCGGATATCACGGCTTCGCTGAACAGGATGGCGGAAAAGGAGCTGGGTATCGAAGTGGTCGATGTCCGGGTCAAGGCCATCGATCTGCCGAAGGAAGTGAACCGCAGCGTGTTCGAGCGCATGAGCACCGAGCGTGAGCGTGAGGCTCGCGAGCACCGTGCCAAGGGTAACGAGTTGGCCGAAGGTATTCGTGCTGACGCTGATCGTCAGCGTCGCGTGCTGCTGGCTGAAGCCTATCGCGAGTCTGAAGAGGCGCGCGGTGATGGTGATGCTCAGGCGGCGGCGATCTACGCCAAGGCCTACGGCCAGGATCAGGAGTTCTACGCGTTCTACCGTAGCCTGCGTGCCTACCGTGAAAGCTTTGCAAACAAATCCGACGTCATGGTTCTGGACCCAAGCAGCGACTTCTTCCACTACCTGGAAAAGTCCAAGCCTTGATCAGGCCCTGATCCTTGGGCACCCCGCCGGGCGGCTAAAATGCCTCGCGGGGTGATCCTTTGGGAAAACGGGTGTATGATGCGGCAGCCGGGAAATTCCCGGCTTTTTTGCGTCTGCATCTTTGATTGGCCGTGGCTCGTTCAAGAGCTCGGCAAGATTTTTCGAGGAAAATAGTCTGTACAGCTGATTCCTGGCTGCCTGTCCGGCTGAGCTCGCGTCGGATGCGACTGTTTTCTGCTTCACTCTAAGGCTGGCCCCAGGCTTGCCGCCCGGACCATAGGGGAATGGCGTAATGGCAACGGTAGACCGCTGGCTGCTGCCAGATGGCATCGAAGAAGTATTGCCGCCGGAAGCGGCGCGCATTGAAGTGGCGCGTCGTCAGGTGTTGGATCTGTTTCAGAGTTGGGGTTACGAGTTTGTCGTGACTCCCCATATCGAATACCTGGAATCCCTGCTGACAGGTGCCGGCCAGGACCTGGATCTGCGTACCTTCAAGGTCATCGACCCGCAGTCGGGTCGGCAGATGGGGTTCCGTGCCGACATTACGCCACAAGTGGCGCGAATCGATGCCCACACCCTGCGTCGCGAAGGGCCGAGCCGCCTGTGCTATGCCGGCAGCGTGCTGCATGCTCAGCCGCGGGCCTTGTCGTCCTCGCGCAGCCCGATCCAGTTAGGCGCCGAGTTGTATGGCGACGCCAGCCCGAGCAGCGACGTTGAGGTCATCAGTCTGATGTTGGCCATGCTGCAGTTGGCCGATGTGCCGGATGTGCACATGGATCTGGGGCATGTGGGCATCTACCGCGGCCTGGCCCAGGCTGCCGGCCTGTCCGGTGCCGTGGAGCAACAATTGTTCGATGCCCTGCAGCGCAAGGCGATCGATGAAGTCATCAGCCTGACCCAGGGCCTGCCGGCCGATCTGGCCGACATGCTGCGCTCCCTGGTGGAGTTGTGTGGTGGCCGCGAAGTATTGGGCGATGCTCGCCGTCGCCTGGCGGGTGCGCCGACCTCGGTGCTGCTGGCCCTGGATGAGTTGCTGACGATCGCCGAGCGCTTGTCGGTGCGTTTCCCTGACTTACCGTTGTATTTCGATCTGGGCGAGCTGCGGGGCTATCACTACCACACGGGTGTGGTGTTCGCGGTGTTTGTACCGGGCGTGGGTCAATCCATCGCCCAGGGCGGTCGCTACGATGACATCGGCGCGGATTTTGGACGTGCCCGTCCAGCGACCGGTTTTTCTACCGATTTGAAAACCCTGGTGACCCTGGGGCGTGCTGAGGTCGAGCTGCCGTCTGGTGGTATCTGGATGCCTGACAGCACCGACGCGGCACTCTGGCAGACCGTCTGCCAGTTGCGCAGTGAGGGTCAGCGTGTCGTTCAGGCTCTGCCTGGGCAACCTTTGGCCGCCGCCCGTGAAGCGGACTGCGACCGGCAATTGATTCAGCAGAATGGGCTTTGGCAAGTATTGCCGCTGGCTTCTTGAGTTTTCCTGCCGGCGGCTGCCGGCACCAAGTTTGCGCGAATGAGGACAAGTGTTATGGGTAAGAATGTCGTAGTCCTGGGCACCCAGTGGGGTGATGAGGGCAAAGGCAAGATCGTTGATCTGCTGACCGAACATGCCGCCGCCGTAGTGCGCTACCAAGGTGGCCACAACGCTGGCCACACTTTGGTAATCGATGGTGAGAAGACCGTCCTGCACCTGATTCCGTCCGGCGTGCTGCGCGAAGGCGTGCAGTGCCTGATCGGTAACGGCGTAGTGGTAGCACCGGATGCCTTGATGCGTGAAATCGTCAAGCTGGAAGAGAAAGGCGTACCGGTGCGTGAGCGCCTGCGTATCAGCCCTTCCTGCCCGCTGATCCTGTCCTATCACGTAGCCCTGGACCAGGCCCGCGAGAAGGCTCGTGGCGAGCAGAAGATCGGTACTACAGGTCGCGGCATCGGCCCGGCTTACGAAGACAAGGTTGCCCGTCGCGGGCTGCGCATCGGTGATCTGTTCCACCGCGAGCGTTTCGCCGCCAAGCTGGGCGAGTTGCTGGACTACCACAACTTCGTGCTGGTCAATTACTACAAAGAGCCGGCCATCGACTTCCAGAAGACGCTGGACGAGTGCATGGAATACGCCGAGCTGCTCAAGCCGATGATGCTCGACGTCACCGCCGAGCTGCACCAGCTGCGTCGCGCTGGCAAGGACATCATGTTCGAAGGCGCCCAGGGTTCGCTGCTGGACATCGACCACGGCACCTATCCGTATGTCACCAGCTCCAACACCACCGCTGGCGGCATCGCCACCGGTTCGGGCGTAGGCCCGATGTACCTGGACTACATCCTGGGCATCACCAAGGCCTACACCACTCGTGTGGGTTCGGGTCCGTTCCCGACTGAGCTGTTCGATGACGTCGGCGCTTTCCTGGCCAAGCGCGGTCACGAGTTCGGTGCCACCACTGGCCGGGCCCGTCGTTGCGGCTGGTTCGATGCCGTGATCCTGCGTCGCGCCATCGACGTCAACAGCATCTCGGGCCTGTGCCTGACCAAGCTGGACGTACTGGACGGCCTGGAAACCATCAATATCTGTGTTGGCTACAAGAACCAGGATGGTGCAGTCATCGACGCGCCTACCGACGCCGATAGCTACATCGGCCTGGAGCCGGTGTACGAGCAGATGCCGGGCTGGAGCGAGTCGACCCTGGGTGTCAAGACCCTGGAAGAGCTGCCTGCCGCTGCTCAGGCCTACATCAAGCGCATCGAAGAGTTGGTCGGCGCGCCGATCGACATTATTTCGACGGGCCCGGACCGCAACGAAACCATCGTTCTGCGCCATCCGTTTGCTTGATAAGTCGTTGATGTAAAAACCAAAGGGCCCTTGATCGGGCCCTTTGTCGTTTCTGTCCGCCGTGCGGCACGACCCTTGCTGTGAAACTCGCTTCTAGAGTGCCATCAGAATAATGGCGCCAAAAGTAGAGGGATTTCCTGTGTCGGCCGTTCTCTCACTGTTACAAAGCCGTTTACTGCGGCCTGTGTTCGTTACTCTCGGTATCGCCCTTTTGGTGCAGGTAGTGCTCGCCGTTGCCCTGACTCGGAGCACGGTGACTGCCCTGGAGGCCGATCTGGCTGCGCGTTTGGGTGTTGATAGCCAGAAGTTGTCTGGCGAACTCGAGCAGGCGGGCAAGGAAGTCACTTCCAGTCTGGAAAGCCTGTCCAGCAGTACGCGTCAGCGTCTGACGGCGGGGCTGTCTTCGCGTCTAAAGGAGGAGCAGGTCCAGCTGCGTGCAGCGCTGGAGAAGGACCTCAAGGACTCCGCCAATGATATGGCCCAGTTGCTGGCCTCTGTGGCGCCTCGTGCCATGTGGGACAGTGATGTGCCGACTCTGTCCGAGTTCGCACGGCGTGCCCAGCGTAACCCCAACGTACTGTTCGTGGTCTATGACGATGCAGCAGGTGAGCATCTGACTCGCTATCTGAATCGTGAGAATCCGATCAACAAGGCCCTGTTGGAAAAGGGCAAGGGCGATCGGGCCTTGGACAAGGTTCTGGATGCCGCCAAGAACGATCCTTCTGTCTACTACCTTGAGGCGTCGATCAATCCTAATGGAGTGGAAATCGGCAAGGTGCTGATGGGGGTGTCCACGGCTTCGGTAGAGGCAGATATCGCCGCCTTGGATCAGCGCTTCGGGGCATTGATCGCCAGCAGTGACCAGTTGGTTGGCGACAGTCTCAAGGGAGCCTCCGCCGACAGTTCGGCGGCCATGCGCTCGCGCTTGCAATCGGCTCAGGCAACTGCCGCGCAGATGCAGGCCAATACCGCAAGCACGGTGCAGGAGGCTGCGGCCACCTTGCGCTGGCAGATCGGTGTGGGCCTGGCGCTGGTGGGGTTGGCCCTGCTGCTGTTGCTGGCGGTAGTGTTGGGGCGGCGAGTGGTGAACAAACTGCATCTGTTGATCACGGCTCTCAACGATCTGGCAGCAGGCGAAGGGGATCTGACCAAGCGCGTGCCCCTCAACAGCAATGATGAGATCGGTGATATGGCCTCGGCGGTGAATCGCTTTGTGGATAAGTTGCAGCCCATTGTGCGTGAAGCGGGCGATGTGGCGCAGCGTACCGGTGTGGAGATTGGGGCTATGAGCCTGCGCAATGCTGGGGCGGATGCAGCGGCTGAGGCGCAGCGTGACGAAGTGGCCGAAAGCTTGCGGGCGCTATCGCAGATGGCTGATGAGGCCCAGGCGGAAAGCCAGGCGATGCAGGCGGCGCTGCAGCAGGTGGTGGAGATCCGTCAGGCCACTGACGAGAACACCCGCACTTCGGAGCAGGTCGGCAGCCTGATCGAAGCCCTGGCCGGGCAGGTGGATACCGGGGCCAAGGTGATCGAGCGCCTGGCTCAGCAGAGCGAGCAGATCGAGGTGGTGCTGACGGTGATTCATGGCATTGCCGAACAGACCAACCTGCTGGCGCTGAATGCGGCGATCGAAGCAGCGCGCGCCGGTGAAACCGGACGCGGGTTTGCCGTGGTGGCGGATGAGGTGCGAGCCCTGGCCAGCAAGACCCAGAGTTCCACAGGCGATATCCAGGCCCATATCGGCGCGTTGCAACAGGGCGCGCGGGAGGCGGTGGCGGCTATTGGCCAGGCCGGCCGTCAGGCCAGCGAGGGTTTGCTGGTGCTGCGTGACAGTGTCCGCCTGCAGCAGACGGTGCAGTCTTCGGTCGAACAGGTGCATGCCGCGATTGGCTTGGCCACCCAGGCTGCAGCGCATCAGGCTCAGGGCGCGCAAGCGGTGCGGGGGCGGGTGGAAACCATTCATGCCCAGGCCGAGCGAGCGGCTCAGGCTGTGGTGGAGACCACCGCCAGCGGCAAGGTACTGGACAGCCTGGCGGCGCAGCTCAAGGCCAGTCTGGGGCAGTTCCGCGCTTGATCTTTCGCTGGCCGGCTGGCTCCTACGTTGCTTTGTAGGAGTCGGCGTGCCGGCGAAGCACTTCTCAACGGCTCAGATACATCCGCGTCGTCAGCAGGTACACCGGCAGCCCAGACACCAGAATCAGCAGTGCTGCATAAGGTGCCGCGGCCGCAAACTCCACATTCGCGGTATGGGCCCAGACCTCTGTGGCCAGGGTATTGAGCCCGGTCGGGCTGAGCAGCAAGGTTGCAGTCAGCTCTTTCATCGCATCCAGAAACACCAGGGCGAAGGCCGCGCCCAGTGCTGGAAAGATGATCGGCAGCGTCACCCGGCAAAAAGCACTGAATGACGATGCTCCCAGGGTTCTTGCCGCTTCTTCCAGTTGCGGCGCGGCCTTGTTCAGGGCGGTGCGGATGGGCGCCTGTGCCAGGGGTAGGAACAGCAAGGCATAGGCGATCAGTAACAGCGCCGAGGTTTGATACAGCACCGGCACATAGTGCAGGGCGAAGTACACCAGCGTCAGGGCGATCACCAGGCCGGGCAGGGCATGCAACAGGTAGGGCAGACGCTCGGCCCAGATGGCCAGTCGTCCCTTGTGACGCACCACTAGCAGTCCCACAGGAACCGCCAGCGCCAGGCACAGGGCGGCACCGCCCAGGGACAGCGCCAGGGAGGAAAGCAGTGCTTCGCCGATGGCTGCCACCGGGAAAGCGGCCGATGAACCCACGGCCAGCCAGTAGGCAAGCATGCCCAGTGGAACACCGCTGCCAATCAAGGCCAGTAGCAGGCAGTAGATTTGTCCGCCTGCGGACCAGCGTCCCAGGCGTACCTGTTCTGCATGTCGCGCTGCACCTTGGCCGGTCCGTACGTGACGCCCCTTGCCGCGAACCCGCAGCTCTAGACCCAGCAGTATCAGGCACAGCACCAGCAGTACCGCCGAGAGCATGGCTGCGTTGGCGTTGCTGAACTCCAGCTCGAATTGCTGATAGATCGCCGTGGTGAAGGTTTGCAGGCCGATGATCGACAGGGCGCCGAATTCCACCAGCATGTGCAGGGCAATCAACAGGGCTCCTGCCAGTAACGATGGCCAGAGCAGGGGCAGGGTGATCTTGAAGAACACGCCCCAGCGATTTTGCCCAAGGGTGCTTGCGGACTCTTCGAGGGAGGGGTCAAGATTGCGTAGGGTGGCTGCCACTGGCAGGAACACTAGGGGGTATTTGGACAGGGTCATCACCAGGATCGCACCGCCCAGTCCTTCAAATCCGGCGCTCAGGGACACCCAGGTGAAGCTGCTGATGAAGGCCGGTACGGCGAAGGGCAGGCACAGCACTACGCCCCAGATCCGTCGCCCTGGCAGATCGCTGCGTTCCAGCAGCCAAGCCAGGGATAGGCCGATCATTGCGCAGGCGATGGTGACTCCCAGCATCAGTAGCAAGGTGTTGCTTAGCAGGCGGAATACATAAGGGCGCCACAGCAGGTGCAGCGCTTCGGCCCAGCCGGCTTGCCAGGCCTTGAGCCCGACATACAGCAGAGGCAGCAGGCTCAGGCAAACCAGTAGCAATACCGGCAGCAGCAGCCAGATCGATGGTCGCTTGCGCCTCGGCACGTAAGGCGTGCGCGAGGCGGGGGCGCAGAGTGGTGGACTCATCAGTTCAGGCCGACGTCGCGTTCCAGGTCCAGTGCTTCCTCGGCATTTCCGAGGTCGGCCGGGGTTACTTTCGGAGCCTGCAGTTCACTGAATGGCTTGAGGCCGCGATCCGACTCCATGCCTTTATGCAGTGGGTACTCGGCGGTGGTCTGGGTGATCACCCGCTGACCCTCTTCGCTGGCCATATAGGCAAGGAACTGTTGAGCTTCTTTCGGGTGTTTGCTGGACTTGAGCACTGCGGCGCTGGAGACCGTGATCAGGCCACCAACATCGCCGCCGGTGAAATAGTGCAGCTTCGAGTCCAGTTGACCTTTTTCCCGTTGCAGTGCGAACCAGTAGTAGTTGTTCACTAGGACGCTGGCCACTTCGCCGTTTTCCACGGCCTTGAGGGCTACCATGTTATTGCTATAGACCTTGCCGAATGCCCGCAGGCCGGTCAGCCACTCTTCTGCTGCATCCATGCCGTGCAATTTGATGATGGCCACGGCTTGTTCCTGGAAGGCGCCGCTGGTCGGTACGAAACCGACCTTGCCTTGCCACTGTGGCTGGGAGAACTCCATCACCGACTTGGGCAGGTCTTTCTCATTGATCAGTTTCGGGTTGAAAGCCACCACTCGCACTCGAGCAGTGATGCCGATCCAGGTGCCGTTGCTGGCTACGTATTCCTTGGGCAGGACGGCCAGGGTCGCGGCATCGGTCTGGGCAAGCAGGCCTTGTTCGCCCAGTTTGTTCAGGGGCGGGGACTCTTCGGTGTAGATCACATCAGCGGGGGAGCGATCGCCTTCTTCGACGACCTGGCTGGCCAACTGATTGCTGCTGCCCTTGCGCACGTTGACGTGGATGCCGGTCTTGGCTTCGAAGGCCTTGGCAACGGCATCGCCGACTTCCTTGTGCTGGCCGTTATACAGGGTCAGGGAAACCGGATCGGCTGCCTGGGTGAGTGGAGATGCCAGGGTCAGTCCCAGCAAAGTGATGGTCAAGCCACGCAGAAGGGATGTTGGAAGGAGGGTATTTCTGAACATCATTCGCAGGTTTCCTCACTGTAGTGCCGCAAAAACTTGTAACAATCATAAACGATATCGTTTCTCATGTGCGCTTTGCGGGTACGACGGCGGGGCGATGAGGCGAGGGAATACCTGGATGCAGAAACGCAAAAACCCGCTTTCGCGGGTTTTTGAGAGACTTGAAAGCGATGCTCTCAAGTTTGAATTGGTGCCCAGAAGAAGACTCGAACTTCCACGACCTTGCGGTCACCAGCACCTGAAGCTGGCGTGTCTACCAATTTCACCATCTGGGCAGTATCGACGTCGTTGCCGTGTCGATGGAGCGCACTATACGGACCGTGTTTTGATCTGTAAACCCCTGTTTTGGTTTTATTAAATCAAACACTTAGAATGCAAAAACCCGCTTTCGCGGGTTTTTGTTTGAGTCTTGAAATTGATCTAATCTCAAGCTCTTGAATTGGTGCCCAGAAGAAGACTCGAACTTCCACGACCTTGCGGTCACCAGCACCTGAAGCTGGCGTGTCTACCAATTTCACCATCTGGGCATTATCGCTGACGTCTCCGTCGTCGATGGCGCGCACTATACGGAGGCTCTTTTAAGCTGTAAACCCCCGATTTCAAAAAAGTTTGAAAAAAGTCTCCGGTGGCAGGCGTGAGGATGTTTCTGAGGCGGCGATGAGGATTTTTCCAGCGTTGTCTGAGCCTGAAATTTCCCGTTTCAATACGCGTATGCCAAACTAACCCGCATATAGACAAGGTGAAATTTATCTAATGGCCGATTGGCAGTCCCTCGATCCCGAGGCCGCTCGTGAAGCGGAAAAATACGAAAACCCTATTCCTAGCCGCGAACTCATCCTCCAGCACCTTGCTGATCGGGGTTCGCCTGCTAGTCGCGAGCAGTTGGTAGAAGAGTTCGGTCTGACCACAGAGGACCAACTTGAAGCTTTGCGCCGCCGCCTACGCGCCATGGAGCGCGACGCTCAACTGATCTACACCCGCCGCGGCACTTATGCGCCGGTGGACAAGCTCGACCTGATCCTCGGTCGTATCAGCGGCCACCGCGACGGCTTCGGCTTTCTGGTGCCGGATGATGGCAGCGACGACCTGTTCATGAGCCCGGCGCAAATGCGCCTGGTATTCGATGGTGACCGCGCCTTGGCCAGAGTTTCCGGCCTGGATCGTCGTGGTCGCCGCGAAGGCGTGATCGTCGAAGTGGTATCTCGTGCCCATGAAAGCATCGTGGGGCGTTACTTTGAAGAGGGCGGTATTGGCTTTGTGGTAGCAGATAACCCGAAGATCCAGCAGGAAGTGCTGGTGACGCCGGGGCGTAATGCCAATGCCAAGGTCGGTCAGTTCGTTGAAGTGAAGATTACTCACTGGCCGACGCCGCGCTTCCAGCCACAAGGCGACGTAGTTGAAGTGGTAGGCAACTACATGGCGCCGGGCATGGAAATCGACGTTGCCCTGCGCACCTACGATATTCCCCATGTCTGGCCCGAGGCCGTGCTCAAAGAGGCCGCCAAGCTCAAGCCGGAAGTGGAGGAGAAGGACAAAGAGAAGCGCATCGATCTGCGTGACCTGCCTTTCGTCACTATCGACGGTGAAGACGCTCGCGACTTCGACGACGCGGTGTACTGCGAAGCCAAGCCCGGCAAGCTGCGCCTGTTCGGCGGCGGCTGGAAACTGTACGTGGCCATTGCCGACGTCTCCAGCTACGTGAAGATTGGTTCGGCTCTGGATGCTGAAGCCCAGGTGCGTGGCAACTCGGTGTATTTCCCCGAGCGGGTTATCCCGATGCTGCCTGAGCAGCTTTCCAATGGCCTGTGCTCGCTGAACCCGAAAGTTGATCGCCTGGCCATGGTTTGTGAGATGACCATCTCCAAGTCCGGCGAAATGACCGATTACCAGTTCTATGAAGCGGTGATCCACTCCAAGGCGCGACTGACCTACAACAAGGTCAGCGCCATGCTCGAGCAGCCGAAAACCACCGAAGCCAAGCAACTGCGCGGTGAGTACGCGGATGTCGTACCGCACCTTAAGCAATTGTATGCGCTGTACAAGGTCCTGCTCGGTGCTCGCCATACCCGTGGCGCCATCGACTTTGAAACCCAGGAAACCCGGATCATCTTCGGTTCCGAGCGCAAGATCGCCGAAATTCGTCCAACCACGCGCAACGATGCTCACAAACTGATTGAGGAGTGCATGCTGGCGGCCAACGTGGCCACCGCCGAGTTCCTCAAGAAGCACGAGATTCCGGCCCTGTACCGGGTGCACGACGGTCCGCCGCCGGAGCGTCTGGAGAAGCTGCGTGCCTTCCTTGGCGAGCTGGGCCTGTCCCTGCATAAAGGCAAGGATGGTCCTACGCCGAAGGACTACCAGGCGCTGCTGGAAACCATCAAGGATCGTCCGGATTACCACCTGATCCAGACCGTGATGCTGCGCTCGCTGAGCCAGGCGGTGTACAGCGCTGATAATCAGGGCCACTTCGGCCTGAATTACGAAGCCTATACCCACTTCACTTCGCCGATCCGTCGTTACCCGGACCTGCTGACCCACCGGGCCATTCGCAGTGTCATCCACTCCAAGCAAGACACGCCGCACGTGCGTCGAGCCGGAGCGATGAGTATTCCGAAAGCGCGTATCTATCCGTACGACGAGGCCATCCTCGAGCAGCTCGGCGAGCAGTGCTCGATGAGTGAGCGTCGCGCCGACGAAGCCACTCGTGACGTGGTGAACTGGCTCAAGTGCGAGTTCATGAAGGATCGCGTCGGCGAATCCTTCCCTGGCGTGATCACTGCGGTCACCGGTTTTGGTCTGTTCGTCGAGCTCACCGATATCTACGTCGAAGGCCTGGTGCATGTCACTGCGCTGCCAGGTGACTACTACCACTTCGATCCTGTGCATCACCGCTTGGCGGGCGAGCGCACCGGTCGCAGCTTCCGCTTGGGCGACACCGTGGAAGTGCGGGTCATGCGCGTAGATCTGGACGAGCGCAAAATCGATTTCGAGATGGCCGAAAAGACCATTGCTGCACCTATTGGCCGCAAAAAGCGGGGGGCTGCGGACGTGCCGGCGAGCAAGGCAGTCGAAGAGCCAGCTCCAGCGAAGGCGGGGCGTCGCAGCTCTGCCAAGGAGAAAGCGGTCGAGGCTTACCGTCCGAGCGATGCGGCGGCAAAAAACGCCGAAGTACGCAAAAGTCGTGAAATGAAACAGGCGCTGCTGGCGGGAGCCAAAGGCGGTGGTAAAGCGGCGTCTGGGGGAAAGTCCGGCAAATCGGCTCCGGCCAGAGACAGCGACCGGCCAGCCAAACCGAGCAAACATCGTAAAGGTCCGCCCAAGGCGGGCTCCGCTTCCGGCGCGAAAAGCGGCGGCGCGCGCAAACCTAAGGCCAAGTCATGAGTCAGTTGGAAAAGATCTACGGCGTGCATGCTGTAGAAGCGTTGCTGCGTCACCATCCCAAGCGGGTCAAGCAGATCTGGTTGGCTGAAGGGCGCAGTGACCCACGGGTTCAGGTGCTGGTTGATCTGGCTGCGCAGAACCGTGTGTCGGTTGGCCAGGCCGAGCGACGCGAGATGGACGCCTGGGTTGAAGGCGTGCACCAGGGGGTGGTGGCGGAAGTCAGCCCAAGCCAGGTGTGGGGCGAAGCCATGCTCGACGAGCTGCTGGATCGCACCGAGGGCGCGCCGCTGTTGCTGGTGTTGGATGGCGTGACCGATCCGCACAACCTTGGCGCCTGCCTGCGTACCGCCGATGCGGCGGGTGCCCTGGCGGTGCTGGTGCCCAAGGACAAGTCGGCCACTCTGACCCCGACCGTACGTAAGGTGGCTTGCGGCGCTGCCGAAGTGATTCCGCTGGTGGCGGTGACCAATCTGGCCCGTACCCTGGAAAAGCTTCAGCAGCGCGGCCTGTGGATCGTCGGTACCGCCGGCGAGGCCGAGCAGGAGTTGTACGATCAGGACCTGACCGGCCCGACCATCATCATCATGGGGGCCGAAGGCAAGGGCATGCGTCGCCTGACTCGCGAGCACTGCGACTATCTGGTGCGCCTGCCAATGGCCGGCAGCGTCAGCAGCCTCAACGTCTCCGTGGCCACGGGTGTCTGCCTGTTCGAAGCCATGCGCCAGCGCGGCGCCAAGGCCAAGGCTGTCGCCAAGAAAGCCTGATCTATCCCGTAGGAGCCGGCTTGCCGGCGAACCACGCCCTGCCGTCCATTGCCGGCTCGTTGGCTCCTGCAGGTGATTGTTCAAATAATCACCAATTGCCTTGCGCCGCTGTTCCCCCTTCTCTACAATTGCGCCCCTTGCCGTGACGGCAGGCGCATATGTGCCTACTAACAGGCAAGACACACAAGTGTCATTCACTCCTTGTCTGACCGCTTATAGGCGGCAGGCTACAACCCGTAAGGAGCATTCATGCGTCATTACGAAATCATCTTTTTGGTCCACCCGGATCAAAGCGAGCAAGTCGGCGGCATGGTTGAGCGTTACACCAAGCTGATCGAAGAAGACGGCGGCAAAATCCACCGTCTGGAAGACTGGGGCCGTCGTCAACTGGCCTATGCAATCAACAATGTTCACAAGGCTCACTACGTGATGCTGAACGTTGAGTGCACCGGTAAAGCCCTGGCTGAGCTGGAAGACAACTTCCGTTACAACGATGCTGTGATCCGTAACCTGGTCATCCGTCGCGAAGAAGCCATCACTGGCCAATCCGAGATGCTCAAGGCTGAAGAAAACCGCAGTGAGCGCCGTGAGCGTCGTGACCGTCCTGAGCATGCTGACAGCGCCGATGGCGATGACAGCGACAACAGCGACGCCAGCGATAACGCTGACGAGTAATCCACGGACCTTTTGAGGAGCCAATTACATGGCACGTTTCTTCCGTCGTCGTAAATTCTGCCGCTTCACCGCTGAAGACGTGAAAGAGATCGATTACAAAGATCTCAACACTCTGAAAGCCTACGTATCCGAGACCGGCAAAATCGTTCCAAGCCGCATCACCGGTACCAAAGCTCGTTATCAGCGTCAGCTGGCCACCGCTATCAAGCGCGCCCGCTTCCTGGCCCTGCTGGCCTACACCGACAGCCACGGCCGCTGAGACTGGGCAGTCGACAAGTAGTAAGGGATTGAATGCATGCGCGCCTTAGCTGAGTTCATCATGCGCGGTCGTATGCAGGCCACTCTGGTAGTGGCTGGCTGTTCGGCATTGCCGTTGTTGTATTGGTTGGGTGCTGCCGCGGGGAGCCTGGTGCTTCTGCGGCGCGGGTTGAAGGATGCCCTTGGTGTCCTCGCTCTGGGAATGCTGCCGGCTTTGTTCTGGTGGCTGGCGTTCGATGACCCGCGAGCATTTCTGGTGCTGGTGGGGTCTTCGAGTCTTGCGTTGGTTTTGCGCGCAGGCGAGTCCTGGAGCCGCGTGCTGCTGGTCAGCATAGCGATGGGATTGGTGTTTGCTGGAGTCCTGGGTGCGGCTTTCCGCCCTCAGATCGAAGCGTTGTCGCAGGAATTGATAAAGATCCTGCCGATGGCCTTGGGTGAGGTCTACCAGCAGTTATCGGTTGAAGAGCGAGCTCGTCTTGCCACGCTGATTGCACCGATCCTGACCGGCCTGATAGCGGCCTTGTTGCAAGCCATCAGCGTGCTGAGCCTGATTCTTGGGCGTTACTGGCAGGCTGTGTTGTATAACCCGGGTGGTTTTGGTCGCGAGTTTCGCGCCATCAGAATCCCTCTTGGGCCAGCGATGTTGCTGCTGGCGTGCATGTTGGTGGGGCCGAATTTCGGACCTCAACTGGCCATGCTCACGCCGATGTGCAGTGTCCCGCTGGCTTTTGCCGGGCTGGCCCTGATTCACGGGCTGGTGGCGCAAGGGCGACTGGCCAGATTCTGGCTGGTGGGGTTGTACGTCACGCTGTTGCCATTCATGCAGCTGATCTATCCGTTGCTAGTGGTCCTGGCCATTGTCGACAGTCTGGTTGATTTTCGCGGTCGTTTGGCGCCGAAAGACGCCGATAACGCGAACGGTGAAGGTTAAAAGTTAAGAGGATTTTCACATGCAACTGATCCTTCTGGAAAAAGTCGCCAACCTGGGCAACCTGGGCGACAAAGTGAACGTTAAGGCTGGTTACGGCCGTAACTACCTGCTGCCTTACGGCAAAGCCACCGCTGCTACCGCTGCCAACCTGGCTGCGTTCGAAGAGCGTCGTGCTGAGCTGGAAAAACTGGCTGCAGACCGTAAAGCTTCGGCTGAAAGCCGCGCTGCCCAACTGGCCGAGCTGGAAGTGACCATCACTGCCACCGCCGGTGACGAAGGCAAGCTGTTCGGTTCGATCGGCACCCACGACATCGCTGATGCACTGACCGCCTCCGGCGTTGAAGTTGCAAAAAGCGAAGTTCGTCTGCCGAACGGCACCATCCGCAACGTAGGTGAATTCGACGTAGCCGTGCACCTGCACGCTGAAGTTGAAGCAACCGTACGCGTTGTCGTGGTGGCTGCTTAAGCAGTACCAAATCGTCTGGCACCTTGTGTGGCTGACGGTTAACATCGGGCACGATCCTGTTTACAGGTCGTGCCCTTTGTCTTTCTGCTGATCCTGATTTTCACCCCCGAATTCCAAGTGGCCATGAACGATATTTCCGCTCCCGAGCAATACGATCTGCAAACCGCTGCCCTGAAGGTGCCGCCGCATTCCATCGAGGCCGAACAGGCCGTGCTCGGTGGTCTGATGCTGGACAACAACGCCTGGGAACGCGTGTTGGATCAAGTGTCCGACGGCGATTTCTATCGGCATGACCACCGTTTGATCTTCCGCGCCATCGCCAAGCTGGCCGATCAGAACATGCCCATCGACGTGGTCACCCTGTCCGAGCAGTTGGACAAGGAAGGCCAGACCTCCCAGGTCGGCGGCCTGGGCTATCTCGGCGAGCTGGCCAAGAACACCCCGTCGGTGGCCAACATCAAGGCCTATGCGCAGATCGTTCGCCAGCGGGCGACCCTGCGCCAACTGATCGGCATCAGTACCGAGATCGCTGACAGCGCCTTCAACCCTGAAGGTCGCACCGCCGAAGAGATCCTCGACGAGGCCGAACGGCAGATCTTCCAGATTGCCGAGGCGCGGCCCAAGACCGGCGGTCCGGTGGGCGTCAACGAGTTGCTGACCAAGGCCATCGACCGCATCGATACCCTGTTCAATACCGACAACGCCATCACCGGCCTGTCAACCGGCTACACCGACCTCGACGAGAAGACCAGCGGCCTGCAACCGGCCGACTTGATCATCGTCGCCGGCCGTCCGTCCATGGGTAAGACCACCTTCGCCATGAACCTGGTGGAGAACGCGGTGCTGCGCAGCGACAAGGCGGTGCTGGTGTACTCCCTGGAGATGCCAGGCGAATCGCTGATCATGCGTATGCTGTCCTCCCTGGGCCGCATCGACCAGACCAAGGTCCGTTCCGGCCAGCTGGAAGACGACGATTGGCCGCGGCTGACCTCGGCGGTCAACCTGCTCAACGACCGCAAGCTGTTCATCGACGACACCGCGGGTATCAGCCCTTCGGAGATGCGTGCGCGGACCCGTCGCCTGGTGCGTGAGCACGGCGACATCGCGCTGATCATGATCGACTACCTGCAGCTGATGCAGATCCCGGGGTCCAGCGGTGACAACCGGACCAACGAGATTTCCGAGATCTCCCGGTCCCTCAAAGCCCTGGCCAAGGAATTCAACTGCCCGGTGGTGGCCTTGTCCCAGCTCAACCGCTCTCTGGAACAACGCCCCAACAAGCGCCCGGTGAACTCCGACTTGCGGGAATCCGGAGCGATCGAGCAGGACGCCGACGTGATCATGTTCGTGTACCGGGATGAGGTGTATCACCCCGAGACCGAGCACAAGGGCATTGCCGAGATCATCATCGGCAAGCAGCGGAACGGCCCCATCGGCTTTATCCGCCTGGCGTTCATCGGCAAGTACACCCGCTTCGAGAACCTCGCGCCGGGCAGTTACAACTTCGACGACGACGAATAACCCGCCCGTTCGCTGGCAATTCGCTTGCCGGCGCCCAGCTGTAGGTGCCGGCTCGCCGGCGAATCGGGCTGCACCGAATTCCGACCATAATGGTCGGAATTGGTTATTTTTTGTGCTATATTCCGCGCCCGCGAATTTCCCTGTGAATCAACGCGTCCCTATCCAAGCCAACACCGGTCATCGACATGCAAGCAGCCAAGCCGTTATTTGACTATCCAAAGTACTGGGCCGAATGTTTCGGGCCAGCACCATTCCTGCCCATGAGCAGGGAGGAGATGGATCAGCTCGGCTGGGATTCCTGCGACATCATCATCGTCACCGGTGATGCCTACGTCGATCACCCCTCGTTCGGCATGGCGATCATCGGCCGGCTGCTGGAGTCCCAGGGCTTTCGCGTGGGGATCATCGCCCAGCCCAACTGGCAGTCCAAAGACGACTTCATGAAGCTCGGCGAGCCGAACCTGTTCTTCGGTGTCGCCGCCGGCAACATGGACTCGATGATCAACCGCTACACCGCCGACAAGAAAGTCCGCTCCGACGACGCCTACACCCCGGGCGGCCTGGCGGGCAAGCGTCCGGACCGCGCCAGCCTGGTGTACAGCCAGCGCTGCAAGGAAGCCTACAAGCATGTGCCGATCGTCCTGGGCGGCATCGAGGCTTCCCTGCGCCGTATTGCTCACTACGACTACTGGCAGGATCGGGTGCGCAACTCGATCCTGATCGACGCCAGCGCCGACATCCTGCTGTACGGCAACGCCGAGCGGGCCATCGTTGAAGTGGCTCAGCGCCTGTCCTATGGCCACAAGATCGAAGACATCACCGACGTGCGCGGCACCGCCTTCATCCGCCGCGATACGCCCAAAGACTGGTACGAAGTGGACTCCACCCGTATCGACCGCCCGGGCAAGATCGACAAGATCATCAACCCCTACGTCAATACCCAGGACACCCAGGCCTGCGCCATCGAGCAGGAGAAGGGCCCGGTTGAAGATCCAAGCGAAGCCAAGGTGGTGCAGATCCTTGCCAGCCCGCGGATGACCCGGGACAAGACCGTGATCCGCCTGCCGTCCATGGAGAAGGTGCGCAACGACCCGGTCCTGTACGCCCACGCCAACCGCGTGCTGCACCTGGAAACCAACCCGGGCAACGCCCGCGCCTTGGTGCAGAAACATGGCGAAGTGGACGTGTGGTTCAACCCGCCGCCCATTCCCATGACCACCGAGGAAATGGACTACGTGTTCGGCATGCCTTACCAGCGCGTTCCGCACCCGGCCTATGGCAAGGAAAAAATCCCGGCCTACGACATGATCCGCTTCTCGGTGAACATCATGCGCGGCTGCTTCGGTGGCTGTACTTTCTGCTCCATCACCGAGCACGAAGGGCGGATCATCCAGAACCGTTCCGAAGAGTCGATCATTCGCGAGATCGAAGAAATCCGCGACAAGGTTCCCGGTTTTACCGGAGTGATCTCCGACCTTGGCGGCCCGACCGCGAACATGTACCGCATTGCCTGCAAGAGCCCGGAGATCGAATCCGCGTGCCGCAAGCCGTCCTGCGTGTTCCCCGGCATCTGCCCGAACCTGAACACCGACCATTCGTCGTTGATCCAGCTGTATCGCAGCGCCCGCGCCTTGCCCGGGGTGAAGAAGATCCTCATCGCTTCCGGCCTGCGCTATGACCTGGCGGTGGAATCGCCGGAGTACGTCAAGGAACTGGTGACCCACCACGTGGGTGGCTACCTGAAGATTGCCCCGGAACACACCGAGGAAGGTCCGCTCAATCAGATGATGAAGCCGGGCATCGGTACCTACGACCGCTTCAAGCGGATGTTCGAGAAGTACTCCAAGGAAGCGGGCAAGGAGCAGTACCTGATTCCGTACTTCATCGCCGCCCACCCGGGGACCACCGACGAAGACATGATGAACCTGGCCCTGTGGCTCAAGGGCAACGGCTTCCGCGCCGACCAGGTGCAGGCGTTCTATCCGTCGCCGATGGCCACCGCCACCGCCATGTACCACTCGGGCAAGAACCCGCTGCGCAAGGTCACCTACAAGAGCGACGGCGTGACCATCGTCAAGAGCGAGGAGCAGCGTCGCCTGCACAAGGCGTTCCTGCGCTACCACGATCCCAAGGGCTGGCCGATGCTGCGCGAGGCCCTGCTGCGCATGGGGCGTGGCGACCTGATCGGCCCGGGCAAGCACCAGCTGATTCCGACCCATCAGCCGGCCACCGACAGCTACCAGAGCGCCCGCCGCAAGAACTCGACACCGGCCGGCAGCCACAAAGTGGCCAAGGAAACCAAGATCCTGACCCAGCACACCGGCCTGCCGCCGCGTGGCAGTGACGGTGGCAATGCCTGGGACAAGCGTGAACAGGCCAAGGCCGCCGCCTTCGCCCGCAACAAGCAGGCCGCCAAGGAGCGTGCCGATGCGGCCAAGGGCAAAGGCAAGAAGCCAACCCGCAAGCCGGTGGTACCGCGCTAGACAACAGAACGCCAGCTCCTCGGAGCTGGCGTTTTTGTTTTGGCTGCCGATCGCGGCGCAAGCCGGTCTTGTTGGCGGTCCGCTGTCAGCGTTGGCGCATTGAGCTGGCGCTGCATTAACAGTGCGAGCGCAGCCGCTTCGGGTCATGCCGTCTGGCACATTTCTGTGCAGTGAGCTGCACAGGGATGCACCGGTTGCGCGGTTTTGGTGCTGTACTGCCACGAGTCGTTGAACAACCCCCCGGACTTGGGCCCTGGCACAAGTCTTGCGCGGGTTCATCCACCGCTCAGGCTCGCAGGAGGCACGCCGTGTCGATTCATGTCGCATTGCACCATGTCACGCACTATCGCTACGACCGCGCCGTCGAACTTGGCCCGCAGATCGTCCGCCTGCGCCCGGCTGCCCACAGCCGCACGCGAATCCTCTCCTATGCGCTGAAGGTCCAGCCCGAGCAGCATTTCATCAACTGGCAGCAGGATCCCCAGGGCAATTATCTGGCGCGCCTGGTCTTTGCGGAGAAAACCACCGAGCTGCGGATCGAAGTGGATCTGCTGGCGGAGATGGCGGTGTTCAATCCGTTCGACTTCTTCCTTGAGCCCTACGCGCAGCAGATCCCTTTCGCCTACGCCGCCGATGAGCAGCGCGAGCTGGCGCCCTACCTGGAAACCCTGCCCCTGACGCCCAAGTTCCAGGCCTACCTGGACGGTATCTCGCGTACGCCGTTGCCTGCGGTGGACTTCCTGGTGGCGTTGAATCAGCGACTCAGCGCAGACATCGCCTACCTGATTCGCCTGGAACCGGGCGTGCAGAGCCCGGAGCAGACCCTGGTCAATGCCTCCGGCTCCTGTCGCGATTCGGCCTGGCTGCTGGTGCAGCTGTTACGCCACCTGGGACTGGCGGCGCGTTTCGTCTCCGGCTACCTGATCCAGCTCACGGCCGACGTCAAATCCCTGGACGGTCCTTCGGGTACTGAGGTGGACTTCACCGACCTGCACGCCTGGTGCGAGGTCTACCTCCCCGGAGCCGGCTGGATCGGCCTGGACGCCACCTCAGGGCTGTTTGCCGGAGAAGGTCACATTCCCCTGGCCTGCAGCCCCGATCCCTCTTCAGCGGCGCCTATCACGGGTCTTGTGGAGCCTTGCGAGTGTCAGTTCAGCCATGAAATGAGTGTGGAGCGGATCTGGGAAGCGCCCCGGGTCACCAAGCCTTACACCGACGAGCAGTGGCTGGCCATCCAGGCCCTGGGTCGGCAGATCGATGTGGACCTGCTGCAGAACGATGTGCGCCTGACCATGGGCGGCGAACCGACCTTCGTGGCCATCGACGATCCCGACGGCGCCGAGTGGAACACCGCCGCCCTGGGCGCGAACAAGCGGCGTTTGGCCGCTGAGCTGTTCCAGCGCCTGCGCCAGCGCTACGGGCCTCAGGGGCTGGTGCATTTCGGCCAGGGCAAGTGGTACCCGGGGGAGCAATTGCCGCGCTGGTCGCTGAACTGCTATTGGCGAGTTGACGGTGTGCCGATCTGGCACAACAGCGCCTTGGTTGCCGATGAGCACGAGGACTATGGCGCTGACGCATCATTGGCCGGGCGCTTTCTCGCCAGTGTCGCCGAGCGCCTGAAGCTGCCCGGGCGCTTTGTGTTTCCCGCCTACGAAGACCACTTCTATTACCTGTGGCGCGAGGGCCGCCTGCCCCTCAATGTCAGTGCCGAGGACTCGCGGCTGGAGGATGCCCTGGAGCGCCAGCGGTTGCGCAAGGTGTTCAGCCAGGGTCTGGATAAAGTCATTGGCCAGGTGCTGCCCCTGGCCCGTAGCGCCAAGGGTGATCAATGGCAGAGCGGCCGCTGGTATTTGCGAGACAGTCATTGCCGATTGGTGCCTGGGGATTCCCCCCTGGGCTATCGCCTGCCCCTGGCGTCCCAACCCTGGGTGACAGCGGCGGAGTACCCCTTCATTCACCCCAACGATCCGAACCAGGATTTCCCTGAGCTGCCGGACCCGGCGCAGCTCGCAGAAGTCCCTGAGTCGGCGGTTGCGGATGAGCGCGTGCCAGAGATTGATCAGTCCGCGGATTGGCTGACCCGCACCGCGCTTTGCGCCGAGGCGCGAGAAGGGCGGCTGTACCTGTTCATGCCGCCCCTGGAGCGACTCGAGGATTACCTGCAACTGGTCAGTGTGATCGAAGCCACTGCGGCAGAGCTGCATTGCCCGGTGCTGCTGGAAGGCTACGAGCCGCCCGCCGACCCGCGCTTGAGCAACTTCCGGGTGACGCCGGACCCGGGCGTGATTGAGGTCAACGTGCAGCCTTCGGTCAGTTGGGACGAGCTGGTGGAGCGCACCGAGTTCCTGTACGAGCAGGCCCGGCAGACCCGCCTGACCAGTGAGAAATTCATGATCGACGGGCGCCACACCGGTACTGGCGGCGGCAACCATTTCGTCCTCGGTGGCGCGACGCCGGCGGATTCGCCGTTCCTGCGCCGCCCCGACCTGCTGCGTAGCCTGATCAGCTATTGGCACAATCATCCGTCGTTGTCCTACCTGTTTTCCGGGTTGTTCATCGGCCCCACCTCCCAGGCACCCAGGGTCGATGAGGCGCGCAACGACTCGCTTTATGAACTGGAAATTGCCTTTGCACAGATGCCCGCACCGGGCGAGGAGTGCCCGCCGTGGCGGGTGGATCGCCTGCTGCGCAACCTGCTGATCGATGTCACCGGCAATACCCATCGCGCCGAGTTCTGCATCGACAAGCTCTATGCGCCGGACGGCGCCACCGGGCGTCTCGGCCTGCTGGAACTGCGGGCCTTTGAGATGCCGCCCCATGGGCGCATGAGCCTGGTCCAGCAGTTGCTGCTGCGGGCGCTGGTGGCGCGGTTCTGGCGCGAGCCATATGCCCCGGCCAAGCTGGCGCGTTGGGGCACCGAGCTGCACGATCGTTTCCTGCTGCCGCATTTCATCGAGCAGGATTTTGCCGATGTGCTGGTGGAGCTCAATGCCGCCGGATATCCGCTGCGGGCCGAGTGGTTTGCCCCTCATCTGGAGTTTCGTTTTCCCAAGGTCGGCGATTACGCGGTCAGCGGTATCGAGCTGGAGTTGCGTCAGGCCCTGGAGCCCTGGCATGTGCTGGGGGAAGAGGGCGGGGCCGGGGGCACGGTGCGCTATGTCGACTCCTCTGTGGAGCGTCTGCAGGTCAAGGTCAGCGGGCTGACGCCGCAGCGCCATGTGCTGACCTGCAACGGTGTGGCGGTCCCCTTGCAGCCCACCGGGCGGGTAGGGGAGTTTGTCGCCGGGGTGCGTTATCGCGCCTGGCAGCCGGCCAACTGCCTGCAACCCGGCATCCCGGTACACGCACCGCTGGTGTTCGATCTGCTGGACAGCTGGATGCAGCGCTCCCTGGGGGGCTGCCAATACCATGTGGCCCATCCTGGGGGGCGCAACTACGACAGTCTGCCGGTCAATGCCAATGAAGCGGAAAGCCGACGCATGGCGCGTTTCTTTCGCCTCGGACACAGCCCCGGTAGCCTTGTGGTGCCGCCTTTGATCATCAATGACGAGCTGCCCATGACCCTGGATTTGCGACGCTTCTAATCCACCTGCGACGCCCGCGATATAGCCATATCCGGGCGTCGGGGCTGTGGGTTAATCTGACTTTCCCTGCCGTCTGCCGAGTGTTCCATGCCTGACTTGCTAGACCGTTACCCGCTGACGGCGGGTACCTACCATGAGCTGCTGGATGACCAGGGTGCGGTCCGGGCGCACTGGCAGCGCCTGCTTGAACAACTGCAACGCAGCAGCCCCGCGCAACTGGCCCAGCGCCAGGCGCTGCTGACCCGGCAGATCCACGAGAACGGTGTCACCTACAACGTCTATGCCGACCCCAAGGGCGCGGACCGGCCCTGGGAGCTGGATTTGCTGCCCCATGTGATCCCGGTGGAGGAGTGGCAACTGTTGTCCGCCGGGATCGCCCAGCGGGCGCGCCTGCTCAATGCCGTACTGGCGGACCTGTACGGCCCGCAGCGACTGATCAGCGAAGGGCTGTTGCCTGCTGAACTGGTGTTCGGGCACAACAACTTTCTCTGGCCATGCCAGGGCATCCAGCCGCCCGAGCAGACCTTTCTGCACCTCTATGCAGTGGACCTGGCGCGCACCCCCGATGGTCGCTGGTGGGTCACTGCCGATCGTACCCAGGCGCCGTCCGGGGCCGGCTATGCCCTGGAAAATCGCATGATCGTGTCCCGGGCCTTTCCGGATCTGTACCGTGACCTGCACGTGCAGCATCTGGCTGGCTTCTTCCGTGCCCTGCAGGAAACCCTGGCCCGGCAGGCGCCCCGGGATGCCGAAGCACCGCTGATCGTGCTGCTGACTCCGGGGCGTTTCAACGAGAGTTACTTCGAGCATCTGTACCTGGCACGCCAGCTGGGTTACCCGCTGGTGGAGGGCGGCGACCTGACGGTGCGCGATGCCACGGTCTATCTCAAGACCCTCAGCGGCCTGCGTCGGGTGCACGCCATCATGCGTCGCCTGGATGATGATTTCTGTGATCCTCTGGAGCTGCGTACCGATTCCGCTCTGGGGGTGCCCGGCCTGCTGGATGCGGTGCGTCAGGGCCGGGTGCTGGTGGCCAATGCCCTGGGCAGCGGGGTGCTGGAGTCTCCAGGGCTGCTGGGCTTCTTGCCGAAAATCAGCCAGTTCCTGTTGGGGGAGCCATTGCTCCTGCCTTCCATCGCCACCTGGTGGTGTGGCGAGGCGCCCGTGCTGCAACAAGCCCTGGAGAAACTCCCAGAGTTGCTGATCAAACCGGCGTTTCCATCCCAGAGTTTCACCCCGGTGCTGGGGCGCGACCTGAGTCCCGAACAGCGCGCCAGCCTCGCCGAGCGTATGCGTGCGCGGCCCTACGCTTATGTCGCCCAGGAGTTGCCGCAACTGTCCCAGGCGCCGGTCTGGCAGGCCGAGGACGGTGGCTTGCAGCCACGGGCCATCGGTATGCGGGTATACGCGGTGGCCAGCGACGACGGCTATCGGGTGCTGCCCGGCGGCCTGACCCGGGTCGCCGCCGACGCCGACGCCGAAGTGGTGTCGATGCAGCGCGGTGGCGCCAGCAAGGACACTTGGGTGCTGGGGGAGCGCGCCCCCAGCGGCGAGCAATGGAAAGCCCAGCGCACCATTGGTGTTTATGACTTGGTCCGTCGTGATCCCTACTTGCCGTCGCGGGTGGTGGAGAACCTGTTCTGGTTCGGTCGTTATTGTGAGCGCTGTGACGACAGCGCACGGCTGTTGCGGATCATGCTGGCCCGTTACGTCGATGGCGACGATCCGCGAGCTTTGCTGGCCGCAGTGGACCTGGGGGAAAGCCTGATGCTGCTGCCGGATGAGGGCGAGTTGCCCGAGCGTCTGCTGGCGGCCCTGTTGGGGGAGGACTGGTCGTTCAGCCTGCGCTCCAACCTGCAGCGCCTGCAGTGGGCCGCCTCCCAGGTGCGCGGCAAGCTGTCCCGGGAAAACTGGCAGGCCCTGGTGGAGTTGCAGCGCGAAGCCCAGGAGCTGGACACCGCAGAGCCGGACTTCGGCGAGCTGCTGGATTTTCTCAACCGTCTGGTGATGTCCCTGGCAGCGCTCTCGGGATTCGCCCTGGACGACATGACCCGCGACGAAGGGTGGCGCTTCCTGATGATTGGCCGGCGCATCGAGCGCCTGCAATTTCTCAGCAGCAGCCTGGCCGCCTTCCTGCGGGGCACTGCGGTGTTCGATCAGGCGGGCCTGGAGTGGCTGCTGGAGCTGGGCAACAGCAGCATCACCTATCGCTCCCGCTACCTGGCGGTGGCGCAGTTGATCCCGGTCCTCGACCTGTTGCTGCTGGATGAGCAGAACCCCCACGCGGTGCTGTTCCAGCTCAAGCTGGTGACCCGTACCCTCAAGCGCCTCAACGATGACTTCGGCGTGCCCCGCGAGGTGGCGTTGCCGGGGCTGGTGGAGCGCCTGGCCCATGTCGACCTGGGCTGCCTGGAGAACTCCCTGTTTGGCGAGGCCAGCGTGAGAGCCGCGGTGGCGGGGCTGGCGGACCTGTTGCAAGAGATCGCCGAGGTCAGCGGCCAGGTGTCCGATCGCCTGGCCTTGCGGCATTTCGCCCACGTGGATGATGTCAGCCAGCAAACGGTGTCGGTGTAATGAGCGCGCGCTACCAGATTTTCCATGACACCCATTATCGCTACGACAGCCCGGTGTCCCTGGCCCAGCAGCTGGCGCACCTGTGGCCCCGGGTTTGCGCCTGGCAACAGTGCAGCGAGCGGCAGTTGCTGATCAGTCCCGAGCCCACCTCCCGCCGTGACGAGCAGGATGTGTTTGGTAACCCTTTGACCCGTCTGGCCTTTGAGCGGCCCCATGATGAATTGCAGGTCAACGCCCAGCTTAGTGTCGAGGTGCTGGATCGGCCGCGTTTGGACTTTGCCGCGTCCATGGCGTGGGATGTCGCCCGCGGAGCCCTGACCTACAGCGGTCGGCCGTTGCCGGTGGATTTGCTGGAGGCCAGTCGTTATCGCTTCGAGTCACCTTATGTGCATCTCAAGCAGCGTTTCGTCGAGTTTTCCGCAAGCTGCTTTGCTTCGGGGCGGCCTCTGTTGCAGGGCGTCCAGGCCTTGATGGAGAAGATCTTCAGCGAGTTCACCTTCGATGCCGAAGCGACCCAAGTGGCGACACCTTTGGTGGAAGTCCTGGAGCGTCGACGGGGTGTGTGCCAGGACTTTGCCCACCTGATGCTGGCGTGCCTGCGTTCGCGAGGGTTGGCGGCGCGCTACATCAGCGGCTACCTGCTGACCCAGCCACCGCCGGGGCAGCCGCGGCTGATCGGTGCCGACGCTTCCCATGCCTGGGTTTCGGTGTTTTGCCCGGTGCTGGGCTGGGTGGATTTCGATCCGACCAACAACGTGCAGCCGGCACTGGAACACATCACCCTGGCCTGGGGCCGGGATTTTTCCGATGTCTCGCCGTTGCGTGGAGTGATTCTTGGCGGGGGCAGCCATGACCCGGAGGTCCGGGTCACCGTCATGCCTCTGGAATAAAGCTGGAGTCGGCTTGCCGGCGAAGAGGCCGGCGGATGCTGCGTGGGGCTTGGGGAAGCCTTCGCAGGCCCGCCAGCCCCTACTGTGCCAGGTCGGGTGTTTCAGGCTTGGGGGGCTTGAGGCTCGGCGTCATCGACGCTCACTTCACCTTCAGTATCCGGGGTCAGTGTGCTGGCTTCTTCTGCAGCAGCTTTCTTGCGTTGCAGCTTTTCCTCTTTCTTCTGTTCCTTGGCCAAGTCTCGTTGACGTTTGGCGAAGGAGTAGTTGGGTTTAGCCATGGGCGATCCTCTGGGGTCGAAGGTGAGGTTGAGCGGCGCGTATTCTGCCTGTTATCGGGTGCTGACGGTTAATTGGGTTTGCTCTCGGCCCACTTGTCCGCTACCGAAGGCTTCCAGGCGTCCAGGGCATCCAGCAGGCTGGCTGGCGATTCGCTCATTTGCAGCATGTCACGGTGCGGGGCCCGGACGAAGCCTTCGCCGACGATATGGTCGAGAAATCCGCTGAGTTTTTCGTAGAAGCCGTTCACTTCCAGCAGGCCCAGAGGCTTGTGGTGATAGCCCAGTTGGCCCCAGGTCCAGACTTCGAACAACTCTTCCAGGGTGCCCAGGCCCCCAGGCAGGGCAATGAAGGCATCGCTGAGTTCAGCCATGCGCGCCTTGCGCGCGTGCATGCCGTCCACCACTTCCAGGCGGGTCAGGCCGTTGTGGCCGATTTCCTTGTCTTTCAGGCTTTGCGGGATGATCCCGATGACTTCACCGCCGGCTGCCAGGGCCGCGTCGGCCACTATGCCCATCAGGCCCACCGCGCCGCCGCCATAGACCAGGGTCAGCTTGCGCTCGGCCAGGGCGCGGCCCAGGGCCTGGGCTGCTTCACGATAGAGGGGATGGCTGCCGGTACTGGCGCCACAAAATACACAGACAGAAGTTAACGTCATGCCTTACTCCGCGGTCATTGATGGCCTCAGAGTAAAGGCTGAAAGATCTGGCTCCAAGCATTAAACCTCGCGTTGCGGGGTTTCATGGGTGCCGCTGGCGCCACAGGCGTAGGCGGCGAGCAAGCTGCGAAACAGGCTGTTGAGAGGCATGGCCAAGGCTCCTAAAAGATGTTGATGGGCAGATCTTAGAGGGCGGTTTCGCAGGGGGCTGTTTGATTGTCTTGATCGGCCCGATAGCAGAGAGTTGTATACAGTTTTTTGATGCAAATCATAGGAACTTGGCAGAAATTCAGGCAGTCTTCGGTCCCATGGATTCAGATGGATTTTGTTAACCCTGCCTTGGAGATTCACCATGTTTGCCAAACTCGTTGCGGTATCCCTGTTGACACTGGCCAGCAGCCAACTGATGGCTGCCGAATGCAAGGTCGATGTCGACTCTACCGACCAGATGTCCTTCAACACTAAGGAAATCACCATCGACAAGAGCTGCAAGACCTTCACCGTGAACCTGACTCACTCCGGCAGCCTGCCGAAGAACGTCATGGGTCATAACTGGGTCCTGAGCAAAACCGCAGACATGGCTGGCATCGCCGCCGACGGCATGGCCGCTGGCATCGACAAGAGCTACCTGAAAGAAGGCGACACCCGCGTCATCGCCCACACCAAGATCATCGGTGCTGGCGAGAAAGACTCGGTGACCTTCGACGTATCGAAGCTGACTGCTGGCGAAAGCTACCAGTTCTTCTGCTCGTTCCCAGGCCACAACTCGATGATGAAAGGCGCTGTGATCCTGAAGTAAGCATCAGGTCCGGCTGCAACAAGAAAGCGCCCCGCGGGGCGCTTTTTTGTGCTTGACGTTTCACCCTCTGGTCGGAGCCGGCTTGCCGGCGAACAGGCCCTTGAACCTTGTGCAGCATCAAGCGGCCCTTTCGCCGGCAAGCCGGCTCCTACAGAACGTGGTGGGTCACGGGGCGAAGGGCATGACGCGTTTGTGATGGGTCTTGCGGTAGGTGTCACAGATGATCTTGAAGGCTTCCTCGCGCACCGGCTGGCCATGCAGGAAAGCGTCGATCTCGGTGTAGGTGACGCCATGTGAGGCTTCATCCGGTTTGCCCGGGGACAGGTCCTCGAGGTCGGCGGTGGGCACCTTCTCTACCAGGGATTCCGGAGCGCCGAAGTAGCGGGCAATCGAGCGCACCTGATTTTTCACCAGGCCGCTCAGTGGCGCCAGGTCGCAGGCGCCATCACCGAACTTGGTGAAGAAACCCATCACCGCTTCGGCGGCGTGGTCGGTGCCGATCACCAGGCCCTGGGCGGCGCCGGCGATGGTGTACTGGGCCACCATGCGCATCCGCGCCTTGGTGTTGCCGAGGACAAAGTCCCGGGACACCGCGTGCTGCCCCTCAAAGGCCGCGACTTCATTGGCCAGGGCCTTGACCGCCGGGCCGATGTTCACGGTGTGGCGTTCGTCGGGGTTGATGAAGTCCACCGAAGCCTGGGCGTCGTGTTCGTCGAACTGGGTCTCGTAGGGCAGGCGTACGGCGATAAAGCGGTAGCTGTCGTCACCGCTGCGCTCGCGCAGCTCACGCATGGCGCGTTGGGCCAGCAGGCCGGCGGTCAGCGAGTCGACACCGCCGCTGATACCCAGGACCAGGGACTTGAGACCGGAATTGACCAGGCAATCCTGGATGAAACGGACGCGCCGGGCGATTTCCGCCTCCAGGGCAGCTTGGTCGGGAAAAGGTGCTTGGACCTTCAGCTGCTGCGCAATCTCACGCTGTGCGGCTTGCATGATTCACTCCTTGCCAGGTTGGGCAGGTACTTGGAAAACGTGGCGCAAGTAAGCGACGAAGTTGGGATCCTTGCAATGGGTCTTGCCCGCTTCATCGGAGATCTTGGCGACGGGCTGGCCATTGCAGGCGGCCATTTTAAGCACGATGCTCATCGGCTCGACACCGGGAATATCACAGGTCAGGTTGGTGCCGATGCCAAAGCTGACGTTGATCCGCCCCCGCAGCGCACGGAATATTTCCAGGGAGCGCGGCAGGGTCAGGCTGTCGGAGAACACCAGGGTCTTGCTCATCGGGTCGATGCCCAGCTTGTGGTAATGGGCGATGGCTTTCTCCGCCCAGAGGATCGGGTCCCCGGAGTCGTGGCGCAGGCCGTCGAACAGCTTGGCGAAGAACAGATCGAAGTCACCGAGGAAGGCATCGGTGGTGATGCAGTCGGTCAGGGCGATACCCAGCAGCCCGCGGTATTCACGGACCCAGCAGTCGAGGGCGGCGATCTGGCTGTCGATCAGCCGCGGCCCCAACTGCTGGTGGGCCATGATCCATTCGTGGGCCATGGTGCCCAGGGGTTTCATGTTCAGCTCCCGGGACAGGTGCACGTTGCTGGTGCCGACAAAACGCCCGGGGAAATCGTGCTTGAGCACGTTCACCACTTCTTCCTGGACCCGGTAGGAAAAGCGTCGGCGGGTGCCGAAATCCGCCACTTGCAGTTCGGACAACTCTTCGCTGCTGGCGTTGGCGCTGAGCCAGTCGAACTTGCGGTACAGCTGCTCCCGGGCCTGCACCAGCTGGATCTCGCGGTAGCGGTAGCGGTTACGCACTTCGCTGATGATGGCCAGCATCGGCACTTCGAACAGAATCACGTGCAGCCAGGGACCGCGCAGGCGGATGAACAGCTCGCCGTTCTCGATGCCGGTGTGCACGTAGCGCAGGTTGAAGCGAAACAGCCCGAGAAAGCGCAGGAAGTCCGGCTTGAGGAAGCTGATGCGTTCGAGAAAGCCCAGTTGGTCGGCGCTCAGGCTCAGTTCCGCCAGGCGCTCGAACTGATAGCGGATCTCCGCCAGGTACGGCTGCAGATCCTCGCTGTTACGGCAACGAAACTCCCATTCCACTTCCACGTTGGGGTAGTTGTGCAGCACCGCCTGCATCATGGTCAGTTTGTAGAAGTCGGTGTCGAGCAGGTTCTGCACGATGCGATCGGCAAACACACTCTCGCTCATAACGGGAATCTCCATGCTGGCCGCGACGGACAGCGGCGGCTTCAGCTCTTTCAATGAAGGCGCTAGTGGCGCATAGACGTCCTGCGCTTGACCAGCGATTTTTGCGGCGGGCCATTCTCCTGCGATAGGCGCTGGCTGGCCAGCGAATGGGGCTTCGGCCGTGCCTGGGCCCCATCGCCGGCAAGCCGGCTCCTACGGGAGGGGAGCATCGTTGTGTTCGAGCATCCAGCGCACGAAGTCGCGGACCTTGGGCACTTCCGCTGAGTGTTCGGGGTAGGCCAGGTAGTAGGCATCCTGGCTGGGCATGGCGTACTTCCAGGCGATCACCAGCTTGCCCTCGGCCAGTTCCTCTTCCACCAGGAAGCGTGGCAGCAGCGCCACGCCACAACCGACCTGGGCGGCGCGGATGCACATATAGAAGGTTTCGAAGCGCGGGCCGTGATAGCTGTGTTCGGTCTGGTAGCCCTGCTGTTCAAACCATTCGTGCCAACCCTGGGGGCGCGAGGCGTTTTGCAGCAGGACCAGATCGGTCAGTTGCCGCGGGTCGGTCAAGGGTTCGGCGGGCAGGCTATCCGGGGCGCAGACCGCCACCAGTTCTTCGCTGAACAGTTTCAGGCTCTCGGTGCCGGGGCGCGAACCTTGGCCGAAGTAGAACGCCAGGTCGGCGTGGCCCTGGAGCAGTTCGTCCGGCTCCTGCTCGTTGCACAGGTCCAGGTGGATATGCGGATGGCGCAGGCGCCAGCCCTTGAGGCGCGGCACCAGCCAGCGGGCGCCGAAGGTGTAGGGCGTGGACACCCGCAGCACTTCGGTCTCGCCGCCGTAGGAGCGCAGGTAGTGGGTGGACATCTCCACCTGGGTAAGGATCTTGCGCACTTCCACCAGATACAGGTCGCCGGCCGGGGTCAGTTGCAGGCGGCGGCGGACCCGACGGAACAACAGGTGCTGCAGCAGCTCTTCCAGCTGCGCCACCTGCTTGCTGACCGCGCTCTGGGTCAGATTGAGTTCCTCGGCGGCGCGGGTGAAGCTCAGGTGCCGGGTCACGGCCTCGAAGCACTGCAGGGCAGTGATTGACGGCAGGTAGCGTTTGTTGAGCATGGGTGGTCCTTGTTCTTATCGGTGCTGGATGCCGGCTCAGCATGAATAAACGGAATGATATCTCGCTTAAAGGTCGTTTGTTGGCAAGTCTCAGGCCAGCTACAACTACAGGCCTTGATGGCCGTCGCAGCGGTCGGTTTTTTTGGCTATTCATCTGTAAGGAGTGACCCCCATGGTTGCCGCATTGCTTGATCGTCTGGGTGTGAACCCGGCCCTGTACCAGTCGGGCACCCAGCCTGTGCATTCGCCGATCGACGGCAGCCGGATCGCCGCCGTGAACTGGCAGGGCGCCGCCGAAGTGGAGCAGCAGGTCAGTCGCGCAGAGCATGCATTCGCGCTATGGCGCAAAGTCCCGGCCCCCCGTCGTGGCGAGCTGGTACGGCAATTCGGTGAGGTGCTGCGCGAGTACAAGGCCGATCTGGGCGAACTGGTTTCCTGGGAAGCCGGCAAGATCACCCAGGAAGGGTTGGGGGAAGTGCAGGAGATGATCGATATCTGCGACTTCGCCGTCGGTCTGTCGCGCCAGCTCTATGGCTTGACCATCGCCTCCGAGCGTCCCGGTCACCACATGCGTGAAACCTGGCATCCCCTGGGTGTGGTGGGGGTGATCAGTGCCTTCAACTTCCCGGTGGCGGTCTGGGCCTGGAACACCGCCCTGGCGCTGGTCTGCGGCAACCCGGTGATCTGGAAACCCTCGGAGAAGACCCCGCTCACCGCCCTGGCCTGCCAGGCGTTGCTGGAGCGGGTGCTGAAGAACTTCCAGGACGCTCCCGAGTACCTGAGCCAGGTGATCATCGGTGGCCGCGACGCTGGCGCCGCCCTGGTGGACGATCCACGAGTGGCCCTGATCAGCGCCACCGGCAGCACCCGCATGGGCCGTGAAGTGGCGCCGAAAGTGGCCGCACGCTTTGCCCGCAGCATTCTCGAACTGGGCGGCAACAACGCCATGATCCTCGGCCCGAGCGCCGACCTGGACATGGCCGTGCGCGCCATCCTGTTCAGCGCCGTCGGCACCGCCGGCCAGCGTTGCACCACCTTGCGCCGGTTGATTGCCCACGAGTCGGTGAAAGAGGAAATCGTCACCCGTCTCAAGGCCGCCTACTCCAAAGTGCGCATCGGCCACCCCCTGCAAGGCAACCTGATCGGCCCGCTGATCGACAAGCACAGCTTCGACGCCATGCAGGACGCCCTGGAACAGGCCCTGAGCGAGGGCGGCCGGGTGTTCGGTGGCCAACGCCAGTTGCAGGACCAGTTCCCCAATGCCTATTACGTGTCGCCGGCGATTGTCGAAATGCCGGAGCAGAGTGATGTGGTGTGCAGCGAAACCTTCGCCCCGATCCTCTATGTGATCGGCTACAACGACTTCGAGGAAGCCCTGCGCTTGAACAACGCCGTGCCCCAGGGCCTGTCGTCGTGCATCTTCACCACTGACGTGCGTGAAGCCGAGCAGTTCATGTCGGCGGTGGGCAGCGACTGCGGGATTGCCAACGTCAACATCGGCCCGAGTGGCGCGGAGATTGGCGGGGCCTTTGGTGGCGAGAAGGAAACCGGCGGCGGCCGCGAGTCCGGCTCCGATGCCTGGCGCGGTTACATGCGGCGCCAGACCAACACCGTCAACTACTCTCAGGAACTGCCGCTGGCCCAGGGCATCACCTTCGATTGAGTCTTTTCGCGAGCAGGCTCGCTCCTACGGGGAGGTTTGTAGGAGCCAGCTTGCTGGCGAACAGCGGTCAATGCGTTTCAGCGTCTGTGGTGGGTTGATTTCGGAGTCTGGCAATGGCGCTACAAGAACAATGTCTATGGGAAAAACTGACCCCACAAAGGCCTGACAATGCGCCGCTCAAGGGCGAGCTGACGGCGGATGTGTGCATCATCGGCGCCGGCTTCACCGGCTTGTCGGCGGCCGTGCATCTGCTGGAGCAAGGCAAACGGGTCTGTGTCGTCGAGGCCCACCGCGCCGGGCAGGGCGGTTCGGGGCGCAATGTCGGGCTGGTCAACGCCGGCCTGTGGATTCCCCCGGACGAGATCGAGGCCGGTTTCGGCGAGCAGGTGGGCAGCCAGCTCAACCGCATGCTCGGGGCCGCGCCGTCCCTGGTGTTCAGCCTGGTGGACAAATACCAGATCGATTGCCAGTTACGCCGCGAAGGCACGTTGCACATGGCCCACAACGCCCGGGGCGAAGCTGACTTGCGCAGCCGCGAGGAGCAATGGAAGCGCCGTGGTGCGCCGGTGGAACTGTTGACCGGTGCCGCCTGTGAAACCGCCACCGGCACCCGGAAGATCGCCGCCGCCTTGCTCGACCGGCGCGCCGGTACCCTCAACCCGATGGCCTACACCACCGGACTGGCCAAGGCCGCGATCAAGCTCGGCGGCCAGTTGTTCGATCATTCCCCCGTCACTCGCCTGGAACGCCAAGGCCAGCGCTGGTCGGTGCAGACCGATCAGGGTTCGGTGCTGGCCGAGCAGGTGGTGATCGCCTCCAACGCCTACACCGAAGGCGACTGGACCGAGCTGCGGCGCAACTTCTTCCCCGGCTACTACTACCAGGTGGCCTCGGCGCCGCTCACCGAAGAGGCCGCCCGGCAGATCCTGCCCGGAGGCCAGGGCTCCTGGGATACCCGCCAGGTGCTGAGCAGCATTCGACGGGATGCCGATGGCCGCTTGTTGCTGGGCAGCCTGGGCAACGGCAACCAGAAACCCCTGTGGTTCCTCAAGGCCTGGGCCGACCGGGTGCAGCAGCATTACTTCCCCTACCTCAAGCCGGTGGAGTGGGAATCCACCTGGACCGGCTGCATTGCCTTTACCCCCGATCACTTGATGCGTCTGTTCGAACCGGCACCCGGCCTGGTGGCTGTCACCGGTTACAACGGCCGTGGCGTCACCACCGGCACCGTGGTCGGCAAGGCCTTCGCCGACTACCTGTGTAACGGCAATCCCCAGGCTTTGCCGATTCCCTTCGCCCCCATGCAGCCCCTGGCCGGAGTGGGGCTGCGCAGTTGTCTGTACGAGGCTGGATTTTCCCTCTACCACGCGGGCCAGTGCCTGCGGATCGTCATCTGAACAAGGAAATAAACAGTCGGGGACGACGCTTTTCGATGCAGCGACTAGCCTGTAATGGTGCGGCTCGTAGCAGTCTCGCACCAGCAGTGTGCAGTTCGGTGACGCGGGCTGTTACAGCAGGGTTGCACGTTGAATTGTGTCGCGGTTGCAATGATGGCACGCATGGGTTGCGCCCATTAAAAAGCAGGGTTTTACCTTCCGCGGTTTAGACGGTTGCACGCCCAATAAAAATGGGCTCGAAACAGTCGAAATAACAATAAGACAGCGACTTTTTTCAGAATAAAAAACCACTGGCACGGCGCTTGCTCTGAGCAATTCTAGTGAAGTCGCAGTGCCAACTAAAAAAACCTTGGAGCACCACCTCATGTCCCAGACGTTTTACAAGAAAGGCTTTCTGGCCCTCGCAGTGGCAACTGCGCTGGGTGTTTCTGCGTTTGCTCAAGCCGACCTGAAGATCGGCGTAGCGGGTCCCATGACAGGCGCCAATGCGGCATTTGGCGAGCAGTACATGAAGGGTGCACAGGCAGCGGCTGACGAGATCAATGCCAAAGGCGGGGTCAACGGCGAGAAGATCGTCCTGGTCAAGGGCGACGACGCCTGCGAACCGAAGCAGGCCGTGGCCGTGGCCAACCGCCTGGTGGACCAGGACAAGGTGGCGGGCGTCGTGGGGCACTTCTGCTCCTCGTCGACCATTCCGGCTTCCGAGGTGTACAGCGACGCCGGTGTGATTGCCATCACCCCGGGTTCCACCAACCCCCAGGTCACCGAGCGTGGCCTGTCCGCGATGTTCCGTATGTGCGGGCGTGACGATCAGCAGGGCATCGTCGCCGGCGACTACATCGTTGACGTGCTCAAAGGCAAGAAAGTCGTGGTGCTGCACGACAAGGACACCTACGGCCAGGGCCTGGCGGACGCCACCAAGGCACAGCTGACCAAGCGCGGCGTGACCCCGGTGCTGTACGAGGGCCTGACCCGTGGCGAGAAAGACTTCAGCGCCGTGGTGACCAAGATCCGCGCTGCCGGTGCCGACGTGGTGTACTTCGGCGGCCTGCACCCGGAAGCCGGTCCGCTGGTACGCCAGCTGCGCGAGCAGGGCCTGAAGGACGTCAAGTTCATGTCCGACGACGGCATCGTTACCGACGAGCTGGTGACCACCGCCGGCGGCCCGCAATACGTCGACGGTGTGTACATGACCTTCGGCGCCGACCCACGCTTGCTGCCGGACAGCAAGGCGGTGGTGGATGCCTTCCGCAAGGCCGGCACCGAGCCTGAAGGCTACACCCTGTACGCCTACGCGTCGGTCCAGGCCCTGGCCGCCGGCTTCAATGGTGCCAAATCCAACAAAGGCGAAGACGCCGCCAAGTGGCTCAAGGCCAACCCGGTGAAAACCGTGATGGGCGAGAAGTCCTGGGATGGCAAGGGCGACCTGAAGATCTCCGACTACGTGGTCTATCAGTGGGACAAGGACGGCAAGTACCACCAGCTGGAAAAACAGAAGTGACATGAGTCCGAACGAACCGGTACTACCCCCTGGTACCGGTTCGTACTCGTGCAGTACTTGCCTTTTCTCGTAGAGCTGCACAACGGACGTGTTGCGCGGACCGGTGATCCCTGTCCGTCGCTGACGCCCTGTGCCGTCTCTCAAGTCCGTGAGATTGCGTTATGGATGGTATTTTCCTGCAGCAACTGATCAATGGACTGACCCTCGGGTCTGTCTATGGTCTGATCGCCATCGGCTACACAATGGTCTATGGCATCATCGGCATGATCAACTTCGCCCACGGCGAGGTTTACATGATTTCCGCTTACCTCGCGGCAATCAGTCTGGCTCTGCTGGCCTACTTCGGCATTGAATCCTTCCCGCTACTCATTCTCGGCACCCTGGTCTTCACCGTGGTGGTGACGGGGATCTATGGCTGGGTCATCGAGCGCGTGGCCTACAAACCCCTGCGCAACTCCACCCGCCTGGCACCGCTGATCAGCGCCATCGGTATCTCGCTGATCCTGCAGAACTACGCGCAGATCAGCCAGGGCGCCAAGCAGCAAGGGGTTCCGACCCTGTTGGCCGGCGCCTGGAAAGTCGATATCGGCACCGGCTTCGTGCAACTCACCTACACCAAGATCTTCATCCTGGTGGCGGCGTTCGCCGGCATGGCGCTGCTCACCTACATCATCAAGTACACCAAGCTGGGGCGCATGTGCCGGGCCACCCAGCAAGACCGCAAGATGGCCTCGATTCTCGGCATCAACACTGATCGGGTGATCTCCTACGTGTTCGTCATCGGCGCGGCCATGGCGGCCCTGGCCGGTGTGCTGATCACCATGAACTACGGCACCTTCGACTTCTACGCCGGCTTCGTCATCGGCATCAAGGCGTTCACCGCAGCCGTGCTCGGCGGCATTGGCTCGCTGCCCGGAGCGATGCTCGGCGGGATCATCCTCGGGATCTCCGAGTCGCTGTTCTCCGGCTTGATCAACTCCGACTACAAAGACGTGTTCAGTTTCTCGCTGCTGGTGCTGATCCTGATTTTCCGTCCCCAAGGCCTGCTGGGTCGCCCACTCGTGGCGAAGGTATAAGTATGTCTGCTGCCAATAAACCGATTGATATCAAGAAGAGCGTCATCGACGCCGTACTGGCCGGGCTGATCTCGCTGATCGTGTTCGGCCCCATCGTGGGCGTGGTCCTGGATGGCTACAGCTTCAACCTGGAACCGACCCGGGTCGCCTGGCTGGTGGCGATCGTCATGGCCGGCCGCCTGGCCCTGAGCCTGTTCCTGCAAACCCCCAAGGGCCTGAAGATTCTCCAGGGCTTCGAGACCACAGGCTCTGGGGTGCATGTGCTGGCGCCGGACTACAAGTCGCGGTTGCGCTGGATCATTCCGGCGCTGATCGTGATCGCCATCGTGTTCCCGTTCTTCGCCAACAAGTACCTGCTGACCGTGGTCATCCTCGGCCTGATCTACGTGCTGCTGGGCCTGGGGCTGAACATCGTGGTGGGCCTGGCGGGGCTGCTGGACCTGGGCTACGTGGCGTTCTACGCCATCGGCGCCTACGGCCTGGCCCTGGGTTACCAGTACCTGGGCCTGGGCTTCTGGAGCGTGCTGCCCCTGGCGGCGATTGCCGCCGCGCTGGCGGGGTGCATATTGGGCTTCCCGGTGCTGCGAATGCATGGCGACTACCTGGCCATCGTGACCCTGGGCTTCGGCGAGATCATCCGCCTGGTGCTTAACAACTGGCTGTCCTTCACTGGCGGCCCCAACGGTATGCCGGTGCCATCGCCGACGTTCCTGGGCCTGGAGTTCGGTCGCAGGGCCAAGGACGGTGGGGTGCCGTTCCACGAGTTCTTCGGCCTGGAATACAACCCTAACCTGAAGTTCCTGTTCATCTACATCGTGCTGTTCCTGGTGGTGTTGCTGGTGCTCTACATCAAGCACCGGTTGACCCGCATGCCGGTGGGCCGGGCCTGGGAAGCCCTGCGTGAAGACGAGATCGCTTGCCGCGCCATGGGCTTGAACCACGTGCTGGTGAAACTCTCGGCCTTCACCATCGGTGCCTCCACCGCCGGTCTGGCCGGGGTCTTCTTCGCCAGCTATCAGGGCTTCGTCAACCCGTCCTCGTTCACCTTCTTCGAGTCGGCGCTGATCCTCGCCATCGTGGTGCTGGGGGGCATGGGCTCCACGGTGGGCGTGGTGATCGCGGCCTTCGTCCTGACCGTGGCGCCGGAGCTGCTGCGCAGCTTCTCCGAGTACCGGGTGCTGCTGTTCGGCATCCTCATGGTGTTGATGATGATCTGGCGACCGCGGGGGCTGATCCGCATCAGCCGTACCGGGGTGACGCCACGCAAAGGTGCTCTGACTGAGGGGAACGCGCCATGAGCGAATACATTCTTTCGGTCGAGAACCTGATGATGCACTTCGGTGGCATCAAGGCCCTCAGCGACGTCAGCCTCAAGGTCAAGCGCAACTCGATCTTCGCCCTGATCGGCCCCAACGGCGCCGGCAAGACCACGGTGTTCAACTGCCTGACCGGCTTCTACAAGGCCTCCGGCGGGCGCATCGAGCTCAATACCCGGGGCCAGCAGACCAACGTCATCAAGCTCTTGGGCGAGCCATTTCGTGCCACCGATTTGGTGTCGCCGAAAAGCTTCGCCAGTCGCCTGTACTACAAGATGTTTGGCGGCACCCACCTGGTGAACCGCGCCGGGTTGGCGCGGACCTTCCAGAACATTCGCCTGTTCAAGGAAATGTCCGTGGTGGAAAACCTGCTGGTGGCCCAGCACATGTGGGTCAACCGCAACCTGCTGGCGGGCATCCTCAACACCAAGGGCTACCGCCAGGCGGAAAGCGCCGCCCTGGACCACGCTTTCTACTGGCTGGAAGTGGTGGACCTGGTGGACTGCGCCAACCGCCTGGCCGGCGAGCTGTCCTACGGCCAGCAGCGGCGCCTGGAGATCGCCCGGGCCATGTGCACCCGGCCGCAGATCATCTGCCTCGACGAACCGGCCGCCGGCCTCAACCCCCAGGAAACCGAAGCGCTGAGCGCGATGATCCGGCTGCTGCGCGACGAGCACGATCTGACCGTGGTGCTGATTGAACACGACATGGGCATGGTGATGAGTATTTCCGACCACATCGTGGTGCTGGACCACGGCAACGTGATCGCCGAAGGCGGACCGGAGGCCATCCGCAACGATCCGAAGGTGATCGCCGCCTACCTGGGTGCCGACGAAGAGGAGCTGGTATGAGTCAACCCATACTCGAACTCAAGGATCTGGATGTGTACTACGGCCCGATCCAGGCCCTGAAGAAAGTCTCGCTGTACATCAACGAAGGGGAAACCGTGAGCCTGATCGGCTCCAACGGTGCCGGCAAATCGACCCTGCTGATGTCGATCTTCGGCCAGCCCCGGGCGGAGTCCGGGCAGATCCTTTATCGCGGCGTGGACATCACTCACAAGTCGTCCCACTACATTGCCTCCAACGGCATCGCCCAGTCGCCGGAAGGGCGCCGGGTGTTCCCCGACATGACCGTGGAAGAGAACCTGCTGATGGGCACCATCCCGATTGGCGACAAGTACGCTAGCGAGGACATGCAGCGTATGTTCGAACTCTTTCCACGGCTCAAGGAGCGGCGTACCCAGCGGGCCATGACCATGTCTGGCGGTGAGCAGCAGATGCTGGCCATCGCTCGGGCGCTGATGAGCCGGCCCAAGCTGCTGTTGCTGGATGAACCGAGCCTGGGGCTGGCGCCGATCGTGGTGAAGCAGATATTCGCCACCCTGCGGGAGCTGGCGGCCACCGGCATGACCATCTTCCTGGTGGAGCAAAACGCCAACCATGCGCTGAAGCTGTCGGACCGCGCCTACGTGATGGTCAACGGCGAGATCCGCCTGAGCGGCACCGGCAAGGAGCTGCTGGTCAACGAGGAAGTGCGCAACGCTTACCTGGGCGGTCACTGACGGCCCGGTCTGTGGATAAACCATGCCCCGTCGGTTCACGCCGCCGGGGCATTTTTTATCCACAGTTTTCACCCGCCCCGTAGGCGCTGGCTTGCCAGCGGAACGCCCCCTGCCTATGGCAGCTGTTCAGATTCCGTTGTGCGTCCGGGATTTGCCGGCAAGCCGGTTCCTGCGGACTGAGTGCGGGCATTGGCAACCGCGGGTGCGCAGAAGGGCAGCCGGCGTCCGACAATTGTGGAAAACATTATTCCCAAGCTGGCAAAGCGCGGCATAAAGACGCTGCAAACAGTTGTTTTTCCACCGTTTTGACTTGTCCCCGTTTGCTGTGGAGCGGGCTGTGGGTAACGTGGGAGTAGCTGGCTGGAAGCCTTTGTTTACGTGGCCTGCAAGCAATTGATTGTTTTTTGATCATGGCTTTTTGAGCAACTCGAAGACGCGCTTGTCAACCTTTTTATTGTCGCAGCCGTACCCGCAAAAGACTCTGGATAAGCCTGTGGATAAGTCTGTGACTAAACTCTGGAAAGACTGCTCTGGGCGGCGTAGTTACTGGCCTCTGGCCTTATACACTTTGACCGCTCGGTCATCTTTTTTGCGGCCACCTGCATGGACAGCCTCTGCGGGTCAAGCAAAAAACTTCCCATGATCCGCTGCAAGCCCTGTGTACAGCGGCTTTGCGCGATTTGCACTTGCCCCCAAAGACTGTGGACCGGCCTGTGGATAAGGTGCGGGCATGTGGCTGCAGGCCTTGCCGGCCATAGCTTTCAGCCATGTGAGCGTTTTTTGTACAGTGATAGCGGATATCCAGCGCTTCTGTTGCCGCCCAGAGCCGGGCCGGGCATGCTGCGAAACGCTTTTTTATCGTAACGGCGGCTCGCCACCCAGCAAGGAGAACACCATGACTTCCACACTGTTCATTACGGGCGCGACGTCCGGTTTTGGCGAAGCCTGCGCCCGTCGTTTTGCCGAGGCCGGCTGGTCGCTGGTGCTCACCGGCCGCCGCGAGGAGCGCCTCAACGCGCTGTGCGCAGAGCTCTCCAAGCAGACCGAAGTGCACGGCCTGGTACTCGATGTGCGGGACCGCAAGGCCATGGAAGCGGCCATCACCAACCTGCCGCCGTCCTTTGGCAAGTTGCGCGGCCTGATCAACAATGCCGGCCTGGCCCTGGGCGTCGACCCGGCGCCCAAGTGCGACCTGGATGACTGGGACACCATGGTCGACACCAACATCAAGGGCTTGATGTACAGCACCCGTCTGCTGCTGCCGCGGCTGATCGCCCATGGCCGGGGCGCCGGGATCGTCAACCTGGGCTCCATTGCCGGCAACTACCCGTACCCGGGCAGTCACGTCTATGGCGCGAGCAAGGCCTTCGTCAAACAGTTCTCCCTGAACCTGCGTTGCGACCTGCAGGGCACTGGCGTGCGGGTCACCAACATTGAGCCGGGCCTGTGCGAAAGCGAGTTCTCCCTGGTGCGTTTCGCCGGCGATCAGGCGCGCTACGACGCCACCTACGCCGGGGCCGAGCCGATCCAGCCCGAGGACATTGCCGATACCATCTTCTGGGTTCTCAACACGCCTGCCCACGTCAACATCAACAGCCTGGAGCTGATGCCGGTGAGCCAGACCTGGGCCGGCTTCGCCATCGAGCGCAAGGTGTAGCCGCTGCCGCAGGCTGCGACAGGGCCGCCAGGCCCTCCAGCGGTTGCAAGACCTGGGCCTGCTACGCAGTTAGTCGCAACCTCCGCCATGGCTCGGCAGTGACTACAGTTGTACTTGGAAACACATAAGCTGATTCGTTTCAGCTGAAGGTCAGCCTTGGCAGGGTAGAATTCCGCCCCGAAATTTCACTGCCGCCTCACTCAAGGCGGTGTTTTTGAAGTTCGATAGGAGGAGTTGTGAGTAACCGAGGTGAGCAGGTTCTGCTCAAACAATCGACTGTACTGATGTTCGCCGTGGCGATCGCCGGTATCGTCACGGGTTTTGTTTCTGGCGCCCAATCCATTTTGTTCGATGGGTTTTTTTCCCTGATCGCGACCTTCATCAAGGTCCTGATGCTGATCACTGCCAAGCTGATTGCCAAGGAAAGCAACCACCGTTTCCAGTTCGGCTTCTGGCACCTGGAACCCATGGTGCTGCTGATCGAAGGCAGCTTCCTGCTGTTGATCGCCATCTACGCCTTTCTTAACGGTGTGTTCGGCATCATCAATGGCGGCCGGGAGGTCGAGCTGGGGATGGTGATCTTCTACGCCGGGTTCTTTGCGGTAACGGAGTTCGCCTACTTCTTCTATGTGCGCCGGCGTAACCGCAAGCTCAAATCGTCGCTGATCCAGTTCGACAACATCAGCTGGCTGGTGGACGCAATGCTCTCGGTGGGGCTGCTGGTGAGTTTCATCATCGCCTTGCTGCTCAAGCAGTACGGGCATGGCCAGTGGGCGGTGTATGTCGACCCGGCGATCCTGATCCTGCTGGCCCTGAGCATGCTGCCGCCGGCCTTGAAGATCCTGCGGCCGGCGTTGCGTGATGTGCTGGGCATCGCTCCGGACCAGCTGGATGAAAAGGTGCGCAGCGTGATGGAAGAGGCCATGGTTGCCTATGGCTTTCAGGAATACATTTCCTACGTGCAGAAGCACGGCCGGGCGCGTTTCATCGAGATCCATATCGTGCTGCCGGCGGACTATCCGCTGCAGGATGTGGCGACTTTGGACCGCTTGCGCGAGGAGATTTCCAGTGAGTTGGGAGAGGCCGACGCAGCGCGCTGGCTGACCATCAGCTTTACCGGGGATCGCAAGTGGATCGTTTGATGGGCGGTGCGCTTTTCGCCGACCAGCCGTCTCCTACAGGGGGCTTGCAGGAGCCGGCTGGCCGGCAGAGGTTTCAGGCAAAATATTCCGCCAGCCCGCGATAACAGGTCGCCAGGTGATAAGGCGTGGTCGATGGCATATCCCGCCGGCTGACCGCGCCACTGGCATCCAGGCATTCATTCCAGCCCCCTGCATGCAGGAAATGCGCGTGCAGCGCCTTGAGCTGACGCAGCAGGGGCGCCTGGCTGTCCGCACGCAAGGTCAGGGCACGCAAGTACTCGGCCTGGGCCCAGATGCGCTGGGTGGCGTCCTTGATGGGGGCACCCGGTTGCAGGTCGAGCATGGCGCACACCGCGCCGCTCTGCGGGTCGACACCAAGCTGCTCGGCAAACGCGAAGGCACGACTCAATGAGGCGTGCAGCGGGTTGCTGCGCAGCAACGGCGAAGAGTCGAGGAGGAAGAACCACTCGAACTGATGCCCTGGCTCGAACCAGTTATCCACAGCCCCCAGGGGCTTCTCCAGCATCACTCCGTGCTGCGGGTCGATGAACTGCTGCTGCATGGCCTGGCACAGCTCCAGCAGTGCGGTTTGTACCGCGGCGTCTTCGCGTACTGCCAGGATTGCGAGAAAGGCTTCGGCCAGGTGCATCAGCGGATTCTGCAGGGGCCCGGAACCCAGTACGGACCAGTCCTCGGCGAGGCTGGCTTCGTAGAGTTCATCGCTCCGGGCAAAGCGCAGGGCTACCACTTCCAGGGCGGCATTGAGCACCGACTCCACCAGCGGCTCGCGGACCTTGGCCCAGTAATGAGCGCAGGCGAAGAGGATAAAGGCGTGGGTGTAGAGGTCCTTGCGCCGATCCAGCGGCGCGCCGTCGGCATCGATGCTGTAGAACCAGCCACCGTGCTCGGCATCGTGGAAGTGCCGCTGCAGCGAGCGGAACAGCGCGGCGGCCCGCTCTTGGGCAAAGGGGGCGGCGGCATCACCGATCAATTGGGAGAACAGGTACAGCTGCCGGGCACAGGCCATGGCTCGATAGCGCTGCGGCGGCAATGGCCGCTGTTCGGCGTCCAGCGCCTCATAGGGCAGTGCCAACTGCGGATTCCAGCCCGGACCTTGCCACAGCGGCACTATCACCTTGTGGAAATGCTGCTGCATGGCGTTGAACAGAGCGCTCGATTCAGGCGAGGTGGCGGAGCGGGATACATCGGGCATTGGCTGGCGTCGTCACGGCAGGTTTGAGTGCGCGACATGTTACCAGAGAAGCCCCCCAAGGCGGCTTGCCCGCCGAGCACGGCAGATGGGTAGGAGCCGGCTTGCCAGCGAAGGCGGCCTAAAGATCACGTCAGCCTTGCAGGAGCTGGCTTGCCAGCGAACGAGGCCCGCAAGACCGCCTTCGCCGGCCAGCCGGCTCCTACAGAAGAGGGCAGGGATCAGCCAGCCAGCAACCACACGCCCGTTGCGGCCGAGGCGGCACCGGCCATGCGCACCAGCGGCGCCGCCGCCTGCGGCAGTACCCGCACCACGGCATAACCGGCGGCATGCAGGGCCGCGGTGGCCGCGACAAAACCGGCGGCATAGGCCCAGGGGCTGGACATGTCTGGCAGTTCCAGGCCATGGGCCACGCCATGGAACAGGGCAAACAGCGCAGTGGCGGCGAGCGCCAGGCTCAGTGGTGGGCGCACCGCCAGGGCCACGGCCAGGCCCAGGGCCAGTACCGAAGCGGCAATGCCGCTTTCCAGGGCCGGCAGGTTCAGCCCTTCGAAGCCCAGCAGGCCGCCAATCAGCATGGTGCCGACAAAGGTGCAGGGCAGTGCCCAGCGCGCCGCGCCTTGTTGCTGGGCGGCCCACAGGCCGACCGCAAGCATGGCCAGCAAGTGGTCGAGGCCGCCGATGGGGTGGCTGATACCGGCCATCAGGCCGTTGTCGCCGTGGCCCGGGTGAGCGAAGGCCAGGGCCGGGGTCAGCAGCAGCACCAGGGCGCCGAAGAGTGATTTCAGGGTCATGAGTGGCTTCCTTGTTGAGCGTTTTTCAGGTTCGGTTTCAGGCCGCGGTCAGCAGCCCTTGGCGTTCGATGAAGGCGATGATGTCTTCCAGGCCCTGGCCGGTCTTCTGGTTGCTGAAGACGAACGGCTTGCCGCCGCGCATGCGCTGGGTGTCGCTGTTCATCATCTCCAGAGAGGCGCCCACCAGCGGCGCCAGGTCGATCTTGTTGATCACCAGCAAGTCGGATTTGCAGATGCCCGGGCCCCCTTTGCGCGGCAGCTTGTCGCCAGCGGAAACGTCGATCACATAGATCGTCAGGTCCGACAGTTCCGGGCTGAAGGTGGCTGAAAGGTTGTCGCCGCCGGACTCCACCAGGATCAGATCGAGCCCCGGGAAGCGCCGGTTCAACTGGTCCACCGCTTCCAGGTTGATCGAGGCGTCTTCGCGGATCGCGGTGTGCGGGCAGCCGCCGGTTTCCACGCCGATGATCCGCTCCGGCGCCAGGGCTTCATTGCGTACCAGGAAGTCGGCGTCTTCGCGGGTGTAGATATCGTTGGTCACCACTGCCAGGTTGTAGCGCTCGCGCAGGGCCAGGCACAGGGCCAGGGTCAGGGCGGTTTTTCCGGAGCCCACCGGGCCGCCGATGCCGACACGCAGAGGTTGTGCGTTCATGAGTTTCTCCTAGGAACGGAACAGGCGGCTGTACTGGCGCTCGTGGGCCATGCTCGCCAGGGACAGGCCGAAAGCGGCGCTGCCCAGGTGGTTGGGGTCAAGGTGGGTGGCGTGGCGCTGGGCCTCTTGCAGCTGCGGCAGCAGCTCGCTGGTCAGACGCTGGGCCGCCTGTTGGCCCAGGGGCAGGGTTTTCATCAGCACCGCCAGCTGGTTTTCCAGCCAGCTCCAGAGCCAGGCCGCCAGGGCGTCTTCGGGGTTGATGTGCCAGGCGCGGGCGGCCAGGGCCCAGCCCAGGGCCAGGTGCGGTTCGTCCTGGTGCGCCAGCAGCTCCCGAGCGCCGCCGTCCAGTTCCGGCAGGCCTTCGAGCAATTGCTTGAGGGAATAGCCCATTTGCCGGCTTTCCTGGTACAGCTCGCGGGTTTCACGGCTGGCCCGATGTTCTTCGCAGAGTTGCTGCAGCCTGGCCCAGTCCTGATCTGCGGCGGCCTGGCAGTGGGCGAGCAGCAGCGGAGCCTCGAAGCGCGCCAGGTTGAGCAGCAACTGATCGCTGATCCAGCGCCTGGCACTGTCCGGGTCGTTCACCCGTTGTTGCTCCACTGCCATTTCCAGTCCCTGTGAATAGCTGTAGCCACCGATCGGCAGCTGTGGGCTGGCCAGGCGTAGCAGGGCCCAGGCTGGGTTCATTGACGCACGCCGAACTGGTGCAGGCGCGGCGGGTAGTTGAAGTCTTCATCGCCGTGGCGCGAATGATGGTGGCCGCCACCGTAGGCGCCGTGTTCGGGCTGGAACGGCGCCTCGATGGTTTCAGCGCTGGCGCCCAGTTGTTCAAGCATGGCCTTGAGCACGTAGTCATCGAGCAGGCGCAGCCAGCCGTCGCCCACCTGCAGGGCCACGTGGCGGTTGCCCAGGTGATAGGCGGCGCGGGTCAGTTCGAAGGCATTGCGGCAGGTGACATGGAGCAGGGTTTCCGGGCGGGCGCAGACCTTGACGATGCGTCCGTCCTCGGCCGCCAGGAACTCACCGTCGTGCAGGGGCGGCTGGCCGCGCTCCAGAAACAGGCCGACGTCTTCGCCTGTGGCACTGAAACAGCGCAGACGGCTTTTGCTGCGAGCCTCATAGGTCAGGTGCAGCTCGGCGGACCAGGTGGCTTGGGGTTCGGTTCTGCGGTGGATCACCAGCATCGGAAAGCTTCCAGCTATGAGCGATACACAAGCCAGAGCAAGGGCCTTGCCAATCGCCCGGAGGAGAGGAAAAACCCTTTGTCGACACCGGAACTGCGCCTGAAAAAGGGGCAAAACCTTGTTTTATCTTGTTACAAAATGGCGCGCTGAGCTGATTTATAGCACTGAGTTGGTGCGCTGGAAATATTTTTGCTGCAATCCGGTGCCGGGCCGACGAGCAGGCGCAAACGCGCTACCCAGAGCGGGGCACGCCGATTGAAAAGGGGCGAGGGGCAGGCTGTATTACTCGGTGCTGCCCAGGCCTTGCCAGTGCTTCAGGCCGATGAAGATGAAGCGCAGTTGCTGGGTGATCTTCGCCTGCGGCGTCAGGTGTTCAGGCAGGGCCTGGGCCGGGGGATCGATGATGTCCGGCAGAGTGGCGAACACGCTCTTGACGATCAGGTCGGCCATGACGCTCAGGTCGGCGGCATTCAGATGCTGCAGCTTGGGCATCAGGGTCAGGTCGGCAGCCAGGTCCGAGCTGATGTTCTCGCGCAGGGTGGCGATGGCCTGGCGCACCGGCAGCGAGCCGCCGTATTGCTCACGGGCCAGAAACAGGAATTGCGCGCGCTTGGCTTCCACGACATCAAGGAAGATGCGCACCGAGGCGTCGATGATGCCGCCCATGACGAATTCGTTGTGGCGTACCAGGCGGATGGTTTCGCGGAAGGTCTGGCCGACCTCGCTGACCAGTTCCAGGCCCAGTTGGTCCATGTCGCTGAAGTGCCGATAGAAGCCGGTGGGCACGATGCCGGCGGCTTTGGCCACTTCCCGCAGGCTCAGGCTGCCGAACCCACGACCACACTCCATCAGGTGCCGGGCGGCATCCATCAAGGCGTTGCGGGTCTGTTGCTTCTGTTCGGCGCGGGGCAGCATCGGCGGGGCGTTCTTTGCTCAATGGGAGCGGCGCACTCTAGCAAATCAACTTTGCCGGAGTCGAACTGGAGTCAGGCGAGAGCGGGGAAGGTCAGGGCTAAAATGCCGGGGCCATAAAAGCCAAAGCCCGATCCAGGGATCGGGCTTTTTTTAAGGGCCAGCATGGCCTCAGCTCGCTGCTTGATGACGTTCAGCCAGGCGATCAGCGCCGCCTTCGGCAACGGTCTGACCTTGAGGCGTGCGGCTGTAGCCGTCTTCAACCAGGCCTTTCTCTTCCAGGCGATCACGGCCGCCTTCAGCTACGTTCTGGCCTTGTGGGGTGCGGTCGTAGCCATCTTCGGCAACGCTCTGGCCTTGTGGGGTACGGTCGTAGCCATCTTCAGCAACGCTCTGGCCTTGTGGGGTGCGATCATAGCCGTCTTCGGCAACGCTCTGACCTTGTGGAGTGCGTTCGTAACCGTCGGCAGCGACTTTGTTGCGTTCGATCAGACGGTCCGAACCGCCTTCGGCCAGGGTCTGGGTGAACACGCTGTGGCTGGCCTTGACCTGTGGAGTGGCTTGTTCAGCGGCTGGCAGGGCGAAGGCGTTGGCAGCCAGAACGGATAAGGTCAGGCTCAGTAAGAGGTGGCGTTTCATGATGGGTTGCTCCTTGGTAGGGCGATAAAGTGGGTACGGAGCTAATGTTACCGCCGCAAAATCGATATAAAAGTTCATAAACACAATGGTAATAATCAACGGAATTGATTGTTTGCCTCGAAGGCTCTAGCTCGGGCTTTAGCGCCGATGGCTTTTGCACCAGGGTGGGTATTTTCGACCCACTCCCGCTTCAGGAAGGGGCGGTTCGAGGTAACACAAAGCTGTCCAAGCGATCAGCAATTCAGGTTTTTTCGCCGCATCGAGCCGCCGGATTAAACCTGCGTGGGCTTTGTCAGTCGTAGTTTTCATGGCCGGTGATTTTCCATCGGCATTTCATCGATGCGTCGCAGTTTGGCGCTCAGTTGTCTTCAGGAGCCTCGTGCAATGACGCGCACTCGTAAAATCCTCGCCTGGTCCGTCGCCAGCCTGATCCTGCTACTGGCCGTGCTGGTGCTGGTGATCGCGTTCTTCGACTGGAACCGCATCAAGCCGACCCTCAACGCCAAGGTGTCCGAGGAGTTGCATCGGCCCTTCGCGATCAATGGCGACTTGTCCGTGGCCTGGCAGCGCGAGCCCGACGAGGGTGGTTGGCGGGCCTGGGTGCCCTGGCCTCACGTAGTGGCCCAGGACCTGACCCTGGGCAACCCGGAGTGGTCCAAGGCGCCGCAGATGGTCAGCCTCAAACGGGTCGAGTTGCGCATCTCGCCCCTGGCCCTGTTGGCCCAGCGGGTCAGCATCCCGCGTATCGATCTGACCGAGCCCGATGCTGCGCTGCAGCGGTTGGCGGACGGTCGCGCCAACTGGACCTTCAAGTTCGACCCGAAGGACCCCGAGGCCGAGCCTTCCAACTGGACGGTGGACATCGGCGCCATCGGTTTCGACAAGGGCCATGTGACCCTGGACGACCAGAGCCTGAAAACCCAGCTTGACCTGCAGGTAGAGCTGCTCGGCAAACCCATTCCCTTCAGCGACATAGTCGGTGAGAGCGAAGCGAAGAAAATCAGTGAAAAAGGCGCCGCGGCCCAAGCCTATGCCTTCGCCCTCAAGGTCAAGGGCCAGTACCACGGGCAGAAGCTCGCCGGCACCGGCAAGATCGGCGGCTTGCTGGCCCTGCAGGACGGGCGCAAGCCGTTTCCACTGCAGGCCCAAGCGCAGATCGGCGACACCAAGGTGGAGCTGCGGGGCAGCCTCACCGACCCGCTGAATCTGGGCGCCCTGGACCTGCGCCTGAAATTGGCGGGCACCAGCCTGGGCAATCTCTACCCGCTGACCGGGGTGACCCTGCCGGACTCGCCGCCCTATGCCACCGACGGCCATCTGACCGCCAAGCTCCGCGACCCGGCGGGTGCGACCTTCAGCTACCAGGATTTCAACGGCAAGATCGGCGACAGCGATATCCACGGCAACCTGACCTACGTGGCCAGCCAGCCGCGACCCAAGCTCAGCGGTGCATTGGTCTCCAACCAGTTGCTGATGAGCGATTTGGCGCCGCTGATTGGTGCCGACTCCAACGCCAAGCAGAAGGCCCGGGGCGGCGAGAGCAAGCAGCCGGCGGACAAGGTGCTGCCGGTGGAGGAGTTCCGCACCGAGCGCTGGCGTGACATGGACGCCGATGTGGAGTTCACCGGCAAGCGCATTGTCCACAGCGCCGAGTTGCCGTTCACCGATCTCTACACGCACCTGGTGCTCAACGACGGCCAGCTCAGCCTGGAGCCCCTGCGCTTCGGCGTGGCCGGGGGCAAGCTGGATGCCCAGGTGCGCCTCAATGGTCACACCACGCCGCTGGAAGGCCGGGCCAGGCTGACGGCGCGCAACTTCAAGCTCAAGCAGTTGTTTCCGACCTTCGAGCCGATGAAGACCAGCTTCGGCGAACTTAACGGCGATGCCGATATCACCGGACGCGGCAACTCGGTGGCAGCCTTGCTGGGCAGCGCCAACGGCGACCTGAAGATGTTGATCAACGATGGCGCCATCAGCCGCAGCCTGATGGAAATCGCCGGGCTCAACGTCGGCAACTATGTGGTCGGCAAGATGTTTGGCGACAAGGAAGTGAAGATCAATTGCGCCGCCGCCGACTTTGGCATCAAGAGCGGCCTGGCTACGTCTCGGCTGTTCGTCTTCGATACCGAGAACGCCATCATCTACATCGATGGCACCGCCAATATGGCCTCCGAGCAACTGGACCTGACCATCACGCCGGAATCCAAGGGGCTGCGCCTGTTCTCCCTGCGTTCACCGCTTTATGTGCAGGGCAAGTTCATCAAGCCCAGTGCCGGGGTCAAGGCGGTGCCGCTGGTGCTGCGCGGTGCCGGGATGGTGGCGTTGGGGTTGATCGCCGGGCCGGCGGCAGGCTTGCTGGCGCTGGTGGCGCCCAGCGGTGACGAGCCCAATCAGTGCGCGCCGCTGCTGCAGCAGATGCGCTCGGGCAAGGCGCCGGTGACGGTCAAGCCGAGCCAGTAGGAAGAATTGGGGCTTCGCGGACAAGCCCGCTCCTGCGGTAGGCAGGGGCGGGCTTGGAGAAGGGGATTACAGGTCGTTGAGGATGTCCGCCATGTCGTCGGCGTGTTCCTCTTCCTGGGCCAGGATCTCTTCGAACAGGCGGCGGGTAGTAGGGTCCTTGTCGCCGATGTACTGGATGATCTCGCGGTAGCTGTCGATGGCGATGCGTTCGGCCACCAGGTCCTCGTAGACCATTTCCTTCAGGGTGTTGCCGGCCACGTACTGGGCGTGGGAGTGCTTGGACAGCAGGTCCGGGTTGAACTCCGGTTCGCCGCCGAGCTGGACGATGCGTTCCGCCAGCTTGTCGGCGTGCTCGGCTTCCTGGGTCGCGTGTTCGAGGAACTCGTCGGCCGCCACGCTGGCCTTGAGGCCGTTGGCCATGAAGTAGTGGCGCTTGTAGCGCAAGACACACACCAGCTCGGTGGCCAGCGATTCGTTGAGCAGCCGCAGCACCTGCTCGCGGTCGGCGTTGTAGCCCTCGGTCACGGCTCCGTTCTCCACGTGTTGGCGGGCCCGTTCGCGCAGGGTGTTCACATCGGATAAATGCTTGTCGCTCATGTCTCTCTCCTGGGGCTAATCCGTTTTGCGCCAGGCTCTCTCGGCCTGATCACTGCCTGGGTTGTGAGTCCCGGGCGTGGCAAAAAGTTTTATCGGATGTGCCCGGTGGTCTGCGCCGGGGTCAACTGCGGGCCAGGGGCGGATGCCCGGCCAGCAGCGCTTCCTGTTGCAGCCACTGGAGGAAGGCCCGCACCGGAGGGTGCCGCTCCCGTCCCGGCACGCAAAGGGCGCTATAGCCCGCGCCGTCCACCTGGACCTCCGGCCGATAGGCTTGCAGCAGGCCGTTGGCCACGCTCTGGGACACCAGGATGTTGCTCGCCAGCACCAGGCCCTGACCGGCAATGGCGGCTTGCAGGGCGTACTGCTCCTCGTCGTAGGAACGGATTGGCAACTGAGCGTCGAGCCAGTTTTCCCCGGCCTGAGTACACCAGGCCTGCCAGCCATCGGCATACAACCTGGAATTGCGCCAATGCACGCTGATCAGGGACGGTGGCTGCTGCCGGGCCAGGGCCACCTGCTGCGGCGCGCCATAGACCGCAAAGCGCTCGTCGAACAGGCACAGGCCATGGAGATTCAGGTAGCCGTCCTGGCTGTAGCGGATCGCGACGTCGATGCTGGCGTCCTGTTGCAGGTCCACCACCTCGCACTGAGTGTCCAGGCGCAGGTTGATGCCAGGGTGCTGGGCGTAAAAGCGCCCCAGGCGCGGCACCAGCCACAGGGCGGCGAAGGCCGCAGTAGTGGAAACGGTCAACTGCGCGGCGCTGGGACTGGGGCGCAGGGTGTCGACGCTCTGGGCCACATCCAGCAGGGCGCCATGCAGGCTGTGGAACAGGCGGCGGCCAGCCTCCGTCAGGCGTACCTGGCGGGGCAGGCGTTCAAACAGTGGCACCCCCAGCCAGTGTTCCAGGCTGCGGATCTGGTGGGACACCGCGGTGGGTGTCACCGACAGGTCCTCGGCAGCGGCCTTGAAGCTCAGCAGGCGCGCGGCGGACTCGAAGGTACGCAGGGCGGTCAGGGGCAGGTGGGCGAACATGACGGGCTCCATGGATGAATTGAGCTCATCCAAGTGAATGTTTGCTCATTTGTGGGTGATTCGCGGTAGCTCTAGCTTTAACGCGGAACATGGCCGGTTTCAAGGCCGTTACAGTCAATTCGTACACGAGAAAACAGATGAGCACAATTCTTGCGATTCACGGCAGCCCACGAGGCGAGCGCTCCCACAGTCGGCGTCTGACCGATGACTTTCTACAAGCCTGGCAACAGGCCAATCCCGGGGCAATCCTGACCCGGCGCGAAGTCGGGCGGGGCTCCTTGCCCCATGTCAGCGAAGCCTTTATCGCGGCGGCGTTTTATCCACAGCCCGAAGCGCGGCCGCTGTCGATGCAGGCGGACCTGGCCTTGAGTGACGAGCTGGTCGGCGAGTTGCTCGGCCATCAGCGCCTGGTGATCTCGGCGCCGATGCACAACTTCAGCGTGCCCAGCGGGATCAAGGCCTGGGTCGATCACATCGTGCGCCTGGGGCTGACCTTCAACACCCAGCTGGACAACGGCGTGGCCCAGTACCAGCCCTTGGTGCAGGGCAAGAAGGTGTTGATCGTCACCAGCCGTGGCGGCGGTGGATTTGGGCCCGGGGGTGAGCATGAAGCGATGAATCACGCCGATCCATGGTTGCGCACGGCCCTGGGATTCATCGGGATCGAGGATGTGACGGTGGTTGCGGCGGAAGGCGAGGAGTCGGCGCCCGAGCGTTTCGCGGAGTCCTGTGGCGAAGCCCGGCAGCGCCTGTTGGCCCTGGCGCAGACCTTCTGAGGAGGCGGCGCCATGGCCTGGATGTTCCTGCTGCTGGCGGCGGCCTTCGAGGTCACGTTTGCCATGGGCATGAAGTATGCCCAGGGCTTTACCCGGCCCTGGCCGTCGCTGCTGACGGTGGTCGCGGCGCTGGGCGGGATCTACTTCCTGAGCCTGGCCATGCGCGAGTTGCCGGTGAGCGTGGCCTACCCGATCTGGACCGCCATCGGTTCCCTGGGCACGGTGCTGCTGGGCTTCATGCTGCTGGGGGAAAGCCTGACGCCAGTCAAGCTGGTGTCGGTGGGGCTGATCGTGGCCGGGGTGGTGGGGCTGAAGTAGCAACTCGGGGCCGGGTTGTCATCGGTTTGTCGCCAAAGCGTCATAGGGGCTGACGACGGCCTTGGTTATGGTCTAGCTTTCAGCCAGCCCCGCCGCCTTCGCACAAGGATGTCCCCGCATGTCCCAAGAGCTTGCCACGCGTTACCCCCTGGTACTGGTGCCCGGCATGCTCGGTTTTGTCCGCCTGCTGCTGTATCCCTACTGGTACGGCATCATTCCGGCCTTGCGCCAAGGTGGCGCCCAGGTGTTTGCGATACAGGTGTCGCCGCTCAACTCCAGCGAGGTGCGCGGCGAACAACTGTTGGCCCAGGTCCAGCGGATCATGGCCGAGACTGGTGCGCCCCGAGTCAACCTGATCGGCCACAGCCAGGGCGCGCTGACCGCCCGTTACGCGGCGGCCAAACGCCCTGACTGGGTCGCCTCGGTGACTTCGGTAGCAGGTCCCAACCACGGTTCCGAACTGGCGGATTACCTGGCACGGCATTCCCCGGCCCACAGCCTCAAGGGGCGTGTCCTGAGCTGGCTGTTGCGGGGTGTCGCGGCCTTGATGACGCTGCTGGAAACCGGCTATCGCGGGCCGAAACTGCCGGTGGATATCCACGCTTCGCATCAATCGCTGACCACCGAGGGCGTGGCCCTGTTCAACCGCCAATACCCTCAAGGGTTGCCGTCCACCTGGGGCGGCCAGGGCGCGGAAGAGGTCGGCGGCGTGCGCTACTACTCCTGGTCCGGCACCTTGCAGCCGGGCAAGACCAATCGCGGACGCAACCTGTTCGACGGCACCAACCGCAGTTGCCGCCTGTTCGCCCGCACCTTCGTCCGCGAGGCCGGCCAGTGCGACGGCATGGTCGGGCGCTACAGCTCGCACCTGGGGCAGGTCATCGGCGACGACTACCCCCTGGACCACTTCGATATCGTCAACCAATCCCTGGGGCTGGTGGGCAAGGGCGCCGAACCGATCCGCCTGTTCGTCGAACATGCCCGGCGCCTCAAGGCCGCCAACCTCTGACCCTCACTGTTGCCCTGTAGCCGCCGGCTTGCCGGCGACCGGCCCCAGCACCCTGGTCCAGCGTTCGGAAAGAACCACCCCGCCCAAGGTCAACAAGCCCCCCACCAAATGGAACCAGGCCAGTTGCTCATGCAGCACCACCGCGGCAATCAGCGCCGTGATCAACGGCAGCAGATTGAAAAACAGCGTGGTCCGGCTTGGCCCCAGGCGCACCACTGCCTGCATCCAGGCCAGGGGCGCGAGCATCGACGCCAGCAGGCAGGCATAGAGCACCAGCGGAATGTTCTGCAGGGTCGGGCCGACCTTGGGTGAGGCCAGGAACAGCGGCAGCAGCACCAGCACCGCCACCAGCACCTGCAGGTACAGCAGCACCAGCGGCGGCAGGCGCAGTTGCCACTTCTTCAGCAAGGTGCTGTAGATCGCATAGGCCAGGGTGGCGATCAGCATCATCGCGTCACCCAGGTTGACCCCGTGTTGCAGCAGCGCGGCGAGGCTGCCGGAAGACACCACCACCAGCACCCCGGCAAAGGACAGCCCGGCGCCTACCAGGGCCCCGGCGGTCAGGCGCTGGCCCAGGGCGGCAATGGCCATGGCCAGGGACATCAGCGGCATCAGGGAAAGAATGATGCCCATGTTGGTGGCCGAGGTCAGGGTCGCGGCGAAGTAGGCCAGGCTTTGATACACGGCCATGCCCAACACCCCGAGGATGAAGATCCGGCCCAGGTTGGGGCGGATCACCGGCCAGTGCCGCAGCACCGGCTTGAGCATGAACGGAGTGAATAGCAGGCCCGCCAGCAGCCAGCGGTAGAAGCCGATCTCTGCCGGGAAGATCGCACCCACTGCGAGTTTGTTGATCACGGTATTGCCGGCCCAGATAAAGATGGCCAGCAGTGGATAAGCGTATTGCATGGAAACAGCCAGACAGTTGATGAGGGCTGATTATCCTCCTGTCCGGATCAATGCCTATACTTCGAACCGGACAACCTGCCCCGACATCCGGACAGCATGAGCAAAAAACACATCGATCTCCTGGATTTCCACGGCCTGCCTGCGCCGGTGTACTTCCGCTATGCCGACTTCGCCGCCGACAGCCACGCCCTGGAGCACCGGCATCCCTGGGGCTGCCTGGAGTATTCGGCCCATGGTGTGATGCGCATGGACATCGCCGGCCGGCGCTTCATGTCGCCGCCACAGTACGCGGTCTGGGTGCCGCCGCAGACGCCCCACAGTTTCTACACTCCGCAACCGATCAACTACCGAGCGGTGCTGCTGGCGCCGGAACTGTGCACGGACCTGCCGAAGCAGGGCAGCACCCTGGCCATCAGCGAGATCCTCAAGGCGATCCTCAAGGACTTCGCCGCCCGGGACGTGCAGATCCCCGAGGGCGAGGCCGACCAGCGTCTGGCCCAGGTGGCGCTGGACCAATTGCGCCAGGCCCCGGTGCAAGACTGTTACCTGCCCTATGCCCGCAACCCCGAGCTGCTGCGGGTACTCCAGGCCCTGCAGGCCGAACCGGGCAACCACCAGCCCCTGGCCCACTGGGCGCAGCAGGCCCATGTCAGTGAACGGACCCTGGCCCGGCAGTTCGTTCGCGAGCTGGGCATGAGTTTCGGCGAATGGCGCCAACGCCAGCGCTTCCTCGCGGCCATCGAGGCCCTGGAAAGCACCCGCAGCGTCCAGGAAATCGCCTTCGACATGGGCTACAGCAGCGCCTCGGCGTTTATCGCGATGTTCCAGCGCCAGGCCGGCTGCACCCCCGAGCAGTACCGCCGGGCCAGCCTGCAGAACAGGTGAAGGTGTAACAGGCTTTGTCTACACTGCGCAGGAGGCCGTGCCCATCGGTGCGGTGACCAGGAGAAAACTCCATGAAGATGTTGCGTATCCCTTTGTTGATGGTGGGCCTGCTGCTTTGCTCCCAAGGTTTTGCCGCCACTGCCCAGCAAAACAAGATGACCACCTGTAATGCCGAGGCCACCGCCAAGGCCCTCAAGGGCGACGAGCGCAAGGCCTTCATGAGCACCTGCCTTAAGGCGGCTCCGGCGGCAGCAGCGACACCTTCCACGCCCCAGGAAAGAATGAAATCGTGCAACGCCACCGCCACTGCTCAGGCCCTCAAGGGCGATGCGCGCAAGGCGTTCATGAGTGATTGCCTGAAGAAAAAGTGAGCCTGAATCGATGGGACCAAGGTCACCGGGCTGGCACAGGGCCTTGGTTCGCATCGAGGTTTACGATTTCAAGATCACAAAAAATCTTTTATTTCAATGAGATAAATCAGAAAGATACCGCTCGTCGCTTTTTTTTAATGTAATAAATTTTACATTTAGACTTTATCCCCTTCGAAAACAGGTGCCGGGATGCACCGCGCGGCCGCTCTAGTACCGGCGTCTGCGACTCAAGGGAATGGAAGGCATGTCGCGTTTTGGCTGTTTCAGGCCTGTCGTAGCGTTTTGTGCTTTGTTCGGCTCGTTTGCCCTCACCGCCGCCCCGCTGCAGACGCCGGGTGACCGCGATCTGATCCGTGATCGCCAGCAGCAGTTGCTGCAAGAACAGCAAAAGCGCCTCGACGAACTGCAGCAACTGCCCGGCAAGACCCTGCCCCCCGAGCCTGCTCCGCAACCTGGCGAGCAGCGCTGTTTCACCATCAAGACCGTGGTCCTCAAAGGCGCCGAACACCTCTCGGCGGCGGATCAGGAGCGCCTGGTGGCGCCCTATCGCGACCAGTGCCTGTCGGTGGCGCAGATCAACACCCTGCTCAAGGCCATTACCCACCACTACCTGCAACAAGGCTATGTCACCACCCGCGCCTACCTGCCTGCCCAGGAGCTGGCGTCGGGGCAATTGATCATCGTCATTGTCGAAGGTCGCCTGGAAAGCCTGGACAGCTCGGCCCTGGCCAGTTCCCGGGAGCTGGCCATGGCCTTTCCCGGCACCACCGGCGAAGTGCTGAACCTGCGGGAACTGGAGCAGTTGGTGGACCAGCTCAGCCGCCTGCCTTCGCGCCAGGTCGAGCTGGAACTGTCACCGGGGGAGGCACTGGGGGACAGCCATGTCGGGCTCAAGGGCCAGCGCCTGAAACCCTGGCGCGTCTCGGCCACCCGCAACAACAGCGGCGACAAAAGCACCGGCGAGCAGCAAATGGGCCTCGGCCTGGACTGGGACAGCCCCCTGGGGCTGGCGGATCAATTGAGCCTGCGGGCCAACCAGGACGCGGTCAGCGATCGCTGGCGCCATTCCGACAATCAGAGCCTGTTCTACAGCCTGCCCTGGGGCTGGTGGACTTTTAGCTACGCCTACAGCCAGAGCTACTACCGCACTCGCAATGACAGCACCGGCTTCGACTTCACCATGGACGGCGAAAGCAAGAACCAGCAGTTGCGCGCCGAGCGTGTGTTGCACCGCGACAACCTGAGCAAGACCGGGATGAGCCTGGGGCTGAGCCAGCTGCGCACGCGCAACTACATCGACGACAACCTGATCGACGTCTCCAGCAACCGCATCACCGAAAGCCAGTTGGGCTTCAACCACGGGCGGCGCATCGGCAATGCCCTGGTCAACGCCGACATCGGCTGGCAGCAGGGCATCGGCGCGCTGGACGCCCAGGGCAGCGGCAACCCTCACGGCAGCGAGCCGGTCTCGCGCTACAACAAGTACAGCCTGACCCTGAGCTACCTGCAGCCCTTTCGCCTGTGGAACGAGAACTTCAGTTTCGACAGCCTGGCCACCGGCCAGCGTAGCGAGGACGTGCTCTTCAGCCCTCAGCGCATCAGCCTCGGCGGGCTCAATTCGGTGCGCGGCTTCCAGGACCAGACCCTCTCCGGCAACAGCGGCGGCTACTGGCGCAACCAGCTGCGCTGGCGCCGTGCCGTGACCTGGCAAGCGCTGCAACCCTTTGTCCAGGAATACGGCCTGGCCTTTGCTTATGACGTCGGGGTGATCAAGGGCGATCGCTACAACCATGACGCCAAGGGCCGCATGAGTGGCAACGCCATCGAACTCAACGCCCGTGGCCAGTACCTGGCCGCGTCAGTCAGCTTCGCGCGCTCCCTGGAGCGACCCGACATTATCGAGAGACGAGAGCATCCGGTGTACGTGCGAGTAGACCTGTTCTTCTGACCCGACCCAAACGCTAGTGGATGGATGATTCGTATATGGACGTACGCAAGCCCTTTGCCCAATGCATTGCCCTGTCGTTGTCGGGGATCCTGTTTCTCAATCCGATCATCAGCGTCGCCGCCGGCCTGGCCCTGGACCCGGCCGCCGGGGGCAATGCCAGCATCGGCGCGGCGGGCAACGGCGTCCCCATCGTCAACATCAATGCGGCCAATGGCAGCGGCTTGTCCCACAACAAGTTCAGCGAATACAACGTCGGCAGTAACGGCCTGATCCTCAATAACGCCACCGGCTCGACCCAGAGCACCCAGCTGGGCGGCTACATCATCGGCAACCCCAACCTCAAGGGGCAGGCGGCGCAGGTCATCCTCAACGAAGTCACCGGCAGCAACCGCAGCAAGCTGGCGGGGTACACCGAGGTGGCCGGTCAGGCTGCCCGAGTGATCGTCGCCAACCCCCATGGCATTACCTGCAACGGTTGCGGCTTCATCAACACCCCGCGCGCCACCCTGACCACCGGCAAGCCGATTATCGAGGGTCAGAAGCTCGATCGCTTCCAGGTCGATGGCGGCGATATCAGCATTGAAGGTGCCGGCCTCAACGCCAGCAATATCGATCAGTTCGACCTGATCACCCGCAGCACCAAGCTCAACGCCAACCTGTATGCCAAGAACCTCAACGTCATCACCGGGCGCAACGACGTCAAGGCCGATGACCTGAGCGTCACCGCCCGGGACGCCGATGCCAGTGCCAAGCCGGAACTGGCCATCGACAGTGCGGCCCTGGGAGGCATGTACGCCGGGGCCATCCGTCTGGTGGGCACAGAGAAGGGCGTGGGTGTGAACATGTCGGGGGAGATGGCGGCCAGCACCGGTGACATCCAGATCGATGCCAACGGCAAGGTCACGGTGGCCGGCATGGGCGCCAACCAGGCGATCGCGATCAAGGCCCAGAGCATCGACCTCAAGGGCAAGGCCTATGCCGGGACCGAAGCGACCCTGCAGGCCAAGGAGCAGATCGAGGTGGGCACCAGTCTGGCGGCCCGGGATCAGGTGCGGGTGGTGGACACCGGGCAACTGGTCAACCACGGCATCATCGAGGCCGGGGTCAACAGCGACAACAGCCGCAACGATCAAGGCGTGGTCAAGCTGAACGCCGACAACCTGGAAAACCGCGGCGATGTGCTGGCCAGCCGCTCTCTGCAACTGACCGCGCGGCAGACCCTGAGCAACCAGAACGGCGTGATCCAGGGGCCCAAGGTCGAGGTCAAGGCCGCACGCCTGGTCAACCAGGGCGGGCAGGCCCGAGTGCTGGCGCACAATGAGCTGGTGCTTACCACCCCGGCCATTGCCAACCTGGAAGGCCTGATCCGCTTTGGCGACCGGCAGGCGGCAACCCTGACCCTCGACAGCCTGAACAACAACGGCGGACGCCTGGAAGTGGCGGGTGCCGACCTGACCCTCAACGCCCGTGAGGTCAGTAACCAGAAGGGTTCGATGGTCGCCGACCAGGTTGCGATCAGCGCCCAGCGGCTGGACAACCAGCAGGGCCTGATCGGGGCCAGCCAGGGCAGCGCCACGTTCAAGGTCAGCGAGCAGTTGAACAACAATGGCGGCCGGCTTCAGGCCCAGACCCTGCTGGAAACCCAGGGTGGGGAGTTGCTCAATCAGGGCGGCAAGCTGCTGGCGGACCAGATCAAGGTGACCGGCAAGCGCCTGGATAACAGCCAGAAGGGCCTGATCAGCGCCGAGAAGGGCGCACTGCAAGTGAGCCTCGATCAGGACCTGGCCAATGCCGATGGCAAGTTGCAGGCCACTTCGCTGCTGAACCTCAAGGCCGGCAGTGTGGACAACCGCGGCGGTACCCTGATCGCCCCGCAACTGACCCTCAACAGCAGCGGCAAGCTCGGCAACCAGGGCGGCACTCTCACCGCCGACGCGCTGGAGCTGCACACCGCGGACATCGACAACCAGAGCGGCCTGCTGCAGGGCAAGGACAACCTGCTGCTGGACGCCCGGGACCTGGCGAACAACCAGGGCCAGGTCATCGGCAACGTGCTGAGCGCCAACCTCGACAGCCTCAGCCAGAACCAGGCCGGGGTGTTGAGCGCCGAGACCGGCAAGCTCACGCTGACGGTCAAGCAGCACCTGAACAATGCCCTGGGCCACCTGCAGGCCAAGACCGGTGACGTGCAGATCGTCTCGGGCAGCCTGAACAACCAGAGCGGTGTGGTGGTGGGCAATCACTTGCTGCTGACCAACACCGGCCTGCTGGATAACCGTGGTGGGCAATTGGCCGGTGATCAGTTGACCGTCAGCACCCAGCGTCTGGACAACCAGGCGTCGGGCCTGCTGGCGGCCGGCAGCGATGGCCTGCAGTTGACCTTGACGGCTGACGGCGCGGCACCGGGGCAACTGCTCAACAGCCAGGGGCGCCTGCAAAGCGATGGGCACCTGCAGATCAACGGCGGTCAACTGAACAACAGTGGCGGTGTGCTGCTGGGCCGCAGCGTCGGGCTCGATACCTCCGGCCTCGACAACAGCGCGAAGGGCGCGGTGGTGGCCAGCCAGGGGGCGCTGGATCTGAAGCTCAACCACGGCGCACTGAACAACAACGCCGGGGTCATCGACGCCGGTGAACAGGCGCTGCGGGTGACCCAGGGCGGGCAATTGGACAACCAGGGCGGCACCCTCAAGGGCAAGCGCCTGGAGGTTGCGGGTACAGCCCTGGATAACCGCCAGGGACAACTGCTGGCCGGCAGCGACGGTTTGAACCTGGTGGCCGGCGGCCTGAACAACGCCCAAGGGATGATCCTGGCCAAGGACGGCCACGGCGAAGTGGCGCTGGGCCAAGGCACTCTGGACAACCGTGGAGGCACCCTGCAGGGCGCGACCCTGGGAGTCACTGCCGGGGCTGTGGATAACAGTGCCCTGAACGGCAAGGCCGGACTGATCAGCAGCCAGGCCGGAGCGCTCAAGCTGGTGGTCGATCGCCTCACCAACCAGGCGGGCAAGCTCTACGCCAATGGCCTGCTCAGCAGCACCGGGCAGACCCTGGACAACCGCTTTGGCGGCGAAGTCAGCGCCCGGCAGTTGGACTTGAACGTGGCGGCCAACCTCTACAACCAGGGCGGGCTGCTGGAGTCGGGCAACTCACTGCTGCTGGTGGGCGGCAACCTGGACAACAGCGCCGGGGGCCGGGTACGGGCACTGGCTGGCGAGCAAAGCCGGATTACCCTGGGCGGCGTGCTGAACAACCAGGGCGGCACCCTGGCCCTGGGCTCCAGCGCCTTTGCCCTGAATGCCGGACAGCTGAACAACATCGGCGGCAGCATCGAGCACGCCGGCAGCGGCTTGTTCAAACTGGACCTGGGGGCGCTGTCCGGCTTCCAGGGACGGATCACCGGCCTGGGCCGTGGCGACTGGGATGTGGCTGCGGTGGATCGCAGCGGTCTGATGCAACTCAACGGTACGCTGGACCTGAGCACCGGGGGCGACCTCAACCTGAATGCCGGCGACCGCATCGCCAGCGCCAGCGGCCTGCGAGTGGGCGCGGCGACCCTGAACAACGCCGGGGAGCTGGCCAGTGACGGTTACCTGACCCTGGACCTGGGGGGCAACCTGAACAACAGCGGCCTGCTGTCGTCCCGGGGCAAGCTCACGGTGGGGGCCGGCGACCTCAACCAGTACGGCGGTCGTATCGCCAGTGGCGGCGACAGCGAACTGAACCTGCGCGGCACCCTGGACAACCTGGGGCGCCTGATCGCCAGCCAGAATCTCTATGTGTCCGCGGCGCAGATCAACAACCGCGGCACCCTCGGGGCCCTGGGGCAGATGCAACTGCGCTCCGGTAACGGCATCACCACCTCGGCCGACACCCTGATCTACAGCGGCGGCGACATGCTCCTGCGGGGCAATACTCTGAGCAACAGTTATGGCGATCTCTACAGCGCCGGCAACCTCAGTTTTGCCGCCCTCGACGGTGGCCGCGCGGCCCTGCTGAGCAACCGCTCCGGGACCATCGAAAGCGAGGGCGACATGAACCTCAACGTGGCGTTGCTGCAAAACGCCATGGACAAGTACCAGGTCGGCGAAACCATCACCCAGCGCAACATCGTGATCAATTGCACCGACTGTTCCGGCGATCACCACACCGCCACTTACATCGTTAACACCACCTATGAAGGCACCATGGGCGAGCACTCCGCCGGTGCCCGCCTGGTGTCCAACCGTGACCTGACCATCAATGCCGACACGGTGGAGAACGACCAGAGCCTGATCGCCGCCAACCGCGATGTTTCCATTACGGCCAACAATCTCTACAACCGCGGCCTGACCCTGGACAAGCGGGTCGACAGCATCAGCTATTTCCTGCATGGGGTTTCCCAGGGCGCGTTCCGCGCCGCGGAGCGGGCGACCCTCGCCTGGAACGCTGCCAACGCCAATCGCGCGCCGGGCCAGCAGGACCCGTTGCCGACAGAGGTGACCCAGTACCCGATCTACGAACCCGCCAGCCACACGGTGATCACTCCGGGCACCCAGACTGCCTACGCTTCCACCTTGCAGGCCGGCCAGCGCCTGCACCTGCAGGTCAGCGGCACTATCGAGAACGGCGTGCAGACCGAACAGAGCCGCGCCCAGCTCACCGGGCAGACGCTCCAGAACAACCTGGCCCAGGTGGGCGGCCAGGTGATTACAGTCAACGCGCAAAGCTCCGCCGCTGCCAATCAGGTGGCCAAGGATGTGCAGCGCATCGAAAAGGTCGCCGCCGACGGCACTACCCAAGTCAGCTTCGTGCCGGTGGACTTCTCCGGCGTACCGTTCGCTGCCGTGGACCCGACTTCTCTGTCGAGTTTCCGCGTACCCCAGGGCGAGTACGGCCTGTTCGTCAAGAGCCAGAATCCCCAGGGCCGCTACCTGATCGAGACCAACCCGACCTTCACCGACCTGTCGCGCTTCATGAGTTCGGACTACATGCTCGGCCACCTCAACTACAACACCGACCAGACCTGGCGCCGGCTGGGCGACGGCCTGTATGAAACCCGCTTGATCCGCGATGCGGTGCTGGCCCAGACCGGGCAGCGCTTCCTCGCGGCGGGGCTGACCAGTGATTACGACCAGTATCGCTATCTGATGGACAACGCCATCGCTTCCAAGGACCAGTTGCAGCTCAGCGTCGGCGTGTCCCTGACCCCGGCCCAGGTGGCCTCGCTGACCCACGACATCGTGTGGATGGAAACCCGCGAAGTGCAGGGCGAGAAGGTGCTGGTGCCGGTGCTGTACCTGGCCCAGGCGGAAACCCGCAACCTGCGCGGCGGCAGCCTGGTGCAGGGGCGCGACATGACCCTGATCGCCGGTGGCGACCTGAGCAACGTCGGCACCCTGCGGGCCAGCAACGACCTGAGCGTGAATGCCGGCGGCAGCCTGTACCAGGGTGGCCTGATCGAAGCCAACGAGCGGGTCAGCCTGATGGCCCAGGACAGCGTGCGCAACGCCCTGGCCGGGGAGATTCGCGGCAATCAGGTCAGCGTCACTTCAATCAAGGGCGACATCATCAACGACCGCACCGCGGTGGCCGTCGGCTACGGCTCGGGCAGTCGCACCATCCTTGACCAGGGCAGCCAGATCACCGCGCGCCAGCAGCTCGACCTCAGCGCCGGCCGCGACCTGAGCAACCTCGGTCAGCTCGCCAGCGCCGGGGATGCCAAGCTCAGCGCTGGTCGTGACATCGATTTACTGGCGGTGCAGGACCATACCTTCACCCAGAGCGCGATCCGTCGCGGCCTGGTGACCCACGACACGGTGCAGACCCTGGGCTCCAGCGTGACCACCGGCGGCAACCTGCAACTCAATGCCGGGCGCGACCTGGCGGTGGTGGCGAGCAAGGTTGATGCCGGCCATGACCTGTCCCTCAACGCCAAGCGCGACATCGTCATCGCCTCGGCCCAGGACGAGCAGTCCTCGACTTCCTACCAGAAGAAGAAAGGTTCCTGGGGCAAGAGCAAGACCACCCAGAGCGCCGACTCCTCGACCACCAACGTGGCCTCCGAGATCAGCGCCGGGCACGACCTGATGGTCAACGTCAGCCAGGACCAGGACGGCCGCATCAGCCTCAACGGCGGGCGCGACGTCACTGTGGTCGGCAGCCAGCTCAAGGCCGGCAACGACCTGCTGGTGGGCGCCACCCGGGATGTCAGTGTGGTGTCGGCCCAGGAGCAGCAGGACAGCGCCTACAGCCAGAAGAAGAAAGGCAGCTTCGGCCTGAACAAAAGCGGCAACAGCCGCACCTCCAGCAGCACCACCCAGGTGGGCAGCGAGCTGAGTGCCGGCAATGACGCGGTGGTGATCGCAGGGACCAACGTCAACCTTTCGGCCAGCTCCATCGAGGCCAAGCGCGATGCCGAAGTGCGCGCCGGGCTGATCGACAAGAACGGCGACATCAACCTGATGGATGCGGCCAACACCTCCAGCAGCCAGAGCGAGAAGTACAAGAGCAAGGTGGGGCTTTCCAGTTCCGGCAGCTTCACTTCGATTGCCTCGGCGAAGAAGTCGGGGCAGGAAAACACCCAGTCCCAGAGCGTTGGCAGCGTGGTCAGCGGCGGGCGTGACACCACCCTGCAGGCGGCCCGCGACGTCAACATGATCGGCAGCACGGCGGCGGCCGAGCGCAACCTCAACGTGGGGGCGGGCCGCGACGTCAACGTGCTGGCCGGCAGCAACAGTTCGGACCAGAGCAACTGGAAATCCGAGAAGCATGTGGGGCTGTCCCTGGAGAGCGATCGTAACGGCGTCACCGCGTTCCTGGGCAGCGAAGCCCTCAAGCAGAAGTCGCGCAATGCCGAGCAGACAGTGGCGCCGAGCCAGTTGCTGGCCGGGCAGGATGCAACCATCAAGGCCGGGCGTGACCTGACCCTGGAAGGCTCGCGGGTGGATGCCGGGCGCGATATCAACCTGCAGGCCGGGCGCGATATCAGCATCGATGCCGGCAAGCAAACCTCGATCGAGGAACGCAGCAAGAGCCGTGACCGCAATGGTCTGACGGTCAACGTCAGCCACAACTACGGCAACACCATGGATGCGATCAAGGGCACCGGCAAAGGCGAGGACAACACCAGCAAGGCCTCCAGCGTGCTGAGCACCGTGGATGCGATCAACCAGTTCACCTCGGGCCCGACCACCGCGACCCACTTCGGCACGGCCAGCCAGTCCAGCAGTTCGCGCCAGGAAGTGCACAGCAACAGCCCAGCCAGCCTCGGTGCCGGACGGGATATCAGCGCCGTGGCCGGCAATGACATCAACATTCGTGGCGGTCAGTTCGACGCCGGGCGCGACATTACCCTGGTGGGGCGCGACATCAATGTGGATGTGGCCCGCGGCTCGATTTCCGAAGAGAGCAAGAGCGCCCGCAGCCAGGGCGGCATCAACGGCCAGAGCGGCGGCGGCAGCGCCCGTGCCGGTATCGGTGGTAGCAACGGTGTGGCCAGCGAGCAGATGAGCCAGGGCACCAATACTCCGTCGGTGTTCCTCGCCGGGCGCGACGTCAGCCTTGAGGCGCGCAACAACCTGACCCTGATCGGAACCCAGGTCCAGGCCGGGCGCGATATCGACCTGGGGGCCGGTAACGACCTGACCATCCGCGCTGCGCAGAACGATTCCAGCAGCGAGTCCAGCCGTCACAGCGGCGGAGGCGAAGTGGGCCTGGCGGTGGGTGGCAAGGACTTCATCTCGGTCTATGCCAGCGTCGACATGGGCAAGGGCCAACTGGACCGGGACAACCAGCGGCAACAGAACGCCAACCTGGTGGCCGGCGACCAGCTGCGTTTCAGCAGCGGCAAGGACACGACCATTGCCGGCGCCACCCTGCGCGGCGGAGAAGTCATCGGCCGGGTGGGCGGCGACCTGACCGTGTCCTCGGTGCCGGACACCGGCAAGGTCAGCGGCAAGGAACTGGATGCCAGCGTCACCGTGAGCATCGGCCTGGGCGGCGGTGGCAGCGTCAGCGGTTCCCTGGGCGTGGGCAAGACCACCGGCACGACCAACTGGGTCCAGGAGCAGACCAGCATCACCGGCAAGAACGGTGTCGACATCCGCACCGAGAAGCACACCCAGCTCGATGGCGCGCTGGTCGCCGCCGACAACGGCAACCTCAAGCTGGACACCGGCACCCTGGGCTTCCGCGATATCTCCGGCCAGGACAAGGAGCACAGCTACTACGTCAACGCGGGCGGCACCTTTGGCTGGGGCGGCGGCGACGGCGCCAAGTCCACCGGCGGCAAGGAGGTGGCCTTCACCAATGACAAAAGCCAGGAAGGCAAGGGCAAGACCGGGGCTTCGGGCTGGAGTGTCAGCGGCTATGACTACCGCAAGGAGCGTGAACAGGAAGTGCGCGCCACGGTGGGCGCGGGCACCATCACCGTGCGCAACGACGCCAAGACCGGCGCCGACTCCACGGCGGGCCTGAACCGTGATCCGTCACGGGCCTACGAGATCACCAAGGACAAGGAAAAGCGTACCGATCTGTATGTGTCCCAGTCGTCCCTGGACGCGGTGAGCCATCCGTTGCAGACCCTCAATCAATGGGCCCAGGGGATCAAGGACTATGGCAAGAATGCGTCCGCAGCGTTCACCCAGTACGGCGATCTGACCCAGGCCGCGGACAAGGCCCTGGCCGACAACCCGGCGCTGGCGCCTTTGGCCTGGATACCGGGCTTCCTGCAGAAAGCCATGGACGAGTCGGCCTTCTACACCGGCGGCGTAATACCGGGCGTCGTCAGTCATGGTGGCGTGGTTACCCAAGTCCCGGCGCTGCTCACGGGGGACATGAGCTTCTATCGTGTGCAGATGGAGTACAAAAAGGATGCCAATGGAAAAGTCTTTATCGACCCGGAATCGGGCAAGCCGGTCCTGGATGTGGACGCCACACGCAACAGTTTGCAGAACTTGCTGACACCCGACGGTAACGCAGCGGTGTTCACCAACGGGATCCAGAACTCGCTGGATGCGGCGCTGGTCAACGGCGGCATGCAGACCGGCAAGGACAGCTTCATCCAGGCCTATAACCCTGAGCATGGCTTCCTGGGTGACCTGGTGGAGTCCTTGTGGGATGTGATGCTCGGCGGTGCCGTGCGTTCAGGGAACGCCCGGCAGCTCAATGATTTCCTCGGCGCCGGGCTCGACCAGGGCAACAAGCTGGATGTATTCGGCCACAGCCAGGGCGGCTTGCTGACGTACCGGGCCATTGCCGGACTCAACTTCAATGCCAATGGCAATGCGGGTAGCATCCAGCTGTCGGGCGCGCCCGTCGCTTCGACGGACTTCTTCCAGGCGGCCAAGAATGCCGGGTTCGACATCAGTGAAGGGGCGTTCTTCCAGGTCAACCGGCCGACCTCGAGCATGTTCTTCAATACGTTGCCGGTGACCGATACGGTGTCCGACTTGCTGGGGCTCAATGCGTGGCGCTCGTCCGATACGGTTGCCCGATTCTTCGGGGCCGCGGCTACGTCAGGCAAGCTGTTGGCCGCGGACAGTCCTCACTCCAACTACTTGTGTGTGGCCAAGGACATTTGTGGCGGAGCCAGCAGCGGGTTGCAAGAGACCTTCAAGAACAGCAACAAGTACATCGTCCCGACCTTGATCGATCAGCACGGCAACGACAAATTACTGGGCTCGCAATGAAGGCTGCACAGATAGCGCTGATCGTTCTGACCTGTGGGGTGCTGCCGGCGTGCGGCGGCCCACCCCTGGTCTATGAAAATGCTCGTCTGGATTCCCGCATGCTGTGCCAGGAGGGGGCGAAGCGGGTCACCCTGATGCAGCGTTACTCCTTCGACCTGCCCGAGCCTTATCGGCATGCGCCGTGTGGCACCGTCACCGGCGGCTTTGACTATGAAAAGGGCCGTGACGCGCTGTCGGTCGGCACCTCCGGAACCTTCTCCTACGGCACTACCGAGGTGACGGCTGCGGCACTGTACATGCGGGTCAACAGCTTTCTCGATGGTCGCGCGGATGGGCTGCTGTATCCCCGCCAGGCCTTTCTGGATGATCTGCTGGCCAGGCAGGCGCTGCCTTCCCATAGCGGAGTCAAGCCCAGCAGCCTGCAGTGGGTGACTGTGCAGGGCTATCAATGCCTGCGCGCCTACGAGCGCTGGGAAGGGACCGCAGTGGGCATTCTCGAAGACAAGGTCAAGTACTGGTGCTGGGAGCAGGAGAGCGGCCTGCAGCAGCCGTTCTACGTGCATGCCGGCCAGCGCCTGCCCTTGGGAAGCAAGGGCTACGACCTGGATCAGGTGTTCATCCTGCCGTTCTTCCAGAGCCTGAAGATCAACCCATTGCCGGCACCGCTGCTGGCCAAGGCCCGGGCCGATCTTCAAGGGTTCTGTGCCCATGTCAAATCGCGCTACGACCAGAACCTGAGATGGGGCGATGACTACCCCGACAAGCGCCTGACCCTGACTCACCTGCATTACTGCGGTTACAACGTGCCGCTGCCCGACCTTTCAGCCCCGGTGCCTCAGGCCAAAAGCGACTGAACCTTCGCCTGTCACAAGACTCAAGTACCCATGTAAGCCCATGCCCTTGGGGCGCCTGCCACTATTCCTCCGGGGTGAAGGCTGGCAGACTGCCGGTCTTTTCCCGCTGTTTGTCTTGAGGCTTTATGCCAGCGTTTTCACAGCGTCATCTGTTGTTCATCAGTTGGATCATCATCTTCGGTGGCCTGTTGCTGGCCTTGCCCATGCGTCTGTTGCCCAGCCTGCTGGCCGGTCTCTTGGTGTTCGAGCTGGTCAACATGCTCACCCCGCAACTGCAGCGGCTGATCGAAGGTCGGCGTGCGCGCTGGCTGGCGGTGGCCCTGCTGGGCACGCTGGTGGTCAGTCTGCTGACCCTGCTGTTCGCCGGAGCCATCAGTTTCCTGTTGCATGAAGCGGAGAACCCCGGCGCTTCGCTGGGCAAGTTCATGGTGGTGGTGGACAAGGCCCGCGGCCAGTTGCCGCCGTTCCTCGATTCCTACCTGCCGGCCAGTGCGGCCGAGTTCCAGACCGCCATCGGCGCCTGGGCCAGCAAGCACCTGAGCGAGTTGCAACTGGTGGGCAAGGATGCGGCGCACATGTTCGTGACCTTGCTGATCGGCATGGTTCTGGGGGCGATCATCGCCTTGCAGCGCATCCCCGACCTGACCAAGCGCAAGCCCCTGGCAGCGGCGCTGTTCGACCGCCTGCACCTGCTGGTCCAGGCGTTTCGCAACATCGTCTTCGCCCAGATCAAGATCTCCCTGCTCAACACCTTTTTCACCGGGATCTTCCTGGCGCTGATCCTGCCGCTGTTCGGGGTCAAGCTGCCGCTGACCAAGACCCTGATCGTGCTGACCTTCCTGCTGGGCCTGCTGCCGGTGATCGGCAACCTGATCTCCAACACCCTGATCACCATCGTCGGCCTGTCGCTGTCGATCTGGGTGGCGGTGGCGGCGCTGGGCTACCTGATCTTTATCCACAAGCTGGAATACTTCCTCAACGCGCGGATCGTTGGCGGGCAGATCAGTGCCAAGTCCTGGGAGCTACTGCTGGCGATGCTGGTGTTCGAGGCCGCCTTCGGCCTGCCCGGGGTGGTGGCGGGGCCGATCTATTACGCGTACTTGAAGAGCGAGTTGAAGCTGGCGGGATTGGTTTGAATCTAGGTCGCCGGCCAGCCGGCTCCTACAACGGTCTGTAGGAGCCGGCTGCCGGCGAGGCGGTTTCAGCCGTAACGCTTCTTGGCCTCGATGGCCAGACCGCTGCCGATGCTGCCGAAGATATTGCCTTCCACATGCCGGGCGTTGGGCAGCATGGCCGCCACGCTCTGGCGCAGCGCCGGAATACCGCTGGAACCGCCGGTGAAGAACACCGTGTCGACCTGGGCCACACCCACATTGGCATCGCTCAACAGTTGGGTGACGCTGGTGCGGATGCGCTCCAGCAAACCGTCGATGGAGGATTCGAACAGGGCCCGGCTCAGGTCGACGCTGAGGTCGCGCTCGATGCGGTCCAGGGCCACCAGGCGGTTCTCGGCGTGGGTCAGCTGGATCTTGGTTTCTTCCACTTCCATGGCCAGCCAGTGCCCGGCGCGCTGTTCGATCAGCTTGAACAGACGGTCGATGCCGCCGGTGTCCTCGATGTCGTAGCGCATGCTGCCCAGGGCCAGCTGGGACTTTTGCGAGTACACCGAGTTGATGGTGTGCCAGGTCGCCAGGTTCATGTGGTGGCTGGTGGGCATGTAGGCGCCGCTCTTCATCCGGCTGCCGTAGCCGAACAGTGGCATCACGCCCTGCAGGCTCAGTTGCTTGTCGAAGTCGGTACCGCCGACGTGCACGCCGCCAGTGGCGAGGATGTCGTCGTGACGGTTGTCGACGCCACGGCGCTCGGGGGACAGGCGCACCAGGGAAAAGTCCGAAGTACCACCGCCGATGTCGACGATCAGCACCAGCTCTTCGCGTTCGATGGTGGATTCGTAGTCGAAGGCCGCGGCGATGGGTTCGTACTGGAAGGACACTTCCTTGAAGCCGATCTTGCGCGCCACTTCCACCAGGGTGTCTTCGGCTTCCTGGTCGGCGGCGGCATCGTCATCGACGAAGAACACCGGGCGGCCCAGTACCACTTGCTCGAATTCCCGACCGGCGGTGGCTTCGGCGCGGCTTTTCAGCTGGCCGATGAACAGCCCCAAGAGGTCCTTGAACGGCATCGCGGTGCCCAGCACGCTGGTGTCGTGCTTGATCAGCTTGGAGCCCAGCAGGCTCTTCAGCGAGCGCATCAGCCGGCCTTCGTAGCCTTCCAGGTATTCGTGCAACGCCAGGCGGCCGTACACCGGACGGCGCTCCTCGATATTGAAGAACACCACCGAAGGCAGGGTGATCTTGTCGTCCTCCAGGGCGATCAGCGTCTCCTCGCCGGGGCGCAGCCAGCCGACGGTGGAGTTGGAGGTACCGAAGTCAATGCCGCAGGCACGGGCCGGGGTGGCGTTGTTCATGTCTTTGGATCCGGTGAAAAAAACGGCCGCGAAGCGTACGCCAGTCCTCGCGCGTTGCAAAGGCCGACTATCTGCTAAATCACCCCCTGTCGTGCCTTGAAAGACTATCCTTGACCCCCAAACTTGCAGGCATGGGCCGAGCAGCCACCAGGGATCACAAGATCCGCCCGCGGCTGCCGATAAACTTCTGATGCGCCGTTCAGTCAGAGGATTGAGATTGATCAATTCTCATGCTGCCAGACCGAGCATGCTGTGCTGCACGCCGCGCGACTTTGATAACGGATGGTGATTCCCTCGATGGACTTCAAAGACTATTACAAGATTCTCGGCGTGGAGCCGACGGCGGACGACAAGGCGATCAAGGCCGCCTATCGCAAGCTGGCGCGCAAATACCACCCCGACGTCAGTAAGGAAAAGGATGCCGAGGCCAAGTTCAAGGATGCCTCGGAAGCCTATGAAGCGCTGAAAAGCGCCGACAAGCGCGCCGAGTACGACGACCTGCGCAAGTACGGCCAGCACGGCCAGCCGTTCCAGGGGCCACCGGGCTGGCAGAGCCGTGGCGGCTTTGGTGGCGGCGACGGTGGGGACTTCTCGGACTTCTTCAGTTCGATCTTTGGTAACCGGGGGCCAGGATTCGGCGGCCCGGAGCAGCGCCGCAGCAGCGGTCGTCGTGGACAGGATGTGGAAATGGAACTGCCGATCTTTCTTGAAGAAACCCTGTCGAACGAGTCGAAGAAGATCAGCTTCCAGGTGCCGCAATACAACGCCAACGGGCAGCACGTCAGCAATACCAGCAAAAGCCTGAACGTGAAGATTCCGGCCGGGGTTACCGACGGCGAGCGTATCCGCCTCAAGGGCCAGGGCGCGCCGGGCGTGGGCGGCGGGGCCAATGGCGACCTGTACCTGACCATTCGTTTTGCGCCCCATCCGAAATTCGATGTCGAAGGTGAAAACCTGATCATCACCCTGCCGCTGGCCCCTTGGGAGCTGGCGTTGGGCACCGAGGTGGCGGTGCCGACCCTGACCGGCAAGATCAATCTCAAGGTCCCGGCCGGCAGCCAGAACGGCCAGCGCATGCGCGCCAAGGGGCATGGCCTGCTGAACAAGGCCGGCCAGCGTGGCTACCTGTTCGTCCAGCTCAAGGCGGTGATGCCCAAGCAGACCGGCGACGACGTCAAGGCGTTGTGGCAGGAACTGGCGAAGAAGGCCGCGTTCGACCCTCGGGAAAATTTCTGATTCGACACTAGGAGGCGCTGATCATGAGCACCCTGATCGTTCAGCTGGACATGGAAGAGTTCTGTGAAGTGGCCGACCTGTCGGCGGCCTACGTGATCGAAATCGTCGAACACGGCATCCTCGAACCTCAGGGGACGGCGCCCAAGGACTGGCGCTTCAATGATGTCGAACTGGCCCTGGCCAAACGCGCGGCGAAGTTGCGCCGCGACCTGGACCTGGAGTGGGAAGGCGTCGCCCTGGCGTTGGACCTGCTGGACGAGGTGCGGCAACTGCGGGCGGAGAACCAGATGCTCAAGCAGCGCCTGGGCCGCCTGCTGCTGGACTGATGACCTGTAGCCGCTGCCGAGCGCCAGCGAGGCTGCGACCGGGCGTGCAGCGGCCGTAAAAACAGGCAGATGCGGGGTGTCAGGAAAAAGCAGGTTGCGAGGACTGCGTCCTCGTTCGCAGCTTCGCTGGCGCTCAGCAGCGGCTACAGAGGGCAGCAGCAGTTATAGCGAGCCTCAGGCGCGGGAGACCCGCGGCAGGGTGACGGTGAAGGTGGTGCCGTCGCTTTCGTTGGAGCTGACCTCGATGCTGCCTTGGTGCGCGGTCACCACTTCCTTGACGATGAACAACCCCAGGCCAAGGCTGGTGCTGGTGCTGCCCAGTTCCTCATCGGCACTGCGTACCAAAGGATCGAACAGGGTGCCCAGGGCTTCCTTGGGAATCGGCGTGCCGTAATTGTGCACGGTCAACAGCACCTGTTCCGCACCGCCGGTAATGGTCACGGTCACGGTACGGCGGTTGCTGCCGTGTTGCAGGGCGTTGCCGATCAGGTTCTGCAGCATCTGTTCGATACGTCCCCGGTCCCAGATGCCATGGCTGTCACCCTCGAAGCTCAGTAACGGAGTGCAATCGGGCTGTCCGGCGCAGGCTTCGTCCATGGCCGCCTTGGCGGCGCTGGCCAGGTCCATGGGCGCGGGGTCGATGGGCAGGCCGTTGCCCAGGCGACTGCGGACGAACTCCAGCAAATCGCTGACCATGGCGCCCATGTGTCGGGTGCCGGTCTTGATGCGTGAGACAAAGGCCTGGGCGTCGCCATCCAGCGGCACTTTGCGCGCCAGCATCTCGGTGGACATGCTCACCGCCTGCAACGGTGCCCGCAGGTCGTGGCCGAGAATCGCCAGGAAGATGTCCCGTGAGCGGCTGACCTGCTCGGCATAGGCGCAGGTGGACTCGGCCAGGGCTTCGTCGATGGCTTCGTTGAAACGGATCATGTCCTGCAGGTGTTCCAGGTCCGGGGTTACCAGGCTGGCGACCCACAGGCGGATCACACAGGCCCGCAGGTGGCGGAACTCGGACGTCATCTGCACCAGATCGAAACCCACGTGATGGCGCAGTTCGCCATGGCTGGCGGCGGCCGCATCCAGACTGGGGGATTTCTCCGGGCCTTCGCCCCTGGCCTTGGCCAGCTGTTCACCCGGGCTCTGGGTGATGCGCATGTCCCGGGCGGCCGCCAGCAGGATCGAGGTGGCGTGATCCCGCAGGTCGCTGCGGGTCAGAGTGTCCGCGGCCAGGGTCCTGGCAAATTGTTCCCATTCATCAACGATTCGATCAACGTGCTGCACGATGAAATCGGACAGGCGCATAGCCGGGCACCTTATTGGGCAGAGAGTGGAAAACCGACACGCATCTTAGCGCCTTATCCACGGCTTCAACATCGCGCCTGCCCAGTGGCCGGGCACGCCTCAGAACAGGAAGTAACGCTGGGCCATGGGCAGCACATCCGCCGGTTCACACCACAGCAGCACACCATCGGCCTTGACCTGATAGGTCTGCGGGTCGACCTCGATGTTCGGCAGGTAGTCATTGTGGATCAGGTCGCTCTTTTGCACGGTGCGACAGCCCTTGACCACGGCGATGCGCTTCTTCAGCCCCAATTGCTCCGGTACGCCGGCGTCCAGTGCGGCCTGGCTGATAAAGGTCAGGCTGGTGGCGTGGCGACTGCCGCCGAAGCTTGCGAACATCGGTCGGTAGTGCACCGGTTGCGGGGTCGGGATCGAGGCATTGGCGTCGCCCATCAGGCTAGCGGCAATGGCCCCGCCCTTGAGGATCAGGGTCGGCTTGACCCCGAAAAAGGCCGGGCGCCAGAGCACCAGGTCGGCCCACTTGCCCACTTCGATGGAGCCCACCTCATGGCTGATGCCGTGGGTGATGGCCGGGTTGATGGTGTACTTGGCGATGTAGCGCTTGACCCGGAAGTTGCTGTTGCCCGGGCCGTCGCCCGGCAGCGGGCCGCGCTGGCGGTGCATCTTGTCGGCGGTCTGCCAGGTGCGGGTCACCACCTCGCCGACCCGGCCCATGGCCTGGCTGTCGGAGCTGATCATCGAGAACGCGCCCAGGTCATGGAGGATGTCCTCGGCGGCGATGGTCTCGCGGCGGATGCGGCTCTCGGCAAAAGCCACGTCCTCGGCGATGCTCGGGTCCAGGTGGTGGCAGACCATGAGCATGTCCAGGTGCTCGTCGATGGTGTTGCGGGTGAAGGGCCGGGTCGGGTTGGTCGAGCTGGGCAGCACATTGGCGAAGCCACAGGCCTTGATGATGTCCGGGGCATGGCCGCCGCCGGCACCTTCGGTGTGGTAGGTGTGGATGGTCCGGCCCTTGAAGGCGCCGAGGGTGGTTTCGACGAAGCCGGATTCGTTCAGCGTGTCGGTGTGGATCGCCACCTGCACGTCGTACTCATCGGCCACGCTCAGGCAGTTGTCGATACTGGCCGGGGTGCTGCCCCAGTCCTCGTGCAGCTTGAGGCCGATGGCCCCCGCCTTGACCTGTTCGATCAAGGGCTCCGGCAGGCTGGCGTTGCCCTTGCCGGTAAAACCGATGTTCATCGGGAAGGCGTCCGCGGCCTGGAGCATGCGCGCCATGTGCCAAGGCCCGGAGGTGCAGGTGGTGGCGTTGGTTCCGGTGGCCGGCCCGGTGCCGCCGCCGATCATGGTGGTGACGCCGCTCATCAGCGCCTCTTCGATCTGCTGCGGGCAGATGAAGTGGATATGGGTGTCGACGCCGCCAGCGGTGAGGATCATGCCTTCACCGGCGATGACCTCGGTGCTGGCGCCGATGGCGATGGTCACATCGGGCTGGATATCCGGATTGCCGGCCTTGCCGATGGCGGCGATGCGCCCGTCCTTCAAGCCGACGTCAGCCTTGACGATGCCCCAGTGATCGATGATCAGCGCGTTGGTGATCAGGGTGTCCACCACATCGCACGCCAGCAGCTGGCTCTGGCCCATGCCGTCGCGGATCACCTTGCCGCCGCCGAACTTCACTTCTTCGCCGTAGGTGGTGAAGTCCTGCTCCACTTCGATCCACAGCTCGGTATCGGCCAGCCGCACCTTGTCGCCCACGGTAGGGCCGAACATATCGGCGTAGGCCTCACGGGAAATCTTCATCGCAGCTCCTTACAGAAACAGGTCTTGTAGGAGCCGGCTTGCCGGCGAAGGGGCCCGAAAGACCGCATTCGCCAGCAAGCTGGCTCCTATGTGCGTGGGGGCGAGGGATCAGAGGTCGCCCATGATGCGTCCGGCAAAACCGAACACCCGGCGCTTGCCGGCCAGATCCACCAGTTCCACTTCCCGGGTCTGTCCCGGTTCGAAGCGCACCGCGGTGCCGGCGGCGATGTTCAGGCGCATGCCGCGGCTGGCGGCGCGGTCGAAGGTCAGGGCGTCGTTGGTTTCGAAAAAGTGATAGTGGGAGCCGACCTGGATCGGTCGGTCGCCACTGTTGGCCACGCTGAGGGTCAAGGTGCGGCGCCCGGCATTGAGTTCGATCTCGCCGGGCTGGATCTGGTATTGGCCAGGAATCATAGGGGTTGTCCCAGGGTCTTGAAGTAGATGGCGGTGGGGGTGTAGGTGCCGTCCGGGCTCTGGCAGTAGTTGGGCAGCTCGCCAACCCGGGTGTAGCCCAGTGAGCGGTAGAAGTCCTCGGCCGCCGACCCTGCCTCAGTGTCCAGGTACAGCAGCCCGCGCTTGTGCTGGCGGGCGGCCTGCTCCAGGGCGTTCATCAGTTGCTGGCCCAGGCCGCGGCGCCGGGCGCTGTGTAGCACCTGGAGCTTTTGCACCTCGGCGCGGTTGCGCCCATTGGCCTTCATGCACAGCGCCAGTTGCACGCTGGCCAGGACCTTCTCATCGTGAACCACCACCCACAGCATCAGGCTGCCGTCCTCGACGCCTGCCTGCACGCTGCCGAGGTAATCCCGGGCCTGGCTGTCGTCCAGATCGGCCATGAAGCCGATGGACGCGCCGTGGTGCACCGAATCCAGCAGCAGGTCGATCAATCCTTGACGGTAATGGGCAAAGCTTTCTCCATGGACTCGGCGCAGTTGGGCGGCGTTCATCGAGAGGTCACTCCTTGTGAGGGGCGGGCGGTTGTGCCCCAGGGTTGAGAATCAGCTGCATGAAGGTCAGGTCCAGCCAGCGGCCGAACTTGGTGCCCACCTGGGGCATCTGCCCGGTACTGATGAAACCGAAGCGCTCATGCAGGCGGATCGAGGCGGCGTTGGCGCTTTCGATGGCGGCCACCATCACGTGCTTGTCACAGCCACGGGCACGTTCCAGCAGCACCGCCATCAGCTGTGGACCCAGGCCGTTGCCGCGCTGGTCGCGGCGGACATAGACCGAATGTTCCACGGTGTGGCGAAAGCCGTCGAAGGGTCGCCAGTCGCCGAAGGAAGCGTAGCCGAGCACCTGCTCCTCGGCGTTGACGATCACCAGGATCGGGTAGCCCTGGGCCTGGCGTGCGCTGAACCAGGCCTGGCGGTTGCCCAGGTCCACCGGCGAGTCGTTCCAGATCGCCGTGGTATTGAGCACGGCGTCGTTGTAGATGTCGCGGATCGCCGGCAGGTCGGCGTGCAATGCGTCGCGGATGCGATAGGTCATGGCGCGGCCTCAGGCGATGGGTTGGTGGACGGTGACCAGCTTGGTGCCGTCGGGGAAGGTGGCCTCGACCTGGATCTCCGGGATCATCTCCGGAATGCCTTCCATCACCTGTTCACGGCTCAGCAGCGTGGTGCCGTAGTGCATCAGTTCAGCCACGGTCTGGCCATCCCGGGCGCCTTCGAGCAGCGCCGCGGAAATAAAGGCCATGGCTTCCGGGTAATTGAGCTTGAGGCCGCGAGCCAGTCGCCGCTCGGCCACCAGGCCGGCGGTGAAGATCAGCAGCTTGTCTTTTTCGCGTGGGGTCAGGTCCATCGTGATCAATCCGTTGTTGGGCAGTTGAAAAAAGAGTCGGCGTCAGGTGTTCCAGATCCTCGGCGGCACGGCCTCGCGGCCCAGCAACGCCGGGCGCAGCAGGCGCCACAGGTCGATCAGCCAGGCCCGGGCCTGCAGGGCTTCACTGGCCAGGCAGCGGGCCACCAGCAGGCCCGGCAGTTGGCTCAGATCGCCACGTACCGGGTGTTCCAGGGCACGGCAGCGCTCCAGCAGTTGGCTGTCGATTTCACCGGTCACCAGCAAGGTGGCGAACACTGGCTGGCCGTCCAGGCCGATGGGGGAATCCAGCAGGCCGTCGCCGCCTTTGATGCGCTGGCGCTCATGCCAGAGCGGTCGGCCGTCGCGCTGGATATCCAGGTGAGCCTGGAAGTGCCCTTGCTCGAAGCGCTCGCCACTGGCCGGGCGTCCCAGGGCCACGACATCCCAGTAGAACAGCCGGGCATCGCCTTGCAGTTCGATCAGGGTGGTCAGTTCGGCCTGGGCGGCGCTGAAGACAATGGTTTCCTGGGGCAGCCATTCCAGGGTCGCCCCCGGCGCCACTTGCAGCCTCAGGGTCTGGCTGGCAGGACCGGTGGCGCGGTACCACTTGGCGGCACCGGGGCTGGTCAGCTGTGCCCAGGCGCCGCGCTCGACCCGGGCACTGATGGCCAGCCGGTCGCCGCCGGCGATGCCGCCGGGTGGGTGGACGATGATGTGCTGGCAGACCTCGGGGCCTTCGGCATACAGGTGCTTCTGCACCCGCAGCGGGCCCAGGTGGCGACGCAGCACCGGGCGCGTGGTGGCGCCGAAACGGGCATAGGCCAGTTCCAGCTCGGCGTGCCAGCTGGGGGTGAACAGGGCGGTGGCGGCAGGTGAGTTCATGCTGGGTCGTTATCGTTAGGAAGCTACAGATTAGATCGTAACCAGGCCGCGTACACCTTCTGCCTGCATATTTTCCCCGCGGCCCTGCTGGACGATTTCGCCCCGGGACATCACCAGGTACTGGTCCGCCAGTTCGGCGGCAAAGTCGTAGAACTGTTCCACCAGCACAATCGCCATATCGCCCCGGGCGGCGAGTTGCTTGATCACCGCGCCGATCTCCTTGATCACCGAGGGCTGGATGCCTTCGGTGGGCTCATCGAGGATCAGCAGCCGGGGGCGGCTGGCCAGGGCGCGACCGATGGCCAGCTGTTGCTGCTGGCCGCCGGAGAGGTCGCCGCCACGGCGCTGCTTCATCTGCAACAGCACCGGGAACAGTTCGTAGATGAAGGCCGGCACTTCCCTGGCCTGGGAGCCGGGGAAGCGGGACAGGCCCATCAGCAGGTTTTCCTCCACGCTCAGGCGGCCGAAGATTTCCCGGCCCTGGGGCACGTAGGCGATCCCGGCGTTGACCCGCTGGTGGGGCTTGTAGCCGGTGATGGTCCGGCCCTCCCAGTTGACCGCGCCTTCCTTGACCGGCAGCAGGCCCATCAGGCATTTGAGCAGGGTGGTCTTGCCCACGCCGTTGCGTCCCAGCAGGCAGGTGACTTCGCCGATCCGGGCTTCGAAACTCAGGCCGCGCAGGATGTGGCTACCGCCGTAGTATTGGTGCAGCTGGTCGACTTGCAGCATGTTCGGATTCCTTCAAAAACCTGTAGCCGCTGCCGCAGGCTGCGACAAGGTCCACAGGACCTTCATGGGCCTTGCAGAGCACGTCCTCTTCAAGGCCGATCGCAGCCTGCGGCAGTGGCTACAAAGGTGGTTGGTTGGGTCAGCGGCCGAGGTACACCTCGATCACCCGCTCGTTTTCCTGCACCTGCTCCAGCGACCCTTCGGCCAGCACGCTGCCCTGGTGCAGCACGGTGACGTGGTCGGCAATCGAGCCGACAAAGCCCATGTCGTGCTCCACCACCATCAGCGAATGCTTGCCCGCCAGGGTCTTGAACAGCTCGGCGGTGAACTCGGTCTCGGCGTCGGTCATGCCCGCCACTGGCTCGTCCAGCAACAGCAGTTGCGGGTCCTGCATCAGCAGCATGCCGATCTCCAGGAACTGCTTCTGGCCGTGGGACAGCAAGCCGGCCTGGCGCTGGGCCGAAGGGCTCAGGCGAATGGTCTCCAGCACCTGGGCGATGCGGTCTTTCTGTTCGCCGCTCAGGCGCGCCCCGAGGCTGGCCCACACCGACTTGTCGGTCTTCTGCGCCAGCTCCAGGTTCTCGAACACGCTCAGGGCCTCGAACACCGTGGGCTTCTGGAACTTGCGGCCGATCCCGGCCTGGGCGATCTGCACTTCGCTCATCCGGGTCAGGTCCAGGGTTTCGCCGAACCAGGCCTTGCCCTGGGTGGGGCGGGTCTTGCCGGTGATCACGTCCATCAGGGTGGTCTTGCCGGCGCCGTTGGGGCCGATGATGCAGCGCAACTCGCCGACGCCGATGTACAGGTTGAGGTCGTTGAGGGCCTTGAAACCGTCGAAGCTGACGCTGATGTCTTCCAGGGTCAGGAGGGTGCCGTGGCGGGTGTTGAGGCCCTTGCCGGCGGCGTGTCCGAGGCCGATGGCGTCGCGGCTGGCGCCGGCGTCCTTGTTGGCGTCGAGAATGGGTTCGAGCATGAAGTCCGCGGTGGCTGTGACTCTCATTGTTCACCTCGTTTCTTCAGCAGGCCGATCACGCCCTTGGGCAGGTACAGGGTCACCACGATGAACAGGGCGCCGAGGCAGAACAGCCAGTATTCGGGGAAGGCCACGGTGAACCAGCTCTTCATGCCGTTCACCAGCCCGGCGCCCAGCAGCGGTCCGATCAGCGTGCCGCGTCCGCCCAGGGCCACCCACACGGCAGCCTCGATGGAGTTGGTGGGGGACATCTCGCTGGGGTTGATGATGCCCACCTGGGGCACATACAGGGCCCCGGCCAAGCCACAGAGCACCGCGCTCAAGACCCAGACGAACAGCTTGAAGCCACGCGGGTCGTAGCCGCAGAACATCAGGCGGTTCTCGGCATCGCGCAGGGCGGTCAGCACCCGGCCGAACTTGCTCCGGGCCAGGCGCCAGCCCAGGTACAGGCTGGCCACCAGCAGCAGCACCGTGGCCAGGAACAGCACCGCGCGAGTCCCGGGTTCGGTGATGCCAAAACCCAGGATGCTGCGGAAATTGGTGAAGCCGTTGTTGCCGCCAAAACCGGTCTCGTTACGGAAGAACAGCAGCATCCCGGCAAACGTCAGGGCCTGGGTCATGATCGAGAAGTACACGCCCTTGATACGCGAGCGGAAGGCGAAGAAACCGAACACCAGGGCCAAGAGACCCGGCGCCAGCACCACCAGGCACAGGGCCCAGAGGAAGTGGCTGGTGCCGGTCCAGTACCAGGGCAGTTCGCTCCACGAAAGGAAGGTCATGAACGCTGGCAGGCCGTCGCCTGCTGCCTGGCGCATCAGGTACATGCCCATGGCGTAGCCGCCCAGGGCGAAGAACAGGCCGTGGCCCAGGGACAGCAGCCCGGCGTAGCCCCAGACCAGGTCCAGGGCCAGGGCGACAATGGCGTAGCAGAGGATCTTGCCCACCAGGGTCAGGGTGTAGGCCGAGACCTGCAGCGGGTTGTCCGCGGGCAGCAGTGACAACAGCGGCAAGGCCAGCAGCACCAGGAGCAGCAGCGCGCCGACGGCGATCGTGACCTTGGGCCCGGCTTTCTGGGTGGCGGTAATGAGCAGTGGTTGATTCATCAGTCGATCACCCGTCCTTTGAGTGCGAAGAGTCCTTGCGGGCGTTTCTGGATGAACAGAATGATCAGCGCCAGGATGAGGATCTTGCCCAGTACGGCGCCGATCTGCGGTTCGAGGATCTTGTTCGCCACCCCCAGGCCAAAGGCCGCCAGCACGCTGCCGGCCAGTTGCCCGACGCCGCCGAGCACCACCACCAGGAACGAGTCGATGATGTAGCTCTGGCCCAGGTCCGGGCCAACGTTGCCGACCTGGCTCAGGGCCACGCCACCAAGGCCGGCGATGCCCGAGCCGAGACCGAAGGCGAGCATGTCCACGCGGCCGGTGGGCACGCCGCAGCACGCGGCCATGTTGCGGTTCTGGGTCACTGCTCGCACGTTCAGGCCCAGGCGGGTCCTGTTCAGCAGCAGCCAGGTGAGCACGACAACGAACAGCGCGAAGGCGATGATCACGATGCGGTTGTAGGGCAGTACCAGATTGGGCAATACCTGGATGCCGCCGGAGAGCCAGGCCGGGTTCGCCACCTCGACGTTCTGCGCGCCGAACAGCAGGCGCACCAGTTGGATCAGCATCAGGCTGATGCCCCAGGTGGCCAGCAGGGTTTCCAGGGGCCGGCCATACAGATGACGGATCACCGTGCGCTCCAGGGCCATGCCGATCCCGGCGGTGACGAAGAACGCCACCGGCAGTGCCAGCAGCGGGTAGTACTCGATGGCTTGTGGGGCGTAGCGCTGGAACAGCAGCTGCACCACGTAGGTGGCGTAGGCGCCGAGCATCAGCATCTCGCCGTGGGCCATGTTGATCACCCCCAGCAGGCCGAAGGTGATGGCCAGGCCCAGGGCCGCCAGCAGCAGGATCGAACCCAGGGACAAACCGCTGAAGGCCTGGCCGAGGACTTCACCCACCAGCAGCTTGCGCTTGACCTGGGCCAGGCTGGTTTCGGCGGCGGTGCGCACATTGGCATCGGCCTCGACCCCGGGTTGCAGCAGGCCTTCGAGGCGGGTGCGAGCCAGTGGGTCGCCGGTTTCCCCCAAAAGGCGCACGGCGGCCAGACGCACCGCCGGGTCGCTGTCCACCAGTTGCAGGTTGGCCAGGGCCAGGCTCAGGGCGGCGTGCACGCCGGGGTCTTGCTCGGCGGCGAGCTGGGCATCGAGGAATTTCAATTGCGCCGGCTTGGCGCTTTTCTGCAATTGGCGGGCGGCGGCCAGCCGGCTCTGGGCGTCGGCGGCGAGCAGTTGGTGGCTGGCCAGGGCGCTGTCGATCAGGCCCCGCAAGCGGTTGTTCAGGCGCAGGGGCTTGGTTTCGCCGGCCATGCTCAGTTGGCCTTGTTGCAGGGCCATGAGCAGTTCCAGGCGCGCCGGGTCGGGCTGCGCGGCCCAGCTTTCCAGAAGCCGGGCCTGTTCGCTGGAGTTGCCGGCGACGAAGTCTTCGGCGTCGCCGGCCTGGGCTGCCATGGGCAGCAGCAACAGGCAGGCGAGGATCAAACGGTAGAGGGCAGTGGGCATATCAGTGGCCTTGCGCGTAGCGTGGTTCTGTAGCCGCTGCCGCAGGCTGCGATAAGGTCCGCAGGACCTTCAACGGCCTCAAGAGCACGTGCTCTTCGAGGCCGATCGCAGCCGGCGGCAGCGGGTACAGGGGGTGTGCCGGGCCTGAAGGCTTGGCGTCCATCCGGCGATCAGTTGCTCTTGACCGCGTAGTCCGGCTTTTTGTCGTTGCCCGGGATGTACGGGCTCCAGGGCTGGGCGCGGATCGGGCCTTCGGTCTGCCACACCACGTTGAACTGACCGTCCGGCTGGATCTCGCCGATCATCACCGGCTTGTGCAGGTGGTGGTTGGTCTTGTCCATGGTCAGGGTGTAGCCCGAGGGCGCGGCGAAGGTCTGCCCGGCCAGGGCTTCGCGGACCTTGTCGACATCGGTGGACTTGGCTTTCTCCACCGCCTGGGCCCACATGTGAATGCCGACGTAAGTGGCTTCCATCGGGTCGTTGGTCACGGCCTTGTCTGCCCCCGGCAGGTTCTTGGCCTTGGCGTAGGCCTTCCAGGCGGCGACGAACTTCTGGTTCACCGGGTTATCCACCGATTCGAAGTAGTTCCACGCCGCGAGGTTGCCCACCAGCGGCTTGGTGTCGATGCCGCGCAGTTCTTCTTCGCCCACCGAGAACGCTACCACCGGCACGTCGGTGGCCTTCAGGCCCTGGTTGGCCAGTTCCTTGTAGAAGGGCACGTTGGAATCGCCGTTGACCGTGGAGATCACCGCGGTCTTGCCGCCGGCGGAGAACTTCTTGATGTTGGCGACGATGGTTTGATAGTCGCTGTGGCCGAAGGGGGTGTAGACCTCTTCGATGTCCTTGTCGGCCACGCCCTTGGCGTGCAGGAACGAACGCAGAATCTTGTTGGTGGTGCGCGGGTAGACGTAGTCGGTGCCCAGCAGGAAGAAGCGCTTGGCGCTGCCGCCGTCTTCGCTCATCAGGTACTCCACCGCCGGGATCGCCTGCTGGTTCGGCGCGGCGCCGGTGTAGAAGACGTTGGGCGACATTTCTTCGCCTTCGTACTGCACCGGGTAGAACAGCAGGCCGTTGAGTTCTTCGAACACCGGCAGCACCGATTTGCGCGACACCGAAGTCCAGCAGCCGAACACCACCGCCACCTTGTCCTGGGTCAGCAACTGCCGGCCCTTTTCGGCGAACAGCGGCCAGTTGGACGCCGGGTCCACCACCACCGGTTCCAGCAGCTTGCCGTTGACCCCGCCCTTGGCGTTGATCTCGTCAATGGTCATCAGCGCCATGTCTTTGAGCGAGGTTTCAGAGATCGCCATGGTCCCCGACAGGGAGTGCAGGATACCGACCTTGATGGTCTCGGCGGCCTGGACGGTCCAGGTCATGCCCATCGCGGCAATGCTTGCCGAGAGAGTGAAAGCCTTGAGCAAACTACGACGCTTCATTGTGCGATCTCCATGAACTCTTGATTTTTTCAGGTGGTAGATGCGACTTCTCAGGCGCAGCGAAAACGCAGTAGTTTTCACTCCGCCTGTGCTGAAGGGCTGTTTTGCAAGGGATGTGCCGAGTCGCCGCAGGGCATGAAAACGTCGGTCTTAGCGGCAGTGAGCGGCTAGGTGATGCCCCAAGAGGAGGCTTTGCGCAGAGGATGGTGCGCAGGGATGCGTCATTGTGGTGCTGCCGCAGAGCGGCAGCCTGGGTCAGCCAGGGGCTTCAGTTAACCCCAGGGAAGGAGTCGACGTATTTGATGGTGAAATCGGGAAAGGAGTCGACGATCTGGATCTTGTAATCGGGAAAGCTGTTGACGATCTTCCACTTGCCCGGCGCGTCGGCAAAGGAGTTGACCTGCTTGACCTTCAGATCGGGAAAGGAGTTCACCACCTTGACCTTGTAGTCGGGGAAGCTGTTGACGATCTGGATGTTGCCGTAGATTTTCGAGACATCGACCGAGGTGCCGGCCTGGGCGCCAAGGGAGGTGCCGAGCAGCAAGGCCAAGAATGCGGTTCTGAACATGAGACTCATCCTGAGAGATCCAAGCGCGCGATCTTAAAGCAAGGGCGACGATTGTAGGAGCTGGCTTGCCAGCGAAGAGGCCCTCGAACCTGGCACAAGGCTCACGGGCGCCTTGGCCGGCAAGCCGGCTCCTACAACGGCGGGTGGATCAGCGGCGGCGCATCAGGCCGATGAAGAACAGCCCGCCAATGGCCGCGGTGGCCACGCCGATGGGCAGGTCCTCAGGGGCGATCAGGGTACGCGCGGCGACGTCGACCCAGACCAGGAACAGGCTGCCCAGCAGCACGCACGCTGGCAGCAAGCGGCGATGTTCGGCGCCCACCAGGCGCCGGGCGATGTGCGGCACCATCAGCCCGACAAAGCCGATGGAGCCGCTGATGGACACCAGCACCCCGGTCATCAGCGAGGCGATCAGGAACACCTTCAGGCGGACGTTGCGTGCGTTCAGGCCCAGGGTCACGGCGGTCTGTTCCCCGGCCATCAAGGCATTCAGCGGCCGTGCCATGCCCAGCAGCAACCCCAGCCCCAGCAGCACGCTGGCGGCAGGAATCGCCAGCAGTTCCCAACGCGCCAGGCCCAGGCCGCCGAGCATCCAGAACATCACCGCCGAGCTGGCCCGGTGATCACCCATGAACAGCAGCAGGTTGGCCACCGCCATCATCACGAAGGACACCGCCACCCCGCACAGCAGCAGGCGGTCGCTGTCCAGGCGCCCGTTGCGCGCGGCGATGCCCAGCACCAGGAGCATGCTCGCCAGGGCGCCGATAAAGGCCGCCAGGGGCAGGGTCAAGAGGCCGATGACCTGCCCCAGGTGCAGCACCACGATCACCGCGCCGAGGGTGGCGCCGGAGGTCACCCCCAGCAGGTGCGGGTCGGCCAGGGGATTGCGGGTCACGGCCTGCAGCACCGCGCCGATCAGCGCCAGCCCGGCGCCGACCAAAGCGCCGAGGAGCATGCGCGGGACGCGGATCAGCCAGACGATATGCTCCTGGCCCGGGCTCCAGTCCACCGTACCCAGGCCCAGGGCCTTGTGCAGGAGAATCCGCCAGACCACCTCCGCCGGCACCCGCGCCGGACCAAACCCCAGGGACAGCACGCAGGACACCAGCAGCAGGGCGCCGAGGGTCAGTAACAGACAGGCATAACGACCCTTGATCATTCGCCGTGGAAACCCTTGGCCAGGGTTTCCACCGCCAGCACGTTATCGATGCCCGGGGTGGCCTGCACATAAGGAATGACGATGAAGCGCTGGTTCTTGATCGCGTCGACTCCTTGCAGGGCCTGGTTGTTCAGCAGGAACTGCTGCTTCTGCTCGGCCGTGACTTCGCTGTAATCGACGATGACGATCACCTGCGGGTTGCGCTCGACCACCGTCTCCCAGTTGATCCGGGTCCAACTGGCCTCGACGTCATCGAGAATGTTGCGCCCGCCAGCGGCATCGATCAGGGCCTGGGGCATGCCCAGGCGGCCCGAGGTCATGGCGCGGTCTTCGCCGCTGTCGTAGAGGAACACCCGGGGCGGGTCCTTGGGCAGGTCCTTCTGTACCTCGGCGACCTGCTCCTGCATCTGCGCGATCAGCGCGTTGGCCCGGTCCTGCACGTCGAAGATCCGCCCCAGGTTGCGCAGGTCGTTGTAGGTGTCCTCGAGGCTGGCCGCCGGGCGCTTCATCACGAAGGCACAGGACTCGGTCAGCTCATAGACGTTGATCCCCAGCGGCGCCAGGGTCTGCGGCGTGAGGTCGCCGCCGACGCGCATGCCGTAGTCCCAGCCGGCGAACAGGAAGTCGACGTTGGCGTTGAGCAGGGTTTCCACCGACGGGTACTTGGCCGCCAGTTCCGGCAGACCGTCGAGCAAGGTGCTCATTTGCGGGGTCACGGCCTTCCAGCCACTGACGCCGCTGTAGCCCACCATCCGCGACTTGAGCCCCAGGGCGAGCATCATCTGGGTCATGTTGATGTCATGGCTGAGGGCGTGTTGCGGCGCTTGCTTGAAGGTCACTTCACGGTTGCAGCTGGTGATGGTCAGCGGGTAGTGGGTCGCTTCGGCGAAGGCTTGGGCGGTGCCCAGGAACAGGGTCAGGGCGAGGCCGGAGCGGAGCAGGGAGCGCAAGGTCATGGTTGAGTGATCCAGGTGATTCGTGGGTAGCCGGACAGGGGGTGGGCGTCGATCAGCGCCTCGACGCCGAAGACGTTGCGCAGCAGATCGACCGTGAGCACTTCGGTGGGAGTGCCGCTGGCGACGATGCGTCCGTGATCGAGGACATACAGCCGGTCGCAGAAGGCCGCGGCCAGGTTCAGGTCATGGATGCTCGCCAGGGTGCCGATGCCCAGGCGCTTGACCCGTTGCAACAGCTCCAGCTGGTAGCGCGGGTCGAGGTGGTTGGTCGGTTCATCGAGGATCAGCAGTTGCGGGCGCTGGGCCAGGGCCCGGGCCAGGATCACCCGTTGTTTCTCGCCCCCGGACAAGGTGGCGAAAGCGTGGTCTTCGAAGCCCAGCAGGCCCACCGATTCCAGGGCCTCGCGGGCGATGCGCCGGTCTTGTTCGGTGTCGCCGTCGAACAGGCCTTTGTGCGGCGTGCGGCCCATGGCGACCACTTCCTCCACCGTCAGGCCGAAGGCGTCGGGGAACTCCTGGAGCACCACGGCGATGCGTTGCGCGCACCAGCGTGGCGATTGCTTCCACACATTCTGATGCTCAAGCTGCACCTCGCCCTGCTGCGGCTTGCTGAAGCGATAGGCGCAGCGCAGCAGGCTGGTCTTGCCGCTGCCGTTGGGCCCGATCAGGCCGACGAACTCGCCGGCCGCCACGTGCAGGCTGGCCTCACGCAGTTGGAACTGGTGATGGCAGTGGCCCTGGCCCAGGGGTGTCCAGGCCAGGTTGGTGAGGTTCAGCGAGGTCATGCGGTGTCCGTGTGATCCCCGTGCCGTAGCGCCAGGTGGGGTTAAAAGGTGTAGTCAGCGGTGACGAAGAACGAGCGTGGCTCGCCGAGTATCCATTGCTGGCCGTCATTGTATTGGCTTTGTGCGTACTGGCGGTCAAACAGGTTGTTCAATTGCAGGCCCAGGGTGGTATTGGGCAGCGCTTTCCACGACAGGTTGGCATCGACCACGGTGTAGCTGGGCAACTCATTGCGGTTGGCCATATCGGCGTAGCGCGCATCCACGTAGCGCACTCCGGCGCCGGCCCGCAGGTCATCGTTGAGGGCTTTGCTCAGCCACAGGTTGGCCGTGCGCCGGGGCACGTCCACCGGGCGCTTGCCGTCGCGGGAGACTTGCACGCCGTTGACGTCCTGCTTGAAGTCGTCGTACTGGGCGCGAACGAGGGCGGCGTTGGCTTGCAGTTGCCAGGCGTGGGGCAGTTGCAGGTCCAGGCTGGCCTCCAGGCCGTTGGAGGATTGCTGGCCCACCTGCTGTTTCTGGCCCGGGTCGCCGGGAACATCGGTCAGCAGCTTCTTCTTGACGATGTGGTAGGCGGCCAGGGTCCATTCGCCACGCTGGTCCCAGAACGCCTGCTTGAGGCCGATCTCGCTCTGCCTGGCGCTGGACAGATCGAATTGCTGCTGGCTCTGGCTCAGGGAAATCAGGCCACCAATACCGTCGGTGCTGGTGGAGTACTGACCGTACACGGACGTATCCGGAGTGACGGCAAACACCAGCCCGGCCTTCCAGTTATTGCCGGTCAGGGTCTTGTCGCTCTGGCTGCCGTCCTTCAAGTCATCCCGATCAATGTGCGCATAGTCGCGGCGCACACCGGTCACCAGGGACCAGCGCTCGCTGAGTTGCAGGCGGTTTTCGGCGAACACCGACATCTGTTTGGTGGTGGTCTTGAATTGATCGCGGTAGGGGCTGTTGCTGGTGAAGTCGCCCGGGGCCGGGTGATACAGGTCCAGCGGTTGACCGTTGGTAAAGCTGTCGGTGAAGGGCGAATTGCTTTTCAGGTGGAAGCGAATGCGGTTGTAGTCGACGCCGGTCAGGGTCTGGCTGTCGAGGCCCAGCAGCGAGTGCTTGAAGGTGAAGGTCTGGCGGTCGCCGACCTGTTCCTGCTGGTGGCCGATACCGTAGTAACCGCTGCGGCTCAGTTGGCCGGTGGTCGGGTTGAAGTTGTAGTTCTCGGCGTTCTGCCAACGACGCTGGGCCTTGAGGTAATACAGCTCGTTGCTGGCACTGACCTGGTCGGAAATCTGCCATTCGCTGGTCAGGCGGGTCCACTGGTCGTTGTAGTGCTGCTGGTCATTGCGGACGTTGTAGTTCTTGTCCCGCAGGCTCTTGTGGAAGCGCCCGTTGATCAGCGGCGTGCCGAAGTTGTTCATCGGGTTCTGGTCGCCGTAGTCGTGGGCCAGGGTAAAGGCCAGGTCGTCGCGGGCCTGCCAGCGCAGGGCGGCACTGACGAAATCGCCGGAGGAGTCGCCACGGTCGATCCAGCCGTTGCTGCGCTCGCGGTTGAGGTTGAGCCGGTAGCTCAAGGTGTCACTCAGGGAGCCACCGCTGTCCAGGGCCTGCTGCTGGCGATCGAAGGAGCCGTAGCCCAGGCGCAGGTGGTTTTCGATTGCGCCGCTGAAGGGCTTTTTCGGGAGGGTGTTGATCACCGCGCCGGTGGCGCCTTCGCCATACAGCACCGAGGCCGGGCCGCGCAGCACGTCGACCCGTTCCACCGCCCAGCTGTCCACCGGGAAGGTCACGGTGCCCATGCCGGTGTACATGCGGTTGCCGTCATACAGCTGCATCACCGAACTCTGCCCGGTGAAACCCCGTGCCGACAACGAAGTGCCACCGTCACCCGGGGTGCCGGTGCGGCTGATGCCGGCGCTGCGGGAGACCGCGTCCTGAATGCTGCGGTCACCCCGGGCGCGAATCCGTTCGCCGCTCAGGCTGTCAGTGCTGGCCGGGGTTTCCAGGGCGCTGAGGCCCAAGCGCGAGCCGGCGCTGGTGGGGGTCTTCAGGCTGACGCTGTCGTCGGCCGCGCTGGCCGGAGCCGAAATGGTGCCGGTGGGCAGGGTCAGGGAGGCGGCGGAATCATCCGCCTGAGCCAGGGAAGGCAAGGCCATCAGGCAAAGGCTGGGCAGCAAGTACTTGTTCATCGGGACGGTGAATCACTTCTTCGAGGGGGGTGCCCGCAGTGGGGGACTGCGGGCAGGGATCTTACACTTTAGCGTTATAAAGTAACATTATAACTGTGCATGGCTAAGGCGCCGAGATTCTACAGAGCCCTCTGGAACGCGCATCTCGGCTGATTCATGTTGAAGATGAAGCAGATTCAGGCCCGCGGTTGAAGCGTGAAAGCAGCAGGCGATCGAGCAACCACACCCCAATCAGCGAGGCTCCAACCAAAGGAAATGCCAAGGCCAGCAGCGCCATGATCAGCATCGCGGTTTTCCATTTCGGCAGGTCGTGGCGCAGCGGGGGCACGCCGAGTCGGCCCTGGGGACGACGCTGCCACCACATGACGATGCCGCTCACGGCGCTGAGCAGGATCATCAGGCACACCACCAGCACCAGGATCTGGTTGACGCGGCCGAACATCTTGCCTTCATGCAGCATCACCCCAACCTCCGTGGCCCGGGCCACGTTGCTGTACTGCTGCCAGCGCACGTCGGCCAGGACTTTGCCGCTGTATTGGTCGACATGCAGGGTGGCATCGTTGCGCGGATCGTCGGCGAACACGGCGATGGTGAACACGCCAGTGGCGGTCTTCGGCAAGGTGATGCTGTAGCCCGGTTCGACCTGGCGCTCGCGGGCGATGTCCTGCACCGCTTGCAGGCTGATGGACGGGGCTGCCGGCGCCGTGTCCGCGGCGTTGTGGGCCATGTGCTCGGCGTGGTCGCCGGACATCGGCATCGGGGTGTTTTCCACCGCCCAGGGCACGGTCTGGCGCGTGGCGCTGTTGAGCTCCCGGGCATGCTGGTCGGAAGTCGGCACGTCGTTCCACATGGCCGCCGGGAAGCGGTTCCACAGGTCGGCGTACTGCTTGCCCCAGAAGCCGGTCCAGGTCATGCCGCTGAGCAGCATCAGCAGCAGGAATGCCGCGCCCCAGAAGCCCAGCACACTGTGCAGGTCGCGCCAGAACGGCCTGCCGCGGACGCTGAAACGCGGCCACAGCACGCCCGCCGACGACTTGCCCCGTGGCCACCACAGGTACAGGCCGGACACCACCAGGACAATGCCCCAGCCAGCGGCCAGTTCCACCAGTCGGTCACCGACGATGCCGATCATCAGCTCACCGTGAATGGCCCGGGCCACGGCCTGCAGGTTGGCCTTGGCATCCTGCTCGCCGAGCACATCGCCGTGGTAGGGGTCGATGAAGACATTCAGCTCCTGACCCTTGTCCTGCACCACGAACTGCGCGCTGCGCTCGGCATCAATCGGTGGCAGGTACTGCTTGATATGGCCCTGGGGGTAGGCCGATTGCACCCTGTGCAGCAAGTCGTCGGCACTCAGCAGGTGATGACCGGCGGGCACCTTGAGCAGGCTGGGGTACATCAACGGGTCCAGTTGTGGCTTGAACAGGTAGATGATGCCGGTCAGGGCCAGCATCACCATGAAAGGGGCCACGAACAGCCCGGCGTAGAAATGCCAGCGCCAGGCCAGGTTGTAGAAAGACACTTTGGGTCGGTTCATCGGGGCACGCTCCGCAGGGCAGTGAATCTTTTCTTATAGGGGCTGTTCGCTGGCACCCCAGCTCCTGCGGTGAGGAGCCGGCGTGCCGGCGAAGGCGGATCAGAAGCTCAGGTCGACCTTGGTCCAGAGGGTGCGCCCCGGCTCCTTGATCGCCTGGGGATCACTGGCCGGGTAGCCGAAGCCGGCGTTGCCCGCCAGGTTCAGGTGTTCGGCGTAGGCCTTGCCGAACAGGTTGTCGACCCCGGTGCTGAGCTTGAGGTTCTTGGTGACCCGGTAGGCGCCGTTGAGGGAGAACACGCCGAAGCCACCGCTCTTGCCGAAGTCCTTGCCGACCACGTTGCCCTTGTTCAGGTCGACGCGGTTTTGTGCTGCCACCACTCGCCACAAGGCCCCGGCGCTCCAGTCGTCCTCGCTGTAGGTCAGGCCGAAGCGCGCGTCCAGCGGCGGCATCTGCGGCAGGGCCTTGCCGTCGCTGCTGTTCTTGCCCCAGGCGTAGGCCAGGGTCGCATCGGCTTTCCAGTTGGAGGTCAGCTTGTAGGCCGCACCCAGTTCGCCGCCCATGATCCGTGCGTCGATGTTCTCGGCCCGAGAGGTGCTCATGCCGCCCATGGCAGGACTGTAGTCGAAGAGGATGTAGTCGCGTACCTGGCCGATATAGCCCGAGGCCCAGGCTTCCAGATCCTCGCTCTGGTATTGCAGGCCGAAGTCCAGTTGGGTGGTCTTTTCCGGCTTGATCGAATCGAAGGCGTTCACTGAGCCCGCCGGGCCCATTTTCGGCGAGAACAGCTCCCAGTAGTCGGGGAAGCGCTGAGTGTGGCCAAGGCCGACGTAGAGCGTGGTCGGGCTGTCGGCCAGGTCATGCTCGTAGCGCACGAAGCCGCTGGGCAGGGTATCGGCCCGGGTATCGCCGGCAGTGGGGTTGGGCCGGCTCATCATTCCCGAGCCGATGCTCTGCCGGTAGTCCTTGGCCGAAGCACGGTCGAGGCGGGCCCCGGTGATCAGGCGGTCGCGCTCGGCGGCGTACCAGGTCAGTTCGCCAAAGGCGCCGTAGTTGTGGAAGTCGGCGTCCTTGGTACGGGGCAGTTGCTTGTAGGTATCCACGCCGTTGCTGGCCCGAGTGCGGTGTTCGTTGGTCTGGGCATCCAGGCCGCCGATCAACTGCAGGTCGGCCCAGCGCCAGGTGGCCTTGATCCGCGCACCGAGGGTGCGACGGTCGACATTGGAGGCCATGGGGCCGGCCATCATGCCGGTGCCGGACGGGGTACGCAGGCTGTAGTTGTCCATCACGTGGTCGGCGTAGTTGTAGTAGACCTGGGCCTCGACCTTGTCCAGGACTTCGCCGATGTTGGACTTTTCGAAACGCAGGCCCAGGCTTTCGCGCTTGAACTGCGAGCCGTCCATGCCGCGGCCGGCGTAGCGGGCTTCGCCGTCGCCCTTGCCGGCGGTGAGCTCCAGCAGGGTGTCGGCGTCCGGGGTCCAGCCCAGGGCCACGTCACCGTTCCACTTGTCGTAGCGCGAGGCCACGGTGTCGTTGTTGCCGTCCTTGTAGTCGTCGGCGTGGGCGGTGTTGCCGATCACCCGCACATACCCCAGGGGGCCACCGGCGGCAGCATCCAGGGTCTTGTCGAAGCGGCCATTGGAGCCCGCCAGCAGGCTGGCGTTGACCCGCGTGCCGAGTTCGCCGAAGTGTTCCGGCTCACGCTCGAACAGCACGGTGCCGGCCGAGGCGCCGGGGCCCCAGAGCACGGTTTGCGGGCCCTTGATCACGGTCAGGCGATCATAGGTTTCCGGAGAGATGTAGGAGGTCGGTGCATCCATGCGGCCGGGGCAGGCGCCGAGCATCATGCCGCCGTTGGTGAGGATGTTCAGGCGCGAGCCGAACATGCCCCGCAGTACCGGGTCGCCGTTGGTGCCGCCATTGCGTACCAGGGCGAAGCCGGGAATGGTCTTCAGGTAGTCGCCGCCGTCACTGGCCGGGACCGGTTGGCGCGGGTCCTTGGGATTGGTGACCACGGTCAGCGGCGAGCTGGGGGCGATGGCGGTGATCACCGTCGGACTCAATTGCGTGCCGTGTCGGGAGTGGTCCGTCGGGGCCTCGTCGGCCAGGGCCAGGGGGGTCAGCAGCACGCCGCAAAGCACCGCCAGGGCATGGTTGAAACGCAGGCGCGACGGGTTCAGGGCAAAGGGCTTGGATGGCTGGGCAGCGCCCAGGCGAGTGTCAGCAGAAAACATAGATGTTCCATCGATCGGTCTTGAATGACACGGCCGCAACTACGCGGCTGTCGCAATGACAGTCGGCCGTGTGAGATGAGCAGGGGACTCAGACGAGGATCGGCGGGGCGCGGGTCAGTGCGCCGGGGAACACGGTCTGCCGGGCGTGGCCCAGGCGCGTGGCGGGGATCAGGAAATGCTGTGTGGGCGGCGCGGACAGAGCGGCGAACGACAGCCCCGAAGGCAGTGCCGGGCAATTGAACAGCAGGCTGCAATAGCCGCATTTTTCCCAGAGTACGTGTTGTTCGCCCTGGGACTTGCCCGGTTGGGCGTGATGCGGGCTTTCACCGTGACAGCCGGGCGCGCCGTCGCCCATGTCCATGGAGACGGACATGTTCATCGGCATCGCGTGATCCATCGGCATCGACTGAGAAATCAGCGGGCCGATAAAGATCATCAGCATGGCGAACAGGCTGATCCAGCTGCCGCGGCGCACTCCCGGGGAGTTGCGACGCGGCGCGGACCGCCTGCGGCCAGGCGCGTGCGGGGTGTTCACGGTAACGAGCCGGTCAGCTTAGTGAGCGTGCTTGGACTCGTGCATGGCGGCCGGTGGCTGCTTCTGTACGGCCACTTCGACGGTGACGTCGCCGGCCTTTTCAAAGTGCAGGGTCAGCGGGAAGCGCTTGCCGTCGCTGAGCAGGCTGCGGTCTTTGAGCTCCATCAGCATCACGTGGTAGCCCATGGGGGCGAAGGTCACCTCACCGCCGGCGGGCACCGCAACCTTGGCCACTTGCTGCATCTTCATCATGTCGCCTTGCATGACGTGTTCATGCAGTTCGGCCCGGCCAGAGATCGGCGAGTCGACACTGAGCAGGGTGTCGGCGTTCTTACCTGGGTTGTGCACCACGAAGTAAGCCGCGACGGTCGGCGCGTTCGGCGGCAGCTCCTGCGACCAGGGATGGGCGATCTGCAACTCACCGGTCTTGTAGTCGTGAGCGGTGGCGAAACAGGCGGGCAGCAGCAGTGCGGCAATAAGCAGGGATTGCTTGATCAGGGACGGTTTGGACATGACGGTTCTCCAGAACGATTCAAAAACGCAGATCACTTGCGAAAGGGAATCATGCCAGAGGCGGTGCACCGGGGTTCAGGCTGGGCCATTGCTGGCGCAGGGTGAGCATTGCGATCTTCGGTTGCGGCGCGCCCGGCTGGACGGCGAAACGAATGAAATTCAGCTGGGGCACATGACCGGGCAGGGCCACCAGCGGCGCCGAGCCTGAGCAGCACCAGCAGTGCTGCATGTTCGAGTGCTCGTCGTTCTGCGGGGCTTTCTGTTCAAGCTTGCCCAGGGAAGTGGCCACCATTTTGGTGCCGCTGGAAGAGCAGAAGCTGCCCCACAGCAGTTGTTCGTCCAGCCCCGAATCGTTGCGTTGCATGGCCCCGGAAAGCGGCATGGCAAGCATGTTGAACAGCACTGCGAAGCAGGCGATCCAGGCAAATGCGAGCCGTTGTCGGGACATGGGGACGATCCGTCGGTTGAGCGATCAGGCGGGTATTTAGCCTGATCGCTGTGGATAAGTAAAAAAGCAGCGTATGCGGTGTGGTGTCGCAGTGCCAGTTCAGGCCGGGCTGACGTGGAGCTTGAGTCCCAGTGCCTTCATGACCTTGATGATAGTCGCGAATTCGGGATTGCCCTGGCTGCCCAGGGCCTTGTACAGGCTCTCGCGACCCAGGCCGGTGTCGCGGGCCACCTGGGTCATGCCCCGGGCGCGGGCGATGTCGTTGAGGGCGGCGCGGATCAGCTTGCCGTCGCCGGCATCTTCCTCGAAGCAGGCGTCGAGGTAGGCCACCATGTCTTCCGGGGTCTTGAGGTACTCTGCCGCGTCGAAGCGGGTCACTGGGGTACGCATGTTTCAGCCCTCGCTCTTGAGGTCATGGGCCAGTTGCCTGGCGCGTTGGATATCGCGTCTCTGGGTGCCCTTGTCGCCGCCGATCAGCAACAGGTAGATCACGGTGTCCCGGCGCGAGAAGTACACCCGGTAGCCGGGGCCGCGATGGATGCGCATTTCATAGACACCTTCGCCCACCGGTTCGCAGTCGCCGAATCGGCCCAGTTGCGCCGCCCTGATCCGGGCCAGCACGCGGGTTTTTCCCTGGGGATCTTTTAGGCGTAGCAGCCAGTGGGTGAACGCCTGAGTCTGCTCAAAGACGAACATGGCGACTGTATTCCTTGGGATACGGGCTGGCAAGTCATTTGCCAGACTGAAGTCGATTGGCGCGACGACTGGCCATTGATGAGCCGGTCGCCACTGAATCGTTCCAAGGAGGCTAAAGCACTGTCTTATCGATTGCTGCCAGGGGAATCCCAAGAGTCTGTGGGGCTTGGCGCCTTTGTCTGTCAGGCGTGAGACAGCTGCCCCAGGGCACTCAACACCTCGGCCACGCTGGCAAAGTGGCGGTCGACCTCGGGCAGCTCGGGACGCTTGAGCACCAGCACCGGTATGCCCCGCTCGCGGGCCACTTCCAGCTTGGGTTCGGTGGCGCTGCTGCCACTGTTCTTGCTGATCAGCACATCGATCTGCCGACGCTCGAACAGCGCTCGTTCGTCCTCGATCAGGAACGGCCCGCGGGCCCCGATCACTTCACAGCGCGGGTTGCCCGGGCAGGCGTCTAGGGCGCGCAGGGTCCAGAACTGGCCGGCAGGAATCTCATCCAGATGCTGCAAGGGTTCGCGACCCAGGGTGAACAAGGGCCGCTTGAAGGGTTTCAAGGCCTGCACCAAGTGCGGCCAGTCGGTTATTTCGCGCCAGTCATCCCCGGGCTGCGGTTGCCAGGCCGGACGTCGTAAGGCCCAGCAGGCAACCCCGGCCAGTTGCGCGGCGGCCTGTGCATTGGCGCTGATCTGCGCCGCGTAAGGGTGGGTGGCATCCAGCAGCAGGCCGATGCGCTCTTGGCGGATAAAGCGGGCCAGGCCCTCGGCACCGCCATAGCCGCCGACCCGTACCTGGCAGTTCAGGTCGGTGGGCACCCGTCCGACTCCGGCCAGGCTGTAGATATGTGTTGGGCCCAGGGTGCGGGCGATGGCCAGGGCTTCGGTGACCCCGCCCAGCAGCAGAATACGGGTCATGACAAGACTCCGGCGTGGCCAACGATGCCGCCCTGGCGATCGATGGCGAAGACTTCCACCTGAACCTGGGCCGGCACCACGCTGCGGGCGAAGTCCAGGGCGTGCTGGCACACCGCGTCGCCGAGGGCGATCCCCGCGGCGCTGGCCATGGCCAGGGCCTGCTGGCTGGTATTGGCCTCGCGGATGGCCTGTTGCAGCGCCGGGTCGGCACCCACCGCGGCGGCCCAGCGCGCCAGTTGTGGCAGGTCGATGCTGGAATGGCGGCTGTGCAGGTCCATGTGTCCGGCGGCCAGTTTGCTGATCTTGCCGAAGCCGCCGCACAGGCTGAGTTTATCCACAGGCACTTTGCGCAGGTGCTTGAGCACTGCGCCGACGAAGTCGCCCATTTCGATCAGGGCGATTTCCGGCAGTTCGTAGACCCGGCGCATGGTGTCTTCGCTGGCGTTGCCGGTGCAGGCGGCGATGTGCAGGTAGCCATTGGTCTTGGCCACATCGATGCCCTGGTGGATCGAGGCGATATAGGCCGCGCAGGAGAAGGGCCGGACAATGCCGCTGGTGCCCAGGATCGACAGCCCGCCGAGAATCCCCAGGCGGGGGTTCATGGTTTTCAGGGCCAGTTCCGCTCCGCCCTCGACGTTCACCGTGACTTCGAACCCGCCGGGGTAGGCCTGTTCCTCGGCGAGCCGTTGCAGGTGTTCGCTGATCATCCGGCGCGGCACGGGATTGATCGCCGGCTCACCCACTGCCAGCACCAGCCCGGGGCGGGTCACGGTGCCCACGCCTTGGCCGGCGATAAAGCGGATTCCCGGCTCGGGAGTCAGGCGCACCTGGGAGTAGAGCAGGGCGCCGTGGGTCACGTCCGGGTCGTCGCCGGCATCCTTGAGGGTTCCGGCCTCGGCGCCGTCGTGGGTGCGGCGACAGAACTCCAGGCGCATCTGTACCTGTTTACCCTTGGGCAGGACGATATCCACCGCGTCCGCATTGACGCCCCCCAAAAGCAGGCGAGCGGCGGCCAGGCTGGTGGCCGTGGCGCAGCTGCCGGTGGTCAGGCCGCTGCGCAGGGGCGCGGGTTGTTCCGCTGTTTCCTCACGCATGCCCTTGCCCCCTTAGGAGCGAGCTTGCTCGCGAAGGGCGCGCTGCGGTCTCTTTGCTGGACGCTTTTGCGGGCAAGCCCGCTCCTGCAAGGTTCATGGCAGGTCCCGGGGCTTGTGCAGCTCCAGCAGGGTGATCGGCAGGGCCTGGCGCCAGGTGTCGAACTCCCCCAGGGGCTGGGCCTGGGCGATATGGATGCGGGTCAGTTCACCGCCGTACTGGTCGCGCCAGTGCATCAGGGTCATTTCACTTTGCAGGGTCACCGCGTTGGCCACCAGGCGCCCACCGGGCTTGAGCTGCTCCCAGCAAGTCTGCAACACGCCTTCGCGGGTCACCCCACCACCGATGAACACCGCATCCGGACGCTCCAGTCCGGCCAGGGCCTGGGGCGCGCTGCCGCGAATCAGTTGCAGCCCGGGCACCCCGAGCACGTCGCGGTTGTGTTCGATCAACTGCTGGCGGCCGTCATCGGCTTCGATGGCCAGGGCCCGGCAACTGGGGTGGGCCCGCATCCATTCAATACCGATGGAACCGCTGCCGGCCCCCACATCCCAGAGCAGTTCACCGGGCACCGGGGCCAGGCGGGCCAGGGTGATGGCGCGCACGTCCCGCTTGGTCAACTGGCCGTCATGGCGGAAGGCCGAGTCCGGCAGGCCAGCCAGACGGGACAGTTGCGGCGTATCGGCCGCCGCCCGGCATTCGATGGCCAGCAGGTTGAGGTCGGCGATCGATGGATCGCTCCATTGATTGGCAGTGCTGTCCAGGCGTCGCTCCAAGGGCCCGCCCAAGTGCTCCAGTACCGTGATCCGGCTCGGGCCGAAGCCGCGCTCGCGCAGCAGTCCGGCGATGGCCGCCGGGCTGTGGCGGTCATTGCTCAGCACCAGCAGGCGCACGCCGCTGAACAGTTGGGCGTTGAGCGCGGCAATCGGGCGTGCCACCACCGACAGCGTGACCACCTCTTGCAGGGCCCAGCCCAGGCGGGCGGCGGCCAGGGAATAGGAGGAAGGAAAGGGCAGTACCTGCAGCTCATCGGCCGGCAGTTGCCGGGCCAGGCTGGCCCCTACGCCGAACAGCATTGGATCGCCGCTGGCCAGCACGCAGACGGGCGTGCCGCGTTGGCTCAGCACCGGCTCCAGCGAGAACGGACTGGGCCACAACTGGCGTTCGCCACGGATGCACGCCGGCAGCAGATCCAGCTGGCGCTGGCCGCCGACGATCCGCGAAGCGCCCAGCAGGGCATGGCGGGCGTTCCTGCCCAGGCCCTTGAAGCCGTCTTCACCGATTCCCACTACTGTCAGCCAGGGCGACATCTATATTCCTCAAACCTAAGGTTCCGACCGGCAGGCTTTTCATGCCTTCGGACAAAGCAGGCATAATACCGCGCCTTCGTTGACGAAGCGCTTTTCCCACACTGCCGGTCGCCCCTTTGAACGAACGTCCTATGTCCACCGCCATCCGCCCCTCGGCCTGCCCGGGGTTGCTGCGCATTGTCCCGGCGCTGGACGGCGGCATCTGCCGGATCAAGCTGGCGGGCGGCGTCATCAGTGCAGCTCAGGCAGCGGCGGTGGCCGAGGCGGCGCAGGCTTATGCCGGCGGTGTGATCGAGGCCACCAACCGCGCCAACCTGCAGATTCGCGGGATCGGCGCCGAGCACCAGGCATTGATCGACAAACTGCTGGCGGCCGGCCTGGGACCGACCACAGCCGCCGGCGACGATGTGCGCAACCTGATGCTCAGCCCCGGCGCCGGCATCGACCGGCAATTGCTGATGGACACCCGGCCCCTGGCCGGGCAGATCCTCGAGACCTTGCAGAGCCACTCGCGCTTCCATGAACTGTCGGCCAAGTTCGCCGTGCAGCTCGATGGCGGCGAAGCCCTGGCCATGCTCGAACATCATCACGATCTGTGGCTGGCCGCCTTGGTGCGGGAGGGGCAGTTGCTGTTGGCCTTTGGCTTGGCGGGCAGCCCTGTGGATAAACCCTTGGCGGCAGTGCCCCAGGAACTGGGCCATGAACTGCTGGTGGCGGTGCTGGAGCTGTTTCTCGAGCTGGCCACGCCCGAGCAGACGCGGATGCGCCACCTGTTGGCGCAGGTGCCGGTGGCGGATTTTCTTGCCCAACTGAACCTGCGCCTGAGCCGGCCCTTGTTGAGTATCGACGGCTGGCAGCGTCCGGCCTCGGTCCCAGGGCTGCACCTGGGAACTTATCCACAGCGTGAACGCGGACAGGTCTATGTCGGTGCGGTTGCGCCCCTGGGGCGCCTTGATCCCTTCATGCTCAAGGGCGCTGCGCAACTGGCCGAACAGTACGGCGACGCCAGCCTGCGCTTCACACCCTGGCAGAGCCTGCTGCTGCCCGGCATTGCCCCGGCGGATGCTCCCGGGGTCACGGCACGTCTGGGCCAATTGGGCCTGTTGTGCAGCCCTGAACAATCCCTGGCCCACCTGATTGCCTGTACCGGCTCCAGTGGCTGCGGCAAAGCCCTGGCCGACACCAAGGGCGATGCGCTGAAGTTGGCAGCCCTGCTCCAGGGCCATGGCCGTCAGCAGGCGGTGCATTTGTCGGCCTGCTCCCGTTCCTGCGCCGCCGCCCATGTGGCGCCGGCCACCCTGCTGGCGACGGCCCCAGGGCGTTACGACTTGTATCTACGCGATGCAGCGCAGCCGGGTTTCGGCGCACTGCACGCACGCAACCTTTCTATTGAAGCGGCAGAGGCACTGCTTGATGCCCGCCCACGGAGCCACCTAGATGATTGATTACATCCGCGACGGTCAGGAGATCTATCGCAACTCCTTCGCGATCATCCGCGAAGAAGCCAAGCTGGATCGCATTCCCGCCGACCTGGAAAAACTCGCGGTACGGGTGATCCACGCCTGCGGCATGGTCGAGGCCATCGATGGCCTGCAATTCTCCGCGGGCGCCGGCAAGGCCGGGCGTGATGCCCTGGCCGCCGGGGCACCGATCCTCTGCGATGCACGGATGGTCTCTGAAGGCATTACCCGGGCACGCTTGCCGGCCAACAACAAAGTGATCTGCACCCTGCGTGATGACAGCGTCCCGGAGTTGGCCCGAGAGCTGGGCAACACTCGCTCGGCGGCGGCTCTGGAGCTCTGGCGTCCGCACCTGGAAGGCAGCGTGGTGGTGATCGGCAATGCGCCCACCGCCCTGTTCTACCTCCTGGAAATGCTCGACGCCGGCGCGCCGAAACCGGCGCTGATCCTCGGCTTCCCGGTGGGCTTCGTCGGCGCCGCCGAATCCAAGGCGATGCTCGCCGCCGACAGCCGCGGCGTGCCCTTTGTGATCATGCAGGGTCGCCTGGGCGGTAGCGCCATGGCCGCCGCCGCTGTCAACGCCTTGGCCACGGAGATCGAATGATGCAGCAACCTGGACGTTTGATCGGCCTTGGCGTGGGTCCTGGTGATCCGGAGCTGATTACCCTGAAGGCCCTGCGCCTGCTGCGCGAGTCGCCGGTGGTGGCCTACTTCGTGGCCAAGGGCAAGAAAGGCAACGCCTTCGGCATCATCGAAGGGCACCTGCAACAGGCCCAGACCCTGCTGCCGCTGGTGTACCCGGTGACCACCGAAGTGCTGCCGGCGCCGCTGTCCTACGAGCAAGTGATCAGCGATTTCTACGACAGCGCCAGCCAGGAGCTGGCGCTGCATCTGGATGCCGGTCGGGATGTGGCGGTGATCTGCGAAGGCGACCCGTTCTTCTACGGTTCCTACATGTACCTGCACGATCGTCTGGCCGAGCGTTACCAGGCCGAAGTGGTGCCCGGGGTGTGCTCGATGCTGGGCGGCGCGTCGGTACTGGGCGCGCCGCTGGTGTATCGCAACCAGAGCCTGTCGGTGCTTTCGGGCGTGCTGCCCCATGACGAGCTCAAGCGGCGTCTGGCGGACGCCGACGCGGCGGTGGTGATGAAGCTGGGGCGCAATTTCCCCAAGGTGCGCCAGGTCCTGGAAGAGCTGGGGCTGGCGCAGCGTGCGCTGTACGTCGAGCGCGCCACCATGGCCAACCAGAAGATCGTGCCGCTGGATGACGTGGAGCCGATGTCCTCGCCGTACTTCTCGCTGATCATCGTGCCCGGCGAAAGGTGGCAAGGCTGATGGCCCGTTCAATTCCGGCCATCGTCATCCTTGGCCAAGGCAGTCTCGACACCGCACGGCAGATCCAGCGGCTGTATCCCGATTCGTTGATCCACGGTCTGGCGGAACGGGTCGAAGGCGCTGATCGGATCTACCACGAATTCGGCGCCACCCTGCGCCAGCTGTATCAACAGGACACGCCCATCATCGCCCTGTGCGCGGCCGGGATCGTGATCCGCACCCTGGCCCCGCTGCTGCTGGAAAAAGGCGCCGAACCGCCGGTGCTGGCAGTGGCCGAAGACGGCAGCGCCGTGGTGCCGCTGCTGGGGGGGCTGGGCGGCGTCAACGTCATGGCCCGGGAAATCGCCGCGGGCCTTGGCGTGGCTGCGGCCATTACCACCAGTGGCGAACTGCGCTTCGGCACCTGCCTGCTCAACCCGCCCAGCGGTTATGCCCTGGGCGACCTGGAGCTGGGCAAGCGTTTCGTTTCCGACCTGCTGGGGGGCGAAAGCGTGCGCATCGAAGGCGCCGCGCCCTGGCTGGCCGCGGCCAAGCTGCCCGAGAACGATCAGGCCCGCCTGACCATCCGGGTCGGCTCTGCCGAGCGCGAGCCGGCGGCCAATGAGCTGCTGATCTACCCCCGCAGCGTCCTGGTCGCTTGCCGTAGCGGCCAGCTTGCTGGCGAAAGCGATACCAGCCTCGCTACCCATATCCGTCAGGCCCTGCATCAGGCGCGCATCGCCGTGCAGTCCGTCGCCTGCCTGCTGGCGGCCGACAGTGACATGGCTGACCGCGCCCTGCATCAGGCGGCTGCGCAACTGGGTGTGCCGCTGCGTTTCCTGCCGGCCGCCGGCAGTGTCGTCGAACTGGCACAGCAAGCCGTGCCGCAATTGCTGCCGCCGCTGAAGGTGGGGGACGACATCGCCATCGCCGTGGCCAGCCAGCCCCTGGACCCTGAGCGGATCGGTCGTCCCCGCGGACGCCTGGCAGTCATCGGCCTCGGTCCTGGTGCTGCCGAACTCATGGTGCCGGCGGTGAAAGCCGAACTGGCCCGGGCCAACGACATCCTCGGTTATGAAACCTACGTGCGCATGGCCGGCCCGTTCCGCGCCGATCAGGTGATGCACTGCACTGACAACCGCGAAGAAATGCAGCGCGCCCGGCACGCCTTCGAACTGGCGGCCCAGGGCCGTTCGGTGGTGGTGGTGTCGTCCGGTGATCCGGGGGTGTTTGCCATGGCCGCGGCGGTCCTGGAAGCCCTGCACGAATCCAGCGATCCGGCCTGGCATCGTGTCGACCTGGAGATCCTCCCGGGCGTCTCCGCCTCACTGGCCACCGCCGCCCAGGCCGGCGCGCCGCTGGGTCATGACTTCTGCGTGCTGTCGCTGTCCGACAACCTCAAGCCCTGGGACATCATCGAGAAGCGCCTCGATCTCGCCTCCCAGGCCGATCTGGCCCTGGCCTTCTACAACCCGATCTCCCGTTCCCGACCCTGGCAACTGGGCCGGGCCCTGGAGATCGTGCGCCAGCACCGCACGCCGCAAACCCCGGTGGTGCTGGGGCGCGACATTGGCCGTCCGGGCCAGACCTTGCGGGTGATCACCCTGGGCGAGCTGACCCCGGAGCAGGTGGACATGCGCACCATGGTGCTGGTGGGCTCTTCCACCACCTGCGTCTTCCCCCGGGCCGAGGGGGGCGAGTGGGTCTACACGCCGCGCTGGTACGGCAATAAACCCTTGTAGGAGCCGGCTTGCCGGCGAAGGCGCTCGTAAGATCGCCATCGCCGGCAGCGGCTTCTAGCGCGTAGGGTCCTCATCCTCATCCTCATCCTTGTCCTTGTCCGTGGCGGTCAGCAGCCAGGTGATGAATTCGAAGAAGCTGGCCCATCTGGCGGGAATGCGGCCGGCGATAAAAGCTTCCCTGTCGCCCAGGTCGAAATCCCAGACGCCACCGCTGTCCTTGTCCAGCAAGTAGCCGCCTTGACCTTGCAGTGAGGTGAAGGCGATGAAGTTCTTGGGCAACTCCCAGACTTCATGAATGAACTCGGTGCTCATCAGGATTTCATCACTGGGCCCGTCGATGTTCATCAGCGCTCCGTAGCTCACTCGGTCTAAGAAGTCGGCGGGGTGACAGGTCAGGTAGATCTGCGCGAACTCGCTGTCCAGGGCAATCCCCAATGTTGCCAGCGCTCGGGTGACCTCGGCGGTGTCGGGGCGCGTGCGGAAGCGGGGCTGGGCTTCGATCAGGGCGATCAACTGCGGGGGAATCATGGGTGCTCCTTGCTGATGTGTGGCCACTTATCCAAGGGCAGGCGGCCCTGCTGCTGGGCAAAGTGTTCCCGGGCCTGGCCCAGGGTTTTGTGGTTGGGTCCGCTCAGCACATCCAGCGCCTGGCTGCCGTCGTCCTCCCAATGGCAGAGGTCGCAGATCTGGTAGTCGCCCCGCGCCGTGAGGGTTCGATAACCGCAGCAGGGACAGGCCTCAAGGTACTCGATGTCCGCGCTGACGGCGTAGTCGCCCAGCCCGGCTTCACGCAGGCAGCGCCTCAGGTACAGCTGGGTCACGCCACGATACTCGGCGCGCAGGGCGACCAGCAGCAGGGCGTCGTAGCGCGGGTCTTGCGCATCGTCCGGGGGCTCCGGTTGCGAGATGAGCTGTTGCTGCAGGTCGGGTGGCAGTGTCGCGAATTCAAGGTTGTCGCTGTCGATCCCCCACCAGTCCAGGAGCAGGGAAGCCCGAGCGGCGAGGTCGAGGCCGGGCAGCCTGTGTGTGCTCAGGAGGTCGATGGCGGCGGTGGCGCTCAGTTTTTTCATTGGGCTCGGTGTGGGCGGGCGGTTCATGGCCAGACCAGGGTCAACTGATCGGGGCGCTCGACAGGGACCCGCACGGTGACGCCGGAGGTCGACTCGGCATGGATCTGCTGGTCGTGGATCTCGACTCGGCAGAAGGGATTGGTTTCGCTGAGGACAAGCAGCCAGATCAGTGCATCCGTGTCCTTTTCCAGCAAGGCCAGGAAGCCGTCGCCGCCGTGCCCGGCGGTCTCACCGCACTGGGCATGAAAGGGCTGCGGGCCTTCGGTGGCAAACCCCAGGGTGGTGACGAAATCAGGTTCATCCCTGCCTGGGAAGTCCAGGGCCGGCATCCAGACTTTGTTGCTCAGCCGGGGATGTTCGTAGGGCAGGTCGAACAGGCAGTAGAACCCGCTGTTGAGGACCAGGGTGTTTTCCCGGGGGAAGTACCCGGCCTGCCATTGTTCCTGGATAAAGGCCGTGTCGGCGCTGTAGGGCATGGTGCGGTTCCTGCTCCTGCTGGGAAGGTTTCCTACAGGTTCGAGACCTGGCGAACCTAAGGGACCAGGTAACCCCTTACCCCGGTAAAGATGATCTGCGCCGCCAGGGCACAGACGAACAGTCCCATCAGCCGGCTGACGATCTGCAAGCCTTGGTCGCCAAGGATGCGCTCGATGCGGTTGGACAGGTACAGCACCACGCCCACGGTGAGGCTGGCCAGGGCGATGCTGAGAATGGCGGTGAGCTTGTCGTCCCAGTGGGGCTGGCTGACCCCCATCACCAGCAGGGCGCCGATGGTGCCCGGGCCTACGGTCAGGGGAATGGTCAGCGGCACGATGGTCACGTCCTGTTGCACGTTGTCGGTCTGTACAGCCGACTTGCCCTGGGCCATGCCCAGGGCCGAGATGAACAGCACGCTGCCGGCACCGATGCGGAAGGCGTCCACGGTGATGCCGAACACGCTGAAGATCACCCGCCCGAACAGGTACAGCAAGACGCTGGAAACCAGGGTGGCCAGGGCGACTTTCCAGGCCAGGCGTCGGCGCTCCTTGGAGGAGTAGCCGCGGGTCAGGCTGATGAAGCATGAGAGGACGAAGAACGGGCTATAGAGCACCAGCATCTTCAGGTAAACGCTGAACAGCACGTGGAGCATGGCGGGAGCTCACGACTAGGGAGGGCGAGCCAGAGTTTAACAGGCGCCGCGCAGGCTGTCGGCTCAACTGGTGTGCGCGGTGCTGCGCTCGCGCAGGTCGCGCTGGGTGACCCAGTGTTCCACCAGCTCGCGCAGTTGCGACAACTCCACCGGCTTGGCCATGTGCCCGTCCATGCCGGCCTGGCGCGCGCGCTCCTTGTGCTCGGCGAGGATGTGCGCGGTCAGCGCCACCACCGGGGTGCGCACCCGCTGGTTGCCGACTTCCCAGGCCCGCAACTGCTGGGTGGCGGAGAAACCGTCGAGCACCGGCATTTCGCAGTCCATGAGCACCAGGTCGTAGCGCTTGGCCTTCATTGCCTGCAAGGCCTCTTCGCCGTTGCTGGCGGTGTCGGGCTGCAGATTGAGCTTGCCCAGCATGCCGCGGATGACCTTGGTGGAGATGCTGTTGTCTTCGGCCACCAGGATGCTGAAGTCGCTGGGAACGGTGATCGGCGCCGGACCCGGTGCCGGGTTCAGGGGCATGTTGTAGGGCGCGGCGGGGGCCTTGTCGCGTTGGCTGAGCTCGTCGGCCAGAGTGGTCTTGAGGGTGTAGCCGGCCACCGGCTTGGCGAGGATGCGCTTGATCCCGGCATTGCGCGCAATCACCTTGCTTGGCGCGTTGCTGATGCCGGTGAGCATGATCAGCAGGATGTCGTGGTTCAGGCTCGGGTCTTCCTTGATCTTCGCCGCCAGCTGCATGCCGGTCATGCCGGGCATGTTCTGGTCCAGCAGCACCACGTCGAAGTAGTCCCGCAGGTGCGCCTTGGTCCGCAGCAGGGCCAGGGCTTCCTTGCCCGAAGGCACGGCGCTGACGTTCAGGCCCCAGGCGCTGCATTGCTGCACCAGCACCTTGCGGCAGGTGTCGTTATCGTCCACCACCAGCACCCGCGCGCCCTGCAAGGGGCCGTCGAGGTCGGCGGTGGGATGTTCCAGGCGCTCGGCGTCCAGGGGCAGGGTCAGCCACAGGGTGCTGCCCTGGTTGGTGCCGCTCTTGATGCCGAATTCGCCGTGCATCAGCAGGATCAACTGGCGGGCGATCACCAGCCCCAGGTTGCCCCCCAGGCGGGTGGTGGCGAGGAAGTTCTTGCTGTGCAGTTCGGTGTGCAGCAGCGCTTCGCGCTCCTCGGTATCCATGGGCTGGCCGCTGTCTTGTACGGCAATGCGCAGGCGCGGTTTGCTGCTGCGCTCGTCGAGGGCGACGACGATCAGCACTTCGCCTTCGTCGGTCTTCTTCAGGGCGTTTTCCAACAGGCTCAGCAGGGCCTGGCGCAGGCGCGTCGGGTCGCCGCTGATGACCCGCGGCACCTGGGGCTGGATGAAACTGATCAGCTCGACGTTCTGCTGTTCGGCCTTGGCCCGGAAGATACTCAGGCAATCCTCGATCAGGGCGTTGAGGTCGAACTGCACGTCGTCCAGTTCGATCTGCCCGGACTCCAGCTTGGAGATGTCGAGGATCTCGTTGATCAGGGTCAGCAGCTCGTTGCCGGCACTGTGAATGGTCTGCACATAATCACGCTGCTTGACCGACAGCGGGGTGCCCAGCAGTAACTCGGTCATGCCCAGCACACCGTTCATCGGCGTACGGATCTCGTGGCTGATCTTGGCCAGGAACTCGGCCTTGGCATTGATCTCGGCGGTGCTGGCGGCCAGGTCGCGGCTGACACTGAAGCGGTTCTCGGTGATGTTGCGCTGGCGTTCGCCCAAGGCAATGCTCATCAGCAACCCGGCGATGCACACCACGCTCAGCAGGGTGACGATCAACCCTTGCGGCGCTACCAGGGTCAGGCCCAGCAGCGCCGGGAGAATCACCAGGGTGCCGAGGTTGAAAATCACCATGGCGGTGACGAACAGCCGGGCCGGACGATAGCCCTGGTGCCAGTGGTAGGCGCCAACGAACAGCATGCTCAGGCCGGCCAGGGCCACCAGGCCGTAGGTGATGATGTTCAGCGGCAGGGTGTTGACGAACAGCAGCAACAGACCGAACAGGCCGATCAGCAGAATATTGCCCAGCAGCAAGCGGTTCAGCGGGTGCGGGCCCAGTGGAGCGAAGAAGCGGTAGGCGAACATCATCCCGCAGGGCGCGGTCAGCAGCAGGGCCACGTAGGCGCCCGGTGTCTGCAACGCTTGCCAGTCCGGTAGCCAGGGACCGAGCAGGTTCAGCAGCATCAACAGGCTGAGGGTCAGCAGGCCTTCACAGGCTGCCAGCCACAGGCTGCTGCGTGAACGGGTGTAGGCGAAGCGGGTGAGGTTGTGCAGGATCAGCATCGCCAGGCAGCCGAACAACAGGCCGTAGATCAGCGTCTGGCTCTGGTCGGCGGCGCCCATCACAGCCGATTGCAGGGTGATGTAGGGACGCAGTTCATGTTCGGACACCAGGCGCAGATAGACGTCCAGCGGCTTGGCACTTTGCGGCAGTGGCAGCATGAAGTCGCTGCTGGGCAAAGGCTTTTGGGCTTGCGACTGGCTGGCGCCGGTGTTCACTTGTTCGATCAGCTTGTCGCCGTCGAGCACGTAGAGATTCAGGTGGGACAGGTCGGGGGCGAAGATCCGCAGGATCTGCTCGTGGGTTCCCGGTTGGAGCTTGAAGCGCAACCACAGGGCGCCGTCGGGTTCGGCTGCGGTCAGCTTGTCCAGTTCGATGGGGCTGAATTGGTTGGTGTAGCGCGGGGAGCGGATATCACTGAGCTGCAGGTCGGCCTGTTCGTCGAGCAAAACCGCCCAGCCACTGCCTTGAGCGGCCAGGGCCGGATTCAAGCAGAGCAAGGTCAGCAATGTGACGGTGAAGCCTAGGGCGGTCCTGAGCCAGCGCACGGCGAAATCCCTTCATTGGTTGATGCCTGATTATAACTATGCGCGGCGTGATCACCGCACGGCAAGGGCGCGAGGCCCTTGCCGGGGGGCGCTGGCAGCTTTACTCCTGGCCGCGCTCACGAGCAATGGCACGGTAGCCGATGTCGTTGCGGTAGAAGCAGCCCTGCCAGTCGATCTTGGCCGCCAGGCGGTAGGCTTGTTGCTGGGCGGCATCGACGCTGTCACCCATGGCGGTGGCGCAGAGCACCCGGCCGCCGGAGGTCACGACCTGACCGTCCTTGAGTGCGGTGCCGGCGTGGAACACTTTGCCTTCCAGTGCAGCGGCGGCGTCCAGGCCAGTGATGGCCGCGCCCTTGGCATAGTCGCCAGGATAGCCGCCGGCGGCGAGGACGATGCCCAGGCTCGGGCGTGGGTCCCACTGGGCTTCGACCTTGTCCAGAGCCTGGGCCAGGGCGGCTTCCACCAGCAGCACCAGGCTCGATTGCAGGCGCAGCATCACCGGTTGGGTTTCCGGGTCGCCGAAGCGGCAGTTGAACTCGATGACTTTCGGGTTGCCGGCTTTGTCGATCATCAGACCGGCATAGAGGAAGCCGGTGTAGACGTTGCCTTCCTCGGCCATGCCGCGAACGGTGGGCCAGATCACCAGATCCATCACCCGCTGGTGCACTTCTGAAGTGACCACCGGTGCTGGCGAGTAAGCGCCCATGCCACCGGTATTGGGGCCAGTGTCGCCGTCGCCGACGCGTTTGTGGTCCTGGCTGGTGGCCATGGGCAGCACGTTCTTGCCGTCGACCATGACGATGAAGCTGGCTTCCTCGCCGTCGAGGAACTCCTCGATGACCACGCGGGAACCGGCATCACCGAAGGCATTGCCGGCCAGCATGTCACGCACGGCTTCCTCGGCTTCGGCCAGGGTCATGGCGACGATCACGCCTTTACCGGCGGCCAGGCCGTCGGCCTTGATCACGATCGGCGCGCCTTTTTCCCGCAGGTAGGCCAGGGCCGGCTCGATCTCGGTGAAGTTCTGGTAGTCGGCCGTCGGGATCTTGTGGCGTGCCAGGAAGTCCTTGGTGAAGGCTTTCGAACCTTCCAGCTGCGCGGCGCCGGCGGTCGGACCGAAGCAGTCCAGGCCACGGGAGCGGAACAGATCCACCACGCCGGCCACCAACGGTACTTCCGGACCGACGATGGTCAGGGAGACGTTCTTCTCAGCGAAATCCGCCAACTGCTCCAGGGCCAGGACGTCGATGGCGACGTTCTCGCACTTGGCTTCGATGGCGGTACCGGCGTTGCCGGGGGCGACGAATACTTTTTCGACCCGTGGGTCCTGAGCGACTTTCCAGGCCAGGGCGTGTTCGCGACCGCCGCTACCAATGATCAGTACATTCATTTCAAAAACCTCGGATGACGCTAATTCTGTTTTGGAACCTGAAGCGCTGCACGCCTCAGGAGGTTGCAATGACAGAGGTAGATGCAAGGCGGAGCCCACCTCGATGAGCGCAGTTGCCTGTTGGCAATGAGCATCATCGGGGTGGGCTCCAACGCAGCAGATGCCGGTGCCAGTGCGACCGTTGTCGTATCAGTGACGGAAGTGGCGCATGCCGGTGAACACCATCGCAATGCCAGCCTCGTCAGCTGCGGCAATCACTTCGTTGTCACGCATCGAGCCGCCTGGCTGGATCACCGCCGTGATGCCGACCTTGGCCGCGTTGTCGATGCCGTCACGGAACGGGAAGAAGGCGTCGGAAGCCATCACTGCGCCCTGCACTTGCAGGCCGGCGTGTTCGGCTTTGATCGCAGCGATCCGCGCCGAGTTCACGCGGCTCATCTGGCCGGCGCCGACACCGATGGTCTGGCGGTTCTTGGCGTAGACGATGGCGTTGGATTTGACGTATTTGGCGACTTTCCAAGCGAAGATCAGGTCGTGGATCTCTTGCTCGGTCGGGGCGCGTTTGGTCACCACTTTCAGGTCATCGGCGCTGATCATGCCGATATCACGGCTCTGCACCAGCAGGCCACCGTTGACGCGCTTGTAGTCCCAGGCCGGTACACGGTCTGCCGACCACTGGCCACAGGCCAGCAGGCGCACGTTGGCTTTGGCGGCGACGATGGCGCGGGCTTCTTCGCTGACGCTCGGGGCGATGATCACTTCGACGAACTGACGCTCGACGATGGCCTTGGCGGTTTCGGCATCCAGTTCGCGGTTGAAGGCGATGATGCCGCCGAAGGCCGATTCGGTGTCGGTGGCGTAGGCCAGTTCGTAGGCCTGGCGGATGCCGCCTTCAGCGTCCGGGCTTACCGCCACGCCGCACGGGTTGGCGTGCTTGACGATGACGCAGGCCGGCTTGACGAAGCTCTTCACGCATTCCAGGGCGGCGTCGGTGTCGGCTACGTTGTTGTAGGACAGCTCCTTGCCTTGCAGCTGGGTGGCGGTGGCGATGCCGACTTCGGCAGGCTTGGCTTCCACGTAGAACGCCGCGCTCTGGTGCGGGTTCTCGCCGTAGCGCATTTCCTGGGCCTTGATGAACTGGCTGTTGAAGGTCCGCGGGAATTCGCTGCGGCCGGATGTCGAGAGGGTCTCGGCGGCCTGGTTCACGGTGCCCATGTAGTTGGCGATCATGCCGTCGTAGGCGGCGGTGTGTTCGAAGGCCTTGAGCATCAGGTCGAAACGCTGAGCGTAGGTCAGGCCGCCGGCCTTGAGGCTTTCCAGGACGCCGGCGTAGTCGCTGGCATTGACCACGATGGCCACGTCCTTATGGTTCTTGGCCGCCGAGCGGACCATGGTCGGGCCGCCGATGTCGATGTTCTCGATGGCGGTCGGCAGGTCGCAGCCGGGCTTGGAAATGGTGGCTTCGAAGGGGTAGAGGTTGACCGCCACCAGATCGATGGGCTTGATCCCGTGCTCGTTCATGATGGCGTCGTCGATACCGCGACGACCGAGGATACCGCCGTGGATTTTCGGGTGCAGGGTCTTGACCCGGCCGTCCATCATTTCCGCGAAACCGGTGTAATCCGCGACTTCCACTGCGGCCACGCCGTTGTCCTGCAGCAGTTTGAAGGTCCCGCCGGTGGAGAGGATCTCCACACCGAGGGCTTCCAGCTCCTTGGCGAATTCGAGGATCCCGGTCTTGTCGGAAACACTGATCAAGGCGCGGCGGATCGGCAGGCGGGTAGTCTGGTCGGTCATCTCAATTTCCATCAAAAGCAAAGGAGTCAGCAAAAAAGGCGACCGTTTTTTACGCGGGCGCCTTTCTGGTTTGATTGAATGCTTACAACAAATCGTACTGCTTGAGTTTCTTGCGCAGGGTGCCGCGGTTCAGACCCAGGAGTTCGCTGGCCTTGGTCTGGTTGCCCTTGACGTAGTTCATCACGCTTTCGAGCAACGGAGCCTCGACTTCGGAGAGCACCAGGTTGTACACGTCCGTGACGGCAGCGCCCTCAAGGTGGGCGAAATAATTGTGCAGCGCCTTCTCGACACTCCCGCGAAGGGTCTGGCCTTCTTCGCTGGGGGTATTGAGGTGCTGTTTCAAATTCACGTTGTCGCTCACGGGTGCAGTTCCACTCACTAAAGTCTCGGTCATCATCGTCATGCGGCCACCCCCTCTCCGTCCCCTGTTTCCAGGCTCTTGTAACGTCCGGCAAAGAACTCACGAACGTTGGCGCATTGTGCTTCCGTATCTTCCAAACGATTGAAGTGGGCGCGAAACTCCCTGGCGCCCGGCAGGGTTGCGAGATACCAGCCCACATGCTTGCGCGCAATGCGGACGCCCATGACCTCCCCATAGAAGGCATGCAGCGCGGCCAGGTGCTCTAGCAGAATACGTTCCACCTCGAACAGCTCCGGTGCCGGGAGGGTTTCACCGGTACGCAGGAAGTGCTCGATTTCACGAAAAATCCATGGCCGCCCCTGGGCGGCCCGGCCGATCAACAACCCGTCGGCCCCGGTGGCGTGCAATACCTGCCGGGCCTTCTCGGGCGAGTCGATATCGCCGTTGGCAAAGACCGGAATCGACACCGCCTGCTTGATCGCGGCAATGGTGTCGTACTCGGCTTCACCGGTGTACAGGTCTGCCCGGGTCCGACCGTGGACCGCCAGTGCCGTGATGCCCGCCTGCTCGGCGATCTTCGCCACCGTCAGGCCGTTCTTGTTCTGCCGGTCCCAGCCGGTGCGGATCTTCAGGGTGACCGGTACATCCACTGCGGCCACCACCGCCTGGAGAATCTCGTTGACCAGGGCTTCGTCTTTCAGCAACGCGGAACCGGCAGCCTTGTTGCAGACCTTCTTCGCCGGACAACCCATGTTGATATCAATAATCTGTGCGCCCAACTCGACGTTGGCGCGGGCGGCGTCTGCCAGCATCTGTGCATCGCCACCGGCAATCTGTACCGAGCGTGGCTCGGGATCGCCTTCGTGGATCATGCGCAACCGCGATTTGCGGCTGTTCCACAAGCTCATGTCGCTGGTGACCATTTCCGAGACTACAAGGCCCGCGCCCAACTGCTTGCAAAGCTGACGAAAGGGCTGGTCGGTGACCCCCGCCATCGGGGCGAGAATCAAGCCGTTGTGCAATGTATATGGGCCGATGCGTACCGCCGACATAGGACTTCCCTGTTGTGGGGCCGGATCATGAGAGTTCGAAAAAGGGTTGGCATGATACCCGCTCTCGATGACCGGATAAAGGCTGAATTGGATAAAATCTGAACAGTTCTTCCGTTATCGCCCGGTGATCAATCTGAGCGATGCAGTCATAAATCTGTCGTCAATCCAGAGTTGTCCGTTAGTCTGATCAGCCGATTCACTCGGGCGAGTGGAAACTCAGACTGTAGTTCACCGCTTTCGGTCCTGGGTCGAGAATATCCAGGGCGATGTGAATCGGCGTCTGCGGTGGCATTTCCGCCACATCCTGCATCTCGCCGCCCAGGTACTCCCCGGGTTTGAAACTGCGGCTGGCAATCAGGTGGCCGTTGAGGTCGGCGAAGCGCAGCTCCAGCAGAGGGAAGGGTTGGGAGAAGGGCGCGCGGTTATAGATGATGGCGTCCACCACCAGCGCCCCGCTGAATTCCGGGTGGCTGCGCACCACCAGGTTGCTGCTCTTGATTCGGGCGATATCCACCCGGGATGGCACCGTACAGCCGAGCTCCGGGCACAACTCCTGGAACCACGGCCGGTACTGGTCCTGGCGTGCGAGCTCGTCGAAGTGATACGCGACGTATTGTCCGACCAGGCCGCCGGCGGCCAGCAGGATCAGCAGCAGCCAGAGCAGGCGCCGGCCCCAGGGGGAGCGGCGTTTCTGCCAATCGAGGTGGATCGGATCGTCCACCAGGTCCAGCAGTACATCCTCCTTGACTCCGGGCTCGCTGCGTTCGCGGCGCTTCTTGCCGGGGGAGGCTGCTGGCGATGGTTCGTCGTGTTCGTCGGCGTCTGTGGACACCTGGGCCTCGAAGGGTTCCAGGTCGTCGTCATGGCGCAGTTTCGGCGTCTTTGGCTCGTCATCCAGATCCGCCAGGTTGAAGGACAGCGAAGGCTCGGTGCGACTGGGACGGACCGGCTCGGGGGCGATGTCGTCCTGATGCGCCTGGGCCTTGAGGGGGGCGGGCTCGGACTCATCGTGTTCACTGGCGCTGCCGAACAGGCCGTCGGGCCAGTGGGCTTCATCGGCGCCCTGAGGGTCGCGACGGGCACTGAGGCTGTCTTCCTGGTGTTCGCGTTCCTGGCCAAAGGCCTTGGCCGGCTGGATCTCCCGTTGCTCGAGCTTGGCCAATTCCTCGTCGAGGTCCAGGTGATCCAGGTCCATCTCGGCGGCCGACCATTGTTTCTGGCTGATGGCGCGCTGGGGAGGTGCCGCCGCCGGCGTTGGTGCGGGGGCGGGCGGCTGCTCGGGTTTAGGCGTCGCAGCTGGCGCGGGCGCGGGCGCGGTTGCCGGTTTCGCCGCCGGCCTGGACGTTGCGTTTTCCTTGGCGGCGCGCTGCTCAAGCAACTGCCGCGCGGCGTTGAACACCTGCAGGCAGGAGCCACAGCGAACCACCCCGCGGGCCACGCTCAACTGAGCATGGCTGACACGGAACCTGGTTTGGCAATGCGGGCACTGGGTGACGAAACTGTCGGTCATGCGGCCATCCGGATTATGCAGGCGGCCATTCTAGCGCCGACGGCCGGTGATGCGCACCCAGCCATCGAGGGTGGCGATCGGATCCAGATCGAAGTCCTGGGCATAGGCCGCAGCCACCTCTTCGCCTTGTTCGGCGAGGATGCCGGAGAGTGCCAGGCGTCCTCCGGACTTCACCAGGCCGGACAGTTGCGGGGCCAGGGAGACCAGCGGGCCGGCCAGGATATTGGCCACCAGCACATCGGCCTGTACTTGTGGCAGTTGCTCGGGCAGGTACAGCGGGAACAGTTCGTCGGCAATACCGTTGCGCCCGGCGTTGTCGCGGGAGGCTTCCAGTGCCTGGACATCGATATCGGTGCCGACCGCTTGCTTGGCGCCCAGCAGCAGGGCAGCGATGGCGAGGATTCCCGAGCCGCAACCAAAGTCCAGCACGTTGCAGTCCTTGAGGTCCTGGCCGTCCAGCCACTCCAGGCACAGCGCGGTGGTCGGGTGGGTGCCGGTGCCGAAGGCCAGGCCCGGGTCCAGCAGCAGGTTGACCGCGTCAGGCTCCGGTGCGGCGTGCCAGCTTGGAACGATCCACAGGCGCTGGCCGAAACGCATCGGCTGGAAGTTGTCCATCCAGCTGCGTTCCCAGTCCTGGTCCTCGATGACTTCGCTGTGGTGCTCGGGCAACGGGCTGCCGGTCAGCAGTTCCAGGTGAGCGAGCACGCTGGCGGCTTCAGTGCCGCCTTCGAACAGAGCCAGCAAGTGAGTGTGGGACCACAGTGGCGTGGTATTGAGTTCGGGTTCGAAGATCGGCTGATCCTCGGCGTCCATGAAGGTGACCGAGACGGCACCGACTTCAAGAAAAGCGTCTTCATAGGTTTCGGCTTGTTCTGGGCTGATGGCGAGACGGACTTGCAGCCAAGGCATGGCGGGCACCTTTGAAAATATGTGATGTGCAGCCTAGCGGGCCGCGAGAAGCGCGCAAGTTTACGCGAGACGACCCGCAGGAGCGAGGGGGACGCCTAGTTCTTGCTCGCGTTGGCCGTTGATCGGGGAGTGCACGCAATGGCTGTTGTGCGGTTGGCGGGCAAGCTCGCTTGAACAGGGGGGGCGCAGGGGCAAATGACAGATACGACAAGGCCGCTCGAAAGCGGCCTTGTCGGTGTGGCGAGTGCCGATCAGTGTTGCTCGGCCAGCTTGTGCTCGAGGTAGTGAATGTTCACGCCCCCTTTGCAGAAGCCTTCGTCACGGGTCAGATCGCGGTGCAGCGGGATGTTGGTCTTGATTCCGTCGACGACGATTTCGTCCAGCGCATTGCGCATGCGCGCCATGGCTTCGTCACGGGTCGCCCCGTAGGTGATCAGCTTGCCGATCAACGAATCGTAGTTCGGTGGAACCGCGTAACCGCTGTACAGGTGCGAGTCGACGCGCACGCCGTTGCCGCCCGGAGCATGGAAATGCTTGACCGTGCCTGGGCTTGGCATGAAGGTTTTCGGGTCTTCGGCGTTGATCCGGCATTCCAGGGCGTGACCGCGAATGACCACGTCATCCTGGGTGAACGACAGCTTGTTGCCGGCGGCGATGCTGAGCATCTCCTTGACGATATCGATGCCAGTGACCATTTCCGAAACCGGGTGCTCTACCTGCACGCGAGTGTTCATCTCGATGAAGTAGAAGCGGCCGTTCTCGTAAAGGAACTCGAACGTACCGGCACCGCGGTAGCCGATGTCGATGCACGCCTTGACGCAGCGGGCGAAGACTTCCTGGCGCGCAGTCTCGTCGATGCCCGGTGCCGGCGCTTCTTCGAGGACTTTCTGGTGACGACGCTGCAGCGAGCAGTCGCGGTCGCCCAGGTGGATGGCATTGCCCTGGCCGTCGGACAGCACCTGAACTTCCACGTGACGTGGGTTGGTCAGGAACTTCTCCAGGTAGACCATCGGGTTGCCAAACGCCGCGCCGGCTTCGGAGCGGGTCAGCTTCGCCGAGGCGATCAGGTCTTCTTCCTTGTGCACCACGCGCATGCCGCGACCACCGCCGCCGCCAGCGGCCTTGATGATCACCGGGTAGCCGACTTCACGGCCGATGCGCAGGGCGGTTTCTTCGTCTTCCGGCAGTGGGCCGTCGGAACCTGGAACCGTAGGAACACCAGCGGCGATCATGGCGTGCTTGGCGGAAACCTTGTCGCCCATCAGGCGGATGGTTTCAGCTTTCGGGCCGATGAAGGCGAAGCCGGAGTTTTCCACCTGTTCGGCGAAGTCGGCGTTTTCCGCCAGGAAGCCGTAGCCAGGGTGGATTGCCGTAGCGCCAGTGACTTCAGCGGCCGCGATGATGGCCGGAATGTGCAGGTAGGACTGCGCGGCTTGCGCAGGCCCGATGCAGACGGATTCGTCCGCCAGGCCCAGGTGCATCAGCTCCTTGTCGGCCTTGGAGTAGACGGCGACGGTCTTGATCCCCATTTCCTTGCAGGCACGCAGGATCCGCAGGGCGATTTCGCCGCGGTTGGCGATCAGGACTTTTTCCAACTTCGCAGGCTTCAACATCAAAGACTCTCCGCGGTTCAAACGATGGTGAACAGCGGTTGGTCGTACTCAACCGGCTGGCCGTCTTCGACAAGAATGGATTCGATCACACCGCTGGTTTCAGCTTCGATGTGGTTCATCATCTTCATCGCTTCGACGATGCACAGGGTGTCGCCCTTCTTCACGCTCTGGCCGACTTCAACGAAGGCTGGCGAGGTAGGCGAAGACTTGCGGTAGAAAGTACCGACCATTGGCGAGCGGGCCACGGTGCCGTTCAGCGCAGGTGCGGCGGGGGCGGCAGGAGCAGCGGCGGCGGCCGGGGCGGCAGCGGCTGGTGCAGCTACGGGGGCGGCAACCGGAGCCGGTGCGTAGTACTGCTGGGCTGGAGTCTTGCTGTGGCGGCTGATGCGCACGGACTCTTCGCCTTCCTTGATCTCCAACTCGTCGATGCCGGACTCTTCCAGCAGTTCGATCAGTTTCTTAACTTTACGGATATCCATGAATCATCAACTCCCAAGGGTCGGTCAGGGGCGTTTAGCTTGTTGTTCAAGCTGCTCTAGTGCGGCCTCCAGGGCCAGTCGGTAACCGCTGGCGCCAAGGCCGCAGATCACTCCCACCGCAACGTCGGAGAAGTAGGAGTGATGGCGGAAAGGTTCGCGTTTGTGCACGTTGGACAAATGCACTTCGATGAATGGGATGCTCACTGCCAGCAGCGCGTCACGTAATGCGACGCTTGTATGTGTAAAAGCTGCTGGATTGATCAAAATGAAGTCCACGCCTTCATCGCGGGCGGCATGGATACGTTCGATCAATTCGTACTCGGCATTGCTCTGCAGATACTGCAGATGGTGCCCGGCATCACGGGCCCGCTGCTCCAGGTCCTGGTTGATCTGGGCCAGGGTGGTTGCACCGTAGACCCCCGGTTCACGGGTGCCGAGCAGGTTCAGGTTGGGGCCGTGAAGCACCAGTAGGGTGGCCATCGGTTGTTCCTTGTTATCGGGGTGCTGTTGTCAGAACCCGGCGACTATGCCGGAAAGACTTTATGACTGTCCAGTTCTCTGCAATAGCCAGCACGATGACCGATGTTTGCGCAAAATATGTGACCAAGCACTTAAATCCGGTCATTTGCCTGCAGGGTGAGAGCGCTGCACTCCCGGCCAGCCGTTTCGCCGATGATGGGGCGTTTGTCAGGGAAAACCGGGGCACAGGCAGAGCTTAGACGCGGAAGGCTTGCACCGCCGTATGCAATTGTCCCCCGAGGTCCAGCAAGTTCTCGCCCTGGGCCCGGCCTTCGCCAATGCGCAGCAGGTTGTCGCCGCCCAACTGATGGATGCGCTCGCTGTGGTCGCGGATCTCGCTGACCGCGCCGCTTTGCTGGGCGGTGACATCGGCGATGCGCACGGCGGTGTCGGCGATGGTCTGGATCGCCCCGACGATTTCGTCCAGGGCACCGTCGGCGGCCTGGGCCTGGCTGGCGGTGGCTTCGGCGTGTTCCACCTGGGCACGCATGCCTTGCACCGATTGTTGCGCGGCGGCCTGCAGGCCGGCGATCAAGGTCTGGATCTCTGCCGTAGCGCCGGCGGTACGCTGGGCCAGGGAGCGCACTTCTTCGGCGACCACGGCAAAGCCACGGCCCATTTCCCCGGCGCGAGCGGCTTCGATGGCGGCGTTGAGGGCCAGCAGGTTGGTCTGTTCGGCAATGGAGCGGATCACGGTCAGCACGCCGCCAATGGTGGCGGACTCCTGGGCCAGGTGCTCGATCATCTGCGCGTTGCCCTGTACCTCGCCCACCAGGGCGTGCAGCCCGGTCAGGCTCAGGCCTATGACTTTCTGCCCCTGTTGCACCGCCAGGCCAGCGCTGCGGCTGGCATCGGCGGCCTGGCTGGCGTCACCGGCAACCTGCTGGATGGTGGCTTCCAGCTCCCCCAGGGCATCGCGGATCTGCGCGGTATCGCCGGCCTGGCGCTCGGCCCCGCTGTGCAGGCCGCTGCTGAGGTCAGCCAGGGCGCGGCTGCTGCCGGCCACTTGCTCGGCGTTCTGGCGAATGGTGCCCACCAGATCCACCAGGTAGGCCCGCAGGCGATTGAGGGATTCTTCGATGGCGTGCAGTTCGCGGTTGGTCTTGCCCAGCTGGATCGGTCGGCTGAAGTCGCCTTCGGCCCAGGTCGACAGCGCCGGGGCCAGGTTGGTCAGGACCCGGGCCAGCTTGCGCTGCAAGGTGTCGATGACCAGGGCGATCAGCAGGATCAGGCCGATCATCAGCCCCTGGATCAGCCGTACCTCGCCCTGGATCTGGCCGTGCTGGGCCCGCACCACCGGTTCCAGCTCGGCGATGGCCTGGCGCACGGCGGTGATCTTCAGCAGGGTCGCGGCACTCAGGTCGGCGCGTTTCTGGATCTGCTCGCGGGTGCGCTGCAGTTCCGCCGGGTAGCGGTTGAGCAGGCTGTGGAGTTCGCGCTTGAGGCCGATGCCGGCGTCTTCGGCAGTGGCTTTCTGGGTGTTTTCCAGGCCCATCAGGGCGGCAAAGTCATCGGTGCCCGATTCGCTGCTGGCGGCCACCCCTAATAAAGGCAGGGCTTCGAGCCGGTCGGCCTGGGCCTTGATGTTGTTGACTTCGCGTTCGACATCGGCGGCCAGTTCGCTGCGGCCGCTGCTCACCAACTTGTCCCGGGCCAGGGACAGTTTGCCCAGGTGCTGCGCCGCGGTGAGCAGCAAGGGCAGGTAAGTGGCGCCTTCTGCGGTCTTGGTCCCGCTGGCGTACTGGCTGAGCTGTTCCAGGTTGGCCCCCAGCTCCCGCTCGGCCTGCAACAGCAGGGCCTGGGGATCGCCGGCCAGCTTGCCCGCGGCCAGCAGGTCGGTCTTGCTGAAGTCATCGAGGCTGGCCAGGCTCGGGCGCAAGCTTTGCGCGAGTTGCGGCGGCAGCTCGGTCAGTTCGCCTTGCAGGGCCTCGATGGCCTGGGCTGCGCTGCTCAGGCGCAGGGCGTCGCCGCTGGCCAGGTAGTCTTCGATATTGCGCGCTACCTGGTTTTGAAACTGCTGGGACAGTCCCAGGTAGCGCTCCATCAGCAGATAGGGGCGCTCCAGGGCTCGTTGCGACCACCAGAGCGTGGCCCCCAGGGCCAGGCAGACGGCAACTAACAACAGGGTATTGAGATTGGTCAGCAGCTTCAGGCGCATCAGGGCTCTACCAACGGCAAAAATGGTAAGCGCCTGAATTTATTGCGTTTGTATTACAAGGTTATGACCGAATCTGTGGATTCGGATGAAAAGATGGCACTTTGACTTGATTGCCGTGCGGCCTGCACTCGGTTGCGTCCGCCGTGCTTGGCGCGGTACAGCGCCTCGTCCGCCTGGCTGGCCATCATCAGGCTGTCGGAGTCTTCCTGCATCTCCACCACGCCGGCGCTGAAGGTGCACCACAGGTCTTGAGGCTGGGCCGGGTAATGGATCTCGGCAAAGCGCTGGCGGATTTCGTCCAGGACCTTGCAGGCGGCGTCCTGATCGGTGTCGGGCATGACGATGGCAAACTCTTCGCCGCCGTAGCGGCCGATGAAGTCGGTCTTGCGCAGGCGCTGCTTGAGAAACAGCGCCAGGCTCTTGATCACCCGGTCGCCCATGGGGTGGCCGTGGCTGTCGTTGACCCGCTTGAAGTGGTCGATGTCGAGCATGGCGAAGCTCAGCGGCTTGCCCTCGCGACGGGCGCGGAAGCTGCAGTCTTCCAGCAGTTGCAGAATGTGGGTGTGGTTGTACAGGCCGGTGAGGCTGTCGCGGACCATCCGTGCCTTGAGGTTGCGGGCCCGGGCGGCGCGGTTGCGCACGGTGGTGATCAGGTGCCGCGGCTTGATGGGCTTGGTGAGGAAGTCATCGCCGCCTTCGCTCATGGCGTCCAGTTGCTTGTCCAGGTCGTCCTCGGCGGACAGGTAGATGATCGGCACGCTGACATAACGGTCGTTGTGGCGGATCACCTTGGCCAGCTCGGTGCCGGTGCAGGCCGGCATGTACATGTCGAGGATGATCAGGTCCGGCTGGAAGTCCGCCAGCTCGGCCATGGCCTGGATCGGCTCGATCAGGGTGCGGGTGACGATCCCGGCGCTGTTGAGCAGGCGCTCGGTATGCAGCGCCTGGGCCCGGGAGTCGTCGATGATCAGCACTTTATAAGGCTCGTACTGGGCGACGCAGGTCAGCACTTCGATCTTTTCCAGCAGGCTGGAGGCTTCCAGGGTGCCAGTCAGGAACTCCTGGCCGCCGGCGCGTACTGCCGCCAGGCGAGTCGGGGTGTCGGTTTCATGCAGGCTGAAGAACAGCAGCGGCAGTTTCTGCTCCAGGCCGACCTGGGCTTCGGCTGCCAGGGTCAGGCCCATGCCGGGGCCGCAGAAGTCCACATCAATGACGATGGCCGCCGGCAAGCGCTCGACCATGGACGAACGAAAGGCGGCGATGCTGTCCAGGGACTGGGCCGTGAGACCAAAGAATTCCAGTTGCTTGGCCAGGCGCTCGGCCCGGTCGTGATCCTGCAACATCACATAGATAGGTTTGCGCAACGGCGGCAGGAAGGTCTGTTCCAACTGGTCGCCGTGGCGCAGGCCGGTGCGCGACAAACGCTGCATCAAGCGATTGAGGTCGGTGATCAGGTTGCTGCTCAGGCGACCGCGATTGGCATCTACAGCCTCCAGCGATTGGCTGATGCTGCGGGCCAGTTGGGTATGTTCGGGTTGCTCGAAGCGTTCAGCGAAACGCAGCAGGCGCAGGTTGGCTTCGCACAGTTCCGACATGTCGGTGGTGGACCATTCGCTGCGTTGCAGACGCTGCCATATCTCAAGAATCTGACGTGCCTGATGAATTACCCGCTGGGCAAAGTGGTGCTTGAGGCGCTCACGGCTGGGGTCTTCTGGCTCGGTCATATCCTGACTACTAGGTAGGGTGCATGCTGAGGTCGACTGGTGGCTCTATGCTAGCACCACTTTTGTGTCCCATGAGTGTCGTACGTCAATAATGTGCAAGGCGGGGTTATTCAGTTCCTGACCCACTGGTCGCATAGGCTCTGGAGTGTGCTTCATTTATAGTGACCGCCTGATTCGCAATCATTGCGCGGCGCGCATTTGCCGGAAGATATATCCCGTCAAGGCAAGGCACGATGGAGTAGGGTTGTGGTCGAACCGATGAACCCAAGTGATTGAAAGGACATAGCCATGCTGGATTGGAAGAATCGCGCAGGTAGCGCGCCGGATCGTGCTGCCGAACCCAAGTCGGCGACACGCAGCTATTTCGGTGGCCTGCTGTTCAGTCGTGCCCTGGCCACCTTGCTGGGCCTGTACCTGCTGGTCACGGGCGGCCTGGGCTGGTACTGGAGTCAGGAACCTGCGCTGTTCCCGGTCCAGCAGAACGCCCAGATCGCTGCCGAGAAGGAAGGCCGGCAGATGGTGGTGGGCTACACCACCGTGGAAACCCTGAAGACCGTGGTCGGTACCTTGCTGGACAAGCCGGGTGGCTATATCTCCAACGACCGTTTTCCACCGGGCCTGTGGATGGACAACATGCCAAGCTGGGAATATGGCGTGCTGGTCCAGGTCCGCGACCTGACCCGCGCCTTGCGCAAGGACTTCGCCCGCTCCCAGTCGCAGTCCGCTGAAGACTCCGACCTGGCCAAGGCCGAACCGCGCTTCAACTTCGACAACAAGAGCTGGGTGCTGCCGTCCAGCGAGTCCGAGTACCAGGACGGCATCAATTCCCTTAGCCGCTACCAGGCTCGCCTTTCCGATCCAAACCAGAAGACCGCGCAGTTCTATGCCCGTGCCGACAACCTCAACAACTGGCTGGGTGATGTAGGGACGCGCCTGGGCTCGCTGTCTCAACGGCTGTCGGCCAGTGTGGGCCGGGTCAAGCTCAACACCGCACTGAAAACCGAAGTGCCGGCCCCGGGCCAGGGCCCGCAGGTGGATGAGGAAGTGGTGGAAACCCCATGGATGCAGATCGACAACGTCTTCTACGAGGCCCGTGGCCAGGCCTGGGCGCTGTCGCACCTGCTGCGTGCGATTGAAGTGGACTTCGCCGACGTGCTGGCGAAAAAGAACGCCACGGTCAGCGTGCGTCAGATCATCCGCGAACTGGAGGCCTCCCAGGAGCCGGTCTGGAGCCCGATGATTCTCAATGGCAGCGGCTTCGGCGTCCTGGCCAACCACTCGCTGGTCATGGCCAACTATATTTCCCGAGCCAACGCGGCGGTCATCGACTTGCGCCAACTGCTCAATCAAGGCTGATCCATGGTTGCGACCACCAATGAGGCGGCCCATCGCGCCGCCTCCGACGCTGAAGAAATAGCCTGGGTCGATGGCGAAGACCAACTGCTGGGGGCCATGGTCCGCTCGGAGCTGCGCGAGCGCGGCCTGATCGGGCGTGGCACCTACATCATGCTGTTCAATTCTGCCGGTGAGCTGTGCGTGCACCGGCGTACCCTGAGCAAGGCCATCTACCCGGGCTATTGGGATGTTGCCGCCGGTGGCATGGTCCTGGCGACTGAAAGCTATGCCGAATCCGCGGCCCGGGAACTGGAAGAGGAGCTGGGGGTGAGCGGCGTCGAACTGACTGCCCATGATCACTTCTTTTTCGAGGACACCGGCAACCGTCTCTGGTGTTCGGCGTTCTCTGCCGTGTGGGACGGTCCGCTGCGTTTGCAGCCGGAAGAAGTCCTGGAAGCGCACTTCATTCCCCTGGATCAGGTGCTGCGGGAAATCCACGAAAAGCCCTATTGCCCGGACTCCCTGGCCGCCTTGCAACGTTATCTGGCCCGACGTCGTTAAAGTTGCATAAATTGACGCTGATTGGCTCTTAGCAACCGGGCTTTTTGCCGTTACACTGCGCGACTTTTCAAGCTGAACCGATGCTGCTTCTTAAACAAGGGCGCCCGGCTCAGTAGCGCTGCCCCTGCCTGAGTGGGGCTTCGCGGTCGATGGCACCGCCATGTGCTTCGACCAGTCTTTGTCCTCCCAAGAGGATTGCCGGTGGCCAAAAAAGCCGCATCCTTCGCCGCCCTTGGTGGCCTGGTGTTTTCCACCGACGCAGGTCGACATTGCCCGGACTGTAGCCAGCCGGTGGCCGCCTGTATCTGCAAACAAACCGTGATTCCGGCCGGCGACGGCATTGCCCGCGTGCGTCGCGAGAGCAAGGGCCGTGGCGGCAAGACGGTGACCACCATCACCGGCGTGCCTCTGGCCGAAGACGCCCTCAAGGAGCTTGCCACCACGTTGAAGAAACGCTGTGGCACCGGTGGCGCCTTGAAGGACGGCGTCATTGAAATCCAGGGTGACCATGTCGAGCTACTCTTGGCGGAACTGGTCAAGCACGGTTTCAAGGCGAAGAAGTCCGGCGGCTAGCAGCCTCTGTGAAAACCACCTCTGACTGGACGCTGTCTTGATTGGCTCAGGACGCAGGTGTCGTCTCCATGGTTTTCACAGAGCCTGTTCATGAACGGTTTCTAAACTCAGCACGGCAGGCGCGGTCTATTGCGCTTGCAGGCTAATCGTCATTTTCATTCTTTAGACTGCGCCGACCCCGGATTGGGGCGGCGCTCTATGACTTCTTTATAGGGGACTTCGATGTCCGTACGACGCACACGTAAAGACGATGGCAGCCAATGGACCGTTGCGGACAGCCGCAGTGTCTACGGGATTCGCCATTGGGGGGCCGGGTATTTCGCGATCAATGACGCCGGTCGCGTCGAAGTTCGCCCGAATGGCCCGAGCAGTTTGCCCATCGATCTGTTCGAACAAGTCGAGGAGCTGCGCAAGAGCGGCTTGTCCCTGCCTTTGCTGGTGCGCTTCCCGGACATCCTCCAGGACCGTGTACGCCAGCTGACCGGCGCTTTCGACGCCAACATCGCGCGCCTGGAATACCAGAGCAAGTACACCGCCCTGTACCCGATCAAGGTCAACCAGCAAGAAGCGGTGATCGAGAACATCATCGCCACCCAGAACGTCTCCATCGGCCTGGAAGCCGGCTCCAAGCCGGAACTGCTGGCGGTCCTGGCCCTGGCGCCCAAGGGCGGCACCATCGTCTGCAACGGGTACAAGGACCGTGAGTTCATTCGCCTGGCGCTGATGGGCCAGAAGCTTGGCCACAACGTGTTCATCGTCATCGAGAAAGAGTCCGAAGTGGGCCTGGTGATCGAGGAAGCGGCCTTCCTCAAGGTCAAGCCACAGGTGGGCCTGCGGGTGCGTCTGTCGTCCCTGGCGTCGAGCAAGTGGGCCGACACCGGCGGCGAGAAATCCAAGTTCGGCCTGTCGGCGGCGCAACTGCTGTCGGTGGTGGAGCGCTTCCGCGCCGCCGGCCTGGACCAGGGCATCCGCCTGCTGCACTTCCACATGGGCTCGCAGATCGCCAACCTGGCGGACTACCAGCACGGTTTCAAGGAAGCCATCCGCTACTACGGCGAACTGCGCAACCTCGGCTTGCCGGTGGATCACATCGACGTCGGTGGTGGCCTGGGCGTGGACTACGACGGTACCCACTCGCGCAACGCCAGCTCGATCAACTACGACATGGACGACTACGCCGGCGTGGTGGTGGGCATGCTCAAGGAATTCTGCGATGCGCAGAACCTGCCGCACCCGCACATCTTCTCCGAGAGCGGTCGTTCCCTGACCGCCCACCACGCCATGCTGGTGGTGCAGGTGACCGACGTCGAGAAACACAACGACGACGTGCCGAAGATCGAAAACAAGGAAGAGCTGCCGGAAACCGTGCAATGGCTGGTGGACCTGCTGGGGCCGACCGACATCGAGATGGTCACCGAAACCTACTGGCGCGCCACGCACTACATGAGCGACGTGGCGGCCCAGTATGCCGACGGCAAGCTGACCCTGGCCGAAAAAGCCCTGGCCGAGCAGTGCTACTTCGCCGTGTGCCGTCGCCTGCACAACTCGCTCAAGGCACGTCAGCGTTCCCACCGCCAGGTGCTGGATGAACTCAACGACAAGCTGGCGGACAAGTACATCTGCAACTTCTCGGTGTTCCAGAGCCTGCCGGACACCTGGGCCATCGGCCAGGTGCTGCCGATCCTGCCGTTGCACCGTCTCGACGAAGAGCCGCTGCGTCGCGCGGTGCTGCAAGACCTGACCTGCGACTCCGACGGCAAGATCAAGCAGTACGTCGATGAGCAGAGCATCGAGACCAGCCTGCCGGTTCATGGCCTCAACGAGGGCGAGGACTACCTGCTGGGGATCTTCCTGGTGGGCGCCTACCAGGAAATCCTCGGCGACATGCACAACCTGTTCGGTGACACCGACTCGGTGAACATCTACCAGCGGCCCAATGGCAGCGTGTACCACGCCGGGATCGAGACCCACGACACCATCGAAGACATGCTGCGTTACGTGCACTTGTCGCCGGAGGAGTTGATGACTCATTACCGCGATAAAGTGGCCAGCGCCAAGATCAGCGCCGCCGAGCGCACCCAGTTCCTCGACGCCTTGCGCCTGGGCCTGACCCGCTCGTCCTACCTGTCGTCCTGAAGGCCCGGGCATCCCCAGTGATGCCTGTTCCGTCCCGGCACAAAGCCGCGCCCTGCGATGGAGGGCGCGGCTTTTTTTTGAACTGTTTCCAGGTTCGCCACGCAAGAGGGGGCCCCGTTCCATTTCAGCTAGCCTGCAAAGAGGCGTCCATGGTGGGCGCAACGAGGCTTGCTGATGCTCAATACATCGAAAGGCGCCTGGCGTCTGCTGTTCGGCACCCTGGTGCTCAGCCTGCTGGCGGCCTGTTCACCGCTCAAGGCGCTTAATTCCCTGACCCCCGACAGCACCTTTATCAAGACCCGGGACATTGCCTATGGCAGCGATCCACGGCAGAAGTTGGATGTCTATCAGCCCCGGCAGGCGGTTCCCGGTGCACCGGTGGTGGTGTTCTTTTACGGTGGCAGTTGGAACAGCGGCTCGCGCAACGACTACGACTTTGTCGGCGAGGCCCTGGCCTCTCGGGGCATGGTGGCGGTCCTGGCGGACTACCGGCTGTATCCACAGGTGCGCTATCCGGCTTTTCTTGAAGACGCGGCCCGCGCCGTGGCCTGGACCCATGAACATATCGGTGAGTTTGGCGCCGACCCGCGGCGGTTGTATCTGATGGGGCACAGTTCTGGCGCCTACAACGCGGCCATGCTCGCCCTGGACTCGCGCTTGCTGGGGCAAGTCGGGCTGACGCCGCAGATCATCAAGGGCTGGATCGGCCTGGCCGGGCCCTATGACTTTCTGCCGATCCGCAACCCTGAGGTACGTCCGGTGTTTTTCTACCCTGATTCGCCGCCGGACTCGCAGCCGATCAACCACGTCAGCCGCGGCGCGCCGCCGGCGCTGCTGATAGCGTCCGATGATGATTCGCTGGTCAACCCACAGCGTAATACCGGTGGCCTGGCCAGCAAGCTGCGAGCGGCAAGAGTACCGGTGCAGGAGTTCTATTTCTCCCGCACTGGCCACGCCACGCTGGTGGCCGCCCTGTCTCGCCCCTTGCGTGGGCTGGCGCCGGTGCTGGATCGGGTCAGTGGTTTTGTCGAGTCGACGCCGACTCAGTGAGCCCCGGCAAACCAGCCGTCGCGCCGCTCCAGGTGCCAGGCGAAGGCTGCCAGGGTCAGGCTGCGCAGGAGCATGAACAGCAGAAAGGTCAGCCACAGGCCGTGGTTGCCGAAGCCTTGCAGGCCCCAGGCGAAGGGCAGTAGCAGGAGCACGGTGAGGAGCATGCCGTTGCGCATTTCCCGGGCTCGGGTGGCACCGATGAACAGGCCGTCCAGCAGGTAGCTCCAGACGGCGATCAGGGGCAGTACGGCAAGGTAGGGCAAATAGGTGAAGGCGGTCTGGCGGACCTCGGGAATGTTGGTCTGCATTTCGATGAACAGGTGACCACCTAGCAAGAACATCAGCGCGAATCCCAGGCTGGCCAGCAATGACCAGCCACCGGCCACCACCAGCGAACGGCGCAGGGCCTGGCGATCGTGGGCGCCGATGGCGTGGCCGCACAGGGCTTCCACCGCGTGGGCCAGTCCGTCCAGGGCATGGGCGGTGAGCAACAGGCCGTTGAGCAGCAGAGCGTTGGCTGCCACCGTGGCATCCCCGAGGCGGGCGCCTTGTACGGTGATCAGGAAAAACACCGATTGCAGGGCCAGGCTGCGGATGAAGATGTCACGGTTCACTGCCAGCAGCGGGCGCCAGCTCTGCCAGCGGCGCAGCGCGGCCCAGACGATCCGTCCCGGATAGGCGCGCAGGGCCGGCCGGGTCATGGCCAGGCCGATCAATGCCCCGGTCCATTCGGCGATCACCGAGGCCCGGGCCGAGCCCACCACGCCCCAGTCCAGGCCCAGGACGAACCACAGGTTGAGCGCGATGTTCACCAGGTTGGTACTGAGCAGGATGGCCAGCGGTGCCCGGGCATTCTGGGTGCCGAGGAACCAGCCCACCAGGGCGAAGCTGGCCAGAGCCGCTGGCAGGCCCAGCAATCGAGTGTGGAAAAATGCCCGGGTCATCTGGTCCAGGCCCGCCGAGGGTTGCATCAGGTGCAAGGCCGCGCCGCTCAGCGGCACGCCGATGGCCCCCAGCAACAGTGCCAGGCCCAACGCCAGCAACAGGCCCTGGAGGAGGATCTGGCGCAGGGCGGCACCGTCGCCGCGGCCGGCGGCCTGGGCGGCAAACCCGGTGGCCCCCATGCGCAGAAAACCCATGGCCCAGGCCAGGAAGGTATAGAGGCTGGCGCCTACTGCCACGGCCCCCAACTGATGGGCGTGGGGCAGGTGACCGATCACGGTGCTGTCCACCAGGGCCACCAGGGGCACGGAAATATTCGACAGGATCATCGGCGCGGCCAGGGCCCAGACGCGGCGATGGGTGGGGCGATGATGCCAATCGGTGATCAGGGGGGACATGCGGGCTCCTTGCGAGAGCCGGCATTGTAGCCTCGGCGACGAGAGGCGCCGAGGTTTCAGAAGGGGATCAGTGAATGATCCAGCTCAGCAGCCAGAGACCGAGCACCAGCCAGATGATGCCGAGGATGATCGAGGCGCGCATGAAGGCGCGGATCGCCGAGTAGAGGAACATCAGGCCGATGATCAGGCCAATGATGCTGACAATGGAGGTGTCCATCCCCAGGGCCCGGGACAGTCCGTCGACGAAGTTGCCACCGGCGTGGGTCAGGGTATTGAACAACCCGCTGAGCAGGTCGACGATAAACCGGATGACCGAACCTATGGCCTGGCCAAGCCACTCGAAGAAACTTTCTACCTGCATGTGTGCGTCCTGATGAAAGAGGGGGCGGGTGCCCGAGCTCAACCTTGGGCCATGAATGCCCGCAGCGAGTTCCCTGTTAAGCATAGAAGCTGCCGGGGCCGCTCATTCTGTAGGAGCCGACCGGCCGGCGAAAGCACTCTTGCGTCCCACGGCTATCCCCCGGAAGCTATACGCCTTCAGGAGACCCCGATGAATCTAGAGCAACTGACCCAACGCCTGCACGCCATTCGTGACCACAACGATTGGCGGCAATTTCACAGCCCGAAGAACCTGGCCATGGCCGCCAGCGTCGAGATGGCGGAGCTGGTGGAAATCTTCCAGTGGCTGACCGAGGAGCAGTCGCGGCAACTGCCCGCGGACAAGCTGGCTCACGCCGGACAGGAGGTAGGCGATATCGTCCTTTACCTGCTGTTGCTGTGCAGCGAGCTGGGGCTGGACATGGACCAGGTGGTGCGCAGCAAGCTGGCGGACAGCGAACGGCGGTTCTGCTCATGAGTGATCGGCATTTCGACCAGTTGGCGACCCGTTTCGCCGAGAAGATCTATGGCGGCGCCAAAGGCGCGATCCGCCTCGCAGTGCTCCAGGCCGACCTCAAGGAAAGCCTGCCCGAGCGGCCGCTGCGGGTGCTGGATATCGGTGCGGGCCTGGGACACATGTCCTTGTGGCTGGCCGAACATGGGCACCAGGTGACCCTGGCCGAGCCCGCCGCGCCGATGCTCGAAGGCGCCCGCCAGCGCTTTGCCGAGGCCGGGCAGCAGGCGACCTTCATCCAGGCGCCCTGGCAGGAACTGCTGGGGCAACTGACCGAGCCCTACGACCTGGTGCTCTGCCATGCGGTGCTGGAATGGCTGGCCGAGCCCCACGCGATCCTGCCGGTACTGCACCAACTGACCAGCGCCGATGGCTGGCTGTCCCTGGCGTTCTATAACCGCGATGCCCTGGTTTATCGCAATCTGCTCAAGGGCCACTTTCGCAAGCTGCGCAAGAACGATATGGCCGGCGAGAAGCAGAGCCTGACCCCGCAACAACCGCTTGATCCGCGCGAGCTGGCGGCGCAACTTGAGGGCTTGTGGCGAGTCGAAACCCAGAGCGGAGTGCGGGTTTTCCACGATTACATGCCGGTGGAATTCCAGGCTCGCGCCGAGCTGACGGATTTGCTGGAGATGGAATTGGCTCACCGCCGACACCCAGGTTTTGCCGGGCTTGGGCGTTATCTGCATTGGCTGTGCCGGCCGGTCTAACGGAGTGCGCAATGAAACGCCGCCTGGGTCTGATCTTCCTGTGTTCCGGGCTTGCCGCCTGTCAGGGCAGCAATCCCTACGTCGCCAGTAGCAAGCCCCTGCCACCGGCGCCGCCGCAAGCGGCCAACACCTTCGACCGCAGCGCCTATCCGGCGCCGCAACGGGACTATGGGCGCTACCGCAACTGGGCCTGGCTTAATGGGCGCCTGCCCAACGGCTCGGCCTGGGCCGACTCGGCGCAGATCGCCGAGGCGGTCAGCAATGCCCTGGATCAGCAGGGTTTGCGACCGGTGCAAGACCTGCGTCCGGCGGACCTGTGGGTCAGCGCCGACCTGCATCTGGAGAAGCGTCTGCGCCAGGTCCGGGACGATTATGGTTATGGCGGGTACGGGGGGTACAACCGCTACGGGCCGGGTTACGGCATGTACGGCAGCGTGCCGGTGGTGCGCACCTACGAGGTGGAGGTGGTGGTGGTCCGGGTCAATCTGTTTGACGGCGCCAGCGGCCAGCCGGTGTGGAGCGCCAGCGCCGAGACCAGCAGCAGGGGCAGCCTGAGTGAACGTGCCGATTCGCTGCGTGAGGCAGTGCAAAAGGCCATGGCCGCCTATCCTCCCAGTTAGTTGAACGATGCCCGTTTTTGCTCTTCACGCGGAGAAACAGCATGTTCCATCGAATCGCGTTACTGGTGTGCGCCGCCTTGCTCAGTGCCTGCGCTGCCGACCAGATCAATCATGACTTTGACGCCAGCCGGGACTTTGGCGCCTACCGCAGCTGGAGCTGGAAAGAACCCGCCCTGCAATATCGCCCCGACGATCCGCGCATCAAGAGTGACCTGACCGAGCAGCGCATCCGTCAGGCGGTGGCCGAGCAATTGGACCAGCGGGGTCTGCGCCCGGCCCAGGGCGGGAGCCGGGCAGACCTGAATGTCCAAGCGTATCTGATTGTCGAGGACCGTCAGCAACAGGTCACCACCCACTATGGTGGAGGCTGGGGTGGCCCATGGAATGGCTACTGGGGCGGCCCGATGTACAACGAGACCCGTAACATCACCTACAAGGTGGCGACCCTTCAGATCGACTTGCTGGACGGTAAGGACGGCAGGCTGGTGTGGCGTGGCAGTGATGAACAAATGCTCAGCAGCTCGCCCAATCCCGCCGACCGCACGGCTGCGGTGCGTACTACGGTGATGCGCATCCTGCAGAACTACCCGCCGCACTGAGGCCTTTACCAGGCAGGAGCACCGGCTTTGGCAAGCGCCACAGGCAGCCTGTGGCGCGCCTTTGCGCCGACAGTCAGGCGAGCTGGCAGCCTGCCAGCACAGGCCCGGGCCTTTGACTACACTGCTGTGCATCGATGGAGAGTGCGCTCGGCTGCGAGCCGGTAAAGGAGTGCCCCGATGTCTCCTCTGAAGCGGTTTACCGGCCCGGCCCGTCAACGTGGCGCCATTGGCCTGATGGCGGCAACGACCCTGGGCCTGGCGCTGTTGCTGATGCTGCTGGTGGTGGACAGCGGCCGGCTCTACATGGAGCAGCGCAAGTTGCAGCGGGTAGCGGATAACGCGGCGCTGGAAGCCGTCAGCCGTGGCGGCAATTGCCTGGCCGGCCTGACGGCCGCCACCTATGTCGGGCAGAGTGCAGTGCGCAATGGCTTTGTCGTCGCCGCCGGCAATACCCTGACCACCAACTGCGGCTTCCTGAGCACCGGAGCCGACGGTTTGCGTACCTTCAATGCCAACCCGGCGCAGTCGGCGGCTGTGCAGGTAATCGCCACTAATACCGTCCCCATTAGTGTGGCCTCGGGTGTTGCTGCGCTGTTCTCGCCAGACCCGATCAACCTCACCACGCAGCTCACGGCCACAGCCGTTGCGGCTGCACCAACGCCGCCGCTGGCGCAACTGAGCATTCGCAGCACCATCGCCACGGTCAACAGCGCCAACTCAGCGTTGCTCAATGCCCTGGTGGGCAACATGCTCGGCGGCAGCGTGAACATCAGTGCCGTGGGCTGGAATGGCCTGCTCAACAGCGATATCAATTTGCTGAGCTACCTCGACCAACTGGCCATCGACCTGGGCGTCGCCGCCGGCAACTACACCCAGTTGCTCAACACCCAGGCGAGCCTGACCCAACTGATCCAGACTGCCGCCACCGTGGTCCAGGCCAATGGTGCTACCGCCGACATACTGGCGGCCCTGGGGAGCCTGCAGGCGGCGGTGAGTGCTCAGATACCGCAGCTGGAACTGGGGGACATCCTGAAACTGCAGACCGGTGCCGTGTCCACCGCGCTGGATGCCAACGTGCAGCTGTTCCAACTGCTGCAAGCGATGGTTCAACTGGCCAACAGCAAGAGCGCGGTGGCGGCGGTAATACCGGCCAACCTGCTGGGCCTGGCCAGTGTGACGGTCAGGGTCAAGGTCATCGAGCCGCCGCAGTTCTCGGCGGTCGGTGACCCTCGGCTGGCCATCCTCGATCCGTTGGGGCCCAATCGCATCTATGTGAGCACAGCCCAGGTACGGACGCTGATTTCGGTCAACCTCACGGGCCTGTCCGGGGTGACCGGCCTGGCCAACGCCGTGCTGGGGCTGGTGGGTTCGCTGACGCCGACCCTCAACAGTGTCCTGAGCCTGGACCTGGCGGCCACCATCAACTCCGTGGGCTGCCTGCTGGGCGCCGGGTGCCAGCAAATCGACCCACAAGTGCTGCCTTCTCCGCGAATCGACATCAACCTGGAGTTGGGGGGCGCCAAGGCCTACGTCACCAACTACAGCTGTCCGACGGGCAACACCGGAACCAAAAGCCTCACGGCGTACAGCGAATCGTCCCTGGCCGACATCAAGGTCGGGCAGATTGATCCCAACACGACGTTCTCTTCCTCGACGCAACCTGTGGTGACGCCGCTGCCGATCATCGACCTGGGCATCTGGACCTGTCGCAAGATTCTCGGGATCGGCAGTTGCGGGCCGGCGCGCACAGCCTTCGCCGCCGGGGGCATCGGCATCAAGGTCGACGCTTCGCTGGGGCGCAGCCAGACCGGGCCGAACGTGGGGCGGGACCTGACTTACTCAAGCGGTGCGCCGGATTTTGCTGTCCCCCCGAACGTCAACCAGGCGCCGAGCTACCAGAACGCTGCCCCGACCAACAACCTCGTCAACAGCCTGTCGGGCACTATCTCCGGGATCAGCCTGCAGGTTTACCAGCCGGTCAGCGCCAACCTCCTGGGTTCGGTAGTGGCGGGCGCGGGGGGGCTGATCAATGGTGTCACCAGCCTGATCATGCCGCTGATCAGCAATCTGCTGAGCCCCTTGCTCGATCCGCTGTTGAACAACCTGCTGGCGGCATTGGGGGTCAGCCTGATGGACGTCCAGGTCGGTGCCAACCTCACCTGCGGGCAGACGGGCAGGGCCTATCTGGTGATCTGATCCGCCTGGACAATTGGCAGCTCGATGCAAAAGCGCGCGCCGTCCTGGCCGTTGCTGACACTCAGGCGACCGCCCATGTTCTGGACTATGCCGTAGCTCACCGACAGCCCGAGCCCGGTGCCGACGCCCACCGGCTTGGTGGTGAAGAAGGGTTCGAAAATCCGTTCCAGCAGCCGCGGGTCGATGCCACCGGCGTTGTCCTCGACCCACAGGCGCACCCACTGTTCGTCGCGCTGGCCATGTACGGCAATCCAGGGTTTGAAATCTTTCTGCTGCCCTTGCTTGCCCAGCAGGGCGTCCCGGGCATTCACCAAAAGGTTGATCAGCACCTGTTCCAACTGGTCGACAAAGCCCAGCACCTGAACCTCGAAACCCAGCTCGCTGATACGCAGTTCCAGCCCCTTGCCACGCATGCCCTCGGCCAGCAGCGACAGGGTCCCCTCGATGGCCTGGGCCGGATTGAAGGGCTGTTGCTCCACCTCCGAGCGCCGGCCGAATACCCGCATGTGGTCCACCACTCGAGCGGCCCGCTGGACCTGAGCGTCGATGCGATGGAGTTTTTCGGTCAGGTAGTCGACCTGGATATCGCCACTGTTCAGGCGCTTGAGCACATTGACGATGGCCATGCGCATCACGTTGAGCGGCTGGTTGATTTCATGGGCCAGGCCGGTGGCCATTTCCCCCAGGGTGGCCATTTTCGCGCTTTGCGTCAGTTGCTGCTGGGAACGCCGCACTTCGGTGTTGTCGCGGCCCACGGCCTGGATTTCCAGCAACTGTCCCTGTTCATCGAATACCCCACGATCCGACCAGACCCACCAGGCGTGTTCACGCCCTGGCAGTTGCAGGTTGATCTCGGCGGTGCTGACCGGAAACTCCGGGCTCAGCAACGTGAGCCGCCGTTCAAAACCCTCGCGCTGCTCGGCGGACAGCCACTGTCCGAGATTGCTCCCCGGCAGATCTTCGGCGGCGCACTCCAGGTAGGCCGCCAGCGGCCGGTTGCCGAAGGTCAGGGTCAGGTCCGGGCGGTAGCGGCAGATCATCGCCGGTGAGTCTTCCACCAGAATCCGGTAGCGCTCTTCGCTCTGGCGCACGTGCTCGGCGGCCAGGGTGGCTTCGGTGACGTCCAGCCACAGGCCAACCGCTTCCACCGGCAGGCCCAGGTCATTGCGCAGCAGCCGGGCTTCGTCCAGTACCCAGTGAAAGTTCCCCTGGCGATCCCGGAGTCGGTAGCGGGCATGGACATTGCCCTCACGCAGCAGTTGGCGACAGCGCTGGAAGTACAGGTCGCGGTCCTCGGGATGGACCCAGTCCGCCACGGCGCCTTCGTTGCAGTCTTCCAGGCTCCAGCCCAGCAGGGGTTGCAGGCTGGCGCTGAAAAAACTCGGTTGCAGGGCGCCTTCCAGGTAGCGCTGGACATAGATCACCGCCGGCGAGCTGGCGATCAGGTTATCCAGGCGGGCATGGGCGGCAGCGGCTTGTTGCTGTTGGTTCTTGATATCGCTGATATCCAGCATGAACCCCACCAGCCGTTGCTGTTCCCCTCGTCCCAGGGCCTGGCCCTGCAAACGGTACCAGCGCGTCGCTGCGCTCGGGTCAGCTTCGTGCAGGCGTACGCAGAGCAGCAGCGGCTTGCCCAGCTTCAGGGCCTGCAGGCGGCTGTTGAGTTCGGCGCGGTCGGCGGGGTGAATCAGTTCCAGCCAATCCTGGACGCTGAGTCTGTTGCTGTCGGCGGGCAGTTGCAGGCTGGCGGCCAGTGGCTTGGCCAGCAACACCTCGGCCGTGTCGGCGCGCAGCTCCCACCAACCGGTGCCCAGCAGCCCTTGCAGGGCTTCCAGGCGCTCCAGGTGCAGGTGATGACGCTGTTCCCGCAGGCGGCTGAGCAGTGGCCCGGCCAGGGCCGCAGTGAGCGCCAGCCAGTCGCGGTCCAGCAGGTTGGGCGCGTGTTGCTGTACGGCGTAACAGCCGCACAGCAGCCAGGCCGCGACGCCATGGTCGTCCCGGTAGGGCACCAGAAAACCTTCGCGATGACCGAAGATGCCCTGCAATCGCGGGTGTTCATTCAGGCCCTGGATTTGATTCAGATGCAGCGGTGTATTGCCGCTCAGGCTATCCAGGCCAGTCCCCAGGTCCTGGTCGTCATGCCACAACCGGGGCGAGTCATGGGCACTGTAGCAACTGTGGATGACCCAGCTTTGTTCCTGTTCGTCGAGCAAGGCCAGGCCCAGGCAGGGGATGTGCCAGTAGCGGGCCAGGTCGGCGAGCTGGTCGTGCAGCACATCCGGCAGGCGGGTCAGGTTGCACAGGCGGATCTGTTCGCTGATCTGCGCGGCGAAGATCTGGCATTGCTCGCGGCTCAGGGCCTGTTGGCGTTGCTGGATCAGGTCGCCGATGTCCAGCAGATGCAGCAACCATTGCGAGCCCCAGGGTTGGAGCCAGCCGCGCAGGTGCAAGGTCTTGCCACCCAGCCCGCGCAGGTCCAGGTCCAGCACTTGTCCGCTCCAGTCGGCGGGACGGCCTTCGAGGGCCAGGGTGCTGCCGGGCAGGATGTAGTCCAGCAGGTGCGGTGGTTCGGCGCTGGGGGGCAACTGGGCCAGCCCATGACGCAATGGCCCGCTGCTGGTGAGGACCCGGCCCTGGGGGTCGAGTACCAGTTGCAGGCCAACAGCCTGGGGCGGGACCCGGGACTCGTCGGCGGGGAGTGGCTGACGGCCCAGCAAGCGTCCAAGCAGCTTGTCACCAGAGGTCAAAATTGCACACTCGAGATGGCGCTCAGGTTGGTGGGCAGGTTGGGCACCGGGCCGACCACCGGTAATACCAGGCGCGGCAGTACCTGGGTGAGTTTCTGGGTGGGGTAGTCGATCCGTACTGTGAGTACGCCGTTGGCGTACACCGCGCTGTGGTCGGCGGCGGCGAAGTTGAAGGCCGGCGGAATCCAGTTGGTCTGGTTCTGCACCACCGTGTTGGCCAGGTCCTGCACCGTGGTGGCGTAGTCGTCGATATTGGGGTCGACCGCCACGGCCCGGCGCACCGCTTCAGCGGTCGCCTGGTTGAAGGATTGCATCAGCAGCAGCGGCAGGCTGTAGCTGACCAGGCCGTAAAACACCGCGAAGAAGATCACGAACACGGCGGCGAATTCGATCGCCACAGCACCTTTCTGCTTTCTAGGGAGGCCCGGTTTCATGAGTGCGTCTACCCTGACAACCACTATGTCCATTGAGCATAGGATCAATCCGGCAAAAGGAACCCTCTTCGGCGATGCATTTCTGGGTTTTGTGGATCTGGTTGGCAATCTGCGCGCTGCAGGATCTGCGTCAGCGGCAGATCGCCAACAGCTTGACTCTGGGCGTCGCGCTGCTGGCCGGCCTATACCTGTTGTGGACCGGCAGTACCTGGCTGGGGGCCAGTGCCGCACAGGGTGGTTGGGCATTGTTGCTGGCCCTGCTGTTCACTTTGCCCGGGTATGCCATGGGGCGGATGGGGGCGGGGGACGTCAAGTTGATGGCGGCCCTGGGGCTGCTCTGCGACCCAGAGCACTTACTGGGGGCCTTTATCGGCGCTGGGCTCTGCAGCCTGGTGTGGTTGCTGATCGCGCCCAGGCTCTGGTTTCAGCAGAAACAAGGGCTTGACCCCCAAGCGGGAGGGACCGGCAGGCGCTTGTCAAAAAAATACCCATTTGCCCCCTTTGTACTGGCTGGAATGGTCTTAACTGTGAGCGTGATCCATTAGTCGCCGGACTGATTAATGCGATGTACATAGTCGGAAAGTGGGTCTAGGTTTTTATGTGTAGCTGCCTGGATCATGCGAGGCAGGACAGGAGTGGCCAGTCGACGAATGGCCCGCACGGAGTAGCACGTGAACAAGCTCACCTCACAGATGAAAGTGCTCGTGGTCGATGATCAGCCACTGATTGTCGAAGAACTTTGCGAGTTTCTTGAAAGCAGTGGTTACCGTTGTGTTCCTTGCGAGTCCAGCCTCCAGGCGATGGAGTGCTTCAACAAGGACCCGGAAATCTCCCTGGTGCTCTGCGATCTGCACATGCCGGATATGGACGGCATCCAGCTGGTGCAGGAACTGCAGCGCCTGGCCGGCAAGCATCGGGTGTTCGAAGCCATCATGCTCACCGGGCAGGCGGACAAACAGGACGTGATCAAGGCCCTGCGCGCCGGCATTGCCGATTACTACCAGAAACCCATCGACCTGGACGAACTCCTCGAAGGCCTGCAGCGTCAGGAAGTCGCCTTGCAGGAGCGGCAGAAGAACCTGCACCTGGGGCACCTGAACCAGAAGCTGCAATTTCTTTCGGAGTCCATAGACGATCTCTACCAGGACCTGGACAAGGTCCGGCGTACCCCCGCCGCCAGTCGCAGCGAGGAGTCTCAGGGCGACAGCGCAGACGCTGATGCCATCGAGATTCCGGCCATCTTCAACCAGCTGTCGCCACGACAACTGGACGTGGCGCGACTGGTGGGCAAGGGGCAGACCAACTACCAGATCGCCTGTGAACTGGGGATCACCGAAAACACCGTAAAACTCTACGTTTCCCAGGTCCTGCGGCTGACCCACATGCACAACCGCACGCAACTGGCCCTGGCCTTGTCACCGAGCAATTCGGGGCTGCGCCAGCGGGTCACCGCCCACTGATAACGAGCAGTGCATGGCGGCGGTGATGAGCTTGCCGCCGCTCGATTCCCTCCTGGCTACTTGGTTTCCACCTTGCCACCGGCATCCGGGTCGTACAGGTCCGGAATTTCGTAGTGGTATTTTTTCAACCAGCGTTGCAACGCCAGCTCACGTTCCGTGGGGGTCGCCGACTGTGGCTGCGGCGAGGCGGCCAGGTTGCGGCTTTGCAACAGCAGCCAGCCTTCGGTCTCCTGCTGCTGGGGCGAGGCGGGGCCTGCATCGATGGCTTGGGCAGCCAGAGGGATCGTCAGCAGGGCGGTGCAGCAGAGCATGGGCAGTTTCATTTCAGCGCTCCTTGGACGGCGTGGCCTCGGGCTGCAGGGTCGTGGAACCCTTCGCCACCTGGGGCACGGAGGCCGTGGTTGTCGCGGGTTTCCCCAGCGCCTCGGCGCGGGCCTGGGCCTGGGAAAATTGCTGGGGATTCAGGTTGGCCTGGCTGACCACTTCGGCGGCCTGCTTCCAGTTGTCCTGATAAAGCAACAGGGTCACCAGGTTGATGGCCGCCAGCGGCTCGGACTGCTTGAGCTCGATGGCGGTGAGGAATTCGAAGCGTGCATCTTCGATGCGCAACTGGTTGAGGTAGACGACCCCCAGGTCGTTGCGGATTTTTTCATTGGTCGGTGCCAGTCGCGCCGCCCGTTGCAGGTGAGCCTGAGCCTGGCCGTTGTCCCCCCGGGCCGCCGCCAATTGGCCCAGGCCATGCTCGCCCTCGGCGGCTAGGCAGGAGCCCAGCAGGCTGCGGTACAGCGGCTCGGCCTCATTACGGCCCAGCAGGCGGTAGACCCGGGCCTTGCGCACCCGCACTTCGGCGAGGTTGTCCGGCAGGTTCTGCAGGTTGGCCAGGCTGGCGTGCAGCTTGCCGTCGTTGGCCATCTCATCGGCGAGGTTCACCGCCAGCTCCTGCTCTGAGCTGAGCTTGGCGCAACTGGCGGATTGGGTCAGGGCTGCCCACGGCACCTGGCCGTTGCTGGCGCATCCGCCGAGCAGCAACAAACTGGTGGCGACAATCATGGCTTTCATCAAATTCCCTCTAGGCAGCAAAGGCCCGGGCGATGGCGGTGAAGCCCGGCCCGGCCAGCACGATCAACAAGGCGGGGAAGAGAAACAGCATCATCACCACCGACATTTTGGCCGACATTTTCGATATGTATTCCTGCAGGCGAGTCAGGCGCCGGTCGTCGAGCAACTGCTTGAGGGCCTGCAGGGATTTCATCGCCCCGCCGCCTTGCAGTACCAGTTGCTGGAGAATCACACAGGTGTCGGTGAATTCGTCCACCGCCAGCAGGGTCGCGGTCTGGCTGAGCTCCTGGCCCAGCTCCAGGCCCGAATCGACCCGTGCCAGGATCAGGCGCAACTCGTGGGTCAGTTCCGGCAGCAGCTTCCCGGCTTCGTTGCTCAGGACCCGCAGAGCCTGCTCCACGGCCATGCCCGACTCGAACAGAATGCGCAGCAAGGGAATGAAGGTCGAAATCTCCAGGGCGATCTGTTTCTGCCGGCGGTGAGCGGCGTAGGCCAGGGCGCGCTTGGGCAGCAGATAACCGGCCCCGGCCGCCAGCATCGGTACCAGCCATTTGCTTTGCGCGTTGGGGAATGCCACTTCCTGGACAAAGATCACCAGGCACACCGCCAGCACCGGGGTCGCGATCTGGCTGGCGGCGAACAGCGAGCGCTGGCTGGCGCGACGCCAGCCCAGACGGTTGAGCAGGGTCTGGGTCTCGCTGTCCATGCTGACGGCGCGCTGGCCGAAGCGGCTGTCGCCCAACTGTCGCAGCCAACTGCCCAGGCGGTTGTCACGGGTCAGGTTGCCTTGCAGGCGCTGGGCAACCTGGCGCTCGCGCCGGCGTTGCTCCAGCACGCCGTTGCCAAGCAGCAGCAAGGCACCTAAAAACAGCATCGCAGCGGCCAGCAGAAGCATTTCAGATACTCCTCAACATGCGCCACAGGGCCAGGCAGCCGAAGATCTGCAAGCACACGGCAGTGATCAGCATTTTCTGTCCGGAAGGGTCGTGCCACATGCCCAGCATGTAGCCCGGGTTGGTGAGCATGAAGTAGCCCACCAGCAGCAGCGGCAGGGTTCCCAGGACCCAGGCGGTCATGCGGGTTTCGCCGGTCATCGCGCTCAGTTGCCGGGCCCCTTGTTCCCGCTCGCGAATCAGCTTGATCAGGTTTTCCAGGAGCTCGCTGGCGTTGCCGCCATATCGGTGATTGACCTTAAGGCCCAGGGCGAACATGCGTAACTCGTCCTGTTCGTAGAACTCGGCGAAATCGTTGACCGCGTCCGGCAGATTGACCCCCAGTTGCACGTTGCGCTGGATACGCCCCATGGCTTGTTTCAGCGGATCGTTACTGGCCTCGATGGCTCCCAGCACGGCGTCTGCCAGGGTGCGTCCGGACTTCAGGCTGCGCACGCTGTGATCCAGCAAGGGCGGCAGTTGCTCGATCATGCGTTTGAGCCGGCGCTGGTACAGCCAGGCGATATACAGCCGCAACAGCAGCGGTGGGCCGAAGAGGCAGCCCAGCAGTCCGAGCCAGTCCCCCAGCAGGTAGCCCAACAACATCAGCACAGCCCACACCGCCAGCCACAGGCCCAGGCGCTCACTGGGCTGGCCCAGGCCGGCGCGGGCAAAGGCGCGCTCCAGGCCGATCCATGGACTGCGTTGCGGGCTCAGCTCGGGTTGCCCTTCGGCCAGCCGGTTGAGCACTCGCTCACGCTCGGTCTTGCGCACACCGTGGTAGAACAGCCAGCCGGAAAGCCCCAGCAGAATCAGGCACATCAAGGTAAGCAGCAGGCCGATCATGGGCTACCTCGCCGGTTCAATTGACGCTCAGCCCGCTCTCGCGGCGCAGTTTGTCCCCCGCCGGGTGCAGCGCCTCGCGCAGGAAACCGAAGCCAAAGCCGCTGCGGCGATCCAGGCGGAACAGGGTGTTGGTGACATAGATGTCATCGCGAATGCCCACCACCTCCACCACTTCGCTGACGCAGCGCCGGCCATCGGGCAGGCGGGTCAACTGGATCACCACATCCAGGGCCGCGCAGATCATCTGCCGCAAGGTGCGCTCGGCGATCTGGCGACCGGTCAGGCCCACCAGGGTCTCCAGGCGCAACAGGGCATCCTGAGCGTTGTTGGCGTGTACCGTACTCATGGAACCATCGTGGCCGGTGTTCATCGCGGTCAGTACATCCAGTACTTCCACGCCGCGGATCTCACCGAGGATGATCCGATCCGGGCGCATCCGCAGGGCGTTGCGTATCAGGTCGCTGGCCTTGACCTCGCCATGGCCTTCGGCATTGGGCGGGCGGGTTTCCAGACGCACCACATGGGGGTGCCCCAGTTGCAGTTCGGCCACGTCTTCGATGGTCACCAGCCGTTCGTGGGGATTGATCAACTGGCTGAGGATGTTCAGCAGGGTGGTCTTGCCGGTACCGGTGCCGCCGCTGATCAGGATGTTGCAGCGTTTGCCCACGGCCTCCTGGAGGAACTCGAAGATCGCCAGGTCGATGGTCTGCATGGCGATCAGGTCGCTGCTCTTGAGCATGTCCTTGCGAAATTTACGAATCGACAGGCAGGGGCCGTCCAGGGCGATGGGAGGAATGATGGCGTTGACCCGGCTGCCGTCCGGCAGGCGCGCATCGACCATCGGCGAGGACTCGTCGAGGCGTCGGCCCAAGGGGGCAAGGATCCGTTGCATGACCCGCTCAACGTGGTGGGCGTCGATGAAACGCAGGTCGCTCTGGTGCAGCACGCCGTCGCGCTCGACGAATACCCGGTGCGGGCCGTTGACCAGGATCTCGGTCACCGCCGGATCGCGCAGCAGCACTTCCAGGGGGCCGAAGCCGGTCAGCTCATCGACGATTTCCTCCGCCAGCCGTTCCATTTCGTAGCGGGAAATCGCCAGGTGCATGCGCGCGATGTACTCCGCCACTTTGTCGGTGACGAACTGCGAGAGGTTCTGCCGGGAGCTTTCCAGCAGGTTTTTCCCCGAGTCTTCGATGGCATCGATGATGTAGCGATGCAGCACCAGCTTCAGGCCTTCGTGATCGCTATTGCCCGGTGCCGGACGAGCCGGGGCGCCAAAGAGTTTTTCGCCGCTCATCTGCCCCCCATGATTCTGTTGAGCCAGCCGGCCTTGGGCTTGGTCAGGCCTTCGGAGCGCTTGGCCAGGCGTTCGCCCAAGGTGCGAATGCTTTGGGTCAGGCTCTCCCGGGGGGCCATTTCAAACAGGGTGACTCCCTGGTTCTTGGCGTTCAGGCGCACCTCCGGGCTGTAGGCCAGCACCGCGATCACTTCCAGGCCGAAAGTCTTGCCCAGGGTTTCGGAATCCGGAGTGACGGCGCGCAGGTAGCGGTCCACCAGCAAGCGTGCGTGCTCCAGTTTCATGCCCTTTTCGCGCCAGTGATTGAGGACCGCCAGGTTGCGCCGGCAGTCGAGGACATTCTGGTCGGTGCACCAGATCAGCTTGTCGCAATGACTGACGAAGGTCCGCAGAGCCTCGCTGTCGGGCTGGCCAACAAGGTTCACCACGATGTGCTGGAAGTGCTGGCGCAAGGCGCTGAGCAACATGTACAGCTCGGCGGCACTGGTGTGTTCCAGGGGCTCGTCGTGACTGGCGTAGGCGAGGATGCGCAAGCCGGCTTCAGTGCTGGTGAAGGCGCTGTCGATCAGGGTGGTATCCAGGCGCCGCAGGTGGCGCAGGGCATCGCCGAAGTGGAACGAACTTTCCAGCCCCAACAGTGCCAGGCTGTCGCCACGGGGCAGGCCGAGGTCCAGCAGCAGAGTCTGCTGGCCACTCTTTTGCACCACCAGGGCCAGGTGCCCGGACAGGAGTGCGCCGTCGCTATCGGCTTGCGCGCCGTAGAGCACGGTCAGGCCGCCCATCTGGGTGTTGGGCGTCACTGCCGGCAGGCGTTTGCTCAAACGTCGGACCAGACCGGCAACTTCGCTGGAACGCGAGCCGTAGGCGACGAAGTCCCGGGCGCCGGCACGCATGGCGTTGAGGACCAACTGGTTGTCCATGCCATCGCCAAGGGCGACGATCGCCAGCATCGGCTTGGCTTCCAGGGCCCCTTCGATCAATGCGGCCTGGGCCACCACATGCTCGCGGTCGAGACCGACGAACACCAGGTTGGCGAAAGTCACGTCCACCAGCGCTAGCAACTCGTCGAGGCTGCCATCGGCCCCTACCACCTGGCCCAGGGGCGCCAGGGCGCCTTGCAGCCATTCAAGATCGGTGCTGTTGCGGGTGATGGCCAGGAACGTCTGGCTCATGTTCTGGCTCATTGCGATAGCCCGCTGCGCTTGTCGAAGTTGCCGTTCTCGAGGAAGAACATGCGATAGAAGTTCGGGTCGTAGCTGCGCAGGCGTTCACCGGGCAAGGCCGGCAGCTTGGCATCGGCGGCCAGGGGCTGGACCAGATGCGGAGTGACCACCATCAGCAGCTCGCGCTCTTCGCGATTGATCGTCGAGTCGCGGAAAAAGGCCCCCAGTACCGGGATGTCCCCCAACCCGGGAAACTTGCTCACCAGGGAACTGTTGCGGGTGCTGATCAGGCCGCTGATGACGAAGCTCTCGCCATCGGCCAGGGAGATGCTGGTGTCCGTGCGTCGTACGATCAGCGCCGGTACCACGGTCCCGGCGATGGTCACGCCGTTGCTGTAGTCCAGCTCACTGACCTCCGGCGCCACTTTCAGCGAAATGCGACCGCTGTCGACAATGGTGGGGGTCAGGGTCAGGCGGATACCGAATTCCTTGTATTCGATGGTCACGCTGTTGCTAGCGGTGCTGGGTACCGGAATAGGGATTTCGCCACCGGCCAGGAAGCTTGCGCTCTGGCCGCTGAGGGCCACCAGGGAGGGCCGGGCCAGGGTGTAGGCGAAGCCGCTGCCTTCCAGGGCGTTGATCAGGGTCAGTACCCGGCCGTTGCCGAAGCCGATGTTGAAGGTGCCGTTGTCCAGGGGGATGTTGGTCCGCCGGCCACCGAAGGTCGGGGTGACGCTGCCGGCGGTGCCGGTGGTGACGGGAGCGGTGCCAGGGGAGCCGAACAGGAAGTTGTTTCCGCGGCCGAAGATCGAGGCACTGGCCTCCTTGAGCTTGGTGCGGCTGACCTCGACGAAGCGGATGTCGGTCTGTACCTGGCTGGGCAGCAACGGATCGTCGCTGATTGGCAAGCGGCTGGCGGTCATGTCGGCAGTGGCCCGGCCGCGGACGAACACCATGCTCTGGCGTGGAGTGCTTGAGCAGGAGGTCCAGACCATCAGGCTGGTGGCGCCGGGAGCCATGCCGGTGAGCAGAAAGGCCTTGTTGCCGTTGGCGTGGACATCGGCGACTTTCGGATCGCCTACTGCCAAGCGAGTGATGACCACCGGGGACTGCAGCTCCTGTTGCAAACCTTCGCCGACTTCCAGCACGGCCGGCAACGGCGCCAGGCTCGAGCAGCCCGACATTGGCGCGGCCAGGGCCGGGTTCCAGAGCCATTGGCCCAGACTCAGCGTCAGCAGTGTGGTGAACAGCGGCATGGAACGACTGCGCATGTCATGCATCCTTGCTCGATCAGGGGGTTTGTTGAGAGACCTGGTTGCCCCGGATGACCTCCACCGCCGAGCGTGGTCCGCCACCTTGGGCGAGCGGGCTACGGGGAGCTTTGCCGAGGGCCAGTTGAGTGAACTGGAACAGGTTGCTGTTGGCTGCATCGAGGTGGCCGGTGGCGTCCTCATTGCCGGCCCAGTAGTGGGCCAGGCGCTGCTCATCGCTGCTGCGCACGGCCAGTCGCAGCACGCCGACCTGGGTGGCGAGCATCAACCGGCTCAAGAGCTGCTCGGGTACGGCCAGAACCACCGTGCGGGCGGCGATCCGGCGCTGGTCCTGCTTGAGCTTCTCCTCGCGGGTCACCGCTGGGGCGGCGGGCTGTCCGTCATTGGTCAGTCCCAGTTGCTCGCCCACTGCCAGTACCCGCATGGCGGGCACGGCGATCTGTGCCGATTGCTGTGGATTGGTCGTGTCCTGACGCAGGAACAACAGCACGTCGACATAGTCCCCGGGGCTCAGTTGCCCGGCGGCGCCGATGACTTCATCCACCGCTACCGCCAGGGCTCGCTCATCGCTGCGAATCATTCGTGCCAGGGTGCCACCGGTCTCGAAGCTCTGGGCGTTGAGCCAGGTGCCGGCACTCAGTTGTCGCCAGGGCGTACGGCCCACCGCCTGATCAATGGCACTGAGGCTGCCGGCAGGCGCGGTGCGCAGTTTTTCCAGCGCCAGATCCGCGGCGGTGAGCGGAACGAAAGGTGGCACATCGCGCACCAGTACCACCACGGGTTGGCGGGTCTGGTCTTCGGCATTGCTGGTGACTTGTTCGACGACGCGGGGGGCCACCGGTTGAGCCGGTGGTGCCGGTTCGGGTTGATGGCTGAGGACCAGGCCCCAGTAACCGAAAAACACCGCACCCAGCAGCAGAAGTCCAGCCAGACCCATGGTGACGCGACTGTTCATGAAGGCTCTCCCTATCCTGCTGCACCACCAGCCCGTGATTCCAAACGAGTTAATTTCGCAATCAGGCAGCTATGAACATGCAACTATTTCGCTATGTGAAGGTAGTAGAGCTAGGACGAAATGCCATTAAGTCGTCGAAAAATAGCTAACAAAAGTATGAGTTGATTCAATGGGGCGAGTTTTTTGGCGCCAACCATCCGATTAATACTTTGTGATTAATCAGTTCTTACAGTTGCTGGTCCGGGCTTTGTTGACAATGCTCAGGTGGCACCGGGGAATTTTGCCCAGTGCTGTTCCAGTGGCGCCGTCTGGCGCAAAGGAGAGCTAGGATGATTCTTCAATATTTGTTGCTCAGGGCGCGCCTGTTTTTTGACCGCACCGAAGGCGCATCCGCGATCGAGTACGCGATTGTCGTAGCGATGGTGGCAGTGGTGGTCGTAGCGTTCGTTACCCCTCTGGGTGATCGTGTACTGGCCATCTTCAACAACATCCTGACCAGCCTTGGAGGCGACGCCGTCACCCGGCCTGAGCCTTGATCAGCGGAGTGGCCCAGGTGAGCAGCCGCTGGGCAGCGCTTTCGACAGACCTTCAAGCTACCCCCGGTTCCGTGCAGGCCTTCGGTTTTCTAGAACCGAAGGCCTGTTTGCGGTTACGCCACCGGTAGCCTGATGTTCGATGGCTGCGTTCAACCACGGGCGTGACGCTCACTCCAGGGTACTGTCCATGACCTCCCCTCAACCCACACGTCAGCAATTGTTGCTGGTGGACGACGAAGAAGATGCGCTGATGGAACTCGCCGAGCTGCTGGAAGGCGAGGGCTTTTGCTGCTTTACCGCCACCTCGGTGAAATGTGCTCTGGAACACCTCACCCAGCATCCGGATATTGCTCTGGTGATCACGGACCTGCGCATGCCGGAAGAGGGTGGCCTGTCGCTGATCAAGCGTCTGCGCGAGCACACCTCGCGCCAGCACTTGCCGGTGATCGTCATGTCGGGGCACGCCGACATGGATGACGTCAGTGACCTGTTGCGTCTGCAGGTCCTGGATCTGTTCCGCAAGCCGATCTATTACGTGCGCCTGCTGGAAACCCTCAATAATCTGTTTCCCCAACCCCGGCTGCATATCGTCGGTCCCTGACCTTCAGGCTTGCTCGGTCTTTTTTACCGGCAAAAAAAGACCTGCTGGGGAGCAGGTCAAAATCACCCAACTGTTCAGAGTTGATAGCTGAAACTCAAGGTATAGCGCGGACGGCGGTTGTAGGTGTCCAGGGCTTCATCGGACATGGGCTTGGCGGCCTCCAGGGCGATGTTGTAGTGCTTGGTGTCGCCGAAGCGCAGACCCACAGCCGCCGATGACAGGTTGCTGCCCTTGACCGGCAACTGGTTGAACCAGGTCTTGGAGCGGTCCAGCACGACATAGGGTTGCAGTACCCGGACCCAAGGACCCGCGCGATGGAAGCTGTAGTTCACCTCATAAGCCACACCCCAACCCTTGTCACCGGTGGCCTGGTCATCGGGATAACCCCGCGCGAAGTTCTGTCCGCCAAAACTGGCCCGTTCACTGTCTGGCAGATTGTCATCGCTCCAGTACAGGGCTGCGGAAAGCACCCCCTGCCAATTGTCGAAGAAACGGTCGCTCTGTACCCCCGCCACACGCAGGCGGAAGAAATCCAGATCGTAGAGTGCGTTGTTGGTCTTGGCTCCCATGCTGTCCAGGCCCTGGTAGAGACCGGCGCTGAGGATTCGCAGTTGGCGCGGATCGGATTTGCTCCAGTCGCTCTCCAGCGCCAGGGCGCGGATATCGGTTTTCTCTTCCAGGGTCAGGGGGGCGTTGTTCAGCCGATAGCGGGTCTTGTCGTTCACTGCATACAGGCGTGTACCGGCGGTGAGCATCTCATTGGGCGAGGCGATGAAGGGGTGGCTGACGCCGATGGAGAAACGGTCGTTTGCGCGATGGGACTCAAGCTCCAGGCCATTGCCCAATTGCACGTTGCTTCGCGGATCACTGCGGTAGCGCGCACCGTAGAGGTTCAACTGCGTGCCCTCGGAACCCAGCAACTGGCTGTAATCCAGGCGGTAGTAGTGCTCCTTGTCCTTGCCCGGGGGAAACAGTCCGCTGAGGCTCAGCTGTTCGCCCCAGGCCGTTTGCGAGCTGCTGGTAATACCCACTAGGGCCTGCAGACCGTTGCGATTGTCGTCGGTGCTGTTGAGGGTGGTGCTGATGGATTTACGGCTGGCCACGGCGACCAATTGGGTCGCACCGTCGGTGGTTCCCGGTGGTGGCACCACCGCTTGCAGGGTCACGCCCGGTACCCGGCTCATCAGAGTGGTATAGCGCTCGAAGGTCTTGCGGGTCAGTGGGCGTTCGGCCTTTAGCTTGCTCACCAGCTTGTCCAGATAGGTGGACACCGGACCGATGTCGCCCTGTAGCTGGTAGTCCCTGATATAGCCTTCCACCAGCACCACCCGCAGGACACCCTGGTTGAAGTTCTGCTGCGGCATGAAGGCGTAGGACAGCAGGTAGCCGTCGTTCTGGTAGCGTCGGGTGATCTCACGGGTGGCTTCGATCAATTGAGCGAAGCTGGTTTCATGGCCGATCAATGGCTGGTAGATCGCCGCCAACTGCTCAAGAGGGTAGACCGTGCCACCCTCGATCTGGACCTGACGCACCGTAACCTTGGTGCCCATCATCAGCGGCTGCTGCCCTTGGGGGGCGACGGGGTGCTCAGGCATCTGCAACTGCGGTGTAGCCGGGCGGTAGGCGTCCACCGGCAGGTTGGGTTGGGGCAGGTTGGTAATGCTGTCGTTACTGTTGAGAAAGCGCGGAAGGGAGTCGGCGTAAGCGGAGGTACAGCATCCAATCAACAACAAACTGGCCAACGTGCGCATAGGACACTCCATGGTCAAGCCGCAGCGATGCTAAAAGTCCTCATTCCATGCACCGTTCAAGGTCTGAGCCCTGATCAGGTGCTGGAGGGTGATGCTCTGGATAAACAAAAAGGCGAGAGATTCATCTGAACCTCTCGCCCTCAACCAAGCGTAGGCGCTGTAGGTGAGGCCGTCGAATCGGCCAGGTGCAAATTATTTCTTGCCGCCCAGGGCGCCGGTCAAACCACCCAGCACACCACCCAGGCCACCGTTGAGACCTGCTCCTGCAGAAGCGCTGCCGTTGGCGCTGGCTCCGACGCCGATCCCGGCCCCACCGAGCAGACCGCCGCTGGGGGCAGTGCCACCGTTGACCAGACCGCCGACCGAGGCCACGGTGCTGCCCACTGCGCCGAGGGTGCCGCCCAGGGCGCCGCCGACCTGATTGCCGCCTATGCCACCGGCAACAGTGGTACCCACATTGCTCACAGCCCCGCCCGCTTGGCCCAGCAGACCGCTGACCGCGCCACCCAGGCCGCTGGCTGCGCCTACTTGCTGGGTCAGGCCAGTGACGGAGCTGGTGATCGGATTCAACGCCGAACCCAGGTTTACGCCGACACTGGCCAGGGGCGCGGTGACCACCAGGTTGGGAGTGCCAGGGCCGCCCAGGGCTCCGCCCACCGAGGCGATCAGGCCGCCCACTGCACCGCCGGCGGCACTCACTGCGCTGACAGCGCCATTGGTGTTGCCGGTATTGATGCCGTTGCCGAGATTGGCCACTGCACCGCCTACGACTTCCAGCATGCCGGTGCCGCCCAGGCCAGTACCGCCACCGTTGCTGCCACCGCTTCCGGTGCCGCTCCCGGACTTGCCGACGTAGCCTCCTGCGCTGTTTACCGCGCCGCTGGCGTTGCTCAGGGCATTGCCCAACAGATCGGTCACAGGGTTGCCATCACCGCTATCGCTGACCTTCTCGCCGGTATCATCCACAGCATCGCTCACGCCTTTGATCAGTCCCTTGACTGGTGCGCCCAGGCCGGTGGTGCTGCCCACCTTGTCGGTCAGGCCTTCTGCCATGCTCACTACCGGTACCAGTACCCTGTCACCCACGCCATCGGTCAGGGTGCCGACCGGCCCGCTGCTGGTGACGGTACTCAAGGTGTTGCCCAGCATGGTTACCCGGGTGCCGACACCGCTGAGTACCGGGGCCACCCTGGTCACCACGCCACCGACGACCGGAACGCTTTGGGTGGTCGTCGCCAGTTGCCCGCTGAGATCCTTGACTCCGGTGCCCACATCGCCGACCACGTTGCCGACGGTGGCCGTAGTCTTGCTCAGGGCCTTGGGATCGCTGCCCAGTTTGCCAAGGCCATTGGTCAAGCCCTCACCAACGCTGTCCACCACATTGCCGGTAGTGCTGACGGCACTGCGGGCCAGGCCGCCGACCACTGGAACCGTTGCCAGAGAGTCGCCCAGGGCGCTGATGCCGTCGCCGACACCGCTCACGGTAGTACCCACGTCGGACGCCACGTCGGCGGTCACCAGGGTGCTGGGCGTGCCACCGGTTCCGCCATCGGTGCTGCCACCACCTGAGCTGGCAGGAGAACTGCTCGAACCACTCTTATGACCACCACCGCCGCCGCTGCAGCCCGCCAGGCTGAGGGTCAGGATCATCGCCAGTGCTGTACACGCTTTCCATCCGAATTGAGTTTTCATGAGAGGTATCCCTTGCACCTATTACAACGTTCGTTGTTTTCGATAGCTCTCCAGTTCTATTGCTGGAGATACCTTCGTCCGTTGTCTACATGAAAGGCGCGAGAGACTTTTTGAACAATTATGAACTTGGTATTAATGAGTTTTATTCTTGGTTTTCTACTGCTTTAAAAGTGACTAGTTTGAAAGTATTGTTTGTGAAGTTTGTGTTTTATAAGTTGTTATTAATCAATATCTTGTATCTCTGTCTGGAGCGACTGCTCGTGAGCTCTAAACGAAAGTTATATATATACAATTAATGGGTTCTATTTTGTTTTCTGCTCAAGAGAACGGCAGTTTTCTAAGATTCTGTTAATGGGTGTCGAGGACTTTCAAATCTGCGCTGGCCTATACTGCGCGGCCGAATTGCTGTTGGAGCCTGTGATGCCTAGTCCAATCTGGTGGCTGTTGTGCCTGCCGTTTTTCGCTGGGGCCTTTCTGGCCCTGCAAGCCGGAATCAATGGTCAGTTGGCCAAGCAGGTCGGTGGTGTGCTGGCCGCAGCACTGATTTCCTTTTTTGTCGGTACTGCAGCCTTGTTGATCCTGGTGTTGATGCAGCGTGAGATGCCCTCGTTGAGTGCCCTCAAGGGCCTGACCTGGTGGCACTGGTGTGGCGGCTTGCTGGGGGTCTTTTTCATTACCACCGCAGCTTTTGCCGGGCCACGGATCGGCGCCTTGCTGTTCATGGCTCTGGTGCTGGCGGGTCAGTTGAGCATGGCCCTGGCCCTGGACCACTTTGGTTGGGTGGGCTTTCGCGAGGCGCCGGTGAGCCTCGGCAAGATTGCCGGATTGCTGCTGATCGTCGCCGGTGTAGTGCTTATTCGCCGTGGTTGATGACGTCTCAGGCGATGGGCTGCCAGCGACCCTGCATATGTTGCAGATCGCCATTGCCCAGTAGCTGGAGTTCGCCACTGGACCCTGCAGCGCTGGCCAGCAAGCGGACGGTTCCGGGCAGCAGCACGGGCTTGATGAAATGCACCGACACTTCGATATTCGCGGCCGGCAGGTGCTCGCTCAGTGCCGCCAGGGTCATGGCCTTGTTCCACAGACCGTGGGCTATGGCCTGGGGAAAGCCAAACAGGCGGGCACTCCAGGCACTGAGGTGGATAGGGTTGTAGTCACCAGAGACCCTGGCGTAGCGCCGGCCGATATTGCTTTCGGCCTGCCAGCGGCTCACCTCGTTCAGGCCTTCGCCCAATGCTGGAAGCGGCGCGGCAGGTTCTCCGGGCAACTTGACTGTGCGACAGAGCATCTGGCTTTCGGCTTCCCAGAGCGGCCCCAGCAGATCGTCCACGGTGGTCACCAGATCGAACACCGCCCCCTTGGCGTGAGGTTGCAGGTTGTCCACCCGGACGCCGATGCGCACGCTACTGACGTTGCCCATGGGGCGCAACACTCGAATCCGGTTGGCCAGATGGACCAGCCCCAGCAACGGGAAGGGGAAGTTCTGGGCGGTCAGCAGCTGCATCTGCAGGGCGAAGGCCAGCACATGGGGATAGGTAGCGGGAAGCAGGCCGTTGTCGGCAAAACCGCAGACCTTGCGATAGGCCGCCAGCCGCTTGGGCTCCAGGCTGATCCAGCAGCGCAGGCCATCTTCGGGCAATTCGGTGCCATTGCTCCGCCGTCTCAGCGCCGCCTTGAGAAACAGCGGCGGCAAGAGCGCAGGCAGGTTCAGTTCATGCCAGTGCGTTGTCATCTTCAGGCTCCCAGGACACTTTGGCCACACACCCGCAAGGCTTGCCCGCTGACCGCGCCACTGCCCGGCTGGCCGAGCCAGGCCACGGCCTCGGCGACGTCCTGAGGCAGGCCGCCCTGGCCCAGGGAACTCATGCGGCGTCCGGCTTCGCGCAAGGCGAAGGGCACCTTGGCGGTCATCTGGGTCTCGATGAAGCCTGGCGCCACGGCGTTGATGCTGATGTCCCGGGCCTTGAGCAGCGGTGCCCAGGCCTGGGCCAGGCCGATCAGCCCGGCCTTGCTGGCGGCGTAGTTGGTCTGCCCGCGGTTGCCGGCAATGCCGCTGATGGAGGCCAACAGGATCACGCGTCCGTGATCGTGCAGCCGGCCGCTGTCCAGCAGGGCCTGGGTCAATACCTGCGGGGCGTTGAGGTTCACCGCCAGCACGGCGTCCCAGAACTCCGCGGTCATGTTGGCCAGGGTCTTGTCCCGGGTGATCCCGGCGTTGTGCACCAGAATGTCGATGCCCTCGGGCAGTTGTTCGAGCAACTGGGCCGGGGCGTCCTCGGCGCAGATATCCAGGCCGATGGCGCGTGCGCCGAGACGGGCCGCCAGAGCGTCCAGGTCGGCCTTGGCCTGGGGCACATCCAGCAACAGCACCTGGGCCCCGTCCCGGGCCAGGGTTTCGGCGATGGCCGCGCCAATGCCCCGGGCCGCGCCGGTGACCAGGGCCTTGCGCCCGGCCAGCGGCCGGCTCCAGTCCTGGACCTGACTGGCGCAGGGCTGCAAGTGGATCACCTGCCCGGAAACATAGGCGCTCTTGGGCGAGAGAAAGAATCGCAGGGCGCCTTCCAACTGCTCTTCGGCGCCCTCGGCCACGTACAGCAGTTGCAGGGTGGCGCCGTTGCGCAGCTCCTTGGCCAGGGAGCGACTGAAGCCTTCCAGGGCACGCTGGGCGCTGGCGGCAAAGGGCTCTGCCAGGGTGTGCGGAGCACGTCCGAGGATCAGCAGATGGGCGCTGGACTCAAGGCTGCGCAGCAGCGGCTGGAAGAACTCCCGCAGTTGCTTGAGCTGATCGGTATGCCGCAGTTCGCTGGCATCGAAGACCACGGCCTTGAGCTTGGGCCCATGGCCGGGAATCCAGGGCGTGGCCAGGGTTGGGTCGGTGCCGTAGCTGTAGACCGAATCGGTCAGGCGCGGTGCCAGGGCGCTCACCTGTTGGGCCATGGCGCCGCCACCGATCAACAGAGCGCCTTCGATGGGCCGCAGGCGGCCGGCCTGCCAGCGCTCCAGACGTACCGGTGACGGCAGGCCAAGGGCCCCGACCAGGCGCTGGCCGATGGACGAATTGGCGAAGTCGATATAACGGTCGGACATGGAACGCACTCCGCAGGCTGGGGTTCAAAGTGTGGACCACGAATGGCCCCGAGTCGTTCGATCTGCGAGAAGCCTCCTACGCTAGTGGGAGAGGTACTCACCGAAGTCGCACTCATAGAATAGGGAGCTTTCCATGACACAGCTGCGTCGCGTCGCGATTATCGGCGGTAACCGCATTCCCTTCGCCCGCTCCAACGGTCCGTATGCCACGGCCAGCAACCAGGCCATGCTCACGGCCGCCCTGGAGGGCCTGATCGAGCGTTACCAGCTCCACGGCCTGCGCCTTGGCGAAGTGGCGGCGGGGGCGGTGCTCAAGCACTCGCGGGACTTCAACCTGACCCGGGAGTGCGTACTGGGTTCGCGGCTATCGCCCACCACCCCGGCTTACGACATCCAGCAAGCCTGTGGCACCGGCCTGGAAGCGGCCTTGCTGGTGGCCAACAAGATTGCCCTGGGGCAGATCGACTGCGGCATCGCCGGTGGCGTCGACACCACCTCGGATGCGCCGATCGGGGTCAACGAGGGGCTGCGGCAGATCCTGTTGCAGGCCAATCGGGCCAAGACTACCGGCGACAAGCTGAAGATCCTGCTGCAGTTGCGGCCCCATCACCTCAAGCCGGAACTGCCGCGCAACGGTGAGCCGCGCACCGGCCTGTCCATGGGCGAACACTGCGAACAGATGGCCAAGACCTGGAACATTCCCCGTGGCGAGCAGGACCAACTGGCCCTGGAGAGCCACCAGAAGATGGCCGCCGCCTATGCCGAAGGCTGGCACGACGACCTGCTCACCCCCTTCCTCGGCCTGACCCGGGACAACAACCTGCGCCCGGACCTGACCCTGGAAAAACTCGCCAGCCTCAAGCCCGCCTTCGATCGCAGTGCCGCGGGCACCCTCACCGCGGGCAATTCCACGCCTCTGACCGATGGCGCCTCCCTGGTGTTGCTGGGCAGTGAGCAATGGGCCCAGGAGCGCGGCCTGCCGATCCTCGCCTACCTGCGCGACGGCGAGGCTGGCGCGGTGGATTTCGTCAAAGGAGCCGAAGGCCTGCTGATGGCCCCGGTGTATGCCGTGCCGCGCTTGCTGGCGCGCAACGGGCTGAGCCTGCAGGACTTTGATTATTACGAGATCCACGAAGCCTTTGCCGCCCAGGTGCTGTGCACCCTCAAGGCCTGGGAGGACGCGGATTACTGCAAGACCCGCCTGGGCCTCGACGCGCCTCTGGGCTGCATCGATCGCGCCCGGCTTAACGTCAAAGGCAGCTCCTTGGCGGCGGGGCACCCGTTTGCCGCCACCGGCGGGCGCATTGTCGCCAACCTGGCGAAGTTGCTGAGTTTGGCGGGGCAGGGGCGCGGGCTGATTTCGATCTGTGCCGCGGGTGGGCAGGGTGTGACGGCGATCATCGAACGCTGAGGTTCGTGGCATTCGCTGGCAAGCCGGTTCCTACAGAGACGTGCCTCCAAATCCGTAGGAGCCGGCTTGCCGGCGAAAGGGGACTCAAGTCTTGAAGCGCCGCACCAGGCTGTCCAGCTCATTGGACAGCCCCGCCAAGTTCTGGGAGTCCAGGCGCGCCGCGTTGGCCAGTTCCGCCACCCGTTGCGCATCGCCATGGATCTGGCTGATGTGCCGGTTGATGTCTTCCGCCACTTGATGCTGCTCCTCGGCGGCGGTGGCGATTTGAGTGTTCATGTCGCGGATCACGTCCACCGACTCGCGGATCTGTCCGAAGCTGTTGCGCGCGAGGCCGATGCGGTTCACCGACTGTTGGGACACTTCCAGGCTGGCGTGCATCTGCTGGGTCACGGCGCTGGTGCGCTTGGCCAGGTTGCCCAGCAGCCCGTCGATCTCGGCGGTGGAATCGGCGGTGCGCTTGGCCAGGGCGCGGACTTCGTCGGCCACCACGGCAAAACCGCGCCCCTGCTCTCCGGCCCGGGCGGCCTCGATGGCGGCGTTGAGGGCCAGCAGGTTGGTCTGTTCGGCGATGGAGCGGATGGTGCCGAGGATCGACTGGATGTCGTTGCTGTCGCGTTCCAGTTGCTGCATCGATTGCGCCGACTGCTCGATCTCCTGGCTCAGGCGGTCGACGCTGTGCACCGCGTCGTCGATCTGCTGCTGGCCTTCCTGGGCCTGACGCTGGCCGCTGTCTGCCGATTCGGCGGCCTGGCTGCAGGAGCGAGCCACTTCGTTGGCCGTGGCCACCATTTCGTGGAAGGCGGTGGACACCATGTCCACCGCTTCGCGCTGGCGTCCGGCGGCTTCGGCCATGTCGTTGGAAACCTGGGTCGAGGAATGGGAGGTGGCGAGAATCTTCTGTGCCGCCTGGCCGATGTGCTGGATCAGGCTGCGGATCGCCGCGAGGAACTGGTTGAACCAGTTGGCCAGTTGCGCGGTTTCATCGCTGCCACGGATATTCAGGTTGCGGGTCAGGTCGCCTTCACCCTGGGCGATGCCTTCCAGGCCGCTGGCGACACTGCGGATCGGCCGCACGATGAGGCTGGCGAAGCTGGCTCCGAATACCGCGAACAACACGGCCAGGACCCCGGCGATCACGGCGATGATCCAGGTCAGCTGGGTGGCCGAGCCCATGACTTCGTTCTGCTTGATCAGGCCGATGAAGGTCCAGCCCAGTTGTTCGGAAGGCCAGACGTTGGCCATGTAGTGCTCGCCGCCCAGTTCCACTTGCACCAGGCCCTTGCCGGTCTTGGCCAGTTGCGCGTAACCCTCGCCGAGGCTGTCCAGGGCCTTGAAGTTATGCTCCGGCTGCTTGGGGTCCACCAGCACCGTGCCGTTGTTTTCCATCAGCATCAGGTAGCCGGACTCGCCCAGCTTGATCTGCTTGACGATTTCGGTGAGCTGCTTGAGCGACACGTCGACCGCGACCACGCCGCCTTGGGGGCCCAACTGGTTGGCCAGGGAGCGCACGGTGCTGACCAGCACCGCATCGTCCGGGGCCCAGTAGTACGCATCGGTGCGCACGGTCTTGCCCGGGCTGGCCAGCGCGGCCTTGTACCAGGGGCGCACGCGAGGGTCGTAGTTGGCCAGCTTCAGGTCGGCGGGCCAGGAGACGTAACCGCCGTTGCTCACGCCATAGGACACATAGGCATAGGCGGGGTGGCTGGCGGCCATGGCGGCGAACAGTTCGAAGATGCGTTTGTCCTGCTCGCCTTCCGGAATCTTGGCGGCATCGGCGCTCATCCAGGTCTTGAGGTCGCCGCCGGCCTGGGTCAGCAAGGGTTGGGCTGCCAGGTAGTCGATGTTCTGGCTGATGCCTTCGAAGAACAGCTGCATGGCATTGGCCACTTGGCGGATCTCGCGGCCGCTGCCGTCGACAAAGGTGTTTTGCGCTTCGCTGCGCAGGTTGATCACCACCAGCGTGGCCACCAGCACCACGGGCAGGCAGGCAATGGCGGCGAAGGCCCAGGTGAGTTTCTGTTTGATATTCATCCGCGCTCCAGATTTTCTTGTATGACCACGAAGTGCAGGCGACTCGCGGATTATTGGCAGCTTGAAAGATGGCGCTGATTGCAGTCCCTGAGGCAGAAGTCGAGCAGGCAGCGATCGAACCTTGGCCGGCGGCTGACGTCTTTATTGGATTGTCGGACAAAATCCCTTTGTCTCTGATGACTTCGGCTGGGACGGCGGAAAATTGAGTCGCGCAGAGAAAAAACCTCCTTGAAGGCGCCAAGGGCGTGCGACGGATGGCGGCAATCTCTCAAGCCATGGCGGACGTTGTTCGCTGGCCACTCGGCTATGATCTTCGGCGGCAGCGCTTCAGGGATCTGGCACATTGAGTGCATTGCTGTCGTCCGGCGCTCGGCAGCCCTTTCCCGTGGTGGGAGGATTGCCGTATAACGAGTGACTTTCGCGTGTTTGGTAACAAGGGACCCCCAATAAAAGCTGATGAAGACTCCAAAACGCATTGAACCCCTGATCGAAGACGGTCTGGTAGACGAGGTGCTGCGCCCACTCATGAGTGGTAAAGAGGCAGCTGTGTATGTGGTGCGCTGCGGCAACGAGCTACGTTGCGCCAAGGTCTACAAGGAGGCGAATAAACGCAGTTTCCGTCAGGCGGCGGAATATCAGGAGGGGCGCAAGGTTCGCAACAGCCGACAGGCGCGGGCCATGGCCAAGGGCTCCAAGTTCGGTCGCAAGGAAACCGAGGACGCCTGGCAGAACGCCGAAGTGGCGGCCTTGTTCCGTCTGGCCAATGCCGGGGTGCGGGTGCCCAAGCCGTTCGACTTTCTCGAAGGCGTGTTGCTGATGGAGCTGGTGGCCGACGAGTACGGCGACGCGGCGCCGCGGCTCAACGATGTGGTGCTGGAACCGGACCAGGCTCGTGAATATCACGCCTTCCTGATTTCCCAGATCGTGCTGATGTTGTGTACCGGGCTGGTGCACGGTGACCTGTCCGAATTCAACGTGCTGCTGACGCCGGATGGTCCGGTGATCATCGACCTGCCCCAGGCGGTGGACGCGGCAGGCAACAACCACGCGTTCAGCATGCTGGAGCGGGACGTGGGCAACATGGCGTCCTACTTCGGGCGTTTTGCCCCGGAGCTCAAGCACACCCGTTATGCCAAGGAAATGTGGGCTTTGTACGAGGCTGGCACCTTGCATCCGGGCAGTGTGCTGACCGGCGAGTTCGACGACCCCGAAGAACTGGCGGATGTTGGCAGCGTGATCCGCGAGATCGAAGCGGCACGTCTCGACGAGGAGCGCCGGCAGGCAGTGCGGGCGGCGGACGATGCGCCGCCAGGCAAATCCGAAGAACCACCGCCTCCGCCCTGGATGCAGTGATGGAATAAAAAAATCCGGCCTTGGCCGGATTTTTTATGCCTGCAAACTACCTGGCACCTTGGCACCTTGGCACCTTGGCACCTTGGCACCTTGTAGCCGCTGCCGCAGGCTGCGCACGGCCCGAAGGGCCGCGAGGATCTTGAGGGCGCTGAAATTTTGCAAGGGATCGCCAAGCAAGGCCCTGCGGGCCTTTTCGCAGCCTCGCCAGGGCTCGGCAGCGGCTACAGAGATCGCTTTTTGCAAATACTCAGGACCCGCAACAACTGCCCGAAGCCAGTTCCTTGAGGATCGGGCAGTCCGGGCGATGGTCGCCGTGGCAGTGCTCCACCAGGTCCTGCAGGGTGTCGCGCAGCCCGGCCAGTTCGCGGATCTTCTGGTTGAGCTCATCGATGTGCTGGCGCGCCAGGGCCTTTACATCGGCGCTGGCTCGCTGCCGGTCCTGCCACAGGGTCAGCAGCTTGCCCACTTCTTCCAGGGAAAAGCCCAGATCGCGAGAGCGCTTGATGAAGGCCAGGCTGTGCAGGTCTTCGTCGCCGTACAGGCGATAGCCGCTGTCGCTGCGATGGGCCGGCTTGAGCAGGCCGATGGACTCGTAGTAACGGATCATCTTGGCGCTCAGGCCGCTCTTGCGCGCCGCTTGGCCGATGTTCATTCGGCGTTCTCCAGGTCTTTGGGTTTCCAGGTTTTCAACAGTAGCGCATTGCTCACCACGCTGACGCTGGACAGGGCCATGGCCGCCCCGGCCAGCACCGGGTTGAGCAGGCCGAAGGCCGCCAGCGGGATGCCGATCAGGTTGTAGACGAAGGCCCAGAACAGGTTCTGGCGGATTTTCGCGTAGGTCTTGCGGCTGATCTCCAGGGCCGCGGGGATCAGTCGTGGATCGCCGCGCATCAGGGTGATGCCGGCCGCGTGCATGGCCACGTCGGTGCCGCCGCCCATGGCAATGCCGATGTCGGCCGCCGCCAGGGCCGGGGCGTCGTTGATGCCGTCGCCGACCATGGCCACCACGCCGGTCTTTTTCAGTGCCGTCACCGTGGCGGCCTTGTCCGCCGGCAGTACTTCGGCGTGCACATCGTCAATGCCCAGGGCGTCGGCCACGACCTTGGCGCTGCCACGGTTGTCGCCGGTCAGCAGGTGGCTGCTGATATGCCGCGCGCGCAGTTGCTGTACCGCCTGCAAGGCGCCGGGCTTGAGGGTGTCGCCAAAGGCGAACAGGCCCAGTACCCGGGATTGCGGGCTCTGCTCGATCAGCCAGGACAGGGTCCGGCCCTCGTGTTCCCAGTCTTTGGCTGCCTGGGCCAGGCTGCCCGGGGTCAGGCCGCTTTCTTCCAGCAGGCGGCGGTTGCCCAGGGCCAGTTGGCGGCCGTCCAGGGTGCCGGCGATGCCGCGCCCGGTCAGGGACTGGCTGGCGCTGACATCGGCCACTGGCAGTTGGCGTTCCTGGCACAGGTCCAGCACCGCCTTGGCCAGGGGATGCTCACTGCCGCGCTGCAGGGCACCGGCCAGTTGCAGCACGCTGTTGTCGTCGCCTTCCAGGGCCTGCATATGGGCGATGCGTGGCGTACCGGAAGTCAGGGTGCCGGTCTTGTCGAAAACCACCGAGCTGACTTCATGGGCTCGTTCCAGGGCTTCGGCGTCCTTGATCAGGATGCCGTGGCGGGCGGCTACGCCGGTGCCGGCCATGATCGCGGTGGGGGTGGCCAGGCCCAGGGCGCAAGGACAGGCGATCACCAGCACGGCGACGGCGTTGATCACTGCGGTTTCCAGGGGCGCGCCATACAGCCACCAGCCCACCAGGGTGATCAGCGCCAGCACCAGCACGGTGGGCACGAACACCTGGCTGACCTTGTCCACCAGCTTCTGGATCGGTGCCTTGCCGGCCTGGGCGTCTTCCACCAGGCGAATGATCCGTGCCAGCACGGTTTCCGCGCCGAGGGCCAGGGTGCGTACCAGCAGGCGGCCTTCGCCGTTGATGGCGCCGCCGGTGACTTTATCCCCGGGCTGCTTGGGCACCGGCAGGCTTTCACCGCTGATCAGCGCTTCGTCGGCATGGCTCTGGCCTTCGATGACTTCGCCGTCCACCGGAAAGCGCTCGCCGGGTTTGACCAGCACCAGGTCGTTCAGGCGCAGGGCGCTGATGGCGACTTCCTGCTCGCGCCCATCGATGACCTGGATTGCCCGCTCGGGGCGCAGGGCTTCCAGCGCGCGGATGGCGCTGGCGGTCTGGCGCTTGGCGCGGCTTTCCAGGTACTTGCCCAGCAGCACCAGAGCGATCACCACCGCCGAGGCTTCGAAGTACAGGTGCGGCATGCTGCCGGCGGCGGCCGTGGCCCATTCATACAGGCTCAGGCCATAGCCGGCGCTGGTGCCCAGGGCCACCAGCAGGTCCATGTTGCCGCTGCCGGCGCGCACGGCTTTCCAGGCGGCGACATAAAAGCGTGCGCCGAAGATGAACTGCACCGGAGTGGCCAGGGCGAACTGGGCCCAGGCCGGGAGCATCCAGTGCAGGCCAAAGGGTTGCACCAGCATCGGCAGCACCAGGGGCAGGGCCAGGAGGATCGCCAGGACCAGGCTCCAGCGTTCGCGGCGCAGGTTCTGCTGCTGGTCGTTGCCGTGCTTGTGCTCGGCCTGCCACAGGCTGGCTGAGTAGCCGGCCTGGGTCACGGCGTTGATCAACTGCGTCGGATCGACCTGGCCCAGCAGTTCGACGTGGGCGCGCTCGGTGGCCAGGTTGACGCTGGCGCTGCGCACGCCTTGAACCTTGTTCAAGGCGCGTTCTACACGTCCGGCACAGGTGGCGCAGGTCATGCCGCCGATGGTCAATTCAATGGACTGCACCGGCACGCTGTAACCGGCATTTTCCACCGCTTCCAGCAGGGCCGGCAGACTGTCCCCGGGGGCTTCGATCCGGGCCTGTTCCGTGGCGAGGTTGACGCTGACCGCGCGTATACCGGCGACCTTGGCCAAGGCACGCTCCACACGACCGGCGCAACTGGCGCAGGTCATGCCGGCAATCGGCAGGTCGAAGGTGGTTGATTCAGGCATGTCTGACACTCCCTGTAAATGTTGCCCACAGGATCAACCTTGCCATGCAGGCAAGGTCAAGCGGGCATTGCCAGGGTGCTTCATTTTGTCCCAGGGGGGAGCAGGAGCACGCCTTGCGCTGCAGGACGCAAGGCGTGTGGAGGGCGCAGCGTCAGTAGTCCAGGGCGGTGGGCTTGAGGTACATGCCCGAGGCGTTGCTGGCGATGCGGAACTTCAGCACGTCGCCGGCCCGCACGCTGATGTCCTGGGAACCCGGGGCGAGCAGGCCAGGGTTGCAGCCCGGCGCCTGGCCCGGCAGCAGTTTCAGGCGCAGGGACACTTTGCCCGGCGGCAGGTTGAAGGAGGCGCTCTGTTCCTGGAACAGCCGACCGGCGAGCTGGTCCTGGATGTACAGGCCGATCTCGCAGGAGGTGGCGACTTCCAGCCGCTCCCGGGAAATGATCAGTACGCCGTAGTCTTCTCCGGCGGCCAGTGCCGGTGGCGTTGCCGCCAACAGACCAAGGAGGCCGACGAAGCTGAAAGTTGACCAGCGCATGGCTGAATCTCCTGCTGTGATGTCATAAGACGTGCAGCTTGGCGGAGCGCGGCGCCGATTTCCAGCCCGGCAGTTCAATCCGGAACTTGACCTTGCCACGGTGGCAAGGACAAGACTGCGTGCATCCCAATACAGGAGAAGCGTGATGCAAGTATTCAATGTTCAAGGCATGTCCTGCGGCCACTGCGTGCGGGCCATCACTCAGGCGCTGCAGAGCAAGGACCCGGCGGCCACCGTGCGGGTGGATCTGGCGGCCAAGGAAGTGGGGGTCGAGAGTCGCCTGTCCAGCGAAGAGGTGATCAATCTGATCAGCGAGGAAGGCTACGCCGTCCAGGTTGCTTGAGTCTTTTTAATAGTTAGCGACCTATCGGAATGTTCAAGGTGTCCAAGCGCAGCTAGACTGTGCGACCGCTGACCAACGCTCGCTTGGATGCCATGAACCTGCGCACAATTTTGATTCTCGGCGCCTTGAGCGCTTTTGGCCCTCTGGCCATCGACTTTTATCTGCCGGCCTTTCCCTCGATGGCCCTGGCTTTCGGCACCGATGAAAAACACGTCCAACTGACCCTGGCCGCCTATTTCCTTGGATTGTCCATTGGGCAGCTGGCCTATGGTCCTGTGGCCGACCGTTTTGGTCGGCGCCTGCCGTTGCTGGTGGGAGTGGGGCTGTTCACCCTGGCCTCACTGGCCTGCGCCTATGCGCCCAACCTGGAGTGGCTGATTGGCGCGCGTTTCGTCCAGGCCCTGGGCGGTTGCGCCGGGATGGTGATATCCCGCGCGGTGGTTAGCGACAAGTGCGATGCCGTGGGTTCGGCCAAGGTGTTCTCCCAGTTGATGCTGGTGATGGGCCTGGCGCCGATCCTGGCGCCGATGCTCGGCGGCCTGCTGGTCAATCTCTACGGTTGGCAATCGATCTTCATCATGCTCACGGTGTTCAGCGCCCTGTCGGGATTGGCGGTGGCCCTGGGGCTGCCGGAAAGCATGCCGGCCACGCGCCCGCGCCTACCGTTGTCCGGCGCGTTGCGCCAGTACGGCCTGTTGCTGGCGGACCGGGTCTTTCTCGGTCACGCCCTGACCGGCGGCATCGCCATCGCCGGGATGTTTTCCTATATCGCCGGCTCGCCCTTTGTCTTTATCAAGCTTTATGGCGTGCCGGCGGAGCATTTCGGCTGGTTCTTCGGGATCAATGCCGGCGGTTTTATCCTGGTGGCGCAGATCAATGCGCGGCTGTTGGCCAAGCGCGGTCCGGCCTTCCTGCTGGCCCGTACCGTGTGGATCTACCTGGCGGCCGGGTTGACCTTGCTGGCAGTCAGCGCCCTGCATACGAGTGAGCTCTGGCCGCTGTTGCTGCCCTTGTTCGTGTGCATCGCCAGCCTGGGCTGCATCATTCCCAACGCGGCGGCCTGTGCCATGAACGGCCAGGGCGCGCGGGCCGGCAGTGCCTCGGCGATGCTCGGTTGCCTGCAGTTCAGCGTCGCTGCGGGTGCTGCCTATCTGGTGGGTGTGTTGCACGATGGCAGTGCCATGCCGATGGCCATGGTCATCAGCCTGTGTGGTGTTCTGGCGGTGAGCATGGCGGTCATGACCCGGCGTTTGCAGAATGCCCGGGCCTTGAAAGCCGCCGAGCTCTGAGTCAGCCGACGGCGCGCTGACTCTGGGGAATCGGGTGGGGGGCTTGCAGGCGTGCTTGCAGGGTCTGGGTGAAAGCCCGGGCCTCGGCTTCACTGCGGAAAGTCACCGCGTGCTGGTCGAGACGGACCTGCCATTGGGAGCCTTGAGGGTTTGCCAATTCTTTTATCAGGATCTTCATTGCTGACCTCCTAACGGTAAAAGAGTGCGATGCAAGGGCTGCCAGTGTAGACCCGAATACGGTCACAAATATGACCGAAATCAACTCTCGGACTGACGGCGGCCATCGGGCTTTTGTGCGCGATGGCCGCCGTGCGTTCAGCCCTTAGAAACCTTCCAGGACGATCTTGCCCTTGGCCGTGCCGCTCTCCAGCAAGGCGTGGGCGCGGCGCAGGTTGGCCGCGTTGATCTGGCCGAAATGCTCGCCCACCGTGGTCTTCAGGGTGCCGGCGTCGATCAGCTCGGCGACCTTGTTGAGCAGCACGTGCTGTTCCTGCATGTCGGCGGTCTCGAACAGCGAGCGGGTGTACATGAACTCCCAGTGCAGGGACAGGCTCTTGCGCTTGAGCTTGGTCACGTCGAGGCTTTTCGGGTCGTCGATCAAGGCCAGTTTGCCCTGGGGCACCAGGGCTTCCACCAACTCATCAAGGTGGGTGTCGGTCTGGGTCAGGCTGGCGACGTGGGTCACCTGATTGATGCCGATGCGCTTGAGCTCGGCGCTCAGTGGCTGACGGTGATCCACCACGCCGTGCGCGCCCAGCTCGCGGACCCAGGCTTGGGTCTGCTCCCGGGAGGCGCTGCCGATCACCTTGAGGCCGGTCAGTTGCCGGGCCAGTTGGGTGAGGATCGAACCGACCCCGCCGGCGGCGCCGACAATCAGCAGGCTCTGGCCCTGGTCGCTGCGGTCCTGGCTGATTTGCAGGCGTTCGAACAGCAGTTCCCAGGCCGTGATCGCGGTCAGCGGCAGGGCCGCGGCTTCGGCAAAACCCAGGCTCTTGGGCATATGGCCGACGATCCGTTCATCCACGGTGTGCAGCTCGCTGTTGCCTCCGGCCCGGGCGATGGAGCCGGCGTAGAACACCCGGTCGCCAACCTTGAACAGGCTGACCTCGCTGCCCACGGCCGTGACCACGCCGGCCACGTCCCAGCCCAGCACCTTGGCGGCGCCGCCTTCGGGCTGGGCGTTCTGGCGGACCTTGGTGTCCACCGGGTTGACCGAGATGGCCTTGACCTCCACCAGCAGGTCGCGGGGGCCGGCGACCGGCTCCGGCAGCTCGATGTCTTGCAGGGACTTGGGGTCGTCGATTGGTAGGGATGTGTAGTAGGCGATGGCTTTCATGCTGAATTCCTGTTGAGTGCAGAGTGAGGGTCAGACGATCAGTTGCAGGCGCTTGAGTTCGAAGTGCTCGATCGCCTCGCGGGTCTGGTTGAGGAAATGCTGGAAGTGCGGGGTGTTGTTGTGAAACTCCAGGGCGGCCTCATCGTCCCAGCGTTCCAGAACGTAGAAGGTGCCCGGCTGTTCGGCGTCCTGATGCAATTGGTAGTACTGGCAGCCGGTCTCGGCACGGCTGGGGTGTACCAGGGCACTGAGTTCGTGCTTGAGGACGTTGTGCTGGTCAGGCTTGGCGATCAGGGTCGCGATGGCGGTAAAGGCTTGGGACATGGTGTTTACCTTTGGGCTGTCAGGTGATGGGCAGATAATTGGCTATTTCTCCTGAAGATAAAACCGGCTAAAAGAGCAGTCTCTTTCAATATTTTTTTGATAATCCAGGGGTAGATCCATGCTGCGATTCGATGACCTGCAACTGTTCGTGCGGGCCGCGGACCTGGGCAGCCTGTCGGCGGCGGCCCGGGTCATGGACTTGTCGCCGGCGGTGGCCAGCGCCGCCCTCAAGCGCATCGAAGAACACTTGGGGGCGCGTTTGCTGGCCCGTTCCACCCGCAGCCTGCGTCTGACGGCCGAGGGCGAGGGCTTTCTTGAATACGCTCGCGCCGCCTTGAGCAACCTGGATGAAGGGCGGCGCTTGCTGGCCAGCGGACAGGATCAGGTCAGCGGCGTGTTGCAGCTTTCCGCGCCCTCTGACTTTGGTCGCAACCTGCTGCTGCCCTGGCTCGACGAGTTCCAGCGCGAGCATCCCAAGCTCAGCGTGCGCCTGCTGCTGGGGGACCGGATTGCCGATCTGTTCCGCCAGCCGGTGGACATTGCCCTGCGCTATGGCGAGCCGGAGGACTCCAGTCTGGTGGCACTGCCGATAGCCCCGGACAATCTCCGGGTCCTGTGTGCGGCCCCCAGCTACCTGGCCCGGCACGGCGAGCCGCGCCAGCTGGAGCAACTGGCCCAGCACAACTGCCTGCTGTACATGCTCGACAGCCGGGCCCATGACCTTTGGAGTTTTTATGACGGCAAGCGCGAGGTGAGCCTGACCGTCAGCGGCGACCGCCTGAGTGACGATGCCGATGTAGTGCGGCGCTGGGCGGTGGCCGGCGAAGGGATTGCCTACAAGTCCTGGCTGGATGTGGCCGCCGACGTGCTGGCCGGCCGCTTGCAGGTGCTGTTGCCGGAGTTGCGTTGCGAAGGCGCGTCGCTGAACCTTTTGTGCACCCATCGCGCGCACTTGAGCAAACCGGTCAAGCTGTTGCGGGACATGCTCCAGGAGCGCTGCGCCCAGATCAGCGCCCGCCGCCCGTAAGAGCCGGGTTGCCGGCGAACCCAGGTGCCGCGCCCTCGGCGTCGCTGCCGGACGCGAACAGGTCGCCCTCAGCCATCACCCCCCGCTTCGATCCCGCACACTCGACGGGTCGTGCATTCAATCGGGGGAACAGGGCATGGGCATACAGGGATACAGCGCCGCAGAGCGCCTGGAGCGCTTACCCATCAGCGGTTATCACCGGGTGATCTTCATCATCATTGCCCTGGCGTTTTTCTTCGACTCCATGGATTTGGCGATGATGACCTTCCTGCTGGGGTCGATCAAAACCGAGTTCGGCCTGAGCTCGGCCCAGGCCGGCCTGCTGGCCAGCTCCAGCTTCTTCGGCATGGTGCTCGGCGCCTCGCTGTCGGGCATGCTCGCCGACCGCTTCGGGCGCAAGCCGGTGTTCCAATGGAGTATCGTGCTCTGGGGCGTGGCCAGTTACCTGTGTTCCACCGCCCAGAGCGTGGACAGCCTGACCCTGTTCCGGGTGCTGCTGGGCATCGGCATGGGCATGGAGTTTCCCATCGCCCAATCGATGCTCTCGGAGATGATTCCGGCGCAACGACGCGGGCGCTACATCGCTTTGATGGACGGCTTCTGGCCCTTGGGTTTTGTGGCGGCCGGTGCGCTGTCGTACTTCCTCCTGCCGCTGATCGGCTGGCGCGACATCTTCCTGGTGTTGGCGATTCCGGCAGTGTTCGTGCTGGTGATCCGCTTCTTCATTCCCGAGTCGCCGCGCTGGCTGGAGCAGGCTGGGCGCCATGCCGAGGCCGACCGGGTGCTGCTGGGCATCGAGGACAAGGTGCGGGCTGCCCTGGGTGGTGCTGCGTTGCCGGAGCCGGTGCGCCTGCCACGCATCGACAGTGCGCCGGGGCATTTTTTCTCCGCGCTGAAACAGATCTGGTCGCCCCTGTATCGGCAACGCACGATGATGATCTGGAGCCTTTGGTTCTTCGCATTGCTGGGGTTCTACGGGTTGACGTCCTGGCTCAGCGCCTTGCTGCAACAGTCCGGTTTTGCCGTGACCCAGTCGGTGTACTACACGGTGCTGATTTCCCTGGGCGGGATTCCCGGGTTCCTCATGGCCGCCTGGCTGGTGGAGCGCTGGGGGCGCAAGCCGGTGTGCATCGTCACCTTGCTCGGCGGCGGGATCATGGCCTTCTTCTACGGGCAGAGCGCGGTGTTTGGCGGCAACGTAAGCCTGTTGATCGGCACCGGCCTGCTGATGCAGTTCTTCCTGTTCGGCATGTGGGCGGTGCTCTACACCTACACGCCCGAGCTGTACCCGACGTCTGCCCGGGCTACGGGTTCGGGCTTTGCTTCGGCCGTTGGCCGGATCGGTTCGCTGCTGGGGCCGTTGGTGACCGGGCTGGTGTTTCCCATCACCGGGCAGGGCGGGGTGTTTGCCTTGGGGGCGGCGTGCTTTGTGGTGGCGGCGGGAGTGGTCTGGCTGTTCGGGATGGAGACCCGGGGCAAGACGCTGGAGGCGTTGAGCGAGGCGGGCGCTTGAGTTGCGCCGGCCAGCCGGCTCCTACACGAACCTGTAGGAGCCGGCTGGCCGGCGAAGACCGTTACGGCTTGACCAGCCGCGCATCCAGGCTGTTCTGCGCCAGGCGCCGGGCCTGGTCCTGGGTCATGCCCAGGTCGGTGTACAAGGCGTGGAAGTTCTCGGTGACGTAGCCGCCGAAGTAGGCCGGGTCATCGGAGTTGACCGTGACCTTCACCCCGCGCTCGAGCATTTGCAGGATGTTGTGCTGGGACATGTGGTCGAACACGCAGAGCTTGGTGTTGGACAGCGGGCACACGGTCAGCGGGATCTGTTCGTCGATGATGCGCTGCATCAGCCGCTCGTCTTCGAAGGCGCGCACGCCGTGGTCGATGCGCTGGATCTTCAACAGGTCCAGGGCTTGCCAGATGTACTCGGGCGGGCCTTCCTCGCCGGCATGGGCGACGGTCAGGAAGCCTTCACTGCGCGCGCGGTCGAAGACCCGCTGGAACTTGCTCGGCGGATGACCCATTTCCGAACTGTCCAGGCCCACGGCGACAAAGGCGTCGCGGAACGGCAGCGCCTGGTCGAGGGTTTTCTGTGCCTCTTCTTCGCTCAAGTGGCGCAGGAAACTGAGGATCAGCCCACTGGTGATACCCAGTTGCTGTTCGCCGTCCTTCAGCGCGGCGGCGATGCCGTTGAGCACCACTTCGAACGGGATGCCACGGTCGGTGTGGGTCTGCGGATCGAAGAAGGGCTCGGTGTGGATCACGTTCTGCTCTTTGCAGCGCAGCAGGTAGGCCCAGGTCAGGTCGTAGAAGTCCTGTGAGGTGCGCAGCACATCGGCGCCCTGGTAATACAGGTCGAGGAACTCCTGCAGGTTGTTGAAGGCGTAGGCCTTGCGCAGGGTTTCGACGTCGCTCCAGGGCAGGGCGATCTTGTTGCGTTCGGCCAGGGCGAACAGCAGTTCCGGCTCCAGGGAGCCTTCCAGGTGCAGGTGCAACTCGGCCTTGGGCAAGGCGTTCAGCCAGTCATACATGGTGTTGTCTCATCAGGTGCAGGCGGGCGCTGCGAAGTGTGATGCGCTGCCGGGGCCGTGCCCTTCTCTGGGGAACTGGCGGCGGTTGCGGCGATCGCCAGGTTTTCACCGGGCCCGAAAAAGCCGCCATTCTACATCTGGCGGCGCGATTGTTCGGCAAAACCTGACCGAGTGGGCGATCAGGCCTGCTCCAGCTCCCGGCGATAGGCGTAGGTATCGGCAAAACGCGAGAGCAGGAATTCGGCGCAGGTGGTCAGCGGATACTTGGCCGGATGCTCCGCGTCCTGGCAGCCGGGCAGGCATTCGATGCGGGTGTCCGGGTGCGGTTCGGCGAAGAACGGCATCGAGTAGCGGTCCACCCCCAGCGGGCTGATGACCCGGTGCGGAGTCGACAGGTAACGGTCGTTGCTCCAGCGCGCCATCATGTCGCCGAGGTTGACCACGAAGGTGCCTGCAATGGGCGGCGCGTCGATCCATTGCCCCTGGACGTTGCGTACCTGCAAGCCACCGGCGGCGTCCTGGTAGAGCAGGGTGATGCAGCCATAGTCGGTGTGGGCGCCGGCGCCTTGCTGCTCGGTGCTGCTGGCGGTGTGGCGCGGCGGATAGTGGATCAGCCGCAGCACGCTGACCGGGTCCTGGAAGCGGCGGTCGAAGAAGTCGCGTTCGATGCCCAGGGCCAGGGTCATGGCCCGCAGCAGGGTCTGGGCCAGGGCCTGCATGTCCTGGTAGTGCTGCTCCATCAGGTCTTTCCAGCCGGGCAGGTCCGGGTGGCGGTTGGGGCCGCGCAGGGGCTTGTCCGCCACTACCTCGGGATGCTCGGCGGGCAGATGCAGGCCCATGTCGAAGGTTTCCTTGAGGTCGCTGGGCTTGCCCGGGTCCAGCTGCTCGGTGGCGATGGCGCCGTAGCCGCGATGGTGGCGGCTCTGGGTGATGTCGATCTTGAGTTTTTCGGCGCTGGGCAGGGCGAAGAACTGCTTGGCCATGGCCAGCAATTGCTCGATGCGTTGTGCGCTGATCGGGTGGCCCTTGATGTAGAAGAAGCCCCATTCGCGACAGGCGCGGTCGATCTGTTTGGCGACACTGTCCCAGCCTGGCTGGGCCTCCTGATACAGCGGGCTGATATCGATGATCGGCAGTTGATGCATGAAAAGGCTCCCATCCTGTTGGCGGTCCGTCGTCGCTGGCGGGTGCTCCGGCAGCGACGACCAGCTTATTTGGGGAGGTCTGCCTTCAGGCCTTCGACGTAGTAGTTCATCGAGGCCAGTTCGGCATTGCTGGCGCTGACCCCCGCAGGGATTTTTTCTGTCCCGCCCTGGTCCTTGATCGGGCCGGTGAACGGGTGGAACTGGCCACTCTTGATGCTGGCGATGATCTGCTCGGCCTCGGCTTTCACCGGGGCCGGCAGCAGGTCGCTGAGGGGCAGCTCAACCGTACCCTCTTTCAGGCCGCCCCAGTAGTCCTGGGATGTCCAGCTGTGGTCCAGCACCCCTTGGGTGGCCTGGATGTAATGGGGGGCCCAGTTGTTGACGATGGAGGTCAGCACCGCCTTGGGGCCGAAGTGGGCCATGTCCGAGGCGTAGCCCACCGCATACACGCCACGGCGTTCTGCGGCCTGGATCGGCGCCGGGCTGTCGGTGTGCTGGAAGATCACGTCGGCGCCCTGGTCGATCAGGGCGTTGGCGGCGTCGGCTTCCTTGCCCGGGTCGAACCAGGAGTTGACCCACACCACTTTGATCTCGGTGCCCGGGTTGTACTTGTTCAGGGCTAGCTGGATGGCGTTGATGTCGCGGATCACTTCCGGGATCGGGAAGGAGGCGACGTAGCCGATCTTCTTGGTCTTGGTCATCTTTGCCGCGAGGAAGCCGCCGACATAACGGCCCTCGTAAGTGCGTGCCAGGTAGGTTCCGAGGTTCTTGTCCTGCTTGTAGCCGGTGGCGTGTTCGAAGGTCACCTTGGGGAACTGCTTGGCGACTTTCAGGGTGGGGTTCATGTAGCCGAAGGAGGTGGTGAAGATCAGGTCGTAATGATCCTTGGCCATGTTGCGGATCACCCGCTCGGCGTCGGCGCCTTCGGCCACGTTCTCGACGTAGTTGGTCTTGATCTGCTCGCCGAATTTTTCCGCCAGTGCCTTGCGTCCTTGTTCATGCTGATAGGTCCAGCCGTGGTCACCGATGGGACCGATGTAGACGAAGCCGACCTTCAGCGGATCGGCAGCGCTGGCGGCGAGACTGGCACTCAGGCCGACAGCGGCGGCCAGGGCGCAGAGCAGCTTGTGCAACGGGCGTGTATGCATGAATTGGAGCTCCATCTTGTTGTGGGGGAGGACTGGGTCGGCAAGCGCTGGAGGGCAATGCAAATAGCTGACCAACAGGACAACAAAGATCGGCGTTGCGCCGGCGAGGCGGTTTCTACGGGGGCTTTGGAGCGCGTTTTTCGCTGGCAAGCCAGCTCCTACGGCGTTGGAATGTAGGAGCCGGCTTGCCGGCGAAGGGCTGTTCAAGATCCATCCCGGTGCGCGGCGCCTGAGCCTGGTGCACTGACATGTAACGAAACGTTAGTGACCCGAAGCAGTCTTTTACTCATCTCCTGTACTGGTTTTTATTTCCGTCAAAGGACTGCGATGCTCACTTCCCTCAAGCAAGAACAGTTTCTGCTGCTTGCGCTGCTGGCTGCCGTGGCCGCCTATCCCCTGGAACACCTGTTGCTCAATAGCGGCCAAGGCATTGCCCTGATGGCCGGGCTGGTGCTGATCGGCTTTATCGTCATCGCCTCGATGCGCGTTGCCCACCACGCCGAACGGCTGGCGGAAAAGGTCGGCGACCCCTACGGCACCATGATCCTGACCCTGGCTGCGGTGCTGGTGGAGGTGGTGATCCTGGCCATCATGATGAGCAACGAAGCTTCGCCGACCCTGGTGCGCGACACCATCTATTCGGCGGTGATGCTGGACATCAATGGCATCCTCGGCCTGGCCGCGTTGATGGGCGGCATCAAGCACGGCGAGCAGCCTTACAACGACGATTCGGCGCGCACCTACAGCGTGATGATCCTCACCGCCATGGGCGTGTCGATGGTGGTGCCGGAGTTCATCCCCGAGGCCGACTGGAAGGTGTATTCGGCCTTCACCATTGGCGCGATGGTGGTGCTCTATACCCTGTTCCTGCGCATGCAGGTCGGGCCCCACAGTTACTTCTTCAGCTATAGCTACCCGGAAAAGCGCCGTGCTAAAGAGGCCCAGGAACAGCCCCATGCCGTCAACCTGGCCTGGAGCATCGGCATCCTGGTGTTCGGGGTGGTGGTGATCGGTGCCCTGGCCGAGGTCATGTCCAAGACCCTTGACCTGGGCCTGGAAGGCACGGGCGCACCGCCGGTGATCACGGCAATCCTGGTGGCGGCCATTTCCGCCGCGCCGGAGATTCTCACCGCCCTGCGCGCGGCCTTGGCCAACCGCATGCAGTCGGTGGTCAACGTGGCACTGGGCGCCTCCCTGTCGACGGTGATCCTCACGGTGCCGGTGATGGAGGCCATGGCCTTGTACACCGGCCAGCCGTTCCAGATGGCCATGACTCCGGTGCAGACAGTGATGGTGTTCATCACCCTGATCGTCAGCGCGATCAACCTCAACGACGGTGAAACCAATGCCATAGAAGGCATGACTCACTTTGTGCTGTTTGCCACCTTCATCATGCTGTCGCTGCTGGGCCTTTAAAGCGGCTGAGCTGACTGGATGGCGCAGCGAAAGCTGACACCCGGGGCATTCCAGGCCGCCAGTGCCCCCCAACGCCAACGGCGCACGGTGCTGGCCGAAGGAGAAAAGGTCGGGTCGTTGGCAAACTTGTTGTTGGCGCCGCGTTGCGCCCGATAGATGCCTGTTTCAGGCCCTTGCGGGTTCTCCACGGGAGACTCGCGATAGTAGTGTTTATCGTACCAATCGTTGACCCATTCACTGGCGTTGCCGGTGAGGTTGTAGAGGCCCAGCGGATTGGGCACAAACCTGTCCACGGCGAAGGTTTCGTTGTCGTCAGGGGCCGGGAAGTTGCGGCCGTAATCCAGATTGCCGTTGTCGGTGGCGAACATCACCGGCTGGCCGCGGTTGCGCGCCGCATATTCCCATTGCGCCTCGGTCGGCAGATCGACGCGATAGCCGCTGAGGTCTGCCAGCCAGCCACAGTAATCCTTGGCCTCTTGCCATGATCGAGAGGCCGGGGCGGGCAGGTTTTCAAGGTAGAGGTGCTTCATGTCTTCGCGTTTACGAAGTTCAGCGTCGAATGGCGGCTTGCCTTGGGCCAGGAAGAACAGATCAAAATCGCCCAAGGTGGTTTGCAGCGAGGACAGGTAATAGCTGCTCAATTTGACCGGGTGAACGAAATCGTCATCGACGTCGAGACTGATCCGCTCCATTTTTGCCGGGTCCACGCCGCAGGGCCATTGGCACAAGGCAAGTGGGTCGAAGCCATGGGGCCAACCGAAATCGCCCATCTGGAATTCGCCCCCTTCAATCAACACCATGTTGTCCAGCGAGCGGATCACTGTGTTGAGTACGGCATCGCGGTTTTGTGGGGACAGATTCGGGTATTTGCGGCTGATGGTCGAAGCAATTTCTGCCACTTTTTCAGGGGACAGCACTTTGCTGGGCGGGCCAGCAACCTCCAGTTTCTCGCAGCCTGAAATCAGCAGCGCGACGCAGAGCGCCAGTCCGTACTTTTGTTTCACGTAATGTCCCTATAGCGGTTCGTTCGAGGGCGGAAACTAACATGTTTCCTCAATCCGATTCCGCTTAAGGCGCAGGCGAGGGATCGGGTCCCTCGCCGTTGGACTCAACGATCAGCTACCGGCGATCAACTGCCGGGCCGCCTGGCTGTGATCGGCGATCAGGTTTTTCAGGTCGAGCCCTTCGACCTGGCCATCAATCACCCGCCACTTGCCACCAATCATGACCCGGTCCGCTCGATCCGCGCCGCACAACAGCAGCGCCGAAACCGGATCATGGCTACCCGAGAAACGCAGCTCATCAAGCTTGAACAACGCCAGGTCCGCCTGCTTGCCCGCCGCCAGCTCGCCGATGTCGGTGCGGCCCAACAGGCTTGCCGAACCCTGGGTCGCCCAGCCCAGTACCCGCTCCGGGGTGATCTTCTCGGCGCCGTAGCGCAGACGCTGGATGTACAGCGCCTGACGGGCTTCGAGGATCATGTTCGAGGCATCATTGGATGCCGAGCCATCCACGCCCAAGCCAAGCGGCGCCCCCGCATCGGTCAGCTCGATACTGGGGCAGATGCCGGAGGCCAGGCGCATGTTCGAACTCGGACAATGGCAGATGCCGGTGCCGGCAGCGCCCAGGCGGGCGATTTCATCCGGGTTGAAGTGGATGCCGTGGGCCAGCCAGGTACGCGGACCGAGCCAGCCGACGCTGTCCAGGTAATCCACGGTGCGCAGGCCGAAGCGCTGCAGGCAGAAGTCTTCTTCGTCGAGGGTCTCGGCGAGGTGAGTGTGCAGGCGCACATCGAGTCCGTTGGCCAGTTCGGCGCTGGCCGACATGATTTCCGGGGTCACCGAGAACGGCGAGCACGGCGCCAGGGCAATCTGGATTTGCGCGCCGTCGCCACGCTCGTGGTACTGGTGAATCAGGCGCTGACTGTCGTCGAGAATCACCTGGCCTTCCTGCACGGTCTGTTGCGGTGGCAGGCCGCCGTCCTTTTCGCCAAGGCTCATGGAACCGCGGGTGAGCATGGCGCGCATGCCCAGTTCACGCACGCTTTCGACTTGTACGTCGATGGCGTTTTCCAGACCGTCCGGGAACAGGTAGTGATGGTCGGCGGCGGTGGTGCAACCGGAGAGCAGCAGTTCGGCCAGCGCCACTTTGGTGGCCAGGGCGAGTTTTTCCGGGGTCAGCCGCGCCCAGACCGGGTACAGGGTCTTGAGCCAGGGGAACAGCGGCTGGTTGACCACCGGCGCCCAGGCCCGGGTCAGGGTTTGGTAGAAGTGATGGTGGGTGTTGATCAGGCCCGGCAGCAACACGTGCTCGCGGGCATCGAAGACCTGTTGGCAAGGGCTCGCAGGCTGTTGGCCCAGGCCCAGGACTTCGACGATCAGACCGTCTTGCACGACCAGGCCGCCACGGGCGTCGAGGGCATTGCCGGTGAAGATGGCCAGGGGATTTTTTAACCAGGTACGGGTCGCAGGCATGGTGGCCGGCTCCTCTGAAAGTGGGTTCAGGTTAGCCAGCTCAGTGTTGCCCTGTCTGCTGATCCAGGGTCGCCGCAAGGGGCGAGGTGCGCAGTCTAGCGAAAGATGTGCCGGGGGACAAAACTTGCGGTTTGCCCCCCGTTGCAGAGCCTTGGCCGCGCTGTGCAAGCGCTGCCAGGGGCATAGGTTACAGAGGTTGCGGGCTTACCAGGGGATGGTTTCGCCCTTGTAGTTGACGAAGTGATGGCCGCCCTTGCCGGTGTAGGCGTTGATCTGGGCGATCAGCCCACGGGTGCTGGTTTGCACGTCGATGTCGGCGCCTTCGCCGCCCATGTCGGTCTTTACCCAGCCCGGGTGCAGCGAGAGCACGGTCAGCTTCTGTTGCAGTTGGGTCACGAAACTGTTGGTCATGGAATTCAGCGCCGCCTTGCTGGCCTTGTACAGCGCCAGCTCCGGAGCGTCCGGCATGGTCACGCTGCCTAGCACCGAACTCATGAACGCCAGCACGCCGCTGTCCTTGCGGATCTGCCCGACAAAGCGCTGGGCCAGGTTGATCGGCGCCACCGCGTTGGTGAAGAACAGCTGGCCGACTTCGGCCAGGGTCGCGTGGCCCGGCAGCTGGTTGTCCGGGCCCTTGACCCCGGCATTGACGAACAGCAGGTCGAACACCTGGTCCTTGAGTTTCTGGCTCAGGGCGATCACCGCTTGTTGATCGTCCATGTCCAGTTGTTCGATCTGCACCTTGCCCAGGGCCTGCAGGGCCTCGGCCTTGTGCGGGTTGCGCACGGTGGCGGTGACTTGCCAGCCGTCTTCCAGCAGGCGTTGTACCAGGCCGAGGCCAAGGCCCCGGGAGGCGCCGATGATCAGTGCGGTTTTTACCGTGGGCATGATGAGGTTCCTTGATAAATGAGGATCACGGATTCAATGGACAGGCTTGTCCCAGCCGCAGTTGCAGCTCGTGGCGCAACTGGCCCAGTTCTCCGATGCACATGCATGGGGCTCGAAAGGGCTTGACCCTTGAGCATACTCCAGGCTTTAGCCTGCGCGCTCCTTGAGTTGATGGAGCACTTCCTATGTGGACGACCGAACACTACCGAAAATTGGTCCGCGCCAGCGGCTGGTACGACTTGCTGGTGACGCTGGCCTTTGTCACCCCCTGGAGCTTCATGGCCCTGCACGAGTTGCTGCAGGGCGCGGTCCAGGCCTTCAATCTGCCCGGTAGCCTGCCTCCGTTCGAGCCGATGCACCTGCTGATGGCCAACCTCATGGGGTCGATTGTCTGCGTATGGTCGGTGCTGCGGATTCGTGATCCGCAGCAGGCGTTTGGTCGTTATGACGCGGTGGGGCGCCTCCTGTTTGCCACCTGGCTGGGGTACGCCCTGATGCACGGCGCCACGGCATTGATCGCGGTGTTCCTGGTTTTCGAACTGGCCTGGTGCGTGGCGCAGTTGCTGCCGGTCAAAGGCGACGTCGGCAAGCTGGCTGCAGCCGGGCGTGCGCCGGTCATTTAATGCCCCGCCTGCCACGGCTGCCCCAGGGAAACCGGAGCGTACAAACGGGTGCGCAAGGCGTCGCGCGATAGCAGCACCAGCACCAGGATGGTGGCGGCATACGGCAGCATCGCCAGCAGGTTGGAGGGTATCGCCAGCCCCAGGCCCTGGGCCACCAGATGCAGGATGCTCGCCAGGCCGAACAGGTAGGCGCCGAGCAACAGTCGCCACACGCGCCAACTGGCGAACACCACCAGGGCCAGGGCAATCCAGCCGCGGCCGGCGCTCATGTTCTCGGCCCACATCGGGGTGTAGGCCAGGGACAGGTAGGCCCCGGCCAACCCGGCCATGGCGCCGCCGAACAGCACCGCGAGAGTGCGCACCCGCAGCACCGGCAGGCCCATGGCGCTGGCGGCGTCGGGGTTTTCGCCGACGGCCTGGATGATCAGGCCAACCCGGCTCTTGAGGATCACCCAGGCCACCAGGGCGAACAGCGCGAAGGACAAGTACACCAGCAGATCCTGGGCAAACAGCATGCGGCCGATCAGCGGGATGTCGCTGAGCAATGGCAGCGCCAGCGGTTCGAACCCGGCCAGTGGCTTGCCGACCCAGGCCGCACCGACAAAGCTCGACAGGCCGACCCCGAAGATGGTCAACGCCAGCCCGGTAGCCACCTGATTGGCGTTGAACGCCAGGGCCACCAGGGCAAACAGCGCCGAGAGCAGCATTCCCGCCGCCATTGCCAGCAGCACGCCAAGCCACAAATGGCCGCTGTTGAGGGCGACGATAAAACCTATCACCGCGCCGAACAGCATCATGCCTTCCTGGCCGAGGTTGAGGACGCCGCTCTTTTCACAGATCAGTTCCCCCAGGGCCACCAGCAGCAAGGGCGTGCCGCAGCGCACCATGGCGTAGAGAATATTGCTCAGCAGATCGATATCCATTACAGGGCTCCGGCGGTTGCGCTGAGGGGCGTGTCGCGGCGTGCCCAGCGCAGGTTCAGGCGCGGCCGATAGAGAATCAGTACGTCACAGGCCAGGAGGAAGAACAGCATCATGCCCTGGAACAACTGGGTAATGGCCTGTGGCAGGTTGAGGCTCATCTGCGCGCTTTCGCCACCGATGTACAGCAGGGCCATGAGCAGGCTGGAGAACAGGATGCCGATGGGGTTCAAGCGTCCAAGAAAGGCCACGGTGATCGCCGCATAGCCGTAGCCGGGGGAGACTTGCGGCACCAGTTGGCCGATGGGGCCGGTGACTTCACAGACCCCGGCCAGCCCTGCCAGGGCGCCGCTGATCAATAGCGCCAGCCAGATCAGGCGCTGCTGGCGAAAGCCGACGAAACCTGCGGCGCGGGTGTCCAGCCCGAGGACCTTGATCTGGAAACCGACGAAGCTTTTCTGCAGCAGTACCCAGACTGCCACCAGGGCCAGCAGGGCGAAATACACCCCGGCGTGGACCCGACCGTCTTCCATCAACTGTGGCAAGCGGCTGGCGTCGCCGAACATCGCCGACTCGGGGAAGTTGAACCCGGCGGGGTCCTTCAATGGGCCGTGTACGCAATACAGCAACAGGTTCAGGGCGATGTAGTTGAGCATGATGCTGGTAAGGATTTCGTTGGCGTTGAAACGCGTGCGCAACCAGGCGGTGAGCCCGGCCCAGGCGGCTCCGGCCAGGGTGCCGGTGAGCAGGATCAGTACCAGCGCCCAGCGACTTTGCAACTCGATGAGGTTGACCGCCAGGGCGCTGCCGGCCAGGGCCCCGATCAGCAATTGGCCTTCAGCGCCGATGTTCCAGATGCGGGCCCGGTAGGCCACTGCCAGGCCCAGGGCGCAGAGCAGGATCGGCAGCGCCTTGACCAGCAGTTCCGAGACGCCGTACAGGTCGCTGACCGGGGCGATCAGCAGGGTGTGCAAGGTCAGCAGCGGGTCATGCCCCAGGGCCATGAACAGCAGGGCGCCACAGCTCAGGGTCAGCAGCGCGGCCAGAAGAGGGGAACACCAGAGCATCAGGCGCGACTGGCGGCCGCGAGGTTCGAGTGAAAGCAGCATGGACGACTCCGTTAAACCGCCGGGGCGGGGGTAGAAGGGACGGCTTCGAAGTGGCCGGCCATCCAGGCGCCGACTTCGACCAATGAGGTGTCGGCGCAGGCTTTGGGCGTCGAGAGACGACCGCCGCACAGGGCGGCAATGCGATCGCTGATCTGCAGCAGTTCATCCAGGTCTTCGGAGATCACCAGGATCGCCGCGCCGGCATCGCGCAGGGCGATCAGTGCCCGGTGAATGGTGGCAGCGGCACCCACGTCGACGCCCCAGGTCGGGTGCGCGGCGATCAGCAAGCGCGGTTGCTGGAGGATCTCGCGGCCGAGGATGAATTTCTGCAGATTGCCGCCGGACAGGCTGCGGGCCGGGCTCTGGGCATCACCGGTCTTGACCCCGAAGCGCTGGATTATTTTCTCGGCCAGGGCGCGGACCTTGGCTCTTTGAATCAGGCCATTGCGGACCAGTCCCTGTTGAAAGGCGCTGAGCAGCGCGTTGTCTTCCAGGCTCAGTTCCGGCACGGCACCTTGCCCCAGGCGTTCGGCGGGGACGAAGGCCAGCCCCTTTCGGCGTCTTGCATCGGGGTAGAGATGGCCGACGGCCTGGCCGGCCAGGCAGATGCGTTGGGCCTCACCGGGAGCCAGGCGTTGCTCGCCGCTGAGCAGGGCCAGCAGTTCGTCCTGGCCATTGCCGGCGACCCCGGCGATGCCGACGATTTCGCCACTGCGCAGGCTCAGGTCGATGGCCTTGAGGGAGCAGCCGAAGGGATCGGGGTTGTGCCAGCTCAACTCGCGGATGTGCAGGAATTCGGTAGCGCCGCTGACCTTGGGGTAGTCGGCGAGCAGGGCCGCCGTGTCACCCACCATCAGTCGCGCCAGTTCCTGGTTCGAGCATTCGGCCGGCCGACAGTGACCGGCCACCCGGCCGCCCCGCAGTACTGTGGCGCTGTGGCACAGCGCGCGGACTTCGGCGAGCTTGTGGCTGATGAACAGGATGCTGCAGCCCTCGGCCGCCAGCCGGCGCAGGGTGATGAACAGTTCTTCGGCCTCTTGCGGGGTCAGCACTGAGGTGGGTTCGTCGAGAATCAACAGGCGGATGTCCTGCATCAGGCAGCGCACGATCTCCACTCGCTGGCGCTCGCCGATGGACAGGCTGTGCACCAGGCGCTGGGGTTCCAGGGCCATGCCGTAGCGCTGGGACACTTCGCGGATCTTGCCTTCCAGCTGGCCCGGCGTGCCGGCCGCCGCGCCCATGGCCAGGGCGATGTTTTGCGCGACGCTGAGGGTTTCGAACAATGAGAAATGCTGGAACACCATGCCGATTCCCAGGCCGCGAGCCTGGGCCGGGCTGCTGATGAGCTGACGCCGGCCTTGCCAGATCAACTCCCCCGAGTCGGCCTGGATCACCCCGTAGATGATCTTCATCAAGGTGCTTTTGCCGGCGCCGTTCTCGCCGAGCAGGGCCTGGATTTCACCTGGGGCGATGCTCAGGTCGATGGCGTCGTTGGCCAGGCAACCGGGATAGCGCTTGCTGATCTGGCGCAGTTGCAGGCGCGGAGTTTGTGCGATGGGCACAGCGGAATTTGGCATGACGGGCTCAGGGGATTGGAGTTGTTGCTGTGGATAAAGCAATTTCCTGGCCAGTAGGTCAGGAAAGCTCAGGCGCCGCCCTGGAGTGCCCCTTGAACTGTCGGAGAAGGCGGATACCGGGCACCACTTCGGGGCAAAGTGTTTGAAAGGGCTCTGTTTTTGTCCGCGGCAAACTGCGCAAAAAATGACCAGTGGCCTGCAGGCCCTGTGCCGTCAGCGGCTGGAGCAGCCTTGCACGGGTTATCCACAGCTTGCTCCACAGTATTTGTGTGCAAGCCTGGAACTTGGGCATAAGCCCGGCAGCCTTGCCTTCCAACCGCGATAAACCACTCTAACTTGCTGTTTTACGTTGCAAAAAAAGTCCACTGGAGGAACTTTGGGCAAAAAATGAACAAAGCCCGCAAAGCCACGTTACAGAAGGGTTACAGCGCTATGTGCTCAGGTTATCCACAGTCGGGTGCACAGCAGATGTGGGCAACTGCGGGAGGCTCTGCCGGGTTATGCACAAGGTGCTCGGGCCGGGTTGGTGCGCTCAGCGCTGCAAGAGGATGCGTCCGCGGCTGAGGTCGGCCAACTGCTGTTGCAGGGTATCGATCTGCTCTTCGCCCAGGGCCAGTTGCAACTCCACGCCATGGGCGGTGAAGTCTTCCTGGACCAGTAGTCCGCCCAGCTCGGCGATCCGCAACTTGACCAGGGCCAGCTCGCTGAAACTGCAGGCGCAGCGCAGCGGTATGCGGTTGACCAGGGCGATGCGTTCGGCGCCTTGCAGGCATTTGTTGGCACCGCCGCCGTAGGCCCGGGCCAGGCCACCAGTGCCCAGCTGGATGCCGCCGTACCAGCGGATCACCAGCACGGCTACCTGATCGCAATCCTGGGCCTCGATGGCCGCGAGGATCGGCCGTCCGGCGGTGCCGCCGGGTTCGCCGTCGTCGTTGCTGCGGTACTGATCGGCCAGCTTCCACGCCCAGCAATTGTGGGAGGCGTTGAGGTCACTGTATTGCTGGATGAAGGCTTGGGCCTCGACCGCGCTGGTGATGGGCGCGGCAAAGGTGATGAAGCGGCTTTTGCGAATCTCTTCGCGGTACTCGCAAAGGCCGGCCAGGGTAAAGGGCATGAGCGTCAGTCTTTCTGGGCGGGAGTCAGGCCACAGCCTTTGAGGATGATACGGATCAGGTTGGTGCCGGCCTCTTCGAAATCCTGCTTGGTCAGGCGGCTGCGGCCGGTGACGCGGCAGATCTGGGTGGCGAAGTCGGCGTAGTGCTGGGTGCTGCCCCAGAGCAGGAAGATCAGGTGCACCGGGTCAACCGGGTCCATCTTGCCGGCGTCGATCCAGGCCTGGAACACATTGGCCCGGCCTTGGAACCAGGCGCGGTAGTCCTGGCTGAAGTATTCGCTCAGGCATTCGCCGCCACTGATGATTTCCATGGCGAAGATCCGCGAGGCCTGTGGCTGGCGACGGGAAAATTCCATCTTGGCGCGGATGTAGCGGGTCAGGGCCTCCGCCGGGTCATCCTCGGCGGTGAGGGTGTTGAAGGTGCTGTCCCAGAGTTCGAGGATGTTGCTCAGCACCGCGATGTACAGCCCCAGCTTGTTGGTGAAATAGTAGTGCAGGTTGGCTTTGGGCAGGCCGGCCTTCTGCGCGATGGTGTTCATGCTGGTGCCTTTGAAGCCGTGACGGGCGAACTCGTCCTCGGCGGCCTGGATGATGGCCTCTTCATTCTTCTGTCGAATGCGGCTGGCGGGTTTGCCTGGGTGAGGAGTGCTGTGGGCGGGGACTTCAAAGGTCATGGAGGTTTCCGAGCAAGTCTGTGGGTGCAACCTGTGCGTTGATAGCGCACCCAGGTTGATCAGACAAGCCTTGGCGCGACAAAAGCTTCAGCGGGCCTTCAGACTGTGATTTTCCGGCGCCGGATTTATGTCGTTTGGCAGGCTTTTACCTTCCGGCAGCAGGCGCATCAGCAGGGCTGCCAGGGGTTGCGGCGGTCGTTGAGTCCATGGATCAGTTCACGGCTGCGGGAAGCATCTGGCTGCAGGGCGTGGAGCTCGGGCTGAAGGTTCTAGGTGCCGAGGTCTTTGCAAAAAAGCGGTCCAGGTGCTCAGGCCATTTTGTCTGGTTGTCGATGCGGCCATGCGAGTACGGGGCTTTGCCGGTTTTTAGCGGGTCGCCGCCAGGCTCTCCAGGAAGCTTTCCAGCACCAGGTGGGGGCGCCGGCCCTTGCGTGTGACCGATGCCAGGCTCAGGTCATAGAAGCGCGACTTGGGCTTGAGCGCGCGCAACCGGCCCTGCTGCACCCAGAGGGTGGCGTAGTGGTCAGGGAGGTAGCCGATATAGCGTCCGGTGAGGATCAGGAAGGCCATGCCTTCGCGGTCGGATGCGCTGGCGGTGCAGTTCAATGCTTGATAGTGGGCCTGGATTTCCGCGGGCAGGCGGAAGGTCGGGGCAATGGCGTCCTGATCGTTGAGACGCTGATCGTCCAGTTGCTTGTCGTCCACGTAGAACAGGGGATGGCCCACCGCGCAGTACAGCAACGAACGTTCGTCATACAGCGGCTGATACTCCAATCCAGACAGGGCGCTGGCCTGGGGCACCACGCCGACGTGCAGGCGACCGTCGAGTACCCCTTGCTCGACTTCGTTGGGGGCGATCATGCGGATCTGGATCTGCACGTCCGGGCCGCGCTCCTTCAATTGCGCCAGGGCGTGGGTGATGCGCATGTGGGGCAGGGTCACCAGGTTGTCGGTGAGGCCGATGATCAACTCGCCCCGCAGGTGGCGGTGCAGGCCGTTGACCTCGGTGCGGAAGCTCTCCAGGGCGCTGAGCAGTTGCAGGCTCGACTGATAGACCTCGCGGCCTTCTTCGGTGAGGGAAAAGCCGGCGCGTCCGCGTTGGCACAGGCGCAGGCCGACCCGTTGCTCCAGATCACTCATCTGTTGGCTGATGGCCGAGCGGCCAATGCCGAGCACGGTCTCTGCGGCGGAGAAACCACCGCATTCCACAACGCTGCGAAAGATCCGCAGCAGGCGGATATCAAAGTCGCTGACTTGCGCCAGCGGGTCGGCGCGACGGCTGCTCATAGTTTAGTGGATGCCAGACTGAAGGTTATTAAAGTTGGATTTCACCGACTTTATAGCCGTGGCAACTTAGTCGCAACAACGCTTTTATTCCTACGCCGCTTCATTGCCTTGCGAGGTTTTGCTCATGAACATGCCGGAAACCGCGATTCCATCTTTGGCCAGTCAGCTCAAGCTTGACGCTCACTGGATGCCCTACACCGCCAATCGCAACTTCCAACGCGACCCGCGCCTGATCGTCGGCGCCGAAGGCAGCTGGCTGGTGGATGACAAGGGTCGCAAGGTCTATGACTCGCTGTCCGGTCTGTGGACTTGCGGCGCCGGTCACTCGCGCAAAGAGATCCAGGAAGCGGTATCCAAGCAACTGGGCACCCTGGATTACTCCCCAGGCTTCCAATACGGTCACCCGCTGTCGTTTCAACTGGCGGAAAAAATCACCGACCTGACTCCGGGCAACCTGAACCACGTGTTCTTCACCGACTCCGGCTCCGAGTGCGCTGATACCGCAGTGAAGATGGTGCGTGCCTACTGGCGCCTGAAAGGCCAGTCGACCAAGACCAAGATGATCGGCCGTGCCCGTGGCTATCACGGTGTGAACATCGCCGGCACCAGCCTGGGCGGGGTCAACGGCAACCGTAAACTGTTCGGCCAGGCAATGATGGATGTGGACCACCTGCCGCACACTCTGCTGGCCAGTAACGCGTTTTCCCGTGGCATGCCGGAGCAGGGCGGTATTGCCCTGGCCGATGAGCTGCTGAAGCTGATCGAACTGCACGATGCTTCCAATATCGCTGCGGTCTTCGTCGAGCCGATGGCTGGCTCGGCTGGCGTACTGGTGCCGCCACAGGGTTATCTCAAGCGTCTGCGGGAAATCTGTGATCAGCACAACATCCTGCTGGTGTTCGACGAAGTGATCACAGGCTTCGGTCGTACGGGTGCGATGTTTGGCGCCGACAGCTTCGGCGTAACCCCGGATCTGATGTGTGTGGCCAAGCAGGTCACCAACGGCGCCATTCCCATGGGCGCGGTGATTGCCAGCTCCGAGATCTATCAGACCTTCATGAACCAGGCGACGCCTGAGTACGCAGTGGAATTCCCCCACGGCTACACCTATTCGGCGCACCCGGTGGCGTGCGCTGCGGGTCTGGCGGCACTGGATCTGCTGCAGAAGGAAAACCTGGTGCAGAGCGTGGCTGAAGTTGCTCCGCATTTCGAGAATGCGCTGCACGGCATCAAGGGCGCGAAGAACGTGATCGACATCCGTAACTTCGGCCTGGCCGGTGCGATCCAGATCGCGCACAGGGACGGTGATGCGATCGTGCGTCCATTCGAGGCCGGCATGGCCTTGTGGAAAGCCGGTTTCTACGTGCGCTTCGGCGGCGACACCCTGCAGTTCGGCCCAACCTTTAATAGCAAGCCACAAGACCTCGATCGTCTGTTCGATGCGGTTGGCGAAGTGCTGAACAAGCTCGACTGATTCGATCCTTCTTATATAGAGGCAGGCATGAAGCGTTTCGTGCCTGCGCCTTCCCCCTTTTCAGGAGTCCCCGCATGAGTTTGATTCAACACCTGATCCACGGCGAACTGGTCAGCGACAACGGTCGTAGCAGCGACGTATTCAACCCTTCCACTGGCAAGGCGATTCATAAAGTGCCGTTGGCCAGCCGTGAAACCATCCAGCAAGCCATTGACTCTGCCAAATCCGCGTTCCCGGCCTGGCGTAATACGCCACCGGCCAAGCGCGCCCAGGTGATGTTTCGCTTCAA
>NZ_CP116502.1:2062500-5832500 GCF_042980055.1 Pseudomonas danubii
CTAGGAGGTTGGCTTAGAAGCAGCCACCCTTTAAAGAAAGCGTAATAGCTCACTAGTCGAGTCGGCCTGCGCGGAAGATGTAACGGGGCTCAAACCATACACCGAAGCTACGGGTATCACGTAAGTGATGCGGTAGAGGAGCGTTCTGTAAGCCTGTGAAGGTGAGTTGAGAAGCTTGCTGGAGGTATCAGAAGTGCGAATGCTGACATGAGTAACGACAATGGGTGTGAAAAACACCCACGCCGAAAGACCAAGGTTTCCTGCGCAACGTTAATCGACGCAGGGTTAGTCGGTCCCTAAGGCGAGGCTGAAAAGCGTAGTCGATGGAAAACAGGTTAATATTCCTGTACTTCTAGTTATTGCGATGGAGGGACGGAGAAGGCTAGGCCAGCTTGGCGTTGGTTGTCCAAGTTTAAGGTGGTAGGCTGGAATCTTAGGTAAATCCGGGGTTCTAAGGCCGAGAGCTGATGACGAGTTACCTTTTAGGTGACGAAGTGGTTGATGCCATGCTTCCAAGAAAAGCTTCTAAGCTTCAGATAACTAGGAACCGTACCCCAAACCGACACAGGTGGTTGGGTAGAGAATACCAAGGCGCTTGAGAGAACTCGGGTGAAGGAACTAGGCAAAATGGCACCGTAACTTCGGGAGAAGGTGCGCCGGTGAGGGTGAAGGACTTGCTCCGTAAGCTCATGCCGGTCGAAGATACCAGGCCGCTGCGACTGTTTATTAAAAACACAGCACTCTGCAAACACGAAAGTGGACGTATAGGGTGTGACGCCTGCCCGGTGCCGGAAGGTTAATTGATGGGGTTAGCTAACGCGAAGCTCTTGATCGAAGCCCCGGTAAACGGCGGCCGTAACTATAACGGTCCTAAGGTAGCGAAATTCCTTGTCGGGTAAGTTCCGACCTGCACGAATGGCGTAACGATGGCGGCGCTGTCTCCACCCGAGACTCAGTGAAATTGAAATCGCTGTGAAGATGCAGTGTATCCGCGGCTAGACGGAAAGACCCCGTGAACCTTTACTATAGCTTTGCACTGGACTTTGAATTTGCTTGTGTAGGATAGGTGGGAGGCTTTGAAGCGTGAACGCCAGTTTGCGTGGAGCCATCCTTGAAATACCACCCTGGCAACTTTGAGGTTCTAACTCAGGTCCGTTATCCGGATCGAGGACAGTGTATGGTGGGTAGTTTGACTGGGGCGGTCTCCTCCTAAAGAGTAACGGAGGAGTACGAAGGTGCGCTCAGACCGGTCGGAAATCGGTCGTAGAGTATAAAGGCAAAAGCGCGCTTGACTGCGAGACAGACACGTCGAGCAGGTACGAAAGTAGGTCTTAGTGATCCGGTGGTTCTGTATGGAAGGGCCATCGCTCAACGGATAAAAGGTACTCCGGGGATAACAGGCTGATACCGCCCAAGAGTTCATATCGACGGCGGTGTTTGGCACCTCGATGTCGGCTCATCACATCCTGGGGCTGAAGCCGGTCCCAAGGGTATGGCTGTTCGCCATTTAAAGTGGTACGCGAGCTGGGTTTAGAACGTCGTGAGACAGTTCGGTCCCTATCTGCCGTGGACGTTTGAGATTTGAGAGGGGCTGCTCCTAGTACGAGAGGACCGGAGTGGACGAACCTCTGGTGTTCCGGTTGTCACGCCAGTGGCATTGCCGGGTAGCTATGTTCGGAAAAGATAACCGCTGAAAGCATCTAAGCGGGAAACTTGCCTCAAGATGAGATCTCACTGGGATCTTGAATCCCCTAAAGGGCCGTCGAAGACTACGACGTTGATAGGTTGGGTGTGTAAGCGCTGTGAGGCGTTGAGCTAACCAATACTAATTGCCCGTGAGGCTTGACCATATAACACCCAAGCAATTTGCTTAAGAAGCGAGTTGCGGTGTGTGAAGACGCTACGAACCGAAAGTTTGCACAACACACAAATCTATTACATACCCATTCGCTGGCACGTTGCATGAGCAACGGACTGGCTACCGAATTTCTTGACGACCATAGAGCGTTGGAACCACCTGATCCCATCCCGAACTCAGAAGTGAAACGATGCATCGCCGATGGTAGTGTGGGGTTTCCCCATGTGAGAGTAGGTCATCGTCAAGATTAAATTCCGAAACCCCAATTGCGAAAGCAATTGGGGTTTTGTTTTTGCGCGGAGAAAAGCTGCAGCGGTTTCTCTTGTGCTGTTTGCTCGCTCCGGCTGCCACCACCCCGTGACAGTGCTAAGGTTCCGGCCTAGCTTTTTGTATTCTCCAAGGAAGCCCTTATGCCGGACGCCTCGTCCCTCACCCCAGGTTTTATGGTGGTTCACGGTAACCGCCTGGACGAGTTGCGCAGCCTGGTGGTCAGCTGGATGCGGCGCTACCCGCTGGCCCCTCTGGAAAATGAAATCGCCCTGGTGCAGAGCAATGGCATCGCGCAATGGCTGAAGTTGGCCCTGGCTGAAGATCCTGAAGAGGACGACTCCGGCGGTTGCGGCATTGCCGCCGCCATCGATGTGCAATTGCCTGGCAGCTTCATGTGGCAGCTTTATCGTCTGGTATTGGGACGCGATGAAATCCCGCCTAAATCCCTTTTGGACAAAGCCCCGCTGACCTGGCGTCTGATGCGCCTGCTGCCAGAACTGATCGATGAGCCCCACTTCGAACCCCTGCAGCGCTTCCTGACCCACGACAGTGATTTGCGTAAACGCTACCAACTGGCAGAGCGCCTTGCCGACCTGTTCGACCAGTACCAGGTCTATCGGGCCGATTGGCTGGAGGACTGGGCCGCTGGACGCCATTCACTGCGTAACGTTCGTGGCGAAGCCAAAGCCCTGACCCCGGCCAACTGCTGGCAAGCCGAACTGTGGCGAGCACTGCTTCTGGATGTGGGTACCGAGGGCATGGCCCAGAGCCGAGCCGGAGTCCACCAACGCTTTATCGAGCGGATCAATAACCTGGACCAAGCCCCTGCTGGCCTGCCGTCACGGGTGATCGTTTTCGGCATTTCTTCCTTGCCGGCCCAGGCCTTGGAGGCTTTGGCCGGATTGGCTCGTTTCAGCCAAGTCCTTCTCTGTGTGCACAACCCCTGCCGCCATCACTGGGCGGACATCGTTGCCGACAAGGATCTGCTGCGCCATCAGTACAAACGCCAGGCGCGCAAAGCCGGTATGCCACTGGCCCTGGACCCGCAAACCCTGCACCAGCATGCCCATCCGTTGCTGGCCGCCTGGGGCAAGCAGGGCCGTGACTACATCAACCTGCTGGACAGCTACGACGACCCCAACAGTTATCGCGCGGCTTTCCGCGATGGCCGCATCGACCTGTTCAGCGACAGCCAGCCACGCACCATGCTTCAGCAGCTGCAGGACGATATCCTCGAGCTGCGTCCCCTCAACGAGACTCGCGAACTGTGGCCCGAAGTCGATCTCCAGCAGGACCAGTCGATCCGTTTTCACATTGCCCATAGTGCCCAGCGCGAGGTGGAAATCCTCCACGACCAGCTCCTGGCACGCTTCAGCGCCGAGCCCGACCTGCGGCCTCGCGACGTCATCGTCATGGTCCCCGACATCGACAGCTACGCCCCGCATATCCGTGCGGTATTCGGCCAGTTGGAGCGTGATGACCGACGTTTCATTCCCTTTACCCTCACCGACCAGGGACAGCGCGGTCGCGACCCGTTGCTGATCGCCGTCGAACACCTGCTCAAACTCCCAGACAGCCGCTTCCCGGTCAGTGAGATTCTCGACCTGTTGGACGTCCCGGCATTGCGTGCGCGTTTTGGTGTCGATGAAGCCGACCTGCCTACCTTGCACCGTTGGATCGAAGGTGCCGGCATCCGTTGGGGCATGAACGCCGAACAACGTGCCGAATTGGGACTGCCCCAGGAGCTTGAGCAAAACAGCTGGCGTTTCGGCCTGCGCCGAATGCTCCTGGGATATGCGGTCGGCCGCTCCGATGCCTGCGACGGCATTGAGCCTTATGACGAAATCGGCGGCCTGGATGCCGCGCTGATCGGCCCCTTGGTCGCACTGCTGGATGCCCTGCAGATTGCCTACCAGCAACTCACTCAGCCTGCTGTGCCAGCCCAATGGGGCGAGCGCCTGCAGCACTTGCTGGAACAGTTCTTCCTGGCTAGCACCGAGCATGACGATTACCTGTTGGGCCAGCTCGAGGACCTTCGGGAAAACTGGCTGGAAACCTGCGACTCCGTCGGTCTGCAAGATCAATTGCCCCTGACCGTGGTGCGTGAAGCCTGGCTGGCGGGCCTTGATCAGGGCCGCTTGTCCCAGCGCTTCCTCGCCGGCGCTGTGAATTTCTGCACCCTGATGCCGATGCGTGCAATCCCCTTCAAGCTGGTGTGCCTGCTGGGCATGAATGACGGTGACTACCCACGGGCGCAACCGCCCCTGGACTTCGACCTGATGGGCAGCGACTACCGCCCCGGCGACCGTTCTCGACGCGAAGATGACCGCTATCTGCTGCTCGAAGCGTTGCTCTCAGCCCGGGACCAACTCTATGTCAGTTGGGTTGGCCGCAGCATCCGCGATAACAGCGAACGGCCTGCCTCGGTGCTGATCGGCCAGTTGCGCGATCATCTGGCCGGTGGCTGGCGATTGGCCGATGCGCAGCAGTCCCTGCTTGAGGCCCTGACCCAGGAGCACCCGCTGCAGCCCTTCAGTGCCCGCTACTTTCATGACAATGACGTCCTGTTCAGTTACGCCCGGGAGTGGCAGGTATTGCATCAGGCCCCGGCAGAAACCGGCACCACCGAACGCCTCGAGCCTTATGTACAGGATGAGCCCTTGAGCCTGGCCCAGTTGCAGGATTTTCTGCGCAACCCGGTACGGCACTTTTTCAGCCAACGGCTCAAGGTGTTTTTTGAAGCCATGGAAGCACCACTGGCTGACGAGGAGCCCTTTGTCCTCGACGCCCTGCAACGATACAGCCTCAGCGACAGCTTGCTGGAGGCCGCATTGAGCGATGCCGCACACCCGGATCAGGCCTTGCAGGCCCAGGCGCAAAGGCTGCAAGCCAGCGGCCTGTTGCCTATGGCCGGTTTCGGCGAGTGCCTGCAGCGCGAACTCATGGAGCCCCTGCCGGACCTGCTGCAGCGCTATCGGCAGTTGCTGGATCTGTGGCCAACCCCGGTCACCAGCGCACTGCCTGTCAGCCTTGAATTGCAGGGTGTGCGCCTGGAAGGCTGGTTGAGCCACCTGCATCAACGGGCGGATGGCGGGCTATTGGCCGTGACCACCATTCCCAACGGCATAGGTTCGCTCAAAACCCGTAAATGGCACCGCTTGATCAAGCCCTGGATCAACCATCTGCTGGCCTGCGCCAGCGGTTACTCACTGACCACCGCGTTGGTGGCCAGCGATGACAGCCTGCTGTTGCCGCCGTTGGAACAGGATCAGGCTCGGGCGATCCTCGGCAATCTGCTGCTGGCCTGGCAATCGGGCATGCGTCAGGCACTGCCGGTGGCCGTCAAGACTGCCTTCGCCTGGCTGGGCCAGACCGATCCTGACAAAGCCGCTGCCGCGGCCCGCAAGACCTACGATGGCGATGGTCAGAACAGTGAAGGCGAGCGTCGAGAAAGCCCGGCATTGGCTCGGCAATTCGCCGACTACAACGCCCTGATCGCTGATGAAACCTTCAGCGGCTGGGCCGAGACACTCTATCGCCCCCTGCTGGACGCCCCCTGGCGTTCAGCCCTTGGCGAGGAGGCCGGCGCATGACTCAACAAGTCCCTCTGGCCCTGGCCTTCCCGCTACGGGGTAGCCAACTGATCGAGGCCAGTGCCGGCACCGGCAAGACCTTCACCATCTCCGCGCTCTATCTGCGTCTGGTGCTGGGCCACGGTGGCGAGTCCGCAGGCTTTGGTCGCGAATTGCTGCCACCGCAGATCCTGGTGGTGACCTTCACCGATGCGGCCACCAAGGAATTGCGCGAACGCATCCGCACCCGTTTAGCGGAGGCCGCACGCTTCTTCCGTGACGAAACCAGCGCCCCCGATAGCCTGATCGTCGAGCTGCGGGAGCAGTACCCCGCCGAACAATGGGCCGCCTGCGCCAACCGCCTGGACATCGCCGCGCAGTGGATGGATGAGGCCGCCGTCTCCACCATTCACAGCTGGTGCCAACGCATGCTCCGCGAGCACGCTTTCGACAGCGGCAGCCTGTTTACCCAGACCCTGGAAACCGACCACAGCGATCTGCTGGGTCAGGTGCTGCGCGATTACTGGCGCTTGTTCTGCTATCCGATGCAGGGCGATGCGCTCAACTGGGTGCGCTCCAACTGGGTCGGCCCGGCCCAATTGCTGCCCCGGGTGCGGGCAATGTTCGGCAGCGAGCGTCGTGAGCCGTCGGAACAGACCCCCAGTGAATTGATCGAAGCCTGTTTGCAGGAGCGTCGGGAAGCGCTGGTGCAACTCAAGGCGCCCTGGCGGCAATGGGCGGTGGAGTTGCGGGAGATCTGTCTGCAAGGCGTTGCCAGCAAGAGTGTCGACGGCCGCAAGATGCAGGCTCGTTTCTTCGAGCCCTGGTTTGAAAAGATCATTGCCTGGGCCGAGGACGAATCCGTTGAGCAGTTGGATATTGGCACCGGCTTCACCCGCCTGACCCCAGACGGAATGAGCGAGGCCTGGAAAGGTGAAGCTCCGCAGCACCCGGGGCTCGATGCCATGGCTGAACTCAAGGCCAGCCTCGACGCCTTGCCCAGCCCGGACGCCGCGGTCCTGCAGCATGCTGCGCAGTGGGTCGGTGCGCGTTTTGAAGAAGAGAAGCGTCGCCGCGCCGAAATGGGCTTTGACGATATGTTGCTGCGTCTGGACAGCGCCCTGCAAAGCGATGGCGGCGAGCGCCTGGCGACTCTGATCCGCGAGCAGTTCCCGGTGGCCCTGATCGACGAGTTCCAGGACACCGATCCGGTGCAGTACCGGATCTTCGAAAGCATCTACCGCATCGAGGCCAACGACCCCGAAACCGGGCTGTTCCTGATTGGCGACCCCAAGCAAGCGATCTACGCCTTCCGTGGCGCCGACATCTACACCTACCTGCGGGCCCGCCAGGCCACCGCGGGACGCTTGCATACCCTGGGCACCAACTTTCGTTCCAGCCAGGCCATGGTCAGTGCGGTCAACCATGTGTTCCTGCAAGCCGAACAGCGCCAGCAAGGGCAGGGGGCTTTCCTGTTTCGTGAAGAGGATGGCGAGAATCCGGTGCCCTTCCTGGCGGTAGCCGCTCAGGGCCGCAAGGAGCGCCTGCAGGTGGATGGCCAAGCGGTGCCAGCGCTGAACTTCTGGCAACTGCCTTCGGAGCAACCGCTGTCCGGGGCCCAGTATCGTCAGCAGCAGGCCGCGGCCTGTGCCAGTGCCATTGTCGATCTGCTCAATGGCGGTCAGCAGGGGCGCAGTGGCTTTGTCCGCGACCAGCAGGAACTCAAGGGCCTGTTGCCGGCGGATATTGCCATCCTGGTCCGCGACGGCAAGGAGGCCCAGGCGGTGCGCGGTGAGCTGGCCGCCCGCGGGGTGCGCAGCGTGTATCTCTCGGACAAGGACTCGGTGTTCGCCGCCCAGGAAGCCCGGGACCTGCTGGTATGGCTCAAGGCTTGCGCCGAACCGGATGTGGAGCGTCCGCTGCGGGCCGCCCTGGCCTCCCTGACCCTGAACCTGTCCCTGGTGGAACTGGAGCGGCTGAACCAGGACGAACTGGCCTGGGAAGCCCGAGTCATGCAGTTCCGCGGATACCGCACGATCTGGCGCAGCCAGGGCGTGCTGCCGATGCTCCGACGCTTGCTCCATGACTTCCAGCTGCCCCAGGCGCTGATGGCCCGCAGCGACGGCGAGCGGGTGCTGACCAACCTCCTGCACCTGTCTGAGTTGTTGCAGCAGAACGCTGCGGAACTGGACGGTGAGCAGGCGCTGATCCGCCATCTGGCCGAGCATCTGGCGTTGTCCGGGCAGGCCGGTGAAGAGCAGATCCTGCGCCTGGAAAGCGACGAGCAACTGGTCAAGGTGGTGACCATCCACAAGTCCAAGGGCCTGGAATACCCCTTGGTGTTCCTGCCCTTCATCTGCTCCACCAAACCGGTGGATGGCAGTCGCCTGCCGCTGCATTACCACGATGCTGCCGGCAAGGCCCAGGTCAGTTTGCGACCGACGCCGGAGCTGATCGCCCAAGCCGATGAGGAGCGTCTGGCGGAAGATCTGCGTCTGCTCTACGTGGCCCTGACCCGGGCCCAGCATGCCTGCTGGCTGGGAGTGGCCGACCTCAAGCGCGGCAACCACAGCAGCTCGGTGTTGCACTTGTCGGCCCTGGGCTACCTGCTTGGCGGCGGTGCCCTGTTGGGCGAGTCCAAGGGATTGCTGCGCTGGCTCCTGGACTTGCAGCAAGGCTGTGAGGCCATCGGTGTCAGCGAGCTGCCTGCGGCCGATGACCAGCGCTTTTACCCACCGCGCAATGACGCCAGCCTGCTGGCCCCGCTGCAGCCGATTCGACGGGCGGCGGAGAACTGGTGGATCGCCTCCTACAGTGCCTTGCGCATCAGCGATACCTTGGGCAGCGGCAGCACCGAAGCTCCGGAAAATCCCCAGGCACAGAAGCTCTTCGACGATGAGCGGCTGGATCCCGAGGCCCCTCGGGAAGTCGTCGCCAGTGGTGGCGATATTCACCGGTTTCCCCGGGGGCCGAACCCCGGCACTTTCCTCCACGGTCTGCTGGAATGGGCCGGGGAGGAGGGTTTTGCCGCCGCCCCCGCGGTGATCGAGGATGCCATCGCCCGCCGTTGCAATCGTCGCGGCTGGCAAGGCTGGATTTTGACCCTCAGCGATTGGCTGCAGCACTTGTTGCAGGCGCCCCTGCCTGTGGGGGATGGGCAACCGCCAGTGGTGCTGGGGCGACTGACCCAGTACCGGGTCGAAATGGAGTTCTGGTTTGCCAGTCACAAGGTCGAAGTGCTCAAGCTCGACGAGCTGGTGCGCCAGCAGACCCACCAGGGCGCGCCTCGGGTCACCGCCGAGCCGGTGCTGCTCAATGGCATGTTCAAGGGCTTCATCGACCTGACATTCGAACATCAGGGCCGCTATTACGTGGCCGACTACAAATCCAACTGGCTGGGCGTGGACGACGCGGCCTACACCGAGCAGGCCATGGAACAATCGATTCTCGACAACCGCTACGACCTGCAATACGTGCTCTACCTGCTGGCGCTGCACCGGCAGTTGAAGGCCCGGCTGGCGGACTACGATTACGATCGGCACATCGGCGGCGCCTTGTACCTGTTTTTGCGCGGTAGCCGCTCCGCGAGCCAGGGCGCGTACTTTGCCCGGCCGCCACGGCAGTTGATCGAACGCCTCGACCGCATGTTCCAGGGCCAGCCCGAGCCGCCCAAGGCCGAGCCCGCCTGGGAACAGGGAGTGCTGTTATGACCCAGGATCTGTTTGCCCAGTTGGCCGAGCCGCCAGCGCCCCAGTTAGAGCTGGCGCCCCTGGCTCGCGCCGAAGACCTGCTGTTGTTGCTCGAGCGCTGGGTCGAGCGCGGCTGGCTGCGGGCCCTGGACAAGGCTTTTGTCAGTTTCCTCCATGAGCTGGACCCCGGCTGCGATCCGTTGGTGCTCATGGCCGCGGCCCTGACCAGTCACCAGTTGGGTCATGGGCATGTCTGCCTGGACCTGTTCGAAACCCTCAAGGAGCCGGATTTCGCTCTGTCGCTGCCGCCGGAAGGGGATTCGCAAGGCGGTGCCACGGTGCTGCCTTCCCAGGTGTTGGCGAATCTGGAGGGGGCGCACTGGTGCAAGGTCCTGGCCGGCAGCCGGCTGGTGGCCCTGTCGGCTGATCACGGCGAGGCGTCCCAGCAGCGGCCGTTGGTGCTGTCCGGAAAGCGCCTGTACCTGCGGCGCTACTGGGCCTATGAACGGCGGATCGACAACGCCCTGCGCCAGCGCCTGGCGTCGACGGAAGCGACTCCGGAGAATCTGGCCCAGCGCCTGGACGGGCTGTTTGGCCCGGCCAAGGCTGCCGGGCCCATCGATTGGCAGAAACTCGCCTGTGCCCTGGCGACCCGAGGCGCCTTCAGCATCATCACCGGCGGCCCCGGCACGGGCAAAACCACCACCGTGGTGCGTCTGCTGGCGTTGCTCCAGGCCCCGGCGGTGGAGGCGCGCAAACCCTTGCGCATTCGTCTGGCGGCGCCCACTGGCAAGGCCGCGGCCCGCCTTACCGAGTCCATCAGCCTGCAAGTGCGGTCCCTGGCAGTCGCCGACGAGGTACGGGAAAAGATCCCCAGCGAGGTGACCACGGTGCACCGCTTGCTGGGCAATCGCCCGGGCACCCGGCATTTCCGCCACCACGCTGGCAACCGTCTGCCCCTGGATGTGCTGGTGGTGGACGAAGCTTCGATGATCGACCTGGAAATGATGGCCAATCTGCTGGACGCCTTGCCCATTCATGCCCGCCTGGTGCTGCTGGGAGACAAGGATCAACTGGCGTCGGTGGAGGCGGGGGCGGTGCTCGGTGACCTGTGTCGCGATGCCGAGGCCGGCTGGTACAACCCGCAGACTCGCGCCTGGCTGGAAGCGGTCAGCGCTGAGAACCTGGGCGCCAGCGGCTTGCAGGAAGACACCGGGCACCAGCATCCCCTGGCGCAGCAGGTGGTGATGCTGCGCCACTCCCGGCGCTTCGGCGAAGGCAGTGGCATTGGCCAGCTGGCGCGCTGGGTCAATCAACAACAGGCCGAGGAGGCCCGGCGCCTGCTGGCGGCTCGCAGCCATGCGGACTTGTACAGCTTGAGTCTCAAGGGCGAGCAGGACCGAGCCCTTGAGCGCCTGTTGCTGGAAGGCCACGGCGAGGGGCCACAAGGCTATCGGCATTACCTGAATGTGCTGCGCAGTCAGCGTCCACCCGCAGACACCGCTCAGGAAGACCGCCGCTGGACTGATTGGGCGCGCAACGTCCTGCAGGCCTTCGATGGTTTCCAGTTGCTCTGTGCCGTGCGCAAGGGGCCGTGGGGCGTCGAAGGATTGAACCTGCGGATCACCCAGGCGTTGTTCAAGGCTCGGCTGATCGACAGCGACCAGCAATGGTACGAAGGCCGCCCCGTGCTGATGACCCGTAACGACTATGGTCTGGGCCTGATGAATGGCGATATTGGCATTGCCCTCAAGCTGCCGGAACATGAGGGGCCGCAAGCCGGGCGTCAGGTGCTGCGGGTAGCTTTCCCGCGCAACGATGGCCAGGGCGGGGTACGCCTGGTACTGCCGAGCCGGCTCAATGATGTGGAAACGGTCTACGCCATGACCGTGCACAAGTCCCAGGGTTCAGAGTTCGCCCATACTGCGCTGATCCTGCCCGACGCCCTGAACCCGGTGCTGACCAAGGAATTGATCTATACAGGAATCACCCGGGCCAAGGATTGGTTCAGCCTGATCGAGCCTCGGGCCGGGGTGTTTGAAGAGGCGGTGCGGCGCAAGGTCAAGCGCCTTAGCGGGTTGATGCTGGAACTGGACTGAGCACTGCGTTGCTGTCCAGTGCCCAGCACCGTTTTGGGGCGCTGGGCTCGCTGCATTTTCCCGGGCTGTGCTATCGTTGCGGCATCATTTCCGTGAAATTCAAAGAGAATCCCTGCATGGACGTGGCTGTCTTCAGGACAGAGCGCATTTTGGGGTGGAGGCAGTGTGTACTGTCGACCATTCTTTGCCTGTTCAGTCTGCTTGCCATTGCGCAGCCAGAGCCGTCAGCCTCTACCAGCCTGGCGGAACAGCGGGCCAAGGCAGTGACGCAAGTGGTGCTGGGTATCCTCAGCTACGCTCGCTGGCCGGTGGAACCTGCAGAACTGCGCCTGTGCGTGGTAGGCCCGACCGAATACACCGACGATCTGCTCAAGGGCACTACTCAGGCTACCGGCCGTCCGGTGCTGGTGCGTCGCTTGTTGGCCAGCAGCCCGGCAATCGTCAGTGAGTGCGACTCGGTCTATGTCGGCAAACTGAGCAACGATGAACGGAGTCGCCTGTTCAATTCGCTGATCGGCCAACCCGTGCTGAGCATCAGCGAGGGGGGCGATCAGTGCACCGTTGGCAGCCTGTTCTGCCTGCGGGTCAGCGACAACCAAGTGTCGTTCGAGGTCAACCTGGATTCAGTGGCCCGCAGCGGGGTGAAGATCCATCCCAGCGTGCTGCAACTGTCGCGTCGTCGCCCGGCGGCGCCATGAAGCTGTTCAAGCCCAACGCCCGCCCGACCCTGCGGTCGGTTATAGGTCGCGGTCACCTGATCGTCGCCCTGTTGGCGATCTCCATGGCCAGCCTGTCCCTGACCTTCCTCGGGGTCCTGGCATTGCGCGTCTATGCCGATCACAACCTGCACCTGATTGCCCGGTCCATCAGCTACACCGTGGAAGCGGCGGTGGTGTTCAACGACAGTGTGGTGGCCACCGAGGCCCTGGCCCTGATTGCCTCAACCGAAGAGGTGGCCGATGCCAAGGTCTATGACAACCAGGGCCGCCTGCTGGCCAGTTGGCAACGTCCGGAAAGCGGTCTGCTGACCCGTCTGGAAATGCACGTTGCCAGTGCGATCCTGGAAAAGCCCATCAGCTTGCCGATTCTTCATCAGAACCGAGAAGTGGGCAGCGTCAACGTCACCGGCCATGGCGGCAGTCTGCTGCGCTTTCTGCTCAGTGGTCTGGTGGGTATCGTGCTTTGTACCGCCTTGAGTGCCTGGGTGTCGCTGTACCTGGCACGCCGGCAACTGCGGGGGATCACCGGACCCTTGCGCAGCCTGGCGGAAGTGGCCCACGCGGCGCGGCGCGAGCGGGCCTTTGATCAGCGGGTGCCGCCGGCGGAAATCGCCGAACTGGACAACCTCGGCAACGACTTCAATGCCCTGCTCGATGAGCTGGAAGCCTGGCAGACTCACCTGCAAAGCGAGAATGAGACCCTGGCTCACCAGGCCAGTCACGACAGCCTGACCGGCCTGCCCAACCGGGCGTTTTTCGAGGGGCGGCTGATTCGTGCACTGCGCAGCGCCAACAAGCTCAACGAGCGCATGGCGGTGCTGTTTCTCGACAGTGACCGGTTCAAGGAAATCAACGACAACTTCGGCCACGCCGCGGGTGATGCGGTGCTGGTGGCGGTGGCCACGCGAATTCGCGCGCAGCTGCGTGAAGAGGATCTGGTGGCCCGGCTGGGCGGCGACGAATTCGCCGTGCTGCTCAGCCCGCTGCACCGGGTTGAAGATGCCCAGCGCATCGCAGACAAAATCATCCACAGCATGGACGTGCCGATTCAATTGCCTGGCAACCTGTCGATCATGACGTCGCTGAGCATCGGCATTGCCGTGTACCCGGACCATGGCGTGACTCCCGGCAGCCTGTTGAACGCTGCCGATGAGGCCATGTACCACGCCAAGCGCGGCTCGCGAGGCGGGCAACACACAGTGGGGGCGGAGCTCCCTATCGTTCAGGTTCAAAACAGGAGCTAATTCCCTTGTTCTCAATGACGCAACGTACGGTTCGACTGTTCAGCACCCTGGTATTGATGGCCCTCTTGGCCCTGACCGGCTGCCAGAGCGTGCCGCCCAAAGGTCTGACTCCACAGCAGATCGCGGTACTGAAACAGGAGGGCTTCGAACTGACGGATGAAGGCTGGGCCTTCGGCCTGTCGGGCAAGGTGCTGTTTGGCAGCGATGTGGAGACCCTGAACCAGGCCAGCACCGAGATCGTCCAGCGCATCGGCAAGGCCCTGCTCAGTGTGGATATCCAGAAGGTCCGGGTCGATGGCCACACCGACGCTTCGGGCAAGGAGGCCTACAACGTGCAGCTTTCCGTGCGCCGGGCCAAGAGCGTGGTCAAGGTGCTGACCCAGGTCGGCATGCGTGAAGAGAACATCCAGCTGCGCGGTCTGGGCAGCAGCGAGCCGGTGGCTTCCAACAGCACCGCAGCCGGGCGCACCGAGAACCGCCGGGTGTCGATCGTGGTGATCGCCGACTGATCGGCGATCCACACTTTTGCGGCTTTAGCTTGGCGGTCGCTAAAGATCAGGGGGCGGCGAACAGCATGCTGCGACTGTCCCCCATGAGCAGCGGCCGATTCTGCTCGGTCACCTCGCGGATGTAATCCCACAACAGGGTAATCCGCTTCAGTTTGCGCAGGTCTTCCCGGCAGTACATCCAGAATTGCCGGGTCAGGTTGATCTCCTTGGGCAGCACCGGCAGCAGGCGCGGGTCCTGGGCCGCCAGGAAGCACGGCAGGATCGCCAGCGAGCGGCCCTGCTGCGCCGCCACGTACTGGGCAATGACGCTGGTGCTGCGCAGGTTGGCGCTGGCCCCGGGCACCACATTGGCCAGGTACAGCAGCTCGGAACTGAACGCCAGGTCGTCCACGTAGCTGATGAATTGATGCTCACTCAGGTCGCCGGGGCGGCGGATCGGCGGGTGGCGGTCGAGGTATTCCTGGGTGGCGTATAGCTGCAGGCGGTAGTCGCACAGCTTGCAGCACACGTAGGGGCCGTGCTCCGGGCGTTCCAGGGCAATGACGATGTCCGCCTCGCGCTTGGATAGGCTGATGAAGTGCGGCAGCGGCAGGATGTCCACTGAGATCGCCGGGTACTCATCGAGGAAGTGGCTCAACTGCGGGGTGATGAAGAAGCTGCCGAAGCCCTCGGTGCAGCCCATGCGTACGTGTCCGGACAGCGCCACGCCAGAACCCGAGACCTGCTCGCACGCCATGTGCAGGGTGCTTTCGATGGACTCGGCATAACCCAGCAGGCGCTGGCCCTCGGCGGTCAGAACAAAACCGTTGGTGCGGGACTTTTCGAACAACAGGGTGCCCAGGGCGGTTTCCAGCGAACCGATGCGTCGCGACACCGTGGTGTAGTCCACCGCCAGGCGCTTGGCCGCGCTGCTGGCCTTGCGGGTGCGCGCCACTTCGAGGAAAAACTTCAGGTCGTCCCAGTTCAGGGAGCTTAGCGAGGTGATGTTTTTTTGCATGATGGACCGGTTTTTATGTGCGTTCTTATTAGAAGTTTGCACATCTATACTCCAAAAACCGTCCGACACCAACTCGCGACAGCCCCTCTTTCAAGGCGCTTGCCCGCCTTGGTTCCCTGCATAAGAACTCAAGAAGTCAGGAGACCCCATGAACGCATCCCTCAAGCCCGACGGCACCACCCTGCAACAGGTCAAACTGCTGATCGACGGTGAATGGGTCCAGTCCCAGAGCCAGGAATGGCACGACATCGTCAACCCGGCGACCCAGGAAGTGCTGGCCAAGGTGCCCTTTGCCACGGCCGCTGAAGTCGATGCCGCGATCGCCGCCGCCCAGCGCGCTTTCCAGACCTGGAAACTGACTCCGATCGGCGCGCGGATGCGCATCATGCTCAAGCTCCAGGCCTTGATCCGTGAGCATTCCAAGCGCATTGCCGCAGTCCTCAGCGCCGAACAGGGCAAGACCCTCGCCGACGCCGAGGGTGACATCTTCCGCGGCCTGGAAGTGGTGGAGCATGCCTGCTCCATCGGCACCCTGCAGATGGGCGAGTTCGCCGAGAACGTCGCCGGCGGTGTGGACACCTATACCCTGCGCCAGCCGATCGGTGTGTGCGCCGGGATCACCCCGTTCAACTTCCCGGCGATGATCCCGCTGTGGATGTTCCCGATGGCCATCGCCTGCGGCAACACCTTCGTTCTCAAGCCTTCCGAGCAGGACCCGCTGTCCACCATGCTGCTGGTGGAGCTGGCGGTGGAAGCTGGGGTCCCGGCCGGCGTGCTCAACGTGGTGCACGGCGGCAAGGACGTGGTGGATGCGCTGTGCACTCACAAGGACATCAAAGCCGTGTCCTTCGTCGGTTCGACCGCGGTCGGCACTCACGTCTATGACCTGGCGGGCAAGCACGGCAAGCGTGTGCAATCGATGATGGGCGCCAAGAACCACGCCGTCGTGCTGCCCGACGCCAACCGCGAACAGACCCTCAATGCCCTGGTGGGCGCAGGCTTCGGCGCTGCTGGTCAGCGGTGCATGGCCACCTCGGTGGTGGTGCTGGTGGGCGCCTCGAAACAATGGCTGCCGGACCTCAAGGCCCTGGCACAGAAACTCAAGGTCAACGCCGGCAGCGAGCCGGGCACCGATGTTGGCCCGGTGGTGTCCAAGCGCGCCAAGGCGCGGATTCTGGAACTGATCGAAAGCGGCGTGAAAGAAGGCGCCAAGCTGGAGCTCGATGGCCGCGGCATCCAGGTCCCGGGCTACGAGCAAGGCAACTTCATCGGCCCGACCCTGTTCTCCGGGGTAACCCCCTCTATGCAGATCTACACCCAGGAAATCTTCGGCCCGGTGCTGGTGGTGCTGGAGGTGGACACCCTGGATCAGGCCATCGCCCTGGTCAACGCCAACCCCTTCGGCAACGGCACCGGCCTGTTCACCCAGAGCGGTGCGGCGGCGCGCAAGTTCCAGAGCGAAATCGACGTCGGCCAAGTGGGTATCAACATCCCGATTCCGGTGCCGGTTCCGTTCTTCAGCTTCACCGGCTCCCGCGGCTCCAAGCTCGGTGACCTGGGCCCGTACGGCAAGCAAGTGGTGCAGTTCTACACTCAGACCAAGACCGTCACCGCCCGCTGGTTCGACGATGACAGCGTCAATGACGGTGTGAACACCACCATCAGCCTGCGTTGAGGAGCCTGACATGAACATTGCATTTATCGGCCTGGGCAACATGGGCGCACCCATGGCCCGCAACCTGATCAAGGCCGGGCATCAGCTGAACCTGTTCGACCTCAACCAGAGCGTGTTGGCGGAGTTGGCGCAACTGGGCGGGCGTGTTGCTGCCTCGCCCAAGGCGGCCGCCGAAGGCGCCGAACTGGTGATCACCATGCTCCCGGCCGCCGCCCATGTGCGCAGTGTGTGGCTGGGTGAAGACGGGGTGCTGGCGGGGATTGGCCGCGGCGTCCCGGCGGTGGACTGCAGCACCATCGACCCGCAGACCGCTCGTGAAGTGGCCGCTGTGGCTGCCAAGCAAGGTGTGGCCATGGCCGATGCGCCGGTGTCCGGCGGCACCGGTGGCGCCCAGGCTGGGACCCTGACCTTCATGGTCGGCGCCAGTGCCGAGCTGTTCGCCACCCTGCAGCCAGTGCTGGCGCAGATGGGGCGCAACATCGTGCATTGCGGCGAAGTGGGCACCGGGCAGATCGCCAAGATCTGCAACAACCTGCTGCTGGGGATTTCGATGATCGGCGTCAGCGAAGCCATGGCCCTGGGGGATGCCCTGGGCATCGATACCCAGGTGCTGGCGGGGATCATCAACAGCTCCACCGGTCGTTGCTGGAGTTCCGATACCTACAACCCGTGGCCTGGAGTAATTGAAACCGCCCCTGCGTCCCGGGGCTACACCGGCGGCTTTGGTGCCGAGCTGATGCTCAAGGACCTGGGGCTGGCCACCGAGGCCGCGCGCCAGGCTCACCAGCCGGTGGTGCTCGGCGCCGTGGCCCAGCAGCTGTACCAGGCCATGAGCCAGCGTGGGGAAGGCGGCAAGGACTTCTCGGCCATCGTCAACAGCTACCGCAAACCGCAGTAAGGCAAAGCTTGTGTAGCCGCTGCCGCAGGCTGCGAACGGACGCAGCGATCTCAAAGCTGGATAGCGCCAAGCAAGGCCTTGCGGTCCTTTTCGCAGCTTCGCGGGCTCAGCAGCGGCTACAAGGATGGGTGTAGCCGCTGCCGCAGGCTGCGAACGGCCCGAAGGGCCGCAGCGATTTCAAGTCTGGCGAAGATTGGTGTTGAACGCGGCCCCTTCAGCCGGGGCGTTTGCGGGAATCTGCGTCGGGCAGGTTCCCGCTTTTTTGTGGGTTCAGTTCGGGCGATTGGCAGCGGTGTGCGGGGGAGGGTTGAGACGGGTGTCGAGGCCGAAGCGTTCCTGGATCACCACCTGATACAGCCCTTTGGCCAGCAATGGATTGATCAGAATGTTCCAGCTGTGCCGGGACACCGATGAGGGCACCAGCACGAATGGATGGTCGGCCAGCAACTGGTCGGCGAATTTCTGCTGGCCGGCACTGGGAATGCCCGGGATCAGCCAGTTGGGATTGGGCAGGCTGCGTTCATCCACGCGGTAGATGGCCGACGGGTCCTGGATCAGGGCGCCAGTGAGGACATGGGGCACGTTATCCAGTGCGGCAAAGCCCTTGTGCACCGCCACTTCCAGAATCGCCGTGGCCGGATCGGCGCTGCCATACACGGCCTTGACCCCTTTGGAGTTCCAGCGGCCGCCGCACAGCTCGGCACCGATGCCACTGTCCCAGCTGTCGGCGTGCCGGGCGGCGTCCAGTCGCCAGAAATGAATCTCGCTGCTGCCCGGAATACTGATCACTGATAGACCCCGTATTCCAGGCGGGTGAGGAACTCGTCCACCAGTTCGAAGCCGATGGGGTTGGTCAGCAGATCCACCGGTTTATGGCCGTCGAGGCCCATCACCGGCTTGGCCATCCAGTCCTGTGCCTCTTCACTGCTGCCGAAGACGTCCTGGGCCTTGGCCAGCACCTGGGCAAAGCGTACCGCGCGGGCACTCTGCTCCGGGTTCAGGGGTTCGTCCGGGGTTTTCAGGCGCCGATGCAGGGTGCGTTCGGAGAGGCCGATGATCTTGGCCAGGACCTGTTCGTCCTTGAGCATGGGGACCGAGGAGACGAACTTGATGATCGCCGTCAGAGGGATGCCTTCCTCGGTCAAGCGATAGATCGAAATGCGGTCGTCAAACCGTGCCCGGCCACCCAGGAGGATGTCCGCAGACTGTTCTTTCAATACCAGTTTGCCCCGCCGTTTGGGGGCAATGCCGGTGCCTGTCAGCGCAACCATGAGTGCTACTCCTGCCTTTGCCATTTGGCAGTGATTATATAGACATTTGGCGGAGCGCGTTGTGTTCAATGGCAATGCCGGAAGGGGAGCCCAGGTCGAAGGGGCCCCCCGGTGTGTTCTGACTCAGGCAAACACGAAGTATTTGCGCACGGTTTCCACCACTTCCCAGGTGCCTTTCATCCCGGGTTCCACCACGAAGATATCGCCGGCACGCAAGTGGATGGGATCGCGGCCATCCGGGGTGATCACGCAGTACCCTTCCTGGAAATGGCAGTACTCCCACTTCTCATAGGCCACTCGCCACTTGCCCGGGGTGCAGATCCAGGTGCCCATGATCTTGCTGCCGTCCTCGCTGGTATAGGCGTTGAGGTTCACGGTGTGGGGATCGCCCTCGAGTTTTTCCCACTTGCAGGCGTCGAGGACGGGCAGTGGGTGGGTATCGCGCAGAACGGTAATGGGTTGCGACATGCTGTGCTCCTAGCGGGCAGAGAACTGAAGACGCACCCTATAGCGCCCCACGTTCAGGGGGATGTCTGTTCTCGACCTCGGGGTATCCAGAAGCGCAATGCGAGAGTTGCTGCCGGCTGGGGGATAACGGGCGGCTGGCGCTTGAAACATTCCCTCGACAAAGGGCAGTTTTTTAGCAGGATTTGCGAAATATCTGACGATGCCCGAGTTATTTCGCAAGAATCTTTACTGGTATCGCTCGTATCATTCAGTCCGGAGTGACCGAGAGCCGCACGAATGGAAAATACACCACGCTGGTGGGATATCAGCCCGCCTTTGAGTACCGCGACCCCGACCTGGCCGGGGGACACGCCGTTCCAGGAGGAGCGCGTCTGGCAGTTCGGGCCCGAATGCCCGGTGAATGTCGGGCGCGTAACCCTGTCGCCCCACACTGGCGCCCATGTCGACGCACCCCTGCATTACCGGCCGGACGGCTTGCCCATCGGCGAAGTGTCGCTGGATGTCTACATGGGCCCGTGCCGGGTCCTGCATTGCCTGGACAGCGGCGCCCTGGTGCAGCCCGAAGCCGTGCTCGGACGCTTGGACAACTTGCCTGCGCGAGTCTTGCTACGCACTTATCCACAGGCGCCGCTGAGCACGTGGGACCCGGACTTTACCGCGGTAGCTCCAGCCACCATCGAACTGCTGGCCAGCCTCGGCGTGCGCCTGATCGGCATCGACACCCCGTCCCTCGATCCCCAGCGGTCCAAGACCATGGATGCTCATAACACCGTGGCCCGCCACGGCATGGCGATCCTTGAGGGGATAGTCCTGGATGAGGTTGCCGAAGGCGACTACGAACTGATTGCCCTGCCACTGCGCTTTGCCCACCTGGATGCCAGTCCGGTGCGGGCGATCCTGCGCCCCCTGGCCGATTGATTCCTACAATAAATACACAGCTGGCCGTCCGCGCCGTTGTGCATCCCGCCCCGGGTTGCACAGCCTGCGGGTGGTAACCGCTGCCTGAGGCGAGGAGCCCACGCCATGAGCCAATGTCCTTTTTCAAGCAACCCACCGGATGAATGGCATAACGCCGAGCTGAATTTCTCCGACTCCATGAGCTACGGCGACTACCTGGACCTGGGGCGTATTCTCAGCGCCCAGCATCCGCTGTCGCCGGACCACAACGAAATGCTCTTCATCATCCAGCACCAGACTTCGGAGCTGTGGATGAAGCTGATGCTTCATGAGCTCAAGGCCGCCCGCGAGCAGGTGCGCCAGGGCCAGTTGCCCCCGGCGTTCAAGATGCTGGCGCGGGTGTCGCGGATCTTCGACCAGCTGGTGCACGCCTGGGCCGTGCTGGCCACCATGACGCCGTCCGAGTACAAGTCGATCCGCCCGTACCTGGGCCAGTCCTCGGGCTTCCAGTCGTTCCAGTACCGGGAAATCGAATTCATCCTCGGTAACAAGAGCGCGGCCCTGCTGCGGCCTCACGCCCACCGTCCCGAGCTGCTGCAGTCCCTGGAAGAATCGATTGCCACGCCGTCCATGTATGACGAAGCGATTGCCCTGATGGCTCGCAGCGGCTTGAGTATCGACCCCGCGCGCCTGGCCCTGAACAGCACCACCACGACTCAGCATGACCCGTCGGTGGAGGCGGCCTGGCGCGAGGTATACGCCAACCCTTCGGCCTATTGGGACCTGTATCAGTTGGCGGAAAAGTTCATCGACCTGGAGGACTCCTTCCGCCAGTGGCGCTTCCGTCACGTGACCACCGTGGAGCGCATCATCGGCTTCCAGCCTGGCACCGGCGGCACCGAAGGCGTGGGCTACCTGCGCAAGATGCTCGACACCGTGCTGTTCCCCGAGTTGTGGCGAGTGCGATCCTCGCTCTGATCCGCAAAACGCTCCGCCTGCCGGGGCGTTTTCATTTGCCTGCCGGCGTCTGATTGCCTGAATCCCTAATGTCGCTGCAGCCGCAGGCTGCGATCGCCTGCGCAGCAGACGTGCTCTTGAGGTCTGGAAGGTCCTGCGGACCTTAGCGCAGCCTGCGGCAGCGGCTACATAGGTCGTTGCAGAGTGGTAGGCATTGGCGACAGTTGCGCTCTGGAGATAAAGTGGCTGCCTTAAGTGCAGAATTTTTACTCTTCCAGGCAGACCACATGTCCCGGACCTTCGAGCTTGAAACCCTCAAGATGCGCCTCAGCGACCCTGAGTTCCGCCCTCTGGATCTGCACCAGCGCATCCAGCGTGCGTTGCGCGGGCTGATCCTCGATGGCGCCTTGGGGCCTGGGGTGAAGTTGCCGGCCAGTCGAGCCCTGGCCAAGTCGCTGGCGGTCTCCCGGGACACCGTGGAAAACGCCTATGTGCAGTTGCAGCGCGACGGTTTTATCCAGCGCCGCGAAGGTTCGGGGAGTTATGTCTGTGAAGCCATCGGTGCCCAGTTGCGCGGCTCGGTCCGCCGCCGCCAGCAGTTGCAGGGGCAGCCTGGGCACAGCCGAGAGCCTGGGGCGGGCCTGAGTCGGCGCGGCGCGCTGCTGTTGCAAAGGGGCGGCGTCAGCGATCAGCAGGCCGTCACCGCCTTTGCTACCGGGCTGCCGGAAACCCGCAGCTTCCCGCTGGACGTCTGGGAACGCCTGCAACGCCAGGCGCTGAAGGATTACCGCGCCAATGTACTGCTGCATGGTGATCCCCAGGGCGCGCTGCCTCTGCGCAAGGCCATTGCCGCCTACCTGAACCTGGAGCGCGGAGCCAAGGTGCAGCCCGAGCAGATCCTGGTGCTGAGCAGTACCCGCCAGGCGCTGTTTCTGTGCGCGCAACTGCTGGTGGACGCCGGCAAGCCGATCCTGTTGGAGAACCCGGGCTACTTCGGCGCACGCAAGGCATTCGAGGCCGCCGAGGCGCGCATCGTGCCCATCGATGTCGACAGCCAGGGCATTCGCACCGACCTGCTGCGGGCCGACCGCAGTGGCGCCCGCTGTGTCTATGTGACGCCGTCCCATCAGTACCCCACGGGCGTCACCCTGTCCCTGGAGCGCCGCCTGGAACTGACCCGCTGGGCCGCCGAGCAGGAGAAATGGATCATCGAGGACGACTACGACAGCGAGTTCCACTACGACGGTTTGCCCACCGCCTGTGTCCAGGGCCTGGACCCGTATCAGCGCACCCTTTACATCGGCACCTTCAGCAAGACCCTCTACCCGGGCCTGCGCATGGGCTACATGGCCCTGCCCAGCGAGCTGGTGAGCGCCTTCAGCGCGGCCCGCAGCATCATGGACGGGCACACGCCGCAGATCCTCCAGCTGACCTTGGCGCGGTTCATGGAGGAGGGGCACTACAACGCCCATGTGCGGGCCATGCGCAAGCTGTACGCCGAGCGTCGGCAAGCCATGCTCGATGCCATCGGGCGGCATTTGCAGGGCATTGCCGTGGCCTTGCCGCCACCGGGCGGGTTGCAGATTCCTTGCCTGCTGGAGCCCGGCTGGAGCGAAGCGTTGACCCAGCAACGAGCCGCCAGGGCCGGCATCCAGTTGCCGGGGCTCGGCCGGCTGTATGCCGGGGAGCACAAGCAGCCAGGTTGGTTGCTGGGCTACGCCTCGCTGAGCGCCCATGAAATCGAAACGACCATGGCACGCCTGGCCCAGGCCCTGAGAAAGGCCTAGCCAGGCGCTGGCCTTCAGGGTTTGACGGTACGGGCGGTCAACAGAGTGGCCCGGCCATGGATCAGCAGGTGCGCGGTCAAGCCGGCCACCAGCCCCCAAAAGGCACCGCCGACCCCGAGCAGGGTGACGTTGGCCGCGGTGGCGAGGAAGGTGATCAGCGCGGTTTCCCGGGTGGCCGCGTCGGCCATGGCATTGGCCAGGCTGCCGCCGATGGCCCCCAATAGCGCCAGGCCCGCCAGGGCGCTGATAAAGGTCTTGGGCAGCACCATGAACAGGCTGGCCAGGGTCACGCCGAAGGTGCCCACCAGGATGTAGAACAGCCCGCAGGCGATACCGGCGATGTAGCGTTTTTTCGGGTCAGGATGGGCGTCCTTGCCGGTACAGATCGCCGCGGTAATGGCCGCCACGTTGAAGGCATGGGCGCCGAACGGTGCCATCAGCAGCGAACCCAGGCCGGTGACCGTGAGCACTGGATTGGCGCTGGTGCTGTAGCCGTCATTGCGCAACACCAGCATGCCGGGCATGTACTGGCCGGTGAGGGTGATGACGAACAGCGGCAAGGCCACTCCGAGCAAGGCCTGCAGGGAGAACTGCGGCGCGGTGAATACCGGCACGGCCAGGCTCAAGTGCACTGCAGAAAAGTCGATCCGCTGCTGAGCGATAAGCAGCCCCAGGCCGATGACCAGGATGCCCACCACGGCAAAGCGCGAGGTGAAACGCCGCAGCAGGGCGTAGGACACCAACAGCACTGTCACCAATAGCGGGTCGGCGCTGGCGCCGCCAAAGGCATTGATCCCGAACTGCAGCAGAATGCCCGCCAGCAGGCCGGCGGCGATGCCCTTGGGGATCATCCGCACCAGTTTGTCGAAGGCCCCGGAGCCGCCGAGGATGATGAACCCCAGGGCCGAGATCAGGTAGGCACCGATCACCTCGGCATAGGGCGTAAAGGGCATCACCGTGGCCAGGAACGCCGCGCCGGGTGTGGACCAGGCAGTGATGATCGGCGCCTTGTAACGCAGGCTCAGCCACAGCCCGGTCAGGCCGACACCGACCGACACCGCCCAGACCCAGGACGCAGTCTGGGCCGCTGACAGCCGTGCCAGCTCGGCGGCCTGGAACACCAGGACAAAGGTTCCGCCGTAGTTCACCAGCACTGAAATCAGCGCCGCCACGGTGGGCGAGAAAACATCGGTCCAGCGCAGGCTTGTCGCCGTTCTGTTCATCAGCCGCTCTCCATCCAGAAACAGGCTCCCAGGCTCAGGTGCCGGGAGGGAGTCGATTCTAGAGAGAGGGCGGACTGTTGTTTCAGGCCACATTCGCCCTAATTGGCAGACCGCTTTTGCGCCGCCGACAAAAAAGCCCGGCCTTGATCCCGGCCGGGCTTTCGGGTGTTGCAACCTTGAGCCTTAGTGCAGGGCGGGCTGTCCGGCCTTGCGTGCATGACTCAGGCGGTAGAAGCCCCAAATCACCAGGACCCACACCGGAATCGCATACACCGAGGCGCGGATGCCCGGGATCATCCACATCACGCCGATGATCATCAGCATGAACGCCAGGCACAGGTAGTTGCTCAGTGGCGACCAGAACGCCCTGAACGACGGCACCACGCCTTGCTCGGCCATGGCCTTGCGAAAGCGCAGGTGGGTCAGGCTGATCAGCGCCCAGTTGATCATCAGTGCAGCCACCACCAGGGCGAACAACAGCTCCAGCGCTTCGTGGGGCGCCAGGTAGTTGACCAGTACGCAGAGCAGCGTGATCAGCGCGGAAATGCCCAGGGCCAGAATCGGCACGCCCTGCTTGTTGAGCTTCATCAGCGCTTTGGGCGCGTCGCCCTGTTCGGCCAGGCCATAGAGCATGCGGCTGTTGCAGTACACACCGCTGTTGTACACCGACAGTGCTGCGGTCAGGACCACGAAGTTGAGGATCTGCGCCGCCGCATCACTGCCGATCAGCGAGAAGATCTTCACGAAAGGGCTGCTGCTGTAGGCGTCGCCGCCGGCGTTGAGGCTCACCAGCAGTTCATCCCACGGATACAGCGACAGCAGCACGGCCAGGGCGCCGACGTAGAAGATCAGCACCCGGTACACCACCTGATTGATGGCCTTGGGAATCACTTTACGCGGCTCGGCGGCTTCGGCAGCGGTGATGCCCACCAGTTCCAGGCCGCCGAAAGAGAACATGATGAATGCCATGGCCATCAGCAGGCCGGTGCCGCCGTTGGGGAAGAAACCGCCGTGGGACCAGAGGTTGCTCACCGACGCCTGGCTGCCACCGCTGCCGCTGAACAGCATGTAGCAACCGAGGACGATCATGCCGACGATGGCCACCACCTTGATGATGGCGAACCAGAACTCGGCCTCACCGAAGAACTTCACGTTCATCATGTTGATCAGGTTGACCAGCACGAAGAACACCGCCGCACTGACCCAGGTGGGGATTTCCGGCCACCAGAACTGCACGTACTTGCCCACCGCGGTGAGCTCGGCCATGCCCACCAGGACATACAGCACCCAGTAGTTCCAGCCGGCGAGAAAGCCGAAGTAGCCGCCCCAGTACTTGTGGGCGAAGTGGCTGAAAGAGCCGGCCACCGGCTCTTCGACGATCATTTCCCCCAACTGGCGCATGATCAGGAAGGCAATGAACCCGGCAATCGCATAGCCGAGGATCATCGAAGGTCCGGCGGACTTGAGCACCCCGGCCGAGCCGAGGAAGAGTCCGGTGCCGATCGCCCCGCCCAGGGCGATCAACTGAATATGGCGATTCTTCAAGCCACGCTTGAGTTCACCTTGTTGCAAGGTTTGATCCACTAATGTGCGCTCTCTTCTAGTTGTTATCAGGACCGATCCCGTGGTGAACGGGACCGATCGCGGCTCAATGCTGACGGGATCAGATATTACTCTCGGTAAACCGCTCGTAATACAGCTGAACGCGGTTAAGTTGCTGTTCTTGCAGCCAGGTTCGAATCGAATCGACCATCGGTGGCGGTCCGCAAACGTACAGGTCGCTGTCTTGGTCGCGCAGTTCGCTGCTGTCCAAGTGCTCGGTGATGTAGCCGCGCTTGCCCGACCAATCCGGGTCGGCGTCGCTGATCACCGGGGTGAAGCGAAACCCTTGCAGGCGCTCGCCCAGCGCCTGGATACGCTCCAGTTCGCACAGATCGGCACTCTGGCGCACGCCGTAGTACAGGTGCACCGGTTGCTGGCAGCCCTGCTCGACGATCTGTTCGAGCATCGCCAGCAGCGCCGACAGCCCGGTGCCGCCGGCCACCAGCAGCAGCGGCCGGCTGATCTGGCGCAGATAGAAAGCCCCCAGCGGCGCCTCCATTTCGATGCTGTCGCCCACCAGGCAACGCTCGCGGATGTAGTTGCTCATCACCCCGTCGGGCAGCAGGCGGATCAGGAACTGCAACTGGTTGTCCGCTCCCGGCCGGTTGGCGAAGGAGTAGGCCCGGCTGCTGTCGGTGCCGGGAACTTGCAGGCGTGCGTACTGGCCGGGGAGAAACTCCAGCGGTGCCTCGCTGCTACCCAGGTCCAGGTGCAGGATGGCGGTGCTGTCCGAGACTTGGCGCACGTCGATCACCGAGCCGGTGCGTCGCACCGGATCGGCGTTGTGGCACAGGCTGGAATCGAAGTCGAAATAGAACGCCGCATCGGACTGCACCCGGGTCTGGCAGGTGAGCATCTTGCGTTGCTCCAGGTCCTGGGGCGATAGGGCTTCCTCGTCCACATAGTCCTGGCTGTACTGGCCCGACTCGCAACGGCCCTGGCAGGTGCCGCAGACGCCTTCGCGGCAGTCCAGGGGGATCTTGATGCCGTTGCGCAGGGCAGCGTCGAGCAATATTTCATTGGCCTTGACCGGGAAGAACAGGGTCTTGCCGTCGGCAAAGCTGAACGCGACCTTGTGCGTCATGAAGAGATGTCCGTCGAGTCAGAGGTGGTAGAAATCGAGCACCGAGTTGATCGTGTCGTTGAGCAGCAGCACGTGCTTGCGCTGGATCAGCCAGCTGTCGCCATGGGGCTTGAGGTCGTAGGTGGCGTGACCGTAGAAGTCCTCGGAGGTGGCCAGGCGATAGAACAGCGTGTGCCAGTTCAGGCGCACCTGCAGCAGCCCGTTGTCGCCCTCGGCGATGCGCAGGTTGCTGACCATGTGCAGGGTGCGCGGCATGGGAATGGTCGAGGCCGCCTTGCCGGTGCGCAGGCGGAACACCCGGTCTTCCAGCCCCGAACGGTTGGCGTAGTAGATCAGCGACATCTCGCGTTTCGGGTCCCGGGTGTAGACGTGTTCCGAGTCCCATTGCGGCAGGTGGAACTCGCTGTCCACGGCGAACAGCTGCAGGTAGGCGTCCCAGTCCTGGGCGTCGCACAGTTCGCACTTGCGATAGAAGAATTGCTCGATCTGGTACTGCAATTGCGCATTCATGTTCATACCTCACGCAGTTTCAGGGACTGGCGCTGCAGGCCGTCGAGGAGGAATTTCTGCCAGTTGCGGTGCTGGTTGACATACAGCCCTTCATGGGTGATTTCGGTACCGGTCATGGCCGGCTGGATGCCCAGGTTCTCGCTGTTGGCGGTGGGGCCGGTGGCCCAGCGGTGATGGCCGCGCGAGACATCGCTCCAGCGCTCCAGGCGCCCCTGGAAGCCGCGCTGGGCCTCGCGAAACTCCACCAGGTCGTCCGGCGTGCCCATGCCCGAGACGTTGAAGAAATCCTCGAACTGGCGGATGCGGTTTTCCCGGTCGGCGTCGCTCTCGCCCTTGACCCCGATGCACTGGCTGATGATCTCGGTCTTGTTCCAGGCGATGGGGCGGATGATCCGCAGCTGGGAGCTGATCTGGTCGAGGAAGAACAGGCTGGGGTAGATGTTCAGGTTGCGCAGGCGGTGCATCATCCACTCGGCCTTGGCCTGGCCGTGCTCTTCCACCAGGCGCGGCATGATGCTGGCGTAGCCGGAACGCACCGCCGGGTTGGGCATTTCGCTGAACAGCACGCTGTGGCCGTTGTTGAAGGCGAACCAGCCGTCGTCGGTGCTGGCGTCGCCGGCGCCGAGCTTGCTGTAGTCCAGGGTGGCGCTGCTGCCGGTGCCGTTGTCAGCGTTGACCTGCTGACGGTGCTGCACCGTGGCCACGTAGTTGTAGTGCACGGTGCTGACGTGATAACCGTCCAGGCCGTTCTCGTTCTGCAGCTTCCAGTTGCCGTCGTAGGTGTAGGCGGACTTGCCCGGCAGTACTTCCAGCTCACCGTTGGGGGACTGGGCGACCATCATGTCGAAGAAGATCCGCGCGTCGCCCAGGAAGTCTTCCAGGCTGTTGTCGGCGGCCACGTCCAGGCTGATGAAGACAAAGCCCTTGTAGCTGTCGATGCGGGCCTTTTTAAGGCCGCGGGTGGCCTTGTCGAAGCCTTCGTCGTATTCCCCCGGCGCCTTGACCTTCACCAGGCGCCCGTCGCTCTTGTAGCACCAGGCGTGGAACGGGCAGGTGAAGGTCGACTGGTTGCCCTTGCCCACCCGAGTCAGGGTGGTGCCGCGGTGTTGGCAGGCGTTGATCAGGGCATTGAGTCGGCCCTCGCCATCGCGGGTGATGATCATCGGCTGGCGCCCGGCGCGCATGGTGATGAAGTCGTGGTTGTTGGGCAGTTCGCTTTCGTGACAGGCGTAGATCCAGTTTTTCTCGAAGATCAGTTCCATCTCCAGATCGAACAGCTCGGGCTCGGTGAACATCTCCCGGGCGATACGGAACACTCCGTCCGCGGGGCGGAAGTCCAGGCAGCCGTGGATGAAGTCTTGCCACTGCTCGACGCTTCTTGCACCACTCATGAGTCGGTACCTTTTTTATTCAGGTCAATCGGGTGCAGTCATTAGAGAGAGTGCGGGGCGCCGGTGGCTATCCGCTTAGTCGGCCAAGGCCATCCATAAAATTGCCTGGGTAGTTGTGACCCAGCTGCGACCCACCTTTGAGCGGATCGGCGATCGACAGCTGCACCACGGGGCGCCGATGGGCTACTGTGGGCCCGGCCAGAGAGGACGATGGGGGCGGGTTATCCACTTAGTGGGCGATTGCTATCCACTGGGTTGGCAGCGTTGCCGGCTGGCGCAAAACTTGCCCTGTCACACAAGACGCGCCGTCAGAGCGCGCTGAATAATAATTGCCGTGGGTGCGCCGTGATGAATAGCAAGGCTGATGGGCTGTTTCGCGAGATTCGTATCGATCGCTATGACCTTGAAGGGGCCAGGAGCTGGATGGCGGGTATCTGTGGGCCGCACCGCCTGGAAACCGCTAACCCCGAACGCATTCGTTTCCACCACAGTGCCAACGTCCTCAGGTCACGCGCTACGACCCTGGGCATCATCGAATACGGCACCGACGTGGTCGTCGATATCGAAGACACCGAGCGCTTCAGCAGCTACAGCCTGAGCCTGCCCCTGTGCGGCGAGCAGGAGCTGAGCAAGGACGGTCGCCTGCTGCGTTCGGACCCTGACCAGGGGGTGATCATTGCCCCCAACGAAAGCCAGGTGCTGGCCATCTCCGGCGACTGCCGCAAGTTGCAGGTGGTGATTTCCCGGCCGGCCATGAGCGAAGCCCTGGAGGCATTGCTGCAACGCCCGGTCGAGCAGCCGCTGCGCTTCGAGCCTGCCATGGACGCACGGCAGGGCGCCGCCGCGGCCTGGTGGCGCATGGCGCATCACTTCATTGGCGAACTGGCCCAGGGCAACGAACTTTACGAGCAACTGGCCTTCACCCGGGAGATCGAGAGCTCCCTGATCAAGGGGCTGATCCTGGCCCAACCCAACAACTACTCCGCGGAGCTGCAGGCGATGCTCGGGGTCAAGCTGCCGCATTATCTGGTGCGGGCCCGCCAGTACCTGCACGAGCATGCCCGAGAGGCGGTACACCTGGAGGACCTGGAAGCCGCCGCCGGTGTTTCACGCTTCAAGCTGTTCGAGGCCTTTCGCAAGTACTTTGCCCTGTCGCCCATGGCCTACCTCAAGCGACATCGACTCAATGGCGTGCGCCAGGACATTCTCGAACACGGCGCGGCGCGCAATATTTCCGAGATTGCCCTGGCCTGGGGCTTTACCCACCTGGGGCGGTTTTCCGCGGAGTACCGCAAGCTGTTCGACGAGGCGCCGAGCGCCACAGTCCAGCGCCACCAGGCGCGGCGCCCGGTGGGGTTCTAGGACGGACTACTTGCGCAGCACCAGATCCAGCAGGCCGTCCTGTTCCTTGATCTTCTGCAGGACGATTTCCGAGCGGATGTCGGTAACCCCGGACGCGCGGTTCAGGTGATTGACGATGAAATCCGAGAAGTGCTTGAGGTTGCGCGCCCGGATGCGCAGCACGTAGTTGCTGGCGCCGGTGATCACGTAGGCGGCTACCACTTCCGGCCATTGCTGGACCTTGCTGATAAAGGTCTCGTGCCAGCCTTCCACGTCCTGGCGCAGGGACACATGGACGATGGCTTCCAACTCGATCCCCAGGCGCTCGGCGTTGAGCTGGGCGCGATAGCCGCTGATGATCCCGTCGCCTTCGAGCATGCGCAGGCGGCGCAGGCAGGCGGAGGGTGAAAGGGCGACTTTCTCTGCCAGTTCCTGATTGCTGATACGCCCATCCTGTTGCAGGAAGTGCAGGATGCGCAGGTCGGTGGAGTCGAGGGTCATGGCTGGCATAAATCCGCGTTTTTTATTGAAGGATTAGAATTTTATTCGAGATTAGTACGATAACGCGCTGCACTTTGCACGAAAATTCTCTGCGGCTTCGTCCATTATTTCCTGGGTTTGCGGGTCGCCCAGACCCCGTGCCCGGCCCGCGCCAGGCGTACATGACCTTGACCAAGACAGGACTTCCAATGATCGATAAAAACCACTGCCTGCGTCTCGATGAACAGGACCCACTGGCGCCGCTGCGCCAACAGTTCGCCTTGCCCGAGGGCGTGATCTACCTCGATGGCAACTCCCTGGGTGCTCGCCCTGTGGCCGCCTTGGAACGGGCCCGGCAAGTGATCGAGCAGGAGTGGGGCGATGGCCTGATCCGCAGCTGGAACAGCGCCGGCTGGCGTGACCTGTCCCAGCGCCTGGGGGACCGTCTGGCCCCGTTGATCGGCGCTGGCAGCGGCGAAGTGGTGATCACCGACACCACCACCATCAACCTGTTCAAGGTGCTCAGCGCGGCCTTGCGAGTGCAGGCCGAACGCGCCCCCGAACGGCGGGTGATCGTTTCCGAAAGCAGCAACTTCCCTTCCGACCTGTACATCGCCGAGGGACTGACCCAGATGCTTGAGCAGGGCTATTCCCTGCGCCTGGTAGACAGCCCGGAACAACTGCCGGCGGCAATCGACCAGGACGTGGCGGTGGTGATGCTCACCCACGTCAACTACAAGACCGGCTACATGCACGACATGCAGGCCGTCACCGGACTGATCCACGAAGCCGGCGCCCTGAGCCTCTGGGACCTGGCCCACTCGGCCGGCGCGGTGCCGGTGGAGCTGAATCGCAGCGGCGCCGACTACGCCATCGGCTGCACCTACAAATACCTCAACGGCGGCCCGGGTTCGCAAGCCTTCGCCTGGGTTGCTCCTGCCCTGTGCAATCTGGTGACCCAGCCACTGTCCGGCTGGTTCGGCCATGCCCGGCAGTTCGACATGGCCACCCAGTACGAGCCCGCCAGCGGTATCGCCCGCTACCTGTGCGGCACCCAGCCGATCACTTCGCTGGCCATGGTCGAGTGCGGCCTGGAGGTCTTCGAACAGACCGACATGCAGAGCCTGCGGCGCAAGTCCCTGGCCCTGACCGACCTGTTCATCGAACTGGTGGAACAGCGTTGCGCCGGCCACGACCTGAAGCTGGTGACCCCACGCGATCACGCCAAGCGTGGCAGCCACGTGAGCTTCGAACACCCCGAAGGCTACGCGGTGATCCAGGCCCTGATTGCCCGTGGTGTGATCGGCGATTATCGCGAGCCACGGATCATGCGTTTCGGCTTCACCCCGCTCTACACCCGCTTCAGTGAGGTCTGGGAAGCGGTGCAGATTCTCGGTGAAATCCTCGATGAAAAAACCTGGGCCCAGGCGCAATTCCAGGTGCGTCACAGCGTGACCTGAGACGGTTTTATCCCTGGGTTGCCGCAGCCAGCGGCGACCCGGGCAAGCGGCACAAGGACGAGCTGCCCTATCGATTTATACGTGCACACAACAATAAAGAGGCACTCAAAGTGACCACCTCCAACAAGGGTTTCGAAGCGATTTCCAATCGCGAGCACGGCCTCAGGCGCCAGCTGACCGCCGGCCAGATGAGCATGATCGCCATCGGCGGGGCCATCGGCACCGGCCTGTTCATGGGCAGTGCCTATGCCATCGGCTATGCCGGCCCCAGCGTGCTGCTGAGCTACGCCATCGGTGCGCTGATCACCCTGATCCTCATGGGCTGCCTGGCGGAAATGACCGTGGCCCATTCCACCTCCGGTTCCTTCGGCGCTTATGCCGAGTTCTACGTCAGCCCGCTGGCCGGTTTCCTGGTGCGCTACGCCTACTGGGCGGCCATCGTTCTGGCGGTGGGCGCCGAAGTCACGGCCATCGCCATGTACATGAAGTACTGGTTCGCCAACGTTCCGGAATGGGTGTGGATCATATCCTTCTCCAGCGTGCTGATCCTGCTCAACGCCATCAGCGTGAAGACCTTCGGCAACTTCGAATACTGGTTCTCCACCATCAAGATCGCCGCCATCGTCGGCTTCATCATCCTCGCGGTGTACGTGGTGTTCGGCTCCGGCAACCCGGATTACGGGCTGCACAACTACAGCGCCCACGGCGGCTTCTTTCCCAATGGCTTCGAAGGCATGTGGATCGCGGTGATCGTGTCGATCTTCAGCTACCTGAGCGTGGAAATGATCGCTGTAGCGGCGGGAGAGGCCAAGGACCCGCAGCGCGCGGTGAAGCAGGCGTTTCGCGCCACCATCGTGCGCCTGGTGGTGTTCTACCTGCTGACCCTGGCCCTGATGCTGGCCATCGTGCCCTGGGTCCAGGCGGGCAAGGCCCAGAGCCCGTTCGTCACGGTGATGCAGACCATCGGCATTCCCGGGGCCACCGGGGTGATGAACTTCGTGATCCTGATCGCGGCCCTGTCGGCGATGAACAGCCAGCTCTACATCACCACGCGGATGATGTTCAGCCTGTCCCGCGCCGGCTTTGCGCCCAAGTCCATGGGCGCCCTGAGCAAGACCGGGATTCCGCTGAATGCCTTGTTGCTGTCCAGCTCCGGTATTGCCCTGGCCACCTTGATCAACGTGCTGTACCCGGAGAGCTCATTCGTCCTGATGATGGCGATCTCGATGTTCGGCGCGATCTTCACCTGGTTCATGATCTTCCTCACCCACTACTGCTTCCGCCGTTATCACCAGCGTCATGGTGAACAGCAACTGTCGTTCCGCATGCGCCTGTTTCCCTACAGCACCCTGCTGGGACTGGTGCTGATGGGGGCGGTGATGATCACCACCTTCTTCACCGAGGCGTTCAAGATGACCCTGGTGTTCGGCGTGCCCTTCCTGCTGTTACTGACCCTGGTCTACTACCTGTGCTTCCGTAAGCCCAGGACGGTCGCCGGACTGTCCGAGGTCTGAGGCCACGCCTCCCGGATTCTCCGGGCATCGCTGGTGCAGGTTGTGTATAGCGTGCGTAGTGAGCGACTAAGGAGGGTGGCGAGGTCTCGCCACCTTGCGAGGCTGGGTCTCCTGGGCCTTAGCGGCTTACAATGCGATCCGCCTGGGCGCAATCGCTGGGTGGTGGCAGTCATCCCCGACTTGAGTTGTGGTGAGTGTCGCGCTTGCGGCGAACGAGCCGACTTGAAAATCGAAAGCCTTCAAAGGTGCTGTGCATGACAAATTGGCAACGTGGTGACTTAGTCGAGCTGGACGGCCTTCTGGCGGTCGTGGTCGGCATTGAGGGGGACCCCAATGTCCCCGAGGAACACATCGCAGTTTGGTTTGGTGCCCCAAGTTGCCTCCGCAAGTCTAAGGGCGGAGCTGGTGGAGCGAGTCCGGAGGTCTGGACGGTGCCAGCGTACTTGTTCGTGCGAGCCGCTGAGCCTGATTGGCGTCACTGATTAATTGAATTTTCTATCGGAATGCACCTTTCCGCTCCTTTCTCAACGACCCGCTAGAGGCTGCCCAGGGGGCACTCTTCGCGAGCCTGTTGCAGGCTGGTCTCGAAGACTTCGAGCCGGCTCTGCAACTGCTGCAAGTCATCGATCTGTTGTTGCAGCTCGCGCCTCTTTTGCGCCAGGGCGGCCTGCGCGCGGTCCCAGGGAAAGGCCTGGCCCTGGTGCGTGGCGAACACCTGCTGTAATTCCTTGAGCTTGAACCCCAACTGCTGCGCGCATTTGATGAACATCAGTTGCTCGACGCTCTGGGCGTCATAGAGGCGGTAGCGACCCTGACGCGGAGCTTCGGGCAACAGGCCGATGGCTTCGTAGTGACGGATGCTCTTGACGGTGGTCCCGGACAGTTGCGCGGCTTGGCCGATGTACATGAAAACTCCTTGTTCAGTACCGGTTTCGGGCGGTGGACAGCGTTGCGCATTATCCGGTGGATTCACTGCCTGGCAAGGTACTGCGCCTGCATCAGCCAATCCGCCTTGCGTTCTTCGCTGGCGTCCAGCACCGGGCCAAAGGTCAGGGTGCGCAACGGCTTGATGCCGCAGAAGGCCAAGGTGGTGCGGCGCATCTGCTGCAAGCCGGGCATGCGATAGAACCAGCGGAAATACCAGGGCGGGGTGTCCATGGTCACCATCAGGTGGGCGGTGCGGCCCTTGAGCAGTTGCTCGGGAAAGGCCTTGCCGGGGCGGTACTTGAAGGCGAAGCCCGGCAGCAGCACACGGTCGAGAAAGCCCTTCATCAGGGCTGGAATCCCACCCCACCAGATGGGGAAGACCCAGGTCAGGTGCTCGGCCCAGAGGATGTCGGCCTGGGCCCGTTGCAGGTCTTCCTCCAGAGGCTGGATCTGCCGGTAGCCTTCGCGCAGCACCGGATCGAAGCGCAGGTCGCCGAGCCTGAGCTGGCGCACGTCATGCCCGGCTTCTTGCGCCGCCTTCACATAGCGCTCGCTCAATGCCGCGCACAGGCTGTTGCGCGAAGGGTGGCCGAGAATCACCAGGATGCGTTTGCTCATTGCCGTGGTCCTTGAGGGATAAACCCCAAGGCTAAAGTCTGCCCCTAAGGGGAGAGTCAAGGCGGCAGCAGTGCCGCGCACAAACCTTGGGCATACAGCGGCAGCGTTGCGAAGTCACGGGCGCACAACAGCAACCGGCGCCGGGCCCAGGCTTCGCTCAGCGGGCGGGACTGCAACGGCAGGTGACGGTTGCGCTCCAGGGCCGCCAGGGGCACCAGCGCCAGCCCAGCCCCACGGGCCACCATGCGCAGAAGGGCGTCGAAGCCTTCGGCGCGGATGCGCAATTGCATGCGTCGTCCCAGGTGCAGGGCCTGTTCCTCCAGATACACCGCCAGGGCGCTGTGGTTGGCCAGGCCAACGTAGTCGTGGGCCAGGGTGTCGTTGAAGCTGAGGTTGGGCTGCAGGCTCAGCGGGTGATCCTGGGGCATCACCAGGACCAGCGGATCATCACGGAAAGGCCGGCTCATCAGTCCCTGAATGTCCACCGCGTCGGAGACGATACCCAGGTCTGCCGCACCCTGGCGCAGGGCGTGGGTGATGCGCTGGCTGGGCAGTTCCTGCAGGTCGATGTCCACCTGGGGCTGGTTGTGCAGGAAGTCCGCCAGCAGCTCCGGCAGGTACTCGCTGAGGGCGGTGGTGTTGCACAGCAAGCGCACCTGGCCCTTGATTCCCTTGGCGTATTCGGCGAGGTCCTGTTGCAGGTGTTCGGCGTACAGCAACAGCGTCCGGGCATGTTGGGCCAGGGCCTTGCCGGCGGGCGTCGGGCGAATGCCGCGGCGCCCGCGTTCGAGGAACTCGATGCCCAGGGAGGCTTCCATGGCGCGGATTCGAGCGCTGGCGGCGGCCAGGGACAGATGGCTGCGAGCGGCCCCGGCGGTGATGTTGCCGGCGTCGAGAATGTTCAGGTACAGCCGCAGGTCGATCAGGTCGAAGTGCATGGGGCATTCCTCGGGGAACGGGGTCTCTTACGGAGGCCGTGCAGATGTTTTTGTAGGAGCCGGCTTGCCGGCGAAGAGGCCTTAGGATTTTGCATCGGGCTTGAGTACGCCTTCCCTGGCAAGCCAGCTCCTACGGAGGTACGGGCAATAGGTTTTGGTATGTGCCTATTGCCTGGCAAGAGGCTGGCTCAGTATATGGCAGATTTTCAGCTCGGCGGGCAGGGCGCAGGATAGGCCCATGAACAGCTCTCTCGCGTTTTATCAAAACCTCGGACTGGCCCTTTCTCTGCTAGTCATCGGCACCTTCGTACTGGCCGGCATGGTCAAGGGGGTGATCGGCCTCGGCCTGCCCACCATCGCCATGGGGCTGTTGGGGCTGGCTATGGCTCCGGCGCAGGCTGCAGCCTTGCTGATCATTCCGGCGACCCTGACCAATCTCTGGCAACTGGCCTTTGGCGGGCACCTGCCGGCCTTGCTCAAGCGCCTGTGGCCGATGTTGCTGGCGATCTTCGTCGGCACGGCCGCCGGTTCATTGTGGTTGGGCATCGAGGGCGGGCATTGGGTGGTGCGGGGGTTGGGCGCGGCGTTGCTGCTGTATGCCCTGAGCGGCCTGCTGTTGCCGACCCTGCGCGTGTCGCCGACCCAGGAGCGCTGGCTGGCTCCGCTATGCGGGCTGATCACCGGGGTCATCACTTCGGCCACCGGAGTGTTCGTGATCCCGGCGGTGCCCTATCTGCAGGCCCTGGGCTTGAACAGGGATCAGTTGGTGCAGGCCTTGGGCCTGTCGTTCACGGTGTCGACCCTGGCCCTGGCCGCCGGCCTGCTGTGGCGCGGCGCCCTGGGTGGCGCCGAGCTGGGGGCTTCCTTGCTGACCCTGGCCCCGGCGCTGTTGGGCATGTGGCTGGGGCAATGGTTGCGCCAGCGCATCAGCGCCTTGCTGTTCAAGCGGGTGTTCTTCATCGGCCTGGGGCTGCTGGGCGGGCATCTGTTGATCAGCGGCTAGACCTCTGGCTCAGCGGCCAGCCGCGGCCGGGCTGAGCATGTCGATGGCGCGGATCTCGAAGTCGCGCTCCAGGTAGTCCATGCGCGCGTCGAGAAACTGCTGCATATGCGGCAGGCCAGAGTGGCTATCCAGCGCCTCCTGGGAAGCCCAGACCTCGTAGAAGATGAACAGGCTCGGGTCTTCCCGGTCCCGCAGCATGTGGTACTCGATGCAGCCGGCTTCAGCGCGGCTGGCGGCGACATGGCTCAGGAAGAACGCCTGGAAGGCGTCGGCGCGTTCGGGACGGGTCTTGGCGTGAAGGATAAAAGCCTGGGGCGTGGACATGCGCAAAACACTCATTGACGGGGAAGGTGCTGAAAATCCTAAGGCAAAGATCTGCTATCGATTCGTGCGTTTTAGTCAAATGTATTTTGAGTAACCCGGGCTTATTCTCCGCTCCCTGCCTGATTAACCTGCCGCCATCGTTTGCAACCTTCACAGCCCGTCGCTGCCGATGCGCGATGGGCTGTCCCCGATGAGGCCGGATCATGAAAAAAGTACTGCTGCTCAATGGCGCCAAACAGTTCGCCCACTCCGATGGCCGTTACAACGCCACCCTGCACGACACCGCCCTGGCGGTGCTGGATCGCGGTGGCCTGGAGGTCAAGGTCACCCATATCGACGAGGGCTACGACATTCAGGAAGAAGTGGCGAAGTTTCTCTGGGCCGACGTGATCATCTACCAGATGCCCGGCTGGTGGATGGGCGCGCCGTGGATCGTCAAGAAGTACATCGACGAAGTCTTCACCGAAGGCCACGGCAGCCTCTACGCCAGCGATGGCCGGACCCGTTCCGACGCCTCGCAGAAATACGGCAGCGGCGGCCTGATCCAGGGCAAGCAGTACATGCTGTCGCTGACCTGGAACGCGCCGCAGCAGGCCTTTGACGACCCGACCGACTTCTTCGAAGCCAAGGGCGTGGACGCGGTGTACTTCCCGTTCCACAAGGCCAACCAGTTCCTCGGCATGCGCGGCTTGCCGACCTTCCTCTGTGTCGACGTGATGAAGCGCCCGAACATCGAAGCCGACGTGCAGCGCTACGCGGAGCACCTCAAGGCGGTGTTCAATCTCCAGGGCTGAATCCGGCTACTATTGAGCGCCTTGAAGCGGGCCTGCGGTTTATCCAGGGCCCACCAGCGCCGATAAAGGACTCCTGTGAAAGCCCGATCCGACGAGTTGCAAGTCTTGGTTTGCGTCATCGAGTGCGGTTCGATTTCCGCCGCCGCCGAGCAATTGGCCCAGACCCCTTCGGCGGTCAGCCGCACCTTGTCGCGGTTGGAGGCCAAGCTCGACACCACGCTGATCAACCGCACCACTCGACGCATGGACCTGACCGAAGAAGGGCGCTACTTCTTCGAGCAGGCCAAGCTGATTCTCGACCAGATGGACGAACTCGAAGAGCGCCTGTCCTCGCGCCAGCGCAATCCGTCCGGGCGTTTGCGGATCAACGCCGCATCGCCCTTCATGCTGCACGCCATCGTTCCCCATGTGGCTGAGTTCCGTCGCCTGTACCCGGACATCCAGCTGGAACTCAACAGCAACGACCTGATCATCGACCTGCTGGAGCAGAGCACCGACATCGCCATCCGCATCGGCGTGCTGGCGGACTCGACCCTGCATGCCCGCTCCCTGGGCTGTAGCCCGCTGCATATCCTCGCCAGCCCCGATTACCTGGCCCGCCACGGCACGCCGCACAGCGTGGCCGAACTGGCCGAACACACCTTGCTCGGCTTCACCCAGACCGAAACCCTCAACCACTGGCCGTTGCGCCATGTGCACGGTGATCGCTGGCAGATCCAGCCGGACATCAGTGCCTCCAGCGGCGAGACCTTGCGCCACCTGGCGCTGGAGGGGCAGGGGATTGCCTGCCTGTCGCATTTCATGACCATCGACGACATCCGCGCCGGGCGCCTGCAACCGGTGCTGGCCTCGTTCAACAGCGGCTACCGCCAGCCGATCAACGCGGTGTACTACCGCAACTCGCAACTGGCCCTGCGCATCCAGTGCTTCCTGGATTTCATCCAGGGCAAGCTGGCCGATTACGCCCACCCCGAGTTCCAGGGCTGAAAGCCCCGTTCCCCGCCTATCACCCGTAGGAGCCGGCTTGCCGGCGAAGAGGCCCCCAGGTTTTGCGCAAGTCTTGAAATCGCTTTCGCTGGCAAGCCAGCTCCTACGGTCATTTATGTTTGTGGGTTGGTACGCGCGTACTGCAATTGACGATTGCTCAAACCGTGATCCCGGGCCTATGTTCTTGCCGTTCAAAAACAAGAAAAGGAAGGACTTTATGCGCATCCTGTTGTTCAAGACCCTGGCCCTGACGGCCGCCATCGCCGCCAGCAGTTCGGCGTTCGCCGTGACCCTGGAAGGCGGCGCGGTGGCTGCGCCCAACCAGTACGGCGCCGATGTCGCGGCGCAGATCCTGAAGAAAGGCGGTAACGCGGTGGACGCCGCGGTGGCCACGGCCTTCGCCCTGGCAGTGACCTACCCCGAAGCCGGTAACATCGGCGGCGGCGGTTTCATGACGATGTTCATCGACGGCAAACCCTACTTCCTCGACTACCGGGAAACCGCGCCCAAGGCCGCGACCCGGGACATGTACCTGAATGAAAAGGGCGAGGTGATCGAGAACCTGAGCCTGGTGGGCGCGCGCGCCGCCGGGGTGCCGGGCACCGTGATGGGGCTGTGGGAAGCCCACCAGAAGTTCGGCAAGTTGCCGTGGAGCGAGTTGATCACGCCGGCCGTGGGCTACGCGAAAAACGGTTTCAAGGTGGCGGACAAGCAGTACCAGTACCGCGAGGATGCGTTGAAGCTGTTCAACGGCAGCACCAACTTCGGCGACTACTTCGGCAGCATGAAACCCGGTGAAACCTTCCGTCAGCCGGAGCTGGCCGCGACCCTGGAGCGCATCGCCGACCAGGGCGCCAAGGAGTTCTACAGCGGCAAGACCGCCGACTTGCTGGTGGCGCAGATGCAGGCCGACAAAGGCCTGATCACCAAACAGGACCTGCAGGACTACAAGGTCCAGTGGCGCCAGCCGCTGCAGGTCAGTTTCCGTGGCAACACCCTGTACACCGCACCGCCACCCAGCTCCGGTGGGGTGGCCCTGGCGCAGTTGATCAGCATCAAGGAAGAACGTGCCGCGGACTTCAAGGGCGTCGAGCTGAACTCGGCCAAGTACATCCACTTGCTGGCAGAAATCGAAAAGCGCGTGTTCGCCGACCGTGCCGACTACCTGGGCGACCCGGCGTTCTCCGACGTGCCGGTCAAGCAACTGACCGACCCGGCCTATCTGAAAAAACGCGCCGCCGAGGTCAACCCGAATGCCATCTCGGCCACCGAGAAAGTGCGTCCCGGGCTTGAGCCGCACCAGACCACCCACTTCTCCATCGTCGATGCCCAGGGCAACGCGGTGAGCAACACCTACACCCTGAACTGGGATTACGGCAGTGGCGTGGTGGTCAAGGGGGCGGGCTTCTTGCTCAACGATGAGATGGATGACTTCAGTTCCAAGCCCGGCGTAGCCAACGCCTTCGGCGTGGTGGGTGGCGATGCCAACGCCATCGCCCCGGGCAAGCGCATGCTGTCGTCCATGAGCCCGAGCCTGGTGACCCGCGATGGCAAGGTCACCCTGGTGCTGGGCACCCCCGGTGGTTCGCGGATCTTCACCTCGATCTTCCAGGTGCTGAACAACCTCTATGACTACAACCTGCCCCTGGAAAAGGCCGTGGCCGCGCAGCGCGTGCATCACCAGTTGCTGCCCAAGGACACGATCTACTACGACGCCTATGCGCCGCTCACCGGCAAGGTCGCCGATGAGCTGAAAACCATGGGCTACACCCTGGAAGACCAGGGTTGGGAGATGGGCGACATCCAGGCGATCCGGGTCAATGGCACCCAGCTTGAAACCGCTTCCGACCCCCGCGGTCGTGGTGTCGGCAAGATCGTCAAATAACCACAACCCTCTGTCAGCGCCGGCTTGCCGGCGAAGGCGCGCTCAAGCCCGGCACTCGGTGTCGGGGCGCTTTCGTCGGTAAGCCGGCTCCGACCGCTCGCCTGTCTAGGCGCCGACCACGCAACTGCGTACCATTGCCCGCCTTTTTCCGCTCTCCCCCGGGCCGCGTCCGCCGGTCCGCCTATCAGGTCAACCATGAAAGCAAAACGTCTGCGCGCCGATGTCCTGGCCGGACTCACTACCTCCTTCGCCTTGCTCCCCGAATGCATCGCCTTCGCCCTGGTGGCCCATCTCAACCCGTTGATGGGCCTGTACGGCGCCTTCTTCATCTGCACCCTGACCGCGCTGTTCGGTGGTCGGCCGGGCATGGTGTCCGGCGCTGCCGGTTCCATGGCGGTGGTGATCGTCGCCCTGGTGGTGCAGCACGGGGTGCAGTACCTGCTGGCCACGGTGTTGCTGGGCGGGCTGGTCATGGTCGCCTTTGGCCTGCTGCGCCTGGGCAAGCTGGTGCGCATGGTGCCGCACCCGGTGATGCTGGGGTTCGTCAACGGCCTGGCAATCGTCATTGCCCTGGCCCAGCTGGAGCATTTCAAGAGCGGTGAACACTGGCTCAGCGGCCAGGCGCTGTACCTGATGGCCGGGCTGGTGGCGCTGACCATGGCCATTGTCTACCTGCTGCCACGCCTGACTCGGGCGGTGCCACCGGCCCTGGTGGCGATCCTTGGCGTCGGCGCATTGGTGTACCTGCTGGGCCTGCCGACCCGCACCCTGGGGGACATGGCCCACATCGCCGGCGGCCTGCCGAGCCTGGCGCTGCCCCAGGTGCCGTGGAACCTGGACACCCTGGGCATCATCGTGCCCTACGCGTTGCTGATGGCCATGGTCGGCCTGCTGGAAACCCTGCTGACCTTGAACCTCACCGACGAAATCACCGAGAGCCGTGGCTACCCGGACCGCGAATGCGTGGCCCTGGGCGCGGCCAATGTGGTGTCGGGCCTGTTCGGCGGCATGGGCGGCTGCGCGATGATCGGCCAGACCGTGATCAACCTCAGCTCCGGTGGTCGCGGGCGCTTGTCCGGGGTGGTGGCCGGGGGGCTGATCCTGCTGTTCGTGCTGTTCCTGTCGCCGCTGATCGAGCGCATTCCCCTGGCGGCCCTGGTAGGGGTGATGTTCGTGGTGTCGCAGCAGACCTTTGCCTGGGCCTCGTTGCGGGTGATCAACAAGGTGCCGATGAACGATGTGCTGGTGATCCTCGCCGTGAGCGTGATCACGGTGTTCACCGACCTGGCCATAGCGGTGTTCTGCGGCATTGTGATCGCGGCGCTGAACTTCGCCTGGCAGCAGGCCCGGGAGCTGTACGCCGACGCTCACCTGGAGGCCGACGGCAGCAAGCGCTATCAGTTGCACGGCACGTTGTTCTTTGCTTCCACCACGCCGTTTCTCAATCAGTTCGACCCGGCGGGTGACCCGCAGCACGTGACCGTCGACTGTCGCCACCTGAGCTTTGTCGACTACTCGGCCATCGCCGCCCTGAAAACCTTGCGCGAGCGCTATGCCAAGGCCGGCAAGCAACTGCGGGTGCTGCACCTGTCGGAGCGTTGCAAGAAGCTGCTGAAACGAGCCCGGGTGCAACACGACTGAAGCCCGGGGGCGAGTGGCAGTGCTCGCCCGGTTTTCAATGCGCGGGGATGAAAATAGCCACTACCGATTTTCATCACTCGCGCTTTTGCATAGCTGTTCGCGACAAGGCCTGCCTCTTTACGAAAATTAGTTTCACTTGGTTTGAAACAAAACTCCTTAAGTGATTAAAGAGTTTCACAACCATTCGAAAGTGACGCTGTTTTCAAGGAGAACACCATGGCTCCCGCAACGGGTTATTGGCTGCTGGGCTACGCCGCAGTCGCCATCATTGCGTTGATCGTGTTGATCGCCCGCTACCGACTCAATCCCTTTATCGTCATCACCCTGGTGTCCGTCGGCCTGGCGCTGATGGCCGGCATGCCGCCGTCCGGTGTGGTGGGTGCCTATGAAGCCGGGGTCGGCAAGACCCTGGGCCATATCGCCCTGGTGGTGGCCCTGGGCACCATGCTCGGCAAGCTGATGGCCGAATCCGGCGGCGCCGAACAAGTGGCGCGGACCTTGATCGACCGCTTCGGCGAGCGCAACGCCCATTGGGCCATGGTCTGTATCGCCTTTCTGGTGGGGTTGCCGCTGTTTTTCGAAGTGGGTTTTGTACTGCTCATCCCCATTGCCTTTACCGTGGCACGGCGGGTGGGGGTGTCGCTGCTGATGGTGGGGCTGCCCATGGTCGCCGGGCTGTCGGTGGTCCACGCTCTGGTGCCGCCGCACCCGGGGGCGATGCTGGCGGTGCAGGCCTATCAGGCGTCGGTGGGGCAGACCCTGCTGTACGCGATCCTGATCGGCGTGCCCACGGCGATCATCGCCGGTCCGGTGTATGCCCGGTTTATCGTGCCGCACATCCATCTGCCGGCCGAGAACCCCCTGGAGCGTCAGTTCATTGCCCGCGAACCCCGGGCGCGCCTGCCCAGCTTTGGCCTGACCATGTTCACCATCCTGTTGCCGGTGGTGCTGATGCTGATCGGCGGCTGGGCCAACCTGCTGGCGGAGCCCGGCACCGGGCTCAATCAGTTCCTGCTGTTTATCGGCAACTCGGTGATCGCCCTGTTGGTGGCCACCCTGGTGAGTTTCTGGACCCTGGGGCTGGCCCAGGGCATCAACCGTGAATCGATCCTCAAGTTCACCAACGAGTGCCTGGCGCCCACCGCCAGCATCACCTTGCTGGTGGGGGCCGGTGGTGGCCTCAACCGGATTCTCATCGACTCCGGGGTCACCGAGCAGATCGTCGGCCTGGCCCATGAATTCCAGCTGTCGCCGCTGTGGATGGGCTGGCTGTTTGCGGTGTTGATGCGGGTCGCCACCGGTTCTGCCACCGTGGCCCTGACCACCGCTTCCGGGGTGGTGGCGCCGGTAGCCGTCGGCCTGGGGTATCCCCACCCGGAACTGCTGGTGATTGCCACCGGGGCCGGTTCGGTGATTCTGTCCCACGTCAACGACGGTGGCTTCTGGCTGGTGAAGGAATACTTCAATATGACCGTCATTCAAACCTTCAAGACCTGGACCGTGCTGGAGACGCTGATTTCGCTGATCGCCTTCGGCCTGACCCTGGGACTCGCGGAGCTGTTGTAGATGGACATTCTTTATCAGATCCGTTCGCGCCTGGATGACTTCAGCGCCGGGGAAGGGCGGATCGCCCGCTTGCTGCTCGACGACGTGGGCTTTGCCGCCTCCGCCAGCCTCGACGAACTGGCCCAGCGCGCCGAAGTCAGCGCCGCCACCCTGTCGCGCTTTGCCCGCAGCGTCGGTTGCCGCGACCTGCGCCAACTGCGCTTGCAGCTGGCCCAGGCCAGCGGTGTCGGCAGCCGCTTTCTCGACCCGGCCGGGGCGCCCGAGCAGTCCGGTTTCTACCGGCAGATCCTGGGCGATATCGAGTCTGCGCTGCATCAGCACCTGGCCGGTTTCGAGGAAACGCAGTTTGCCGATGCGGTGCGCTTGCTGGGGCGCGCACGGATGATCCACGCCTTCGGCATGGGCGGCTGCTCGACGCTGTGCAGCGATGAACTGCAGGTGCGCCTGGTGCGCCTGGGCTACCCCATCGCCGCCTGCCACGACCCGGTGATGATGCGGGTGACCGCCGCCGCCCTGGGGCCGCAACACGCGGTGATCGCCTGTTCCCTGACCGGCATCACCCCCGAATTGCTGGACGCGGTGGCCCTGGCCCGCAACTACGGTGCCGGCATCCTCGCCATTACCCTGCCCGAGTCACCCCTGGCCCAACTGGCGGACGTGGTGCTGCCTCTGCACAGCGCCGAAACCTCGTTCATCTACAAACCCACCGCGGCCCGCTACGGCATGCTGCTGGCCATTGATGTACTGGCTACCGAGCTGGCCCTGGCCCTGCCCGATGACAGCCAGGAACGCCTGCGGCGAATCAAGCTGGCCCTGGACCATTACCGGGGCGGCGACGACTGCCTGCCCCTGGGAGACTGACATGCGCTACGACACGCTGATCCGCAACGCCCTGATCATCGACGGCAGCGACCGCCCGGGCTATCCCGCCGACCTGGCGATCGGCGACGGTCGCATCCAGCGCATCGGTGACCTGTGCGCCGCCACCGCCGAGCACGAGATCGATGCCGGCGGCCGAGTCCTGGCCCCGGGTTTCATCGATGTGCACACCCACGACGACACCGTGGTGATCCGCCAGCCGCAGATGCTGCCCAAGCTCAGCCAGGGCGTGACCACAGTGATCGTCGGCAACTGCGGGATCAGCGCCGCGCCGGTGAGCCTCAAGGGCGATCCGCCGGACCCGATGAACCTGCTGGGCGAGCGCTCGATGTTTGTCTATCCGCACTTTCGCGACTATCGCGCGGCGGTGGATGAGGCGCGCCCGGCGGTGAACGTCGCGGCCCTGGTGGGGCACACGGCGCTGCGCAGCAACCACCTTTCGGACCTGCATCGCACCGCCAGCGCGGGCGAAATCGCGGCCATGCGCGAGCAACTGCGCGAAAGCCTGGAGGACGGCGCCCTCGGCCTGTCCAGCGGGCTGGCCTATGCCAGCGCCTTCTGTGCCGAGACCGATGAAGTGCTGCAACTGGCCCAGGAACTGACGGCGTTCGGGGCGGTGTACACCACCCACCTGCGCAGCGAGTTCGAGCCGGTGCTGGAGGCCATGGACGAAGCCTTCCTGATCGGTCGCGCGGCCCGGGCGCCGGTGATCGTCTCTCACCTCAAATGCGCCGGGGCCGGCAACTGGGGACGCAGCCCGCAACTGCTGGCGGCCCTGGAACAGGCGGCCCAGGATCATCCGGTGGGCTGCGATTGTTATCCCTACGCCGCCAGCTCCTCGACCCTGGATCTCAAGCAAGTCACCGATGCGTACCGCATCACCATCACCTGGTCCACGCCGCACCCCGAACAGGGCGGTCGTGATCTGAACGAGATTGCCGACGAGTGGGGCGTCAGCCTGCTGGTCGCCGCCGAGCGCCTGCAACCGGCGGGGGCGGTGTACTACGGCATGGATGAAAGCGACGTGCGGCGCATCCTCGCCCATCCGCTGTCGATGATCGGCTCCGATGGCCTGCCGGAAGATCCCTTCCCTCATCCACGGTTGTGGGGGGCCTTCCCTCGGGTATTGGGCCACTTCAGCCGCGACCTGGGCCTGTTCCCGCTGCACACCGCGGTGCACAAGATGACCGGGCTTTCAGCGGCGCGATTTGGCCTGCACCAGCGCGGCGAAATCCGCGAGGGGCATTGGGCCGACCTGGTGCTGTTCGATCCGGCGCGGGTGCGCGACGTGGCCGATTTCAAGCACCCGCAGCAAGCCGCGCAAGGGATCGACGGGGTCTGGGTCAATGGCGTGCGCAGCTACGCCGAGGGCCAGGCCAACGGTCAACGCTCGGGACGTTTCTTACCGCGAGAGGGGGATTTGCGCCGGGGCTTCACATCCGTAGTCTGATTCTTTGATCTTCATCACAGTGATGGCGCTGTGCCATTAAAGAATCCTTGCGCGGCGCCGAAGTGCTGGGAATCGCCACCTGTAGAGTCGGCCTATTTCAGTCAGGGAGTCATGCAATGAGCTTTGGCAAAACCACCCCCATCCTGCGGATCTTCGATGAAGCCAAGGCCCGGGAGTTTTACCTGGACTTCCTGGGGTTCAACCTCGATTGGCAGCACCGCTTCGAGGACAATTTCCCGCTGTACATGCAGGTGTCTCGGGGCGATTGCGTGTTGCACCTGTCCGAGCATCACGGCGATTGCACCCCGGGCGCGGCGCTGCGGATCGAGACTGATGAACTGGAAACCTTCCAGCAGCAATTGCTGGCCAAGCAGTACCGTTTTTCCCATCCGCAGATCCAGGCCATGCCCTGGGGCAGCCAGGACATGACCATCAGCGATCCGTTCGGCAATCGGCTGGTGTTCACCAACGCCATCAGCGTCTGAGCGGGCTCAGGCCTTGCCGGCGTTCAGCGCGGTCTGACGAAACTGTCCCGGGGTCAACCCGGTGCGGCTCTTGAAACTGCGGTGAAATGAACGGGATTCGGTAAAGCCCAGGCAATCGGCGATCCCCTGGATCGACAGCTCGCTGTGGCGCAGATAGTGCTCGGCCAGCTCCTGGCGCAAGTCATCAAGAATCTGTTGGTAGGAGGTGCCGGCCTGTTGCAGCTGGCGCTGCAGCGTGCGTTCGGACATCTGCAACTGCTCCGCCACCTGCTCCTTGCGCGGCAGGCCGTCCTTGAGCAACTGGCGCAACACGTTCTGCACCTGCAACGCCAGGGGCGCATCGGCCAACGAGGCCATCATCGCCTGGGCGTGATCCTCCAGGGTCTTGAGCAGCCGCGCATCGGCCTGGCGCAGGGGCAACTGCAGGTAGTGCAGCGGTGCCACCAGGGCCGAGCAGGCTTGCCCGAACAGCACCGGGCAGCCGAACAGGGCCTCGTACTGCGCCACCTCGGTCTGCTCCGGCAGCGAGTGCTCGAACCACACCGCAGTGGGGGAGAGCTGCGAGTCGGCGATCCAGCGCGCATACAGCAGCCAGGAGGCGAGCACGTTTTCCACCAGATGCCGGCGAATGTCCGGGCGCCGATGACGACAGCTCCAGATCAACCGCACCTGATCGCCCGCCACCTCGGCCCGGCTGGTGCCCATGTCCCCCACCAGCTTTTCGAACGGCATGATGCGGCCCATGGCCTCGCCCAGGGTGGCGCAGTTCATGGTGATGTAGCCCAGCACATTCCAGGAATTGGGTTTGACGAAGCGCGCCGAATTGAGCCCGAACAGCGGGTCGCCGGAATGCTGGCAGAAGTAGTCGAGCAATCGCTCATGCACCTCCACTGGCAGGCGCAGACTGGTGTCGTTCAACTGCGCGGCCTCAAGCCCCGCCGCCGCCAGCGCCGGCGCCGTGGCAATACCCAATTGCTCGGCATAGAGCAGATATTTGAGCAAGGGTGGGACCGAGGTAAAACCGAGGCTGGGCATCGAGATATTCCTGGTGACAGATCCTTCGGACAGCAGGACGCAGACCGGGAAAGGTAAGGGCAAACCCCAAGTGCTGTAAATGGCTGGCGCCCCCGCTTCTTGTAGCCGCTGCCGCAGGCTGCGACCGGCCCCGAAGGGGACGCCGCCCTTGAGGGCCTCGGAAGGCCCTGCGGGCCTTGTCGCAGCCTGCGGCAGCGGCTACAGGGATGCGATAAAGTTTGCCTCTGATGGCGGATTTTCGCTTTGATTTGTAGGGCATTTCCGCGAGAATCCACCCGTTACATTTCAACTGTTTGCATGGCTTGTGCCTATCGAATGTCCAGGGCTAGTCTTCGGCCGTCGCTGCATTTCAGCGATCGGGTTTGGTAGCCCGCATCACTTCAGGCACAAGCGCCGCTGACTTTCGACAGGCCTTGATCTGTCGACGTGTTATGGCGGCTGTGCGCAGGGCACCTCGTGTGCGCTGGGTTTCCTGGAGTCCCGGTCTACCAACCTGCGTATGGCCGCCACCTTGATCGTTTGGTAGCGATGCGTGGCGGTTCAACTTCTCCAGGAGTTTTGCCGTGAAGAAAATCGTTCCCGATCCACCCGTTCTGCAACCCAGCCGTGAGTTGATCACTGCGCTGGAAGAACCCAACAAGACCTTGCTACAGGCGCTGCAAAACACCGCGCTTTCGCCCCCTTTGCATGAGCACTTCACTGCCACTGGCAGCACCCGCTTTGGTTGTCGGGATGGCGAGGGCCGCCCGCTGTTCGCGGTACGTGAAGGCTTTAATGCCGAAGAGGCGCTGCTGCACGTTTCATTGCTGCTCAAGTGCGCGGAAGAGACGGCCGACGAAATCACCAGTGCCAGCGGCATCGAGCGCGGGCTGATCTGGTCGATGATTCATTCGGTGGAGATGGCGCGGGCGGTGGTGGATGCGCTGCTCGACGGTGCCGAACAACCCTCTGTAGCCGCTGCCGCAGGCTGCGATCGGCCCCGAAGGGGACGCCGCTCTTGAGGGCCTAGGAAGGCCCTTCGGTCCTTGTCGCAGCCTGCGGCAGCGGCTACAGGACCGAAGGGCCGCGGCGAATCAGACGCGGAAGTGGCTGACCATCATCTGCAACTGGCCGCCCAGGCGCGCCAGTTCAACACTTGAGGCGGCGGTTTCGTCGCTGGCGGCGGCGGTCTGTTCGGACACGTCGCGCACGTTGATGATGCTGCGGCTGATCTCTTCGGCCACGGCGCTCTGCTGCTCGGCCGCGGCGGCGATCTGCTGGTTCATCGATTGGATGTTGGACACGGTGCGGGTGATGCTTTCCAGCGAGGCACCGGCCTTGCGGGTCAGCTCGACGCTGCTGTCGGTCAGGCTGCGGCTGTTGTTCATCACCGTGGCCACTTGCTGGGTGCCGTTCTGCAGGCCGGCCACCAGTTCTTCGATCTCTTCGGTGGACTTCTGGGTGCGCTGGGCCAGGGCCCGTACTTCGTCGGCGACCACGGCGAAACCACGACCGGCTTCACCGGCACGGGCGGCTTCGATGGCGGCGTTCAGCGCCAGCAGGTTGGTCTGCTCGGCCACGGCCTTGATCACGTCCATGACGCTGCCGATCTTGTCGCTTTCCTGTTGCAGCACGGTCATGGCATCGGTGGAGCGCACCACTTCGCTGGCCAGGCGCTCGATCTGCTCGATGGCCTGGGCCACCACTTTGTCGCCTTCGCGGGCTTCGCCGTCGGCTGCGGCTGCGGCCTGGGAAGCTTCTTCGGCATTGCGCGCGACTTCCTGCACGGTGGCGGTCATCTCGTGCATGGCGGTGGCCACCTGGTCGGTTTCGACTTTCTGGCTGTTGACCCCGGCGCTGGTTTCTTCGGTCACGGCGGACAGTTCTTCGGCGGCGCTGGCGATCTGGGTCACGCCGTCGCGGATGCCACCGATCAGTTCGCGCAGGGTCACGCCCATGCGCACGATGCCTTGTTGCAGCACGCCCAGTTCATCGCGACGGGTCACCCGCAGGTTTTCGGTGAGATCGCCCGAAGCGATGCGCTCGACCACGGCCAGGGTTTCCCGCAGCGGACGGGTGATCTGTCGGGTGATGATCACGGCAGCCAGTACGCCCACCAGCAGGGCCAGCAGGGTGCTGATCAATTGCAGGCTGCGGGCCTGGGCGCTTTCGATATCGCGGCGCTCCAGCTGGATCTGGTACAGGGCGTCGCTGCGGCTGACGATGTCGGCGCCTTGCTCGGTCATTTCCTTGCGCGCCTGTACGGCGTCGGTGAAGGCGACCTTGAAGGCCTGCAGCGAGCTGCGGTAGCCGCTCAGTGCGGTTTCCAGCTGTTGCAGGGCATCACGCTGGGTGCTGCTGAAATGGCTCTTGAGCTGATCCATTTCGGCAATGGCCGCGTTGAGCTGGGTGACGGCTTTCTGTTCGGTGTCCGGGTTGTTGGTGGTGACATAGCCGCGCACTTCATAGCGCGCCAGTTGGAAGGCTTCCTTGGCCTGGGTGATGGCCTGGAACTGCGTAAAGCGCTCGTCGCTCAGGGGCAGTTGCTTGACCCAGGTGTTGATGCCATTGATCAGGTCATTGGCGCGTTCGGCGTTCTGGTTCATCGCCAGGCGCGCAGCGTCGCCGGTGCGGTAGGCATTGCGCATCTTGTTCAGCGAGTCCTGATAAGCGCTGATGGTCGCGCCCAGGCCTTGCAGGAGCTTGATGTTTTCCGGGCTCTGGAACGTGGCCAGGAGTTTTTTCTGCTGGGCGCTGAAATCATCCAGGGTCTTCTGCACGCCCTGGGCGGCGGTTTCGTCGCCGTTGGCCAGCATGTACTGCAGACGGGTGACCCGCAGTTTGGTCAGGCCGCTGTTGAGCTGGGTGATGTCGCTCATCCAGTTACTGCGGTCGATCAGGTTGCCCAGACTGGTCCAGCCGGTCAGTGCCAGGATGCCGGTGAGGGCCAGGACCAGGCCGAAACCCAGGCCCAGCTTAAGGTTGACGCTGATGTTGGCAAACCAACTACTCATTGAATTCCTCCAGGAACATAGCTCTTCTTGATCTTGAGTTGGCTGGAAGATTGTTGTTGTTGGTGACCAGCAAGGTGTTTTGTAGGGGGTGTATCGGCGGGATGTGCCATAGCTGAAACGATTTCGTCCGCATTGTCCCAAGACAATGTTTTCGGCGATGGACGGTTATTTTGCGGGATGAACCGCCCGTGCGTTGAGCTTTTTTTCACATTGATTTCACCGCTCCCCCACGGTGTGCGCCCTAGAGTCGGTCCGGTTGCTGCCAGCGTGCCCGGCAGCGCTCAATTGTCATCCGGGTTCTGTAGCCTCGCTACGCGCTGCTCAAAAACCCGGATCACCCTCAAAGGGCGGCAGGACTGTGGCTACAAGACTCGTGCTGGCGGTGGCCAAGCGTCCGCCCTTTAGGCGTTCCCTGGTCCGTTACAAGAACGCACTGGCGCTGCTGGGCGTGTTGCTGCTGCTCCCCTTGAGTCTGTACCTGCTCAAGCCAGCGGCGGTGCCGGACCTGGCCCACGGCAACGTGGCCGGGATCAGGGCCTTGACCCGCAGTTGGGCCAAGGGCGACATGATTGTCCTGGTGCGCCACGTGGAGCGCTGCGATCGCTCCAGTGCCACCTGTCTCGGGCCCGCCGATGGCATTACCGATCGAGCGCGGGAGGTGGCGGTGAGCATTGGCGCGCAGTTCGAGCAGTTGGGCCTGGAACGCACCGACCTCTATAACAGCCCCCTGACCCGTACCGCGCAGACGGCCGGCTATATGTTCAGCAAGGTCAGCAGTGGCGATGACTGGCTGTACAACTGCAAGAACGGCCTGCTGCGCGACGTGCTGGCGCATAAGGTCGCTGGCCGCAATCTGGTGCTGGTGACCCACAGTGAATGCATGGACCAACTGGAGCAGGAACTGAAACTGTCGACCCCGACCCTGGGTTACGGCGCCTCGCTGTTCGTGTCTACCGATACCCTCAACGGGGCGCCGAAGATGCTCGGGATGATCGAGGCCAGTGACTGGCGTTCGGTAAACCTCAAGCCCTGACGGCCCCCGGGGCCGGCCGTCGCGGCCGGCGATCAGGCTCAGGGGGCCAGCAGGTCCGGATCGGCGGGAGGGGTTGCCGCGGGAGCCAGCGCGCCGGGCGCAGGACCTTCATTGATCCGTTGTGGACTGATCAGATTGGTGAACTCCTCGATCAGGCGCTGGATCGCCTCCGGCGGCTCGCAGTCGCGAAACTCCATGCAGATCTGCACTTCGTCCGGATCGCGCTCCTGGCCTTCGCGCTTGCCGCTGCCGAAGGTGACGAAAAACTTCTCGCTCTGCAGCTCGCCATTCTCCAGGTCGTGGCTGGCCTTCTGCAGTTCGGTGCCCTGCATGCGCACCGACAGGTCGACGGTCATCTTGTGCAGGGCCAGGCCCTTGGGCGAGACCAGGGCAATCAACGGGACGTTGATGATGTGCTGTTCGTTGAGGGCCACCTCGACCATCTTGGCCTTCATCGGCGTACCCAGGTCGTTGACGTTGTAGTCGAAGAACTGGTCGAACAACTTGATGTATTGCTGGGCGATCAGGTTGTGGGTCGCAGCGGCGGCCTGGTGCATGCCACGGGTGATGTGGCTCAGGTCGCTGGCGGACATGGGCTCCTTGCGACGGGAAAAAAACGCCATGGATCATGCTCCTTGTTCGATGGCTGAAGTGCCCCGCCGTGGCGGCGGGGCGGGTGGGTCAAGCGTGGTTGTCAGGGCTTGTTGCCGCTGTTTTCCGCCGGAGCATCGGGCATTTTCAGCGCGTTGGCGGTGGGCAGCTTGTCGGTGTCGGTGGCGGTGGCGCTCGGCAGCATCACCGGTTTGGTGGCGGCGTCGGTGAGGAAGTCGATCACCCGCATCAGGGCTTCCGGTGGGTCCTGGCGGACGATCTTGGTGCTGATGGCGTAGCGTGCCCGGGTGTCGGTCTTGCGGGTCTGCGTGGATTTGTGGCTCGCCGCACCCTTGACCGAAACACTGAACGGGCCCCAGCCCATCTTCGCCTCGAAACTGCCGGAGGCTTCAGTGGAGCTGGTGTCCTCGGCCATCTGGCTGATGGTCAGCTCGAACTCGATGGAGCCTTCCTCGATGGTGATGTTGGGGTGACTGATGGCCGCCAGCAGCGGGATGCGCATCGACTTCTTCACCGTACCCTTGTAGACGCCCTGGTCATCCACCAGGGTTTCGTCGTAGTCGAACTGCACCGATACCGCCTGGCCGTTCTGGATACACACACCCATGAGGAAGTCTGCATAGGCTTTGCTCGCGGCGACCTGCGCCTGGATCATTGCCATCAACGGACCGGTGATCATCTTGTCCAGGGGCAGGGCGGCAATCACGCCGCCGATCAAGCCCTTGTCGATATCTGGCATGGTCAATCTCCTTATCGTTTATGCGCGAGTTGCGCCCTTGCACCTTAAGCAAGCCCGCGCCGCCGATTCAGCGGGAATCGATTACCGGTGAGTGTTGGCTTCCAGGCGGCGGATGTTGCCGATCTGCCGCAGGCTCAGGCCGTACTTGTCTGCCAGGACGCTGCGGGAGATGCCTCCCAGGCTTTCCAGCTGGATGTGCTGATTGCGGATCTGCCGGCAGAAGTGGTCGGCCTTGGGGATCTCCAGGGCCAGTCCGGCGAAGCGTTCGATCAGGGCGTTGAGAGCATCGGGAGGCAGGATCAGCGCCAGCGAAGTGCGCTCGGCGTGCTTGGGGATGTACTTAGGACGGCCGCCGTATTCACGTGTCAGGCGGTAGGCGTTTTCCAGGCCGATGCAGTCGATGAGGGCCTGGAGTGAATGGGGTAGCTGGCGAATATCGATAAGACTGAGGTCTTTCACGTCCATTTGGTACCTCCTTGGAATTATGAATACAGCTGGTTCGATCCTAAGGAGGTGTGTCGTCCTCTGTTCAGTGGGAAATTTCCCCCCTATTAAAGGGAACTATTACATTCTGATGTTGTATCGGTCGCTGGTGATGCACTGGATTTTCTTCAACTGGAGGAGGAAATATCCATGTCACGCTATGCGATTGATTTCAGTTTTATCGCCGCTCTGGAAGGCGGTGCCATGACCCGCGGTTATGTGCCTGATGCGGCCAACAGCAAGAGCGGGGTCACGGTGGGCACGGGCTTCGATCTGGGGCAGCGAGGGGTGAAGGATTTGCAGGCGCTCAATCTGCCGGCAGATCTGGTGCGGCGCTTGACGCCCTACCTGGGCCTGACAGGGCTCAAGGCCAAGGCGTTTCTCGATGGCCAGCCCTTGAGCATCGGCAGTGACGAGGCCGAGCTGATCGATGAGGCGTTCAAGGCGCCCTTTGTCGATCGCCTGGCGGCGAACTACGCCAAGGCCAGCGGGGTGGATTTCGCCCAACTGCCGGCACCGATGCAGACCGTGATCGCCTCGGTGGCTTTTCAGTACGGCGACCTGGCCAGCCGCACGCCGAAGTTCTGGGCCCAGGTGGTGGCCCGCGACTGGTCCAGTGCCCTGGCCAACCTGCGTAACTTTGGCGACAGCTACGGCACTCGTCGGCGCAAGGAGGCCGATCTGCTGAGCTCGCAGATCGCTTCATGAGCCGTTGCCGCCCAGACTAACGGCCTGGGCGGCTTGTCGGTTTCAGGGGCAGGGGATGATTTGCAGCAGGCTCGCACTGCCCATGTGGCTGGTGTCATCGGGCCGGGTGCCGGTGGGCAGCGAACGCCAATCCACCAACAGGCACAGCGCCTTGAGGGACTTGCCCTGGGCCTGGCCGATGGGCGTGGCAAACTCATGGCGGTACAGCGCCTGGGTGGTGTTTTGCGCGGTTACGCTGCTGGCATTGCTCAAGGTGGTGCGAGCCATGTCCGGCAGTTTGTCCTGGGTGATGGTGAAGCGCGGTTGTTCGCCCGCGGTATTGAAAGCGCCCTGGTCCCGGGCGCGTTTCCACAGCTGCTGCCATTGGCTGCTGCCGGCGGTGCTCCCCAGGGTGGCGGCGTAGGCCTTCAGGGTTTCGGCCGGGGTGCTGGTGGTTTCCAGGGCGTGGGCGGCGCTGGCCAACAGGCTCAGGCCGATGATCAGTGAACGCAGAATCAACATGGGGCAACTCCTTCTGCAGGCCGCTAGGGCCCGACACGAACACAGGGAGGACCCCGGCGACAGGGCATCGCCGGGGGACAAGGCTCAGCGGGCGTCGAGGTAGTCCCAGCGCAGGCCTTCCTTGTTGTTTTTCGCCGTCAGCTCCTTGGCCACGGTGTTCTCGATGGCGTTGACGTTGATGTTTTCCACTTCAAGGATGTTTTTGTCCGCCAGTTGCTTGCGGAACTCGGCCTTGTTGGTGAGGAACTGGCAGGCGTGCCCCAACTCATGCATCAGCACCAGGGCCGGGGACAGGCGCTCGACCCGGTCACTGGCGAACAGCGCGAGGAATTTCTGGAAGTTGCTCAGGTCCGGCTGTTTGTATTGTTTCTCGATGGCGTACACCTGGGACTTGAGGTTCCACACCACGCGTCCGGCGGACGTGGTGGAGTTGGCGGCCGGAGGAATCCAGCGGTCGGTCTTGTCCGCCGCCGAGGAGTTGGTGACTTCCACGGTCAGTTCCTCTTTGACGGCGATCAGCTCGTCGAGGAGGAAGTTGGCCAGATCGGATTGGCGCAGGTAGCGGCAGGCATCGTCGAAGCGCTTCTGGGCGACGGCCTGGTCCAGGGTGGAGGTGGTAACGGTGATGCTCATGACTGACTCCTTGGGGGGATTGCCCGTCGTTGGGCAGCAGTCATGGTTTCAAGGGCGGCGGACGGGTATCAGCGGGAAAGGGTTCAAGGGGTATGGGCGGCGGGGATGGGCAGGACGGTATCGCGCGAGTAAAGTGCCGGCGCCCGGGAAATGAGTCCCGGGCGCTTTCTCCATGGAGTTACGTCGTGAAGCACATCAGCAAAGTCGTTGCCTCTGCCTGCCTCGGTCTGGTTCTTGCGGGCTGCACCGGCACCCCGATGAAAACCCAGCAGTTGGACAGCAGCCAGTACACCGTCATCGGTCACAGCGAAGGGAGCGCCACCGGCATCATGTTGCTGGGCATGTTCCCGATCCAGCAGAACAATCGCTTCGTACGCGCCCAGACTGCGGCGATCAAGGCCAAGGGCGGTGATGCCCTGATCAATACCCAGGTCCAGGAAAGCTGGTTCTGGGCCTGGGTCCTGAACGGCTACACCACCAAGGTCTCCGGTGACGTGGTCAAGCTGAAGAATCCTCAGTAAGTCCGTACCGTGCCGGGCTCCGTCGCGGGTCTGGAAATGAAAACGGCACCTGCAGCAGGTGCCGTTTTTGTTGGGTCAGCCGGCGGGCGCCAGGCTGACGAAGTAGTAGGCCTGGCGGCCGACCATGAGGATCTGCTGGATCTGCAACGGCGGCTTGGGCGCCTCGGCGCCGCCCAGTACCGCCATGTGCTGCGGCGACTCGGCGAGAAAGGCCAGCAACTGCGCTTCGGTCTGCAGGTCCTTGAGCAGGCTTTGGGTGTAGAACACGCTGGCGCCGGCGATGCGCTCGTTGGCCTGGTACAGCGCCAGCTGGTGCCCGCTACCCTGCAACGCCATGATCCGGTCGGTCACCGGGACGAACGACAGCTTGCGGTCGGCCTTGGGCGCAGCCCATTGGGCGTTGGCCAGATAGCCGCCGATCACCAGGGCCATGAGCGTTATCAGCAAGCCCTTGCGCTGGCGCCCCACGGCGCTCCAGAAACCCGTGCCCAGGGCCCGCTGGGCCAGGCGCTGGTAGAGCACCGCGGCATATTCCGCCGCCAGCACCGCCGCCGCCGGGGTCAGGGACATCAGGTACACCGTGCGTTTGCTGGAGGCCAGGCACAGCAGGGTGAATTGCGCCAGCAACCAGAGGCTGAAGAACAGCAGGTAGCGGTTCTGCACCAGGGTTTTACGAAAGTGCCACAACCCCAGGTAGACCAGGATGTTCCACGGCAGGAAGGCCTGGGGCAGCTTGGCCAGGTAGTAATAGAAGGGTTCGTAGTGCCCGGCCTCGACAAAGGAGCCGCCGAAGCGCCCGACGCTGTTGGTCCACAGCACTTCGCCCAGGGCTTGCAGGCCACCGCGCTGGTAGAGCAGGTACAGCCAGATCATCAGCGGCACCAGGCCCAGCAGGGTCAGCAACCCGGGGCGCAACCAGTGGCTGAGGGTGAAGCGTTTTTCGATCAGGCTGTCGGCCAGCAGGTAAGCGAAGATCACCACCCCTGGCATGGCCAGGCCCAGCATGCCCTTGCTCAGGGTGGCGATGGCAATGCCGACGGCGAACGCCAGCCAGGCCAGCAGCGCCGGTTGCCGTTCGGCCTGACGGCGCTGGGCCTGAAAGAACGCCAGCAGGGCCAGGGTCACCCCCAGGCTGAGCAGGGCATCTTCACCCACGCCGCGCACGTTGCTCCAGTAACTGGCCATGGTTGCCAGCATCAGCCCGGCCACCGCGGCCAGGGTGGCCGGCCGGCCGAAGCGGCGCAGCATGGCGTACAGCAGCATCACGCTGATCAGCCCGGCGAAGGCCGAGGCCAGGCGCACCGCCAGCGGCGTGCCGCCGAAGGCGCGGATGGCGCCGGCGTCGAGCCACAGGCTCAGGGGCGGTTTCTCCAGGAACGGCGTGCCGAACAGGCGCGGCGTGACCCAGTCATCATCCAGGTGCATTTCCATGGCGATCCCGGCGACCCGGGCTTCGGTGGAACCTTGCAACTGGTGGTTGCCCAGGGCGAAGAAGAACAGCAGGCAGGCCAGCAGGAACAACAGCGGAGCGGGTCGTGACATGAGTTTTGCGCCGGCAGATCGAGGGGCGCAGCCGGAAGGCCGCGGGCAAGCGCAAAAGTATACGGAGGCAACTCTTAACAAATTGTGAACAAGTAGGGGGAAAAGGTGCGGTTCGGTCTTGAGGGCTCAGGCGGACCGGCTCGCGCGGAGTTGGGGAGTTGATCAGCGCAGGTGACGGCCGCTGCGCCACCAGAAAACCAGCCCCAGAAAAGCCCCCGAGCAGCCGAACAATGGCGCCAGCGGCAGGTAGCGCGGCAAACCGTCGGGTAGCGGTTCATCCTCGTAGCGGTCGGTATAGAAGCTGGAGGGCACCAGGCTGGCTACCACGGGAATGGTCGGCATCGCCGCCAGTGCACCGCAGAACAGGTAGATCAGCACATTGCGCCAGGCAAACCGTTGGGCCAGCCAGAAGAACAGGGCGCAGGGCAGGGCCGTGATAATGCCGATCAGCACGCCACTGACCACCAGGGTCAGCAGGCCCACGAACAGCGTCTGGGTAATGATGTCTGCGTTCAACGAGCCGGCGCTGGCCAGCATCGCCAGCATGATCAGCAAGGCCAGGATCACGGCCATGGCCGTGACGCCGATGAAGTAGGCGGCGAACCAGTCCTCTGGCTGCACGCTGCGTTGGGGTGGAGTTGTTACGGACATGGAAAAGATCGCTATATGGGTGGCTGCTTTGGCCCTGCTCAAGGGGCGGGTTGCTTGGCGTCGGGCCGGTGGTGAATAAAGGCTCGGCTCAGCGCAAGTGACGCCCGCTGCGCCACCAGAACACTACCCCCAGAAACACCCCGCAGCCGCCGAACATCGATGCCAGCTGTAAATAGTGCAGCGCAGCGCTGACGCCGTGTGGGAGGTTGAAGAGTTCGGGGAGCAGCTGGGTCATCACGGGAATGGCGAACTGCGCCGCCAGGGCTCCACTCACCAGGTAGATCCACAGGCGGCGCCAGGTAAAGCGCTGGGCCAGCCAGAAGAACAGGATGCACGGCAAGGCGGCGATCAGGGTAATCAGCACCAGGCTCACCATCAGCACCGCCACGCTGAACGACAGGGAGTTGAGCAGCGATTGCCACGGCGTCTGGCTGGTGCTCAGCAGGATCAGATTGACCACCAGCATCAGGGCCAAGGCCAGTCCCGCAACGCCGATGAAGTACGTGGCGATCCAGTGATAGGGGCTCAGGGTGCGAACGGAATTGGACGTTTGGGGCATGGTGGGCACGGGCTTCAGGCTGAGGATGACCGGACCCAGGCTATCGGCAAGCAGGCGGTTTGATTGTGGAGTTTGCGTGGTTTTTTCGCGGTCAATGTTCTCTGGTGGATGACGTCGGGGCAGAAAATCCCTTATACAGGCAGCGGCCCGTCGACTGTTCACGGGCCCGGCTTGCGTCACCCACCCAGAAGGAGATGGACATGTTCAAGTTCCTGACGATTACCGAGTTGCCCCGTACCCCTGCGCATCGAGATACAGGCTCCGTTAGCGGAGCGATCAATGCCTGGGAGCTGAAAAATCGGGCTCTCAATACCAAGGGGTTTGTTACATGTCCAAAGAATTACTCGGAGTTTCTGCTGTAGGGCTGATGGTGCTGGGCGAGTTTTGCGCCATCTACAGTGAAGTGGTGGTGGCGCGGCTGGCCCATTCCGGCAACACCTCCGGTGCCGAACTGGCGTTGCCGGTGCTGATCATGTGCCTGGGCGGTATCTGCCTGCTGGCGGCCTACTGGCTGGGTTACGTGGCGGTGGGCGACATCTGGATCATCACCGTGGTCTCGGTGACGTCGCTGCTGCTTCTGGAGCCGCTGGTGATCTGGGCGCTGTTCCAGCAGGCGCCCGGGCGCGGCGCCTTGATCGGCTTCTGCCTCGGTGCGCTGGGGATGTTGTCCGCCGTGTTCCTGTAGCACGGCCTCGCTCAGGCTCGGGTCCTTCAGGCCCGGGCCCGGGCAAAGTAACGACTGGGCGCCTCGCCCAGGACCTTGCGAAACACACTGCTGAAGGCACTCGGGCTGCTGTAGCCCAGGTCGCTGGCGACCCGGGTCACGGCCTCGCCCTGGCCCAGGCGCACCACGGCCGCCAACAGGCAGGCCTGCTGGCGCCATTCGACGAAACTGATGCCGGTGTGCTGGCGAAACAGCCGGGTGAAGGTACGACGGCTCATGCCGGCGCGCTCGGCTATGGCATCGATCCCCAACTCCAGCGATGGCTGTTCCAGCAGCTCGCGACAGACCCTGGCCAGCCGCGGCTCGTCCGGCAGCGGGGCGTTGAGGGTCAAGGCCGGCATGCTGGCGACTTCATGCAGCAGCAGGTTCATCAACTGCCCCGGCACACCGTCCCTGGCGTAGAGCGTGGGGAGGTGCATGGCCCGCAGCAGTAGCTGGCGCAGCAACTCGGACACTTCCCGCACCTCGCATTGCTCCGGTAAGCCCAGGCGCTTTGCTGCCCGGGGGCGCACATAGGTGTTGAGCATGGTCACCGGCCCGCTCATGTGCATGGCATGGGTCACTCCGGCCGGCACCCAAATGGCCCGCTGTGGCGGCACCACCCAGTTGCCCTGTTCGGTGTAGACGCTGATGACCCCGGTGGCGGCGTAGGCGAATTGCCCGCGTCGATGCTGGTGTTCGGCGAAGTACTGGCCGTCCGCATAGTCGATGGCCGTGACCAGCGCGTCTCGGGGGATGTTTTCGTAGGGATCGATATCGATAGGTCGCATGGCCCGAATCTACTGATAGTTGACCTGATACTGCAAGCGGGCCATGGCGTGCTCCGGCGATAGTTCGGCCCCGGCCGGGGATTTGCTCGCGGCCGCCTTTCCTGGACCGCGCGACATGCAGAAAAAACACCTGTTCCTGGCCTTGCTGGTGACGGCCTTGTGGGGCCTGAACTTCCCCATCACCAAGCTTGGGCTGGCGAGTATCGATCCATTGCTGCTCACCGCCTTGCGCTTCACCCTGGCGGCGTTGCCCTGGGTATTGCTGATACCTCGCCCGCCTGTGGCATTCGCCTGGTTGGCGGCCTACGGGCTGATTTTCGGCGTGGCCATGTGGGCCCTGATCAACCTGGGGATTGAGCAGGGCGTGGCTCCGGGCACGGCTTCGCTGTTGATCCAGTTCAGCGCCTTTTTTTCCCTGGGCTGGGGCGTGTTGCTGTTCGGCGAGCGCCTGCGCTGGCAGCAGGTTCTGGCCACGGCCATTGCGCTGTGGGGGTTGCTGCGGATCATCGGCGACAGCCCCGGGCACGCCACCAGCCTGGGTTACGCCTTGCTGCTGGTGAGCGCCTTCAGCTGGAGTGTGGGCAACGTCATCATCAAGCGTTGTGGGGTTCGCGAGGTGTTCGCCTTCGTGGTCTGGGCCAGCCTGTTTGCGCCGTTGCCGCTGCTGGCGTTGACCTGGATAAGCCATGGGAGTGCGCCGTTTCTGCAACTGGCCGGGCAGGTGTCTGTCAGTGCGGCCTTGTCCCTGATGTTCCAGGTCTATGCGGCAACGCACTTCTGTTACTGGGGCTGGAACCTGTTGCTGCGGGAGTATCCGGTCTCTCGGGTGGCGCCCTTGTCGTTGCTGATCCCGGTGTTCGGCATGGCCGGGTCGGTGTTGATCCTGGGGCAGCGGGTCGGGGTCGATGAGGCTGTATCCATGGGCCTGATCCTGCTGGCGCTGGCAGTGGGGCAGTTCGACTGGCGCCGGTTTTCGGCCCTGCATCGCCGGTCCCTGTAGCCGCTGCCGCAGGCGGGTTTCTTATCCTCGTTCAGTCACCGTTCAGGGGTATCGCGCGCACCATGTCCAGCCTTACGCCGAGCTTATGGCACGGCACTTTCTGGTGGGGCGAAGATGGTTCGAGAAACGCGTTTCGGGATTGAGTCCTGGGGTATCTACCTGGTGGCCCTGCTGCTGTTCACCTTTGGCATCTGGGACGAGCAGCCCCAGGGTTTCGACGGCCGTTGGGCGCTGTTTCTGCAGGAGATGTTCCGTCACGGGCCGAGCCTGTTCCCCACCACTTACGGCCAGCCGTATCCGGACTATCCGGCTACCGCGACCTTCTTCAGCTACCTGTTTGCCCAGGCCTTCGGCGCCCCCAATCACTTGGCCAATATCCTGCCCACTGCGCTGGCCTCGGCCGGGGTGCTGGCGTTGCTGTATCGCTTGCTGGCGCCTTCGGGGCGCACCTGGGCGCTGCTCGCGGTACTGCTGACGGCGCTGACCAGCCAGCTGTTGGACAAGTCCCGCTCGGTGTGCCTGGACCAGATGGTTTCACTGCTGTGCCTGGGGGCTTTCTACCTGCTGCACAGCGGCGAACAGCGTGGCTCGCGGCTGCGGCCACTGATGGTGCTGCCGCTGTTCGTGCTGGCCTTCGCCATTCGTGGGCCCTTGGGGCTGGTGGAAGTCTGCGGGGTGGTCTGCACCTATTGGCTGTTGGGTGAGAGCCGTACCCAGGAGGCGCGCCGTATCTTGTTCAAGCGCGTGCTCGGCTACGGTTTCAGTGGCCTGCTGTTGCTGGCAGCCTGTTGGTGGCTGCTGCTGAAGCTGGCTTATCTCAGCGGTGGCGAGGCCTTTGTGCAGCAGGTCTACCACATGCAGGTGGGCGGGCGTCTGGATGAGAGTGGCGAGCCGTTCTACTTCTATTTTCAGTTGGCGTTGTACCGCTACTTCCCTGTGGTGCCCCTGGCCCTGGTGACGCTGTGGATGCTGCGCCACCAAGTGTTCCGGCGCCATGCCGACCCGCAGCTGCGCCTGGTACTGCGTTTTGGCGCCTGCGGCCTGATGATCCTGCTGGGCTTGTCGGTGCCGCATTTCAAACGCGCTTATTACATCTTGCCCATGGTGCCGATGTTCGCTGCGGTTGCCGCCTACGGCCTGCTCATGGTCCGGGGCCGGCTGGACAAAGTACGCAGCGCCTACCTGTGGCTGGTGGGTTTGTTGCCGGGGTTGTGCATCCTGGTGCTGTTCGTCCTTAAACACAGCTGGCACAAACACGGTTACTGGCCGCCGGTGTCCATGCCGCTGCTGATCGCGATCTTTGTCCTGTTGCAGCTGCTGGCGCTGTACTGCTGGCGCAAGACCCTGGGCAGTTTCGGCCGGCGGCTGGTACTGCTCAGCGGACTGGCCCTGACGGCGCAATGGACGCTGCTGGTGGCGGTGGTGGACCCGGCCAAGGACCTGCAATTCGACACCCAGGGTTTTGTTTCCCAGGTGGAGCAACGGCGCGCGGCCGAACACGGCCTCCTGGTGTTCTTCAATCTGGGCCAGGACACCTGGGCCGTGCGCTACATGATGAACCTGGACCACGACGAACAGCCGCTGTTTGTCAGCGGCGATGCCCCCGGACAACTGGACACATTGCCCCACGGCTCCTGGGTGATCGTGGCGCGCAAGGATCGAGAGAAGCTCCAGGGCACCTCGCTGGAAAACCAGCAGCCGGTGTACGAGGGGCGCTTGAATGACAATCCCTGTTTGGTGTTTCAGTTGCAGTAAGTCCTTGGCAGCGAGTGGTGCGGGTCGTATTTTTGGCCACTGCGATCCGCGTTGAAACCAGGGAGTGGTCATGGAATGCCAAGTGCGTCCGGCCCTAGAGGCCGATGCCGCGAGGGTCAGCCAAGTGATCCTGGCGGCCTTGCTCACCAGCAATGCCCAGGACTATCCCGCCAGTGTGATCGAGCGGGTCCAGGCCAGCTTCACCACCGATTCCGTGCGCCAACTGATGCAGCGCCGGCAGATGTTCGTCGCCCTGGTGGACGGGGAATTGCTGGGCACCGCCAGCCTCGACGGGCGCGCGGTGCGTTCGGTGTTTGTCGATCCGGCGTACCACGGCCATGGCCTGGGCCGGCAACTGATGGCCGCGGTCGAGCAGGCGGCGCTGGACTCGGGTTTGACCTCGCTGGTGGTGCCCTCATCGGTCACCGCCGAAGGCTTTTATGCACGCCTGGGTTTTGTCCGGGTACGCGAGCATTACGAGGGCGAGGAGCTGACGTTGATCATGGAGCGGGCCCTGAGCCCTTGAGGAAGAACACGCGGGGCGGGCTTCTTCGGTGCTGATGCCGCTGCGAATTGAGCCCGCAGACTGGCGACCGCCGAGTGCGCTGGCGCCAGGTGATGAGCGCCACTGAGGTCTTGCAAATAGACATAACTTGCAACTCTTGCATTGTTGCGAAACCCCATGCGGCTATTTAGTTTTTTCCTCACAACGCCGGGCCCCTCTGACAGCTAATCGCTGCCATGTCGGAGTTGCAGTTTGTACAACTTCGACACTGGGAGGCGCACTCATGACAGCCCTTGAATCCTTCTTTTTTGCTGAGTTTCTCGGCACCGCTACGTGGCTTTGGTTCGCGTTTATCAGCATCGTTGTCGGCCTGCTGGTCTTCGACCTTGGGGTGTTACACCGTGAGCATCGAGAAATCGGCGTTCGTGAAAGTCTGCTGCTGTCTGCGGGCTACATCGCGGCTGGCTTGCTGTTCGGCCTTTGGGTCTGGCAGGTCAAGGGCGGTGACGCCGGGATGGATTTCTACACCGGCTTTCTGATCGAGAAATCGTTGTCGATGGACAACGTGTTCCTGATGGCGATGATCTTCAGCTTTCTGTCCATTCCGCGGCAGTATCAGCATGAGGTGCTGTTCTGGGGAATTCTCGGCGTGATAGTGCTACGCGCCATCATGATTGGCCTCGGTGCGGCGCTGATCGCCGAGTTCAGTTGGATTCTCTATGGGTTCGGCGTCTTCCTGCTGCTGACTGGGGTAAAGATGCTGTTCAGCAAGCTCGATGATCACCCCGACCTCAGCGAAAACCTGCTGGTGAAGTTCCTGCGCAAGCACATGCGGGTGACCGATCGCCTGCATGAAGGGCGCTTCTTCGTCCGCCAGGCCGATGCCAGTGGTACGTCCGTGGTCTGGGCCACGCCGTTGTTCCTGGCCCTGGTGCTGATCGAGTGCGCCGACCTGGTGTTCGCGGTGGACAGCGTCCCGGCGATCTTTGCCATCACCCAGGACCCGTTCATCGTCTACACCTCGAACATCTTCGCCATCCTCGGTCTGCGGGCGTTGTATTTCGCCCTGGCAGCGATGATTCACCGCTTCGCCTATCTCAAGTACGCCCTGGCGCTGGTGCTGGTGTTTATCGGCGGCAAGATCTTCATGGTCGGCATCATCGGCAAGATTCCAGCGGTCATTTCCTTGAGTGTGACCCTGGCTTTGCTGCTGGGCGGCGTGCTGGTATCGCTGTGGAAAACCCGCGGGCAGGTGTCTGCTGGTCCGCAGGTTTAGATCCCGATGGACAGCAGCCTTGTTGAGGCATCAGACACCTGGACCGGGCGCGCATTCTCGACTGAGTGCGTGTCCGGTTTCATTCGACCGCTACAAAACAGCGCGGTAGGTCGTGCTGCCGCGCTGTGCTTTTACGAGGCTTGCTACCTCTAGGGCCTGTGGCGACTGCCATCGAGCAAGGCATCTACCACCGCTCGCGCCATCTCCACCGAGTGCACCAGGGACCAGATCAGACCGCGCTCGATGCCACTGCCGCGCTCGGTGATTTCATCGGAGACTTCCTCGGCGCTTTTGAGCAGCAGGGAGACGTGGAGCAGGGCTTCTTCGGCGTTGATGCCGCCGCGTACCGAGAACAGAGAATCGCGACTCACCGGGGTACTGATGGTTTTCTTCAGCGACTGGATCAGAGAGGCATCGGCAGGCTGAAGTGACAGTTTCTGCCGGATCTGCTGATTGGCCAGATCGTGTTCGGGGTTTCTGCCGCGCTGGGCAGCAGTGAGGGGCGGATCGGGGACGAGCTTTTTCATGGCGTAACTCCTAATCGATGGTAGGAGCCTTCACCGTCGCTGCTAAACGATGGGGTGGCGGCCGTTCGCAGGTTAGCAGTACCGGTCGATTAGGAACCCGGCGCACCCGAAGGTGCCCTGCGCACGGCCGCCATAAAACGGAGCCCAAAAAACGCCACGTAGATGGCGGCGCTGTGCGCCTAATCGATTACGAGCTGCTAAACCCGGTCACTGAATGTGCAGTGACGGATCGAGGCTAGCCAGGGTGAGGGGGTAGGCGCAAGCGGCTAGGAGTTTCTAGGAAAGTTCGCACAATAGAAAGAGACTTAACGCGGCTTTGGGGCAACCAATGCTCGGTCCGTGAGAGTGGGGAGGGGCGGTTGGCGATGGTGGCTGAACGTTAAGGCCAGCATCAACAAAGCCCGCACAAGGCGCGCTTTGTTGATGCTTCGTTTGGTTGGCTACCAGGAACCCCGATATCGTCTAGCGCTTGCGCCACGGCGAGAAGTGCGTCCCCGGCGGTGTAGAGGATGGTCACGTGCTCATCGTCGAAGTACAGCGTCGGGAAAAGCTTGCATGGCGTAGGGCTTTCGGAATCAAAAGCGATTGGAGTTGAAGGTAATTAGAACGTTTGTGCAAAGCTCGGATTGTATTTGGCGAAGTTCAAATCCTGATCCTCGCCAGCATATCTTCGCCGTCTGCATCCATACCAACCTCGACAAACCCGAAGCTGGAGTAAAACCCTTTAGCTACGATGTTCTTGGGGTTGTAGCAAATTTCAATTTCTTTCAAATCTGCGATCTGTTTTATTTCTTGGAGGGCGAGACCCAGCGCTACTCTGCCGATGGATTTCTGCTGATGTTCTTTGTCCACCATAAAGCGCCAAATAGAGACTTTGCCTTTTGATTCCTGCACCCACATAAAAAAGCCTACAGGCTCTCCATCCGCGATTATGGCGCGTGTGAAGTAGCCTGGGTTGTACGCAGCCTCAACGAGCGACCAGGTATTACTTGCCACGTAGTCTTCCTGTTCTTCAGTGACCTCCAGTTCACAAATCGCCTCATAGTTTTGTTGCGTTATTTGGGTAAGTGAGATTTTCATAGAGTCTCCTGAGTTGTGGTGTTGATGAGGCTCAATTAACTTTCATGGGTATATAGTTCATCCTGCGCCTTCACCAGCAGCGCGGCGAACAGGTCGGCGCTGTCCTGCGGCAAGGCTTCGCATTCTTGCTGTTGCTGTTCGCAGCAGTGCTGCGGCGGCGGGGGGGATTCCGGTTAGCTCTCCGTGCAGTTCCAAGTAAGGTTTGAACTCCTCTCCGGCGTTCGTGCGGTTTACGTCGTCACCAGGCTGCGTCCGTCGGTTGTGGCCGCCGTACATCGGTGCCTTTGGTTTGTGTCCTTACTCTTTCGTATGGTCCAGCCATTCTTGGTAGGTGATACGGCTAATGTGTTCTGTCCGATAGTCTTGGAGGAACTGGTTGTATTTGTTTTCTTCCGTGTGATGAAAGCGAAAGCCACACTTCGATTGAGCAGCATAGGACTGGATGTTGTTGGCGAAGTAACCACACCAAAGTGCTTTGAGGTTCAGGTTTTCAAAGGCGTGTCGCATCACTTCACGTACTGCTTCCGGAATCAGGCCTTTACCCCAGTACGGCACGCCGATCCAGTAGGCGATTTCCCCTTCCTGCTCACTGATTTCAAAATTGCTGTTGCTGCCTATGAGAATGCCCACACAACCAACAGCACGGCGATTTTCCTTCAATTCGACCGCGTACACCTCGGGGTGATTGAAGACCGTACGGATGATGTCGGCACTGTTCTCCACACTGGTGTGGGGGGGCCAGCCAGCGATAGGGCCGACTCGGGCGTCTTTGGCATATTCGTATAGATCATCGGCGTCTGTGTCCTGCCAGGGGCGCAGCAAGAGTCGTTCTGTTTTAAGTGTCATGTCCTGTACTCGTAATGGATTGATTCGTTCAGGACAGAGTATTGGGAGGCATATCATCGGTACACGTCAGTACCTCGGCTTTTTCGGTACTTTTAGAAACAGCTGCGCCAAGCGGTGATAGGATTTTGGCTCTTGTTTGTTGTAGCGCTGGGTCACTATGCATCACATTCCGAAACTTTCCGTTCCTGGCGACTTGATGCGGATGGGAGAAACCACGCTAGCGGAAGGGCTAGGTTTACCGCTTTCCTTCGGTCACGCTTATTTGACGCTGCTGGTGTGCCTCTCCGGTAGTGCCCACTTCACACTTAACTTCAAAGAGCATGCGGTTAGGCGCGGTGCTGTGATGCTACTGGCTGAGGACACTATTGCCTTGCTCAAACGTCGCTCGCGCCGCTTCAAGGTGTTTTTCTGCCTTATGCCGAAAAGTTTTGCCGCGGAGGTTGCCTACCCACTGCCAAATACGTTGTTCGTATTTCTGCATGACCATCCTCATTGCGTTCCATCCAGGGACGACATGCCGTTGATAGAGGGCTGGGTGACGCAGATGCGGAACATTGCGCAGACCTGCCCCACCTACCAACGCATCATGTTGCGCAATCAGTTGCAGAACCTCTTTTTGAAAATAGCCGAGCAACTTCCAGCCAGCCAAATAGAAAACAGGGGATTCAGCCGGAAGGAAATGCTCAGTTGGCGCTTCTGGGAATTGATAGGCAAACATTGTGTGCGCCACCGAGATGTGAAGTTCTACGCCGACGCACTGAATATCACGCCGTTCTACCTGTCGCAGTTGACCAAAGCATTTTTCAATGACACACCCAAGGGCCTGATTGATCGGCAGGTAACCTTGGAAATCAAGGCGCTTCTTTCATACAGTGACTTGGCTATTGGCCGTGTGGCCGACGAACTGAACTTCGCCGACGCATCTTACTTGTGTCGCTACTTCAAGCGCCAAACGGGGATTTCGCTGTCCCGTTATCGTAAGCACAAGAGGGAGGATGGGGGATAGGACTGACCTGCGGTCGAAATAGAGGAGCGAAGGTGCACTACATTTTGATTACATATAGAGCGTTCGCTTTAGGTCGGCTACCGCATTTCACAGCAAGCAGCATTCTGCAGATTCTGTTGAGAATCGGACTGCCTAAACGGATTGAATCGTGACTGGTTAAAACGCCTTTTTTGCAAACGACTAACCGAAATCTGAGTTCGGAAGCCTTTGCCGAAGTAAAGAACTCAACTTCGGACGCATTATTTTCTTCTGCAGAAACCATGGCCGGCTTTTTCAACGGAGTCAGCCAAATGCAATCACTCGAATACGTCTACTAAATCAAGGCGGTTCAGCACTCTATGACATCATTCGGTATTCCAAAAACTACCCCTGAAGGGCTTGGAATACCTTGTGGAATACAAGAAGGTGGGGATTTTGTCGGACGTCTGTGGACGCTATTAGGCGCCCAGGCCCTGTATTTTCTGGATCTCAGGCACAAAAAAAGACGTCCAAGGACGTCTTTTCTTGTTGAGTTGGTGGAGCCGGGGGGATTTGAACCCCCGTCCGCCAGTACTCCGCTGTCGGTACTACATGCTTAGCCGTGTCTATTGAGTTAACCCTCAGCGACCCGACGGGCAGGGTGCTTTGGGCGAGTTGTGTAAGTTTTAGCCGCTTCGTCCACAACGTACTGCACGGCGATTCTGTTCTATATGACAATCATTTTGGGTTTACAGACATCCCCTGATGATTGCTGGACCCGAAGGTACCAGGGGGGAAGGGCTAAGGCTGCTTACGCAGCGAGAGCGTAATCCCCGTAGGTTTCGTCATTGGCAACTATAGGAAGTTGCAACAGTGGATTTACGAGTTCTGTTACCAACTCGGCATGCACCTAAAGTTTCGCAACCGGCGTCGAATCCTAAACGGCCCCGAACCTGTTGTGCATTACCAACAGGTGGGCGGATTCTACGCTAAGCGAGCGCAGAAGGCCAACCCGAAGGTTGGCCTATGTATCGGCCTATTGACCGCCCTTGGTGTTGTTCTGCAATTGCTGGATCGCCTGGGTGGTCAGGGAGATGCAGTTCTTGGTGCCTTCCTCGGTGCCTTTGGCCTGTTCGGCGGTGGCTTGCTGGACCTTGGCGTCGATGTTGCTGCTCAGGTCCGAGCTCATGGCCTCGGTGCTGACCTTGGCATCCTTGATCTTTTGCAGGTTGATCTGGCACAGGTCCTCTTGCCCGGCGGCAAACACCGGGGAGGCCAGCATCGCGGCGGTGATGAACAGTCCAGCCAGTGCAGAACGCTTCATGGTTATCTCCTTGATCGCAGGGGCTCGGCGTTGCCGGTCAACAGGACGGGCGGCCGAGTGGGGCTAAGCCCTTTTTGTGCGGGCCTGGAAAATGGACTACAGCGGTGCGCCGGGGTTCTGTTTTTTTTGCGATGAACTGGAACAGCCGTTATCGCGTTTAAGCAGGCACCAAAAAGGGGCGAAGCCGCCCCTTGTTGTCCTGCCCCTGAAGTCAGACCGCTTTGGCCCGGGTGACCCGGTCCACCAGGTAGACCAGCCCGTGATAGTCGATCCCGCCGTGCTGGCTGAGGCCGATTTCACAGGTGCGGCTGGTGGAGATGCCTTCGCTGCAATACTGCACCGCGTCCTTGAGGCTGCGCAGGGAGTGGGCATTGAGCTCCGGGGTGGTGAAGCCCTTGTCGCCGGCGAAACCACAGCAGTGGATGCCTTCGGGGATCACCACGTTGTTGCTGCAACGCCGGGCCAGTTCGATCAGCGCCTGGCTCTCGCCCAGGTGCTGGGTGCTGCAGGTGACGTGCACGGCGATTGGCGCTTCCTGGGGGGTGAACTCCAGGCGCTCCAGCAGGTGGGTGCGGATGAAACGCACCGGGTCGTAGAGGTCCAGGCGCACATCCCCCAGGTCCTGCACCAGACGCAGGGTGCAGGGACTGGTGTCGCAGTAGATCGGGTCAAGGCCGCCACGGCTGGCGTGGAGCAGGGCGCCGATCAGTTCCTGGCGTTTGTCTTCGGCCTGGGTGGCGTAGCCCTTGGAGGCGAAGGGCTGGCCGCAGCAGAGGTTGTCCAGGTTGTCCGGCAGCACCACTTGATAGCCGGCCTTTTCCAGCAGACCGCGGGTTTTTTCGTAGAGCGACGATTGTTCCTTGTCGCCTGCTGCTGGCCCCATCACTCGGGACACGCAGGCCGCCAGGTACACCACCCGCGGGCGCGCGTCGCTGACGCTCGGGCTGAAGCGAATGGCCTTTTCCGGCTGGGGCATGGCGTTGTTCCACTGCGGCACCCGGCCTTTGGACAGGCGCGTCAGGCTCGCCGACAGCTTGCTCAGGCGCGGCGCTCCCAGGAGCATGCGCGCACCGTTCGCCACGTGCAGGGTGAAGCGCGCGCCCTGCAAGGTGCTGGCGAAATGCGAGCCGAGCCAGTCGGCGGTGCCGGTGTGAGTGGCGTGCTCGCTGCGCAGTTTCTTCACCAGCTCGCCGGTGTTGATGCCCACCGGGCAGCGCTGGGCGCACAGGCCGGTGGCGGCGCAGGTGTCGATGCCCTGGTACTGATAGGCCGCCTCTAGCTCGGAGGTGTCGATGCCGGCGCGTTTGCGTGCCTGGATGTCGCGCCAGATGACGATGCGCTGGCGCGGGCTCAGGGTCAGGCCCTTGGATGGGCACACCGGTTCGCAGAAACCGCACTCGATGCACTTATCCACAATCTCGTCGGCCGCCGGCAGCGGTTTGAGATGCTTCAGGTGGATCTGCGGATCTTCGCTGAGCACCACGTCCGGGTTGAGGATGCCGTTGGGGTCCAGCAGGCGCTTGAGTTGCCACATCAATTGGTAGGCATCGCTGCCCCATTCCAGCTCGACGAAGGGCGCCATGTTGCGTCCGGTGCCGTGCTCGGCCTTCAGCGAACCGCCGAATTCCACCGCCACCAGTTGCGCCACGTCGTCCATGAACGCCTGGTAGCGGTTCACTTCCTCGCTGCTGTTGAAGCCCTGGGTGAAGACGAAGTGCAGGTTGCCCTCCAGGGCATGGCCGAACAGGATCGCTTCGTCGTAGTGGTGCTTGTCGAACAGCTCGATCAGGCGGTTGACGCCAATGGCCAGCTGTTCCACAGGGAAGGTTACGTCTTCGATGATCACCGTGGTGCCGGTCTTGCGCACTGCGCCCACCGCCGGGAAGGTGTCCTTGCGGATCGCCCAGAGCTTGGCGTTTTCCTGTGGGTCTTCGGTGAAGTCCACCTGTTTTTCCACCGGGAAGGCGGCCAGGGAATTCATGATCTGCGCCAGTTGCTCGTGCAGCAGCGACGAGGACGCGGCGCGGGACTCGATCAGCAGCGCGCAGGCGTTGGCCGAGAGTTGCTGGACGAAAGCCGGCATGCCGGGCTTGTCCTGCACCGAGCGCAGGCTGCGGCGGTCCAGCAGTTCCACCGCCGACACCGGCTGGCTCTTGAGCACGGTCACCGCGTTGCAGCAGGTTTCTACGTCGGGAAAGACGATCAGCGCCGAGGCCTTGTTCGGGTGGTCGATCACCGTGTCGTAGGTCACCGCGCTGATAAAGCCCAGGGTGCCCTCGGAGCCCACCAGCAGATGGCTGAGGATGTCCAGCGGCTCGTCGAAATCCACCAGGGCATTGAGGGACAGGCCAGTGGTGTTTTTCAGCCGGTATTTGTGGCGGATCTTCGCTGCCAGCTCGCTGTTGGCGCGGGTGCTGCGGCCCAGTTCGGCTAGGCGCTCCAGCAACGGACCATGGCTGGCGCGGAAGGCGCTAACGCTGGCCTCATCCTCGGTGTCCAGGCGCGTGCCATCGGCCAGTACCAGGCGAATGCCGGCCAGGGTGTGATAGGTGTTCTGCGCGGTGCCGCAGCACATGCCGCTGGCGTTGTTGGCGACGATGCCGCCGATCTTGCAGGCGTTGATCGAGGCGGGGTCAGGGCCGATCTTGCGCCCGAAAGGTGCCAGCCAGGCATTGGCCTGGGCGCCGATCACCCCGGGCTGCAGACGAATCTGCGTACCCTGATGGCGAATCTCCTTGCCGTTCCAGTTATCCCCCAGAACGATCAGCACCGAGTCGCTGATGGCCTGCCCGGACAGGCTGGTGCCGGCGGCGCGGAAGGTCACCGGCACGCGGTCGCGCTGGGCCAGCTGGAGCAGGGCCACCACTTCATCTTCGGATTCGACGCGGATCACCAGCTTGGGGATCAGCCGGTAGAAGCTGGCATCGGTGCCGAAGGCCAGGGTCGAGAGCGGGTCGTCGAAACGCCGCTCCTGGGGAATCAGTTGCTGGGCATCACGTAGAAAAGCGGCCGGTAGGCTCATTGGTCCTCCAGGATCAGCACCACCAGGTCTTTCGGGCCGTGGGCGCCGTAAGCCAGGACTTGTTCGATATCAGCGGTCTTCGACGGGCCGGACACCAGCAGTGCGTTGGTCGGCATGCCGGCGGCCCAGTTCATCTGTTGCTGCACCTGATAGAAGTTGTCGCGGATTTCGCTGGCCTTGAGCAGGGCGAAATGCACCGGCGGCACCAGGCTCATCAGCCGCGGTTCTTCCCGGGTTGGCCAGAGGATCAGGCTGCCGGTGGCGGCGATGGCACCCAGGGTGCCGGTGAGGCTGGCCGGGGTGTCGTTGAACAGCTCGGCTTTCCACTCTTCCACCGGGCGGTCGTAGGCCTTGAGCGCCGGCAGTTGCGGCCGCTCGGCCCAGTGCTGGGTGACCCGCTGGCCGTGGGGCGTGCTCGGGGCGATCAGCAGGCTGGGCAGCTGGCGCTCCTGCAGCAGCCGGGCCAGCAGTTCAGGCCAGTCGGCGCCGGTGCTCAGGTGGATTTCGGTGTGCACCGCTTCCATCTGTTTGCGCAGTTGCGGAATGCGTTGTTCCGCCGTGTAGCTGTAAGGCTCGGTGACCAGCGCCTCGTCGAAGTTATCCACAATCGGCGTGGTACCGGTCAGGCTGTTGCGCAGCTTGGCGAGGATATTGTGTTTCGCGCTCATCAGCGGTCTCCCTGCTTGTCCAGGTGCTCACGGGCCAGGTCATGCAGCGACCGGGCGGCGGGTTTTGGCGCGCTGTGGTTCTGCGTCCAGGGGCCGACCTTGCTCGGGGTGAGGGCGCGCAGGCGGGTGGCGGCCAGGGTGAACAGGCGATACAGGGTCGGCGAGCTGTTGAGGCGGGCCCAGGCGTTCCAGATGAAACGCTCCTTGCGCGAGTACTTGCTGCCCTGACCGCGCATCACTTGATGCGGGCTGTCCGGGGCCTTGACGTTCTCTTCCCGCAGGCGCCGCAGCAGCGCCGGGATCGGGATCTTCACCGGGCAGACTTCGCCACAGGCGCCGCACAGCGAGGAGGCGCTGGGGTGATCCGGCACCTTGGCCAGGCCGACCATGTGCGGGGTGATGATCTTGCCGATAGGCCCCGGGTAGACCTCGCCGTAGGTGTGGCCGCCGACTCGGGTGTAGACCGGGCAGTGGTTCATGCAGGCGCCGCAGCGGATGCAGTTCAGGGTCTGGCGCAGTTCGCTGTCGGCAAAGGCCTGGCTGCGGCCGTTGTCCAGCAGCACCAGGTGCACTTCCTGGGGGCCGTCCAGCTCATGCTCTTTGCGCGGGCCGGAGATCATGTTGACGTAGGTGGTGATGGGCTGGCCGAGGGCCGAGCGGGTCAGCAGTGAAAGCAGCGGCACCACATCGCGCAGGTTCTCGACGACTTTCTCGATCCCGGTGACGGCAATGTGCACTGGCGGCACGGTGGTGGACATGCGCCCGTTGCCTTCGTTTTCCACCAGCAGCAGGGTGCCGGTCTCGGCCACGGCGAAGTTGACGCCGGAGACGCCGATATCGGCTTCGAAGAATTTCTGCCGCAAGACCTTGCGACCGATCTGAATGAGTTGGTCAACGTCCTTGGTGTACTCCACGCCGAGTTTGTCGTGGAACAAGGACGCGACCTGACCGGCATTCTTGTGGATCGCCGGCATAATGATGTGTGAAGGCTTCTCGTGGTCGAGCTGGACGATGAACTCGCCCATGTCCGACTCAAGGCATTCAATGCCTTGTTCAGCGAGGACATGGTTCATTTCCATCTCTTCGCTGACCATCGATTTGCCCTTGATCACTTGCCGCGCCTCGTGAGCGCGGATGATCGAGAGGACGATGCCATTGGCTTCGTCCACCGTTTCCGCCCAGTGCACTGTCACACCGTTGCGGGTCAGGTTCTGTTCCAGGCGCTCGAGCAGGTCGGGCAGCTTGGACAGCGCCCGGGCGCGAATAGCGTTGCCCAGGGCGCGTAGGTGTTCTCTTTCGTGGGCATCGCTGAACGAGGCCGCACGCTTGGCCATGAGTGAGTCCATGGCGCTGCGAAAGTTGTTTCGCAGTTGTTTGTCCCCCAGGGCTTCGTGGGCCCGGGTTCGGAAATCGTCCGCCACGTTGGTGGTCGGAATCAGCTCGGGGGTGCTCATTGTGCACCTCCGGTACGTTGCCAGAGGAAGCTCGCCAGGTGCTGGCCGCGCAATGCCTCTTGCTGTTTCTCCAGCGCGCCGTTGATGTTCATCAAGCAGCCGCAATCGGCACTCAGTACCTGATGCGCGCCGGATTCCTTCAGCGCCCGGGTCTTGTCCGCCACCATGGCGCCGGAGATGTCCGGCATTCGGACGCTGAAAGTCCCGCCAAAGCCACAGCATTCGCTTTCGTGGCTGTGTTCTACCCGTTCCACGTTGCTCAGCTGTGACAGCAACTCACGGCCGTGCAGGTGGGTGTTCATTTCCCGTCGAGCCGAGCAGGAGGTGTGCAGCGCCACCTTGACCGGGGCGCCGCTGTCCTTGAACTGCACCTTGCACACGTGCAGGAGAAACTCGGCCAGCTCGTAGGTGCGGGCGGCCAGGGCCTGCACCTGTTTCAGGGTTTCGGGCTCGTCCTTGAACAAGTCCGCGTAATGCTCGCGCAGCATGCCCGCGCAGGAACCCGACGGCACCACCACCGGATAGTCGCCGGCAAACAGCGCCAGTTGCGAGCGGGCCACGGTGCGCGCCTGCTCGGTGTAACCCGAGGTGTAGGCGGGTTGGCCGCAGCAGCTTTGCCCTTGCGGGTACTCCACGCGAATGCCTTCGCGCTCCAGCAGGTGAATCGCGTCCATCCCGGCTTCGGGATAGAACAGATCGACCACGCAGGTGCCGAACAGGTAAACCCGCGACGGCTTCGCGCTGGGGTACTGCCGGGGTTCGGCCAGCGGTGGCGCGACACGGGTCGCATTGGGCACGGCGTTGTAGAAAAGCTCGCTCATCAGGCGTGTCTCCGGGTGGTCCCGGTTATTCGTCCGTCGCGGCGGCTGAAAGATAAACCAGCAAGCTTTCAGCAGCCTTGCAGACCGGGTGGTGAATGCGGACGCCGCGGGTAAGGGCGGCGTCGGTTCTTTCGGTGTTGCTTAGTGCACCAGCATGCCGGTGAACCAGTAGGCCTGGGCCAGGGTGATCAGGCCGACAATAGTGGCAAAGAACAGACTGTGCTTGAGGGTGAAGCGGAACAGATCCGACTCCTTGCCCACTAGGCCGGTGGCGGCGCAGGCCACGGCGATCGATTGCGGCGAGATCATCTTGCCGGTCACGCCGCCGCTGGTGTTGGCCGCGACCATGAGGGTGTCGTTGACCCCGATCTGGTGCGCGGTGGTGGCCTGCAGCGAGCTGAACAGGGCGTTGGACGAGGTATCGGAACCGGTGAGGAACACCCCGAGCCAGCCCAGGAACGGCGAGAAGAACGGGAACGCCGCGCCGGTGCCCGCCAGGACCAGGGCCATGGTCGAAGACATGCCCGAGTAGTTGGTGACGAAGGCGAACGCCAGCACCATGCCGATGGACAGGATCGGCCAGCGCAGCTCGTAGAAGGTCTCTTTTAAAGTGGTCAGACCAGTTTTAACATTGATCTTCAGCACCAGCATGGAGACCAGCGCGGAGAAGAAAATCGCCGTGCCGGTGGCGGAGATAGGGTCGAGCTTGAACACCGCCGGGATGGCGGTGGGTGTGGTCACGATCGGCGCCATCTTGATCACCAACTGATCCAGATGCGGGATGGCGAAGTTGAACACCCAGCCGTACATCGAGCCGCCGGCGGCGAACATCGCCTTGAAGGGCTTGAGGGTCCAGATGGTCACCAGCACGGTGAGGATCAGGAACGGCGACCAGGCCTTGAAAATCTGCCCCAGGCTGTAGGGCGAAGCGACGGTGTTGCGTGGCTGGCCGAAGCCGCCGGCGCTGGCGGTCACGGCCGCGCTGGAGGTGGCACCGGCGATCTGTGCGCCAGCGGTGCGCTTGGGCTGCCAGATTTTCAGGAACAGGGTCAGGGAGATCAGGCTGGCCAGGGCCGAAGTGATGTCCGGCAGTTCCGGGCCGATGAAGTTCGAGGTGAAGTACTGAGTGATGGCAAAGCTCAGACCGGCCACCAGCGCGGCGGGCCAGGTCTCTTTGACGCCGCGCATACCGTCCATCATGAACACCAGCCAGAACGGCACGAACAGCGACAGCAGCGGCAGTTGGCGGCCGGTCATGGCGCCGATCTTGAAGGCGTCGATGCCCGTCACCTGGCCGGCAACGATGATCGGAATCCCCAGGGCGCCGAAGGCCACGGGCGCGGTGTTGGCGATCAGGCACAGGCCGGCGGCGTACAGCGGGTTGAAGCCCAGGCCCACCAGCAGGGCGGCGGTGATCGCCACCGGTGCGCCGAAGCCGGCCGCACCTTCGAGGAAGGCGCCGAAGCAGAAGCCGATCAGCAGCACCTGCAGGCGCTGGTCGTCGGTGATCGACAGTACCGAGCTGCGGATGATTTCAAACTGGCCGCTTTTCACCGTCAGTTTGTAGAGGAACACGGCGGCGACGATGATCCAGGCGATGGGCCACAGACCGTAGGCAAATCCATAGCCAGCGGCAGCGAAGGCCATGTCGGCGGGCATCTTGAAGGCGAAGATCGCCACCAGGATCGACAAGGCCAGGGTGATACTCCCGGCGACGTGTCCTTTGAGACGGAACACGGCCAGAGCCAGGAAGAAGAACACGATCGGGATAACGGCGGCGAGGGCGGACAGGCCGAGGCTGCCAAGCGGGCTATAGAGCTGTTGCCAGGTTTGCATAATGGGGTGGCCCCTAATTGTTGTTGGTCAGGCACTGCTAGCGTCTTGGTTAATTGGTAAGACCAATTTACAATCGCTGTTGGCTAGGGTAAAAGCGTTGTGCGCGGTGTGTCAATTTGCCGCCCTAAAACTTTTGTCGAATGCGCTATGGCGCGGGCATCTGATCGGTGCAAAAGGCTTCCTTCTGCTAGGTGTTGGCGCGCCGTGAATAGGCCAGAATAGAGCCCCCCGGCGAAGGGTCGGGAGGGTGGAGAGTGAGTTATGGGGTTTGATCAGATACGCCAGCGCCGTTTGTCCGACGATATTGTCGAGCGTCTGGAAGGGATGATTCTTGAAGGCACCTTGAAGGCTGGCGAGCGGCTGCCGGCCGAGCGCGCCCTGGCCGAGCAATTCGGTGTCTCCCGGCCCTCACTGCGCGAGGCGATCCAGAAGCTGACGGCCAAGGGCTTGCTGATCAGCCGTCAGGGCGGCGGCAACTATGTGGTGGAATCCCTGGGCTCGACCTTCAGCGATCCTTTGCTGCACCTGTTGGAAAACAACACGGATGCCCAGCGCGATCTGCTGGAGTTCCGCCATACCCTGGAGGCGTCTTGCGCTTATTACGCGGCGTTGCGCGCGACGGCGGTGGATCGTGAGCGGCTGACTCAAGCCTTCGAGGAGCTGCAGGATTGTTATTCTCGCTCCGACGATGTCAGTCGTATCGAGGAGGGGGCGGCGGATGCCAAGTTCCACCTGGCGATTGCCGAGGCCAGCCATAACGCGGTGTTGCTGCACACCATTCGCGGCCTGTTCGACCTGCTCAAGCGCAACGTGGTGACCAACATCGGCGGCATGTACAAGCAGCGCACGGAAACTCGCGACATGCTGATCAGTCAGCACCGCGATCTGTACTTGGCGATTATTGAAGGGCGTGCGGAGGAGGCTCGGGAAGTTTCCAGTCGGCACATTCTTTATGTGCAAGAGGTGCTTGAGGAAGTGCGTCAGGAAGTGCAGCGAGTAGCCCGGGCCGAACGGCGCAAGGGCATGTAATGCAAATCGCCGGCAAGCTGGCTCCTACCTGGGTGTTGTAGGAGCCGGCTTGCCGGCGAAAGCGACCTCAAGGCAGGAAGATCAGTCTTCCTTGCCCTTGGTCCGCACCGCACGCTGCAGCTCGCGATCGGAATCGCGCTCGCGTTCGGTATGACGCTTGTCGTATTCCTTCTTGCCCTTGCCCAGTGCAATTTCACACTTGACCAGGTGCTTGCTCCAGTAGAGCGAAAGGCACACACAGGCGTAACCCTTTTGCTGCACGGCGGCGAACAGCTTTTCCAGCTCGCGCTGGTTGAGCAGCAGCTTGCGCGAGCGCGTCGGGTCGGCAATGACGTGGGTACTTGCGGTGGTCAGCGGGGTGAAATGGCTGCCGAACAGCCAGGCCTCGCCATCCTTGAGCAGCACGTAACTGTCCACCAGTTGCGCCTTGCCCGCCCGCAGACTCTTTACTTCCCAGCCGGCCAGGACCAGTCCAGCCTCGAACCGATGTTCGATGAAGTAATCGTGACGCGCCTTTTTGTTTTGCGCGATGGTCCCTGTTGGGTGTTTCTTCTGTTTAGCCATAGGGGCGGCATTATAGGGAGTTGCGCGCGCGTCGGCTACGGTGACGCACCGTGCTTGAGCAGGTTGATTGAATCCCGGACAATGCGGCCTCTTTTTTTTCGGTTGAGCGCGTTAACGATGTCGACAGACAGGGTCTCTGTCCACGGCGGCTGGGCAAGCCGCTGGGTCTTTATACTCGCTGCAACTGGTTCGGCCGTGGGCCTGGGGAGTATCTGGAAATTCCCCTACATGGTCGGCGTCTATGGTGGTGGTGCCTTTGTTTTGGTGTTTCTGGCGTGTATCGCGCTGATTGGGTTGCCGGTGATGCTGGCGGAAACTCTGATCGGTCGTCGGGCACGGCAGAGCCCGGCCAATGCCCTGAAGGTGCTGGCTCTGGAGGCCGGGCATTCGGCCAGGTGGTCTTGGGGCGCTTTCGCCGGAATGATCACGGCGCTGCTGATTCTCTCCTTCTATAGCGTGGTGGGTGGTTGGTCCCTGGACTACATCATCGACATGGGGCGCGGCGACTTTCAGGGTGTCACGGCGGATCAGGTCAGTGCGTACTTCTTTGCAGTGACGGCCGACCCGTGGCGACTGACGCTTTGGCACACGCTGTTCATGCTGCTGTCGGCATTGGTGATTGCCAAGGGAGTGGTCGCTGGGCTTGAACGCAGTTTGCGGATCATGATGCCGCTGCTGTTCGTGATGCTGTTGGTACTGCTGGGCTACAGCATGACCACTGGGCATTTCATGCAGGGCCTGCATTTCATGTTCGACTTCAACCTGGACCGCTTGTTGGACGGGCTGCTGCCGGCCATGGGGCATGCGTTCTTTTCCCTCAGCGTGGGGGTTGGTTCGATCATGATCTACGGTGCCTACATGCCCAAGCATTCGTCCCTGGCTGGCACCGTGGTCGGTGTGGCGCTGCTGGATACCTTCGTTTCGCTGGTGGCGGGGATGGCCCTGTTCCCCATCGTATTCGCTGCCGGGCTGAATCCCAGCGAGGGGCCGGGCCTGATGTTCATCAGTCTGCCGTTTGCCTTCGGCAATGTGGCGTTCGGCCAGCTTATGGGCGTAGTGTTCTTTATCCTGGTGGCGATTGCTGCCTGGAGTTCGGCGATTTCCTTGTTGGAACCGATGGTGGCTTATCTCGTCGAGAGGACTAAAATCCGCCGCGGCTGGGTGACATTCTGGCTGGCGTTCAGTTGCTGGTTCGTGGGATTGGGAACGGTGTTCTCTTTCAACATCTGGCAGCAGGCCAAATTCTTCGTGAACGAAGGCGGTGTTTTTCATCTCTATCGATGGGGCGCGGCCGGCGGTCTGGATTTCTTTGGCGTGATCGACTTTTTCACCTCGCGGATCATGTTGCCTCTTGGCGGTTTGTGCTTCGTGGTGTTTGCAGGTTGGGTGATGGGCCGTGAGGCTGTTCGTGATGAGTTGTCGTTGCGTAGTCCGTTGTTGTTCACCCTGGCCTTGTTTTTGATGCGCTATGTGGCGCCCGTCGGCATTCTTGTGGTGTTTGCCGCCCAGTTGTGGAAATGAAGCTCACATGACGACCCATATTCAACGTTCGGCCCTTTTGCCCTATCCGGCGCAGTTTCTGTATGACCTGGTCAATGATGTGGCCCGTTACCCGGAGTTTCTGCCTTGGTGCTCTTCGGCCGAGGTGCTGGAAAACAGCGAGGAACGGATGCGTGCCAGCCTGGCGGTGGCCAAGGGCGGCATGAGCCAGCGTTTCGTGACCTGCAATACCCTGGTGCCGGGACAGTCGATCGAGATGAACCTGGAAGAGGGGCCGTTCAACCAACTGCATGGGTTATGGGTGTTCAAACCGTTGGGGGAGAAGGCCTGCAAGATCAGCCTCGATCTGTCGTTCGACTACGCCGGGCCGTTGGTGCGTGCCACTCTGGGGCCTCTGTTTAATCAGGCGGCCAATACTCTGGTGGACGCATTCTGTCAGCGGGCCAAGCAACTGCATGGTTGAGCCTCTGATTGTCATAGAGGTGGTTCACGCTGCCGTCGACCGCCAGGTGCTGCTGAGTGTGCAAGTGCCCCAGGGTTCGACCCTGCTTGCAGCGTTGGAGGCTTCTTCTATAAAGGAGCATTTTGCGGGGCTGGATCTGGCGGCGTGTCCGCTGGGAATCTTCGGAAAGCAGGTATCCGATCCTGGGCAATATGTAGTTCAGGCCGGAGATCGAATTGAAATCTATCGTCCGCTGTTGGCCGATCCGAAAGAGGTGCGGCGTCTGCGTGCCGCCAAGGCGGCCGAGTCTCGTAAGCGTGAACAGTGATCGTTAGTGACAGCCAATAAAAAGCCCGGGCATGCCCGGGCTTTTTTATTCGCCACAAATTATTGCGGAGAAGTGTCCAGTGGTTCAGGTGTAGGCACTGGTACGGTTTCGACGCCATCCACATCCTTCTGGATCTGGTCCAGCAGCGAACCCGGTTTGACCGGTTTCTCGGCTTTTGGCTTCTCGGCGTTCTCGGCAGGGGCGGTAACGGTGTTGCCGCTCTCCTTGCCCAACAGGGCTTCGTCGCGGCTTACGCCTGGCATGAAGTCGCCGGCCAAGCTAACCAGTTGGTCGTTGCCGTTGAAGATCAGGCTGACGCGTTCCTGTTGGCGTTCACCGCCACCAGGTTGCAGGCTGTAGAGATAATCCCAGCGATCGGCATGGAACGTGTCGGTCAACAGAGGGTTGCCCATGATAAACCTTACTTGCCGTCGGGTCATTCCCGGGCGCAACTGGTCTATCATGTCCTGCGTCACGACATTGCCCTGCTGGATGTCGATTTTGTAAACCCCGGGGAATGAACAACCGGCGAGTGCGAGCAGTCCCACGAAGGTGAAACTGGTTAGCAAGAGCTTGGTGTTTTGCATCGGTGGGCGACTTCCACTATCTTGGCTGGGACAACGTAAACCCCGATCATACCCGCATTAAGAGAAGCTGCGAAGCAGCATCGGCGAGAAAGCTGACCATGGTTGAAAATAGCGAACTACGTAAAGCCGGCCTTAAAGTGACTCTGCCACGGGTCAAAATTCTACAAATGCTCGACTCCACCGAGCAGCGGCACATGAGCGCTGAAGATGTCTACAAGGCGCTGATGGAAGCTGGTGAGGATGTGGGTCTGGCCACGGTTTACCGTGTACTGACTCAATTCGAAGCAGCCGGACTGGTGGTGCGCCATAATTTTGATGGCGGTCACGCTGTATTCGAGCTGGCGGATGGCGGTCACCACGACCATATGGTCAACGTGGAGTCTGGCGAAGTGATCGAGTTCTTCGACGAAGAAATCGAAAAGCTTCAGAAGGCGATTGTCGAAAAGCACGGTTTCGAGTTGGTGGATCACAATCTTGTGCTGTATGTGCGCAAGAAGAAGTAAGCCCCTCACGCGACTTTCATAGTCGTGAAACGATCGAAGGCGACCTAAGGGTCGCCTTCGTGCTTTCTGTCTATATAAAAGAAGCGCTGAGGCTTCAGGCTTTGGCGGTGACCACCATCTTTTTGGCGTGGGCCAGGGACTCTTTGGTCAGGTCGATGCCGCCGAGCATTCGCGCAACTTCCTCGACCCTTTCGCTCTTGCCCAGCTTGGATACTGCTGTATGTGTCGCATCGCTGCCTCGTACCTTGTGCACGAACAGGTGCTGGTGCCCTTGGGCGGCGACCTGAGGCAAGTGAGTCACAGTCAGCACCTGGCCGCGTTCGCCGAGACGGCGCAGCAACTGGCCGACGATCTCCGCTGTCGGTCCGCCAATCCCCACGTCGACTTCATCGAACACCAGAGTGGGAACCCGCGAGGTCTGCGCGGTAATGACCTGGATCGCCAGGCTGATACGGGACAGCTCGCCGCCGGAGGCAACTTTTGCCAGGGCCTTGAGCGGCTGACCGGGGTTGGCGCTGACCAACAGTTCAACCTGCTCCAGGCCATTAGGTAGCAGCTCATCGCTGGTGTTGGCGCGAAGCTCGATGGTGAAACGCCCTCCAGGCATACCCAGGCGCTGAATTTCCATCTCTACTGCACTGGCCAGGCCGGTCGCAGCTTGCTGGCGCAGTTGGCTGAGCTCCAAGGCTTTTTCATGGTAATGCCTGGCGAAGGACTGCAGCTCTTCGCCGAGCTGCTCGATGGACTCATCGTTTGCGTCAAGGGTCTCGATCTCATCTAGCAGGGTTTGCTGCATGGCTGCGAGTTCGAAGGGCTGGATGCGGTGCTTGCGTGCCAAGGTATAGATGGCGTCGAGGCGTTCTTCGAGTTGTTGCAAGCGTGCCGGGTCTGCGTCGAAGTGATCGAGGAAGCGGTTTAGTTCGCCCACGGCCTCTTCAACCTGGATTTGTGCGCTGGCCAGCAGATTGGTGGCCTCACCCAGCGAGCCCGATGAATTGCCAATACTGGACAGACGGTTGAGGCTGACGGTCAGCGCGTTGAGGACATTGCCGGAATCACTTTCGCTGCATTGCTCCACCACCTGTCGGCAAATACCCAGCAGGGTTTCAGCGTTGGTCAGGTTCTTGTGTTCCTGCTCCAGTTCCTCGAGTTCGTTCTCCCCCAGGCCGAGGTTCTCCAGCTCCTCGAGCTGATAGCTGAGCAGTTGGTGACGAGCTCGTTGTTCATCGCCGGAGTTGGACAGGCGTTCCAGTTCCTGGCGTGTCTGGCGCCAGCGCTGGGCGGCCAGCTGCACCTGGCGGGCGAGATCGGTGGCGCCGGCGTATTCATCCAGCAGGCGCCGATGGGTATCGGTCTTGAGCAGTGACTGGTGCTCGTGCTGGCTGTGGATGTCGATCAGCAGTTCGCCTAGGGCCTTGAGGTCTCCGAGCGGGCAGGGCGTACCGTTGATATAGCCGCGGGAGCGTCCTTCGGCGGTGATCACCCGGCGTAGTATGCACGGCCCGTCGTTATCCAGATCGCGCTCGGCCAGCCAACTGTGGGCCTCGGGAATGTCCGACAGGTCGAAGGTGGCAAGGATGTCGGCCTTGTCGGCGCCGGGTCGTACCACGCCACTGTCGGCGCGATCGCCCAGGGTCAGGCCGAGCGCGTCGAGCATGATCGACTTGCCGGCGCCGGTTTCGCCGGTAATGACGCTCATTCCGCGATCCAGTTCCAGATCCAGGTGTTCGACGATGGCGTAATTGTGTACGGACAGGTGCACCAGCATTAAGGCCGCTCCCAAACTAGATGTCTGGTTATTTATACAGTGTTTTGTTTCGGGCTGACAATGCTTTCCCTTAGCTCGATTTGCTTGGTCATTCTGGCTTTTTAGTGCCTCGGGAGTGCCCGCGTACAGGATTTATCCGGTCGGAACAACTTTTGCTGTGGCTGCGGGCTTGAACCCTGAAAATGCGACCCCATATAGCTGTGCAGAAGAGTGAGCCTGGCTCACAGACGATATTGAAAGGAGAATTTCATGGCTGACGAACAGACGCTGGATACGCAAAATCTAGACGCCAATCAGGCCCCCGAGGCTTCGGGTGAAGACCTGGTGGCTCGTGTACAAGTGCTCGAAGAGCAACTGGCTGGTGCGCAGGATCAGGCTTTGCGTGTTGCGGCCGATCTGCAAAACGTCCGCCGCCGCGCCGAGCAGGATGTGGAAAAGGCTCACAAATTTGCTCTCGAGAAGTTCGCCGGTGACCTGTTGCCGGTGATCGATAGCCTGGAGCGTGGCCTGGAACTGTCCAATCCGGACGACGAAAGCATTCGCCCAATGCGTGAAGGTATCGAACTGACCTTGAAGATGTTCCACGACACCCTCAAGCGTTATCAGTTGGAAGCCATCGATCCTCACGGCGAACCGTTCAACGCTGAACAGCATCAGGCCATGGCCATGCAGGAAAGCGCGGATGTAGAACCCAATAGTGTTCTCAAAGTGTTCCAGAAGGGGTACCAGCTCAATGGTCGCCTGCTGCGCCCGGCCATGGTCGTGGTCAGCAAGGCGCCTGCACCGGTTTCGCCTTCGATTGACGAAAAGGCTTGAAAACGGCTGTAGAGCCCCCATCTAACAGTCAAGCGTTTAAGTGCTACCGCAGTTCGCCACCACAACTGCGGCATCCAAATCCAAAGTTTCGGGAGAGTTAACATGGGCAAAATTATCGGTATTGACTTGGGGACCACCAACTCGTGCGTCTCCATTCTTGAAAACGGCAACGTAAAAGTTATCGAAAACGCTGAAGGCGCGCGTACCACGCCGTCGATCATCGCTTATGCCAACGATGGCGAGATTCTGGTAGGTCAGTCGGCCAAGCGTCAGGCTGTTACCAACCCGCACAACACCCTGTACGCAGTTAAGCGTCTGATCGGTCGTCGTTTCGACGAAGAAGTTGTGCAGAAAGACATTCAGATGGTCCCTTACAAGATCGTCAAGGCTGACAACAACGACGCCTGGGTTGAAGTGAACGGCCAGAAAATGGCTCCGCCACAGATTTCGGCTGAAATCCTTAAAAAGATGAAGAAGACCGCCGAAGACTACCTCGGCGAAGCAGTGACCGAAGCGGTCATTACTGTTCCGGCCTACTTCAACGACAGCCAGCGTCAGGCCACCAAGGACGCCGGTCGTATCGCTGGTCTGGACGTCAAGCGGATCATCAACGAACCAACCGCAGCCGCTCTGGCTTATGGCATGGACAAGGCCAAGGGCGATCACACCGTGATCGTTTATGACCTGGGTGGCGGTACGTTTGACGTTTCCGTGATCGAGATCGCTGAAGTCGACGGTGAGCATCAGTTCGAAGTGCTGGCCACCAACGGTGACACCTTCCTGGGTGGTGAGGACTTCGACATCCGTCTGATCGACTACCTGGTTGATGAGTTCAAGAAAGAAAGCGGCATGAACCTCAAGGGTGACCCGCTGGCCATGCAGCGTCTGAAAGAAGCTGCCGAAAAAGCCAAGATCGAGCTGTCCTCGAGCCAGCAGACCGACGTCAACCTGCCGTACATCACAGCAGATGCCACTGGTCCTAAGCACCTGAACGTGAAGATCTCCCGCGCCAAGCTGGAATCTCTGGTTGAAGACCTGGTTCAACGCACCATCGAGCCATGCCGCATCGCTCTGAAGGACGCCGGTATCGACGTTGGCGCGATCAACGACGTGATCCTGGTCGGCGGCCAGACTCGTATGCCGCTGGTACAGAAAGCCGTAACCGACTTCTTCGGTAAAGAAGCTCGTAAGGACGTCAACCCGGACGAAGCGGTTGCCATGGGTGCTGCGATCCAGGGTGCGGTTCTGGCCGGTGACGTGAAAGACGTACTGCTGCTGGACGTTAGCCCGCTGACCCTGGGTATCGAAACCATGGGTGGCGTGATGACTGCGCTGATCGAGAAAAACACCACGATTCCTACCAAGAAATCCCAGGTGTTCTCGACTGCCGATGACAACCAGGGCGCCGTGACCATTCACGTACTGCAGGGCGAGCGTAAGCAAGCCGCGCAGAACAAGTCCCTGGGCAAGTTCGACCTGACCGACATTCCACCTGCTCCACGTGGCGTGCCGCAGATCGAAGTGACCTTCGACATCGACGCCAACGGCATCCTGCACGTAGGTGCGAAGGACAAGGCTACCGGTAAGACTCAGTCGATCGTGATCAAGGCCAACTCCGGCCTGTCGGATGAAGAAATCCAGCAGATGATCCGTGACGCTGAAGCCAACTCGGAAGAGGATCGCAAGTTCGAAGAGCTGGCCACTGCCCGTAACCAGGGTGACGCGCTGGTGCACTCGACTCGCAAGATGGTGGCTGATGCCGGCGACAAAGTGACTGCGGAAGAGAAGACCGCGATTGAAGCTGCCGTGGTTGCTCTGGAAGCCGCTGTCAAAGGCGACGACAAGGCTGCCATCGACGCCAAGGTCGAAGAGCTGTCGAAAGTCTCGGCCCCGGTTGCCCAGAAGATGTACGCCGAACAGGCTCAGCCTGCTGAGGGTGCAGCACCGCACGCTGAGTCTGCTGAAAAAGCCGACGACGTCGTCGATGCCGAGTTCGAAGAAGTAAAAGACCACAAGTAATGGCTTGTTGGTCGGCCGGTTGACTGCCTTTGGGCGGTGACTGGTAGGATGTCGCCGCGCGGGAGCTTGCTCCCGCGTTGGCGTGTCTGGAGTCAGCGAATTTTGATGGTGTGCAACTTCCGTTTGTGCACTGGCGGTCGGGTCGGAGAAGCTCCTGCTTTCCGGCTGCGATGACCGCAATGATCGACCTGCAACCGGGTCGTCTATCCAAGACCAGGATCGTTGAATTGACGTGAGTTGGGTCCGGGCCTGTATTGGGGCTCAGCGAGTTTGGCAGAGCTCAGGAGGGTTTGCCGGGCGTCCTTAAGAGTGCAAAGACTTATGGCAAAGCGTGACTATTACGAAGTATTGGGTGTGGAGCGTGGCTCCAGCGAAGCGGAGCTGAAAAAGGCTTACCGTCGCCTGGCGATGAAGCATCACCCGGATCGTAATCCCGGCGACAAAGCGTCGGAAGACATGTTTAAGGAGGCCAACGAGGCCTACGAAGTGCTGTCCGACTCCAGTAAGCGCGCAGCTTATGACCAGTATGGTCATGCCGGTGTCGATCCGAGCATGGGTGGTGGTGGCGCCGGTTTTGGCGGTCAGAACTTCTCCGATATCTTCGGTGATGTGTTCAGTGATTTCTTCGGTGGCGGTCGCGGCGGTTCTCGTGGTGGTGCGCAGCGCGGTAGCGATCTGCGTTACACCCTAGAGCTGAATCTGGAAGAGGCGGTGCGGGGCACCACGGTTAACATCCGTGTGCCAACACTGGTCAATTGCAAGCCGTGTGATGGTTCGGGTGCCAAGAAGGGCTCGTCGCCTGTCACTTGCCCGACTTGCGGTGGTATTGGTCAGGTGCGCATGCAGCAGGGCTTCTTCTCGGTGCAGCAGACCTGCCCGCGTTGCCATGGTCAGGGCAAGATCATTTCCGATCCGTGCGATTCGTGCCACGGCGAAGGCCGCGTCGAAGAGTACAAGACGCTGTCGGTAAAAGTGCCGGCAGGTGTCGATACTGGTGACCGTATCCGTCTGTCCGGTGAGGGTGAGGCGGGAACCCAGGGTGGTCCGACTGGTGACTTGTATGTGGTGATCAATGTGCGCGAGCACTCGATCTTCCAGCGTGACGGCAAGCACCTGTTCTGCGAAGTGCCTATCAGCTTTGTTGATGCGGCCTTGGGCGGCGAGCTGGAGATTCCGACTCTGGATGGTCGGGTCAAGCTGAAGATTCCTGAGGGGACTCAGACCGGCAAGCAGTTCCGGATTCGTGGCAAGGGCGTTGCTCCGGTGCGTGGCGGCGGTGCTGGCGATCTGATGTGTCGGGTTGCGGTGGAAACGCCAGTGAACCTGAGTCGTCGTCAGCGCGAGCTGCTGGAAGAGTTGCGCGGTTCGCTGGATGGCGACAATTCGCACTCGCCGAAAACCACGGGTTGGTTCGAGGGCGTCAAGCGCTTCTTCGGCGATCTGTAAGGAGTAATGCATGCGACGTATAGCAGTGATGGGCGCCGCGGGGCGCATGGGCAAGACTTTGGTCGAGGCTGTGCAGCTGCGCTCGCCGCTCTCTGGGTTGACGGCGGCGATCGTTCGTCCTGGCAGTTCGCTGGTGGGTGCGGATGCGGGTGAGCTGGCGTCCCTGGGGCGTCTTGGCGTGTCGATGTCCGATAGCCTGGAGAAGGTTGTCGATGAGTTTGATGTGCTGATCGATTTCACCTTGCCGGAAGTGATGCTCAAGAACCTGGCCTTCTGCCGTAAGGCGGGCAAGGCCATGGTGATTGGTACTACAGGTTTGGGTGCCAAGGAAAAGCAATTGCTGGCCGAGGCGGGCAAGGATATTCCCATCGTTTTCGCTGCCAACTTCAGTGTCGGGGTGAACCTTTCGCTGAAGCTGCTGGATATGGCGGCTCGGGTGCTGGGTGATGATGCGGACATCGAAATCATCGAGGCTCATCACCGTCACAAGATCGATGCGCCTTCGGGTACTGCCCTGCGCATGGGTGAGGTGATTGCCAATGCCTTGGGGCGCGACCTGCAACAGGTTGCGGTCTATGGTCGCGAGGGGCATACCGGTGCGCGTGAGCGCGAAACTATCGGTTTCGCCACTGTGCGTGGTGGTGATGTGGTGGGGGATCACACTGTGCTGTTTGCCACTGAGGGCGAGCGCCTGGAAATCACCCACAAGGCCTCCAGTCGCATGACCTTCGCCAAGGGGGCGGTACGTGCTGCCCTGTGGCTGGATGGTCGCGAGGCCGGTCTTTACGACATGCAGGATGTGCTGGATTTGCGTTGAGATGCATCTGAAGTGGGGTTGAGGCTGTCCTTCAGCCCCGCTTCGCACCGCTAGGCGATGTTCTGTCGCATTCCTCTGCCTTTAAGGCTCATTAGCGGTGGACCGAAAAAGCCTTTTTCTGTAAGCTACAGCTTTAGTGTGTCCACTAAAAGCGCGCAGATAATTCGACGAAGAAGCGGGGTGACGTGTCTATACGTCATTCCGCTTTTTTGCAACCTGCGATCGCCCTTTCAGGCTCTATTTACGGGAGGTCTTCTTGACTAAGCCAGCCATACTCGCCCTTGCTGATGGCAGCATTTTTCGCGGCGAAGCCATTGGAGCCGACGGTCAAACCGTTGGTGAGGTGGTGTTCAACACCGCAATGACCGGCTATCAGGAAATCCTTACCGATCCTTCCTACGCCCAACAGATCGTTACCCTGACCTATCCCCACATCGGCAACACCGGCACCACGCCGGAAGACGCCGAGTCCGACCGCGTCTGGTCGGCTGGCCTGGTTATCCGTGACTTGCCGCTGGTGGCCAGCAACTGGCGTAACACCCTGTCCCTGTCCGATTACCTGAAAGCCAACAACGTCGTGGCGATCGCCGGTATCGACACCCGTCGCCTGACCCGCATCCTGCGTGAAAAAGGTGCTCAGAACGGCTGCATCATGGCCGGCGACAACATCTCCGAAGAAGCGGCGATTGCAGCAGCGCGCGGCTTCCCGGGCCTGAAAGGCATGGACCTGGCGAAAGTCGTCAGCACCAAGCAAAGCTACGAATGGCGTTCGACTGTCTGGGATCTGAAGACCGACAGCCACGCCACCATCGAAGCCGCCGATCTGCCGTACCACGTGGTTGCCTATGACTTCGGGGTCAAGCTGAACATCCTGCGCATGCTGGTGGAGCGCGGCTGCCGCGTGACCGTTGTGCCTGCTCAGACCCCGGCGAGCGACGTCCTGGCCCTCAAGCCGGATGGCGTGTTCCTGTCCAACGGTCCTGGCGACCCCGAGCCTTGCGACTACGCGATCAAGGCCATCAAGGAAATCCTCGAGACCGAGATTCCGGTGTTCGGCATCTGCCTGGGTCACCAATTGCTGGCCCTGGCTTCCGGCGCCAAGACCCTGAAAATGGGCCACGGCCACCACGGTGCCAACCACCCGGTCCAGGACCTGGACACCGGCGTGGTCATGATCACCAGCCAGAACCACGGTTTTGCGGTGGATGAAGCCACGTTGCCGGGTAACGTCCGGGCGATCCACAAGTCGCTGTTCGACGGCACCCTGCAGGGTATCGAGCGTACCGACAAGAGCGCGTTCAGCTTCCAGGGCCACCCTGAAGCCAGCCCGGGCCCGAACGATGTGGCGCCGCTGTTCGACCGCTTCATCAACGAGATGGCCAAGCGACGCTAAGCGCTCGCCTTGAAAGTGTAGCGAGCAGCGCTTGAGGGTGGCCCCGGCGAGTCCGGCGGAATCCCCTCAGGCGCCTCAGAGAATGTTCAAGACGGCTTGCCGACTGACCTGCGGATTTGAGTGACAACCCATGCCAAAACGTACAGACATTAAAAGCATCCTGATTCTTGGCGCTGGCCCGATCGTGATCGGCCAGGCCTGCGAATTCGACTACTCCGGCGCCCAGGCCTGCAAGGCCCTGCGCGAAGAGGGTTACCGGGTCATCCTGGTGAACTCCAACCCGGCCACCATCATGACCGACCCGGCCATGGCCGACGCCACCTACATCGAGCCGATCAAGTGGCAGACCGTTGCCAAGATCATCGAGAAAGAGCGTCCGGATGCGCTGCTGCCAACCATGGGCGGCCAGACTGCTCTGAACTGTGCTCTGGACCTGGAGCGCGAAGGCGTTCTGGAGAAGTTCGGCGTAGAGATGATCGGTGCCAATGCCGACACCATCGACAAGGCTGAAGACCGTTCGCGCTTCGACGCCGCCATGAAGTCCATCGGCCTGGCGTGCCCACGTTCCGGTATCGCTCACAGCATGGAAGAGGCCAATGCAGTCCTCGACAAGCTGGGCTTCCCTTGCATCATCCGTCCGTCCTTCACCATGGGCGGCACCGGTGGCGGTATTGCTTACAACCGTGAAGAGTTCGAAGAGATCTGCGCCCGCGGTCTGGACCTGTCGCCGACCAAGGAACTGTTGATCGACGAATCGCTGATCGGCTGGAAAGAGTACGAGATGGAGGTGGTCCGCGATAAGAAGGACAACTGCATCATCGTCTGCTCCATCGAAAACTTCGACCCGATGGGTGTGCACACCGGTGACTCGATCACCGTGGCTCCGGCACAGACCCTGACCGACAAGGAATACCAGATCCTGCGTAACGCCTCCCTGGCGGTACTGCGTGAGATCGGCGTGGAAACCGGCGGTTCCAACGTGCAGTTCGGCATCTGCCCGAACACTGGCCGCATGGTCGTGATCGAGATGAACCCGCGGGTGTCCCGTTCCTCGGCGCTGGCCTCGAAAGCCACGGGTTTCCCGATCGCCAAGGTCGCGGCCAAGCTGGCGGTGGGTTACACCCTGGACGAGCTATCCAACGACATCACCGGCGGCAAGACTCCAGCCTCCTTCGAGCCGTCCATCGACTACGTCGTGACCAAGCTGCCACGCTTTGCCTTCGAGAAGTTCTCCAAGGCTGACGCACGCCTGACCACCCAGATGAAGTCGGTGGGTGAAGTCATGGCCATTGGTCGGACCTTCCAGGAATCCCTGCAGAAAGCCCTGCGTGGCCTGGAAGTTGGCGTTTGCGGGCTGGATCCGAAGCTCGACCTGAGCAATCCGGAAAGCATGAATGTGCTCAAGCGCGAGCTGACCGTGCCAGGCGCCGAGCGTATCTGGTACGTGGCTGACGCCTTCCGTGCCGGCATGACCGTCGAGCAGATCTTCGGCATGAACATGATCGATCCTTGGTTCCTGGTGCAGATCGAAGATCTGATCAAGGAAGAAGAGAAGGTCAAGACCTTGGGGCTGTCGGCTATCGGCCGCGACCTGATGTTCCGCTTGAAGCGCAAAGGCTTCTCCGACCAGCGTCTGGCCAAGCTGCTGGGTGTGACCGAGAAGAACCTGCGCACTCACCGCCATAAGCTGGAAGTGTTCCCGGTCTACAAGCGCGTCGACACCTGCGCCGCCGAGTTCGCTACTGACACCGCTTACCTGTACTCGACTTATGAAGAAGAGTGCGAAGCCGCGCCATCGACCCGCGACAAGATCATGATCCTGGGCGGCGGTCCAAACCGTATTGGCCAGGGTATCGAGTTCGACTACTGCTGCGTGCACGCTGCACTGGCACTGCGCGACGATGGTTACGAAACCATCATGGTCAACTGCAACCCGGAAACCGTTTCCACCGACTACGACACCTCCGATCGCCTGTACTTCGAACCGGTAACCCTGGAAGACGTGCTGGAAATCGTCCGCGTTGAGAAGCCAAAAGGCGTGATCGTTCAGTACGGCGGCCAGACGCCTCTGAAACTGGCTCGCGCCCTGGAAGCGGCCGGCGTGCCAATCATCGGCACCAGCCCAGACGCTATCGACCGTGCAGAAGACCGTGAGCGCTTCCAGCAAATGGTTGAGCGCCTGAACCTGCGTCAGCCGCCAAACGCCACCGTGCGCAGCGAAGACGAAGCGATTCGTGCCGCGACCAAGATCGGTTATCCGCTGGTGGTGCGTCCGTCCTATGTTCTGGGCGGCCGTGCGATGGAAATCGTCTACGAGGAAGAAGAGCTCAAGCGCTACCTGCGTGAAGCGGTGCAAGTTTCCAACGACAGCCCGGTGCTGCTGGACCACTTCCTCAACTGCGCCATCGAGATGGACGTGGATGCGGTCTGCGACGGTACCGACGTGGTGATCGGCGCGATCATGCAGCATATCGAGCAGGCCGGTGTTCACTCCGGTGACTCCGCGTGCTCTCTGCCGCCGTACTCGCTGCCGGCGCACATCCAGGATGAGATGCGTGAGCAGGTCAAGAAAATGGCCCTGGAGTTGGGTGTGGTTGGCTTGATGAACGTACAGTTGGCCCTGCAGGGCAATGAGATCTACGTCATTGAAGTGAATCCGCGTGCTTCCCGCACCGTGCCTTTCGTGTCCAAGTGCATCGGCGTCTCCCTGGCGATGATCGCGGCTCGTGTGATGGCTGGTAAGACCCTGAAAGAGCTGGGCTTTACCAAGGAAATCATCCCGAACTTCTACAGCGTCAAGGAAGCGGTGTTCCCGTTCGCCAAGTTCCCGGGTGTTGACCCGATCCTCGGCCCAGAGATGAAGTCCACCGGTGAAGTCATGGGTGTGGGCGATACTTTCGGTGAGGCTTTCGCCAAGGCCCAGATGGGCGCCAGCGAAGTGCTGCCGACTGGCGGTACTGCATTTATCAGTGTTCGTGACGATGACAAACCTCTGGTTGCAGGCGTGGCCCGTGATCTGATCAACTTGGGCTTCGAAGTGGTCGCTACTGCGGGCACCGCCAAGCTGATCGAAGCGGCCGGCCTGAAAGTGCGTCGTGTGAACAAGGTGACTGAAGGTCGTCCTCATGTGGTCGATATGATCAAGAACGACGAAGTCACCCTGATCATCAACACCACTGAAGGTCGTCAGTCGATTGCTGACTCTTACTCCATTCGTCGTAACGCCTTGCAGCACAAGATCTACTGCACCACCACCATTGCTGCTGGCGAAGCTATCTGCGAAGCGTTGAAGTTCGGTCCAGAAAAAACCGTGCGTCGCTTGCAGGATCTACACGCAGGATTGAAGGCATGAATAAATACCCAATGACCGTCCAGGGCGCTCGCGCCCTGGAAGAAGAGCATGCTCACTTGACCAAGGTCGTTCGTCCTAAGCTCAGCCAGGACATCGGTACGGCCCGCGAGTTGGGTGACTTGAAGGAAAACGCTGAATACCATGCTGCGCGTGAACAGCAAGGCATGGTCGAGGCTCGGATCCGTGATATCGAAGGCCGTCTGCAGAACTCGGTGGTCATCGATGTCACGACCATTCCTCATACCGGCAAGGTGATCTTTGGCACCACGGTCGAGATCGCCAACGTCGAGACTGACGAAAGCGTGACCTACCAGATCGTTGGTGAGGACGAGGCTGATATCAAGCTCGGTAAAATCTCCGTCGGCTCGCCGATTGCTCGTGCCTTGATTGCCAAGGAAGAGGGTGATGTGGTGGCGGTCAAAACGCCTGGCGGTGTAATCGAGTATGAGATTGTCGAAGTCCGTCACATCTGAAAGAAGGCGCCCGCTGCATGCGGGCGCCATGCTTTGGCAGCTGACCCAGATGCTGTGGGTCGGCGGCTTATGGCTGTTGCATCTCGGTTTGTTTCCCGTCCTGGGCCAGATTGGCCTTGCTCCCTTGCTGATCGAAGAGATTTCTACCCTGCTCAGTGCTTTGTTGGTGGGCTTTTCGGGGGCGTGCCTGGTTCTACAGGCGCTGGTGCTGATTCAGTCCGAAGGATTGAGAAGTCTTTGGCGGGATATTCGGGGGCAACTGCTGTTGATGGCAATGTATGCGTGCGGCATGTATTTCGCCGTGCGTATTCTGTTGCCGGAAGCTCAACGCTGGCAGTTGTTCAGCTATCTGGTTCTGGGATTTTCCGGCTTGATACTGGTATTGCAGCCGGTGCCAGGATGGGGTGGAAGGGTGCGCCAGGCACACCCTTGACCCGAGTCGACGTCAGTTGAAACGATGGACGTTCGACAATTGCTTGTTTACCTTGGCGTTCTTGCGGTAGATCAGCGCCATCTTGCCGATGACCTGCACCAGATCCGCTTTGCCGGCCTTGCACAGTTCGGCAATGGCTTCCAGGCGCGATTCGCGCTCGAGGATGTTGAGCTTGATCTTGATCAGCTCGTGATCGCTCAAGGCGCGTTCAAGTTCGGCTAGCACACCTTCGGTCAAACCGTTGTCAGCCACAGTCAATACTGGTTTCAGATGGTGGCCAATGGATTTGTACTGTTTCTTCTGCTCTTGAGTGAGCGGCATAATCTGACCCCTGCGTCTGATCTTGTAAAAAGCGGCGGCCAGTTTACCCGAGCGAGTCCGGGACCGCCCAGTTAATCACGACCCGTTTTATTTTGAGGTGGCCCGTGGCCCGTTCCAAAACTAGCCATAACTGGCTGAAAGAGCACTTCAACGACCCATTCGTCAAAATGGCGCAAAAAGATGGGTACCGTTCCCGTGCCAGCTACAAACTGCTGGAGATCCAGGAAAAGGACCGCCTTATCCGTCCTGGCATGAGTGTTATCGACCTGGGGGCTGCCCCGGGGGGCTGGTCGCAGGTGACCAGTCGTCTGATTGGTGGTCAGGGGCGATTGATCGCCTCGGATATCCTGGAAATGGACAGCATCCCCGATGTGACCTTCATTCAAGGGGACTTCACCGAGGATGCGGTGCTGGCGCAGATTCTCGAAGCTGTCGGAAATTCAGAGGTTGACCTTGTGATTTCCGATATGGCCCCCAATATGAGTGGGTTAGCAGCCGTGGACATGCCTCGGGCGATGTTCCTGTGCGAATTGGCGCTGGATCTTGCGGGTAGGGTACTACGGCCAGGTGGTGATTTTCTGATCAAGATTTTCCAAGGTGAAGGTTTTGATGAGTACCACAAGAGCGTTCGGCAGATGTTCGAGAAAGTGCAGATGCGCAAACCGACATCTTCCCGTGACCGTTCTCGGGAGCAATATCTGCTGGGGCGGGGCTTTCGTGGTCGCAGCGAGTAAGTAAGGTTTTTGACTGGGGTGATAGGATTTTCGTATTTCGCCCCGTCAGATTAAACGCATATTGTGTAGTCTAAGTTTCACATAGGGTTACAGACAGCGCCTGCCAGAGCTGTAGGTAATGTAGTAAGTTAGGCCGGTGAATATCATGCGAAGCGCGCGCCAGTAGCGGCGCTTGCTTCAGAGGGTAGTTAATTGAACGACATGGCAAAGAATCTGATCCTTTGGTTGATCATCGCTGCCGTCCTTGTGACGGTGATGAACAACTTCTCCAGCCCTAACGAGCCGCAAACCCTCAACTACTCTGACTTCATCCAGCAAGTTAAGGATGGCAAGGTCGAGCGCGTAGCTGTTGATGGCTACGTTATTACCGGCAAGCGCAGCGATGGCGATACCTTCAAAACCATCCGTCCTGCCATTCAGGACAATGGTCTGATCGGCGATTTGGTGGACAACCATGTCGTGGTCGAGGGCAAGCAGCCCGAGCAACAAAGTATCTGGACCCAACTGCTGGTAGCCAGTTTCCCGATCCTGGTGATCATTGCCGTCTTCATGTTCTTCATGCGGCAAATGCAGGGTGGCGCAGGTGGCAAGGGCGGGCCGATGAGCTTTGGCAAGAGCAAGGCGCGTCTGCTCTCTGAAGATCAGGTGAAAACCACTCTGGCTGACGTTGCTGGTTGTGACGAGGCCAAAGAGGAAGTTGGCGAGCTGGTTGAATTCCTGCGTGATCCAGGCAAGTTCCAGCGCCTGGGCGGCCGTATTCCTCGCGGCGTGCTGATGGTGGGGCCACCGGGCACTGGTAAGACCTTGCTGGCCAAGGCCATTGCGGGCGAAGCCAAGGTGCCGTTCTTCACTATCTCCGGTTCCGATTTTGTCGAGATGTTCGTTGGTGTTGGTGCCAGCCGTGTTCGCGACATGTTCGAACAGGCCAAGAAACATGCTCCATGCATCATTTTCATCGATGAGATCGACGCGGTCGGTCGTCACCGTGGTGCCGGCATGGGCGGCGGTCATGATGAGCGTGAGCAGACCCTCAACCAATTGCTGGTTGAGATGGACGGCTTTGAAATGAACGACGGCATCATTGTTATCGCCGCCACCAACCGTCCTGACGTGCTTGACCCAGCGCTGCTGCGGCCCGGTCGTTTCGACCGCCAGGTGGTGGTTGGTCTGCCGGATATTCGCGGCCGTGAGCAGATTCTCAAGGTCCACATGCGCAAAGTGCCGATGGGCGAAGATGTTGCTCCGGCGGTGATTGCGCGTGGTACGCCGGGCTTCTCCGGTGCCGACTTGGCAAACCTGGTGAACGAGGCCTCGCTGTTCGCGGCTCGTACCGGTAAGCGCATTGTCGAAATGAAGGAATTTGAACTGGCCAAGGACAAGATCATGATGGGCGCAGAGCGCAAATCCATGGTCATGTCCGAGAAAGAGAAGCAGAACACCGCTTATCATGAAGCTGGCCACGCCATTGTTGGTCGAGTTGTGCCTGAGCATGACCCAGTCTACAAAGTCTCGATCATTCCTCGCGGCCGGGCATTGGGCGTCACCATGTTCTTGCCGGAAGAGGATCGCTATAGCCTGTCCAAGCGAGCCCTGATCAGCCAGATCTGCTCGCTCTATGGCGGTCGTATTGCAGAAGAGATGACCCTGGGTTTTGACGGTGTGACCACCGGTGCATCCAACGACATCATGCGCGCCAGCCAGATTGCTCGGAACATGGTCACCAAGTGGGGGCTCTCCGAAAAACTCGGCCCGCTGATGTATGCGGAAGAAGAGGGCGAAGTGTTCCTGGGTCGCAGTGCAGGCAGTCAGCATGCCAGTTTGTCCGCTGAAACAGCGAAACTGATCGACTCCGAAGTGCGCAGCATCATTGATCAGTGCTATGGCACCGCCAAGCAGATCCTCACTGATAACCGCGACAAACTGGACGCCATGGCAGATGCCTTGATGAAGTACGAAACCATCGATGCTGATCAGATTGACGACATCATGGCTGGGCGTACTCCGCGTGAACCTCGTGATTGGGAGGGCGGTTCGGGTACTACTCCTCCAGTAGTGCAAAACGAACGTCCGGAAACACCCATCGGCGGCCCTGCTGCCGACCACTAAGGTTTTAAATGACTTCTGTTCCTTCCTCCACCCGGTTGCCTTGCGGCAACCGGGTTCTTGATTTGGCCCGTGCGCATGTCATGGGCATTCTCAATGTCACCCCCGATTCCTTCTCCGATGGCGGTCGCTTCAGTCAACTGGATGTCGCCTTGCGGCATGCCGAGGCCATGGTTCTTGCTGGTGCTACGCTGATCGATATCGGTGGCGAGTCGACGCGGCCGGGTGCTCGTGCGGTATCGCCCCTGGAAGAGTTGGAGCGTGTGGCTCCGGTCGTGGAGCGAATTAATCGCGAGCTGGATGTGGTTATTTCCGTTGATACCTCGACGCCGGCCGTCATGCGTGAAACTGCTCGCCTGGGAGCGGGGTTGATCAATGATGTGCGCGCACTGCGCCGTGATGGTGCCCTGGATGCGGCGGCCGCTACTGGTTTGCCTGTATGCCTGATGCATATGCTCGGTGAGCCTGGCGATATGCAAGACAACCCGCATTACCAGGATGTCACTCGGGAAGTGAGTGAGTTTTTGGTTGAGCGGATGGCGGCGTGTGCGTCGGTGGGGATCGAGGCTGGGCGGATTGTTCTTGACCCGGGCTTTGGTTTTGCCAAGACCCTGCAGCACAACTTGAGTCTGTTCAAGCATATGGAGGTCTTGCATGCCCTTGGGCGTCCCCTGCTGGTCGGGGTGTCGCGCAAAAGCATGATTGGCCAGTCCCTGAATCGGCCTGTAGCCGAGCGATTGCACGGTAGCCTGGCACTGGCGGCACTGGCGGTGACCAAGGGTGCGAAGATTATCCGCGTCCATGATGTCGCCGAAACGGTGGATGTGGTGCGAATGATTGCGGCAGTGGAATCCGCTGAATAAGAACGATGGAGTACTTATGACTAAGAAATATTTTGGCACCGACGGCATTCGTGGTCGTGTGGGCGAATACCCTATTACTCCAGACTTCATGCTCAAGCTCGGCTGGGCGGCGGGCATGGCTTTCCGCAGCATGGGGGCTTGCCGTGTGCTGGTAGGTAAGGACACGCGTATCTCTGGGTACATGTTCGAATCGGCTCTCGAGGCAGGGCTATCTGCTGCCGGTGCAGATGTCATGCTGTTGGGGCCGATGCCAACTCCGGCTATCGCCTATCTGACGCGCACCTTCCATGCGGAGGCCGGGATTGTCATCAGTGCTTCGCACAATCCCCATGATGACAACGGCATCAAGTTCTTCTCGGGTGAGGGCACCAAGTTGCCTGACGAGGTGGAGTTGATGATCGAGGAGTTACTGGATGCGCCCATGACCGTGGTTGAGTCGAGCAAGCTCGGCAAGGTGTCGCGGATCAATGATGCATCGGGACGCTATATCGAGTTCTGCAAGAGCAGCGTGCCATCGAGCACCAGTTTTGCAGGCTTGAAGATCGTCCTGGACTGCGCTCATGGCGCCACCTACAAGGTCGCGCCGAGTGTATTCCGCGAGTTGGGTGCGCAAGTCACGGTTCTATCTGCGCAGCCTAATGGCTTGAACATCAACGAGAACTGCGGTTCGACTCATATGTCGCAACTGCAGGCGGCGGTCCTGGCTGAGCACGCGGATCTGGGTATTGCCTTTGATGGCGACGGTGACCGGGTGCTGATGGTCGACCAGACCGGTGCAATTGTTGACGGTGATGAGCTGCTGTTCATCATCGCCCGGGACCTGCATGAGCGTGACAAGTTGCAAGGCGGTGTAGTCGGGACGCTTATGAGCAATCTGGGGCTGGAGCTGGCTCTGGCGGATCTGGGTATTCCTTTTGTCCGGGCCAACGTAGGTGATCGTTATGTGATTGCTGAGCTGCTTGAGCGCAACTGGTTGGTGGGTGGAGAGAATTCCGGCCATATCGTGTGCTTCCGCCACGCGACCACTGGTGATGCGATCATCGCCGCGCTTCAGGTGCTAATGGCGCTCAAGGCGCGTGGTGAAAGCCTGGCGCAATCACGCCAAGGGCTGCGCAAATGCCCTCAAGTGCTGGTCAATGTCCGTTTTGGTGGTGGCGAGAGCCCGGTTGAGCATCCTGCTGTGAAAGAGGCTTGCGAGCGCGTTACGACTGCTATGGCGGGGCGTGGTCGGGTTCTGCTGCGCAAGTCCGGTACTGAGCCGCTGGTGCGTGTCATGGTCGAAGGTGACGATGAAGCACAGGTTCGCGCTTATGCTGATGAGCTGGCAAAACTGGTTGCTGAAGTTTCTGCCTGATTTCGGCTTGCCAGTGTTGTTTTGGTTGGGTAACATCTGCGCCCACTTTGACCGACGAGGTACAGCATGCGTCGCCCTATGGTAGCTGGTAACTGGAAGATGCACGGTACCCGCGCCAGCGTCGCTGAGCTGATCAACGGCCTTCGTCATCTGGCCTTGCCAAGCGGTGTTGATGTCGCGGTATTCCCGCCTTGCTTGTATATCAATCAAGTGATTGATGGCTTGAAAGGCAAGTCGATTCAGGTCGGCGCGCAGAACTCTGCGGTGGAATCCATGCAAGGTGCGTTGACGGGCGAAATCGCCCCGAGTCAATTGGTGGACGCAGGTTGTTCCTTGGTGCTGGTTGGGCACTCTGAGCGCCGCATGATAATGGGCGAGCGGGACGCGACGCTTAACCGCAAGTTCGCGGCAGCACAGGCTTGTGGCCTGAAGCCGATTCTGTGTGTGGGTGAGACCCTCGAGCAGCGCGAAGCGGGGAAGACTCTGGAAGTTGTCGGGCGTCAGCTGGGCAGCATCATTGAAGAGTTGGGTGTTGGCGCATTCGCCAGTGCTGTTATCGCTTACGAGCCGGTCTGGGCCATTGGTAGCGGGCTGACTGCAACACCGCAACAGGCGCAGGATGTGCACGCAGCCATTCGCGCGCAGTTGGCGGCAGAGAATTCTGAAGTGGCACGAGGAGTGCGGCTTCTATACGGCGGCAGCGTGAAGGCGGCCAATGCGGTCGAACTGTTCGGCATGCCGGATATCGATGGGGGGCTCATTGGTGGAGCTTCCCTGAATGCAGATGAGTTCGGTGCGATCTGTCGCGCCGCGGGAAACTGAAAAAATGCTGGAAACAGTCGTAGTCGTTTTTCATCTGCTGGGTGCCCTGGGCGTAGTTGCTCTGGTTTTGCTGCAGCAGGGTAAAGGTGCGGATGCTGGCGCGTCTTTCGGTGCAGGTGCTTCAAATACTGTGTTCGGAAGCCAAGGTTCCTCTACCTTTCTTAGTAAGTTTACTGCTATACTTGCCGCCGGTTTCTTCATAACCAGCTTGGGGTTAGGTTACTTTGCTAAAGAGAAAGCTCATCAGCTGACTCAAGTAGGTTTGCCAGATCCAGCAGTACTTGAAGTACCAAAGCAAAAACCGGCTTCTGATGATGTCCCGGTGCTCCAGGAGCAAAAGTCGGCCAATAGTGCGACTGACGTACCTCCAGCTCCAGAGCAGAAGTAAGAAGAGTTTCACGCAGTAACGTAGTCTATGCCGAGGTGGTGGAATTGGTAGACACGCAACCTTGAGGTGGTTGTGCCCATAGGGTGTAGGGGTTCGAGTCCCCTTCTCGGTACCAATTGTCAGGAGAGCCCGCGGTTGCGGGCTTTCTTGTAGGTGGAAGGTTACATTGACCCAAAAAGGGATCAGTCGTATACTTCCGCCCCAGCTTTGTCGCGGGGTGGAGCAGTCTGGTAGCTCGTCGGGCTCATAACCCGAAGGTCGTCGGTTCAAATCCGGCCCCCGCAACCAGTTTTAGCGGAGCCCCTTTTCAGGGGCTTTTTGTTAGCTGGACACTTTATAACGCCGCTATTCAACGGCGTTTCCGGGATGGGCGCTTCGCCCATTTTTTATTTGCACAAGCATGCACGAGGGGGTTCAGGTGTCGAGCAAGCTAGAACAGTTGCAGGCCTTGTTGGCCCCGGTGGTCGTGGCCCTTGGCTATGAATGCTGGGGTATTGAGTTTTCGGCTCAGGGTCGCCACTCATTGTTGCGCGTTTATATCGATAAAGAAGGCGGCGTGCTGGTGGACGATTGCGCCATCGTCAGCCGTCAGATCAGCGGTGTTCTCGACGTAGAAGATCCGATTTCCGTTGAATACACCCTTGAGGTTTCCTCTCCTGGCATGGAACGCCCACTGTTCACCCTTGAACAGTTCGCCAAGTATGTCGGTGAGCAAGTGAAGATCAAGCTGCGCTCGCCTTTCGAAGGTCGGCGTAATTTTCAGGGCCTTCTCCGCGGGGTGGAGGAGCAGGACGTCGTGGTGCAGGTGGATGATCACGAGTTTCTGTTGCCGATCGATATGATCGACAAGGCCAACATTATTCCCAGTTTTGACTGAGACGCGGATCCCGCGGATCCAATGGCTTGCGAAAGGCGAGGCGTACGATGAGCAAAGAAGTACTGCTGGTTGTTGAGTCGGTATCCAATGAAAAGGGTGTACCGGCAAGCGTGATTTTTGAAGCGCTGGAGCTGGCCCTGGCCACTGCTACCAAAAAGCGTTTTGAAGACGAAGTGGACCTGCGTGTGGAAATCAATCGCCACACCGGTTCCTATGAAACTTTCCGTCGCTGGACGGTGGTTGAAGAAGCCGATCTGGATGATCCAGCGGTCGAGACCTGGTTGAGCAAGGCTCGTGAAACCCATCCCGACGCCAAAGTCGGTGATGTGATCGAAGAGAAAATCGAATCCATCGAGTTCGGCCGCATCGCTGCCCAGACCGCCAAGCAGGTCATTGTGCAGAAAGTTCGCGAAGCCGAGCGCGCACAGGTGGTTGATGCCTATCGCGAGCGCCTGGGAGAAATCATCTCCGGCACCGTGAAAAAAGTGACACGTGACAACGTGATCGTTGACCTGGGTAACAACGCTGAAGCGTTGCTGGCCCGTGAAGACATCATCTCCCGTGAGACTTTCCGGGTTGGCGTGCGCCTGCGTGCGCTGCTCAAGGAAATCCGCACCGAGAACCGCGGCCCGCAGCTGATCCTGTCGCGTACCGCACCGGAAATGCTGATCGAGCTGTTCCGTATCGAAGTGCCGGAAATTGCCGAAGGCCTGATCGAAGTCATGGCCGCCTCCCGTGATCCGGGTTCGCGCGCCAAGATCGCAGTCCGCTCCAAAGACAAACGCATCGACCCGCAGGGCGCGTGCATTGGTATGCGCGGTTCGCGCGTCCAGGCCGTATCCGGTGAGTTGGGCGGCGAGCGCGTGGACATCGTCCTGTGGGACGAGAACCCGGCGCAGTTCGTGATCAATGCCATGTCGCCGGCTGAGGTCGCGGCAATTATCGTTGACGAAGATGCCCATGCCATGGACATCGCCGTTGGCGCAGACAATCTGGCTCAGGCCATCGGTCGCGGTGGTCAGAACGTGCGTCTGGCCAGCCAATTGACTGGCTGGACCCTGAACGTGATGACCGAATCGGACATCCAGGCCAAGCAGCAAGCAGAAACCGGCGACATCCTGCGCAACTTCATCGACGAGCTGGAAGTTGATGAAGAACTGGCACAGGTTCTGGTTGATGAAGGCTTCACCAGCCTGGAAGAGATTGCCTACGTACCGCTGGAAGAAATGCTCAACATCGACGGCTTTGACGAAGACATCGTCAACGAGCTTCGCGCTCGGGCCAAGGATCGCTTGTTGACTAAAGCCATCGCTACTGAGGAAAAGCTGGCAGACGCCCATCCGGCCGAAGACCTGCTCTCGCTTGAGGGTATGGACAAGGATTTGGCGATGGAACTGGCGGTGCGCGGCGTAATTACCCGCGAAGACCTGGCCGAGCAGTCTATTGACGACCTGCTCGACATCGACGGCATTGACGATGATCGTGCCGGCAAGTTGATCATGGCCGCCCGAGCCCACTGGTTCGAGTAATTAGGCGCGGCCTGAGGAGAGAAGTGCATGACGCAAGTCACGGTGAAACAACTGGCCGATGAGGTCAAAACACCGGTAGAGCGCCTGCTGCAGCAGATGCGTGAGGCAGGTCTGCCGCACACCGCCGCCGAGGAACATGTGAGCGACAGTGAGAAGCAGTCGTTGCTGACTCATCTGAAAAGCAGCCACAAGGCGAAAGTGGAAGAACCACGCAAGATCACTTTGCAGCGCAAGACCACCAGCACCCTGCGTGTTGCTGGTAGCAAAAGCATCAGCGTTGAAGTGCGCAAGAAGAAAGTCTTCGTGCAGCGCAGCCCGGAAGAAATCGAAGCCGAGCGTCAACGCGAACTGGAAGAACGCCGCGCAGTAGAAAATGCTGCTCGTCAAAAGGCTGAAGAAGAAGCCAAGCGTCGCGCCGAAGAAGAAGCGCGTCGCCAGCCTGCTCCGGTTGCCGAGCCTGTTGCCGCGCAAGCTGCTGCAGCCCCTGCACCTGCGCCTGTGGTCGAAGCTGTGCAAGAAGCACCAGTGGCCGCTCCGGCGCCGGTTGCCGAGCGCAAGAAAGACGAGCAGCGCCGTCCGGACAAGTCCCGCAACGACGACAACCGTCGCAGCGGCGATGGCGAGCGCAAAAACGCTCCTCATCGTGCTTCGGTCAAGGAAAAGGCGCCAGCGCCGCGCGTTGCTCCACGTACCACCGACGAAGAAAGCGATGGCTTCCGTCGTGGTGGTCGCGGCAAGGCCAAGCTGAAGAAGCGCAACGCTCACGGTTTCCAGAGCCCAACCGGGCCAGTGGTACGTGACGTGCAGATCGGCGAGACCATCACTGTGGGCGAACTGGCCCAGCAGATGTCGGTCAAGGCTGCCGAAGTCATCAAGTTCATGTTCAAGCTGGGCACTCCAGCCACCATCAACCAGGTTCTGGACCAGGAAACTGCCCAGCTGGTTGCTGAAGAACTGGGCCACAAAGTGACCCTGGTCAGCGACACTGCCCTGGAAGATTCCCTGGCCGAGTCCCTGAAGTTTGAAGGTGAAGCGGTTGCTCGTGCGCCGGTCGTGACTGTAATGGGCCACGTTGACCACGGTAAGACCTCGTTGCTGGACTACATCCGTCGCGCCAAAGTGGCCGCGGGCGAAGCCGGTGGCATTACCCAGCACATCGGTGCCTACCACGTAGAAACCGAGCGCGGCATGGTCACCTTCCTCGACACCCCAGGTCACGCCGCGTTTACCGCCATGCGTGCCCGTGGTGCCAAGGCTACCGACATCGTGATCCTGGTGGTTGCAGCGGACGACGGCGTGATGCCGCAGACCATTGAAGCCGTTCAGCACGCACAAGCTGCCGGCGTGCCGCTGGTGGTTGCGGTGAACAAGATCGATAAGCCAGGCGCTGATCTGGACCGTATCCGCAGTGAGCTCTCGGTTCACGGCGTGACGTCGGAAGATTGGGGTGGCGATACGCCGTTCGTACCGGTCTCCGCGAAAATGGGTACCGGTGTCGACGACCTGCTCGAAGCCGTTCTGCTGCAGGCTGAAGTACTGGAACTCAAGGCGACTCCTTCGGCCCCAGGCCGTGGTGTCGTGGTGGAATCCCGTCTCGACAAGGGCCGTGGCCCGGTAGCTACCGTGCTGGTTCAGGACGGTACGCTGCGTCAAGGCGACATGGTGCTGGTCGGTTCGAACTACGGCCGCGTGCGCGCCATGCTCGACGAGAACGGCAAGCCAATCAAGGAAGCCGGTCCTTCCATCCCGGTCGAGATCCTCGGCCTGGACGGTACCCCGGACGCTGGCGACGAGATGAGCGTAGTGGCCGACGAGAAGAAAGCCCGTGAAGTGGCTCTGTTCCGTCAAGGCAAGTTCCGCGAAGTCAAACTGGCTCGTGCTCACGCCGGCAAGTTGGAAAACATCTTCGAAAGCATGGGCCAGGAAGAGAAGAAGACGCTCAACATCGTCCTCAAATCTGACGTCCGTGGTTCGTTGGAGGCTCTGCAAGGCGCTCTGAACGGCCTGGGCAACGACGAAGTGCAAGTGCGCGTAGTGGGCGGCGGCGTCGGTGGTATCACCGAGAGCGACGCCAACCTGGCACTGGCCTCCAACGCTGTACTGTTCGGCTTCAACGTGCGTGCCGATGCCGGTGCCCGGAAGATCGTCGAGCAGGAAGGTCTGGATATGCGTTACTACAACGTGATCTACGACATCATCGAAGACGTCAAGAAAGCCCTGACCGGTATGTTGGGCAGCGACGTTCGGGAGAACATCCTGGGTGTTGCCGAAGTTCGCGACGTGTTCCGCTCGCCGAAGTTTGGCGCGATCGCCGGTTGCATGGTCATCGAAGGTGTCGTGCACCGTAACCGTCCAATCCGTGTACTGCGTGAAGACATCGTTATCTTCGAAGGCGAGCTGGAATCCCTGCGCCGCTTCAAGGATGACGCCTCCGAAGTGCGTGCCGGCATGGAATGCGGTATCGGCGTGAAGAGCTACAACGACGTCAAAGTCGGTGACAAGATCGAAGTCTTCGAGAAGGTCCAGGTTGCTCGCAGCCTCTAACTCGCGCACTTCAAGAGCCCTGGTGGCCCGTAGCATGTTCATGCACGGCACCGCCAGCGGCCTCTAAACGCAACGCCCGGTCTGGCTCCTGCCAGGCCGGGCGTTTGCCGCTTTCAGACCACACGGGTTTCACCGTGAGGCAGTAACAGGTAACAAGACATGGCAAAAGAATACAGCCGTACCCAACGCATCGGTGATCAGATGCAGCGCGAACTGGCGCAACTGATCCGTCGCGAAGTCAAGGATCCACGCGTCGGCCTGGTGACCATCACCGCCGTGGAAGTCAGCCGCGATGTCGGTCACGCGAAGATTTTCATCACCGTGATGGGCCAGGAAAACGCCGAAGAAATCGCCCAGAGCATCAAGGTGCTGAACTCGGCGGCAGGTTTCCTGCGCATGCAACTGGCCAAGGAAATGAAGCTGCGCAGCGTGCCGCAACTGCACTTCCATTACGACGAAAGCGTGGCCCGCGGGGCGCACTTGTCGGCCCTGATCGAGCGCGCCGTGGCTGAAGACAGCCAGCATGGCGACGCGCCTGCCCCTGAAGACGCCAAGGAGTAAGCGGTGGCTCAGGTCAAGCGTATCCGTCGTAACGTCAGCGGCATCATCCTTCTGGACAAGCCGCTGGGCTTCACCTCCAATGCGGCGCTGCAGAAAGTCCGCTGGTTGCTCAATGCCGAAAAGGCCGGTCACACCGGCAGCCTCGATCCCCTGGCCACCGGTGTGCTGCCGCTGTGCTTCGGCGAGGCCACCAAGTTCTCGCAATACCTGCTCGATTCCGACAAGGGTTACGAAACCCTGGCGCAGTTGGGCAAGACCACCACCACTGCGGATGCTGAAGGCGAAGTTTTGCAGACCCGCGAAGTGACCGTTGGTCGTGCCGATATCGAAGCGGTATTGCCGGAATTTCGTGGCGAAATCAAACAGATACCGCCGATGTACTCGGCCCTCAAGCGTGATGGCCAGCCACTCTACAAACTGGCTCGTGCAGGGGAAGTGGTGGAGCGCGAACCGCGTTCTGTTACTATTGCGCGCTTGGAATTACTCGCCTTTGAAGGCGACACTGCGCGCCTGGCGGTGGACTGCAGCAAAGGCACCTATATCCGCACCCTGGTGGAAGATATTGGTGAAAAGCTCGGCTGCGGTGCTTACGTTGCAGAACTGCGACGGACCCAGGCCGGACCTTTCAGCTTGGCCCAGACGGTCACCCTGGAAGAGCTTGAAGCCGTGCACGCCGAAGGCGGCAATGAAGCGGTAGATCGCTTCCTGATGCCATCGGACAGCGGCTTGCTGGATTGGCCACTGCTGCAGTTCTCGGAGCACAGCGCGTTCTACTGGCTCAATGGCCAGCCGGTACGTGCCCCGGATGCACCGAAGTTCGGCATGGTGCGGGTACAGGATCACAACGGTCGCTTCATCGGTATCGGTGAAGTGAGCGAAGACGGGCGCATCGCGCCGCGTCGACTGATTCGGTCAGAATGACCGGACGAGGGTGGCTGTTAACAGGCACGGTCACTACTCATTTATAGATACAGGGATTTGTCCCTGGCCTGTTGAAACTGTTCTTGAACAGTTTCCTGATATAAGGATTGCCCACATGGCACTCAGCGTTGAAGAAAAAGCTCAGATCGTAACCGACTACCAGCAAGCTGTTGGTGACACTGGTTCGCCAGAAGTGCAAGTTGCACTGCTGACCGCCAACATCAACAAACTGCAAGGTCACTTCAAAGCCAACGGTAAAGACCACCACTCCCGTCGTGGCCTGATCCGCATGGTAAACCAGCGTCGTAAGCTGCTGGACTACCTGAAAGGCAAAGACCTGAGCCGTTACAGCACCCTGATCGGTCGTCTGGGTCTGCGTCGCTAATCAGCGATTGCGCTATGAGGTTGGTTGTTTGCCATGCGTCAGCGGTTTTTCCGCCGGCGTATGGCAGGCTCCCAGCCTCAAGTTTTATCTGCTGCACCGTTTTACCTGGACAATAAAGGCTGGGCCGATTCCCCGCATTGCCCAAGAATTTCGCAAGAATCAAGTTTCCCCAAGAGCCACAAAGAAGGTAGGACACCGTGAACCCGGTAATCAAAAAATTCCAGTTCGGTCAGTCGACCGTAACCCTCGAGACTGGCCGTATCGCCCGTCAAGCTTCCGGCGCAGTATTGGTCACCGTTGACGACGACGTCAGCGTATTGGTGACCGTGGTTGGCGCCAAGCAAGCGGATCCAGGCAAGGGCTTCTTCCCTCTGTCCGTTCACTACCAGGAAAAGACTTACGCTGCCGGTAAGATCCCTGGCGGTTTCTTCAAGCGTGAAGGCCGTCCTTCCGAGAAAGAAACCCTGACCTCGCGTCTGATCGACCGTCCGATCCGCCCTCTGTTCCCAGAAGGCTTCATGAACGAAGTGCAGGTTGTCTGCACCGTGGTTTCCACCAGCAAGAAGACCGATCCGGACATCGCTGCGATGATCGGTACCTCGGCTGCCCTGGCGATTTCCGGCATTCCTTTCGACGGCCCGATCGGCGCCGCTCGCGTGGCTTTCCATGAAAGCACTGGCTACCTGCTGAACCCAACCTACGAACAACTGGCTGCTTCGAGCCTGGACATGGTTGTGGCCGGTACCGAAGAAGCCGTGCTGATGGTTGAGTCGGAAGCCAAAGAGCTGACCGAAGACCAGATGCTGGGTGCTGTACTGTTCGCCCACGACGAATTCCAGTCGGTGATCAAGGCTGTCAAAGAGCTGGCTGCCGAAGCTGCCAAACCTACCTGGGACTGGGCTGCTGCCCCAGAAGCCACCGAACTGCTGGGCGCTATCCGTGCCGAGTTCGGCGAAGCCATCTCCCAGGCTTACACCATCACCGTCAAGGCCGACCGTTACGCTCGCCTGGGCGAGCTGAAAGACCAGGTGGTCGCCAAGCTCTCCGGTGAAGAAGGCCAGCCTTCGGCTGCCGACGTCAAAGCCGCTTTCGGCGAGATCGAATACCGCACCGTTCGCGAAAACATCGTTAACGGCAAGCCACGTATCGACGGCCGCGACACCCGCACTGTACGTCCGCTGAACATCGAAGTCGGCGTCCTGCCGAAGACTCACGGTTCGGCCCTGTTCACCCGTGGCGAAACCCAGGCCCTGGTGGTTGCGACCCTGGGTACTGCCCGTGACGCACAGCTGCTGGACACCCTGGAAGGCGAGAAAAAAGACCCCTTCATGCTGCACTACAACTTCCCTCCGTTCTCGGTGGGCGAGTGTGGTCGCATGGGCGGCGCTGGTCGTCGTGAAATCGGTCACGGCCGTCTGGCCCGTCGTTCGGTCCAGGCCATGCTGCCAGCCGCTGACGTGTTCCCCTACACCATCCGCGTAGTATCGGAAATCACCGAATCCAACGGTTCCAGCTCCATGGCTTCCGTGTGCGGTGCCTCCCTGGCACTGATGGACGCTGGTGTACCGATGAAGGCGCCGGTTGCCGGTATCGCCATGGGCCTGGTTAAAGAAGGCGAGAAGTTCGCCGTCCTGACCGACATCCTGGGTGACGAAGACCACCTGGGCGACATGGACTTCAAGGTAGCCGGTACCGCCAAAGGCGTCACCGCGCTGCAGATGGACATCAAGATCAAGGGCATCACCGAAGAAATCATGGAGATCGCCCTGGGCCAGGCCCTGGAAGCTCGCCTGAACATCCTCGGTCAGATGAACCAGATCATCGGTCAGTCCCGTACCGAGCTGTCGGCCAACGCACCGACCATGATCGCGATGAAGATCGACACCGACAAGATCCGTGACGTCATCGGTAAAGGTGGCGCCACCATCCGTGCGATCTGCGAAGAAACCAAGGCTTCGATCGACATCGAAGACGACGGTTCGATCAAGATCTTCGGCGAAACCAAGGAAGCTGCAGAGGCCGCGCGTCAGCGCGTTCTGGGCATCACCGCGGAAGCCGAGATCGGCAAGATCTACGTCGGCAAGGTTGAGCGCATCGTCGACTTCGGCGCCTTCGTCAACATCCTGCCGGGCAAGGACGGTCTGGTGCACATCTCCATGCTGAGCGACGCTCGCGTTGAGAAAGTCACCGACATCCTGAAAGAAGGTCAGGAAGTGGAAGTGCTGGTACTGGACGTGGACAACCGCGGTCGTATCAAGCTGTCCATCAAAGACGTGGCAGCAGCCAAAGCTTCGGGCGTTTAATCGTCCCCTAGCCATACGCTGAACAAGCAAACGCCCCGACTGGTTCGGGGCGTTTTGCTATGTGCGCAAAGGCTCCTGGTTGCCGGCCTCGGGCGCCGGTGCTAGGTTTTAATCCACGCCGGTGTAGCTCAGTCGGTAGAGCAGCGCACTCGTAACGCGAAGGTCGCAGGTTCGATTCCTGTCTCCGGCACCAGATATCGAGTTTGGGGCGGTTTGCCAGTGTTTGGCCCCGCCAGCAAAGTCCCTCTAGCGCTGAATGAGCGCCCTCGAAAGATACCTCCCCAAGAAAGGTCGGCAGCCAGCTTCAACTGGTGTTGAGTTCGTCGGTTGTATTCATGACTCATTATTGATAATTGCCAGAGTTTGCTCTGAAAGTTTCAGGAGCTGCTGTTCTATTGAGCCGGGTGCTGCTGGGGTTGATTGTTGAATGGTGTGTTTTTAAGGGTTCTTATGGCAGGCAAATAGTAAGCCGAACTAAGACTTCACTTTTCTATATTCGCTAGTGCGTATCGTGCTTCTAAGAGTTTGGCCGATGCTATTTAAAGTCGATGCTTTCGTAATGAGAAGGGAGTCGTACTGGGTTGCTTGTGCAAGTACTTGATGCTGCTCATGAATCAAGTGGTGCCAGCGAACGGCCTTGCCCATAATGACGGCCTGAAATCAAGGAGTGTTCAGCGTGAAGAAGTGGAAGTTGGCGTTAATCAGCGCAGTATCGCTGTCCCTCGCAGCCTGTGAGAAGGCCCCCACGTATGAGTTTGAGGGGCAGTATTTTGCAATGGAGGGCGAAGAGTGCACGACTCCAGCGAATGTGAAAGATGCTGAACAATATTATCTGGAGATCACCAAAGAGGTGCGGGGTAGAAGCGTGTTGTTCTCGGCAAATTTTCCAGCAGCTGCGAAGGCTGGACTGCCTGTTGTCAGTGCGCAAAGCGTCTCGCCCAATGATGATAACCAGCTGACTTTCAATTTTTATGAACCTAAGTCAGCCGGCACCCCTCCTGAGGCTACAAAGTTCAATATCGTGCTCTCCGTTATTCCTAATCAAAGCAAGGACGGGCACTTGTGGGTGACCAGGGCTGAAATGAATATTGCCCGTGATGGGACAGTTCAGCAGTACGACATCCTGGAAAATCTCAGAAGATTTTTCGAACTGGGCAAGGCAGGCGTTTGCTTGAGAAAAGGAACAGCGGCCGGCTGATCAACCTTGTTTCCTGAGGTTTCTGGCGAGTCTGTGTCTGGTGACGGCTCGGAAATCCGCCGATTTCTCGCTCATCGGTGCATCAGGTCATATAAATCGTCGCCCAAAGGTCCTATATTCGGTTGCTGTCTGAGTACCAGCATGCTGTTTTCAGATGATCCCGAATGGTTCTGAAGGCCAGATAAATCGACGGTTGTAACGGTTTTTTGCGGCAGAGAGATCCCAACGATCCAGATCCATCTTCCATTCCCATGATCAGAGAGAACGAGATGATTCCTAAAGAGGCAAGAATCGACGTAGCGCTTGAACGGTACCTGGCTGCCACGCCTTCCTTGCAAGAGGAAATCAGCGCCCTGAGCCCCGAAGAACAGAAGCAGCAAGCGCAATGGGCGTTTGAGGACGAGGCAGAGTCTCGCGGCATCGAGCCGTGGGAACTGGTGCTCGATCTGGTGGCCGAGACACCGGAGGAACTGAAGGCTATGCGCCTGGAGGTGCATCAGGAGGTTGCTGAAGCGCTGGGCATGGACCTTGAGGATTATCTGCAGCTCAACGAGATCGACAGTTGAGCCCGACGCCAGCCTTAATCAGGCTGGCGTTTTTCATGGATCAGATGCTCAGCCGCATGGACAGGTCCAGGGCTTTCACATCCTTGGTCATGGCACCGATGGAAATGTAGTCCACCCCGGTTTCGGCAATCGGGCGCAAGGTGCTTTCGTTGATTCCCCCGCTGGCTTCCAGCTTGGCCTTGCCGGCATTCAGACGCACAGCTTCGCGCATATCGTCCAGGCTCAGTTCATCGAGCATGATGATGTCGGCACCGGCTGCCAGGGCTTCCTTCAACTCCCCAAGACTTTCCACTTCCACTTCCACCGGCTTGCCCGGGGCGATCTTGTGGGCGGCGCTGATGGCCTGGGCGATGCCGCCACAGGCGGCGATGTGGTTCTCCTTGATCAGGAAGGCGTCATACAGACCGATACGGTGGTTGTGGCAGCCGCCGCAGGTAACCGCGTACTTCTGTGCCAGGCGCAGGCCGGGAAGGGTCTTGCGGGTATCCAGCAGCTTGACCTGGGTATCGGTGACAAAGTCGGCCAGATAACGGGCGCGGGTAGCCACGCCGGACAGCAGTTGCAGGAAGTTCAGAGCGCTGCGTTCGCCGGTGAGCAGTGAGCGGGCCGGGCCTTCCAGGTGGAACAGCGCCTGGTTGGGTACCACCCGCTCGCCGTCAGCCACTTGCCAGTGCACGGCAACCCGCGGGTCCAGTTGGCGGAACACTGCATCCACCCAGGCTGTACCAGCGACGACCGCCGCTTCACGAGTGATGATGGTGGCTTTGGCCAGACGTTCGGCCGGGATCAGTTGCGCGGTGATGTCGCCGCTGCCGATGTCCTCCAGCAACGCGCGGCGCACGTTGGCTTCGATTTCGGCGGTCAGGTCGGCGAGGCGTAGATTCGGCATAACGGGCTCCACAAACTAAGTGCGCCGATTATAGGGGCATGGGATCGGCGAACCCAAGGTGGCAAATCTCGGCGAGTCTTTGACGAACCTGTCTTTCGTCGATTTGTCTGATGAGCAAGAGTGATTTTTCTAGTTTGCATGAGGGTTATTTCCGGATAGGTGGCAGAGTCTGCTGGCGCAAGAGGGGACTTTTACAAGATAATATGACTTGTAATTGACGTCATAGCTTTGACGTGTCTTTGGCTCCCCCTTAAATAAAGTGCAGCGGAATGCATTTGCCTCCGCTGAGAGCCGACTGTGAGCGCCGTCGGCTTGACTGAACCTTGATTTCGAACCGAAGAAACACCTTTCCAGGAGGCTTGGATGCACAACGACGGGAATGTAGTGCCTTTGCACAAGGCGGCTACAGATCAGGCGACCGCTTCGCCGCTTGCCCGCCTGCCGGTGATTCTGCTTCAGGTTCGAGACAAGGCCGCCCAGCAGCTGCGTCACGGTTTACAGGAACTGTTCGATAACGCCGACGACACGCTGTTCGAAATGGCCGATCGGGCGCAGAACAATGTCGAGCAGAACACCCTGTTTGAGGCCATGCGCGATCTGCGCTTGAAGCGTAAAAGCATCGAACGCGGTTTTCTGGAAAAGTTTTTCGAAGCCTTCGCTGGCCTGGTGCAGTACGACCCGGCCCTGGTCATTCCCCATTCGGTGGCTTACGACCCTTCTCTTGACCCCTCCCGGGATGATCTGGAAAAGACCGTGGCCGTGGATGCCATGGTGGCCAAGGTTCTCAACCGGGACGGCTTCGCCCTCGGGCAACTGACGGCGCGCCTGGGCGTGCTGCTGGGCCGGCGCTTGGCGGATGCGGAAAACCCTCTGGCTCCGGCGCTGCTCTGTGAGTACTTCCTTCAGGCCGGACGCAGCCTGGGGGTGGAGATCAAGGTCAAGTTGATCATCCTCAAGCTGTTCGAGCGGTACGTGCTCAGTGATGCCGAACTGCTCTATGGCGAAGCCAACCAACTGTTGATCGCCACTGGAATCCTGCCGGAGCTGATGCCGGCCCCGGCGCGCCGGGCCTCGGATCGAGCCCAGGCTGAAGCCCAGACCGCCACTGCCGATGGCGGTGCGCACAAACCGGGTCAGAGCCCGCTCGACGAGAGCGTGCAGGAAGTCTTCGCGGCCTTGCAGACACTGCTTTTGCATGTGCGCGGCAGCGTTGCCCCGACCCTTGAGGCCAGCGCCGAAACCCAACCGATTTCGACCCGTGACCTTATGCGCCTGCTGTCCCATCTGCAGCAATACGTGCCGGCCCCCAGTGCCCAGGAAGATTTCGACCTGCGCAATCAGCTGGAACAACTGCTCACCCGGGTCAGCGTCAAGAGCGGCAAGTCCCGGGTCGTGGATGTTGCCGACGAGGATGTGATCAACCTGATTGCCATGCTCTTCGAGTGCATCCTTGACGACCGTAACCTGCCGGAGTCCCTCAAGGCGCTGATCGGCCGCCTGCAGATTCCCATGCTCAAGGTGGCGGTGCTGGACAAGAGTTTCTTCAGTCGCGGCAACCACCCGGCACGGCGCCTGCTCAATGAAATTGCTGCCGCAGCGATGGGCTGGGGCGGCTGCGATGACCATCAGCGCGACAGCCTGTATCTGCGAATCGAACAAGTGGTGCAACGCCTGCTGAGCGAATTCACCGACGACCCGGCGATCTTTTCCGAGCTGCTGGCCGATTTTCTCGCCTTTACCGCCGACGAACGACGTCGTGCCGAGTTGCTGGAGCAGCGCACCCGAGACGCCGAGGAGGGGCGGGCCAAGGCGGAGCTGGCGAGACGGCGGGTGGAACAGGCACTCAATGAAGCGCTGCTGGGCAAGGTGCTGCCGCACACAGTGGTGGATTTTGTTCGCGATGCCTGGAGCCAGGTGCTGTTGCTCAGTTGCCTGAAGCACGGTGATGACTCTGCCGAATGGCGCACTGCTGAGGGCGTCATGCGCGAGCTGATCTGGAGTGTGCAACGCCACGAGCAGCCGGACACCGCAATGCGCCTGCTGGCCCTGGTGCCGGGACTGCTCAAGGGCCTGCGAGACGGTTTGAGCAGCGCAGCTTTCGATCCTTTTGCCACTAGCGAATTCTTCAGTCAGCTGGAGCTTCTGCACCTGCAGGCATTCGAGCGTGAAGCCCAGGCACCGCAACAGCGAGTGGTGCCCCTGGGGGCCGAGCCTAGCGATCTGATCGTGGTGGCCCAGGAGATCGTCCTGCCCAGCGCCGAAGAAGGCCCCCTGGAGGCCGCTCCGCTGGCTCTGCCGGCCAATGACCCCGGTGTGTTGCAAGTGGAGCAACTGCGCTTGGGGGCCTGGGTCGAGTTTCAGGAGGACGAGGACAATACCTTGCGTTGCAAACTGGCGGCGATTGTTCCCCATCCCGTGGCCAAGTACGTATTCGTCAACCGCACCGGAATGAAAGTCCTGGAGCGCACGCGCATGGGCCTGGCCCTGGAGTTTCATCGCGGCGCGGTGCGGGCGCTGGACGATACCTTGCTGTTCGATCGGGCCCTGGAATCGGTGATCGGCAATCTGCAGCGACTCAATCACGGCAAGTGATCGCAACCCGAGGGGGTAACGCGGCATACTGGGCCACTCAAGGCTTTAGTTGAAGGAATCGGTATGCGGCTGGACCCTGCCACGGGTTGGTGTCACGGCGTACGGCACTGCCCGTCAGTCAATTTCAATGAACGCCCGGCAGGCGAGATCTCCCTGTTGGTGATTCATAACATCAGTCTGCCGCCGGGGCAGTTCGGCACCGGCAAGGTGCAGGAATTCTTCCAGAATCGCCTTGATGTCACAGAGCATCCCTATTTTGCCGGGATCGCCGACTTGCGCGTGTCTGCGCATTTTCTGATCGAACGTGACGGCGCGGTCACTCAGTTTGTCTCTTGTCTGGATCGGGCCTGGCATGCCGGAGTGTCGAGCTTCGAGGGGCGGGACACCTGCAACGATTTTTCCCTGGGCATCGAACTGGAGGGCACTGACGAATTGCCCTTCACCGACGCCCAGTACCGTTCCCTGAGTGCCCTGACCAAACAATTACAGGCGGCTTTCTGCGCCATCACGCCACAACGGATTTGTGGTCATAGCGACATCGCTCCCGGGCGCAAGACCGACCCGGGCCAGGCTTTTGACTGGGCACGTTATCGTGCCGCCTTGGAGAAGGGAGAAGGACAATGAGTTTTCTGGTGTTGCTGCTGGCGGTGTGGATCGAGAAATTCTCGGCCTTGCGCCAGCGGGTGCAGCGCGACGGTTGGTGGCTGAAGGAGTTGGCGCGGTTGGAGGCCAGCCCGCGTCTGGCGGGGCATCCATGGTGCCTGTTGCTGGTGCTGGTGTTGCTGCCGGTGGCCTTGCTCGGTCTCTTGCTGCTGGTGCTGGAGCCGGTCACCTATGGACTGTTGGCCCTGCCGGTGCATCTGCTGGTGGTGATCTACGCTCTGGGTCGGGGCGATCTGCTCGGTGGCCTCGGGCCGTTTCGCGATGCCTGGCGCCGTGAAGACCTGCAAGCAGCGGTGCATGTGGCCAAGCGTGACCTGAACATTGACGCCGAGAATGGCGAGCAACTGCTGGAACGGGTCCAGGGCTATCTGCTGTGGCAGGCCTTCCAGAGCTTCTTCGTGGTGATCTTCTGGTACTTCCTGCTGGGCCCGGTGGCGGCCTTGAGCTATCGCCTGCTGGCGCTGGCTGCCGAGCACGGCAAGAATCCCGCTCTGGTGGAGCGTGCGGCGCAGTTGCGCCATGCCTTCGACTGGTTGCCGGTGCGCCTGCTGGCGGCGAGCTTCGCCCTGGTGGGCAACTTCGTGGCCGTGAGCCGGGTGATGCTCCACGAGTTGCTCAACTGGCATATCAGCGCCGCGCAACTGGTAGAGAAGGTCGGCCTGGTGGCCGCCGAGATTCCTCCCCCTTTGGCCGGGCCCGAAGGCATCAATAGCCTGGACCGCATCTGGGAGCTGCAGCTGCGGGCGGCCGTGCTCTGGTACGCCGGTTTTGCCCTGTGGACCGTTCTCGCCTGAATCTGTGCCCCTGGCGCAGCGAGCCAGTCTGGCTCGCTGCGCCAGCCCGGGCCACGGGCTCGATCCACCGCCCATGCGCGGTTAACTTTAAGTTACAAAACCTCCCCCGAAATTGAGCTATACAGACGGAGCGCCGAATAGTGGCTTTCTGCTGCCTTCGCCTGCCGGCCCATAACAATAAAAGAAAAGGGAGACTTCCTTGTGAAGAGCTTGCTCTATCCCGCTGTCGCGCTGATGAACCGCCTGAGCTTCGGCATGAAGTTCAGCCTGATCAGCGTGCTGTTCTTTGTGCCCATGCTGGTGACCAACTTCTATCTGGTACGCGACTCCTACCGGGAGTTCCAGGGCACCCGGGTCGAACTGCAAAGTCTCGACCTGTTGGGCAGCAGCCTGGCCCTGCGCCGGGACCTGGAGACCCTCAACAACCTGGTGCAGATCAACGCCAGCCTTGGTCAGTCCGGCAAGGCAGGGGATCTGGAGGGCAAGATAGTCGCCCTGGAAAAGTCCGTGCTCGAGCGCATGCAGGCTCTTGAGGCCGTCACTGTCGATCCCCAGCAGGTCGAGGTGTTCAACGCCAAGCGCGACGAGCTGGTGGCGGCCTTCAAGGCCCAGCAGGTGGAAAGCTCGCTGCTGAACAAGAGCGGGCTGATCGGCAAGCTGCTGGGCAGCGCGCAACTGTTCAGCCAGATCATCGCCAGCCAGTCGGGCCTGAGCCGCGATGCTCAGGGCGATATCCGCCAGCTCAGCGAGCTGATCACCAGCGTCACCCCGCAAGTCACCCAGACCCTGGGAGAAGGTCGGGCCATGGGCGCCTATTCCCTGGGCCAGGGTTTTCTCAACTCTTCATCCAGCACCCGCTTCGACGAGCTGCTGGTGCAGATCGAAAAGCTTCAGGCCGAGTACGGACTCAAGCTGCAGGATGCCCTGGGCTCCAGCCGCGCCGCCCACGACGCTTTGGACAGCCTGGCCAGTGCCAGCAAAGGCAGCCTCAAGCAGGCCAGCGAACTGTTCGAAGAACAGGTGGTGATGGCCGATACCCTGGACGCGCCCTGGCAGGGGTTCTACGACCAGGTCAGCAGCCTGATGGCGCAGACCTATCAACTCAACGAAGGCACCTTGAAGTTCCTTGATGTCGAGCTGCAAAAACGCCTGGAGCAGAACCGCAGCCACATGGTGCTGCTGGTAGCGGCCCTGGCCCTGGTGTTTCTCTCCATCGTTTATCTGTACGGCGGCTTCTATGCCTCCACCCGCACCACCCTGCGCCAACTGGGGGCGATGATGGACAAGGTGGCGGCGGGGGACATGACCGTCACCTTCACCGCCCACAGCCGTGATGAGCTGGGCGAACTGGGCAGTGTGTTCAACGGCACGGTGCGCAAGATCCACGACCTGATCGAACGGGTCGGCCATACCGTCAGCGAAGTGGAGCGCCAGGCCGGACAGGTGGAAAGCGTCTCGGCCCAGAGCAACCAGGCCGTGGCCGGCCAGCGCAGCCAGATCGAACAAGTGGCCACGGCCATGAACCAGATGTCCGCCACCTCCCAGGAAGTGGCCCGCAGCGCGGCGGCGGCAGTCAGCAGTGCCCACAGCGTCAACGACGAAACCATCAGCGGCCGTGGGCTGGTGGAGTCCCAGCAGGACAGCATTGCTCGCCTGGCCAGCGAGATCGATCAGTCGGTGCGGGTGATCAACCAGTTGGCCAGCGACAGCCAGTCCATCAGTCGGGTGCTGGAAGTGATCAAGAGCATTGCCGAACAGACCAACCTGCTGGCCCTGAATGCCGCCATCGAGGCCGCCCGCGCCGGCGAGCAAGGCAGGGGCTTTGCCGTGGTGGCCGATGAAGTACGGACCCTGGCCAAACGCACTCAGCAATCCACCGAAGAAATCGAGGAAATGATCGGCAAGCTCCACGGCGGCGTCGGCGCGGCGGTCAAGGCCATGGGCAGCAGTCACGCCATGGCCAATGGCACGGTCGACCAGTCGGAAAAGGTTCAGCAGGCCCTGGAAAACATCCTGGGTGCTGTAGGCATGATCGTCGACCAGAACCAGCAAATCGCCGCTGCCGTAGAGCAGCAGACGGCAGTGGCCCACGACATTGACCAGAACATTGTCGAGATCAATCGCGCCGGTGAACGCACTGCCGAAGGCGCGCACCAGACCGAGGATGCCAGCCGCCAGCTGTCGGCCCAGGTGGTGCAGTTGAAACAGCTGATTGGGGCTTTCCGCGTCTGACCTGGGAGGAGGCGATCGTTACGGCGTGCCTGAGGGCCAGCCGAACAGCTCGCAGGCATTACCGGTGCTGGCCCTGGCCAGTTGCTCGGGAGCGATGCCGATGATGTCTGCCAGGGCGCTGCAGATCGCCGGTAGATGCTGCGGGCTGTTGCGCTGGCCGGGAAACATGGCGGGCGCCATGTCCGGCGAGTCGGTCTCCAGCACCACAGAGTCCAGGGGCAGGTCGGCCAGGACCTTGCGCAGGCGCAATGCCTGAGGCCAGGTAGCGGCGCCGCCCAGGCCCAGCTTGAACCCCAGCTTGATGTATTCCCGGGCTTCCTCGCGGCTGCCGGCAAAGGCGTGGATGATGCCGCCGCGCTTGAGCTTGAAACGCTTCAAGGTGGCGATCACCGCCGCGTGACTGCGCCGCACGTGCAGCAGGGCGGGCAAATGAAAGTCCACCGCCAGCTGCAACTGGGCCTCGAACAGCGATTGCTGGCGCTCGCGGTCCAATTGCGCAAGAAAGTAATCCAGGCCGATCTCGCCCACCGCGCACAGCTGGGGATGCCCTGCCAATCGCGTCAGCCAGTCCCCCAGTTGCTGGAGGTCGGCGGGTTGATGAGCGTCCAGATAGACCGGGTGCAGGCCAAAGGCGGCGTGCAACTGTGGGTCGCGTTGCACCAGATCCCAGACGCGCTGCCAATTGGCCTGATAGACCCCCAGCACCACCATTCGCGAGACGCCCCGGGCGCGGCTGTCGGCCAGCAGCGCCTCACGGTCGTCGTCGAAATCCGGAAAATCCAGATGGGTGTGGGTGTCGATCAGTTCCACGGTTCAAGCCTGCCGGATGCGCTGTTTGAAGGTCCGGGCGATGGCCTGGACGCCGGGCTGGTACTGCCCTTCTTCGATGGCGGCCAGGGCCAGTTGCAGGGCTTTTTCGGCGATCAGTTGATGCTGCTGGGCCATGGCATTGACCGGCAACGGCAAGAAGTCCAGTAACTGGGTATCACCGAAGGTGCCCAGGCGCAGTGGCCGGGATTTGAGCGGGAAGTCGTGCAAAGCGTCGAACACCCCCTGCAGCAGCACATAGGAGGTGGTCACCAGGGCATCCGGCAGGTGCCCCAGGCGCTGTAGCAACTCTTCCATCAACTGCCGGCCGCAATCACGACTGAAGGCTTCGCCGTGCTCGATCAGCACCTCACCGCCGAAGCCTTGCAGGGCCTGGCGGAACCCGGCGGCGCGCTCCTGGCTGATGCTCAGTTCCGGGCGCGCGCCGATCAGCACGATCTGCTTGGGCTCGGGCTCAAGCAGGCTCTGGGTCAGCTGCAGGCTGGCGTGCAGGTCGTCGCTGATCACCGAGCAGAACAGCTCGGACGGCATCACCCGGTCGATGGCGATGATCGGCAAGCCCTGGGCCTGCAATTGCTCATAGCTGTCGTCTTCCGGCGGCAGGCAGCTGGCGACGAATAGCGCATCGCAACGCCGCGCGCGAAACAGTTGGAGCAATTGCCGCTCGCTGTCCGGCGCATCGTCGGAGCTGGCGATCAGCAACTGATAACCCCGGGCCCGAGCACCTTGCTCCAGCAGCTTGGCGATGCGTGCGTAGCTGGGGTTTTCCAGGTCCGGAAGAATGAACCCCAAGGTCCGGGTGTGGCGGCTGCGCAAGCCGGCGGCCTGGGGGTTGGGGGTGAAGCCGTGTTCCTCCACCACCGCGCGCACCCGTTCCACGGTGGCGTTGCTGATGCGTTGTTGTTCGGCCTTGCCGTTGATGACGTAACTGGCGGTGGTGACGGACACACCGGCCAGGCGAGCGATATCACTGAGTTTCAACCCGGGATTTCCTTGTTTTTGGTGCTTGCCCCGACATTTTCGCCAATCCTACCTGATCTGGGCAGGCGACCAACGTCGGAACCGGCCATCGAGCAGAAGGACTTCAAGGCGCCGAGATTATCGAGTAACTTAGCAAACTTGCTAGATTAAACGTTTCAGCAGGCGTATTTTCTAGGCTAGACCATAAACGGAAAACTGCCCCTGCCCGGTAACAAGTCCCGTTTGTGGCCCTAAACACGCCTACGCTGCTTACTTAAAACAATACCTAGCGCCGCCCCCTGCCGCGCTAAATAGGAGAAGCCATGCTCGAGCTCACTGTAGAGCAGATATCCATGGGCCAAACGGCTGTGGATAAGTCCGCAGCGCTGCATTTGCTGGCCGACAAACTGGTGGCTGACGGCCTGGTGGCCGAAGGTTATCTGGCCGGCCTCAAGGCCCGCGAAGCCCAGGGCTCGACCTTTCTCGGTCAAGGCATCGCCATTCCCCACGGCACCCCGGAAACCCGCGATCAGGTGTTTGCCACCGGCGTGCGCCTGCTGCAGTTTCCCGACGGCGTGGACTGGGGCGACGGGCAGATCGTCTACCTGGCCATCGGCATCGCGGCCAAATCCGACGAGCATTTGCGCCTGCTGCAACTGCTGACCCGGGCCCTGGGGGAAACCGACCTGGGCCAGGCCCTGCGTCGTGCCAGTTCCCCGGAGGCCCTGCTCAAGCTGTTGCAGGGCGCGCCCCAGGAACTGGCGCTGGACGCGCAGATGATCGGCCTCGGGGTTGCGGCGGAAGACTTCGAAGAGCTGGTCTGGCGCGGCGCCCGCCTGCTGCGCCAGGCCGAGTGCGTGAGCAACGGCTTTGCCGCGGTGCTGCAACAGGTGGATGCACTGCCCCTGGGCGACGGCCTGTGGTGGTTGCACAGCGAGCAGACCGTGCTGCGCCCGGGGCTGGCGTTTGTCACCCCGGACAAACCCATTCGTTACCTGGGCCAGCCCCTGAGCGGCCTGTTCTGCCTGGCCAGCCTGGGAGAAGCTCATCAAGCCTTGCTGGAGCGTTTGTGCGCGCTGTTGATCGAAGGCCGGGGCCAGGAACTGGGCCGCGCCACCAGCCGTCGCGCGGTGCTGGAAGTGCTCGGCGGTGAGTTGCCGGCAGACTGGCCCAGCGCCCGCATCGCCCTGGCCAATGCCCACGGCCTGCATGCGCGCCCGGCCAAGGAATTGGCGCAGTTGGCGAAGAATTTCGAGGGCGAGATCCGCATCCGTATCGCCGATGGCGCAGCTTCGGCGGTCTCGGTGAAAAGCCTGAGCAAGCTGCTGAGCCTCGGTGCTCGACGCGGCCAGGTGCTGGAGCTGATCGCTGAACCGAGCATTGCCGCTGATGCCTTGCCGGCCCTGCTGGCGGCCATCGAAGCCGGCCTCGGGGAAACCGTTGAGCCCCTGCCGGCGGCCAGCGCCCTCCGGGAAGAACCGCAGGAAGTCGTGGTGCCGCTCAGCGCTCCGGCCTCCGGCAGCCTGATCCAGGCCATCGCCGCCGCTCCCGGCATCGCCATCGGCCCGGCCCACATCCAGGTTCAGCAAGCCATCGACTACCCGCTGCGGGGCGAGTCCACCGCCATCGAGCGCCAGCGCCTGCAGCAAGCCCTGGCCGACGTGCGCCAGGACATCGATGGGCTGGTCCAGCGCAGCAAGTCCAAGGCCATTCGCGAGATCTTCATCACCCACCAGGAAATGCTCGACGACCCCGAGCTGACCGACGAGGTGGACACACGCCTCAAGCAGGGCGAAAGCGCGGAAGCGGCTTGGATGACCGTGATCGAAACCGCCGCCAAACAGCAGGAAGCCCTGCAGGACGCCTTGCTCGCCGAGCGTGCCGCCGACTTGCGGGACATTGGCCGTCGGGTGCTGGCGCAACTGTGCGGCATCGAAACCCCGGCCGAGCCGGACCAGCCCTACATCCTAGTGATGGACGAAGTCGGACCCTCGGACGTCGCGCGCCTCGATCCGGCCCGGGTCGCCGGCATTCTCACCGCCCGCGGCGGCGCCACCGCCCACAGCGCCATCGTCGCCCGGGCCCTGGGCATTCCGGCCCTGGTGGGCGCGGGCGCCAGCGTGCTGCTGATCAAGTCCGGCACGCCCTTGCTGCTGGACGGCCAGCGCGGTCGCCTGCATGTCGACGCTGATAGCCACACCCTGCAGCGGGCCGCCGAGGAGCGTGACACTCGCGAGCAACGCCTCAAGGCCGCCGCCGAGCAACGCCATCAACAGGCCCATACCACGGACGGTCACGCCGTCGAGGTGTTCGCCAATATCGGTGAAAGCGCCGGTGTCGCCGCCGCTGTGGAAAACGGCGCCGAAGGCATCGGCCTGCTGCGCACCGAACTGATCTTCATGGCCCATCCCCAGGCCCCGGACGAAGCCACCCAGGAAGCCGAATACCGCCGCGTACTCGACGGCCTTGCCGGGCGTCCGCTGGTGGTGCGCACCCTGGATGTGGGCGGTGACAAACCGCTGCCTTACTGGCCGATCGCCAAGGAAGAAAACCCCTTCCTCGGCGTGCGCGGCATCCGCCTGACTCTGCAGCGGCCGCTCATCATGGAAGCGCAATTGCGCGCCCTGCTGCGCTCGGCGGACAACCGCCCGCTGCGGATCATGTTCCCCATGGTCGGCAGCGTCGAAGAATGGCGCCAGGCCCGGGACATGACCGAGCGCCTGCGCCAGGAAATTCCCGTGGCCGACCTGCAACTGGGGATCATGATCGAAGTGCCGTCCGCCGCCCTGCTGGCGCCGGTGCTGGCCAAGGAAGTGGACTTCTTCAGCGTCGGCACCAACGACCTGACCCAATACACCCTGGCCATCGACCGTGGCCACCCGACGCTCTCTGCCCAGGCCGACGGCCTGCACCCGGCGGTGCTGCAACTGATCGACATCACCGTGCGTGCTGCCCATGCCCACGGCAAATGGGTCGGGGTCTGCGGCGAACTGGCGGCCGACCCGCTGGCGGTGCCGGTGCTGGTGGGTCTGGGGGTGGATGAACTGAGCGTCTCCGGGCGCAGCATCGCCGAGGTCAAGGCGCGGATTCGCGAACTCAGCCTGACCCAGGCGCAAACCCTTGCTCAACAGGCTTTGGCCGTCGGCAGCGCCCACGAAGTGCGTGCCCTAGTGGAGGCCATGTAATGGCGAAGATTCTCACCCTGACCCTCAATCCGGCGCTGGACCTCACCGTCCAGATGGCGCACCTGGAGGCGGGGCAGGTCAACCGCAGCGAGGCCATGCACACCCATGCCGCAGGCAAGGGCCTGAACGTGGCCCAGGTGCTGGCCGACCTCGGGCATCAGCTGACCGTCAGCGGCTTTCTCGGGGAAAACAATCCACAGGCGTTTGACGCGTTGTTCGCCCAGCGCGGGTTTGTCGATGCCTTTATCCGCGTGCCCGGCGACACCCGCAGCAACATCAAGCTGGCCGAAAGCGACGGGCGCATTACCGATATCAACGGCCTTGGGCCCGAGGTCAGCGAGGCGGCGCAACAGGCCTTGCTTGAGCGTCTGGAGCAGATCGCCCCCGGGCATGACGCGGTGGTGGTCGCCGGCAGCTTGCCGCGAGGCGTCAGCCCCGAATGGTTCCAGGCGCTGTTGCTGCGCCTGAAAAGCCTGGGCCTGAAGGTCGCCCTCGACACCAGCGGCGCCGCCTTGCGCGCCGGCCTGACGACGGGCCCCTGGTTGATCAAGCCCAACACTGAAGAACTGGCAGATGCCCTGGGCAGCCCGGTGCTTGGCGTGGCGGTGCAGGCCGAGGCGGCGCGTCTTCTGCAGGCCCAGGGCGTCGAGCACGTGGTGATTTCTCACGGCGCCGAAGGGGTGAACTGGTTTAGCGCCGGACTGTCCTTGCAGGCCCAGCCGCCCAAGGTCAGCGTGGTCAGCACCGTGGGCGCTGGCGACTCGCTGCTGGCGGGCATGCTCCACGGCCTGCTCAGCGCCCAGCCGTTCGAACAGACCCTGCGCACCGCCACGGCGATTGCCGCCATGGCCGTGACCCAGATCGGTTTCGGCATCAGCGACAGGGCCCAACTGGCCCGGCTGGAGCAGGGGGTGCGCGTGCATCCCCTCCTAGAACAATAAGAGGGTTGCGTATGAAGTTAGCCATTATTACCGCCTGCCCCAACGGCATGGTCACCAGCGTGCTCTGTGCCCGCCTGCTGGACGCTGCGGCCCAGCGCCAGGGCTGGAGTACCAGCGTTGAAGTGCACGATGACGCACACCCCGAGCGCCAACTGTCAGCGGCCACCATTGAGGCCGCCGAGTGGGTGCTGGTCGTCAGCACCGGGCCTGTGGATATGTCGCGCTTTGTCGGCAAGCGGGTGTTTCGCAGCAGCCCGTCCCAGGCCTTGCAGGATGTCGATGCAGTGCTGCGTCGCGGCGCCGAAGAGGCCCAGGTCCATGTCGCCACCGAGGCCAGTGCCGAGCCGGTGATCGAGGCGGGCAAACGCGCGCCGCGATTGGTGGCGATCACCGCCTGCCCGACCGGCGTGGCCCACACCTTCATGGCCGCCGAGGCCTTGCAGCAGACCGCCAAGCGCCTGGGCTACGACCTGCAAGTGGAAACCCAGGGCTCGGTGGGCGCCCGTAACCCGCTGAGCGCCGAAGCCATCGCCGCCGCCGACGTGGTGCTGCTGGCGGCGGACATCGAAGTGGCCACCGAGCGTTTTGCCGGCAAGCGCATCTACCGCTGCGGCACCGGCGTGGCTTTGAAACAGTCCGAGGCGACCCTGAACAAGGCCTTGGCCGAGGGCCAGTTGGAGTCCACGGCTGCCGGCGCCCAGGCACCGGCCAAGCAGGAAAAGACCGGGGTCTACAAACACCTGCTGACTGGCGTGTCGTTCATGCTGCCGATGGTGGTAGCGGGCGGCTTGATGATTGCCCTGTCCTTCGTCTTCGGCATTACCGCCTTCAAAGAAGAGGGCACCCTGGCCGCGGCCTTGATGCAGATCGGCGGCGAGACCGCCTTCAAGTTGATGGTGCCGCTGCTGGCCGGTTACATCGCCTACTCCATCGCCGACCGGCCGGGTCTGGCGCCGGGGATGATCGGCGGCCTGCTCGCCAGCACCCTGGGCGCGGGTTTTATCGGCGGCATCGTCGCCGGGTTTCTGGCCGGTTATGCGGCCAAGGCGATCAGCCAATATGTGCGACTGCCGCAAAGCCTGGAGGCGTTGAAACCGATCCTGATCATCCCGCTGCTGGCCAGTCTGTTTACCGGGCTGGTGATGATCTACGTGGTGGGCAAACCGGTGGCGGGCATGCTCGCGGCGCTGACCCACTTCCTCGACAGCATGGGCACCACCAACGCCATTCTGCTGGGGGTACTGCTGGGCGCGATGATGTGCGTCGACCTGGGCGGGCCGATCAACAAGGCGGCCTATGCGTTTTCGGTGGGGCTGCTGGCCTCCCAGAGTTATGCACCGATGGCCGCGACCATGGCTGCGGGCATGGTGCCGCCGATTGGCTTAGGGATTGCCACCTTCATTGCCCGGCGCAAATTTGCCCAGACCGAACGTGAAGCCGGCAAGGCGGCGCTGGTGTTGGGGTTGTGCTTTATCTCCGAAGGGGCGATTCCGTTTGCCGCCAAAGATCCACTGCGGGTGATTCCGGCGAGCATTGCCGGTGGTGCTCTGACTGGGGCCTTGTCGATGTATTTCGGCTGCAAGCTGATGGCGCCCCACGGCGGCCTGTTTGTCATGCTGATCCCGAACGCCATCAACCATGCGCTGCTGTACCTGCTGGCGATTGTCGCGGGCAGCCTGCTGACAGCGGTTGTCTATGCGCTAGTGAAACGACCAGAGACCGTCGAACTGGCCCTGGAACCGGCCAAGGCGGCCTGACCTCCACGGCACATCCGTTGCGGCGCAATCCCGCAACGGCACCCGCTGTAGCCGCTGCCGCAGGCTGCGAACGCTCTGGGCGGCACTCCGTCGTAGGAGACGCGGTGATCTTGAAGACGCCAGAGGTTCATCGGTAAATCGCCAAGCAAGGCCCTGCGGTCCTTTTCGCAGCTTCGCAGGCTCAGCAGCGGCTACAGGGCACGGTTTCGTGTGGCCGTTGCCGCAGGCTGCGAACGCTCTGGGCGGCACTCCGTCGCAGGAGACGCGGCGATCTTGAAGACGCCCGAGGTTCGTCGGTAAATCGCCAAGCAAGGCCCTGCGGTCCTTTTCGCAGCTTCGCAGGCTCAGCAGCGGCTACAGGGCACGGCTTGGTGTAGCCGCTGCCGCAGGCTGCGAACGCTCTGGGCGGCACTCCGTCGCAGGAGACGCGGCGATTTCAAGGGCGCTGGAAATCCTGCGTCCGAATCTTGGTCGATCTCAGCCTTTGGTGGTGGTAACGGTCGGCCAAGTCTCTTTCTTTTGTAAGGCGTTTCCGAGACACTCCTTGGCGCTTGCGGCTGGGTACTCGGCTCACTAGGCTCGGTTCGTCACTGAATGTTCAGTGATCGGGTTTAGCAGCCTGATTCCAAGACACGCAAGTATTGCCCCTGTCCCGGTTGGCTTTTGGCCTGCCGAGTTCTGTTATGGCGGCTGTGCGTGGGGCGCCCTTGGGTGCGCCGGATTCCTTGGACCGGTCTGCTAACCCGCGTACAGCTGCCACCTTACGTTTAGCAGCGTCAGGTGGTGGCTCCATCCCAAGGAGCTACACCATGAAAAAGATCGTCCCCGATCCGCCTGTTTTCCATCCTTCTTCCCGTCGTAATCCCGACCACGATCTGGCCAATGAAGTCATTCGCCATGCTCTGGCCAACACCCGCGTAAACGGCTCGTTGATTGCGGCTCTCCACCCCACCGCCGCGGGTCCTGCGGGCACCGACTCGCCTTTCACCGTCCGCCCCGGCATCAGCGCCGAGGAAGCTTTGCTCCACGTTTCCATGCTGCTCAAAGCCGCCGAAGAGGTGTCCGACGAGATCACCGAGCAGGCCAGCGGCGTCGAGCGTGGCCTGATCTGGTCCCTGGTGCATTCGGTGGAAATGGCCCGCGGCGTGGTGGATGCCTTGCTTGATGGCAATCGCTCGGTTCCGTAGTCGAGGTTTCCGCTCTTTTGGCAAGGGGCTTCGGCGCCCTTGCCATTACGTCCAGACGGGTTGTCGTTCAATCGGCGGTCTGGTTCTTCACCATGAGCAAGGCTGCACCCATGGCCATCAGTACCCCGCCAAAGAATCGGCTCTGAACGCTCAGGGCCGATGGGCTGCGCAGATACTGTTGCAGTCGGTTGGCGCTGTAGGCGTAGGTTGTCATCACCAGCGTATCCACCAGGGTCATGGTCATGGTCATGAGTGCAAGTTGAGGGACTAATGGAAGTGCCTGGTTTATGAACTGGGGCAGGATGGCCACCATGAAAATAATGCCCTTTGGATTGGAGACGTTAGTTGCAAATCCGGTGAGGAAGAGTCGAGTGGTCGGGACGCTGGAGTGTCCAGCTTGAGCCTGGCTTTGAGTCCCGGCGCTGCGCCATTGAGCGAGTCCGAGCCAGATCAAGTAGAGGGCGCCAATGACTTTGATCACTCCGAACCAGAATCCGGAGGCCAGTAACACAGAGCCCACTCCCAATCCTGCCAACAAGAGTATGAGCGCGCCACCGGCTTCCAGGCCGGCAATGGTGAAGAGGGTCCGGCGCCAGCCAAGAAGAGTGCCATGACTCATCGCCAGAACAGCGCCGCTGCCTGGAGAGATACAGATGAAGATGCAGGCTATTAAGTAAGTGATCCATGTTTCAGCTTCCACGTTAATCTCCAGTCTTTGGCTGTTATTAAGTTGGCCGGTATTACGATTGCTGGGGTCAGTCCATGTGACTGGGGCGTATGCCCAGTCCGGCAGAGGCATCAATGATGCAACCATGTAATACAGTGGATTCAGGTTCTAATAGTTTGGCGATCCAGTGAGCTATTTCTTCAGGCTGGATAAGACGCCCTTTCGGGAGTTTTTGGACAAAGTGTGCACGCTCTGACGGGCTCAGTTTATTCAGGGTACTGGCCTCAAACATTGATGTTTCGGTCGCTCCAGGGCAGAGGGTGAACACATCGATGCCAGAGTCCGTGTTCTCTGTGGCTATCTGTCTGGCCAGGTAGCTCAGGGCCGCCTTGCTCATTCCGTCGCTGTAGCGAAAGCCGGGAAACGCGGCGATGCCTCCTCCCACCGATGAAATAAAGATTATCTTTGCGTGGTTGTTTTTGATCAGGTTCGGCTTGAGCCGCCGATACAGGGATAGCGGCCCCAAGGCATTGATTTTCAACATGGCCTCATCTAACTGATCTTCAGAAGTATCAGGGCTATTGGCATAGTTGTTTACGCTGGCGGAACCCACACCCGCATTGAAAATAATGCCGTACCAATCTGATATTTCACTAAAGCCGCCAGTGTTGATGGAGTCAGGGTCCGCCATATTCAAATAGTGGGCGAACACCTTGTTGGGAAACTCACTGCATAGTTTATCAGCGCTTTTTTTTGATCGGCAGTAGGTGAAGTGCATTTCGTAGCCCTTGCTTACCAACAGGCGAATGACTTTTTCGCCTATTCCTTTTCCGCCACCGGTTACCAAAATTCTTTTTTTATTATTCATGTTCGACTCGGTTGGTTGTATCGGAAAGGGCGAGCTTAGCGTGTCGGTTGTTTCGGGTAGGTGGGATCAAACTTGATGTAGAACTGATTTTTCAGATGCTGCTAATGATTGTTCTTGTTGTGGCGTAAGGCTTGGTTGCAGTTAAAAGGCGGCTCGTTCCAAGCCTCTTGTCACACCCCCTTCATCCCCGCTGACTAAGGTTGCCTTTTGACCATTGTCAGGGAGTCACCATGAGCGAGTTCAACCTCGGCCGTCGTCGGATCATGCAAATCGCCGGGGCGGGGCTGTTGCTGCCGAGCCTGGCGCCGGCGGTGATTGCTTCGGTCAAGGATCGGCCGCAGCTCACCGATGGAGTGCAGTCCGGGGATCTGCTGGGGGATAAGGCGATGATCTGGAGTCGCACGGATCGCCCGGCGCGGATGGTGGTTGAGTGGGATACGCGAAGCCTGTTCGGCAACCCTCGGCGGTTCATCTCGCCGCTGGCCGATGCGCGCACGGATTTTACCGCGCGGGTGGAGTTGACCGGGTTGCCGGCCGATCAGGCGATCTTTTATCGGGTGAGGTTCGAGGATGCCCAGAGCGGTGTGGCCAGTGAGCCCTGGTTCGGCCATTTGCGCAGTGCGCCGACGCAACGCCGGGATATCCGTTTCGTCTGGAGCGGCGACACGGTGGGCCAGGGCTTTGGCATCAACCCGGACATCGGTGGCATGCGCATTTATGAGGCCATGCGCCTGCGTTTGCCGGACTTCTTTATCCACAGCGGCGACACCATTTACGCCGACGGCCCGGTGCCGGCGCAGTTGACCGTGGAGGACGGGCGCGTCTGGCGCAATATCACCACCGAGGCCAAGAGCAAGGTGGCTGAAACCCTCGACGAGTACCGGGGCAATTACCGCTACAACCTGATGGACGAGAACCTGCGTCGCTTCAACGCCGAGGTGCCGCAGATCTGGCAGTGGGACGACCACGAGGTGGTCAACAACTGGTCGCCCGGCAAGCAGTTGGACGAGCGCTATGCGGTCAAGGACATCCAGACCCTGGTGGGCCGCGCGCGCCAGGCGTGGCTGGAGTATGCGCCGATGCGCCGGCAGAGCGCCGATGGCGGCGGGCGGATTTACCGCAAGCTCAGCTATGGGCCGCTGCTGGATGTGTTCGTGCTGGATATGCGCAGTTATCGCGGGGCCAACGATGACAACCTCGGTGGCGAGAAACCCTTCCTGGGGCGTGAGCAGCTGGATTGGCTCAAGCGTGAACTCAAGGATTCACAGGCCCAATGGAAAGTGGTGGCGGCGGACATGCCGATTGGCCTGGGTGTGCCGGATGGCGAGGTCAGCCCGGGAGTGGCGCGCTGGGAAGCGATTGCCAACGGCGACCCGGGACCGGCTCAGGGGCGTGAGCTGGAGATTGCCGAATTGCTGGCGCATCTACGCAAGCATCAGGTGCGCAACCATGTGTGGCTGACGGCGGACGTGCATTATTGCGCCGTTCACCATTACCACCCGGATCGCGCGGCGTTCCAGGATTTCGAGCCGTTCTGGGAGTTTGTTGCGGGCCCGCTGAATGCCGGGAGTTTCGGGCCCAATGTGCTGGATAAAACCTTCGGCCCGGAAGTGGTGTTCCAGAAGGCGCCGCCTGCGCAGAACACTTCGCCCTTTGCCGGTTTCCAGTTCTTTGGCGAAGTGCAGATCGATGGGCAGACGGCAGAGCTGAAGGTGATCCTGCGGGACCTGGATGGCGTGGCGGTGTACGAGCACAACCTGCAACCGGTGTAACCCTCCTCGCCAGCATCCCGTTCCGTAGGAGGAGTGGGCAGCAGGATCGATGTAGGAGCCGGCTTGCCGGCGAAGAGGGCCTTGAGCCTTGCGCTGATCTGACGGGCGCTTTCGCTGGCAAGCCAGCTCCTACGCAGGAGGGGGCCGTAGGAGTGGTGTAGAGCCGGGTTGCCGGCGAAGCGCCTGACGCCTCAGTAAACGTCGCGGCGGTAGCGCCCCTGTTCGATCAGGCGTTCGACCTGGTCTGCGCCCAGCACCTCGTTGAGCACCTGATCCACCCCTGAAGCCATGCCCTGCAAGCTGCCGCAGATGTAGATCGCGGCGCCGTCGGCCAGCCATTTTTTCAGCTCGTCGGCCGCTTGGCGCAGGCGGTCCTGGACGTAGATCTTCTCGGCCTGGTCCCGGGAGAACGCCAGGTCCAGGCGGCTCAGGTCGCCCCGGGTGCGCCATTCCTGCAGTTCATCCTTGCAGTAGAAATCATGCTCGGCGTTGCGCTCGCCAAAGATCAGCCAGTTGCGTGGCTGGCCCTCGGCGATCCGTGCCTTGAGCAAACTGCGCAGGCCCGCCAACCCGGTGCCGTTGCCCAGCAGAATCAGCGGGCAAGGTTCGGCCGGCAGGTGGAAGCCACTGTTGCGGCGCACCCGCAGGCTGATGCTGGAACCCACCGCGGCATGCTCGGTGAGCCAGCCGGAACCAATCCCCAGGCTGCCATCGGGGTGGCATTCCTGACGCACCAGAAGTTCCAGGCAGCCGTCGGCGGCAATCGAGGCGATGGAGTATTCGCGCATGCTCAGGGGCACCAGGGCGTCCACCAGGGCCTGGGCATGCAGCCCCACCAGATGGCTGCGGTTGTCTGGAAGCTGGCGGCTGCCCAGGGCCTGTTCCAGGCTTTCTTGCAGGCCATCCAGTTGCACCGGGGTGTTGCCGGAGAGGCCCAGGCCGGCGAGGAAATCCACCACCGCGCCGCGGCTGTTGCGCGGCATGACTTCCACCAGATCCCCGGCCAGCCAGCTACTGGTACTGGGGGCCAGCAACTGCAGCAGGTAGACCCCGGAACCGCTGCTTTCAGGGTTGAGCAGGGTACGGGTGTTCAAGGTCCAGTTGTCGAAGGCCGGGGGCTGCCACAGGTCCACGGGAGCCTGTCCGGTCAGTTGGCCCAGTTGCTGTTGCCAGTGGCGCAGGGCGTAGCTGTCGCCGCTGTCCACTTCGATGGGGGCGAACAGGGTGTTGCCGCCCTGGCTCGACAACCAGTCATGCAGGCGCCGGGCAAAGCCGCAGAAGTGCTGATACTGGCGGTCGCCGAGGCCGAGCACGGCGTATTGCAAGCCCGCAAGCGGCAGCTCGCGGCCCAGCAGTTTGCGTTCGAAGCCGCGGGCGCTGTCCGGGGCTTCACCGTCGCCGAAGGTGCTGACTATGAATAGCGCGCGTTGGGCGCTGCGCAGATCCTGTTCACTGAGGCTGGCCAGCGACTGGACCTTGGCGCTGACCCCGGCAGCTTGCAATTGCCCGGCAGTCTGCCAGGCCAATTGTTCGGCAAAGCCGCTCTGGCTGGCGAAGCCGATCAGCCACGCCGAGCCATCGTCGGCGCTGCTTTCCAGGCCTTGGCGTGCGTTCTTGATCTGGCGCTTTTTGCGCCGGCGATCCAGGTACAGCAGCCAGCCGGTGACGAAGAACAACGGCATGCTCAGTGAGGCCAGGGTCAGGACGATGCGTCCGATCAGGCCGAAGTAGCTGCCCACGTGCAGGGCGTAGACGCTGGTGAGCAACTGCGCCTTGAGGCTCTTGTCGGCGTAGCGCTCATGACGGCTGATGACCCCGGTGGCGGGGTCCAGGGTCAGTTGGTTCAGCGCTCGATCGTGGGGCGAATCCTTGAGCAGGTAGAACACCGTCGCCGGCTGGCCGGCCACGGCGGGCATGCGGATGTTGTAGCCGCTGAGGTCCTTGCCCGCGGCGCTGTAGATGCTGCTCCACAGGGCGTTGTAGTCCGCCACGGGAGCGGGGCCCTTGGGCGGTGGGCCGCCGCGACCACCGCGCTGGCGCTCACTGTGTGGCGAGTCGGAGAGCAGTTTGGTCAGGCCCTCCCGGTACCAGTCGTAGGACCAGTACAGGCCGGTGAGGGCGAACAGCAGGTAGAACAGCAGGCACCAGGTGCCGAACACCGCGTGCAGGTCCCAGTTGAAGCCGCGGCCTTTCTTGGCCCAGTCCAGGGTCAGCCATACGCGCCAGTTGCCGACCTGACGCGGCCAGCGCAGGTACAGCCCGGACAGGCAGAAGAAGATCAGGATCAGGGTGCAGGCGCCGGTGATCTGCCGGCCGGTGTCGCCGATGGCCAGGAAACGGTGCAGCTGCAGCATCAAGCCGAAGAAGTCCTGGCCGACCGCGTCGCCCAGGAACTCGCCGGTGTAGGGATCGAAGTAGCGCATCTGGCCACGGCGCTCCCCTGGCGGCGGGGTGAAGAACACCCGCGCGGCGTTGCCGCTGTCGGTTTCCACCCAGAGCATGGACACGGTCTTGCCTTCGGCGGCCTGGATTTTGTCCACCAGTTCGGCGGGGGGCAGCACCCCGGCGGGGAGCTTGTCGACTTGCAGCACCGATGGGTTGAGGGCGCGCAGGATCTCGTCCTGGAACGACACCGTCGCCCCGGTGATGCCCATCAGGGCCAGGATCAGCCCCGCGCTGATGCCGAAGAACCAGTGCAGCTGGAACAGGGTTTTCTTCAACACGTCACTCGCCTTGTTCGTCCAGAGAGAGAAAACACGGCGCGCAGTATGCCGTGGGTTGTCGAGAAGCATTCTTTTTTACACGCAAAAGCCCCAGGCATTGCAATGCGTGGGGCTTGGCGGCCTGTGGCGGGGGCCACAGGCGGTCGGCTGCTGGGTCAGAAGTGGAAGTTGGCGCTCATCAGGGCGGTACGGCCGGCGGCTACGTGGGCGTAGTGGGTCTGGAACACCTGGTCGAAGTAACGCTTGTCGGTCAGGTTCTGCACGTTGAGCTGCAGGTCGACGTTCTTGGTCAGCTTGTAGCTGGCCATGGCGTCGTAGCGCCAGTAGGACGGGATCTCCACCGAGTTGGCGATGTTGCCGAACTGCGAATCGACGAAGGTGGCGCCGGCGCCGACAGTGAGGCGTTCCGGGATCAGGTCATAGGTCGACCACAGGGTGAAGTTGTTCCGTGGTGTGCTCGGGGTGTGGTTGCCCTCGTCCACCGCCAGGGTGGTTTTCACCACTTCGCTTTCCATGTAGGTGTAGCCGCCGTAGACCTTCCAGTTGCGGGTCAGCTTGCCGCTGTAGGTCAGTTCCAGGCCGTTGACCCGTTGTTCACCGTCCAGCACCTGGGTGGCGCCGCCATCCGGGTCGTTGATCCGCGCGTTGGTCTTCTCGGTGCGGAACAGGGCCGCGGTCAACGACAGATCGTCATCGAAGAAGTCCCACTTGGTGCCCACTTCGTAGTTGCGGTTCTTTTCCGGGTCCAGGCTGCTGTTGTTCGCGGCCAAGTCCAGGCCGCCGTTGCCGCTGGTCTCGCCCGCCGGGTTGCTGGAGGTGGAGTAGGCGGCGTAGACGCTGCCGTTGGGCAGTGGTTTGTAGACCACGCCAACCTGGTAGTTCCACAGCTGCGAGTTGTTCTCGCGGGCAAACTCACCCGCCGGGGCCCGAGTGGCGAAGCCGCTGGAACGAGTCTGGTAGTCGTCGAAACGCAGGCCCAGGTTCAGCGACCATTGTTCGTTGAACTTCAGGGTGTCGAACACATAGGCCGCAGCGGTCTTGGTGTCGGTGTCGGTGTAGGCCGCGCTGTCCTTGATGGTGCCGTTCCAGCCGGCGCCCGGCGTCGGGTTGTTGAGGCTGGTGCAGTCGCCGTTGGCGATCAGGGCCGCGTTACAGGTGCTGCCGTTGACCGCCGAGGTCACGTCGTAGGCACGGTTGTGGGTATCCACGTAGGAGAACTCGATACCGGTCACCAGGCTGTGCTCGATGAAACCGGTGTCGAACTTGGCGCTCAGGTCGGTCTGGTTGGTCCAGCCCTTGGAGGTCGAGTTGCGGCTTTTCGGGCTGCGGTAGACGGTGCCATTGGCCACGTTGCCACGGCTGTCATCCGGGTTGGTGACGATGTAGTCCAGGGTCGAGCGCGACAGGCGGAAGCTGTTGGACAGGGTCAGGTTGTCGTTCAGATCGTGTTCGATCTTGATCGTGCCGCTGTCTTCGCTGGTCTTGCGGTAGTCGCGGCCGGTGAGACCGTAGAAGTTGTCACGATTGACGCTGACCGGTTTGTCGACGTTGTACTTGCTGCGGCGAGTGCCGCTGTTGGTCAACGGGATGCCGTAGTCCGGGATGTCGTCAGTGTTGAGGTGGTAGTAGCCCACGGTGACCCGGGTGTCGGTACCCAGGCCGAACGCGAAGGAGGGCGCCACGCCCCAGCGGCTGACTTCCACGGCGTCGCGACCGGCCACGTTGGCCTCGTGCTTCATCAGGTTCAGGCGAAAGGCCGAACTGTCGGTCATCTGCTGGTTGAGGTCCAGGGTGGTGCGTTTGGTCTGGTCCGAGCCCCAGGTGAAACCACCGTTGTAGGAGTTGCCCAGCTTGGCGGTCTTGGACACCAGGTTCAGGCTGCCGCCGGTGGAACCGGCACCGGTAAAGGCCGAGCCAGGGCCCTTGCTGACTTCGATGGACTCGACGTTGAAGATCTCCCGGCTTTGCGAGGCAGGATCACGCATGCCGTCGATGAACACGTCGCTTTCGGCGTTGAAGCCGCGAATGATCGGGCGGTCACCGGCCGGGTTGCCGCCCTCACCGGCACCAAAGGTAATCCCGGGTGTGGTGCGCAGGGCATCCACCAGGCTGGTGGCAGCAGTGTCGCGCATCACTTGCTGGGGAATCACCGTCACGCTTTTCGGCGTTTCCCGCAATGGTGCTGTGTATTTTTTCGAGGAGGAGGAGTCGACCTTGTAAGACGTCTGCTCCTGGGCCTCACCAGTAATGCTGGTGGCATCCAGGGCAATGGCCTTGCCCGCTGTCTTTTGCTGGGTGTCTTGCGCGGCCTGGACCATATGGCCCGCGGAGCCGGCGGTAATCGCCACGCCAATGGCGGAGGCCAGCAGGCGTGGTGAACTGACAGCAGATGGTGGTTGTTGGCGTGACATGGTGGTTCCCCTCCCCAAGGATTTGAGGTCGCGGAATATAGGGGAAAGAAACAATCGTTATCAATTGCGAAACGTTACTATTCGCACTGAATTTACAATCTTTACAATTTATCCTTACGGTTTTTGCGCGCTCATTCGTTACCGGGTTTTACACAGTCAATAAGAATCAATATCATTGACGGCCTTTCGCTGCTCAGGTACCTGCCCATGTTGCTGCACATCCCCGGCGTGTTCACCCGTGATGAAGTGGGGCGCATCCGCGAAGCCCTGGAGCAGGCGGACTGGGCGGATGGCAAGATCACCGCCGGTTACCAGTCGGCCAAGGCCAAGCACAACCTGCAGTTGCCCGAAGGGCATCCGCTGGCCCAGGAGATCGGCGCGGCAATGCTCGATCGCCTGTGGCAGAACCCGCTGTTCATGTCCGCCGCCTTGCCGCACAAGGTGTTCCCGCCGCTGATCAACTGCTACACCGCCGGCGGCAGTTTCGACTTCCATATCGACAACGCTGTACGCCAGCCCAAGGGCAGCGCGGAGCGGGTGCGTACCGATCTGTCATCGACCCTGTTCTTCAGCGACCCCGAGGATTACGACGGCGGCGAGCTGGAGATCCAGGACACCTACGGCCTGCAGCGGGTCAAGCTGCCGGCGGGGGACATGGTGCTGTACCCCGGCACCAGCCTGCACAAGGTCAACCCGGTGACCCGCGGCGCTCGCTATGCCTCCTTCTTCTGGACCCAGAGCCTGGTGCGCGAAGACAGTCAGCGCGCCTTGCTGTTCGAGATGGACGGAGCGATCCAGGAACTGACCCGGGATGTGCCCGAGCATCCTTCGCTGATCCGCCTGACCGGCACTTATCACAACCTGCTGCGGCGCTGGGTCGAGGTGTAGGCGGTGACTGTTCAACTTCGCCGCGAGGAAGTCCTCGACGGCGCGCAACTGAGCGCCATGCTCCAACAGAGTCCGGCCCGTGCGGCCCAGGCGATATTGGTGGCGGCCCGAGAGGGTCTGGTGGAGGCCCAGGCGCTGCTGGGACAGATCCTCCTCGACGGCCACGGCATCCAGCAGGATCAACCCCTGGCCTTGCGCTGGTTCGAAATCGCCGCGCGACGTGGGCACCTGATGGCGCGCAACATGCTCGGCCGCTGCCATGAACATGGCTGGGGTTGCCCGGCGAATGCCGCCCGCGCTGCTGGACACTACCGATTGGCCGCCGAAGCGGGGCTGGATTGGGGGCTGTACAACTACGCCAACCTCTTGGCCACCGGTCGTGGCGTGGCGCAGAACCACGCTCTGGCACTGGCTTGCTACCGCCGCGCGGCGGAGCTGGGGCATGCCAAATCGATGAACCTGCTGGGGCGTTACCTGGAGGAAGGGCTGGTGTGTCCGGCCGACCCGCAAGCGGCCCACGAATGGTATCGACGCTCGGCCGAAGGCGGGGATTTCCGTGGACAGTTCAGCTATGCGGCGGTGCTGGCCGATGCCGGTCGTATCGACGAAGCCGTGGATTGGCTGCAGCAGGCCCTGGCGGGCGGCAACCTGAATTTCCTGCGGGTGGCTTGCGCTGCGTTGCTCAATGCCACGCATCCAAAGATTCGCGAACTGGCCCAGGCCTATCAGCGGCGCGCAGCGCAATTGGCGGATGAACGGGATGGCGAGCAGCTTGCAGACTTGGCCTGAGTGGGGATGACGCAAGGAAAAGTCTCATGAGTGATTCCCAGGTCTCTTTTGGCCTGCCGTCTTTCAATGTCGCCACTCGCAGGACACTGGAAGCAATGGCCGATGTCGATTGCGCAAGAGTGATCGACCATCAGCAAGTCGTGGCGTGGGCTGCGAGCTTGAGTCAGCCTTGTCCTTTGCCAAAGCCGCCGCCACAAAAAGCCAAAAGCCCATGACAGGTCATGGGCTTTTTCTTGCAGCTTGTCGCTAGCAGCTAGCCACTGTCCTTATAGGTAAAACGCCTTCAGCGGCGGAAAGCCGTTGAATTCCACCGCGCTGTAGCTGGTGGTGTAGGCGCCGGTGGACAGCCAGTACAGGCGGTCGCCGATGGCCAGGTTCAGCGGCAGGCCGTACTTGTAGTTCTCGTACATGATGTCGGCGCTGTCGCAGGTCGGGCCGGCGATCACCACTTCTTCCACTTCACCTTTCTTCTCGGTCCAGATCGGGAACTTGATGGACTCGTCCATGGTTTCGATCAGGCCGGAGAATTTGCCCACGTCGGTGTAGACCCAGCGCTCCACGGCGGTGCGGGATTTACGCGCCACCAGCACCACTTCGCTGACCAGGATGCCGGCGTTGGCAATCAGCGAACGGCCAGGCTCGAGGATGATTTCCGGCAGCTCGTCGCCGAAGTCTTCCTTGAGGAAGCGGATGATTTCCTCGGCGTAGGTTTCCAGGCTGTTGGTACGGGTGATGTAGTTGGCCGGGAAGCCACCGCCCATGTTGATCAGTTTGAGCTCGATGCCGTCTTCTTCCTTCAGGCGTTCGAAGATCACTTTGACCTTGGCGATCGCCGCGTCCCAGACGCTGATGTCGCGCTGTTGCGAACCCACGTGGAACGACACGCCGTAAGGCACCAGGCCCAGGTCGCGGGCGAGGATCAGCAGGTCCATGGCCATGTCGGTCTGGCAGCCGAATTTGCGCGACAGTGGCCAGTCGGCGGTGGTGGAGCCTTCGGTGAGGATGCGCACATAGACTTTCGAACCCGGGGCGGCCTTGGCGATGTTGCGCAGGTCGGCTTCGGAGTCGGTGGCATACAGACGCACGCCCTTCTCATAGAAGTAGCGGATGTCCTTGGATTTCTTGATGGTGTTGCCGTAGCTGATGTTGGCCGGGTTGACGCCGCGGCCCAGCACTTTGTCCAGCTCGTAGATCGAGGCGATGTCGAAGCTGGAGCCTTTTTCGTGCAGCAGGTCGATGATCTCGGCGGCCGGGTTGGCCTTGACCGCGTAGTAGACCTTGGCGAATTCGAAACCGGCGCGCAGGTCGTCATAGGCCTGGGCGATCATCTGGGTGTCGATGACCACGAACGGGGTTTCTTGCTGGTCGGCGAAGGCCTTCATTTTTTGAAAGGTTTCGCGCGCGAAATAGTCTTCGACGTTAATCGACATGCGTTGGGAGCTCCTACTGGCAAACGTTAGAAATCAATGGGTGCAAATCAGAACGTCCTCCGTATCCCCACTTTGGTTCGCCTACTTCCCAAGGCATGTCGCCGAAAGCAAAAAGGCCATGGGAAAGTTTCCCTTGGCCTTGCTGTCTCGTCGTCAGTACTTGAGCCGGATGGATCGTTTCCAGCATGGACGTTCGGCGCGAACTTTAGGTGGTGAGGGGCCTGAGATCAACAAAAAATGTCGCGTTTTTGCACTTGTCTGACGTGCGTAAACGACACCTCTCTTTGTAGCCGACACAGATGACGGACAGATGTTCCCGAAGATTTTCCAGGTGTTAAAAATACCTGCACGTTCGACGCTTTTGCGCGCCAAGTGTCTGGAAAGTATGAAGGCGTCAACATCGGCGACGTTAGCGACGAGAGGCTGATCAGAGGGGGATCTTGGCTGTTTCGGAAGGTGCTGCCGGACGGCGTTCGCGGGGGCGGCTGTTGATATTTTTTTCCGCCATGTCAGTGGGCCGAAAAACCAGCGGCGAGGGCGCTTGCTCCCGGTGAACTGCGCAGCAGTTCCACTCTTTTTGGCAAAGAGGGGCCGCTTCACGGCCCAGGTGCAGCAAGCGCCCTCGCCACAGGTTCGTTGTTGGCTATTTATTGATCAGGCGACCACTGCCTCAGCCGGCGAGACGATGTTGGTCTTCATCCCCCGCGAACGCCCGGAGCTCAGGTAGGCCGCAATGGATTCCTGGGTCACCTCACCGAGAAATACCCGCTCGGCATCCAGCACCGGCAGCCACGAACGGTTGAACTCGTACATGCGCGACAGAAGAATCCGCAGGTGTTCGTCGTAGGCGGCGGTGGCGTTGAACTCCCGCAGGAACTGGGCACAGGTGCCGGTCTGACGGTGCAGGTCGCGACGGCGTACATAACCCAGGGCCTTGTTCTCGGCGCAGGTCACCACCACGTAGCGGCGGTCGTGTTCGTCCATCAGGTCCAGGGCCTCGGCTACCGGGGTTTCCGGGCTCACCGACGGTGCGTTGTCCGCGGCGTCTTCGGCCTTCACCAGCAGCAGGCGTTTCAAGGTGCTGTCCTGGCCGACGAAGTTGCTGACGAAGTCGTCCGCCGGGTGGGCGAGCAAGGTGTCCGGGTGATCGATCTGCAGCAGCTTGCCGGCGCGGAAGATGGCGATCTTGTCACCCAGCTTGATGGCTTCGTCGATGTCGTGGCTGACCATGATCACGGTCTTGTTCAGCGCTCGCTGCATCTCGAAGAACTCGTTCTGGATCATCTCGCGGTTGATCGGGTCCACCGCGCCGAAGGGTTCGTCCATCAGCAGCAGCGGCGCATCCGCCGCCAGGGCGCGGATCACCCCGATGCGCTGTTGCTGGCCACCGGACAGCTCACGTGGATACCGATGCAGGTACTGCTTGGGTTCGAGCTTGATCATGCTCATCAGCTCACGGGCGCGATCGTGGCATTTCTGCTTGTCCCAGCCCAGCAGCTTGGGCACCACCACGATGTTTTCCTCGATGGTCATGTTGGGGAACAGGCCGATCTGCTGGATCACATAGCCGATGTTGCGGCGCAGGGTGACTTCGTCGAGGTCGGTGGTGTCTTCGCCGTTGATCAGGATCTTGCCCGAGGTGGGCTTGATCAGGCGGTTGATCATCTTCAGCGTGGTGCTTTTGCCGCAGCCCGAAGGGCCGAGGAATACGCAAATTTCGCCTTCATTGACGGTCAGGCTTACGGAGTCAACGGCGGTGATGGTCTTGCCGTTGCTTTGGAAGGTCTTGGTCAGCTTTTGAAGTTCGATCATTTGAGCAGTCCTTTTGGTGTCAGCGAGCGTTGCAGCCATTGCAGAAGCAGGTCGGCGAAGATGGCCAGGAGACTGACCAGTAGCGCGCCGACGATCAGCATCGACATGTCGCTGCGGCTGATGGAAGCAAGAATGAGTACGCCCAGGCCGCCGGCGCCAATGGTGGCGGCGATGGTCATGACGCCGATGTTCATCACCACGGCGGTGCGCACCCCGGCGAGGATCACCGGCACCGCGATCGGCAGTTCGACCATGCGCAGGCGCTGGCCGAAGGTCATGCCGATGCCGCGGGCGGCTTCGCGGATGCCCGGCTCGACGCCGGTCAGCGCCAGGTAGGTGTTGCGCATGATCGGCAGCAGGGAATAGAGGAACACCGCCGTGATGGCCGGCAGCGGCCCCAGGCCCTGGCCGAACTTGGAGTAGAACGGCAGCAGCAGGCCGAACAGGGCGATGGAAGGGATGGTCAGCAGCACGGTGGCGCTGGCCTGCAACGGGCCGGCCAGGGTCGGGAAGCGGGTCATCAGGATGCCCAGGGGCACACCGAAGACAATCGCCAGGGTCACGGCGATGCCCACCAGGGTGATGTGCTGCCAGGTCAGGTGCAGGACCTGGGCCCAATCGAGATGGGAAAAGGCGTTCAAGAATTCCATGTCTTCTCCTCTCTATTAGTGGTTGATCGGATGTTGGCGCAGGAAATCGGCGGCCACGGCGGATGGGCTTTCATGGTCGACGTCGACCCGCGCGTTCAGCTGGCGCATGGTTTCGTCGTCGAACAGCGCCGCCAGCGGCGTGAGGTCCGCCGCCAATTGCGGGTGGGCGTCGAGATACGCCTGACGCACCACGGGGGCTGCGGTGTAGTCCGGGAAGTAATGCTTGTCGTCTTGCAGCAGCTTGAGCTTGAAGGCGTTGAGCCGACCGTCGGTGGTGTAGACCAAACCGGCAAATACCTGGCCATTGCGCAAGGCGGTGTAGACCAGGCCGGCGTCCATTTGCCGGGTGTTCTTGCGGGTCAGGTTCATGTCGTACAGCTTGACCATGCCGGCCAGGCCGTCGGAGCGGTTGGCGAACTCGGTGTCCAGGGCCACCAGGCGGTTTTCCTTGGGGTTTTCGGCCAGGGCTCGGGTCAGGTCGCTGATGCTGTTGATCTGCGGATGTTCCTTGGCCACGTTCTCCGGCAGGGCCAGGGCGTAGGTATTGCTGAACTTGGACGGCGCCAACCAGACCAGGCCTTTTTTCGCGTCGAGTTCTTTGACTCGGGCGTAGGACTGCTGGCTGTCGAGTTTCTCGTCGATGTGGTTGTAGGCCACCAGCGAGACCCCGGTGTATTCCCAGATCAGGTCCAGCTGGCCGCTTTCCTGGGCGCTGCGCGCCAGGTTGCTGCCCAGGCCGCCGGTGACGCGGGTGTCGTAACCCTTGCTGCGCAGGTACTGGGAGGTGATTTCCGCCAGCAGGGTCTGTTCGGTGAAGACCCGGGCACCAATGCGGATCAGTGGTTTTTCCGCGGCTTGCACCCATCCAGCGAAAAGCAGGATGCAGCCGAGTATCAGGCTTGTTTTTTTCATGTTCATTCCTTGGCGCTTACGGACTTAGGACGGGCGCAGACCACGTTCCAGCCAGAGGCGGCTGGCCAGGGTGACCAGACCGTCGAGGAGCAAGGCCAGCAGCGCAGTGCAGGCGGCGCCGAGCAGCAATTGCGGCTGATTGTTCAGGGCGATGCCGGGGAAGATCAGGCTGCCCAGGCTGTTGGCGCCGATCAGGAAGGCCAGGGGCGCGGTGCCGACGTTGATCGCCAGGGCTACCCGCACGCCACCGATGATGATCGGCACGGCGTTGGGCAATTCGACTTTCCACAGCACCTGGCGCGGGGTCATGCCGATGCCGACGGCGGCTTCCTTGAGGGAACCCTGGACGTTTTTCAGGCCTTCGTAGGTGTTACGCACGATGGGCAGCAAGGAGGCGAGGAACAACGCGAAGATGGCCGGGCCACTGCCGATGCCGAGAATCCCCAGGGCGATGGCCAGGACGGCCAGAGGGGGGACGGTGTTACCGATGTTGAACACTTGCATGAAGCGTTCGGCGCGTCCGACCATGCTCGGGCGGCTGAGGAAGATGCCGGCGGGGATGCCCACGAGCAGTGCGGCGAGCATGGACGCCAGGACCAGGAACAGATGAGCTTGCAGGTAGAACAACAGATCGTCGCGGTAGTGTTCGATCGTCGTGATGCCGATCCAGTGGACCAGCAGGGCCAGGAGGGCGATGACCGCAGCGCCTCCTATCAGCCCTTTGCCATAGCGAATAGCCACAGGCGGACTCCTTTTTTCAGTCGGCGGGCACTTTCCCGTGTGGCAAGGCCATTCCTGGCTGCCGCGAAAGTACGCGCGAAAAGCAGCTCGTCGAGTGCCGGCAAAGCGGCGGGTGAACGAGCCATGAGCGCAGCTTCGTCAAGCTAACGTGCTGATATTTCAGCCCCTGACGACAGCGCGTGACAGGGGAGTGGACGTCTCCACGTTTTAAAAGGTTCCATACTTGGCAGCATTTAGCCACCGTTTATCTGCCGCGCGGTGGCCTGGGCGACGGGGGCAGCGGTGGCCCGCAAGGCTTTGTGTGGGCTATAATCTGCGCCCTTTTTTGATCACCACCAGGCGATTTCCCATGACCAACCAGGCCGCCGAAGTCGCGAAACGCCGCACTTTCGCCATTATTTCCCACCCGGATGCGGGTAAGACCACCATCACCGAAAAGCTCTTGCTGATGGGCAAGGCGATTGCGGTGGCGGGTACGGTCAAATCGCGTAAGTCCGATCGCCATGCCACTTCCGACTGGATGGAGATGGAGAAGCAGCGGGGTATTTCCATTACCACGTCGGTCATGCAGTTCCCCTATCGCGAACACATGATCAACCTGCTGGACACCCCGGGCCACGAAGACTTCTCGGAAGATACCTATCGCACCCTGACTGCCGTGGACTCGGCGCTGATGGTGCTCGACGGCGGTAAGGGCGTTGAGCCACGGACCATCGCCCTGATGGACGTCTGCCGCCTGCGGGATACGCCCATCGTCAGCTTCATCAACAAACTCGACCGCGATATTCGCGACCCGATCGAGCTGCTGGACGAAATCGAAGCGGTGCTGAAGATCAAGGCCGCGCCTATCACCTGGCCGATCGGTTGCTACCGCGACTTCAAGGGTGTGTACCACCTGGCGGGCGACTACATCATCGTCTACACCCCGGGCCACGGCCACGAACGTACCGAAACCAAGATCATCGAGAAACTCGACTCCGACGAAGCCCGTGCCCACCTGGGTGACGAGTACGAGCGTTTCATCGAGCAGTTGGAACTGGTGCAGGGTGCCTGCCACGAGTTCAACCAGCAGGAGTTCCTCGACGGCCAGTTGACCCCGGTGTTCTTCGGTACCGCCCTGGGCAACTTCGGTGTCGATCACGTACTCGATGCCGTGGTGGACTGGGCGCCGCTGCCGCTGGCTCGTGTTGCCAACGAGCGCAGCGTCGCGCCCCAGGAAGAGAAATTCAGCGGTTTCGTGTTCAAGATCCAGGCGAACATGGACCCCAAGCACCGCGACCGTATCGCCTTCATGCGCATCTGCTCGGGCAAGTACGAGAAGGGTATGAAGATGCGCCACGTGCGCACCGGCAAGGACGTGCGCATCGGCGACGCCCTGACCTTTTTCTCCTCCGAGCGTGAACAGCTGGAAGAAGCCTACGCTGGCGACATCATCGGCCTGCACAACCACGGCACCATCCAGATCGGCGACACCTTCACCGAAGGCGAGGCCCTGGGCTTCACCGGTATCCCGCACTTCGCCCCGGAACTCTTCCGCCGCGTGCGCCTGAAGGACCCGCTCAAGTCCAAGCAACTGCGCCAGGGCCTGCAACAGCTGGCCGAAGAAGGCGCGACCCAGGTGTTCTTCCCGGAGCGCAGCAACGACATCATCCTCGGCGCCGTGGGTGTGCTGCAGTTCGATGTGGTGGCCAGCCGCCTGAAGGAGGAATACAAGGTGGAGTGCTCCTATGAGCCGATCACCGTATGGTCCGCCCGCTGGATTGAGTGCAGCGACAAGAAGAAGCTGGAAGAATTTTCCAACAAGGCGGTGGAAAACCTGGCGTTGGACGGCGGTGGTCACCTGACCTACCTGGCGCCGACCCGGGTCAACCTGGCGCTGATGGAAGAGCGCTGGCCGGATGTGAAATTCCGCGCTACCCGCGAACATCACTAAGTTCGCCTGTAACACCCCAAGCCCCGCTGTGCAGACAGCGGGGCTTTTTGTTGCGCGCAGGATAGGCCTGCCGCCCCGTAGGAGCTGGCTTGCCAGCGAAGGCGGCGGACGCGGCGGTGCATGGTTTGCGGGCCTCTTCGCCGGCAAGCCGGCTCCTACGGGTTGTGCTGTATTTCAGGGAGCGCCGTTAGTCGGAAGGGCCTGGCAGGTTTGGCTGTCGATAGCCTTCTATCTGGAAAAGCCGGGATATCGGGACTAGGTTTCAGACAGTGCTGTGACCTGCGCAAGGTTGGGCGCAGCCTTTGATGATTCACCTGTGAAGGATGGAATCGGCTATGAATATTTTTCAACGCACGCTGTTGCTGATCAAAGTGCTGGTGATGCTGTCGCTCGGAACCTCGGCGGCCTGGGCTCACAATCTGCTGGAGGTCAAGGAGCCGGGCTTTTCGTCGACCATAGGCGAACCGGAACAGATGCTCGCCCAGTCCGAGTCGGAACCGGGGGATGAAGGGCAGGGGGGCAGTTCGGGCGATGACGATCAGACCACCGACGATGACGACGAGGGTGACAGCCAGAGCTAAAAGAAAACCCCTGGCCACGGACTGATGCGCAATCCATTGCCAGGGGCGAGTGGAACACTGTACAGGCGCTCCCGGAGTGTTTCGGGAGCGCCTTTTTCATGTCCGCTTAAACCACAAACTGCTCGGCGTAGTGGCAAGCCACCTGGCGGCTGTCGAGCTGGCGCAGGGCCGGCTCTTGCGTGCTGCAACGCTCGGTGGCGTAGGGGCAGCGCTTGTGGAAGGCACAGCCGGGTGGCGGGTTCAGCGGGTTGGGCAATTCGCCGACGATCTTGATCTTCGGCTTGTCCGGGTCCGGATGGATGGTTGGGGTCGCCGACAGCAGCGCCTGGGTGTAGGGATGCAGGGGGCGGGTGTAGATGTCCTCCTTGGGGCCCATTTCCACCGGCCGGCCGAGGTACATCACCAGCACCTGGTCGGCGACGTGACGCACCACCGCCAGGTTGTGGGAGATGAACACGTAGGCGGTGTTGAATTCCTGCTGCAGGTCCATGAACAGGTTCAGCACCTGGGCCTGGATCGACACGTCCAGGGCCGAGGTTGGCTCATCCGCCACCAACACCTTGGGTTGCAGCATCATCGCCCGGGCCAGGGCAATGCGCTGGCGCTGGCCGCCGGAGAACATATGCGGGTAGCGCTGGTAATGCTCGGGGCGCAGGCCCACCTGCTTCATCATCGCCTGGACTTTTTCCCGGCGTTCGGCGGCGGACAGCTTGGTGTTGATCAAGAGCGGCTCGGCCAGTTGATCGCCAATCTTCTGCCGTGGGTTGAGCGAGGCATAAGGGCTCTGGAACACCATCTGCACGTCTTTGCGCAGTTGCTTGCGCTGGGCCTTGTCGGCGCCGGCCACTTCCTGGCCGGCGATTTTCAGCGAGCCGGAAGAGGGTTCCTCGATCAGGGTCAGGGCCCGGGCCAGGGTGGACTTGCCGCAGCCGGACTCGCCGACCACGGCCAGGGTCTTGCCGGCTTCCAGTTCAAAGGACACGCCGTTGAGGGCACGCACGGTGGCATGGCCCTTGAACAGGCCACGGGACACTTCGTAGTGACGGGTCAGGTCGCGGGCGGTAAGAACGACGGCCATTACGCCACCTCCTGATTGAGCGGGTAGAAGCAGCGCACCAGGCTGGCGGCTTTCGGGTCGAGGCTGGGGCGTTGCTGACGGCAGTTGTCCTGAGCATAGGGACAGCGTGGCGACAGCAGGCAGCCTTGTGGGCGGTCATAACGCCCGGGGACGATACCCGGCAGGGTCGAGAGGCGGGTGGCGCCCAGGCTGTGCTCGGGAATTGCCGCCAGCAGCGCTTCGCTGTAAGGGTGCGCGGGGATGTCGAACAGCTGCGGCACCTGGCCGACTTCCACGGCTTGCCCGGCGTACATCACGCAGACGCGCTGGGCGGTTTCGGCCACCACGGCCAGGTCGTGGGTGATCAGCACCAGGCCCATGTTCTGCTCTTTCTGCAGGTTGAGCAGCAGGTCCATGATCTGCGCCTGGATGGTCACGTCCAGAGCGGTGGTGGGTTCGTCGGCGATCAGCAGCTTGGGTTCGCCGGCAATCGCCATGGCGATCGCCACCCGCTGGCTCATGCCGCCGGACAGCTGGTGCGGGTAGGCGTCCATGCGGCTGGCAGCGCCGGGAATCTCGACCTTTTCCAGCAGCTCGATGGCGCGCTTGCGCGCGGCCTTGGCGGACATCTTCAGGTGCAGGCGCAGCACTTCCTCGATCTGGAAGCCCACGGTGTAGCTGGGGTTGAGCGCGGTCATCGGGTCCTGGAAGACCATGGCCAGGTCCTTGCCGACGATTTGCCGGCGCTGACGGGCGCTGAGCTTGAGCATGTCGCGGCCGTCGAAGCTCAAGGCATCGGCGGTGACGATGCCCGGGTGCTCGATCAGCCCCATCAGCGCCATCATGGTCACCGATTTGCCGGAGCCGGACTCGCCGACGATGGCCAGCACTTCGCCCTTGTCGACCTTGAGGTCGAGACCGTCCACCACCGGCACCGCCGTGGCATCGCCGAAGCGTACGTTGAGATTCTTGATTTCTAGCAATGACATGGGAATCTCCTCAGGCGGCGTTCTTGAGTTTCGGGTCCAGCGCATCGCGCAGGCCGTCGCCCATCAGGTTGATTGCCAGCACGCTGAGCAAAATGGTCAGACCCGGCAGGCTCACGACCCACCAGGCGCGTTCGATGTAGTCCCGGGCCGAGGCCAGCATGGTGCCCCACTCTGGAGTCGGCGGTTGCACGCCCAGGCCGAGGAAGCCCAGGGCGGCGGCGTCGAGGATCGCCGAGGAGAAGCTCAAGGTGGCCTGGACGATCAGTGGCGCCATGCAATTGGGCAGCACGGTGATGAACATCAGGCGCGGCAGGCCGGCACCGGCCAGGCGCGCGGCGGTCACGTAGTCGCGGTTCAGTTCGCCCATCACCGCGGCACGGGTCAGGCGCACATAGGACGGCAGGGACACCACGGCAATGGCGATCACGGTGTTGATCAGGCCTGGGCCGAGGATGGCGACGATGGCCACGGCCAGCAGCAGCGAAGGCAGGGCCAGCATGATGTCCATCAGGCGCATGATGGTCGGGCCCAGCAAGCGCGGGAAGAAACCGGCGAACAGCCCCAGGAGGATGCCCGGGATCAGCGACATCACCACCGATGACAAACCGATCAGCAACGACAGCCGCGAACCCTGGATCAGGCGCGACAGCAGGTCGCGACCCAGCTCATCGGTGCCCAGCAGGAACTGCATCTGCCCGCCTTCGAGCCAGGCCGGCGGCGTCAGCAGGAAGTCGCGGTACTGCTCGCTGGGGTTGTGCGGCGCCACCCAAGGGGCGAACAGCGCGCAGAACACGATCAGCAGCATGAACAGCAGGCCGGCCACCGCGCCTTTGTTGCGCGAAAAGTGCTGCCAGAATTCTTTGTAAACGGACGGATAGAGCAGGCTTTGATCGACTGCTACTGAGGAAGTTGGAGTGCTCATTAGTCTTGATCTCAGCGCTGGTGACGGATGCGTGGGTTGGCAAAGCCGTAGAGGATGTCCACCACGAAGTTGACCATGATCACCAGGCAGGCGATCAGCAGGATGCCGTTCTGCACCACGGGATAGTCCCGGGCGCCGATGGCTTCGATCAGCCACTTGCCGATTCCCGGCCAGGAGAAGATGGTTTCGGTCAGCACGGCGCCGGCCAGCAGGGTGCCGACTTGCAGGCCAACCACCGTGAGCACCGGAATCAGTGCGTTACGCAAGCCGTGGACGAATACCACCCGCGAAGGCGACAGGCCCTTGGCCTTGGCGGTGCGGATGTAGTCCTCGCGCAGCACTTCGAGCATCGAGGAACGGGTCATCCGCGCGATCACCGCCAGGGGAATAGTGCCCAGCACGATGGCCGGCAGGATCAGGTGATGCAGGGCGTCGAAGAAGGCGTCGGTGTCTTTGGCCAGCAGGGTGTCGATGAGCATGAAGCCGGTTTTCGGCTCGATGTCGTAGAGCAGGTCGATGCGTCCGGACACCGGGGTCCAGCCCAGGCTCACCGAGAAGAACATGATCAGGATCAGGCCCCACCAGAAGATCGGCATCGAGTAACCCGCCAGCGAGATGCCCATGACCCCATGGTCGAACAGGGAGCCTCGCTTGAGGGCGGCGATCACCCCGGCCAGCAGCCCGAGGATGCCGGCGAAGAGCAGGGCGGCCATGGACAGTTCCAGGGTCGCGGGGAACAGCGAAGTGAATTCGCTCCACACACTGGTGCGGGTGCGCAGGGATTCGCCCAGGTCACCGTGGGCGAGCTTGCCGATGTAGTCCAGGTATTGGGCATACAGCGGTTTGTTCAATCCAAGGCGTTCCATTGCCTGGGCATGCATCTCGGGGTCGACCCGACGTTCGCCCATCATGACTTCCACGGGGTCGCCGGGAATCATGCGTATCAAGGCGAAGGTCAGCAAGGTGATGCCGAAGAATGTGGGGATCAACAACCCCACACGGCGGGCAATAAAACTAAACATCTTCTGAAGTACCTCAATCAGCCGGTTAGGCGTTCCCGCCACCCTTGGGGTCAAGGGCGGCGGGCGTTTCTTATCACTTCACTTGGGTGGTCGCGAAGTTGTTGGTGGTCAGGGGGCTCTGGTGGTAACCCTCGACGTTCTTGCGCATGGCGGTGAACATCTTCGGATAGGCCATGGGAATCCACGGTTGATCCTGTTGGAAAATCAGCAACGCCTTTTCATAGAGCTCTGCGCGTTTGGCAGGTTCAGCGTCGGAACGGGCCTGGTCGATCAGGTCCTGGAACTCCTTGTTGCACCAGCGGGCGTAGTTTTCGCCGTTCTTGGCGGCGTCACAACTCAGGTTCGGGGTCAGGAAGTTGTCCGGATCGCCGTTGTCACCTGCCCAGCCGGCCGACACCATATCGTGTTCGCCGTTTTTCGCACGCTTGAGCATCTCGCCCCACTCCATGACGCGGATCTCGAGCTTGAGGCCGATCTTGGCCAGGTCAGCCTGCATCATCTGGGCCCCCAGCAAAGGGTTGGGGTTGGTTGGGCCACCGCCATTGCGGGTGAACAGGGTGATGACCGTGCCATCCGGCACGCCGGCTTCCTTGAGCAGGGCACGGGCCTTGTCCAGGTCCCGGGCCGGGTTCTGCAGGCTGGTGTTGAAGCCCAGCAAGGTCGGAGGATAAGGACCGGTACCCACCAGGGCGTTGCCTTTGCCATAGAGACTGTTGACGTAGGCTTCCTTGTCGAAGGCGATGTCGATGGCTTTGCGTACCCGCACGTCGCTCATGTATTTGCGCGTGGTGTTCATGGCGATGTAGCCGGTGGTCATGGCGGCCAGCTCGTCGACCTTGAGGTTGGCGTCGGCCTTGATGCTGGGGATGTCATCGGGCTTGGGGTACAGGGCGATCTGGCATTCGTTGGCCTTGAGCTTCTGCAGGCGCACGTTGTTATCGGTGGTAATTGCCAGCACCAGCGGGTCCGCCGGTGCCTTGCCCCGGAAGTAGTCCGGGTTGGCCTTGAAGCGGACCTGGGCGTCCTTGGCGTAACGCGTGAAAATGAACGGGCCGGTGCCGATGGGCTTGCTGTTGAGGTCGGCTGTCTTGCCTTCCTTGAGCAGCTTGTCGGCGTATTCCGCCGGGAAAATGGAAGAGAAGGCCATGGCGATGTCGGCCAGGAACGGTGCCTCGCGGCGGGTCAGGGTGAAGACCACGGTGTGGTCGTCAGTCTTCTCGACACTTTTGAGCAGTTCCTTGAAGCCCATGCTTTCGAAATAGGGGAAGCCGACGCTGGATTTGTCGTGCCAGGGATGCTTCGGGTCCAGTTGACGCTGGAAGCTCCAGAGCACGTCGTCGGCGTTCATGTCGCGGGTTGGGGTGAAGTAGTCGGTGGTGTGGAACTTGACGCCTTTGCGCAGGTGGAAAGTGTATTGCAGGCCGTCCGGGCTGATCTCCCAGGACTCCGCCAGGGCGGGCTGGATGTCCGTGGTGCCGGGCTTGAAGTCCACCAGGCGGTTGAAGATGGTTTCCGCCACCGCATCGGCAGTGACTGCAGTCGTGTACTGGACCATATCGAAGCCTTCCGGGCTGGCTTCGGTACAGACCACCAAGGGTTTGGCTGCGACGCCCATGGCGACGCTCAGCAGTGCGGCGCCCATGGCCGCTCTCAGGGGAAGCATTTTCATCAAGAACCCTCTGCAATCAATTGAACCAGATTAGCTTGAATGGCGGATTCGTCATGAGTCCGCCCTTCAACTGGTGGGTTAGAGAATATTGAACGGGATGGTGGTGACCAGACGGAATTCATTGATGTTGCCGTCGGCCTGGTTCTCGCTCGCGCGGTGAGTGGTGTAGGTGGCGCGGATCGCCGTGGCTTTCAGCGGGCCGCTCTGCACGGCGTAGGAAGCACCGATGCCGTATTCGTAGTGGTGTTCGCCGTCCATGGTGCGTACGCCATAGAGCTTGCCTTCCGAGTTGATGCCGCCGTAGGCACTGCCGTTGTAGTGGGTGCCGTCGATGCCCCAGCCACGGGCCTGGTAGATGTTGAACTTCAGGCCGGGTACGCCGTATTCGGCCATGTTCAGACCGTAGGCGATCTGGAAGGATTTCTCGTTCGGGCCGTTGAAGTCCGAGAGCAGGGAGTTGGCCAGGTAGATGCCGTTGGTTTCGTGCAGGTAGTCGAAGTATTCGTTGCCGCTGACTTCCTGGTACGAGAAGGTCAGGCTGTGGGCCTGGTGGGTCAGGCCGAGAGACAGGGAGTAGGTATCGTTGTCGATATTGCCCATGTCTTTCTTGCCGGTGTCGACGGTCTTGTAGTAGTTCAGGCCGGTGGTCAGGCTCAGCACCGAGCTGTCGCCCAGCTCGTGGGTGGCGCCGAAGTAGTACTGGTTCCAGAAGTCTTCCACCTTGGAGGCGTAGAGGCTGGTCTTCAGGCTTTTCAGCGGCTGGTAGTTGAGGCCGACGATGCTCACGCGGTCGGTCTCGGCGGTGTTGCTGGTGTACTCGGAGCGGAATTTCGACAGGCTCTGTTCGGTCCGTGGCGATACCCGGTCGAAGGTACCGGCATCGAACGACAGGTTGTTGAACTCTTCGCTGTGGATGCTCACCCCTTCAAAGCTCGAAGGCAGTGCACGGTTGCCGATGACATCGACGATTGGCGTGCTGAAGTTCTGCCGGCCGGCGGTCAGGGTGGTGTTGGACACGCGGAACTTGACGTTGGCCAGGCCCAGCTTGCTCCACTGGCCCACGGCATCGCCGTCGGAATGGGTCAGGGTGCGGTTGTTCTTGCCGGCGATGTGCTTGCGGTCACGATCCAGGGCAATGGCGTTGTAGGCCGCGACTTCGGTGCTGACGCCCACGGTGCCTTCGGTGAAGCCGGAGCTGTAGTTGAGAATGGTGCCCTGGACCCAGTTGATGCGGCGTGGGGTCGAGGTATCTACACCATTGTGTTGGTACGAAAAACGGTCATTGCGACGTTTCAGTTCGTTGGCGTACCAGTTGCGGGTGGTACCCGACAGGCTTTGCCCTTCGATGAAGCCTTTGGCCTCCGCCTGGGCATTGGTGCTGTTCTGTACAGTCGGGACGAAGTCCTGGCTGACGTTCTCCGCATAGGCCGTGGCGGTGATGCTACTGATAGCCAAGGCTAACAATGCGCTGCTGCTCAGTTTCATGGGTGAAGCTCCTTTGTTTTCTTTTTTAGATGCCGGTTTTTTTGGGCCGGCTGGTTTTTGGAACTCATTCATGGCGTCGCAAACGTTTGCACGCGGCTCAATCGCCGAATTCAGGCAAAGCGCCTGCGTGAGGGCGAGAGTCGCCCTCAGGGTTCTGGCTCATCGGTTATGGGGTCAGGCTGACACCTGAGAAGGAGTTGCGGCCGAAGGGACTGACCTTGAAGCCCTCGACTTTCGCACTCAACGGCTGGTTGATCGTCGAGTGGGCCACAGGCGTGATCGGCACTTGCTGCTTGAGCAACTGCTGGGCCTGCTTATAGAGCTCGGTGCGCTGTTCACGGTCGGTGACGACCTTGGCTTGCTTGATCAACTGGTCGTATTGCGGGTCGCACCACATGGAGTAGTTGTTGCCGCCGATGGCGTCACAGCTGTACAGGGTGCCGAGCCAGTTGTCCGGGTCACCGTTGTCTCCGGTCCAGCCGATCAGACTGATGTCGTGTTCGCCGTTTTTGGTGCGCTTGATGTATTCGCCCCATTCGTAGCTGACGATCTTCACCTTGAGGCCGATCTTCGCCCAGTCGGACTGGAGCATTTCGGCCATCAGCTTGGCGTTGGGGTTGTAGGGGCGTTGCACGGGCATGGCCCAGAGGGTGATTTCCGTGCCTTCCTTGACCCCGGCAGCCTTGAGCAACTCGCGTGCCTTTTCCGGGTTGTAGGCAGCGTCCTTGATCGTCTCGTCGTAGGACCACTGGGTGGGCGGCATGGCGTTCACCGCCAACTGGCCGGCGCCCTGGTACACGGCATTGAGGATGCTCTGCTTGTTCACCGCCATGTCCAGTGCCTGGCGCACTTCGAGGCGGTCGAAGGGTTTGTGTTGCACGTTGTAGGCGATGTAGCCGAGGTTGAAGCCGGGCTTCTCGATGACTTGCAGTTTCGGGTCGTTTTTCAGGGCATCGATGTCGGCGGGACGCGGGTGCAGGGTCACCTGGCATTCGCCGGCGCGCAGCTTCTGCACGCGTACCGAGGCATCGGTGTTGATGGCGAAGATCAGCCTGTCGAGCTTGACCCGGCTCGGGTCCCAGTAATGCGGGTTGGCGGCGTAGCGGATCTGCGAGTCTTTCTGGTAGCGCTGGAACACGAAAGGTCCGGTGCCGATGGGTTGCTGGTTGATCTGGCTGGGCGTGCCGGCCTTGAGCAGTTGCTCGGCGTATTCGGCGGAGAGGATCGCGGCAAAGCTCATGGCCAGGTTCTGGATGAACGCCGCGTCCACGGTGTTGAGGGTCATGACCACGGTCATGGGGTCGGTTTTTTCGACCTTGGCGATGTTCTTGTTCAGGCTCATGCCGTTGAAGTAGGGAAACTCCGTCGGATAGGCCTTACGGAACGGATGTTCGGCGTCGAGCATGCGATTGAAGGTGAACAGCACGTCGTCGGCGTTGAGGTCACGGCTGGGCTTGAAGTAGGGAGTGCTGTGGAACTTCACCCCTTCACGCAGGTGAAAGCTGTACTTGAGGCCGTCCTCGGAAATATCCCAGCTCTTGGCCAGGGCCGGCAGTACGTTGGTTGCGCCTTTTTCGAACTCCACGAGACGGTTGTACAACGGCTCGGCGGCATCGTTGTCGGTGGCGGTGGTGTACTGCGCGGTGTCAAAGCCTGCGGGGCTGCCTTCGGAACAGAACACCAGGCTGCGGTCGGCAGCGCTGCAGATCGAACTGGTGGCCAGCAGGGCCGAGAAAATCAACGAATGACGCATGACGGTCCATCTCCATTTTTTGTTGTGATGATCAATGGACCCTGGCTCCTTCCTGGAGCCTGTACAGGCCATTGATGCCCAACCATGGCTGCAGCAAATGCCCACCGATAGACGCAGTTTTGCCATGCCTCGACGTTAGGAGCCGAAGGCTGGGTCGTATATGCGCTGTACCTGAAAGGCTTGTAGGAATCGGCTCTAAATTCGAAAGATCACGTCCAAAAGGACGCAATCTCGACCCCAGGGCCGGACGCTTTCAGGGGGGGCGGTAAAACAACGGCGACGCCAGGGACGTCGCCGTTGCAGAACCTTATTTGCCGATGCCTACGCCGTAGAAGGAGTTCAAGCCAAAGGGGCTGATCTTGAAATCCTGCACGTTGGCGCGCATGGGTTGGAACACCGTCGAGTGAGCGATAGGTGTCATCGGAACGGCATCTTTGAGAATGTGTTGCGCCTGCTTGTACAGCTCGGTGCGTTTGGCCACATCCGACGTGGCCTTGGCTTGCTTGATCAGGGCGTCATAAGGCTTGTCGCACCATTTCGAGAAGTTGTTGCCGTTCATTGCATCGCAACCGAACAGGGTGCCGAGCCAGTTGTCGGGGTCACCATTGTCGCCGCTCCAGCCGATGATCATCGCCTGGTTCTCGCCGCCTTTGGAGCGCTTGATGTACTCGCCCCACTCGTAGCTGACGATGTTGACCTTGAGACCGATCTTGGCCCAGTCGGACTGCAGCATCTCGGCCATCAGTTTGGCGTTCGGGTTGTACGGACGCTGTACCGGCATGGCCCAGAGGGTGATCTGGGTGCCTTCCTTGATGCCCGCTTCCTTGAGCAACTGCTTGGCTTTCTCGGGATCGTACTTGGCGTCCTTGATGCTGGTGTCGTAGGACCATTGGGTCGGCGGCATGGCGTTGACCGCCAGTTGGCCGGCGCCCTGGTAGACCGAGTCGATGATCTGCGGCTTGTTGACGGCCATGTCCAGTGCCTGGCGAACCTTGAGGTCAGCCAGCGGGTTGGCGTCGGTGCGGCCCTTGAGCACCGGCATCACGTTGTAGGCGATGTAGCCCAGGTTGAAGCCTGCCTGTTCAGGCATCTTCAGGGTCTTGTCTTCCTTGAGCGCCTTGAGGTCGGCCGGGCGCGGGAAGAGGGTGATCTGGCATTCGTTCTTCTTCAGCTTCTGGATGCGCACCGATGGGTCGGTGGTGATGGCGAAGATCAGGTTGTCGATCTTCACGTCTTCAGGTTTCCAGTAGTCCTTGTTGCCGGTGTAGCGGATGTTGGAGTCTTTCTGGTAGCTCTTGAAAACGAAGGGACCTGTGCCGATCGGCTTCTGGTTGATATCGCTGGTCTTGCCTTCCTTGAGCAGCTTGTCGGCGTACTCGGCGGACTGGATGGAGGCAAAGCTCATGGCCAGGTTCTGGATGAATGCGGCATCAACGGTTTTCAGGGTGAACTTGACGGTCTTGTCGTCGACTTTCTCGACCTTGGTGATGTTGGTGTCCATCCCCATGTCGGTGAAATACGGGAATTCGGTCGGGTATGCCTTACGGAACGGCATGTCTTTGTCGATCATGCGGTTGAAGGTGAACAGCACGTCGTCGGCGTTGAAGGTACGGGTCGGGGTGAAGTACGGCGTGGTGTGGAACTTGACCCCTTCGCGCAGGTGGAAGGTGTAGGTCAGACCGTCGTCCGAGATGTCCCAACTGGTGGCCAGGCCCGGAATGACTGCGGTGCCGCCACGTTCGAACTGGCTGAGGCGGTTGTAGAGGGTTTCGGCTGAGGCGTCGAAGTCGGTTCCGGTGGTGTACTGGCCAGGGTCGAAACCGGCCGGGCTCCCTTCAGAGCAGAACACCAGGTTAGTCGCCGCGTGGGCGAAGGGGGTGCTGGCCAGCAAGCCGGCACTGACTAAAAACGGAAGGACTGCTTTTTTGAACATGGTGGCCTCATGATTTGTTGTCATTTTTGGAGTAGAGGGCGACCTTGTGAGTCGACCCGCCGATACTTATGCAGCCCTCATACCCATTGCAAGATGCAGGGCCGACACAAGTCTCAAAGAGTGGAACGAACGTACACGAATGACGCATTTGTATAAATGTTGACGCATTTGACCGTTTGCGCAGGTCTTTTCTGGTGCATGCATTGCTTTTCTATTGGGCAAACAGGGCTGTTCGCGCCCCCGCTTGGTGCATCAATGGAGCGGGCGCCGACTGGCTTGTGCTTGAGCCGCCAGACCTTTTCAGGCAGGCGCAAATCTTCGACGCATCCGGTTGACCGGATGGCGTAGAACGACGGTGTGGGGGAGGCCGTTGGAGACGGTTGCCCGGGACCTTGCAGGCGATGGCGAATGGACAGCGCATCGTCGGCGGTGCTGAAGTCGCGGCTCGCAGTGAAGTTGTCACTGTGGAGGTTGCTGGTGGCGCGTGACAGTGGCGTGTCGAGGATCAGCCCCGCTGTCTGCCAAACCCGGAGCGGAAAGGTCTTACGCATGCAAACCTCATTTTTTCTTTTTCTAGGGCATATCTGAGGATTGGCCTTGTGGGCCGCGGTAACTCGCCTTTCTATGGGGCGTGGATGCAGCCCCATGGACCCTGTGCGGCGATGGCGATCACTTGTTGTGTTGTTGTTTGTCGATTCGCCGATGCCGAAATTAAGTCATGCTGAAATCGTGGTCAACGAAAATTAAGCCTGACTAACATTTCTCTTGCGCACAGGTACCTCTGTAAGGTTCGGCAGGCGACTGCGGGTGGGGCTTACGCCGCCGAATGGTCGTCGAACAGGCCCATGGTCGTGACCGTCAGGACTTCCGCCGGGCCGTTGCCGACATTGGCCAGGCAGTGGGTCTTGGTCGAGTCGAAGTGCACCGAGTCACCGGCACCAAGTGGATATTGCTGACCTTCGATGGTGTAGACGATCTGTCCTGAAAGAACGTAGGAAAACTCAGAGCCATCGTGGGAGATCAGTTCCGACTGATAGCCCACCGGGATGTTCATTTTCACCGCGTTGATCAGGTTGCCGGGAAAGGAGCTGGACAGCCGTTCGTAGGCCAGTGGCTGACCTTCGATGGTGTAGCGCACGCGCTTGCCGTCGTGGGAGTCGGGTTGCGCCTGGGTTGGCTGGTCGAACAGAGCGTTCAGCGGAACGTTCAGCGACTTGGCAATGTTGACCAGAGACGAGATCGATACACCGGTGAGATTGCGTTCCGCTTGGGAGAGGAAACTGGCGGTCAGGCCGGATTCACTGGCAATTTGGCGCAGGGTTTTCTTGGCGGCGCGGCGATAGCGGCGCAGGCGTTCGCCGATGCGATCTGCGGTCATTAGAGAGACTCTTATAGGAAAGAAGCAGTATACCCGGCAGACACCCATGACGCCTGGCAGGCGCAGTACCGAGGTGCATAACTTTAGCATCACCCTGGTGGCCGAACGCACCTACCCTGAGCCGAGTTCGTCGGGTGCCGGTTGAAATGCCTGGTCACGAAAAACGGCGGTGACCTCGGTTTGCGCTGGAGGTTACCGCCGTTGGGGGACGCTGGGAGAGGTTTACGGCATCAGCACTTCGATGGCGCCGTCGGCGGTCATGCTGACCTGGCTGGTGCCAGCCTCGACTTCCGGAGTCACGGGCGCCGAATCCATGCTGGCGGCCTTCATCATCATTGGCGCACGCAGGTAGGGCTGTGGATAACCGTTGCTGTTGAGGTTCAGGTTGACGATTTTGTAGCCCTTGCCACCCAGGGCTTCGGTGGCCAGTTGAGCACGGGCCTTGAACGCCTTGACCGCGTCCTTGAGCAGGGCATCTTCGCTGGCCTTGCGGGTCGGGTCGGCGATGGCGAAGTCCATGCCAGCCATTTTCAGGTCGCCCAGCAGTTCGCCGGTGAGCTTGGACAAGGCGGCGAAGTCGGAGCTTTCCAGGCGCAGTTCGGCGCGCTCACGCCAGCCGGTGATCTTCTGGCCTTTATCGTCGTAGATCGGGTAGCTGTTGCGGCTGCCCTGGCGCAGCGTCACATCCTTGACCTGGCGGGCCTGACCCAGGGCCTTGTTCATGATGCTGGTGATTTCTGCAGCAAGCTTGGCTGGGTCGCTGTTCTGCGACTCGCTGTAGAGGGTCACGATCATCAGGTCCCGTGCCACTTCCTGGCTGACTTCGGCCCGCAGGGAAATCTGGTTGTAGTGCAGTTCATCGGCGGCCAGGGCGGGCAGACTGGTGAGGGTGCCGGCGCTGAGGGCCAGAAGGGCGAGGCTGCGACTGAAATGCTGCATGGAAACTCCTTGAGTGCGGTCCGCAGGATCAGCTCAGAGCCTGCGTGAAACATTCAGACAGTGTGGGGCTGCGGCAAGTTTCAAGCCGCAAGCTGCATGTTGAGAGCCAATACGCTTGTAGCTCAAAGCGTGCAGCTTGCCACTGTTTTTCTGTGACGCTTTGCCGCAGTTTTGCCTGTGGCGGGGGCTGCTTGGTTATACTCCCGCCGATTGCCCTGGAGCGCTCATCAGGAGAGCTCATGCTCGCCCCCTTAAAATTATTGTCTGCCACTCGTCAGAACCTCTGGCGCCTGACCTTTATTCGTACCCTGGTTCTGGCTGCTCAGGCCGGCTCGGTGGGGCTCGCCTATTGGTTGGAACTGTTGCCACTGCCCTGGTTGCAACTGGGCGTCACCTTGATGTTTTCCATGGTGCTCTGTGCCTTCACCGCCATCCGCTTGCGAACCTCGTGGCCGGTGACGGAGCTGGAATATGCCCTGCAACTGGCTTGTGACCTGTTTATCCACAGTGTGCTGCTGTATTTCTCCGGCGGCTCTACCAACCCCTTCGTCTCCTATTATCTGGTGCCCCTGACGATCGCCGCCGTGACCTTGCCCTGGCGCTATTCGGTGGTGCTGTCGGGTATTGCCCTGACCCTCTACACCTTGTTGCTGGCGCGGTTCTATCCCTTGCAGACTTTCCCCATCGCCCGGGAAAACCTGCAGGTCTATGGCATGTGGCTGAGTTTTGCCCTGGCGGCGGCGGTGATCACCTTCTTCGCTGCACGCATGGCCGAAGAGTTGCGCCGTCAGGAAGAATTGCGGGCGATCCGCCGTGAAGAAGGCCTGCGCGATCAGCAATTGCTGGCCGTGGCGACCCAGGCCGCCGGTGCCGCCCATGAGTTGGGCACGCCGCTGGCGACCATGAGCGTATTGCTCAAGGAGATGCGCCAGGACCATCCCGATCCGCTGTTGCAGGACGACCTCAGCGTGCTCCAGGACCAGGTCAAGTTGTGCAAGGAAACCCTGCAGCAACTGGTGCGCGCCGCCGAGGCCAATCGCCGTATGGCGGTGGAGATGCAGGACGTCACCCAGTGGCTGGACGAAGCCTTGAATCGCTGGCACCTGATGCGTCCCGAGGCCAGCTACCGCTTTCATCTGCTGGGAGAGGGACCAGTGCCGCGCCTGGCGCCGCCGCCGGACTTGACCCAGGCCTTGCTCAATCTGTTGAACAATGCAGCCGATGCCTGTGCCGAAGGTCTGGAGGTGCGCCTGGACTGGGATGCGGAAAACCTCACCATCAGTATTCGTGACCACGGCGCCGGAGTACCCTTGGCCATCGCCGAGCAGATCGGCAAACCGTTTTTTACCACCAAGGGCAAAGGCTTCGGCCTGGGCCTGTTTTTGAGCAAGGCCAGCGTGACCCGCGCCGGTGGCTCAGTGAAACTCTACAGTCATGAGGAAGGCGGAACGCTCACCGAGCTGCGCCTGCCCCGTGCCGCCCGAGGAGACGACCATGAGTGAAGAGATCCAAGTCGAAGGCGAAGAACTGCCGCATCTGTTGCTGGTGGATGATGACGCCACCTTTACCCGGGTAATGGCACGCGCCATGAGCCGCCGGGGCTTTCGCGTCAGTACCGCAGGTTCCGCGGAAGAGGGCCTGACCATCGCCCAGCAGGATTTGCCGGACTACGCCGCGCTGGACCTGAAGATGGATGGCGACTCCGGGCTGGTGCTGCTGCCCAAGCTGCTGGAGCTGGACCCGGAAATGCGCGTCCTGATCCTCACCGGTTATTCGAGCATCGCCACGGCGGTGGAAGCCATCAAGCGCGGTGCCTGCAACTACCTGTGCAAACCCGCGGATGCCGATGATGTGCTGGCCGCTCTGCTCTCCGAACATGCGGACCTGGACACCCTGGTGCCGGAAAACCCGATGTCCGTGGACCGTCTGCAATGGGAGCACATCCAGCGTGTGCTGACCGAGCACGAAGGTAATATCTCCGCCACTGCCCGGGCCCTGGGCATGCATCGCCGTACCTTGCAGCGCAAATTGCAGAAGCGTCCCGTGCGTCGCTGAACCGCGACTGAATGAATGTCGCTGGACACCGTGAAAAAGCGAGCCGATCTACTAAGATCGGCTCAACGCTTGTCCTTCTCCCTATCGAGCCACAACGATGAATCAGAACGCTGAGTACTCCGCGGTCAACGATGCTGTGCGCGGTCAATTCTTTCGCCGGGTATGGGCCATGATTACCCCTTACTGGCGTAGTGAAGAGAAGGGCAAGGCCTGGCTGCTGCTGATCGCGGTGATTGGCCTGTCGCTGTTCAGTGTCGCCATTTCGGTATGGATCAACAGTTGGTACAAGGACTTCTACAACGCCTTGCAGAAGAAGGACGAGGCGGCTTTCTGGAGCCTGATCCTGTATTTCTGCGGGATCGCCGCGGTGGCCATTCTCGGTGCGGTGTATCGCTTGTACCTGACCCAGATGCTGACCATCCGTTGGCGCGCCTGGCTGACCGAAAGACACTTTGCCCGTTGGCTGGGCAACAAGAACTACTACCAGCTGGAGCAGGGCGGCTACACCGACAACCCCGACCAGCGGATTTCCGAAGACCTCAACGGCTTCACCACCAACACCTTGTCCCTGGGCCTGGGATTGATCCGCAACGTGGTCAGTCTGGTGTCCTTCTCCATCATCCTCTGGGGTGTATCCGGCAGTATCGAGGTCATGGGCTATACCATTCCCGGCTATATGTTCTGGTGCGCCCTGGTGTATGCGGTGGTCGGCAGTTGGCTGACCCACCTGATCGGGCGTCGCTTGATCGGCCTGAACAATCAACAGCAACGTTTTGAAGCCGACCTGCGTTTCTCCATGGTGCGAGTCCGGGAGAACGCCGAGAGCATTGCCCTTTACGACGGCGAGAAGAATGAGAACCAGCGTCTGAGCAGCCGTTTCAGCAAGGTCTGGCACAACTTCTGGGACATCATGAAGGTCTCCAAGCGCCTGACCTTCTTCACCGCCGGTTATGGCCAGATCGCGATCATCTTCCCGTTTATTGTCGCCGCGCCGCGTTACTTCGCCGGCAAGATCGAGCTGGGAGAGCTGATGCAGATCAACTCGGCGTTCGGCAATGTCCAGGAGAACTTCAGTTGGTTTATCAGCGCTTATTCGGACCTCGCTGCCTGGCGCGCCACCTGTGACCGTCTGTTGAGCTTCCGCCAGGCCATGAGTGAAAACGAGGAGCGTCCTCCGGCGATTGACGTGCAGCACCAGGGCGAACAATTGCAGGTGCGTGATCTGGGTCTGGATCTGGCGGATGGCCGTCATTTGCTGGCCGGTGCCCAGATGACCGTGAATCCTGGCGAGCGACTGATGCTCAGTGGTCGCTCCGGCAGTGGCAAGAGCACCCTGTTGCGAGCCATGGGACGCTTGTGGCCGGCGGGGCACGGGAGCATCTTGCTGCCGAACCAGCGCTACCTGTTCCTGCCGCAGAAGCCCTACCTGCCCATTGGCAGCCTGCGGGAAGCCTTGAGTTATCCACAGTCGGGCGACAGCTATCCCCAGGAGCGTTATGCACAGGTCCTGGAAACTTGCCGCCTGCCCCATCTGGTGGCGCGTCTGGACGAGAGCAATCACTGGCAGCGCATGTTGTCGCCGGGGGAGCAGCAGCGGCTGGCGTTTGCCCGGGCGCTGCTCTATGCGCCGCAATGGCTGTACATGGATGAGGCGACTTCGGCCATGGATGAAGAAGATGAAGCCAATCTGTACCAGGCGTTGATCGATCAGTTGCCGGGGTTGAGCATTGTCAGCGTCGGCCATCGCAGCAGCCTCAAGCGCTTCCATCCCCGCCATGTACGCATTGAGCAGGGGCATTTGCTGGAACAGACGGTGACCGTATGACGCTGGCCAGGTAAGCCTTGCCGCTTGGCTTGAGTGCGAGGTTCGGGAGGACGTCTCGGTGAAATCAGGGGTTGGCGATCATTGAGGGCAATGACGCCGGCTGCGCCAGGGCCATGAACCGGCGCTGGCGCAGCGGAGCAGGAGGCCTGCTCGCGGGTGAGCCCGCTCCTACAGCGCGCGGTTAGGCTTTGTGCAGGATCGAACGGTCAACTCGTACGGCCAGTTGGCCAGTTCCCGGCTTGGCGTTGAAGGCCACGTTGCCGTGTTCATCCACGCAGGCGCGGGCAATGGGAGCGCCGTTGAGCAGCAGTTCCAGAGGTGCGTCCTTGAGGGATTGCCCGGAGGCCAGTTGCAGTTTTAGGTTGATAGCCATGGTGATTTCCTTATCAGGCGTTACGGTCGATGAAGCGGCTGGCGTTCTTGTCGATGGAGCCGATCAGCTCCGGCGAGCCACCGCGGAACTGACGGAACACATTGCGTCCGGTGGCGCTGCTGTTGCTGGTGCCGGCCGGGATGCTCAAGGTCGGCTGGAAGCTGTCGCTCAGTTCCATGTAGGCCGACCAGGGACCGATGTATGACTCGTTCAAGCCGTTGGTTTCGCTGAGGGCATAGCGCACCGCCTGGCCAGGGAGCCAGTTGGGCTCGCTGGGGGTGTGGCTTTGCCAGCCATCGGCCAGGATTGTCGGGACCGCGCTTGGGGTTTCCAGGTAGCCCGTCGGCTTGTTCGGGCTGTAGTTCTTCAGCAGCAGGTAGGTGCTCCAGCCCCACCAGTTGTCGATGGTCTTGCTGTCATTGAGATTGTTGACGTCGCTGCGGCGCAGCACTTTGTCACCGCTCATCACGAACAGTGGCGAGAAATTGCCGCTCTTGGCGGCATTCAGATCCGGTAAGGCCTTGAGAGCCGCGTAACTGGCGGGCGCCGGCAGGTTACCGCTGAGGTAGCAGGTAAAGATCTCGTCTGCGGAACGCTGCACCGCCTGTTTCACCTGCTGGCGATTGCGATGATCGACGCTGTCGAAATAACGCTTGTCGCCGTAGGCGTGCCAGCGGTCGCCCTGGGCGTTACTGACATTGAGGCCGAACTTGCTGTCCTCGTCGTGCATGAAACGGGTAATCAGCGAGCCCAGGTCGCTGGGGGTGACCACCGCCGCCACCTGTTTGCGTGGCACTCGTACATGGCCGGCAGAAAACAGGTCGGTGAGGAAGTGGTCGGCGAAGGCGTTCATCGCATAGGCCAGTTCCAGTTGCTTGTCGTCGGCAGTCTTACCCGCCAGGACCGCTTGTTGCAGTGCGGCCGTGTGCCCGGCGATATAAGCCGCCAGGGCCCATTCGCCAAAGTGGTCGGCATTGTTGGCCGCCAGCTTCAGGTAGCGCCCCAGAGGGAACAGGGCGGAGACCGCGCTGCCGCCACCGGTGATCCGGTTCCACTCTTCAGACAGGGTATCGCCCAGGGCGTCATAGGCTTCGTGGGGCTGTTTGCCGTCGCGGATCGCCTGGTTGGCGGCAACGATTTCCTTCTGCATCACCGCGAGGATCTGTCGGGCTTCGTCTTTCGCCGCCGGCAGTACTGCCAGGGAGTTGAAGGCCGCGGTAAAGCGTTGCACTCGATCAGCCGGCGTTGCGCCTTCGCAGATCGGCTGCTCGGGAATGCCGTAGAAATCGCCTCCGAGCGCAACCACCTGGCCGTAAGTCAGGGCCAGGCCGTTGGGCAGGTGCAGTTCGACCTGCCACGCGGGAATGGGCGGCGCATCCTTGACGAAGCGCAGCAGGGTGCTGTCGCCGATGGCGGTATGTTCGCCGCCCTCGAAACGCAATTGAGGCAAGCCCCTGGCGGACTTTTGCGGGGTGCGGGGCAGGTCTTCCGGGCGGTGGTACTTGATGGTGTGGTGGCCGTCGGCGACCAGCACCAGGGTGTCGCCATCGCCGGAAATGGCGATGCCTTGTTCAGTGAACAAACGGTCCAGATCGGCAATGATCTTGCCGGCCTGTTGTGGCTGTTGCTGCATCTGTGCAGAGAGTCCTGACATTTCTAGCTCCTTGATATGTCATGGTTATGCTTGGTTTAACTGTATGCATATACAGTTATCGTGAGCATAATTGAAAATGACACGCCGTCAAGAAGACGGTTACGTGAGGGCGGGTTGATTGGATTATCATTAGCGCCCTAACGACAGGCTCAAGGTCCCCCCGCGCATGCTGGCTATTTTTTTCGAAACCCTGGCGATCACTGCGCCGGTGTTTGCGATGCTGTTTCTGGGGCTGCTACTCAAGCGGGTGGGGTGGATCAACGACAACTTCATCCATACGGCGTCGGCCCTGGTGTTCAACGTCACCATGCCGGCCTTGCTGTTTCTCGGCATTGTCCATGCCGACCTGCATGCCTCGCTGAAGCCTGGCGTGCTGATCTACTTTTCGGTGGCCACCCTGGTCTGTTTTGCCTTGGCCTGGGGCTGGGCCATCTGGCGTTGCCCGAAGGTGGATCGGGGGATCTATACCCAGGGGGCGTTTCGCGGCAATAACGCGATCATCGGCCTGGCCCTGGCGGCCAGCATGTATGGGGATTACGGGATTTCCCTGGGGGCGCTGCTCGCCGCGTTGGTGATTCTTTACTACAACACCCTGTCGACGGTGGTCCTGGCGGTCTACAGCCCGGCGATCAAGTCCGACCCTTGGAGCATCTGCAAAAGTGTGTTCAGCAATCCGTTGATTGTTAGCGTGCTGGTGGCTGCGCCGTTTGCCTACTGGCAGATCAGCCTTCCCGGCTGGCTGGAGACTTCGGGAAAATACCTGGCACAGATGAGTCTGCCTCTGGCGCTGATCTGCATCGGCGGCACGTTGTCCATGGCGGCCTTGCGCAACAGTGGGCGGATGGCCATGAGCTCCAGCCTGCTGAAGATGGTCAGCCTGCCGACGCTGGCAACCTTTGGCGCTTGGTTATGCGGTTTTCGCGGGGCGGAACTGGGGATTCTGTTTCTGTATTTCGGCAGTCCGACTGCTGCAGCGAGCTATGTCATGGCCCGGGCGGCCAATGGCAATCATGAGCTGGCGGCGGCCATTATCGTCATCACCACCGTGATGGCGGCAGTGACCACCAACATTGGGATCTTTGTGTTGCAGTGGGGTGGGTGGATCTGAAGCTGTTCACCGTCAAGCCGGCTCTTATAAGGCGGCGCTAGGAGGCGGCTTGTCGGCGAACAACGGGTTCACTGCGGCTGCTGATAAGCGTCAATCACTTCCTGGGCTGCGCGAAACGCATCGATGGCGGCCGGCACTCCGGCATACACCGCGCAATGCAGCAGCGCTTCACGTATCTCTTCCACGGTGCAGCCGTTGTTCAGGGCGCCACGCACGTGGCCCTTCAACTCCTGGGGACACTTCAGCGCGGTCAGCGTTGCCAGGGTGATCAGGCTACGGGTTTTCAACGGCAGGCCATTACGGTTCCACACGCCGCCCCAAGCGTGTTCGTTGACGAACTCCTGCAGTGGCTGGGTGAATTCGGTGGCGTTGCCCAGAGCTCGGTCGACGAAGGCGTCGCCCATCACTTGGCGACGCATTTGCAGTCCGCTTTTCTTGTTTTCGCTCATGGCGCTTCTCTCTTGTGTTGGCGGCGCCAGGCCCGTAGCGAACTGAACAGCAGAAACGCCACCAGCGCTGGCAGGACGAAAAACAGCATCAAGTGTTCCAGCTTGCCCGCCAGGGGCATGCCCGTGGTGAAGGACACCACGTGCAGTCCATAGGCCAGGTACAGGCCGAGAAACAGCAAGCCTTCGGCCCGGGTCACGCGATACCCCGAATAGAACACCGGCAGGCACAGCACCGCGACGCCGAGCATCACCGGCAAGTCGAAATCCAGGGCGTTGGGCGAAACCGAGAGCGGCGTCGGTGCCACCAGGGCGGTAAACCCCAGGACCCCCAGCAAGTTGAAGAGATTGCTGCCGATGACATTGCCCACGGCGATATCCCGCTGGCCCCGCAGGGCCGCGAGCAGGGAAGTGGCGAGCTGGGGCAGGGAGGTGCTGACGGCAATCACCGTCAGTCCCATGACCCGCTCCGACAAGCCCAGGTCGTCGGCCACGGTGACGGCGGCGCCTAGCAGCAAGTGTCCGGCGAAGACCAGCAGCCCCAGGCCGATAAGCACCATCAGCATGCTGCTGAACCTGGGCGCGAAACCGCGCAGGCCGGCTGGAGCGGGCAGGTGATGGCGTGCCGAGTGCCGCGACTGGCGCAACAGCAGGAGCAGGTACAGCACCAGGGCCGCCAGCAGGATGACGCCGTCGGAGGGGGTGAGACGCTCGTTATAGGCCAGGATGAATACCAGCAGGCTGGCACCGATCATCAACGGGATGTCCAGGCGCACCAGCTGTCGCGATACCCGCAGCGGAATGATCAGGGCCGATAGACCCAGGGTCACCAGGATGTTGAAGATGCTGCTGCCGATCACGCTGCCCACGGCGATATCGGTGTTGTCGGCCAGGGTCGCCTGCAGGCTGATGGCCATCTGCGGCGCGCTGCTGCCGAAGGCGACGATGCTCAAGCCCATGATCAGCGGACGTACATGCAGGCGCGCGGACAAACGTACGGCGGCACGCACCAGCAACTCGGCGCCGGCGATCAGCATCACCAGGCCGCTGATGAGTTGGATCAGGCTGAGCAGGGGCAGTTCGGCAAAGGCGGTAATGGCTCGGGCTCCGTCGGTCAGTCGCTGAGGGCTTGGATGCGTACTTTGGCGGTGCCGCTGCGCAGCATGCCCAGCTGTTGCGCGGCAGCGCGGGATAAGTCGATCAGGCGGCCGCGGGTGTGCGGGCCACGATCGTTGATACGGACTACGACGCTTTTGCCGTTGCCCTGGTTGGTGACTTGCACTCGGGTGCCGAACGGCAGTTCGCGATGGGCCGCAGTGAGGCCGTTCTGATCGAAGGGCTCGCCGCTGGCGGTGCGTTTGCCATGATGGCGGGCGCCGTAATAGGAGGCTGTCCCGGTCTGGTCATAACCTCGAGGGTCGATGATATGGCTGCTGGCGCAGCCCGTGAGCAGAGCGAGCAGGGCACAGCCCACGAACCAGGGACGGGGAGTCATTATTCGCAGGAGCTGGCTTGCCAGCGAAGACGGGCTTGCATCCCCGCGATTTCGACTGACAAGCCAAGGCTGCATTTCTCGATCAGCCTTCGAGCTTGCTTTTCAGCAGCTCGTTGACCTGTTGCGGGTTGGCCTTGCCCTTGGAAGCCTTCATCGCTTGACCGACGAAGAAGCCGAACATCTTGCCGCGCTTGGCCTCGTCGGCGGCGCGGTACTGTTCGACCTGTTCGGCGTTGGCCGCGAGCATTTCATCCAGCACCGCGGAGATCGCGCCGCTGTCGGTGACTTGCTTGAGGCCGCGCTTGTCGATGATCTCGTCGGCGCTGCCCTCGCCATTGGCCATGGCTTCGAACACGGTCTTGGCGATCTTGCCGGAGATGGTGTTGTCCTTGATCCGCAGCAGCATGCCGCCCAGTTGTTCGGCCGAGACCGGGGCTTCGTCGATTTCCAGGCCCTGCTTGTTGAGCAGGCTGCCCAGTTCGACCATGACCCAGTTGGCGGCGAGCTTGGCGTCACCGGCAATGCTGGCGACCTTCTCGAAGTAGTCCGCCTGCTCGCGGCTGGTGGCCAGGACGCTGGCGTCGTAGACCGACAGGCCGAACTGCTCCTGGAAGCGCTCGCGTTTCTGCGGTGGCAGTTCTGGCAGGGTGGCGCGTACCTGGTCGAGGAAGGAATCCTCGATAACCACGGGCAGCAGGTCCGGATCGGGGAAGTAACGGTAGTCGTTGGCTTCTTCCTTGCTGCGCATCGGACGGGTTTCGTCCTTGTTCGGGTCGTACAGGCGGGTCTGCTGGATCACTTTGCCGCCGTCTTCGATCAGATCGATCTGGCGACGGATCTCGCTGTTGATCGCCTTCTCGATGAAACGGAACGAGTTGACGTTCTTGATCTCGCAGCGGGTGCCGAACTCGACCTGGCCCTTGGGGCGGACCGAGACGTTGCAGTCGCAACGCAGCGAGCCTTCGGCCATGTTGCCGTCGCAGATGCCCAGGTAGCGAACCAGCGCGTGGATCGACTTGACGTAGGCCACGGCTTCCTTGGCGCTGCGCATGTCCGGCTCGGACACGATTTCCAGCAGCGGCGTGCCGGCGCGGTTCAGGTCGATGCCGGTGGCACCGTTGAACTCTTCGTGCAGGCTCTTGCCGGCGTCTTCTTCCAGGTGCGCGCGGGTGATGCCGACGCGTTTCATGGTGCCGTCTTCCAGAGGGATGTCCAGGTGGCCCTTGCCGACGATTGGCAGTTCCATCTGGCTGATCTGGTAGCCCTTGGGCAGGTCAGGGTAGAAGTAGTTCTTGCGGGCGAACACGTTGTGCTGGCCGATCTCGGCGTCTACCGCCAGGCCGAACATCACCGCCATGCGCACCGCTTCCTGGTTCAGCACTGGCAGTACGCCGGGCATGCCCAGGTCGATCAGGCTGGCCTGGGTGTTGGGCTCGGCACCGAAGGCGGTGGAGCTACCGGAGAAAATCTTCGATTGAGTGGTGAGCTGGGTATGAATCTCCAGCCCGATCACGACTTCCCATTGCATGTGTGTCTCCTCAGAAGCCGGTTGGGGTGCGGGTGTGCCAGTCAGTGTTCAACTGATACTGGTGCGCAACGTTGAGCAAGCGGCCTTCCTGGAAATACGGGGCGAGCAGTTGCACGCCGACCGGCAAGCCGTCGACGAAACCGGCCGGCATCGACAGGCCCGGCAGGCCCGCGAGGTTGGCGGTGATGGTGTAGACGTCTTCCAGGTACGCGGCGACCGGATCGCTGCTCTTGGCGCCGAGCTTCCAGGCCGGGTTGGGCGTGGTCGGGCCGAGGATGATGTCGACTTCGTTGAAAGCGGTCATGAAGTCGTTCTTCACCAGGCGACGGATTTTCTGTGCCTTGAGGTAGTAGGCGTCGTAGTAGCCGGCGGACAGCGCGTAGGCGCCGACCATGATCCGGCGCTGCACTTCGCTGCCGAAGCCTTCGCCACGGGAGCGCTTGTACAGGTCTTCAAGGTTGGCCGGGTTCTCGCAACGGTAGCCGAAGCGCACGCCGTCGAAACGCGACAGGTTGGAGGAGGCTTCCGCCGGGGCGATCACGTAGTACGCGGGAATCGCGTGCTGCATGTTCGGCAGGCTGATTTCCTTGATCACCGCACCGAGCTTTTCCAGCTCCTTGATGCTGTTGTGGATCAGTTCGGCGATGCGCGGGTCGAGGCCGGCGCTGAAGTACTCCTTCGGCACGCCGATGCGCAGGCCCTGCAGCGAGCCGCTGAGGCTGGCGCTGTAGTCCGGCACCGGTTCATCGATGCTGGTGGAGTCGTTCGGGTCGAAGCCGGCCATGCCTTGCAGCAGGATCGCGCAGTCTTCGGCGGTGCGTGCCAGCGGGCCGCCCTGATCGAGGCTGGAAGCGTAGGCGATCATGCCCCAGCGGGAAACGCGACCGTAGGTCGGCTTCAGGCCGGTGAGGTTGGTGAAGGCGGCGGGCTGGCGGATCGAACCGCCGGTGTCGGTGGCGGTGGCCGCAGGCAGCAGGCGCGCGGCTACGGCGGCGGCTGAACCACCGGACGAACCGCCGGGCACGTGCTCCAGGTTCCACGGGTTTTTCACTGCGCCGTACCAGCTCGACTCGTTGGCCGAGCCCATGGCGAATTCGTCCATGTTGGTCTTGCCCAGGGTCACGGCCCCGGCAGCGGCCAGCTTGGCGACCACGGTGGCGTCATAGGGCGCCTTGAAGTTGTCGAGCATCTTCGAACCGCAGCTGGTGCGGATGCCTTGGGTGCAGAACAGGTCTTTGTGGGCGATCGGTGCGCCCAGCAGGGCTCCGCTCTCACCGTTGGCGCGACGTTCGTCGGCGGCTTTGGCCTGGCCCAGGGCCAGGTCTTGGGTGAGGCTGATGAAACTGTTGATCTGCGGATCCAGCTGAGCGATGCGCGCCAGCAGGGTCTGGGTCAGTTCTACAGAGGAAAACTTCTTGTCGGCGAGGCCGCGGGCGATCTCGGCCAGAGTCATGTGGTGCATTGCAGGCTCTTTCCCTTTAGTCGATGACTTTCGGAACCAGATACAGGCCGCTTTCGACCGCTGGTGCGATGGACTGATAGGCCTCGCGATGATTGGACTCGGTCACAACGTCTGCGCGCAGGCGCTGGCTGGCTTCCAGAGGGTGGGCCAGGGGCTCGATACCATCGGTATCGACTGCCTGCATTTCATCCACCAGCCCGAGAATGCTGTTAAGGGCGGAGGTGATGTGTGGAAGATCGCCTTCATTGAGCTTGATGCTGGCCAAATGAGCGATTTTTTCCACGTCGGAGCGTTCAAGCGCCATGGGATTCTCCAGTGGAAAACAAAAACGGATTTCGTCCGCGTGTTAGATTGTCGGAACACTACCGCATTTCTACGGTCTTATGGCCGCGATTGTGGGGTTTGGTGCACAGAAAAGCGGCCAATTTAACATATTGGCGCCTTGCCCAAAATCCCTGTCGTTGTTAGAGTTTGCCGCACTTTTTTACCCACGCGTTGCCTAGGGTCCCTTTCCCATGTTCAAGAAACTGCGTGGCATGTTTTCCAGCGATCTTTCCATTGACCTGGGCACTGCCAACACCCTTATTTACGTGCGCGAGCGCGGTATTGTCCTGAATGAACCATCGGTTGTGGCCATTCGGACCCACGGTAATCAGAAAAGTGTTGTTGCGGTTGGTACTGAGGCCAAGCGCATGCTCGGTCGTACTCCGGGCAACATTGCCGCCATTCGTCCGATGAAGGACGGCGTGATCGCCGACTTCAGCGTCTGCGAAAAGATGCTGCAGTACTTCATCAACAAGGTTCATGAAAACAGCTTTCTGCAGCCCAGCCCTCGTGTGCTGATCTGCGTTCCATGCAAGTCCACCCAGGTTGAACGTCGTGCGATCCGTGAATCGGCCCTTGGCGCCGGTGCCCGTGAAGTGTTCCTGATCGAAGAGCCAATGGCCGCTGCGATCGGTGCCGGCCTGCCGGTTGAAGAGGCCCGTGGTTCGATGGTCGTGGACATCGGTGGTGGTACCACTGAAATCGCCCTGATCTCCCTGAACGGTGTGGTTTACGCCGAATCCGTACGTGTTGGCGGCGACCGTTTCGACGAGGCCATCATCACTTACGTGCGTCGCAACTACGGCAGCCTGATCGGTGAGTCCACCGCTGAGCGCATCAAGCAGGAAATCGGTACTGCCTACCCAGGCGGCGAAGTACGTGAAGTCGACGTACGCGGCCGTAACCTGGCTGAAGGTGTGCCACGTGCCTTCACCCTGAACTCCAATGAAGTGCTGGAGGCTCTGCAGGAGTCCCTGGCAACCATCGTTCAGGCGGTGAAAAGTGCCCTGGAGCAATCGCCTCCGGAACTGGCTTCGGACATCGCCGAGCGCGGCCTGGTGCTGACCGGTGGTGGCGCTCTGCTGCGTGATCTGGACAAGCTGTTGGCCCAGGAAACCGGTCTGCCGGTGATCGTTGCCGAAGATCCGCTGACCTGTGTTGCTCGCGGCGGTGGCCGTGCATTGGAAATGATGGACAAACACACCATGGACCTGCTCTCCAGCGAGTAACTACGCCGGTTGCATCTATGCTGTTGCGCTCACAGGCAGCACTTTGCAGTGCTGCCTGTGGCGTTTATCTTCTGTCAATCTGCATCCAGGCCGGTTTGATGCCGTATGAATAAACACAACATTTGCCTGGGAGGAGCGGCTTATTAAACCGCTTTTCGCCAAAGGCCCCTCATTGGGCGTGCGCCTCCTGGTGCTGGTCGTACTGTCGGTCGCACTGATGGTGGTCGATGCCCGCTTCACACTGCTCAAGCCAGTGCGTAGCCAGATGTCGCTGGTGTTGATGCAGTCCTACTGGATCACCGACCTGCCGCAGCGGCTATGGCAGGGCGTGGCCAGTCAGTTCGGCAGTCGCACCGAGCTGGTCGCTGAAAACGAAAAACTCAAGACCGAAAACCTGCTGCTGCAGGGGCGCATGCAAAAGCTCGCAGCCCTGACCGAGCAGAACGTGCGTCTGCGCGAATTGCTCAACTCTTCGGCACTGGTCAACGAGAAGGTTGAAGTGGCCGAGTTGATCGGCATGGACCCCAACCCCTTTACCCATCGCATTATCATCAATAAAGGTGAGCGTGACGGCGTGTTCCTCGGCCAGCCGGTGCTCGATGCCCGTGGCTTGATGGGGCAGGTGGTGGAGTTGATGCCTTATACCTCGCGCGTCCTGTTGCTGACCGACACCACCCACAGCATTCCGGTGCAGGTCAATCGCAACGGCCTGCGGGCCATTGCCAGTGGCACTGGCAACCCGGAGCGCCTGGAGTTGCGCCACGTGGCCGACACCGCCGATGTCAAGGAAGGCGATTTGCTGGTCAGTTCGGGCCTTGGCCAGCGTTTCCCCGCTGGATATCCGGTGGCCACGGTCAAGGAAGTGATCCACGATTCCGGTCAGCCATTCGCCATTGTGCGAGCGGTGCCCACTGCCGCGCTGAACCGCAGCCGTTACCTGTTACTGGTATTCAGTGATCCGCGCACGGCCGAAGAGCGGGCCAATGATGCGGCCCAGGCTCAGGAAGCCCAGGACCAGCAGGGTGGCAATACCACCCCGGCGGTGCCGGCCACGGTGCCCAAGCCTGCGGTGACTCCAGCTGCCACTGCCGCGCCTGCCACTGCCCCCACTGCTGCACCGGCGACTCCGGTCAAGCCGGCCGCCCATGCGCCGGCCAAGCCGGTCAATAAACCTGTGGTGAAACCGGCGGCCCAGCCTCCGGCTGCGGCACCGGCCACCACCGGAGGAAGAGAATAATGGCGGGTAGCACCTATTCGCAAAACGGCTGGATCGTCTGGCTGACGTTTCTGATCGGCATGCTGCTGAGTGTGTCGCCTTTGCCTCAGTTCATGGAAATCCTGCGCCCGCTATGGCTGGCCCTGCTACTGGCCTTTTGGGCCCTGGCCCTGCCGCACAAGGTGGGTATGGTCACGGCTTGGTGCCTTGGGCTGGCGGAGGATGTGCTTTACGGCACGCTCCTGGGGCAGAACGCCTTGATCCTGACTCTGATCACCTTCCTCGTGCTATCCCTGCAACAGCGTCTGCGGATGTTCCCGATGTGGCAGCAGAGTTTGGTGATCCTGGTGATCTTTGGCTTGGCGCAGTTGGTCCAACTCTGGCTCAGCGCCCTGACCGGTAATCGCCAGCCGACCCTGGCGCTGGTCCTGCCAGCCCTGGTCAGTGCGCTGTTGTGGCCGTGGGTTAGCTTTGGCCTGCGTGGGTTGCGCCGACGTTTCAAAATCAATTAATTCGGTCAGGCATTGGCCCGCACCTCGACAGGGAGATGTCTTGATGAATCCGCTTTACCTCGCTTCCGGTTCGCCCCGTCGGCGTGAGCTGCTCACCCAGATCGGTGTGCCCTTCACCGCCATCAGCGCGGACATCGATGAAACTCCGCTGGCTGATGAATCCCCTGCGGCTTATGTCGAGCGTCTTGCCCGTGGCAAGGCGGCGGCCGGGCGCGCCCTGATCACCAGCAGCGAATCCCGGGCCCCGGCCTGTGTGCTGGGAGCCGATACGGCCGTGGTGCTGGATGGGCGGATCCTCGGCAAACCGCTGGACCAGGCCGACGCCCTGGCGATGCTCATGGCGCTGGCCGGGCGCGAGCACGAAGTATTGACCGCCATTGCCTTGCTCGACGGAGAGCGCTGCGAGTCGAGAGTGGTGCGCAGCCTGGTGCGGTTTCGCGCCATCTCCCCTGAGGAAGCGAGCATCTACTGGGCCAGCGGCGAGCCTCGGGACAAGGCCGGCGGTTATGCAATCCAGGGGCTTGCGGCGGTGTTTGTGTCAGGGCTCAATGGCAGTTACTCCGCTGTGGTTGGCTTGCCGGTGTGCGAAACCGCAGAACTGCTTGGCCATTTCGGCATACCCTGTTGGCAAAACCTTCCAGTGCGCTAAAGCGCCGTACCCGACTGCTGCGGCCTTCTATGAACACGCCTGAACGAGACACTGCCATGAGTGAAGAGATTCTGATCAACATCACGCCGATGGAATCACGGGTGGCGGTGGTCGAAAACGGAGTGCTGCAAGAGGTTCACGTCGAACGGACCCAGCGCCGCGGTATCGTTGGCAACATCTATAAAGGCAAGGTGGTGCGGGTATTGCCCGGCATGCAGGCCGCTTTCGTCGATATTGGCCTGGACCGCGCAGCGTTTATTCATGCTGCGGAAATCTCCACCCGTGAAGGTACGGCGGTGGAAAGCATCAGTGCCCTGGTGCATGAAGGGCAGAGCCTGGTGGTGCAAGTCACCAAGGACCCCATCGGCACCAAGGGCGCCCGACTGACCACCCAGTTGTCGATTCCTTCACGTTATCTGGTGTACATGCCCCGTACCGCCCATGTCGGCATCTCGCTGAAGATCGAGGATGAAGCCGAGCGTGAGCGCTTGAAGCAGGTGGTCAGCGACTGCGTGGCCCAGGAAGGCATCAAGGAGGCGGGCGGGTTCATCCTGCGTACTGCCGCCGAGGGCGCCGGTGCCGATGAGATCCTGATGGACATTCGCTACCTGCGTCGGCTCTGGGATCAGATCGGTGTTCAGATCAAGACCATTGGCGCGCCCAATGTGATCTACGAAGACCTGGGCCTGGCGCTGCGTACCCTGCGGGATCTGGTGAGTCCGAAAATCGAGAAAATCCGCATCGACTCCCGGGAAACCTTCCAGAAGACCACTCAGTTCGTTGCCGAGCTGATGCCGGAAATCGCCGATCGCCTGGAGCACTACCCCGGTGAGCGGCCGATCTTCGACCTGTACGGCGTCGAGGATGAAATCCAGAAGGCCCTGGAGCGCAAGGTGCCACTCAAGTCCGGTGGTTATCTGGTGGTGGACCCGGCGGAAGCCATGACCACCATCGACGTCAACACCGGGGCCTTCGTCGGTCATCGCAATCTTGAGGAAACCATCTTCAAGACCAACCTCGAAGCCGCTACCGCCATTGCCCGGCAGCTGCGCCTGCGCAACCTGGGCGGGATCATCATCATCGACTTCATCGACATGGAAGACGAGGAGCATCAGCGTCAGGTACTGCGGACCCTGGAGAAGCAGCTGGAGCGCGATCACGCCAAGACCAACATCATCGGCATCACCGAACTGGGCCTGGTGCAGATGACCCGCAAACGCACGCGCGAGAGTCTGGAGCAGGTGCTCTGCGAGCCCTGCAGCAGTTGTCAGGGACGGGGCAAGCTGAAGACCCCGGAAACCATCTGTTACGAAATATTCCGTGAAATCCTCCGTGAGGCCCGGGCTTATCAGGCAGAAGGGTATCGAGTGCTGGCCAATCAGAAAGTGGTGGATCGTCTGCTGGACGAAGAGTCGGGCAATGTGGCGGAGTTGGAAGGTTTTATCGGCCGTACCATCAGGTTCCAGGTCGAAACCATGTACTCCCAGGAACAATACGACGTGGTGCTGCTCTGATTTCCCGTGTTTTACACCACTGGAAACGGCTGGCTTCAGCTTTTTGCATGACTTTTGCCATGGGAGCCAACTGAGATGGAGCGGCTGATCCGCTTGTTCACCACGCTGATTCGCTGGGGGCTGGGCTCCTGCGCGTTGCTGCTGGTGGTGACGGCCTTGTACGTCAGCCTGGGTCGGGAACTGACTCCGCTGGTGGCTGAGTACCAGGCCGAGGTCGAAGCCAAGGTGCAGCAGGCCGTGGGGCTGCCGGTGCATATCGGTAGCCTGGAGGGGCGTTGGAGCGGACTGTCGCCGATTCTCCTGGCACACGATGTGATGGTGGGCGAGGGGGCCAACGCCCTGCGCCTGGACCAGGTCAGCGTGGCCCCGGACATGCTCGGCAGCCTGTTGGCCCGTGACCTGCGCATAGGGCGCCTGGAGCTCAGCGGTCTGAGTCTGAGCCTCAAGGAGGGCGCGGACGGCCAATGGCAATTGCAAGGCCTGCCAATGCAGCAGGACCAACCCATGGATCCGGGACAACTGCTGACTCGCTTGCAGCAAGTTGCGGAACTCTCCCTGTTGGACAGCCAAGTCACTTTGCTGCCGCAGGATCATTCGCCGCTGGCCCTGACCTATGTCGGACTCAATCTGCGCACCGGTCCCAGCCGCCAGCGCCTGGACCTGCGCCTGACCCTGCCGGACGGGCAGCCCCTGGCCGTCAACCTGCGCACACGCATCCAGGCGGATGCATGGCGCGACGCCCGGGCCGAGCTGTACCTGAGCCTGCCGCAAAGTGACTGGTCGCGCTGGCTGCCGGCCCGTGTCACTCAGCAATGGAAACTCTCCGAACTCAAGGCCGGTGGCGAGCTGTGGCTGACCTGGGCCAAGGGCACAGTGCAGAGCGCGGCGCTGCGCTTGAATGCGCCACAGCTAACCGGCGCCTATGCCGAGCGCACGCCAGTCACCCTGAAGAATCTGGCGTTGAATGCCTTCTTCCAGCGCAGCGATCAGGGCCTGCAGGTACAACTCGATTCCCTGGCGCTGAGCCTTGGCGAAACCCGTTGGGAATCGCGCCTGCAACTGCAGCAAACCCAGGCCGGCGATAACCGTGAAGAACTCTGGCATCTGCAAGCCGACCGCCTGGACCTGACGCCGCTCACGCCGATCCTCAATGCCCTGGCACCTTTGCCGCAAGGCCTGGCCACCACCATCGAGCGCTTGAAGGTTAGCGGCGGGCTGCGCAATGTGCTGCTCGACTATCGCCCCCAGAACACCGGCGACCAGCGGCTGAGCTTTGCCGCCAACCTTGATCGGGTCGGCTTCGACGCCTATCACGGCGCTCCGGCGGCGCGAAACGTCAGTGGCAGCATCAGCGGCGACCTGGGTAAGGGCGAGCTGCGCATGGACAGCAAGGATTTCTCCCTGCACCTGTACCCGATCTTCGCCAAGCCCTGGCAGTACATCCAGGCCAACGCCACCCTGACCTGGAAACTCGACAAACAAGGTTTCACCCTGATCGCGCCCTACCTCAAGGTGCTGGGGGAAGAGGGCAAGATTGCCGGCGATTTCCTGATCCGGCTGCACTTCGACCACAGTCAGGAAGACTACATGGACCTGCGGGTCGGCCTGGTGGACGGCGATGGGCGCTACACCGCCAAGTACCTGCCCCAGGTGCTCAGTCCGGCGCTGGATGAATGGCTGCGCACGGCGATCCTCAAGGGCGCGGTGGATGAGGGCTTCTTCCAATACCAGGGTTCGCTGAACCATGACGCTATCGAGGCGGCTCGCAGCATCAGCCTGTTCTTCAAGGTGCATGACGCCGAACTGGCGTTCCAGCCGGGCTGGCCGCACCTGAGCAAGATCAGCGGCGATGTGTTTGTCGAAGACAGCGGCGTACGCATCGTCGCCAGCAAGGGGCAGCTGTTGGATACCAAGGTGCGGGATGTTTTCGTCAACATTCCCCATTCCGTTGCCGGTCAGAGCAGCCACATGTTCATCGACGGCAGTTTTGCCGGCGGCCTGGGTGACGGGGTGAAGATTCTGCAGGAAGCGCCGATCGGCACCGCATCGACCTTTGCCGGCTGGCAGGGCGAGGGCGACCTGCAAGGCAAGCTGAACCTGGACATCCCCCTGGTTAAGGGCGAGGAACCGAAGATCCTGGTGGACTTCAAGACTGACAAGGCGCGCCTCAAACTCAGTGAACCCGAGTTGGAACTGACCCAGCTCAAGGGCGACTTCCGCTTTGACAGTGCCAGGGGCCTGAGTGGCTCAGGGATCAGCGCCCAGGCTTTCGATCGGCCGGTCACGGCGCAGATTTTTGCCGATGGCAAGCCAGGCAAGCCCAATACCCGAGTGGTTGCCAAGGGTCAGGTTACGGTGAAGAAACTCACCGACTGGTTGAAAGTCAGCCAGCCGTTGCCGGTGTCCGGCGAAGTGCCCTTTCAGTTGCAACTGAACCTTGACGGTGCCGACAGTCAATTGATGGTCAACTCCAGCCTCAAGGGCATGGCGGTGGACCTGCCGGCGCCGTTTGGCATGGCTGCCAGCACCGGGCGCAACAGTGTGTTTCGCATGACCCTGCAAGGGGCCGAGCGGCGCTACTGGTTCAAATACGGCGAGTTGGCCGACTTCACTTTCGCGGCGCCCAGCGGCAAGCTCGCCGAGGGTCGGGGCGAACTGTTCCTCGGCGATGGTGCGGCCTTGCTGCCTCCTGGCAAAGGGCTGCGGGTACGGGGGATTCTCTCCGAGCTGGATGTGGAACCGTGGAAGGCTCTGGTGGATCGCTATGCCGGAAAGGACCCGGGGGGCAGCGCCAAGCAGTTGCTCAGCAGTGCGGACTTCAAGGTCGGCAAGCTCAGCGCCTTCGGCACCTCGCTGGATCAGGTCAACCTGCTGCTGAGCCGCAAGCCCACTGCCTGGGAGCTGCAGATCGACAGTCAACAGGCCAAGGGCAAAGTCGGGATTCCCGATGCCAAGGTGGCGCCAATGGTCATCGACATGGCGTATGTGCGCCTGCCGGCCGCCGACCCGACGGCCCAGACCGATGAAAATGCACCTGATCCTTTGGCTTCGGTGGACCCGAAGAACGTTCCGCCACTGGATATATCCATTGCCCAATTGTTCCAGGGCCAGGACCTGATCGGTCGCTGGGCGCTCAAGGTTCGGCCGACGGCCAAGGGCATGGTCTTCAATGGCCTGAACCTGGGCCTCAAGGGCATGCAGTTGCAAGGCGAGGGTGGCTGGGAAGGTCAGGCCGGTGCCAGCAGCAGTTGGTACCGTGGCCGTATTGGTGGCAAGAACCTGGCGGATGTGCTCAAGGGCTGGGGCTTCGCACCGACCGTGACCAGTGAAGACTTTCACCTGGATGTCGATGGCCGCTGGCCGGGCTCACCGGCCTGGGTGGGCTTGAAGCGCTTCTCCGGCAGCCTGGACGCCACCCTGCGCAAGGGGCAGTTCGTTGAAGTCGAAGGCGGGGCCCAGGCCCTGCGGGTATTCGGCCTGCTCAACTTCAACTCCATCGGCCGGCGCCTGCGCCTGGACTTCTCCGACCTGTTCGGCAAGGGCTTGAGCTATGACCGGGTCAAGGGCGTGCTGGCGGCGAGCAATGGCGTGTATGTCACTCGCGAGCCGATCACCCTCACGGGGCCGTCGAGCAATCTGGAGCTCAATGGCACCCTGGATATGGTGGCCGATCAGGTGGACGCCAAGCTGCTGGTGACCCTGCCGGTCACCAACAACCTGCCGATTGCCGCGCTGATCGTCGGGGCGCCTGCGGTGGGTGGGGCGTTGTTCCTGATCGACAAACTGATCGGAGACCGCGTGGCGCGCTTTGCCAGCGTCAAATACAACGTCAAAGGCCCGTGGAAAGATCCCCAAATCACCTTCGACAAGCCGTTTTGAGAATCCTCGATTCGTGCCTATGGAGTAGCATGGCGGCCTACCCTACAAGGAGTTCGCCATGTCTCTTGCGGTGATTCAAATGGTCAGCCAGAGCGATGTGCTGGCCAATCTGAACCAGGCTCGGAGCCTGCTTGAGCAAGCCGCCGTTGCTGGCGCCAAGCTGGCCGTGCTGCCGGAAAACTTCGCCGCCATGGGCCGCCGCGACATGGCGGCCATCGGTCGCGCCGAAGCCCTGGGCGAAGGTCCGATCCTGCCATGGTTGAAACAGACCGCCCGCGACCTCAGGTTATGGATAGTGGCCGGCACCTTGCCGCTGCCCCCCGAGGATCAGCCCGAGGCCAAGGCCAACGCCTGTTCTTTGTTGGTGGACGATCAGGGACAGATTGTGGCGCGCTACGACAAGCTGCATCTGTTCGATGTCGACGTGGCGGACAATCGCGGACGCTATCGCGAATCCGATGACTATGCTCATGGAGACCGCGTGGTAGTGGCGGATACGCCGGTGGGTCGGTTGGGGCTGACGGTTTGTTATGACCTGCGCTTTCCCGAGCTGTACAGCGAATTGCGCGCCGCCGGCGCTGAATTGATTACTGCGCCTTCGGCTTTTACCGCGGTGACCGGCGCCGCCCATTGGGAGGTGCTGATCCGGGCCCGGGCCATTGAAACCCAGTGCTACCTGCTGGCGGCGGCCCAGGGTGGCGTGCATCCCGGCCCACGGGAAACCTACGGCCACGCGGCCATCGTCGACCCATGGGGACGCGTGTTGGCGGAGCAGGATCAAGGTGAGGGCGTGCTGTTGGCCGAGCGCGACAGCAGTGAACAGGCGTCCATCCGGGCGCGGATGCCGGTGGTCAGTCACCGGCGCATTTTCTCGCAAGGCGTTCAACGGCTTGCATAAGTACGACGAATTTAAGGCCAAAGCATATGAGCGGGTTGTTGTCCTCAGTCAGTGAACATCTTCTAGCCCCTGGCGGCGTGACCATCGAAAGCTTGCAGGGCGTGCTGGGGGATCTGGCCGGCCCGGGCATCGATGCCGCCGACCTGTATTTCCAGGGGCAGATTTCCGAGTCCTGGTCCCTGGAAGACGGGATCGTCAAGGAAGGCAGTTTCAACCTCGACCAAGGGGTGGGTGTGCGTGCGCAGTCCGGGGAGAAGACCGGCTTTGCCTACAGCAACGCCATCACCCTGGAAGCCCTGGGTCTGGCGGCCCGTGCTGCGCGATCGATCTCCCGGGCCGGACAGAACGGTACCGTGCAGGCATTCACCAGCCAGGACGTGGCGCAACTGTATGCGCCGGACAATCCTCTGGAAGTCATCAGCCGGGCCGAGAAAGTCGAACTGCTCAAGCGAGTGGACGCGGCGACTCGCGCTCTGGACCCGCGTATCCAGCAGGTCAGCGTGAGCATGGCCGGGGTCTGGGAGCGGATTCTGGTGGCCTCGACGGACGGCGGCCTGGCGGCGGATGTGCGGCCGTTGGTGCGCTTCAACGTCAGCGTCATCGTCGAGCAGAATGGCCGCCGCGAGCGCGGTGGTCACGGTGGCGGCGGGCGTACCGATTACCGCTATTTCCTCACTGAAGATCGGGCCATGGGCTATGCCCGTGAAGCGCTGCGTCAGGCCCTGGTCAATCTCGAAGCCATTCCGGCACCGGCGGGCACCTTGCCGGTGGTACTCGGCTCCGGCTGGTCCGGTGTGCTGCTGCACGAAGCCGTGGGCCACGGCCTGGAAGGCGACTTCAACCGCAAGGGCAGCTCGGCCTACAGCGGCCGCATGGGCGAGAGGGTGGCCTCCAAGCTCTGCACCATCGTCGACGACGGCACCCTGGCCGGTCGCCGCGGTTCCCTGAGCGTGGACGACGAAGGCACCCCGACCGAATGCACCACCCTGATCGAGAACGGTGTGCTCAAGGGCTATATGCAGGACAAACTCAATGCCCGCCTGATGGGCGTGGCCCGCACTGGCAACGGGCGTCGTGAGTCCTACGCGCACTTGCCGATGCCGCGCATGACCAACACCTACATGCTGGCTGGCGAAAGCGATCCGGCGGAAATCATCGCCTCGGTGAAGAAGGGTATCTACTGCGCCAACCTTGGCGGCGGCCAGGTGGACATCACCAGCGGCAAGTTCGTGTTTTCCACCAGCGAGGCGTATCTGATCGAAGACGGCAAGATCACCGCACCGGTCAAGGGCGCGACCCTGATTGGCAACGGTCCTGAAGCGATGAGCCGAGTGTCGATGGTGGGCAACGATTTGTCCCTGGACAGCGGCGTTGGCACTTGTGGCAAGGACGGGCAATCAGTGCCGGTAGGCGTCGGTCAGCCGACCTTGAAGATCGATGCGATCACCGTGGGTGGCACAGGGGCATAAGAGAAGAGGGCGCCGGGTGAACTGCTGGGCAGCTCACCCGTGGAGGACTCAACGCAGACCGCGTTGGGTCTCGTCCAGCTCGCGGATGTACTTGAAGATTTTACGGCTGGAGGCCGGCGCCTTGTTATGGGCCACCTCGTGCTGGGCCTGACGAATCAGGGAGCGCAGTTGCTGGCGATCGGCGTCCGGGTATTCACTGACGAACTTTTCCAGAACGTCATCGCCGCCGCCGATCAGGCGGTCACGCCAACGTTCCAGGTTATGGAAACGTTCGTTGTACTGCCGGGTGGAGGCGTCGAGTTGGTCGAGCAGTTGCAGAATCGCGTCGGTGTCCTGGTCACGCATCAGCTTGCCGATGAATTGCAGGTGGCGCTTTCGGGCGATATGGGCGACGTGCTTGGGCGCATCCGCCAGGGCCCGGCGCAAGGCGTCGGTCAACGGCAGTTTGTTCAGCAAGTCAGGCTTGAGAGTGGTAAGGCGCTCGCCGAGATCAACCAGAGCATGCAGCTCGCGTTTGACCTGGGATTTGCTTTTCTCCCCATCGAGGGAGTCGTCGTAAGAATCAACCATGGTGGCAGTCCGCAAAGAAACGCCGCCATGATAACCAGTCGAGGGCCGCTTGTCCGGCCCGGTCGCTCGCCGGCCTTAATCGAAAGCAGAATTTGAGTGGAGAACAGCATGAGTGCAGCACAAAGCGTCGGCCCACAGGCTTTGCCGGCCCTGCAGGAGCAAGTCGAGCAGATCGTTGCCGAGGCCAAGCGCCAGGGGGCCAGTGCCTGCGAAGTAGCGGTGTCTCTGGAGCAGGGCCTGTCGACTTCGGTGCGCCAGCGGGAAGTGGAAACCGTGGAGTTCAACCGCGACCAGGGCTTTGGCATCACCCTCTATGTGGGTCAGCGCAAGGGTTCGGCCAGCACCTCTGCCAGCGGCCCCGAGGCCATTCGTGAAACCGTGGCCGCGGCCCTGGCAATCGCCAAGCACACCTCCGAAGACGAAGCCTCGGGGCTGGCCGATGCATCCTTGATGGCCAAGGACCTGCAGGACTTCGACCTGTTCCATGCCTGGGACATCACCCCAGAGCAGGCCATCGAGCAGGCCCTGGCCTGTGAAGCTGCGGCCTTTGCCGCCGACAGCCGGATCAAGAATGCCGACGGCACCACCCTGAGCACCCATCAGGGCTGTCGGGTGTATGGCAACAGTCACGGTTTTATCGGTGGTTATGCCTCCACTCGCCACAGTCTGAGCTGCGTGATGATTGCCGAGGCTGACGGCCAGATGCAGCGCGACTACTGGTATGACGTCAATCGCCAGGGCCAGTTGCTGGCCGACCCTGCGAGCATTGGTCAGCGTGCTGCCCAACGCGCGGCCAGTCGACTTGGCGCCCGCCCGGTGCCGACCTGCGAAGTGCCGGTGCTGTTTTCTGCGGAACTGGCCGGCGGCCTGTTCGGCAGTTTTCTCGGCGCGATTTCCGGCGGCAATCTGTATCGCAAGTCATCCTTCCTTGAAGGCGCCTTGGGCCAACAGCTGTTTCCCCAGTGGCTGACCATCGATGAGCGTCCGCACCTGATGCGCGCCATGGGCAGTTCGGCGTTCGATGGTGACGGCCTGGCCACTTACGCCAAGCCTTTCGTCAAGGACGGGGAGTTGGTGTCCTATGTGCTGGGCACCTACTCGGGACGCAAGCTGGGCATGCCGAGTACCGCCAACGCCGGTGGCGTGCACAATCTGTTCGTCACCCATGGCGATGAAGACCAGGCGGCGCTGCTGCGGCGCATGGGGCGTGGCCTGTTGGTGACCGAGTTGATGGGGCATGGCCTGAACATGGTCACTGGGGATTACTCCCGTGGTGCGGCGGGTTTCTGGGTCGAGAATGGCGAGATCCAGTTCGCGGTGCAGGAAGTCACCATTGCCGGTAATTTGCGGGACATGTTCAAGCAGATCATTGCCGTGGGTAACGACCTGGAACTGCGCAGCAACATCCGCACCGGCTCGGTGCTGATCGAACGCATGACTGTCGCTGGTAGCTGACCGCCCTCCTGGGTCATCCAAACGCGCCACCTCCCCGGGTGGCGCGTTTTTTTATGCCTGGCGCTTTCTAAGCTGGCTTGCCAGCGAAGGCGTCCTGACGCTCGATACCCGGCACAAGGGCTCATTCGCCGCCAAGTCGGCTCCTACAAGGGTTGGGTAAAATTCGTACAAGTCAGATTGATTTGATTCTCAATATCATTTAATAATGAAAATCATTATTCAATGAGCCCAGGTCATGAGTTCTGCCTTGCACGAGCAGCCCTACCTCGAAAGCTGGCGCTGGATGAGTCGCCAGATCCGTTGCGCACTGGAACCGGACGAACCGCGTCTGATCGAGCATTACCTCGCCGAGGGCCGCTACCTGGCGTGCTGCACCGCGATGTCGGCCTGGACCGTCGCTGAAACCTCCTTCCGTTTGTTGATCGATACCGCTACCGATACTGCGCTGCCCTGGCACTGGCGCAGCCTGTGCCTGGATCAGGCCTGGCGGCCATTGCGTGACATGGAGCGGTTGTCTTTGTGCAAGTGCCGGCTCAAGCGCTGGCAAAGCCATGCCTGGCAACTGGCGACCTGTTCGCTGCTGCCTTCCATTCCTCTGATTGAACTGGTGCAAGGATTTCCCGATGAGTAATACCCGTATCGAACGCGACAGCATGGGCGAACTGCAGGTCCCGGAGCAGGCCTTGTATGGCGCGCAGACTCAGCGCGCGGTGGATAACTTTCCCATCAGCGGGCAACGCATGCCGGCAGCCTTCATTCGTGCCCTGATTCTGGCCAAGGCTGCAGCGGCCGAGGCCAACGTCGAGCTTGGGCAGCTCAGCGCGTCCCAGGGCAAGGCCATTGTCGATGCCGCCCAGGGGCTGTTGGAAGGCGACTACATGCAGCACTTTCCGGTGGACATCTTCCAGACCGGCTCCGGTACCAGTTCCAACATGAACGCCAACGAAGTGCTGGCGACCCTGGCCAGCCGCCTGTTGGGCGAGCCGGTCAACCCCAATGACCACGTCAACTGTGGCCAGAGCAGCAACGACATCATTCCCACCACCATTCACGTCAGCGCAGCCCTGACCCTGCATGAGCAACTGCTGCCGGCACTGGTGCATCTGGTGGAGGTCATTGAGCGCAAGGCGGTGCAGGTGCATCCCTTCATCAAGACCGGTCGTACCCACCTGATGGATGCCATGCCGGTGCGAATGAGCCAGGTGCTGGACGGTTGGGCGCAGCAGCTCAAGGCCAATATCGCTCACTTGCAGGACCTGCTGCCGAGCCTGCAGGCCCTGGCTCAGGGCGGCACCGCCGTGGGGACTGGAATCAACGCTCACCCCGAGTTCGCTGCGCGCTTCAGCCGGCAGTTGAGCAAGCTGACCCAGGTGCAGTTCACCCCGGGCAAGAACCTGTTCGCCCTGATCGGCTCACAGGACACGGCGGTCACGGTGTCCGGCCAGCTCAAGGCCACTGCGGTGTCGTTGATGAAGATCGCCAACGACCTGCGCTGGATGAACTCCGGTCCACTGGCGGGGCTTGGCGAGATCGAGCTGGAGGGGCTGCAGCCGGGCTCGTCGATCATGCCGGGCAAGGTCAATCCGGTGATTCCGGAAGCCGTGGCGATGGTCGCGGCCCAAGTCATTGGTAACGACAGCACCATCACCGTGGCCGGGCAATCGGGCAACTTCGAGCTCAACGTGATGCTGCCGATCATTGCCCAGAACCTGCTCGGTAGCATTGAGCTGCTGGCCAACTCCAGTCGCCTGTTGGCGGACAAGGCCATTGCCAGCTTCAAGGTCAACGAGCCCAAGCTCAAGGAAGCACTGTCACGCAACCCGATCCTGGTGACTGCTCTGAACCCGATCATCGGGTATCAGAAGGCCGCTGAAATTGCCAAGACCGCCTACAGGCAAGGTCGCCCGGTGATCGACGTGGCACTTGAACTCACTGATCTGCCACGCAGCCAGCTTGAGGTCCTGCTGGACCCGGAAAAACTCACCGCAGGCGGCGTGTAACCCCAACACCGCTTTGGAGGCTCACCATGGAGCACTGGAAACGCACGATCGAAAGGGCCAATCGCCTCTTTATGCAGGGCGAACTGGTGGATGCTCGCGAGTTCTACCTGCAGGCACTGGCCTTGGCCCAGGTGTTGTTCGAGCGCTGGGGGGATGCCGACGAGGCGGTGGCAGCCTGTGTGATTTCCCATCACAACCTGGCGGACCTGCATTTGCGCCTGAACCAGCCGGAGGAGAGCGCGGAGTACCTCTGCGCGATCCACCAGCGCCTGCTGCAGACCATGCAGGACAGCCGCCTCAGCCCTGCCTTGCGCGAAGCGGCTTTGCGCCAGAGCAGCAAGACCTACGTCGAGCTGCTGAATTTCATCGGTGATCACGGTGAGTACCCCCGTACTCATCGCTTGCTGGACAGCAACGTCGCGGGCCTGTCAGCCGACAGCCCGCTAGCCGACAGCCCCTCTTACGGAGCCCATTGATATGTCCTTTACCTTGCCTGCACTGCCTTATGCCTACGACGCCCTGGAGCCGCACATCGATGCGCAGACCATGGAGATTCACTACAGCAAGCACCACCAGACCTACATCAACAATCTCAATGCCGCTGTAGAAGGCACTGAATGGGCGGGCTGGGAAGTCGAAAAACTGGTGGCCAGCGTCCAGCAACTGCCGGAAAAACTTCGGGCCGCGGTGATCAACCAAGGGGGCGGCCACGCCAACCATTCGCTGTTCTGGGCGGTGATGACCCCGGCCGGCGGCGGTAAGCCCGAGGGTGCCCTGGCTCAGGCAATCGAACAGCAACTGGGTGGTTTCGAGCGCTTCAAGGAGGCGTTCACCAAGGCTGCGCTGACCCGTTTCGGCAGTGGCTGGGCCTGGCTCAGCGTGACTCCGGAGAAAAAGCTGCTGGTGGAAAGCAGCGGTAACCAGGACAGCCCGCTGATGAATGGCAACACGCCGATTCTCGGTCTGGACGTGTGGGAGCACGCCTACTACCTGCGTTATCAGAACCGTCGGCCGGAATACATCAATGCGTTCTACAACGTGATCAATTGGCCGGAAGTCGCTCAACGCTATCAGGCCGCGATGGCCTGATACCTCCTTTCATAACAAGACCTAAGGCCGACTATGGGCACTGAAACACTGGCGATCAGCAGCGGACGGATGTTTCGTTATGCCTTCGGTTCGCTGTTGCTGTTGGCGGGCACTGCGCTGCTGGTGGCTCAAGGGCTGAGCTGGCTGGATCTGGAACCAAGGTTGTTGCGCGCCTTGCAGGGTGGCTCGATCTGCGCGTTGGGCACGGCACTGGGGGCGGTCCCGGTGCTGGTGATCCGCAGAATGCCGATGGCCGTGAGCGATACGTTGCTGGGTTTTGGCGCTGGGGTGATGCTGGCGGCGACGGCGTTTTCGCTGATTGTTCCCGGTATTGCCGCTGCTCAAGACTTGGGCTTGTCTGCCTGGGGCTCCAGTGGCCTGGTTTGCGCCGGCATCATGCTGGGGGCTTTTGGCTTGTTCCTGGTGGATCGCAAGGTGTCGGGAGCCAGCCCCGAAGTGCTGGTAGGTACGGCGGAGCATCCGGTGATTGCGCCACGCATCTGGCTGTTTGTCTTTGCCATCATTGCCCACAACATTCCGGAAGGCATGGCGGTGGGGGTGTCGGCAGGGGGCGGCATGGCGGATGCGGACAGCTTGGCCATGGGTATTGCCCTGCAGGATGTGCCGGAGGGGTTGGTGATCGCTCTGGTGCTGGCGGGGGCGGGGATGTCGCGGGTCAGGGCATTTCTGATTGGCGCCGCTTCAGGCTTGGTGGAGCCGGTCTTTGCCTTGCTCTGTGCCTGGTTGGTCAGTCTGGCGCAGGTGCTGCTGCCGCTGGGTTTGGCCCTGGCGGCGGGAGCCATGTTGCTGGTGGTGACTCATGAAGTCATTCCCGAGTCCCGTCGCAATGGTCACGAAAAGCTTGCCAGCCTCGGATTGTGCATCGGCTTTTGCCTGATGATGGTGATGGATACGGCGCTCGCCTGAGGGCCGTTTGGCGAGTGGCCCGCAGGGGCTTACTCGCCCTCGTCGAAGTAGTTGTTGATCAATGCCACCAGCGCATTCAGCGCTTCCTGTTCTTGCTCGCCTTCGGTCTTCAGATGGATCTTGGTGCCCTTGCCTGCGGCGAGCATCATCATGGCCATGATGCTTTTGCCGTCCACCATTGACTCCGGGCTCCTGCCGGCGCGGATCTGGCAGGGGAACTGTCCCGCTACACCGACGAATTTGGCTGAGGCGCGGGCGTGCAAACCCAGTTTGTTGATGATCTCGATTTCCAGAGCTGGCATCGCGGGGTAGATCCTTTCAGCTAAGGTCGCGGTGGCGAACCTGGACGTTCTTCAGGGTTTTTTGCAACACCTTGCCCAGGCGCTCGGTCAGGTACACGGAGCGGTGATGTCCGCCGGTGCAGCCAATGGCAATGGTCACGTAGGCGCGGTTGCTGGCAGCGAAGCGTGGCAGCCACTTGAGCAGATAGCTTTCGATGTCCTGGAACATTTCTTCGACATCGGGCTGTGCGGCCAGGTATTCGGCCACGGGAGCGTCCAGACCGGATTGGGCGCGCAGTTCGGGCTTCCAGTACGGATTGGGCAGGCAGCGCACGTCAAACACCAGGTCGGCGTCCACCGGCATGCCGCGCTTGAAACCGAAAGACTCCACCAGGAACGCGGTCCCGGGTTCGGGTTGGTTCAGCAGGCGCAGCTTGATGGTGTCCCGCAACTGGTAGAGGTTCAGATTGGTGGTGTTGACCTTGAGGTCGGCCAGATCGACGATCGGCCCCAGCAGTTGAGTCTCATCGTGGATGGCTTCAGCCAGCGAGCGATTGGCACTGCTCAGCGGGTGGCGCCGCCGGGTTTCCGAGAAACGCTTGAGCAGGGTTTCCTCATCGGCGTCCAGATAGAGCACGTCGCACTGGATATGCCGGCTGCGCACTTCTTCCAGCAACTCGGGGAAGCGCGACAGATGGCTGGGCAGGTTTCGGGCGTCGATGGAAACCGCTACCAGAGGTTGTGCCAGTTCCGTGTGAATCAACGCGCGCTCGGCCAGCTCGGGCAGCAAGCCGGCGGGAAGGTTGTCGATGCAGTAGTAGCCGTGGTCCTCAAGAACATCGAGGGCGGTGCTTTTACCTGAGCCGGAGCGGCCGCTGACAATGATCAAGCGCATGGTTACTGACCGTTTTGCTCGTCCAGGACAACCTGATACAAGGCTTCATTGCTGGTGGCACTGCGCAGCCGGTCACGGACTTCCTTGCGATCGAGCATGCTGGCGATCTGCCGGAGCAGTTCCAGGTGTGCGTCGGTAGCGGCTTCCGGAACCAGGAGGACGAACAGCAGATCCACGGGTGCACCGTCGATGGCGTCGAAATCGATCGGAGCGTCCAGGTGCATCAATGCACTGATAGGCGACTCACAGCCTTTGAGGCGGCAGTGGGGAATGGCGATGCCGTTGCCAAAACCGGTGGAACCGAGTTTTTCACGGGCGATCAGGCTCTCGAAGACATCCTGCATCTCCAGATCAGGCACTTCGCGGCTGATCAGGTTGGCAATTTGTTCGAGGGCGCGTTTTTTACTGCCGCCCGGCACGTTCACCAGGGAACGGCCGGGGGTCAGGATGCTTTCAAGTCGGATCATGAGAGGGGAGTGTTAGCGACCCGTGCCTTGGAGAAGGTGGAGTTGCTTTTCCTTATGCTTTTTCAGTTGGCGGTCAAGCTTGTCCGTGAGCAGGTCGATTGCGGCATACATATCGTCATGTTCTGCATTGGCGACGACCTCCCCACCGTGGATGTGCAGGGTGGCTTCGATTTTCTGCTTCAGCTTCTCGACAGCCATGGTGACCTGCACATTGGTAATCTTGTCGAAGTGCCGCTCCAGCCGGTCGAGTTTCTCGCCGATGTAAGCGCGCAGAGGTTCAGTCACTTCGAGTTGGTGTCCACTGATGTTGACTTGCATACAGCTTCTCCTTCGTTGCCAGTGCATAACGCGACAGGCTGGGTTGCCTGCCACCTAGACCGCGTTTGAAACCGACTTTCGGCCTGTTTCAAACACACTCTGAAACGCTGTGGCCAGCCCTGCGGCTACATCAACCGCTTCCGTTCGCTGGAAGGCGCGATCCCAAGGGATTCGCGGTACTTGGCGACGGTACGACGGGCTACCTGAATGCCTTGTGCCTCCAGTAAACCAGCGATCTTGCTGTCACTCAACGGCTTTTTCTGATTTTCCGCAGCCACCAGTTTTTTGATGATCGCGCGGATCGCCGTGGACGAGCATTCGCCGCCTTCGGAGGTGCTGACGTGGCTGGAGAAAAAGTATTTCAGTTCATATATGCCCCGGGGGGTATGCATGAATTTTTGCGTGGTTACACGGGAAATGGTCGATTCGTGCATGCCCACAGCTTCAGCGATGTCATGCAGAACCAGAGGTTTCATGGCTTCGTCGCCGTACTCCAGGAAGCCTCGTTGGTGCTCGACGATCTGAGTGGCGACTTTCATCAGGGTTTCGTTGCGGCTCTGCAGGCTCTTGATGAACCAGCGAGCTTCCTGCAACTGATTGCGCATGAAGGTGTTGTCGGCACTGGTGTCGGCGCGGCGAACAAAGCCGGCGTACTGTGCGTTGACCCGCAGGCGTGGCACGGACTCCTGATTCAGCTCCACCAGCCAGCGCTCGTTGTCCTTGCGCACGATGACGTCCGGGACCACGTATTCGGCTTCGCTGGATTCGATCTGTGAGCCCGGGCGCGGGTTGAGGCTTTGCACCAGTTCGATGACCTGGCGCAGCTCGTCTTCCTTGAGCTTCATGCGGCGCATCAGCTGGCTGTAGTCGCGACTGCCCAGGAGGTCGATGTAGTCACTGACCAGGCGCTGGGCTTCGCTCAGCCAGGGAGTTTTCGCTGGCAGTTGGCGCAGTTGCAGCAGCAGGCATTCACCCAGGTTGCGGGCGCCGATGCCGGCTGGCTCGAATTGCTGGATGCGGTGCAGGACGGCTTCGATCTCGTCCAGCTCGATGTCCAACTCCGGATCGAAGGCCTCGAGAATCTCTTCAAGGGTTTCGTCCAGGTAACCCTGATTGTTGATGCAATCGATCAGGGTCACGGCGATCAGGCGGTCGGTATCCGACATTGGCGCCAGGTTCAGTTGCCAGAGCAGGTGGCTTTGCAGGCTCTCGCCGGCCGATGTGCGAGTGGTGAAGTCCCATTCATCATCATCACTGCTGGGCAGGCTGCTGGCGCTGGTCTGGTAGACGTCTTCCCACGCGGTGTCCACCGGTAGCTCGTTGGGGATGCGTTCGTTCCATTCGCCTTCCTCGAGGTTATCCACCGTGGGGGCGGTTTCCTGGTAGGAGGGTTCCTGAATCTCGGTGTTGGGTTTGGACTCGGTGTTGTCGGCCAAGGGGTCGCTGTTGTCGAAGTCTTCGCCATCTTCCTGGCGTTCGAGCATCGGGTTGGACTCCAGGGCCTCCTGGATTTCCTGTTGCAGGTCCAGGGTCGACAATTGGAGCAGGCGGATGGCCTGTTGCAGCTGCGGTGTCATCGTCAGCTGCTGGCCCATTCTCAGGACTAGCGATGGTTTCATGGCAGGGGCTTAACACCTTATTTGCCGGCGCACATGCGCCATCCACTACAGGGCGCCGGAGCGCCAAACATAAGCAAATTATATGCCTGAAACTGAAGTGTTTGCCTAGAGCGCTGTAACAATAAAATCAGTAGGGATTTATTGTTCCTGGCGCTCTGGCATCTAGCCCGACACCTCAGCCTTTACAGGCGGAACTCATGGCCCAGGTAGACTTCCTTGACCAATTCGTTGGCCAGGATGGTCTCGGAGTCGCCTTCGGCAATCAGTTGCCCGTCATTGACGATATAGGCGGTTTCACAGATGTCCAGGGTTTCGCGGACATTGTGGTCGGTGATCAGCACCCCGATGCCCTTGGCCTTCAGGTGGTGGATGATCTGCTTGATATCGCCGACCGAGATCGGGTCCACGCCGGCGAAGGGTTCGTCCAGCAGGATGAACTTGGGCGCGGTGGCCAGGGCGCGGGCGATTTCCACGCGACGGCGCTCACCACCGGACAGGCTCATGCCGAGGTTGTCGCGGATATGGTTGATGTGGAACTCCTGCAGCAGGCTTTCCAGTTCCTGGCGACGGCCGGCCTTGTCGAGTTCCTTGCGGGTCTCGAGGATGGCCATGATGTTGTCGGCCACCGACAGCTTGCGGAAGATCGAGGCTTCCTGTGGCAGGTAGCCGATGCCGGCGCGGGCGCGACCGTGCATCGGTTGGTGGCTGACATCCAGGTCGTCGATCAGGACGCGGCCCTGGTCGGCCTGGACCAGGCCGACGATCATGTAGAAACAGGTGGTCTTGCCGGCGCCGTTGGGGCCGAGCAGGCCGACGATCTGGCCGCTGTCGATGGACAGGCTGACATCACGCACGACCTGACGGCTCTTGTAGCTCTTGGCCAGGTGCTGAGCTTTCAGAGTTGCCATTACTGGGCCTTTTGCTCGTCGGTTTTCTTTTTCGGCTGGATGACCATGTCGATCCGCGGACGTGGCGCGGTGACCGAGCTGCCATTGGCGCGACCGGCGTTAGCCACTTGCTTGACGGTGTCGTAGACGATCTTCTCGCCTTCGGTGGTGTTGCCGTCGTTGATGACCTTGGCTTTGTCGATCAGCACGATGCGATTCTGCTGAGCGTGGTACTGGATGGTCACGGCGTAGGCCTGAACCGGTTTCGGGTCGGTCTGCTTCTGCAGCTGCTCGAAGTAGGCGAGGTTGCCCACCGACGTCACTACGTCGATTTCGCCGCTCTGGGCTCGGGTGATGGTCACGGTGTTGCCAGTGATCTTCATCGAACCCTGGGTGATGATCACATCGCCCTTGTAGGTGGCTACGCCGTTCTTATCGTCCAACTGGGCGTCGTCGGCCTGGATGCGGATTGGCTGTTGGCTATCGTTCGGCAGAGCCCAGGCGCTCACGCTTCCCAGTGCTGCGCCCAGACTGAGCAAAATAGGGAGGGTTTTAACGAGCCTCATACTGTCCTCTTACGTTCGATAGCAGGTTCATCCTGCCGTCTTTCAAATACGCTTTCATTCCCTTGGCCGTAGTCACGCCGCCGGCGCCGTCGATTCTAACGGCTTGCTCGGTCTGCGCATATTGCTTCTGCGGGAATACTGTCATGCGGCTGGTGGTGATCAGCAGGTTGCGGTTGCGCTCATCAGTGCGGGAAACCCGTACCGAATCGATCAGCTCGACCTCGGTGCCGTCCGGATTGACTTCGCCGCGCTCGCTCTGGACGTGCCAGGGGAAAGTGGTGCCGCGGTACATCTGCAGGTCCGGCTTGGTCAGCAGCGTCACTTCGCTGGCCTTGACGTGCTCCACTTTGTCCGAGGTCATTTCGTACTGCAGCTTGCCGTCAGGAAGGTACTGCACGCTGCGAGCGTTGATCACGTAATAGTCGATGGCGTTGTCGTCGACCTGCACTACCGGCTTGTCGAGGAAGCGCTCAGGGCTGATGTTCCAGTAACCGACCGCCGCGAACAGCAGGGCGATGATCCCGAATATCAGGATGTTGCGAATCTTTTTACTCAGCATGGGAGGGCTCTATAAATAAGCGGCGTTGGCTGCTTCAAGGCGGTCCTGGGCTTGCAGGATCAGCTCGCAGAACTCCCGGGCAGCGCCTTCGCCACCGCGGGCTACAGTGATGCCATGGGCGTGTTCGCGGACAAAGCCGGCTGCGTTGGCCACCGCCATGCCCAGGCCGACACGGCGGATCACCGGCAGGTCGGGCAGGTCGTCGCCCAGATAGGCGACCTGTTCATAGCTTAGGCCCAGTTGGGCAAGAAGTTCGTCCAGCACCACCAGCTTGTCTTCACGACCCTGGTAGAGGTGGGGAATCCCCAGGTTCTTGGCCCGGCGCTCCACCACAGGGGTCTTGCGCCCGCTGATGATCGCCGTCTGCACCCCGGCGGCCATGAGCATCTTGATGCCTTGGCCGTCGAGGGTATTGAACGTCTTGAACTCGCTGCCGTCCTCAAGGAAGTACAGGCGACCGTCGGTCAGTACGCCGTCGACGTCGAAAACCGCCAGCTTGATGTTTTTACCGCGTTGCAGCAGGTCGGCACTCATTACATCACTCCCGCGCGCAGCAGATCGTGCATGTTCAAGGCGCCGATCGGCCGGTCTTCCTTGTCCACCACCACCAGGGCGCTGATTTTATGGTCTTCCATGATCTTCAGGGCTTCGGCTGCCAGCATATCGGCGCGTGCCGTCTTGCCGTGAGGGGTCATGACCGAGTCGATGGTGGCGTGATGAATATCGATGGCGCGATCCAGGGTGCGGCGCAAGTCGCCGTCGGTGAAGATCCCGGCCAGGCGGCCATCGGCCTCCAGGATCACGGTCATGCCCAGGCCCTTGCGGGTCATCTCCATGAGCGCGTCCTTGAGCAGGGTGCCCCTTTGCACGTGTGGCAACTCGGTGCCTTCATGCATCACATTCTCCACCTTGAGCAGCAGACGGCGGCCCAGGGCGCCTCCGGGATGGGAGAAAGCGAAGTCTTCGGCGGTGAACCCGCGAGCTTCCAGCAGGGCCACGGCCAGGGCATCGCCCATGACCAGGGCGGCAGTGGTCGAGGAGGTCGGCGCCAGGTTCAGCGGGCAGGCCTCGTGTTCGACATGCACATTGAGGTTGACGTCGGCGGCCTTGGCCAGCGGCGAGTCAGGGTTGCCGGTCAGGCTGATCAACTGGATGCCCAGGCGCTTGATCAAGGGCAGCAGGGTGACGATTTCGTTGGTGGAGCCGGAGTTGGAGAGGGCCAGGATCACGTCGTCGCGAGTGATCATGCCCATGTCGCCATGACTGGCTTCAGCCGGGTGGACAAAGAAAGCCGTGGTGCCGGTGCTGGCCAGGGTGGCGGCGATCTTGTTGCCGACGTGCCCGGACTTGCCCATGCCGACCACTACCACGCGGCCTTTACTGGCCAGAATCATCTCGCAAGCGCGTACGAAATCTGCATCGATATGGGGCAGCAAGCCTTCTACGGCCTGAAGTTCGAGGCGGATGGTGCGTTGTGCTGATTGAATCAGGTCGCTGGATTGGCTCATGTCTGAAATCGTATAGCCCGATGAAAAGGCGGCGATTATAGCGGTAATGAACAAATCCCTCACGCAAGTTCGTCAGCCTTTATCTGGCCGGTATTAGGATTCCTCCGATTTTGCCTGTCTTGGACCTGAACGTTCACGGCTTCGGCCTTGGGGGCTCCGTATCAGCAGTGATATAGTTCGCCGCCAGTTCGGCCTGCCCAGGGGCACGTACTCCCGGCAGGGAGCCAAGCGTCCGAGTGATAGGCTGCATCGCAAGGAGTTTAGATGAGTGCCGATAACGCCTACGCGGTCGAGCTGAAGGGACTGTCCTTCAAGCGCGGTACGCGCAGCATTTTCAATAACGTGGATATCCGTATTCCGCGGGGCAAGGTCACCGGCATCATGGGGCCTTCAGGCTGCGGAAAAACCACCCTGTTGCGCTTGATGGGCATGCAATTGCGGCCCAGCAGCGGCGAAGTGTGGGTCAACGGCCAGAATCTGCCTACCCTCTCGCGCAGCGATCTGTTCGATGCACGCAAGCAAATGGGCGTTCTGTTCCAGAGCGGCGCGCTGTTCACCGACCTGGACGTGTTCGAGAACGTGGCCTTTCCGCTGCGGGTACATACCGAGCTGCCGGACGAAATGATTCGTGACATCGTGCTGCTCAAGCTACAGGCGGTGGGCCTGCGCGGTGCCGTCGACCTGATGCCCGACGAGCTGTCCGGCGGCATGAAGCGTCGGGTCGCCCTGGCCCGGGCCATCGCCCTGGACCCGCAGATTCTCATGTACGACGAGCCTTTCGTGGGCCAGGACCCGATTGCCATGGGCGTCCTGGTGCGCTTGATTCGCCTGCTCAACGATGCCCTGGGCATTACCAGCATCGTGGTGTCCCACGATCTTGCGGAAACCGCGAGCATTGCCGATTACCTCTATGTGGTCGGCGATGGCCAGGTATTGGGGCAGGGAACTCCTGACGAACTGATGGACTCCGACAATCCGCGTATCCGTCAATTCATGAAGGGCGATCCCGACGGCCCAGTGCCGTTTCACTTTCCAGCGACGGATTACCGCGCAGATCTTCTGGGGAAGCGCTGATGCGCAAAATATCGCTAATCGAGAGGGTTCGCCTCTTCGGTCGCTCAGGCATCGATGTCCTGGCGGTACTGGGGCGCTCCACGCTGTTTCTGTTTCATGCGTTGCTGGGGCGCGGCGGCATTGGCGGCAGCTTTGGCCTGCTGGTCAAGCAACTGCATTCGGTGGGCGTGATGTCCCTGGTGATCATCGTCGTGTCCGGGATCTTCATCGGCATGGTGCTGGCGCTGCAGGGCTTCAACATTCTGTCCAGCTACGGTTCGGAGCAGGCCGTCGGGCAAATGGTTGCCCTGACCTTGCTGCGGGAGTTGGGCCCGGTGGTGACTGCGTTGCTGTTCGCCGGTCGTGCCGGGTCGGCGCTGACCGCGGAAATCGGCAACATGAAGTCCACCGAGCAACTCTCCAGCCTGGAGATGATCGGGGTCGATCCACTCAAGTACATCATTGCGCCGCGCCTGTGGGCCGGCTTCATTTCCCTGCCGTTGCTGGCGATGATTTTCAGCGTGGTGGGAATCTGGGGTGGTTCCTGGGTGGCTGTCGACTGGCTGGGCGTCTATGACGGTTCCTACTGGGCGAACATGCAGAACAGCGTGACCTTCACCGGTGACGTGCTCAACGGTGTGATCAAAAGTATTGTTTTTGCGTTTGTAGTGACCTGGATCGCCGTATTCCAAGGCTACGACTGTGAGCCCACTTCAGAAGGGATCAGCCGTGCCACTACCAAGACCGTGGTGTATGCCTCGTTGGCCGTACTCGGCTTGGACTTTATTCTGACCGCCTTGATGTTTGGAGATTTCTGATGCAAAACCGCACCCTGGAAATCGGTGTCGGCCTTTTTCTGCTGGCCGGCATCCTGGCTTTGCTGTTGCTTGCCCTGCGGGTCAGTGGCTTGTCTCCGACTGCGAGCACCGATACCTATAAACTTTACGCCTACTTCGACAATATCGCCGGTTTGACGGTCAGAGCTAAGGTGACCATGGCCGGTGTGACCATCGGCAAGGTTACAGCGATCGATCTGGACCGTGACAGCTTCACCGGCCGGGTGACGATGCAACTGGAAAAGCGTGTGGATAATCTGCCGACCGACTCCACTGCATCTATCCTGACGGCTGGCCTGTTGGGTGAGAAGTACATCGGTATCAGCGTGGGCGGGGAAGAAGCCTTGCTCAAGGATGGTGGAACCATCCACGACACCCAGTCGTCGCTGGTGCTGGAGGACCTGATCGGTAAATTCCTGCTCAATACCGTTAGCAAAGACGCCAAATGAGGAGTTTTTCGATGATCTCTATCTTGCGACGTGGCTTGTTGGTCCTGCTGGCGGCTTTGCCGTTGCTGGCCAATGCGGCAAGCACGCCTTCCGCGCATGATCTGGTGCAGGACACGACCACCCGGCTGCTGGCGGATCTGGCGGCCAATAAAGAGAAGTACAAGCAAAGCCCGAACGACTTCTACAACGCCTTGAACGGTATTGTCGGTCCGGTGGTGGACGCCGATGGCATCTCCCGCAGCATCATGACCGTGAAGTATTCGCGCAAGGCCACCCCTGAGCAGATGGCGCGCTTCCAGGAAAACTTCAAGCGCAGCCTGATGCAGTTCTATGGCAATGCCTTGCTGGAGTACAACAACCAGGGCATCACTGTTTCTCCTGCCAAGGATGAAAGCGGTACCCGTACCAGCGTGGATATGCAGGTCAAAGGCAACAACGGCGCGATCTACCCGGTGTCCTACACCCTGGAGAAGATCAACGACGAGTGGAAAGTGCGTAACGTGATTATCAACGGCATCAATATCGGCAAGCTGTTCCGTGATCAGTTCGCCGATGCCATGCAGCGTAACGGCAACAACCTGGACAAGACCATCGACGGCTGGGCCGGCGAAGTGGCCAAGGCCAAGGAAGTGACCGAAGACGCCGCAGATAAGGTTGCGCAATGAGCGAGTCCGCCGTACGCCTCGGGGACGCCGGGGAGTTGCTGATCAGCGGTGTGCTGGATTACCGCAGCGGTCCGGGTCTGCGCAAGCAGGGCCAGGCATTGATCAAGTCCAGCACCGCTGCGGCGTTGGTGCTGGATTGCTCGGCGGTGGAAAAGTCCAGCAGTGTCGGCCTGGCCCTGCTGCTGGCCTTCATGCGTGATGCCCAGGACCTGGGCAAGGCAGTGAGTGTTCGTGCCTTGCCCGAAGACATGCGAGAAATTGCCGAAGTATCCGGGGTCACCGAGATCCTTCTCCATCCGTAGTAACCCACATCTATATAGAAGCCCCCCGTCAGAGTCCTGCTATGCGGGGTTCGCAGGCGCGGGGCTTTTTTGTATGATGTCCGACCCGCGCGCACAGGGCGCCGATTGAGGTTGAGCATGCAGGCCAACGAAGTGAAGAGCTTTCTTGAGGGAAAGCTGCCCGGAGCTCAGGTAGAAGTTGAGGGCGAAGGCTGCAACTTTCAGCTGAACGTGATTAGCGACGAACTGTCGGCCTTGAGCCCGGTGAAGCGTCAGCAGAGCATCTATGCCCATTTGAATCCATGGATTGCCGATGGCAGCATCCACGCGATCACTATGAAATTTTTCAGCCGCGCGGCCTGGGCCGAGCGCACCTGAGCCCAAGGGCGTCGAGACTGTTATGGATAAATTGATTATTACCGGCGGCGTTCGCCTTGATGGCGAGATCCGCATTTCCGGGGCCAAGAACTCCGCGCTGCCGATTCTGGCAGCAACCCTGCTGTGCGATGGCCCGGTCACCGTGGCCAACCTCCCGCACCTGCACGACATCACCACCATGATCGAACTGTTCGGTCGCATGGGCATCGAGCCGGTGATCGACGAGAAACTGAGCGTCGAAATCGATCCACGCACCATCAAGACCCTGGTGGCGCCATACGAGCTGGTGAAAACCATGCGCGCCTCGATCCTGGTACTGGGCCCGATGGTTGCCCGTTTCGGCGAAGCCGAAGTGGCCCTGCCAGGCGGTTGCGCCATCGGTTCGCGTCCAGTGGACCTGCACATTCGCGGCCTGGAAGCCATGGGCGCGGTGATCGATGTCGAGGGCGGCTACATCAAGGCCAAGGCGCCTGAAGGCGGCCTGCGCGGTGCCAACTTCTTCTTCGATACCGTGAGTGTGACCGGTACCGAGAACATCATGATGGCCGCTGCCCTGGCCAAGGGCCGCAGCGTGCTGCAGAACGCCGCCCGCGAACCTGAAGTCGTCGACCTGGCGAACTTCCTGATCGCCATGGGTGCGAAGATTTCCGGTGCTGGCACCGACACCATCACCATCGATGGCGTCGAGCGTCTGCATTCGGCGATCTACAAAGTGATGCCTGACCGTATCGAAACCGGTACCTACCTGGTGGCCGCAGCCGTCACCGGCGGCCGGGTCAAGGTCAAGGACACCGATCCGACCATCCTTGAAGCCGTTCTGGAAAAGCTCAAGGAAGCGGGCGCCGAAGTCACCACCGGCAGCGACTGGATCGAGCTCAACATGCATGGCAAGCGCCCCAAGGCGGTCAACGTGCGTACTGCTCCGTATCCGGCGTTCCCGACCGACATGCAAGCGCAGTTCATTTCCCTGAACGCGATTGCCGAAGGCACGGGGGCGGTCATCGAGACCATTTTCGAAAACCGCTTCATGCACGTGTACGAGCTGCACCGCATGGGCGCCAAGATCCAGGTCGAAGGCAACACCGCGATCGTTACCGGCACCGAGATCCTCAAGGGCGCGCCAGTGATGGCCACCGACCTGCGGGCCTCGGCCAGCCTGGTGATCTCGGCCCTGATGGCCGAAGGCGACACCCTGATCGACCGCATCTACCACATCGACCGTGGTTACGAGTGCATCGAAGAGAAGCTGCAGATGCTCGGCGCCAAGATCCGCCGCGTACCGGGCTAGTTGCATGACGGGCACAGGGAGGTGCCCAACGCTGAATCAGTTCCACGTCGAGCCTGTCTTCAGGCTCGACGCATGTCTGGCGCCGTTTGCGTCCGGGCATCAGTCGCCGCATAAGGACTTACGTTACTCATGTTGACCATCGCACTGTCCAAGGGCCGTATCCTCGACGACACGCTGCCGCTTCTGGCTGAAGCGGGCATCGTGCCAACCGAGAATCCGGACAAGAGCCGCAAACTGATCATCCCCACGACCCAGGACGACGTTCGCCTGCTGATCGTGCGTGCCACTGACGTACCGACCTATGTCGAACATGGCGCCGCCGACCTCGGGGTGGCCGGCAAGGACGTCCTGATGGAGTACTCCGGCCAGGGCTTGTACGAACCGCTGGACCTGCAGATTGCCCAGTGCAAGCTGATGACCGCCGGTGCGATTGGCGCCGTCGAACCCAAGGGGCGCCTGCGCGTGGCCACCAAGTTCGTCAACGTCGCCAAGCGTTATTACGCCGAGCAGGGCCGTCAGGTCGACATCATCAAGCTTTACGGCTCGATGGAGCTGGCGCCGCTGATCGGTCTGGCGGACAAGATCATCGACGTGGTCGACACCGGCAACACCCTGCGGGCCAACGGTCTGGAGCCCCAGGAACTGATCGCCACCATCAGCTCCCGCCTGGTGGTCAACAAGGCATCGATGAAGATGCAGCACGCCCGTATCCAGGCGTTGATCGATACCCTGCGCAAGGCAGTGGAATCGCGACACCGCGGCTGATTCACATGCGTGGCCTTGAGCCGCGCCCATCTATCCGCGTCATAGCCAGAATGCTCAGGTGCCCACGCGGATGGCTTGGTAGTCTTGCGGCGCCTGAGCTTTGCAAATCCAAGCTTGCCCTTTTGTGCACTCGCCAATCATTGAGGCCTTCGCTATGACCGCTCCGACTGCAATTCGCCGACTCAACGCTGCCGACCCGGATTTCGCCCGTCATCTGGATCATCTGCTGAGCTGGGAAAGTGTCTCTGACGATTCGGTCAATCAGCGGGTGCTGGACATCATCAAGGCCGTGCGCGAGCGCGGCGATGCGGCGCTGGTGGAATTCACCCAGCGTTTCGACGGCCTGCAAGTGGCCTCCATGGCCGACCTGATCCTGCCTCGCGAGCGCCTGGAGCTGGCCCTGACCCGAATCACCGTGGCCCAGCGCGAAGCCCTGGAAAAGGCCGCGGCGCGGGTGCGCAGCTACCACGAGAAGCAGAAGCAGGACTCCTGGAGCTACACCGAAGCCGACGGCACGGTGCTGGGCCAGAAGGTTACGCCGCTGGACCGCGCCGGCCTATACGTGCCGGGGGGCAAGGCGTCTTACCCGTCATCGGTGCTGATGAACGCGATCCCGGCCAAGGTGGCGGGCGTGACCGAGGTGGTGATGGTGGTGCCGACCCCCCGTGGTGAAGTCAACGAGCTGGTACTGGCCGCTGCCTGCATCGCCGGGGTCGACCGGGTGTTCACCATCGGTGGCGCCCAGGCCGTGGCCGCGCTGGCCTACGGCACCGAAAGCGTGCCCCAGGTGGACAAGGTGGTCGGACCGGGCAACATCTATGTGGCCACCGCCAAGCGCCACGTGTTTGGCCAGGTCGGGATCGACATGATCGCCGGTCCTTCGGAGATCCTTGTGGTTTGTGACGGCCAGACCGATCCGGACTGGATCGCCATGGACCTGTTTTCCCAGGCTGAGCACGACGAAGACGCCCAGGCAATCCTGGTCAGCCCGGACGCCGAGTTCCTCGACAAGGTGGCGGCGAGCATCGCCAAGCTGCTGCCGACCATGGAGCGCGCAGAAATCATCAACACCTCGATCAACGGCCGTGGCGCGCTGATCCAGGTTCGCGACATGCAGCAAGCCATGGACGTGGCCAACCGCATTGCCCCCGAGCACCTGGAGTTGTCGGTGGCCGACCCGCAAGCCTGGCTGCCGCAGATCCGCCACGCCGGGGCGATCTTCATGGGCCGTCACACCTCCGAGGCGCTGGGCGATTACTGCGCCGGGCCGAACCACGTGCTGCCGACGTCCGGTACTGCGCGTTTCTCCTCACCGCTGGGGGTGTATGACTTCCAGAAACGCTCGTCGATCATTTTCTGCTCCGAGCAGGGCGCGTCCGAGCTGGGGCGGACCGCCTCGGTGCTGGCCCGTGGCGAGTCGCTGACCGCCCACGCCCGCAGCGCCGAATACCGCATCGTCGACGACCAAGATCAGGGGCAATGAACATGAGCAAATTCTGGAGTCCGTTCGTCAAGAACCTGGTGCCTTACGTGCCGGGCGAACAACCCAAGCTGACCAAGCTGGTCAAGCTCAACACCAACGAAAACCCCTATGGCCCGTCGCCCAAGGCCCTGGCGGCGATGCAGGCCGAGCTCAATGACAACCTGCGCCTGTATCCCGACCCCAACAGCGACCTGCTCAAGCAGGCGGTGGCCCGCTATTACGGGGTGCAGGGCAATCAGGTATTCCTCGGCAACGGTTCCGACGAAGTCCTGGCGCACATTTTCCATGGCCTGCTGCAGCAGGATAAGCCGCTGCTGTTCCCGGACATCAGCTACAGCTTCTACCCGGTGTACTGCGGTCTATACGGCATCGACTACCAGGCGGTGCCCCTGGATGAACAGTTCCAGATCCGTGTGGCCGACTACGCCCAGCCCAACGGCGGGATCATCTTCCCCAACCCGAATGCGCCCACCGGCTGCTTGCTGGCCCTGGACGCGGTGGAGCAGATCCTCCAGGCCAGCCCGGATTCGGTGGTGGTCGTGGACGAAGCCTATATCGACTTCGGTGGCCAGACTGCCATCAGTCTGGTAGACCGCTACCCCAACCTGCTGGTGACCCAGACTCTGTCCAAGTCGCGCTCCCTGGCCGGCCTGCGGGTGGGCCTGGCGGTGGGGCATCCGGACCTGATCGAGGCCCTGGAGCGGATCAAGAACAGCTTCAACTCCTACCCTCTGGATCGCCTGGCCATTGTGGGTGCAGCGGCGGCCTTCGAGGACCGCGAGTACTTTGCCAAGACCTGCCAACGGGTGATCGACAGTCGTGAGTGGGTGGTGGCGCAGTTGCAGGCCAAGGGTTTTGAAGTATTGCCGTCGGCGGCCAACTTCATCTTTGCCCGCCACCCCCAGCACGACGCAGCCGGCCTGGCGGCCAAGCTGCGTGAGCAAGGGGTGATAGTGCGTCACTTCAAGCAGGAACGGATCGCCCAATTCCTGCGCATCAGCATCGGCACGCCGGAGCAGAACCAGGCGCTGATCGACGGATTGGGGCAGCTTTAAGTTAGAAGCCCAGAGCCAATGCTTGGAGCCTCTCGCTTGCAGCTACAAGCTTGCCGCTTGTAGCTGCAGCCCCCGGCTGCTCTCACTCGTGGTGCGGCTCGCCGAGGAAGGTCAGGGAGCTGAACAGGCCGCGTGAAGCCACATCCGGATCGTCCTTGAGCGGCACTTCAAGCTCTGCGGCAATCACGTTCAAGCCTTCATTTCTCACCAACACTTGAGCGCGTCCCTGGGCATCGGTTTCGGTGCTCAGGGTGCTCGGTGCATTGCGGTAATCGGCGATCAACTTGACCCCAGCCACGGGCTGCCCATCCAGCAGTACCCGCACCGGCAGGCTGTTGCCCTGGCCCACGGTCAGCGGGTCGACTTCCGGCAGGATCAGCAGCTTGAGCTGTTCCAGCTTGGGCAGCTTCGCCCCCGCTTGATAGATCGCCAGGCTGTACTTGAAGGTGTGGGTCGAGGCGATGGCCCCCGGGACTTTGCTGCGCCCCTGGTTGACCCAGCGTTTGTCCGCCGTTTGCGACCACGGACCGTTGTCCAGCGCCACAGCCAGCACCGCCGGTGGCTTGAGTGGTTGCAGGCGCGCGTGGTCGGCCAGGCGTTGCACGCTCACCGGAATCATTCTGGCTGCTGCGTCGTAGGCCCAGGCACCACTGACCTTCTTGGCCTTGAAGGCGTCGTCTTCGGCGCCGTGGCCGTAGATCACTTCGATATTGCCGCGGCGCTGTTCGGTCCACAGACCGTGGGCCGAGGCCTGGGTTGTACCCAGGGTGGCGAGCAGGCCCAGCAGGGCGATTGATTTGAGGTTGTGCATGGCGATTTCCGGCTACAGGTTGAGTGTCAGGCTGACGGTGAAGTTGCGCGGCTCGCCGGGGTTGACCCAGTAGTTGCTGTAGGAGCGCTCGTAGTACTTCTCGTCGAACAGGTTGTTCAGGTTCAGGCCCAGGGTCAGGTTGTCGCTGGCCTTGTAGTGGGCCAGCAGGTCCAGGGTGCGGTAGGCGGGCAACTCGAAGCGGCCTCCGGCCTCGCCTGAGCGATCGCCGACGTAGGTCAGGGCGGCGCCGACGTCCGAGCCTTTGAGTCGTCCGTCCTGGAACTCATAGACGCCCAACAGGCTGCCACTGTGCTTGGCCACGCCGAGTATGCGACTGCCGGCGGGGATCGCCCGATCGCCCTTGGTGACCTCGGCATCGATCAGCGCATAGGCACCAATCACCCGCACCGCATCGGTCAACTGGCCGGTCACTTGCACGTCGAAGCCCTGGCTGCGGGCCTTGCCCACGGCGCGGCTGGAGTCGGTGCCGGGGTCCAGGGCCAGGACGTTTTCCTTGTCGATATGGAAGGCGGCGAGGGTGGCGCTCAGGCGTTCGTCGAACAGCTCGCTCTTGATCCCCACTTCATAACCGACCCCTTCCTCGGGCTTGAAGGTCTTGCCGGCCGCATCCAGTCCGTTGTTGGGCTTGAACGAGGTGGAGGCGTTGGCGAACAGCCCCAACTGCGGAGTCAGTTGATACAGCAGGCCGGCGCGCTGGGTCAGGGCGTCGTGGCTCTGGCGGCTGCGCTTGCCGGTGGTGTGGTCGTCGATCCGTTGCTCGAAATGTTCGAAGCGGGCGCCGAGCATGCCGCGCAGGCGGTCGTTGAAGACAATCTGGTCCTGCAGGTTGAGGGCCTGGCTTTCGACATGTTCGAAAAAGTCCGTGCCGGAACGTTTGCCGTTGGGCTTGGCCTGGCCGTAGATCGGGTCGTAGATGTCGACAGCGTAGGCGCCGCCGGCGATGGTGGTGACCCGCTCGTTCTTGCGGTAGTTCTCGTATTCGCTGCCGATCAGCAACTCGTGCTGCCAACTGCCGATGTCGAACAGGCCGCGCAGTTCCAGTTGGGTGATGCTGTCGTGCCAGTTGTTGTCGCGCTCGCGATAGCGCCGGTTGACGGTGTGCTGGTCGGCATTCAGCGGGCGGGTTTCCGAGGCGAAGCCCCACAACTTGCCTTCCTTGTAGTGGCTGGCCAGGCGCAGCTTCCAGCTGTCGTTGAGGTGATGTTCCAGGGCGGCCTGGAGCATGGTGTTGTGGTTGTCGATGTTGCCGTCGTTGGGTTCACCGAGGAAGGTCGAGCGCGAGACGCCGCTCCAGCGATTGTTGGGCGCGACGATGCCGCGGTCGAAGGTCGAGCTGTGGCGCACGAACTCGCTCTCCACCAGCAGGCTGGTGTCCGGGTTCAGCTGCCAACTGAAGGAAGGGGCGACGAACAACCGGCGGCTGTTCACATGGTCGCGGAAGCTGTGGTTGTCCTCCACCGCCAGGTTGACCCGGGACAGCAGGTTGCCCTGGTCATCCAGCGGGGTGTTGAGGTCCAGGGCGGTGCGGTAGCGGTCCCAGCTGCCGGCGCTGGTCTGCAGGGTGGCGAAGGCTTCGGGCTGAGGTTTCTTGGTGACGATGTTCACCGTACCGCCGGGATCGCCCCGGCCATAAAGGCTGGCCGCCGGTCCCTTGAGCACTTCGATGCGCTCGATATTGGCCGCATCCGGGGTGCTGGGATAACCGCGATTGGCGCTGAAACCGTCCTTGTAGAACTCCGAGGTGGTGAAGCCGCGCACGCTGTATTCATACAGGGTCAGGCCGCCGAAGTTGTTCTGCTTGGAGACCCCTCCGGCGAACTCCAGGGCCCGCTCGACGTTACTGCTGCCCAGGTCCTTGAGCACGCTGGCGGGGATCACGCTGATGGACTGCGGGATATCGCGGATTGCCGTGTCAGTCTTGGTGGCGCTGGCCGAGCGAGTGGCCCGGTAACCTTTGACCGGGCCGCTGGCAGACTCGTATTCGGTGGTGATGCGGGTGGTTTCAAGTTCCAGCGACTGCGGTTCTTCGGCAAGCAGCGGGTCTGCCAGCAGGCCTAGGGTCAGGCCTGCCAAGGGGAGGATTTTTCGGGACGTCATCGGGCTGTTCCAATAGCAATATTGAAACAATATAACATGACTGATGAGAATGTATGTTGTTAGCCCGGCATGGCCGGGCGCACATTCACTCTTCTTCTTTGACCGGTGCGGGCGGCGGACGCAGGCCGATTTCTGCGGTCAGCTTGAGTTCCTTGCCGTTGCGCATGACCTGGATCGAGACTTTGTCCGTCGGTTTGATTCGCGCCACCTGATTCATCGAACGACGACCATCGCCGGCGGGTTCGCCGTCGATGCTGAGGATCACATCACCCAGCTGCATACCGGCCTTCTGCGCCGGACCGTCGCGGAAGATCCCGGCCACCACGATTCCAGGCCGCCCGGCCAGGCCGAAGGACTCTGCCAGCTCCTGGGTCAGCGGCTGCACTTCGATGCCCAGCCAGCCACGGATCACCTGGCCATGCTCGATGATCGATTTCATCACCTCCATGGCCAGTTTGATCGGGATCGCGAAGCCGATGCCCTGGGAACCGCCGGACTTGGAGAAGATGGCGGTGTTGATCCCGGTCAGGTTGCCGTTGGCGTCTACCAATGCACCACCAGAGTTGCCTGGGTTGATCGCGGCATCGGTCTGGATGAAGTCTTCGTAGTTGTTCAGGCCCAGCTGGTTGCGCCCGGTGGCGCTGATGATGCCCATGGTCACGGTCTGGCCGACCCCGAACGGGTTGCCGATGGCCAGGGCGACGTCACCGACACGGACGTTTTCCGAGCGGCCGACGGTGATCGAAGGCAGTTTTTTCAAGTCGATCTTGAGTACCGCCAGATCGGTTTCCGGATCGCTGCCGATGACCCTTGCCAGGGTTTCACGGCCATCCTTGAGCGCCACCACGATCTGCTCGGCGCCGGAAGTCACGTGGTTGTTGGTCAGCAGGTAGCCTTCGGGGCTCATGATCACCCCGGAACCCAGGCTTGACTCCATGCGCTGCTGCTTGGGCAGGTTGTCGCCGAAGAAACGCCGGAACTGCGGGTCTTCAAACAGCGGATGCGCGGGTTTGTTGATCACTTTGGTGGTGTACAGGTTGACCACCGCGGGCGCGGCAATCAGTACCGCATCGGCGTAGGAGACTGGCCCCTGCTGGGTGCTGGTGGTTTGCGGAGCTTGCTGCAGGTTGACGTCCAGGCTGGGTAGCCCGACCCATTGCGGATAACGCTGAATAATCAACAACGCGATAAGCACGCCGGCCAGTAGCGGCCAGCCAAAAAAACGCAGAGCCTTGAGCATTGAGCAAGTCCTGGGTGGTTACGAAGGGCTGCGCACGGCCCATAATGTCGCGCATTATACGAGGCCGCGCGCGCCTCTGAACGGGATATTTAGGAGTCTTTTATGGCCGTTGCCCTGAGCACACTGGTGGAAGAAGCGGACCGCTACCTGGGCAGTTCACGCATCGCCGACTATTGCCCCAATGGCTTGCAAGTCGAAGGACGCCCGCAGGTGATGCGCATCGTCAGTGGCGTGACCGCCAGCCAGGCGTTGCTGGACGCAGCCGTGGAGGCCAAGGCCGATCTGGTGCTGGTGCATCACGGCTACTTCTGGAAAGGCGAGAACCCCTGCATCACCGGAATGAAGCAGCGTAGGTTGAAAACCCTGCTCAGGCACGACATCAGCCTCTTGGCCTATCACCTGCCCCTGGATCTGCACTCGGAGGTGGGCAACAACGTGCAGTTGGCCCGGCAGTTGGATATCACCGTGGAAGGCCCATTGGACCCGGAGAACCCCAAGGTCGTCGGTCTGGTCGGTTCCCTCAGCGAACCCATGACGGCGCGGGACTTTGCCCGGCGGGTGCAAGAAGTGATGGGCCGCGAACCCTTGCTGATCGAAGGCAGCGAGATGATCCGCCGGGTCGGCTGGTGCACCGGCGGCGGCCAGGGCTACATCGACCAGGCGGTCCAGGCCGGCGTTGACCTGTACCTGAGTGGTGAGGCTTCGGAACAGACCTTCCACAGCGCCCGGGAAAACGACATCAGCTTCATTGCTGCCGGTCACCACGCCACCGAGCGTTATGGCGTCCAGGCCCTGGGCGACTACCTGGCCCGGCGCTTTGCCCTGGAGCACCTGTTCATCGACTGCCCCAACCCGATCTGACCCCGTGCAGGAGCCGGCTTGCCGGCAAAAAGATCTTCAGCCCTGAGGTGCGCTTGAAAGTGCCTTCGCTGGCAAGCCAGCTCCTACAGAGGGGCGTTTGGGGGCTAACGGAGCGGTATATTCATATACCGTTTCGTTCTAGTTGGCGTCCTGATTAGAAGCAGGTCGCTGTGCTAGCATGCCCCGCTCGAACACGGCCCGCTGGCCGTCCATAAGAAAGCTTTCGTGAGTAGCCATGGTCGACAAACTGACGCATCTGAAACAGCTGGAGGCGGAAAGCATCCACATCATCCGCGAGGTGGCCGCCGAGTTCGACAACCCGGTGATGCTGTACTCCATCGGTAAAGACTCCGCCGTGATGTTGCATCTGGCCCGCAAGGCGTTCTTCCCCGGCAAGCTGCCGTTCCCGGTGATGCACGTCGATACCCAGTGGAAATTCCAGGAAATGTACAAGTTCCGCGATCGCATGGTCGAGGAGCTGGGGCTGGACCTGATCACCCACGTCAACCCGGATGGCGTGGCCCAGGGCATCAACCCGTTCACCCACGGCAGTGCCAAGCACACCGACATCATGAAGACCGAGGGCCTCAAGCAGGCTCTGGACAAGTACGGTTTCGACGCCGCATTCGGCGGTGCCCGTCGCGATGAAGAGAAGTCCCGCGCCAAGGAGCGCGTCTACTCGTTCCGCGACAGCAAGCACCGCTGGGATCCGAAGAACCAGCGCCCCGAGCTGTGGAACGTCTACAACGGCAAGGTCAACAAGGGCGAGTCGATCCGCGTGTTCCCGCTGTCCAACTGGACCGAGCTGGACATCTGGCAGTACATCTACCTGGAAGGCATCCCGATCGTGCCGCTGTACTTCGCCGCCGAACGTGAAGTGATCGAGAAGAACGGCACCCTGATCATGATCGATGACCAGCGCATCCTCGAGCATCTGTCCGATGAAGAGAAAGCCCGCATCGTCAAGAAGAAAGTGCGTTTCCGTACCCTTGGCTGCTACCCGTTGACGGGCGCGGTGGAGTCCGAGGCCGAGAGCCTGACGGACATCATCCAGGAAATGCTCCTGACGCGAACTTCCGAGCGCCAGGGTCGGGTCATCGACCACGATGGCGCCGGCTCGATGGAAGATAAAAAACGTCAGGGTTATTTCTAAGGGGCTGTCATGTCGCATCAATCTGATTTGATCAGCGAGGACATCCTCGCTTACCTGGGCCAGCACGAACGCAAAGAGCTGCTGCGCTTTCTCACCTGCGGTAACGTCGACGACGGCAAGAGCACCCTGATCGGGCGTCTGCTGCACGACTCGAAGATGATCTACGAAGACCATCTGGAAGCCATCACCCGGGATTCGAAGAAGGTCGGCACCACCGGTGACGACATCGACCTGGCGTTGCTGGTCGATGGCTTGCAGGCCGAGCGCGAGCAGGGCATCACCATCGATGTCGCCTATCGTTATTTCTCCACCGCCAAGCGCAAGTTCATCATCGCCGACACCCCCGGCCATGAGCAGTACACCCGCAACATGGCCACCGGTGCTTCCACCTGTGACCTGGCGATCATACTGGTGGACGCCCGCTACGGTGTGCAGACCCAGACCCGTCGTCACAGCTTCATCGCCTCCCTGCTGGGCATCAAGCACATCGTCGTGGCCATCAACAAGATGGACCTCAAGGACTTCGACCAGGGCGTGTTCGAGTCGATCAAGGCCGACTACCTGAAGTTTGCCCAGGGTTTGAAGATCCAGCCCACCAGCCTGCACTTCGTGCCAATGTCGGCCCTCAAGGGCGACAACGTGGTGAACAAGAGCGAGCGTTCGCCCTGGTACACCGGCCAGTCGCTGATGGAAATTCTCGAGACTGTGGAAGTGGCGGGTGACCGTAACTTCACCGACCTGCGTTTCCCGGTGCAGTACGTCAACCGTCCGAACCTGAACTTCCGTGGTTTTGCCGGCACCCTGGCCAGCGGCATCGTGCACAAGGGCGACGAAGTCGTGGTGCTGCCGTCGGGCAAGAGCAGCCGGGTCAAGTCCATCGTCACCTTCGAGGGCGAGCTGGAGCAGGCAGGTCCAGGCCAGGCCGTGACCCTGACCATGGAAGACGAGATCGACATCTCCCGTGGCGACCTGCTGGTGCATGCCGACAACGTGCCGCCGGTCACCGACAGCTTCGAAGCCATGCTGGTGTGGATGGCCGAAGAGCCGATGCTGCCGGGCAAGAAATACGACATCAAGCGCGCCACCAGCTACGTGCCGGGTTCGATTGCCAGCATCACTCACAAGGTTGATGTGAACACCCTGGAGGAGGGCGCGGCCAGCGCGCTGCAACTGAACGAGATCGGCAAGGTCAAGATCAGCCTCGACGCGCCGATTGCCCTGGATGGCTACGAAAGCAACCGCACCACCGGTGCTTTCATCGTTATCGACCGCTTGACCAACGGCACCGTCGGCGCCGGCATGATCATCGCCCAGCCAGTGGCCCATGGCAGCGTCACCCATCACGGCAAGCTGGCCCATGTGGCCACTGAGGAGCGTGCCCTGCGTTTCGGCCAGCAACCGGCCACCGTGCTGTTCAGCGGCCTGTCGGGCGCTGGCAAGAGCACCCTGGCTTATGCGGTGGAGCGCAAGCTGTTCGACATGGGCCGTGCGGTGTATGTGCTCGATGGTCAGAACCTGCGTCACGACCTGAACAAGGGTCTGCCACAGGATCGTGCCGGGCGTACCGAGAACTGGCGCCGTGCGGCTCACGTGGCCCGTCAGTTCAACGAAGCTGGCCTGCTGACCCTGGCCGCGTTCGTGGCGCCGAGTGCCGAAGGGCGCGAGCAGGCCAAGGACCTGATCGGCAAGGATCGTCTGCTGACGGTTTACGTCCAGGCATCGCCTGCGGTGTGCGCTGAGCGTGATCCTCAAGGCCTGTACGCTGCCGCTGGGGACAACATCCCGGGCGAGTCCTTCCCCTATGACGTGCCGCTCAATGCCGATCTGGTGATCGACACCCAGGCGCTGTCGGTGGAAGAGAGCGTCAAGCAGGTGCTGGACCTGTTGCGTAGCCGCGGCGCGATCTAAGCCGTAGCCAAAAGCCCGCAGTCGAGTGATCGGCTGCGGGCTTTTTTGTGCGCTGCAGATAGCGTCAGCCGGCCAGGACGGTGCAGCTACGCAGGCGCTGGCCTGCCAGCGAACAGGCCCTCAGGGCTTTGCCGGATACTCGCGATGCAGTTCTTCCAGCAGCGCGTCCTTGTCCAGCCACTGCTGGTTGATCCAGCCCTGGAATGCCTGGCGATAGGTCGTGTCCTGCTCGTAGTTCTTGCCAATGAACTGCGGTGGAATCTGCACTTCCTCAAAGCGCACCACCACCTCCTTGACCCTGCCGCACAGCAGGTCCCAGAAACCGGGCCGGCCAGCGGGGTAGTGGATGGTCACATCGATGATCGATTGCAATTGCTCGCCCATGGCATCCAGGACAAAGGCGATGCCGCCGGCCTTGGGCTTGAGCAGGTAGCGGAACGGCGACTGTTGCTGGGCATGCTTGCCTTCGGTGAAGCGCGTGCCTTCGACGAAGTTGAAGATCCCCACCGGGTTGTTGCGGAACTTCGCGCAGGTCTTGCGGGTGGTTTCCAGGTCCTTGCCCTTTTTCTCCGGATGCTTTTCCAGGTAGGCCTTGGAGTAGCGCTTCATGAACGGAAAGCCCAGGGCCCACCAGGCGAGGCCAATCACCGGCACCCAGATCAGCTCCTGCTTGAGGAAGAACTTCAGCGGGCGGATGCGGCGGTTGAGCACGTACTGCAGCACCATGATGTCGACCCAGCTCTGGTGGTTGCTGGTGACCAGATAGGAGTGCTGGTAATCCAGGCCTTCAAGGCCCTGAAGGTGCCAGCGAGTGCGGCACACCAGCTGCATCCAGGCCTTGTTGTTGCTGATCCAGGCTTCGTGGGTGTGGTTCATCAGCCAGTGGGTGAAGCGCTGGGTGAGGGCGAAGGGCAGGGCCTTGCAGATCGCCACGCAGAACAGGAACGAGCACAGCAGGATGGTGTTCAGCGCCAGCAGGATCGAGGCGATGATCCCGCGCACGGCGGCAGGTAGAAATTCCAGCATTTAGGCATCCATGGGTCGGTTGGCGGCTTGAATCGCGGTCAGGGCGATGGTGTAGACGATGTCATCCACCTGGGCGCCCCGGGGCAGGTCGTTCACAGGCTTGCGCAGGCCTTGCAGCATCGGCCCCAGGCTCACGCAATCGGCACTGCGTTGCACGGCCTTGTGGGTGGTGTTGCCGGTGTTCAGGTCGGGGAACACGAAAACCGTGGCCTTGCCTGCCACCTGGCTGTTGGGGGCCAGTTGCCGGGCGACGTTTTCGTTGGCCGCGGCATCGTATTGCAGCGGGCCGTCGATCAACAGCGAACGCTGGGCTTCATGGGCCAGCAGGGTCGCCTCGCGGACTTTCTCCACTTCTTCGCCGCTGGCCGAGTCGCCGCTGGAGTAGCTGATCATGGCCACTCTTGGAGTAATGCCGAACGCCGCCGCCGAGTCGGCACTCTGCAAGGCGATCTCCGCCAGTTCGCTGGCGCTGGGGTGCGGGTTCATCACGCAGTCGCCGTAGACCAGCACCTGCTCGGGGAACAGCATGAAGAATACCGAGGACACCAGGGTGCAGCCCGGGGCGGTCTTGATCAGTTGCAGGGCCGGGCGAATGGTGTTGGCGGTGGAATGGATGACCCCCGATACCAGGCCATCCACCTCATCCAGGGCCAGCATCACGGTGCCGATCACCACCGGGTCCTCCAGTTGCTGCTCGGCCATGGGTGCGTTGAGGCTCTTGCTCTTGCGCAAGGCCACCATGGGCTCCACGTAGCGCTCGCGAATCAGGTCCGGGTCGAGAATCTCCAGGCCTTCGGGCAACTCGATGCCCTGGGCCCGGGCGACCGCATGCACTTCCTCTGGCTTGGCCAGCAGTACACAACGGGCGATGCCCCGGGCCTGGCAGATGGCGGCGGCCTGCACGGTCAAGGGTTCGCTGCCTTCGGGCAGGACGATACGCTTGTTGGCGTCCTGTGCCCGCTGGATCAACTGATAGCGGAACACCGCCGGCGACAGGCGCATTTCCCGCGGAGTGCCGCAGCGCTGGTGCAGCCAGTTGGCGTCCAGGTGGCTGGCGACGAAGTCGGTGATGATTTCCGCGCGCTCGCGGTCATCGATGGGGATTTCCTTGTTCAGGCCATTGAGCTGGTTGGCGGTGTCGTAGGACCCGGTGCTGACCGACAGCACCGGCAGGCCGGCGTTCAGGGCACCACGGCACAGATCCATGATGCGCGGGTCGGGCAGGGTGTCGCTGGTCAGCAGCAGGCCGGCCAGGGGCACACCGTTGATCGCCGCGAGACTCACGGCGAGGATGATGTCGTCGCGATCCCCCGGGGTCACCACCAGTACGCCGGGCTTGAGCAGTTCCACGGTGTTGCGCATGGTGCGGGCGCAAATGATGATCTTGGTCATGCGCCGGGTTTCATAGTCCCCGGCATTGAGCACCTGGGCGCCCATCAGGTCGGCTACGTCGCGGGTGCGCGGTGCGTTCAGTTCCGGCTGGAAGGGAATGCAGCCCAGCAGGCGGAAGTCGCCGCTGCGCAGCAAGGGCGAGTGCTCCTTCAAACGGGCGGAGAACGCCTCCATGCTTTCGTCGGTACGCACTTTGTTGAGGATCACCCCCAGCACTTTCGGGTCTCGCGGGCCGCCGAACAACTGCGCCTGCAACTCGACCCGTCCCGACAGCTCGGTGAGCACTTCGTTTTCCGGAGCAGAGACCAGGATCACTTCGGCATCCAGGCTTTTGGCCAGGTGCAGGTTGACCCGGGCGGCGTAGCTGGCGCTGCGGGTCGGTACCATGCCTTCGACGATCAGCACGTCCTTGCCGATGGCGGCCTGCTGGTAGAGGGTGATGATTTCCTCTAGCAATTCATCCAGCTGGCCGTCGCCGAGCATTCGCTCCACATGGGCCAGGCCCAGGGGTTGTGGCGGCTTCAGGCCGTGGGTCCGGGCTACCAGCTCGGTGGAGCGCTCGGGGCCGGTATCACCGGGGTGGGGCTGGGCAATGGGCTTGAAAAAGCCGACCTTGAGGCCGGCCCGTTCCAAGGTACGCACCAGCCCGAGGCTGATGGAGGTCAGACCCACACCAAAATCGGTGGGCGCGATAAAAAAAGTTTGCATGCGAGTTCTCAGAAGGTGCATGGCAAAGGCGACGGTCTGCAGCCGTCTGCCTGGTCGTCAGGCGCTAAGGTTATCGTTATCCGGTGCTTGAGCACACCAGCCGCAGTCAAAGCGCTGGCCTATTTTTTCCGCCCGCAACTGCGGGTCCAGTACCCAGGCCCGGGATTGCCAGGGCGGCAAGTGACGCAGGTGCTGGGTATGCCCACAGGACAGTTCGGCCACCCAATGACCCTCTTCGTCCTGATGGAAACCGCAGATTGTCGAGTGATTTTTCACGTTCCGTTGGTCCGGGTTCCGTTCGCTTTCGAGCGATTGCTTCGCTAAACTTGCCCGTTCTTCATTCTTATGCAAAAGGTCCCGCCCCATGCTGATCGCCGCCAATAAGGCTGTCTCCATCGACTATACCCTCACCAACGATGCTGGTGAGGTCATCGACAGCTCTGCCGGCGGCGCCCCGCTGGTTTACCTGCAAGGCGCAGGTAACATCATTCCTGGTCTGGAAAAGGCTCTGGAAGGCAAGCAAGTCGGTGACGAACTGAACGTCTCCGTGGAACCTGAAGATGCCTACGGCGAATACGCTGCCGAACTGGTCAGCACCCTGAGCCGCAGCATGTTCGAAGGCGTCGACGAACTGGAAGTGGGCATGCAGTTCCACGCGTCCGCTCCGGACGGCCAGATGCAGATCGTGACCATCCGTGATCTGGACGGTGACGACGTGACCGTAGACGGCAACCACCCGTTGGCCGGTCAGCGCCTGAACTTCCAGGTCAAGATCGTTGCCATCCGTGATGCCAGCCAGGAAGAAGTTGCTCATGGTCACGTCCATGGCGAAGGTGGCCATCACCACTGATTTTCTGCGCTAAGCTCAAGCTTACTGGAGAGGCGCCCGAGGGCGCCTTTTTAGTCCGCGGCTTTTGGCTGTACTGTCGAGAGGCTGTTTTTCTGTAAGAACACAGGAATTTGGAGTTCGTCATGAGTGCTTTTCACGACCTTAAATTGAAAGCCCTGGATGGTCAGGAGCTGCCGCTCGCGCCCTTCAAGGGGCAAGTCGTGCTGGTGGTCAACGTCGCCTCCAAATGTGGTCTGACACCACAATATGCGGCGTTGGAGAATCTCTACCAGCAATACAAGGCCCAGGGATTCAGCGTGCTGGGGTTGCCCTGCAACCAGTTCGCCGGGCAGGAACCGGGCACCGAGCAGGAGATCCAGGAGTTTTGCAGCCTCAACTACGGGGTGACTTTTCCCTTGAGCAGCAAACTGGACGTGAACGGTCCCGAACGTCATCAGCTGTACCGTTTGCTGGCGGGCGAGGGCGCGGAGTTTCCCGGGGATATCACCTGGAACTTCGAGAAATTCCTGTTGGGCAAGGACGGTCGGGTACTGGCGCGTTTCTCGCCCCGTACCGCTCCGGATGATCCGACTGTGGTCCAGGCCATCGAAAAAGCCCTGAGCTAAGGACTGCCGGGCCCCTCTTTCACGCCGCTGCAATGCGGCGTTTTTGCATCTAGATCACTCAAATCAATAATGCTGTGCAGCACTGTGAGGGGGCCATATTATCCTCATCATAAGTGCGCCGGGGCAGGTACCCGGCGCAGTCTTGTGCGTCGAGTATCGACTCGAGCCTTTTTGTCGGAGTGCAGCATGCCTGTTCAAGCCTTGTTCAAACCCTTTCAACTCGGCGCGCTGGAGCTGCCGAGCCGCGTAGTGATGGCGCCGATGACCCGTTCGTTTTCTCCGGGTGGCGTGCCCAACGCCAAGGTCATCGAGTATTACCGTCGCCGCGCTGCTGCGGGTGTCGGCCTGATCATCACCGAGGGCACCACGGTGGGGCACCAGGCCGCCAACGGTTACCCCAATGTGCCGCAGTTCCATGGCGAGGCGGCCCTGGCCGGGTGGAAGAAGGTGGTGGATGCGGTCCACGCCGAAGGTGGCAAGATCGTTCCGCAACTGTGGCATGTGGGTAATGTGCGGCGCCTGGGCACCGAGCCGGACGCCAGCGTGCCCGGCTATGGCCCGACCGAGAAGCTCAAGGACGGCAAGGTGCTGGTGCATGGCATGACCCACCAGGACATCCAGGAAGTGATCGCAGCCTTTGCCCAGGCCGCCAAGGATGCCCAGAGCATCGGCATGGACGGTGTGGAAATCCATGGTGCCCACGGTTACCTGGTGGACCAGTTCTTCTGGGAGGGCACCAACCAGCGCACCGACGAATACGGCGGCGACCTGGCGCAGCGCTCGCGTTTCGCCATCGAGTTGATCCAGGCGGTACGGGCTGCCGTCGGCCCGGATTTCCCGATCATCCTGCGTTTCTCCCAGTGGAAGCAGCAGGATTACAGCGCGCGTCTGGTGCAGACCCCGGAAGCTCTGGGCGCCTTCCTCAAGCCGTTGGCAGATGCAGGTGTGGATATCTTCCACTGCTCGACGCGACGCTTCTGGGAGCCGGAGTTCGAAGGCTCGGACCTGAACCTGGCAGGCTGGACCCGCAAGCTCACCGGCAAACCCACCATCACCGTGGGCAGCGTCGGCCTGGACGGCGAGTTCCTGCAGTTCATGGTCAACACCGACAAGGTGGCGCAGCCGGCCAGCCTGGAAAACCTGCTGCAGCGCTTGAACAACGACGAGTTCGATCTAGTGGCCGTGGGTCGGGCACTGTTGGTGGACCCGGATTGGGCGCAGAAAGTCCGTGAAGGCCGTGAGCAGGACATCCTGCCGTTCAGCCGTGAAGCACTGACGACCCTGGTTTAACTTCTGGCCCCGGGCGATGAGGGGGGCAGCCTCCTTGCCGCACCAAGTGTCTCTGTGGCGCTGCGTGGTTCCAGCGCCGCTTCGATCATCCCTTCGTAATCCACGACCGGTGCTGGCTGGCAGACACTGCGCAACTGATCCTCAAACTGTGCGATCACGGCCGGCCAGCCCTGGCGGCTGGCGTGTTGCCGGGCGTTGAGACGTACCCGGCGCAGGGTTTCCGCTTCCTCCAGCAGCCAGCCGGCGGCCTCACAGAACGCGCCTTCATCCCCGGGCATGGCCAGCACGCCGTTGTAGCCATGGCGGATATGCTGGGCTGCAGCGGCCTGATCGTAGGCCACCACCGCCAGCCCGGAAGCCAGGGCTTCCAGCACCACATTGCCGAAGGTTTCCGTGAGGCTGGGAAACAGGAACACATCCCCCGAAGCGTAATGGGCCGCCAGGGCTTCACCCCGCTGACTGCCACAGAACAGGGCCTCGGGCAGGCTTTTTTCCAGGGCGGCGCGTTGTGGGCCGTCACCCACCACGATCAGTTTCATCTTCCGCTGTGGATAAGTGGCCTTGAGTTGCTCGAAGCAGCGCTTGAGCAGGCTCAGGTTCTTCTCCGGGGCCAGGCGCCCGACATGGATCACCGCCAGATCATCGTTGCCCAGGCCCCAGCGGGTGCGCAGCTCATTGAGGCGTTTGGCCGGATGGAACAGTTGGCTGTCGACGCCCCGGGACAGCAGTGCCAGGCGTTCGAAGTGCCGACGCTCCAGCTCCAGGCGCTGACTGGCGCTGGGCACCAGGGTCAGCTTCGAACGGTTGTGGAACCAGCGCAGGTAATGGGTCAGCAAGCGCGTCAGCAAACCCAGGCCGTACTGGCTGGAATACTGTTGGAAGTTGGTATGGAAGCCACTGACCACCGAGATCCCCAGACGTTTCGCCGCCCGCAGCGCGGACAGCCCCAGCGGGCCCTCGGTGGCGATGTAGAGCACGTCCGGGCGTTGGCGTTTCCAGCGTCGCAGCAGTTTGTGCATCGACGACTGGCCCCATTGCAGCCCCGGGTATCCCGGCAGTGGCCAGCCGCGGCACAGCATCAGGGCCTCGTCGCTGGGGCGGCTCTGATCACAACCCTGGCGCGGACGCACCAGTTCCACCTGATGCCCACGGGCACGCAGGCCATCACACAGGCGGCCAAGGGTATTGGCCACGCCATTGATTTCCGGTGGGAAGGTTTCAGTGATGAGGGTGATGTGCAGAGCTGTCGTCATGACCTCAGTGTCGACTGAGGCCATGTCGTCATTGTGACGCCTGGATGATGGATTTATGACACGCCAGCCTTATTTGGCCGGCAGGTTCTCCATCCCGCGCTCACGCACCCAGAACAGCGTCGCCCCGGCCACGGCGGCCGGCATCATCAGGATGTTGACGAAGGGGATCATCAGCGCCAGGTAGACGATGCCGCCAAAACCCAGGCTCTGCCAGCGCTTCTGCCGCAGCCAGACGATCATCTCCTGCCAGCTCATCTTGTTGTTATCCGCCGGGTAGTCGATGTACTGGATGGCCATCATCCAGACGCCGAACAGCAGCCACAGCGGCGCGGCAATCAGGTTGACCACCGGGATCAGCGACAGGATGAACAGGCCGATGGCCCGGGGCAGGAAGTAGCCGAGCTTGCGCATTTCCCGGGACAGGGTGCGGGGGATCATGGCGATCAGTTCGCCCCAGCTGAAGGGCGGGAAATCGTCGGTGCCACGGACCACGATCTCGACTTTTTCCGATAGAAAGCCGTTGAAGGGGGCGGCAATGATATTGGCCAGCATGGTGAAGGTGAAAAACACCATCAACACCACCAGCACCATGAACAGCGGCCAGAGGATGTAGCTCAGAAAGCTCAGCCATTGCGGCAGGGTCGGCATCAGGGTGTCGATCCACAGGCTGAACTGGTGGCCGGCGAAATAGATCAATCCGACGAACAACACCAGGTTGATCACCAGGGGCAGTAGCACGAACAGGCGCAGGCCGGGACTGAGGACCAGCTTCAGGCCTTCACGCAGGTATTGCGGGCCTGACAGTACGGGGGCGGGCATAGAACGCTCCGAGCAGATGGAAAACGCGCCGACCTTACCGGCTTTGCCCGGGGGGCGAAAGCACCGTGAACAGGTCGACATCAACGGTAACAAAGACCCTTTCAAATGGGCCTGCTGAGGATAGAGACCGCCTATGAGCTGGATTGTTAAACCGTATTTCCTTAATCTTCGCCCCCTCTATACGCTTCACCCATTATTTTTTGGACGGTCGAGTTCAAGCCTTCCCCAAGGTTTCGCCGTCCTTTTTTATTCCAGCCGGCAATCCGGCGTTCCGCGCCAGGGCACCCGGGCCGGTCGATAGGAGTGAGTCATGTCTGAAGTACGCCATTCGCGTGTGATTATTCTCGGTTCCGGCCCTGCCGGTTACAGCGCCGCCGTCTATGCCGCCCGTGCCAACCTGAAGCCGCTGCTGATCACCGGTATGCAGGCCGGTGGCCAACTGACCACCACCACTGAAGTCGACAACTGGCCTGGCGACGTGCACGGCCTGACCGGCCCGGCGCTGATGGAGCGGATGCGCGAGCACGCCGAGCGTTTCGAAACCGAAATCGTCTTCGACCATATCAATGCCGTGGACTTCGCTGCCAAGCCTTACACCCTGACCGGCGACAGCGCGACCTACACCTGCGACGCCCTGATCATCGCCACCGGCGCCAGCGCCCGTTACCTGGGCCTGCCTTCGGAAGAAGCGTTCATGGGCAAGGGTGTATCGGCCTGCGCTACCTGTGACGGTTTCTTCTATCGCAACAAACCGGTGGCGGTGGTCGGTGGTGGCAACACCGCTGTCGAAGAAGCCCTGTACCTGGCCAACATCGCCAGCACCGTGACCCTGATCCACCGTCGCGAAACCTTCCGCGCCGAGAAGATCCTGATCGACAAGCTCAACGCCCGCGTGGCCGAAGGCAAGATCATCCTCAAGCTCAATGCCAACCTGGACGAAGTCCTGGGCGACAACATGGGCGTGACCGGTGCGCGCCTGAAGAACAACGACGGCAGCTTCGACGAGCTGAAAGTCGACGGCGTGTTCATCGCCATCGGCCACACCCCGAACACCTCGCTGTTCGAAGGCCAGTTGACCCTCAAGGACGGTTACCTGGTGGTGCAGGGCGGTCGTGACGGCAATGCCACGGCCACCAGCGTCGAGGGCATCTTTGCCGCTGGCGACGTGGCTGACCACGTTTACCGTCAGGCCATCACCTCGGCCGGCGCCGGCTGCATGGCGGCACTGGACACCGAGCGTTACCTGGACGGTCTGCAGAACGCTGCACACTGATTTCCAGGCGATAAAAAAACCGGCGCAAGCCGGTTTTTTTATGGGTATTGCACGGTAGGAGCCGGCTTGCCGGCGAAGAGGCCTTCGGGCCTTGCGCCGCCTGTGCTGACGCCTTCGCTGGCGAGCCCGCTCCTACAGAGTACGGTTCAACGGCGAGTCAGCGGCTGGGCGGCGAACTTGACCCCGGCCAGGCCGTGGGCGATCAGGGCGCGGATATTGCCGTGGTCAGTGCCTTCGGGGGTGGCCAGTACCGAGCGGTAGTGCTCGCCGAAGGCCAGCAGGGCTTCTGTGTCGCTCAGGCCTTCCAACAGGGCCAGGCCCAGGGTCTTGCACGAGCCTTCGTTCTGCCCGGCGGCGTTTTCCACGCCACCGTTGTTGAAGGCCTGAGGCTGGTAGTCGTAACCGGCGGCGACAAAGGCCAGGGTGTCGGCAAAAGCGTGTTCACCGCTGTTCAGGCTGGCGCGCAGGGTGTTCAGATCAGTCATGGGACTTTCCTTTGGCGAACGCCGCTTGCTGCTCGGCGCTGGCTTCTTTCTGGTAGAGATTTTTCCATTCGGCGTAGGGCATGCCGTACACCACTTCACGGGCGTCATCGAGGCTGACCTCGATCTGGCGTTCGTCGGCCTCGGCCTTGTACCACTTGGACAGGCAGTTGCGGCAGAACCCGGCCAGGTTCATCAGGTCGATGTTCTGCACGTCCTTGCGGTTGTCCAGGTGGGCCACCAGGCGGCGAAAGGCCGCGGCTTCCAGTTCCAGGCGTTGTTGTTCGGTCATGTGACTCTCCAATGCAGCGGCAAGCGCCAAGACAGGCGCTTGCCGCTATGGCTGTTCTCTATGAGCCAGCGCGGCTGGCCGCGAGGGTGATCGATACCGATTCGGCAAAGCGCAGGGCGTGGGGTTTGTCGACTTCGACTTCGGCGTACTGCACCGAGAGGTTGCACATCACCAGGTCCAGCAGTTCCTGGGTCAGGCGCTCCAGCAAGGCGAAGCGATTGCCTTCGACGTGGGCAATGATTGCCTTGGTGATGGTGCGGTAGTTCAGCGCGTGATCGATGTCGTTGTCGCGCACCGCATCATGGGCGGGGTACAGGATGGTCAGGTTGATCAGCACATCCTGCTTGTTGAGGATCTCTTCCTCGTTGATTCCGATATAGGTCCGCAGGAGCAGGTCCTTGACTCGGATACGAGCCATTCCTGGCTGAAGTTGTGGCATTGCTACTTGCTCCGTCCAATCAATTGCAGGAATTCCTGGCGAGTGGTGCTCGAGTCGCGAAAGGCGCCGAGCATCACCGAGGTGTGCATGGTGGAATTCTGTTTCTCGACGCCGCGCATCATCATGCACATGTGCTTGGCTTCGATCACCACCGCGACGCCCGCGGCCTGGGTCACGCTTTGCACCGCGTCGGCGATTTCCCGGGTGAGATTTTCCTGGATCTGCAGGCGTCTGGCGAACATATCGACGATCCGGGCGATCTTCGACAGCCCCAGCACCTTGCCGGTAGGAATATAAGCCACATGGGCCTTGCCGATGAAGGGCAGCAGGTGATGTTCGCACAGGGAGTACAGCTCGATGTCGGCGACTATCACCATTTCGTCGCTGTCGGAGGCGAACAGTGCGCCATTGACGATCTCGTCCACCGACTGGCTGTAGCCATGACACAGGTACTGCATGGCCTTGGCCGCGCGCTTGGGGGTGTCGAGCAAACCTTCGCGCTCGGGGTCTTCACCGAGGCCCTTGAGGATCTCGCGGTAGTGTTGGGGCAGGGAAAGGCTCATGCAAGGTCCTCGTGGGGGCCGGCTTATTTGACGTGCCGCCCGCCGTTGACGGTCAAGGTGGTGCCGGTGACATAGGGGTTGTCCAGCAGGTAGCGCAGGCTCTGGTAGATCACTTCGCTGCCGGGTTCGATGCCCAGGGCGGATTTGGCCAGGGTCTTGGCGCGGTACGCCGCGTCGTCGTCGGGGTTGAACAATAGCAGGGCCGGAGCGATGCCGTTGACCTTGATTGCCGGGGCGTATTTTGCCGCGAAGGACAGGGTCAGGCTGTCCAGCCCGGCTTTGCTGGCGCAGTAGGCGATGTGCTTGCTGCTGCCCTTGCGGGTCACGTCGTCGCTGATGTGGATGATGTCCGCCGGGCTCGAACGCTGCAGCAACTCTGCGCAGTGCAGGTTGATCAGGTAGGGCGCGAGCATGTGCACGCTGAACATCCGGGTAAAGGCCGCGCTTTCCTCGCCTGGGCTTTCTTCCAGCCACTCTGAGGCGTTGTGGACGATGGCCCGCAAGCGGTCGGTGTGGTGTTTCACCTCGCTGATCAGGGCCAGGATTCCGGCTTCGCTGGAGAAGTCGGCATGCAGCAGGATCGCGCCTTTTTCCCGCAAGGTCTGCAGGCCCGGGCGGTCGCTGCGGTAAGTGACGATCACCGGCTGCCCGTCTTCCAGCAGGCGCAGGGCGCAATGCAGGCCGACACGCTGGCTGGCACCAGTGATCAGGATCGGAGCGGAGGAGGTGTTCATGAAGGGCTCGCGTCGCGGGTAGGGGAAAACTATACCAGCGGCGGGATGGGTTGTGCCTGTTGCTCGGGGGCTGCGCTGGCAAGCCAGCTCCTACAGGGCGATGTAGGAGCCGGCTTGCCGGCGAATCACGGATTCTGCGTCGAGGCGCTGGTCGGCAGCGGGCGCGCAGGTGTGCTGTTGAGCCAGTTAGCCAGCAGGCGGGTGGACATCGGAATGAAGAGGTAGACCATCAACGGGGTCAACGCCAGGGTGCTGACAAACACCCGGGGCAACAGGCTCAGGTCGCTGAGCAGGGGACCTAAGACGAAGTTGAACAGCAGCGACACCGGGAAGAACGCCAGCCAGATGGCCGCGGCCTGTTTCCAGCGCGGTGGTCGTTGTCCGACTGCGCCGAACCAGCCATCGATACCGCTGACGCGATGTTCCGATGGGTGGGCAAACAAGTCGCTGCCCCGGGCCAGCCAGGCGGTGCGCGAGGCGGAGTGTTCCCAGGTGTGCAGGGTCTGTTCGTCGGCGAAGCGGAAGATGATCTGGAATTCGTCGTCGTCAGGTGGTGGGGCCAGAACGCCGGAACCCAGGTAGCCGGGAAAGTCGGTGGCCAGTTGTTCGCCTTCGCGCAGCCAGGCGATCAGGTCCTGGTAACGGCCGTCGGCAACGCGCCGGGCAACCATCAGGGTGACGGGTGAGGTAGACATTATGTATCTCCGTAAACCAATGCGCGGCCTGGGTAAGGCAGTCGCTGACGTGGCACCGGGGTAGTGGGCCGCGCCTGAATCAAGCAAGGATTATTCCTGATTGGCGCGAGGCTACCAATGACACCGGTCGGTTTTTCTCGCGCTTGAAGCATTTGCACCTGGGGAGAGTAGAATGGCCGCCACTTTGTTTACTGGTGTTTTCTCCCCAGATGCCCGTCATGACTGAACCTGTCCCTGTTGCTCCGGCTCCTGACCCTGCCCGTCAGGATGAGCTGTTTCCGATCCGTGAAGTGGCGCGCCTGACTGGAATCAACCCGGTGACCCTGCGGGCCTGGGAACGACGCTACGGTCTGATCCAGCCGACGCGCACCGAAAGCGGGCATCGCCTGTATTCCATGCACGATGTTGAGGCGGTGCGGGAGATTCTGGGTTGGATCGAGCGCGGTGTGGCGGTAAGCAAGGTCGGCAAGATTCTGGCCAAGAGCCGGGCAGACCAGGCTCAGGCCAAGGTGTCGGTGGACGACGGCCTGCAAGGTGAATATGGCCAGTGGCGCGATCAGTTGAAGCTGGCGGTGAGCGCTTTCGATGAAGAGCAACTGGAGCGTCTCTACGGCCAGGTCTTCTCCAGCTACGCCTTGCCGGTGGTGTTCCAGGACATTTTCCTGCCGTTCTGGAAGCAACTGCTGCAGGACCGGGAGACTTTCGGTCAGACCAGCGAGTGGTTGTTTCTGGATGGTTTTTTGCGGGCGCGGATCACGCAAAGGCTGTTGTTGCAGCGTGCCACTCAGAACCGGCAACTGCTGCTGACGGCGCTCAGCCCGCAGTGCCGCGAACTGGAGCTGCTGGTGGCGGCACTGATGCTCGGGCATGACCAGGTCGGTGTCCGCCTGCTGGGGCCGGGAGCACCGCTGGATGAACTGACCCTGGTCTGCGAAAAACTCAAGCCTGTGGCCCTGGTGGTGTTCTCCAATCACGCGCCGACGGCGGAGTTGCCCAAGCGCCTCAAGCGTCTGGCGCTGACTCTGGACTGTCCATTGATGCTTGCCGGAGATGCGGCGGACCTGGCTCAGGAAAGCTTCAGCGGTTCGCCGGTGGCGTGCCTGGGAAATGAGGGGCGTCTGATGCAGAAGCGCCTGCGGCAGTTCCTCAGCGGTCGCCTGGATACCTGAAACGGCTCTCGGTCAGCTTCAGGCGTGCAGGGCCGGATGGGTATGGCGGTGCTGCTGGAGGATGAACTGGCGCAGGCGTTCGGTTTCTTCCGCGTCACTCTGATCCAGGCGATAGGCATAGAAACCGGCTTCGGTCTGGCGCTCGAAGCGCCCGTGCAGGGCAATCCGTTCATATCCCGAAGGGCTGAACCACTGGGCGAACTGCTTGGGGGGCCGGGTCCGGTTGCGGATCTCCAGCAATACGCCCTTGAACGACACCTCCCGCACCCACAGGCGTCCAGGCTGGCCCCTGGAGTTTTCCAGGGCCACCGGCTCTTCCAGCGTCAGGCGCCAGGGCCGGATCATGGGGCCGTCCTCGAAGATGCTCGGCACCCCCAGGCGTAGATGCAGGGCATGGAATTCATCTTCCACCAGATGCAGGGGGAAGGTCATCTGCTGGTTGTCGAAATGGGCCTGGATGGTGACCTTTTCATTGGCAGCCAGACGGGTCAGCAGGTCACGGATCTGCGAGCCGCCATTGACCAGCAGGCTCGATGTGGCATCGCGCACATTGAGCTGCGGGTTGTGCTGCATGGTTTGGATGAAGTCCAGTTCATCCTGGGTGAGGAGAGCGTCACGCTGCATGATGTTGCTCGAAGGGTGAAGGACAAATCGGTGGGGAATATCCCTACAGACCACTAAATCTGCGACTTATTAGAGCCGTCGGTCGCCTTGAGGGCCGCGAGCTCGGCTTGCACTGCGGCCAGTTGCTGCTCCAGCTGGAGCAAGCGTTGCTGCGCCTTGATCTGCACACTGACGTCTTTCTGCACGCCAATGAAATAGGTCAGTTGATCGCTGTCGTTGAATACCGGGGTGATCGACAGTTCGTTCCAGAAGTGGCTGCCGTCCTTGCGATAGTTGCGCAGCACCTCGCGGCAAGGCTGCCCCTGGCTCAGGGCCTGGCGAATCCGTTCCAGCCCCGGCTGGTCACGGTCTCCGGACTGCAGGAAACGACAATCCTGATACAGCACTTCGTCGGCGCTGTAGCCGGTCAGTCGCTCGAAAGCCGGGTTCACGTAAATCACGATGTTGTCTTCGCCTTCCTGTTCCGCGACCACAATCCCGTCGTTGGAGGCGTTGATCATCTTTTGCAGCAGATGAGCGTTGATCATCCCGAAGTTCCGCTATCAATCAGCAAGTGTTGAATTGAATTCTAAGTCACGCTGGCACGCTGTCCACAGGCGCTTTTGAGCGGTGCGGGCAGCAGAAGCGGGATTTTACTCCGTAGCTGGTAATATCCCAGTCTTTTAGTCAGCTTCAGGAACAGATTGATGAAAGTCGCCATCCTTTCCGGCTCGGTGTACGGCACGGCTGAAGAAGTCGCCCGGCACGCCGCCAAGCTCCTCAACGCCGCAGGTTTCGAGGCCTGGCACAACTCGCGGGCCACTTTGACCGAGCTTCAGGCCTTCGCACCGCAGGCGTTGCTGGCCGTGACCTCGACCACCGGCATGGGCGAACTGCCAGACAACCTGCTGCCGCTGTATTCGAGCATTCGCGATCAGTTGCCCGCCGCCTGGCGTGGGCTGCCCGGAGCGGTAATCGGCCTGGGGGATTCCAGCTACGGCGATACCTTCTGTGGCGGTGGCGAGCAGATGCGTGAGCTGTTTGCCGAGCTGGGAGTGGAAGAAGTGCTGCCGATGCTGCGCCTGGACGCCAGCGAGAGCGTGACCCCGGAAACCGATGCCGAGCCCTGGCTGGCCGAGTTGGTCAGCGCCCTGCGGGGTTGACCGGCTGTTCTCGTAGCAGCGCCAGCCAGGCTTGCGCTGCCTTGGACAGATACGCGCCCTGGCGCCAGATGAAGGCAATGTCCCAGCGCAGATAGTCCGGGGCCTTCAGCGTCAGGCGCACCACCCCCGGCCGCACCAGGCCGCGGGCCACCACACTGGGCAGCAACACCACACCTTGACCGGCGGCCACCAGCGCCGCAAGAAAGTCTGCCTGGCCGCTACGTCCCCCTTCCTTTGGCGTGAAGCCCACCTGCTGGCAGGCCTGGAGCAGCCGGTCGTTGAGCACAAAGCTGCGCTGATAGAGGAGGAAGGGCGTATCGGCCAGTTCTTCCAGGCGCACCTGGGCGTTCAGCGCCAGGGGATGATCGGCGGGCAACAAGGCATCCAGGGGTTCATCGCAGAAGGGTTGATAGGCAAACGCCGGGTCCTTGGGGGTCAGGCTGCCCCCCAGTTCCAGCTCGCCACTGCGCACGGCCTGCTCGACATTCAGGCTGCCGCCTTCGAGCAGTTGCACCTGGATATTCGGGTAGCGCCGGCGGTATTCGGCGAAACGGCTGGCGAACAGTGCATCGCTGCCCAGCAGCGGCAGACCCAGGCGCAGTTCACCCCGTGCCAGATGGCTCAGGTCATCCAGTTCGCTGAGCAGTTCATGGCGCAGGCGCAGCATGTCCTCGGCCCGCTGCAGCACCACGCCGCCGGCGGCGGTGAGATGAATGTGCGAGCCCTGGCGCTCCAGCAGGGGCGTGCCCAGGCTTTGCTCCAGCTGCGCGATCTGCTTGCTGACCGCCGACTGGCTGATGTGCAGGGTCCTGGCCGCCTGGGTGAAACCGCCCTGGCGGATGACTTCGACAAAACTGCGCAGTTGTTTGAAATCCATGGTGGTAATTCCAGATTGGAATGGTTTCAAGTCTAACAATTCGCTTCGGTGATGCAGGGGCTTTTCATAAAATGGGCCCCTAAGAGGACTCAACCACCATGAACATTTCCACCTGTAAACGCCTGGGCCGCCTGATTGGCGAATTGGCAGCGCTGCTGGCCATCTATTTTCTCGGTTGCCAACTGGCTACCTGGCTGCCCTGGCCGATTCCCGGTGGGGTTATTGGCCTTGCGCTGTTGCTGCTGGCCTTCGCCCTGGGCTGGGTCAAGCCGGCGGCCTTGCAACTGGGGGCCGGCCTGCTGATGGCGGAGATGCTGCTGTTCTTCATTCCGGCGCTGATGAGCTTGCTGGACTACGGCGGACTGCTGCGTCAGGACGGCTGGCGGATTCTGCTGGTGATCGGTATCAGCACCCTGCTGGTGATGCTGGTGACCGCACTCACGGTGGAGATGGTCTGCCGCTGGAGGATGCGCCATGAAGCTTGAACTGATGCCGATGTTCTGGCTGGCCCTGACCCTGGGGGCGTATCTGTTCAGCCGCTGGATCTACCGGCGCACCGGGCGCTACCTGCTATCGCCGTTGATCCTGGTGCCGGCCCTGCTGCTGGCAATTGCGGTGCCGCTGCACACCGCCTATGCCGAATACGCCGCCAACACCCACTGGCTGATGCTGGTGCTGGGGCCGGTGACGGTGGCCTTTGCGATTCCCATCTGGCAGCAGCGCCAGTTGCTGATGCGCCACTGGTCGGCCCTGTTGCTGGGCATGCTGGCGGGCAGCGCCGCGTCCATCGGCAGTTCCTTCGGCTTGGCGAAGATGCTGGCCCTGGACAGCTCGGTGACCCTGTCCCTGGTGCCACGTTCCATTACCACGCCGTTCGCCATGCCCCTGGCCCATGACCTGGGCGGCGTGCCTGAGTTGACGGCGGTGTTCGTGATGTTCACCGGGGTGTTCGGTGCCATGCTCGGCGGTGTGCTGCTGCGCTGGCTGCCCTTGCGCAGTGCCCTGGCCCGGGGCGCGCTGTTTGGTGTCGGTGCCCACGGAGCCGGAGTCAGCCGGGCCCATGAAGTTGGGGGGGAAGAGGGCTCGGTGGCCGGTCTGGTGATGGTGTTGACCGGGTTGCTGAACCTCTTCGCGGCCCCTTTGCTGGCGTCTGTGCTTTGACGCAAAGCCGCGGATCAGAGCCTTCTCTCCGGCTGACCCGTACGGTCATCAAGCTGGCTGTCAATGCAACTCCGCAGTCGATGCAAGCTGTCTAGACTCTGAGGGTTCCCTCATCCAATAAGAACCATCACCGAGGTCCTTGCCGTGAGCCTAGCCCCCGTTCAATCGACACCGAGTGTAAAAAAACAAGTCAGCGCCGTTGAGTGGCAAACCCGTCTGGACCTCGCCGCCTGCTACCGTCTGGTGGCCATGCACGGCTGGGACGACCTGATCTTCACCCATATCTCCGCCAAGGTGCCGGGCACCGAAGACTTCCTGATCAACCCCTTCGGCATGATGTTCCACGAGATCACCGCCTCTAGCCTGGTGAAGGTCGACCAGGCCGGTAACAAGCTGATGGACAGCCCCTACGAGATCAACCCGGCGGGCTACACCATTCACAGTGCCGTGCATGCGGTGCGCCACGATGTGCTCTGTGTGCTGCATACCCACACGGCCGCCGGGGTCGCGGTGTCGGCGCAGAAGCAGGGCGTGCTGCCCATCAGCCAGCAGTCGCTGTTCGTGCTGTCGAGCCTGGGCCGTCACCCTTATGAGGGCGTGGCCCTGAACCCCGAGGAGAAAGAGCGGCTGCAGGCCGACCTGGGGGACAACAACTTCCTGCTGCTGCACAACCATGGCTTGCTGACCTGCGGCGCCAGCATCGCCGATACCTTCCTGATGATGTTCACCTTCCAGCGTGCCTGCGAGATCCAGGTGCTGGCGCAGAATGGCGGCGCTGAGCTGATCACCATTCCTGCATCGATCCTGGCGGGGGCCAAGGCGATGATCGCCGGCGTCACCCGCAGTGCCCAGGGGATGGGGGGCGCACTGGCCTGGCCGGCCCTGTTGCGCAAACTCGATCAACTCGACCCGGGTTATAAAGTCTGATGCCTATCGCCGAAATTCCTCTGTGTGTCTGGCGCAAGCGCGGCAAGGACTTTGTGTTTCGCGGCCAGCGCATTCGTTATTGGGTGGCGGGGCAAGGAGAGCCGCTGCTGTTGATCCATGGGTTTCCCACCGCCAGCTGGGACTGGCATTACCTGTGGCAACCCCTGGCGCGGCGCTATCAGGTGATCGCCTGCGACATGCTCGGCTTCGGCGACTCGGACAAGCCGCTGGACCATGAGTACAGCCTGCTGGAGCAGGCAGACTTGCAGCAGGCGTTGCTGGCCCATTTGCAGATCCAAGAGCCGCTGCACCTGCTGGCCCATGACTACGGCGACAGCGTCGCCCAGGAACTGCTGGCCCGGCATTATGAAGCGCGGATCGAGATCGCCAGCTGCGTGTTCCTCAATGGCGGTCTGTTTCCGGAAACCCATCGCCCGGTGCTGACCCAGAAGCTGTTGCTCAGCCCCGTGGGCTGGATGCTCGGGCGGGTGTTCAGTCGCCAGGGGCTGGCGAACAGTTTCCGGCAGATCTTCGGCCCCCAGACCGGTCCCAGCGAGTCGGTCCTGGATGACTTCTGGAGCCTGGTGCACAGCAACAACGGGCCGCGCATCCTGCACAAGTTGATCGCTTATATCCCCGAGCGACGGGCCCAGCGCGAGCGTTGGGTCGGCGCCATGCAACGCGGCGAGGTGCCGCTGCGGGTGATCGATGGCGCCCAGGACCCGATTTCCGGGGCGCACATGGTGGAGCGCTATCGCCAGTTGATCGCCGAGCCGGACACGGTGCTGCTACCGGGTATCGGCCATTACCCACAGATCGAAGCGCCGTTGCCGGTGCTCAAGCATTACCTGGGGTTTCGCGACACATTGCTCGCGCCGCCACGCCAGGCAATGGGTTCCTGAGCGCCTTGGGTCACTGTGTGGCCCAAGGCAGGGGCGCGCTCTGGTGCGGGCGGGGCGATTATCCCGCTGTCTTATTGGGCACCATTCAGGCCCGGACGTTTTTATTGTGACCGCCGGCTGGCTGTCCGACACTCGAAGAATTGTCCATTGGCCCTGCTGGAGTTCGGTATGAGTGAATCTGTGCGCTTGCAAGACAAAGTAGTGATCATCACCGGAGCCGGCGGCGGCCTGGGCCGGGCCCATGCCTTGCTGTTCGCCAGGCACGGGGCCAAGGTGCTGGTCAACGACCTGGGGGGCTCGGCCCAGGGCGAGGGCGCCAGTGCCTCGGCGGCGGATCGGGTGGTGGCGCAGATCCGCGAGGCCGGGGGCATCGCCGAGGCCAACCACGACTCGGTCACCGATGGCGAAAAAATCGTGCAGAACGCCCTGGATGTGTTTGGTCGGGTCGATGTGGTGGTCAACAACGCTGGCATCCTGCGGGATAAGACCTTCCACAAGATGGACGATGCCGATTGGGACCTGGTGTACCGGGTGCATGTCGAAGGTGCCTACAAAGTCACTCGCGCCGCCTGGCCGCATCTGCGGGACCAGGCGTACGGACGGGTGATCTTCACCGCGTCCACATCAGGCATCTACGGCAACTTCGGCCAGTCCAACTACGGCATGGCCAAGCTCGGCCTGTACGGCCTGACCCGGACCCTGGCCATCGAAGGGCGCAAGAACAACATCCTGGTCAACGCCATTGCCCCGACCGGTGGCACGCGGATGACCGAGGGCCTGATCCCGCCACAGGTGTTCGAGCAGCTCAAGCCGGAACTGGTGAGCCCGCTGGTGGTGTACCTGGGCAGCGAGCAGTGTGAGGAAACCTCCGGCCTGTTCGAAGTGGGCGGCGGCTGGATCGGCAAGGTGCGCTGGGAGCGCAGCCTGGGCGCCGGTTTTGATCCGCGCCAGGGCTTTTCGCCCGACGATGTGGCGGCGCACTGGCAGCAGATCTGCGATTTCGAGGGGGCGGCGCATCCCAAGGACAACATCGAGGCGCTCAAGGAGATGATGCAGAATCTGCAAAAGTACGCCCTCTGACGCTGCGTGGGTCAGCCTTGTCCGGCGCTGATCGGCGGGCGTTTTTTCCAGGCTTGAAAGCCGCCAGGCAATGACCCGCCGGAGCCTGGGCTCCGGCGGTTTTACTCCTGTGGCGTTCGTCTCTATGCTCGACGGCTGGCGAACGCACAAGGAGCGCTTGAGATGTATGAGTCAAAGGATCAGCCGGTACTGTCGCGACTGCTGTTTATCCGGCGTCTATGTGTTCACGGCCTGGTGGTTCTGGCCCTGATCAGCTTTTCGGTGTTGCTGGGTATCAGCGGTCTGCTGTACTTCGAGCAGGACATTTCCTTTCACGACGCCTTGTATGACGCAGCCATGATCCTCGGCGGCATCGGGCCCATCAACATGCCGCAAACCCCTGGCGGCAAACTGTTTTTTGCCACCTACGGGCTCTACACCAACCTGGTGTTCGCCGCCACTCTGGGCTTGATCCTGTCACCGGTGGCGCATCGTCTGTTGCACAAGTTTCATTACGACGATGGTGATGACGACACCTTGTAAGGCCAACTTGGCCGTTGTCTTGCGCGCATAAAAAAGGCCGCTGCAAGAGCAGCGGCCAAGGTAAGACGTTAGATCAAGGAGCTACAAAATCAACGTCGGTGAACCTGGGGTAGTGGCCTGGACTGAATCTTTTCAAGCCAACTGGAAGTCTGTTTCGGGCAACGGGCGACGGGCTCTTTGCGCGGCAGTGGCGTGGCGTTGTTTGCCGTGACTGCGAGGTAAGAATAAGCCCTGGCATGACCTGGAAAAATAGCCATTCAGGACAAGGACTGTTACAGCTTGAGCAACAGTCCAGAGGGGCGCAGCACCTGTATCGATGCACTTGATGGTCGCGTATCCAGCCCGTGGATACATCTCTGAACGGTCCCGGTGGCAAGGGCGCTAATCCTTTCGGGCGACAACTCGAATACCTCCTTGGTGCGCTTATCGGCCGTGGTACCCCGGCAGTAGGGTGAGGCCTCCTGTCACTCACCGGGGAAGACGCATGACAAGAACAACAATGCGCGCCATCTTCAAACCGCAGGCGCTGGCTGTCGCGGTAGCGCTGGGCTGCAGCGCTCAGGCGCAGGCGGTTTCGTTCAATATTGGGGAAATTGAAGGGCAGTTCGACTCGTCCTTGTCCGTTGGCGCCAGTTGGGGCATGCGCAATGCCGACCCTGCGTTTGTCGGCACCATCAATGGTGGCACCGCGCAGTCTTCCACCGGTGACGATGGCCGCTTGAACTTCAAGAAGGGCGAGACTTTCTCGAAGATCTTCAAGGGCCTGCACGACCTTGAACTCAAGTACGGCGACACCGGCGTCTTCGTGCGCGGCAAGTACTGGTACGACTTCGAACTCAAGGACGAGGATCGCCAGTTCAAACCCATCAGCGACCACAACCGCAAGGAAGGCGCCAAGTCCTCGGGCGCACAGATTCTCGACGCCTTCGTCTACCACAACTACTCGATTGCCAACCTGCCGGGTACCGTGCGCGCCGGCAAGCAGGTGGTCAGCTGGGGCGAGAGCACCTTCATCGGCAACTCCATCAACAGCATCAACCCGGTGGACGTCTCGGCCTTTCGCCGCCCCGGGGCCGAGATCAAGGAAGGCCTGGTGCCGGTGAACATGCTGTTCGCCTCCCAGGGCCTGACCAACCAGTTGACCGTGGAAGGCTTCTATCAGCTGGAGTGGGACCAGACCGTGGTGGACAACTGCGGCACCTTCTTCGGCAACGATGTGGTGGCCGATGGCTGCACCACCGGCTACACCGTCGGCAACCCGGCGATCGCACCGTTACAACCGGTGGCAGCGGCCTTCGGCCAGGGCTTTCAGGTGGCCCGCGAGGGGGTGATCCTGCCCCGCGGCGGTGACCGCGACGCCCGGGACTCCGGGCAGTGGGGCGCCGCTCTGCGCTGGCTCGGCGATGACACCGAGTACGGCCTGTATTTCATGAACTACCACGCCCGCAGCCCCGTGGTCAGCACCACCACCGCCAATGTCAGCCCGGCGACCCTGGGCGCGATTGCCGGCGCCGCCAACGGCATCGTTCCCGGTTCCGGCAGCGGCCTGGTGCAAAGCGTGATGCTCGGCCGTGGCCAGTACTACCTCGAATACCCGGAGGACATCCGCCTGTATGGCGCCAGCTTCTCTACCACGCTGCCCACCGGCACCGCCTGGACCGGCGAGATCAGCTACCGGCCCAATGCCCCGGTGCAGATCAACACCAACGACCTGACCCTGGCCCTGCTCAACCCCATTGCCGGGGGTGCGGCTTCACCGATCAAGACCGCCATGGGCGCCGACAACACCGGCTACCGGCGCAAGGAAATCACCCAGATCCAGAGCAGCATGACCCAGTTCTTCGATCAGGTGCTGGGGGCTGATCGCCTGACCCTGGTGGGCGAGGCGGCGATTGTCCGGGTCGGTGGCCTGGAGGACAAAAGCAAGCTGCGCTACGGCCGCGACTCGGTCTACGGCCAGTACGGCTATGGCGGCGACACCGATGGGTTCGTCACCGCCACCTCCTGGGGTTATCGGGCCCGGGCCATCCTCGACTACAGCAACGTGATCGGCGGGATCAACTTCAAGCCCAACCTGTCCTGGTCCCATGACGTCAACGGCTACGGCCCCAACGGCTTGTTCAACCAGGGCGCCAAGGCCCTCAGCGTTGGTGTTGACGCCGACTACCGCAACACCTACACCGCCAGCCTCAGCTACACCGACTTTTTTGGCGGGCGCTACAACACCCTCACCGACCGGGACTTCCTCGCGTTGAGCTTTGGCGTGAACTTCTGAACCGGCACAAGAAGGAGCACTTGAATGCGCAAGATGATTCTGCAATGCAGCGCCCTGGCACTGGGCCTGTGGGCGGCCAACCTGATGGCTGCAGTGAGTCCGGAAGAAGCCGCCAAGCTGGGCACCAGCCTGACTCCCGTGGGGGCGGAGAAGGCCGGCAACGCCGATGGCTCGATTCCGGCCTGGACCGGCGGCATCCCGAAGAACGCCGGGGCGGTGGACAGCAAGGGCTTTCTCGCCGATCCCTTCGCCAATGAGAAACCGTTGTTCATCATCACCGCGGCCACGGCCGACAAGTACAAGGACAAGCTGTCCGCAGGGCAACTGGCGATGTTCAAGCGCTACCCGGACAGCTACCGGATTCCGGTCTACCCGACCCATCGCAGCGTCGGCCTGCCACCGGAAATCTACGAGTCGGCCAAGCGCAGCGCGCTGAACGTGACCACCACCAACGACGGCAACGGACTGGCCAACTTCACGGGCAACCGCTACTACGCCTTCCCGATTCCGAAGAACGGCATCGAGGTGCTGTGGAACCACCTGACCCGCTATCACGGTGGCAATCAGAAACGCATCATCACCCAGGCCACCCCGCAGACCAACGGCAGCTACACCTCGATCCGTTTTGAAGAGGAAGTGGCGGCGCCGCAACTGATCCCCGACCTGGACCCGGCCAAGGGCGCCAACGTGCAGAACTTCTTCAAGCAGTCGGTGACCGCCCCGGCGCGGCTGGCGGGCAACGTGCTGCTGGTCCATGAAACCCTGGATCAGGTCAAGGAGCCCCGTTCGGCCTGGATCTACAACGCCGGGCAGCGCCGTGTACGCCGCGCCCCGCAGGTGGCCTACGACGGTCCGGGCACCGCCGCCGACGGCCTGCGCACCTCGGACAACTTCGACATGTTTTCCGGCGCGCCCGACCGTTACGACTGGAAACTGTTGGGCAAGAAGGAGATGTACATCCCCTACAACAGCTACAAGCTGGATTCGCCGAGCCTCAAGTACGACGACATCATCAAGGCCGGGCACATCAACCAGGACCTGACCCGCTACGAACTGCACCGGGTCTGGGAAGTGGTGGGCACGGTCAAGCCCAACCAGCGGCATATCTATGCCACCCGCCACATGTACATCGACGAGGACAGCTGGCAGGTGGCGCTGGTGGATCACTACGACGGTCGTGGCCAGTTGTGGCGAGTGGCCGAGGGACACGCGCAGTACTACTACGACCATCAGGTCCCGGCCTACACCCTGGAAGCGCTGTATGACCTCAACGCCGGTCGCTACCTGGCCCTGGGCATGAAGAACGAGGAAAAGCACAGCCTGGAATTCGGCTTTGCCGCCAAGGCGGCCGACTACACTCCGGCCGCCTTGCGCGCCAGCGGGGTGCGCTAGGCAGCAGTGACGCACGAGGTGCAAAGGCGACCGCCCGGTCGCCTTTTTTATGGCAGAGGATCAGCCCGCTGAATACTTCTTCAACAGGTCGGGAGGTCGAGGCTAGGGTGGGGGCACGCTGGCTAAAACTATAAAAAGGCTCGCCGCAATGACTGCCATGACTCGTTGTCCAGAGCGTCCCGGGTTCATGCCCCGTTTGTCTTCCCATCATTCCCCACGCGGCCACCTGAGTACGCCGTTGCTGGCCTCCAGTGCGCGGGTCAAGTTGTTGTGTGCCCCCGCCGGCAGCGGCAAGACCGCCCTGCTCAGCGAATGCCTGCAGCAGGCCCCCGCTTCGTGCCGGGTCATCTGGTTGCCCCTGGGCGGTGCGTGCCAGAGTCCTGAAGACTTGTGTCGTGTCCTGGCCGACGCCTTGGACCAGGCCGATGCCGATCCCGCCGCGCTGCTGTTACACCTGGCTCATCTGCCCAGTCCGGCCTGGCTGTGCATTGATGACTATTGCCGTTTGCCGGCTCCGGAGCTGGACGGGCTGCTGGACCGCTTGCTGAGCATCGATAACCCCTTGCTCACCTGGTGGATCGGCAGTCGCCGCCGCCCCCAATGCAACTGGCCACGCCTGTTGCTGGACGACCAGCTCTACGAACTGGACGGCAGCGCCCTGGCCTTCAGCCAGCGTGATATCGAGCAACTGCTGCAACGTTTGCCGCAACCTTTGTGTGCCCAGACCGCCAGCAGCATCCTGCAGCGCAGTGGCGGCTGGTGTGCCGGGGTGCGCATCGCCTTGCTCGATGGCAGCGAGCGGGTGACCCAACCCTGCAAGCCAGGGCGCCCCAATACCTTGCTCGAATACCTGGAGCATGAGCTGTTCAGCGTGTTACCGGCGGAACTGGCGGAAGTCTGGCAAGTGCTGGCCCAGATGCCGCGGTTCAATGCCGAGTTGTGCGAGCACCTGTTTGGCGCCGGAGAAGGGGCCCAGTACCTGCGTACCCTGCAGGACCTGGGCTGCTTTATCGAACCCTGGGAAGGCGGTGCCGACTGGCTGCAGGTGTTTGCACCCCTGGCCCGGCTGATGCGGCATGAGGCCTGGCCCGCCGGGCGCTCCTGGCATCGGCGGGCGTGCCAGTGGTTTACCGCTCAGGAGGATTGGCAATCGGCCTTTGAGCAGGCGCTATTGGCCCAGGAGTACGAAGTCGCGGTCAGCCTGCTGGAGCATTTCAATATTGAGTTCCTGTTCCAGCAGCACAATGGCTTGTTGCTGTTGCAACTGCATGAGCGCCAGGGCGCCGAGTTGCTGCTGGGCAGTCCGCAGTTACTGGGGTTGCTGGTGGCGGCCATGCTGTTTGCCGGACGCTTCGAACAGGCCGGGCAATGCATGGCCCAGATGGCACGGTTTGCACCGCAACCTTCGGCGGTTGAACAACGTCAGCTGCTGGCTCGCTGGCAGGCGCAGCAAGGGTGGCTGTTGCACCTGGGCGGGCGGATGGAGGCCGCGCGGCAGCACTTTCGCGAAGCCTTGAACGAGTTGGAGGACGGCGCCTGGACCACCCGTTTGCTGTGCCTGTCCGGCCTGACCCAGCAAGCGCTGTTGTGCGGCGAGCTGGAGGTGGCCCAGTCCCTCAATCGTGAGGCGTTGTGTCTGGCCCGGGCCCAGGATGCGTTGTTGTTCGAAGGCTTGCTGGAGCTCGATCATGCCCAATTGCTGGAACAACGCGGCGCGCCCCATCGGGCGCAAAGTTTGCTGGAACAGGTGATCGAGCGTTTGTCCGGGCAAGCGCTGCGCGCCACGCCCTTGCTCGGGCGCTTGGCCTTGCGCCTCGGCCGGCTGGCGTTGCGCCAGGGACACGATGGGCAAGCAGCCGAGTATTTTCGCCGAGGGCTTGAGGATTGCCTGGTCAGTCATGACAAGCGCGCCTTGTATGGCTTTCTCGGTGAGGCCCAGTTGGCGGCCAACCAGGGCGATTACGCCCAGGCGTTCGTGCGCCTGCGGGACGCCGAGCGGCTGATGCAGCAACGGCAGATCCCGGACACGGTCTACCGTGGCGTGCTGTTGCAGGTCAGCAGCCAGCTCTGGCTGCAGCAGGGCCGAGCGGAGCTGGCTCACGAAGCCTTGAGCCGGGTGCTCCGGCACTTTCGCGGGCCCCAGGCCCTGCAGGCGCCGCCGGCCTCCCTGGAATTGATCCCGAGCATTGAGTACCTGCTGGTGCTGGCCGAGGTCCATCTTGGGCGGGCCCAGGCACCGGTGGCCACGTTGCAGGGGCTGCTGGCACGGGCCCAGCGCCACGGCATGCTGGGGCTGGAGGCACAGGTGCAATTGGCCCTGGCCGAGGTGGCTTTCATCCTCGGCGATCAAGCCTTGGCGGCGCAGGCGTTGCAGGCCGGGCAGGAGCGGGTGGCGCGCTGCAATCTGCCCCAGGTCCTGCACGAGTTGCGCCTGCGACAACCAGCGTTGTTGCAAGCACTGGACAGCCCGCCAACCACGCTCGCGGCGCCGCAGGAGGATCACGACAGCCTGCTCAGCCTGCGGGAGTTGCAAGTGCTGCAATTGATTGCCCAGGGCTGCTCGAACCAGCAGATTGCCGAGCAGTTGTTCATCTCCCTGCACACGGTGAAGACCCACGGCCGCAGGATTCACAGCAAGCTGGGGGTCGAGCGGCGCACCCAGGCGGTGGCCAAGGCCCAGGCCCTGGGGCTGATGAGTTGAGGCGCGCCGGTTACTCGGGCTGCGGTTGATAACCCATGCGCCAGCTCACCGCAGAGCTGGCCGCCAGCAGGCGTTGGGCCGCGGGTCCATGTTCATCGGCGTGGAACAGCGACGTCGGCCCTACCACGGTCAGCACGGCGGCGATCTTGCCGGTGGCATCGAATACCGGCGCCGACAGGGCATCGACCCCAGGCATCAGTAAACCGTGGACATGGTGCAAGCCGCGCTGGCGGATCTGCTCGGCCAGTGCGTCGTGGACCTGCGGGTCGGCCAGGGCATGGGGGGCACCTGTGGAGAGTTCCTGCTGGCGCAGATCGAGGGTTTCCCGTTGTGGCAGGTAGGCGTTGAACACCAGCCCGGTGGATGAGCTGAGCAGGGGCAGCACCGAGCCCAATTGAGTGACCACGGTCACCGCTCGCACCGCCGGCTCGATGTGCACCACGGTCGCGCCCTGATTGCCCCACACCGCGAGGAAGCAGGTTTCGTTCAATTCGTCCCGCAGTTCCGCCAGGGGCAGGGCGCCCACTTTCAATACATCCATGCTGCCCAGGGCCGCCAGCCCCACCCGCAAGGCTTCACGGCCCAGGCCGTAGTGATTGGTGGCGGTGTTCTGCTCGGCAAAACCGCTGGCGATCAACGCCTGCAAGTAACGGTGCACCTTGCTCGCCGGCATTTGCACATGTTCGGCCAGACGCGAAAGAGAAGTGGCCGGTGACAGTTCGGCCAGGGCCTTGAGGATGTCGGTGCCGACTTCGGCCGAGCGGACTTTCTGTTTACCGGTGCTGTCGCTGGTGCTGCGCGGCTTTTCCATGGAGGTGTCGGGGTCCCGTTACAAGTGGCGGTCTTTATAGCTTGACGCTCATAGGCAATCAAATTACGTTATGCGTAATTGGATTACGATAAAAATAACCCAGGCGTGCCGATAACTCTTGTGAAGGAGTGGTGGGCCCCTGCCTATTCCAACTTCCAGGAGGCTCCATGAACCTCGATTCTTCGGCGTCGGCCCTCAGCTACCAATCGGGCTTTGGCAATGAATTCGCCAGCGAAGCCCTGCCGGGCGCACTGCCCGTCGGCCAGAACTCCCCGCAAAAAGCCCCTTACGGCCTGTACGCCGAATTGTTTTCCGGCACCGCCTTCACCATGACCCGCAGCGAAGCCCGGCGCACCTGGATGTACCGCATCCAGCCCTCGGCCAATCACCCGGCGTTCGCCAAGCTCGAGCGCCAGTTGGCGGGCGGCTCCTTGGGAGAGGTGACCCCCAACCGCCTGCGTTGGAACCCGTTGCCGATTCCTGCCGAACCCACCGATTTCATTGATGGCCTGGTGGCCATGGTGGCCAACTCTGCAGCGCAGAGTCCTTCCGGCATCAGCGTCTATCACTACCGCGCCAACCGCTCCATGGAGCGGGTGTTCTTCAACGCCGACGGGGAAATGCTCCTGGTGCCGGAATTGGGCCGCCTGCGCATTGCCACCGAGCTGGGCGTGCTGGAGCTGGAACCCCTGGAAATCGCCGTGCTGCCTCGCGGCCTGAAATTCCGCGTTGAGCTGCTGGACCCGCAAGCCCGTGGCTACATTGCCGAGAACCATGGTGCGCCGCTGCGCCTGCCAGACCTGGGCCCCATTGGCAGCAACGGCCTGGCCAATCCCCGGGACTTCCTGAGCCCGGTGGCTCACTACGAAGACCTCAAGCAGCCCACCACCCTGGTGCAGAAGTTCCTCGGCGAACTCTGGGGCTGCGAACTCGACCATTCGCCGCTCAACGTGGTGGCCTGGCACGGCAACAACGTGCCCTACAAATATGACCTGCGCCGTTTCAACACCATCGGTACTGTCAGCTTCGATCACCCGGACCCGTCGATCTTCACTGTGTTGACCTCACCCACCAGCGTGCCGGGTCTGGCCAACCTCGACTTCGTGATCTTCCCGCCGCGCTGGATGGTGGCTGAGAACACCTTCCGTCCACCGTGGTTCCACCGCAACCTGATGAACGAATTCATGGGCCTGATCCAGGGCGCCTACGATGCCAAGGCCGAAGGCTTCCTGCCCGGCGGCGCGTCCCTGCACAGCTGCATGAGCGCCCACGGTCCGGACGGCGAGACCTGCACCAAGGCGATCAACGTCGAGCTGCAACCTTCGAAGATCGACAACACCATGGCCTTCATGTTCGAGACCAGCCAGGTGCTGCGTCCCAGCCAGTTCGCCCTGGAATGCCCGCAACTGCAGAACGACTACGATGCTTGCTGGGCCTCGCTGCCCGCCACCTTCAACCCGAATCGGAGATAACCCATGACCTCAACCATCACCCGTAGCTGGGTCGAGTCCGCCAACGGTCACCCCGACTTCCCGTTGCAGAACCTGCCCCTGGGGGTCTTCAGCACCCAGGGTTCGGCGCCCCGCAGTGGCGTTGCCATTGGCGAACAGATTTTCGACCTGGAAGCGGCGCTGGACGCCGGCCTGTTCGAAGGCCAGGCCCAGGCCGCGGTGCAAGCTGCCCGTGGTGGTCAGTTGAACGCTTTCTTCCAGCTTGGCCGTCCGGCCCGCGTCGCCCTGCGTGAGCGCCTGCTGGAACTGCTGGGCGAGGGCAGCAGCCTGCGCGACAAGATCCAAGCCCTGGGCGCGAAGCTGCTGCCCCTGGCGGCGGAATGCCAGATGCACCTGCCGGCCAAGATCAATGACTACACCGACTTCTATGTCGGCATCGAGCACGCGCAGAACGTCGGCAAGCTGTTCCGTCCCGACAACCCCCTGTTGCCCAACTACAAGTACGTGCCCATCGGCTACCACGGTCGCGCCTCGACCATCCGGGTCTCCGGTGCCGATGTGCGCCGGCCCAAGGGCCAGACCCTGCCGGCCGGGCAGAGCGAACCGACCTTCGGCCCCTGCGCACGCCTGGACTATGAACTGGAACTGGGCATCTGGATTGGCCAGGGTAACGAGATGGGCGAGCCCATCGCGATTGGCGACGCCGCTGAGCACATTGCCGGTTTCTGCCTGCTCAACGACTGGTCGGCGCGGGATATCCAGGCCTGGGAATACCAGCCGCTGGGGCCATTCCTGTCGAAGAGCTTCATCACCAGCATTTCGCCCTGGGTGGTGACCGCCGAAGCCCTGGAGCCGTTCCGCCAGGCCCAGCCCCAGCGTCCTGAAGGCGACCCGCAACCCTTGCCTTATCTGCTGGACAAGCGCGATCAGGCCGCTGGCGGCTTCGACATCGAGCTGGAAGTGCTGCTGATCACCCAGGCCATGCGCGAGCAGGGCTTGCCGGCCCACCGCCTGACCCTGAGCAACACCCAGTACATGTACTGGACCGTGGCGCAGATGGTGGCGCACCACAGCGTCAACGGCTGCCAGCTGCAGGCCGGTGACCTGTTTGGTTCGGGCACCTTGTCCGGCCCGCAGAGCGGTCAGTTCGGCAGCCTGCTGGAGATCACCGAAGGCGGCAAGAAGCCCATCGAACTGGCTTCCGGTGAGGTGCGCAAGTTCCTCGAAGACGGCGATGAAATCATTCTGCGCGGGCGTTGCCGCCGCGAAGGTTTCGCCTCCATCGGCTTCGGCGAATGCCGGGGCACTGTCCAGCCGGCCCGTTAAGGGAGAGCCCCATGCAGCTCTATACCTACTACCGTTCCACCGCCTCCTATCGGGTGCGCATCGCCCTGGCCCTCAAGGGCCTGGAATTCCAGGCCATCCCGGTCAATCTGCTGGTGCCCAAGGGCGGCGCCAACCGCCAGCCGGAGTACCTGGAGATCAACCCTCAGGGACGGGTGCCGGCCCTGCGCACCGACGACGGCGACCTGCTGATCCAGTCGCTGGCGATCATCGAGTACCTGGAAGAGCGTTATCCGCAGGTGCCGCTGCTGTCCAAGGATCTGGTCAGCCGCGCCCGGGAGCGTGCGGTGGCCGCCATCATCGGCTGCGACATCCACCCGCTGCACAACTCCAGCACCCAGAACCTGCTGCGGGAATGGGGGCATGAAGAAGAGCAGTTGCTGGTGTGGATCGACCATTGGATCAGCCAGGGCCTGGCGGCCCTGGAACAACTGATCGGTGACCACGGCTTCTGTTTCGGCGATGAGCCGGGGCTGGCCGATGTGTTCCTGATTCCCCAGCTGTACGCCGCCGAGCGCTTCAAGGTGTCTCTGGATGACTATCCACGGATTCTCCGAGTCGCAGCCCTGGCTGCGGCGCACCCGGCGTTCCAGGCTGCGCACCCGGCCAACCAGCCGGACACCCCGGCCTGAGCCTGCACGCTGCCCCGGTGTACGGGGCAGCGTGGCATCCGTATCACCCGGGCCCCGCAACGGGGCTTGAGCGGTCACCGCCTGTGACCTGCGCAACACTGCTGCTCATAACCATAAAAAACGAACAGGTACCTTGCGATGCAAAATCAGATTGCCAGCTTTCGTGCTGCGCTCGACGCCCGCCCGGTGTCCCGCTATCAGTGGTTGCTCCTGTTGCTTCTCGCCTTGCTGTTGGTCACTGACGGCTACGATGCCCAGGTCCTGGGTTATGTGGTGCCGGCCCTGGCCCAGGACTGGGGCCTGGAAAAGTCCGCCTTCGGCCCGGTGTTCAGCGCCAACCTGCTGGGCTTGACTCTCGGCTCTCTGGCAGTGACACCTCTGGCAGACCGGTTCGGGGTGCGACGGATTCTGCTCGGTTGCGTGCTGATCTATGCCAGCCTGACGGTGCTGATGGTGTTCGCCAATTCCCTCGATAGCCTGATGGCCGCGCGCTTTATCTGCGGGATCGGCATGGGCGGCGCCATGCCCAGCGCCATGGCCCTGATGTCCGAGTATTCGCCGCCACGCTTGCGCACCTTGATGGTGACCTTGGCCGCCTGCGGTTTCTCGTTCGGTGGCGCTGCCGGTGGTTTTGTCGCTGCCGGTTTCATCGACCGCTTCGGTTGGGAGGCGGTGTTCCTGGCCGGTGGGATCACGCCGTTGTTGCTGTTTCCGTTCCTGGTCTGGCGCCTGCCCGAATCCCTGCCGCGCTTGCTGCGGGATGCGCCACCTTATGCGCGCTTGCGCAAGGTCACTGCGCAGATGCTCCCGGACTGGCAGCCACCGCCGGTTGTCAGCGACGCCACTGAAGCACCGGCAGGCAGCAAGCTCACGGTGCTGGAGCTGTTCCGCCAGGGCTATGCGCGACCAACGCTGCTGATCTGGTCGACGTTTTTTGTCAGCCTGATCCTCCTGTACTTCATGATCAGTTGGTTGCCGACCTTGCTGCTGGAAAGTGGCCTGGCCCTGAAACAGGCCAATCTGGTGACCTCGATGTTCCTCTTCGCCGGCACTTTGGGGGCGATCTGCATGGCCTGGTTCGCCGACCGCCTCAAGCGCAAGGTGCGCTTGCTGGCGGCCGTGCTCGGCGCCGCGGCCCTGTGCACGGTGTTGCTCGGCCTGAATCACGACAATCCGCGTTACCTGGTGGTGTTCGTGTTCGCCGCCGGTTTTTGCATCATCGGCGGCCAGCTGACCCTCAACGCCTTCGCCAGCAATTTCTATCCGGCTCAGGTGCGCGCCACCGGCACTGGCTGGGCGCTGGGGGTGGGGCGCTTCGGTTCGATCCTCGGGCCCTTGTTCGGCAGCCTGCTGTTGGCGATGCATATCCCGGTGCAGCAGATTTTCTTCTTCTGCGCGATTCCGGCGGTACTGGCGGCCTTGCTGATCATCCAGGTGCGCTCGCCGTCCGAGGCTCCCGCAGGTGGTGCGGGAGTGGCCCCCGAGCTGCAGGAAGCGCTCAAGTCCTGATGTGCTGTCGGTTCAGCGTGCCAGGTGCTTGATCATCGGCACGCAGGCCAGAGTCAGGCCCCGGGGCGACTGGTACTGGGCGATCCGCTCGCCGACGAAACCGCACTGACGATAGAAGTGGGCGGCGTTCAAGGTCGAGTCCAGGATCAGGTGCGGCAGCCCGGCTTGCAGGGCCCGTTCCTCAAGGTAGGCCATCATCTGCCGGCCAATCCCCTGGCCCATGTAGGCCGGGTCGACGAACACCGCGTCGACCTGTCCGGTCTCCAGGTCGAGCAGGCCGCTGGCGGTTACCTGGTTGTCGATGACGGCCACGTAGCCGGTGTTTTCCACCACTTCGATGAAGTAGTCCGCCAGGCTGCCGGCGGTCCATACCTGCAAGTCGGCGTCGGGGTAGTGGCCGCGGCACTGGTGGTTGATGGCTTGGTTACGAATGTCGAAGACCCGTTGCGCGTCGCCGCCATGAGCTTTTCTGATCAGCATGCTGTGCCCGTTCCGTGGAGTGAGCCGAGCATCCTGCCAGAGCCCGGTCCGGGATGCGATCAGTGGACCACGGTGTTGGGCGGCAGGTGCCCCAGGCGCTCGGTCAGGCGCAGGCGCTGGATCGGGTCGTCGCTGAGCAGCAAGGCGTGCTCCAGGTCGAAGCGCTCGGCATTCGGGCACTCCAGGCGTTGATAGAGGCTGGCCCGGGCCAGGTAGTCGGCGGCGCTGCCGTTGCCCAGTTCCAGCACGCGCTCGGCATTGATCAGGGCTGCCAGGTTGTCGTCGTAGGACAGGTGCAACTGGCGCAGATTGCGCGACAGGCGCTGGAACATCTGCAGCGGCTCGGCACTGGCCAGATGTTCGGCACTGAGCTTGATATGGGCGCCGTACTGGCGTTGCAGCAGTTCCCGGCAGTCGGCGGGGTACAGTCGGCGTCCGCCGCAGGGATCGAGCAGATGGTCGGCGCCGGGCACCCGCAGCAGGAAGTGCCCGGGGAAGTTCACCCCCACCAGGGGAATCTGCAGTCGTTGTGCCAGCTCCAGGGCAATCAGGGCCAGGGCCAGGGGTTGCCCGCGGCGCGATTCCAGGACCTTGTCCATCAGCGCCGCCTGGGGGCGCAGGGGCAGGTGCTCGTCCTGCTGGAAGCCCAGGTCGTTCATGCGCCGCAACAGTGGCTGGCCCAGTTCGTTCGGCGGTAGATGAGGCAGGCTGCTGCCGATCTGCAGCTGGATCTCCTTGAAGGCTTCCAAGTGACGCTCGGGCACAAGTTTTGGTGCATGCTCGGCGGCAATCCACAGGGCCGCTTCCAGCAGGGCTGGTGGCGAGCGGTGCAGGCAGGCGAAAAAGGCTTGGCGCGGGTTCATCTCAACCTCCGACGGATGCCTCGTTTTAGCCTCGTGGCGCAGGTTCGTCCAGTGCTGACACAGGTGGTAGCAGGTTATTTCCCAAAGCCTGTAAAAGCCCGCGGCTTATTCCTGCGTGGCGCAGCAAATTCCAGGCGCAAGCCTATACTGGCGACTACAAGAAGTGATTCGGGAGCCCGTCGATGTTCGCTCTCATGCACAGCACTCGCCTTGAATCGCTGCACCTCAGCGTCGACCCCAGCACCGGGTTGAAGGCAGTGATCGCCATCCACAACAACCGCCTGGGGCCCGCCCTGGGCGGTTGCCGTTATCTGGCCTATCCCGACACCACCAGTGCCGTGGAAGACGCTGCGCGACTGGCCCAGGGCATGAGCTACAAGGCGGCCCTGGCCGGCTTGCCTCAAGGCGGCGGTACCGCGGTGATCATCCGTCCCGCCCATGTGGAAAACCGCGCGGCGCTGTTCGAGGCCTTTGGCCGTTGCATCGAGCAACTGGACGGGCGCTACATCACCGCCATCGACAGCGGCACTTCGGTGGCCGACATGGACTGCATCGCTCAGCAGACCCGCTACGTCACCAGCACCAGCGCCGCCGGAGACCCGTCGCCCCACACCGCCATGGGCGTATTCGCCGGGATTCGCAGCACCGCCATGGCCCGCCTGGGCAGCGACAACCTGGAAGGCCTGCGGGTGGCAATCCAGGGCCTGGGCAACGTCGGCTTTGCCCTGGCCGAGCAACTGCACGCCGCTGGTGCCGAGCTGCTGGTCAGCGACATTGATGCCGGCAAGGTGCAGTTGGCCATGGAGCAACTCGGGGCGCATCCCGTCGCCAACGATTCGTTGCTCAGCACCCCCTGCGACATTCTCGCCCCCTGCGGCCTTGGCGCCGTGCTCAACAGCCTCAGCGTGGCCCAGTTGCGCTGCGCGGCGGTGGCCGGTTCGGCCAACAATCAACTGACCAACCTGCAAGTGGCCGATCAACTGGAGCGGCGCGGGATTCTCTATGCGCCGGACTACGTGATCAATTCGGGTGGCCTGATCTATGTGTCCCTCAAGCATCGCAATGAGGAGCTTCCGGTGATCACCGCGCACCTGTCGAAGATCAGCCTGCGGCTGACGGAGATCTTCGCCCACGCCCAGGCGGAAAAACGCTCTCCGGCGCGGGTCGCGGACGAACTGGCGGAGCGGGTGCTGTACCGCTAGGTATCTGTGTCTTATCCCTTTGGCTCGCCCTCTGTAGTATCAGGGCCCGGGAAAGGTTGCCGCGCTGAGCCCGATCCCTCAAAGGCCAACGACAAGGAATGAATTCGACGATGCCTCAAGTGCTGGATAGTGGCCTGGATGAGCAGTTGGCTTCGCTGTTGCGCAAAGGTGCGGATATTCAATCGATACGCCAGCTTCTTGAGCGGTACCGGGATCGGGGCTTTGGCGCGCAGGCGGTGTACAACTATCTGGCGTTGCTCAGGCACGACGCATCTGAAGAACTTGAAGACAGAATCCTGGAAGCCATGGATATAGCGTCCGGATACTGCTCGCCAGGCTGCAGGGTGTGGGAGGTTGCGCCATGACCCAGGCCCATACCGACAAACCATTGATCGGGTGTTCTGTCAGGGACCTGCAGTTGTACGCTGCGGCGTGCCTGGAGGCTTACTGCCTGAGCAAAGGTATTGCTCATCCTGCTGTCGATGACTTGCTAAAGCACCTTGAGGACTATCCGGAAAAAGATCGTTTACTGGCCTGGGACAGGGCCGGAGCGCAACTGGCATTGAATGGTCGAGGAGATGATTTGCCACAAAGCCTTATTGCTTTGATAGCGCCTGAAGATATCGAGGCGTTCTCCAGTATCGTCGACAGCGCGGTTGAGGTTGGAATGGTCGACCTGTATGGAGGCGCGACCGATTTGCCCGTGATTTTCATGGGCAAGATCACTGCGATATTGCGTCGCAACCTGATCGATTTGCCCGAGCCGAAAGGCGCGGCAGTCGTTTGACCGGCGGCTGCATCACGGGCACTCCTTGATCGGCAAACATGAAAAAAGCCCTGTGCCATGGACACAGAGCTTATTCAATTCGCGTAAAGCCTATTTCGCTGCCTTGGCCGCTTTCGCCGGTTTGGTCGGCGCCTCGACTTCAGCAGGTTGCTGCGCTTCAACCACCTCCAGCGCGGGAGCGGGGGCGCTGAGCAATTCGGACAACGCATCCGGCTGGCTCTTGAAGGCCCTGGCGAATACATCGCGGTTCTTCGCCATGTAGATCCCGGCTTCTTCCACCTGTTGCTCGCTCAGCGACGGCACGGCTTTTTGCAACACTTGCGCCAGCACTTCAGCCAGTTCGAGCATTTTGTCATGACGGTCAGCTTCGGCTTTATCCATGAACAAGCGCTCCAGATCTCGGCTGCTGCGGTATACCACTTCGACGGCCATTCACCACCTCACATGCCTTCACGATAATGGGTCTGTATAAATACTGTATCTATATACAGGTCGAGAGAATAGGCGAATCCTTTTCCCTTGGATAGTGGCTTTTTAATGTAGACGGAATTTTTTTCCCGGGTCGATTGTGATGGGGCCGTGCCTCGTTGCGGGCGGCCACCATCTCATTGACGGCTCCTGGCCTTTTTTCTGCATGCAGAACAACCGTCACGTCCAATCCGCATCATCCGGTCGAACCGACCTAAGGAAGAACCATCGTGAAAATCAATTGGGCCGAGAACCTACGGCAGAACGTCCATCAACTGGCCGAGTCCCTGGGCAACCTGTTTGTCGAGTCGTTCCATTACCTGGCGCTGTTCGCCATTGGCGCGGTGACTGCCTGGGCGGCGGTGATGGAATTCCTGCAGATGCTTGAGGCAGGCCACATCAAGATCGATGACATCCTGCTGCTGTTCATCTACCTGGAATTGGGGGCGATGGTCGGTATCTACTTCAAGACCAACCATATGCCAGTGCGTTTCCTGATCTACGTGGCGATCACCGCGCTGACCCGGCTACTGATTTCCAACGTCTCGCACCACAGCCCGCCAGACCTGGGGATCATCTACCTGTGTGGCGGCATCCTGCTGCTGGCCTTCGCCATTCTGGTGGTGCGCTACGCCTCGTCGCAGTTTCCCTCGGTGAAGATCGAACATCCGCAACGCAAGATCGGCGCGGGCTCCGGCGAGCACCCGGAAGTGGAGAAGGGCGAGCTCTAGAAACGCAAGGTCTGGGGCGCGGGCTTATGGCCAGCGGACGGCAGCAGTGCGAGGCTGTCGCCGTTGGTCATGGCTTCGAGGATGGCTACGGCGCTGTGGCCTTGCTCGATGGCGATGCCGAATTGAATGCTTTGCACCAGGCGCTTGATGCGCTGCGGGTCATTGCGCTGGGCTGCGCTGATCATGCGCTTGGCCACCACCCGGCCGGCCTGGGACAAGGTCAGCATGATGCTGCCGTCCAGGCCCTGGATGCTCAGGTTGACCTGATAATCCGGGGTGAAGGTGTCGGTAATCAGTTGAAAGGGGTTGTCCATGATGCGTCACCGCCTGATTGGATCGTGCAGTCATTGACTGGCAGGGCGCGGAATTAGTTCGCGATTCCAGACCGCTGGCCGGTCGTTTGCCGAGGTTTGCCTACGTCCGTGTTGCTCAAGGATGAACAAAGCAAGGGGCATGCCGGGAACCTCGCCGGGCAATGATTGCGGGGACAAAAAAGCGGACCACAAGGTCCGCTTTTTTTATTCCTGCCCGTTTCAGGGCACGACCGAGTAAATGATCGCAGACAGTGCGATCAGGCCGATCAGCACCACGAACAGGTTCGACAGCTGGCCCGAATACTGGCGCAGCGAAGGCACCCGCTGGATCGCGTACATCGGCATCAGGAACAGCAGGCAGGCGATCACCGGTCCGCCCATGGTCTCGATAATGTGCAGGATGCTCGGGTTGAAGGTGGCCACGGCCCAGCAAGTGAGGATCATGAACAGCGCGGTGATCTTTTCCAGGCGGGTGGACGACAGCGAGCGCCCCCGCAGGTTTTTTACGATCAGCCCCTGAAAGCCTTCGCTGGCGCCGATGTAGTGGCCCAGGAACGACTTGGTAATGGCCACCAGGGCGATCAGCGGTGCGGCGTAGGCGATGACCGGGGTCTGGAAGTGGTTGGCCAGGTACGACAGGATCGAGATGTTCTGTTCCTTGGCCGCCACCAGGTCCGCCGGCGACAGGGCCAGCACGCAGCTGAAGCAGAAGAACATCACCGTCAGCACCATCATGGCGTGGGCCGTGGCCAGGATGCCGCTGCTCTTGCGTTCGGCCTGGGCGCCGTAATGGCGTTTCTGATCCAGGGCGAAGGCCGAGATGATCGGCGAATGGTTGAAGGAGAACACCATCACCGGAATCGCCAGCCACAAGGTCTTGAAGAACAGCGGCAGGGGCATGCCCTCGCCGGCCGAAGCGAAGAACGCGCCGTTCCAGTTGGGAATCAGGCTCAGGGCCAGTAGCAGCAAGGCGGCGACGAACGGATAGACCAGCAGGCTCATGGCCCGCACGATCACGTCCTGGCCGCAACGCACAATGGCCATCAGGCCGAGGATCAGCAGCAGCGACAGCAGCGCCCGAGGCGGCGGGGTCATGTGCAGCTGGTGCTCCATGAAGTTGCCCAGGGTGTTGGTCAGGGCCACGCTGTACACCAGCAGGATCGGGAAGATGGCGAAGAAGTAGAGCAGGGTGATCAGCTTGCCGGCACCGACCCCGAAGTGTTCTTCCACCACCTCGGTGATGTCCCCGGAGCGCCCGGAGAGGACGAAACGGGTCAGGCCGCGGTGAGCGAAGAAGGTCATGGGGAAGGCCAGCAGCGCCAGCACGATCAATGGCCAGAAGCCACCGACCCCGGCGTTGATCGGCAGGAACAGGGTGCCGGCGCCGATGGCGGTGCCATACAGGCCGAGCATCCAGGTGGTGTCGTGCTTGCTCCAGCCTTGCCGGGCTGTTGCGGTGTCGCGGGGTGTGGCTACTGTGGGGTTTTCGGCAGCAGGTGTGGGTACATCGGTCATCGGTATCGCCTCGTTATTATTTTTGCTCGGGCTCACGTGTTACGGACGGTCAGGGAAGGCTCCTCAGCATTCCACCCAGCTCACTGCCAGGCCGCCCCGTGAAGTTTCTTTGTATTTGTCATGCATGTCGGCGCCGGTATCGCGCATGGTGCGGATCACCCGGTCCAGGGAAATGAAGTGTTTGCCGTCGCCGCGCAGGGCCATCTGGGTGGCGTTGATCGCTTTCACCGCGGCAATCGCGTTGCGCTCGATGCAGGGCACCTGCACCAGCCCGCCCACCGGGTCGCAGGTCAGGCCGAGGTTGTGTTCCAGGCCGATCTCGGCGGCGTTTTCCAGTTGCTCGGGGGTGGCGCCGAGGACTTCCGCCAAACCCGCGGCGGCCATGGCGCAGGCCGAGCCCACTTCGCCCTGGCAGCCGACTTCGGCGCCGGAAATAGAGGCGTTCTTCTTGCACAGGATGCCCACTGCCGCGGCACCGAGGAAAAAGTTCACGACGTCGTCGTCAGAGGCCTGGGGATTGAACTTCATGTAGTAGTGCAGCACCGCCGGGATGATCCCCGCCGCACCGTTGGTAGGAGCGGTGACCATGCGCCCGCCGGCGGCGTTTTCCTCGTTTACCGCCAGGGCGTAGAGGTTGACCCACTCCATGGCCGAGAGGGTTGAGGTGATGACATTCGGCTTGCCGATTTCCAGCAGGCTGCGGTGCAGCTTGGCGGCGCGCCGCGGGACATCGAGGCCGCCAGGCAGGATGCCTTCGTGGCGCAGGCCCTGTTCGACGCATTCGCGCATCACCGACCAGATATGCAGCAGGCCGCTGCGGATTTCGGCGTCGCTGCGCCAAGCCCTTTCGTTGGCCAGCATCAGCTCGCCGACCCGCAGCTTGTGGGTCTTGCACAGCGCCAGCAGTTCAGCAGCGCTATTGAAGTCGTAAGGCAATTCGACGCTGGCGCCGGCTTCAGTTCCGGCCTCGACCTGAGAGGCCTCGATGATGAAACCACCACCTACCGAGTAGTAGGTCTGCTCCAGCAGCGTGCCTTGCTCGCCTGAGGCGGTCAGGGACATGGCGTTGGGGTGGTAGGGCAGGCTTTGGTCCAGCAGGAGCAGGTCCTGTTGCCAGTCGAAGGCGATGTTCGTGCGCCCCCCCAGCAGCAATTGGCCGCTGTCGCGCAGTTGCTGGATGCGTGGGCCGATGCTGCCCGGATCGATGCTATCGGGCCATTCGCCCATCAGTCCCATGACGCTGGCGCGGTCGGTGGCATGGCCGACACCGGTGGCGGAGAGGGAGCCGTAAAGGCGGATCTGCACCCGCTGTACCTGATCCTCCAGGCCCAGGTCGAACAGCGCCTGGGCGAAGGTGGCGGCGGCGCGCATCGGGCCCACGGTGTGGGAGCTGGAGGGACCGATACCGACTTTGAAAAGATCGAAAACACTGATAGCCATGCTAAAGCCTTACAAGCAATGGAAGGTGGATCGCTGCCATTTTTTGTAGGCCAAGCGCAATGTCGGCGATACTGCCCGGGTCGGTCGGAACTGACCAACGAAACTTCCTAAGAGATCCTTTAGCAGGACTAAACGATGAGCCGTCAGTTTCATGCCCAGACCTATGTCTGGCTGCATGTGTTTTCCTGTGCCGCGCGGCACCTGTCCTTTACCCGTTGTGCTGAAGAACTGCACATCACGCCCGGCGCGGTCAGCCAGCAGATCCGTCAGTTGGAAGAGCGCCTGGGTCTGCGTCTGTTTCACCGTCGGCCCCGGGGTGTGGAACTGAGTGCCGAAGGCCAGCGCCTGGCGCTGACGGTGAGCGAGGCCTACGGCAGCATCGATGCGGAGCTGCGGCGCCTGGACGCGGGAATGATCAGTGGCACCCTGCGTCTGCGTTCGATCCCTTCGTTTCTCGGCAAGTGGCTGACCCCGCGCCTGCCGCGGCTGCAACAGCGTTATCCGGAGATCCAGCTGCGGCTGGTGGCCGAAGACAGCAGCGTGGCCTTGCACGAAGGCGACTTCGACCTGGCCATCGACCTGAACGACGGCAGCTACCCCGGCTTGCAGTCCACCGCGTTGCTGGACGAGCAGATCTTCCCGGTCTGCGCGCCGAGTCTGCTGCGGGGCCGTCCGCCGTTGCACGGGCCGGCAGATCTGGCGCATTTCCCCCTGCTGCACGACATCACCGCCTGGCGCGGCAGCTTTGAATACGCTGAATGGGAGTTCTACCTGAATGCCATCGGTTTCGAAGGCGCGGATGTGCGTCGTGGCCACACCTTCAACCGCAACCACCTGACCATCGAGGCGGCGATCGCCGGCATGGGCGTGGCGATTGCCCGGCGCACCCTGCTCAATGACGAACTGGAGCGCGGCACCCTGATCGTGCCTTTCGGTCTGGCGGTGCCCAATCACAAGCGTTATGTGCTGCTCTATGCACCGGGCGCCCTGAGCCATCCGGGTGTGCGTGCGGTGCATGATTGGCTGGTGGAAGAAGCGGAGATCTTTCGCGGTCTGCACCCCCTGGGAGAGGGGCAATTGTGAGGGTTTGAGCGAGGGGGCCGAATCGAGCTAACTCCCGACCTTAACAGCGCCTTTGCAGTTTGTCCGGCTTTATTTGCGTATGAATATTTATCTTTTTTAAGGGGTTGAAATGTTCGTCGCCGTGCCTAATTGTGTAATCAAGAGGTCACGAAATGCAGGTCCAAACGTCCTGCCTTGACCCTCTTACGAGCAAGCTGAAATAAGGGAAGAACTATGCAAATCCAAGTCCATAGCGATAACCATATTCAAAGCAGCCTTCGGTTGGAGGAGTGGGTGCGCAGCACCGTTGAAAGCACGCTCGAACGCTACGAAGAAGACCTGACCCGGGTCGTGGTCCACCTGCGGGACGAGAACGGTGGCAAGTCAGGTCCGGACGATATGCGCTGCCAGCTGGAAGCCCGTCCGAAAGGTCACCAGCCGATTTCCGTGACCCATAAGGCCGACACCCTGGAACAGGCCATTGATGGTGCGACCATCAAGCTGGAAAGTGCCCTGGAGCACATGTTCGGTAAATTGCGCGGCAAACGTGCGGCGGCCGTGCCCAGCAGCGACGGCACCGAGGCGGATGCCCTGCTCGAAGAAGAATTCCTGGAAAACCAACAGGCCGCGCTCAATAGCTGACGGCTGAGTTTCTCCCCCAACCCACGGGCCTGCATTGCAGGCCCGTTTTGTTTTGTGGCGAGAAAAGTCAGAACGCCACTGACGTTTGTACATAGAGCGTGCGTGGTTCACCCACGTACTTGCCCTTGTTGTTGTCGTCGAAGGAGCGGGTGAAGTACTGGTGGTTGAAGATGTTCTTCACGCCCACCGCGACATTCAGGTCAGACAGCTGCGGGCCGAAGTCGTAGCCGGCACGGGTGCTGAACAGCATGTAGCCGGGGATGCGGCCGTTGCTGCCGTCGGCACTTTCACGCGAGGTGTTGGCGTTGTCGGCGAACTGGCTGCTCTGGTAGCTGCTGTCGAGGTTGAGCTTCCACGGACCTTCGGTGTAGCTCACCCCCAGGGTGCCCTTGTGCTTGGAGGAGAAGGGCACGCGGTTGCCCTTGTTCGGACCGTCCTCACGAATCGTGGCATCGACGTAGGCATAGGTGGCGTAGACATTGAAACCGGCCAGCGCCGGATCGAGGCCGTCCAGGGCGTAGTTGATGCTGCTCTCGATACCCTGGTGGCGGGTTTCGCCCCGGGCGATCACCGTGTCGTTGGTCTGGTTACTGTCGTACTGGTTGTCGAAGTTGATCAGGAAGGCGCCGATCTCCGCCCGCAGGTTGCCATCGTCATAGCGGGTGCCCAGTTCCCAGGTGCGGGCTTTTTCCGGTTTGACCTCGCCGCTGGCCACCCGGTTGGGCATCTGGCTGTATTGCACGCTGCCGAAGGAGCCTTCGGTATTGGCGTAGAGGTTCCAGCTCTCGTTGAGGTGATACAGCACATTCAGCGCCGGCAGCGCGGTGTTGTAGTCGCCCTGGTATTTGACGTGGGTGAGGTTGTTGCTTTGCTGTGACTCGATCATCTCGTAGCGGATGCCCGGGGTCAGGGTCCACTTGCCGATATCGATCCGGTCGTCGACGAAGAATGCGTGGGCCTCGGTGCCGCCACGGGTATCCCGGTCGTTGCGACTGTTGCTGGTGGGCAGTTGCTGATTGGCGGTCAGCGGTGTGCGATAGCGCAGTTCATGCCCGGCTTCGTTGATGTAGCGGTAGCCGACGCCCACTTCATGGCTGCTGTCCCCCAGGTCGAAGCCTTGGGCGAAGCGGGTTTCCAGGCCACGGACCCAGTACTCGCGGGGTGACAGGGAGAGGAAGCTGCCCTGGTCCAGGTAGCCGCTGCGCAGGGTCTTGGTGAAGAAACTGTTGACGGTGAACTCCCGGCGATCTTCCTGATAGCGATAACCGACATTGAACATCGTGCGGCGGCCCCAGAATTTGTCATAGGGACGGGTGGACTGATACGGATCGGCCTTGTAGTCCGCCACGTTCAGGCCGCCGGGCATGTCCGCTTCACCCTCGTAGTACTGGGCCATGGCATTGAAGCTGTTGGCCTCGTCGAGCTGGTACTTGCCCTTGAGAATCAGGTCGTCGATCTGCGTGTCGCTGTGTTCGCGCCAGTCGCCGCCGCGGGTGCCGGAGTACAGCAGGGCGCCACCCAGGCCATTGTCGGCCGTGCCGCCGGCCAGCAGGTTGGCGCTGGTCTTGAAACCGTCATGGCTGGAGGAGGGGCTGGTCTCGGTCTGAAAACCACCCTTGACCGTTGGCGCATCGGGAATCGCCCGGGTCACGAAGTTGACGATGCCGCCGACGTTCTGCGGGCCGTAGCGCACGGCACCGCCGCCACGCACCACGTCCACGGCATCCATGTTGCCCATGCTGATGGGGGCAAACGACAGTTGCGGCTGACCGTAGGGGGCGAACGGTACCGGGATGCCGTCCATCAGCACCGTGGAACGCGAGGCCAGACGCGGATTGAGGCCGCGAATGCCGAAGTTCAGGGCCATGTCGTGGCTGCCGGTGCCGTTGTTGTCCGGTGCATTGACCCCGGGAATCCGATTGAGCACATCCCGGGCCTGGGTCGCGCCCTGACGCTCGAACTCTTCCCGCCGAATCACATCCCGGGCGCCGGGGTGCTCGAAGACATCGCTCTGCCGGGCATCGCCGAGCCAGTCACCGACCACGCTGGAGGCCTCCAGTTGCACCGACGCCGGGGCTGCCTCGGGGTTGGCCGGTTGCAGGCTGAAGGCATTCTGGCCCTCGGCCCGGGCTTGCAGGCCGGTGCCTTGCAGCAGGGCTTTGAGGCCCTGTTCCGGGCTGTAGTTACCTTCCAGGCCACGACTTTGCACGCCACGGGTGACCTCTGAGCCGAAGGAGATCAGCACCCCGGCTTCACGACCGAACTGGTTCAGCGCGCTTTCCAGGCTGGTCGGGGCAATGTGGTAAGGCTTGGTCTCGGTGGTGGCGGCCAGGACCTGGGGCAGGCTGGCCAGACTCAGGCTGGCGCCCAGCAACAGGTGACGCAGGGTACGGGCCAGGGGCGTGAGGCGGATGGGTTGCTCGGTCATGAACGGCGATCCTGAGAAGGGGGAATCAAGGTGGCTTTCCCTCTCTGTCACCCGAGCCGGGCAAAACGGCTCAACGGCCATGAAAAAATCTTCCTGAGCGAAAGAACCAGCGACGGATGGTGGTTCCCGACAATCAGGCCCGGGCCTCGACCGTGACCCAATAGCGGGTAAAGCGCCGCACCCTGACCGGCAGGCTGATGGCCAGCAGGTCGAGAATCCGCTCGCTGTCATCCAGTGGATAACTGCCTGAGATCAGCAGGTCCGCCACCTGGGCATCGCAGTTCAACTGGCCACGACGGTAGCGCCCCAACTCGTCGAGGAAATCCGCCAGGCGCATATGGGCCGCCACCAGCATGCCTTCGCTCCAGGCACCGCTGCCGGCATCCAGCGCTCGGGGCGGCTGCCAGCTGCTGTGGGTGAAATTCAGTTGTTGTCCGGCCGCTACCTGAGGCGGCATTGCGCTGTAGTGCGCCGGCGTCACGCTGACCGTTCCGGAAAACACCGCCAACTGACTGTGCTCCTTGAACTGGCGCAGGTTGATTCGTGCGGCAGCGGGGCGGACCTGCCCCTGGGAAGTCTGTACCACCAGCGGCCGGGCGTCCTGGCCGGCGCTGAGCATGATCTCGCCCTCCAGCAGACGGATCAGTCGTTGCTGTCCATCGAAACGCACATCCACCGCGCTGCTGGTGTTGAGTTGCAACTGGCTGCCATCGCTCAGTTGCAAGGTGCGCCGCTGGCCCAGGGAGCTGCGGTAGTCCGCCAACAGCGGCGGCAGCGGGTTGTGTTCCCGCAGGCCCCAGGCGGCGGCCGAGCCGGCACCGAGAATCAGCAACAGCTTCAGGGCCTGGCGCCGGCTGGCGGATTTCGGTGCATTCAAGGCCGCGTGGGCCAGGGGCGAGGACAAGCCGCGCAAGCGCTGATTGACCCGTTGGATATGCGCCCAGGCTCGCTGGTGTTCGCTATGGGCGTCGTGCCATTGCTGCCAGGCCGCTTGCTGGCGTGGGCTCAGGGGGCCGCCTTGCATTTCGATCAGCCAGTGCACGGCCTGTTCGGCCACGGCGTTGCTGAAGTCGGGCTGGCCATTGAGGTGTGGGTTCATCGAGGCGCTCACAGGGCGAAATAACAACGCATGGCGGCTTTGTTCAGATGACGTTTGACTGTGGCGATGGAGATGTTCAATTGCTCGGCAATCTGGCCGTAGGTCAGGCCATCGAGCTGACACAGCAGGAAGGCCCGCTTGACCGGGCGTGGCAGGCCGTCGAGCAAGGCGTCCAGCTCCATCAGGGTCTGCAGGATGATGGCCCGTTCCTCCTCGGAGGGGGCCACCTGTTCCGGCATCTGCGCCAGGGTTTCCTGATAGGCCCGTTCCAGGTCCTGGCGTCGGTAGTGGTTGAACAGCACCCGTTTGGCGATGGTGGTGAGAAACGCCCGGGGTTCGATCAGGGTTGGTGTTTCCCGGGCGCTGAGCACACGAATAAAGGTGTCCTGGGCCAGGTCGGCGGCACTGTGGGGGCAGCCGAGCCGGTGCCGCAACCAAGTGTTCAGCCAGCTGTGATGGGCTTGGTAGAGGCCTTCGACGGTAGCGCAATGGGACAAGTCGGACGCTCCTGCACCCACAAGGCGCATAAGAGAACAAGAATTGTTCGCATTGTAGTGTTGAGACAGGGCATTCGGCAATCAGCCCGTACCGACAGAAAGGGGCCGCGTTGTCGGTGTTTTTTTGCACATGAGAATATTTATCATTAGTATTGTGCGCCTGTTTCTCCCCGACGGCCTGCGCAGTGCCCCGGGCATCCCCTCGCTGCAAGGTTCAAACATGAAAAGCAAGGCCGGCGGAGTTCCCGCTTCCTATCGTCTGGCAGTGGTCTCGCGGGTCTGTGCCGCGGTCCTGGGTGGTTACCTGCTGGCGGCGCTGTCCAGCGTCTGCCTGACCCTGCTGCTGCCCATTCCCCGGGCCGACGCCGTGCTCAGCGGGATGATGGCCTCCTTTGTGTTCTATCTCTTGGCGGTGCTCTGGTGCTTCGCCTGTCGCACTGCCTGGCAGGCCTGGTTCGGCCTGTTGCTGCCAAGCCTGGTGCTGGCGCTGGTCGCCGGCAGCGCCTATTGGGTGGCCTTGCCATGAAGGAAGGTTTGCGTCAGTCCATGGCCTGGCTGCACACCTGGGCCGGGCTGGTGTTCGGCTGGTTGCTGTTCGCGATTTTCTTCACCGGAACCCTGTCCTACTTCAAGGAGGAAATTACCCACTGGATGCAGCCGGAGGCCCCGGTTCGGGCCGTGCATGCCGATATCAGCCTGGATCTGGCCCAGCGTTACCTGGAACAGCACGGCCAGGGCGCGCAGCGCTGGTTCATTACCCTGCCCGATGCGCGCCAGCCGCTGCTATCGGTGGCCTGGCAGGCGCCGAGCGCCCCGGGCGAGCGCGGCGAGTTCACGGAAAAACTCCTGGACCCCAGCACCGGCAGCGAACTGCAGGTGCGCGATACCCGTGGCGGCGAGTTCTTCTACCGCTTCCACTTCCAGTTGCAAATGCCTTATCCCTGGGGCCGCTGGTTGTCGACCCTGGCCGCCATGGTGATGTTCGTGGCCCTGATCAGCGGCATCATCATCCACAAGAAAATCTTCAAGGACTTCTTCACCTTCCGGCCCCGCAAGGGCCAGCGCACCTGGCTCGACGGGCACAACGCGGTGGGTGTGCTGGTGCTGCCATTCCACTTGATGATCACCTACAGCAGCCTGGTGATCTTCATGTCCATGGTCATGCCGGCGAGCATCCTGGTGGCCTACAAGGGTGACAGCAATGCGTTCTTCAAGGACTTGCGGCCGGCCAGCAACAGCATCCCGGCGGCTGGGCAGCCGGCAGTGCTGACGGCCCTGGACCCGCTGCTCAAGCAAGCCTTGGCACAGTGGCCGGGGGGCCATGCGCAGCGCCTGGTGGTCAACCACCCGGGGGATGTGAATGCGTCGGTGCACGTCATGCGCCACAGCGCCGACCGGGTGGCCCGGGATCTTGGCAGCAGCGTGTCGTTCAACGGGGTCACTGGCCAGCCGTTGGACGCCAGCCCCGAACAGTCCCTGCCCATGGCCATCGGCGGCAGTTTCTATGGCTTGCACATGGGCCTGTTCGCCGGTCCGGTGTTGCGCTGGCTGTACTTTATCTGCGGCCTGGCGAGCACCGCGATGATCGGCACCGGGCTGGTGATCTGGCTGGGCAAGCGCCAGCTCAAGCACGCCAAGAGCGGGGTCATGCCCTTCGAGCTGCGCCTGGTGGAAGTGCTGAACATTGCCAGCATGTCCGGGCTGGTGCTGGCGGTGGCCGGCTTCTTCTGGGCCAACCGGCTGTTGCCGGCAGCCTTCGCCGAGCGCGCTGAGTGGGAGGTCAACAGCTTCTTCATCCTGTGGGGCCTGAGCCTGGTGCATGCCGTGGTCCGGCCCGGGCGGCGTGCCTGGGTCGAGCAATTGAGCCTCGCCGCCTTGCTGTTCTCCAGCATCCCCTTGCTGGACGCTGTGACCAGCCCGAGCCTGATGGACGGCTTCATGGTGCGTGGCGACTGGATGCTGGCGGGCTTCGACCTGGCCTGCCTGAGCAGTGGCCTGTTCCTGGCCTGGGCTGCGCGCAAGCTGCATCGCGGCCAGCAAGCACCGGCCCGGCAGCGGCCTCTGCCCCCTGACACCGAGGTGAACTGATGTTGCTGGCGCTGCTGTTGTGTTTTAGCGGATTCACCGGCCTGTGCCTGTCCCTGGACCGGCATCACGGCGAACTGCTGGGGCACAAGCCCACGACTCGGCGCCAACAGGGCCTGCGCCTGGGAGGCTGGTTGTTGCTGGGCCTGTCGCTGGCGGCGGCAGTGCAGGGCACCGGCTGGAGCCTGGGGCTGGTGCAGTGGTGCGCCGTGCTGATGTGCAGTGCCTTGCTGCTGGTGTTGCTGCTGCCCTATCGCCCGCGTCTGGTGCTGTCGATGGCGGGGGCCAGTCTGTTGGCCTGCCCCCTCGCGGCCCTGGCCCGGTTCTGAGGGAGCGGCCCGTGATGAGCGCCCTGCCACCGGAACCCAGCGACCTGGATCACCCCGATCTGCGGGGCAGTCGTGCGCATTTTCTGCAGGTGTTCCTGTCCCAGCGTTCGCAGATGGAAGCCTTGGTCAGCCGCCGGGTCGGCTGCCGGGCCACCGCCGCGGACCTGGTGCAGGACCTGTTCCTGCGCTTCTGGCGCCGGCCCCTGGTGCAGGTCGAAGAGCTCAGCACCTACCTGCTGCGCTGCGCCGGCAACATTGCCATCGATCACTTGCGCAGCGAAGGCGCGCGGGTGCGGGTCAGTGAAGGCTGGCTACCGGAACAGCAGGACAACCAGGGCAGCGAGCCCCAGGCCGCCCTGGAAGCCGGCAATGACTTGCGACACGTGGAGGCCGCCCTGCGCAGCCTGCCGCAGCGAACCCGGCAGATCTTCCTGCTCAACCGTATCCACGGGCGCAAGTACGCCGAGATCGCCAAGGTCATGGGCCTGTCCCAAAGCGCCGTGGAAAAACACATGATGCGCGCCCTCGAAGCCTGCAAGGCCAGCCTGCGGGAACCTGCGCCCCCGCGCACGCCAAGGAATGCACCGTGAATCAGCGCTCCCGTGTCATCCCGACGCCGGCCCAGGAACAGGCCGCCCTGGCCTGGCTGAGCCTGCTCCACGATCAGCCCAGCAGTGGCGACCAGGCCACCTTCAGCCAATGGCTGCAGGCCGATCCGGCCCACGTCGAAGCCTATGCCCAGGCCCAGGTGCTGTGGGAGTTGAGTGAACAGCCGGCGCGGACCCTGGCGGATGAAGACGCCTTGGCCCTGCAGGGCCTGCTGCGCGCCATGGACGGAGCCCGTGCTCGGGCCCGACGGCGCTGGTCGGCAGGGTTGGCCATGGCCGCCAGTGTGCTGCTGGTGATCGCCCTGGGCGCCGGCTGGCAGCCGGGCCGTTGGCTCGATGACCTGGGCGCCGATTACGTTTCCGCGCCGGGTCAGGTACGCACGGTGATTCTTGCCGACCAGAGTCAGGTCACCCTGGACGCCGACAGCGCCATTGCCGTGGACTTCAGCCACGGCGAACGGCATGTGCAGTTGCGTCGTGGTGCCGGTTTCTTCAGCGTCAGCCACACGGGCGCGCCCTTTGTGGTGGCGGCCGGGGAGGGCGAAGCGCGGGTCCTGGGCACCCAGTTCGAAGTGCGTCTGCAAGCCGACGGTGCCCAGGTCACGGTGCTGTCCGGGCGTGTCGCGGTCACCGCCGCCAAAGGCGCGGCGCAGCAGGTGCTCGGTGCCGGCCAGCAGGTGGCGTACGGTCATGGCCAGGCGACCCCGTTGCAGGGTGTCGACAGCGAAGCGCAACTGGCCTGGCGCCAGGGTTGGCTGAACTACTACCACGCGCCCCTGGCCGAGGTGGTGCAGGACCTGCGGCGCTATTTCCCCGGACGCATCCTGCTGCTCAATGACCAACTGGCAGCGCGCCGGGTCAGTGGCAGTTTCTCCAGCAAGGACCCTCAGGCGGTCCTCGATTCCCTGCAGGCGGCCTTAGGGTTCGAACAGCACCAAGTCCTCGGCAGGTTCATAGTCCTGCGCTGAAAGGCCCGTCCCAGAGCTCCCGAACATTCATCGATATCACACCTTTCTGTCACCAAACCGTTATATCAGGCGCGGATGATCTGCGGATTCCTGAGCACATGGTCAGGATCGGCGAGGGTTGTGATTCAGCTCTCACAAGGGAGGGAAGGCTGAAGCGGGAGCAAGACGATGCGCAGCTGGGATGTCGCAAAAAAGAAGAAGGCCCACATCGAAATCATTCCGATGATCGATGTGATGATGTTTCTCCTGGTGTTCTTCGTACTGATCAGTCTCAACGTGATTCCCGCCGTGGGAATCAAGACGCAGTTGCCGGTGGCCAGTACCGCGCAACAATTGAAGCCGCAAAACAAGGCGGTGATTACCCTGGGTCTGCAAGAGCGCCTGCAACTCGACGGTCAGGACCTGGATGAAGGGGCGCTGTTGGCACAACTTAAAGTGCTGAACAACGGCAGCGAAAAGTTGGTGATCATTATCAACAGCGATCAGGGCGTGGAAGTTAAACGCCTGGTTTCGGTGATGGACTTGCTCAAGGGCAATGGCTTCTCTTCCGTCTCCATCGCTACGCGCAAGTCCTGACGCCATGTTCGGTTTATATAGAACTCGCAAGTGGCTGGCGTGCCTGCTGCCGGCCGGCCTGTTGTTGCTGGTGATCTATGCCAGTCAGTTGCAACAGTTGCAGATCAAGCCGGTGTACGACGAAAGCACGGTGGAAATTGCCCTGGTGGATGCGGCGGAACTGGTGGCCGCGGCAGAGCCACCACCGCCTGAGCCCGAGCCGCTGCCGATCGAGCCCGAGCCACCGCTGGTGGTGCCCGAGGAAGAGCCGCTGGTGATCGAGCCGCCCAAGCCCAAGCCGGTGGTCAAGCCCAAGCCCCCAGCGCCCAAGCCGTTGCTGGCCAAGCCGCAACCACCCAAGCCGGCTCCGGCTCAGGTGGCCAGGAGTGCCCCCGCGCCGCAGCCGGCGGTGGTTGCAGCACCGCAACCGGTGGTGGCGCCAGCGGCTCCCGCACCGGCTCCGGCCCCCGCACCTGCGGCGCCCGCCAGTGCAATCAAGGAAAGCCTGTACACCGCCGCTTTGCGCAAGGAACTGGAAAAGCACAAGCAATACCCCAGCGGCCGCGAGGCCTCGCTGCAACGTCCCCAGGGCGATGTGGTGATCTGGCTGGAAGTCGATCGGGCCGGCAACGTGCTCGACAGTGGCATCGAAAACAAGGCGCCGAACATGTTGCTCAATCGCGCGGCGCAAACCAGTTTGCGCCGCGTGGAGAAAGTTTCACCGTTTCCCTCGGACGCGTTCTCCGGCAAGAACAAGCAACGTTTTACCGCGACCTTTAGTTACAACGTGGAATAAACCCATCACCTATTAACGAAAGTTGTAAGCAAGGGATTGACCCGTGAAGATCAATAAACTTTATGCCCTGCTTCTGGCATCGGGCCTGGGCAGTTTTGCGCCATTGGTTTTGGCCGACGATACAGTTGACGTCGGTTCGGTGAACGTTGCCGGTAAACAGACCCTGGGCAACGGCCACATGATCAAGGAAGAAAGCGCCAAGGGACGTTCCACCGTGACCAAGGAGGCCATGGACCAGATGGCCCCCACTGCCAACGCCGTGGACAAGCTCAAGTACACCCCGGGGATCAACGTTTCCAGCACCGACGCCACCGGCCTGAGCGGCACCAACTTCACCATGCGCGGGATGAACTCCGACCAGGTCGGGCTTTCTGCCGACGGTTTCCCGATCAACGATTCGGGGGACTACAGCATCTACCCGAACCTGATGGGCGACCCGGAGAACTTCAGCGAAGTCTTCGTCACCCAGGGCTCGTCCGAAGCCGACGGCCCGCACATCGGCTCCAGCGGCGGCAACATCGGCCTGGTGACCGTGCGCCCGACCAAGGACTTCGGCGTGTTCGCCAAGCAGTCCATCGGCTCGAACAACGTGCGCAAGAGCTTCGCCCGTCTCAATACCGGTGACCTGGGCGGCTTCAAGACCTGGGTCTCGGCGTCCCACACCGAGGGCGATAAGTGGCGCGGCAAGGGCACCCTGCGGGCTGACAAGGTCGAGTGGAACACCCTGTTCGAAGACGGCAACGGCAACTCCACCAACGCCATCGTCAAGTACAACCAGCAGGAAAACTACAACTACAACAGCCTGAGCAAGGCCCAGTTCCAGAACCAGGGCCGGCGCCTGGACTACTCGGAAAGCACCGTGTTCAAGAACGGCAGCGTGTCCCAGTCCTACAAGCTCAACCGCAACCCTTTTGAAAGCCTGACCGCCTCGGTGACCCAGCGCTTCCAGCTGCGCGACGACCTGAGCCTGACCTTGAACCCCTACTACGTGTGGTCCAACGGCGGCAGCTTCAGCGGCCAGACCGCCACCAGCTTGTCCGCCAGCTCGAACAAGGCCGGCAACTACGACCTGAGCGGCTTGCCTGCCGGCACCTACTACCGGCCGTCGTGGACCGAAACCTGGCGCCCCGGGATGACCACCAAGCTCAAGTGGGATCTCAACGAAGAGCACAGCCTGGACGTCGGCTACTGGTACGAGCGCGCCCGCCAGCGCCAGACCCAGCCCTTCATCGGGATCAAGGGCAATGGCGCTCCGGAAAATGTCTGGGGCGACTACAACGGTTCCGACCAACTGGTGGACCGCAACGGCGCCACGGTCCAGGGCCGTCACCAATACACCGTGACCCCGGCGCAGAAACTCTGGGTGCAGGACACCTGGCAGGCGACCCCGGACCTGACCCTCACCGGAGCCCTGGCCTACCAGTACGTGGAACGTGACGGCAACAACCTCGGCAGCCTCACCGACAAGCCGGAAAAACGCGACGCCAAGTACCACGAGTTCCTGCCCAGCTTCAACGCCAAGTACCAGATCGACCCGAACAACCAGGCCTTCTACAACGTCACCCGCAACATGCGCACGCCGCCCAACTATGTGCTCTACAACAAGGGCGATTCCATCAGCCTGAAACCCGAGCTGAGCTGGAACCAGGAACTGGGCTGGCGCTACAGCGAAGACAACATGGCCCTGAGCGCGACCCTGTTCTACATCAGCTTCAAGGACCGGCAGATCTCCACCACCGACGTCAACGGCGACTATGTGGTGGCCAACGTTGGCGAAGTGAAGAACCGCGGCCTGGAACTGGAGTGGAGCGGCAAGTTGCCCCACGACTTCAACTACTACGCCTCGTACACCTACACCCAGTCCGAGCAGATGGACGACCTGAGCAACAAGAACGTGCTGCTGCCCACCTCCGGCAAGCAACTGGCCAACGTGCCGGAAAACATGTTCAACCTGAGCCTGGGCTACGACGACTCGCGCTACTACGGCAACGTCGTCGGCAAGTACGTCGGCGCCTTCTACGGCGACCTGACCAACGACGAGAAGATCGCCGGCCGCACCGTGGTGGATCTCAATGCCGGTATCCACTTGCCGGTGGACAAGAAAGTGCTGAAGTCCGCGACCCTGCGCTTCTCCATGCTCAACGTGTTCGACAAGGAATACCTGGCCTCGACCCGCACCGTGTCGTTCAACACCCAGCGCACCAATGGCCTGGCACCGAGCACGGCCTATTACAACGTCGGTGAGGAACGCACCGCGATGGTCTCCCTGGAAGCCGGGTTCTGATGGCCTTAGGGCCCAAGAGGAAATGACGATGGACATGAATCTGCTGCACGACATCACCTTCTACACCATGTACGGCGCCGCTGCGATTGCCGCCTTTATCGCCGTGGAACGCGGCATCTACTTCAGCTTCAGCCTGCGCCAGGCGAAGAAACTGGAGGCCGTACTCAACCCGAAAATGCACAGCGTCGACGACCTGCCCGCCGAGCTGCGCCAGCGCAACAGCCTGCCCCTGGAGATGGTCGCCGAGCTGTTCGCCCACAAGCAGGGGCTGGCCAGCCACAAGGACCTGGAAGACCTCAGCGAGTCGATCTACATCGCCACCCGCAGCAAGCTGATGCATGGCTTGTGGCTGCTGGAAACCGTGGTCACCGCCGCGCCCTTGCTGGGCCTCTTGGGCACCATCCTGGGGATCATCGACACCTTCAAGGCCCTGGCCGAGACCGGCGTCAGCGACCCGGGCGAAGTGTCCAAGGGCATCGGCACCGCGCTCTACGCCACGGCCCTGGGTATCGCCATCGCCCTGGGCAGCATGATTTTCCACAACCACTTCCAGGACCGGGTCGAGCGCATCACCGACCACCTGAAGATCCTGTTGCTGCGCGCCGGCATGGGCACCGCCCTGAAGGCCCCCGCACCCACGGTCCACGGCAATCTGCAACCGGCCTGATGACCTGACGTGACCTGTAGCCGCTGCCGTAGGCTCGGGCCGCGTTCGGACGATCGACGGCGAGCGCTGTTCCCCAGCGCTCGTCTCTGTCCGATCCAGGCCTGTGTCAGCGGCCTTTTTTTTGCTGATCTGCCAAGGATTTCTTTCATGTCCCGTCTTCGTCCCATGCCCCGGGTGCTGGGTGCACTGACCCTGGCCCTGGTTACTCTGGCCGGTTGCAGCTCGCTGCCGCGCGAGCCGCAACCGGTGGCGGTGAACATCGTCGCCATCAACGACTTGCACGGCTATTTGCAGGCCAACCCCTTCAGCTACAAGGACCCCCAGGCCCCGGGCGGGGTGCGCAAGCTTGCGGCCGGCGGTATCGCCACCCTGGGCGGCATGCTCAGCCAGCTGCGCCAGCAGGACCCGCAACTGCTGTTCATCGGCGCCGGCGATCTGGTGGGCGGCAGCCCGCCGCTGTCGGCCATGTGGGCCGACGAGCCGACCCTGGACGCCTTGCGCCAGATGGGCATGAAGCTCAGCGCCATCGGCAACCACGAACTGGACAACGGCAAGGCCGAGTTCCTGCGCCAGCTCAATGGCGGCTGCCAGTCATCGCGGCCGGACAAGGCCTGCCAGTTCCGCCCGAACTACCCCGGCAGCGGTTTCCCCTACCTGGCGGCCAACCTGCTGGACAGCGACACCGGCCAGCCGCTGTTGCCGGCCTACCGCATCGAGGAGGTGCGCGGGGTCAAGGTGGCCTTCGTCGGCGCGGTGCTGCGGGACGTGGCTTCGGTGGTCAGCGCCAAGGGCATGCGCGGTTTGCAGGTGGCCGATGAAGCCCAGTCCATTAACCAGTTGATTCCCGAACTCAACGCCAAGGGGGTCAACGCCATCGTCGCCGTGGTGCACCAGGGCGGCGCGACCCCGGAACCTTTCGATAAGCAGGACTGCTCGCAGTTGAGTGGCGATATCGTCGACGTGGCCAAGCGCCTGGACCCGGCGGTGGACGTGTTGATCAGCGCTCACTCGCACCAGGGCTACCTGTGCAAGGTCGGGCCATTGCTGGTGACCCAGGGCAATGCCTACGGCCATCTGTTGACCCACCTGACCCTGCAAGTGACCCCGGGCCAGCACCGGGTGACGAGCATCCAGGCCCTTAACCTGCTGGCCGATCCGGCCCGTTATCCACAGGACCAGGACTTGGCGAAGCTGCAACAGGAGGTCGAGGCCCGCAGCAATCAGGTGCTGCTCCAGCCGGTAGGGGCGATTGCCGCCTCGCCGATTGCCCGGCGCGCCGACAATGCCGGGGAAATGCCCATCGGCGACCTGATCGCTGATGCCCACCTGGCGGGTGGCCGGGCCAACGGTGCGCAAATCGCCTTCATGAACACCGGCGGCATTCGCAGCGACCTGGCCCTGGAACCGGGGCAGACCCAGGTGAACTATGGGCAACTGGCGACCTTGCAGCCGTTCAACAACAACCTGATCGCCTTCGACCTCACGGGGCGGCAGATCGAACAGGTGCTCAACCAGCAATGGAAGGGCGCGGACGATGCCAACATCCTGCAAGTGTCCCAGGGCTTCAGTTATCGCTGGGACGCCCAGCGCCCGCTGGACAGCCGCGTAGTGCCCGGCAGCCTGCGCCTCAACGGCAAGCCACTGCAGGCCGATGGCAACTACCGACTGGTGATGAATGGCTTCCTGGCCGATGGCGGCGACCGCTTCAGCCTGTTCAAGAGCGGCCGCAACCGCAGCGACCTCGGGCTCAGCGATCTGGACGCGATGCTGCAGTACCTCAAGGCCATGGACCAGCAGGGCCAGCCGGTGGGTTCCAGCACCAGCGCCGGGCGCATCCAGCGCCTCAACTGACACCAGAATCGCCCCGATCCTTGTAGCCGCTGCCGAGCCTGCGAGGCTGCGAAAAGGTCCGCAGGACCTTGCTTGGCGATCTCCCGCCAAGCCAGCAGCGGCCTCAAGACCGCCGCGACCACTTCGTCGGAGTGCCGCCCAGCTCGTTCGCAGCCTGCGCCAGCGGCTACAAGGAATGCATCGGGCGGGGGGGCGTTTTCGCCATCGTGAAAATATTTTCAAAAAACAGGTGAGGTCTTTGCGTTCGAGCCACGTGTAGTGCTTGAAAGTGCGACTAATTCGCATTCATGGCTTTTTTACACGCGAGTCTCAAGCATGAAGTCCAGGGCACATTCGGCGGCAAACGCTTCGGTCAAACGGTGGTTCGGCGCTTCGGCGCTGGTGGTGTCGGGGTTGGCGTGGCTGCCCCTGAGCGTGGCGCAGGCGGCCGAGGCCGGCAGTGCGCAACACGGTGCGCTGTTCAACTTTGCCATCGTGGCCAAGCCGCTGCCCCAGGCCCTGAGCGATTTCACCCGGGTCACCGGGATCAGCGTGGTCTACACCGACGAAGCGCCTTATGCGTTCAAGGCACCGGCTCTGAGCGGCCCGTTCAGCGCCGAACAGGCCCTGCAGCGTCTGCTGGGCGGTTCCGGCTTCACCTACCGGCGCAGCGACGCGCACACCCTGGTCCTGGAGCCCTTGCCCAGCAGTGGCGCACTGAACCTGGGGGCCACCAGCATCACCACCCCGGGCCTCGACGACAGCACCAGCTACCAGCCGCCGGCCACCACTTCGGTGGCCCGTTCCCAAGCGCTGAACCAGGAAATCCCGCAGATCATCAACGTAGTGCCGGCCCAGGTGCTGCGGGACCAGACCCCGCGCAATCTGGACGATGCCCTGAAGAACGTCAGCGGCATCACCCAGACCAACACCCTGGGCGGCACCCAGGATGCGGTGCTGTTGCGCGGCTTCGGTGACAACCGCAACGGTTCGATCATGCGCGACAGCATGCCGGTGGTGCAGGGCCGGGCGCTGAATGCCACGGCGGACCGGGTGGAAGTGCTCAAGGGCCCGTCGTCTCTGCTGTACGGCATCCAGGACCCGGGCGGGGTCATCAACATTGTCAGCAAGAAGCCTGAATTGCAGCAGTCCACGGCCCTGACCGTGCGCGGCTCGACCTACGGCTCGGGCAAGAACGGCAGCGGCGGCAGCCTCGACACCACGGGGCCGCTGGGTGATTCCGGGCTGGCCTACCGCTTGATCGTCGACCATGAAGACGAAGACTACTGGCGCAACTTCGGCACCCATCGCGAATCCCTGGTGGCGCCGTCCCTGGCCTGGTACGGCGAGCGCACCAAGGTGTTGCTGGCCTATGAGCACCGCGAGTTCCTGACCCCCTTCGACCGTGGCACCGCCATCGATCCCAAGACCAATCACCCGCTGGACATCCCGGCCACCCGACGCCTGGACGAGCCGTTCAACAATATGGAAGGGCGCTCGGACCTGTATCGCTTTGAAGTCGACCACGAGCTCAGCGACGACTGGAAGGCCCACTTCGGCTACAGCTGGAACCGCGAGACCTACGACGCCAGCCAGGTGCGCCTGACCGCGGTAAACGCCAACGGCACCCTGACCCGGGCCATGGACGGCACCCAGGACGCCCTGACCACCGACCGCTACGCCACCGTCAGCCTGGAAGGCCAGGTGCAACTGGGCGGTATGCGCCACGATCTGGTGTTTGGCCTGGATGATGAGTACCGCAAGATCTACCGCGCCGACCTGATCCGGCAGAAAAGCCGGACCACCTTCAACTACCTGAACCCGGTCTACGGCCGGGAAGTGGCCGGAACCACGGTCAGCGCCAACGACAGTGCGCAGACCGACCTGTTGCGCAGCGACTCGCTGTTTTTCCAGGACGCCATCCACCTTACCGACCAGTGGATTCTGGTGGGCGGCGGACGTTTCCAGGAATACGACCAGTACGCCGGCAAGGGCCGGCCGTTCCGGGTCAATACCAACAGCAACGGACAGAAATTCGTGCCGCGGGCCGGTCTGGTGTATCGCTACACCGACCAGTTGTCGCTCTACGGCAGCTACACCGAGTCGTTCAAGCCGAACTCCAGCATCGCCGATCTGGCCGGTGGCAGCGCGGTGCTCGACGGCTCCATCGCCCCGGAAGAAGCCAAGTCCTGGGAGCTGGGGGCCAAGCTCGACATTCCCGGGCGCGTCACCGCCAGCGCGGCGCTGTTCGATATCACCAAGCGCAATGTGCTGGTGACCACCGCCACCGCAACCGAGACGGTCACCAGCGTCGCCGGTGAGGTGCACTCCCAGGGCCTGGAACTGGACCTGACCGGGCAGCTCACCGATCAGTGGAGCCTGATTGGCAGCTACGCCTACACCGACACCGAAGTGACCAAGGACACCCAGTACAAGGGCAAGCAACTGCAGAACGTGGCCAAGAACACCGGCTCGCTGTCGGCGGTCTACGACTTCGGCAGCCTGATCGGTGGCGACCGCCTGCGCGTCGGCGCCGGGGCCCGTTATGTCGGCGAGCGCGCCGGGGATGCGCCCAACAGCTTCGACCTGCCGGGCTACACCGTGGCCGATGCCTTTGCCACCTACGACACCCGGGTCGAAGGGCAGAAGGTCAAGTTCCAGCTCAACGTGAAGAACCTGTTAGACAAGACCTACTACACCTCGTCGGCCAGCAAGTTCTTCGTGTCCATGGGGGATGCCCGCCAGGTGTCGCTGTCGAGCACCCTGGAGTTCTGATGAGCACCCTGATCCAGGGCCTGGCCGTAGCGCCTTAGTCGGCGCCCAGCGCCAGGGCTTGCGCTTGCGCCGCACAGTCGCCGCTGGCAGTCAGGCCCTTGGCGCGAACGGCCAGCAGCTCTTGCCGGGCGACGGCGAAGTCGGCCTGGAAGGTCGGATCGGTGTGCAAGCGTGCCACGGTGGTCGCGCCAATCTCGCGGCCTTCACGGACATCGCTGTACCAGTGCACGTTGCACACCATGCGGCTTTCCGAATAGGCCCGGCCACGGGCCCAGAGCGCGTTGCCGTGCTCGGGGGCCAGTTCGCTCAACAGCAGCGCCCAGGCCCAGCCGATGGCGCTGTGGCCCGATGGGTAGGAACCATCCGCGGCCAGCTTGGCTTCATCTTCCGGGGTGCAACTGGGCTGCTGGTTGTAGACGAAGGGCCGGGGGCGCTGGTAGCGCTTCTTTGCGCTATAGGTGGCCAGCCCGGCATCGGTCAGGGTCCGGCGCAAGACTCTGTACAGCGCAGGTGTTTGCTGTTCGCTGATTGGCGCATCCAGCGCACAGGAAAACGTCTCAGCGGCGGCGGGGAATTTCAGGTTGGCATCGCTGATGGCCAACGCCCAGCGTTTGCTGCCACGCAAGGCCTGGCTCTTTTCAGCCATGCTCTGGTCCAGCGCGAAGGCTGGCGTGCCCACCGCAGGAGGTGGTGGTAACAGCGACAGACTATTGGGCAGATCCTGCTGTTTCAGATAACCGATCAAGTAACCCGGTCGGAACTCCGGGACGCTTTCCGTTTGGCTGGTTTGTTTGGCCACGGCGGAGTGGATCAGACTTGAAAACAATAGACCGGCCAAACAGTTCGATAGTAGGCGTTGCATGTGGATATCACCTCTAGGAGTTTGATTCGCTACATGGGTTCTGCTTGTTGGGTTACTTGATGTTCCAGGCGTAATTGAACATCAGCCGTGTATCATCGGTGTCGCGAATGAAGTTCTTGGCATAGTTGGAGCGATAGTGTGCGGTGCGCAGGCGCACACTCAAGTTTTTCAGTGGGCCTTGTTGCACGACATAACGCAGTTCGTTATCCAACTCCCATGACTTGCCAATGGTTCGGGTGCCGGTGATTTCGGCATGGCTGCCGGATATATAGCGGCTGTTGATACTCAGTCCCGGCAAACCCAGGTTGGCGAAGTCATAGCCATAACGAAGTGCCCAGGAACGTTCCTTGGCATTGGCGAAGTCACCCAGTACCGATAAGTTGATCAAGTTGGCATCGGCGCCCAGGATGTTGGCATAACCGGTGTCTCCCAACATTCGCTGATAAGCCAGGCCAAGGCTGTGGCCTTTATAGGCATAGCCGAGTAGCCCCTGCAGAGCGCGGTTGTCGATCTTGCCGCCTTTGGCATTGCCATAGTCGTTCATCAGGCTCAAGCGCAGATCGCTGCTGAACGTCCCCGCGCCCCAGGGGCTCTTGTTGACCAGGGTGAAGACCTGCTGGCGGTAGATGTCCTCCAGTTGGGCGACATGCACCCGCGCCAGCCATTGCTTGTGGAACCGATAGTCGACGCCCGCCATGTCGAAGTGTTCTGCCGTTGCCCCCTGACCCTGGAAGCGCCGGTTCAAGGGGCTCAAGGTCAGCGGCGTGTACTGCGTGGCGTTGCGCTGCATGACCCGGCTCAGGCGCCCGGCGGTCAACTCCAGGTCATCGATTTCATTCGAGGTCAGCAGCCCGCCTTCGAAAATCTGCGGAAACAGGCGGCCGTCGTTGGGTTTCAAGGTGGGCAGTACCGGTGGCACCAGCGCGCCGAACTTGAACAGGGTCTTGCTGGCCTTGAGCTTCCCGGCCAGGGCCAGTTTCCAATAGTCATCCTCTGCCCGGCCATCGCGTCCCACCTTCAGCAGCCCGGTGCCGGTTCGGCCAGGCGCGGAGTCCAGCTTGATGCCGAGCATGCCGATGGCGTCGGCACCCACACCCAGGCGGCCCTCGGTAAACCCCGAGTCCAGGCGCAAGAGCAAACCTTGTGCCCATTCTTCACGGCTGGGCGCTGTGCCTTCGCGATAGTCCCGATTGAAGTAATAGTTGCGCAGTTCCAGGCGCGCGCTGCTGTCTTCAAGCAGTTCGGCTTTTACCGGGATGGCCAGCAGCCCGGCGCAAAGTAGGGTAGAGCGGTTGAGCCATTGTCGTGGCCAGTGTCTTGAAGGCATTTCATCGTCCTCTGTTTTTGTTGTTTTAGGAGAAAGGCGATTGGGGGCTGATGTGTTGAGTCTTTGCAGCTTTGTTTAAATGTGATGAAGGGTGGGTGAAGTTGTGGGTGTGGCTTTTTTGGGGTTGAAGTTGATGGGGGTGAAGGCGTGTGGCTGTTTGTTGAATCTTTGCGTAATGCCGGGGATTCAAGGCCTAAAGACTAAGTTGGGTCTGGGGTTAAACAAGAATCATCAGTTCTGTGAATGGGGTGGTAACTGAAGTTTTAAAATAATTACCTGTTTATGTTTTTGTTTGTCATACAGGTACTTGTTAGAAGTGCTCTTTTATAGAGGGCAGCGTAGGAGTTTATTAATTGTTTGGTAGGAGTTGTCCTGTTTAGGTAAAGAATTTGAGTAATTTACTTATTCAGGCGTGCCGATGCGGACTTTGGCATAAGAAGGGGCCTACAGAGGCGGGTCAGGATTAAGCCGAACCTCAGCGCAGGAATGCCAGGCGGTAGTCCCCCGGTGTTCCACCCAGGGCCTGGCGGAAGCGATTGTTGAAGTGGCTGGCACTGGCAAAACCACAGGCCAGGGCAATCTCCCCCAGGGGCTGGGCAGTGCTGCGTAGCAGGTGCCGGGCCCGGCTCAGGCGCCGGGCCAGCACATATTGATGGGGCGGCAGGCCGAAGCTTGCGCGGAACATGCGGGCGAAGTGGTACTCCGACAGCGCACACAACCCCGCCAGTTGGCCCAGGCTCAGGGGCGCGTCCAGCTGGCTGTCGATGTAGTCCACCAGCAGGCGGCGCTGGTGCGCGGCCAAGCCGCCCTTGAGCCGGGCACCCTGGCGCAGGCCCACTTGATTGAGCAGGGCATGGCAGAGCATCTCGTGGGCCAGGCTGCTGGTGAGCAGGCGCTCGCCGGGCTCGTCCCAATTCAGGCGGACCAGTTGCGCAAAGCGCCGGGTCTGCTCGGGGTCGTCGACAAAGGTGCTTTCGCGCAGTTGCATTGCCCGGGGTTCGCGGTCCAGCAGGGTGACGCAACCCAGGGCGAATTGTTCGGGGCTGAAATACACGTGGGCCAGGCGGATATCGCCGTTGATCACCCAGGCCGATTGGTGCTCGGCAGGCAGGATGCACAGCTTGCCCGGGCCGCCTTTGCTGCCCGGCTGATCGCGGCGAAAGGTGCCGGTGCCGCCGGCCAGGTAGCAGGACAGGGTGTGGTGGCCGGGCGCCTCATATTCCTGGGCGTCGTGATGGTTGCTCCACAAGGCTGCGGACAAGCCGTCTCCGAGCTCGGCGCTATGCTCCAGGCGAGCATGGGGCGAGCGGTTCAAGGCTTGGAAGACTTGCAGGGTATCCAATGCGGGCATGCTGTTCGAGTCGGCAAGGGGTCCGGTTTCCGGTGGTTTGCATGCTACTCCCTCGCCGGTTCGCCGCCAGCCCCGGGCCGATAAAAAGCGCAAGTTTATGCAAGCGCCCAAGGTCGGTCGGGCGGGACACTGCACTCCTGATAAAGGAGTCCCGCCATGAACCTATCGCTGTACCTGTTGACCGTGCTGATCTGGGGCACCACCTGGATCGCCCTGAAACTGCAACTGGGGGTGGTGGCGATTCCGGCGTCCATCGTCTATCGCTTCGCCCTGGCGGCCCTGGTGCTGTTCGTCCTGCTGCTGCTCAGCCGCAAGCTGCAGCCAATGAACCGCCGTGGCCACCTGATCTGCCTGGCCCAGGGCCTATGCCTGTTCTGCATCAATTTCATGTGCTTTCTGCACGCCAGCCAATGGATTCCCAGCGGCCTGGTGGCGGTGGTGTTTTCTACCGCGACCTTGTGGAATGCCCTGAATGCGCGGGTGTTCTTTGGCCAGAAGATTGCCCGCAACGTGCTGCTGGGCGGCGGCCTGGGCCTGCTGGGGTTGGGGCTGCTGTTCTGGCCGGAACTGGCAGGCCACAGCGCGAGTCCGCAAACCCTGCTGGGCCTGGGCCTGGCCCTGTTGGGCACCTTGTGTTTCTCGGCGGGCAACATGCTCTCCAGCCTGCAGCAGAAAGCCGGACTCAAGCCCATGACCACCAATGCCTGGGGCATGGCCTACGGCGCGACGATGCTGGCGGTGTATTGCCTGTTCCAGGGCATTGCCTTCGACCTGGAGTGGACCACCCGCTACATCGGCTCGCTGCTGTACCTGGTGATACCGGGTTCGGTGATCGGCTTTACCGCCTACCTGACCCTGGTCGGGCGCATGGGCCCGGAACGGGCAGCCTATTGCACGGTGCTGTTCCCGGTGGTGGCGCTGAACGTCTCGGCCTTTGCCGAAGGCTACCAATGGACCGCCCCGGCATTGGCTGGACTGGTGCTGGTGATGCTGGGCAACGTCCTGGTGTTCCGTAAACCCAAGGCTGCGCCAGCCTCTGTAGCCGCTGCCGAGCTCGCGAGGCTGCGAACGGCGGCGCAGCCGTCGCAAAACCAGGCGACCTGATTCTGCCGGGCTATCGCTGAAGGTCCTGCGGACCTTGTCGCAGCCTCGCAGGCTCGGCAGCGGCTACAGGGGGGGATAGGCAGTGGCTGGTCAGCCCTTCCACACTTGCGGGTTGACCAGATCCTGCGGGCGTTCGCCCAGCAGGGCGCTGCGCAGGTTGGCCATGGCGCGGTTGGCCATGGCGTCGCGGGTTTCATGGGTGGCCGAGCCAATGTGCGGCAGGGTCAGCGCATTTTTCAGTTGGAACAGCGGCGATTCTGCCAGCGGCTCTTTCTCGTACACATCCAGGCCGGCGCCGCGGATCTGGCCCTTCTGCAGGGCTTCGATCAACGCCGGTTCATCCACCACCGGCCCCCGGGAAATGTTCACCAGGATCGCGCTGGGTTTCATCAGCGCCAGTTCGCGGTGGCTGATCAGGTGTCGGGTCTTGTCGCTCAGCGGCACCACCAGGCAGACGAAGTCCGCCTCGGCCAAGAGTTGCTCCAGGCTCCGGAACTGCGCCCCCAGTTCCTGTTCCAGGGCAGTCTTGCGGCTGTTGCCGCTGTAGAGAATCGGCATGCCGAAGCCCAAACGCCCACGCCGGGCGATGGCCGCGCCAATGTTGCCCATGCCGACGATGCCCAGGGTCTTGCCGTGCACATCGCCGCCGAACAGCGCCGGGCCGACGCTGGCCTGCCATTGCCCGGCCTTGGTCCAGGCATCCAGCTCGGCCACCCGGCGGGCGCTGCCCATGAGCAGGGCAAAGGCCAGGTCGGCGGTGCTTTCGGTGAGCACGTCGGGAGTGTTGGTGAGCATCAGCCCGCGTTCGTTGAAGTAGTCCAGGTCGTAGTTGTCGTAGCCCACCGAGATGCTCGACACCACTTCCAGTCGTGCGGCGTTTTCCAGCTGCGCGCGTCCCAGTTTGCGGCCGACGCCGATCAGGCCGTGGGCCTGGGGCAGGGCTTCATTGAACTGCGCGGCGATGTCCCCGAGCTTGGGGTTGGGGACGATGACCTCGAAGTCCTGTTGCAGGCGTTCGGTCATCTCGGGGGTGATGCGGCTGAAGGCTAGTACCGTCTTTTTCATTGCGGGGAGACTCATCAGGCGGGAGAGAATGCCAAGCAAGCTAACATTCCCCACCGGCTTTTTGTAGCCGCTGCCGCAGGCTGCGATGGCTTGCACAGGGGCGGCCTGGTGGCCGCTCTGGAGGGTTCGGCGAGAGTTGCTCAGGCTGAGCCCGCGCAGCCTCGCCTTGGCTCGACAGCGGCTACAGGCCCCCGGTTCAAGGGGGCGGGCTCAAGTGCTCAGGCGTGCGCCGCTCAGGCTGCCGCTCAGTTCATAGGCCGCCAGTTCCGCCTGGTGCGCGGCGAGGATCTCCGGCAGGGAGCCGCGCAGGTATTCGACCCAGGTCTTGATCTTGGCGTCCAGGTACTGGCGCGACGGGTAGATGGCGTACAGGTTCAACTCCTGGGAGCGGTACTGGGGCATGACCCGTACCAGGGTGCCGTTGCGCAGGCCTTCGATGGCGGCGTACACCGGCAGCACACCAACGCCCATGCCGCTGATGATCGCGGTCTTCATGGCGTCGGCAGAGTTCACCAGGAACGGCGAGCTGTTGATGGTCACCATCTCCTGGCCTTCCGGGCCGTCGAAAGCCCACTTCTCAAGCGGTATCACCGGGCTCACCAGGCGCAGGCAGGCATGGTTGAGCAGGTCGCTGGGTTTGTGCGGGCAGCCGTTGGCTTTCACGTAGGCCGGGGAGGCGCAGACGATGCTGTAGGTGATCCCCAGGCGCTGGGAGACGAACCCCGAGTCCGGCAGCTCGCTGGCCAGGACGATGGACACGTCGTAGCCCTCGTCCAGAAGGTCCGGCACGCGGTTGGCCATGGTCAGGTCGAAGGTCACGTCCGGGTGCGACTTGCGATAGCGGGCGATGGCGTCGATCACGAAGTGTTGGCCGATGCCGGTCATGGTGTGCACTTTCAATTGCCCGGCGGGGCGGGCGTGGGCGTCGCTGGCCTCGGCCTCGGCTTCTTCGACGTAGGCCAGGATCTGCTCGCAGCGCAGCAGGTAGCGCTTGCCGGCTTCGGTCAGGGCGATACGGCGGGTGGTGCGGTTGAGCAGGCGGGTTTGCAGGTGAGCCTCAAGATTGGAGACTGCGCGCGAGACGTTGGCCGTGGTGGTGTCCAGTTGCACTGCCGCGGCGGTGAAACTACCGGCTTCGGCGACGCAACTGAAGGCGCGCATGTTTTGCAAAGTGTCCATGGGGTGCTCTCTGGGGAGATGGCAAATTGTGACACGAAGTTACGGGGGCTTGGATAGGCGACCAAGGGATTATCGCGTTTACGGTAACAAAGATTCACAGGAATCCCACCTTATCGCCGCCCCGGCCGCCCCCTAGAATTGCGCCGATCCGTAGGAGCCGGTTTGCCGGCGATCCGCGCAACGCGGTTTAGCAGGCGTATCGCTGCGCCGGCCAGCCGATGCCTACGAGAGAAATACTCCCCCCCGATCTTCAGGAATTCGCAGCAGTGCCGCGTCGCATCAGCAGAGGGTTCAAGACCCTCAGTGTTTGGGCTTTATCGTTAGCAATCAGCGGCTGCATCGGAACCGGAGGCATTGCCCCACAAGGCAAGACACTTCCCGCTAATACACTGGCCACTGACGAGGCGATCAAGAGCGCCGCGCAAGAGGCCCACTGGCCCAGTGCCCAGTGGTGGCAGGCCTACGGCGACCCGCAGCTGAACCGCTGGATCAGCCTCGCCGTGCAAGGCAGCCCGAGCCTGGCCATGGCCGCCGCCCGGGTGCGCCAGGCCAAGGCCCTGGCCGGTATCGCCGAGTCGGCCGAGTCGTTGCAGATCAAGGGCGACGCCACCCTCAAGCGCCACAACTGGCCCACCGATCAGTTCTACGGCCCCGGCGCCCTGGCCAACACCACCACCTGGGACAACAACGCCGCCCTGGGCTTGAGTTATGCCCTGGACCTCTGGGGCCGGGAAAGCAACAGCACCGAGCGCGCCGTCGACCTGGCCCACATGAGCGTGGCCGAAGCCCGCCAGGCCCAGCTGGAACTGGTGAACAACGTGGTGCGCAGCTATATCCAGCTGTCCCTGCACTTCGCCCAGCGCGATATCGTGGCCGCCACCCTGAAGCAGCAGCAACAGATTCTCGAACTGGCGCAACGACGCCTGGACGGCGGCCTCGGCACCCATTTCGAAGTCAGCCAGGCCGAGGCGCCGCTGCCGGAAACCCATCGCCAGCTGGACGCCCTGGACGAAGCAATCGCCCTGACCCGCAATCAACTGGCGGCCCTGGCCGGCAAGGGCCCGGGGGAGGGCGCGCAACTGCAGCGACCGAGCCTGTCCCTGGGCGCCGCGCTGAAACTGCCCTCGGCCCTGCCCGCCGAACTGCTGGGCCAGCGCCCGGACGTGGTCGCCAGCCGCTGGCAAGTGGCGGCCCAGGCCCGTGGCATCGATGTGGCTCACGCCGGCTTCTACCCCAACGTCGACCTGGTGGGCAGCATCGGCTTCATGGCCACTGGCGGCGGGGCCCTGGAGTTCCTCACCGGCAAGAAACTCAACTACAACGTCGGCCCGGCCATCAGCCTGCCGATCTTCGACGGCGGGCGGCTGCGCTCGGAACTGGGTGAAGCCGCAGCCGGCTACGACCTGGCCGTGGCCAGGTACAACCAGACCCTGGTGGACGCGCTGAAAAGCATCTCCGACCAGTTGATCCGCCGCGAGTCCATGAACAAGCAGCAAACCTTCGCCGCCGAGTCGGTGGCTGCGGCGCAGAAGACCTACGACATCGCCACCGTGGCCTTCCAGCGCGGCCTGACCGACTACCTGAACGTGCTCAACGCCCAGAGCCTGCTGTTCCACCAGCAGCAGATCCAGCAACAGGTGCAGGCCGCGCGCCTGACCGTCCAGGCGGACCTGGTGACAGCCCTGGGCGGCGGGCTGGAAGCCGGCCGTGACGTCCCCGCGGAAAATCGCACCCAGGCACCCAAGACCCCCGCGGCCCTGGCCGTGTTCGACCACTGAAGCAGGCCCTCATGACTTCCTTGCCCGCCCCTTTGCGCTGGCTGTACTCCCTGGAATGGCGCCGGGGTTTCTTCGACTGGGCGCGCAGCGACGGCGTGACCTGGGTCTACATCTTCAAGGTCCTGGCCGCCGCGTTCCTCACCCTGTGGCTGGCCATGCGCCTGGAGTTGCCGCAACCGCGCACGGCGATGATCACCGTGTTCATCGTCATGCAGCCGCAGAGCGGCCAGGTGTTCGCCAAGAGCTTCTACCGCTTTCTCGGCACCCTGACCGGCTCGGCGGTGATGGTGGCGCTGATCGCCCTGTTCGCCCAGAACACCGAGCTGTTCCTCGGCTCGCTGGCGATCTGGGTCGGCATCTGCTCGGCCGGTGCCGCGCGCTACCGCAACTTTCGCGCCTACGGTTTCGTGCTGGCCGGTTACACCGCGGCCATGGTCGGGCTGCCGGCCCTGGCTCACCCGGAAGGCGCCTTCATGGCGGCGGTGTGGCGGGTGCTGGAGATCTCCCTGGGGATTCTCTGTTCGACCCTGGTCAGCGCCGCGATCCTGCCGCAGACCGCCAGCGCCGCCATGCGCAACGCCCTGTACCAACGCTTCGGGGTGTTCGCCCTGTTCGTCACCGACGGCCTGCGCGGGCGCAGCCAGCGCGACAGCTTTGAAACCAGCAACGTGCGCTTCATCGCCGAGGCCGTGGGCCTGGAAGGGCTGCGCAGTGTCACCGTGTTCGAAGACCCGCACATGCGCCGGCGCAATGGCCGCCTGAGCCGCTTGAACAGCGAATTCATGGGCATCACCACGCGCTTCAACGCCCTGCACCAGTTGCTCGAGCGGCTGCGCAGCAGTGGCGCCGACCATGTGGTGGCAGCGATCAAGCCGGGCCTGCAGGACCTGGCGGAACTGCTGGACGGTTTCTCCGGCCGGGCCCTGACCAGCCCCGATGCGGCGCGCCTGGCCACGGCCCTGGCGGCCTACAAGGCCGAACTGCCAGCACGGGTGCGCAGCCTGCGGGCGGCCTTCCAGGAGAGCGGTCCGAGCGACGCCGAGCAGCTGGATTTTCACACCGCCTACGAGCTGCTCTACCGTTTCGTCGACGAGATGCACAGCTACGCCCAGACCCACGCGTCCCTGGCCGACCACAGTCACGAACGCGAGCGCTGGGACGAGCCCTACACGCCGCAGACCAACTGGCTGGCCTGCGCCGCTTCGGGCATCCGCGCGGCCTTTGTGCTGGTGGTGCTGGGCAGCTACTGGGTGGCCACCGCCTGGCCCAGCGGTGCCACCATGACCCTGATTGCCGCCGCCACCATCGGCCTCTCGGCCGCGACGCCGAACCCCAAGCGCATGGCCTTCCAGATGGCCTGCGGGACCTTGATCGGTGCCCTGGTGGGCTTCGTCGAAATGTTCTTCGTGTTCCCCTGGATCGACGGCTTCCCGCTGCTGTGCCTGATGCTGGCGCCGGTGATCGTGCTCGGTTCATTCCTCGCCTCAAGGCCCAAGTACGCCGGGGTCGGCCTGGGGCTGCTGATCTTCTTCAGCACCGGTTCGGTGCCGGACAACCTGACCGTCTACAACCCCTACACCTTCATCAACGACTACATCGCCATGGTCATGGGCATGCTGGTCTGCGCCGCGGCCGGGGCGATCATCCTGCCGCCCAACAGCCGCTGGCTGTGGCGGCGCCTGGAGCAGGACCTGCGCGGCCAGGTGGTGTACGCCATCAGCGGCAAGCTCAAGGGCCTGGCCTCCAGTTTCGAAAGCCGCACCCGTGACCTGCTGCACCAGGCCTACGGCCTGGCGGTGGGTCAGCCCAAGGTGCAGAGCGAACTGCTGCGCTGGATGTTCGTGGTGCTGGAAGTCGGCCACGCCATCATCGAGTTGCGCAAGGAGCAGGCGATCCTCCCGGTGCACCCGGCCTATGCCGAATCCCAGCCCTGGCGCCAGGCGATCCGGGTCATGGGGCGCTCCCTGGTGCGGCTGTTCCTGCAACCGAGCCAGAGCAACCTGGAGCGCGGCCTGATCGCCGTGGACCACGCCATCAGCCGGGTCCAGGCCACCGACGAGCCCTTTGCCCCGCACTTCGACACCTCGGCCCTGCGCCGGGTCAAGAGCTACCTGCACTTCATCCGTACTTCATTGCTCGACCCGCAATCGCCGCTGGCGGCCTATGCCGTGGCCAAGCCAACGGCGCCTGCACCCCAAGGACTTGACCATGCCTCGTGAAATCGCCTTCCACGGCGTTTACATGCCCACCATGACCCTGATGTTCTTCATCGCCGCGGCCCTGGCCTGGGCCCTGGACCGGTTCATTTCCGGCTATGACCTGTATCGCTTCTTCTGGCACCCGGCGCTGCTGCGCCTGAGCCTGTTCTGCTGTCTGTTCGGCGCCATGGCGCTCACTGTCTACCGTTGAGACCCCCGCAATGAAAAAGTTTTTCAGCCTGCTCGCCACCCTGCTCGTGCTGGCCCTGGCCCTGTGGATCGGCCGCACCCTGTGGGAGCACTACATGTACACCCCCTGGACCCGTGACGGCCGGGTGCGCGCGGACATCATCAACGTCGCCGCCGACGTCACCGGCGAAGTGGTGGACGTGCCGGTCAAGGACAACCAGCTGGTGCGCAAGGGCGATCTGCTGATGCAGATCGACCCCGAGCACTACCAGATCGCGGTCAAGCAGGCGCAATCGCTGGTGGCCTCGAAGAAGGCCACCTGGGAGATGCGCAAGGTCAACGCCCGACGCCGCGCCGACATGGACAACCTGGTGATCTCCAAGGAAAACCGCGACGACGCCGGCAACATCGCCGACTCGGCCCTGGCCGATTACCAGCACGCCCAGGCGCAGTTGGAAGCGGCGGAGCTCAACCTCAAACGCACCCAGGTACGGGCGGCGGTGGACGGCTACGTCACCAACCTCAACGTGCACCGCGGCGATTACGCGCGCATCGGCGAGGCGAAGATGGCGGTGGTCGACATGAACTCGTTCTGGGTCTACGGCTTCTTCGAAGAAACCAAGCTGCCCCACGTGCGCGTGGGGGATAAGGCCGACATGCAACTGATGAGCGGTGAAGTGCTCAAGGGGCATGTGGAAAGCATTTCCCGCGGCATCTACGACCGCGACAACCCGGAAAGCCGCGAACTGATCGCCGACGTCAACCCGACCTTCAACTGGGTGCGCCTGGCCCAGCGCGTGCCGGTGCGCATCCACATTGATGAAGTGCCGGAAGGCGTGCTGCTGGCGGCGGGCATCACCTGCACCGTCATCGTCAACCCCGAGCCCCTGTAGGAGCTGGCTTGCCAGCGAAAGCGTCGGCATGGGTGATGCGAGGCTCGCGGGCCCTTTCGCCGGCAAGCCGGCTCCTACGTCGGTGGGGGGGCGGTTATTTGTAGCTTTTCTGCATGATCGCCAGGGACTTCTTCGCCGTGGCTTCCAGGCCGTCGTTGACGTGGTTGATCGCGGCCACCAGCTTCGGGTTCTGCAGCACGTCGACACCGGGGTAACGCTGTTGGGCCAGGCGCGAGACGATGATGTACTGGGTCACCGCGTAATGCAGATCGAACTTGCCGCTGTCCCGGGCCTTGGCGATGGCCGCTTTGACAAAGGCCTGGCGCTGGGCCGTGGTCATGCCCTGGAACAGGTCGGGGAGATCGAAATGGATCTCGGCCGAGAAAATCGCCACCTCCTCATCCCGCGCCTCGTCGTACATCACCTGCTTGCTGGTTACGCGCTTCTTGAGGTCGGCAAAGCGCTGTTCGCCTTCGGCCAGTTGCTCAGGACTCATCTTGCCTTTCAGGGCATCCAGCTGGCTGGTGTCCTCGGTGTTGTCGATGACTTTCAGCCAGGCGTAGGCCTTCACCAGATCGCCGGATTCTTCGGCGGCGTCGGCCAGGCTCTGCTGCGGTTCCGGGTTGCCGTGCAGCGCCGAGCGTTCCAGCCAGCGCAGGGCCAGGTCCCGGTCTTTGGGGATGTCCTTGTCGCCGAACCAGTAGGTGGCGTACATGCCGTACTCGGCGCACCAATCGTTCTGCGACGCCGAGTAGGCGATGTAGTTGAACGACTCGCGGTCGCGCTCGGCCTTGGGCTTGTCCGTTTCCTGGTCGGTGGTGGTGGACAGGTAGCAGAAGGCCCGGGTGTAGTGCGGCGCGGCCATGGCGAAGCAGCCCTTGGCGTTCTTGTAGTCCTCGATCTCGTTCAGCTTGTAACCGATGCCGTACAGCAGATCGGCCTCCATGGCCGGGTTGCAGTATTCGTTGGTGCTGACCTTGGGCAAGACGCTGTCCAGCGTCAGCTTGGGCAGGGTGTCATTCAGTTCGGGGATTTTCGGTGCGGTGTTTTCCGGCGTCGTGGAGGCGCAAGCCGCCAGCAAGACAGCCAAGGCCAATGGCAGCACGTTGAACAATTTCAATGGGTATTCCCTGATCGGCGAATGAAAAAAGACGCGCATGAAATCAGGCAGGGACAGGACGGGAGAGGGGGGAGCGTTAGCCATTCCGTGCTTGGGTGTCGACACCAGCGATTCCATGCTGCATGGGCCCAAGGGCTCAAGGTTGCGCATTCTACGGAGTTTGAGAGGGCGTACAACCCAAACCGCAGCGCCTGTTTGGCTGCGGCAAAGGGCCCTTGGGCCTTGCGCGCGACACCTCGGCGGCGGCTGCAAAAGGCGTAGCGCCAGCCGCTGCTATGGCTTGCGCTTGGCCAGGAGGATTTTGGCCTTGGCCACGCTATCTTCCACGCTCAGGTCATCGTCCTCCAGCACGGCCTGCAGCGCCGGGTCTTGCCACAGGTCCACGGCCGGCCCGGTGCTTTGCACCAGGCGGGAAATCAAGGCGTAGGCCACCAGTTGGCCGCGGGTGTGGAACTTCGGGTAGCGGTCCTGCATGTCCACCAACTGGGCGACGAAAGCATGCTGTTGCTCAGGCGACATGCCCGCGAACACCTCCGGGTAGTCGTAGTAGATATCCCCTGTGCCCAGGAGGATGACGTTCTGGCGCAGCGCCTGCTCCAGATCCTTTTTGGAGGGGAGCTGGCTGAGCAGCCGGGTGTAGTGCTGTTCGCCTTCAGCTGTTTGCTGAGGGCTCATCTTGCGTTTCAGCGCTTCGAGCCTTTGGGCGTCATCGAGGGTTCGGGCCCAGGCGTAGGCCAGTGGCAAATTGTCCTGTTCGCTGCTGCGCAGCATCTCTTGTTGCGAGTCCTCGTCGCCGTGCCGAGCGGCGCGTTCCAGCCAGGCCATGGCCAATGCCTTGTTCGCGGGCTGGTCCAACTTGCCAAGGTTGTAGATGTCGTACAGGCCCGCTTCCGCGCAGGATTCATTGTGCTGGGCGGCGTAAGCGATGTAGTTGAAGGCTTCGCTTTTGTCATAGTCCTTCTGCCTGGAGCCAACAATCCCGCCCAGGATGCACAGGCTCATGGTGTCGCGGGGGGCGGCCATGATCAGGCAGGCGCGGGCCATTTGTATGGCCTTGCTCGCCAGCAAGGTACGGCTTGCGCCATGCAGTACCTCGTCCTCATTCATCAGTCGGATGCCGAGTCCGACCAGCCGTTCGCTGTCCATCTCCGGCGAGCAGTACGGGTTGGCTTCGACCTTGGGCAGGATCTGTTCCAGGCTCAGGTCCGGCAGGGTGGCATTGAGTTTTTCGTCCGGTGACGAGGCATCGCAGCCCAGCAGCAGAGTGAGGATGGCCAAGGGCAGCAGGCTGCGAGATATCAATGGAGAGTCCCTGAGGTTCAATCGTAAAAGGCAGGACGCCAAGAGGGCATGAGCAGGGGCGGGGTGCAGCCGTTCCGTGCTTGAAATGCCGCTTCCCTGCGATTTGAGTGCGCCCATTCTACGGGCATCGGCGCGGCATACAACGGTGTCATGCAGGTGATCGGCGACGTTGAATGCTCAGCGCTTGGCGCTCAATCGGCACTGCTTCATCAGCCTTTTCTCCTCGATCAGCGAGTGTCCTGGCCAATGACGGGGGCCCTGACAGGTCTGCGGATACGGGTTTCAAAAGTAGTAGCGGATGCCACTGATGACTGAAGAGCGAGACAGTTGTGCAAACTCGGACTGCCCATTGCCGGTGTTCCACTGGGCAAAGGTGAACAGTTCGCTGTGATCGTTCATTTTGTAGTTCAGCGACAGCGCCAGATTACCGCCCCGTGGCGAGTCGAAGGCCTGGGTGTAGCGCAGTGCCAGGTCCCAGGTGTTGAACCAGTCGTTGCGGTCGATCTGGTACATGGCGTAGCGCTGCCCCAGCAGGCCTTGCCGGGCAGTGAGCAGGGCTTGCCCCAGCACTTGGGCCGCATTGCTATCACCCAGCATCAGCGCGGCGTTGCTCTGGCCAATCGCCCGCTGATAGTCCTCGCGCTCGGACGGGCTATAGCCGTCACCGTTGTAGAGCGCTTCCAGGGTGTGGGTCCAGCCGGACTCCAAGGTGTAACCGCTGCCCAGCAGCAGGCTTTTGCGCAGCCTGCGGTCGGCCATCGGCTGGTGTTCGAAGTGCCAGGCCCTGGTTTGCGCCGTGGGAGCCACAGGCAAGGGAATGTCGCGGCCTTGCCCCAGCGAACCATCCAGGTAGAGCAGCCACGCATCGGAGACGGTGAGGGTGCCATAAGCCCCCAGTCGCCTGACGCCGTTGTCGCGTTTGGAGGCCAGCAGGCTGGCCGTCGCGGCCTCTGCGGTCCAGTTAAGTTTCACCGCGCTGATGGGGGAAAAGTGCTGCGCGCTCATGTCTCGCGAGTTGGCACTGAAACTGCGAATACCCTCGATTTTCCAGTGGTCGGCAAGCGCCAGGGTGGCCCGTGCAAAGTCTTTGCCGAAGACCTCATTGACCGGATCAGTCTTGCCGGTCTCGGGGAAAAAGGGATTGCTGGGCGAGAGCAGGACCGCGTTGCCCCACAGCAAGGTGCTGCGTCCCAACTCCAGGTTGAGCGCATTGGGCAGCGAGCAGGACAGGCGTGCTTCGTTCACATAGGCATCACCGGAGGTGTGTTGGTCGCCCGTAGCAAAACTGTCTCCCCGGGCACTGAGGAACGCCCGTGGCTTGAACTGGAAAAAACATGACGAGGTCGTGAGGCTGAAATCCGGGCGTGGCGCCAGCTCCATCTGGCGTCGTGGCAGTTGGGCGATCAGATTGTCCGGGTTGGCCAATGCGTCCTGGTTCAGCCGGTTCCAGGTGGCATAGCTGAGGACGGTCAGGTCGTTGTGCAGTGACAGGCTGTCCAGGGCGCTGGCGGACGGCGCGGCACTGCAGCAGAGCACCAGCAGCCAGAGCCGCGGTTGTAGCGGGCCGGCTCGCCATCGAGCCGCCTGCGGGTACCCCATCCTTGGGCGTGGCATGCGTTGTTTCATCCTGATTCAGGGGCGATTGAGCGAGTCGATGCTGAAGGTGTCGGCGGCGAAGGTTTGCAACTTCACATCCTGATAGTCGAGGACCGAGTAGTTGGACGGCTCGATGGCATCCCGGATGGTCATGTGCTTGATGAACAGCTGGTGCTGGCCATTGTCCAGTTCCAGGTTGCTGTAGGCGTCGAAGCTGGCGGTTTTGAACAACTTGCCCGAGACCGTGTAGAACTCGGCCTTCAGCGGAACCAGGCGGGTGCTTGAGACGTAATAGATGATGCGGTCGTAGGTGACGAAGCGATTCTTGGCCAGCAGCTCCAGTACATGGCTGTCTTCGCCGTTGACCGGTTCGCTGCGCAGCACTGAGGCGTTGTAGTCATTGGCGTAATTGGTCGAGGCAATATCGCCATTGGAGGCCATGCCGATCATCTTCTGGCGTGCCGAAATCGACACCGGTTTGCTCAGGCTGGGCTTGCCAAACCACATGTTGCGTTCCAGCTGCAGCAGCCGAGCCCCTCGGTTACGGGGCGGATAGATGGTTTGCGCCAGGCTGTTGTTGCCGCTGGCCTTGACCAGGTAGCTGTGCTTGCCCAGGGGGCCCTTGCTGTCCTCACCGGTGATGTCGATTTTCCATTCGATACCGCTCAGGCCGCCCCCTCGGGCACGGTCGCTGGCAGCGACGATCTGCTGTGGGGTAAGAGGAGATGAGTCTGCGTATGACATCGAACTCTGAGCGCCGCTCAAGCCCATGAGCAGGGCCAGGATGTATTTGAGCATGACGAAGCCTTCTTCTTGAGTGATTGACCTGTGGCCTGGTGGCCGACTAAACGAATGTGAGTGCGTCGACAATTTCATGGCGCGTGGCCTTGTACGCCGGATAGGCGGCGCACAGTACGGCGAACACAGTGACCACCAGCGCGGTCGAGACGATGCGCAGCCAGTCCAGATCGACCTGCAGCGGTACTTCTGTGGACAGGTTCGGGGGGATGTAGCCGATCTGGGCGAGATTGATCCCCAGGGCCACCACCAGGGTCAGGACCAGTCCCAGCAGGCAACCGAAGGCGGCGATCCAGAAACCTTCCAGGGCAAACAGCCGGATCACCCCATTCTGCGAAAGCCCGAGGGCCCGCAGCGTGCCGATTTCGCGGGTGCGCTCCACCACCGCCATCGACATGGTGTTGGCGACGCTCATGGCCGAGATCACCAGAACGATCGAGGCGATAAAGGAGAAGATCACGTCGAACAGGCTTTTGACCTGGGTATAGAAGTTCGACAGTTGTTTCCAGGTTCTGAACTCGACGTCGATGCCTGCGGCCCGCAGCTTGTCCTGCAATTGCTCGCCCATGGTCTCGGTCATCCCGGCATCATCGAGTACCACGACAAAGCGTTCGATGGCGTCGGTGTTGAGCAGCGCCTGGGCCAGCTTGAGGGGCAGCAGGATGAACTTGTCGTTGGTACTGGCGGTGCCGGTGTTGAACACGTCGGTGACCATGGCGTCCACGGCATTGGCCTGTCCGTCGAAGGTGCTCGACAGCAGGCTGAACACCGTGTCCTGTTGCAGGTTCAACAGCTTGGCGAGGTCCGAGGACACCGCGACCCCCATTTCATTCCGGGCATCGAGTTGACCGTTGGAGTAGCCCAGAGCCGAGCCGCCCAGGGCCTGGTCGTCCTCTGGCGCGATACTTTCGCTGATGAAGATGGTCGATGCGCGGCCATTGGAGGCCAGTCCGTTCAGGCTCAGCCTGGGCGAGACATGTTTGATGTGCGGCGCAGCGCGCAGCACGTTCTCGATGCGCTGCGCCTCTTCAGGAGCGATCAGGTACGGCGTCGGATCGAGTTTGCCTTCGAGCCAGAAGCCACGTTTGGTCAGGGTCAGGTGGCCAAGGCGCTCGCCCATCACCGCCAGATCCTCCAGCCCTTTGTAGACATTGGCGACATAGCCGCTGAACAGGTTGATTGCCGCCAGGCCAAAGGCGATGGCCAGCAGCGTGACCAGGGTTCGTCGTCCGTTGCGGAAGGCGTTTTTCAGCGCGAGTATCAATGAGTGCATGACTGAACCTGCTTGATGATTCGCCCGTCGCACAAGCTCAGGCATCGGTCCATGTAGCCCAATGCCCGCTCATCGTGGGTCGAGAAAACGAAGGTCACGCCATAACCGCGATTGAGCCGTTGGAACAACTGCATCGCGGCATGGGCGTTTTCACTGTCCAGGCTGGCCGTCGGTTCATCGGCGATCACCAGCCGTGGTTGGGCGATCAAGGCTCGGGCAATGGCGACCCGTTGCCGCTGGCCGCCGCTCATTTTGTCCGGGCGCTGGTGCAGATGCCCGGCCAGGCCGACCTCTTGCAGCAAGTGGCAGGCGCGCTGGCGCTGTTGCGCGCTGATACGGCCGGCGATTCGCAAGGGCAGCAGCACATTGTCCAGGGCGTCGAGCACCGGGATCAGGTTGAAGCTCTGGAAAACGAAACCGATGGTGCGCAGGCGTTGCTGTGCATAGTGCGCCGAGGTGCTTTGGGTCACGCTGTGGCCCTGCAGCTCGATTTGCCCGGATGAGGGTTTGTCCAGAAGCCCGATCAGGTTCAGCAGCGTGGTTTTGCCGCTGCCCGAGGGCCCGACGATGGCGAGCATTTCTCCGCAGGGGATGTCCAGGTTGATGTCATGCAACGCAATGACGTCGCCATAGCGCTTGCCCAGGTTGCGCAGTCGCACGAGCGGCACCTGATCCACGGAGGGCGGATTGGCGTGCGGAGCATGCCGTTGGCTGACTTCATCCATGATCCTGGTGACCTCCACTGTAAAGGTGCTGAACCGGCCCGTTGGGCAGCAGGTAGACGCGACCCCTGCGTCCCGGGGTTTCGAAGTGCCGCAGTGCCGCGGTGATTTCGTCCAGCGTGTAGGTCGCTGCCACCTGCGCTTGCAGGACCTTCTTGGCCAGCAAATCGGTGGCTTCGCTCATCAGTCCATCCCGATGTTGATGGGACACCTGGGCCAGATGGCGGGCCAGCCAGAAGCCCTTGAGGTTGATGTCGCGGAAAATCACATCCTCGCAGGCCAGTTGGGTCGGTTGTCCTGAAAGCATGCCGTACTGGATGATGGTGCCCCCCGGCTCCAGCAGTTCTCCCAGGGGCGCAACGCCTTCACCACCCACGGCATCCAGCACCAGCCCCCCCAGGGCATAGCCCATGGTGGCCTTGGCTTCTTGCACCAATCGGTCACCGGCCAGGATTGCGGCATCGCCGCCGGCCGCGAGCACTTCGCTCACCGCTTCGGGGCGACGGACGACATTCAGCGTGCGCAAACCGTCATGCCGGGCGACTTGCATCACCGCCCGCCCGACGCTCGACAGGGGCGCGTTCTGGATGACCCAGGCCCCCGGCCCCAGTTGGCTCTGCCGGCGTAGCAGTTCGATGGCGGTGCAGGCGCTGACCTTGAGCGAGGCGGCCTGCAGCGGGTCCAGTTCCGGGGGTAACTTGTGCACCAGCGAGGCGGCAATGCGGCGCTGCTGGCACCAGTTTTCGTTGCCGAGCAGAATCACCCGGTCCCCCTCGCACAGCTGGTCGACCGAGGCGCCACAGGCCATCACCCGACCAATGGCCTCAAGACCAAGGGTCGCGGGCAACTGGGGCAATTCACCGTAGCGGCCCGACAGGCGTGCGAGATCGGCAGGGTTGAGCGCGCAGGCTTGCACCTCGACCAGCACCTCCCAGGGCGAAGGTGGCCCCGGGTCCTCAACCTCGACGCAATAGGCCACGCGGGAAGGCAGACCGAATCGATCAAAACGTATCTGTTTCAAAATAACCCCTTGCTCGCGGGAGCGTTCTTGCGCAGATCGACCAGCAGCTCGACGGTACGGTCGATGTGCTCCCGGGTATGGGCGGCGCTGATAAAGAAACGCAGGCGTTCGGTGTTGCGCGGGACCACCGGAAAGATCATCGGGAAGGTGCAGATGTTCTGTTCGAACAGCTGGGCCGTGGTCCATACCGCTGTCTCGCCGTCGGGCATCATGATCGGCACGATCGCCGAATCATGGCTCAAGCCCGTATCCAAACCGGCTGCCCGGGCCTGGGTCCGGAAGTAGCCGGCATTGCTGACCGCCCGCCGTGCCCGTTCCGGCTCGGCGTGCATGATGCGCAACGCTTGCAGGCCGGCGGCGGCACTGGCCGGCGTGGGCGCGGCGGTGTACAGCAACAGGCCCGGCGCGTAGTGCTTGAGGATCGCGATCAGCTCCTTGCGCCCGGCGATGTAGCCTCCCACCGTGGCGAATGCCTTGCTCATGGACGAGAAGTGGATGTCGATGTCCGCACCGTCGAGGCCGAAGTAGTCGACCACGCCGAGCCCGCGGGGGCCGATCACTCCCATCGAGTGGGCTTCATCCACCATCAGCAGGGCGTGATGGCGGCGCTTGATGTCGATCATGCGCGGGATATCCGGAATATCCCCGTCCATGCTGTAGACGCCCTCGGTCAGGATCAGCACCCGTTCGTAGTGCTGGCGGTGCTCCACCAGCAGTTGCTCCAGGGCGTCATAGTCGTTGTGGGGAAAGGTCAGGCGCCGGGCGCCGCTGAGCTTGGCCCCCATGAGCATGCTGTTGTGGATCAGCTCGTCATAGATCACCAGATCCTGGCGGCGGGCCAGATAACCCAGGGTCGCGACGTTGGCGCCATAGCCATTGACCGCCATTACCGCATCCTCGACCCCCAGTGTCTGGCTGATCAGTTGCTCGAACTCGGTGAAGATCGGGATCTCGCCCATGTTGATCCTTCCCGAGCCCGCCGAAGTGCCGAACGCGTCCACGGCCTGTTTGGCGGCGTCTTGCATCCGCGGATCGCCCAGCAAGTCCAGGTAGTTGTAGGAGGCGTAGTTGATCAGTTGCCGCCCATCCATCTCCACCACGGCGCTGGATGCCCCCAGGTGCTGGCGGAACATGTTCCATTCATAGCCCTGGGTGTTGTAGTACCACTGGGTGTTGCTGAACTCGCGCAGCTCCGGGAAGTAGGCAAAGTCGTAGTGTTCGGGGCCGACTTTGACCTTGGCCGGGGTCGCTCGTGGGCCCTGCTCCGGGCCGGTCGCGGCACCGACGCTGGCGGTTCCCTGTTTACCCAACAACTGGGCACGCAGCCGCTCGATATGCAGGTGAGTAGTCATGCTTGTCGCTCCTGTGCCTGAACCGTTGTCGAGGGCAGAGCATCGAGATCGTCGCTCAGTCCCATGTTGGCCAGGGCATCGTTGGCCATGCCGCGAATCGTCAGGTTGTTGAGGATCTCGATCACCGAGACGCTGATCCCCAGGTTGTTTTTCAGCACCACCTGAATCTCCGCCGCCATCAGTGAGTCGATACCAAACTCGAGAATCGGTCTGTCGATCGAAACCGTGTCGGCACTGGTTTCCAGTTCATCGGCGATCAACGACACGATCAGGCCTGACAGCACCGCGAAGCGTTCCGTCTCCGGCAGCGCGACGATTTCCTCCCGCAGGCGTTCACTGGCGTCGTTGCTGGCCTCGGCATCGGAGGCGATCAGCTCGATGAAACGTGGCGATTGCTGGCTGAGGGTTTCGTACCGCGCCCAATCAGCCCAACTGCTGACCAGGGAAATGCCCAGTTGGGTGATATCCCGCCGCATTGCGCGTTCCAGCCACTGCAGTGCTTCGCGAGTCTCCATGCCGCGCAGTCCCATGTAGCGCATGAACTGTTCGAGCTTTTCATCGCGGGCAATGATGCCGGTATCGGAAATCGCGCCCCAGTTGATGCTCAGTGCCGGCAAACCCAGCGCCCGGCGATGCCAGGTCAGGCCGTCAAGGAAGCTGTTGGCGCTGACATAGGCGGCTTGCTTGCTGTTGCCGATCAACCCGGCGAAGGACGAGAACAGCACGAAATGGTCGAGCTCGATTTCCTGCGTCGCCTGGTGCAGCCATAGCGCGCTCTGCGCCTTGCTCTGCATGACCTGAAGGAAATGCGCAGGATCGAGTTCGAGGATCGCCTCATCGATGATCACCGTGGCCAGGTGGAACACACCCCGCAGGGGCGCAGCGCTGTCGGCGATGGTGCCCATCAGGTCGCGCACGGCACTGGCATCGGCCAGATCGCAGGCCAGGGCCAGCACGTTCGCGCCTTGCTGGCGCAGCTCTTCGACAAAGGCCTGGCGCTCGGGAGTATCGGCGCCGCTGCGCCCGGCGAGCACGATATGTCGTGCGCCGTGATCCACCAGCCAGCGGCTGGTTTTCTGACCAAAGCCACCGAAACCGCCCGTGACCAGGTAGGAGGCATCCGGCCTGAAGGACATCGTCTCCATGACTTGGACCTTGAGGGGGCTCTCCACTTCATCAAAATCGATGAGGATCGGAACATCCACGTTGTCGAGCATTGACAGCTTTCTCGTGGCCAGGTCGGCCAGGGAAATCGTCAGGCTGGGGATGACCGGGACCTGAGCATGGCGGGTGCGCTCCACGGCCGTGCGCAGGGAGGTTGCGAACAGCTGCGCCCGTTGGCTGATCAATGTCAGGTCGGCGCGCACCAGAGAGGCTGCATTGCCGGGCAGGGCAAAGGCGCGTGCAGTTTTTTCGGTGTCAATCAGCACACCGCCCCGGGCTAGCGCTTCCCAGCCGTACAGCCGATCCCAACGCGGCATCGAACCGATGATGGCGTCAAAACCCTGGCCGGCCGTGTGTTCGCATACGGCGGCGTCCAGCGCACTGCCAGTGGCGGTGATGACCGTGCTGGCGACTGCGGCATTGCTGTCGGGCACGTTGATCAGCACGGTACGCACGCCGCGGCGCTGGAGTTCGGCATCGATGGCCAGGCCCAGTGGATCTGCCTCGATCAGCGCACACAGGCCGGCCTCAAGACCGGCCTGGTCAATGAGGTGCTGGGCGATGGCGTCACGCACGGCTACCAGCAGCAATCGGTCGCTGCATTGCTCGTCGCTCAGCGAGGTCAGGTGGAAGGCTGATCGCGGACCGCGCAGGTGGCTGCTGAACGTGAAGGGGGCAAGACCGCAGACCCGTTGGCCAGGATGCAGGTCGGTAACCTCGGCTCCGGTGCGGGTAACGGTGGCGAGCAGCTCGATATAGTGCTGGCCGGAGGGTGGATGGCCTGCTGCCTGCAGGTCGTGTTTGGATACCACTACGCGTTGGACCTTGAGCTCGATGTCATCTGCGCCCAGGGGCTCGCGTGGGGTTTCGATGAGCTTCACGCTGCCAAGGCTAGTGTCGTCTTCATCGGGACGGACCAGGACCGCCCTATCCGTGCCCGCCAGAGCAACTTCCTCCACCAGGGCGTCGGCCAACCACGGCTGGACTTCAAGCCGGCTGCTGAAGCGACGACCCTGGCGAATGGCGACTTCATCCTGTGGCGCGTCGCACATCAACTCACGAAGGCAGGCGTTGATGTCCACGGCGGACGGCGTAGCGGGCAGGTCGACGCTGCTGAAGCGCACGCCTTCGATTTCGTTGAAGGCGACCCGGGCAAATCCGGCCAACGCGGTTTGCGCCGGTTGCACCGGTGCGTCGTTGTCCATGATCTTGAAGGCGTTGTGGGTGATCACATAGGCCCTGGGCCGCTGTTCGAGCTCAAGCCTGGCCAGGCAGCGGCTGACCTCGATCATCAACAGCAGTGCCTGGGCGCCGGTTGGGTCCTGGCTGTCCAGGCGGGCCTGGGCGCCGTGGACGAAGACCACGCCGGCCAATGGGCCCATGCGCCCCAGCGCTCGCTCGATGGCGGCCGACTCGAGGGGCACGCTGATCTCCAGGCCATCGGCCCGCTCCTGGGGGCCGGTACGCAGTCGGGCGCTGACCGAGACACTGGCGTTGTGGAAGTCCTCGACGATACGGTCGGCCAGATCGCGGGAAGCACCGTCCTCGACGACCAGCCAGTTACCCAGTCGCTTGGGTTCGGGTGGGGTCCCGGCATCCGCCCATTCATAGCGGGCCATTTGCAGTTTGACCGGGTCACCGAACTTGTCGGTGCGCCCGGGCGCGTTGGGCACAGCTGTGACGCGCATCCCCCTGATCTGGGCAACGACCACGCCATGTTCATCGGTGATGGTCAGGTCGGACTCAACGTAGGCAGCCGTCGCACTTGTCCTTACCGCCTGGCACCAGCAACGTGTGGGCAACGCGGGGGCGAGCAGGCGCAGCTCGCGAAAACCGGTGGGTAGATAGGTGGTGTCGCTGTCTTCCAGCAGGCCGACCAATGACTGGAAACAGGCATCCAGAACGGTTGGATGAGCATGGTAGCCCTGGTTCGAGAGTTCGCTTGAACACTCGATGAAGGTCAGGGCCCGGCCGGTCTTGGCGTCGGCGCGGATCGAGCGGATGGTCTGGAACATCGGTCCGTACTGGAGGCCGATGCGCGACAGCTCGCGATAGAACACCTTGGGGTCCCATTCGCCGCCGAACGAGGCTTGGAGCCCGGCAATGTCAAGCGATTGAGGCTCGCTTGTGGCCAGTGCGTCGACCCGCCCGACGGCGTGGACCTGACCGGCGCCAATGCTGCCGCTCTCGATACTGTTGAGGGTTACCCGACCGCTGTCGCGGGAGTAGGTGGACACGTAGTCCAGAGGATTGTTGTTGGCAATCACCAGCGGCGCGCGGATCTCCAGGTCTGAGAGGCGCAGCCCCGGGCTGTCCGGGTACAGCGCGGCCGCGGCCTCCAACAGGGTTTCGACATAGCCTGCCGCCGGCATGATCGAGACGCCCGAGACCACGTGCTCCTTCAGGTAGGCCAGGGCCTGGTGATCCAGGTCGTTGAGCCAGGTGTCGTTGGCCGGATAGTGCCGGTAGCCGAGCATGGGCACTTGGGTCGAGGCGATGCGCAGGTAATTGGAGCGCTCACTCTCAAGCCAAAGGTGTTCGCGTTGCCATGGGTAGTTAGGCAGGTCGGTGAAGCGGCCGCGGCCGTTCAGTGGTTGCCAGTCGATGTCGCAGCCACTGGCGAACACCTGGGCGACCACACGCTGCATGCGCTGTTGTTCCGGTTCTTCGCGACGCAGGGTTTCGACCAGGCGGATCTCCTTGGCCTGGACCTTGGCGCAATCGCGCAAGGCGCCTGCCAGGACCGGGTGCGGGCCGATCTCGACGAAGGTGACGTAGTCATCGTCGAGCAAGGTCTGGATCGCTGGGTAGAAATGCACCGGTTGCCGCACGTTGTGCTGCCAGTAGTCGGTGCCGTACTGGCCCTGGCTGGCATAGCGCCCGGTCACGGTCGAGACCAGCGGGATGGAGGGTTGGCAGGCACTGATGGTGCTCAGGGCGGCGGTCAGCTCATCCAGGATCGGCGCCATCAGGTAGCTGTGATAAGGCACTTCGACTGTCAGCAGGCGGTTGAAGATTTCCTGGGTTTCCAGTGTCTGGGCCAGGGCTTCAATGGCCGCGGTTTCCCCCGACAGGGTCAGCATGTTTGGCCCGTTGACCGCCGCGACTTCGATGCGCCCCTCGTAATCAGCCAGCAATGCCTGCGCCTCTTTCTGGCCGATGCCTACCGCCAGCATGCTGCCAGTGCCTGCGGTGGTCGCTTGCAACCGGCTGCGCTCATGGATGACGCGCACCGCATCGTCCAGGGATAACGCGCCACTCACGCAGGCTGCGGTGACCTCGCCAACGCTGTGGCCGACGATGGCCCCGGGCTTGACCCCGGCGGCAGACAGCATCGCCGCCAGCCCCCACTGAAGCATGAAGTTCGCCGGCTGCGCGAAGGCCGTCTGTGTAATGCGTGACTCGCCCTTGCTCTTGAGCATTTGGGCAACGATCGAGAACCCGGAGACGTTCTGGAACAGTCGGTCGGCGGTATCCACCGCGTCGCGATAGACCGGCTCGCTGCGATACAGCTCCTGGCCCATTCCCCACCACTGTGGCCCCATCCCGGTGAAGACCCAGACCGGCAGGGGCTGGCCCTGGGCCGTGCGGCGACTGGTGATGACCTGATCGCAATGCCCGTGCTGCCAATACTCGCTGAGCGCTTGATGCAACTGCTGCCGATCCCGGCCGATGGCCACGGCCCGATGATTGAGGGGCGCACGGTGGAATGCGGCGGAGTGCAGGATGTCGTCCAGCTCGACGTTGCTCGCCTGCAGACGCTCGCTGTAGCGGTGGGACAGCTCCTTGAGCGCACCGGGGCTGCGTGCGGAGAAGGGCAGGTACAGCGGCGCGTCTTGGCTGCGGGCCGCGGCGGTCAGGGCGGCAGGCTCAGGGTCCGGCGCGGAACGCAGCACCACGTGGGCATTGGTGCCGCCGAAACCGAACGAGTTGATGCCTACCAGAAAGGCTTCGCCCGGTTCGGCCAGTTGAATGGGCCCGGCGGCCAGTCGAATTCCCCATTCTTCGAAGGGAATGTCGGGGTTGGGCGTTTCCAGGTTGCCCAGTTCGAATGCTTCGCGATGTTGCAGGGTCAGTACTGCCTTGATCAGACTGGCGATGCCGGCACCAGCCTCAAGGTGGCCGATGTTGCTTTTGATCGAGCCCAGGACCACCCGGTCGTCGCCGCTGCGGCCCTTGCCATAGACCGACCCGATGGAGCGTGCCTCGATCGGGTCGCCTGCCGCGGTTCCCGTCCCATGGCATTCGACGTAACGCACCTGAGCCGGATCAATGTCGAAACGCGTACAAACGTCCTGGATCAAGGCGCCCTGGGCTTCAGCGCTGGGCAGCGAGATGCCCGGGGTACGCCCGTCGGAGTTGACGCCGGCGCCCTCCACCGTGGCCAGGATCGTGTCGCCATCGAGCAACGCTTGCTCCAGGGCCTTGATGATCACCACGCCACCGCCTTCGCCGCGGCCGTAACCGTCGCCACGGGCATCGAATGACTTGCATTGTCCATCGCGAGAGAGGAAGTGCCCCTTGCACATGCCGATGGGGTACTCGGGACGCGTCATGATGTTGGCACCGCCTACCACCGCCATGTCGCACTCGCCGGACCAGATATCGTTGCAGGCGTAGCTGAAGGCGACGAGCGACGAGGAGCAGGCGGTGTCGATCGACAGGCTAGGGCCACGCAGGTTGAATGCGTGGGACAGCCGGTTGGCCAGCATCGTCATCATCATCCCGCTGGGGGTATTGGCGTTCTGTCGGGTGCGGTTGGCGAAGTGGGTCATGGTGACCATTTGGTCCAGCATGAAACCGCCGACATAGACCCCGACTTTACGACCTGAATGTGCCGGCAAGTTCAGGCCGGCATTCTCGAAAGCTTCCCAGGTTAGTTCAAGCAATAAACGTTGCTGTGGATCAATGTTCTCCGCGACACTTGCTGGTAAGTCAAAGAACTCGGCATCCATTGAGCGAATATCGTGTTTTAGGAAGTTTCCTTTTTCTACGTAGGCCTTACCCTTTGAAGTCTCATCGATAGAGTAATAGCGCGCCATGTCCCAACGGTCTTTAGGGACCGTTTCGGCGGTAACTCGGCGTTCTCTAAGTGCGCTTAGTAATTTTCTTAAGTCATTGATATCTCCAGGTAAATTGCAAGACATCCCTACGATTGCGATCTTTCTCATGATCCTAGTTGTCCTTAACTATTTATTTGATTTCAATATTGAAGTGGTTGGTTTTTTGCGATTTTAGTAATGTTGAACTCGCCTGCCCGTAAACCTAGCACAGGATTTTTTTTGTAATTTCTGAATTGATAGTTTGAGAAATATCTTAGTTATATGTAAGAAATGTACTTGCTGTTTTGAAATGGTGAACTTGCAAGAAATAAACAGAGTCGAGTGTTCTATAGGATTGAGTTGTATCGATTTTTTAAGAGGCGCAGGCGCACTGGCGCGCCTGCGGTCGAGCAGGGGGCCGGAGGCGCTGAAGGGGCCAGGACGGGGGAGGGGGCATCAGCCCTCTTGCCCGTGAACGGGCGCAGACGGTGTGGCGCTACAGATTTATCAGCATGACAGCGGGGGGCGGGCACGCTCAGCTTTCCCTGAGCGTGGTGGTTACTTTTTTTAGAGGTTGCGAGTCAGGCCAAACCGCTTCATCAGTCCCTTCTCCAGCAAACCCTTGGGCAGCAGGTTGGCCAGCAGCGGCAAGGCGCGGCTGCCATTGCCCAGGCGCAGCAGGCGTGGCGGTTTGTCCTGTTGCACGGCCTTGAGCAAGCCGGCGGCAAACTCGCTGGCGGGGGTCGGCTTGTCCTGGGAGGCCTTGGCCCGGGAGCGGATGCCCTCGCGCAGTGGCCACCAGGGCGATTGTTCGTTGAGCAGCTGTTCGGCTTCATGCCCGGCGTTCCTGGCAAAACTTGAAGCAATGGCCCCGGGCTGCACTTCCATGACCCGGATGCCGAACGGCGACAGTTCCATGCGCAGGGCATCGCTCAAGGCATGCACCGCGGCTTTCGAGGCGCAATAGGCGCCGGCAAACGGCGTCACCAGCACCCCGGAGACACTGCCGATATTCACCACCAGGCCGCGGCTGCGACGCAGCACCGGGAACATCGCCCGGGTCACCCCGACCACCGAGAACACGTTGGTTTCGAACTGGCGCTGCATGGCTTGCACGCCGCCATCCAGTAGCGGGCCCATGGCGCCGTAGCCGGCGTTGTTGATCAGCACATCGAGGCCGCCGTACTGCTGGTTGATCTCCTCGCTCAAGGCGCCCAGGGCAGCGCCGTCATTGACGTCCAGTTGCACGGCCTTGAAACCGGCGGCTTGCAGGGCAGTGACGTCCTCGGCCTTGCGGGCGCTGGCGAGCACGGTAAAACCGGCGCCCTTGAAGGCATCTGCCAGGGCGCGGCCGATGCCGCTGGAACAACCGGTGATCAACGCTACGGGCATGGCGCGGTCCTTGTGCTGTGAGGGGGAAGAGGAAATCAGTCGGAGAAGCTACCTTGCAAACGCTCGGCACGAAACTCCAGGGTTTGCGGACGATAGCCCGAGCGCAGCGGTGGCAGCGGCAGGCAGTCTTCCCAGCTGGCGCCGGCCTGCAACTCGCCGGGGCCGCGGTAGCGCGGGGCGCTGTACTGGTTGTCGGCGAGGTTGACCGTGTCCCCCGGCGCGTAGGCGGCGACCCGCCAGCGCAGTTCGATCAGGGGCACCTTGTTACCGTTGTTCAGCTTGACCTGCAGCGGGCGGTCGGCAGGGCAGTGTTCGGGGGCGTAGCTCAGGCGCAGATCCAGGCGCGCCAGTTGCTGGGCTTCGCGGTTGTCCAGCCAGACCACCCAGCAGGCCACCAGGGCCAGGCCGAACGCAGCGGCCAGGGACACGGGAAGGGCTTTGGCGGGGTAGCGCAGAAGCAGGATCAGCCAGGTGATGACCAGCAGAACGCCGATGAACATGAGGTGAGCCTCGGGGAAAAGGAGGGGACATCCTACCTAAGCGTAGGTGGGGTTGGCGATGGAGGATGGCTGTTGTGACGTTATCCACAGGCCAGGTTTTGATGGGGGCGTTAGGGACAACAGAAGGTCTGTTAAAGCGGATTTATGCCGATAGTGGACATCATGTGGTCCACTCTGGTGCCCGCCCGAGCAGGTGGCTGGCATGCTCCGGGGTCATCTATCCATTCCTGGAACACCTTTACCGGGACTGGAAAATGCTCAGGCTCTCAGGGCTACAAACATCGAACGAGGCGAATGCTAGCTGAAGGGGGAGGCTCCGCTTTCGACTTTGAAGAGTGCTGGTGCCAAGGACGAGACATGCCCGTGGTGGCGATCTATGAGGTGTATAATCTCCGGGCTTTGGCATCAATCATGGGGCGATGATGGACGTATCACTGCAGCAGATTTTGCAAACTGCACAGATCAGCGATCTGAAGAAGCTGGGGACGTTTCTTGAGGTCAAACGCTTTGTCGAAACTCAGCTTCATTTGAAGTTAGGGGCAAATGGCTGGAGCTCTTTATCTTTGAAATTAAAGCGTCTGAGTGCCCTCGCAGAAGAGGGGCGAGAGTGCGAACGCGTGCTTATTGATGCGTTGCCCTATCCGGCCGTGCGCAATGAAGTTTCAAAAAGAATCGGCTTCAGGATGTGCGCCAGGAATGTTGCAGAACTTAGAGGCGCTTTGTCCCTGTTGTCGAAATGCGCTGCTCGTCCTGCGTTTGATCCTTATGAGCGTTTCGAAAAGAACAAGCTTAAAAACTTTGTCAGCAGTTCAAGACTGGAAGGCATAGACATACCGATCTTCGACGAAAAAGCCTCGTTGGAAAAAATCCTGGCCAAGCATGGAAGACCGTTGAATGGATAAATACGACGCTTCTCATGATCATGACTGCTACCCCGCCTCCTCGGCGTGCCGCCATCCTGAACATTCCTAAACTCCCTTGGCCTGGACATAAACTGCGACGCATTCGTCGTTGCTGCGTGTCGAACCCGGACTAGCCTTTGAGCGTCGCAGCACATTCAGCGCCGGGCTTGGTAACTCGTTCTGATACAGGCGCAACAGCGCCGCATTTCACTTGTGCAATGGCAGCTGTGCGTGGGAGGGCTCGTCCCTGCCGGGTTCCTGTATCTCCGGTTTACCAACCTGCACGCAGCTGCCACACCTCCGCTTGGTAACCCGTTTTGATGCAGCTGCAGCAGCGCCCCATTTCGCTATGGCAGGTGGGTTGTGCGCCTGCGCATTCGTGCAATGGCAGCTGTGCGTGGAAGGGCTGCGTCCCTGCCGGGTTCCTGTATCTCCGGTCGACCAATCCGCGCACGGCTGCCACCCACAACAGGGCTGCGCATCTTCTGGCGAAGATGGGGACGGCAGTGATCGATGAGGCGGGTTCTAGATGAAGGAGAGGGGACAGGCGTGCCGATCGTTCCCCCGCGTTTGAAGGGGAACGATCACAGGGCGTTTTAGTTCAGGTACTGACTGCCACGAATCCGCCGCCCCAACACGTCCAGCAGATCACAACCATCGCGCAATAGAATGGCGCTGGCGTGGGCGATCTGCGTCAGGTCGGTGGCATCGGCGTGGCGGTTGTCCATGTGCACGATGCTTTCCATCAGTTGAGTCACCGCGAGGATGCGGTAGGCGGCGCTGGCATGCAGTTCGTCCAAAGGCGCGCGGGTGTCGATAAACAGGGTCGGAGTGGAGGATTCGTTGCTGGTTAGCGCGATACGGTCCGTCATGGTGTGTTGCTCCTGAAATAAATAGAGCTGCCACTTGATCGCCGTCAAACGAGTTGGGTGGCAACTGTACGCAGGTTGACGGACCGGTTTCAGGAACCCGGCGCATCCGAAGATGCCCCACGCACAGTCGCCATAAGACTTTTTTGCGAGCGCAGAAGAGCGCAAGCAGAGTCGAGGAACTATGCGTCCTGAAAGTGTTACCGAGCCGTCAAACCCGATCACGAATGAGTCGTGACAGGCGCGAGGATAGGGAGCAGTGAGAGGGCGGTCAACCCGATATGTGTAGCCTGAAACGACCTTTTGTATCCACAGATGGCTGTTGATCTGACTTGCCGCTTGAAGCTTACGGTTGCTCCTATTTATCGCTGCTTCTTGTAGCCGCTGCCGCAGGCTGCGAACGACCGCGCAGCGGGCGCAGGGGGCTTGAGACCGCTGAAGGTCCTTCGGCCCTTTTCGCAGCCTGCGGCAGCGGCTACAAAAATCCCCCTGTCCAGGCGCCTGCGGATAGGGGACGCAGGCACCTGGAAAGGGGGAGCACAAAGGTCTTGCTAGCACGACTCCCTGCTTTTAGTTGCAGCTTGCCGCTTGAAACTCGCCGCTGTTACTGGGCGATGGTTTTCACCGAGACGCCACGTTCCACCGGGGTGGAGCGGCCGTAGATATCTTCAAAGCGCTCGATATCGTCTTCGCCCAGGTAGCTGCCCGATTGCACTTCGATGATCTCCAGCGGGATCTTGCCCGGGTTGCGCAGGCGGTGCACCGAGGCAATCGGGATGTAGGTGGACTGGTTCTCGGTGAGCAGGAACACGTTCTCGTCACAGGTGACTTCGGCGGTGCCGCTGACCACGATCCAGTGCTCGGCGCGGTGGTGGTGCATCTGTAGCGACAGGCAGGCCCCCGGCTTGACCGAGATGTGCTTGACCTGGAAGCGCCCGCCCATGTCCACCGAGTCGTAGGAGCCCCACGGGCGATAGACTTCGCAGTGGTTCTGGGTTTCGCTGCGGCCCTGTTCGTTGAGGGTGTTGACCATCTGTTTCACCCCTTGGACCTTGTCCTTGTGGGCAATCATCATGGCGTCCTTGGTTTCCACCACCACGATGTTGTCCAGGCCAATCACCGACACCAGTTTGCCGTTGCCGTGGATCATGCAGTTGTGGCTGTCCTGAATCACCACATCGCCTTTGCTGACGTTGCCGTTGGCGTCTTTTTCATGCACGTCCCACAGCGACGACCAGCAGCCGACATCGCTCCAACCGGCGCTCAGGGGCACCACGCAGGCGCGCTGGGTCTTTTCCATCACCGCGTAGTCGATGGAGTTGTCCGGGCAGCAGGCGAAGGTGGCTTCGTCGATGGTCACGGTGTCCGCGTCCTGCTGGCTGCGTTCCAGGGTCAAGAGGCAGGTGTCGTAGATGTCCGGGTCGTGTTTCTTCAGCTCTTCGAGGAAGCGGCTGGCACGGAACAGGAACATGCCGCTGTTCCAGAAGTAGCCGCCGGCCTGGACGAATTCGGTGGCGCGTTTTTCGTCGGGCTTCTCGACGAACTGCGCGACCCGGCTGATGCCTTCCGGCAGCAGGGCGTCGTTGGCGGACTTGATGTAGCCGTAGCCGGTTTCCGGTTTGGTCGCCGGGACGCCGAACAGCACCATTTCGCCACGTTCGGCGGCCACGGTGGCCAGGGCCAGGGCCCGTTGCAGGGCTTTCTGGTCGTCCAGGACGTGGTCGGCGGGCAGCACCAGCATCAGCTCGTCGCGGCCTTCGTTGACCAGCATCATCGCGGTCAGGGCCACGGCCGGGGCGGTGTTGCGGCCGAAGGGTTCCATGAGGATGCGTTGGGATTCGAGCTTACGGTTGGCCAACTGCTCGTTGACGATGAAGCGGTGGTCCTTGTTGCAGACCACGATGGGGGTGTCCATGCCTTCGAACACCAGGCGCTCCAGGGTTTGCTGGAACAGGGTGTGTTCGCCGGTCAGGGCGAGGAACTGCTTGGGGAATTGTTTGCGCGAAAGCGGCCAAAGACGTGAGCCGCTACCACCGGAAAGGATTACTGGGATCATGGTGTTTCTCCTTGAATCTGTTTGGGTTAGAGCTACGAGGGTTTGTCGTTTCACTCTTGTTTTTGTCTCGGTGCGCCACTGCCGAGGTATGAGGCTGCGAGGGGCTGCGAAGCGGCCCCTGAGGGCGGTCCTGCGGACCGCGTCGCAGCCTCGGGCCTCGGCAGCGGCTACAGGTCTTAGCGGGTGGAGACGGGGCGTTTCACCCACACCGGCGACAGGTTGCTGCCGTTGCCGGTGACGTAGAGCACCGCCGCTTCGCCGCGCTCCAGGGCCACGGGCTTGAGGTCGCTGACTTTTTTCTCACCGTCGTACAGGGCGAAGCTGACCTTCACCGGGTTGATTTCGCGCTCGCCGCGGCCTTTGGCAGCCACGGCCTTGACCACGTCGGTCTTGCCGTCGGCGGTCTTCAGGGTCAGGGCCTGGTCGCTGAGGTTCTGCACCCGCACCAGGGATTTCTGCTTGTTCTTGAACGGCGGTTCTTCGATCAGTTGCGGCTGGCCGCTGGCGTTGTTGACCAGGGTGTAATAGTGATCGGCGGCCAGTTTCACCGGCACGCTCTGGCTGCCCACCTTGGCGGTGTAGTCACCGCCGGGCATGAAGCTGAAGTCGCTGCTGGCCAGGGGCGCGACGTCATTGACGTTGGTGCTGCCCACCGTGGCGCTGACTTCGCTGTTGCTGGCGTTGTAGAGGCGCACGAAGGTCGAGCCCTTGGGCGCGGTGGGACCGTACAGGGCGGCGTCGCCACCGGCGAATACCGGGGCTGATAGCAGGCCCAGGCTCGCGGCCAATACGGCAGCTTTCAGGGATTTGGCAGCGAGACGGCGAGGAGTAGTAGTGAAAGTCATGAGTGTTACCTCTTTTTCAGTTTTGCGCCCGGTCGGGCGTCTCGGATTTCGGAGTGTTGCTGGCTAGGTTTTGTTGGCGAGCACCGGCTTGCTTGAGCTCTGCGACCCACTGCGTGTCGGCGTCGCCGATTTCGTTGTTCACAGGCAGATAACGTTCAGGGAATTCCCAGATCAGCACCTGGGGCGGGTTGTTCTTGAAGTCGTCGCTTTTCAGGTAGCTGAGCATCGGCAGGATCGGGCCGTGGCCGTCTTCGGCGTAGCTCAGCACGTCGCTGTGCAGGGCCTGTTTCAGGGCGCCGACAAAGTTCCAGTTGGGGTTGGCGCTGTAGCTGGTGCCCACCAGGGTCACTGGTACTTCGTGGTCGGCGAACAGCGCGTCGTCGGCGGCCGGCTGTTCCTCGCTGGCGCGGGTCACGCGCTTTTGCAGCGGCTCTTCGGCCGGCATCAGGTTTTCGAACAGCGGGTCCAGGGGCAGGAAGCGCCGCAGGTCGCCCTGGTGCTTCACGGTCTCTTGAGTCTCGGTGACGAAGCGTTGTGGCTGACCGCTTAGCGGGGTCTTGGCGGCGATGGCCTGGGCCAACTGGCGAGCGACGACTTCGGCGCCGGCCGGGGTCCAGTGGGTGTCGGTGCGCAGGAACACTTGCTGGCCCTGTTGCTTGGCCTGTTGCAGGGGGCCCAGCAGGTCGGGGGCAAGGATCTTGTCGGCCGCGACCCGGGCATGGAAGTCCTGGTAGAGGTTGGCGTGGATTCGCGCCGGGCGCACCTCGTCCAGGTGTTCCGGGTACAGCCGGGCCTTGGCCGGAACGATGGCCATGACCAGCTTCACCCCGTGCGCCTTCAAGGTCTGGCGCACGCCTTCCACCAGGGCGTAGTTGCCTTGCAGGTTGAGCTCCTCGTTGACCACCGGGTTGAACTCTTCATCGCTGTACAGCCACTGGTCGCGGCCCAGCACCACCCCGGGGCGGCCTTCGTTGAACAGCTTGAAGTCCAGGGCGGCCCAGAGGTTGGTGCCCAGGCGCTTGATCGGGAACTGGTCGTCGTAGTGGGTTTCCACGGCTTTGGCCCAGCGCCCGTTGAGCACGGTGGCGTCGTTGTTGGTACTGAAGCCGAAGAAGCTGCGCACCGACCACAGCCCGAGGACCGCCAGGGTCACCAGGAACAGGGCGATGTAGAACACACGTAATGAGCGGGTCATGGGCAGATCCCTCAGAACTGGAAGTAAAGGAACGGCGAGAAGCTTTGCGCCGAGAGTTTGAGAATCGAGGCGATGAACAGCAGCAGCACCAGGGCGCGCATCACGTAGCGCGACCAGTCGGCGCTCCAGTAGGCCGGTTGCACTTGGGCCTCGGTGCCGACGATGTAGCCTGGCTGGTGAACGCTGCCGGGGGTGTCCCCGGGCACTGCCTTGATCAGACCGGGCTGGGCGGTGGCCGGGCCGTCGGCGGGGGTAGCGACGTCGGGCTTGGCCTTGACCGGTGCCGGGTTGCGGTACAGGTCACGCAGGCCGAAGAACGCCAGGGTGGCGTAGGCCAGGATCAGGGTCGCCACTTGCAGGCCGGTGAGGCTGGCGCGGTTGAGTTCCGACAGCGACCAGTCGCCAAAGCTGAACATGGCACCGTACATGCGCCCGGCCACGTGCAGGTTCTCGGCACGGAAGATCACCCATCCCATCACCACCAGCAGGAAGGTCAGGGCCCAGCGGATCGGGTTCAGGCTGCGTGGGGTGGTGTTGATGCCCAGGGCCTTTTCGATGGCCAGCCACATGCCGTGCCAGGCGCCCCAGACGATGTAGGTGATGTTCGCACCGTGCCACAGGCCACCGAGCAGCATGGTCAGGAACAGGTTGCGGTAAGTCATCAGCGTGCCTTTGCGGTTGCCGCCCAGGGTGATGTACAGGTAGTCGCGCAGCCAGGTGGACAGGCTGATGTGCCAGCGCCGCCAGAACTCGGTGATCGATTGGCTGATGTAGGGCTGCTTGAAGTTTTCCATGAAGCGAAAACCCATCATCAAGCCCAGGCCGATGGCCATGTCGCTGTAGCCGGAGAAGTCGAAATACAGCTGCGCGGTGTAGGCCAGGGCGCCGAGCCAGGCATCGCCCGTGGTGGGGTTTTGCAGGGCGAAGCAATGGTCGGCGACCACTGCCAGGGTGTCGGCGATGAACACCTTCTTGATGAAACCCTGCATGAAGCGGGTGCAGCCTTCGGAGAACTTGTCCAGGGTGTGGGTGCGGTTGTTGAACTGGTCCGCCAGGTCGCGAAAGCGCAGGACCGGGCCGGCGATCAGGTGCGGGAAGATCGCCACGAACGCCGCAAAGTCGATGAGGTTGCGGGTGGCCGGGGTGTCGCCGCGGTAGACGTCGATGATGTAGCTGATGGACTCGAAGATGTAGAACGAGATGCCGATCGGCAACAGGATGTGGGTCAGGATGAACGGTTCCAGACCGTAGGAGGTCATGATCGCGTTGATGCTGTCCACGCCGAAGTTGGCGTACTTGAAGTAGCCGAGGATGCACAGGTCGACGCCGACGCCGAGCAGCAGCCAGCGTTGGGCCGGCTTGGTACGTACACCGGCGGCGCCGACTTTCAGGCCGATCCAGTAGTTCCACAGGGTGACCCCGGCGAACAGCGCCAGGAAGTCCACCCGCCACCAGGCATAGAACACATAGCTGGCGATCAGCAGCAGCAGGTTGCGATAGCGTTGCCCGCTCAAGTAGTACAAGCCGAGAAAGATCGGCAGGAACAGGAACAGGAACACATTGGACGAGAAAACCATCCCGATCTCTCCATGTTTAACCAATAGTCAGAGGCCGGAGCCCCCCCAAACCCCCCCGTGAAAAACCGCGGGGGTGTGTTGCATTCATGACGCTCTCTGTAGCCGCTGCCGAGGTACGAGGCTGCGATGGGCTGCGAAGCGGCCCCTGGGGGCGGTCCTGCGGACCGCGTCGCAGCCTCGTGCCTCGGCAGCGGCTACAGGTGTAGGTGTTACGGGCCTGTGTTGCCCTTTTCATGGGCCGGGTCGTAGACCTTGGTCAGGTCGCCACCCAGGCGGAAAGTCTTGAACGGTTGCATCTTGTGCTTGCGCTCCAATGTCTCCGGAGCGCAGGTGTAGAGGCTGCAGTAGGGTTCCAGCCAGGCGAATTTCGAGTCGACCTTGAGGTCGGTCATGTCCTGTTCCTTGCCATTCTTCTGCTCGAAAAGCTCCGGGTCTTTCACCCCAGCCAGCACTCGGTCACCCAAGCGCTTGAGCGCGCTGTTGTTCTCCTGGCGCAGGTCGACGCCGTTGACCTGGGCGAAGCTAGCGATCATCGCCAAGGGCGGCAGGGCGTAGTTGTGGTACGCCAGGGCTCGTTGCTGGCGCTTGAGTTCGTTGGGCAAGAAGCCGTCGGCGTCGACCTGGTGGGCGCCGACCTTGTATTCCTTCACGGCCCAGTCGAACAGGTCGCGGCGGTTGGTGGCCACGGCGGTGGCCATCACCGACCAGGCGGCCCAGTAGGAGTGGTTGTTGGTCTTGTCCAGGGGCAGGTTGTCCCAGTCGCTGACTACCTGATCGGCCATCTTGCTGAACCAGGCCTCGATCTTCTGCGCCTGTTCCTGGTGGCTGGCCAGCGGGTGGGAGTCGGAGAACTTCAGCCGCAGGTAGGCCGAGGCCATGCTGCCCAGGGCCCATTTGCGCATGGACTTGCCGGTGTGGTTGAAGTCCTTGGACATCAGCGCGTCGGCCTGGGCCCAGGCGCTGAGCCAGGCGAGGGTGCAGTCCAGCTGTTGCGGGCGGCCGTCGCGCATGAACTGCATGACCCGCTTGCTGGTGCCGCGCTCGATCTTGGTGATGTCCGCGGTGGTGTCGCGAAAGGCCTGTTCGGACTGGGTGTTCAGGGTCGCCCGGGCCTTGTCCGAGCCTTCGTACTTGCTGCGAAACTGCAGGGCGCCGGTGTAGGGCGCCGGCATGGCGTCGCAGCCTTCGCTGTCGTCACCGCTCTTGAACTTGTCCACCGGGGCGTAATAGCCCTGGGGCGGACGCAGCGGCGCGGCGGCCTGGGCGCTGCCGGTGACCATGGCCAGCCCCAGCAGGCTGGGTATCAACAGGCGTTTCAGGTGTGTGCTTTGCATAGGTAACCTCATTGCCCGATCTGCGCGGTGCGTTGCTCGGCGCTCGGGAATACGTTGCGTTTGCAAATTTTCGCTTCGACCTTCTGCCCGGCAGTGCCCGCTTCCGGGCCCTGGATTTCGACTGCCAGCAGGTTCTGCGAGGCCCAGTCTTCGTCAGTGCGCAGTTCGAAGGCGAAGCGCCCGTCGGTGTCGGACGTTTCCGGTTTGTCGATCTTGATGTCCTCGTGGCGCCCGTTCATGTACCAGAGGGTGGCTTGCAGGGTTTTCACCGAAGGGTCGGCGAAGCGGATGTCGACCTGATGGCCGCTGTTGCGCAGGTCCTGGTTCTGGCTGTTGACCAGCAGTTCGTTCTTGCCCGGCTTGAGGGTGGTGCTGGCGCTCATCTGCGCGTCCTTGCCCTCGCAGCCGTTGTCCAGCAGGGCCATCATCTGCCGGTAGATGGTTTCCTGGTCCAGGCGGTACAGCGGCGAGAATTCCCAGATCAGGATCTTCGGCGGGCTCTTCTGGAATTCGTCGCTGCCCAGGTACTGCAGCATCGAGCCTTCCAGGCCACCGCCGGGGAAGGCGACGTTGAGGATGTCGGCGCCGATGGCCTCTTCCAGAAAGCCGGCGAAGTTGTAGTTCTTGCCGCTGTGGCTGGTGCCTACGAGAGTGATCTGCGGGTTGCCGGAATCACCGAACAGGTCGCCGTCGCCGGCCTCGCCCTTGGGCTCGGTGGTGAACTGGTCCATGTACTGGATGGCGTAGCTGGTGCCGCACAGTTGCCCGGCCATGTTGTGCAGGGTGCCGGTCTTGCCCATGCGCCCGGACTTGTGGGTCTCGAATTCACGCCGTGGAATGTCGGCGAAGGCCGGCAGTTGCTTGACCTTGTCGGCGACGATCTTGGCGGTGCGTTGGGCGCCGTAAGGGGTCCAGTGCTGGTCGCCACGGAAGTAGAAATCGTGGGCCGGCAGGGTGTCGGGCAGTTGTTCGTTGGTCAGCGGCGACAGGTCCGGCACCACGTAGCCCATCTGCGCAAAGCGCCCGAGCATGGCCTGGTAGTTGTTCAGGGCCTTGTCGTAGTCGAAGCGGGCTTTCTCTGCCGGGTTGAGCTTGTTGCGGTTCACCAGGCCGCGAGTCGGCTGGTAGACCAGCACCAGTTCCACACCCTTGCTCTTGAAGGCTTGGTGCAGTTGCTTGAGGCGGCGATAGCCTTGCGGCGTGGTGTCAAATTCGGTGCGCAGGTCTTCCTGGGTACGGAACAGCCAGTCGCCCTGGGCTTGCACCAGGGTGGTGAAGTTCTGCTGGTAGCGGGTGGTGTAGTTCTTCGCATCATGGGCGGCCGGGCACAGGTTGCAGCACGGCTCGGCGGTGAAGTTCGGCGTCTGGGGCTCATCGGCACGGGCGCCGGCGCTGGCGGCGAGAATGCCGGCGGTCAGCGCCGACAGGCTCAACAGTTTGATCAGGTGTGGGGGCATGACAGTCATCCTCAATCGCGCATTTCGGTCTGGCGTTCGACAGGGTCGATCAGCACGGCTTTTTGCTGGCGCACCATCAGGTCGAGGATTTCATCCTGGCGTTCGCCAAGGATCCCCGAGAAGCTGATGCCGCTGCTTTTGGTGGGCGCGAGCATGGACACGCGATACAGCTCCACGCTCAACGGCGAGTCGATGGACAGCGGGCCGCTGCCATTGGCCGCCAGCTCGCCGCCGACCACGATCAGCGAAACCTGAGCGTCGAACGGGTCGAGCTTGATGTCGCGGTCGGTGTCGGAAAGGTCCTTGATGTGGCCGTAGACGCCGGTCAGGCCGTTGGCCATGGCGATGTTTTCGTACAGGCGGATGTTCACGCTGTTGCGAATGCGGATGCCGTGGCGTTTGTTGCTGATCACCTTGTTGCCCCACAGCAGGTTGTCGGCGCTCTCGTAGAGGGTGATGCCGTCGGTGTGGTTGCGGTAGATCTCGTTGTAGGCGATCAGGTTGTTGACGCTGTTACGGTCGATCACCAGGCCCGAGAGTTTGTTGTCGTAGCTACGGTTGTTGAAGATGAAGCTGTCGTTCACTTCCCGGGAAATGATGATGCCGTGCTTCTTCTTGGTCCCGTGGACGGTGTTGTCGGCGATGATCAGGCCGTGGGAGCGGTCGTGGGGGTCGATGCCGTAGACGATGTTGTCCTTGTAGGTGTTGCCCTTGACCACGAAGTCGCGGGTTTCGTAGCAGTAGAAGCCGTACCACATGTCCGAGAAATCCGAGCCGATGATCCAGCCGGTGGGTTCATCGCGCTTGAGCACCTTGGCCATGTTCGGCGTGTACTGGGAAATACTCACGCCGTAGGACTTGGAGTTGGCGTAGCCGAAGCTGGCCATCTGGCTGTTGACGATGTAAGTCTCGGTGCCGCCCCAGGCCAGCAGGAACGGGCGGAATTCCTTGGGCGAGCGGAAGGTCGCCGGGCCGTTGTCTTTCTCGCGCCAGCCGGTGACCTTGGTGTCGCGCACAAACAACTGGCCATCGTTGACCAGGAACGAACCGCCTTCCTGGGACAGGCGCAGCTCCTGGGTCTGTTTGTCGATTTCCAGGATGCCCTTGCGCCCGACCACGATCGGCAGGCGCGCGAGGAATACACCCGGCGCGGTTTCGCTGATGTACTGCTTGGGCAGTTTCTTGGCCAGGTCCTTGAGGTTGATGTAACCGTCGTCGATAAAGATCGCCTGGGGAATGCCGTGCTGGCGCACCACCCATTCGGCCATCTTGTTGTCACCGCCGATAAAGTCTTTCAGGGCGTCTTCCTGCATCATCCGGCGCACGCTGATCTTGCCCGGCTGGCTGCGCACGATCTTCGCCGCAACGGCCTCGGCGGTGTAGCCGGAGAGGTCGGGCAGGGTCGGTGTGGCCAGGTTCAACGGCTCAGTGGGCGCGCTGCTGACGGTGTAGGTCTTGGCCTGTTGCAGCTCCTTGGCGACGATCGGCGCCTTGGCCGGCTCGACAGTGGCGAAAGCCGAGCTGCTGGCCAGCAACAGAGCGCCAGCCAACAGGCTGATGGCGCCTTTCGCAGCGGGGCTGTTCATGGGGTAGCAGTTCATTTCGGGCACTCCCTTCGCGGTTCGCATCAGAAGCGCCAGATCACGTCGATAAAGGCGCGGTGCATGTACGAGTCGACGTCTTTGCCATAGGCATCGCCGGGCTTGAACACGCCGCCACGAAAACGCACCAGGGCCGACGGCTCATCGATGGACTGGCTCAGGGCCGCCGGCAACAGGCCTTGCTTGAAGTACTTGGTGACCACCAGGTCCATTTCCTGTCCCAAGTCTTTCTTGCCGTCTTGCAGGGGCAGCGCGGTGCTGGAGAGCAGGTTGCCGTTGCCGTCATAGTCGTTGTCCACGGCGTTGATGCCGTTGCTGCCCACCGGCTTGTTGCCGTCCACGCGCCAGAACTTGTGGTAGATCAGGCTGGCGTCGTATTCATCGTTGAGCATCCAGGAGCCGAACAGAGTGGCGGTCTGCATGTTGTTCATTTCGCCGCGATAGGCTTCGCCGAAACGGTGCACGCGGGAGCGGGTGCCGGTGTAGTTGGAGCGGTTGCTTTCCAGGCCGTTCTGCTCGTAGTCGCCGCTGGCGCGGGCATAGGCGGCGCCGACTTGCCAGTTGGGGTCCAGGCGCAGGCGTACGCCCAGGTCGGTGGCCCAGCCGTCGAGGTTGTCGCCGCGCTTGGCCTGGGCCGGGCGGTTGCCATTGGCGTCCAGTGCGTTGACCGTGTCGCGCTCGCCGCGCATGCCGGTCAGGCTGGCCCAGTAGTTGACGGTGTTGGTGTTGCGCCAGTTGTAGGCGTCGCTGTCGGCGGTGAGGCCGAGCCAGGTGAGGTCGCCGTTCTCTTTCTTGTCCAGGGCATCGGCGGCTTCGCCGGGCACCGGATAGTCGAGCTTGCCGTCATCGTGAGTGTGATGACCGCGAATCCCCACCCAGTTGCCTGGGGTCCACTGGTAGGCCGCGTCGCCGTAGACGTGCAGGCGGTCCTTGTCCTTGGGCGCCAGTTCCTTGAGGTCGGTGCGGTACTCGCTGAAGCGCTCGGCGGCGCCCACGTTGGCCCGCAGCAAGGTGGTGTCGAAGGTCCAGTTCAAGGCTTCGATGTTGGTGTCGCGCCACTGGCCGTCGTCGTTGCGCAGGCGTTGGCGGCCCAGTTTCAACTGCTCGCCGGGGTAGGGCGTGAAGCCGCTGTAGCCGATCCAGAACTCGCGCAGGGCCAGGTAGTTTTTCTGGGTCTTGCGGTCGTCGTTGCTCGACTGCTGGCTGCCGTCGGCGTCCGACTGCTGCAGGGTATCGGTTTCGATGATGTCGGTGGAGGTCACCGCCTGGCCCATGGCGTAGGCGCTCCAGGCACCGCGTTCACCGTAGACCCACGGCCGCAGGTCCAGGCCCAGGCCGTTGACGTCGCCGCCGCTGAGGGTGCCCAGGTCGCGATCATCTTCGGATTGGCCGGTGATCTTCACTTCCAGGCCGAAGTTCTGGGTATCGGTCATTGCCGCCAGGGTCGGGTTGGACCAGAGCATGGCAAAACCCAGGGCTATGCCCAGTTTCGACAGGCTGAAGCGCTTGCCTGTAGCCGCTGTCGCAGGCTGCGCCCGGTCGCGCAGCGGCCGCGATTCGCGGGGGCGGGTGTGGCGAGCGCTTTGCACTCGATCGCAGCCTGCGGCAGCGGCTACAGGAGGTGTATTGAGTGGGGGGAGCGTCATAGGGTTTCCTCGCCGTCTTCTTCTTGCAGGGCGTGCAGTTGCAGCGCGTTCTGGCTCAAGGCCCCACGCACGGCCTGCTCTTGTTGCAGCAGGCGTTGGGCTTCGGCGCGCTGTGCAGGCGGCAATTGGCTTTCCAGTTGTTGCGCCAGTTCGTTGGCCTGCGGTGTGTCCTGGACCTTCGCCAGTTGGCTGAAGACGTAGGCGTTGACTGGGTTGGGCTTGGTGCCCTTGCCCTGGGAGAACAACTGGGCAATGGCGAAGTCGGCGCTGTTCTGGCCGTTGCGCGCGGCGGTCAGCAGGTGGTCCAGGGCCTTTTGTGGGTAGACCTGGCCCAGGTAGCCACGGCGGTAGATCTGGCCGAGGTAGTAGTCGGCGGCGACTTCGCGGCCCACGGCTTTCTGGAAGTGTGCTTCGGCGACCTTGGCGTCGGCCGGCACCCACTTGCCTTCGTAGTAGAGCTTGCCCAGCAGCAGTTCGGCGCGTGGCTGGTCGGCGGCGCGGCCGTTGTCCAGGTACTGCATCATCTTGTCGACGTCCCCCAGCTCGGGGAAGTCGTAGAGCAGTTGGGCCAGGCTGACCCAGGACGCCGGGTAACCCGGAGCGACCTGCTCCAGCAGGGCCTGGGCGGTTTTTTCATCCGGCTTGCCCAGGCTTGCATCGCCCAGCACGCGGGCCACGCTGTCGACTCGCTGGGCGCTGACCGTGCCACGGCTGTAGCCGGCCTGCAGCTGCTTGAGCAGCTCGGCCTGTTGCTCCGGCTGGCCGCGTTTTTGATAAACGGTCGCCAGTTCCACGTAGCAGATGTCGGTGCTGTTGAGCGCGGCCTTGCAGATGCTTTCCACCTCGGCCAGGTGCTGGTCGTAGCTGCCTTGGGTGCGGTACAGCAGCACCTGGGCCAGGCCGGCTTCCGGGTAACCGGCGCTGCGCCATTGGCTGATCTGCTGCTGGGCGTCGACGTTGGGGAAGCTGTGGGGGTATTGCAGGTACAGCATCGCCAGGGGAATCAGGGTGTTGCCTTCACCGTTGGCAAAGGCTTTTTTCAACAGGCCTTCGGCTTCGTGCTGCTCGGCCTCGGTGGAACCGGGCTTGGCCACCAACAGGCGGCCGAGGCGCGCCTGGGCCCGGGGCGACACATCGGCTGCGGCGCGATAGGTGGCCTCGGCCTGCTTGATCTGCGCCGGGTCGCGGCTGTCCACCTGGATGTCGGCCAGGCCTACCTGGGCCTCGCTGTAGCCCAGGTCCGCCAGTTGCCGGTAGTTCTGTTCGGCTAGCGCGGTGTCGCCGCGCTTCAGGGCTTCGTTGGCCAGGCGCTGGTCCGGCAGGCCGGCGCAACCGGCCAGGGCCAGGGCGGCGACCAAGGGCAACACCGAGAGCTGGTTAGGGGCTGTCATGGTTACAGACCCGCAGCCATGGCTTTGTCGATCAGCCAGTTCATCGAGGGGCCGCGGTCGCTGCTGACTTCCACCGGGCGGCCGACGAAGGCGCTGCTCAGCGGCGCGTCGGGCTTGATCTGCACGCGGATGTCAGAGGACAGGTCGCTGCTGTTGAGGCTGGCGCTGCTGACGATGGTGCCGGTGCGTACTTCATCCTCGCCGGCGATCTGGAAGTTGACCCGGGTACCCGGGCGCACGTCGCCGAACTGGCGGTAGGAGAAGCGCGCCTCGACGTTGGCCTGGCTGTTGCGGGGCACCAGTTGGAAGATCACGTCGCCTTTGCTGGCGTACTGGCCGTCGGCGACCATTTGCTGGGCCACGGTGCAGTCGCAAGGGGAGGTCAGGGTGCCGGTCATTTGCTTGCCGAACAGTTCCTCGACCTTGGCCGGTTGCAGTTGGTCTTCAGCCAGGTGGCCTTTGAGCACGTCGAGCATGCTGGTGCTGAAGGTGGCCAGTGGCGCGCCCTTGGCGGCGATGCCGTCGCTCTGCACCAGGCTTTGCACAGTGCCGTCGCGCGGCATGGTGACGTTCATCCCCGGGACGCTGACCAGGCCGGCCTGGGCGTGGCTGACGAAGTACATGCCGTACACCGACTTGAGGATGAAGCCGAACGCCGCCAGGCCCACCACGAAGATCCCGGCGCTGAAGGTCACGGCCCGCAGGCGGCCCATGGCGGTCATGCCGCTGCCGCTGTCCTTGACCTTGCGCGCCTTGGTGAAGTTGTCGCGCTGGAGGGTGGCGAGCACGTCGCCCATGCTGACGATGTCGCCGGCCAGGTGCGAGGTGATCAGGTGGCGCAGGGTGGAAATGTCCTGGGGCTCGAGGTTCTGGAACTGGCAACCGACGCGCCCGTTCTGGCGATCGAAGGAGCGGATTTGCAGCTCCACATCCATGGCCAGGCCGAGGTTGTCGATGACAAATTGCAGGCGGCCCTTGTGCACGGCACCCACGGTCAGCATCTGCTGCCCGGCGTTGAAGCTCAGGCCGCCGGCGGAGAGGTCGTGGACCCGCACTTCCAGGGGCTTGGCTTCGTTGCCGAAGAAGCGCAGCTTGGCCGGGATCTTGACCCGGGCGTGCTGGCGTTGGGCTTCGGATTCATGCACTACATTGACGTTCACGGCGGTGTTCATAGGGTCGATTTCCTAGTTAATTCAGGCAAGGCGGTTCAGACCATCAGCAGCAGGACAGCGACGAACACGCTGCCGGCCGAGAAGGTCATGGTCCGAGACGACCAGGTGTTGAACCAACGTTGAAAACTGGCCAGGTCGCGGGTCAGCTTGGTGTCCTGGCGGGTCCAGGATTGCTGGTCGAGGCGGAAGAACACGTAGATCTTCACCAGGGCGCCGACGATCTGGTTGTAATAGAGGATCAAGGGGTAGGCCGGGCCGATGCGGTGTCCCGAGCAGGACAGCAACAGGGTCAGGATCAGGCGGGTGATACCGATCCACAGCAGGTAGGCGAGGATGAAGGCGGTGCCGTACTTGACGCTGGCGATGATCGCCACGGTCAGGCCCAGCAGCGAGGTCCACATCGACACGCGCTGGTCGAACAGCACCACGCTGGTGAACAGTCCCAAGCGCTTGACTCCCAGACCCAAGGCCCGGGCGTTCTGCCGCAGGTTGTTGCCGTACCAGCGGAACATCAGCTTGCGGCTGGCCTTGATGAAGCTCTTTTCCGGCGGGTGTTCCACGGTGTTGATCGCCGCGTCAGGCACGTAGAAGGTGTCGTAGCCCAGGCGCATCAGGCTGAACCAACTGGACTTGTCGTCGCCGGTGAGGAACTTGAAGCGACCCAGGCGCCAGTGCTGCAGGGAGTCGCTTTCCACGTCGGCGATGAAGTCCGGGTCGGTGACCACGGTGGCGCGGAACACCGACATGCGCCCGGTCATGGTCAGCACGCGCTTGGACAGGGCCATGGAGCACATGTTGATGTGGCGCTGGGCGAAGCGCAGCTTGTGCCATTCGCTCATGATGTAGCCGCCGCGCACTTCGCAGAATTCGTTGGTGGTCAGGCCACCGACGTTGCCGAACAACTGGAACCAGGGCACGGTCTTGCGCACCACGCCTTCGCCGAGCACGGTGTCGCCGTCGATCACCGCCACCACGGCGCGGTTGTCCGGCAGGTGGCGGGAGATGGCGCGAAAGCCGAAGGCCAGGCCGTCGCGCTTGCCGGTGCCGGGGATGCGCACGAAGTCCAGCTTGACCCGCTCCGGCGGGTTCATCCGTGCCCACAGGCTTTTCACTAGCAGCTCGTCGGACATTTCCACGATCGAGCAGACCACGGTGGTGGGGAAGCCGCAGTCGATGGCTTCGCGGATCACCGAGCCGTAGACCTGGGCGGTGGTCAGCGCATCGATGCGAAAGCTGGTGACCATCAGGAACACGTGGGACGGGTCGGCCGCGCTGCCCAGCTTGCGCACCTTGCGCCGCAGGTGCGGGTAGACCACGTAGAGAAACAGCATGCCGCGCACGAAGTGCGTGGCACCCATGGAGTAGCGCCAGATGCCCACGGCGCCAATCAGGAAAATGAAGTCCTTGGACTGCGAGTCGAAGGTCGATGCGGGCAGCAGCAAGGCCATGCCCATCAGCAAACTCAAGTAAAACAGCCAACCGGCGGCCTGAAGCAGGCCGTGCTTTAGCCTGTGCATAATCTGCGTCCTAAAATTCTAAGCGGTACCCTGTAGCCGCTGCCGTAGGCTGCGATAGGTCCGCAGGGCCTCGAGATGCCCTCGGGAGCACGCCCCTTCGGGGACGATCGCAGCCTGCAGCAGCGGCTACAGGCGCATGCCTTTACCAGCAGATCCCTTCGGTTCGGCCCTGGACGCTGGAGGCTTTGGACATGAAGCCCACCAGGTCGATGACCTGCTTGCCGTGGGGCACGTCTTCGGCCAGGGCGCGGAACTTCTCGTCGCGGTTGCCGAGGATGATCAGGTCGGACTTGCCGATCACCGCGTCGAAGTCCGAGTTGAGCAGGGACGAGACGTGGGGGATCTTCGACTCGATGTAGTCCTTGTTGGCGCCGTGGACTCGGGCGTACTCGACGTTGCTGTCGTAGATGCTCAGGTCGAAACCCTTGCCGATGAGCATTTCCGCCAGTTCCACCAGCGGGCTCTCGCGCAGGTCGTCGGTGCCGGCCTTGAAGCTCAGGCCCAGCAGGGCGACCTTGCGCTTGTCGTGGCTGGACACGATGTCGAAGGCGTTCTGTACCTGGGATTCGTTGCTGCGCATCAGCGAGTTGAGCAGCGGCGCTTCGATGTCCAGGGAGCTGGCGCGGTAGGTCAGGGCGCGCACGTCCTTGGGCAGGCACGAACCGCCGAAGGCGAAGCCGGGGCGCATGTAGTACTGGGACAGGTTGAGGGTCTTGTCCTGGCAGACCACGTCCATCACTTCACGACCGTCCACACCCACCGCTTTGGCGATGTTGCCGATCTCGTTGGCGAAGGTGACCTTGGTGGCGTGCCAGACGTTGCAGGTGTACTTGATCATCTCGGCGACTTCGATGTCCTTGCGGATGATCGGCGCGTCGAGCTCTTCGTACAGCGCTTGCAGCACGTCACCGGAGGCTTGGTCGAACTGGCCGATCACGGTCATGGGCGGGAAGTCGTAGTCCTTGATCGCGGTGCTTTCACGCAGGAACTCCGGGTTCACCGCCACGCCGAAATCCACCCCGGCCTTCTTGCCCGAGCAGTCTTCGAGAATCGGGATCACCACGTTTTTCACCGTGCCCGGCAGCACCGTGCTGCGCACCACGATGGTGTGGCGGGTGGCCTTGTCACGCAGGACGAAACCGATCTCGCGGCATACCGATTCGATGTAGTCCAGTTCCAGGTCGCCGTTCTTCTTGCTCGGGGTACCGACGCAGATCATCGACAGGTCGGTATCGCGGATGGCTTCGGCGAAGTTGGTGGTGCCGCGTAGACGAGCGGTCTGAATCCCTTGCGCCAGAAGTTCACCCAGACCCGGTTCAACGATCGGCGATTTACCGGCGTTGATCAGGTCGATCTTGTCTTTGGAGATATCTACGCCAACCACTTCATGGCCCCGTGCGGACAGGCAACCGGCACAGACTGCACCGACGTAACCCAAACCAAATATGCTGATGCGCATCGCATTTACCTCTGTGTTATTCACGCCATTAGATGGCCGGAGTTAATGTTTGCCAGCTGTTATTGCGCACTCGGAAGTACAACGAAGTACGTTGTATGGCCGCGTGCAGGCAGACTAAGTTCCGAGTGTCTAAATATATGCACTCAAGTTGTGCGCAACCGATCCTTGTTGTTCTGATTTGCCCTTGAATGTTGCCGGCGGCTCCTGCTGCAGGGTTCGCGAGAAAAACCATCCGGTATCCTTCGAATGGCTGAATGCCACGTAATACGGGCTTTTCAGTTGTTTTTCGCGGTCCTTGAAGGCCAGCTGTTCCTTGGCTCGTTAGGGGATAGTTGTGGTGCCTTATCTCCTGTTGTTTACCCTTTAGTTCAAGTTTGTGACTCATTGGTCAAAGGTGGACGTAACTTGATTAGTCTCACTTGAGTCCGTGTAAGTCATCTCCTACAAGCTCGTTGAGAATCGTTACCGGTGGTATGAGCGGTGTCCGCAGGCATAGTTCCGGCCCGCTCATCCTGTTTTGCGAAATTTCTTGAAATATTGAGAAAGATGGCACTGCTTTCAAACTGATAGCACTTAAGGTTTGGGCCTTTAGTTGTGGGGAGTTGAAGCGCGGGGATACTTTTGTGCCACTACCTAATAAAAAAAGTGGTGCCACTACTGAAAAAAATCACTGTTGTCGAGTGAAAGAAAAGTTATAGAAATAGATGAAGATTTTATGGCGCCAAAAAAATGGCTAAAAGGAGACGGGGAATGTGCGAGTGATCACATTCTGGCGCGCTCGCCGGGTGGCAACGAGCGCGGCAGGGGAACGTTTTACTCCGGTGCGTGGTCGCGCAGGAATACCAGGTTGTCGGCTTTGGATTGCTCCGCGCTGAAGCGATAGCCCTGGACGTCGAATTGCTTGAGTTGTGCGGGATCGTTGATGCGTTCCTGGATGACGAAGCGGCTCATCAGGCCCCGGGCCTTCTTGGCATAGAAGCTGATGATCTTGTACTGGCCGTTCTTCAGGTCCTTGAACTCGGTGTTGATGATCCGCGCGTTCAGGGCCGTGCGCTTGACTGCCGAGAAGTACTCGTTGGAGGCCAGGTTCAGTAGCAGATCGTCGCCCTGATCGGCCAGGGCCTCGTTCAGCCATTCACTGATGCGCGTGCCCCAGAAGGCGTACAGGTCCTTGCCACGGGCGTTGGCCAGCTTGGTGCCCATTTCCAGGCGATAGGGCTGCATCAGGTCCAGGGGGCGCAGCAGGCCGTACAGGCCGGAGAGCATGCGCAGGTGCTGCTGGGCGTAGTCGAAGTCCGCTTCGCTCAAGGATTCGGCGTTGAGCCCGGTGTAGACGTCGCCCTTGAAGGCCAGCAGCGCCTGCTTGGCGTTTTCGGGAGTGAAGGCTGGGGTCCAGCTGCCGAAGCGCGCGGCATTCAGGCCGCCGATCTTGTCGGACACGTGCATCAGTTCGCTGATCTGCGCCGGGCTCAGTTCCCGCAGTTGCTGGATCAGTTCCTGGGAATGGTCGAGGTATTGCGGCTGGGTAAAGCGCGGGGTGACCGGCGGCGTCTCGTAATCGAGGGTCTTGGCGGGTGAAATCACCATCAGCATGAGTCGTCTCCTTTTAGCGTCGGGGGATTCTATTGGCTCGGGCGTTCGGACTCCACCTATCAAGGCGATAGCTGACGCGTGGCGGATGCCTTCGCTGCGCGGCATATCGGCTATAGTGCCGCGCGGGTTTTGTTCTGGAGGCGTCTCTTTTGCGTATCGCGTTTTTCTTCTCGGCCTGGCTTCTGAGTCTCAGTGTGCTGGCGGCGCCCAATGATGTGGCGACCCTGGATCGCAGCACCTGGCCGGAAAAGCTCGACAATCCGACCCTGTTCGACGTCGCCTCGCGGGCCGAGATCCTGACCTTTGCCCGCGCCTTGCTGGTCAGCGAGGCCTGGGACGAGGCGTCCCTGAAGCAGCGCCTGGGCTTGCGCATGATCAACATGGAGGCGATCAACGAACTACGCGAGCATCTCTGGAAACGCCTGCTGGACAACTACAACTTCGCCCAGCAGAGCTGCGACCAGGACGCTTCGTTCTGCTACCTGGTGGAAAACATGCAGCAACTGCGCAAGCAGGCCGGCAAGTTCCACCTGGCGGAGGATTCCTACTACGCCCGTTGGGGCGAGCCGAGCCGGACCTTCCATGAGCAGTACCTGGACGAATTGCTGCGCAAGGCGGCGCTGGCCCCCCAGACCAGCAGCGAGGTGCTGCGCTACGGCGACTACGAGCGCAATGGCGACGAACTCAACGACCGGCTGTTTCTGCTGACCTTCGACAGCGCCGCCAACCTGGCGCCGGACAACACGCCCTGGCTCACCAACTACCTGCGCAAGGCCAATCTCAGCGGTACGTTCTTTGTCCTGGGCAACGATATCCAGAACCGCCTCGACAAGGCCTCGGTGGCCAGCCTGCAATCGCTGTACTCCAGGCAGTGCGTTGGCGTGCAAGGCTGGGAGTTCCGCTCCCACAGCCACTGGCAGGACTGGCAGTATTCGATCCAGCGCAGCGCCGATCTGGTGAAGAGCAAACTGCCGGAAAACTATGTGCCCTTGTTCCGCCCGCCCTTTGGCCAGCGTCGTGCCGATGCCGAGGGCTTCTTCAATGCCCAGGGCATGCAGGTGGCATTGTGGGACATCGACGCCCAGGACGGTGCCGGCAAGCTCAAGGCCGAGGACAGTGGCCAGCGGGTGCTGACCTTGATGTTGCTATGGCGGCGTGGGGTGATTGCTTTCAATGCCAAACAGGACGGGGTCAAGAGCAGCTTGCCCTGGCTGCTGGCGCAGACCGCGCAAAGTGGCATCGGTTGGGAGGATTGTCAGGACGCGTTCCGTTGAAACGGCCAAGTGCCCGTAAACACGGGGCGTGAGCGGAAAAGGGGGCGGATTTCGGCGGGATTTCGAGGCAGGCGGACTTCCGACTTTAACGGTGAGCGGGCGGTGCGCCAAGGGCTTTTCGTCACCCTGAAAAATAAACATCAAAAAAGCGTCAAAGTGCGTTTTCCTGTCACGGTTTTTGGAGTATTACGAACTCAGACCGCCGAAACCTGCGACACAGGTGGCGTCTCCCAAGACTCCTCGTGTGTGCAGCTCACCTGAACCCCTGCGGGTGAATTCGGTGGTCATTCGAGGCGCGATACCCCATGGTATTGCGTCGACTGGCTCCCACATAAGGTGACCGAGTATGGATGACCACGGACGTAGCGCTTCCTCCAACCAGCCAATCCTTTATGTACTCGATACCAATGTATTGATTCACGATCCCAACGCCTTACTGAATTTCGAAGAACACCACGTCGCCATCCCCATGACCGTCCTTGAAGAGCTGGACAAGCTCAAGAGCGGGCATCACAGCGTTGCCGCCGAATGCCGCCAGGCGATCCGCCTGATCGACAAGACCCTGGGCGAGGCTTCCCCCGAGGATGTTGAACTGGGCGTACCGATTCAGCGCGGCAAGAGCGGGCCCAAGGGCTTGCTGTCGATTCTGATGAGCAAGCGCAACGAGCCCAACAGCCTGTTGCCGGAGAACCTCAACGACAACATCATCATCAACCAGTTGATCGACCTGCACGCGCGCAACAAGGACTTGCCCGTGGTGCTGGTGACCAAAGACATCAACATGCGCCTCAAGGCGCGGGCCTGCGGGATTGCCGCCGAGGACTACAGCACCGACCAGCTGGTGGACGACGTGTCCCTGCTGCCCAATGGTTTCCACAACATGAGCGGCTCGTTCTGGGACCGCGTAAGCAAGGTGGAAACCCGTCAGGATCACGGCCGCACCTGGCACCAGGTGCAGTTGATCGACAACCTGCCGGCGGTGCATATCAATGAATTCATCATCGACGAACAGGGCTTTGTCGGCTGGATCAAGGAGATCCGCGCCGATGTGCTGCTGATCCTCGATCTGCATCAGGAACCCCTGTTGCATCAGGAAGCCTGGGGCCTGAAACCGCGAGACATCTATCAGGGCCTGGCGCTGTACGCGCTGCTCGACCCGGACATCCACCTGGTCAACCTGTCCGGCGCCGCCGGCTCCGGCAAGACCATCCTGGCCCTGGCTGCCGCCATCGAGCAGACCATGGTCAGCAAGCGCTACCGGCGCATCATCGCCACCCGCAGCGTGCAGGGGCTGGACCAGGAGATCGGCTTCCTGCCGGGCACCGAGGCGGAGAAGATGGAACCCTGGCTGGGCGCCATTACCGATAACCTCGAAGCCCTGCACATGGATGACGAGAACACCCACGGCAGCGTCGACTACATCCTCAGCAAGGTGCCGTTGCAGTTCAAATCCCTGAACTACATCCGCGGTCGCAGCTTCCAGCAGAGCCTGATCCTGATCGACGAATGCCAGAACCTTACCCCGCACCAGATGAAAACCATCATCACCCGTGCCGGCGCCGGTTCCAAAGTGGTGTGCCTGGGCAACCTGGCACAGATCGATACCCCTTACCTGTCGGCCACCAGCTCGGGCCTGACCTACCTCACCGAACGCTTCAAGGACTTCCCCAACGGCGTGCACATCACCCTGCAAGGGGTGCCGCGCTCGATCCTGGCGGAGTACGCGGAAAGCCATCTGTAACTGCAATTCCTTCCAGCACGGGCGGCCTTCGGGTCGCCCGTTTTGCATTCGGCCTGGGGCACTGGGTTATTCTGCGGCTCCCCGCCGTAGAGCGCTTCCCAGTTGGAAAACACCGGATGACCCGTGTCTCCCTGCGCAATATCGATCTGAATCTGTTGGTGGTACTCGATGCCTTGCTGACGGAAAAGCACGTGACCCGCACTGGCGAGCGCCTGCACCTGAGCCAGCCGGCTATCAGTCATTCCCTGGGCAAGCTGCGGGTGCTACTGGATGATCCGTTGCTGATCCGCCAGGGCAACGACGTGCTGCTCAGCCCCCTGGCCCGCAGCCTGCAGGCGCCCCTCAAGGAGATTCTCAGTCAGATCGAAACCCTGTTCGGCAAGTCCCTCGACTTTGATCCGGCCACCTCCCAGCGGATCTTTCACCTGGCGATGTCGGATTACGGTGCGGCGATCGTGCTCCCCAGGTTGCTGGTGCGTCTGCGTGGCGAAGCGCCCTTGATGCGCCTGGTGGTGACCCAGGGCAGCCGCCACGAGATGTTCGAGCAGATCACCCAGGGCAAGATCGACCTGGCCCTGGGCGTGTTTCCCACCTCCTCGGACGAGATCGTCAAGGAAGTGCTGTTCGAGGAAACTTTTTCCTGTCTGGTGGACGGCGCCACCCTTGAGGGCGACGGCGGCCTGGACCTGACGGCCTATCTGCAGCGTCCCCATCTGCAGGTGTCGATGGACGGCTGTTTCAATGGTGAAGTCGATCACCGCCTGGGGGAGGAGGGACTGCAACGGCAGATCGCGGTCAGCGTGCCCCACTGGGGCATCGCGCCGGGGATGATCCGCGGCACCGACCTGATTCTTACCGTGGCCAGCCGCACCCTGGACGAGATTCCGCTGCCGGAAGGGCTGCTGCGGCTGACCCCGCCCTTGAACATTGCGCCCTTCAAGTTCGTGCAGATCTGGCACTCGCGCTTGAGCGATGACCCGGCCCATCGCTGGTTGCGTGAACAGGTCAAGCTGGCCAGCGTGGCCAAGGCCTGAAATGGCGCCTCAGCCGCGGATGGTGATGACGAAACCGCCGATCACCACCAGCACGCCGATCAGCTTCTGCAGGCTGATGTCCTTGCGTGGCAGGCCCACCAGCCCGAAGTAGTCGATGATCAGCGAGATCAGCAACTGGCCGATGATCACCACCATGATGAAGTTCAGCGCCCCCAGGCGTGGCGCCATCAACAGGGCCACGGTGATGTAGAGCACTCCAGCCAGGCCGCCCATCCAGATCCACCAGGGGCCTTGCAGCGCGGCCATGAGATTGGGCTTGGGCACTTTAATGAACAGCAGCAGGACCCCCAGCACCAGCAGGCTGACCAGCAGGGAAACGCCGGTGGCCCACAGTGGATGCCCGAGCAGGGTGCCCAGGCGGGCGTTGGTCCCGGCCTGGAGGGGCACGGCGAAACCGGCGAGCAGGCTGAGCAGGATCGAAACGAACAAGGCCATGAAGCGACTTCCTTTTGCGGGTTTTTGCGCTGTTGTACGTTTATCCGCAGTCGGGCTCCAATTCGTTGTTTTGATGCGGGTTATTCGCCAGGCTGATTGCCGGTTGGCGCAGCCAAACGCCGGGCAGATGCCCCGTGCGAAAAACTGACCCGCAGGTTTACAATCGGCCCACCTGATCAGGAGTAACACCGTGCTGACTCATCTCGATTCCCAAGGTCGCGCCAATATGGTCGACGTCACCGATAAGGCCGTGACCTTCCGCGAGGCAGTGGCCGAAGCCCGGGTGCGCATGCTCCCGCAAACCCTGCACATGATCGTCAGTGGTGGTCACCCCAAGGGCGACGTGTTTGCCGTGGCGCGCATCGCCGGAATCCAGGCGGCGAAGAAAACCAGTGAGCTGATTCCCCTGTGCCATCCGTTGATGCTCACCAGCGTCAAGGTCGAGCTCAGTGCCGAAGGCGAGGACAGTGTGCGCATCGTGGCGCGTTGCAAGCTGTCGGGGCAGACCGGGGTGGAGATGGAGGCGTTGACCGCCGCCAGCGTCGCCGCGCTGACAATCTATGACATGTGCAAGGCCGTGGACCGCGGCATGACCATCGAAGGCGTGCGAGTGCTGGAGAAATCCGGCGGCAAGAGCGGCGATTACCGGGTGGCTGACGCATGAGGATCTCGGTGAAGTTCTTTGCCCGCTACCGTGAGGCCCTGGGGCTCGATGGCGTGCTTGTCGAGGGCGACTTTGCCTGTGTCGACGATGTGCGCCAGGCGCTGTTGTCCCGTGACGGGGCCGCCGTGCTCGCCGAACAGAACCTGATGTGTGCCCGCAACGAAGAGCTGTGCCAGCTGGACGAACCCTTGGCGGACGGCGATGAAGTGGCGTTCTTTCCCACAGTGACCGGAGGCTGAGATGGCGATCCGTGTGCAATCCGCGGCCTTCGATCCGGGGGCTGAAGTCAACGCCATGCACGCCGCCGATACCGGGGTTGGCGCGGTGGTCAGCTTTGTCGGCTACGTGCGCGACTTCAATGACGGTCAGGACGTGCACGGCATGTTCCTGGAGCACTATCCGGGCATGACCGAAAAGGCCCTGGGCAAGATTGCGGCTGAAGCCGAGCAGCGCTGGCCGCTGTTGCAACTGGAGGTGCTGCACCGCATCGGCGCCCTGGAGCCGGGCGAGCCCATCGTGTTCGTCGGCGCAGCCAGTGCCCATCGCCAGGCGGCGTTCGAAGCCTGCGCCTTTGTCATGGATTATCTGAAGACCCGGGCGCCGTTCTGGAAAAAGGAGAACACCGCCGACGGCCCCCGTTGGGTGGAAGGCCGCGACAGCGATCACGCGGCGGCCGCGCGCTGGAAAGACTGATCCCCTGATGCTGGCCGGCGGCGCCTGAGTCCGCCCCAATTCAACCTGTAATCGACTGCGACTGTTCCCGCCGACCGCTGGGGATAAGTCGCTGTGCGCGCCGTTGACGATGTGTACGTAAAAGTCCAGTATGGATTTACAAGTACAAATACAGCGTCCTCCGTTTCATCCTTTCCTTCTGTCTTGCCAAACCAACAACAACCGCGAGAGAACGAACATGAAAAAATTCCCCCTCATCAGTGGCCTGGCCTTGAGCCTGTTGGCGTGCAGCAGCCTGATGGCTGCCGAGAAAACCTTGCGCCTGGGCATCGAGGCGGCGTATCCGCCGTTCGCCTTCAAGACCGCCGACGGCAAGATTGGTGGCTTCGACTACGACATCGGCAATGCCTTGTGCGCGCAGATGCAGGTCAAGTGCGAGTGGATCGAGGGCGAGTTCGACGGCCTGATTCCCTCGTTGAAAGTGAAGAAGATCGACGCCGCGCTGTCCTCAATGACCATCACCGCGGAACGGCGTAAATCCGTGGATTTCACCCACAAGTACTACTTCACTTCGTCGCGCCTGGTGATGAAGAAGGGCGCGGTGGTGGATGACCAGTACGCCAGCCTCAAGGGCAAGACCGTGGGCGTGCAGCGTTCCACCACCACCGACCGTTTCGCCACCGAGGTCTTCGAGCCCAAGGGCATCAAGGTGGTGCGCTACAGCAACAACGAAGAGATCTACATGGACCTGGCGGCCGGGCGCCTGGACGCGATCTTCGCCGATACCATTCCCCTGGAGGATTTCCTGTCGATGCCGCGGGGCGCCGACTACGCCTTTGTCGGGCCTGAGTTGAAAGATCCCAAATACGTTGGGGAAGGCGCCGGGATTGCAGTGCGCAAGGGCAACAGTGAACTGGTGGGCGAGTTGAACAAGGCCATCGATGATATTCGGGCCAATGGTGAATATCAGAAGATCCAGGCCAAGTACTTCAAGTCGGATATTTATGGGGATTGAGACGTTGTGGCGTTCTTGAGGACGCCTTCGCGAGCTCGTTCCTACGGGATATGTGTAGGGGCGAGCTCGGCAACCTTTATTGTCCCTTCAATTCCTTCAAGTGCTTGTACACCGTCGCCCGGCCCATGCTCAGTACGTTGGCCACGTAGTTGGAGGCGCTCTTGCCCTTGAAGGCACCTTCGGCGTGCAGAGCCAGTACCAGTTCGCGCTTGTGTTCGCGGGTCAGCAGGTTCAGGCCCAGCTGGCGCTCGCGCAGCCAGTTGTGCAGGAAGGTGTTGATGCGTTCCTGCCAGTCGTCGCGAAATAGTGAATCGGGCTGGGGAATCAGCTTGCTGGGTGAGAGAAACAGGTCCAGCGCGGCCTTGGCATTTTCGAACAGCGAGATGTTCAGGTTGATGCACAGCACGGCCATTGGCTGGCCCTGGCTGTCGCGCAGCACGCTGCTGAGGCTGCGGATCTTCTGGCCGTCCCAGTTGAGCTTTTCATAGGGACCGATATTGCGTTCGCTGCTGTCGCCGCTGAGCAGGTCTTCCAGGGCCGCATCGTCGCCCACTTCGCGCTTGGACAGATTATTGGCGATGTAGTCGATCTTCTGGGTGCGCAGGTCGTGGAGCACCACCTCGGCATGGGGGAAGAACAGCGTGGCAATGGCGTCGGCAATCGCCCGGAAATTATCCAGGGCTGGGTCCTTTGCGGGTGAGGTCATGGGTCGTACTCCAGGCGGCTTCAGCGCCCGCCGTTAGCGGGCGCTGGGAGTGTGCCGCAATCGTTTGGGCGCGTCACCCCGCAGGCGGGTTCAACCGAGGCGGGCAGGGGAGAGCATGGCGGACTCCAGGCCGAAGCGGGTCAACTGCTCCGGCAGGGGTTGGCCACGCACCAGGGCGGCGCTGGCCTGGCCCATGGCCGGAGAGGTCTGGATGCCATAGCCGCCTTGTCCGGCGACCCAGAACAGCCCGGGCACCTGTGGATCAAAACCGGCCAGCAAGTCGCCATCGCTGACGAAACTGCGCAGGCCGGCCCAGGTCCGGGTCGGACGACGAATGCTCAGGGTGGTGGCTTCTTCGATCTGGTAGATGCCCAGGGCAATGTCCAGCTCTTCGGGCTGCACATCATGGGGCTCCACCGGGTCGGCGTTGGCCGGCGAACCGAGGAACATGCCGGCGTCGGGCTTCATGTAGAAGGACTCGTCCAGGCTCACCAACATCGGCCAGCGATGGGTATCGAGCCCTTCCGGGCCGGCGAAGATAAAGGCCGCCCGGCGCTTGGGTTGCAAGCCCAAGGGGCGGGCACCGGCCATCGCGCCGATCTGGTCGGCCCAGGCCCCGGCAGCGTTGATCAGCACCGGCGCGCTGAAGCCCTGGCCGCTGGTTTGAACCTGCCACAGCCCTTGTTCATCACGGTGCAGCCCCGGCACTTCATGGTCGGTATAGACCTGGCCCTGATGGCGGCGGATGCCCCGCAGGTAGCCCTGATGCAGGGCGTCGGTGTCGATGTCGCTGGCACTGGGGTCGTAGAGGGCGCCATGGACCTTTTCGCGACGCAGGATCGGCAGACGAGCGCAGGCTTCGTCGGCACTGAGCAGTTGCATCTCCGGCACCGTGGCCTTGGCGCTCAGGTACTGGTTGTTCAGTTCGGCCGGATCGCCGGTGAAGTCCACGGTCATTTCCCCTCGTGGCGTCAGCAGCGGGTGGTCGCAGAAGCCCTCCGGCGGATGGTCGAAAAAGTCCCGGCTGGCCAGGGTCAGGGCCCGCACCTGGGCGGTGCCATAGGCGGCGGTGTAGAGCGCGGCAGAGCGGCCGGTGGAGTGATAGGCCGGATGGGATTCGCGCTCCAGCACGATGACGCGGCCGTGGCGCGACAGCCAGTAACCGGTGGAGGCTCCGGCGATACCGCCGCCGATGATGATGAAATCTGCCTGGATCATTCAAGGCTCCTGGAAAAGTGCAAGTGACAGGCCCTTAGTGCGGGTGCCGCAGGTGGTACAGGGCATTGGCCAGGGCGATGTCTTCCAGGCCCAGGCCGATGGAGCGGAAGAACACATGGCGCTCGGCGCTGGGGCGTTGAGCCTGGTTGCTCAGCAGCTCCGGCAGGTCGCCGAGAATCGCCGCGTTGTCCCAGCCGTGCTGTTCACCGGCAATCAGCATCTCGCCGGCCGAGCCCGGGGTGGTACGGCGATAGTCACAATAGACCTGCATCTGCTGCAGTGCGGCGGGCGGCACTTCATGGGCCCGTGGCGCATTGGTGCTGATGGAGGTGATCAGCGCCGGCTTGTTGAGGGTGCGTGGGTCGATGACCGGTCCGGCGGACGAAGTGCAGAGCATGATCACGTCGGCATCTTCGACAGCCTCCTCAAGCTGCAGGACGATTTGCAGGCGCGGATCGAGGGCCTTGAGACGCGCAAGCTCCTCGGCGGATTTGCTCGCAAGGCTTGGGGAAAAGAGGCGGATGCTCTGCCAGGGGCGCAGGTCTTTCACGTAGTGCAGGTGAGCCTGGGCCACGGCGCCGCTGCCGATGATTGCCAGGTGCCGGGCCTCGGGCGTGGCCAGTGCATCGACGGCGACTGCCGTAGTGGCGGCGGTGCGTGCGGTGGTCAGTTCGGCGGCGTCGCACAGCAGCAGGGGCTGGCCGCTGTCCATGGACATCAGCAGGGTCCAGGCGGTGACCAGCGGGCCTTCGGCGCGAACGATGTAGGGCGAAGTCTTGACCCCGTAGACCCGATCTTCAGCCAGCACGCCCAGGTAGTTGATGAAGTCGCCGGCGCCCTGGGGAAACTCCACCAGCTGTTGTGGCGGTTGTACGGCGAGTCCGGCGGCCAGGTCGCGAAACAGTTTGCGCAGGATCTGCGGGACGTCGATTTGCGCGAGCAACTGGCGGGCTTCGGTCTGAGCAATCAGGTAGGGCGTGCTGGGCATGTAGGCGTTCCCAAGGAGTTAAACTTATTTGTCCATTATGGACTTTTAGTTTACTTGAGCAACATCCAGGCGAAAAAAAACGCAGCCGGTGATGGGCTGCGTTTTTTTCGGCGCGTCTGTTATCAGGCTTGCGGGCGTTTGCGCTCTACTGGGCGCAACAGCTCGGCCGGCGGCATCTCGCAGCTGATCTTGCGCCCCAGCAGGGCTTCGATCGATGGCAGCTGATAGGAGTCGTCCTCGCCGGCGAAGCTGATGGAGACGCCGTCGGCACCGGCACGCCCGGTACGGCCGATGCGGTGCACGTAGTCGTCCGGTACTTCCGGCAGGGTGAAGTTGATCACGTGGCTGATGCCGTCGATGTGGATGCCGCGGCCGGCCACGTCGGTGGCCACCAGGACACGGATCTTGCCTTCGCGGAAGCCTTCCAGGGTCTTGATCCGCTTGTGCTGCGGCACGTCGCCGGACAGCTGGGCGGCGTTCACGCCGTCGCGCACCAGGCGTTCTTCGATGCGCCGCACTTCATCCTTGCGGTTGGCGAAGACCATGACCCGTTCCCAGCCGTTGTCGGTGACCAGGTTGTACAGCAGCTTGTATTTGTCGGCCCCGGCCACGGCATAAATGTGCTGTTCGACGTTTTCGCTGGCGACGTTCTCGGCCTCGATCTCGACGATCGCCGGGTCGGTGGTCCACTGCTTGGCCAGGTTCATCACGTCTTCGGTGAAGGTGGCGGAGAACAGTAGGGTCTGGCGCTCGCTCTTGGGCGGGGTCTGGCGAATGATCTGCCGCACTTGCGGGATGAAGCCCATGTCGAGCATGCGGTCGGCTTCGTCCAGCACCATCACTTCGACCATGTCCAGGTGCACGTCACCGCGCTGGTTGAAGTCCAGCAGGCGGCCCGGGGTGGCCACCAGGATGTCGCAGTGGCGAGCTTCCAGGTGCTTGAGCTGCTTGTCGAAATCCATGCCGCCAACGAAGGTCATGACGTTGAGGCCGGTGTATTTGGTCAGGGCCGCGGCGTCCTTGGCGATCTGCACCACCAGTTCCCGGGTCGGGGCAATGATCAGTGCCCGTGGTTCGCCCATGTAGCGCTCTTTCGGCGGCGGGGTCTGCAGCAACTGGGTGATGATCGAGATCAGGAACGCGGCGGTCTTGCCGGTGCCGGTCTGGGCACGGCCGATGGCGTCTTTACCCGCCAGGGTGAAGCCCAGTACCTGGGCCTGGATCGGTGTGCAGTAGGGAAAGCCCAGGTCCTGGATGGCGTGCATCAGTTCCGGAGCGAGCTTGAAGTCGTGGAAACGGGTCTTGCCTTCCTGGGGTTGCACCACGAAGTCTTCGAGTTTCCAGGTGCTGACCGCTGGTTTTGGCGGCCGCGGGCGCTGCGCTTGCTCAGGTTTGGGTTGCTCGGCCTTGGGCTTCTCTTGGCGCGGTGCTTTGGGAGCGGAAGGGGCGGCCGGTGTGCTCACCGGTTCTTTTTTAGCTGCGGTAGCAGGTGCGCTCCGCTCCGGCTGACGGCCGTCATTGCGGCTGCTGGAACTGGGGGAAGGGGCGCTGGGGCTTGGCGCGAGCGGCTCAGCCTCGCTTTTACCGAAGATTTTCTTGAGTGCTTTGAGCACGGTCATCTCATCAATTGGTTAAGGAATGTACGCCGGCCAGTGTAATGCAAGAAACGGGCGCGGCGTAGTCTGTTGCTTGTGGTCCTGGCGCGAGGCACTTTTTCTAGCGCAAACGCTCGCTCAGCCAGGTGCCGATATCACGGATTTCTTCCGGTAACACCTCGTGTCCCATTGGGTATTCCTGCCATGTCACGGTGACACCGTGCTGTTTCAGGTACTCGTATGCGGTGCGTCCCATGGCGTTCTGCACCACTTCGTCGTACTGGCCGTGCAGGGACAGCACCGGAATCCGCTGTTGGCTGGCGCAAAGTTGCAGTTCATCGCTGAAGGTCGGGGCATAGGTGGAGAGGGCAAGTACGCCACCCAAGGGACCCTGCCATTTGAGGAAGGCAGTGTGCAGTACCACGGCGCCACCTTGGGAGAAACCCGCGAGGAAAATGCGCGATGCGTCTATTCCGCTTGCGCGTTGCTCTTCGATCAGTCTGATGACCTCGTCAGATGATTCTTCGAGCTGTTCGCGACTGATCGCGCGAGCCGGGCTCATGGCCAAAATGTCGTACCAGCTTGGCATGGCGTATCCGCCATTGATGGTCACGGCGCGGGTCGGTGCCTGGGGCAGGACGAAGCGGGTGCTCAAGAGTTTTTCCTGCAGCATCTCGGCCACCGGCAGGAAGTCGTAACGGTCCGCTCCCAGGCCATGAAGCCAGATCACACAGGCATCTGCGGGCTTGCTGGGCTGAAGAATCAAGGGCTCGGTCATGGCTGCTCCATTTATGTGCGTGCGCGCTGATTGAGTGCGAGGTTAAGGGGCGCGCCCGGTTGATCGGTGAAGAAGATGTCGCACGGTTGAACGTTTTGCTATTGACCACTGGCTGAAACGCTTTAGCCGAAACTGTGGTACGGGCTTTGCTATGGCTCAGAAAGAGGAGCGGATGTGATAGCACGCTCTGCCGGCGGTAACACTAACAGGCTACCGCGGGCGATGGCATACCCCACCTCCTCTGATACCGGTTCGCCTACGGCCGCTACGGGCTCTGTGAACTGCAAAGGGCTAAAGCCCGTTCGGCCGATTGGTGAGATGTAGGTCCCCCATTACGTGGATTTCTCCTACTAGACTCATAGCGAAGGTCTTACGCCGCTTGACCCTATAAAAAGCCGACGCGGGTCAACAGCGCCTCATGAGGGTGCGGCAGGACTCAAGCTCCGACACAACAAGAGCAAAACTGGAGGTTTGAATGAAGATGTTGAAATCCACCCTGGCCGTCGTTACGGCGGCCACGGTACTGGCTACAAGCGGTTTCGCACAGGCGGGTGCGACCCTCGATGCAGTACAGAAGAAAGGTTTCGTACAGTGCGGCGTTAGCGATGGTCTGCCGGGCTTCTCGGTACCGGACGCTACCGGCAAGATTCTCGGCATTGACGCCGATGTCTGCCGTGCCGTGGCCGCAGCCGTATTCGGCGATGCGACCAAGGTCAAGTTCAGCCAGCTGAACGCCAAGGAGCGCTTCACTGCGCTGCAATCCGGCGAGATCGACGTGCTGTCGCGCAATACCACCTGGACCAGTTCCCGTGACGCGGGTATGGGCTTGATGTTCGCCGGCGTCACTTATTACGACGGCATTGGCTTCCTGGTGAACAACAAACTGGGTGTGAAAAGTGCCAAGGAGTTGGACGGTGCGACCATCTGTATTCAAGCCGGTACTACCACCGAGCTGAACGTGTCGGACTACTTCCGCGGCAATGGTCTGAAATACACCCCGATCACCTTCGATACTTCCGATGAAAGCGCCAAGTCCCTGGAGTCCGGTCGTTGCGACGTGCTGACCTCCGACAAGTCCCAGCTTTACGCACAGCGCAGCAAGCTGGCGACTCCGACCGAATACGTCGTACTGCCGGAAACCATCTCCAAGGAGCCTTTGGGCCCGGTGGTGCGTAAGGGCGACGAAGAGTGGTTCAGCATCGTCAAGTGGACCCTGTTCGCCATGCTCAACGCCGAAGAGGCGGGTATCACTTCGAAAAACGTCGAAGCTGAAGCCAAGTCCACCAAGAACCCTGATGTAGCACGTCTGCTGGGCGCGGACGGTGAATACGGCAAAGACCTGAAACTGCCGAAGGACTGGGTAGTACAGATCGTCAAGCAAGTAGGTAACTACGGTGAAGTGTTCGAGAAAAACCTCGGCAAGAGCACGCCACTGGCCATCGACCGCGGCCTGAACGCGCTGTGGAACAACGGCGGCATCCAATACGCACCACCTGTGCGCTGATGGTTCTATCACCCGGCGGGCCAACCGCCGGGTGATGTTCTGTTCCATTATTCCTGGGGCACTTCATGCAAAATTCAATCGGCGCACCCAAGCAGAGGCTTAGCCTCAGCGATCCGCGTGTGCGCGCCTGGCTGTTCCAGATCATCACCCTTGTGGCGGTGGTTTCGCTGGGCTGGTTTCTGTTCGACAACACGCAAACCAACCTCCAGCACCGGGGTATTACCTCGGGTTTCGACTTTCTTGAGCGCAGCGCCGGTTTCGGCATCGCTCAACACTTGATTGCCTACACCGAAGCGGACAGTTATGCCCGGGTCTTCGTCATCGGTCTGCTCAATACGCTGCTGGTGACCTTTATCGGGGTGATCCTGGCGACCTTGCTGGGGTTCATCATCGGGGTGGCGCGGCTGTCGCAGAACTGGATCATCAGCAAGCTGGCGACGGTGTATGTGGAAGTGTTCCGCAACATTCCGCCGCTGCTGCAGATCCTGTTCTGGTACTTCGCGGTGTTCCTGACCATGCCGGGGCCGCGCAACAGCCATAACTTCGGCGACACCTTCTTCGTCAGCAGTCGTGGCTTGAACATGCCGGCGGCGCAGATGGCTCCAGGGTTCTGGGCGTTCTTTGCGAGTGTGGTGCTGGCCATCGTCGCCATCGTGCTGATGTGCCGCTGGGCCAACAAACGCTTTGAAGACACCGGGGTGCCGTTCCACAAGTTCTGGACTGGCCTGGCGTTGTTGCTGGTGATTCCGGCGCTGTGCGCGCTGGTCTTCGGCTCGCCCGTGCATTGGGAGTTGCCGAAGCTGCAAGGCTTCAACTTCGTCGGCGGCTGGGTACTGATCCCCGAACTCTTGGCCCTGACCCTGGCCCTGACCGTCTACACCGCGGCGTTCATCGCCGAAATCGTGCGTTCCGGGATCAAGTCGGTCAGCCACGGCCAGACCGAGGCAGCCCGTTCCCTGGGCCTGCGCAACGGTCCGACCCTGCGCAAGGTGATCATTCCCCAGGCCTTGCGGGTGATCATTCCGCCATTGACCAGCCAGTATCTGAACCTGGCGAAGAACTCGTCCCTGGCCGCCGGTATCGGTTACCCGGAAATGGTTTCGCTGTTCGCCGGCACGGTGCTCAACCAGACCGGCCAGGCCATTGAGGTCATTGCCATCACCATGAGCGTGTACCTGGCAATCAGCATCAGCATTTCCCTGCTGATGAACTGGTACAACAAGCGCATTGCGCTGATCGAGCGGTGAGGAAGCGCCCATGACGACTCATACTTTCAAGCCCGATATGCCGCCGCCCAGCCGCAGTATCGGCGTGCTGGCGTGGATGCGCGCCAACATGTTCTCCAACTGGCTAAACACCCTGTTGACCCTGTTTGCCTTCTACCTGATCTACCTGGTGGTGCCGCCGATCCTGCAGTGGGCGATCCTCGACGCCAACTGGGTCGGCACCACCCGTGCCGACTGCACCAAGGACGGTGCCTGTTGGGTGTTCATCCAGCAGCGTTTCGGCCAGTTCATGTATGGCTACTACCCAGTGGAACTGCGCTGGCGGGTGGACCTGACCGTGTGGCTGGCGGTGATCGGCGTGGCTCCCTTGTTCATCTCGCGCTTTGCTCGCAAAGCGATCTACGGCCTGTGTTTCCTGGTGTGGTACCCGGTGTTGGCCTACACCCTGCTGCACGGCGGCTACCTGGGCCTGAGCACTGTCGCCACCAGCCAGTGGGGCGGCCTGATGCTGACTTTGGTGATTGCCACGGTGGGCATTGCCGGGGCCTTGCCCCTGGGCATCCTGCTGGCATTGGGACGACGTTCCAACCTGCCGGCGATCCGCGTGGTCTGCGTGACCTTCATCGAGTTCTGGCGCGGCGTGCCGCTGATCACGGTGCTGTTCATGTCGTCGGTGATGTTGCCGCTGTTCCTGCCCGAGGGCATGAACTTCGACAAGCTGCTGCGGGCGTTGATCGGGGTGATCCTGTTCCAGTCGGCCTATGTGGCCGAGGTGGTGCGTGGCGGTTTGCAGGCCATTCCCAAGGGCCAGTACGAAGCGGCGGCCGCCATGGGCCTGGGTTACTGGCGCGCGATGGGCCTGGTGATTCTGCCGCAGGCCCTGAAGCTGGTGATCCCCGGGATCGTCAACACCTTCATCGCCCTGTTCAAGGACACGAGCCTGGTGATCATCATTGGCCTGTTCGACCTGCTCAACAGCGTCAAGCAAGCCGCCGCCGACCCCAAATGGCTGGGCATGGCCACCGAAGGCTATGTCTTCGCGGCCCTGGTGTTCTGGATTTTCTGTTTTGGTATGTCCCGCTACTCCATGCATCTGGAGCGTAAGTTGGACACAGGCCACAAGCGTTAGGAGTACCTCCATGAGTGAAGCGAACAAAAAGCCTGTGGGCCCTGAAGGCATTATTCAGATGCAGGGTGTGAACAAGTGGTATGGCCAGTTCCACGTGTTGAAGGACATTAACCTCAACGTCCAGCAGGGCGAGCGCATCGTCCTGTGCGGGCCTTCGGGCTCGGGCAAATCCACCACCATCCGCTGCCTCAACCGTCTGGAAGAGCACCAGCAGGGACGCATCGTGGTGGACGGGGTGGAGCTGACCAACGACCTCAAGCAGATCGAGGCCATTCGCCGGGAAGTGGGCATGGTGTTCCAGCACTTCAACCTGTTTCCGCACCTGACCATCCTGCAGAACTGCACCCTGGCGCCGATGTGGGTGCGCAAGATGCCCAAGCGCAAGGCCGAGGAAATTGCCATGCATTACTTGGAGCGGGTGCGGATTCCGGAGCAGGCCCACAAGTACCCGGGCCAGCTTTCCGGTGGCCAGCAGCAACGGGTGGCGATTGCCCGGGCGCTGTGCATGAAACCCAAGATCATGCTATTCGATGAACCCACCTCGGCCCTGGACCCGGAAATGGTCAAGGAGGTGCTGGACACCATGATCGGCCTCGCCGAAGACGGCATGACCATGCTCTGCGTGACCCATGAAATGGGTTTTGCTCGCACCGTGGCCAACCGGGTGATCTTCATGGACAAGGGCGAGATCGTCGAGCAGGCGGCACCGAATGACTTCTTCGACAACCCGCAAAATGATCGCACCAAGCTGTTCCTGAGCCAGATCCTGCATTGATCCTGATGCAGGGCCCGCGCTGACGATAAACCCGGACTGGTTCCGGGTTTATTTTTGCCCGGCGTTCAACCGCCGGCAGCGCCGAGCTGTTGTTCGGGGTGGTCGCTGGAGGCAGAAGGCGCCCGCTGTGGTGCGCTGAGTTCCAGTACGTCCTTCATCAACTGTGGGTGGCGATCCAGCAGGCGCATCAGCACGTACAGCGGTTGGGGCACGCCGACTTCGCCGCGCTCGTAACGGGAAAAGGCGTTGTGCCCGCCACCGGACAGCAGTTTGACCGCCTCTTTCTGCGAGAGGTGCAGCTGGCGGCGGATGCGCTTCATGTCGGCGGCGACGCTCTGCCGGTACTCTTCCAGCAATTGGTCGCCCGCGGCGGCGTAGCGTTGTGCACTGGCGGCGTCGAATTCGATTTCACCGCATTCCTGGCATTCCCAGCCCGCCAGGCCATGGAGGTGACGCTGTAGGTGCCGGTAGTCGATGAGCTCGCTGCGCTGCTCGAACGCCAGCATGCCGGTCGGAGCGCCGCAGCTGTAGCATTGTTGTTGTTTCAAGTCTCTGCCTCCTTGAAGGAGATCACGGGAGGCCCTGCACCGGGGCGGTAGGTGACCTTGATGTAGAGCGTCCAGTTAGCGATACGGGTGTAGTACACGTCCTGCCACAGCCGATGATCGCTATAGGTGGTCATCGATTTGTAGAACAGGCTGCCCTGGAGTCCGGCTACTACTCGTTGCATGGCGGCCAGGGACAATCCGAGTTCCCTGCCGCAGCGCAATGCGCTTCGAGTGAAGGCTTGTGCTCCTTGCCGAACGACCTGTGCCTTGATCAGCGACAGGTCGTAATGAGGTGTTTTCTTTTCCATGAGACACCCTTGAGGCTTGACCGAAATTACCCTTATAGGGTTTTTTGTCAAGGCCTGTTTGCAATGGCGAAAGTGCCTCCTCCAGCCTAAATCGTTGAACTCTCGGAAAAGCCTGAATACCATGTCGGGCAATTCATCCGATGATTGGATGAAAGAGTGAGTTCAATGAGCGAAATTTCCCCCCTGATCAAACGTTCCCTGGTCGACCAGGCCCTGGAACAGTTGCGCCTGCGCATCACCAAGGGCGCCTGGGCCGTCGGCCAGCGCCTGCCCACCGAGCCGGAGCTGGCCAGTGAGCTGGGCATCAGCCGCAACACCGTGCGTGAAGCCATGCGGGTGCTGGCGTTTTCCGGGTTGATCGAGATTCGCCAGGGCGATGGCAGCTACCTGCGAGCCGTGGCTGATCCCCTGGACATGCTCCAGGCCCTGTCCCAATGCTCTCTGGAGCAGGCCCGGGAAACCCGGCAGATCCTTGAAGTGGAGGCGGTTGGCCTCGCGGCCCTGCGTCGCACCGACGAGGACCTGCGCGCCTTGAGCGAAGCCTTGCAGGCCAGCGGCGGGCATTTTCATGGCGATCTGGAAAGCTACATCGCCTGCGACCTGGTGTTTCATCAGGGCCTGGTGGATGCCGCGCACAATCCGACCCTGAGCCAGCTGTACCGCTATTTCTCCAGTGTGGTGGGCGCCCAGTTGCGCCAGGCCTTGACGGTCACTCCGCGCCGCCAGGACGTCTTCGATCTCCACCAGCATCTGCTGGACGCCATCGAGCAGGGCGACCCCGAGCGGGCCAAGCACCTGTCCCGCCAGTTGATCAACGAATCCTGAACCCGAGACCTTTATGTCCAACCAGCAGTCCCCTCCGAACACCCCGTCGCCTCCCGAGTTGTTGATCGATGCCGAGGCCGATGACGAAGAAGTCCAGCAGGCCCCGCCACCTTTGCGGCGGCCCTGGCTGTTGCTGTTGGGGCTGATCCTGGTGGCGTTGAACCTGCGTCCGGCGCTGTCGAGCATGGCGCCGTTGCTCAGTGACGTATCCCAGAGCCTGGGCCTGTCGGCCGCCAAGGCGGGATTGCTGACCACTTTGCCGGTGTTGTGCCTGGGGCTGTTCGCGCCTTTGGCGCCGCTGCTGGCCCGGCGTTTCGGCGCCGAACGGGTGGTGCTGGGGATTCTCCTGACCCTGGCCCTGGGCATTGTCCTGCGCAGCTCGCTCGGTGAGTTCGGGGTCTTTGCCGGGAGCATCCTGGCCGGGGCCAGCATCGGCGTGATCGGGGTGCTGCTGCCGGGCATCGTCAAGCGCGACTTCGCCCGGCATGCGGGAAGCATGACCGGGGTCTACACCATGGCCCTGTGCCTGGGGGCAGCCATGGCTGCAGGCGCGACAGTGCCCTTGAGCCATCACTTTGACGACAGTTGGGCCCTGGGCCTTGGCTTCTGGGTGGTGCCGGCGTTGATGGCAGCGCTGTTCTGGTTGCCTCAAGTGGGGCAGAAACACGGTGCCCACCATGTCGCTTTCCGTGTGCGCGGGTTGCTGCGTGATCGCCTGGCCTGGCAGGTGACCTTGTACATGGGCTTGCAATCGTCCCTGGCCTACATCGTGTTTGGCTGGTTGCCATCGATCCTGATCGGTCGTGGGCTGACTCCGACCCAGGCCGGACTGGTGCTGTCGGGTTCGGTCATCGTGCAACTGGCCAGCTCCCTGGCGGCGCCCTGGCTGGCGACTCGCGGCAAGGACCAGCGTCTGGCCATCGTGATCGTCATGTTGATGACCTTGGGCGGTCTGTTCGGTTGCCTGTATGCACCGCTTGATGGCTTGTGGGGCTGGGCCATTCTGCTGGGCCTGGGGCAAGGAGGCACTTTCAGCCTGGCCCTGACGCTGATCGTCCTGCGCTCACGGGATACCCATGTGGCCGCCAACCTGTCGAGCATGGCCCAGGGCATCGGCTACACCCTGGCGTCCATGGGGCCGTTTGCCGTGGGGCTGGTGCATGACTGGACCGGCGGCTGGAACGCCGTGGGCTGGATCTTCGCGGTGTTGGGCAGCGGGGCGATTATTGCCGGGCTGGGCGCCGGCCGCTCGCTGTATGTGCAGGCGCAAAGCGAGAGGATCTGAGGAGCGTCACTGTCGGTATTTGCACGGCAAATGCCGATAGTCTTCTCTGGGCGTGCGGATTATTGTGCTGGCATCCCTTTGTCCTTCCGGAGTCCGCCCATGAGTGATGCCCACCGCGTCCTGATCACTGAGTTCTACCAGGCCTTCCAGCGGCTCGATGCCGAGGCCATGAGCGCCTGCTATACCGAGGACGTTGTATTCAGTGATCCGGCCTTCGGCGAGTTGCGCGGACGTGACGCCGGCGACATGTGGCGCATGCTCACCGCGCGGGCCAAGGACTTTTCCCTGACCTTCGATCAGGTGCGTGCCGACGAGCGTTCGGGTGGCGCGCACTGGGTCGCCACCTACCTGTTCAGCCAGACCGGCAACACGGTGGTCAACGATATCCAGGCGCGCTTCGTGTTTCGCGATGGCAAGATCTGTGAGCACCACGACCATTTCGACCTGTGGCGTTGGGCGCGCCAGGCCCTGGGGGCCAAGGGGCTTTTGCTGGGCTGGACGCCGCTGCTGAAAAATGCCGTTCGCGCCCAGGCCCGTAAAGGCCTGAAGGCCTTCCAGAGCGGTCGCTGAAAGCCATCCTCTGCTAAGATCGCGGCTTGTTATCCACAGGCCCCGATGGTTTTTGTGAGCAGCCCCGATCCAAACCCCGTGATTGCCGGCGAACTGCCCGCGCCTGCCAGCAAACCCTGGTTTGTGTATCTGGTGCGTGCGGCCAATGGCGCCCTTTATTGCGGCATCAGCGACGACCCGGTGAAGCGCTTCGCCAAGCACCAGAGTGGCAAGGGCGCGCGTTTCTTTCTATCCAGCCCGGCGGTGGCCCTGGTCTATACCGAAGCTTGTCGGGACAAGAGCGAGGCTCTGCGTCAGGAGCGGTTGATCAAGAAGCTCAGGAAAAGCGCCAAGGAGTGTCTGGTGGCGTCTGCCGGGGCAGCAGCATCAATCTGACTGATAGGTGCTCATCAGTCGGATCGGTAGGCCGTCCATGGATTGCGCGCTAAGCTCAGCGCTTTCCCTCTTCCGGCGGACCCCAGCATGTCAGAGTTGATCCTGCACCATTACCCGACCTCTCCCTTCGCGGAAAAAGCCCGTTTGCTCCTGGGCTTCAAGGGCCTGTCCTGGCGCTCCGTGAAGATTTCCCCGGTGATGCCCAAGCCTGATCTGACTGCCCTGACCGGTGGCTATCGCAAGACGCCGGTACTGCAGGTCGGTGCTGATATCTACTGCGACACGGCTTTGATCGCCCGGCGTCTGGAGCGGGAAAAGGCCTCGCCGGCGCTGTTCCCCGAAGGCCAGGAAATGATCAGCGCGACCTTCGCCGCCTGGGTCGACTCGGTGGTGTTCCAGCATGCGGTGACCCTGGTGTTCCAGCCCGAGTCTGCCGCAGCACGTTTCGGCAAGATGCCGCCGGAGGTGGTCAAGGCCTTCATGGCCGACCGTGCCGGGTTGTTCAGTGGCGGCAGCGCCAGTCGTCTGCCCCTGGAAGTGGCCAAGCATCAGTGGCCGACCATCATGGCGCGTCTGGAGCAGCAACTGCAGCGCGAGCCGGGGGACTTCCTGTTTGGTGAGCCCTCGATTGCCGATATCGCCCTTGCGCACCCGCTGTGGTTCCTCAAGGGTACGCCGGTGACGGCGCCGCTGGTGGACGAGTATCCGGCGGTATCAGCCTGGTTGGCGCGAGTGCTGGGCTTTGGTCACGGCTCCTTCACCGAAATGAGCGCTGAAGAGGCCCTTGAGGTGTCGCGCGGTGCGACCCCGGCGCCGCTGCCGGATGAGCGGTTTGTCGATCCCAATGGCTTTGTGGCAGGGCAGCAGGTGGTGATTGCTGCGACCGACTATGGAGTCGATCCGGTGGCGGGCGAGTTGCTGTTTGCCGGTACTGAAGAGTTGATCCTGCGCCGTGAAGATCCACGTGCCGGCGTGCTCCACGTGCACTTCCCGCGGTTGGGTTTCCGTATCCAGGCGCAGTGACTCACACCTGTAGGAGCTGGCTTGCCAGCGAAGGCGTCCTCAAGATCGGTGCACGATCTGCCGGCCCCTTCGCCGGCAAGCGCCGCGTCGGCTCGCCGTTTCCTACGGTTGCAGCGCCGCCATGATGGCATCGGGATCATAGGTGCGGAGCAGGGTTCCATTCACATCCAGGATCGGAATCCCGGCACCGCCCAGAGCGGTATAGGCCTTACGCGCCTCTGCGTCTTTCTCGATGTCGAACTCCCGATAGGGAATGCCCTTCTGATCGAGAAAGCGTCGGGTAGCCTTGCAGTAGCCGCACCAGTCGGTGGCGTACAGCACCACCCGGGCCTGGCTACGGATCTCTTCGCTGACCACCGCCGAAGGGTTGAACAGCCGCTCGATCTTGCCCCAGTTCTGATAGACCACCACCACCAGCAGGATCAGCAGGAACTTCTTCAGTACTCCCTGGAGCATCAGTTGCGGCGCTTGAGCTGGTCGGTCAGCTGGGTCGGCAGGCCCTTGATGATCAGGGTCCCGGCTTCTTCGTCGTACTCGATCTTCGAGCCCAGCAGGTGGGCTTCGAAGCTGATGGACAGGCCCTCGGCGCGACCGGTGAAGCGGCGGAACTGGTTGAGGGTGCGTTTATCCGCAGGAATTTCCGGCGATAGCCCGTAATCCTTGTTGCGGATGTGGTCGTAGAACGCCTTGGGGCGGTCTTCGTCGATCAGTTCCGAGAGTTCTTCCAGGCCCATGGGTTCGCCGAGCTTGGCTTGGCTGCTGGCGTAGTCCACCAAGGTCTTGGTCTTTTCCCGGGCCGACTCTTCCGGCAGGTCTTCGCTTTCGACGAAGTCGCTGAAGGCCTTGAGCAGGGTGCGGGTCTCGCCCGGACCGTCGACGCCTTCCTGGCAGCCGATGAAGTCGCGGAAGTACTCCGAGACCTTCTTGCCGTTCTTGCCCTTGATAAAGGAGATGTACTGCTTGGACTGCTTGTTGTTCTGCCACTCGGAGATGTTGATCCGCGCGGCGAGGTGCAGTTGGCCCAGGTCCAGATGGCGCGACGGGGTCACGTCCAGTTGGTCGGTCACCGCCACGCCTTCGCTGTGGTGCAGCAGGGCGATCGCCAGATAGTCGGTCATGCCCTGTTGGTAATGAGCAAACAGCACGTGGCCGCCCACCGACAGGTTGGATTCCTCCATCAGCTTCTGCAGATGCTCCACCGCCACCCGGCTGAATGCGGTGAAGTCCTGGCCGCCGTCCAGGTACTCCTTCAGCCAGCCGCTGAAGGGGAAAGCGCCGGACTCGGGATGGAACAGGCCCCAGGCTTTGCCCTGTTTGGCGTTATAGCTTTCATTGAGATCGGCGAGCATGTTCTCGATGGCCGCGGACTCTGCCAGTTCGGAGTCTCGGGCATGCAGAACTGCGGGGCTGCCGTCGGGTTTTTTGTCGATCAGGTGGACGATGCAATGACGGATCGGCATGGGCTTCTCGGCTGATTGAAGGGGGAGGGCGGACTCCCCGAAAAAGTGCCCAGTGTACCGCACCCGTTGGTTTTGGCGCGGTTTGCCAGGCGATGAACGGCCTGTCGGTAACGCTTATGCATTTTTTTACCGATTTAGAGCAATAAAGCTGACCAAATGGCTAGGTAGAGGCGGATATTTCCCCGTCTGTGTGCTAGTTTTGCCCCGTCTTACGCGATGTCTCAGCGTTAAGCGTGCATTCAGCATTTGTCGGGTCGAACCAAACCCTGATTTCGGTATCTATAACCCCGATCTGTCGTGGTTGTAACCGGGGTGCCAGATTCACAAGATCTGGCTCGATGGCTGACACTGCACTCTGCAATCCAAATGAATTTGATAGGGAAGGAACACCACAATGGCTATTACTAAAGACCAACTGATCGCTGATATCGCTGAAGCTATCGACGCGCCGAAAACCACCGCGCGTAACGCTCTGGACCAACTGGCCCAGATCGTTGCTGATCAATTGGAAAATGGCGGCGAAATCACTCTGCCAGGTATCGGCAAGCTGAAAGTGACCGAGCGTCCTGCCCGTACTGGCCGTAACCCATCGACTGGCGCTGCCATCGAAATCGCTGCCAAGAAAGTTATCAAGCTGGTTGTGGCTAAAGGCCTGACCGACGCTGTTAACAAGTAAGACTTGCAGTGAAACCGTGCTCAGAAGTACTCCGGGCACGGTTTGTGTGACACCGATTCACGCAAGGTGAATCGTCTTTGAATCTCCCGCCTCTTTAGTTCTTCCTAACCCAGCGTTCCTGACTCCAGGCCTGTTGCTGTGCCTTGTCCTTGAAGGTCCAGGCGACGAAGCGGCTCTGTTTCTGTCCCTGGGACATCTCTACCACCTGGCTTTCCAGGACCCCGGCCTTTTTCAGCGCGCTTTCAATCGCCGGCAGGTTCGAGGCCTTTGACACCAGGGTGCTGAACCACAGCACTTGCTGGCCGACGCCGGCGCTCTCGCTGATCAACTGGCTGACGAAACGGATCTCGCCACCCTCGCACCAGAGTTCCCGGGCCTGGCCGCCGAAGTTCAGCACCGGCAGCTTGCGCTTGGGATCGGCCTTGCCCAGGGCTCGCCACTTGCGTTGGCTGCCGCGGGTGGCTTCGTCCAGGGAGGCATGGAAGGGCGGGTTGCACATGGTCAGGTCGAAACGCTCGGTGCTTTCCAGCAGGCCGCTGAGGATCTGCCTGGGATTGCCTTGCTGGCGCAGGCTGATGGCCTTGTTCAAGCCGTTGGCCTGGACGATGGCCTTGGCCGCAGCCAGGGCGGTGCTGTCGATGTCCGAACCGAGGAACTGCCAGCGGTAGTCGCTGTAGCCGATCAGCGGGTAGATGCAGTTGGCGCCGACCCCGACGTCCAGCACCCGTACCGCCGCGCCACGAGGGATTTCACCCTGGTTGTGGCTGGCCAGCAGGTCGGCGAGGAAATGCACGTAGTCGGCGCGACCGGGCACGGGTGGGCAGAGAAAGTCCGCCGGAATGTCCCAGTGGGCAATACCGTAGAAGGCCTTGAGCAGGGCGCGGTTGAACACCCGCACGGCCGCCGGGTCGGCGAAGTCGATACTTTCCTTGCCGTAGGGATTGAGGATCACGAACTGCCCCAGTTCCGGGGTGCTCTTGATCAGTTGCGGGAAGTCGTAACGCCCCTGGTGACGATTGCGCGGATGCAGGCTGGCCTTTTCCCGGGGGGCGGCGTTTTTGGCCGGGGAGGCGGTTTTGGGCTTTTTGCGCGCAGGCTTTGGGGTGTTGGGGGCGGTCATGGGGGATCGATTCGGGGCTGGTTCAAAGTGGCGGGCATTGTCACACAGGAGCAACGGTAAGTTTCAAGCGGCGAGCGACAAGTGATGCAAGCGTGCCTTCTCGCTACATAAGACAGCGCGCATAAAAAAGGGAGGCCTGTACGGGCCTCCCTCTTTCACGCTGCGCGAATCGCCGTTACAGGCTGGAGATCCGTGCGTGCTGCTCTGCCAGCTTGCCCAGAGCCTGTTCGGCCTCGGCCAGTTTGGCGCGTTCCTTCTCGATCACTTCGGCCGGAGCCTTGTCGACGAAGGAGGCGTTGGACAGCTTGCCGCCCACTCGCTGCACTTCGCCTTGCAGGCGTTGGATTTCCTTGTCCAGACGGGCCAGTTCCGCACCTTTGTCGATCAAGCCGGCCATGGGCACCAGCACTTCCATCTCGCCCACCAGGGCGGTGGCAGACAGCGGCGCTTCGTCGCTGGCACCCAGCACAGTGATGGATTCGAGTCGGGCCAGCTTCTTCAGCAAGGCTTCGTTCTCGGTCAGGCGACGCTGGTCTTCGGCGCTGACGTTCTTCAGGAACAGGGCCAGGGGCTTGCCCGGGCCGATGTTCATTTCCGCGCGAATGTTGCGAGTGCCGAGCATCAGGCCCTTGAGCCATTCGATGTCGTCTTCGGCGGCCTGGTCGATGCGGGCTTCGTTAGCCACCGGCCAAGGTTGCAGCATGATGGTCTTGCCGGTGCTACCTGCCAGCGGCGCCAGGCGCTGCCAGATTTCTTCGGTGATGAACGGCATGAACGGATGGGCCAGGCGCAGGGCCACTTCCAGTACCCGCACCAGGGTGCGACGGGTGCCGCGTTGGCGTTCAACCGGCGCGTTCTCGTCCCACAGCACGGGCTTGGACAGCTCCAGGTACCAGTCGCAGTACTGGTTCCAGATGAACTCGTACAAGGCCTGGGCGGCCAGGTCGAAACGGAACTGGTCGAGCTGACGGGTCACTTCAGCTTCGGTGCGCTGCAGTTGCGAGATGATCCAGCGATCCGCCAGGGACAGCTCATAGGCCTCGCCGTTCTGACCGCAGTCCTCGCCCTTATCCAGCACGTAGCGCGCAGCGTTCCAGATCTTGTTGCAGAAGTTGCGGTAACCCTCGACGCGGCCCATGTCGAACTTGATGTCGCGGCCGGTGGTGGCCAGGGAGCAGAAGGTGAAGCGCAGGGCGTCGGTGCCGTAGCTGGCGATGCCGTCGGCGAATTCGGCGCGGGTCTGCTTCTCGATGGCTTTCTGCAGTTTGGGCTGCATCAGGCCGGTGGTGCGCTTCTGCACCAGGGTTTCGAGGTCGATACCGTCGATGATGTCCAGCGGGTCGAGGACGTTGCCCTTGGACTTGGACATCTTCTGGCCCTGGCCGTCGCGGACCAGACCGTGCACGTACACGGTCTTGAACGGAACCTGCGGCGTGCCGTCTTCGTTCTTCACCAGGTGCATGGTGAGCATGATCATCCGGGCGACCCAGAAGAAAATGATGTCGAAGCCGGTGACCAGCACGTCGGTCGGGTGGAAGGTCTTGAGGAACTCGGTCTGTTCCGGCCAGCCCAGGGTGGAGAAGGTCCACAGGCCCGAGCTGAACCAGGTGTCGAGTACGTCGTTGTCCTGCTGCAGGGCAACGTCCGGACCGAGGTTGTGCTTGGCTCGCACTTCGGCTTCATCGCGGCCGACATAGACCTTGCCCGATTCGTCGTACCAGGCCGGAATCCGGTGGCCCCACCACAGCTGGCGGCTGATGCACCAGTCCTGGATGTCGCGCATCCAGGAGAAGTACATGTTCTCGTACTGCTTGGGCACGAAGGCGATGCGGCCGTCTTCCACAGCAGCGATGGCAGGTTCCGCCAGCGGCTTGGTGGAGACGTACCACTGGTCGGTGAGCCACGGCTCGATGACGGTGCCGGAGCGGTCGCCCTTCGGCACTTTCAGGGCGTGGTCGTCGACGCTGACCAGCAGGCCGGCAGCGTCGAAGGCGGCCACGATCTGCTTGCGCGCTTCGAAACGATCCAGGCCCACGTACTCGGCCGGGATCTTGCCGTCGACGGTTTCGTTGAGGCTGCCGTCCAGGTTGAACACCTGGCAGGCCGGCAGCACGGCGGCGTTCTTGTCGAAGATGTTGAGCAGCGGCAGGTTGTGGCGCTTGCCGACTTCGTAGTCGTTGAAATCGTGGGCCGGGGTGATTTTCACGCAGCCGGTGCCGAATTCAGGGTCGCAGTAGTCATCGGCAATGATCGGGATGCGCCGGCCGACCAGGGGCAGTTCGACGAACTTGCCGATCAGCGCCTTGTAACGCTCGTCTTCAGGGTTCACCGCGACGGCGGAGTCGCCGAGCATGGTTTCCGGACGAGTGGTGGCGACGATCAGGTAGTCGTTGCCTTCAGCGGTCTTGGCGCCGTCGGCCAGTGGATACTTCAGGTTCCACAGGAAGCCTTTCTCGTCGTGGTTTTCCACTTCCAGATCGGAAATCGCCGTGTGCAGCTTGGTGTCCCAGTTCACCAGGCGCTTGCCGCGGTAGATCAGACCATCTTCGTGCAGGCGCACGAAGGCTTCCTTCACCGCTTCCGACAGGCCGTCGTCCATGGTGAAGCGCTCGCGGCTCCAGTCCACGGAGGAGCCCAGGCGACGGATCTGGCGGCTGATGTTGCCCCCGGATTGATCCTTCCATTCCCAGACTTTTTCGAGGAATTTTTCCCGGCCCAGATCATGGCGATTCTGGCCCTGGGCTTCGATCTGACGCTCCACCAGCATCTGTGTGGCGATACCGGCGTGGTCGGTACCCGGCTGCCACAGGGTGTTGCGACCCTGCATGCGGCGGAAGCGGATCAGGGCGTCCATGATCGCGTTGTTGAAGCCGTGGCCCATGTGCAGGCTGCCGGTGACGTTCGGCGGCGGGATCATGATGGTGTAGGAGTCGCCCGCGCCTTGCGGGGCGAAGTAGTTCTCGGACTCCCAGGTCTGGTACCAGGAAGTTTCAATGGCGTGCGGCTGGTAGGTCTTATCCATGCGCGGCGGGACCCTATTGGCATTTATTCAGGAAAAGCCGGGAAGTATAGCGGAGGGGGGCAGCAGCAAGCCACAAGCGGTAAGCGACAAGGTGGCCATGCCCGGCTTTTGCGTGTGGCTTATGGTTTGCCGTTGGTGGCTGCTGCGAGCAGGCGTTCCAGGCGGGCGTCGAGGCGGCGCTTGATTTCGGTTTCGATGTGCGGGGCGAAATCGTCGATCACGTCTTGCATGATCAGCTGGGCAGCGGCACGCAGTTCGGTATCCAGGTGCAGCAGGGCATCGGCGCTGTTGCTGGCAGGGACGGGTTTGGCTGCGGGAGCGGTCGCTGGAGCTGGAACAGGGGCTGGTGCCGTCACTTGAACTGGTGCCGGTGCCGGTGCAGCTTGCGGTTTGGCTTGCGCTGCGGGTGCAGCTTCGGTTTCGTCAGGTTGCTGGCTGCCCACCATGTCGAACAGCAGGGGGATTTGCACTTCGCCGCTCACGGTTTCGGTCAGCAGTGGCGGTTGCAGATTGTCATCGCCGAGCAGTTGACGGATCGACTCGAGGTCGTCCAGCAGATGCGCGGGCTTTTGCAGCGGGTTGGGAGTGTCCATCGGGTGCTCAGAGTCGCTGTAAACGGTGATCTTGCAGAGGATAGCCCTGTTCGCGATAGAAACGGAAACTCTCGCGGGCCGCCTGACGAATAGTCGGGTCTTCCACCACCACTTCGGCAATTCGGGCAAAGCGCGGTGCAAATGCCGGTACTTTGAGGTCCAGGTTCACCAGCAGGTCGTTGTGTTCGCCAGGGTCCTGGCCCAAGCCAAGCACGATCAGGCCGTCGGCTTCGCTTTCTGCCGGGCCGTGGGGAACGAAGGCTTCGCCCTTGAAGCGCCACAGGCGGGCATCAAGTTCGTCCCGTTGTTGGGCGTCGCTGCAATGCAGGTAGATGCGATGGCCCATGCGCCAGGCCTTGTCGGTGAGCTTGCAGGCAAAATCCAGGCGCGCCGCAGGGTCCGCGCTGGGAAGAATGTAGAAGTCGACTTTGGTCATTGGGATTCCTGAGCCGGAAAGGGCGCCGCCTTCAAGCGACACCCTCCGCGGTCATGGTTTTCAGGCTTTGGCGCGGTCCAGCAGGTATTGGGTCAGCAGGGGTACGGGGCGGCCGGTGGCGCCCTTGTCCTTGCCGCCGCTGGTCCAGGCGGTGCCGGCGATATCCAGGTGCGCCCAGTTCAGGTTCTTGGTGAAGCGCGAGAGGAAGCACGCGGCAGTGATGGTCCCGGCCTTTGGCCCGCCAATGTTGGCGATATCGGCGAACGGGCTGTCCAGTTGTTCCTGGTACTCATCGAACAACGGCAGTTGCCAGGCGCGGTCGTCGGCTTGCTGGCCGGCGCTGAGCAGTTGGCCGATCAACTCGTCGTTGTTGCCCAGCAGGCCGGACGTATGGGCGCCCAGGGCGACCACGCAGGCACCGGTCAGGGTGGCGATGTCGATCACAGCCTGGGGCTTGAAGCGTTCGGCGTAGGTCAGGGCGTCGCACAGCACCAGACGGCCTTCGGCGTCGGTATTGAGGATTTCCACGGTCTGGCCGCTCATGGTGGTGACGATATCGCCAGGCCGTGCAGCGCCGCCGCTGGGCATGTTCTCGGCGCAGGCCAGGATGCATACCAGGTTGATCGGCAGTTGCAGTTCGAGCACGGCGCGCAGGGTGCCGAACACGCTGGCGGCGCCGCCCATGTCGTATTTCATTTCGTCCATGCCGGCGCCCGGCTTGAGGCTGATGCCGCCGGTGTCGAAGGTGATGCCCTTGCCCACCAGGGCAAACGGCTTCTCGGATTTCTTGCCGCCGTTGTATTGCATGACGATCAGGCGCGGCGGCTGGTCGCTGCCCTGGCCTACGGCATAGAACGAGCCCATGCCCAGTTCCTTGATCTTCTTCTCGTCAAGGACTTCGACTTTCAGGCCCTTGAACTCCTTGCCCAGGGCCTTGGCCTGTTCACCCAGAAACGTCGGGTGGCAGACGTTCGGCGGCAGGTTGCCCAGGTCGCGGGTAAAAGCCATGCCTTTGGCGATGGCTTGGGCGTGGGTCACGCCGCGCTCGACTTCAGCCTGGGCGGCCTTGATGGTCAGCAGGGTGATTTTCTTCAGGGCGCGGGGTTCGGCTTTCTGGCTCTTGTAGCGATCGAATACGTAACCGCCGTCCACCAGGGTTTCGGCCAGCAGACGGGTCTTGCCATAGCTGTCGCGGCCTTTGACCACGACTTCGTCCAGAGCCAGCACGGCATCGCTGCCGCCCAGGCCCTTGAGGGTGGCAAGTACACCGCTGATGATCTTGCGGAACGGGCGGTCGCCCAGTTCCTCATCCTTGCCGACGCCCACCAGCAGCAGGCGTTCCGCCTTCAGCTTGGCCACGCCGTGCAGCAGCAGGCTCTGGCCGACCTTGCCGGCCAGATCGCCGCGCTTGAGTACGGCGCTGATGGCGCCGCCGCTGAGTTCGTCGAGTTGCTTGGCCACGTTGCCGAGTTTGCGGCCTTCGCCGACGGCGACCACCAGGGTGGCGGTCTTCAACGTTTCCGGGCTAGCGCTTTTTACAACCAGTTCCATGTCTGGGTCCCTGAATGAATGGTCAAAGAGCGCAGGAAAGACTCCGGCGCGGGGCTTATCTATATAGAAGAAGGCGTCGCGTGCTGCCGACGACAAAGCCGCCAGTTTGAACCTCGCCCGTTGCGGCTGACAACCCTCGTCTTGGCCAAGTTCGCTGCTTTAGAGCGTCGGGTGAGCATCCTCCGTGACAGGCGCGCGCAATCACAGGATAATGCGCCATCTTTTTTTCGGCGGCCCTGTCTCTGGGGCCGGCTCGATACGTTTGCTTGTTCGGCCGCCTTAGCCTGACAACCCTGGAGTGTCTGGTTTGATCGTCTTTCGTTATCTATCCCGCGAAGTCCTGTTGACCCTGAGTGCCGTGAGTGCGGTGCTGCTGGTCATCATCATGAGCGGACGCTTCGTCAAGTTCCTCGCACAAGCCGCCTCGGGCGCCCTGGACCCGGGCTCGCTGTTCCTGATCATGGGCTTTCGTCTGCCGGGCTTTTTGCAGCTGATCCTGCCATTGGGACTGTTCCTGGGCATTCTCCTGGCTTACGGCCGGCTCTATCTCGAAAGCGAGATGACCGTGTTGTCGGCTACCGGCATGAGTCAGCAGCGTTTGCTGGGCATGACCATGATCCCGGCGGCCCTTGTGGCCCTGCTGGTGGCCTGGTTGAGCCTGAGTCTGGCGCCGCAGGGGGCCAATCAGTTCCAGTTGCTGCTGAACAAACAGGATGCACTGACCGAGTTCGACACCCTGGTGGCCGGGCGCTTCCAGGCGCTCAATGATGGCACTCGGGTGACCTATACCGAGCAGCTTTCCGAGGACCGCACCAATCTTTCCGGAGTGTTCATCTCCGAAAAACGCCTGAGCCGGGAGAAAAAGGACCAGGGCATTTCGGTGCTGGTGGCCGAGAAGGGGCACCAGGACATTCGTCCCGATGGCAATCGCTACCTGATCCTGGAAAACGGCTATCGCTATGACGGCAATCCAGGTGAGGCCAACTACCGGGTGATCAAGTACGACACCTACGGCGTGCTGCTGGAGCGGCCTGATGTCAGCGACGAAGTCACCGATCGCGATGCCATGCCCACTGCTGATCTGATCGGCAAGGATGACCTGCGGGCCCGTGCCGAGCTGCAATGGCGCCTGTCTCTGCCATTGCTGGTGTTTATCGTGACCTTGATGGCGGTGCCGTTGTCCCGGGTCAACCCGCGCCAGGGCCGCTTCCTCAAGCTGATCCCGGCCATCCTGCTGTATATGGCGTACCTGACTATCCTGATCGCGGTACGTGGCGCCATGGAGAAAGGCAAGATCTCGCCGGCCCTGGGGCTGTGGTGGGTCCACCTGATATTCCTGGCGATTGGTCTGGGTTTGATGTACTGGGAACCGTTGCGTTTGAAGATGGCGAGTCGTCGCAGCATGAAGGAGATGGCTCGTGGTTAAGCTCGATCGCTACATCGGTAGCAGTGTGTTCATGGCTATTCTCGCGGTCCTGGGGATCATCCTCGGGCTGGCTTCGCTGTTTGCCTTCATCGATGAGATGGGCAGTGTCAGCGATACCTACACCGTTATGGACGTGATGAGCTACGTGGCGCTCACTGCTCCGCGCCGGGTCTATGAAATGTTGCCGATGGCCGGCCTGATCGGCTGCCTGATCGGTCTTGGCTCCCTGGCCAGCAACAGCGAGCTGACCATCATGCGTGCTGCCGGCGTTTCTGTCGGTCGTATCGTCTGGGCGGTGATGAAGCCGATGCTGGTGCTGATGCTGGTGGGCGTGCTGGTGGGCGAGTACGTCGCGCCGGCCACCGAAACCCAGGCCCAGGCCAGTCGCGCCCTGGCCCAGGGTTCCGGTGATGCCCAGAGCTCCAAGCGCGGTCTGTGGCACCGCCAGGGCGAGGAGTTCATCCATATCAACGCAGTGCAGCCCAATGGCCTGCTGTATGGCGTGACTCGCTATCACTTCGATGACAGTCACCACATGTTGTCGTCGAGTTTTGCCCGTCAGGCACGGTTCCACGAGAACTACTGGCAGTTGACTGATGTCACCACCACCTATTTCCGTGACGGTCACACCGAGGTCATCAGCGTGCCCGATGAGCGTTGGGATGTGGCCCTGAGCCCGCAACTGCTGAGTACCGTGGTCATGGCGCCGGAGTCCCTGTCCATCAGCGGTCTGTGGGGCTATATCCATTATCTGGCCGACCAGGGTTTGAACAATGGTCGCTACTGGCTGGCGTTCTGGGTCAAGGTGCTGCAGCCGTTGGTGACGGCGGCCCTGGTGCTGATGGCGATTTCCTTCATTTTCGGACCGCTGCGTTCGGTGACCCTGGGGCAGCGGGTATTCACCGGCGTATTGGTGGGCTTCACCTTCCGTATCGCCCAGGACCTGCTGGGCCCTTCGAGCCTGGTGTTCGGCTTCTCGCCGCTGTTCGCGGTGCTGGTGCCGGCGGGTATCTGTGCCATTGCTGGTTTCTGGCTATTGCGCCGAGCCGGTTGATTCATTGGCTCTACCAGGCGATTAGCGCAACGCCCCGGTCCTTGAATCGGGGCGTTTTTGCATTTGACAAACGCTGATAGGCGAGCGTGACGCTCGTGCCGAGTATCAGGTACAATTCCCGGCTATTTTTCGGCGGGCCCTGCCTGCAGCCTTTTTGAGTGTTCATCCGTGAGTGATTTGAGTCATATCCGCAATTTCTCCATCATCGCCCACATTGACCATGGCAAGTCGACTCTGGCCGATCGTTTTATCCAGATGTGCGGCGGTCTGGCCGATCGCGAAATGGAAGCCCAGGTTCTGGACTCCATGGACCTTGAACGTGAGCGCGGGATCACCATCAAGGCCCACAGCGTCACCCTCTATTACAAAGCCAAAGATGGCATCACCTACCAGCTGAACTTCATCGATACCCCGGGCCACGTGGACTTCACTTATGAAGTCAGTCGCTCCCTGGCGGCCTGTGAAGGTGCTCTGCTGGTGGTGGACGCCGGTCAGGGTGTTGAGGCCCAGTCGGTAGCCAACTGCTACACCGCCATTGAGCAAGGCCTGGAAGTCATGCCGGTGCTGAACAAGATCGACCTGCCACAGGCCGATCCGGAGCGGGTCAAGGAAGAGATCGAGAAGATCATCGGTATCGATGCCACCGATGCCGTGACTTGCAGCGCCAAGACCGGCCTGGGCGTGGACGAGGTGCTTGAGCGCCTGGTCGCCACTATCCCGGCTCCTACCGGCAATATCGAAGACCCACTGCAAGCACTGATCATTGACTCCTGGTTCGACAACTACCTGGGCGTTGTGTCCCTGGTGCGTGTGCGTCACGGCCGGGTGAAGAAGGGCGACAAGATCCTGGTGAAATCCACCGGCAAGATCCACTTGGTGGACAGCGTCGGCGTCTTTAACCCGAAACACACCGCCACCACTGACCTCAAGGCCGGTGAAGTGGGCTTCATCATCGCCGGCATCAAGGACATTCACGGGGCCCCGGTGGGTGACACCCTGACCTTGAGTTCGACCCCGGACGTGGAAGTACTGCCAGGCTTCAAGCGCATCCAGCCGCAGGTCTATGCCGGCCTGTTCCCGGTCAGCTCCGACGACTTCGAGGATTTCCGCGAAGCCTTGCAGAAGCTCACCCTCAACGACTCGTCGCTGCAGTACACCCCGGAAAGCTCCGACGCCCTGGGCTTCGGCTTCCGTTGCGGGTTCCTCGGCATGCTGCACATGGAAATCATCCAGGAGCGCCTGGAGCGCGAATACGACCTGGACCTGATCACCACGGCGCCGACGGTGATCTTCGAGCTGCAGTTGAAGAACGGTGAAACGATCTATGTCGACAACCCGTCCAAACTTCCGGATCTGTCGGCGATTGAAGACATGCGCGAGCCGATCGTGCGGGCCAATATTCTTGTGCCGCAAGAGCACCTGGGCAACGTCATAACCCTGTGCATCGAGAAGCGTGGCGTGCAGCACGACATGCTGTTCCTGGGTAGCCAGGTCCAGGTGACCTACGATCTGCCGATGAACGAAGTGGTACTGGACTTCTTTGACCGCCTGAAATCCACCAGCCGCGGCTATGCTTCGCTGGATTACCATTTCGATCGCTACCAGTCGGCTAATCTGGTCAAGCTGGATGTATTGATCAACGGTGAGAAAGTCGACGCCCTGGCGTTGATCGTCCACCGTGACAACGCTCACTACAAAGGGCGTGCGTTGACCGAGAAGATGAAGGAACTGATTCCTCGGCAGATGTTTGACGTGGCAATCCAGGCCGCCATTGGCGGGCAGATTGTGGCGCGGACAACCGTCAAGGCGCTCAGAAAGAACGTACTGGCCAAATGCTACGGTGGCGACGTCAGCCGTAAGCGCAAGCTGTTGGAAAAGCAGAAGGCCGGTAAGAAACGCATGAAGCAAGTGGGCAACGTGGAAATTCCACAAGAAGCCTTCCTTGCCGTGCTCAGGTTGGATAGTTAGGTCCTATGTCACTAAATTTCCCGCTGTTGCTGGTCATCGCTGTCTTTGTCTGCGGTCTCTTGGCGTTGCTCGACCTGGTGTTTCTGGCACCGCGTCGGCGCTCGGCCATCGCCAACTATCAGGGCAGCGTCAGCCAGCCGGATGGGCTGGTGGTCGAAAAGCTGAGCAAGGAACCGCTGCTGGTTGAGTACGGCAAGTCGTTCTTTCCTGTGCTGTTCATCGTCCTGGTGCTGCGTTCGTTCCTGGTGGAACCGTTCCAGATTCCGTCGGGCTCGATGAAGCCGACCCTGGATGTGGGCGACTTCATCCTGGTGAACAAGTTTTCTTACGGGATTCGCTTGCCGGTGATCGACAAGAAAGTCATCGAAGTCGGTGATCCGCAGCGCGGCGATGTGATGGTGTTCCGCTACCCAAGCGACCCGAACGTCAACTACATCAAGCGTGTGGTCGGCCTGCCGGGCGATGAAGTGCGCTACACCAGCGACAAACGCTTGTTCGTCAATGGTCAGCCGGTGGCGGAGCAGTTGGTCGGGGCTGAACCCGGCACCCTGGGCAGCGCTGAGCTGTACAAGGAAAAACTCGGTGCCGCCGAGCACTTGATCCGCAAGGAAATGAGTCGCTATCGGCCCGCTCCGGACGGGCGCTGGGTGGTTCCCGCCGGGCACTACTTCATGATGGGCGACAACCGCGACAACTCCAACGACAGTCGCTACTGGGACGATCCAAGTATTCCCAAGGATCTGCTGGGCATGGTTCCCGACAAGAATATCGTCGGCAAGGCCTTCGCAGTCTGGATGAGCTGGCCCGAACCGAAACTCAGCCACCTGCCGAATTTCTCGCGGGTTGGCCTGATCAAGTAATCACACACGGCGCTGTTGAACACAGCGCCGAATGCTTTTCTGGCTCTTGTATAAAACGCCCTTGCCCTCGGGCATCGCGTAACAGCTTTGTGACCAGAAGCATGCAGTCAACGATATTCAGGATGTGGATTTGAACACAGCGTTAATTGCCACCCGCACCTCGTGCGCGGCCCCTAGGATGGTGAGTTTCGGCAACGAAATCAGCGTGGGTAAACCGTGAGCGTTTCTTTGAGCCGTCTCGAGCGTCAGCTCGGTTATACCTTCAAGGACCAGGAACTGATGCTCCTGGCCCTCACCCATCGCAGCTTTGCCGGGCGCAACAATGAACGCCTGGAATTCCTCGGTGATGCCATCCTCAACTTCGTGGCCGGCGAGGCGTTGTTCGAGCGCTTCCCCCAGGCCCGCGAAGGCCAGCTGTCGCGTTTGCGCGCACGCCTGGTGAAAGGTGAAACACTGGCAGTACTGGCCCGTGGTTTCGACCTGGGCGAATACCTGCGCCTGGGCTCCGGCGAATTGAAGAGCGGCGGTTTCCGTCGTGAGTCGATCCTCGCCGATGCCCTGGAAGCCCTGATTGGTGCGATCTACCTGGACGCCGGCATGGAAACCGCCCGTGACCGCGTGTTGTCCTGGCTGGCCTCGGAGTTCGAGAGCCTGACCCTGGTGGACACCAACAAGGACCCCAAGACCCGGCTGCAGGAGTTCCTCCAGTCTCGCGCCTGTGAACTGCCACGCTACGAAGTGGTGGATATCCAGGGCGAACCGCACTGCCGGACATTCTTCGTTGAATGTGAAGTCACCTTATTGAATGAAAAAAGCCGAGGTCAGGGTGTGAGCCGTCGTATTGCCGAACAGGTAGCGGCCGCCGCAGCACTGATTGCCCTGGGCGTGGAGAATGGCCATGACTGATTCAACCGCAACACGCTGTGGCTATGTCGCCATCGTCGGCCGCCCCAATGTGGGCAAGTCGACGCTGCTCAACCATATCCTCGGCCAGAAGCTGGCGATCACCTCGCGCAAGCCTCAGACCACACGCCACAACATGCTCGGGATCAAGACCGAAGGCGCCATCCAGGCGATCTACGTCGACACCCCCGGCATGCACAAGAGCAACGAGAAGGCGCTGAACCGCTACATGAACAAGACCGCTTCGGCGGCCTTGAAAGACGTGGATGTGGTGATCTTCGTGGTGGACCGCACCAAGTGGACCGACGAGGACCAATTGGTCCTTGAGCGTGTCCAGTACGTGCAGGGGCCGGTGATCCTGGCGATCAACAAGACCGACCGCATCGAGGACAAGGCCGAGCTGATGCCGCACCTGACCTGGCTGCAGGAGCAACTGCCGAATGCCGAGATCGTGCCGGTTTCCGCGCAGCAGGGGCACAACCTCGAAGCCCTGGAAGGCCTGATCGCCAAGCATCTGCCGGAGAACGACCACTTCTTCCCGGAAGACCAGATCACCGACCGCAGCTCCCGCTTCCTGGCGGCCGAACTGGTGCGCGAGAAGATCATGCGCCAGCTGGGTGCCGAGCTGCCGTACCAGATCACCGTGGAAATCGAAGAGTTCAAGCAGCAGGGCAAGACCCTGCATATCCATGCCTTGATTCTCGTCGAGCGCGACGGACAGAAGAAAATCATCATTGGCGACAAGGGTGAGCGGATCAAACGCATCGGCATGGAAGCGCGCAAGGACATGGAGCTGCTGTTCGACTCCAAGGTCATGCTCAACCTCTGGGTCAAGGTCAAGGGCGGCTGGTCCGACGACGAGCGCGCCTTGCGCTCCCTGGGTTACGGCGACCTCTGATGCCCTTCGCCGGCCAGCCGGCTCCTACACCTTCCTGTAGGAGCCGGCTGGCCGGCGAACAGCTACAACCCCTTCTTCGGACCCGGTTCCCTCTCTGCCCCTGAGATCCCTCGCAACCATGTCCAGCACCGCTCCAGTCGGCCAACTTGCCTACGTCCTGCACAGCCGCGCCTACCGCGAAAGCAGTGCATTGGTGGATTTCCTTACCCCCCAAGGTCGCCTGCGCGCTGTCCTGCGCAACGCACGGGGCAAGGCCGGTACCCTGGCGCGACCCTTTGTTCCTCTGGAAGTCGAGTTTCGCGGCCGCGGCGAGCTGAAGAACGTCGGGCGCATGGAAAGTGCCGGCATCGCATCCTGGCTCAATGGCGAAGCGCTGTTCAGTGGTCTGTATCTGAATGAACTGCTGATCCGCCTGCTGCCGGCGGAAGATCCCCATCCGGCGGTATTCGACCACTACGCCGCCACCTTGCTGGCCCTGGCCGAAGGCCGGCCCCTGGAGCCCCTGCTGCGGGCCTTTGAGTGGCGCCTGCTGGACGATCTGGGCTACGGCTTCGCCCTGGACAGCGACATCCACGGCGCGCCCATCGCTGCCGATGGGCTGTATCGCCTGCAGGTGGATGCCGGACTGGAGCAGGTGTTCCTGCTGCAACCGGGCCTGTTCAATGGCACTGAGCTGTTGGCCATGGCCGAGGCCGACTGGAGCGCTCCTGGCGCGTTGTCGGCAGCCAAGCGCCTGATGCGCCAGGCCCTGGCCGTGCATCTGGGCGGCCGGCCCCTGGTCAGTCGCGAGCTGTTTCGCAAGCCTTGAGCCTGGCTGTTGTTTGGCCGTCGGCATCGGTAGTCCATCTGGCGCCGCCATTGTGCGTTCGCGCAAATGGCAACGGACCCTGTTCTCCCCGTATGCTGTGCGCCGAATCTTCATTTACTCAGGAGCGCTTTCGTGACCACCAGCAATCGCATTCTTCTCGGCGTGAACATCGATCACGTTGCCACCCTGCGTCAGGCCCGCGGCACTCGTTACCCGGACCCGGTCAAGGCCGCGCTGGACGCTGAAGAAGCGGGCGCCGACGGCATCACCGTGCACCTGCGCGAAGACCGTCGGCATATCCAGGAGCGCGACGTGCTGCTGCTCAAGGACGTGCTGCAGACCCGCATGAATTTCGAGATGGGCGTTACCGAAGAAATGATGGCTTTTGCCGAGCGCATCCGCCCGGCGCATATCTGCCTGGTGCCGGAAACCCGCCAGGAGCTGACCACTGAAGGCGGGCTTGACGTGGCCGGGCAGGAAGCGCGGATCAAGGCGGCGGTGGAGCGCTTGTCGAAAATCGGTGCCGAAGTGTCCCTGTTTATCGACGCTGACGAGCGTCAGATCGAGGCCTCCAAGCGCGTTGGCGCGCCGGCCATCGAGCTGCACACAGGGCGTTATGCCGATGCCCAGACGCCGAGTGAAGTGGCCGATGAGCTGCAGCGTATCGTCGACGGGGTTGCCGTAGGTTTGGCCCAGGGGCTGATCGTCAATGCCGGCCATGGCCTGCATTACCACAACGTTGAAGCGGTGGCGGCGATCAAGGGCATCAATGAGCTGAACATCGGCCATGCCCTGGTGGCTCATGCCCTGTTCGTCGGTTTCAAGGGAGCGGTAGCCGAGATGAAGGCGCTGATCCTGGCGGCTGCAGCCAAGGCCTGATTGCTCTTCGCCGGCAAGCTGATTCCTGCAACCTCTGTAGGAGCCGGCTTGCCGGCGAGGGCTTTCAGAGCGGCGGATTGTCTTCCGTCGGCTTGGTCTTGTTGACCCCGGGGACGTGCAGGTTGCCCTCGGCGACCTGATCGCCTTCCAGCTGCGGCTGGGTCACCCAGGTCAGGATGTCGTAGTAGCGCCGGATGTTGGCCACGAAATGCACCGGCTCGCCGCCTCGGGCATAGCCGTAGCGGGTCTTGCTGTACCACTGCTTCTGCGACAGCCGCGGCAGCATCTTCTTCACATCCAGCCACTTGTTCGGGTTCAGGCCTTCCCGTTCCGCCAGCTTGCGGGCGTCGTCCAGGTGGCCGGTGCCGACGTTGTAGGCGGCGAGAGCGAACCAGGTACGGTCCGGCTCCTCGATCTTGTCGTCCAGTTGTTGCTTGATGTAGGCCAGGTACTTGGCGCCGCCGCTGATGCTCTGCTTGGGGTCCAGGCGGTTGGACACGCCCATGGCCTGGGCGGTGTTCTGGGTCAGCATCATCAGCCCGCGCACGCCGGTCTTGGAGGTGACCTCGGCCTGCCACATGGATTCCTGGTAACCCACGGCCGCCAGGAGTCGCCAGTCGACCTTTTCCTGTTTGGCCGAGGCCTTGAAGTGCTTCTCGTACTTGGGCAGGCGCTGCTGCAGGTGCTGGGCGAAGGTGTAGGCGCCGACATAGCCGAGCACGTCCACGTGACCGTAATAGCGGTCCTTGAGGCGTTGCAGGGTGCCGTTCTTCTCGACCTTGTCGAGGAAACTGTTGATTTCGTTGAGCAGGCTATTGTCATCACCGGCGGCCACGGCCCAACTCTGGCTGCGGGCGTCGCCGAGGTCGAAGGCCACCCGCACCTTGGGGAAGTACACCTGGTTCATCGCCAGTTCGTTGGAGTCCACCAGGGTCAGGTCGGTCTGTCCCTCGTCCACCATGCGCAGCAGGTCCACGACTTCCACGGCGTCGGACTCTTCGTATTCGATCCCGGGGTACTTGAGCTTGAGCTCCGCCAGTTGCTCTGCGTGACTGCTGCCCTTGAGCACCATGATGCGCTTGCCCACCAGGTTCTGTGCGCTGGTGGGCCGGGACTGGCCATTGCGATAGATGACTTGCGGGGTGACTTCCAGATACGGATGGGAAAACCGGACTTGCTGCTTGCGCTTTTCGCTGCCGACCAGGCCGGCGGCGGCCAGTACCGGGCCCTTGGGTTGACCCAGCTGGTTGAACAGATCGTCGAGGTTGTCGGCGGTCTCGATCTTCAGCTCCACCCCCAGATCATCGGCGAAGCGCTTCACCAGCTCGTACTCGAAGCCGGTTTCGCCGTTGCGGTCCTGAAAGTAGGTGGCGGGGCTGTTACGGGTGATCACCCGCAGCACGCCATCCTCCTTTACGCGCTCAAGGGTGCTGGGTTTCTCAACACAGGCGCCGAGCATCAGGAAGAGTCCGGTTACGATGAGCCACTTGGCGCAGCGCGGACGTAAAGCCATAGGGGAAAACATTGGCGCAGTATACGCAAAGGATAACGGCCGCCATATCTCGACAGCGAAGGGCTTGTCTGCTAGCGCCGGGTGGCCTGGGCTGGAGGCCTCAAGAATGGGGCTTCGGCCGTCTATATGACGATTAAAATAACCTACGGCAATGACCTTGATGAGCCTTTGTTATAGGCCGTCGGGTCTGGGCCGACGTCCGGGGGCACCCCGGTTTGCGTTTCGAGTGCCGATGCCAACGGTTTACGTTAGAATGCACGGCCTCAAAGCACACCCCCTTCCCGAGGCTGTCCCGAAGATGTTGATCCTGCGCGGCGCTCCTGCCCTTTCTGCCTTTCGCCACAGCAAACTCCTTGAGCAACTGAGCCAGAAGGTTCCGGCTGTCAGTGGCTTGTATGCTGAATTCGCTCACTTCGCCGAAGTCACCGGCGTCCTGACCGGCGACGAACAGCAGGTGCTTGCGCGCCTTCTGAAGTACGGCCCAAGTGTTCCGGTACAAGAGCCGACCGGCCGTCTGTTCCTGGTCCTGCCGCGTTTCGGCACCATCTCGCCCTGGTCGAGCAAGGCCAGCGACATCGCCCGTAACTGTGGCTTGGCGAAGATCCAGCGCCTGGAGCGTGGTATCGCTTTCTACGTCGCCGGTGAGTTCAGCGACGCTGATGCGCAGTTGATCGCCGAAGCGCTGCACGATCGCATGACTCAGATCGTCGTGGGTAACCTGGAGCAGGCTGCCGGCTTGTTCAGCCACGCCGAACCCAAGCCGCTGACGGCCATCGACATTCTCGGCGGTGGTCGCGCCGCGTTGGAAAAAGCCAACAGCGAACTGGGCCTGGCCCTGGCCGAAGACGAAATCGATTACCTGATGAACGCCTTCCAGGGCCTCAAGCGTAATCCCCACGACATCGAACTGATGATGTTCGCCCAGGCCAACTCCGAGCACTGTCGCCACAAGATTTTCAACGCCAGTTGGGACATCGACGGTCAGAGCCAGGAAAAAAGCCTGTTCGGCATGATCAAGAACACCTATCAGATGCACAGCGAAGGTGTGCTTTCTGCTTATAAGGACAACGCGGCGGTCATCGTCGGTTCCGTTGCCGGGCGTTTCTACCCGAACCCTGATACCCGCCAATACGGTGCGGTGCAGGAGCCGGTGCACATCCTGATGAAGGTCGAGACCCACAACCACCCGACTGCCATTGCTCCATTCCCTGGCGCCTCCACCGGTTCCGGCGGCGAAATCCGTGACGAAGGTGCTACCGGTCGCGGCGCCAAGCCGAAAGCCGGCCTCACCGGTTTTACCGTGTCCAACCTGCAGATCCCGGGCTTCGAGCAGCCGTGGGAAGTGCCGTATGGCAAGCCAGAGCGCATCGTCACCGCCCTCGACATCATGATCGAAGGCCCACTGGGCGGCGCTGCGTTCAACAACGAATTCGGCCGTCCGGCCCTGACCGGTTATTTCCGTACCTTCGAGCAATCCATTACCACGCCTCGTGGCGATGAAGTTCGTGGTTACCACAAGCCGATCATGCTGGCAGGCGGCATGGGCAATATCCGTGACGAACACGTGCAGAAAGGCGAGATCACCGTCGGCTCCAAGCTGATCGTCCTCGGCGGCCCGGCCATGCTCATCGGCCTGGGCGGCGGCGCGGCATCCTCCATGGCCACCGGCACCAGCTCGGCGGACCTGGATTTTGCTTCGGTACAACGTGAAAACCCGGAAATGGAACGCCGTTGCCAGGAAGTCATCGACCGTTGCTGGCAACTGGGGGACAACAACCCCATCAGCTTCATCCACGACGTGGGTGCCGGCGGCCTGTCCAACGCCTTCCCGGAACTGGTCAACGACGGCGGCCGTGGCGGTCGCTTCGAACTGCGCAACATCCCCAACGACGAGCCGGGCATGGCCCCGCACGAAATCTGGTCCAACGAATCCCAGGAGCGTTATGTCCTGGCGGTGGGCGCAGCAGACTTCGAGCGCTTCAAGGCCATCTGCGAGCGCGAGCGCTGCCCATTCGCGGTGGTCGGCGAAGCCACTGCCGAGCCACAGCTGACCGTGACCGACAGCCACTTCGGCAACAGCCCGGTGGACATGCCGCTGGAAGTGCTGCTGGGCAAGGCCCCGCGCATGCACCGTTCGGCGGTTCGGGAAACCGAGTTGGGTGATGATTTCGATCCAAGCACCCTGGATATCGCCGAGAGCATCGAGCGCGTCCTGCATCACCCGGCCGTGGCCAGCAAGAGCTTCCTGATCACCATCGGTGACCGCACCATCACCGGCCTCGTGGCTCGCGACCAGATGGTCGGCCCGTGGCAGGTGCCGGTGGCCGACGTGGCCGTGACCGCCACCAGTTTCGACGTCTACACCGGTGAAGCCATGGCCATGGGCGAGCGCACTCCGCTGGCCCTGCTGGATGCCCCGGCGTCCGGCCGCATGGCCATCGGCGAGACTCTGACCAACATCGCAGCGTCGCGGATCAACAAGATCAGCGACATCAAGCTCTCCGCCAACTGGATGTCGGCTGCCGGCCACCCGGGCGAAGATGCGCGTCTGTACGACACCGTCAAGGCGGTGGGCATGGAGCTGTGCCCAGAGCTGGGCATCACCATCCCGGTGGGCAAGGACTCGATGTCCATGGCCACCCGCTGGAACGAAGAGGGCGTGGACAAGAGCGTCACCTCGCCGCTGTCGCTGATCGTCACTGGCTTCGCACCGGTTGCGGACATTCGTCAGACCCTGACCCCGCAACTGCGCATGGACAAGGGCACCACCGACCTGATCCTGATCGACCTCGGTCGCGGTCAGAACCGCATGGGCGCCTCGATCCTGGCCCAGACCCACGGCAAGCTCGGCAAGCAAGCGCCGGACGTCGATGACGCCGAAGACCTAAAAGCCTTCTTCGCGGTGATCCAGGGCCTCAACGCCGACGGTCACCTGTTGGCCTACCACGACCGTTCCGATGGCGGTCTGCTGGTCACTGCCGTGGAAATGGCCTTCGCCGGTCACTGCGGCCTGAACCTGAGCCTCGACGCTGTCGCGGAAAACGCTGCGGAAATCGCCGCCATCCTGTTCAACGAAGAACTGGGTGCGGTGATCCAGGTGCGTCAGGACGCGACCCCGGACGTGCTGGCCCAGTTCAGCGCTGCCGGCCTGGGCGACTGCGTGGCCGTGATCGGCCAGCCGATCAACAACGGTGAAGTGAGCATCTCCTACAACGGCGAAAGCGTATTCACCGGCCAGCGTCGTCTGCTGCAGCGTCAGTGGGCAGAAACCAGCTACCAGATCCAGCGCCTGCGGGACAACGCCGAGTGCGCCGAGCAGGAATTCGATGTCCTGCTGGAAGAAGACAACCCGGGGCTGAGCGTCAAGCTGGGCTTCGACGTCAACCAGGACATCGCCGCGCCGTACATCAAGAAAGGCGTGCGTCCCCAGGTGGCGGTGCTGCGTGAGCAGGGCGTCAACGGCCAGGTGGAAATGGCTGCGGCTTTCGACCGCGCCGGCTTCAACGCTATCGACGTGCACATGAGCGATATCCTCGCCGGTCGTGTCGACCTCAACGACTTCAAGGGCATGGTTGCCTGCGGCGGCTTCTCCTACGGCGATGTACTGGGTGCCGGTGAAGGCTGGGCCAAGTCGGCGCTGTTCAACAGCCGCGCGCGGGATGCCTTCCAGGGCTTCTTCGAACGTACCGACAGCTTCACCCTGGGTGTGTGCAACGGTTGCCAGATGATGTCCAACCTGCACGAGCTGATCCCGGGCAGCGAGTTCTGGCCGCACTTCGTGCGCAACCGCTCCGAGCAGTTCGAAGCCCGGGTGGCCATGGTCCAGGTTCAGGAGTCGAACTCGATCTTCCTGCAGGGCATGGCCGGCTCGCGGATGCCGATTGCCATCGCCCACGGTGAAGGTCATGCGGAGTTCGAAAGCGAAGAGGCGCTGCTGGAAGCCGATCTGTCCGGTTGCGTGGCCCTGCGCTTCGTCGACAACCATGGCAAGGTCACCGAGCGTTACCCGGCCAACCCGAACGGCTCGCCGCGCGGGATCACCGGCCTCACCAGCCGCGACGGTCGCGTCACCATCATGATGCCGCACCCTGAGCGGGTGTTCCGTGCCGTGCAGAACTCCTGGCGTCCGGATGACTGGAACGAAGACGCGGCGTGGATGCGCATGTTCCGCAACGCTCGCGCCTGGGTGAACTGAGACTGATGTACAAGCTCAGCTTCTTCGTGCCTCCCAGCCATGTGGAGTTGGTCAAGAGCGCCGTATTTGCCGCCGGTGGCGGACGTATCGGCGCCTATGACCAGTGCGCCTGGCAGGTGCTCGGCCAGGGCCAGTTTCGCCCGTTGGACGGCAGCCAGCCGTTTCTCGGGCAGACCGGTCAGGTGGAGCGAGTGGAGGAATGGAAAGTCGAGCTGGTGGTGGCCGATGAACTGATTGCTGATGCAGTGGCGGCCCTCAAGCAGAGCCATCCCTACGAGACGCCAGCCTATGAAGTCTGGCGTCTGGAAGCGTTCTGAGGTTATCCACCGATAAAAAGCCCGCTGCACCGGAGACGGTCAGCGGGCTTTTTTGTGGGCCTTTTCAGGCAAGCCGGCACCTATAGGAACGGTGTAGGTGCCGGCTTGCCGGCGAAGACGGCTTCAGGCGCTCGCCTCCACCTTCTTGTGCAGCAGCGTTTGCAGAGCGGCCTGCAATCCTTCGGCCTTCTCGCCAATCAGCACGTGCCAGACATCCCCCTCCAGGCGCCGCGTACCCTGGCAGCCCAGGGCATTGAGCGCCGATTCCGACAAGCTGCGGCTGTCACTGAGTTGCACCCGCAACCGGGTCAGGGCCACGCAATCCATCTGCAACAGATTTTCCCGACCACCCAGAGCGCTGAGCCACTGCTGGGCTTCCTGGTTGGAAATGTCGATCTGCTGTGCGGCTTCTACAGGCGTCGGCGTCACCCTGACAGTGGCCGAGGTTGGCAGTGCCAGGCGGATCTGGTCGGCAATGCTGTCGGCCATCGGTCCCACCACCACCTGCAAACTGCCGCCCTTGCCGGGGCGTACCACAGCCATGGCGCCCAAGGTTTTCAGTTCGGCGTCCACAGCCAGGCTGCGATCCGCCAGTTCCAGGCGCAGGCGCGTGGTGCAAGCGCCGACAGTGATCAGGTTGCTCGCGCCGCCCAGGGCCTTGATGTAGGCCACGGCACGCTGATCGGCGTTGAGTTCGGATTTCTCGCCGGAGGGGCTGTCCTCGCGTCCCGGTGTCTTCAGGTTGAAGCGGCGGATGCAGAAGTCGAACACCAGGTAGTACACCACCGCATACAGCAGCCCCACAGGAAACACCTTCCAGCCATTGGTGGAGCGGCCCCAGCCCAGGGCCATGTCGATGGCGCCACCGGAGAAGGTGAAGCCCAGGTGGATGTTCAGCAGATTGGTCAGGGCCATGGCCACGCCCGTCAGCAGTGCATGCACCAGATACAACAGCGGCGCGAGGAACATGAAGGCGAATTCGATGGGCTCGGTGACCCCGGTCAGAAAGGAGGTCAGGGCCATGGACAGGAAGATCCCGCCCATCACCTTGCGCCGCTCCGGCCGGGTGTTGCGGTACATCGCCAGGCAGGCGGCGGGCAGGCCGAACAGCATCACCGGGAACATCCCGGTCATGAACTGGCCGCCTTTGGGGTCGCCGGCGAAATAGCGGGTCAGGTCGCCAGTGACCACCGCGCCGGTGCTCGGGTCGGTGAAACTGCCAAAGATGAACCAGGCCATGTTGTTGAGGATGTGGTGCAGGCCGGTGACGATCAGCAGGCGATTGAACACACCGAAGACGAAGGCGCCGAAGCTGCCGCTCTCCAGCAGCAATTGGCCAAAGCTGTTGATGCCGTGCTGGATTGGCGGCCAGATCAGACCGAACGCCACCCCCAGGCCCACGGCGGTAAAGCCGGTGGCGATGGGCACGAAGCGCCGACCGCCGAAGAACGCCAGGTACTCCGGCAGTTTGATGTCCTTGAAGCGGTTGTACAGCGCGCCGGCCATCAGCCCGCTGATGATCCCGGCGAGCATGCCCATGTTGATGCTGGCGTCCAGCACCTTGAGGGTCGAGATCATGACCAGGTAGCCAATGGCCCCGGCGAGTCCGGCGGTGCCGTTGTTGTCCTTGGCAAAGCCCACGGCGATGCCGATGGCGAAGATCAGCGCCAGGTTGCCGAAGATCGACTGTCCGGCATCGTGGATGATGGGAATGTTCAGCAGATCGGTGTCACCCAGGCGCAGCAGCAGGCCGGCAATCGGCAGGATGGCAATGGGTAGCATCAGCGCCCGGCCGAGGCGTTGCAGGCCCTCGATGAAATACTGGTACATGGCGTCTCTCCTGGAATTCTTGTTATGAGTGCAGAGGCCAAAGCCGTTCGCAGGCCTGACGGACTGCGGTGGCGCCGGGCAGGTTGAGCAGCGGTTGGCTGAGGTGGCGGCATTGGCCGGCGTCCAGTTGGCGAACCCGGTCCTTGATCTCGCCGACCTGAGGCGGGCTGACCGACAGCTCGCTGACCCCCAGGCCAATCAGGACGGGGGTGGCCAGCGGATCGGAAGCCAGTGCACCGCAAACCCCGACCCAGCGTCCGTGGCGCTCGGCGCCGGCACAGGTCTGAGCGATCAGCCGCAGCAGGGCGGGGTGCAGGGCATCGACCCGGGCTGCCAGGCCAGCGTGGTCGCGGTCCATGGCCAGGGTGTACTGGGACAGGTCGTTGGTGCCGATGGACAGGAAGTCGGCGTGTTCCGCCAGTTGCTCGGCCATCAGCGCGGCAGCCGGTACTTCGATCATCACCCCCAACTCCGGGCGCTGGCTCAGTCCCAGCTCCACCGCGAGCCGATCCAGGCGCTGACGGATATGCAGCAGTTCGGCCACTTCGGTGACCATTGGCAGCATGATCCGGCAGCGCTGCACTGGGCTGACCTGGAGCAGCGCCCGCAGTTGCCGGTCCAGCAGTTCCGGGCGGGCCTGAGCCAGGCGGATGCCCCGCAGGCCCAGCACCGGGTTGGCTTCCACTGGCAGAGGCAGGTAGTCCAGTTGCTTGTCGCCGCCAACATCAATGGTGCGGATGATCACCGGCTTGTCGCCCATGGCATCCAGCACCGCCTGATAGGCCTTTAGCTGCTCGGCTTCATCCGGAGCGGTCAGGCGATCGACGAACAGGAACTCGGTGCGCAGCAGGCCGACGCCATCGGCGCCCCCCAGGTGGGCGTCCCGGGCTTCATTGCTGGAAGCCACGTTGGCTGCCACCTCGATCTGCTGGCCGTCCTGGGTCAGGGCGGACTCATGGGCTTTTTGCTGTTGCAGTGCACGGCGCTGGCGTAGGGTTTCACCAGCCTGTTGCACCTGTGCGATGCGCTGCGGGCCGGGTGCCAGTTCCAGGCGCCCGCCGTCGGCATCCAGCACCACCTGGCGGTCGCCGTCCAGGCCCAGCACTTCCGGACCCATGGCCACCAGACAGGGCAGGCCTTTGCCGCGGGCGAGGATCGCCACATGGGAGGTGGCGCCGCCGGCGGCCATGCACAGCCCGGCCACGCCCTGGGCGCTGAGTTGCAGCAGGTCGGAAGGGGTCAACTCCTCGGCGGCGACGATCGCTCCGGGTGGCAGGTCGTAGTGCCAGGCTTCGCCCAGCAAGGCCCGCAGCACGCGTTGCTGCAGGTCCCGCAGGTCGTTGGCGCGTTCGGCCAGCAGTGCACTGCCCAGTTGCTGCAGGATCTGGCATTGCTCGGCAATCGCCGCGCTCCAGGCATGGGTGGCTGCGCGGCCCTGGGCAATGGCGGCTTCGGCGGCGTCCAGCAGGGTCGGGTCTTCGAGCAGGGCCAGGTGGGCGCTGAAAATGTCCTGTTCCTGCTGGTCGCGGCGTTGCCGGGCCTGCTCCAGGGTGTGGCGGATTTCTCCGCGCACCTGGTCCAGAGCGGCGTTCAATGCTTGCCGTTGGGGCTCGGGCGGATGCTGGTCATGATCCTCTGCCAGGACCATGGCGTTGAGCCGCACCAATGGCCCGCACACCAGGCCCGGTGCGGCGCAGACGCCCGGCAGCACGCCATCTTCCACGGGGCGTTGGGCGACCGGTGCCGGTGCCGGGGTTTCGCCATGGGCATCTGCGGCCATGGCGGTACCGAGGGTCAGCAGCATCGCCTGCAAGGCGTCCTGGCAATCAGCGCCCTGGCAATTGACCAGCACTTCATCCTGTTCACCGATACCCAGGCTCATCAGGGCGATCAGGCTGGTGCAGGGGGCGCTCTTGTCCTTGAAGGTCAGTTGCGAATGGCTGTTGAAACCCAGGGCGGTCTGGCGCACCAGGGCGGCAGGGCGAGCATGCAGGCCGCCGCGATGGGCTACCTTGATCCGGGCGCTGGCCTGCTGTTCGGATGGCTCTTGCGCCAGCGGTTGCGGGCCAGCGTTGGCGCGTCGGCTGATGTGCAGCAAGGGCTCGCCCACCTTGACCGCGGACAGGGGCAGGGGGCGCAGGTCGAAGCTCTCGCCGTTGGTCAGGATCAACAGGCTGATCAGGCTTCGGCAATGCTGCGCCACATGGTCCAGGTCAACCCGTAGCAGGGGCTGGCCGGCGCTGACCTGCTGGCCTTGCTCCACCAGCAGGGCAAACCCTTCACCTTGCAGTTCGACCGTGTCCAGGCCCAGGTGCAGCAGCAGTTCGGCACCATTGGCTGCCCGCAGGGTCACGGCGTGCCCGGTGCGCGCCACTTGGATTACTTCACCGGCGCAAGGGGCGTGCAGGGTGTCGTTGAGCGGGTCGATGGCAATCCCGTCACCCATGGCGCCACTGGCGAATACCGGGTCGGGGACGCTGTGTAGCGGCAGGACAGGCCCGCTGAGGGGGGCACTGAGCGTCAGGTCGTTATTGTTGTTGTGCATGGCGCAGTACTCATCGATCAAAAGGGCTTAGTGCGTGCGGGTCACTTTGCTCAGGTGACGCGGCTGGTCGGGGTCCATGCTGCGGGCTTCGGCCAGGCCGGCGGCCATCACATAGAAACTCTGGATCGCCAGGATCGGGTCCAGCGCCGGGTGTTCCGCGCGGCTCAGGGTCAGGTCCCGTTCGCCGATGTCATCCGGTGCCGCCAGCAGCACCTTGGCGCCGCGCTGGCGCATGTCGGCGGCCAGGCTCAGCAGGCCGCCCTGTTCGGCGCCCCGGGGGGCGAACACCAGCAACGGGTAGTTGTGGTCGATCAGGGCCATCGGGCCGTGGCGGACTTCGGCGCTGCTGAAGGCTTCGGCCTGGATCGCCGAGGTCTCCTTGAGCTTGAGCGCGGCTTCCTGGGCGATGGCGAAGCCGGCACCGCGGCCGATGACCATCAACCGCTGGCAATCGCGCAGGGCGTTGACCGCCAGGTCCCAGTCCTGGGTCGCGGCCTGCTGCAAGCCTTCGGGCAGCGCCAGGCCGGCTTCCAGCAGGTGGTTGTCCTCGTTCCAGTGACCGATCAGGCGGGCGCTGGCGCTGAGGGTGGCAATGAAACTCTTGGTAGCGGCCACGCTCTGCTCGGCACCGGCGTACAGCGGCAGGGAGAATTCGCTGGCGGCCTCCAGAGGGCTGTTTTGCGCATTGACCATGGCCACGCTCAGGGCACCGCGCTTGCGCAGCAGGCGCACGCTGTTCACCAGATCCGGGCTCTGGCCCGATTGCGAGAAGGCGAACACCGCCTGGCCGCTGACCCGCAGGGGGGCCTGTTGCATGGTCACCACCGACATCGGCAATGAGGCCACCGGGATGCCCACCTGTTGCATGGTCAGGTAGGCGAAGTAGCTGGCGGCATGGTCCGAACTGCCCCGGGCCACGGTCATGGCCACTTGTGGCGGCTGGCGACGCAGGCGGCCGGCGACTTCGAGCAGCGACGCATCCAGGTGCTGCAGTTGACTGCTTACGGCAGCGTGCGAGGACAGGGCCTCTTCAAGCATTTTTGAAGTCAATGTCTTCTCCTTCGACCATGACGGCGGTCAGTGTGAGTGCGCGGTCCAGGCGCACGCTGTCGGCCCAGCTGCCAGGTTGCAGGCGGCCGCGTTCAGGGATGCCGAGGTAGTCGGCGGGAAATTGCGACAGGCGTTGGGAAGCGTCCGCCAGGGGCAGGCCGATCTTCACCAGATTGCGCAGGGCCTGGTCCATGGTCAGGGTGCTGCCGGCCAGGGTGCCGTCCGGCAGGCGCACGCCGCCCAGGCACTTGGTCACGGTGTGGCTGCCCAGCTTGTACTCACCGTCGGGCATGCCGGCGGCCGCGGTGGAGTCGGTGACGCAATACAGACAGGGGATCGAGCGCAGGGCCACGCGCATGGCACCGGGGTGCACGTGCAGCAGGTCGGGGATCAGCTCGGCGTACTGGGCGTGGGCCAGGGCCGCACCGACGATGCCGGGTTCGCGGTGATGCAGCGGGCTCATGGCGTTGTATAGGTGAGTGAAGCTGGTGGCGCCGGCGGCGAGGGCGGCCACGCCTTCTTCGTAGCTGCCCAGGGTGTGGCCGATCTGCATGCGCACGCCACGCGCGCTGAGGGCACGGATCAGGGCGTCGTGGCCGGAGATTTCCGGGGCAATGGTGATCACCCGGATGGGCGCCAGTTGCAGGTACTTCTCCACTTCCGCCATGAGCGCGGTGTGGGCGAAGTTGGGTTGTGCACCGAGCTTGCCGGGATTGATGTACGGGCCTTCCAGGTGCACACCGAGGACCCGGGCGCAGCCCTGGGGGCGCTGCTCGGCGTAGGTTCCAAGCTCAGCCAGAACCTGGCTGATTTCTTCGCTGGGGGCGGTCATGGTGGTGGCCAGCAGCGAGGTGGTGCCGAAACGCACATGGGTACGGGTGATGGTCTCGAAGGCTGTGCGGCCTTGCATGACGTCCTTGCCGCCACCGCCGTGGACGTGCAGGTCGATAAAGCCCGGCAGCAGGTAGGGCAGATCGTTGTCCGCCGGGTCGCAGGGGCTGCCTTCGATGGCGACGACCTTGCCGTGCTCATGGATCAGGCGGCCACGGACCCAGCCTTGGGGCGTGAGGATGTTGTCTTCGGACATGGGCGTTTCTCTGGCTCCAGGGGGCGGATTCAGCGTCGCAGTTCGGCGACGAAGTCGTAGTAGTCGTTGCGGCAATAGGTGTCGGTGACTTCGATTGGTGTGTTGTCTTCCAGGTAGCCGACCCGGGTCATCAGCAGCATCGCGGTGCCGGGGGCGATGCCCACCAGGGCGGCGAATTCGTCCGACGCGTTGATCGCCTGGATGTGCTGCAGGGCCCGGACCACGGGACGGCCGATGCTGTCGAGGTACTCGTAGAGCGAATCGCCGACGGCCTCGGGCTGGGCAATGATGCTGGCCGGCAAGGTGCTCATCTCGATCGCCATGACCGCATCGTCGGCTTTGCGCAGGCGCTTGAGGCGCGCCACCTTGTCGTTGGGCGACAGGCCGAGGCGGATCAGCTCTTCGTGGGTCGGCGGGGTCAGTGTGCGTTCCAGCCATTGCGAGCCGGGGACGAAACCTTTGAGGCGCAGCATTTCGCTGAACCCGGAAAGGCGCGACAGCGGTTGCTCAAGGCGCGGAGTAATGAAAGTGCCCGAGCCCTGGCTGCGTCGGATCAGGCCCCGTTCGAAGAGGACTTCCAGGGCCTTGCGCGCAGTCACCCGGGAGATGCCCAGCAGTTCGCTGAGGTTGCGTTCCGAAGGCAGCGCCTGCTCGGCTTTCCATTGGCCGGAGTGAATCGCCGCTTCCAGGTTGCGAGCCAGTTGCAGGTACAGCGGGGTCGGCTGAGTGTCGTCGGGACGCAGGGTCAGGAGGTGATTCATCTGTAGGTTTTCCGATGCGGTTATGAGGTTGTTGTCGCCCGGTAATGCCGAAAAACTAATACCACTTAAATACCATGTCAACGCCACCTATCAGGTGGAGGTGCAGTAAATCCGGCGCTTTCGGGGTGCTTAGGAGGGTAAAGGATTGAAGTGGTATTAGGCAGGTCTGGCCGCGAAGGCTATAGCTCGAGGTGGCGACCCGGGGCGGGTCGCCAAGTGGTATGCGCGCCGGGGGAGGGCGGCGGGGAGGAAAATATTTTTTGTGCTGTAGGGATTAAGGGCGAATTTCGATCAGGGTGCCGTCTTTGACCAGACTCCAGACTTCGCGCATGTCGACATTGCGCATGGCGATGCAGCCGTCGGTCCAGTCCAGGGTGTGGAAGTACTGCTCGGGAAACTCTTCGGTGTCTGGAGTGCCATGGATCATGATCATGCTGCCGGGATTGACCCCTTCGCGACGCGAGCGGGCGGCATCGGTGATGTTCGGGTAGGAGATGTGCATGGCCAGGTTGTAGCGCTCGCTGGTCTTGCGCCAGTCGAGCCAGTAGAGGCCTTCGGGGGTGCGTTTATCGCCTTCCATGAGCTTGGGCCCCTTGGGCTTCTTGCCCAGGGAAATCCGATAGGTTTTCAGTGGCTTGCCGCCATTGATCAACTGCAGTTGATGGGCGGACTTGAGCACCAGGACCTTTTCGATGACCTTGCCGTCCAGGGTTTCCACCGTGGAGGCCTGAGACAGAGTGACGACGGAACAGCACAGCAGGGCAAGCAACCAGCGCATTGACACGATATCCCCAGGCGCGCACAGAGTCCGTGCACGTTTTTATTGTTTAACTGATGGCAGGCTGAGAGAGCGGCGGAATGGATTCGGAGCGCACGGCAAATGCCTGTGCCCGCCGGTCAGCGAAGAAGCATTCTAAGGTACGACCGACGGTGCGGAAAGCCAGCTCGGACCAAGGGATATCGGCTTCGTCGAACAGCTGCACTTCCAGGCTCTCGGGACCGGCGGCGAAGTCCAGGTCGGCCAGTTCGGCGCGGAAGAACACATGCACCTGGCTGATGTGCGGCACGTCGATCAAGGTGTAGAGGTTCAGGTTGCGTACCCGGGCACAGGCTTCCTCGTAGGTTTCGCGGATGGCCGCCTGTTCCACGGTCTCGCCGTTCTCCATGAAACCCGCCGGCAGGGTCCAGTAGCCCAGGCGCGGTTCGATGGCGCGACGGCAGAGCAATACCTTGCCCTCCCAGGTGGCCAGGCAGCCGGCGACGATGTTGGGGTTCTGGTAGTGGATGGTCTGGCAGTGATCGCAGACGAAGCGCAGGCGCGAGTCGCCTTCGGGAATGCGCTGGATCACCGGGTTGCCGCACTGGCTGCAAAAATTCATGTGGGGTATCCGAAAAGGCTGGGGCTATCTTGGCGCGCCGCCCGATTGTCGGCAAGTTGTCGTTAAGCGACATGCCCGAGAGCAGGGGTTGGGCCACCGATTGGATTGGTGCATGATGCACGGTAGCCAACAGATCGAGATGCCTCATGCTGGACGAGCTACTTCATCGGGTAAGCCATTACACGCCAAGAACGCTGGAGACCGACCGACGTTTTCCCGAGGCTGCGGTGCTGGTGCCCATCACCCGCAGCGATGAACCGGAGCTGGTGCTGACCCTGCGCGCCAGCGGGCTTTCGACCCATGGTGGTGAAGTGGCCTTCCCCGGTGGCCGGCGCGATCCGGAAGACCCGGACCTGATCTTCACCGCGCTACGGGAGGCCGAAGAAGAAATCGGCCTGCCGCCGGGACTGGTGGAAGTCATCGGCCCCTTGAGCCCACTGATTTCCCTGCACGGGATCAAGGTCACACCCTACGTCGGGGTGATTCCCGACTATGTCGAATACCAGGCCAATGATGCCGAGATCGCTGCCGTTTTCAGTGTCCCTCTGGAGTTCTTTCGCCAGGACCCCCGTGAACACACCCACCGCATCGACTATCAGGGCCGCAGTTGGTACGTCCCCAGCTACCGCTTCGGCGAGTACAAGATCTGGGGGCTGACCGCGATCATGGTGGTCGAACTGGTCAACCTGTTGTACGACGCCAAGATCAGCCTGCATCACCCGCCGAAAACCTTTATCGACACCTGAAGCCATGGCTTGGCATGGCATAAACCCGCGGCTGCCTGAACCATAAGGACAACAAGATGAAATACCGCCTGGGCGACGCCCGAGTCGACACCCATCCACAGAGCTGGGTGGCCCCGAACGCCACCTTGGTGGGTAAGGTCAAGCTGGAAGAGGGGGCCAGTGTGTGGTTCAACGCCGTGCTGCGTGGCGACAACGAACTGATCCTGATCGGCAAGCACAGCAACGTCCAGGACGGCGCTGTGATGCACACCGACATGGGCTTTCCACTGACCCTGGGCACCGGCGTGACCATCGGCCATAACGCCATGTTGCATGGCTGCACCGTGGGCGATTACAGCCTGATTGGTATCAACGCGGTCATTCTCAATGGCGCGAAGATCGGCAAGAACTGCATCATCGGCGCCAATTCGCTGATCGGCGAAGGCAAGGAAATACCTGACGGTTCGCTGGTCATGGGCTCGCCGGGCAAAGTGGTTCGCGAACTGACCGAGGCGCAGAAGAAAATGCTCGAAGCCAGCGCCGCCCACTACGTTCATAATGCTCAACGTTATGCCCGAGACCTGGTTGAGCAAGAACAATGACCGCCCCTGAAAGACCCGTCGCCTCACCTTGCGTGAGCATCTGTGCCCTGGATGAGCAGGACATTTGCACTGGCTGTCAGCGCACGGTGGATGAAATCACCCGCTGGAGTCGCATGGACAACAGCGAGCGCCGCGCAGTCCTGGCCCTGTGCCATGAGCGGGCCAAATCCAGTGGCTTGCTGTGGATGATCGGCTCCAGCTCGGCGAGCTGATCCGCCCGTTCGCCGGCAAGCCAGCTCCCGCAGGCGATGCCTAGGAGCCAGCTGCCGGCGCAAGGGTTTCTTGGCCCAACCCCGGGCCTGCAGTAACCTGTGCTCCTTCCCGATAGGTACCCTTGGTCCCCATGCTTTTCCTGATCGCCTATATCAGCAGCGTCGTGCTGATCAATTACGCCTTTTCCGTCGCGCCGCAACTGGATATCGTCTGGTCGGCCTGGGGCGGGCTGGTGTTTGTCCTGCGGGACATGGTGCAGACTCGCTTCGGCCATGGCGCCATCGTCGCCATGCTGGCAGCCCTGGTGTTGTCCTATGTCACCTCCGACCCGACCATTGCTCTGGCCAGTGCCACGGCATTCGCCGTCTCGGAATGCATCGACTGGCTGGTGTTCAGCATCACCAAGCGGCCCCTGCATGATCGCCTGTGGATCAGTTCGGCCCTGAGCATTCCCCTGGATACCTTCATCTTCTACGGCATGATCGATGCGCTGACCCCCGGGGTCGTGCTGACCGCCCTGGGGTCGAAGTTCGCCGGGGTCACCGTGGTCTGGCTGGCGATGGCCTGGCGTTTGCGCAAAGCGGCGTGCGCCGGCTGAGTCAAACCCCGCGGTTCATGTAAAATGCCGCGCTCTTTCCCCATGGGTCGCCCGCCTGGCGCTCGGCCCTCGATGATCCGCTCCTTTGAGGACCTTCAGATGACTCGTATCGGAACTCCATTGTCGCCAACCGCGACCCGCGTCTTGCTTTGTGGCTGTGGTGAGTTGGGCAAGGAAGTGGTGATCGAGCTGCAACGCCTGGGTGTCGAGGTGATTGCCGTGGACCGCTACGCCAATGCGCCGGCGATGCAGGTGGCCCATCGCAGTCACGTGATCAACATGCTCGACGGTGCGGCCCTGCGGGCGGTGATCGAGGCTGAGAAGCCGCACTTCATCGTTCCGGAAATCGAAGCCATCGCTACCGCGACCCTGGTGGAACTGGAAGCTGAAGGCTTCACCGTAATCCCCACCGCCCGGGCCACTTCGCTGACCATGAACCGTGAAGGCATTCGTCGTCTGGCGGCTGAGGAGCTGGACCTGCCGACCTCGCCTTACCATTTCGCCGATACCTTCGAAGACTATTCCAAGGCGGTGCAAGACCTGGGTTTCCCTTGCGTGGTCAAGCCGGTGATGAGCTCCTCGGGCAAGGGCCAGAGCCTGCTGCGCAGTGTCGATGACGTACAGAAAGCCTGGGACTACGCCCAGGAAGGCGGGCGTGCCGGCAAGGGCCGGGTGATCATCGAGGGCTTCATCGATTTTGACTACGAGATCACCCTGCTGACCGTGCGCCACGTAGGCGGCACCACTTTCTGTGCGCCGGTCGGTCATCGTCAGGAAAAGGGCGACTATCAGGAATCCTGGCAGCCTCAGGCCATGAGCCCCAAAGCCCTGGCCGAATCCGAGCGTGTGGCCAAGGCAGTGACCGAAGCCCTGGGCGGCCGCGGCCTGTTCGGCGTGGAGCTGTTCATCAAGGGCGATCAGGTGTGGTTCAGCGAAGTGTCGCCGCGTCCCCATGACACCGGCCTGGTGACCCTGATTTCCCAGGACTTGTCCCAGTTCGCCCTGCATGCGCGGGCGATCCTCGGCTTGCCGATTCCGCTGATCCGTCAGTTCGGTCCATCGGCTTCGGCAGTGATTCTGGTAGAAGGCAAATCCACCCAGACCGCGTTCGCCAACCTCGGCGTCGCCCTGAGCGAGCCGGACACTGCGCTGCGCCTGTTCGGCAAGCCTGAGGTCAACGGCCAGCGCCGCATGGGCGTGGCTCTGGCTCGTGATGAGTCGATCGAGGCCGCCCGGGCCAAGGCGACCCGCGCTGCGCAAGCGGTAGTGGTCGAACTCTGAGAAACATCGCGAGCAAGCTGGCTTCCACAAGGTTTGCATTGAACCTGTAGGAGCGAGCTTGCTCGCGAAGCGGTCGCTCAGACGACCCGATTCAGATCGTTATTGCGCGTTTCCTTCAAGCACAGCACCGCGATCAAGCTCAGGATCGCCGCCCCCGACACATACCCGCCTACCCAGCTCAACCCACCCATCGCCACCAGCTTCTGGGCGAAGAAGGGTGCGGCCGAAGCACCGACAATGCCCCCCAGGTTGTAAGCCGCCGATGCGCCGGTATAGCGCACATGGGTCGGAAACAGTTCCGGCAGCAGCGCGCCCATCGGGGCGAAGGTCACCCCCATCAGGAACAGCTCAATGCACAGAAACAGCGCCACACCGGCGGTGGAGCCCTGAGTCAGCAAGGGTTCCATGGTGAAGCCGGAGAGAATAGCCAGCACGGCACCGACAATCAGCACGGGCTTGCGCCCGAAACGGTCGCTGGCCCAGGCCGACAGGGGCGTGGCCGCGGCCATGAACAGCACTGCGAAACACAGCAGGCCGAGGAAGGTTTCCCGGCTGTAGCCCAGGGTGGCGACACCGTAGCTCAGGGAAAATACCGTGGAAATGTAGAACAGCGCGTAGCACACCACCATCGACGCGGCGCCCAGCAGCACTGGCAGCCAGTACTGGCTGAAGAGCTCCACCAGTGGCATTTTCACCCGTTCCTGGCGTGCCACGGCGTTGGCGAACACCGGGGTTTCGTGCAGCTTCAGGCGCACATACAGGCCCACCATCACCAGCGCCGCGCTGAGCAGAAACGGAATGCGCCAGCCCCAGGAGCGGAACTGTTCGTCATCCAGGCCCATGGCCAGGGCCAGGAACAGGCCGTTGGCGGCGAGAAAACCGATGGAGGGGCCCAGTTGTGGGAACATGCCGAACCAGGCGCGCTTGCCTTGCGGAGCGTTTTCCGTGGCCAGCAGGGCTGCGCCACCCCATTCGCCTCCCAGCCCCAGCCCTTGGCCGAAGCGCAATACGCAAAGCAGGATCGGCGCCCAGGCTCCGATGCTGGCATAGCCCGGCAGCACGCCGATCAGGGTGGTGCACACCCCCATCAGCAGCAGGGAGGCGACCAGGGTCGATTTGCGTCCGATACGGTCGCCAAAGTGGCCGAACAGCGCCGAACCCAGGGGGCGGGCGAGGAAGGCAATGCCAAAGGTCAGAAAGGCCGAGAGCATCTGGGCGGTGCCGGACGTCTGGGGGAAGAATACCGGCCCGATCACCAGCGCAGCGGCGGTGGCGTAGACGTAGAAGTCGTAGAACTCGATGGCGGTGCCGATAAAGCTGGCGGTGGCCACCCGGGTGGTGGAATTGCTCGGTTGAGCGGGCGCGCAGGCGCTGTAGGCGGTGTTGGTCGTCATGCGGATATCCCTGACAGTCTGTGCTCCAGTGGAGCGAATTATTATGGTCGAGCACCCAGGGATGTGGGTTTGGCGCGGTCGTCACTCGGGATGGGAGTGACGTCGAACAGTGGCGGGTGATGCATGCAGGATCGCTCTCGGTGCGGGTAGCACGCGGATCTGCGGGGCTTGGGTAAGCAGCGCGATTATAGAAAGGCTGCTAACGATCCAACAAGGGTTGTGGTCGTTGGTGGTTTTGCATGACTGCGCCAGGCCCCGAAACTCCTTTGCAGAGGTTCAGGGCGCAGGCATCAGCATCGAGTCAGGTCCGGGCGGGAACGCTGCTGGTGTGCCAGAGCAGTACGCGGCTGACACGGTTTTCCTCGGTTTCGAGGATTTCCAGGCGGTAGCGGCCGATCTTCAGGCACACGGCGCTGTCGGGAATGGTTTCCAGGGCTTCGGTGACCAGGCCGTTGAGGGTCTTGGGGCCGTCGCTGGGCAGGTGCCAGCCCAGGCTCTTGTTCAGTTCACGGATCGATGCCGCGCCCTCCACCACATAACGGCCATCGGCCTGTGGGTGGATATGGGGGTTGTCCAGGCTGTGCTCGTTTTCGAACTCGCCGACGATTTCTTCGAGGATGTCTTCCAGGGTGACGATGCCCAGCACTTCGCCGTATTCGTCCACCACCATGCCCAGGCGCCGCTGCTGCTTGTGGAAATTGAGCAGCTGTAACTGCAACGGGGTGCTTTCGGGGACGAAGTAGGGTTCGTGGCAGGCGGCCAGCAGGGTTTCCTTGGTCAGGCTGGCGTCCGGCAGCAGGTGCCGGATCTGGCGGGTATTAAGGACAGCCTCCACCTGATTGATATCGCTGTGGAACACTGGCAGGCGCGTGCGTTTGTTCAGGCGCAGTTGGGCGATGATCTCGTCGATGGAGTCGTCCAGGTTGATGCCGTCCACTTCGCTGCGAGGCACCAGGATGTCATTGACCGTGATCTTGTCCAGGGCGTGGATGCCGGACAGGGCGTGGTGTTCCTGGGGGGCGGGCTCATCGTCCAGCCGTGCCGGATCGTCTTCGCTGTGCTTGACCGCGCTGGCCTTGGCGGCGAACGGGCGCAACAGCAACTGGCCGATGGCCTGCAGCAGCCAGGCCAGGGGATAGACAAGCTTCATGGGGATGGCCAGCAGGCTGTTGCCAAAGCTCAGAGTGCTTTCCGGGTAGCGCAAAGCCAGGGTGCGGGGCAAGTACTCGGCCAACACCAGCAAGCCGCTGGTGCTGATCAGGCAGGCCAGCCAGGGGCCGTTTTCCGCCCAGTAGAACAGCGCCAGCAAGGTGCTGATGATCACCGCCAGGACTCGGCACAGGGTGTTGCACAGGATCAGGCTTTCCTTGGGGAAGGCCAGCTGTGCCGTCGGTTTGTCGCCTGAGCGTGAGCCGTTGCGTTGGGTCAGCAGGTGCTGCTGGGCGGCATCGATGGCAGTGAACAGCCCCGACCAGACAATCAGCAGGGCGATTACCGCGAGCATGGGCCCGGAGGGCAAGGAGTCGGTCATGGCCGGTCGTCAGATGTGCAGGATGTATTCACGAACCAGCTTGCTGCCGAAGTACGCCAGCATCAGCAGGCAAAAACCCGCGAGGGTCCAGCGAATCGCCTTGTGCCCGCGCCAGCCCAGGCGGTTGCGGCCCCACAGCAGCACGCTGAACACCACCCAGGCCAGGCAGGCCAGCAGGGTCTTGTGCACCAGGTGCTGGGCGAACAGGTTCTCGACGAACAGCCAGCCGGAGATCAGCGACAGCGACAGCAGGGTCCAACCGGCCCAGAGAAAACCGAACAGCAGGCTTTCCATGGTTTGCAGGGGCGGGAAGTTCCTGATCAGCCCGGAGGGGTGCTTGTTCTTCAGCTGATGGTCCTGCACCAGTAGTAACAGGGACTGGAACACCGCGATGGTGAACATGCCGTAGGCCAGGATCGACAGCAGGATATGGGCGAGAATTCCCGGTTCCTCATCGATCACCGGCACGGTTCCGGTAGGCACGAACTGCGCCAGTAGCGCAGTCAGGGCGCCGAGCGGGAACAGCAGCACCAGCAGGTTTTCCACGGGAATCCGCCAGCAGGCCAGTAAGGTCAGGGCGATGACCGCGGCAGCGATCAGGCTGGCGGCGCTGAAGAAGTCCAAGCCCAGGCCGGCCGGGGTCAGCAAATGGGTCAGCAGGCTGATGCCGTGGGCGAGCAGGGCCAGGATGCCCAGCATAACCAGCAGGCGCTTGTTTGCCTTGGCGCCTGTGGCCAGGCGAGAGCCTTGATAGAAGGTCGCAGCGGCATAAAGGACGGCGGCGGCGAGGGTGGGTAGCAAGCTGGGTGACAAGGGGAGCATAAATCCTGTTAGGCAAGCCCGAAAGTCGCTGAGTTTGGCATAGAACCCACAGCCCTGAAAGACCACGCAAGCAGACGGCGAGGTGTCCGCCACGCACAGTCTTCGCTATAATCCGCGACCTGCCCACGCCGCAGGCTCATCGAGCTCTTGTTTATTAAGCTCTGGGCCGCCATTACCCCGGTCTACCTTGGGCCTGAAAGGATCGAGCATGTTTGAAAACCTAACCGACCGTCTCTCGCAGACGCTGCGCCATGTCACCGGCAAGGCCAAGCTGACCGAGGACAACATCAAAGACACCCTGCGCGAAGTGCGCATGGCGCTGCTCGAAGCCGACGTTGCGTTGCCGGTGGTCAAGGACTTCGTCAACTCGGTGAAGGAGCGTGCGGTCGGCACCGAAGTGTCCCGCAGCCTGACCCCGGGCCAGGCCTTTGTGAAAATCGTCCAGGCCGAGCTGGAAAGCCTGATGGGCGCGGCCAACGAAGACCTCAACCTCAGCGCCGTGCCGCCAGCCGTGGTGCTGATGGCCGGTCTGCAAGGTGCGGGCAAGACCACCACCGCCGGCAAACTTGCGCGCTTCCTTAAAGAGCGCAAGAAAAAGAGCGTGATGGTGGTGTCCGCCGACGTCTACCGCCCGGCGGCGATCAAGCAGCTGGAGACCCTGGCCAACGACATCGGCGTGACCTTCTTCCCGTCGGACCTGAGCCAGAAGCCGGTGGCCATCGCCGAAGCAGCTATAAAGGAAGCGAAGCTCAAGTTCATCGACGTGGTGATCGTCGACACCGCCGGTCGCCTGCACGTCGACAGCGAGATGATGGACGAGATCCAGGCGCTGCATGCGGCGATCAAGCCGGTGGAAACCCTGTTCGTGGTCGACGCCATGACCGGTCAGGACGCCGCCAACACCGCCAAGGCCTTTGGTGACGCGCTGCCGCTGACCGGGGTGATCCTGACCAAGGTCGATGGTGACGCCCGTGGCGGCGCCGCACTGTCGGTGCGGGCCATCACTGGCAAGCCGATCAAGTTCATCGGTATGGGCGAGAAGACCGAGGCGCTGGAGCCATTCCACCCTGAACGTATCGCTTCGCGAATTCTTGGCATGGGCGACGTGCTCAGTCTGATCGAGCAGGCCGAGCAGACCCTCGACAAGGAAAAGGCCGACAAACTGGCCAAGAAGCTGAAGAAGGGCAAAGGCTTCGATCTCGAAGACTTCCGCGACCAACTGCAGCAAATGAAGAACATGGGCGGTCTGGGCGGCCTGATGGACAAGCTGCCGAACATCGGCGGCGTCAATCTGGCGCAGATGGGCAACGCACAGAGCGCCGCTGAAAAGCAGTTCAAGCAGATGGAAGCCATCATCAACTCCATGACCCCGGCCGAGCGCCGCGACCCTGAGCTGATCAGCGGTTCGCGCAAGCGCCGGATCGCCATGGGTTCCGGTACTCAGGTGCAGGACATCGGCCGCTTGATCAAGCAGCACAAGCAGATGCAGAAGATGATGAAGAAGTTCTCCGCCAAGGGCGGGATGGCCAAGATGATGCGCGGCATGGGCGGCATGTTGCCCGGCGGCGGCATGCCGAAAATGTGAAGAATCCGCGCCGGCAGTCATGTCGGCGCTATTCCACGGGGACGTGGAATCTCGAGCAAACCCTCGATTGGGGCGCGCTCACTCGCTGCCGCTTGCGGCGGCTCCATAGCAAATCTGAGTGGCAGCCGATAGGCGCCGGAAAAAGTCATTTGCAAAAGTCCGGATATTCCTTAGAATATGCGGCCTTTCGGGCACCCATGCCCGCTGTGCATTTAGATTTGCAGCACCGACTACAGGAACGATGTTCACATGCTAACAATCCGTCTTGCCCTTGGCGGCTCCAAAAAGCGCCCGTTTTACCACTTGACCGTGACCGACAGCCGTAACCCACGCGACGGTTCGCACAAAGAACAAGTTGGCTTCTTCAACCCGATCGCTCGTGGTCAAGAAGTCCGCCTGTCCGTGAACCAAGAGCGCGTAGCCTACTGGCTGAGCGTTGGTGCACAGCCTTCTGAGCGCGTTGCTCAGTTGCTGAAGGAATCGGCTAAGGCTGCAGCCTGAACCCTATGAACGCGACGCCAGCTCCTGCTGATGATTTGATCGTTATCGGCAAAATCTACTCTGTTCATGGCGTTCGCGGCGAAGTGAAGGTCTTTTCCTTTACTGATCCGATTAAAAACCTGTTGGACTACAAAACCTGGACGCTCAAGCGCGAAGGTAGCGTGAAACAGGTTGAGCTGGTCAGCGGACGCGGGAACGACAAGTTCCTGGTCGCAAAGCTCAAGGGTCTTGATGATCGCGAAGAAGCTCGTCTTCTGGCCGGTTACGAGATCTGCGTGCCGCGCAACCTGTTCCCTGAACTGACCGACGGCGAGTACTACTGGTACCAGCTGCAAGGTCTCAAGGTCATCGACACCCTCGGGCAACTGCTCGGGCAGATCGATCACCTGTTGGAGACCGGCTCGAACGATGTAATGGTGGTCAAGCCTTGCGCTGGCAGCCTGGATGATCGCGAACGCCTGTTGCCCTATACCGAGCAATGCGTGTTGGCCGTCGATCTGGCCGCGGGCGAGATGAAGGTGGAATGGGATGCGGACTTCTAAGCGTGGCTAACTTGCGCGTAGAAGTGATCAGTTTGTTTCCCGAGATGTTTTCCGCCATCAGCGAATACGGCATAACCAGCCGCGCGGTGAAACAGGGGCTCTTGCAGCTCACTTGTTGGAATCCGCGAGACTACACCACGGATCGACATCACACTGTGGACGATCGCCCGTTTGGCGGTGGCCCTGGCATGGTGATGAAGATCAAGCCCCTGGAGGATGCACTGGTTCAGGCCAGAAACGCAGCCGGGGAGGGTGCGAAGGTGATCTACCTGTCGCCCCAAGGCCGTCAACTGAATCAGTCGGCGGTACGCGAGTTGGCGAATGAGGATGCATTGATCCTGATTGCTGGTCGTTATGAAGGCATTGACGAGCGATTTATTGAAGCTCATGTCGATGAAGAGTGGTCGATTGGCGACTATGTACTCTCCGGTGGCGAGCTGCCGGCGATGGTCCTGATTGATGCGGTTACGCGACTGCTGCCCGGAGCTTTAGGGCATGTGGATTCCGCGGAGGAAGATTCCTTCACGGACGGTCTGCTGGATTGCCCGCACTACACCCGACCGGAGGTGTATGCGGATCAGCGTGTTCCCGACGTGTTGCTAAGTGGCAACCACGCACACATCCGGCGTTGGCGTTTACAGCAGTCCCTTGGTCGGACCTATGAACGACGCGCCGATCTTCTGGAAAGCCGCTCGCTTTCTGGAGAAGAGAAGAAGCTGCTCGAGGAATATCTCCGCGAGCGGGACGATAGTTAACAACGTATCGATGGTAGATCCGACGATTTACCTTAGGAGCACAGCATGACCAACAAAATCATCCTTGCACTCGAAGCAGAGCAGATGACCAAAGAGATCCCAGCCTTTGCCCCGGGCGACACCATTGTCGTTCAGGTGAAAGTGAAGGAAGGCGATCGTTCCCGTCTGCAGGCGTTCGAAGGCGTAGTTATCGCCAAGCGCAACCGCGGTGTGAACAGCGCGTTCACCGTACGTAAAATCTCCAACGGTGTTGGCGTAGAGCGTACTTTCCAGACCTACAGCCCGCAGATCGACAGCATGGCTGTCAAGCGTCGCGGTGACGTGCGTAAAGCCAAGCTGTACTACCTGCGTGACCTGTCGGGTAAAGCAGCTCGCATCAAGGAAAAACTGGTTTAAGTCCAGCTTCCGATGCAGAAAAAAGCAGCCTACGGGCTGCTTTTTTGTTGCCTGTCATTTAATGCCCGGAGCGGTTCAGCAGGGCGCAGACCGTGTTGGCGATCCGTTCCAGCAGTACCTCGTCATAAGGCAGCCAGGGCAGGGCGGCCAATTTGCCACTTTGTGCCGCCAGTGGCAGGTCCACCGCGCCTCCATCGCGTGACACGCGCCCGGTCACCAAGTGCACGGCGTAGTCACCGACCCGCACATGGCGCTCATCCATACTCAGCTTTCCTGCCTTGATGTGCGTCGCAAAGGCTGTATTCAGCACCTGTTGGCGCATCAATGTCATTTGCGTGAGATTGTGCCCGGCCAGTCGATTCAGGCGCTCTTCGCGCTTGCCTGGCGAGGCCTGGGGAAGAGGAATGCCAGCGGCGGTCTGCGTCAGTTCTTCAACGGCGAAAGCGCTGATGCTGACCAGCAGATCGATGGCTCGGCAAGCCTCTGAAAAGACCTGCGCCGGCACATTTTTCAGCAGCACAGGCTGCCAGTGTTTCTCGGTGTGACGAGCGAAGCACGTGGCGCCGGACAAGCAGTGCCCTTGTAAGCCGGGATAGAGTGGCACGTCGACATTCAGACTCACTCGGATGTCGCTCAGGTTCCGGCTCAGGCTACCGTCTCTGTCGATCTTCCAGCCCTCGCGGCGTGCCAGGCCGATCAATGGGCGAATGGATAGGCTGTACCCGGCGAATGCTTGGTAGGAGGGGCTTTCCAGCTCATGGTCAGGTGCCTGGTAGTGCTCGCGAAATACCTGGCGCAGTGGTTGCCTGATCTGGCGTTCGGTGATCACGGCTTGCCAGGCTTGGCGCTCTGCTTCGTCGCTCGACAGGGGGTGCCACAGTGAAATCCGGCATCCGGCCTCCAGGGGCAGCGGCTGACCCCGCACGTCAAGAGCTTGCGCGTTTTGGGTCAATAGGAAACTGCAGCGTTGGCCACAGTCGTTGTGAGCCACCCATATCAACGAGTGGGCAAAGGGCGCGCCCACGGCAGAATCCACCAGTTGCCTTCGCCAGTCGCTCAAAGACAGCTCGAAGTGTTGCCACAGTCCTGACTCCAGGCAACTGGCCAGAAGCGCGTGCTGGGCTTTTCCGGGAGCACTGATTGGGGCAAGGCGCAGGGCAATCTCGGGGCGTTGGGCCAGTCCGCGCTCGGCGGGTTTGAGATTGCGCGTGAGTTTTTTCTGCAGGCCGGCATGTCGCACCAGGCTCAGGGCGCTGCGCAGCGTTTGCACGCTTTCCGGCGTTGGTATCTGTTCGATGCAATGACCCAGGGCAATGGCCAGGGATTGCGACGGCGCGGTTTTGGCCTGGGTTGGGGCGACGCAAGCCTTGGTCAGCAAAGTGTCCATCAGTGGCGGTAGCCAGGGCGCATCGCGCCGCAGGGCGATCCGGGCGGCACGGGCGATTACTGGTGTGTCATGGGTGCTGAAGGCGCCATCGGCCACATAGGGGGTGGCGCCGCTGTGAATATCTTCCAGGCGCTGGGCGGCGGTGTTGAGGATCTGCTGGGAGAACTCGACATAGGCAGCATCGTCGGCCAGCGCCGTGGCGGGGTCGCTGCTCAGTGAGTGATGACCGGTCCAGTACTCGCTGCTGGCAAGGGCCAGTCGGGATTGCGGTTCCAGTTGTTCAAGCAGTTCGAACTCCTGCCGGACGTAGGGCGCATCGGCGTAGTGTTGTTCCACGCAACGGTGCAGGGCTGCCTGGGCTTGTGCATCCAGCCATTGTGCCAATACGTACGTCTGGTGGTAGTCCGCAGCCCAGCGTATCGAGGGTTCGCCGAGGATTCTATGTAACTCGCTGCTCAGTGCACTGCTCGGTTTGCCGCTGTGATAGGCCAGTTGCTCCACCGCCTCCTGCCCGCTCAGACAAGTGCGCAGCACCTCCAGCAGGGTGGTTTGATCGAGGGCTGGGCACAGTTCCAGCTGTGCGGCCTGCTGCACAATTGAGTTCGCCATCTGCTGCGCAGCCGGGTTTTCAGGGGTACGCAGTGCTCGGCGGATAGCCGGCCACAGGCTGCCCAATTGAGCGGGTGTCAGTGAGCTGATATCGATGGGCGCGCCAATGAAACTCGGATGATCCGTTGTCGCGGCGCTCAGGCGTTGCTGCAGGTGCTCGACGAGCGAAGGCGCGGAAAGGGCATCCATGACGGCGATTCTCCTTGTTGGGGGCGCGGATGATCGCATTTTTTATCGCCGATCGTGACCTCTGACCCCTGCCGGGTTCTTTCGGCCCCTGCCGGGCGGCGATATACTCGCCGACCCAATAAAGTGTGATCGCCCGCGCCGTGCAGCCTGCACGGAACGCCCAGGGTGCGTCACACGCCTCCCGGCGTTCCTGGCCTGTTGTTATCCACAGGCAGGCGGCCCCCGATTGTTCCCATCAAGCCTTTGGTCGCTGCCTTGCAGCGCTCATTGGCGTTCCATGCCCGCAGCGTGCCCCTGCGCGGATCTATCCATTCAGGCAGTAGTCCGATGACCCTTCGTGAGCAAGAAATCCAGCGTCGTACCGAACTCTCGGTGACCCGTGTGACCAAGGCGGTATTCCCGTCCACCACCAATCATCACAACACCCTGTTCGGCGGCACCGCCCTGGCCTGGATGGACGAAGTGTCGTTTATCGCCGCCACGCGCTTTTGCCGGTTGCCACTGGTGACAGTGTCCACCGACCGTATCGACTTCAATCATCCGATTGCCGCCGGTTCTATTGTCGAGCTGGTAGGGCGGGTGGTGAAGGTGGGCAACACCAGCCTCAAGGTTGAGGTAGAGGTGTTTGTCGAGAGCATGAGTTGCGACGGACGGGAAAAGGCCATTCATGGTCTGTTCAGTTTCGTCGCCATCGATGACGACAAGCGCCCGGTGCCGGTGCTTCCGGGATTCGCAGCGTAGGAGCCGGCTTGCCGGCGAAGGCGTTCCTGCGGGCCCCTTCGCCGGCAAACCCGCTTCTTAGAGTGACTCGGGTTGGATCAGTGCCAGCAGGGTCCAGCCAGCCGTCGGCTTGAGGCCGCTTTCCGGGGTGATTACATGCACCCAGCCGTTGCTGTCGCGGGCGAACAGCAGGGTTGCGCGTTCGCCGTGCAAAGTCTGGTAGTCGTTCCAGCCAAAGGCTTCGGTCAGGTGCGTGCTGTACAGCTCGGCGCCCTGGCCCAGCAGGCTGGCCAGCTTGGTGTAGGTCAGGGCCTCACTGCCCAGTAGCTGGCCGCGATGTTCGTGGCTGGCGCGGTGCTTGTCGGTGCGTCGGCTTTCCTGGCTGTTGGCCAGGGCATAAAGGCGCTGATGGCCAAAGTCGTGTCGAAAGCGCATGGCCGCCAGGGTGTTGAGTTCGCCTGAAGGTGAGAGCGCCAGCAAATGCCCCAATCCCACCAGATCCAGATGCGCGTCGGCGTGCTGCGAGGCCGGGTTGCCGAAATAGGTGGGCAGGCCTTCCATGCGTGCTGCACGGATATTCTCCCAACTGGAGTCGGTCAGCAGCACTCGGCTGCCCAACTGCTGCAAGGCCTTGCCAATGGTGCGGGCCGGGCCATTGGCGCCGACAATCAGGAAGCCGCTGGGAGCGGGCTCCGCGACTTTGAGCAGGCGCGCCAAGGGCCGGGCAGTAGCGCTTTGCAGGACCACGGTGCCGATGATCACGGCAAAGGTCAGTGGCACCAGCAGCAACGCCCCCTCGTGACCGGCTTCATCCAGGCGGATGGCGAAGATGGCCGACACCGCTGCCGCAACAATCCCTCGTGGCGCAATCCAGGCCAGCAAGGCGCGTTCACGCCAGTTGAGGCTGGAGCGGGCAGTGGACAGCAACACATTCAGCGGGCGAGCGATGAACTGGATCACCAGCAGCAGGATCAGCACCAGCGGCCCCAGGGCGATCAGTGCCTTGAGGTCCAGGCGCGCTGCCAGCAGGATGAACAGCCCGGAAATCAGCAGCACGCTGAGGTTTTCCTTGAAGTGCAGGATGTGCCGGACATCCACGCCCTTCATGTTGGCCATCCACATGCCCATCAGGGTCACGGCCAGCAGGCCGGATTCGTGCATCACTTGGTTGGACGCGATGAAGATTCCCAGGACTGCGGCCAGGGTCGCCAGGTTGTGCAGGTACTCCGGTAGCCACTGGCGACGCATGATGGTGCCCAGGACCCAGCCGCCGGCGATGCCGAACAGGCTGCCGCACAGAATCACCCCGCCAAAGGTCAGCAGGCTGTGGCTCAGGCCCTCGCCGGCGGCGCTGGCGATGATGAAGCTGTAGACCACCACGGCCAGCAGGGCGCCGATAGGGTCGATGACGATGCCCTCCCAGCGCAGGATATTGGCGATCGAGGCCTTGGGTCGCACCACTCGCAACATGGGCACGATCACCGTCGGCCCAGTGACCAGCGTCAAGGTGCCGAACAGCAAGGCCAGCATCCAGTCGAAGCCCAGCAGCCAATGGGTGGCGAGGGTGATCACCGCCCAGGTGGACAGCGCGCCGATGGTCACCAGGCGGCGCACCACGCTGCCGATTTCACGCCATTCCGAGAGGTGCAGGGTCAGGCTGCCTTCGAACAGGATCAGCGCCACCGCCAGGGACACCAGGGGCATCAGCAGCGGGCCGAACATCTCCTGGGGATCGAGCCAGCCCAACACGGGACCGGCAAGAATGCCGCTCAGCAGCAGGAACAGAATGGCTGGCAGTTTCAGCCTCCAGGCCAGCCATTGGCAGCCCAGTGCTGCCGCGCCGATGCCGCCGAAGGCCAGCAGAATCTGTTGTTCACTCATCAATGCACCCTGTTCCTTGAAATGGCTGGCTATGAAAGACTAGCGACCCTCTGCGCAGTTCACTATTTTTTTACGCGTGGCCCCTGGGCCGTGCCTTTCGAGTCTTTATGCCTGCCATCGACCACCCCCTGATCGACCGTTTTCTCGATGCCCTGTGGCTGGAGAAAGGCCTGTCCGACAACACCCGCCATGCCTATCGCAGTGACCTGGCGCTGTTCAACGGCTGGTTGCAGGAGCAGGGGGTGGAGTTGTCGCGGGCCGGACGCGAGCTGATCCTCGATCATTTGGCCTGGCGCGTGGAGCAAGCCTACAAGCCCCGTTCCACGGCCAGATTCCTCTCTGGGGTGCGGGGCTTCTATCGCTATTTGCTGAGAGAAAAACTGATCGAGATCGATCCGACTTTGCAGATCGATATGCCGCAACTGGGACGCCCGCTGCCCAAGTCCCTGTCGGAGGCCGATGTCGAGGCGTTGCTGGCGGCGCCGGACTTGAGCGAGGCCATCGGCCAGCGCGATCGCGCCATGCTGGAGGTGCTCTACGCCTGCGGCCTGCGGGTGACTGAGCTGATCAGCCTGACCCTGGAACAGGTCAACCTGCGCCAGGGTGTGTTGCGGGTCATGGGCAAGGGCAGCAAGGAACGCCTGGTGCCTATGGGCGAGGAATCGATTGTCTGGGTCGAGCGCTACATGCGTGATGCCCGGGCCGAGCTGCTGGGCGGGCGGCCCAGCGATGTACTGTTTCCCAGCTTGCGTGGCGAGCAGATGACGCGGCAGACCTTCTGGCACCGGATCAAGCACCAGGCCAAGGTCGCCGGGATCGGCAAGGCGCTGTCGCCTCACACCCTGCGCCACGCTTTCGCCACGCACTTGCTCAATCACGGGGCCGATCTGCGAGTGGTGCAGATGTTGCTGGGCCACAGTGATCTGTCCACCACCCAGATTTATACCCATGTGGCTCGTGCCCGCCTCCAGGATCTGCACGCCAAGCATCACCCGCGGGGTTGATTTGGCTCCCGGGTGGCGCTTTGCGTCGCCCGTAGTCGGTGCCGGCAAACAGATGTGGTAGGCTTTGCCGGTTTGCAAAACGGGTGTTTGCGGGCCGTTGCCATTGCGACCGCTCCCAGTTGCCCATTTGCCCGCCTTCAGGAGTTCCCATGCGTTTGACCCAGATTTTTGCCGCCGCCTCCCTGGCGTTGCTCAGCACCTTCGCCGTGGCCGATGACAGTGCCGAGAAAGCCATCCGCAAGAGCCTCGAGACGCTGCAGCTCGAAGTGCCGGTGGAGAGCATCACCGCCAGTCCTCTGGCCGGGCTGTACGAGGTCAAGCTCAAGGGCAGTCGCGTGCTTTATGCCAGCGCCGATGGCCAGTTCGTGGTCCAGGGCTATCTGTTCCAGCTCAAGGACGGCAAACCGGTGAACCTGACGGAAAAAACCGAACGCCTGGGCATTTCCAAGTTGATCAACGGTATTCCGGTCGCAGAAACTGTGGTCTATCCGGCCATCGGCGAGACCAAGACCCATATCACCGTGTTCACCGACACCACCTGCCCTTACTGCCACAAGCTGCACGCGGAAATACCGGCACTGAACAAGCAGGGTGTGGAAGTGCGCTATGTAGCGTTCCCGCGTCAGGGCCTGGGTTCGCCGGGTGACGAACAGCTGCAGGCGGTCTGGTGCTCGGCGGACAAGAAAGCCGCCATGGACAAAATGGTCGACGGCAAGGAAATCAAGGCCGCCAAGTGCGATAACCCGGTGTCCAAGCAGTTCGCCCTGGGTCAGTCGATCGGCGTCAATGGCACACCAGCCATCGTCCTGGCTGATGGCCAAGTCATTCCCGGCTACCAGCCGGCACCGCAGATCGCCAAACTGGCCCTGGGTGCGAAATAATCCTGCATCGTCACGCTAGCCTTTGACGATCATGCTCCTCCGGGTGCAACCGGAGGGGCATTAATAGAGAGCCGCGCTGTTTGCGGCTGTTTTCCACGGCCGGCCTTGAGTCGGCCGTTTTATGGGGAGTTCAGAGTGAATCCGGTCAAAGTAGGCATCTGTGGGCTGGGTACTGTCGGTGGCGGTACCCTAAACGTACTTCAGCGCAACGCCGAGGAGATTGCCCGCCGTGCCGGGCGTGGAATCGAAGTAGCGCAAATTGCTACCCGTACGCCAAAGCCTCAGTTCCAGACGACCGGTATTGCGATTACCAACGATGTCTTCGCCGTGGCCACCAACCCTGAAATCGATATCGTTATCGAGCTGGTGGGCGGCTATACCGTGGCCCGTGAGTTGGTGCTCAAGGCCATCGAGAATGGCAAGCATGTGGTTACCGCGAACAAGGCGCTGATTGCCGTCCACGGTAACGAGATTTTCGCCAAGGCCCAGGAGAAGGGCGTGATCGTGGCCTTCGAAGCCGCCGTGGCCGGTGGCATTCCGGTGATCAAGGCAATCCGCGAAGGGCTCTCGGCCAACCGCATCAACTGGCTGGCGGGCATCATCAACGGCACCGGCAACTTCATCCTCTCGGAAATGCGCGAGAAGGGCCGTACCTTCGAAGACGTGCTGGCTGAAGCCCAGGCCCTGGGTTATGCCGAAGCCGATCCGACCTTCGACGTTGAAGGCATCGACGCCGCGCACAAGCTGACCATCCTGGCGTCCATCGCCTTTGGTATCCCGCTGCAGTTCGACAAGGCCTACACCGAAGGCATCACCAAGCTGACCACGGCTGACGTGAACTACGCCGAAGCTCTGGGCTACCGCATCAAGCACCTGGGTGTGGCGCGCCGCACCGAGGCGGGCATCGAGCTGCGAGTGCACCCGACCCTGATCCCGGCCGACCGCCTGATTGCCAATGTCAACGGCGTGATGAACGCGGTGATGGTCAATGGCGACGCTGCCGGTTCGACCCTGTTCTACGGCGCTGGCGCCGGCATGGAGCCGACCGCTTCGTCGGTGGTGGCCGACCTGGTGGACGTGGTTCGCGCCATGACCAGCGATCCGGAAAACCGCGTGCCGCACCTGGCCTTCCAGCCTGACTCCCTGTCCGATCACCCGATCCTGCCGATCGAGTCCTGCGAGAGTGCCTACTACCTGCGCATCCAGGCCAAGGATCACCCGGGCGTATTGGCCCAGGTGGCGAGCATTCTTTCCGAGCGCGGCATCAACATCGAATCGATCATGCAGAAGGAAGTGGAAGAACAGGATGGCCTGGTGCCGATGATCCTGCTGACCCACCGCGTTCTGGAGCAGCACATCAACGATGCGATTACCGCGCTGGAGGCCCTGCAGGGCGTTGTCGGCCCAGTGGTCCGTATCCGCGTCGAACATTTGAATTAATGAAGCAGCCGCAAGTGGCGAGCGGCAAGCGCCAAGTCAGAAGCTGATGTGCTTTGACTTGAGGCTTGAAGCTTGCGGCTTGAGGCTCAAACCGAAGGTTTGTCCCCATGCGCTATATCAGTACTCGTGGCCAGGCACCGGCCCTGAATTTCGAAGATGTGCTGCTGGCCGGTCTGGCCAGTGATGGCGGTCTCTATGTGCCGGAGAACCTGCCGCGCTTTACCCAGGAAGAAATCGCTTCCTGGGCCGGCCTGCCGTATCACGAGCTGGCGTTCCGGGTCATGCGCCCGTTCGTCACCGGCAGCATTCCGGATGCCGACTTCAAGAAGATCCTGGAAGAAACCTACGCGGCCTTCTCTCACAACGCCATTGCCCCGCTGCGTCAGCTGAACGGCAATGAGTGGGTGCTGGAGCTGTTCCATGGCCCGACCCTGGCGTTCAAGGACTTCGCCCTGCAACTGCTGGGTCGCCTGCTGGACTACGTGCTGGAGAAGCGCGGCGAGCGCGTGGTGATCATTGGCGCCACTTCCGGTGACACCGGTTCGGCGGCCATTGAAGGCTGCAAGCGTTGCGATAACGTCGATATCTTCATCCTGCATCCGCACAACCGTGTCTCGGAAGTGCAGCGCCGGCAGATGACCACCATCTTCGGCGAGAACATCCACAACATCGCCATCGAAGGCAACTTCGACGACTGCCAGGAAATGGTCAAGGCCAGCTTCGCCGACCAGGGCTTCCTCAAGGGCACCCGTCTGGTGGCAGTGAACTCGATCAACTGGGCGCGGATCATGGCCCAGATCGTCTACTACTTCCACGCGGCCCTGCAGTTGGGCGGCCCGGCGCGCTCCATCGCGTTCTCGGTGCCCACCGGCAACTTCGGCGATATCTTCGCCGGCTACCTGGCACGCAACATGGGCCTGCCCATCAGCCAGCTGATCGTCGCCACCAACCGCAACGACATCCTGCACCGCTTCATGAGCGGCAATCAGTACGTCAAGGAAACCCTGCACGCGACCCTGTCGCCGTCCATGGACATCATGGTCTCGTCGAACTTCGAACGCCTGCTGTTCGACCTGCACGGTCGCAATGGTGCGGCGCTGGCGGGGTTGATGGAGAGCTTCAAGCAAGGCGGCGGTTTCAGCGTCGAAGAAGATCGCTGGACCGAAGCGCGCAAGCTGTTCGACTCCCTGGCGGTGAACGACGAGCAGACCTGCGAGACCATCGCCGAAGTCTTCGAACAGACCGGCGAGGTGCTCGACCCGCATACCGCGATTGGCGTCAAGGCCGCCCGTGAGTGCCGTCGCAGCCTGGATACACCGATGGTGATCCTGGGCACTGCGCACCCGGTCAAGTTCCCGGACGCGGTGGAGAAGGCCGGTGTCGGCAAGGCTCTGGAACTGCCGGCGCACTTGTCCGACCTGTTCCAGCGCGAAGAACGCTGCACGGTCCTGGCCAATGACCTGAAAGCGGTGCAGGCTTTTGTCAGCCAGCACGGCAATCGTGGCAAGCCACTCTGATCCCTTGGTCTTGTCGTCCACGAAGCCCGTCTCCTGACGGGCTTTGTTTTTTCATGCGCAAGCTTGGCCCGCCAGGGGCAGGGAGGCCCGGATGATGCTTCGACAAACGTACAGGGTAGGGCGCGTCCTGGGCCTGCTACTGGCGGGCCTGCTGGCCTGGGCCGTGCTCTGGGGTGTCGCGCTGGCCGGCACGGTGAAGAACCTGCCCTTCAAACTGGTGCCGGCGTTCGCCGATCTGCAGCCTCTGGCCCTGGCGCCTGCCGAACAGCAATGGCTGGCGACGCATCCACGCCTGAGGGTGGGGATCGCCATTGATGACTACCAGCCCATCGACATCACCCGTGACCGCAATCGCTATCAGGGCATCAGCGCCGATTACCTCGGTCTGGTGGGCGAGCGATTGGACGTGACAATGGAAGTCCTGGGGTTTTCCGAGCGCGAGCAGGCGGTTGAAGCGCTGCGCAACGGCACCATCGATGTGCTGACCAGTGCCAATGGCTATGAGCGCGGCCTCTCGGGGCTGCGCTTCACCAGCGATTACATGCCCGATAGGGCCGTGGTGGTGGTTCGCCGTGACGGGTCGAGCCCCAGTGGTGATCTGGCCGGCAAGAAGCTGGTGTTGTTGGATGGCTATGCCAACGCCGAGCAGGTTCATGCGGCCTATCCGAATAGTCAGATCATGCTTTCGCCTAACCTCTACAGCGGCTTGGAGGCATTGAATCAGGGCGACGCCGACGCCTTCATTGGTAATGAGGTCATCGTGCGCGCCTACAAGGCCCTGCGCCCTTATCTGGCGGTGCACATCCAGGATGAAAGCCGCTTGCCACCGACTGGTTTCGCCTTTGCCACTCGTGACGACAATGCGTTGCTGGCAGGCATGCTGGAGCAGGCGCTGCAGAGCATCGACGAATCCCTGCAACGGGAAATACAGGCCCGCTGGACCACCGGTCTGGGGGCGAATATTTCCGGTGAGCGCATTGAGCTCAGCGCCGAGGAGCAGGCCTGGATTCTCCAGCATCCCCATGTCATGGTCGCCTCCCAGCAATACCCGCCCCATGTGTTCAAGGACAAGGAAGGGCGCTGGGCCGGCCTGAATATCGATTTGCTCAACCGTATCTCGCGCATGACCGGCCTGCATTTTGTGCACAAGGAGAGCCTTTCCACAGCACAGACCCTTGAGTGGCTGGAGAGTGGGCAGGCGCAGATGACTTCTACCCTCACGGCCAGTGAGGACCGGCGGTTGTTCCTGAATTTCTCCCATGCCTTCGGTGGTGCCGCCTGGGTCTTTGTCGTGCGTCCCGAGGATCGCCGTCTGAGCAGCCTGGAGCAGATGGCCGGTGAGGTCCTGGCGTTGCCGGCGCGGCATACCCTTGAGAGCTACATCCGGCGCTACTATCCCGACATTCGGCTGCGCAGCGTTGCCAGCTATGAGGAAGCCCGGGCTCTGGTCAGCAGTGGTGAAGCCATGGCCACCATTCAGAACGAGGTCCAGGTCCAGGCGCTGGGGTTGGGGCCCGCTGACGATGGGTTGCGGGTGGGACGCAGCGTCGAAGGTACCTGGTCGGCCGACGAGTTTTCCGTGCGCAAGGATCAACCCGAGCTGCTGAGTATCCTCAACAAGTCGCTGGAGGCGCTGCCCGTGGCGGAGCTTAGCGCCATCCGTCTCAAGTGGCTGGGGGCCACGCCGGTGCCGATGCCGGTCTGGCAGCGGGTGCCGACCTGGGTGTACTGGGCCATTTCCACCGCGCTGCTGTTCGGTCTGATTTCCCTGGCCTGGAGCAGTCGGCTCAAGCTGCAGATTCAGCAGCGATTGCAAGCCGAGCAACGGCTCAACGATCAATTGGTGTTCATGCGGGCCCTGCTTGACGGCATTCCCAACCCGATCTTTGTCCGTGATCTGCAAGGGCGCCTGATCACCTGCAACAAGAGTTATGAACAGCAGTTGGGGACGAGCCTGGAACAGATTCAGGGGCGACAACTGACAGAGCTGGATCTGCTGCCTGCAGCCACCGCGCGCCAGCTGCATGGCGAGATCATGCAGTTGCTGGCGTCCGAGGAGTCGGTATTCGCCGACCGCCAGGTGCAGACGCGCAACGGATCGATCCACGCCTATCAATGGACGGTGCCGTTCTACAGTGCCGAGGGCCGTCTGCAGGGCTTGCTGGGTGGCTGGATCGATATCACCGAGCGCAAGCGTCTGGAGAACCAATTGGTGGAGGCGCGTCGGTCCGCCGACCAGGCCAATGCCGCCAAGAGCGCTTTTCTCTCCACCATGAGTCATGAGATCCGCACGCCGATGACCGCCATCGTTGGCTTGCTGGAACTGGAGAAAGAGCAGGCCAGGGTGCGTGGCGCGCCTTTTTCCGAGGCTCTGCGGGTGGCTTATCAGTCTGCCCAGGAGTTGATCAGCCTGATGGGGGACAGTCTTGATCTGGCCAAGATCGAGGCCGGCCATATGCAGCTGGTGCCGCAGGTCACCGCCCTCAAGCCCTTTTTCGACAGCGTCCGGCAGCTCTTCGAGGTGACTGCGCGCAACCAGGGCGTGCATTTGCAACTGGTCTTCCACGAGGAAGCCCGGGGGCGTTATCTCTTTGATCCGTTGCGCTTGCGCCAGGTGCTGCACAACCTGTTGAGCAACGCCTTGAAGTTCACCGCTGAAGGTGAAGTGCGGGTGACGGTGGAGCGCCAGCCGGATGAGTCCGGTATCCCGTGTCTGCGTATCAGCGTCGCGGATACCGGCCCGGGAATCAGTGCCGAGCAGCAAGCGAGGATATTCACGCCCTTTGTCCAGGCCGATGCCATGACCTCTTCAACCTATGGCGGCACCGGGCTGGGTCTGAGCATCTGCCGGCAGTTGATCGAGTTGATGGGCGGGCGCATTCACCTGCTGAGTGAGCCTGGAGCCGGAACCGTTGTTGTCATCGAGCTGTATCTGGAGCGGGTCAGCGAGGATCTCGATCCGCAAGTCTCGCCGCCTGCCGAGCGTCCACCGAGCCGCAGCATCGAAGTGCTGGTGGTGGATGACTTGAGCGCCAACCGCATGGTCCTGAGCCAGCAACTGATGTTCCTCGGGCATCGGGTCGTGGCCTGTGACAACGCCCGTGAGGCGTTGCAGCGCTGGCGCTCCGGGACCTTTGATGTGCTGATGACCGATTGCAACATGCCGGGCATGAGTGGCTACGCCCTGACCGAGGCCATCCGCCAGATCGAGGCGCAGGAAGGGCGTTCGCCCTGCCCGGTGATCGGCTGCACGGCCAATGCGTTCGAAGACGAGCGCGAGCGTTGTGAGCGCGCCGGCATGGATCAGTTGCTGGTCAAGCCGGTGACCCTGGATCAGTTGGCCCAGTCTCTGGCCCGTTTCCTGCCGTCGCCATCCTTCAACATCCAGACCTTGCGCGGCATGACCCAGGCCGACGAACACGTGTTGCAGCGCATGTTGCAGGAGCTGTTGCGCAACCTTGCCCAAGAGCAGCAAGCGCTGGAAGAGGCTTTGGCGGTGCTGGATTGGGAGCGCCTGAGAGGCACCTTGCATCGGCTCAAGGGTGTGTGCTGCCTGATCGACGCCTTGCCCCTGGCCAAGGCCTGTATCGAGCTGGAGGTGCTGGTCAAGGAGCGTCAGGAGCAGGCGCTGGGCCGTCAATGGCCGCTGCTGCTTGAGGTCATGGGGATTTTGCGCAGCGATATTCAGATGGCTCTGGACGAATAAGACTTGTCCTATGTGTGATTAGGACTTGTCTGATTACCGTGTCGGCCCGTAGTGGACTGTTCCCACCTGCGCCGATCGGAGGTTGCCCCCATGCATTCGCTAAAAGTGCTGATTCTCGAAGACAACTCGTTCCAATTGATGGCCTTGCACCAGATGCTCAACGCCAATGGTGTCTTCAACGTGCTGACCGCCGAGAACCAGGAGTCCGCGCGGCGCTCGCTGGACAGCAAGGGGCCGGTGGATATCGCCATCTGCGATCTGTACCTGGAGCAGACCGATGGCCTGGAGTTGATCCGCGAACTGGCCCAGCAGCAACTGGCCAAGGCCCTGATCATTCTCAGCGACGCAGAGCCGGATGTCCTTGAAGGTACAGCCGGCATGGCTCGCGAGCTGGGGTTGAAAGTGCTCGCATGCCTGCCCAAGCCGGCTTCGGCTGCGGTGCTCGGCGACTTGCTCTGTGCCTATCAACAGCACGCCAGGGCAGCCGGCCCCGAATTGAACCAGACATTGCTCCGGGACTTGCTGGGCCTTGAGCCCTTTGTCTTCGAGGACGTGACTCAGGATGAGGGGCTGGCGGCGGTGCTGGGTTGTGGGGTTGCGCATTTTCAGCCGGTCATCCATGAGCATGGCGAGCTTCAAGGTGTCGAGGCGCTAGCGCGCTGGCAGCATCCCGAGCGGGGTCTGCTGATGCCTGGCGAATTTCTTCCGCTGATCGAGTTCGCCGGCCTGCAAGAGGTCTTCACCTGGCACATGCTGGAGCAGGCACTGGAACTGGTGGCCGGGGTGAAACTGGTGCTGGGCTACTGGCTGCCGGTTGCCGTGAACATTCCCACCGGCATCCTTGAGCGGCCGTTGTTCCCCCGTCAGTTGGAGGCGTTGCTGAGGCGCTTCGAAGTGCCGGCCCGGATGCTGACCCTGGAAGTCATCGACACCACGCAACTGCAGACCGATACCGCCCATGTGGAGGCGCTGCTGCGCCTGCGGATGATTGGTTGCAAGTTGTCCATCGGCGATTTCGGCACCGGTGGAACCAGCCTGCAGCGCTTGCTGGAGTTGCCGTTCACCGAGCTGAAGATCCCTCCGGTGTTTGTCGCCGGCATGGCCGCGGATGAGCGCAAGCGGGCGCTGGTCGGCGGTGCGATGAACATGGCGCGACGCATGTCCCTGGGGGTGGTGGTGACCGGTATCGAGACCGAGTCCGATTGTGTGGCGGCCAGGGGCCTGGGGGCGGCTCATCTGCAGGGTTGTTTCATCGCCCCGCCGATGAGTGCCGCCCAGATGCGCCAATGGCTGGCCGAGACCCCAGGCGTGGGCAGCAACGGCCTGGATGGGCAGGCCGCCGGTTTGTGTGCTTAAGGTCGCTGCCCGTGGCGCCTAAGACAGCCCGTGTTCCTGGACATAGATGTACAGCGCGGCTTCGCTGGCCAGGCCCAGTTTGCGCATGGCGCTGACTTTCTGCGCGCTGACCGTCTGTTTGCTGCGGTTGAGCTGAGTGGCGATGGTTCCCACCGCATGGCCGGCGGCCAGCAGGCGGATCACTTCCAGTTCCCGGGGCGACAACTGATCCTTGGAGACCAGTCGATCCGGTCCCACTTCACCGGCAAGGCTCAATGCTCGCCTGATGGCCTGGGCCACATAGCGTTTGTGCTGTCGCGCATGGGCAATCGCTGACGGCAGTTCATCGGCCAGGCTGGCCTTGCTCAGCAACCCCATCACCCCCAGGTCGAGGATCGAGCGAAACAGCCCGGCGTGATTGAGCATAGTCACCACCACGATGGGCAGGTCGGGATGATGCCGGCGCAATTGCTCGATCAGGCGCAGGCCGTCGTTCTGCTGCTCCTCGGGCATCATGAAATCCGTTACCAGCACGTCGCACTCGACTTCCTGCATCAGCTGGCTCAGGGCAGAAGGCGAGCGGGCTTCACCGACAATGGCCAGGCTGTCGTCCTGCTCCAGCACGGCACGCAAGCCAATCAGGAAGATCGGGTGATCGTCGGCAAGGATGATGCGCAATTTGTTGTTCGACATTGCTTTCAAAGCTTGGGCTCCAATGCAACGGCGGCGTGGTTTGCGCCTGGTCGGCCGTTTTATATCTGTCATGTTACCCGTGCATGCTCGAATGACTCAGGTCGGCAGCAGTAGGTGTGGCGAACTTTCTTCTCTGAGCGATGGTCACTTGAATGTCAGAAAGCTACCGGCATTTTTGTTTTCGAACCTCTAATTCGAGCTATTGAGTGGTGATCTAGATGGAAAGTATCAGTCTTTTGTTGAGCGAGTCGCTGAGTCCGTACCAGGTCACACTGACGCCTTGCGGCGGCCATGGCGAATGCCTGGTGACCCTGAAGAACGCGGCTGGCGCCATGGTCTTGGAGCGTGAGGTCAATCAGGCCCAGCTCACCGACAAGCGCCTGCTTACCGACGTAGTCGATGGTCTGCACCGTGACGTGCTGATCGCCGAAGGCCGGCTGGAACCCTGTGTGATCGCCGCGTTGCGCCATGCAGCTGAAGGCAAGGTGTTCGATCAGCGCAACTGATGCAAATTTTTGCGGAACCTTCCTGTCACCCGGTCAGTCAGACTCAGTATCAGCAGGATCAGGCATTGTGCTCCGGTGCTTGTAGCCGGCTGATACCGGTCGTCAAAGACCGCGTTTAACCCCGAGTCGTCTCCCCACTTCTCGGGGTTTCTTTTTGCCCGGGATTTGTCAGTGGTCGTGCAGATCGCGGAAATAGGCCCGGGCGTCGGCACGGTATGGGTCGCGCATCTCCGGCTCCAGCCAGGCGGCATACAGCTCAACCAGGCGATCCTCACGCAGCTTGAGCAGGGCCTGGTTGATCCGGGCTATGGCTTGTCGCCCTTGGGCGGTCTTGCTGCAGCCGATATGGATCTCCTGATACTGCTGGGTGCCCTGGATCGGATAGAACTCCAGCTCCTGCGGGTCCATGCCTTGCTGCATTGCCTGGTAGCGAATCTCCGGCCAGTAGCCCAGCAACAAACGCAGGCGCCCCAGGCGCTGCATCTGCAACAGGCTGCCCAGGGCGTCGTTGCCGTGGTGGGCATTGACCGAGTCCGCGGGGGCTGCATGCAGCAGGTTATCGACTTGCTGGCCATAGCTGCGCTCGGCAACCACTCCGACTTTTTCCTGGCCGCTGGCGAGCAGGGCGCGCAGATCGACCTTGCCCTCCCGGACGAACGGGGTCAGGTGTTCATGGTCGGCGCGGCGGATCACCAGGCCATTGCTCAGGACCCGGAAGCTGGTGATGGAGAAGGTCACCCACTGTTCGCGTTCCTTGTTCATGATCAGCGACGGGTCGCAGACGAAGGTCGGCTCGCGCAGCATCTGCATGCCCCGGGCGCGATTGACCCGCACTATCTGTTGTTGGTACTCCGGCAGGCTGGCGATCAGTTGCGGCATCAGCAGGTCGATAACCCCTTGTCCTTTCTGCTCGCCCTCGAAAATGCTCAGTGGCGGCAGGTCTCGCAGCAGCCAGAACAGCGTCTCCTTGGGTTCGCTGAAGGCGTTCGGCAGCCACAGCAGGGCGAGCAGAAACGTCACGCAGCACCTAAGGCGACGGCGTAGGAAGGGTGGATGGGCGCCGGACAGGGCGCTGATGGAAAACCGGTTTTTCAGCTTAGATCGCCCCAGAGTTGCGCAAGTGTTGGATCTGTTCGCTGCTGTAGCCCAGGCTCGCCAGGACTTCTGTCGAATGCTCGCCGAGCTCGGGGCCGACCCAGTCCGCGGAGCCGGGCGTCTCAGAGAGTTTCGGCACGATGCCGGGCATCTTGAAGGGCTTGCCGTCGGGCAGTTTGGCCTGGAGGAACATTTCCCGAGCGAGGAACTGCGGGTCGTGGAACATGTCCTCGGCGCTGAAGATCCGGCTCGCCGGGACGTCAGCCTGATTCAGCTGCTGCAGTACCTGGTCCAGGGGCAGGGAGGCCACCCAGCGGTCGATCACGCCATAGAGTTCATCGCGGCGGGTATCGCGTCCGTCGTTGCTGGCCAGGGCGGGATCGTTGGCCAGGTCGTCGCGACCGATAAGCAGCATGAAGCGCTTGAAGATCGCATCGCCGTTGGCGCCGATCTGCACATGCTTGCCATCGGCGCTGGTGTGGATCGAAGACGGGGTGATGCCGGGCATGATGTTGCCGCTGCGCTCGCGGATAAAACCGAACACATCGAACTCCGGAACCATGCTTTCCATCATGGCGAAGATCGCCTCGTACAGCGCCACGTCCACCACTTGCCCCTGGCCGCCGTTGACCTCGCGATGACGCAGGGCCATCAGCGCGCCGATCACGCCCCACAGGGCCGCGATGGAGTCGCCAATGGAAATTCCGGTGCGTACCGGCGGACGATCCTCGAAGCCGGTGATATAGCGCAGGCCGCCCATGGATTCGCCCACCGCACCGAAGCCCGGCTGGTCCTTCATCGGGCCGGTCTGGCCGAAGCCCGACAGGCGCACCATCACCAGTTTGGGGTTGAGGGCGTGCAGCACGTCCCAGCCCAGGCCGAGCTTTTCCAGGACCCCGGGGCGGAAGTTTTCGATCAGGATGTCGGCTTCGGCCAGCAGTTGCTTGAGCACCGCCAGGCCTTCGGGATGCTTGAGGTTCAGGGTCAGGGATTTCTTGTTGCGGGCCTGGACGAACCACCACAGCGAAGTGCCTTCATACAGCTTGCGCCACTTGCGCAGCGGATCGCCGCCGTCCGGAGACTCGACCTTGATCACCTCGGCACCGAACTCGGCGCAGATGCGCGAGGCGAAGGGGCCGGCGATCAGGGTGCCGAGTTCGATCACTTTCAATCCGGCGAGGGGCTTGCTGAGGCTGTTCATGGGGCATCCGCTGGGCAGGAAAATCCGCCTAGCCTAGACCATTGGTTGCCATTAAGGCAGCGCTGGACGGTGGCCTTCATTCATTATTTGCAGGTCGATGGCGGGATAATTGTGCTTCTCATTCTCTGGGGTGGCGGGTTTAATGGCGCCTTTCATGAGAAGGGCGGTTGCAAATCCTTCGATCTGGTCTATGCCCCGTGACAGGTTCGATGTTTTGTTCCGAGCTGGTCGATAGAAAACTATTGTTACAAATACCCTTTTAAAAAATTACATGTGATGAATTGAAAGTCTTACATGTGATGCTCTAGTCTGTGCGCCATGGAAAACAAATCCTCAGCCCATTACCAACGTTTATTCCGCCAGCGCCTGCGTGATCAGGGCTTGGTGAAAAAGGAAGTCTGGATACTGCCCGAGAACGCCCAGGCGTTGCTGGCGGTTGAACGCAAACTGCGTCAGCCCTCCGAGGGGCTGGCTCCTGTGGAAAAGGATGGAGAAATGAGCATGCCGCAGATCTGGAATGCCCGATCGCTGTGCCAGGCCCTGATGGCCACCGAGTTGTTCAGCAGCGGCGAAGCCAGCGTTGAACTGCTTGAAGGCGCCGAACCGAGCTTGCACGTGACCATGCGCGAATACGGCGACCTGCCGCTGTTTGTCGCCCTGTCCGGCGAGCAGATCCTGGTCGAAGCCCTGCTCTGGCCGCAAAGCGAAGTCACCGATGTGCAAGCCTTCAATGAAGAAGTGCTGCTCAGCCGCCAGTTGTTCCCGCTGTCGAGCATCGGTCTGGAAACCGGCTTGGGCGGCGAGCGCTTCTACATGATGTTCGGTGCGCTCAGCGCCACCTCGATCCTCTCCAACGTGCTTTACGAGATCGAAACCCTGGCCAGCAACGTGATCAGGGCTACCGAGGCCTATGAAGGCTACCTGAAGGCTCAGGCCTGACCTGGAGGAATGCACATGAACGTATGGAGCAAGTTGCTTACCGCCCTGCGCGGTGGCGCCAATGAGGCGGGCGAAGCCATGGTGGACAGCCAGGCCCTGAGGATTCTCGATCAGGAAATCCGCGACGCCGACCAGGAACTGCGCAAGTCCAAGGAAGCCCTGGCCGAGATCATGGCTCGGCAGAAACTCGCCGCCGAGCGCGCCAATGGCAGCGCGGCGAAGATCGCCGAGTATGAAAGCTACGCCCTCAAGGCCCTGGAAGCGGGTAATGAAAATCTTGCCCAGGAAGTGGCGCAGAAGATCGCCAATCTGGAAAATGACCTGGCGGTCGAGCGCGAGCAGGCCGATGGCTTTGCCGCCAGCGTGGCCCAGTTGCGCAAGGCCGTGACCCAGGCCGAAGGCAATATCAAACATCTGAAACAACAGGTGGATACCGTCAAGGCCACCGAGAGCGTGCAGAAGGCTCAGCAGGCCGTGGCCCAGCGCTACGGCGGCTCGCAGAGCAAGCTGCACACCGCGGTGGAGTCCCTGGAGCGGATCAAGCAGAAGCAGGCCGAGCGTGCGGCGAAGATGGAAGCCGCAGCGGAGCTGGCCAGCACCAGCAACCCCGACGATGCCCTGGACGCCAAGTTGCGCGAGGCCGGGATCGTCGCCGGCAGCACCAGCGCCGACAGCGTGCTGGCGCGCCTCAAGGATCGCAACAAGTCCTGATTCATCGTTGTGTTGTAGGGGCGGGGCCGATGGGCCTTGCCCGGCTTTTTCAGGGATAGGAAAGCAATGGAAATCTTCCTGCAGACAGTGTTGTCGTTCCCCACAGTGCTGTTCAGCTTCATGCTCTGCCTGGCGGTGATCTACTGGGCCGTGGTGGCCATGGGCATGCTCGAGGTCGATCTGCTGGACTTCGAGGCTGATTCGCTGCTCGAAGGCGGCCATGCCACTGAAGGCCTGGCCGGGCTGCTGATCAAGTTCAAGCTCAACGGGGTGCCGGTCACCCTGGTGCTGACCCTGCTGATGTTCTTCAGCTGGTTCCTGACCTATTTCGCCGAACTCTACGTCCTCAGCCACCTGCCCCTGGGTTGGCTGCGCTATCCCCTGGGCCTGTTGCTGGCTGTGGTTGCGCTGTTTCTGGCGGCCCCCATCAGCGCGGCCATCTGCCGTCCGCTGCGTCCGCTGTTTCACAAGATGGAAGCCACCAGCAGCCAGTCGGTGCTGGGGCAGACCGCCGTGGTACGCAGCGGCAGAGTCACCCTGGAACACGGCGAAGCCGTGCTCGAGAACGGCGGCGCGGGCCTGATCCTGCGTGTGCGTGCCGATGAGGCGCGAGCTTTCAAACGCGGCGATCGCGTCGTGTTACTGGAGTATCTGGAGGCGCAACACGCCTATCGGGTCATTACCGAGGACGAGTTTCGCGGCCTCTGAGCCCGGGCTTCCTCAGAATCAAAGGAGATTGATTGCATGAATTTACCGTCGCTGCTGCCCATCCTGCTCGGGATCGGCCTCGTCGTTCTGGTGGTCTTCGGCCTGCTGGCCCTGTTCAAGGCCTTCTATATCAAGGTCCCCCAAGGCACGGCGCTGATCGTCAACGACATGTCCTCGACGCCCAAGGTGCACTTCACCGGCGCCCTGGTGTACCCGGTCATCCACCTCAAGGAGTTCATGCGGATCTCGCTGATCACCCTGGAAGTCGACCGTCGGGCCAAGGATGGTCTGATCTGCCGCGACAACATGCGCGCCGACATCACCGTGGCTTTCTACCTGCGGGTCAATGAAACCCAGGAAGACGTGCTCAAGGTGGCCAAGGCCATCGGTGTCGACCGTGCCTCCGACCGCGCCGCGGTCAACGAGCTGTTCAACGCCAAGTTCTCCGAAGCGCTGAAGACCGTGGGCAAGCAGTTCGACTTCGTCCAGTTGTTCGAGAACCGCCAGGACTTCCGCGACCGCATCATCGAGATCATCGGCAACGACCTCAACGGCTACGTGCTGGAAGACGTGGCCATCGACTACCTGGAGCAGACCGCCAAGCACTCCCTGGACCCGAGCAACATCCTCGACGCCGAAGGTATCCGCAAGATCACCGAGCTGACCGCGGCGCAGAACGTCATCACCAACGAACTGGAGCGCAACCAGGAACTGGCGATCCAGAAGAAAAACGTCGAGACCCGCGAAGCCTCGCTGTCCCTCGAACGCCAGCAGGCCGACGCCGAAGCGCGGCAGAAGCGCGAGATCGAAACCATCCGCGCCCGCGAGGAAGCCGAGACCGCCAAGGTCAAGGAAGAAGAGCGCCTGAAGGCCGAGCAAGCACGCATTCAGTCCCAGCAGGAAATCGACGTGCGCACCGAGAACCATCAGCGCGAAGTCGAAGTGGCCCAGCAGAACCGTCAGCGTGCGGTGGTCATCGAAGTGGAGAAAGTCACCCGCGCCAAGGACCTGGAAGTAGTGGCCCGTGAGCGTGAAGTGGAACTGCAGCGCATCGAGAAAGAAAAGGCTCTGGAAGAGCAGCGCAAGAACATCGCCACCGTGATTCGTGAGCGGGTAGCGGTCGAGAAGACCGTGGCCCAGGAAGAAGAGCGGATCAAGGAGGTGCGCGAAATTTCCGAAGCCGAACGCGCCAAGCAAGTGGTGGTGATCCAGGCCCAGGCCGAAGCCGAGCAGGATCTGGTGCGTCAGGTCAAACAGGCCGAAGCCGACGAGACTCGCTCCAAGCACAAGGCCGTGGAGATCAACAACCTGGCCCAGGCCGAACTGGAAGCGGCGGCCAAACAGGCCGAAGCCAAGAAGCGCCTGGCCGAAGGCCTGGAAGCCGAGCGCGCCGCGCCTGGTCTGGCCGATGCCCGCGTGCTGGAAATCACCGCAGCGGCCCAGGAAAAAGAAGGCCTGGCTCAAGCCCGCGTACGCACCGAGCAGCTGATTGCCGAAGCTCGCGGCGAGCAGGAAAAAGGCCTGGCCGACGCCCGCGTCATGGAAGCCCAGGCGGCTGCCAAAGAGAAGGACGGCCTGGCGGAAGCCAAGGTCATGGAAGAGAAACTCGGTGCTCAAGCCCGTGGCGAAGAGCAACTGGGCGCGGCCAAGGCCAAGGCCACCAAGGACCTGGGTTCGGCCGAAGCCGAAGTGCTGCTGCAGCGTCTGAACGCCGAAGCCGAAGGCCTGGGCAAGAAGTTCGGTGCCCTGGATTCCCTCAGCGACAGCGCTCGCCAGCACGAAGAGTTCCGCATGCAACTGGAGAAGAACTTCGAGGAAGCGATGGCCGCCATCGCCGCCAACAAGGACATCGCCAAGGACCAGGCCGAAGTGCTGTCCGCCGCCCTCAGCAAGGCCAAGATCGAAATCGTCGGCGGCGAAGGCGACTTCTTTAATTCCTTCGCCAAATCGCTGTCGGTGGGCAAGGCCATCGAGGGCGTGGTGGGCAAGAGCCCGGTGGTCCAGGACGTCCTGGCACGCCTGCTCAATGGCAAGGGTGCCCCGGCCGTTGCCGCTGAACTGGCCGCCGCTGCCGTCTCGCGCAAGGCCGACGCGCCGTCTGCCGAAGCCTGACCCACACCTGACACACCTGTAGCCGCTGCCGAAAGCTGCGACCGACTCCGTAGGAGGCGCAGCCCTTGAGGGCCTTCGGGCCCTCAAGCACGCAGCCCGCGGCAGCGGCTACCGGCCTTGTGTCGGGTACCGGGCTCCAGGTTTGAGGAGCCCGCTTTTTTTGCACACCGCCGTAGATCCAGGAAGGCCACGATGTCGGACGCTCAAGTCGCAACTCCCCCGCAGGACGTATTGGACAAGGCCGTCGCCGAAGGCGGCGCCTATGAGGTGCTGCACAAGCGCCTGCTGGACCAGGGCCAGCGCCTGCGGGCCACCACCGACGACCTCAACCAGAGGCGTCTCGACGAGTTCGGCAACAGCCGCATGGAAGTGGTCGGGCGGGTGCGCATCCGTACCGAGAACAACTGCATCGCCCGGGACATCGTCCAGGTCGGCGACTGCTTGTTGTTCGGCTACAACGTATTTATCGGCCTGAAGAAGGAAACCAGCGTCGCCGACGTGTTTTCCCTCTACCGGCTGGTGGAAGAGGGCGAAGGCTACGAAGCCGAGCCCGTGCCCCTGGAAGGCAGCTTCCTTTCTGCCCAGGGCTTCCTCAATGATTTCAACGAGCTCTACACCTATTACAAGAACACCCGCCTGCTGCAACTGGCGATCCGTGACGGCAAGCTGCTGGCGAGTTTCCAGATTGGCGAGCGCGTCACCGATGTGCGGGTGTTCCGCTGGTCGATCTCGGTGGACGGACGGGATGTCCGGTACATCGACAACCGCGGCGAGCGGGATATCGCCCTGCCGGCGCCCTTCGATTTCGAATGGAAGAAGGCCACCCGTGAGATGGTGGTCGAAGGCCGCTTCCCGCACCTGAACATCCTCGACACGGTGTTCGTCGAAACCATCGGCGGTGACCTGACCATCAAGGTCGAGAACAACACCGAGTCGGGCCTGGGCATCTACCGCGAAGAGGTGCTGGACAAGACCCAGTCCCTGGACGATTCGCAGATCGAATTCGCCCGCCTGGGCAGCCTGATCCTGCTCAAGGTCCTGCCGTACCGTGAAGAGCAGTGGCGCTACCTGGTGTTCAACAGCCTGACTCGCCAGGTAGAGCGCATCGACGCCATCGGCCTGGCCTGCGTGCAGTTGCCGGAAGACCACGGGATCATCTTCCCCGGCGGTTACTACCTGCAAAGCGGCGAGTACAAGACCTTCGAACAGTCCATGGAAGGCATGCGCTTCAAGCGCTCGGTGCGCTCGCCCAACGGTGAAGATGTGCAGTACATCTTCTACCACCCGGAGCAGGGACGCTCGGTGCTGCTGACCTACAACATGATCAACCGCCAGTTGCAGAACCCGCTGTTCGGCCACGGCTACGCACGCCTGGAAGACGGGCGCATGGTGATCTTCGCTGCCGAGGGCGAAGAGCCGACCCGGGTGCATCCGATGCAGATCTGGCAGACGCCGTTCTTCACCGAGGAATACGCCGCGCGGCAACCGACCCGTAGCGGTTTCCTGGGGCGCATCGGCAATGCCGAACTGGTGCGCAGCGTCTCCGATCTCTACGATCTGTGCCGCGAGATCGACACCCCGGCGGTGTCGGTGCAGCGCTATTCGTTGCTGTGCCAGAACACCCGGCGTCTGTTCGATGTGTACCACTGGTTGGGCAGTGCCGAGCTGGATGGCCTGGCGCCGCTGCTGCGCGAGGTGGCTTCCACCTCTGAGCTGGTGCTGGATGAGTACGAGAAAGTCGAAAGCATCCGCCGTCAGTCGGACCAGGCCATGGTGGCCGCCGAGGCCAAGCAGAAAACCCTGCTCGACAGCCTGCTGGTGGACAGTTGGGATCAGGTGCAGAGCTTTGTCGATGCCCTTAACGGCATCACCGCCCAGCGCGGTCTGCTGCTGACCATTCGCGACTACCGCTACATCGACGTGGCGCGCATCGACGCCATGGAAGCCGATTTGCTCAAGGCCCAGGAGCGCACCGCCGCCGGCACCGCGACCTTCCTGGCCAGCGATCAGGCCCTGCAGCCCTTCGTCACTCAGCTGGAAACCCTGGACGCCCAGGCGCAGAAAGCCGAAACCGTGGCCCAGCTCAGCGAGCCCCTGGGCGCTCTGCAATCCATGGCTGGCGACCTGGATATGCTGTCGAGCCTGATGGCCTCGTTGCAGATCGACGACGCCACCCAGCGCACCCGGATCATCGAATCCATCTCGCAGATCTACGCCCGCCTGAACCAGGCCAAGGCCCGTGCCGAACAGCGGCGCAAGGGCCTGGGCTCGACCGAAACCGTGGCCCAGTTCGGGGCCCAGTTCAAACTCTTCAGCCAGGGCATCACCAATGCCCTGGCCCAGGCCCAGGACCCCGAGCGCTGTGACGAGCAACTGTCGCGCTTGTTGGTGCAGTTGGAGGAGTTGGAGAGCCGCTTCGGTGATCACGAACAGTTCCTCGGCGACATCCTCGGCAAGCGCGAGGAGTTGCTGGAAACCTTCGAGGCCCACAAGCAATCGCTGCTCGACGAGCGCCAGCGCAAGGCCCAGGGCCTGTTGGATGCGGCGCGGCGGATTCTCGACAGCCTCGGCCGGCGCACCGCCAAGTTCACCCAGGCCGAGGAGCTCAATGCGTTCTTCGCCGCCGACCCGCTGATCCTCAAGCTGCGGGAGCTGGCCGAGCGCCTGCGCGAGCTCAAGGACAGCGTCAAGGCTGACGACGTCGAGTCGCGCCTCAAGGGCGCCCGGGATCAGGCCGTACGGGCCCTGCGCGACAAGACCGAGCTGTTCGAAGAGGGCGGCAACATCATCAAGCTGGGGCCGCGCCACCGTTTCAGCGTCAACACCCAGGAGCTGGACCTGACCCTGATGCCCCGGGGCGACGAACTGCACCTGCACCTCACCGGCACGGATTTCCTCGAACCTCTGCGCGACCCCGAGCTGGAAGCCCTGCGCGACTTCTGGCAGGTGGCTCTGGAGTCGGAATCGGCCCAGCTGTACCGCGCCGAGTACCTGGCCGGACAAGTGCTGGACGCTGCCGACCGGGGCGTGGAAGGGCTGAGCCTGGAAAGCCTGAAACCCTTGCTGGCGCAGCCTGAGGAATTGGCGCGGGTGATCCGCGACTTCGCCGCGCCGCGCTACAAGGAAGGTTACGAAAAGGGCATTCACGATCACGATGCGGCGGCGATCCTGTTGCAACTGCTACCGCTGCGCGACAGCGCCGGCCTGCTGCGCTTCGGCGCGGCGGCGCGGGCCTTCGCCACGCTGTTCTGGGGCCGCCAGCAGCACCAGCCGCAACCGCAGCAATGGGTCGAGCGGGCGCGCACCAGCCGGCATATTCAGCAGCTGTTCGGGCGTCGTGAAGGCTTGCTGCAGTTGCAGGAGGAAATCCTCGCGGCACTGAGTGACTGGCATCAGCAGCACGCCTTCACCCTGGCCGCCGAGCTGTTGCCGGAGGCCGCCGAGTACCTGGTTCAGGAACTGGCCGCAGAACGCATCGAATTCACCTTCAGCAAATACGCCAAGCAACTGCAGGAAGCCCTGACCTTGCGTCTGCAGGGCGCGCGGATGTGGGACGACTACCAGCAGGCCCTGGCGCGGCTGGTGGAGCGGCCTGCTGCTCAGTGGGCATTGACCGAGAACTGGCTCTCGGCCCTGTGCGCCGAGGGCGAGTTCGCCGAGTGGGCCGACTACGTGCCCGAGGCGGTGGCCCTGTCGCTGCTGCGGGAAGACTTTGCCAAACGCATCACTGAAGTCGACCTGCGGTTCAAGGTCGACAACCTGATGGGCGAACACCCACGCATTCACGAGCGCAGCCTGTCCCTCACCGTGGATGGTTTCTTCGCTCGCCTGCGGGCCCACCGCGAACAGTTCCTGCCCGGCCTGCAGCGCTACCAGGCGCTGCGCCAGGGCATCATCAGTCGTGAGCGCTCGGCCCTGCGCCTGAGCGAATTCAAGCCGCGGCCGCTGAGCTCGTTCGTGCGCAACAAGCTGATCAACGATGTGTACCTGGGTTTTATCGGCGACAACCTGGCCAAGCAGATGGGCACCGTGGGCGAGAACAAGCGCACTGACCTGATGGGCCTGTTGATGCTGATTTCGCCACCGGGCTACGGCAAGACCACCCTGATGGAATACGTGGCGCACCGCCTGGGCCTGATCTTCATGAAGATCAACGGCCCGGCCCTGGGTCACCAGGTGCGTTCCCTGGACCCGGCCCAGGCACCGGACGCTACTTCGCGCCAGGAACTGGAGAAACTCAACCTGGCCCTGGAGATGGGCAACAACGTGATGCTCTATGTCGACGACATCCAGCATACCCACCCGGAATTCCTGCAGAAGTTCATCTCGCTGTGCGACGGCACCCGGCGCATCGAAGGCGTGTGGAAAGGCCGCACCAAGACCTACGACATGCGCGGCAAGAAGTTCTGCGTGGTGATGTCGGGCAACCCGTACACCGAGTCCGGCGAGGTGTTCAAGATCCCCGACATGCTGGCCAACCGGGCCGACATCTATAACCTCGGCGACACCCTGGGCGGCATGCAGGAAGCCTTCGCCCTGAGTTACATCGAGAACGGCCTGACTTCCAACCCGGTGCTGGCGCCCCTGGCCACCCGCGACATGGCCGACGTCTACCGCTTCGTCGCCAAGGCCGAGGGCAAGGCCTTCTCCAGCAACGAACTGAGCCACAGCTACAGCGGCGCCGAGATCAACGAGATCACCACCACCCTGCAACGCCTGATGCAAGTGCGCGACGTGGTGCTGCGGGTCAACCAGCAGTACATCGCCAGCGCCGCCCAGGCCGACCAGTACCGCAGCGAGCCACCGTTCAAGCTGCAGGGCAGCTACCGCAACATGAACAAGATGGCCGAGAAGATCTCGGCGGTGATGAACGATGCCGAGCTCCTGCAACTCTTGGCCGACCACTACCAGGGCGAATCCCAGTTGCTGACCACCGGCGCCGAGGAAAACCTGCTCAAGCTCGCCGAACTGCGCGGTAACCAGACCCCGGAGCAGAGCGAACGCTGGACCCAGATCAAGCGCGACTTCGTGCGTAACCGCTCCATGGGCGGCAGCGACAGCGATGTCGGCACCCGGGTCGTGGCCCAGCTCAACGATCTGGTGGAAGGCGTACGCGGCCTGGCCCGGCCCGCACAGCAGCATGACCTGCGCGCGGTGCTGGAAAACCTCTCCGAGCACCTGGAGAATAGCTTCCTGCCGCTGATCAAGGTCATGCACAAGAAGATCGACGTCGATCTGCACAGCCACCAGCGCATCGGCGACATCGCCACGCGTGTGGACGAACTGAGCCGCATGCTCAGCCACGGCGATGTGCCCACCCTCAAGGACTCCCAATAGTAGGAGCCGGCTTGCCGGCGAACAGCCAAGGATCACAACATGGATTTTGCCCACCTGGACCAGCAGCTGCGCGACAGCCTGCAGGACCTGAAACTGAGCAACGAAGAGCGGGACGAGCTGCGCCAACTGGGCAGCGAACTCAGTGCCGATCAAGTGCGTTACCTGCGCAATCGGGCTTTCGATCTGGTACGGGAACTGAGCCTGGCGGACAGCGCCAATGTGTTGCCGGCGTTGAAATGGCTGGAGCAGGTGGTCAAGACCCTGGACGCCAACAGCGCCCCGGTGCGCGACATGGCCAGCGCCCACTTCAGCCCCGGTGAAGACTGCCGACGCAAGATCCGCGACCTGTGCCGCCAGGCCCGGATCTCGGTGGATATCTGCGTGTTCACCATTTCCGACGATCAACTGAGCGACGAAATCCGCGCCTGCCACCAGCGCGGCGTGGCCGTGCGGGTGATCAGCGACAGTGAAAAGCAGTTCGATGTCGGCAGCGATATCGCCGTGCTACGCGAGGCCGGGGTGCCGGTGCGGATCGACGACACGCCGTTCCACATGCACCACAAGTTCGCCGTGTTCGATGGCCGAACCTTGCTCAACGGCAGCTTCAACTGGACCCGCAGCGCCACCACCGGCAACGAGGAAAACCTGCTGGTGATCGACCACCCGCAACTGGTGGTCAGTTACCTCAAGGAGTTCAACGAACTCTGGGCCCGCTACGCGCCGCGTTAAGGCGTGCCGCGGCGGGCCAGTACTCGGCCTCAGGCGGCGCTCGGCTGACTCCAGAGGCTGTCGTCGGCCAGCCTGTCGAGGAGTTTCTGGCGCAACCTATGGGCCTGTTCGGGGGCGCTCTGGCTCAGGGTTTCCAGGGCCAGGTGCAACTGCTGCAGCGGGTTTTCGCTGTTAAACAGGCTGCCCAGTTCCAGGCCGGCAATGGCTTCTTCGAAACGTTGCTGACGGATATGGTTCAGCAGCGTGGCGTGGCTCAACTGGCTGGCATAGGACAGGTTCTGTTCCAGGCGGCTCTTGAGCTCGGCGGCTTTTGCCTGCTCGTCGATGTAGAGGTAGACCAGTGCCAGCTGTGCCAGGTGGTAGTTTTTTTCCGCAGGGTCCATCGCCGTATTCTGAGCTTCGTCGTCGAGCGCTTGCACGGTCTGGTCCAGCAGTTCGATGGCTTGCCGGGTCTGTTCCAGGTCATGCAGCAATTTGGCCTGTGCTGCCTGTTTCACCGGGCGATCGGCGTATTCGAGCTGGGTGTTGAGGAGCGCCACTTCCTCAAGACCGTTGCGGATCAGCTCGCTGTCGCGGCGCTGGGGCGCCAGGGCAGCCTGCACCCACAACTGGGTTTCCACGATCAGCAGGCGATGCCACGGCCATTGCTCAGCGCCACGCCAGGTCTCCAGTGTCAGCAGGGCCTGCTCCAGCAGGTGGGCGCACCAATGCGGGTGCTCCTCGAGGTAGGTGCGCCACAGAGAGAGCAGGCACCAGAGACGCTGCGAGGGCGCGATCGCGCAGGCCTGCAAGGCCGCCTCGGCCTCGGCCAGCTCATGGCGCGCGACATGCCAGTGCAACAGGCTCAGCAGCATCTCGCTGGCGTGTCTCACTGGCACCTGGGCGATCAGCGGTGCCGCCAGATCCGGGCGGCTGGCGTCCAGGATCAGCTTGAGCAGCGGTGGGTAGCCGCAGTAGTCATCGGGCTCGGGGTTCTGCGCCAGCAGTTCGAATCCGGCGTCGAATTCCCCGGCTTGTATCAGCAAGACCACAACGATGATCTGGGCCGACGCGGGCAATTGCGCGGCCATGGCCGGGAACTGCGCGTCCTGCCCCTGGGCACGGAACTCGCGCAGGGTCTGTTCCACTTCATACGGGTCCAGTTCGTCGGCCGGCTGTTTGAGCAGCAGTTGCCAGGCCAGGCCGAGGCTGATGGCGGCCTGCTCGGCCAGGCCCACACTGCGTTGCAGGGTCGCCAACTTTCGGTGCTCACTGGCACAGCCCTGGTTCAACTGCTCGACACCGAAGGTCACCAGCAAGGCGCGGGCCTGCTCAAGTTCACCGCGGGCCACCAACAGCGGGATGCGCAGCAGGGGCGCTGACGGCAGGGGCTGATGCAGGCGCTCCAACAGGCTCAGCACCGCCTGCGGGCCGTCCTTGTCGAGCAGGGTTTCGAGCAGTCGGTACAGCGCCATGGGCTGGTAGGTTTCATCGAGCTCGGCCAGGACTTCCAGGGCCTGGGCCTGGTTGCCTTGCCGGTACAGCGCGGCGGGTATCTGCAGCAGCCCCTGTTGCCGGGCTTTGCCCGTCAGGCGCTGGGCCAGTTGCAGGGCCACCTGCGGTTCGACGGCGCTCAGGTACGCCGAGCGATAGATCTGCGCCTCCTCGTCCAGGTTGATGCCCAGGCTGGTGCCCTGGTCATTGCCGCTGCCCTTGTGGGCATAGACCACCAGCAGCGAGATCACGCCGGTGATGAGCAGCAGGATGATAAACACTTCCATGATTCGGTTTTCCTTGGGGGCGAGAACTGAGCCTGGCGGACCGCGGCAATGTGCTGCCGGCATTGAAACGGCTGGAGCCGATGGTCAAGCCCTTGGACGCCAATAGCGCCCCGTTGGGGGCGCGCAAAAGGCCGCTGGGTCAGTTCGCCTGGAAGGCGCGCCAGGCCATCCCGCTGCTAAACCGCTCCAGCAGCTGTTGCTGGAGTTCGCTGGCCCGCTCGGGGGCCCGTTGCTGCAGCTCCTCCAGGGCCTGATACAGGCGTGACAGAGGCTTCTTGTTGCTGAGCAAGACGCTCAGGGTCAGGGCCTCGATGGCCTGGGCGTAACGCTGGTGCTCGATGTGATTGAGCAGCAGGTCCTCTTCCAGGTCGCGACTACCGGCCTCCAGGCTGTGCAATCGATCCTGCAGGGCCTGGGCCTGCTCTGCTTCGTCGATGCTCAGGTAGGCGCTGGCGATGTCCTCCAGGTAGAAGGTTGTGTCCATCTCATCGACCTCCGGCAGGCTGTCGCTGTCCAGCAATGCCAGGGCCTGCTCCAACAGGGTCCTGGCCTGGGCGGTCTGACCCAGGTCGTGCAGCAACGTGGTCTGCTCGCGAATGCACAGCAATTGCTGTTCGCCGTCTTGCTGCTGGTGCAGGCGGTGCAACTCCTCAAGGCTGCTGCGTACCAGCCAGCTGTCCCGGCGATGGGCCGGCAGCCGGCTTTGCAGCTGGAGCTGGGTGCGCAGGGCCTGCATGCGTATGCCGCTCCAGAACTCATGGTCATTCTTGTAACCGTCGATCTGTTGCAGCGCCTTGGCCAGCAGTGCCTCGGCCCATTGCGGCTGCGTGGCGTGGTGCTGCTCACAGAGGCTGAGCATCAGGCCGGGATGCTGGCTCGGTTCAGGTTCCAGAGTCAGCAGCAGTGCTTCGGCTTCTGCGGTCTGGCCTTGTGCTGCCAGATGGTTCAGCAGGCTCAGCAGCAGGCTGTAGCGATCCCGGTCGGGGGCTTTGTCCAGCAGGCGCAGGGCGTTATCGATCGGCGGCAGGGCCAGGGTCAGGTCCATCAGTTCGCTGTACGTGGTGGAGTAGAGCGCCTCGTTGATGGGGGCCAGCAGGTTGAGGGCTGAGTCCAGCTGAGCGGCCTTGATCAGGGCGGCGACTGCCTGGGCCTGTTCTTCTGCCGGCAATGGCGCGGCCCGGGTCAGGATCGTGTCGAACTGACCCAGGGTTGCGCAGGCTTCGAACAGGCTGCGCAGCGTCGACTGGCGATGGCCCTCTTCGGTTTCTTCAAACGCCGACCACGCCTGCTCGACGCTGGCCAGCGCCGCATCCTGCATCCCGGCCTGATGCTGCAGGCGCGCCAGGATCAGCAGGTTGCCGATGCTCTGGCGTTCCTGGGCGGCCGCTTGGCGCGGGTCGCTCAGTTCGCCCAGTACGGCCAGGGCCTGGTCCTGTTCGCCGCGGGCCTGAAGGATACGCACTTGCAGCAGCGGCCAGCTGGGCAGGGCTTCACCCCAGTTCTCCAGGAGTTCCAGGCAGGCTTGGGTATCGTCGGTGTCGAGCAGTGTTTCGATCAGGGTATTGAGCACGTAGTCCCGGGCGTGGGGCGGCAGTTGCTGGTAGATCGCCAGGGCCTGGGCCTTGTGTCCTGCCAGGTAGAGCTCGCTGGCCACCAGTTGCAAGGCCAGTTCCCGGGCCTCGCCGGGTAGCGTCTCTGCCAGTTTCAGCGCCAGCAGCGGCTCGGCCTTGCTCAGCAGCAGGGTCTGATTGATCTGGGCGGTGAGGTTGCTGGTCATTACCAGACCCTCGCTCTGTTCGGCGATTTTCCGGCGGGAGTACAGAATCAGTGCGATGAACACCAGTGCGATGACAAGCAGGATGACAAAGAGGGTCATGGACGTCCTTTTCTATTGAACTGCGGCTCTGGCGCGTTACGCGCCAGCCGGTTTGCGCGGGGTTATAAAGCCATGGCTACAGGCTGGCAACCGACTTTACCCAGCCAATGCGTTTCAGCGGATGTCATCCAGAGCAGGGTTGGCCCGGTCAGTGGTCGGGCAGGGCGGCAGGTTTCGGGTTAGACTTGCCGCCTTTTCGCACACTCAAGAAGCCCGCACATGGCCCAGCCGTCCACCACCTACAAATTCGAACTGAACCTGACCGACCTCGACCGCGGGGTCTATGAAAGCGTCAAGCAGACCATCGCCCGTCACCCTTCGGAAACTGAAGAGCGCATGACAGTGCGGCTGCTGGCCTACGCCTTCTGGTACAACGAGCACCTGTCGTTCGGTCGGGGTCTGTCGGATGTGGATGAACCCGCCCTGTGGGAAAAGAGCCTGGATGACCGCGTCCTGCACTGGATCGAAGTCGGCCAGCCGGACGCCGATCGCCTGACCTGGTGCTCGCGCCGCACCGAGCGCACCAGCCTGCTGGCCTACGGCAGCCTGCGGGTCTGGCAGACCCGGGTGCTGGACGCGGTGAAGAACCTGAAGAACCTCAACATCGCCGGCGTGCCCCAGGAGGTCCTTGAGACCCTGGCCAAGGACATGCCACGCGTCATCAAGTGGGACGTGATGATCAGCGAAGGCACGATCTTCGTCACCGACGATCGCGGCCAGCACGAAGTGCAGCTGGAATGGCTGCTGGGGGAGCGCGGCTGATCGCCTGCTCTGCCCCTGAACGATCCACCGTCCTCCAAGAGAAGTTGCTGTTAGCCCATGCGTATCGAACCCCGTGAGTTGCCCGCCGTCCTGCCCTTTCTTGGCGATCTGCCGCCACTGCTGACCCGCCTTTATGCCGCCCGTGGCGTGCAATCGGTGGAGGAGTTGGACAAGAGCCTGGCGCGGCTGATCCCGTATCAGCAGCTCAAGGGCATCGACGCCGCGGTGGACCTGCTGGTGACCGCCCTGGACCAACGCCAGCGCATCCTCATTGTCGGCGACTTCGACGCTGACGGCGCCACCGCCAGCACCGTGGGCGTGCTGGGCCTGCGCCTGCTGGGCGCGGCCCACGTCGATTACCTGGTGCCCAACCGCTTCGAATACGGCTACGGCCTGACCCCGGAAATCGTCGCCGTGGCCCTGCAGCGCGAGCCGCAGCTGCTGATCACCGTGGACAACGGCATCTCCAGCGTCGAAGGCGTGGCCGCAGCCAAGGCAGCAGGCTTGCAAGTGCTGGTCACCGACCACCACTTGCCCGGCCATGAACTGCCGGCGGCGGACGCCATCGTCAACCCCAACCAGCCGGGCTGCGAGTTCCCCAGCAAGGCCCTGGCCGGGGTCGGGGTGATCTTCTATGTGCTGATGGCCCTGCGTGCGCGCCTGCGCAGCCTGGGTCGCTATGAAACCCGGCCGCAGCCGAACATCGGCGAGCTGCTGGATCTGGTGGCCCTGGGCAGCGTGGCAGACGTGGTGCCCCTGGACGCCAACAACCGCATCCTGGTGCACCAGGGCCTGGAGCGGATTCGCGCCGGTCGCGCGCGGCCGGGGCTCAAGGCGATTCTCGAAGTGGCCAAGCGCGATCACTCGCGCATCACCTCCACCGACCTGGGCTTTATCCTCGGCCCGCGGCTCAACGCCGCCGGACGCCTGGACGACATGAGCCTGGGCATCGAATGCCTGCTCAGCGACGACGTTTCCGCCGCCCGGGCCATGGCCGCCCAGCTCGACGAGCTGAATCAGGACCGCAAGTCCATCGAGCAGGGCATGCAGCGCGAAGCGTTGGCCCAGCTCAAGGAGCTGCCGGTGGAATCCATGCCGTTCGGCCTGTGCCTGTTCGACGCCGAGTGGCACCAGGGGGTGATCGGGATTCTCGCCTCGCGCCTGAAAGAGCGTTACCACCGCCCGACCATCGCCTTTGCCGACGCTGGCGAGGGCATGCTCAAAGGCTCGGCGCGTTCGGTGCCGGGTTTCCATATCCGCGACGCCCTGGACGCCGTGGCCGCGCGCCATCCGCAACTGATCAGCAAGTTCGGCGGCCACGCCATGGCCGCCGGCCTGTCGCTGCCGGAGCAGAACTTCCCGGCCTTTGCCGAGGCCTTCGACGAAGAGGTGCGGCGCCAGCTGCGCGAAGAAGACCTCACCGGGCGCCTGCTGTCGGACGGCACCCTGGCGGTGGAAGAGTTCCACCTGGAACTGGCCCGCGCCCTGCGCCACGCCGGTCCCTGGGGCCAGCACTTCCCCGAGCCGATGTTCCACGGGGTGTTCGAACTGGTGGAGCAACGCATCGTTGGCGAGCGTCATCTGAAAGTGGTGCTGCGCAGCGAATGCGGCTCACTGAAGCTGGACGGCATCGCCTTCGGCATCGACCGCGAAGTCTGGCCCAACCCGACCATCCGCTGGGTGGAGCTGGCCTACAAGCTCGACCTCAACGAGTTCCGTGGCCAGGAAACCGTGCAGTTGATGATTGCCCATATCGAACCGCGCTAACCTGCGAAAGGGCCGCCGAGCCGTGCCCGGCGCCCTCCCGCTGCCCCTGTAGCCGCTGTCGAGCCTATGGCGAGGCTGCGAAAAGGCCCGCAGGGCCTTGCCTGGCGATCTCCCGCCGAACCTCTGGCAGACTTCAAATCCCGCGTCTGCTGCGTCGGAATGCCGCCCAAGCCGGTCGCAGCCTGCGGCAGCGGCTACAAGGGCCGGTGGGGCAGTTTTTTGCTCGGGCACTCTGTCGGCGGCAGTGTTGTCGACTAGTCTCTAAGCACTGTCTGATTGGCCTTGTGACCTTTTGTCATTCTTCTACCCGCGGGGGCGGGCGCTTCACTTCGCAGTCACTCGTCGACCGTTCAAACAGAACCCTGGAGCCTGACCATTGATCGAGAGGTGCCCCATGAGTCTGCTGCTTGAACCCTATACCTTGCGTCAACTGACCCTGCTCAACCGCATCGCCGTGTCGCCCATGTGCCAGTACTCGTCGGTGGACGGGCTGGCCAACGACTGGCATCTGGTGCACCTGGGCAGCCGCGCCGTCGGCGGCGCCGGGTTGATCTTCACCGAGGCCACGGCGGTCACCGCCGAGGGCCGGATCACCGCCCAGGACCTGGGCCTGTGGAACGACGCGCAGATCGAACCCTTGCAGCGCATCACCCGTTTCATTACCGCCCAGGGCGCGGTGGCGGGTATCCAGCTGGCCCATGCCGGGCGCAAGGCCAGTACCCATCGGCCCTGGCTGGGCAAGTCTGGCAGCGTCAAGCCCGAGGACGGCGGCTGGGTGCCGGTGGGGCCATCGCGGATTGCCTTCGATCCGCAGCACACGCCGCCCACCCAACTGGACCAAGGGCAGATCGACGAAATCATCCAGGCCTTCGTCGCGGCCGCCAAACGCGCCCTGGAAGCTGGTTTCAAGGTGGTGGAAGTGCATGCCGCCCACGGCTACCTGCTGCACCAGTTCCTCTCGCCCCTGAGCAATCAGCGTCAGGACCTGTACGGCGGCTCGTTCGAAAATCGCATTCGCCTGGTGTTGCAAGTGACCGAGGCGGTACGAAAAGTCTGGCCCGAAGAGCTGCCGCTGTTCGTGCGGGTGTCGGCCACCGATTGGGTGGAAGATGGCTGGAACCCGGATGAGACCGTGGAGTTGGCGCGGCGCCTCAAGGATCTGGGGGTGGATTTGATCGATGTGTCGTCCGGGGGCACCGCGGCCAATGCCGAGATTCCCACCGGGCCGGGTTATCAGACGCGTTTTGCCGAGCGGGTGCGCAAGGAGTCGGGCATGGCCACCGGCACCGTGGGGCTGATCACTGAGCCGGCCCAGGCCGAGCACATTCTGCGCACCTGTCAGGCGGACATCATCTTCCTCGCCCGGGAGCTGCTGCGCGATCCTTACTGGCCGCTGCATGCCGATGATGACCTGGGCGGGCGCAAGGCAATCTGGCCGGCGCAGTATCAGCGGGCGACCCACAGGGACCAGCCGATTCATGAGTCGGACTTGCGCGATTAAGGTTGTGCCGATGTAAAAAAACCGGCCCGTGTAGGCCGGTTTTTTTTGTGTCTGACTGCTGGCTGCCTTCGCGGGCAAGCCCGCTCCTACGGAGGCGGTGCGATCTGTAGGAGCCGGCTTGCCGGCGAAGAGGCCCCTAGGGCGTGCCGGGGGCTGTCAGCCGATCAGGGGTATTTGCGCTTGTCCGGCGCCGGGGGGAAGTACTGGTACAGCCAGGTTTCGCTCAGGGTGCGGTCCTGGGTGCGGATGAACAGCCGCAGTTCCACCGGGTCGACGCTGTCGTTGGTCGGGTACCAGTCGAAGAGGATGCGGTAGCCCTTGATCTCGTCCAGCACCAGGATGCTGAAGTCCTTGACCTCGCCGTTGGAGGCGGTGACCACCGGTTCGATGCCAGTGCCGGCGGGCAGACGATCGAGGCCGCCGCCGGTGAAGTCCACGGCAAAGCGTCGGGCCCAGACTGGCGGGTAGTGCTCGCCCGGGGCCCAGCCTTCGACGAAGCCGCCCATGCCGGAACGGGTGGCGTGGACCCGGGCCAGTGGCGTGCCTACCGGCGGCAGGGCGCTCCAGTAGAGCTTGTAGCCGTAGTTCAGGGAGTCGCCGGCGGCCACGGGTTTTTTCGGGGTCCAGAAGGCCACGATGTTGTCCATGGTTTCGCCGGTGGTGGGGATTTCCAGCAGGTCGATGCTGCCTTCGCCCCAGGCGGTGGTGGGCTCGACCCACAGGCTCGGACGACGGCTGTACCAGTCCACGGTGTCCTGGTAGCTGGCGAACTCGTGGTCGGTCTGCACCAGGCCGAAGCCCTTCGGGTCCTTGTCGGCGAAAGCGTTGAACTGCAGGTTGGCCGGGTTGTTCAACGGGCGGCAGATCCATTCGCCATTGCCGCGCCACATGGCCAGGCGGTCGGAGTCGTGGATCTGCGGGTGGATGGTGTCGCACATGCGCCGTTCATGGGTGCCGCAGCTGAACATGCTGGTCATCGGTGCGATGCCCAGTTGTTCGATGGCGGTACGGGCATTGATGTGGGCGTCGATCTCCATCACCACGCGCTCGGCCTGGCAGTCGATGTCGAAGCGGTAGGCACCGGTGGCGCTTGGCGAATCCAGCAGGGCGTAGACCACGAAGCGGGTGCTGTCCTTGTCCGGAGTCTCGAACCAGAACTGGGTGAAGTCGGGGAATTCCTCGCGGCGTTTGGCGTAGGTGTCGATGGCCAGGCCCCGGGCCGACAGGCCGTACTGGCCGGTGGCGTCCACTGCACGGAAATAGCTGGCGCCGAGGAAGGACACCACGTCATGCCTGTCCAGTTCCGGAGCCTTGAACAGCTTGAAGCCGGCAAAGCCCAGGTCGCCCTTGAGCTGGGCGGTGTCGACGCTGGTGTTCTGGTAGTTGAACAGCGCGGGACGGAAGTGCACTTCCCGCGCCTGGCGGGTCTTGGGATCGACGCTGTGCATGCGCACCGGTTGCTTGAAGCCCATGCCCACATGGAAGAACTGCACATCCAGCTGGCCGTTCAGGTCATTCCACAGCGAGTGCTGGCTGTCGTACTGGATGGCGTTGAAGTTCTGCGGCGTCATCTGCGCCAGGGTCGGTGGCAGCACCTGCTTGGTGTCCACGTATCGCTGGCCGGCCAGTTGCTTGGCCTGGGCCTTGAGACGCTCGAAGTCGAATGCCTGGGCTTGGCCATCAGCGGCGCCGGCCCAGGCCCTGGCTGCCAGCAGACCGCTGGCCGAGAGGCCGGTGTAGGCCGCCAGGGCCATGGAGGCTTTGAGGAGATTCCTGCGGTGCATAGATGAACCTTATACGGGGAAAGATCCCCAGCCGTTCCTGGCTGTATGAGGGGATCGCGAGGTGAGGTTCGGTCAAGCCATCGGCCAAACGCAACTGAATGTAAACAGACGGCGGATAGAATAAACGGTTCGCCAGGGGCAGAAAAATGATTAGCTTGTGTCCATTGGTAACCACTGATCAGCTCCAGGAACCTGTCCCATGCTGCACCCGCGCCTGCTCAGCGAAGACGATATCCAACGGCTCAAATTGATCGACCGTGCCGAGGTCATCGATGAGTTCTACCGCCTGCAGGAGGGGGTTCTGCTGCGTTATGCCCAGCATGAAGTGGTGGAGGGCTGGCCGGAGGGCGAGGCCGAGCATGACGCGCTGATCTTGCAGCAGTGTTACCAACGCGGCGGCTGGTTGTACGGGGTGTTCGATGGCCCGGCTCTGGTGGCCGCGGCGGTGGTGGATTGCCTGCCTATCGAGGCTGCTGGGCTGGACTTGCGGCAGTTGAAGTTCCTGCATGTGAGCCGGGCTTATCGCGGCCTTGGCCTGGGCCGGCAACTCTTCGCCCTGGCTCGGGAGCAGGCCCTGTTCATGGGCGCCCAGGGCTTGTACGTGTCGGCCACGCCGTCGCGGCACACCGTGGATTTTTACACCGGCCTGGGCTGTGAGCTGCTGGCCATCCCGGACCCCGAGCTGCTGCGCCTGGAGCCCGAGGATATCCACCTCTATCTGCGTCTGGTTTAAGCCTGGAGGGGCTTGCGCCAGCTCGGCCAGGCACCGATGGTCAGCGCCCGCAGCAGCCACTCGCAAGGGCCGTACTGATGAGAACGCAGCCACAGGGCGCTGAGTTGCATCTGCAACAAGTAGATGGCGATTACCAGGACGGGCATCCACAGCGGCGACAGATGGTTGATCAGCCCCAGTCCGTAGCCGGTGAACAGCAGGCAGAGGATCAGTGATTGCAGCAGGTAGTTGCTCAGGGACATCCGGCCCAGAGGGGCCAGGCGTTGGCACAGACGCTGGCCCAGAGGGGAATGAAAGGCCCTGAGCAGCAGCATGGCGTAACTGGCCGAGAGCAGTGGCGCGGTCAGTTGGCTGATGCCGTAGCCGATGACTTCCAGACCACCACCGGGGGCGTAGGCTGCCCAGTATCCGTAAAGCAGGGCGCCACCCAGGCCCAGGGGCAGGGTCAGGGCCAGCAGCCCTGGCAGCCTGCGTTCAAAGCGGTAAGGCGCCACTAGCAGGCCTTTGCGCCCGGCGACATAGCCCAGCAGGAACATCGCCAGGGTGCTGGGGCCCTGCAGTAGCCACAGGGCAGAAGCGGTCTCCAGCAGGTGAGAGGCGTTGTAGGCCAGGGTATCCAGGGCATCGCCACCCAGGGCCATGTCCTTGAGCAGCGCTGCGCCGTCGGCGGCGCCGGTGTAGAGACCGGCGCTCAGCAGTTGGACACCCAACAGCAGGATCAGCCCGGCGGTTCCCGTGATCAGCACCAGCGCCAGGGTCGCGGCCCACCTTGCCGACAACCCGCGCAGCGCCAGCAGCACCAGGCCCAGCAGGGCGTACAGCGAGAGGATCTCGCCGTAGAACAGCAGTGCGCCGTGCACCAGGCCGATGGCCAGCAAGGCCAGTTGCCGCCGCAGCATGCGCGGCACGAAGCGTTCGCCCGCCCGCTCGGCGGAGGCCATCTGCAGGGTGAAGCTGTAGCCAAACAGGAAGGAGAACAGCAGGTAGAACTTGGCCTCGAACAGCACCGACACCAGCCAGCGGATCAGGTGGTCGAGGTCGCTGGCGTAGGCCGGGTTGCTGACCGGCGAGGCGTAGTAGGGGTCGGCGAAAGACCAGATGTTCACCGCCAGGATGCCCAGCAGAGCGAAGCCGCGCAGGGCGTCGACCTGCTGCAGGCGTGACGCCTGGCGCGGCAACGGCGCGTTCATTTCCGGGACCTGGGCTGCGGGGCGTGTTCCAGAGCGGCGAGGTGCATGGGCGGGCCTGTCGGTGAATGGAGTGAAGGCTCAATTAACGCGATCAGGCGGTGTGCGGGCAATCAAACTCTTGTGAAAAAAAGTCAACAAACCTGCGGCGCCGTGTCCGCCCCGGGGCCGGCACGCCGCTCCGGGGTCAGCTCCCCGCCGGCGCCGTGGCTGGCAGGCACTGGGCTTCACCGGCGGGTGTTTGGCCTTTTTTCGTCCACCAGGTCAGGGGCCGGAGGCTGTTCAGGTCGCCGCGCTTGATCGCTTCCCGATAGCAGGCCAGGGCCCGGGGGCCATCGGTGGTGCCCCACTTGCCCTCGGCGTAGCCGCTGCCCAGGTAGTAGTAGGCGTCGGCCGAGTCCAGTTCCCGGGCGGTGCGCTGCACCAGCTCTTCGGACTTGCGCGGTTGCTGGCACTCATTGACGGAGCCATCGCCGCGGGGGTCGCAGTAGTACATCGACAGCATCAACGCCGCCTCGGCATCGGCCTGGGCGTAAGGCAGCAGCAGTTCTTCCGGCTCCCCGGGCTTGAGCTCCGGTGCCATGCCCGAGTAACCCAGGCTCACTGCCCGCACCGCCGCCGTGGCCGAGCCATGCCGGGCGGCGTCCAGCAGAAGCTGCTGGCCCAGCTCGAAGAAGTACTGGGTCAACAGGTACTGCTCGCGACCGCCGTAGCCCAGGAACAGATCGGCCTTGCGCATCTGTCGCTGCAGGGCGGTTTCATTGGCCGGGGCGTCCTGGTTGAGCAGGCCGTCCATGGACCACTGCTCCACCCGCACCAGTTGCCAGCAGGCGCCCTGTTGAAAGACGAAGGCCTGGACCACGTCGCCCAGCGGATCATGCACCACCAGGGTCTGGCTCTCCCAGAAGGCTTGCAGTCCGGCCCGAGCCTGGGCCTGTGGATCGAGCAGGGTCAGCAGGTGGCGGGTATCGCCCGTCAGCTTGTGCCGGGTGGTGATCTCGCGGCCGTACTCGTCATGGCTCGGGCGCTGTTCGATCAGCGGCGAATCGGTGAACGCCTGCTGCAGCTCCGGGCTGCTGGCAAAGGCCTTGAGGAAGGTCGGCAGGTCGCTGGACGGGCAGGCGGGGGCAGCGGCCTGGGCCGCCTGGGTGGCGGCGCCAAGCAACAGGGCGGCGAGCAACGGGCGCAAGAGATGACGAAGGGCGGGCATCGGCGAACTCATCGAGGTTGGAGGCGGAGCGCGGTTCATGGCGTGTCCGGCGGGGGTGTCGGCACGCAGCAGCGGCACAGCCACTGCGCCAGCCAGATTGCCAGCAGCAGCGGCACGCTCATCAGGAAGCAATAGACGTAGCCACGTATCGGATGGTCGGGAAACATCGCCCAGGCGGTGAACAGCACCAGGGCGCCGACCAGGCCCAGCTTGGCCTTCAGGTTGGGCACCAGGGCCACCAGCACGCTGACGAGGATCAGCAATTGGAGCAGGAATTCCACCATCATTCCCAGGCCGAAGCCCTTGGCGATGGAACCGAAGTGGCTGCGATACACCGATATGCCCCAGACATGTGCCAGATAGAACAGCGGCGCCGGCAGCGAAAGGGGCACGAGGCCGGTGATGATGCGTATCAGGTGATAACGGCCTACGGCGTCCAGGCTCATGGGCGGCACTCGTGGGCGGTGGCGCAGTTCTGTCGGGGCATGGGCGCATCCTTGCTGCCGGAAGGTCTTCAGCGATTCCGGTCGGTGGCGCCGGGTTTTTTCAGGCGGGCGATAGTGCCGTAACTCGGGGCGCTAATCCAGTCTGGCAGCCAGGGTGGGTGCTGATCGAGGACCCTTGATGCAGGCATTTCGCGCGCGTGGGGGGCTTCGTTGGCAAGCCGGCTCCTGCAAGGGGATCTTGGTCGTGGTGCAGGTCATGTGTCTGGCCCGTTGTCCGGTCCTTTGTCCGGTTCCTGGGAAAGCAACATTCAGAAGCACTATCGTCCCCCTGAACCTGGGCACTTCTCTCTAGGCTTACGGCCTTATGTGTCGATGTGACACCCAATTTTCCGGAGGCGGCAGATGAACACCCGTGGATTGCTCGATCAATTACTCAGGTCCGGTCAGGAGTTGCTGCAGAACAAGGCAGGCGCGGCGCCAACGGACAAGGCCAGGCCCGATTCCAGTGGTCTTGGCGGTTTGCTCGGCGGCAAGGCAGGCGGCCTGGGCGGACTGCTGTCCGGAGCGGGCGGCGGGGCCCTGGCGGCCGGCGCCATGGGCTTGCTGCTGGGCAACAAGAAGGCCCGCAAGTTTGGCGGCAAGGCCCTGACCTATGGCGGCCTGGCGGCTCTCGGAGTGCTGGCCTACAAAGCCTACGGCAACTGGCAAGCGCAACAGGGCACTGCTCCTCGCAACGAGCCGCAGACCCTTGACCGGCTGCCGGCGCAGCAGGTGGAGCAGCACAGCCAGGCGATCCTCAAGGCCCTGGTGGCGGCAGCCAAGGCCGATGGTCACGTGGACGAGCGTGAGCGGGCACTGATCGAAGGCGAGTTCCGCAAGCTGGACAACGATCCGCAATTGCAGAACTGGCTGCACAGCGAGTTGAACAAACCCCTGGACCCGGCGGACGTGGCCCGTGCTGCCAGCACCCCGGAGATGGCGGCCGAGATGTACCTGGCCAGCGTGATGCTGGTGGATGAAGAACACTTCATGGAAAAGGCCTACCTGGACGAACTGGCGCGTCAGTTAAAACTGGCGCCGGGGCTCAAGGCCGAACTGGAAAGCCAGGTGCGCCAGAGCGTTCTCTGAAGCACCTGGGACCTGTCGTTTGCCAAGGATGGCGGTTCTGCCGGAAGGTATTGCCGAAATACCTTCTGCAAGCCTGGAAGTGCCCGCTAAGCCACCATCCAGAGCGGGCGCACAAAGATGCCGAAAGTGCCATTCGGGTTCTTAAACCACCCATAAAACCTGCATCGTCCTCGGCTATACTCCTTCCATTTTTGAATGGCTTCGAGGACTGACTGTGAAGAACTGGACGTTGCGCCAACGCATTTTGGCGAGCTTTGCGGTGATTATTGCCATCATGTTGTTGATGGTCGTCGTCTCGTACTCGCGCCTGTTGAAGATCGAAGCCGGTGAAGAGCGCATGCGCAATGACGCAGTGCCCGGGGTTTATTTCAGTTCGATGATTCGCGGAGCCTGGGTCGACAGCTACCGACAGACGATGGAAATCATCGGGCTCAAGCGGGACCAGGGCATCAGCGCCCAAGACCAGGAAAACTTCAAGAAATATGAAGAAAACCTGCAGACTCAGATGGCCGGTTACCAGAAGTCCATCACCACTGAGGAGGATCGGATTGCGTTCGCGGCCTTCGAGAAAGACCATCAAGAGTTCAATCGCGTCATGGCCCAGGTGCTGGACCTGCACCTGCGGAACCAGAGTGCTGAGGCGATCCGCTTGTTCAACGAGCAACTGACCCCGCTCTGGATCAAGGGCCGCATCAAGCTCAACGAGCTCATCAGTTTCAACAAGCGCATAGCTGATTCTGCCACCCATGCCATCGACGATGCCGTGGCCGCAGCCAAGGTTGGGATGGGCGTGTCGTTGCTGGTGGCGATTTTCGTCGCTGGTCTATGTGGCCTGCTGTTGATGCGGGCGATCATGGCGCCGATGAATCGCATCGTGAGCATTCTTGAAATCATGCGCACCGGTGACCTCAGCGGCCGTTTGAACCTGGAGCGCAAGGACGAGTTCGGCGCGGTGGAAACCGGCTTCAACGACATGATGACCGAGCTCACCGCCCTGGTATCGCAGGCCCAGCGTTCGTCGGTGCAGGTCACCACATCGGTGACCGAGATTGCCGCCACCTCCAAGCAGCAACAGGCCACCGCCACCGAGACCGCCGCCACCACCACGGAAATTGGTGCCACTTCGCGGGAAATCGCCGCTACATCCCGGGATCTGGTGCGCACCATGACTGAAGTATCCAGCGCCGCCGATCAGGCTTCGGTGCTTGCCGGTTCCGGCCAGCAGGGCCTGGCGCGCATGGAAGACACCATGCATTCGGTGATGGGCGCCGCGGACCTGGTGAACGCCAAGCTGGCGATCCTCAATGAGAAGGCCGGCAACATCAATCAGGTGGTGGTGACCATCGTCAAGGTTGCCGACCAGACCAACCTGCTGTCGCTGAACGCCGCCATCGAGGCGGAGAAAGCCGGCGAGTACGGTCGCGGCTTTGCCGTGGTGGCCACTGAAGTGCGACGTCTGGCGGATCAGACCGCCGTCGCCACCTACGACATTGAACAGATGGTCCGCGAGATCCAGTCGGCGGTGTCGGCGGGGGTGATGGGCATGGACAAGTTTTCCGAAGAGGTGCGTCGCGGCATGGCCGAGGTGCAGCAGGTGGGTGAGCAGCTGTCGCAGATCATCCATCAGGTCCAGGCGCTGGCGCCTCGGGTGCTGATGGTCAATGAAGGGATGCAGGCCCAGGCCACCGGCGCCGAGCAGATCAACCATGCCCTGGTGCAACTGGGGGATGCCAGCAGCCAGACCGTCGAGTCCCTGCGCCAGGCCAGCTTTGCCATTGATGAGCTGAGCCAGGTGGCCGTGGGCCTGCGCAGCGGCGTCTCGCGTTTCAAAGTCTGATGGATGAGTTCGCGCACAAGCGCAGCGCCGCAGCCGGGGCGCGCAGTGCTCTGTTCCTGGTGTTCCGCATCGGTCAGGAGCGCTATGCACTACAGGCCGTTGACGTGGTGGAGGTGTTGCCGCGCCTGCAGCTCAAGCCCATTGCCCAGGCACCGTCCTGGGTCGCCGGGGTCTTTGCCTATCGCGGGGTGGTGGTGCCGGTCATCGACCTGTGCGAGCTGACGTTCGGGCGTGCGGCGCAGTTGCGTACCAGTACCCGGTTGGTGCTGGTGCACTACCGTGGCGACGGCTCCCAGCCACCCCGAGTGCTGGGTTTGTTGCTGGAGCAGGCCAACGACACGTTGCGCTGCGACCCCCAGGAATTCCAGCCCTATGGCCTGGACAACCGCCAGGCGCCGTATCTGGGGCCGGTGCGTGAAGACGCCCAGGGGCTTTTGCAATGGGTGCGGGTCGATGACTTGCTGAGCGCGCAGGTGCGGGAGTTGCTGTTTCCGGCCGAGCCTCTGGACCCGGCGTCGCTTGAGGAGCTTCGATGAGCGACGAACAACGGTTTTTCGACTTTCTCAAAGAGCGAATCGGCCTGGACGTCGCCTCGGTGGGCCCGGCGATCATCGAACGCGCGGTGCGCCAGCGCAGCAATGCCCTGTATGCCCGCAGCAGCGATGAATACTGGCAAAAGCTGCAAGGCTCGCGGGACGAACAGCAGGCCCTGATCGAGGCGGTGATCGTTCCGGAAACCTGGTTTTTCCGTTATCCGGAATCCTTTGCCACCCTGGTCAAGCTGGCCAAGGAACGTCTGTCACAGATCAAGGGCATGCGCGCCTTGCGCCTGTTGAGCCTGCCCTGTTCCACCGGTGAGGAGCCTTACTCGATTGCCATGGCTCTGCTGGATGGCGGCCTGGCTCCCCATCAGTTCAAGGTCGACGGCCTGGACGTCAGCCCGTTGTCAGTGGAGCGGGCCCGGGGGGCGGTCTATGGCAAGAATTCCTTTCGTGGCCAGAACACCGAGTTCCGCGAGCTGCACTTTTGCGCCGAGGGTGATCGTTATCGCTTGAGCGAGCGGGTTCGCGAGCAGGTACGGCTGCAGGTGGGCAATGTCCTGGACCCGGGCTTGCTGGCCAGCGAGCCGCCTTTCGACTTTGTCTTCTGTCGCAACCTGCTGATCTATTTCGACCAGCCGACCCAGCGTCAGGTGTTCGAGGTGCTCAAGCGCCTGACCCATGAAGAGGGGGTGCTGTTCATCGGGCCTGCCGAGGGCAGCCTGCTGGGGCGGCTGGGCATGCGTTCGATTGGCATTCCCCAGTCCTTTGCCTTCAGCCGGCACAGCGAGCCCGAGCCTGCACCGGCTCCCGTGGCCTTGCCTCAGCCCTTGTCCTTGCCCCTGCCGCCGCGCAGCTCGGTGCCTGCGGCGCCGCGCCAGCGCCCCTTTGCCGTCCGTGCAGCCCCGGCCCCGGTGGCCGAGAGCACGCCGCCGGACAGCGATGCCGCGAGCCTGCTGGCCAACATTGCCGCTTTGGCCAATGAGGGCAAGAGCGCGCAAGCCCGTGCCGCCTGCGAGCGCTATCTGCAGCAGCATGAACCTGTGGCCCAGGTGTTCTATTGGCTGGGGCTGCTCAGCGATGTGGCCGGCAACGCCATGGAAGCCCAGGGTTTCTACCGCAAGGCCCTGTACCTGGCTCCCCAGCACCCTGAAGCCCTGGCGCACCTGGCGGCGCTGCTGGCATCCCAGGGCGATGTCGCCGGAGCCCAACGATTGCAGGAGCGCGCTGCCCGCAGCACTCGCACTGCCGACAGTGAGTTGAAACGATGAGCCATTCCTACTCATTGGACGTGACCCGTGAAGATGCGCAGGCCATCGACGATTGCTGGAACCGCATCGGCATCCACGGCGACAAGTCCTGCCCTTTGCTCGCCGAGCATATCCATTGTCGTAACTGCGCGGTCTACTCCGCCGCTGCTACGCGCCTGCTGGACCGCTATTCGTTGCGTCAGGAGGACCGGGAACACGCGCTGAACCTGGAGGCCGACAGCGATGTGGTCACCCGTTCGCTGCTGATGTTCCGTCTCGGCGAGGAGTGGCTGGGACTGGCGACCCGGTGCCTGCTGGAGGTGGCACCGCTGCAGGAAATCCATTCCTTGCCTCACCAGCGTTCCCGGGCGTTGCTGGGGGTGGCCAACGTGCGCGGGGCCCTGGTGGCCTGTCTGTCATTGACCGAACTGCTGGGCCTGGATGGCACACCGGTGGTCGCTGCCGCGGGGCGGGTCATGCCGCGGATGCTGATCATTGGGGCCGAGGGCGGCCCGGTGGTGGTGCCGGTGGATGAGGTGCACGGTATCCATGCCATCGACGAACGCCTTCTCAACGCTGCCTCGCTCTCCGGAGAACAGGCCAATGCCAAGTACACCCGTGGCGTGTTGCAATGGCAGGGACGCAGCCTGCGCTTGCTGGATGAAGAGCAACTGCTCTTGGCCGTGACCCGGAGCCTGACATGACCCCCGATCAAATGCGCGATGCCTCGTTGCTGGAACTGTTCAGCCTGGAAGCCGAGGCCCAGACCCAGGTACTCAGTACCGGGCTGCTGGCCCTGGAGCGCAATCCGACCCAGGCCGACCAGTTGGAAGCCTGCATGCGCGCCGCCCACTCGCTCAAGGGCGCGGCGCGGATTGTCGGGGTCGATGCCGGGGTCAGCGTTGCCCATGTGATGGAGGATTGCCTGGTCAGTGCCCAGGAAGGGCGACTGTACTTGCAGCCCGAGCATATCGACGCCCTGTTGCAGGGCACCGACCTGTTGATGCGGATTGCCAGTCCCGGGGGCGCCGAGACCGTGGCGCCGGATATTCCGATCTATGTGGCCTTGATGGAGCGCCTGCTGACTCAAGGACCGGGAACGCCAAGCGTGCCGGCCCAGGCCAGCGCCCCGCCAGAGCCGCAATTGGAAGCACCAGTGGCGCCCATGGCGCAGTTGCCGAAGGAACTGGAGCCCTTGCCGCCACCGAGCGATCCGGCCCTGGAGCCGGCAGTGAGCAGCGGGCGCCCAGGCAAGCGCATGACCGAGGGCGGCGAGCGGGTGCTGCGGGTGACCGCCGAGCGCCTCAACAGCTTGCTGGACCTGTCGAGCAAATCCCTGGTGGAAACCCAGCGGCTCAAGCCCTACCTGGTCACGATGCAGCGCCTCAAACGGATTCAGAGCAACAGCCTGGCCGCCCTGGAAAACCTCAACCTGCACCTTAAGGAGCATGCGCTGAGCCTGGAGGCCCAGGAAGCACTGGCCGACGCGCGACGCTTGCTGGCCGAGTCCCAGCAACTGTTGGCGCTGCAGACCGCCGAGCTCGATGAGTTCGGCTGGCAGGCCAGTCAACGGGCCCAGGTGCTTTATGACACGGCCCTGGCCTGTCGCATGCGGCCCTTTGCCGATGTCCTCACCGGTCAGGTGCGCATGGTCCGCGATCTGGGGCGCAGCCTGGGTAAACAGGTACGCCTGGAAGTCGAAGGCGAGAAAACCCAGGTCGACCGCGATGTGTTGGAGAAACTCGAAGCACCGCTGACTCACCTGCTGCGCAATGCCGTTGACCACGGTATCGAGCTGCCCGAGCAGCGCCTGCTGGCGGGCAAGCCGGCCGAAGGGGTGATTCGTCTGCGGGCCTCGCACCAGGCCGGTCTTCTGGTGCTGGAACTCAGTGATGACGGCAACGGCGTGGATCTTGAGCGCTTGCGCCAGAGCATTGTCGAGCGTCAGCTGTCGCCGGCCCAGACCGCCGCCCAGCTCAGCGAGGAAGAACTCCTGACTTTCCTGTTCCTGCCGGGTTTCAGCCTGCGGGACAAAGTCACCGAGGTTTCCGGACGCGGCGTCGGCCTGGATGCCGTGCAGCATATGGTGCGGCAGCTGCGTGGCGCGGTGGAGCTGGAGCAGACCAGCGGCCAGGGCAGCCGTTTCCACCTGGAAGTGCCCTTGACCCTGTCGGTAGTGCGCAGCCTGGTGGTGGAGGTCGGCGACGAGGCCTACGCCTTTCCGCTGGCCCATATCGAACGCATGTGCGACCTGGAGCCTGAGTCCATCGTCCAGGTGGAGGGGCGCCAGCATTTCTGGCACGAGGGGCGGCATGTGGGGCTGGTGGCCGCCAGTCAGCTGTTGCAGCGGCCGGCGACCGAGACCAACGCGCCGACTCTCAAGGTGGTGGTGATTCGCGAGCGTGATGCGGTGTACGGGATCGCCGTGGAACGCTTTATCGGCGAGCGCACCCTGGTGGTGCTGCCGCTGGATGACCGCCTGGGCAAGATCCAGGATATTTCCGCCGGGGCCCTGCTCGATGATGGTCGGGTGGCGCTGATCGTGGATGTCGAGGACATGCTGCGTTCGGTGGACAAACTGCTCAATACCGGCCGCCTGGAGCGCATCGCACGTCATCACCAGCAGCATGCACAGGCTGCGCGCAAGCGTATTCTGGTGGTGGACGACTCACTGACGGTGCGAGAGTTGCAGCGCAAGCTATTGATCAATCGCGGCTACGATGTGGCCGTTGCAGTGGACGGCATGGATGGCTGGAATGCCTTGCGTTCGGAAAGCTTCGACTTGCTGATCACCGATATCGATATGCCGCGAATGGATGGAATTGAATTGGTCACACTCTTGCGTCGCGACAATCGCCTGCAGTCCCTGCCGGTGATGGTGGTGTCCTACAAGGATCGTGAGGAAGACCGGCGTCGTGGACTGGATGCCGGCGCCGACTACTATCTAGCCAAAGCCAGTTTCCATGACGACGCCCTGCTCGACGCAGTGGTTGAGCTGATTGGAGGAGCGCGGGCATGAAGATAGCGATAGTCAACGACATGCCCATGGCCGTGGAGGCGTTGCGCCGGGCCCTGGCCTTCGACCCCAGCCACGAGGTGGTGTGGGTCGCCACCAATGGCGCCGAGGCGGTGAAATACTGCGCCGAACTGACGCCGGACCTGATTCTCATGGACCTGATCATGCCGGTCATGGATGGTGTCGAGGCCACGCGGCGGATCATGGCCGAGTCGCCTTGCGCCATCGTGATCGTCACCGTCGACCGCCAGCAGAATGTGCACCGAGTGTTCGAGGCCATGGGCCATGGCGCCCTGGACGTGGTGGACACCCCGGCCCTGGGCGCGGGCAATGCCCAGGAGGCGGCGGCACCGCTGCTGCGCAAGATCCTCAATATCGGCTGGCTGATCGGCCAGCGCGGCAGTCGGGTGCGCTCGGCGCCGGTGCCGCTGCGCAGTGGGGCGCCACGCCAGAGCCTGGTGGCCATTGGCTCTTCCGCCGGTGGCCCGGCGGCCCTGGAAGTGCTGCTCAAGGGCTTGCCAAAGGACTTTCCCGCCGCCATCGTGCTGGTCCAGCATGTTGACCAAGTGTTCGCCGCCGGCATGGCCGAGTGGCTCAGCAGCGCGTCCGGCTTGCAGGTACGGCTGGCCCGGGAAGGCGAGCCGCCGCAAAGCGGCACCGTATTGCTGGCAGGCACCAACCACCATATCCGCTTGTTGAAGAACGGCACCCTGGCCTACACCGCCGAACCGGTGAATGAAATCTACCGGCCCTCCATCGACGTGTTTTTCGAGAGTGTCGCCAGCTATTGGAATGGCGATGCGGTGGGGGTGCTGCTGACCGGCATGGGTCGCGATGGTGCCCAGGGCTTGAAGTTGATGCGCGATCAGGGTTATTTGACCATCGCTCAGGACCAGAACAGTAGCGCGGTGTATGGCATGCCCAAGGCGGCCGCTGCCATCGATGCCGCCGCAGAGATTCGCCCACTGGACAAGATTGCTCCACGTTTGCTGGAGATATTTGCCAAATGACTGAAAAACGCAGCTGTCCTGGCCAGGTAGCAACTCAGGTGACAACCCATGAATGATTTACAGCTCGACGAATTCAAGACCGACGAAAACGCCGCGATGGTGTTGCTGGTGGATGACCAGGCCATGATCGGCGAGGCCGTTCGGCGTGGGTTGGCGAATGAGGAAAACATCGACTTCCACTTCTGCGCCGATCCTCACCAGGCCATCGCCCAGGCCATCCGCATCAAGCCCACGGTGATCCTCCAGGACCTGGTGATGCCAGGGCTGGATGGCCTGACCCTGGTGCGCGAGTACCGTAATCATCCGGCGACCCAGAACATCCCGATCATTGTCCTCTCGACCAAGGAAGACCCGCTGATCAAGAGTGCGGCCTTTGCCGCCGGGGCCAACGACTACCTGGTCAAGCTGCCGGACAACATCGAGCTGGTGGCGCGCATCCGCTATCACTCGCGCTCCTACATGACCCTGTTGCAGCGCGATGCGGCCTACCGTGCGTTGCGGGTCAGCCAGCAGCAATTGCTGGACACCAACCTGGTGCTGCAGCGACTGATGAACTCCGACGGCCTGACCGGGCTGTCCAACCGTCGGCACTTCGACGAATACCTGGAACTGGAATGGCGTCGGGCGATGCGAGAGCAGAGCCAGCTGTCGTTGTTGATGATCGACGTCGACTACTTCAAGACCTACAACGATACCTTCGGCCACCTGGAAGGGGATGAAGCCCTGCGCAAGGTGGCCACGGCGATACGCGAGGCCAGCAGCCGGCCTTCCGACCTGCCGGCGCGTTACGGCGGCGAAGAGTTCGTGCTGGTGCTGCCCAATACTTCGCCGGGCGGGGCGCGACTGGTGGCGGAGAAGCTGCGCCAGACCGTGGAAGCCCTGAAAATCCCTCATATCGTGCCGGTGGAGGGCGCCAGCCTGACCATCAGCATCGGTCTTTCCACCGTAACGCCGCAGCCCAACAGCCATTGTCGACAGTTGATTTCGGCGGCGGACAAGGGGCTGTACCTGGCAAAAAACAATGGTCGCAACCAGGTAGGGATCGAGTAGCGGCTCTGGGGGGGGCGGCTCATGGCCTGCGGGTAGCGGGTTGGCCCCGGCTGCCTTTCGGACCCGGGCGCAGATGGATCAGGGCGGTAAAATGGCGCCTGCGCGCGAATCTCAGTGGTTCGCTCACTGAAATTAGATGGCCGATTGGCCGCTAAAGCCGCTAAGCGGGCTGCCGTGATTCGGTGATTCCGTTATAATCTCCGGCTTTCAAAAGTTCGCCAACGAGTGCCGCCCCCCATGGAAATCAACCCGATCCTTAACACCATCAAGGACCTGTCCGAGCGCTCCGAAACTATTCGGGGGTATCTTTGACTACGATCAAAAGCATGAGCGTCTGACCGAGGTCAATCGCGAGCTTGAAGATCCGAGTGTCTGGAACAAACCCGAATACGCCCAGGAACTGGGCCGCGAGCGCGCTGCGCTGGCACAGATCGTCGAGACTCTGGACGAGCTGAACGGCGGTCTGGCCGATTGCCGCGACCTGCTGGACATGGCCGTCGAAGAAAACGACGAAGGTGCAGTGGGCGATGTCGTCGCCGAGCTGGCCCGTCTCGAGGAAAACCTCGCCAAGCTAGAATTCCGCCGCATGTTCAGCCACGAAATGGACCCGAACAACGCCTACCTGGACATCCAGGCCGGCTCCGGCGGCACCGAGGCCCAGGACTGGGCCAACATCCTGCTGCGCATGTACCTGCGCTGGGCCGACAAGCGCGGTTTCGAGGCGACCATCATGGAGCTGTCGGCCGGTGAAGTCGCCGGGATCAAGGGCGCGACCGTGCACATCAAGGGCGAATATGCCTTCGGCTGGCTGCGCACCGAGATCGGCGTGCACCGCCTGGTGCGCAAGAGCCCGTTCGACTCCGGCAACCGTCGCCACACCTCGTTCTCGGCAGTGTTCGTCTCGCCAGAGATCGATGACAAGGTGGAAATCGAGATCAACCCGGCCGACCTGCGGATCGATACCTATCGCTCCTCCGGTGCCGGTGGTCAGCACGTAAACACCACCGACTCGGCCGTGCGTATTACCCACGTACCGACCAACACCGTGGTCAGCTGCCAGAACGAACGCTCCCAGCACGCCAACAAGGACACCGCCATGAAAATGCTGCGGGCCAAGTTGTACGAGCAGGAAATGCAGAAGCGCAACGCGGCTTCCCAGGCCCTGGAAGACACCAAGTCGGACATCGGCTGGGGTCATCAGATTCGCTCGTACGTGCTCGACGCGTCGCGGATCAAGGACCTGCGCACCAACATCGAACGCAGCGACTGCGACAAGGTGCTCGACGGCGACATCGACGAGTACCTGGAAGCCAGCCTGAAGTCCGGCCTGTAAAACCCTGTAGGAGCCGGGGGGACGACGAGTCCTTGCCCGGCGCCCCCCGGCCGCAGGCCGGGGGCAACGAACCTGATGGAAAATTTAAAGACATGAGCGACCAACAACTCGACCCGCAAGCCCTGCAACAGGAAGAAAACTCCCTGATCGCCCTGCGCAAGGAAAAGCTTGCTGCCGAGCGCGCCAAGGGCAATGCCTTCCCGAACGACTTCCGCCGCGAAAACTACTGCGAAGATCTGCAGAAAAAGTACGCCGACAAGACCAAGGAAGAGCTGGCAGAGGCGGCGATCCCGGTCAAGGTTGCTGGTCGCATCATGCTCAACCGTGGCTCGTTCATGGTGATCCAGGACATGACCGGTCGCATCCAGGTCTACGTCAACCGCAAGACCCTGTCCGAAGAAACCCTGGCCGCGGTGAAAACCTGGGACATGGGCGACATCATTGCCGCCGAAGGCACCCTGGCCCGTTCCGGTAAGGGTGACCTGTACGTTGAAATGACCCACGTGCGCCTGCTGACCAAGTCGCTGCGTCCGCTGCCGGACAAGCACCACGGCCTGACCGACACCGAGCAGCGCTACCGCCAGCGCTACGTTGACCTGATCGTCAACGAAGACGTGCGTCAGACCTTCCGCGTGCGTTCGCAAGTCATTGCCCACATCCGCAGCTTCCTGATGAAGCGTGACTTCCTCGAAGTCGAAACGCCGATGCTGCAGACCATTCCTGGCGGCGCCGCGGCCAAGCCGTTCGAGACTCACCACAACGCCCTGGACATGGAAATGTTCCTGCGTATCGCGCCCGAGCTGTACCTCAAGCGGCTGGTGGTTGGCGGGTTTGAAAAAGTGTTCGAGATCAACCGCAACTTCCGTAACGAAGGCGTTTCGACTCGTCACAACCCTGAATTCACCATGTTGGAGTTCTACCAGGCCTACGCCGACTACGAAGACAACATGGACCTGACCGAAGAACTGTTCCGTGAACTGGCGCAGCTGGTGCTGGGCAGCACCGACGTGCCTTACGGCGACAAGGTGTTCCACTTCGGCGAGCCGTTCGCCCGTCTCTCGGTGTTCGATTCGATCCTCAAGTACAACCCTGAGCTGACGGCCGATGACCTGAATGACATCGACAAGGCTCGCGCCATCGCCAAGAAGGCCGGCGCCAAGGTGCTGGGTTTCGAAGGTCTGGGCAAGCTGCAGGTGATGATTTTCGAAGAGCTGGTGGAGCACAAGCTGGAGCAGCCGCACTTCATCACCCAGTACCCGTTCGAGGTGTCGCCACTGGCCCGTCGCAACGACGAGAACCCCAACGTCACCGACCGTTTCGAGCTGTTCATCGGCGGCCGCGAGATCGCCAACGCCTACTCCGAGCTCAATGACGCGGAAGATCAGGCCGAGCGCTTCATGGCCCAGGTGGCCGACAAGGACGCCGGTGACGACGAAGCCATGCACTACGACGCCGACTTCGTCCGTGCCCTGGAATACGGCATGCCGCCCACCGCCGGTGAAGGTATCGGTATCGACCGTCTGGTGATGCTGCTGACCAACTCGCCGTCGATTCGCGACGTGATCCTGTTCCCGCACATGCGGCCGCAAGCTTAAGTGTTGTGAATAAGAAGCCGCCTTTAACAGGCGGCTTTTTATTGTCTGGTTGGAACTGACGTACCGCTTCTAATTCTGTGTGATTTTCAAGAGGGAATATCTGTCGTGAACCGCGCAATTGCTCAAGAAGGTGCAGCCGGCATCGCCACTGCGGTGGCTGAAAGTGTTCAGTACCAGGGGCGCAAGGCCAGCCGGCAGGGCAGTGAGCAGCGTAGACAGGACATTCTTGATGCCGCCATGCGCATTGTGGTACGTGACGGTGTGCGGGCCGTGCGCCATCGCGCGGTGGCCGCCGAAGCCGGCGTGCCCTTGTCGGCCACCACCTATTACTTCAAGGATATCGATGACTTGCTCACCGATACCTTCGCTCAGTATGTGGAACGCAGCGCGGCGTTCATGGGCAAGCTGTGGGCCAACAACGAAGGGTTGCTGCGGGAAATGGTCGCCTACGGTGATGGCAGTCCGGCGTCTCGCTCGCAGCTGGCCGACGACATCGCTCGGCTGACCGCCGACTATGTGCAGCGCCAGTTGAGCACCCGCCGTGAGCACCTGATGGCCGAGCAGGCCTTCCGCCAGGAAGCCTTGCTCAACCCGCGCCTGGCGCAGTTGGTGCGCTCGCACCAGCAGATCCTGCTCCACGGCACCTGTCAGTTCTTTCAGGTCTTGGGCTCGCGGGAGCCGCAGCAGGATGCCAAGGTGTTGACGTCTATAATCGGCCGGATGGAGTATCAGGGCCTGCTCAACGGCGCTGAGCCGCTGGCGGAGGAAGAGATGCTCGGTATCCTCACGCGCTACATGCATCTGGTTCTGGCTTCGGTCTGACGCGCCCCACACGGCTGACCGGCTGCGGCCTGTCGGCCGAGGCCCACGCCAGCGGCTACAGTCATTCTGGTGTTCAAAGGAGAGTTGCATGCAAGCCTGGCGCATTCTGATTGCCCCGTCGTTCCCGCTGCTCAGCGGTTGCCAGATGCTCTTCAAGGACCCGCTGCCGGCTAAACAGGCGGCGCCTACCCAATTGCTGGGCAAGTGACCCCGCGCTACAGACCCATTCAATAGGAGTTTCGGGTGGACGATTACCAGCAGACGATACGCACTTTGTCCGATCGCATAGTGCTGGCCCAGACACCGATCCGGGTGCTGGATGCGGTGAAGTGGGACGAGAACATCCGCAAGGGCTTTCTCAAGGCCAAGGGCAAGGAAATGCCGGCGGTGGACCGCGCCTATTACGAAGGGCGGCCGCTGTCCTTCGACTCTGGCGCGGTGAAACTGGAGTTCCAGAACATTGAGCGCGACATCACCCGCCAGTTGGGCCAGTTCAACCCGGTGGGGCAGATCATGCGCCGGATGTGCAAGGAATACCGCATGGTGGTGCGCATGCTCGAAGCCCGGGGGACCGCTGATTTCGGGCTGATTTCCCAGGAGCTTTATGGCGCCGCGTCCGATGCCTTCCACGCCGGTGATCCGACTCTGGCAGACCTCGGGCTGATGATGTCCGACTACCTGAACAACATCGACGGGCGTGGCGATCTCAAGGACGAACCCAAGATTCTCAGCGCCAAGGAGGCGGTGAGCCTGCTGCAAAGCCGGTTGAACAAAGTGTTCGGCGAGGCCGAGGAAACCATCCGCGTATTCGAGTCCGACGGCATTGTCGCCGACGCGGCGGCGGGTGCCGACTACATCAAGATCCGCAGCGATGCGATGTTCAACAACCGGGACGTGCGGGCGCTGGAAGTCCATGAGGGGTTGGTGCATGTGGGCACCACCCTCAACGGGTTGAACCAGCCCATCTGCACCTTCCTGGCCAAGGGCCCGCCCTCGTCCACGGTGACCCAGGAAGGCCTGGCGATCCTGATGGAGATCATCACCTTCGCCTCCTACCCGAGCCGCCTGCGCAAGCTGACCAACCGCACCCGAGCCATCCACATGGTGGAGGAGGGCGCGGACTTTCTGCAGGTGTTCGAGTTCTTCCGTGAGCAGGGTTTCGAGATGGCCGAGAGCTACGGCAACGCCAGCCGGGTGTTCCGCGGTTCGGTGCCCAACGGGCTGCCGTTTACCAAAGACTTGTCCTATCTCAAGGGCTTCATCATGGTTTACAACTACATTCAGCTGGCTGTGCGCAAGGGCAAGCTGGAACAGATCCCCTTGCTGTTCTGCGGCAAGACCACCCTGGAAGACATGCGCACCTTGCGCCAACTGGTGGATGAAGGCCTGGTGGTGCCGCCCAAGTACCTGCCCGACCAGTTCCGCGACATGAATGCGCTGTCGGCGTGGATGTGTTTCTCCAACTTCCTCAACCACCTGAGCCTGGATCGGATCGAGGCGGACTACTCCAATATCCTTTGAATTTTTCCGGGGGCGCACATGGACGTATTCATAGATACACGGGGTGGCCGATGATGCGTTTGTTGGCCGCACTGACGTTGCTGCTGTGCCTCACCGGCTGCAGCTCGTTGCTGTTCTATCCCGAGCCCGGGCTGCCCTTTACCCCCGAACGGGCCAAGCTCGAATACCGTGACATTACCCTGACCAGCGCCGATGGCCTCAAGCTGCACGGCTGGTGGCTGCCGGCCAAACCGGGGGTGGCCGTCAAGGGCACGGTGCTGCACCTGCACGGCAACGGCGGCAACCTGGCCTGGCACCTGGGGGGCAGTTGGTGGTTGCCGGAGCAGGGCTATCAGGTGCTGCTGGTGGACTATCGCGGCTATGGCTTGTCCGAAGGTGCGCCGAGCCTGCCGGCGATCTACCAGGACGTCGATGCCGCGTTCAAGTGGTTGGACCAGGCCCCTGAGGTTCAAGGCAAACCCTTGATCGTCCTCGGACAAAGCCTTGGCGGCGCCCTGGCTATTCATTATCTGGTGGAGCACCCCGAGCGTCAGGCCCAGCTCAAGGCCATCGTCCTCGACGGCGTGCCGGCCAGCTACCGTGATGTCGGGCGTTATGCCCTGAGCACGTCCTGGCTGACCTGGCCGTTGCAGGTGCCTTTGTCGTGGCTGGTGCCGGACACCGACAGCGCGGTTCACCTGCTGCCGCGTCTGACCGGGGTGCCGAAATTGATCTATCACAGCATCGATGATCCGATCGTGCCCCTTTCCAATGGCATCCGGGTGTATCAAGCTGCGCCGCCGCCGCGGGTCCTGCAACTGACCCGCGGCGGCCATGTGCAAACCTTTGCCGATCCGACCTGGCGCCGCGTGATGCTGCGCTACCTCGATGATCCGCAGCATTTCGACGGGTTGCGCCGCCTGGGGGAAATCCCCAACTATCCGGCGACGCCGAATTCAGCAGTTGAACCTCCAGAGAGTCCGCAATGAGTGAAGAACGTAACGCCATTCCAATGATCATCACCGGTATCTGCAGCATCATCGGCACCGTGGCCTGCCTGTGGTACTACGGTTACCTGCACTTCGCCAAACCGGAGGACGCGCTGCTGCTCAGCGACTTCACCATGCTCAAGACCGTGCCCGGCGAGGACTACAAGATCTCCCTGCAACCGGCCGATGAAGTGGCCCAGTGCATCGATGGCGTGCTGGTGTTGTTCGACACCCAGCAGAAGGGCTTGACCGGGGTGCTGGTGAACAAGAAGAAGCAGGCCGTGCGCTGCATGGGGCAAGAGACGCCGCAACTGCAGCAGTGATCGATTTGCCGGCCAGCCGGTTCCCGTCTGGATAACCGCATAAAAAACGCCGCCGACCTGAAGAGGTCGGCGGTGTTTGGTTTTACCTGCCTATAGTTTTACCTGCCTATATAAGCAGGGCGCTCCATCAGTTGCGGCTGATGGCCGAGCGTGGCGCTACCGGCTGGTTGTCGTTGGAAATGGTCACTTCCACACGACGGTTCATGGCACGACCGGAAACGCTGCCGTTATCGGCCACCGGATACTCCTTGCCGTAACCCTGGCTGACGATCCGCGCCGGATCGACGCCCATGCGGATCAGGGCCATCTGCACCGAGCCGGCACGGCGCTCGGACAGGGACTGGTTGTAGGAGTCGCTACCGGTGCTGTCGGTGTAGCCTTCGACGATCACCTTGCGGTCCGGGTTCTCCTGGAGGAATTGCGACAACTTGTTGATGTTCACCAGACCATTGGATTTCAGGTCGGACTTGTTGGTGGCGAACAGCACGTCACCGAAAGTCACCAGGGTGCCGCGATCGGTCTGCTTGGCGTTGAGGCTGTCCTGCAGTTGCTTGATCTGCGCGTTACGGGCATCGAGGATGGCGCGGGCGCGCTGGTCGCCGGCGTCCTTGAGCTTGGCTTCGGCAGTGCGCAGGGCAATGGTTTCCTTGGCCACTTCAACCCGCTGGTTGGTCAGGTAGGCCAGTTGGTCGACTTTCTTCTCGTCTTCCTTGTTCAGGTAAGCCTTGTCGGCCTTGTCCATCCAGTCGGCGGCATCCTTGGTTTCCAGGGCCGCGATTTTGCTCGCCTGCGGGTTGGCTTGCAGGCCGGAGAAGTTGGTCCGGGCGTTTTCCAGGTTGGCGTTAGGCGGGGTGGAGCAGGCCGCCAGGGCTACGCTCATGGCCAACAGGGCAGGGATCATCAGTTGTTTGCGCATAATGGTTCGTCCTTTCAATCAAATACGAGTACGTGGGAATCGGCGGCGGCTTACTGCACGCTGCGCATACCTTCCTGACGCAGTTCCTGAACGCCTTTCTGCGAATCTTTCAGCGCCTGTTCGGCCTTGGCGGCCTGGGCCTTGCGTTCGGCGACACGGGCATCCCACTCGGCTTGTTCAGCCAGGCGACGGGCTTCGTCGTACTTCTTGTCGTGCATGGCAATCTCGGCTTGCTTGAGCTTGTCCTGGGCCGATTTCATTTCCACGGCGGCGAATTCGGTGCCGCCTGCGCTCACTGCGCTGTTGACCGCAGATTGCGTGACCGCGTACTGCTCGGAAGGCGGGTTACCGGCACAACCGGCCAGTACCATGCTGCTACCGAGGGCCAGCGCGGCCAGTTTCAGCCCGCGCAGAGAGGTGAACGAGGATTTGGCAGTGCTGATCTTCATGGTCTTCAACTCCATTGGGTAACTCCTGAAAAACATCAATATCCATCCCGGTCCTGGCGCCGTGACGCTGAGTGACGGGCGCTGATGGCAAAATTTGAAACGGCCGTTCCAGTGATGGCTAATGGGTGTGACCCGAGGCTTTTTTGAATAGTTCAGAGAAAGATGGCGATTGGCCGGAAAAAAATCTGACGCCTTGGTCAGGGCTCTAAATCGGGAACTTTTGCTGTGCGCAGGGGTATCCCCGGCCCTTTTCAGGACCGGGAGCGATGGTTTTCTCAAGGGAAACGAGAGACGGTGGACTCAGTGTTTGGGCTTGTCGGCCTGGCTTGAGATCAACTGCAGATGTTGACGTGACAGGGCCAGAAAGCGTGGGGTGGGGCCGACATCTTCGTACAGCGGATCACCTTCCTCGTCGGTGGCCACTACGTGCTGACCCTGGATGTAGGGGAAGCTGGCTTCCAGCTCTTCCAGGGCGGCGCCGATCAGTTCGCCGAGCAGTTCCTCGGTCTGGCGTTTGGGGTACATCTCGGAGAGTGCGGCCAGGCGCGCGGCGGCTTCCACATCCAGGTGAATCCGGTAGCCGGTCTTGGTCAGGCGACCCTTGGCGTTTTCTTCCCAGTGTTGCGCAAGTTCACGGATTTTCATGATGACCTCAATGAACACCTGCTTGTGGCAAGTTGGGTTGAGTGACCGGCACGGGCCGGTGCGTGGCCCTTGTGCGGTCTACTGTTGAGACTAGCTCCATCGCCGAAGGTTGGGCGCCGGTTTGCCACGTGCTTGCTAAGGGATGCCTGCAAGCGGCACTCTTGAGCCTTCCGTGCCGCCTTGAGTCTGCTGGAGAACACCTCGATGACCGATATTGATGCGCGCTTGCGCGAAGACGTTCACCTCTTGGGAGAACTGTTGGGCAATACCATCCGTGATCAGTACGGGGAGGCTTTCCTCGACAAGATCGAGCAGATTCGCAAGGGCGCCAAGGCCGATCGACGGGGCTCGCCCGGGGTCGAATTGAGTGCCAGCCTCGACCAGTTGAGCGAGGACGAACTGCTTCCGGTGGCCAGGGCCTTCAACCAGTTCCTCAACCTGGCGAACATCGCCGAGCAGTATCAGTTGATCCACCGCCGCGACGAGTCGCAGCCGGCGCCGTTCGAGGCCCGGGTACTACCGGAGCTGCTGGCTCGGCTGCGGGCTGCTGGGCATTCTGCCGATGCTCTGGCCCGGCAGTTGGGGCGCCTGGAGATTGAGCTGGTGCTCACCGCTCACCCCACCGAAGTGGCGCGCCGCACCCTGATTCAGAAATACGATGCCATCGCCGGGCAACTGGCGGCCCAGGACCATCGCGATCTCACCAGCGCCGAGCGCGGGCAGATCCAGGAACGCCTGCAGCGCTTGATTGCCGAAGCCTGGCACACCGAGGAAATCCGCCGTACTCGGCCGACGCCGGTGGATGAGGCCAAATGGGGTTTCGCGGTGATCGAGCACTCCTTGTGGCAGGCCATTCCCAACTACCTGCGCAAGGCCGACAAGGCGTTGTTCGAGGCTACCGGGCTGCACCTGCCGTTGGAATCGGCACCGATCCGCTTCGCTTCGTGGATGGGCGGCGACCGGGACGGCAACCCCAATGTCACCGCCAGCGTGACCCGGGAGGTACTGTTGCTGGCGCGCTGGATGGCTGCCGACCTGTACCTGCGGGACGTCGATCACCTGGCCGCCGAACTGTCCATGCAGCAGGCCAACGCGGCCTTGCTGGCCAGGGCCGGGGACAGTGCCGAGCCGTATCGGGCGCTGCTCAAGCAATTGCGCGAGCGTCTGCGGGCCACCCGTAACTGGGCGCATGCAGCGCTTGGCGCTCCGGTGCCGGCGGGTGCCGAGGTATTGCAGAACAACCGCGACCTGCTGGAGCCGCTGCAGCTGTGCTACCAGTCGCTGCATGAATGCGGTATGGGGGTGATCGCCGATGGCCCATTGCTCGATTGCTTGCGGCGGGCGGTGACGTTCGGCCTGTTCCTGGTGCGTCTCGATGTGCGTCAGGACTCCAGTCGGCACACCTCGGCCATGACCGAAATCACCGACTATCTGGGCCTGGGCCGCTATGAGGACTGGAGCGAGGAAGATCGCATCAGCTTCCTGATGCGCGAGCTGAGCAGTCGCCGTCCCTTGCTGCCGGGTTATTTCAAACCCTCGGCTGACACGGCGGAGGTGCTCGCTACCTGTCGCGAGATCGCCGTCGCCCCGGCGGCTTCCTTGGGTTCCTACGTGATTTCCATGGCGGGCGCGGCCTCCGATGTACTGGCGGTGCAGTTGCTGCTCAAGGAGTCTGGGGTGCTGCGGCCGATGCGTGTGGTGCCCTTGTTCGAAACCCTGGCGGACCTGGACAACGCCGGGCCGGTGATGGAAAAACTGCTGCACATGCCGGGCTATCGCTCACGCCTGCAAGGGCCTCAGGAAGTGATGATCGGTTATTCCGACTCGGCCAAGGATGCCGGGACCACCGCTGCGGCCTGGGCGCAATATCGGGCTCAGGAACGGCTGGTGGATATCTGCCGTGAACAGCAGGTGGAACTGCTGTTGTTCCATGGCCGCGGCGGTACTGTGGGGCGCGGCGGCGGTCCGGCCCACGCGGCGATTCTGTCGCAGCCTCCGGGTTCGGTGGCGGGGCGCTTCCGCACCACCGAGCAAGGGGAAATGATCCGTTTCAAATTTGGCCTGCCGGACATTGCCGAGCAGAACCTCAACCTTTATCTGGCTGCGGTACTGGAAGCCACCTTGCTGCCGCCGCCGCCTCCGGAGCCAGCCTGGCGTCACCTGATGGACGAGCTGGCCAGCGACGGGGTCCAGGCCTATCGCGCGGTGGTGCGGGACAACCCGCAGTTTGTCGAGTACTTCCGCCAGTCCACCCCGGAGCAGGAGCTGGGCCGCCTGCCCCTGGGCAGTCGGCCAGCCAAGCGCCGTGCCGGTGGCATTGAAAGCCTGCGGGCTATCCCATGGATCTTCGGCTGGACTCAGACGCGCCTGATGCTGCCGGCGTGGCTCGGCTGGGAAGCGGCCTTGAGCAAGGCGCTGGCCCGAGGCGAGGGTGAGTTGCTGGGGCAGATGCGTGAGCAATGGCCGTTTTTCCGCACTCGCATCGACATGCTGGAGATGGTCCTGGCCAAGGCCGATGCCGACATTGCCCGTTCTTATGACGAGCGCCTGGTGGAAGCGGAACTGCTGCCATTGGGTGCGCATTTACGCGACCTATTGTCGCAGGCCTGCGCGGTGGTCCTGGGCCTGACCGGGCAGTCGCAACTGCTGGCCCACAGCCCCGACACCCTGGAGTTCATCCGCCTGCGCAATACCTACCTCGACCCGCTGCATCTGTTGCAGGCGGAGTTGCTGGCACGCTCGCGCAAACAGGAGGCGCCGCAAGGAAGCCCCCTGGAACAGGCGCTGCTGGTCTCCGTAGCGGGTATCGCCGCCGGTTTGCGCAATACCGGCTGAGGTTGCAGAGGGCTGTCGGCCTGCTTTGGCACGGCCCTGATCGGGACAATCCCAAGGTGTCGCTCAGATTCATCTGGCGACACTTTGTTATGGGGTTGCGACTTGTTCTACCGTGCCGATGGGGCACAAAAGGGCCGGGTTCCTCCGACTTTCGACTGCTTGTGTGCGCTGTGTCGGCTGTGTATCTTGATCAGCCTTTGGCCGTTTGGGCGGCCACTATCCTATTTTTGAGATTGGCCCCACGAGGCGAATCCGAGCGTTTCTAAATAAAAAATTGAGGAGCACATCGATGCGCGTAATTCTGCTGGGAGCTCCCGGGGCCGGTAAAGGTACTCAGGCAAAGTTCATCACCGAAAAGTTCGGCATTCCACAGATCTCCACCGGCGACATGCTGCGTGCTGCGGTCAAGGCCGGCACCGAGCTGGGCCTGAAGGCCAAGAGCGTGATGGACAGCGGTGGCCTGGTGTCCGATGACCTGATCATCAACCTGGTCAAGGAACGCATCAGCCAGGCCGACTGCGTTAATGGCTTCCTGTTCGACGGCTTCCCGCGCACCATTCCTCAGGCCGAAGCGCTGGTCAAAGCCGGTGTTGAGCTGGACAACGTAGTAGAAATCGCTGTTGACGACGAAGAGATCGTCCAGCGTATTGCCGGCCGCCGGGTGCACGAAGCTTCGGGCCGGGTCTACCACACCGTTTACAACCCGCCGAAGATTGCCGGCAAGGACGACATCACCGGTGAAGACCTGGTGCAGCGCAAGGACGACACCGAAGAAACCGTGCGTCATCGCCTGTCGGTCTATCACTCCCAGACCAAGCCGCTGGTGGAGTTCTACCAGCAACTGGCCGCGGCTCAAGGCAAACCGAAGTACAGCCATATCCCTGGCGTGGGTTCGGTGGAAGTGATCACCGCCAAGGTGCTCGAAGCCCTGAGCTGAGTTGCCTGATCGTTTGATCGTTCAACGGCCCGCTTGCGGGCCGTTGCTGTTTATAATGCGTCACTTTTTTCAATGCCGATGGAACCCCCGATGAGCACCTTGCTGGCCCTGGACACCGCGACTGAAGCTTGCTCCGTTGCTTTGCTGCATGACGGCAAGGTTACGAGCCATTACGAGGTGATCCCCCGCCTGCATGCACAGAAGCTGTTGCCGATGATCCAGGAGCTGCTGGCCAATGCCGGCACCACCTTGCAGGCGGTGGATGCGATTGCCTTTGGCCGTGGCCCCGGCGCTTTCACCGGCGTGCGGATCGCCATTGGCGTGGTGCAAGGGCTGGCCTTCGCCCTGGAGCGTCCGGTGCTGCCGGTGTCCAACCTGGCGGTGCTGGCCCAGCGCGCCTTGCGTGAGCACGGTGCGACCCAGGTGGCCTCGGCCATCGATGCGCGCATGGATGAAGTCTATTGGGGCTGCTACCGGGAAACGGCTGGCGAGATGCGTCTGGTGGGCGCCGAAGCGGTGCTGCCGCCGGAAGTCGCGGCCTTGCCGGAGGGGGCCAGCGGCGACTGGTTCGGCGCGGGCACCGGCTGGGGTTATGGCGAGCGCATCGCGGTCCCTCTCAGTGGTCAGGACGCGGGCATGCTGCCCCACGCCGAAGACCTGCTGACCCTGGCGAAATTTGCCTGGGAGCGGGGCGAAGCGATAGTTGCCGATGACGCACAACCGGTCTATCTGCGCGACAAGGTGGCCACGCCCAAAGCCCGTTGAGGGTGGTCCAAGTGTTTGCGGGGGTTCAGATTTTTCCGGTGTAAACCGGCCAATCGTCTGGTTTTCGGAGTCGATTCTGCTCGGGTTTAAACCTTTTGGCTTTTCTGTGTTCTAGTTATCACTTGGGCATTTGCTAAGTCGAAGCGGTGCCGCTAAATTGCCATCATTGACCCCGGGCTTTTCAGTATGCGCATAGACGGCATCTCCTCTCAGTCCTACCCCATCAAGCGCAAGCCTCGTAAAGGCCTGGCGCTGGTAGACGAGTCTCTGGATGATGACGACGCCATTGAAGTCCAGTCCGAACCTGCGACTCAAAGCCGTTCCCAGGCATCTGCCCCTCGCACCGGTAATCTCCCCGCCCGTCCTCAGGACATGATCTTTCAGCGCGCGATGAAAAAGAGCGTGGCCAATGCCCTGGCCAGCTACCTGACCACCGCCGGCTTTGTCGATTGGGATCTGGAAGTGGTGGGGCTCGACCTGTACATCTGATGCTGCCTTATTTCCTGGGTTGTCCTTCCTGGAGCGAAAACGCCTGGCGTGAGTACCTGTACCCGGAGGATGCGCGACCCACTGATTTCCTTGGCCTGTATTCCCAGGTCTTCAATGCCGTTGAAGGCAACACCACCTTCTATGCACGGCCCGCGCCCGGCACTGTGCAGCGCTGGGCCCAGATCATGCCCGAGCACTTTCGTTTCACCGCCAAGTTTCCCGGTGACATCAGCCACGGCGGTGACCTGCGCGAACAACTGAGCGCTGCCCAGACCTTTATCCAGTTGCTCAGCCCCCTGGGGGAACGTGTGTCGCCCTTGTGGCTGCAATTGCCGGCCAGCTTCGCACCGCAGCGTCTGGGGGAATTGGCGGGCTTTATCGAGGGTCTGGAGCGGCCGCTGGCGGTGGAGGTCCGGCATCCGGAGTTCTTTGCCAAGGGCGATGCGGAGCGCATGCTCAACCGACTGTTGCGTGAGCGTGGCGTCGAGCGTATCTGCCTTGATCCACGGGCCCTGTTCAGTTGCACGTCCACTGCTCCCGCGGTGCTGCACGCCCAGTCGAAAAAGCCCAAGGTGCCGCCGCGACCTGCGGCGTTCACCCAGTTTCCGCAAGTGCGCTTCATCGGTCATCCGGAGCTTGAGGCCAACGATCCATTTCTCGTGCCCTGGATCGACAAGGTCGCCGGCTGGATCGAAGAGGGGCGTACCCCTTATGTCTTCCTGCATACCTCGGACAACCGACTGGCCGCTGAACTGGCCCGCCGTTTTCATAGCCAGCTGATGCAACGTTTGCCTGGCTTGCCCGCGTTGCCTGAGTTATACAGAGAGCCCGCCGCGGAGCAGCTCGGCTTGCTCTGAGGCGTCTTCATTGCCTTCTTCCGGAGCGAGCAAATGGACGCGCAAACCCTTCGAGCCAATGCCTTCAAAGCCCTGCATGAACGTGCCGGCGCCTTTGTCATTCCCAACCCCTGGGATGCCGGTTCCGCGAAGATGCTGGCCGGTCTCGGGTTCGAGGCCCTGGCCACCACCAGCGCCGGTTATGCCTTCTCCCTGGGGCGTCCGGATGCCGAGGGCGCCGTCAGCCTGGAAGACACCCTGGACAATGTGCGGGTCATAGTCGGTGCCAGCAGCCTGCCGGTGGCGGTGGACTTGGAAAACGGCTTTTCCGACAGTCCTGAAGGTTGCGCCCAAGCCCTGTTGTTGGCGGCAGCCAGTGGTGTGGTTGGAGGCTCGATCGAGGACGCCAGCGGTCGCGCCGACGACCCTATCTATGACTTCAACCTGGCGGTGGAGCGTATCGAGGCATGTGCTGCCGCCGTGCGCAGCTTGCCATTCCCGTTCATCCTGACTGCCCGGGCGGAGAACCTGCTCCACGGTCGTGATGATCTGCCAGACACCATTCGCCGCTTGCAGGCCTTTGCCGAAGCCGGTGCCGATGTACTCTATGCTCCGGCCCTGCGCAGCGCCGAGGAGATTGTGCAGGTGGTGCGGGCTGTGGCGCCCAAGCCGGTGAACGTGCTGATGTCTGGTGGCCTCAACCTGAGCGTGGCGCAACTGGCGGAGCTGGGGGTCAAGCGCATCAGTGTCGGTTCGGCCCTGGCCCGGGCCGCCTATGGTGCTTTCTACCGGGCTGCGGAGGATATCCGCGAGCATGGTCGCTTTGATTTTGCCGATCGTGCGATGCCGTTTCGGCAGATCAATCAATTGTTCAAACAGCCATAAAGCGGGACATTCTGTGCGGGTGGTGAGAATTCTGGGCGTCCTGTTGTTGCTGGGCGCCTTGTTGTTGATTGGTATACGCCTGGGCTGGGTGCCGCTGGCGGATGCCTGGAACCCTTGGGCGCCGCTGGATGTAAGGGCCAAGCCGAATCTGTTGACCCGCTTCAAGCTGGCGCGGCTGCGGGACGATCCGCAACTGTGCGACGAGGTGCTTGGCCGTTCCGGCTTGCGCACCAGTCGCCAGCCCGACAGTCGTGGTGATGTGGCCTGCCCATTGAGCAATACCTTGCGCGTGCAAGGTGGCGATGTCGCCTTGAGCAGCAGCTTCCTTGCCAGTTGCCCACTGGCGGTGGCCTTTGCCCTTTATGAGCGCCACGGGCTGCAGCCCGCGGCACAGGCGGTGTATGGGCAGCGCGTGGCGCGGGTCGATCATCTGGGCAGTTTTGCCTGCCGCAATATGTACAGTCGTGAGAATGGTGCTCGCAGTCAGCACGCCAGTGCCAACGCCCTGGATATTGCCGGTTTTCGACTGGCGGACGGGCGCAGCATCAGTGTGCTCAAGGATTGGCCGAAGGACAGCGATGCGGGACGTTTTTTGCGACTGGCCCGGGACGGTGCCTGCGATGCATTCAATGTGGTACTGGGGCCGGATTACAACAGCGCCCATCGCAACCATTTTCATCTGGATGTAGGGCCTTGGTGGATATGTCGCTGAGGAGCCGGCTCAGGCGGCGATGCGCAGGTTCTGCAGAATCAGTGGGCGTGCCCAGCCGATGTCGAAGTCCATCTGCCGCTGTTGCTCGATAAGCTCCTGCGGCGGGAACGGTTCGGCCGGTTTATCCAGCAGGTCCAGTTCGAATTCGGCGATGGGCAGGTGCAGCGGACGTGGTTCCGGTGCCGGGCCGGGGGCCGGCAGCGGCTGACCGGCATTGAGCACGATCGGGCGGACCCAGCCACTCTCAAAGTCCTGCTGACGTTGCTGGGCAACGATTTCTTCCGGCGGGAAGGGCGGAGCCGGCTTGTCCAGCAGTTCCATTTCGAATTCGGCGATCGGCAGGAACAGCGGCTCAGGGGGGCGAATCTCGGTGTCCTGAACATCGCAATGGCGCTGGTTGACGATCTGCGTCAGAACATCGGTGCCGCCAACCGGTTCCACGGGACCATCAATGGCCACCGCGGGTAGCCCGTCAACGCTCGCGCCTTCTCCCTGTTGCTCGGCCAGGGCCTGGGCAAAGAAGTCCTGCCACAGATGGCTGACGCCGCTCAGTGCCTGGGAGTTGCGTAGGCCATAGTCGCCGTGGCGAGAGATATAACCTATCGATGTGCGTTGAATGTCTGACATTGCTCTCGGTCGACGCTGAGCTCTGGCAAAATGGCCGATAGTTCTGTTATCGGCAGTTTTTGCCGATCATTAATTTTTTGAGTGTGTTTTCAGATGAATGAGCAACCCGCGGCCTGCCGCATCAAAGTCGAGGCCCTGGACGCTGGATTCGCGCCGCAGGCTCAGCAATGGGCACAACGCCTGGGACTGCCGTTGCAGATCGACGAGGCCGAGTTTGCCCTGCAGGTGGGTGAGCAGGGGCTGCAATTGCAACAGCTGGGCGCCGATGCACCAGGGCCGGTGCGGGTGGACTTTGTTGAAGGCGGAGCGGCCCATCGGCGGCTGTACGGTGGTGGCAGCGGGCAGATGATTGCCAAGGCGGTGGGCGTTGCTCAGGGCGTGCGGCCACGGGTGCTGGATGCCACGGCAGGCTTGGGCAAGGACGGGTTTGTCCTGGCTACCCTCGGCTGTGAAATGAGTCTGATCGAGCGCCAGCCATTGATTGGTGCGCTGCTGGAGGACGGGTTGGCCCGGGGGGCGCTGGACGCCGAGGTGGCGCCTATCGTTGCCCGCATGCACTTGCTCAAGGGCAACTCTATCGAGCTGATGCGCAACTGGGAGGGCGAGCCGCCTCAGGTGATTTACCTCGATCCGATGTTTCCCCATCGGGAGAAAAGCGCCTTGGTGAAAAAGGAAATGCGTCTGTTCCGGCCGTTGGTGGGGGACGACAATGACGCTCCGGCACTGCTGGCCGCAGCCCTGGCCCTGGCCAGCCATCGAGTGGTGGTCAAGCGCCCGCGCAAGGCACCGTGCATTGAAGGGCCGAAGCCAAGCCACGGACTGGAAGGCAAATCCAGTCGCTACGATATCTACCCGAAGAAGGCCCTCAAGGCCTGAACCCGATGTAGGCGCCGGCTTGCTGGCAAAAGCGGTTTCAGGGGAGGGCTCCTGGTTGTAGGAGCCGGCTTGCCGGCGAAGGCGATCTCAGGGCCTCTTCGCTGGCAAGCCAGCTCCTACAACAGCCTGCTCCCGCACATGCCGGTTTCTATGGCCGGTAGGCGCGCATGAACAGATCCACCACTTCTTGCACGTGCTCTTCCGCAGCGGGGCCTCTCAAGGGCTCGCCGCAACCATAGAGCAGGCGGAAGTTCGCCCCGCCCTTGAGCATGCAGAAGAAATGCTCGGCGGCATTGCGCGGCTTGTCGATGTGCAAGGTGCCCAACTGATTGATTCGCCCCAGCAGCCGCTCCATACCCTGCAGTACGCGTTCGGGGCCGGCCTCAATGAACATTTGCGAGAGCTTGGGATCCTGATTGCCTAGGGCCATGATCAAGCGATGCAGGTTCACCGACTCGTCGCTGTTGATCAGCTGATGAAAGCCTCGTGCGATGTTCAACAGGACGCCTCGCACCGGTGTGTCGGGCGTCAGTTCGTAGATCAGCGTGGGCAGCTGCTCTTCGCACTTGGCCACCACGGCGGCGGTGAACAGGGTCTCTTTGTCGTTGAAATGGCTATAGACCGTGAGTTTTGAAACGCCGGCTTCGGCGGCGACCGCATCCATGCTGGTACTGGCGTAGCCATTGCTCAGAAACAGGTTTTTCGCTGCTTCGAGAATGGCCTGGCGCTTGGCCAGATCCTTGGGCCTGCCTGGCCCAACGTTTGCGGAGTGATTGTCGGACATTTTTTCGCTGTTAATACTGGACTGGTGAGTTTGCTATTAATAACATACCGGCCAGTATAATTATTCCAAGCACCATTAGCGAAAGGTCGCCGCCATGTTCCGCTATGCCTTGCCAGTCAGCCTGGCTTTTTTTCTGTCTGCTTGTGGGCACGAAGAGCCCGTTCAAATTGGCGTCCGACCGGCCATGGTGGTCCAGCCAGAGCCTTCGGCGCGGGTTTCGGACAGTTATCCGGGCGAGGTGCGAGCCCGCTACGAACCCGACCTGGCGTTCCGTATCGGTGGCAAGGTCAGTCGACGACTGGTGGAAGAAGGCGAGCGGGTCAAGGCCAATCAGCCCCTGGCCGAACTCGATCCCCAGGATGTTCGCCTGCAACTGGAGGCCACTCGGGCCCAGGTCACGGCGGCCACTGCCAACCTCAATCTGGTGCGCGCCGAGCGTGATCGCTACAAGACCCTGCTGGAGCGGCAGATGGTCAGCCATTCCCAATACGACAACGCCGAAAACCTCTACCGTGCTGGTGAAGCACGCCTGAAGCAGATCAAGGCCGAGTTTGACGTGGCCAACAACCAGGCCGGTTATGCCGTGCTGCGTGCCCCGCAGGATGGCGTGGTGGCCAAGCGCGCAGTGGAAGTGGGGCAAGTGGTGGCGGCCGGGCAGACAGTCTTTACCCTGGCCACTGACGGTGAGCGTGAGGTGCTGATCAGCTTCCCCGAGCAGAACTACGGTCGCTTCAAGGTCGGCCAGCCAGTCTCGGTGGAACTCTGGACCCAGCCGGGCCAACGTTTCGACGGGCGCATCCGCGAGCTGTCCCCGGCTGCCGATCCCAAGTCCCGGACCTTTGCCGCACGCATTGCCTTCAGTGCCGGCAAGGTTCCGGCGGAGTTGGGCCAGAGCGCCAGGGTGTTCATCCAGAGCGCTGATGCGCTGTCGCTGTCGGTGCCGTTGTCGGCGCTGACTGCCGAAGGGGGCGCGACCTACGTTTGGCGAGTCGATGCCAACAACACCTTGCACAAGACGCCGGTACGGGTCGGTGCCTTCGGTGAGAAGACAGTGCCGGTGCTCGAAGGTTTGAGCGCCAGCGATTGGGTGGTGGCAGCCGGGGTGCATGTGCTCCATGAGGGCTTGCAGGTGCGCCCGGTGGATCGCTCCAACCGTGTGGTCAATCTGGCGGTCAAGGAGTAGTCCCCGATGGGTTTCAACCTTTCTGCATGGGCGTTGCGCAATCGCCAGATCGTCCTGTTCCTGATGCTGTTGCTGGCCATTGTCGGTGCGCTGTCCTACACCAAGCTGGGCCAGAGCGAAGACCCGCCTTTCACCTTCAAGGCCATGGTGATCCGCACCAACTGGCCGGGGGCCACGGCCCAGGAAGTGTCGCGCCAGGTCACCGAGCGCATTGAAAAGAAACTCATGGAAACCGGCGAGTACGATCGCATCGTTTCCTTCTCCCGCCCCGGGGAATCCCAGGTGACCTTCATTGCCCGGGATTCGATGCACTCCAACGAGATTCCCGAACTCTGGTATCAGGTTCGCAAGAAGATCAGCGACATTCGCCAGTCCCTGCCGCCGGGCATCCAGGGACCGTTCTTCAACGATGAATTCGGTACGACCTTCGGCAATATCTATGCGCTGACAGGGCAGGGCTTCGACTACGCCGTGCTCAAGGACTATGCCGACCGTATCCAGATCCAGCTGCAGCGGGTCAAGGACGTGGGCAAGGTCGATCTGCTGGGCCTGCAGGACGAAAAGATCTGGATCGAGCTATCCAACGTCAAGCTGGCAACCCTGGGCCTGCCCCTGGCAGCGGTGCAAAAGGCGCTGGAGGAGCAGAACGCGGTGTCTACTGCGGGGTTCTTCGAGACCCCCAGCGAGCGGGTGCAATTGCGGGTATCCGGCAACTTCCAGACGGTGGAGCAGATTCGCAATTTCCCGATCCGGGTCGCCGATCGCACCTTCCGCATTGGTGATGTGGCGGATGTGCGTCGCGGCTTTAATGATCCACCGGCACCGCGCATGCGTTTCATGGGGGAAGACGCCATTGGCCTGGCCGTGGCGATGAAGGACGGCGGCGACATCCTGGTGTTGGGCAAGGCCCTGGAAGGCGAGTTCTCCCGCCTGCAGAAAAGCCTGCCGGCGGGGATGGAGTTGCGCAAGGTGTCCGATCAGCCGGCGGCGGTGAAAACCGGGGTCGGCGAGTTTGTCCGGGTGCTGGCCGAGGCCCTGATCATTGTCCTGCTGGTGAGCTTCTTCTCCCTGGGTGTGCGCACCGGCATGGTGGTAGCCCTGGCGATTCCCTTGGTGCTGGCGATCACGTTCGCCACCATGTACTACCTGGGGATAGGCCTGCACAAGATTTCCCTGGGCGCCCTGGTGCTGGCGTTGGGGCTGTTGGTGGATGACGCGATCATTGCGGTGGAGATGATGGCGATCAAGATGGAGCAGGGGTTCGACCGGATCAAGGCCGCCAGCTTTGCCTGGACCAGTACCGCCTTTCCCATGCTCACCGGCACCCTGATTACCGCAGCGGGCTTTTTGCCGATTGCCACGGCCCAGTCCGGCACCGGCGAGTACACCCGCTCGATCTTCCAGGTGGTGACCATCGCCCTGGTGGCTTCGTGGATTGCCGCCGTGGTCTTCGTTCCCTACCTGGGGGAAAAGCTCCTGCCGGACCTGGCCAAGATCCACGCCGCCAAGCACGGCGCCGAGTCCAATCCCCACGGCACGCCTTTCTACCAGCGCGTGCGCCGGGTGGTGGGCTGGTGCGTGGAGCGGCGCAAGACCGTGATCGTCCTGACCATCCTGGCGTTCGTCGGTTCGGTGATGCTGTTCCGTTTTGTCCCGCAGCAGTTCTTCCCGGCCTCGGGCCGCCTGGAATTGATGGTCGACCTGAAACTGGCGGAAGGTGCTTCCCTGAGCAACACCGCCGATGAGGTCAAGCGCCTGGAGGCGATGCTCAAGGACCACCCAGGCATCGACAACTACGTGGCTTATGTGGGGACCGGTTCACCGCGTTTCTACCTGCCGCTGGACCAGCAACTGCCGGCCACCAGCTTTGCCCAGTTCGTGGTGCTGGCCAAGACCATCGAGGAGCGGGAGAGCCTGCGCAGTTGGCTGATCGCGACCCTCAATGAACAGTTCCCGGCCTTGCGCTCTCGGGTCACGCGCCTGGAGAACGGTCCGCCAGTGGGTTACCCGGTGCAGTTCCGGGTCACAGGCGAGCACATCGAGGAGGTTCGCGCCCTGGCGCGCAAGGTGGCGGCCAAGGTGCGGGAGAACCCCCATGTGGTCAACGTTCACCTGGACTGGGAGGAGCCGAGCAAGGTGGTCTACCTGAATATCGATCAGGACCGGGCCCGGGCGCTGGGTGTCAGCACCGCCAACCTGTCGAAGTTCCTGCAGAGCTCGCTGATCGGTTCCACCGTCAGCCAGTACCGTGAGGACAACGAACTGATCGAGATTCTCCTGCGCGGAACCCAGCAGGAACGCACTGAGCTGGCCTTGTTGCCAAGCCTGGCAGTGCCCACCGACAACGGCCAGAGCGTGTCGCTGTCCCAGGTCGCGACCCTGGAGTACGGCTTCGAGGAAGGGGTGATCTGGCACCGTAACCGCTTGCCCAACGTCACCGTGCGTGCCGATATCTACGGCAAGGAACAACCGGCGACGTTGGTGCAGCAGATTCTGCCGACCCTGGAGCCGATTCGCGCCGAACTGCCGGACGGCTTCTTGCTGGAGGTGGGCGGCACTGTCGAGGATTCGGCCCGTGGCCAGAACTCGGTGAAGGCCGGCGTGCCGCTGTTCATCGTGGTAGTGCTGACCTTGCTGATGATTCAGCTGCGCAGTTTTTCGCGCACCGCCATGGTGTTCCTCACTGCGCCCCTGGGGCTGATCGGGGTCACCCTGTTCCTCCTGGTGTTCCGCCAGCCCTTCGGCTTTGTGGCCATGCTCGGCACCATTGCCCTGTCCGGGATGATCATGCGCAACTCGGTGATCCTGGTGGACCAGATCGAACAGGACATCAAGGCTGGCCTGCGTCCCTGGGATGCGATCATCGAAGCCACTGTGCGGCGTTTCCGTCCCATCGTGCTGACTGCCCTGGCGGCAGTACTGGCGATGATTCCGTTGTCGCGCAGTGTGTTCTTCGGGCCGATGGCGGTGGCCATCATGGGCGGCCTGATTATCGCCACGGTCTTGACCCTGCTGTTTCTGCCAGCGCTGTATGCGGCCTGGTTCCGGGTCAGGAAGGACTGATCCGGGCAACTCGCAAGGCATCAACCTGGGCCGGGTAGAGATTACCCGGCCTGGTTTTTCCGCAGTGCAGGTTTTCCAGCAATTGGGCAGCGTGCTCTTCGAACATTTGCTGCCTGGGACTTAGGGGGAGCAGGCCAGGACCGCAAGGTCGTCAATGGACAGCAGTCCGCAGGGGGGGGGCATGACCGGACCGCCAGCTCTGGCATTTCATCCGGGGGCTGCCCTCTAGCCAGGGAGTCTGCCTTCAGTAGGAGCTGCGGGGCTTGCCCAAGAGCCAATGGGACCTGCACCGTCAGGGCAACCTGCTGTACTTTCGCCGGCACTCGCGGCCTTGCCCGCTAAACAGTGGGCAAGGCCGTAGGGCGGATCAGAGGGTGCCGAAGACTTTCTTGGCCAGGCTGGTGGCCGCAGCCGCCGGGTTCTGGCGAATGGTTTCTTCCTGCTTGCCGATCATTTCGAACAGACCATTGAGGGCTTGCTCGGTCACGTAGCCTTCGATGTTGGCACTCTTGGCATCCAGCACACCCAGGGTCGCGGCCTGGCCGGCGAAGGAGTTGTACTGCTTGGCCAGGCCGACCTGATCGGTGGCTTGCTTGACGATAGGCAGGAACTTGGCGCGGATCTGTTCGCGGCTGCTTTTGTCCAGATACTGGGTGGCGGAGTCCTTGCCACCGGCGAGAATGCCCTTGGCGTCGGCCACGGTCATCTTCTTCACCGCGTCCACCAGCAGAGCCTGCGCTTGCGGCACGGCGGCCTCAGCGGCCTTGTTCATGCTGGTTTCCAGTTGATCGACCTGATCACCCATGCCGAACTGTTTCATCTTCTTCGCGACTTTGCCGAGGTTGCCCGGCAGTTCGATACGCACATCGGGGTTGTTGCTGAACCCGCCGGGTGTTCCCAGCTGTTTGACGGCGATCTGTGCGCCTTGGGTCAGGGCGTCCTTGAGGCCACCGCTGGCGTCACCCTGGGACAGGTCGCTCAGGGACAGGGCCAGGGCACTGGCGGAGATCAGCAGGCCAGCGCACAGGCTGGTGAAACGGAGCGAGGTACGGAGCATGGCGGCTTCCTTGGGCAATGAAAATTAACGTACAGCGTCGACACGGAGTTTCAACGGCTGGGGATCTTTGCCGTCGAGGTTGACCCCGTTGTGTTCGGTGGTGATGAACATCAGCTTGCCGTCCAGTTCGATCCGCGCACTGACCGCGTAGCGGTGGCCGGGCTTGACCTGGGCCGGGTCGTAGCTGAGGTGGAAGGGCAGCGGCACCTGGCCTTTGACCGGGCCACTCTGCTCGGCCAGGACCACCGCCGGAGCGTCCGCCAGGGAGACGTCCTGCAGGCTCACGCTCAAGGTGGCGGCAGGCGGCAGGGCGATGCGTTGCAGATAGAAGACTTCGCCATCGAGGCTGGCCTTGGCTGCGGGTTGCATGGCCTGGCAGGCTCCAAGCAGCGCAGTGGCTGCCAGCAGGGTGAGTTTTTTCATGACGGATCTCCGTATCGAGGGCGCCGCAGGTTCTGCGGCGCCGATAAGAATCTAGTCGCTTTGCGCCGGTGCCGCGAGCTGGTCGGCGGCATCTTCGCTGCGGTGCAGGGCGACCTGGCGGATCGACAGGCGAATCTCCGCCGGCAGCACCCGTTTGGCCGCGCCCTCGGCCAGTTCCCCCAGCAGTGGGTGATAGCTCAGCTTGCCGGCTTCGTCGCGGCGCAGTACGCCCTGATCCAGCAGGGTCTGGATGAAGTGGCGGAACAGGCTCTTGTCGAAGAACTCCGGGGCATTGAGGCCATGCAGGATCGACAGGCGCTGGGCCATGACCGTGCACAGGTCTTCCAGTTCTTCGGCGCTGATACTGTTCTGCCCGCTGTTGAGCAACAGGGAAATGGCCATGTAGAAGCGCTGCAGGGTCTGGGCGATGCTCTTGGACAGCAGGGTCAGCAGAACAAAATGCCGCGAGCTGGGCGCCGGGCGCAGGTACAGGTCTTTCTCGAAGCGCAGCAGGCCCTGTTCGACGAAGGCCTCCAGCCATTGATCCACCACGCCGTCCAGTTCTTCCAGGGACCAGCGAATGAACAGCTCCGACTGCAGGTAGGGATACAGCGCGCGGGTGTAGCGCAGTATCTGTTCGCGGCTCATGCGCGACGAACTCTGGAAGAAGCTCGCCAGCAGTGCCGGCAGGGCGAAGATGTGCAGCACGTTGTTGCGGTAATAGGTCATCAGGACGGCGTTCTGCTCGTCCAGGTAGAGGATCTTGCCCAGGGCGTCGTTCTGCTCGGCCAGCAGGTTCATGTCCTTGACGTGCTGGATCAGCGCCTGGCCGTCGCCTTCCGGCAAGGTGGTGTGGGGCGAGTAGGGCACGCGGCGCAACAGCGCCAGGTACAGGTCCAGGACCCGGGCCATGGCTCGGTCGTCCAGGGCCAGGCGGCTGGTGGACAGCAGGGCCAGGGCCACCAGGTTCACCGGGTTGATCGCCGCGGCTTCATTGAGGTGCTGAGCCACCCGCTCGCCCAGGCGGTTGGTGGTTTCGTTGAGCCAGGCCGGGCGGTATTGCGGGCCCAGTTCCTGGGTGCGCCAGTCCGGTTGTTCCTGGTCGAGGAATTCCGCCAGTTTGATCGGTTCGCCGAAGTTCACCGCCACCTGGCCAAAGCGCTGTTTGAGGGCGCCGATGACTTTGAAGATGTCGAAGATCGACTCCTTCTTCTTGCTCGCGCCGCGCAGTTCGCCCAGGTAGGTGCGGCCTTCCAGAACCCGCTCGTAGCCGATGTACACCGGTACGAAAACGATGGGCATGCGTGAGGAACGCAGGAAGCTGCGCAGGGTGATGGCCAGCATACCGGTCTTGGGCTGCAGCATGCGCCCGGTGCGCGAGCGGCCGCCTTCGACGAAGTACTCCACCGGGAAACCCTTGGTGAACAGGGTGTGCAGGTACTCGTTGAACACCGAGGTGTACAGCGGGTTGCCCTTGAAGGTGCGGCGCATGAAGAAGGCCCCGCCGCGGCGCAACAGGCTGCCGATCACCGGCATGTTGAGGTTGATCCCGGCGGCGATGTGCGGCGGGGTCAGGCCATTGCGGAACAGCAGGTAGGACAGCAGCAGGTAGTCGATATGGCTGCGGTGGCAGGGCACGTAGATCACTTCGTGGCCCTGGGCGATTTTCTGCACGCCTTCGAGGTGGTTGACCTTGATCCCGTCGTAGATCTTGTTCCAGAACCAGCTCAGCACCACTTCCAGGAAGCGAATTGCAGTGTAGGTGTAGTCCGAGGCGATCTCATTGCCGTAGCGCAGGGCCTGGGCCTTGGCCTTTTCCGGGGAGATCTTCTCGCGCTCGGCTTCGTCGAGGATCGCCTGTTTCACCAAGGGCTGGTTGAGCAGGCCCTTGACCAGGTTGCGCCGGTGGGAAATGTCCGGGCCGATGACCGCGGCCTTGAGGTTGCGAAAGTGCACCCGCAGGATGCGCTGGGCCATGCGCACGGTGCGCTCGTGACCCTTGTTGTGCTCGATCAGTTCGCGCAGGTTGATCGGGGCCGAGAACTGCACCCGGGTCTTGCGCCCCAGGATCATGATGCTCAGCAGCCGGCGCAGGCGTCCGGTGACCGCCCAACTGTCGGCGAACAGCAGCTTCCAGGGGCTGGACTCGCTGTCCGGGGACTGGCCCCAGAACACGCTGACCGGAATGATTTGCGCATCTTCGGCAGCGTTCTGGGTCAGGGCGCTGACCAGTCGGGTCAGGGTTGGCGGTGCGCCGCGTTTGTCCTGGCGACCGAGCCAGTCGGGTTCCGGGGTCAGGTAGAAGAACGCCGCGGGCTCCAGCAGGTTGCCCACCGACACCGGCAGTACCGGGCGTGGCAAGCCGGCCTTGGTGCATTCGGTATCGACCACGGCGAGGTCAGTCAGGGATGGGTTTTGCAGGACGTAGAACACCGGCCGGCTGCGGTCGAGGTCGAGGGTGAAGGACGACTGGTTGATGGTTTCCGAGCGCACCCAGAGGTACAGCAGGCGGCGCAAGGTGCCAAACACAAGACGACGGATCGGGGAGCGGGTCATACGGCTTCTGCGTGAGTGAATAAGAAATCAAAACCGAGCACCTGCTCGGGGCCGGTAGTGTGCCGGATTCGCCGAAAATCGGCAAAAAAGCACCCAAACAAGATTGAGTTGAGAGTTTTTACGCCTGTCATATACTCGGCCGACTCTCCCGCGGTCGTATTGCCTCCAGTCATAGAGAGGCAGCTCGAGGGAAAGTTCTCAAGGCAGGGTGGCAGTGCGCCCAGCCAATAATAAAAAAATGAGGTGTGGATTCATGACTACTCGTGAGACCGGCAACGTGAAGTGGTTCAACGACGCCAAGGGCTACGGCTTTATCCAGCGTGAAGGTGGGGCGGACGTGTTTGTCCATTACCGAGCGATCCGTGGCGAAGGCCACCGTTCGCTGACCGAAGGCCAGCAGGTGGAATACGCCGTGGTCGAAGGTCAGAAAGGTCTGCAAGCCGAAGACGTCGTCGGCCTGTAACCAACCCTGCAGGAGCTGGCTTGCCAGCGAACGGGGCGCTGGCGATGCAAGGCTCAGGGGCCTTTTCGCCGGCAAGCCGGCTCCTACCGGATTGCGCTGTTCAGGCAGTGCGCCAGGTAATCTCTTCTTCGCCGTCGGTGCTGATGCGAATCCAGCGATCGGCGGTCTCTTCACCTTCTTCCTCGACCCAACTGCCCGGTGCGCAGCGCACTTCCACATTCAGCGCGGCAAAGGCGGCGCGGGCACAGGCAATGTCGTCATCCCACGGAGTCTGGTCGCTTTCCAGGTACAGGCTGTTCCACTTGCCCACGGCCTTGGGCAGCCAGGTCACGGGTACTGAGCCTGCGGTGCATTTGTAGGTCTGGCCCTTTTGCACCCAGTCGCTGCACGGGCCGAGCACGGCGCCGAGCCAGGTGGCGATGGCCTTGTAGTCGACGTCGGCGTCTTTCAGGTAAATCTCGATATCGGGCTGGCGCATGGATGTCCTCATTGCCGGTCTGAAAAATCCATTCGCGGATTTCTTCGACCTCGGGCCCATGCCCGCGGTCGTTGGGTTAAGTGGGGGGTTACTGCAGCACGAAGTAATCGTAGCGCATCGACACGCTGACCTCGAAAGGCTCGGCCTGCTCGATCACTGCGGCCCGGCGTTCGGCGCTGGCGCGCCAGCCGTGGGGCGTCATGGCCAACAGGTTGGCGCGATCTTCCGGGCGTTCCAGGCGCAGCCTGAACTCCAGGGTTTCGCTGTGGGCCAGGGCCATGCCCTCCGGCACCAGGGCCAGGTGCTTGTCGTCGGTGTATTCACGCACTTCGTCGTACAGGCGTTCGCGCAGCTCCATCAGGTGGCCGCTGGTAGGGCCGACTTTCATCAGGCCGCCACCCGGGCTCAACAGGCGCTTGGCCTCTTGCCAGTCGAGGGGGCTGAAGACGCTGGCGAGAAACTGGCAGCTGGCATCGGCCAACGGGATGCGCGCCATGCTGGCGACCATCCAGGTCAGTTGCGGCGCGCGACGACAGGCGCGTTTCACGGCCTCCCGGGAAATATCCAGGGCGTAGCCGTCGGCGTCGGGCAGGGCGTCGGCCAACTGCGCGGTGTAGTAACCCTCGCCGCAGCCGATGTCGACCCAGCGCTGGGGCGTGCGTTCTGCCGCCAGCTCTGCCAGGCGCCGGGCCACCGGGGCGTAGTGCCCGGCGTTGAGAAAGTCGCGGCGGGCCTCGACCATGGCCTGGTTGTCGCCCGGGTCACGGCTGTTCTTGTGCTGCACCGGCAGCAGGTTCAGGTAGCCCTGGCGGGCACGGTCGAAGCGATGCCCGGCCGGGCAGACCACGCCGTTGTCCACGGCATTCAGCGGGGCGCTGCAAAGAGGACAGGCAAGCATCAGGCAAGCAACTTGACGAGAGTCTGATAGTAGATCTCGGTCAGCACATCCAGGTCGCTGGCCAGGATCCGCTCGTTGACCTGGTGGATGGTGGCGTTGACCGGGCCCAATTCCACCACCTGGGTGCCCAGGGTGGCGATGAAGCGACCGTCGGACGTGCCGCCGCTGGTGGATGCCTGGGTCTCGCGGCCAGTGACTTGCTTGATGCTGGCCGAGACCGCGTCCAGCAGGGCGCCGGGTTCGGTGAGGAACGGCAGGCCGGACAGGGCCCAGTCCACGTGCCAGTCCAGGCCGTGCTTGTCGAGGATCGCTGCAACCCGTTGTTGCAGGCCTTCAACGGTGGATTCGGTGGAGAAGCGGAAGTTGAACACCGCCACCAGATCACCGGGGATCACATTGGTGGCGCCGGTCCCTGAATTGAGGTTGGAAATCTGGAAGCTGGTGGGCGGGAAGAAGGCATTGCCGTCGTCCCAGTGTTCGGCCGCCAGTTCCGCCAAGGCCGGAGCCGCCAGGTGGATCGGGTTCTTGGCCAGGTGCGGGTAGGCCACGTGGCCTTGCACTCCACGCACCGTGAGCTTGGCGCCGAGGGAGCCGCGGCGGCCGTTCTTGACCACATCGCCCACCAGGCTGGTGCTCGAAGGTTCACCGACGATGCACCAGTCCAGGCGCTCCTTGCGTGCCGCCAGGCGTTCCACCACTGCCTTGGTGCCGTGGTGCGCCGGGCCTTCTTCGTCGCTGGTGATCAGGAAGGCTACCGAGCCCTTGTGGTCCGGGTAATCGGCGACAAAGCGCTCGGCGGCCACCAGCATGGCGGCCAGGCTGCCTTTCATGTCCGCCGCGCCACGGCCACACAGCATGCCGTGCTCGTCGATCAGGGCTTCGAACGGGTCGTTCTGCCAGGCCTGGACCGGGCCGGTGGGCACCACGTCAGTGTGGCCGGCGAAGCACAGCACCGGGCCTTCATGCTGGCCATGGGTGGCCCAGAAGTTGTCCACGTCCTCGATGCGCATCGGTTCCAGCTTGAAGCCGGCATCCCCCAGGCGCTGCATCATCAGCTTCTGGCAGTCGGCGTCGACCGGTGTCACCGAGGGGCGACGGATCAGATCACAGGCAAGTTGCAGGGTCGGCGAAAGCTCGGCAGGGGCCGTCATGGGGAACTCCGGTGCAAGGCATTGTGTAGGAGCCGGCTGGCCGGCGATGGCGGTTTACTGGTTACACCGCGTCGCGTGGTTTGCTGGTCAGCCAGCGCCTACAGGGTTGGGCGGGGCGCGCAAAATGGCGGATATCTTAAAGCAAAACGGCGGCCTGAGGCCGCCGTTTAGTGCTTTGCATCGATTTAGGCGGCTGGAGCCGGCTCGGGGTGTTCCGCAGGTTTTGGCAGTGACGACAGGAACGCCATGATCAGTGCCGCCACATAGGGCAGCGACTGCACCAGAAGCATGGTCACCCAGAAGCGCATGTCGTTGCTGGGCAGCCCCTGTACCAGGAAGATCCCCAGCGCCGCGCCCCACAACAGCAGCATGATGAACAACTCTTCCCGGGCTTCCGAGATGGCTACCCAGAAGCCGTGGTTGTCGGCGTTCTTCGGGGTGCGGAAGAACGGGATGCTGCTGGTGAAGAAGCCGTACAGCACCGCCTTGGCGATGGTGTGGGACAAGGCCAGGCCGGCCAGGGCCGCGCAGAACGCATCCTTGAGGTTGACCCCCACTGCCCGGCGGTAGAGGAAGATGATCTTGCCCACCTTGAACACGAACAGCGCGAGCGGCGGGATCGCGAAGATCAGCAGCGGCGGGTCGACCCGTTGCGGCACGATGATCATCGCCGCCGACCACAGCAGGGCGCCGACGGTGAAGAAAATGTTCATGCCGTCTGCGACCCACGGCAGCCAACCCGCCAGGAAGTGGTAGCGCTGGCCACGGGTCAGTTCGGTGTCCTTGCCACGCAGCAGGCTGGCGGTGTGGCGCTTGATGATCTGGATCGCGCCATAGGCCCAGCGGAAGCGCTGCTTCTTGAAGTCGATGAAGGTGTCGGGCATCAGGCCCTTGCCGTAGCTTTCGTGATGGTAGGCCGCCGACAGGCCTTTCTCGAACACTCGCAGGCCCAGCTCGGCGTCTTCGCAGATGCACCAGTCGGCCCAGCCCAATTCTTCCAGCACCGAACGCCGGGTCATGGTCATGGTGCCGTGCTGGATGATCGCGTCACGGTCGTTGCGGGTGACCATGCCGATATGGAAGAAGCCCTTGTATTCCGCATAGCAGAGCTTCTTGAAGGTACTTTCGTTCTGGTCGCGGTAGTCCTGGGGCGATTGCACGATGGCGATCTTCGGATCGGCGAAGTGCGGCACCATGTGCTTGAGCCAGTTGCGGTCGACGCAGTAGTCGGAGTCGATCACCGCGATCACTTCGGCATCCTTGGCGGTGTGCGGCAGCAGGTAGTTCAGGGCGCCGCCCTTGAAACCGGCCAAGGGCGCGACGTGGAAGAACTTGAAGCGTGGACCCAGGGTCTCGCAATAGGCCTGCACCGGCTCCCAGACCGCCGGGTCCTTGGTGTTGTTGTCGATGATCAGGACTTCGAAGTCCGGGTAATCGAGGTTGGCCAGGGCGTTGAGGGTCTGTTTGACCATCTCCGGCGGCTCGTTGTAGCAGGGCACGTGGATCGAGACTTTCGGCCGGTAGCTGGAGTCTCCTTCCACCGGCAGGAACTCGCGCCGGCGTTTGCGGACCCACACCGCCTCGGCCAGTTCATGGGCCTCGGTCAGCAGCACGATAAACACCCCCAGCGCGCCGAGGGCCAGCAGGAAGCCCACCGTCAGGCTGAACCAGGTGCTGTATTGCTGGCTGTAGTCGTAGCCGATCCACACCAGCACTGAACCACAGAGGAAGGCGATGAAGGTCAGGAAGGTGCGGCCGCGCTGGCGCAGGGCCGAGCCGTCGATCATCAGCAGGGTCAGCGACAGCAGCGCCAGCACCACCGAACCGATGGCCAGCACCCGCCATTGTGGGATCGCCACCACAGGGCCTTCGAAGTTGAATTTCTGTTGGCGCGCAGCGTTGAACACGCCCCAGTAGGCGCCTACCGAACCCTCGTCGCTGGCCTTCCACGGTTGGTCGAAGGCTTCGATGACAAAGTAGTTGTAGCCCTGGCGATTGAGCTTGTTGACCAGGGTCCGCAGGTAGATCGCCTGGTCCGCGGGGCTGGCGTCAGCGCCACCGCGCATGCGGCCGTTGCTCGGCCAGCCCACCTCGGACAGCAGCAGCGGCTTTTTCGGGAACATCTTCTTCAGGTCCCGGGCGCGGTCGAGGACAAACTGCCCGGCCTTGTCCATCGGGATGAATTCCCAGTAGGGCAGGATGTGCGCGGCGATCAGATCGACGTGTTTGGCCAGTTCTGGGTGTTCTTCCCAGACGTGCCACTGTTCTGAAGTGGTCACCGGAACTTTCACCGCAGCGCGGACCCGGTCGAGAAGCACCGATAACTGGTCGGCGGTGATTTCCTTGCGGAAGATCGCTTCGTTGCCCACCACTACGCGGACGACGCTGCGTGAGCTGTTGGCCAGCTCGATGGCGCGCATGATTTCCCGCTCGTTGCGCTCCAGGTCCGGGCTGATCCAGATCCCCAGGGTCACTCGCAGGCCGAACTCTTCCGCCAGCTTGGGAATATCCTGCAGGCTGCCGTCCACCGAATAGGTACGGATGTTGTCGGTCAGCTTGCTCATGATCTCCAGGTCACGACGCATTTCATCGTCGGACGGGTACTGCTCCTTCTGCGGGAACTGGCCCTGCTGGAAAGGCGAGTAGGAAAAACCGGAGATCTGTTCCGGCCAGTCGGGGGCCGAGACCGGGCGATTGATCAGCGCCCAGAAACCGGTGAACAGCGCGGCAATGGCCAGCACTATCACCAGATTGAGTCCAAATTTACGCGATGACATAGCTATTTCGGGTTCCAAAAGGTGTGGAACGAGGGAAGGGTTGGCAGGCGCCAAACGGCGGGCATCCTACACCGGCCCTCAACTGAGCGTACAGCGCACAGAGGAAAGCCAGACCTTGGGCACTGTAATTGCGTTTAAGTTCTTTACTTGTAGCTGGCGGCTTAAAACTTGTCGCTTCCCAGCTCTATAATGCGCGCCGGTTTTTTAGGTGATGGTCATGAGTACAGAAGATCCACGGTTTGCCGGCGTCGCCCGTTTGTATGGCATTGAAGGCCTGGAGCGGCTGCGGGCGGCCCATGTGGCGATCGTTGGCGTCGGCGGAGTCGGTTCCTGGGCGGCGGAAGCCATCGCCCGTTGCGGGGTCGGGGAGATCTCGCTGTTCGACCTCGACGATGTCTGCGTCAGCAACAGCAACCGTCAGTTGCACGCCCTGGACAGCACCGTGGGCAAGCCCAAGGTCGAGGTCATGGCCGAGCGCCTGCGGGGCATCAACCCAGACTGTAAGGTGCACGCGGTAGCGGATTTCGTCACCCGCGACACCATGGCCGAATACATTACCCCCGACATCGACTGCGTGATCGATTGCATCGACAGCGTGAATGCCAAGGCGGCGCTGATTGCCTGGTGCAAGCGGCGCAAGATCCAGATCATCACCACTGGCGGTGCCGGCGGGCAGATCGACCCGACGCTGATCCAGGTCTGCGACCTGAATCGCACCTTTAATGACCCACTGGCCTCCAAGGTGCGTTCCACTTTGCGCCGCGATTATGGCTTCTCGCGCACCGTGACCCGCCATTACAGCGTGCCCTGTGTGTTTTCTACTGAGCAACTGCGTTATCCGAAACCCGATGGCAGCATCTGCCTGCAGAAGAGCTTTGTCGGCGACGGGGTCAAGCTCGACTGTGCCGGCGGTTTTGGCGCGGTGATGATGGTGACCGCGACCTTTGGCATGGTGGCGGCGACCAAGGCGGTGGACAAGATCGTTGCCGGCGTGCGTCGCCCATCTGAACGCAGCAAGCCCCTGTAGCCGCTGCCGCAGGCTGCGAGCGGCCCGGCGGGCCGTGGGGGCTTGAGGCCGCTAGAGGTCTGGCGGGAGATCGCCAAGCAAGGTCCTGCGGACCTTTTCGCAGCCTCGCAGGCTTGGCAGCGGCTACAGTGCGCCGGCCAGTTCGTTCATGCGTTGCAAGACGGCGTTCAGGCCATTGCTGCGCGACGGCGAGAGCTGGCGCGACAGGCCCAGCTGGTTGAACCAGTCCGCCAGGTCCACTTCCTGCAATTGCTGCACCGTCAGGCCGTTGACCCGGGCCAGCAGCAAGGCCACCAAACCGCGAATCAGCCGTGCGTCGCTGGCGGCGGCAAACTGCCAATGACCATTTTCCAGGGCCGCCACCAGCCAGACCTGGCTTTCACAGCCATGGACTCGATTGGCGTCTACCTTGTCGTCCTCGCTCAGGGGCGGCAGGCGCTCGCCCCATTGCATCAGCAGGCGGGCCCGCTGTTCCCAGCCGGCAGCCCCCTGGAAAACTTCAAGGGCGGCCACGGCGTCCGCCGGCAGGCTCATCGCAGCAACTCCAGGGCCTGATCCAGGGCTTCGAAGAAACGCTCCAAGTCCTCGGAGTCGTTGTACAGCGCCAGGGATACGCGAATCGCCCCGACGAGGCCGAAGCTTTTCATCAGCGGCATGGCGCAATGATGACCGGCCCGCACGGCAATGCCCTGTTCGGTCAGCAGGTGGGCCAGGTCGGCGTTGTGCACGCCGTCCACGACGAAGCTGACCAGGGCCAGTTGCGGCGTGCCCAGCAGGCGGATGCCATTGCGTGCCTGCAAGCCCTGCAGCAGATAGGCATGCAGCGCGGCTTCGTGCGTGGCCACTGCCTGCTGATCCAGGCCAGCGAGGTAATCCAGGGTCGCCCCCAGGCCAATGACTCCGGCAATCGGCGGGGTGCCGGCCTCGAATCCCAGGGGCGCCGGGCGAAAGCTGGCGTGCTGGTAGTCGGCGTCCTGGACCATTTCTCCGCCGAACTGCCAATGACGCAGGTGCTTGAGCGCGGCATGACGGCCGAACAGCACGCCGACGCCGTCCGGACCATAGAGTTTATGGCTGGAGAACACATAGAAGTCGCAGCCCAGGGCCTGCACATCGTGACGGCCATGGACCACGCCCTGGGCGCCGTCGATCACCGTCAGTGCGCCCTGGGCCTTGGCCATGGCCAGCAGTGGCGTCAAGGGTTGCCAGGCGCCGAGCACATTGGACAACTGGCTCACTGCCAGCAGGCGAGTGCGCGGGCCAATCAGACGGCTTGCCGCATCAATATCGATCAGTCCGTCGGCATCCAGGGGCAGGATCAGCAGCTTGAGGTCACGACGTTGGGCCAACTGTTGCCAGGGCAGCAGGTTGGCATGGTGTTCAAGGGCGCTGATGACGATCTCATCGCCGCTTTCAAATTGCTGCTCCAGGCCATAAGCCAGGAGATTCAGCGCACTGGTGGCGCCGTGGGTGAAGATGATCTGTCCGCTGTCACCGGCATTCAGCCATTGGCCGACCTTGCGGCGACTGTCCTCGAAGGCCTGGGTGGCATGGGCGCCGGGCAGGTGCTGCGCGCGATGCACATTGGCCGCGCCATTGGCGTAGTAGTGGGCCAGGGCGTCCAGCAGGGCTTGGGGTTTTTGCGTGGTGGCGGCGTTGTCCAGGTACGTCTGGTCCTGGCGATGCAGGGCGGCGATGGCCGGGAAGTCGGCGCGCCAGGGGGAGGCTACAAGCATGGTGGCAGAACTCGTTTGAACAGGCCGGGCGCCGATGATAAGCGCCCGGCCGGTTCCAGTGAAACCGAATCGCTGCTTAGTTGTGAGCGTGCAGCGCTTCGTTCAGCTCGATGGCCGACTTGTGGGTCTTGCACTCCACGGCGCCGGTTTCCGAGTTGCGGCGGAACAGCAGGTCCGGCTGGCCGGCCAGTTCACGGGCCTTGAGCACTTTGACCAACTGGTTGTTTTCGTCCAGCAGCGCCACCTTGGTGCCAGCGGTCACGTACAGACCCGACTCCACGGTGTTGCGGTCGCCCAGGGGAATGCCGATACCGGCATTGGCGCCGATCAGGCAGCCTTCGCCGACCTTGATCACGATGTTGCCGCCACCCGACAGGGTGCCCATGGTGGAGCAGCCACCGCCCAGGTCCGAACCCTTGCCGACGAACACGCCAGCCGATACACGGCCTTCGATCATGCCCGGGCCTTCGGTGCCGGCGTTGAAGTTGACGAAGCCTTCGTGCATCACGGTGGTGCCTTCGCCGATGTAGGCGCCCAGGCGAATCCGCGCGCTGTCAGCGATACGCACGCCGCTCGGCACCACGTAGTCGGTCATTTTCGGGAACTTGTCCACGGAGAACACTTCCAGCAGCTCGCCGCGCAGGCGGGCTTCCAGTTGCCGCTCGGCCAACTCGCCCAGATCGATGGCGCCCTGGCTGGTCCAGGCTACGTTCGGCAGCAGTGGGAACACCCCGGCCAGGCTCAGGCCGTGCGGCTTGACCAAGCGGTGGGACAGCAGGTGCAGCTTCAGGTAAGCCTCTGGGGTGGAGGTCAATTGAGCGTCTTCGGCCAGCAGGGTGGCTACCAGCGGCTTGTGGCTTTCGGCCAGGCGGGTCAACAGGGCAGCCTGGGTGGCGTCGATGCCTTTCAGCGCGTCGGCCATTTGCGCGGCCTGGGCGGTGGTGAAGGTGATGGCCTGGTTGCCTTCGCTGTAGCCGAGGATCGGTGCGACAGCGGCAACGATTTCGGCGGCAGGATTGAGCAGTGGCGATGCGTAGAACACTTCCAGCCAGGCGCCTTGACGATTTTGGGTGCCGACACCGAATGCCAGGCTGAACAGAGTAGTGGACATGCAGTTACCTCTTGCGAAATAGAGTGAGCAGGCTTACTTGAGCGCCGCTGCGTAAAGGTCTGGCTTGAAGCCAATCAGGGTCTTGTCTCCGAGGTCGAGCACCGGGCGCTTGATCATCGAAGGTTGCGCGAGCATCAGTTCAACGGCTTTCGCCTGGTCGAGATCGGCTTTGCTTTCGTCATCGAGTTTGCGAAAGGTCGTGCCCGCGCGGTTCAACACCACCTGCCAGCCGTGCTCGTTGCACCACTGATTCAGGTGCTCACGGTCAATGCCGGAGGTTTTGTAATCATGGAAGTCATAGCTGACAGCGTGTTCATCGAGCCAGGTGCGCGCCTTTTTCATGGTGTCACAGGCTTTGATGCCGAAAAGGTGCAACGTTTTGCTTGAAGCGGTCAAGGAATTGCCCCCTTTGGAGATGCTGGAGATGAAAGGTCACGGATTATGCCACGACCGCAGCGCTTCAGCGTCGGCCTGAAATCGGCTTTGTCGCAGGTTGTTGCATGGCAGGTCATGGGGCTTGCGACTTTTGTGCAGCGGTCAGTACCGAGTTTAAGCGGCTAATATGGCACTTCGTCGGCGATTCTCAGCTGAGATGCGTACGATTTTTCCTGTTGAGCCTTGGATTTTCGCTTTATGCAAACCGCCTATACCGTCCTCATCCTGCTGATGCTGGTGAGTCTTTCGCGACTGGTCGGACGGGTGATTCCGCTGCCCTTGCCTCTGGTACAGATCGCCGCCGGAGCCCTGTTGGCCTGGCCGACCCTGGGTTTGCATGTGGCCCTGGACCCGGAATTGTTCCTTTTCCTGTTCCTGCCGCCGTTGCTGTTTTCCGACGGTTGGCGCATGCCCAAGCGCGAGTTCTGGCGCTTGCGTGGCCCGATCCTGACCTTGGCGGTGGGTCTGGTGTTGTTCACCGTGGTCGGGGCCGGTTATTTCATTCACTGGCTGTTGCCGACTATCCCGTTGCCGGTGGCTTTCGCCCTGGCTGCGGTGCTGTCGCCCACTGACGCCGTGGCGGTGTCGGCCATTTCCCAGAACCGCCTGCCAACCCCGCTGATGCACATGCTCCAGGGCGAGGCGCTGATGAACGATGCCTCGGGCCTGGTGACTTTCAAGTTCGCCCTGGTGGCCGCCGTTACCGGGGTGTTCTCCCTGGCCAATGCCAGCCTGACCTTTGTCCTGGTGGCGGTGGGTGGCTTGGCGGTCGGCGTGGCCCTGAGCTGGCTGGTCGGGCGCCTGCGGGCCTGGATGATCGCCCGCGGCTGGGACGATCCGGCGACCCATGTGGTGTTCATGTTGCTATTGCCGTTCGCGGCTTACGTCCTGGCCGAGCGCCTGGGGGCTTCGGGCATTCTCTCGGCGGTGGCGGCGGGAATGATGCAGAGCTGGCTCGACCTGCTGCCGCGCCAGACCAGCACCCGACTGCTCAATCGCAGTGTCTGGTCGCTGCTGGAGTTCGCCTTCAATGGCCTGATCTTCCTACTGTTGGGGCTGCAATTGCCTGACATCATCAAGGCCGTGGTCAGTCATGAAACTTCACTCTGGCCGACCCTGTTCTACCGCTGCCTGGATGTGTTGGCGATCTTCCTGGTGCTGCTGGTGTTGCGCTTTATCTGGGTGCAGAGCATCTGGCGCCTGTCCGGGCTGCTGCGGCGCTGGCGCGGCAAGGGCGAGCTGACCCTGGTGCCCACGGCGCGCTCCTGCTGGCTGCTGACGGTGGGCGGGGTGCGTGGGGCGGTGACCCTGGCCGGCGTGATGTCGGTGCCCTTGTTCCTGGGCGCCGGGGAGGCCTTCCCCGAACGTGATCTGCTGATTTTTATCGCCGCTGGAGTGATCCTGCTGTCCCTGGTGGCGGCCTGCATTGCCCTGCCGCTGCTGTTGCGCGGTATCGTCAAAAGCCCCGACGACAAACGCCGTGGAGAAGTCCGCGATGCCTGGCGCAAGACCGCCGAGGCGGCGATCCATGCCCTGGAAGCCGAGGAAGTGGCTGAAACCAGTGAGGCCCCCGATGCGGCCCAGGCGGCACTGGCCACCGAGCTCAAGGGCCGTTTGATGGCTGAGTACCGGCATCAGTTGGAGGTCTACAACGATTCCGCGGAGGCCCAGGCCCTGGCATTGCAGATGGACTTGCTGGAACGCCGCCTGCGGCTCAAGGCCCTGCGCGCGCAACGGCTTGAGCTGTACCGCCTGAGCCGGCATCACCAGATCGGTGACGATGTGCTGCGAGAGGTGTTGGCGGACCTGGATTTGAGCGAGGCGAATTTGGGGCAGGTGAAGTGAGCGAATAACGCTTTCGCCGGCAAGCCGGCTCCTACTGGGAGGGTGTAGGAGCCGGCTTGCCGGCGAAGGGGCTCACGCGCGACGCAGAACGAAATCGCGAATCCGCTCGGCGGCTTCCACGCACTCCGCCAGCGGCGCGACCAGCGCCATGCGCACCCGTCCGGCGCCCGGGTTGGTGCCGTCCACATCCCGCGACAGGTAGGAACCCGGAACCACGGTCACGTGCTCCTGCTCGAACAGGTCGCGGCAGAAGGCGGCGTCATCCCCGGCCACGTTGGGCCACAGGTAGAAGCTGCCGTCCGGGCGCTGCACGTCCATTACTGGCGCGAGGATTGCCAGCACCGCGTCGAACTTCTCGCGGTACAGGGCGCGGTTGGCGCGCACGTGCACTTCATCGTTCCAGGCGGCGATGCTGGCCAGTTGGGTCTGCACCGGCATGGCGCAGCCGTGGTAGGTGCGGTACAGCAGGAAACCCTTGAGGATGTCGGCGTCGCCGGCCACGAAGCCGGAGCGCAGGCCCGGCAGGTTGGAGCGCTTGGACAGGCTGTGGAATACCACGCAACGCTTGAAGTCCTTGCGGCCCAGTTCGACGCAGGCGCTGAGCAGCCCCGGCGGCGGGGTCTGTTCGTCGAAGTACAGCTCGCTGTAGCACTCGTCGGCGGCGATCACGAAGTCGTGTTCGTCGGCCAGGGCGATCAGTTTCTTCAGGGTGTCCAGCGGGATCAGCGCGCCGGTGGGGTTGCCCGGGGAGCACAGGAAGAGGATCTGGCAGCGCTGCCAGATCTCGGCCGGTACGGCGTCGAAATCCGGGTTGAAGCCGTTTTCATCCAGGCACGGCAGGTAGTGCGGCTTGGCCCCGGCAAGGAAGGCTGCGCCTTCGTAGATCTGATAGAAGGGGTTGGGGCTGACCACCAGGGCGTCGTCACCGCGGTTGACTACGGTCTGGGTGAAGGCGAACAGGGCTTCACGGGTGCCGTTGACCGGCAGGACGTTGCGCGCCGGGTCGATCCAGCCGGTCGGCACGCCGAAGCGTCGCTCGCACCAGCCAGCGATGGCTTCACGCAGGGCCGGGATACCCAGGGTGGTGGGGTACACCGCCATCTGATCGAGGTTGCTGGCCAGGGCTTCGGCGACAAAGCTCGGCGAGCGGTGCTTGGGTTCGCCGATGGACAGGGCGATCGGGCGCTTGTCCGGGTTGGGGGTCACGGTGCCGAGCAGGGCCCGCAGCTTTTCGAACGGGTAGGGCTGCAACTGGTTCAGAGCGTTGTTCATCGGTGCGTTTTCTCACTCAAAGCGGCGGTTCGGACCCTTCAGATGCTCAGGCGGGTCATTTCGATAGTTGGTTCATGGCTGACACTCAACTGTTCGACGATCGCATCCTGCAAGCGGCTGCACAGCTGTGGGTCGGAAAGAGGGTGGTTGTGCGCGTCGGTGATGAAGAACACGTCTTCCACGCGCTCGCCCAAGGTGGCGATTTTGGCGTTCTGCAGCGACAGGTCGAACTCCAGGAAGATCTTGCCGATCCGCGCCAGCAGGCCCGGGCGATCCGGGGCGCTGAGTTCCAGCACGGTGACCGGGCGCTGGGCGTCGTTGTGGATGGTCACCTCGGGCTCGAAGGCAAAATGCTTGAGCTGGCGCGGCACTCGGCGCTGGATGATGGTCGGGTAATCGTCGGGGTTGCGCAGGGCGTCGGTCAGGCCCTTGCGGATCTGCTCGACCCGCTGCGGGTTGTTGCCGATGGATTCGCCGTCGTTGTCCAGGACGATGTAGGTGTCGAGGGTGAACTGGCTGCTGGAGGTAATGATCCGCGCGTCATGGATGTTGAGGTTGAGCTGGTCCATGGCGGCCACGGTCACCGCAAAGAAGTCGTGCTGGTCCGGGGCGTAGATGAAGATTTGGGTGCCACCCTCGAACTCGCGCTGGGTGATTTCCTTGATCAGCACCAGTGGCCCGCCATCGGCCGGCTGCTGGAGGATCGCGTCGCTGTGCCAGGCCACATCGCCAGCGGTGTGACGCAGAAAGTAGTCGTCTCCCAGTTGCGACCAGAGCTGCTCGACCTCGTCCGGATCGGTGCCGTTGCGCACCAGGATGTCCAGGGCGGCGCTCTGGGTCTGGCGGATCTGCTCTTCGCGGTCCACCGGGTTTTCCAGGCCGCGGCGCAGGGCGCGCTTGGTCTCGGTGTAGAGCTGGCGCAACAGGCTGGCGCGCCAGGAGTTCCACAGGGTCGGGTTGGTGGCGTAGATGTCGGCGACCGTGAGTACGTAGAGGTAGTCGAGGCGGGTCTGGTCGACCACAGTCTGGGCGAAATCGTGGATCACCTGTGGGTCGGACAGGTCCTTGCGCTGGGCGGTGGTGGACATCACCAGGTGGTTCTGCACCAGCCAGACGATCAGCCGGGTGTCCCACAGAGGCAGCTGGTGGCGCACGCAGAAGGCTTCGGCATCCACCGCGCCGATCTCCGAGTGGTCGCCGTGGCGGCCCTTGCCGATGTCGTGATACAGGCCGGCCAGGTAGATCAGCTCGGGCTTGGGCAGCTTGCCCATGAGCTTGCTGGCCAGGGGGAATTTTTCGGAGATCGGCGTGTACTGCATCTTGCGCAGGTGCTTGATCAGATTCAGCGTGTGGGCGTCCACGGTATAGATGTGGAACAGGTCGTGCTGCATCTGTCCGACGATGAAGCCGAACTCCGGCAGGTAGCGGCCGAGGATGCCGTAGCGGTTCATCCGCCGCAGGTTGCGGTGGATGCCGATCTCGCATTTGAACAGCTCGATGAACAGGCTGGTGTTGCGGATGTCGTGGCGGAAGTCGTCGTCGATCAGGTGCCGGTGCTCGCGCAGCAGGCGGATGGTGTCGGCGCGTACGCCCTTGATCTCCGGGTGCTGGGCCATCAGCACAAAGATTTCCAGCATGGCGAACGGCGTGCGTTTGAACACGTTGTCGTTGATTGCCTCGATGTAGCCGTCGTGCAGTTGGAAGCGGGCGTTGATCGGCTGTGGCGGGGCTTCGTCCTCGGGGGCGAGGATCACCTCTTCGAAGTGCTGGATGATCAGGTCGCTCAACTGGGCGATGCTCATCACCACCCGGTAGTACTGCTGCATGAAGCTTTCAATCGACTGCTTGACGTCTTCACCGCTGAAACCCAGCAGCTCGGCGATGGAGCGTTGGTGATCCAGCAGCAGGCGGTCTTCGGCGCGGCCGGCGAGCATGTGCAGGGCGTAGCGGACCTTCCACAGGAACTCCTGGGAGGAGGCCAGCAGGGCGTTTTCGCTTTCCACCAGGAAGCCTTCGCCGGCCAGGGCTCGCAGATTCAGGGTGCCGTACTGGCGGCGGGCGACCCAGAGAATGGTCTGGATATCCCGCAGGCCGCCTGGGGAGCCTTTGACGTTGGGCTCCAGGTTGTATTCGGTGTCGTTGTACTTGTGGTGGCGGGCCTTCTGCTCGGCGTGCTTGGCCAGGAAGAAGTCCTTGCTCGGCCACATATGTGCGGTGCTGGTGACGTCCAGCATGCGCTGGCGCAGGCGCTCGGGGCCGGCGATGGTGCGGCTTTCCATCAGGTTGGTGATGACCGTCAGGTCGGCCCGGGCCTCCTCGGCGCATTCATCCACCGAACGCACGCTTTGCCCGACTTCCAAGCCGATGTCCCAGAGCAGGGTGAGAAAGCGTTCGATGGAGTCGCGAAAGATCTCATGATCGGCGCTGTCCAGGAGGATCAGCAGGTCGATATCGGAATAGGGGTGAAGCTCGCCGCGGCCGTAGCCGCCGACCGCCACCAGGGCGATGTCGGCTTCGTTGCTCCAGGTGAACTGGTCCCAGGCCTTTTGCAGGATGTTATCGATGAACCAGGCGCGGTCCTCGATCAGCCGGCGGATTTCCCGTCCGCTGCGAAAGCGGTTGTCGAGCACTTCCCGTGCCTGACGGATGGCTTTCTTGAAGGCGGCGATGGGGCTGGCCTTCAGTGCCAGTTCCGCCTGGAACTGGCCACGGTCGAAGAGTTCGGGATCCACCTGCGGCATCGATTGGCTTTCCTTTCTATCTATAAGGTCGGGACGCGGCGTTGTGGATCAGGCAGATACCCGGGGGATGGTGTCATCGCTGCGCAGGGTAAAGATCTCGTAGCCGGTTTCGGTCACCAGCAGGGTGTGTTCCCACTGTGCCGAGAGCTTGCGGTCCTTGGTGATGGCGGTCCAACCGTCGCCCAGTACCTTAGTGTCGGCCTTGCCCTGGTTGATCATCGGCTCGATGGTGAAGGTCATGCCGGCCTTGAGTTCCATGCCGGTGCCGGCGCGGCCGTAGTGCAGGATCTGCGGCTCTTCGTGGAACACCTTGCCGATGCCGTGACCACAGAACTCGCGAACCACCGAGAAGCCGTTCTTTTCCGCGTGCTTCTGGATCACTTCGCCGATGTCGCCCAGGCGGCAGCCCGGCTTCACCAGTTCGATGGCCTTGTACATGCATTCCTGGGTGATCTGCGACAGGCGCTCGGCCCAGACTGGCACGGTGCCGACGTGGAACATGCGGCTGGTGTCGCCGTGGTAGCCGTCCTTGATGACGGTGACGTCGATGTTCAGGGTGTCGCCGTCCTTCAGGGGCTTCTCGTTGGGAATGCCGTGGCACACCACGTGATTGATCGAGGTGCAGATGGACTTGGGGAAACCCTTGTAGTTCAGCGGGGCCGGGATAGCGCCCTGCACGTTGACGATGTAGTCATGGCAGATGCGGTCCAGTTCTTCGGTGGTGACACCGGGTTTGACATGCTCGGCAATCATTTCCAGGACTTCGGCGGCCAGTTTGCCGGCGACACGCATTTTGGCGATGTCCTCGGGAGTTTTGAGGGTGACGGTCATACAGGCTCTCTTGACGCTCAATGGCGCGATATACACGGAATGGCTTGAAAACCTGCCCCTGCAAGGCTGGAACCGGGATGGAACCGGTGAGGTTTTCGGAAGCCGCAAAGGTGCGATTCTAACAGAGGCTCAGCGTAAATCTGAGGTTCTGCTGGCGCTTGTCTCCATACAATGGTGCATTCTGGGCTGTTTCCAAGGTCAGGGCGAAAACTGCAAGGATCGACGGATGTGAATCCGGGTTCCGTTTTGGCCCTTGCTGTGGTATAAAATGCGCCGCTTTCCGGGGATGCCCCGAAAAGCTCAAACCCACACACGTGTCGACACGATGACCTGGGTGCCCTCAGCACATGCTGTTGGTTGGTCATTGGGATACGTGGAGGCCTAACCCGACTTATTAAGGAACTATCATGTCCCAAGTCAACATGCGCGATATGCTGAAGGCCGGTGTGCACTTCGGTCACCAAACCCGTTACTGGAACCCGAAAATGGGTAAGTACATTTTTGGTGCGCGTAACAAGATTCACATCATCAACCTTGAAAAAACCCTGCCAATGTTCAACGAAGCTCTGACTTTCGTAGAGCGTCTGGCCCAGGGCAAAAACAAGATTCTGTTCGTCGGCACCAAGCGTTCCGCTGGCAAGATCGTTGCTGAAGAAGCAGCACGTTGCGGTTCGCCGTACGTCGATCACCGCTGGTTGGGCGGCATGCTGACCAACTACAAAACCATCCGTGCTTCCATCAAGCGTCTGCGTGACCTTGAAGTGCAAGCAGAAGACGGCACCTTCGCCAAGCTGACCAAGAAAGAGGCGCTGATGCGCACTCGCGACCTGGAAAAGCTGGATCGTTCCCTGGGTGGTATCAAGGACATGGGCGGCCTGCCTGACGCACTGTTCGTGATCGACGTTGATCACGAGCGCATCGCGATCACCGAAGCCAACAAGCTGGGCATCCCGGTCATCGGCGTTGTCGATACCAACAGCAGCCCGGAAGGCGTTGACTACATCATCCCAGGCAACGATGACGCCATTCGCGCCATCCAGCTGTACATGGGTTCGATGGCTGACGCTGTGATCCGTGGTCGCAACAACGTTGCTGGCGGCACCGAAGTGTTCGAAGAAGCTGCAGCACCGGCGGCTGAAGCCTGAGTAACTGACGCTTAGCGTTTACTCAGTACGCAAAAAGGGGGCTTGGCCCCCTTTTTGCCAACTCGAAAATCATTTCGTCGTTGCGCCCCGACAGTTTCTGTAATGCGGGGCTGTTATGAAGTGAATTCGGGGCAGCGCCCAAGAATTGAACGCCCGTTCGATCGGGTGGAATGGTTGAAAACCTATCCAAGAGGATTTTGAAAATGGCAGAGATTACTGCAGCGTTGGTCAAAGAACTGCGCGAGCGTACCGGCGAAGGCATGATGGATTGCAAAAAGGCCTTGACCAAGGCCGGCGGCGACATCGAAAAAGCCATTGATGACATGCGTGCTTCCGGCGCCATCAAGGCTGCCAAGAAAGCAGGCAACGTGGCTGCTGAAGGCGCTATCGCCATCAAGGACGACGGTAAAGCCGCTGTCCTGCTGGAAGTGAACTCGCAGACCGACTTCCTGGCTCTGCAGGACGACTTCAAGGCATTCGTTGCTGCCAGCGTTGAAAAAGCGTTCGCTGACAAACTGACCGACGCCGCTCCACTGATCGAAGCTCAAGAAGCTGACCGTCTGATCCTGGTGGGCAAGACCGGTGAGAACGTCAACATCCGTCGTCTGGCTCGCGTTGAAGGTGACGTGGTCGGTACTTACCTGCACGGTAACAAGATCGGTGTTGCGGTTGTCCTGAAGGGCGGCTCCGTTGAGCTGGCCAAAGACATCGCCATGCACGTAGCGGCAAGCAACCCTGAGTTCCTGCTGCCTTCGCAGGTTTCTGCCGAAGCCATCGAGCGCGAAAAAGCTGTGTTCCTGCAGCTGAACGAAGACAAGATGAAAGGCAAGCCAGCCGAAATCGTCGAGAAAATGATCGCTGGCCGTATCAGCAAGTTCCTGGCTGAAGCCAGCCTGGTTGAGCAAGCGTTCGTCAAGGATCCAGAAGTCACCGTAGGTGCTCTGGCCAAGAAAGGCGGCGCTGAAATCGTTTCCTTCACTCGTTTCGCAGTAGGTGAAGGCATCGAGAAGAAAGAAGACAACTTCGCTGAAGAAGTTGCTGCACAACTGGCTGCTGCCAAGCAACAGTAAGACGGTTTTTCAACTGTCGCCCAGAAGAGGCTGCCCGCTCACGCGCGCAGCCTCTTTTCAAATGGGCAGGGCAATTTTGTTGCTTTACCTCGGAACCGGTTTACAAAGTCGTGTTCTGATGGCGCTGTGACAGCGTCAAGCTAGAGTGAACGCAGGCTGCAAACAGCCCGCAAAGAATTTTTAAAATACGCCGCAGGAGAGATTCGCAATGGCTCAGCAGGGCAGTGGTTATCAAGCTCGCTATAAACGCATTCTACTCAAGCTTAGCGGCGAGGCCCTGATGGGCTCGGAAGAGTTCGGGATCGACCCCAAGGTGCTGGACCGCATGGCGCTGGAAGTCGGCCAACTGGTTGGCATCGGTGTCCAGGTAGGTTTGGTGATCGGTGGTGGCAACCTGTTCCGTGGCGCCGCCTTGAGCGCTGCCGGGATGGATCGGGTCACAGGCGACCACATGGGCATGCTGGCCACTGTGATGAACGCCCTGGCCATGCGCGACGCGCTGGAACGTGCGAATATCTCGGCCATCGTGATGTCCGCTATTTCCATGGTGGGTGTGACCGATCACTATGACCGTCGCAAGGCCATGCGCCACCTGAACTCCAAAGAAGTGGTGATTTTCGCGGCCGGTACCGGCAACCCGTTCTTCACTACCGACTCCGCAGCCTGTCTGCGCGCCATCGAGATCGATGCCGATGTCGTGCTCAAGGCAACCAAGGTCGACGGTGTTTACACTGCAGACCCGTTCAAAGACCCGCATGCCGAGAAGTTCGATCATCTGACTTACGATGAAGTGCTGGATCGCAAGCTGGGAGTGATGGACCTGACGGCCATTTGCCTGTGCCGCGACCACAAGATGCCGCTGCGGGTATTCAACATGAACAAGCCCGGCGCCCTGCTGAATATCGTGCATGGTGGCGCTGAAGGAACCCTGATCGAGGAAGGCGAGCAATGATCAACGAAATCAAGAAAGACGCTCAAGAGCGCATGAAGAAAACCCTGGAGTCTCTGGCGCATGCATTCGGCCAGATCCGCACCGGCAAGGCGCACCCCAGCATTCTGGGCAGCGTGATGGTGCCTTACTACGGTACCGACACGCCGTTGAGCGGCGTTGCCAACGTGACCGTGAAGGACTCCCAGACCCTGCAGGTCGTGCCGTTCGAGCGCAACATGCTCGGAGCCATCGACAAGGCCATTGGCAGTGCCGGTCTTAACCTCAATCCGACCAACCTGGGCGAGTTGCTGCTGATCAAGATGGCGCCGCTGACCGAGGAAACCCGCAAGGGCTTCACCAAGCAGGCGCGTGCCGCCGCCGAGGATGCGCGGGTTGCTGTACGCAACATTCGCCGCGATGCCTTGGGCGAGTTGAAGAAGCTGACCAAGGACAAGGAAATCAGCGAAGACGAAGAGCGTCGTGGCAGCGCCGAAATCGACAAGTTGATCAAGGACTTTGAAGCTCAGATCGCCAAGGCGACTGAGGAAAAAGAAAAGGACTTGATGGCCGTATAAGGGTCAGGCGTTTTCATGGAAAAGACCAAGCAGTCCGTGTTGTCCTCGGTGCCGCGCCATGTGGCGATCATCATGGACGGTAATAACCGCTGGGCAAAAAAGCGCTTTATGCCGGGTGTTGCCGGGCATAAAGCGGGCGTTGACGCGGTACGTGCAGTGATCGAAGTGTGCGCTGAGGCCAAGGTTGAAGTCCTGACCCTGTTTGCCTTTTCCAGTGAAAACTGGCAGCGCCCGGCCGACGAAGTCAGTGCCTTGATGGATCTGTTCTTCAAGGCGCTGCGGCGTGAGGCCAAGCGTCTTAACGAGAACAACATCAGTCTGCGGATCATTGGCGACCGTTCGCGTTTCCATCCCGAGTTGCAGGCGGCGATGCGCGAGGCGGAAGCGATTACCGCGGGCAGTGATCGTTTCATTCTGCAGATCGCTGCCAACTACGGCGGTCAATGGGATATCGCCCAGGCTGCCCAGCGCCTGGCGCGTGAGGTTCAGGCCGGTCATCTACGACCCGAGGACATCACTCCGGGCCTGTTGCAGACCTGTCTGGCAACCGGCGACTTGCCGTTGCCGGACCTCTGCATCCGCACCGGTGGTGAGCATCGCATCAGTAATTTCCTGCTGTGGCAGCTGGCCTATGCCGAGCTGTATTTCTCCGACCTGTTCTGGCCGGACTTCAAACACGAAGCCATGCGCAACGCGCTGGCCGATTACGCATCTCGACAGCGGCGCTTCGGTAAAACGAGCGAGCAGGTCGAGGCTGGAGCCCGGGTTTAATGCTTAAACAACGAATCATTACTGCGCTGATCCTGCTGCCGATCGCCTTGTGCGGGTTTTTCCTGCTCGAAGGTTCAGGGTTTGCCCTGTTCATCGGTTTGGTGGTGAGCCTGGGGGCCTGGGAGTGGGCGCGTCTGGCGGGTTTCGAGGCGCAGCCGGCTCGGGTGGCTTACGCGCTGGTAGTGGCGGCGCTGCTGTTCTTGATGCATCTGGTCCCGGGTGTTGCGCCTTGGGTGCTGGGTGCCGCGGTGTTGTGGTGGGGGTTGGCGACTTTCCTGGTGCTGACCTATCCGCGCACCAGTGAGCAATGGTCCGGGGCGGCCCCCAAGCTGCTGATCGGTCTATTGATCCTGTTGCCGGCCTGGCAGGGCTTGGTGTTCATCAAGCAGCTGCCGCTGGGCAACTGGTTGATCATGGCGGTAATGGTGCTGGTTTGGGGGGCAGATATCGGTGCCTACTTCTCCGGCAAGGCCTTCGGCAAGCGCAAGTTGGCGCCACAGGTGAGTCCTGGCAAGAGCTGGGAGGGCGTCTATGGCGGCCTGGCATTGAGCCTGGTGATCACGGCAGTGGTCGGGCTGGTGCGTGATTGGTCCTTCGGACAGATCCTGTTGGGGCTGTTGGGTGCGGCCATTGTGGTCTTCATTTCGGTGGTCGGTGACCTGACCGAGAGCATGTTCAAGCGTCAGTCCGGCATCAAGGACAGCAGTAATCTGTTGCCGGGGCACGGCGGTGTGCTCGATCGGATCGACAGTCTGACGGCGGCGATTCCGGTGTTTGCGGTACTGCTGTGGATGGCTGCGCTGTGAGTCGTGTGCAACAGATCACGGTTCTGGGGGCTACGGGCTCCATTGGCCTGAGTACGCTGGATGTGATTGCTCGTCATCCGGATCGCTATCAGGTGTTTGCCCTTAGCGGGTTCAGCCGTCTGGCCGAGTTGCTGGCGTTGTGCGTACGCCATGTGCCGCGTTTTGCCGTGGTGCCTGAGGTCGCTGCGGCGAGGACTTTGCAGGACGATCTGCGAGCCGCTGGCCTGTCGACTCGGGTGCTGGTGGGGGAGCAGGGGTTGTGTGAAGTCGCCTCGGCGCCTGAAGTCGATGCGGTGATGGCGGCTATTGTCGGGGCGGCGGGCCTGCGTCCGACCCTCGCGGCGGTGGAGGCCGGCAAAAAGATCCTCCTGGCCAATAAAGAAGCGCTGGTGATGTCCGGCGCACTGTTCATGCAGGCGGTAGGCAAGAGTGGCTCGGTGCTGCTGCCTATCGACAGTGAGCACAACGCGATTTTCCAATGCATGCCTGGGGATTTTTCTCGGGGCTTGAGTCAGGTCGGGGTGCGACGGATTCTGTTGACCGCCTCGGGCGGTCCATTCCGTCAGACGCCTCTGGCCGAGCTCGAACATGTTTCGCCGGAACAGGCCTGTGCCCATCCGAACTGGTCCATGGGGCGCAAGATCTCCGTGGATTCGGCGAGCATGATGAACAAGGGGTTGGAGTTGATCGAGGCCTGCTGGCTGTTCGATGCCAAGCCTTCCCAGGTCGAGGTGGTGGTGCATCCGCAGAGCGTGATCCATTCCCTGGTGGATTATGTCGACGGCTCGGTGCTTGCCCAGTTGGGCAATCCGGATATGCGCACGCCTATCGCCAACGCCCTGGCCTGGCCGGAGCGTATCGACTCCGGTGTAGCCCCGTTGGATCTGTTCGCGATCGCCCGTCTGGACTTCCAGGCACCCGACGAGCAGCGGTTCCCTTGCCTGCGTCTGGCGCGTCAAGCTGCCGAGGCGGGGGGCAGCGCTCCGGCGATGCTCAATGCGGCCAATGAAGTGGCTGTTTCGGCCTTTCTTGATCGGCGCATCCGTTACCCGGAGATCGCGAGTATCATCGAAGAAGTTTTGGTCCTTGAGCCTGTAGTTGCAGTCAATGAGCTCGATGCAGTGTTTGCGGCGGATGCCAAGGCCCGAAGCCTGGCAGAACAATGGTTGCAGCGTAACGGGCGATAGGATTTGCGACCGGGCGAGTGGCGGCGAATAGGATTGCGGAGAAAGTAGATGAGCGCGCTCTATATGATTGTCGGCACCCTGGTAGCCCTGGGTGTGCTGGTCACCTTCCATGAATTCGGTCACTTCTGGGTCGCGCGTCGCTGTGGCGTCAAGGTGCTGCGTTTCTCCGTGGGCTTTGGTATGCCGTTGCTGCGCTGGCACGATCGTCGCGGTACCGAGTTTGTGATCGCCGCCATTCCCCTGGGTGGCTACGTGAAGATGCTCGACGAGCGTGAAGGCGAAGTGGCCCCCGATGAGCTCGACCAGTCCTTCAATCGCAAGTCCGTACGCCAGCGTATCGCCATTGTTGCCGCCGGCCCGATCGCCAACTTCCTACTCGCCCTGGTGTTCTTCTGGGCCCTGGCGATGCTGGGCAGTCAGCAGGTGCGACCGGTCATCGGTGGCGTGGAGGCGGGGAGCATAGCCGCCAAGGCCGGCCTCGGTGCCGGCGAGGAAATCGTTGCCATCGATGGTGAGCCAACTTCCGGTTGGGCGGCGGTGAATCTGCAACTGGTGCGCCGTCTGGGTGAAAGTGGAACGCTGCAGGTGCAGGTGCGCGAGCAGGGTGCGACGGTTGACTCCTCTCGCCAGTTGGTGCTGGACAAATGGCTCAAGGGCGCCGACGAGCCGGACCCGATCCGCTCCCTGGGGATTCGCCCATGGCGCCCGGCATTGCCCCCCGTGCTGGCTGAACTCGATCCGAAAGGCCCAGCCCAGGCTGCCGGCCTGAAAACCGGCGACCGTCTGCTGGCGCTCGATGGGCAATCGCTCAGTGACTGGCAGCAGGTGGTTGATTGGGTCCGTGTGCACCCTGATACGAAAATTGTGCTGCAAGTCGAGCGCGATGGTGCTCAAATCGACGTCCCCGTGACCTTGGCCAGCCGTGGCGAAAACAAAGCGCCCAATGGCTACCTGGGGGCTGGGGTGAAAGCTGTCGACTGGCCTGCGGAGATGCTTCGCGAGGTCAGTTATGGCCCGCTGGAGGCGATTGGCGAAGGGGCTCGACGGACCTGGACCATGAGTGTCCTGACCCTCGAATCACTGAAGAAAATGTTGTTCGGCGAGCTCTCGGTAAAAAACTTGAGTGGACCGATAACCATTGCTAAAGTGGCGGGCGCTTCTGCCCAGTCGGGCATTGCTGATTTCTTGAATTTCCTTGCTTATCTGAGTATTAGCCTGGGTGTTCTGAATTTGTTGCCCATCCCGGTACTGGATGGGGGGCATTTGTTGTTTTATCTGATCGAGTGGGCGCGTGGTCGTCCCTTGTCGGATCGGGTGCAAGGTTGGGGGATACAGATCGGTATCAGCTTGGTGGTCGGAGTCATGCTGCTTGCTCTGGTCAACGATCTGGGTCGTCTGTAACGCTTCGCTGAATTGCGAATCTGCCGCATTTTGCGGCAGTTTGTTTATTGCCAGTTGGAATAAGAAAGGACTTCATGAAACGTCTGCTGCTAACTGCGGTTCTCACCGTATTGATGATCGCCGAAGTTCACGCCGAGTCCTTCACTATCTCCGATATCCGCGTCAACGGCCTTCAGCGCGTTTCCGCGGGTAGCGTCTTTGGTGCCTTGCCGTTGAACGTCGGCGAGCAGGCGGACGACCGTCGCCTGGTGGAATCCACTCGTGCGCTGTTCAAAACCGGTTTCTTTCAAGACATCCAACTGGGCCGCGATGGCAACGTCCTGGTCATTACGGTAGTCGAGCGGCCGTCGGTTGCCAGTATCGAGATCGAAGGCAACAAGGCGATCTCCACCGAAGACTTGATGAAGGGCCTGAAACAGTCCGGTCTGGCCGAAGGTGAGATCTTCCAGCGTGCGACACTCGAAGGCGTTCGTAACGAGTTGCAGCGCCAATATGTCGCCCAGGGCCGTTACTCGGCCACCGTTGAGACTGAAGTGGTTCCGCAGCCACGCAACCGTGTCGGCCTGAAGGTTAATATCAACGAAGGTACGGTCGCAGCCATCCAGCACATCAACGTGGTGGGCAACACTGTCTTTCCAGACGAAGACCTGATCGGCCTGTTCGAGCTCAAGACCACCAACTGGCTGTCGTTCTTCAAGAACGACGACAAGTACGCCCGTGAAAAGCTCTCCGGTGACCTGGAGCGTCTGCGTTCCTACTATCTGGACCGTGGCTATATCAATATGGATATTGCTTCGACCCAGGTGTCCATCACCCCGGACAAAAAGCACGTCTACATTACCGTCAACGTCAACGAAGGCGAGAAGTACAGCGTTCGTGACGTGAAGCTCAGCGGCGACCTGAAAGTACCTGAAGACCAGGTCAAGGCACTGTTGCTGGTGGAGAAGGGCCAGGTGTTCTCGCGCAAGCTGATGACCACCACTTCCGAACTGATTACCCGCCGTCTGGGTAACGAGGGCTACACCTTCGCCAACGTCAACGGCGTGCCTCAGCCTCATGATGAAGACCACACCGTGGACATCACCTTCGTGGTAGACCCGGGTAAACGTGCCTACGTCAACCGTATCAACTTCCGTGGCAACACCAAGTCCGAGGACGAAGTGCTGCGTCGCGAAATGCGTCAGATGGAAGGCGGCTGGGCTTCGACCTACCTGATCGACCAGTCCAAGACCCGTCTTGAGCGCCTGGGCTTCTTCAAGGAAGTCAACGTCGAGACACCGGCTGTACCGGGTGTTGATGACCAGGTCGACGTGAACTACGCGGTTGAAGAGCAAGCATCCGGTTCGATCACCGCCAGTGTCGGTTTCGCCCAGAGCGCTGGTCTGATCCTCGGTGGTTCCATTACCCAGAACAACTTCCTGGGTACCGGTAACAAGGTCAGCATCGGTCTGACCCGCAGCGAATACCAGAGCCGCTACAACTTCGGCTACGTTGACCCCTACTGGACCGCCGACGGCGTGAGCCTGGGTTACAACGCTTTCTATCGCACCACTGACTACAAAGACCTCGACGTCGACGTGGCCAGCTATGCGGTGGACAGCCTCGGTGCCGGCGTTAGCGTGGGCTACCCGATCAGTGAGACTTCGCGTCTGACCTTCGGCCTGACCGCGCAGCAGGACAAGATCAAGACCGGCCTGTACACCGTCGATGAAATCTTCGACTTCGTGAACAAACAGGGCGACAGCTACCTCAACTTCAAGGCGTCGGCCGGCTGGTCCGAGTCGACCCTGAACAAAGGTGTGCTGGCCACTCGCGGCCATTCGCAAAGCCTGGTTCTGGAAACCACTACTCCAGGTAGCGACCTGTCGTTCTTCAAGCTCGACTACCGTGGTCAGTTGTTCACTCCGCTGAGTGAGAACTACACCATGCGCTTCCATACCGAACTGGGTTATGGCGACGGCTTTGGTGACACCAAGGGCTTGCCGTTCTACGAGAACTACTATGCTGGTGGTTTCAACTCGGTACGTGGCTTCAAGGACAGTACCCTGGGGCCGCGCAGTACTCCGAGTCGTGGTGCTGGTGTAACCGGTAACGCCGGTACAGCTGCCGACCCAGACCAGGATCCACTGCCATTCGGCGGTAACGTATTGATCCAGGGCGGTGCCGAGTTGCTGTTCCCGCTGCCGTTCGTCAAAGATCAGCGTTCCCTGCGCACTTCGTTGTTCTGGGATGTGGGTAACGTCTTCAACTCTCGCTGTGAAAGCACGTCCAACACCATTGCGGCGTCGAATGTGAAAACGCAGTGCAACGATATCAGCTTGAGCAATCTGGCCAGTTCGGTGGGTGTTGGTGTGACTTGGGTCACTGCTTTGGGGCCATTGAGCTTTGCCCTGGCGATGCCGATCAAGAAACCGGATGACGCTGAAACTCAGGTGTTCCAATTCTCTCTCGGTCAGACTTTCTAATAGTCTACCCAAGATAACGACAATGGATTTTGTAGGAGTGCATCGTGCGTAAGTTGACTCAATTGGTTCTCCTGGCCTCCGTACTGGTCGCGAGCCCGGCGTTTGCCGAAATGAAAATCGCTGTTCTGAACTATCAGATGGCTCTGCTGGAATCAGACGCGGCCAAGAAGTACGCAGTGGATGCCGAGAAGAAATTCGGCCCGCAACTGACCAAGCTGAAGACTCTGGAAAGCAGTGCCAAGGGCATCCAGGATCGCTTGGTTGCGGGTGGCGACAAGATGCAGCAAGGCGAGCGTGAGCGTCTGGAGCTCGAGTTCAAGCAAAAGGCTCGGGACTTCCAGTTCCAGTCCAAGGAACTGAACGAAGCCAAGGCTGTTGCTGACCGTGAAATGCTCAAGCAATTGAAGCCGAAGCTGGACAGCGCCGTTGAAGAAGTCATCAAGAAAGGTGCTTTCGACCTGGTTTTCGAGCGTGGCGCAGTGATCGATGTCAAACCTCAGTACGACATCACCCGCCAAGTTATCGAGCGCATGAATCAGCTGAAGTAAGCCATGACCGCGACCATAAAACTCGGCCAATTGGCCGAGTTCCTCGGCGCCACCTTGCGTGGCGACGCGGAGAAGGAAATCACTGGGCTAGCCACCTTGCAGGAGGCTGGCCCAGCTCAGTTGAGCTTTTTGGCAAATCCGCAATATCGCAAGTACCTGGTGGACTGCCAGGCCGGCGCGGTATTGCTGAAGGCCGCTGATGCCGAGGCTTATGCCGGCGATGCACTGGTGGTGGCTGATCCTTATCTGTCCTACGCCCGTATTTCCCATCTGTTCGATCCCAAGCCCAAGGCGCCAGCGGGTATCCATTCGTCAGCGGTGATTGCCGCCGATGCGCTGGTGCACCCTGAGGCCAGCATTGGCCCGTTTGCAGTGATCGAGTCTGGTGTGCGGATTGCGGCTGGAGTGACCATCGGTGCCCACTGCTTTATCGGCGCTCGCTGCGAAATCGGCGAAGGCGGCTGGCTGGCCCCGCGGGTGACCTTGTACCACGATGTGCGCATTGGTCAGCGTGTGGTCATCCAGTCGGGGGCTGTGCTCGGTGGTGAAGGTTTCGGCTTTGCCAATGAAAAAGGCATCTGGCAGAAGATCGCGCAGATTGGCGGTGTGACCATCGGTGACGATGTGGAAATCGGCGTCAATACGGCGATTGACCGCGGCGCTCTGGCCGATACCGTCATCGGCAACGGTGTGAAGCTGGATAACCAGATTCAGATTGCCCACAACGTCCAGGTCGGCGATCACACGGCGATGGCGGCTTGTGTGGGGATTTCCGGCAGCACCAAGATCGGCAAGCACTGTATGCTCGCCGGCGGTGTGGGTCTGGTAGGGCACATCGAGATTTGTGACAACGTATTCCTCACTGGAATGACCATGGTGACCCACTCGATTACCGAGCCGGGCGCTTACTCTTCCGGTACGGCCATGCAACCTGCTGCCGAGTGGCGCAAAAGCGCGGCACGCATCCGTCAGCTCGATGACCTTGCGCGGCGTTTGCGCCAGTTGGAAAAGCGCGTTGGGGACGTGACCCCTGACGGCAATGCTTCATCAGATGGCTGATACCATTTCCATATCAAGTGTGCACAGCCGCTAGACTGCCTCCTTGATTTGCTAGAGGGGCGTGCGTTAGTCGCGCGCTCCCACTCTTTACTACAGGCTTCCCCCCGAAATGATGGACATCAACGAGATTCGCGAATACTTGCCTCACCGTTACCCTTTCCTGTTGGTGGATCGGGTAGTGGACCTGGATGTCGAGGGCAAGTGCATTCGTGCCTACAAGAATGTCAGCATCAACGAGCCGTTCTTCAATGGCCACTTCCCGGCGCATCCGATCATGCCGGGCGTGTTGATCATCGAGGCCATGGCTCAGGCTGCGGGCATTCTCGGTTTCAAGATGCTCGACGTGAAGCCAGCCGACGGCACCCTTTATTACTTCGTCGGTTCCGACAAGCTGCGCTTCCGTCAGCCAGTACTGCCGGGCGACCAACTGATTCTTGAAGCCAAGTTCATCAGCTGCAAGCGTCAGATCTGGAAGTTCGAGTGCCAGGCGTCGGTAGACGGCAAGCCTGTCTGCTCCGCTGAAATCATCTGTGCGGAACGCAAACTATGAGTTTGATTGACCCTCGCGCAATCATCGATCCGACGGCCATCCTGGCCGACGACGTTGAGGTTGGCCCGTGGTCGATCATCGGCGCTGGTGTGGAAATCGGCGAGGGTACAGTGATCGGGCCCCATGTGATTCTCAAGGGCCCTACCCGGATCGGTAAGCACAACCGCATCTACCAGTTTTCCTCGGTAGGTGAAGACACGCCTGATCTGAAGTACAAAGGCGAGGAAACCCGCCTGGTTATTGGCGACCACAACGTGATCCGCGAAGGCGTGACCATTCACCGTGGCACCGTCCAGGACCGTTCCGAAACCACTCTGGGCGATCACAACCTGATCATGGCCTATGCCCATATCGGCCATGACAGTGTCATTGGCAACCACTGCATCCTGGTCAACAACACTGCGTTGGCCGGGCATGTGCACGTGGATGACTGGGCGATTCTCTCCGGTTTCACCCTGGTGCATCAGTACTGCCATATCGGCGCTCACAGCTTCTCCGGCATGGGCACCGCCATCGGCAAGGATGTGCCGGCATTCGTCACGGTGTTCGGCAACCCTGCCGAAGCCCGCAGCATGAACTTCGAAGGCATGCGCCGTCGTGGCTTCAGCGAAGATGCAATCCATGCACTGCGTCGCGCCTACAAGACGGTCTATCGCCAAGGGCTGACGGTGGATCAGGCCCTAGCCGAACTGGCCGAGCCGGCTGCACAGTTCCCCGAAGTCGCGGTGTTTCGTGACTCGATCCAGTCTTCGACTCGCGGCATCACCCGTTAATCATGAACACTCTGCGTATTGCGCTGGTGGCTGGCGAAGCCTCCGGCGACATTCTCGGCGCCGGTTTGATGCGAGCCTTCAAGGCTCAGCACCCGGCCGTTGAATTCATTGGCGTCGGCGGTCCGCTGATGGAGGCCGAAGGCCTCACTTCCTACTTTCCCATGGAGCGCTTGGCGGTCATGGGGTTGGTGGAGGTGCTTGGGCGGCTGCGTGAGTTGCTGGCTCGACGCAAGAAGCTGATCCAGACCCTGATTGCTGAAAAGCCGGATGTGTTCATCGGGATCGATGCCCCGGATTTCACCCTGAATATCGAACTCAAGTTGCGTCAGGCCGGGATCAAGACGGTGCACTACGTCAGTCCGTCGGTCTGGGCATGGCGGCAGAAGCGGGTACTGAAGATCCGCGAAGGCTGCGATCTGATGCTGACCCTGTTTCCCTTCGAGGCTCGCTTCTATGAAGAGCAGGGTGTACCGGTGAAGTTCGTCGGTCACTCCCTGGCCGATGCCATTCCGCTGCAAGCCGATCGCGCTGCAGCGCGTGCCGAGCTGGGCTTGCCCGATGGTCCGCTGGTGGCCTTGATGCCCGGCAGCCGCGGCGGCGAAGTAGGGCGCCTGGGTGCCTTGTTCCTCGATGCGGCCCAGCGTTTGCGAGCCATGCGCCCCGGCGTGCGCTTCATCATGCCGTGCGCGAGCCCGGAGCGTCGGGTCCAGCTGGAAGAGCTGCTGGCCAGTCGCGACCTGCCGCTGACCTTGCTCGATGGTCAGTCCCACAAGGCCCTGGCCGCTTGTGATGCGGTGCTGATCGCCTCCGGTACCGCGACTCTGGAAGCCTTACTCTACAAGCGGCCGATGGTGGTGGCCTATCGCCTGGCGCCGCTGACCTTCTGGATTCTCAAGCGTATGGTCAAGAGTCCGTATATTTCCTTGCCGAACCTGCTGGCTCAGCGTTTGCTGGTGCCCGAGTTGCTGCAGGACGACGCTACTGCCGAGGCCCTGGCTCAGACGCTGTCGCCGCTGATCGATGGCGGTGAAGAGCAGACCCGTGGCTTTGACGAGATCCACCGAACCTTGCGCCGTGATGCGTCCAACCAGGCCGCGCAAGCGGTGCTTGGGTTGATCGGCAAAACCCTGTGAGTAATTCAAAGATGCAGATGGGCCTGGATTTCACCCTGGTGGCCGATGCTGAGGACCTGGTGGCCGGTGTCGACGAAGTTGGCCGTGGCCCGTTGTGCGGGGCGGTTGTCACTGCTGCGGTTATTCTTGATCCGCAACGGCCGATTCTCGGCCTCAACGACTCGAAGAAACTCACTGAGGCCCGTCGCGAGAAGCTGTTCGATGAAATCTGTGAGAAGGCCCTGAGCTGGTGCATTGCTCGGGCTGAAGTCGAAGAGATCGACGAGCTGAACATCCTCCACGCCACCATGCTGGCGATGCAGCGAGCGGTGGAAGGCCTGAGCGTGACGCCTAAGCTGGCGATGATCGACGGCAACCGTTGCCCGAAGCTGGCGATGCCGGCCGAGGCGGTGGTCAAGGGCGATAGCAAGGTTCCGGCAATCGCTGCAGCGTCGATTCTAGCCAAGGTCAGCCGCGACCGGGAAATGGCCGCTTTCGAGCTGATCTACCCGGGTTACGGTATCGGTGGCCACAAGGGTTATCCGACCCCAGTGCACCTGGAGGCCCTGGCCCGCCTGGGGCCGACGCCGATTCACCGGCGTTCCTTCGCCCCGGTACGGCAGGCCTATGAAGCCCGTGAGGCGCAGGGCGAGATTCAGTCCTGAGGCTGATGTTTTAGTCGAGGCCCGGTACAATCCGGGCCTTGTTGTTTTCGCGCTTATTACAGGATCACTATGCCGGCTTCATTCGTTCACCTGCGCCTGCACACTGAATACTCCCTGGTCGACGGTCTGGTGCGGATCAAGCCGCTGGTCAAGGCTCTCACCGGCATGGGCATGCCTGCGGTGGCGGTCACCGACCAGAACAACATGTGTTCCCTGGTCAAGTTCTACAAAAACAGCATGGGTGCGGGGATCAAGCCGATCTGCGGCGCCGACCTCTGGCTGTCGAACAAGGACCCGGATAACCCCCTGAGCCGCATCAGCCTGCTGGTGATGAACGCCGTGGGTTACCGCAACCTGACCGAGCTGATTTCCCGCGGCTTCATCGATGGTCAGCGCAATGGCCAGATCATCATCGAGCGCGAGTGGGTAGCAGAGGCCGCAGAAGGCCTGATCATGCTCTCGGCGGCCAAGGAGGGCGAGATTGGCATGGCGCTGATCGCCGGTGACCTGGAGGTCGCCGAAACCCTGGCCCGGGAGTGGATGGCGGTGTTCCCGGACCGTTTCTACCTGGAAGTGCAGCGCACCAACCGGCCCAATGATGAAGAGCAACTGCACGCTGCCGTGGCCCTGGCCGACAAGATCGGTGCGCCGCTGGTGGCCACCAACGATGTGCGCTTTATCAAGCAGGAAGACTTCGAAGCCCACGAAACCCGAGTCTGCATCGGTGAAGGTCGGGCCCTGGACGATCCGCGCCGTTCGAAGAACTACAGCGATCAGCAGTACCTGAAAAGCGCCGAGGAAATGGCCGAGCTGTTCAGCGACCTGCCCGAGGCGCTGGAAAACACGGTCGAGATCGCCAAGCGCTGCAATATCGAAGTCAAGCTGGGCAAGCACTTCCTGCCCGACTACCCCATTCCTGATGGCATGACCATCGATGAGTATTTCCGCAAGGTTTCCTTCGACGGGCTGGAAGAGCGCCTCAGCGTGCTGCTGCCCAAGGACACCACCGAGGACTATGAAGCCAAGCGCCAGGTCTACGTCGACCGGCTGAATTTCGAGCTGGATATCATCATCCAGATGGGATTCCCCGGTTACTTCCTGATCGTTATGGACTTTATCCAGTGGGCCAAGAGCAACGGCGTGCCGGTGGGTCCGGGCCGTGGCTCGGGTGCCGGTTCTCTGGTGGCCTACGTGCAGAAGATCACCGACCTCGACCCGCTGGAATACGACCTGCTGTTCGAACGTTTCCTTAACCCGGAACGGGTTTCCATGCCCGACTTCGACGTTGACTTCTGCATGGACGGTCGCGACCGGGTGATCGATTACGTGGCCGAGAAGTACGGCCGCAACGCGGTAAGCCAGATCATCACTTTCGGTTCCATGGCGGCCAAGGCGGTGGTTCGCGACGTGGCGCGGGTTCAGGGCAAGTCCTATGGCCTGGCCGACCGTCTGTCGAAGATGATCCCCTTCGAAGTCGGCATGACCCTGGAAAAAGCCTACGAGCAGGAAGAGATCCTGCGGGACTTCATCAAGGTCGATGAAGAAGCGGCGGAAATCTGGGAAATGGCGCGCAAGCTTGAAGGCGTGGTGCGTAACGTCGGTAAACACGCCGGTGGTGTGGTGATCGCGCCGACCAAGCTCACCGACTTCTCGCCGATCTACTGCGACGAAGAAGGCGGCGGCCTGGTGACCCAGTTCGACAAGGATGACGTCGAGGCTGCTGGCCTGGTGAAGTTCGACTTCCTCGGTCTGCGGACCTTGACCATTATCGATTGGGCGCTGAAAACCATTAACCGCGACCGCGCCAAGGTCGGCGAGGAACCGCTGGATATCGCCTTTATCCCGCTGGACGACAAGCCGACCTATAGCCTGTTGCAGAAAGCTGAAACCACTGCGGTATTCCAGCTTGAATCCCGGGGCATGAAGGAGCTGATCAAGAAGCTCAAGCCCGACTGCCTGGAAGACTTGATTGCACTGGTGGCCCTGTTCCGTCCGGGGCCGCTGCAATCGGGCATGGTGGATGACTTCATCAACCGTAAGCACGGTCGCGCCGAACTGGCCTACCCGCACCCCGACTATCAGTACGATGGCCTGCGCCCGGTTCTGGCGCCGACCTACGGCATCATCCTGTATCAGGAACAGGTGATGCAGATTGCCCAGGTCATGGCCGGTTACACCCTCGGTGGTGCAGACATGCTGCGTCGGGCCATGGGTAAGAAAAAGCCCGAGGAAATGGCCAAACAGCGTGGCGGTTTCATTGAGGGTTGCGCCAGCAACAACATCGATGCGGACCTGGCGGGCAACATCTTCGACCTGGTGGAAAAATTCGCCGGTTACGGTTTCAACAAATCTCACTCCGCGGCCTACGGCCTGGTGTCTTACCAGACCGCCTGGCTCAAGGCTCACTACCCGGCGCCATTCATGGCGGCGGTACTGTCTGCGGATATGCACAACACCGACAAGGTCGTGACCTTGATCGAGGAAGTGCGGACCATGAAACTGCGCCTCGATGCGCCAGACGTGAACACTTCCGAATTCAAGTTCACGGTGAACGATGAAGGTCGTATCGTTTATGGCCTTGGCGCTATCAAAGGGGTGGGCGAGGGACCGGTGGAAGCCATCACCGAAGCCCGTGCTGAGGGGCCGTTCAAGGACCTGTTCGATTTCTGTGCCCGGGTCGACCTCAAGCGCATTAACAAGCGGACCCTGGATGGTCTGATTCGCAGTGGTGCCCTGGACCGTCTCGGCCCGCACTTCTTCGACGAGCCCAAGGCCTACCAGGCCAACATCGACCAGAACCGCGCGGTACTGCTGGCAGCCATGGAAGAGGCGATCAAGGCGGCGGAGCAAACTGCTCGTACCCACGACAGCGGCCACGCCGACCTGTTTGGCGGGGTGTTCGTCGATGAGGACGCGGATGTCTACGCCAACCATCGCAAGGCCAAGGAGCTGACCCTCAAGGAGCGCCTTAAAGGCGAGAAAGATACCCTCGGCCTGTACCTGACCGGGCACCCGATTGATGAGTATGAAGGCGAGATCCGCCGCTTCGCCCGTCAGCGCATCATTGACCTGAAACCGGCCCGGGATACCCAGACGGTGGCGGGCATGATCATTGCCCTGCGGGTGATGAAGAACAAAAAGGGCGACAAGATGGGTTTCATCACCCTCGACGACCGTTCGGGGCGGATCGAGGCCTCCTTGTTTGCCGATGCCTTCCATTCGGCCCAGTCGCTGTTGCAGACCGACGCCATGGTGGTGGTGGAAGGCGAGGTGAGCAACGACGACTTCTCCGGCGGACTGCGTTTGCGGGTCAAGCGGGTGATGAGCATGGAAGACGCGCGGACCAACCTGGCGGAAAGCCTGCGCCTGAAAGTCCATACCGATGCCCTCAAGGGCGATCAGCTACGCTGGCTGGGGGACTTGTTCAAACGTCACCGCGGTGCGTGCCCGATCACCATGGAGTACACCCGTAACGACGCCAAGGCCTTGCTGCAGTTTGGCGAGAGCTGGCGGATCGACCCGGCAGACAGCTTGATTCAAGCCCTGCGTGACCAGTTCGGGCGAGACAACGTCTTCCTCCAATACCGTTGACGGTGAGGTGCCATCATTGCGCCTCATCGCCACATGAATTTTTAATCTCGACCTCAACGCGTCCGTCCCTTAAGGTAGGGCGCGAATAGACAACCGGCCGGCCCAAGCCCCCTTGGACGTCGAGCCCAGACGGACGCCTATGAACCCGAATTTTCTTGATTTCGAACAGCCGATCGCCGACCTGCAAGCCAAGATCGAAGAGTTGCGCTTGGTCGGTAATGACAATTCGCTGAATATCGGCGATGAGATTTCCCGCCTGCAGGACAAGAGCAATACCCTGACCGAAGACATCTTCGGCAAGCTCACCAGCTGGCAGATCGCACGTCTGGCGCGGCACCCGCGTCGTCCGTACACCCTGGATTACATCCAGCACATCTTCACCGAGTTCGACGAGCTGCATGGCGATCGCCACTTCTCTGACGACGCCGCGATCGTCGGCGGCGTTGCTCGCCTTGACGAGCAGCCGGTGATGATCATCGGTCATCAGAAAGGCCGTGAAGTGCGTGAGAAGGTACGCCGCAACTTCGGCATGCCGCGTCCGGAAGGCTACCGCAAGGCCTGCCGCCTGATGGAAATGGCCGAGCGCTTCAAGATGCCGATCCTGACCTTCATCGACACCCCGGGCGCCTACCCGGGCATCGACGCTGAAGAGCGCAACCAGAGCGAGGCGATTGCCTGGAACCTGCGGGTCATGGCACGCCTGAAGACCCCGATCATCGCCACCGTGATCGGTGAGGGTGGTTCCGGCGGCGCATTGGCCATCGGTGTCTGCGACCAGTTGAACATGCTGCAATATTCCACTTATGCGGTGATCTCGCCGGAAGGCTGCGCCTCGATCCTGTGGAAAACCTCGGAAAAGGCCGCCGATGCAGCCGAGGCCATGGGCATCACCGCCGAGCGTCTGAAAGGCCTGGGCATTGTCGACAAGGTCATCAGCGAGCCGCTGGGTGGCGCCCATCGTGATCCAGCCGCCGCGGCTGCCTCGATCCGTGCCGAACTCAGCTCGCAGCTGGCAATGCTCAAGGAAATGGATAACGACACCCTGCTGGCCCGTCGTTATGACCGCCTGATGAGCTACGGTCTCTGATCGAGCACTGTTCCCCCTTGTAGGGGTACGCTTGCTCGCGACCCAGGCGCCGCAATCGATCAGATTGCGGCGTCGTCCTTTCTCGAGCACATGCTCCTGCGGGGCTTGAAGCTTCATGAACTCTCTCTCCGCCAAACTCCTAAAAAGCCTGGCGCCCTGGCGTGAAGCCGCTCATTGGCGCATCGCTTTCTCCGGTGGACTTGATTCCACTGTCCTGCTGCATCTCCTTGTCGATCTGGCGCATCAACATGGCCTTCCACGGCTCACGGCTGTGCATGTTCATCATGGGCTGCAAGCGGCGGCGGATGCTTGGCCGGCCCACTGTCAGGCGATCTGTGCTGCCCTGGGTGTGCCGTTGCAGGTGATTCATGTCCAGGTGCGGGCCGGTTCCAGTCTCGAAGGGGCTGCCCGGGAGGCGCGTTATGGGGCATTCGAGCGCTTGACCGCAGCCAATGAGTTGCTGCTGACAGCGCAGCATCGTGATGATCAGGCCGAAACCCTGTTGTTTCGACTGTTGCGCGGTGCTGGCGTCAGGGGGCTATCGGCAATGCCGGAAAGCCGACCTTTGGGCGCAGGGCACCTGATGCGGCCTTTGCTTGGCGTGTCCCGTGCCGAACTTGAACGTTACGCCGCCGAGCATTGCCTGAGCTGGGTCCAGGACCCTTCAAATGCCGATCATCAATATTCGCGCAATTATCTGCGGCATCAGGTGATGCCGTCGTTGATTGCTCGCTGGCCTCAGGCCGCGACCAGCATAAGTCGCAGCGCCGCCCACCTGAGAGAAGCACAGGGGCTGCTCGATGAACTGGCGATGATGGATCTGGCGACAGCCGAGGGGGAGAGCGACTTTCCCTGGCTGGACTTGCCGTCACTGGCCCTTGCTCCTCTGCAGCAGTTGTCCCCGGCCCGGCAGCGCAATGCCTTGAGCCACTGGCTGAGCAAACTTGGCCGTTTGCCGGATACCGATCATTGGACCGGCTGGGAAAACCTGCGGGATGCCGGCGCCGAGGCGCGCCCGCAATGGCGTCTGGCCGACGGCGAAGTGCATCGCGCGGGAGGGCGAATCTGGTGGCTGTCTGGTGCCTGGTTGCAGCAGGTGAAAAGCGGGATCGAATGGCAGGATCCGGGCAGTCCGTTGCAGTTGCCGAACAATGGCCAGGTGTTTTTCGTCGGCTCGGTGCCCCAGGGCCCGTTGCACATCCGTTATCGGCAGGGTGGGGAAGTCATGCAAGTGGCCGGACGTGGTCATCGTGACCTGAAGCGTCTGCTCAACGAGGCCGGACTACCGAGCTTCGTCCGTGGCAGATTGCCGCTGCTGTACCAGGATGAGCGGTTGCTGGCAGTGGCAAACCTGCCGGCGCTTGCGGCAAATCCCCAGGCAGGCTGGCAATTGTATTGGCGACCACTGACCAGCGATCAAGGTTTGAGCTGAAAGGGGCTTTCCGGTAGACTACGCTCCCTTCTTGATACAACTTCTGTGGATTCGCCTGAATTGCAGGAGTTGCCGATTACCAAGCAGTCTTTGCTGGGCGATTCCAAAAAATGTGTAGCGAGCAACCTACCGGTGTTTTTGCATCCGGTCTGTCACCACGCGGCGGTTTTTTTGAAAGGTGCACTGTGATTAATGCAGGTGATCGGGGGCTTCGGCCTTCCTTCGCTTTCCCCGGCGGCACTGACCGCTTTAACGCAGACTTCTAGGGTTTTTCATGACGCGCTACATATTCGTCACGGGCGGTGTTGTTTCTTCATTGGGGAAAGGCATTGCCTCGGCTTCATTGGCGGCCATCCTGGAGGCGCGGGGGCTTAAGGTCACCATGCTCAAGCTGGACCCGTACATCAACGTCGACCCGGGCACCATGAGCCCGTTCCAGCACGGTGAAGTGTTCGTCACCCACGACGGCGCCGAGACCGACCTGGACCTGGGCCACTATGAGCGGTTCATCCGCACCACCATGACCCAGAACAACAACTTCACCACCGGCCGCGTGTACGAGCACGTGCTGCGCAAGGAGCGCCGTGGTGATTACCTGGGCGCCACCATCCAGGTGATTCCGCACATCACCGACGAGATCAAGCGTCGCATCATCAAGGGCGCCGGCGATGCCGACGTGGCCCTGGTGGAAATCGGCGGTACTGTGGGCGACATCGAGTCGCAACCGTTCCTCGAAGCCATCCGCCAACTGCGGGTCGAAGTCGGCTCCAAGCGCGCGATGCTGATGCACCTGACCCTGGTTCCGTACATCGCCACCGCTGGCGAGACCAAGACCAAGCCGACCCAACACTCGGTGAAGGAACTGCGCTCCATCGGTCTGCAGCCTGACGTGCTGATCTGCCGCTCCGACCATCCGGTGGATGTGTCCTCGCGTCGCAAGATCGCGCTGTTCACCAACGTTGAAGAGCGTGCGGTGATCTCCCTGGAAGACGTCGACACCATCTACAAGATCCCGGCCGTACTGCACGCCCAGGGTCTGGACGATTTCGTCGTCGAGCGTTTCGGCCTGCAATGCAACGGCGCCGATCTGTCCGAGTGGGAAAAGGTGGTAGACGCCAAGCTCAACCCTGAGCATGAAGTCACCATCGCCATGGTCGGCAAGTACATGGAACTGCTGGATGCCTACAAGTCGCTGATCGAAGCGATGAGTCACGCCGGCATCACCAACCGCACCAAGGTCAACCTGCGCTATATCGATTCCGAAGACATCGAGAACCAAGGCACCGCGCTGCTGGAAGGCGTTGATGCGATCCTGGTCCCGGGCGGTTTCGGCCTGCGTGGCGTGGAAGGCAAGATCACTGCAGTGCAATACGCTCGCGAGAACAAGGTGCCGTACCTGGGTATCTGCCTGGGCATGCAAGTGGCGGTCATCGAGTTCGCCCGTAACGTCATGGGCTGGAAAGATGCCAACTCCACCGAATTCGATCGCACCAGCGGTCACCCGGTCGTCGGTCTGATCACCGAATGGGAAGACGCCACCGGCGCTGTCGAAGTGCGTAACGAAGCGTCCGATCTGGGTGGCACCATGCGTCTGGGCGCCCAGGAATGCTTGCTGGAAGCGGGCTCCAAGGTCCACGACTGCTACGCCAAGGACGTGATCATCGAGCGTCACCGTCACCGTTACGAAGTGAACAACAAGCTGCTGCCACAGCTGATCGAGGCTGGCCTGAAGATCTCTGGTCGCTCGGGCGACGGCGCGCTGGTTGAAGTGGTCGAAGCTGCGGATCATCCATGGTTCGTCGCTTGCCAGTTCCACCCTGAGTTCACCTCGACGCCACGTGACGGTCACCCACTGTTCAGCGGTTTCGTCAAAGCAGCATTGGCTCAACACCAGAAGAAGGCTTGAACCTGATGGCGCAGAAGATCATCCGCGTAGGCAACATCGAGATCGCCAACGACAAGCCGATGGTGCTGTTCGGCGGCATGAACGTGCTGGAAAGCCGCGACATGGCGATGCAGGTCTGTGAAGAGTACGTACGGGTTACCGAGAAGCTCGGTATTCCGTACGTGTTCAAGGCCAGCTTCGACAAGGCCAACCGTTCGTCGGTGACTTCTTATCGTGGTCCTGGCCTTGAAGAGGGCATGCGGATTTTCGAAGACGTGAAGCAGGCCTTCGGCGTGCCGATCATCACCGATGTCCATGAGCCGGCCCAGGCCGCCGTGGTCGCCGAAGTCTGCGACATCATCCAGTTGCCGGCGTTTCTCTCGCGGCAGACCGACCTGGTGGTGGCCATGGCCAAGACCGGCGCGGTGATCAACATCAAGAAGGCCCAGTTTCTCGCGCCTCAGGAAATGAAACACATCCTGAGCAAGTGCGAAGAGGCGGGTAATGATCAGTTGATCCTCTGCGAACGCGGTTCCAGCTTCGGTTACAACAACCTGGTGGTGGACATGCTCGGCTTTGGCATCATGAAGCAGTTCGAGTACCCGGTGTTCTTTGACGTGACCCATGCCCTGCAGATGCCGGGCGGTCGCGCCGACTCCGCGGGTGGTCGTCGGGCTCAGGTCACCGACTTGGCCAAGGCCGGCATGAGCCAGTCCCTGGCCGGCCTGTTCCTGGAAGCCCACCCGGATCCTGACAACGCCAAGTGCGACGGCCCTTGTGCTTTGCGCCTGGACAAGCTTGAGCCGTTCCTGGCTCAGCTCAAGGCTCTGGACGAGCTGGTCAAGAGTTTCCCCACGGTAGAAACCGCGTAAAACCGGCGACTTCCTCTGTAGGAGCCGGCTGGCCGGCGAAGGTGTCCTCGCGGGCCCGTTCGCCAGCCAGCCGGCTCCTACAAGAATGCAATTTGACCCACAAGTTATAAATCGAGCGGTACTCAGCGTTTTCGTCAACTTTGGAGTGTTTACAACAATGGCAAAAATCGTCGACATCAAAGGTCGTGAAGTTCTCGACTCCCGTGGCAACCCCACTGTCGAAGCGGACGTGCTTCTCGACAACGGCATCATCGGCAGTGCTTGCGCGCCGTCCGGTGCCTCCACCGGCTCGCGCGAAGCGCTGGAGCTGCGTGATGGCGACAAGAGCCGTTACCTGGGCAAGGGCGTGCTCAAGGCGGTAGCCAACATCAACGGTCCGATCCGCGACCTGTTGCTGGGTAAAGACCCGATCGACCAGAAAGCGCTGGATCAGGCGATGATCAAGCTCGACGGTACCGAGAACAAGGCCACCCTGGGCGCCAACGCCATCCTCGCCGTGTCCCTGGCCGCGGCCAAGGCTGCCGCCCAGGACCAGGACCTGCCGCTGTACGCTCACATCGCCAACCTCAACGGTACTCCAGGCGTCTACTCGATGCCGGTTCCGATGATGAACATCATCAACGGTGGCGAGCACGCCGATAACAACGTCGACATTCAGGAGTTCATGGTGCAGCCGGTTGGCGCCAAGTCCTTCTCGGAAGGTCTGCGCATGGGCACCGAGATTTTCCATCACCTCAAAGCCGTGCTGAAGGCCCGTGGCCTGAACACCGCTGTGGGCGATGAAGGTGGTTTTGCGCCCAACCTGGCTTCCAACGAAGATGCACTGAAAGTCATCTCCGAGGCCGTGGCCAATGCCGGTTACACCCTGGGCACCGACGTGACCCTGGCTCTGGACTGCGCCGCCAGCGAGTTCTACGAAGACGGTAAGTACAACCTGTCCGGCGAAGGCCAGGTGTTCACCGCCGAAGGTTTTGCCGAGTACCTCAAAGGCCTGACTCAGCGCTACCCGATCATCTCCATCGAAGACGGCCTGGACGAGTCCGACTGGGCTGGCTGGAAGATCCTCACCGACAAGATCGGCGACAAGGTGCAACTGGTCGGTGACGACCTGTTCGTGACCAACACCAAGATCCTGAAAGAAGGCATCGACAAGAAGATCGCCAACTCGATTCTGATCAAGTTCAACCAGATCGGCACCCTGACCGAAACCCTGGAAGCCATTCAGATGGCCAAGGCTGCCGGTTACACCGCCGTGATTTCGCACCGTTCCGGCGAAACCGAAGACTCGACCATCGCCGACCTGGCTGTGGGCACCTCGGCTGGCCAGATCAAGACCGGCTCCCTGTGCCGTTCCGACCGCGTATCCAAGTACAACCAATTGCTGCGTATCGAAGAGCAATTGAACGGCAAGGCCAAGTACAACGGTCGCAGCGAGTTTCGCGGCTAAGCCGTAGATGGTAAAAAGACACCGGATTGTGTCGGGAAAATCGCTACAGCGAGTTTTTTGCCACTAATCTGATGCCTTAAGAGCACGAAGCCTGGTTCTTCCAGGCTTCGTGCTATCAGTAGGTCCGAAGTTGTTGGCATGGCTGTCTTTTTTCACTGGATACCCGATATTCGATGCGCAGTCCCAATTGGTTGTTCCTGGTCTTGCTCTTGCTGCTGGCTGGCTTGCAGTACCGCCTGTGGGTGGGGAGCGGCAGCTTGGCCCAGGTAGCTGACCTGACTCAGCAGATTGCCGACCAGCACGCTGAAAACGAGCGTTTGCTGGAGCGAAATCGTGTACTCGATGCGGAAGTCATGGAACTGAAGAAGGGCATGGAGACCGTTGAAGAACGGGCTCGCCACGAGTTGGGCATGGTCAAGGAGGGTGAAACCCTCTACCAGTTGGCCCAATGAGCGATAGATTGCCGGCCTTCTGGGCCGTGATTCCTGCCGCGGGCGTCGGTGCCCGCATGGCCGCGGATCGTCCCAAGCAGTACCTGCAACTGGGCGGACGCACAATTCTCGAACACAGCCTCGGCTGTTTCCTCGACCATCCTGGCCTCAAGGGGCTGGTGGTCAGCCTGGCGCTGGACGATCCTTACTGGCCAACCCTGGCCTGTGCCCATGACTCGCGGATTCAGCGGGTCGAAGGCGGCGTTGAGCGTTCCGGGTCGGTACTCAATGCCTTGCTTCATCTGCATGCTCAGGGCGCGGCCGATGAGGATTGGGTTCTGGTTCACGATGCCGCACGCCCCAATCTTTCCCGAGATGACCTGGACAAGCTGCTGAGTGAATTGGCGCATGACCCGGTGGGCGGGCTGCTGGCGGTGCCGGCCCGGGACACCCTGAAGCGGATCGACAAGCACGGAAGGGTTTTGGAAACCGTGGATCGCAGCCTGATCTGGCAAGCCTACACACCGCAGATGTTCCGTCTTGGCGCGCTGCACCGCGCCTTGGCCGACAGCCTGGTGGCCGATGTGGCGATCACCGATGAGGCTTCGGCCATGGAATGGGCCGGGCAGGCGCCACGCCTGATCGAAGGCCGTTCCGACAACCTCAAGGTCACTCGCCCCGAGGATCTTGAGTGGCTGCGCCAGCGTTGGTCCAATCGGCGCTGATCGCGGGCGGGCGCTGAACCTTGTAGCCGCTGCCGCAGGCTGCGAACGACTCCGAAGGAGGCGCCGCTCCTGAAACCCCGAAGGCCTTGTGGGCCTTGTCGCAGCCTGCGGCAGCGGCTACACATCGCGGTATTCCGGACGTTCGGCCAAGCCGTGCTTGAGATAATCCACCAGCTTGCGCACTTTCGGCGACAGATGCCGTTGCTGTGGATAGAGCGCCCAGACTGCGGTGTTGGGCGGCTGGTGAGCTTCCAGCAAGGAAACCAGCGTACCGTCCTGCAGGTGCTCCAGAACGTAGTAGTCCGGCAGTTGGCAGAGTCCGACGCCTTGTAACGCCGCGTCCAGCACTGCCTGTCCGCTGTTGCAGCGCCAGTTGCCCTGCACCCTTTGCGAAAATTCGCGCCCGTCGACCTCCAACTGCCAGATATCCGAGCTGCCGATCAGACAGTTGTGCCGGCTCAATTCCGAAAGGCTGTGAGGGCGGCCATAGCGTTCCAGATAGGACGGCGATGCACATAGGTACATGCGGCGTGGTGCCAGGCGAGTGGCGACCAGGCGTGAGTCCTGCAGGCGTCCCAGGCGAATGGCCAGGTCGAGCCCCTCGTGCACCAGGTCCAGGGGACGATTGCTCAATTCGATGTCCACCCGCAATTGCGGGTAGAGGCCCATGAAACGCGTGACCAGCGGCACGATAAAACGCTCGCCATAGGCCACTGCGCAAGTCATGCGCAGCATGCCCTTGGGCTCACTGGTCAGGTCCCCCACGGCTCGCAACGCTTCCTCGCGCCCGTCCTGCAAGCGTTGGCAATGCTGGAGAAAGGTCTGCCCGGCCTCGGTCAGGGTGACGCGGCGGGTACTGCGATACAGCAGGCGGGTCTGCAAGCGCTCTTCCAGGCGCACCACCTGGCGGCTGATATGAGATGAGGACACCCCCAAGCGTTCCGCAGCGGCAGTGAACTGGCTGCATTCGGCGACTGCGACAAATTCGTCGATGCCTTCCCAACGGTTTTCGCTCATTGATTATCCCTGCATGGCAATAATGTTTTGCTTTTGCCTGGATTATTCATCGCCTTGCGCTGTTTTACACTCACTGCCTCGTTTTTATTCGCTGGAGAGTCAGGATGATCAAGTCACGTGCTGCCGTAGCCTTCGAGGCCAAGAAGCCCCTGGAAATCGTCGAAGTGGATGTTGCCATGCCCAAGGCCGGCGAAGTGCTGTTGCGGGTTGTCGCTTCCGGCGTCTGCCACACCGACGCCTACACCCTGTCCGGTGCTGACCCGGAAGGTATCTTTCCGGCGATCCTCGGCCATGAAGGTGGTGCAGTGGTGGAAGCGGTGGGCGAGGGCGTGACCTCGGTGGCCGTCGGCGATCATGTGATCCCGCTCTACACCCCGGAATGTGGCAAGTGCAAATTCTGTCTGTCGGGCAAGACCAACCTCTGTCAGGCCATTCGCGCTACCCAGGGCAAAGGCCTGATGCCTGATGGTACTACCCGTTTTTCCTACAAGGGTCAGCCCATTTTCCACTATATGGGTACCTCGACATTCTCCGAGTACACCGTTCTGCCGGAAATCTCCGTGGCCAAGATTCCCAAGGACGCGCCTCTGGAGAAGGTCTGCCTGCTGGGTTGCGGCGTGACCACAGGCATTGGCGCGGTGATCAACACCGCCAAGGTCAAGGCCGGTGATACCGTGGCTATCTTCGGCCTGGGCGGCATTGGTCTGTCGGCGGTAATCGGTGCGGTCAAGGCCAAGGCCGGGCGCATTATTGCTATCGATATCAATCCGGCCAAGTTCGAGATCGCCAAGCAACTGGGCGCCACCGATTGCGTCAACCCCAAGGATTTCGACCGTCCGATCCAGGAGGTCATCGTCGACATGACCGACGGCGGCGTGGATTTCTCCTTCGAATGCATCGGCAACGTGCAACTGATGCGCGCCGCGCTGGAATGCTGCCACAAGGGCTGGGGCGAATCGGTGATCATCGGTGTGGCCGGTGCCGGCCAGGAAATTTCGACCCGTCCCTTCCAGCTGGTGACTGGCCGCGTTTGGCGCGGTTCGGCATTCGGTGGCGTGCGTGGTCGCAGCGAGCTGCCAAGCTACGTGGAAATGTCCCAGACCGGCGAAATCCCGCTGGATACCTTCATTACTCACACCATGGGCCTGGAAGATATCAACAAGGCTTTCGACCTGATGCACGAAGGCAAGAGCATTCGTTCGGTCATTCATTTCTAAGAGTAGCGGCAAGCGGCAAGCCACAAGCACCAAGAAGGGATTCCCACTTGCGGCTCGTAGCTTGCGGCTTGTGGCTGGAGGTCTGCCATGAGTCTGGAAAACCTTTCCTGCCAGAAGAGCTTCGGCGGCTGGCACAAACGCTATAAGCATCATTCCCAGGTGTTGGGCTGTGACATGGTGTTCGCCGTGTACTTGCCGCCCCAGGCGGAGCAGGGGGGCAAGCTGCCGGTGCTTTACTGGTTGTCCGGCCTGACCTGCACCGACGAGAACTTCATGCAAAAGGCCGGCGCCCAGCGCCTGGCGGCGGAACTGGGCCTGATCATCGTCGCTCCGGACACCAGCCCTCGCGGCGCAGGCGTGCCCGGTGACCCGGAGGGCGCTTGGGACTTTGGCCTGGGCGCGGGGTTCTATCTGAACGCGACACAGGAGCCCTGGGCCCAGCATTATCGGATGCATGACTATGTGGTGAACGAACTGCCGGAGTTGGTGGAGGCGCACTTTCCCGCGTCGCAGAAACGTGGGATCAGCGGCCACTCCATGGGCGGTCATGGGGCGTTGGTCTGCGCGTTGCGTAATCCCGGTCGCTATCAGTCGGTTTCGGCGTTCGCTCCTATCAGTAATCCCATGGATTGTCCTTGGGGGCAGAAAGCGTTTTCCCGGTATCTGGGGGAAGAGCGCTCACGCTGGCGCGAGTGGGATGCCAGCGTATTGATCGCCGAGGCCACGCAGAAGCTGCCGTTGCTAGTGGATCAGGGGGATCGCGACGATTTCCTCGCCGGCCAGCTCAAGCCTGAAGTTCTGCAGCAAGCGGCAAAGAATGCCGGGCATGAGCTGACGCTGCGCATGCAGCCCGGTTATGACCACAGCTACTTCTTTATCGCCAGCTTTATAGACGATCACTTGCAGCACCATGCACGTGCTCTTAACGCCTAATACCCGCCAAAGCAGGTAGAATCACGCCCTGACTTTTTCGGGGCGTTTTTTTATGCGTATTGGCCACGGCTACGATGTGCACCGTTTCGCTGAGGGCGACTTCATTACTTTGGGCGGTGTGCGTATCGCCCATCATTCTGGGTTGCTCGCCCACTCCGACGGTGATGTGTTGTTGCACGCACTCAGTGATGCCCTGCTGGGCGCCGCGGCGCTGGGGGATATCGGCAAGCATTTTCCGGACACCGATCCGCAGTTCAAAGGTGCCGACAGCCGCGTCCTGCTGCGTCATGTTGTCGCGCTGATCCATGCCAAAGGCTGGAAGGTCGGCAACGTCGACAACACCATCGTCGCCCAGGCCCCAAAAATGGCGCCTCATATTGAAACCATGCGGGCCTTGATTGCCGAGGACCTGCAAGTCGAACTGGATCAAGTGAACGTGAAGGCCACCACCACCGAAAAACTCGGTTTCGTCGGTCGCGAGGAAGGTATCGCGGTGCACTCCGTGGCCTTGTTGCTGCGCCCATGAATGAACTGCAACTGTTGGGCCCGCGGGCCTATGGCGATGCCCTGGGCAGTGCGGTGCTCAAGGCCACTGCCGAAGATTTCCAGGTCGATGAAGTGCTCGATATCCCGCTGAGCGGTGAAGGCGAGCACCTGTGGCTGTGGGTGGAAAAGCGTGGCTTGAATACCGAAGAGGCCGCGCGGCGGATTGCCAAGGCCGCCGGAGTGTCGTTGCGCACCGTGAGCTACGCCGGGCTCAAGGATCGCCAGGCGCTGACTCGCCAATGGTTCAGTGTGCAACTGCCGGGCAAGGCTGATCCGGATCTTGGCGCGGCGGAAAACCACACCCTGAAAATCCTCAAGGCCACCCGCCACAAGCGCAAGCTACAGCGTGGAGCCCATGCGGCCAACGGTTTTACCCTGCGTCTGACAGAGCTTACGGCGGACCATTCGGCCATTGATGAGCGTTTGCGGCAGATTGCCCAGTTTGGGATTCCCAACTATTTTGGCGCCCAGCGTTTTGGCCACGACGGCGGCAATCTAGTGGATGCCCGCGGCTGGGCCGCGCGCCAGGCACTACCAGAGCAGCGCAATGTGCGTTCGCGGTTGTTGTCTACGGCCCGCAGCTACTTGTTCAACCAGGTGCTGGCAGCACGGGTGGCGAACGGTAGTTGGCAGCAGGCGCAGATAGGTGACCTGCTGGCGTTTACCGACAGTCGCAGCTTTTTCATGGCCGGGCCTGATGAATGCTCGGACCCACGCCTGGCGATTCTCGACCTGCACCCCACCGGTCCGCTGTGGGGGGAGGGTGTTTCTCCGGCGGGCGGTGTATCCCATGAGCTTGAGCAACAGATTGCCGGTCGTGAGGCGGCACTGTGCGATTGGCTGATTAAAGCCGGCATGAGCCACGAACGACGCATCCTGCGGCTGCCCATTGGCGGTTTGACGTGGCATTATCCCGAGCCTGACATTCTGCAACTGGAATTCGTCCTGCCGGCCGGGTGTTTCGCCACCGCATTGGTGCGTGAACTCGTCGATCTGGTGCCGGTGGGGCAGACGGACAGCTCATGCGTATTCTGATTTCTAACGATGATGGGGTAACTGCACCCGGTATCGCCGCGCTGCATGCTGCGTTGGCGGATTACGCCGAGTGTGTGGTTATCGCACCGGATCAAGACAAAAGCGGCGCCAGCAGTTCGCTGACGCTCGACCGTCCGTTGCATCCGCATACCCTCGGCAATGGTTTCATCAGTATCAATGGCACACCGACCGACTGCGTTCACCTGGGGCTTAACGGCCTGTTGGAGCATGAGCCGGACATGGTGGTGTCGGGAATCAACCTGGGGGCCAACCTCGGTGATGACGTGCTGTATTCCGGAACCGTCGCCGCTGCGCTTGAAGGACGTTTCCTGCAGCGCCCGGCGATTGCCTTTTCGCTGGTGTCGAGGCAGGTAGAAAACCTCGCCACTGCTGCCCATTTCGCGCGCAAGCTGGTACAGGCTCAGGGCTTGCTGGATTTGCCACCACGGACGGTGTTGAACGTGAATATTCCCAACCTCCCGCTTGATCATATCCGTGGCATACAGCTGACCCGGTTGGGCCATCGCGCGCGCGCAGCGGCGCCCATGAAGGTCGTCGATCCCCGTGGCAAGTCGGGTTACTGGATTGCCGCCGCAGGGGACGCCGAAGATGGCGGTCCGGGTACTGACTTCCATGCTGTCATGCAAGGTTATGTGTCGATCACGCCGTTGCAGCTCGATCGCACCTTCAATGAGGCGTTCAGGAGTCTGGATGGTTGGTTGGAGGGGCTGCGCTGATGGCTCGTGAGCAGGACGATTTGCTACGACGGGGAATAGGCATGACTTCCCAGCGAACCCGCGAGCGCCTGATCCAACGGCTTTACGATGAGGGCCTGTCCAATCCCCAGGTATTGGAAGTCATTCGTCGTACACCACGGCATCTGTTCGTTGATGAAGCTCTGGCGCACCGTGCCTATGAAGACACAGCGCTGCCCATCGGCCATAACCAGACGATTTCCCAGCCTTATATGGTGGCTCGCATGAGCGAGTTGCTGTTGGCGGCAGGCCCGCTGGACAAAGTGCTGGAGATCGGTACCGGTTCTGGCTACCAGACGGCAGTACTGTCGCAGTTGGTTGAGCGGGTGTTTTCGGTGGAGCGGATCAAGGTCCTGCAGGATCGGGCCAAGGAGCGTCTGCAGGAATTGAACCTGCGTAATGTGGTGTTCCGCTGGGGCGATGGTTGGGAGGGCTGGCCAGCGTTGGCGCCTTACAACGGCATCATCGTCACCGCCGTGGCTACCGATATTCCTCAGGCACTGCTTGATCAACTGGCGCCTGGTGGGCGCCTGGTCATTCCAGTGGGAGCCGGAGAAGTACAGCAGTTGATGCTGATCATTCGTGAAGAACATGGCTTTGCCCGACATGTCCTGGGGGCGGTGCGGTTTGTGCCGTTGCTCAATGGGCCACTGGCCTGAGCATTTATCGCCGCCTGGGTGAATTCTGTTTGCCGGGTTGTGTCTTAGTGCCGTATTGATCGGCAATGAGTGGGACGGCGATCAATGGCAACCTCTTGTGACTGTGTGTTGCGCTTTGCCAGCCGTAAAGCGCCTGCCTCCAGTTATACTTGCGTCATTTCATGCCTGAGCCAGGCAATTAATATCGTCAACCACCATAAAGGGAGCGGCGGGTGAGTCTCACAGTCATTGCGCAGCGTATGGGTATAACAAGCTTTCAGCGACTGATGATTGGCCTTGTCTTGAGTTCCTTGTTGGTCGGTTGCTCCAGCACCAAGTCCAGCAGTGTGGGTGTGGTTGAACGCAGTAATAATGCGGCGCCTCAGCGTCCAACTGTGACCACGGGACAATATGTAGTACGTCGCGGGGATACGCTGTTCTCCATCGCGTTTCGCTACGGCTGGGATTACAAGGCGTTGGCTGCTCGTAACAATATTGCCGAGCCCTATACCATCCATCCTGGGCAAACCATTCGTTTTGATGGTCGCACGGGTGTTGCGCCGACAACTGTGGTTACCAGCACCCAGTCTGGTGCATCGTCCTCCAGCAAGACCACGGTTATTCGTCGTCCGGCGGGGGCAACGACAGCCACCGCAACGGGCACTTCTACAGCTACTGTAAGCAAGCCGGCGCCCGCTCCGGTTACGCCTGCAGGCCCCGCTCCGACGGGCTGGGGCTGGCCTTCCAACGGTGTTCTGATTGGAAAATTCTCTTCAAACGGTAGTTTGAATAAAGGCATTGATATCGCCGGGGATTTGGGACAGCCTGTTTTAGCTGCGTCTGATGGGACGGTGGTTTACGCCGGGAGTGGCTTAAGGGGCTACGGCGAATTAGTCATCATCAAACACAACGAAACCTACGTCAGTGCTTACGGCCACAACCGCAAGCTATTGGTTCGGGAGGGACAGCAGGTCAAAGTCGGACAGACAATTGCCGAGATGGGATCAACTGGTACAGACCGGGTGAAACTGCACTTTGAGATTCGCCGACAAGGTAAACCTGTAGATCCGCTGCAATTCCTGCCACGTCGTTGATCCGTTACCAGCCTGTTCCGCTCACGTAGAGGGAACAGGCTCCAGCGTTGCCAAGGATTAAGGCGCCGCTTGAGCCTGAGGTCGAACTCACCAAAGGACTATAACAATGGCTCTCAGTAAAGAAGTGCCGGAGTTTGACATCGACGATGAAGTTCTCCTTATGGAGAGCAGTATCGATATGGATTCGATGTCGAATAATGAGGGGGCAACTCCACCTTCCGTTCGCGCCAAATCCAAAAGCTCCGCTTCACTTAAGCAACACAAGTACATTGATTACACGCGTGCCCTCGATGCAACGCAGTTGTACCTCAATGAAATCGGCTTTTCTCCATTGCTCTCTCCCGAAGAGGAAGTGCACTTTGCGCGTTTGTCGCAGAGTGGCGACCCCGCCGGGCGCAAGCGCATGATTGAAAGTAACTTGCGACTGGTGGTGAAAATTGCCCGGCGCTATGTCAATCGTGGATTGTCGCTGCTGGACCTGATTGAAGAGGGCAACCTCGGCCTGATCCGGGCAGTGGAGAAGTTCGACCCGGAACGCGGCTTCCGCTTTTCGACCTACGCCACCTGGTGGATTCGCCAGACCATCGAACGGGCGATCATGAATCAAACCCGGACCATTCGGTTGCCGATTCATGTGGTCAAAGAGCTTAACGTCTACTTGCGCGCCGCCCGTGAGTTGACGCAAAAACTCGATCATGAACCCTCTCCCGAAGAAATCGCCAACCTGCTGGAGAAGCCGGTGGCTGAAGTCAAACGCATGCTCGGTCTGAATGAGCGGGTTTCTTCGGTTGATGTCTCGCTGGGACCGGATTCGGATAAAACCCTGCTGGACACCTTGACTGACGATCGTCCAACGGATCCTTGTGAACTGTTGCAGGACGATGATCTGTCGCAAAGCATCGATCAATGGCTGTCCGAATTGACTGAAAAGCAGCGTGAAGTGGTGGTTCGCCGCTTTGGCCTGCGAGGTCATGAGAGCAGCACTCTTGAAGATGTTGGCCTGGAGATTGGCCTGACCCGTGAGCGGGTTCGACAAATCCAGGTTGAAGGCCTCAAGCGCCTGCGAGAGATCCTTGAGAAGAATGGGTTGTCCAGTGAGTCTCTATTTCAGTAGCTTCTGGAACTGACTCGCAAGAGCCCCGATCTGTTCGGGGCTTTTTATTGCGTGATTATTTTGGCTCTGAGTTCTGGGATTCTGGTCAGGGTTGGGATTACTCTTCACTGGCGTGTAAGCAATAGATTACGTTTCCGTAAGTGTTCGGTTCTCGATTGCTTCAGACTTGCCTGAAATGGTTTAAGTGATTTTTTATATTGTTGATTTATAAGTATTTTTTAAGTCTTTCTGTTTGTGTTCGACAAGTTTTCCGGGGAATAGTGCGATTGCTCTTACCAGGGAATTCTCTAATATCAGCCCTGTGTCGACGGATAGACACAGCCATCAAGGACGATGGTCAGGACATCGCAGGAAGCGATTCATCAGGATGATGAAAAGGAACACAGGGACTAGGGAAAAATGTGGGCGGGTCATACCGCCCCTTTTTTTTGCCTGTCGAAAAAGTCCCGAGGACAAGAGCCCTATTCCCAGAAATGCAAAAAGGCCCGCAAGGGGCCTTTTCAGGAACGCGGGGGCAATCAGCGTTCGAGGTCTTTGATCTTGCCTTTGACGCCATCCCACTCTGCGGCATCCGGCAACGATTCTTTCTTTTCAGTGATGTTCGGCCAGATCTCTGCCAGCTCGACGTTCAGCTGAATGAACTCCTGCATCTCCTCCGGGACTTCATCCTCGGAGAAAATGGCTACAGCCGGGCATTCAGGCTCGCACAGCGCGCAGTCAATGCACTCATCCGGGTGAATCACCAGGAAGTTCGGCCCTTCGTAAAAGCAGTCCACCGGACAGACTTCTACGCAGTCGGTGTACTTGCACTTGATGCAGTTGTCGGTGACGACGAAGGTCATTTCTAATTCTCTCCTCAGGCGGCGGCAGCGGAGCCCCTACATGACGGGGTCGCCAGGTTTGGGAGCGATAGTCTGCGAACCAGGCTAATAGTCCGCAGCATCCCAAACCGCGCGAGATTCTAACAGCTTGAAGGCGTTCGCGTTAGATGCGTGTCTTCAATGTATAGAGCATTTCCAGTGCCCGGCGTGGCGTCAGGTCATCCAGATCCAGTTTGGCCAGTTCCTCGAGGACTGGGTGCGGCAGGCTGGCAAACAGGTCGCTTTGCTGCGGAACCGAGGCTTTGCCTGGCGCGGGTCGTGGCGTTTCGTGGGGCAGGCTGGTGGTCTCCAGGCGGCTCAAATGTTCACGGGCTCGCCCGATGACAGCGCTGGGAACCCCCGCCAGCTGGGCTACCGCCAGGCCATAGCTCTGGCTGGCAGGGCCGGGCAATACATGGTGCAGGAAGACGATGCGCTCGTTGTGCTCAGTGGCATTGAGGTGCACGTTGGCCACCAGCGGCTCGCTTTCCGGCAGTACGGTCAGTTCAAAATAGTGGGTGGCGAACAGGGTGTAGGCCCGCAGATGGGCGAGACGTTCTGCCGCAGCCCAGGCCAGGGAAAGTCCGTCGAAAGTACTGGTGCCGCGGCCCACTTCGTCCATCAGCACCAGGCTGCGTTCAGTGGCGTTGTGCAGGATGTTCGCGGTTTCACTCATTTCCACCATGAAGGTCGAGCGACCGCCGGCCAGGTCGTCGCTAGAGCCGATCCGAGTAAAGATCCGATCCACCAGGGACAGCTCGCAGCTCGCCGCCGGGACAAAACTGCCGATATGGGCCAGCAGTACGATCAGCGCAGTCTGGCGCATGTAGGTGGATTTACCGCCCATGTTAGGACCGGTGATCACCAGCATCCGGGTGTTGTCGTCCAGATTCAGGTCGTTGGCCACAAAAGGTGTGGTCAATACTTGCTCCACCACCGGGTGACGGCCCTGGGTGATGCGCATGCAAGGCTCGCTGACAAAACGCGGGCAATTGAGGTCCAGGTTCAGCGCGCGTTCGGCCAGATTGCTCAGCACGTCCAGTTCCGCCAGGGCACCGGCGGTATCCTGCAGCGGCGGCAGATGGCTGATCAGGGTTTCCAGCAGCGCATCGTAGAGCATCTTTTCCCGGGCCAGGGCGCGGCTCTTGGCCGACAGCGCCTTGTCTTCAAACTCCTTGAGTTCCGGAGTGATGAAGCGCTCGGCGCCCTTCAGGGTCTGGCGACGAATGTAATCCGCAGGTGCCTGCTCGGCCTGTTTGCTCGGCAGCTCGATGAAGTAGCCATGAATGCGGTTATAGCCGACTTTGAGGTTGGCCAGACCGGTACGGGCTTTTTCCCGGGCTTCCAGATCGATCAGGAATTGCCCGGCGTTCTCGCTCAAGGATTGCAGTTCGTCGAGCTCGGCGTCGTAGCCGGTCTTGAGCACGCCGCCGTCGCGGATCACCGCCGGCGGGTTGTCGATGATCGCTTTGGCCAGCAGCGCGGCCAGTTCCGGGTAGGTGCTGGTGGTGACTGCCAGTTGCTTGAGGTGCTCTGCCTCCAGTTCGGTCATCGCCTCTTGCAGCTCTGGCAACGCTGCCAGGGCATCACGCAGGCGAGCCAGGTCCCGAGGACGGGCATTGCGCAAGCCGATTCGCGCGAGAATCCGCTCGATATCGCCGATTTCCTTCAACTGCGGCTGCAGCCGTTCGAAACGGTAGCCGTCCAGCAGGCAGGTGATCGAGGACTGACGCGCCTGCAAGACCTTGAGATCCCGTAGCGGGCGGTTCAGCCAGCGGGTCAGCAGGCGGCTGCCCATGGCGGTCTGGCAGCGATCGACTACCGATTGCAGGGTGTTGTCGCGTCCACCGGCCAGGTTGGTGTCCAGCTCCAGGTTGCGGCGACTGGCACCGTCCAGCACCACCGTGTCGTCCAGGCGTTCGTGCCGCAGGCTGCGCAAGTGGGGCAGGGCGGTGCGCTGGGTTTCCTTGGCGTAGCTCAACAGACATCCGGCGGCGCCGATGGCCAGGGTCAGGGTCTCGCAACCAAAGCCCTTGAGGTCTTGGGTCGAGAATTGCTGGCAGAGGCTCTTGTGGGCCGAGTCGCGCTCGAAGTCCCAGGGGGCGCGACGTCGAACACCCCGGCGCTTTTCCGCCGGCAGGCCTTGTGGCCAGTCATCAGGGATCAGCAGCTCCACTGGATTGATGCGTTCCAGCTCCGCCAGCAAGTTTTCCCAACCCTTGATTTCCAGGACGCTGAAATTGCCGCTGGTGATGTCCAGCACCGCCAGGCCGAACAAGCGCTCATCGCCCAGCACGGCCGCGATCAGGTTGTCGCGGCGTTCGTCCAGCAGGGCTTCGTCGCTGACGGTGCCCGGGGTAATGATGCGCACCACCTGACGTTCCACGGGGCCTTTGCTGGTGGCCGGATCACCCACTTGCTCGCAGATGACCACCGACTCGCCGAGCTTCACCAGCTTGGCCAGGTAACCTTCGGCGGCGTGGTAGGGAATGCCACACATGGGAATTGCCTGTCCCGCCGACTGTCCGCGTGCCGTCAGGGTGATGTCCAGCAGCTTGGCGGCCTTCTTCGCGTCTTCATAGAAGATCTCGTAGAAGTCGCCCATGCGGTAGAACATCAACTGATCAGGGTGCTGGTTCTTGAGGCGCCAGTACTGCTGCATCATCGGCGTGTGGGAGGACAGATCGGAGGTATTTTTACTCATTGGTATTTAGGCGGATTCGTTGAATGGGTGAAGCAAAGGAGCGCTGGGCCCGGCTTTTTGCAGATGGCGGCAAGGTTACCATGGGTGCCCTGGCCTCGCAGACACCAAGGCACTACTGCGTTTGTCCGGTAAATGCAGCACAAATATGCAAAACAGCATTTGTCATGGGCTAAAAGTTCGAGCACTATGCGTTCTATGCAAATACGCAATGTTTCTACCGTCTTAAGAGAGCTGCTGGATCGTGATGGAATCTCCCCCACGGAGCTTCACCGTCGGACTGGTGTGCCTCAATCCACCCTCTCGCGGATTCTCAGCGGGAAGATCGTCGATCCTTCGGATAAACACATCTCGCGGATCGCTGAATACTTCCAGGTGAGCACCGACCAATTGCGCGGGCGCGTGGATATCGCGCCTGCCCGGGTTGCTGCGCCCCGCGACGAGATTCATTCGGAACTCAAGGACATAAGCCTGTGGGACGACGATACCCCTGTCGATGACGACGAGGTGTCGGTTCCTTTTCTGCGTGAGGTTGAATTGGCTGCTGGATCAGGAAGATTCGTCATCGAGGAGAGCGAGCGCGCCAGCCTGCGCTTCGGCAAGCGCAGCCTGCGGCACAACGGCGTACAGTTCGACCAGGCAAAGTGCGTCACGGTGCGGGGCAACAGTATGTTGCCGGTGCTGCGCGATGGCGCCACGGTCGGGGTCAATGCTGGCAAGTGCGCCATCGGCGATATCGTCGATGGCGACCTGTATGCGATAAACCACAATGGCCAACTGCGAGTGAAGCAGCTGTATCGCTTGCCTACCGGGATTCGCCTGCGCAGCTTCAACCGCGATGAGCATCCGGATGAGGACTACAGCTTCCAGGAAATCCAGGAGGAGCAGATCAGCATCCTCGGTCACGTCTTCTGGTGGGGCATGTACGCCCGCTAAGCCATCACTGTCAGACAAAGCCCGCCACTGAGCGGGCTTTTTTTCGCCCTCGAAAAATCCCCCCCCGCCCTGCATCTATGCGGCTCTCATGCATTTGCGCAATTCTAATGCATAAATAAATGCATTTACGCATTGACTGCATATGCACGAATGCATATTATCCGTCTCAAGCCGTTCAACAACGGCTGCAACGACGCTCTTTAGTGGCAAAGCAAAGGCAGCGATGAACCGGCCTCGACGGTTCAGAGGGTTGGCAACTGACCCGGGTGTGCAGCGTAAAGCACCAGAAGCAGTTATCCGGCGGACAGGGTCGCGGTCGGAGGAACAATTTGAATGGGTCCGTACCGCACCAGTCGTGCCGAAAGACCAAGGTTTGCATTACTGAAAAGCCCGGGCGACCGGGCTTTTTGGAATGCCTGCCTAACGTGGGCCACCAACAGACAGGGACCCCTTGAAACATCGTTATCAGCCTTCTATCAACTGGCCATCTCGCTGGCCTCAATCCGCACGGGAGACGTGAATGACAAACGAGCAACAAGCGTTGCTGGACATGCCGATCTGGCTGGTCATCGTCCTGGCGCTGGTCGGTGGCGTTTCCGGCGAAATGTGGCGCGCCGACAAGGAGGGCGCTCGTGGCTGGTCGCTGCTGCGGCGCCTGGCGCTGCGCTCCGGAGCCTGCGTGGTCTGCGGGGTCTCGGCAATCATGCTGCTGTATGCCGCCGGCGTCTCGATCTGGACCGCCTGCGCCTTCGGCTGCCTGACCGCCATGGCCGGCGCCGACGTCGCCATCGGCCTTTATGAGCGCTGGGCGGCCAAGCGCATCGGGGTTTGCGAACCGCCTTCACGGGATTCGAACTCGGATCGGCCTTGAGCCCCGATCGGCTTCGGCCCTCAACAAGGTCCACCGGCCCAGGCCCCTGTGACTAGGCTGCCTCGCTCTTATTCTGGAACTAGACAATGAACGAACTGACCCAGCTAAAAGACGCCATCACGTCCACGATCAAGCTGGCGATGCCCCATCTGCAGACGGTTGAGGCATTCCCCAAGGCGTTTGAAGGCGCCACTGAGCCGGCGCTCTACTTTGCCGTCACCGGCCTGGACCAGGCAGCCGACCCGGGTGACGGTCGCTGCTGCATGCGGGCCACTTTGGAGGCCCGGGTACGGGTTGACCCCGAGCTTGCACAGGCCCCTTTGCAGGCGGCCATTCTGGCGGCTCAGTTAATCGAGCTGCTGCGTTGTCAGCAGTGGGATCTGGACTTTGTCGAAGGCGCGACGGCCGTGTGGGCCAAGCCTGTTGGTACGGCTGCAGAGTCGGTTTACCGGGCCGAGTGGATCGTGCAGTGGCAGCAGCTTATCTACCTGGGTCAGGAGCAATGGCCCTGGCCGAATCAACCACCGGGCACGCTGGTGTTGGGTTTCAGTCCCGACACTGGCTCCGGTCATGAGGGCGGCTACCAGTCGCCGGAGCACATGGCGTGAGTTACGTGTCTGCAACCCACGACCGCATGATTGCCGGCCTGATCCTGCCTTGCAGCGTGGTCGGCGTGGACCTGGCTGCCGGCCTGGTGCGGGTGTCCGATGGCGCCGGCTGGACCAGCGCCTGGGTGCGCTGGCACAGCCAGGCCGCCGGCAAGGCCCGGCACTGGCGGGCGCCGAGCCTGGGGGAGCAGGGCGTGCTGATCAGCCCCAGCGGCGAGCCGGCCCAGGGCACCTTCGTTCCCGGCCTGTATGGCAACGCCGGTCCCCAGCCGGACAACCGCGACCACGTCGAAGTCTGGCGTTTCGAGGATGGCGGCTCGCTGGTCTATGACTGGCAGGCCAAGAGCTACAGCATCAGCCTGCCCAGCGGCACGGTGACCATTCAGGTCGGCGGCAGCTCGGCGGTGGTGACCGACAGCGCCCTGACCGGCAAGGCCGACAGTATCACCCTGACCGGAGCGATCACCTTGAATGGCGATGTGCACATCAACGGTGGGAGCTTGAAGCACAACGGGGTCAACGTCGGTTCGACCCATACCCATCTGGGTGTGATGCCGGGGCCCGGTTCAACTGCAACGCCGCAGTGACCCATGCGGGTCGTGGCCCTCACGACTCAGCGCTCACGTCTCACCTATCACCGAACACCCCATCAACCCGCCCCGAGCGGTTTTTTTGTACCCGGAGATACCTATGGCCACCCCTAAGAAAACTCCCGGTCGCCCTGTGGGCGCCGGCACTGTGGTGTTTCGCGACACCCTTTACACCTCGCGCAATTTGATCCTGCCGGATGGCCGCCAGTTGCGGGTTGCCCAGGGACAGGTGTCGGTAAAGGCCGGCGACCTTGTCGCCCTGGACTACCTGAACGCCCACCCGGATCTGCAAGCGCAGGAGTGACACGATGATCGGAATGGATCGCCGTACCGGCCTGTCGCTGTCCGGCATCGAGCATGTGCGGCAGTCCATCGAGGACATTCTGACCACGCCGCTGGGCAGTCGGCGGATGCGCCCGGAGTACGGCAGCAACCTGCGCCGCTACGTCGACTTGCCGGTAACCGGCGGGTGGAAAAGTGCGGTGCAGGCCGAAGTGGCCCGAGCGCTGTTGCGCTGGGAGCCCCGGCTGAAGCTGGAACGGGTAAGAGTGGTTGCGGTGGTGGGTGGTCAGATCAGCTTTCAACTGACCGGCCAGTACCTGGGTGATAGCGCGGTTTTGGAGGTGACGGCATGAGTACGTTGGACTTGTCGGCGCTGCCGGCGCCGCAGGTGCTTGAGGCCCTGGATTTTGAGGACTTGTACCAAGGCAAGCTGGCCACCTTTCGCCGGCATATGGGCGATAACTGGACGGCCAACCTGGAAAGCGATCCGGTGAGCAAACTGCTGGAGCTATCGGCCTACGGCGATATGCAATTGCGGGCCCGGGTCAACGATGCAGCCAAGGCGCTGCTGCTGGCTCATGCCAAGGGCACGGACCTGGATCACCTGGCGGCCAACGTCAAACTGCAGCGCCTGGTGATCCTGCAGGGTGACCCGCAGGCGGTGCCGCCGGTGGAGGAGGTCAAGGAAGCCGACGACGCTCTGCGCGAGCGCGTGCAATTGGCCTATGAAGGACTGACCACGGCCGGCCCGCGCAACAGCTACATCCTGCATGCCCGTAACGCTTCTGCGCTGGTAGCAGACGCCGAGGCCGAAAGCCCGGCACCGGCCCGGGTGACGGTCACGGTGCTGAGCCTGGAGGGAAATGGCGCGGCCAGTCCTGACTTGCTGGCGACCGTTGCCGCAGCCCTCAATGATGAAGACGTGCGACCGCTCGGCGACCGGGTCACGGTCCAGAGTGCCCAAGTCTTGCCGTATCGCATCGACGCGGTGCTGCACATGAAGGGCTCCGGCCCGGAAGGTGACGCTGCCCTGGCAGAAGCCGAGCGCAAGCTGGCTGCCTGGGTCAACCCACGCCGGCGCCTGGGCATCGAGGTGGCCCGTTCGGCCATTGATGCGCAGTTGCATGTGGCCGGCGTGGCTCGGGTCGATCTGGCGGGTTGGCAAGACATCACCCCGACCAAGGCTCAAGCGGCGTATTGCACTGGTTACAGCGTCACGCTGGGGAGCTGAGATGACCAGCCTATTGCCGATCAATAGCACGCCGCTGGAGCGCGCCCTCGAGGCGGCCAGCGCGGGCGATACCGCCATCATGCTGCGCACCCTGTACAACCCGTCCACCTGCCCGGTGCATCTGCTACCGCAGTTGGCCTGGGCCTGGTCGGTGGATCGCTGGGACCCGCGCTGGTCCGAGACGGTCAAGCGCAACGCCATTCGTGCCTCGTACTTCATCCACGCTCGCAAAGGCACCATCGGTGCACTGCGCCGGGTGGTGGAACCGCTGGGCTACCTGATCGAAGTGGTCGAATGGTGGCAGACGGTCCCTGAAGGCGAACCGGCCACCTTTGCCCTGAAAGTCGGCGTTCTGGACACCGGTATCACTGAGGAAATGTACCAGGAGCTGACCCGGCTGATCGACGACGCCAGGCCCGTCAGCCGGCACATGACTGGCCTGGCCATCAGCCTGGAAAGCTCCGGAGTGATTGGTCTTGGCGCCTATGAATATCAGGGCGAAGACATCGACGTTTACCCCCCGACACCCCGCGATATCGAAGTGACCGGCCGTTATGGCCAGGTCATGTGTATTGATGAAACAGACACCCTGGATGTGTACTCATGATTGATTCCAACAGTCAGTTCTTTGCCATTCTCACGGCGGTGGGCGAGGCGAAACAGGCCAACGCCACGGCCCTGGGCACGCCCTGGACCTTCAAGGAAATGGCGGTCGGCGATGCCAACGGCACCGACCCCATCCCGAACCGGGCCCAGACCAAGCTGATCAACGAATGGCGTCGCGCCCCGGTCAACCAGGTGCGCACCGACCCGGCCAACCCCAACATCATCATCACCGAACAAGTGATCCCGCCTGATGTTGGCGGTCGCTGGATTCGTGAGATCGGCCTGTTCGATGCCGACGGTGACCTAGTGGCGGTAGCCAACTGCGCCCCAAGCTTCAAGCCCCTGCTGGCCCAAGGCACCGGCAAGACCCAAGTCATCCGCATGAACTTCATCGTCGCTAATACCGCGCAGATCGTGTTGAAGATTGATCCGGCGGTGGTGCTTGCTACCCGCCAGTATGTGGACGACTCCCTGGCTGCTGCACTTCCGGCGGATAAGGTGGCTGGTACTTATCGGCAAGTCACGATCGATAAACGAGGCCTAGTTGTTAGTGGTATCAACCCCACAACTCTGTCTGGTTATGGGATTGCTGATGGGGCAACAAAGGCAGAGCTGACTAGCGCAGTCAGCAAGCTCCTTCCCATAACGGGTGGACGGTTGAATGGCTCAATATTACTGTCGAGTGAAGGTAGCGACTCTCCGGAGTTCGGTTGGGTGACGCCCAGCAGCGAAGCCCGCATGGATCTTCTGAATGACAATGTGAGGATTTTTGCAAATTATGGCGGGGAAACAATAACGCCGCTTCTTTTGAGCCTTGCCAACAAGTCCGCAACCGTCTTTGGCAACTTGCTATGGGACGCCGCCAATTTTGACCCGACACGCAAAGCAGACAAGGCGACCACCCTTGCGGGATACGGCATCACCGATGCATTGCCGGCCAACCGTTTTATCTACTCTCCAAATGCCCCTAAACCAACTGACGGTTCGGTTGGTACGCTTTGGCTGCAATACGAGGAACCATAATGAACTTCCACGTAAAGCTGGATGGAGGTTACCGACCTGGTGTTATGCCTTATGTAAAGCTTGCAGATGGCTGGCGAGAAGGGGCAGAGCTGTTCATCAAAACCGAAAGTGGGTGGCGCACGGTCTGGCGTCGAACCGTTGTGTTTATCAACACAGTAGAACGAGCAGGTGCGAGCATTTTTGACCTCATGGGCAAGCCGACCAAGGCGCGACGTTATCTCTTTATCAACCGGGCAATGATTTATGGCGGTGGTACGGGGTTTTCATTGAGAACGGGAGTCTTTCCACCAGGCTCCACGCTAAAAATCGTCAATGAACACTACATCCGTGGTGCGGGTGGCGCGGGGGCTTATCCCGCTCGGCCCTTGCCAGGCGCTACAGCTGTTGTTCTTGATTTTCCTGCAACGCTCGATAACCGCAATGGCTACATTTTCGGTGGCGGAGGTGGAGGCGGGGATGCCTACTGGCCCAACGTACTGCATACCGGAGGTGGCGGTGGCGCGGGACGTCCTGGCGGCGCAGGTGGCGGAATGTATCAAGTTTCTACTTACGGCTATGGCTACCCAGCGGCAGGCAGTTTGGATGCTGGTGGCGCTGGGGGCTGGTATACAGCCGGATGGAACGGTGGCGCAGGCGGCGCTCCTGGTAGCCCCGGTGCAGCGTCGACCAATGCACCTGGTGCTGGTGGCTATTCGATTGAGAAAAATGGCAACAACTTGATCTTTGAAGGGGGCAACAGCCCTGATCGAGTAAAGGGGAATATCTTGTGAGTGGATTTAAAGTTCTCTCTGTGTCGGCTACCGCTGGCACCATGCTTGTCGACTGGGGAAATGTGACGTTAAACCACTACATCCCCCAAGAAATCTTAACTAACCCTGACATCGACTCGGTGGCATTGGCAAAAGTCATCGAAGGTATGCGGCCGGCACCAGCTGTCACGTTGCCGCTGCCTGATGCGCTCCACGCTATGGTTGAACCTTTCAACCAGGGTGAGGATGAACGAATCTGGCGAGCTGCCGAGTTGGCGGCCGTTACATGGCTGCGCGACCGCCATCGAGATCAGCTTGAAATCAAAGTGCCTACTGCCCTTTCGGACAATCAGTACAACGAGCTGCTTGTGTACATGCAATCCCTACGCGACTGGCCGCAATCCCCGGACTTTCCACAGATTGAACATCGCCCGGTGGCGCCGCCCTGGATCGCCGAACAAACCCAATAAACGCCCCGCACCGCCGGGGCGTTTTCTTTCCCGCTTTCCCTTAACTCAACATCCCTTACAGCCCCCTTCATCCGGGGCTTTTTCATGTCTGGAGTTTATCCATGAGTGGTTTTTTCCACGGCGTTACCGTTACTAACGTCGACACCGGCACGCGCACTATTTCGCTGCCGTCGTCTTCGATCATCGGCCTGGTGGACACCTTCACCGAAGGCCCGACCGCTGCTGCCAAAGTCAATGACCTGCTGCTGATCACCAACGAGCGTGAGGCCATTGCGGCCTGGGGCCCGGATGCGGCCATCACCAAGGCCTGTCAGGCCATCTATCAGCGGGCCAAGGCGGTGATCGTCGCTTGTGGCGTGGCCAAGATGACTGATGCGGCCGAGCAGACTTCGGCGATCATCGGCGGGGTGCTGGCCGACGGTAAGCGTACCGGTCTGCAGGCGCTGCTGGACGGCAAGAGCCGTTTCAACGCCCAGCCACGTCTGCTGGTCACCCCCAAGCACAGTTCGACCCTGGCCATCGGCACCGCCCTGGTGGCCCTGGCGGACAAGCTGCGTGGCCTGGCCATTCTCGATGGTCCCAATACCACCGACGAAGCGGCCATGGCCTACGCCAAGAATTTCGGCGCCAAGCGCGCCTATATGGTCGATCCGGGTGTTCAGCACTGGGACAACGGTGCCAATGCCACCGTCGATGCGCCGGCCTCGGCCTGGGTTGCCGGTCTGTTTGCCTGGACCGACAACGAGTACGGCTTCTGGGCCTCGCCGTCGAACAAGGAGTTCGTCGGCATCACCGGCACCAAGCGGCCGATCGAGTTCCTCGACGGCGATGAAACCTGCCGCGCCAACCTGCTGAACAACGCCAACATCACCACCATCATTCGGGATGCGGGCTTCCGCCTGTGGGGCAACCGCACGCTGTCCAGCGATCCGAAATGGGCCTTCGTCACCCGGGTGCGGACCATGGACATCGTCATGGACGCCATCCTCTTCGGCCACAAATGGGCCGTGGACCGCTCGATCACCGCGACCTACGTCAAGGACGTCACCGAGGGCCTGCAAGCGTTCATGCGTGATCTGAAGAACCAGGGCGCGATCATCAATTTCGAGGTCTACGCCGACACCGAGCTCAACACCGCCAGCCAGCTGGAGCAGGGCAAGGTGTACTGGAACATCCGCTTCACCGACGTACCGCCCGCCGAAAACCCCAACTTCCGGGTCGAGGTCACCAACCAGTGGTTGACCGAAGTCCTCGACCAAGCCGCTTAAGGAGCCGCAGTAATGGCAATGATTCCCGAAACCCTGGCGAACATGAACCTGTTCGTCGATGGCATCAGCTTTCAAGGCGACGTGCCGAGCCTGACCCTGCCCAAGTTGACCCTCAAGACCGAGGAACACCGCGTCGGTGGCATGGATGTGCCGGTGGAACTGGACATGGGCATGGAGAAACAAGAGGCCGGCTTCACCACCACCGGCGTGCGCCGCGAGTCGCTGAAGATGTTCGGCCTGGCCGATGGCAGCGGCTTCAACGGTGTGTTCCGTGGCGCCTTCAAGGGCCTCAAGGGCAAGGTCACCCCGGTGATCGTCACCCTGCGCGGCCTGCTCAAGGAGGTCGACATGGGCGACTGGAAGTCCGGCGACAAGGCCGAGATCAAGCACAACGTGGCCCTGACCTACTACAAGCTGGAAGTCGACGGTCGCCTGATCTACGAGATTGATGCCCTGGGCATGAAGCGTGTGATTAACGGCGTCGACCAGCTCGCCGCTCAACGTTCGGCCCTGGGCCTGTAAGGAAGACACCTCATGTCTCAAGCAATCGACAAGACCCCGGCCTGGATGACCCTGAGCAGCGACAGCGTGGTGGTGGCGCTGAGCAAGCCGGTGGAGATGAACGGTGTGGTCTGCGACCGGCTCACCCTGCGAGCGCCGACGGTGCGTGATGTGCGCGCCGCCAGTGCGGCCGGCGTTGGTGACGATGAACAGCGCGAGCTGATGCTGTTTGCCAGCCTCGCGCAAATCAGTACCAAGGACCTGGAGAGCATGGCACTCAAGGACTATCAACGCCTGCAGGCCGGCTATTTTCGCCTGGTGCAAGACGACGAGCTTTGATCCGGCGGTGATGAAGGTGGCGGCGAAACGGCTCGCTCGCGAGCTGCATTTCGCCGCTGAGGAAATCATGACCATGAGGTTTTCCGACATGGTCTGGTGGCTCACGGATTGAGCCCGTCACCCAAGGATCAGGAGAAGCACATGGCGAACAAACTGGTATCGGGGCTGGTGGTAGTGGGTACTGCCCTCAGTTCGACCTGGGACGCCGCCTTCAAGACGGTGGAAGACCGGATCAAGCAGCTGGAGCGGCAGGGCAGCAAGGCCAGGGTGCTGGAAAAGACCATCGGCCAGACCCTGCGCCTGCAGGATGAATGGAAAAAGGCCCATGACACCGGCGCCGCTTCCGCGGCCGGGCTGTTGCGCCGGTTGGAGGAGAGCCGGGATGGGCTGCGCCGGCAGGGGATTCAGGTGCACAAGCTGCGCCAGGAATATCAAGCGCTGGGCAATGTAGCGCGGGGCTCGGCGCTTCAGGCCCGAGGACTGCAGCAGGTTGCCCAGGGCAAGGCCGACTTCAAGGTGGCTTATGACTGGGCAAAGTTTGGCGTCGATAAGCTCCGCGCCCCGGTCAAGATCAGTGCTGATTATCAAGCGCTGATCCGCGACATGGCGATCAAGGCCAATGTGGTCAACCAGCCTCAGGAAGCGCAGCTGAGCCGCACGGTGATTCAGACCTCCCGTGACACGGGCATGGCCCGTAACGATGTGGCGGCTCTGGTGAGCCAGATGATGGCCAGCGGCATGTCGCTGGACAAGGCACAAGGCTACACAGGGTTGGCCGCCAAGTTTGCGGTGGGGCAGGGCGCGAGTGTCGACGACACCGCGAAGCTGATGCGGGCCCTGGAGCTGAAGGCCGGGATCAGCGATCCCAAGTTCATGGAGCAGGCTCTTGAGGCCATCGCCCTGCAGGGGCAGGCCGGCAATTTCGAGGCGGCCGACATGGCGCGCTTGCTCCCGGCGCTGCTCAAGAGCGCGAGCGCGGAAGGACTCACCGGCATGGAGGCGGTGAGTCAGCTGGGGTCCATGCTGCAAGTGCAGATGAACACTGCGGGCAGTGCTGATCAGGCCGCTGGCCAATTGCAGAACTGGATCGAGAAAATCGGCTCCAGTGAGGCGGTCAAGGCTTATGAAGACGCTGGCATTGATTATCAGGCTTCGCTGAACACCGGTATCCAGAAGGGCATGTCGAGCCTGGAGGCGAGCTTTGCCCTGGCCATGCGTTACGTCAGGGCCATCGACCCGGCCAAGGCGGCGAAGATGGCCGAGGCCCAGGCGAAGATCAGCCAGGAAACCGACCCGGCCAAGGCCAAGGCCATGCTTGAGGCTCTGGAAGAGTCCCTGCGTACCGGTGACCTGTTTACCGATATGCAGATCAAGGCGGCCTTGCTGGCCCAGACCCAGGGCCGGCAGCAGTATGAGCAAGTGAAGAAGGACTCGTTGAGCGCCTCTGGCGTTCTCGCCAGGAACCTCGCGGAGCGTCGAGAAGCCTCCAAGCAGTTGTGGGCTGAAGCAGGTCAAGCCATCGATGAAGGCCAGCGGGTCGTGGGGCAGGCCCTGCAACCGGTGACGGATCTGGTGGCCAAAAGCATCACCGTGGTGGTCGGCAAGCTGAGCGAACTGGCGGAGCACAACCCATCGTTGGTGCAGGGTGTGGTTGCCCTGGGCGCTGCTTATGTCGCGGTGAAAAAGCTCATGGCCGTCTACACCATGGGCAAGGGCCTGATCAATGTCTTGCGTGGTGGGTTGAAGGTTGACCCCAACGTTGTCCAGCGCGTGTTTGTCACCAATGCGCTGGGAATGGGCGCGGGTGATTTCGACGTAGACGGTGGTAGGAACAAGAAGGGCAACAAAGGCGGCAATGGCCCCGGTGGCGCAAGACCCAAGCGTGGCGTGCTCGGTCGCATTGTCCAGACACTGAAAAATGTATTCAGCCCTGGCAATTTGAGTCGCCTTGCCAATGCTGGGATGAGAGTCGCCCAGGTTGTCGGAAGCGGCTTGAAGTCTCTGTGGAGTAACGGCAAGAAGTTATTCAAGCGGGGTGGTGCCCTGTCGATACTGGATGCCGGTCTGCAGATCGCAGACACCTATCAGAATGCCAAGACCCGCGATGAGAAGGCCGAAGGCTATGGCGGTGCGCTCGGAGGTTTAGCAGGCACATTGGCCGGGGCCAAAGCGGGGGTTGTTGCCGGGGCTGCCATTGGCTCTGTCGTGCCAGGCCTTGGAACAGCCATTGGCGGCGCCATAGGTTCCGTCATCGGTGGCGCTCTTGGTTACTGGGGCGGTGGAGCCTTGGGCTCCTATGCTGGCAAGGCGATGTTCGGCTCCGACGACTCGCTCAAGAGAATGCCTGCAGCCGGTCCGCTGATGATGCGCAACGCCGGGCAGAACATCCCGCCGGTAATGGGCGATATCGCCAAGTCCTTCCAGCCGGGGCAGACACCTCCGCTGATGGGGCAGGCCGTGCGTTCGATGGCCAGCCCGTCGCCGTCGGCATCGACCTCTTCGCTGCTCAAACCGGCGGAGCCGTTCACATCGGCGACGCCACCTTCGATCGAACAGCAGTTCAGCTTCGCGCCTTACCTGTCGATCTCGGTGCAGGGCGATGTCAGAGATCCGGCGCAACTGGCCCGGGAGCTGGAACCCTATCTGCGCTTTCAGTTCGACGAATACAGCCGTCAGGCGGCAGGTCGTCAGTTGTTCGACGCGGCACACGTTTAAGGAGGCGGCATGGCCTATATGGAACAGCTGCAATCGGGGCTCACGTCCCTGGTGGCGGCAGCGGAGGCGGGGCGGCGCAGCGCCGATGAAATGCTGGGGCCCATGAACGGCGCTATCAGCGACATCACCGGCGCCGCCTCGGAGCTGGAAAATCTGCCCTGGGTCGGCCCGGTGCTGGGCGCCAAGCTGCAGCGCACGATGCGCAGCATCGGCGCGGCGCAGTCGGCGGTGGGTGAAGTCGCGGCCAAATACAGCCAGGCCGTGACCGTGGCGGGGCAGATGCAGCAGCGTCTTGGCGCCTTGCAGGAACAGGTGGCCAAGGCCGGCGCGGCGATCAACCGCATCGGCGGGCAGATCAGCCCTGCCCTGGGCAATATCTTCCCTTCCGGCGCGCTGGCGCCTCAGGACACCCCGGCGGCGGAGGCGGTGAAACCCTTCCCGCACCTGCTGATTCTGCAGCCCCTGGGGACCGCGGCCGAGCCGTTCTACTTCAACCTCGATACCGCGGCCTTCGATGAGTTGCGCCGGCAAACCGGCTTTCGCTGGGCGGCCCAGGAGCGCCTGAGCCGCAGCATTGCGCAGCAGGCGGTGGGGCAGGGCGACGACAAGATCTCCCTCAAGGGCGCGATCTTTCCCGGGTTCAAGGGTGGGTTGGGGCAGTTGCAGGCGTTGCGCAGCATTGGCCGGCGCTTGCAGCCCCTGAGCCTGACCACGGGTTACGGCGAAGTGCTGGGCACCTGGTGCCTCACCAGCATCGACGAGGAACAGAGCCACCTGCTGGCGGGCGGCATTCCCCGCAAACAAGGGTTTTCACTGGAGTTTGTGAGCTATGGCAACGACCTGCAGAACCTCTGACGGTGATCTGCTCGACACCCTGTGTCATCGCTACTACGGGCACCTCAATGGCAGCGTCGAGGCGGTGCTGGACGCCAACCAGGGCCTGGCCGATGAGCCACAACCCTTTCGGGCCGGGGTACTGATCCTGCTACCGGAGCTGCCGATTCGCACAGAAGCGATGGTTCAGCTATGGGACTGACCTTGCCTCCACTCAACAGACCCCGCTGCGTGCGGGGTCTTCATTTTCTGGAGCACAGGCCATGACCCCGGTCTTTCGTATCCTCGCCGATGGCCGCGACATCACCGCGCAGATCAATGACCGGCTGCTGACCCTGCGCACCCTGGACAAACCGGGAATGGAAGCGGATGAGTTCGAACTGCGCATCGATGACCGTGACGGTGCGGTCGCCTTGCCCCGTCGTGGCGCCGCCATCGAAGTGTTCATCGGCTATGCCGGGCAGGCATTGACCCGCCTGGGGCGCTACACGGTGGATGAAGTGGTGGTCAACGGGCCGCCGGATTCCATCGAGATCCGCGGCAAGGCCAGCGACATGCGCGGCAGTGGCAAGACCACCCGCAGCGGCAGCTGGGAGAACGTGGCACTGGCGCAGATAGTCCGCGATCTGGCAGCCCGCAACGGCTGGCAGGCGGTCTGTCCGGTGGCGACCAAGGTGCCGCGGATCGACCAGCTCAACGAGTCCGACTTCAACTTCATCACCCGCCTGGCCCGGCAGTACGACTGCACCGCCAAGGTGGCCGAAGGCAGGTTGCTGGTGCTGCCCCGTCAGTCCGGATTGAGTGCCAGCGGCAAGGCCCTGGGCGTTGTCAGCCTCAGCCGTCGCGACGTCAGCCGTTATCAGTTCCGCCTCAGTGACAGCAGCACCCACAAGGCGGTGCAGACCAAGCATCAGGACCCGAAGAGCGGCACGCTCAAGGTCATCGACCTGGGCAACAGCGACTCACCGGCCAGCGTGCCGGCGGTGCACACCGATCGGCACCTGTACCCCAACAAGTCCGCCGCCGAGCAAGCGGCCAAGGCCCGCTTGGCAGCCTTCAACCGCAGCAGCGCCAGCCTGCGCCTGGAAATGCCCGGGCGCACCGATCTGTTTGCCGAGCGCCTGATCAATGCCCAGGGCTTCAAGGCCGGCCTGGACGGCGAGTATCTGGTGGACTCGGTGGAGCAGCTGTTCAACCCCTCCGGGTGGAGCACCACGGTCGAATGCAACGGCGGCAAACAAGGCAAGGCCAAAGCCAAGGCCAAGAAAACCCCCGCCAAAAAACCACTCAGGGTGGTGCAGCTTTAACCCTTCAATGGCGCCGCGAGCATCCTTGCGAGCGGCTCATTCGGATCGCCCCCGATCCAGCATTCATTTCCTTTCAATCCACGCGGAAAGTCCGCAGGAGCATTCATGAATCCAGGCTTCAGCAGCCCGGCCTCGAAGCGAGGCATCCGGCATTTTTTTCAGGCATTGATCGCTGGTTGCACTCTGTTGCTGGCAACTGCAGCCCATGCCGGGCCCTTTGTTCTGGCCTACACCGATGGCCAGGTCGAAGCGTCCTACAGCAACCTGCAAGCGTTCCACCGCCACCTTTCTGCTGTCGGTCTGGGCAGCACCTACGGGCTGACCGTCACCGGTCAGTTGCACCAGGAAGGGATGAACCCAACCAGCGAAAACATCATTCGCTTCGCCCAGTCCAAATCGCTGCCGCTGTACCCCACCGTCTCCGACTACAACGAAGGCATTGCTGATTTCGACCCGGCCATTTCCCACTCCATCGTCAACGACAAGACCTTGAGTGCCGGCAGCATCAAGCAACTGGTGAGACTGGCCAGGGAGGGCGGTTTTGCCGGCATCAACCTGGACTTCGAAAAGGTCGAGCCAAGGAATGCCAAGGCCTTTTCCGCCTATGTCAAAGCCCTGGGCAACGCCCTGCATGCCAGCGGCAAGAAACTGATCATCAGCGTCCCGCCCAAGTCCAGCGACCGCGAGCCCGAGTACCTGCAAGGCTACGACTACAAGGCCCTGGGCGCGGCGGTGGATTACTTCCAGGTCATGACCTACGACCAGGTCGGCCCAGGCTGGAGCAGTGGCGGTTTCCATGGCGAAGTCTGGCCAGGCCCCGTGTCCGGTGCCGACTGGCAGCAGGTGCTGCTCAGCTACGCCGTGTCGCAAGTTGCGCCGAGCAAGGTCCTGGCCGGGCTGCCGGCCTACGGTCAGGACTACAGCATTGGCAACCGAGTGCACTGGTCGGCTTATCAGGAAGTGATTGCCGAGCACCGCGCCGTCACCCGCCGAGACGCCGCTTCCGCAACGCCTTATGCCACCTGGGGGCCGGTCAAGAGCTTCGCCGATGGCGTGGAATGGACCCCGGAGCGCGCGCAACCGGTGCTCTGGTACGACGATGCCACGAGCATCAAGACCAAGACCGCACTGGTGACCAAGCTGGGCCTGGGTGGTACCAGTGTCTGGGCCATGGGCTATGAAAATGCCGAGTTCTGGACGGCGCTGCAGGCGGGGCTCAATGAAGGTCGAGCACTGCTGCCTGTCGGGCAGGAGTGAGAGGCCGATTAGCGAGAAAACAGCGGCCGTAGAACCGCGTTTCCTGCGGCATCGCAGTCCTTGCCGGCGGGAGTTTATGCGTTGCGCGTAATGTCCTGGGAGTTGCCGGGAGCCTGCGCTTTAACCATACAGGTGCCAGATCAATGTCTATCGGCTCCTGTCGACTTGAAGGAACAGATCAATGACTTCGCAAAAACATCTTCAGTTCATGAACTTCCTGGCAACGGTTGTCGCGCCTACCTGCAGCATCGACGACGACCTGTGTACCGATGTCGAGCTTCTGCCATTGCGTGCTCGCGCCGTGGAGTGGGAGCGGTTTGTCGATCTGGGAGCGACATCGGCCTCGCAGATTGACCAGGGGGGCGTCCCGGCGGTCATGTTCGAGGTCTTGCTTGACCCGCAAAAGTGCCACGGCGCGAAGACGGTTCAGGTCTATTTCGATGGTATTACCCATGACGGCGTGACACTGGAGAACGAGCGCAGCGGAGCGAGCGCGGCGCGAAATGTCGGTGTGCAGATCCTGGACGCGTTCGGCAATGCCATGACCCTGGGGCAAGCCGCTGCGCACTACCCCGCGGATACCGACAGGTTGCAGTTCATGGCTCGACTGGTCGGAACTCAAGGGCCGGTCACGGCCGGACTCTACGCCGCGCTGTCCGAGTGCGTGATCGTTTATGCCTGAACCTGCGGTCCTGCGGGCATTCGCAGGACCCTGTCATCGGCCTGGGGTGGATGCTTCAGGCTACTTCTCTCCCACCCGCTGCGGCGGGTTTTTTGTGCCTTGGAGAAACCTATGGCAACTGCTTCCCGAGAGGCCCTGATGCTCGATCGTGGCAGCCCGCAACGGACCTGGGGCAGCCCCGGTCCCGGAGCCACTCGATGAAACTCAGTGCTGTTATCAACCAACTGCAAAGCCAGTGTCCCCGTCTCAGCGGGCGCATTCTGGCGGGCATCAACCTCGATACTCTGGGCGGTAACACCAGCCAACCCCTACCGGCTGCCTACTGGGCTCCGATCAACGACTTGGCTTCCGGCAACACCGCCCAGAACGTCCACCGCCAGACCATCCGCGACCGCTTCGAAGTCGCCTTGCTCCTCGACGCCAGCAACCCACAACAAGCCCTGGACCAACTCCACGACCTGCGCGCCGAACTCTGGCGCGCCCTGGTCGGTTTCAAGCCCGGCGCCGAGTACAACCCGATCCAATACGACGGCGGTGAACTGGTGTCGTTCGACGCCACCCGCTTGCTCTACCGCCTGCGCTTCTTCGCCGAATTCCAGCTGGGGCGCAATCTGCCCGGGCAGCCGGCGGAAACCTGGCATGAGCGTGAACTCGACGGCTTGCCGTCCTTGACCGGGGTCACGGTGCGGGTCGATGCCATCGATCCGGCGGACCCCAATTTGAAGAAACCGGGCCCCGATGGGCGCCTGGAGCTGACTTTTTCAGGAGAGCTGAAGCAATGAGCAAACGCATCACCGTGCTGCCGGTCGCTGGCCGCGCCGTACCGGACCCGGAAGCAGGCGATCTGCTGCCCGCCTCCGGCCGTGAAGTGCCGGACAACGCCTGGTGGCGCCGGCGTCTGGCCGATGGCGATATCACTAGCAAAGCCGTGAAAGCGGCGAAATCTCAAGGAGCCAAATAATGGCGATCGGTTTCAGCAATATCCCGGCGGACATCCGTGTTCCGCTGTTCTACGCCGAGATGGACAACTCGGCGGCCAATAGCGCGTCTTCGGCCATGCGCCGTCTGATCGTCGCCCAAGTCAATGACAACCAGACCGGCGATGACCTCGGCAAGCTGGTGCTGGTGTCCAGCGTGGCCCTGGCCAAGAGCATCGGCGGGCAAGGTTCGATGCTCGCCTCGATGTATGAAACCTGGCGCAAGACCGACCCGGTGGGCGAGATCTGGTGCCTGCCGCTGCACAGCACCGAAGGCAGCGTGGCCAAGGCCGAGCTTAAGCTCACCGGTAGCGCCAGCGCCGCCGGCCTGCTCAATCTGTACGTCGGCGGTGTGCGGGTGCAGGCCTCGATCGTCAGCGGCGCCACTGCCGCTCAGGCGGCCAGCGCCCTGGCGCTGAAGGTCAATGCGGCAGTGGATCTGCCGGTGACCGCAGCAGCGGTCGACGGCACGGTGACCCTGAGTGCCAAGTGGACCGGCGACAGCGGCAATGACATCAGCCTGCAACTCAATCGCCTGGGCAAGAGCAATGGTGAAGAAACCCCGGCGGGCCTGACCCTGGTGCTGGGCAAGATGGCCGGCGGCACCGGCGTGCCGGATCAGGTCGCGGCCCTGGCGGCCCTGGGCGACGAGCCGTTCGAGTTCATCTGCATGCCCTGGACCGACACCGCCAGCCTCAATGCGTGGCAAGCGGTGATGGACGACAACACCGGCCGCTGGTCCTGGGCCAAGCAGCTGTTCGGTCATGTCTACAGCGCCAAGCGCGGCACCGTCGGCACCCTGGTGGCGGCCGGTCAGGCGCGCAACGACCAGCACATCACCATCCAGGCCCTGGAAACCGGCGTGCCCCAACCCGTGTGGGTTCAGGCCGCAGCCCTGGCGGCGCGGACCTCGGTGTTCATCTCCGCTGACGCCAGCCGTCCGACCCAGAGCGGTAGCCTGCCGGGGATCGATCCGGCGCCGGCCAGCGAACGCTTTACCCTGACCGAGCGCCAGTCGCTGCTCAGCTACGGCATTGCTACTGCCTACTACGAAGGCGGCTACATGCGCATTCAGCGGGCGATCACCACCTACCAGAAGAACGCTTACGGCCAGGCTGACAACTCCTACCTGGACAGCGAAACCATGCACCAGTCGGCGTTCATCGTGCGCCGGCTGCAAAGCGTGATCACCAGCAAGTACGGGCGCCACAAGCTGGCCGCGGACGGCACCCGCTTCGGCGCCGGCCAGCCGATCGTGACCCCGAGCACCATTCGCGGTGAGCTGATCGCCCAGTACGCCAAGCTGGAGCTGGAAGGCCATGTGGAGAACGCCGAACTGTTTGCCGAGCACCTGATCGTTGAACGCGACGTGCAGGACCCGAGCCGGGTCAACGTGCTGTTCCCGCCGGACTACATCAACGGCCTGCGGGTGTTTGCGCTGCTCAACCAATTCCGTCTGCAGTACGACGCCGCGGCCTGAGCCGGACCTGCATCACTGCGCTTTTTCAGCCCGCCTTGAGCGGGCTTATTTTTTGGGAGAAACATCATGGGTCAACTGATTGCGGGCACCTGCTACGTCAAAGTGGACGGCGCTCAACTGACCATCAGCGGTGGCTGCGAAGCACCGCTGATGGCCGTCAAGCGGGAAACCGTGGTTCCGGGTTTCTACAAGGAAACCGACCTCACCCCGTCGTTCAAAGTCACCGCGCTGCACACCCCGGACTTTCCGCTCAAGCAGCTGATCGAAGGTGTCGACATGACCGTCACCTGCGAGTTCGCCAACGGCAAGGTCTACGTGCTGGCTGGCGCCTACCTGGTGGACGAGCCTATTGCCAAGGGCGACGACGCCAGCATCGAGCTGAACTTCGAAGGGCAGAAGGGGACCTGGCAATGAGCAACACCGTGAAGCTGCAGGTGCCCATCGAGGCCCACGGCGAGCCCCTGGCCGAACTCACCCTGCGCCGCCCGACGGTGCAGGAAGTGCGGGCGATCAAGGCGCTGCCGTACAAGATCGACAAGAGCGAAGAAGTCAGCCTCGACATGGACGTCGCGGCCAAATACATCGCGGTCTGCGCCGGCATTCCACCGTCTTCGGTGAACCAGCTGGACCTGGTGGACCTCAACGCCCTGAGCTGGGCGGTGGCGAGTTTTTTCATGAGTGCGGCATCGCAGCCATCGCCGACCTGATCGCTGTCGCCTATGACCTGGCCTGGTTCTGGAAGGTCGACCCCGAACAGATGATGGCCAGGCCACTGGATGTGCTCCGGGAATCCCTGGAGCACGCGCAACGGATCAATGCGATGCAGCAGGTGCAGTGATGGCGTATCGAAAAAGAAACAAGACCAAGGGCCGGCGGCCCAAGCAGACAAGACAGGTTAAACCGGCAGCACCTGTGCAGCAGGTCAAAGCCGAAACTGAGGTGGTCAAGCCTGCTGTGGCCGAGAGCGCAAGCAAGGCCGTCGACCCGGAGCTCACCGGCATTCGCCAAGTGGTGGGCAAGTTCAGGAAAAGCCTGGAAGAAAGTGGCCTAGGAAATCTCGATCTTTCAGGATTGTTCTCTGGGCAAGGCCTATTGACCCCCTTTGTTGCGGGCATGCAGTCGGCGATCAAGGCGGAGAACATCCAGGCTGTCACGGCTGCCGCGGTCAGGGGGGAGTCAAGTCCGGAGAATGAGCTGGGCAATACCGCGCAAAACCTCAAGCACTTCGATGAGGCAGTGGAAAGAATCACCCTCAATGTGGGGGTTGCACTGTTGCCGGCCATCAACAGCATTGTCACGGGACTTCAGCCCGTACTGACATCGGTCGGTCAATTTGTCGCTGATAACCCCGGGTTGGTGGAGGGACTCGCGGCCGCCGCAATCGCCTTTACGGTGGCAGCTTCGGCGGCCACGGTCTTTGCCGCACTGTCCTCGCCTATAGGTTTGGCGATGCTGGCGATTGCTGCGGTAGCCGGTGTGGTGGTGGCCAATTGGAAGCCGGTTTCGCGGTTTTTCATCCAGCTGTGGGGGAAGATTTCACCCACGATCATGTCCATGGTCGGTCTTTTCAAGGAGGTGTTCGCCTGGACGCCCATTGGGCAATTGATTGCCAACTGGGGGCCGGTTAGCGCTTATCTGAGCGCCCTCTGGCAAGACTTCAGCGCCGGTACCGGGCGGGTGTACCAGGCGTTGAATCTGCTCTTCAACATGAGCGGGTTTGGGGTGTTGATCAGAAACCTGGAACCGATCAGAGAGGCTGTCCAGGTGATTTTTCGCAGCCTGCGAGAGGTTTTCGAGTGGAGCCCGCTTGGCTTGATAAGCAGTAACTGGCAACCCGTGGTAGGCCTGTTTGCAGCTATCTGGGATCTGATCTGGGCGTTGTCGATCACGGCAAAGAACAACGTTGCCAGCCTGTTCAGTTGGTCACCCGGTGAGGGGATGAGAAAGGACCTCGACGGTTTGATCCAGTGGTTCTCTTCGTTTCGTGAGCGGCTGGAAAAGGTCCTGGAGCCAATCCGCGAAAAGCTCAGAGCGACCTTTGGCAATTTGCTTGTCAGTGTCACCGGGAGCATCAATTCGCTGACCGAGAGTGTGGTGGAGCACAACAACTCGGCAAACCGGGGTGAGGACTCGCTGACCGATACACCTTCTCCGCTGCTGACCCCAGGCAATTTGCCGCAAAGCTCCAGTTCGCTGCTGCAACAGGCGGCGGCCAACAATCGCACTCGGCTTGAAGGCGGGTTGCTGCTGCGCTTTGAGAACGCCCCTCCCGGCCTGCGTGCGGAACAGGCCAAGACCAATCAACCAGGCCTGAACGTGGCTTCGACCCTGGGCTATCGCTCACTTTCCCTAGGAGGTTCCAATGGCGGATAACTGGCGTGATCGTTTGTTGCCCGCATCCTTTCGCGGCGTGCCGTTCTGGGTCGATCAGGCGAAAACCCCGGTGGGCCAGAAAGGCCAGTTGCACGAGTACCCACAGCGCGACCAGCCGTTTTTCGAGGGCCTTGGCCAGCAGGCGAAAATCCACGATCTGACGGCCTTTATCGTCGGTGCCGATTGCCTGGAGCAGCGCGACAAGCTGCTCAAGGCCCTGGAGGAGGGCAGCGGCGAGCTGGTGCACCCTTGGCTCGGGCGGATGCAGGTCAAGGTCGGCGAATGCGAGATGACCCAGAGCCGCCAGGACGGCGGCCTGGTGACTTTCAGCCTGAAGTTCTATCCGGACCAGCCGTTGCGCTTTCCCTCGGCGGTGGTCAATACCCAGCAGCAGGTGCTGGTGGCCAGCGATACCTTGCTGGGGGCGGCGGTGCTGCGGTTCGAATTTGCCACCAACCTGATCAAGCAGGCACGGATCGGCGTGGCGTCTTTGCGCCAGGGGCTGGCGGACGTGTATCAGGTCATCGAGCACGAGTTCAAGCCGTTGATCGAGTTCTATGGCGATCTCAACACCCTGGTCAAAGCGGTCAAGGAAATACCCAAGGAGCTGAGCACGGAGTTCAAGGGGTTGCTGGACGATGTACGCGGGCTCAAGGACTTTGCCCGTACCGGCTATCGGCAAATGCTCGCCGATATTTCCCAGCAGGTGGAGGCGGCCCGGCGCATCGATGCGCCGAAGCTGACCACCGGCAAGGACACCACGGCGGCGGCCGAGGCGGTGGCCAATCTGGTGCAGGATGCGCTGCTGGTGCAGATCGCCCGGCTGGTGTCGGCGTTGCCGGTAGCTACCCCGGTGGTGAAGCTCAAGAACACGCCGCCCCTGGCGCAGCAGGCCAGCCGGCCGGTGCAGCGCCTGGAAGTGCCGGTGGCCGACGATGTACTGGCGCTGCGCGATCAGTTCAATGAGCTGATCTGGCAAGCCGCGCTCAAGGCCGACGCGGTGCATTACCAGGCGCTCAACACCCTGCGCCAGCAGGTGCAGGGGCACCTCAATGCGGTGGCGTCCTCGGGGGTGCGGCTGGTCAGCCTCAGCCCCAAGAGCAGCCTGCCGGCGCTGGTGCTGGCCTATCAGCGGTTTGCCGATGCGACGCGGGTCGGCGAAGTGGTGCAGCGCAACCGGGTGGCTCATCCGGGCTTCCTGCCGCCGGCTGATCTGCAAATCGCTCGGGAGTGACTCATGGACGAATTGGCAAATATCGTCACCCTGACGGTGGACGGACTGGATTACAGCGGCTGGAAAAGCGTCGAAATCAGTGCGGACCTGGAGCGTCAGTTCCGTACCTTCAGCCTCAACATCACCTGGCAATGGCCGGGGCAGGATGCGCAGGTACGCATCCGTCCGGGCGCTCGCTGCCAGGTGCGCATCGGTTGCGATCTGGTGCTCACCGGGCATGTCTACAAGGCGCCGATCAGTTACGACGGCAAGCAGATCAGCCTGAGCATCCAGGGCAGTTCCTTGACCCAGGATCTGGTGGATTGCGCGGCCATCAACCGGCCGAGCCAGTGGCGCCAGCAGGACGTGCTGAGCATCGTCCGCGCCCTGGCTGCATCCTACGGGGTCGGGGTGCGCAGCGAGATCGCCCCGACCGGCAAGTTGCACACCCACAGCATCGTGCCGGGGGAGACGGTGTTCGCCTCCATCGACCGTTTGCTGACTCTGTACCGGGTATTTTCCACCGACGACGCTGACGGTTACCTGCTGCTGGCGGCGCCGGGCAGTGGTGGGCGCGCCAGCGATGCCCTGGAGCTGGGCAAGAACATTCTCTCGGCCAATGCCGCCATGGATTTTTCCGCGGTGTTTTCCGAGTACCGGGTGATCGGCCAGCACAAGGGTAGCGACCAGAGCAGTGGGGCTGCAGTCAGCGAAGTATCCGGCCAGTCCAGCGATGCCAGTGCTTCACGCAAACGGGTGACGGTGATCAGCGAGGCGGCGCAACTGAGTGCGGAACTGGCTCAGCAGCGCGCTGACTGGGAGCGCGGCACCCGCACCGGCAAGGCCCTGACCACCACCTATCAGGTGCAGGGCTGGCGCCAGAGCAATGGCGACTTGTGGAGGCACAACACCCTGGTGCGAGTGATCGATCCGGTGCTGGGGTTTGATCAGGACATGCTGATCTCCAAGGTCACCTGGTCGCTGTCCGAGCAGGGCTCGATCACCACCCTGCAGGTGGCCCCGCCTCACACCTTCGACGCCAACCCGACACCCGGCAAAACCTGAAACCCGCGCCCATCCGTAGGAGCCGGCTTGCCGGCGAAGGCATCCGGCACGAAACCGCGCAACCCCTGTTCGCCGGCAAGCCGGCTCCTACCCTCCAAGGAACTCAGCATGAGCCTACTGACACGCCTGTTGGCGCGGGGCACCGTGGTGCTCGCCAACTCGGCCAACAAACTGCAATCGCTGCAAATGCGCCTCACCGCCGGCGAGGTCAACGACGACATGGAGCATTTCGAGCCTTACGGGTTCACCAGCAATCCCCTGGCCGGCGCCGAGGGCATTGCCACCTTCCTCGGTGGCGACCGTTCCCACGCGGTGGTGCTGGTGGTGGCGGACCGGCGCTACCGCTTGCAGGCCCTGGCCGCCGGCGAAGTGGCGATCTACACCGACGAGGGCGACAAGATCCACTTCAAGCGCGGTCGGGTCATCGACATCGACACCGCGACCTTGAATATCCGCGCCAGCAGCGGCGTCAACATCGACAGCCCGACCCTGAGCATGAGCGGCAAGATCGTCTCCCAGGGCGATCAGGTCGCCGCCGGTATCAGCCAGATCAACCACGTCCACAGCGGCGTGCAACCCGGCCCGGGGCAGACCGGCGCGCCGGTGGGAGGTTAAGCATGTTTGCCACCTATGACCTGAAGAACGCCCTGACCCGGGCCGTGGAAATCAGCCTGTTCACCTGGCGCCGTGCTGCTGATGACGACGCCCTGGACGATGACCAGCGCTACGGCTGGTGGGGCGATAGCTTTCCCACGGTGGCCGACGACCGCATCGGCTCGCGGCTGTGGCTGCTGCGCCGGGTCAAGCTCAGCCGGCAGACCCAGCTCGACGCCGAGTTCTATGCCCGCGAGGCCTTGCAGTGGCTGATCGACGATGGCCACTGCAACGCCGTGGAGATCATGACCGAGCGCCTCGACGCCCAGCGACTGAACCTGCGCACGGTGCTGATCCTGGCCGACGGCGAACGCCTGGACCTCAACCCCACTCACAGTTGGCAGGTGACCTATGCCGTTTGAAACCCCTTCGCTGCCGGTGCTGATTCAGCGCACCCAAAGCGACCTGGCCAGCGACTCGCTGCGCCAGTCCGATGCCCAAGTGCTGGCCCGCACCCTGAGCGGTGCCGCCTTTGGCCTGTATGGCTACCTGGATTGGATCGCCGAACAGATCCTCCCGGACAAGGCCGATGAGTCGACCCTGGAACGCATCGCTGCGCTGCGTCTGAACCAGCCACGCAAGGTGGCCCAGGCCGCCCGTGGCAGCGTCAGCTTCAACGCCGCGGCCGGTGCCGTGCTGGATGTCGACACCCTGCTGCAGAGCAGCGACGGCCGCAGCTACAAGGTGATGGCCGCCCGCACCACCATCGCGGGGCTCAACAGCACCACGATCCAGGCGGTCGATGGCGGGACCCTGGGCAATGCCGATGCGGGCCTGGAATTGACCGCGGTGCAGCCGGTGCAAGGCATCGGCAACGCGTTCACCGTCCTGGCCCCGGGGCTGAGCGGTGGCGTGGCCCGGGAAAGCCTCGAATCCCTGCGCTCCCGGGTGATTCGCTCCTACCGGATCATTCCCCACGGCGGTTCGGCGGACGACTACGAAACCTGGGCCCTGGAATGCCCGGGGATCACCCGCGCCTGGTGCCGGCGCAATTACCTGGGGCCGGGCACTGTGGGCCTGTTCGTCATGCGTGACGATGACCCGCAGCCGATCCCCAACGCCGAGCAACTGGCGCAGGTTCAGGCGTATATCGAGCCGCTGCGCCCGGTGACCGCCGAGGTGCATGTGCTGGCCCCGGTGATGCTGCCGGTGACCTACAGACTGCGCCTGACTCCCGACACCAGCGCGGTGCGCGCCGCCGTCGAGGACCAGCTGCGCGATCTGCACAGCCGCGAGGCGGGCCTGGGCCAGACCCTGTTGCTCAGCCATATCCGCGAAGCCATCAGCAGCGCTACCGGCGAGCAGGATCACCAACTGCTGGCGCCCTTGGCCGATGTTCCGGCGGCGAATAATCAGTTGCTGGTATTCGGAGGTTGCCAATGGCAGCAATAAGAAGCGCCACCCAGTACCAGGATCAGTTGCACAGCCTGCTGCCCAGCGGCCCGGCCTGGGACCCGGAGCGGGTGCCGGAGCTTGAGCGAGTGTTGCAGGGCATCTCCCAGGAGCTGGCGCGCATCGACGCCCGGGCCGTGGACCTGCAAAACGAAATGGACCCGGCCAGCGTCAGCGAACTGGTGACCGATTGGGAAAAGGTCATGAACCTGCCCGATCCCTGCCTGGGCCTGACCCCGCTGTTCGAAGACCGGCGCCTGGCCGTGCGCCGCCGCCTGTTGGCGGTGGGCAGCCAGCGCGCCGCCTACTTCGTCGAAATCGCCCGCAGCCAGGGCTACCCCAATGCCAGCGTCACCGAACTGAGCACTCCGCGCATGGGCCGCTCACGTTTTGGTCACGCGCATTTCGGCACCTGGCGGGCGAATTTCATGTGGACCCTCAATACCGGCGGCCGCCTGCAACTGGGCCGGCGCTTCGGCGCGAGCTATTGGGGCGAACGTTTTGGCATGAACCCGGGCAGCGCCTTGGAGTGCCTGATCCATCGCAGTGCACCGGCGCATACCCAGGTGTACATCAACTATGACTAGAGAAGACAAGAACAAGTGGATTATCCGAAAAGTGTTCCCAGCGTAGGGCTGGTGAACGGCAAGTTTGTCGACGAGAACCCGGTCACGGGGCAAGTCGGCTCACTGATTTCCTCGCAATGGGGAAACGCGGTTACCGACGAATTGCTCAACGTGATTCGTGCGGGTGGCAAGGTGCCGGCCGAGGCCGAGCATGACCAGTTACTGGCGGCGATCAAGGCGATCGTCCGTGATTCGATACCGCCAGAGAAGATTCGCACCACCTTGGCCGAGTACGGCATCACCGACGCCTACACCAAGTCGGTGACCTACACCAAGGCGGAGATCGAGGCACTGTTGAAGAACATGTCGGCCCTGCCGGTGGGGGCCATGGTGCCGTTTCCCAAGGGCACGGTGCCGGCGGGGTTCCTGGAGGTGGATGGCAGTGTGCAGAGCGCTGCGACTTATCCGGATTTGGCGGCTTATCTGGGGACTACGTTCAACACCGGGGGCGAGGGCGCGGGGAACTTCCGTTTGCCTGAGTCGCGAGGGGAGTTTTTGCGGGGTTGGGATCATGGGCGGGGGGTGGATGTAGGACGGGGGCTTGGCAGTTGGCAGGCGGATGAGTTCAAGTCTCATACCCACCGTGTGCAATACGGAGCATACGCAGGTACTGGGTTAGGGTCCCCAGGGTATACGTCAGCAGGTGTATTGTCGTCAGTTGGCTTGGAAGCGACAGGAGGGGCAGAAACCCGGCCTCGCAACTTGGCAGTCATGTGGTGCATCAAGGCCTGGAACGCACCTGTCAATCAGGGAAACATCGACATCGCAAGCCTGGCCGCAAACGTTGCGGCACTTGAGGCCAGACCACGTGGCCTGGGCGATGGTCAAGTCTGGCAGAACCTTACAACGAGCCGGGTTTCTGGAACGGTCTACACCAACACGACAGGGCGGCCAATTCAGGTGCATGTGGCGATCTCGAGTGGAGCTGTTTACGCCCGGGTAGGTCCTGTGGACGTATCTTTCTCGGCCTATCACGCAGCGTTCGTAGTGCCAGCAGGAGCCACTTATACAGTCACACTCAACAATCCAGTTAACTTGTGTTGGTCGGAGTTGCGCACATGAAGTATTTCCATAACCCCGAGACCAACGCAGTCCATGCCTACGATGAGGATGCCCCTGAGTACTTCATCTCGAGCAGCTTGTTGCCAATGTCCGAAACGCAGGTACAAGCCTATATCGACAGTGCAACAACTGCCTTGCCTACCAAAGAAGATTCGGAGCGCAACTGGCGTGATACCGAACTGACTTCGGTGATGTGGCTGCGTGAGCGGCATCGCGACCAGCTCGAAATTCAAGCCCCGACGAGTATTGATGGGGAGCAATTCAAGGAGCTGCTGGTGTATATGCAAGCCCTGCGCGACTGGCCGCAATCGGTGGATTTCCCCGATGCCGGTCTGCGTCCGCTAGCGCCCCCCTGGATTGCCAAACAAGTTCAATAAACGCCCCGTCTCGCCGGGGCGTTTTCTTTTCCAGTTTTCTAACTATGTCCACGCCGAGCTGTGTCGGCGTGGATGAATGACAACGAGAGGACAGACGAGTGGATTATCCAAAGAGTGTGCCAAGTGTTGGGTTGGTTAATGGGAAGTTTGTCGACGAGAACCCGGTCACGGGGCAAGTCGGCTCACTGATTTCTTCCGACTGGGGAAATGCGGTGACCGATGAATTGCTCAACGTGATTCGTGCGGGTGGGAAGGAGCCGGCCGAGGCCGAGCATGACCAGTTGTTGGCGGCGATCAAGGCGATCGTGCGCGATTCGATTCCGCCGGAAAAGATACGCACGACCTTGGCCGAGTATGGGATCACCGATGCGTACACCAAGTCGGTGACCTACACCAAGGCCGAGATCGAAGCGTTGCTGAAGAACATGTCGGCCTTACCGGTGGGGGCCATGGTGCCGTTTCCCAAGGGTACGGTGCCACCGGGATTCCTGGAGGTGGATGGTAGTGTGCAGAGTGCTGCGACCTATCCGGATCTGGCGGCTTATCTGGGGACGACCTTCAACACCGGGGGCGAGGGCGCGGGTAACTTCCGTTTGCCGGAGTCGCGGGGAGAGTTCCTGCGGGGTTGGGATCATGGTCGGGGGGTGGATGCGGGAAGGGGACTTGGCAGTTGGCAAGCTGATGAGTTCAAGAGTCATACACACTCAGTAAAGGACTCTTCATACGCTGGAAATGTATTTGACTCCTGGGTCTATGGCGATACAGGGAATGGAGTCACTGAGGATGAAAACTTAAGGACAAATTCATCGGGTGGCATTGAAACCCGTCCACGCAACCTGGCTGTCATGTGGTGTATCAAAGCTTGGAATGCTCCGATTAATCAGGGAAATATAGACATTGCGGCACTTGCATCCCAAGCGGCCCAGGCAACCGAAAACAAGCAGGGAACTGCGAGGTTGAGTACTCAGGCTCAAGTCGATTCCGGCATTGACGACTCACTGATAGTAACCCCCAGGAAGTACCGCGCTGCTAAGGGAACATGCTCAGCCTGGGTAAGTTGGAATGGGACCGGAGCGGTCACTATTCGAGATAGTTACAACGTATCGAGCATCACAGATAATGGTGTCGGCGACTTCACTGTCAACATTATCCCTGGTGTACTGACGAATGCTGGATTTAGTTATTGCTATACGGTTGGAGGAAGTAACAACTCGTTGAATCTCGCCTCAGGAGCCACAACTACTCCCACTTCTACCTCTTTGCGTGTTGTCAGTATTAGCGCTTCTGGTATGGGAACAGGCGCAAACTTTCAGCCGACAGACTTTCCTTACAATAGCGTGCAGATTTTCGGAGGTAAGTAATGGCTATGCGTATTGTTTATCAGTTGCCTGGTGAGCCAGTTGCATCTTTGACACCCTGCAATTGCGGATTGACGATCGATGAAATTGCTCGTCAGGACGTTCCCGGTGGCGTGTCTTTTTGGTTTGTCGAGGAGTCGGTTATTCCGCTTGACCCGATCGAGCGTATGCGCTGGATGTTGGCAGATGAACTAGGGCCGCCAGCAGGGGTAGGAGAGCGTCCTATGTGCACATCTCATTCTGAGACGACTCTGTAAAATGTCACGGTGCTCCAAGGACGCTTTTTCGATTGAAGGTTGTATATGTCTATAACCGAACAACAACTGCAACAAATCATGCCTAACGCCCGCCGCCAAGCGGGCGTTTTTGTTTCTCCACTCAACACCGCCATGGCTCATCGGCAGATCGATACGCCGAAGCGCCAGGCGGCCTTTCTCGCCCAGATCGGCCACGAATCCGGGCAACTGCAATACGTGCGCGAGCTGGGCAGTGATCAATACCTGAGCAAGTACGACACCGGCACGCTCGCGGCACGCCTGGGCAACACCCCCGAGGCCGATGGCGACGGCCAGCGGTATCGCGGGCGTGGGCTGATCCAGATCACCGGGCGCAGCAACTATCGCCAGTGCAGCCTCGGGCTGTTTGGCGATGAGCGCCTGCTGGAGTTGCCGGAACTGCTGGAGCAGCCGCAATGGGCCGCCGAGTCGGCGGCCTGGTTTTGGGAGCGCGGCGGGCTTAATGCTCTGGCTGATCGCGATGAGTTCAACAGCATCACCCGCCGTATCAATGGCGGTTTGAACGGCTTGCAGGATCGCCTGCAACTCTGGGCCAGGGCGCGGGCGGTGCTGTGCCTGCCCGTGGTCTGAGTTCATGGGGAGGCGGGCACCTTCTGTAGCCGCTGCCGTAGGCTGCGATTGGACCTGGAGGGAAGGTCCTGCGGACCTTTTCGCAGCCTGCGGCAGCGGCTACAGGGATTTTTGCAGGCCACTTGATGCATTTCACATCGGTCAAGGGAGGGCGTGATGAATATCCGCAGTTGGCTGGTTCTCGCCGTCGTAGCTGGGTTGCTCTATGCCCTTGGCTTCGTCAGCGGTGCCGGCAGCGAACGCAGTAAGCAGCAGCGCCTGGACGAGGCACGACTGCAGCAATCCTTCGAGCAGGGCCAGGCGTTGGGCCGGGTCAAGGAGAAGGTGGTGGTCGAGTACGTCGATCGCGTCGTCAAGGTCTATCAGGCGGGCGCCACTATCACCAAGGAGGTTCCTATCTATGTTTCGAAAGCGGCTGATAACGCCTGCGTTGTACCTGCTGGTTTTGTCCGGGTGCACGACGCCGGCGCCGCCAACCTGCCCATGGCCGCAGGCCCCGGCGTCGCTGATGACGCCACCTCGGGCCTTGCACTCTCTACCGTCGCCGCCAGCGTCGTCGACAACTACAGCCAATGCCACGCAAACGCCGAGCAACTGAAAGCGTTGCAGCAGTGGGTGCGGGAGTCTCAGGCGTTGCTGCAAGGTGCCCCGGCGATGCGCTGAGGGCCTTGAGGCGTGTATGAAGATGGATCGCTGCCGCGGTTTGTGTAGGCGCGTGGAGTGACTGAAATCAAATGGACTTGCAGATGTTAAAAGAATGCAGATGCGGCAACTGCAAACGACTGCTCGCCCGTGTGGGCGAGTTTACCGAGCTCCAGATCAAATGTTCCCGCTGCGGAACCTTGAATCATGTGAAGGCCTCGAGCCTTGGGCAATCGCCTTTGAGCGACATGAAAACGGCACTCTCAGTGACCGAACATTCCACTCAAAGGTGAAAAATATGAACGCAGTAACCATGGGCAAGCACTTCATTACCGTATTTCCAAAAGGGATTGTGGAGATCGTTTCGGCAGCTCAAAACACCGGTGGCCTGATCATCCAGACGGGGTTGATCAAGACCTCGACCGGTGTTGTCGACCTGTATGTGGGACCGACCGGCTCTTCCATCTCCAATTCGGCCGTCATCTTCTCTGGCAACGGCTCTAGCATTTCCGGCAGCGACTCCGAGATTGTCATGCCGTACCCGATCCGTATTCCCGCAGGCCAGGCCTTGTGGGCATACGCATCCACTCCGGGTGGCGCGATAGCTTTGACTTGGGACTTGCTGGCCTGACCTGTCTGCGCAGAGAAGGTGGATCAACAGGCGCCGGTGCTTTTGCTCATTTCGGCAGGCTTTGATCACTGGACTGGCCGCGTCAGCTTGGTGGCTGGTGCTGTTCCTGGCGCAATGATGGACTGTTCGCGCCAGCTCCTCTGAAGCCTTGTTCCAGAGCCGTTGGTTTTCCTGACAGCTTGTCACTTGCAAGCCTTCTTTCCTGGTGTACGGTAAGCACACGCCAGCCCCATCAGGAGAGAACTGTGAAAGAAATTACCCAGCTTGCCGCTGAACTCGGCCGGCGTCTGCAGGTTCTGAATGCCCACGTCACCACGGCGGAATCCTGCACTGGCGGCGGGATTGCCGAGGCGATCACGCGGATCCCGGGCAGTTCGGCCTGGTTTGAGGCCGGTTATGTCACCTATTCCAACCGCCAGAAGACCCTTCAATTGAATGTGCCGGCCGATTTGTTCAATTCGGTTGGTGCGGTCAGTCGTGAAGTGGTAGAGGCCATGGTCCGTGGGTCACAGGCCAAGAGTCATGCGCATTTTGCGGTGGCGGTCAGTGGCATCGCTGGTCCGGATGGCGGTTCTGCGCAGAAGCCGGTGGGTACGGTTTGGCTGGCCTGGGGCGCGGGAGAGACGTTGACCTCCGAGTGCCGACACTTCCCCGGGAATCGCGATGAGGTTCGCCGACAAACGGTGAAGGCCGCGCTAGAGGGGTTGCTGCAACACGCTGCAGCAGAAATCGCAAATCAGGGGTAGGCGATCCTCGAGCGCTGTGGAATAATACTGGCTACTTATACAGGTGTTGGCCGTCAGGCCTTATTGATTACGTGAGGACTTTAATGGACGACAACAAGAAGAAAGCCTTGGCTGCGGCCCTGGGTCAGATCGAACGTCAATTCGGCAAGGGTGCCGTAATGCGTATGGGCGATCACGACCGTCAGGCGATCCCGGCCATTTCCACTGGCTCTCTGGGTCTGGACATTGCTCTGGGCATTGGCGGTCTGCCAAAAGGCCGTATCGTTGAAATCTACGGCCCTGAGTCGTCCGGTAAGACCACTCTGACCCTGTCGGTCATTGCCCAGGCGCAGAAAGCTGGTGCCACTTGTGCCTTCGTCGACGCCGAGCACGCGCTGGATCCGGAATACGCCGGCAAGCTGGGTGTCAATGTCGACGACCTGCTGGTTTCTCAGCCGGATACCGGCGAGCAGGCCCTGGAAATCACCGACATGCTGGTGCGCTCCAACGCGGTTGACGTGATCATCGTCGACTCCGTGGCGGCCCTGGTGCCCAAGGCTGAAATCGAAGGCGAGATGGGTGACATGCACGTGGGCCTGCAAGCCCGCCTGATGTCCCAGGCGCTGCGTAAAATCACCGGTAACATCAAGAATGCCAACTGCCTGGTGATCTTCATCAACCAGATCCGTATGAAGATCGGCGTGATGTTCGGCAGCCCGGAAACCACCACCGGTGGTAACGCGCTGAAGTTCTACGCTTCGGTTCGTCTGGATATCCGTCGTACCGGTGCGGTGAAGGAAGGCGACGAGGTGGTCGGTAGCGAAACCCGAGTCAAGATCGTCAAGAACAAGGTGGCTCCGCCGTTCCGTCAGGCCGAGTTCCAGATTCTTTACGGCAAGGGTATCTACCTCAACGGCGAAATCATCGATCTGGGCGTGCTGCATGGTTTCCTGGAGAAATCCGGTGCCTGGTACAGCTACCAGGGCAACAAGATCGGCCAGGGCAAGGCCAACTCGGCCAAGTTCCTGCAGGACAATCCGGAAATCGGCAACGCGCTGGAGAAGCAGATCCGCGAGAAGCTGCTGACCGCTTCGCCAGACGTCAAAGCCAATCCGGTGAAAGAGACCGAAGACGATATGGCCGACGCTGATATCTGATTGATCCAATGACCGCCGTACTCGATACCCTCGTCGCGGTGCGGCGAACTGCAATGGACCTGCTCGCGCGACGCGAGCACGGTCGAGTCGAGCTGACGCGTAAACTGCGTCAGCGCGGCGCTCCTCCTGAAATGATCGAAGCCGCCCTGGACCGTTTGACGGAAGAGGGGCTGCTGTCCGAATCCCGTTATCTCGAAAGTTTTGTTTCCTATCGTGCGCGCTCAGGTTACGGGCCGATGCGTATTCGCGAAGAGCTCAGCCAGCGTGGCTTGCAGCGAGGTGATATCGATCTTGCGCTGCGCGAGTGCGGTATCGACTGGCAAGAGCAGTTGCGAGACGTCTGGCAGCGCAAGTTTGCCGGGCAGTTTCCTGTGGATGCCCGTGAACGGGCCAAGCAAGGGCGCTTTCTGAGTTATCGCGGGTATTCCATGGACATGATCGGCCGTCTGTTGAGCGGCCGAGGGATGGATGACTGAGGTTGTACCCGCTGCCTGGTGCAGCGGGTGATGGTGCAGGTCAGCTGACTTTACTGGTTTCTCGTGCGCGCTGGCGGGTCTCGGATTGTTGCCTGGTCCAGTTCTCCGGCAGGTTGATAAAGTCGATCAGTTCCCGCAGACGGCCGTTGTCACGAGCGTTGAAAACGAACGATAGCCGCGTCAGATGGCTGAAATTAACTTCGTCGTGCTCCTCTCCACTGTAGGTATGTTGCCGAAACTGGCCACTCAGGCACAGGTCGGCGAATGCTGTCTGCATGTGTTCCAGCGCCTGCTCATTGAGGCTGTGGTTCATGCGGATGACAAACTCCTGTTTCAGCCAGCGGCTGGAGTGGAAGTTGGCGTAGAACTGCTGGATTTCCTTAACTGCTTCTTCGGTGCTGTGTACCAGGCGCACCAGCTTCATGTCGCTGGGCAGGATGTAGCGATTGGCCTCCAACTGGTTATGGATGAAGTCCAGGGCGCCTTGCCAGAACTGCCCGCCAGGTGCGTCCAGTAATACCACCGGTACCAGAGGGCTTTTGCCGGTCTGGATCAGGGTCAGGACCTCCAGGGCTTCGTCCAGGGTGCCGAAACCACCAGGGCAAAGCACCAGGGCATCGGCTTCCTTGACGAAAAACAGCTTGCGTGTGAAGAAGAAGTGGAACGACAGCAGGTTTTCCGTGCCGCCCACGGTGGGGTTGGCATGCTGTTCGAAGGGCAGGGTGATATTGAAGCCCAGGCTGTGCTCCAGCCCTGCGCCATCATGAGCCGCTGCCATGATGCCGCCGCCAGCGCCGGTGATCACCATCAGGTCCGAGCGGGCCAGGGCTGCTCCCAGTTCCTTGGCCATGGCATAAAGCGGATGTTCGCTGGGCGTTCGCGCCGAGCCGAATACCGTCACTTTGCGCCGGCCCTTGAACTGTTCCAGTACCCGGAAGGCGTGTTCCAGCTCGCGCAGCGCTTGCAGGGTAATCTTGGCGTTCCAGCGGTTGAGGTCGTCCTCGGCCATGCGCAGGACGGTGAGAACCATGTCGCGGTAGAGGGGGATATTCGGGCTGTTGGGGGCAATCTGGTTGAGTTGCGCTTCGACCTGGCTTGTGAGGTCGACGCCCTTGCTTTGGAAATGACGAGTTAACAGGTCATTCGATTGGTAAGGCATTCAGCTTCTCCTTCTGCACAGAACCTTGTGCACGGCCGAGGTATTCGAACGTGCCACGACACAGCCTGTGTCGCTGCCTGCTCAGCCCAGCGTGTGAGCAACTCTCTTGACCCGATCACCGCTGACCGTCGCTGGGCAGCAATCGAGGTATCCACAGAGGTTCTGCTTTCCTTTATTAAGAAAAAATTGCACTGCAAGACGCACAAGAACGGCCTCCTGAACCGTCCTGGAACAATCGATGGGAACCTTCGGACATGACTTGATCATGTGCCCATAAAGTCTTGGCTGGCAACCGCTTCTTAGTGAATTTAGCGGCCTTGGCACCATTGGTCAGGCGCCGCGGCAAGGGCTCGAGCCTCTGATTTACTAAAGTGCAGCGCTTGGTTCAGGAGCCGGCTCCAGGAAGGGGGCGCGGCCATCCGTCCGTGCAAGCCGAGGGCAGGGAGGCAAGGGATGACCACTGTCGTGCTGGAAGTCGATCCGCAGTTGTACCAGTTGTTGCAAGCTGCGGCGGCAGCCCATCATTTGAGTCTTGAGGAAGAGTGCCGGCGTCGCTTGGCGGGGGAGGAGCGGCCTTCGCGATATCTGCAGGCCCTGGTAGCGGAGTTGCGCGCTGATGATCAGCAGCGGCGCGCGTCCCGTTCTTGATTCACTTCTTCTTGGGCGTGTTTTGGGAAGGGCAATCCGATTCCTGGAAGCGCGCCGAGGCTACAGGGCGATTGGTGCGGTTTTCGGTGAACTCGTAGCGCATGACTGCGCCTTTGGCCATCAGCTTGCGGTAGTTGGGGTTACGGCAGACGCTGGCACCCAGCTGCAAGTAGACGGCCTTGGGGTTGGCGCGCATTTGTTCGGCGTGGCCGGCCTGGACGCTGAGGTGATTGATCAACTCCTTGCCTTCAACGGTATAACCCTGATCGAGAATGTTCTCGTTGACTTCCCGGGGAGTGCCGACGTTGCTTTCCGCAGCGACCTTCTCCAGCATTTTGCTCAGTTCGAACTCTTGCAAGGACGCAGCCTGGACACCCAGGGGCAAGGCCAGCAGAAGGGCGACGGTAGGGATGGTAAAGCGCAACATGAAACTCTCCTGGTGCAGTGACTGATGCTTCGACCAGCCACTCGACTGTGCGTTCAGTGGCGACGAATTATAGGGGGAGAGCTAGGAAGGCGGTACAGGTTTGAACTGATGGCTCTGATAAACTTGTCCGACTTTTTACCCCTTCGAGTTATTTCCGTGTCGATTCCTGTCCTTTGCCGGTGTGCTCAGCGATGAGCCATGCTGTATCCCGTCTACGTGATCTGCGCATGGCTCGTGCGGTCAAACCCTTTTTTGCGCGGGGCTCACGCGCTGAGCGCTGCCCGCGTTGCCGAGTGATTCCCAGCCACTGCCTGTGTGCCTGGCGGCCCAAGGTCAGCGCCGAGTCGGCCATGTGCCTGGTGATGCACGATGTGGAGCCGCTCAAACCGAGTAATACCGGCTGGTTGATCGCTGATGTGATTGCCGATACCTGGGCGTTTCACTGGTCCCGTACCGAGGTCGATCCGCAATTGCTGGCCTTACTGGCTGATCCGCAGTGGCAGCCTTATATCGTCTTTCCCGGAGAGTTCGTGGCCCCCGAGCGAGTGGTCAGCGAGGTCCGGCAGCAGGAAGGCAAGCGCCCGCTGTTCATTCTGCTGGATGCCACCTGGAGCGAAGCCCGCAAGATGTTTCGCAAGAGCCCCTATCTTGAGCACTTGCCGGTGCTGAGCCTGTCATCGGAGAAGCTCTCGCGCTACAAGTTGCGGCGCTCCAAGCGTGACGACCATTTCTGTACCGCCGAGGTAGCTGCCCTGTGCCTGGAGTTGGCGGGGGACGAGCAGGTCAGCCAGGTCATGGACGCCTACCTTGACGTATTCAGCACTCATTACCTGTCGGCGAAGTTCCAGAAGGCCATCGATCCTCTGGATGAAGTGCACTCCCGGCTCAAGCCCTTTGTGTAGTGGCGGCGCTGGCCTGGGGTTTTTGCGGCCATAGCTGGGCCACCAACATGCCGCTGAGCATGAGTGCGCAGCCGAAGTAACCGCGCAGCTGCAGTGATTCATCCAGCAGCCAGGCCCCGGCGATGGCGGCAAACACGGCTTCGAGGGACAGAATGATTGCCGCGTGGGAGGCGATCGCGTCCCTCTGGGCAATCACTTGCAGGGTGTAGCCGATGCCCACAGCAATCACGCCCCCGTAAAGAATGGCCGGACCGGCGGCGACAATCGCGTTCCAGTGAATCGGCTCCAGGCACAGCGCGAGGATCAGGCTCACCACCGAACAGGTGGCAAATTGCAGGAAGGCCAGGCGAATCGGGTCGTGGCGGCTGGCGAATACTCCCACCAGAATCACGTGTGCGCCCCAGACAAAGGCGCCGATCAATTGCAGCCAGTCGCCGGATGCAACGTGAAAGCTGTCGCTGACAGTCAACAGGAACATGCCCACCACGGCCAGCACCGCGCCGAGCCAGGTACCTAGTCCCGTCTTGTGGCCAATCAGCAGTCCCAGCAGCGGCACTACAATGACGTAGAGCCCGGTGATGAACCCGGCATTGGTTACGCTGGTAAACATCAGACCGACCTGCTGCAGGTTGATCCCCAGAGTAAGGGCCAGGCCCATGAGTACGCCGCCCAGCAACAGGCCACGATTGAGCAGGGGGGCGGGGTGGCGATCAGCGGGCGTTCTGCGTAGTACCAGTGGTAGCAGGCAGAGTGAGCCCAGAGCAAAACGCAGGCCGGAATAGAGGAAGGGGCCGATATGATCCATGCCGGAGGATTGTGCGACAAACGCAGCCCCCCAGATGACAGCGGTGATCAGCATCAGGACATCGGCACGCAAGGCTTGGCTTCGCATGAGGGCTCTCTTATTAGTTAGCTGGCTAAGATGCCGCAAAGCTTCACGCTTGACCACCCTGGCTTCGCTGGGCATGCTTGGCGCCGATTAGGGCGCCAGCGCTGTTTGAACCACCGTTTTGCTCAGGCTTTTCGCGGTGTTCGTGCTCTTTGGGTATCGCATTCTGGCGAGCCCCCCATGTTGCTGGGTGAGGGCTGAATGCATCAGTCCTGCCATGAAAAACAGGATCATTTGAAAAATGGCCACATACGAAATCCTGATTGCCGATGACCACCCGCTTTTTCGCAGCGCACTGCATCAAGCTGTCACTCTGGGCCTGGGTCCTGATGTGCGTCTGGTGGAAGTGGCGAGCATCGCCGAGCTGGAAGCCCGCCTCACCGAAAAAGCTGACTGGGATCTGGTGCTGTTGGACCTGAACATGCCTGGTGCCTACGGTTTTTCTGGCCTGGTGCTGTTGCGTGGGCAGTATCCGCAGATTCCGGTGGTGATGGTTTCGGCGCAGGAAGAAGCGTCCGTCATGGTTCGTTCCCGCGAGTTCGGGGCCAGCGGTTTCATTCCCAAGTCCAGCTCCCTGGAAGTCATTCAGCAGGCGGTGCGCAGTGTCCTCGATGGTGACGTCTGGTGGCCGCCGCAAGCTTTTGAAGAAGTCAGTGTTTCGGCGGAAGCCAAGGCCGCCAGTGAAGGCCTGGCAAGCCTGACGCCTCAGCAGTTTCGGGTACTGACCATGGTCTGCGAGGGGTTGTTGAACAAACAGATCGCTTATGAGCTGAGTGTTTCCGAGGCGACGATCAAGGCTCACGTGACGGCAATTTTCCGCAAGCTCGGGGTTCGCACCCGTACCCAGGCGGCCTTGCTCTTGCAACAACTTGAGTCAATTTCCAGCCATTAACCGGCTGCTTGTTCACGCTTTTTTGACTTTGGTTGAACTAGTTTCCTCACTCCTTTTTTTCAGTTGCTCAGCTTATGTCGCCTTTCAAAGGTCAAACCGGTCTCAAACGTATCCTCAACGCCGCTGGCTATTCGTTCGATGGCTTGCGCGCCGCCTTCACCGGCGAGGCGGCATTTCGTCAGTTGGTGTTGCTCAACGTGATCCTGATTCCCTTGAGCTTTCTGCTCAACGTCAGCCGGGTCGAGCGCGCGCTGCTGATTGCCGTGTGCCTGCTGGCGCTGATCGTCGAATTGCTCAACTCGGCGGTGGAGGCAGCGATCGACCGGATTTCCCTGGATCGTCACCCGTTGTCGAAGAACGCCAAGGACATGGGCAGCGCGGCGCAATTTGTCGCCCTGAGCATGATCACCATCGTGTGGGCCGTGATCCTGATCTAAGGAATGCTCGGCAGGACGATTTCGTCGCTTCGCTGTACCCCGGCGGTAAAGGAACGGCACAGTTCGAGGAACTCGCGCATGGCTGAAGTCTGATACTTCTGTTTATGCCAGATGAAGTAGAACTGCCGGGCCAGATCCAGGCCCGGTGTTTCCACTGGCACCAGGCTGCCACGACGAAAGGCATCTCGCAGCGCCAGCCTGGAGATGCAACCAATCCCCAATCCCGACTCCACCGCACGCTTGATGGCTTCGGTGTGCTCCAGTTCCAGGCGGATGTTCAGCGCGCTGCGATGATGACGCATGGCCTGGTCGAAGGTCAGGCGTGTCCCGGAACCCTGCTCCCGGAGAATCCAGGCTTCGTGGGTCAGCTCCTCCATGGTGGCGTGGCCGCGTTTGGCCAAAGGGTGCTGGGGCGCGCAGAACACCACCAGCTCATCCTCGACCCAGGTTTGCACCTCGATATCTGGGTGACTGCAGTCGCCCTCGATTAGACCCAGATCAATTTCGTAGTGGGCCACCTGTTGCACGATATGCGCAGTGTTTTGCACATGGAGCTTCACTTGGCTTTCCGGATGCACCTGCATGAAGCTGCCGATCAGCAGGGTCGCCAGGTAGTTGCCAATGGTCAGGGTGGCGCCCACCGACAGTGAGCCGAACCCGGACTTGCCGTTGAGCAGATCCTCGATCTCCTTGGCCTGGTCCAGCAGCGCCACCGCTTGTGGCAAAAGCTGTTTGCCCAGGGCGTTGAGGCTTAGGCGCTTGCCAGCGCGATCAAACAGCTGGCAGCTGGATTGGCGCTCGAGCTCGGTGATCGAGGTACTCGCCGCCGATTGCGACAGGGCCAGGAGCCCGGCAGCGCGAGAAACGCTCTCTTGCTGGGCGACGGCGACGAAGACTTGCAGTTGACGGAGAGTGAATCGCATATCGATATAACCGATAACCCTTATCTTAATAATCCAGTTAACAGATATTGTCGCCGCCATTAGAATGCTGTGCAATTGCGCTCATGGTCAGCGCAGGCAATTTCTAGGAGCCCCCGTACATGAGCAACATGAACCACGAGCGTGTCCTCAGTGTTCATCACTGGAATGACACTCTGTTCAGCTTCAAGTGCACCCGCGACCCGGGTCTGCGCTTCGAGAACGGTCAGTTCGTGATGATCGGCCTGCAACAGCCCAATGGCCGTCCGCTTATGCGTGCCTACTCCATTGCCAGCCCGAACTGGGAAGAGCATCTCGAATTCTTCAGCATCAAGGTTCCAGACGGTCCGTTGACTTCCCAACTGCAGCATCTGAAGGAAGGCGACGAGATCATTATCAGCAAAAAGCCTACCGGCACCCTGGTGCTGGATGACTTGAAGCCGGGCAAACACCTGTACCTGCTCAGCACCGGCACCGGCCTGGCGCCGTTCATGAGCGTGATCCAGGATCCGGAAACCTACGAGCGTTTCGAAAAAGTGATCCTGTGCCACGGCGTTCGCTACGTCAACGAAGTCGCCTACCGCGAGTTCATCACCGAGCACTTGCCGCAGAACGAGTTCTTCGGCGAAGCGCTGCGTGAGAAGTTGATCTACTACCCCACCGTGACCCGCGAGCCGTTCGAGAACGAAGGCCGCCTGACCGACCTGATGCGCAGCGGCAAGCTGTTCCGCGACATCGGTCTGCCACCCATCAACCCGCAGGACGACCGCGCCATGCTGTGCGGCAGCCCGAGCATGCTGGAAGAAACCAGCGAAGTGCTCAACAGCTTCGGCCTGACCGTTTCGCCGCGCATGCGCGAACCGGGCGACTACCTGATCGAGCGCGCCTTCGTCGAGAAGTAGGAGCGAGCTTGCTCGCGAAGATCGCCCAAGCAGCGCATTGGTGCTGATTGGGCACGATCTCCCGAACGCAAAAAAGCCCGCGTTGCCTGTCAAGGCAACGCGGGCTTTTTCGTTTCCGCGGTTCAGCCCACCGGGACTACTTCCAACACCCGGATCAGCCCTGGCTCGGGGTAATGCCAGCGCACATCCAGGTCCCAGAACTGCGCGCCGTATTCCCGCTCGGCAGTAGGCACCTGATAGGCCGGGCGCGGGTCCTGGGCCAGGCACTGCTCGATCAGCTCCACCAAGGGCTCCTGCAGGCGCTGAGCGTGGGTCTGAGCCTGTTGCAGGGCAATGTCCTGCCACTGCACTGGTATCAACTGTGGTGCAGCGCTGGCGATGTCATTGCTCGCCGCAGCAATGATGTCGGCGTAAGGCACGTAGGGTTTGATATCGAGGATCGGTGTGCCGTCCAGCAGGTCGATGCCGGAGATCCACAGGCGGTTGGCCTCGACCTTGTCCAGCTTGACCACCGACTGGCCGATACCGTTGGGTCTGTGGGTCGCTCGGGTAGCGAAGACCCCCATGGACTTGTTGCCCCCCAGGCGCGGCGGGCGCACCTTGAGCCGCGGCTTGTCTTCCAGGGCCTGGTGAAACAGGAACAGCAGCCAGACATGGCTGACCTGCTCCAGCCCTTGCACCGCCTCGCCCTGATCGAAGGGCGCCACCAGTTCCAGTACCCCACGGGCGGCGGGTGCCAGTTGCGGCTGGCGCGGGATGGCGAACTTCTCCTTGAAACAGGAGCGCACGAAACCGATGGGCGAAACGCTGTAGGTCATTTGGCAGGCCTCAAGCTTTGAGCCACAAGCCGCAAGCTACAAGCGTTGAACTGGCAGCTTGAGGCTTGCAGCTGTCTTAAGCTCTAACCCGCAGGGTCAGGCCCTTGAGGAAGTTACGCAGCAACTGGTCGCCGCAAGGGCGGTAGTTGGTGTGGCCGAACTTGCGGAACAGCGCGCTCAGCTCAGGCTTGGACACTGGGAAGTCGGCGGCCTTGAGCACGGCGTGCATGTCATCTTCCTTGAGCTCGAAGGCCACGCGCAGCTTCTTCAGGATGATGTTGTTGGTCACCGGCAGTTCGATCGGCAGCGGCGGACGGCTTTCATCCTTGCCGCGCTTGAAGATCACCAGGCCGTCGAGGAAATGCGCCATGACTTCGTCCGGGCAGTGCACGAAGCCTTCTTCCTCGTCCTTCTTCAGGTAGCTGACGATGTCGTCCAGGCTGACCTTGAAGCCGGTGAGCTTGATGATGTCCACGACCTTCTTGTCGCTGATGTCGAGCATGTAGCGCACGCTGCGCAGTACATCGTTATGAATCATGGTTACAGTCCTGATCAATGCGCGTTGAGCGCCGCGCCAGGGCACGGCGTCTGAATGGGGGCGGTTTTAGAACTTTTCTTTGGCCGACAGGTAGCGCCACTGGCCCAGCGGCACTTTGCCGATGGACACGCCGCCGATCCGGATGCGGCGAATGGCGACGACCTTGAGGCCGACGGCTTGGCAAAACAGCGCGATCACGCCCGGCTGCGGGTTCTTCATGGCGAAGCGCAGGCGGTTTTCGTTCTGCCAGCTGGCTTTGACCGGCGGCAGCTCGCGGCCTTTGTAGGTCAGGCCGTGATTCAGGCGGTTGAGGCCGTGGTCGATCATCTCGCCTTCGACCTCGACCACGTATTCCTGCTCGATCTTGGCCGCATCGGCCGTCAGCTTGCGCAGCACTTTCCAGTCCTGGGTGAACACCAGCAGGCCACTGGCGTTGGGCTGCAGGTCTTCACTGGCGGTCAGGCGCAGGAAGTGCCCGCGCAGCGGACGTTTGCCGTAGCGGTGCTCATCCGACAGGCTGTCGGCGCCGATGGATGCCAGGGCGCTGTCCAGATCCTGGCCGGCGGGCACGTTGAGCAGGATGGTTACCGGCTCCGGGGCGGTGGCCTTGGCCTCGGGGTCGAGGACGACCTTTTGCGCGCCGACCTTGAACTGCGGTTCGTCGATGACTTCGCCGTCTACGGTGACCCAGCCGCCCTCGATGAACAGCTCAGCCTCCCGGCGGGAGCAGCCGACCAGTTCGATGAGGCGTTTGGAGAGACGAATCGGGTCAGTCATGTCAGGGGCCGTATCAAAAGAGGGCGGCTATTGTACCTGCCTGGCGCCGGTTAATCGCGGGTCCATTTGCCCGCTGTGGCTTTTAGCCGCGTCGGGCCTGCAGTTGTGGTTGTTTCAGGCGCATGTGCAGCAACGGGTAGGGCTGGCCCATGCCGTCCTGTTCGGAGCGGCCGACCACTTCGAAGCCCTGCTTGAAGTAGAAGCCCAGGGCCTGGGGATTCTGTTCATTGACGTCCAGTTGCTGGGCATTCAGGTGTTCCACCGCGTAATGCAGCAGTTGCCGGCCCAGGCCCTGGCCGCGATGAGCCGGGTCGATGAACAGCATCTCGATCTTGCCCGCTGCCACGCCAGCGAAACCGGTGATGCGTTGCCGCTGATCCCGGGTACAGATCAGCATCACCGCATCCAGGTAGCGGGTCAGTACCAGGTTTCTCAGCAGCTCTATATAGCTGTCCGGGAGAAAGTCGTGGGTGGCGCGCACCGAGTCTTCCCAGACGCGGACCAGTTCCGGGTAGTCGCTGAGTTTGGGGGTGTGGATGACCGAGTGGTGGCGCATGCCGCTTGTCCCTGAAGTGATTGGCAAGGGCTAACGATAGACCGAAAAAAGCCCCGCATCTCGTGGCGAGAGCGGGGCTTGGCAGTTTTTTTACGCCTTACAGGGTCTCGGCCCAGAGGTCGTATTCGTCGGCGTCGGTGACCCGGCACCAGACCTTGTCACCCGGCTTCAGGTCGCCCGCACCGTCGATGAACACGTTGCCGTCGATCTCCGGCGCATCGAAGAAGCAGCGGCCCACGGCGCCATTCTCATCAACTTCGTCGATCAGCACTTCGATCTCTTTGCCGATGCGCTGTTGCAGGCGTGCCGAGCTGATTTCCTGCTGGTGCGCCATGAAGCGCTCCCAACGGTCCTGCTTGACCTCGTCCGGGACCACTTCCAGGTCCAGGTCATTGGCCGGAGCGCCTTCCACCGGCGAGTACTGGAAGCAGCCGACGCGGTCCAGCTGGGCTTCGGTCAGCCAGTTGAGCAGGTACTGGAAGTCTTCCTCGGTTTCGCCAGGGAAGCCGACGATAAAGGTCGAGCGGATGATCAGCTCCGGGCAGATCTCGCGCCAGGCCTTGATCCGCGCCAGGGTCTTGTCTTCGAAGGCCGGACGCTTCATGGCCTTGAGCACTTTCGGGCTGGCGTGCTGGAACGGGATGTCCAGGTACGGCAGGATCTTGCCGGCGGCCATCAACGGGATCAGCTCGTCCACGTGCGGGTACGGGTACACGTAGTGCAGGCGCACCCACACACCCAGGGTGCTCAGGGCTTCGCAGAGCTCGGTCATGCGGGTCTTCACCGGCGCGCCGTTCCAGAACCCGGTGCGGTATTTGACGTCGACGCCGTAGGCGCTGGTGTCCTGGGAGATCACCAGCAGTTCCTTGACCCCGGACTTGACCAGGCGCTGGGCCTCGTCGAGCACATCGCCCACCGGGCGGCTGACCAGCTTGCCGCGCATCGACGGGATGATGCAGAAGCTGCAGCTGTGGTTGCAGCCTTCGGAAATCTTCAGGTAGGCGTAGTGGCGCGGGGTCAGCTTGATGCCTTGCGGCGGCACCAGGTCGATCAGCGGGTTGTGGTCCTGTTTCGGCGGCACCACTTCGTGCACGGCATTGACCACCTGCTCGTACTGCTGCGGACCGGTCACGGCCAGCACGCTGGGGTGCACGTCACGGATATTGCCTTCTTCCACGCCCATGCAGCCGGTGACGATGACCTTGCCGTTTTCCTTGATGGCTTCGCCGATCACTTCCAGGGATTCGGCCTTGGCCGAGTCGATGAAACCGCAGGTGTTGACCACCACGACATCGGCGTCCTGGTAGGTGGACACCACGTCATAGCCTTCCATGCGCAGTTGAGTGAGGATGCGCTCGGAGTCGACCAGAGCTTTTGGGCAACCCAGGGATACGAAGCCGACTTTCGGGTTGGCCGGCGCGGAGGGGGTGGACATGTCTAACCTCGGTATTGGGTGTCGAATCACTTGGGGGGCAAGTGCGACGCTTGGGCGCTGGCTGCGCCTCTGATCAAAAAGTGCGCAATTCTAGCGATGGTCGACGCGCTTGACCAGCTTTATACGGGGGAAATACGACCAGCGCTGGACTATGCTTCTTCCCGTTATGCCCGCTTGCTTTCATACGACGTTAGTTGGCGCCTTAGTGGTAATAAGAATCTGCAAATTACATGGCAAACTGCGCAACTTAAGAGAATAGCGCTTGTATAACCTTGCGCTTTCTATATAAGAAGCCCCGGTCTTGAGTAGTAGGAGTCATTGATGGGTCAGGCAAGTAGTCAGGCGGCGAGTGGCGAGCACTCCGGGGGCAAGCCTCTGGGGATGCTGGTGGCGGCGGTCGGGGTGGTGTATGGCGATATCGGCACCAGTCCGCTCTACACCCTCAAGGAGGTGTTTGCCGGCCATTATGGGGTTCAGGTCAATCATGACGGGGTGTTTGGCATCCTCGCGCTGATTTTCTGGTCGTTGATCTGGGTGGTTTCGATCAAGTACGTGCTGTTCGTCCTGCGGGCCGACAACCAGGGCGAGGGCGGCATCATGGCCCTGACCGCGCTGGCCAGACGGGCGTCCGGTTCCTATCCGCGCTTGCGTTCGATGCTGGTGATTCTGGGCCTGATCGGCGCGGCGCTGTTCTATGGCGACAGCATGATCACCCCGGCGATTTCCGTGCTGTCGGCGGTCGAGGGCCTGGAGCTGGCATTCAGCGGCCTGGAACACTGGGTGGTGCCAATGGCGCTGGTGGTGCTGGTGGCCTTGTTCCTGATCCAGAAACACGGCACTGATCGCATCGGCAAGCTGTTTGGTCCGGTGATGGTGGCCTGGTTCGTGGTCCTTGGCGGGTTGGGGGTCAACGGCATTCTCCAGCACCCGGAAGTGCTGCAGGCGTTGAACCCGATGTGGGGCGTGCGTTTCTTCATCGTTCATCCGGGCATGGGGGTCGCCATCCTCGGGGCGGTGGTTCTGGCATTGACCGGTGCCGAAGCCTTGTACGCCGACATGGGGCACTTCGGGCGCAAGCCCATTGCCCGGGCCTGGTTCGCCCTGGTGCTGCCGGCGCTGGTGCTGAACTACTTCGGCCAGGGCGCGTTGCTGCTGGAAAACCCTGAAGCCGCCCGCAACCCCTTCTACCTGCTGGCGCCGAGCTGGGCCCTGATTCCGCTGGTGGTGCTGGCCACCCTGGCCACGGTGATCGCGTCCCAGGCAGTGATTTCCGGAGCCTTCTCCCTGACTCGCCAAGCAATCCAGCTGGGTTACATCCCGCGGATGCACATTCAGCACACGTCCAGCGCCGAGCAGGGGCAGATCTACATCGGTGCGGTGAACTGGGCGCTGATGGTGGGTGTGATCCTGCTGGTGCTCGGTTTCGAGTCCTCCGGTGCCCTGGCTTCGGCCTACGGCGTGGCGGTGACCGGGACCATGCTGATCACCAGCATCCTGGTGTCGGCGGTGATCCTGCTGCTGTGGAAGTGGCCGCCGATGCTGGTGGTGCCGCTCCTGCTGGGATTCCTGTTGGTGGATGGGCTGTTCTTCGCCGCCAACGTGCCGAAGATCTTCCAGGGCGGCGCCTTCCCGGTGCTGGCGGGGATTGTGCTGTTCCTGCTCATGACCACCTGGAAACGCGGCAAGGAATTGCTGGTGGATCGCTTGGACGAAGGCGGGCTGCCGCTGCCAATCTTTATCGGCAGTATCCGCGTACAGCCGCCGCATCGGGTGCAGGGCACTGCGGTGTTCCTCACGGCCCGTCCAGACGCCGTGCCCCACGCCTTGCTGCACAACCTGCTGCATAACCAGGTGCTGCACGAACAAGTGGTGCTGTTGACGGTGGTCTACGAGGACATTCCGCGGGTGCCTGCAAATCGGCGCTTCGAGGTGGACTCCTACGGTGAAGGTTTCTTCCGGGTGATCCTGCACTTCGGTTTCACCGACGAACCGGACGTCCCGGAAGCCCTGAAACTGTGCCACCTGGACGAGCTGGACTTCAGCCCCATGCGCACCACCTACTTCCTCAGCCGTGAAACCGTGATCGCCTCCAAGCTGGTGGGCATGGCCCGCTGGCGCGAAGCGTTGTTCGCCTTCATGTTGAAGAACGCCAACGGCAACCTGCGCTTCTTCAAGCTGCCGGTGAACCGGGTGATTGAACTGGGTACTCAGGTCGAGATGTAATCCTGACCAGACAAAAGCCCCCGTTGCCTTGCGGCAGCGGGGGCTTTTTCGTTTTTACGGTTCTGTAGGAGCGGGCTTGCTCGCGATGACGGACTGGCCATCGACATCGATGCTGATGACAGGACGGTTTCTCCCCGGAGCCCACCGGCCCCGTGATCGCCCCGGCCTTTACGCGGCTAGCGCCTGCACCACATCGTCCACCACCGCCTTGCCCATGGCGGTCAGGTAGTGCGCGGCCCAGGCGTGACGATCGCTGTCTTTGCTGTAGGCAGCGTCCTCGGCAAAGGCCTTGGCCAGGGACAGCAGATCGGAAGCTTGGGCCAGGGCGTCGCCAATGGGCAGGCCGGGGCTGACCTGGAACAGCGGGCGTTCCGAGCAGTAAAGGAAAGTGCTTAAGCCGATAGTTTTCAGATCTGACAGTTGAGGCGGGTTCGCATTGTTCATGGTCCAACTCCTGAATTTGAGGAGCTACCACGTTCGTTTCCAAGCGAATGGGTGGCAGCTGTACGCAGGTTGGAAAACCGGGAATCCAGGAAACCGGCAGACCCGAAGGTCTCCCACGCACAGCCGCCATAACTGATGGATTACAGGTGCTAAATTCGCCTGCAATCACTATGGGGTGCTAGTTGCCCAGACTCTTCGGGTTTCCAAGCCCGGTCGCTGAAGTTCAGCGACACCCGGAGCCTAGCCCGTCGAAGCGCAGGCCAACAAGGCAGCAAAGTGCCCAAAACGCACCCCTTACACAACTCTCGGAGTTTGCCTACAACCTGCGCGGGAGTCATCCGCCATTACGCGGTCTTCAGCGAGGAAGCTCAGGCCGCTGATGTAAAAAAGCCCCCGCAACCTGAGGCTGCGGGGGCTTTGATGGGGCGAGGCTCAGCTCACTCTTGAGCGGTGGCCTGATCCTTGGCCTGGCGCTTTTCGATGGCATCCACCAGGCGCTTGGCCAGTGCCGGGTAGTTCTCATCGAAGTGATGGCCGCCCGGCAGCTTCATGGCTTCACCGACCGCAGTCTTGTCGGTGCAGCCGCTTTCGTCGACTTCTTCCTCACCGTAGATGCACACCACCTTGGCGGCGGGCAGCTTGGCCATTTCCGGGCCGGTGGCAGCTTCCTTGCCAGCATTGCCCAGCCAGCCTTCGACTTCGATCTCGAAGCTGCCGGTACGGGCGAAGGCCAGCAGGATAATGGCGTCGACCCGCTGCTGCTCGGCTTCCGGCAGGCGGTTGTAGATCGCCGGCAGCACGTCGGCGCCGAATGAGTAGCCGGTCAGCACGAAGCGCTTGGTGCCCCACTTCTGCCGGTAGTGCTGCATCAGTTCGGTGAGGTCAACGGCGCTTTGCTCAGGCGTCTTGTGCTGCCAGTAGTAGCGCAGGGTGTCGATGCCCACCACCGGGTAGCCGATCTTGGCCATCTCGCCAGCCACGTCGCGGTCCAGGTCGCGCCAGCCGCCGTCGCCGGAGAGGAACAGGGTCACGGTGTCCTTGGCCTGGCCGGCCGGGACTTCCACCACGGGAATGTTCAGGCCGCCGTTTTCCGAACCCACCAGCAGCTTGCGCAGCTCGTTGTTCAGCACTTGGGGCAGGTGGATGTCGTAGTCGCTGATGCTGGTAGTGGCGTTGGGGGTATCACGCACGAAGCCGGCACTTTCGTCATCCGGGTTGTCGTTCCAGGCCACCAGCCAGTGGCCGTGGGCCAGGGTCTTGGGCAGTGGATCGGTGCAGCCGGGCGCCGGGTTGATGGTGAAGCCTACCGACACGGCTTGGGCCTTGTCGTCGTTCTGGGTGGCGACCCAGCGCCAGGCCAGGGCGGCGCCCGGGCCGATGCCGCTGACCAGGGTGGCCGGGCCACTGAGCTGGGGCAGGGCGCTTTGCAGGGCTTGTTCCTGCAGTTTGCAATCGTCCTTGGGCAGGATCACCTGGACGATCTGCGCCGCGCCGCTGCGGCTCAGGGCCAGCAGTTGTTTATCGGTCAGGGTCGAATCAGGCAGCACCGCCACCACCACCCGGGCCTTGGCCTTGGCGCCTGGGGTCACTCGGGTCAGGGTCGAGCCGTCGGCCTGGGTCAGTTGTTCCAGGGTCGGTTCAGGGGCGGGGCGGTTCCACCACCAGTAGCCACCACCCGCAAGCAAAGCCAGTACCACCAGTGTGGCCAGCAGATACCGCCAAGAGCGTTGAATCATCAGCGTTTCACCAATCCAGTCAGGCCGCCTGCGATCAGGGCGGCGGTGTCGGCCAGTGCCACCAGCGGGTCGAGCCCGGCCGGCACGGCCATGTAACGGGGTTCCCAGTCGGGCTGGAACTTGTCTTTGAAGCGGCGCAAGCCTTGGAAGTTATACAGTTGCTCGCCACGGCGGAAGACCATCGAGCCGAGGCGTTGGGTCAGCGGCGCGCCACGCCGGGGTTGCAGGCCGGACAGCGGCACCATGCCCAGGCTGAAGCGGGCGTATCCATGATTTTTATAATGCTGGATCAGGCCGACCATCATGAACTCCATGGTCAGCTTCGGCGCGTCCGGGTGCGCGCGCATCAAGTCGAGGCTGGCCAGGTCATGGCTGTAGGTCTCGAGCAGGTTGGCGAAGGCCACCGGGCGTCCTTCAAAACGGATGATGGCGATGCGGAAGTGCTTGAGGTAGTCGTCGCTGAAGCGCCCCAGGGAGAAGCCTTTCTCGCGGACATTCTTGCCGGTCAGCCAGGCGTCTGAGATCACTTTCAGCTCGTCCATCGGCGCTTGCCCCGGCTCGTGGATCTCCAGCGACAGGCCGTCGCGGGTACCGCGGTTCCAGGTGTAGCGCAGGTCCTTCATCTCCTTGCCCTTGGCTTCCAGATCAAAGCGCTTGAGGTCGACCCGGGCTTCTTCGCCGAGCTTGATCGCGGTCAGGCCGATGTCCATGTAGTAGGGCAGGTTTTCCGCCCGTACCTGGTAGAACACCGGGCGCGCGTGGTGCAGGTCGCACAGGTCGCGGAACTGCCAGATCATTTCCGCGCGCTGCTGGGTCGGGCCGATGGGGTCGTACAGCGCCACCAGGCTGCGGCCGCGGCGAGCGTACATCAGGAAGGCATCGTCGTTGGGGTGGAACAGCAGCGCCTTGTCGCCGGTCAGGGCCAGGCCGCCGTCAGGTTGGGACGAGGCCATGAGGATCTTCGCAGCCTTGTCCAGCTCGTCGCTGGTGGGCAGGTGGATGACCGGGCGCGCGGTACGCAGCAGCCAGGTCAGGGACACCACCAGCAACAGCACCGCAGCCCCCAACAGCGAACGCAGGCCCCGAGGGGCGTCGGCGTCGAGGGTGAACTGCCACCACAGTTGATGGCTGTAGGGCACGTCCTGATAGGCGAACAGCAGCAGCCAGGTGGAGGCGCCGAGCACGCAGACGCTGGCCACCAGGTACAGCGGCGAGAAGGGCAGTTCGGTGAGGCGGCTGGGGCGATAGAACGAGCGCCGGAACACGGCCAGCAGGCTGGCGGTGAGGGTCATCAGGCAGGCTTCTTCCCAGTCAAAGCCTTTAAGCAGCGAGAGCAGGGCGCCTACCAGCAACAGAATGGTGGTGAGCATCCAGGCGGCGGACAGGCGCCGGCGCAGGCCTTGGGCCAGCAGCAGGCAGAGCACGCCGATCAGGCTGGCGCCGAAGTGCGAAGCGTCCACCAGGCGGTGAGGAATCAGGAAGCCGATGTGTTGCAGGCGGGTATCGATTTCCGGGGTGGCGCCGGAGAACAGCAGCACCACGCCGGAGAGAAACACCAGCACCGCCAGGATTGGCGCTGCCAGGCCTGAAGCCACTCGCAGGGATTGTCGGGTCTGGAACAGGCGCTGGGCTTCGTTGATCAGCAGCAGGACGCAGGCCACCAGCATCGGCAGCACCACGTAGATCAGGCGATACAGCAGCAATGCGGCCGCCAGGGGCGCGGCCCCGAGCTTGTCGGCAAACGCCGCCAGCAGGATGGCTTCGAACACCCCGACGCCGCCGGGTACGTGACTGAGTACACCAGCGGCTAGGGCCAGCAGATACACCAGCAGGAAGGCGCCGAACGGCGGTGCTTCGGGCAGCAGCAAGTAGAGCACGGTGGCGGCTGCGGCAACGTCCAGAGCAGTGATGATCAGTTGCAGGAAGGTCAGGCGCCGTCCAGGCAGGCGCAGGGTGCGGCGTCCGACCCGGACCAGCAGGTTGTCGCGCAAAGGCTGTTCCGGCAGGCGTCGGCGATAGATACCGACGGCCAGTACCGCGCCCAGCAGCAGGATAGCCAGGGCAATGCCGGCCAGCAGGCTTTCAGGCAGGCGCAGGGCCGCCGAGGCTGCCGGCAAGTTGCTCAAAGTGGCCAGTGCCGCCAGCGGTGGCAAGGCACAACCCAGAGAGAGGCTGGCAAACAGGGTCATGTGCGCGACGTCGGAGGCCCCCAGCCCATGACGTGCATACAGGCGATAACGTACCGAGCCGCCGGACAGCAGCGACAGACCAATGGCGTTGCCGATGGCGAAGGCGGTGAAGCCGCCCAGAGCCAGGGTGCGGCCGGGCAGGTTGACTCCGGCATAGCGGCTGGCGGACCACTCGTACCCCAGCAGAATGATGAAGCCGACGATGGTCGCGCCCAGGGCGCCCAGTAGGGCGGGCTTGGGTACTTCGAGGATCGAGTCGTGCAGGGCGTAGAAGTCCAGCTCGCTAAGCAGGTGACGGCAAGCGATCAGGGCAATGGCGAACAGCAGCAGGGTTATGGCCAGGCCCAGGGGTTGGCGGTACTTGCTCAACAGGTCCAGCCAGCGCAGGCGAGTGGTTGTCACAGGTTGAGTGGCGGTAGTGGTATCGCTGTCTTGCGAATCAGACGTGTTGGCGCGCATCAATCACCTCGTGGATTGTGCGCGACAGGATGGGGGTATCCGGCCAAGTTACCAATCCCTGTAGAAAAAATAGTTTCAAATATTAACGCGTCTCACCGTGGCCCGGCGACCCTGGGCGATGGCCGCCGGGTGGTTGCTCGAGACAGAGCATAGCTCGCATCTTGAAGGGTCGAAGCATCGCTAAAAGGCTCGCAACACTTTGCCAGGTCATTGTTGCGAAAGGACTTTTTCAACAGATACAAAAAAGGCCACTCTTTCGAGCAGCCTTTTTTGATGTTTGGTTGCGGGAGCCGGATTTGAACCGACGACCTTCGGGTTATGAGCCCGACGAGCTACCAGACTGCTCCATCCCGCGTCTGTGTGGCGGCATTCTACAGGCGAACGACTGAGTGTCAACCATTAATGGTTCGACAGGTCAAATAAACGTCGAATGGCCGGTTCCGTCTCTTAAGTCATCGACAGCTAAAGAGTTTTGCCTATGCCGTGTTTGAGAGGGAGTAGTGCAAAACAGGCGCGCACAAAAAAGGCCACTCTTTCGAGTAGCCTTTTTTGATGTTTGGTTGCGGGAGCCGGATTTGAACCGACGACCTTCGGGTTATGAGCCCGACGAGCTACCAGACTGCTCCATCCCGCGTCTGTGTGGGCGGATTCTACAGCGTCGCTGGCGCCTGTCAATCATTAATTTTTAAAAAAGGCTTCCTGTTCAATCGCTTAGCGTGCTTCCAGGAGCGTTTTTCGAGGCTTGGGCCCAGGTAGAACGTGGCTTTCAGCTCTATGGAACGCTTGGTGCTCATTAAGAGAATAAATTTCTCATGGCGCTTTGCCGATTGATCCGAGATGCAAGGTACTGGTGCTATATACAGGTGTCGGTAGATACTGGCTGCCCGCTTTAATTCCAACTTCGGCTTTCAATGATCACTGCCTTTATATGATGCAGCGCAAAATCATCCACATCGACTGTGATTGTTTCTACGCCGCCATCGAAATGCGCGACGACCCGCAACTGGCCGGCAAGCCGCTGGCAGTGGGTGGTTCCGCAGATCGGCGGGGGGTGATCGCCACCTGCAACTACGAGGCGCGGGCCTATGGCGTGCGCTCTGCCATGTCGTCGCGGCACGCGTTGACCCTGTGCCCGGACCTGGTGATCGTCAAGCCGCGCATGGATGCCTATCGCGAGGCGTCGAAAGAGATTCATACGATCTTTCGTGACTACACCGATCTGATCGAACCCTTGTCGCTGGACGAGGCCTATCTGGATGTTTCCGATAGCCCGAACTTCGCCGGTAGCGCCACGCGCATTGCCCAGGACATTCGCCGGCGGGTTTCCAACCAGTTGCATATCACGGTGTCGGCCGGGGTCGCGCCCAACAAGTTTCTGGCCAAGATTGCCAGCGACTGGAAAAAGCCCAATGGATTGTTCGTGATTACCCCGGATCAGGTGGAGGATTTTGTCTCCGAACTGCCGGTGAGCAAGTTGCATGGGGTGGGCAAGGTCACGGCGGACAAACTGGGTCGCCTGGGGATTGTCGACTGCCTGCAGTTGCGCGACTGGAACAAGCTGGCCCTGGTGCGCGAGTTCGGCAGTTTCGGCGAACGCCTGTGGAGTCTGGCCAGGGGGATCGACGAGCGGCCGGTGCAGAATGACAGTCGGCGGCAGTCCATTAGCGTGGAAAACACTTACGACGTGGACCTTCCCGATCTGGATAGCTGCCTGCAGAAGCTGCCGGAGCTGATGGAGACTCTGGCAGGGCGCATTGCGCGTATCGACAGCAGTTATCGGCCGGGCAAACCCTTCGTCAAAGTGAAGTTCCACGACTTTACCCAGACCACTCTTGAGCAGGCGGGGGCCGGACGGGATCTGGAGAGTTATCGGCAACTGCTGACCCAGGCCTTCAAGCGTGGCGGCAAGCCAGTGCGGCTCTTGGGGATTGGCGTGCGATTGCAGGATCTACGCGGTGGTCACGAACAGCTGGAGCTGTTTCGGGGCGTGTTGTAGGCGCTGGCTGGCTGGCGAATTTGGCGTCGCGATCGATCCGCGGCGTGGTGTTCGCCGGCAAGCCGGCTCCTTGTCAATCAGTGACCGGGATCGGCGACCAGGCGGCCGGCGTTCTTGGTCAGGGACTTTAGAAACTCGCTCTGCAATTCCGGATCGTTGCGTGTCAGCTCGATCAGGCTCTGCTCCAGCTCGCTGGCCTCTTCTTCCAGACCCAACTCCGACAGGCGCTTGACCCGGTGCACCCATTGGCTCACTTCGTCATCTTCCAGGTCGTCGTAGATCAGTGCGTGAGCTTCCACCAGCTTGCCGCGCAGGGTGCTGCTCAGGCTCAGGGACGAGTCGGAATGCACTTCGTCCTGAGCATCCTCGACACTGATCTGCAACTTGCCGATGTGGTTCAGGTCCTGTTCGGAGAATGGCGCGTCCAGCAGGTTCAAGCGCAGCACGCCATTACGATCGGTGCTCATGTCGTAGGTTTGCTTGCCGGCCTTGACCTGCACCGGGCGCTCGCTCCAGGGCAGGCTCGAATACTCCAGGCGCTTGTCACGCTGGACTTCATCGATGGCCGCCAGGTTCTGCTGAGCCCGGCCGTGGGACGGCATGTTCATGAACGGGTTGAGCCCGGACACGCCGTAGCTGACCCAGTCCTTGGTGACGCTGTCCGGCAGGTTGCCCAGAGCAAACACGTTGACCACATTGGCGCCGACGCCGGCCACCAGGGCCACCGCGCCCAGCGGGATCTCGTAGATTTCCCGCCAGGGTTGGTAGGGCGTATAGCGATCGTAGCGGCGAGTGACCTCGAATTCGGTGACTTCGAAGGTCTTCTGCTCGTGGATGCGTACCCGGCGTTGCGGCAGCTCAAGCACCTTAGGCTCACCGACATCGATCTGCAGGCTGTGGTCGAGCAGTTTGCGCTCGACGCGTTCCTCGTGTTCGCTGCGTTGCGACATCTGGTTGGCGCAGCCGCTGACCAGCAGGGCGCCGCACAAGGCGGCGCCCCCGAGGCTTAAGGTGTTTCGCTTGAACATGACTTCTCTATCTGGTTTCAGCGACGGATACGGGCTTGGAGGAAGGACAGGACGTCGGCCACGGGCAGCGCTTGTGCCTGGGCTTCGGTACGGCTCTTGTATTCCAGGTTGCCTTCGGCGAGGCCGCGGTCACTGACCACGATCCGGTGAGGAATGCCGATCAGCTCCATGTCCGCGAACTTGATGCCCGGGCTGGTTTTCTTGTCGCGGTCGTCCAGCAGCACTTCGAAACCGGCGGCAGTCAGTTCTGCGTACAGTTTGTCGGTGGCTTCGCGAACCTGCTCGGTTTCGTAGCGCAGCGGTACCAGGGCGATCTGGAACGGCGCCAGGGTATCGCTCCAGATGATGCCGTTTTCATCGTTGTTCTGCTCGATGGCGGCCGCCACCACGCGGGACACGCCAATGCCGTAGCAGCCCATTTCCAGGGTCACTGGCTTGCCGTTTTCGCCCAGCACTTCGCACTTCATCGCCTTGCTGTACTTGTTGCCCAGCTGGAAGATGTGCCCGACCTCGATGCCGCGCTTGATTTCCAGGGTGCCCTTGCCGTCCGGGCTCGGGTCGCCGGCCACCACGTTGCGCAGGTCGGCAACAGTCGGAACCGGCAGGTCGCGTTCCCAGTTGACGCCGAAGTAGTGCTTGTCGTCGATGTTGGCGCCGACGCCGAAGTCGCTCATCAGCGCCACCGAGCGGTCGATGATGATCGGCAGTGGCAGGTTCACCGGGCCCAGGGAGCCGGCGCCGGCGCCGATGGCGTCACGCAGTTCGGCTTCGGAGGCCATGACCAGCGGGCTGGCAACGCCAGGCTGGTTGGCGGCCTTGATTTCGTTCAGTTCGTGGTCGCCACGGATGATCAGGGCGATCAGCTTGCCGGCTTCTTCGGCATGCACCACCAGGGTCTTGACGGTCTTCTCGATCGGCAGGTTGTAGCCTTCCACCAGCTGGGCGATGGTTTTCGCGTCAGGGGTGTCAACCAGGCGCATCTCTTCGGTCGGAGCCGGGCGCGAGGTTTCGCGCGGCACGGCTTCAGCCTTCTCGATGTTCGCTGCGTAGTCGGAACCGTTGCTGAAGACGATATCGTCTTCGCCGGACTCGGCCAGTACGTGGAATTCGTGGGAACCGGCGCCGCCGATGGAACCGTTGTCTGCTTCAACCGGGCGGAACTTCAGGCCCAGGCGGGTGAAGACGTTGCAATAAGCCTGGTGCATGCGGTCGTAGGTGACCTGCAAGGACGCCTGGTCGGCGTGGAAGGAGTAGGCGTCCTTCATGATGAACTCGCGGCCGCGCATCAGACCGAAGCGTGGGCGGATCTCATCGCGGAATTTGGTCTGGATCTGGTACAGGTTCAGCGGCAGCTGCTTGTAGCTGCTCAACTCGTTGCGGGCCAGATCGGTGATCACTTCTTCGTGGGTCGGGCCGGCGCAGAAATCGCGCCCGTGACGGTCTTTGAAGCGCAGCAGCTCCGGGCCGTACTCTTCCCAGCGACCGGATTCCTGCCACAGCTCAGCCGGTTGAGTGCTCGGCATCAACACTTCAAGCGCGCCCGCGGCGTTCATTTCTTCGCGAACGATGGCTTCAACCTTGCGCATCACTCGCAAGCCCATCGGCAGCCAGGTGTACAGGCCGGAAGCCAGTTTACGGATCATGCCGGCGCGCAGCATCAGCTGGTGGCTGATCACGACCGCGTCGGAAGGCGTTTCTTTCTGTGTGGCGAGCAAATATTGACTGGTACGCATGGTAGGCCGTTGTCGGTTGCTGAGACTGGAAGTGACGGAGCATTGTACGGGCGAGTTCCGCTGGCGTACAGGATTGCGCTTTGAGGGGACGGGAGCCGCGGAGAAAAGCCGCAACTCCCGGGATTTTCTAGGATTCCTCGCCCACGACAGCGCCCTTGGCGGGCTGCTCCGACGGGTCTTTCGGTCCGGCGCGGCGGCTCTCCTGGAACCAGTGAATGGCGATCAGAATCAGGGTCGGCACCCCGAGTATGGCGGTGATGAGGAAGAAGTCGTGATAGCCGTATTTTTCCACCATGACTCCGGAATAGCCGCCGATCAGGCGTGGAAGCAGCAGCATGATGGAGCTGAGCAGGGCGTACTGAGTGGCCGAGAACTTGAGGTTGGTCAGGCTCGACAGGTAGGCGACGAAGGCGGAAGTGGCCATTCCCGAGCTGAAGTTGTCCAGGGAAATGGTGGCAATCAGCATTTTCAGGTTCGGGCCCATGTCGGCGAGCATGAGGAACAGCAGGTTGGTGCCGGCAGACGCGGCACCGCCGATGAACAGGATCGGCAGGATGCCGAAGCGCACGATCAGCAGGCCGCCCATGCCGGCCCCAAGCAGGGTCATGATCAGGCCGAAGATCTTGCTGACCCCGGCAATCTGGTCCTTGGTGAAACCCTGGTCGATATAGAAAACATTGGCCATCACGCCCATGACCGTGTCCGACATGCGATAGGTGGCGATCAGACCCAACAACAGAAAGGCTTGCCAGCGGTAGCGCAGGATGAAGTCGTTCACCGGGGTCAGCACCGGCGCCAGGCCCCGGCGGCCCATGGCCGACAGGCACAGGGTGCTGAGGGTGATGTAGAGGATCGCCCGCAGGAAGGCCCGGTCTTCCAGCAGCAGGTCCAGCAGGCTGACGCCGTCGAAGATCACGCTGGCGAAGTCGGTGTTGTACAGCTGGGTAAAGGTGGCAGGCACTGAAACCAGGAGCACGATCAGGACGAACACCGAGATCAACTGGTGGGCGAAGCTGTAGCGCCCTGCCGACAGTTGAGTGCGCAATGGCACTGCTGGTTCACGCATCAGCAGGGTGGTTAGCAGTGCTGGAATCATCAGCACGCCGAACAGCACGTAGGTACCGGTCCAGGCCGAATGCTTATAGCTGAAGCCGGTGGAGCCAAAGCCTTCGGCGAAGAACAGCGCGCCGGCGGTGGCCAGCAGTACCGCGACTCGATAGCCGGACATGTAGCTGGCGGCCAGCGCGGCTTGTCGACTGTCGTCGGCGATTTCCAGGCGATAGGCGTCGATGGCGATGTCCTGGGTCGCCGAGGCAAAGGCCACGACCACCGCAATGGCGATCAACCAGGACAGGTGTTTTTGCGGATCGCAGAAGCCCATGCCGATCAGGCCGAGAATCACCAGGACCTGGGCCAGTACCAGCCAGGAGCGGCGTCGGCCGAGCTTGCCCAATAGAGGCAGGCGCCATTGGTCGAGCAGTGGCGACCACACCCATTTAAAGGCATAGGCCAAACCGATCAGGCTGGCGTAGCCGATGGTTTCGCGGGCCACACCGGCCTCGCGCAACCACACCGAAAGAGTCGAGAACACCAGCATGTAAGGCATGCCGGCAGCGAAACCAAGCAGCAACAGCACGAGCGTCGAGGGGCTGGCATAGGCGGCAAGTGCGGCGCGCCAGGTTTTACGGGGCATGGGCTGAAGTCTGCCTCAGATTACGGAAACAAAGCGCGCACTCTAACCGCTGTGCTCTACCGGGCGCCAGCCATGGCGCTGAATATCCACGCGATTGTTCAGGATAGAGACACCTTCGCCGCGCAGTCTGGCGCGCTGCTCGTCGCCTGATGGGCTACCGACGGGCAGGCTGATGCGGCCGCCAGCACCGAGTACCCGGTGCCAGGGCAGGCTGGTATCGGCGGGTAGCTGACTGAGGGTGCGTCCAACCCAGCGCGCGGCCCGGCCCAGGCCGGCCATTTCTGCCAGTTGGCCATAGCTGACGACCTTGCCTTCGGGGACTTGGGCCAGGGTCAGGTACAGCGCCGTGCGTCGGATTTGCGCGGGGGTTTGCGAGTCTTCGCCGTGTTCGGTCACATTCGCGGTTCCAGATAGGGGCAGGGGCACGGAGAGATTGTGAGGATGAAAGTCTTGTGAGTATTGAACTCACTCTCGATACCCGGGTCAGTCCTGACTAAGGCTTGTTCAGCAGGAATAATGCCGTTTTTTTTCGCAAGATCGAGTCCTGTATTGCTTATGTTGCCTAGAACGTTGCTGTGTTTCGCGGTGCTCAGCGCCTCCATGCCTGCTCTGGCCGATACCGTCTGGTTGAAGAACGGTGACCGGTTGAGCGGCAAGATCAAGGTTTTCGACGGCGGTAAGCTGTTGATCCAGACCGATTACGGTGGCGCCATTTCCATTGATTGGAAGCAGGTCAAGACCCTGGAAAGCGATCAGGAGTTGCTGGTCAAACAGGATGCCTACACCGGGGAAAAGGCCAAGTCGCTGCAGGCGGCGGAGGAGGGCAAGGTTGTCCTGGCCAACGGTGAAGCGCCCAAGACCGTGGAGTTGGCCAGTATCCAGCAGATCATGAAACCCAAGCCGCTGGTGGAGGATGTGGTCTGGAAGGGCAATGTCGACGTGGCCATGGATTACAAACGTGCTGAAAAGGACACCGATGACTATGACATCGACTTCAAGACTTCGGCGCGCCATGGTGCCTGGCGTCACAACGCCCAGGGTGAGTACAACCGTGAGTTCCAGAATCAGGTGGTGACTACCGACAACTGGAATGCCGAGTACGCTCTGGACCGCTTCATTACCGAGAAGTGGTTCTGGGAAGGACGCCTGACCTACAAGCGCGACAAAGTAGAAGATCTTGCGCGGCAACGGGTGGTGGGTACGGGTCCCGGCTACCAGTTCTGGGACGATGAGCTTGGGGCGTTCTCCTTGGGCTCGCTGCTCAACCGCACGGATTACGAGTACGCCGATGGCGGTAAGGACAGCTTCTACTCACTGGCGATGAAGTGGGATTACAACCGTTACCTGATTGGCAAGCGGGTGGAGTTCTTCACTAATGGCGAAGTGGGCAGGCCGTTTTCCGGCGTCGCCGATTACGCGCTGGATGCGGAGATGGGGCTGCGCTACAAGGTCACGGACTGGGCGTCGCTCAACCTCAAGGCGGAAAAGGATCTGATCCGCGGTACCGAGGACAGCGACTTGGATAAGACCCGCTATACCGTGGGCTTTGGCGTGACCTGGTAACGGGGTACCAGCCAGGAGCATTCGCGAGGATGCGCCTTGGCTGCACGCCGCAAAAACCTGCGGGCACAAAAAAGCCCCGCTGTTGAGGGCGGGGCTTTTTTACTGGATCAGTACAAGTTAGATAACTTGAACTTCTTCAGCTTGCATGCCTTTCTGACCGCGGGTAGCGATGAAAGAAACCTGTTGGCCTTCTTTCAGGCTTTTGAAGCCGTCGGATTGGATAGCTTTGAAGTGTACGAACAGGTCGTCACCGGATTGTGGAGTGATGAAGCCGAAGCCTTTTTCATCGTTGAACCACTTAACGGTACCGGTTTGGCGATTAGACATGGTGTATCTCCTTGGACAAAGTTAACTGCGACTCAGGAAAAGCCCTGGCCGAGACTGAGTGCAAAGAGCAGGAAAAATTCTTGGAGATGGTTGGATCGAAATTCAACATCGTGTAGAGATTCTCAGTGACACAAGCAGCACAGTGGCGCCACCTTAACCCTTTTTCCTGAACGTGCCAATGGCTAGGGCCAAGGTTTCTCGGTTTTCGTGACTGACGGCCCGTCGTTCGTCGCCGAACCCTTGAAAATCCTGGTGTCGGGCGAGAAAAACGTCCCGGACTTTGAACCCGACCCCGCGCCCCGGTAAGATGCCGGACAGATTTTTTTCACCTCGTTATTTCAGGACACCCGCCATGAGCATCAAATCGGACAAGTGGATTCGCCGCATGGCGCAAGAGCACGGCATGATCGAGCCCTTCGTAGAGCGCCAGATGCGTGGCGAAGGCCCGGATCGGCTGATCTCTTTCGGGGTGTCGAGCTACGGCTACGATGTGCGTTGCGCCGATGAATTCAAGGTGTTCACCAACATCAATTCGGCCACCGTCGACCCGAAGAACTTCGATGAAAAGAGCTTCGTCGACATCAAGAGCGACGTCTGCATCATCCCGCCAAACTCCTTCGCCCTGGCCCGTACCGTCGAGTATTTCCGCATTCCGCGCAACGTGCTGACCATCTGCCTGGGCAAGAGCACCTATGCCCGTTGCGGCATCATCGTCAACGTGACTCCGCTGGAACCCGAGTGGGAAGGCCACGTGACCCTGGAGTTCTCCAACACCACCACCTTGCCGGCCAAGATCTACGCCAATGAAGGCGTGGCGCAGATGCTGTTCCTGGAGTCGGATGAAGAGTGCGAAGTTTCCTACAAGGACCGTGGCGGCAAATACCAGGGCCAGCGTGGCGTGACCCTGCCGCGTACCTGATTGCGTCCGTCTGACAAATAGCGGGAATTCCTGAGCACACCCACACTCTATTGGGTGTATTTCCGGTATGCGCAAGGTGTACCGGGCACAGCTCAGGAGTGCCCCATGAAGATAGATCCGCGAATCAGCGCCACCTTGGCCAGGCTGGAACCCAATCAGGTTGGGGTATTGGCCTGGACCCTGCTGGCACATCCGCCTGTCAACATGGCAGGCGGCATTCCCGGTCAGCCCGACCCGGACTCTCCACAACCCCCAGAACCGACCGAACCTGGCGAGCCCACTTTGCCGGACGAGCCGCCGCCCGCGCCTGTGGCTTGAACTCACTGGATACCGTCAGTCGCCCCGTCCGCGACAATCTTGCGCGGACGGTGGCGTTCTACGCTGCCGCTATTTCAGGTTGCCACTGAGAAACTGCTGCAGGCGCTCGCTTTTCGGGTTGCCTAGCACCTCTTCAGGAGTGCCTTCCTCTTCCACCAAGCCCTTGTGCAGAAACAGCACCTGGCTCGACACCTTGCGGGCGAAGCTCATCTCGTGGGTGACCATGATCATGGTCCGGCCTTCCTCGGCCAGGCCCTGGATCACCTTGAGCACCTCGCCCACCAGCTCCGGGTCCAGGGCTGACGTGGGTTCGTCGAACAACATGACTTCCGGCTCCATGGCCAATGCCCGGGCGATGGCCACTCGCTGCTGCTGGCCGCCGGAGAGGAACGCCGGGTACTGGCCAGCGACGCGGGCCGGCAGGCCGACCTTGTCCAGATAGCGCCGGGCCCGTTCTTCGGCGTCCTTGTTACTGACTCCCAGCACCCGACGCGGGGCCATGGTGATGTTTTCCAGCACCGTCATGTGGCTCCACAGGTTGAAATGCTGGAACACCATCGCCAGGCGCGTACGAATCCGCTGCAGCTCGGCAGGATCGGCCACGTGCATGCCGTGGCGGTCGCTGACCATGCGGATCGGCTGGCCATCCAGGCTCATGGCGCCGTCGTCCGGGGTTTCGAGAAAGTTGATGCAACGCAGAAAGGTGCTTTTGCCCGAACCACTGGCGCCGATCAGGCTGATCACGTCACCGGTCTTGGCCTTCAGAGACACACCTTTGAGCACCTCATTATCGCCGTAGCATTTATGCAGGCCTTCAACGGTCAGTTTGTACATGGGGCTTGCATCCTCAAGGCGAAAGTAGATAGCCGCTGCGATAGGCCTCGCGGCCGGCGACATGGGCGATCACCATGCCGGCGGTGGCCATGCGCCGCAGCGAGCGGGCATACAGGAGCCCGGCATTGTTGCAATGGATAGGGGTAACCCGGTCATGGATCGGGTCGATGATTTCCGCCACCAACTGCCCGGCCTCCAGGTATTCCCCCGGTAGCGCAGCGAACACCAGCAGCCCGCCCATAGGCGTCGCTACCGGTTCGACCGCCGCCAGCGGCGTGGCCGGAAAGGGCAGCTCAGGCAGCGGCGGAACCTGGCCGGCAATGGCGCCGAAGCGGGTCAGGTAGTCCAGCATGGCCTGGCAGTCGAGGCTGGCCAGGCCGTGGTTGACGTCGCCCTGGCCACGCAGCTCGACCGTGACCGCAAAGGTGCCCGTGGGAATGGCGAAGTGTTCGCCGAAGCGCTGTTGCAGTTGCCACCACAGCAGGCTGAAGCACTCGTCGAACGACCAGGCCGCGGAGTCGGTGGCCAGGAGGCAGGCTTCTGCGCCGAGGTAGCGGGCCAATGGCTCTACCTGGGGCCAGGCTTCGGGGGTGGTGTACAGGTGCGCCACGGCTTCGAAGTCGCAGTGCAGGTCCAGCACCATGTCGGCATCGCAGGCCAGCCGTTGCAGGGCCAGTTGCAGGGACTGCAATTGCGTCTGTGGTCGTTGACGGCTCAGGGCATCGCTCAGGTGTCGGCGAATCAGGTCGAGGTTGTGCTGCGGATCGTGAGTGAGCAGCCCTTCGATGGCGTTGCCGACCTCTTCACTGAGGTCGACGAAGCCGCGATTGAAGTTCTGCCCGCTTTCCAGCTGGTAGCGCCCCAGTGGAACGTCCATCAACACCTGTTCCAGGCCCACCGGATTGGCCACCGGCACCAGGACTATTTCATGCAACAGGCGACCGGCGGCTTCCAGCTCCGTCAGGCGCTGCTTGAGGTGCCAGGCCACCAGCATGCCGGGCATTTCATCGGCATGCAGGGAGGACTGGATGTAGACCTTGCCTTGGGCCTGGGCGGGGCCGAAATGAAAACTGTGGACCTGGCGCGCGGTGCCCGGCAGCGGAGCGAGCAGGTCGTGGATCTCGTGGCGCATTGATGATTTCCCGGCAGCAAGTCCTAGTGGGTCGGCCCGAGGAAGGCCAGCCAGCGGCGTTCAGCGAGACGAAACAGGCCCACCAGGGTGAAGGTCACGCACAGGTAGATGATGGCGGCGATACCGAACGACTGAAACGTCAGGAAGGTCGCCGAGTTGGCGTCCCGGGCGATTTTCAGGATGTCGGGAATGGTCGCGGTAAAGGCCACCGTGGTGGAGTGCAACATCAGGATCACTTCGTTGCTGTAGTAGGGCAGCGAGCGGCGCAGGGCCGAAGGCATGATCACGTACGCATACAGCTTCCAGCCGCTCAAACCATAGGCCTTGGCTGCCTCCACTTCGCCGTGGGCCATGCTGCGGATCGCCCCGGCGAAAATCTCCGTGGTGTAGGCGCAGGTATTCAGGGCAAACGCGAGGATGGTGCAGTTCATCGCGTCGCGAAAGAACGCGTCGAGCAGCGGTTGCGCGCGGATCGCGGCGATGCTGTAGATCCCGGTGTAGCAAATCAGCAACTGGATATAGAGCGGTGTGCCGCGAAACAGGTAGGTGTAGAACTGCACCGGCCAGCGGATGTAGCGCTTGGGCGAAACCCGGGCGATGGACAGCGGGATCGACACCAAAAAGCCAATGCAGATCGAGGCCGTGAGCAGCCACATGGTCATGGCCAGCCCGGTCATGTGGTAACCGTCGCTGTAAAGGAAGGGACGCCAGTATTCCTGCAGAAGTTCGATCATCGCACGGCCTCCCGGGCGCCGGCGGCATAGCGCCGTTCAAGCTTGCGCAGGACGAAGTTGGAGGCGCTGGTGATCAACAGGTAGATTAGTGCCGCCAGGACCAGGAAGTAGAACAGCTGATAGGTGCTCTTGCCGGCATCCTGGGCGGCCTTGACCAGATCGGCCAGGCCGATGATCGACACCAGGGCCGTGGCCTTGAGCATCACCATCCAGTTGTTGCTGATGCCCGGCAGGGCGAAGCGCATCATCTGCGGGAAGACCACGAAGCGAAAGCGCTGGCCGCGCTTGAGGCCATAGGCGGTGGCCGCTTCTACCTGGCCCCGGGGCACGGCGAGGATCGCCCCGCGGAAGGTTTCGGTGAAATAGGCGCCATAGATGAAACCCAGGGTGATCACCCCGGCGCTGAAAGGGTTGATCTCGATGTATTCCCACTCCATGAAGTCGGTGAAGGAGGTCAGCCAGGTTTGCAGGCTGTAGAAAATCAGCAGCATCAGTACCAGGTCCGGCACCCCGCGGATCAGGGTGGTGTAAAGCTGGGCGGGGACCCGCAGCAAGGCAACGCTGGAGAGTTTGGCACTGGCGCCGAGCAGGCCGAGCAAGACGCTGACCAGGAGCGACAACACCGATAACTTGATGGTCATCCAGGTGCCTTCCAGCAGCAGGGGGCCGAACCCCTTCAGGCTGAAGGCGGAAAGCCCCAGGTTTTTTAGAAGTTCTTCGAGCATTGATCAGTGACCCGTGGCGATAAAAAAGGCGCCCATCGAGGATGGGCGCCGGCAGGTTATTTACCGCTGTAGAGGTTCAGGTCACCGAAGTGTTTTTTCTGGATGGTGGCGTAGGTGCCATCATCGTGTAACGCTTTGATACCTTTATCCAGGAGCGCTTTCAGCTCTTTGTTACCTTTTGAGATACCGATGGCGGTCTTGGACGGCAGCAGTGGGTCATCCACCGGCTTGCTGACTTCGTAGCCCGCGCCCTGCGGCGATTTGAGGAAGCCCAGTTCGGCTTGCAGCATGTCCTGGATCGAGGCATCCAGGCGCCCTGAAGTCAGGTCGGCATAGACCTGATCCTGGTTCTGATAGGCCTGGGTCTTGACTCCTGCCTTGTCCAGTACGGCCTTGGCATAGGCTTCCTGAATGGTGCCCTGCTCATAGCCCACGGTCTTGCCCTTGAGCGAGGCGGTGTCTGCGCTCAAGCCCGAACCTTTCTTGAACACGAACGAGGTGGGACCGGAGAACAGCTCGTTGGAGAAGTCGATGACTTTTTCCCGGGCTGCAGTGACGGTCATGGACGAGATCACACCGTCGAATTTATTGGCTTTCAGCCCGGGAATCATGCCGTCGAAGTCACTTTCGACCCATTTGCACTTGACCTTCAGCTCGGCACAGATGGCGTTGCCCAGGTCGATGTCGAAGCCCACCAGGCTACCGTCGGCGGCCTTGGACTCGAAGGGGGCATAGGACGGATCGACGCCAAAGCGCAGTTCCTTGTATTCCTTGGCCAGCGCGGAGCCGGCGGCCATGCAGAGAGCCAGTGCGGAAAGGGTCAGCAATGCTTTTTTCATTATTCAATCCCTAAGAACCAATATGAGCGCTTGTGGCGCATGAGTACTGTTACTGGAACGCATAAGACTTATTGAAAGTAGCAATTTCCGAACCAGAGCCCCGAACAAGTGTTTTAAAAGCAGTTGGCAACACCTGGGCAAGGCCTGTTGTGCACTGAAAGGAGGCGTGTGGGCGGCGCGGCGCCAAGAGGGGGCGGCGATGCTGGGGAGCGGACTACGAGGCGCTGCAGAGCGCATGTCCGCTGGTTTGGGCGCTGGCGTCTGGAGAGCTAGTGATCGTTATGGGGCGACACCGCTGGCGCAGGATGCGCCAGCGGGTTCGGCCGGGGGGAGGTTACTTGCCCGGGACCAGGGTCAGGCGGGTCTTGCCGTAGCTGCGTTCGAAGTTCTGCGGTTGCATCGGGAAACTCAGGTACTGGGCCTTGAGCCAGCCGTCGATGCCGTTGGCGTAGTTCGGGCTCACCGGGTTGCTGGATTGGCCACTGCTGTTGAGACCCATCAGCGGCTCGCTCAGCGCGAAGTCGACGACGAAACGCAGGGCCGGGGTCGTGGTGATGGCAAAGTCCTGTCCCCAGCGATAGCCGGCGCTGTTGACGGTGTTCTGGTCGCCACCGGCCTGCAAGGGGGCGCGTATCGCCTGGCCGCTGTTGCGGGTCCAGCGGTAGCTGTGCAACTTGCCCCACTGCCAGGCCTTGCGGTCCGTGCCCAGCAGTTGCTCGCCCGAACTGATGGCCGCCGCCAGGCTGCGGGCGATAATGGCCGGCTTGTCCTCTTTTTGCCCGTTGCGCGAGTCGCCCCAGAACGGGCTGTCTTCCCGGCTCAGAAGATGGTCGGCCTGGGCCGGATAGGACAGGCCCGCATTGGCAACGAACGCCTGCCAGGCAACGCCGGGCTCCGGACCGAGCTGTTTGAGGAAGGTCTGCTTGGCGCTTTCCTGGAGGAACAGTTCGTAGAGCGCGGCGTCGGCGGACCCGGCGCTGAGCTTGCCGTCGAACGCCATCAGTCGGCTGTAGGCTTCCCGGGCCTTGGCGCGGTCTGCCTCAGGCAGGGCGTCGATGGCGTTTTTCAGCGGCAGGGCCATGCCCGGCGCCTCGAACATCATCTTCAACTTGGCGGCGAACAGGGTGGTCTGGTCGTACTGCAGGGCAATCAGGCTGCGGTTGTCCTGCTTGCCGCCCGACAGCCATTGGCCGATGCGCTCGGCCCGCTCCGGAGCGTCCCAGGAGTTGGACAGCTGCATGCCGTAACCGCGGGGGATGACCCGCTGATTGGCGGTGGCGATCCAGCCTTGCGCCGGGTCCTGGTCATAAGGGTGGAGCATCGGGTCGGCGTAGCCATCCCAGTCATAGCGTCCGTCCCAGCCGGGAGAGGGCAGCAGGCCTTCGCCTTCGCGGCGGTTGGGGAAGCGCCCGGTGACCTGCCAGCCGATGTTGCTGGCATCGGCGTAGACCATATTCAGGGCAATGGCGCGGATCTCGCGGCTGGCGTCGGAGGCCTTCTCCACATTCTGGGCCCGTGACAGATCGAAGAACGCATCCAGGCTCCTGTCGTCCTTGAGCTCCGGCATTTGCAGCGCCAGGCCGTAGCCACTGGCCAGGGCATTGTTGGCGTTGATCCCCAGGGTGCTGTTGAGCAGCGGACCGTGGCGGGTTTCGTACACCGCTTCGCGAATTGGCCGCTGGCCTTTGACGAAGTAGGTCTCGTTGCGAACGATGACCGGCTGCCATTTTCCGTTGTTCTGGTAGTACAGAGCGTTGCCCTGGCGTTTGAGTTTTTCCAGGAACAGGTCCTGGTTGTCGCCCATCGCCGAGCTCATGCTCCAGGCCAGCTTGCCGTTGAAGCCTTGCAGAATGGCCGGTAGACCAGCGATCGAGGCCCCGGCCGCCTGATATTTCGGCGCGCGGATCTGTACGTAGTACCAGGCGCCGATCTGGCTATCGCTGGCCAGCAGGCTGCGACCGCTGCGAGCGCGCTGCGGGGCGACGGCCAGGTTGCTGCCGGCGGTGACACCCAGTGAGTTGAGGGTCGACATCTGCTTGGCGGCCAGGCTGAGTTCACTCAAGCCCGGCACATGCAAGGCCAGCCCCTTGAGCTTGTCGGCCTCGGCCGTGGGCAGCGGTTCATCGGGGTAGCTCGGGGTCAGCCAGGGCAGTTTGTCGCTGCCGACCTTTTGTGCCAGTACCAGGCTGTTGATCTCTTCCAGCAGATTGGCGGACTGGCCGAAATTCAGCAGGCAGAAAATCAGTGCCGAATCCTCGGCCTTCCAGTATTCAGGGATGTAGCCGCGGGCGGCCAGGTCTGGCGGCAGCTTGTCGCGGTAGCGGAACAGGTAGGCGTTGACGCCTCGAGCGTAGACCTCGAAGAAACGCTTGATCCGTGGTGATGAGGCCTTGTACAGCTCGTCGGCGCTTTTCTTCAGATTCACCGCGCGCATCAGGCGGTCGACTTCCAGCACCTCGGCGCCGGACATCTCCGCCAAGCGGCCCTGGGCCAGCAGGCGCAGGGTGACCATCTGCTCGATACGATCGCTGGCGTGTACATAGCCCAGGGTGAACAGCGCGTCGTGGAAACTGTTGCTTTCGATCAGCGGTACACCGACGACGCTACGCCTAACCGAAACATTCTGCGCCAGGCCCTTGAGGGGCTGTACGCCGGAGGTGGGTGGCAGGCTGTTTTGAGTGTTCCAGGACTGGCAACCGGCCAGGCTGAGAGCACCGGCCACTGCCGCGGCAACGCCGAACCGGGGAAGAAAATGTGAGAGGGCTGGCGAGGCCATGGCAAAGCTCCTGCGGGGGGTAGCGTCGATAAAGGCGCTACGTTAGTGAGCAGGCGAGTGCCGCGCAAGCGGGGGCTGGAGGTATTTCTTGACCGCGCCACAAATAGCCAGCGCCGGAGCGCCGTCATCTGTCGTTTCATGCTCGACGATGGCACGACAGCAAGCGTCTGCATTAGGTCGTGCGGTGTGTAATGAGTGGCTTGCCTGTCACAGCAGGTGATGTTGAAGTTGGCAAAATTCAATGACGCTCCAACGGAGAATGTTGCATGCCCATTCCGGCCGACACCGCGCTGCTAATCATCGATCAACAGCAAGGCATCCTGCATCCCCGGCTCGGTCCACGAAACAATCCCGAGGCAGAGGAGCGGATGCTCGAGTTGCTGGCCCATTGGCGCTCCCGGGGTTGGCCGGTGATCCATGTGCAGCATCTGTCGCGCTCGACGGATTCGGTGTTCTGGCCCGGGCAGTCCGGCGTGGAATTTCAGCCGCGTTTTCGTCCGCAAACGGGGGAGGGACTGATTCAGAAACAGGTGCCGGATGCCTTTTGTGGCACCTCGCTGGAGGCGGATCTGCGCCAGCAGGGGATCGGGCAGTTGGTGATAGTCGGTGTGGCCACCAACAATTCGGTGGAGTCGACGGCGAGAACCGCCGGTAACCTGGGCTTTGCGGTATGGGTGGTGGCCGACGCCTGCTTCACCTTCGACAAGCGCGACTTTGCCGGTCGAGCCCGTTCTGCCGAGGAGGTGCATGACATGTCGCTGGCCAACCTGCACGGCGAGTACGCCACGGTGTTGAACCTGGCGCAGCTTTTTTAGGAGAGGCCGGACGACGACGTGGCGCGGACAGGCCTCTACTGCGCGATCAGATCAAGCGCCGTGGCACTTCTTGAACTTCTTGCTGCTGCCGCATGGGCAAGGATCGTTGCGGCCAACGTCTTTCAGCGCGTTGCGCACGGGTTCCTGGTGGGCGTGGTTGCAGTGCGGACCGTGAACATGGCCATGGTCATGATCGTGGTGGTCATGATCGTGGTTGCAGTCCGGGCCATGGACATGAGGTTGCTGGGTCATTGCGGGTTACTCCGGGATAAAATCGCCGGGAATTATCACGCCATTGCGCTTCAGGTGCACGTCCTGGCCGATGAATAATCCGATTTCCAGCTCCCCTTCGAGGCGATAGGGGATCGGCCGTTCGGGCTTGCGCAACAGTTTCACCACATCCCGGATCTGCGGCCAGAGATTGGTGCGCACCGGCACCTTGAAGTAGCGGCTGCTGTGGGGCGTGACGGTGAACCAGTGTTCATGCTCGCCCTCGCTGAGCAGAAAACGCTCCAGGTAGACCCGGTAGGTCAAGCGGCGCACGGTCAGGTCGCTGTCATTGGGATTGTCGACCCGCAGGTGCAGGGTGAAGCGCTGCTCCAGCAGGTTGGCCTTGACCACTTCGACCTTGACCAGGTGGACCGCAGGGGCCAGGTCCTCATCGGTGAACCAGGACGCGCATCCCGACAGGCTCAATAGTCCGAACAGGCAGACGGCCCGTAGTGCGCGCAGTTCACCGATCATTGCAAGACTCCCTTTGAACCCCCTGTACCCGTCCTGGGCATGGGGTGCCTGGCCTGCAAAGGCTCAGCGTGTGAAATAGCCGGCGCAGCACTTCTTGAATTTTTGCCCGCTACCACAGGGGCAGGCGTCGTTGCGTCCGGCATTCAGGGGCACGGTGGGGTCGATGAAATACCAGCGTCCATGATTCTGCACGAAGGACGAGCGTTCGCGATGGCTGTGTTCGCCCTGGTTGTCATGCCAGCGCGCAGTGAAGGTGACGAAGGCATGTTCGGGCTGACCGCCGAAGACCTCCGAGCTTTCTACCTCCAGCCCCAGCCAGGTGCTTTGTGCGCTCCAGTCACTGATGGATTGGCGATCCAGGCCTGCCTGTTGTACGGGCAGTGTGGTGGCCAGCAGGTAGTCCACTTGCCCCAGTACATAGGCGCTGTAGCGCGAACGCATCAGGGCTTCGGCGCAAGGGGCGGGATGACCGGCGTGGTAGTGGCCGCAGCAGGCGTCCAGCAGGTTGCCGCTGCCACAAGGACAAATCGAGGCGCTCATTGTGTTACCACCAATACTTTCCAAAGTTTTCCGGGTTCGCCCAGAAGCGAGCGTTGAGCCAGTCGGGCACTTGTTTGTATTCAAGCAGATCATAGGTAAACAGGGTCAGCACCTGTTCGTCCCGCTGGAAGCGTTCACTGGCCTGCAGCGCCAGGGAGAAAAAGTCGGTCTCCTGCCAGCCGCAGGCACTCAGGTCGGCCAGCACGGCAATCCGGCTGGCATTGAGGTTGCGAATGCCCCCAAGCAGGTTCAGGCCATCGCGCTTGGGCAGGTGCTCCAGGCAATCCACCGCCAGGGCCAGGTCGAAACGCCGTGCAGCCAGCTCCGCAGGTAAGGGGCCGGGGGCCGCCTGAGCCACCTCGGTAGCGGGATGAGCCTCCTTGAATGCGGCCAGGGCGGGGAAGTCGCTGGCGCCGATCAGCAGCAGCTGTTGGGGGGCGTAACGGTCCAGCAAGGCCGCCAGAGCCTGCTGGGGGGTACGGGTAGAAATTCCGGCGCTCATTGTAGCTCCTCGATCAGAACGCCCAAGACTAGCGTGCTGGCACCCTCGGGCCTAGAGCGGTTCGCCACTAAATCGGCGAACCTCCCGTATTTACGGGGCGAAATCACTGATAGCCCGGTGCTGGCGCAGATGAAATGTGCAGTCTTTACTCCGTGAATCGGCCTCGAGCCGATCCCTCAGGAGAAATCAGATGAGCATCATTCGGACGGCAGTACCCTTGGTTCTGTTAACCAGTGTGTTGACTGGTTGTGCAGGTTTGCAGAAAACCGACTGGCCAACCTGTGCCGCAGTCGGCGGCGTCACGGGCGCGGCGTTGGGCGCCACCGAAAGCGCCTCGTGGGCGGGTGGTGGCGCACTGTTGGTCGGTGGTCTGGCAGGTGCCTACTGCTGGGTAAAAGGCGATGGCGACGAAGACGGCGATGGCGTGCCGGACAGCCGCGACAAGTGCCCGCATACCCCCAAAGGTGTACAGGTCGATGCCGACGGTTGCCCACCGCCGCCACCACCGGTGGTGGAAGAAGTCGTGGTGGTCAAGGAGGAAACCATCGTCATCCGCGATGTCTACTTCCATTTCGACTCGGCCAAGTTGACCGACGCCGACAAGACCAAGCTCAACACCATCGTGAGCCGCCTGAAACAGGAAGCGCCGACTGCACAGCTGCGCGTGACCGGCCACACCGACAGCGTCGGCAGCGATGCCTACAACCAGAAACTCTCGGACAAGCGTGCCCACTCGGTCGTGGACTATCTGATCAGCAACGGCATTCCCCGCAACAGTTTCGTGTCAGTGACCGGAGCCGGTGAAAGCAAGCCGGTGGCGGACAACAAGACGGCCGCGGGCCGGGCGATGAACCGTCGTACGGAGATCCAGATCAACCGCTGAAACCCTTTGCCTGCGCGGCTTGTGCAGCCGTCGATGGCAGTCTTTACTCCTGTGTGACCGGTCTTGCCGGTGACACAGGAGCATTCATGATGAACCTTCTTCCTCGGGCCGTTTTCCCGGTCCTGTTGCTCGGCGGCCTACTGACAGGTTGCGCAACCCACAGTGATGGCACTGCTCCCCTCAACCAACGCACCTGGCCCCTATGTAGTCTGCTCGGCGGGCTGGCCGGCGGTGGCTTGGGAGCGATCGAGAGTGGTAGTTGGGCGGCTGGAGGCGCGGCCCTGGGGCTGATCGGTGGTGGCCTGATCTGTTATGCCCAGGATGGCGACGAGGATGGCGATGGGGTATTCGATCGTCGCGATCGTTGCCCGGACACGCCTTCCAACACGGCGGTGGATAATCGCGGTTGCCCGATGCCCGAGTATCCGGCAGTGGTCAAGGCGCCGGAGCCTGAGGTAGCAGCGCCTGCGGAAGTGATCACCCTCAGTGACCAGGGCAATGTGCTGTTCGCCTTCGACTCCGCGGAGTTGACCGCCGAGGCGCGCAGCCAGCTGCAGGGACTTATGGCCAAGCTGGCCAATGCCGATGTGGTCAGCATCAAGGTGCTCGGGCATACCGACAGCCAGGGTTCCGATGCCTATAACCAGAAGCTCTCGGAGCGCCGCGCTAGCAGTGTCGTCGCCTTTCTTGTTGGCCAGGGCGTGGCGTCGGAAAAAATCAGCAGCCAGGGCCTGGGAGAAAGTCAGCCGGTAGCGGATAACGACAGTGAGCAGGGGCGAGCAACGAATCGTCGCGTGGAACTGCATCTCCAACGTTGAAACGAGGCGGTCCGGGTCGGCGATCCTCGCCGATCGGGCCGCTAAACAGACGCTTCGGGAAGAATTTTCATCGACCTCTGGCGTATCCCCGGGGTAAGTCGTTACTGTGCGCGCAAAGAATAATTCACAAGGGGAGCCTATGAAGGTCTTATGGGGGGCGGGGAAGTTTCTGACCTTGGTCTTTTGGCTGGTGGTGTTGATCAATCTGGTCAATCCATTGATCAATCCGTTGCACCTGCTGGTCAACCTGGCGGGTAGCCTGTTGCTTTTGACCCATTTGCTGGAACTGCTGCTGTTCAATGGCAGCCTCAAGGAGCGTGCACATCCCTGGCGTGATCGTTTACACATCCTGCTGGTGGGGATCTTCCACCTGCAAACCCTTCCCGCTGCTGCTCCTGTTGCCGAGACCGACCATGCGTAAGCTTTGCCTGCTGGCCCTGTTCTGCAGTCCTCTGGCCGTGGCCCAGGTGGTCCAGGTTGAAACCAACTCCTTCATGCGCCTGCCCAATGCCGCCAGCACCCTGCAGCTGGAGCGTCTGGACGTGGCGGACTACGGCACCTTGCTGATTCCGGCCAATGTCACCGAACTCAAGGTCGACGACCTGCATCTGGGACGTGACGCGCGGATCGCCATCGTGCCTACCGGGCAAAGCCTGCAACTGATTGTCCGCCATGCGCAGTTGGAGAGCGGCAGCCAGATCAGCTCCCGTGGTGCACCGGGCACCTATGAGAAGGTGGCCAAGCCGGGGCGCAATCTGAACCTGCGAATCGAGTCCTTGAAGGCCGAGCAATTGTTCGTGGATGCCCGCGGTGGCAAGGGGGCTCCCGGTTACGTCGGCCTTGATGGCGCCAATGGCCAGGAGCCGGGTTGCACCTGGGGGCAGGCCGGGCGCGGTGCCGACGGTGACAACGGCGGTGACGGCCGGCCCGGGGCTTCGGGCGCCGTGGTCCGGTTGGAGTTGCCCCGTGATTACCCCAGCGAGCAGATCAAGGTCCTGGTCGATGGTGGCGCCGGCGGCCTGGCCGGTGCTGGCGGCAAACCGGGCGCCGGGGGCAAGTCCAAGGGCTGCCTGGTTTACCGAACCGACGGCGGCAAAAGCGGGCGTCCCGGTGCTCAGGGGCAGCCGGGCCCTGTGGGCGAGGCGGGGTCACTGACGGTCCAGCGCTTGTAGTCAACTTCGAAAGATGGATTGTTCCAGCCGCCCGCTCCTGTAGCGGGCGGTTGCTTTCAGAAGCTTGGCCGGGCCGCTGCCAGGGCCACCAGTACCAGGCCGATGATCAGGTTGCTGCCCACCAGCCGGCGGATCTTGCCCAGCGCCGCGGCGCCCGCCGGCCAGTCCTGCGCCGCGACGGCCTTGCGCAGCTCCGGCAGTTGCAGGGACTGGATGCGGATGAACAGGGCGGTCATCACCAGATACAGCCCCATCATGATCTGCACATACTTCGGTGCGGTTTCAAAGCCGCTGAAGCGCAAATGCAGCAGGCCGATACCGCTGATCGGCAGCAGCACCACGGCGAACCAGACCCAGACGAAAAAACGCGGAAACACTTGCACCCAGAGCTGCAGTCGCGCCGGTCCCTCAAGGGCCGCCACGGCTGCCGGGCGCAGGACCATCCAGGCGAAAAACATGCCGCCGACCCAGACCAGGGCGGCCAGTACATGCAAGGTGTAGGCAAGGGCGAAAGCGGTCATTCGGGTACTCCGTTCTGCGCGACATGAATTAGCGGGGTATGATAGCGGCCGATTCGAACCACTGAAAATTTATCCAGCGTTTTGTGCGCCCGAAAAACCATGATCAGCAACGAACTCAAAACCACGATCCAGGGCGCCTACTCGCGTTTTCTCGAAGCCAAGAGCCTCAAGCCGCGTTACGGCCAGCGCCTGATGATTGCCGAAGTGGCCAAGGTCCTGGGTGATATCGACACCGACGACGAGGGCCGGCGCAGTGGCGACCCGGCGGTCGTCGCGGTGGAAGCCGGCACCGGTACTGGCAAGACCGTGGCCTACAGTCTGGCGGCCATTCCCACGGCCAAGGCCGCCGGCAAGCGCCTGGTGATTGCCACCGCCACCGTCGCCCTGCAGGAACAGATCGTCTACAAGGACCTGCCGGACCTGATGCGCAACAGCGGGCTGAACTTCAGCTTCTCCCTGGCCAAGGGCCGCGGGCGCTACATGTGCCTGTCCAAGCTCGACATGCTGCTTCAGGAAGGCCACGCGCAGACCGCCACGGCCCAGCTGTTCGAGGAAGAAGGCTTCAAGATCGAAGTGGATGAAGCCAGCCAGAAGCTGTTCACCAGCATGATCGAGAAGCTCGCCGGGAATAAATGGGACGGTGACCGCGACAGCTGGCCCACCGCCCTGGAAGACGCCGATTGGGCACGCCTGACCACCGACCACAGCCAGTGCACCAATCGACACTGCCCGAACTTCGGCCAGTGCGCCTTCTACAAGGCTCGGGAAGGCATGGGCAAGGTGGACGTGATCGTCACCAACCATGACATGGTCCTGGCCGACCTGGCCCTGGGCGGCGGCGCGGTGCTGCCGGACCCGCGCGACACCCTCTATGTGTTCGACGAAGGCCACCACTTGCCGGACAAGGCCATCGGCCACTTTGCCCATTACACCCGGCTGCGCTCCACCGCCGACTGGCTGGAGCAGACCGCCAAGAACCTCACCAAGTTGCTGGCCCAGCACCCGCTGCCGGGGGATCTGGGGCGCTTGATCGAGCAAGTGCCGGAGCTGGCGCGGGAGATCAAGACCCAGCAGCAGTTCATGTTCAGCGCCTGCGAGCAGATCGCCGACTTCAAGACCGGCGAAGACATGGAAGGCCGCGAACGGCCACGCCATCGCTTCGTCGGCGGGCTGATTCCCGACCACATGCGCGAGATGGGCATCGAGTTGAAGAAGGGCTTCTCCCGTCTCACCGATCTGTTCACCCGCCTCACTGAGCTGCTCAAGGAAGGCATGGATGGCGAGGTCAATATTGGCATCGCCAGCAACCAGGCCGAAGAGTGGTATCCGCTGTTCGGTAGCCTGCTGGCGCGGGCGTCGGGCAACTGGGAACTGTGGACCGCGTTCACCATCGAGGACCCGGAAGACAATCCGCCCATGGCCCGTTGGCTGACCCTGGCCGAGAGCGGCTCGCTGTTCGACATCGAGGTCAACGCCAGCCCGATCCTCGCAGCGGAGATGCTCCGACGCAATTTGTGGAACGTGGCCTACGGCGCCCTGGTGACGTCGGCGACCCTGACCGCCCTGGGCACCTTCGACCGCTTCCGCATGCGTGCCGGGCTGCCGAAGAAAGCCGTGACTGCGGTGGTACCCAGCCCGTTCCATCACGCTGATGCCGGGGTGTTGCGAGTGCCTGACCTGCGTGCCGATCCGCGGGATGCGCCGGCGCATACGGCGGCGATCATCCGCGACCTGCCGGAATTGGTGGAAGGCTCCCGGGGCACTCTGGTGCTGTTCTCCTCGCGCAAGCAGATGCAGGACGTGTTCGACGGTCTGGATCGGGATTGGCGCAAGCAGGTGTTCATCCAGGGCAACCTGTCCAAGCAGGAAACCCTCAACAAGCACAAGGCCCGGGTCGACGGTGGCGATTCCAGCGTGCTGTTCGGCCTGGCGAGCTTTGCCGAAGGGGTGGACTTGCCCGGTGCTTACTGTGAGCACGTGGTGATCGCCAAGATCCCGTTCTCGGTACCGGATGATCCGGTGGAAGCGGCGCTGGCGGAATGGATCGAGGCCCGGGGTGGCAATCCATTCATGGAAATCTCGGTGCCGGATGCTTCTCTCAAGCTGGTTCAGGCCTGCGGCCGTCTGCTGCGCACCGAGCAGGACCGCGGCACCATCACCCTGCTGGACCGCCGCCTGGTCACCCAGCGCTATGGCAAGGCTATCCTCAATGCCTTGCCGCCATTTCGCCGAGAAATATCATAAGCAAGGCGCGCACCTTTGCGCGCCTTGCTGTCTATTTCATATCACCGCTTCAGCACCGGCCGTTTATCGGTCTTTAGGGAGAGCCAGGTTCATATGATTCGCCGTTCGTTGCCCGCTGTATTTGCCCTGTTGTTTACCGCGCCTGTGTGGGCGGCCCCGACCGGACAACAGACGCTGTTCAACTTTGTCCGGCCTGCCGCTGTGGTGCAGGTGGCGACACAAGATGCCAGCCTGCCGCAGTCCAACGCGGAGCAAACGGCCGAAGGCGAAGTGCTGCGGCGCATCATCTTCAACCCGACCAGTCGGCCCAGCCTGACCCTGACGCCCCAGAGCGGCGCTTGGGACTGGTCGCAGTCGGGGATGATGAGCCTGCGCATCCAGAGCGCCATGAACTGGGCCCTGACCCTCTATGTGACCATTCAAAGCAACGACGGCAAGACCCTGGTCAGCCGCGTCGATCTGCCCGCGGGGCCGGCGCAGACCCTGCTGGTGCCATTGGTGGCCAACACTCCCCTGAGCCAGGGCATGAAGGCCGCGCCGCCGATGCCGATGACCGTGGACGGCCAGCGCATCCTGCTGGCCAGCAGCGAGGGACAATTGGACCGCAGCCAGGTGGTGTCGGTGACCTTGTCCCTGGATAGCCCCAAGGCCGCTCAGAGTATTCTCCTCGAGCGCTTTGGCGTGCAGGACGGCGAGGGCGTGATCAAGGCGGTCTACGGTTCCCTGGTGGATGGCTACGGCCAGTCGACCCGGTCCCGCTGGCCGGAAAAGATTACCAGCGACGATCAGCTCAAGGCGGCCGATGCCAAGGAACAGCAGCAACTCAAGGCGTGGCTTGGCGAGCGCGAGAAGACTTCCCTGGACAAGTTTGGCGGCTGGGACAAGGGCCCGAGCTTCAAGGCCAGCGGCTTCTTCCGCACGGAAAAGCGTGACGGGCGCTGGTTCCTGGTGACTCCGCAAGGTCACCCGTTCTACTCCCTGGGCGTCAACACCGTGGCCCCGGATAACAGCCAGACCTATGTCGCCGGGCGTGAGTGGATGTTCAGCGCCTTGCCCAAGGATGGCGAGCCCCTGGCGAGCCATTACGGTGAGGGCGACAACCGTGGCGGCAACGGCGCCGACCGGGGACGTGGTTACAACGCCGGCCGCTGGTACGACTTCTATCGGGCCAACCTGCAACGTACCTACAGCGCCCCCTGTGCAATGGCCAGCGAAGCTCCGGCCGAAGCCTCCAGTACCGAGCGCAAGCCAGCGGCGCCTGAAGCCGCCGCAGTCCCATGCGCGGCACCGACCTTCGATGAGCGACGCTGGGTCAGCCACACCCTGGACCGCTTGCAGGCCTGGGGATTCAACACCATCGGCAACTGGAGCGCCCCGGCGCTAGGGGCGGCCGACCGGGTGCCCTACACCTTGCCGCTGTCGATCGTGGGTGATTACGCCAGCATCAGCACGGGCAGTGATTGGTGGGGCGGCATGCCGGACCCCTTCGATCCGCGCTTTGCCATGGCCACCGAGCGCGCCGTGGCCATCGCCGCCCGCGACCATCGGGATGATCCCTGGCTGATTGGTTATTTTGCCGACAACGAGCTGGCCTGGGCCGGTCCCGGTGATGATCCGAAAGCCCGCTATGCCCTGGCCTACGGCACCCTGCGTCTGACCACCGATGTGCCGGCCAAACGGGCCTTCCTCAAGCAACTGCGGGACAAATATCGTAACCAGGCGGGCCTGTCGAAAGCCTGGGGCATCGATCTGCCGGCCTGGGAGTTGATGGAAGACCCGGGTTTCGTGCCGCCACAGCCAAGTCCCGAACACCCGGAGATCGAGGCTGACTTCAAGTATTTCCAGAAAGTCTTTGCCGAGACCTATTTCAAGACCATCGCCGACTCGCTGAAGTGGCATGCCCCCAACCATCTGCTGCTGGGCGGTCGCTTTGCCGTCAGCAATCCCGAGGCGGTGGCGGCCTGTGCCCAGTACTGCGATGTGCTGAGCTTCAACATGTACACCCTCAAGCCTCAGGACGGTCAGGACTTTGCGTACCTGCGCAGCCTGGACAAGCCGGTGCTGGTGACCGAGTTCAATTTCGGCTCCCGGGATCGTGGCCCGTTCTGGGGCGGGGTGACCGAGCTGGCTCGGGAGGAAGATCGTGGGCCGGCCTACGCCAACTTCCTCAAACAGGCCGTGAGTGAGCCATCGATTGTCGGTGTGCATTGGTTCCAGTATCTCGACCAACCGGTAACCGGACGTCTGCTGGACGGTGAAAATGGCCATTTTGGCCTGGTGGGCATTACCGATGTGCCCTTCCAGGGTTTTGTCGACAATGTGCGCAAGAGCAACCTGCAGGCGATTGAACAACTGGCCAAGGAAACACAGAAGGCCCGGGTTCAGGCGCAGCAGGCTGAAGCCGCCGAGCATGGCAGCGAGGAAGCGGGCAAGGGCCACGAAGGCAAGGGCGCGGGTGAGCACGCTGGCGGCCATTCCGCTAACGGTCATTGATCGATCCGGGGCTCTGCCGCGCTGCGCAGAGCTCCGTTGGCTGTTCCCAAATCCGTTTCGGGCTGGAACAATGCGCGCCTCGTTGTCGAGCAAATGTGCTGGGGGAGTCAGGGTGCAGATTCAGGGTCATTACGAACTTAAATTCGAGGCGGTACGCGAAGCCTTCGCGGCACTGTTCGACGATCCCCAGGAGCGCGGCGCGGCGCTGTGCATCCAGATCGGCGGAGAAACCGTCATCGACCTGTGGGCCGGCACCGCCGACAAGGACGGTGCCGAGGCCTGGCACAGCGATACCATCGCCAATCTGTTCTCCTGCACCAAGACCTTCACTGCGGTCACCGCCCTGCAACTGGTGGCCGAAGGCAAGCTCCGGCTGGATGCGCCGGTCGCCAGTTACTGGCCGGAGTTCGCCGCAGCAGGCAAAGCTGCCATTACCTTGCGCCAATTACTCTGTCATCAGGCGGGCTTGCCGGCCCTGCGCGAGTTGCTGCCTGCCGAGGCCCTCTACGACTGGCAGACCATGGTCGATGCCCTGGCCGCCGAGCAGCCCTGGTGGACGCCGGGTGATGGGCATGGCTACGCCGCTATCACCTATGGCTGGTTGGTGGGTGAACTGATCCGACGCGCCGATGGACGCGGTCCGGGAGAGTCCATTGCGGCCCGGGTGGCAAGACCCCTGCGGCTGGACTTCCATGTCGGCCTGGCCGACGAAGAGTTCCATCGGGTGGCGCATATCGCCCGTGGCAAGGGCAATGTGGGTGACGCAGCAGCCCAGCGCTTGCTGCAGGTGACCCTGCGCGAGCCGACGGCCATGACCACCCGGGCCTTCACCAATCCACCGTCTATCATGACCAGCACCAACAAACCCGAATGGCGGCGCATGCAGCAGCCGGCAGCCAATGGCCATGGCAACGCCCGCAGTCTCGCCGGGTTCTACAGCGGCCTGCTCGATGGCAGCTTGCTGGAGGCCGATATGCTCGAAGAGCTGACCCGCGAGCACAGCCTGGGCATGGACAAGACCCTGCTGACCCAGACCCGATTCGGCCTGGGCTGCATGCTTGATCAACCCCAGGTCGCCAATGCCACTTTTGGCCTGGGGGCTCGGGCGTTCGGGCATCCGGGGGCCGGGGGTTCCATCGGTTTTGCTGACCCGGAGCATGATGTGGCGTTCGGTTTTGTGACAAATACCCTGGGGCCTTATGTATTGATGGATCCACGGGCACAGAAGCTGGTGCGGGCTTTGTCGGATTGTCTGTAAAAAGGTTGCTGTTAAGCACTTTTTTGCTTAAACATGCTTGGAAAGCTGCAGGACGGAACCCTGTGGCTTTTATAATTTCCAAGCGTCTGTTTGTACCGGTCATGTAGACCGAATTTTTTATCTCATTTTGTGGATATCCCATGTCGTCGAACAAGTCTCTAGCCTTGGCCATCTGCCTGACCGTCACCGGTTGTGCACAAACCCCACAAAATGAAGCGGATGGCGGCCATTGGTGGTCGTTCGGGTCCGATAAGGCCAGCAGCAAGGAAGCCCCGCAGGCCGCTGAAAAACCCGTCGCAGCCGAAGCGCCAGCTCCTGCCGCTCCAGCGGGCAAGCCGGCAGTGGCGGCCAAGCCCGCTGCTCCTGCGGCCGCTGCCGGTAAAACCACCGCCTCCGCGAAGCAGGCAGCACCGGCAGGCAAAGCTCCGGTTGCCGCCAAGCCGGCAGCAGCCGAGCCTGCTCCAGCTCCTGCCCCTGTAGCCGCAGCACCTGCCGCTCCTGCCGCCAAGGCCGAGAGCAGCAACTGGTGGTGGCCGTTCTCCTCCAAGGAATCCGCCGACAAGCCTGTGGCTGAGACCAAGAAAGCCGAGCCGACTCCAGCTCCAGAGGTCGCCAAGGCCGCCGACTCCGAGACCCACTGGTGGTGGCCGTTTGCCAAGAGCCAGCCCAAGCCCCTGAGCAAGGTCAATGTGGCGGACATTCCAATGCCCGACCCGAAAATCACCCAGGCCTGGCTGGACGACTACGAGCCGCGCCTGCGTGAAGCGGTGAAGGACAGCAAGCTGCAAGTAGAACGTCGCGAAAACGTGCTGGTGGTGACTGCGCTGGTCGATGCGTCCTTCAACCCGGACCGTCCAGCCATGCTGCTGCCGGTGACCCTGGGCCCATTCACCCGCGTGGCCAAGGCTGTTGAAGGTGACCCCAAGACCGCCGTACTGATTCTCGGTCACGCCGATGCGACCGGCCCGACCCTGGCCAACCAGAAGCTGAGCCGTGATCGCGCCCAGTCCGTTGCTGCCATCTTCAGCCTCAGCGGCTTGAAGCAGGACCGCCTGATGCTGCGTGGCATGGGTGCGGTCATGCCACGTGCTGCCAATGACAGCCCTCAAGGCCGTTCGCTGAACCGTCGAGTGGAAATCATGCTGACCCAGCGCAGCACCATGCTGGGCCTGCTGAGCAAGTACAACCAGCCGACGCCGTCCGAGACCGAAATGGTCGCGGTGCAAGATGCCAAGCTGCCCGTTCCTGCCGCCTCCGGCAAAAAGGCCGCAGCGCCGGCGAAGAAGTCCACCGTTGCCAAGAAGCCTGCCGCCAAGAAGGCTCCAGCGAAGAAGGCCGCAGCTCCAGCGAAGAAAACAACGGCTACTGCTCAGGCTAAAAACTGATTCTCAAGGATAAGGAAGCAGGCATGACTCAGTCTCTGGCTGATATGCGCCGGGATTACACCCGCGATGGTTTGTCCGAGGCTCAGGCCCCGGGTGAACCCTTCGCGCTGTTTCATCAGTGGTTTGCCGAAGCGGTGAAGACCGAGCAACCGCCGGTAGAGGCCAATGCCATGACGCTGGCGACTGTCGATACCGAGGGTCGTCCCCACTGCCGCATCTTGTTGCTCAAGGGGCTGGATGAACAGGGTTTCACCTTCTTCACCAACTACGAAAGCGCCAAGGGCGAGCAACTGGCCGCACGGCCCTTTGCCGCCATGACCTTCTTCTGGCCGACCCTGGAGCGTCAGGTGCGGATCGAAGGAAAGGTGGTCAAGGTCACTCCCCAGGAGTCTGATGCCTATTATCAGGTGCGCCCCCTGGGGAGTCGGTTGGGGGCCTGGGCTTCACCGCAAAGCCGGGTGATCGCCGATCGCAACGAGTTGCAGGAATTGCTCAAGGCCACCGAGGCGCGTTTCAGTGATAGTCAGCCCGATTGCCCGGAACATTGGGGTGGTTATCGCCTGCTGCCGGAGCGCATCGAGTTCTGGCAGGGTCGCCCCAGCCGCCTGCATGACCGTTTGAACTATCGCCTGCAGGCGGGGCAGTGGAGCCGGGAGCGCCTGGCCCCCTGAAGCGCGCAGGTCAGTCGCCGGGATAACCGGCCGCGGCGGCTTCCAGCCATTGCGGCAGGTCCCGGCGTTTTACTTTCTGGCGTTGGGCCTCGGCCAGCTGTTGCAGCATGAATTGTTTCTTCTGTTCATCGGTTCCGGCCAGGGACAAAGCCAGGTCCCGGTCCACCCAACGCTTGATGCGCACGTAAAGCCACCAATGGAAATACAGACCGGCGATGGTGGTCACGATGATGATGAAGTAATCCATGAAAATCCCTTGCTGGTTGGCGCTATGCTGGAAATCGGCGTTACCGTATTGAGACGGTTTGGCTTTTTTGCAGTCTGTACTTTGGCTGAATGAAACCAATTTTATCCGGGCGGTGCCGTGACAGGCGTCAAGCTGCGGAGTCTAATGGCTATCTGTCCTTTGGAGTTGATCCTATGCGTAAGTCTGTTTTGCTGGTTGCGTCTTTCACCACGATGGCAATGTTGCTCGGCGGTTGTGCCTCTAACCTGACCGGTGACTCCTACTCCCGTGATGAAGCACGTCGTGTGCAAACCGTGCGTATGGGCACCATCGAGTCCCTGCGTCCGGTGAAAATCGAAGGCACCAAGACCCCCATCGGCGGCGCTGCTGGCGCTGTGATTGGTGGCGTGGGTGGCAGCGCCATCGGCGGCGGCCGTGGCAGCATCGTCACCGCTGTGATCGGTGCGGTAGCTGGCGGTCTGCTGGGCTCGGCCACTGAAGAAGGCCTGACCCGTACCCAGGGCGTGGAAATCACCGTGCGTGAAGACGACGGCAGCATGCGTGCCTATGTGCAGCAGGTGCAGGAAAACGAAGTGTTCCGGGTTGGCGATCGCGTACGCATCATGAGCGTCAACGGTACCAGCCGCGTTACCCGCTGATATTTCTGCTACAAAACAAAACCCCGGCCAGGCAACTGGTCGGGGTTTTGTGTTTTCAGGCGGTCGGATCGGTGTGGATCAGGAGGCCAGCGCCGTGTTCTTGCGGCTGGCGGCGGCGGTAACCGCATAGCCAATCAGTGCGGCCAGCAACGAGCCGGTGAGAATCCCCATGCGATCCATGCCGGCGTATTCGCTGCTACCGGGCACGAAGGCCAGGGAGCCGACGAACAGGCTCATGGTGAAGCCGATGCCGCAGAGAATTGCCACCCCGAGGATCTGGCCCCAGTTGGCGCCGGCAGGCAAGGCCGTAAGTCCGGCTTTGACCGCCAACCAGCTGAGGCCGAACACACCGATGGTCTTGCCCAGCAACAGGCCGATGGCGATGCCCATGGGGACATGGTGGGTGAAGCTCTCAAGGGTCACGCCGTTCAGGGACAGGCCGGCGTTGGCGAAGGCGAACAGTGGCAGGATGCCGAACGCCACCCAGGGATGCAGCGCATGTTCCAGGGCCAGCGAGGGCGAGGGTTCGGCATTACGGGTACGCAAGGGAATGCAGAAGGCCAGGGTCACGCCGGCCAGGGTGGCGTGGACACCACTCTTGAGCACGCAAACCCAGAGAATCAGGCCGATGATCATGTACGGCCCGAGTTTCACCACCCCCATGCGGTTCATCGCCACCAGGGCGGCAATACAGGCGGCCGCCAGCATCAGTGACAGAGTCGACAGGGCGCCGGAATAGAAGATCGCGATGATCACGATGGCCCCCAGGTCATCGATGATCGCCAGGGTCATGAGGAACAGTTTCAGCGATGTCGGCACCCGCTTGCCCAGCAGGGCCAGGACCCCCAGGGCGAAGGCGATGTCGGTGGCGGTGGGAATCGCCCAGCCATTGAGTGCCGCCGGATTGTCCCGGTTGAGAAACCAGTAGATCAGCGCCGGGACCAGCATGCCGCCAATGGCCGCCATGCCCGGTAGGACGATTTGCGAAGGCTTGGACAGTTGCCCTTCCAGGACTTCGCGCTTGACCTCAAGGCCGATCAGCAGGAAGAACAGCGCCATCAGACCGTCGTTGATCCACAGCAACAGCGGTTTGGCGATCTTCAAGGCGCCGATCTGGGCCACCACCGGGGTTTCCAGCAGGCCGTTGTACAGCCAGGACAGTGGCGAGTTGTTGATGATGAGAGCCAGGATGGCAGCGGCGATCAATAACAGACCGCTGGCAGCTTCCATGGCAAAGAAACGAGTGAAAGTGCTACGCAGAGGCAAGGTCGCTCTCCATCTAAATCTAAAAAAGGTGGCACACCCTAACCCGTACAGATAGTTGTTAAAACAAAAATTATATTCTTTTTTATTATATGCAGAGGCTAAAGGGCCTGCTTGAAAATGCGCTTTTGCAGTTGTGTTTCCAATTGCTTCCCAGCTGTATCTGTAAGGTCCGAAAGTTATTTCATAACATGTCTTCTCAGGGCCGTTCCGAGCTGTTTTTCCCGGGAAAACGCCAGTCAGCCACGAACCCGGATCATCTCCGCCGGGTGCATTTCATCTTCTTGCGCCGGTACGGCGTTCGATCTGACGAGAATAGAACATGAGTGACAATCGCCAGTGGGCCCGTGAGGCCATCCGCATCATCGAAGCCGACTTCCAGCGCAGCGCCGACACCCACCTGATTCCGCTGCCTTTGCCGGGACTGCCTGGCATTGAATTGTATTTCAAGGATGAATCCAGCCATCCCACCGGCAGTCTCAAGCACCGCCTGGCTCGCTCGCTGTTTCTTTATGCCCTGTGTAACGGCTGGCTCAAGCCCGGTGCGCCAGTGATCGAGGCCTCCAGTGGCTCCACGGCGATTTCCGAGGCTTATTTCGCCCGTCTCCTGGGATTGCCTTTCATTGCCGTGATGCCAGCCACCACCTCCCAGGAAAAGATCGCCCAGATCGCCTTCTATGGTGGCAAGAGCCATCTGGTGCAGGACCCGACGCAGATCTATGCCGAATCCGAGCGTTTGGCCCGGGAGAGTGGCGGCCACTTCATGGATCAATTCACCTACGCCGAGCGGGCCACCGACTGGCGGGCCAACAACAACATTGCCGAGTCGATCTTCCAGCAGCTGCGCTTCGAGCGTTATCCCGAGCCCAGCTGGCTGATCTCCAGCCCTGGTACCGGCGGCACTACCGCGACTCTGGGGCGCTACGTGCGTTATCGCCAGCACGGCACCCGGGTGTTGTGTGCCGACGCCGAGCGTTCGGTGTTCTTCGACTACTACCTGAGCGGCGATGCTAGTTTGCGTTTGGACTGCGGTTCGCGGATCGAAGGCATCGGCCGGCCGCGGGTCGAAGCTTCGTTCCTGCCCAAAGTGATCGACGCCATGGTCAAGGTGCCGGATGCCTTGTCCCTGGCGGCCATGCATTACCTGGCCCAGCGCCTTGGCCGACGGGTTGGCGGCTCCAGCGGCACCAACCTGATTGGCGCACTGATGGCCGCGCAGCAGATGGCCGCCGCGGGTGAGACGGGGTCGATCGTGGCGATTCTCTGTGACGGTGGCGAGCGCTATGCGACCACTTACTACGATGAGCAGTGGCTGGCGGAGCAGGGGTATGAGTTGGATGCCTTGATCGATGCGGTAGCGGCCAGCGTCGAGCGTGGCGAGGCACTCCCGGCCAGCGTATTGCGTGCCGGCATCTGAACCTGTCGTAGGAGCCGGCTTGCCGGCGAAGAGGCCCTTGAGCCTTGCACTGTCCTGGATGACATCTTCGCTGGCGAGCCAGCTCCTACGGCAGGCGGTAGGAGCCGGCTTGCCGGCGAAAGGGCCGGTGCGTCAGGCCTGAATGCCGAGGATGTCGCGGGCCACGGCTTCGGCAATACGAATCCCGTCCACACCGGCGGAAAGAATTCCCCCGGCATAACCGGCGCCTTCGCCAGCGGGGTACAGACCCTTCACATTCAGGCTCTGCATCGAGGCATCACGGGTAATACGCAGTGGCGATGAGGTGCGGGTCTCGATGCCGGTCAGCACCGCGTCGTGCAGCGAGTAGCCCTTGATCTGCCGTTCAAAGGCCGGCAGCGCCTCACGAATGGCCTCGATGGCGAAGTCCGGCAACGCCAGGGCCAGGTCACCCAGGTTCACGCCGGGCTTGTAGGAGGGCTCGACGCTGCCCAGGGCGGTAGTCGGCTTGCCAGCAATGAAATCGCCCACCAGCTGCGCCGGGGCCTGGTAGTTGCTGCCACCCAGGACGAAGGCGTGGGACTCCAGGCGTTCCTGCAATTCGATGCCGGCCAGCGGGCCGCCCGGGTAATCCACTTCCGGGGTAATGCCCACCACGATTCCGGAGTTTGCATTGCGCTCGTTGCGCGAGTACTGGCTCATGCCGTTGGTCACCACCCGGTTTGGCTCAGAGGTGGCGGCAACCACGGTGCCGCCCGGGCACATGCAGAAGCTGTAGACCGAACGGCCGTTCTTGGCGTGGTGCACCAGCTTGTAGTCGGCGGCGCCGAGTTTCGGGTGGCCGGCGTACTTGCCCAGGCGCGCGCTGTCGATCAGCGATTGCGGGTGTTCGATGCGGAAACCCACCGAGAACGGCTTGGCTTCCATGTACACGCCCCGACTGTGGAGCATGCGGAAGGTGTCGCGGGCGCTGTGACCCAGGGCCAGGATCACGTGCCGGGAATGCAGTTGTTCACCGCTGGCCAGTTCCACGCCCTGCAATTGACCGTCTTCGATCAGCACGTCGGTGACCCGCTGCTCGAAGCGCACTTCACCGCCCAGGGCGATGATCTGCTGGCGCATGTTTTCCACCACGCCAGTGAGGCGGAAGGTGCCGATGTGCGGCTTGCTGACGTAGAGAATCTCGTCTGGCGCACCGGCCTTGACGAACTCGTGGAGCACCTTGCGGCCGTGGTGCTGCGGGTCCTTGATCTGGCTGTAGAGCTTGCCGTCGGAGAAGGTCCCGGCGCCGCCTTCGCCGAACTGCACGTTGGACTCGGGGTTGAGCACGCTTTTGCGCCACAGGCCCCAGGTGTCCTTGGTGCGCTGGCGCACTTCCTTGCCGCGCTCGAGGACGATCGGCTTGAAGCCCATCTGTGCCAGCAACAGGCCGGCAAAGATGCCGCAAGGGCCGAAACCCACCACGATCGGTCGCTCGCTCAGGTCTGCCGGGGCCTGGCCCACCACCTTGTAGCTGACATCCGGCGCCGGGTTGACGTTACGGTCGTCGGCGAACTTGAGCAGCAGCGCCGCTTCGTCGCGCACGTTGAGGTCGATGGTGTAGATGAAGCACAGCTCGGAAGATTTCTTGCGCGCATCGTAGCTGCGTTTGAACAAGGTGAAATCGAGCAGGTCATCGCTGGCGATCCCCAAGCGCTGCACGATAGCGGCGCGCAGGTCTTCATCGGGATGGTCGATCGGCAACTTGAGTTCGGTGATTCGTAACATGACAGGATCCGGGTAGGCGGTGCGCAACAGTGCGCCGGCTTGCTTTGCACAAACCGGCGATTATAAGCCGCAATCCACCGTCGCCGTGAGGCTAAAACCGCTGCTCGTCGAATCAGTCGTTGCGCGAGCCGCCGAAATAGCCGCAACCGCGCTGCACCTGACCATCCACCCGCAGCTCGGCGCTCAGGTGCTGGACGCTGCCGGTAACGGGGTCGACGCAACGTTGCGGTGCGACCCAAAGCTCCACGTGCTGGTGATTGGCTTCGCTGCTGAGGTTGAAACGGCCGTCGCCCAGTTGCTCTTCCAGATACGGCAGGGCCAGGTTTGGCTGGCCGACGCGCTCGATCATCATGCCCTTGGCACTGACATCGACATTCCAGGCCGGATTCTTGCCGCCGGCCCGCAGGATCAGACGCTGGAAATTCGGGTCGTTGCAGGCATTGCCGGAACCTTCGATGCGATACAGCTGGCGCAGGTCCAACTGCCCGTCGCTGCTGCCGCTGGCGGAAAACTTGCCCCGCAGGTCGGCGAACAGCTTGCCTTGTTTTTCAGCCAGGGTAGCGGCCTCTTGCAGCACGCTGGTGTCGCCGCCATCGCTGACCACATAACGGCGATCTTCGGTGCAGGGCTTGAACAGCAACTTGCCGTCTGCCGCGCTGAGTTCACCCTGCATCCGGGTCAGCCCGGCCATGGAGGGCGCCTCGGGTTGAGAGTTGAACATCGGCAACATCTGACAGCCGGCAAACAGCGGTAACAGGGCGAAGCAAAGCAGTGAACGGGCGGTGCGCATCATGGGGCCTCCAAGCGGAAGCCGACACGTTACGCAGCCCGCCCGGTCACCACAACCCCGGATTGAACGCAGCAGCGCCATCAACCGCAGGAGCCGGCTTGCCGGCGAAGAGGCCCTGGAGCCTTGTGTGGTTCGGGAGGACGCCTTCGCTGGCAAGCCTGCTCCTACACAAACCAGCTCCTACACAAGCCGGATCAGCCGACGTGGTAGGTCTGGCCGGTCTGCAGGCCTTCCACGCTCTTGGCGTAGGCCAGGGCCACGTCGGCCGCCGGCACCGGCTTGAAGCCGCGAAAGTAGGGGGCATAGCTGCCCATGGCTTCCTGCAGCACGTTGGGGCTGATGGAGTTGACTCGCAGGCCCCGGGGCAGCTCGATGGCGGCGGCCCGCACGAAGCTGTCGATGGCGCCGTTGACCAGGGCGGCCGAAGCGCCGCTGCGGATCGGGTCGTGGCTCAGCACGCCGGTGGTGAAGGTGAAGGACGCACCGTCGTTGGCGTATTCGCGGCCGATCAGCAGCAGGTTGACCTGGCCCATCAGTTTGTCGTGCAGGCCCAGGCTGAAGTGTTCGGCGGTCATTTCTGCCAAGGGGGCGAAAGTGACGTTGCCTGCGGCACAGACCAGCGCATCGAAGCGACCGGTCTTTTCGAACAGTGCGCGGATCGACTGGGCATCACTGATATCCACCTGGAAGTCACCGCTGGTGCGGCCGATACGGATCACTTCGTGGCGCTGGGACAGTTCCCGGTCAACCGCCGAGCCAATGGTGCCGTTGGCACCGATCAAGAGAATCTTCATGGGCTGTTCCTCGAAAAGGGGGGGAGGTTGCAGTCTAGAGTGGTTTTTTCCATGGATTAACGCGCTAATAGGCAACCTTTGGTTTTCAAATGGAAACAATCCATGAGCGAGATGGATGATCTGGTGGCGTTTGCAGTGTTGGTGGAGGCGGGCAGCTTTACCCTGGCGGCCCAGCAACTGGGGTGCAGCAAGGGCCAGCTGTCCAAGCGCATCAGTGCTCTGGAAGCCAAGTTCGCCGTGGTGCTATTGCAACGCACCACTCGGCGCCTGGACCTGACCGCCGCCGGCGCGGCGCTTTTGCCTCAGGCCCAGGCGCTGGTGGCTCAAGTCGAGCGAGCGCATCAGGCCCTGGCGCGGCTCAAGGACGACATGGCCGGCCCGGTGCGCCTGACGGTGCCGGTGTCCTTGGGCGAAACCTTTTTCGACGGCCTGCTGCTGGAGTTCTCCCGGCACTATCCCCAGGTGCAGATCGAGCTGGACCTGAACAACAGCTACCGCGACCTGGCTCGGGAGGGGTTTGATCTGGCGGTGCGCTCGGAAGTGGCCAACGATCAGCGCCTGGTCGCCCGGCCGCTGCTGGCCTGGCATGAGATGACCTGCGCCAGCCCGGCCTATCTGGAGCAATACGGCGAGCCGCAGACTCCCGCGGAGCTGGCCGAGCATCGCTGCCTGCTCAACAGCCACTACAGCGGGCGGGAAGAGTGGCTCTATCACCAGCGTCACGAGCTGCTGCGGGTGCGGGTCAGCGGTCCTTTTGCCAGCAATCACTACAACCTGCTGAAGAAGGCCGCCCTGGTGGGGGCGGGAATCGCCCGGTTGCCTTCCTACATGCTGCACAGCGAGTTGGCCGATGGCCGCTTGCGCTGGCTGCTGCGGGACTACCAGACCCGCAGCATGCCGATGTACCTGGTGCATCCCTATCAGGGCGGCCTACCCAGGCGCACCCAGGTGCTGGCCGATTACCTGATGGACTGGTTCCGCCGCAGCGGTGAGGCGCTGGATCGTCTGTAGCCGCGGCCAGTGGGTTGCGAACTTGAATCGGTTCAAGGGCCTATGGCCCTTTTCGCAACCTGCGGCAGCGGCTACAGAGGACGGTGGTGAAAATGCCGGGCCAGCAGGTGGTCGAGGGAAAACACGCCCGGGCCACGGGCCATCAACAGCAGCAAGATCGCCGCCCAGGTGCCGTGGGTCGGGTAGGCGTCGGGGTAGACGAAAAGCTGGATGGTCAGGGTCATCCCCAGCAGCGCCAGGGCGGAAAAGCGCGTGGCCAGGCCCAGCAGGATCAGCACTGGGAAAAAGTGCTCGGCGAAGGCCGCCAGGTGCGCCGCCACTTCCGGGCTCAGCAGGGGTACGTGGTATTCGCTCTGGAACAGGGGAATGGTGGAGTCCGCCAAGCGCGGCCAGCCCAGTTCGAAGGTGCCATCGACCAGGTCGATGGCCAGTCCCTCGACCTTGGTCTGGCCGGATTTCCAGAATACCGCGGCGATGGAAAAGCGCGCGATAAAGGCGATCAGGCTGTAGGGAATACGCTCGAACCCTTGAATGATTCGGTGCAGCAGTCCGCTAACGGGGGCAGGTGTCTGGGTGTTCATGGTCAAGCCTTTTGGTGAGGTTGCAGGTCGATGAGGGCGCCGTGGGCCAGCAGCAGGCCCAGGCACTGGCCCAGGTCGAAGTCGGCCTGGGCGTCCAGGGCATAAGCGGCGGCGATTTCCAGCGGCCAGTGGTGGCGCAGGCTGTCGATGAAGGTGGCGCTGCCGGCGTCCAGTGCGATCACCCGCACTTCCAGGGCATTGCGCAGCACCAGGGCGTGCTGGCTCTGGTGCAGGTCGAACGCCGGCCAGGCAGCGTCGCTCTGGTGAGCGGCCCACAGGCTGACGACGGCGAACGCCGAGTGCAGGGTGCGCAGTGACGGATGCAACTGCAGGCAGAGCTGGCCGAGGCGATCGGGCTGGTTCATCGCCGCCAGCAGTTGGGCCGGTTGCAGAGGCTCGGCGTCGGCGGCGTGATAAGCCTCGACCCGCAGCCGTTCCAGGCGCGCAATATCGGCCAGATAGGGCAGGGCCGCCGCCGGAGCGAAGCCCTGGATGAAGTCCGCCAGGTCCTGGCCGTAGTCGTTGAGCAACGGGCTGTGTGGAGGGAAATCCTGCACATACAGACGGGCCATGGCGTTGAAGAATGTCTGCCCCACCAGTTGTGCCAGCACTGGGTAGGCCTCCGCCAGGGCGTTGATCAGCGAGCCTTGCACGTTGTTGCGATAGACCGCGAAGCGACTGGCCGGATCGGCGCCGTTGCTGCTGCAAAGCCCCTCCGGGCAGATGGATTCGGCGCTCAGTAGCGCCTGGGCAAAGAGGGCGTGGTTGCTCATGGCTGCACCCGCGCCTGGTGTAACAGCGCCTGGGCCTGAGCGGCCTCCCCCAGCAGCGTGGTCAGGCTCGGCACCTGATTGTCCCGTTCGATCAGGGTGGCCATGGGGCCGATCCGCCCCAGCACCTGTTGGTACAGGGTCCAGACTTCCCGGTCTACCGGGGCGCCGTGGTCGTCGATCAACAGGCGGTCGCCGAGGTTGTCCCGGTCTTCGGCGAACCCGGCCAGATGGATCTCGCCCACGGCTTGCAGCGGCAGTGCCTGCAGATAGGCCAGGGGATCGCGCTGGTGGTTGATGCAGGACACGTAGAGGTTGTTGACGTCCAGCAGCAGGCCGCAACCGCTGCGCTGGATCACTTCGCGGATGAAGTCCGTCTCGTCCAGGGTCGAGCGTTGGAACTGCAGGTAGGTAGCGGGGTTTTCCAGCAGCATGGTTCGCCCCAGATGATTCTGCAGTTGGTCGATGTGGTCGCAGACCCGCAGCAGGGTCGGCACATCGTAGGCCAGGGGCAGCAGGTCGTTGAGAAACGCCGGGCCGTGGCTGGACCAGGCCAGGTGTTCGGAAAAGGACTGGGGTTGATAGCGCTCGATCAAGACCGCCAGACGTCGCAGATGCTCGCTGTCCAGGGGGCCTTCGCCGCCAATGGACAGACCGACACCGTGCAGCGACAGCGGATACTCCTGGCGAATCAGGCCCAGGTAATGATGGAAGGGCCCGCCCGTCACCATGTAGTTCTCGGCATGCACCTCGAAAAAGCCAATGTCGGGACGCTGTTCGAGGACGTCCTTGAAGTGTTGGCTCTTGAGCCCCAGGCCTGCACAGGGCGGCAGGCTCGGGGTGGACGCCTGAATGTCGTGGCGGGGACGTGGGATCAAGGCTGTGTTCATCATCGACACTCAGGCTGGCGCAGGATCAGGACTTGGCTTTGAAGGCTTCGAGCTGGCCGAAACCGGTGGGCGAGGTGCTGCTGGCGGTTTTTTCGCAAGTGCCCTTGGGCACCAGTTTCCAGGCGTTGGCCTGGTCGTTGACCTTGGAGGTACCGGCGCAGCTGGTGCCGGCGCCCGCGGCGCAGTCGTTCTTGCCCTTCATGGCCACGCCGAAGCATTTCTCCATGTCGTCGGCGGCTTGCGCGGTGGTGGAGACGGCAGCGATGCTCAGGGCGGAGCCCAGGGCCAGGACCAGGGCGGTGGCGGACAGGGTGCGAGTGGTGCTCATGATGTTTCTCCAGATCGGTTGGGTAAGGAAGCATTTGTGCTTGCTTACCCCTCTAGAGAAGGCTCATTGGCATTCGTTACAGCCCGGGACAGTTTTTTATCCCGGAATAAAAAAAACGGCCCCGAAGGGCCGTTTTTTGTGACGCAGGTGTTTAGCCGCCCAGATAGGCTTCGCGCACCTTCGGATCGGTCAGCAGCGCTTCGCCGGTGCCTTGCATCACCACCCGGCCGTTTTCCAGCACATAGGCGCGGTCGGCGATCTTCAGCGCCTGGTTGGCGTTCTGCTCCACCAGGAACACCGTCACGCCGTCGCGGCGCAGCTGTTCGATGATGTCGAAGATCTGCTGAATGATGATCGGCGCCAGGCCCAGGGACGGTTCGTCCAGGAGCAACAGCTTGGGCTTGCTCATCAGCGCCCGACCGATGGCAAGCATCTGCTGCTCGCCGCCGGACATGGTGCCGCCGCGCTGGGTGAAGCGCTCCTTGAGCCGTGGAAACAGCTCCAGGACCTTGTCCATCTGCTCCTGATAGTCGCCCTTGTCGGTGAAGAAACCGCCCATGGCGAGGTTTTCTTCCACGGTCAGGCGGGCGAACACCCGGCGGCCTTCCGGCACCACGGCAATGCTCTTGCGCATGATCTGCGCCGAGCTTTGCCCCACCAGCTCTTCACCCAGGTAACGGATGCTGCCGCTGTGGGCCTGTGGCGAGCCGCAGAGGGTCATCAGCAGGGTGGATTTGCCGGCGCCGTTGGCGCCGATCAGGGTGACGATTTCGCCCTGGCGGATCTCGACGTTGACGCTGTGCAACGCCTGGATCTTGCCGTAGTAGGTGGAAACGTTTTCGAACTGCAGCATTTACGCTTCCCCCAGGTAGGCTTTGATCACTTCGGGATTGTCGCGGATCTGTTCCGGCGTACCGTCGGCCAGGGGCGTGCCCTGGTTGATCACCACGATGTGGTCGGAAATGCTCATGACCAGCTTCATGTCGTGCTCGATCAGCAGCACGGTGACGTTGTGCTCCTCACGCAACACGCTGATCAGTGCTTTGAGGTCCTCGGTTTCCTTGGGGTTGAGGCCGGCGGCCGGCTCGTCGAGCATGAGGATCCGCGGGCGGGTCATCATGCAGCGGGCGATTTCCAGACGGCGTTGCTGACCGTAGGCCAGGGTGCCGGCGGGACGGTTGGCGAATTCCCGCAGGTTGACCTTGTCCAGCCAGTAGCCAGCGTACTCCATGGCTTCGCGCTCGCTCTTGCGGAACGCCGGGGTCTTGAACAGACCGGCCAGGAAGTTGGTGTTCAGGTGACGGTGCTGGGCGATCAACAGGTTCTCGACCGCGGTCATGTCCTTGAACAGGCGCACGTTCTGGAAGGTGCGCACCACACCCTTGCGGGCGATCTGGTGGCCCGGCAGGCCTTCGATCGGCTCACCGTCCAGGAGGATGCTGCCGGCGCTTGGCTGGTAGAAACCGGTCAGGCAGTTGAACACCGTGGTCTTGCCGGCGCCGTTCGGGCCGATCAATGCCACCACTTGTTTTTCCTTGACGGTCAGGGCCACGCCGTTGACCGCCAGCAGGCCGCCGAAGCGCATCGACAGGCCGGTTACTTTGAGGATCTCACGGCTCATTTGCGCAGCTCCATGTGAGGACGTTGCATGGGCAGCAGACCTTGAGGACGCCAGATCATCATCAGCACCATCATGGCGCCGAACATCAACATCCGGTATTCGCTGAATTCACGCATCATTTCAGGCAAGAGGATCATCACGATCGCCGCCAGGATCACACCCAGCTGCGAGCCCATGCCACCCAGCACGACGATGGCGAGGATGATCGCCGACTCGATGAAGGTGAAGGACTCCGGGGTCACCAGGCCTTGGCGCGCGGCGAAGAAGCTGCCGGCGAAACCGGCGAACGCGGCGCCCAGGGTAAAGGCCGAGAGCTTGATCACGGTGGGGTTCAGGCCCAGCGCGCGGCAGGCAATCTCGTCTTCACGCAGCGCTTCCCAGGCACGGCCGATGGGCATGCGCAGCAGGCGGTTGATGACGAACAGCGCCGCCAGCGCCAGCAGCAGGGCCACCAGGTAGAGGAAGATCACCTTGTTGATCGAGTTGTATTGCAGGCCGAAGAACTCGTGGAAGGTCTGCATGCCTTCTGCTGCCTTGCGCTCGAAGGTCAGGCCGAAGAAGGTCGGCTTGTCGATGTTGCTGATGCCGTTCGGGCCGCCAGTGAGATCGGTCATGTTGCGTAGCAGCAGACGGATGATCTCGCCAAAGCCCAGGGTCACGATCGCCAGGTAGTCACCGCGCAGGCGCAGCACCGGGAAGCCCAGCAGGAAGCCGAAGGTGGCCGCCATCATCCCGGCGATCGGCAGGCAGATCCAGAAGCTCAGGCCGAAGTAGTGCGAGAGCAGCGCGTAGCTGTAGGCACCGACGGCATAGAACCCCACGTAACCCAGGTCCAGCAGGCCGGCCAGACCGACGACGATGTTCAGGCCCAGGCCCAGCATCACGTAGATCAGGATCAGCGTGGCAATGTCCACCGCACCGCGGGAGCCAAAGAATGGCCAGACCAGGGCAACGACGATCAATGCCAGGATGATCCAGCGCTGGGTGCCCGGCAGGGTCAGGAAGTTGCTGGCCTTGGCCGGAATCAGCGGCATGCTGGGAGAAGACTTCCAGGCGGCGCTGATCTGGCTATGGAACAGCACCCGCAGGAACATCAGCACCGAGCACACCGCGATGGTGGCCAGGATGGTCGGGCTGGTGTTGTGGACTTCCAGGTTGATGCCGACGATGGTCAGTTTCAGGCCCAGTACCGGGTAGGCGACGGCCCAGACCAGCAAGGCGCTGAATAGCGCCGATTTAAGATTCCTAGTCATACTTTCTCAACCTCCGGACGGCCCAGAATGCCGGTCGGACGGAACAACAGCACCAGAACCAACAGGCCGAACGCCACGACGTCCTTGTACTGGTCGCCGAACACGTCGGCGCCAAAGGCTTCGGCCACCCCCAGCACCAGCCCGCCGAGCATCGCGCCCGGGATACTGCCGATGCCGCCCAAGACCGCTGCGGTGAAGGCCTTGAGGCCCACCAGGAAACCGGCGTTGGGGTTGATCACACCGTATTGCATGCTCAGCAGCACGGCGGCGATGGCCGCCAGTGCGGCGCCGATCACGAAGGTCAGGGCGATGATGTTGTTGGTATTGATCCCCAGGAGGTTGGCCATCTTGATGTCTTCGGCACAGGCACGGCAGGCGCGACCCAGACGAGAACGGGAGATGAACAGCGTCAGACCGAGCATGGCGACCAGGGTCACCACGAACACCACGATCTGCATGTAGGAAATCAGCACTTCATGTGCGCCACCTGGCCCGATGGAGAAATTGCCCGGGATCAGGTTGGGAATGGATTTGTCCTTGGAGTCTTGCGCCAGCAGAACGGTGTTCTGCAGGAAGATCGACATGCCGATGGCCGAGATCAGCGGGATCAGGCGGTTACTGCCCCGCAAGGGGCGGTAGGCGATCCGTTCGATGCTGTAGCCGTAGGCACTGGTGACGACGATGCTCGCGATAAAGGCTGCGGTCATCAACAGCGGCACGCTGTCGAGTCCCATCATGGCCAGCCCGGCGATGGCGATGAACGCCACATAGGAGCCGATCATGTACACCTCGCCGTGGGCGAAGTTGATCATTCCAATGATGCCGTAAACCATCGTATAGCCGATGGCGATCAGGGCATACGTGCTGCCAACGGTGAGACCGTTAACCAGCTGTTGGAAAAAGTGATAGAGGTCAGGCATTACAACGCTCCTAAAAACCTGATACGCATTTCACTGGTGGAGTCATTTTCCCGCCCAGGCCCCGTGGATCTGCACCCACTTCGGGCTGGGTTTTGCCAGCGAACCGCTGATGACGGTTTTGAGATTTTCAGGTGGGCGGGATTCCGGATCACGGAACACAGGCCCATACATTCGTAAAACAAAGCCCACGGCGAGCCGTGGGCTTTATTGGCAGTCAGTCAGGGCGCGCCTTACTGAGGAGAGGCTTCGGTTTTAGGTTTGCCGAAGTGCCACTCGTAGACCACGAATTTGAAGTCTTTCAAGTCGCCCTTGGCGTCGAAGCTCAGGTCACCGGTCGGGGTCTTGAAGGTCCCGGCGTGGATGGCTTCAGCCACCTTGGCCGCGTCTTCGCTCTTGGCGTTGGTGATGGCGCCAGCGATCACTTCAACCGCGGAGTAGGAAGGGAATACGAAAGGACCGCTCGGGTCTTCTTTCTTGGCCTTGAATGCGTCAGCCAGGGCGACGTTGGCCGGGTCCTGGTCGAAGGATTTGGGCAGGGTCACCAGCAGGCCTTCGGACGCGTCCTTGGCGATCTGCGAAATGGAGTCGTTACCCACGCCTTCCGGACCCATGAACTTGGCCTTCAGGCCCTTTTCCTGGGATTGACGCAGGATCAGGCCCAGCTCCGGGTGGTAGCCGCCGTAGTAGACGAAGTCGACGTTGGCTTGCTTGAGCTTGGCGATCAGCGAAGAGAAGTCCTTGTCGCCGGCGTTGATGCCTTCGAACACGGCCACCTTGGTGCCTTTCTTCTCCAGGGTCTGCTTCACGGCGCTGGCGATGCCTTCACCGTACTGCTGTTTGTCGTGGAGGACGGCAACGACTTTTGGCTTCACGTGGTCGGCGATGTAGTTACCGGCGGCAGGGCCCTGGGCGCTGTCCAGGCCGATGGTGCGGAACACCATTTTGTAACCACGGGCGGTGATGTCCGGGCTGGTGGCTGCCGGGGTGATCATGATCACGCCTTCATCTTCGTAGATGTCGGAAGCGGGTTGAGTGGAGCTGGAGCACAGGTGGCCGACCACGAACTTGACGCCATCGTTGACCACTTTGTTGGCCACCGCCACGGCTTGTTTTGGATCACAGGCGTCATCGTATTCAACGGCTTCGAGCTTCTTGCCGTTGACGCCGCCCTTGGCGTTGATCTGCTCGATGGCCATTTTCGCGCCACTGAACTGCATGTCGCCGTACTGGGCTACCGGGCCGGTCTTGGGGCCGGCGATACCGATCTTGATGGTGTCAGCTGCGAACGAATGGCTGGCAACACCGGCCAGGACCATAGCGGCAAACAGTTTGGAAATCTGCTTAGTAGCCTTATTCATAGTGCTCCACTCTTACTGTTGTAATTTTTATAGTTCCGGCGGCCTTGGTCGCAGAACCGAATCAGATATATCGCGAATATCCGTCGGAAGTGCCCCTGGCAACTGTACCGGTACAGTGTAGAGCGCCGGTTGTTCGCTTGAAAAGCTGGCGGCTGGGGGCAAAAACGCGGGGTGTCGCTTAATTGAAAGAAAAAGACAGATTTGCGGCGTGGCTTGCGCCCGGTTCGGCGTCAGTCCCTGGCGCTTCTGAGCTTCTCGATCGGTGATGCATTTGCTTCTGGGTTTTTCTGCCAGAGCACCGACGTTATGATTGCGCCGATTTCATTTCTGGACAGTCCCATGACTCAAGAACCTAGCACCCTCTATGCCAAGCTGCTTGGTGAGACCGCATCTATCAGCTGGAAGGAACTGGAGCCGTTCTTTGCCAAGGGTGCCCTATTGTGGGTCGACGCCGACCTGGATCTGATCGAGGCGGCCCAGGCGGTAGCGGAGAATCAGGCACAAAAAGTCGCGGCCTGGCTGGCCGAAGGGAAGGTTGAAAAGCTGTCTGCGACGCGGGCGTCCGATCTGTTGGAGCGTGATCCGCAGCTGTGGGCCGTGGTGGTCTCGCCCTGGATTCTGACCCAGGAGAGGGCGTCGCGCTGAAGGTGCGCGCCAATCTGGTGCGCTATTTTGTCGGACAAAAGTGTGTAGCCGAGTAACCGTGAGTCCAGTGATGGCATCTTGCCGTGGAGAAAGGCCCCACAGGGATTTCAGCCTGGGTGACGTTCACGGAAGGGGCACAGTTTCAAGTCGGTCCGACGAGCTGCTTAATTGTTTCGTGGTGTGAGCAAATTGACCATTCGCCGGCGAGTGGAACGCCGCCCGGCCGCCCCTACAGGGCAGCAGGTTTTTTCCCTGCTGTGTAGGAGCCGGCTCGCTGGCGAAGCCCTTCTTAATAGGCGGTCTTGCCGGTGTGGCTATTGAGGGAGATGACCCGGGTCTTGCCGATGCGGTGACGGTAGATCTCGCGCAGGTACTTGATGGCCTTCTTCACGCAATCGCGGGACAGGCGGATGTCGTTGATCGAGACGAACTTGTCCTTGTCGTTGATCAGCTCGCGGTACTTCTTCTCGTACATCGGCTTGATCGCGTACCAGTTGGTGTCGAGGATCTTCGCCGGGTTCTCGAATTCGTTGAGCAGATCGTCGATGCGGTCTTCGTCGAATTGCTCGCTGACGATGAAATCCAGCACCGAGTTGTCCAGGGTGTCGTCGAAGCGGTACGGATTGCGCGCAAAGCAACGCTTGATAAAGGCCACGATCAGGGTCAGGAAGTCATCCGACAGGCACGGGCTCTTGGCGATCAGGGTGGTCAGCGACAGGTTGGCCGAGGCGCCGATCACCAGCGCGTAGCGCTTGAGGGTGGTGTTGGGGAACAGGCTGTTGAGGTGAGTCTTGAGCCGGTTCAGGTCCATGTAGGACAGCTTGTAGTCCTTGGGCAGGGACACAATCGATACCACCGACGAGCAGTTCTTGAAGAAATGCAGGTCGTGCAGCGCCGCGGCGTCATACCCCGAGGCCTTGTACTGCTCCAGGGCCGCACGATAGCGCTTGGACTCGATGGGCAGCAGGCTGATGCCTTCAATGGCCTGGGTCACCTTGTTGAAGTGCGGCAGGTCGATGGAGCGGAAGAACAGGTCGTCGATGTTCAGACGCTGCGGCTCTTTCTCGAACACCTTGAACTTGTCGCCGCTGGGTACCGGCTGCTCCGGCACCACGGATTCGGCGTAGGCGATCGCCACCGGGCCGGCCAGGCTCATGAACAGGTCGTTGGCGTCCAGGCGGATGGTCTCGCCGATGTCGATGCCGGCGCGACGGAAGTAGTTCTGGTCGTAGTCGGTGGTCACTGCCTGGGCAGTGAGGATGTTGAAGATCTGCTGGGAGATGTACTGGTTGGCGTGCTTCTCCATGGCGTTGACGTCAATGTTCTGGATGTTGCCGTCATCGCTTTCTTCGGCGTAGCGCATGATGTCGTTGGAGATCAGCATCATCGCGTTCCAGGGGCGGATCCGCCCCATGACACTGGCTTCGCTGCTGTCTTCATTGTCGAAGTTGTAGGAGAAGTCCCACTCTTCCGAAAGGTATTTGCACAGCAGGCGGCCGGCGTTGATGTGCAGCGCCTCGGACATTTCGCTGCGATGGTCCGAGATGTTCGGCAGTACGCAGATGCCGCTGGTGAAGATCGGCTCGAAGACGAAGGAGTGCCCGCTCTTGCTGTCGTGCTCGTCCATCGGCTTGGTGTCGAAGGTCTTGTTCATGTACGAGTACTGCTGGGCCAGGCCGAATTCCGAGGCCATGCCCGAGCCGGTACCGCCACCAGCACTGAAGATCGAGAAGTACAGGCGCGACTGGTTGGCCTTGATCCCGCAGGAATCGATCAGGTACGAGTGGATCATTTTCCAGTCAGGGCTGGAGAAACGCTGGGTGTCCTTGTTGAGGATGATCTTGGCCAGGTACTGGCCGAGGATCGGCGCGTTACCGGCGCCACCGGCGTGGACTTCCGAGAGGTCCATGATCTTCATCTTGCTGTAGTCGCGGATGAAGCCGCTTTTCTCGCCCTTGCGCGAAAAACGGATGCGCCCGGCGATGTCCTTGTCCAGGTCACCGAGCATCACCAGGGGCTCCACCAGGAACACCGGCTTGCTGGCCTTGCTCTGGCCCAGGCGCAGGTTCTGGCGGATCCACTGGCCGGGGCTGTAGCCGCCTTCGTAGGCCTTGTCTTCGTTATTGAATTCGTTGAGGTAGAACTTGCGGGCGTTGTACACCAGCTCCGCCACATCCAGGGCGATGTTGGAGCCGCAGCGGCCCAGGCCGATCAGGCACACCGACGGGAATTCCTGGTCACGGCGATTTTCCTGCTCGTCTTCCAGGTGCGGCGGGCGCGGGAACACGGAGTCGCGCAGGCCATCGAGGTTGTCGAGGATGCGGTCGGTGTTGGTTTCGGTGAAATACAGGTACTGCTGGGTCGACAGGGGGCGTGAACTGGACAATGGCTTCGTATCTGAGTGGCTTGATGTGGGGGAGGTCAGCGTCATCTCGGAGACTGCGTTGGCAGGATTGTTTTTAGAAGTCATTGTGCGCCATATGCCTGGTCTGGTTGGCTCGAGACGAGGTGTCAGCGAACCATCACGGAATGGGACCTCGCCGCTGCGTGGAGCGCGAATTTTGCCCAAGGCGTCAGGGTATTTACTGAGCGTCGCTCGGGGGAATCCTTTCCTGAATCATGATGAATCGGCCAGTATTCGATGATCTTTAATCAAATGGGGGCAATATGATGTCAGCGTTACCTTCACTCGGGTTTGCCGGGATCGGCCTGATGGGGCTGCCCATGTGCCGGCGCCTGCTGGCTGCGGGCTATCCGCTGACGGTGTGGAACCGCAATCCGCAGAAGTGCGCGCCCCTGGTGGCCGCCGGGGCGCGACAAGTGGCCACACCCGCGCAGCTGTGCGAGCACGCGGATCTGGTGCTGCTGTGCCTGGCCAATACTGACGTGGTGCGCCAGGTGGTGTTTGCTGCCGATGGCATCGCCCAGGGCGCCCGGGCCGGGCAACTGCTGCTGGACCTGTCCAGCCTGGAACCCACCGCCACCCGGGAGATGGCCGCGATGCTGGCTCGCGACACCGGCATGGCCTGGGTCGATGCCCCGGTTTCCGGTGGAACCCCCGGTGCCGAGTCCGGCAGCCTGGCGATCATGGTGGGCGGTGAGGCGGCGGATATCGAACGGGTCCGCCCGGTGTTGCTGGCCCTGGGGCAGCGGGTCACGCACATGGGGGCTGTGGGGGCAGGCCAGGTCACCAAGGCCTGCAACCAGATGATTGTCGCCTGCAATGCCCTGGTGATTGCCGAAGTGGTGGCCCTGGCGGAGCGTTCCGGCGTGGATGCACGGTTGATTGCCGAGGCCCTGGCTGGCGGTTTCGCTGACTCCAAGCCGCTGCAGATCCTGGCCCCGCAGATGGCTGAGAGCCGTTTCGAACCGGTGAAGTGGCATGTGCGGACCCTGCTCAAGGATCTGGACGGTGCGGTGAAGTTTTCCCGGGAGCAGGGTTCGGCTACGCCGATCAGCGGATTAGCTGCACAGTTGATGCGTCTGCATGGTGGTCAGGGCTATCTGGAGCAGGACCCGGCGACCCTGGTTCGCCTCTATCGAGACCCGGCATCCGCAGATTGAGCCTGTCGTGGCGCTGGTTCAGTTCATCCAGTACCCGACCCAGGTCCTGCAGCGGCACCGGGCGACTGAGCAGGTAGCCCTGCAGGTAGTCGCAGCCGTAGTGTTCGAGGAACTGCTGCTGCTCCAGGGTCTCGACCCCTTCGGTGACCACCTGCAGGTGCAGGGTGTGGGCCATGACGATGATTGCCTGGACTATTTCCCTGTCCTGGGTCGACTTGGGGATGTCCTGGATGAACGATCGATCGATCTTCAGGGTATTGAGCGGCAGGCGCTTGAGGTAGGCCAGGGATGAGTAACCGGTGCCGAAGTCGTCGATCGACAGGGATACACCCAGGTCGCGGATCTGCTGGAGCAGGGCCAGGGTACTGGCGATGTTGCCCATCAGGGCGTTTTCCGTGACCTCCAGTTCCAGGCGTTGCGGGGCTACCTGGGCGTCACGCAGGGCGGCCGCGATTTCCTCGGCCAGGGTGTCACGGGTCAGGTTCAGGGCCGAGCAGTTGACTGCGATCTTCAACTCGCCACTGCCGTTTTGGGACAGGTAGGCCAGGTCCTCGCAAGCCTTGCGCAATACCCAGTTGTCCAGCTCGGCGATCATGCCGTTGGTTTCGGCAATGTCGATGAAGCGATCCGGTAACAGCAATCCATGCTGCGGATGTTGCCAGCGGACCAGGGCTTCGAGCTTGGTGACCCTGCCGAGCTTGAGGTCGTAGATCGGCTGGTAATACAGCAGCAGCCCTTGATCGTCGCGCAGGGCATTGCGCAGCTCTTCTTCCAGTTGCAGCTCCAGGGTGGCGCGGGTCTTCAGGCCGGAACTGAAGAAGTGCAGGCTGTTGCGCCCGGCACCCTTGGACTGATAGAGCGCCAGGTCGGCGTTCTTCAGCAGCTCCTCGCAGGTCTTGCCGTCGTCAGGGAAGACACTGATGCCGATGCTGGTGGTCATCACCATGCGCCGGCCCCCCAGTTCGATCGGTTCCTTCATCTTCTGCATGATGCGCTGGGCCATGAGCCGCGCCTCATCTCGCTCATGGAGGTTGATGAGAATGCAGAATTCATCGCCACCCAAGCGTGCCACCACGTCTTCGTGGCTGCGGGTGGAACTCTTGATATGCCCGGCGATGACCTTGAGCAACTCGTCGCCGGCATCGTGGCCGAGGCTGTCGTTGATTCGCTTGAAGTGGTCGATGTCGAGGAACATCACCGCCAGCATGCCGCCGAAGGTGTTTTTCTCCATGAGTTTTTCCGCGAACAGCTGGTTGAAGCCACGGCGGTTGATCAGGTTGGTCAGGGCATCGTAATGAGCCACCTGCTGCAGCGAAACCCGGGCCTGGTCCAGTTGCGAGAGCAAGGCGTTGACCCGACGCAGGTCCCGCTCCTTGTGTTGCAGCTTCTTGTCCGCCAGGGCCGCACTGATACCGCTGGCGATGATCAGGAGCGTGATCACGCTGAGGGTCAGGCCCAGTTGCATGTGGCCGTTGGGTGCCACTGAGGTCGGCAGGCTGCCTGCGGGCAGCACCAGGGTCATGGACCAGATGCCGGTGAAATGCATCAGCACGATGGCGCCCCCCAGCACCAGGCTGATGGCGTACTTGAGCAGTTGATGGAACATCCCGCTGCCATCGCGCAAGTGCCGGGACAGCAGCAGCGCGGCCAGGCTGCCGCCGATCGCCACCAGCAGCGACAGCCCCATGAGCATTGGTTCGTAGTACAGGCTGGCACTGGAGCGCATAGCGGCCATGCCCACGTAATGCATGCAGCAGATGCCCAAGCCAATCCACACCGAAGCCACGCCATAGCGCCAGAGCGGCAGCTCGATATGGCTCAAGGTGTTCATTGCCAGCCAGGCGGCGATCAGGGCGAGGAGCAGGGAAACCAGGGTCAGTGGCAGGTCGTACTGGATCTCCAGGGGCACTTCGAGCGCCAGCATGGCGATGAAGTGCATGGCCCAGATACCGCCGGCCAGACAGCAGACACCGACCCAGCGCCACAGGCGTTGATGGGTGGCTTGTTCGACGTGGCTGACACGTTCGGCCATATCCAGTGTCGCGAAGCTGGCGGCACAGGCCACTATATAAGCCAGCAGCACCAGGACCGGGTTGTGACTGCATTGCAGAACCACTTGCCCGCTATCTGGAAGCTCGGTGAGGAAATGCAGACCCAGCCATTCCATAGCATGCCCATCTCTGAGTCATGTGGTGTCGGCGGACCCGCGCGCCAACAAGTGCTTGCAGTATAGAAGGCACCCGTTGGCTGCAATGGGAGGTGGCAATCTGGCTCTAATGATTTGCTTATGAGCCCTATCGCCAATGGTGCTATGCGCTTTTCTCGAACCAGGGCTCGTGATCCAGCGGCTCCAGGGGCGCCAGGCCAAAGGCGGCCCGGGCGGCGTCGCAGTCGCTGTTGTGCTGGCCGTCGGCCCAGGAGGCTTCGAACTCCCGGCAGGGGCTGGAACGCTGCTCATAAATCGAGCAGCTCACGCCCTGGCCGACCTCGCCTTCAAGGGCGATGCAGCGCGGCGATTTGCAGTCGGTGCCGAGCATGGCTACCCGAGTGGGACTGATGCTCTGCACCAGATCGTCGGGGACCGTGCCACCGGATGAGGCGCATTCGCCCCAGAAAAAAGACACACGAAAGTATGAACAGCAGGCACCGCAATTCAGACACGGACTGGCTTCGGACATAGGCGTATTCAAAGGGAGAGGGAAGGGTAAGGGGGGCAGGCAAGGCGGCTATTCTAGGCTTCCCATCGGCCTTGGGAAGGGGGGGCGCCAGGTATTTTTTCAGTGCCGGCCAAGCCCTTGAAAAGACTGGGAAAGCCCCGGGTACTGGGGGCTGTGGCGAATTCGCCGCGCCGCGCTGTGAGGGTTTTGAAGGTCGCGGCCGGGGCCTGCATGCGATGGTTTGATATCAGGCTGACGAATGATCACAGACAGCCAGGCCGGGCCTGACTAGATTGCAGCTTCCAGGCTCGCTCGCGTCTGGCCGAATAACAATAAAGAGATCGACCCCATGGATAACTCGACTCAAGCGGCAAATGCCTGGCGCATTCTGTTCCTGTTGTTTTTGGCAAACCTGTTCAACTTCTTCGACCGCACCATTCCCGCCATCATCATCGAGCCGATCCGCATGGAATGGCACTTGAGTGACTTCCAGCTGGGGATCATCGGCACCGCCTTTACCATCGTCTATGCCATCGCCGGCCTGCCCCTCGGGCGCCTGGCCGATACCGGCTCGCGGAGCAAGCTGATGGGCTGGGGCCTGGCGGTGTGGAGCGGGCTGACGGCGGTCAACGGCATGGTCGGCAGTTTCTGGAGTTTCCTGCTGGTGCGCATGGGGGTGGGCATTGGCGAGGCGAGCTACGCACCGGCGGCCAACTCGCTGATCGGCGACCTGTTCCCCGCGCACCGCCGGGCCCGGGCCATGGGTATCTTCATGCTTGGCCTGCCCCTGGGGCTGGTGCTGGCCTTCTTCACCATCGGGGCCATGGTCAAGGCTTTTGACAGCTGGCGGGCACCGTTCTTCATCGCTGCGGTACCCGGGTTGGTGCTGGCGGTGTTCATGTTTTTCATCAAGGAGCCCAAGCGCGGCGCGGCGGAAGCGGTGAAGGTGGCACAAGTGCCTGTCGACCGTCCGATTCGCCGGGTGTTGGCGATTCCGACCTTTCTCTGGCTGACCTTGGCCGGGCTGACCTTCAACTTCGCCACTTACGCCTGCAACTCCTTCCTGGTGCCGATGCTGCAGCGTTACTTCCTCATGCCCTTGCAGGAGGCGGCCATGGCGACGGGGCTGATTGTCGGCGTTACCGGGTTGGTGGGTTTGACCCTGGGTGGCTGGGTCGCCGACAAGATTCATCAGCGGGTTGCCAACGGCCGCCTGCTGTTTGCGGCCTGCAGCCTGATCATCTCGACCTTGGCCACTGGCTGGGCGTTGCATGCCGGGCGCGTCGAGATCGGGGTATTTGTCGCGGTGTTCAGCGTCGGCTGGCTGTTTGCCTACAACTTCTACACCTGTGTCTATACCGCTTTGCAGGACGTGGTCGAACCCCGTTTGCGGGCCACGGCCATGGCCTTGTTTTTCGCCGGTCTGTACCTGCTGGGCGGCGGGTTGGGGCCAGTGGTGGTCGGCGCGCTGTCGGATCACTTCGCCCACTCGGCGATGTATGCCGCCGGTGCCGAGCTGATGACCGAGGAGTTCAAGGCCATCGGCCTGCACGACGCCATGTACCTGATTCCGGTGGCGCTGTTCCTGACCCTGCTGTTTCTGTTCCAGGCCGCTCGTTGTTTTGTCCGCGATGCCCAGCGCATGAAGGAGGGGCTGGCGCTGGCTGAGCCTGCGGCGACGGCGTTGGCGGTCTGATCTGGCAGATGAAAAAAAGGCCCGCACGATGCGGGCCTTTTGTTTAGCGCTTGGCGTCGGGCAATCAGCCCGCCACCAGCACCCGGATCGCTTCCAGGCGCAGGGCGGCTTTTTCCAGCATCGCCAGACCCTGTTCCCGTTGCTTGCGCAGGGCGACCAGCTCGCTGTCACGGACGGTCGGGTTGACCGCCTGCAAGGCGGTCAGGCGCGCCAGTTCTTCATCGGTATCGGCCGCCAGGCGACGTTGGGCCTCGGCCACGCGCTCGGCGTGACGCGGTGCGACCTTGGCTTCGCCAGCGTTGATCTTCGGCGCCAGCTGGTCGCGCTGGGCCTGGATGAACTTGTTGGCGCTGGCCTTGGGCACGCTTTCCAGTTGGTCGTTGAGGGTCTCGAAAGCCACCCGTGCCGACAGGTCGTTGCCGTTGGCGTCCAGCAGGCAGCGCAGGGCGGCCGGCGGCAGGTAGCGGCCCAGTTGCAGCGAACGCGGGGCCACGACTTCACTCACATACAGCAGTTCAAGCAGCACGGTGCCGGGTTTGAGCGCCTTGTTCTTGATCAGTGCCACGGCGGTGTTGCCCATGGAACCGGATAGCACCAGGTCCATGCCGCCCTGCACCATCGGGTGCTCCCAGGTGATGAACTGCATGTCTTCGCGAGACAGCGCCTGGTTGCGGTCGTAGGTGATGGTTACGCCTTCGTCGTCGCCCAGGGGGAAGCTGGCATCGAGCATCTTCTCGCTGGGCTTGAGGATCAGGGCGTTTTCCGAATGGTCCTCGCTGTCGATGCCGAAGGCGTCGAACAGGGTTTCCATGTAGATCGGCAGGGCGAACTGGTCGTCCTGTTCGAGGATCGCTTCCACCAGCGCATCGCCTTCACCGGCGCCGCCGGAGTTGAGCTCCAGCAGGCGGTCGCGGCCGGTATGCAACTCGGCTTCCAGGCGCTCGCGTTCGCCACGGGCTTCGTCGATCAGGGCTTGCCACTCGCCGTCGTCGGCGTTTTCCAGCAGCGGCAGCAGGCGCGGGCCGAACTGGTGCTGCAAGGCGTTGCCGGTCGGGCAGGTGTTGAGGAAGGCGTTCAGGGCTTCGTGGTACCACTGGAACAGGCGCTCTTGCGGGCTGGTTTCCAGGTACGGCACATGCAGTTCGATCACGTGTTTCTGGCCGATCCGGTCGAGACGGCCGATCCGCTGCTCCAGCAGGTCCGGGTGCGACGGCAGATCGAACAGCACCAGGTGGTGGGCGAACTGGAAGTTGCGGCCTTCACTGCCGATTTCCGAGCAGATCAGCACCTGGGCGCCGAACTCTTCATCGGCGAAGTAGGCGGCAGCCCGGTCGCGTTCGAGGATGTTCATGCCTTCATGGAAGACCGTGGCCGGAATGCCGGAGCGCACGCGCAGGGCGTCCTCCAGATCCATGGCGGTTTCCGCGTGGGCGCAGATCACCAGGACCTTGGTGCGCTTGAGCATCTTCAATTGGTCGATCAGCCACTCGACCCGCGGGTCGAATTTCCACCAGCGCTGTTCTTCATCGCTGGCGTCGGGCTGGGCCTGGAAGCTGACTTCCGGATACAGCTCGGCGTGTTCGCCTAGGGGCAGTTCCAGGTATTCGTCCGGGCACGGCAGCGGGTAGGCGTGCAGCTTGCGCTCCGGGAAACCTTGCACGGCGGCGCGGGTGTTGCGGAACAGCACGCGGCCGGTGCCGTGGCGGTCCAGCAGTTCGCGCACCAGGCGCGCGCTGGCTTCGCTGTCGCCGTCGTTGACTGCGGCCAGCAGGGCTTCGCCTTCGTTGCCGAGGAAGCCGTGGATGGTCTGGTGCGCTTCGGGGGACAGGCGGCCCTTGTCCAGCAACTCCTGGACGGCCTCGGCCACCGGGCGGTAGTTCTCGCTCTCGGCGCGGAAGGCCGCGAGGTCGTGGAAGCGATTCGGGTCCAGCAGGCGCAAACGGGCGAAGTGGCTGTCCTGGCCCAGTTGTTCCGGGGTCGCGGTCAGCAGCAGCACGCCAGGGATGGTCTCGGCCAGCTGTTCCACCAGGGCGTATTCCGGGCTGACCTGATCTTCGTGCCACACCAGGTGGTGGGCTTCGTCCACCACCATCAGGTCCCAGCCGGCGGCGAACAGCGCGTCCTGGGCCTTCTCGTCGTCCACCAGCCACTCCAGGGCCACCAGGGCCAACTGGGTGTCTTCGAACGGGTTGCTGGCATCGCTTTCGATAAAGCGCTCTTCGTCGAACAGTGCCACTTGCAGGTTGAAGCGCCGGCGCATTTCCACCAGCCACTGGTGCTGGAGGTTTTCCGGAACCAGGATCAGCACCCGGCTGGCGCGGCCCGAGAGCAGTTGGCGATGGATGACCAGGCCGGCCTCGATGGTCTTGCCCAGGCCCACTTCGTCCGCCAGCAGGACCCGTGGCGCGATACGGTCGGCGACTTCACGGGCAATGTGCAACTGGTGGGCGATGGGTTGGGCGCGCACGCCGCCCAGGCCCCAGAGCGAGGACTGCAGTTGGCGGCTGGTGTGTTCCAGGGTGTGGTAGCGCAGGGAGAACCAGGCCAGCGGGTCGATCTGCCCGGCGAACAGACGGTCGCTGGCCAGACGGAACTGGATGAAGTTCGACAGTTGGGTTTCCGGCAGGGTAACGGCCTCGTTCTGCCCGTTGAGGCCGTGATAGACCAGCAGGCCGTCGACGTCGTCGACTTCCTGAACAGTCATTTTCCAGCCTTCGAAGTGGGTGATGCTGTCCCCTGGAGAGAACCTCACGCGAGTGAGGGGCGCATTCCGTAGCGCATACTGGCGGGTGTCGCCAGTGGCCGGATAGAGCACGGTCAGCAAGCGACCGTCCTGTGCCAGAACGGTGCCTAAACCTAGCTCGGCTTCGCTGTCACTAATCCAGCGTTGCCCCGGTTGATACTGCTGCGCCATGCTGCCTGACTCCCGCTTTGAAAAAGCCGACTATCTTAACGGAACGACGCTTCCAGTCCAAAGAACTCTGATAAAAACCCCTGGAATAAAAGGTAGCGTACAGCGGCGTTCGTCGGCCCCGAGGGCACTATCGGCTGACGACCGGGTCACAGTTTTGCGACCGATGGCTCAAGTCGCCCGTGCCGCAGCCGACAGCCTGCCGACAGGAGACCCATAACATGCTGCCACCGATGCTCCCCTTGAGTGCCGTGCCCATCACCGCCCAGCAGGACCCGATCCGGCAGCGTCCGGATATCCCGCCAGTGGTGCCGGTGCAGGAAAGCTCCAACGAAAGCACCATCGACTTGCAAAAGCGCGATGCCGAGCAGTCGGCCCTGCTCTTGCGCGAGGAGCAGCAGCGCCAACAGGAAAAGCAGCGGCGCAAGCGTGAGGCCGATGACGATCCGGAGCAGCACCTGGCAGTGCCCGGCGACGAATTGAACGCCGACAACACCGTGCCGGTGGCACCGCTGATCGAGGATGCCCCGCGCCAGGGCCTGTGGGTGGACGTGCAGGTCTAGCCTGCGGGGCCGTGTTCGGCCAGTTCCGTCAGCGCCTCCAGCAGGCACTGGATTTCCGCTTCGGTATTCAAATAGCTCAGGGCGATCCGGGCAATCTGGGTCAGGCCTCGGGCCTGCATGTCCAGCGGGGTGTAGGCCACGCCATTAGCACCGATATTGATGCCCCTTCGAGCCAACGCTTCCTTCAGTGCAAAACAGTCCCAGCCCTTGAGGGTGAAGGCAATCAGGCCTGACTGCTGCCCGGCGACCCCCAGGTCCTGGCGCTGCAGGCCGGGCAGGCGGTCGAGGTCCTGACGCAGCGTGTCGGCCAGGGTCTTGATCCGCTGGTGTATGGCGTCGATACCGATGCTGTTCAGTTCCTGCAAGGCATTGGCCAGCCCCGCCAGCAGCACCAGCGAAACTTCGCTGGTTTCGAAGCGCCGTGCATCGTCTCGCAAACTGAAGCCCTGGCCGTTCCAGGGAGCAGACAAGACATCCCGCGGCAGTGGCTGCAACTGTTCCAGGAAGCCCGGCCTGACATAGAGCAGGGCCGTGCCCCGTGGCCCGCGCAGGTATTTGCGTCCCGCGCCTTTGAGCACGTCGCACCCCAGCGCCTCTACATCACAGGGCAGTTGCCCCAGGGCCTGGCCGGCGTCGATGAAATAGGGAATGCGCCTATTTCGGGCCAGTTGGCCGACGGCGGCGGCCGGATTGATCAAGCCGCCGTTGGCCGGCAGCCAGGTCAGGGCGATCAGGCGCACGCGCGAGTCGAGCATGGATTCAATGGCCTCCACCGAAACCGCGCCATGGCGGTCGCAGGGGATGACTTCCAGTTGGGCGCCGGCACTTACCGCCTGGGCCAGGCAGGCCAGGTTGCCCCCCCATTCATGGCGCCCCACCAGAATCCGGTCGCCCGCTTGCCACGGCGGCAGGGCGCTGAAGGCCATGCTCCAGGCTGCCGAGCCGCTGCTGGCAAAGGCGATTGCAGCGGGACTGGTATTGAGCAGCCGGGCTGCGGCCTCGCGGGCCTGTTCCTGCAGCTGTGCGCCGGTGATGGCGGCCTCCATCGGCCCTTCACGGGCTTCCCGTTGCAGTTGTCCGAGCATGGCGTCCAGGCTGCCCTGGCTGGGCAATGAAGCACCCGCGTGGTTGAAGTGGCAGACCTGGGCACAGCCGGGTGTGGCCTCGCGCAGACGGGCGAGGTGCGCTGGGTCCAGGGGACTCATGGCTTGAGTTCGAAAATCGCGTCGACCTCCACGGCGACCCCGGCGGGCAGGCTGGCCACACCCACCGCGGTGCGTGCATGCCGGCCTTTCTCACCCAGGGCGTTGACCAGCAGGTTGGAAGCGCCATTGGCCACGATGCCATGGCTCTGGAAGTCGGCACTGGCGGCAATGAATACACCGAGCTGGCTGATGCGCTGCAGCCGCGACAGGTCGTCGTCCAGTGCCGCGCTCAACTGGGCCAGCAAGGCCAGGGCCGCGAGCTCGGCGGCCTGGGTGCCTTGCTCCACTGTCAGGCTTTCGCCGAGACGGCCCTGCAGGGTCGGTTGACCTTGCAACAAGGGAATCTGTCCGGAGATCAGCAGCAGGTTCTGGCTGCGTACATGGTTGACGTAGTTGGCGATTGGCTGGCTGGGGGCGGGTAGTTCAAGCCCCAGTTGCTGCACGCGGTGTTTCAGGGAGTCGCTCATGGGAAGTCCTCGGATGCAAGGTCTGCAGCATCCGCGTTCAGTCCAGGAGCGACAAACGGATAGATCTAATTTGACGTATCTGAATTTCTCATGGGTCGAGGCCTTGCTCCTGCAGCCACTGGGTAAAGCACTCCAGAGCTGGGTTCGACGCTCCTTCAGCGGTCACCAGCCAGTAGCCGATCTGACTGCACAAGGGCGGCAGGTCGAAGGCATCCACCAGGCTGCCCTGGGCCAGATGGCGTTGGATCAACTGGCGACGCCCCATGGCAATGCCCTGGCCGGCCACCGCGGCCTCTACCACGATGTTGTAGTCGTGCAGCATCACCCTGGGGTGGGAGGCAAGGTCCATAGCCTGTTGCCTGCTCCAGTCATCCCACTCGAAGGGTTGATGGGAGCGAGCCATCAGCAAGGGGCCATTGGACAGTGAGGTGGCTTTGAAGGCAGGGCTGCAGACTGGCGATAGCTGCTCGGCGAGAAAACGCGTGGCCCGGACCTTTGGCCAGTTGCCCTTGCCGTAGCGAATAGCCAGGTCGACCTCGGCGCCGGCGACATCCGCCAGGTCGATGGCCGGTAGCAATTCCAACTGGATCTTTGGATGGCGGCGGTTGAAGTCTGCCAGGCGAGGCGCCAGCCACAAGGTGGCGAAGGACGCCAGCAGACCGATGCGCAACACCTGTTGCCCAGCGGGCGCAAGCAGCGCCTGGGTGGCTTGGGCGATCTGCTCCAGGGCCGGACGAATCTGTCGGTAATAGGTGTCGCCGGTGGCGGTCAGGTCGATGGCGCGAGTCCGACGTATGAACAGGCGTTGGCCCAGGTGCTGTTCGAGTTTCTGCACTTGATGGCTGACCGCGCTCTGGCTCACGCACAGTTCCCGAGCCGCCTTGATAAAGCTCAGGTGGCGGGCCACGGCCTCGAATGCGCGCAGGGCCAGCAGTGGCGGCAGGTGCTTGGGCATTTCCACATCAGGCTCCGTGGGGCGGTTTGCAAAGGGCCATTGTGCGGATAAAAACTCTTCACGGCAGCGACTTTATTGCCTTTGTGCCGGTCTGATCACTGGTCAGGTGCGGCGGCACGCCGCATTATTGGCCTATCCGCCAGGGCCGCTCTGCATCCTGTAGCAGTGCGGTTGATATTGACCTCCCAGTGATGCCAGCCAAGCCATGAATCAAGACGACAAGCTGATCGACCTGAATGCCGAACGCGCCAAGCGTGTGCATGACCTGAACGAGAAACGGCTGAATGAAGTACGCCAGGCATTCGAGCAGGCCATGCCTTTGGGCAAGGCCAAGAAAAAGCCGAAAAACAAACCGAAAAAGCGCTGAACTGGGCGCTTTCTGTTGATACAGGTCAGTTATTTCCCCTTCCTCGCGCCCAGTCTTGGGCGACATTGACCCCGGTCAATTTTCCCCGCGGCCTCTTTGGTTAACTTAGCCCCATCGCAACAGGGCAAGAGCAGGAGGCCAGTCATGTTTTTCGACAATGTGGTGATCGCCGGAGTGCTGACTGTCGGCCTCATGGTTCTGTTTTTCGCAGGGTTTGGATTCTTCATCTGGAAAGACGCGAATAAGCGTAAAAAACCTTAAGTCTCTCCAGAGCAACGAGCACGCAAGGCATTTTGGGCAACTTCGGTTGCCCTTTTTTTTGCCTGTGGAAAAGGCATAAAAAAAGGTGCGCCCCGAGGGGCGCACCTTTTTTGTTGGTGCTGGGGTATCAGCTACCCAGGACTTTGGAGGCCGCCCAGAACAGACCGGCAGACAGGGCCACGGTCGCCGGCAGGGTGAGGACCCAGGCCAGGAGGATGGTTCTCACCGTACCGCCTTGCAGGCCGCTCTTGTTGGCGACCATGGTCCCGGCCACGCCGGAGGAGAGTACGTGGGTGGTGGAGACCGGCAGGCTGAAGATGTTCGCCAGGCCGATCAGGCCCGCCGCGGTGATCTGTGCCGACATGCCCTGGGCGTAGGTCATGCCCTGCTTGCCGATCTTCTCGCCAATGGTCAGCACCACACGCTTCCAGCCGATCATGGTGCCCAGGCCCAGTGCCAGGGCGACGGCCAGGATCACCCAGAACGGTGCGTACTCGGTGGTGGCGGTCAGGTCCTTGCGCAGCTTGTCCAGGTCAGCCTTTTCACGGGCCGACAGGTTCGGCAGTTTGCCCACTTTCTTCGCCGTGTCGTCCAGGCACAGCAGGTAGCGACGCACTTCGATGCGGCTTTCCGGCGACAGCGAGTGGTAGTCGGCGACACCCTTGAGGCTGCTCAGCAGGGCGCTGATGGTGGGTTCGGTCTGTTGCGGGTTGCAGCGGAACTTGCCCGGCAGGTCGTCTTTCACGCTCTTGCCCAGGGCCAGGAACTCGCCCAGGGAGTCGTGGTTGCGCTCGTAGAACTGACTCAGGTGCAGGGTCGCGTCGCGGGTACGCTCGATCTGGTAGGTGGTGCTGTTGAGGTCCAGCACGAACTGCGCAGGCACGATGCCGATCAGCACCAGCATGATCAGGCCAATGCCTTTCTGACCATCGTTGGAACCGTGGACGAAGCTCACGGCCATCGCCGAGATCACTAGAACCAGGCGGTTCCAGAACGGTGGGTGCTTCTTGTCATCGACCTTGCGGCGCTGTTCCGGGGTCTTGTGCATCTTCGAGATCGGACGCCACCATTTCAGACCAATCAGCACCAGCGCAGCTATAAGGAAGCCGGCCATCGGCGAGAACACCAGGGAGGCCCCGATATCGATCGCTTTCTGCCAGTTCACGCCGTCCCCCAGGGGAATGTCGTTGATCAGGGCGTTGGCCAGGCCGACACCGAGGATCGAGCCGATCAGGGTGTGGGAACTGGAAGCCGGGATGCCGAAGTACCAGGTGCCCAGGTTCCAGGCGATGGCCGCGGCCAGCAGCGAGAAGACCATGGCCAGACCGTGACCGGTGTTGACATTGATCAGCAGCTCGACCGGCAGCAGGTGAACGATGGCATAGGCCACGCCGACGCCGCCCAGCAGCACACCGAGGAAATTGAAGACACCGGAAAAGAACACGGCCAGGTGTGGCGGCATGGCTTTGGTGTAGATGACAGTGGCAACCGCGTTTGCGGTGTCATGAAAGCCGTTGATGAACTCGTAGGCGAGGACAAAAGCCAGGGCGAGCAAGAGGCTCACAAGCACCCAAGCATCCAGTCCGCTGAATAAATCGATCATGAAGGTTTTCTGACCCGGTCATAAGGGGGCGCGATTATGCCAGAAAACCCTGCTAATCAATGCACAAGGTGCTAACCGGTAACATTCTTCAACGAAAAAACTGACCGGGAGCAGAGTTTTCGCCAATTTTCACCAAATGTGGCAAGTCATTGAGTTTATTGGGCCAAAGCACGATGACGAGGGTTTGAGCCCGGGAGTGAGAAGGTTCAAACGCTTGTATGAAATTTCAACGAAAGGGCCTGCCGGGTACCGTTTCTCGCTGTGGGTGGGGCGAGGCGGTGAGGGGCCCGGGGTAGCGAGCATCAATGGTCTGCCTGGCCGCTGGGGTGATCGAGCGGACAAGAGAGCAAGCCCTGAGAAGCTCAGGCCGCCGGCATTATGGCTGTTCGGCCTTGAGCTCTTTTTCCATCTTTTGCAGTTCTTGGGTGAACGCCTGGTCGCGAATACTTGCGCGTTTGCGCCAAGGTTTGCGTTCAGGTTCCGGTTGGGCGGCATAACGGGTGATCTCGCCGCCGTAAACTTCCTTGTAACGTTGTTCCTGGCGCTCAAGTTCCGCGCGCAGTTCGTCTTTCGTCACAGTGTTACCTAATTGAGTAAGGGTCCATTCCGGTGCAACGCATTGCTTGTGGGCGACTATCAAGAAAGCAGACTGATTGCCTGCCGAGGCCTTGGGGCCTGCTCTTTCCAGTCAGCCTTTTGTTGCATGCGGCCACGTCACCGGATGAAAACGACTGTCGTAGCAACAGTGTTGTTTGTTGCAAGCGGATTGGCCGAATCTGGTTAGGGGTCAAGCGCTTGCGACAGGTGACCGATTGCAGCCTTGGGTCACCTGAGCGAGGTACGAGCGGGACTGATTGCGCGTTACTCACTTCGGCAGTATAGCCTCGGCAAAGAATAACTCTACGCTCGGCAAGTTTAAAACTGTCAACTTTATTGTGAGCGTTTTGTGACACGGAAGTTCTAATGAATTCCTACACGGCGCTTCCCGTCTTCGTACTCCGTTGGTAGAAATCTATATGGGGCTATTCCGCTCTTGATACAAGTGGCAGGTTTGAAGATGGTCACTGAGTCCACCGCCTGCTGGTGATTATTACCATGAGTTTTTGCAATAAAAGAGTGGGCGAGTGGTTGGCAGCGGCAAGTACCGCAGATTGCGATTATCGGTCGACGGTTCGATAATCGCCCAATCTTGTAGGGGCTGACTTGTGCTGCCTCTCCAATACGGCTTGTAATACGGAAGAATTTCATCGCAGAGACCCTGAAATGAACGATCAGATGCGTAATTCCTTCACCTCAGTGGCGCCGCCTATCGTGGCTTCGGCAGCGAAGAGGATTCAGGCGTTGACCGGTGACCCGGATTTCATGACGTCTCTGGCCCGTGGCCTGGCGGTGGTGCAGGCGTTTCAGGAACGCAAGCGTCACCTGACCATCGCCCAGATCAGCCACCGCACGGAGATTCCCCGAGCGGCAGTGCGCCGCTGCCTGCATACCCTGATCAAGCTGGGGTACGCCACCACCGACGGGCGTACCTATTCGCTGCTGCCCAAGGTGCTGACCCTGGGTCACGCCTACCTGTCGTCGACGCCCCTGGCGGTTTCCGCGCAGCCTTATCTGGACCGCATGAGCGAGCAACTCCACGAAGCCTGCAACATGGCCACCCTGGAAGGTGACGACATCCTCTATATCGCCCGTTCGGCCACTACCCAGCGGTTGATTTCCGTCGATCTTTCGGTGGGCGGCCGGCTACCGGCCTATTGCACGTCCATGGGGCGGATTCTGTTGGCCGCGCTGGATGACTCCTCGCTGCATGAGTATCTGGAACACGCCGATCTGCAGGCCAAGACCAGCCGTACCCTGCATACCCCCGAAGCCTTGCTGGAGTGCTTGCAACAAGTGCGTCAGCAAGGCTGGTGCATCGTCGACCAGGAGCTGGAGCAGGGACTGCGCTCCATAGCGGTGCCGGTGTACGACGCCTCGGGCCAGGTGCTGGCAGCATTGAACGTCAGCACCCACGCGGGTCGGGTCAGCCGCGCCGAATTGGAACAGCGTTTTCTCCCCGGCCTGCTGAGCGCCAGCCGCGATCTCAGCGCCCAGCTGTTTGCTTAAGCGTTCGATAAACGCACAGATCCGCCTTTGACGAATTGACGCTCTTTCCCCTGGCTCATTAATGTCGCGCCAGCGTCATCGGCGGCCAGCCGGCATTGCCAGCCTGCGGCCGATGACCCGTCCAATAATAATGAAGAGGCCAACTCATGAGCATGCTCTCCCTGCGTCGTTGCCGTGACCGTTCCTGCCGTCCCGCTCGAATCGCCTGATTTTCGCCACCTTTTCTACGTGACCTGATCAGCCCTTGGCGGCCTGTGCGCGCCTGCGTTTTAGTGTGGAAATAAAAACAATGAATCAACCCCAATCCGCTGTAGGGAACTGCCTCGATGTGCAGTCCTTCATCAATTCCCAGCCGCTGTCGCGTTACCAGTGGCGAGTCGTGATCCTGTGTTTCCTGATTGTCTTTCTCGATGGCCTGGACACCGCGGCCATGGGCTTCATCGCCCCGGCGCTGTCCCAGGACTGGGGCATCGACCGTGCCAGCCTGGGCCCGGTGATGAGTGCGGCGCTGATCGGCATGGTCTTCGGTGCCCTGGGTTCCGGGCCCCTGGCTGACCGTTTTGGTCGCAAGGTGGTGCTGGTAGGGGCGGTGCTGCTGTTTGGCGCCTTCAGCCTGGCTTCGGCCTACAGCACCAACGTCGACCAGTTGCTGGTGCTGCGCTTTCTCACCGGCCTGGGATTGGGGGCGGGGATGCCCAATGCCACCACGCTGCTTTCGGAGTACACCCCCGAACGTCATAAGTCGCTGTTGGTGACCAGCATGTTTTGTGGGTTCAACCTGGGCATGGCGGGCGGTGGTTTCATTTCCGCCAAGCTGATCCCGGCCTTCGGCTGGCACAGCCTGCTGCTGATCGGCGGCGTCCTGCCGCTGATCCTGGCCCTGGTGCTGGTGGTCTGGCTGCCGGAGTCGGCGCGTTACTTGGTGGTGCGCAATCGTGGCACCGACAAGGTGCGCAAGACCTTGGCCCCCATCGCTCCAGCCATCGTCAGCGAGGCCGGCAGTTTCAGCGTGCCGGAGCAGAAGACGGTGAAGGCGCGCAACGTCTTTGCCGTGGTCTTCTCCGGCACTTACAGCGTCGGCACGCTGCTGCTGTGGCTCACCTATTTCATGGGCCTGGTGATTGTCTACCTGCTGACCAGCTGGCTGCCGACCCTGATGCGCGACAGTGGCGCGAGCATGGAGCAGGCGGCCTTTATCGGCGCCTTGTTCCAGTTTGGCGGAGTGCTCAGTGCAGTCGCCGTGGGCTGGGCCATGGACCGTTTCAATCCGCACAAGGTGATTGGCTGTTTCTACCTGCTGGCCGGGGTCTTCGCCTACGCCGTGGGACAAAGCCTGGGCAATATCACCGTGCTCGCCACCCTGGTGCTGATCGCCGGCATGTGCGTCAACGGTGCGCAATCGGCGATGCCTTCCCTGGCGGCGCGTTTCTATCCGACCCAGGGACGGGCCACCGGGGTGTCCTGGATGCTCGGCATCGGTCGATTCGGCGCCATTCTCGGTGCCTGGATGGGCGCCACCCTGTTGGGCCTGGGCTGGAACTTCGAGCAGGTGCTGACCGCGCTGGTGATCCCGGCGGCGCTGGCCACCACGGCGGTGGTGATCAAGGGCATGGTCAGCCACGCGGACGCGACCTGAGGCTATCTCGCCCTGTAGCCGCTGGCAGGCTGCGACCGGGCCCGGAGGGCCCGCTGCTCCTGAAGGCCCATCGCAAGGTGCCTCGAAGTGCATCGCAGCCTACGGCAGCACGCACAGCCGGCCCGCAAGGCTGTTTCGGGGCGCAGGAGCGGTAATCGATAGCCACGCAACAATCCGTTCGATAATCGAACGCTCAGTCGATTATCGGATTGTTTGGGGTATTGCTCCGGCTTAATCTTCAGTCACTGCGGCGCGCCTAGAGCGCCTTTTCTCCAGTCGCTGAATAACAATCGGGAGACCCCATCCATGGCTGAAATCCTTTCGCTGCACGACGCGGTGAAGCAATTCGTCAACGACGGTGACACCGTCGCACTCGAAGGCTTCACCCACCTGATTCCTACGGCCGCAGGTCATGAAATCATCCGCCAGGGCAAGAAAGACCTGACCCTGGTACGGATGACGCCTGACCTGATCTACGACCAGTTGATCGGTGCCGGTTGCGCTCGCAAGCTGATTTTCTCCTGGGGCGGCAACCCGGGTGTCGGCTCCCTGCATCGTCTGCGCGACGCCGTGGAAAAGCAGTGGCCACAGCCCCTGGAAATTGAAGAGCACAGCCACGCCGACCTGGCCAACGCCTATGTGGCCGGGGCCTCCGGCCTGCCATTCGCGGTACTGCGGGCCTATGCCGGCTCCGATCTGCCCAAGGTCAACCCACTGATCAAGACCGTGACCTGTCCCTTCACCGGTGAAGTGCTGGCGGCGGTGCCTTCGGTGCGTCCTGACGTGACGGTGATTCACGCGCAGAAAGCCGATCGCAAGGGCAACGTCCTGCTGTGGGGCATCCTTGGGGTGCAGAAAGAGGCCGCCCTGGCCGCCAAGCGCTGCATCGTTACCGTCGAAGAAATCGTCGACGACCTGAATGCGCCAATGAACGCCTGCGTGCTGCCGACCTGGGCCCTGAGCGCGGTGTGCCATGTGCCCGGCGGCGCCCATCCGTCCTACGCCCATGGTTATTCCGAGCGCGACAACCGCTTCTACCAGGCGTGGGACCCGATCGCCCGCGACCGTGAGACCTTCACCGCGTGGATCAACGAATACATCCACGGCAGTGCCGACTTCAGCGAATTCCAGGCCAAGCTGGCCGCAGCTTCGGAGGCCCAGTAATGACCTACTCCACCAATGAAATGATGACCGTGGCCGCAGCCCGTCGCCTGCAGAACGGCTCGGTATGCTTCGTCGGCATCGGCCTGCCGTCCAAGGCCGCCAACCTGGCGCGCCTGACCTCGTCGCCGGACGTGGTGCTGATCTACGAATCCGGCCCGATTGGCGCCAAACCCAGCGTGCTGCCGCTGTCTATCGGTGACGGTGAACTGGCGGAAACTGCCGACACCGTAGTCCCCACCGGAGAGATTTTCCGCTACTGGCTGCAAGGCGGGCGCATCGATGTGGGGTTCCTCGGCGCGGCCCAGGTCGACCGCTTCGGCAACATCAACACCACAGTGGTGGGTGATTACCACCGGCCCAAGGTGCGCCTGCCGGGGGCCGGCGGCGCTCCGGAGATCGCCGGTTCGGCGAAAAGCGTGCTGATCATCCTCAAGCAGTCTTCCCGTTCCTTTGTCGACAAGCTGGACTTCATCACCTCCGTCGGTCACGGCGAGGGCGGCGACTCGCGCAAGCGTCTGGGCCTGCCCGGCGCCGGGCCGGTGGGGATCATCACCGACCTGTGCATCATGGAACCGGAAGCCGGTACCCACGAATTCGTCGTCACTTCCCTGCACCCGGGGGTGACCCGCGAGCAGGTGGTGGCCGCCACCGGTTGGGCGATCCGTTTCGCCGAGCACGTGGCCGAGACGGCCGCGCCTACTGAAGTCGAACTGACCGCCCTGCGTGAGCTGGAAGCACGCACCGCTGCGGCCCACGGCCAAGCACCTGGAGAAGCCTGATGCGCGACGTATTCATCTGTGATGCCATTCGTACTCCCATCGGCCGCTTTGGCGGCGGCCTGTCGGCGGTGCGCGCCGACGACCTGGCGGCGGTGCCGATCAAGGCGCTGATGGAGCGCAACCCGACGGTGGATTGGACTGCCGTGGACGAGGTGTTCCTCGGCTGCGCCAACCAGGCCGGTGAAGACAACCGCAACGTGGCGCGCATGGCGCTGCTGCTGGCGGGCCTGCCGGACAGCGTGCCGGGCGTCACCCTCAACCGCCTCTGCGCCTCGGGCATGGATGCCATCGGCACCGCCTTCCGCGCCATTGCCAGTGGCGAGATGGAACTGGCCATCGCCGGCGGCGTCGAGTCCATGTCCCGTGCGCCTTTTGTGATGGGCAAGGCCGATGCCGCCTTCTCGCGCAACATGAAGCTGGAAGACACCACCATCGGCTGGCGCTTCATCAACCCGCTGATGAAAGCCCAGTACGGTGTGGATGCCATGCCCCAGACCGCCGACAACGTGGCCGACGACTATAAAGTGTCCCGCGCTGACCAGGACGCCTTCGCCCTGCGCAGCCAGCGGCGCACCGCCGCGGCCCAGGCCGCCGGTTTCTTCGCCGAGGAAATCGTCCCGGTGCGCATTGCCCACAAGAAGGGCGAGAGCGTGGTGGAACAGGACGAACATCCACGGGCCGACACGACCCTGGAAGCCCTGGGCAAACTCAAGCCGGTCAACGGCCCGGACAAGACCGTCACCGCCGGCAATGCGTCCGGGGTCAACGATGGTGCTGCCGCACTGATTCTGGCGTCGGCCGAGGCGGTCAAGAAACACGGCCTGACTCCACGTGCGCGAGTGCTGGGCATGGCCAGCGCCGGTGTGGCGCCACGAGTGATGGGCATTGGCCCGGTGCCGGCGGTGCGCAAACTGATCGAGCGCCTGGGTGTGGCCGTCAGCGATTTCGATGTGATCGAACTCAATGAAGCTTTCGCCAGCCAGGGTTTGGCGGTACTGCGGGAGCTGGGTCTTGCCGACGATGCGCCGCAGGTCAATCCCAATGGCGGCGCCATTGCCCTGGGTCACCCCTTGGGCATGAGCGGCGCGCGCCTGGTGCTGACAGCCCTGCATCAGCTGGAAAAGAGCGGCGGTAAAAAAGGCCTGGCCACCATGTGCGTGGGCGTCGGCCAAGGGCTGGCACTGGCCATCGAGCGGGTTTGAATGCCTGCCCTATATAAGAAGAGAGCGAGGAACCACCATGAGTGACAAGCCCGGTTACCGGCGCCCGCAAGCGGGTACTCAGCCTGATTACCTGCACCCGGCCTACCAGTCGACCAACACCCGCTCGCCGTCCAAGCCGCTGGTGTTCCTGCCCCATTCGCTGTCGGAAATCACTGGCCCGAGCATCGGCGCCGAGTCGATCCAGGAGCGGGACAACGACCTGACGGCCCAGCACCAAGGCCAGCCCCAGGGCGAGCGGATCATCATCCACGGCCGGGTGCTGGACGAGAACGGCCTGCCGGTGCCGGGCATCCTGGTAGAGATCTGGCAGGCCAACGCCGCCGGTCGCTATAACCACGACCGCGACCTGCACGACGCGCCCCTGGACCCGAACTTCACCGGCACCGGGCGTACCGTCACCGATGCTGAGGGCTGGTATCAGTTCCAGACCATCAAGCCCGGCGCCTACCCCTGGGGCAACCACCACAATGCCTGGCGTCCGGCGCATATCCATTTTTCGCTGTTCGGCCCGAGCATCCTCACCCGTCTGGTGACCCAGATGTATTTCCCCGGGGACCCGCTGCTGGAATATGACCCGATCTACAACTGCGTGCCGGACACCCGTGCCAAGGAACGCCTGATCGCCCGCTTCGACCTGGAGAAAACCATTCCTTCCTACGCCCTCGGTTACCGTTGGGACATTGTCCTGCGCGGCCGCGATGCCACGCCGATGGAGAAATAACATGAGCCTGACCGCGACTACCTCCCACACCGTCGGCCCCTACTACCACATCGGCCTGACCTGGCTGAACCGCGAAGACCTGACCGAAGAAGGCACCCTGGGCGAGCGAGTGGCAATCACCGGCCAGGTGGTGGACGGCAACGGCAACTTCGTCAACGACGCCATGCTGGAAGTCTGGCAAGCCAACGCTGCCGGCAAGTACCGCCACTGCGAGGACGACCAGGACAAACCTCTGGACCCGAGCTTCCAGGGTTTTGGCCGGGTCCCGGTGGATGGCGAAGGGCGCTTCCGCTTCACCACCATCAAGCCGGGCGCGGTGCCGGGTCTGAAGGGCACGACCCAGGCGCCGCACCTGGTGGTGCTGGTGTTCGCTCGGGGCCTGGTCAAGCACTTGCTGACCCGGATCTATTTCGAGGGTGAACCGGCCAATGCCACTGACCCCTTGCTGGCCTGTGTACCCGAGGAACGCCGCAGCACCTTGCTGGCCAAGTCCGATGCCGAGGGCCGCTATCAGTGGAACGTGATCCTCCAGGGCACCGACGCCGAAACCGTGTTCTTCGACTACTGAGCCGGAGCACTGTGTAGCCGCTGCCGCAGGCTGCGAACGACCCGAAGGGGCGCGGGGTTCTCAAGGTTGCGGCGAGTTTGGCGAGAGATTGCCGAGCAAGGCCCTGCGTACCGAACGCGGCCCGGCCTTTCGCAGCCTCGCCGTGGCTCGGCAGCGGCTACAGGGCAGAACCACAGGGCCCACGTCCCGTAGGGAACGGGGTTGTTGCAAAGTGTGTCTAGATTCGCACTGTCCCCCATGAGTGAAAAACCATGACTACAACGACAAGTCACTACACCGCAGAGGAGCGCAGCAAAAGGATCTTTGCCATTGTCGGTGCGTCCTCCGGCAACCTGGTGGAGTGGTTCGACTTCTACGTCTATGCCTTTTGCGCCATCTACTTCGCTCCGGCTTTCTTCCCCTCTGACGATCCCACCGTGCAACTGCTCAACACGGCCGGGGTATTCGCTGCGGGGTTCCTGATGCGTCCCATCGGCGGCTGGTTGTTCGGCCGGGTTGCCGATCGTCATGGGCGCAAGAACTCGATGATGATCTCGGTGCTGATGATGTGCGCCGGCTCCCTGGTCATCGCCTTCCTGCCGACCTACGCCAGCATCGGTGCCTGGGCGCCGTTCCTGCTGCTGGTGGCGCGCCTGTTCCAGGGCTTGTCGGTGGGCGGCGAGTACGGCACCACCGCCACCTACATGAGTGAAGTGGCGCTCAAGGGCCAGCGCGGTTTCTTCGCGTCCTTCCAGTACGTGACCCTGATCGGCGGACAACTGCTGGCGGTGTCGGTGGTGGTGATCCTCCAGCAGTTCCTCGATGAGGCCGAGCTCAAGGCCTGGGGTTGGCGCATTCCCTTCGTGATCGGCGCCATCGCGGCGGTGATCTCGTTGCTGCTGCGGCGTTCGCTGAAGGAAACCACCAGCAAGGAAATGCGTGAGAACAAGGACGCCGGCAGCATCGCCGCGCTGTTCAAGCATCACTCGGCGGCCTTTATCACCGTGCTGGGCTACACCGCTGGCGGCTCGCTGATTTTCTACACCTTCACCACCTACATGCAGAAGTACCTGGTGAACACCGCGGGCATGCACGCCAAGACCGCCAGCTACATCATGACCGGCGCGCTGTTCCTTTATATGTGCATGCAGCCGCTGTTCGGAATGCTCGCGGACAGGATTGGCCGGCGTAACTCGATGCTCTGGTTCGGCGCCCTGGGCACCCTGTTCACGGTGCCGATCCTGATGACCCTCAAGACCGTCACCAGTCCGTTCCTGGCCTTTGTACTGATCACCCTGGCCCTGGCCATCGTCAGTTTCTACACCTCCATCAGCGGTCTGGTGAAGGCGGAGATGTTCCCGCCACAAGTGCGGGCGCTGGGGGTAGGCTTGGCTTATGCGGTGGCCAATGCGATCTTCGGTGGCTCGGCAGAATGGGTGGCCCTGAACTTCAAGAACATGGGCATGGAAAACACCTTCTACTGGTATGTCACGGCGATGATGGCGATTGCTTTCCTGTTCAGCCTGCGTCTGCCGAAACAGGCTGCATACTTGCACCATGACCTTTGACCCGTACGCCTGTGCCCGCCCAGGGCACAGGCGCACCAAGGACTGTTTATGACCTTACCTGCGAGCAACCAGTTGTTCGATGCCTACTTTACTGCCCGGGAAATGCGTGGGGTGTTCTGTGACCAGGGGCGAGTCCAGGCCATGCTCGACTTCGAGGCTGCCCTGGCCCGGGCCGAGGCGCGCACCGGGTTGATTCCAAGCGCGGCGGTTGCCCCCATCGAGGCGGCTTGCCACGCCCATCTCTATGACTTCCAGGCCCTGGGTGAAGCGATCGCCACGGCCGGCAATTCGGCGATTCCTCTGGTCAAGGCCCTGGGCAAGCAGATCGCCCGGACCGATGCCGAGGCCGAGCGTTATGTGCACCTGGGCGCCACCAGCCAGGACGTGATGGACAGCGGGCTGGTGCTGCAATTGCGCCGCGCCGTGGACTTGCTGGAGCAGGACCTGAACCGTCTGGGCGGCATACTCGCGGCCCAGGCCCAGCGCTATGCCGACACGCCCCTGGCCGGCCGTACCTGGCTGCAACATGCCACGCCGGTGACCCTGGGCATGAAGATCGCCGGTTGGCTGGGGGCCGTGACCCGCAGCCGCGAACGGCTGCAGCAACTCAAGCCGCGTCTGCTGGTGCTGCAGTTCGGCGGTGCCTCCGGAACCCTGGCGGCCCTGGGCGAACAGGCCCTGCCGATTGCCCAGGCCCTGGCGCAAGAACTGCAACTGAGCCTGCCGGAACAGCCCTGGCACACCCAGCGCGACCGTCTGGTGGAGTTCGCCTCGGTGCTGGGCCTGCTGGCCGGCAGCCTGGGCAAGCTGGGGCGGGATATCAGCCTGTTGATGCAGACCGAGGCGGCGGAAGTCTTCGAGCCTTCGGCGCCGGGCAAGGGCGGTTCGTCCACCATGCCGCACAAGCGCAATCCGGTGGGCGCGGCGGTATTGATCAGCGCCGCGACCCGGGTTCCGGGCCTCTTGGCGACGATGTTTGCCGCCATGCCCCAGGAGCACGAGCGCAGCCTCGGCTTGTGGCACGCTGAATGGGAAACCCTGCCGGAGATCTGCTGCCTGGTGTCTGGAGCCCTGCAACAGGCCTTGCTGGTCGCCGAGGGCCTGGAGGTCGACAGCGCACGCATGGCGCGCAACCTTGACCTGACCCAGGGCCTGGTTCTGGCGGAAGCGGTGAGCATTGAACTGGCCCAGCGCCTGGGGCGGGAGACGGCCCATCACCTGTTGGAACAATGCTGCAAGCGTGCGGTGGCTGAACGACGCCATCTGCGCGAGGTATTGGCGGACGATGCCCAGGTCAGCGCCGAGCTGTTGGCGCCAGAGCTGGATCGTCTGATGGACCCGGCGCATTACCTCGGTCAGGCCCAGGCCTGGGTCGAGCGCGCCGTGGCTGAACATTTTGCCTTGAAGGCCTGAAGGAGACTGCTGTGGGATTCGTGAAACTCGCCGAGGGCGATCTGCACTATCAACTCGAAGGGCCAGAGGGCGCGCCGGTACTGGTGCTGTCCAACTCCCTGGGCACCGATCTGCACATGTGGGACAAGCAGATCGCGGCGTTCACCCGGCACTTTCGGGTGTTGCGCATGGACACGCGCGGCCATGGCCGTTCGCTGGTGACCGAGGGGCCTTACAGCATCCAGCAACTGGGCCAGGATGTGCTGGCACTGCTGGATGCCCTGGATATCCGCCGGGCGCATTTCTGCGGTCTGTCCATGGGCGGCCTGATCGGCCAGTGGCTGGGGATCAATGCCGGCGAGCGTCTGCACAAGCTGGTGGTGTGCAATACCGCGGCGAAGATCGGCGACCCGTCCATCTGGAACCCACGGATCGAGACCGTGCTGCGTGACGGCCAGGCCGCCATGGTGGCGCTACGCGATGCCTCCATTGCCCGCTGGTTCACCGAGGACTTTGCCGCCGCGCGTCCTGATCAGGCCAAACTGATCACCGACATGCTCGCCGCCACCTCGCCCCAGGGTTATGCCGCCAACTGCGCAGCGGTGCGGGATGCGGATTTCCGTGAGCAACTGGCAGCGATCAAGGTGCCGACCCTGGTGATTGCCGGCAGCGAAGACGCGGTGACGCCGCCTTCTGGCAGTCACTTCATCCAGCAGCACGTGGCCGGCGCCGAGTACGCCGAGTTCTATGCCGCGCATCTGTCCAACGTCCAGGCCGGTGACGCGTTCAGCGACCGTGTCGTGGAATTCCTGCTGGCCTGACCCCGGATTCAAGGAGCCCTTTGTGGACGAGAAACAACGTTATGACGAAGGCATGCAGGTCCGCCGCGCCGTACTGGGCGACGCCCATGTGGACCGCAGCCTGAATGCCCTGAACGAGTTCAACTCGGAGTTCCAGGAAATGATCACCCGCCATGCCTGGGGTGATATCTGGACCCGTCCGGGCCTGCCGCGGCATACCCGCAGCCTGATCACCATTGCCATGCTGATCGGCATGAACCGAAACGAAGAACTCAAGCTGCACCTGCGGGCTGCTGCCAATAACGGCGTGAGCCGAGCCGAGATCAAGGAGGTGATCATGCAGAGCGCGATCTACTGCGGCATCCCGGCAGCCAATGCCACCTTCCACCTGGCCGAATCGGTGTGGGACGAACTGGGCACCGAATCGCGTGTGTAACCCGTTCCATGGCTCAACAAAAAGGCCAGCCCGATCACCGGGCTGGCCTTTTTGTTGGGCGTTGCGCGGTTACAGCAGGCTCAGCGGATAGCTGACGATCAGGCGGTTCTCGTCGAACTCGTTGTTGCTGAAATCACGGCGCATGGTGGAGTTGCGCCATTTCAGGTTGAGGTTCTTCAAGGTGCCGCTCTGCACCGTGTACCCAAGCTCGCTTTCCCGGCCCCATTCCTTGCCATCGCTGACGGTGGTGGTGTGCACGTTGCTGCCGCTGATGTAGCGGTTCATCAGGGTCAAACCAGGCACACCCAGGGCGGCGAAGTTGTAGTCATGGCGCAGTTGCCAGGATTTTTCCTTGGCGTTGTCGTAGCTGGCGTTGTAGCTGTCGTTGGCCAGGGTCCCGCCGCTGGTGCCATTGACCCGCATCCAGCCGCTGTCGCCAGTGAGTTTCTGCAGGCCGACGTAGAAGGTGTTGCCGCCGTATTTGGCCGAGAACAGGCCGGACCAGGTGCGGTTTTCCAGATCGCCGGCCCGGGCGCTGCCGTCTTCCTTGCCGTAGAAGAAGCCCAGGTTGGCACCCAGGGTCCAGTCGCCCAGCGGCTGGGTGTGGATCAGGTTAACGAACTTCTGGCTGTAGATGTCCTTGAGCTCGGCATTCCACAGGCCGATCTGGGTGCGCTTGTCATTGAAGGCGTATTCGGCCCCCTGGAAGTTGAAGCGATCCGAGGTGAAGGCCGCTTTGCCGAACATCGTCATGTCGCTCATGCTGCTGTCGTCGCGTGGGCTGTTGCCACGGAACTGACCGCCGTAGAGGGTCAGACCGGCGATTTCCTTCGAGGTGATCTGGCCGCCGCGGAAGGTTTGCGGCAGCGAGCGACCGTCATCCGAACGCAGGATCGGCAGCACCGGCATCCATTCGCCAACCTTGACCTCGGTCTGCGACAGCCGGGCCTTGAAGGCCACTCCCAGGCGCCCGAAGTTGTCCGCCGGGCGCCCGTCGTGGTCCAGGGGCAGCAGCTGGGTGCCGCCGGTGCCCTTGCCACCGTCGAGCTTCAGCGAGTACAGGCCCAATACATCCATGCCGAAGCCTACCGTGCCCTGGGTGAATCCTGACTTGGCGTCGAGGATGAAGCTCTGGGTCCACTCTTCAGCCTTGCCCTGGACCTTGCTCGGGTTGGTGAAGTTGCGGTTGATGTAGAAGTTGCGCAGGTTCAGGTTGGCCTGGGCATCTTCGAGAAAGCCCGACTCTGCGGCCATGACCGGCAGGGCGGCGCTGGTCAGCGCCAGGGCCAGAAGGCTGGGCAGAAGGTGTTGCGGCGGGGTGATTGGCTTCATTCGTCGGTCTCTCTAATTGTTAGGGGTGCAACGATCCACTGCCGCAAAAAGCCCATGCGGACAGCTTTCAAGGTGTGGGAGGTGGCGCTTGCAGGATCAGCCGGAGCGGGCAGGACGTGAGGGCATGGCATCGAACCTGTTGTTATTGGTGTGTTCGGGTGCCGGGAATGGTGCGTCGCGGATCAGGGCCGATCAATTGGCGAATGCGGGTTCTGGGCGATTAACGAACAGTTATCGGGCCGGGTGTGGTGGGGCGCCAGGGTATATATCCCTGATGAATCCTGAGGTTGTCCTCGCTGATCGATCAATGCTGGAAGTTGCGCTATTTCCATGACGCTGCGGGCGGCATCAACTAGTTAATAAAAAGGACTTATTGCTTTAGTAGTAAATCCTTGTTGTTGGATGTTGTTCTTATATAAAAGGATATAGGGCTAATCGCCAGTTAAACTTGATATTCGGTGTTATCGATTATCGTAAAAAGGTTTAAGTGAAAGGTTTGTGCTCGCTGGAAAAGCAGGTTTGCCTTGCTATATTGAAGTTCCTCAAGGCGGACAAGGATAAGTTTAAAGTTTCGTCGGGAGAGGGCTTTTTATCGTGTTGTGAATATACAAGGAGAAATACCATGAGTACGAGAGTCAATCAGGAACGCTTGGCGTCGGTAGTCGGTCGCGCACTTCTGGATAAGGAGTTCGCCGCACAGTTGCAAAAGGACCCAGAAGCAGCGGCCAAAGGTATCGGTGTGCACCTGAGTGTTACCGAAGTGGGTGCAGTGAAAAGTATCGATACGGCAAAACTGACCAGCGCCGGTTCGGCGATTCGCGACAAAATTGGTGTCGCGGCAATCTTTGACACTCAACAGCAACAGGCGCGCATGGACTGAGCCAGGCGTGTGCAGTCCGGTGTGCCGCGCTCAAGTTTTCATCAGTGCGGCACACCGGAACCGGGATTCAAGGTCATCGTGGAGTGCCTGTCCGTGTCCATCACCCTGGTGTCGATGCAGGAAGCCGACTTCAGTCGTTTCGCCCAGCGAGCCCTGGATGAATACGCCACCGGCATGGTGGCGGCCGGTGAGTGGTTGCCTGAGCAGGCGTCGCTCCAGGCGGCAGAGGTGTTCCGCCAGTTGCTGCCGCAGGGGCGTCTGAGTACGCACAATCACTTGTGGCGGGCGCTGTGTGCGGGACGGGCGGTGGGCGAGTTGTGGATCGCCGAGCGCCAGGTGGGCTCTCGACGGATTGCCTTTATCCTCGATCTTTATATCGAACCGATCGAACGTCGCCGGGGTTACGCCAGGCAGACGCTGCTGGCCGGTGAGTCGGCGGCGCGTGAGTGGGGTTGTGACGAGATGCGTTTGCATGTCTTCGGGCACAACCAAGGGGCGCGTCGTCTTTATGAACTGCTGGGCTATGAAGTCGCCAGCCTGACGATGAGCAAGCCCTTGCCGTGACCTTAAGGGAAGGTTGAACCATGGACAGTGTTAACAGTCAGCAACCAGAACTTTCCATTGATGAGCTATTTCAGGGCACTACTTTTCTCCCGGACAGCGAGCCGGAACGTTTTTTAAAGTTACAGGAGCAAGTCGAAAAGAATCGTTATACGATGTTTGTCGCGTTATATGCCGAGCTGTCAAAGTTGTTTGCTGCTGATTCTGCGTTGAATCTTTTTTTTAAACAGGCGCTGGATATTATTCTGTCTCCACCCAGTGTTCGCGCCAAACTTATCGCCCATCCAGTGTTTCAGATCTGGAACATTCTGACGTTTCGTGATGTTAACTATCTGTTGACCGGAACGACGCTGGATGATGCTGAAGTTAAAGCCAGGCTGCTGGAGTTTGCGCAAGTACTGCAACGGATCGAAGCTTCGCAGGATGCACAGGTCGATGAGCAATACCCGCCGGTTTATCGATTCGATGTCGACCCGCTGATCACCCAGGTCACGCCGCCCAGTTATGACTATCCGCCAGATGAGCAAACCCGGCGTCAGCTGGAGCGGGCGGGTTATTCCAAAGCCTTTTTCAAGGACGTCATGCAGCTTGCCCTGCTGCGGATCAAGCACACCTGGCCGGCCTGTCATGAACAGTGGCAAGTGCTGGTCAAGGCCGTGTGCTATTTGCCCGACGGCAGTTTTCGCAGTTGCTCGGCGTCCCGTTATACCGGGGTGATCCTGCTGTCGAGCCGGGACAACTCGATACTCGACATGGAAGAGTCGCTGGTGCATGAAGCGACCCACCAGCTGCTGTACAACATCGTCGAAGTCGCTGCGGTGGTGGAGCCCCACGCCTCCAAAGAGGCCCTGTATTCCTTGCCCTGGTCGGGGCAGCAGCGGGACTTGTATGGCTACTTCCACGCCTTCTACGTCTACATCGCCCTGGTCAAGTACCTGGAGCGGGTCCAGGCCCGTCCGGCAGAGGAAATGCGCCGGGCCGAGCAGCGCATGCTGTTTATCCTGCGGGGCTTGAGCAAGGCGCTGGCAGATTTCGAAACCGCACCGGGTTTCACCGCGCAAGGGCGGGAACTGCTGGGCAACCTGATGCAGGAAGTGCATCGGCTGGAGCGTCGTCATGCCGGGTTGCTGAGTCGGGGCGAGGGTGCCAGCACCGTTGCCGCGCCCCTGCACCTGACGGCCTGAGCCAGGGAGGCGGACATGCAAAACTTCGATTCTTCGCGTTTCCCCGAAGCCGGGGTGGGGCTGGAATACCATTTGCCACATGGCGCCGGGGCCGGCTCAGCAGGGCTTGATCCCACCATCGAGCGGATTCTGGATGAAGGGCTGCCGTACTTCGATTACCTGGAGTTCCAGCCCACCCACTGCATTCTGCAGCCGCGGCTGAACGAGCTGGGCGGACGGGTGCCGGTGCTGCTGCATTCTTCCAGCCTGTCCCTGGGCAGCGTCGGCATTGAGATGGACCGGGAGTTTTTGCGCATGACCCGTCGTCTGTGCGACCGAACCTCATCCCCCTGGCTGGCCGAGCATATTTCCTGGTCACGGTTTCAGGGTGGTGATACCCAGCATTTCATTCTGCCGAGCCTGGCCCGTGAAGTGGCCGATACGGTGGTGGCCAATGCCATCGAGCTGCAGGCCTTCACCCGGACCCCCCTGGTGCTGGAGAACGCCCCCCGGCTGTTTTCCATGGACATTGGCCAGGAACTCTCCGAAGGCGGGTTCATTTGCAGTGTGGTCGAGCGCAGTGACAGTGGCTTTCTTCTGGACCTGGACAGCGCCATCAGCACGGCCAGGGCCCTGGGCTACGACTTGCGCGATTACCTGCGCTCATTGCCGCTGCAACGTCTGATTGAGGTGCATATCGGCGATCCGCGCCGGGACTGGGACATATTGCGCCAACTCTTGCAGTGTGCGCCGCTCAAGGCGGTCACCATCGAGTGGGACATCGCCGATCGAGCCGAGGACCCGCAGTTGTCGGCGCTGATCAAGGAGATCAAGGCCCTGCGGCCCGAACCTCTGTTCTGGCAGGCCGCGCCTGTTGCCAGCGCGCCGGCCCCGACGGTTGGCGCGGTGGATGGCCAGAGCTTGTTCGAACTGCGGCCGGGGACCTGGCTCGGTTTCGCCCATCAGGCCTTTTCCCTGCGCGATCGTCGGCGGGGCCTGGACCTGGAGTTGTCGACGGAGTTTTTGCCGCTGGTACGGCATTTTCTCTGCCCGCGGACCCTGGACAGCGCACTCTTGCTACCCGGCGCGTTGCAGGGCGAGAGCCTGGCGGTGCTCCAGGAGCTGATTGAGTTGGGCCTGTTGCAGCCCGGGCAGTCCCAGGGCCTTGCCGAGCCCGAGGACGCCGGCGATATCTGGGCCCATTGGCAGGACGCCCTGGATTTCTACCTGGGGACTCGCACTCAAACCGCTACGCCCTACATCAGTGTGGCGCAGATGGAAGAACAGCTGGCTGGCAAGGCGTTGCAGCAGCGTCAGCCATCGGCGTTCAAGGACTACTTTTCACACCCGTTCCTTGCCCTGGACAATCCTCTGTTGGCATCTGCACCGGCGTTGGGTCAGCAGGGCCTGGTGGATACCTTGAGCGATCGCGAGACTTGCCGGACCTTCGACGGTTCGCCCTTGAGCGCCCGGCAGTTGTCCCTGCTGCTGTATTACACCTGGGGCGCTACCCAGATGCGCCGCAACCCCATGGGCGACTTCTTCCTGAAGAAAACCTCGGCGTCCGGCGGCTCTCTGCATGCCATCGAGGTCTATCCGATCCTGCTCAATGTGCAGGGCTTCGAGGCAGGGTTGTACCACTATTCGGTGCGTCGGCACGGGCTTGAACTGCTGTCGCGAGAGGACCCCAGGGCGTGGATTGGCGCAGCCTGTGGCGAGCAGGACTGGATCAGCAAGACCGCCGTGGTGTTTCTGTCCACCGCGCGGCTTGAGCGCCTGGCCTGGAAATACCCGGGCAGCCGGGCCTTGCGTGTGGCCTTGATGGACTGCGGCCACCTGAGCCAGAGCTTCGCCTTGGTGGCCACGGCGCTGGGGCTCAAGAGCTGCACCACGGCAGCCTTGCGCGACGAGACCTTCGAAACCCGACTGGGCCTGGATTACCTGCGCGAGCCGGTGTTCCTGCTCAATGGTGCCGGCGGCTGAGGGGAGGGCGAGCGAGGCATAAAAAAACCACCGTCACAGGCTGTGTGAAAACTACTGCGTTTGGCAATACTGCGTTAAAAACAGGCTCGGAATGCTCATTTAGGCCCCTAAAGTCGAACGCGACCCCGGCCGTTCCTCGCCTGTTTTTGCCTTGTCTTGCCTTCACTCGCAACGTTTTCACACAGCCTGGTCAGGTGGGTTTTTCATACAGACAGACTGTGCTTCAGAACAGGTGCAGCGCCGGGGCCTTTTCAGCCAGTGGCTCGTTCTTCGCGGTCTGTTCGCTCCAGCCGCCGCCGAGGGCCTTGTACAGGTTGACCTCGCTGGTCAGCTGCGACAGGCGATCGGTGATCAAGGCCTGCTGGGCACTGAACAGCGAGCGCTGGGCGTCGAGGAAGGTCAGGTTGCTGTCGACCCCGATGCGATAGCGACGCTCGGCCAGGCGGTAGTAGTCCTGGTTGGCGTTGACGAAGTCACGCTGGGCCTGCAACTGCTGGTTGTAGGTCTGGCGTGCGGCCAAGCCATCGGAGACTTCCTGGAAAGCGGTCTGGATGGACTTCTCGTACTGCGCGACGCTGATGTCTTTCTGGATCTTCGAGTAGTCCAGGCTGGCCCGCAGGCTGCCGGCGTTGAAGATTGGCAGATTGATCTGCGGCTGGAACAGCCAGGTTCCCGAACCGCCCTTGAACAGCCCGGAAAGGTCCGGGCTCAAGGTGCCGGCGTTGGCCGTCAGGCTGATGCTCGGGAAGAACGCCGCCCGCGCCGCGCCGATATTGGCGTTGGCTGCTTTGAGCTTGTACTCGGCTTCGAGGATATCCGGACGCCGTTGCAGCAGTTCCGACGGCAGACCGGCCGGCAGCTCGCTCAACAGATTGGCCGACAGCGGCTGGGCCGCCGGCAGATTGCTCGGAATCGCCGTGCCCAGCAGCAGCGTCAGGCTGTTTTCATCCTGGGCCACCTGGCGGGTGTAACGGGCCAGTTGAACCCGGGCGTTTTCCACCGAGGTTCGCGCCTGGCTCAGGTCCAGTGCCGAGGCCACGCCCACTTCGTTGCTGCGGGAGGTCAGCCGGTAGCTTTCCTCGTAGGCAGCGAGGGTGTCCTGGGTCAGTTTCAGCAGCTCCTTGTCGGCCTGCCAGGTCATGTAGGCATTGGCCACGCTGGCCACCAGGCTGATCTGGGTGCTGCGCCGGGCCTCTTCGCTGGAGAAGTAGGTCTGCAGGGCTTGTTCGCTCAGGCTGCGAACCCGGCCGAACAGGTCCAGCTCATAGGCGCTGACGCCCACGGTGGCCGAGTACTGGCTGGTGATCCCGGCTTCGCCGGTCTGCGACATGCGTGCTGGAGTACGCTGGCGGCTACCGCTGGCGTTGGCCGAAACCGCAGGGAACAGGTCAGCCCGCTGGATCTGGTACTGCGCGGCGTAGGCATCGATGTTCAGCGCCGCGACTTTGAGGTCGCGGTTGTTTTCCAGTGCAGTCTGGATCAGCTGCTGCAACGCCGGGTCATGGAAGAATTGCCGCCAGCCCTGTTCGGCGGCCGCCACGTTGGCGGCCTCCTTGGGCGAGTAGGCAGGACCTTGGGGGAATTGCGCCGCCACCGGCGCCTGCGGTTGCTGATAATCCGGTATCAGCGAGCAACCACTTAGCGCGATGGCGGTGATTGCCAGGGAGAGTAGCGACTTGCTCATTGGCCAGCCTCATTAGCAGTTGCAGTAGTTTCTGATTGGTCCGCTTTCCTGCGGCCCATGGACGACACGGTGACGAAGAACAATGGCACCCAGAAGATCGCCAGGATCGTCGCGGTGAGCATACCGCCAATCACCCCGGTACCGATCGCATGCTGGCTGCCCGAGCCGGCGCCGGTGGAGATGGCCAGTGGCACAACCCCGAGGACGAAGGCCAGGGAGGTCATGATGATCGGCCGCAGACGCATGCGGCAGGCTTCCACCGCCGCGTCCACCAGGGAGCGGCCCTGCTCGTGCAGTTCCTTGGCGAACTCGACGATCAGAATGGCGTTTTTCGCCGCCAGGCCTATGGTCACCAACAGCCCCACCTGGAAGTACACGTCGTTGGACAGACCTCGCAGGCTGGTGGCCATCAGTGCACCGATGATCCCCAGAGGCACCACCAGCATGACCGCGATCGGAATCGACCAGCTTTCATACAGGGCTGCCAGACACAGGAACACCATCAGCAGGGACAAGGCGTACAGCGCTGGGGCCTGGGAACCCGACAGGCGTTCCTCGTAGGACAGACCAGTCCAGGAAATGCCCACACCCGGCGGCAGCTTGGCGGCAATGGCTTCGACTTCGGCCATGGCCTCACCGGTACTGTAGCCAGGGGCTGGAGCACCGAGGACTTCCATGGCTTCCACGCCGTTGTAACGGGCCAGTTTCGGCGAACCGTAGATCCACTCGCCCTTGGCGAAGGCGGAGAACGGCACCATGGTCCCGGCGCTGTTGCGTACGTACCACTTCTTCAGGTCTTCAGGGCTCATGCGAGCACCGGCCTGACCCTGGATGTAGACCTTCTTCACTCGACCGCGGTCGATGAAGTCGTTGACGTAGCTACTGCCCAGGGCAATCGACAGGGTGTTGTTGATATCGGTGAGGGTCACGCCCAAGGCACTGGCGCGCTCGTCATCGATGGTCAACTGGTACTGCGGTTCATCGTTCAGGCCGTTCGGACGCACCTGGGACAGCACCTTGCTCTGGGCGGCCATGCCGAGGAACTGATTGCGTGCCGCCATGAGTTTCTCGTGGCCGATACCGGCGCGATCCTGGAGGAACACGTCGAAACCGGTGGCGTTACCCAACTCCAGTACCGCCGGAGGGGCGAAGGCGAACACCATCGCGTCACGGAAGCTGAAGAAGTGCTGCTGGGCGCGGGCCGCCAGGTTGAACACGCTGTTTTCTGCGGAGCGCTCGCCCCAGGGCTTGAGCATGATGAAGGCCATGCCCGAGCTCTGGCCGCGACCGGCGAAGTTGAAGCCGTTCACGGTGAACACCGAGGCCACGGTGTCCTTTTCCTTGTCCAGCAGGTAGGCGCGCATCTCGTCCACCACCACCTGGGTCCGTTCGGCACTGGAGCCGGCTGGGGTCTGTACCTGGGCGAACAGAACGCCCTGGTCTTCTTCCGGCAGGAACGCGGTCGGGATGCGGGTGAACAGCCAGATCATGCCCAGGACGATCAATACGTAGGCCAGCAGGTACGGGACCTTGTGGCGCAGCATGTTGCCGACGCCGCGCTCGTAGCTTTTCACGCTGCGATCGAAGGTGCGGTTGAACCACCCGAAGAAGCCGCGCTTCTCGTGATTCTGCCCCGCAACCACAGGCTTGAGCATGGTGGCGCACAGGGCCGGGGTGAAGATCAGGGCCACCAGCACCGACAGGGCCATGGCCGACACCACGGTGATCGAGAACTGTTTGTAGATCACGCCTGTGGAGCCGCTGAAGAACGCCATCGGCAGCAGTACCGCGGACAGCACCAGGGCGATACCCACCAGGGCGCCCTGGATCTGGCCCATGGATTTCTTCGTCGCTTCCTTGGGTGACAGACCTTCCTCGTGCATCACCCGTTCGACGTTTTCCACCACGACGATGGCGTCGTCCACCAGCAAGCCGATGGCCAGTACCATGCCGAACATGGTCAGGGTGTTGATGCTGAAGCCGGCCGCCGCAAGGATGCCGAAGGTCCCCAGCAGCACCACCGGCACCGTCATGGTGGTGATCACCGTGGCGCGGAAGTTCTGCAGGAACAGGAACATCACCAGGAACACCAGGACAATCGCTTCCACCAGGGTTTCAACCACACCCTTGATGGATTCGGTCACCACTGGCGTGGTGTCGTACGGGAACACCACCTTCATGCCTTGCGGGAAGAAGGGTTCCAGGTCGCTGATGGTCTTGCGCAGCGCCTTGGCGGTGTCCAGGGCGTTGGCGCCGTTGGCCAGTTTCACCGCCAGACCGGAAGCCGGCTTGCCGTTGAACTGGGCGCTGATGGCGTAGTTTTCGCCGCCCAGCGCGACATCGGCAACATCACCCAGGCGTACTTGCGAACCGTCCTTGTTGACCTTGAGCAGGATTGCCTTGAACTGCTCGGCCGTCTGCAGGCGAGTCTTGCCGATGATGGTGGCGTTCAGCTGCTGGCCGGGCAGGGCGGGCAGGCCACCGAGCTGGCCGGAGGACACCTGGACGTTCTGCGCGGCAACCGCGGTCTTCACGTCCACCGGGGTCAGGTTGAAGTTGTTCAGCTTGGCCGGGTCGAGCCAGATCCGCATGGCGTACTGGGCACCGAACACCTGGAAGTCACCCACACCCGCGGTCCGCGAGATCGGGTCCTGCATGTTCGACACGATGTAGTTCGACAGGTCGTCCTTGGACATGCTGCCGTCCTCGGAAACCACGCCGATCACCAGCAGGAAGTTCTTCACTGCCTTGGTTACGCGGATACCCTGTTGCTGCACTTCTTGCGGCAGCAGCGGGGTGGCCAGGTTGAGCTTGTTCTGTACCTGGACCTGCGCGGTGTCCGAGTTGGTGCCCTGCTCGAAGGTGGCGGTGATGGTCATGCTGCCGTCGGAGTTACTTTCCGAGGACACGTAACGCAGGTTGTCGATACCGTTGAGCTGCTGCTCGATCACCTGGACCACGGTGTCCTGCACGGTCTGTGCAGAAGCGCCTGGGTAGGTCACGGAGATCGCAATCGCCGGAGGGGCGATGCTCGGGTACTGGTTGATCGGCAATTTGAGGATCGATAGAGCCCCGACCAACATGATCACCAGGGCAATTACCCAGGCGAAAATCGGACGGTCGATAAAAAATTTCGACATGGTTTACTCCCCTTTGCCGCCTGCAGCTTTGTCAGTTGCCTGTGCAGGGGCCGGGTTCTTGGTTGCTACATTGGTCGCTTCGCTGGCCTTGACTTCAATGCCTGGCTTGACGAATTGCAGGCCTTCGGTGATCAGCCGATCACCAGCTTTCAGGCCATCTTCCACCAGCCACTGGCTACCGACGGTGCGGCTGGCCTTGAGCTGGCGCAGCTCGACCTTGTTGTCCGGGCCAACCACCAGGGCGGTCGGGGTGCCTTTCAGGTCGCGGGTCACGCCTTGTTGTGGGGCCAGGATCGCCGCACTGTTCACCCCAGCTTGCAGCTGGGCGTGGACGAACATGCCCGGCAACAGGGTGTGCTGGGGGTTGGGGAACACGGCGCGCAGGGTCACCGAGCCGGTGGTTTCATCCACCGAGACTTCGGAGAACTCCAGCTTGCCGTCGAGCTTGTACTGGCTGCCGTCTTCCAGAGTCAGTTTGACCTTGGCGGCGTTGTCGCCGACTTTCTGCAGGCGACCGCTTTCCAGCTCGCGGCGCAATTCCAGCAGCTCAACCGAGGACTGGGTGACGTCGACGTAGATCGGGTCCAACTGCTGGATCACCGCCATGGCATTGGCCTGGCCGTTGCTGACCAGGGCGCCTTCGGTCACCGAGGAGCGGCCAATGCGGCCGGTCAAGGGCGACAGCACTTTGGTGAAGCGCAGGTTGATCTGGGCACTTTGCAGGGAGGCTTCCGATTGCAGACGGTTGGCCACGGCGGTGTCGTATTCCTGGCGGCTCACGGCCTGCTCATCGACCAATTGCTTGTAGCGATCTGCAATTGACTTGGTCGATTGCAGATTGGCCTCGGCGCTCTTCAGCGTTGCCTCATAGACCGATGGATCGATCTGATAAAGCTGCTGACCTTCCTTAACATCTCCGCCTTCTTTGAACAGACGCTTGAGAATGATCCCGTTTACCTGTGGGCGAACTTCGGCGATGCGGAAAGCAGTGGTCCGGCCCGGGAGTTCGGAAGTCAAGGTAAAGGCTTGTGGTTGCAGGGTAACGACGCCGACCTGAGGGGCTTGAGGGGCTGGCGCCGCCTCTTCCTTTTTACATCCGCTGAGCAGCGATGCCAGGGCGACGGCAGTGACCAGAGCGGTAACAGCTGGCTTGAGTTGCATGAAGATCCTCGGGTCAGGCACGCAAGATGCGCACAAGAAAAGTGGAAGGGTAAAAAGAGTTGGCTGAGTGGATTAGTAGCTTGCTAAGGAATATACTTACGTTCATGGTTGTTTGTAAATACCCTGGCGGCGTACCCATCCGGTTACAAAAGCCCCTGTAGGTGTTGAATTGTAGGTTGGGCAAACGGCACTCGAGATGCCGTTCCATATTTATTCAGAAGGTCTTCACGCATCGCTGAAAGATCCTGATCGAGGTTTTACTGCCATGGTCCGTCGTACCAAAGAGGAAGCTCAAGAAACTCGCAGCCAGATACTCGAGGCCGCCGAAAAGGCCTTTTACGAGCGTGGCGTGGCGCGTACCACCCTGGCCGATATCGCGGCGCTGGCAGGGGTGACTCGGGGTGCCATCTATTGGCACTTCAGCAATAAGGCCGATCTGGTGCAGGCCATGCTCGACAGCCTGCGTGAACCCTTGGATGAGATGGCTGCCGCCAGTGAAAATGTAGATGAAATGGATCCGTTGGGCTGGATGCGCAAGTTGCTCATTCATTTGTTTCATCAAGTTGCCCTGGACCCGAAAACCCGACGCATTAATGAAATTCTGTTTCATAAGTGCGAATTCACCGATGAAATGTGCGACCTGCGTCGCCAGCGTCGTGCCGCCAGCCTGGACTGCAACCTGCGTATCGAGTTGGCGCTGACCAATGCAGTGAATCGTGGGCAATTGCCCGAAAACCTCGACACTATGCGAGCGGCTATCAGCATGCGGGCCTTTATCGATGGCATCCTTTATCAATGGCTGCTGGCCCCTGACAGCTTCGCTCTGCACACCGAGGCAGAGCGCTGGATCGACATCGGGCTGGACATGCTGCGCTTGAGCCCGAACCTGCGTCATTAAGACAAAATGCGTAATTGAGTCCAGTTATGTCAAGATTTACGGCGAGGGAGATTCATTACCGCGCTCGCCGGATCGCGATGGGGTGCTTTTATATACGGGCTGGCTGCATCTTGATAGATAGCGAGCTACGTATTTTGTAGTGATTTTGTTGCGGGTGTGTGAATGAGTGTGAACCCTTCACCGTTCAAAGGCGCAGAACAGCCAATCAAGGGGATCGCCCTGATTTGTCTGGCGGTTCTGCTCTTCGCCAGTCACGACACGCTGTCCAAATACCTCTCGGCCTTTTACCCCATCGTCATGGTGGTCTGGGCTCGTTACGTGGTTCATACCTTGATGATGCTGGTGGTGTTCGTCCCTCGCAGCGGTTTTTCCGCGGTGGTACGAACCAAGCGTCCCGGCCTGCAACTGCTCCGGGCCTTGTGCCTGATCGGCACCAGCCTGCTGTTCACCACTGGCCTGCGCTATATCCCCCTGGCGGAAGCTACCGCGGTCAACTTTCTTGCGCCCTTGCTGGTCACGGCCTTGTCTGTGCCGTTCCTGGGCGAGCGGGTCAGCCGCGGGCAATGGCTGGCGGTGCTCGCGGGCTTCGTCGGGGTGCTGATCGTGGTGCGCCCTGGTGGCGTTCTCTTCACTCCGGCGATCCTGCTGCCCCTGGGGTCGGCGCTGTGCTTCGGCTTTTATCAGTTGCTCACCCGCAAGCTCAGCGGCATCGACAGCCCGACCACCAGCAACTTCCTGACCGGGATCTTCAACAGCCTGATCATGAGCGCGTTGTTGCCGTTTTTCTGGAGCACGCCAAGCTTTGTCCACGGCCTGTTCATGATCGGCCTCGGCACCTGCGGCATGCTTGGCCATATGCTGCTGACCCAGGCCTTCCGTCATGCCGCCCCGGCGATGCTGGCGCCTTTCAGCTACGGACAGATACTGTTCGCTGGCCTTTATGGCTACCTGATCTTCGACCATACCCCGGACCGCTACGGCCTTATCGGGATTGCGGTGATCTGCCTGAGCGGCCTGGCGGTGGCCTGGAGTCAACGCAAGCGTTAATCCTGGCACTCAAAGAAAAGCCCCGGCTCGCGAGAGTCGGGGCTTTCTATTTACAGAGGCAGGCTTACAGCGCCGGGTAGTCGATGTAGCCCACTGGGCCCTTGCCGTAGAAGGTTTCCGGATGCGCCTCATTCAAGGGAGCATCGGCCTTCAAGCGGGCCGGCAGGTCCGGGTTGGCGATGAAAGGTACACCGAACGCGACGGCGTCAGCCTTGCCGGCGGCCAGCCAGGCATTGGCACTGTCCTTGGTGAAGCGCTCGTTGGCGATGTAGGGGCCACCGAAAGCCGCTTTCAACTGCGGGCCCAGGCTGTCGGCGCCTTCTTTCTCGCGGGAGCAGATAAAGGCGATGCCGCGTTTGCCCAGCTCGCGGGCTACGTAGGTGAACGTCTCTGCCAGGTTGTCGTCGCCCATGTCATGGGAGTCGGCACGGGGTGCCAGGTGCACGCCCACTCGGCCAGCGCCCCAGACCTCGATGGCGGCGTCGGTGACTTCCAGCAGCAGGCGGGCACGGTTCTCCAGAGAACCGCCGTACTGGTCGGTACGCTGGTTGGTGCTGCTTTGCAGGAACTGATCCAGCAGGTAACCGTTGGCGCCGTGGATTTCCACACCGTCGAAACCGGCGGCCTTGGCGTTTTCCGCACCGACCCGGTAAGCGTCGACGATGTCGGCGATCTCAGCGGTTTCCAGGGCTCGCGGGGTTGGGTAGTCGGCCAGTGGACGCACCAGGCTGACATGGCCCTTGGGCTGGATGGCGCTTGGCGCCACTGGCGTTTCACCGTCCAGGTAGGACGGGTGGGAAATCCGCCCCACGTGCCACAGCTGCAGGAAGATCTTGCCGCCAGCGCCGTGCACGGCCTTGGTTACATTGGCCCAGCCACGCACCTGGTCGTTGGACCAGATGCCGGGGGTGTCCGGGTAGCCCACCCCCATAGGGGTCACCGAGGTGGCCTCGCTGAGGATCAGGCCTGCGGAGGCCCGCTGCACGTAGTACTCGGCCATCAGCGCATTGGGCACGCGGCCGGCGTCGGCGCGGCAGCGGGTCAGTGGGGCCATGATGATGCGGTTGGACAGCTCGAGGTCGCCGATCTTGATCGGATCAAAGAGAGTGGTCATGGAATACAGCCTTCTATATAGGAAAGGAACGGATCAGTGGGTTGCAGCAGCCAGTTCGGCGTTGCCGCCCTGGCGGAAGGTAATCAGCGTCACCAGCAAGGCCAGGATCGCCAGGACCGCCGCCGCCAGGGGCACGCTGGTCAGGCCGAAACCGTGGGCGATGACGCTGCCGCCGACCCAGGCGCCCAGGGCGTTGCCGATGTTGAAAGCGCCGATGTTCAGGGTCGAAACCAGGTTGGGTGCGGCTTTGCCGAAGGTCACCACATTGACCTGCAAAGCCGGCACCGCAGCAAACGAAGCGGTGGCCCAGAGGAACAGAGTGATCTCGGTGGGAATCAACGCCACGCTGGTCCAGGTCAGTACGGTGGAGACCACGGCCATAGCCGCGAACACGCCGATCAGGGTGGCGCCCAGGCGCTTGTCCGCCAGCTTGCCGCCGATGATGTTGCCCAGGGTCAGGCCCAGGCCGATCAGCAGCAGGGTCCAGGTCACGCCCCGGGGCGAGACGCCGGTGACATCGCCGAGCAGCGGCGCAACGTAGGTGAAGAGGGTGAACATCGACGCGGCGAACAGTGCGGTCATGCTCAGGGATAGCCAGATCCCCGCGCCCTTGAGGGCCGCCAGTTCCGCGCGCATATCGAGTTTTTCCTCATCGCGCTTGGCCGGCAAAAAGCGCAGCAGGCCGATCAGCGCCACCACACCGATGACCGTCACCGCCCAGAAGGTCGAACGCCAGCCGGCTGCCTGGCCCAGGGCAGTACCCAGGGGCACGCCGAGTACGTTGGCCAGGGTCAGGCCGGTGAACATCAGGGCCACGGCCGAGGCGCGCTTGTTGGCGGGCACCAGGCCGGCGGCCACCACTGAACCGATACCGAAGAAGGCACCGTGGCACAGCGCCGTGATTACCCGGGCGAACATCAGCACGTTGTAATCACTGGCCAGTGCACACAGCAGGTTGCCGACAATGAAGATCCCCATCAGTGCTACCAGGGCTGCCTTGCGCGGCAGCCGTGCGGTGGCCAGGGCCATGAACGGCGCGCCGATGGCCACGCCCAGGGCGTAGCCGGTCACCAGCCAGCCGGCACCGGGAATCGACACCCCGAGGTCCGCCGCCACATCGGGCAAAAGCCCCATGATGACGAACTCGGTGGTGCCGATGGCGAAGGCACTCAAGGCCAGGATGATGAGTGAAAGGGGCATTGTCGGGTCCTTGTCAGATCAGAGCTGTTGGCTCATTTGCGTGAGGAACTGCTGGATGACTTCCTCATTGCGTTTGAAAAAATGCCATTGGCCGACTTTCCGGCTGCTGATCAGGCCTGCGCGTTGCAACGTGGCGAGGTGGGCGGACACGGTCGACTGCGACAGGCCGCAGCGTTGATCAATTTGTCCGGCACAGACGCCGTGCTCATTGCTGTGAGCCTGATCGGGAAATTCGACTGTCGGGTCTTTCAGCCAGTGCAGGATTTCCCTGCGAACCGGATGTGCCAGGGCTTTTATTATTTCGTCGAGGTCGAGGGACATGGCGGTGCTCGTTTTCCATAAAACGTTGTATCGCGATGAGGCGAAATTTAAATCGTTATTTCGCGATATACCAATATGATTTTGATCTTAAATCATCACTTATCGGTATATCGGGTTATAACGATATGTTGGGCGCGGTGCTAAGCTGCGCGAATGAATTATCTCGCACATCTACACCTTGGCGGCCAGCGTCCGGGTCAATTACTCGGCAGCCTGTATGGCGATTTCGTCAAAGGCCGCCTGCAAGGGCAGTTTGCCCCCGAGGTCGAGGCGGCGATCCAGCTGCATCGGCGCATCGATACCTACACCGACAGCCATCCTCTGGTGACGGCGGCACTGTCGCGTTTCTCCCTGACCCGGCGGCGCTATGCCGGCATCGTCATCGACGTGTTCTTCGACCACTGCCTGGCCCGTGACTGGGCTCATTACGCCGATCGTCCCTTGCCGCTGTTCACCGCCGAGGTGTACCGGGTGCTGGCGGCCGAGCCGCAACTGCCGGCGCGCCTGGCACAGATTGCGCCGTACATGGCGGCGGATGACTGGCTGGGTTCCTATCGGGATTTCGCGGTGTTGGAGCAGGTCTTGCGGGGCATTGCCCGACGCCTGTCACGGCCAGAGGAATTGACTGCAGCGATGATCGAGCTGGAGCGGCTGTATCAGCCCTTGAGCGAAGATTTCCGAGCCTTCTACCCGCAGTTGCAGGCATTCGCCGCGCAGCACACCCAGTTGCCCTGACGAACGTTCCCCCGGTAGGAGCTGGCTTGCCAGCGAAGGCGCCTTCATGAATGACGCCAGGCTTGAAGGCCTTTTCGCCGGCAAGCCGGCTCCTACAGAGAGTTTCAGGCGGCGACCAGTTCGCCGTTGCGGCGTGGTTCGGCGGGCTGCACGACATCACCGAACAGGGCTTTCTGCACGGCTTGCTGAGCCTGGAAGGCCAGCGCCGCACGTTCCTGGCCCTGGCAGGCAATGGGCTTGAGCACATGGATTTCCACTCGGCCCTGATCGTTGGCAAACAGCCGCATCAGGTGCGAGAGCAGGTCGTCGTCGCCAATGAAGGGGGCCAGGGTATCGATCTGGCCATCGCGCAAATAACGGATCGCCACGGGTTGCAGGGACACCTCGGCATCGATGGCGCTGGCCAGCAGGCGGCCGTGGAAGGTGCGCAGGCCACGGCCGTCGGTGGTGGTGCCTTCGGGAAACAGCAGCAGCGGGTGCTGCTCTTGCAGGTGGCGGGTCATCTGCTTGCGGATCAGCTGGCTGTCACCGGCCCCACGACGGATGAACAGGCTGCCGGCCTTGGCCGCCAGCCAGCCCGCCACCGGCCAGGTGCGCACCTCGGCCTTGGACAGGAACGACAGCGGCGTCAACATGCCCAGCAGCGGAATATCGGTCCAGGACACGTGATTGCTGACCCAGAGCATCGGCTGGCGAGGCAACTCGCCGTGCACCGTGACCCGAAACGGCAGGGCATTGCTCAGGCGAGCCATGAAGAACCGCGACCAGCGCTGGCGCCGGACCATGGAGTTGGCGACCCCCAGGCGTTCCAGCAAGCCGAAGATACTGGCCATGCTCAGGCCCAGCGCGACCACCAGCAGTACCCGGGCGATGCGCCCGTAGACCCGCAGCCGGCGCATCAGACCGCCGCCTTGAAGTGCCGGGCATAACGCGGGCACAACTCGTCGCGCTTGAGCAGGATGAACACGTCGGCGACCTGGAAGTCCTGGTCCCAGCAGGGTTCGCCGCAGATCTTCGCCCCCAGGCGCATGTAGGCCTTGAGCAGTGGCGGCATCTCGGCGATGACATTGGAAGGAATATCCAGGCTGGGCAGCGGGTGCTTCGGCTCGGCCCGCAGGTGTTCGGTACTCAGGTAGCGCTCGCGCAGCCGTTGCATGATGGCCTGGGCCTGGATGCCGCCGTCCTGCATGGGGATACTGGCGCAACCCATCAGGTAGCTGTAGCCGCCCTGGTTGAGCACTTCGGCCAGCTCGCCCCAGAGCACGGCGATGGTGCCGCCGTTGCGATAGGCCGGGTCGACGCAGGTACGGCCGATTTCCAGGATGGGGCCCTTGAGGTGCGCCAGGCCGTGCAGGCTGAACTCTTCCTCGCTGTAGAAGCGTCCCAGGCTGCTGGCGGCCTGATGGTCCAGCAGGCGGGTGGTGGCTACCAGACGCCCGGTGTTCAAGTCGCGTACACCGATGTGGCTGCAGTGAACATCATAGTCATCCATGTCCAGACCCCATTCCGCGCCCTTGAGCTTGGCGTTGAACTCGCCGCTGAAGACGTTGAAACGCAGGGCCTGGGCTTCTTGCAGGGCCTGGGCGCCAATCAGGCGTTCGGCTTGCAGGCGGCGTTCAGTGCCGGTGTCGCTGATGCGGGCGATCTGAGTCATCGTGAATCTCCGTGCGGGCTACCGACCCGCCTTGGGTTGCAGCCAATCGACTTTGTTGTGCAAAGTCAGGCTATGTAGCCCCGGTGTCATCGCCATGAAGCTTTGGTGATGCTTATATGACAGCCCCTGAGGATCTTCGAATGCCCTGGCAAGCCCTGCTCGAGAGCCGTGACCGACTGCCCGTCAACCCCGATCTGGCCGAGGGCTACGGGGCTTTGCTGGCCCATTTGGGCAGTGTTACGCCCTTCGAACTGGCGGTGCTCGGCGGCCGCCTGATGGAGACTCCGGGGCTGGCGTTCCTGGTGGGCTACCAGGCGGCGTTGCGCATGTTGTGGCCCAGTGCGCCGCAAAGCCTGGGGGCTATGTGCGCGACCGAACGCCGCAGCCTGCGCCCGGCGGACATGCAGACCCGGCTGGAGGATCTGCGCCTGCAGGGGCGCAAGGATTTCGTGACCGCTGGCGATGCCGCCGACTGGCTGTTGGTGGCGGCCCGCAGCGAGGCCCCGGGTGAGCGGGCGGCCTTGCGCCTGACCGTGGTCTATGCCGGGGAGCCTGGGGTCAAGGTCCAGACCCTGCCCGCCATCGCCCTGATGCCAGAGATCAGCCACGGCTGCCTGTTGCTGGAAAACGCCGCCTGCGAACTGCTGGCCGGCGATGGCTGGGACGCCTATGTCAAACCCTTCCGCACCCTGGAGGACATCTATGTCCTGAGCGCCATGCTCGCCTGGTTGTATGGCGTGGGGCAGGACAGCGGCTGGCCGCAGCCCTTGCAGTTGCATGTGCTGGGGTTGCTTGCAGGTTGTGCCGAAGTCAGTCGGCAGAATCCCTCCTTGAGTGGCGGGCACATTCTATTGGCTGGTTTGTTCACGCAGTTCCAGGTATTGCGGCCTGAAATCGACGTCGCATTCGCCAATGGCCCCGAGCATTGGCGCAACCAATGGTCCCGGGACCAGGCCCTCCTGGACCTGGCGGCCAGCGCTCGGGAACAACGCCTGGCCAAAGCCCTGGCCTCGTTTCAGCAGCGGCGTCCCCTTGCGTAGGAACCGGCTTGCCGGCGAAAGGGCCCGAGGGCCTCGCACAAGGCTCGATGACGTCTGCGCTGTCCAGCCAGCTCCAACAAACGGGGGCGCTTGCAGTGAAATTGTCATCAGCCTGGACTAGGCTCGGCCACTGACGTTGTTCGAGTGTCATCCATGGCCAAGGCTCCGATTCTGCTGGCGTTACTGGTGTACCTCTGCTTGCCGGCCAGGGCCGAGGAGTGGCCGGCGCAGCAATGGAGTCGGGGGCCGACTGTCAGCGGCCCGGCGCTCAAGGCTCTGGAGGACTATGCCTTTGTGCCCAGGGACGACCAGTCCCAAAAAGGCATTCGCACTGACGCCTTGCTGGTGATCCGCGATGGCCAGGTGCTTTACGAACGCTACGCCGGCGCCACCGGACCACAGACGCCCCATCTCATCTGGTCCGCCAGCAAAAGCCTGTTGGCGGTGGTGTTGGGCGTTGCCTACGGTGAAGGCCGCTTCCAGCTCCAGGACCCCGCGGCAAAATATTACCCGGCGCTGCAGCCGCATCCGGCCATCACCCTGGGTGACTTGTTGCACTGGGCCTCGGGTCTGGACTGGCAGGAAGACTACGAGTACGCCCCCCTCAATTCCTCAGTGGTGGCCATGCTCTACACCCGCGGGCATCGGGACATGGCGGCATTTGCTGCACAGCAGGCGCGCTCCACCCCACCGGGGCAGGTCTTCCGTTATTCCAGCGGCGATAGCAACCTGCTGGCGGCCAGCCTGCGGGGGATGGTCGGGGCAGACCAGTACGCGGACTACCCCTGGCAGGCCCTGTTCGAACCGCTGGGCATCACCCAGGCGGTTTGGGAACGCGACGCCGCCGGCACCTTCGTGGCGTCTTCCTACCTCTACCTGACGGCCCGCGATCTGGCCCGTGTCGGCCTGTTGATGCTGCGCGAGGGTCGCTGGCGTGATCGGCAGTTGCTGCCCAGGGCCTGGGTCGAGTTCAGCCGCACGCCCTTTGCCGGCTATCGGGCCAACCAGGATGAGGCGGTGGCGGGCGGGCACTGGTGGCTCAACCGCTCGGTGGACGGTGCTCCTCAGCCCTGGCCCGATGCTCCGGCGGATACCTATGCGGCCCTGGGGCACTGGGGACAGGCGCTGTATGTCCTGCCGGCGCAGCGCCTGGTGATCGTGCGTTACGGCGATGATCGCGATGGCAGCTATCGGCACAATGAATTGCTCAAGCGAGTCCTGGCGGCGTTTTCCAGCCAGGGGCGACCATGAAGCGTCGGGCCTTTTTCCGCCGTCATCCGCTGCTCGGCCTGGTGTTGGTGGCGCTGCTCCTGCTGCTGGGCTGGAGCTGGCAGCACCGGGTGGCCCTGCAAGCCTTCCCGGATATCCTCGGTGCCTACACCGCCAAGGAGTACTGCTCCTGCCGCTACGTGATGCAACAACCTGCCGACTACTGTCGCGCCTATGTGCGCCAGTACCTGCCCATCAACGGTTTTAGCGATGAGCCGCAGAGCCGACGTGTTACCGCCAGCGCCCTGGGGCGTACCCACAGCGCGCTCTGGCTAGGCCCCCGGGAAGGCTGTCGCCTCGCCCCCTGATCCCTGGATCAGGCAGCGCTGCAGATTATGTGTTCCATCCAGTGGAACCACATTTGATTGTCCTGTGCTCCGGCTCGCGGTTATCTGACGCCGAGCTTCGAGCACGCTCCGGCGCCTCGTGCAACGCTCCGAAAAAAAGAACGGGAAGCCACCCGGCCCAGAGGAGATTCGCCATGACCCGACACCAGCACATCCTTGCCTGGCTCAACGACATTGCCAGCGATCTGCGGGCCATCCGCCAGGATATTCATGCCCACCCGGAACTGGGTTTCGAAGAGCAACGCACTTCGGCGCTGGTGGCTCGCTGTCTGCAGGAGTGGGGTTATGAAGTGCACACCGGCGTCGGCCGAACCGGGGTCGTGGGTGTTCTGCGCAACGGCACGGGCACACGCACCCTGGGCCTGCGGGCGGACATGGACGCCTTGCCGATCATCGAGAACTCCGGGGTTCCCTACAGCAGCCGCCATGGCGGTTGCATGCACGCCTGCGGGCATGACGGCCACACCACCATCCTGCTGGGGGCGGCGCGCTACCTGGCGGCGACCCGAGCGTTCGACGGCACCCTGAACCTGATCTTCCAGCCCGCGGAAGAAGGCCAGGGCGGTGCCGAGGCGATGCTTGCCGATGGCCTGCTGGAACGCTTCCCCTGTGATGCGCTGTTCGGCCTGCACAACATGCCTGGGCTGCCGGCTGGTCACCTGGGCTTTCGCGAGGGGCCGATGATGGCGTCCCAGGACCTGCTTGAGGTGATTGTCGAAGGCGTCGGCGGTCACGGCTCCATGCCCCACCTGGCGATGGACCCCTTGGTGGCCGCGGCCAGCATGGTCATGGCCTTGCAGACGGTGGTGGCGCGCAATATCGACGCGCAGGAAGCGGCGGTGGTGACGGTGGGGGCCTTGCAGGCGGGTGAGGCGGCCAACGTGATTCCCCAGCAGGCGTTACTGCGCCTGAGCCTCAGGGCCCTCAACGCACCGGTGCGCGAGCAGATGCTGGAGCGAGTCAAGTCGATCATCCGCACCCAGGCCGAAAGCTTTGGCTGCAGCGCCAGCATCGACCATCGCCCGGCTTATCCGGTGCTGATCAATAGCCCGGAAGAAACCGAGTTTGCCCGGCGGGTCGGTGTCGAGCTGGTGGGGGCCGAGGCGGTCGATGGCCACACGCCGAAGCTGATGGGCAGCGAAGACTTCGGCTGGATGCTGCAGCGCTGCCCCGGCAGCTACCTGTTCATCGGCAATGGCGTAGCGCAACCGATGGTGCATAACCCGGGTTACGACTTCAACGACGACATCCTGCTCACCGGTGCGGCCTATTGGGGCGCCCTGGCGGAGAGCTGGCTCAAGCCCGTCTGAGCCCTCCTGTTCCTGTAGCGCTGTGCGGCCCGGGCGTGCCATGCGTCCGGCACTTTTCCGAGCCCGCAAGAAGGCTCAAAAGTATCAAGGAACCTCCCATGAGCGTCTCGACACCTGCTGTTTCCAAGACCCGGCAAGTGGTTGCCGCCGTGGTTGGCAACGCCCTGGAATGGTACGACTTCATCGTCTATGGCTTTCTCGCCAGCTTTATCGCCCGCCAGTTTTTCCCGGCTGAAGACGAGTACACCTCGCTGCTGATGGCCCTGGCCACCTTCGGCGTGGGCTTTTTCATGCGCCCGGTGGGCGGCGTGCTGCTGGGCATGTATTCCGACCGCAAAGGCCGCAAGGCGGCGATGCTGGTGATCATCCAGCTGATGACTGTGGCCATTGCGATGATCGTCTTTGCCCCCAACTACGCGGCCATTGGCCTGGGCGCGCCGTTGCTGATCGTGGTGGCGCGGATGCTCCAGGGCTTTGCCACCGGGGGGGAGTACGCCAGCGCCACGGCCTACCTGGTGGAAAGTGCCCCGGTGGACAAGAAGGGGCTGTATGGCTCCTGGCAGTTGGTAGGACAGTGCCTGGCGGTGTTCAGCGGAGCGGCGATGGTGGCGGCGGTGACCCACCTCTTTTCGCCGCAGACCCTGGATCTCTGGGGCTGGCGCCTGCCGTTCGTGATCGGCCTGCTGATCGGTCCGGTGGGACTGTGGATTCGCAAGTACATGGAGGAGCCGGAGGCCTTCATCGAGGCGCGCAAGCAGGCAGGTGGCAAGGGGCCGGGGCTGTGGCAGGTGGTGTCGGCCCATCGCCGGGCGATCCTGATCTCCATGGGCCTGTGCTGCGGCAGCACGGTGTCTTTCTATGTGGTGCTGGTGAACATGCCGACCTTCGCCCACACCAACCTCGGCCTGCCCCTGGATCAGGTGCTGCTGGTGCAGATGTTCGCCGTGGCCCTGATGACCGTGGTGATTCCCTTTGCCGGGGCGCTGTCGGACCGCATCGGCCGGCGCCCAGTGCTGATGGCCTTCACCCTGGCGTTTTTCGTCATGGTCTATCCCTTGTATGTGTGGGTCGCCGCGGCGCCGTCCATTGAGCGCCTGCTGGTGATGCAAATGTTGCTGTGCGGTGCCATTGGCGGCTTTTTCGGTCCCGGTCCTACGGCCCTGGCCGAGCAGTTTCCCATCGAGGTGCGTTCCACCGGGGTGTCGGTGGCGTATAACGTCACGGTGATGCTGTTCGGTGGCTTTGCGCCCTTGATCGTGACCTGGCTGAGCAAGGTCATGGCCACGCCGGTGGCGCCATCCTTCTATGTCTTGCTGACCTCGATCCTCAGCCTGCTGGGTATCTACTGCATGCATGACGCGGTCAGAGACGACAAACCCGATGCCGTGACCCTGGGAGGCGAGTCTTGATCAAGCGCAGCGAAGCAATGGCCAACGAGTCCATCGTCGAATTGGATGCCTTGGCACTATCCCGGGCGATCCATGCGCGCGAGCTGTCCTGTCGCGAGGTGATGCAGGCCTATCTGCAGCAGATCGAGCGTTACAACCCGGGCGTCAATGCCCTGGTCTCTATGTGCGATCCGCAGGATCTGCTGGCCCAGGCCGATGAGCGTGACCGGCAACTGGACCGGGGGCAGTCCATGGGCTGGATGCATGGCATGCCCCAGGCAATCAAGGATCTGGCAGCCACCGCAGGGCTGGCCACCAGCATGGGCTCGCCGCTGTTCGCCGATCAGGTACCCCAGGTGGATGCCATCAGCGTGGCCCGGGTCCGGGCCAGCGGCGCGATCATTGTCGGCAAGAGCAACGTGCCGGAGTTCGGCCTGGGCTCCCATACCTACAACCAGCTGTTCGGCACCACCGGCAATGCCTATGACAGCAGCCTGAGCGCCGGCGGCAGCAGCGGCGGGGCGGCGGTGGCCCTGGCCTTGCGCATGCTGCCGGTGGCCGATGGCAGCGACATGATGGGCTCGCTGCGCAATCCGGCGGCCTTCAACAACGTGTTCGGCATGCGCCCCTCCCAGGGGCGGGTGCCATTCGGCCCGACCCCTGAGTTGTTCGTGCAGCAACTGGCTACCGAAGGGCCGATGGGGCGCACGGTGGCTGATGTGGCGCGGTTGTTGAGCACCCAGGCCGGATACGATCCGCGAGTGCCCTTGTCCCTCAAGGACGATCCGGCGCTGTTGCAGGCGCCTCTGCAACGGGATGTACGCGGCCTGCGCCTGGGCTGGCTGGGTGACTACAACGGCTACCTGGCCATGGAGCAGGGCGTCCTGAGCCTGTGCGAAAAGGCCCTGGCCGACTTCACCCATCTGGGCTGTGAAGTGGAAAGCTGCCAGCCGGAGTTTTCCATGGCGCAACTGTGGGACTGCTGGCTGGTGCACCGGCACTGGCTGGTCCAGGGCTCCCTGGGACTGTTGCACAACGACCCGGATCAGCGCCGCTGGCTCAAGCCCGAGGCGCGTTGGGAAGTGGAGGGCGCGGCCAGCCTCAGTGCCGCGGACGTGTATCGCGCTTCCCAGAGTCGCAGCGATTGGTATCGCGCCTTGCTGCGGCTGTTCGAACGTTACGATTTTCTGCTGCTGCCCACGGCCCAGGTGTTCCCTTTCGATGCACGGCAGGCCTGGCCAAGGCAGATCGATGGGCAGGAAATGGACACTTATCACCGCTGGATGGAAGTGGTGATCGGTCCGACCCTGGCCGGCCTGCCCAGTATCAGCATTCCGGTGGGGTTCAATCTGGCGGGCCTGCCCATGGGCTTGCAGATCATCGGGCCGGCCCAGGCCGACCACGCCGTGCTGCAACTGGCCTATGCCCACGAGCAACTGACGCACTGGGTGCGGCAATGCCCTCCGGGTAACCTGCTGTAACCAGGCAAATGCCGTTGATAGGGTTCTAGGCTCTGTACGAAAAGCCTTGATACTCGGTGATGCTGCGTTGAAAACGGTCTCGGAATGCTCATTTACAACCCGTAAACTCCGCTTCCTCGACCGTTTTCGCCTTGCCTGACCTTCGTCTCAAAACTTTTCGTACAGAGCCTAAGGCCCGCATCTTGCTGGGAAAAACCTTTACCCATCTTCAGTCAGGGAGTTCGGACTATGGCCAGCAAGGTAGAAACCGGCAGCGTGCGTTCCGTGGAACGGGCCCTGGCCATCGTCGAGTTGCTGGGCCAGCACCAGGCCTTGGGCCTGGAGGAGTTGCACTACCTGACGGGGCTAGCCAAGGCCACGGTGTCGCGCATGTTGCTGACCCTGCAGGAGCAGGGCTGGATCTACCGTGGCCTGAGCGACAGGCGTTATCGCCTGAGCGCCCGCAGCCTGTTCGGCGACAGCCGGCAACGCTTCAAGCGCCATCTGGTGGAGCAGGCGGCGCCCTGGATGCTGGAGTTGAGTGCACGCACCGGACTGGTCAGCGACCTGTCGAGTTTTGACGGTGAGCACCTTGAGGTCCTGGAAAGTGCGGTGCCTGCGGTGTTGCGCAAGCGCTACCCGAACAACAGCCGGATTGTCGGCCAGCATGCCAGCCTGTTTCATTCGGCCATGGGCAAGGCCTGCCTGGGGGCCCTGGCCAGTGATGAAGTCGAGCGTCTGGCCGAGCGTGAGCGAGTACCGGCCGAAGACCAGCAGCAGGCTTGCGCCCAGTCCCAGCATCTGGGCTTCGGTCAGCGTACCGAGGGCCACTGGGAATATCCGGTACGCCTGCCTTTTCTGATTCGTGCCGTGGCCCTGCCGTTGCAGGCCGAAGGCCGGGTGATCGGCAGCATCGCTCTGCATTGGCCGATGGATCTGAGCTGTGTCGAGCAGGTGCGCAATCGTCACTTGGGATTGCTGGCCGACACCATTGAGCAATTGCAGAAGTCCATTGCCTGAGCCATTCCCCGTCTACAACGGCTGGGCCCCACTTGAGCGCGGTGTTTGCCAGCCCCCTGGCAGCCGGTTAAGGTGGCGCCTTCTGTTCACGGGAGCTTGCATGCGTACGCCGATCCGCCTTCTTATCAGCCTGCTCGGGGTACTCGCCCTGCCGGCCCAGGCCAACTGGTACCTGGACAACGAGTCTTCCCGGGTGTCCTTCGTGACCACCAAGAACGCCAGTATTTCCGAGGTCCAGCGCTTTCTGGTGTTGCACGGCAAGGTCGACGCCAAGGGCCAGGCCCGGTTGCAGATCGAGCTGGACTCGATCAGCAGCGGCATTCCCCTGCGCGATGAGCGCATGCGCCAGGAGCTGTTCCAGGTCCAGCAGTTTCCCGAGGCGCAGATCACGACGCAGATCAACCTGCGGCCGATCAACGACCTGGCCCCCGGGGCGCAGATCGAGCTGCTGTTGCCGGTCACCGTGGCCCTGCACGGCCAGGAACACACCTACAACGCCGAGCTGCTGGCCACTCGCCTGGATGAGCGGCGTTTCCAGGTGGTGACCTTGGAACCGCTGGTTCTCAATGCCGAAGACTTCAACCTGGCACCGGGCCTCGACAGCCTGCGCAAAGTGGCTGGCTTGTCGGCCATCAGTTTCTCGGTACCGGTGGGTGCGGTACTGATCTTCACGGCGCGCTGAAATGCGCGGAGCGGTGTTCCCTTGGCGTGAAGGCAACCGCTTCGAGCTGTTGATCGACGGTCCCCAGTTCTTTCCGCGCATGCTGGTGGCCATTGCCCGCGCCCGGCAGCAGGTGGAGCTGGAGCTGTATCTGGTGGAAGCCGGCGCATGTGCCGACGCTCTGGTCCAGTCCCTGGTCCAGGCTGCCGAGCGCGGGGTGCGGGTGCGCTGTCTGTTCGATGACTATGGCAGCCTGGCTTTTACCCAGGCCTTGCGCCTGCGCTTGACCACGGCCGGTGTCGAGCTGCGTTTCTACAACCGCCTGAAGTGGCGCCAGGGCTTTCTCAATCTGTATCGCGACCATCGAAAACTGTTGCTGGTGGACCAGTCCCTGGCCGTGGTGGGCGGTACTGGGGTTACCGATGAATTCTGGCGGCCCGAGGACAACAGCTGCGACTGGCATGAAGTGATGGTGGAGATCGCCGGGCCCGCGGTGCTGGACTGGCAAAGGCTGTTCGACCGCCAGTGGAGCGCCAACCTGCGCAAGGGCGCCTGGCGGCCCGACGTGGATTTCGGCCTGCCCCATCTGCCCCGTGTGCCTGACTCGGGAGAGGGCATGGGCCGGGTGGCGTATGCCGACTCGCGTCAGCATCGCGACATCCTGCATTCACTGATTCGTGCCCTGCACAGCGGCCAGCAGCGCATCTGGCTGGCCACGCCTTACTTCTTGCCGACGTGGTCGGTGCGGCGCTCATTGCGCAAGGCCGCCGCCCGGGGCGTCGACGTACGCCTGTTGCTGACCGGACCGCACACCGATCATCCGGCCGTGCGCTATGCCGGGCACCGTTACTACCCGCGCTTGCTCAAGGCCGGTGTGCGGATTTTCGAGTATCAGCCGTGTTTCCTGCATTTGAAGATGGTGCTGGTGGACGACTGGGTCAGTGTGGGGTCGTGCAATTTCGACCACTGGAACCTGCGCTTCAACCTGGAAGCCAACCTGGAGGCCCTGGACCCGCCACTGACCCACTCCGTGGCGGCGAGCTTCGAGGCGGACTTCGCCCAGAGTGAAGAGATCAGCCTGGCACAGTGGCGCAACCGGCCGTTGTGGCGGCGGGTCAAGCAGCGGATCTGGGGTTGGGTCGACCGCCTGGTGGTCAACCTGCTGGACCGGCGCGGCTGACCGACACGGCTGACATGGCTGGCTGTAGCCGCTGCCGGAGGCTGCGAACGAGCGCGAAGCGGTCGCGGCGGTCGTGAGTCCGATGGAGGTTTGGCGGTAGATCGACAAGCAAGGTCCTGCGGACCTTTGCGCAGCCTCGCAGCCTCGCAGGCTCGGCAGCGGCTACAGATATTGCAGCGATTGTGGGGATTGCGGGGATTGCAGAAGGAGTCGGCCGGCGCAGGTCATGCGCCGGCCGCTGACAGGCATCAGAGCAGTTCGAAGCTCTGTTGCTTGACGTCCTGGGAATCCAGGCCGATCTGTACATTGAAGTCGCCCGGTTCCGCGGCGTACTTGAGCTGCGCGTTGTAGAACTTCAGGTCGTCCTCGGTGATGGTGAAGTGAATGGACTTCTCTTCGCCGGCCTTGAGCATGACTTTCTGGAAGTTCTTCAATTCCTTGATCGGGCGGATCATCGAGCCGGCCACGTCCTGGATGTACAGCTGCACCACGGTTTCGCCGTCACGCTTGCCGGTGTTCTTCACGGTCACGCTGGCATCGAGCTTGCCGCTCTTGTTCAGGGTGGTGGAGGACAGTGCCATGTCCGACAGGCTGAAGCTGGTGTAGCTCAAGCCATAGCCGAACGGATACAGCGGGCCGGTGGTGTCGTCGAAGTACTGCGAGGTGTAGTTGCCCGGCTTGCCCGGCGTGAACGGCCGGCCAATGGTCAGGTGGTTGTAGTAGGTGGGAATCTGGCCCACGGAGCGGGGGAAGGTGATCGGCAGCTTGCCCGACGGGTTGTAGTCGCCAAACAGTACGTCGGCAATGGCATTGCCGCCCTCGGTGCCGCTGAACCAGGTTTCCAGGATGGCGTCGGCTTGCTGGTTTTCTTCCAGCAGTGACAGCGGCCGGCCATTCATCAGCACCAGCACCAGAGGCTTGCCGGTGGCCTTGAGGGCCTTGATCAGCTCGCGCTGGCTGGCGGGAATGTGCAGGTCGGTGCGGCTCGAAGACTCGTGGGACATGCCACGGGACTCACCCACAGCGGCCACGATCACGTCCGCCTGCTTGGCCGCCTTGACCGCTTCGTCGATCATCTGCTGCGCCGGACGCGGGTCGTCCACCACTTCCGGGGCATCGAAGTTGAGGAAGTTCAGGTAGTCCACCACCTTCTTGTCGGCGGTAATGTTCGAGCCCCGGGCGTACACCAGTTGGGCCTTGTCACCCAGGACGTTGCGCATGCCGTCGTACAGCGTCACCGACTGCGCCGGTACGCCAGCGGCGGCCCAGCTGCCCATCATGTCGATGGGGGCCTTGGCCAGGGGGCCGACCAGGGCGATCTTCGCGGTTTTCTTCAGCGGCAGGGTGTCGTTGTGGTTCTTCAGCAGCACCAGGCTGCGGCGGGCGATGTCCCGGGCGTCGCTGCGGTGCAGGCGGCTTTCGGCGTTGGTGTCGGCCGGGTCGTCCTCGGCCTTGCCGATGCGCACATAAGGGTCCTTGAACAGGCCCATATCGTACTTGGCCGCCAGCACTTCACGCACCGCGTTGTCGATGTCCTTCTGCTCGATCTCGCCGGACTTGAGCAGCCCCGGCAGTTCCTTGCCGTACAGCGAGTCGTTCATGCTCATGTCGATGCCGGCCTTGATTGCCAGCTTGGCCGCTTCACGACCGTCCTTGGCGACGCCGTGGCGGATCAGCTCGATGATCGCCCCGTGGTCGCTCACCGCCAGGCCCTTGAAGCCCCATTCCTTGCGCAACAGGTCGTTCATCAGCCAGGTGTTGGAGGTGGCCGGCACGCCGTTGATGGAGTTCAGGGCCACCATCACCCCGCCGGCACCGGCGTCGATGGCTGCGCGGTAGGGCGGCAGGTAGTCCTGGTACATCTTCACCGGGCTCATGTCGACGATGTTGTAGTCGCGACCGCCTTCCACGGCGCCATACAGGGCGAAGTGCTTGACGCTGGCCATGATGCTGTCCGGCAAGGCCGGGCTCTGGCCCTGGTAGGCATTGACCATGACCTTGGCAATGCGCGAGACCAGGTAGGTGTCTTCGCCGAAGCCTTCGGAGGTACGGCCCCAGCGCGGATCGCGGGAGATGTCCACCATCGGCGCGAAGGTGATGTCCAGGCTGTCGGCGCTGGCCTCCTTGGCCGCGATGCGCCCGGAACGGCCGATGGCGTCCATGTCCCAGCTGGACGCCAGGGCCAGGCTGATGGGGAAGATGGTCCGGTGGCCGTGGATCACGTCATAGGCGAAGAACATCGGGATCTTCAGCCGGCTGCGCATGGCCGCGTCCTGCATCGGCCGGTTTTCCGGGCGGGTGATGGAGTTGAACGTGCCGCCGATATTGCCCGCGGCAATTTCCTTGCGGATCAGCTCACGGGGCATTTCCGGGCCGATGCTGATCAGGCGCAACTGGCCGATCTTCTCTTCCAGGGTCATGCGCTTGAGCAGATCGCTGATAAAGGCTTCTTTGTTTTCCAGGGGGACCGGGGCAGATTCGGCCAACACAGGGTGACTGGCCAGGCTGACCAGCAGGCCCAGCAAACACAGCTTATTCATGAATAGTGTTCTCAAGGGCTCAAGACCGACGCATGAGTGACGCGTCGAACAGCCAAAATTTAGGGAGCGGCTATTGTTGTTCAGATAAATCCAGCACACTTCTGAACTCTTTTTCGCGCTGGGCATCTTTTAGCCCATCAGCCCGATGCATTCCAGTGGCGCAGGCAGATTTTGCCCCACAGGATGTGTGAAACCGGGCAAAAGATTCTTTTCCATCAGGTTGTGCAAGGAGCCCCACCCATGAACATCACCCAAAGCCTGCGCTCGAGCTGGCCCATCGCTGCCCTGTTGCTGCTTACCAGCCTGCTCAGCGGCTGCGGCATCAACAACATTCCGACCCTGGACGAGCAGGTCAAGGCCGACTGGGGCCAGGTGCAGAACCAGTACCAGCGCCGCGCCGACCTGATCCCCAACCTGGTGGAAACCGTCAAGGGCTACGCCAAGCACGAGGAAGCCACCCTGACCGCGGTGATCGAGGCGCGGGCCAAGGCCACCTCGATCCAGGTGGACGCCAAGACCCTGGACAACCCGGAAAAACTCAAGCAGTTCCAGCAGGCCCAGGACCAGTTGAGCGGAGCCCTGAGCCGTCTGATGGTGGTCTCCGAGCGTTATCCGGATCTGAAGGCCAACCAGAACTTCCTGGCCCTGCAATCCCAGCTGGAAGGCACCGAGAACCGCATCGCCGTGGCCCGCCGCGACTTCATCCTCGCGGTGCAGAAGTACAACACCGAGATCCGCACCTTCCCTGGTCGCCTGTGGCATAGCCTGATGTACAGCGACCTGCCGGTGCGTGAAACCTTCGAGGCCACCAGCCCTGACGCCGACAAAGCGCCGCAAGTGAAATTCTGATGGGCCGCGGGCAGCGCGTGCTGCCAAGCACGCGGCTGTCGCTATGGCTGGTGAGTGGCGCCGTATTGTCGCAACAGCCGTTCCAGCTCCAGTTCCGACTCTGACCGCCGCCGTAGCGGCGGCGGCAGTTTTGGCGGTGGCGGGGCGTCCGGCAGTTGGTAGCACACGCGGACAAACATTAAGGATGAGGTGCTGATGCGACTTTATAAAATCGGCCTGGTGCTGTTGCTCTGGGTCTTTGCGGTCACGGCCCAGGCCGAGCTGAGGTTTCCGGCCCTGAGCGGGCGGGTGGTGGACGACGCGCAGATGATCGAGCCGACCATCAGCGCCCTGCTGACTCGGCAACTGCAAGCCCACGAACAGGCCACCGGCGAACAGTTGGTGGTGGTGACCCTGCCGGACCTGCAAGGCGCCAGCATCGAGGAATACGGCTACCAGTTGGGGCGCCACTGGGGCATCGGCCAGAAGGACAAGAACAACGGCGCGCTGCTGATCGTCGCTCGGGACGAGCGCAAGCTGCGCATCGAAGTAGGCTACGGCCTGGAGGAGCGCCTGACCGACGCCCAGGCCTCGGTGATCATCAACCAGGTGATCACCCCGGCGTTCAAGACCGGGCAGTTCAGCAAGGGCATCAGCGACGGGGTTTCGGCCATGCTCCTGGTGCTCGGCGGCACGCCGCTGGACGAGCCGGCCACGGCCTATGACAGAGGCGGCGAGAGCAGCGACCAGGACGATTTTGTCCAGCGTCACCCGTGGCTGTTCATCTTCATGGTGCTGCTGTTCATCCTGGTGGTGATAGTGGCGCAGGCGCTCGGGTTCATCACCACCACCAGCGGGCGCGGCGGTGACGGAGGCGGTGGCTTCGGCGGTTTTGGTGGTGGGTCCGGCGGCGGTGGCGGCTTCAGCGGCGGCGGTGGCAGCTTTGGCGGCGGCGGTTCCTCCGGCGGCTGGTAACTCAAAATAAGAAGTGGAAATCCAACGACATGGCATTACTCAGTGAATACGAACAACGGCAAGTGGCCGAAGCCATTGCCCGGGTGGAACAGCAGACCGACGCCGAACTGGTGACGGTGCTGGCCGCCCGAGCCGACGACTACGCCTATATCCCGCTGCTCTGGGCCAGCCTGCTGGCGCTGGTGGTGCCGGGGCTGGTGCACTACGCCACTGGCTGGCTGAACATGCACCTGTTGCTGCTGGCGCAATGGGCGACCTTTATCGTGCTGTGCCTGGTGTTTCGCCTACCCTGGATCACCACCCGGCTGATCCCGCGCTCGGTGCGCCATTGGCGGGCTTCCAACCTGGCCCGACGGCAGTTTCTCGAACAGAACCTGCACCACACCGTGGGCGGCACCGGGGTGCTGATCTTTGTCAGCGAAGCCGAGCGTTACGTGGAAATCCTCGTGGACGAGGGCATTTCCAAGCGTCTGGATAACAAGCAGTGGAACGGCATCGTGCGCAACTTTACCCAGCAAGTCCGCCAGGGCCAGACCCTGCAGGGCTTCCTCGACTGTATTGAAGCCAGCGGCGAGTTGCTCAAGACCCATGTGCCCCTGACCCAGATACGCAACGAATTGCCCAACCGCCTGGTGGTGCTCAACTGAGCCCACCGCCGTAGGAGCCGGCTTGCCGGCGAACAGGCCCCTGAGTCTTGCGCCGCCCTTGAGGACGCCTTCGCTGGCAAGCCAGCTCCTACGGCGGTGCGATATCGCTGTTGTTCATGCAGGAGCCGGCTTGCCGGCGAATGGCCTCTGAGCCTTGCACCGCCCTCGGGCGAGGATTTTTTACCGTCGAGTGAATAACTTCGTGCCCCGACGCGGCTTGCTCCCTAAAATACCTGCCACTCCCTGATTCACACCCCGCATCGCCCGAGGCACCTGCCCCCATGTCTGTGACCGCACCTTCCGCCCGTCCCGCGCCGGATCATCACGCCCAGTTCCTGCAATTGCTCGACACCAGCCTTGCGCAAAACGCCTTTATCAAGCTGGTACTGGCCAAGCACGTGGGCCCGGAGGCGGACCTGCAACGCCTGATCATCAAGCAACTGACGGTCAAGGAGCAGCCGTGCCTGTCCTTCGTCTACCGCTACAAGACCCGGGACATCACCAAGAACTTCTCCCTGGACGAAGGCATCGCCGCCATCGCCGGGCTGCTGCCGGCTTCGTTCAAGAACGCCCACCTGCTGACCCTGACCGACGAAGTGCAGCTCGAATACAGCAAGAAGGGCAAGAGTTCGCTGTTCAAGGGCAAGCCGCAAACCCAGCGTGATGTGCCGTCGGCCGAGCACAACCGCGAGAAGAACCGCTTTCTTGACCTGAGCCGGCCTTTCCTCGCCGATCTTGGGGTGACCAACAAGCAGCATGAACTGATCCCGGCCATGTCGCGCAAGTGGAAGCAGATCAACAAGTTCATCGAGGTCTTCAGCCACGCCCTGGGCAGCTCGCCGATCAAGCTCGATCAGCCGGTGCGGGTCGCGGACTTCGGCTCCGGCAAGGGCTACCTGACGTTCGCCATCCACGATTACCTGCGCAACACCCTCAAGGCCGAGGGCGAAGTCACCGGCGTCGAATTGCGCGAGGACATGGTGACCCTGTGCAACGCCGCCGCGCAGCGCCTGGAACACCCGGGCCTGGTGTTCAAGTGCGGTGACGTGCGCAGCGTAGCCCCCAGCCAGCTGGACGTGATGATCGCCCTGCATGCCTGCGACATCGCCACCGACTACGCGATTCACACCGGCATCCGCTCCGGCGCGGCGATCATCATGTGCTCGCCGTGCTGCCACAAGCAGATCCGCCTGCAGATCCAGAGCCCGGCGCTGCTCAAGCCGATGCTGCAATACGGTCTGCACCTGGGACAGCAGGCGGAGATGGTCACCGACAGCCTGCGGGCGCTGTTCCTCGAAGCCTGCGGTTATGAAACCAAGGTCTTCGAGTTCATCTCCCTGGAACACACCAACAAGAACAAGATGATCCTGGCGGTCAAGCGCGCCGAGCCGGTTGACCCGACCCAGTTGCTGGCCAGGATCGAAGAACTCAAGGCCTTCTACCAGATCAGCGAACACTGCCTGGAAACCCTGCTCAAGGCCGACGGCTATCTGGGTTGAAGCCGCTGTAGTACCAGGCTATTACCCGGGCTGGCGCAATGGGACTACCTTGAGTACTCCTTCCGCCCACGTCTTTCCCTGAAAGGAGTCCACTCCATGGCCGCGAAAAAGATCCTCATGCTGGTTGGCGATTACGTCGAAGACTACGAAGCGATGGTGCCGTTCCAGGCCCTGCTGATGGTCGGTCATACGGTGCATGCCGTGTGCCCGGACAAGATCGCCGGGCAGACGGTGCGCACGGCGATCCACGACTTCGAGGGCGACCAGACCTACAGCGAGAAACCGGGTCACCTGTTTGCCCTCAACTACGACTTCGCCCAGGTCAGCTCCGCTGATTACGACGCCCTGCTGATCCCCGGCGGACGTGCTCCGGAGTACCTGCGCCTGAACGCCAAGGTGCTGCAACTGGTCAAGGAATTCGACCAGGCCGGCAAGCCCATTGCCGCGGTGTGCCATGGCGCGCAACTGCTGGCGGCGGCGGGTATCCTCGAAGGCCGCGAGTGCAGCGCCTACCCGGCCTGTGCCCCGGAAGTGCGGCTGGCCGGTGGCACCTACATCGATATCCCGGTGACCGAAGGCCACGTCCAGGGCAATCTGGCCACCGCCCCGGCCTGGCCGGCGCACCCCAGCTGGCTGGCGGGTTTCCTGGGGCTGCTGGGCACCAAAATCACCCTGTAAGCGAGGACCACGCCATGTGCGAGCTGTACGTCAAGGCCGACCCGATTCTCTACGAATCCCGTTCCCGCTCGCTGCGCATCTGTGGCGTGGTCACCACCTTGCGCCTGGAAAACCAGTTCTGGGACATCCTCAGCGAAATTGCCGAAGTGGACGGCATGACCACCAACCAGCTGATCGCCAAGCTGTATGAAGAGGTCATGGATTACCGCGGCGAAGTGGTGAATTTCGCCTCCTTCCTGCGGGTCAGCTGTACCCGCTACCTGAGCCAGCGGCGCACCGCCGCCCCTGACCTCAGCCTGGTACGGCGCAACGCACTGTAGCCGCTGCCGCAGGCTGCGAACGGCCCGCAGGGACGCGGGGCTCTGAAGGCCGCCGGAGGTTTGACGGGCGATCGCCAAGCAAGGTCCTGCGGACCTTTGCGCAGCCTCGCGGGCTCGGCAGCGGCTACAGGGCTCAGCTGATTTTGCTGAGGAAGCCTGGTAGCTCCGGTTCCGGGAGCACCGACAGCACCTTGAGGCGTTGCAGCATGCGCTGGCCGGCGCGTTGCAGGTGTTCGCGAAGGTTCAGGGCCGCGGCAAAGGCTGAGGGCTAGAGCCCCAGGCGTGCCAGCTGGCGCAGGTCGGCGATCACCGCCGGGTTGCCGCCTTCGAGCACATCCAGGCGCATTTGCGCGATCAGCGATTTCAGCAGCTCGGTCTGGGTCATCCGGGTGGCTTGCAGCAGGCGCGCTAGATCCTCGGCCACATAGTGGTTGACCTTCAGCGACAGGCGTTTCATTGAATGGACCGCCGGCAGCTGGCGGGCCTCGGCCTGTTCGGCCAGGTAGGCGGTGAAAGTGCTATGCACCCGTTCCAGGCACGGGGCGACCCGGGCGCTGAAGTAGTAGCTGAAGAACAGTTTGCGCATCTGCACCCCGGCGTCCTGGATCACCGAGTGCATGGCGGCATCCAGAACATCCAGATAGACCGCGGGCAGCCGCGCCTCGATGGAGGTCAACGGGTGCTGGCGCGTGTCCTTGATCGCCGGCGTCGACTGGGGCGGAATGGCCACGGTGGTGGCGCACTGGTCGCAGACCCCCACCAGGATGTCCCGGGCCAGGCCGTTGCCGTCGCTGAAGGGGACGTCGCGCCGCAGGTAGGTGATGCCGACCACCTGTTGGCAATGCTCGCAGAGCGCCTTGCCCCGGTCGCCTTGCAGAAAGAGTTTCATGGGTTGCCCTCATCGGTGAACGCTGATGAACCACACATCTGGCTCGATAAAGTAGAACTTGATGTACCAGCCGGCCTTTTTCAGCACGTGGACCGCGATGCCCGGGACGCTGTGATATGCGCTGCAACTGTGGTCCGGGCCCTTGCAGGCGCTGATGACCTCGATCAGTTGACCGACCGAGACTTCGCCCGTGGCCAGCAGGTTCTTGACCTCGATCGAGCCGCGCGCGGCATGCAGATAGTCGCCATTCTGTAGTGCATTGATCAGGTCACGCCTGACCTTCCTGAAGCCTCTGTCCATGATGCTTTCTCGGTTGTACGACAGATGTCGTACACAATCAATGGGAAGTCGACTGAAAGCGCCCAAAGGCATTTCAGCGGTTTTCAGGGGGGAGTCGATCTTAGCCCGGCAGGAGCGGGCGGCAGGGCTTGGCTAAAGGCTTGCAATACATCCGTGATGGCCAACGGCTGGCCTGCTGCGGTGCGTCCGATGCACCGCAGCCAGTTGCCGTCAGAAGAAGCGGGTCACGCTGATCTTGGCGTTGCGTCCCAGGCTGGAGGCGTTCTCGCCGCTCAGCGGTGGGCGATAGTCACGGTTGAACATGTTGTCCAGGGTGAAGTTGACTTCGGTGCCCTTGAGGTAAGGCTGCTGGGGTTTCCAGTTGGCGAACAGGCCGTGCACGTTGTAGCGGTCGTTCTTGTACTGGTCCCAGTAGGCGTCGCCCAGGGCGCTGGCCGGGCCGCCGGCATAGAGATCGCTGGGCACGCGGTCGGTCTGGCGCACCCACTGGCCCTGCCAGCCCACTTGCGCATCCCACTGTGGAATCTTCACCCCCAGGCTGGCCACCCACTTGCGTGGCGGGATGTCCCGGGCCCAGACGTTCGGGCCCCAGGGGTTGGTGTAGGCCCCTTCATGCTTGCCGGTGATCCATGAGTAGGACAGGGAGCCGAACAGGTAGGTCGAGTCGTAGAAGCTTTCCACCTCGAAGCCCTTGATGGTCAGGTCGCCGATGTTGCGATAAACCCCGATGGTCGGCTGGTTGCACACCTGGCCGATGCTCTTGCCGCTGGTGAGTTGCTCGGGGCAGCCGATCCCGAGGTTCTTCATGATTTCGTCTTTGATGGTGTTGTGAAACAGCGTGGTACGCACTTGTACGCGGTCGGCCTGGGTGAACACGTCGGCGAAGCTGGTGATGTTACCGGCGCGCAACGCGGTGATACGTTCCGGGTCGAGGTCGCGGCTGGTGGCGGAACGGGTGGAGGCGGCCGACTGGACCTCGTACTGCTCGTCGATCACCGGCGCGCGCCAGGTCTTGCTGTAGTCGGCGAACAGGGCGAATTGCGGAGTCACCGTCCAGAACGCCGACAGCCGAGGCGACCAGCCGGTGTAGGTCTTGTCGCCGTAGTCGTGGCCCGCCACCGGGTCGGGGCTGTTGTAGATCGGTGCGTCGTTCTTCTGGCCGCGGTTGCGCACATGGTCGTAGCGCAAGGACGGGGTCAGGGTGAAGTCCCCCAGGGTGATGGCGTCCTGGATGTAGAAGGCATTGTTGTCGACCTTGCCGTGGGGCATGAAGCCCGGCTGGTAGTGGCCGTAGTTGTACTTGGGCACTTCATAGGTCTTGCCCGGCATCCACATGTCGACTTCGCGGGTGTGCTTGCGGATCTGGATGCCATTGGTCAGCGCGTGTTCCAGCGGGCCGGTGCTGAAGCGGCTGGTGTTTTTCAGGGCCAGGATCTTGTCGTCATAGCCCACGGTGATCTTGCGGCCACCGGAGGCCGGCTGGAAGTAGGCGTTCGGCCCGCGTTCGTCGGTCTGGTCGGTGGTGGAGTCGGAGTACTTGGCCTCGAAGTCGATCCAGGGATTGTCTACGGGGGTGTACTGGTACTTGGCGATCCAGGTGGTGTCGATGGTATTGCGCTGCGCCAGGAAGCGGCGGGTGGCGCCGTCATAACCGTACTTGTCGATGTCGCTCTGGCTCGGCGGCGTCGGGTAGCTCTTGGCCGAGAAGGGCGCCCAGATGTCGCTGTTGGAACGCATGTAACTGAAGCCCAGGCGATGCTCGTCAGTCAGTTGCATGTTTAGCTTGAACAGCTCGCCCTCCATGTCCTGGGCGGTGTTGGGCAGGCGCTTGGGGTTGATCGGGTAGGCATTCTTCGGGTCGGGCTGGGCGCTGGCTATCTTCATGTCATCGCCGTCGCGCTTGGTCCAGTAGGCCAGGGCGTCGAAGCGCTTATCATCGGTGCGGCCGTACACCGCGCCGGTGTAAGCCTGTTCGTGGCTGTTGCTGCTGTAGCCGTACTTGAGCATGGCGCCGCTGTTGCGCCCGTCTTGCAGCAGGTCGGGTGCGTCCTTGGTCTCCATGTGCACGGTGCCGCCGAAACCGCCATTGCCGGTCTCGGGGGAGTGCGGGCCCTTTTCCACCTCCAGGCGCTTGATCAGTTCCGGCTCGATGAACACCGAGCCCTGCTGGTAGCGTTCGAAGCCGCTCTTGGTGGCGCCATCGACGCTCATCGGCACGTCTTCGGCGTCCCCCAGGCCCCAGATGTTGATGGTCTGGCCGCCGGGTTTCAGCGAGCCGCCCAGGCTTACGCCGGGCAGGGTGTCGATCAGGCTGACCACGTTGGTGGCCTGGTGGCGATCGATTTCCGCCTGGTTCAAGGTCGAGCGGCCAACACTGGCGGCGTCCACTTCGGTGCCGTTGCCGATCACGCTCATGGCCCCCAACTGCAGGGCCGAACCGCTGCTGAGGCTGGTCTCGGCAGGGCGCACGATGTAGGTGTTGTCGACCTTCATCAGGTTGAACTGGCCGTTCTGCAGCAGGGCGCGAATCGCCTCTTCCGGGCTGTAGTCGCCTTGCAGGGCCGGGGCCTTGGCATTGCGCAGCAGTTGTTCATCGAACAGCAGCTGGATTTTCGCCTGCTGGGCGATCTGGCTCAGGGAGGCGGCCAGAGGTTGCGCCGGCAACTGGAAATGCAGTGGCCCGGCATGGGCCTGCAGGCTGAATGCCAGGCAGGCGGCGAGCAGGGTCGGGCGGGTACGGACTAACGGAACAGGCAAGAACGCGCGAAACATGACTTCCCCCAGAGCGGCTTAAAGGCCAAAAAGGCGCTGCGGACAGATCGCAGACGGGAGGAAGACGCGGCAGTGAAAAAAAACCTCATATGCGAATGCAAAATATTCTCATATAAAAAATTAGCGGGCTTCGATCTTCAGCTGACCGTTGGCCTGGACCCGGGTTTTCACCGGGATCAGGGCCGGTAGAGCCTTGACCAGGGCATCCGGATCGTTGACGTCGAGGTTGCCGGAAACCTTGTAGGAACCCAGCGGGCCCTCGGCCAGTTGTACCGGTTGCTGGCGGTACAGGTTCAACTCGTCCACCAGACTGGCCAGGTCGCGGTTGCGAAAGGCCAGGCGCCCGCTGCGCCAGTCGGCCACCTCGTCGCGGTCCAGGGTCTGTTGGCGCAAGGTGCCTTTTTGCAGGTCATAGGTGGCCTGTTGCCGAGCGCCCAGCAGGGTCAGCTCCCCGGGCTTGCCGTCCGGGCTGAAGGCCACCTGGCCGTGGGCCACGCTGACCACCAGTTGGCGCTGGCCGCGCCGCACGTCGAAAGCGGTGCCCACCACCCGTACCTTGGCCTCGCCGCTGTGCACCCACAGCGGACGCTCCTTGTCGGCGGCGACTTCCAGGTACAGCTGGCCCGCCTGCAAGTAGATGTTGCGCTGATGGGCGCTGAAATCGACGCTCAACTGGGTATTGGCATTGACGTACAAAGTGCTGCCGTCCGGCAGCTTGAAGGCTCGCGCTCCCTGTTCCTGGGCTGCGATCTGCTGCCGGTAGGGTGCCTGGGGCGTGCCCAGATTGACCGCCAGTACCGCGCACAGCAGAGCAGCGGCCACTGCCAGGGCCGGGCGCCAGAGCGGCGCCTTGCGCCGGGGGAGTGGCACCGGGCGGCTCAGTTGTTGCAGCTGCGCCAGGTCGTCCCACAGCTCCTCGAATTCGGCGTAGGCCCGGGCATGGGCCGGTTCACTGACCCAGCTCTCGAAGGCCTTACGCGTGGCACGGTCCGGATCATTGCGGTTACGGGCGAACCAGCTGGCGGCCTGGGCATCGATCTGCTCGCTGTCGAGGTCGTCGTGGGTGCCGGGAAAGCGGGTCATTCAGGCTGCTCCTTGCCATTTTCTCGTTGTAGGTGCTGCTTGCAGTGCAGCAGGGCAAAGGCGATGTGTTTCTCCACCATGCTCACGGAAATCCCCATGCGTTCGGCGATCTGCGCCTGGCTCAGCCCTTCGAAGCGGTGCAGCATAAGGGCTTCGCGGCGGCGCGGCGAGAGTTGGGCGAGGACTTCTTTCAATTGTTCCAGGCGTTGCAGGCGCTGGGCGGCGGGCAGCGGCTCGTGCTGTTCGTCGGCCAGGGGCTCGCTGTCGAAATTTTCCTCGTGGCGGGCCTCGTGGTGCACCTTGGAGCGCACTTGCTGGCGCCGCCAATGATCGCGCAACAGATTACGCGCCATCTGGAACAGGAAGGCCCGGGGCTGCTCGACCTGGGCCCGATCACGGTAATCGAGCCATTGGGTGAACACGTCCTGGGTCATGTCCGCCGCGTCGCTGGCGTTGTCCGTGCGTTTACGCAGGAAATGCAGGATGTCCGCATAGAACCCGCGAACAGAGTCCGCCGACGCAGAGTCGGTCTTGGAGCGAGACATGGATATCCTTCTTGACGACGCGGTGAGCACAAGGTCGCGAATGATATCGAGAATTATTGCTATTTGTCACTTTGCGAATGATTGGCCAGCAGGTGCCTGTTTTTCCGGATCAACCAGGCCTTGAACCGTGCTGGGAACGGCTCGCCAGGGCAGATCGTTGATGAACTGGCGACCTGGTACGAGGAGTACGCCGCCGATGGCTTCAATGTGCTGTTTACCCATTTGCCGGGAGCCATCGAGGATTTCGTGCAATTGATCACCCCGCAGCTGCAACGCCGGGGCCTGTTTCGCCAGCGTTACACGGGACACACCCTGCGCGAACACCTGGGGCTTGCGCGAGTGGAAAACCGATTTTTCAGTCATCGGGGCAATGGCTGAATCGCGCAAAGAGTCTTTACTTTCAAGGCGCAACGCCCATCGATCAACGCCCATCAATCAACGCAAGGAACAACAGCATGTCCGGATGGTATGAGTTGAAGAAAAGCAGCAACGGTCAATTTCGTTTCGTGCTCAAGGCGGCCAACGCCGAGACCATTCTCACCAGCGAGCAATACACCACTCGCGCGGCCGCGGAGAACGGCATTGCCTCGGTGCAGGCCAACAGTCCCCTGGAGGAGCGCTACGAGCGCAAGAGCACCAAGGACGGCCAGCCCTATTTCACGCTGAAGGCGGCCAATCACCAGATCATCGGCAGCAGTGAAGCCTATTCATCGGAAGCGGCCCGGGACAAGGGCATCGCCAGCGTCAAGGCCAACGGTCCGAGCCACAACATCAAGGACCTGACAGCCGTTTGAACCCGGTTCGGTAATGCCTGAGGCCGCTCGGCCTGATCAGGGGCAAGGCCGCACGGCTGCGCCGCCATTTGCCCAACTGAAGCTTGTCGCCCGTGATGGCGGCAAGCTTTGGTTCGAGCCCCTGGCGGACGCCAGCCGATTGGCGACTGAATTATGGCGAAATGATATTACTTGCTTTATCCTCCGCGCCCGTCACCGGGCGCTCGGCATGCCAGGCACCTTGGGTGACGTTATCGATCATTGTCCAAGGGATCTGCGACCTCATGATTCGCCCTCTCGTATTACTCGCTGCGCTGCTGGCGCTGAGCGGTTGCTACAGCCTGCCTTCCACGAAAATCGCCGAGAGCATGCGCCCGGATTCGCAGTCGGGGGTGGCCTATGTGGTGGGCGTGGTGGGCATTTGGCCGAAGGCGGTGCACACCGCCAACGAACAGATGCTGCTGATTCGCCCACGAGGTGGTGAGGGATTCGCCTCGGCACGCTTGTACAACCAGATCTACGGCCGCACGCCACGGGATGTGCGCGAGACCTGGCACGGCATCGGCAGCCTGTTCGTGATGCCGCTCAAACCCGGGCGCTACGAGATCTACAACCTGCACTTCGACCGCGGTAACGCCACCGCCTGGAGCCGCGAAGACTTCTCCATCCCCTTGGAACTGGAAGCCGGCAAGGCCTATTACGTCGGTGATTTCCGCGCCGGCTGCCTGTCGGCGGCAGGGGCCAAGTGCGTGTTTCTGCACAGTGACCACCTGGAGCGCGACGCCGCCCTGGTACGCGCCAAGTACCCGCAGGTGCCGAGCCTGCAGCGGGTCGATCTAGAGAAGATGGAAGACGTCACGTCGTTGATCGTCAAGGAGCAGGGGCCCAAGGCGTCGATGCTCAAAGCCATGCTGTCGGGGGATCTGTAATGAGCAGTCGGTTGTGGTTGTTGCTGGTGCTGATGCTGGGACTTGGCGGTTGCCAGACCAGCCATAGTCTCAAGCCGGCCGAGGTGGATTATCAGCAGCGGTTGCCGGCGATCAGCGTCAGTGTGATGGGAGCCATCCCCGCCGGCCTGATCCGTGACAACCTGCGTCGTCGCGGCACCTTCGAGCAGGTGCAGTCGGGGTTCAGTGTCGATGGCTACAACGTGATCGTAATGGCCAACAGTGATTACTTTGGCTGGCAGAACATTCCCATGGGGCTGCTCAGTGCGATGACCTTGTTTATCGTGCCGGGCCGGGCCACCTGGGACAGCCAGGTGATGTTCCATGTCAGCCGTGGTGACCAGCCGCTGGCCAAGTATCGGGTCAGCAATCAGACCCGCTCCTGGCGCGGCTGGGCCAATCCCGATGGTGGCCAATACCAGCATGTGCAGCGCATCACCGACGACTTCATCGCGCAGATGTTGCAGGACCCGCAGTTCAAGGCCCAGGCCCCAGTGGTGCAGAACAGTCACTGAGCCACGCGTGAACGCGGCCCATGCCAAAGCCCGGACGGTGACAGCCGCCCGGGCTTTTTTGTCAGGGCTTCAACCCAGGGTCTGCAGCAGCGCCTGCAACTGTTGGCGTGCGCCCTCGTTCAGGGCAAACACCGGCCGGCGCGGCTCGCCGGCGTTCAGTCCGGCCAGTTCCAGCCCGGCCTTGACCGTGGCCGGCAAGCCGCCCTTGAGGATGAAGTCCAGCAGCGGCAGCTGGCGGTAGAACAGCTCCCGGGCTCGTTGCAAGTCATGCTCCAGCACGGCCTGGTACAGATCGAGATTGAGCTGGGGGATCAGGTTCGCCGCCGCTGTGCACCAGCCGCGGGCACCGGCAGCGAAGGCTTCCAGGGCCAGGGGGTTGCAGCCGTTGTAGAACGGCACCTGGCCTTCACCCAGCAGGTGCAGCTTGTGCATGCGCTGGATGTCGCCGGTGCTTTCCTTGACCAGGGTGACGTTCTCCACGGTGTGGAAAATCTTCAGGATCAGCTCCACCGACATGTCGGTGCCGCTGGTGGCCGGGTTGTTGTAGAGCATGATCGGCACGCCGATGCTGGCGCCGATGGCCTGGTAGTGGGTGAGGATCTCGGCTTCGCTGAGTTTCCAGTAGGAGGTGGGCAGCACCATCACCACGTCGGCGCCCTGGGCTTCGGCAAAGCGCGCGCGGCGGATGGCCTTGGCGGTGGTCAGGTCGGAGACGCTGACGATGGTCGGCACGCGCTTGGCGACGTGGCGGATGCTGAACTCGGCGACCTGGTCCCATTCCGCGTCGCTGAGGTAGGCGCCTTCGCCGGTGCTGCCCAGGGGCGCGATGGCGTGGACGCCGGCGTCGATCATGCGGTCGATGGAACGCCCGAGGGCGTCCAGGTCCAGGCCTTCGCCATGGGCGCCGAAGGGGGTAACGGTGTAGCCGATGATGCCGTGGATATCGGGTGTGGACATGGTGCAACTCCTAGCAAGGCATAAGGGGTGGATCAGTTCAGGCAGTCGGCGTGTTTTTTCAGGTTCTGCCGCGCGTAGTAGTTGAAGGCGGCGCCGTGGCGCTTGGGCTTGGAAATCCAATCGTGGGCTTCACGACCCAGCTCCGGGAGGATCGGCTTGATGGTGCCGGCCGCCATGGCCAGCAGTTGCAGCTTGGCTGCGCGCTCGATCAGTTGGGCGATGACGCAGGCTTCCTCGATGCTGGCCCCGGTGGACAGCTGACCGTGGTGGGAAAGCAGGATCGCGCGTTTGTCGCCCAGGGCCGCGGAGATGATTTCGCCTTCTTCGTTGCCCACCGGCACCCCGGGCCAGGCTTCGAGAAAGGCACAGTCCTCGTACAGCGGGCAGAGGTCCATGTGCGATACCTCAAGGGGCACTTCCAGCATCGACAGCGCGGCAACGTGGGTCGGGTGGGTGTGGATGATGCAGTTCACGTCCGGCCGGGCGCGGTACACCCAGCTGTGGAAGCGGTTGGCCGGGTTGGGCATGCCGTGGCCTTCGAGGACTTCCAGGTCTTCGTTGACCAGCAGCAGGTTGCTGGCGCTGATTTCATCGAAACCCAGGCCCAGTTGCTGGGTGTAGTAGGTGCCGGGCTGCGGACCGCGGGCGGTGATCTGCCCGGCGAGGCCCGAGTCGTGACCGTTCTCGAACAGAATGCGGCAGGTCAGGGCCAGCTTTTGCCGGTCGGTCCACGTATTATCCGCCAGGGTGTTTTGCATCTGGGTCAGGGCTTGCTTGATCAGTTGGTCCTTGGGCAGTGCTAATGTCTTGGCCATATCGGGGTCCTTGGTGAGGCTGCAATGGACGTCGGGTTTGCACTTCACCTGTTACTTGCAAGGTTGTTGGGTGAATGCTAATGACACTAAAGAGGCTATATGACACTTTGTGTCATTGGCAAGCGCCAATCGTTGTTTTCTAGATGGATTAATCGCTCCACATGTCTATCCGTTTGAAATTACTGAGAAAAAAACTTGGCGTGACCCTGGAGGCCCTGGCCGAAAAATCCGGGATGACCAAGAGCTACCTGTCGAAAGTCGAGCGCGGGTTGAACACCCCGTCGATCGCCGCCGCCTTGAAGCTGGCCAAGGCGCTGAACGTCAAGGTCGAGGAACTGTTCGCCGAGGACAGCATCAGCCTGGACAGCTACAGCCTGGTGCGCAGCGATGAGCGCCAGTCACTGGCGGCCAACGACCAGACGCCGGGATATGCGGTGCTGGCCCATCAGGTCAGCGAGCGCAACCTGCTGCCGTTCATCATCTACCCGGCCAAAGAGTTCAGTGACAAGACCTTCAAGGAACACCTGGGGGAGGAGTTCCTGTTTGTCCATGAAGGCCAGGTGGAAGTGGATTTCATGACCGAGCGGGTGATTCTCAACCGTGGCGACGCGCTGCACTTCAATGCCCAGAAGCCCCATCGCATCCGCTCCCTGGGCGACGAGCAGGCGCAGCTGCTAGTGGTGGTACACAGCAACGAAGAATGAGCCCTGTAGCCGCTGCCGAAGGCTGCGAACGGGCCGCAGGCCCGCAGCGATCCCAAGGACGCCCGCGCCCGGCGCAATCAGCGTTCCACGGGCACCGACAGGGCCGGGTTGCCCAGGGCGTGGGTCTTGGAATCGAAGAAGCGCAGGTTCAACTCCAACCCTTCGAACAGCTTGGCGTAGTGGCGCTTCTGGTGCTGGATGAACGCCGCGCTGCGCGGGTAGATGGAGATCGCCAGGGTCGTGACGGCCGACTGGCGGATCGCCTGCACCAGGTGCTGGTCCTGGGGCCCCAGGTTGTGGCCGAAGATGCACAGGGCGCCGCTGTGGTCCAGCAGTTGCTGGTAGCAGAACGACAGGTAGTCCGAGCTGCGGATGGTCTTGAGCTTGTCCGCCAGGGGCCCTTCGCTGACGAACAGCGGCACGTCATCCAGGGTCTTGAGGGTGTTGTTGATGGCGAAGCTGCCCAGCAGGGTGCCTTCGGTGGAACTCAGCTTGCGCGCGCTGCCGTCCAGGTTGCGCACCAGGTGCAGGCCGCCGTGGAGGTAGAGCAAGCGGGTAGCGGCGCTGGAGGTGGTGCCCAGTGCGAAGGCCGGATCGGCGCCGTGAAACAGGTCATCGATGCCTTGGTTGTCGTGCTGCACCGCCCAGTAGTTGAGCAGGTCGTAGTTGCTGGTGAACACTGTGGGATAGCGTCGCAGTTCCTGGTTGATCGCCGCCAGGCTTTGCGGCTGTACCAGGCGCCAGGGGATGTGCACCGCATGCACGGTGTTGATCAGGGCTTCCTTGATGGCGTAGTAGCGGTTGCGCGGCGCCGCCGAGCTGACCGCCAGGGCCTTGTTGACCCGGCTGGTGGTTTTCAGCGCGCCCAGTACCTGTTCGAAGCTGCGGGTCTGCAGGGCTTCGAAGACGCTGAGCTCGGACTGGCTCAGGGGCTTTTCTTCCACTGTGCGAGCGTTTTCGAACAGCGAGTCGTAGGCAAAGTCTTCCCAGACGGCACGGCTGGCACCGTTGCCGATCAGCAGGCCATTGAACGGTGTGCTCGTGCCCAGGCCGTTCCAGTCTTCAAGTTCGGCGTCAAATTCCTGGAAATCCGTCATCGCGGTCATTGGTCTCAAGGCAGAAGGTCATCAGGGCGGCGACTTTATCACGACCGACCCTTGAGCCAGATCAAGATCGCCCGTGACCGATGAGTCGATCCTGTCGGGCAGACATGAATCGACACCCCGCATTGGGCATTCGCCTGGAGACTTCCTCATGAGCAGCACCTTCTTCATCCCAGCCGTCAACATCATGGGCATCAATTGCCTGGACGAGGCCATGAGCGCCATTCGCAATTATGGGTTTCGCAAGGCGCTGATCGTCACTGACGTCGGCCTGGCCAAGGCCGGGGTGGCGGGCATGATCGCCGAGAAGTTGGCCATGCAGGACATCGATTCGGTGATCTTCGATGGCGCCAAGCCCAATCCGAGCATCGCCAACGTCGAGCAAGGGCTGGCGCAGTTGCAGCAGTCGCAGTGTGATTTCGTCATCTCCCTGGGCGGCGGCTCGCCCCATGACTGCGCCAAGGGCATTGCCCTGTGTGCAACCAACGGCGGACACATTGGCGACTACGAAGGGGTCGACCAGTCGAGCAAGCCACAACTGCCGTTGATTGCCATCAACACCACCGCTGGCACCGCCAGCGAGATGACCCGCTTCTGCATCATCACCGACGAGTCGCGCCACGTGAAAATGGCCATCGTCGACCGCAACGTCACGCCACTGCTGTCGGTCAACGATCCGGCGCTGATGGTGGCGATGCCCAAGGGGTTGACCGCCGCCACCGGCATGGACGCCCTGACCCACGCGGTGGAGGCCTATGTGTCCACCGCCGCTAACCCGATCACCGATGCCTGTGCGCTCAAAGCCATCAGCATGATCAGCGCGAACTTGCGCCAGGCGGTGCACGACGGCAGCGATTTGCTGGCCCGGGAGAACATGGCGTATGCGCAGTTCCTCGCCGGCATGGCCTTCAACAACGCTTCCCTGGGCTTCGTGCATGCCATGGCTCACCAGTTGGGTGGCTTCTATGATCTGCCCCATGGTGTGTGCAATGCGGTGCTGTTGCCCCATGTGCAGAGCTTCAACGCCAGCGTCTGTGCCGAGCGCCTGACCGATGTGGCCCACGCCCTGGGGGCGGATATTCGAGGCTTCAGCCCGGAGGAGGGGGCCCAGGCGGCAATCGCGGCGATTCGCGCTTTGGCTCGGGACGTGGAAATCCCCGCCGGTTTGCGGGAACTGGGCGCCAAGTTGCAGGACATTCCACTGCTGGCGGCCAATGCCCTGAAAGACGCCTGCGGCCTGACCAACCCGCGTCCGGCGGAGCAACGGCAGATCGAAGAGATTTTCCGTAGCGCGTTTTGAGGAACGGGTAGGTCCATTTCGCTGGCAAGCCAGCTCCTACAAGTGAAGCGTTCACCAACGTGCCGGGGGCTGACGGCGGGTATGGAAAATTCGCAGAATCTGTAGCCGGTCCCCGCGCACCCGGTAGGGAATCAGGTAAGGCCAGCCCGGCACTACCCATTCCCGGGTGCCGGGCAGGCGGCCTTCGCGGCCACTTGAGGGGAACCGGGCCAGTTGCTCGATACTGATCAACAGCGCCCTGACAAATTCCCCGGCGGCCCGGGGATCGTCCTGGGCGATATGACGGGCCTCAGCGTCCAGGTTGTTCAGGGCGCTGCGTAGCCATTCAATGCGCATTGTCGGTCCACTTGCCGGCGATGGCCGCCACTTCTTCGGCACTGGCGAAGTCACCTGCGTCGGCCTCGTTCAGGGCCTTCTGGATTTCCTCGATTTGCCAGGCTTCCCGCGCCAGGTATTCACGCAGGGCGTCCACGGCGAGAAACGACTTGCTGCGTCCGGTGGCTTTTGCCAGCAGGGCCAGAGTTTCAGCAAGTTCATCGGGCAAGCGTAGGGACATGATGGACATGGCAGTCTCGTTGTAGTGATGTGTAATACAACATATTACCCCGTCATACCCTAGCCCAGGTCCGGCCATTCGTCAGGTCTGCAGTTGTTACAAGGCAAGGTCACTCCCACGCGCGTGCTCCCAGCGTTGAAAGCGTCGACGGGGCAGAGGATAGTGCGACCTGAAATCGCGCTGTATCCGCCTGTCACAAGGAGTCGTGAATGTTCCGTCGCTCTTCTTTGATCCCGCTTCTGGGCAGCCTGGCGCTGCTGGCCGGCACCACATCCGTCGCGGCCCAGTGCCTGCCGCCGCCACGCAACGCCGAGGTTCCGGGCTTTTCCCTGTGCAAGGACTGGCCGGCCTTTGACGACCAGAGCATCAGCCTGCTGTCGGAACAGGTCCCGGACCCCAGCGACACCGGCGACGGTGACGGCACCTACAACCTGCAACTGGCGGTGCTGGACCGCGACAGCGGCAAGCCCCTGGCCAGTTACAGGCAGCCTGTGGCTTTCGTCTCCGACGCCTTCCGCCTGGAAAGCGTGAAGCTCGACACCGGGCGCTTCCAACTGGCGCCACAAGTGCGGGCCTTCGGGGTTCGGGCCGGGTTCGAGGGCTCGTCCCGGGTCAACCCTTTCAATCAGATCTGGCTCAGCCTGTATGTGCGCGAAGGCAGCACCCTGCGCCCGGTGCTGGAGAAGTTCCTGGCCCATTCCTACAACGGCGAATGGGATGGCCAGTGCGCCGGCGAGGGCACTGAAACCACGCGTACCCTGGAGATCGCCAAGACCCGCAGCCATGGTTATGCCGACCTGATCGTGCGTTCGGTCAGCGTCAGTACCCGGAGCGAAAAAGTCGGGGAGGAGTGCCAGTCCAAGTCCGTGACCGCCAAGCCGGTGCTCATCACTCTGCATTACGACGGCCAGCGTTACGTGCTGCCCAATGGCTACAGCGGTATCTGAGGGAATTTTGATGAAGTGGCTTGAATCATGCGGCCTGGGCCTGGCCCTTTGTGCCGGGTTGGGGGGTGTCACGGCGGCGCAGGCGGGGTGCGACAACACGACGGGTGTTCCCGGAGAGTTCTATGTCTGCAAGCCCTGGCCCGCGGAGCCGGAGCTGAGCATCAGTGCCCGGGCGACGCCCATGCCCGGGAGCCAGACTGGCGACGTCAGCAGCTACAGCCTGGACGTATCGCTGCAGGACATCGACTCCGGTTGGACCCTGGCCAGCAACTACAAGGATTGCGCTCTGTTCTCCGATGCCGTGGCCCTGCAGGGGCTGCAGATCGACACCGGGCGCTACCGTTTGAATAAAGAGCAGCGAGCCTTTGGCCTGCGGGTTCTCTATCACCACAGCTCCAGTGCCATGCCCTACGAGAAAAGCGTGCTGACCCTGTATCGACATGAAGACAAGGAAGTCCTGCCGCTGCTGGAAGGATTGGTGATGGATGAGAGCCACGGCGAGTTTGGCTGGGGCAGTGAGTGCGAGGGCCGCTCCCGGACCCTGCACCGGACCCTGGAAGTCGGCAGTGGCCAGCGCAACGGTTACGCCGATCTGATCGTGCGTACCCGTGAAGTCAGCACCAAGCATTTCAAGGGCAGAGACGGCTGTGAAAGCCGTGATCTGCCGCCCAGGAACACGGTGGCGACCCTGCATTATGACGGCCAGCGTTATGCACTTAGCAAAGCCCTGAAAGGACAGTAATCGATGCTCACCGGCCTCAATCACCTGACCCTGGCGGTCAGCGACGTGCCCCGCAGCCTGGCCTTCTATCACTCGCTGTTGCAACTGCGTCTGGAGGCCACCTGGGATGCAGGAGCCTACCTGTCACTGCCGGGACTGTGGCTGTGCCTTTCCTTGGACCCGCAACGGCAGGCACCGGCAGTTGCCGATTACACCCATTACGCCTTTGGCGTCGGCGCTGCGGATTTTGCAGCGCTGGTCCAGCGCCTGTGTGAGGCGCGAGTGCCGGAGTGGCGCGACAACCGCAGCGAGGGCGCATCGTTTTATTTTCTCGATCCCGATGGGCATCGACTGGAGGTTCATGTCGGTGACTTGGCTTCGCGATTACGGGCCTGTCGCGAACATCCTTACGCAGGAATGCGCTTTTACCCCGCCGACTGAGGCGCCGCTACCGGGAAGCAGCTGACGAAAGCCGCTGGTGGCAAGGTGCCTTGATCGTGCAGAATCCGCCAGATTCGTTCTGTGCCTGGCGTTGCCGTGAGGTGCATCCGTTCTGGAGTCTTGCTGATGACCTCATCGCTGTTGCTGGCTGTTATCGCCTCGGGTTTCATTTACGCGATCACCCCCGGGCCCGGGGTCCTGGCGGTCTTCGGTATTGGCGCTTCCCGTGGTCGACAGGCTGGCGCAGGGTTTCTCTGCGGGCACCTGCTGGGGGATGTGGTCTGGTGCAGTACGGCACTGATCGCCATTGTCGGCGCCCGGGAAATCGGCAGCGACGCCTTCAACATTCTCGGGGTGCTCAGCGGTCTGTACCTGTTCTGGCTGGGGCTGCGGGCGATCCGCAGCCGTGGTGGCAATGGTGATGAGCCTCAGGGAGCAGCGCGCAATCCGTTCTGGCACGGGATCATCTTCGGCCTGACCAACCCCAAGGCTTATCCGGTGGCGGTGGCGACGTTCACCGCTCTGCTGTCCAGCCGTGCGGAGCTGCTCAGCTGGTCCATGCTTCCCGGCCTGATTGCCCTGAGCTTCCTGGGCGGCCTCGGCGCTTACGCTATTCTCATCGGCGTGGTGGGGGCGCGGCAGGTACGCAGTTGGTATCAGCGTCACGAGCTGGCGATCACCCGGGTCTGCGGGGTGATGTTCATCGGTTTCGCGATCAATGCCCTGCTGCATGCGGTGCCGGGGCTGATCGGCAACAAGGCATAACGCCGCTCGCGGAGTGCGAGGGTGGTGTTCAGCCGGTGTTCGTCACTGGCTGACCGGGCTCAAGGGATGGGTACTCAGTGCATTTTTCATGGGTAGTAGCTTTCTCTGATGGCAACCAAGAACTCCGCGCCTCTGGCGAGTTTCATCGATCTGCTTCTGGACGTCGTGTGCGCCGTAGATAGCCAGGGTCGTTTCGTATTTGTCAGTGCCGCCTGCGAGCGGGTCTTCGGCTACACCGCCGATGAACTGATCGGCCGGCCGATGATCGAGCTGGTGCACCCGGCCGATCGAGAGCGCACCCTGCAGGCCGCCCGGGAAATCATGGGGGGCGTGCCCAAGCCCAATTTCGAGAACCGTTACCTGCGCAAGGACGGGCGGGTGGCGCACATCCTCTGGTCGGCGCGCTGGTCGGAAGTGGACCAGTTGCGCATCGCCGTGGCCCGGGACATTACCGAGCGCAAACAGGCCGAATCGAAACAGGCGGCGTTGTATGCCATTTCCGAAGCGGCCCACGCCACCGAGGACCTGCTGGTGCTGTTCAAGCATGTGCATCGGATCATCGGTGAGTGGCTGCCGGCGCTCAATTTCGTTCTGGCGCTGTACGACGAGCGCAGCGATAGCCTGAACTTTCCCTACCACGTCGATGACTGCGAAAGCAGCCCGGAACTGCCCGGGACCCTGATCGGGCGTTTCTGCGCGCAGGTGCTGCGGCACGGCCAGTCCTTGCTGCTGGCGCCGGAGTGTCCGTTGAGCCGGGATTTGTGGAACCAGTTCGCCGTCGTTCAAGGTCCTCGCTGCTGGTTGGGCGTGCCACTGAATTCGCAGAAGGGCACCATCGGCGTGCTCATGGTCAAAAGTGCACCCGGTGCGCAGGGCTACGGGGAGGCAGAGCTGGAGTTGCTGCAGTACGTCAGCGCCCAGCTCGCCGCGGCCATCGAACGGGCGCAATTGCATGCGCGCCTGCATTACATGGCTGAGTACGATCAACTGACTCACCTGCCTAACCGCGAGCTGCTGCGCGAGCGCTTGCGTTCAGCCCTGGCTCGGGCCCGGCGCGACTCGGGACGCATGGCCTTGCTGTATGTCGACCTGGACAAGTTCAAGGAGGTCAACGACACCTGCGGGCATGCTGTGGGCGACATGCTGCTGCAAGCGGTGGCCAATCGCCTCAAAGGCTGCGTACGGGAAACCGACACCGTGGCACGCATGGGCGGTGATGAGTTCGTGGTGCTGCTGGAGAGCGTGCAGCACAGCGACGATGCCCAGCATGTCGCCGAGAAGATTCGCCGCGCGCTCAACGAGCCGCTGCGCCTGGATGGCCATTCGCTGAACATCCTGCCGAGTATCGGCATTGGCCTGTACCCCGAACATGGCCTGGAAGAAAAGCAGCTGTTCAAGCACGCCGATGAGGCGATGTACGCGGTCAAGCGCGAGCGCAAAAGCCGCTCCAGCGCCTGAGGTCCTGGCCAGGGGCGAGGCTCTGCTTCCAGCCTGTACGACTCGCCATTCGTCGTTCCACCGGCGATTCTTCTAAACCTTTGCGGCTTCGGGTTTTCCCTATGCAGGCGGGTGCTGTGGCTCCCGCCGTACTGACTTGCAAGAGGAGACTCCCAGCATGAACCCCATGGCCACCATCCTCGGTCGTGCCGGCCTGGCCCTGTTGCTCGGCCTTGGCGCCAGCAACGCCCTGGCCCAGTCCCCCGCGGCCTTTATCGACGACGCCTCGGCCAAGGGCATGGCCGATATCGAAGCTAGCCGCCTGGCGCATCAGCACACCTCGTCCAGGGCGGTAAAGGAATACACCATTCAGGTGATCAACGATCGCACCACGGCCAACCAACACCTGGCCAAAATCGCCAGGCAACTGGACCTGCCGGTGGCCCCCCGAGAGCAGGTCATGGACCAGGCCAAGCGCTTGATGCCGCAGCTACCCGAGGGGACGGATTTCGACCGCGCCTATGCCGCCAACCAGATCAAGGCCACTGAAGCGGCGATCCGACAGATCCAGCAGCAGGCGCAAACCAGTGACGTGCCGCAACTCAAGGCCTTCGCCGAGGAAACCCTGCCCAAGCTGGAGAACCACCTGCAAATGGCCAAGGCCATCCAGGCCGGACGTCACACCGAGCGCTTGGAGGGTTGAGTGATGATCAACTAGCGCCGTCTGCTTACACCTCAGAACATCCCTTCGCACAATAAAACAGGATTGTGCTGGAGCCGCTGGGCCTGTGGGCTTAACGTGGCCCGGGTCAGGCGGCGCATGGCGCGTCGCGAGGCTCAAGGAGGTAGCAGATGGTGCAGGTGCCCAGCGCGTCGATCATCGATCTGTATCACCAGGCGGAAGACTATTTCTTCGTTTCCATCTCGCAGTTCCATCGGCGCTTCGGCGCCGATCTGAGTGCCTATTGCACCGGGCTTGAAGCCAGCAGCCTGAATCTGTTGATGATGAAGGACCGGCCTGGCGACAACAGCCAGCAACTGGCCGAGGGCGTGGCGTTCCTGCAGCGCACCGGCATGCCGTTCTGTGTGGTGATCCCTCAGGCGCAGGTGTCGCGGGTCAGTCTGCAGTTGCAACAGCAGCACCTGATGGCCGCGGACAAGACCACTTGCATGGTGCTGGATCTGGCGACCTACGAAGTGCAGGAGGGACTGGCGCCACTGGCGGATGTGCGTTGCACCGATGAGCATCTGGAGGATTGGGGGCTGCCGGTGCAGAGCGCGTTCGAGCCCGATGGCGGAGGCATTGAGCTGTACCTGGAGCGGCACCGGGCGGCGTTGCTGGCCGGCAGGGCACTGCGCCATTTCACTTTGTATGTCGACCAGCGTCCGGTCAGTGCCCTGACGCTGTCCCTGGGGCCGGGGGTGGCGCGGCTGGATGATATCGGCACTTTGCGGGAGTGCCAGGGGCGGGGCTATGCCACGGCGCTGATCCACTCGGTGCTGCGCCTGATCCAGGCTCAGGGCGCGAAAATCTGTGTGCTCGAGGCCTCTCTCGACGGCCTGTCGATCTACCGCAAGGTCGGCTTCACGGGCTTGTTCGACTACTGCACCTTCTGCCAGGCGTAAGTCCTGGCTACGTCGTGGCGTTGAGCCGGAACTGCCGTGGGCTGAGTCCGGTCAGGGACTTGAACTGCCGGCTGAAGGCGCTGTGATCGGTGTAGCCGCATTGCAGTGCCACCTCGGTGATCGGCTCCTGGGTCAGCAGCAGCCGTGAGGCGTGCTCCAGGCGTGCCTTGTGGATCATCTGCCGGGGCGTGAGGTGGAAGATGCGCTTGCAGTAGCGTTCCAGCTGCGCCGTGGACAGGTTGGCGATGCGGGTCAGATCCTGCAGGCGGATGGCTTCGCTGTAGTGCTCGCGGATATGCCGGTCCACGGCCGCCAAGCGCTCGTAGGCTGGATGGGTGTCACGGGCTGCCTGCAGGTCCAGAGAGATGCCGGCCATGCCGATGATCTGTCGGTCGTGTCCATACAGCGGCAGTTTGTGGGTCAGGCACCAGCCGGGTTCGCGACTGCCGTACAGGTGCAATTCCAGTTGGCCCTTGATGGTGATGCCCTGGCGCAGCACGCGCTGGTCCTGCTCGGTGTAGACCGGGCCGAGCACCGCCGGAAAGACTTCGGCGGAGGTCTTGCCGAGCAATGGCCGGATGTTCTTGAAGCCGCAGCGCTGGGCCAGGGTCAGGTTGGCGATCAGGTAGCGGGCCTGCAGGTCCTTGATGAAGAACACTGCGCTGGGAATGCAGTCCAGCAGGGGGGTGATCGGGGCCATGCTGGCCAGCAGGCTGTTGATGTCCCCGAGGGATTGGGCGGCGATGGCCCTGGGCAAGTGGTGGAGCTGTGCGCTATCGATCATCGTCGGCCTCTCTCTAGGGGGCTTGGGGGATGGATCTGTGTCGATAAAGCCAGGGGGTACAAAAGGGCTGTGCAAGCTGGCCGGGTGTTCCCGGCCAGGGTGGGTTCAGGGGCTCAGTCTGCGGCGTCGTGGCAGGTCTCGTCGAGCATCAGGGTGGCGAGCCGGGCCGGCACCAGCGGCGTTCGCGGGGCCACCATGGGCCAGTTGAACAGGCGCTGGGCGGCGCTGGCGCAGACCCGGCCCTGGCAGGCCCCCATGCCGCACCGGCTGTGCAACTTGGCGCTGGGCCAATCGGCTGCCGCCGCCACCGCAGCGTAGGGCACATCTTCGCAACGGCACAGCAGCGTCTCGGGTCGGGCCAGTTCGAGGATCTGCGGTTGCAGCTCGAAGTGACGCTGCAACTGCCTGGCAAAGGCCTGCCAGTGCTGGCGCTGGCGGATCAGGCCGGCGGCGCGGGCGCTCTGGCCGCTGGCCACGCAGCCGGCAATCTCGCCTTCGATCAGGGCCAGTTCGCTGCCACCGATGCCGGTGCACTCTCCGGCGGCAAGGACCTGGGGCAGGCTGCTGCGCTGCTGCTGGTCGACCGCGATGGCGCCGTGTTCCAGGTGACAGCCCAGATGGCTGGCCAGACGGGTATTGGGCACCAGGCCGAAGCCGCAGGCCAGGTAGTCGCAGGGGATTTCCTCGCTGCGTCGGCCCTGGCGGATGCGTACTCCTTGCAGGTGCCGGTCCCCCAGGGCCTCCACCACATGGGCGTTGCAACGGTAGGCCGGGGTAGCCAGCTTCAGGGCCTGGGCCAGCTTGCTTGGCCAGCGCCACAGTTGGCCGGCGAAACCCAGCACGGAGGCTGCGGTGGCCTGTTCCAGCACCCGCACCACGCGGGCGCCGGCCTGGCGCGCGGTGGCGGCGCTGGCCAGCAGCAAGGGGCCGCTGCCGGCGATCACCAGGGTTTTACCGTTCACTTGCAGGCCATTCTTCAGCAGGGCCTGCAGGCCCCCGGCACCGGTGACCCCGGGCAGGGTCCAGCCGGGAAAGGGCAGCAGCAGCTCCTGGGCGCCGCAGCACAGGATCAGCTGTTCAAAGTCCACCTGCCAGGCCTGTTGCGCGTCCTCCAGCAACAGGCGTTGCGGGCCCAGCGCGGCGATGATGCGGGTGGCGCTGAGGTAGCGCAGCGCCGGGTGCTGCAGGATCTTGAAACGCTCGGCCTGGAGGGCGGTGGGCGGGTGCCCGGGGCCATTGCGCCAGATCTGTCCGCCGGGCCGCGGGTTGTCGTCGATCATCAGGATCGAGGTGGCGCCGTGGCTGGCGGCCTGGGCGGCGGCGAGCCCCGCCGGGCCGCTGCCGACTATGACGATCTGGCAGTGCAGGCGTTGGGCGCTCATTGGCTGCGCTCCACTTGCATGCCATCCCGGCACAGGGTCTGACAGGCCAGTTGACGGCGACCGTCGATGGTCATCCGACATTCCTGGCAGATGCCCATGCCACAGAACGGCGCTCGTGGAGCACCGCTGCAGGCGGTGCGGGTATAGGGCACACCGCTGTTGGCCACAGCGGCGGCCACAGTGAGGCCGCCGCGGACCTCCAGCGCTTGCTGATCCAGGTAGATGATCACGGGCATTCTCCAGTCAGGGCGGCGAAGCGTCCGGGCAGATAGGGGCGCGGGTCGATTGCCGGGCATTCGCAGAGCATCAGGTCCACCAGCAGCCGCGCGCTGCCGGGGGCGGTCGTCACGCCCAGGCCTTCATGGCCGACGGCCAGCCACAGGCCCGGCTGTTGCGGGTGTTCACCCAGGATCGGCAGGCCGTCCGGGGTGGCGGCGCGAAAGCCGGTCCAGGCGCGGATGCCGTTGAGCGCTGCCAGCTCCGGCAGGTATTCCACTGCCCGTTGCAGCATGGGCGCCAGCACGGCCGGTTCGACTTGAGGGTCGAGGGTGTCGAATTGTCGGGACGAGCCGATCAGCAACTGGCCGGTCGGACGCGGCTGGACGTTGAAGGCCACCGAGGTGCCGTCACTGGCGTGGGCACTGGCGGCGTAGCCCAGTTCGACCAGTTGATGCTGGACCTGTTGCGGGTAGCGGTCGGTGATCAGCAGGTGGCCCTTCTTCGGCCGCAGGGGCAGGGCCGGCAGCAGTTCCCGGGCGGCGAAACCGTTGGCCAGCAGCACCCGGGGGGCGCGCAGGACCCGGCCGTCGTCCAGCTCCAGCTGATCGCCGGCCACCCTACGCACATGGCCGCACTGGCGCTGGATCAGTGGATGGCTGCTGAGCAGCCAGTGGGCGGTGGCCGGGGCGTAGAGAATGCCGTCTCCGGGGATCTTCAGGGCGCCGCCCAGGCCCGGGCGCAGCATCGGCTCCAGCGCCGCCAGCTGCGGGCCGTCGAGCAGTTGGCCGGTGACGCCGTGGTCTGTCAGGGCCTGCTGCTTGGCTCGCGCCAGGTCCATTTCCTCGCGGTCGGCGGCCAGCCACAGGGTGCCGCAGTTGCGATAGGCGCAGGCCTCGGGCAGACGTTCGCGCAACTGCCGCCACAGGCCGATGGAGTAATGACTCAGGGCCAGCTCCGCCGGGTTGTCGTCCATGGCCACCAGATGGCCCATGCCGGCCCCGGTGGCGCCGCCACGGGCGTCGTCCAGCACCTGCACCCGCAAGCCGCGGCCGGCCAGTTCATGGGCGCAGGCGGCACCGATGATGCCGGCGCCGACCACGATCACGTCGGCCTCGCCCTGGGCATTCACGAGCTGATGCCCCAGGCGAACGGGTCGCTATCATCGAGCAGCAGGGTCGCTTCGGCGCTGATATGGGCGCTGCCACGCAGGGTGGGAATGATCCGCTCGCCGGCCTGCTCGTAGTGGGCGCTGAACTGGCTGCCGATGACGCTGGCCTGGCGCCAGGTCTGGCCCGGAGCGAGCTTGCCGTCTGCGGCCAGGCAGGCCAGCTTGGCGCTGGTGCCGGTGCCGCAGGGGGAGCGGTCGTAGGCCTTGCCGGGACAGAGCACGAAGTTGCGGCTGTCGGCCTGTGGGTCGTCGGCGAACAGTTCGATGTGGTCGATGACTTCGCCCTCGGCCCCGGTCACCCCGGCGGCTTCCAGGGCCTCGCGCACGCGCCAGGTGAATTGGGTCAGGGCTTCGACATTGTCCAGGACAATGTCCTGGCCGTGATCGCTGATCAGGAAGAACCAGTTGCCGCCCCAGGCGATATCGCCATGCACCGTGCCGTGCCCCGGCACTTGCAGCGCCACCTGGGTGCGGTAGCGATAGGCGGGGACATTGCGCACGCTCACCGACAGGTCGTCGTGCAAGGTGGCCTCCACCGTGCCCACCGGGGTTTCGATGCGGTGCACGCCGTAGTCGATGCGTCCCAGGTGGTACAGCGAACGCACCAGGCCGATGGTGCCGTGGCCGCACATGCCCAGGTAGCCGCTGTTGTTGAAAAAGATCACGCCGGCACAGGCATCCCTGGCCTGTGGCTCGCAGAGCAAGGCCCCGACCAGCACGTCGCTGCCCCGGGGTTCGAGGACGCAGGCGCGGCGCCAGTGATCGTGCTGGCTGCGCAGGGTCTGTAGGCGCTCGGCCATGGAGCCACGGCCCAGCTCGGGAAAGCCGTCGATCACCAGGCGAGTGGGTTCACCTGCGGTGTGTGAGTCGATCACGGTTATTTTTTTCATGGCGGCACCTGACGGGAAAGAACTACAGAGTGGCCTTGGCGGGGGCGGCGTTGCTTGTGGGTTTTCGCTGTGGCAGGTGACGAAATCAGCACAGTCTCGCGATGGCCGCTGTGGCGCTGGAGCCGCAATGGGGTGAGGGGCGAGTGTGCCGATTTCGTCTCTTGCAGGGGCGAAAAGCCTCAAGCTGCGAGGGGGATAAAAGGCGACTCTGGTCTGGGTTTTCAACGTCAGTCGGCCCGGCCGACCTCAAACAAGGACAAGATCATGAGCCGTAAAGCCATCCAATGGAGCGGTGTATTCCCCGCTGTGACCACTCAATTCAAAGCCGATTTCTCCCTCGACCTGCAGGCCACCCACAAGGTCATGCGCAACCTGGTGGACGACGGCGTATCCGGCCTGGTGGTGTGCGGCACCGTGGGGGAAAACACCTCCTTGAGCACCGCGGAAAAACTGTCGGTGATCGAAGTCGCCAAGGACGCCGCCGGCGGTCGGGTGCCGGTGATCGCCGGGGTGGCCGAATTCACCACCGAGTTCGCCCGCCATACGGTGCGCGAAGCGGCTCGGGTCGGGGTCGATGGGGTGATGGTGATGCCGGCCCTGGTGTACTCGGCCAAGCCCCATGAAACCGCGGCGCATTTTCGTGCGGTGGCCACCGGCACCGACCTGCCGGTGATGGTCTACAACAACCCGCCGATCTACAAGAATGACGTCACCCCCGAGGTGCTGATCGCCCTGCAGGACTGCGAGAACATCGTCTGCTTCAAGGATTCCTCCGGCGATACCCGGCGTTTCATCGATTTGCGCAACGCGGTCGGCGATCGCTTCGTGCTGTTCGCCGGTCTCGACGATGTGGTGGTCGAGAGCGTAGCGGTGGGGGCCGAGGGCTGGGTCTCGGGCATGTCCGTGGCCTTCCCCAAGGAGGGTGAGACCCTGTTCCGCCTGGCCAAGGAAAAACGCTTCGAGGAGGCCCTGGCCCTGTACCGCTGGTTCATGCCGCTGCTGCACCTGGACGCTCGTCCGGACCTGGTGCAGTGCATCAAGCTCTGTGAAGAACTGGTGGGCCGTGGTTCGTCCATTACCCGGCCGCCGCGTCTGGCGCTGCAGGGTGAAACCCTGGCCGAAGTCAAAGCCCTGGTCGCCAAGGCCCTGGCCACGCGCCCGAGCCTGCCGGACGTCGGCCTGTAGAAACGGGCCTGCAGGATTTGGTCGGGTGCCCTGGGTGGGGGCACCCGCTTCTGCAATACCCCATGTGCTGCAAGCGTCGAGCGGCTCCGCCGACGTGACATTCGACTTGCCTATTCCAATAACCTCAAAAAAGGCGCAGCCCCATGTCAGGCAAAGGCAAATTCAAGAAACAACTCTCTCTGGTGGACCTGACCTTTATCGGTCTGGGTGCGATCTTCGGTTCCGGCTGGCTGTTCGCGGCCAGCCACGTTTCGGCGATTGCCGGGCCGGCGGGGATCTTTTCCTGGCTGCTGGGCGGGTTCGCCGTGCTGCTGTTGGGCATCGTTTACTGCGAGCTGGGGGCCGCTCTGCCCCGGGCCGGTGGGGTGGTGCGCTACCCGGTGTTCTCCCATGGCCCGCTGCTGGGCTATTTGATGGGGTTCATCACCCTGATCGCCTTTTCCAGCCTAGTGGCGATTGAAGTGGTGGCGGCCCGGCAATACGCCGCGGCCTGGTTCCCGGCGTTGACCCACGAAGGCTCCAGCAACCCGACCATCATCGGCTGGCTGGTGCAGTTTGCCCTGTTGTGCCTGTTCTTCTGGCTCAACTACTACAGCGTCAAGACCTTCGCCAAATCCAACAACTTCATCAGCCTGTTCAAGTTCATCGTGCCGCTGCTGGTGATCGCGGTGCTGTTCACCTTCTTCAAGCCCGACAACTTCCATGTCCAGGGTTTTGCCCCGTTCGGCCTGTCGGGGATCGAGATGGCGGTCTCGGCGGGGGGCATCATCTTCGCCTACCTGGGGCTGACGCCGATCATCTCCGTGGCCAGTGAAGTGCGTAATCCCCAGCGCACCATCCCCATCGCGCTGATTCTCTCGGTGCTGCTCTCGACCTTGATCTACGGCCTGTTGCAACTGGCCTTTCTGGGCAGCATTCCCACGGAAATGCTGGCCAACGGCTGGAGCGGCATCAGCAAGGAATTCTCTCTGCCGTACCGCGACATTGCTCTGACCCTCGGGGTCGGCTGGCTGGCCTATCTGGTGGTGGCCGACGCGGTGATCTCCCCCAGCGGCTGCGGCAACATCTACATGAACGCCACGCCGCGGGTGGTCTACGGCTGGGCCCGGACCGGGACCTTCTTCAAGGTTTTCACCCGCATCGATGAAGAGTCCGGCATCCCGCGTCCGGCGCTGTGGCTGACCTTCGGCCTGTCGGTGTTCTGGACCCTGCCGTTCCCCTCGTGGGAAGCGCTGATCAACGTGGTGTCAGCGGCCCTGGTGCTCAGTTATGCGGTGGCCCCCATCAGCGTCGCGGCGTTGCGCAAGAGTGCACCGCAGCTGGCGCGGCCGTTTCGGGTCCGCGCCTTTGCAGTGCTGGGCCCGGTGTCGTTCGTGATCGCGGCACTGATTGTCTACTGGTCCGGCTGGGGCACGGTGTCCTGGCTGCTGGGGCTGCAGATCCTGATGTTCGTGATCTACCTGCTGTGCAAACGCCTGGTGCCCACCGACCACCTGAGCCTGGGCGAGCAGGTGCGCTCATCGCTGTGGCTGATCGCCTTCTATGGGCTGACCATTGTCATTTCCTACCTGGGCAGCTTCGGCGGCATCGGCGCCCTGACTCATCCCTACGACACCCTCACCGTCACCCTCATGGCCCTGTGCATCTACTACTGGGGCGCCAACACCGGAGTGCCCAGTGCCAAGCTGGTGCTGGACGGCGATGAGGTGGAATGACCATGACCACTTTCATGCAGACGAGGTTATCCATGACTGTTACCGGACAGATGCTGATAGGTCACACCGCCGTGCTTGGCGGCCAGGGCTCGATTCATGGGCTGGCCGCCGCCAGTGGCGAGGTGTTGCAACCGGCTTTCGGTGGCGCCTCGGCCGCTGAACTTGAGCGCGCCTGTGCCCTGGCGGAGGCGGCGTTCGATCCTTATCGCCAGTTGCCGCTTGCACAGCGGGCGGCCTTTCTGGAGAGCATTGCCAGCCATGTTCTGGGCTTGGGCGAGGAGCTGATTGAGCGCTGTCACTTGGAAACCGGCTTGCCCCGGGCTCGCCTGGAAGGTGAGCGGGGGCGCACCGTCGGCCAATTGCGCCTGTTTGCCCAGGTAGTCCGTGACGGTGGTTTTCTCGGGGTCAGGATCGACCCGGCGCAACCTGAGCGTCAGCCTCTGCCCAGGGTCGAGCTGCGCCTGCGGCATATCGGCCTGGGCCCGGTGGCGGTGTTTGGCGCGTCGAACTTTCCCCTGGCGTTTTCCGTGGCCGGCGGCGACACCGCTTCGGCCCTGGCGGCGGGTTGTCCGGTGATCGTCAAGGCCCACTCGGCGCACCCCGGTACATCAGAGTTGGTGGGGCAGGCCATTGCCCGGGCCGCGCAGAGCCTGGGATTGCCCGAGGGGGTGTTTTCGCTGCTGTTCGACAGCGGTCGGGCCATCGGCCAGGGACTGGTGGCGGACCCGCGGATCAAGGCAGTGGGGTTTACCGGCTCGCGCACGGGCGGGGTCGCGCTGATGCAGATCGCCGCATTACGTCCTGAGCCGATTCCCGTGTATGCCGAGATGAGCTCCATCAATCCGGTGCTGTTGTTGCCCCAAGCCCTGGAGGCGCGGGCGGAGCAAATTGCCCCGGCGTTCGTTGCCTCGCTGACCCAGGGTGCCGGGCAGTTCTGCACCAACCCGGGCTTGATCCTGGCCCTGGAAGGCCCGGCATTGCAGCGCTTTGAAAGCGCCGCTGCCGCTGCCCTAGCCACACAGGCAGCGCAGACCATGCTTACCCCAGGCATTCACCGCAGTTACTGCCAGGGCGTTGCCGCCCTGGCGGCCCATGCCCAGGTGCAGACCTTGGCCCAGGGCTTGGCGGGGCAGGGCACTCAGGCCCGAGGCGCGTTGTTCGCCACCTCGGCCGAGGCCTTCATGGGCTGCGCTCAATTGCGGGAAGAGGTCTTTGGTCCGGCCTCGTTGATTGTTCGTTGCCCGGACTTTGCCGCCTTGCAACAGGTGCTGCAGAGCCTGGAGGGCCAGTTGACCATTGCGCTGCACTTGAGCGATGGCGATCACCCCCAGGTCCGCACGCTGCTGCCGCTGTTGGAGCGCAAGGCCGGACGCCTGCTGGTCAACGGATTCGGCACTGGGGTCGAAGTGGCCCACGCCATGGTTCATGGCGGTCCGTTCCCGGCCACTTCCGACAGCCGCAGCACCTCGGTGGGCAGCCTGGCGATCCAGCGCTTTCTGCGCCCGGTGTCCTACCAGGATCTGCCCGAGGCGCTGTTGCCTGCCGAACTGTCCAGCGGCAATCGGTTGCATGTGCCGCAACTGATCGATGGCCAGGGGCCGATCAGCCCCACAACACACTCTCCCACAGGAGCTTTCACTCACCGCTCATAGAGGTTCCACCATGTCTGAATACATCACCCTGTCATTGGACGAAGTCCGCAGCCTGTCTTTCCAGGTGCTCAGCCGACACGGCCTGTCCGAGGCTCACAGTCGGGCGATCGCCGAGGTCATTACCCAGGGCCAGCGTGACGAATGCCATTCCCACGGGGTGTATCGCCTGCTGGGCTGCGTGCGCTCGGTGCGCGAAGGCAAGATCGACCCCCGGGCCGAGCCCAGCCTGCGGCATGTGTCGCCTGGGGTGCTGGAAGTGGATGCCCATTACGGCTACTCCTTGCTGGGCTTCCACACCGGCCTGCCGGTCCTGGTGGAGAAGGCTCGTAGCCAGGGGGTCGCCGCCATGGTGATCAAGCGCTGTTTCCACTTTTCCGCCCTGTGGCCCGAGGTCGAGGCGATTGCCGCCACCGGGCTGGTGGGCCTGGCGATGAACCCCAGTCATAGCTGGGTGGCTCCGGCCGGAGGCCGGCACCCGGTGTTCGGCACCAACCCCCTGGCCTTTGCCTGGCCGCGACCGGGGGGCGATCCTTTTGTCTTCGACTTCGCCACCAGCGCCATTGCCCGCGGCGATATCGAATTGCATGCACGCCAGGGCAAGCCGATTCCCAGCCATTGGGCCATCGATGCCGACGGCGAACCCACCACTGACGCCCAGGCTGCATTGCGCGGTGCCATGCAGACCTTTGGCGGTCACAAGGGCTCGGCCCTGGCGGCGATGATCGAGTTGTTGGCCGGGGCCCTGATTGGCGACCTCACCAGTGTGGAGTCCATGGCCTTCGATGAAGGCGTCGGGGCGACGCCTTGTCATGGCGAGCTGGTGCTGGCGTTCGATCCCCAGGTGTTTCTGGGGCAGGGTTATCAGGCGGGGCTGGAGCGGGCGGAGGCTTTGTTCGCGGGGATTGCCCGGGATGGAGCGCGGTTGCCGTCCCAACGCAGGTTCGAGGCACGGGCGCGCAGCCTGGAGCACGGGGTGCAGATTCCACGGGAGTTGCTGGAGGAGATCCGGCGGTTGCTCTAGGCAGGTGTTCGCTGACAAGCCAGCTCCAACCACACGTAGGAGCTAGCTTGCCGGCGAAAGCATCAGAACCTGACGTTCGCCGCCAGCTCGGCAGAGCGCCCTGGCGCGACAGTGGCGAACATGCCGACGTGGGAGGCGTCGTAGTAGGTCTTGTCGGTGAGGTTGAGCACGTTGAACTGCAGGTCCAGGTTCTTGTTCACCCGATAGGCCAGCATGGCGTCGTAGCGCCAGTAGGCATCGAGGCTGCGGGTGTTTTCATCGTTGGTGTAGCGCTCGCCCACATAGTTGGCGCCGGCACCGACTTTCAGGCGGTCGGTGAGCATGTAGGTGCTCCACAGCGAGGCGCTGTTGGGGGCGATGAATTTCATCTGGTTGCCGTTGAAGTCGGTGTTCCTGCCTGAGGCGTACTTGACCGTCTTGGCATCCAGGTAGGTGTAGCCCGCCATCACCTCCCATTGATCGGTCAGGTGGCCGGTAGCCCCGACTTCAAAACCTTTCACTTCGACATCGCCATCCAGGGTCACTTCGTTGCTGATCGGGTCGTAGGTTCGGGCGTTGGTCTTCTCGGTCTTGAACACCGCTGCGGTCAGGGCCAGGCGTTCGTTGAGCAGGTCCCATTTGGTGCCCAGTTCGAGGCTGCGGCTCTTTTCCGGGTCCAGGTTGCTGAGCCGGCCGCCTGCTGCGCCATCGGCGCCGCCCGACTGCCCGGCGGTTTCGCCCGAAGGGTTGAACGAGGTGCCGTAGGACAGGTAGATGCTGCCGTAGGGCAGGGGCTTGAAGACGATACCGCTTTGGTAGGTCCACATATTGCTGCGGTTGCTCTGGCTGGGGTCCCTGACGTGATAGGCGTCATAGCGCACCCCCAGGTTCAGGTCCCATTGCTCGTGCAGGGCCAGGGTGTCCATCACATAGACGGCGCGGTTGTTGTGTTGGGTGACCGTGTGTTGGCCGTCGCCTCGTAGCACCGGGGCGAATGGGTCTTTGGGATTGGGGTGATTGAGGTCGCCCAGGTTGCTGTTCTTGGGGCTTGCATAACGATTCTTGACGTCGATCCGTTCGCGCGAGAACTCCAGGCCCGCGCTGTAGCGGTGGCCTATGGAGCCGGTGTCGAATGTGCCGAAGATGTCGGTCTGGTTGATCAGCGATTCGTTGACCACGTTGCGCCCGCGAGCCGCACGTTGCACGGTGTTCGCCTGTTCCTGCGCCGCCGTGGATATCGGCCGGCTCATGACGTAGTCCTGCATGCTGCGGCCCTGGCGGGTGGTGTTGCGCAGGGTCAGGTGGTCGTTGACGTCATGTTCCAGTTGCAAGGTCGCAAGGTCTGCCGAGGTCTTGCGGAAGTCGCGCTGGGTGAAGCCATAGAAGTTGTCGCGGTCGACCTTGAGCGGCTTGCCGGAGATTTCCGACACCGGGATGCCCTGGTCGGGCATGTCGTCGGTCTGCAGGTGGTAGTAGCTCAAGGTGGCGCGGGTGTCGGTGTTCAGGCCGAAGGTCACGCTCGGTGCCACGCCCCAGCGCGACACCTGCACATGATCGCGCCCGGGGGTATCGGCTTCATGCTTCATGGCGTTCAGGCGCAGGGCCATGTTCTGTTCGGGCAGGTACTGGTTGAGGTCGAGGGTGCTGCGCCGCTGATGATCGGTGCCCAGGGTCAGGCTGCCAGCGCTGAAGTTCTCCTGCTGCGGTACTTTGCTGATCAGGTTGATGGTGCCGCCGGTGGAGCCGCGTCCCGAGTAGGCCGAACCCGGGCCTTTGACGATTTCGATCTGCTCGTAGTTGAACACTTCATGGTTCATCCGGCCGACGTCGCGGATGCCGTCGATCATGATGTCGGTGCTGGCCTCGAAGCCGCGGATGAAGGGGCGATCCCCCAGCGGCGTTCCGCCTTCCCCGGCGCCGAAGGTGATGCCCGGGGTCGTGCGCAAGGCATCGGTCAGGGTCGACACGGCACGTTCCTGCATCAGGGTGTCGGTGATGATGGTCACCGACTTCGGCGTTTCCCGCAGGGGCGCGGTGAACTTCACCGAATCCGAGGCCTCGCGCTTGTAGCCGGGCTGATGCACCCCTTGCACATGGGTTGGCGCCAGGGTGACAGGTGTCGCCTCGGTGTGACGCTTGGCGTCTTCAGCAGCGGCTCCCAGGCTGGCTTCGCTGAGGGCCATCAGACCGAGAGAGGTGGACCACAACTTCCAGGGTTGTGGGCGGGCGGGACTGGACATTGAGATAGAGCCTCCGTTTTATTTGGAAGCGATTCTCATTAGATAATTATTATCATTCAATCAGATAGTTCTGAACAATGGTGTCGAAAAGTGTATGCGTAGCTGTATACGAAGAGGGGGGCTTGATCGGGTTTGCTGTGCGGAGCGACATATTTTCCTGCGGCGGGCTGTTTTCTTTTTCCGCCAGCCGCTGTTTCATGGTCGACCATCAACCCAGGAGATCACGGATGAATCTGCACTTCGAAACCCCCAACTTGATATTGCGCCCACGCACGCTCGAACACTTCGAGGCCTGCTTGCGCATGGACCTGGACCCTGAAGTCACGCGCTTCACTCCGGGAATCTGGGACGGTGGGCAATGGCACCGGGATTTCTTGCAGTCGCGCATGACCCAGGACTTTGGTGAGCGATGCGGTTATTGGGCGATCTTCGCCAAGGAGGCCCCGGACGATTTACTGGGCTGGGTCTCGTTCATTCCTTTCGACGCCGTGGGCCCGGAACTGGAGATGGGCTGGCGTCTGGTGCGGCGGGCCTGGGGCCGGGGGGTGGCCTCTGAGGCCGCCAGGCGCATTGTTGAGCACGCCTTTGCCGACCCGGAGGTCGAGCGGATTGTCGCTGATGCTCACATCGACAATGGCGCCTCGTTGGCGGTGGCTCGCAAGCTGGGTTTTCGTTTCACTCACGACGGCGAATTCGAAGGCCTGCCAAGCCGGTTTTTCGAAATGACCCGTGAGGATTTTCATCAGCAGACAGCGACCGCTTGAAGGGCTGCTGGCTCTGGGGAGACGGGGCGCCGTTGCGTGGCGCCCCGCAATGAAGACCGTTGCCGGTCAAAGGTGACGGCTGACCCACCACAACACCAGGAAGGCGATGACCGCGGCCAGGGCTGACAGCTGGAACAGATTGATCAGCCATTTCAGGCCCAGGGGGAAGTTCTTGTAGTCCCGTACATCCATGCCGCCATTGCGCAGAAAGAGGTGGGGCATGGCGAACATCCCGCCGATGCACACCAGCATGCACAGACGGCTGAGAGGGTCTTTGCCCAGCAGTGGCATGCGAATGGCGATGACCCGGCAGCGGGCCAGGTACTTGACCATGTCATCGATCTTGAAATAGCCCAGGTAGACCTGGATCACCAGGGACACCAGACCGGACATGACCACCAGAATCCAACCCGCGGTATAAATATCTTTGGCGTTGCACATATCTATTCAGTGACCTCCTCAAGCTTCACGACCAGGCGTTCAGCGTCGCACTCCTCCAATGAGCCCTGGCACGCAGGGCAGCCGACCACCATAGCACCCCTGGACCAAGGACGGGCGCAGGGCTCCCCTGGGGCAGGAGAGTTGTAGCGACCCTAGCCGGGGGCTGGCCCGGTTGCCATGAGACGAGTACCAAAGACCCGGGGTTGGCGTGCTGGAGGGGAGGGCTCAGAGCTTGGCGCAACGTTCCACGTCGGCCTGGGTGGTGACCTGGGTATCGATGCCCAAACGGTACTTGCAGTAGTCGATGATCATCTGCCGGTGCTCGGGAGTGAGCTTTTCCACGCGCCGGTAGTCGCCGTCATTGGCGTGGATATTGAAGAACTCCAGGCGCAGCGTCGGGGACTGCTTGATAAACCAGCGGGTGTGGGTCTCGGCTTCTTCCAGCTCGGTGTAGTAGCCGACGTTGAGCACCACCAGCAGGCCGAGGAATAGCAGGAATACGAGTTTTTTCATGGTACGGCTCCATCCATGGGCAGGGCGGCGCATGGTTCCGGCTTTGCTCATGCTTGGCAAGGGACTGTCATGAATTGTCACGCTTGCCGCCGGCAGGTTCAGCCAGCAGACAGTCGCAGGCTGTTAAAAGATTCGGACGCCCGGCAGGAGCAGGGTCGTGACAAGGGGGCAAGAAGGTCGGGACTCTGGAACTGGCCTGATGATGCAATAGCAAAGAAAGCGATCTGCGGATCGCTTTTTTTGTCTTCGCAAGGTACGCACCTGCCGATCTGCCAGGGTTTGCAGAGAGGGGTTCGAGCAGGACGCAATGGCCGGCAAGGTCTCTTTGTCATGGGGCGCGAGCGCTCTGGAACGGTCTTTTCAAGGTCGCGATGTATTGTTCCGGGCAATACCGTTCGTCCGACGGATGGAATTGGCAAGCACTAGTCACTGCGTCATGCTGTCGATGGATGTCGTAATGCCACCATTTTGGGCTCAACCCGTTTCCAGGTGGTGTTTTCCCCCTGCGCTGCTGAGATAGGTTTTCTGATGAGTGTGTTGATCCTGCCTGAGGCGCGGTATGCCCGATAAGGCGTTGGTCGAGGAGCAGCGCCTGGCTGCTCTGTATGCCCTGGAACTGCTGGACACGGCCCGTTGTGAGCGTTTTGATCGTATTTGTCGCCTGGCGGCGCAGTACTTCAAGGTACCCACGGCCCTGATCACCCTGGTGGATCGGGATCGCCAGTGGTTCATGTCGCGGGTGGGTTTCGTCGCCGAGCAGACCCCCATCGATCAATCGTTCTGTGCCTACACCATCAAGTCCGGCGATGTGTTTGAAGTGGAAAACGCCCGCCGGGATGTGCGCTTTCATGCCAATCCCCTGGTCACCGAAGATCCATGCATCGGCTTTTATGCCGGCGCGCCGCTGATCACATCCACCGGCCACGCCATCGGCAGTTTGTGCGTCATCGATAAACAGCCCCAGCGCTTGAATGCCGTCGAGCGCCAGCAACTGCGGGACCTGGCGTGCCTGGTGATGGAGCAGATCGAGCACCGTCAGCGCCAGACCCGTCGCGATCCGGTCAGCAGCCTGCCCAATCGGGAGCAATTCCAGAGCGATCTGTACGACCTGGCGGAACAGCATCCTGGTGAAAAGCGCGTGCTGGTGCTGGTGGATGCGGTGGACATGACCGTGGCTCACGAGCTGACCCTGGCCATGGGCATGGCTCCGTTTGAAATCATCGTGCGCTTCCTGGCCCAGCAACTGCTCACCTACCTGGGGCGGCATGTCCGGGTGTATCACGTCTCGGTCAAGCGTTTTGGCTTTCTGCTACCGGCAGCGCCGGGCATCGAACGTTTTCTCGAAGGGCTGGTTCGGCGTTTGCGGCGCCAGCCGCCGGGCCTTGAGCTGCCGATGATTCCCGGGGTATGTGCGGGCACCGTGGAGTTCTCCACGGACCGCGACGCGGTGCCGGACGTGCTGCGCAAAGCCATGTTCGCCCTGGAGCTGGCGACCTTGAAGCGCAGCACCTGGGCGCCCTATGACGTGGTGCGGGACCAGGCCTATCGACGTGCCTTCAATCTGGCGTCGGACATCAGCGAAGCCCTCGACAGCGGACAGATCTACCTGATGTTCCAGCCGCGCTTCGCCCTGCCCGATGGTGCCCAGGTCAGCGCAGAGGCACTGATCCGCTGGGATCACCCTTGGCTGGGACCGATTTCCCCGGCGGAATTCATTCCGGTCATGGAGCGCAACGCCTTGATCCACCGGGTGACCCATTGGGTGATCAACGCGGTGCTGGACAGGCTGCACAGTTGGAGTTCCAGCGATGTACAGCGCCTGTCGATCAACCTGTCCCCCCAGGATTTCGAGGACCAGGACATTGCCGATGTCCTCAGGGAGGCCTGCCAGCGTCACCGCATCGATCCCCGGCGCCTGGAGGTGGAGATCACTGAAGGTGCCTGGCTGCGCTCCAACCCCAAGGTGCTGGATCAGTTGAGCAAGATACGCGGCCTGGGCATGGACGTGGCCATCGATGATTTCGGTACCGGCTACAGCAACTTCGCCTACCTGCATCAGATTCCCGCCAATGTGGTGAAGCTCGACAAATCCATGGTCACGGACCTTGAGAGCAGCGCCCAGCACCAGAAGATCACCCGTTCGGTCATTGCCCTGGCCAGGGAGCTGGGCTATCGCACCGTGGCCGAGGGCATCGAGAGTTTCAAATGCCTGCAGATGCTACGAGCCTTTGGCTGCGACGAAGCCCAGGGCTATTTCCTGGCCCGGCCCATGGCCCAGGAAAAATTCCTCGCTCACAGCGGGGCCCGGCGTTTTCCGTTGCAGCAGGGCGTCTAGCATGCAGGACAAGCCTGCCGAGGTGGCCGCGCAACGGCGGCCGCCTCAGCGCTGTGCGGCCACCAGCAACATCATCGGTCGCTCGCGCTCTTCTTCCAGAGCCGGTTGCTCCAGCACTTGCTGGGCGCTCGGTCCCCACTCCTCGACATGGCGAATGCTGAACCCTGTGTCGATCAGGGTGTTGAGCAGAGTGCCCAGGGTCCGGTGCTGCTTGATCACGCCCTCCGCCAGCCAATGGGTCACCCGTTCGCCTTCTTGCTGGTAGCTGTCCAGCGGCCAGGATTTGCGGCGCTGGTCATCCACCTGCCAACCCGGGTTGCGCGGGGCCATGAAGATCGGGTGCTCGATGGAGAACACCAGGCGTGCCCCGGGTACCAGGGCGGCATGGACCTGGGTGAACAGCCCGCGCAAGTCCTTGATGTAGTGCAGGGCCAGGGAGCTGTAGGCCAGGTCGAAGCTGCAGGCGGGCAGGCTCAGGTGTTCCAGATCGGCCCGCTGATAATCGATGTTGGGCGCCGAGGTGCTGGCGCGGGCGGTCGCCAGCATCTTTTGCGAAACGTCCAGGCCCAGTACCTGTCGGGCCCCCTGTTCGCTGGCCCAGCGGCTGAACCAGCCATAACCGCAGCCCAGGTCCACCACCTTGAGACCGTTCATGGTGGGCAGCAGAGCTTGCAGGGCTGGCCATTCCGGTGCCGCATCGAGGCCGCCGAGGGAGCGGCCCATCTGGCTGTAGCCCTGGAAAAAGGTCGGATCGTCGTAAATATTCTGGGTCATGCAGCGTTTCCTTGAGGTTCGTGTGCAGCCGTGATGTCGGGCGGATGATGCAAAAGACGCGGCTGAGGTTTTTCCTCTGACCCGGTCACGGCGATTTTCACTCAGTGTGGGTTATGCATTATCGTGCGCCACGCCTCAAACGATCAGCGTCGTCATCGACACCAAGCCAACCGATAGCGCTGGGTGATCGTCTGTAAGGGCCAACCGAATCCCCCGAACCTGGGTCTGTACCCTAAGCGAGGCACCTTGGGCAAAGCGCGAGTGATAGGCACGACAATAGAGGCCATTCATGCTGCCGAGACGGCATTGGGGCGAACCTTGCCCAGGTCATTCGTGGACTGGCTGCTGGAGCACAACGGCAAGGCGCTGGGGGGGCTGGAAGTGTTTCCTGTCTTTGATGCGCGTGATCCCCGCAAGACCTGGGAGTCGATAGTCCGCCATTTCGAGCAAGGCTGGCGGGCTTGGCAAGACACTTTCTCCGGCATCGAGCTCGACTGCTCCAGCCTGTTGCCGTTCGCTCAATTTGGGACGGGCGACTATTACTGCTTCGATTACGCGGTACTGGGCGACGCCGGTGAGCCGGTCGTGGTGCTGTGGTCCCATGAGACGGGCCGAACCTGCGTCGTTGCGGATGGCTATGCCGCTTTTTTGGCCAATCCCGATCAGTTGTGCCACGCACCCGGCTGATAGGCCGTTGGCACAGGTCAATGCTGAAACAGCGGCGCTCCAATGATCTGCACGAGGCTTGGGCTTGGTTCGCTAGGTTTGCTGCTGAGAGGAGAGGAAATCGTTTGAATCAACGACTTGAGAAGCTTCTACAGATATCTGCGGGAGCCCGCAGATTGGGGAAGTGGAGCGGGTGAAGGGAATCGAACCCTCGTTATCAGCTTGGGAAGCTGGAGTAATGCCATTATACGACACCCGCTCGAACGGCTGACTTTGTACCAGAAGTGGCCGGGGATTTGAAGTTTTTCTTTATCTGACTTGTGCTTGCGTGTCGGTTGAGGTCGCCACAGGTGCCTCACCCGCCAGGAAAAACAGGGTTTTTCAAGGCGGGGTGACGGCCTGTGGCGACGGGGTTTCAGATGGCCCGTGCATGCTGATCATGAACATAGTGTGGACGCGAGCGGTTGTCGTACTGGGCTGGCTTGAGGAAGCCCAGGAGTGCCTGGCGACTGTCGCGGCAGGCGGCCTTGTGTTCCATGTCGAGAAAATGCCCGGTGGCCTGGATGGTGCTGAAGCTTGCGTGCTGTACATGGTCGGCGAACAGCTTGGCGTCGTTGGCTGAGGTGTACTCGTCCCACTCACCGTTGAGAAACAGTACCGGCACCTGGATGTTCTTCGCCGCCCGCAAGTAGCACTGGCGATCACCGTTGAGCACATGGCTGATGTGGAAGTGCATCTGCCCGTACTCATGCTCCGCCAGGCTGCTGACATGGCGATAGTTGAAGCGCTTGAACAGCGATGGCAGGTGTTTGCCGATGGTGTCGTTGACCAGGTGGCCGACGCGATGGCGGTCGAGGCTGCCGAGGTAGTCGACACCGCGCTCCAGGTAGTCGCGCATGGGTTCGTTGAGCACCGGAGAGAACGAGCTGATCACCGCCTTCTCGATGCGTCGAGGACGTTGGGACAAGGCCTGCAAAGCCGCGGCGCCGCCCCACGAGAACGACAGCACATGCTCGGCGGCGAAGTGCTCGATCAACTCCAGCAGGATCTGCCCTTCCACTTCCTTGGTGAGCATCCGTTCGTGCTTGTTGTGGGCCTTGGACCGGCCCGCGTAGGGCTGGTCGTAGAGCACCACGTTGAACTGCGGGTACAGATTCTTCACGGTCTGGGCAAAGGACGCAGTGGTGGCCATCGAGCCGTTGACCAGAATGATGGTCTTGTCTGCGGCATCTGCGCGATAGAACTCCGTGTAAACCCGATACTGACCCTGTATATCCAGCACAGCGATTTCTGGCCTCATGTCATAAGACTCCTGGCAAGCGGGTATGCGCGCAACGTTGAGTGTGCACGGGCAATGTGACAGGTAGGCATACGCCTGGAATCGGAGCCCATGTCGATCCGGTAATGCAGGTCGACGGGTATTGTTATAGGCGGGCGATTTACCGGGTTGAATGCAGAGCAGGCAGGGCTCAGGCCGGCAAAAGGTTTCTTAGATGTCTGTTGGTGACTCATCGGTCACATTTCGGCCGACGGACTGATTCAAGCAGGGCAACCGGGAACCTGCAAGTGCGTTGGGCAAATTGTTCGACAGCTTCTGCCCAGCGGTCATTCAGTGGGACGCGGCGTCAGATCAGGCGGATTTCGTCTGCGCTGAGGGGGCGGTATTGGCCTGGGGCAAGGCATTCATCCAGTACCAGTGGTCCCATGCGTTCGCGGTGCAGGCGCACCACCTTGTTGTTGAAGTGGCCGAACATCCGTTTGACCTGGTGATAGCGCCCCTCGACGATGCTCAGCCTGGCGCTATGGGGGCCGAGGATCTGCAATTGCGCAGGCAGGGTGGTGAGGTCCTCGAAGGCGAAATACAGACCCTGGGCGAAGGTCTCGATGTACTCGGGGCCAATCTCCTGCTCGGTTTCCACGTAGTAGAGCTTGGGTAGCTTGGTCTGCGGCTGGGTCAAGCGTCGCGACCAGCTGCCGTCGTTGGTGATCAGCATCAGCCCGGTGGTGTTGTAATCCAGGCGCCCGGCGATGTGCAGGTCCTGGGGATCCGGCTCGTGGATCAGTTCCAGCACGGTCCTGTGCTCCGGGTCGCGGGTGGCGCTGACACAGCCCATGGGCTTGTGCAGCATGAAATAACGCGCCGGCTTGCCGACCTGGAGCACTTCCTCATCCAGTTCCACGCGACTGAACTCACGGACCTCGGCCTTGGGGTCGCTTACCGGCTGCCCGTCGATGCGGATGCGGCGTTGCACCAGCAGCAGGCGCACCTGCTGACGGTTGAAGCGGGGCAGGTTGCTGAGGAAACGGTCAATGCGCATGGTGATCGGCGTTTGGGGGCAAGGTGAGGAGGTTCAGGAGCGCGGCAAGGTGCCGGCGCGCAACTGCGCCTCGACCCCGGCACAACGGGGGCACAGGCAGGAGCGGTCGCGCAGCTCTGGCGGCAAGGCTTCGATGATTGCCGGGTCGATGCTCACGCTGTAGCACCAGCAGGCTTGGTCCGCAGTACGCGGGTCGGCCAGGGTGCAGTCGTTGCGGGCACCGCAGGCCGGGCAAAGGTCAGGTTCATTCATGGCTGGAGTGGGGCATTTCCACACAGGTTCGATTGCGTCCGCTCTGCTTGGCGCGGTACATCGCATGGTCGGCACGGGACAGCAGGCTGTGCAGGGTGTCTGCCGATTGCAGAGCGGTCAAGCCGATACTGACGGTCAGTTGCAGAGGCTGCCCTTCATAGTAGTAGCGCTGTTGTTCGGTCTGCTGGCGGATCTTCTCGGCAATGACCAGGGCGGCGCTGCTCTGGGTGTCCTTGAGCAGGACAATGAACTCCTCGCCGCCCCAGCGGCAGACGATGTCGGACTGGCGCAGGCAGTCCTGCAGGTCACGGGCAAAACCGCTGAGCACCAGGTCCCCGGCCAGATGGCCGTAGGTGTCGTTGAGGCGCTTGAAGTGATCCAGGTCCAGCAGCAGGGCGCACAGTGGCGTCATGTCCCGCCGCGCTTCCTGCAGAGCCTGGGCTGCCAGCAGATCGAAGCCGCGGCGATTGGGCAGGCGGGTGAGGCTGTCGAGGGTGGCCTGGGCCTCGATCTTGCGCCGGTAGCGACGCACCACGCCGCTGAGCAGGATCAGCACGATGCTGGTGACCACCAGGCAGATCAGCAGGTTCAGGTACAGCGACTGACGGATGCTGTTGAGGGCGCCGTCTTCGCGCTTGTCGACGAACAGGTACCAGTTCAGTTCGGGAATGAATCGCACATTGAGAAAATGCCCCTGGCCCTGGGTCGAGTATTCATAGCTGCCGCTGTGGGGCTTGGGCAGTTGGGTCATCAGCTCCTTGAGGCTGTCCAGGTCATGCAGGGACTGGCCGCTGCGGGCGCCCTGGGGCCCACCGTCGGCGCCGGTGAGGACGATGCGGCCGAAGGTGTCGACGAAGTACACACTGCGCTGGTAGCGCTGCTGGTACTTGTCGATCAGCTTGATCACCGCGTCCACCGTCAAGCCCACTCCGGCCGCACCGATGAAGCGCTCCTGATAGTCGTAGACCTTGTAGTTGATGAAGAAGGTCAGTTTGTCCTGGTTGGCCAGGTCCGGGTCGACGTTGATTTCATAGGGCGTGGCCATATCGCGTACGCGAAAGTACCAGGCGTCCCGGGGCTCATCGACCTTGACCTGCTTCAGCACGCCCTTGGCCTGGTAGTAGGTGAGGCTGGTGTTGGAGACGAAGAACGCGGTGTAGGCGCCATAGTGGGTCATGACCTCGTTGAGGTAACGGGTCATCTGGGTAGGGTCGCGTTCGCCGGCCACCACCCAGTCACGCATGAAGGTGTCGCGGGCCATCATCGAGGAGATCAGGACCGGCCGTACCAGGTCCTTCTGGATTTCCGAGTACACGGTGTCGGAGGTCAGGGGCAGCTCGGTGTTGACGATGTTGTCGCGGATCGAGTCCCGGGAGGCGTAGTAGCTGAGCAGGGAAGTGGCGAGGAAGCCGCTGCCCAGCAAGGTGATCAGGACCAGTACCAGCGAACGCTGCGAATACAAGGGAGAACGAAGCGGCATGGCAATTCCGTGATAGTGGCCCGATGACGCATTCTAGTGGCACAGCGCGGAAATAACTCGTTCATCAGCGCACTGAGTTGTCTCGGAATCGACACGCGGCATGGTGTTTTTCCGGCGCCGGAAATGCGGCCCTGAGTCGTCCTGACAGGGCGGTTACCGGCGGTCGAAGGACTTGTATCAACGTGTTGCCAAAATCGCACCAGAAGGGGTTTTCGCGGTCAGATATTTCGTCAGTCGGCCTGTTGTCGACTGCCGCCTGCCAGCGTCGCTGGTGTGGCTTCTTCGCGGTCCAGGAGGCCGCCATGTATCGTCGACTTCTGCTTGTTGCATTACTGGGTTTGAGTCTTAGCGCGTGCGTCCCTTATTACGGTGGAGGTTCAAGCTATTACAGCTCCGAAGTCTACAGTTCTCCCACGCCGGCCTATTACTACGGTGGTGGTTCTTCCTATTACTCCACTGGCCGCAGTTACTACGCACCGCGTTACTACCAGCCGGCACCCCGTTATTACCAGTCGGCTCCGCGTTACTACCAACCGGCTCCGCGCTACTACCAGCCACCCCGAGCGGTGTACCGGCCGTATCCGAACCAGGGCTGGGGCGGGCACGATCGCCACAGCAACTGGGGCAACAACAATTGGGGCAACAATGGTGGCCATCGGGAATGGGGCGGTCACGGCGGACGTGGTGATCGTGGCCGAGGCGATCGTGACCGGGGCGACCATGGGCGAGGCGGTCGCGGCCATTGATCCCGAGTGGGCCAAAAGCCTGTAGCCGCTGTCGGCGGCTGCAGGCTTTTTAGTAATCCGTCAGGTCCGCCAGGGGATGACGTCCTTCCCAGGCCTTGTGGAAATGCGCTTGCACCACCGCCTCGGGCACGCTGTTGATATCCGACCAATGCCAATGGGGCTGATGATCCTTGTCGATCAGGCGGGCGCGCACCCCTTCGGCGAATTCCGGGTGCCGGCAGCAGTTCAGGCTCAGGGTGTATTCCATCTGGAATACCTCGGCCAGGGACAGGTAGCGAGCACGGTGGATCTGCTCCCATACCAGGTGCGCGGTCAGCGGGCAGCCCTCGACCAGCGTCTTGGCCGCTCGGCTGTAGAGGGCATCGCTGTGGTTCTGCAACTGGCTGATGGCACGCCAGGCACAGGCCACGTCACTGACGTCCAGCCAGGTGTCGATCTGCTGCCGACGCGGCAGCCATTGGGCTTCGGGCAGTTGAGCCGAGGCTTCCTGCTGCAAGGCCTTGAGCAAGCTGTTGAGTTGCCTTGGCGTCTGTTCCTGCCAGTTCAACTGCAACAGCCCCTCGATCAGTGCTTCCTGTTGTTCGTCCAGCAGGAAGCGGTCGGCGAGGTTCAGGTCCAGGGCATCGCGGCCATTCATGTGGGCGCCGGTCAACCCCAGGAACAAGCCGAGCTTGCCGGGCATCCGCGAGAGGAACCAGCTGGCGCCGACGTCGGGATACAGGCCGATGCTGATTTCCGGCATTGCCAGGCGACTGCTGGGGGTGACGATACGAATCCCGGCACCTTGCAGCAGACCCATGCCACCGCCCAGCACATAACCGTGGCCCCAGCAGATCAAGGGTTTGGGATAGGTGTGCAAGCGATAGTCGAGACGGTATTCCGCGGCAAAGAAATGCCCGGCCAAGGCCGGTACTTCGCCGGGGTGATCGAGGCAAGCCTGGGCCAGGCTGCGTACCTCGCCGCCGGCACAGAAGGCCTTGGCGCCGTTACCCCGCAGCAGCACACAGACCACTTGCGGGTCCTTGGCCCAAGCATCGAGACGCTCGCTCAACTGCTGGATCATGGGCAGCGACAGGGCATTCAGGGATTTTTCCGCGTCCAGGGTGGCAATGGCGATGCGTGCGCCATCGGTGCCGGTGAGTTCTTCGACGTGCAGGTTCATCGTGACCTCGAGGGGAAATAGAAGCGCTCAGTATGATCGCTGGTAGGGAAAGTGCAGGTTCCGTGTCAGATCAATTGACAAGCGAAGTCGGCTTTCCTAGGGTGCGGCCATTGTTTTTTTCACGGGCATGGCCATGACTGCTGACGATCGTATCAAACTCGAACCGAGCTGGAAGGAGGCGCTGCGTGCCGAATTCGAGCAGCCCTACATGAGCGAACTTCGCGAATTCCTGCGCCAGGAACATGCCGCCGGCAAGGAAATCTATCCGCCGGGTCCGATGATCTTCAATGCCTTGAACTCAACGCCGCTGGACAAGGTCAAGGTGGTGATCCTCGGCCAGGACCCGTACCACGGACCGGGCCAGGCCCATGGCTTGTGCTTCTCGGTACAGCCCGGAGTGCCAGCGCCGCCCTCGCTGGTGAACATCTATAAAGAGCTCAAGCGTGACCTCAACATCGACATTCCCAACCACGGCTACCTGCAAAGCTGGGCCGACCAGGGCGTGCTGATGCTCAACACCACCATGACCGTGGAGCGGGCCAACGCGGCATCCCATGCAGGCAAGGGCTGGCAGTTCTTTACCGATCGGATCATCGAAGTGGTCAGCGAGCACCAGTCGCACCTGGTGTTCCTGTTGTGGGGTGCCCACGCCCAGAGCAAGCAGAAACTGATCGACGCCACCAAGCATCTGGTACTGACCTCGGTGCATCCTTCACCGCTGTCGGCCTACCGCGGCTTCCTCGGTTGCGGGCATTTCAGCCGCACCAACAAATACCTTGAGCAGAATGGCGAGACGCCCATCGAGTGGCGCCTGCCGCCGTTGTAACTATTGCTCGATGGGGGCTGCTTGGTGGCAAAACCACCTGCGACTTGAACCAAGGCATATCTGTAGCCGCTGCCGCAGGCTGCGAACGGTCCGTAGGGACGCGGCGGTGGAAGGTCCTGTTGACCTTGTCGCCGCCCGCGGCAGCGGCTATAGGGGGCCTTTGTTCCAGTGGCGGAACAGGGGCTCGGCGAGAAACAGCACGAACAACAACCTCATCACCTGCATCGCGGTCACCAGTGGCACCGACAGTTGCAGGGTCTCGGCCGTCAGGCTCATTTCCGCGATACCGCCGGGCATCATGCCCAATGTCAGCGAACGTAGATCCAAGTGGGTCAACACACTCAGGCCCAGGGCCGCAAGGCCGGCGATCAGCATGCTCAGGGCGGTGCCGATCAAGGTCCGCCCCATGAACGAGGGCGCTCGGCGGAAGAACTGCCGATTGAAGTGACAGCCCAGGCCGCTGCCGATCAGCCATTGGCCCACCTGACTGCCGCCCTCTGGCAGACCGATGTGCAGGTCCCAGGCGATGCTCACCGTAGCGCTGAGCAGCAAGGGGCCGAACAGCCAGGGGTTGGGTTGGTGCAGACGCTGCCAGACCCAGGCCAGCAGCGCGCCCGCGGGAAACAGCAGGGCCAGCCACTGCCAGTCCACGCTGGTGGCATGCAGGGCGGGGGTGCCTTCCCCCAGCAGATATTTGAAGGCCGCCGGAACACAGAGCACCACGGCCAGCACCCGCAGGCTCTGCCCAGCCGCCACGCGGCTGAGCACCGCGCCATTGCGCGCGCCGAGATTGACCATCTCCCCGGAGCCGCCGGGCATGCTGGAGAAAAACGCGGTGGCCCGGTCTTCTCCGGTGCGCCGCAGCAACCACACCCCGACCACGCTGGACAGGCTGGTGACCAGGGCGCCGAAGAAGATCAGGCCAAAGTGGCTCATGACCTGTTCCATCACCTGCGGCGTGAAGTGCAGGCCAATGCCGATGCCGACCACCCATTGCCCGCATTTGCGGCCGCCGGGGATTTCCGCCAATTGCCAGGGCGTCAGGCAGCGCACCAGGATGATCGCCAGCAACGAGCCGACCATCCAGGGCAATGGCCAGCCGATCTGGCTGGCGAGATAACCGCCAGCCAGGCCCACCAGGGGCGTGCCCCACCATTGTCTGAAGCGGGCTTCAGACATCGGCCACGGCACGTTGCTGGGCCGAGCGCTTGCGCCAGATGCGCAGCAGCGGCATGAACAGCATGAGGAGGGTCAACACCCAGACCCCGACCGTGATCGGGCTCGACCAGAGGATCTCCATCGCGCCATTGGAGATCGACAGCGCCCGGCGCAGGTTCTGCTCCATCAAGCCGCCGAGGATGAAGCCCAGCAGCACCGGCGACAACGGGAAGTCCAGCTTGCGCAGGATGTAGCCGAAGATGCCGATGCCCACCATCAGGAACAGGTCGAAGGTGGTGGCGTGCACTGCGTAGACGCCAATCCCGGTAATGATCGCGATCACCGGCACCAGGGCCCAGTTCGGCACGGCGAGGATGCGGGTGAAGAGGCGGATCATCGGGATGTTGAGGATCACCAGCATGATGTTGGCGACGAACAGCGAGGCGATCAGGCCCCAGACAATGTCCGGCTGCTGCTGAAACAGCAGTGGGCCGGGCGTGATGTTGTACAGCGACAGGGCGCCGATCATCACCGCCGTGGTGCCGGAGCCGGGAACGCCGAGGGTCAGCATCGGCACGAGGGCGCCGCAGGCCGAGGCGCCGATGGCGGTTTCCGGGGCGGCCAGGCCGCGCTTGTCGCCTTCGCCGAAGGTGCCGCTGGCGCCGGCGATGCGTTTCTCGGTCATGTAGGCCACGGCGCTGGCCAGGGTCGCGCCGGCACCGGGCAGTACGCCCATGATGAAGCCCAGCAGGCCACAGCGGATGTTCACCACGAACACCGAGGCCGCTTCCTTGAAGTTGAACATCATGCGTCCGGTGGCTTTCACCGCTTCCTGGCCGCGATGGGTCTTCTCCAGCAGCAACAGAATCTCGCTGATGGAGAACAGGCCCAGCACCAGCACCACGAACTGGATGCCGTCGGTGAGGTGAATGTTGTCCCCGGTGAAGCGGTACACACCGCTGTTGGCGTCAATGCCCACCGCCGATAGGAACAGGCCGATCAGCGCCGCAATGAAGGTCTTCAGCGGCCGATCGCCGGCCATGCCGCCCAGGCAGACGATGGCGAACACCATCAGTACGAAGTATTCCGCCGGGCCGAAGGCGATCGCCCACTTGGCCAGCAGCGGGGCGAACAGCACCATGCCGCAGGTGGCGATGAAGGCGCCGATGAACGAACTCCAGGCCGAGAGTGACAGGGCCACGCCCGCCAGGCCTTTGCGGGCCATGGGGTAACCGTCCAGGGTGGTCATCACGGTGGAGGCTTCGCCCGGAATGTTCAGCAGGATCGAACTGATGCGGCCGCCGTATTCGCAACCCAGGTACACCGCCGCCAACAGGATCAGCGCCGATTCCGGTGGCAGGCCCAGGGCGAAGGCAATGGGGATCAACAGCGCCACGCCATTGATCGGGCCCAGGCCCGGGAGCAGGCCGACCACGGTGCCGATCAGGGTGCCGGACAGGGCGGTGACCAGGTTGTAAGGGGTCAGCGCAACGCCGAAGCCCTGGCCCAGATAACTGAGGGTATCCATATCAATTCTCCAGAACGTCGAGCAGGCCGAGGGGCAGTGGTACGTCCATGACCCGGTCGAACAACCAGTAGAGGCCGACACTGAGCAGGCTGATGATCACCAGGCTAGGCAGCCAGCGGCCGCCGTAGAGCCGTGCCATGGGTACGCCGATGAGCACGCTGGCGACGATGAAGCCCAGGGGTTCGAAGGTTCCGGCGAACACCAGCAGCAAGGTCACGCAGATCGTGATCTTGGTCAGGGTTTGCCGGTCCAGGGGCGGTTCATCTTCGCTGTGCTTGATGGGTGTCGGGCGAAACAGCATGTACAGCAGGGCCAGCCCCATCAGACCGAGCATCAGCAAAGGGAAGGCCCGCGGGCCCACGGGTTCATAGGAAAAGGCCGCCTGATACGGCCAGGCCATCAGTGCCAGGCCGGCACAGGCCAGCAGCAACACCGCAGCGAAGAGACGTTGAACGAGCATGGCTAACTCCTGGGCGCGGCCCTCGATGCGCGAGGGTCGCGCCTTCAGCAAGGGACGGTCACTGGATCAGGCCGAACTCTTTGGCCAGGGTCTTGTAGTCGGCCACCTGTTTCTTCACATAGGTGTCCAACTCGGGGCCGGTCAGGGCGAAGGGGAACAGCTCGCGCTGGTCACGCAGCTTGGCGAACTCTTCGGAGGCCAGGAGCTGGTCGAAGGCGTTTTTCCACCAGGCGTATTCCTCGTCGGTGACTTTCGGCCCGAGGTAGAAACCGCGTACCACCGGCCAGACGATGTCGTAGCCCTGCTCCTTGGCGGTGGGGATGTCTTTCATTTCCGGCTCGTCCAGACGCTGTTCGGAGAACACCGCCAGCAGGCGCATGTCGCCGGCCTGGATATGGGGCATGGAGTCGGAGATGTCGGTGCTGCCCACCTGGATGTGTCCGCCCAGTAGGGCGGTGGCGATTTCACCGCCGCCTTCCAGGGCGACGTAGCGCAGGTCCCGGGGGTTGATCCCGGCGGCCTTGGCGATCAGCGCGGTCTGCATCCAGTCCTGGCTGCCCACGGTGCCGCCGGAACCTATCACCACTTTGCTTGGATCTTTCTTAAGAGCCTGGACCAGATCGTCGAGGGTCTTGTAGGGCGAGTCGCTTTTCACCGCGATAGCGCCGTAGCTGGTGCCGACCGCTGCCAGCCAGCGCACCGCGCTTTCATCGAAACGGCCGAACTTGCCCTGGGCCAGGTTCAGCAGCGAGCCGCTGGACCAGGCCACCAGGGTTCCGGCGTCGGCGGGACGCTGGGCCACCACGGCGTTGTAGGCCACGGCACCGACACCGCCAGGCATGTAGGTGACGCGCATCGGCTTGGTGAGGAGTTTTTCGTTGACCAGGGCGCTTTGCACCAGCTTGCAGGTCAGGTCGAAACCGCCGCCGGGGGAGGCCGGGGCGATGCATTCCGGGCGCTTGGGCTCGGCGGTCGCGGCCAGCAGTTGGCCGGCGAACAGCATGCAGCCGGCGGCGAGGGCTAGTTTGCGCAGTGAAAGGTCCATGAACGTCTCCACAGGAGTTGTTGTTATCGGTATGTCCGGGTCATCCCCGACCCTTTTTCCGCAGGAGCCGGCTTGCCGGCGAAGGGGGCCTTGGTTTAGTACAGGGCTTGCGGGCCTCTTCGCTGGCAAGCCAGCGCCTACGACGCAGCGTGATACGGGTGGCTTACCACAGGGCCACGCTGTAGCTCACCAGCAGGCGTACTTCATCGGCATCGCGTGCCGAATAGTTGGAACGGTAGGTGGCGTTGCGCAGGCGCACGGCGACGTCCTTGAAGGTGCCGCTTTGCACCACGTATTTGACCTCGGTGTTGCGTTCCCACTCTTTGCCGGTGTCGCCGTTTTTCAGGGCGACGTTGTCGCCGCTGAGGTAGCGGGTCATGAAGCTCAGGCCGGGAATCCCCAGCTTGGCGAAGTCGTAGTCATAGCGGGCCTGCCAGGAGCGTTCCTCGGCCCCGGCGAAGTCGTTGATCTGCACGAAGTTCACCAGGTACGGGTCGCTGCCATCGACATAGGGGAATGCGCTGTCGCCGGACATGTGCTGGTAGCCGGCGCTGAGTTTATGTCCGTTCAGGGCATAGCTCACCAGGCCGTTGAGGGATTTGTTGTCGATCTTGCCGCCCCGGGCCTGGCCCTGGTCGTCGCTGATGGCCAGGCGCAGATCGGTGCCGAAGGTGCCCGGTCCCATGGGCTGGGACGCTACCAGGCCGAGGAAGTGCTGGTTGTAGACATCGTCCAGTTGGGCGAAGTGGTAGCTGCCGGTGATCTTGTCGGTGAACTTGTAGTCCAGGCCGCCGAAATTGAAGTGCTTGCCGGCCACGGTGCCGGCGAAGCGGCTGTTCTTGTTGTTGAGGCGGATGTCCTCGTAGTTGCTGTCGTCGCGGTCCTTGGCCTTGTCCAGGCGCCCGCCGGTGAAGGTCAGGTTCTTGATTTCCTTGGAGGTCAGCAGGCCGCCTTCGAAGGTCTGCGGCAGGATGCGCCCGTCGTTGGGCTTGAGGATCGGCAGTTCGGGGATCAGGCTGCCGATTTTCAGTTCGGTGGCGGAGATCTTCACTTTGCCGGTCAGGCCGAGCTTGGAGTACTGGTCGGCGGCGCGTCCGTCATCGTGGGTCGGCAGCAGGCCGGTGCCGGTGCGGTCGGGGCTGGAGTCGAGCTTGACCCCGAGCATGCCCAGGGCGTCCAGGCCGAAACCCACGGTGCCTTCGGTGTAGCCCGACTGCAGGTTGAGCATGAAACCCTGGGCCCATTCATCGCGCTTGGATTGCTGGGCGCTGGTGCCGTCGCGAAAGTCGCGATTGAAATACATGTTGCGGGTTTCGAAGGTGGCGCTGCTGTCTTCGAAGAAGGCGGCCTGGCTTAAGGGCGCGACACCGGCGAGGGCCGCGGCGCTGGCCAGGGCAGTCGGGGTCAGACGGGAAAAAAATACAGGTGTGACGGCGTGAGGGCGCGTGGACGGCATCCAGGGGTACTCCGTTATTGTTCTTATTTTGACGAAAACGCTTCGAGGCGTTTTGCGTATCAGCGGCCATCGGGGCCAGGGCAGTCGAGACTGTCCGTAGCCGGACTCTAAAGGGCCAACCTTTCGCTAACCTTTCAACGTACTTTCACGGTTTTCGGGCTTCACAGCGGCGAATGCAGCGGTACACTCCGCGCCAAAGAGCGGCGTCGATCCCCCCGGAACGAGGTAAGAAAACATGCGAGTCCTGCTCGTCGAAGACCATCTGCAACTGGCCGAAAGTGTCGCCCAGGCGCTCAAGAGCACCGGCCTGACCGTGGATGTGCTGCACGATGGCGTGGCCGCCGACCTGGCTCTGGGCAGTGAGGAATACGCCATGGCGATCCTCGATGTCGGCCTGCCGCGCCTGGACGGTTTCGAGGTGCTGGCGCGCCTGCGGGCCCGGGGCAAGAACCTGCCGGTGCTGATGCTCACTGCCCGCAGCGACGTCAAGGATCGGGTTCACGGTCTGAACCTGGGGGCCGACGATTACCTGGCCAAGCCGTTCGAACTGACCGAGCTCGAAGCCCGGGTCAAGGCGCTGTTGCGCCGTAGCGTGCTGGGGGGCGAGCGCCAGCAGCGTTGCGGAGTGCTGGCCTATGACCTGGATACCCGGCGCTTCACCCTGGGCGAAGAACTGCTGACCCTGACGTCCCGCGAGCAGGCCGTGCTCGAGGCATTGATTGCCCGTCCCGGCCGGGTGATGAGCAAGGAGCAACTGGCCTCCCAGGTGTTCGGCCTGGATGAGGAGGCCAGCCCGGATGCCATCGAGATTTACGTCCACCGCCTGCGCAAGAAGCTCGATGGCCATGCAGTGGCCATCGTGACGTTCCGTGGCTTGGGTTATCTGTTGGAAAGCCGCGATGCATAGGCCCAGCAGCCTGCGCTGGCGGTTGCTGTGGAACCTGGCGCTGCTGCTGGTGGTGCTGATGCTGGCCAGCGGCTTGAGTGCCTACTGGAACGGCCGTGAGGCCGCCGACACCGCCTACGACCGTACCTTGCTGGCCTCGGCGCGGACCATCGCCGCCGGGTTGTCCCAGCGTGACGGCAGCCTCAGCGCCAATGTGCCCTATGTGGCCCTGGACACCTTTGCCTACGACAGTGCCGGGCGCATCTATTACCAGGTCAACGATATTCACCAGCAACTGATCTCCGGTTACGAAAACCTGCCTGGTCCGCCGCCGGGTACTCCGCGTACCGATGACTATCCGGCCCTGGCGCGTTTCTACGATGCCACCTATCAGGGCCAGAATGTGCGGGTGGTGAGCCTGCTCAAGGCGGTCAGCGAGCCGAACATGAACGGCATGGCGGAAATTCGCGTGGCGGAGACCGACGAGGCGCGGGTCTCCATGGCCCGTAGCTTGATGGCCGACACCTTGCTGCGCCTGGGAATGCTGGCCATGGGGGCGTTGCTGCTGGTGTGGTTTGCGGTGAGTGCCGCCTTGCGTCCGCTGGAACGTTTGCGCGGTGCGGTGGAGGAGCGCCAGCCCGATGACTTGCGGCCGCTGCCGCTGGTTTCGGTACAGCGTGAGTTGTGGCCCCTGGTGCGGGCCTTGAACCATTTCACCGAACGCCTGCGGGGGCAGTTCGAGCGCCAGGCACAGTTTATTGCCGAGGCCGCCCATGAGTTGCGAACACCGCTGGCAGCACTCAAGGCCCGTCTGGAGCTGGGGCTGCGCTCCAGCGAGCCGGACACTTGGCGCACGACCTTGGAAAGCGCGGCTCAGGGCACCGATCGCTTGACCCACCTGGCCAATCAGTTGCTGTCCCTGGCCCGGGTGGAAAATGGCGCCCGGGCGATCGCCGAGGGCGGCGCACAGTTGCTCGATCTCAGCCAGTTGGCCCGGGAACTGGGCATGGCCATGGCGCCTCTGGCCCATGCCAGGGGGGTGGCCCTGGCCCTGGAAGCCGACGAGCCGGTGTGGCTCAAGGGCGAGCCAACCCTGCTCAATGAACTGCTGAGCAACCTGGTGGACAACGCCCTGGCCCACACGCCGTCGGGCGGCAATGTGGTGCTGCGGGTATCGGCGCCGGGGGTGCTGGAGGTGGAGGACGACGGGCCGGGTATTCCCCTGGAGGATCGCGACCGGGTCTTCGAACGTTTTTACCGGCGTAATCAGCAGGTGGCCGGTTCGGGGTTGGGGCTGGCAATCGTGGGGGAAATCTGTCGCGCCCATCTGGCACAGATCAGCCTGCACGATGGCCAGCCTTCGGGGCTCAAGGTGCGGGTGAGTTTTATCGCGGGGTTAGGATCAGTAGAGCATTGAGCGGGATTCTTGCAGCTCGTTGCACATGGCCTGGTTTTCCGGGTCGATCCCCAGCTTCTTGAACGCCGGCACGCTGAAGGCGTCAATGCGCGAGAGTGAGTGATCTGTGTCTTTGTGGCAGTACAGGGTCGCCACCTGGACCAGGTCGACGTAGTCGATCCCGGTGGTCTGGCGGTTGAACTCCAGGTAGTGCCCGGGGATCTCCACCAGTTGCTCGGGGAACTCCCAGACCCGTAGCAGCTTGTCCCCCAGCAGCGGGTGAATGCGTTCGATCACGTGATTGAGGCTGACCGGGTCGGAAAGCAGTTCGTAGTGGTCTTCGGCGTAGGTCAGGATCGGCAGCACGCCGATCTGGTGTACCAGTCCGCCGAGCGCTGCCTGGTCGGGCTTGAGCTGGGTGTAGCGGCGGCACAGGGCATAGCTGACCCCGGCCACTTCCAGGCTGCGGCGCCATACATCGTGCATTTTCTGTGCAACCACCTCGGAGCGAGCATTGAAGATCTGCTCCATCACCAGGCCGATGGCCAGGTTGCTGCTGTAGTTGACGCCCAGGCGGGTGATGGCGGTATGCAGGTCGGTGACTTCCTGGGCTGCCCGCAACAGTGGGCTGTTGACCACCTTGATCAGTCGCGCCGACAACGCGGTGTCGCGGCCAATCACTTTGCTCAGGGTGCTGACGCTGATTTCCGGGTCTTCGGCGGCCCGGCGAATCTGCATGGCCACCTCCGGTAGAGTTGGCAGAACCAGGTCATCGTTGTCGATGGCCTCCACCAAATCCTGTTGGACCTTTTGCGCCAGCTCAGTCATTTCAGTTCTCTAGGGTGTTGCAGGAAAGGGGGAGTCGGTCAGCGCTGGATTTCGCGATCGCGGTCCAGCTGGTACGGCAGGTCCAGCAATTGCAGACCAGGCCCTTCGAGTGCGCCCAGGTGCAGGTTGCCATCTTCTGCCGCTTCGGCCTGCAACACGGCCAGCAGTTCCACCTGGTCTTGTGCCTGGGCGGCCAGGACCACTTCACCGATGGAGCTGTTGTGGGTCGGGGAGAACAGCGGGGTGCCTGGTATGGGGAGTTCGCCGCTGGGCAATGCGAGTCGGTAGAGGCGGCGCTTGAGCTTGCCCAGGTATTGCATGCGGGCGACGATTTCCTGACCGGTGTAGCAGCCTTTCTTGAAACTGACGCCGCCCACGGCCTGGAGGTTGAGCATCTGCGGAATGAACAGTTCACGGGTCTGCGCCATGACCTGGCCGAGGCCCGCGCGGATCTGGCCCAGCAGCCACTGATTGAGCTCGCCCTGGGGCAGTTGCGCGGCCAGTTGCTGACCCAGGCTCTCGGCGCGTTCCGCCGGGACCCAGAGTTCGACGCGGTGGCTTGAGGCGCGCACGGCAATCAGGTCGTCGGCGCGGACTACGGCGCCGTCTTCCTGGGGCAGTTCAAGGCCCAGGCCGCTCAGGCTGGAGTCGGCATGGCTGAGGCCGAAGCGCACCCAGTTGGCGCTTTCATCGGTGAGCTTGGCCTTGGAGAAGACTGCGTACTTCTTCAGGTCCGCCAGTTGCGGCTCAAGCAGTTCGCTGGCCATGGCCAGCAGGCAGCCGTCACCTTCCAGGAGGATACGGAAACTGGACTGCATGCGGCCTTTCTGGTTGCAACGGGCGCCCAGACTGGACTGGCTGTCGCTGAGGTAATTGAGGTTGCAGGTCAACTGACCCTGAAGGAATTTGCTGGCATCAGGGCCGCGGACGGCGAGGACGCCTTCGTGGGACAGGGGGCAGAAAAAAGCGGAGTCAGCCATGGTTCATCGCAGGGTAAAAAGTCTGGGGCACATCATAAGGGGGCGCCCCTGAAATGGATAGTTCACAAAGGACAGGTGGTGACCGACCAAAGCCGACTGTTCTCGTGTTCCCCGGGCTGTATACTTGCGCTCTATTTGAGGAGCGCTCCATGGTTGAAGATGTTGAACTGAATCGCCTCTACTGGCACAGCCGTCGCGGCATGCTTGAGCTGGACGTATTGCTGGTGCCGTTCGTCAGGGAGGTGTACCCGCATCTCAATGAGACCGATCGCGAGTGCTACCGCAAGTTGCTGGAGTGTGAGGATCAGGACATGTTCGGCTGGTTCATGGAGCGCAGCGAGTCCGAGGATCCTGAGCTGCAGCGCATGGTTCGCATGATTCTGGACCGTGTCCAGCCCAAGTAGGCTGTTCGAGTGCCGCTGGCGTGCTTCACGGCAACTGCTGGCGGCCTACCTGCTGGCCCAGGCATTCGCCCTGGTCGCCATTTTCCTGCTGGATATCCCGTCTGTCGCCAAGGGGCTGGGCATCCTGCTGTGCCTGTTGCACGGCGGCTGGGTGCTGCCTCGACAGATTTTGTTGACCCATTCCCGAGCATTCAGCCGCTTGCGGCATTCATCAGAGGGCTGGCAGCTGTGGAGTCCGGCCACGGGTTGGCAGGGGGTGCAGTTGCGGCCTGACAGCCTGGCATTGCCGCTGATCGTGGTATTGCGCTTCCGTCTGCAGGGCGAGCGCTGGGTGCGCTCCCTTTGTGTGCCGAGGGACGCGCAGACCGCCGATGAGCATCGGCGTCTGCGGGTGCGGCTCAAGTTCGGCCGGCGTAGGTGGGCGGCAGCAGAATAGTGTCGCGAGCTTCGGGCAGCAGTTGCGGATAGTCGAGGGTGTAGTGCAGGCCGCGGCTTTCCTTGCGCTCCATGGCCGAGAGAATCATCAATTCGGCCACCTGGGCCAGGTTGCGCAACTCGATCAAGTCACGGCTGACCTTGTAGTTGCTGTAGAACTCGTCGATTTCGTCCAGTAGCAGGCGAACCCGGTGTTGAGCCCGTTGCAGGCGTTTGTTGGTCCGCACGATACCGACGTAGTCCCACATGAATCGCCGCAGTTCGTCCCAGTTGTGCGCAATGATCACGTCTTCGTCAGAGTCGGTGACCTGGCTGGCATCCCAGGCCGGCAGGGCGATGGGAATCGAGATCTGAGGCAGCTGCTGGAGAATGTCGGCCGCTGCCGAGCGGGCGTAGACGAAACACTCCAGCAACGAGTTGCTGGCCATGCGGTTGGCTCCGTGGAGGCCAGTGAAACTGGTTTCGCCAATGGCATACAGGCCTGGCACATCGGTGCGCCCTTGTTGATCGACCATTACGCCGCCGCAGGTGTAGTGGGCGGCCGGCACCACTGGGATCGGCTGCCGGGTGATATCGATGGAAAATTCCAGGCAGCGTTCATACACGGTGGGGAAGTGGGTTTTGATGAAGGCTTCCGGTTTGTGGCTGATATCCAGGTAGACGCAGTCGATCCCCAGGCGCTTCATTTCGTGGTCAATGGCCCGGGCGACGATATCCCGGGGAGCCAGTTCAGCCCGAGGGTCGAAGCGCTGCATGAAGCGTTCGCCGTTGGGCAGCTTGAGGTGGGCGCCTTCACCGCGCAGGGCCTCGGTGATCAGGAAGCTCTTGGCCAGTGGGTGATACAGGCAGGTGGGGTGGAACTGGTTGAACTCCAGGTTGGCCACTCGGCAACCCGAGCGCCACGCCATGGCGATGCCATCGCCACAGGCACTGTCGGGGTTGCTGGTATAGAGGTAGACCTTGGCTGCACCGCCGGAGGCGAGGATCACGAAGCGGGCGCCGAAGGTGTCCACTTCACCCGTGCCGCGGTTGAGTACGTAGGCGCCCAGGCAGCGATCACCTTCCAGGCCCAGGCGTCTTTCGGTGATCAGGTCAACGGCAACCCGCTGCTCCAGCAGTTCGATATTGGGGTGTTGTCGGGCCTGGGCCAGCAGTGTCTTGAAAATGGCTGCGCCGGTGGCGTCTGCGGCATGGATGATCCGTCGGTGGCTGTGACCGCCTTCACGGGTCAGGTGGAACTCGAAGCCATTGTCATCGCTGCTGGCGTCTTCATCACGGGTAAAGGGAACCCCCTGGTCGATCAACCACTGGATGGCCTCACGGCTGTGTTCCACGGTAAATCGCACGGCATCTTCGTGGCACAGGCCGCCACCGGCGTTGAGGGTGTCATCGACATGGGATTCGACGGTATCGGTATCGTCCAGAACGGCAGCGACGCCGCCTTGGGCCCAGTAGGTCGAGCCGTTGGCCAGATCGCCTTTGCTCAGGACGGCGATACGCAAGTGGCGGGGCAGTGTCAGGGCCAGGCTCAAGCCGGCGGCGCCGCTGCCAATCACCAGAACATCGTGTTGAAACTGTTGGCTCATTTGAAGGATTCCGCTCAAAGCGACCCGATATGGGGTTGGCGCCAGACGCCTGAATCGGCGAGTCAAAGCAGCCACACAGCCCACTAGTATATAGAGGGGGGGATCGGCACAATAGTCGCGCCTTCATGGCGTTGTGCGACTTCGCTGAGCAAAAGCGTTGCTCTCGACCAGCCTCTACTCGCGGCGTTCAAGCTGCCGCGCGGGTTGATCGGAGAAGTAGGGCTGTTTTTCTCTTCACCGTTACACAATCTTCGTTCGGCGCAGCTATAAAGATTGGGAACTTTTGCCAAGGCCCCAAACTCAATAGAAGGTTGCCTGAAAGAAGGGACAGCGTCGGTTCTGGCCAGGGTTTGCAATCTGTCCCTTGGTGACAGAAATCGACGACAGGATTATTCGCGCAGCCGGCCTTGCCCGCGCTGCGTTTTTCGTGCGTGCCGGATCAGAGCCCGCAGGAAACTTGCTTGGAGGGGGAGAACTTTTGCGAAAAGCCCGAGTCTATGTTTGCAAGCCTGATCGATTAGTGATGCAAGCCTCCTCCGAGCTTATCGAGGAGTGTTCATGCTAACCCAGGAAGAGGATCAGCAGCTGGTCGAGCGCGTTCAGCGTGGCGACAAGCGAGCGTTCGATCTGCTCGTGCTGAAATACCAGCACAAAATTCTCGGGTTGATCGTGCGTTTCGTGCACGACACCCATGAAGCCCAGGATGTCGCACAAGAAGCCTTTATCAAGGCTTACCGTGCACTAGGTAATTTTCGGGGGGACAGCGCGTTCTATACGTGGCTGTACCGTATCGCCATCAACACGGCGAAAAACTATCTGGTTTCACGCGGCCGCCGGCCGCCGGATAGCGATGTGAGTTCTGAGGATGCGGAGTTCTATGACGGCGATCATGGCCTGAAGGATCTCGAATCGCCGGAACGTGCATTGCTGCGGGATGAGATCGAGGGCACCGTCCATCGAACCATTCAGCAATTGCCTGAAGATTTGCGTACAGCCTTAACTTTACGTGAATTCGATGGTCTGAGTTACGAGGACATTGCCAGCGTCATGCAGTGTCCGGTGGGTACCGTGCGCTCCCGGATTTTCCGCGCTCGGGAAGCCATCGATAAAGCCCTGCAGCCGTTGTTGCAGGAAACCTGAGACAGCGGCGACAGCCAAGAGAGGAACCGCCATGAGTCGTGAAGCCCTGCAGGAATCGCTGTCCGCGGTGATGGATAACGAAGCGGACGAACTGGAATTGCGTCGGGTGTTGAATGCCGTCGACGAAGTAGAAACCCGTGAGACTTGGGCTCGTTATCAAATCGCCCGGGCAGCTATGCACAAGGAGTTGCTGCTTCCACGTCTGGACATCGCCGCTGCTGTTTCGGCAGCTCTGGCTGATGAGGCCGTACCAGCCAAAGCGTCCCGTGGACCTTGGCGCAGTCTGGGCCGTCTGGCGGTAGCTGCATCGGTGACTGTGGCGGTACTGGCCGGTGTGCGCCTGTACAACCAAGATGAGATCGCAGGCGTTGAACTGGCTCAGCAAGCCGCTCAACCGACCCTGGCGACTCCACAAATTAAGGGCCCTGCTGTACTGGCCGGCTACAATGAAAGCTCGGAAGCCACTGGCCCCATGGCTAATGGCGTATTGCAAGGGCAGCCAGGCTGGCACGATCAGCGTCTGCCAAGCTACCTGCGTCAGCATGCTCAGCAAGCTGCACTCAAAGGCACTGAAAGCGCACTGCCTTATGCCCGTGCGGCAAGCCTGGAAAACCGCTAAGGAGGATCATGCGCGCCATACCTCTACTTTCGCTTCTGCTTAGTGGCTGGTTTGTGGTTCCAGCCCACGCCGATGAAGCCCAGGGCTGGTTGCAGCGTCTTGGGCAAGCGGAACAGCAGCAAAGCTTTCAGGGCACTTTCGTTTACGAGCGTAACGGTAGTTTTTCTACCCATAACATCTGGCATCGCGTCCAAGGTGGAGAGGTCCGTGAGCGTTTGGTTCAGCTCGATGGATCTGCTCAAGAGGTGGTGCGTGTCGATGGTCGCACCCAGTGCGTAAGCGGTACGTTGATGGCAGGGTTGGGCGATGCTCCGGACTCTGCGGCCCGTGCGCTGGACCCGCGAAAGCTCAAGAATTGGTATGACCTTGCCGTTATCGGCAAGTCACGTGTGGCTGGGCGTCAGGCAGTGATCGTTTCGGTTACGCCCAGAGATCAACATCGTTATGGCTTTGAGTTGCATCTGGATCGGGAAACCGGCCTGCCGCTCAAATCCCTGTTGTTGAACGATAAGGGACAACTATTGGAGCGCTTCCAGTTCACTCGTCTGGATACTGCAGATGTGCCTGAAGATGCCGAGTTGCAAGCTGGTGCTGACTGCAAACCCGTGAGCCTGGACAGCGACAAGGCTTCAGCTATCAAGACTGCGCAAACCTGGCATTCCGACTGGCTACCTCCAGGTTTCGAGCTGACCAGTAGCTCCGCCCGCAAGGATCCGCAAACCAAGACCCTGGTCAACAGTTTGCTGTATGACGACGGTTTGGCGCGGTTCTCGGTGTTCCTCGAGCCACTCAATGGTGCGACGGTTACCGATACCCGCACCCAGCTCGGTCCGACTGTTGCCGTATCACGTCGCTTGACCACGCCTGAAGGCGAAATGATGGTCACCGTGGTCGGGGAAATCCCCATTGGCACAGCTGAACGTATTGCGCTGTCGATGCGTTCCGATGCCACCGCCAAGCAATGAGCCTTTGTTGGTTGTGTAAGAGGTCGGTAATGCCTACTCCACAATTGAGAAGATGAAATGTTTGGTGAGCAATTTCATTTGCAAAATCCCCAGAGTTTTTTTATAGGTCAGAACCCCTCGGTTCTGACCTTATTTGTCGTTCCTGGAGCAAAAGTACCGCCCCTGTATTTTCGGTGTGACTTGCTCCATATCGCTTAACCACGCTCGTCGTAACGGGAGCCGTATGTCGATACCACGCTTGAAGTCTTACTTCACCATTCTTGCCACCGTGCTGGTGCTGGGGCAGGCCGTGTCTGCCCAGGCAGCGGAGTTGCCTGATTTCACCCAACTGGTCGAGCAGGCCTCGCCTGCTGTGGTGAATATCAGTACAACGCAGAAGCTGCCTGATCGGCGGTTTTCCAACTCGGCACAGATGCCCGAACTGGAAGGCCTGCCGCCAATGTTGCGGGAGTTCTTCGAGCGTGGCATGCCTCAGCAGCGCTCTCCGAGAGGGGACCGCCAGCGTGAAGCCCAGTCCCTGGGCTCGGGTTTCATCATTTCCCCGGATGGCTACATCCTCACCAACAATCACGTGATCGCCGATGCGGACGAGATTCTCGTGCGTCTGGCCGACCGCAGTGAATTGAAAGCCAAGCTGATAGGCACCGATCCGCGTTCCGACGTGGCACTGTTGAAGATCGATGGCAAGGACCTGCCTGTGCTGAAGCTGGGTAAATCCCAGGACCTGAAAGCCGGGCAATGGGTCGTGGCCATCGGCTCGCCATTTGGTTTCGACCACACCGTGACCCAGGGCATCGTCAGTGCCATTGGTCGCAGTCTGCCAAACGAAAACTACGTTCCCTTCATTCAGACCGACGTGCCGATCAACCCGGGTAACTCCGGTGGCCCGCTGTTCAACCTGGCGGGGGAAGTGGTGGGCATCAACTCGCAGATCTACACCCGTTCCGGTGGCTTCATGGGGGTGTCTTTCGCGATCCCTATCGACGTGGCCATGGACGTTTCCAATCAGCTGAAAACCGGTGGCAAGGTCAGTCGTGGCTGGCTGGGCGTAGTGATTCAGGAGGTCAATAAAGACCTGGCAGAATCCTTTGGCCTGGAAAAACCTGCCGGTGCACTGGTCGCGCAGGTTCAGGACGGAGGCCCAGCGGCCAAGGGCGGCCTGCAAGTGGGGGACGTGATTCTCAGCCTCAATGGTCAACCCATTGTCATGTCGGCGGACCTGCCGCATCTGGTCGGGGCACTGAAGGCCGGAGCCAAGGCCAACCTGGAAGTGATCCGTGAAGGCAAGCGCAAGAATGTCGAGCTCACCGTGGGCGCCATTCCTGAAGAAGACAAGGATCTGAGCATGCTGCCCAAGTCCGGCGTCGAGCGCAGCAGTAACCGTCTCGGCGTAGCCGTTGTAGAGCTCAATGATGAGCAGAGAAAGGCTTTTGACCTCAAGGGTGGCGTAGTCATCAAGGAAGTCCAGGATGGCCCAGCGGCGTTGATCGGCCTGCAGCCGGGCGACGTGATCACCCACCTGAACAACCAGGCGATTACCACCGCCAAGGAGTTCACCGAAATCGCCAAGGCGCTGCCGAAGAACCGTTCGGTGTCCATGCGCGTACTGCGTCAGGGGCGAGCCAGTTTCATTACCTTCAAACTGGCCGAGTAATACGTCTGACGCCGTGCTCGCGTAGTAAAAAGCCCGCCTCGTAAGAGGCGGGCTTTTTTATGGCGCCTGGAAACATCAGCGCATCATGTCTTTGACCATCTGCTCCTGGTCCATCATCTCCCGCTGACGAGCGTCGATTCTCGACGACAGTGGGAAGTTGCTGCCGGCCCGCCGTTTGGCGAAGTCCAGTTGCTGAATGGCTTGGCGGTAGTCGCCGACCAGGGCGAAGTACTCGGCCCGGGCCTGGTGCAGGCCAATGATATTGCCCGACAGGCCGCGGGTTTCCGCCACCAGATACCAGACATCCGGATCGTCCGGACGGCTTTTCAGCAAGCCTTCCAGGGCCTTTTCCGCATCCGCGGGGCGGTTCTGCTTGAGCAGCAGGTCCACCCGGATCTGATTCAGCGGGTAGTTGCCCGGGTACAGGTTGAGCATCCGCTCCACACGAGCTTGCGCATCCGGCAGGCGGTTGTTGGCCATGTCCAATTCGATCTGGGCCAGGTTGTAGGTGACATCGTTGGGGGATTTGGCCAGCAGCGGCTTGAGGTTTTCCCGACCCTCGTTCCACTGGCTGCCCTTGATCTGGGCGATGGCCAGACCGTAACGGGCAATGTCGTTCTTCGGGTTTTCATCGAGCTGGGCGCGAAAGCGCTTGGCGGCCAGACCAGGAGATTCTTCGTAATTCAACTGCACTCGCGCACGGATCAGTTGATAGCGCAGGCTGTCTTCGGTGCCTCCGAGTTTGGCCTGTTCTGCGCGGTTGCGGGTGTCGGCGATTCGCGATTCGGTGACCGGGTGCGTCAGGAGGAATTCCGGAGGCTTGGCATCGAAGCGGTATTGGCGCATCAAACGTTCGAACATGGTGGGCATCGAGCGTGGGTCGTAGCCGGCTTTCTCCAGATTGAGAATGCCGATGCGGTCGGCTTCCTGTTCGTTTTGCCGGGAAAAGCGCCGCTGTTCCTGGATGGCCGCGGCCTGGGTGCCGGCGATGGTGGCGATCCCCGCATCCCCGGCGCCAGCGGCAGCGATCACGATCCCGGCCAGCAAGGCGGCCATCATTGGCACCTGCATGCGCCGCTGGGCTTCAACCCCGCGGGCAAAGTGGCGTTGGGAAAGGTGCGCCAGTTCGTGAGCCATCACCGAGGCGTACTCTCCCTCGGTCTGGGCATTGAGAAACAGGCCACCGTTGACCCCGACTATCCCGCCGGGGGCGGCGAAGGCGTTGAGCTGCGGGCTGTTGATCAGGATGAACTCAAGGCGGCGGTCGTTGACCTGGCTGGTCTCCACCAGTTTGTAGACGCTGGTTTCGACATAGTCCTTGAGTTGCGGGTCGTTGAGTTGCGAGACCTGGCTGCGTAGCAAAGCCAGCCAGGCACGGCCCAGCTGGTGTTCCTGTTGTGGAGAGACAATGGATGAACTGGCATCACCAAGTGACGGCAGGTCGTCGGCGAAGCCCGGTGAGGCGAGCAGGCAAGCGAGCGTCAGCAGGGTAGGGCGCAATAAATTCATGCACAAAGCCTTATTCGACAAAGGCTCTACTGTAGCTGCCCGCTGGTCCGGGGACCAGATAAAGCCAGTGAAAACTCTGCGGATAAAAAAGTGCTTTCGGGGAAATTCCGACGTCTACCTCATCGAGCTTCTATCACGGCGCTGCAGCGCTCTGGTTTCAGGCTTCTTTATTGCCGACGGCTTTGCCTTGCAGGGTATTCTAGGCGCCTTGAATTGATGATCGGAGTAAGCCAATGACCGATGTTGTCGCCCATGACGCCGAGCTCGATGCCAGTGGACTGAACTGCCCACTGCCACTGCTCAAGGCCAAGATGGAACTCAATCGCCTGGCCAGTGGCGCGGTGCTCAAGGTCATTGCCACCGATGCCGGGTCCCAGCGTGACTTCCGCACCTTCGCTCGCCTGGCCGGTCATACCCTGTTGCGCGAAGAGGACGAGGCCGGGGTCTATCGTTACTGGCTGAAAAAGGCCTGACGGCCGTTCACCGTTTTCATCTAAGGATCATTGATGTTCAAAGTGCTACGTGACTGGATACAGCGCTACTTCTCGGATGAAGAAGCGGTGGTGCTCGCTGTGCTGCTGTTCCTGGCCTTTACCGCTGTGCTGACCTTGGGTGGGATGCTGGCGCCAGTACTGGCGGGCATGGTCCTGGCTTACCTGATGCAGGGGCTGGTGGTCAGTCTGGAGCGCCTGCGCCTGCCCGGTGGGGCGGCGGTGGGGTTGGTGTTCGCGTTGTTCATGGGCCTGCTGCTGGTGTTCATCCTGGTGGTGGTGCCTTTGCTCTGGCACCAGTTCGTCACCCTGTTCAACGAGTTGCCGGGGATGCTCGCCAAGTGGCAGTCACTGTTGCTGCTGTTGCCCGAGCGCTATCCGCACCTGGTGTCGGACGAGCAGGTACTGCAGGCCATCGAAGTGGCTCGGGGCGAGATCGGCAAGTTCGGTCAATGGGCGCTGACGTTCTCCCTGTCCAGCCTGCCCTTGCTGGTGAACATCATGATCTACCTGGTGCTGGTGCCGATCCTGGTGTTCTTCTTCCTCAAGGATCGGGCGATGATCAGCCGTTGGGTTATCGGCTACCTGCCTCAGGAGCGGACCTTGATCACTCGGGTTGCCCACGAGATGAACCGGCAGATTGCCAACTACATCCGCGGCAAGGTCATCGAGATCGTTATTTGCGGTGGTGTGACCTACATCGCCTTCGTCGCCCTGGGGCTTAACTACGCGGCCCTGCTGGCCCTGCTGGTAGGGATTTCGGTGGTGGTGCCCTATGTCGGCGCCGTTGTGGTCACTGTGCCGGTGGCGCTGATCGCCCTGTTCCAGTGGGGCTGGAGCGACCAGTTCATCTACCTGATGGCGGTCTACGGGATCATCCAGGCCCTGGATGGCAACGTGCTGGTGCCACTGCTGTTCTCCGGTGCAGTGAACCTGCACCCGGTAGCAATCATCTGTGCGGTGTTGCTGTTTGGCGGGCTGTGGGGCTTCTGGGGGATTTTCTTTGCGATTCCCCTAGCCACGCTGTTCAAGGCTGTGCTGGATGCCTGGCCGAGGAAGGACCCGGTGGTGGCGCCTTTACTCTAGATAACGCGGGGCGGCTGATTCAGCCGCCCCGTTGGTTTCAGGCCTTGTTCAGAGCCTGGGCTGCTGCCAGTACGGCGTCGACATGGCCCGGAACCTTGACCCCGCGCCATTCCTGGCGCAGGACGCCGTCCTTGTCGATCAGGAAAGTGCTGCGGTCCACGCCCAGGTATTCCTTGCCATAGAGCTTCTTCAACTTGATCACGTCGAACAGCTGGCAGACGGCTTCGTCCTTGTCGCTGATCAGCTCGAAGGGGAACTCCTGCTTGCACTTGAAGTTCTCGTGGGACTTCAGGCTGTCGCGGGAGATGCCGAAGACCTCGGTGTTGGCGGCCTGGAAGGCGGCGTATTGATCACGAAAGCCCTGGCCCTCGGTGGTGCAGCCTGGGGTGCTGTCCTTGGGGTAGAAGTAGATCACCACTTGCTTGCCCTTGAGGCCGGACAGACTGACGGTCTGGCCGCTGGTGGCAGGGGCCTGGAAATCAGCGACGGGTTGGTCGATAGCAACAGCCATGGGAGCTTCCTTACATGGGGTTCTGTGGGCGCCAGGGTTCGATCAGCGCATCGAGGTTCATGGCATCGGCAAAATCCAGGAACTGGTCACGCAACCAGCTGATCTGGGTGCCGGCGGGCAGGGTCACGGTGAAGGTGGCATTGAGCATGGTGCCGCCGGTTTGCGGAGCCTGGTAGGTATCGCAGGTGAGGTTTTCCAGTTCGACATGATGGTCGATGAAGAACTGGCACAGCTCATTGACGATGTCAGAGCGGTAGGCCGCGCTGACGTAGGCGACATAAGGCAAGGCCTGGGGACGGCTTTCCAGAGCGGCGCTGCGCACCACGTTGACCGTGAAGGCGTGCTTCTTGGCCAGGGACGGCAGGCTGCTTTCCAGGCGCGCCAGGGCGTCCCAGCTGCCGGAAATCTCCAGCACCAGGGCGCTGCACTCGCCGTGTCGGGTCAGACGCGAAGTCACCACGGCACAACGGTTTTCATGGCTGGCGCGGCACAGGACGTTGGTCAGCTCCATGGGGTTGGCGCCGAGGGCACTGATGACAAGGAATTGTTCGCGAACTGTGGGGGTGGACATGCAGCATTCCTAAAGCGATGAGCGGTCGGTACTTTTTGACAAGCCAGTAGCAGGCAAGCGTTGCAAGCTGAACTTCAGGGCCTTGAACCACAAGCCGGCGACGGGCCCCGAAACGCTCGGAACACAGTCTGGCAACGCGGGAATGGGGCTTTGCAGATCCAACAGGCAGGCGATAACCCGGTTTACATGCTTATCAGTAGCGATCAAAGCCTGAAGGGTAGCGAAAACCATCGCTCAGGGGAATGCTCACGGCAAGGGACTTCGCTTGTGCAAGGAACTTGGCGCCAGTACCATTACCGCTCTCTTTTTCCGGCAGGAGCGGTTGCATGATTGCGGGCAGTATGGTGGCACTGGTCACACCCATGGATGCACAGGGAAATCTCGACTGGGACAGCCTGAGCAAACTGGTGGACTTCCACCTGCAAGAGGGCACCAACGCCATCGTGGCGGTCGGCACCACAGGTGAATCGGCCACACTGGATGTCAACGAGCACATCGAAGTGATTCGTCGGGTGGTGGCCCAGGTTGCAGGGCGTATCCCGGTGATTGCCGGTACCGGCGCCAACTCGACGCGTGAAGCGATCGAACTGACCACCAATGCGAAGATCGCCGGCGCCGATGCCTGCCTGCTGGTGACCCCGTATTACAACAAGCCGACCCAGGAAGGCCTGTACCAGCATTTCCGCGCCATTGCCGAGGCCGTGGACATCCCGCAGATCCTCTACAACGTTCCAGGCCGTACCGCATGCGACATGCAGGCCGAGACCGTGATCCGTCTGTCCTCCGTGAAAAACATCATCGGCATCAAGGAAGCCACCGGCGACCTGCAGCGTGCCAAGGCCATCCTGGCCGGCGTGCCCGACGATTTCCTGGTGTACTCCGGCGATGACGCCACTGCCGTTGAACTGATCCTGCTGGGCGGCAAGGGCAATATCTCGGTGACCGCCAACGTCGCGCCTCGGGCCATGAGCCAGATGTGCGCCGCAGCCATGGCCGGCGACGCCGCCAAGGCCCGCGAGATCCACGAAACCCTGATGCCGCTGAACAAGACACTGTTCATCGAATCCAACCCTATTCCCGTGAAATGGGCCCTGCACGAAATGGGCTTGATGCCGGACGGTATCCGTCTGCCGCTCACCTGGCTCAGTGCCGCCTGTCACGAACCGCTGCGGCAGGCCATGCGCCAGTCCGGCGTCTTGGTTTAATTGAGGAAGTACAACGCATGAAGCGAATGGCCGGACTTTCCGCACTTGCCTTGATTATCTCCAGCACCAGTGGCTGCGGTTGGATCTGGGGCCCGGAAGGCTACTTCCGTGACCGGGGTAGCGATTACTTGCAAGCGCAACAAACAGCACCAATGCAACTGCCGCCGGATGTCCAGACCGCCAAGCGTCTGGATCCGTTGCTGCCAATCCCGCGCAACGTGGCCGACGACAACGTCAAGGGCGAGTACCAGGTGCCTCGTCCGCAGCCGCTGTCGGCGATTGCCGATGCCAGCGACTACACCCTGCAGAAAAGCGGCGACTCCCGTTGGGTCATGGCCCAGCATCCGCCGGCCGAAGTCTGGCCGGTGGCAGTGCAGTTCTTCCAGGACAACGGTTTCCGCCTGGATCAGCAACGCCCGCAAACCGGCGAGTTCAGCACCCGCTGGCAGCGTTCCGACGAGCTTTCCGCTGCCGTGGCCAAGCGCCTGAGCAGCGCCGGCGTCGCCGCCGACAGCGAAACTCGAGTGCGGGTGCGCATCGAACCGGGTGTGCAGCGCAATACCAGTGAAGTCTACGTGGTCAGTGCTGAGCGTCCCGCCGGCAGCACCGCCGATGTGGAGTTCACCAACCGTTCGGTCAACACCGGCCTGGACGCCGCGCTGGTGGATGACATGCTGGCCAGCATGAGCCGTACCTCCGAGAAGGGCGGTTCGGTGTCCCTGCTGGCTGCTCGCGATTTCGATACCCCGAGCCGGGTCAGCCTCAGCGAAGACGGCAGCGGCAACCCGGTGCTGAACCTGGGCGCCGACCTCGATCGTGCCTGGTCCAGCGTGGGCCGCGCCCTGGAGCAGGGCGAATGGCGGGTTGAGGACATCAACCGCAGCCTGGGCCTGTACTACATCAACCTGGCGGAAAAAGCCGAGAAGAAGAACGACGAGCCGGGCTTCTTCGGCAAGTTGTTCGGCAGCAAGCCGGCCAAGGAAGAGATCGAAGCCCGCGCCGAGCGCTACCAGGTGCGCCTGAGCAAGGTGGGTGACAACGTCCAAGTGACCGTCGAGAAGAACATCAACACCGTGGCGCCGGCCGATGTGGCGCGCAAGGTGTTGGGCGCGATTCAGGACAACCTGGGCTGATCAGATGCGTTTCGCCGTTCTCGGCAGTGGTAGCCAAGGGAATGGCACGCTGATCGCCAGTGCTGACACTTACATCCTGGTGGATTGTGGTTTCTCCTTGCGGGAAACCGAGCGGCGCCTGCTGCGCCTGGGAGTTCATCCCTCGCAGTTGAGCGCCATCCTGGTGACCCACGAACATGCCGACCACGTGCATGGCGTGGGTTTGCTGTCTCGGCGCTACAATTTACCGGTCTACCTCAGCCAGGGCACTTTGCGCGGGATGCGCAAGCCGGTGGAGGCTGCAGGTTTTGTCCGCGGTGGCGAGCAACTGCAGATTGGTGCCTTGTGCATTGACGTGATTGCCGTCGCCCACGACGCCCAGGAACCTACACAGTTTGTCTTCAGCGACGGTCAGCGGCGTTTTGGCCTGCTGACCGACCTGGGTTCCTACTGTACCGGCGTACTGGAAGGCTACCGTGGCCTGGATGCCTTGATGATCGAGGCCAACCATTGCCGGGACCTGTTGGCGCGCGGTTATTACCCGTACTTTCTCAAGCAGCGGGTCGGCGGTGACCAAGGGCATTTGAACAACCATCAGGCCGCAAGCCTGGTGGCCGAATTGGGATGGCAGGACTTGCAGCATCTGGTCCTTGCTCATCTGAGCAGCAAGAACAACCTGCCGCAGCTGGCCCGGCAATGTTTTGTCGACACCCTCGGGTGCGATCCGGACTGGCTGCAATTGGCCGATCAAGATTCAGGGCTCGACTGGCGCCACATCGCCTAGCCCACCTACTTAGCAAGCGGAGCCCATCATGGAAAAACGTGAAGAACTCTACCGCGGCAAAGCCAAATCGGTTTACAAGACCGACGACGCTGACCGCTTGATCCTGCTGTTTCGCAACGACACCTCGGCGTTCGACGGCAAGCGCATCGAGCAGTTGGACCGCAAGGGTATGGTGAACAACAAGTTCAACGCCTTCATCATGCAGAAACTCGAAGCCGCCGGCGTGCCGACCCAGTTCGACAAGCTGCTGGGCGACAACGAGTGCCTGGTGAAGAAGCTCGACATGATCCCGGTGGAGTGCGTGGTGCGTAACTACGCGGCCGGCAGCCTGGTCAAGCGCCTGGGTGTGGAAGAGGGCATGAAGCTCAACCCTTACACGTTCGAGCTGTTCCTGAAGGACGACGCCAAGGGCGACCCGTTCATTAACGAATCTCACGTTGTGGCGTTCGGCTGGGGTACCGCCGAGCAACTGGCGCGCATGAAAGAGCTGTCGCTCAAGGTCAACGAAGTCCTGAGCAAGCTGTTTGATGACGCTGGCCTGCTGCTGGTGGACTTCAAGCTGGAGTTCGGCGTGTTCAGCGACGGCTCCATCGTCCTGGGCGACGAGTTCAGCCCGGACGGCTGCCGTCTGTGGGACAAGGACACCAAGAAGAAGATGGACAAGGACCGCTTCCGCCAGGGCCTCGGTGATGTCATCGAAGCCTACGAAGAAGTCGCCCAGCGCCTGGGCGTGCCGCTGTAATCGACGCAAGCATCTGATAGCACGGAAAAAATTTGCTCGGGGGCTTCGCATCCGGCAAAGGTGCTGTTATGATGCGCGCCGTTGGAGAGATGCCAGAGTGGCCGAATGGGACGGATTCGAAATCCGTTGTACCTTCACCGGTACCTAGGGTTCGAATCCCTATCTCTCCGCCATTATTGAACAAGACTAAGCCCTCGTAATCATTGAAGATTACGGGGGCTTTTTCGTTTCTGTGGCAGTTGTCAGGGCATTTTTAGGGCAAAAGATGCGGCATGCAGGGGCGCTCTAGTCGGCATGGCCTAGCTGGCGCGCCACCCACTCGGCAGGAACCTAACTCCACAGCATCAGGCTCGCGAACGTATGGCGGCATTGGTTGGCACCGCAGTGCCAGTCGCCTTCGATAACCCAACATTCGCCAACGGCGAACTCACCGGCAACCGGGATGCTCGGCTGGGTGGCCTGGCGGGCCTGGGCTTGGGTGACATTCGTCAATCTGCAGCCTTCGGCAATAGCCAGGTAATTGCTGGCCACGATAGGTGGGGTGACGAGTAACGGATGGGACGGCCCCGCTGATAACGGGGCCGGTCTCGGGGGCTTCATGGTCATTCATGATGTACCCGATGTACCCCGGCTCGTTGCAGAAGCCGAAAATCTGCCCTGGCGTGTGCTTCAGACGCCGAGGCTTTCAAGATCCCGGGCCAGCATCACCAACTGGTGGGCCAGGGAGCTTTCGAGTTTTTCGCTGGACAGCTGAAAGCTCGGGGCGCCGCAGGTCAGGGCCATGATGCTGCCGTCGGCCAGGCGCAGCGGAACGCCCGCGCCATTGACGTTGCGGTCCCATTCTCCCAATGACAGGCAGAAGCCAAAGGCTTCGTATTCACGGAAGGAGTCCTCCAGGGACTTTTCCAGGGCCGGCCATTCATCTCCGACTTTTTTCGCCACTTCCCGCAGCAGATGGTCACGCTCGATTTTCGGCGTGGCCGCCAGGTAGGCCCGCCCCGCGGCGCTGGTGGCCAGGGGCAGGCGCAGTCCGGGTTCCATGCGCAGACTGGCGACCTCCGGCGGGCGGCTGCTGTCCACGTGAATCATCGACAGGCGATCGCGGCAGGTCAGGCTGACCGTGGTGTTGGTGCGCCGGGAGAACTCGTCCATGAAGGGTTTGCCCAACTGGCGAACTCGCAGGCTGGCGGAGTAGGCGTAACCCAGGGCCAGTACCGCCGAATCCAGCTGGTACTTTTCCAGGTCCTGGTTGTACTTGAGGTAGCCCAACTGCGTCAGGGTGTAGGTCAGGCGCGACACCGTGGGTTTGGGCAGGCCGGTGATGCGGGCGATGTCCTGGTTGCCGCGTACCGCGTGACCGTGGGTAAAGGCCCGCAGGACTTCCAGGCCACGGGCCAGGGCTTCGACGAACTTGCGGTCTTTGGGCGCTGGTTCCGGGGCGTCGTTCGGGTCGTGCATGGGGTCTTCCGGTAGGGGCTGGTGCCGGGCGCAATGCCAGTTGACCACACAGCGGTTTCTTGGAAACAAGGGAAAAATGTTATCCCGGAACCGCTTGAATTGAAATCGACGATTCCCTCTCGGAACGCTGTTACGCCAGGCAGGCACCTGTCTCGTCAGGCGATCACGGTCCAGTCGATCTGCCGTCTGCGCCGTACCGCCTCAGAGGCTGTCGTGACGCAGGCGGCCACGTTTGAATACGCCCTTGGCGCTGACCAGCAGTCAATCCTCGGCATCCAGCAGGTCGTCACTGGCGATATAGAACCTCGTGCCACCACCCCGGGTGCAGGCCACGGCGCGGACCTCGGTCCCCGGTGGCGTGCTCGCCATGTCGTTGGTGTTCAACGATAGAGTCAGGGCTCGTCGCCATCGCTCGGGGGGCGGGGTGTTTGGCCTGGGCCTGTGGTTGTCTGCCCGAGAGACTCATGGGGTCGGTGCTTGGCCGAGGGCGATGTAGCGCTGCAGGTGATGATCCTCGTCTCCCAACTGGTGGTCGATCATCACCAACCGCTTGGCGTAATGGGCCAGTGGCAGCTCCCAGGTCATGCCGATACCGCCATGCAGCTGGATGCATTCCTCGGCCACCAGGGCGCCGATGCGGCCGATGCTGACCTTGGCTGCCGACAGGCTGCGTTCGCGGGTCAGGCGGTCGGCGTCCAGGGCGGCAGCGGCGTTGATCACCGCCGAACGCGCCTGCTCGATCTCCAGCAACAACACCGCCATGCGATGTTGCAGCGCCTGGAAGCTACCGATAGGACGGCCAAATTGTTGCCGGGTGCGCAGGTAGTCCAGGGTCGTCAGCTTGGCCACTTCCATGGCGCCAAGGGCTTCCGCGCAGAGCGCCAACAGGCCGCGGCCGATGGCCCGTTCGAGGATCGCGTGGCCCTGATGCAAGGGCCCCAGCAAGGCCTGTGCCGGCACTTTTGCATGGTGCAGGCGCACTTGCGCGACGGGGCCGCTATCGAGGGTCGGGCAGGCCAGGATCTCCAGGCCCGGGGTGTCCGCCGGCACCAGGAACAGCGAGATGCCCTGGCTATCGTCCAGGGCTCCGGCCGTGCGTGCCGCGACCACCAGCAACCCGGCCTGGCGGCCGTTGAGGACCATGTTCTTGATTCCGTCCAGACGCCAGCCGGCAGGGTCCGCCTCGGCGCGGCAGGCGACCCGGTAGGTTGCATAGTGGTTGCCGGGTTCTTCATGGGCCAGGGCGGCGATCAGGCTGCCGTCGATGATGGGCCCCAGGTGCATTTTCTGTTCTTCGGTGCCGGCGCTGGCGATGGCCTCGCCGGCCAGTACCGCACTGCCCAGCAGAGGTTCCACCAGCAGTCCGCGGCCTATTGCCTCGAAGACCAGGGCCAGGTCGAAGCCACCGCCACCAAAGCCGCCGTCGGCCTCACTGAACAGGGCACCGATGACTCCCAGGTCCGCCAGCTGGCGCCAGATATCGGGGTTGAAACCCAGCCCGGACTGCAGGCTCTGTTGGCGCTTTTCCAGGTTGTATTGCTGGGTGATGAAGCGATTCAAGCTGTCGGCGAGCATGCGCCGTTCTGCGCTGTGTTCGAAGTTCATGTGCGCGCCCTCAGAGCCCGAGAATCATTTTCGAGATGATGTTTTTCTGGATTTCATTGGAGCCGCCGAAGATCGACAGCTTGCGATTGTTGAAGTACTGCGCCGCGGCGTTGGCCGCGAACCCGGGACCGGCGTCCAGCGCTTGGGCGTTGGCGTCATCCAGCATGAGCCGGGCTTCGGGGCCCATGGCCCGGCGCAGCAGCGCGGTAAGTTCCTGACGGATTTGCGTGCCGCAGATCTTCAGCATCGAACTTTCCGCACCCGGAGCCCCACCCCCGGCCACGGCGGCGATCACCCGTAGGTTGGTGGTCTGCATATTGGCCAGGTCGATCTCGACCCGGGCCAGGCGGGCGGCGAACTGCGGGTCCTGCAGCAGCGGCTGGCCGTTGCGGGTGCGCTGCGCGGCCAACTGCTTGACCCGTTGCAGCGCAGCCATGGACAAACCCACTCCGGCGATATTGGTGCGCTCGTAGGTCAAGAGATACTTGGCGCAGGTCCAGCCCTTATGTTCCTCACCCACCCGATTGGCCACCGGCACCCGCACGTCGGTGAAGAAGACTTCGTTGATTTCGTGATCGCCTTCCAGGGTGATGATCGGCCGTACCTCGACCCCGGGGCTGGCCATGTCGATCAGCAGGAAGCTGATGCCTTCCTGGGGCTTGGCTTCACGGTCGGTGCGTACCAGGCAGAAAATCATGTTGGCGTGCTGGCCGAGGGTGGTCCAGGTCTTCTGGCCGTTGACCACATAGTGATCGCCGTCGCGCACGGCGCTGGTTTTCACCGCGGCCAGGTCCGAGCCGGCACCGGGTTCCGAATAGCCCTGGCACCACCAGTGGCGGCCGTCGAGAATCCGTGGCAGCCAATAGTCCTGCTGCTGTGGGGTGCCGTACTTGATCAGCACTGGCCCCAGCATATTGACGCCAAAGGGCACGATGCGCGGCGCATTGGCCAGTCCGCACTCCAGCTCGAAGATGAACTTTTCCACGGGGCTCCAGCCCGGTCCGCCAAAGGCTTGGGGCCAGTGGTTGGCCAGCCAGCCCCGGGCATTGAGCAGCGCATGCCATTGCTCCATGTCGGCCTTGGACAGACGCTCGCCTGCGGCCACCTTGTCACTCAGGCCAGTGGGCAGGTGTTCGGCAAGAAAGCGTCGCACCTGGTCGCGGAAGGCTTCTTCCTCTGGAGTGAAACTCAGGTCCATGGCGACGTCCTCAATAGATTTCGAACAGCGCGGCGGCGCCCATGCCGCCGGCGATGCACATGCTGACCACGGCGTACTTCACGCCCCGACGGCGCCCCTCAAGCAGCACATGGCCGGCCAGGCGCGCGCCGGTCATGCCGAACGGGTGACCCAGGGCGATGGCTCCGCCGTTGACGTTCAGGCATTCGTCGGCGATGCCCAGTCGCTGCTGACAGTAGAGCGCCTGGGAGGCGAAGGCTTCGTTGAGTTCCCAGAGGCCGATGTCCTCGACCTTGAGGCCATGCCGGGCCAACAGCTTGGGCACCGCGAACACCGGGCCGATGCCCATCTCGTCGGGCTCGCAGCCGGCCACCGCCATGCCGCGAAACACCCCCAACGGGCTCAGGTTGGCGCGGGACGCTTCCCGGGCCTCCATCAATACGCAGGCCGAGGCGCCGTCGGACAGTTGCGAGGCGTTGCCGGCGCTGATGAAACGCTCAGGGCCTTGCACCGGCTGCAGTTTGGCCAGGGCTTCGTAAGTGGTGCCGCGGCGGTTGCAGGTGTCGGCCTCCACCGTGACCTGCAGCTGGCTGACCACGCCGCTCTGTTTGTCGGTCAGCGCCATGGTGGTGGTGCAAGGGATGATTTCCTCGCGGTAGCGGCCGGCCAGTTGTGCCGCTTCGGTCTTGCGCTGGCTCTCCACCGAGAAGCGGTCCTGGGCCTCGCGACTGATGCCATAGCGCGCGGCGACGATGTCGGCGGTTTCGATCATCGGCAGGAACAGTTCCGGCTTGTGCTGCAGGAGCCAGGGGTCGAGGTCCGGGTCGTCGCTGGCGCCGCGGCCACGGATCTGGGAAATGCTCTCCACACCGCCGGCGATGATCGCTGGGGCACCGTCCACCACGATGCGTCCCGCCGCCATGGCAATGGCCTGCAGCCCGGAGGCGCAGAAGCGGTTGACCGTGGTGCCGGCGATGCTGATGGGCAAGCCGGCGCGGACCACTGCCAGGCGCGCGACGTTGCGCCCGGTGGTGCCTTCGCCGTAGCCGCAGCCGAGGATGGCATCTTCGATCAGCCCCGGATCGATGGCGGCCCGCTCGACCGCGGCGCGTACCGCGAAGGCGGCGAGGGTGGGGCCGGGGGTGATGTTGAATTCACCTCGATGGGCCTTGGTCAGGGGCGTGCGGGCAGTGGAGACAATGACGGCTTCGCGCATGGGACGTGCTCCTTGGTCAGTGGCTGTGATTGAGGCTGTCAAAGTTCTCGCCGCGCTCTACCAGCTGCACCAGCAAGGGTGAGGCTGTCCAGAACAGCGGATCTTCTTCGGCAAACTCGCGGATATCCGCCAGGACCTGGGGCAGGCCGTACTGGTCGGCGTACTTGAGCGGGCCCCCGCGATAGCGCGGAAAGCCGTAGCCGTGGATAAGGGTGATGTCCACGTCCAGGGGCCGCAGGGCGATGCCTTCATGCACCACGTTGGCGCCCTCGTTGATCATGGCCGCCATGTAGCGCCGCAGGATTTCCGCGTTGCTGAAGGCCCGGGGCGTGATGCCGACCCGGGCCCGCTCGGCGTCGATGATCGCCAGGACTTCCGGGGCCTGGCTGGCGCTGCGCGGGCCCTGGGCATAGAGGTAGTAGCCGCGACCGGTTTTCTGCCCGAACCAGCCGCGCTCGCAGAGGCGGTCGGCGATCTGTACATAGCGGGCCCGGGGATCACGGGTGGCGGCCTTGCGCTGGCGGGTCGCCCAGCCGATGTCGCCACCGGCCAGGTCCGCCACCTGGAAGGGGCCCATGGGGAAGCCGAAATCGCGCAGGGCCTGGTCGATCTGATAGGGCGAGGCGCCGTCTTCCATCATGTAGTCAGCGGCCTGGCGATAGACCGCGAGGATGCGATTGCCGATAAATCCATCACAGACGCCGGCGCGTACCGGCACCTTGCGCAACTGTTTCGCCAGCTCGAAGGCCGTGGCGACGACCTCCGCGGCGACCTTGGCCGGCACCACGATCTCCAGCAACTTCATGATGTTGGCCGGGGAGAAGAAGTGCAGGCCGATCACGTCGGCAGGTCGCGAGACGCTCTGGGCGATGGCGTTGATGTCCAGGTAGGAGGTGTTGCTGGCGAGTACGGCGCCGGCCTTGCACACGCGATCCAGTTCGGCGAACACCGCGAGCTTGGCCGCCATGTCCTCGAACACGGCTTCGATCACCAGATCGGCCTGGGCCAGATCCTGGTAGTCGGTGCTGGCGCGGAAACGGGCCAGGGTCGCGGCTTTGTCGGCCTGGGTCAGGCGACCTTTGTCGATCAGGGTGTCGTAGACCTTCTCGACATTGCCGCGGCCGCGATTCAGGGCGTCCTGGTCGCGTTCGATCATGGTCACTTCCAGCCCCGCGTCGAGGACCGTTACGGCGATGCCGGCGCCCATGGTGCCACCGCCCACCACCCCCACCCGGGCAATGGCCCGGGGTGCTGCCGCGCGGGTCTCGGGGGCCTTGAGCACTTCCCGTTCAGCAAAAAAAGCATGCACCAGCCCGGCACGCTGCGGGCTGTCGAGGCACTCCAGAAACAGTCGGCGTTCTTCGCGCAGGCCGTCTTCGAAGGATTGATCGAGGGCCGCTTCCACGGCCTGGATGATGTGCAACGGCGACAGCAGGCCTCGGAATTTCTGCGTGGCCTGCTGGCGGGCGGCATCTATCGCTTGGCGCTGGGCGGCTGGCTCGCTAAGGGCCTGAGCATCCCGGGTGCGTCGGACAGTGGCGCCCTGTGCCAGCAACTGGCGCATGTAGGCCAGGCCTTCGGCCAGGGCGTCATCGCTGTCCCCCAGACGGTCCACCAAACCCAGATCCAGGGCCTCCTTGGCGCTCAGATGGCGCCCGCTGAGCATCAGTTCCAGAGCCGCTTTGGCACCGATCAGGCGTGGCAGACGCTGGGTGCCGCCGGCCCCGGGAAGCAAGCCCAGCAACACCTCTGGCAGGCCGAGCCGGGCGCTGCCGGTGGCCAGGCGGTAATGGGCGGCGAGGGCGACTTCCAGGCCTCCTCCGAGGGCCACGCCCTGGATCGCCGCCAGCACCGGTTTGCTGCTGTCCTCGATCCGCTTGACCACCTCCGGCAGCGCCGGAGCCTGGGGCGTCTGGCCAAATTCGCGAATGTCGGCGCCGCCACAGAAGTGTCGTTCTGCACCGACCAGCAGTATGGCTTCGACCACCGGGTTGTCGTTGGCGCTGTCGATGGCCGCCAGCAGTCCGCGGCGGATCTCCACCCCCAGGGCGTTGACCGGCGGGTTGTTGAGGGTCAGCACCAGGATGTTTCCGTGTAATGCGCTTTCGACGATTGGCAGGGCTGTTTCGCAACTCATTGCAGCAGTCTCCGGGGTGAAGGGCAGCGAGAGGTCGGTGGGCGCGGCATGGCGTTGAGGGTGACCAGCAGAACATCCCAGTCACGGATAGCTTTATTCCGCTATTTGAATCACTTGGAGAAAATAATCCTGTCATCAATGAATATTGTGGTCAATACGGAATATTGTTCCGCTGTGCGGAATTTATTAAATGTTTTAACGGTTAATTTGCCCTTCATGACGGGTTGTGGATCAAATCCTGATGTTTGACATATTTGATTTGTGATCACATATTGTCGGACACAAGAACCACAACACAGGTAGATGCCATGTCTGAAGGTCCTATGTCCCAAGGCCCAATCCCCCTTCCCACGTTGCGTCAGGTTTCTCGCGATACCTTGCAGGAGCAGGTGTACCGGCAGATTCGCGAAGCCTTGATGAGTGGGCGTTTTCAGCCCGGCCAGAAGTTGACCATTCGTGGCCTGGCCGAAGCCCTGGGTTCCAGCCCCATGCCGGTGCGCGAAGCCCTGCAGCGCCTGAGTGCGGAAAATGCCTTTGAGGTCACGGAAACTTCCCGCCTGCGAGTGCGAATGATGACGCTGGAGCGTCTGCGGGAGATCCGTGATGCACGGGTGGCCCTGGAAGGGCTGCTGGCGGAAAAAGCTCTGCAGCATCTGCAAAAGAGCGATCTGCAGGAGATCACCGATCTGTGCCGGCAGATGCAAAAGGCTGCCGATGAGGTGGATGTGTCCCGTTACCTGTGGACCAACTTCGCCTTTCACCGACGTATCTATGCCGTGGCCCGAGCCGAGCTGACCATGGCCGCGGTGGAGAATTTCTGGCTGCACATGGGGCCGTGTTTTGCCCTGGTGGCACCGGACCAGGCCCACCTGCAACGTTCCATGGAAGCCCACAATCGCATCGTCGAAGCCCTGGCCACCGGCGATGGTCCGGGAGTGCGAGCGGCCGTCACCGACGACATCATGCAAGCGGCGGATTCTCTGGGCCGGCTGTTGGCCAAGAAGCCTGGTGCGGCGGCGCTCAAAGGAGGTCGGGCATGAGCATCTTGCAGCGTTTACAGCCATACCCGGGCTTGCGGGTGATGATTTCCGGCGGCGCGGCGGGCATCGGCGAAGTGCTGGCCAGGGCCTATCTCGAAGCCGGCGCCCAGGTGCACGTCTGCGATGTCAGTGAGGCGGCCCTGGCGGCGTTCCGGGATCGCTACCCCGAGGCGCTGGCGACCCGCACCGATGTCGCTGATCCGGCACAGATCCACGCGCTGTTCGAGCTTCAGGTGAAGCGCTTCGGCGGGCTTGATGTGCTGGTCAACAACGCTGGTATTGCCGGGCCCACGGCCGGCATCGATGCCGTCAGCGACGCCGACTGGCAGCGCACCATCGATATCAACCTGACCGCGCAGTACCGTTTTGCCCACCACGCAGTGCCCTTGCTCAAGGCTTCGGACAACGCCCATCTGCTGCACATCGCCTCGGTGGCCGGGCGCCTGGGATATGCCTGGCGTACGCCGTATGCGGCCACCAAGTGGGCCATTGTCGGGTTGATGAAGTCTCTGGCGGCCGAGCTTGGGGCCAGCGATATCCGGGTCAATGCGCTGTTGCCGGGGATAGTCCAGGGGCCGCGCATGGACGCGGTGATTCAGGCCCGGGCCGAACAGACCGGAGTGCCGGTGGCCGAAATGCGCCAGGAGTACCTGAACAAGATCTCCCTCAAGCGCATGGTCAGCGCCGAGGACGTGGCCGCCATGGCGCTGTTTCTCTGCTCGCCGGCGGCTCGCAACATCACCGGCCAGGCGATCAGCGTCGACGGCAACGTCGAGTACCTCTAGCCGCGCCCGCGATCCGCACCGCTGAAGGTCGTCAGCGGTGAATTCCATCAGCGACACCCAGGGATTTTTTTCATCAAGAATAAAAGTCGGAGTACCGTCATGTCTGAAAAAACGCCTGTCATCATCACTTGTGCTGTCACCGGGGCGATTCATACCCCGTCCATGTCGCCGCACCTGCCGATCACCGCCGCAGAAATCGCCGCCGAGGCCATCGCTGCGGCCCAAGCCGGTGCGGCCATCGTGCACCTGCATGCCCGAGACCCGGAGGACGGGCGGCCGAGCCAGGACCCCGAGCTGTTCCGGCGCTTCCTGCCGCAGATCAAGGCGGCCTGCGACGTGGTGATCAACCTCACCACCGGTGGTGCCCCCACGATGGGCGTCGAGGAGCGCCTGCAGCCGGTGCTGGAATTCAAGCCGGAGCTGGCCTCGTTGAACATGGGCTCGATGAACTTCGGCCTGTACGAAATGCTCAACCGCTTCACCGAGTTCAAGCACGACTGGGAGCGGCCGTACCTGGAGGAGAGCGACGACCGGATCTTCCGCAATACCTTCCGCGATATCGCCCATATCCTCAGCGCCTGTGCCGAGAATCGCACCCGCTTCGAGATCGAGTGCTACGACATCGGTCACCTGTATACCGCGGCGCATTTTCTTGAGCGCGGCCTGCTCAAGGCGCCGCTGTTCATCCAGTCGGTGTTCGGCCTGCGGGGCGGCATCGGTGGTCATCCCGAGGACCTGGCGCACATGCGCCGTACCGCCGACCGGCTGTTTGGCGATGCCTATCACTGGTCGATCCTCGGCGCCGGGCGCAACCAGATTCCCCTGGCCACCATGGGCCTGGCCATGGGCAGCCATGCCCGGGTCGGCCTGGAGGACTCGCTGTGGGATGGCCCCGGCAAACTGGCGGCCAGCAACGCTGATCAGGTGCGGCGCATTCGCACGGTCATCGAAGCCCTGGGCGGTCGTGTGGCGACCCCGGATGAAGCCCGGGCCCTGCTCGGGCTCAAGGGGCGTGAGCACGTCGCGTTCTGACCCTTGAAGGTCCGTGTCAGCGGCCCTGTCTCCAGGCCCGCTGACGATCCCGCATAACAACTACAAAGGGATATGCCCCATGAACACTGCAACCACTGCAGCGCCCCGGGACCCGCAACAGCTGACCCGCCTGATGTTTCTCAAACTCATGCCGCTGTTGATCGCGGCCTATGTCCTGAGCTTTCTCGACCGCACCAACATCGCCCTGGCCAAGCATCAACTGGATGTGGACCTGGGTATTTCCGCCGCCGCCTATGGCCTGGGTGCCGGGTTGTTCTTCCTCACTTATGCGCTGTCCGAGGTGCCCAGCAACCTGATCATGCACAAGGTCGGCGCGCGCTTCTGGATTGCCCGGATCATGGTCACGTGGGGGCTGATCTCCGCCGCCATGGCCTTCGTCCAGGGCGAGACCTCCTTCTATGTACTGCGCCTGCTGCTGGGGATCGCCGAAGCCGGCCTGTTTCCCGGGGTCATGCTGTACCTGACCTACTGGTTCGACCGCCGGCAACGGGCCCGGGCTACCGGCTATTTCCTGCTGGGGGTGTGCCTGGCCAATATCATCGGCGGTCCGCTGGGCGCCGCGCTGATGAAGATGGACGGCTTGCTGGGCTGGCATGGCTGGCAGTGGATGTTCCTGCTCGAAGGGCTGCCGGCGGTGTTCTTCGCCTGGGTGGTCTGGCGGCGCCTGCCGGACCGTCCAAGCCGCGCGCCCTGGTTGAGCGCCGAGGAGGCCCGGGGCATCGAGCAGCGCCTGGCCGACGAAGCCGATGAGGGGGCAGGGCAGGGCGGGCATTCGTTCCGGCAGTGCTTTACGCCGCAGATCCTGCTGGCGATCTTTGTCTACTTCTGCCACCAGATCACCATCTACACCGTGATCTTTTTCCTCCCCAGCATCATCGGCAAGTACGGCAGCCTGAGCCTGATGAGCGTCGGCCTGCTGACCTCCTTGCCGTGGATCGTCGCGGCGCTGGGGGCGATCAGCCTGCCACGGCTGGCCACCAGCGCGCAGCGGGCCCGGCGCTTGCTGGTCTGCGGCTTGCTGACGATGGCGGCCGGGCTGCTGATTGCGGCCTTTTCCGGGCCGGTGTTCAGTCTGCTGGGGTTCTGCGTGGCGGCGCTGATGTTCTTTGTGGTGCAGTCGATCATCTTCCTGTACCCGGCGTCACGGCTCAAAGGTGCGGCCCTGGCGGGAGGCCTGGGCTTTGTGAACTCCTGCGGACTGTTGGGCGGTTTTGTCGGCCCCTCGGTGATGGGGGCGATCGAGATGAGCACCGGCGATGCCATGAACGGCCTCAAGGCCATTGCCCTGGTGCTACTGGTGGCGGCACTGGCGGCCTTGCGCTTGCGTCAGGGCCAGGAAGACCCGCGACCGGTGCGCCCCATGGCCGCAGTTGCGCACCCTGTTTCGGGGCGCTCAAACGCGTTGTGAGCGCTTGCAGCACAGGCTGCGTTGTCGAGAACTCTGGCCAAACGCCCGGTGCAATGCACCGGGCGTTTTTCGTTGGGCGGATGTTCGGGGCTTGCCCAGCACTTGGGTCCGGATCCGGCCGACCGTCACTTGATCAGTTGGTTACAGCGCTGAATCTCTGTCGTATATCGCGTGTTTGCAGTCTATGGGGCTCTATATAAGAAGTGTCTTATTTATTGGCTGTTTTTAGTGTGTTTAGTGGTTTTTAAGTAGTACAAGTTTCCGAGAAAAATCTTGTTCATTTAGAGAGTGCTCCTCGTTACATGAAGATTGGTCGTTATTCTAAAAGAAGAGGGCAGTCGGTATCGTAATGTCCGCTCTGGATGGAATGCAGATGCCTGTTGTCAATATGCATTTTATTGTGGGCGAGAGCGGTTGGTCGAGGTTGTTGTGGTGTTCAACTCATGTCTCGTTGGCTCGAAGTTCAGCAAGGCTGTACGTCTCGGGAGGGCGAAGTTGTTTTGAATACTGTGCTCTTAGACGGTTTTTAATAATAGGGAATCAGATGAAACTTAAATCTTTTGCATCCATGGCGACCTCCGGGTTGCTGCTTGCGGCACTGACTCCGGCATTGAGCTACGCAGAAACCGGTCTCAACTCCGGCAACGTGAAGTTCGAAGGCCTGATCTCCAGTGTCAGTTGCAAGGTTCAGGTCGATGCCAACGAATCCGGAGCGAACACCGGCACGGTCAAGTTCGGCAACGTCCTGCCTTCGGTTTTCACCGGTGGCGTCGGCACGGCTTCCGAGTTCAAGGAATTCAACATCAACCTCAGTGGCGGCGGCTGCACCGACGGCTCCAAAGCCGCCGTCAGCTTCCACAAGGATGGTTTCATTGATAACGCCACCGGCAACCTGCGTCTGATCGACAGCGGTTCCGGTTCGGCCTCGGGCGTGCAGATCCAGATTCACAACAACGGCGCCACGCCGGGGAAAATCGACCTGTCGGAAAACAACAATCAGCAGGTTGCCGAAGTTATCGGTAACAAGGCCGTGCTGAAGTTCAAGGCCTCTTATGTGGCGGTCAGCGACACGATCGTCGAAGGTCGTGCCGACTCCAATATCAACTTCGATGTGACGTACAACTGACATCTGTCAGTTACATAAGGAGTTGCTCATGGCGCCGAAAGCGCATGTATTTAAAACGTTCGTTATCGGCGCCCTCTTCCTGAGTTTGTTCTCTTCGGTAGTCAATGCGGAAATAGTCATTCATGGCACTCGTGTGGTTTATCCGGCGAGTGCGCGTGATGTGACACTGAGAATGAATAATCCAGGCGGTATGCCGATATTGGTTCAGGCCTGGATTGATGATGGTGATGCCAGTAAGGCGCCGGAAGAAATGAAAGTGCCCTTTCAACTTACACCGGCACTCAGTCGCCTGGAGCCCAATGCCGCGGCGGTACTGCGTATTGGTTATTCGAAAGAACCGTTGCCCGCTGATCGTGAGTCACTGTACTGGCTGAACATTCTGGAAGTTCCGCCACAACAGAAGCAGGATGAAAACCGATTGGCCTTTACCTTCCGTCATCGGATCAAGTTGTTCTTTCGCCCTGCGGACTTGAAGGTCGATGTCAACTCGGCGGTGGGAAAACTCAGTTGGAAGTTTGAGCCCGCGGGAGTGGCCAAAGACCAGGCCGCAGGTCCGGTCATCCAGGTATCCAATCCAACGCCTTACTACCTGTCTTTCAGCAAGGTCGAGGTGCAAGTGCAAGGACGCACCGTCGACCTGGGGGCCGGGATGGTCGCGCCTTTTGCTCGGGAGTCCTTCGCCTGGCCGGCAGGCGCTGAAAGAGCGCCACGCAATGCGGCTGTGCACTTTGAAGTAGTCAATGACTTCGGTGGCCGGGTGCCGCTTGAAAAGAACCTTCTCTAGTTGCCCTGTTAATTCAACTCCGCTCTTGGCCCTGGTTATTAAACGCTGAGTGCATTGGTATCGATTATGTTCAGTGTGCGGCCCTTTTGGCTGGGTTTTCCTGTGCTTGCGCGAGTCTGTCCTGGCGATGGTCCGGCCCGGCTCTTGCGAGCACTGTCGGTGCTGGCCGGGCTACTGGGGCTGGCGGCTCCTGTGGCTGCCCAGCCGATGACCGCTGATCAAGCCGTGCTGTCGGAGGTGTCCGGCGACACGCCGCAGAACAGCCCGGTGTTCTTCGATACCCAGATGCTGTTCAAGGGGCCGGGAACCCTCATCGACACGCAGCGCTTCGAGCGCGCGGGTTACGTGGCGCCGGGCAAGTACCTGCTGGATGTGCGGGTCAGTGGCGCCTGGCGCGGGCTGATCGAGATCGAATTGCGCGAAAGCGCTGACCCCCAGGGCAGCCAGCCCTGCTACGACCGCGAGTTGCTCACGCAACTGGGCATCGACCTGCACAAAGCCGACGCTGCGCTGGCGCCTGCCAGCCATCCGCTGCAAGGCGATGGCCTGTTCTGCGGGGACCTTGCCAGTTACATCCACCACGTCACCACCAGGGTCAACATGGCCGAACAGCAGCTTGAGCTCTCGGTTCCACAGCTGTTCGTGCTGCCTGAAGTCGCCTCCAGCTATGTCGATCCGGCCAGTTGGGACTCGGGCATCAACGCTGCCCGGCTGAACTACAGCACCAACCTGTTCAGCTCCCAGAGCCGTGGCCAGCGCAGTACCAACGGTTATGCCGGATTGAGCATGGGCCTGAACCTGGGAAACCTGCGCCTGCGTCACAGCGGCACCTTGTCCTGGTCGCCCGACAGCGGCAGCGATTATCAGCGGGGCTACATCTACGGCCAGACCGACCTGACCGACTGGCGTTCGCAATTACTGGTGGGGGAGAGCGTGACCGATTCCGAGCTGTTCGATTCGGTGTCGTTTCGCGGGGTCAAGTTGTTCAGCGATGAACGCATGCTGCCCACCACCCAGCGCTATTTCGCCCCGGTGGTGCGCGGCACGGCCAATACCAACGCCAAGGTCACGGTGCAGCAGCGTGGTTACCTGGTGTATGAAACCACCGTTGCCCCAGGCCCCTTCGAGATTGCCGACCTGCAGGCCGCCAGCTTTGGTGGTGACCTGGAGGTGACGGTCACCGAGGCCGATGGCCGTACCCAGCGTTTTACCGTGCCCTTTGCCACCATGGCCCGCCACCTGCGTCCCGGCGTCACCCGCTACAGCCTGACCGGCGGTCAGGTGATCAGGGCCGGAGGGCGTGGCCTGCACCAGTATGTGGCCCAGGGCACCCTGCAACGCGGGCTGGACAACCGGGTCACCGGTTATGCCGGCGCCTCGCTCACCGGCAGCTACATGGCCGGCCTGATCGGCGCGGCGCTGAACACCGAGCTCGGTGGTTTCGGTCTCGACCTGACCCAGTCCCGCACCCAGGTGCCGCGCAATGGCAACCTGCAGGGCACCAGCCTGCGTCTTTCCTACAGCAAGAACCTGCATGACAGCGGCACCCAGTTCTCGTTGCTGGCTTATCGCTATTCCACCCGGGGCTACCTGAGCCTGCGGGACGCCATCGACCTTGAGGACTTCGTCAACCGAGGCGCGCGCTTCGAAGACTTCGCCCGTGTCCGCGATCGGCTGGATGTGACGATCAACCAGCGGGTGGATGGCATCGGCGGTAACTTTTACCTCAACGGTTCCTCCCTCAACTACTGGAACAGCCGCGGTCAGGCCCGCAACTACGCCATGGGCTACAACCACCAGTGGCGCGGCCTCAGCTATGCCCTAAGCGTCCAGCGTACCCAGGGTTCGAGCCAGTTCTCGGGGCGTCGCACCCGCAGTGAGAACACCTTGTGGAGCCTCAGTCTGTCGCTGCCCCTGGGGGGCGTCGCCGGGCGTTCCACCCTGGCCAATGCCTTTGCCAGTCACGACCAGAATTCCGGTGCCCGTTACTCCAGCGGCATTTCCGGTTCACTGGGCGAGCACGACACGGCGTCCTATGGCGTCTCGGTGTCCCATGATGCCCAGCCGCGGGAAACCTCGACCAACGCCAACCTGAGCTACTACCTGCCGCAGGTGACCCTGAGTTCGAGTCTGTCCCAGGGCCGTGACTATCGGGCCCAGTCGCTGGGTGCCTCCGGCGGCATGCTCCTGCATTCCGGGGGCCTGACCCTGTCCCAGACCCTGAGTGAAACCGCAGCCCTGGTGCATGCCCCCCATGCCAGGGGCGCCAGTGTCGGTTACGCCGGTACGCAGGTGGACGGACAAGGTTATGCGGTGCTGCCGAGCCTGGCGCCCTATCAGCTCAATACCGTGGACCTGGACCCCAGCGGCATGGATGAGGATGTCGAACTGCAGGTCAGTTCGCGCAATGTCGCGCCCCGGGCGGGGGCCGTGGTCAGGCTGTCCTACCCGACCCGCAAGGCCCGGGCGTTTCTGATCGACAGCCGGCAGGCCGATGGCGCGCCGCTGCCCTTTGCCGCCAGTGCCCTGGACGCCGACAGCGGCGAGGAGCTGGGGGCGGTGGGGCAGGGCAGTCGCCTGGTGCTGCGCAGCGAGAAGGACCGGGGCCGCATCCGTGTGCAGTGGGGCGAAGGACCTGGCGAGCAGTGCCTGATCGACTATGTATTGCCGGCGCCCGCGGCGCAGCCGGGCAACGATTCGCTTCTGCTCGACTTGCCGTGTCACCGCTGGGCGCAGCAGAGCGCCATCACCACGGAGCCTGCATCTTGAGTAGCCGTCTTGCTGGTGTGGTGCGTTGCGTGTGCCTGTTGGCGGCGGTGCTGCTGTTCAGTCAGGGCGTGCGCGCCGATCTGTCGATTGTCGGCACGCGCTTTATCTATCCCCAGGGGCTGGCGGCCTTGAGCATCCGGGTCGGCAATCTCGGGACGGCGCCGCTGCTGCTGCAGACCTGGCTGGACAAGGGCGATGCCTCGGTCGATCCGAGCCGGCTGGCGGTGCCATTCGTGCTTTCGCCCCCGCTGTCGCGGCTTGATCCGCAGCAGAGCTCCGTCCTGTCGCTGCGTTACAGCGGTGAGCCGCTGCCTGCCGATCGCGAGTCGGTGTTCTGGCTCAACTTTCTGGAAGTGCCGTCCCTGCGGCCTTTGAGCAGCAACCAGCTGAGCCTGAGCTACCGCCTGCGCATGAAGCTGCTGTATCGCCCCAAGGGCCTGCCGGGTCGCGCCGACGAGGCGGCGCGCCAGCTGCGCTGGAGCCTGCAGATGGCGGCGCAGGCGGCTGGGGCTGCGCTGCTCAGCGTGAGCAATCCGACGCCGTACTACGTGTCCCTGGCTCGGGTGGATGTGGGCGACCCAGGCCAACCCATGACTGTGCAGGGCATCACCGTCGAGCCGTTCGGCTCGGCGCGCCTGCCTTTGTTCGCCGCGCCGGTGTTGAGCGGCGGCGCGGCAGAAATTCGATACCAAGTGGTTTTAGACAGCGGGGAGACGCTGAGTGGAAGTGTGCAAGTACAGCTGTAGTGGTGCGCCAGCCGGACTGTCGGTTGGTGTGGGCAAGGGGCGAGGTCCGGAGCGGGCGCGAGTGCCGTTGGCGCGGCGGCCGGTGATGTTGCTGGCGCTGTTGTTGCCTGTGCTGGCGCAGGCCCAGATGCGGGTTCAGGTGCCCAGCGCCGGACAGGCCATACGGGATATCGAAGCCACCCAGCCGGCGCTGCCGCCGCCCACCGATGACGTGCAACTGGATGTGCCCAAGGCCGAGCGGTCGACATCGGCTGCGGATGCTTCTGGGGTGCGCTTGCAGGTCAAGGCTTTCGTCATCGAGGGCAATCAAGTGTTCAGCGATCAGGACCTGCAGCCGCTGCTGGACGATCTGCGCGGGCGGGAACTCGACCTTGACGGTTTGCGTGACGCGGCGCAGCGCATCACCGCCCATTACCAGCAACAGGGCTACCTGCTGGCCCGGGCCTTCTTGCCGGCTCAGGAAATCGATGGCGGCGTGGTGCGCATCGAGGTCATGGAAGGTCGCTATGGCCGGGTCGAGCTGAGCAACCAGTCCCGTGCCCGGGATGGCGTGCTCCGTGGGCCGCTGGCCGCACTGGACGATGGCGCGGCGGTCAACAGCGCGGACCTTGAGCGCAGCCTGCTGCTGCTTAACGATCTGCCCGGGGTCCGGGTCAAGGGCACGTTGCGTGCGGGACAGGCCCCCGGCACCAGCGATCTGCTGGTGGAGGCACAGCCCGGTCCCTGGGCCAGTGGCAGCCTGGAGGCGGACAACTTCGGCGGCTACCACACCGGCGAGTTCCGCCTGGGGGGCAGCTTCAACCTCAACAACCCCCTGGGCCTGGGGGACCAGCTCAATGTGCGCCTGTTGGGCAGTGACCGCGACCAGCGCTACTGGCGCAGCGCCTATCAGCTGCCCCTCGGGCCCTGGTCGACCCGGGTCGGCGCGGCCTATTCGCACATGAGCTACGAGCTCAACAGAAAGCGTTTGAAGAAGCTGCAGATCAATGGCCAGGCCAGTGTCCAGAGCCTGTTCCTCGCTCAGCCGATCCTGCGCGGGCGGACCTTCGACCTGAGTGCGCAACTGCAGTACGAGAACAAGCAACTGCGCGACGACATCGACCTGCTTGAGCTGAGCAAGCGCAAGCACATCGAGTTGTGGACCCTGAGCCTGGGCGGCAACCGTCAGGACCGGTTCCTCGGCGGTGGCTACAACCAGTTCAGCCTGTCCTACGGCTCCGGCCGCCTGACCTTCGAGGATGCCTTTGAGCAGCGCCTGGATCGCTATAGCGCCGCCACCGGCGGCGGCTTCGCCAAGACCAACCTGCAGGTTGCGCGGCTGCAGCGCCTGGGCAACCGCTTCCAGCTCTATGCCCAAGTCAATGCCCAGTGGACCTCGGCCAACCTCGACAGCTCGGAAAAGATGGGGCTGGGCGGCCCCTACGGCGTGCGCGCCTATCCCCTGAGCGCCGGTATTGGCGACCAGGGCTGGCAGGCCGGCCTGGAGCTGAGCTACGCCCTGGCACCCGGCTGGCAGCTCAGCCTGTTTGCCGACAAGGGCTATGTGCAGGTCAACCGCCTGCCCTGGACGAGCGAAATCAATACCCAGCGCCTGCAAGCGGCGGGGCTGGGGGCACGCTGGAGCGGCGATCAGCGGCAACTCAACCTGACTAGTGCCTGGCCCCTGGATAACCAGAAGGCCGGGGACGGTCCCGAGCGCACCCCACGGATCTGGGTCAGCGCGACACAGTTTTTCTGAAGGCCTGCGCGTGCTTTGGAAGTAGTGCCGTTCTGCGAAAAACAGCAGAGCGTTTAAACGTCAATAAGGAGTCATTGTGAATAAGATTTATGCGTTGGTATGGAACCAGGCCCAAGGTCGCTGGAGCGTGACGTGCGAGGGCGCGCGGCGCCGGCGTCGCAGTGGTGGGCGCAAGGGGTTGCTGGTGATGGCAGCCGGCTTGCTTGCCCTGGGAGGACTGACGCCGGCGATGGCGTTGCCCCAAGGAGGCACGCCGGTTTCCGGCAGTGCCAATTATGACGTCTATGGCAACGACCTGGTGATCAATCAAAAGACCGACAAGCTGGTCACCAACTGGACCGAGTTCAACATCGCCGCCGATCAGTCGGTGACCTTCAACCAGCCGGGACGCGACTCCATCGCCCTGAACCGGGTGACCGGCTTCAAGGCCAGCAACATTCAGGGCGCGCTGAACGCCAACGGCCAGGTGTTTCTGATCAACCCCAACGGTGTGCTGATCGGCCAGGGTGCGCAGGTCAACGTGGGCGGCCTGGTGGCCTCTACCCGTGGCATCAGTGATGAGGATTTCGCCAACGCTCGCTACCAGTTCTCCGGAAAATCGGCGGTGGAAGTGATCAACGACGGCAAGATCACTGCCGCCGAGGGCGGCTACGTGGCACTGCTGGGCGCGCGGGTGCGCAACAATGGCGAAATCGTTGCCAATGGAGGAGCCGTGGCACTGGCGGCTGGTAACGACTTCACCCTGAGCCTGGGTAACGACAATCTGATCAGCTTGCAGATTAACGCTGCCGCCGCGGATGCGTTGGCGCAGAACACGTCGTTGCTCAAGGCCGATGGCGGTCAGGTGCTGATGCTGGCCAAGAGCGCCAATGCGCTGACTCAGGCGGTGGTCAACAACCAGGGCGTGATCGAGGCCAATACCCTGTCCAACAAGGATGGGCGCATTGTTCTGGACGGTGGCGAGCGTGGCGTGGTCAATGTGGGGGGGAAATTGACGGCCAAGGCCGAATCCAGCTACGGCGACGGCGGTACGGTGCAGACATCGGGCGCGGTCACCCGAGTCGAGCTCAATGCCGAGGTCGATACCAGCTCCAGGAACAATCGCGCCGGCACCTGGGTCATCGAGTCCAACGAGGTCAAGGTGGGTTCGACGGGCGTGGCTGGCAGCCCGACCCTGGTCAACAGCACGCTCTCCCAGAACCTGAACAACACCAACGTTCATCTGCGTAGCCGCAATGGCGATGTGGCGGTGGACGCTGCGGTGGAGTGGAAAAGCGGCAACCAACTGACCCTGACCTCCGCCAAGGACGTCAAGGTCAATCAACGGATCAACGCCACGGGTGACAAGTCGCGTCTGGAATTGAACGCCGACAAGTCGGTCCGGCTCGACAATCACGTGAGCCTCACCGGCGTCAACAACAGCCTGGGGGTCAATCATGGCGAGCAACTGGTCGTGGGCAACCAGGGCCTGGTGACCTTGTCTGGAGATAACGCCGGGTTTGACGCCAATGGCAAGCAGCACAAAGTGATCCAGAACAGCCAGCAGTTGCAGGCCATCGGCAACAAGCTCGATGACCACTATGTCCTGGGCAATCAGATCAAGGGATCAGGGACCATCAACTCCATTGGCGGCGATGAGCTGTTCACCGGCTCGCTCAATGGTCTGGGTAATACCATCAGTGGCTTCACCATCGACAGTTCGGGCCTGTACGCCGGATTGTTCGGCCAGTCCTCGGGCACCATCAGCGATCTGAAGCTGGCCTCGATCACCGTCAACGGGCAAAACAGCGCGAAGGGTTTCAGTGAAATCGGCGGCCTGGTGGGGCGTAATAGCGGCAGCATCGCTCGGGTCAGTGCCCGTGATATGCAGGTCAACGCCAAGAGCGGCCAGCGCAACAAGCTGGGCGGCCTGGTGGGGGTCAACTACGGCGGTTCGATCAAGGACTCTTCGGTAGCGGGTTCGCTGTACGGCGGCGCCCATACCGCGGCCATCGGCGGCGTGGCCGGGGAAAACCGCTTCGGTCTTGTCAACACCGGCATCATCAGCGGCAGTTCCAGTCATGTCGATATCACTACCCATATGCATAGGCAGATCATGGGCGCCGCCGGTGGGCTGGTGGGGGTCAATAATGGCGCGGTGATTATCAATTCGTCGAGCAAGGGCTCCGTCGGTACTTACAACCCGTTCTACAAGGGGCTGTATCTGGGCGGGTTGGTGGGTAATAACCAGAACGGCACCATTACCGGCTCCAGTTCTTCGGCGACCGTGCATGGCTCGCTGGGTAGCCATATTGGCGGCCTGGTCGGGGTCAACCGGTCTGGCACCATCAGCGGTTCCAGTGCCAGCGGCAATGTCTATGGGGTGGGCACTGAGGCGGCCGGCGGGTTGGTCGGCTCGCAGCAGAACCAAAGCGTGCTGAGCAACGTCCAGGCCTCCGGGAATGTCATTGACCGCGCTGGCGTGAATCTGGGGGGACTGGTAGGAAAGAGCGATGACAGCACGATCCGCGGTTACATCGAGGCCAAGGGACAGGTCAAAGGCGGATTGAAGGCCAACGTCGGCGGCCTGGTCGGCAGCAACATCGGTGGGCTCATCTACGATGCCAAAGCGCTTGGCGCGGTGGAGGGCTATGCCAGCAGTAATATTGGCGGCCTGGTGGGCTACAACGATGGCGACCTGATCTCGGTTGAGGCCCATGGCAAGGTATTTGGCGATACCTACAGCTCGGTGGGGGGACTGGTGGGTACTAACACCAACTACTCCAACCACGTCATCGAGCGTGCAGTGGCGACGGGCGACGTCCATGGAACCTGGCACAGCAAGGTGGGTGGCCTGGTCGGCGACAACCAGTCGCGGATCGTCAACTCCGAATCCCATAGCAAGGTCAGTGGCGGCTGGCGTGCCACCCTGGGTGGCCTGGTGGGCGTGAACGAGGGGCAGATCCAAGGCTCGAAATCCACCGTCAAGGTCGATACCGTCTTGCACTACTTCCAGACCTCCGATGATCAGGTCGGCATCAACCAAGGTACCTACTCTAAGGCCCGCGTTCCCGACAGTCTGACGCGGTTTGCCAGCCTGACGGAGTAAGTATCGTCCGTAAAACCTCGGCCCGGCTGCCAGGGACTGTCCCTGGCACGCCGGGCACCGCAACCTATCCACTATCGATTGGCGGGCTCCCGGGGCGCTCTAGCGCGCCAGGGGCCGGCATGGAAAAAGAGGCAATGACCGATGAGTGACTCATGGCTCAGGCTCCTCACCGATGGGCGGCGGCCCGGTCTGTTGATTCGCGCGATCATCCTGATGCTGTCCTGCCTGCAAGGCAGCTTACCGGCGTATGCCGCTAAGAGTGGCATGGCCCAAGGCTGCGCATTCAGTAGCTATGACGGCTCTGCCCAAGACTGGGTCGAGATCACGCCACTGACCCGCAGCACGCCAGTGGGGTCCGTATTGCAGCAGCGTCACGTGAACCCGATCATCGAATACACCACCGAAGAGTCTGAATCCCAGGAGTGGCATGAATTGGTGGCCGCTGCGCATTTGCCGGGGGTGAGATTTCCCGACGGCATCATTCCGACCAATATCGATGGCATCAGCCTCAAGGTGACGGCCTATCCGTCCGGCTCGGACCCTCATGTCCTCACGGGCAATTTCTATCCCCGGGTACTGGAAAAGTACATCGTGGAGCATTCAAGTGCCGCGTTGAAAAAGGTAGTCACGGCCTACGTGTATTCGCTGATCCTGACCCGGCCCGCCGATGAGTTGCCCAAGGGCGCGCTGGTGGTCAACAGCTTGAGCGGTGCCCAGGTGGCGCTGTACGCGCTGGATCTGGACAAGGGGGCGGTGACGGTAGGGCAACACTTGCTGGACCTGCCGCAGCAGGACAACCGGGATCGGTGTTCGAAACAACTGTTGCTCAGTGAACAGGATCTGCTGGGCGCCGAAGGCGTCAAGTTCGCCGCCAAGTGCCAGGTGGTCACCCGCAACGTTACGCTGCGTCTGGGCAGTCCCTCGGCCCATGACTTTCCCACGCTGGGCTCGACTTCGCCGCCTTCGGCCGTGGCCAGGCTTGAGGTCAACGACTGCTCGTTCAACAGCCTGCCGAAGGTCTCGTTCAGCGCCGAACCCGCCTCGCGCTGCGACCCGACAGGGGTCCTGGGGCTGACTCAATCGGCTCAGGATCAGGGGCGGTCCGTCGCCAAGGGCGTCGGCATCGTCATGTTCAATGAGCAGATTCCGCGCATTCATTGCAATGGCACTCAATACGCCATGGAGCGCCTGTTGGGCAGCGATAGCGCCAGCTTCAGCTTTCGCGCCCAGTACATTCGCACGGGGCCGATCACTGAGGGGGCAGCCAACAGCAGCGCCCAGTTCAACTTCACCTTCGACTGAAGCACCGGCCGCAGGCCTCGGGTGTTTACCTGGACGTCGGCCCACAGGCCTTTCTACACTGACCTCCGTCTGGGGACCGGGGGAGCACCGATGAATCGCAATGAACTGCGCAAGGCCGACATCAACCTGATGGTGGTGTTCGAGGCGTTGATGCTGGAACGCAATGTCACCCGGGTAGCGGAGAAGCTGTTTCTCGGCCAGCCCACCATCAGCTCCGCCCTCAACCGTTTGCGGGCGATGTTCAACGATCCGCTGTTCATCCGTGTCGGCCATCGCATGGAGCCCACGGCGCGTGCCGAGCAGCTTATCCAGCACCTGTCGCCGGCCCTTGACGCGCTGTCCTCGGCCCTGAGCCTGACCCACGATTTCGATCCCGCCAGCAGCACCATGACCTTCCGTATCGGCCTGTCCGACGACGTCGAGTTCGGCCTGCTGCCGCCTTTGCTGCGAGCCCTGCGCCAGGAAGCACCGCAGGTGGTGGTCGTGGTGCAGCACGTGGACTACTGGCGGATTCCCGACTTGCTGGCCTCCGGCGACATCACCGTCGGCATCAGCCAGACCCGGGGCCTGCCGGCCAATGCCAAGCGCAAGCTGTTGCGGCACATTCAGCCCTGCTTGCTGCGGGCCGACGCCAGCGACACGCCGCTGACCCTCGATGAGTACTGTGCGCGGCCCCATGTGCTGGTATCCCACACCGCCAATGTCGCCGGCTTCGCCGATGAGTGGCTGGCGGAGATCGGCCGCACCCGTCAGGTAGTGTTGTCGGTGCCGCAGTACAGTTCTTTGCCGGCCCTGCTGGCCGGGACCAAGCTGATCGCCAGCCTGCCCGACTATGCCGCCGCGGCCATGGCCGCCTCGGGGCAGCTGTACTGCGAGCCGTTTCCGTTCAAGACCCCAACCCTGGACCTGTCCATGGTCTGGCTCAGCCATGTCGATACCGACCCCGCCGAGCGCTGGCTGCGCTCACGGCTGGAAGCCTTCATGAGCGAGCGGGAGCCCCTCGCGAGCTAATCGTGCTTTGTAGCCGCTGCCGCAGGCTGCGATGGACCGCGCAGCGGGCCCGAAACTGGCCCATGCGGTCTGCTTGGCGGATCGGGTGGGCGGCCTTGCCCGTCCTGCGGACTGGGTCGTAGCCTGCGGCAGCGGCTACAGCGGCGCAGTGAACGGAGGCCGCCAGCTTGGCATAGGCACAGGCGGCTGCTTTGCTGTGTGGATCGTCTGTTGAAACATTGATCGGTGGAGTGTGCCCATGAGTCGTTCCCGTTCCCTGTTGCGTGGGCGTGGCAGCCACGACAGCGGCAAGGTTGGCATGGTCGAGCTGTTCTTCGACCTGGTGTTCGTGTTCGCCGTGACCCAGTTGTCCCATTCCCTGCTGGCCCATCTGTCCCTGGGCGGGGCGCTGCAGGTCGCGTTGCTGATGGTGGCGGTGTGGTGGGTGTGGATCTTCACGTCGTGGATCACCAACTGGCTGGACCCGGAAACCCTGCCGATCCGCCTCGGGTTGTTCGTGCTGATGGTGGCGGGGTTGCTGCTGTCATCGTCGATTCCCCAGGCCTTCGGTGAGCGCGGCCTGTTGTTTGCCGGCGCCTATGTGTTCATGCAGGTGGGCCGCACCGCCTATTCCCTGTGGGCAGTGCGCGGCGAGCCGGTGAACATGACTCGCAACTTCCAGCGAATCCTGTTGTGGCTGATGTTCTCGGGGGGGTTCTGGATCACCGGCGGCCTGCTGGAGGGCCCGCAGCGGCTGGCCTTGTGGGGGCTGGCCCTGGCCATCGAAGTACTGTCGCCGTCGCTGTATTTCTGGGTGCCGGGGCTGGGGCGTTCGACCCTGGCCGACTGGAATGTGGAAGGCAATCACATGGCCGAGCGCTGCGGCCTGTTCGTGATCATCGCCCTGGGAGAATCGCTGCTGGTGACCGGTGCCACCTTCGCCGAGCTGGCCACCAGCGCCCAGGGCCTGCTGGGGTTCGTGGTGGCGGTGCTGGGCAGCATCGCCATGTGGTGGGTGTATTTCGACAGTGGCGCCGAGCGTGCCCACCACCGTATCGCTCATTCCGACGACCCGGGGCGTCAGGCGCGCATCGCCTACACCTATCTGCACCTGCTGATCGTGGCGGGGATCATTGTCAGTGCCGTGGCCGATGAGCTGGTGCTGATGCACCCGGAGCACGCCAGCCCGGCCAGGGTGCTGGTGATAGTTGGTGGTCCCTGGCTGTTCCTCTTGGGCTGCGCCCTGTTCAAGTGGGTGATGAACGATCGGCCGTTGCCGCCGCTGTCGCACCTGGCCGGGCTCGCGGTGCTGTTGCTGTTGTTGCCGGCCGCCTGGAATCAGCTGTTTTCTGCTCTGGCCCTGGGCAGCCTGACCACCTTGGTGATGGTGCTCGTGGCCGCCTGGGAAACCCTGGCCCTGCGCGAGCGGGCAGCGACGGCGGGGCAATGAGGCCGGCGGATAATGCAAGCGCGGGGGCGGGCCTTGTGTAGTATGGAGCGCCTTTTCCCCCTGACAGACCAGGAGTTCTGCCATGCCGCACCTGCATATGGAATACACCGCCAACCTGCCCCAGCTGGACGTCGACAAGGCGCTGCTGCGGCTCAATCACGGGCTGGTGGCCTCCGGGCAGTTTGCCGATGAGTTCGATATCAAGAGCCGGGCAGTGAAGGTCGAGTCGTTCCGGGTGGGTACCGGCCTGGGGGAGCGGGCCTTTGTCCACGTCAAGTTGGCCCTGCTCAGCGGCCGCTCGCCGGAGATCAAGAAGCAATTGTCCGACAGCCTGCTGGCCCTGCTGCAGGACCTGGCGCCCTGGCCGGCTGAGCTGGCGGTGCAGTTGTGCGTGGAGATTATCGACATCGACCGCGCGTCCTACAGCAAGGCGGCTGTCGGTCTCTGATGGGGGCAGGGCCTAAAGCAGGCCCGGTTCGGCGCAGACCTTGACCACCTGTTCGCGGAACCAGGTCTGCGCGCTGTCCTGATCGGTGTTCTGGTTCCATTGCATGTCCAGGGTGAACCCCGGCAGGCCGCTGGGGGCCTCGCAATGGTTGAACACCGCTTCGTTGGCCAGCAAGGCCTGGATGCGTCGAGGCAGGGTCAGGATGAAGTCGGTGCCGGTGATCATTTTCAGCGCTGCGCTGTAGCTGTTGGAGCGGGCGACGATCTGCCGCTTGTGCGCCTGGCGGGCCAGCCAGCCATCCACCATGTTGCTGTCCGACGTCCAGGGCGTAGGAAAAACGTGGCGCCGTTCGATGAACGATTGCAGGCTGAAACGCGGCTCCTTGGGCGGTGTGGCGCGCTTGTCGAAGACGCACACCAGATCGTCCTCCAGCAGCATCTGCGACTTGAAGTCGGCATGGCTGCGATGGAAGTTCGGACCAAAGCAGATCACCAGGTCAATGCTGCCGTCACGCAGCTCCTCGGCAGGAATGTCGCTCTCAAGCTTCTGCACATTGACCGTCACCGGCAGGTCGGCGTAGTCGAACCCCTTGAGCAGGCGCGGCAGGATCAGCAGCTCGAAGTATTCCGGGGCGCAGAGGTTGAAGGTCACGGCCTGGCGGGTCGGATCGAAGGCCGGTACGCCGCTGTGGCACAGATTGATGCTTTCCAGGATCTTCAGCACGTGGCTGTACATGCTGGTGGCCTTGTAGGTCGGGCGCATGCCGGTGCGGGTATTGATGAACAGCTCGTCCTCGAAGCCGTTGCGCAGTTTCTTCAGGCAGTAGCTGACAGTCGACTGACTGACGCACAGGGTTTCCGATACCCCGGTGACACTGCTTTGCTCGTACACCGCGATAAAGACCATCAGGTCCTGCATGTCGAGTTTTCTGAGCACGTTGCTGATGAGCATCTGTTCCATCCCGCTGAGCACCTGGCGCCGGTGGCGCACAAACCGGGTCGATGCTAGCGGAACGATCGTCCTAATCAAATGCCCGGGGTGGGGATTCGCGGACAGCATCCGGACATTAAATTCCGATAACACGACCTGCGCAGTTTCTCGCAGAATAATGTCCCCTGTCTCAGGGTCATTTCAGGCCATGGCTGCCCCGGGACGGCTGCCGCGCACCAGACCGAACATGCCCAGGGCCACCAGCAGAGCACCGAGCCCTTCTCCCAGGAGCGGACGCTGGCCCAGCCACAACCAGTGGAACAGGGTGAGGAACAGGGTGCTCAGGTAGATGTAGGAAATCACCGTGGAAGGGGCGATGACGCCTATGGCCCGGTGCAACAACCAGAAGGTCGCCAGGGTTGCGAACAGGGCCAGGTACAGCAGCCACAGCAGGTCGTTGCTGCCGAGCAGGGCGGCGCTGCGCCAGCCGCCGCTGACCAGGCTGGCAGCAAACAGGAACAGCGCACCGAAGAGCATGTTCCAGAACGTCATGGCGGCCGGGCTGCGGCCTTGCAGGCTGCGAGCCTTGAAGCGCTGGCTGAGGGGCGAATAGGCCGCCATGGCCAGGCAGCCCAGGGCATAGACCGCCATGGCATACAGGGAGGGTAACTGCCCCGGCGCGCCCCCCTTGAGCACCAACAGCAAGGCCCCGGCGCCGGCCACCAGCATCGGCAGCAGGCGGCGTTGCTGGCTGCCGCCGGGCAACAGCCAGCCTTCGAACGCCAGGGTCAGCAGCGGCACCAGGGTGAACAGGGTGCCGGTGTTGACCGCCGAGGTGTAGCGCAGGGCTTCGAACAGCGAGCCAAAGTACAGCGCCAGCAGCAGGCCCAGTACCGCGTGGGCGCCCAATCCGGCCCGGGTCGGCGCCGCAGCGCCCTGGAACCACAGCAAGGGCACGAACATCAGTGCCGAGAACAACAGGCGCAGGGCGGTCAGCAGCACCGGATCGATGGCCTGGCTGACCTGGGCGGCCGCGAAGAACGAGGCGGCGATCAGCGCTGCCCAGAGCAGCATGCCGAGGTTGGCTTGGGTGAAACTCACAGGGTTCATGCAGGCCTCCCGGGCCGATGCTCAGCGGATGTGCCGGGCGTAATGCCGAGGGTCGAAGCGCAGCACCATGAGGATCATCACCCCCATCACTGCCGTCAGTGACCACCAGGCCCATTCGAAACTGCCCAACTGGTCGCGGATCATCCCCGCCAGCAGCGGTGACAGGCCGGCGATCAGGTAGCCGATGCCCTGCACGAAGGCGGTCAGGCCGCCGGCCCGGCGCGGGTCGGGCAAGTGGTCCAGGGACACGATCAGGCTCATGGGAAACAGTCCGCCAATGCCCAGGCCCAGCAGGCACGGCCAGAGCAGGCTCAGGTATTGCGGGCTGAGGATCAGGCCGCAAAAGCCGGCGATGATCAGCACCAGCAGGGCCACCAGCACTCGGCGCCGATCCTGGCTGCGGTTGGCGATGGCCGGGGTGACCAGCCCGGAAATCACTTCCATGGCGGTGAGAAAGCCCAGCAGCAGGCCGGCGTTCTGTTCGCTCCAGCCGTTCTCCACGTAGTAGGGCGCCAGCCACGCCAGCACGCAGGTGTAGGACGCGGTGCCAAGACCGAAGAACACCGCCAGCAGCCAGGCCCGGCGATTGCCGCTGAAGGACTCACGCCCGCCGCCGGCGGCCGGCAGGCTGGGTAGTGAACGGCGCTGGGCGGACCAGAACACCAGGGCCAGCAGGGCCAGGCCGGCCCAGATCGCCAGGGCCAGGCGCCAGCTGCCGCTGTGGTTCATCACCAGTGGGGCGAAGGACGCCGCGATGGCCGCGCCGCCCATGATCGAGGTGACATACAGGCCCATGAACAGTGAGACATTATCGGCAAAGCGCGACTTGATCAGGGCCGGCATCAGTGCCTGGATCAGGGCGATGCCGACACCGGCCAGCACGGCGCTGAGAATCAGCTCCGCCGCCGAGTCCATGAACAACCGCGAGACCGTGGCCAGCCCGATGATCAGCAAGGACAGGACCACGGTGCGGTGTTCGCCCAGGCGCTGACTGATGGCCATGCCGAAGAACATCGCCAGGCCCATGGCCATGACCGGCAACATGGTCAGCAGCGACGCCAGGCTGAAACTCAGCGGGACATCGCCACGGATGCCCGACAGCAGAGGGCCGACGGTGGCCATCGACGGCCGCAGGTTGAGGGCCACCAGGACCACGCTGACCATCAGCCAGAGCGCGGGACGGGAACTTGCACGAACGTTTTCCATAACCAGACCTTCAAGGAACAGGGGCTGATTAGGCGGCGAGGGGGACAGTCGGGGCAAATCAGAAAGTCCGCAGTGTTATTTAAAAACTAAATATCACTGCGGACCTGTAACCGCTGCCATAGGCTGCGATTCGGTGCGCAGGACGGGGCAAACCGGGCGCCGCGGTTTATCGGTAAGGCCCGGTGCCTCGTTGCGACCCGGCGCCGCCTGCAGCGGCGGCGACTAGGCATGGTGGATCAGAACGGTTTGGTTGGCAGGTACTTGCCATCCAGGGTGATTACCGCGCGGGAACCACCTTCCGGGTCTTCGACCTTCTTGATGTCCAGCTTGAAGTTGATGGCGCTGATGATGCCGTCGCCAAACTGCTCGTGCACCAGGGCCTTGAGGGTCGAGCCGTAGACCTGGAGCATTTCATAGAAGCGGTAGACGGTCGGGTCGGTGGGGATGCCGCCGGCGATGCTGCCCCGCAGGGGAATGCTCTGCAACAGGCGGCTGGCGTCCTGGTCCAGGCCGAGTTTTTCGCATACCCGATCGGCAGCAGCAGCGGGCAGGGCATGCTGGCCCAGCAGGGCGGCGGTGACGAAGGCCAGGCTCAGCCCGGTACCGTCGGCAAGGTCCTGCCACGACAGGTTCTTGCGCGCCTTGGCGTCGATGATGGTGTCGGCCAGGGCCAGGCGTGGAGCTTGGGCGAATTGAGATTGCAGCATGGGTCTGTTCCTCTTGGGGGATGAAAGGGGTTGCTCAGGCAGCGGTTGAAGCGTGGCGGGCCAGGGCGCAGGTCTGCGGGTGTTCGGTCAGGGAGACAAAGCGCTGGCTGTTGCCGTCGAGGGCGGCGATGGCGCCGCGCTCGATGTCATACACCCAGCCATGCAGGTTCAGCCGGCCCTGTTCCAGGGCCAAGGCCACCGAAGGATGAGTCTTGAGGTTCGCCAACTGGGCAATCACGTTGTCACGCACCAGGGCGTCCAGGTGCTCGGCGGGGGAGGCATGCTGGCGGGCGGCGTTGATCACCTTGGCCGACTCGGCGTGGCGCAGCCAGTTGGCCACGGCGGGCAGGTGATCGAGGCATTTGCAGGTGGAGATGGCGGTCATTGCGCCGCAGTCGGAATGGCCGCAGATAACGATGTCGCTCACCCCCAGCACCGCTACCGCGTATTCCACGGTGGCCGACACACCGCCGGGTTCCGGGCCGTAGCTGGGGACGATGTTGCCGGCGTTGCGAATCACGAACAGGTCGCCGGGCTCCTGCTGGGTCAGCAGCTCGGGAACGACCCGGCTATCGGAGCAGGTGACGAACAGGGTGCCGGGGCTCTGCTTGTTGGCCAGCTGCCTGAACAGCTCGCTGCGTTGCACAAAGGCCTCGCGCTGGAACTTGAGGAAGCCGTCGATGATGTTCTGCATGGGAGTCTCCTTGCGTCGCTGATGGGGCAAGGATGGAAGTGTTCGGCTATAGCGTCCAAGACCGGTTTATTATGCTTTCCATAAGCCCTGCCTATAGTTGGAGCCGTCATGCTCTTGCGTCATATCCGTTACCTGCTGGCCGTGGCCGAGCATTGCAATTTCACCCGTGCCGCCGAGGCGCTGCATGTTTCCCAGCCGACCTTGTCGCAACAGATCAAACAGTTGGAGGAGTCCCTGGGGGCGCCGTTGTTCGACCGCTCCGGGCGCAGCGTGCGTCTCACCGATGCCGGTCAGGCCTATGTCGTCTATGCACGCCGCGCCCTGCAGGACCTGCAGGCGGCCAAGCGGGCGATCCATGATGTGCAGGACCTGAGCCGCGGTTCACTGCGCCTGGCGCTGACCCCGACCTTCACTGCCTACCTCACCGGCCCCTTGCTCAGCCGCTTCAACCAGCAGTACCCGGGGATCGACCTGAGCCTTGAGGAAATGACCCAGGATCGCCTGGAAGCAGCCCTGGCCGAGGACCGCCTGGACCTGGGGATCGCCTTTGCCGGCGAGCACCTGGCGGACATCCACTGCCAGCCGCTGTTCACCGAAACCCTGAGCCTGATGGTCGGCCTGCACTATCCGCAGCAGGGCCAGCAACCCTTGAGTGCCTCGGCCCTGGCTCGTCATTCCCTGGTGCTGCTCAGCGCCGACTTTGCCACGCGCCAGCATATCGACCTGTATTGCCGGCAACAGGGCATTGCGCCGCGTATCGCCATCGAGGCCAATTCGGTGAGTGGGATTGTCGAGATCGTGCGTCGCGGGCCGTTGGCGACCCTGCTTCCGAGTGCCATCGCCCGCGAGCAGCCGGGCTTGCGGGCATTGGCCCTGCAATCACCCCCGGCGCCCCGCAGCGTGGTGCTGCTGGAACGCCGGGGCGCCTATCGCAGCGCCGCCTGCCAGGCCTTTCGGCAGATGCTGCTGGACCAGGACTACGGCGCCGCCAGCCACTGATTCACCACCTGGTCATAGGCGCCGGTGGCCTTGCTCAGGTGCAGCCACTGGTCGACGTAGCTTTTCCAGGCCATGTCATCCCGAGGCAGGAGAAAGGCCTTCTCGCTGTATTGCAGGTAGCGCTCGGGGTTGACCGCGCACAGCCCCGGCTTGTGCTTCTGCTGGAAGCGCGCCTCCGAGGCGTCGGTGATCATCACGTCGGCCTGCTTGGTCAGCAACTGATCGAAGATTTTCACGTTGTCGGCGAACAGGATCAGCTCGGCCTTGGGCACATGGGCCCGGGCGAAGACTTCGTTGGTGCCACCCGGTGGTTCGATCAGGCGCACCGAGGGCTGGTTGATCTGCTCCAGGGTTGCATAGCGCTTGAGGTCCTGGCAGCGCACCAGGGGAATCTTGCCGTCAATCCCCAGGGGCTGACTGAAGAAGGCTTTTTTCTGCCGCTCCAGGGAGACGGAAATACCCCCGACGGCGATATCGCATTGCTGGCTCTGGAAGTCCGCCATCAGGGTCTTCCAGGTGGTATTGATCCACTTCACCCGGACCCCGAGGCTTTTCGCCAGGGATTCGGCCATGTCGATGTCGATGCCTTCGTAGTGGCCATCGTCGCGCAGGTAGCTGTAGGGCTTGTAGTCGCCGGTGGTGCAGACCGTGAGGTGGCCACGTTCGAGTACCTGGTCCAGACGGGAGGTCGGGTCCTGGGCGAAGCTGAGGGCGGGGGCACTGAGGCCGAGCAGAGTGCAGAGCAAGAGGCGGGGCAGCATGGGTCGTTCCTTGAAGTGAAGGGCGGGACGCGGTGCCGAAGCATTATTGGCATCGGCCCTGGGTCGGGCAAGGGTGGCCTGGTGCCCCGCCTGGACAAAACCGCTCGAGGGCTTTCGACCTTTTTTTCACGAACGACTGTTTAACCTGTGGCTTCTGGATACCTACAAGAGTTCGCCAGTCATGTCGTCCCATCCCCCACCATCCATCGAGCTGGAGTTCGCCCGGCGCTATGACCAGGAGCACGCCCGGGTCTGCGGCGAGCCCCGGCCTGCCGGGCTTGCCGCGCGCCTGGCGCTGTGGCGCACGGTGCGCCTGGTACGCCATGCCCTGAAAGTGGCCGGCGAGCCGGGACTGATCCTGGATGTGGCCTGTGGTGCCGGGCGCTACTGGCCGGTGCTGGCCGAACATGGCAACCGGGTGATCCTGGCGTCGGACCCTTCCCAGGACATGCTCAATCATGCCCAGACCCATCACCCGGCCAGCCTGCTGCAACGGGTCAAGACCTTGCACAGCTCGGCGTTCGACATTGGTCTGTCGGCCAATGCGGTGGACAGCATCATCTGCATGCAACTGTTTGCCCATGTGACCCGCAGTGAGGATCGTCTGGCGCTGCTGCGGGAGTTTCATCGGGTCAGCCGTGATTCGGTGATCCTCGCGACCCGGGTCGAGCCGTTGTTCAAGCACCTGGCCACTGCGCGGGGAGAGTCCGCGGCGTCACTGGCGATCGGCAGGGTGCAGTTGGAAGGCGAGTTCAAGCAGGCCGGTTTCGAGGTCGTGAGCCAGCAGGATTTCCTGCCCGGCTGTGGGGCGGCGCGGGTCTATGTCCTTAGAAAACCCAGCTGATTGCGACTCTCGGACTATTCTTGCCGTCCGGCATAAGGTTTCGCACTTGCTCTTGTCGGGTGAATGCTCAGAAATCGCCGGAGGCGATATATACTGCGCGCCATTCTTCAAGGGAGAGCCGTGTGGCCATCGATATACACTGGATTCGCGACAACGATAGCCTCGGTCAGTTTTGCGCCGAGTGGCAGCAGTTGCCATTCGTCGCCCTCGATACCGAATTCATGCGGGTCGACACTTTCTATCCCATCGCCGCCCTGTTGCAGATCGGCGATGGGCAGCGCGCTTACCTGATTGATCCTTTGACCATCGACAACTGGAAGCCCCTGGCGGCCCTGCTGGAGAACCCGGCGGTGGTCAAGGTGGTGCATGCCTGCAGTGAGGACCTCGAAGTCCTGCTGCGCCTGACCGGCAGTCTGCCGGCGCCTTTGTTCGACACGCAACTGGCGGCTGCCTACCTGAACCTGGGCTTTTCCATGGGCTATTCGCGCCTGGTGCAGGAAGTCCTGGGCATCGAACTGCCCAAGGGCGAGACCCGCTCCGACTGGCTGCAGCGTCCACTCTCGGAAACCCAGGTCAGTTACGCCGCCGAAGATGCCGTGCATCTGGCCCAGGTGTTTACCGAGCTGCGGCCGAAGTTGTCCGAGGACAAGTACCGCTGGGTGCTGGAGGACGGCGCCGAGCTGGTGGCCAACCTGTGCCGCGAAGTGGACCCCAACGAAGTTTATCGCGAGGCCAAGCTGGCCTGGAAACTCTCCCGTGCCCAGTTGGCGGTGCTGCGTGAGCTCTGTGCCTGGCGCGAGCGTGAAGCCCGCGCCCGGGACTTGCCGCGCAACCGCATCGTGCGTGAACACGCCCTCTGGCCCCTGGCCAAGACCCAGCCCGATACGCTGGCGGCGCTGGCCAAGATCGAAGACATGCACCCGCGTACCGTGCGTCAGGATGGCGAGTTTCTCCTCGACCTGATCAAGCGCACCGCGGCCCTTGGCCCGGATCAATGGCCGCCGGCCGTACCCGAGCCGTTGCCGATCGAAGCCGCGGCCCTGCTCAAGCGCCTCAAGGCAGTGGGGCAGGCCGAGGCCGAGCGTCTGGGCATCGCCCCGGAAGTCATGCTGCGCAAGAAAACCCTGGAGAGCCTGCTCAAGAGCGGCTACCCCAACGGGCCTTACCAATTGCCTGATTCGCTGCGTGGCTGGCGCCGCGAATTGATGGGCCAGGCGCTGCTGGACAGCCTGGCCACCGCCGGAGAACAGCCTTGAAACGTATCTGCTCCATCTATAAAAGCCCGCGCAAGAACGAGATGTACCTCTACGTCCTGAAAAGCGAGGCCCTGGAACGCGTGCCGGAAAACCTGCTGCTGGCTTTCGGCAAGCCGCAACATGCCTTCGATCTGGTGCTGACCCCGGAGCGCAAGCTGTCCCGGGAGGACATCCACCAGGTGCTGGAGAACCTCGAAAAGCAGGGCTATCACTTGCAGATGCCGCCGGCGGAAGACGAGTACATCGAGCACTTGCCCGAAGAGTTGCTGCGCCGCAATGATCCGGTCTGACCTCTAGAGGCTCGGTTCCGAGCCGCTGTGAAATGCAATTGACTGACCTGGCCACCGCCTTGATCGATGGAGCAATGCTCCGTCGGCGGCGGCCTGCACCGTTTTTTAAGGTTTGAACCATGCGCGTTCTGATTGCCGAACACGATCACGCTGTTTATGCCCGCCTGTTGCGTCAGGCGGCTCCGGAGCTGGAAGTGCTGACCAGCGGCGATTCCGCCGAACTGTCGCGGCTGGCGGCCGATTGCCCGGTCTGGCTGGGCCAGCCGGACCTGCTGGCGACCCTGCTGCGTCAGGGCCATCAGCCCCAATGGCTGCAATCCACCTGGGCCGGTATCACCCCGTTGCTGGCCGACGGTCTGCCCCGGCATTACCGCCTGACCCGGGCGGTGGGCATCTTCGGCCAGGTAATGGCCGAGTACGTGCTCACCTACATCCTCGGCCATGAGCGCGAAGTGCTGGCGCGACTGGTCAGCCAGGTGGAGCGCAAGTGGGACAACCGCATGGGCCAGAGCCTGGTGGGGCGCAAGGTGCTGATCGTCGGCACCGGCGACATCGGCCAGAGCGTGGCGCAATTTCTGCTGCCCTTTGGCGTGAAGCTGTACGGCATCGCCAGCCAGGCGCGGGAGCAGGCCCCCTTTATCGAGGTGGCCGGCCTGGAAGACCTGGGACGCTTGGTGGGGGAGGTGGATTATGTGGTCAATCTGCTGCCCAACACCCCAAGTACCCACGACCTGTATGACGCGGCGCTGTTCAAGCAATTCAAGTCCACGGGGCTGTTCATCAATGTGGGGCGGGGTGTTTCCGTGGTCGATGGCGACTTGGTGCAGGCCCTCAAGGATGGGCATCTGGCGGGGGCGGTGATCGATGTCTGCCGCCAGGAACCCTTGCCGCAACGGCACCCGTTCTGGACGGCCTGGGGCTTGCTGCTGACGGGCCACAGCTCGGCGCCGACCTCGCCGGAACTGATGGTGCAGTTGTTCGTCGACAACCTGCGGGCCTACCAGGCCAAGCAGGCCTTGCGCGGCGAAGTGGATTTCGCTCGCGGCTACTGAACCGTGCCTGATCGTAGGAGCGAGCTTGCTCGCGAAAGCCGCGCTTGCCAGGCACGCGCGGCGGCCTTCAGGGCTTCGCGAGCCAGCTCGCTCCTACAGAGGCGAGCGCGGCTTTAGAGGCTGAAATCGCCTTCGGCCACGGTCTCGCTCAATGGACGGCGCGGGCTCGGTTCTTCCCGGGCCTGCAGGTAGTCGGCCAGGGTCGACTTGTCTCCCAGCTTGCCCACCGCTATCGCTGCGTGCAGTGCATAGCCTTCGGGAATCTTCAGCTCCTTGCGGGTCAGCTCCTGGTCGAAGCCGGCCATGCCGTGGGTGTGCCAGCCGCTGAGGCTGGCCTGCAGTGCCAGGTGGCCCCAGGCCGAGCCGGTGTCGAAGGTGTGCCACAGGGCCGGGCTTTCTTCCGTGGCGCCGGGGGCGGTGAAGGTGGTCTTGGAAATCACGATCACCAGGGCCGAGGCATGTTGCGCCCAGCCACGGTTGAATTCGTTGAGCAGGCCGAGGAAGCGCTCCCAGTTCGGCGTATCGCGCCGGGCATAGAGAAAGCGCCAGGGTTGCGAGTTGTAGGCCGAAGGCGCCCAGCGCGCGGCTTCGAAGAAGCTCAGCAGGGTTTCTTCAGGGATGGTTTCGCCGGTGAAGGCCCGTGGCGACCAGCGCTGAGTGAACTGCGGGTGGATGGCGTAATCGGCAACGCGAGGATTGGCGCTCATGGAAAAACTCCTGGCAGCAAGTGAGAAGGGTGGAATAAACCGGCAAGCGCAGATCAGCTGAGCGAAGGGGTATTCCTGACCCCGTGCGGTTTGCCGGGTGCAACGCGGTCGAGCGTTAATGGCACTCGGACGCGGGGTGGTCCGAGGCGCAAAGCTACTGTGCGGGCCTGCTGCTGACAAGCCCCGGCCTACCGACAGTCGTAAGCGCTTGGCCCGCCGGGCCTTCGGCACTAGACTGGCGGCCTTTTCACCCTCGGATACTGATGCTTGAGCCATGGCCGCCAAAGTCGAACCTTTCTGGATACGCAAAACCCTCGAACAGCTCGACCAGGACGAATGGGAGTCGCTGTGCGATGGCTGCGGTCTGTGCTGCCTGCAAAAGCTTGAGGACGAGGACGACAACAGCGTCTATTACACGCGCATCGCCTGCAAACTGCTGGACCTGAAAACCTGCCAGTGCAGCGACTACCCCAATCGCCGGGCGTCGGTGCCCGACTGCATCCAACTGACCCCGGGCAAGGCCGACGAATTCAAGTGGCTGCCACCCACCTGTGGCTACCGCCTGGTGAGCGAAGGCAAGGACCTGCCGCTCTGGCACCACCTAGTGTGCGGTGATCGCGATGCGGTGCACCACGAACGTATTTCCCAGTCCGGGCGCATGCTGGCCGAAGGCAGTGTGGCGGAGGAGGACTGGGAGGATCATCTGATTTTCCGCGCCGGCTGAGGATTCGCCGCGTTGGCTGCAGAACCAGGTTACCCAGGAAAGGAGTGTGTATGAGGGTGGGGGCGAAACTGGCGCTGGCCGCTGCAATGCTGGCATTGAGCGCATCGGCCTTTGCGGCGAAGAAAGTCGATCTGGATTATCACGTGCGTTTCCTGCCCCAGAGCGATCAGGCCGAGGTGCGCCTGACCCTGGCCGAGGGCTCGGCCTTGCGCAGCCTGGACTTCGACCTGGGGCGGGATGGCGACTACAGCGACTTCAAGGCCGATGGCCAATGGCAGGCTGGGGCGGATGCCGCCGGCCAGCGCGGTGTCTGGCGTCCGGCCAGCGGCAAGGCCAGCCTCAGCTACAGGGTGCGCCTGAGTCACAGCATCAAGAAGGGCAGCTACGACAGCCGCAGCAGCGCCAACTGGGCGCTGTTGCGCGGTGAGACCCTGGTGCCCCCGGCCCGGCTCGATCAACAGGATGGCGTCGAATTGGTGGCGCGCCTGGACTTCGATTTGCCGGCCGGTTGGAAAAGTATCGAGACCGCCTGGCCGCGTATCGGCAAGAATCGCTTCCGCATCGACAATCCCTCGCGGCTGTTCGACCGTCCCGCCGGCTGGATGCTGGCCGGCAACCTGGGCAGCCGCCGCACGCGTCTGGGAGCAACCGAAGTCAGCGTGGTGTCGCCCCTGGGCCAGGGCATGCGCCGCATGGACGTGCTGACCCTGCTGACCTTTGTCTGGCCGCAAGTACAGGCGGTGTTCCCGCGTCAGCCCGGCAAGCTGTTGATCGTTGGCGCGGCCGATCCGATGTGGCGCGGTAGTCTGGCGGGGCGTGACTCGCTGTTCCTCCATAGCCGCCTGCCCCTGGTCAGCGAGAGCGGCAGCAGCCCGCTGTTGCGGGAACTGGTGCAGTCACTGTCGCGGATCAACGACAGCCAGGGCAGCGACTGGATCAGCGAGGGGCTGGCGGAGTACTACGGCATTGAACTGTTGCGCCGGGCCGGTGGCATCAGTGACGAGCGCTATCAGGTGCTGCACAAGCGCCTGGTCCGGGACAGTCACAAGGTCGACAGCCTGCGGGGCGAGCAGGTGGACAGCGCCACCGTGGCCAAGGCCGTGCTGCTGTTGCAGGAGCTGGATCGGGAAATCCGCCTCAAGACCCGCAACAAGCGTTCCCTGGACGATGTACTGCAAGCGGCGATGCGCCTGGAAAGCGTCAGCACCGCCGAGTTCATCCAGCTCAGTGAAAACGTGCTGGGCGAATCGTCCAAGGTCCTGGACACCAGCCTGCTGCACTGACCTCTGCCCGCGCAGGGGACCCGCAGGAACGCCTTCGCCTCAAGCCTTGGGCGTCTTCACTTCATCATTGCTGGCCGCCTTGGCATGGCGGCTGGCCGCTTCGGCATTGGCCTTCAGAGTGCGCAGTTCTTCCCCGGCGCGTTCGATCTTGCTGCGCACGTTGTGCATGTCCTGGCGGCTCTTCTCCAGCAGGCTTTTCGCCGAGCTATGACCGGTAATCCCCCGGGCCAGGGCCACGCCACCGATGGCCACTTGAATCAGGCCGAACACGCCGCCGCGGCGCAGGCCCTTGCCCATCATCACCACGCCACCGGCCAGGGAGCCGATGCGCTCCCAGCCCTGGACGTTCTGGGTCGGTTGGCTCGGCAAGGGTGTGGCTTCGATCGTTTGCAGCTGTTTGCGCTCGCTCATGCTCTGTCTCCAAGGGCGGTGTGGGATACAAAGCTGACTGCACCAGGGCGTCGCTGGTTCCCGGGGATTGATCGGCGGGTTTTCAGTACTTCGGACCGGAGCGGGTGTTGTTGCCCTTGGCCAGGCGATCGTAGAGCACCACGTTGACCGTGGCCGCCAGGTTCATGCAGCCGGTGGTGGGGATGTAGACCACGTCCTCGCACCAGTCGCGGATCTCCTTGTCGAGGGAGCCGTCTTCCGGACCGAAGATGTACAGCGCGCGGTCCGGGTGAGTGTATTCCGGCAGCGCACGGGCGCCTTCCACCAGTTCCACGGCCACCGGGATGCAGCCCAGGGGGAGGATTTTCTTCAGGTCGTCGATGCCGATCAGGGGAATGTCCTGGTGGACCTTCTTGGTGTCGGTGACGAAGTCGCGGGCACGTTCATAGCGCTTGCCGGTGTAGAACACCGAGGCGACGCCATAGCAGCCGGCGGCGCGCATCACCGAACCGACATTCTCCGGTGACTTGGGGTTATACAAACCGATGCAGCTGTACCTTTTGTTTGCCACGAGCGAGGAGCCTTGGGGGAAAAGAGCGCGATTATACGGGGATTGTGCGGGGTGTGGCGGGGTGCTCGGCGGTTCGCGGGCAAGCCGGGCGGCTGGCCCGCGAAAAGCTTACTCGTCGTCTTTCTTCATCAACCCGGCCAGGGCGGCAAACGGGTTGTGGGTCGCCTTGGCAATTTTCGGGGTGCTCAGGGAGCCTTCGCCGAAGTACTGCTGGTCGGTGTAGCGCGAGTGCTCGTTGTCATGGCAGTACAGGCACAAGAGTTCCCAGTTGGAACCGTCCTGGGGGTTGTTGTCGTGGTTGTGATCGCGGTGGTGCACGGTCAGCTCGCTCAGGCGCTTGCCGGAAAACTCCCGGGCGCAGCGGCCGCAGACGTGGGGGTACATCTTCAGCGCCTTGTCGCGGTAGCCCATTTCCCGGTCGCGCTGGGCGTCGGCAAGGATACGGTCCAGCTTGGCGGTGTTGGACGGGGGAGTGGACGAACTCATGGGTTCACCTTTGTAGAAGGACTAATGACGGTAATGGACAAAGTTTAGCTCAGGCCTTGAGCTTCTCGGCAATCCAGATGGTATGCCGGGTGCCGCGATTGCCGTGAGCGTACACCTGCACTTCCTCGGCCTTGAAGCCGGCCTTGCGCAGGCGTTCGGAGAACTTCTGGTCGGCGCTGGCGGACCACACCGCAAGAATGCCCTTGGGCCGCAGAGCGCGGGCACAGGCGGCCAGGCCGGCGCTGGAGTAGAGCCAACTGTTGGCTTTCTGGGTCAGGCCTTCGGGGCCGTTGTCGACGTCGAGCATGATCGCGTCGAAGCCCTGGGGCTCGGCCTGCAGGACCTTGGCCACGTCTTCCAGGCGGATCACCGTGCGCGGGTCCAGCAGCGGCCGGCCGGACTTTTCCCCGAGCGGGCCGCGGTTCCACTCCACCACTCCGGGCACCAGTTCGGCGACCACCACCTCGGCGCTCTGGCCCAGGTGCTTGAGGGCCGCGGCCAGGGTGAAGCCCATGCCCAGGCCGCCGATCAGCACCCGCGAGTTCGGGCGCCCGGCGACCTTGCTGCAGGGAATCTGCGCCAGGGCGTCCTCGGAGCCGTGCATACGGGTGTTCATCAATTGGCCGCCGTCGCCGCCCTGGATCTTGATGACGAAATCCTCACCGTATTCGAACAGGCACAAGGCACCGCCGTTGTCGGGAATCGCAGTGGTGTCCAGCAGTACGAAACGTTTCATGGAGATCTCATTGAGGAAGGCAAAAGCTCCCGGTTGGGAGTAGCCTGACGCCAGACAATAGCAATGGAGCCATTGATGAAGCGCACTATTCTAACGGTGATTGCCCAAGCGGCGCTCGCCCTGACCGCCGCCCTGGCGCTGAGTGCTGGCCCGGCCCTGGCCGACGAGCCGCAAAGCGCCCCGGTGGTGACCCCGACGCCGACCCTAGGCACCCCGGGCACGGCCACCCCCACGCCTTATCCGCAAGTGACCCCACCCAGCACGCCGAAAACCGGCAGCAGTGGCAGTGCGCCCTTGCTGCCGCCCATCGACATGCCCAAGCCGCCCAAGGATCAGACCCTGCCGGGGCTGGAGCAGAATGACAACAAGGCCAAGGTGCAAGGAGCCTAGATCTGCTGTGCGAGCAACTGGCCGTCGGCCATGCGCAGGCGCTTGGACAGGGAAATAGCCAGGGCGCGGATGATCTTGGCGGCGATCTTCGGCGCATCGTTGAGCATCTTCTCCAGGGAGTCCTTGCCCAGGTTGAGCAACTGGCAATCACTGGCCGCCACGCAGGTGGCCGAGCGTCGCTCGCCATCGAGCACTGCCATTTCGCCAAAGGCCCGGCCGCTGCGCAGGGTGGCGATGGTCAGGGGCTGGCCGTCCAGGGTGCTCTTTTGCACGGCCACCTGGCCGCTGTGGATGATGCACATGAAACTGCCGGCATCGCCTTCACGAAAGATCGCTTCGCCTTCGGCGATGCTGCTGATGCTGAAATAGCCGGCCGCCGCGTTGAAGTCGGCGGGTTGCAGTTGGTCGAACAGGCCGCAGTCCATCAGCCAGTCGCGGATCTCGTTGTTCAGTAAGGTGGGTTCAGACATGGGATCAGGGTCTTTTTCTTGTGTCTGTTGCACGGGCGCAGGCCCGGTCCGGCGGTTGCCGGCGGCGGTCCAGAGTTAAGACAAGAGCGCCGCAGGTAGTTCCTCAGTCCAGGCCCAGAATGTTCAGGATAAAGGCATATTCGAGGGCTACGTCACGTAATCCCTGGTAACGGCCGCTCATGCCGCCATGGCCGGCACCCAGTTCGGTCTTGAGCAGCAGCAGGTTGTCGTCGGTCTTGGTGGCGCGCAGTTTGGCCACCCATTTGGCGGCTTCCCAGTACTGCACGCGACTGTCGTTGTAGCCGGCGATCACCAGGGTCGCCGGGTAGGCCTGGGCCCGGACATTCTCGTAGGGGGCGTAGGCCTTGATCCGTTCATAGACCTCAGGCTCCTCGGGATTGCCCCATTCGTCGTACTCGGTGACGGTCAGTGGCAGGTCCGGGTCGAGCATGGTGTTGAGCACGTCGACGAAGGGCACTTCGGCGATGGCCGCCCGGAACAGTTCGGGACGCTGGTTGAGCACGGCGCCGATCAACAGGCCGCCGGCACTGCCGCCGCTGATGGCCAGTTGCTGGGCGCTGGTCAGGCCCTGGGCGATCAGGTGCTCGGCGCAGGCGATGAAGTCGCTGAAGGTGTTCTGTTTGTGTTCCTGCTTGCCGGCGCGATACCAGGCTTCCCCCAGCTCGCCACCGCCACGCACATGGGCGATGGCAAAGGCCACGCCGCGATCCAGCAGGCTCAGGCGGGCATGGGAGAACCAGGGATCGAGGCTCTCGCCATAGGCGCCGTAGCCATACAGGTACAGCGGTGTCGGTTGGCCCAGGCACTCGCGCTTGACCACCAGGCTGATGGGCACCTGGGTACCGTCGGCCGCGGTGGCCCAGAGGCGCTGGCTGACGTAGGCATCGGCGTCGAAGGGGCCCAGCACCGGGGTTTCCTTGAGCACTTGCTGTTGACCGTCGGCCAGTTGCAGCTGGCGTACCTGGGCCGGGCGATTCAGCGCCTCGTAGCGCAGGCGGATGCGATCGCTGGAAAACTCCAGGCTGTTCTGCACGTGCAGGCTGTAGGCCGCATCCGGCAGTTGTACGCGATACACGGGCAGGTCCTGGGGATGCACTTCGATGATCGGCAGCCCGCCTTCGCGCAGGCTCAGGGTCATGGCGCCGGCATTGAGGGTCACGCCATCGAGCATCACCTCGGGGTTGTGCGGGACCAGCAGTTGCCAGTCGCTTTCCTCGGGGATAACGCCTTCGTCCGCAGCCTGGTAGAGGGCGAAGTTGATGCCTTCGCGGTTGCTGCGGATGAACCAGGTCCACTGGCCGTCGAGCTGGCCGTGATCGACATCGTATTCATGGCCTTCGACCCGTGGCGCCAGGCAGGTGAACGGCAACTGCGGCTGCGCGGCATCCAGGGCCCAGGTTTCGCCGGTGGTCTTGCTGCCCAGGGACAGCAGCAATTGGCGCTCGGAGCTTGAGCGGTAGCAGTGCAGGAAGAAGCGTCCGTCCGGTTCGTGGAACACTTCCTCGGCGGCCGTGCCGTCCAGACGGTAGCGGAACAGTTTGTGCGGGCGGTGAGTGTCGTCCAGTTCGCCGAAGAACAGGGTCAGGCTGTCGTTGGCCCAGGTCATGCTGCCGTCGCAGTTGTCGAAGGACAGCTCGCTGACCTTGCCGTTGGACAGCTCCTTGATGAACAGGGTGTAGATTTCCTCGCCGGTGGTGTCGAGGCTGTAGGCCAGGCGCTGGTGGTCGGGGCTGATGCTGAAGGCGCCGAGGGAGAAGAAGCCACCGTTGGCCAGGGCATTGGGGTCCAGCAGCAGCTGCTCGCGGCTTTCGTCCACCGTCAGGCTGTCGTCTGCCGGGCGCGGGCAGCGGTAGTGCCGGGCGTATTCGTCACCGGCGGTGGTGCGGGTGTAATACAGGTACGGGCCCCAGGGGGAGGGCAGGGACAGGTCGGTCTCGAGGATTCGCCCCTTGATCTCCTGGAACAGTGTCTCGCGCAGCGGCGCCTGGTGGGCCAGCCGGGCTTCCTGGTAGCTGTTTTCAGCGTTCAGGTAGTCGAGCACCGCGTCGGTGTCGCGTTCCTGCAGCCAGGCATACGGGTCAGCGCCTTCGGCCTTGTGGGCAATCGGGGCGCTGCTGTCGTTGGCGGGTAGGGGCATGGGTGGCTCTCGAACGAAGACAAATGAGGGCTTGGCAGACGGCGGTGCAGCCTGACACGGGAAAAGTCGTTATCATAAGCGCCTCTTTGCCTGCCTTGCCATGGACACCATGACCGAGAACGACTATCTGATCGCCTGGGGCCTTTACGCCTTTGCCGCCTTGGGCTGCCTGCTGGTGTGGATGCGCCTGACCCGCTGGATGTGGCGCTGGCTGCGCGAGCCGCTGCGTGTACTGGTGGCGGTGCTGCTGTTCAGTCCCACCATCATCGACCCGGTCAAGGAAAAATTTGCCCCGGCGGTGGCCATCACTGCCCTGGATATGGCCTTCAAGGTCGGCAACAACGCCTGGCGCGCGGTGTCCGATTTGTTCATGTACGGCATGATCGCCTTTGGCGTGTACCTGCTGTTCGTGCTGATCCGCTGGCCCATCGAGCGTGCCGCCAATGAACGCCGCCAGCGCAACGAAGCGGCGCAAGCCGCGGCCAAGGCTGCCGAAGTCGAGGATGACCAGCCCTTTGGCGGTGCCGGCAATGACCGTTATGGTCGTCCGCCAGCTGCGGGCACCCCCCTGAACACGCGGGTCGAGCCGCGTCTGTAACCTGGCCCCGGCATTGCAGCGAGAGTCCGAGCATGTGTGAGTTATTGGGCATGAGCGCCAATGTACCGACCGATATCGTCTTCAGCTTTACCGGGCTGATGCAACGCGGCGGCCGCACCGGCCCCCATCGCGACGGTTGGGGTATCGCCTTCTACGAGGGCCGCGGCCTGCGGCTGTTCCAGGACCCAGCGGCCAGCAGCGAGTCGGAAGTGGCCAACCTGGTACAGCGCTACCCGATCAAGAGCGAAGTGGTCATCGGTCATATCCGCCAGGCCAACGTCGGCAAGGTCTGCCTGGCCAACACCCATCCCTTTGTCCGTGAACTCTGGGGCCGCAATTGGTGCTTTGCCCATAACGGTCAGTTGGCGGACTTCCAGCCCCAGACCAGCTTCTATCGTCCAGTGGGCGATACCGACAGCGAGGCGGCCTTCTGTGACTTGCTCAACCGGGTGCGCGAAGCCTTTCCCGAACCGGTGGAGGTCGAGCAACTGCTGCCGACCCTGATCCAGGCCTGTAGCGAGTACCGCAGCAAGGGTGTGTTCAACGGCTTGCTCAGCGACGGCGACTGGCTGTTCTGCTTCTGCTCCACCAAGCTGGCGCAGATCACCCGGCGCGCGCCGTTCGGCCCGGCCCGGCTCAAGGATGTCGATGTGATTGTCGACTTCCAGGCGGAAACCACCCCCAACGACGTTGTGACGGTGATCGCCACCGAACCTCTGACCGAAAACGAAACCTGGACCCGCTATCAGCCGGGCCAATGGAGCCTGTGGCGGCGCGGTGAATGCGTCAGCCACGGCCAGACCGAATAAGGACATCTCTATGTTGCTCAGTTATCTGCGGCTGGTGTTGTTCGCCGCCGGCCTGTTGATCGGTGTGCAAGTGCCGGGTTTCATCAGCGACTACGCCAAGCGCGTGGAAGCCCACTTGATTGAGTCGCAGAACAGCCTGCGGGGCTTCCAGGGCACCGCGCAGCAATTCTTCAAGGGCGATCTGAATGCGCTGGTGGCCCATTACCGGGCCAGCGAAGACCCGGTGTTTCGCAGCGATGCCGAAAGCTTGAGCGGTTTGCTCCATCGTCAGCTGGCCCTGGACAAGCAATACCAGGCGATGCAGGGCCCGTGGTACATCCGCCTACTGCAAGTGGCCCTGGCAGCCGACCCGGATATCCGCAAGGAAACCTGGGACGGCTACAGCTACCAGATCCTGCTGACCCCGGAAGCGATGATCTGGGGCATGAGCGGCGCTTTGCTGCTGTCCTTCGGCCTTGAGTGCCTGTATCGCCTGATCGACTGGGTGGTCTTGGGCGGGCGGCGCCTGCGCCAGAGCCGTCCGATCGAAGAGCGCGACCTAAAGGGCCTCTGACCTCTGTAGGAGCCGGCTTGCCGGCGAAGCGGCCGCGTGGCTTGCGCCTGGCTGCAGATCGCCTTCGCTGGCAAACCAGCTCCTACGCGGGGTGTGATGGCGATGTTTACTGGGGGGCGATCAGAACCAGCTGATCCTCGCCGACCTTCTGCCCATAGCGCTGCACCACGCGCTGGCACAGCTCCACGATATCCTCCACCAGCTCCACGCCCACACGCCACGACACCACCACCTGCAGGTTGGGCGGGCGCTGGTCGATGGCCAGCAAGGTGAGTTCGCCACGGGCTAGTTCCTCGCGGACCAGCACCGGCGGCAGGGCGCCAATCCCGAAGCCGTCCCTTAACAGGCGGGTGATGGCCGACACCGAGTTGACGCAATTGAGCCGTGGCGCCAGCACCCCGTTGGCCTGCATCAGGCTCAGTACCTGCTGGTGGGGCAGGGAGTTCTTCGAATAGGTGATGATCCGCTCCCGGGCCAGCTCGGCGAGATTGGCGTAGTCGCGGTTGTAGATCGAGTTGCTGGCGGCAATCCAGCCCACCGGGTGGCTGGCCAGCTCCCGGCTGCGGATACTTTCCTGGCGCAGCAAGTCGGTCTGCAGCACCAGGTCGAGAAAGCCTTTTTGCAGCTGGTCGCAGAGATTCAGCGAGGTGTCGGCCACCAGTTCGATTTCCACTTGCGGGTAGTGATCCATCATTTCCGCCACCAGGGGGCTGAGCCAGGTGTGGATCACCGTATCCATGACCCCGATGCGAATCCGCCCGACCTTGCTCGACGGCGCCTCGATGGACTGTTTCAGCACCTGCAGGGTGTCGAGCATCTGCTCGGCGTGCTCCAGCACCTTGAGCCCTTGCGGGGTCAGGCTGACGCCCCGCGAGTCCCGCAGGAACAGCTTCACCCCCAGTTCGCCTTCCAGCACCGCGATACGGCTGGAGATTGCCGCCTGGGTGGTGAAGAGTTTTTCCGCGGTCAGGCTGAAGCTCTTGAGCCGCGCTACCCAGACGAAGGTTTCGAGAAACTTGAGATTCATGGGATCAACTTTTCTTATGCCTTGGGGCGGTTTTTATTAGTTGGACGCAGGTTGTGCCTGAACCGAAGAATGGCCCGACCCACGATATGCGTCGTCGGGGCCCAGAACAATACCAACAACACTACCCTGGAGATCGCCATGAGTGCGCCCGAAACATTGGCCGCCAAGGCTCCGCGCCGCGCCGGCCCGTTTGACTGGTACCGGGACATCAACCAGCAGGAACGCCGGACATTCTGGAGCTGCAAGATAGGTTACGGCCTGGATGGCATGGACACCCAGATGCTCAGCTTCGTGATCCCGACCTTGATCGCGCTGTGGGGCATCACTTCCGCCGAAGCCGGCCTGATCCATACCAGTACCTTGCTGGCCTCCGCCCTGGGAGGCTGGATCGCCGGGATTCTTTCCGACCGCATCGGCCGGGTACGCACCCTGCAACTCACGGTGCTGTGGTTTGCCGTCTTCACCTTTCTCTGCGGTCTTGCGCAGAACTACGAACAGTTGCTGATCGCCCGCACCTTGATGGGGTTTGGATTCGGCGGCGAGTGGACCGCCGGGGCGGTGCTGATCGGTGAGGTGATCCGCGCCAAGAACCGTGGCAAGGCGGTGGGCATGGTGCAGTCCGGCTGGGCCCTGGGCTGGGGGCTGACGGCGCTGCTGTATGCGCTGCTGTTCTCCTTGCTGCCGCCGGAGGACGCCTGGCGCGGACTATTTCTGCTGGGCATCCTGCCGGCGATTTTCGTGATCTTCGTTCGTCGCCTGGTCAAGGACCCCGAGGTCTACCGGGCAACCAAGGCACGTGAAGCGCCAAGCAACCCGGCGCGGTTCTACGAGATCTTCGCCCCGGGGATTCTCAGCACCACCCTGCGCGCCTCCTTGCTGGCGGCAGGGGCCCAGGGTGGTTACTACGCCATCACCTTCTGGCTGCCGACCTATCTGAAGACCGAGCGCGGCTTGAGCGTGCTCAGTACCGGCGGCTACCTGGCCATGGTGATCGCCGGCTCCTACGTGGGCTATGTGATCAGCGCCTACCTGACGGATATTCTCGGCCGCAAGAAGAACTTCGTGCTGTTCGCCGCCGGCTCTTTCACCATTGTCCTGCTCTATACGCAAATGCCGGTGAGCAATGCCGTGATGCTCTGGCTGGGCTTTCCCCTGGGCTTCTTCGCTTCAGGCATTTTCAGCGGCATGGGGGCGTTCCTCACTGAGCTGTTCCCCACCCGTATCCGCGGTTCCGGTCAGGGTTTCTGCTACAACAGCGGCCGGGCGCTGGCGGCGCTGTTCCCGCTGCTGATCGGCCTGCTGAGCCAGCATGTACCCCTGAGCGTGGCCATCGGCAGCTTTGCCGCGGTGTCCTACGGCGTGGTGGTGCTGGCGGCCCTGAGCCTGCCGGAAACCCGCGGCAAGGAACTTGAGGCGCGCTAACTGATAATCTGCGCGGACATTGCGCGACAGCCCTGCAGCTGACCCACAACAAGAACCACAGGAGCACTGACCATGAGCCGCCTGTTATTGAATTGCGACATCGGCGAGAGCTTTGGCAACTGGACCCTGGGCCTGGATGCCGAGGTGATGCCCTTTATCGACTGCGCCAACATTGCCTGCGGCTTCCATGCCGGCGACCCGGGCATCATGCGCAAGACCGTGACCCTGGCCCTGGCCAACGGCGTGCGCATCGGTGCGCACCCGGCCTATCAGGATCTGGCCGGTTTCGGCCGCCGCTCCATGAGCTATTCGCCCGAGGAGATTCGTGACCTGCTGCACTACCAGATCGGCGCGCTGGACGGCATCTGCCGGGCCCAGGGCGCGCGGGTCAGCTACGTCAAACCCCACGGCGCGATGTACAACGACATGATGGCCAAGCCGACCCAGTTGCGGGCGGTGATCCAGGCGGTGGCGGCCTACGACCCGCAACTGCCGCTGATGCTCATGGCCACGCGGGATAACAGCACGGCCCAGGCCCTGGGCGATGAATACGGCGTGACCCTGTGGTTCGAGGCCTTTGCCGACCGTGCCTACGACAACGCCGGGCATCTAGTGTCGCGGCAGTTGCCGGGCGCGGTGCATCACGATCCGCAGACCATTCTCCAGCAGGCCTTGACCATCGCTCGGGGCGACACCCTGACCGCCAGCGACGGCAGCGCCTTGCTGCTGCAGGCCGACACCCTGTGCGTGCACGGCGACAACGCCAGTTCGGTGGCTGCCGTGCAGCGCATTCGCGAGGCCTTGAACCAGCAGTCCGGCCTATGAAGCCACAGGTTGAAGTCGTCGCCATCGACTGCCTGATGGTGCGCTTGTTCGAGGTGATCGCCGAGGACAACATGCCCTGGATGCTGGCCGCCGCCCAAGGGCTGCGGCGGGCCTTTGGCGAGTCTCTGATCGACCTGGTGCCGTCCTATACCACGTTGATGGTGCATTACGACCTGCTGGCCCTGAGTCCGTCCGAGGCTCGGCAGCGGATCGCGGTCGCCTTGACCGATCTGGCGCCCAGTACCACTCAGGCCGGGCGCGAGCATGTGCTGCCGGTGTGGTACGACCTCAGTGTCGGGCCGGAACTGGCGCTGTTGTCCCGGCGCAGCGGGCTGTCGGTGCCTGAGGTGATCGAGCGTCACAGCCAGCGTGAATATCAAGTGTTCGCCCTGGGTTTCGCGCCCGGATTTGCCTTCATGGGGCTGGTGGAAGAGGCGCTGGCGGCGCCGCGGCTGAACACCCCGCGCAAGCGGGTGGCGGCGGGCAGTGTGGGGATCGCCGAACGCCAGACCGCCGCTTACCCGGTGGTATCGCCGGGAGGCTGGAACCTGATCGGCCGGACCCCGAGCCGCCTGTTCGATCGCGAACGCGAAGGCTACAGCCTGATGCAGCCGGGGGACCGCGTGCGCTTTGCTGCCGTGGAGCGGGCCGAGTTCCTGCGCCTGGGGGGCGATGACACGCCGCTGGAGGTGCCGGCATGAGCCGTTTGATGATCGAGGCCAGCACCCCGCTGTGCCTGCTGCAGGATGCCGGGCGTTTTGGCGTGCGCCATTTGGGCGTGACCCAGGGCGGGGCGCTGGATTGGGTGTCGATGTCCTGGGCCAACTGGCTGCTGGGCAATGCCCTGGATGCGCCGGTGGTGGAAATCACCCTGGGCGGTTTCACCCTGTTGGCCGAGGACTATTGCCTGCTGGCCCTGGCCGGGGCCGATCTGGGGGCATATGTCGATGAGCGGCCTTTGAGCCCGGGACGCAGTTTCATCCTGCAAAAGGGCCAGCGCCTGCGTTTTACTCAACCTTTCTTCGGCGCCCGGGCCTACCTGGCAGCCCCTGGCGGATTTGACGCGCCCAAGGTGCTGGGCAGTTGCGCCAGTGTGTTGCGCGAAGCCTTGGGCGGCCCGGATGGTCATGGCCGGGCCCTGAGCGAGGGCGGGGCCTTGAGTTATTCGGGGACTGGCGGTGCGCTCAGGAGCTTGTCGGCTGCGCAGTTGCCGGATTGGCAATGCGCAGCACCCCTGGAGGTGATTCTGGGCGCGCAGATCGGCCAGTTCAGCGGTTTGAGCCTGTTCGACGCCTTCAACAGCACCTGGACCCTGGACAGCCGCGCTGATCGCATGGGCGCGCGCTTGCTGGGACCGACCTTGCAGTATCAGGGCCGGCCGATGATTTCCGAGGGCATTCCCCTGGGGGCGATCCAGGTGCCGCCGGACGGCCAGCCGATCATCCTGCTCAATGATCGGCAGACCATTGGCGGCTATCCGCGATTGGGGGCGTTGACCCCCTTGTCACTGGCGCGGTTGGCGCAGTGCTTGCCGGGCAGCGAGGTGCGATTGACGCCGGTGGTGCAGGAAACGGCGCATCGGCAGCAGGTGGCATTCTTGCGCAGGTTTGGGTAGTGGCTGAAGGCGGCCGCTTCGCGACCGTTCGCAGCCTGCGGCAGCGGCTACAGGGGATTTCCTGTAGCCGCTGTCGAGCCTTGGCGAGGCTGCGAAAAGGCCGCAAGGCCTTGCTTGACGGTCCCGCGCCGCTTACTTGGACAGGAAGCGCATGCCTTCTTCCAGGCCACGCAAGGTCAGCGGGTACATCTGGTCTTCGATCAACTCGCGAACGATGTTGGTCGAAGCGGTGTAGCCCCAGGTGTCTTTCGGGTAGGGATTGATCCAGATGAGCTTCTTGTACTTCTCCATGAAGCGCTGCATCCACACATAGCCGGCTTCTTCGTTCCAGTGCTCGACGCTGCCGCCGGCCTGGGTGATTTCGTAGGGCGCCATGGCGGCGTCACCGACGAAGATCACTTTGTAGTCGGCGCCGTACTTGTGCAGCAGGTCCTGGGTCGAGGTGCGCTCGGAACCGCGACGCAGGTTGTTCTTCCACACCGATTCATAGATGAAGTTGTGGAAGTAGTAGTACTCCAGGTGCTTGAACTCGGTCTTGCAGGCCGAGAACAGTTCCTCGCAGATCTTCACGTGGGCATCCATGGAACCGCCGATGTCGAACAGCAACAGCAGCTTGATGCTGTTGCGTCGCTCCGGGCGCATCTGGATGTTCAGCAACCCGGCATCCCGGGCGGTGTGGTCGATGGTGCCGTCGATGTCCAGCTCCTCCGCCGCACCCTGGCGCGCGAACTTGCGCAGCCGGCGCAGGGCCACCTTGATGTTGCGGGTGCCCAGTTCCACCGAGTCGTCGAGGTTCTTGTATTCGCGCTGGTCCCAGACTTTCACCGCCTTGCCCTGGCGCTTGCCGGCATCGCCGACGCGGATGCCTTCCGGATTGAAACCGCCGGAGCCGAAGGGGCTGGTGCCGCCGGTGCCGATCCACTTGTTGCCGCCGGCGTGGCGTTCCTTCTGTTCTTCCAGGCGCTTCTTGAATTCTTCGATGAGCTTGTCCAGGCCGCCCAGGGACTGGATCTGCGCCCGTTCCTCATCGCTCAGGGAACGCTCGAATTCCTTGCGTAGCCAATCCTCGGGGATCAGCGCCTGCAGGTGGTCATCGAGCTTTTCCAGGCCATTGAAGTAGGCGCCGAAGGCTCGGTCGAACTTGTCGAAATGCCGTTCGTCCTTCACCAGGATCGCCCGGGCGAGGTAGTAGAACTCGTCCATGTCGGCGAAGGTTACGCGCTGCTTGAGTGCGTTGATCAGGTCCAGCAGCTCGCGTACCGACACCGGCACCTTGGCCGCGCGCATTTCATTGAACAGGTTGAGCAGCATGGAATCAGCCTCTTAACGACTACCGCGACGGCTCATGAACGCCAGGCGCTCCAGCAGTTGTACGTCCTGCTCGTTCTTCACCAGGGCGCCGGCCAGGGGCGGGATGGCCTTGGTCGGATCGCGTTCGCGCAGCACCGCTTCGCCGATGTTGTCGGCCATCAAGAGCTTGAGCCAGTCCACCAGCTCCGAGGTCGAGGGCTTCTTCTTAAGGCCCGGCACCTTGCGCACATCGAAGAACACGTCCAGGGCTTCGCTGACCAGGTCTTTCTTGATGTCGGGGTAGTGCACGTCGACGATTTTCTGCAGGGTGGTGCGGTCGGGGAAGGCGATGTAGTGGAAGAAGCAGCGACGCAGGAAGGCGTCCGGCAGCTCTTTCTCGTTGTTGGAGGTAATGATGATGATCGGCCGCTGCTTGGCCTTGATGGTCTCGTCGATTTCATAGACGTAGAACTCCATCTTGTCGAGCTCTTGCAGCAGGTCGTTGGGGAACTCGATGTCGGCCTTGTCGATCTCGTCGATCAAGAGGATCACCCGCTCCTCGGATTCGAAGGCTTCCCAGAGCTTGCCCTTCTTCAGGTAGTTGCGGATGTCGTGGACCTTGTCCACACCCAGCTGGGAGTCGCGCAGGCGGCTGACCGCGTCGTACTCATACAGACCCTGGTGGGCCTTGGTGGTGGACTTGATGTGCCAGGTGATCAGCTTGGCGCCAAAGGATTCGGCCAGTTGCTCGGCGAGCATGGTCTTGCCGGTGCCGGGTTCGCCCTTGACCAGCAGCGGACGCTCCAGGGTGATGGCGGCGTTGACTGCCAGCTTCAGGTCATCGGTGGCGACGTATGCGCTGGTGCCTTCGAACTTCATCTGCAATTCCTCGAACGGTGACGGCGAGCTGCCCGGGGCAGATCGATTGAATGGAGAGTGATGGCGCGACTATAACGCGGTGCCCGGTCGACTGTGAACGTGGACGCCCCATTCAGTCTCTGAATGGAGCGTCACGGGGTGACTCAGTCAGTCGAGGGCTTGGGTTGTTCGTAACGGGCATTGAAGGCCTGGATGAATCCATTGCGCAAAATCTGCAAAAACGCCTGGAATGCGCTGATATCTTGCTGGTGCACGCTGCCGCTGAGTTCGACCCGGGTGGCGAACTGGTTCTTGTGCTGGTTCTTCAGCAGGTTTTCCCCGGCCCCCACCAAGGCTTCCCATACCGAGCGGAATACTCCTTTGTTGCGGTTCTCCACATCCTGCTGCCAGTTGAAGACTTCCACGTCCCGCAGCAGCGGCTTGATATAGCCATGCAGTTGGCCCTTCTCGGCCTGGGCTTCGATCACCACGTCGCCGTGTCCGGCATTGAAGTCGAACTTGCCGTAGGCCGAGGCGAAGTCGTTGAAACGCTTGAGTTCGATACCCCGGGCCCGCAGACGGAATTCGAAGTCCTCGAAATTGCTCAGGGGGTCGAAGGTGGCGGTGCTTTCCATGGGGGCCTGGCCTTGCAGCAAGGCCTTGCCGTCGAAGCGCGCATCGCGTTTGCCCTGGGTATCCACCACGTTGGTCAGGTTGTAGAAACTGGCATTGACCTGGGTGGCGCCGATGTTCACCGGGGGAGTGGAGCTGAAGTTGCGAAAGTGGATCTTGCCGTCGCTGATCCGCAGCTCGTCGAGAGTGATGGGCAACAGCTTGCCCAGTTGCGCCCGCCAGTCGGTGCCTTCACCGGTCTGCGACGCTTGCTTGTCGGCGCCGCCATCGACGAAGTTCAGCTCCGGCTGGACAAACTGCACCTTGGCCACCACGGCGTGGTCGTACCACAGTGAATGCCAGCTCACCGCCAGGTCGATCTGCGGCGCCTTGACGAAGGGCACCGGTACCTTGCCGCTGACCTTGACGATCTCCAGCCCGTTGATGCGGTAGGCGCCGCGCCACAGGGCCAGGTCGATATCGCTGATCTGGCCACGGTAGTCGCCCATGTCCGCCAGTTTGTCATTCAGGTAGTCGCGCACCAGATAGGGCAGGGTGACGTGCAGGGCCAGCAGCAGGACCAGCAGGCCGGCCAGGGTCCATAGGGGCCAACGGTAACGACGTTTCATGATCAGCAGTCTCCAGCCGTATAGAGGCATTGACTGCCTGGGGTCGCAGTCGTTCGGCGCGACTGGACGCTCAAAGGCACCAGGCATACCCTTGAGGACTTCTTCACTGCTGCATAAGGACCCAGCCATGAGCCGAATTTTTGCTGACAATGCCCATTCCATCGGCAATACGCCCTTGGTGCAGATCAACCGTATCGCCCCTCGCGGCGTGACCATCCTGGCCAAGATCGAAGGGCGTAACCCGGGCTACTCGGTGAAATGCCGGATCGGCGCCAACATGATCTGGGACGCGGAAAGTCGCGGCAAGCTCAAGCCGGGCATGACCATCGTCGAGCCCACTTCGGGCAACACCGGGATTGGCCTGGCGTTCGTCGCCGCTGCCCGTGGTTACAAGCTGATGCTGACCATGCCCGCGTCCATGAGCATCGAGCGGCGCAAGGTGCTCAAGGCCCTGGGGGCGGAGCTGGTCCTGACCGAGCCGGCCAAGGGCATGAAGGGCGCGATTGAAAAGGCGGCGGAAATTCTCGCCAGCGATCCGTCCAAGTACTTCATGCCGCAGCAGTTCGATAACCCGGCCAACCCGGCGATCCATGAGAAAACCACCGGTCCGGAAATCTGGAACGACACCGACGGCGCCGTGGATGTGCTGGTGGCTGGGGTCGGCACGGGTGGCACCATCAGCGGCGTGTCGCGCTATATCAAGAAGACCCAGGGCAAGCCGATCCTCTCGGTGGCGGTGGAACCTGCCACTTCGCCGGTCATCAGCCAGAAACTGGCCGGCGAAGAGATCAAGCCCAGCCCCCACAAGATCCAGGGCATCGGCGCCGGTTTCGTGCCCAAGAACCTGGATCTGGAAATGGTCGACCGGGTCGAGCTGGTGACCGACGAGGAATCCAAGGCCATGGCCCTGCGGTTGATGCAGGAAGAGGGGATTCTCTGCGGGATATCCTGCGGCGCGGCCATGGCGGTGGCGGTGCGCCTGGCCCAGACCCCGGAAATGCAGGGCAAGACCATCGTGGTGATCCTGCCGGACTCCGGCGAGCGCTATCTGTCGAGCATGCTGTTCAGCGACCTGTTCACCGAGCAGGAAAACCAGCAGTAACGCACCTCGGGCATTCGCCGACAGGCGCCGGCTCGCCGGTGAATGCTGACCTACATCAGGCAAGGGCCTGGCCGCTTATGCTACTTAAGCGCCTTTGTTGCACGCCCGTTAACACTGAATGTTGAGTCGTGCGGGTTTTTCCAGGGTCCAGGAGTGTTTATCATTGCCGGCTGCCAGGTTGGGTGAACACTCCCCCACACAGCCTGCACAGGTGCCTATTTCCAAGGAGTCGTTGCATGAGCTTTTCCTTTGCCGCCAAGTTCGCGGTGTTGTCGCTGTTCGTCGGCAGCATCCTTTATGTGCATCTGCGCGGCAAAGCGCGTCTGCCGGTACTGCGCCAGTTCGTCAACCATTCGGCGTTGTTTGCCCCCTACAACGCGCTGATGTATCTGTTTTCCGGAGTGCCTTCCAAGCCTTACCTGGACCGCAGCAAGTTCCCCGAGCTGGATATCCTGCGGGATAACTGGGAAGTGATCCGCGAAGAGGCCATGCATCTGTTCGATGAGGGGTATATCCGCGCGGCGGAGAAGAACAACGATGCCGGCTTCGGTTCCTTCTTCAAGAAGGGTTGGAAGCGTTTCTACCTCAAGTGGTACGACAAGCCCCTGCCGTCGGCGGCCGCGCTGTGCCCCAAGACCGTCGAGCTGGTGAGCGCCATTCCCAACGTCAAGGGTGCGATGTTCGCCCTGCTGCCCGGTGGCAGTCACCTGAACCCGCACCGCGATCCCTTTGCCGGCTCGCTGCGTTATCACCTGGGGTTATCGACCCCCAACTCCGACGCTTGCCGGATCTTTGTCGATGGCCAGGAGTACGCCTGGCGCGACGGTGAAGACGTGATGTTCGACGAGACCTATGTGCACTGGGTGAAGAACGAAACCGAAACCACCCGGGTGATCCTGTTCTGCGACATCGAACGGCCGTTGAGCAGCCCGCTGATGACGCGAATCAATCGCTGGGTCAGCGCCCAGTTGGGGCGTGCGACCGCGCCGCAGAACCTTGATGACGAGCGCGTCGGCGGGATTAACCAGGCTTACGCCTGGAGCAAGCGTTTCAGCGACAGCTTCAGCGGTGTGGTCAAGCAGTGGAAGCGCCGCAATCCCAAGCTCTACCGCATCCTGCGCCCGGTTCTGGCGGTGGTGGTGCTGGTGGTCTTGTGGAAGTGGCTGTTCGGATAAATCTTGCAATGAATATCGGGCGCCGGTTACATTCGGCGCTCGATGAGTCAGCCGACTCATGGTTTTTTCCCTTCAAGAAAGATCAGCTCATGGCCTTTTCCCCTCTCAACGCGGTAGTGGTTTCAGCGGTCAACGCTGGCGTCGTGCCGTGCGGGAATCAGCAGCCTGTGCAGATCGGTCAGTACCCCCCACCTGTCAGTAGCACGCCGGTGTACGCAGTCGTATCACCGCCGGGCGTTGGCTTTTCGGGCTGATCAGCAATCGCTGCTGTTCCCTGTGCCCGCCTGAACCAAACACTACTGAACTTCAGCCTTGGCTGAATTGGCTTCTTGCCTGATTACAGGTGGTTTTCATGTTGCTCATTTCCAAAAAGTCCGCACTTGCGGCGGCCTCCACGAGCCTGTTCGTCCTGCTCTGGAGCAGTGGCGCGATCTTCTCCAAATGGGGCCTGACCCAGGCTTCGCCCTTTGCCTTCCTGCTGCTGCGTTTCATCATCGCCCTGATGGGGCTGGTGCTGCTGATGCCCTTGCTCAAGCTCCGCCTGCCCCGGGGGCGTCGGGCCGTGGGCTTTGCCATGGCCACCGGCCTGGTGCTGCTGGGGGCCTACCAGATCTTCTACATCCTGGCCCTGGACCTGAAGGTCACCCCTGGCGTCATGGCCACCATCATGGGGGTGCAGCCGATCCTCACCGTGGTGCTGATGGAGCGCCAGCGTTCCTGGAGCCGCCTGTTCGGCCTCAGTCTGGGGCTCACCGGGCTGATCATGGTGGTCTACCAGGGCATCGGTCTGGCGGGGATATCCGTCTCCGGCATGCTCTGTGGCCTGCTGGCCCTGGTCAGCATGACGGCCGGTTCGATCATGCAGAAACGCATCACCGACAACCCCTTGGGCACCCTGCCGGTGCAGTACCTGGCGGGCCTGTTGCTGTGTGCGCTGTTCGTGCCGTTCCAGCCGTTTCACTTCGAGTACAGCGCCGGCTTCGTGATTGCGCTGCTGTGGATGGGGTTGGTGGTGTCGGTACTGGCCACACTGCTGCTGTACCGCTTGATCGCTCAGGGCAACCTGGTGAATGTCACCAGTCTGTTCTATCTGGTGCCGGCGGTGACCGCATTGATGGACTTTATCTTTTTCGGCAATCGTCTGGCCTGGCTGAGCCTGATGGGCATGGGCCTGATCATTGTCGGCCTGGTCTTCGTGTTCCGTAAGAGCGCCTGATAGTTACGGGCGACGATCTTCGCGGTGGTTGTCCAGACCTGCGGCCGAGCGCAATGCTCGGTCGCTTTTGCCCATTATTGATTCAATTAATGATCGACTATAAGCATGAATAGTGGCTAGATGCCACTATCGTCGTGTAGTTCTTTGCCGGTCAATAAAGGTCTGATTTCAAACCTTGTATGTGCACGTAATGAGCGACTGAAGCGAACCCTCAAGGTTCTTTTGATAACCAGATGCTTAGACTTTTTTGTTGGTATTCCAAATTAGTCCATCAGACAAACCTTAAAAGCTAAAGCCGGTACCTAGACTGACGACATAGTCCTTAAACAAAGGAGAGTCAGTATGAACGCAACGTTCGCTTCAACCGCTTTCGGTTTGCTTTTGGGACTGTCGAGCAGTTGTTTCGCCGCTGCTCCCGTGGCACAGGGGGTCATCCGCTTTACCGGCAGTATCGTTGAGAGCCATTGCACCACCAGCGCCGCCAGCACAGGGCTTAGCCTACGCCAGTGTCCTCAAGGCTCGCGCGGCACCGCAATCGACGTAGCCCGTGTGGGAGCCGTGGCCAGCGTCAGCGCTTCGGATCATTCCGCCGTCAAGGTCAAGCTCTTGGCCGACAGCGGTTCCCAGGGCCGCTACTACAACCAGCACTATGCCTTTGTTGATCAGGCCGGAAAGGCCGTAACCTCCGGCACCTACCTGATTACCCTGAACGTTCCTTGAGCCCCTTGCTGGCACTCAGTCTCGGTTCAACCCATGTTCCTTGCGAACCGAGTTCATGAAGGCCTGCATCGCCGACGATTGGATGCGGTGCCGCCGGGTGATCAACCCGAAGGGCGGCAACCGCGCCTCGAACTGGATCGGCAGCACCGCCAACAGGTGACGCCCGGGATAGTCCTCGACTACCGAAACCGGTGTAACACCGATCATGTCGGTCTGCTGCACCAGGGACAGCAAGGTCATGATCGAGGTGGTCTCGACGATGCTGCTGGGGATGTCGACCCGGGCGTTGTGGAACACTTGGTTGATGATCGAGCGCATGGGGCTGGGATGCTGTTGCAGCACCCAGGTTTCGTTCTGCAATTGTGCCCAGCTCAAGTGCGTGGCTTGTGCCAGTGGATTCTGCGCCCCAGCGATCACGCACAGGGCCTCTTCACCCAGGCTGTCGAAGAGCAGTTCCTCGGCCCGTGCGCCAGCGGGGATCCTGCCCAGGACGATGTCCAGTTGATCCTGCAATAACGCCTGTACCAGCACATCGCTGGTGTCTACCTGAATGCTCATGGACAGCCGGGGGTGACTCTGCTTGAGGGTCGCGATGGTCCGCGTCAGCAGTCCTGAGGCCAGGGCTGGAATGGCCCCCACCGCAACCCGCCCGAGGTTGCCGGATTCCAGGGCTACCAGTTCCTCGCGCATGCCACTGAGTTCGGCGAAGACCATCTGGGCGTAGTAGATCACCGTCTCGCCGAAAGGCGTGGAGCGCATGCCCCGAGGCAGGCGTTCGAACAGCTCGACCCCCAGCAGGTCCTCGGCCTCATGGAGCATCTTGGTAGCGGCTGGCTGGGTCATGCCGATGTTGTCCGCAGCGCGGCGCAGAGAGCCGAACTCCTGCAGGGCCAGCATCAGTCGTAATTGGCGCAGGCGCAGGCGACTGTGAATCATGTTGGCATCAGGAATCTTGGTCATAGGGCCGGGCTCGCAGTAAGAGGCAGCGGCAAGCCTGACAATAAATGCCAGGCGTTGCCAGGAGTAGCATTCAAGGGGAGGAATGACTGTCGGCCGGACCCTGCGAGCGGCCCTTGACCACGTGTTGCAAGGCCGTAGACAGCAGGGGCCAGAACAGCATGATCAGCGCCGCCGTGGTCAGGCTGCCCGCCAGCGGGTTGGACCAGAAGATCCCCAATTGCCCGTCGGAGAACAGCATCGATTGGCGGAAGGCATCCTCGGCCTTGTCTCCCAGTACTGCCGCCAGCACCAACGGCGCGATGGGGTAGCCGAGCTTTTTGAACAGGTAGCCCAGGGCGCCGAAGCCCAGCATCAGCACCACGTCGAAGAAGGCGTTGTGCACCGAGTAGGCACCAATGGCGCAGACCATGATGATGATCGGCGCAATGATCGAGAAAGGAATTCGCAGGATCGAGGCGAACAGCGGCACGGTGGCCAGCACCACGATCAGGCTGACCACGTTGCCCAGGTACATGCTGGCGATCAGGCCCCAGACGAAATCGTGCTGCTCGACAAACAGCGTCGGCCCCGGGTGCAGGCCCCAGATCATTAGCCCGCCGAGCATCACCGCGGCGGTGGCAGAACCGGGAATGCCCAGGGTCAGCATCGGCAGCAGGGCGCTGGTACCAGCAGCGTGGTCGGCGGTTTCCGGGGCGATCACGCCTTCGATCTCACCCTTGCCGAAGTGCTCGCTGTGCCTGGAGAAGCGCCGTGCCAGGCTGTAGCCCATGAACGAGGCTGCGGTGGGGCCGCCGGGTGTGATGCCCATCCAGCAGCCCACCAGGGTGCTGCGCACCAGCGTCAGCCAATAGCGCGGCAAGCGCGCCCAGGTACGCAGGATGATCATCGGCGTGATCCGCGCGTGCTCGCCACGGAACACCAGGCCTTCCTCCACAGTGCAGAGGATCTCGCCAATGCCGAACAGACCGATCACCGCCACTTCAAAGCTGATGCCGGTCATCAGCATCGGCTGGTCGAAGGTCAGTCGCAGGTTGCCCGACACCGTGTCCATGCCCACCGCGGCCATGGCGAAGCCGAGCATCATCGCCACCAGGGTTTTTAGCGGCGGGTTCTTGCTCATGCCAATGAACGTGCAGAACGCCAGCAGGTACACGGCGAAGAATTCCGGTGAGCTGAAGGACAGGGCGAACTCGGCAATCCGCGTCGACAGGAAGGTCAGCAGCAGCACGCCGCAGAGGGCACCGATCAGTGCCGAACTGAAGGCTGCGGTCAGGGCCTCGGCCGCCCGACCCTGGCGGGCCATGGGGTAGCCGTCGAAGGTAGTGGCCACCGATGAGGGCTCACCGGGAATGTTGAACAGGATCGAGGTGATCGAACCGCCGAACAACGCCCCCCAGTACATGCACGAAAGCAGGATAATCGCCGCCACCGGCGTCATGCTGAAGGTCAGCGGCAGTAACAGAGCGACACCGTTGGGCGCGCCGAGCCCGGGCAGCACTCCCACCAGGATACCCAGCAGTACGCCCACCACCATCAGTCCGATATGGCCGGGGGTGAGGATCAGGTTCATGCCTTGCAGCAGGGAGTCGAATTCGCTCATTTCAGGCGACTCCCGGCCAGGGCCAACCAGTCGCCCAGCGGCCCGGCATCCAGCGGCACCTTGAACCACAGGGCGAAGATCAGGTAGCTGGCCAGCACTGCTCCGAAGGACACGCCACTGATCATCCATCTGCCATAAGGCCGGGCCCGCAACCGGTCGCGCCACATGAACCAGGCGATGAACAGCGCTGAGGCCAGGTAGATGCCGGTGAACGGCATGGCCGCAACGAACAGGGCAATGGGAATGAACACCGAGAGCACCTGGACGAACGCCTTGCGGCTGACGAAGGCCAGGCCCAGGGCGTGCCAGCGCAGCCCGGTGAGCAGGGCGTTGGCGGCGCTGGCGCCACTGAGCAGCAGGCCGATGTAGAACGGGAAATACCCAGGCTGGGGGCCGGCGTCGCCCCAGCCGATGCCTTGTTCGAGGCTACCGAGCATCACCGCGGCGCCGATCAGGGCGGTGAACAGGGCCAGCCCGAGTTCGACCCAACGGGTGCCCAGGAGTGATGATGAATTTGCGCAATGGGACATGCTTGCACCTCCGAAAAAAGGGCGAGCGGCAGCGGCCCTGCCTGAGTCTCAGGCGGGGCGGGGCCGCCCGCGGGATCAGTCGCGCAGCCAGCCGGCTTCCTTGAAGACCGGGGTCACCCGTGCAGTGTCCTGCTCGATGTAGGCGTTCAGTGGCTCGCCTTCGAGAAAGGTCGGCACCAGGGCGTTCTGGCTCACATAGGCCTTGAATTCCGGAGCCTGGGTGACCTTGCGCAGCAGCTCGACGTAGAACGCTCGCTGCTCGGCACTGACCCCGCCGGGCATGAACACGGTGCGCGGGAAGCGGTACTGGTCGATCCCCAGGCCTTGGGAGTGGCAGGTGGGAATGTCTGACCAGGAGCGTTCGCCGGCGACCTTGTCGGTGTACTGCATGGGCTCGCGGCTGAACACACACAGTGGCCGGACCTGATTGCCGCGCCATTGGCTGATGCTTTCTGCGGGATTGTTGACGTTGCTGGCGATGTGTTTGCCCGCCAACTGGGTGGCCGCCTCACTGCCGCTCTTGAAGGGGATGTAGGTCAGCTTGCTGCCAATGGTGCGGTTCAGCAGCAGGGTCAGGGTCTGGTCGACGTCCTTGGACTGGCTGCCGCCCATGCGCAGCTTCGGCTCGGTTTTGACTGCCTCATAGAAAGCCTTGGCGTCTTTCCAGGGCGCGTCCTGGTAGGTCCAGAGGATGAAGTCGTCCTCGGCCAGGGCGGCCACCGGCGTCAGCTCCTGCCACTGGTAGCCGAGTTTCGCCACTAGCGGCAGCAAGTAGATGTTGTTTGTGCCGATCACCAGCTTGCCTGGATCGCCCTGGGCCATCTTCAGGTCAAGGAAGGCCTCTGCGCCGTTGCCTCCCCCCTTGTTCAGGACCACGGTGTTGACGTCCAGCAGCTTGTGGGTGGTGATGATTGACTGGATCAGTCGGCCGAGTTGGTCGGTACCGCCTCCGGGGCCACCGGCGATTACGATCTCGACGTTCTTTTCCGGCTGCCAGGCCAGGGCGGGCAGGGCGCAGAGCAGGCTGGCGCCGAGCAATAGGCGTGACGTGCGACGAACGAAGGTTGAGCGCATGGTAGAGCCTCTGGTTCTTGTCGTTGTTATGAGTGGCTTGTCCGTGGCCTGAGGCCGCAAGCCTGGAACCGAGTGTGGGAAGCCGGTGGCACGACGTCTACTCAAAACATGAGATACACCGATAGCCTGGGGTTATAGATCGACGGGGCGGCGCAGCAGGGAAGACGCTGAAACAGGCGGTTCAGAGCCTTTTGTGAACGGCGGTTGGAAAATACCGTAGAGCTTCGGAGTTCTCTGAATCCCTTGTAGGCATATCTTCCAGCTATCGGTGTATCTCAAGTTTTGATTAGACGGTTATCTCCAAGGCCTCGATAGTGCCCCCAACGTGGCGCTGTCCCAGTCGAGCGCTGCATGCATTACAACAATTTCAAACACAGGGTCGCCGATCTGCCACGGGCCGATCAGCAGCGCCTGTTCTACAGCAATGCGCAACAGCTCTTCCGTTGCGAGCCGGGCGTGGATGCGCGCCCCGAGCCTGAACCTGCAAGGAGTGAAGCATGAGCAAGAGCACCATCGCCATGGTCCTGGGGGACCCGGCTGGCATCGGCCCGGAACTCATTGCCCGGTTGTTGAGCCAGCCCCAGGTGCGGGCCCAGGCCAAGGTGATCCTGATTGCCGATGAAGCAGAAATGCGTCGCGGCATGGACATCGCCGGGTGCGAGTTTGCCTATCGCAAGGTCAGTACCCTGGAGTCGTTGGCGTTCACTGACGACACGCCGCTGTTCTATGATTTTCGCGGCAATGCAGTAGGCGAGTTTGCGCGCCGCCAAGCCAGCGCCGTGGGTGGGCGTTATTGCCTTGACACCCTCGAAGTGGCCCTGGGCCTGACCCGCGACGGGACCACCGACGCTGTGCTGTTCGGCCCCTTGAACAAGACCTCGCTGCACATGGCCGGTATGGCCCACAGCGATGAGCTGCACTGGTTCGCTGAGCGGTTGGACTTCCACGGGCCGTTCTGTGAGTTCAACGTCCTCGACAACCTCTGGACCTCACGGGTGACCTCCCATGTGGCCCTGGCCGAGGTGCCGGGCCTGCTCAGCCAGGCGCGAGTGCTGGAGGCCATCCAACTGATCGATCAGGCCCTCAAACGCAATGGTCTGGCACGGCCGCGCATCGGCGTCTGCGGTCTCAATCCGCACAATGGCGACCATGGCTCTTTTGGTCGCGAGGAGCTGGATATCATCGGCCCGGCAGTGAAGACCGCCCAGGCCCTGGGTATCGGCGCTGACGGGCCTTATCCGGCTGACACCATCTTCCTCAAGGTCCAGGGCGACGCCAGTGCCTTCGACGCGGTGGTGACCATGTACCACGACCAGGGGCAGATCGCGATCAAGCTCATGGGCTTTTCCCGTGGCGTCACCGTGCAGGGCGGCTTGCCTATTCCCATCACCACGCCGGCCCACGGTACGGCGTTCGATATTGCCGGGCAGGGCCTGGCCAATGCCGGCGCCATTGGCCAGGCCTTCGAGATCGCCTGCCGCATGGGCGCCCACCGCCACTGATCGCAGCGTTTGCTTGCTCGCGCATTCCCATGCCTAGGCATGGGAATGCTTTCTGGCATCCGCCGTTTGCCGGAACGCCTGGGCCGGCATGGCTGTAGGAGCCGGCTGGCCGGCGAAAGGCAGGCGCTCTCTCTGATAACCCTGAAAGGCAATAAAAGGTCTCTTGCGATCACCGGTGGTTATCGCTGGATACCCATAAGTGATTAGCCGGTGCTGTCGGCGCTGGCTAAAGTCGCCCCATCGATTGAGCGGCTGCCAGCGACTCCCTCAAGCGATCGAACAACTACAAGAAGCCCGCCTTGTCCCTTGCGCAAGGCATGATCGGCACTCAAGGAACATCCACATGACTCGTCCAGATTCCGCGCTGGCGCTCGCCAGCGCCATCTCCAAAAGCCGGCTGCGTCTGCTGCCGTTCCTGATCCTGATGTACATCCTGGCCTTTATCGACCGCTCCAACGTCGGCTTCGCCAAGGCCGCATTACAAGCCGATACCGGCCTCGGCGATGCGGCCTTCGCCTTTGGCGCGAGTATTTTCTTCATCGGCTACGCCTTCTTCGAAGTGCCCAGCAACTACATGCTGCATCGCCTTGGTGCGCGGGTCTGGCTGTGCCGGATCATGGTCACCTGGGGCCTGGTGTCGGCGGCGATGATGTTCGCCCACAACGCCCAGACCTTCTATGTGCTGCGCTTTCTCCTGGGCGTGGCCGAGGCCGGCTTCTTCCCGGGGATCATTCTGTACCTCACTTACTGGTTCCCGGCCCAGAGCCGGGGCCAGGCCCTGGGGCTGTTCTATTTCGGTCTGCCCTTGGCGCTGGTCTTGGGCAGCCCGCTGTCGGGTTGGTTGCTGGAGTTCCACGGCGTGTTCGGCCTGACCAACTGGCAATGGCTGTTCGTGGTCGAGGGCCTGATGGCCTCGGTCGTCGGCGTCGCCGCCTACTTTTACCTGGTGGATCGTCCCGGCGATGCACGCTGGTTGAGCCACGAGCAGAAGCAGGCGCTGCATGAGGCCCTGGCCGAAGAGGACGCGAGGAAAAAGGACAGCAGCCCCCACGGCTTCTTCAGTGCCTTGCGCAACCGCCGGGTCCTGCAATTCTGCCTGGCCTATTTCACCATCCAGATGAGCGTCTACGGCGTGGTGTTCTACCTGCCGACACGCATCGCCGGGCTGCTGGATGGCCACGTCGGCCTTAGCGTCGGGCTGATCACCGCGATTCCGTGGATCTGCGCCCTGCTGGTGACCCGTCTGGTGACTCGCTATGCCGACCGCAGTGGTCAGCACCGGCACCTGGCGGTGGTCATGCTGAGCATGGCCGCCCTGGGCATCGCTGCTTCGGCGCTGGGCAGCAGCATGGTGCCGGTGGTCCTGGCCTTCTGTTTCGCCGCCGCCGGCTTTGTCGCCGTGCAGCCGCTGTTCTGGACCATTCCCACCGGCTACCTCAGCGGCGCCGCGGCGGCCGGCGGCATCGCCCTGATCAACTCCATCGGCAACCTCGGCGGCTTTGTCGCGCCGAACCTCAAGACCCTGATGGAAACCCAGTTTGCCGACCCGCGTGCGGGGATGTTCGCCCTGGCCCTGGTCGGCATCCTCGGCGCCATTCTGTTGTCACGCCTGAATACCCGGCACACCCCGACCACTCCCAAACAGCTCACACCGGCCCAGGTCGGCTGATCACTACCCACGCCTTGCAAGGAAAACCTCCTGATGAAAATCACCGCGATCCGTACCCGTGTATTCGAGTGGAAAGGCAAAGTCGTGCCACCCCAGGCGCACTTTTGCACCAACGCCACGGACATCCTCTTCGAGCGTGGCGATGCCATGGGCTCGTTCCGTTTCCACGGCTGGCTGGTGGTGGAAGTGGAAACCGACAACGGCCTGGTGGGCATTGGCAATTGCGCCCTGGCGCCGCGGGTGGCCAAGGAAATCATCGACACCTACCTGGCCCCGATCGCCATCGGTGAGGACCCTTTCGACAACGAATACATCTGGCAGAAAATGTACCGTCAGAGCCACGCCTGGGGGCGCAAGGGCATCGGCATGGCGGCCATCTCGGCGATCGACATTGCCCTCTGGGACATCATGGGCAAAGCAGTGAACAAGCCGGTATTCAAGCTCCTCGGCGGGCGCACCAAGGACCAGATCTGGACCTACGCCTCCAAGCTCTACGCCAATGACAATCTCGATCTGTTCCTCGAAGAGGCCCAGGGCTACCTCAACCAGGGTTTCACCGCGCTGAAGATGCGCTTCGGCTACGGCCCCAAGGACGGTCCGCTCGGCATGCGCCGCAATATCGAGCAGGTACGCGCCCTGCGCGAACTGGTCGGCCCGGACGTGGACATCATGCTTGAGTGCTATATGGGCTGGACCCTGGAATACGCCCGGCGCATGTTGCCCAAGCTGGCGGAGTTCGAGCCGCGCTGGCTGGAGGAGCCGGTGATCGCCGATGACCTCGAAGGCTACGTCGAGCTGAAGAAGATGGGCATCATGCCGATCTCCGGCGGCGAGCACGAGTTCACTTCCTATGGCTTCAAGGACCTGCTGGAACGTCGCGCCGTCGACGTGATCCAGTACGACACCAACCGTGTCGGTGGCATCACCGCCGCGCGCAAGATCAACGCCATGGCCGAAGCCTGGTCGGTGCCGGTGATTCCCCATGCCGGGCAGATGCACAACTACCACTTGACCCTGTCCACCACGGCCTCGCCGATGGCCGAGTTCTTCCCGGTGTTCGACGTCGAGGTCGGCAACGAACTCTTCTATTACGTGTTCAAGGGCGAGCCGCAGCCGGTCAAGGGCTACATCCAGCTCGACGACCACAAACCGGGCCTGGGCCTGGAAATCTCCGAAGATTACCTGAGCGAATTCAACATCATCGAATAAGCCTCGGGCGCCGCTTGCGGGCGGCGCTGTGCAGACCTGTGGGAGAGCGAACATGCGCTTGATTCAATTTTTCAGCAGCACCGGTCAGCGTCAGGTCGGGGTGATCGAAGAGCAGCAACTGCGAGTATTGCGCAACACCGCCAGCACCCGAGAGTTGGCCCTGGCGGCGATCCGCAACCAGCGCACCCTGCAGCAGGAAGCGCAACGGCGTGGCAGTGATCCGGGGCCGGACTATGCACAGCTGCTGCAGCAGCGCCGGGTCCTGCCGCCCCTGGATCATGAGGACCCGGCCCACTGCCTGATCAGCGGCACCGGCCTGACTCACCTGGGCAGCGCCTCGGCCCGGGACAAGATGCACCAGCATGACGCTGGGGTGGAAGCCGGCATGACCGACACCATGCGCATCTTCAAATGGGGCCTGGAAGGCGGCAAGCCCGCAGCCGGGCAAGTGGGAGCCCAGCCGGAATGGTTCTACAAGGGCGACGGCAGCATTGTCGTACCTCCCGGCGGCGATTTTCCTGTACCGCCCTTTGCCGAGGATGCCGGCGAGGAGCCGGAGCTCACCGGCCTTTATGTGATCGGCGAGGATGGCCTGCCGTACCGCGTCGGTTATGCCCTGGGCAACGAGTTCTCCGACCATGTGATGGAGCGGCGCAACTACCTGTACCTGGCCCACTCGAAGCTGCGCTACTGCGCCTATGGCCCGGAATTGCGGGTCGGCGAACTGCCCCGGCACCTGGTGGGCCGCAGCCGCATCATCCGCGACGCTGAAGTGCTCTGGGAAAAGGAGTTTCTCAGCGGCGAGGACAACATGTGCCACAGCCTGGCCAACCTCGAATACCACCACTTCAAGTACGCGCAGTTCCTGCGTCCCGGTGACGTCCATGTGCACTACTTCGGCACCGCCACCCTGTCCTTTGCCGATGGGGTGCGCACGCGTCCCGGCGACCGCTTCCAGATCAGCCTCGAAGCCTTCGGTGCGCCCCTGGAAAACACCATCGGCGAAAGCGCCCAGCCCTTGGCCATTGGCCAGGTGCGTGCCCTGTAAACCTTCAATCACCGGCCCCTGGCGCCGGTCAAGGAATGCCTCATGACTCGTTTGTCTGGACACAACTACATTGGCGGCGGCCGCAGCGCACAGGGTGAGGTACAGCTGCACAGCCTGGATGCCGACAGTGGCCAAGCCCTGCCGGGAAGCTTCTTCCAGGCGACTGCGGCAGAAGTGGATGCCGCGGCCCGGGCCGCCGCGCAGGCCTTCCCGATGTACCGCAACCTCAGCGCCGAGAGGCGCGCCCAGTTTCTCGATGCCATTGCCGATGAACTGGATCGTCTCGGCGATGACTTCATCGCCACCGTCTGCCGGGAAACCGCCTTGCCCGCCGGGCGTATCCAGGGCGAGCGTGGGCGTACCAGCGGCCAGTTGCGCTTGTTCGCCAGGGTCCTGCGCCGGGGCGACTTCTATGCCGCACGCATCGACCGCGCCTTGCCCGAGCGCCAGCCGCTGCCGCGCCCGGACTTGCGCCAGTACCATATCGGCCTGGGCCCGGTGGCGGTATTCGGTGCGAGCAACTTTCCCCTGGCGTTCTCCACGGCCGGTGGCGACACCGCTGCGGCCCTGGCCGCCGGTTGCCCGGTGGTGTTCAAGGCCCACAGCGGACACATGGCGACCGCCGAGTGGGTGGCCGACGCGATCATCCGTGCGGCGCAGCGCAGCGAGATGCCCGCCGGGGTGTTCAACATGATCTACGGCGCCGGGGTCGGGGAGTGGCTGGTCAAGCACCCGGCGATCCAGGCGGTGGGCTTTACCGGCTCCCTCAAGGGCGGCAACGCTTTGTGTCAGATGGCTGCGAACCGGCCGCAGCCGATCCCGGTGTTCGCCGAGATGTCGAGCATCAACCCGGTGATCCTGCTGCCCGAGGCACTCAGGGTCCGGGGCGCGCGGATCGCCGCCGAACTGGCGGGCTCGGTGACCTTGGGCGCGGGTCAGTTCTGTACCAATCCGGGCCTGATCATCGGCCTGCGCTCGCCGCAGTTCAGCGCCTTTCTCCAAGCGTTCAGCGCGCAGATGGACCAGCAGGCGCCGCAGACCATGCTCAACAGCGGCACGCTGGCCAGCTACTGCCAGGGTGTTGAAGCCTTGCACCAGCATCCCCGCCTGCGGCACCTGGCGGGTCGGCCACAACAGGGCGCCCAGGCACAGGCTCAGCTATTCCAGGCTGATGTCAGCCTGTTGCTGGAGGGGGATGAACGGCTTCAGGAGGAAGTCTTCGGCCCAGCCAGCATCGTCATCGAAGTGGCTGATTGGAGCGAGCTGGCAGCGGCCTTGCAGGGGCTGCGCGGGCAACTGACCGCGACCCTGATCGGCGAGGAGCCGGAGTTGCTGGAGCATCGCTGGTTGACCGAGACCCTGCAGGACAAGGTCGGTCGGCTGTTGCTCAACGGTTATCCGACCGGGGTCGAAGTCTGCGATGCCATGGTTCATGGCGGGCCTTACCCGGCCACTTCCGATGCCCGGGGCACCTCGGTGGGCAGTCTGGCGATCGAGCGCTTCCTGCGGCCGGTGTGTTTCCAGAACTACCCGGACGCGCTGTTGCCCGAAGCCCTGCGCAATGCCAACCCGTTGGGTATTCGGCGTCTGGTGGATGGCGAAATGAGCAACGCCGCGCTTTAGGCTCCGTAGCCGCTGCCGAGCTCCGGCGAGGCTGCGAAAAGGCCCGCAGGGCCTTGCTTGACGGTCTGCTGCCGAACCTTGTGCGGGCGCCAGATGGCCGCGTCTGCTGCGTCGCAATGCCGCCCAAGCCGTTCGCCGCCTGCGGCAGCGGCTACACGACCCGCGCTAGCCGTGGCCACAAGAGCCACGGGTCAGCGAGCGCTGCTCGTGACCGTGGGCCGCAGCACCAGCCACAGGGCGGCGCCAATCAGCGCGCCGCCATACAGATGCGCCATGGACAGCGGCTCATCCAGCAGCAAGGCCCCCCACAACACGCCGAACGGCGGAATCATGAAGGTCACGGTCATTGATCGCACCGGACCGATGGCGCTGAGCAGACGGAAATACAGCACATAGGCAAACGCCGTGCAGCCCAGCCCCAAGCCCAGCAGCGACAGCCACACGCTCCAGCCACCCCAACTGGCTGGCGGCTGGCTGATGGCGTTGTAGGCGAACAGGGGCAACAGCAGCAGGGTGGCACCGAGCATGCTGCCCAGCGCCGAGAGGCGACTGTCCAGGCCGCCGGCCTGATCCAGCCAGCGCCGCGCGAGGAAGCCGGCAAAGCCGTAGCAGGTGGTGGCCATCAGGCAGGACAGGGCGCCCAGCAGCAGTTCATGGTCGAAGGCCACGGGGCCGGCGCGGGTCAGGATGCCGACGCCGAACAAGCCCAGGCAGACGCCGGCGATCTTGCTCAGGCTCAGCCGCTCATGAAAGAACAGCCCGCCGATCAACACCCCCATCAAGGGCGTGGTGGCATTGAAGATCGCCGAGTAGCCGGCAGGCAGCACCTGGGCTGCCACCGAATACATCGTTGCCGGTATGCCTGAGTTGATCACACCGAGCAGCAACACGGTCTTGAGCTTGCCGCGAAAATTCCAGTCGACCCGCATCAGCGCCAGCATGACCAGCAGCCCGAGCGCGGCAATCGACACCCGGAAAAACGCCGTGGGTACGCTGCCCAGCACCGGGGCGATGATGCGCATGAATAAAAAGCTCGCGCCCCAGATGGCGGCCAGCGACAACAGACGCAGGAGATCGACAAGTCTCACGGAAGGATCCTTCGGTTTGAGGGCGGGGATCTTGCCCAGCGCTGGCGGGCATGGCAAACCTTATTGGCGCACAGGGCGAAGAAACCCGGCACTGGGTTTGTTGTGTCCCACGATCCGCCACACAAGCCTGGGGAGCAGGGCGACTGCCGGGTCATTTTCCGGCGTACGCTTGATCACAAAAATACGCTTCTCCTCAAGCCGTTTCACTGGCTAAGCTCTGGCATCGTAAATTCCCGCAGAGGTCTACTTATGCCGCAGTCATGGCCCGCCGCCGATATCGCTCGAATGATCCTCGATGGCTTCGACGACTACCGCGAGCATTTTCGCCAGATCACCGACGGTGCCCGGCAACGCTTCGAGCAGGCGCAATGGCAGGAAGCGCAGAGGGCCTCGGCGGCGCGGATCAACCTGTATGAGGAAAAGGTCGGGGAAACCGTGGCCCGGTTGCACCAGTCCTTCAGCGACGATGCGTTGATGGATGTCGGCCAGTGGCCCCTGGTGAAAAGCGCCTACATCAGCCTGATCGACCTGCGTTTTGACGATGAGCTGTCCGAGACCTGGTACAACTCGATCTTCTGCGGGCTGTTCAGCCATGACCTGATCAGCGACGGCTGCATGTTCATCCACACCACCCGGCCCAGCCTGCGCCGGGCCCGGGCCGCGCAGACCCGCAGCTACCACCCCAAGGGCAACCTGCCGGCGATGCTCGAACAGGTGTTCGCCGACTACCGCTTCAGCGAGGACTATGCCGACCTGCCGGGGGACCTGCGGCGCCTGGAGGCGCAACTGCGGGAGAACCTGCCGGACTGGGTGTGCAAGGACCCGGAATTGACCCTGGAACTGTTCTCCTCGGTGCTCTACCGCAACAAGGGCGCCTATCTGGTGGGGCGCATCTTCACCCACGAGGAACAGTGGCCACTGGTGATTCCGCTGCTGCATCGTGAAGGCCGGGGCATCCAGATCGATGCGCTGATCACCGACGAAGCCGATGTCTCGATCATCTTCTCCTTCACCCGCTCGTATTTCATGGTGGATGTGCCGGTGCCGGCGGAATTCATCGGCTTTCTCAAGCGCATCCTGCCGGGCAAGCACATCGCCGAGCTGTACACCTCCATCGGCTTCTACAAACACGGCAAGTCGGAGTTCTACCGCGCCCTGATCAACCACCTGGCCAGCACCGATGACCGTTTCATCATGGCTCCCGGTGTGCGCGGCATGGTCATGAGCGTGTTCACCCTGCCGGGCTTCAACACCGTGTTCAAGATCATCAAGGACCGCTTCTCGCCGTCGAAGAACGTCGACCGGGCCACGGTGATCGAGAAGTACCGGTTGGTGAAAAGCGTCGACCGGGTCGGGCGCATGGCCGATACCCAGGAGTTCGCCGATTTCCGCTTCCCCCTGAGCAAGTTCGACCCGGCCTGCCTTGAGGAACTGTTGGAAGTGGCGCCGTCCACCGTGGCCGTGGAAGACCAGACCGTGCTGATCCGCCACTGCTGGACCGAGCGCCGCATGACCCCGCTCAACCTCTACCTGGAGCACGCCAACCCGGATCAGGTCCGCGAGGCCCTGGAGGACTACGGCCTGGCGATCAAGCAACTGGCGGCAGCCAACATCTTCCCCGGCGACATGCTGCTGAAAAACTTCGGCGTGACCCGTCACGGCCGGGTGGTGTTCTACGACTACGACGAGATCTGCTACCTCACCGAAGCCAACTTCCGTCACATTCCGGCGCCCCGTACGCCGGAGGACGAGATGGCTTCCGAGCCCTGGTATTCCATCGGCCCCCACGACGTGTTTCCCGAGGAGTTCCCGCCGTTCCTGTTCGCCGATGCCGGCCAGCGCAAGCTGTTCGACCAGTTGCACGGCGAGCTGTACAACGCCGACTACTGGAAGGGCCTGCAGGACGCCATCCGCGCTGGCAAGATCATCGATGTCTTCCCTTACCGGCGCAAAGGCCTGGAAGACGAATAGAAGTGCAGGAGCCGGCGTGCCAGCGAAGGTGCCCGTGAGCACGCCTTCGCCGGCACGCCGGCTCCTACGTATTGCCTGCGCTTTTCTGCGACAATCGCGCCCTGCCTACATAGACGACATTTTGCGTACCTGATGACTTCCGAATCGCCTGCAATCGACCAACTGTTGAAAAACCTCGATCAAGCCATGCTCGCCGACCGCCACCGGTTGCGCCGGCAGTTGCTTGAACTGCGCAAGAAGCCCGACGAGGCCAAGCTCGCCCAGTGGCTGGAGCGGATGCAGGCGTCGTGCAACCTGGTGACGGCGCGGCGCGACAGCGTGCCGCTGATCCGCTATGACGACAGCCTGCCGATCGCCGCCAAGCGCGACGAGATCAAGGAGGCGCTGCTCAAGCATCAGGTGCTGATCATTGCCGGTGAGACCGGCTCGGGCAAAACCACCCAGTTGCCGAAGATCTGTCTGGAGATCGGTCGCGGCCAGCAGGGGCTGATCGGCCATACCCAGCCCCGGCGGATCGCTGCCCGTAGCGTCGCCAGCCGAGTGGCCGAAGAACTGGCTACGCCCCTAGGGGCGCTGGTGGGTTACCAGGTGCGTTTCGAGGATCAGAGCGACTCCAGCACCCTGATCAAGTTGATGACCGACGGCATCCTGCTGGCGGAAACCCAGAACGACCGTTACCTGGAGCGCTACGACACGATCATCGTCGACGAGGCCCACGAGCGCAGTCTGAACATCGACTTCCTCCTCGGTTACCTCAAGACCCTGTTGCCTCGGCGTCCGGACCTGAAGGTCATCATCACCTCGGCCACCATCGACCTGGAGCGCTTCTCCAAGCACTTCGATAACGCGCCGATCGTCGAAGTCTCTGGCCGCACCTTTCCGGTGGAAACCTGGTATCGCCCCCTGACCCTGGAGCAGGACGAGGAGGGCAACCGGGTCGAGGACGACCTGACGGTGGACCAGGCGATCCTCGCCACCCTGGATGAAATCGCCGCCTACGAGCGCAGCGAACGCCGCAGTCCCGGAGACGTGCTGGTGTTCCTGCCGGGGGAGCGGGAAATTCGCGACGCCGCGGACATGCTGCGCAAGGCTCAGCTCAAGCACACCGAGATCCTGCCGCTGTACGCGCGCCTGTCGCCGGCGGAACAGCAGCGGATCTTCCAGTCCCACCCGGGCCGGCGGGTGGTGCTGGCGACCAACGTTGCGGAAACCTCGCTGACCGTGCCGGGCATTCGCTATGTGATCGACAGCGGCACTGCACGCATCAGCCGCTACAGCTACCGGGCCAAGGTCCAGCGCCTGCCCATCGAGGCGGTGTCCCAGGCCAGCGCCAACCAGCGTAAAGGCCGTTGTGGCCGGGTCGAGCCGGGGATCTGCGTGCGCCTGTACAGCGAGGAAGATTTCCTCGGCCGGCCGGAGTTCACCGATCCGGAAATCCTGCGTACCAACCTGGCGGCGGTGATCCTGCAGATGCTCCATCTGCGCCTGGGGGAAATCACCGCCTTCCCGTTTATCGAGCCGCCGGATGGCAAGGCCATCAGCGACGGTTTCAACCTGTTGCAAGAACTCTCGGCAGTGGACCGCAACAGCCAGTTGACGCCTCTGGGCCGGCAACTGGCGCGGCTGCCGGTGGACCCGCGGATGGGCCGCATGCTGCTGGAAGCGGCCAAGCTCGGCAGCCTGCAGGAAGTGCTGATCGTTGCCAGTGCCATGTCGATCCAGGACCCTCGCGAACGTCCGCCGGAGCGTCAGCAAGCCGCCGACCAGGCTCACGCGCAGTGGAAGGACGTGGATTCGGACTTCGCCGGGCTGGTCAATCTGTGGCGCGGCTTTGAAGAGCAGCGCCAGGCCCTGACCGCCAGCCCGCTGCGCAACTGGTGCCGCAAGAACTTCCTGAATTACCTGCGCCTGCGGGAATGGCGCGATTCGCACCGGCAGCTGAGCCTGATCTGCCGCGACCTGCAACTGAGCCTGAACAAGGAACCGGCGGACTACCCGAAACTGCACAAGGCAGTGCTGGTGGGCCTGCTGAGCCAGATCGGCCAGAAGACCGAAGACGGCGATTATCTGGGGGCTCGTCAGCGACGTTTCTGGATTCACCCGTCCTCGGGCCTGGGCAAGAAGCGCCCGCAATGGCTGATGACTGCCGAGCTGGTGGAGACCACCAAGCTCTATGCGCGCATGGTGGCCAAGATCGAGCCCGACTGGATCGAGCCCCTGGCCGGCCACCTGGTGAAGAAGAACCACTTCGAACCCCATTGGGAGAAGAAGCGTGGCCAGGTGGTGGCCTACGAGCAGATCACCCTGTTCGGGCTGATCGTGGTCGGCCGTCGGCCGGTGCATTACGGGCCAGTGGACCCGGTGGTGTCCCGCGAGTTGTTTATCCGCGAAGCCCTGGTGCGCGGTGAGATCCAGTCCAAGGCCAAGTGCCTGAGCGCCAACACCCAGTTGCTGGAACAGCTCGACGCCCTGGAAGCCAAGGCTCGGCGCCGGGACATCCTGGCGGACGAGGAAACCCTGTTCGCCTTCTACGACGAGCGCCTGCCGGCGGAGATCCACCAGACCGCGACCTTCGACAGTTGGTACCGGGTCCACAGCCAGAAGAACCCGCAGCTGTTGATCATGCGCGAAGAAGACGTGCTGGCTCGCGAGGCCAGTGAAGTCACCGCCAAGCAGTACCCGGACACCCTGCATATTGGCGATCTGGAACTGGCCCTGAGTTATCACTTCGAGCCCAACCACCCCCGGGACGGCGTGACCCTACGGGTGCCGGCGCCCCTGCTGCCGGCGCTGCCCGCCGAACGCCTGGAATGGCTGGTGCCGGGACTGATCGAGGCCAAGTGCATCGCCCTGGTGCGCAACCTGCCCAAGGCCCTGCGCAAAAACTTCGTGCCAGTGCCGGACTTCGTCAAGGCGGCCTTGCAGCGCATGGTCTTCGCCGAAGGCTCGTTGCCCCAGGCCCTGGGCCGCGAACTGTTGCGCATGACCGGTGCCCGGGTCAGCGACGAGGCCTGGAGCGAGGCCGCGCAGCAGGTGGAGAGCCACCTGCGGATGAACCTGGAAATCGTCGACGCCCAGGGCAAGTTCCTTGGCGAAGGTCGCGACCTGGCCGAACTGACCGCGCGTTTTGCCGAAGCCAGCCAGGCCGCCCTGGCCGTGCCGCAAACCGCCAAGAGCCAGCAGCCGGTGGAGGCCCGTGTGTTTGCCGCGGTCGCGGAAAAGACCCAGCAGAAGATCGCCGGACTGTCGATGACGGTGTACCCGGCCCTGGTGGAAGAGGCGGGGATGGTCAAGGAAGGGCGTTTCTCCACCGCCGCCGAGGCCGAATTCCAGCATCGCCGGGCCCTGCAGCGCCTGCTGTTGCAGCAATTGGCCGAACCGGCCAAGTTCCTGCGCGGCAAGCTGCCGGGGCTGACTGAGCTGGGCCTGCTGTACCGTGAACTGGGCCGGGTCGATGCCCTGGTGGAGGATATCCTCCTGGCCAGCCTCGACAGCTGCATCCTCGACGGCGAAGCCTCGCTGCCTCGCGATGGCGCGGGCCTGGCGTCCCTGGCCGAGCGCAAGCGCGGCGCCTGGACCGAGCACGCCGAGCGTCTGGCGCGCCTGACCCTGGAGATTCTCAAGCTCTGGCACGGCCTGCAAAAACGCTTCAAGGGCAAGATCGACCTGGCCCAGGCGGTGGCCCTCAACGACATCAAGTCGCAGTTGGCGAATCTGGTGTACCCGGGCTTTGTCCGGGAAACCCCGGCCCTGTGGCTCAAGGAACTGCCGCGCTACCTCAAGGCGGTGGAACTGCGTTTCGAGAAACTCGGCAGCCAGCTGCAGAAGGATCGGGTCTGGAGCACTGAGCTGGCGGGCCTGTGGAGCCAGTACCAGACCCGGGCGCAGAAGCATGCCCAGGAAGGCAAGCGCGACCCGCAACTGGAGCTGTATCGCTGGTGGCTGGAGGAATACCGGGTGTCCTTGTTTGCCCAGCAACTGGGGACCAAGGTGCCGATTTCCGACAAACGCCTGAACAAGCAGTGGAGCCAGGTCGAAGCCTGAGCCCATGCAGGCGCCGGCTCCCCAGCGAAGGTGTCTGCGTGGGCAACTCAAGGCTCCAAGGCCCCTTCGCCGGCAAGCCGGCGCCCACCGGGCACACTGCAATTGCGGCGAAATGCCGGTGTTTATGGCAAACTCCGCCGTCATAAATACCGGCCCTGTTGTTCTGTACCCCAGGCAAACGGGCGGATCGGAATAAAGCGATGCCAGGAAGGCTCCCACCAGCGGGGCAGTCCGTTTATGGTTTGGCACGGCGGTGCCAAGACCTTCTGCCTCATCACACTAGAGGAACGACCGTGCATAACGTCGTCATCAGCGGCACCGGCCTGTTTACCCCGGCCAACAGCATTTCCAACGAAGAGCTGGTGGAATCTTTCAATGCCTACGTCCACCAGTTCAACAGCGACAACGCCGCGGCCATCGAGCGGGGCGAGGTGCAGGCCCTGACCGAATCCAACGCCGCTTTCATTGAAAAGGCCTCGGGGATCAAAAGTCGCTTCGTCATGGACAAGGACGGCATCCTCGACCCGCAACGCATGGCTCCGCGCCTGCCGGAACGTTCCAACGACGAATGGTCGGTGCTTTGCCAGATGGCGGTCGCCGCCGCCGAACAGGCCCTGCAACGGGCCGGCAAGACCGCCGCCGACATCGACGGGGTGATCGTTGCCTGTTCCAACCTGCAGCGTGCCTATCCGGCCATCGCCATCGAAGTCCAGGCCGCCCTGGGCATCCAGGGCTTCGGCTTTGACATGAACGTGGCCTGTTCTTCGGCGACCTTCGGCATCCAGGCTGCCTGCAACAGCGTGCAACTGGGCCAGGCCCGGGCCATCCTGATGGTCAACCCGGAAGTCTGCACCGGACACTTGAACTTCCGTGACCGCGACAGCCACTTCATCTTCGGCGACGCCGCCACCGCGGTGATCATCGAGCGTGCCGACCTCGCCACCTCGGCCCAGCAGTTCGAGATCGTCAGCACCAAGTTGCTGACCCAGTTCTCCAACAACATCCGCAACAACTTCGGTTTCCTCAACCGCGCGGCGGAAGAGGGCATAGGTGCCCGGGACAAGCTGTTCGTCCAGGAAGGCCGCAAGGTGTTCCGTGACGTATGCCCGATGGTGGCCGAACTGATCGCGGCCCACCTGGAAGAAAACCAACTCAATGTCGGCGACGTGAAGCGCTTCTGGCTGCACCAGGCCAACCTGAGCATGAACCACCTGATCGTCAAGAAACTCCTGGGCCGTGAAGCCACGGTGGAAGAGGCCCCGGTGATTCTCGACACTTACGCCAACACCAGTTCGGCCGGCTCGGTGATTGCCTTCCACAAGTACCAGGACGACCTGGCCAGCGGCTCCCTGGCCGTGCTCAGTTCCTTCGGCGCCGGCTACTCCATCGGCAGCGTACTGCTGCGCAAGCGTTGATCTAGGCTGATGCGGGTGTGGCGCAGGGCCGGGTTGGCGCGTCACACCCTCTCAAACCTGCATGATTGAACGAGGCACGAATGGCTGCTGCTGATGACACGCAACTGCTAGAGCGCCTTTTGGCGGGTGAGCAAAAGGCATACAAGGAACTGGTCAGTACCTACCAGAGCGCTATGCGCGCGGTGGCTTACGCCATTGTCGGCAACCGCCATGCCGATGAAGTGGTACAGGACGCCTGGTTGTCGGTGGTGCGCAATCTGTCAGGGTTTCAGGGGCGTTCCAGCCTCAAGACCTGGCTGCTGACCATCACGTCCAACGCGGCCAAGGGCCGTTACAAACAGAATCGCCGGGAAGTCCTGCTGGATGACTTGCCCGCCCCCCACGGCACTGTGGGCGATGAGCGTTTCTCTTCCAGCGATGGCCACTGGCTGGTGGCGCCCTTCGCCTGGCACGAAGACACCCCGGAGGCCCTGCTGACCGAGTCCGAGCTGCGTGACTGCCTGGAGCACACTCTGCTCAGCCTCTCGGAACTGCAAAGCAGCGTCCTGCTGTTGCGCGAACGTCAGGGGTTGGAGCTGGAAGAAATCTGTAATCTTTTGGGGCTCACGCTCTCCAATGTACGGGTGCTGTTGCACCGGGCGCGTTTGAAAGTCTTCGCCACCGTGGAGCATTTTGAGGAAACCGGCCAATGCTGACCTGTAAGGAACAAGTGGCACGTTCCAGCGACTACCTGGACGGCCAGCTGAGTTTTCGCGAGCGCCTGATGGTTCGCCATCATCTGCTGTTCTGCCCCAATTGCCGGCGTTTCATTCGTCAGATGCGCCTGCTCCAGGCTACGTTGCGGGTGCTTCCCGAGCCGCCTCTGGAAGGCCTGGACGAACTGGCCGAACGCCTGGCTGCCGAGCACAAGCGCGACCTCTGACCTTTCCCCCATGCGGATGCCGCCGTGCATCCGCATCTGTCATCAATCGGTCATCCGATCGAAGGTGACAGCCCTGTAATGTCCCCCCATTCCCCCGCAAACCCTGGCGAAAGCGCTCTAGCACGGGCTTTTTGCCTTATTGCATTTCGAAGTAAAAAAGTTCCCCTGTAATTAAATCTTTATCTATCAGCAACCCGGCTGAAATAACCCATCGCCAAGATTCCCACCCAACACCAGCGGGCCAACCCCGCGTGTTTTCCAACGCTACAGACCACCAATTAGGGGAACTCTTCGATGATCCGTAAGCACTTCGCCGGTTTTGCCGCCAGCGCCCTGGCCCTGGCAGTAACCGCCCAGGCTTTCGCTGGCACCGTCACCACCGACGGCGCCGATATCGTAGTCAAAACCAAGGGCGGCCTTGAGGTTGCTACCACCGACTCCGCATTCAGCTTCAAGCTGGGCGGTCGTCTGCAAGCCGACTATGGCCGTTTCGACGGGTTCTACACCAAGAATGGTGATACCGGCGACGGCGCCTACTTCCGCCGCGCCTATCTGGAATTGGGCGGCACCGCCTACAAGGATTGGAAATACCAGATCAGCTACGACTTCTCCCACAACTCGGGCACCGCCGATGACGGTTACTTCGACGAGGCGTCCATCTCTTATGTGGGCTTCAAGCCGGTGACCATTCGCGCCGGTCGTTTCGACGCCGACTTCGGTCTGGAGAAGGCCACCAGCTCCAAGTGGGTCACCTCCATGGAGCGTAACGCCGCCTACGAGCTGGCCGACTGGATCAACTCCCACGAGAACGGCATGGGGCTGCAGGTCAGCTCGGTGGTGGCCGACATGGCTTACCTGTCCGGCAGCGTCTCGGCCAAGGACATCAACGACAGCGATGGCGACAGCGTCAAGCAGCTCAACGCCCGTGCCGTGTTTGCACCGCTGCATGAAACCGGCAACGTCCTGCACTTCGGCCTGGACTTCGCCAGCCGCGATCTGGGCGACACCGCCTTCGACTCGCGGATTCGTCCTCGCCTGGGCGTGCGTGGCATCGCCACCAACGGCGGCAACGATGCCGGCGCCAACGGCAACCGCGCTACCTTCGGCGGTGGCGTGGGCCTGAACGCCTCGAACCTGACGACAGCAGGCGCTTATGACAATGACCGAGTGTTCGGCGGCGAGTTCGCCTTCGCCAGTGGCCCGTTCTCGGCCCAGGCGGAATACCTGACTCGCAAGCTCAAAGCCGACAGCAACGCTTACAAGGACGTCAAGGCCAACGGTTTCTACGGCCAACTGGCCTACACCCTGACCGGCGAATCCCGGGTCTACAAACTCGATGGCGCCAAGTTCGACACCATCAAGCCGGAAAACAAGCAGTACGGTGCCTGGGAAGTGTTCTACCGCTACGACAACATCAAGGTTGATGACAAGAACATCGTCGCCGCCACCGCTACCCGTGAAGTTGGCGATGCCAAGGCCAACATGAACACCATCGGGGTCAACTGGTACGCCAACGAGGCGATCAAGGTGTCCGCCAACTACATCAAGGTCAGCACCGACAAGATCAGCAACAGCGTTGGCGATGACAGTGGCGACGCCCTGGTGGCTCGCGTGCAGTACGTGTTCTAAGGCTGTTGCAACATCCAGGTAGAGCTCTTTCTCATCCGTTATAGCTCCTCTCGTTTTGACCCCGCTGCGGCGGGGTTTTTTTTTGCCCGAATACGGCAATACGCTGTTTCTGGAGTGAAAGTTATAGCGATCGAAGGACGCTAGTTAGCCCCTTGGCAGGCGTCAAATTTAAAAAATAAATAGCCTCTGGATAGTTCCCGTCGAGTTTATTTTCGCTGTTGAAATCCGCCATCAATCGCTCTCGCTACAGCCGTTGGCGAAAGTGCTCATGGGCCAGTCGATACGGGGCAATGGTGGATGAGGCGAGGGCGTCGATATGGTTTTTTTTCTGGAGTGATTTTCTTTCTTAAAAAATATTACGGTTTTTTAGAATGAAATTAGTGCGGTTGACAGTCTCGGAATGGCTATGGAAGTATCAAAAAAGATTTCAGATCAAGCATTGGGGAAGTTGTCTGAAAGATAGTGTTCTACATGGAGTTTTGTAGAGCTGGTCAGGCTGATTGTTGTCAGGGAAGTTAGAGCTTTAACCGGATTGTTAATACGCTGGTGGCCGGCGCTGGTTGGTTTGGTCATGCCCCGGCCCGATAAGCCCTTCAAGGAAGTGAAGGGTGGGGCAGAGTCATTAAGTACCCCTGTACCGGGGGTCGCAAGGGATTGCTGACATGACGAAAGTTGAACTTTACGACCCGACACTTCGGGACGGTAATCATGCGCTCGGGCACCGCCTTGGCCTGGAGGACATCAGTGCCTATTGCCGCGCCGTGGATGCCTGTGGGCTCTATTGCGTGGAGGTCGGTCATGGCAACGGCCTGGGCGCTTCGTCCCTGCAGTTGGGGCTGGCTCCCCACAGTGATGAAGCGATGTTGAGCACCGCCCGGGAAGCCTTGCAGCAGACCCGCCTGGGGATTCATGCGATTCCCGGGTTCGCCAGGATCGATCATCTGCACATGGCCATCGAGCAGGGCGTGGATGTGCTGCGCATCGCCTGCCATTGCACCGAGGCCGATATCACCGCGCGCTACATCGACTTCGTCAAGTCACGGGGCGCCGAGGCCCAGGGCGTGCTGATGATGACCCACATGGCCAGTGCCCGGACCCTGCTGGAGCAGGCCCGACTGCAGGTCAGCTACGGCGCCGACGCCATTGTGCTGATGGATTCCGCCGGGGCCTACATGGAGCAGGACGCCTTTGAAAAGGTCTCGCTGCTGGCCCAGGAGTTGCCGGTGCCCATAGGTTTTCACGGGCATAACAACCTGGGGCTGGCGGTGGCCAACAGCCTGAGCGCGGTCAGGGCCGGAGCCCGGTTGCTCGACGGCACCATCAACGGCCTCGGCGCCGGCGCCGGCAATACCCCCCTGGAAGTGTTGTGCGCGGCGCTGATGAAGCTCGGTCTGGTGGACGAGGCTCGGGCCTTTGCCATGATCGTCGCCTCGGAGCAGAGCACGGACCGGATCAAGAGCGCGCAGCCCCATATCAGTGCCATGAACATTGTCAGCGGTTTGTACGGGGTGTTCTCGGGGTTTGAAAAACCGGTGTTGAAGGCCGCACAACAACATGGTGTCGCGGCGCTGGATATATATCGCGTGCTGGGCAAAAGAAAAGTAGTGGCAGGTCAGGAAGACCTGATTATTGAAGTTGCGATGAATCTGGCCAAGGCGCTGTGAATTCAACTGACTTCCCATAAGCAAGGAGAGCGCTTTATGGTACTTAGAGTCGCGATATTAGGCAGCGGTAATATTGGCTGTGATCTTCTGTTGAAGGTCATGCGCAGTTCTTATTTGCGCTGTGATTATTTTATTGGGCGCAATCAACAGTCGGCGGGGCTGGACTATGCCGCAAAACTGGGAGTGCGTTGTGATCATCGCGGTATTGATAAGTTAGTTGAACATCTGGATGAAGTTGATGTGGTGTTCGATGCCAGCAGTGCCCAGGCCCATGTGCAACATGCCCAAGTGTTGGAGGGGCAGGGCAAGTTGCTGATCAACCTGACTCCGGCCGATACCGGCGTCTGGTGTGTGCCCACGATCAATTCGAGCACGTTGCGGGATGTAGAGAACCTCAACATGGTCACCTGCGGTGGCCAGGCCTCCCTGCCGATCGTGCACGCGCTGCGGCGCACCGGGCAGCACCTGAACTACGTGGAGGCGGTGTCGTCGATTTCCGCCCGCAGTGCCGGCTCCGCAACCCGGCTGAATGTGAACGAGTACCTGTGCACCACGGAGAAGGCCCTCAAGCATTTCTCCGGCGCCCCGAGCGTCAAGTCGATCCTCAACATCAATCCGGCCGATCCGCCGGTGGACATGCAGACCACGGTCTTCGCCCTGATAGACAAACCGGACATGGCCGAGCTGCGGCACAGTGTCCGCGTGATGCTCGATCAGGTGCGCCAGTACATGCCCGGCTACTCGCTGATCATGGAACCCAGCCTGATCGACGGCAAAGTGGTGACCATGGTCCGGGCCAGGGGGGCAGGGGACTACTTGCCGGCCTATGCGGGCAATCTGGACATCATCACCAGTGCGGCAGTCCGGGCCGCCGAAGATCGTTGCCGGAACTGAACCCAGGACGGGTTCGAGGTTTATCTCAGGAGAGTGTCGACATGACCACGGTATATGGAACCTACGGGCCGAAGCTCAAGCGCCTGCCCGAGTGGGTCAAGCGCGTGACCGACTATGTCTACGAGAAGTTGGGCCGGCGGCAGCATTTCTACAGCGGTGAAAGCGCCTTCGCCCAGGAGCGCGGAGCGGAGTTCGCCCGGCGTCTGGCTCAGGGCGAGAGCCTGTACCTGCTGGGGGTCGGCCCCTTCGGGCACAACACCGGCGTGGCCCTGATCAAGGTCAGCGCCAAGGATGGCATCCACATCATTGCCAACAACGAGGAGGAGCGCTTCAGCGCAGAAAAACACTCCAACAAGTTTCCCCAGCACAGCCTGGCAGAGATCCGCCTGATCATGGCCAGCCGCAACATCAGCGCGCAGGACATCTTCTGCATTCTTGGCAGTTGGGACTACATCCGCGCCCTGGGCTTTGACCTGAAGATCATCTTCGAACATGCCCCCAGCAGCCTGACCCTGCTCAACCCGCGGCACGACCCGAACTTCAACCTCAGCCACCTGGTCAAGGGCCTGGGGGCGCCCAAGCGGATCTCCCAGAGCCTGGGCCTGGAAACCACCCAGCCGCTGATCGGCATGCATCACCACAACAACCATGCCTACCTGGCCTATGCCCTGTCGCCGTTCGCCCGGGAGCCTGAGCCGGTGATCCTCACCGTGCTCGACGGCACTGGCGACAACGGTGCCATCTCGCTGTACGAAGTCCGCGACGGCCAGGTCATCTGTCACCGGCAAAACCAGAGCACCATCGACTCCCTGGGCTACCTGTACGGCTACATCAGCTCGACCCAGGGCGGCTGGAGTTTCCTCAGCTCCGAAGGGCGCTACATGGGCGCCGCGGCCTGGGGCAATGCCAGCCGGCTGACCAACCCCTATTACAAGCGCCTGCGGCAGATCCTGTATTTCGCCGAGGAAGGCAACATCCACGTCAACCGGACCATGGTCAACTGGCACATCAAGAGCCACACCGAGCCCTATGGCCAGCCGCTGATCGACATCCTCGGCGCGCCCATCGCTCCGGGGGACATGTGGAACCCGGACAGCGTGCTCAGCGTCGACGACATCGAGCATTCGGACATCACCCAGGATCGGGTCGACAAGGCCCAGGCCCTGCAACTGGTGTTCGAGGACGCGCTGTTCCATATCGTCGATCACCTGATCCGCAAGACCTGTGCCCACAAGCTGGTGCTCACCGGCGGCACGGCGCTCAATTGCATTGCCAACATGCATCTGGTCCAGCACTTCAATCGCGACTACTTCCAGCGCTACCTGGGCCAGGACCAGTGCCTGAAGATCTGGGTGCCGCCGATCCCCAGCGACTGCGGTGTGGCCCTGGGCGCGGCGATACAGTTCGCCATGCGCAATGGCGCCGACGCGCGCAACGATTTCGCCAGCCCGTACCTGTGTGGCCTGGCACCGTCCACGGCGCAGATCCAGCGCGCAGTGATCGAGGAGCAGGGGGTCGAAGCCCGCAAGATCGGCTCCCTGAGCCAGGCCGATTCCCTGACCGAGGTGGCGCGCTTCATGGCCAGCCTGGTGTGCAACAACGCCGTGATCGGGGTGTTCCAGGGCCCGGCGGAAACCGGTCCGCGGGCCTTGGGCAATCGCAGCATCCTGGCCAACCCGCGCAATCCCAACACCTTGGAACTGCTCAACTCGAAAGTGAAGTTCCGGGAGAAGATCCGGCCGCTGGCGCCCATGGTCACCCTGGAAGAAGCCCATCGGCTGTTCGAGCTCGATGAAGGGGCCAAGACCGACGACTACTCGGCCTACAACTACATGGTGCTCACCGCCCGGGCACGCCCCGAGGCCCGCAGCCGGGTTCCAGCGGTGGTCCATGTGGACGGCACCAGTCGCCTGCAGATCGTGCGCCAGTCCCTCAACCCGCTGATCCACGCCTACCTCAAGCAGATGGGGAAACAGTGCGGGGTCGAGGCCTCGGTGAACACTTCGCTGAACGTCGGCAGCCCGATCGCCCAGACCCCGGCCCATGCCCTGCAGACCCTCAAGCGGGCCAAGGGCATGGACGCGCTGATCATGGTCGGCGCCAGTGGCGACATCTTCGCGGTGTGGAAAACCGACAGCGACTTCAAGCGGCGGCTGGCGGTGTTCGAAGCCCAGGCCCTCGACGTCATGCCTACCTGACAGGCACCTACTCACTCGAATTCCGGAGAGCATCATGACCGACAACACTCAGCCTCAGGTCACCAACAAGTACCGCAACAACCTCAAGGCCTTCGATTACGGCAACCAGTTCTGGGACGAATCCGAACGCAACGGCCTGGCGGGCATCGTCGCCAACCTGGTGGGGGACGGCAGCCTGGAAACCGCCGATGGCCATCGTTTCATCAACGTCAGTTGCTGTTCCTACCTGGACCTGGATTCCCATCCGAGCATTGTCCAGGGCGCCATCGACGCCTTGCATCGCTACGGCGTGCTGGATCACTGCATTTCCCGGATCCGCATCCAGATTCCGGCGCTGCTGGAGCTGGAGGCGTCGCTCTCGCAGCTGTTCGAGGCCAAGGTCATCACCGCCATTTCCGCAGGTGCGGCCACGGCAGGCATCCTCCCGCTGCTGGCGTCCGGGCACCTGACCCAGGGCGTGCGCCCGGTGATGGCCTTCGACAAGTTCGCGCACTTTTCCATGAGCCTGTACAAGCCGGTGTGCGGCGATGAGACCGAGGTGTTCACCATCGGCCACAACGACATGAATGCCCTGGAAGACCTGTGCCGCAAGTATCGCAAGGTCGCCTATGTCGCCGACGGCACCTACAGCATGGGCGGCCACGCGGCCCTCGGGGACTTGCTGACCCTGCAGGAAAAGTACGGCCTGTTCCTCTACCTGGACGATTCACACTCGCTGTCCATCGTCGGTCGCCACGGCGAGGGCTATGTGCGCTCGCACATCGATCAGGTCAATGAAAACACCATCATCGTCGCCACCCTGAACAAGGCGTTCGGCGCCAGTGGCGCAGCCATCATGTTCGGCCCCAAGGGCAAGCAGGTGGAGGACATCCTGACCCGTTTCGGTGGGCCGATGGCCTGGTCGCAGCCGATGAACACCGCGGCCATCGGCGCCTCCCTGGCGTCTGCCGATCTGCATCGCGGCCCGGAACTGGCGCTGCGGCAGAACGCCCTGTCGCGCAACATCCAGCTGTTCGACGAGTTCATCCGCACCGAGCAGGCCGGCAATGCCTTTCCGATCCGCCTGGTGCAGTTGCCCAACGACAAGGTGATCCGCAGCGGCCGGCTGCTGTTCGAAAACGGCTTCTATGTGTCGCCGGTGTTCTTCCCCATCGTGGCCAAGGACAACGCCGGGCTGCGGGTCATGTTGCGCTCCACCATCAGCGAGGAGCAGGTGCTGTCGATGTGCGAACTGCTGCGTGGCTGCATCGAGTCCTGAACCCATCCATTGCTGCGAGTGTCCGGTTATGCAAACCCGTGGTTATTCAGTTGCCCCCATTCCCCGGTTGCCCCGTTCGATCCTCTACACCCCGGCCTTCAACCTGGAGCGGCTGCAAGGCGCTCGGGAGGCGGGGGCCGATGTCTGCCTGATCGACCTGGAAGACTCGGTGCCCCCAGCCAGGAAAGCCCTGGCCCGGGAGCATTGCCTGCAATTGCTCAAGGCTCCGGCGTCGGCGTCCCGGGTGGCGGTGCGGATCAACGAACTGCGCTCGCCCCAAGGCCTGCTGGACCTTGAGGCCTTCATCCGCCATGGCCTGGCGCCGGACATCGTGATGCTGACCATGGTCCGCGATGCCTGCGAACTGGAGATCGTGCGTGCCCAGCTCAGCGAGCTGCAGCACCCGGTGCAGCTGTACGTCACCGTGGAGACCCTGGAGGCCATCGACGCCATCGACCCGATTGCCAGCCAGTGCTCGGGGCTGGTGTTCGGCTCGGCGGACTTTGCGGCCGAGCTGGGGGTGGAAATCGGTTGGGAAAACATGCTCTACGCCCGCCAGCGCATCGCTAACGCAGCGGCGCGCTACGACATCGCCGCCATCGACACCGCCTGCTATCACCTGGACGATCCGCAGCTGTTGCTGCAGGAAAGCCGGGCGGTCAAGGCCCTGGGATTCCATGGCAAGGCCATCGTCCACCCGCGCCAGCTGGCCACGGTCATGGAGGTGTTCAGCCCCAGCCCCGGCGAGCTGGAACGGGCCCGGGAGATCCTGCGTCGGGCGGAGCACAGCCAGGGCGAAATCTTCACCCTGGATGGCGACATGATCGGTCCTCCATTCATCAAGAAGGCCCGCAAGCTGCTGAACAATTTTACCCAGGAGCCACATCCATGATCTCGACCCTGCAACGGCTGGACAACGGTGAGTACCTGGAGTCGCCGGGGATGTTCTTCGAGGACTTTAAGCCCGGCGACGTGATTCGTCACTGGCCCGGGCGCACCGTGCTGGAAACCGACAACACCTGGCTGACCCTGCTGTCGATGAACCATCACCCGCTGCACTTCGACCAGGAGTACGCCAAGGACACGGAGTTCGGCAAGGTGCTGGTCAACAGCGTGGTGACCTTCGCCATCATCAATGGCATGTCGGTGCAGACCATGAGCTTTCGCACCCTGGCCAACCTGGGCTGGGATCAGGTGCGGCTCTCGGCCCCGGTGTTCATCGGCGACACCCTCTACGCCAAGTCGAAGGTCCTGGCCATCCGCCCCAGCCGTTCACGGCCGGGGCAGGGGATCGCCACCATCGAGACCGAAGGCTTCAAGGCCGATGGCAGTGTGGTGCTCAGTTACCAGCGTTCATTCCTGGTGCCCCGGCGCGAGCCCCTGGCCTTGCCCGCGGCCGAACAGGAGGTGCCATGAATTTTCTCAGCCTCGATCGCCAGGCCATGGCTCGGGCACTGTCCATGGGCGAGGCCATCGAGGCCCTGCGCCAGGCCCTGGCACCGGCCATGGCGGACGGCGTGCAAGTGCCGCCGCGAACCATCATGACCCTGGGCGACAGTGCCGAGAGCAACCAAGTGCTGGTGATGCCGGCGGCCCTGCCCTTGGCCCAGGCGGTGGCGGTCAAGGTTTCGACCATCACCCCGGACAACCCCCGCCACGGTCGGCCGCTGATCCATGCCCTGGTGATCCTGCTCAGCAGCCAGACCGGGGAAATCCTGGCGCTGATGGAAGGCGCCCATCTGACGGCCCTGCGTACCGGGGCCATGGCCGGGCTGGCCACCGACCTGCTGGCGCGGCCCGCATCCCGGGTGCTGGCGGTGATCGGTGCCGGGGTCCAGGCCCGCAGCCAGATCGAGGCGGTCTGTGCGGTGCGCCCCATCGAACAGCTGTTGCTGCATTCCAGGAGCCTGGACAAGGCCCGGGCCCTGGCGGCCTGGGTCAGCGATCGTGGGTTGTGCCCCCAGGTCATGGTGACCGACAGCGTGGCCCGGGCTGTGCGCATGGCGGACGTGATCTGCACGGCCACTTCCACCGCCAGTGCCGAGCCGCTGGTGCGGGCGGCGGATGTGCGCCCCGGGACCCACATCAATGCCATCGGCGGGGTCGATGAAATCGCCTGCGAGATCGATCCGCTGCTGCTGGGACAGGCGGCGGTGTACGTCGAGGAGCGCGATGCCGCTCTGCGTGAGGCCGGCGAGCTGATTCAAAGCCTGCGCCTGGGGGTTCTGATGCCCGGGGATGTGCAGGAAATCGCCAGCCTGCTGGGCGGCTCCGTCGTCCCGCGGGGCACCGCCAGCAGCCTGTTCAAGTCAGTGGGCACGGCGATTCAGGATGTGGCGGTGGCGGCAGCCCTGCTGCGCTCGGCACGGACCAAGGGGCTGGGCACACGCGTCAGCCTCTGAAACCACAGCCTCTGAAACTACAGTGCCTGGGGCCCAGGCATGACAAGGATGAATACATGGCAGAACAACGATTGTCCGGCAAGAACGCGCTGATCACCGGCGCCAGTCATGGCATTGGCCAGGCCATCGCCCTGGCCATGGCGCGAGAAGGGGCCAATGTGGCGTTTACCTATCAGCGCGATGAGGCCGCCGCGGCCCAGATGCTGGGTCAACTGCAAGAGTTGGGGGTGAAATGCCAGGCCTTCCAGGTGGATGCGGGGGAGGCCAGTGCCGCGCCGCAACTGGCCGGTCGAGTCCTCGCCGGGTTCGATGAGCTGCATGTGCTGGTCAACAATGTCGGCATCACCACACGCACGGGGTTTCTCGAAACCAGCGTCGAGGACTACCACAAGGTGATGAATGCCAACCTGCGGTTTCCGTTCTTTCTGACCCAGGCGGTGATCGCCCACATGCTCGAACGGCGGATCGCCGGCAGTGTGATCAACGTGTCTTCCATCAGTGCCTTCAAGGCCATCAGCCAGATGGCCCACTACCAGTCATCCAAGGCCGGGCTGTCGATGCTGTCCAAGAGCCTGGCCTACGAGTTCGCTGCCCAGGGCATCCGGGTCAATACCCTGTCACCCGGACTGACCGCCACCCAGGGCAACCGCAACCAGTGGCACAACGATCCGCAGTTGTGGCGCGAACGGGGCAAGGACATTCCCCTGGGCCGCGCCGGCACGCCCCAGGATCACGCCGGCGCGGCGGTGTTTCTGGCCAGTGATGAAGCCGCCTGGGTGACCGGTGCCGACATCGTGATCGATGGCGGCGAAGCGACCCTCTGATCCATTCCCACCGAGGGCTTGCCCCCTCATTTGCATCAGGAAGCGCGATCCATGAATTTTGAAGAGCTCAATCGCCCGTTGTTCGATGTGTTTGGCCAGCGCAATCCGCAGTTGATCAAGCCCCAGGGATACAAGGCGACCCCCTTTCCCCTGGCCCTGTTTCCCGCCGCTGCCTTTCAGGCGGTGGCCGCCGACCTGCGTCTGATCCTGGCGGCGCAGTCGCGGATGCTTGCCCATTTGCTGACCCTGCACAGCCGTGAGCACATCCTGGAATTGTTCAATGTGCCGGTTCAGGTCCGCGACCTGGTGGATTGGTCGCTGCTGGAAAAGGGCGGGCGGCTGATTGGCCGTGCGGACGTTCTGCTGAGCGAGGATGGCCAGTACCAGCTGTGCGAACTGAACATCGGCCCGGCCATCGAAGGCCCGCAGTTGCACGAATTCTGCTCGCGTTTTCTGGAGACGCGAGGGGTGCAACTCAGTGGCTTCGAACACGGGCAATCGCCCTATGTCGATCTGGCGCGGCTGATCCAGCGCCTGTGCAAGGAGCAGCGGCGCAGTCGTGTGGTGCTCCTGGATCTTGAAGCCTATGACCACTGGGCAGGCGCTTCGGCCTACCAGCCGTTGTTGCGCCATGTGCGTCAGGCCTGTGCGGATCTGGAAGTGGTACTGATCAAGGAGCACCAGTACCAGGCGCAGTGGCTGAGCGCCGAAGAAGGCGCGCGAACCCTGGTCTATCGCCTGTTCCTGGAGGAGGAAATCGTCGATGGCGGCGATCTGGTGCGGCGTATCTGCTGTTCGGGCGCCTTGCTGCTCAACACCTTTGAAAACTACGTGAGCAGCTGCAAGTCATGGTTCTCGCTGTTTCATGAGCCGGCGCTGCGGGCGGTGCTGGACGATGAACAGCGCGCCGCCATCGATCGCCGGATACCCATGACGGTGCGGGTCAGTGCGCAAAACCTTGAGGGTTTGCTGCTGCGGCGCCAAGAGCTGGTGTTCAAGCCCTGCAACTCCACCGGTGGCAAGGGGGTGATCCTCGGTGAGGAAGCCACTGACGAACTGATCCGCGCCTGCATCGGTCCAAGTCACAGTGAATGGATTGCCCAGGCCACCATCCGCCAGCGCTCCTATGCTTTGCCCCAGGCCTTCTGGAACCAGCCGGTGGAGCAGTTCGTGGTGTTTGGCCTGTACTACATCAATCAGCAGATGTCGGGCCTGTATTTGCGCTGCAACGGTCGCTCCAGGGCGGTCAATGTGCTGTCCGGTGGCATGCCGGGCTGGGCGCTGCCGATCACCGACCAGGAGCACCAGCGGCTGCTGGCGCAACTCAAGACCCAGGAGCCTGAACCGTGCCCTCTAGCGCAATGAACCAGGGCCGGGGAGGACAGGCTCCCCCTGGCGGGAGAAGTGGGCCGGCCCATGATTGAAAGAACCTTCAGCTGGGCGCGCTACGCCACCCTGCCCAGGGAGATCCATGTGGTGCTGTTCGGCACCCTGCTGACCCGTAGCGCGTTCTTCATGATCTGGCCGTTCCTGGCGATCTTCCTGTACCAGGACTATCACCTGGGGGCGACGTTGATCGGCACCCTGTTGGCGGTGGCCATGGTGGGCGGCGCACTGAGCAGTATCTACACCGGCTGGCTCTCGGACCGTTTCGGACGACGGCGCCTGATCCTGGCGGGCGCCTTGTTGAGCGCGCTGTCGTTCTTGCTGTTCATCGAGGCCGGCTCGGTGTTCTGGTTCGGCGTGGCAGTGGCCGGCGTGAGCATCGGCTGCTCGCTGCTGGAGTCGACCTGCAAAGTGCTGATCGGCGATTACGTGGAGGATCTGCAGTCCCGGGAGCTGGCACTGTATGCCAACTATTTCCTGGTGAACGTCGGTGGCTCCATCGGGCCGTTGATCGGCATGTTGCTGCTGTCCAGCGTGCGCTCCCTGGTGTTCGCCGTCTGCGCCCTGGTGTACACGGTGTTCGGCCTGCTGCTGTGGCGTCTGCTGCGGGACAAGGAGGCCCGGGTGCAGCGGCATGCCAGCGCTCCGACCCCCAACTTCCTGGTGGCCTTCGGTGCGGTGCTCAAGCATCGGCGATTTACCCTGCTGATGCTGTGCAACACCGTGGCGGCCTTCGTCTATGCCTCGTTCGACTCGACCCTGCCGCAGTACCTGGCGCGTAGCGAAGTACAGGACCCGGTGACCCTGCTGGTGATCCTGATCACCCTCAACTCGCTGATTGTGGTCTTTACTCAGTTTCCTCTGTTGCGCTTGCTGGAGGTTTATTCCACTCGTTGCCGGCTGTTCTGGGGCATGGCCCTGATGTTAGCGTCGCAGCTGGTGTTCGCCGGCTCGCCGGTGACGCTGTTCTGGGGGCTGGCGCTGGCCACGCTGCTGTTGAGCGTGGGCGAGTTGATTGTGTTCCCGATCTTCAGCATCGAGGTCGATCGGCTGGCTCAGGAGAGTCTGCGCGGCACCTATTTCGGGGTCTCCAGCCTTTATCGGGTGGGCATTGCGCTGTCGCCGATCTACGGTGGCGGCATGCTCGACCTGGTGGGGGGGCAATGGATGTTCATAGGATTGGCCGCACTGTGCGGGCTGGTCATGGTGGTACAAAACTACGCCGTCAGGTAAAGGGCAGGGTTGCCGCCTGAGGTTCGAAATCTTCAAGGATGAGGTGTATCCGACATGTCTGTAATGCGCATTCTGGACCAACGTTTCGCGGCCGCCCTCAACGGCCTGGGCGCCACTGACAGTCCGCCGGTGATTCAACTGGCCAGCCGTCCCGAGTTTGGCGACTTCCAGATGAGTGGAGTCATGGCCGCGGCCAAGAAGCTGGGCCTGGCGCCGCGTGAGCTGGCCCTGCAACTGGTGGAGCGGGTGGACCTGCGGGGCATCGCCGAGCACCTGCAGATCGCCGGGCCGGGCTTTATCAATATTTCCCTCAGTAAGGACTTCCTGCGCGAACGCCTGGAGCATGCGCTGCTGACCCGCAACCTAGGGGTCGAGCCGCAGCCGGCCAAGCGGGTGATGGTGGAGTACGCCTCGGTCAACCTGGCCAAGGAAATGCACGTCGGGCACCTGCGCGGCAGCATCATTGGCGACGCCCTGGCGCGGATCAATCTGTTCATGGGCCAGGACGTGATCCTGCAGAGTCACGTCGGCGACTGGGGCACCCAGTTCGGCATGCTCCTGGCCTATATGAAAGAGGCCACCGATACCTGCCGGCAGGACTACGAACTGCGGGACCTGAACCGCTTCTACCAACAGGCCAAGCTGCGCTTCGATGAATCGGAGGATTTTGCCCGCCGTGCCCGGGATTATGTGGTCCGGTTGCAACAGGGAGACGCCGAGGTGCTGCGCATGTGGCACACCTTCGTCGAGGTGTCGCTGTCCCACTCCCTGGATATCTTCCAGCGCCTGGGCCTGTTGCTCAAACAGTCGGACATCCGTGGCGAGAGTTTCTACAACGATGACCTGCAGCCCCTGGTCCAGGCCCTGCAGGACAAGGGCCTGCTGACCGAAAGCCAGGGCGCCAGGGTGGTGATGCTGGCGGAGTACGCCAACAAGGAGGGCCAGGAGGCGGCCTTTATCGTACAGAAGCAGGGCGGTGGCTTTCTCTATGCCACCACGGACCTGGCGGCGATCCGTTTTCGCATTCGCCAGCTCAAGCTCGACCGCTGCCTGTATGTGGTGGATGTGCGTCAGTCCCTGCATTTCCAGCAGTTGTTCCTGGTGGCGCGCAAGGCCGGCTTCCTGCCGCCCCAGGCGGATTTCGAGCATGTCAGCCATGGCACGATCAAGGGCGCCGATGGCAAGCCGTTGAAGACCAAGTCCGGCGAGTCGGTCAAGCTCGATGCGTTGCTGACCGAGGCGGTGGAGCGGGCCGAGGTGCTGATCGTCGCGAAGAACAACGGGCTGGACCCCGAGGCCCGTCGACACGTGGCCCGGGTGGTGGGCATCGGCGCGCTGAAGTACGCCGACCTGTCCCGTCATCGCAACACCGACTATGTGTTCGACTGGGACGCGATGCTGTCCTTCGAGGGCAATACCGCGCCTTACCTGCAATACGCCTACACCCGGGCCAACCGCGTGCTGACCCGGGCCGGGAGCGTCAAGGAGCAAGGCCTGCAGATCATCGAGCCCCATGAACACAGCTTGGCCATCGAGCTGCTGCGTTTCGAGGATGTGATGTTGCAAGTGCTGCGCGAAAGCCTGCCCCACGTGCTGTGTGCCTACCTGTACGGGCTGGCCACGGCGTTTTCGCGTTTCTACGAGTCCTGCCCGGTGATTGCTGACGAGCGTGTCGATGGTTCGCGGCTGAAACTCTGTGAACTGACCGCCCGCACCCTGAAGGAGGGCCTGGGGCTGCTGGGGATCGAGGTGGTCGACACCATGTGATGCCGTGCTTTGCCGAGGCGGGGCGCGTGCCGCGCCTCGGGCAAAGGGCTCAGGGGCAAGCGGTTTCGTGCAGGTACAGCCACTGCACCGCATCGTCCTGGACCCGGATGATCGCCAGTGACAGGCGCGAGGTCTGGCTCTGGTTCAGGCAATGGGTTTCCTTGTAGCGGATCGCCGCGCTGTGGCCTTCCTGCCACAGGCAGTGCAGATCGCTGACGATGATCTCCAGCCCCGCGCGGGTGCCCAGGGCACTGCGAAACAGCTGCTCCACCTGTGCCCGGCCAACCAGGGCGCCGCTGGTGGTCACCATCTGGAAATCCTCGGCGAACAGCGGCAGCAGTTGCTCGATGCAGGCCGCGCCATCCCCCCGTTGATCGGTGAAGACACGGTGAATCAGTTGATGAATCCAGTGCACGCTGTGCTGTGCCTGTTTAACGATCGAGTTGGGCATGGGAGGCCTTTTGTGGAGTGAGTCTGCCGAGGGCCGGCAAGGGAAGCAGGCCGGCCAGGGCGGCCAGTAGCAGGCTCAGGTGATAGGCCGCGAGAGCGTCCAGGTACCTGAGCAGGAGGTTGTAGAGCATCAGCAGCAAGGCTGCGCCAAGGCTGAAGGCCATCTGCCGGTTGATGTTCCAGATCACGCTGGCTTTGTGCGTGTCGCTGCCGCTGAAGTCCAGCAGGGCGGTGGTCTGGGCGGTGTTGGCACCGGCGCCGCCGCCAAGGCCCATCAGCAGGTAGGCCAGCATGATCAGCGGCAGGTCGGATGTCGCGTTGACCCAACACAAGGTGGCGATGCCGGTGCTGTGCAGCACCAGGGCGATGGCGAACAGTCGCGGGGCGCCGATGCGGTGGTAGTAACGCCCGCAGGCCAGCATCGCCAGCAGGGCACCGGCGGCATACAGCAGCATGAACATGCCGCTGTGTTGCGCGCTCAGGTGCAGGCTGTCCTGCAGAAAGAACAGGCTCAGCAGGTTGACGCCGGTGAAGATCCCGGGAATCGCGTGGTAGATGCCCACCGACAGGCCGAGGCGGGGATTTTTCAGCAGGTGCAGATCGACGATGGGCTGTGGGCAAGCCTGGCAGTGCCTGCGGTACAGCGCGGCCAACAGCAGGCCGGCGGCGAGGCAGAGCAGGGCCTGATAGGCCGGGTAGCCGCTGCCGTACAGCGACATGCCCAGCAGCAGGCTGCCCAGGCTGGCGCTCACCAGCAGCAGGCCGCGCAGGTCCGGTCGGGCCGGATGCGGCGTGCGTTCGCTGCGGACCCAGCGCCAGGACAGCAGCGCCGCCAGCAAGGACAGCGGCAGGCTGGCGAAGAACACCCAGCGCCAGGAACTGTGGTCGACAATTGCACCGCCCAGGGTCGGCGAGAGTGCGGGTGCCAGCAATGCCACGGCCATGATCAGGGTCGAGATGCGCGCCCGTTGCGGGCCCTGGAACAGGTTGAAGGTCAGGGCTTGCCCCAGGGGAATCAGCAGGCCGCCGGCCATGCCCTGCACCAGTCGCCAGAACACCAGCCACCTGAAGTCGTCGGCCAGCCCGCAGAGCAGGGCCGCGCCACTGAACAGCAGCATCGAGGCGCAGAGGATCTCCCGGCTGCCGAAGCGTCCTGCCAGCCAGGTGCTGATGGGAATCACCAGGGTCAGGCCGAGAATGTAGGCGTTGGCCACCCAGGCCACGCTGGCGCTGGAGACCTGCCAGTGCGCGGCGATGCTCGGCAGGGCCACCGCCGACATGAAGATGTTCACGCAGTCGATAAAGAACCCGAGAAGAAATACCACCGCCACTTTGTATCTGTAGGTCATGCCGCCTCCGTTTTGCCCGCAGCTTAGGGAGCTTGGGCGGAGACTGTCGAGGTGCCTATACTTGACGCATTGTTTAACAGGATTTGACAGTGAGCGAGACCTTTCACGGCCAACTGCACCGGGTGCAGACCTTTCTCGCGGTGGTGGACTTTGGCTCCTACACCCGCGCCGCGCAGTACCTGGGCATCAGCAAGGCCATGGCCAGCCTGCATATCAAGGCGCTGGAGCAGGCCCTGGCCAGTACCTTGCTGATCCGCACCACGCGGCATATCGCCCTGACGGAAAGTGGCCAGGACCTGTATGACGAATTCAAGGGGATTGTCGCCAATATCGATACCGCCTTTGACAACGTGCTGCACGGACGCAACCGGGTCAGCGGCAAGTTGCGCATCAGCTCCACGGCGGAGTACGCCGAGACTTTCGTGCTGCCGATCCTACCGTTGTTCACCGCGCGCTACCCCGAGGTGCGCCTGAGTTATCACTTCAATTCGTCGTTGAATGACCTGGTGGCGGAAAAGCTCGATCTGGTGATTCGCCTCGGCCACCTGGCGGACTCGGGGTTCAAGGGTCGCAAGCTGGCGGACTACGGCATCGCCCTGGTGGCCAGCCCGGACCTGCTCAAGGGCGTGGAACTGGCGCAGGCCGAGGATCTCTGCCTCTTGCCGTGGATCGGCAACAGCAATCTGGCGGGGCCGCCCAGCTGGACCTTCAATCATCCGCGTCGGGGCGAGGTGGAGGTGCGGGTCAACCCCGGGCATGAGTCCAATTCGGCGACGGCGATTCGCGCCCTGGCCCTGGCCGGCCTGGGGCTGGCGGTGCTGCCCGAATGGCTGGTGCTCGACGACCTGGCCAACGGGCGCCTGGTGCGGGTGCTGCCGCCGTACAGCCTGGCGCCGCAGCCGGTGCATGTGCTGTTTCCCAACAGCGCCCACTTGCCGCGCAAATCCCGGGTGTTCATCGATTTTCTCGCCGAACACCTGGGGCATTGAGAGGGGGGGCAGGGTGCTGGCGGTTTCGGTGAGTCCGGGGATGGAGGATACTCGCCGGGTCGTTCGATCTGAATTCCGGGGACCCCCATGCCGCTGCAATCCTTGAACAGTCTGTCTGCCGTCGATCCTGTGCAATGGGATGGCCTGCTCAAGGACGGGCAACCCTTTGTCCGTCACGCCTTTCTCAGTGCCCTGGAAGACAGTGGCAGCCTGGGCCCGGGCTCCGGTTGGCAGGCCGAGCACCTGCTGCATGTAGAAGACGGCCGGCTGCTGGCGGCCCTGCCCAGCTATCGCAAATGGCACTCCTACGGTGAATACGTGTTCGATCACGGTTGGGCGGATGCCTGCGCGCGGGCCGGGATCGACTACTACCCCAAGCTGCTGACCGCGGTGCCGTTCAGCCCGGTGAGCGGCGCCCGGGTGTTGGCAGCGACCCAGGCGGATGCCTTCGAGCTGCTGAAAAGCCTGCCCGGTTACCTGGAGATCGAAGGGCTTTCCAGCGCTCACATCAACTTCACCGATGACTTCAGCGATCAGGCCCTGGAACAGCAACCGGGCTGGTTGCAGCGCCTGGGCTGTCAGTTCCACTGGCAGAATCGCGGCTACCGGGATTTTCAGGATTTTCTCGACGCCTTGAGCTCGCGCAAGCGCAAGCAGATGCGCAAGGAGCGCGAACAGGTGGCGGGGCAGGGCTTTGATTTTCAGTGGTTCGAAGGCCATGAACTGGACGAGGCACTGTGGGATTTCGTCTATGCCTGCTACGCCAATACCTATGCGGTGCGGCGCCAGTCGCCGTACCTGACCCGGGCCTTCTTCAGCCTGCTGGCCGAGCGCATGCCCGAGGCGATTCGCGTGGTCCTGGCCAAGCAGGGCGGGCGCCCGGTGGCCATGGCCTTCAGCCTGGTGGGGGGCGACAGTTTCTACGGCCGCTATTGGGGCTGCCTGGCGGAGTTTGACCGCCTGCATTTCGAGACCTGTTTCTATCAGGGCATGGACTACGCCATCGCCCAGGGGCTGCAGCGCTTCGACGCCGGGGCCCAGGGCGAGCACAAACTGATTCGGGGCTTCGAACCGGTGATCACCCGCTCCTGGCATTACCTGCGTCACCCCGGGCTGAATGCCGCGGTGCAGGATTTCCTGCATCGGGAGCGGGTCGGAATTCGCGCTTATGCCGAGGAGGCGAAGGACGCCTTGCCCTATCGGCAGGCGTGATCCTCGCCGCCGTTGCTCAGCCGTCTTCCTTGCCCAGCCAGCGGTAGAGCACGGCGCCGATCACTGCGCCGAGTATCGGTGCCAGCCAGAACAGCCACAGTTGCTGCAGGGCCCAGCCGCCGACGATCAGCGCCGGGCCGGTGCTGCGGGCCGGGTTGACCGAGGTGTTGGTCACCGGGATCGAGATCAGGTGGATCAGGGTCAGGGCCAGGCCAATGGCAATGGGCGCCAGCCCCGCCGGGGCGCGTTTGTCAGTGGCGCCCAGAATGATCACCACGAACATCCCGGTCATCACCAGTTCACAGACAAACCCCGCTGCCATTGAATAGCCGCCGGGGGAGTGCTCGCCATAGCCATTGGAGGCCAGCCCCGAGGCCAGCTCGAAGCCGGGCTTGCCGCTGGCAATGAAATACAGCAGCGCTGCGGCGATGGCCCCGCCGATGACCTGCGCCACGATATAGGCCGGCAGCTCCCTGGCCGGAAAGCGTCCGCCCACCACCAGGCCCACGGACACGGCGGGATTGAGGTGGCAGCCGGAAATATGGCCGATGGCGAAGGCCATGGTCAGCACCGTCAGGCCGAAGGCCAGGGCGACGCCCAGCAGACCGATGCCGACATTGGGAAACGCCGCCGCCAGCACGGCGCTGCCGCAGCCGCCGAGAACCAGCCAGAAGGTCCCGAGCAATTCAGTCATGGAACGTTTGAACAAAGACATGAGTGATTCCTTGATAGGTCAACCTATCAACGCGATACAACTGTTATGCATCCCGCGGGTTAACTGCAGGTTCTGTCCCGGAACCTAGGCTCAGTACAGCAGGCTTTTGGCGCAATTCCAGCCCACAAAAAAACGCCAGGGCCCCTGGAAACGGGGCCCTGGCGTTGCGAGGCACAACCTTCTGCACCTGATTGCTGTAGCCGCTGCCGCAGGCTGCGACCGAGTCTGCAGGACTCGCAAGGCGACCACCGCGATTGACCAGGCAAACCGCGGATGCAGGTTCTGCGGCCCCGGCGGTGCCGATCGCAGCCTGCGGCAGCGGCTACAGATCAGTCGCCGCCGCCGGTCAGTCGATGCCGACGAATCCTCCAGTCTGGTGCTGCCACAGGCGCGCGTACAAACCACCATGGGCCAGTAGTTCGGCGTGGGTGCCGGCTTCGGCAATGCGCCCCTGTTCCAGGACGATCAGGCGGTCCATGCGGGCGATGGTGGAGAGACGGTGGGCGATGGCGATTACGGTCTTGCCCTGCATCAGGGTCTCCAGGCTTTCCTGGATCGCCGCTTCCACTTCCGAGTCCAGGGCCGAGGTGGCTTCGTCCATGATCAGGATCGGCGCGTCCTTGAGCAGCACCCGGGCAATGGCGATGCGCTGGCGCTGGCCGCCGGACAGCTTGACCCCGCGTTCGCCAACGTGGGCATCGAAGCCGGTGCGGCCCTGGGCGTCGGACAACTGCGGGATGAACTCGTCGGCCCGGGCCTTTCGCACCGCTTCCCAGAGCTCCTCGTCGGTGGCATCGGGGCGGCCGTAGAGCAGGTTGTCGCGGATCGAGCGGTGCAGCAGCGAGGTGTCCTGGGTGATCATGCCGATGCGCTCGCGCAGGCTTTCCTGGGTCACCTCGGCGATGTTCTGGCCGTCGATGAGGATTTGTCCGCCCTGCAGGTCGTAGAGGCGCAGCAGCAGGTTGACCAGGGTCGATTTGCCGGCCCCGGACGGGCCGATCAGGCCGATCTTCTCCCCGGGACGGATGTCCAGGTTGAGGTCGCTGATGACCTTGTTGGCCTTGCCGTAATGGAACTCCACATGCTCGAAGCGCACGCCGCCCTTGGCCACCGCCAGCTTCGGCGCCTGCTCGCGGTCGGTGAGTTGCAGCGGTTGGGCGATGGTCTTGAGGCCGTCCTCGACCATGCCGATGTTCTCGAAGATGCCGTTGATCACCCACATGATCCAGCCGGACATGTTGACGATGCGGATCACCAGGCCGGTGGCCAGGGCGATGGCCCCGGCGCTGATCAGCGACTGGCTCCACAGCCACAGGGCCAGGCCCGTGGTGCTGACGATCAGTAGGCCGTTGAGGCTGGTGATGGTCACGTCCATAGCGGTGACCACGCGCCCGGCCAATTGGCTTTTCTCGGTCTGCTCGGCGATGGCTTCGCGGGCGTAGCTCTGTTCGAAGTGGGTGTGGGCGAAGAGCTTGAGGGTGGTGATGTTGGTGTAGCCGTCGACGATCCGCCCCATGAGTTTGGAGCGGGCGTCGGAGGCGTCCACCGAACGCTTCTGGATGCGTGGCACGAAGTAGCGCATGGCACCGATGAAACCGGCGATCCACAGCAGCAGGGGGATCATCAGGCGCCAGTCGGCGTCGGCGAACAGCACCAGGGAGCCGATGGCGTAGATGGTCACGTGCCACAGCGCGTCGATCACCTGTACCGAGGAGTCCTGCAGCGAATAGCCGGTCTGCATGATGCGCTGGGCGATGCGCCCGGCGAAGTCGTTCTGGAAGAAGTTCAGGCTCTGGCGCAGCACGTAGCTGTGGTTCTGCCAGCGGATCAGGCTGGTCATGCCGGGGTTGATGGTCTGGTGCATCAACAGGTCGTGCAGGCCCACCATCAGCGGCCGGAACAGCAGGGCCACCACCGCCATCCAGGCCAGCTCCAGGCCGTGGTCGGTGAATACCTGGACGCTGGGCGTGCCCTGGGCCAGGTCGATGATGGTGCTCAGGTAGCTGAACAGCGACACCTCGATCAGGGCCACGAACAGGCCCACCACCAGCAGGGCGACGAAGCTGGGCCAGACTTGCTTGATGTAGTGGAAGTAGAACGGCAGGACCCGATTGGGCGGGGTGGCGCTGGGGGCGTCGCGGAAGATATCGATCAGTTGTTCAAAACGACGAAAGAGCATGGGGGTCTTGAAGCCCGGGGTACGGGCTCTCCTGTTCTGAAAGCGGACGGGGCGCCGGGTAGGGCGCCGCCGTCGGGACAGGCTGCGGAATTCAGTCGATGCGCTTGGCCGACTTGATCAGCACCGGGTCCACAGGCACGTTTTGCATGCCTTGCTTGGTGGTGGTCTGGGAATTGACGATCTGGTCCACCACGTCCATGCCGCTCACCACCTTGGCGAACACCGCGTAGCCGGCATCGCGGCCCGGGTCGAGGAAGGCGTTGTCGGCGACGTTGATGAAGAACTGGCTGGTGGCCGAGTTGGGGTTGGAGGTGCGGGCCATGGACAGGGTGCCGCGAACGTTATGCAGGCCGTTGGAGGCTTCGTTCTTGATCGGGTCGCGGGTGTCTTTCTGCACCATCTGCGCGGTGAAACCACCGCCTTGGGCCATGAACCCCGGGATCACCCGGTGGAAGATGGTGTTGTTGTAGAAGCCGCTGTCGACATAGTCGAGGAAGTTCTTGCTGGAGATCGGTGCCTTGACCGGATCCAGTTCGACTTCGATCTTGCCGAAGCTGGTGTCCAGCAGGACGTGAGGCGCCTTGGCCGGTTGGGCGGCCATCAGGTTGGCAGCGAACAGCACGGAGCCGGCGACGAGGGCGATTTTTTTCAGCATGGTTCAGTGATCCTGAGTGGTGGTGTCGACTGTGGTTATGAAGTCCAGCAGGGTGTGGTTGAAGCGCTGCGGCTGGTCCAGCGGCGTGGCGTGTCGGGAGTCCTCGATCACCACCAGCCGTGCATCCGGCAGCAGTTTGACATAAGCCTCTTTGACCGCCACCGGGGTGTAGTCGCGGTCGGCGCTGACGACCAGGGTTGGACAGGTGATCCGCCCCAGACGTTCCTGCACTCCCCAGCCGACGATGGCGTCGAAGCTGGCGAGATAAGCACGTTTGTCGTTTTTTGCCCAGCGCTCGGCCATCTTTTGCCGCAGCTCGCCCTGCTCCGGCTTGGGAAACAGGCGCGGCCCCAGGGCCTTGCCGATGGCGGCCGGGCTCAACACCCGGGCCAGGCTCCAGCGCTTGAACCACTGCCAGTAGTCATTGGCGCTGCGTAGCTTGACCTCGGGGGCGCTGTTGACGATGCACAGGCTCTTGAGCAATTGCGGCTGATCCACCGCCAGCTGGAAGCCGATCATGCCGCCCATGGACAGCCCGACGTAGTGCGCGGGACCCAGGTTCAGGTGCTCGATCAGCGCCACGATGTCGGCGCTGAAGCCCGGGATGCTGTAGCGCTCCCGAGGTTTGTCGGAACGCCCGTGACCGCGAATGTCCGGGATGATCAGCCGGTAGCGGGCCGCGAGCTCGGGGATCTGTTTTTCCCAGTCCAGGGCGCTGGAGCCCAGGCCGTGAACCAGCAGCAGGGGGTCGCCCCGGCCGTATTCCTCGTAGTGCAGGGTGCAACCTTCATGCTCGAAATACGCCATGGCAGAACTCCTGTTCTGGTGGGTGGGACGTCAGGCTTGCTCGGGGGCGGCAAAGGGCGCATCCAGGGGCGCGGTGTCGAAGGTGCGCAGCAGTTCCACGAGGATCTGCGTGGCCGGGCCCAGGGGTTTGTCCTTGTTGGAATAGAGGAAGAAGGTCGGATGGCGGCTGCCGCCCTGGTCCAGGGGCAGGACCTTGAGCAGGCCTTCGCGCAGCTCCCGTTCGATCAGGTGCCGGGGCAGCCAGGCAAACCCCAGGCCGCTGCTGACGAAGGTCGCGGCGGTGGCCAGGCTGCCCACGGTCCAGCGTTGTTCGGCGCCGAGCCAGCCCACATCCCGCGGCTGCTGGCGGCCGGAGTCGCGGATCACCACTTGCAGCTGGCTTTCCAGGTCCTGGAAATGCAGTTCCCGTTGCAGGCGGTGCAGGGCGTGTTCTGGATGGGCCACAGCGACGAACTCCACCGAACTCATCTCGGTGCCCAGGTAACCGGGAATGTTGAAGCCACTGATGGCCAGGTCGGCCACGCCTTCGAGCAGCACTTCCTCGACCCCGGACAGCACTTCTTCGCGCAGGCGTACGCGGCAGCCACGGCTTTGCGGCATGAAGGCGGTCAGGGCGCGCACCAGGCGCGCGTTGGGGTAGGCGGCGTCCACCACCAGTCGCACCTCGGCTTCCCAGCCCTGTTCCATATGGTGGGCCAGGTCTTCCAGCTGGCTGGCCTGCTTGACCAGTTGCCGGGAGCGGCGCAGCAACACGCCGCCGGCTTCGGTGAGCACCGCCTTGCGGCCATCGATGCGCAGCAGCGGCACGCCGAGCTGGTCCTGCATGCGCGCCACGGTGTAGCTGACCGAGGACTGCGAGCGGTGCAGGGCTTCGGCGGCCTGGGCGAAGCCGCCGTGATCGACCACCGCCTGCAGGGTGCGCCATTGATCCAGGGTCACGCGGGGCGCTTTCATGAGGGACTCCTCTTGTCCTAAGCTGGCGCTCCTTATTGGAGACTGCCGAATGAGAAAATTCTGTTGTGTGTTGCTGGCGCTGTTGCCCCTCTGCGCCTGGGCCTATCCCATCGATGTCGAGAAGCAGTTGAACGGCCAGAGCATCGACTACACCACCTTTGCTACCGATGAAGACATCGGCTCCATCCAGTTGAACAACTACGGCAAGAACGACGCCGTGTGTTCGGTGGTGTTTCGCAATGGCCCCGAGGCGCCCCGCACCCGCAAGGTGGAAGTGGCGGCCGGCAAGAGCAAGAACGTGACCGCCAAGTTCAATCGCAAGATCATCAAGCTGCGCCTGGACCTGAACTGCCAGGCCAAATGATGGACTCTGGGCCGTCCCGGCGTGCTGCGTTGGGGCTGGCTCCGCTTATAAACGAATTTGTTGATTGGTTATAGCAGTTATTTGCGCTTTTTCATCGATATCACTCTGTTTAATCTGCGCTCCATCGACTTACGCATACCCCGATGGAGGCTTCAGCCATGTCCCGCGTCCTGATCATTGAAAGCAGTGCCCGCCAGCAGGATTCCGTATCCCGGCAATTGACCCAGACCTTTATCCAGCAATGGCAGGCCGCTCACCCCGGCGACTCGATCACGGTGCGTGACCTGGCCCGCAACCCGGTGCCGCATTTGGACGCCAACCTGTTGGGAGGCTGGATGAAACCTGCCGAGCAGCGCAGCGCCGCCGAGCAGGAGTCCCTGCAGCGCTCCAATGAGCTGACCGAGGAGCTGCTGGCCGCCGACGTGTTGGTGATGGCCGCGCCGATGTACAACTTTGCCATTCCCAGCACCCTGAAAGCCTGGCTCGACCATGTGCTGCGTGCCGGGGTGACCTTTAAGTACACCGACACCGGGCCCCAGGGCCTGCTCACCGGCAAGCGTGCCTACGTGCTCACTGCTCGGGGCGGCATCTACGCCGGCAGCAGCGCCGATCACCAGGAACCCTACCTGCGTCAGGTCATGGGCTTTATCGGTATCCACGACGTCGAGTTCATCCACGCCGAAGGTTTGAACCTGGGCGGCGACTTCCACGAAAAGGGCTTGAACCAGGCCAACGCCAAGCTGGCCCAGGTGGCCTGAGCCCCGTTGGACGAAGCGGCGCTGCAAGATGGGCGCCGTTAATCCGTAGATAATCCGCCGGTGTTCAAGTAGCGCCTGCGGATCCCCTTCAAGCCGGTTCGCGCATCGAACCTCCCTTTGCACTGGTTGCTTCTTCAGTGCCGACGCCCGATTGCACGCCCAGCGAGATCGGGCTTTTTTTTGCCCGGGATTTCATCTGTACCGGCAAAACCGCTATCGTCGCCGCCATTCAAGATGAGGCGAACATGGGCTATCTACTTTTTGTCACTCTGATCCAGGCATTTTCCTTCAGCCTGATCGGCGAATACCTGGCCGGGCATGTCGACAGTTACTTCGCGGTGCTGGTGCGGGTGCTGTTGGCGGGGCTGGTGTTTCTCCCGCTGACCCGCTGGCGCCGGGTGGAACCGGCCTTCATGCGCGGCATGCTGCTGATCGGGGCCCTGCAGTTCGGCATCACCTACGTGTGCCTGTACCTGAGCTTTCGGGTGCTGACGGTGCCGGAGGTGCTGCTGTTCACCATCCTCACGCCCCTGCACGTGACCCTGATCGAAGACGCCCTGAACCGGCGCTTCAACCCCTGGGGGCTGCTGGCGGCGCTGGTGGCGGTGGCGGGCGCGGTGGTGATTCGCTACGACAGCGTCAACCCGGACTTCTTCATCGGCTTCTTGCTGCTGCAACTGGCCAACTTCACCTACGCCGCCGGACAAGTGCTGTACAAGCACCTGGTGGCACGCTACCCCAGCGACCTGCCGCATTACCGGCGCTTCGGCTACTTCTACCTGGGGGCGTTGCTGGTGGTACTGCCGGCGTTCCTGCTGTTTGGCAAGGCCCATTACCTGCCTGACGCGCCGCTGCAATGGGCGGTGCTGCTGTTTCTCGGCCTGGTGTCCACGGCATTGGGGATGTACTGGTGGAACAAGGGCGCGTGCCTGGTGACCGGCGCCACCCTGGCGGTGATGAACAACCTGCATGTGCCGGTGGGGCTGCTGGTCAACCTGCTGATCTGGAACCAGCATGAAGACCTGGGGCGCTTGTTGTTGGGCGGGTTGGTGATCCTTGGGGCGGTGTGGATCAGCCGCCGCGGCTCTGCGCTGCTGGCGACTCGCTGAGGCAGCGATCCAGGGGCTGGATGCTGGCGGCGCTGCCGGGCTGGTTGTAGCCGCTGCCGCAGGCTGCGACCGAGTCCGCAGGACTCGCAAGGCGGCCGCCGCGTATGACCAGGCGAACCGCCAACACAGGTTTCACGGCCCCTGCGGGGCCGATCGTCCGAACGCGGCCCGAACCTTCGGCAGCGGCTACAGGTTAAAGCGCGTGCTTTTCTGGTTGTGGAACATGGCTGGCGCCCGCTATCGCCGGCAGCAAACCGGCCCGCAGATCGGTGCCGCTGGGCTGCTGGTAGAGGTTCAGGCCAAATTCCGGCATCACCGCCAGCAGGTAATCGAAGATATCCCCCTGGATGCGCTCGTAATCCACCCAGGCCGTGGTGCGGGTGAAGCAGTAGATCTCCAGCGGAATGCCCTGGGCCGTGGTCTGCATCTGGCGCACCATGCAGGTCATGTTCGGCTGGATCTCCGGGTGGCTCTTGAGGTACGCCAGGGCATAGGCGCGGAAGGTGCCGATATTGGTCATGCGCCGGCGGTTGGCCGACAGCGCGGCGACGTTGCCCTGGGCTTCGTTCCAACTCTTGAGCTCGGCCTGCTTGCGCCCGATGTAGTCGGTGAGCAGGCGCACCTTGCTCAGCCGCTGTTCCTCTTCGTCATGCAAAAAGCGCACGCCGCTGGCATCGATGTACAGGCTGCGCTTGATCCGCCGACCGCCGGATTGCTGCATGCCGCGCCAGTTCTTGAACGACTCGCTCATCAAGCGCCAGGTCGGGATGGAGACGATGGTCTTGTCGAAGTTCTGCACCTTGACCGTGTGCAGGGTGATGTCCACCACATCGCCGTCGGCGCCCACCTGGGGCATCTCGATCCAGTCGCCGACCCGCAGCATGTCGTTGCTGGTCAACTGCACGCTGGCGACGAAGGACAGCAGGGTGTCCTTGTAGACCAACAGGATCACCGCCGACATGGCGCCCAGACCGGACAGCAGCAACAGCGGCGAGCGGTCGATCAGGGTGGCGACGATGATGATTGCGCCAAACACGTACAGCACCATCTTCGCCAGTTGCACGTAGCCCTTGATCGAGCGTGTGCGGGCGTGTTCGGTGCGCGCGTAGATGTCCAGCAGGGCGTTGAGCAGGGCGCTCAGGGCCAGGAGCTGGAACAGGATGGTGAAGGCCATGGCCAGGTTGCCGAGGAATAGCAGGCTGGTCTTGCTCAGCTCCGGCACCAGGTGCAGGCCGAACTGGATCACCAGGGACGGGGTCATTTGCGCCAGGCGGTGGAACACCTTGTTGTGGCGCAGGTCATTGAGCCAGTGCAGGGACGGCTGGCGGCCCAGCAGCCTGACGGCGTGCAGGACCAGGTAGCGGGCCACTCGTCCGAGCACCAGGGCGATCACCAGTAACAGGGCCAGGCCGATGCCGGCGTGCAGGAGAGGGTGTTGATCGAGGGCTCCCCAGAGGTCCTGGGTATTGAGCCAGAGCTGTTTGAAATCCATGGGCTAAAACGATTCTTCTATGAGGCACAAGGGCAGGATTAGAGCATTTAACCCTGGGAAAGTTACGGTTAAGGACAAATCGGCTAACAAAAAACCAACTCTTTGCCACCGTTTGCACAAAGAAACTCGGCCTGCGCGCTCGAAACCGTTACCCTATGCAGCTGTTTTTTTGCATATCTTCGAGGTAGCACCCGTGTTTTCCCAATTCGCCCTGCACGAACGCCTGCTCAAAGCCGTGGCCGAGCTTAAATTTGTCGAGCCGACGCCGGTGCAAGCAGCGGCTATTCCGCTCGCGCTGCAAGGGCGTGACCTGCGGGTGACGGCACAGACCGGCAGCGGCAAGACCGCGGCCTTTGTCCTGCCAATCCTTAATCGTCTGATCGGCCCAGCGAAGATCCGCGTCAGCATCAAGACCCTGATCCTGTTGCCGACCCGGGAACTGGCCCAGCAGACCCTCAAGGAAGTCGAGCGTTTCTCCCAGTTCACCTTCATCAAGTCCGGCCTGATCACCGGCGGTGAAGACTTCAAGGTCCAGGCCGCCATGTTGCGCAAGGTGCCGGACATCCTCATCGGCACCCCGGGGCGCATGCTGGAGCAACTCAACGCCGGCAACCTGGACCTCAAAGAAGTCGAAGTGCTGGTGCTCGACGAAGCCGACCGCATGCTCGACATGGGCTTTGCCGAAGACGTGCAGCGCCTGGTGGACGAATGCCCGAACCGCCAGCAGACCATGCTGTTCTCCGCTACCACCGGTGGTTCCGGCCTGCGCGAGATGGTCGCCAAGGTCCTCAACAACCCTGAGCACCTGCAACTCAACAGTGTCAGCCAGCTGAACGAAACCACCCGTCAGCAGATCATCACCGCCGACCACAACCAGCACAAAGAACAGATCGTCAACTGGCTGCTGGCCAACGAGACCTACCAGAAGGCCATCGTCTTCACCAACACCCGGGCCATGGCCGACCGCATCTATGGCCGCCTGGTGGCCCAGGACTACAAGGCTTTCGTCCTGCACGGCGAGAAGGACCAGAAGGACCGCAAGCTGGCCATCGATCGCTTGAAGCAGGGCGGGGTCAAGATCCTCGTGGCCACCGACGTCGCCGCCCGTGGCCTGGACGTTGATGGCCTGGACCTGGTGATCAACTTCGATATGCCGCGCAGCGGCGACGAATACGTGCACCGCATCGGTCGTACTGGCCGTGCTGGCAACGATGGCCTGGCCATCTCGCTGATCTGCCACGGCGACTGGAACCTGATGTCGAGTATCGAGCGCTACCTCAAGCAGAGCTTCGAGCGCCGCACCATCAAGGAAGTCAAAGGCACCTACAGCGGCCCGAAAAAGGTCAAGGCGTCCGGCAAGGCCGTTGGCGTGAAGAAGAAAAAGACCGACGCCAAGGGCGACAAGAAAAAGTCCGTGGCCAAGGCCCCGACCAAGCGCAAGACCGCCAACCGGCCGAAAAGCGACAGCCTGGTCAGCCAGGACGGTCTGGCGCCGCTCAAGCGCCGCAAGCCACAGGCGCCGGTAGCTGAATAAGCCAGCGGCCAGCGGTAAACGAAAAACCCGGACCTGATCCGGGTTTTTTTTGGCTGGCTTTCAGAGCTACTCCGGGCCTCGATGGCTCAACTGGCCTTGGGTTTCCCGGCCCATTCCGGCATCCCGGGCAATCTGGGCCATGCCCCCGAGTTTTGGCTAAGTGGCCAAAGCTCGAAGAGACGCTTCTGGCGGATCAACAGTCCGTTGCCAAGAAAACTTTCCTGAAGATTCAGAAGCGTCTGATGTGTCGCTTGCCGGGGTCTATCTAGTATCGGCACCCGCTCCAGTGCCCGGATTATGCGGGGATACGCAGTTTGTCGGGGCGCTCAGCGCTTATTTGACGCCAAGATGGTGGCACATTAACATCGCGCGCCCTGTCTTGACCCTTGCTGCCCTTTCGAAGGACCGAATATGTCTATCCCCACCCTCGGGATGAGGTTGTGCTGTGCCCTGTCTTGCCTACTGCTGGCCGGCACCGTACACATGGCTGTTGCCGCTCCCTTGCCCGCACCGACCTTCAACCCCGGTGACCAGGACCTGATCCGCGACCGGCAGAACCGCCTGCTGGAAGAACAGCAGCGGCGTCTCGAAGAACTCAAGGACCTGCCCGGCAAGAGCGCCGCGCCTGTAGCGCCCAGCGCGCCCAGCGATAGCCGCTGCTTCCCGATTCAGGATATCCAGCTCAAAGGCGCCGATTCGCTGTCCGCCAGCGAACGCGAGAGCCTGCTCAAGCCCTATATCGGCCAGTGCCTGGGGGTGGCCCAGCTCAACGAGCTGCTCAAGGTCATCACCAACCGCTACATCGAAAAGGGCCTGGTCACCAGCCGCGCCTACCTGCCGCAACAGGACCTGTCCAGCGGCCACCTGCAGGTGCTGGTGGTAGAGGGCAAGCTCGAAGGGCTCAAGGCCGCCGAGGGCAGCAAGTTCACAGCCCGCGAACTGAACATGGCCTTTCCCGGCAGCAGCGGTGAGCTGCTCAACTTGCGGCAGATCGAACAGATGGTGGACCAGCTCAACCGCCTGCCGTCGAACCAGGCGCAGATGGAACTGGCCCCGGGGCAGGCCGTGGGCGGCAGTGAAGTCCTGGTCAAGAACAACCCGCAAAAGCCCTGGCGCGTCGGTCTGTCGCGCAGCAACGAGGGCCAGAAGAGCACCGGCGAGCAGCAGTGGGGCAGCTCTTTCGAATGGGACAGCCCTCTGGGATTGGCCGACCAACTGGTGCTGCGCGGCGGCCACGACGCCGTCAGCGACCACCAGAAAACCTCGCGCAACGCCATGCTCTACTACAACCTGCCGTTTGGCTGGTGGAACCTCAGCTACAGCTACAGCCAGAGCGAATACCGCTCCCTGGCCCAGGCCGTGGGCTTCAACTTCAAGCAGACCGGCGACAGCCAGAACCATCAACTGCGCCTTGAGCGAGTGATCCACCGCGATGCCGTGAGCAAGACCTCGCTGAACAGCGGCCTGAGCTACCTGCGCACCAACAACTACATCGAAGACAGCAAGCTGAGTAACAGCAGCAACCGCCTCAGCGAAGCCCAGTTCGGCATCAACCACGGCCGGCGTATCGGCAGTGCCTTCCTCAACCTCGACCTGGGGCTGCAGGACGGTATTGGCGCCTTCGATGCCCAGCGCGAAAACCAGCGCGACAAATACGGCAATCGCCAGGCCAACGCCCGCTACCGCAAGTACACCGCCACCGCCAGCTACCTGCAGCCGTTCAAGCTGTGGGACGAGTCCCTGGTGTTCAGCAGCCTGGTCACCGGCCAGCGCAGCGAGGATGTGCTGTTCAGCTCGCAACGCATGAGCCTGGGCAGCCAGTCCTCGATCCGTGGCTACAAGGACCAGAGCCTCAATGGCGACAGCGGCTACTACTGGCGCAACGACCTGCGCTGGAGTCGCCCGGTGACCTGGGACTGGCTGCGCCCGGTGTTCGCCGAGTACGGCACGGGGCTGGGCTATGACCTCGGCGCGATCCGCAACGACCGCTACAACGCCGAGCAGCATGGCCGGGTCTCCAGCGACTCCATCGAGTTCTTTGCCCGTGGCAAGAACCTCGCCGCCAGCGTGACCTTTGCTCACTCCCTCGAACGGCCCGAAGCCCTGAGTGAACGCGAAGCACCGATCTATTTCCGTTTGGACCTGTTCCTTTAATTCCGCTCTTTACCCGAGATACATGACATGGACGCTCGTCAGTTTGCCTTTCTGGCCCGCCAGCCTTCCGCCACCCTGCAAGCGCGGGATACGTTCTGGGGGCTGTCCAAGCGCGGACTGGCGTTCATCCTCGCCAACATGATGTTCTGGCAGCCCGTGGTGGCGATGGCCGACGGCATTGTGGTCAACGGCAGCGGCACCACACTGGGTCAGGCCGGCAATGGCGTGCCCATCGTCAACATTGCCGCGCCCAACGGCAGCGGGCTGTCCCACAACCAGTTCAGCGACTACAACGTCGGCCAGCAGGGCGTGATCCTCAACAACGCCGTCAACCGCACCCAGGAAACCCAACTTGGCGGGATCATCCTCGGCAACCCCAACCTGGGTGGCCGCGCGGCGAATGTGATCCTCAACGAGGTCAACGGCGGCAGCCCCAGCCAGCTCAAGGGCTACACCGAAGTGGCCGGACAGTCGGCCCATGTCATCGTTGCCAACCCCTACGGCGTCAGCTGCAACGGCTGCGGCTTCATCAACACCCCGAAAGCCACCCTGACCACCGGCAAACCGGTGATCGAGAACGGCCAGCTCCAGCGTTACCAGGTGGATCAAGGCAGCGTCGCCATTGAAGGCGCGGGGCTCAACGCGAGCAATATCGACCAGTTCGAAATCATCACCCGCAGCGCGAAAATCAACGCCGAGATCCAGGCCAAGCACCTGGCGGTGATCGCGGGGGCCAACGATGTCGACGCCAAGACCTTGAACGCCACGGCGCGGACCGCCAACCCGGCGGATGCGCCGCAACTGGCGATCGACTCATCAGCCCTGGGCGGCATGTACGCCGGGGCCATCAAGCTGGTTGGCACTGAAGCCGGGGTCGGGGTCAAGCTCGACGGCAAGCTGATCGCCAGTGGCGGTGATATCCAACTGGATGCCAATGGCCAGTTGCGCATGGCCGAAGCCACTGCCGAGAAGGGCGCGGTGGCGATCAAGGCGCAAAGCCTCAACGCTCAGGGCGCGGTCTACGCCGGCACCGATCTCAAGGTGCAAACCCAAGACGACCTGAACAACCACAGCACCCTGGCGGCGGCCAACAGCATCAATCTGGGCAGCGGCGGGCAACTGAACAACCACGGCATCATCGAAGCCGGGGTCAACCTCGACAACAGCCGCAACCCGAACGGCGATGTCACCCTGACGGCGCAAAACCTGAACAACAGCGGCAAGAGCGTGGTGGCCAGCCGTGATCTGACGGTCACGACCAAGCAGACCCTGAACAACCAGGGCGGCACCCTGAGTGGGCAGCGCCAGGTAACGGTCAGCGCTGGGACTCTGGATAACAGCCATCAGGGCAAGCTGCTGAGCGCCGAGCGCCTGCAACTCAATGCCGAGCAAGTGCGCAACGGCCAGGGCGGCCTGATCAAGAGTCAGCAGTCCCTCAACGCCACCCTGGGCCACTTGGGCAACAGCGGTGGCGAGCTGTCGAGCCAGGGCAGCAGCACCCTGGTGCTGGCCGGCATGGACAACCTCACCGGCGTGGTGCTGGCGCAACAGACCCTGGAGATTACCGGTACTGCGGAACTGGACAACCAGGGCGGGCTGCTGTCGGGCTGGCAGGGCCTGACCCTCAAGGGCACCGGCCTGAACAACAGCAACAAAGGCACCGTCTCCAGCCTCAAGGGCGGTGTCGACATCACCCTCAGCGACGCCTTGAACAACAGCCAGGGCGGCGCCCTGGTCAGCCAGCAGGCCCTGGACGTCAAGGCCGCGAGCCTCGACAACAGCCTCAAGGGCGTGATCTCCAGCGCGGGTGCACAGAGCCTCAAACTCAGCGACCGGCTGGACAACAGCCAGGGCGGCTCCATCGACAGCGCCGCCACCCTGACCCTGCAGGCCATGGCCCTGGGCAACCAGGGCGGCACAGTCAACGCCACTGGCGACCTGGAATTCATCGGCAGTGACCTGGACAACAGCCACGGCACCTTCACCGGCAAGCAGGGCGTCACCCTCGATCTGCTGGGACACTTGATCAACAACCAGGGCACGCTGTCTGCCGCCGGCCCTTTGCTGCTCAAGCGCAGCACTAAGGTTGAGAACCAGGGCGGCGAACTCTCCAGCCAGCAGTGGCTGCGGCTGTTCACCGAACACTTGGACAACCGTCAGAAAGGCCGGGTAGCGGCCAATGACTCGGTGTTGATCAGCGCCAGTGGCGAAGTGCAGAACAGCGATGGCGGCGAGATCCTCAGCCGCGAAGCCGACCTGCAACTCAATGCCGAGCGCCTGGATAACGCCAAGGGCCTGCTGCAGGCCAAGACCACCCTGGGCCTTGAGGTTGCCGCCGCTGCCGGCAACCAGGGCGGGCAGATCATTGCCCAGCAGGGCGACCTGACGCTCAAGGCGGGCCACCTCGACAACAGGGCCGGCAAGGTGTCCGCCCTCAACGGCGGCGCCACCCTGGAAACCGCTGCCGGTGGCCGCCTCGACAACCGCGACGGCGCGCTCTTCGCCCAGCAGGGCCTGCATATCAGCGCCAAGGACCTGGACAACAGCGCCGGCCAGATCAGCGCCCGGCAGATCGAGCTGGAACTCGCTGGCGCGCTGGACAACCGCCAGGGCCTGATCGAAAGCCGCAGCACCCTGGCCACCGCCGCCGCCAGCCTGGACAACCAGCGCGGGCAACTGCGGGCCCTGGGCCTGGTGAGCAAAACCCGCTTCGATATCGGCGGCACCTTCGACAACCGCGACGGCCTCCTGGAAACCGCCAACCACGACCTGGCCTTCGACGCCGGCGGCTTCAACAACCGCGGCGGCAGCCTGCTGCACAGCGGCAGCGGGGTGTTCGGCATCTCCATGGCCAACCTCGAAGACGTCGGCGGCCGCCTGAAGACCGCCGGCCAACTGACCCTGGAGGCCGAGCGCTGGACCAACAGCAGTGCAATCCAGGCCGACCAGTTGCTGGTCAAGGTCGACCACCTGACCCAGACCGCCGATGGCCAGCTCCTGGCGGGCAACGGCCTGACCGGCAGCGGCAGCCACTGGAGCAACGACGGCCTGATCGGCAGCGACGCCGCGCTCAACCTCGACCTGAGCGGCAACTACAGCGGCAAGGGGCGCCTGAGCAGCCTCGGGCAACTGGACCTGCATGCCGCCCAACTGGACCTGGCGGACAGCGCCAGCATCGCCGGCGGCGCCAACAGCACCCTGAAGGTCGACGGCGCGCTGAACAGCGCCGGGCGCATCACCGCCAAGCAGAACCTGCACCTCACGGCCGCCAGCATCAACAACCACGGCACCCTGGGCAGCGGCGAAGACCTGAACCTCACCGCCGCCACCCTGGTCAATGACCACGGCCTGATCTCCAGCGGCGGCAATATGCAGCTGCTGACCACGAGCTTCAGCAACCGCTACGCCCAGGTGTACAGCCTGGGCACCGCGCTGATCGCCAAGGACGACCAGCAAACCCGCGCCGACCTGCTGGACAACCGTTCCGGGGATATCGAAAGCCTCGGCAAGCTGAGCATCGCCGCCAGCACCGTCAACAACGTCATGGACGTGCTGGAGTACACCGAGCACGAAAAGAGCGCGGCCAGTATCACTCGCTTGCCGTGTGAGTGGATTGGTTGCGACGACCGTGGCGGTGGTCGCATCAACGGCCTATGGGAAGTGGCCGAGACCGACCGCTTGCGGGTGACCAACAGCAGCGCCGCCGCCAGCCTCAACAGCGGCGCGGACCTACAGATCGACACCCAGATCCTGACCAACACCAGCAGCCTGATCACCGCGGCCGGCGACATCAACGTCAAAGCCGAGACCGTCCACAACCAGGGCCTGCAACCCCAGGAAATCACCACCCTGCGGCGGTATCAGAGCTACGTCAACGAAACCGGCAACGCCGCCGCCCGTGCCGCCGCGTTCAACGCCCGCAACAACCCGACTCCGTCTGCCAGCTTTGCTTCCGACCTCAGCGCCTTTATCGCCTGGACCGGGGTATTGCTGTCCTCCAGCAGCAAAGTGGTGGATGGCGACCAATCCTTCGCCGCCACCATCCAGGCTGGCGGCAAGGTCAACCTCAAGGCTGATAAAACCCTCGACAACAGCGTGATCCGCTCCTTCTACGAGTACGTCGGCGCCGGCAAGACCCTGACCGACACCGGCGTTGGCAACGGCTACTCGACGCCGATCCGGATCAACCCGCAACTGCCCCCGGAACTGGCCCAGCAACAGGTCAACCCCCTGGTACTGCCGGGCTTCACCCTGCCCACCAGCGGCAACGGCCTGTTCCGCCTCAGCGGCCAGGGCAGCACCTTGGCCCAGGCTCCGACGCCTGCGCAGATCGCCGGCCTGCCGGACGCCGCAAGCCTGTCCCGGCCGCACAAGTACCTGATCGAGACCAACCCGGCGCTGACCAACCTCAAGCAGTTCATGAGCTCGGACTACCTGCTGTCCCACCTCGGCTACAACCCGGACGAAAGCGCCAAACGCCTGGGGGACGGTTTCTACGAACAGAAACTCATCCAGCAAGCCATGGTGGCCCGCACCGGCCAGCGCTTTATCGACGGCCAGGACAGCAACGAAAAGCTCTTCAAGCACCTGATGGACAACGCCATCCAGAGCAAGCAACAGCTTGACCTGTCGGTGGGCGTGACCCTGACCTCCGAACAAATCGCCGCCCTGACCCACGACATCGTCTGGCTGGAAAGCCATGAAGTGAACGGCGAACAGGTGCTGGTGCCAGTGCTGTACCTGGCCCAGGCCAACAACCGCCTGGCGCCCAACGGCGCGCTGATCGCCGGCAAGGACGTGAGCCTGATTGCCGGTAAAGACTTGAACAACGTCGGCACCCTGCGCGCGGCTAATGACCTGTCGGCGGTGGCGGGGGAGAACCTGGTTAATAGTGGGTTGGTGGAGGCGGGCAACCGCCAGGATCTGCTCGCGGGCAACTACCTGGTCAACCGTGCTGGCGGCATCATCGCCGGGCGCGACGTGACCCTGACCACCACCCAGGGCGACGTGATCAACGACCGCACCCTGACCACCCACCAGAGCAGCAGCGAAGACTACGTCCGCGAGCAGCGCCGCGACTTCCTCGACAGCGCCGCCCGCATCGAAGCCGGCAACAGCCTGAGCATCGATGCCGAACGGGACTTCGACAGCAACGGCAGCGTCCTGCACAGCGGCGGCGACACCCGCATCAAGGCCGGTCGCAACGTCAGCCTCAACGCCGTCGAACAAGTGGTCAGCAACGACCGCGGCATCGGCAACCTCGACCAGAGCAAAACCCAGCACGGCGCCACCCTGGAGAGCGGCGGCGACCTGAGCATTGAGGCCGGAGGCAACGTCACCGCCGTCGCTAGCCAGATCGACGCCGAGGGCGACGTCTCGATGACGGCCAAGGACAACCTGACCTTGGCCTCGGCCGCCAATGAACAACACTGGGCCAGCAAGACCGGTACCACCAAGAGCGAAGAGGATCGCGTCCACCAACAAGCCACCACGGTGACGGCGGGCGGGGATGTGATGCTCAAGGCCGGCCAGGACATGAACCTGATTTCCAGCAAGGTCAAAGCCGGGGATGAAGCCTATCTGGTGGCTGGTGGTCAGTTGAACCTGCTGGCGGAGCAGGACAGTGAGCATTCGCTGTATGACATGAAGAAGAAGGGGGGCTGGGGCAGCAAGGAAACCAAGCGCGATGAAGTCACCCGGGTTACCCATGTTGGCAGTGAGATCAGCGCTGGTGGCAACCTGACGCTCAAGAGCGATGGTGACCAGAGGTATCAGGTCGCCAAGCTGGAGAGTGGCAAGGACCTGACCCTGGAGAGTGGTGGCGCTATCACCTTTGAAGGGGTGAAGGATCTTCTTCAAGAAAGCCACGAACAAAGTAAGGGCGATCTGGCTTGGACCAGTTCCAAGGGCAAGGGCAACACGGATGAAACCTTGCGTCAGAGCCAGTTGATGGCCAAAGGCGAGTTGATCATCAAGGCAGCTGATGGCCTGAAGATCGACATCAAGCAAATCGACCAGAAATCCATCAGCCAAACCATCGACGCCATGGTGCAAGCCGATCCGCAACTGGCATGGCTCAAGGAGGCCGAGAAGCGCGGCGATGTGGATTGGCGCCGGGTCAAGGAGTTGCACGACAGCTGGGACTACAGTCACTCCGGGCTGGGGGTTGGAGCCCAGTTGGTCATCATGATTCTGGTGAGCTACCTCACGGCAGGTTTAGCCAGTGGTCTTGTCGCGACCGGGGCGGCTCAGGGCTCGGCAATGGCTGCTGCAACGACGACGACCGCTACGGTCGGAGGTGTGACGACCACCACCACCGTTGCAGCCGGTTGGGGCAACGTCATGGCCAGCAGCATTCTGAGCTCCATGGCCGGTAGCGCTGCAGTCAGCACCGTCAACAACAAAGGCAACCTGGGGGCGGTGTTAAAGGACATCACTTCCAAGGACGCGCTCAAAGGTTATGCCACAGGTGCGGTGACCGCAGGCTTCACCGCCGGAGTTCTGGATAACGCCTTCGGGGTCACTGGCGACAACGTCAACAAAGTGACCAAGGGCTTTGATCTGGGCAGCGTGAAGGATCTTGGCAAGTTCGGCGCCTACCTCGGCGCTCAGGGAGTTGTTCAGGCAGGGGCGCAAAGCGTCATTCAGGGCGGCAGTTTCAGTGAAAACCTCAGCAAATCCCTCACTGCACAAGGGCAGCACTTGCTGCAGGCCGGTGTTTTCAATTGGGTCGGGGACGTTTCGGATGAGTACGACTGGAAAGAAGGTAGCGTAGAAAAGATTGCCTTCCATGCGCTTGTTGGCGGTGCCCTCAGCAAGGCGACAGGGGGGGACTTCGCTACCGGTGCCGCAGCAGCGGGGGCCAGTGAAGCGCTTATTACTCGCCTTTCTGGACTGATTGGTAACGACAAGAACCTTGAGCTGATGGTTTCTCAGCTCATAGGTATCAGTGCTGCAGCTGCGGTCAATGGTGATGTGGCTAAAGGCGCAGAGATTGCCAAGAACGCTACCGCTTACAACCGTCAACTGCACCCCGAAGAGCGCAAGCGTATTCAACAACAGGCCAAGGTGTTGGCCGATGAACAAAAAATCAGCGTTGCAGAGGCAGAGCGACGTTTGGCTGAAGCCTTCGCTTTTTATACGGACAAGGCTTGGCAAACAAAGCTGAGCAGATCAGGCGTGGTGTTTGCGGACAGTACTCTGGCGCATCTGGGACAGGCCTTGGCACCGCTGGGGGCTTTCTATGACACACCGACCGAGGTTGTAGGGGATATTCCTGTCGCTCCTGGCCCGGGGAAAACCTATACGCCATCTGAAACCTTGGCGATGTTGAAAAACTATGAGTTTACCCATGCTGACTTCTTCAGTCCGATGGTTAATCTTGAGTACATCACTGATAAAGAGCAGCGGGATTACTATAAAAATAATCTCGATTACCGCCAGTTCGACATTCTTGCAGAGGGCTCAGGGGCAGCAAAGGGTATAGGCGGTGCCCTTAAGGGCAGTGCTGAGGATCTCTATGGCTTTGGCAAGGGGTTGTTATTAGACACGGCTAACACTGCCAATGGGGTCACCCATGGCTTGATACGAGCTGCGAGTAACCCGCAAGAGGTAATTGCTGCCTTTAATAGCGCCAAGCAGGATGCAGAGAACTTGGCGTTTTTGTACGAATTACAGGGAAATCCTGGCGCCGCTCTTGAAGTCAGGATGAAGTGGGCGACTGAGTTTGCACTGAATTTTGCGGTTATCAACCGGGCTGGCAAACTTGGCAAGGTTGCCAACTCGTTGCGTGACCAAGAGTTGGCGACGCAAGGAGCTTCTGCTGGCGCTACAGGAAGTAAGTTGATCTCTCAGTCCGAGGCCAAGCTGGCAGGCTATAAACCCTGCTGTTTTGCCGCCGGCACTATGGTCGCGACTCCCAAAGGGGAGCGGGCTATTGAAACGCTCAAGATCGGTGATGTTGTTTGGAGCAAGCCTGAACAGGGTGGCGAACCCTTCGCTGCAGCTATCACCGCAACTCATGTTCGAACTGATCAGCCTATCTATCGCTTGGGTTTGAGAAAGGACGGTTTAGGTGGCGTTACAGCGTCGGAGACGCTGGAGGTGACTCCAGGGCATCCATTCTATGTTCCGGCACGCAAGGGTTTTGTCCCTCTTATTGAGCTCAAATCCGGTGATCGCCTACAGTCGTTGGGGGATGGGGCTGGTGAAGGCAGTTCGATTACGGTGGCGTCTGTCGAGCTGCTGCAACCTCAGGGGCGAACCTACAACCTGACGGTGGATATTGGCCATACGTTCTATGTTGGTAAGCTTGGTACGTGGGTGCATAACGTTGGGCCTTGCTATAGCTGTAATAATGGATCGTGTTCGATTCATGGGTCGGTACCAGAGATCTATGATGCTGCAAAAGGAACAGCTAAGGAAACGGAGGCTTTAGTCAATGCTGAAAAGGCGGTGTTGGATCGTATTGGGAGCAATGCGAAAGGGCCTGATCTGACGGGCAAGACGCCGAATACGATGCTTGATTTGCAGAATGCAAAAGCAGGAGCAGATGATTGGGCCAAACTAAGCGGCCAGCTCAGAGATGCCTCGCAAGGTAAAGGTAATTTTAATATTGGTACTGGTACAAGAGAGCAAGCTGATGCTTTAGGAAAAGCATGGGTAGGAGATGGGTATAAGGTTGCTAGTGATGGAAAAACCTTAGTCAGTAGTGACGGTTTAAAGCAATATAGGCCACCAACTTACAAACCAAATCAGGGGAAGGCGCAAGCTAACTTTGAGCAAAGATTCCCAGGTCAAGAATCAAAGAGATGGCAATCAAATGGTCATCTTAATATAACGGATTAGAATATGAATGCAGAATTAAAACGGCTTCATAGTCCAGATATTTATGATCTGGAAAATTATAAGCCGGAATCACCAGCGAACTTTAGTTTTCTCCTTCAAGCGATGATTGGTCCAGTGGGGGAGGACGGGGAAGAGTCATTTGATATAGAAGTTTGTACTCCAAAATGGATTGAAGAAAATTGCGCGCAAGATGTGGTTATTATCGGAAGTCACTATTTGATTGTTCGTGAGTATAATTATAAAAAAATTATTGAATCTATAAGGATTTTTTTGCTGGGTTGTTCTGGTGAAGATTGGGGGGAAGTTGCAAGAAAAGTTTCACGCCTAGGGCTTTGGGAGTTTGAGGGTTATGAATCATAGTGAAATGTAAAAAGCGGATTGGGAACTGACACTTTTAATTTCCCCGGTGCAAAGGCAATTGATGGCAGCCTCGGTCCGATGTACAGACAAGCGGATAGCCCGTAACTTGAAAGGATCCTAACGTCATATTACGGAGTAGATAAATCCGGGGCTCGTGTGGAAAATGATGGGTTAGTTGGTGCTTTGAGATACGAAAATCAGACTGGAGTACTGTTATTAGTCAAGGATGCAGTTCTAGGCTTTATCGCTAAAGAGAGCAAGTAAGCCTTTGATTGATCGGTATCGGATCAATGGTGAGAGAAAAAGGGCGACGTTCAAATCGCCCTTTTTGGCTTGCTGAAATACCTGCTCCTACATTCACCTTGTCGTCATATCAAAAAATCACATTGTTTATATTGAATGAGGTGTATTTTTGGCTTATTCAATTTTGGAGTTTTCTGGACGATTTATACGGGTTCATGATTTGGATTTAAGTATTGCCTGTTTTCTTGTGATCGAAGTTGGAAGTGGTATGGCTTCAACTTTCCTTGGTGATGTGTTTGAAGCTTGGGTTGATTCAATTTGTTATGATGGTCCCGGTTGTATTGATCTGCAGTTAGATTTTTATCTGACCAATAAAGAACGTGAAAGCTTGATTGTAAGCCTGATTGGAGAGGTTGCTCGAAATTTGGAGTTTGTGTCGGGGTTTTATCCAAAGGATAGATTGAATGCAATTCTTGTAAGGACCAAAATAAAATTGGTTGAGGACTATAAGGTTGAGTTGATTGAAGAGGCTTTAATTGGGCTGCGAGGACTTATTGTGGGTGAGAGGTAGTTGATGGTTTACTAGATCGCTAAACTTTTTATTTGGCCGTTCAGTCATTTGAAAGTGGTTGCGGAACGATAGGGCAGGAATTTCAGGAGGTTTTATATTGCCGAATACACAAAGACTGGGCGGCTTAACACCGCCCATTGTGATTTAGATTGACAATTTTTCTTGCTGCTGTCGCCCTGCCACATCCATCAAATCACACCCATCGCGCAGCAAAATGCTGCACACCAGCGACAGTTCTTGCAGCATCACTGCACCTTTTGGCGTGTCATCAGATGACGTACAGAATACTTCCGCAGCCAAGTCCGTTATGTGTAGTGGATGTTCAATGATAAGTAAGTTTTTTCTGAAAATAACCATGTTCTTGACGTTGCTTTTTTAGAGTGCTACGGGAGTTGATTCATGATTGGTGAGTTTGTTAAGTCTCTTGTAAGTAAAGATCTTCTTGAGGGGAATATTGAGTTTTTGGGTTATATTTTAGATGAGCTGGAGAAGATCAAGAGGCTTTACGATATTCGTATCAGTGGTCAACTACAGTCATTTTTATTTGAAATGGGGCGAAGTGATGGTGGATTGATTGGAGACTCATTCATACAGTTGTATCGCCCGTCTTGGAGAGTACGTACTCATTTGCTTTTTCAGGCTGAGTTCTTAAGTCAGATGCAAGAAGCCGGGCATTATGAGTTTCTGAATAGGCCATTTGTCTTGGCGTGGGTTTCTGAGACTCAGTACTATTTTATCCAGACTTTAAAGGGTGATGATGCAGTTTATCATTACGACTCCAATGTGGAGAGTGTTGTAAAAACCGAGTGGGATCTACGTGGCTTGTTGAAAATGTTAATGTGTGCAAACAGCGGCGATATTAAAGCTGGGGCTGTAGGTGATTTGTTAGAGATCTGAGCTGATAAGAAACTTAAGAGAGACCGAGGTCAGACAGCCACGAGTGCGGAAGACTGGAGTTGAAAGTTCGGGCATCTCTGGCAGAGCAGCCCGCAGCTGCTGCTGAGTTAAAAGTACTGGAAGCAATTATCAATGATGCTCATTTTGTTTCACTGCATGGACCAGAGACAACGTTGATTCAACAGGAGCTTAGGGCGAAAACAGGAATGACTCCAGATAATCAGTCGAAGCGACCAATTGATGCATCTAGATGGGCCTCATATCAGGATATGTCTGAAGCATTTCAGAATGCTCAGGCGATCTATAGAAAAAACGGACAAACCTCTGTTACAGTTGATTTGGGACGAGTTATTGGGGAGGGATACTTAAAGGGTGGGGGTAGTTATGTGCAGACTACAAAGGCCGTTGTGCGGTTCGATATCAACGGTAAACCATATACGGCTTATCCAAAGTTGAGGTGATTTATGATTAAGGTTGGTTTTGTTGTTCTGGAAGCTGTATTGGCTCCAATAATCGAGCCTCAGGAACCTCTGTATTCAAAGCTTGCTTGTGTTGATGGTGAAGATGAACGGCAATTAAGAGAGGTTATTTCTGAGTATGTTAGGCCCTATTATGACTCATTTGATACTTGGAGTAAGGGGGTGATCTCAAGTTCTATACTTTACTTTTTTCATGTTGGTTGTCTTCCTGGTGGAGTATCTTTAGAGTCGTTGCCGGTGCCTTTTGATTTTCCGCAAGATTTAAGAGTGATTTGTTCGTGCTTGATCGATGGGTTGGCTATTGAAAGACGAGGAATTGATGTGCGGGAGTATGAGTATTGTGATGAGCTAAGCTTGGTTCATCGCTTGAGGCGAAATAGAAATTGATGTAGTCGATATGTGGCGTGATTGGCTGATGTTTTTATCGGCTAGGTTTGGTTGTTTGTCTCTATTATAAATTTTGTTGTTATGTTTCTTGGTGTTGTATCTACTTTCGTGTTGCTATGTACTAGATGTTTTTAGGGGTTCTTCGATCAAGTTTGCAAATGTGCTGAAATACACCTGACTTCCTGATACGAGCCGCCTATGAGCCAGATGAGCTTTTCCTACTTCGAGTAAGCCGGCAGGCGCAAGTAGACGCGCCGCGAACGCTTCCTGGCCGAGATGGATCAGGTCGCGCCCTAGAGTGGTTTGCTAGGGCTCATCGAGCTGTACTACCTGAAGGCTGGCGGCGGCCGAAAACCTTATCCGCTGGAAACCATGCTGTGTATCCATCTGTTGCAGAATTGGTTCTCTTTGAGCGATCTGGACATGGAAGAAGCGCCCTACGAAATCAAACCCATGCGCCAGTTCGCAGGCCTGACGCTGAGCGCGACGATCCCCAAAGACACCACAATCATGAATTTCCGGCATCTGCTGGAAAAGCATCAACTGGTACCTGCGATCTTTGCGATCATCTACGTCTATTTGTAGGAAAAAGGCCTCTCTCTGCGTCAGGGCACTATCGTCGATGCTACAAGTTATCTGGATTATATTATTGTTATCGAAAATTAATATTTCCCGGCATTGCCAGGGAATATTTGTTGTCACTCTGATGTAATCACGAGCCTATTCTTACTGACTTCAATTCTGATCTTCTGATTGACACCCAACCCAGCATGTTGCACCAAGTGCCTGTAGTGGTTTAGTAACTCTCCGCACTCAGAGTTGTCTCAACCAAGAGGACTGGCATCTACTGAGGGTAGTCAAGTGGTTAAGCCAAATGGGAAATTGTCCAGCCCGACTCACCCGTTAGAAAAGCATGGGTCCGATGCTAGTGATGGATACCTTGAAGATAGGGTTCAAAATGAGTTGATTAATAGTAAGCGTACAGGCTCACGAATAGCGTTCAATGATCGTGCGCAAGTGGAGGATGCTATAGCCAAAACATTTTTAATTAAAGTGCAAGATTTGAATTCATGGTTGGCATCCTCACCTCTTGCGGGTATGACTAAGGCCTTCCTGGCTGATCCAGGGTTAGGGAATTCGGGGCGAGGATTTGAAGTTCTTACTACAGGTGGTCAGATTTCTAAAATAGTTAGACCTATGCCTAATGTTAACTTAGTTCTTAAGTCTGATGGGAAACGTAGTTATATGATTCATACGGCACATCCTGAATTCTAATGGAGAGACATGTGGCTAGTCTTGAGTGGAAAGAACATTTGCTTGATATTTTTGCTGCTACTGTGAATCAACAGACACTTGAAGAGGCTGCTGAGGATATGGCGTCTTTGAGTTTTTGTTATCCTGGCCTTCACGAAAATTATTTGAGAACTTTTGATTTTTCTATAAAGGCTTTGCAAGCTGGTGATAACTATCCAGTTGAGTGTGTAAATAGAAGTGGATATAAGGTTTGTGATGCTGAAAGTGCTCTGGAGCTGGTTGAGGATCTGAAGAAGATTTATATGAGAATCTATGTGGCGGGGGAAGTCGAAGGTAACTAGTGCGATAGAGGTGAATGGGCTGTAGTCGTCGCAATCAATATATCTGTTTCACATTGCTCCCGGTTAGCACGTGAACAGTCCAAAGTCTAAAAGCGGACAGATATGCTTGTGACGGTGAGGGCGAGGGCTATCTCTCTCAAGTCGGAAGTCGAAGTTGGTGTGATAGTCGTTCGGTTGAGGGCTGTTATCTGGTCCAGGATGCAGGCTTGGGCGTTATCGTCAAAGAGAGCAAGTAAGCCTTTGATCGGTATCCGATCAATTGCGATAAAAAAGGGCGACTTTCAAGCCGCCCTTTTTTGCTTACTGGAGCACCTGCTCCTGCATTCGCCTTGTCGTCACATCTATCAAATCACATCCATCGCGCAGCAAAATGCTGCACACCAGCAACAGTTCCTGCAGCACCACTGCACCTTTGGGCGCTTCATCAGAAACCGCGAAGTTTTCCAGTAGTTGAGTCACAGCGCGAATGCGGTAAGCCGCTGCATCGTGCAGGACGTCGATGGGGGCTTGGGTATCGATCAGCAGGGAGGGAATGTTGCAGTCGTGGCCGGTTATAGCTTGATAACGCGTCATTTATTGAGCCTCTTTAGTTTGACTGAGGACTCTGTAAATCAGGTCGCCAAACCCGGTCGTCCTTTCAACGACCCCTCGACTATATCCAGCGTCCCCCCTGTCCTTAAAGCCCCATTCCTACTGGATCGTCTGCTTCTGCCGTAAGGCAATTCCTAATTTGCCGAGCGTATCTTTTCGAGCCGGTCCGCCGCGATTTTCCTGGCTTACAATGCCGCCGCTTATCGCCATGCCACAGGTGGTTTTCAGGTGGCGGTGCGTTGTTGAAAACCTTCTCAAGGAAGATCCGTCATGCGTCTGTTGTCTTTGCTCTTCACCCTCGCTTTGCTCGCCGGTTGTGCTTCCACCCCGGACTATTACATCTCGCCCAAACCAGTACAGATTCCCGCTACCGCCACTTACTGGATCGATACCTTCAACCTGCAGTTGGTCGGCGAGAGCGAGCGCTTTCTGCCCGAGGACAAGCTGCGCCAACAACTGGGCATGGAGTTGATCCGCCAATTGGGCAATGCCAATCGCTACGCCGCCACCAAGGACAGCGCCGACTACCTGCTGGATGTGAATGCGGTGTACAAGCGCCGCCTCAGTGATTCCAAGGGTGGGCTGGTGTCGATGGTTGTCGATGACAATACGATCCTTGCCAGTGTCGATTTCGGCTACAAGGTTCAGGTCAAGCGCGACGGCGCCGAGGTGTTGCATTTCGCCCAGGAGCGCAATGGTTTGCAGCCTGCCGGGGCCGTGGGCCAGTTGCGCAATATGAAGACCATGTTGGGGGCGATCACCAACAGCGGTAATTCGGATGTGGAGAACTTCTACATTCGTGCTCTGCCGAAGTTCATCGTTCGTGATATCACGGCCATTCCTTCTCGTTGAGTGGGTGTGTCGGGATTGTAGAAGCGAGCTTGCTCGCGATGAACCCGATGGCGCCGCGCTCTGTCAGTAACAGCGCATTATCGTTGGCGTTCTTCGCGAGCGAGCTCCTACATGGGGATCAACGTGCTTTTGGGGTTACAGCTTCTTCACCGGAATGCAGATCTCACACTCCAGCTCTCCCGTCTTGAGGTCGTAGTACGCATCCGCCGGGTAGCGCTCGAAGGCCGGGCGCGGGTCGAACTGCAGGCCGCTCTTGGGTAGCCAGTCGCGGCACAGTTCGATCCAGGCGTCGGCGATAGCTGGGCCCAAGCCGCGGAAGTGGGCCACGGCGTACAGGCCGCCGGGCAGGGTGGTGACGACGGCGGGGGCGCTGGCCTTGAAGTCCTTGGGCACTTCGACGCAGGCGTCGTAGCGGCATTTGTCGGCGGGGGTGAGGTCCGGATCGTCGTGGCCGATGCCGTAGCGCACCTGGTTGAACAGCTGGTGTTCGAGCATCCAGGGCATGGCGGTTTCGCGCCAGAACAGGCCGATGCCGGGCCCGTAGGCGCCGATGTAGCGCAGGTAGGCCACGCGGGTGGCGGGCAGTTGCTGCAGGGTGACGTTCATGCTGGTTTCCTTCAGATGAATGAAGGCGTCAGGATCGTCGAAGGCCGGGATGTGGGTCTGATCAGGATTGCTCAATTCACGCAGGCGGCGTTCGCGGATGTCGTCGAGGCGGCGGTGCCAGCGTTTGGGTTCGGTGTCGCGCCATGTGCTGGGTGAGACCGAGAAGTGTTGCTTGAAGGCCCGGGAGAAGGCTTCGCCGGAGCCGAAGCCGACATCCATGGCGATTTCCAGGATTGAGGCTTCGGGGCGGCTGGCCATCAGATAAGCCCCACAGGCCAGGCGCCGACGCCGCAGGTAGGCCCCGAGGGGCTCTCCGACCCAGGCGCTGAACAGGCGGTGGAAGTGGTAGGGCGAGAAATGCGCCACCCGCGCCAGATCCGTCAGCTCCAGGGGCTGGTCCAGGTGTTGGTCGATATGCTCCAGCACCCGGCTCATGCGCAGGGTGTATTCGTGGAGGCTGTGGTAGGCGGCGCTCATGTTTGCAGATTAGTTGGCTGTGGGGCGGACGTTGCAGTCTGCCGCAGATTTGTGCCGTTTGTGAGAGCGAATCGCCTGTCGGTACGATTCGCCGGCAGCCGGCTCCTACAAACGCCCCCGTAGCCGGCTTGCCGGTGAACACGATCTTAAGCGTCACCACAGCACTGGTGGCTTCCCTTGCCTTCGGGTGTCTGTTCGTAGCGGTCATGGAGGCGGACCCAGTCCATGATCTGCTCTTCATTGCGCCCTTTGGGCGTCAGGTCGAGGAAGTTATAGGCTCCCACCAGCAGGTCCAGTCCGCGGGCATAGGTGGAGTAAGTGTGAAAAATCTCACCCTGGTCGTTGCGATAGAACAGGCTCAGGCCGGGCAACTCGGCTTCATCGCCACTGGCCTGTTCATAGTTGTAGGTCGCGGTGCCCGCGGCTAGCTGCTGGGCGCTGAGGCTGACACCGAAGTCCTGATTGAAGTCGTCACCGGCACTGGAATACCAGTCGAAGCGCCAGCCCATGCGTCGACGGAAGCTCTGGAATTGGGCATAGGGCGCGTGGGAGACAGCCACCAGCGTTACGTCGTGATGGGCCAGGTGCAGGTTGGCGCCGTCGAAGTGGTCCGCAAGAAAGGAGCAGCCCTTGCAGCCTTCTTCCCAGCCGGCGCCGAACATGAAGTGGTAAACCAGCAACTGGCTACGCTCGCCGAACAGTTGCGCCAGGCTCAGTGCTCCGTCGGGGCCTTGAAAGCGGTAGGGCTTGTCGATCTTGACCCAGGGCAGCGCCCGTCGCTCGGCACTGAGCTGGTCGCGCTGGCGGGTAAAGGCCTTTTCATGGATCAGGTGCTGCTTGCGTGCGAGCAGCCATTGTTCCCGGGAGACCACGGGGTGATCGGTAGTGCTCATGGCGTTTCTCCTCAAGGCAGGGGGCATGGGTCTTACACACGCTAGTCGTTTGGCGCAGGGCTGGATCGACAAGCTGCCCAGCGGTTTTCCGATCAGGGGTCAGGCTGGCGCGGCGTATTTCCTGAACGGCTGAAAACCCGGTCGGTCACAACCTATGAACGGCATTTCATTCTCATGTCTGGAGGTTGAACCGCAATGACCACATATAACTGGGATCTGATTGAACGACTGCTGCACGAAGTGCAGAACGGCGCCGGCCACAGTTTCACGCCTCGCCCCTACGCCGAGCAGCATGCGGCGGCCAAGGAGGCGGAGGGTGAGCCCACCGGCAATCTGGATGAGCTGAAAGTCACCGCCACCCAGTACGAAAAGTTGCTGCTGGACCGGGGTTTTATTGAAACCAGGCCCGAGGAAGAAGGCGGCAACGGCGAGAACTTTGTACTGACGCCTCGCGGCTCAAGCCTGTTGTGTCTGATCGACAGCAGTATTCCGGGCAACGATCACCCGCGTCAGGTGCTGGATGAACAGGCTGATGCCCTGGCTGCGGATACCTTTGACGAGGTGGCCTCCAAGGCGCAGATCGCCTAGTTTCGCGATGCTAGCCCTGGCTTGCGTTGTGCAGGCATTTCAGGGCGGCGAAGTCCTTGCGTACACCGTCGATTTTCTTCAGCAGGTGCTGGCGTTGGTCCACGCTGCTGGCGGCCATCAAGTCAACCAACAGGCTGCGTGCGGCCTGTTCGGTGTGGGCGTAGGCCTGGCGGTAGTCGTCTGTCCATAAACTCTCGCGGTTGATCAGCAACTGCTCGATGCGCTGTGGGAAATCGCTGTCTCGGCGTTGCGCCACCGCGGCGCTGAATTGCGTCTGCCAATGGACGCGATTGGCGATCCACTGCTGGTTCTGCTCTCCCAGGGAGGCAGACCATTGCTCGATTCGTTGTTGCTGGCTGGGGGTCAGGGGGCCGAGCCAGGCATTCAGGCGCTTGCTCATGCGCTGACTGCGCTGCTGGATCTGTTGCGCCAATGATGGCGTGAGGTACTGCTCGCGGTGTTCTTGCTGGTCCTTGGCGAAGGCGTTGTTCATCTCTTTGACTTGCCCGTCGTCCAGGCCCTGGAGCAGTTCTACAGCGGAAGGGGTGATCTGTCTTACAGTCTCGGCGATGGCCTGCTTGGCTTCCCGGGTTCGTGCTTGCAGGTCCTGATCACTGACCTGATTGCTCTGCACCATCAGTTGCAGGCGATCGAGCCAGTCCAGATAGCCGGGCAACTGGGTGCTGCAATGCCAGCTCAGGTGCTGCTGCAGACGCTGGTTGAACCAGCTTTTCTGCTCGCTGTTCATGTCCAGGTAGTCGTTGAGGGTCCAGGGGATGATTACATCCAGGTTGCGATAGGCCAGGCCGACTCGGCTGCAGGCGCCGAGCAGCAGGCTGAGGATCAGCAACGAGATAAGCAGGGGCCACTGGCGCGCCATGTTCGAGTCCTTGCGAGTTCGGGTTCCTGCATCTGAACCCGGAAGGCTGCCAGCCGTTCAGTCGCAGGGCGGAAGGCCGGCAGTGATGAACTGCGAGTTGGCTGAAACTATTGATCCAGAGAGCTGAAAGGATAGCGGCCAGGAACAGCGGATAAGGGCCGTTGGTCGACTTTTAGTGCTAGGGGGAGGAGAGAAGGGGTGCCAGTCCTAGCGCTTTGAGGGCAAAGCGCTAAGGGACCAGGATAATGCGGGGGAATTACTTTTTGCCGAGGCTGATCTGCTTGGATGGGCCGAAAGTCTGGCCGCTGACGCCTTTGGCAATTTGCTGGATTTCGCCGCCCGATTTCAGGAAGGCCGCGATTTGTTCGTTGATCGATTCGCTGGTTTCAACGGCGGGAGCTGGTTTTGCTTTGCTGTTGGAGGCTTTTACTCGCATGGCGGCCATTTAACCTTTTGGAAAATTAATTTGGCCAGGCATCTTATCAGAAATACTTGACAATTGCTTGGTAAATATCCTCTGAAACAAAGGGCAGTTTTTTGGGCTTTTTCCTTAAGTTGATCTTGCTGACATCTTCCTAAGTGGCTGTTTTAAATAAAGACCCGTTACTGAAAATGCGGCCTGGTGGCTGTTTGCCCTTACCCGGCAGGTCGCTGTTGGCCTGACGAATGGCCGCTTGAGCGCCAGTGATGCTAGAAAAACCAAGGCTCTTCACGGAATTTTCCGGTCCGGGACTCAGGAGCGCCAACCTGGGCGTGGAAAACAGGTAGAATGCCGCCCACGCAATGAGGGTATTGGAAATGGCTTTAGTCGGGCGCTACAACAGTTTGCAAGTGGTTAAACACACTAACTTTGGTTTGTATCTGGACGGAGGGGCGGACGGCGAAATATTGCTGCCCAATCGTTATATTCCCAAGGACATTCCCAGTGAAGATGAAGACTGGTTGAATGTTTTTGTTTATCTGGACAGTGCCGACAAGTTAATCGCAACTACCGAAAAGCCGAAAGTTCAAGTTGGCGAGTTTGCCAGTCTTAAAGTCGTCGAAGTTAACAGTATCGGGGTATTCCTGGATTGGGGATTGCCCAAGGACCTGCTGCTGCCCTACTCGGAAGAGAAGCGCCAGATGAATGCCGGCGAGTACTGCGTGGTGCATGTCTATCTGGACAAGCACACCCGTCGTATCACGGCCACGGCTCGCCTGGACCGCTACCTGGACAAGACTCCGGCTAACTACAAGGTTGGTCAGGAAGTCGACCTGTTGGTGGCTGAATCCACCGACATGGGTTTCAAGGCGATCATCAACAACAAGCACTGGGGCCTGATTCACAAGAACGAAGTGTTCAAGTTCCTGCGCTCCGGCATGCAAGAGAAGGGGTTCATCAAGGAAGTGCGGGCCGATGGCAAGATCAGCCTGAGCCTGCAACCGGTGGGTGAAGAAGCGGCCACCAGCCTGAACTCGAAGATCCTCGCCAAGTTGCGCGAAAACAATGGCTCTCTGGCGGTCAGCGACAAGAGCGATCCGGCCTTGATCAGCAGTTTGTTCGGGGTCAGCAAAGGCAACTTTAAGAAGGCCATCGGCGCGCTCTATAAACAGGGCCAGATTGTCATTCACGCAGATCGTATCGAGCTAAGCTGATTCTTGTTTCGCTCTGGGGTGGATGTGCTTAAAGCCCCACCTCTTCTTTGTCTCGTGTTGCTTGTCTTTCCTGGTGCGGCCGGCCTTGCAGCACGACGGCTGGGCGCGCGCCTGGGGGCGTTGTCTTTTCCACAGCGGGTAGCTGTCATGTCGATGAATCAATCTGAGGGACTGCGGTGAGCATCGAGCGGCGCAACGCCGATGGTTTTGCCCTGCAGGTGATGCTGGGGTTGTGCCTGATCTGGGGCGTGCAGCAGGTGATGATCAAATGGGCGGCGGCGGATATTGCCCCGGTGATGCAGGCGGCTGCTCGTTCCGGGATTTCGGCGCTGCTGGTGGCCCTGCTGATGTGCTGGAAAGGGGGCTGGTCCCAGGTCTCCAGTACCTGGCGCGGCGGTTTACTGGCCGGCGCCCTGTTCGGCCTGGAGTTCCTGTTCATTGCCGAGGGGCTGAAGCTGACGAGCGCCGCGCATATGTCGGTGTTCCTCTACACCGCCCCGATCTTCACTGCCCTTGGGGTCAATTGGTTGCTGCCCAGTGAGCGGCTGCGGCCGTTGCAATGGTTGGGGATCATCCTTGCTTTCATTGGCATCAGCATCGCCTTTGCCGGTGGAATCTCCCTGGACAATCTGGATCGGCGCATGCTCCTGGGCGATGTATTGGGATTACTGGCGGGGCTGGCCTGGGGCGCGACCACGGTGGTGGTACGCGCCTCGCGATTGTCGGAAGCGCCAGCCACACTGACCCTGTTCTATCAGTTGATCGTCGGGTTCGTCGGCCTGCTGCTGATTGCGGTGCTCAGCGGCCAGGTGACCCAGGTCAGCCTGACCCCGGTGGCCGTGGCCAGTGTGTTGTTCCAGGGGCTGGTGGTGTCGTTCTTCAGCTACCTGACCTGGTTCTGGCTGCTGCGTCGCTATCTGGCGGCGAACCTGGCGGTGTTTTCGTTCATGACACCGATGTTTGGCGTGACCTTCGGCGTGCTGTTGCTGGGTGAACCCTTGAGCCTCAACTTTGTGCTGGGGGCGCTGCTGGTGTTGTTGGGCATCACCTTTGTCAGCGCCGAGCAATGGCTGCGTCGGCGGATCAAGCGCTTTCTATAAGCCGCTGCCCATGCGCCTGTCGGGCAGGCGCCACAGGCGCTGCGGGCCAATGGCTGAATAGCCTTGGCCGATTCGCTTCAATCCAGTAACAGTTCATTGCTATTGCGAGGCAGCGCGCGGGAAAAGTTAGGACTATTATCTGCTTGAGGCGGCGCAGTATCGCCGCTCGGCACGACCCTGAGGGGGCACTATGAAAGACAAACTGCAAAGCTGGCTGCACGACCTTGGTGTCGCACTGGGCCTGATCGAGCCACCGCTGCAACCGGTGCCGATTCCTACCGACGAAGAACTGCGGCGCCGTCAGCAACGTCGTCGTTGAGCTCAGGGCGAGAGCGGAGTGCAGACTCCGGCTCTCGCCAGGGTTTTCTGGCCGGCAGTCGCTCGGCCATCCACCCGAGGCAATCGGGTCAATCCTGATTTTGCCGGGACTTTTCCAGCAACCATTGCACCAGGTCGTCGACCTTTTCCAGGCGCCAGAGCGCTCGCTGCTCTTCCCGGGGGGAGATGCAGAGATCGAACCTGTCCTCCAGGCGCCAGAGCAGCGCTTCGATATCCTCCCGGTCGAGTCCGAGTGCTTGCAGAGCGCTTTGGTCATCGAAGTCGGTGAGTTCATCCAGCCCCCGACGGATGAGCAGGTGTACGGCCACGCGTGCTTCGGCCCGTTTCATCGCGTTACTCCCGAGGAGCGAGCAGGTCAGGCGGGACGGGCAGCGTCGGCGCGTGTCTTTTCCAGGATGACCTGGCTGAGTTCGCTGATGGAGTTGATCCGGTACAGATCAAGGTCCGGATCAAGGCGGATGCTTGGCTGGATGTCGAAACGGTCCATAAACACCTCGGGGCAGGGGAGAGGTTCTGATTGTTTTTTGACCCCGTCCAAGGGTGAAGCGATAGCGTGCCCTGAGGCTGCCAGCGATCCTTGTACTGTTCAGTAACAGTCGTCGCTGAATCAGATTACAGCAGAGGTTTTTTCCGGCGGTGGTGACCGCTCGTCCTGTGGGCGGCTTCCTGGGTCGGGCTGAAGCGAGCGTCATCCGGCGTTGTGGCACTTTTTCGTGGACGAAAAAAACGGGTGCGGCCACCGACGCCGCACCCGTCGAAGAAAGCTTCAGGCGTCTGACTTCAGGTCAGATCGCGTTGGCCAGAGGCACCGAGCGCCGGGAGACCAGGCTCACCACCACGAAACTCACCAGGCCCACGGCCAGGCTGTAGTAAATCGGTGTGTTGGCGTCCAGGCCGTCCTTGAACATGAAGAACAGCGCGGTCATGAAGCCCAGAGACATACTGGTGATGGCCCCGGCCGTGGTGGCGCGTTTCCAGTAGATGGCGCCGATCAGCGGAATCAGCATGCCGCCCACCAAAAGGTTGTAGGCCAGGGTCAGGGCACTGATCACGTCGCTCACTACCAGGGCGATACCCAGCACCACAACCCCCAGCAGCAACGTCGCGATGCGGTTTTCATGCACGTCGCCATTGCCGCTTTCACGGCCACCGCGCAGCCGCGGCAACAGGTCCTGGGTCACGGTGGTGGAGGCCGCCAGCAGGCCGGCGCTGGCGGTGGACATCAGGGCTGCCAGAGCCGCGGCAATCACCAGGCCGCGAACGCCGTTGGGCAGGCTGGTCTGGACGATGCTGGCGAAGGCATTGTTGACGTTATCCAGATCCGGCAGGACCACCTTGGCGGCCATGCCGATCAGCGCGCCGGCCAGGCCGTAGAGCACGCAATAGATGCCGGCGGCGGTCCCGGCAACCTTGGCTACCCCTTCACTGCGGGCGGTGAACACTCGTTGCCAGATGTCCTGGCCGATGAAGATGCCGAAGAAGTAGATCAGGAAGTAGGTGAGGATGGTGTCCCAGCCGATGGCGGTGAAGTCGAAATAGCTGGCGGGCAGTTTGGCCACCAGGGTATCCCAGCCGCCGGCATCGACGATGGACAGCGGCATCAGCAGGAACACCAGGCCGATGGTCATGATCAGGAACTGCACGATGTCGGTCAGGGTCAGCGACCACATGCCGCCGATGGTCGAGTAGAGCACCACCACACCGCCGCCCACCAGGATCGATACCCAGAACGGCAAGCCGAACAGCACTTGCATCACTGTCCCAATGGCAATGGTGGAGGTGGCGCCGATCATCAGTGCGTAGACCAGCATGATCAGTCCGCTGGCGTGGCGTGCCGCGGGGTTGTAGCGGCGCTCCAGCACTTGGGTGACGGTGTAGATCTTCAGTTTCAGCAAGGGTTTGGCCAGAAACAGGCTGAGTCCGACGATGCCCAGGCCGATGGCGCCGCAAAGCCAGAAGCCGGAAATGCCGTGGACGTAGCCCAGGCGTACGGTGCCGATGGTCGAGGCGCCGCCCAGTACGGTGGCCGCCATGGTACCCAGGTAGAAGCCCGGCCCGAGGTTGCGGCCGGCTACCAGATAGTCATCACGGGTCTTGGCCCGGCGCATGCCGTACCAGCCCAGGGTGATCATGCCGGCGGCATAAATCAGTACTACGAGAATATCCAAGCCCATGTTCGGGTCCTCACAAGCAAGTTGTTATTGTTGTTGCCACCCGCCGATGCGGACGGTCACCCCGTTGACCAGTGGAGGCCGGTCTTCCGGAAGAGCTGCGGTTGCTGGGGCAGTTCAGGCCAAGGGGGGCCTGTTTCGAGAGAGGTCGTACAGGGTGCTGCGTCGAGGGGCGGGAATCTGGGCGTCCCCGTTGTTCATGTTGTTAAGGCTGTTTTCTTTATTGTTATTCATGATCTGCTCCGACCACGTTGGCTAAGGTGTTGCGCTCCTTTGCATGACGGTTCCATGGCCGCGCTCGTGCTTGAGCGCGGCACCAGCCCTCCCAGGGCCGAGACTCAGCGGTGGGCCACGCCGGGCAGTACGCAGAGCATTTCGTACAGCAGGTTGGCACCCAGCAGCGAGGTGTTGCCGGTGGTGTCGTAAGGCGGCGAAACCTCCACCAGGTCGCAGCCCACCAGGTCCAGGCCCTGGCAGCCACGGACGATCTCGATGGCCTGGATGGTGGTCAAACCGCCGATTTCCGGGGTGCCGGTGCCTGGAGCCCAGGCCGGGTCGATGCCGTCGATGTCGAAGCTCAGGTACACCGGACCGTTGCCGACCTTTTCACGGACTTCGGCCATCAGCGGTTCCAGGGATTTGTGCCAGCACTCTTCGGCCTGGACCACACGGAAGCCCTGCTTGCGGCTCCAGTTGAAGTCTTCGGCGGTATAGCCCTGTGCGCGCAGGCCGATCTGCACCACGCGGTCGCAGTCCAGCAGGCCTTCTTCCACTGCGCGGCGGAAGGTGGTGCCGTGGGCGATCTTCTCGCCGAACATGTGGTCGTTGACGTCCGCGTGGGCATCGATGTGCACCAGCCCGACCTTGCCGTGTTTCTTGTGGATGGCCCGCAGGATCGGCAGGGTGATGGTGTGGTCGCCGCCCAGGGTCAGGGGAATCACGTTGTGTTCGAGGATGCCGTCATAGGCTTCTTCGATGATGCGCACCGCGTCCAGCAGGTTGAAGGTGTTGATCGCCACGTCGCCGATGTCGGCCACCGACAGCGAGTCGAACGGAGCGGCACCGGTGGCCATGTTGTAAGGGCGGATCATCACCGACTCGGCGCGGATTTCCCGCGGGCCGAAACGGGTGCCGGCGCGCAGCGAGGTGCCGATGTCCAGAGGCACGCCGACGAACGCAGCGTCCAGGCCGGCAGCGGATTGCAGATGGGGAAGACGCATCATGGTGGCGATGCCGCCGAAGCGCGGCATTTCGTTGCCGCCCAGTGGTTGGTGGAGAATCTTGTCCACGGGATAGGCCTCATCGTTGTTTTATATTTATGGGGCTGAGGGCACAGCAGGTATCGCCCGTTCAACCGATTGGGCCGATTCTGCGAAATGTAGTGAGGGGAAAGAATCGCTACGAACAAATACTTAGTTCAGATTTTTCTAAACTAATGGCCGGGGTCGCGCTAGACTCCCGCACGGCTTCCAGGGCCCTGCGTGGTGAGTGAGCGAGCATCCGCTCGGTGGCGTAGCCACCGTTATCCGGGTTGCAGGGTCTGGTTGAAAGTGCACATGGAGGTCATCGGGGCTGCTTGGTCGCCCGGCGTCAGTACGCTCTCTTGGCACAGGGAAGTGGTTGTTTTGCCTGTTATCGGAGCCTGTCATGGCCAACGCTTTACCTGATCTGAAACTATTGCGCATCTTCGTCAGCGTGGTGCGACATCAGGGGTTCGCCAATGCCCAGCACGAACTCAATCTCTCGACGTCGGCCATCAGCACCTACATGAGCCAGCTCGAAGGCGCCCTCGGGCTGGTGCTCTGCCACCGTGGCCGTGGCGGGTTCAGCCTGACCAGCAAGGGGGAGCTGTTCCACCAGGAGACCTTGCGTCTGCTGGGGGAGCTGGAGGGCTTCGAACAGTACGCCGCGGCCCTTAAGGGCGAGTTGCGCGGCACCCTGAACCTGGGGGTGATCGACTCCACCGTCAGCGACAAGGCCCTGCCGTTCGCCGAGGCCATCGGCGCCTATAGCCAGGAGCATCCGGCGGTGCATTTGCACCTGTCGGTGATGAGCCCCCACGAACTGCAACTGGGTGTCCAGGACAACCGCCTGGACCTGGCCATCGGCGCCTTTTCCACGCGTATGAGCGGCCTGGTGTACATGCCGCTGTACCGCGAGCAGCACTGGTTGTATTGCAGCAACCGGCATCCGCTGTACAGCGAGCGGCGCATTCCGGAGCAGGTCATCACCCAGCAGCGCATGGTCGGCCGTGGCTACTGGAGCCAGGCGGAACTGGCTCGGCACGGTTTCAAGCACAGCGCGGCGACCGTGGAGAGCATGGAGGCGCAGTTGATCCTGGTGCTGTCCGGCGCCTACATCGGCTACCTGCCGGAACACTATGCCCAGGCCTGGGCCGACAAGGGCGACCTGCGGGTGCTGCTGCCGGCAACCTTCGGCTACCAGGCGCCGTTCTCCATGATCATGCGTCGTGGCCGGGGCCGTGAACCCCTGATCCAGACCTTTCGCGATCTGCTCAAGGCCCAGCTCAACCAGTCATAAGGAATTCCCATGTCCAGAGCACGCTGCGAGCGTTGCTTGCGTCCCACAGGCCATTGTCTGTGCCCGCTGATCCCGGATTTGCCCAGCCGCACCCGGGTGTTGCTGCTGCAGCATCCCAGTGAGGTCAACCACGCCTTGAACACGGCGCGGCTGGCGGCCCTGGGGCTGAACAATGCGCAGTTGCGGGTGGGTGAGGTGTTCGAGGATCTGCCGACGCTGCTCGCTCAACCCGGATACCGTGCCTGCCTGTTGTTCCCGGCGGACGATGCCCAGCCGCTGCAGGCCTATGCCGAGACGGATGAACCGCTGCTGCTGGTGGTGCCCGACGGCACCTGGCGCAAGGCCCGCAAGCTGTTGCACCTCAATCCGCTGCTGGCGGCCTTGCCGCGAGTGACCCTGGCCGCCGCGACGCCCTCGCGCTATCGCCTGCGCAAAGCCCCGGGACCGGGTGCGCTGTCGACCCTGGAAGCCATTGTCCAGGCGTTGCAGGTCCTGGAGGCGCCGGCCTCCTTCGAGTCCTTGCTGCGCCCCTTCGAGGCCCTGATCGAAGGGCAGATCGCGGCGATGGGCGAAGACACCTACCAACGCAACCACGGCGCCAAACCCTGACGTCTTGCCTGTCGGTGCGGGCTTGCCCGCGAAAGCACTCTCAAGTCTGCGGCAAAGTCAGAGGGCCTCTTCGCCGGCCAGCCGGCTCCTACGTAGCCGGCAGTCAGCGTTCGCGCATGGCTTCGGTGCGGGCCTTGAGCACGGGCTTGAGCAGGTAGTCCAGCACGCTTTTCTCGCCGGTGATGATGTCCACCGTGGCCACCATGCCGGGGATGATCAGCAGTGGATTGGCGTCGCCCCCCAGGTGGTTCTTGTCGGTGCGTACCTGGATTAGATAGAAGCTGTTGCCCTTGTCGTCGGTGATGGTGTCGGCGCCGATCAACTCCAGCTTGGCGCTCAGGCCGCCGTAGATGGTGTAGTCATAGGCGCTGAACTTGACCATGGCTTTCTGTCCGGGGTGCAGGAAAGCCACGTCCTGAGGCCGGACCTTGGCCTCAATCAGCAGGTTGTCTTCCATGGGCACGATTTCCACCAGGTCGCTGCCGGGCTGGACTACGCCGCCGATGGTGTTGACCTTGAGCAGCTTGATTACGCCGTGCACGGGTGATACCACCGTGGTGCGGTTGACCCGGTCATCGATGGCGATCCCCGACGCGGTGATCTTCGACAGGTCGGTGCGTTTCTCGTTGAGTTCCTTGGCGGCATCGGAGCGGAAGGTCTGCACCGATTCATCGATCTTGCTCTTGATCTCGTTGATGGCCGATTCGGCCCGTGGAATGGCCAGGGTAGTGGCGTCCAGGGAGCCGCGAATCTCTACCGCGCTGCGCTTGAGCCGCAGGATTTCCACCGGTGACACGGCGCCAGTGCCCACCAGGGGGGCCGACATGTTCATCTCTTGATTGAGCAGGGCCAGGCTGGAGCTGTATTGCCCCTGCTTGGAGCGAAATTCCGCCAGTTCCTGGGTCTTCTGCCGCAACTGTTCGCTGAGGGTGCGCTGCTCGCTGGCCAGGCGTCGCTGGCGTTGGTCGTACAGCGAGCGTTCGTCTTCTGCCACTTGCGGCGCCTTGCTCAGCACTTCGGCGGATGGGGTGAAGGGCTTGCCTTCGGCTTCGGCGGACAGACGCTCGACCTGGGCCATCAAGGCGAAGCGATCCGCCTCGCTCTCGCCCTTGTTCGAGCGAAAGCGCGTGTCATCCAGGCGCAGCAGGGTCTGGCCCTTGTCCACCATCTGCCCCTCGCGGACGAAAATCTCGGTGACAATGCCACCTTCCAGGTTCTGGATCACCTGGATCTTGCTTGAAGGAATGGCCTTGCCTTCGCCCGTGGTGACTTCCTGGAGCACCGCGAACCTGGCCCATACCAGCGCGCAGAGGATCAGCGCGGCGGCGATCCAGACCGTCAACCGTGATCTGCGGGGCGAGTCTTGCAACGAGGCCTCTGCGGTTTCCGGCATGAATTCGCTTTCCGCGCTTCGGCGAAAACTGCCCAGGTAACTGCGGGGTGACGATGGTGTCGACATGCTCGGCACTCCTAGACGGCTGCAGAGCCAACACGGCCCTTGCGCAGTGCATCGATAACCGCGTCTTTCGGTCCGTCGGCGACAATCCGTCCTTCGTCCAGAACCACCAGGCGGTCCACCAGGCTGAGCATCGAAGTGCGGTGGGTCACCAGCAGCAGAGTCTTGCCCTGGACCTTGGCGTGCAGGCGCTGACGTAGTGCGTCTTCGCTGCTGTTGTCCATGGCGCTGGTGGGTTCGTCCAGCAGCAGGATCGGCGGGTCCAGCAGCAGGGCACGGGCCAGCAGCACGGCTTGGCGCTGGCCGCCGGACAGCAGTTGCCCACGTTCACCCACCGGTCGGTCGAAGCCTTGGGGGTGGGCGCGGGCCAGTTCGGTGACCCCGGTGAGCTCGGCGACTTCGAGCATTCGGGCATCGCTGATGTAGCGCGCGCCCAGGGTCAGGTTGTCCCGCAGGCTGCCGGCCAGCAGCGGCAGGTCATGGGCGACGTAGCCGATCTGTTGACGCAGGTCGGCCACGTCCAGTTGTCGCAGATCCAGGCCGTCCAGCAGCAGTTGGCCTTCCTCCGGGGCGAGAAAGCCCATTAACAGCCGGGCCAGGGTACTTTTCCCCGAGCCGCTGCGGCCGATGATGCCGACCCGCTCTCCGGGCTTGAGGCTGAAACTGATGTTGTTCAGCGCCGGGGTGCTTTGCCCGGGGTAGCGAAAGCTCACTCGGCTGACTTCCAGGGCGCCGTGCAACTGGGTGCGCTCCAGAGGCCGCTGACGGGCATCGCGTTCCTGGGGCAGGGCCATCAAGGCGTCGGTGCTGCGCATGGTCAACTGCGCCTGTTGGTAGCGGGTGATCAGCCCGGCGATCTGTCCCAATGGCGCCAGGACTCGACTTCCGAGCATATAGGTGGCCACCAGGGCGCCGACGCTGAGGTTGCCGGCGATGATGCTGTAGACCCCGGCGACGATGGTGGCCATGCCGGACAACTGCTGAATGAACAGGGTGCCGTTGGTGGCCAGGGCCGAGAGGTTGCGGGCGTGGCTGTCGAGGCGGGTCAGGGCGCCGTGGGTGCTTTCCCACTTGTGCTGGCGTTCGCTTTCGGCGCTGCAGGCCTTGAGGGTTTCCAGGCCGCCGAGGGTCTCGATCAACAGCGCCTGACGTTCGGCGCCCAGGGCCAGGCTTTTTTGCACGGTGTCCCGCAGGCGCACCTGGATCAGCATGGCGAAGACGATAGTGATGGGGAACGCGAGTATCGGGATCACCACCAGCCAGCCCCCGAGCAGGCCGATCACCACCAGCATCAGCAGGGCGAAGGGCAGATCGATCAGGCTGGTCAGGGTCACGGCCGTCAGAAACTCCCGCAGGCCCTGGAAGTCGTGGATGCTTTGGGCAAAGCCGCCGATGGTGGCTGGTCGGGCCTTCATGTTCATGCCGGTGATGCGTTCGAACAGGGTGGCGGAGAGGATCACGTCGGTCTTTTTCCCGGCCTGGTCCAGCAGGTGGGCCCGTACCACCCGCAACACCAGCTCGAACCCGGTGCCCAGCAGCAGGCCCAGGGTCAGCACCCAGAGGGTCGAGGTGGCCTGGTTGGGCACCACCCGATCGTAGGTCTGCATCACGAACAGCGGCACCATCAGGCCCAGCAGGTTGATCAGGAGGCTGGCGAGAATGGCGTCGCTGTAGAGCCAGCGCGAGAGCTTCAGGGTGTCGCGAAACCAGGCGTCGACCCTGGGCACCAGGGGGCTGCGCAGGTCTTCGAGTTCATGGCGGGGGCGTGCGAACAGGGCCTGGCCGCTGTATTCCCGGGCCAGTTCCTCGCGGCTCACCCACTGCTCGCCACCTTCGGCCTCGCTGGGCAGGATCAGGGCCTGGCCATCCTCGCCCCAGCGCCTGAGCACTGCGCAACGACCGCCTTGGAGGATCAGCAGCACCGGCAGGTTGAGAGCGGATATCGCCCCCAGTTCCCGGCGCAGCAGGCGAGCCTGAAGGCTGGCCCGGGCCGCGGCCCGGGGCAGCAGGTCGAGGCTCAGGCGTTGCTTGTCCAGGGGCAGGCCTGCGCTGAGGCTGCCCCGGCTGACGTTGCAGCCGTGGAGTCGGCACAGGATCAGTAATCCGTCCAACAGCGGGTCATCGAAGCTGGCACGCGGATCGGCGTGCGGGCTCCCGGGTTCGAGGCTGGTCAAATTGAGTCCTCCACGGGACTACTTCATTTCCGGCAGGCGCGCCTCGCTTTTCACTTCGCTTTGGGCGATGGCTTCGGCCGGTACCACGACTTTTTCCTTGCTCAGCAGTTCGCCCATGTTGGCCAGTACCCGGTACATGGAGAACTCTTCGGTGTAGCGCACTTCGGTGTAGCGGCGGTTGGCGTTGTACAGCTCGTTTTCACTGTCCAGAACGTCGAGCAGGGTGCGTTGGCCGAGGCCGAACTGGTCCTGATAAGCGGCCCGCACTCGGGTGGTGGTTTCCGCATATTCCCGGGCGGTGGGGGTCTGTTTCTTGGCGTTGAGCATGGCGTTCCAGGCCAGGGTGATGTTTTCGTTGAGCATGCGCAGGGCGTTGTTGCGGATGTCCATGGCCTGGTTGATCTTGTGCGCGTTGGACTGCAGGCGGGCCTTGTCACTGCCGCCGCGGAACAGGTTGTAGTTCATGATCACCCCGACCCGCCATTCGTTGTCGTGGCCCAGGTCGCCCTGCACATTGTCGTTGGCGTTGACTGCGGCCTCGGCGTCGAAGCGTGGATAGAAGGGCGACTTGGCCACTTCGTACTGACTCTCCGCCGCCTGGATGTCAGCCTGGGCGGACTTCAGGTAGGGGTTGTTCAGCAGCATGCTCTGCTTGGCGTCGTTGAGGTTCTGCGGGATTTCGCCGCGGATCGACGGCAGGCTTTCCAGCTCGTCGGGCAAGCGTCCGACTGCGCTGTAGAAGTTGGCCTCGGCATCGGCCAGGTCGACCTGAGCGGTGTCGTAGTTGTTCTCCGCCAGGGCACGCCGGGCCTTGGACTGGTCGAGGTCGGCGGTACTGCCCACGCCTTGCTGGCTGCGCAGGCCGATCTGGTCGTTGACCCGCAGGTGGGCCTGCAGGTTGTTCTTGGCCAGGGTCAAGAGTTCACGGCGCTTGAGCACCTCCAGGTACACCTCGATGGTGCGCAGGGCGAGGCTTTCGGCGGTGCCGCGGGTGAAGTAGGCCCGGGAGTTGACCACCGACTGGGTGCGGCCCACTTCATTGGCCGTGTTGAAGCCGTCGAAGAGCATCTGCCGCAGGCGCAGTTCCGACTGGGTGTAATTCAGGGTCTCGGTGTTGTGGTTGCCGGTGCCGCGTGCCACCCCGTAGCCGCGGGTGGTGCTGTTGTCGCTGTAGCCGCGGCCATAGCCGGCATTGAGGTCCAGGCTGGGATAGAAGCCACCCTTGGCCACCTTCACATCCTCGTCGGCAGACAGCCGGTTGTTCTGGCTGGCGCGAAGTTCAGGGTGGTTGTCCAGAGTGCTCTGGATCGCTTCAGTCAAAGACATGGCCTGAGCCGGGCTGACGCAGATTGAGGCCAAAAGAATTGCACCGCTGAGGGGGGTGAAAACGCGCATGGGTGTCTCTCCCTGATCCAGTGAAACAGTGTTTTCGTCAAAAATATGACTAAAAAATTGAGACTTAACCGTCTCATCTTGTTTACAACAGAGCTAAGAACATCCAGAAGGATAGCTAAGAAAAAAAATTCATAAGTTTTATGCCAAAAAAAACTTATGCATGTTTGTCAAAGCAAGACATTGTTCCAATCGCAGGCCCGGAATTTTCAGGCGTTGAGGCATTTTCTGAAATTTCTGGGGACGTTCAAATTTCAGGTAGTTCAGGGCGGGGAAGTGGTTACAAGGAAGAAGGTACGGAACAGGATATGGCGGCATTTTTTTGGCGATTTCGCCTTTTGACCTGTTTCGCACAATGTAGTTGGTGAGCGATCCGAAGGCACGGATGAGGCTGTTTTGTCCGGCGCCCTGCGGTATCAGCCGTCCGACTGGTAGCAAGGGAGGGCGGGACATCAAGACTGGCGCGCTTCGCCATGGGGGCGGAGCGGCCAGACACAGGGTCTGTTCAACCACGGGTTAACGCTGTCTGCGCTGCCGCTAGCAAGCGGATGCCGATTGTTCTCGGTATCGGAGGAGTGCACATGGCAACGTTAATCGGCATTGTGACCAAGGTGATCGGGCAGGTTTACGCGGTAGGCGCGGATGGCGCCCGTCGTCTCCTGGTGGAAGGGGACCGGCTGTTTGTCGGTGAGCAGTTGGTCACTGGAGCCGAAGGTGCGGTGGCAGTGCATCTGCAAAATGGCCAGGATCTGACCCTGGGCCGTGACAGCAGCCAGCAACTGACGGCGCAGTTGCTTGACCAGCAGGCCACTCAGGTCGATACCCCGCAAGTGCTGGCACCCAGCGATGCGCAACTGAGCGATGTCGAACAACTGCAACAAGCCATTGCCGCCGGTGATGACCCAACCCAAACCGCGGAAGCCACTGCGGCGGGCCCCACCGGTACCGGTGGCGCGCCGGGTGCCGAGGGCGGCGGTCACAGCTTTGTTCTGCTGGAAGAAGTCGGGGGCCGGGTCGAGCCAGTGATCGGCTTTCCGACTGCGGGCTTCAATGGCATCCCCGAATTTGTCCCTGAGCGCATCGACGGCCTGCTTCCGATCAATGGTGCAACCCCCAACAACCCGGTGAGCCTGAGTGGGCTTGCGGTGGAGGGCGGTGAACTCACGGTCAATGAAGCCAACCTGGAGCAGGGCTCGGCAAGCAACTCGGCGGCCCTGACCCAGAGTGGCACTTTCACAGTCTCGGCCCCGGATGGGCTGTTCAGTCTGAATGTCGGTGGCATCAATGTGGTCAGCGGCGGCGTGGCGGCGGCTTTTCCACAATCCATCGCCACCGGCCTGGGCAATACCCTGACCATCACCGGCTTCAACGCGGCCACCGGGGTGGTCAGCTACAGCTACACCCTCAATGGCAATGATCTGCACTCCGCGGCGGATGGCACCAACAGTCTGAGCGAGCAGTTCAGCGTGGTTGCCATCGACAGCAATGGCGACTCGGCCAGCAACACCCTTGACGTCAATATCACCGACGATGTGCCGACGGCAGTCAATGACAACAACGCAGGCACCGCCTCGGAAAGCCAACTGACCCTGAGCGGCAATGTGCTGACCAATGATGTGCAGGGCGCTGATCGGGTGGCGGCCGGACCTGTTACCGCCGGCACCTTCAATGGCACCTTCGGCACCCTGGTGCTGGCGGCGGACGGTAGTTACACCTATAGCGTGAACACCAGCGATCCGGCCTTCCTGGCGCTCAAGGGCGGCGGCAGCGGCACTGAAACCTTCGCCTATACCCTGACTGATTCCGATGGCGACGCCAGCACCGCCAACCTGGTGCTGCAGGTGAACAACAATGACGATCCGGTGCTGCTGCGAGGCTTGGAGGTCGAGGGAGGCGAGCTCACTGTCTATGAGAAGAACCTGACCACCGGCAGCGGCCCGGATACCCCGGCCCTGACCCAGAGCGGCACCTTCACGGTGACCGCCCTGGACGGCCTGCAAACCTTGACTGTCGGCGGTATCACCGTGGTCAGCGGCGGCGTACCGGCGGGCTTTCCGCAAAGCGTCACCACTGGCCTGGGCAATACCCTGACCATCACCGGTTTCAACCTGGCCAGCGGCGAGGTCAGCTACAGCTACACCCTCAATGGCAACGATGCCCATCCGAACGCCAATGGCGCCAATAGCCTTGGCGAGCAGTTCAATGTAGTGGCCACTGACGTGGATGGCAGCAGTGCCAGCGCCTCACTGGATGTGAACGTGGTGGACGACCTGCCCACGGCGGTCAACGACAGCAATCCCGGGACCGCTTCGGAAAGCCTGTTGAGCCTGACTGGCAATGTGCTGGGCAACGACGTACAGGGCGCCGACCGGGTCGCTTCCGGGCCGATCACGGCCGGCACCTTCACCGGAACCTACGGCACCCTGGTGCTGGCAGCGGATGGTTCGTACACCTATACCTTGCATCCCACCGACCCTGCGTTCCTCGCGCTGGGCGGGGGCGGCAATGCTACCGACACCTTCACCTACACCCTGACCGACGCCGATGGCGACCCCAGTATGGCCAATCTGGTGCTGCAGGTGCACAACAATGACGACCCGTTGACCTTGAACGGCCTGGAGGTCAATGGTGGCGAACTCACTGTTTACGAGAAGAACCTGACCACTGGCAGCGGCCCGGATACTCCGGCGTTGACCCAGAGCGGCACTTTTACTGTAACGGCCCTTGATGGTCTGCAGAGCCTGAACGTGGGCGGCATCAGCGTGATCAGCGGCGGGGTGGTGGCGGGTTTTCCGCAATCCATCGCCACCGGCCTGGGCAACACCTTGACCGTCACCGGTTATGACGCAGGCACCGGGGTAGTCAGCTACAGCTATACCCTCAATGGCAACGATGCCCATCCGACGGCCAATGGCGTCAATAGCCTCAGCGAGCATTTCAGTGTGCTGGCCACTGATGTGGACGGCAGCACCGCCAGCGGCTCTCTGGACGTCAACGTGGTGGATGACCTGCCGACTGCTGTCAACGACAGCAATCCGACTACTGCCTCGGAGAGCCAGCTGACCCTGACGGGCAACGTGCTAACCAACGACACTCAAGGGGCAGACCGAGTGCCCAGCGGGCCGGTGACAGCCGGAACCTTTACGGGCACCTACGGCACCCTGGTGCTCAATGCCAACGGTTCCTACACCTACACGTTGAACACTGCGGATGCCGACTTCAAAGCCCTGCGCGGCAATGGCAACGGCACAGAAACCTTCGCTTACACCGTCACTGACTCCGATGGCGACCCGAGCACAGCGAACCTGGTGCTGCAGATCCATAACAACGACGATCCGGTGACCTTGAACGGCCTTAACGTCAACGGTGGCGAGTTGACGGTCTATGAGAAAAACCTCAGCGACGGCAGCAGCCCGGATACCCCTGCGTTGACTCAGAGCGGCACGTTTACCGTGACCGCGCTGGACGGCCTGCAAACCCTGACTGTGGGCGGCATCAATGTGGTCAGCGGCGGTGTGGCTGCGGGCTTCCCGCAAAGCGTCACCACCGCCTTGGGCAACACCCTGACGATCACTGGCTACAACGCCGGTACCGGAGTCATCAGCTACAGCTACACCTTGCTGGACAACGAGGCCCACCCGAGCGCCAACGGTGCCAACGGCCTCAGCGAACAGTTCAATGTGGTGGCTACGGATGTGGATGGCAGCAGTGCCACCGGAACTCTGGATGTGAACGTGGTGGACGACCTGCCGACTGCGGTCAATGACAGCAATCCGACTACTGCCTCGGAGAGCCAGCTGACCCTGACGGGCAACGTGCTAACCAACGACACTCAAGGGGCAGACCGAGTGCCCAGCGGGCCGGTGACAGCCGGAACCTTTACGGGCACCTACGGCACCCTGGTGCTCAATGCCAACGGTTCCTACACCTACACGCTGAATACTGCGGATGCCGACTTCAAAGCCCTGCGCGGCAATGGCAACGGCACAGAAACCTTCGCCTATACCGTCACCGACTCCGATGGCGACCCCAGCACAGCGAACCTGGTGCTGCAGATCCATAACAACGATGACCCGGTGACCTTGAACGGCCTTAACGTCAACGGTGGCGAGTTGACGGTCTATGAGAAAAACCTCAGCGATGGCAGCAGCCCGGATACCCCTGCGTTGACCCAGAGCGGCACGTTTACCGTGACCGCGCTGGACGGCCTGCAAACCCTGACCGTGGGCGGCATCAATGTGGTCAGCGGCGGTGTGGCTGCGGGCTTCCCGCAAAGCGTCACCACCGCCTTGGGCAACACCCTGACGATCACTGGCTACAACGCCGGTACCGGAGTCATCAGCTACAGCTACACCTTGCTGGACAACGAGGCCCACCCGAGCGCCAACGGTGCCAACGGCCTCAGCGAACAGTTCAATGTGGTGGCTACGGATGTGGATGGCAGCAGTGCCACCGGAACTCTGGATGTGAACGTGGTGGACGACCTGCCGACTGCGGTCAATGACAGCAATCCGACTACTGCCTCGGAGAGCCAGCTGACCCTGACGGGCAACGTGCTAACCAACGACACTCAAGGGGCAGACCGAGTGCCCAGCGGGCCGGTGACAGCCGGAACCTTTACGGGCACCTACGGCACCCTGGTGCTCAATGCCAACGGTTCCTACACCTACACGCTGAATACTGCGGATGCCGACTTCAAAGCCCTGCGCGGCAATGGCAACGGCACAGAAACCTTCGCCTATACCGTCACCGACTCCGATGGCGACCCCAGCACAGCGAACCTGGTGCTGCAGATCCATAACAACGATGACCCGGTGACCTTGAACGGCCTTAACGTCAACGGTGGCGAGTTGACGGTCTATGAGAAAAACCTCAGCGATGGCAGCAGCCCGGATACCCCTGCGTTGACCCAGAGCGGCACGTTTACCGTGACCGCGCTGGACGGCCTGCAAACCCTGACCGTGGGCGGCATCAATGTGGTCAGCGGCGGTGTGGCTGCGGGCTTCCCGCAAAGCGTCACCACCGCCTTGGGCAACACCCTGACGATCACTGGCTACAACGCCGGTACCGGAGTCATCAGCTACAGCTACACCTTGCTGGACAACGAGGCCCACCCGAGCGCCAACGGTGCCAACGGCCTCAGCGAACAGTTCAATGTGGTGGCTACGGATGTGGATGGCAGCAGTGCCACCGGGACCCTGGATGTGAACGTGGTGGACGACCTGCCGACTGCGGTCAACGACAGCAATCCGACCACTGCCTCGGAGAGCCAACTGACCCTGACGGGCAACGTGTTGACCAACGACACTCAAGGGGCAGACCGAGTGCCCAGCGGGCCGGTGACAGCCGGAACCTTTACTGGCACCTACGGCACCCTGGTGCTCAATGCCAACGGTTCCTACACCTACACGTTGAACACTGCGGATGCCGACTTCAAAGCCCTGCGCGGCAATGGCAACGGCACAGAGACCTTCGCCTATACCGTCACTGACTCCGATGGCGACCCCAGCACAGCGAACCTGGTGCTGCAGATTCATAACAACGACGATCCGGTGACCTTGAACGGCCTTAACGTCAACGGTGGCGAGTTGACGGTCTATGAGAAAAACCTCAGCGATGGCAGCAGCCCGGATACCCCTGCGTTGACCCAGAGCGGCACGTTTACCGTGACCGCGCTGGACGGCCTGCAAACCCTGACCGTGGGCGGCATCAATGTGGTCAGCGGCGGTGTGGCTGCGGGCTTCCCGCAAAGCGTCACCACCGCCTTGGGCAACACCCTGACGATCACTGGCTACAACGCCGGTACCGGAGTCATCAGCTACAGCTACACCTTGCTGGACAACGAGGCCCACCCGAGCGCCAACGGTGCCAACGGCCTCAGCGAACAGTTCAATGTGGTGGCTACGGATGTGGATGGCAGCAGTGCCACCGGGACCCTGGATGTGAACGTGGTGGACGACCTGCCGACTGCGGTCAACGACAGCAATCCGACCACTGCCTCGGAGAGCCAACTGACCCTGACGGGCAACGTGTTGACCAACGACACTCAAGGGGCAGACCGAGTGCCCAGCGGGCCGGTGACAGCCGGAACCTTTACTGGCACCTACGGCACCCTGGTGCTCAATGCCAACGGTTCCTACACCTACACGTTGAACACTGCGGATGCCGACTTCAAAGCCCTGCGCGGCAATGGCAACGGCACAGAGACCTTCGCCTATACCGTCACTGACTCCGATGGCGACCCCAGCACAGCGAACCTGGTGCTGCAGATTCATAACAACGACGATCCGGTGACCTTGAACGGCCTTAACGTCAACGGTGGCGAGTTGACGGTCTATGAGAAAAACCTCAGCGATGGCAGCAGCCCGGATACCCCTGCGTTGACCCAGAGCGGCACGTTTACCGTGACCGCGCTGGACGGCCTGCAAACCCTGACCGTGGGCGGCATCAATGTGGTCAGCGGCGGTGTGGCTGCGGGCTTCCCGCAAAGCGTCACCACCGCCTTGGGCAACACCCTGACCATCACTGGCTACAACGCCGGCACCGGAGTCATCAGCTACAGCTACACCTTGCTGGATAACGAGGCCCATCCAACGGCGCTGGGTGCCAATAGCATTGCTGAACAATTCAATGTGGTGGCCACCGATGGCGACGGCAGTACCGCGTCCGGGGTGATAGACGTCAACATCGTCGATGACCTGCCCGGCGCCGTGGCGGATACGGCCAGCGGCACGGAAGGCGCCACCATCAATGTCAGTGTGCTGGGCAATGATGTGCTGGGCGCCGATGGTGCAGCCGTTGGTGGCGCGGTGGTCGGCGTGCGCGCCGGCAGCAATACCGCCACCTCGGCCATCGGCGGGCTGGGCAGCAGCATTGCCGGCACCTACGGCACCCTGACCCTGGATGCCGCCGGCAACGCGGTGTACCACAGCAATCCGAACTCGGTGAGCCCGCCCGGGGCCAGTGATGTCTTCACCTACACCATCCGCGACAGAGATGGTGATGAGAGCACCACCACCCTGACCATCAATGTCACTGACAGCGGCCTCAAGGCAGTGACCGATCAGGACGTCACTGTCTATGAAAAGGCCCTGGACCTGAATAAGGATGGTCAGGACCTGGCTGCTGGCACCGTGGCTGGTAGCGATCCGGGCTCCACCGCGGAAACCGCCAGCGGTACCTTGGTGGGCTCGGTCACCGGCGGCTCTGGAGCTATCACCTTCAGTCTGGTGGGCAGTGCCACGGGCAGCTACGGGCAGATTCTGCTCAACCCCAATGGCACCTACACCTACACCCTGACCTCGGCGCCGAAAACCACCCCCAACGCCAACGATGGCGCCAATACCTTGAGTGAGAGCTTCACCTACAAGGCCACCGATGCCCTGGGCAACAGCACCACCGGCAGCATCCTGGTGAGCATTGTCGATGATGTGCCCAAGGCAGTGGCCAGCGAGCGTTCGGTCACGGCGGTGGAGGTGGACTCCAACCTGCTGCTGGTGATCGACGTGTCGGGCAGCATGGCTGATCCTTCAGGTGTTTCCGGGCTGACGCGGCTGGGCCTGGCCAAGCAGGCCATCAGCGCCTTGCTCGACAAGTACGACAACATGGGCGATGTCAAAGTCCAGCTCGTCACTTTCAGCAGCTCCGCTACCGCCCAGACTCCGGTTTGGGTAGACGTGGCCACGGCCAAGGCAATTGTCGCCACGCTGGTGGCAGGAGGCGGGACCAACTACGACGCGGCGGTGGCGGCGGCGAAGCTGGCCTTTGTCACCAGTGGCCAGCTCAGTGGCGCGCAGAATGTCGGCTACTTCTTCTCCGACGGCGCACCGACCTCGGGTCAGGAAATCGGCACCGCAGACGAGACGGCCTGGAGAGCCTTCCTCGATGCCAATGGCATCAAGAACTATGCGATCGGCCTGGGCAGCGGGGTCAGCAATGGCAACCTCGATCCACTGGCCTATGACGGCAGTACTCACGTCAACACCAATGCGGTGGTGGTCACCGACCTGAACCAGCTCAATTCGGTGCTGGCCGGTACGGTGCAAGGCTCTCCGGTCACCGGCAGCTTGCTGGGGGATGGCGGCAGCTTTGGTGCCGACGGCGGGTTCATCAAGTCGATCGTGGTGGATGGCGGAACCTACACCTACGACCCCAAAGGCAACAGCAACCAGGGCTCGCTGACCTTCAGCGGCACCACCAACAACGGTACCTTCAATACCGTCAACAACAGCATCAGCATTGCCACCAGCAATGGCGGTACCCTGGTGGTGAACCTCGATACCGGGGACTTCAGCTACAGCTCGCAAAAGGTCACAAACGCCGTAATCACCGAAACCTTTGGCTATACGGTGAGCGACAACGACGGTGACCTGGCGAGCTCGACTCTGGTGGTCAAGGTCAATCCCAATGCGTCTCCGGTCGCCGGGGATGACCACATCATCACCAACGTATTGTCCAGCAGTGTGGCGATTCCCGAGGATGCACTGCTGGCCAACGACAGTGACGTCAATGGTGATCCTCTGAATGCGGCGCCCACCACTTTCAACACCGGCTGGGCGGCCAAGGGCGCGGCGTTCACGGCGGCGAGTCAGCAGACCATCGGCTTTGCCGGGAATGGCAACAATGCCGCCAACCAGGCCATTACCATCGATCGCGCCTCGTTCAATGCCAACGCCGCGACCATGACCGCGGTGGTGCTGGTCAGCGGTTACCTGGGAGCCGTCACTAACGCCAATGCCAACGATGAGGACGTGATCACCGTCAATCTCAAACAGGGGGAAACCCTGAATCTGAATCACAATCTGGCCGCCGGCCGCGTCTCCATGGAATACGCCTTTAACGGTGGAGCCTATACGGCGATCGCTGATGGCGGCACCTTCACGGCGGCGGCGGATGGGCCTTACCAGATCCATATCGTCAACATCACCAACACCAGCGGCAGCAACACCACGGCAGCGGAAAACTATCAGCTGACCATGACCGTGAATTACTCCGGGGCGCAGGACGTCACCCCGGATTACCACGGCACCTACACCGCCAGCGATGGTCACGGTGGCAGCGATGTGGCGGCGGTGAGCATCTCCTATCAGGATGGCAACACCCTGACCGGCACTTCCGGTGACGATGTGCTGGTGGCGGGCAGTGGTAACAACATCCTCAATGGCGGCGATGGCAACGATGTGCTCACCGCAGGCTCGGGCAACAACACCCTGAATGGTGGCAGCGGCAATGACCTGCTGTTCAGCGGGCCGGGCAACGATCTGCTGGATGGCGGTGCGGGTATCGATACCGCCAGTTACGCCCATGCCACGGCGGCGGTGACGGTCAACCTCGGCCTGGCGGGGGCGCAGAACACCCTGGGCGCGGGCACTGACACCCTGACCGGCATCGAGAACCTGGTGGGCTCCAACTACAACGACACCTTGACCGGCGATGGCAACGCCAACGTCATTACCGGCGGGCTGGGGAACGATGTGCTCAATGGCGGTGGTGGCGATGACCTGCTGATCGGCGGGATGGGCAACAACACCCTGACCGGAGGCGGCGGCAGCGATACCTTCCAGTGGCTGCAGGGCAACAATGGGCACGATGTGGTGACCGACTTTACGCCGGGCACCGACAAGCTGGACCTGTCGCAGTTGTTACAGGGAGAGAATGCGACTTCCGCTTCCCTGGATGACTACCTGCACTTCAAGGTCACTGGCAGTGGCGCAACCCTGGTCACCAGCATCGATGTCAGCGCGGTGGCAGGGGCGACGCCGACCCAGACCATTGACTTGGCGGGGGTCGACCTGGCCAGCCATTACGGAGTCACGCCAGGGGCGGGCGGGGTGATTGCCGGAGGGGCGGACACGGCCACCATCATCAACGGCATGCTCAACGATCACTCGTTGAAGGTGGATACCGTCTGATGGTTGTCACGGTCCTTGAGGCCGCTGCCCAGGCAGCGGCTGCTGGGGCTGCTCAAGGGCGCCGCAAGGTTTTCTGGCGCAGGATGTAAATGCTGACCAGCACCGCGCTGGTCAGCATGAAACCTCGTGCCCAGGGCAGTGGCACCAGGTAGCACGAGAGCCCAATGCTCAGCCACATCAGGCCGATCGCATACACCTTGCCCTTGAGCGGAATGCCATTGCCATCCAGGTAGTCGCGGATCCACGGACCCAGGCGCGGGTGTTGCACCAGCCATTGGTAGAAGCGTGGAGAGCTACGGGCGAAACAGGCGGCCGCCAGCAGTAGAAAAGGGGTGGTGGGCAATACCGGAAGGAAGATGCCGAGTACCCCCAGCGCTACGCTCAGCCAGCCGATGGCCAGCAGAACGTAACGCAATACCAGGGGGCGTTGGCCTATGGGCTTGGCCATAGGCGCCGACTCAGTGGTGGCGAGGCTTGAGCAGCGCCGGTTTTTCGTCGGGTGCGTTGCACAGCAGGTACAGCGCGGTAAGTGCTTCGGGGATCTGCACGATCATGTCGTCCATCAGGTTGGCATCGCTGGCGATGTCGGAGAATTCCGGCTGCTCGTCGAACAGGCCGGAACCCACCATGATCGGCAGCAGCATCTCGCTGACTTCTTCCTCTGCGGTTTCGAACCAGGCTGCTTCACGCAGGAACACGCCTTCCATGAAACCGATGCACCAGCCGCGCAGGTCGGAGTCGTCCGGGTCGTCGCCCAGATCGAGTTCGCAAGGCAGCTCGAACTCTTCATCGGAAGCCAGTTGGCGCGCGATGTGCGCCTTGAGGGCCAGCAGCGTGGATTCGATGGCTTCGCGCTCGGCATCGTCGCTGTAATGCGGCTCCTCGGCGAACAAGGCGTCGATCCATTCACGGTCGGGAACGCTTTCCGAGCAGATCGACAGCGCGGTCAGGTAGCCGTGAGCGGCCACGTAGTCCAGCGCCTCGTCGTGCAGATCATCTGCGTCGAGGAAGACTTGCAGGCGGGTTAGTTGCTCAGCGAAGGACATTGACGGCTACCTTGGGGAATAAACGATGCTGAATTCTAGGCTTTCTTGAGCGCTCAAGCCAGCCACGGGGCAGATTTGAGCGGTTCTAAAGGTTACCAGCGGTCCATTGTCGGCGCCCTCTGCCGGGAAGGGCTCGGGTATACTCGCGCGTTTTGTGATGCCCTGCAGGCCCGACGGCAAGTGCGGACAAGTCCGCTAACGCATTTGTCGGTGAACCACGCCGACTTTTCGGCCAGTCTGCATCCAGGGAAATCGGCGATTTTTGGAGTTTTTCATGCTCGAACAGGCTCAACGCGTCCTCAAGGACATCTTCGGCTACGACAGTTTCCGTGGTCGCCAAGGTGCGATCATTGAGCGCGTTGCCAGCGGCGGCGATGCCTTGGTACTGATGCCCACCGGCGGTGGCAAGTCGCTGTGCTTCCAGGTTCCGGCCCTGCTTCGCGAAGGCCTGGCGGTGGTGGTCTCGCCTTTGATCGCGTTGATGGACGATCAGGTGGCCACCCTTGAGGAACTCGGTGTTGCGGCCGCCGCCTTGAACTCGACCTTGAGCGCCGAGCAGCAGCGTGACCTGGCGGCGCGTATTCGTCGCGGCGAGGTGAAAATGCTCTACCTGGCACCGGAGCGCCTGGTTCAGCCACGTATGCTGGCGTTCCTGCAGAACCTCGATATTGCTCTGTTCGCCATTGACGAAGCTCACTGCGTGTCCCAGTGGGGGCATGACTTCCGTCCTGAATACCTGCAGTTGGGGCAGTTGGCGGAAATGTTCCCGAACGTGCCGCGCATTGCCCTGACCGCCACCGCCGACAAGCGTACCCGGGAAGAGATCGTCAATCGCCTGCACTTGCAGGACGCCGAGCGTTTTCTTTCCAGCTTCGACCGACCGAACATCTTCTATCGCATCGTGCCCAAGGAACAGCCGCGCAAGCAGTTGCAGGCTTTCCTCAACGAGCGGCGCAGCGATGCCGGGATCGTCTATTGCCTGTCGCGCAAGAAGGTTGACGAAGTGGCGGCCTTCCTCTGTGAACAGGGCTTTACCGCGCTGCCGTATCACGCTGGCCTGCCCAACGAGTTGCGCGCCTATCACCAGAAACGCTTCCTCAATGAGGAAGGCCTGATCATGGTGGCAACCATTGCCTTCGGCATGGGCATCGACAAACCCAACGTGCGGTTTGTGGCCCACATGGACCTGCCCAAGTCCCTGGAGGCGTACTACCAGGAGACCGGTCGTGCCGGCCGTGACGGCCTGCCGGCGGACGCCTGGATGGCCTACGGACTGCAAGATGTGCTGATGCTCAAGCAGATGCTGCAGAACTCCGAAGGCGACGAACGCCACAAGCGTCTTGAACAGCACAAGCTCGATGCGATGCTGGCCCTGTGCGAGGAAACCCGCTGCCGGCGCCAGACATTGCTGGCCTATTTCGATGAGGACATGCCCCAGCCTTGTGGCCATTGCGACAATTGCGTCGATGGCGTGCAAACCTGGGACGCCACCGAGCCGGCGCGCCAGGCACTGTCGGCCATCTATCGCACTGGTCAGCGTTATGGTGTCGGTCACTTGGTGGACGTGTTGCTGGGCAAGGACACCGAAAAGGTCCGCAGCTTCGGTCATCAGCACTTGTCGGTGTTCGGGGTCGGCAAGGCCCGTAGCGAAGGCGAATGGCGCTCTCTGTTCCGCCAACTGGTGGCTCGCGGGCTGGCGGACATCGACCTTGAAGGTTATGGCGGTCTGCGTCTGAGCGACACGTGCCGGCCCTTGCTCAAGGGCGAGGTAACCCTGGAGCTGCGACGCGATCTCAAGCCGCAAAGCACTCCCAAGAGCAGCACCAGCCAGGCCAGCCAACTGGTACGTGGCGAGGAGCGCGAGCAATGGGAGGCGCTGCGAGCCCTGCGGCGCAAGCTGGCGGAAGAACATGGGGTGCCGCCCTATGTCATTTTCCCCGACTCAACCTTGTTGGAGATGCTTCGCAGCCAGCCCGGCTCCATGGCGGAAATGGCCGAGGTCAGTGGTGTCGGTGCGCGCAAGCTGGAGCGTTATGGCGCAGCGTTCCTCGAAGTGCTGGGGGGCGGTGTCGAGGCGCCGAAGGTGGTCGCCGATATCCGCCACGAGCTGATTACCCTGGCCCGTGCCGGGATGACCCCGGTGCAGATCGCCGGGCAGCTGCAGTGCACGGAAAAGAACGTCTACACCTTGCTGGCTGAAGCCATTGGCAAGCAGCAACTGTCCCTGGAGCAGGCGCTGGATCTTCCAGAAGACTTGCTGGGTGAAATCCAGGACGCTTTCCTCGACGGTGAGGGCGAACTGCCGCCCGTGGTCGAGATCAGCCAAGTGTTTGCCGGACGAGTCCCCGAAGGTGTTTTGTACTGCGTGCGTGCCGCGCTGCAGTCGGAGTTTGAAATGTGAAGGGGTGCGTCAATGTTGTAACGATTCAGTCCCTTAGAGGCCTTGCCTCCTGGCAAGTGTCATGCTTAGCTGACTAATAATTAGTTTTTCTTTATTTTCAGTCTGATCATGAGTGTTTTATGCCGTTAACCGATGAACACCGTTTTGGTATGCAGCTGGCGCATATGTCTCGCGGCTGGCGTGCCGAACTGGACCGCCGCCTGGCCGGGCTTGGCCTGTCCCAGGCCCGCTGGCTGGTGCTGCTGCACCTGGCCCGTTTTGAAGACGCGCCAACCCAGCGTGAGCTGGCGCAAAGCGTTGGCGTAGAAGGGCCAACCCTGGCTCGGCTGCTGGATAGCCTGGAAACCCAGGGCCTGGTCCAGCGCCAATCGGTGGTGGAAGATCGCCGGGCGAAGAAGATCGTCCTCTGTCCTTCCGCGCGGCCCTTGATCGAGCAGATCGAGACCATCGCCACTGCCTTGCGCCATGAATTGTTCATTGGCGTCGACGACGAAGACCTGCGGGTCTGCATGCGCGTTCATGGGCGCATCCTGGCTAATCTGGAAAAATCCTGATGCCTTCAGCCGGGGTTGCCTGACCCCGGTTCGTCCTATTTTCGCTTCCCTTGAATCCTGCTGATTGCGCCGTCCGGTGCTGCATTTGTGCGCCTGTCAGAAGGTTTGGCCAAGGTTCAGCGACAGGGCCTTCTGGTTGTCGTCGTTGAAGCCGTAGCTGAAGTTCAATGGGCCCAGCGGGGTGTCGAAGCCTAGGAAGATGCTCGCGGCATTGATATAGCCGCTGTCGAAGGCGTTGTCGTTGTTCCACACCCGCCCGCGTTCCAGTGAGCCGCCCAGGTAGAGCGGGAAATCCAGTGGCAGGTAGGAGCGTGGTGTGAGTCGGCGAAAGTACACGGCGCGGGCCAGGGTGATGTTCTGCCCGGACAGGGCATCCTGACGGAAGCCGGACAACTGTCGTGCGCCCCCCAGGAGGAAGCTGGAGGTCACGACATCGGCATTGTCCAGGGTTCGGCCATAGCGCCCTCCCAGTACGAAGGTATTGGGGCCGCTGCTCAAGGCCTTGTCGAGCTTGAATTCCCACTGGCGGTAGCGATTGTCCGAACCCAAGCTCGGTTCGAACTGGCGCAGGGTCAGGCCGATGTCTTCACCGGAGTGGGGGAAGTAGACGTTGTCCAGGGAGTCGAAGGAGTACTGCAGCTGGTAATAACCCTCATTGAAGTTCTCGCTGGGCAGGTCGTGATCGCCGATCCTCACATCGGCCTTGCCCCAGGCCTCGCCCACACCGAAACGCACTTCGCCGCTGTTGCCGATCTGCCGCCCCAGATTCAGGCCCAGGCCGTAGCGTTCCAGGCGGTATTCGGCGATCGGATCGTTATCCAGCACCGCCTCGACATTCTGCGCTTGGGCAGCGATAAACGGCGCAATGAAATAGCGTGAACCGGCATCCAAGGGTTGATAGAACTCGCTGTAGATTTCCTGTCGGTCGCCGATCTGCACCCGGGTCAGCCATTCTGCGCCGAGGCTGTTGATACCGTTCATGCGATAGCTGGCGCCGATGTTGAAGGCGCTGTCGCCGCGCATGTCATCGGACAGGTTCAGGCCCAGGCGCAAGTAGTCAGTGCCGCTGCGCTTGCCCCGCGCGCTGATCACCAGGGTGTTGTCCTGGCCTTTGTGCACCACGCGGTATTGCACCTGTTCGAAGAAGTCCAGGCCGTACAGGGTGCCCATGTCGGTTTCCAGGCGGCCCAGGTCCAGGGGTTCGCCGATGTGTTGGCGGATGTAGTAGCGAATGACCTCATCGCTAACCTTGGAGTCGTTCTCCACCTTGATTGCGCTGATGATCGGCGTGCGCTGGCTGGGCAGGCGCGCGGCGGCCAGTTGCGCATCCTGAGGCTGGGTCGCACGCAAGCGCGCCAGGCGGGCGTCGAGGATGCGGGTGGCGCGATAACCGGCGTCGATCACCTCCTGGGCTCGACCGAAGTCGGTGACGCCGAAGCTCGACAGCGACGGCTGGATCAGCACGTCGTCCTTGTGCAGCGTCGCCAATTGTTCCTCGGAATTGCGCCGGGTCATCAGGGTGATGGACTGGTTGAGCACGTCGACCACGGTGTTGAGTTGCTTGCGCGAGCGCAGCGGCGTGCCGATGTCCACCACAATGGCAATGTCGACCCCCATGTCCCGGGCGACGTCCAGGGGAATGTTGTCGGTCATGCCGCCGTCGACCAGTAGCCGGCCATCGAGCTCCACCGGCGCAAACACTGCCGGAATCGACATGCTGGCGCGGATCACCTGGGGCAGGTGGCCCTTGCGGAACACCACCTTTTCGCCGCTGGCGATGTCGGTGGCCACGGCCCGGAAGGGTATGGGCAGCTTGTCGAAATCCCGGGTATCGCTGGCGTGCGCCAGCTTGCTTTCCAGCAGTAACGCCAGGTTCTGGCCCTGGATCACCCCCAGTGGCAGGCCCAGGCTACCGTCGTCACGGAAGCTGAGTTTCTGTTTGACCAGGAAATCCCGATCGTCCTGCTTGCGCCGGAAGGGTACGTCTTCCCGGGGCGGAGCGTCGGACAGCGCTTGCCTCCAGTCGATGTTCAGGGCGAGTTTTTCCAGTTCGTCGATCTTGTAGCCCGAGGCATAGAGCCCGCCGATCACCGCGCCCATGCTGGTGCCGGCAATCGCGTCGATGCGGATGCCTTGCTCTTCCAGGGCCTTGAGTACGCCGATATGCGCCATGCCACGGGCAGCGCCTCCGGACAGCACCAGACCGATTTTCGGTCGCGGCGCTTCACTGGATTGAGCGAGCAGGGGCAGCAGGCAGAGGAACAGGCAGGACAGCAGGCGGCGCATCGTGGTTCTCGGGGACGGACGATAAAGCCGGCTATTATAGCGACGCCCTTGAACTCAGGAGTCTGCCGTACCATGACTGAACGTAAACCCGAAGTGGTCATCACCTATTGCACCCAATGCCAGTGGCTGTTGCGAGCCGCCTGGCTGGCCCAGGAGTTGCTGAGCACGTTCAGCGATGACTTGGGCAAAGTGTCTCTGGAGCCTGCTACCGGTGGCACGTTCCGCATTTCCTGCGATGGCGTGCAGATCTGGGAGCGCAAGGCCGATGGCGGTTTTCCCGAGGCCAAGGTACTCAAGCAACGGGTGCGCGACCAGATCGATCCGGAGCGCAACCTGGGCCACAACGATCGTACTCAGTGAGAGCCGGCTTCAGCCGTGGCTGCCTTGCTGCCTGAGCCTATCGACAGGCGACTTGAAACCACGATGGCAACGATGATCAAGGCCCCGCCCATCAGCATGCGCAGCGTCGGATTCTCGCCGAACAGCAGCCAGGCCACGGTAATCCCATAGACCGGCTCCAAGGCGAAGACCACTGCCGCGGTGCGTGCCTTGATCACTGCCAGGCTGGCGACAAACAGGCTGTGGGCCAGGCCGGTGCAGAAGATTCCCAGCAGACTGATCCACAGCCAGTCCATGGCCCGCACCTGGCCAAGCTCCGGTGCCGCCACCGGTAACAGGCATAGGGCTACCACCACGTTCTGGCAGAGGGCCGCCTGCACCGCAGGAATACGTCCGGAGCTGGCGCGGTTGTTCAGTGACAGCAGGGCGAACAGCAGGCCCGACCCCACAGCCCAGAGCAAACCGGTGGTGGCCTGGCTGGCCAGATCGAAGTCCGGGGTCACCAGCACCAGGCCGATGCTCACGAGGATCACCAGCAGAATCTCGTTAAAGCGGATTCGCTCGCGGAAGATCAGGCCTTCGAGAATCACCGTAAAGGCCGGGAAGCTGGCGAAGCCCAGGGTGGCAATGGCCACCCCGGCAACTTTTACCGCGACGAAGAAACTCACCCAGTGGCCGGCCAGCAGCAGGCCGCTGAGCAGCAGGCGCCGTCCATCGGTGGCGGCCAGTTTCTGCCAGGGGGTATTGCTGGCCAGCCGGGCAAAGACGCCCAGGGCGAGTACGGCAAAGGCTGCGCGGCCGAAGACGATGACCGCGGGCGAAGCGGCGGCGAGCTTACCGAATACACCGGTCAGGCCGAACATCAGGGCGCCGATATGCAGGGCGCCAAGGGCGGTACGCGGAGTCATCTCTATCCTTAGCCACAAGACGGGCAGTAATGGCCTTAGGTTTTGTACAAAAAGCCTTGATACTCGGTGATGCTGCGTCGAAAACGGTCTCGTGCGCGAGTCCGATCGGAATGCTCATTTACACCCCGTAAAGTCGAACGCGACCCCAGCCGTTCCTCGACCGTTTTCGCCTTGCCTGACCTTCGTCTCAACACTTTTCGTACAGAGCCTAGGCGGCAATGGGCTCAGTCTAGGGGCGGGCGATCTGTTGGTCTGTCGCGATCCTGGCGTTTTTTGTCGAGGGACTAGCGTCTGCTCCTTGGCGCAGTTGGCGCGGCGAGTGGCCGTACTGCCGCAGTATTGCTGCGGCAAAGGCACTCTGGGAGCTATAACCCACGCGGCTGGCGATTTCGCCCATGGGCAAGGCTGATCCGCGCAACAGTTCCAGGGCCATGTGCAGGCGCCGGCGTCGCACGTACTCCATGGGGCTGGCCCCGCACTCGGCGATGAACCGTGCGTGCAGACGGGCAGCGGACAGCCCGGCGATGCGGGCCAGGTCGGCCACCTGTAAGGGGTGGGCGGCGTGACGATCGATGTGGGCATTCAGGGCGGCATAGGGCAGGCGGCGCTCGCCAGGCTGGCTGTCGGCGCAATGGTTGAGGCTGGCCAGCAGCAGGACAGCGCCTTGTTGGGCAATCAAGGGGTCGTCGACCGGGCTGTCCGCAAGCCAGTTGACCAAGCGGCTCTGGCTCGGCCCCAAGACCTGATGTCGGGGCGCATCGAGCAAACGTCGGCTGGCCTCGGCATGTTCGCCCAAAGACTGTTGCACCCAGCGTTCACCGGGTATGTCCAACACCAGGCAATGGCTTCCGCTGGGGCTGCCGCAGACATGCTGGGCGCCGGCCGGCACCACCACGAAGCTCTGCTGTTGCACTTGGCTGCCCTGGCCTTCGACTTCGAACTGGAGCTGGCCACGCAGGCCGAACACCAGTTGCGCATGCTCGTGGCTATGGGCGATCAGGTCATGGGTGTAGTGGCGCAGGGTGAGAATAGATCCCATCACGGTCTCCTTGGCAGGCGGCCAGTGTACACCGGCGGTCGGAGGGCTCGCGTTGTCATCGCACTGCCGCATTTTTGTCATGGGCTATTAATCGCTGCGGCGCAAGCTCGCAAAAAATCCCGGAGAGCGTCCATGACCCATGCCGAACTCGCCAAGCCCAGCCGCAAGCAACGGGTACGGACCTTATGGATTTCCGATGTGCATCTGGGCACCCGGGATTGTCAGGCGGAACACCTGGCGCAGTTTCTCAAGGGGTATCAGGCCGACCGTATCTATCTGGTTGGCGACATCATCGATGGCTGGAAACTGCGGGGCGGCATGTACTGGCCCCAGGCCCATACCAACGTGATCCGCCGCTTGCTGACCATGAGCAAGCGCGGCACCGAGGTGATCTACGTCACCGGCAATCACGATGAGTTCCTGCGCCGTTACTCCAAGCTGATCCTGGGCAACATCCAACTGGTGGACGAAGCCGTGCACGTCACGGCTGACGGCCGCCATCTGCTGGTGATCCACGGTGACCAGTTCGACGTCATCACGCGATATCACCGCTGGCTGGCCTTTCTCGGCGACTCGGCCTACGAGTTCACCCTGACCCTCAATCGTTGGCTCAATCATTGGCGGGCGCGCTATGGCTACGGTTACTGGTCGCTGTCGGCCTACCTCAAGCACAAGGTCAAGACTGCGGTGAGCTTCATCAGCGACTTCGAGGAAGCCATTGCCCACGAGTGCGTCAAGCGTGAGTTGCACGGGGTGGTCTGTGGCCACATTCACCATGCCGAGATCCGTAAGGTGGGCGAGGTGGATTACCTCAATTGCGGCGATTGGGTGGAGTCCTGCACAGCCCTGATCGAGCACTGGGACGGCAGCATCGAACTCTATCGCCTGGCCGAGGCCCAGGCCCGGGAAGCCCAGCTCAAGGCCGAGCGCATGAAGATGGCGGAGCCGGCCTGAGCGATGGGTTGTCGATCAGGCTTCAGGTGGGGCTGGCCTGTTCCATCGCCGCCTTGTACAGCGACGCTTGGGGCTGGAGTCTATGCCTGCGTCCCGTCACCACAGTGGCTGTAGGGGGCGGCTTGCTGTCCGGCCGGGCCTAGAAGGGGACCTTGCCGAGAATCATGTCGCGGTACATGACGAAGTCCCCCAGCAGGCTGTACAGCGGATGCTGGAAGGTGGCCGGGCGATTTTTCTCGAAGATGAAATGCCCGACCCAAGCAAAGCCATAGCCGGCAACCGGCAAGGCCAGCAGTAGCAGCCAGGCGCCTTTGCCGATGGCAAAGGCCAGGAGGAAGATCACCAGGCTGGTGCCGATGAAGTGCAGGCGACGGCAGGTGCTGTCGCTGTGCTCACTCAGGTAATAGGGGTAGAACTCGGCGAAGCTGTTGAACTGTCGGATGTTTTCCATGGCCGCGATCTCTGTGCTTGTTGTTCTGTGAGCGGATGTTCTGCGGGGAGCTTATTTGAGTCTAGAGTCCTTGGCAGCGCTGGCCAGTGACAATAGGCGCCACTTTAGTATCCTTGGGAAATTGGCCGTAGCATGCGGCTCATCATGTAAGAAACCCTCATGAGCGAACGAACGACTTCTGCAAGCTGGGCCTTGGGAATAGTCAAGGCCCTGGAGATGGACGGCCTGGATTGCCGCGCTTTGTTCCTGCAGTTAGGGCTCGACTATGGCGCCCTCGACGACCCCGACGCACGTTTCACCCAGGACTCGATGACACGGCTCTGGCAGCGTGCGGTCGAGTTGTCCGGCAACCCGGCGATTGGCTTGAACATGGGCAAGTTGGTTCGCCCGGCGTCCTTCCATGTGGCCGGTTATGCACTGATGTCGAGCCGCACCCTGGTAGAGGGCTTTCAGCGCCTGGTGCGTTATCAACGGATCATTGCTGAAAGTGCTGACCTGAGTTTCCGTCTTTTACCTGAGGGTTATGCGCTGATTCTGACGGTGCATGGCGATCATCTGCCCCCTACCCGGCAAAGCTCCGAAGCCTCGCTGGCTTGCGCCCTGGCCTTGTGTGGCTGGTTGACGGGGCGCGCCCTGCAGCCGCGCAAAGTGCTGTTGCAAGGGCCGCAACCGCAGGATGTGCAGCCTTACAAGGATATGTTCCATGCGCCGCTGGTGTTCGCTGCGCCTTTTGATGCGCTGATTTTCGAGCGGGCTGACATTGAAGCGCCACTGCCGACTGCCAACGAGGCCATGGCCTTGTTGCACGATCGTTTCGCCGGCGAATACCTGGCGCGTTTCTCCGAGAGCCGGGTGACCCACAAGGCGCGGCAAGTGCTGTGCCGTCTGCTGCCGCAGGGCGAGCCCAAGCGCGAGATGGTGGCGCAGACCCTGCACTTGTCCCAGCGTACGTTGCAACGCCGCTTGCAGGAGGAGGGCACCAGCTTCCAGACCCTGCTCGATGACACCCGCCGCGAGCTGGCCGAACAGTACCTGGCACAGCCGCGCATGACCTTGCTGGAAATTGCCTACCTGTTGGGGTTTGCCGATCCCAGCAATTTTTTCCGGGCGTTCCGTCGCTGGTTTGATGTCACGCCCGGTGAGTACCGGGCGCGGTTGCTGGCGCTGCCGGGCTCGATCAATGACGCCAGAACGCCGGAATGCACAGCACGAACACCGTGATGATTTCCAGCCGGCCCAGGAGCATGCCCAGGGACAGGATCCACTTGGCAGCGTCGGGCAGGGTGGAGAAGTTGCCCGCCGGGCCAATGGTTTCTCCCAGGCCCGGGCCCACCCCGGATACGGTGCTGGCGGCGCCGGTCAGGGCGGTCATCCAGTCCAGGCCCAGCAGCGACAGGGCGAGGGCGATCATGCAGATGGTGATCGCGAAGAAGAACGAGAAGGTCAGGATCGAGCGGACGATTTCCTCGTCCAGGCGATGGCCGTTGTACTTCTGCTTGATCACTGCCCGGGGGTGGATCAGCTGATTGAGGTTGGCCTTGAGCAGGATGTAGGCGACCTGGAAGCGGAAGATCTTGATCCCGCCCGCCGTTGACCCCGAACATCCGCCGACGAACCCCAGGTAAAAGAACAGCATCAGTGAGAAATTGCCCCACAGGCTGTAGTCACCCAAGGCAAACCCGGTGGTGGTGACCACCGAGGTCACGTTCAGTGCTACGTGACGCAAGGCCTCCAGCCAGTGCAGGTTGGTGGTCCACCAGTACCAGGTGCCGAGCACCAGCCAGGTCACCAGGAGCATGCCCAGCAAGCCCTGGACCTGCTGATCCTTGATCAAGGCTTTGCGGTTGCCCCGCAGGGTTGCCACATAGAGGGCGAAGGGCAGGCTGCCGAGGATCATCACCACCACCGCCACCCAGTGCACCGCCGGTTGCTGCCAGTTGGCCAGGGATTGGTCAGAGGTAGAGAAGCCCCCAGTGGAGATCGCCGACATGGCGTGGTTGATGGCATCGAAGATGTTCATCCCGGCCCACCAGAAGGCCAGGCTGCCGAAGATGGTGATGCCCACGTAGGTGGCGACAATCAGGCGCGCCACCATGTGCGAGCGCGGCATGACCTTTTCCGAGCGGTCCGAAGATTCGGTCTGGAACAGGCGCATGCCACCGATGCGCAGCAACGGCAGGATCGCCACCGCCATGCCGATAAAGCCGATCCCCCCCAGCCAGTGCAGCATCGAGCGCCAGATCAGGATGCCCGGGGACATGCTGTCCAGGCCGCTGAGCACGGTGGCGCCGGTGGCGGTGATGCCGGACATGCTTTCAAAGAACGAGTCGGTGTAACTGATGTGCTGGGTCAGCAGGAACGGCAGGGCGGCAAAGATACACACCACCACCCAGCTGGAGACCGTCAGCAGGTACATGTCCCGGGGGCGCAGGTGAATGTGTTCGGGACGGCCAGGAATCACCAGAGCCAGGCCGGCGATGAAGGTGATCATGCTGGCCCAGAGGAAGGACGGCAGGTCGCCGGTGCGTTCGAAGATCACCAGTGTCGCCATCGGCACCACCATGGCGATGGCCAGGGTGATGAGGAAGATGCCGATAATGAAACCAATGATCCTTAAGGTCGGCAACGCCATGTGTTCCGCTCGGGCTGGTATGAGAAGGGCGCCCATTCTACCTGCGGTGCAGGGCATGTAAACCGGCACCCGGCCGGCAGATACCGCTAGAATAGCCGGACATTTTTTTCAGGAGGTGGCCGATGGAGGCTCTCGACGCTTTGCTCAACCGTGTTTCCGTGCCGCGCCTGGTGGAGCCAGCCCCCACAGCGCAGCAACGCGAAGCACTGTTCGCTGCCGCCTTGCGGGCGCCGGATCACGGGCAACTGCGCCCTTGGCGCTTTCTCACCGTTGAAGGCGAAGCCCGTGACCAGTTGGGCGAACTGCTGGTCGAAGCGGTACAACTGCAAGGCGGCGAAGTGACTCAGGCCGCGTTGGACAAGGCTCGGGCCATGCCGCTGCGTGCACCGCTGGTGGTCGTGGTCGTGGCACGGCTGCAGGAGCATTTCAAGGTGCCCAAGTCCGAGCAATTGCTGGCGGCGGGCTGTGCAGCCCACGGTATTTTGCTGGCAGCCTATGCCCAGGGTATCGGCGCGGTATGGCGCACGGGCGAGTTGTCCTATTCGCCCCATGTGGCCAAGGGGCTGGGCCTGGCAGACGGCGAAGAGATCATCGCCTTCCTTTACCTGGGCACGCCGCTGAACGAACCGCGGGTCGCACCGAAAGTCGACACCGCCGAGTTCGTCAGCGCCTGGACCGCCAGGGCCTGATTATCCCCTTCGAAAGCTGAGTACCTTGCGGGCAAGCCCGCTGCTGTCGAACCTCGCAGCAGCGGCTTGCCCGCGTTGCATTCAGGCCTGCACCACGGCTCCCGGGACCAGGGGCAGCTCCAGCGTGGCGATGAATCCGCCCAGGGGATGGTTGCCCAGTATCAGGCTGCCGCCGTGGCGTTCCGCTGCGCGGCGGGCGATGGCCAGCCCCAGGCCATGGCCTGGAGCACTCTGCCCTGGGGCGCGGAAGAACGGCTCTCCCAGTTGTCGCAAGTGCTCGGCATCCACGCCAGGACCATGGTCGCGCACGCTGATCTGGATCTTCTCGCCCTGGCGCAGGGCCGTGACTTCGATCGGTTGCCCGGCAGGATTGAAGCGCTGGGCGTTGCGCAGCAGGTTGTCCACCGCCCGTTCAAGCATGGTCGGCCAGCCCCGCAGGCTCAGTTGCGCTTGGGCAGTGATCTGGACCTGCTGCTCGGGACAGGCCAGTTGCGCGTCTTTTTGCAGGGCCTGCAGCAAGGAGTTGAGGTCGACCTCTTCGGCGCTGGCGTTGTCCGCATCGACCCGAGCCAGCACCAGGATCTCGCTGATCAGCGCCTCCAGACGATCACATTCCCGTGTCAGGCGTGGCCAGAGTCTCTCCCGTTCTTCGGGGGCGGCGCGCTCCGCCAGTGCCAGGGCAATACGCAGGCGCGCCAGGGGCGAACGCAGTTCGTGGGAGACATCCCTGAGCAGTTGGCGCTGGCTGCCGATCAGGCTCTGCAGGCGTGAACCCATGCGGTTGAAGTCTCGGGCCAGCACGCCGAACTCGTCACGGCGATTGGCCAGGCGCGCCAGGCTGTTCTGCTGATAGGTGGCCTGGCCAAGGTCGTGAACCGCGCCGCGCAGGCGGCTCAAGGGGCGGGTGATGGACAGGGTCACCAGCAGGCTGAACAGGGTCAGCACCACCAGGGCAATGGCCAGGGCGCTGAGGGGCCAGGTCAGGCTGTCGCGATGCCAGGCATCCAGTTCCGGATGGGGGATGCGGTAGATGAACAGGTAGGTGTCGCCGGTGGTCGGGCTGGTGTATTCCGCTGTCAGGCGGCGCCAGGGCAGGTGGCGGTCATCGTTGTTCTGCCGGGCTTCGAAGGCAGCCGCGCGGCGCGGGAAAGTCCCGCGTACCACCGGGTCGCCGCTCTCGTTGAGTACCTGAACATCGATGTGGTACTGGCGCTTGCGCTGCTGGAGGATGTCTTGGGCGGCGTCTTCGCCCTGGGTCTCGTAGGTTTGCGTCCACTGCGCGGTGAGGCTGTTGAGCCCCGGATGGCGGCTGAGAATCCAGGCGTCCTGGTTGAGCATGTGCCCAAGCAGGATCGACAGTCCTGCAACCAGGGTGATGGCCAGCCAGAAACTGGCCAGGATGCGCCAGAACAATGAACGCACAGGAACTCCTCGAACGCGAAAGCCCAGTGGGGGAGGCCACTGGGCTATTAGGGTGAACGCTAACGCATTATTGCGCTTTTTGCGGTTGTTGCGCTTTCCAGGCCTTGAACTGGGCCCATTCGGCGCGACGTTCCTCTTGTTTCTTGACGATGGCGTCGAACTCTTTCTGTTGTTCGGGCTTGAGCAGGGCGCGGATGTCGGCCTGGGTTTTCTGCTGTTTGGCGGCCAGTTCATCCTTCATGGCTTTCTGGTCGGCCGGCGAGAGTTTCTCCAGGTACTTTTCCACCACGGCCTTGCGGTCGTGCATTTGCTCGCCCATCAGTTTGCCGATCTGCTGACGCTGTTCACGGCTCAGGTCCAGTTCGCTGAAGGGGCCTTTGCCGCGCATGTGTTCGCTGTGCCGAGGGCCGTCCATCGGGCCCATCGGGCCGTTGCCTTCAGGCATGGCCATGGCCACGGTTGGCAGGGCGGCGGCGAACATCAGGGCGATCAGGGTCTTGCGCATGGTGTCTCTCCTTGTCTCATTCCCGGTAAGTTCCGGATGAGTTCAGGTTACCCAGATCAAGGTCAGCGGCAGTCAGCGGAGGGTAAAGCTTGGGTAAAGAAGGTATTTCCGGGCCCTGACAAATGCGCCAGGGCACATTGCAATCACAGGCTGTAGTAATAGCCGCGGCTGCGCAGGGCGACGATTCGTGGGCGGCCGTCGGGGTGGGGGCCGATCTTCTTGCGCAGGTTGCTGACGTGCATGTCCAGGCTGCGGTCATACAGGGTCAGTTTTCGGCCCAGGGCGATCTGCGCCAGCTCCTGCTTGTCCAGGGGCTCGCCAGGCTGCTTGAGCAGGGCTTCCAGCAGGCGGCTTTCGGAAACGGTCAGGGCGATGTCCTGATCGTCGATGTTGACCACACCGCGCACTGGGCTGAAGCACAGATCGCCCAGCTCCATCTGGCTGGAGGCTGCCACCGGGTGGCTGCGGCGCAGCACGGCGCGCAAGCGGGCGGTGAGTTCGCGAGGGTCGCAAGGCTTGGCCAGGTAGTCGTCGGCGCCCAGTTCCAGGCCGAGGATACGGTCCAGGGGCTCGCCCCGGGCCGAGAGCATCAGTACCGGCAGGTCGGGGTGGTCGTTGCGCAGTTGCTTGAGCAGCTCCAGGCCGCTGCCGTCGGGCAGCATCACGTCCAGGACTACGGCAGACGGGGCCATTTCCGACAAGGCCCGGCGTGCACCCAGGCCATCGTGGCAGGCCCGCACTTGAAAGCCTTCCTGGCCGAGCCAGCTGCTCAGGAGCTCGCACAGCTCCTGGTCGTCATCAATCAGTAACAGGTCGCTCATGAATCACTCAATTTAGCCATTGTCGACGCTTGCGATGTCCGCCACTGGCAAAGATACCGCAGAGCAGGGCGATGAGGGCCACGCCGCCGCCGGTGACGAACCATTGCTGCTGGTCGGTCAGCAGGCGTGGCGCCGGGTTGGCCTGGGCCTCTTTGAGTTGCAGCTTGAGGCGCTGGTTCTCCTGGCGCAAGCGGGTCAGCTGCGGGCTTTCCCGTTCGGCATCGGCACTCTGCAGTTGTTTGCTCAGCTCTTCACGCAGGCGTTCGCTTTCTTTCAAGCGTTGCTGCAACTCGGTGATCTGACTGCCGGCGCTCAGGGACAGCGGCGTGGAATGGCCGGTTTCCTGGGTTTCCTCGGCAAGGGCCGGAGCCCCGATCGACAACATGACCAACAGCAGGCACAGCGGACCTTGGCGCATCGAAACTCCTGATTCCAATCGAGTGTTGGGCAGGTTGTCGGCCGTCAAACGAGAATAATGAGCGATTGAGAACGCGATGAACCGTGAAGGTTCATCGCGTCAGGGAGGATTTACGGCATCGATTGCCTGAACGGCTTGACCTGCACATGGGCATAGACGCCGGAGGTCACGAAGGGGTCGGCGTCGGCCCAGGCTTGGGCGGCGCTCAGGGAGTCGAACTCGGCGACGATCAGGCTGCCAGTGAAGCCGGCGGCGCCAGGGTCATTGCTGTCGATCGCCGGGTGTGGGCCGGCCAGCACCACACGCCCTTGGTCCTTGAGCACTTGCAGCCGTTCCAGGTGCGCCGGCCGGTTGGCCAGACGTTTTTCCAGGGAGTTGGCGACGTCTGTGGCAATGATTGCGTAAAGCATGTCAGTCCTCGGTTTTCGGGGTAGTGGGATCAGCGTCATGCAGGTGGCGCGACAGGTAGACGCCCTGGCCCACCAGGAACAATACAGTCATGCCCAGGCTGCCGAAGACCTTGAAGTCGACCCAGATGCTCTGGAAGGTGAAGGCGACGAACAGGTTGGCGGCGCCGCAGAACAGGAAGAAGGCGATCCAGGCGATGTTCAGGCGGGTCCACACCGGGTCCGGCAAGGTCAGGGCATGGCCCATGATGCGCTTGATCAACAGGCGATCGCCGATGAAGTGGCTGCCGGCAAAGGCCAGGGCGAATAGCCAGTTGACTACCGGCGCCTTCCATTTAAGGAAGGTTTCGCTATGGAAGGCCAGGGTCAGGCTGCCAAAGACCAGGCAGGCGATCAGGGTCAGCCATTGGCTTTTTTCCAGTTTGCGCTGGGAAATGAACAGTGCGCCGTAAACCACCAGGGAACTGATGATCAGTACTGCGGTGGCGCTGTAGATACCGCCCACGCTGACTTCGTGACCGGCAAGGTCGACGATCCGGGGATCGATTTTGTAGACGATGAAAAACAGGAACAGCGGGATGAAGTCGATGAATTGTTTCACAGTGGCAGCCAGAAGCAGGATGTGGCGGCATAATAACAAACATCCTTGGTAGCGAAAGCGCCAGCTGACTTGAGGTTTTATCGTCCTGTGAATGTTGATTTGCACTGCCATAGCACGGCCTCCGACGGCGCCCTGGCGCCTGCGGTTCTGGTTGCGCGTGCGTACGAGAGAGGCGTGCGAATCCTGTCCTTGACCGACCACGACACCCTCGAAGGCCTGGCGGAGGCCCGTCAGGCAGCGGCGCAACTGGGCATGCAGTTGGTCAACGGCGTCGAGCTGTCCTGCACCTGGGGCGGCGCCACTATTCATGTGCTGGGCTACGGATTCGATACCCAGGCCCCGGCTCTGGTGGCGGCCATCGACAAACTGCACGAGGGGCGCTGGCTGCGCTCCGAGGAGATCAGCCGCAAGCTGGCCCTCAAGGGTATGCCCGGGGCGCTGGAAGGCGCCAGGGCGATCCAGCAGGAGTTGGGGGACAGTGGCAATGCCCCGGCGCGGCCGCACTTTGCCGACTATCTGGTACGTGCCGGTTTTGTGAAGGATCGTGCCGAAGCTTTTCGCAAATGGCTGGGGGCGGGAAAGCTGGGGGACGTCAAACAGCATTGGCCGACACTGGAAGACACCGTCGGCACCCTTCGCGAGGCGGGGGCCTGGGTCAGTCTGGCCCATCCCTGGCATTACGATTTCACCCGCAGCAAGCGCCGCCGCTTGATTGCCGACTATATTCAAGCCGGCGGCCATGCAATCGAAGTAGTCAATGGCCACCAACCTGCAGAGCAAGTGGGCAGTTTGGCTATCCTTGCTCGTGAATTCGGACTGCTGGTCAGCGCTGGCAGTGACTTTCATGGCCCAGGAGGCTGGTCCGAGATCGGCGAGTATCGTCCGGTTCCGGAGGACCTGCCGCCACTTTGGTGTCGGTTCAAACATGAGCCAATTATTGCCGCCTGAACAGGTAGAGACAGTGAGTCAATTTTTCCAGATCCACCCGGAAAACCCACAGCCACGTCTGATCAAACAGGCCGTCGAGATCATTCGCGGCGGTGGCGTGGTGATTTATCCCACGGATTCGTCCTACGCCGTTGCCTGCCAGATGGGTGACAAGGGCGCGATCGAACGAGTGCGGCGCTTGCGTCAACTGGACGACAAGCACAACTTTGCGCTGATCTGCAGTGACCTGTCGCAGTTGGGGCTGTTCGCCAAGATCGATACCGGCACTTTCCGCCTGCTCAAGGCTCATGTGCCGGGGCCTTACACCTTCATTCTCAACGCCACCCGGGAAGTCCCGCGCCTGCTGCTGCACCCCAAGCGCCGCACCATCGGCCTGCGGGTGCCGAGCAATCCTATTGCCCTGGCGCTGCTGGCCGAGCTGGGTGAGCCACTGATGAGTGTCAGCCTGATCATGCCCGGCGATACCGAGGCTCTGAGCGACCCCTATGAAATGCGCCAGCTACTGGAGCATCAGGTGGACCTGATCATCGACGGCGGCTTTGGCAGCACCGAGTCCTCCACGGTGATCAGCCTGGCCGATGGTGAGCCGGAAGTGATTCGCGTCGGTTGCGGCGACCCTGCGCCGTTCATGGCCGAGGCCTAGATGTCCGTACTGGAAACCGTCGACGAGCAGGCCGGCGCCCAACAGGAGCTGCCATTCGCCATGGTCTACGGCCAGGCGGTCATGGAAATGCCCCTGGACCTGTACATCCCCCCGGATGCCTTGGAGGTCTTCCTCGAAGCCTTTGAAGGCCCGTTGGACCTGCTGCTGTACCTGATTCGCAAACAGAACATCAACATCCTCGACATCCCGGTGGCGGAAATCACCCGTCAGTACATGGGCTATGTGGAGCTGATGCAGTCGGTGCGCCTGGAGCTGGCCGCCGAGTACCTGGTGATGGCGGCGATGCTGGCCGAGATCAAATCGCGGATGCTGCTGCCGCGCTCCGCTGAGATCGAGGAAGAAGAGGACGATCCCCGGGCCGAACTGATTCGCCGCCTGCAGGAGTACGAACGCTTCAAGGCGGCCGCCGAAGGCATCGACGGCCTGAGCCGGGTCGGCCGCGACGTGGTGGTGCCCAAGCTTGATGCCCCGGAGGCCCGGGCGCGCAAGTTGCTGCCGGATGTGGCCCTGGAAGAGTTGCTGATGTCCATGGCCGAGGTGCTGCGCCGTGGTGACATGTTCGAAAGCCATCAGGTCAGCCGCGAGGCCTTGTCCACCCGCGAACGCATGAGTGATGTGCTGGAGCGGCTCAAAGGCGGTGGCTTCGTGCCCTTTGTCGAGCTGTTCACCGCAGAAGAGGGGCGCCTGGGAGTGGTGGTGACCTTTATGGCGATCCTCGAACTGGTCAAGGAATCCCTGGTCGAGCTGGTGCAGAATGAGCCCTTTGCGGCCATCCACGTACGGGCGCGAGCCGAATAACGAGCTTAAATCATGAATTTGAATGAACCCCGCGAGCTGGCGCCCCTGCTCGAAGCCTTTCTGTTGGCCTCGGGAAAACCCCAGTCCCTGGAGCGCCTGTTCGAGCTCTTCGAAGAAGCCGAGCGGCCGGACCCGGCCGTCTTCAAGAAGGCCCTGACCCTGCTGGGCAAATCCTGCGAAGGGCGGGCTTTCGAGCTCAAGGAAGTGGCTTCCGGCTATCGCCTGCAGATCCGTGAAAAGTTCGCGCCCTGGGTCGGCCGCTTGTGGGAAGAGCGCCCGCAGCGCTACTCCCGTGCCCTGCTGGAAACCATGGCCCTGATTGCCTACCGTCAGCCGATTACCCGGGGCGAGATCGAGGATGTGCGCGGCGTTGCGGTCAACAGCAACATCGTCAAGACCCTGCTCGAACGCGAGTGGATTCGGGTGGTGGGTTACCGCGATGTGCCGGGCAAACCGGCGATGTTCGCCACCACCAAGGCGTTTCTCGACCATTTCAACCTGAAGAACCTCGATGACCTGCCGCCCCTGGCCGAGTTGCGGGAGATCGAGGCCGAGCCGGTGCTGGAGTTCGACGATGCGCCGGTGCCCGAGCACCTGCAGCAGTTGGCCGATGCCAGCGCCGAGCCTGAGGAACCCAAGGAAGAAACCAGCTTCCATAGCCTGCTGCTGGAGCTGGACTCCATGGAGGAGGGAATCAAGACCGACTTCGACGACCTGCATCGTGATGGCGCGGTTGAGTCAGAGAACCCGGAGCCGCTGTTCGATCAGCCTGAGGGGCAAACCGAGGCTGCCGTCCCTGATGACAACTCTGATGACACCGATGAACTTGCGGTCGAGCCCGAAGAGGAGCCGCTGCTTGACGCCGAGGACGATGTGCTGGGCGTTGCCGAGGCCCGAGCCAAGTTGCTGGCTGCCGTTGCGGCCCTGGAGCCTTCGGCGCCGGACTTGAGTGAAGAAGAGGCCGAAGCCCTGGCCCTGGCCGAAGCGATCGAAAACGAACGCCGTCTGCTGGACGACTGACCGTAGCTGGCTGGCCAGTGAAGGTGTCGACCGGTTGGGTGCAAGGCGTGTGGGCCTCTTCGCCGGCAAGCCGGCTTGTGCAGAAGGGGCGCCGGTGGGCGGAAAAAAGCCTGGGCGGCGACTTATCAACTAGTCTGTGATGCGCAACCGCCGCCATGAGCGTATGATTCGCGACCCTTTGGCGATCCCTTCGCCAGAGAACCTGTTTTCACGTCTTCAGGCCGCTCTAGCCTGAAGCGATACACCGGGAGGTGCCCAGATGAGCGATAACGATCAGAACGACCAGGAAATCCGTCCAGCCGGCGAGAAGCTGCAGAAAGTCCTCGCCCGCATTGGCGTCGGCTCGCGCCGCGACGTCGAGTCCTGGATCAGCCAGGGCCGGATCAAGGTCAACGGCAAAGAGGCCACCCTGGGCCTGCGCGTCGACCTGCATGACGCCATTTCCATCGATGGCAAGGTGATCAAGCGCGAAGAGGCCGCCGAATCGGTGCGCCGCGTGATCATGTACAACAAGCCCGACGGCGAGATCTGCACCCGTGACGACCCGGAAGGCCGTCCGACCGTGTTCGACAAGCTGCCGCGTCCGCGGGAGGGCCGCTGGATCAACATCGGCCGCCTGGACATCAACACCACCGGCTTGCTGATGTTCACCACCGACGGTGAGCTGGCCAACCGCCTGATGCACCCGTCCTACGAAATGGACCGCGAGTACGCAGTGCGTGTGCGTGGTGAAGTCGACGACGAGATGATCGAGCGCCTGAAGGCGGGCGTCATGCTCGAAGACGGCCCGGCCAAGTTCACCGATATCCAGCAGGCGCCTGGCGGCGAAGGTTTCAACCACTGGTACCACTGCGTGGTGATGGAAGGCCGCAACCGTGAAGTGCGTCGCCTGTGGGAGTCCCAGGGCCTGGTGGTGAGCCGACTGAAGCGCGTGCGTTTCGGCCCGGTGTTCCTCAACTCCGACCTGCCCATGGGGCGCTGGCGCGAAATGAGCCAGTACGAAGTCGACGTGCTCAGCGCCGAAGTCGGCCTGACGCCGGTGGCGCTGCCACAGCTCAACGCCAAGTCCAAGGACAAGCTGGAGCGCATGCAGCGCAAATCCTCGCGTCCGGTGGGCAAAAGCGAGCGTGTACGCACCCTGCGTCCGGCCAATGGCGCACCGGCCAATCCGCGGGTGTCCCGCGAGCCGCAGATCGAAGGCGAGCGTCCAGGGCGCAAGCCGGCGGCCCGTCAGGATGGCGAGCGCGCGCCACGTGCACCGCGTCCGGCAAGCGGCCGTGGTACTCCAGTAGCCGAGCGTCCGGCGGACACCAAGCGTCCAGCCAAGCCGGCACCGAAGTCCAAGCGCCCAAGCCTGGTGCTGGACAAGGACGCACCGTCCGGCAAGCGCCGTGGTGCCCCGGCCGGTAGCGGCCAGCGTCCAGGCTTCGGTCGTCGCAAGCCGGAATAAGCTCCGGCCCGCAGACAAAAAAACGCCAACCTTCGGGTTGGCGTTTTTTTTGCCCGGTGTTTCGTAGGAGCCGGCTTGCCGGCGAATAGACTCTCAAGCCTTGGGCAAGGCTCATGATCGCCTTCGCCGGCAAGTCGGTTCCTGCATCAAGGAGGGTTAAAAGGCGAACTGGCCGTCGAACACTGGTTTGTTGTCCACCGCCAGCACGCCGGCGCTGAAGATCAGGTCCAGGTGGTGGCTGCCCTTGGCTCCGCCTCCCAGCCCCAGATGCAGGCCGCAATGACGCTCTTCAAAGCCGGAGTTGCGTCCGTACAAGGACTTGATGCCTTCGTTGGTGCCGATCCCCAGCTCCTCGATGCGTCGGTTCGACGGGTTGGCGTCCAGGTACTTGTTGAAGTCATTGGCCAGCCCGGGCACCAGGGTGGCGACCTGGCGGATGCTGGAGTTCTCGATCCACAGCTCCAGCGGAGTCTGCAGCACCCCGTACTTGCGAGCAAAGGGGATGGTGCTGAGGAAGGTGCCGAGGAATTTCACATGGCCATTGATTGCATCGCTGTGGGTGGCGATCTCACCCGGTGCCAGGTCGTAATTGCCCACGCCGTTGATGTCGGTCCACTTCTTCACGCTGTTCAGGGGCGCCTCGAAATACGAGCCCTGGGGATCGCTGAAGCTCAGGGTGCTGGCGTGGGACAGGCGCCGGATCAAGGTGGCGTTGAGGTCGGCGATACGTTGTGGCTCGACGCTGAAGGTGTCGTAGAAATAGTCGCCGTAATCCTTGAACAGCAGGGACTTCTTCCAGTGTTCGGCCATCAGGCCATGCAGGGGGCGGAGGAATTCCGGGCCATCGGGGCGTGGCTGGGGCAGGGTCGAGGAGTCGTAGAAGAAGATGTACAGGTCACAGTCGATGATCGCCTGGGCGAGGCGTTCGGCCGGCTCCAGGTCCAGGCGCAGGGCGCTGACAGTCAGGGGTGTGGCCTGGCGCGATTGTTCGATGATGGCGTTGGCCATGGCCTGGTAGTCGGCGGTATGACCGATCACCACATTCGATGCCTGGGCACCGCTCAAGGCCGGATGGCGTTCGAGGTAGTACAGGAAATGGCGGATGGCGCGGGTCTGGTCCATAAAACCTCCCTGGAGGACAAAGGTGACCGGGGCAGGCGCGAGGCCTGCTCCGGTCCGGGCGCCTTACATCGGCCACATCGCCGTGCCGAACGGCACCACCGCCTCGGCCTGCATCATTTCCACGGCCGCATCGTGGGTTGCCGCTTCGAACCAATCGTCCAGTTGCAGTTCGGTTTCCAGGTCTTGTTCCAGTGTTTGCATGGTGACTCTCCTAGATGACATAGGGCACAGCAGTCCATTGGCGGAACGGATCAACAGCGGCGAACGGGATGGTTGCGAGGGCTGCTCATCCACTCCTCGTACTTGTCGGATGAGGCATCCGGCAAGTGGCTGGAAACCTAGTTCAGGGGATTTTGAAGTGCAAAAAAATAATTAGATTATTTTCTACTGAACTTTATTTTCTATTTTAAGGGCGGAAATTTATCACCTGAAAACAAAAAGCTAAGGCTTTTTCCGATGTGGGATGGCGTGCGCGTCAATTTGCAGTCGCCGCGCTGGTCGATCTGGTTTGGCAAATTAACGTTACGCACTGTAAAGAAAGTATTACGAAATCCTCCGTGTTTCGCCCTGAATCGGCCAAGGCTCGGACGCTGTAAGGAAAAGCTGCCGTCGGGCATCGGTTAATCCGCTCGCCAGAGCTCTGGCCCGCTTGTTCCAGGGCGCCAAGGCAGGTGAGATGCACACCTGCCTGCGTACAGGTGCATAACAAGAAGGAGGCGCAATGAACGCCGTAACCGACTTTCACCGACACCCTTCGAAGGGCGATGGTCATCGCACCTTCATCGACGACCCCACTCGGTCCGTCCAACTTTGCGCCGCCGATGCCGAGCATCGAGCAGGCCCCTCAGGATCCCGGTTACCGGCACGCTGATACAGCGGTGTCTGGCGGCAGGGGGTCAGGGGTGTACAATGCGCGGCGTTTTAACTGTGACCCAACTGCGTACCCGCGCACTTTGCGTCTGCGCCGCGTGTTTCAGCCTGCTACCAGGGCGCTGAAGACACTGCTGCCGGGCCAATAAACTCAAGGTTATCCACCTTGTTCACTCCGCCGCGTCACGAGCGTGGTGGGTTCGATTTCGTCACAGATAAAAACAAACAGGTGACGCATGACCGTTAGAAAAACGCTGAACTTCGGGTGCCTGCGCTGGGGTTTGCTCCGCGTCGCTTAAGCCTTCACCGGGCGGCAACGTCTTGCAAACATCATCAAACCTTGCGTGAGAACCTTTTCATGAGTGGACAAAACTCGCATTCGGGCGAGCTGAAACGCGGCCTGAAAAATCGCCATATTCAACTGATCGCCCTGGGTGGCGCGATCGGTACCGGTTTGTTCCTGGGGTCGGCCGGGGTGCTCAAATCCGCCGGTCCGTCGATGATCCTCGGTTACGCCATCTGCGGTTTCATCGCCTTCATGATCATGCGCCAGCTGGGCGAGATGATCGTTGAAGAGCCGGTGGCCGGTTCTTTCAGTCACTTCGCCCATAAGTACTGGGGCGGCTTTGCCGGTTTCCTTTCCGGCTGGAACTGCTGGATTCTCTACATCCTGGTGGGCATGTCGGAACTGACCGCGGTCGGCAAGTATGTGCATTACTGGTGGCCGGAGGTGCCGACCTGGGCCTCGGCGGCGGTGTTCTTCGTGATGATCAACGTCATCAACCTGGCCAACGTCAAGGTGTTCGGCGAGGCCGAGTTCTGGTTCGCCATCATCAAGGTGGTGGCCATCGTCGGCATGATCGCCCTGGGCAGCTACCTGCTGGTCAGCGGTAACGGCGGCCCGCAGGCATCGGTGAGCAACCTCTGGTCCCATGGCGGCTTCTTCCCCAACGGCGTCAGCGGACTGGTGATGGCCATGGCGATCATCATGTTCTCCTTCGGCGGCCTGGAAATGCTCGGCTTCACTGCAGCAGAGGCCGACAAGCCGAAAACCGTGATCCCCAAGGCTATCAATCAGGTGATCTACCGCATCCTGATTTTCTACATCGGCGCCCTGGTGGTGCTGCTGTCGCTGACCCCGTGGGACACCCTGCTGGTGACCCTGAATGCCTCCGGCGATGCCTATAGCGGCAGTCCGTTCGTCCAGGTGTTCTCGATGCTGGGCAGCAACACGGCAGCGCACATCCTCAACTTCGTGGTCCTGACTGCAGCGTTGTCGGTGTACAACAGCGGCACCTACTGCAACAGCCGCATGCTGCTGGGCATGGCCGAGCAGGGCGATGCGCCGAAAGTCCTGGCCAAGATCGACAAGCGCGGCGTGCCGGTGCTGTCGATCCTCGCCTCGGCGGTGGTGACCTTCGTTGCCGTGGTGCTCAACTACCTGATTCCCCAGCACGCCCTTGAGCTGCTGATGTCCCTGGTGGTGGCAACCCTGGTGATCAACTGGGCCATGATCAGCTACTCGCACTTCAAGTTCCGCCAGCACATGAACCGTACCGGTCAGACCTCGCTGTTCAAGGCGCTGTGGTACCCCTACGGCAACTATGTCTGCCTGGCGTTCGTGGTGTTCATCCTCGGCATCATGCTGATGATTCCAGGCATTCAGATCTCGGTGTACGCGATCCCGGTGTGGGTGGTGTTCATGTGGGGCTGCTACCTGATCAAGAACAAGCGCAGTGCTCAGCACTCGCTGCAAGCAGCCAGCACTGCGCTGAAGTAAGCGCGGCCTCGGCCATGACAGACCCGGCTCCGGCCGGGTTTTTCATGCCTGTGATCTTTGTGGGAGCGAGATCGCTTTCGTCGGCCAGTCGGCTCCTGCATGGGAGCTGACCGTTGCAGGCGCTGGCTTGCCAGCGAACAGGTCCGCAAGAGCGTGGGGAATGGGGGTATCCTGTGCGCCCTGAAGACGGATTCCTGTTCCATGCTGGTGATTTCCAACAACGTGCATCTGCCGGATGCCGAGATCGAGCTGACCGCCATCCGCGCCCAGGGCGCCGGTGGTCAGAACGTCAACAAGGTGTCCAGCGCAGTGCATCTGCGCTTCGATATTCCGGCCTCGTCCCTGCCACCTTTCTACAAGGAGCGCCTGCTGGCGCTGCGCGACAGTCGCATCACCAGTGACGGCGTGATCATTCTCAAGGCCCAGCAGTACCGCACCCAGGAGCAGAATCGCGCCGATGCCCTGGAGCGTCTCACCGAGCTGATCCTCAGCGCCGTCAAGGTGGAAAAGAAGCGCCGCCCCACCAAGCCGACCCTGGGCTCGAAGAAGCGCCGCCTGGAGAGCAAGGCCAAGCGCGGCAGCATCAAGGCTGGCCGCGGCAAAGTGGACTTCTAGCGGTTCGAACGTTCCTTACGCTGCTTGGGGGCCTGGTGATACAGGTACAGGCTTAGCAGCAGGCCGCAGCACGCGGCGATGGCGGCAAACAGGAAGATCGAGGCAAAGCCGAAACCGCCGGCAATCGCCCCGGCCAGTGGTCCGGTGATGCCCAATGACAGGTCGATGAACAGCGAGTAGGCGCCCACCGCCGCGCCACGGCTGGAGGCCGGCACCAGATTGACCGCTTCCACGCCCAGTGCCGGGAACACCAGGGAGAAGCCAAAGCCGCTCAAGGCCGCGCCGGCCAGGGCCCAGTTGGCATCGGGGGCCAGCCACAGCAGGAGCAGGCCGAGGGTTTCCACCGACAGGCAGGCAATGGCCACGCGAAAGCCGCCGAGGCGGTTGATCAGGTTGCCGAACAGCAGGCGTGCACCAATGAAACTGGCGCCGAACAGGCTCAGGCACAGCACCGCGTTGGACCAGTGCTGGGTCGTGTAGTACAGGGTGATGAAGGTGGCGATGGTGCCAAAGCCGATGGAGCCCAGGGCCAGGCCGCAACCGTGAGGGAAGACTTTGCCCAGCACATGGATGAACGGCAGGCGTTCCCCGGCGACTATCGGCGCGGCGAGTTTTGGCCAGGCCAGTAGCAGGCCGAGCACCGCCAGCAGAATGATGCTTACCCCCATGCTCCACAGGCCCAGGCGGTTGACCAGCCAAACCCCCAGGGGCGCGCCGATGGCCAGGGCGCCATAACTGGCGATGCCGTTCCAGGAAATCACCTTGGCGGTGTTCTGTGCGCCGACCCGACCGATGCCCCAACCAATCGACCCCGAGCCCACCAGGCTTTCCGCGCTGCCCAGTACCAGGCGGCCGATCAGCAGGCTGATCAAACTCAGGGTCGGCTGACCCTGCAGCCAGGCGGAAAGCAGCATGAACACGCCGCTCAGGCCGCAGCCGGCCAGGCCGTACATGACAGCGCGCTTGCAGCCCAGGTTGTCGATGATGCGTCCGGCGTAGGGACGGCTGAGGAGGGTGGCCAGGTATTGCACGCTGATCACCAGGCCGGCGATCACCGCGCCAAACCCCAGGTCGCTATGGACGTAGCCTGGCAGTACCGCCAGGGGAATGCCGATATTCAGGTAGCCAATAAAGGTGAACAGGACGATGGAGACGACTTGCAGCGTGACCGTCAAGGGGCGCTGGGTATCTGGCATGGGAATGGGTCCACTGCGACAGCTCAATAGATAGGCTGCTTATGATACCGATGTGGACGGGGATGCAGGGGCAGAAATCGACGCGTTGTTCAGAACGTCCCTGGTTGAGGGATTGAGTCAGGCGTTTTTGGCGCTCAGCAGCTGAGTGGTGACCAGAGCGGCCAGGGCATTTTCCTGGGTGCCGAAACGGGCCAGCAGGGCGGCCTGTTTTTCCGGGCTGAGGCGATTCCAGATCTCGATCATTTTTTCCGCAGTACCCAGCAGTACGCTGGCTTGGGTTTCGCTGAAGGAGTCGGTCATGGTTCGGCAGGGGCTCGGGGGGAAAGATTCAGGCGGTGTGGAAAGCGCTTGAGTAGCGCTTTCCACACGGTCTGGTTACAGCTCTTTTCAGTCTTCGCTGTCGGCCTTGCGGCTGTCGGCGGCTTCTTGCACTACAGGCTTTTCGGCACTGGCTTGTGGCGTGGTTGTCTGCTCAGTTTCGTGCAGGCTTGGGAAGGGGAGATTCGGGATCTCATGCATGTCGTTGCTCCTCGCAAAGTCTGTTTTTTAAATCGCTGGGTAGGTCCGCGCTTTTAAAAAGCCTGGGCAGGATACAGCACTGGAAATGACAAAAAGATTTTTATCGCGATTTCGGGATGAAAGGACAAAGCGGCGGCAGGAACCGGCTTGCCAGCGAAGGCACCCTCAGGGCCTCCCGCGCCGGCAAGCACGCGCTCTGCTTTTAGACGACCCGAGCGATCGCCTCAGCCAGCAGGTTCAGGCGCGAAGCGTCGATTCCGGCCACATTGGCCCGGCCGGAACTGACCATGTACACGCTGTGGTGTTCACGCAGTTCCTTGACCTGAGACGGGCTCAGGCCGGTGTAGGAGAACATGCCGCGTTGCACGCCGATGTGGGCGAAGCGCTCGGCCAGTCCATAGGGCTGCAAGGCTTCCAGCAGGCCGGCGCGCAATTGGGCGATGCGCTGGCGCATGGCTTCCACTTCGTCGGCCCAGAGGCTTTTCAGCTCCGGGTCGCCGAGGATGGTGGCGACTACTGCGGCCCCATGATCCGGTGGTGTGGACCACAGGTTACGGGCGATATGGGCCAGTTGACTGCGCACGTCGAGGAGCTTTTCGGCGTCCCGGGTGCAGACGATCAGGGCCCCGGTGCGATCGCGGTACAGGCCGAAGTTCTTCGAGCAGGAACTGGTGATCAGTACTTCCGGCACTTCGGCGGCGAACAACCGCACCGCCCAGGCATCCTGTTCCAGGCCGTCGCCAAAGCCCTGGTAGGCGAAGTCGATCAGCGGCAGCAGGTTGCGCTTGCGCACCACCTCCAGCACCCGTTGCCAGTCGGCCTGGCTCAGGTCGAAGCCGGTGGGGTTGTGGCAGCAGGCGTGCACCAGCACCACGTCGCCTTCGGGCACCCGGTTCAGGGTGTCCAGCATGGCCTCGACGTCCAGGCGGTTGTCGCTGCCCACGTAGGGGTAGTGACTGACCTTGACCCCGGCTGCGGCGAAGATGGTTTCGTGGATCGGCCAGGTCGGGTTGCTCAACCAAACGCCGCGGCCCGGCAGGCACTGGGCGATGAAGTCGGCGCTCAGGCGCAGGGCGCCGGTGCCGCCCGGGGTCTGGGTAGCACCGGCGCGCTGCGCGGCGATGAGTGGCGAATCACTGCCCAGTACCAGTTCATTGATTACCTTGCCGAAGGCCGCGTCACCGTGGCCTCCGATGTAGGTCTTGGTGGTCTGGCGATCCACCAGGCGCTGCTCCGCCAGCTTCACCGATTGCGGGATCGGCGTCAGGCCCTGAGCATCCTTGTAGACCCCCACGCCGAGGTCGAATTTGCGCGGATTGGGATCGTTGGCGTAGGCCTCCATCAGGCCGAGAATCGGATCGCCGGGTACGCGACCGATGGCATCGAAATGCATTACTTGCGTCCTTCTGCGGTCTTGGCCACTTCGTCGGTGCGGGCGGCCATGATGAAGTCGTTGCGGTGCAGGCCCTTGATCGAGTGGCTCCACCAGGTCACGGTGACTTTGCCCCATTCGGTGAGCAGGCCCGGGTGGTGGCCTTCGGCCTCGGAGATCTCGCCCATGGCATTGGTGAAGGCCAGGGCGAATTTGAAATTCTTGAACAGGAAGACTTTTTCCAGCTGCATCACGCCGTCACGCACTTCGATGTTCCAGTCGGGGATCTGCTTGATCAGTACCGGCAGTTCTTCGTCGCTGACCTGAGGGGCATCGGCGCGGCAGGCTTCGCAATGGGCTTGGTTCAGAGCGGTCATGGTGTATTCCTGAGTTCGATTCTTGTTGGAAGTTACTATCTTTCGCAGCCGCCCGCGAGGGCGGGCTGCTCAGGCCGCCTTGGGTTTTGGCGGGAACTTGGGGGCGTGCAGGCCCAGCTGCATGCCTTGGTGGACCAGGGCCATGATGTCTTCATGGGCCAGGTCGAACAGGCGCTTGAGGTTGGGCAGGGCAAAGTAGATGGGTTGCAGGATGTCGATGCGATAAGGCGTGCGCATGGCTTCCAGCGGATCGAAGGCCTGGTGCTCCGGCTCTTCGGACAGGCTGTAGACGGTTTCCTTGGGCGAGGAGAGGATGCCGCCGCCGTAGATGCGTCGTCCGTCGGGGGTGTCCACCAGGCCGAACTCGATAGTCATCCAGTACAGACGCGCCAGGTAAACGCGCTCTTCCTTGGTGGCTTGCAGGCCGAGCTTGCCGTAGGTGTGGGTGAATTCGGCGAACCAGGGGTTGGTCAGCAGCGGGCAGTGGCCGAAAATCTCGTGGAAGATGTCCGGTTCCTGCAGGTAGTCCAACTCTTCAGGAGTACGAATGAAGGTCGCCACCGGAAAGCGCTTGCTGGCCAGCAGTTCGAAAAAGGTCTGGAAAGGAATCAGTGCCGGCACCCGGGCCACTTGCCAGCCCGTGGTTTCGCCGAGGACCTTGTTGATTTCACTCAGCTGCGGGATGCGGTCGTGGGGCAGTCCGAGTTTGTCGATGCCGTCCAGGTACTCCTGGCACGCGCGCCCCTCGATCACTTTCAACTGGCGCGTGATCAGGGTGTTCCACACCGCGTGTTCTTCGGGTGGATAGTCGATAAAACCTTGCGCGTCGGGCTCGCGGGCCACGTACTGCGTCTGCTTCATGCTGCTCTCCTGCCAGGGGATGCGTTCTTGTTATGTGTGACCCCAGTGATACCCCAGGGTGCGACGCTTTGCAGCAGCTGACTGGCGCTGACGGAGGGGGTTAGGACGTCAATTTGTAAACTAATCGTTACGGTTTTGCCCAGGGCTCCCAAGTATTGTGGGTTTTCAGGTTTGAAAAAGCCCTTTGCTGTCACATAATCTTGACGATTATCTGCGCCATCCAGCAGAAAGTTTGCAAATGCCGACGTCAAAAGCGTCGGTTTTCGGCGTTTATGCCCTCCATTATCCGCTTCGGGCCTTTCTTCATGCGTATCAAAGTTCACTGCCAGAACCGCATCGGCATCCTGCGGGACATCCTCAATCTGCTGGTGGAATACGGGATCAACGTGGCCCGGGGCGAGGTGGGGGGCGAGCATGGCAACGCCATCTATCTGCACTGTCCGAACCTGATCAACCTGCAGTTCCAGGCATTGCGCCCCAAGTTCGAATCCATCGCCGGAGTGTTTGGCGTCAAAAGGGTCGGGCTGATGCCCAGCGAGCGTCGGCATATGGAGCTCAATGCGCTGCTGGGTGCCCTGGAGTTCCCGGTGCTGTCCATCGACATGGGCGGCTCCATCGTGGCCGCCAACCGAGCGGCAGCGCAGTTGCTGGGCGTGCGGGTGGATGAAGTGCCGGGGATTCCGCTGTCACGCTACGCCGAGGACTTCGATTTGCCGGAGTTGGTGCGGGCCAACCAGTCGCGGATCAACGGGCTGCGGGTCAAGGTCAAGGGCGACGTGTTTCTGGCGGACATCGCCCCGCTGCAATCCGAGCACGATGACAGCGAGGCTATGGCCGGTGCGGTATTGACCCTGCATCGGGCGGATCGGGTTGGTGAGCGTATCTACAATGTGCGCAAGCAGGAGCTGCGGGGCTTTGACAGTATTTTCCAGAGCTCGAAAGTCATGGCAGCGGTGGTGCGGGAAGCCCGGCGCATGGCGCCCCTGGATGCGCCTCTGTTGATTGAAGGCGAGACCGGCACCGGCAAGGAGTTGCTGGCCCGCGCCTGCCACCTGGCCAGCCCTCGGGGCCAGTCGCCGCTGATGGCTCTGAACTGCGCCGGGCTGCCGGAATCCATGGCCGAGACCGAGCTGTTCGGCTATGGCCCCGGGGCCTTCGAAGGGGCTCGGGCCGAGGGCAAGCTCGGGCTGCTGGAGCTGACGGCCGGCGGCACGCTGTTTCTCGATGGTGTGGGGGAAATGAGCCCGCGCCTGCAGGTCAAGTTGCTGCGTTTCCTCCAGGATGGCTGCTTCCGTCGTGTCGGCAGTGACGAGGAGGTGTACCTGGATGTGCGGGTGATCTGTGCGACTCAGGTGGATCTGTCCGAACTCTGTGCCCGGGGCGAGTTTCGCCAGGACCTGTACCACCGACTCAACGTGCTGTCCCTGCATATTCCGCCGCTGCGCGAATGCCTCGATGGTTTGACGCCCCTGGTGGAGCACTTCCTCGATCAGGCCAGTCGCCAGATCGGCTGTCCGCTGCCACGGTTGGCTCCGGCGGCCATGGAGCGCCTCAGTCACTATCACTGGCCGGGCAATGTCCGGCAGTTGGAGAACGTGCTGTTCCAGGCGGTCTCGCTGTGTGATGGCGGCATGGTCAAGGCCGAGCATATCCGTCTGCCGGACTATGGCGCGCGCCAGCCCCTGGGGGACTTTTCCCTGGAAGGCGGCCTTGAGCAGATTGTCGGTCGCTTTGAAAAGGCGGTGCTGGAAAGTCTCTATGCCGAGCATCCCAGCAGTCGGCAACTGGGCAAGCGCCTGGGGGTTTCCCATACCACCATCGCCAACAAGTTGCGCCAGTACGAGGTCGGCAAGGAGTCGCCGGAATGAAAAAAGCCCCGCTTATGAAGCGGGGCTTTTCGTTTGGCTCGGGGCTGGCTGTCTTCAGATATGGAAGTAGCCGACACAGGAGTCAAAAGGCAGGCGCTTGAGTTCGATCTTGTTCATGTCGAACACTTCGCGCAGGGCCTTGGTTTCGCCCGGGAAGTTGCGGTAGGCGACTTCGTCGAGAACCACGATAGCGCCCTTGGGCATGTACGGCAGGAAGGTTTCCAGGGCGACCTTGGTGGGCTCGTACAGGTCGGTGTCGAGGATCAGCATGGCCACTACCAGGTCCGGACGCGACTTGACGAATTCCGGCACGGTCTTGCAGATGTCGCCCTTGACCAGCTCGCAGCGCGGGATGCGGTTCACCGGACGCAGCAGGTCGTTGGCATCGATCATGTCCTGGATCAGCGACTGGTCGGTGTCGGAGAACATGCTTTCGTTGATGTCGGCCGGGTCCTCGTCCTTGTTGATGCTGGTGAAGCCTTCGAAGGTGTCGAAGCCGACGATGGAGCGGTTGATGGCATAAGGCTCGAGGATCATCGACAGGTGCATGTAGAGCATCAGCGAGTTGCCCTTGTACACGCCGCACTCGATGATCGCCCCGGGCACATCCATGACCTTCTTGAACAGCTCCATGCGCGACAGCGCGGCGGTGACGTTGATGCGGTTGGCGAAGACGAAGGGCGCGTCGGCTACGTACTCGGCGTCGACCCGCTTGAGTACGCCGGCGCGGGTTTCGTTGTATTGGGCTTCGGCGGGGGTAAGGCGACGTTTGGTCATGGCTTGAATCCTTGGAAATTCGAGAAGTCGTGGGCGTGGAAGTAGTCTTTGAAGCCGGAGCCGACGTCGGGGCAGGCGCTGTCTACGTTGGGGGCTCCGCGGTTGTGTTTCAGGTCTTCGAGGTGCATCAGGCGGAAGTCCACGCTGAAGCGGGTGCGGTCGGTACGGTTGGGGACAGTGCCGTGCAGGTGCGAGCCGGAGAACACCAGCATCTCGCCTGAGTTGCCGGCGATGCGCAGTTCAGAGCTGTCGTCGATCTCCCCCAGGGGCACCGGGTGGACCCGTACTTCTTCGGTCAGGTTGTCCTTGGCCTTGTGTCGCTGGTTGCTGATCCAGTCCTTCAGGCTCCAGTCCTTCGAGGTGTTGGCCACCGGCTTCTCGAAGTAGCTGGGGTTGATCATCATGGTCTGGTCCGGGGTGATGGTGTAGACCGGCATCCAGGTGTTGATCTGGCAATCCACGCTGCCGTACCAGCTGTCGCGATGAGGCTTGTAGGCGTAGCTGACGCCAGCGTGCAGGTAGTCGTAGTTGGGCACGACCCGCAGGCGCGGTACGTCGAAAATGTAGTCCCGAGGATCGATGCCGATCTCGTGAATGAAGCCAAGGATCAGATCCTTGACGCGCTGGCTGTTGGTGAACTGGCCCTTGAGTCGGGTAACCCGGCTGACGAACTCTTCTACCGGCATCATCGTGTGCAGAGCCTGGTGGTTGGTTTCGCCATCGAATGCCGCGGTGATGCTTTCCTTGGCGTACCCGCAGAGTTCTTTTGCGGTGGCCAGGTCAGTGTCCAGGAAGATATCCCCGGAATAGATGGCTTCCTTGAAGTCAGCTGTCTTGCGCAGCTGATTGAGGTACAGGTTCAAAGTGGTTCTCCTTGGCAGTCACTGGCTTAGGTGTCGGCCACCCCTGCGCAAACTGAAGTTGCGATAGCCAGTCACTGTGCCTAGCAAGATCCGTTCACAAAGTGTCCAGCTCGAGTGCGGAACGAACCCGGGGCGTGCGACCGAGACTTGCCGTTAGCGGCATAAGTCCGCCGTTTTTTCGTCTCTCATTCCGCCCTGAAAAACCCGTTGCTCGCGGCAAAGCCCCGGCCTGCATGGGGAGCGCTGTTGGAAGTTAAAGTTGGTGTAGAAATTGCTTACGCCATGCTCAGTACAGTGTGGGGCGGCAAACGTCCGGCAGATGAGGAACGATTGTGGACAAGTACCTTTATGTGGCAATGACCGGCGCCAGCCAGAATGCTCTGGCGCAAAAGGCTCATGCCAACAATCTGGCGAACATCTCCACCAACGGTTTTCAGCGCGACCTGGAGCAGGCGCGCGCGATGCCGGTGTTTGGTGACAGTTTTCCGGCGCGGGCCTTTGCCATGGGGGAGCGGCCGGCAACGGATTTTACTCCCGGCTCCATGGTGGAAACCGGCCGTGACCTGGACGTGGCCGTCAGCGGCAAGGGCTGGATCGCCGTGCAGAGCCCCGATGGCAGCGAAAGCTATGTGCGTACCGGCAGTTTGAATGTCGACGCTCTGGGCGTGCTGCGTGCAGGCAATGGCATGCCGGTCATGGGCAATGGCGGTCCTATCGCCGTGCCGCCAGAGCAGAAGATCGAAGTCGGCCAGGACGGCACCATCAGCATTCGTGCCATGGGTGAAGGTCCGCGGGTCATGGCCGAGGTCGATCGCATCAAGCTGGTCAATCCGGATATCAAGAACCTGACCAAGGGCCTGGATGGGTCGATCAAGACCAAGGACGGCCAGCCGGCGCCTGCCGATGCCAATGTGCAGTTGGTCTCGGGGTTCCTGGAGTCGAGCAACGTCAATGCCGTGGAAGAAATGACCGCGGTGCTGGCCTTGTCCCGCCAGTTCGAATTGCACGTCAAGATGATGAACAGCGCCAAAGAAGACGACCAGGCCATGGCTCGGGTCTTGCAGATCAGCTAATTACCAGTATCTAGCGCCGTAAAACAGGCGCGAGAGGAGAATCGAATGCTTCCGGCTCTATGGGTTGCCAAAACCGGTCTGTCCGCCCAGGACACCAACCTGAGTGTTATTTCCAACAACCTGGCGAACGTCTCGACCACGGGTTTCAAACGTGATCGCGCCGAGTTCCAGGACCTGCTGTATCAGATCAAGCGCCAGCCCGGTGCCCAGTCGACCCAGGACAGCGAACTGCCAACCGGCCTGCAGGTCGGTACCGGTGTGCGCATTGTCGGGACTCAGAAGAACTTCACTGCCGGCAGCCTGCAGACCACCGAGCAGCCTCTGGACCTGGCCATCAATGGCCGTGGTTTCTTCCAGATCCTGCAGCCCGACGGCACCACGGCCTATACCCGTGACGGTACGTTCCACCTCAATTCCGATGGCCAGATCGTCACTGCCAGCGGTTTTGCCCTGGAGCCTGCGGTGGTTGTGCCCAACGACGCACAGACCTTCACCGTGGGTCAGGACGGCACCGTATCCATCACCATCGCCGGCAACCCGGCTTCCCAGGTGATCGGTAACCTGCAAACCGCCGACTTCATCAACCCGGCTGGCCTGCAGTCCCAGGGCAACAACCTGTTCCTGGAAACCGCCGCCAGTGGCGCGCCGCAAATTGGTACTCCAGGCCTTAACGGCTTCGGCACCACGCTGCAGAACACCCTGGAAGCGTCCAACGTCAGCACCGTTGAGGAGATGGTCAACATGATCACCACCCAGCGGGCCTACGAGATGAACTCCAAGGTGATCTCCACTGCGGACCAGATGCTCTCGTTCATTACGCAGAAGCTGTAATCAAGTCTTGAGGTCGCCACGGGTCTGAAGTGGCGCACCGGCAACATCGTGAGGAAGGGTCATGAATCGGTTTATGTGTGTTCTAGCGCTGAGTGGGAGTGCCGTGCTCGCGGGCTGTGTTGCTCCGCCGCCCAAGCCCAATGACCCTTATTACGCCCCGGTGTTGCCGCGCACGCCGCTGCCTTCCGCGTCCAACAACGGCTCGATCTACCAGGCCGGTTTTGAGCAGAACCTGTACAGCGACCGCAAGGCGTTCCGGGTGGGTGACATCATTACCATCACCCTGAACGAGCGGACCAGTGCCAGCAAGGGCGCCAACTCGGCCCTGAACAAGACCAGCTCCAACAGCATCGGCCTGACCTCGCTGTTTGGCGCTGTGCCCAATGTCAACAACCCGTTGAGCGATGGCGACCTGACGTTGAATGCCGGCTACAGCGGTAATCGCGCCACCAAGGGCGACAGTAAGGCCGCGCAGAGCAACAGCCTGACCGGTTCGATCACCGTCACCGTGGCCGATGTATTGCCCAACGGCATCATCGCGGTGCGCGGCGAGAAGTGGATGACGCTCAACACCGGCGACGAACTGGTGCGCATTGCCGGTCTGGTACGGGCAGACGATATCGCTACCGACAACACCGTCTCCTCGACCCGGGTGGCAGATGCCCGCATTACCTATTCGGGTACCGGCTCGTTTGCCGATGCTAACCAGCCTGGCTGGTTCGATCGTTTCTTCCTCAGTCCGCTGTTCCCTTTCTAGGTGATGAGAAGCCTCATGTTCAACTTCAAGCACCTGATGGCGGCGGCGTTGTTGCTGTCCACTTCCCTTGGCGTCCAGGCCGAGCGGTTGAAGGACATTGCCAGTATTTCCGGCGTGCGTTCCAACCAATTGATCGGTTACGGCCTGGTGGTCGGGCTTAACGGCACCGGCGACCAGACGACCCAGACCCCGTTCACTCTGCAGACGTTCAACAACATGCTGTCGCAGTTTGGCATCAAGGTGCCGGCCGGCTCCGGCAACGTGCAGTTGAAGAACGTCGCGGCGGTGTCGGTCAGCGCCGATCTGCCGGCATTCGCCAAGCCGGGTCAGCAGGTGGATATCACCGTTTCCTCCATCGGTAACTCCAAGAGCCTGCGTGGCGGCACCTTGCTGCTGACCCCGCTCAAGGGGATCGACGGCAACGTCTACGCCATTGCCCAGGGCAACCTGGTGGTGGGCGGTTTCGATGCCGAGGGGCGTGACGGTTCGAAGATCACCGTCAACGTGCCATCTGCCGGACGGATTCCCGGTGGTGCTTCGGTGGAGCGCGCCGTGCCCAGCGGTTTCAATCAGGGCAACAGCCTGACCCTGAACCTCAATCGTTCGGACTTCACCACCGCCAAGCGCATTGTCGACAAGATCAACGACATGCTCGGCCCGGGCGTGGCCCAGGCCATCGATGGCGGTTCGATCCGGGTCACCGCGCCTCTGGACCCAAGCCAGCGCGTGGACTACTTGTCGATCCTGGAGAATCTGGAAGTCGATCCGGGGCAGGCGGTGGCGAAGGTCATCATCAACTCCCGTACCGGCACCATCGTCATTGGCCAGAACGTCAAGGTGTCGCCGGCGGCGGTGACCCACGGCAGCCTGACCGTGACCATTACCGAAGACCCGATCGTCAGCCAGCCTGGCCCTCTGTCCAATGGCCAGACCGCTGTGGTGCCGCGTTCGCGGGTCAACGCCCAGCAGGAAGCCAAGCCGATGTTCAAGTTCGGCCCGGGCACCACCCTGGATGAGATCGTCCGTGCGGTGAACCAGGTCGGGGCTGCGCCAGGTGACTTGATGGCGATCCTCGAAGCCTTGAAACAGGCCGGCGCCTTGCAGGCCGACCTGATCGTGATTTGAGGTGAGCGCCATGGATATTCGTAAGAGCGGACTGATTGGCAGCGGCGATTCCGGGTCTTACTCCGACCTCAATCGCCTGCAGCAACTCAAGGTCGGCGACAAGAACGGCGAAGCCAACGTGCGCAAAGTGGCGCAGGAGTTCGAGTCGCTGTTCCTCAATGAAATGCTCAAGTCCATGCGCAAGGCCACCGATGTCATTGCCCAGGACAACCCGCTCAACACCCCGGCCGCCAAGCAGTACCAGGACATGTACGACCAGCAGTTGGCGGTGTCCCTGTCTCGCGAGGGTGGCGGTATCGGCCTGGCCAATGTGCTGATGCGCCAGATGATGAAGAACAAGCCGGCCAACCCGGGCGCGACCCATACGGCCTTGACAGCCGCGGCGCCGGTGGCGACTCCGACCCCGATTGCCGCCGGTACCACCGCCCAGGATGGTCCGTTGAGCCGGGTCAATGGTCAGCGTCCAATGTGGGCCTCGCGTGCCCAGGACCCGTTGCGCAGCACGGTGTCGCATAACGATATGGCGTTGCTCAATCAACGGCGCCTGTCGTTGCCGAGCAAGCTTACCGATCGCCTGTTGACCGGTATCGTGCCTTCGGCCGGTGCGACTGCTGACGCCTCTACCCAGAACGTTGTGCCCACCCGCAATAGCGCAGCCGCCGATGCAGTGCTGCGTGGCGAGTGGCGGGTCAACCAGGGCTACGCCGAGTCCCAGGGCAAGATGCGCGTGTATGGCCGGGCCATGGCTCAGCCGCCGCTGGCGCCGGCCAAGCGCGCCTTCAGTTCCGCAGATGATTTTGTCGCCACCATGTTGCCGATGGCGCAGCAGGCGGCCCAGCGCATCGGTATCGATCCGCGTTATCTGGTAGCCCAGGCCGCGCTGGAAACCGGCTGGGGTAAATCGGTCATGCGTCAGCAGGATGGCAGCAGCAGTCACAACCTGTTCGGCATCAAGGCCAACAAAAGTTGGCAGGGCGCTCAGGCCCGAGCGATCACCAGCGAGTTCCGCGATGGGCAGATGGTCAAGGAGACGGCGGCGTTCCGTTCCTATGATTCCTACCAGGACAGCTTCCACGATCTGGTGACCTTGTTGCAGAGCAATAATCGCTATCAAGAAGTGCTGAAGGTTGCCGATAAACCAGAACAGTTTGTTCGCGAGTTGCAAAAAGCCGGGTATGCAACGGACCCGGATTACGCTAGCAAGATTTCGCAGATAGCCAAGCAGATGAAGAACTACGAGAGCTACGCTGCGGCGGGCGTTTCCACGAATTTATAAGGTCTGAATCATGAGTTTGCTCAATATTGGGATGTCGGGGCTGGCCGCCAGCCAAACGTCGTTGGTGACTACAGGTAACAACATTGCCAACGCCGACACCGCCGGGTACTCGCGCCAGCAGACCGTGCAGGGCACCAAGGCCTCCGCTCAATTCGGCAATGTCTTCATCGGCACCGGTACCACCCTGGCGGACGTACGCCGGGTGTACAACAGCTTCCTCGATGCCCAGTTGCGCACCGCCACGTCCTTGAACAGTGACGTCGCGGCCTACCAGGGCCAGATCAGCCCGGTCGACCAGTTGCTGTCGGACAACGGCACCGGCATGAATGGCGCGCTGACCAAATTCTTCGCCTCGCTGCAGAACCTCAACGCCAAGCCTACCGATGAGGCTTCCCGGCAGTTGCTGCTCAGCGACACCCAGGCCTTGAGCAACCGTTTCAACTCGGTGTCCAGCCAGCTCAACGAACAGAACAGCAACATCAACGGCAACATGGCGAGCATGGCCGACCAGGTCAATAAGCTGGCCAATACCGTCGCCCAGCTCAACCAGAAGATTTCCGAACTGTCGACCAACGGCAACGGCATGCCCAACGACCTGTTGGATGCCCGTAACGAAACCGTGCGCCAGCTTTCGACCTTTATCGGCGTCCAGGTGTCGGAGCGTGGTTCCAGCCTCGACTTGTACTTGGGCAGTGGCCAGCCGCTGGTGATGGGCAACTCCGCCAACACCCTGGAAGTGGTGCAGGGCAAGAACGACCCGACGCGCTCCATGCTGCAGCTCAATCGCGGCACCAGCACCGTGGACATCACCAACGTCACCACCGGTGGCGAGATTGGTGGCCTGTTGCGCTATCGCAGTGAAGTGCTGGACCCGGCAATGAATGAACTGGGGCGCGTGGCCCTGGTGGTTGCCGACCAGATGAACAGCCAGATGGCCCAGGGTATCGACAAGAACGGTGAGTTCGGCGGCAACCTGTTCAACGACATCAACAGCCTGCGGATGATCAGTCAGCGCAGTATGGCCAGCGCCGCCAACAGCGCGGGCTCGGGCAACTTCGATGTGACCATCAAGGACACCGGCAAGCTGAGCACCGGCGACTACACCGTGACCTTCAGCAGCGCCACGAATTACAGCGTCAAGCGTTCCGACGGCAAGGACATGGGCACCTTCAGCACCACGACCAGCCCGGCACCCGTGATCGACGGCTTTTCGCTGAACCTCAATGGTACGGTGGCCGCCGGTGACAGCTTCAAGATCACCCCGACCCGCAATGCCGCAGCCACCATCCAGACGGAAATGACCGACGCCAAGCGCCTGGCTCTGGCTGCGCCGCTGAAGGCCGAGATCGGTGCCGGGGTCAAGAGCTCCCTGAGCATCTCTGCGCAGCCGTCCCTGGCGGTGCCGATCAACAACTACGATGCAGCCAGCAAGCTGGAAATGCAGACCGCCCTGAAGAACTCCGGCCCGGTCAAGGTGGTGTTCAATGCGGCGTCCGGCGGCAGCCAGACCTACGATTACTTTGACGCCAAGGGCGTCAAGATGGGCAGCGGCTCCATCGTGCCAGGGCAGAGCAATGTCCTGAACCTGCAGATCAAGATGCTCGATGCCAGCGGCAACCCGATCACTGACGGCGGCGCGCCACCTGTGACCAAGACCTTCACGGTGCAGATGACCGTCGCCGGTTCGCCCAATGCCGGCGACAACATGAACATTTCGGTGAATGGTGCCGGTTCTTCGGATAACCGCAACGGCCTGGCGCTGTCGGGTCTGCAGACCAAGCAGACCGTGGACACCGGTTCGGCGAGCAAGGGCATCACCCTGGTGGATGCCTACGGCAAGCTGATCGAGAACGTCGGCGCCAAGGCCAGCCAGGCCAAGCTCGACAGTGCTGCCAACGGTTCCATCCTGGCCAACGCCAAGGGTGCCCGTGACTCGCTGTCCGGGGTCAACCTGGACGATGAGACCGGCAACCTGGTCAAGTTCCAGCAGTACTACACCGCGTCTTCGCAGATCATCAAGGCTGCGCAGGAAACCTTCAGCACGCTGATCAACAGCCTTTAAGGAGTCGTAGCCCATGCGCATTTCCACCGCCCAGTATTACGAGACTTCGGCTGCCAACTATCAGAAGAACTTCTCCAACGCGATCAAGAGCGGCGAAGAGGCCAGCAGCCTGGTCCGGGTCAAGACCGCCGCCGACGATCCGGTGGGCGCTGCCCGTTTGCTGCAGCTGGGTCAGCAGGCTTCCCTGCTTGATCAGTACAAGGCCAACAGCAACTCGATCAAGGCTTCCCTGGGCCAGGCCGAGTCGGTGATGACCAGCATCAACAACGTTCTGGACCGGGCCAAGCAACTGGCCGTCGGCGCCGGCAGCGCCGGTTACACCAATGCCGACCGGCAGGCCAATGCTGCCGAGCTGGGGCAGATCGAAGAGCAGCTGCTGAGCCTGATGAACTCTCAGGACGAAAACGGCAAGTATCTCTTTGGCGGCTCCAAGGACGACGTTCCGCCGTTCAGCCGCAACTCCGATGGCACCTACAGCTACAACGGTGACCAGAGCAGCCTGAAGCTGCCGGTGGGCGACACCATGATGATGGCTGCCAACAGCACCGGTTGGGATGTGTTCCAGCAGGCGCTCAACACCAGTCGTAGCCAGGTCACCATGACCTCGCCGGTGGTGGATGATGGGCGGGTTTCCCTGTCCAATGGCCAGATGACCAACAGCGGCACCTACAACAGCCAGTTCCGCGGTGGCGAGCCTTATACCGTGTCGTTCGTCAGCGGTACCCAGTTGCAGATCCTCGATGGCAGCGGCAACGATGTGACGGCCGAGGCCAGCAAGGGCGGCGTGATCGGTACTTCGCCGAATCAGACCGTGAGTTTCCGTGGTGTCGATCTGAACCTGAACATCAATCTCAAGTCCGGCGATGTCGCTGGCGCGGTGCTGCCGGGGCACAGTTTCACCTTGGCGTCGAAGCCGGACACCTTCAACGTTGCGCGTTCTCCGGGCAACCCGAGCATGACTCAGGTCTCGGCCGCCAGCGTGACTGATCCGGTGGCCTACAACTCGACGTTCCCGAGTGGCTCTGCCGTGCTCAAGTTCACCAGCGCCACCAACTTCGATCTGTATGCCGCGCCGCTGACGGCAGACAGCAAACCGGTGTCTTCGGGTGTGGTAGGGCCGGGCAATATCGCCACTGCGGCAGGCGTGAGCTTCACCCTGACGGGCGCTCCTTCGCCGGCCGCCAACGATCAGTTCAGCGTGGCGGTTAACACCCACGAAACCCAGAACATCCTGGACACCGTGAGTCAGTTGAAAAACGCGTTGAGCACACCCACTGACGGTGACGTCCTGGCAACCCAGAAGCAGTTGGCCGACCTCGCGTCGGGCATGGCCAACCTGGCCAGTGGTGTCGATCAGCTGTCCATCGGCATCAGCTCCATCGGTGGTCGTGGTTCGGCTTTGGCCACCCAGAACGAAATCAACGAAAGTCTGGCGGCAGCCAACGTCACCACCCGTTCTGCCATCAGTGATTCCGATCCGGCCGAAGTCATGACCCGCCTGACCCTGCAGCAGACCATGTTGCAGGCCTCGCAGTTGGCCTTCAGCAAGATCACTCAGCTCGGCCTGTTCAACAAGGTCTGAGAACATGGCGTTCGAGCTGCGGCTCGAACGCCATGACCGTCGAGCCGTCAGCCGTCTTTTTTAAGCGGTTCTGCAGCCCTGTTCTTTCTGGCCAGGGCTCGCCGCTCGAGAGTTTGCAACCGTGAACCAAGCCCCTCTAGTCAGCATCGTTATCCCCGCCTTCAACCCGCGCTTCTTCAGCCAGGCCCTCGACAGTGCCTTGGCCCAAACCTACCAGCCTCTGGAAATCGTCATTTGCGACGACAGTGCCGACGATCAGATCCAGCGTATCGTTGAAGCCGTGGCCGAGCCTGCGCACCCTGTGCGGTACCTGCGCAACCCGCAACGCCTTGGGCTGCAGAAGAACGTTCTGCGCTGTGTTGAAGAGGCGCGTGGCGAGCTGATCAAGGTGTTGTGTGACGACGATCGGCTGTTTGCACCCAGCATCGCACTGCAGGCGCCGGTGCTGATCGACAATCCGGATGTCAATCTGGTGTGTGCGCTGCGGGTATTCAGTGACGCTGGGAATTTCATCCTGCCGCCGCGGGTCGACAACTGCCGTTTTACCTACAACGATGCCGTGCTCAAGGGCGAGGATATGCTGGCGATCTTCGAGAGCACGCCACGCAATTTCCTCGGCAACTTCAGCTCGGCACTGATGCGTCGTGCCGATGTGCTGGAGCTGCTGCCGGCATTGATCCAGGAGGGCGCGGGTTTTGTCGCGCTGCTGGATTTCGCCCTGTTCATCTGCCTGATGCGCCGTGGCAACCTCGCGGCGCTGGTGACGGTGCTCAGTTGCGAACGCCTGTACCCGGGGCGCCTGAGCGCTACCCCGGAAATGCTCAAGCAGGCACGCAGTGAGTGGGAGTGGCTGGTGCAGATGCTGGCCGCCCGCAGTGGCGAGTCGGCGCCGGCGGCAGGCTGGGTGCGGTATGTCGATATGGCTCGGGAGGCCGGGCAGCCGCGCAACTGGCAGGAGCTGTGCGTGACCCGGGTGTTGGGCAACCGCAGTACCGTGGTCGATGGCCGGGTGGGTGGCGAGAGCATCAGTTACGAGGATTTCTATCGAGAGTGGCTGTCGGTACGCAAGTTCTCGGCGGTGGAGCAGCGGCTGATGCCTCAGCGCATCGACAGCTGGCCGCGGCGGGTGCAGTTGGTGCCGGTGGTCCTTGACTTCGAGGGCGATGGCGAAGCGCTTGCCCGGACTCTGGACAGCATTGATGGCCAGCTGTTCGCGCCTGCCGCGGTGCTGGTGTTGTCGGTGGGCGAGGAGCAGGTGCGTGACCGGGTTCTGCACCAGCCTCTGCGAGGCGACTGGGTGCAGCAGCTCAATGAGCTGGTGCCGCAGTTGGAAGGTTGCGACTGGTTCTATCTGCTGCAGGCCGGTGATCGCCTGCAGGAGTCGGCACTGTTGATCCTTGCCGAGCGCATCGCCAATACCCCGGCCATGCTCTGCGCCTACAGTGATGAAGGCGCGCTGGTAGAGGGGGAGTCGTCGGAGCCGGTGTTCAAGCCTGACTTCAACCTCGACCTGATGCGCTCCTATCCCTATGTCGGTCGTGCCCTGGCTTTTTCCCGCGAGCGCTTCATGGCCGAAGGCGGGTTCGATCCGCGCCATGGCGAACTGGCGCCCCATGATCTTCTATGGCGGATGGTGGAGGCGGCGGGCCCCCGGACCATCGAGCACATTGCCGATATCCAGCTGGAGTCCGAGTTCAGCTTCGCCCAGTGGTTGTCCCGCCCCCAGGTGATCGAGGCCAGTGAAGGGCTGGTGGCCGCGCATCTGCAGCGGATCGGTGTGGAACACCGGATTGTTCACGATGACCTGCCCCTGCTCAATCGCATCGATTACCTGCATGGCAGCCGGCCGCTGGTGTCGATCATCCTGCCGTGCGGTGACTCCCTGGCGACCCTGCAGCGCTGCGTTGAAAGCCTGATCGAGCAGACGGCCTACAACCACTACGAAATTGTGCTGGTGGATGCCGGCAGTCGCGACCCGGCCATGGCCGACTGGCTGGCGGCCATGGCCCAGCTGGGTGGTGCGATGCTGCGGGTTCTGCCTTATGTCGGTCCGCACAGCCAGGCTGCGCTGATCAACAGTGCGGCGAGCCTGGCGCGTGGCGACTACCTGTTGCTGCTCAATCCGGGGGCGCTGATCTGCAGCGGCGACTGGCTGGATGAGTTGCTCAATCAGGCCCAGCGTCCGGAGGTGGGCGTGGTGGGGGCGCGGATTCTGGCCACCGATGGCTCCATTCTCCATGCCGGCCAGGTGCTGGGCATGGCCGGGCCTGCGAGTTCGCCCTTTGTCGGCGAAGCCATGGACGCCCGGGGCTACATGCAACGGCTGCAAGTGGTACAGAACTGGAGTGCGGTCAGTGGCGATTGCCTGATGGTACGCAAGGAGGTCTTCGACAGCCTGGGCGGCTTGGATGCGCAGGCGTTCGCCGACGAATTGGGTGCGACCGACCTGTGCCTGCGGGTCGACCGCAACGGCTATCTGGTGGTCTGGACGCCTCACGCTACCCTGATGCTGCGGCCAGCGTCGCCTGCCGGTGATGACAGCGAGCGGCAGCTGGCCCGCGAGGCCGAGCAGGAGCGCTTCTACCAGCAGTGGATGGCGAAGATCGCTCGCGATCCGGCCTATAACCCGGCCCTGAGCCTGGGCTACTCCAGCTTCAGTCTGGAGCCTTCCTTGCGCAACAACTGGAATCCGTTCTGCAGTCGCGCCTTGCCCTTGATCCTCGGCTTGCCGGTCAACAGTTCCGCGGTCGGGCATTACCGGGTGACCGGTCCCCTGACGGCGTTGGAAGAAGCGGGGCGGGTGATTGCCCGGGTGGCCTACGAGTCGCCGTCCACGGCGGACATCGAGCGCCTGTCGCCGGATACCATCATCCTGCAGTGCCGCTACAGCGAAGGGGCGGCCAGTGACATTCTGCGGATGAAAAAATACTCCAGCGCCCTGCGGGTCTTCGAGCTCGACGACTACATCGTCAGTGCGCCGAAGAAGAACACCCACGCTCGGAACAAGCCGGTGAACACCGAGCAGATGCTGCGCGAAGGCATCGGCTTGTGTGATCGCGTGGTGGTGACCACCCAGCCCCTGGCCGATGCCCTGTCGAGCATGCACAGCGACATTCGCGTGGTGCCCAACATGCTGGCGCTGGACCCCTGGGCCAGTTTGACCAGTCGTCGTGGTACCTCCAGCAAGCCGCGGGTGGGTTGGGGCGGTGGCACCAGCCATACCGGCGACCTGGAGATCATCGCCGAGGTGGTGCGCGAGCTGGCGAACGAGGTCGAGTGGGTATTCTTTGGCATGTGCCCTGACGACCTGCGTCCTTACGTACACGAATTTCACTCGCTCACCAGCCTGCAGAGCTATCCGTTCAAGCTGGCCAGCCTGAACCTGGATCTGGCGCTGGCGCCGCTGGAGTTTCATATCTTCAACGACTGCAAGAGCAACCTGCGGCTCCTGGAATACGGTGCCTGCGGTTACCCGGTGATCTGCACCGACACCGAGGCCTATCGCGGTTTCCTGCCTTGCACCAAGGTCCGCAGCAACAGTACCGAGGAATGGTTGCAGGCGATCCGCATGCACCTGTCCGACCCGGCAGCCAGTTACCGCATGGGGGATGAGCTGCGAGAAGCGGTGCATCGCGACTTCATGCTGCGCGACGACAACCTGCGGCACTGGCTGTGGGGATGGTTGGCGGACTGATCGTCCTCCCCCGGGCCGGCGATTGCCATCGTCGTTGGCCGGGATGTGGGGCAATCCTCCGTTCGGGTGGTTGCTCTCGCTGTCTTCTGCGGCGCCTGCGGGCGCCGCGCACGCAATTGGCGCACTTCCTGCAAGTCCTCGGCAAATCGCCATAAATCCTTCACTGCGGCGCAGTGCAAGGGCCCCTTTGGTTGCGATGAATGATCTGCATCTGGCGCCGTGCCAGTCCTGAAAGGGCTGGGCTGGCCCACGAAGAGCAAGAGGACAGCGATGAAGGCAGTAATTCTGGCAGGTGGACTGGGTACGCGAATCAGCGAAGAGTCCCACCTCAAGCCCAAGCCCATGATCGAGATCGGTGGCAAGCCAATTCTTTGGCACATCATGAAGCAGTATTCCGCCCACGGGATTCATGACTTCGTGATTTGCCTGGGCTACAAGGGCTACGCGATCAAGGACTTCTTCGCCAACTACTTCCTGCACACTTCGGATGTGACCTTCGACATGCGCAACAACCGCATGGACGTGCATCAGAATTACAGCGAGCCGTGGAGCGTGACGCTGATCGACACTGGAGAGGAAACCATGACCGGCGGACGCTTGCGCCGGGCCGGACGTTATCTGCAGGAAGACGAGGCTTTCTGCTTCACCTATGGCGATGGCGTATCCGATCTGGATATCGGTGCATTGGTGGATTTCCACAGGTCCCACGGCAAGCTGGCCACGGTCACTGCCGTGCAGCCCCCGGGCCGCTATGGCGCCCTGGATCGCGATGGCGACCAGGTCCTGGGCTTCACCGAGAAACCTCGTGGCGACGGTGGCTGGATCAACGGCGGGTTCTTCGTGTTGTCGCCCAAGGTGCTGTCCTACATCGATGGCGACAGCACCACCTGGGAGGCCGAGCCGCTGATCCAGTTGGCCAAGGATCAGCAACTGAGCGCCTACGAGCATTCGGGGTTCTGGCAGTCCATGGATACCCTGCGGGACAAGAATCATCTGGAGCAGCTCTGGCAAAGCGGGGAGGCCCCGTGGAAGCAATGGGACTGAGCCAGGAATTCTGGCGTGGCAAGCGGGTCCTGCTGACCGGCCATACCGGTTTCAAGGGCAGTTGGCTGAGCCTGTGGCTGCAAAGCCTGGGGGCCCAGGTCAGCGGATTCGCCCTGGACCCCGGGACCGAGCCGAGCCTGTTCGAACTGGCCCGGGTGGCCGAAGGTGTCGACGATCATCGTGGCGACCTGCGAGACCTGGGCAGCCTGCTGGAGCTGATCGCCCAGGTGCAGCCGGAAATCGTCCTGCACCTGGCGGCCCAGCCCCTGGTGCGCGAGGCTTACCGTGATCCGCTGGGGACCTACTCAAGCAACGTCATGGGCACCCTCAACCTGTTGGAAGCGATCCGTCAGGTCGGTGGGGTCCGTGCCTGCGTCCTGGTGACCACTGACAAGGTCTACGCCAATCAGGAATGGCTGTGGCCCTATCGGGAAAACGAAGCCCTGGGCGGCCATGACCCCTACAGCAGCAGCAAGGCTTGTTGCGAGTTGCTGGCTCAGTCCTATGCCTCATCCTTCTTTGCTGCCGAGCGTTATGCCGAGCACGGCTTGGCCCTGGCCACGGCCCGGGCCGGCAACGTGCTGGGCGGTGGCGATTTCGCCCCCGAGCGGTTGATTCCCGACGTGCTCAAGGCCTGGTCGGCCGACGAGCCGGTGACCTTGCGTTATCCCCAGGCGGTACGCCCCTGGCAGCACGCCCTGGAGCCCCTGGCCGGTTACCTGCAACTGGCAGCCGGCCTGTACGTGAACGGCCCGCAATACGCCGGTGCCTGGAACTTCGGGCCCGGTGAACAGGACATGTGCAGCGTCGGTGAAGTGGTGGAGTTGCTGGCCCGGCAATGGCCCGAGGCCCCGGGCCTGCGAATCGAACCCAGTGAGCTGCACGAAGCCGGCCTGCTGCGTCTGGACAGCAGTCGTGCGCGCCAGCTGTTGGGCTGGAAACCTCGCTGGACGCTGCAACAGTGCCTGGCGCAGACCCTGGACTGGCACCTGGCCTGGAAGAGCGGCGCGGACATGCGTGCCGTGACCCTTGGGCAGTTGAACCTGTACCGGGGGGCGCTGTGAGCGAGTTCCAGGTCCTGGCTCTGCCAATGGCCGGGTTGTTCGAGGTGCGCCACAAACGCTTCGAAGATCAGCGCGGGCATTTCTCCCGGCTGTTCTGCGAAGGCAGTCTGAGCGCCTTTGGCCAGCCCTTCCATATTCGCCAGATCAACCACTCCTGCACCCGCGAACAGGGCAGCGTGCGTGGCTTGCACTATCAGACCGCCGCCCGGCCCGAAGCCAAGCTCATCAGTTGCTTGCGCGGCGAAGTCTGGGATGTGGCGGTGGACCTGCGCCCCGAGTCACCGACCTTTTTGCATTGGCATGCCGAGCACCTGCGTGGCGGCGATGGGCGCAGCCTGTTGCTGCCGGCGGGTTTCGCCCATGGCTTCCAGGCCCTGAGCGACGATGCCGAGTTGCTCTACCTGCACAGCGCCGACTACGCCCCCGAGCACGAGGCCGGGTTGTCGGTGCTGGACCCGCGACTGGCGATCAACTGGCCGTTGCCTGTCAATAATCTGTCGACCCGGGATGCCAGCCACCCCTTGCTCGATGCTGCCTTCGCTGGAGTAAGACTATGAATTGCCGCGGTTGTGGCGCATGCCTGAGCCTGCCTCTGATCGACCTGGGCACCTCGCCGCCATCCAACGCCTACCTGCGGGCCGAGCAATTGGATCAGGCCGAGCAGTGGGTGCCGCTCAAGGTCCAGGTGTGCCAGCAATGCTGGCTGGTGCAGACCGAGGACTACACCCGCGCCGACCACCTGTTCGACGCCGACTATGCCTACTTCAGTTCGTTCTCCAGCACCTGGTTGCAGCATGCCCGAGACTACGTGGCGCAGATGGTCGAGCGTTTCGGCCTGGACGCCCGGAGCCGGGTGGTGGAAGTGGCGGCCAACGACGGCTACCTGCTGCAGTACGTGGCCCAGCGTGACATTCCCTGCCTGGGGGTCGAGCCGACCCGCAGCACCGCCCAGGCGGCGCGGGCCAAGGGCCTGCAGATCCGTGAGTTGTTCTTCGGCCGTGGCACTGCCGCGCAGTTGCTGGAGGAGGGCTGGGCCGCCGACCTGATGGCGGCCAACAATGTGCTGGCCCATGTGCCGGACATCAACGATTTCCTCTGTGGTTTCGCTACGTTGCTCAAGCCGACGGGCGTGGCGACTTTCGAGTTTCCCCAACTGCTGAGCCTGATGGCCGGGCAGCAGTTCGACACCCTGTACCACGAACATTATTCCTACCTGTCGCTGACCGCCGTCCTGAGCCTGTGCCAGCGCAACGGCCTGGAAGTTTTCGACGTCCAGACCCTGGCCACCCATGGCGGTTCGCTACGGGTCTTCGTGCAGCGCATCGACGGCTCGCGCCGGCCGGTGCAAGACAGCGTGGCGCAGCAGTTGCTGTTGGAACAGCGTGCCGGGGTGAACACGCCCGAGTACTACCAGACCCTGGCGCCAGCCGCTGAGCGGATCAAGCACGAGCTGCTGCGCTTCCTGCTCCAGGCCAAGGCCGAAGGCAAGCGCGTGGTGGGCTACGGCGCGGCAGCCAAGGGCAATACCTTGCTCAACTACGCTGGGGTCAAGGCCGACTTGCTGGCTTGGGTCGCCGACGCCAGCCCGCACAAGCAGGGTAAGTTCCTGCCGGGCAGTCGCATCCCGGTGGTGGCCCCCGAGCGCATCGACCAGGAGCAGCCGGACTATGTGCTGGTGTTGCCCTGGAACCTGTTGGGCGAAGTCAGCGAGCAACTGGCCCAGGTGCGGCAATGGGGCGGGCGTTTCGTGATTGCCGTGCCTGAGTTGAAGCTGCTGTGAAGGGCATGACGGTGCTGGTCACCGGCGCCACCGGCTTTGTCGGCCGGCATCTGGTCGCGGCCTTGCTGGCCCGGGGTTGCCGGGTCCGGGCGCTGGCCCGGGATCTGGACAAGGCGCGGCAGATGCCCTGGTTCGACGCGGTAGAGTTTCGCGCGCTGGATGTGCATGACCCGCAGCTGGATGTCGAGGCCCTGGTGGACGGGGTCGATGCCTTGGCCCATCTGGCCTGGCCCGGATTGCCGAACTACCAGGCGCTGTTTCACCTGGAGCACAACCTGATGGCCGACTATCGCTTTATCAAGGCGGTGGTCGAGGCGGGGGTGAGCCAGGTGCTGGTCACCGGCACCTGCTTCGAGTACGGCATGCAGAGCGGACCTTTGACAGAACAGACCGAGGCTCGTCCAGGCAATCCCTACGGCTTGGCCAAGCACAGCCTGCACCTGTTCCTCCAGGCCCTGCAGCAGCAGTTGCCCTTCAGCTTGCAGTGGGCGCGGCTGTTCTACCTGCATGGCCCCGGACAGAATCCCAAGAGCCTGCTGGCGGCACTGGACCGAGCGATCGATGCCGGTGACGAGGTTTTCAATATGTCCGGCGGCGAACAACTGCGGGACTACCTGGACATCGAGGCGGCTGCCGGCTACCTGGCGGCGCTGCTCGAGCAGCGAGAATTTTCCGGGGTGGTCAATTGCTCTAGTGGCAGGCCGATAGCCGTGCGCTCCCTGGTGGAACAGCGTATCGCCCAGCGCGATGCCTCGATCCGCTTGAACCTGGGGCATTACCCGTATCCGGATTACGAACCCATGGCGTTCTGGGGTTTGAACCAGCGCTTGTTGGACATAACAGGAGCCGAACATGGCGCATGAGTTGTATCGGGTCGCCGACTTGCCGGTGTTGCAGAACCGTACCTTCGCCGATGCCCAGAGTGCCCGGGCCTCGGCGTCTGCGGATATCGTGCTGGTGCAGGATCTCAAGAGCGGGCTGATCTTCAATCAGGCCTTCGATGCCGACAAGCTCAGCTACGACAGCGACTATCAGAACGAACAGGCCCATTCGGCGCAGTTCCAGCAGCACCTGATGGATGTGGAGGGCATCATCGCCCGGCACTTCAAGGGGCGCGAGCTGATCGAGGTCGGTTGCGGCAAGGGCTATTTCCTCGAACTGCTGCGCAGTGAGGGCTATGCCATCACCGGCATCGACCCGGCCTACGAGGGGACCAACCCCGAGGTGATCAAGGCGCCTTTCACCCGTGGCCTGGGGCTGGCTGCCGAGGCCATCGTGCTGCGTCATGTGCTGGAGCATATTGCTGATCCGCTGGCCTTTCTGGCAGAGATTGCCGATGCCAACCAGGGCGGGCAGATCTATATCGAAGTGCCGTGTTTCGACTGGATTCTCGAGCATCGCGCCTGGTTCGACGTGTTCTATGAGCACGTCAACTACTTCCGCCTCGAGGACCTGCAGCGCATGTTCGGCACCGTGCACGAGGCCGGGCACCTGTTCGGCGGCCAGTACCTGTACGTGGTGGCGGACCTGGGCAGCTTGACGTCGTCGTTGCCGGCGCCGATCCAGCCCTTGCAGATGCCGGCGGATTTCACCGCCAGCATCGAGTGCGCCAAACGCATCATCGGCTCGGCGCCGCACACCGCTGCCGGGATCTGGGGCGCCTCGTCCAAGGGCGTGATCTATTCGCTGTTCCTGCAACGCGCGGGTGTGGCGGTGGATCAGGTCGTCGATATCAACCCGGCCAAACAGGGCCGGTACCTGCCGCTCAGTGGCATGCGTGTGTCATCGCCACAAGAAGCCATGGAGGCACTGCCGGCAGGCGCCAACCTGTTCGTGATGAATTCCAACTACCTCGAAGAAATCAAGCGCATGACCGACGGCCGTTATGTCTATCACGCCGTCGACAGCGCTTCGTTCAGCTAATTTGCCATTGAGAACCGAACATGACCGAGCACAACGTCATTCAAGCCTTTGAACAAGAATGCCAGGCGCAGATCAGCGCCCAGGGCCAGGATGAAAAACTCAAGGGCCTGGCCCGTGACTTTTTCAACGAGTCGGCGACCCACAAGTACAGCTATCACTTTTCCTGGATGGGCCGGCCGATCATCCAGCTGCCCCAGGACATGATGGCGATGCAGGAAATCATCTGGCAGGTCAAGCCGGACCTGGTGATCGAATGCGGTATCGCCCACGGCGGCTCGATCATCTACTACGCCTCGCTGCTGGAGTTGCAGGGCCATGGCGAAGTGCTGGGCATCGACCTGGATATCCGCCCGCACAACCGCGAAGCCATCGAGCAGCACCCGATGAGCAAGCGGATCCGCATGATCGAAGGTTCGAGCATCGACCCGGCCATCGCCGAGCAGGTACGGGCTGCAGCCGCCGGCAAGAAGGTGATTCTGGTCCTGGACTCCAACCATACCCACGAGCACGTGCTCGAAGAGCTGCGTCTGTATGCGCCGCTGGTGTCGGTGGACAGCTACTGCGTGGTCATGGACACCGTGGTCGAGGACATGCCGGAAAGCTTCTTCCCGGATCGTCCGTGGGGCCCGGGTGACAACCCGAAAACCGCGGTCTGGGCCTATCTGGAGGAGAACCGCGATTTCGAGATCGACTACCAGATGCAGAACAAGCTGCTGATCACCGTGGCGCCGGACGGTTACCTGCGTCGGGTTCGTTAACTATCAATGGTTGCAGGTTCAAGGCGTTTGGCCGGTTGTGGGGAAGTACCTATGTGGGTTGGAGACAAAGCAATGAATGACAAAGCACCCCTGAGTGAGCGTTTCACCCTTGTGCTGTTGTCCCACAACCGCAAAGCGTTCATGCGGCGCACCTTGCAGTATTACAGCACCTATCCGTGCTCGATCCTGGTACTGGATTCGTCGTTGGAGGCGGATGAGTCCCTGGCGCAGCTCTATCCCCAGGTCGACTACCGGCATCTGCCGCAGTTCGGCTACAAGGGCCTGCAGGACAAGCTGACCTACGGCATGAGCCTGGTGACCACGCCTTATATGGCGTTCGCTGCCGATGACGATTTTCTCCTCCATGATGCGCTGACCAGCTCCCTGGAGTTTCTTGAGGCCCATCCCGACTACGGGCTGTGCCATGGCTACGGGATGATGTATCTGGCCCGGGCTTCGGAAACCAATTACTACCGCCGTGATCGCCGGGTCATGGAGGACTATGACTCCCATGATGCCCAGGATCGGGTGATGAACTTCATGGGGCATTTCCTGCCGCCGTTCTATGCGGTAACCCGCACCGACCTGCTGCGCCAGTGGTATGAGCTGCTGCCGCCGGGAGTGAGTTTCGAATGGCAGGAAATCGGTCACTCCTTCTTCCTGCTGGCCTGTGCCAAGGCTCGGATCCTGCCGATTCCGTTTGCCGTGCGTGAGGCCAACTACGGGGCCTCGGAGCACAACACCAATGTGCTGACGGTGCTGACCTACAAGGACGCGCAATCGGTGGCCCAGCGTGAGGCGTTCGCCGAGTTCCTCGCCTCGCTGCCCACCGGTTTCAGTGGTCGGGACCCCGAGCAGGTGAAGCAGATCGCCCTGGACAGTTTCACCGCCATGGCCGACTGCCTGCTCAGCGGACGTTCCCTCAAGGGCACGGCGATCTTCCGTTCGGCCTGGGTCGAGGTCGGAGCCGAGCCGGTACGCTCCTTCGGTCCCGAGCAGTTCGTCGAGATGCCGTTCTACAACCAGCCGATGTTCGATCTGCTGACCGAGTTGGAATTCCTCATGCATGCCATGCCCACCGGGCGTCTGCAGCTCAAAGAGCTGGAGGGTGTGTTGCTGCGTCAGGAAGAGTTGATGCGGGTTCATCCCAACGACACACCAGAGAGCCTGCGCGCCCGGTTGTGGGAAGCGCTGACCCTGAACCTGTTCAACCGCGAGGTGGTCAAGCGCCTGGCCGAGTCGATGCAAGACAGCGACGAGCCCGAGGAGGCGCGCAAGCTGCAGGCCTGGGCCGAGCGCCTGGCGTCGGTACCGGGGGCGGACAGCCGTGCGCTGTTCAACGCGACCGAGTCGGGACGCTTGCTCAAATGGCTCGAGGCCCGTGCTCCGGAGCCGGCACAGTTGAGTGCCATCGCTGCGCACCTGGCCCGCCATGCCGGTGGCCCGCAAGTGCAGATCCTGCTGCTGGATCTGGACGCTGACCTGGTCAAGTTGCAGGCCACGCTCGACAGCCTGCTGGCCGGTCATTACAAGGCGTTCAAACTGGTGGTGTTCACCACGGGCGAGCTGCCGGCCACCACCACGGCCCAGGACACCTTGCATTTCGTCAAGGTCACGGAAAACAACTACGTCGAGCGCATCAATCAGGCCATGGCCCAGTCCCGTGCCGACTGGGTGCTGTTGGCCGAGGCCGGTGATCAGTTCACCGCCAGCGGCCTGCTGCGGGCGAGCCTGGAATTGCTCGGCGCCGAAGGCATTCGTGCCGTGGCCATGGACGAGATCCAGCGCCGTGCCGATGCCACTTTGACTTCGGTGTTCCGCCCCGGGGTCAACCTCGATCAATTGCAAGGCACACCGGCGCTGATGGCCCGGCATTGGTTGCTGGACCGCGAGACGGTGCTGCAGGCTGGTGGTTTCTCCCGTGAGCTCAAGCAGGCGCTGGAGCTGGACCTGCTGCTGCGCCTGATCCAGGACGGCGGCCTGGCCGGTCTGGCCCACCTGGCCGAGCCCTTGCTGATTTGTCAGGCTCCGGGGGACGAGGCTGACGCCGAAGAGCGGCAGGTGCTGACCCGGCACCTGGCCGCACGAGGCTATCGCGCTCAGGTCGGTTCGGCGCAGCCGGGTACCTACCAGATCGAGTATCAGCACGCCGAGCGGCCGTTGGTATCGATCATCCTGCCCAGCCAGGACAATTTCGCCGAGTTGCAACGTTGCCTGGTCAGCGTGCTGCAGCGCACCCGCTACCAGCGCTATGAAGTGCTGATCGCCGAAAACCACAACCAGAGTGTCGAGCTCGACAGCTGGCTGACCAGCCTGGAAGGCCGCGGCGAGCGCATTCGTGTGTTGCGCAGTGGCCAACGCCTGAGCGCTTCGGCCTTGTTCAACATGGCGTGCCGGGAAGCTCGGGGCGAGTACCTGGTGCTGCTTGCGGCCGATGCCGAGGTGGTCAACGCCAACTGGATCGAGAGCTTGCTCAACCAGGCTCAACGCCCGGAAGTCGGGATTGTTGGCGCCAAGCTGGTGAACGAAAACGGCGTGACCACCCAGGCCGGGCTGATCCTGGGGTTCGACGGCCACCTGGGTGCGGCCTTCGCCGGTGAGACCAAGGAGGCTGCGGGCTACATGAATAGCCTGTGGGTGGAGAAGAATTATTCAGCGGTGTCCGGTGCCTGTCTGATGATCGGCAAAGCGCTGTTCGAGGCGGTGGGCGGGCTGGATGAAGAGCATTTCGACCAGGCTTTCGCCGATGTCGACCTGTGCCTGAAAGTGGCCGATGCCGGTTACCTCACGGTACTGACGCCCCAGGCCCAGGTGCAGCATCCGGGGACGTTGCCGCAACACCCACAGGCGGCCGCGGCCCTGCAAGACAAATGGGCGGCACGCTTTGCCCAGGATATTGCCTATAACCAGAACCTGGCGTTGAGCGGCAAGGGTTTTGCCCTGGGTGCTGCCAGTGCGGTCAACTGGGCCCAGTTGCTCGGATAAGGATTCAGTCATGTTCAACGGCAAGTCGATTTTCATTTCCGGTGGCACCGGTTCGTTCGGGCGCAATTTCATTCGTCGTCTGCTGGAGCAGTATCAGCCCAAGCGGGTGGTGGTGTTTTCCCGTGACGAACTCAAACAGTATGAAATGCAGCAAACCTTCAATGCCCCTTGCATGCGTTATTTTCTCGGCGATGTGCGTGATGCCGAGCGTTTGCGCCAAGCCATGCGCGGCATCGACTATGTGATCCATGCTGCCGCCCTGAAGCAGGTGCCGGCTGCCGAGTACAACCCCACGGAATGCATTCGTACCAACGTCAATGGTGCGGAGAACATCATTGCCGCGGCCATCGACAACGGGGTGAAGAAGGTCGTGGCCTTGTCTACCGACAAGGCAGCGAGCCCGATCAACCTGTACGGCGCCACCAAACTGCTGTCGGACAAGCTGTTTGTGGCGGCGAACAATATTGCCGGTGAGCAGCCAACCCGGTTTGCCGTGGTGCGCTACGGCAATGTCGCCGGCTCCCGTGGTTCGGTCGTGCCGTTCTTCAGCAAGCTGATTGCCGAGGGCGCCAGGGAACTGCCGATCACCGATGAGCGCATGACGCGGTTCTGGATCACGCTGGATCACGGCGTGCAGTTTGTTCTGGACAGCTTTGCCCGTATGCATGGCGGTGAGGTCTTCGTGCCCAAGATTCCCTCGATTCGCATTGTCGACCTGGCGTCGGGCATGGCCTCTCATCTGCCGCAGAAACAGGTGGGCATCCGTCCTGGGGAGAAGCTCCATGAGTTGATGGTGCCTCTGGATGATGCGCGCATGACCCTGGAGTTTGCCGATCACTACACGATTCAACCGTCCATTCGCTTCACCAGTGTCAATGTCGATTTTGCCGTTGATGGGGTCGGGGAGAGGGGCGTTTCGGTCGCCGAGGATTTCGAGTACCGCTCCGATACCAATCCGCACTTTCTCTCGGTGGGGCAGATTGCTGAGTTGCATGACGGGATTTCGGCATGATTCCGTACGGCCGCCAGAGCGTGGATCAGGCGGATATTGATGCGGTTCTGGCCGTCTTGCAGTCCGACTGGCTGACTCAGGGACCCACCATAGATGCCTTTGAGCAGGCCGTGGCGGCCCGTTGCGAAGCAGCCTTTGGGGTGGCCGTCTGCAATGCCACGGCGGCCTTGCACATTGCTTGCCTGGCGGCCGGCCTGGGGCCAGGCGATTGGCTGTGGACCAGCCCCAACACTTTTCTGGCTTCGGCCAACTGCGGGCGTTATTGCGGCGCGGATGTGGATTTTGTCGATATCGATCCGCAGACCTGGAATCTTGATGTCGAGGCCTTGGCTGGCAAGCTGCAGGTTGCCCAGGCCATGGGGCGCCTGCCCAAGGTGGTGGTGGCGGTGGCTTTTTCCGGACAGAGCTGTGACATGCGCCAGTTGGCGGAACTGGCCGAGCGTTATGCCTTCACCGTGATCGAGGACGCCTCTCACGCGGTGGGTGCGCGCTATGCCGGCCGGCCCGTCGGGTGCGGCGAGTTTGCCGCCATGACCGTGTTCAGCTTTCATCCGGTGAAGATCATTACCAGTGCCGAGGGAGGGATGGTTCTGACCAATCGTCCTGAGTTGGCGGATCGTTTACGGCGCTTGCGTAGCCACGGCATGACCCGTGATCCGCAACAGATGAGTGAGGCCAGCCATGGTCCCTGGTATTACCAGCAAGTGGAGCTGGGCTTCAACTATCGAATGACCGATCTTCAGGCGGCGCTGGGCTTGTCACAGTTGAAAAAACTGGATGGCTTTGTACAGCGACGCCAGTACCTGGCAGCCCGATACCAGCAGCTGTTGCAGGACTTGCCGTTGACGCTGCCCAAGGCTCAGGCTGATGCGCAGTCGGCCTGGCACCTGTATGTGGTGCGCTTGCAGCTCGACGGATTGCAGCGCTCCCATCGGCAGGTCTTCGAGGGGCTGCGTGAGGCGGGAATCGGGGTCAATCTGCATTACATTCCGGTGCACCTGCAGCCCTATTACCAGGCATTGGGCTTCGCCCAGGGGGACTTTCCCGAGGCTGAGCACTATTACGCAGAAGCCATCAGCCTGCCGATTTATCCCGGGTTGAGTGACAGCGAGCAGGACTATGTTGTCCAGCAGGTGCGACGCTGGATTCAGGAGCCGTCAATATCGTGAGCGCAATCGCCATCATTCCTGCCCGAGGCGGCAGCAAGCGTATCGCGCGCAAGAACCTCAGGGCCTTTGATGGGGTGCCGATGCTCGCTCGCTCCATTGACAAGGCCTTGAGTTGCGGATTGTTCCAGCGAGTGGTGGTCAGCACCGACGATCCAGAGATCGCCGAACTGGCGCTCGCCTGTGGCGCCGAGGTGCCGTTTATTCGGCCACAGTCCCTGGCAGATGACTTCACCGGCACGGCAGCGGTGATTGTCCATGCCCTGCAGGCGTTGCAGGAGCAGGGGCAAGTGTTTGAGTACGCGTGTTGTATCTACGCCACCGCGCCCTTGCTGCAGGTGCGTTATCTGCGCCAGGGGCTGGAGACGCTGGTGCAGCACCCGGACAAGGCGTTCGCCTTCTCGGTGTGCAGCTTCGGCTTTCCCGTGCAGCGGGCGCTGACCCTCGATGAGCAGGGGGCGCTCAATGCCCTGTACCCGGAATTTCGCCAGAGCCGTTCCCAGGATCTGCCACCGGCCTATCAGGATGCCGGGCAGTTCTACTGGGGCAGGAGCCAGTCCTGGCTGGAGGGGGAGGTGCTGTTCTCGCCCCGCAGCCTGCCGGTGATCCTGCCCCGTCATCTGGTGCAGGACATCGATACCGAAGAGGACTGGCAGCGAGCTGAATACCTGTATGCCGCGCTGAAGGCCGCAGGAGAGCTGGAGTGAGGGTGCTGATCCGCGCCGACGCGTCGCCGGCCATCGGCAGTGGCCACGTGGCCCGCTGCCTGACCCTGGCCCAGGAACTGCGCCGTCAGGGTGCTGATGTGGCGTTCGCCTGTCGGCGTCTGCCCGGCCATCGCCTGGAGGCGCTGCGGGCCGAGGGCTTCCAGGCCTTTGAATTGCCGGAGTGCTACGTCGGCGAGCATCCAGAGCTGGGGATCGAGGCGCCTTTGCCCTGGCAGGCGGACATTGCCGCGCTGCAGCTGGCATTGGCCTCTCAGCCGGCCTTCGACTGGGTGCTGGTGGATCATTACGGCCTTGATCATCAATGGCAGAGCGCCGCTCGCCAATGGGCGCCGAGGATTGCCGCGATCGATGATCTGGCCAACCGCAAGCATGCCGTGGACCTGTTGCTGGACCAGAATTTCAGCGGCAGTGTCCAGGCTTATTCCGGATTGCACGATGCGTCGTGCCGGACCCTGTTCGGCCCGCACTACGCCTTGCTGCGCGAAGAGTTCCGCCGTCCACCGATATCGATCCGGCCACAGGCGCGGCGCTTGCTGGTGAACTTCGGCGGCTTCGATGCCGCCGGTCAGACCCACAAGGCCATGTTGGCACTGCTGGATTTTCACGATCTGCAGGTGGACTTCGTCGCCGGCAGCGGCAACCCGGACTGGCAGGCCATGCAGGCCCTGGCTGCCGAACGGCCGCACTGGCGACTGCACAGCTATGTGAAGGATTTCGCCGGGCTGTTGGTCGAGGCCGACCTGTGCCTGGGCGCGGGAGGCGGTACCAGCTGGGAGCGGGCGGTATTGGGCGTGCCTACGCTGTGCATCACCGTGGCCGCTAACCAGGAGGCCAATGCCCGGTTGCTGGCCGAGGCGGGTGCCCACTTGTACCTGGGGGCCTGTGAGCAGGTCAGCGTGGAGCAGGTGCGCCAGGCCCTGAGTCTGTTGCTGGGCAATCCGGGGCTGCGGCATAGCCTGTCTCGCCGGGCCCGCGAGCTGGTGGATGGTCGGGGCGTGCAGCGAGTGGCGGCGGCGTTGTTCACTGCGGTACTGCGCTTGCGTCCGGCGACTATGGAGGATGCCCGGCTACTGTTCGAGGGGCGCAATGCTGAGCCTGTCAGGCGTTGGTCCCAGCAGCCCGAGGCGCTTGAGTGGCCGGACCATGTGCGCTGGCTGGAGGCCGCTGTGAATGATCCGCAGCGGCTGTTGCTGATAGCGGAAATAGCCTCGGGGGCGGTAGGGGTGCTGCGCTATGACCGCCAAGGCATTCAGGCGGATGTGTCGATCTACCTGTTTGCCGAGCACCTGGGCTTGGGCTGGGGGCGGACGCTGCTGGAGCAGGGCGAGGCTTGGCTGATGCGCCATTGGCCCGATGTGCAGCGTCTGGGGGCTAGGGTGCTGGCAGAGAATCAGGTTTCGCTGACATTGTTTCGCCGGGCCGGCTATTGCCAGGCGCCCTGCGAATTCACCCGTGTGTTGAAGGAACATCTGGATGACTAGTTTCAAGATCGGCTCGCGCTGCGTGGGTGCGGGTGCGGCGCCGTTGATCATCGCCGAGATGAGCGGCAACCATAATCAGTCGCTGGATGTGGCCCTGCAGATTGTCGAGGCCGCAGCCAGGGCCGGTGCCCATGCCCTGAAGTTGCAGACCTACACCGCCGACACCATGACCCTGGACCTGGATCAGGGGGAGTTTTTCATCAAGGACCCGGACAGCCTGTGGGCCGGTTCATCGCTTTACGACCTGTACCAGCGTGCCCATACGCCATGGGAGTGGCACGAGCCGATCTTCGCTCGGGCACGTGAGTTGGGCATGCTGGCGTTTTCCACGCCGTTCGACGAGAGCGCGGTGGACTTTCTCGAGAGCCTCGACGTTCCGGCCTACAAGATCGCCAGTTTTGAAAACACCGATCTGCCGCTGATTCGCCGGGTCGCCGCCACCGGCAAGCCGCTGATCATTTCCACCGGCATGGCCAGCATCGCCGAGCTGGACGAAAGCGTGCAGGCCGCCAGGCAGGCCGGCTGCCGGGATCTGGTATTGCTCAAGTGCACCAGCACCTATCCGGCTTCGCCGGCCAACAGCAACCTGCTGACTATTCCTCATCTGCGGGAACTGTTCGGCTGTGAGGTGGGCTTGTCCGATCACAGCATGGGGGTTGGGGTCTCGGTGGCTGCTGTGGCCCTGGGCGCCACGGTGATCGAAAAGCACTTCACCCTGGACCGTTCGGCCGGTGGGGTCGACGCCAGTTTTTCCCTGGAGCCAGGGGAGTTGGCCAGCCTAGTGGTGGAAACCGAGCGGGCCTGGCAGGCCATGGGGCAAGTGCGCTATGGCGCTACTCAGGCCGAGAGCAAGTCGCTGATGTACCGTCGGTCGTTGTATGTCACTCGGGACATGCAGGCCGGGGAGCTGTTCAGTGCCGACAACGTGCGGGCAATCCGTCCCGGGCTGGGGCTGGCTCCCAAGCACTACGATGCGCTGCTCGGCCGTCGTGCGCGTCAGGCCCTCAAGCGCGGCACGGCACTGGACTGGGCGCTCATCGAATAGGCCTTTGTGTGGCTGATTCGGCAAAATAGCGTGACCTGTGAGTCATAACGTGCATCTTCACTGTATTGTATTGCCCGGGAAGATGGCGCCAGCCCTGCGTGACAGGACCCGTGATAGCCCTTGGTTCTTCCCGATGCCGTTGTGTTCGGCGCAAGTATCTGTGTTTCTTTCGGCAGCCCCTGCTCAGTGACTGAGCGGGGGTATTGAGCTGTTTATTATTGGGAAGCCGTAATGATTGGCATAAAAAGCATTGCGAGCTACGTGCCTGTAGCCGGCGTGGACAATTACGCACAAGGTGCAAAATTCGCCAAGGATGAAGATTTCATCCTGGGCAAGATCGGTTCTGCTTTTTTGCCGCGCAAAGACGACGGGCAAGAGACTTCCGATCTGTGTGTCGAAGCGGTCAATGCCCTGTTCGCCAGCAACCCGGAACTCAAGCGTGAAGCTATCGACGTATTGATCGTGGTCACCCAGAACGGTGACGAGGAGGGGCTGCCTCACACTGCCGCGATCGTTCAGGACAAGCTGGGTCTGCCGACCACAGTGGCGGCCTTCGATATTTCGCTGGGCTGTTCCGGGTATGTCTACGGTATCTATGCCATCAAGGGCTTCATGGAAGCTGCGGGCCTGAAGAACGGCCTGTTGGTCACCGCCGATCCTTATTCGAAGATCGTCGATCCTGAAGACCGCAACACCACCATGCTGTTCGGCGATGCCGCCACCGCCACCTGGCTGGGTGAGGGCGCTACCTGGCAGTTGGGCAAGGCCAAGTTCGGCACCGATGGCTCCGGTGCTCCGCACCTGAAAGTCAGCGACGGCGTGTTCTTCATGAATGGCCGCCAGGTGTTCAACTTCGCGCTGCTCAAGGTACCTGCCCACCTGCACGAGTTGCTGGCCGAGTCGGGCTTGCAGCCTGACGATATCGATGCCTTCTGCATTCACCAGGGCAGTGCCGCGATTGTCGACGCCGTGGCCCGGCGTTTCGAGGGCGATCCGGACAAGTTCATCAAGGACATGGTGGAAACCGGTAACACGGTTTCCTCGAGCATTCCGCTGCTGCTGGAAAAGCACATGTTCGACTCCAGCTGGAAGCGCGTGGCCTTGAGTGGTTTCGGCGTTGGCTTGTCCTGGGGGTCGGCGATTATCTATCGCTCCTGACGCTCAGCTTCCGGCGGCACACGTAGCGCTCAAGGTGTAATCTTGAGCGCTATTTTTTTGCGCGAGTGATAAGCGAGGCAGCATGAGCGACAGCTTGGAACACAATGCCCGGATCTTGGGCGAGCGCTGGCCGGTGCTGCTGGAGCGGCTGCAGGCTGAAGACAGTGGTGCGTTGCAGGCCGATCTGGTTGAGGGGCTGGGCTCGACCCTGAGCATTGCAGGTATTCAGCTCACCAGTCGTCATGATCGTACCCGTGAGGCGCATACCCAGGCCGCCAGCCTGCCTGAGGCGCCGGTCCTGCATCTGTACGGCTGTGGCTTGGGGGATCTGCAACTGGCGTTGCTCCAGCGGCCGGAGCTGAAGCGCTTGTACGTGCACATCCTCAATGGCGCGGTGTTCAGGCTGGTGCTGCAACTGCTTGATCAGCAGGACTGGCTGGCCGATCCGCGGGTCGAGTTGCTGTATGCCGGCGATCTGCCGGAGATTCAACTGCCGTTCTTTGCCCTGCCGGCCGAGTTGGTGCTGGCCGATGACTACAACGCGAAGATTCGTGATCGGCTGATCAGCGAGACCCATCTGTCCTTCAACAATCGTTTGTTTTCGGCCGATACGCCGGATATCGCCGCGCGCCTGGCTGCCATCGAGCCCTGGGTTCGGGCGGATCGAGATGTTGCCGAACTGTTTGATCTTCACCCTGGGCGCGAGGTGTTCGTGATCGCTACGGGGCCAAGTCTGGAACAGCATTACTCGGCATTGCGGGTCGTGGCCGGACAACCTGAGCGGCCGTTGTTGATCTGTGTGGATACGGCCTATCTGCCCCTGCTCAAGCAAGGCATCCGGGTGGACCTGGTGGTCAGTATCGATCAGCGAATCTCCACGCGGCACCTGCCGGGCCAGGGCAGTGAAGGCGTCGTCCTGGTCTATATGCCCCTGGCGGACCCGCTGGTTCTTGAAGGTTGGCAAGGGCCGCGGTATGTGGGCTATTCCTCCAGTCCGGTATTCCAGGCGTTGCGCCAGCGGTTGCCGCGGGCGCAGTTGCATGCCGGAGGCAGCGTGATTCATCCGGCCGTGGACCTCGCGGTGAAGATGGGAGGCAGGCGGATCACTCTGTTTGGTGCTGATTTCGCTTTTCCTCAGAATCGTACTCACGCCGGTTGGCAGGACGGTGATCTCGGGCCTCAGGCCGGCGTGGCCCGGCATTGGGTGATGGACGGTTACGGACAGCGGGTCAAGACTCAGCTCAACTTTCGCAGCTATCTGTGCGAGCTGGAGCGTTACATCGCGAGTCGGCCTGAAGTGGCGTTCTTCAATACCAGTCGCAGTGGCGCGATGATCCTGGGCACCACCTTCCATGGGGACTTTGTTCAATGACGCGACTTGAGCCTGTGTTTGATCGTGCGCGGGAAGTTGCCGATCTGTTCCGGCTGGGCCGGGATGTAGAAGCTGTAGGGGGCATGGTGGAGTTGTTCGAGCCCATACAGTTGTGGGTGGACAGTGCGCCGGTTTCGGTTCAGCAGGACTGGGCTCGGCTGCTGGGACTGATGCTGGCCTGTCAGGAAATGCAGAACTGGTTGGGTCTGGCTGATTATCTTGAATATGAAATGTTGGATTGGCTGCAGGTTGGGCTCGACGGTTGACGAGGTATCCCATCTGAGGGCTCAAAGTTGGTTTTTGCGTGGGTTTTCTGGCGTCATTTTTTCGCTTGTTGATGGGCTTAACCCCTTGTTTTCCAAGGGGTGGCAGGGTGATGGCAAATATTTTTGAAAAAGCCCTAAAGCAACTTGCATTGGCGACGATAACTATTACGAAGGTTCTCTAGGCCATTACCCGGCGGTTGCCAGGGCCGGAAGCCGCAGTACCCAACCAACGAGGAATTCGTCATGGCTTTAACAGTAAACACTAACGTCACGTCGTTGAACGTTCAGAAGAACCTGAACCGCGCTTCCGACGCTCTGTCGACTTCGATGACTCGCCTGTCTTCCGGCCTGAAAATCAACAGTGCAAAAGACGACGCCGCCGGCCTGCAGATCGCTACCCGTATGACTTCGCAGATCCGTGGTCAGACCATGGCGATCAAGAACGCCAACGACGGTATCTCCATCGCCCAGACCGCTGAAGGCGCGATGCAAGAATCCACCAACATCCTGCAGCGTATGCGTGAACTGGCTGTTCAGTCGCGAAACGACTCCAACGGTACTCAAGACCGTGTTGCTCTGAACAAAGAATTTGCTCAGATGTCGGACGAACTGACCCGTATCGCCAAGTCGACCAACCTGAACGGCAAGAACCTGATCGACGGTACTGCTGGCACCATGACCTTCCAGGTTGGTTCCAACACTGGCGCTACCAACCAGATCACCATCACTCTGGCCAGCGGCTTCGACGCTGCAACCCTGAGCGTGGGTTCCGCGACCATCGCCATTACCGGTACTGACAGCACCACTGCTGAAGCCAGCACCAAAGCTGCTATGGACGCTATCGACAAGGCGCTGCAGACCATCAACTCCAGCCGTGCCGACCTCGGTGCTGCCCAGAACCGTCTGACCAGCACCATCTCCAACCTGCAGAACATCAACGAAAACGCCAGTGCTGCACTGGGTCGCGTACAAGATACCGACTTCGCTGCTGAAACTGCCCAGCTGACCAAGCAGCAGACTCTGCAACAAGCTTCGACCGCAGTTCTGGCCCAGGCCAACCAACTGCCATCCGCTGTACTGAAACTGCTTCAGTAATAGCTGGCTAAGCTTTGGCGGGGGAGTGCGCTGGTCGTGCTCTCTCGCTTTTTTACTTTAAGAGGTGATGGACATGGATATGAGCGTGAAGCTGAACTTGTCTTATCCAGCGGCCAAGCCGGTGACGCCCGTTGCTGACAAGCCCGTGGAGAAGCCTCGAGAGGTGGTGCCTGCTGTGGTTGAGGCTGCCAGCCAGGACAGCAAGAAAGATGCTCAGACCGAGCAGGACAAGTTGAAGATGGCCGTTCAGGAAATCGAGAAATTCGTCCAGTCGGTCAAGCGCAATCTGGAGTTCTCGATCGACGAGCCCTCCGGCCAGGTTGTGGTCAAGGTGATTGCCAGTGATTCGGGTGAGGTGGTTCGTCAGATCCCCAACGAAGAAGTGCTGAGATTGGCCAATAGCTTGAATGACGCCAGCAGTCTGCTGTTCAGCGCGAAAGTCTGATAGCTGGCATGAAACTTGTTGCTGTGTTCTTTTGGACGTTGTAGTGGTCAAAAGACCGGCGGCACACTGAAGGGAGAAACACATGGCAAGTCCAATTCTACCGGGTACCGGTCTGGGTTCCGGCCTCGACACCGGTGCTATCGTCAAGGCGTTGGTTGCGGCTGATAAAGCGGCCAAGCAGGGTCAGATTGACCGTGCAACTGCCAGCAACAGTGCGAGCATTTCCGGTATCGGCACCTTGCAATCGCTGTTGTCGACTTTTCAGAGCACCCTCTCGGTCACAGGGCTTGGAAGTTCGGTCAATCCCTCCTTTGCCGGCTTTGCGGCGACCTCCAGCGACAACAAAACTGTGGATGCCACAGCCGACAACTATGCGGTAGCTGGCAAGTACACTGTTGAGGTGTCCAATCTTGCAACTTCGTCAAAAGTGGCCAGTAAGGCTTTTGCCGGAGGAAATACCAGTGCCATTCCGAGTGGTACGTTGAACATCACTCAAAATGGCATTAACTATCCGCTGACGATCGGCGCGAATGCGACATTGCAGTCGGTGCGTGACTCGATCAACGCCGACTCCAAGATGGCCATGTCCGGAATCAGTGCCAACATTGTGACTGACTCGTTCGGCTCGCGTCTGGTGATTGGCTCTGACAAGACCGGTGCGGGCTCTGATATTTCTGTCAGTGGTATCGCCGGGTTGGAAATTGACGGCACCCAATCTATGGGGGCAGGCGCCGCTGCATCGGGCAACATTGGTGGGCTGGCCAAGGATGCGGTTTTCAAAATCGATGGCATGCAACTGACCAGCAAGACCAATACCGTCACTCAGGCTGTTTCCGGCCTCAAGCTCAACTTGTTGGCCCCGACCCAGACCGATAAGCCGATCACTATCACTGTTGCGACCAATACAGAGGGTCTGAAAACTTCGATTCAGAAGTTTGTCGATGCCTATAACGCCGTGGCCAATGGTATTTCGACCTTGACCAAGCCCTCGCTGGACGACGACGGCAAGCTGACGGTCCCTGCTCAGTTGACCGGTGACGCTCTGCCTCGTTCGATTCTGGCGGCGATTCGTGCGCCGTTGTCGGAAGTGGGGGCGGGTGACAAGTTGACGGTACTGGCGCAGTTGGGGATTACCACCAACCAAAAGACTGGCGCCCTGGACTTCGACGATAAGAAGTTCACTGCCGCCATGACCGATAAAAAGCTCGGTGGCGAGGTGCAGAAGCTGTTTTCCGGCGATGGCACCAATCCGGGCCTGCTTGATCGCATGACTTCCGCTATCAAGCCGTTCACTCAGGGCGTAGGCAGTATGACCGAGGGGATTCTCACCACTCGGACCAAGACCCTGGATATCACCAAGAAAAAGCTCAGCGATCAGCAGGATGCTCTTGACCGTCGAGTGGCGACGCTGACCGCGGTACTGACCAAGAAGTACAACGACATGGATACTTTGGTGGGCAAGTTGAAGGCCACCGCCAGTAACATCACGTCGATGTTCGAAGCGTTGAACGCACAGAAAAAAGGCTAATATCCAGTCTGCGCCAAAAGCCCGGCAGCGTTTTTTCAGCGCTCCGGGCTTTTGCATTTGATCTAAAGTTTTTTGACGTTGCGTCGATACATTGCTTATACGAACCCTTGATTTTTGAAGAGGTATCACATGAATCCGATGTTAGCCCTTCGGCAGTACCAGAAGGTGGGTGCACAGGCACAGACCTCAGAAGCCAGTCCGCATCGTCTGGTACAGATGCTGATGGAAGGCGGCCTGGATCGTATTGCGCAGGCCAAGGGCGCGATGGAGCGCAAGGATGTCGCCAACAAGGGCGTGTTCATCGGCAAGGCCATTGGCATCATCGGTGGCTTGCGTGAGGGGCTGGACCTGGAAAACTCCATGGATACCCTGGGGGATCTGGACAGTCTTTATACCTACATGATGAAGCGTCTGGCTGAAGCCAATATCAAGACCGATCCGAAGATTCTCGATGAGGTCGCTGATCTGCTGCGTACGGTCAAGGAAGGCTGGGATGCCATCGCTGCACCGGGTCCGCAGTTCTAAGGAGGAACACCATGAGTGCTGTCCTGCAACGCATCGAAGAAACCCGCGAAGCCCTGGTTGGTGCCTTGGCTGAGCGCAACTGGCAAGCCATTGGCGAGTTGGATCTTGCCTGCCGTTCGTGCATGGAAGATGTGCTTGGTGAGGCTCAGGTTGACGAGGTCGCCTTGCGGGACAATCTGGAGGAGTTGCTGGGTGTTTACCGGCAGCTGCTTGAGGTGGCAACCGGTGAGCGTCAGGCAATAGTCGACGAGATGTCGCAGATCACCCAAGCACAGAACGCAGCAAAGGTTTACCATTTGTTCGGTTAATGTTGAGTTAATCCGAACGTTGCGCGCCATAAATTTGACTGTGCACGCATTTTTGACTTAACTAGTGGCTGTTTTCAGATTTCAGGCGTCTATAAGGCAGAAAATGCCTAAAGCGCGTCTAGCTTGCCCCTCATTCTGGGCATTGAGTTGACTAGGGAAGTTGCTATTGCATGTGGCGTGAAACCAAAATTCTGCTGATCGATGACGATAGCGTGCGCCGCCGCGACTTGGCGGTGATTTTAAATTTTCTCGGTGAAGAAAATTTACCCTGCGGTAGCCATGACTGGCAGCAGGCTGTCGGCTCTTTGTCGTCAAGTCGTGAAGTAATTTGCGTCCTCATCGGGACTGTAAATGCTCCTGGTGCGCTTTTGGGCCTGTTAAAGACACTCTCAACCTGGGATGAGTTCCTTCCGGTTTTGTTAATGGGCGAAAATTCTTCCATCGACTTGCCAGAAGACCAGCGTCGTCGAGTGCTTTCCACTCTGGAAATGCCTCCTAGCTACAGCAAGTTGCTTGACTCCCTGCACCGTGCCCAGGTCTATCGTGAAATGTACGATCAGGCCCGCGAGCGCGGTCGTCACCGCGAACCCAACCTGTTTCGCAGCCTGGTAGGCACCAGTCGTGCGATCCAGCACGTGCGGCAGATGATGCAGCAAGTGGCGGATACTGATGCCAGCGTGCTGATCCTTGGTGAGTCCGGGACCGGCAAGGAAGTGGTAGCTCGTAACCTGCACTACCACTCCAAGCGTCGTGACGCGCCATTCGTTCCGGTCAATTGCGGAGCCATTCCTGCAGAGTTGCTGGAAAGCGAGCTGTTCGGCCATGAGAAGGGCGCATTTACCGGGGCCATTACCAGTCGTGCTGGGCGCTTTGAGCTGGCCAACGGTGGCACCCTGTTCCTTGACGAAATCGGTGATATGCCGCTGCCAATGCAGGTCAAGCTGTTGCGGGTGCTGCAGGAGCGTACCTTCGAGCGCGTAGGTAGCAACAAGACCCAGGGTGTCGATGTGCGAATCATCGCAGCCACCCATAAAAACCTTGAAAGCATGATTGAAGTGGGCAGTTTCCGTGAGGATCTGTACTACCGCCTCAACGTGTTCCCCATCGAGATGGCGCCGTTGCGTGAGCGAGTGGAAGACATTCCGCTGCTGATGAACGAGTTGATCTCGCGCATGGAGCATGAGAAGCGCGGCTCGATCCGCTTCAACTCCGCGGCCATCATGTCCCTGTGCCGGCATGGCTGGCCGGGTAACGTCCGCGAACTGGCGAACCTGGTGGAGCGCATGGCGATCATGCATCCGTACGGCGTGATCGGTGTGGTCGAGCTGCCCAAGAAGTTTCGCTACGTCGATGATGAAGACGAGCAGTTGGTGGACAGCCTGCGCAGTGACCTGGAAGAGCGCGTGGCGATCAATGGCCATGCGCCGGACTTTGCTGCCACCGCCATGCTGCCGCCGGAAGGCCTGGATCTGAAGGATTACCTCGGTAGCCTGGAGCAGGGTCTGATCCAGCAAGCGCTGGACGATGCCAATGGCATTGTGGCTCGGGCCGCAGAACGCCTGCGCATTCGTCGCACCACCCTGGTGGAGAAGATGCGCAAGTACGGCATGAGTCGTCGTGAAGGTGATGAACAGGCGGATGATTGACGCCTGTTTTTCAAGTTGTTGAAAAAAGGGCGGTTTTTTTTAGGCACGGGTATTGCTAAGTCTCTTGCAACGTTCCGTTTAACTGACGGTCAGCCACGCGAGAAAGCACGATGCCCCAAGCCGCCCAGATGTCTCCTGCCCCTGATACTTCGGGGCAATCGTCGTCCGTAGAGCAGGCAAGCCGGCTGGGTCTTGAGCAGGCCTTCGCCTTGTTCAACCAGATGTCGAGCCAACTTACTGACTCTTACAGCATGCTTGAGGCTCGGGTGACTGAGCTCAAGGGCGAGTTGGCTGTGGTCAGTGCCCAGCGGATGCAGGAGCTGGCAGAAAAAGAGCGTCTGGCCAACCGTCTGCAAAACCTTCTCGACCTGTTGCCCGGTGGCGTCATCGTCATCGATGGCCAGGGTATCGTCAGCGAGGCCAACCCGGCGGCGTGTGATTTGCTGGGGCTGCCGCTGGAAGGGCAGTTGTGGCGCAACATCATCGCCCGCAGCTTTGCGCCCCGCGAGGATGATGGTCATGAAATATCCCTGCGCGATGGCCGGCGCCTATCGATCGCTACCCGCTCACTGGATGCCGAACCCGGGCAACTGGTGCTGCTTAACGATTTGACTGAAACCCGTCATCTGCAGGATCAACTGGCCCGTCACGAGCGCCTGTCCTCCCTGGGCAAGATGGTCGCTTCTCTGGCGCATCAGATTCGCACGCCGCTCTCGGCGGCCCTGTTGTATGCCAGTCACCTCACCGAGCATGAACTGCCAGTGGCCACTCATCAGCGTTTCGCTGGGCGCCTCAAGGAGCGACTGCACGAGCTGGAGCACCAGGTGCGCGACATGCTGGTGTTCGCTCGTGGTGAGCTGCCTCTCACTGATCGCCTGACTCCCAAGTCGCTGCTGCAATCACTGCAGGCCGCGGCCCTGACCCATGTCCAGGATGTTGCCGTGCGCTGGCAGTGCGACAGTCATCAGGGAGAGTTGCTGTGCAATCGCGACACCCTGGTGGGTGCCTTGCTCAACCTGATCGAAAATGCCGTGCAAGCCAGTGCCGGCGCGGCGCGGCTCAAGGTGCACCTGTACAGTCGTGGTGACACCTTGCGGCTGTGCATCAGTGACAGCGGCAGTGGCATCGATGCGGCGGTGCTGGAGCGTCTGGGAGAGCCGTTTTTCACCACCAAGGCCAATGGGACTGGGCTTGGTCTGACGGTGGTCAAGGCGGTGGCTCGTGCGCATCAGGGAGAATTGTCGCTGCGTTCCCGTCCTGGGCGTGGTACTTGTGCGCTGGTGACATTGCCTCTGTTCTCCAGTGCTCATGGAGTGGAGTGAAGGTAATGGCAATCAAGGTTCTACTGGTTGAAGACGATCGCGCGTTGCGCGAGGCCCTGGCGGACACTCTGCTGCTGGCCGGTCATGACTACAAGGCGGTCGGCAGTGCGGAAGAGGCGCTGGAAGCGGTCGCCTTGGAGTCCTTCAGCCTGGTGGTCAGCGATGTCAACATGCCTGGCATGGACGGTCATCAGTTGTTGGGTCTGTTGCGTGCCCGCCAACCGCAGTTGCCGGTATTGCTGATGACTGCCCATGGCGCCGTCGAGCGAGCCGTGGAGGCCATGCGTCAAGGCGCTGCCGATTATCTGGTCAAACCCTTTGAGCCTCGTGCCCTGCTGGAATTGGTGGTGCGCCATGCCCTGGGTTGCCTGGGGGCGGGCGAGGATGAGGGGCCTGTAGCCTTTGAGCCGGCCAGTGCGCAATTGCTGGAACTGGCCGCGCGCGTGGCCCGTAGTGATTCCACTGTGCTGATTTCCGGCGAGTCCGGCACGGGCAAGGAAGTGTTGGCGCGTTACATCCACCAGCATTCCCATCGAAGTGCCCAGCCCTTTATCGCCATCAACTGTGCGGCGATTCCCGACAACATGCTTGAGGCCACCCTGTTCGGGCATGAGAAGGGTTCTTTCACGGGGGCTATCGCCGCGCAGCCCGGCAAGTTCGAGCAGGCCGACGGCGGCACTATTCTCCTGGACGAAATTTCCGAAATGCCCCTGGGGCTGCAGGCGAAGTTGCTGCGGGTGTTGCAGGAGCGTGAAGTGGAGCGGGTGGGGGCGCGTAAGCCTATCGCTCTGGATATTCGGGTAGTGGCCACCACGAACCGCGACTTGGCAGGAGAGGTGGCGGCCGGACGCTTCCGCGAGGATCTGTATTACCGTCTTTCGGTGTTTCCTCTGGCCTGGAGACCATTGCGCGAGCGTACCGCCGATATCTTGCCGCTGGCCGAGCGTCTGCTGGCCAAACACGTCAATAAAATGAAACATGCCGCCGCCAGGCTCTCGGCTGAGGCGCAAGCGTGTCTGTTGGCCTATCCATGGCCGGGCAACGTCCGGGAGCTGGACAACGCTTTGCAGCGGGCATTGATCCTGCAGCAGGGCGGCCTGATCCAGCCGGAAGATTTCTGCCTGGCCGGGCCGGTGGCCTGTGCACCCCTGCCGGCTCTGGCTCCTGCCGGTCAGTCGGCGTTGCGCGGCGTGGTCGGCGAGGATGAGGGCGTGCCTCAGGAGTCGGGGGGGCTGGGGGATGATCTGCGGCGCCGGGAATTTCAGATGATCATCGATACCCTGCGTTCCGAGCGTGGGCGGCGCAAAGAGGCGGCGGAGCGTCTGGGGATCAGTCCGCGCACCCTGCGTTACAAATTGGCGCAGATGCGTGACGCCGGAATGGACGTCGAGGCCTATCTGTTTGCGACCTGATTACTGATATGCAAAGTCCTGGATGGGCTTTTGTCGAGTTGGGCCATGGAGCTGGCACCCTTGTTGCTAACACCTCACTAACCGCACGGTGAGCGTCAAAAAATTGCGGGTCGTCAGAGAGAGTAGACCATGAGCCAAGGTGTTGAATTTAATCGGTTGATGCTGGATATGCGGGCCATGCAAATGGACGCGATGTCGCAGCCTAAATCCGCCGCAGTGGCAGAGGTCAGCGGCAGCAGTTTCGCTGACATGCTTGGCCAGGCCGTGAACAAGGTCAACGACACCCAGAAGGCGTCCAATCAGTTGGCCAGTGCCTTCGAGATCGGCAAAAGCGGTGTGGACCTGACGGATGTGATGATTTCCTCGCAAAAGGCCAGCGTGTCTTTTCAAGCCTTGACCCAGGTTCGTAACAAGCTGGTTCAAGCGTATCAAGACATCATGCAGATGCCGGTTTAAGGACGAGATTGAGTCATGGCAGAAGCAGTCGCCGATAACGTACCGGCCAAGGCCACCCCGATAGACGGTAAACCGCCGCTGTTCGGTTTGTCCTTCCTGGAAAACCTGTCCCAGATGACCATGCTGCGTCAGGTTGGCCTGTTGGTAGGCCTGGCCGCCAGCGTGGCGATCGGCTTTGCCGTGGTGCTGTGGTCCCAGCAGCCCGATTACCGGCCGCTGTACGGCAGCCTGGCCGGGATGGACGCCAAGCAAGTCATGGACACCCTGGCCTCTGCCGACATTCCTTACACCGTCGAGCCCAACTCCGGTGCCTTGCTGGTCAAGGCCGATGACCTGTCTCGTGCTCGCCTGAAACTGGCTGCCGCCGGTGTGGCGCCGGGTGACGGCAACGTCGGCTTCGAGATCCTTGATAAAGAGCAAGGCCTGGGCACCAGCCAGTTCATGGAAGCGACCCGTTATCGTCGCGGCCTGGAAGGCGAGCTGGCCCGTACCATCTCCAGCCTGAACAATGTCAAGGGCGCCCGGGTGCACCTGGCGATTCCCAAAAGCTCGGTGTTCGTGCGCGACGAGCGCAAGCCCAGTGCTTCGGTACTGGTAGAGCTGTACTCCGGCCGCTCCCTGGAGCCAGGCCAGGTCATGGCCATCGTTAACCTGGTGGCTACCAGCGTCCCCGAATTGAGCAAGTCCCAAGTCACAGTGGTCGACCAGAAGGGCAACCTGCTCTCCGATCAAGCGGAAAACTCCGCGCTGACCATGGCTGGCAAGCAGTTCGACTACAGTCGTCGCCTGGAGGGCATGCTGACCCAGCGGGTGCACAACATCCTGCAGCCAGTGCTGGGCAACGATCGTTACAAGGCTGAGGTCTCGGCGGATGTCGACTTCAGCGCCGTTGAATCCACTTCCGAACAGTTCAACCCAGACCAGCCGGCCTTGCGCAGCGAGCAGTCGGTCAACGAGCAGCGTTCCAGCAGCAATGGTCCGCAAGGCGTTCCGGGTGCTCTGAGCAACCAGCCGCCTTCGCCGGCTTCGGCGCCGCAAACCACCGGTGGCGCTACCGCCGCCGCGGGCATGGTGCAGCCAGGTCAGCCGCTGTTGGACGCCAACGGTCAGCAGATCATGGATCCGGCTACCGGCCAGCCGATGCTGGCACCGTACCCGTCGGACAAGCGTCAACAATCCACCAAGAACTTCGAACTCGATCGTTCCATCAGCCACACCAAGCAACAGCAGGGGCGTCTCAATCGCCTGTCGGTAGCGGTGGTGGTGGATGATCAAGTCAAGGTCAACCCGGCTAACGGCGAAACCAGTCGCGCTCCCTGGAGCGCCGATGAATTGGCGCGCTTCACTCGCCTGGTGCAGGACGCAGTGGGCTTCGATGCCAGCCGTGGCGACAGTGTCAGCGTAATCAACGTGCCGTTCTCCGCCGAGCGTGGGGAAGTGATCGCCGACATTCCGTTCTACTCGCAGCCGTGGTTCTGGGACATCGTCAAGCAAGTACTGGGCGTGTTGTTCATCCTGGTGCTGGTGTTCGGCGTGCTGCGCCCGGTGCTCAACAACATCACTGGCGGCGGCAAGAACAAGGAACTGGCAGGGCTGGGCAGCGACGTCGAGCTGGGCGGCATGGGCGGCCTGGACGGCGAGCTGGCCAACGACCGCGTCAGCCTGGGCGGTCCGCAAAGCATTTTGCTGCCGAGCCCGAGCGAGGGCTATGACGCTCAGTTGAACGCAATCAAGAGTCTGGTGGCTGAAGACCCGGGTCGTGTGGCTCAGGTCGTGAAAGAGTGGATTAACGCAGATGAGTGATAACCGAGCCGCTACCGCCAAACTGACCCGGGTCGACAAAGCCGCGATTCTGCTGCTGTCCCTGGGTTCCACCGATGCCGCGCAAGTGCTGCGCCACATGGGGCCCAAAGAGGTTCAGCGTGTGGGTGTGGCCATGGCGCAAATGGGCAACGTGCACCGTGAGCAGGTCGAGCAGGTGATGAGCGAGTTCGTCGACATTGTCGGCGATCAAACCAGTCTCGGCGTCGGTTCCGATGACTACGTGCGCAAAATGCTTACCCAGGCCCTGGGCGAAGACAAGGCCAATGGCCTGATCGACCGTATCCTCCTGGGTGGCAACACCAGTGGCCTCGACAGCCTGAAGTGGATGGAACCACGGGCCGTGGCCGACGTGATCCGTTACGAGCACCCGCAGATCCAGGCCATCGTGGTGGCTTACCTCGATCCGGATCAGGCCGGTGAAGTGCTGGGCAACTTCGACCACAAGGCGCGCCTGGACATCATTCTGCGGGTTTCCTCGCTCAATACTGTGCAGCCAGCGGCCCTGAAAGAGCTGAACCAGATTCTCGAGAAGCAATTCTCCGGCAACTCCAACGCGTCCCGTACCACCTTGGGCGGTATCAAGCGCGCAGCCGACATCATGAACTTCCTCGACAGCTCGATTGAAGGCCAGCTCATGGACTCGATCCGCGAAGTCGACGAAGACCTGTCTGGTCAGATCGAAGACCTGATGTTCGTGTTCAACAACCTGGCCGATGTCGATGACCGCGGTATCCAGGCCCTGTTGCGCGAAGTGTCTTCCGATGTCCTCGTTCTGGCCCTCAAGGGGTCGGACGAAGGGGTCAAGGAAAAGATCTTCAAGAACATGTCCAAGCGTGCGGCGGAGCTGCTGCGCGACGACCTGGAAGCCAAGGGCCCGGTTCGCGTCAGCGACGTGGAAACTGCGCAGAAGGAAATCCTCACTATTGCCCGCCGTATGGCCGAAGCCGGAGAGATTGTTCTCGGTGGGAAGGGCGGCGAAGAAATGATCTAAGGTCGCTTTATGTCGTCCAGCAGTGATGAGTCCCAAAGCGAACTGATTCGTGCCCGGGACGTCGAGGGTTTTGACGTCTGGGCGCTGCCCAGTTTCGATCCCGAGCCGCCCGAGCCTGAGCCGGAGCCTGAAGAGGTGCCGGAAGAAATCGAGGAAGTGCCGCTGGAAGAAGTCCAGCCACTGACCCTGGAAGAGCTCGAGAGCATTCGCCAGGAAGCCTATAACGAAGGTTTCGCCACCGGCGAGAAGGAAGGCTTCCACAGCACCACGCTCAAGGTTCGCCAGGAGGCTGAAGTCGCCCTGGTCGCCAAGTTGCAGGCGCTCGAACAGTTGATGGTCAATTTGTTCGAGCCCATCGCCGAGCAAGATACGCAGATCGAACAAACCCTGGTGGATCTGGTCAAGCACGTCACCCGGCAGGTGATCCAGCGTGAGCTGGTGATGGATTCCAGTCAGATCGAACACGTCATGCGCGAGGCCCTCAAGCTATTGCCGCTGGGGGTTGGCAATGTACGTCTTTATGTCAATCCGCAGGACTTCGAGCAGGTCAAGAGCCTGCGCGAGCGGCACGAGGAAAGCTGGCGCATCGTCGAGGACGAGGCGCTGCTGCCCGGTGGTTGCCGGGTCGAGACCGAGCACAGCCGCATCGATGCCAGTATCGAAACCCGGATCACCCAGGCCTTGGATCAACTGTCCGATCAGTTGCATGAGCAGTCGCTGCACCCGGCGGCTGCTGACCTGAGCCTGGACCTCGGCCCAAGGACTCCGTCGGCGCCGGATGTCGACGCCGCAGAGTCCAGCGTTCCAGAGCAGGCCGAGCCTGCGGAACACCCCGATGCGCCTTGAACGCACCAGTTTCGGCAAGCGCCTGGAAGGTTACGCCGAGGCCGTCAAGCTGCCAGGTCAGCCGATTCTTGAAGGCCGCCTGCTGCGCATGGTCGGCCTTACTCTTGAAGCCGAGGGCCTGCGCGCCGCCATGGGCACCCGCTGCCTGGTGATCAACGATGACAGCTATCACCCGGTTCAGGTCGAGGCGGAAGTCATGGGTTTTTCCGGGAGCAAGGTGTTCCTGATGCCAGTCGGTAGCGTGGCCGGGATCGCTCCTGGTGCTCGGGTTGTCCCTCTGGCTGATACCGGGCGCTTGCCCATGGGTATGGGCATGCTCGGGCGTGTGCTGGATGGCGCCGGACGCGCTCTGGATGGCAAGGGCGGCATGCGTGCCGAGGACTGGGTGCCGATGGACGGTCCTACCATCAACCCCCTCAAGCGCGATCCCATCAGCCAGCCGCTGGATGTGGGCATTCGCAGTATCAACGGTTTATTGACGGTAGGTCGCGGCCAGCGCCTCGGTCTGTTCGCTGGTACCGGCGTGGGCAAGAGTGTGCTGCTGGGCATGATGACTCGCTTCACCGAGGCCGACATCATCGTGGTCGGGCTGATCGGCGAGCGGGGCCGTGAGGTCAAGGAGTTCATCGAGCACATTCTCGGTGAAGAGGGGCTCAAGCGTTCGGTGGTGGTGGCTTCGCCAGCGGACGATGCGCCGTTGATGCGTTTGCGGGCGGCGATGTACTGCACGCGGATCGCCGAGTATTTTCGCGACAAGGGCAAGAACGTCCTGTTGCTGATGGATTCCCTGACCCGTTTCGCCCAGGCCCAGCGGGAGATCGCTCTGGCCATTGGCGAGCCGCCGGCCACCAAGGGTTACCCGCCTTCGGTGTTCGCCAAGCTGCCCAAGCTGGTGGAGCGGGCCGGTAATGCCGAGGCCGGTGGTGGTTCGATTACCGCGTTCTATACCGTGCTGTCCGAGGGTGACGATCAGCAGGACCCGATCGCCGACTCGGCTCGGGGCGTGCTCGACGGGCATATCGTGCTGTCCCGGCGCCTGGCCGAAGAAGGGCATTATCCCGCCATCGATATCGAGGCCTCCATCAGCCGGGTCATGCCGGCGGTGATCAGCCCCGACAACATGGCCCGGGCGCAATACTTCAAACAGTTGTGGTCGCGTTATCAACAGGCTCGGGACTTGATCAGCGTTGGCGCTTACGTCGCCGGTGGCGATCGCGATACCGACACCGCAATCTCCCTGCAGCCGGCGATGGTTGCCTACCTGCGCCAGGGCCTTAACGACAACGTCAGCCTGGGTCATAGCCAGACCCACCTGGAAATGCTTTTCGCTCCAGCGACGGGGGGCTAACCGGCCATGGCCGACAGCCGTGCGGCGCGTCTGGCGCCGGTGGTGGACATGGCGGAAAACGCCGAGCGTACCGCTGCCCAGCGTCTGGAGTACTTTCACGGCCAGGTGCGTGTGGCCCAGAGCAAGCTCGGGGACCTGGAGCGTTTTCGTGGCGACTACCAGGAACAGTGGGTCGAGCGCGGCAAGCTCGGCGTCAGTGGTCACTGGTTGATGAACTACCAGTATTTTCTCAGTCAGCTGGATACCGCCGTGGCCCAGCAGCGGCAAAGCCTTGCCTGGCATCAGAACAACCTCGATCGCGCGCGCGAGGCCTGGCAGCAGGCTTATGCCCGGGTGGAAGGGCTGCGCAAGCTGGTGCAGCGTTACATTGATGAGGCTCGAGCGCTTGAGGACAAGCGCGAACAGAAGCTGCTGGATGAACTTTCCCAGCGTCTGCCCCGTCAGAACCCTTATTGAGAGCGCTCATTTTTCGTCTGCAGGTTGTTCGCCGGGTCAGTGGGTGCTAAACCTTTTAAACGTCGTCAATGACAAGGAAGCAGTCACATGTCGGTCGTTACAGAAATATCCCCGGACGGACAAAAACTCACGATTTCCATCAGGGGGCGCTTCGATTTTGGACGCCACCAGGAGTTTCGTGAATCCTATGAGCGCCTGAACCGGACGCCAGAGTCCATCGTGGTGGACCTCAAGGAAGCCACCTACCTCGACAGCTCGGCCCTGGGCATGCTGTTGCTGTTGCGTGATCACGCCGGTGGCGACAATGCCGATGTCCGGGTGATCAACAGCAACTCGGATGTGCGCAAGATCCTTGCCATCTCCAATTTCGACAAGCTTTTCGACATCAGTTGAGCGGTATGCGCTCGATGACCGAGCCCCTGTGTGTGCTGATCGCCGAAGATGGCGCGGCGGACCGCTTGCTGCTGTCTGGCATTATCCGGCGCCAGGGGCATCAGGTGCTGGCGGCCAGTAATGGGGCCGAGGCCCTGGCGTTGTTCGAGCAGCGGCGTCCGCACATAGTGCTGATGGACGCGATGATGCCGGTGATGGACGGCTTTGAGGCCGCGCGACGGATCAAGACCCTGGCGGGCGAGACCCTGGTGCCGATCATCTTCCTCACCTCCCTGAGCGAAGGGGAGGCGCTGGCTCGCTGTCTGGAGGCAGGTGGCGACGACTTTCTGGCCAAGCCCTATAACCCGGTGATTCTGGGGGCCAAGATCAACGCCATGGACCGTTTGCGGCGCCTGCAGGAAACCGTGCTGGCGCAGCGGGACCAGATCACTCGTCACCACGATTACTTGCTCAACGAGCAGCGGGTGGCCAAGGCGGTGTTCGACAAGGTCGCCCATTCCGGTTGCCTGGATGCGCCGAACATCCGCTACCTGCAGTCGCCTTACGCGCTGTTCAATGGCGATTTGCTGCTGGCGGCCTACACCCCGGCGGGTGACATGCATGTGCTGTTGGGGGACTTCACCGGTCATGGCTTGCCAGCGGCGGTTGGGGCCATGCCCCTGGCCGAGGTGTTTTATGGCATGACCGCCAAGGGTTACGGACTGCCGGAAACCCTGCGGGAGATGAATGCCAAGCTCAAGCGCATCCTGCCGGTGGATATGTTCTGTTGTGCGACCCTGCTGTGCCTGAGTAACCAGCGACGGTCAGTGGAGGTGTGGAATGGCGGCATGCCCGAGGGGTATCTGTATCGTCATGCCGGCAGTGCGCGTACGCCCCTGGTGGCGCGACATCTGCCCCTCGGGGTGCTGAGTGCCGAGGCTTTCGAAGATCGCACTGAAGTGTTCCCCATGGCGCCGGGGGATCGGGTATTCCTGCTGTCCGACGGGGTGATCGACACCTGCAACACCGCCGATGAGTTGTTTGGTGTGGAGCGGTTGCACCGGGTGTTTGCCGCCAACCGCGAGCAGGAGCGACTGTTCGAGGAGATTCAGCAGGCCCTGGAGGACTTTGGTGGCAGTGCCCGGGACGATGTGAGCATGGTCGAAGTCGGCTTGCCAGAATTTCCCAGGCTGGCGCCGCCGGCCCCGGTGTACTCCGACAGCGGCCAGTCCTGTCCGCTGGATTGGTCGGTGAGCTTCGAGTTCCGCGCCGCTACCCTCAAGCGCTTCAATCCTTTGCCGTATCTGTTGCAGTTGTTGCTGGAGGTGCACGGCCTGCGCTCCCAGAGCGGGGCTCTGTACAGCGTGCTGGCCGAACTCTATTCCAATGCCTTGGAGCACGGTGTGCTCAAGCTCGACTCCCGGCTTAAACGGGATGCCGAGGGCTTCAGCCGCTATTACCGCGAGCGATCCGTGAGGCTGGCGGAGCTAGAGGATGGCTTTGTGCGGGTGCATTTGCAGGTGCAGCCCCTGGAGACGGGAGGGCGCCTGATAGTGCGGATCGAAGACAGTGGCGAGGGGTTCGATGTCGCGGCGATCCTGGCTCGGCCCAACGATACCGAGCGCTTGTCGGGGCGCGGCGTGAGCCTGATCCGACAGATGAGCCGCCAGGCGGTGTGGGCGGACGATGGGCGCAGTGTCTGCGTGGAGTTTTCCTGGGAGGCTCTGGCATAATCCTGGGGTTCTTGATCAAGGAGTGAACAAGTGGCTGAGATACATCTGGACCACACGGTGCTCAACGCATTGCAGGAAGTCATGGAGGATGAATACCCCGTCCTGCTGGACACTTTCGTCTGCGACTCCGAGGAACGAGTGCGGCTGTTGCGCAAGTCCGAGGATGCTCTGCAGCTAGTGGCGACCGCCCACAGTCTCAAGGGCAGTAGCAGCAATATGGGGGCGATCCGCCTGGCTGAGCTCTGTCATGAGCTTGAGGTGCGGGCCGGACAGTCTGCCGTTGATGGCATTCGCCAGCTGGTGGGGGAGATCGATGGCGAGTTCGCCATTGTCCGGCGCTTGTGCGAGCAGGAATTGCAGCGCTTCCACTGCTGAGAAACGACCTTTTGTCAGCAGGTTGATAAAGCTGGCTCGACCTTTGCAGTCAAGTCTCTGAACTGTACCTTTGATCCCCGTGCAGCGGAGACTGTCCCATGGCTGTTACCCCTAATTCGCTTCTTCAGGCCACAGCTCAGGCCAACGCTAAGTCCAAGACTCAAGCGGCCCCTGCCAGCCCTCTGGCAAGCGTTGCCGAGCCTGGGGACAAGGCGTCCAGCTTCGCGCAGCTCTATGCCAAGGAGTCTCAGAGCAAGCCGCAGAACAAGTCGCCGGCCCTCGCCGACAACTCGCCCAAGCCCGTACGGGACAAGAGCGTCGACAACAGTCCGAAGAAGGATGTTGCCAGCGATCAGTCTGCCGCGCCGCAGCCGGCGGTTGCCGATAGCGGCAAAACCTTGCCTGCCGATAAGCCGGTGAGCAGCGACAGCAAGCCCGCCACTGCCGCCAGTGATGACAGCAAGCCGGCCGATACCACGCAGGCCGACGCCTCGGTGGATCCGGCGCCGGTGGACCCGAGTCTGTTGCCGGCGATCCAGCCGCAACCCCAGGTTGCTGAAGTGCCGCCGCCGGTAGTGGCTGCGCAACCTCAGGTGGAAGTGCCCGTGGCGCCGCCCGCTGGGGTGGTGGCAGCGGTAGTGGCGACGGTGGCGCCTGTGGCGGAGCCGCCCAAGGAGGCCTTCGATCCTGAGGCTGATCCGCTGGATGCCTTGCCAGCGCTGCGTCTGGCCATGGAGCAAGGCGGGCATGTCTCGGCTTCCAGTCAGTCTCAGCCCAAGGCTGCACCTGCGAATGCCGATGCCGACGGTCAGTTGACGTCGGTGCAGAACTTCGCCAATGGCATGGCCGGCATGCTTGAGCAGCACACTAGCAAGAACAGCACCGAGCAGGGCGGCGAAAAGGCCTTCACTGGCCTGATTGCCGACGGCCTGAAAGACCTCAAGGGGGCTTCCAGCGATACCCGGGTGGATGATTTCGCCAATCGTCTGGCGGCCCTGACTCAGGCCGCGACGCCGAAGACCGCCAATGCGGTGCCGGTCAACCAGCCGCTGGCCATGCACCAGAGCGGTTGGACCGATGAAGTGGTCAATCGGGTGATGTACCTGTCCAGCGCCAACCTCAGGTCGGCGGACATTCAGTTGCAACCTGCGGAGCTGGGACGCCTGGATATTCGCGTACACATGATTCCTGATCAGCAGACCCAGGTGACCTTCATGAGTGCCCATGCCGGTGTCCGTGAGGCCCTGGAAGGGCAGATGCACCGTATGCGAGACATGTTCAGCCAGCAGGGGTTGGGGCAGGTGGACGTCAACGTTTCCGACCAGTCTCGCGGCTGGCAGGGTCAGGAACAGGCGCAGCAGGAGCAGAACCGCAGGAGTGGTTCCAGCACCAGTGGCACGCGCCTGGACGGTGGCGACGAAGAGTTGCCCCATGGCGTGGCTGAAGTGGCTGCCCCGGTGCAGACCGTGATTGGCACCAGCGCTGTGGACTATTACGCCTGATTGAGTGACAGAGGGGGCGTGGCCGAGAGAGCTCGCCATGCCCCTTGCTTCTCCTTCCCCGCTGCTTATCCCCCCATTTCGGACAAATCTGGCATAACACTTGCTCTTGCCTTGCCGTGCGACTGTGAACCCCCGAATAGTGACGGATTATTGGCATGGCGAAGAGCGAAGCAGCAGAAAAACCCACCGCAGGGAAAAGCAAACTCAAGCTTATCCTCTTGATTGTTCTGGCGTTGTTGCTGGCCATCGGCTTGTCGGTCGGCGCCACCTGGTACTTCATGCACAGTGCTCAGAGCAAGCCTGCGCCGGTTGCGGAAACCGCCAGCAACGTCAAGCCGGCAGCGATCTACGAGCCCATGGCCCCGGCCTTCGTCGTCAACTTCACGCAGAACGGTCGTCAGCGCTATATGCAGGTGAGCATTACCCTGCTGGCGCGCAACCAGGCCGACCTGGATGCGCTGAAAGTGCACATGCCGGTGATCCGCAACAACCTGGTGATGCTGTTCTCAGGACAGAGTTTCGACACCCTGGCGACTCCGGTTGGCCAGGAAATGCTCCGCCAGAAGGCCACTGCCAGCGTCCAGGAAGTGGCGCAGAAAGAGGTGGGCAAAGTGGTGGTCGAGCAGTTGCTCTTTACTAACTTCGTACTGCAGTAGGAACACGACATGGCCGTGCAGGACCTGCTGTCCCAGGATGAGATCGATGCGCTGCTCCATGGCGTCGACGACGGTCTGGTACAGACCGAACACGCTGCCGAGCCCGGCAGTGTCAAAAGCTACGACCTGACCAGCCAGGATCGCATCGTCCGCGGACGCATGCCGACCCTGGAAATGATCAACGAGCGTTTCGCCCGCTATACCCGGATCAGCATGTTCAACATGCTGCGTCGTTCCGCCGATGTGGCGGTAGGTGGCGTGCAGGTTATGAAGTTTGGTGAGTACGTGCACTCGCTGTATGTGCCCACCAGCCTCAACCTGGTGAAGATCAAGCCGCTGCGTGGCACGGCGCTGTTCATTCTCGACGCCAAGCTGGTGTTCAAACTGGTGGACAACTTCTTCGGCGGCGACGGCCGCCACGCGAAGATCGAAGGGCGTGAATTCACGCCTACCGAGCTGCGGGTGGTGCGCATGGTGCTGGAGCAGGCCTTCGTCGATCTGAAGGAAGCCTGGCAGGCGATCATGCCGGTCAACTTCGAGTACATAAACTCGGAAGTGAACCCGGCCATGGCCAACATCGTCGGCCCCAGCGAAGCCATCGTGGTGTCGACCTTCCACATCGAACTCGATGGCGGTGGCGGCGACCTGCACGTGACCATGCCGTACTCGATGATCGAGCCAATCCGCGAAATGCTCGACGCCGGCTTCCAGTCTGACCTGGATGACCAGGACGAGCGCTGGAGCAAGGCACTGCGCGAGGACGTGCTGGATGTGGCAGTGCCGCTGAGCGCCACCGTGGCCCGTCGTCAGTTGCGCCTGCGGGACATCCTGCACATGCAGCCGGGCGATGTGATCCCGGTGGAACTGCCGGAAGACATGATCATGCGTGCCAACGGCGTACCGTCGTTCAAGGTCAAGCTGGGTTCCCACAAGGGCAACCTGGCGCTGCAAGTGATCGAGCCGATCGAGCGCCGTTGAGCGGCGCTCCAACCTGTTTGCTGTTCAATGAATTTTTGCCCGTCGAGGACCCAAGATGGCTGACGAAATTAACTCCCAGGACGACCAGGCACTGGCCGATGAATGGGCTGCTGCACTGGAAGAAACCGGTGATGCCGGCCAGGCCGATATCGACGCCTTGCTGGCCGCCGATGCAGGCGCCGCGTCCGGCTCCGGGCGTTTGCAGATGGAAGAGTTCGGCAGCATGCCCAAGAGTCATGAGCCGGTCACGCTCGACGGTCCCAACCTGGACGTGATTCTCGATATCCCGGTATCGATCTCGATGGAAGTGGGCAGCACCGACATCAACATCCGCAACCTGCTGCAGCTCAACCAGGGGTCGGTGATCGAGCTTGATCGCCTGGCCGGCGAGCCGCTGGATGTGCTGGTCAACGGCACCCTGATCGCCCATGGCGAGGTGGTGGTGGTCAACGAGAAGTTCGGTATTCGCCTGACTGACGTGATCAGCCCCAGCGAACGCATCAAGAAGCTGCGCTAAGTGAACAAGCTGCTTGGCGTGGTCGTGCTCGGTTTGCCCCTGGGCGCCCTGGCTGCAGAGTCGGCAGCGACAGCTGCGGCTGCAGCCCCGGCAGTGGGCAGCGTCAGTGGGCAGTTGACCCAGCTGGTGCTGGGCCTGCTGCTGGTGATCGGGCTGATTTTCTTCCTCGCCTGGCTGCTGCGCCGGGTGCAGCAGGCCGGTCCCGCCGGGAAGGGGCAGGTGATCGAGTTGATCGGCTCCCGGGCCCTGGGGCCGCGCGATCGCCTGGTGCTGGTGCAAGTGGGCAGCGAGCAGATTCTGCTGGGCCTGACCCCGGGCACCATCACCCCGCTGCATGTACTCAAAGAACCGGTGCAGGTGCCCAGTGCCGAGCAGGCGACGCCCGAGTTTGCCCAGCGCCTGATGGAGCTGTTGGGCAAGGATCATAAGGATAAGAAGTAATGCCGTTGCGCATCATCTTGACGTTGGCACTGATGTTGGTGGCGCCGCTGGCGCTGGCGGCCGACCCGTTGTCGATCCCGGCGATTACCCTGGGCACCAATGCCGACGGTCAGCAGGAATACTCGGTCAGCCTGCAGATCCTGCTGATCATGACCGCGCTGAGTTTCATCCCGGCGTTCGTCATGCTGATGACCAGCTTCACCCGGATCATCATCGTTTTCTCGATCCTGCGTCAGGCCCTGGGTCTGCAGCAGACGCCGTCCAACCAGATCCTCACCGGCATGGCGCTGTTCCTCACCATGTTCATCATGGCTCCGGTGTTCGACCGGGTGAACCAGGATGCCTTGCAGCCTTACCTGGCGGAAAAACTCACGTCCCAGGAGGCGGTGGCCAAGGCCCAGGTGCCGATCAAGGACTTTATGCTGGCGCAGACTCGCAGCAGTGACCTGGAGTTGTTCATGCGCCTGTCCAAGCGCACCGACATTGCCAGCCCCGACCAGGCACCGCTGACCATCCTGGTGCCGGCCTTCGTCACCTCGGAGCTCAAGACGGCCTTCCAGATCGGCTTCATGATCTTTATCCCGTTCCTGATCATCGACCTGGTGGTGGCCAGTGTGCTGATGGCCATGGGCATGATGATGCTGTCACCGCTGATCATTTCCTTGCCGTTCAAGATCATGCTGTTTGTCCTGGTGGATGGCTGGGCCCTGATCATCGGCACCTTGGCGGGCAGTTTCGGTGGTGTTTAAAACCTTGTTTGCGGGTGCTCGACAATGACTCCTGAAGTCGCGGTAGACCTGTTTCGCGAAGCCCTCTGGCTGACCACCCTGATGGTGGCAGTGCTGGTGGTGCCCAGCCTGCTGGTGGGCTTGATGGTGGCCATGTTCCAGGCGGCCACCCAGATCAACGAACAGACCCTGAGCTTTCTGCCGCGCTTGCTGGTGATGCTGGTGACCCTGATTGTCGCCGGTCCCTGGCTGGTGCAAACCTTCATGGAATACATCCGTCAGTTGTACGGCAGTATTCCTCAGCTGATCGGCTGAGCCGATGTCCCTGTTGGCGCTGACCGACACTCAGATCAGTACCTGGGTGGCGAGCTTCATGTTGCCGTTGTTCCGGGTCACCTCGCTGCTGATGGTGATGCCGATATTCGGTACCACTCTGGTGCCGCGTCGCGTGCGTTTGTATTTCGCCCTGGCGATTACCGTGGTCATAGTCCCGGGCCTGCCGCCCATGCCCGAAGTGCGTGCCTTGGATCTCAGCGGCCTGCTGCTGATTGCCGAGCAGATTCTGATCGGTGCGGTGCTGGGGTTTTCCCTGCAGCTGTTCTTCCAGTCCTTTGTGATCGCCGGGCAGATCGTGGCGATCCAGATGGGCATGGGCTTCGCTTCCATGGTCGACCCTACCAACGGCGTCTCGGTGGCGGTGATCGGGCAGTTTTTCACCATGCTGGTGACCCTGCTGTTCCTGGCCATGAACGGCCATCTGGTGGTCTTTGAAGTCCTTACCGAAAGCTTCACCACCCTGCCAGTGGGCGGTGGCCTGATGGTCAACCACTACTGGGAGCTGGCGGGCAAGCTCGGTTGGGTCATGGGGGCTGCGCTGTTGCTGGTACTGCCGGCGATCACCGCGCTGCTGGTGGTCAACATCGCCTTTGGCGTGATGACCCGAGCCGCCCCGCAATTGAATATCTTCTCCATCGGCTTTCCCCTGACGCTGGTGCTCGGCATGGGCATTGTCTGGGTCAGCCTGGCTGACATTCTCAATCAGTATCAACCGCTGGCCTCCGAGGCCTTGCAGTTTTTACGCGAACTGGCAAAGGCGCGTTGAGCCATGGCAGAAAGCGAGAGCGGTCAGGACAAGACAGAAGACCCCACGGAGAAACGCAAGAAGGACTCCCGGGAAAAGGGTGAAATTGCCCGTTCCAAGGAGCTCAATACCCTGGCCGTCATGTTGGCAGGGGCGGGCGGCCTGCTGGTGTATGGCGGTGGTCTGGCCCAGGACCTGCTGGAAATCATGCGTCTGAATTTCTCCTTGCCCCGGGAGGTGCTGCTCAGCCCGGGAGCCATGGGGCAGTACCTGCTGCACTCGGGCAAGATCGCCATCCTGGCGGTGCAGCCGGTGCTGCTGACCTTGCTGCTGGCGGCCATCATCGGGCCGATTTCCCTCGGGGGCTGGTTGTTCGCGGGCAAGAGTCTGGCGCCCAAGTTCAGTCGGATGAATCCGGCTAGTGGTCTTAAGCGGATGTTTTCCACCAATGCGTTGATCGAGCTGCTCAAGGCCCTGGCCAAATTCGGCCTGGTGCTGTTCGTGGCGCTTTCGGTGCTGTCGGCGGACATTGATGATCTGCTGCGCATTGCCCACGAACCGCTTGAACTGGCGATCATCCACAGCGTCCAGGTGGTGGGCTGGAGCACGTTGTGGATGGCGTGCGGGCTGATCCTGATCGCGGCGGTGGATGTGCCGGTGCAGATTTACCAGGCCCATAAGAAGTTGTTGATGACCAAGCAGGAGGTGCGTGACGAGCACAAGGACCAGGAAGGTCGTCCTGAGGTCAAGCAGCGGATTCGCCAGACCCAGCGCGAGATGTCTCAGCGGCGGATGATGGCGGCAATCCCCGAGGCTGACGTGGTGATCACCAACCCGACTCACTACGCCGTTGCCCTCAAGTATGACGCCGAGAAGGGTGGGGCTCCGGTGTTGCTGGCCAAGGGCAGTGATTTCTTGGCCCTGAAAATCCGCGAGATTGCCGTGGCCCATGAAGTGATGCTGCTGGAGTCGCCGGCTTTGGCGCGTTCCATCTATTACTCCACTGAGCTTGAAGAAGAAATCCCTGCGGGCCTGTACCTGGCGGTGGCCCAGGTCCTGGCCTACGTCTATCAGATCCGCCAGCACCGCGCGGGCAAGGGCAAGCGTCCGGACCCGCTCAAGGACTTGCCGATTCCGGCGGATCTGCGGCGCGACACTGGCGGCAAGCAATCCTCGGGCGGCCCCATCGAGCCTGTGTAGCTGCAGGCATGCAGGGCCTGGCTTGCCAACGAGTGCGTCCTGCTTTCGTCAGAAAAATGGCTAATGGCCATTATTTCGCCTTGTAACCTTGTTTCTTGCAGCTGACCCAGGGCGCTTCGCTAGCCGACAATGGTGGTCCCGCGATCTTGTTCGCCGGTAGCCCGGTTCTTCCTGGTCAAGGATGGGATTGCGCCGCTTTGGCAAAGTTGGAAGGCTTCTTGCAGTAGCAGCCCCGAGCCGCTTCAGGCGTCAAAAGTTTGCTTTACGGAACGGGGTAAATCGGTGGATCGCTCTCAGTTAATCAACACGGCTCGCAGTAACCTGGTTGACCTCGGTCGAGGCAACCTGGGTGTACCTGTGCTGCTGTTGGTCATGCTGGCCATGATGATGCTGCCAGTGCCGGCGTTCCTGCTGGATGTGTTCTTCACCTTCAACATTGCCCTGTCGATCGTAGTCCTGCTGGTCTGTGTGTACGCCCTGCGACCACTGGATTTCGCGGTGTTCCCCACCATTCTGCTGGTAGCCACCTTGCTGCGGTTGGCACTCAACGTGGCCTCGACCCGGGTGGTGATGCTCCACGGTCAGGAAGGCCATGCCGCCGCCGGTAAGGTGATCCAGGCCTTCGGTGAGGTGGTGATCGGCGGTAACTATGTCGTGGGTATCGTGGTCTTCGCGATCCTCATGATCATCAACTTCGTGGTGGTGACCAAGGGTGCCGGACGGATCTCCGAGGTGAGCGCGCGCTTCACCCTGGATGCCATGCCCGGCAAACAGATGGCCATCGACGCTGACCTCAACGCCGGCCTGATCGATCAGAATCAGGCCAAGCTGCGCCGTCTGGAAGTGGCCCAGGAGGCCGAGTTCTACGGCTCCATGGACGGTGCCAGCAAATTCGTTCGCGGCGACGCCATCGCCGGCCTGCTGATCCTCTTCATCAACCTGATCGGCGGCATGGCGGTCGGTATCTTCCAGCACAACATGACCTTTGCCGACGCCGGCAAGGTCTATGCCTTGCTGACCATCGGTGACGGTTTGGTGGCGCAGTTGCCATCGCTGCTGCTGTCCACCGCGGCCGCCATCATGGTGACTCGTGCTTCGGGTTCCGAAGACATGGGCAAGCAGATCAACCGGCAGATGTTCGCTTCGCCCAAGGCGCTGGCAGTGGCTGCGGGCCTGATGGCGGTGATGGGGCTGGTGCCGGGCATGCCGCACTTCTCCTTCCTCAGCCTGGCGGCAGTGGCCGGTGGTGCGGCTTATCTGCTCTGGAGAAAGCAGAACCTGGTCAAGGTCAAGGCTCAGGAAGAAGTCCAGCGTCAGCAAGACTTGCTGCCTTCTCCGGCTCGGGCCATGGAGACCAAGGAGCTGGGTTGGGACGATGTGACTCCGATCGACATGATCGGCCTGGAAGTTGGCTACCGCCTGATTCCTTTGGTGGATCGCAACCAGGGCGGGCAACTGCTGGCGCGGATCAAGGGTGTGCGCAAGAAGCTGTCCCAGGACCTGGGCTTCCTTATGCCCACTGTGCATATCCGTGACAACCTGGACCTGGCCCCCAGTGCCTATCGCCTGACCCTGATGGGGGTGATCCTGGCGGAGGCCGAGATCTATCCGGATCGCGAACTGGCGATCAACCCCGGGCAGGTCTACGGCACCCTCAACGGTATCTCGGCCCGTGACCCGGCCTTTGGCCTGGAGGCGGTGTGGATCGAAATCAGCCAGCGGCCTCAGGCGCAGTCCCTGGGCTACACCGTAGTGGACGCCAGTACCGTGGTCGCCACCCACTTGAACCAGATTCTGTACAAGCACTCCAGCGAGCTGATTGGTCACGAGGAGGTGCAGCAGCTGCTGCAAGTGCTGGCCAAGAGTTCGCCGAAGCTGGCCGAGGAGTTGGTGCCGGGTGTGCTGTCGTTGTCGCAGTTGCTCAAGGTGTTGCAGGCGCTGCTGGCCGAACAGGTGCCGGTACGGGACATCCGCAGCATTGCCGAGGCGATCGCCAACAATGCCGCCAAGAGTCAAGATACTGCCGCTTTGGTTGCCGCGGTTCGGGTCGGCTTGTCTCGCGCCATCGTCCAAAGCATTGTAGGTACTGAGTCTGAGCTGCCTGTGATTACCTTGGAGCCAAGGTTGGAACAAATTTTGCTCAGCAGTTTGCAGAAGGCAGGACAAGGCCAGGAAGAAGGCGTTCTGCTGGAGCCAAGCATGGCTGAAAAGCTGCAACGTTCGCTGATCGAAGCGGCGCAGCGTCAAGAGATGCAAGGTCAACCGGTGATTCTGTTGGTAGCGGGTCCGGTCCGCGCCATGCTCTCGCGGTTCGGGCGTCTCGCCGTTCCCGGGTTGCATGTGCTGGCGTACCAGGAAATTCCCGACAACAAGCAAGTGACCATCGTTGCGACAGTAGGGCCCAACGGCTGAGGTAGTGGGTTATGCAAGTTAAGCGTTTTTTCGCCGCCGATATGCGTCAGGCCATGAAACTGGTTCGTGATGAGTTGGGCGCTGAAGCCGCCATTATCGGCAACCGGCGGATTGCCGGGGGCGTCGAGTTGACGGCTGCCCTGGATTACAAGTTGTCAGCCTTGTCGCCGCGGGTTCCGAACATGGAACTTGAAGACGAGTTGCGCAAGACCCAGTCGCGTATCGTCACCGCCCAGGCCGAACTGAGCCTGCGGGGCGAGGGCGACAGTGCCTCGATCACCAATCGCCAGTTGTTCGCCGGTCTGCCGTTGACTGCCGCCGAGCCGCTGATCGAGCCGACCCTGACCGAACGTCCGCGTCCGGCCCCGGCTCCTGTTGCTCCGGCGCCCGATAACCGGGCCTTGGACTCCATGCGTTTCGAACTCAACGGTCTGCGTGAGCTGCTGGAAGTGCAGTTGGGCTCCCTGGCCTGGAGCCAGTTGCAGGGCAGCCGCCCGGAGCAGGCCAACCTCTGGCGTCGCCTGCAGCGCATCGGCCTGTCCGGCCCGCTGGCGCGCGACCTGCTGGCACTGATCAGCGAAATCGACGAGCCCCGCCAGGCCTGGCGCATGTTGCTGGCGCACCTGGCGCGGATGATCCAGACCCCGGAAGTCGAGCCACTCGAAGAAGGGGGGGTGATTGCCATGGTCGGTCCTGCCGGCATGGGCAAGACCACCACCCTGGCCAAGCTGGCAGCGCGCTATGTACTCAAGTACGGCGCACAGAACATTGCCCTGGTGAGCATGGACAGCTTCCGTATTGGCGCCCAGGAGCAGCTCAAGACCCTGGGGCGCATCCTTAATGTGTCGGTGACCCATGTCGATCCTGGTCAGTCCCTGGCTCAAGCCCTGGACCCGCTGCTGCGCAAGCGCGTGGTGTTGATCGACACCGCCGGCCTGCAAGCCAGCGACCCGGCGTTGCGCATGCAACTGGAAAGCCTGGCCGGTCGTGGGATTCGGGCGAAGAATTACCTGGTGCTGGCCACCACCAGCCAGAAGCAGGTGCTGACGGCTGCCTACCACAGCTACAAGCGCTGCGGTCTGGCCGGTTGCATCCTCACGAAACTGGATGAAACAGCTAGTCTTGGCGAGGTCTTGAGCCTGGCCATCAGTCACGAATTGCCAGTGGCCTATCTCACCGATGGCCCACGGATTCCCGACGATTTGCATCTGCCTCGCCGTCACCAGTTGGTGAGTCGTGCTGTCAGTGTGCAGATGCAGGAAGAACCCAGCGAAGAAGCCATGGCCGACATGTTCGCTGACCTCTATCACAGCCCGACCAAGCGGGTCGGCTGAGGTAGACATGAATAGATTGCAGTGTATCTACATCGATGGTCTGCCATGCATTGTTCCAATGGTGAACGCGCAGCCAGTTATGTGGCCCCGTCTAAGTAAGACAAGGTAAAGAAAGAACATGGGCAGCATGCATCCCGTACAGGTGATTGCGGTGACCGGCGGCAAAGGTGGCGTCGGCAAGACTAATGTGTCAGTGAACTTGTCCCTGGCTCTGGCTGAGCTCGGTCGGCGGGTCTTGCTGCTGGACGCCGATCTGGGACTGGCCAACGTCGATGTCCTACTGGGTCTGACCCCCAAACGCACCCTGGCGGATGTCATCGAAGGGCGCTGTGAGCTGCGCGACGTGCTGCTCCAGGGGCCTGGCGGCATTCGCATCGTTCCGGCCGCCTCGGGCACCCAAAGCATGGTGCACCTGAGTCCTGCCCAGCATGCGGGCCTGATCCAGGCCTTCAGCGACATCGGCGACAATCTCGATGTGCTGGTGATTGACACCGCTGCGGGCATTGGTGACTCGGTAGTCAGTTTCGTCCGCGCTGCCCAGGAAGTGTTGCTGGTGGTCTGCGACGAACCGACCTCCATCACCGACGCCTACGCGCTGATCAAGTTGCTCAACCGCGACTACGGCATGAACCGTTTCCGGGTCTTGGCCAACATGGCCCAGAGCCCTCAGGAAGGGCGCAACCTGTTTGCAAAATTGACCAAGGTCACGGATCGTTTCCTGGACGTGGCCTTACAATACGTCGGCGCAGTTCCCTACGACGAAAGCGTACGCAAGGCCGTGCAAAAGCAGCGTGCGGTCTATGAAGCCTTTCCTCGTTCGAAGTGTGCATTGGCGTTCAAGGCCATCGCGCAAAAAGTCGATACCTGGCCGTTGCCGGCGAACCCACGCGGGCATCTGGAGTTTTTTGTCGAGCGCCTAGTGCATCAAACAGCGGGACCGGTGCTATGACTGCCAGCGGCTACAACCTCTACAAGAAGTCGGCACGTGACAGCCAATACGAATTGATCGAGCGCTACGCGCCACTGGTCAAGCGTATTGCCTATCACCTGCTGGCGCGGTTGCCGGCCAGTGTTCAGGTGGAAGACCTGATTCAGGCCGGAATGATCGGTTTGCTCGAAGTGTCGACCAAGTACGACGCGAGCAAGGGGGCGAGTTTCGAAACCTACGCGGGTATCCGTATCCGCGGGGCGATGCTCGACGAGGTTCGCAAAGGCGATTGGGCACCGCGTTCGGTGCACCGTAATACGCGCATGGTCAGTGATGCCATTCGCGCAATTGAAGCTAAAACCGGTCGCGACGCTAAAGATCACGAAGTTGCGGCCGAACTTCAATTGAGTCTCGACGATTATTACGGGATTTTGAACGACACCTTGGGCAGTCGCCTGTTCAGTTTCGACGATCTGTTGCAGGACGGCGAACATGAAGGGCTGCATGAGGATGGCGCCAGTGCTCATCTCGAGCCGTCACGGGACCTGGAGGATGAACGCTTCCAGGCTGCGTTGGCGGATGCGATTGCCAATTTGCCGGAGCGCGAGCGACTGGTGTTGGCGCTGTACTACGACGAAGAGCTGAACCTCAAGGAAATCGGTGAGGTCCTGGGGGTCAGCGAGTCGCGGGTCAGCCAGTTACACAGCCAGTGCGCAGCCCGCTTGCGGGGGCGTTTGGGGGAGTGGCGAGCGCGCTGACAGGCAGTGTGGGGACACTGCGATCAGGACCGGTGAAGCAAGCGCTGCACCGGTCTTGCAGTATGTGCTCCATGCAGTCGTTGTGTGTTATGCCGAATTGATTGAATGGCGCGTTCAGGTGCTGGATGCGTTTAAGACTGCTTGGAGGTCGAATTGGACAAGAACATGAAAATCCTCATCGTTGATGACTTTTCAACGATGCGGCGGATCATAAAAAACCTGTTGCGTGATCTGGGTTTCACCAACACGGTCGAGGCCGACGATGGCACTACCGCCATTCCGGTACTCAACAGCGGGAGCATCGACTTTCTGGTAACGGACTGGAACATGCCGGGCATGACCGGTATCGACCTGCTGCGCCACGTGCGTGCCGATGAAAAACTCAAGCACCTGCCGGTATTGATGGTGACTGCTGAAGCCAAGCGCGAGCAGATCATCGAAGCGGCCCAGGCCGGCGTAAACGGCTATGTCGTCAAACCATTCACGGCTCAGGCGTTGAAAGAGAAGATCGAAAAGATCTTCGAACGCATCGGTTGATGTACGTAGCCATTCCGCCACGGGGGAGCTATGGAGCATAACGAATCTTCACTGGGCGACTTTGAGTCGACCCTGAAAAAACATGCGCTGGAACTGGTCGAAAGCCTTGAAAAGGGCAGGTTTGGCGAAGCGGTGCAATTGATCCATGAGCTCAATCAGACCCGTGACCGCGGCCTGTATCAGGAAGTGGGCAAGCTCACCCGCGAGCTGCATAGCGCGATCGTCAATTTCCAGATTGACCCGCACATGCCGCAAGCCGAGGAAGTTTCACAGATCACGGATGCCACTGAGCGCCTGTCCTATGTGGTCCGGCTCACGGAAGCCGCCGCCAACCGCACCATGGATCTGGTAGAGATCAGCACTCCGTTGGTCAATGGCCTGAGCACTGAAGCCCAGGCCTTGAGCGCAGACTGGGGGCGCTTTATGCGGCGCGAGGTCGGCGCTGAAGAGTTTCGCGAACTGGCACGCCGGGTCGACAGTTTTCTGACGCGTAGCGAGCAGGAAACCCGCACCGTCTCGGGCCACCTCAACGACATTCTGCTGGCGCAGGATTACCAGGACCTGACCGGTCAGGTGATCAAGCGTGTGACCCAGTTGGTCACGGAAGTCGAAAGCAATCTGCTCAAACTCGTCTTGATGGCCAGTCAGGTCGATCGTTTCGCTGGCATCGAACATGACCGTGAATCGATCCTCGCTGAAAAAGATCCGCAAAAACATCTCGCCAAGGGTGAAGGTCCGCAGATTCATGCCGATAAACGGGAAGACGTTATGTCCGGTCAGGACGATGTAGACGATTTGCTTTCCAGCCTTGGATTCTAGGAGCACCCATTAATGAGCTTCGGCGCCGATGAAGAGATCCTTCAGGATTTCCTGGTTGAGGCCGGCGAGATTCTAGAGCAACTGTCCGAACAACTGGTCGAGCTGGAAAGCCGGCCAGATGATGCGGACTTGCTCAATGCAATTTTTCGCGGTTTTCACACTGTTAAAGGGGGCGCCGGCTTCCTCCAGCTCAATGAGCTGGTGGAGTGCTGTCACATCGCCGAGAACGTCTTCGACATCCTGCGCAAGGGTGAGCGGCGGGTCGACTCGGAACTGATGGACGTGGTGCTTGAGGCTCTGGACGCGGTGAACGGCATGTTTGGCCAGGTCCGTGAGCGCACCGAAATTACTGCCGCGACACCAGAGCTGCTGGCCGCCTTGGCGCGCCTGGCTGAGCCTGCCGGTGCCGAACCTGCAGCGCCGGTGGTTGAAGAAGTGGCCGAAGCCGTTGTCGAGCCTGAAGCGCAGGCTCCGTCAGGGGACATCACCGATAACGAATTCGAACTCTTGCTCGACTCGCTGAATGCCGCCAAGGCCGACGCCGAAGCCGCACCTGCTGCCGCACCGGTGGCCGAGGGCGAGCCCGCCAGCGACGAGATCACCGATGCTGAGTTTGAGTCCCTGCTGGACCAACTGCATGGCAAGGGGCAGTTCGCACCCGATGCCGTAGCCACCGCAGCGCCTCCTGCTGCCGCTGGTGCTGCCGCGGCGGGCGACGAAATCACCGATGACGAATTCGAAGCCCTGCTGGACCAGTTGCATGGCAAGGGCAACTTTGCCGTGGACGCACTGGAGTCAGCAGTGGCCGCGGTGCCTGCCGCGCCGGCGCCAAGCGCCGCCGCAGCCGGCAGCGACCTGATCACCGATCACGAATTCGAATCCCTGCTCGATGAGCTGCACGGCAAGGGCAAGTTCTCTGAAGCTCCGGGTGCGGCCAAACCGGCAGCGGCTGCTGCAACCAGCACCGCCGTCGCCAAGCCCGTGGCGAAGAAGCCCGAAGCCAAGGCCGAGGCGCCAAAACCGGCAGCGGCTGCAGCGCCGGCACCGGCTCGTGCCGCAGCTGCGCCACCAGCGGAAAAGCCTGCCAGCGAAGCAGAAACCACGGTGCGGGTCGATACCGCGCGCCTGGACGAAATCATGAACATGGTGGGCGAGCTGGTTCTGGTGCGTAACCGTCTGGTGCGCCTGGGGCTCAACAGCGGCGACGAAGCCATGTCCAAGGCCGTGTCGAACCTGGACGTGGTGACGGCCGACCTGCAGACCGCGGTGATGAAGACCCGCATGCAGCCGATCAAGAAGGTGTTCGGGCGCTTCCCGCGTCTGGTTCGCGACTTGGCCCGACAGCTCAAGAAAGAGATCAACCTGGAGCTGGTGGGGGAAGAAACCGACCTCGACAAGAACCTGGTCGAGGCCCTGGCCGATCCGCTGGTGCACTTGGTGCGCAACGCGGTGGACCATGGCATCGAGTCGCCGGAAGAGCGCGAAGCCTCGGGCAAGGCCCGCGGCGGCAAAGTGGTGCTGGCGGCGGAGCAGGAAGGTGATCACATCCTCCTGTCGATTTCCGACGACGGCAAGGGCATGGACCCCAACGTTCTGCGAGCCATTGCCGTCAAGCGCGGCGTGATGGACAAGGACGCGGCCGACCGCCTGAGCGACACCGAGTGCTACAACCTGATCTTCGCCCCGGGCTTCTCCACCAAGACCGAGATCTCCGACGTCTCCGGCCGTGGTGTGGGCATGGACGTGGTGAAGACCAAGATTTCCCAGCTCAATGGCTCGATCAACATCTACTCGACCAAGGGCCAGGGCTCGAAGATCGTCATCAAGGTGCCGTTGACCCTGGCGATCATGCCGACCCTGATGGTGATGCTGGGCAACCAGGCGTTCGCTTTCCCTCTGGTCAACGTCAACGAGATTTTCCACCTCGATCTGTCCCGCACCAATGTGGTGGATGGCCAGGAAGTGGTGATCGTGCGTGACAAGGCGTTGCCCCTGTTCTACCTCAAGCGCTGGCTGGTCAGTTCCGCCGCTCATGAAGAGCAGCGTGAAGGCCACGTAGTGATCCTTTCGGTGGGCACCCAGCGGATCGGCTTTGTCGTCGATCAACTGGTCGGCCAGGAAGAAGTGGTCATCAAGCCCTTGGGCAAAATGCTTCAGGGAACCCCGGGCATGTCCGGCGCCACCATTACCGGTGACGGCCGCATCGCTCTGATTCTCGATGTTCCGAGCATGCTCAAGCGTTACGCCGCACGGCGTATTTGATTCGGCGGGGAGGGGCGGTTGGCCTCGCCCCACCTAACGGAGTGTTTATGGCAGTCAAAGTCCTGGTGGTGGACGATTCGGGTTTTTTCCGCCGCCGCGTCTCGGAAATTCTTTCAGCGGATTCGAATATCCAGGTCGTCGGTACGGCGACCAATGGTAAAGAGGCGATCGATCAGGCCCTGGCCCTCAAGCCGGACGTGATCACCATGGACTACGAGATGCCGATGATGGATGGCATCACCGCAGTGCGGCATATCATGCAGCGCTGCCCGACGCCGGTCCTGATGTTCTCTTCCCTGACCCACGAAGGCGCTCGAGTGACCCTCGATGCGCTGGATGCCGGGGCTGTGGATTTCCTGCCGAAGAATTTCGAAGACATCTCGCGCAATCCCGAGAAGGTCAAGCAACTGCTGTGCGAGAAAGTCCACAGCATTTCGCGCAGTAATCGCCGTTTCAGCAGCTACAGCGCCCCGGCGCCGCAACCGGTTGCACCGGCTCCGGCGCCGTCGAGTTTTGGCGGCAGTCGTCCGGCGCCTGCGCCTGCTCCAGTCCGTGCTCCTGCACCGGCTGCCGGCCCGGCATCGCCGGCGCCCAAGCGCAAGGCCTACAAGCTGGTGGCGATCGGTACTTCCACCGGTGGCCCGGTGGCGCTGCAGCGGGTCCTGACCCAACTGCCGGCCAACTTCCCGGCACCTATCGTGCTGATTCAGCATATGCCCGCGGCCTTCACCAAGGCCTTTGCCGAGCGTTTGGACAAGCTGTGCCGGATCAGCGTCAAGGAAGCGGAGGATGGCGACATACTGCGTCCAGGCCTGGCGCTGCTGGCGCCGGGCGGCAAGCAGATGATGATCGACGGTCGTGGCGCGGTGAAGATTCTTCCTGGCGACGAGCGCCTGAACTACAAGCCGTGCGTGGACATCACCTTCGGCTCTGCAGCCAAATCCTACAGCGACAAAGTTCTGGCGGTGGTTCTGACCGGTATGGGCGCTGACGGTCGTGAAGGCGCGCGTCTGCTCAAGCAGGGCGGCAGCGCGGTCTGGGCCCAGGATGAAGCCAGCTGCGTGATTTACGGCATGCCCATGGCCATCGTCAAAGCCAATCTGGCGGACGCGGTGTACAGCCTGGACGACATCGGCCGGCATCTGGTCGAGGCCTGTCTCTGATGGATGTGCTCAGCCTTATCGGGATCATCATGGCGTTTGTCGCCATCATTGGCGGCAACTACCTGGAAGGGGGGCACCTGTCGGCCCTGGCCAATGGCCCGGCGGCACTGATCGTGCTCGGCGGGACCATCGGCGCGGCCTTGCTGCAGTCGCCGTTGAGTGCCTTCAAGCGAGCCATGCAGATCCTGGTGTGGATTCTGTTTCCGCCTCGGGTGGACCTGCCCGGGGGCATCGATCGGGTGGTCAACTGGAGCCTGACCGCACGCAAGGAGGGCCTGCTGGGCCTGGAAGGCGTGGCGGACGCCGAGCCTGACACCTATTCGCGCAAAGGCTTGCAGCTGTTGGTCGATGGTGCCGAGCCGGAAGCCATCCGCAGCATCCTTGAAGTGGACTTCTATACCCAGGAAAGCCGCGATATCGAGGCTGCCAAGGTCTTCGAAAGCATGGGCGGCTATGCGCCGACCATCGGCATCATCGGTGCGGTGATGGGCCTGATCCACGTGATGGGCAACCTGGCGGACCCGTCGCAGTTGGGCAGTGGTATCGCCGTGGCCTTCGTCGCCACTATCTACGGGGTGGCTAGCGCCAACCTGGTGCTGTTGCCGATCGCGGCCAAGCTCAAGGCCATTGCCTTGCGCCAGTCCCGTTACCGGGAAATGTTGCTCGAAGGCATTCTGTCGATTGCCGAAGGCGAAAACCCTCGCTCCATCGAGTTGAAGCTGCAAGGCTTCATGGACTGATTATGGCTCGTCGTCGCCAGCAAGAAGAACACGTCAACCACGAACGCTGGTTGGTTTCCTACGCCGACTTCATCACCTTGCTGTTCGCGTTTTTCGTGGTCATGTACTCCATCTCCTCGATCAACGAGGGCAAGTACAAGGTGATTTCCGAAGCCTTGATCGGGGTCTTCACCGACTCCGATCGCAGTCTCAAGCCGATTCCCATCGGTGACGAGCGGCCCAAGACCGTGACCCCGGCCAAGCCGCTGGTCAAGGACAGCGAACAGACCGACGCCGGCATTTCCGGTGGCAGTGATCCGCTGAAAAGCATCGCCGATGACATCAGCGCCGCTTTTGGCGACCTGATCAGCTCCAACCAGATGACCGTGCGTGGCAATGAGTTGTGGGTGGAGATCGAACTCAACTCCAGCCTGTTGTTCGGCAGCGGCGATGCCATGCCCAGCGATCAGGCGTTCACCATCATCGACAAGGTGGCGAAGATCCTCAAACCCTTCGACAACCCGATTCATGTCGAAGGCTTCACCGACAACCTGCCGATCCAGACCGCGCAGTACCCGACCAACTGGGAGTTGTCTTCGGCCCGCTCGGCGAGCATCGTGCGGATGCTGGCGATGCAGGGGGTGAACCCCGCGCGAATGGCTTCGGTGGGGTATGGCGAGTTCCAGCCGGTGGCCAACAATGCCACCGCCGAAGGCCGGGCACGCAATCGCCGGGTGGTGCTGGTGGTATCGCGCAACCTGGATGTGCGTCGCAGCCTGACCGGTACCGGAACCGCCAACGCGACACCGGATGCGGCACTCAAGCGTGCTGGCACACAAACTGCACCAACCCCAGTGAAAACGCCGGTACAGGGAAGCGCCGTCAATTCTCCGTCACCCGCTTTATAACTTAGCGCTATGTCTCGCCCCGCTGTGGCCGGGCGGGAGGAACAAACCGAATGAGAGTCTGGGCAGTTGCCAATCAAAAGGGTGGTGTCGGTAAAACCACCAGTTCCATCGCTTTAGCCGGTTTGCTGGCCGAGGCGGGCAAGCGCGTGGTCGTGGTCGATCTCGACCCCCACGGTTCCATGACCAGCTACTTCGGCTATGACCCGGACAGCCTGGAGCACAGCAGCTACGACCTGTTCCTGCACAAGGGCAATGTGCCCCAGGACCTGCCGGGCCAGTTGTTGCTGGGCACCAGCCATGAGCGCATTTCGCTGTTGCCGTCGAGCACCGCCCTGGCCACCCTTGAGCGTCAGTCACCGGGGCAGAGTGGTTTGGGCCTGGTGATCGCCAAGAGCCTGGCACAGCTGTGGCAGGACTTCGATTACGCGGTGATCGACAGCCCGCCGCTGCTCGGTGTGTTGATGGTCAACGCCCTGGCGGCCAGCCAGCAGCTGGTGATCCCGGTGCAGACCGAGCACTTGGCGGTCAAGGGGCTGGAGCGCATGGTCAACACCCTGGCGATGGTCAATCGCTCGCGCAAGCAGCCGCTGCCGTTCACCATTGTGCCGACCCTGTTCGACCGCCGGACCCAGGCTTCCCTGGGTACTCTGCGCATTCTGCGGGACAAGTTTCCCGACGAAATCTGGCAGGGCTATATCCCGGTGGATACCCGCTTGCGGGATGCCAGCCGGGCAGGGGTCACACCATCTCAGTTCGATGGCAAGAGCCGCGGTGTACTGGCCTACAAGGCCTTGCTCAAGCATCTGCTGGCCCAACAACTCGTGGCGCAGGTGGCTTGACGTGAAGCGCTATTCAAGTCACTCGACCGCTCGGCCGATAACCCCTACAGATCACTGTACCGGGGTTTTTGCGTGGGCATCCTCATGAACCGTCCTCTGGATATCAAGAGCCGGCCTCAGCTGGCGCTGCAGTCGTACCTGGACGCTTTGCTGCAGGATGCTACCGAAGAGGAACAGCTACCGGAGCCTCCGGTCCAGGTTGCTCCGCCGGTCCCGCCGGTAATGTCCCCGGCTTCCAGCGAAGTGCTGGATGAGTTCCAGGCTGCAGTGTTGGAAGAGCAGGCGCGGGACGCACAGGCCCAGCACCAGGCGGCACCTGCTGTCCGGGACGCTGCACCTGCACCTGCGGTAATGGAGGCGCCGGAACCCTTGCCGAGCTCGATCTCGCCGGTGGTGCCGATGCTCCAGGCCCTGGTGCCGCCACTGGTGGAAGTTCATCTGCCGCCGAACAATACACCGCCTCCGGTTTCCGGTAGCGACCGTCCCAGCTGGGCGGCCGAACCTTTCGAGTGCCTGTTGTTCGATGTCGCCGGCCTGACCCTGGCAGTGCCGTTGGTGTGCCTGGGGTCGATCTACTCCCTGGCAGGGCAGGAACTGACACCGCTGTTCGGCCAGCCGGAATGGTTCCTCGGCATCCTGCCGAGCCAGGCCGGTAATCTGAAAGTCCTGGATACCGCTCGCTGGGTCATGCCGGATCGCTACCGTGATGATTTTCGCCAGGGCTTGCAGTATGTGATCTCGGTCCAGGGCTACGAGTGGGGGCTGGCAGTGCATCAGGTCAGTCGCTCCCTGCGCCTGGACCCCAACGAAATCAAGTGGCGCAGTCATCGTGGCCAGCGTCCGTGGCTGGCCGGCACGGTGATTGAGCATATGTGCGCCTTGCTTGACGTTGCTGAACTGGCCGAGTTGATTGCCACCGGTGGCGCCAAGCAGATGGCTATCAGTCAAGCGGCCCACAAGCCGAAGTAAACCAACAACAGGCTACGTCCGTCGGACGTGGCCACACAGAACACACGCCGTTTTCAACGGTTTTTTGAGGGGTCAGGGTATGAATAAGTCGTCGTCTGCACAGGGTTCCGAAGATCCGATCCTGCAATGGGTCACCTTCAAGCTGGATAACGAGTCCTACGGCATCAACGTGATGCGCGTCCAGGAAGTCCTGCGCTACACCGAGATCGCTCCGGTACCGGGTGCTCCCAGCTATGTGCTGGGGATCATCAACCTGCGGGGCAATGTGGTCACCGTGATCGACACCCGTCAGCGTTTCGGCCTGGTGCCGACCGAAGTCAACGACAACACCCGGATCGTCATCATCGAAGCCGACAAGCAAGTGGTCGGGATCATGGTCGACAGCGTGGCGGAAGTGGTTTACCTGCGTCAGTCGGAAGTCGAGACCGCGCCGAATGTCGGTAACGAAGAGTCGGCCAAGTTCATTCAGGGTGTCTGCAACAAGAACGGCGAACTGCTGATTCTGGTTGAACTGGACAAGATGATGAGCGAAGAGGAATGGTCGGAACTGGAGAGTATCTGATTGATCCTCGAGGTAGCGGTGATTGTCCTGGCGATCCTTTGGGTCGCCACTGTGGCGCTATTCCTTTCGTACACCCGCAATCAGCGGCAGATCGCTGCCCAGCAGGCCGAAGGCGATGCCGTGCGCGACCAGCGGATCAAGGAGCTGGCCAAGCGCGTCGATCATTACCAGAGCGGTACGGTGCGCATGGGCGAGGATCTGCACGAGCTGCGAGCGGTGGTGGCGCCGTTGCCGGACAAACTGGCCCAACTGGAGCAGCGTGACCCCTCCAGCCTGTCCTTCGCCCAGGCCGCGCGCTTGGTGGGCATGGGCGCCAGTGTCGACGAGCTGACCCAGTCCTGCGGCCTGACCCAGGCCGAGGCGGAGCTGGTCAGCAAGCTGCACAAAGGCTAGCCACAAGTCGCAAGCTTCCCGAGGGAGGCTTGCGACTCAGCGCTTGCCGCGGCTTCTCTTCAATAATCGTCACCGCGCTCGGTGATGTCTTTCTCCAGTTCCACCTGATGCGGATCATGCCCGGCCGGAAACTTGCCCTTGAGGTTCCAGGCGAAGGCGATGATTTCGGCGATGGTCCGGTACAGCTCCGGTGGAATGCTCTCGCCCAACTCCAGGCGCGCCAACAGCTTCACCAGCTCGGCGTTCTCATAGATCGGCACTTCATAGTCCCGGGCGATCTTCAGGATGGCTTCGGCCAGTTCATCGTCACCCTTGGCGGTCAGGGCCGGGGCTTGCTGGCCGTCGTACTTGAGGGCAATGGCCTGGCGTGGAGGAGGTGTGTGCTTCATGCGGTTTCGTCGACCCAGCGTTGTTCCAATCGGGTTTGCGGGCCCTGGGGCGGGATGCCCAGGTGGCAGTCCAGGTCACCGACATCCAGCCCTGAAGCCAGCAGGCGTTCGCGCAGGTTGCCCAGGTGGCTTTCGATCAGGCTCGCGGTGTAGGGGCGTTCGGCCCACAGCTGGCTGGACAGCCGACCTTGAATCAGTTGAGCCTGGACCTGCAGCGGGCCCAGGGGCTCCAGGTCGAAGGCCAGATCGAGCCGCCACAAGGCCTGCTTGGATTCTCGCTCTTCACGTTTTTGTTGCGGCTCAGGTTCCGGCGCTTCTTCGCGCTGCATTTTGACCTGCAAGGGCACGATGTCCTGCAGGTTGCGCATGGGAATTTCCAGCTGCCAGGTGGTCAGTTGCCGGCCATCGTCGGTCTGGCCGCTTTGTTCCAGGCTCGCCAGTTGATGGCTCTGCAGGCGTGATACCGCAGCGGCGGCCAGGCGCAGCAAGTGTTCCAGATCGCCTTCGCCCTCCAGGCTTTGCAGCAGCCGTGCCGGCAGCGGGAAGCCGCTGGGTGAGGTCTTGGCGCTGACCTGGCCGAGGGTGCCCAGGGCGCTGCGCACGAAGCTCGGCAGCGATTGCGCCAGGGTGTTGGCGGCGATGATTGCATTGAAGCTGCTGGAGGAGGGCAGCCCCGGGGTCAACTGGGCGATCAGGCGCAGCAGGTCGCCCTTCAGGTCTGGCGTCTGACCGGGATTGGTGCCGGCCAGCAGCTTGGCTTCCAGAAACAGGCCGCTGCCCAGCAGAGCCTGGGCCACGCCGCGCGAGGTGCTCAACTGCTGATGGTCCGGCAGACCGGCCAGCAAGCGCTCCACGGCGGCCCGCAGGTCGGCGGAGGAAGTGGCCAGTTCGCTGTCGGCGGGCAGGTTCTGCAGAAGGTTGATCAGTCCGTTCAGGGAACCCTGGCGGCTTTGCTGGCTGGCCAGTTGTGCGGCGATGGCCAGTTGTTCCTGGCGGTTGCCTAGAGGGACGAAGTTCAGGGTCTGTGCATCCGCGACCTGGGCGCTGAGCAGGCTGCCGATACGCAGCGGCTGCGGGCTGTCGATGCTCAAGGTGGCGCCACTTTGCGCGGTGTTGAGCAGGCTCACCAGGGAACGGTAGATCGCCGGCTGATTGCTGCCCTGGGGCAGGAGCTGGGTAGTCAGCACCTTGCCCTGGAGCAGGGTGCCGGCGGGCAGTTGGCTGGTATCCAGGCGCGTCAGGGCGGCGACGCTGGAGGCAATGGCCTGCTGCACGGTGATCGCCAGGTTGCCGGCCGAAGGTTGGATCACCGCCAGGCTGGTGCCCTGGGGCAAGGGTTGGCTGCTGGTGGCTTGCACGGTGGTTTGCCGGCCGTTGTCTAGGGTCACCTTGAGCAACAGCTGGAAGGTCTGGTCGGTCTGCTTGAGCGACAGCACTTCAGCCTTGGCGCTCTGACCGGCGGCAATCAAGCCTTCCAGTGGCGGCACCAGCTTGAGCAGTTCGCCGCTGATCGGCTGAGGGCGCGAGGGGCCGGGAGCCGGCGCCTGGGGTAGTGGCAGGATGTTTATTTCGCCAGTCATTCGGACACAACCTGTGGAAATTAGCCCTCTTGAGAGTAGGGCTTCGCATGTATAATGCCGCCCGTCTTTGGGGGAGTGGGGAAAACATTGCAAATGTTTGACGCAGCTCTCTAGAACAGGCCGCCAATGCATTTATCCTGCATCCCTTTAACGGCCGCTCCACTGCCGACTTGAACCCGTAAAGGCCCACCATCCCTTGACCAGCCCTCTTCTCGAAGCCGTAGCACTCGCCTGTGAGCGCGACTGGCGGATGCTGTTTGAACACCTGGAGTTGCGTCTGACCGGCGGAGACATGGTGCAGATCAGTGGCCCCAACGGCAGTGGCAAGACCAGCCTGCTGCGTTTGCTCGCCGGCCTGATGCAACCCACCAGCGGTCAGGTGCTGCTCAATGGCCAGCCCTTGCATGCCCAGCGCGCCGAACTGGCGCGCAACCTGCTGTGGATTGGCCATGCCGCCGGAATCAAGGATGTCCTGACCCCCGAGGAAAACCTCAACTGGCTCTGTGCCTTGCACCAGCCGGCAACGCGCGACGCTATCTGGCAGGCTCTGGCGGCCGTCGGCCTGCGCGGCTTCGAGGACGTTGCCTGTCACACCCTGTCCGCCGGCCAGCAGCGTCGTGTGGCCTTGGCCCGGTTGTATCTGGACGGCCCGCCGCTGTGGATCCTCGACGAACCCTTTACCGCCCTGGACAAACAGGGGGTGGCCCAGCTCGAGGAGCACCTGGCCAATCATTGTGAACGTGGCGGCATGGTGGTCCTGACCACTCACCACACGCTGACCCGTATGCCGTCCGGCTACCGCGATCTGGATCTGGGGCGGTGGGCGGCATGAGCGTCTTTGCCCAATTGCTGGCCCGTGAAGCGCGCTTGCTGTTCCGACGCCCGGCGGAGCTGGCCAATCCCCTGGTGTTCTTCGCCATCGTCGTTGCACTGTTCCCATTGGCCGTGGGACCTGAGACAAATCTGTTGCAAACCTTGTCTCCCGGGCTGGTCTGGGTAGCGGCCTTATTGTCCGTCCTGCTCTCGCTGGACGGGCTTTTTCGCAGTGATTTCGAGGACGGATCCCTTGAACAGTGGGTCCTTTCGTCGCACCCCCTGCCTCTTCTGGTTTTGGCCAAGGTACTGGCACACTGGGCCTTTTCCGGCCTGGCACTGGTATTGCTTGCACCCTTGCTGGCCTTGATGCTCGGCTTGCCTGCCGCCTGCCTGCCGGTGTTGCTGGCTTCATTGATGCTGGGCACTCCGGTGCTGAGCCTGCTGGGCGCAGTGGGCGCAGCACTGACGGTGGGGTTGAAGCGTGGAGGCTTGCTGCTGGCGTTACTGATCCTGCCTCTGTACATCCCGGTATTGATTCTCGGCAGTGGCGCCCTGCAGGCGGCACTGCAGGGCATGCCGGCGACAGGTTATCTGCTGTGGCTTGGGAGCCTGACCGCCCTGGCAGTAACCCTTACACCCTTTGCAATAGCTGCTGGCCTGAAGATCAGCGTCGGCGAATAATGAGGTCTGGTTGTTTTTTGACCAGTAAAGACCCTGGCTGTTCGTGAGAGCGAAGAGCAACCGTGATGGAAGCAATGAATGAACTGGACTTGGTTTCATAAGCTCGGCTCGCCTAAATGGTTTTACGGCATCAGCGGCAAGCTGCTGCCCTGGCTGAGCGTCGCCGCCGTGTTGCTGATCGGTATCGGCGTGGTCTGGGGCCTGGCCTTTGCGCCACCGGATTACCAGCAGGGCAACAGCTTTCGCATCATCTATATCCATGTGCCAATGGCGATGCTGGCCCAGTCCTGCTACGTCATGCTGGCCGTGTGCGGTGTGGTCGGGCTGGTGTGGAAAATGAAACTGGCCGACGTTGCCCTGCAATGCGCGGCGCCCATCGGGCATTCGATCACCTTCCTGGCCCTGGTAACCGGGGCGATCTGGGGCAAGCCGACCTGGGGTTCCTGGTGGGTCTGGGATGCGCGACTAACGTCGATGCTGATCCTGCTGTTTCTGTACGCAGGTCTGATTGCGCTCAATGCCGCCATCAGCAATCGTGACAGCGCCGCCAAGGCCTGCGCGGTGCTGGCGATTGTCGGCGTGGTGAATATCCCGATCATCAAATACTCGGTGGAGTGGTGGAATACCCTGCACCAGGGGGCGACTTTCACCCTCACCGAAAAGCCCGCCATGCCGGTGGAAATGTGGCTGCCGCTGCTGCTGACGTCCTTGGGTTTCTATTGTTTCTTTGGCGTGCTGCTGTTGCTGCGCATGCGCCTTGAGGTGCTCAAGCGCGAAGCCCGCACCAGTTGGGTCAAGGCCGAAGTCCAACGCAGCCTGGAGACCGCACAATGAGCTTTGCATCCTTCAGCGATTTTCTCGCCATGGGCCATCACGGCCTCTACGTCTGGTCGGCCTATGGCATTTGCCTGGTCGTCCTGGCTCGTGAGCTGGTGGCGCCGATCCTGGCGCGCAAGCGTTATCTGCAACAAGAGGCGCGTCGTCTGCGCCGGGAGAACGGTAAGTGAATCCGCTGCGTAAAAAGCGTCTTTTGATCATCCTGGCGATCCTGGTGGGCGTCGGCATTGCCGTCGGCCTGGCCCTCAGCGCGCTGAAGGAAAACATCAACCTGTTCTACACCCCGACCCAAATTGCCAATGGTGAAGCACCGCTGGACACGCGAATTCGCGCTGGCGGCATGGTCGAGGCCGGCTCCCTGCAACGTTCCGCCGACTCCCTGGACGTGAAATTCGTGGTCACCGACTTCAACAAATCAGTGACCATCACCTACCGCGGCATTCTTCCGGACCTGTTCCGCGAAGGGCAGGGCATCGTCGCCCTGGGCAAGCTCAACGCCGATGGCGTGGTGGTGGCCGATGAAGTGCTGGCCAAGCACGACGAGAAATACATGCCGCCGGAAGTCACCAAGGCGTTGCAAGACAGCGGCCAGTCGGCACCGACACCAGCGAAAGAGGGTTAAGCCATGAGTTCCGCACTGTTCGTTCCCGAACTCGGTCATCTGGCGATGATCCTCGCCCTGTGCTTTGCCCTGGTCCAGGCCGTGGTGCCATTGCTGGGCGCCTGGCGCGGCGACCGCCTGTGGATGAGCTTGGCCCAGCCAGCAGCCTGGGGCCAGTTTGCGTTCCTGGTATTCGCTTTCGGCTGCCTGACCTACGCCTTCATGAGTGACGATTTCTCGGTGGCCTATGTCGCCAGCAACTCCAACAGCGCCTTGCCCTGGTACTACAAGTTCAGCGCCGTGTGGGGCGCCCACGAAGGTTCGCTGCTGCTCTGGGCGCTGATCCTCGGAGGCTGGACCTTCGCCGTATCGGTGTTCTCGCGCCAGTTGCCGCAAGTGATGCTGGCCCGGGTGCTGGCGGTGATGGGCATGATCAGCACCGGCTTCCTGCTGTTCCTGATCATGACCTCCAACCCGTTTTCGCGGATCCTGCCCCAAGTGCCGGCGGACGGTCGCGACCTCAACCCGCTGTTGCAGGACATCGGCCTGATCGTCCACCCGCCCATGCTGTACATGGGCTATGTCGGTTTCTCGGTAGCCTTCGCCTTTGCCATCGCCGCGCTGCTCGGCGGTCGCCTGGACGCTGCCTGGGCGCGTTGGTCGCGGCCCTGGACCATTGTCGCCTGGGCCTTCCTCGGCATCGGTATCACCCTGGGCTCCTGGTGGGCCTACTACGAACTGGGCTGGGGCGGCTGGTGGTTCTGGGACCCGGTGGAAAACGCTTCCTTCATGCCCTGGCTGGTGGGTACGGCCTTGATCCACTCCCTGGCAGTGACGGAAAAGCGCGGTGTATTCAAGAGCTGGACCGTGCTGCTGGCCATTGCCGCTTTTTCCCTGAGCCTGCTGGGGACCTTCCTGGTGCGCTCCGGGGTCCTGACTTCAGTGCACGCCTTCGCCTCGGACCCTGAGCGCGGCGTGTTCATCCTGATCTTCCTGCTGTTCGTGGTGGGGGGCTCCCTGACCCTGTTTGCCCTGCGAGCGCCGGTGGTCAAGAGCCATGTGGGCTTCAACCTGTGGTCCCGGGAAACCCTGCTGTTGGGCAACAACCTGGTGCTGGTGGTGGCGTCCTCGATGATCCTGCTGGGCACCCTGTATCCGCTGGTGCTGGATGCCCTGACCGGGGCCAAACTGTCGGTGGGCCCGCCGTATTTCAATGCGCTGTTCATTCCGCTGATGGCCCTGCTGATGGTGGTGATGGCGGTGGGTGTGCTGGTGCGCTGGAAAGACACCCCGGTGAAATGGCTGCTGGGCATGCTCGGTCCGGTGCTGCTGGGCAGCGTGGCCCTGGCCGTGGTGGCCGGCATTGCCTACGGCGACTTCAACTGGGCGGTGCTGGCGACCTTCTTGCTGGCGGCCTGGGTGCTGCTGGCCGGGGTGCGTGACATCTTCGACAAGACCCGCCACAAGGGCCTGATCAAGGGCCTGCCAAGCCTGACTCGCAGTTATTGGGGCATGCAGCTGGCGCACCTGGGCATTGCGATCTGCGCCCTGGGCGTGGTGCTGTCGAGCCAGAACAGCGCCGAGCGCGACCTGCGCCTGGAGCCAGGCGAGTCCATGGAACTGGCCGGTTATCAGTTCATCTTCGAAGGCGCCAAGCATTTCGAAGGGCCGAACTTCACTTCCGACAAGGGCACTGTGCGTGTGGTGCGCAACGGCAAGGAAGTGGCGGTGCTGCACCCGGAAAAACGCCTGTACACCGTGCAGAGCTCGATGATGACCGAAGCCGGCATCGATGCCGGTTTCACCCGTGACCTGTATGTCGCCCTGGGCGAATCCCTGGGTGATGGCGCCTGGGCGGTGCGGGTACACGTCAAGCCGTTCGTGCGCTGGATCTGGTTCGGCGGCCTGCTCACCGGGTTCGGTGGCTTGCTGGCGGCGATGGATCGGCGTTATCGGGTCAAGGTTAAAAGCCGCGTGCGCGAAGCGCTGGGCATGACAGGAGCCGCCGCATGAGACGCTGGATGATGATGTTGCCCCTGGCGGTGTTCCTGGTGGTGGCGGTGTTCCTCTATCGCGGGTTGTATCTGGACCCGGCCGAGCTGCCGTCGGCGATGATCGGCAAGCCGTTCCCGGAGTTCTCCCTGCCGTCGGTGCAGGGCGACAAGACCCTGACCCGCGCGGACCTGCTGGGCAAGCCGGCTTTGGTCAACGTCTGGGGCACCTGGTGCATTTCCTGCCGGGTCGAGCATCCGGTGCTGAACAAGCTGGCCGAGAAGGGCGTGGTGATCTACGGCATCAACTACAAGGACGTCAATGCCGACGCCCTGAAGTGGCTGGCCGAGTTCCACAATCCCTACCTGCTGGATGTGCGTGACGAGGAGGGCTCCCTGGGGCTGAATCTGGGTGTCTACGGCGCTCCGGAAACCTTCTTCATCGATGCCAAGGGCATCATCCGTGACAAGTTCGTCGGGGTGATCGACGAAGTGGTGTGGCGCGAACAGCTGGCGGCCAAGTACCAGGCCCTGGTCGACGAGGCCAAGCCATGAAGCGCTGGTTAGCTGCCGCCATCCTGGGCCTGAGCATCGCTGGCGTGGCCCACGCTGCCATTGATACCTACCAGTTCGCCAATGACACCGACCGCGAAAGGTTTCGCGAGCTGACCAAGGAACTGCGCTGCCCCAAGTGCCAGAACCAGGACATCGCCGATTCCAATGCACCGATTGCCGCCGACCTGCGCAAGGAGATTTTCCGCATGCTCGGCGAGGGCAAGGACAATCAGCAGATCATCGACTTCATGGTGGATCGCTACGGTGACTTCGTGCGTTACAAGCCGGCCCTGACCGGCAAGACCGCCTTGCTCTGGTTCGGTCCTGCCGGCCTGTTGCTGGGCGGGTTGGTGATCATTGCCGTGATAGTCCGGCGTCGTCGCGTCGAGCGCAGCGACAGCCCGAACACGCTTTCCGTCGAAGAGCGTCAGCGCCTCGACCAACTGCTGGATAAAACCCCCCATGATTGATTTCTGGCTTGCAGCAGGTCTGCTGCTCCTGATCGCCCTGAGTTTCCTGTTGATCCCGGTATTGCGTGAGCGTCGTGCCCAACGTGAGGAGGATCGTACCGCGCTGAACGTGGCGCTTTATGAAGAGCGCGTGGCCGAGCTGCATGGCCAGCAAGCGCAAGGCGTGCTCAGTGCCGAGCAGATGGACGCGGGGCGTGCGGAAGCGGCCCGGGAACTCTTGGCGGACACCGAAGGCAGCGGCCCAGTGCGGACCTCGCGTCTGGGCAAACCGCTGCCGCTGCTGGCGGCGCTGCTGGTGCCGGTGCTGGGCTTGGGTCTGTACCTGCATTTTGGTGCCAGCGACAAGGTCGAGCTGACCCGGGAGTTCGCCCAGGCGCCGCAGTCCATGGAAGAAATGACCCGGCGCCTGGAGCGCGCAGTGGCGGCCCAGCCGGATTCTGCCGAGGGCCTGTACTTCCTTGGGCGTACCTACATGGCCCAGGACCGTCCAGCGGACGCGGCGAAGATCTTCGAGCGTACCGTGGCCCTGGCCGGACGCCAGCCCGAGCTGTTGGGGCAGTGGGCCCAGGCTCAGTACTTCGCCGATAACAAGCAATGGTCGGACAAGGTCCAGGGCTTGACCGATGAAGCGTTGAAGGCCGATCCCAACGAAGTCACCAGTCTCGGGTTGCTGGGTATCGCCGCTTTCGAAGGCGGGCGTTTCCAGGAGGCCATCGATTACTGGAAGCGCCTGCAGGCGCAACTGCCGCCGCAGGACAATTCCCGTGCCGCGCTGCAGGGAGGCATTGATCGCGCCAGCGAGAAACTGCTGGCAGCCGGTGGCAAGGTCGCGGCCGAGCCTGCGGTCAAGGCCAAGGGCGCCTTGCTCAAGGTCCGGGTCGATCTGGCGGCGGAGCTCAAGGCCAAGGTCCAGCCGGGTGACAGCGTATTCATCTTCGCCCGTGCGACCCAGGGCCCGCCCGCGCCGTTGGCGGCCAAGCGCCTGACCGTCGCCGACCTGCCGGCCACTGTGGAGCTGGGGGATAGCGACGCGATGATGCCGCAGTTGAAACTGTCGAACTTCCCTGAAGTCCAATTGGTTGCGCGCATTTCCCGTGCCGGCCAGCCAACGGCCGGTGAGTGGATCGGGCAGAGCCAGCCCCTGCCCAGCAGCACCACGGCCGCGCAACAGCTGACCATCGACAGTCCGGATCAATAATCAGAGAAGCCGCCATGACCGCCATCGCTCGTATCACCCTGTTGTCACTGGTCCTGGGGTTGAGTGCTTGTACGGTCCACCGGCCGGCGCCGACCTCCTCTGAACCCATCCCGCCTGCGGGGCCGAGCACGCGCCCGGCCCCGTCTACGGCTCCCGCGCCAGGCAAGCCCGGGGCGCCGATTCCCGCCGCCAAGCCCCTGCCACGCACCTCCGCCAGCTTTGCTCCGCCACCCGGCGGGCACAGCCACTGGGATGCGCGGCTGGGGGTCTATGTGCTGGATAACCAGAGCAACACCTTCTATCGCCAACGCACCTATTACCGTTGGAACAACGGCTGGAGCCGCTCCATCAGCCCCGACGGTCCTTGGGAAGACACCGACATCCATGGTGTACCCGCAGGGCTGGGGCGTCAGTTCCAGTAATTTCCAACACCATTGACTGACTGCACAGGCGCGGGCCAGAGCCGGCGCCGGCCTTGCCATGGTCAGCGGATTATTTAAGCCCTGCCCAGGCTGGCCGATACAGCGGGGTGTTCCTGAGTATCAGCCGTTGAGCGCCCGATGAAGAAAGACCTGAACAAACCCTATGTCGCGCCGATGGTGTTCTGGCTGGCCGTGGTCTGCGTCCTGTTGCTGTTGTACGGCCTGGGGCCGGCGGACGTGCCGGAGCTGATCTATCTGTCCCTGGCACCGGTGTACCTGCTGGTGGCCTTCGCTTTCATGTACTACTTCTTCTGCTGGAGCCTGATCTCGGTTTTCCGCTTGGGGGAGGTCGGCTGGAAGAAAGTCGACTACGGCTGGTTGCTGCTGGCTGCCCTGGCCCTGATCAGCGCCACCCAGGCAGTGCGGGTGGACTGGTTCCAGAGCGACTACCAACTGGCACAAAGTGCCCGGGACGCAGCGCAGCGCAGAGTGCTGGCCGAGATCGACGACATGCTCGGCAGCGCTCACTGCAAGGCGGCGCTGGAGCTGCATGAGCCCCAGGATGCCGCCCAGGTCAGCAATCTGTGCGAACGCTTTGGCACATTGGAGCGTTCTGCCGATGGGCGTCTGTCGGCTTTGGCCGTGATCAAGGTGCAGCAGGCCCTGGGCGACCTTCGTGGTGAGTATTCAGCGCCGCTGGTGCAGCAATGGCTGCAGCGTCTGGGGGACACCTTCGGTGAGCTGGAGCACCAGCGGGCCGAGGTACACCGTCTGCATGGCCTGACCGAGGCCAGTCAGACCGAGAGGCTCTATGGCTACTGCGCACCTTTGCTGCTGGTGATCGCCCTGGCGCTGCGGGCGTCCAAGGTGACCGGCGAGGTACTGCTCAAGGCGCCGCGCCGGCGCAAGTTGTGGCTGATCGTCAACCGGCGGGTAGTGATCGACGGCCTGGGCTTTGTCCGCGGTGCCCGCGCGCGCCTGGACGAAGCCCTGAGGAACTGGCGTGTGGCGCAATGGGGCGTGGTGCACCTGTCCTGCCCGTTCATTGCCGGAGCCAGCCCCCAGGACACCCCGGTCCCGGTGATCCCAGGTTTCTACGAGAACGAGTTCCAGCTCGCCAGTCTTGGCGAGTTCGACAGCAGTGAGTTCGTCCAGTGGGCCGCGATCCAGACCATCGACGTCCTGTATCTGGTGGGTGAAACCGACCTGAGCCTGATCGACCGGCTGCGGCGCTGGGGTGAGGCGGCGAATATCGAAGTGCTGGTGCGCGAGCGGATCTGAGGCCGGGGTTTCACAGACGCTCCAGCAACTGCTCCACATAATCCACGAACGCCCGGGCCTTGGCACTCACCAGGCGCCCGCCGGGAAACACCGCCCACAGCTGCTGCCGGGGCAGTTGCCAATCCGTGAGCACGGCCTTGACCGCGCCCTTGGCCAGCTCCGGGGCAAACATCCATTGCGAGGCCATTGCCAGCCCCTGATGGGCCAGTACCGATTCGCGCAAGCCTTCTGCGGCATTCACTCGAACCCTGCCACTGACACTTACCCGTTGCTCGTCGTCGCCTTGGGAAAAGTGCCAGAGATTGCCGGGCCCCCGGCTATAGATCACCGCTTGATGCCCGGTCAGTTCACCGGGATGCTGCGGCTCGCCGTGCTCGGCGAAGTACTCGGGAGTGGCCAGCAGCAGGCGCGGGCACTCGGCGATCTGGCGGGCGATGAGGGTCGAGTCGGCGAGGCTGCCCATGCGCAGGGCGACATCGACTCCCGCCTCCACCAGATTGATGGTGTGATCATCCATCACCACGTCGATCTGCAACTCGGGGTGCTGCTCTAGAAAGGGCCCCAGGTGAGGAATGATATGCAGGCGGGCGAAGGTCACCGCCGCACAGATGCGCAAGGTGCCACGCAACTGGGAGGCCGAGCCCCGGGCGGCATTTTCCGCTTCGCTGGCTTCCTCCAGGGTGCGTTTGGCCCGTTCGAAGAAGGCCAGGCCGGCTTCGGTGGGGCTCAGGCCGCGGGTGGAGCGCAGCAACAGCCGCACCTGCAGATAGGCCTCCAGTTGGGCGATGCTTTTCGATACGGCGGGCTGACCCAGGTTCAGACGCCGGGCGGCAGCGGAGAAGGAGCCGCTTTCCACCACATGTACAAAGGTTTCCATCGCGGCCAGGCGGTCCATCGGTTGTCCTTGCTGGGTTGAGAAGGGGGAATCGGGGAGTGTGCGCCAAAACGTTCACCGAGTCCTGGGCGCACGGCCTAGGCGCTGGCCGCGCGGCGGTTGTCCGCCACCAGCAGGAAGCGCAGCAGGGCCAGCAGTGGAAACCCACTGCCCACCAGCACCACTCCCAGCCAGCCGCCGTGTTCGTACACCGCACTGGCAATCGACGAGCCGAAGGCGCCACCGATGAAGATGCTGGTCATGTACAGCGCGTTGAGGCGACTGCGACTGTGGGCGTCCAGGGCATACACCGCCCGTTGGCCGAGCACCATGTTCATCTGCACACAGAAATCCAGGACCACCCCGGTCACTGCCAGGCCGATGACGCTATAGGCGGGATGGATCAGTGTCGGGATAAAGCTCAGGGCTGCCAGGAGCATGGCCAGCAGCGAGGCGATGCGGGTATGGCCGGCATCCGCGAGACGTCCGCTGATGGGGGCGGCGATGGCGCCGATGGCGCCCACCAGGGCAAAGATCGCAATCTGGCTTTGTGACAGGCCGTGATGTCGTGCCAGTTCCAGGGGCGCGGCGGTCCAGAACAGGCTGAAGGTGGCGAACATGCAGCCCTGGTAGAAGGCTCGCTGGCGCAGGACCGGCTGCTGGCGCAGCAGGCCGCCCAGGGAGCGCAGCAGTTGGCCGTAGGTGGCGCTGTGGGCCGGCTGGCGCTTGGGTATGGTCAGCATCAATACCAGGCTGATGGCGGCCATCAGCACGGCGGCGGCGATGAACATTGCGCGCCAGCCGAAGAGATCGGTCACCACGCTGGACACCGGGCGGGCCAGGAGAATCCCCAGCAGCAGGCCGCCCATGATGCCGCCCACCACTCGTCCTCGGGACTCCTCCGGGGCCAGGTGCGCAGCCAGGGGAATGAGGATCTGGACCGACACCGAGCTGAAGCCGATCAGCAGCGATACCAGGAGGAAGGCGTTGGGCTGCTGGGTATACGCAGCCCCCAGCAGGCTGGCGATGGCCACCAGGGTGGTGGTGATCATCAACCGACGGTTTTCCAGCAGGTCTCCCAGGGGCACCAGGAAGAACAGGCCCAGGGCATAGCCGATCTGGGTCAGGGACACGATCAGGCTGGCCAGGGAGCTGGACAGGCCCAGGTCCGGGGCGATCAGCTCGATGATCGGTTGTGCGTAGTAGATGTTGGCGACGATGGCGCCGCAGCAGAAGGCGAACAGCAGCACCATGCCTCGGGTCATTGTCACGTTGCTGGCGGGCAGCACCTGGGTCGTGGAAGTCATCAGGTTTCTCTTGGCGGCGAAAGGATGGAACGAGGTTAAGAGACCGCGCAGTAACGCAGTAGAGAGGGCGGGGCGATAGCATTCATTCCTGTTGGGAATAAATCTCTGAGTCATGAGGCTCTGGAGATGGCCGGGGCGTGCCGCTGCCGAGGCCTGATGATACATTTACTTACATCTTGTTCGATAGCATGCTCATGGTCTTCAGGGCCCTGGGGGCAGCCTGCTCAAGGCTGGCAACCCCGCGCTGAAGCTTGCGTTGCCAAATGTTGCTGCGCTGCGCTTGCAGTGGAAGTCGCTGAGGCCTTGGTTTAGGGTTTCCGGTCGTTCAGTGCGGTGGGAGTCCCTTATGGAAAAGTCAACGTTCAACCCAGCCAGTGTGTTCAATTCCCTGCAATACGGTTTCAGCCAGGCGGTGGAGGTGCGCGGCGGTCGACGCCTGCTGCTGTCCGGTCAGGTGGGTGTGGATGAGCAGGAGCGCACCGTAGGGCCGGGCCTGCGGCAGCAGACCGAGCAGGCCTTCGACAATATCGAGAAGGTCCTGGCCGAGGCGGGAGGCCAACTGGCGGATGTGGTGATGTTGCGGATCTACATCGCCGAAGCGGCGCGGGATCAGCAGGAGCACATCAGCGCGGTATTGCTCGAGCGTTTTGCCAGCCAGCCACCGGCGTCCTCATGGATCATCGTCAGCGGGCTGTCGTTGCCGGAGTGGTTGATCGAAGTCGAGGCGGAGGCGGTGCTGGATGAGCGTTATCAGGCAGCCGAAGCCGCGCAGTTCAGTTCGGCGCGGGCTCTGTGACTCCCTGATCGGCGGCATAAAAAAAGCGACCTTCACGGTCGCTTTTTTTATCGGGCTACCAGCGTCACTTGGCGTTGGTATAGATCTGATCGAAGACCCCGCCGTCGTTGAAGTGGGTCTTCTGCACGCTGCGCCAGTCGCCGAAGGTCTTCTCCACCGACAGGAAGTCGACTTTCGGGAAACGGTCGGTGTACTTGGCCAGGACTTTCGGGTCCCGTGGGCGCAGGTAGTTGTTGGCGGCGATTTCCTGGCCTTCCGGCGACCACAGGTACTTCAGGTATTCCTCGGCCGCAGCGCGGGTGCCTTTCTTCTCCACCACCTTGTCCACCACCGACACCGGCGGCTCGGCTTCAGCGGAGACGCTTGGGTAGATCACTTCGAACTGATCGCGGCCGAATTCGCGGGCGATCATTTCCGCTTCGTTCTCGAAGGTCACCAGCACGTCGCCGATCTGGTTGGTCATGAAGGTGGTGGTGGCGGCGCGGCCACCGGTGTCCAGTACCGGGGCCTGCTTGAAGAGTTTGCCGACGAAGTCCTTGGCCTTGTTCTCGTCGCCGCCGTTCTTCAGCACGTAGCCCCAGGCCGAGAGGTAGGTGTAGCGGCCGTTACCCGAGGTCTTGGGGTTGGGCACTATCACTTGCACGCCATCCTTGAGCAGGTCTGGCCAGTCTTTCAGGGCCTTGGGGTTACCCTTGCGGACGATGAACACGGTGGCCGAAGTGAAGGGCGCACTGTTGTTCGGCAGGCGCGTTACCCAGTTGTCCGGCACCAGTTTGCCGTTGTCCGCCAGGGCGTTGATGTCGGTGGCCATGTTCATGGTGATGACATCCGCCGGCAGGCCGTCGATCACCGAGCGCGCCTGCTTGCTGGAGCCGCCGAAAGACATCTGCAGGGTGATGTTTTCGTTGTGCTCGGCTTTCCAGTGTTTCTGGAAGGCGGTGTTGTAGTCCTTGTAGAAGTCGCGCATCACGTCGTAGGACACGTTGAGCAGGGTCGGTGCGGCCTGGGCGACGCTGCCCAGGGCCAGGCCGGCGGCCAGAAGCGAGGCGCTGAAGAGTTTTTTCACTGCGCATTCCTTTTGTTCGAGAGTGAAGGCAATTTGCCGCCGACTATAGCCGGGGCGCTATATCTCTTTAAAGATTAAAAAGTACTTTGCTTATTCCATTTTCTTGAACAGCGCGTTGCCACAGCGAGAGCAGAAGGCCGCGGCCGGTTCGTGACTGTTCTTGCGGCACACCGGGCAGTCGTGCTTGAGCTGTTCGCCGCGCATGGCGCTGGCCAGCTCCGCGGTGAAGATCCCGGTAGGCACGGCAATGATCGAGTAACCGGTGATCATCACCATCGACGAAATAATCTGGCCGATTACGGTCTTGGGCACGATATCGCCATAGCCCACGGTGGTCAGGGTGACGATGGCCCAGTAGATGCCCTTGGGGATACTGGTAAAGCCATGTTCCGGGCCTTCCACCACGTACATCAGGGTGCCGAACACCGTGACCAGGGTGCAGACGCTGAGCAGGAACACCAGGATCTTCTGCTTGCTGCCGCGCAGGGCATCGAGCAGGTAATGGGCCTGTTTCAGGTAGGGCGACAGCTTGAGCACGCGGAAGATCCGCAGCATGCGGATGATCCGAATGATCAACAGGTACTGGGCGTCGCTGTAGTACAGGGCGAGGATGCCGGGGACGATCGCCAGCAGGTCCACCAGGCCATAGAAGCTGAAGGCATAGCGCAGGGGTTTGGGGGAGCAATACAGGCGCAGTCCGTACTCGATGAGGAAGATCAGGGTGAAGCCCCATTCGATGTACGCCAGGACGTCGGCGTAGTTGCTGTGCACCTCGTCGATGCTGTCGAGAATCACGATCACCAGGCTGGCGAGGATGATCAGCAGCAGGGTCGTATCGAAGCGTCTTCCGGCCACCGTATCGGTCTGGAAGATCATCACGTAGAGGCGCTGGCGCCAGTTGTCGCGGTTAACCATGGGAATCGCCTGAATCAAAGATCAGCGAAGCCTAGGGGGAGTTGCCGGGGGAGCGCAAGGTGCGTGGTCCCCAGGCGCAGGCCCCAGGACCCGGGTGGCGACATGCATCAGCCAGCAGGCCAGGACGAAGGGGGCGGTGAGGGGCGCTAGCCCCAGGGCGACAATGCCTGGGGTGATCAGCAGCGCCAGGCACATTCCTGCCAGTGGCCGCCACGGACGTCGGGCTCCTTGGCCCAGGGCCAGGGCCACCAGTGCGCAGTTATAGCCGCCCAGGCCCAGCAGGGCACGGCCGGGCTCATGCAGCAGCAGTGTCAAGGCCAGGCCGCTGGCGGAACCGATCAGGGCCCAGGTCGCTGCGCGGCGGTTGGCCAGCAGCAGGCCGAGGAGAATCAACAATCCGGCCAGAGGCTGACCGAGGAACATGATCTGGCCCAGGCCCTGGAACACTCCGCTCAGCAGGCTCCACAGGGACAGGCCGGGCGCCGCCTGGGGCATGGATTGCATGGGTTCCATCAGGCTCAGCAACAGCCAGCCCAGGCCCACGAAGGGCGCGGTGTAGGCCGGCAGGCTGGCGGGGCTGCGGGCCCGTTTCAGCCATTGCTGGGTGATGATCGCGCTGAGGCCGGCGGCGGCGATGATCAGCGGCGGCAGCAGCACCGACCAGGGCAGGTACAGGCTCAGCAGCAGGCCCAGGAGCACGCCGTTATAGCTGAAGAGTCCGGCTTGCCGGTCTGCCTTGGCATAGCCCCGTTGCTGGGCGGTGAGCAGGCCGGCCAGGGCACCCAGCAGGGCGCCCCCGAGCAGGGCCGGGGCGCTGATCAGGATCGCCAGCAGGCACAGCAGGCCGCACAGCGGGTGGCGCTGGAGGAAAATCTGACTGAAACCGTTGAGCAAGGCAGTGGCCCAGTCGGGGCAGAAGGCATTGAAAGACTGTGCAGGCATGACGAGAGTCGGCGAATGCGGTGGTTGTCGTACCGCAGCGTTCGACCCCAGCGGCATCCTCTTTGGGAGGCTCGCTGCAGGTCGCGGGCGCTGCGGCGGGTCAGAGAAGGGTTTCGACGCGCAGGGAGTTGGTGGTTCCCGGCTGGCCGAACGGCACGCCGGTGGTGATCACCACGGTATCCCCGCGTTTGGCCAGACCCTGGGCCTGGGCGATTTCCAGGGCCGTGGCACAGACCTCGTCCACCTGGCGCAAGCGGTCATTGACCACCGAGTGCACACCCCAGGCCAGGCTCAAGCGGCGCGCTGTCTGCAGGTTCGGCGTCAGGTTGAGGATAGGTACCGAAGGACGTTCCCGGGCGGCACGCAGGGTGGAACTGCCGGACTCGCTGTAGTTCACCAGCACCGCCACGGGCAGGATGCTGCACACCCGGCGGATCGCGCAGCTGATGGCGTCGGATACCGTGGCTTCGGCCTGGGGGCGGCTGACGTCCAGTTGAGTCTGGTAGTCGGGGCCGGTTTCCACCTGGCGAATGATCTTGCTCATCATCTGCACCGCTTCCAGCGGGTATTCCCCGGAGGCGGTTTCCGCCGAGAGCATCACCGCATCGCTGCCTTCGGCCACGGCATTGGCGACGTCGGTCACCTCGGCTCGGGTGGGCGCCGGGGAGAAACGCATGGACTCCAGCATCTGTGTGGCGACCACCACGGGTTTGCCCAGCTGACGGCAGGTGCTGATGATGTTCTTCTGGATCTGCGGCACGCTTTCCGCCGGGACTTCCACCCCCAGGTCACCTCTGGCCACCATGATCGCGTCGCTCAGTTCGGCGATTTCCCGCAGTTGGGCCACCGCAGAAGGCTTTTCGATCTTGGCCATCAGGTAGGCCTTGTCGCCAATCAGGGTACGGGCTTCACGGATGTCTTCCGGACGTTGCACGAAGGACAGCGCCACCCAATCCACGCCCAATTCCAGGCCGAAGCTCAGGTCGCGGCGGTCCTTGGCGGTCAGCGGGCTGAGGTCGAGCACTGCCTGGGGCACATTGACGCCCTTGCGGTCCGACAGTTCGCCGCCATTGAGCACGGTGGTCTCGATGGCGTCCGCGTGCTTGGCGATGACCCGCAGGCGCAGCTTGCCGTCGTCCAGCAGCAGGTCCATTCCGGGCTCCAGGGCCGCGATGATTTCCGGGTGCGGCAGGTTGACCCGCTGGGCGGTCCCCGGCGTCGGGTCCAGGTCCAGGCGCAGGGCCTGGCCGCGTACCAACTGCGCCTTGCCCTCGGCGAAGGTGCCAACCCGCAGTTTCGGTCCTTGCAGGTCCATGAGGATGCCCAGGGGGTAGTTCAGCTCGCGTTCGATCTGGCGAATCCACTCATATCGCTGAGCATGGTCGGCATGGCTGCCGTGGCTGAAGTTGAGTCGGAAGATGTTTACGCCGGCCTGCACCAGTTCGCGGATGTCCTCGATGCTGTCGGTGGCCGGCCCCAGGGTGGCGAGGATTTTGACTTTCTTGTCAGGCGTCATTTTTGGAGTTCTCGAGGATCAGGATGGCGCGGAAGTCGTTGACGTTGGTACGGGTCGGCTCGGTGACGATCAGGTCGCCCAGGGCTGCGAAGTAGCCATAGCCATTGTTGTTGTCCAGCTCGTCGCTGGCGCTCAGGCCCAGGGCCGCAGCCCGAGCGTAGCTGTCCGGGGTCATGATCGCCCCGGCATTGTCTTCGGAGCCGTCGATGCCGTCGGTATCGCCGGCCAGGGCGTAGATCCCGGGATGCCCCTTGAGGCTGTCGGTGAGGCTCAGGAGGAACTCGGCGTTGCGGCCGCCGCGACCTTTGCCGCGCACGGTAACCGTGGTTTCACCACCGGAAAGGATCACGCAGGGCGCAGCCAGGGGCTGGCCGTGCAAGGCTACTTGGCGGGCGATGCCGGCGTGAACCTTGGCCACCTCCCGGGATTCGCCTTCCAGGTCGCCGAGGATCAGCGGGCTGTAGCCGGCCTGGCGGGCTTTGACCGCGGCGGCTTCCAGGGATTGCTGGGGGCGGGCGATCAACTGGAAGTGGCTGCGTTCCAGGCACGGGTCGCCGGGCTTGACGGTTTCCGAGTCGGGGTTCTGCAACCAGTTGCGTACTGCTGCGGGTACTTCAATGGCATAGCGCTTGAGAATCGCCAGGGCTTCGGCCGAGGTACTCGGATCGGCCACTGTGGGGCCGGAAGCGATGACCGTGGCCAGGTCGCCGGGGACGTCGGAAATGGCATAGGTGTAGACCGTGGCCGGCCAGCAGGCCTTGGCCAGGCGTCCGCCCTTGATCGCCGAGAGGTGCTTGCGCACGCAGTTCATCTCGCTGATGGTGGCGCCGGATTTCAGCAGGGCCTTGTTGATGGCCTGCTTGTCGGCCAGGGTGATGCCCGTGGCGGGCAGGGCCAGCAGCGCCGAACCGCCGCCGGACAGCAGGAAAATCACCCGATCCTGTTCTGACAGGTTGCTGACCAGCTCCAGTACCCGCTTGGCCACGGCCAGGCCGGCCGCGTCGGGCACCGGGTGAGCGGCCTCGACCACTTCGATCTTGGTGCACGGGGCGCCGTGGCCGTAGCGGGTAACCACCAGCCCGGAGACGTCGCCCTGCCAGCTGCGTTCCACGACTTGGGCCATGGCCGCCGCTGCCTTGCCGGCACCGATGACGATGACGCGGCCGCTGCGGTCGCTGGGGAGATGGGCTTCGAGAACCTGTTGCGGATGGGCGGCGTCGATGGCTGTGGCGAACAGCTCTCGGAGGAATTGTTGCGGATCGACCGACATGGCGGGCTCCCGGATTTCTTGTTATGGGGGGCTTGAAACGGGTGTAGCCGCCACCTCAGGCGGCGACAAGGTCAGCAGGGCCTGTCCCTGGCCCGCCGTGAGGCGTTTCCTGCAAACCTTGGCGCTGCTTGGGGTAGCGGCTACGGACGCTGCTTATTTCTTATCGCGGATCGAGAAGTTGGCCATGTGTTCCAGGCCCTTGATCAGGGCCGAGTGGTCCCAGTTGCCGCCACCAATAGCGGTGCAGGTGCTGAACACTTGCTGGGTATTGGCGGTGTTGGGCAGGTTGATCCCCAGCTCGCGGGCGCCACTGAGGGCCAGGTTCAGGTCCTTCTGGTGCAGGTTGATGCGGAAGCCTGGATCGAAGGTGCCCTTGATCATGCGTTCACCGTGCACTTCGAGGATCTTCGAGGAGGCAAAACCGCCCATCAGCGCTTCACGCACCTTGGCCGGATCGGCACCGTTCTTCGAGGCGAACAGCAGGGCTTCGGCCACGGCCTGGATGTTCAGGGCGACGATGATCTGGTTGGCCACCTTGGCGGTCTGACCGTCACCGTTGCCCCCCACCAGGGTGATGTTCTTGCCCATGCTCTGGAACAGCGGCAAGGCGCGCTCAAAGGCCTGGCTGTCGCCACCGACCATGATGCTCAGGGTCGCGGCCTTGGCCCCGACTTCACCGCCGGACACCGGTGCGTCCAGGTACTGCGCGCCTTTCTCGTTGATCTTGGCGGCGAAGGCCTTGGTCGCGGTGGGGGAGATGGAACTCATGTCGATGACGATCTTGCCCTTGCCGATCCCGGCGGCAACGCCGTCGGCACGCAGCAGCACGTCTTCGACCTGAGGGGTATCGGGCACCATGATGATGACGAACTCGGCTTCCTGGGCCACTTCTTTGGGCGAGGCCAGGGCCACCGCGCCGGCGGCGATCAGGTCGGCCGGGGCCTTGCCGTGGTGTTCCGAGAGCAGCAGGGAGTGACCGGCTTTCTGCAGGTTTGCCGCCATGGGATGACCCATGATGCCGGTGCCGATAAATCCGATTTTAGCCATGATAAAAATCCTCTATTCAACGGGACCTTGTAGGAGCTGGCTGGCCAGCGAAGGCGCAGCACGGCTTGCGGGCCTGTTCGCCGGCAAGCCGGCTCCTACAGGGGGGGCGGTTTCAGATTGCGTTGTGGGTTTTCAGCCAGCCGAGGCCCGCTTCGGTGGTGGTCAGCGGTTTGTACTCGCAGCCGACCCAGCCCTGGTAGCCGATGCTGTCCAGGTGCTCGAAGAGGAAGCGATAGTTGATCTCGCCGGTGCCGGGTTCGTTGCGTCCTGGGTTGTCTGCCAGCTGGATGTGGTTGATCTGGTTGAGGTGGTTGGCCATGGTCCGCGCCAGGTCACCTTCCATGATTTGCATGTGATAGATGTCGTACTGCAGGAACAGGTTGGCACTGCCTACTTGTTCGCGGATCGACAGCGCCTGGGCGGTGTTGTTGAGGTAGAAGCCGGGAATGTCGCGGGTGTTGATGGCTTCCATCACCAGCTTGATGCCGACCGCCTGCAGTTTGTCGGCGGCGTACTTGAGGTTGGCGACGAAGGTCTTTTCCAGCAACGCGGCATCAGCCCCCTGGGGACGGATGCCGGCCAGGCAGTTGACCTGGGTGTTGCCCAGGACCTGGGCGTAGGCGATGGCCAGGTCGACGCCGGCACGGAATTCCTCGACCCGGTCGGGCAGGCAGGCGATTCCGCGCTCACCCTTGCCCCAGTCGCCGGCGGGCAGGTTGAACAGCACCTGGGTCAGGCCGTGGGCATCGAGTTGCGCCTTGATCTCGGCGGAGCTGAATTCGTAGGGGAACAGGTATTCGACGCCGCTGAAACCGGCATCGGCGGCGGCCTTGAAGCGAGCGAGGAAGTCCTGTTCGGTGAACAGCATGGACAGGTTGGCGGCAAAACGCGGCATGGTGGTCTCCTGTGAATCGGTGAAGCCTGTAGAGCGGGCGAAGGCTGCAGTCGAGCTGCCCCGGCAGTGCCTCTTGAAGAGGGTGCGGGGCAGATCCCGGCCAGGTTCTGCGAACCTGATGGCAGCCTGGGGGCGCGGCTACAGGGTTTAGTCGAGCAGGGAAATGGCGGTCGGGGCGTCGTTGCCCACCAGCGCCAGGTCTTCGAACTCGTTGACCGCGTTGATTTCGGTGCCCATGGAAATGTTGGTCACGCGCTCCAGGATGATCTCCACGACCACCGGTACCTTGAAGGTCTGGAGCATTTCCTGGGCCTGGCGCAGGGCCGGCTGGATGTCCTTGGGTTCGAACACCCGCAGGGCCTTGCAGCCCAGGCCTTCGGCGACCGCGACGTGGTCCACGCCGTAGCCGTTGAGCTCCGGCGCGTTGAGGTTGTCGAAGGACAGCTGCACGCAGTAGTCCATCTCGAAGCCGCGCTGGGCCTGGCGGATCAGTCCCAGGTAGGAGTTGTTCACCACCACGTGGATGTACGGCAGGTTGAACTGTGCCCCTACTGCCAGCTCTTCGATCATGAACTGGAAGTCGTAGTCGCCGGACAGGGCCACCACCTGGCGGTTCGGATCGGCCTTGACCACGCCGAGGGCGGCGGGGATGGTCCAGCCCAATGGGCCGGCCTGACCGCAGTTGATCCAGTGGCGTGGCTTGTAGACGTGGAGGAATTGCGCACCGGCAATCTGCGACAGGCCGATGGTGCTGACGTAGCAGGTGTCCTTGCCGAAGACCTGGTTCATCTCTTCGTAGACCCGTTGCGGCTTGACCGGCACGTTGTCGAAGTGGGTCTTGCGATGCAGGCTGGCCTTGCGCTGCTGGCAGTCATGCAGCCAGGCGCTGCGATCTTTCAACTTACCGGCGGTCTGCCATTCACGAGCCACTTCCAGCAGTACGGTCAGGGCGCTGCCAGCGTCGGAGACGATGCCCAGGTCCGGAGTGAATACCCGGCCTATCTGGGTTGGCTCGATGTCCACGTGAATGAACTTGCGGCCTTCGGTGTAGACGTCCACCGAGCCGGTGTGGCGGTTGGCCCAGCGGTTGCCGATGCCCAGCACCGTGTCGGATTTGAGCAGGGTGGCGTTGCCGTAGCGATGGGAGGTCTGCAGGCCGACCATGCCCACCATCTGTGGGTGATCGTCAGGGATGGTGCCCCAGCCCATCAGGGTCGGGATCACTGGAATGCCGGTCAGTTCGGCGAACTCCACCAGCAGGTCGCTGGCATCGGCGTTGATCACACCGCCACCGGCTACCAGCAACGGGCGTTCGGCCTGGTCCAGCAGGGCCAGAACCTTTTCCGCCTGCAGCCGGGTGGCCGCCGGTTTGGCCAGGGGCAGTGGCTGGTAGGCGTCGATGTCGAATTCGATTTCCGCCATCTGCACGTCGAACGGCAGGTCGATCAACACCGGACCAGGACGGCCGGAGCGCATTTCATAGAAGGCTTTCTGGAAGGCGTAGGGCACCTGGCCCGGTTCCAGCACGGTGGTGGCCCACTTGGTCACCGGCTTGACGATGCTGGTGATGTCCACGGCCTGGAAATCTTCCTTGTGCAGGCGGGCCCGGGGCGCCTGGCCGGTGATGCAGAGAATCGGGATCGAGTCGGCCGAGGCGCTGTACAGGCCGGTGACCATGTCGGTGCCGGCCGGGCCGGAAGTGCCGATGCACACGCCGATGTTGCCGGCCTTGGTGCGGGTGTAGCCCTCGGCCATGTGCGAGGCGCCTTCGACGTGGCGAGCGAGGACGTGATCGATGCCTCCGACCTTCTGCAGCGCGGAATACAGCGGGTTGATGGCGGCACCCGGGATGCCAAAAGCGGTATCGACCCCTTCACGGCGCATCACCAGAACGGCGGCTTCGATTGCTCTCATTTTGCTCATGGTTTTGTGCCTCTTGCGTTTTGTAATTGTATACAAGTGGTTTTGCGCAAAGTGTATTCACGGCGGATGGCGCAGGTCAATCCATTTTCTTGAACGGTAGCGGCTTTCGATGGGGCCCTATAAACCGGCGTCCTTTTGTCGCATGAGCTACCTTTCTCGAATTATTGTATACAAAAAATAAATTCATTGTGTTCTATTTGCTGTATCGGACTTCTCCTGCAAGAAGCTTCCACCAGGCTTTCCCAATAACAAGATAAGGACGGCACCCATGAGCGCTTTAACCTTGAAAGTCGCAGTCAACCTGGCCAATCAGGCCATCAATGCGGGGCGCAAGATCAACGCGGCCCCGCTGACCATTGCGGTGCTGGATGCCGGCGGGCATCTGGTGACCCTGCAACGGGAGGATGGCGCCAGCCTGTTGCGTCCGCAGATCGCCATCGGCAAGGCCTGGGGCGCGGTAGCCCTGGGCAAGGGCTCGCGCCTGCTGGCGCTGGATGCGCAGCAGCGCCCGGCGTTCATCGGTGCGTTGAATGGCCTGGGACAGGGCAGCGTGGTGCCCGCGCCGGGCGGGGTGTTGATTCGGGATCAGGCGGGGGCGGTGCTGGGAGCGATCGGCATCAGTGGCGATACCTCGGACATCGATGAGCAATGCGCGATCAGCGCGATCGAGGCTCAGGGCCTGGCGGCGGACGCCGGCGTCAGCGCTTAGCCCTTAACCTTGCGGGCCCGGCCCTGGCCTGTAGCCGCTGCCGAGCCCGCGAGGCTGCGAAAAGGTCCGCAGGACCTTGCCTGGTGTCTAGATATCCCTGTGCGCAGTTTGCAGCAACAACACAAATGCACGGGAAGGGGCCGAAACGCGATCAGCGATCCAGTTCACAGCCTTTGAGCACCAGGCGGATGATGGTCTGCGCGGCAGCTTCGTAGTCGTCTTCGTCAAGTTTGCTCTTGCCGGTGACCACCGAGATCTGCCAGTCGAAGTCGGCGTAGGTCTGGGTCGCGGCCCAGATGCTGAACATCAGGTGGTTGGGGTCGAGCGGGGCGATCAGGCCGCGATCGATCCAGGTCTGGATGCATTCGATGTTGTGCTTGGCCTGGGCGTTGAGCTGTTCCACCTGGTCCGGGCTCAGGTGCGGCGCACCGTGCATGATTTCGCTGGCGAACACCTTGGAGGCAAAAGGCAGGTCGCGGGAGATGCGGATCTTCGAGCGGATGTAGCCGCTGAGCACTTCACTGGGTACGCCGTCGGCGTTGAACGGAGTGGAAGCCTGGAGGATCGGTTCGATGATGCTTTCCAGCACCTCGCGGTAGAGGTTTTCCTTGGACTTGAAGTAGTAGTAGACGTTGGGCTTGGGCAACCCGGCCTTGGCGGCGATGTCGCTGGTCTTGGTCGCTGCAAAGCCCTTGTCGGCAAACTCTTCACTGGCGGCCCGCAGGATCAGTTCTTTATTGCGCTCGCGGATGGTGCTCATAAACCGGGGGATTCCTTGCCTGTTCGGGCGGTTGCGCATGGTAGCACCGGGGTCGCGAGGGGCTCAAGAATGCCCGTTGGCCGCGGTTTTCCTGCTTCTGACATCTCGCTTGTCCGGCCTTTGACGCGGTATGCTGCGCGCCTTATTTCACGCAGGGAAGCCTGGCCCATGGCAGGAAGCAGTTTGCTGGTTTTGATCGACGACATCGCCGCAGTTCTCGATGACGTAGCCTTGATGACCAAGATGGCGGCGAAGAAGACCGCCGGGGTATTGGGCGACGATCTGGCGCTCAATGCCCAGCAGGTTTCCGGGGTTCGCGCCGAGCGGGAAATTCCCGTGGTCTGGGCCGTGGCCAAGGGCTCGTTTCGCAACAAATTGATCCTGGTGCCGGCGGCGCTGGCCATCAGTGCCCTGGCGCCCTGGCTGGTGACGCCGTTGCTGATGATCGGCGGGGCCTACCTGTGTTTCGAAGGCTTCGAGAAGCTGGCGCACAAGTACCTGCCCCACGGCGACGATGCGGCCGAGCATGAGCAGACCTTGCAGGCGCTGGCAGACCCTCAGGTGGATCTGGTGGCCTTTGAGAAGGACAAGATCAAGGGCGCGATTCGTACCGACTTCATCCTTTCCGCGGAAATCATCGCTATTACTCTGGGCACGGTGGCAGGCGCCTCCCTGAGCCAGCAGGTGGTGGTGCTCTCGGGGATTGCGATTGTCATGACCGTTGGCGTCTACGGTCTGGTGGGGGGCATCGTCAAGCTTGATGACCTGGGGTTGTGGCTGGCGCAGAAACCGGGCGCTCTGGCCAAACGCGTCGGTGGTGCCATCCTGCGAGCGGCGCCGTGGATGATGAAGAGTCTGTCGGTGATCGGCACGGCGGCGATGTTCATGGTGGGCGGCGGCATCCTCACCCACGGCGTCCCTGCCGTGCACCATCTGATCGAGGGCCTGGCCGAGCGTAGTACCGCAGTCATGGGCCCGGTGTCGGTGATCATGCCGACCCTGCTCAATGCCGTAGCCGGGATCATTGCCGGTGGGCTGGTACTGCTGGCCGTGACGCTACTGGGCAAAGGCTGGCGCGCCTTGCGCGGCTGAGATCCGAGTCAGCCGGTTGCCGCTCTTGCGGTCGGCAACCGGTACAGCAGGTTACTCGGCGATCTGCAGTTTGCGCGATTCGGTGTACACGTAGCGTACCTTCTCGTATTCAAACGGCGAGTTCAGCTGGCCATAGCGAAAGCTGGTCTGGTAGCGCTTGTCGACACCACGCAGCGCCCAGATCTCGGGGTGATTGCTGCTGACTTCCGAGACGTTGAGGAAGTTGATCGCCGATTCGGCGGTGTAGTCCACCGCCAGCCCGGCCGTATCCCTCAGGTTCGACGGGCCGAGGATCGGCAACACCAGATAGGCGCCGCCGGGCACGCCATAGAATCCGAGGGTCTGGCCGAAGTCTTCGCTATGGCGTTGCAGGCCCATCTTGGTGGCCGGGTCCCACAGGCCGGCAACGCCGATGGTGGTGTTGAGCAGCAGGCGCGCCGTGGTTTCCATCGACCGATGGCCCTTGAACTGCAACAGGCTGTTCATCAGGTTCGGGACGTCGCCGAGGTTATTGAAGAAGTTGCTGACCCCGCTGCGCAGGAAGCTCGGGGTCACATAGCGATAACCGTCCACCACCGGCAGGAACACCCACTGATCGAAGCGGTAGTTGAAGTGGTAGACCCGGCGGTTCCACGACTCCAGCGGGTCATAGATGTTCAGTGCATTGAGGGTCGAACGCTCGAACTCGCGCTGGTCCAGCCCCGGGTTGAACTTGAGTTTCTTCAACGGCTCGGTGAAGCCGTCGGGGTCCTGAACCGTGGGGGCGTGGGCCTTGCTGTTGTCGGCTTGGGCATAGCCTGCGCAGAGCAACGCAGCGATAAGCAGGAGATGTTTAGCCACGGAAGAACTCCAGCATGGCGTCGCTGTTGACGCGGTAGTTGAGGTTGCCGCAATGCCCGCCATGAGGGTAGACGGTCAGGCGGTCGCCAAAGGTTTTGCGCAGGAAACCCAGGTCGCCGGGGCCGAGGATCACGTCATCGGCGTTGTGCATCACGGCAATCTTCGGGCTGGCCTTGAGGTAGTCCTGCAGGGCGTAGAGGCTTACCTGGTCGATCAGTTGCAGCAGGCTGCCGCCGTCGGTGCGGGCGCGCCACATCGGGATCACCTGTTCGGTCAGGTAACAGTCGAAGTCGCACTGCAGGGCACGCTTGAGAAACGGGGTAAGGCTGGTGCCTTCGCGGATCGGGTACTTGGGCGGGGTGATCAGGCCGCGGCGGTTGATCAGGTCCGAGGTGAAGGCGATGTCCGCTGCCGAGAAGCGGAAGGAGGTACCGATCAGCATGGCCATCTGTTCGTTGGTCAGGTGTTGCTTGGACTGCTGGAAGTCGTAGAGCAGGGCGTCGTTGAGGTCGATGTAGCCCTTCTGCTGGAAGTAGCGGGTCAGCTTGCCCAGCACCAGTTCATAGAAAGTGGTGCTGTTGTTGATGCCCTTGACCTCGGTCTGTACCAGTTTGTCGAGGTTGGTGATCGAGGTGTAGAGGTTGACCGGCGGGTTGAGCAGCAGCACTTTCTTGAAGTTGAAGCTGCGTCGGGTCTCATCCAGTTTGCTGATGAACGCCGCGTCCAGGGCGCCGAGGCTGTAGCCGGTGAGGTAGAACTCGGTGATCGGCAGCTTGGGGTGCTGGGCCCGTACGGCCTGCATGACCCGGTACATGTCTTCGGCGTCTTCCTGGCTCACCCCGGGGGTGGCGAAGCGCGAGGCGGCAGTGATGAAGTCGAAGCTGGTGGGCGAGGATAGTTGCACCACATGGTAGCCGGCCTTGTAGTAGAGCTTCTTCAGGTATTCGTTGAGGCTGCTGTCGTAGCGCGCGCCGGTGCCGGCGATCAGGAAGATCAGTGGCGCGGCGTGGTCCTGGGTGGCGATGCGGTAGGTGAGCTTCTTCACCGCCCAGAAATTGTCCGGGAGGATGAACTCGCGCTCCGGCCGCAGGTTCAGGCTGTAGTCGGACTGACGGATGTCATCGTTGGCGGGCAGTTCCGGGCGCAGCTCCGGGGGGGTGGTGGCGATGGTGGCTTCAAAGGGGTTGGTCAACGGGTAGCCATAGCTGGCCGGGTCGACATCCACCGCCAGTGCGGACGCACTCAGGATAAGGCCGCCGAACAGGGCAGCGAGGCGCAAGGAACGAAGCATGACTGTATCCCTAGAAGGAAGGTACCGAATGAGGTTCGCAGGCTATGACCACCGCGCTGCTGCCGAAGTGCCATGGGTGGGCACAAATAACCCCGGCCACAGGCCTGCTGGGGGGTGATAGTAGCCGGACGATACACTTTGCCGCTATTTGCTGAACAGTTATCTGTGCGTCGTGCTTGCCAAGCGTCCGTGGGCGATTATGCTGGGCGCCGTTTTGATTGTTCGGAGTGTTTCATGTCCCGCCGCCTTCCCGTGATTGTGCTGCTCGTTGTCCTGCCGCTGTGGCTGGCCGCCAGTTATGGCCTGCGCTATGGCTTTATGGAGGATGCTCGGTGGGTGGGCGTCTGTGTTGATGAGGCCGGTCGCTGGGAGTGTTCGCTACGTTCCAGCCTGGGCTGGATGATCCACTTCAAGGTGCTGGGCTGGAGTGCCTTGGGCGCAGCGCTGCTGGGGTTTGTCGTGCCCGGTCGTGCCGGCTGGTGGCTGGCGGTGCTGGCCTTGCTGGCGGGCATTCCGGCCCTGGCCTTGTACAACACCACGCTGGCGGTGTTTGCGGTGGTGATTGCGGCCTTGCGCCTGGTGCGCGCCGCCAAGCCCTAGCCGCAAGCGAAACCTGCGGCTAGGGCTGTGGTTCAGGCGATGCGGGCCCGCAGGCTGCGCCACAGCGCGGCCACCATCAGCAGGCTGACCAGGGCCCAGCCCCAGGCCTGCTGGTTGGCCAGGCCTTCCTGATACAGCTGCGGAGCGATGCCGGCACCCAGGATAAAGGTCAGCAAGGCGATTTCGCGGCGTGGCACGCGCACCGGGCGGCACAGGTAGACCAGCGCCGGCAACAGCAGGGCCGCGCTCGGGAAGCTGCGGTAGCGCGGGTCGAACACCAGCTCCAGCATCATCACCGCGGCGGCGAATCCTGCCGTTGCCAGCAACCAGCCTGCACGCTTTTCCAGGGCATTGAAGGCCCGCAGACGCCAGCCTTCGCGAGGGCTCAAGGCCAGGGCGGCATGGGCCAGAATCAGCAGGTTCAGGCCCAGCAGCAGTCCGGCCCAGCACCATTCGCCAGCGAAGCGGCTGGTGACCCGCGCCAGTTCGCCCCAGGTGCCGATGGTGCACGCCGCCAGCGCGCCCAGCAGCGGCAAGAGCAGCGCAGCGCGTCGACCGCGAACCCGGCCACCCAGGATCAGGGTGCCGAGGAATATCACCGTGCCGGCCCCCAGCCATTGTGGCCAGTAAGGCAGGTTGGACACCGGGCCTGCGAGGATGCCCTTGTCCTGGCGATCGGCATCGAACAGCCCCCAGTAACCGCCGACTGCGCCCTCGCTGGCGCGTTTCCAGGGCTGGTCGAAGGCTTCGATCAGGTTGTAGTGCCAGCCGTTGTGTTCCGCCAGGGCAACGAAGCCACGAATGAACTTGGCCTCGTTGACTCGGCTCGGCAGTGCCGTTTCTCGCTGGCGGCCTTCGCTGGGCCAGCCGGTTTCACCGATCATCACGTCCTTGGGGGCAAAGCGGTTGCCGAATACCTGGCGTACCTCGGCCACGTGGTTCAGGGCCGCGTCGATGTTCGAGGGGGCGTCTTCCCAGTACGGCAGCAGGTGAATGGTGAGGAAGTCCACCGCTGGCGCGATCTCCGGGTGCTTGAGCCAGAATTCCCAGACATCGGCATAGGTGACCGGCTGCTTGACCCCGGCCTTGACCTTGAGGATCAGCCGCGCCAGTTGCGGCCCGGTGACTTCCTTGCGCAGCAGCGACTCGTTGCCGACGATCACCGCGCTGACGACATCCGGGTTGGCATTGGCCGAGGCGATCAGCAGGTCGACTTCTTTCTCGGTGTCTACTGGGTTGCTATTGACCCACGCGCCGATCATCAGCTTCAGGCCGTGCTTGCGCGCCAGCTCGGGCAGGGCTTCGAGGCCGGTCATGGAATAGGTGCGGATGCATTCGAAGCGGGTGGCCAGCAATGCCAGGTCGGCGTCCATGCGTTCGGGGCGCAGTTTGAACGGCTGGTCGAAGGGCGATTGGTCCTTGTCGAACGGCGTATAGGAGGCGCATTGCAGTTTGTGGCTGGCGCTGGCGACGTCCGGCAGCGACACCGGCCGGCCAAGGCCGTACCAGTAACTACCAAGGGCCAGCAGGCCGAGCAGGCAGGCAAACAGATAAGCGAGGGTGGGGAAGCGGGCTGTGGCGGGCATGGTCAGGCCGTAGTGGAACAAAGCGGGGCATCTTACCCGCATTTGTCCACAGCTTGGTGGCCTGCATGATTTTGACATGCAAAGTTTGGGCGGGCCCTCAGTCGGGGAGGTCGCAGCACCTGGTTACTGGCTATCTGATGTCGTTGCTGGTTGCCTTGAGGTCGCAGGCAGAGCAGGTCGCGGGCGGTGGCGGGTTGATGATCGAAGCATCAGTACTCCGCTGATGATCGAACGCGTTCGCGGTGAGGCGTGATGGGGGCGCTGAGCACCATAACCATACGTTGACGTGCCCGGCAGCCGCCTGGCACTGCACTTTTCGGGGAAGTAACGATGAAGATGCGACGACTCTTAGGCGCAGGTGCCGCACTGGTACTTGCCATCAGCTCCACTCTGGCCAGTGCCGACAGCAAAACCCTGAGCATCGGCTACGTCGACGGCTGGTCCGACAGCGTGGCGACTACCTATGTGGCGGCGGAGGTGATCAAGCAGAAGCTCGGTTACGACGTCAAACTGCAAGCGGTGGCGACCGGGATCATGTGGCAGGGCGTGGCCACCGGCAAGCTCGACGCCATGCTCTCGGCCTGGTTGCCGGTGACTCACGGCGAATACTGGACCAAGAACAAGGACAAGGTTGTCGACTACGGTCCCAACTTCAAGGACGCCAAGATCGGTCTGATCGTGCCGGAGTACGTCAAGGCCAAGACCATTGAGGACCTCAAGACCGATACCAGCTTCAAGAACAAGATTGTCGGCATCGACGCCGGTTCAGGGGTGATGCTCAAGACCGACCAGGCGATCAAGGACTACGGCCTGGACTACAAGCTGCAGGCCAGTTCCGGTGCGGCGATGATCGCCGAATTGACCCGGGCCGAGGATAAGCAGGAATCCATCGCCGTGACCGGCTGGGTACCGCACTGGATGTTCGCCAAGTGGAAACTGCGCTTCCTCGAAGATCCGAAAGGGGTGTATGGCGCCGCTGAAACCGTCAACAGCATCGGCAGCAAGGGCCTGGAGAAGAAGGCGCCAGAGGTGGCAGCGTTCCTGAAGAAGTTCCAGTGGGCGTCTAAGGATGAAATCGGCGAGGTCATGCTGGCCATTCAAGATGGCGCAAAACCGGATGTGGCAGCCAAGGACTGGGTGAGCAAGCACCCGGAGCGGGTTGCCGAGTGGACTGCTAAATAGCCGTCAGGCGTCTAGAACGAGGGTTGTGAGGCCGGCCGCTGAAATCAGCGGCCGGCCTTGTGTTTTTTTGGGGGGGAAGTTGGCGAGGTGGCTAATGTCGTTCTAATACTAAGGTCGTCTGGAACCTGCCTCACAGCCGCATAGAGTGGATTAGGTTCTACCTAAAATCTGTGCTGCGAGGATAAAAACAATGAACGACAGCATTTACCTCTCGATTCAAAACAGCCCGCGTTTCAAGGAGCTGGTCAGTAAGCGAGAGCGGTTCGCCTGGATTCTCTCGGCGATCATGCTTGGGCTTTACTCGGGCTTCATTCTGTTGATCGCTTACGGTCCGCAGATCCTGGGCGCCAAACTCAGTCCAACTTCATCCATCACCTGGGGCATTCCCATTGGTGTCGGCTTGATTGTCTCGGCCTTCATCCTGACCGGTATCTATGTGCGACGCGCCAACGGCGAGTTCGATGACCTGAACAATGCGATCCTGAAGGAGGCTCAGCAATGATCCGACGTCTATTCGCAGCACTCGGTCTTGCCGCTTTCGCTCCTGCCCTGTGGGCCGCAGACGCTTTGACTGGCGAAGTCCACAAGCAACCCCTCAACGTCTCGGCGATCGTGATGTTCGTGGTCTTCGTCGGGGCCACCCTGTGCATCACTTACTGGGCCTCCAAGCGCAACAAGTCGGCTGCCGACTATTACGCCGCGGGTGGCAAGATCACCGGCTTCCAGAATGGCCTGGCGATTGCTGGTGACTACATGTCGGCGGCGTCCTTCCTGGGGATTTCCGCGCTGGTGTTCACTTCCGGCTATGACGGCCTGATCTACTCCATCGGCTTCCTGGTGGGCTGGCCGATCATTCTGTTCCTGATCGCCGAGCGCCTGCGCAACCTGGGCAAGTACACCTTTGCCGACGTGGCGTCCTATCGCCTCGGGCAGACTCAGATCCGCACTCTGTCGGCCTGTGGTTCGCTGGTGGTGGTGGCGTTCTACCTGATCGCGCAGATGGTGGGTGCCGGCAAGCTGATCCAGCTGCTGTTCGGCCTCGACTACCATGTGGCGGTGATCCTGGTGGGGATCCTGATGTGCCTGTATGTGCTGTTCGGCGGCATGCTGGCCACCACTTGGGTACAGATCATCAAGGCAGTGCTGCTGCTGTCCGGTGCGTCCTTCATGGCGCTGATGGTGATGAAGCACGTCAACTTCGATTTCAACACCCTGTTCTCCGAGGCGATCAAGGTTCACCCCAAAGGTGAGGCGATCATGAGCCCTGGCGGTCTGGTGAAGGACCCGATCTCGGCATTCTCCCTGGGGCTTGCGCTGATGTTCGGTACAGCCGGCCTGCCGCATATCCTGATGCGCTTCTTCACCGTGAGCGATGCCAAGGAAGCCCGTAAGAGCGTGCTCTACGCCACTGGCTTCATCGGTTACTTCTACATCCTGACCTTCATCATCGGCTTTGGCGCGATCCTGCTGGTGAGCACCAATCCGGCCTTCAAGGATGCCGCAGGCGCCTTGCTGGGTGGCAACAACATGGCGGCGGTGCACCTGGCCAATGCGGTGGGCGGCAGCGTGTTCCTCGGCTTCATCTCGGCGGTGGCTTTCGCCACCATTCTGGCGGTAGTAGCGGGCCTGACCCTGGCAGGTGCTTCGGCGGTGTCCCACGACCTGTATGCCAGTGTGGTCAAGAAGGGCAAGGCCAACGAGAAGGATGAGATTCGCGTTTCCAAGATCACTACCGTGGCCTTGGGGGTGCTGGCCATCGGTCTGGGCATTCTCTTCGAGAGTCAGAACATTGCGTTCATGGTGGGCCTGGCGTTCTCCATCGCTGCCAGTTGCAACTTCCCGGTGCTGCTGCTTTCCATGTACTGGAAGAAGCTCACCACGCGTGGCGCCATGATTGGCGGCTGGTTAGGTCTGGTCAGTGCGGTGGCATTGATGGTTCTCGGTCCGACCATCTGGGTGCAGATCCTGCACCACGAGAAGGCAATCTTCCCGTACGAGTACCCGGCGCTGTTCTCGATGATCATTGCCTTTGTCGGTATCTGGTTCTTCTCCATCACTGACAAGTCGGCTTCGGCGGCCAATGAGCGGGCCTTGTTCTTCCCGCAGTTCGTGCGTTCGCAGACCGGCCTGGGCGCCAGTGGGGCGGTGTCGCACTAAGCTCGGCCTGTGTATCGGCTTCTATATAGAAGCTGTGTAATAGCAAAATGCCTCGATCGAAAGATCGAGGCATTTTTTTGTCTGCTCGCCCTGTTCAGATACCCTCGATTGCGGGCGCAGCGATAGTCGAGATGCAAGGAGCTGGCGTGCCAGCGAAGGCTTATTTGAGGGGGAGGCAGGGCTGCGGGGTTCTTCGCCGGCAAGTCGGTTCCGGCAGGGGATAGGTGAGGGGAGGGGAGCAGAAACAAATACGACCTCTGTTAGAGGCCGTATCCGGTGCAGCTAAGACGTGTGCGCAAGGCAGGTCTTACTTGCGGTCTTCCAGCTTGGTGATGTCGCGCGATTCGTAGCCGGTGTACAGCTGACGAGGACGGCCGATCTTGTAAGGGCTGGAGAGCATTTCCTTCCAGTGGGAGATCCAGCCGACGGTCCGCGCCAGGGCGAAGATCACGGTGAACATGCTGGTTGGAATGCCGATCGCCTTGAGGATGATCCCCGAGTAGAAGTCGACGTTCGGGTACAGGGAGCGTTCGATGAAGTACGGATCGGTCAGGGCGATCTCTTCCAGGCGCATGGCCAGTTCGAGCTGAGGATCGTTGTTGATGCCCAGTTCTTTCAGGACTTCGTCGCAGGTCTGCTTCATTACGGTGGCGCGCGGGTCGCGGTTCTTGTACACGCGGTGACCGAAGCCCATGAGTTTGAACGGATCGTTCTTGTCCTTGGCCTTGGCGATGAACTTGTCGATGTTCGAGACATCGCCAATTTCGTCGAGCATGGTCAGTACGGCTTCGTTGGCGCCGCCGTGGGCAGGGCCCCAGAGCGCGGCGATACCGGCAGCAATACAGGCGAACGGGTTGGCACCCGAAGAGCCGGCCAGACGCACGGTGGAAGTCGAGGCGTTCTGTTCGTGGTCGGCGTGGAGGATGAAGATCCGGTCCATCGCCTTGGCCAGTACCGGGCTGATCGGTTTGATCTCGCACGGGGTGTTGAACATCATGTGCAGGAAGTTTTCCGCGTACGACAGGTCGTTGCGCGGATACATCATCGGCTGGCCCATGGAGTACTTGTAAACCATCGCTGCCAGGGTCGGCATCTTGGCGACCAAGCGCACGGCGGAAATTTCGCGGTGCTGCGGGTTATTGATGTCCAGGGAGTCGTGGTAGAACGCCGAGAGTGCACCCACTACGCCGCACATTACCGCCATTGGATGGGCGTCGCGGCGGAAACCGTTGAAGAAGCTCTTCAGCTGCTCGTGAACCATGGTGTGGTTTTTCACGGTGCTGACGAACTGGGCCTTCTGTTCGGCGGTAGGCAATTCACCGTTGAGCAGCAGGTAGCAGGTTTCCAGGTAGTCCGACTTTTCAGCCAGCTGTTCGATCGGGTAGCCGCGGTGCAGCAGAATGCCGTTGTCGCCGTCGATATAGGTGATTTTCGACTCGCAGGAGGCGGTCGACATGAAACCCGGGTCAAAAGTGAAGCGGCCCGTGGCCGTCAGGCCCCGAACATCAATTACATCGGGACCAACGGTGCCGGTTAAAATGGGCAGCTCGACGGGGGCTGCGCCCTCGATGATCAACTGCGCTTTTTTGTCAGCCATGTGGCCTCCTATTTATGCTTGAAATCATCAGACAGACCCCCCACGCAGGGCCCGCACCACTATAGTGAGATAAATCTGAATGTCAATTTGCCTAAAGTCTTGTCCCAGAAGGCTTTGGGAGGGATTTTTTAGCGAAATTCAGCGCCATTTACGCCTTTTATAAGGCTAACGCAATCAGCTATTAGGGGAAGGTGTTTGCGTTGTCATTAGTAGCCTAACTGTCTATACTCGGCCACCGACCTCCGTAGGCTTCTGGGCCCGCTTTATTGGGGGTCGCACTCCCTGGGTAGTGGTTACCTGACCAGTGCACTCCCCAACAACTTTGCCCTGATTGTTAGGGGCTCTTCAGTGTGAAAAAAGCCGTGAATAGCCAACGACCTGTAAACCTAGACCTAAGGACCATCAAACTCCCCATCACCGGCGTTACGTCGTTTCTTCACCGTGTTTCCGGCATCATCCTCTTCCTGGGCATCGGCATCATGCTTTATGCATTGAGCAAATCCCTGGGCTCTGAGGAAGGCTATGCCGAGGTGAAGGCGTGCTTGACCAGTCCGCTGGCCAAATTCGTTGCGTGGGGCCTCCTGTCCGCCTTGCTGTATCACTTGGTGGCCGGTGTACGCCATCTGATTATGGACATGGGCATCGGTGAGACGCTGGAAGGCGGCAAGCTGGGCTCGAAAATCGTTATCGCCGTATCCGTGGTGGTAATCGTTCTGGCGGGAGTTTGGATATGGTAACCAGCGTTACGAACCTGTCGCGTTCGGGCCTTTATGACTGGATGGCACAGCGTGTGTCTGCGGTCGTTCTCGCGGCTTATTTCATTTTCCTGATCGGATACCTCGTAGCGAATCCGGGCATTGACTACACCCAGTGGCATGGCCTGTTCGCAAACAACTGGATGCGTATCTTCAGTCTGCTGGCCATGGTGGCCCTGGGCGCTCACGCCTGGGTCGGCATGTGGACCATCTCGACTGACTACCTGACGCCGATGGCGCTGGGCAAGTCGGCGACAGCAGTGCGTTTCCTTTTCCAGGCAGTATGCGGCGTTGCAATGTTCGCTTACTTCGTCTGGGGTGTGCAGATTCTCTGGGGTATCTGATTCATGGCTAACATTCCAACCATTTCTTTCGACGCCATCATCATTGGCGGCGGCGGCGCCGGCATGCGTGCCGCACTGCAGCTGGCCCAGGGCGGCCACAAGACTGCTGTAATCACCAAGGTGTTCCCGACCCGTTCGCACACTGTGTCTGCCCAAGGCGGCATCACTTGCGCGATCGCCTCGGCGGACCCGAACGATGACTGGCGCTGGCACATGTACGATACCGTCAAGGGTTCCGACTACATCGGTGACCAGGACGCTATCGAATACATGTGTCAGGAAGGTCCTGCTGCGGTCTTCGAGCTGGACCACATGGGTCTGCCGTTCTCTCGTACTGAAACCGGTCGTATCTATCAGCGTCCTTTCGGTGGTCAATCCAAGGATTACGGCAAGGGCGGCCAGGCTGCTCGTACCTGTGCTGCGTCCGACCGTACCGGTCACGCGCTGCTGCACACCCTCTATCAGGGCAACCTGAAAGCCGGCACCACGTTCCTCAACGAGTGGTACGCGGTCGATCTGGTGAAGAACCAGGACGGCGCTTTTGTCGGTGTGATCGCGATCTGCATCGAAACCGGCGAAACCACCTACATCCGCTCCAAGGCCACTGTTCTGGCTACCGGCGGTGCAGGTCGTATCTATGCTTCCACCACCAACGCCCTGATCAACACCGGTGACGGTGTAGGCATGGCGCTGCGTGCCGGCGTTCCGGTGCAAGACATCGAAATGTGGCAGTTCCACCCGACCGGTATCGCCGGCGCTGGTGTACTGGTGACTGAAGGCTGCCGCGGTGAAGGCGGTTACCTGATCAACAAGCACGGCGAGCGTTTCATGGAGCGTTATGCTCCGAACGCCAAAGACCTGGCAGGTCGCGACGTTGTTGCGCGCTCCATGGTCAAGGAAATCATCGCCGGCAACGGTTGTGGCCCGAATGGCGACCACGTGATGCTCAAGCTCGATCACCTGGGCGAAGAAGTACTGCACAGCCGCCTGCCTGGCATCTGCGAGCTGTCCAAGACCTTTGCCCACGTTGACCCGGTGGTTGCTCCGGTTCCGGTCGTTCCAACCTGCCACTACATGATGGGCGGCGTTGCCACCAACATTCATGGTCAGGCGATCACTCAGAATGCTGCTGGCGAAGACACCATCATCCCTGGTCTGTTCGCAGTGGGTGAAGTGGCTTGCGTATCGGTACACGGCGCCAACCGTCTGGGCGGCAACTCGCTGCTGGACCTGGTGGTGTTCGGTCGTGCAGCTGGCCTGCACCTGGAAAAAGCGCTGACCGACGGTATCGAATACCGCGATGCCAGCGACACCGACGTCGACGTTGCCCTGAACCGCCTGGCCAAGCTCAACGAGCGCACCACCGGTGAAGACGTTGCAACCCTGCGCCGCGAGCTGCAGAACTGCATGCAGAACTACTTCGGTGTATTCCGTACCGGCGAGTACATGCAGAAGGGTATTGCTCAGCTGGCTGAGCTGCGCGAGCGTATCGCCAACGTCAAGATCAACGACAAGTCTCAAGCTTTCAACACTGCGCGTATCGAAGCACTTGAGCTGCAGAACCTGCTGGAAGTGGCTGAAGCCACTGCCATCGCTGCCGAAGTGCGTAAAGAGTCCCGCGGCGCTCACGCCCGTGAAGACTTCGAAGACCGTGACGACGAAAACTGGCTGTGCCACACCCTGTACTTCCCGGGTGAGAAGCGCGTTGCCAAGCGTGCGGTCAACTTCTCGCCGAAGACTGTTCCGACTTTTGAACCAAAAGTCCGGACTTACTAAAGGGTGATCGATATGTTGCAAGTTGAAGTTTATCGTTACAACCCTGACACCGACTCGGCTCCGAAAACCCAGGTTTTCCAGGTCGACACCGGTGGCAAGGACTTGATGGTGCTGGACGTGCTGGCGCTGATCAAAGAGCAGGACGAGGGGTTCTCCTATCGTCGTTCCTGCCGTGAAGGCGTTTGCGGTTCCGATGGCATGAACATCAACGGCAAGAACGGCCTGGCGTGCATCACGCCGCTGTCCGCCGTGGTCAAGAAGAACAAGCTGGTTGTTCGTCCGCTGCCAGGTCTGCCGGTTATCCGTGACCTGGTCGTCGATATGAGCATCTTCTACAAGCAATACGAGAAGGTGAAGCCATTCCTGCAGAACGACACGCCGGCTCCGGCCATCGAGCGTCTGCAGTCCCCAGAAGAGCGCGAAAAGCTCGACGGTCTGTACGAGTGCATCCTGTGCGCTTGCTGCTCGACCTCTTGTCCGTCCTTCTGGTGGAACCCGGACAAGTTCCTGGGCCCGGCTGCTCTGCTGCAAGCCTATCGCTTCCTGGCAGACAGCCGTGACACCAAGACTTCCGAGCGTCTGGCTTCTCTTGATGACCCGTTCAGCGTATTCCGCTGCCGGGGGATCATGAACTGCGTCAACGTTTGTCCGAAGGGCCTGAACCCGACTAAGGCCATCGGTCACATTCGTAACATGTTGCTGCAGAGTGGCGTGTGATTCAGCTGTTGTACCCGTAGGACCGCTGTACCCGTAAAAGCCAAGGCGCGGGCTTCAACCCGCGTCATGGCTCTAACCTGAGCAGCAGCTCACAAAGTGGCTGCTTTTATTTTTGAAGAAATGAGACAAGCAGGGGCATCCGGGCTGGTACCCGGACTATCAGCGTGATCCTAAGTGGCTTGTTTTGGTCGCTGCATTCGGACTTCTGCAAGCTTGCTCGGTGTCTTCGCCGGTGGTGTTCCCCTAACCGAGGGTGACCAAGCATGCAAGAAAGCGTGATGCAGCGCATGTGGAACAGCGCCTACCTATCCGGTAGTAACGCTGCCTATGTGGAAGAGCTCTACGAGCTCTACCTGCACGACCCTAACGCTGTGCCAGAAGAGTGGCGCACTTACTTTCAGAAGTTGCCTACCGACGGCAGCACTGCCATCGATGTTTCGCACTCGACAATCCGCGATCATTTCGTCTTGCTGGCAAAGAACCAGCGCCGCGCCCAACCGGTATCCGCCGGCAGCGTGAGCAGTGAGCACGAGAAGAAGCAAGTTGAAGTGCTGCGATTGATCCAGGCCTATCGGATGCGTGGCCACCAGGCAGCCCAGCTGGACCCGCTGGGGCTGTGGCAGCGTCCTGCACCTGCAGACCTGTCGATCAATCATTACGGCTTGACCAATGCCGATCTTGATACGACCTTCCGTGCCGGCGACCTGTTCATCGGCAAAGAGGAAGCGAGCCTACGCGAAATTCACGAAGCGTTGCAGCAGACATATTGCCGCACCATCGGCGCTGAATTCACGCACATCACCGATTCCGAACAGCGTCAGTGGTTCCAGCAGCGTCTGGAAAGCGTACGCGGCCGTCCGACCTATTCCGCCGACATCAAGAGCCACCTGCTCGAGCGCGTCACCGCCGGCGAAGGCCTGGAAAAATACCTGGGTACCAAATACCCGGGCACCAAGCGTTTCGGTCTGGAAGGTGGTGAAAGCCTGATTCCAATGCTCGACGAGCTGATCCAGCGTTCCGGTTCCTACGGCACCAAGGAAGTCGTGATCGGCATGGCTCACCGTGGCCGTCTCAACGTCCTGGTCAACACCTTCGGCAAGAACCCGCGCGAGCTGTTCGACGAGTTCGAAGGCAAGAAGAAGGTCGAGCTGGGCTCCGGTGACGTTAAGTATCACCAGGGTTTCTCGTCCAACGTGATGACCGCCGGCGGTGAAGTTCACCTGGCCATGGCGTTCAACCCGTCCCACCTGGAAATCGTTTCTCCAGTGGTCGAGGGTTCGGTGCGCGCCCGTCAGGATCGTCGCAACGACCAGACCGGCGACAAGGTTCTGCCGATCTCGATCCACGGTGACGCGGCGTTTGCCGGTCAGGGCGTGGTGATGGAAACCTTCCAGATGTCCCAGACCCGCGGTTTCCGTACCGGCGGCACTGTGCACATCGTGATCAACAACCAGGTAGGTTTCACCATCAGCAACCCGCTGGACTCGCGCTCCACCGAGTACGCTACCGACGTTGCGAAGATGATCCAGGCGCCGATCCTCCATGTGAATGGTGATGATCCGGAAGCCGTGTTGTTCGTGACCCAGCTGGCCATCGACTACCGCATGCAGTACAAGCGCGACGTGGTGATCGACCTGGTCTGCTACCGTCGTCGCGGCCACAACGAGGCCGACGAGCCAAGCGGCACCCAGCCACTGATGTATCAGCAGATCACCAAACAGCGTACCACCCGTGAGCTGTATGCCGATCGCCTGATCCAGAGCGGTGTGCTCGACGCAGAGCGTGTTCAGGCGAAAGTCGATGAGTACCGCAATGCGCTGGACAACGGTCTGCACGTAGTGAAGAGCCTGGTCAAGGAACCGAACAAAGAGTTGTTCGTGGACTGGCGTCCATACCTGGGCCACACCTGGACCGCACGTCACGACACCACCTTCGATCTCAAGACCCTGCAGGAACTGTCCGCCAAGTTGCTGGAGCTGCCGGAAGGCTTCGTGGTTCAGCGTCAGGTTGCGAAGATCTACGAAGACCGTCAGAAGATGCAAGCCGGCGGCCTGCCGATCAACTGGGGTTACGCTGAAACCATGGCGTACGCGACCCTGGCCTTCGAAGGTCACCCGATCCGCATGACCGGCCAGGACATCGGCCGCGGCACCTTCTCGCACCGCCACGCCGTTCTGCACAACCAGAAAGATGCCAGCACTTATGTGCCGCTCAAGCATCTGTTCGAAGGTCAGCCGCGCTTTGACCTGTACGACTCCTTCCTGTCGGAAGAGGCGGTACTGGCATTCGAATACGGCTACTCGACCACCACGCCGAACGCGCTGGTGATCTGGGAAGCCCAGTTCGGCGACTTCGCCAACGGTGCGCAAGTGGTGATCGACCAGTTCATCACCAGTGGCGAGCACAAGTGGGGCCGTCTCTGCGGTCTGACCATGCTGCTGCCTCACGGTTACGAAGGTCAGGGCCCTGAGCACTCCTCGGCGCGTCTGGAGCGTTACCTGCAACTGTGTGCCGAGCACAACATTCAGGTGTGCATGCCGACCACTCCGGCACAGATCTACCACTTGCTGCGCCGTCAGGTGATCCGTCCTCTGCGCAAACCACTGGTGGTTCTGACTCCGAAGTCGCTGCTGCGCCACAAGCTGGCCATCTCGACTCTGGAAGATCTGGCCGAAGGTTCGTTCCAGACCGTGATTCCGGAAATCGACGTACTGGACCCGAAAAAGGTCGAGCGCCTGATTCTGTGTAGCGGCAAGGTCTACTACGACCTGTTGGAAAAACGCCGTGCCGAAGGTCGTGAAGACATCGCCGTCGTGCGTATTGAGCAGCTGTATCCGTTCCCTGAGGACGATCTGAACGAAGTCCTGGCTCCGTACACCAACCTCAAGCATGTGGTTTGGTGTCAGGAAGAGCCGATGAACCAGGGCGCCTGGTACTGCAGCCAGCACCACATGCGTCGCATCGTAGGCAATCACGACAAGTCGCTCGTACTCGAGTACGCGGGCCGTGACGCCTCTGCTGCGCCAGCTTGTGGCTACGCGTCGATGCACGCCGAGCAGCAGGAAAAACTGCTGCAAGATGCCTTCACTGTTTAACGCCTTCGCGCACCTGAAACCGAATTTAAGGAACCACTGATAATGGCTATCGAGATCAAAGCCCCCACTTTCCCGGAATCGGTTGCCGATGGCACCGTTGCCACCTGGCACAAGCAACCGGGCGAAGCCGTCAAGCGCGACGAGCTGATCGTCGACATCGAGACCGACAAGGTTGTGCTGGAAGTGCTGGCCACCGCTGATGGCGTGCTGGGCGCTATCGTCAAGAACGAAGGCGACACCGTTCTGTCCGACGAAGTTCTGGGCTCCATCGTTGAAGGCGGTGCTGCTACCGCTGCTCCTGCTGCCGCCGCTGCTCCGGCCGCTGCCGCTGCTGCCCCGGCTGCCGCTGACGGCGAAGACGATCCAATCGCCGCTCCTGCCGCGCGCAAGCTGGCTGAAGAGAACGGCATCAACATCGCCTCCGTTGCCGGTACCGGCAAAGGCGGTCGTGTGACCAAGGAAGACGTGGTGGCTGCTGTTGCCGCCAAGAAAGCCGCTCCGGCTGCCGCGCCTGCCAAGGCTCCGGCTCCAGCCGCTGCCGCTCCAGTCTTCGCTGCCGGCGATCGCGTCGAGAAGCGCGTACCTATGACCCGTCTGCGGGCCAAGGTTGCCGAGCGTCTGGTCGAAGCACAGTCGAACATGGCCATGCTGACCACCTTCAACGAAGTCGACATGACCGAAGTCATGGCTCTGCGTTCGAAGTACAAGGACCTGTTCGAGAAGTCCCACAACGGCGTGCGCCTGGGCTTCATGTCGTTCTTCGTCAAGGCCGCCACCGAAGCGCTGAAGCGCTTCCCGGCAGTCAACGCTTCGATCGACGGTTCCGACATCGTCTACCACGGCTACGCCGACATCGGTGTTGCGGTGTCCAGCGACCGTGGCCTGGTGGTTCCGGTCCTGCGTAACGCCGAGCTGATGAGCCTGGCCGAAATCGAAGGCGGCATCGCCACCTTCGGCAAGAAGGCCCGCGACGGCAAGCTGTCGATGGAAGAGATGACCGGTGGTACTTTCACCATCACCAACGGTGGTACTTTCGGCTCGATGATGTCGACCCCGATCGTCAACCCACCGCAAGCCGCTATCCTGGGCATGCACAACATCCTGCAACGTCCTATGGCGATCAACGGTCAGGTAGTAATCCGTCCGATGATGTACCTGGCGCTGTCCTACGATCACCGTCTGATCGACGGTAAAGAAGCTGTGACGTTCCTGGTGACCATCAAGAACCTGCTGGAAGACCCGGCGCGTCTGCTCCTGGACATCTAAAAAGCAGTTGCAAGCTGCAAGCGACAAGTTCCGAGCCCTTAAGGCGAGGGGCTTCAAGCTTGCGGCTTGCGGCTTCTAGCTTGCCGTTAAAAGGAACCTTTTTATGACTCAGAAATTCGACGTGGTAGTGATTGGCGCGGGCCCAGGCGGTTATGTCGCCGCAATCAAGGCCGCACAACTCGGTTTCACCACCGCTTGCATCGAGAAGTACACCGATAAAGAGGGCAAGCTGGCCCTCGGCGGTACTTGCCTGAACGTCGGTTGCATTCCTTCCAAGGCGCTGCTGGACAGCTCCTGGAAATTCCATGAGGCCCAGGACGGTTTCGCCATCCACGGTATCAGCCACGCTGGCGTGACCATGGACGTACCGGCCATGGTCGGTCGCAAGGCCAGCATCGTCAAAGGCCTGACCAGCGGTGTTGCCACCCTGTTCAAAGCCAACGGCGTCACTTCGATCCAAGGCCACGGCAAACTGCTGGCAGGCAAGAAAGTCGAAGTCACCAAGCCGGACGGTTCGGTTGAAGTCATCGAAGCTGAAAACGTGATCCTGGCTCCGGGTTCGCGTCCAATCGACATTCCACCGGCCCCGGTCGATCAGAATGTCATCGTCGACTCCACCGGCGCGCTGGAATTCCAGGCCGTACCAAAACGTCTGGGCGTGATCGGCGCTGGCGTTATTGGTCTGGAACTGGGCTCGGTCTGGTCGCGTCTGGGCGCGCAAGTGACTGTCCTGGAAGCCCTGGACACCTTCCTGATGGCAGCTGACACCGCTGTTTCCAAGGAAGCGCTGAAAACCCTGACCAAGCAGGGTCTGGACATCAAGCTGGGCGCTCGCGTGACCGGCTCCAAGGTCAACGGCGAAGAAGTCGTGGTGACCTACACCGACGCCAACGGCGAACAGACCATCACTTTCGACAAGCTGATTGTCGCCGTTGGTCGCCGTCCGGTGACCACCGATCTGCTGGCTGCCGACTGCGGCGTGACCCTCGACGAGCGCGGTTTCGTGCACGTTGACGATCACTGCGCTACTACCGTACCGGGCGTCTACGCCATTGGTGACGTGGTGCGCGGCATGATGCTGGCTCACAAGGCCTCGGAAGAGGGCATCATGGTTGCCGAGCGCATCAAGGGCCACAAGGCCCAGATGAACTATGACCTGATCCCTTCGGTTATCTATACTCACCCGGAAATTGCATGGGTCGGTAAAACCGAGCAGGCCTTGAAAGCTGAAGGCGTTGAAGTTAACGTCGGCACCTTTCCGTTTGCCGCCAGCGGCCGTGCCATGGCAGCCAACGACACCGGTGGTTTCGTCAAAGTCATCGCCGATGCCAAGACTGACCGCGTATTGGGCGTCCACGTGATTGGCCCAAGCGCTGCGGAACTGGTTCAGCAAGGTGCAATCGGCATGGAATTCGGCACCAGCGCCGAAGACCTGGGCATGATGGTTTTCTCTCATCCGACCCTGTCCGAAGCCCTGCACGAAGCAGCTCTGGCTGTGAATGGCACCGCCATCCACATTGCCAACCGCAAGAAACGCTAAGCAATAATAAGAAACCACGGCGGTTGGCCCGTCGTGAGCCTTGTGCGCAAGACTCACCGCGGAATATCCGCTGGACTCGACCTCTTGAGGTAGCGCCACACACTGGATCGGGGCCCAGGCTCCGGGTTCAGGTGTGGCGCTGGTTTGAGAGTAGCGGTCACAGGTGGTGCGGCACTCAATCTTGAGCGCAGCGCCGAATGCGCAGTACCTAACGAAGACGGTAAAAAGCATGAATCTTCACGAGTATCAGGGTAAGCAGCTGTTCGCTGAATACGGCCTGCCAGTATCCAAAGGCTACGCGGTAGACACCCCGGAAGAAGCAGCAGAAGCTTGCGACAAAATCGGCGGCTCCGAGTGGGTTGTCAAAGCCCAGGTTCACGCCGGTGGTCGCGGTAAAGCGGGCGGCGTTAAGCTGGTTCGCAGCAAAGAAGACGCTAAGGCATTCGCTCAGCAGTGGTTGGGCAAGCGTCTGGTGACCTATCAGACTGATGCCAATGGCCAGCCTGTCACCAAGATCCTGGTTGAATCGTGCACTGATATCGCTAAAGAGCTGTACCTGGGCGCTGTCGTTGACCGTTCGAGCCGTCGCATCGTGTTCATGGCTTCCACCGAAGGTGGCGTGGACATCGAGAAAATCGCTCACGACACTCCAGAAAAAATTCTGAAAGCCACTATCGACCCACTGGTTGGCGCTCAGCCATTCCAGGGTCGCGAGCTGGCTTTCCAGCTGGGTCTGGAAGGCAAGCAAGTTGCCCAGTTCGCCAAGATCTTCGTGGGTCTGGCCAAACTGTTCCAGGATCACGATCTGGCCCTGCTGGAAGTGAACCCGCTGGTGATCAAGGCTGACGGCGATCTGCACTGCCTGGACGCCAAGATCAACATCGACGCCAACGCCATGTACCGTCAGCCTAAGCTGAAGACCTTCCACGATCCGTCGCAGGACGATCCGCGCGAAGCGCACGCTGCCAAGTTCGAACTGAACTACGTAGCCCTGGAAGGCAACATTGGCTGCATGGTCAACGGTGCCGGCCTGGCCATGGGTACCATGGACATCGTCAACCTGCACGGCGGTAAGCCAGCCAACTTCCTCGACGTGGGCGGTGGTGCTACCAAAGAGCGCGTGACCGAAGCTTTCAAGATCATCCTGTCCGACACCAACGTCGCTGCAGTACTGGTCAACATCTTCGGCGGCATCGTTCGCTGCGACATGATTGCCGAAGGCATCATCGGCGCTGTGAAAGAAGTCGGCGTGAAAATCCCGGTTGTTGTTCGCCTTGAAGGCAACAACGCTGAACTGGGCGCTAAAGTACTGGCAGAAAGCGGCTTGAACATCATCGCTGCTACCAGCCTGACCGACGCTGCTCAACAAGTTGTCAAAGCTGCGGAGGGCAAATAATGAGCGTCCTGATCAATAAAGACACCAAAGTTATCTGCCAGGGTATTACCGGTTCGCAAGGTAGTTTCCACACCCAGCAAGCCATCGAATACGGCACCCAGATGGTGGGTGGCGTAACTCCAGGCAAAGGCGGTACCGAGCACCTGGGTCTGCCAGTGTTCAACACCGTGAAAGACGCTGTAGCTGCCACTGGCGCCACCGCCAGCGTGATCTACGTTCCAGCTCCTTTCTGCAAGGACTCGATCCTGGAAGCAGCGTTCGGCGGCATCAAGCTGATCGTCTGCATCACCGAAGGCATTCCTACCCTGGACATGCTGGACGCTAAAGTTAAGTGCGACGAGCTGGGTGTTACCCTGATCGGCCCTAACTGCCCAGGCGTGATCACTCCAGGCGAATGCAAGATCGGCATCATGCCAGGTCACATTCACTTGCCAGGCAAGGTCGGTATCGTTTCCCGTTCCGGCACCCTGACTTACGAAGCTGTGAAGCAGACCACTGACGCCGGTTTCGGTCAGTCCACCTGCGTCGGCATCGGTGGTGACCCGATCCCAGGCTCCAACTTCATCGACATCCTGAAGCTGTTCCAGGAAGACCCGAAGACCGAAGCGATCGTGATGATCGGCGAGATCGGCGGTTCGGCTGAAGAAGAAGCGGCTGCCTACATCAAGGCTCACGTGACCAAGCCGGTTGTTTCCTACATCGCTGGTGTGACTGCTCCTCCGGGCAAGCGCATGGGCCATGCTGGCGCAATCATCTCTGGCGGCAAAGGCACTGCAGACGAGAAATTCGCTGCGCTGCAAGACGCAGGCGTGAAAACCGTGCGTTCGCTGGCAGACATCGGCAAGGCCCTGGCCGAGCTGACCGGTTGGGCTGTCAAGTAAGCCTCGCGCTTAACTGACGCTTCAACCACAAAGGCCACCTTCGGGTGGCCTTTGTGCTTTCTGCCGTAGGAGCCGGCTTGCCGGCGAAGAGGCCTTCAGTTCAGTTGTTGCCCTGGGGGGAGGGCTTCGCTGGCAAGCCAGCTCCTATACAAGCCTCGCTTACCTAATTCGGCTTCTATACGGTTCGGCTCCCAGCATGCTGGCTGGTGTGCGGGGATGGGATTAAGCCCGATGGAAATATAATTTCGAAAATGCGACATCCCAATGTCGCATATCAGAAAATTCTCATTGCGCCGGTGCGTTCGTCTTGCAGATTCGGTAGGCTAGCCGCCTCTTTTTGCGTCTGCTGCCCACAAGGTAACTGCGCGCTAAACGGGTCAGTCTTATACGGATTGACAGCATTTCCCTCACCCATAAGGGAAATCCCTCTCTAAATTCCGATTCAGTAGTGTGGTATTTCCTTAATGAAAGTGTTGAAAGGCCAGGACATTCTGGCACTCGGCTTCATGACTTTTGCCCTGTTCGTCGGGGCTGGCAACATCATCTTCCCTCCTATCGTCGGTTTGCAGTCCGGACCCCATGTCTGGATGGCGGCGTTGGGTTTTCTGATCACGGCGGTCGGCCTGCCAGTGATCACGGTGGTTGCCCTGGCCAAGGTCGGTGGCGCCATGGATGCCCTGAGCAGCCCCATCGGTAAAGTCGCTGGCGGTCTGTTGGCGGCGGTCTGCTACCTGGCGGTTGGCCCGCTGTTCGCCACGCCGCGGACGGCTACTGTGTCCTTTGAAGTGGGCCTGGCGCCACTGACGGGCGAGAGCCCGCTGGCGCTGTTCCTCTACAGCTCGGCCTACTTCCTGCTGGTGTTCTTCATCTCCCTGTATCCGGGCCGCTTGTTGGATACCGTTGGCCGTTTCCTGGCGCCGTTGAAGATCATCGCGCTGGCGGTTCTGGGTATTGCAGCGGTCGCGCTGCCAGCGGGTACTGTTGGCGAGGCCACGCCCGAATATGTGGCAGCGCCGTTTTCTCAAGGTTTCATTAATGGTTACCTGACCATGGATACCTTGGGCGCTCTGGTGTTCGGTATCGTTATCGTCAACGCCATTCGCTCGCGAGGAGTCGAGTCGCCTCAACTGATCACCCGTTACGCGGTGATCGCCGGCCTGATCGCCGGGGTCGGTCTGGCGCTGGTCTATGTCAGTCTGTTCCGTCTCGGTTCGGGCAGCCATGAAGTGGCCGCCGGGGCCACCAATGGCGCGGCGGTGCTGCATGCCTATGTCCAACACACCTTTGGCTCCCTGGGCAGCGGCTTCCTCGCGGTACTGATCTCCCTGGCTTGCCTGGTGACCGCTGTGGGTCTGACCTGTGCCTGCGCCGAGTATTTCAGCCGCGTAACACCGTTGTCCTATAAGACTCTGGTGGTGATCCTCGCGGTCTTCTCGCTGTTGGTGTCCAACCTTGGCCTGACCAAGCTGATCGCCTTCTCGATCCCGGTACTGACTGCCATCTATCCACCGTGCATTGCCCTGGTGGCCCTGAGCTTCTGCAAGGACTTCTGGCAGGACCAGCGGCGTATCGTTGGCCCGGTGATGCTGGTGTCTTTCGTGTTCGGTCTGATCGATGCGCTCAAGGGGGCCGGCCTGGCCGATGGTTTGCCTAGCCAGCTGGCCCACTTGCCGTTGAGCGAGCAAGGCCTGGCCTGGCTGGTGCCTTCGGTGATCGTCCTGGCGGTTGCGGTGGTTTTCGACCGTATTCTGGGCAAGCCGGCCCAAGCCCTGGCTTGATCTGCCGCTGATGGCTCTGGATCGCCACAAGCGATCCATGAGCGCCAAGGAAAATGCCTCGTATCCATCGATACGGGGCATTTTTTATGGGGCTTGGGCGGTGTCTTTTTCCTCGGCGTGGCGTCGAAGCAGTGTCCTTGTCTTTTGCCAACGCCTTACAGGAATTTGCATGTCGTTTGTCCAAGCCAACCTGATTCATCTACTGGCCGCTCTGTGGTTCGTCGTCTGCTGGGGCGGCTATACCCGCTATGCCACCTGGAAGGGCCGGGACACGGCATGCCTGGCCAGCGTCCTGCACCTGTACCGCGAGGACTGGATGCGTCGCATGCTGCTGCGGGACAACCGTATCGCCGACGCCAGTGTGATCGGCAACCTGGAGCGCAACGCTTCGTTCTTCGCTTCCAGTACCCTGATCATCCTGGCAGGCATCCTCACAGTGCTCGGTGCATCGGAGCGCGCGGTGTCGCTGCTGGCGGACATTCCGCTGGTGCAGCAGGCGTCCCAGGGCATGTCGGAGATCAAGTTGCTGTGCCTGGCGCTGGTGTTCGTATATGCCTTTTTCACCTTCAGCTGGTGCATGCGCCAGTACAACTTTGCGGCGGTGCTGGTGGGGTCGGCGCCGATGATCGGCGAGCGACATGTCTCCGAGCAGGAGCGCAAGGCGTTTGCTTTGCGGGCAGCCCGGGTGATTTCCATGGCGGCCAACCAGTTCAACTTCGGGCTGCGTTCCTACTATTTCGGCATGACCATGCTGGCCTGGTTCGTCAGCCCCTGGTTGTTCATGCTGATGAGTGCAGGCGTGGTGTTTGTCCTGTACCGGCGGGAGTTTCATTCCGACGTACTTGACGTCATGGTCTATACCCCGACTGAACAGCCTTTGGCCGATAGCCCCAAAGACGCAGTCTGAGCGGGGAGGGCTGATCGATTGATCTGTTGCCCGGTTAAAAGGAGTTGGCCAATGAGTAAGCTGCGTGCCCTGATGTGCCTGTGCCTTTCATTCATTTTGTTGTCCGGTTGCCGGGTGCAAACCCTGTATCTGAATGGCGACGCCCGTGGCCAGGTGGTGGATGCATTGAGCGGCATGCCGATCGCCGGGGCCAGGGGCACCTTGTGTGGGGCGCAGTTCCTGACTGGCGAGGACGGACGCTTCCAGGTCGAGCAGGCAACCGACTGGGAACTGGTGATGGTGCTGGCTGGCCGCGCGCCCCAGGACACCCCGCACCCTTGCTACATGAGTATCAGCGCGGTCGATTACCAGACTCGCCAGTGGTTGGCACCCTTTACCGCCCATTACGACTTTCCCATCAGGCTATTGCCCGTATCCAGTTCCTCGCACTATGCGTTGGAGTCTTCAGCCAGTGGAGTGTCTGGACACCCGTTGCAGGCAGAGCCGCTCCAGGATGAGTTGTTCCTGGAGTCAGGGTATTGAGCTTCAGTGCTTAGTTACCTATTCGACAACTAAACACCGTTGTATTGAGCTGCTGTTTTGCAGACAAGAAAAAGCCCGCACTTGGCGGGCTTTTTGGTGTTGCGCTAAAACCGGCTTAGTTGGTTTTAGGTGCTGCTTCCTTGGCGCTTTCTTCAGCAGCGGCCTTGTTGGATTCAGCCTGATCTTTGGCGGCTTCGGCGTTTTCTTTCGCTGCCTCGTTCACTTTATCCTGAGCTTCGTTCATTTTTTGTTGAGCTTGCTCAGCATGTTGGTTGGCATCTTGAGCTTTGTCCTCGGATTTTTTGTCGCAGGCAGCCAGACCGAGGGAAGCGGTCAGCATCAGGGCAATAGCTAAAGTCTTACGCATGGGGTGTTTCTCCTTAGTGAAGATATCTACTGGCCTTTCGATCATGGCCTTGTGATTTAAGTTCCTTGAGGCTCATAGATATATTAAGTATTCGTTTCACGGAACTTTTGTCTGCTTCATTCAATGCACATTCCTGACAATAACAAGAGGCATAAGCCATGGTGCAGAACCCAATTTTCGAGCGTGCGACGCGCTTTCTTTCCGCTCTGCGCCACTGTCAGGTGCTGGATATCAGGGTACACAGCGCCTCGGTGGAAGGCATGACTCTGACCTTGCCCTACAGCCCGCAGATTGTCGGTGACCCGCAAACCGGGATCATTCATGGCGGCGCCCTGACCACGCTGATGGACAGCGCCTGCGGCATGGCCACGCTTTGTGTGCTGCCGGAGTTCGAAGTGTGTCCGACCCTGGACCTGCGCATAGACTATATGCATCCGGCGATGCCTCATCATGACGTGCACGGCTTTGCCCAGTGTTACCGGGTCACCACTGACGTGATCTTCACCCGTGGCTTTGCCTATCAGGACGACCCCGAACGCCCCGTGGCCCACGTGGTCGGTACCTTCATGCGCATGGGCAAAGGGCTCAAGGGCAGTCGTGGGTTTGCCGGCTCCATCAAGGGAGAGCGGGCATGAGCGGGGGGCTTGCAGGGTTATTGGAGCAGGCTCGTCAGCAGGGCGATTACGCCGCGTTGCTGGAGCAGATTCCCTACGCCAGATTGATCGGCATCGAGTGCACGCCGCTGGGGGATGAGCTGCTGTTTCGCCTGCCGGCCAATAAGGACAATATCGGCAATCCTCTGCTGCCGGCCCTGCACGGTGGAGTGATCGCCGGTTTCATGGAGCTGGCGGCAGCCCTGCATTTGCTGATTCTCACCGGCTCGCCCGGCGTGCCGAAGATCATCGATTTTTCCCTCGACTACCTGCGTGCCGGACAGTTTCGTGACACCTTCGCTCGCTGCCAGGTGTGGCGGCAGGGGAGGAGGGTGGCCAACGTCGCCATCACGGCCTGGCAGAGCACCGCCGACGAGCCAATTGCTACCGCCCGGGCACATTTCAAGATTGAAGAGAGTCTCGCCCCTTGAAATCCAGTCAGCTACCCCCACTTCCATGTCATCCCGCCGCTCTCCGCTTCCGGAGCGCGACCACAGCCATCTGATTGGAGTTTGATGACCATGAGTGTGGAAACTCAAAAGGAAACCCTGGGCTTCCAGACCGAGGTGAAGCAACTGCTGCACCTCATGATCCATTCGTTGTATTCCAACAAGGAAATCTTCCTTCGCGAATTGATCTCGAACGCCTCTGACGCCGTCGACAAATTGCGTTTCGAAGCCCTGTCCAAGCCCGAGTTGCTGGAAGGTGGCGCCGAACTGAAAATCCGTGTGAGCTTCGACAAGGACGCGAAAACCGTCACCCTCGAAGACAACGGTATCGGCATGAGCCGTGAAGATGTCATCACTCACCTGGGGACCATCGCCAAATCCGGCACCGCCGATTTCATGAAGAACCTCACCGGCGACCAGAAGAAGGACTCGCACCTGATCGGTCAGTTCGGCGTGGGTTTCTACTCCGCGTTCATCGTTGCCGACCAGGTCGAAGTGTTCAGCCGTCGTGCCGGCCTGCCGGCCAGCGAAGGCGTGCACTGGTCGTCCAAGGGTGAAGGCGAGTTCGAAGTGGCGACCCTCGACAAGGCCGAGCGCGGTACCCGCATCGTCCTGCACCTCAAATCCGGTGAAGACGAGTTCGCCGATGGCTGGCGCCTGCGCAACATCATCAAGAAGTACTCCGACCACATCGCGCTGCCGATCGAGTTGCCCAAAGAAGCCGCTGCCGCCGAAGGCGAAGAGAAACCGGCGTTGGAGTGGGAAACCGTCAACCGCGCCAGTGCCCTGTGGACCCGTCCGCGTACCGAGATCAAGGACGAGGAATACCAGGAGTTCTACAAGCACATCGCCCATGACTTCGAGAACCCGCTGAGCTGGAGCCACAACAAGGTCGAAGGCAAGCTGGAATACAGCTCGCTGCTCTACGTGCCGGCCCGTGCACCGTTCGACCTGTACCAGCGTGAAGCGCCGAAGGGCCTCAAGCTCTACGTGCAGCGCGTGTTCGTCATGGATCAGGCTGAGTCCTTCCTGCCGCTGTACCTGCGCTTCATCAAGGGCGTGGTGGATTCCAACGACCTGTCGCTGAACGTCTCGCGGGAAATCCTGCAGAAAGACCCGATCATCGACTCGATGAAATCGGCACTGACCAAGCGCGTCCTCGACATGCTGGAAAAACTGGCGAAGAACGAGCCAGAGCAATACAAGGGCTTCTGGAAGAACTTTGGCCAGGTGATGAAGGAAGGCCCGGCCGAAGACTTCGCCAACAAGGAAAAGATCGCCGGCCTGCTACGCTTCGCTTCCACTCAGGGCGACGACGGCGAGCAGACAGTGTCCCTGGCCGACTACCTGGCTCGCGCCAAGGAAGGTCAGGACAAGATCTACTTCCTCACCGGCGAATCCTACGCTCAGGTGAAGAACAGCCCGCACCTGGAAGTCTTCCGCAAGAAAGGCATCGAAGTGCTGCTGCTCACCGACCGTATCGACGAGTGGCTGATGAGCTACCTCAACGAATTCGACGGCAAGAGCTTTGTCGACGTGGCGCGTGGTGACCTGGACCTGGGCAACCTGGACTCGGAAGAGGACAAGAAGGCTGCCGAGGAAGTCGCCAAGACCAAGGAAGGCCTGGTGGAGCGGATCAAGACCGCCCTGGGCGAGAGCGTCAGCGAAGTGCGGGTTTCCCACCGCCTGACCGACTCCCCGGCGATCCTGGCCATCGGCGAGCAGGACCTGGGGCTGCAAATGCGCCAGATCCTTGAAGCCAGCGGGCAGAAGGTTCCGGATTCCAAGCCGATCTTCGAGTTCAACCCGACTCACCCGCTGATCGAGAAACTCGACGGTGAGCAGAGCGAAGAGCGCTTTGGCGACCTGTCGCACATCCTCTTCGATCAGGCGGCCCTGGCGGCCGGTGACAGCTTGAAAGACCCGGCGGCCTATGTGCGCCGACTGAACAAGCTGCTGGTTGAACTGTCGGTTTAACCACGTTGCAAGAAAAACCCGCTTCGGCGGGTTTTTTCATTCTGGTGTCCCTCTACTGGAGAAGCTGAGTCATGAGTCAAATCACAGTGCGTTCCGTGGTCTATCAGATCGATGGCCAGCCCTATGAAGGTCGACTGGCCTTCGATGCCGCCCATCAAGGCGCGCGCCCGGGGTTGCTGATGGCGCCGAACTGGATGGGCGTCAGCGCCGGCGCGGAGAAGATCGCCGAGGCGGTGGCGGCCAAGGGCTACGTGGTACTGATCGCTGATCTGTATGGCCAGTCGCTGCGTCCCAGCGATGCCAGTGAGGCCGGTGCCGCGATGATGCCGCTCAAGGATGACCGGGTGTTGTTGCGCAAGCGCATGCAGGCGGCCTTTGCGGCCTTGCAGAGTCAGGGCGAAGCAGCGGTGGACACTTCCAGGCTGGCCACCTTCGGTTTCTGCTTTGGCGGCTGCTGCGCCCTGGAGCTGGCCCGCAGTGGCGCGCCAGTGAAGGCGGCGGTGTCGTTCCACGGCACCCTGGACACCCCCAACCCTAGCGACGCGAACAATATCAAGGGTTCGGTACTGGTACTGCACGGTGCGGCGGACCCGTTAGTGGCCAAGGAGCAACTGCCGGCCTTCGAGGCGGAAATGGATGCGGCGGGTGTGGACTGGCAACTGGTCAGCTATGGCGGTGCGGTGCATTCCTTCACCGATACCCACGCCAATGTACCGGGCAAGATGATGTACGACGCCAAGACCTCGGCGCGGGCCTTCGCCACCATGCATTACCTGCTGGACGAAGTTTTCTGCGGCTGACCCGCCGCCTCTGATTCCGGAGCTGGCTAGCCAGCGAAGGCATCAGTGAGAGCAACGCCAGACTCACGGGCCTGTTCGCCGGCAAGCCGGCTCCTAGCGATCAGTGGCGGGGGGGGGGTGGCAATTCGATGCGCTCGCTTTCTCCTGGCACCTGCGGCCAATCCCCGGCCGCCCAGCGTTGGCGCGCTTCCTCGATACGCGCCGGATCGCTGGCCACGAAGTTCCAATTGATCCGGCGAGGACCGTCCAGGGGCGCGCCGCCGATCAGCACTGCGTGACAATCGCTTTCGGCGAACAGCGTGGCGTTCTCCCCCTCCGGCAATACCACTAGCGCGTGCACGGGCAAAGGCTCGCCGTCCAGTTGTGCCTCGCCGTCCAGTACATACAGCGCGCGCTGCGGGTGCTCGGTGGGAATCAGCAGGCTGGTGGCGGTCTGCAGTCGCAGTTCGGCGTACAGGGTGGGGGAGAGTACCGGCACCGGCGATTCCAGGCAGAAGCCGCTGCCGGCGATCATGCGGATGCTCACCCCCAGGTTGTCGCTCACCGGCAGGCTGCTGGCCGGGTGATGGCTGTAATGCCCCGGGCCTTGCTCCTGCTCTTGGGGCGAGGCCAGCCAGACCTGCAGGCCGTGCATGGCGAACCCCTGGGCCAGCAAGGGGGCTGGCGTGCGTTCGACATGGGCGATGGCGCTGCCGGCGGTCATCCAGCTGACGTCTCCGGCCTCCACGATCTGGTCGGAGCCCAGGCTGTCCTTGTGCTGGATCTGCCCGGCGAACAGGTAGGTCAGGGTGGACAGGCCGATATGCGGATGTTGGCGGATATTCATGCCCTTGCCCGGCGGGTAGCGGGTTTCCAGCATATGGTCGAAGAACACGAAGGGCCCGACACTGCGGCACTGGGCCGAAGGCAGGGGGCGCAGGATGGGCTGGCCTTCAACGTCCTCGGCACGGGGACGGATCACGAGGGGTGAGTTCATGGCGGATTCCAGGCTGATCGGGTTATGCCCGGGAGCATAACCCGCGTGTGCCAGCCTTGCCGCTATTGGCTGAAGGCGCCTTCGGAGAGGTGGGTCTCGATGCTGACTTCGCTGGTGGTCATCAGCTTGTGGATCGGGCAACGGTCGGCCACCCGGTGCAGCTCATCACGCTGGGCATCGGTGAGCACGCCCTTGAGGGTCAGCTTTACATGCAGGGCGTATTTGCCTTGCGGCTCCTGGCTGTTGTCGTGCTTGAGCTCCACCGTGACCCCGGTCAGCGGGATGTTCTTCTTCTGCGCATAGAGCTTCAGGGTCAGGGCCTTGCAGGCCCCTAGGGCGGCATCGAAGTAGTCATGGGGCTCGGGGGCGGTGCCTTCGCCACCGGCGTACTGGGGCAGGTCGGTGAACAACTGGTGGTCATCCACCTGGATGCTGTGGCGGAAACCTTCGCTGGACTCGGTATTGACGGTAATGGTCATGGCAAACCTCAGGCAGTGATGAGTATCGGATCAGGCTGTAAAGGTGCTGAAGTTATAGAGCATGGGGAGGCACAGGCGTTCCCCTTTTTTCTGAACCTGCTGCTGGGGTGCAGGGTCTACCCGGCTGCAACCCTTTGGAGACGCTGCGGTGTACTGGAATCATTTATACGGAACCTGCCTTGGAGCGTTGCTGATGCTGCTGCCCGGCGTGGCGGCCCAGGCACGGGATTACCGCTACAGCGATGCTCACTTGCATTACGTGGACTTCTTCCAGGAATCCGCGGGCATGGATGCGTTGCTCAAGGCCATGGCTGACAACCGTATTGAACAGGTGATGATTTCCGGCATTCCGGTGGCCAAGAAATGGCACGAGGATGAACCCAAGCGTCCACGCTATTACGCCGGTGATGATGCTGATGCCTATTGGTACAGCGCCACCGACGTGCTGGTGGCGGCTGCGGTTAAGCAACTGCCCCCTGAGCAGCGTCAGCGTTTTCATCCCTTCCTGTCCGGTTTCAATCCCAATGACAAGAACTCCGCGGCGCATATCCAGCGCATGCTCGACCTTGATCCGGGGCTGTGGCAGGGCATCGGTGAGGTCTTCACCCGCCATGACGACCTCACGGCCTTGACTGCCGGAGACACGCCACGGGCCAACAACGAGGCGATGACCAAGGTCTATCACCTGGCGGCGGAGAACGACCTGCCGGTCATGCTGCATTCCAACATCACCTCCAAGCGCGAACGCAACCCGCTGTACCTGGCAGAAATCGAAGAGCCGCTGCGCAATCACCCCCATACGCGCTTTATTTGGGCCCACGCTGGCACCAGCGCCGAGATCCATCGTCACCAGACCCGCCTGGAATTCTTGCTGCCGACCCTGACGCGGCTGCTGGAGAGCTACCCCAATCTGTACATCGACCTGTCCTGGAGCCTGCTCACGCCCTATCTGCTGGATGAGCAGGGCAACCCCAGCCAGGCATGGCTGCAGTTGGTGGAGCGCTTCCCGGAGCGCTTCATGCTCGGTTCGGATGTGGTCGGGCGCTTCAACAAGCTGGGGCGCGAGCTGCACAGCTTCGATGTCTTCCTCGATGCCTTGCCGGAGGAGGTGGCGCGCAAGGTGGCCCATGACAATTTTCTCGCCATCCTTCCCGCCAAAAGTCGCCCTTAGCAGGCCCCAGTCTGTCATCAGCCTGTCACGCCTGCTTCATAAGCTCGCGCCATCTCAATCAAGGAGCGCGATATGCACCTCACTCGTTTAAGCGCATTGGCGGCGCTGATGATCTTCACTGGCCTGGCCAGTGCCGAAGTCCGTGTTGAAGGACCGGTGGAATACGGCGTGTTCGAAGGGCCCAAGGCCGAGCTGCAATCGGGGGAGCGGGTGCTGCGCCGCAGCAACGAGAAGATCCAGCAAACCTCGGTGGTGCCCGCCAAGCTGGGGACCAAGTTCGGTATGCGTTACCAGTTGCTGGGCAAGGTGGCCGAGGATCAGCCCCTGACTCTGCTCTACCTGACTCCGGGCATCCGTACCCCGGACGGGGCGCGCCACGACAAGTTCGAGATCACCCAGAAACTGGTACCCAATGCACCTCAGGATGTGATGGCCTACGAATTCACGGAGAACCATGAAGTGGTGCCCGGCGAATGGCACTTCATGGTCTTTCAGGGCGACCGTTTGTTGGCAGAACAGCGATTTTCTGTGCGCTGAATCGTTTTACGCCCAAGTATTGGAGTGCTAGGGCGTTTTGATATCACGTTTTTGTCTTACGCAATTTTCCAACGGCCCGATACCGTCTAAGAGCACCCTGCTGCAAGTTCTTGCAGCGCTCTAGGAAGGAGCCAGAGGAATGAGCCTTAGAAGTCTCAATATCGCGCCGCGCGCAGGCCTGGGTTTCGGCTTGCTGGCGCTGATGGTGTTTGCCCTCGGGGCATTCGCCCTGATGCAGATGGCCAATATGCGCCAGCAGTCCGATGAAGTGGAAAGCAATTGGCTGCCCAGCGTCATGTTCGTCGGTGACATGAGTCAGGACCTGCTGCGCATCCGTGCCCTGACCCTGCGTCTGCTGATCAATCGCGACCCGCAAGCGATTGTCCAGAACGAAAAAAAGATCAACGACATCAAGACTGGCCTGGGGGTTGCCCAGGGGCGCTATGAGTCATTGATCGTGCTGCCCCAGGAACGGGTCCTGTTCGATCGTTTCAAGGCCATTGAGAAGCAGTACCTGCAGCGCCAGGCCCAGGTCATGGCCTTTTCCAGCCAGAACCAGCTGGAAGAGGCGATCAAGGTGGTCAATGGCGAGATGAATCAATTGGCCGATGACATGGCGGCGACCCTGCATGAACTGGTCGAGTTGAACAAGCAGAGCGCGACCCAGGCCACGGACCTGGCCCAGGCCGTGTTCAGCAAGTCGCGGGTCTGGGTGGTGGGCATGATCGCGGTGGCGGCGCTGGTGACCATTGGCCTGGCATTGTTGCTGACCCGCAGCATCGTCCTGCCCCTGGCCCAGTCCCTGAGTGTCGCCGAGGTGGTGGCCGGCGGCGACCTGACGGGTGACATCACGGTGGTTGGCAAGGATGAACCGGCGCGTCTGTTGCTGGCGCTCAAGGCCATGCAGCACAGCCTGCGGGAAACCATCCGGCGCATTTCCGACTCCTCCAGCCAGTTGGCCTCCGCCTCGGAAGAGCTCAGTTGCGTGACCGAGGATGCGACCCGGGGCCTGCATCAGCAGAGCCTGGAAATCGAGCAGGCGGCCACTGCGGTGAATCAGATGACCGCCGCGGTGGAGGAGGTGGCCAGCAATGCCGTGGCCACCTCCGAAGCCTCTCGGGAGTCGGACCGGATCGCCCAGCATGGGCGTGAGCAGGTGCATCAGACGGTGCTCTCCATCGAGTTGCTGGCCGAGGATGTGACGACCAATGCCAGCCAGGTGGAAGAGCTGGCACAGAAGGTCTATGGCATCAGCAAGGTGCTGGATGTGATTCGCTCCATCGCCGAACAGACCAACCTGCTGGCACTGAACGCGGCCATCGAGGCTGCGCGAGCCGGGGATGCCGGGCGCGGGTTTGCCGTGGTGGCAGACGAAGTGCGGGCCCTGGCCCATCGGACTCAGCAGTCGACCCAGGAAATCGAGCAGATGATTGGCGGGATCCAGCAAGGCACCGACCAGGCGGTCAGTTCCATGCAGCACAGCAACAGCCGGGCCCGCTCGACCCTGGAAGTGGCCAAGGCGGCAGGTCAGGCGCTGGAGGAAATCGCTTCGGCCTTCACCTTGATCAACGAGCGCAATATCGTGATTGCCAGTGCCTCGGAGCAGCAGGCCGCGGTAGCGCGGGAAGTGGATCGCAATCTGATGAACATCCGCGATCTGGCGCTGCAGACCTCGGCGGGGGCCAACCAGACCAGCGCCGCCAGCCAGGAGCTGTCACGGCTGGCGGTGGATCTGAACACCATGGTGGCGCGCTTCTCGGTGTGAGGCGCTTTCGCTGGCAAGCTGGCTCGTGCAGGTTGCTTGGGCGTCGGCTTACCGGCGAACGCCAGGCGAAAAAAAGCCCCGAACCAGTCGGGGCTTTTTCATTCGGCGAAGCGGCGGGGCTTACTTGCCCTGCCAGCGTTTCAGCACCAGGGTAGCGTTGGTGCCACCGAAGCCGAAGCTGTTGCTCATCACGGTGTTGATGGTGGCGTCTTCGCGAGTCTTGGTCAGGATCGGCATGTCGGCCACTTCCGGATCCAGCTCGTCGATGTTGGCCGAACCGGCCATGAAGTTGCCTTCCATCATCAGCATGCAGTAGATCGCTTCGTGAACGCCGGCGGCGCCCAGGGAGTGACCCGACAGGCTCTTGGTGGAACTGATGGCTGGAGCCTTGTCGCCGAACACTTCACGCACGCCCTTCATCTCGGCAACGTCGCCGACCGGAGTCGAGGTGCCGTGGGTGTTCAGGTAGTCGATCGGTGCGTCGACGGTGGACATGGCCATCTGCATGCAGCGGATTGCGCCTTCGCCGCTTGGAGCCACCATGTCGTAGCCATCGGAAGTGGCGCCGTAGCCGACGATTTCCGCGTAGATCTTCGCGCCACGGGCCAGAGCGTGTTCCAGCTCCTCGACCACCACCATGCCGCCACCGCCGGCGATGACGAAACCGTCACGCTTGGCGTCATAGGCGCGGGAGGCTTTTTCCGGGGTTTCGTTGTACTGGGTGGACAGGGCGCCCATGGCGTCGAACAGGAACGACTGGGTCCAGTGCTCTTCTTCACCGCCACCGGCGAAGACGATGTCCTGCTTGCCCATCTGGATCTGTTCCATGGCGGTACCGATGCAGTGAGCACTGGTGGCGCAGGCAGAAGCGATGGAGTAGTTCAGGCCCTTGATCTTGAACGGCGTGGCCAGGCAGGCGGAAACGGTGCTGCTCATGGTCCGCGTTACACGGTACGGGCCAACGCGCTTGACGCCTTTCTCGCGCAGGATGTCCAGTGCTTCCATCTGGTTCAGGGTCGAAGCGCCGCCGGAGCCGGCGATCAGGCCGGTGCGGGGGTTGGACACTTGCTCTTCGCTCAGGCCGGAGTCGGCGATGGCGTCTTTCATGGCCAGGTAGGCGTAAGCCGCTGCGTGGCCGACGAAGCGATAGATCTTGCGATCGATCAGTTCTTCAAGATTCAGGTCAATGGAGCCGGAAACCTGGCTACGCAGACCCATTTCGGCATATTCCGGGTTGAAGCGGATGCCAGGGCGACTTGCACGCAGGTTAGCGGAGACGGTCTCTTTGTCATTGCCCAGGCACGAAACAATGCCCAGACCAGTGATAACGACGCGGCGCATGCGGATAACCCTTAGAAGTTGTCAGTTGAGGTAAACACGCCGACCCGGAGGCCTTCGGCGGTATAGATTTCGCGGCCGTCAACGCTGACCGAACCATCGGCGATGGCCATGTTCAGCTTGCCCTTGAGCACGCGCTTGATGTGAATGTTATAGGTGACTTTTTTCGCGGTCGGCAGTACCTGGCCGAAGAATTTCACTTCCCCCGAACCCAGGGCGCGGCCGCGGCCCGGCAGGCCTTGCCAGCCGAGGAAAAAACCGACCAGTTGCCACATGGCATCCAGGCCCAGGCAGCCCGGCATCACCGGATCGCCTTCGAAGTGGCAAGCGAAGAACCACAGGTCTGGAGTGATATCCAGCTCAGCGACCAATTCACCTTTACCGTACTTGCCACCCTCTTCGCTGATATGGGTGATGCGATCCACCATCAGCATGTTGGGGGCGGGCAGTTGCGCGTTACCTGGGCCGAACAGCTCACCGCGACTGCAGCGCAGCAGGTCTTCCCGAGTAAAGGCGTTTTGTTTGGTCATGCGAGCTCCTCAATAGTCCCGTGCGGCAGGGTTGGGCAATCTTCCCGGCCGATCGAAGCGTTCATGCCTCGAGCCGGCAGCCTACTCATAGACTATTGCGTTGTAGTGAAAGTCACAGCGCAAAGGGCATGAATGTACACTTGTGCACTGAAATTTTTTTTGAGGGCCTTTTCGGGGCCCGTCGGGTGCCTAAGACTGCCGCACTTTCGCCCGTCACGCCAGTCGCACCTGTTGGAAAATAGCCTGTTACTGCACCCAACGTTGGAGAATTTGCTGCAGATCAGCCCGCTTGAACGGCTTGGCCAGGTAGTCGTTCATGCCCGCCGCCAGGCAGGCCTCACGGTCGCCCTGCAAGGCGTTGGCGGTCAGGGCGATGATCGGTAAATCAGCGCAGCCGGGCAGTTGGCGGATCTGCCGGGTGGCTTCGTAGCCGTCGACCAGTGGCAGTCGGCAGTCCATCAGAATGGCCTCGAAAATCAGGCTTTCGGCGCTGCGTACCGCCTGGGCGCCGTCGGTGACGATGCTGACGGTGAAGCCCAGGCTGCGCAACATGGCCTGGATCACGGTCTGGTTCACCGGGTTGTCCTCCACCAGTAGCACGTTGCGGCCTTCGCCCTGGTGAGCGGCCGTGTTCACTCGCGGCGCCAGCACGGGCAGGCTTTGCTGAAACAGCGCCAGGGGGATTTCCAGGGTGAACACCGAGCCCTGGCCTTCCTCGCTCTGGGCCCGCAGGGTGCCGCCCATGCGTTCAGCCAGGGTCCGGGCGATAGGCAGGCCGAGGCCCGTGCCGCCGTAGCGTCGGGAAATCGAGCTGTCGGCCTGCTGGAATGCATCGAACATCAGCTCCAGGCTGGCCGGGCTGATGCCGATCCCGCTGTCGCGCACCGAGCAGGTGAACCACAGGAGTTCGTGATCCAGGGCCTGCCACTGGGGCTCGATGGTGACGCTGCCTTGTTCGGTGAACTTCAGCGCGTTGCCGATCAGGTTGACCAGGATCTGGCGGATTCGCGTCGGGTCGCCCTTGACCTGCAGCGACTCCATGCCCGGCGGCAGCCGCAGTTGCAGGTCCAGGCCTCGTTGCAATGCGCTGTGCTGGAAGGCCTGGGCGCAGCTGCTGATCAACTCGGCGAGGTTGAACGGAATGTGTTCCAGCTCCAGGGCCGAGCGTTCGATGCGCGAGAAGTCGAGGATGTCATTGATCACCTTCAGCAGGTGCTCGGTGGACTCCGAGGCCAGTGCCGCGTACTCGCTCTGCTCTTGGGTCATCTCGGTGGTTTCCAGCAATTGCAGCATCCCCAGTACGCCGTTCATCGGGGTACGCAGCTCATGGCTCATCATCGCCAGGAAGTCCGATTTGGCCTTGTTCGCCCGCTCGGCATCTTCCCGGGTCTGGATCAGTTGTGACATTGCCTGTTGCTGCTCACGGCTGGCCAGTTCCAGGCCGGCGGCGAGGTTGTTGATATGTCGCGCCAGATTGCCCAGCTCGCCGTCGTCGACAATCGGCAGCGGCGTCTTGAAGTCGCCTTCCTGAATCGCCTTCACCGCGTGGCCCATGGCGCTGATGGGTTGCGCCAGGCCGGCCGCCAGGCGTCGGGCCAGGAAGAAGGTGAAGAGCAGGGCGAACAGGGCGAGAATCCCGGCCTTGAGGAGGATTTCCTGTTGACGCTGGCTGAAGGCGTCATTGGACATGCCGACAATGACCCGCCCCAGGTAACCGTCGCCCTGGGGGCTCAGGCTGGCGGGATCATTCTGCAGAAAGTCGTTGTGCACCTGAATGCGTTGCAAGCGCACCGGCGCCTGGAAGACCTTGATCTGCTGGGCATGGTTGTGACTGGCGGACGGCTGCTCGACATACACCAGGATGTTGTTGGCACTGTCCTGGACTTCCAGAAAGTGCACATGAGGCGTGGCCAGAGTGGCTTGCAACAGGCTTTCCAGGCCCTCGTTGTTGCCGGAGATCACCCCGTACTCAGTGGCCGGGGCCAATTGGTTGGCGATCAGTTGGCCGGTATGGTTCAACTCCTGGCGCAGATCCTGGAGGCGCACGAAGGTGAAAAAGCTGATCAGCAGCAGAGTCAGGAGCAGGGCCGGGCCCAGGCTGATGAGCTGAGTGCGGGTCTGGATATCCCACCGGCGACGCAATGTCATGGGCGTTTCTCTCCTTCACTCAACTGGTGCGCGACGGCTTGCGGGTCGATTTCCTCGATGCCCAGGGAGCGTGCCACCTGTGGATTGCTCAGTACTTTGAAGGCCGCCGGGTACAGCTCCCTGGGCCAGTGGGCTGGTGCCTGATCCAGCAGGCTGTCCAGGGTCTGCAGCCAGTCCTGCTGGTCGCTGTAGGTGCTGGCCAGGCTGCCGGCCCTGACGAAGCCGGCATTGGGCCCGATCAGCGCCTGTTGCCGGGCGTAGCTGCTCAGCAGCAGGTTCTTCACGGTTTTCGGGTTGTACAGCTTGGGGTCGTCCAGGCCCAGCAGCACCTGGCTGTTGCGCAACAGGTTTTGCATCGGACGGCTGTCATTGGTGCTGTCCCAGGGTTCGGCGACGATTTCCATTTCCATGGATTGCGCTGCGTCGCGCAGTTCCCTGAGCAGGAACTGGCTGTCCTCGCTGTACAGCACGCCGATCCGGCGCACTTGGGGCAGCACCTTGTGGATCAGCCGCAGTTGGCGGCTCAAGGGCGGGTCGCTCCAGAGCAGGCTGAGTTTGGGGTGAGGCGCGCCTTGCAGGCGCTGCTGGGCCTGCAGGCGGCTGATCCGCAGGACCAGGGTGGCCGGCCCTTGCGGGTCTTGCAGGCGCCAGTCGAGGCTTTGCGGGTCCAGCAGGATCAGGCGCGTGGCTGCGGGCAGTTGGCTCGGTGCCGGCAGTTGTGCCAAGGGCACGAAGCGCACCTGGTCCTGAGGCCGCTGGGTGGCCAGTTCCTCGGTGAAGGTGCGCACGCTGTCGCTGCCTTCACTGGCGGTCAGCAACACGTCGGCTGCCCGCAGCGGAGTCGCCAGCAGCATGCCCAGGAGGATCAGGCAGATACCGAGACAGCGATGAATGCCCAGGGCCTTCCAGGGCCCGCGCTGGCCCATGCTAGAACTCCAGCTCGGCACTGAGGTAGGCCACGTGCCGTGAGTCGTAGAGGTTGTCGGCGAAGGTGGTGGGCTCATGGTCAAGCCGCTGTTGCAGCGTGCCTGCCAGTTCCAGGCTGGCCTTGCCCAGGGCCAGGCGCTTGGCAATGCGGGTGTCGATGCGCTGGAAGCGGTAGCCGTTGAGGGCGTTGTCACCATAGTAGAAGAGGGCGCTGGACCAGCCCTGGCCCCAATTGCGCAGCCAGCCGGCAGAACCGCTGTTGCTGGCGGTCAGGTGCTGGTCCAGGCGATTGCTGGCTTGCGCGTGGACATAGGCGTAGGTCAGGCGCAGGCGGTCGGCGCGGCTCAGTTGCCAGTCCAGCTGGCCCTCGGTGCCGGAGAAGCGCGCCGAGTTGTTGTTGCTGGCGATGTACTGGTTGTTGCGCAGCGGTTCGCTGATCATTCCGCTGATTTCGTCGTAGAACAGCTTGATGTCCAGATTCAGTGCCTGGTCGCTGAAATAGCCGTTGTAGCCCAGCTCCCGAGAGCGCATGTGCTCTTGGTCAAGATTGCCGGGGCCACGGGTCCTGACGAAGTACTGGGCGCTGTTCTGGCCGTAGACCGGAGCGCTCAGACCGGTGACCCGGTAGCTCCAGTTGACGTTGTTCTCGAACATGTCCGCAGAGCGGATGGCTTCCGAATACACCGCGCGCAGCCCGTGGCGCGGGTTGATCAGGTAGTTGACGGCGATCCGTGGCGTCAGCGAGTTGCCGGTCAGCTGGGTGTCTTCGTACATAGCCCCGCCCTGGATCAGCCAGTGTTCGCTGGCCCGCCACTCCAACTGGCCGAACAGGCGCCAGGTGGTGTCGTCGAGGGTGCCGTTGAAGTAGGTTTCGGAGTCGGCCCGGTCGTAACGATAGTTCATGCCGCTGACCAGTCGCAGGTTATCGCTGAGGCTCAGGGTGTCCTGCAACTCCAGGTCGTAGCGGGTCTCCCGGGCGCTCTGGTCGATATTGCCGCAGACGGTTTGCTTGCCGCCGGCGTTCCACTGGGTGAGGACCTGCTGGGCTATGGCCTGCTCGGCGGGAGATCCCGGGGGCGGGGCACCGGCATCGCTGAAACCTTTGATGCCGCGCGCCAGGCGCTCGGCGTAATTCGGATTGATTTGCCACAGGCGGGTCAGCTCGGGGCTGAAGGAAATCGCCGCGTCACAGGCGCGCCAAGTCTGCTGGCGATCCCAGTGCTGAGCCGAGCCCTGGACATAAAGGCTGTGCTGCGGATTGAGTTCCAGGTTCCAGCGCAGTGACCCGGCGTAGTCCTTGGCCACCACGTCGGAGTTGTTGCCCTGTTGGGACACGCCATAGAACACCGGCTTGTAGGTATAAGGTCGCTGGTTGGTGCCTTCCTTGGCGTTCAATTGCCAATCGATGCTCTGCTGTTCATTGAGCATCTGGCTCACCGACAGACTGACGCGATTCAAGCGCCTGCTGTCGCGGTAGTCCGAACCGTCGAGGCGGCTGTCGAAGCCATCGTCTTCCTGCCCCGACAACGACAGCCGCAGGTCGCCGCTTTCCCAGCCGGTGCCCTGGCTGGCGTACCAGTCGTTGATACCGCGCTGGCCCCTGGTCACCTTGAAGCGCGTGCCGTGGCTGTTGGCGGGTGAGCGGGTAATGATGTTGACCACCGCCATCAGTGCGTTGGCGCCGTAGCTGACGGTGTTGGGGCCGCGAAACACTTCGATGCGCTCGATGTCTTCCATGGCTACCGGAATATCGCTCCAGTCCACCGTGGCCAGGCCCGCGCGATACACCGAGCGCCCATCGATCAGTACCTGCATGCGCCGGGCTTCGCTGGCGTTGGTGCCGTGGTAGTTGACCGTGGCCTGATTGCCGCTGATGGCGCCGACCATCATCCCCGGCACCAGGCGCAGCAGTTCGCTGATGTCCCGCGCGCCGCTGGCCTTGATCAGTTCATTGTCGAGCACCGTCATGCTGCCGGGGACGGCGGCTGGGGATTGCTTCAGGCGCGTGGCGGTGAGGACCTCGGGCAGGGCGCTGCCATCCATGAACAAATCGTCGGCCAGCGCTGGGTAGCCGAACAACATGCCCAGCAGCAGCGACAGACGAAGAGGTGAGGGGCCAATGGACACGGCACAGCCTTGAATCTTGAAAGATGGCGCGCATGTTAACCGAGACAGTCGAGTTTTCCAGTCGATAAGCCCGACATTCCCCGAATGAGTCCACCCGTTCCCGACAGATCGTCTGAATGGCCGCTGGGGCTGGTGGTGGGGAAACCGCCCCGTATAATGCCGCCATCGCCACTGCTATGGATAAACGGATTGCATATGACACAACAGCGCCCTATTGCGGTCCTGGGAGGCGGAAGTTTTGGTACCGCCGTGGCCAATCTGCTGGCCGAGAACGGTCACCCGGTGCGGCAGTGGATGCGTGACCCCGAACAGGCCGAGGCCATTCGGGTCAATCGCGAGAATCCGCGCTATCTCAAGGGCATCAAGATTCATCCGGCAGTGGAGCCGGTCACCGATCTGCTGGCCACCCTGAATGACAGTGACCTGTGCTTTGTCGCCTTGCCTTCCAGCGCCCTGCGCTCGGTACTGGCCCCCCACGCACAACTGTTGAGCGGCAAGATGCTGGTCAGCCTGACCAAGGGCATCGAGGCCCAGACCTTCAAACTGATGAGCGAGATCCTCGAGGATATCGCCCCGCAAGCGCGGATCGGCGTGCTCTCTGGGCCCAATCTGGCCCGCGAAGTGGCCGAGCACGCCCTGACCGCCACCGTGGTCGCCAGCGAAGACGAAGAACTGTGCCAGCAGGTCCAGGCTGTGTTGCATGGCCGGACGTTCCGCGTCTATGCCAGTGCCGACCGCTTTGGCGTGGAGCTGGGCGGAGCGCTGAAGAACGTCTACGCGATCATCGCCGGCATGGCGGTGGCCCTGGGCATGGGGGAAAACACCAAGAGCATGCTGATTACCCGCGCGCTGGCGGAAATGACCCGCTTTGCCGTGAGCCAGGGTGCCAATCCCATGACCTTTCTCGGTCTGGCGGGTGTCGGTGACCTGATCGTCACCTGTTCCTCGCCCAAGAGCCGCAACTATCAGGTGGGCTTTGCCCTGGGCCAGGGCCTGAGCCTGGAAGAGGCGGTGACGCGTCTTGGCGAAGTGGCGGAGGGCGTTAACACCCTCAAGGTGCTCAAGGTCAAGGCTCAGGAGTTGGGGGTCTACATGCCGCTGGTAGCCGGGCTGCACGCGATCCTGTTCGAAGGGCGTACGCTGAATCAGGTGATCGAGCTCTTGATGCGCGGCGAGCCGAAAACCGACGTCGATTTTATCTCCACCAGCGGATTCAACTGAGTAGCACAGGAGCCAGACATGAACGATACGAATTCCGAAGCCAAATACGAATCCATCCTCCTGCGCGTGCTGTGGATGCTGGTGTTCGTGATGGTGTGGCAGGTGGCGCAGTTTCTCCTTGGTGCCCTGGTCCTGGTGCAGCTTGTTTATCGGTTGATCTACGGCGCTCCCAATGCCGGCCTGATGAACTTCGGTGACAGCCTGAGTCAGTTCCTGGCTCAGATCGGCCGTTTCGGCAGCTTCCATACCGAACAGAAACCCTGGCCGTTCTCGGATTGGCCAGCCCCACGAGCACCTGAGGGGGAGGCTCCCCATAGCGTGCCGCCAGCCCCCCATCCGGTGCGCGATGAGGAGCCCAAGCTGTGAAACTGTGGGTCCTGCGCCATGGCCAGGCCGAATCCCACGCGCCCACCGATGCCCAGCGCAATCTCACCGCCCACGGCCGTGAGGAAGTGCTGGGCAGCGCCGCGCAACTGATTGGCCAGCCCATCAGCGCAATCATCGCCAGCCCTTATGTACGAGCCCAGCAAACGGCCCAGCTGGTACGCGAGGCCCTGGGGTTCGAAGCAGAGATCCGTACCGTGCCCTGGCTGACGCCGGAGGCCAATCCGCTGCAGGTGCTGCAGCAACTGGACGGTGCGGACAATCTGCTGCTGGTCAGCCATCAACCCCTGGTGGGTAGCCTGATCGGCCTGTTGCAGCATGGCCATCTGCGTGATCCCCAGCCCATGAACACCGCCAGCCTGGCGGAGCTGGAAGGCGACTGGCCTCTGGCGGGGCTGATGATCCTTAACGGCGTCAAGCACCCTTGATGCTGGCGGCGGCCAGGGAATCCCCTGGCCGTCATGACCTTTTGCCCCCGCTTGGTATCGGGTCGTGATCCGCTACATTTCTTAACTTGCAGCGCTCCTTTGTGCGTGGAATAGTCAGCCAAGCAAGTGCTTGGTTGGTGTCGCGAACAGAATAAAAACAAAGGAGCGAGTCATGGCTGCTGCTTTTCGTTTGCCGCTGCAAGTGTTCTACGAGCGCGAAGCTCGTCATCCCCAGCAACGTTTCCTGGTGCAGCCCAGCGCCGGAGGGCAGGTGCAGGCGTTGAGCTGGTTCGACGTCGGCCAGCAGGCCCGTCGTGCCGCCCAGTGGCTGCGGGAACGGCAGCTGGCTCCTGGCAGCCACATTGCAATCATTGGCAAGAACTCCGCGCACTGGATCATCAGCGACTTGGCGATCTGGATGGCCGGGCATGTGTCGGTGCCGCTGTATCCCAACCTCACAGCCGATTCGGTGGCCCAGGTGCTGGAGCACTCCGAGTCGGCCCTGGCATTCATCGGCAAGCTTGATGACTGGCCGGGCATGGCCCCGGGGTTGAAGCCCGGGTTGCCCACCATCCGTCTGCCGCTGGGCCCCGAGGGGCATTTCGATTTCGACTGGGAACAGGTGCAGCGTAGCGAGCCCCTGGCGGATAGCCCTTGCCCGCCTGCGGATCAACTGGCCACCATTATCTACACCTCCGGCACCACCGGCCTGCCCAAGGGCGTGATGCACAGTTTCGGCAACCTGGGCTTTGCCGCCAGTCACGGCGTCGGGCTTTTCGGCCTGGGCCCCGAGGATCGGTTGCTGTCCTACCTGCCGTTGTGTCATGTGGCCGAACGCATGTTCGTCGAGATGGCGGCGATCTACACCGGGCAGACTGTGTTCTTTGCCGAAAGCCTCGACACTTTCCTGGTTGACCTGCAGCGGGCCCGGCCCACTGCACTGTTTGGCGTGCCGCGGATCTGGACCAAGTTCCAGATGGGGGTGTACAGCAAGGTGCCGGCCAAGCGTCTGGATTTTCTTTTGGGCCTGCCTTTTATCGGCAGGCGCGTCGGTCACAAGGTGCTGGCCGGATTGGGGCTCGACGCATTGCGCGTGGCCTTGTCGGGCGCGGCGCCGGTACCTCAGACCCTGTTGCATTGGTATCGCCGCCTGGGCCTGGACGTGCTGGAGGTTTACGGCATGACCGAAAGCTGCGGTTATTCCCATATCGGGCGGTCCGGGGAGCATGTTCCGGGCTGGATCGGCCGGCCCTGTCCGGAGGTCGAAGTGCGTATCGATGAGGCAGGGGAGGTCCAGGTGCGCAGCGGGGCCACCATGCTGGGTTATTACAAGGACCCGCAGAAAACGGCGGAAACCATCACCGAGGATGGTTTTTTGCGCACGGGGGACAAAGGGGAGCAGGATGCTGCCGGCAATTTGCGCCTGACTGGCCGGCTCAAGGAAATCTTCAAGACCAGCAAGGGCAAGTATGTGGCCCCGGCCCCCATCGAGAATCGCCTGGCGGTGCATGCCCATATCGAGCAGGTGTGTGTGGTGGGCGATGGCTTGAGCGCGCCCCTGGGGTTGTGTGTGCTTTCGGCGGCCGGCTTGCAGGCTGCTGGCGGCAGCTCCCGGGAAGGGCTGCACAGCAGCCTGGAAAGTCTCCTGGTTCAGGTCAACGGCAGTCTGGACAAACACGAGCGTTTGCATCGGCTAGTGGTGGTCAAGGACAACTGGGCCGTGGAGAACGGCTTTCTGACCCCGACCCTGAAGATCAAGCGCAATGTGATCGAAGCCACCTATGGCGGGAGTTTTCAAACCTGGAGCGAGCGTGGCGAAGCCGTGCTGTGGCAGGATTGATCGACAAGAACAACCCGAGAGAAGGAAGCGGCGATGAGTCTGTGGCGTACCACTCCGAACATCGAACAACTGAACGCAATCCAGAAGAACACCATCGGCGAAGTGCTGGATATTCGCTTTGAGTCCTACGACGAGGAGTCGTTGACGGCGAGCATGGTCATCGACCATCGCACCCACCAGCCCTATGGCCTGTTGCATGGCGGCGCGTCGGTGGTGCTGGCGGAAAGCGTCGGCTCCATGGCCAGCTATCTGTGCATCGATGCCAGCCAGTTCTATTGCGTGGGCCTGGAGATCAACGCCAACCACCTGCGGGGCTTGCGCAGCGGTCGGGTGACAGCGGTAGCCAGGGCCATTCATATCGGGCGCACTACCCATGTCTGGGACATCCGCTTGAGCAGTGATGAAGGCAAGGCCAGTTGCGTCTCGCGCCTGACCATGGCCGTGGTGCCACTGGGACAGAAACCGCCGGTGGCTTGAAACAACGGGTCATAGGCTGAGCCCGGGTGTCAGCATTCCTGTCCGTTACGGTCATTGCCCTGGTACGGGGCCTTGCGGACAATCGTTGTTGGTTTGGTGGATGGATGAGTCGGTATGTCGCAACAGGTGTTTTTCGCTCACGCCAATGGGTTTCCCTCCGGGACTTACGGCAAGTTGTTCGCTGCCTTGGCGCCTGAATTCCAGGTCAGCCACTTGCAGCAGCACGCCCATGACCCGCGTTTTCCGGTGGACGATAACTGGCGCAGCCTGGTGGACGAATTGATTCACCACCTGCAACAGCAGGCCCAGCCGGTATGGGGCGTCGGACATTCATTGGGCGGGGTGTTGCACTTGCATGCGGCCTTGCGTTGTCCGGAACTGTATCGGGGCGTGGTCATGCTCGATTCCCCGGTGCTGACCCGTGCCGATCAATGGGTGATCCGCGCCGCCAAGCGGTTTGGTTTCATCGACCGCTTGACTCCCGCCGGGCGCACCCTGGGACGTCGTGAGGAATTTGCCGATATCGAAGCGGCCCGCAGCTACTTCTCGCGCAAGACCCTGTTTCGCGCGTTCGATCCGGACTGTCTGGACGCGTATTTGCAGCATGGCCTGCAGCAAGTGGGCGACCGCCTGCGGTTGCGCTTCGATCCGGCTACCGAGATCAGCATCTATCGCGGCGTGCCCCACACCAGTCCTGGCAGTGCCCGCCAGCTAAAGGTGCCCCTGGCGGTGGTGCGGGGGCAGCAGAGTCGGGTAGTGATGCGTCATCACACCAGTGCAGTGGGGCGCATGCCCCATGGGGAATCGCTGACCATGCCCGGCGGCCACATGTTTCCTCTTGAGCGGCCCACTGCCACGGCGGCCTTGCTCAAGGAGCTGTTCAGCCGCTGGGACGATCGCCAGCAACGGAGTTGTGCATGAGCCATACCGTCGAGGAAGTGCGCCTGAGTCTGCCCCACATCGAACTGGCGGCTCATCTGTTCGGGCCCGAGGACGGTTTACCGGTCATCGCCCTGCACGGCTGGCTGGACAACGCCAACAGCTTTGCCCGGCTGGCGCCCAAGCTCAAAGGTCTGCGTATCGTTGCCCTGGACCTGGCCGGCCATGGTCATTCCGGGCATCGCCCCCTGGGGGCCGGCTATGCCTTGTGGGACTACGTGTACGACGTGCTGCAAGTCGCTGAACAGCTGGGCTGGAAGCGTTTCGCCCTGATGGGCCATTCCCTGGGGGCGATCGTATCCCTGGTGCTGGCGGCCGCGCTGCCGGAGCGGGTCAGCCACCTGGCCTTGATCGACGGGGTCATTCCACCGACCGCCAAGGGCGAGGACGCCGCCGAACGCCTGGGCATGGCCCTGCAGGCGCAAATCAACCTGCAGGACAAGAGCAAACCGGTCTATCGCACTCTGGAACGGGCCATCGAAGCACGGATGAAGGGACTGGTCGCGGTCAGTCGCGAGGCTGCCGAACTGCTGGCCCAGCGTGGCCTGATGCCGGTTGCCGGTGGCTACACCTGGCGCAGTGACAGTCGCCTGACCCTAGCCTCGCCGCTGCGGCTGACCGAGGAACAGGCCATGTCCTTCGTCCAGCGTGTCAGTTGTCCAACTCAACTGGTGGTAGCGGCCGATGGCATGTTGGCCAGGCATGAAGCGCTGTTGCAGCGTCTACCCTTTAGCCGTGAGCAGCTGCCAGGCGGCCACCATCTGCATCTCAACGATGAGACCGGTGCCCGCTTTGTCGCAGACTGTTTCAATCGGTTTTTCGCCGTTCCTTGACTTGACGGGGTCAACTGTCGAGGCTGGGCGGGTTGAAATGGGAGACAACCATGATAGATCTGTACACCGCTGCGACCCCCAATGGCCACAAGGTTTCCATCCTGCTCGAAGAGCTCGGCCTGCCCTATACCGTGCACGCCCTGAGTTTCGACAAGCGGGAGCAAAAGGCGCCAGCGTTTTTGAAGATCAATCCCAATGGACGTATTCCGGCCATCGTCGATCGCGACAATGGTGATTTCCCCGTGTTCGAATCTGGCGCGATCCTGGTGTACCTGGCCGAGCGCAGTGGCCAGTTGCTGCCCGCCGACCCCAAGGGCCGCTCCATCGTCATGCAATGGCTGATGTTCCAGATGGGCGGGGTGGGGCCCATGCAGGGCCAGGCCAACGTATTCTTCCGTTATTTCCCGGAAAAGCTCCAGGGCGCCATCGACCGCTACCAGCATGAAACCCGGCGCCTGTACGAGGTGCTCGATACTCGTCTGCAGCAGGTCGAATACCTGGCCGGGGACTACAGCATTGCCGATATCGCCACCTTCCCCTGGGTGCGCGGTCATGAATGGTCCGGTGTCTCGGTACAGGGATTGCCGGCCCTGCAACGCTGGATGGTGGCCCTGGAGGCCCGGCCTGCGGTCCAGCGCGGCTTGCAGGTTCCGCAGCGCAATGATGACGCCAGCGTCGTCAAAGGCGCCCAGGCCATGCTTATCCGATGAGAGTGTTCATGCGTTCAATCAGTGTTTTGAGCTTGGCCTTGTTAAGCTCGCTGGCGCTTGCCGCCGATCTGCCGGGCAGTCATGACCTGCCTTTGGTTCCCCGTCTGACCGACGCACAAATCGTCGACTACCGCCCCGAAGTGGAGCAGGAGCGCGTCTACCCCTTGGGGTCGGTCCGCAGGATCAGCGGCCAGCTGCGTTTTGACGGACAGGTCAATGCCAGGGGCAAACTCACCGCCATTACCTACCAATTACCCGCCGAGCGCACCTCCAACGAGGCCTTCACCCTGGCCCGGGAGGCCCTGCAGAAGCAGGGGGCCGAGCTGTTGTTCTGGTGCCAGGCCAGGGATTGCGGCGAGAGCAGCCTGTGGGCCAATCAAGTGTTCGGCAACGCCAAGCTGTACGGCGCCGATGAGCAGCAGGCCTATCTGCTGTTGCGCCTGGCGGAGCCCCAGGAGAACACCCTGGTGGCCTTGTATAGCATCACCCGGGGTAATCGCCGGGCCTACCTCCATGTGGAACAGTTTGATGCTGCAGCGCCTCTGGGCGACCTGCTACCCACCTCGGCGACCTTGCTACGGCAGCTGAAGGACACGGGAAAACTGGATCTGCCAAAACTCGCGGACCCCCAGCCCGTCTGGCTCAATCTGCTCTCTCGTGGCTTGAATCTGGACACCACGATGCGGATCAGCCTGTCCGGCAAGCAGGCTGAAGCCTGGCGCCAGGCCCTGATCAGCCAGGGCGTGCTGGCCACGCGCATGGAGACCGGCAACACCGAAGTGACCGGCTTGCACGTCGAACGGCTGCGTTAAGCTGTTTCAGGCGGCCCGCATTCGCGGGTTCGCCTACTCTTCTCTGATTCTTCTTGCGCGAGACATTTCATGCCCAATAACGATCGCCTGCTGGTGCAGATCCTGCTCCTGGTGTTGTTCGGTGCCAGCTTCTGGGTGATGGCGCCTTTCTGGTCGGCGCTGTTCTGGGGCGCGGTGCTGGCCTTTGCCAGCTGGCCTCTGATGCGATTGCTGACCCGTTGGCTCAATGGCCGCGAATCTCTGGCCGCAGCGCTGCTGACCCTGGGCTGGATGGTCCTGGTGGCGGCGCCCCTGGTCTGGCTGGGCCTCAATCTGGCGGACCATGTGCGCGATGCCACGGCCTTTATCAAGGACGTGCAGGTGGACGGGCTGCCCGAGGCTCCCGCCTGGCTCGGTGGCTTGCCATTGGTCGGAGAGCGCTTGGTGGCGTTGTGGGACAGCATCGACCAGCAGGGCGCGGCCCTGATGCTGGCGGTCAAGCCGTACCTGGGGCAGGTCGGCAACTGGTTGCTGGCCCGCAGTGCGCAGATAGGCGGGGGCATTCTTGAGCTGACCCTGAGTATTGTCTTCGTGTTTTTCTTCTACCGCGACGGTCCGCGCCTGGCGCTGTTCGTGCACAAGCTGCTGGAACGCCTGATCGGTGACCGGGCCGGGTATTACATCGAACTGGTGGCCGGCACGGTGCAACGGGTGGTCAACGGAGTCATAGGTACCGCAGCGGCCCAAGGCGTGCTGGCGCTGATCGGATTCCTGATTGCCGGCGTTCCCGGGGCGCTGGTGCTGGGTATCGTCACCTTCCTGCTCAGCCTGATTCCCATGGGACCGCCCCTGGTATGGATTCCGGCCACGGCCTGGCTGGCCTGGAAGGGCGAATACGGCATGGCGGTGTTCCTGGGAATCTGGGGCACCTTCATCATCAGCGGCGTCGACAACGTGCTCAAGCCGTATCTGATCAGTCGCGGTGGCAATCTGCCCCTGGTGATCGTGCTGCTGGGCGTGTTCGGCGGCCTGATCGCCTTTGGCTTTATCGGCCTGTTTATCGGGCCGACCCTGCTGGCGGTGGCCTACAGCCTGCTGCTGGACTGGAGTGCCAGCCAGGCCCGGGCCCAGGAACCGCGCTGACGTGCGGATTGCCGCTCCCCGAGGGAGCGGCAAGGAGCCAACAAACGGCGACGTTGACGCTGCTGCCGGGGTTCAACTGATACTGCTTGCTGAGGTTGGCGATCATCTTGCCCAGGGCTTCGGCGATGTTGGCCTGCTGGCTCTGGGCGTCGCTGTCCTGGGTATTTGAGTTTTGTCCCCGTCGCTACACAAGGCGCTCAGGGGCGGGGCAGGTGCAACACTGCAGTCAGGCCGCCGCCCGGGGTTTCGTCCAGCAGCAATTGCCCACCCATGCGCTCCGCCGCCTCGCGGGCAATGGTCATGCCCAGGCCAACGCCGCCGGAGTTGCGGTTGCGTGAGCCTTCGAGGCGGAAGAAGGGCTCGAACACGGCCTCACGCTTGTCGGCGGCAATCCCCGGCCCATGATCGATGACCCGGATCAGCAGCTGCTCACGGTTGTCTTCCAGGGTCAGGGTGGCCTGCCCGGCATAGCGCAAGGCGTTGTCCAGCAGGTTGTTGAGGCAGGACTGCAGGGCCATCGGCTGCACCAGCAGGGGCGCGCAATGGCCTTGGGCCTGGACGTCGGCGCCCTGGTCCTGGGCGTTCTCGCACAGCGACTCCACCAGCGCCTGCACATCCATCCACTGCGCCGCCTCGCTGGTGCGCTGTTCATGCAGATAGCTGAGGGTGGCATCGAGCATCTTGATCATGTCGTCCAGGTCCTGGCGCATTTGCCCTTGCAGCTTGCTGTCCTCGATCTGTTCCAGGCGCAGCTTGAGGCGTGACAGTGGCGTGCGCAGGTCATGGGACACGGCGCCGAGCATGCGCCCCCGCTGCTGAACCTGTTCCTGTATGCGTTTTTGCATCTGGTTGAAGGCGCTGGCCGCTTGTCGCGCTTCCCGGGGGCCGACTTCTTCCAGGGGCGGGCTGTCGAGATTTTCACTCAGGCGTTCCGCGGCATCGCTGAGGCGCTGGATGGGGCGCGATAGCAGCTTGGCGCCGTACCAGGCGGCGATGATCAAGGAAATGAACTGGAAAGTCAGGGGCACCAGCGGGCCACCGAACCAGGGCCGTGGCGGGCGTCTCGGGAAATGCGGTGGCTGAACTGGAGGCTGGCCATTGTTGAACGTCGCCGAATGGGGCGGCGGCGGTGGGGGCGGTGGTCCGTAATGGTGAAACCAGAAGAACGCCAGCAGGTGGGCGAGTACGATCGCGATCAGCAGGACGCCGAACAGGCGGCCGAACAGCGTATCGAAACGCCCACGCATCAGCCGATATCTCGGGCGTCGAACAGGTAGCCCTCTCCGCGCACGGTCTTGATCAACTGCGGCGATTTCGGATCATCCCCGAGCTTCTGCCGCAGACGCGAGACCAGCAGGTCGATGCTGCGATCAAAGGCTTCGATGGAGCGTCCGCGGGCGGCGTCCAGCAGTTGTTCGCGGCTCAACACCCGGCGCGGGCGCTCGATGAATACCCACAGCAGGCGGAACTCGGCATTGGACAGCGGCACCACCAGCCCATCGGCCGAGATCAGTTGGCGCAGGACGCTGTTCAGGCGCCAGCTGTCGAAGCGGATATTGGCTCGCTGTTCGCTGCGATCATCACGGACCCGGCGCAGGATGGTCTGGATTCGCGCCACCAGCTCTCGGGGTTCGAAGGGCTTGGCCATGTAGTCGTCGGCACCCAGTTCCAGGCCGATGATGCGGTCGGTGGGTTCGCAGCGGGCGGTGAGCATGAGGATCGGAATATCCGATTCGGTGCGCAGCCAGCGGCACAGGGACAGGCCGTCCTCCCCGGGCAGCATCAGATCCAGTACCACCACGTCAAAGTGTTCGGCCTGCAGGGCCTGGCGCATTGCTGTTCCGTCGGTGACGCCACTAGCATGGATGTTGAAGCGCGCCAGGTAGTCGATCAGCAGTTCGCGGATCGGTACGTCGTCGTCGACGATCAGGGCCCGGGTGTTCCAGCGCTTGTCATCGGCATTGACTGCTGCTTTGGAGTCGTTGAGAGGGGCTGGAGTGTTGTGCATGGGGCGTTCATCTGCCAGGTAGGCTTGCCGCCACTAGAAGGTGACGGCGGGGTTGTGGCTTCAGCATAGGCGTCCGGCCCGGGGGCTGGAAGTGCTGTTCGAGGGTATTGCGGCTGGGGAGGGTAGCGTCGGGGATTGTTGCTGACGTGTCGTCAGTGTATCCGGCTTGATACAAAGTCCGCGCCTCCCGGGGGATTTGTCGGCCGGATCGGCATTCGCGACCACCGTTGAGGATGTTTTACCTTTCATCGGGTCCCGGAGCGCCACGGCTTGCGCTACAATCCGCGCCGATTTCGACTTGCCTGAGAGCCCCTTCATGTCCGCCTGCCAGACTCCTATCATCGTCGCCCTGGATTTCCCCACCCGTGACGCCGCACTGAAACTGGCCGATCAACTGGACCCGAAACTGTGCCGGGTCAAAGTCGGCAAGGAACTGTTCACCAGCTGTGCCGCCGAGATTGTCGGGACCTTGCGTGACAAGGGTTTCGAAGTGTTCCTGGACCTGAAGTTCCACGACATTCCCAACACCACCGCCATGGCGGTCAAGGCTGCTGCGGAAATGGGCGTGTGGATGGTCAACGTGCATTGCTCCGGCGGCCTGCGCATGATGGCTGCCTGCCGCGAGGTGCTGGATCAGCGCACAGGTCCCAAACCGCTGTTGATCGGCGTCACCGTGCTCACCAGCATGGAGCGTGAAGACCTGGCCGGTATCGGCTTGGATATCGAGCCCCAGGAGCAGGTACTGCGCCTGGCCGCCCTGGCGCAGAAGGCCGGCATGGACGGCCTGGTGTGCTCGGCCCTGGAAGCCCAGGCACTGAAGAGCGCCCATCCGACCCTGCAACTGGTGACCCCGGGGATTCGTCCGGCGGGCAGCGCCCAGGACGACCAGCGGCGGATTCTCACCCCGCGTCAGGCTCTGGACGCAGGCTCCGATTACCTGGTGATTGGTCGTCCCATCAGCCAGGCGGCCGATCCGGCCAAGGCCCTGGCCGACGTAGTGGCCGAACTGGCCCTGTAACACGCCTCCTCTTGCAGGAGCCGGCTTGCCGGCTCCTGCAGGTCAGACCTTCAGTACCAGCTTGCCGAAGTTCTCGCCGCTGAACAGCTTGGTCAGCGTTTCCGGAAAGGTCTCCAGTCCTTCGACAATATCCTCCTTGCTCTTGAGCTGCCCCTTGGCCATCCAGCCGGCCATTTCCTGTCCGGCGGCGGCGAACTGCGAGGCGTAGTCCATCACCACGAACCCCTCCATGCGCGCACGGTTGACCAGCAGCGACAGGTAGTTGGCCGGTCCCTTGACCGCTTCCTTGTTGTTGTACTGGCTGATGGCGCCACAGATCACCACCCGGGCTTTGAGGTTCAGGCGGCTGAGCACGGCATCGAGAATGTCGCCGCCGACGTTGTCGAAATACACATCGACGCCTTTGGGGCACTCACGCTTGAGCCCGGCGTGCACGTCTTCGCTCTTGTAGTCGATGGCGCCGTCAAAACCCAGTTCGTCGATGAGGAACTTGCACTTGTCCTGGCCGCCGGCGATGCCCACCACCCGGCAGCCTTTGATCTTGGCGATCTGCCCGGCGATGCTGCCCACCGCGCCTGCCGCACCGGACAGCACCACGGTGTCACCGGCCTTGGGCGCGCCGACATCCAGCAGGGCGAAATAGGCCGTCATGCCGGTCATGCCCAGGGCTGAAAGGTAGCGCGGCAGAGGGGCCAGCTTGGGGTCGACCTTGTAGAAGCCGCGAGGCTCGCCCAGGAAATAGTCCTGCACACCCAGGGCACCATTGACGTAGTCGCCGACTGCGAATCCCGGGTTGTTCGAGGCAATCACCTGGCCCACCCCAAGGGCGCGCATGACCTCGCCAATCGCCACCGGAGGGATATAGGACTTGCCTTCATTCATCCAGCCGCGCATCGCCGGGTCCAGGGACAGGTATTGGTTCTTCACCAGAATCTGCCCCGCTGCCGGTTCGCCGACGGCGACCTGCTGGTAGGTAAAGGTCTCGCGGGTGGCTGCCCCGACGGGACGTTTGGCAAGCAGGAACTGGCGATTGGTCAGGGTGGTCATGACAGGCACTCAAGGGGTGAATGAAGCTCTAGTTGATAGACCCTCAAGGACGTTGTCGCAAGGTTTGCCAGTCCAGCGAATGGGAGCCAATCCAGTGTGGTGATGTAGAGAGGGGGGCGTTCATCACCAGCAGGCATAAGACCTCAACCGGCCTTTTGATAGTGCTGACGCGACCATGGCCTGCTGTGGCTAGATTGGATTGGGTAGCTGACCCGTACTTGATCGAGGATCTTTGCAATGAGCATGACGTTTTCCGGCCAGGTGGCCCTGGTGACCGGCGCGGCCAACGGTATCGGCCGGGCGACTGCCCAGGCGTTCGCCGCAGAAGGTTTGAAAGTGGTGGTGGCGGATCTGGATGTGCTCGGAGGCGAAGAGACGGTGGCGCTTATCCGGGCGGCTGGAGGCGAGGCGCTGTTCGTACCCTGCAACGTCACCCGGGAGGCGGATGTGCAGAACCTCATGGCTCGGACGGTTGAGGCTTATGGCCGTCTGGACTATGCCTTCAACAATGCCGGGATCGAGATCGAGAAGGGGCGGTTGGCGGAAGGCTCCCTGGATGAGTTCGACGCCATCATGGGGGTCAACGTCAAAGGGGTCTGGTTGTGCATGAAGTACCAGCTGCCGCTGCTGCTTGCCCAGGGCGGTGGCGCGATCGTCAACACCGCTTCGGTGGCTGGCCTGGGCGCCGCTCCGAAGATGAGCATCTATGCGGCGTCCAAGCATGCCGTGATCGGCCTGACCAAGTCTGCGGCCATCGAGTACGCCAAAAAGAAGATTCGGGTGAATGCCGTCTGCCCGGCAGTGATCGATACCGACATGTTCCGCCGTGCCTATGAGGCTGACCCGAAGAAGGCCGAATTTGCCGCGGCGATGCACCCGGTGGGGCGTATCGGCAAAGTCGAGGAGATTGCCAGTGCGGTGCTCTATCTGTGCAGTGATGGCGCCGCTTTCACCACGGGACACGCCTTGACCGTCGACGGCGGCGCCACGGCCATCTGACTGCAGGCTCGGGCCTTGGCGCAACAGCCCGCCGGGGCCCGATGGAATCGACCTCCAGTGTCCTGAAAACGACCTCGGCGTAGCTTTTTGCCATTATTCCGACGTCAGAGACTTGTGCGCCGGTACACGCCGTTGCGACCCTTCGCAAAGACAAAATGGCCTTATTGCCATTGGGGATTGGAAGGGGACTGCGCACCATGACTTCGGCCGCGAGTGGACGTTTTGCCAACCTGGGCATGGCAAAGAAACTGGGTATCGGTTTTGCCCTGGTGTTGCTCTTGACGGCCCTGGTGGCCGGCATCGGCGTTTGGTCCCTGCAAACCGTCAGCCAGCGTTTCGATGGCCTCAAGCAGATGTCCCAGCTCAACAGTGGCGTGCTCAAGGTGCGACTGCTGGAACAGGACTATGCCTTGCACGGCGACAGCAAGACGGTGGACAGCCTGCATGAAAGCCTGGATGCACTGTTGCTCCTGGCCCAGCAGCTCAAGGGGCAGTCGACCGCCAACCAGTCAGTGATGGGGGAGGTCGAACTGGCGCTGGCGGACTACCGCAAGGCCTTCGATGAATTCGTCGAGCTGACCCAGGCCAAGGACCTGGCCCTGGAAATGGCCAGTTGGTCGGTGTCCAGTGTGGCCAACAACCTTGACGTGCTGCAGGCCGGTCTGGCGGATGACGGCGCCTATACGCTCAAGGATTCCCAGGGCAAGGAGGGCGCGGAGTTCATCGAACAGGCCAATCAGATCAGCCAGGTTTCGCGCCTGATGCTGCAAGCCATGAACGAAGCTCGGGTGCGCCTGGACCAGAATCGCAAGGGGGATGAGCAAGGCAGTGCCGAGCAGGGCAATATCGAGCAGGCCGAGCAGGCCCTGGCTCAAGCCGAGCAGTTGAAGAGCGCAGTCAAGGATGGGGGCTACCAGACGGTGCTCAACGAGGTCGCTGGGCACATCGGCAACTTCAGCGAAAAACTCAACGAATACACCGGCCTGTTGGCTCAGGAGAAGCAGGTCTATCAGACGTTGCATGAGCGCGCCGCCCAGGTGATGGCACGGGTCGACCAGGCTTATGCCGCTGAAGATCTGTCGATGCAGGGGGAGCTGGAGAAAAACACCCTGCTGATCATCGGCTCCTCGGCCTTGGCATTGCTGGTGGGGCTGCTGGCGGCCTTGAGCATCACTCGCCTGATCGTTCGTCCGCTACGCAGCGTGATGCATGTGGCCCAGCAGATCGCGGCGGGGGACCTGAGCGCCACGGTGGTGGTCACCCGGCGTGACGAGATCGGCCAGTTGATGCAGGCGATGCAGCAGATGGGCAGTGGCCTGAGCGGTATCGTCAGTGGCCTGCAGGCCGGGATCGAGCAACTGGCCAGTTCGGCCCAGTCACTGTCCTCGGTGACCGAGCAGACCAACCTTGAAGTCAGTACCCAGAAGGAAGAAACCGAACAGGTGGCCACCGCGATGAATCAGATGACCGCCACGGTGCACGATGTGGCGCGCAATGCCGAGCAAGCGGCCCAGGCCGCCCAGGCGGCGGATGACAAGGTGGAGAGTGGCCAGCAGGTCGTGCGCCAGAGCATGCAGCGCATCGAGCAGTTGGCGGATTCTGCGACCCGGGCCAGCAGCGGCATCGAGAGCCTGAGCGCAGAGATCGACAACATCGGCAGCGTGCTGGATGTCATCAAGAGCGTTGCCGAGCAAACCAACCTGCTGGCCCTCAATGCCGCCATCGAGGCGGCAAGGGCGGGGGAGCAGGGCAGGGGCTTTGCGGTGGTGGCCGATGAAGTGCGGGCCTTGGCCAAACGTACCCAGCAGTCCACCGAGGAGATCGCGCGTCTGGTGACGGCATTGCATGCGGCTGCCGACTCTTCCGTGCAGCAGATCCAGAGCAGCGGCGAGCTGGTGAAGCTGGCGGTTAGCGATGCCCTGCAGACTGAAAGTGCCCTGGGCAGTATTGCCGCGGCGGTGTCGTTGATTCAGCAGATGAACCAGCAGATTGCCGCTGCCGCCGAACAGCAGAGTTCGGTGGCTGAAGAGATCAATCGCAGTGTCACCAGCATTCGTGCCAGTGCCGACCAGTCTTCCCTGGCCATGCAAGGCAATGCTGCGTCGAGCATCGAGCTGGCGCAGTTGGGTGTGGAGTTGAAGGGGATGGTGGGGCATTTCCGCTTGTAGCGGCGAAGAGGGCGCTGTTGCATCGAACCCCTGCCTGGCGCTGGATGCGCCAGGCAGGGGTTTTTCATATCAGTCGTAGATGGCTTTCTTCTTCCAGTCGGCGTCGGCTTCCACGGTCTTCAGGCCTTGGGTCAGCTCGTTGTCCTCGTCTGGCGCGGGCTCCAGGGTCGACAGCACCATGGCGTTGGCACGGGCCAGGAGCTTATCCAGGTATTCCAGCTGTTCCTTGTAGACCGCCGGGTCCGGTTGCTTGCGCAGGTATTGCACGCCGCGTTCGAAGGCCAGGCGGGCCTGGCCCGGCTGGTTCTGTTGCAGGGCGTATTGCCCCAGGTTGTTGAAGAACTCGATATGCAGCAACACCAGGATATGGCGGATCTCCTTGATCCAGCGCTTGGCTTCATTGGGTTGCAGGAAGCCATCGTGGGCGGCACGGGTGACCTGGCCGTGCATGGCCTCCAGCAGGAAGCGAACATCCTTGGCCTTGGCTTCGGTCTGGATCGGCGACGGTGGATTGTTCACCGGAATCGATTCGCCCTGTCCCACCAAGGTATTGAGTTCGGCCAGACGCGCCTTGAGAGCGCTATCTGCCTTGTCGAGGTTGAGCATGCGCTGCACAACGTTGAGTTCCAGGCGTGTCAGCAGCAGCTTGAGGGCCGGTGACATGAACTGGCCAGGGAAGGTTTCGGTGATCTCGCCGCAGCGACGCAGGCGATCATTGAGTTCGACTTTGGTGCGGGCCTTTTCCAGTTTGTTGTTTTCCACCACATGGTTCATGTAGCCAATGGCGATCAATAGTGCGATCCCGGCTATTACCAGCAGGGTGATCATGAGTGGTGTCACCGTTAAAACCTCGTTATAGGATTCGCGTGCGAGTGTAGTGGCTTGGCATTTAGACGCATAGCGCCGCTCGACGAGCCGGGCATGAGTTGTGCTGCTTATATAGGTATAGAACCACCAGGGTGAGCCCCAGGTTCAAATTGCCATCACCGGCTGCGGGGGACTATAGCGTCTTGTCGAGTGCCAGAATATAGGCGTCAAAGCGCGGACGGCAGAAAAGCCCGAAGTGAGCCTAAAACCACTCCGAAGTCATTGATTTAAATAAAATTATATCTGGGGGTTGACGGCCTCCCAAAGCATCCATAGAATGCGCGCCACTTTCAACGGAAAGCAAAGCGCGAAACGTTGAAGGTAGTGAATGTTGTAGCGTGTCCCCTTCGTCTAGTGGCCTAGGACACCGCCCTTTCACGGCGGTAACAGGGGTTCGAGTCCCCTAGGGGACGCCAATGCGGGAATAGCTCAGTTGGTAGAGCACGACCTTGCCAAGGTCGGGGTCGCGAGTTCGAGTCTCGTTTCCCGCTCCAATTTTAAACGGCACTGCTTTCGGGCGGGGTCGAGTGAAACCAGAGCCAAGTCTTCGGATGCGGATCTGGACACCGAAACACACACCATGTGTTCCGGGTAGCGTGTCCCCTTCGTCTAGTGGCCTAGGACACCGCCCTTTCACGGCGGTAACAGGGGTTCGAGTCCCCTAGGGGACGCCATTTGCGGGAATAGCTCAGTTGGTAGAGCACGACCTTGCCAAGGTCGGGGTCGCGAGTTCGAGTCTCGTTTCCCGCTCCAATTTTAAACGGCACTGCTTTCGGGCGGGGTCGAGTGAAACCAGAACCAAGTCTTCGGATGCGGGTCTGGACACCGAAACACACACCATGTGTTCCGGGTAGCGTGTCCCCTTCGTCTAGTGGCCTAGGACACCGCCCTTTCACGGCGGTAACAGGGGTTCGAGTCCCCTAGGGGACGCCATTTGCGGGAATAGCTCAGTTGGTAGAGCACGACCTTGCCAAGGTCGGGGTCGCGAGTTCGAGTCTCGTTTCCCGCTCCAATTTCACAAAAACGCCGCTCACTGAGCGGCGTTTTTGTTTGTCTGCGATTCAACGCTTCGTCCTGCCATGGACAAAAAAAGGTCCGCCAGTCAGACGACTGTGCGGGCCTTTGTCGTGGGTCGCTTACAGCGACAGCAGCAGGCGTCCGGCGAACAGCAGCAGGATCAGCCCCATGCAGCGCTCGAACCAGTGGCCCAGGCGCATGAACAGCAGGCGGACCCGGGTGCTGGAAAAGAACAGCGCGACGATGACGAACCACAGCGCGTTCACCAGGCACATCCAGGCGCCATACAGCGCCTGAATGCTCAACGGCGTGGTGGCGCTGACCAGGGTGGTGAAGATCGCCAGGAAAAACAGGGTCGCCTTGGGGTTGGTGGCGTTGGTCAGGAAACCGGTGATAAAGGCCCGCAGCAACGTCTGCTGCGGCTCATCCGGCGCCGTGTCGCCTGGGATGCTGGTCTTGGCCTTGCTGCGCAACAGGCTGACGCCCAGGTACAGAATGTAGGCCGCGCCCAGCAGCTTGGCGGCGCTCAGCAGCCAGGGTGTAGCGTGCATCAGTGCGCCGACCCCCAGCAGGGTGTAGAGCACATGCACTGAAATGCCGGCGCCGATTCCCAGGGCGGTACAGACACCGGTCATTCGGCCAAAGCGCACGCTCTGGCGAATGGTGACGGCAAAGTCCGGGCCCGGGGCGACCACGGCAAGAAAGTGAACGACGGCCAGGGCAAGAAATTCCCCAAGATAATTGGACAGCATGCGGACTCCGCAAGGCAGGAAGGTGGGTAAAAGCGTGGGTGGCTCAGCCGAGGCTGTAGCTGACTGAAAGGGTGCCTTTTTTCTCCGCGACCGAGTCGATGAGCACCCGTCCCAGCTGTTGCAGGTGCTGGACGTGAGTGCCGCCGCAACCGTAGGCGGGCAACTGGCCGAAGCTGATCTGGCGCGATCCGGCGGCCAGGGAAATATGCCGGGGAAAATCCTCGCTGATCCATTGTGCGAGGGCGTTCTGCACCCGGGCGCAGTCGATTGCCTGAGGCTGTTCGCCGGGCTTGAACGACACCCGTCCCTCGTTCGGCCAGTGATGAGCCTTGATCGGTATCCAGCCCAGGCTCTGTACGAAGTGGCCAATCAAGTGTCCGGCGGAATGCATGCGGCTGTTGAACAGGCGCTGCTCTTCATCGACGCGAGCTTCATGGCTTCCCGGCGTCAGCGGCTGGGTCAGGTAATGCACGATCTGCTCGCCTTCCTGAGTGACTCGCAGCACGCGGGCCTCGCCAATCCAGCCCGTGTCGCTGGGTTGGCCGCCACCCTGGGGATGAAAGGGCGTGGCGTGCAAGGTTGCGGCGAACAGATCGTCCCGGGGCACGCAGGTCAGCAGTTCTACCGGGGCAGTCAGCAGGTCGTGTTCGAAGTACAGGCGAAGCGTCATTTCTCAAACCCTGGAACCAAGTGTTTTTTTATTATGAGGCTTGGGTAATTGCGTGATAATCCGTTCAAAACTCAATGGACTATTGCGTCATGAGCATAAATCTCCCCCTGCCTTTACTGGCAGAAATGGCCATCTTCGTCAGGGTCGTAGAAACCGGCAGCTTTTCCGAAGCAGCGCGTCAGCTGGGTTCCTCGCCGTCGGCGGTAAGCCGCAGCATCTCGCGGCTGGAGAAGGCCCTGGCCACGCGCCTGCTGCAACGCACCACCCGCAAGTTGCGCTTGAGCGACGGCGGCGAAGAGGTTTTCAAGCGCTGCAGCGAGATGGTCAGTGCGGCCCGTTCGGTCATGGAGATCAGCGGTCAGTTCACTCATGAGGCTGAGGGCGTGGTGCGGGTCAGTGTGCCCAAGGCAGTGGGGCGCTTCGTGGTGCATCCCCATATGCCGGAGTTTCTTCGGCGCTACCCGAAGGTGGATGTCGAACTGCTGCATGAAGACAGGGATATCGACCTGATTGAAGACAATGTCGACCTGGCGATTCGCATCACCGATCGCCCGCCGCCAGGTTTGATTGGTCGTCAGTTGTTGCGCATTGATCACCTGCTGTGTGCCACCCCGCAGTACCTGGCGCAGCAGGGCACGCCGCAGCATCCTCAGGACCTGCGCCAGCACAGTTGCATCTATCTTGGCGAAACCCCCAGCGATGCGCGGTGGAAGTTCACTCAAGGCGGCAAGGCGGTGACTGTCGGTGTGCGCGGGCGTTATGCCGCCAACCACACAGGGGTGCGCCTGGATGCGGTGCTGCAGCATCTGGGCATTGGCAGCCTGCCGTATTTCACCGCGCGGCATGCTCTGGAACAGGGGCTGATTGTCCAGGTGTTGCCGGAGTGGACCTTTCTTGCGTCCTATCACGGCGGTGCCTGGCTCCTGCATTCGCCAACCCGCTACCTGCCGCCCAAGCTGCGGGTCTTCATCGACTATCTGGTGGAGTGCCTGGCTCGGGAGCCGACCTTGAACCGCCCCGGCAAAGCCGAACGCATCTTGTAGAAACTGTCGGCTTGCCAGCGAAGATGCCTTTGAGGGCGATGCAAAAACCCAAGGGCCTCTTCGCCGGCAAGCCGGCTCCTACGAGGACGACGCGATAAGGCGGGCATAAAAAAGGCCCGCCGGAAAAGCCGGGCGGGCCTTGGCTGCGCGAGGCGCGGCAATCAGTGCTTGCTGTCCTGGGCGGAGAGCGCCAGCAGCTGTTTTTCCTGGTTCCAGTCGAAGGGCTCGTCGTTCTGCTCGGCTTCGAAACGGCGTTCTTCCAGGGCCTGGTACAGGTCGATTTCTTCATCGGGCATGTAGTGCAGGCAGTCACCGGCGAAGAACCACAGCAGGTCGCGAGGCACCAGATGAGCGATCTGCGGATAGCGCTGCATGATCTGGCACAGCAGGTCCTGGCCCAGGTACTGGCTTTCGATCGGGTCGATCGGCAGCGAGGCGCGCAGTTCATCGAAGCGCTCCAGGAACAGCGCATGGCTTTCTTCGGGAACCTGTTCGGCTTCTCCCACCGCCACCAGGATGCTGCGCAGGTGGTCCAGGAGGACGAGATGATCGGCGACGACGTTGGACATGACAGGGTCCTCAAGAGCAAAACGGGCGCGGGAGTATATAGCCCTCGCGCCCGGTTTCATAATCGACCTGTCCCAAGGGGCCCGTTTAGCGGGTCTTGCCCTCGCTCAAGGTCAGTTCCTCCTTGGCGAAATCATCCACATCGATGACTTTGCGTCGCGCCGCTTCGGCGTCCCGCAGGCTCTGGGCTTCGGCCGCTTGCAGCACGCCGGCGTCCAGGGCCGCATCGATGGGCGACTCGCCCGCTGCCGGTTTGACCTGGCCGCTTTTCAGCGCTTCGTGGAGTTTTTTCTGCAGCGGATGGGTCGCGCTCAGCAGGTCGCAGGCGTGCTGCAGGGCGCCTACCGGATCGTCCGTGGATTGCGGGCGATAGCAGCCGGCGAGCACCGCTTCCAGGGCCGGGTCGCCCTGGGCGCGGCCAATGATCGCCGCCACTTCGGCATCCAGGCGGTCCGACGGCCCGGTATGGCGACGGCCGAAGGGGAACACCAATACCCGTAGCAGGCAGCCGAACACTCGGCTGGGGAAGTTGCCGAGCAACTCGTCCAGGGCACGTTCGGAGTGGCCAAGGCTTTCTTCCAGGGCCCAGGCCAGCAGGGGCCGCAGGTACTCCGGTGAATCCAGATCGTGATAGCGCTTGAGCGCCGCCGAGGCCAGGTACAGGTGGCTGAGCACGTCGCCCAGGCGCGCCGACAGGCGCTCGCGGCGCTTGAGCTCGCCCCCCAGCAGCATCATGGACACGTCGGCCAGCAGGGCGAAGGCCGCAGCCTGGCGGTTCAGGGCGCGGAAGTAGCCTTGGCTGAGCTTGTCTCCTGGGGTTTGTTCGAAGTGGCCCAGGCCCAGGTTCAGCACCAGGGTGCTGGCGGCGTTGCTCACGGCAAAACCAATGTGCTGCAGCAGCAGGGCATCGAATTCCTGCAGGGCCTGGTCATGGTCCTCGCGTCCGGCCAGGGCCATTTCCTTGAGCACGAACGGATGGCAGCGGATGGCCCCCTGGCCAAAGATCATCAGGTTGCGCGAGAGGATATTGGCGCCTTCCACGGTGATGAAGATCGGCGCGCCCTGCCAACTGCGGCCCAGGTAGTTGTTGGGCCCCATGATGATGCCCTTGCCACCGTGCACGTCCATGGCGTGGCTGATGCACTCGCGTCCGCGCTCAGTGAGGTGGTACTTGAGAATGGCCGACAGCACCGAGGGTTTCTCTCCCAGGTCCACGGCGTTGGCGGTCAGCATGCGCGCGCTGTCCATCAGCCAGGCATTGCCGCCGAGGCGGGCCAGGGCCTCCTGAATCCCCTCGAAGGCGCTGAGGGGCACATTGAACTGCTCCCGTACCTGGGCGTACTGGCCGGTCACCAGGCTGGTGAACTTGGCGGCGCCGGTGCCCACCGCCGGTAGGGAGATCGAGCGTCCCACCGACAGGCAGTTCATCAGCATCATCCAGCCTTTGCCGAGCATTTCCCGGCCGCCGATCAGGTAGTCCAGGGGAATGAACACGTCCTTGCCGGAGTTCGGGCCGTTCATGAAGGCCGCGCCCAGGGGCAGGTGGCGGCGGCCGATCTCGACCCCCGGGGTATCGGTAGGGATCAGCGCCAGGCTGATGCCCAGGTCTTCCTCGTCCCCCAGCAGGTGATCCGGGTCGTGGGCCTTGAAGGCCAGCCCCAGCAGGGTGGCCACCGGGCCCAGGGTGATGTAGCGCTTTTCCCAGTTCAGGCGCAGGCCGAGGGTTTCCTCGCCTTGCCATTGGCCCTTGCAGATGATGCCGGTGTCGGGCATGGCTCCTGCGTCGGAGCCTGCCAATGGGCCGGTGAGGGCGAAGCAGGGGATGTCGTCACCACGAGCCAGGCGTGGCAGGTAGTGGTTGCGTTGTTCTTCGGTGCCGTAATGCAGCAGCAGTTCCGCCGGGCCCAGGGAGTTGGGGACCATGACCGTGGAGGCCAGGTCGCCGCTGCGGGTCGCCAGCTTCATCGCTACCTGAGAGTGGGCGTAGGCGGAAAAACCCTTGCCGCCGTACTCCTTGGGAATGATCAGGGCAAAGAAGCCATGTTCCTTGATATGGGTCCAGGCCGCGGGCGGCAGGTCCATGTGCTGGCCAATCTGCCAGTCACTGACCATGGCGCAGAGTTCCTCGGTGGGACCGTCGATAAAGGCTTGTTCTTCATCGGTCAACTGGGCCTTGGGGTAGGCCAGCAAGGTGTTCCAGTCCGGACGGCCGCTGAACAGCTCACCGTCCCACCACACGGTGCCGGCGTCGATGGCGTCGCGCTCGGTCTGCGACATCGGCGGCAGGACTTTCTGGAACCAGGCGAACAGCGGTGCGCTGAAGTACTTGCGTCGCAGGTCCGGCAGCAGCAAAGGCGCGGCGACGGCCGCCAGCACTACCCAGAAAACCAGCAACAACCAGCCGGGTGCTCGGCTGAAGGCGCCCATGGCCAGCAGGAAAACGGCCACTGCGCCCAGGGCGGGCAGAGGGGCAGTGCGGCGGTGCGCCAGGTAGGCCACTCCAACCAGCAGAACCAGTATCCACAACAACAGCATATTCAATCCTCCATGAAACCAGGGGCCAAATCACCATCAGAGCTTAGTCGGCCTCCGACAAAGCGGGTGATCGGTGCGGTGCGAGTACAGCGGTCGACTTTGTCGTCGAGCCAAGGCTGGCAAACCCGGTCCGATTGGATCGAGCCGACCCTGACCTTTGGCCGAAACGTCGTTATCGCTGGGACGCACGCCTCGATAGACTCCAGGCTTCGCTCGGAGGTTTTGCCCATGCACGAGTACCTGCGTCCCAGCCGCTTCATCGATAGTGACCACCCTGCAGTGGTGGAGTTCGCCGAATCTCATCGCGGTGCCAGTGGTGATCCGCGACAGCAGGCGGTGAGCCTGTACTACGCCGTGCGTGAGGCCGTGCGCTACAACTTCTATTCCTTCAGCCGCGACCCCGAGACCTTGCGAGGCAGCCATGCCCTGGCCAGCGGCGAAAGCTATTGCGTGCCCAAGGCCACTTTGCTCGCCGGCTGCGCAAGGCATTGCGGGATTCCGGCGCGTATCGGTCTGGCGGATGTGCGCAATCATCTGTCGACGCCCCGTCTGCTGGAGTTGCTGCGCAGCGATGTGTTCGCCATGCACGGCTACACCGAGTTGTACCTGCACGGACGCTGGGTCAAGGCGACGCCGGCGTTCAATCAGAGTCTGTGCGAGTTGTTCGACGTGGCGCCGCTGGATTTTGACGGTGTGCAGGACAGTGTTTTCCACCCCTTCAACCGCCAGGGTGACCAATCCATGGAGTACCTGGTGGACCATGGGCGCTTCGCCGATGTGCCGCAGAGCCTGTTCTTTAGCCACCTGGAAAAGTGCTACCCCCATCTGTTCAATGAGCAGAACCCTGTGTCGCTGGGGGACATGCACGACGATTTGAGTCGCGGCTGATCAGGCGTAGACTGCCCCGGCATTCATTACTGAGGGATGGTCATGCTGAAGATCTGGGGTCGCAAGAACTCGTCGAATGTCAGGAAGGCGTTGTGGTGCGCTGAAGAATTGGCGCTGGCCTATGAGTCCCTGGATGCCGGCGGTGCCTTCGGCCTAGTGGACACCCCGGAATATCGGGCGCTGAACCCCAATGGGCGCATCCCAATGATTGAAGACGATGGCTTCGTGCTCTGGGAGTCCAACAGCATCGTGCGTTACCTGGCGGCCCGGCATGCCGCCAATAGCCACTGGTATCCGGCCGATGTGCAGGCCCGGGCCAGTGCCGAGAAGTGGATGGACTGGACCACCTCGACCTTCGCCGAACCGTTCCGGCAGTTGTTCTGGGGCGTGTTGCGTACCCCCGAGGCGCAGCAGGACTGGCAACAGATCAATGCCGCCAAGGCCACTTGCGCCGAGTTGCTGACCCGGGTCGATCAGGCGTTGGCTGGGCAGCCCTATCTGTCGGGAGAAGAAATCGGCGTGGGCGATATCCCGCTGGGCAGCTTCATCTATGCCTGGTTCGAGATGCCCATCGAGCGGCCTTCGATGCCCCATCTTGAGGCCTGGTACCAGCGCTTGAAGCAGCGTCCGGCCTATCGTCAGGCGGTGATGACCGCGTTGACTTAATACCCACTATCGATACGCGTGACTGTACTTGCGCGGCCTCGACCCGCAACATGGCGAGCGCCTGGCGTCGTTGCAATCCAGCCAGGCTGCCCTCACTTATACAATTCCCTCTTCTTGGTGCATGAATCCGATATGAGTTCCGCTCTGTCCATCCGGCAGCTAACCAAAACCTACGGCAACGGTTTCCAGGCCCTGAGTGGTATCGATCTGGATGTCGCCGAAGGTGACTTTTTCGCCCTGCTTGGTCCTAACGGGGCCGGTAAATCCACCACCATCGGCATTCTTTCGACCCTGGTGAACAAGACCAGCGGCACCGTGAATGTCTTCGGTCACGACCTGGATCGTGAGCCTGCGGCGCTCAAGCGCTGCATCGGCGTGGTGCCGCAGGAGTTCAACTTCAACCAGTTCGAGAAGACCTTCGACATCGTCGTCACTCAGGCCGGCTATTACGGCATTCCGGCGAAGATCGCCAAGGAGCGGGCCGAGCAGTACCTGACCCAGCTCGGCCTCTGGGACAAGCGCGATGTGCCTTCGCGCTCCCTGTCCGGCGGCATGAAGCGCCGCCTGATGATCGCTCGTGCGCTGGTGCATGAGCCGCGCCTGCTGATCCTCGACGAACCCACTGCCGGGGTCGATATCGAGCTGCGCCGTTCGATGTGGAGCTTCCTCACCGAGCTCAATCAGAAAGGCATCACCATCATCCTCACCACCCATTACCTGGAAGAGGCTGAGCAGCTGTGCCGCAACATCGGCATCATCGACCACGGCACCATCGTCGAGAACACCAGCATGCGGCAGTTGCTGGGCCAGTTGCATGTGGAAACCTTCCTTCTCGATCTCAAGCACGATCTCAGTGTGGCGCCGCAGCTGGCGGGCTACCCGACCCGGCTGGTGGACAGCCACACCCTGGAAGTCCAGGTGGACAAGGCTGTGGGGATTACGGCGCTGTTCGGTCAACTGGCCCTGCAGAACATCGAGGTCTTGAGCCTGCGTAACAAAACCAACCGACTTGAGGAGTTGTTCGTGTCCTTGGTGGAGAAGAATCTGTCGAAGGTGGCGGTATGAGTTCCGAGTTGAAACCCAATCTGGTGGCGCTCAACACCATTGTCTATCGCGAGGTCCGACGCTTTACCCGGATCTGGCCACAGACCCTGCTGCCGCCGGCCATTACCATGGTTCTGTACTTCGTCATCTTCGGTAATCTGATCGGTCGGCAGATCGGCGACATGGGTGGTTTCACCTACATGGAGTACATCGTGCCGGGGCTGATCATGATGTCGGTGATCACCAACTCCTACGGCAACGTGGTGTCGAGCTTCTTCGGCAGCAAGTTCCAGCGCTCCATCGAGGAATTGATGGTGTCGCCGGTATCGCCCCACACCATTCTCATCGGCTACACCCTGGGTGGGGTCCTGCGGGGCTTGATGGTGGGAATCATCGTGACCCTGTTGTCGTTGTTCTTCACCAAGCTGCAGGTGCATCACTTGGGTGTGACCGTGCTGGTGGTGGTGCTGACGGCAACCATCTTCTCGCTGCTGGGCTTTATCAACGCGGTGTTTGCGCGCAACTTCGACGATATCTCGATTATCCCGACCTTCGTGCTGACGCCCCTGACCTACCTGGGCGGAGTGTTCTACTCGATCAATCTGCTGCCGCCGTTCTGGCAGACCGTGTCCCTGGCCAACCCGGTGCTGCACATGGTCAACGCCTTCCGTTTCGGCATTCTCGGGGTTTCGGACATCAAGATCAGTGTGGCCATCACCTTCATGCTGGTGGCCACCGTGGTGCTTTATATCGGTTGTGCCCGACTGCTGGTCAGCGGCCGCGGCATGCGTCAGTAAACGCCGTGATGGTGTACTGAAAACGGCCTCCTTTGGGAGGCCGTTTTCGTTTGTCATCGCCGCTGTTGCTTGCGTCTGTGCCATTGGCGGCCGACCCACCAGCGCCAGTAGAGCATGGTCAGGCAATAGGCCAGGGCTCCCAGCACCAATCCGGCCACCACCGAGCCGAGAAGGAAGGGTTGCCACAGGGTACTGAGCTGGCTGCTGATCCATTCCCAGGTCAGTTCGTCGGGCAAGGTGCGCGTCGGCACATTCATCAGCCAGGCGCCCAGTTGATAGGTGCAGAAGAACACCGGCGGCATGGTAATGGGGTTGGTCAGCCAGACCAGGCTGACGCTGATGGGCATGTTGCTCCGCAGCCAGATGGCCAGTACCGCGGCCAGCAGCATCTGCATCGGGATCGGGATAAAGGCGGCGAACAGGCCTACAGCCATGGCTCGGGCTACCGAGTGCCGATTGAGGTGCCAGAGGTTGGCGTCATGCAACAGGGTGCCAAGAAAGCGTAAGGACTTGTGTTCCCGGATGCTGACCGGATCTGGCATGTAACGTTTGAATAAGTGCCGGGGCATAAGGCTTCTCGGTCAGTTCAGGCGAGGATTATGACTGGATTCTAGCCAGCGCAAATTCAGACATTGTGACAAATGATAAAGCCGCGCCTGCGATCCTCGGCTAAGCCAAGACTAGGAACTGCCAAGGATGGGCTGATGGATGGTTACAGGGATGCTGGCCCTGGCCGCAGGACTGCTGGCGCTGGGTTTCATGCCGGTGCTGCCGCCCGGCTGGTTGTTGCTGCTGATGGCGATAGGGGGGCTGATGTTGCTGCCTTTTCGTACACATCCGGTGGCATTTTTTTTGTTCGGTTTGGCCTGGGCCTGTGCATCCGGGCAATGGGCGCTGGATGATCGCCTGCCTCAGTCCCTGGATGGGCAAACCCGCTGGCTGGAAGGGCGGGTGGTCGGCTTGCCGGAACCGGGGGCGGGCGTGGTGCGCTTTGAGCTCAAGGATGCCCAGTCCCGACGAGAGCGCCTGCCGCGGCGAATTCGCCTGGCCTGGCACGGTGGGCCACCCGTCAATAGCGGCGAACGCTGGCGCCTGGCGGTCAAGCTGCGGCGTCCTGCCGGTCTGCTCAATCTTCACGGTTTCGATTACGAAGCCTGGCTGCTGGCCCGGCGCATTGGGGCCACCGGCACAGTCAAGGATGGGCAACTGCTGGCGCCGGCACGCCAAGCCTGGCGTGACGGTCTGCGCCAGCGTTTACTCGCGGTCGAGGCCCACGGCCGCGCCGCAGGCCTGGCGGCATTGGTGATGGGCGACGGTTCGGGGCTGACGCGGGAAGATTGGCAACTGTTGCAGGACACCGGCACGGTGCACCTGATGGTGATATCCGGACAGCACATCAGCCTGCTGGCCGCAGTGATCTACCTTGCCGTGGCAGGGCTGGCTCGTTACGGGCTTTGGCCTGCGCGCTGGCCCTGGCTGCCCTGGGCCTGCGCCCTGGCCTTTGTCGGGGCGCTGGGCTACGGCCTGCTGGCAGGGTTCGATGTGCCGGTGCAGAGGGCCTGCGTGATGGTTGCGCTGGTGCTGCTCTGGCGCTGGCGCTTTCGTCACCTGCGGGCTTGGTGGCCCTTGTTGCTGGCGTTGAATGCAGTGCTGTTGTTCGAGCCCCTGGCCAGCTTGCAGCCAGGGTTCTGGCTGTCCTATGCCGCGGTGGCGGTGCTCATCTTCACCTTTGCCGGGCGCCTGGGTTCCTGGCGTTGGTGGCAGAGTTGGACCCGCGCCCAGTGGTTGATGGGTATTGGCCTGTTGCCACCCTTGCTGGCCCTTGGCTTGCCCATCAGTCTCAGTGGTCCGCTGGCCAATCTGCTGGCGGTGCCCTGGATCAGTCTGCTGGTCCTGCCTTCGGCCTTGCTGGGCTGCCTGTTGTTGCCTGTGCCTTATGTGGGTGAAGGCCTGTTATGGCTGGCGGGTGGCCTGCTGGATGGGCTGTTCCGCTTACTGGGGGCGATGGCCGGATTATGGCCAGCCTGGGTGGCGCCGTTGATCCCCCTTTGGGTTTGGGGCCTGAGCAGCCTGGGCGCGCTGTTGTTGCTGTTGCCCAAGGGCGTGCCACTGCGGGTGCTGGGTTGGCCGTTGTTGCTGTTGGCAGTCTGGCCTCCCCAGGACCCTGTACCCGAGGGCGAGGTGGAGATCTGGCAGCTGGATGTGGGGCAGGGTTTGTCGTTCATCCTGCGTACCCGTGATCACGCGATGTTGTACGACGCCGGTGCCCGGGTCGCGGATTTCGACCTGGGGGAGCGAGTGGTGCTGCCGACGCTGCGTAAGCTTGGCATTCGACGGCTGGACTTGATGCTGCTCAGCCACGCCGATAACGATCATGCCGGAGGCGCCCTGGCAGTCCAGCGCGGGATACCGGTGAGCCAGGTGCGCAGCGGCGAGCCCGAGGCCTTGCCGGCTGCCCTGCAGTCGGCCCCCTGTGATAGCGGGCTGAGCTGGCACTGGAATGGCGCCCGCTTCACGCTGTGGCAGTGGACGGGGGCGGCAGACGGCAATCAGGCTTCCTGTGTGCTGCTGGTCGAGGCCGGCGGCGAACGCCTGCTGCTCAGCGGTGATATCGATGTCCATGCTGAGCGGGCTTTGCTCGACAGTCCGCTGGCGGTTCGCATTCACTGGTTGCAGGCGCCCCATCATGGCAGCCGTACCTCATCGTCCATGGCCTTGCTCCGGCGGCTGGCGCCGAAGGCGGTGCTGATTTCCCGGGGGCGGGGCAATGCCTTTGGCCATCCTCATCCCCAGGTGGTGGCGCGCTACCGGCAATTGGGCATGGTGATTCATGACAGTGCCGAGCAAGGCGCACTGAAGCTGCGGCTGGGGACTTTCGGCCAGCCTGAAAGCCTGCGCCAACAGCGGCGCTTCTGGCGCGACTGGCCAGCAATGCCTTAAATAACCGTGGGTTATTAAAGCCCCTGAGCATGCGACATCACGGTCTTCGGTGCGTCCAGCCCCTATGTTAGAGTGGCGCACTTTTTCGAGGGGACTGTCACTGTGTGGGAATTGGTCAAATCCGGCGGCTGGATGATGTTGCCGATCATTCTGAGTTCCATCGCGGCTGTGGGCATCATCGCCGAGCGTTTGTGGACCCTGCGGGCCAGCCGAGTCACCCCGCCCCATTTGCTGGGCCAGGTCTGGCGCTGGATCAAGGACAAGCAACTCAATAAGGAGAAACTCAAGGAACTGCGTGCCGATTCGCCCCTGGGAGAGATCCTGGCAGCGGGCCTGGCCAACTCCAAGCATGGTCGCGAGATCATGAAGGAATGCATCGAGGAAGCCGCCGCCCGGGTCATTCACGAACTGGAGCGCTACCTCAACGCCCTCGGCACCATCGCCGCCATGGCGCCCCTGCTGGGCCTGCTGGGTACGGTGCTGGGCATGATCGATATCTTCAGTTCGTTCATGGGATCGGGCATGACCAGCAACGCTGCAGTGCTTGCCGGTGGTATTTCCAAGGCACTGATCACCACTGCCGCCGGTTTGATGGTGGGCATTCCTTCGGTGTTCTTCCACCGTTTCCTGCAACGCCGGGTCGATGAGCTGGTGGTGGGCATGGAACAGGAAGCGATCAAGCTGGTGGAAGTGATCCAGGGCGACCGCGATGTCGACCTGGCTGAGGGCAAAGCGTGAAATTCCGTCGCAAACCCCGGGAAACCGTGGACATCAACCTTGCTTCGTTGATTGACGTGGTGTTCATCCTGCTGCTGTTTTTCGTCGTCACCACCACCTTTACCCGGGAGACCCAACTGCGGGTCGATCTGCCGGAAGCGGTCAGCGGCTCGCCCGCCGAAGACCAGCAGGTCAAGCAGCTGGATATCGCCATCAGCGCTGATGGCGTGTTCTCGGTCAACAATCAGGTGCTGCCGAAGAATGACCTGGCGACCCTGATGGACGCCTTGCAGAAGGAGTCGGCGGGAGACACCAACCTGCCGCTGTCCATCAGTGCCGACGGCAAGACTCAACATCAAGCGGTGATCACTGCCATGGACGCGGCCGGCAAGCTCGGCTTCAGCCATTTGCGCATGACCACCGTCGAGGCGGCGCCGGCACCCTGATGGCACTTTCTGATCGTCTGCTCGCCGCCTGGTACAACGGCCATCCTGCGCTGAAACTGCTGCAGCCCCTGGAATGGCTGTACCGCCGTGTGGTGGTGGGCAAGCGCCAGCGTTTCCTGGCAGGCGAGGGGGCGATCTATCAACCACCGGTGCCCTTGATCGTGGTGGGCAACATCACCGTCGGAGGCACTGGCAAGACGCCGTTGATCCTGTGGTTGGTGGAGCACTGCCAGCGCCTTGGCCTGCGGGTCGGGGTGGTCAGCCGTGGCTATGGCGCCAAGCCGCCGCAATTGCCCTGGCGAGTGACGGCCGACGACAGCGCCACCGTGGCTGGTGATGAACCGCTGCTGATCGTTCAGCGCTGTGGCGTGCCGCTGATGATCGACCCGGATCGTAGCCGCGCGGTGCAGGCCTTGCTGGCTGCCGAACCGCTGGATCTGATTCTTTCCGACGATGGCCTGCAGCATTACCGTCTGGCCCGTGATCTGGAGTTGGTGCTGATCGACGCGGCCCGCGGCCTGGGCAATCGTCGCTGTTTGCCGGCCGGCCCGCTGCGTGAGCCGGTGGAGCGTCTGCACAGTGTCGATGCCCTGCTCTACAACGGCGCTGCCGATGATCGCACCGACGGTTTTGCCTTCCATCTCAAGCCTTCGGCGCTGGTCAATCTGCAGAGCGGCGAGCGTCGCCCGGTGGAACACTTCGCGCCAGGGCAGGCGGTGCACGCGGTGGCCGGTATCGGCAACCCCCAGCGTTTCTTCAATACCCTTGAAACGCTACACTGGCGGCCTGTCCCCCATGCATTTGCCGATCACGCCCAATACAGTGCGCAGGCCTTGGCCTTCACCCCGTCATTGCCGCTGGTCATGACCGAAAAAGATGCGGTCAAGTGCCGTGACTTCGCGGCAGCCGACTGGTGGTACCTGGCGGTGGACGCCGTGCCGTCCGCGGCCTTCGTCGCCTGGTTCGATACCCAGCTGATGCGCCTGCTGCCTGATCGTCTGTTGCCTTAATCGCTTTTATCCAGGGAAACCTCATGGACACCAAACTGCTCGACATCCTGGCCTGCCCGATCTGCAAAGGCCCTCTCAAACTCAGCGCCGACAAGACCGAGCTGATCAGCAAGGGCGCCGGCCTGGCCTACCCGATTCGCGACGGCATCCCGGTGATGCTGGAAAGCGAGGCCCGTACCCTGACCACCGAAGAGCGTCTGGACAAATGAGCAGCGCTTTCACCGTGGTCATCCCGGCGCGTTTCGCCTCCACCCGTCTGCCAGGCAAACCCCTGCAACTGATCGCCGGCAAGCCGATGATCCAGTGGGTCTGGGAGCAGGCCTGCAAGAGCAGCGCCGAGCGAGTGGTGGTGGCCACCGATGATCAGCGTATCGTCGAGGCCTGCCAGGGCTTTGGCGCGCAAGCGCTGCTGACGCGGGAGGACCACAATTCGGGTACCGATCGTTTGGCGGAAGTCGCGGGCAAGCTCGGCCTGGCGGCGGATGCCATTGTGGTCAACGTCCAGGGTGATGAGCCGCTGATTCCGCCTTCGGTGATCGATCAGGTGGCGGCCAACCTGGCGGCTCATACCGAAGCGCGCATGGCTACCCTGGCCGAGCCGATCGAGGACGCAGAGACTCTGTTCAATCCGAACGTGGTCAAGGTGGTTACTGACCTCAACGGCCTGGCCCTGACCTTCAGTCGCGCCACCTTGCCCTGGGCCCGGGATGCCTTTGCCAAGAGTCATGATCAGTTGCCGGAAGGCGTGCCTTATCGCCGGCACATCGGTATCTACGCCTACCGTGCAGGTTTTCTCCATGACTTCGTCAGTTGGGGGCCGTGCTGGCTGGAAAACACCGAGTCCCTGGAGCAGTTGCGTGCTCTGTGGCATGGCGTGCGCATCCACGTTGCCGATGCCCTGGAAGCACCTCCCACTGGCGTCGATACCGCCGAAGACCTTGAGCGCGTTCGGCGCCTGTTGGAGGCGTGATGCGGGTTCTGTTCGTCTGCCTGGGCAACATCTGCCGCTCGCCCACCGCCGAAGGCGTGCTGCGCCATAAGTTGAATGAAGCCGGCATGGGTCATCAGGTTCAGGTCGCGTCCGCCGGCACCAGCGACTGGCACGTTGGCAAGGCGCCAGACAAGCGCAGCCAGCAGGCGGCCTTGCGGCGTGGCTACGACCTTTCTGCGCAACGGGCGCAGCAGGTTGGCAGTGCCGATTTCGCCGTATATGACCTGATTTTCGCCATGGATCAGAGCAACCTGCGCAACCTCAAGGCCTTGCAGCCGGCTTTGGGCAAGGCCGAGCTGGATCTGTTCCTGCGCCGCTACGAGGCGCCGCTGGATGAAGTGCCGGACCCGTATTACGACGGTGAGCAGGGCTTCGAGCAGGTGCTGGACCTGATCGAGGATGCCTGTGATCGGTTGGTGATCGAACTGAAGGGGCGGTTATGAGCCTGGACATTCAATCCGATGTGTCCCTCAAGCCGTTCAACAGTTTCGGGGTCGAGGTCAAGGCGCAGCGGTTCGCCCAGGCCCACAGCGATGACGACGTACGCGAGGCCCTGGCCTATTGCGCCGATCAGCAGTTGCCACTGCTGGTGATCGGCGGCGGCAGCAACCTGCTGCTGACGACGGATATCCAGGCACTGGTGTTGCGCATGGCCACCCGTGGGATTCGCTTGCTTAGCGATGATGGGCAGCGGGTGGTGGTGGAAGCCGAGGCTGGCGAAACCTGGCATCCCTTCGTGCAATGGACCCTGGACCAGGGCTTGTCCGGGCTGGAGAACCTCAGCCTGATTCCCGGCACCGTCGGCGCCGCGCCGATGCAGAACATCGGTGCCTATGGTGTCGAGATCAAGGACGTGTTCGTCGGTCTCACCGCCCTTGATCGGCAGACCGGCGAACTGCGGGACTTCGATCTGGATCAGTGCCAGTTCGCCTACCGCGACAGCCTGTTCAAGCATCAGGCCGGCCGCTGGCTGATTCTGCGGGTGCGTTTTGCCTTGAACCGTGTCGATCATTTGCATCTTGAATACGGTCCGGTGCGTCAGCGCTTGAGTGAGCAGGGCATCGAACAGCCGACCGCCAGGGATGTCAGCCGGGCGATTTGCAGTATCCGCAGCGAGAAACTTCCGGACCCGGCGGTGCTTGGCAATGCCGGCAGCTTTTTCAAGAACCCGGTGGTATCGGCGGTGCTGGCGGCGCAGATCAAGCAGTCGCATCCGGGGCTGGTGGGTTATCCCCAGGCCGACGGGCAGGTCAAGCTGGCGGCCGGCTGGCTGATCGAGCAGGCGGGCTGGAAAGGCTTTCGCGATGCCGATGCTGGCGTGCATCGCCTGCAGTCCTTGGTGCTGGTGAACTACGGTACGGCCACAGGCTTGCAGCTGTTGGAGTTGGCCCGACGAATCCAGCGCGATATCGCCGAGCGCTTCGGTGTCGAGCTGGAGATGGAGCCGAATCTGTATTGAGGCAGCTCTTGAACTAAGCTCAGCGCTTGAGTCCAAAGCCTTGCACGGTTTACACCCTGCAAGGCTTTTTTATGCATGACGACTTAACTTAGCTTGCTAACAATGTGAGTATTTGTCGTCGCCAAAGGCCCGGTGAAGCGCCGTCTTCACAAGAGAGCCCGATTAGCCTGAGCCGATCTGCGCGCACCGCAGCCGCGCTGCTGCGTGGCAGATGGCTCGACCCCATCACCTCATAGAATGCGGGCGTGCCCATGATTACCCTGAAGCTTAACGGTCAAGATCATCCACTGGACGTCACCGAGGACATGCCACTGTTGTGGGCCATCCGCGATGTGGCGGGTTACAGCGGCACCAAATTCGGCTGCGGCATGGGCCTGTGCGGCGCCTGCACCGTTCATATCGACGGTGATCCGGCGCGCAGTTGTATCACCCCGGCCGGCTCGGTGCTGGGCAAGAACATCAGCACCATCGATAACCTGCACAACGATCCGGTCGGGCAGGTGGTGCAGCAGGCCTGGCTGGATACAGCGGTGGCCCAGTGCGGTTATTGCCAGGGCGGACAGATCATGTCCGCCACTGCATTGCTCAAGACCCATCCCAATCCCAGCGACGAGCAGATCGAGGAGGCGATGCTCGGCAATATCTGTCGCTGCGGTACCTACAACCGGATCAAGACCGCGATTCGCCAGGCAGCCAACCATCTGCAGGAGGCCAAGGCATGAACCACCTACCCAGTGATTTTGCCCTGAGCAACCTCAGCCGCCGGAGTTTTCTCAAGGGCGTGGGTGCAACCGGAGCCCTGGTGCTGGCGGCCAGTTGGGGCTGGCAGCAGGCGTTTGCCGAAGACCAGAAGTTCGGTGCCGATGGCATGCCCCATGGCTGGGTCGACGATCCCAAGGTCTATGTGAGCATCGCCAGTGACGGCAGCGTGACGGTGATCTGCAACCGTTCGGAGATGGGCCAGGGGGTGCGGACCAGCCTGAGCATGGTGGTGGCTGATGAGCTGGAGGCCGATTGGGCTCAGGTCAAGGTCAAGCAGGCGCCCGGGGACGAGGCGCGCTTTGGCAACCAGGACACCGACGGTTCGCGCAGCATGCGCCATTGGTACGAGCCCATGCGTCGTTGCGGCGCCGCTGCGCGAACCATGCTGGAACAGGCCGCCGCCGATCAATGGCAAGTACCGCTGAGCGAGTGCCGGGCGCAGTTGCACAAAGTGGTTCACCAACCCAGCGGGCGCGAACTGGGCTATGGCGCTCTGGCCGCAGCGGCGGGGGCTCTGGCGGTGCCGGCCCGGGACAGCCTGCGGCTGAAGCAGGCGTCGGAGTTTCGCTATATCGGTAAAGAGGCGACCCGGGCCATCGACGGCGAGGACATCGTCAATGGTCGTGCGGTGTACGGCGCCGATGTGCACTTTGAAGGCATGCTGTTTGCGGCGGTGGCGCGGCCCCGAGTCTATGGCGGCAAGGTCAAGTCCGTTGATGACAGTGCAGCGCTGAAGGTGCCTGGGGTGATCAAGGTCATGCCCATCGATGGCCGTCCGTTGCCTTCCGAGTTCCAGCCCCTGGGCGGTGTGGCGGTGGTGGCGAGCAACACCTGGGCGGCGATCAAGGGCCGCGATGCCCTGAAGATCGAGTGGGACGATGGAGTCAATGCCGGGTACAACTCCATCGAATATCGCAAGGAGTTGGAGGCGGCGGCGCAAAAGCCGGGCAAGGTGGTGCGCAGCACCGGCAACCTGGATGAAGCCCTGAGTGGTGCGCAGAGCAGCCTGGAAGCCACCTATTACCTGCCGCACCTGGCCCAGGCACCCATGGAGCCGATGGTGGCCGTGGCGCGCTTCGTGGATGGCCGTTGCGAGGCCTGGGCGCCGAGTCAGGCGCCTCAGGTGACCCGTGAGCGGATTGCCGAGCGCCTGGGCATCGGCTTTGACCAGGTCACGGTCAACGTCACCCTGCTGGGCGGCGGCTTCGGACGCAAATCCAAGCCGGACTTCATTCTTGAAGCGGCCATCCTGGCCAAGGCATTTCCCGGTAAGGCGGTGCGGGTGCAGTGGACCCGGGAGGATGATATCCACCACTCCTACTTCCATACGGTGTCGGCGGAGTACCTCAAGGCCGGGTTAAGCGAGGACGGCATGCCCGCCGCCTGGCTGCATCGCACCGTGGCGCCGAGCATTACCGCGTTGTTTGCCCCGGGGATGAACCATGAAGGCGCCTTCGAGCTGGGCATGGGCTTCACCAACATGGCCTATGCGATTCCCAATGTGCGCCTGGAAAACCCCGAAGCGGCGGCCCATACCCGGGTGGGTTGGTATCGCTCGGTGTCGAATATTCCCCACGGTTTTGCCATTCAGAGTTTTGTCGACGAACTGGCCCACAAGGCGGGCCAGGACCCACTGAAGTACCAGCTCAAGCTGTTGGGGCCGGACCGTCAGATCGATCCGCGAACCCTGAGCGAAGAATGGAATTACGGCGAGTCCCCTGAGCGTTACCCGATCGATACCGGGCGCATGCGCGCGGTGCTGGAAACCGCGGCCAAGGCCGCCGGGTGGGGGCGCTCGCTGCCCAAGGGGCGTGGCCTGGGGTTGGCGGTGCACTACAGCTTCGTGACCTACGTGGCAGCGGTGATCGAAGTGGAGGTGAAGGAGGATGGCACGCTGATTGTGCACAAGGCTGATATCGCCGTGGATTGCGGTCCGCAGATCAACCCCGAGCGTATTCGCTCGCAGTTCGAGGGGGCTTGTGTCATGGGCCTGGGCAATGCGGTGCTGGGGGAGATCAGCTTCAAGGACGGTAAGGTGCAGCAGGACAATTTCCATATGTATGAGGTGGCACGGATGTCCCTGGCGCCGAAAGAGGTGCAGGTGCATTTGCTGACTCCGCCGGGCGAGGTGCCGCTGGGAGGTGTTGGTGAGCCGGGTGTACCACCGATTGCGCCGGCCCTGTGCAACGCCATCTTCGCCGCCACCGGCAAGCGCATCCGCAATCTGCCCGTGCGCTACCAGCTGCAGGGTTGGCAGCAGGCGGGTGCCTGATGGACAGCGTCGACCTGAATGTCCTGCGCAGTGTTCTGGAGTGGCGCCGCGCCGGGCGCACGGTGGTGCTCTATAGCGTGGTGCAGACCTGGGGCAGTGCGCCCCGGTTGCCGGGTGCCATGTTGGCCTTGCGCGACGATGGGGTGGTGATTGGCTCGGTATCCGGTGGTTGTATCGAGGACGACTTGATCACGCGCCTGGCGGATGGGCGCTTGTCCCTGTCCGGGCCGCCGGTGCAGTTGCTGACCTATGGTGTGACCCTGGAGGAGGCGGCACGTTTTGGCCTGCCTTGTGGCGGCACCTTGCGCCTGACCGAGGAGCGGGTTGGCGATCCTTCCTGGGTCGCCGAGTTGCTGGAGCGCTGCGAGGCGCACCAGATCGTGGCTCGGGAATTGAACCTGAGTAGCGGCCAGGTGCTGCTCAAGGCGGCGAGCAAGACGGATGAGCTGGCGTTCGACGGGCTCACTCTGCGGGCGATCTATGGGCCGCGCTGGCGTCTGTTGCTGATCGGCGCCGGGCAGCTTTCCCGTTATGTGGCGCAAATGGCCCGTCTGCTGGACTTCGAGGTGCTGGTCTGTGATCCGCGCCAGGAGTTCGTGCAAGGGTGGGAGGATCAGGATGGGCGCTTTGTCGCCGGCATGCCCGACGATGCGGTGCTGAGTATTAAGCCCGATGAGCGCACGGCGGTGGTGGCGCTGACTCACGATCCGCGTCTGGATGACATGGCCCTGCTGACGGCGCTCGATTCCCCGGCGTTTTATGTCGGAGCCCTGGGGTCTCGGGTCAACAGCCAGAAACGTCGGGACAATCTGGCGCTCTTGGGATTGTCAGCGCCGGCCATCGAGCGTTTGCATGGCCCGGTGGGGTTGCACATCGGCAGTCATACGCCGGCGGAGATTGCCCTGTCGCTGATGGCGGAGATCGTGGCGATCAAGAATGGCATTGAGCCCTTGCAGAAGAAGCCGTTGGCCCGAGTGGCCGAGGCGACCACATGATTGCCCCGCCTTGCGCCGTCATCCTGGCGGCGGGGCAGGGCAGTCGTTATCGAGAGGTGGCAGGGAGCGATCAGGATAAGTTGCTGGCACCTTGCAGAGGTCGCGATGGTGTATTGCGACCGGTGCTGGAGCAGGTGCTGGTCAACCTGCCGGTGGAAATGCATCGGCGAGTGCTGGTCACGACGCCGGGTCGGCCGCAGGTGGCGGAACTGGCGCAGGCTTATGGCTGCCAGGTGCTGTTGCTGGATTCCCTTGGCATGGGCCAGAGTCTGGCGGCGGCAGTGGCTGCTAGTGCCGATGCCGGTGGTTGGGTGATTTTGCTGGGGGATATGCCCTTTATCTTGCCTGGCACCATAACGCGGGTAATCGAGGCGTTGACCGAGGAGGGCATCAGCGTGCCTCGGCTGGGTGACGATCTGGGGCATCCGGTGGGGTTTGGTCGGGCTTATGGCGCTGCATTGCAAGGCTTGTCCGGTGATCGCGGTGCCAAGTGCCTGTTTACCTCGGGCAAGGTGGTCGAGGTGGCAGTGACCGACCCGGGAGTGGTATGGGATGTGGATCGACCCGAGGCGCTGGTCTATCGGGAACGCTGAATGGCAGGCATGAAAAAGCCCCGCTCGGTTAACCGGGCGGGGCTTTTTCATTGCCGATGGAGTCAGACGAGAGGTTTAGGCTCGTGCTGTTTCTCCTCGGTGTGGGCTACGTGCTCAACGGCGTGTTCGACGTTGTGCGGAGCCTCTTCCACGGCTGGGGCAGCTTGCTCGACCGCAGGTTCGGCGACAGGCGCAGGTGCTGCTTCGGCTGCTTCGACAGGCGCTGGAGCGGCCTCGACGACCACTGGCGCTTCTACCGGAGCGGGTTCGGCAGCGACCACGGCTTCAACCGGGGCAGCTGCGGCAGCCAGTTCGGCCTCCTTCTGCAGACGCTCGGCTTCACGCTTGCGACGACGCACTTCGCGCGGATCGTTTGGTGCGCGACCGTTGCTGGTCAGGGCGCTGGCAGGAGCGGCCTCGATCACTGGAGCGGGTGCTTCGGCAACCACAGGGGCGACAACCGGAGCAGGCTCTTCAGCCTGGGCTGGCTGCTGAGCAACCACTGGCTGCTCGACAGCTACAGGCTCAGTTGCAGGCACTGGAGTTTCCTGAGCCGGCTCGATGGCCTTTTCTTCAGTCACTGGCGCTGGGGCTACAGGTTCTGCCACAGGCTGCTGGGCAACCACTGGCTGTGCTTCCACAACCACGGCCGGTTCGGCAGCAACTTCAACCTGGGCGGGTTCTGCAACCACCGGGGCCGCTTCGGCTACTGGAGCAACTTCAACCGCTGGAGCTGCTGGAGCTTCCACTGCAGTGTTGGCTTCAACAACAGGCGCTTGCGGAGCCTTTTCTTCAACCGCGGCCGTAGCACGTTCGGCTTGCTGATGTGCTTCGGCTTCAGCGTTGGCGCTGATGGCGGTGCTGGCAACGGCAGCGGTAACCGCGAGGCCGGCAGCCAGGTCGGCGCTGCTCGGCTCTTCGCCGTTCTCTTCCGAGCCTTCGATCACATTGCCGTTGGCATCGCGCTGACGTTCACGACGGTTGCTGCGACGACGCTGGCCGCGGGAGCGACGACGTGGACGTTCGCCTTCGGCGTTGTCCTGGCCCTCTTCCTGCAGTTGCTCTTCGTTAGGCAGCACTTCTTCTTCGCTGGCGGCAGCGGCTTGAGCCTGCTCGGCGCGTGGTTGGCGCTCTTCACGTGGTTGACGCGGCTGGCGCTCTTCACGTGGCTGGCGAGCTGGACGCTCTTCAGTCACAGCAACGGCGGTAGCGGCGGCTGCAGCCGGAGCGGCATCCAGCGGTTCACGCAGTTCGCGAACACGCTCTTCACGTTCGCCACGTGGCTTGCGGTCCTCGCGAGGGGCGCGTGGTTGACGTTCTTCACGAGGTGCGCGTGGAGCGCGTTCTTCGCGGGCTACGCCTTGTACTTCTTCACGGGCTTCACGAACTTCCCGTGGCTGACGCTCTTCCCGTGGTGCGCGTTCTTCACGCGGAGCACGTTCTTCGCGCGGCTTGCGTTCTTCATCGCGGCGGCCGTTGCGGTTGCGGCTCTGTTGGCGGCCATTGCGACGTTGCTCTTCGTTGCTGCGTGCAGGGCGTTCGGTCACTGGCTTCTCGACCACAACTGGAGCCGCTGGCTCTTCCTTGGTGGCGAACAGGCTGACCAGGGACTTCACCAGGCCTTTGAACAGGCTTGGCTCGGCAACAACCGGAGCAGGAGCGGCAACCGGGGCAGGGGCTTCGGTTGGAACTGGTGCGTTGGCGCGGGCCGGAGCGGTCTTCACCGCGGCTTCCTGGCGAACCAGGGTGCGGGTGGCGGCGGTTGGCTGAACTTCTTCGGCTTCGGCGGCAGCAGCAGCGATTTCGTAGCTGGACTGGTTGGTGTTGGCTTCCGGGCTGTCATCGCGCAGACGCTGTACTTCGAAGTGCGGCGTTTCGAGGTGATCGTTCGGCAGAATGACGATGCGGGCACGGGTGCGCAGTTCGATCTTGGTGATCGAGTTGCGTTTTTCGTTGAGCAGGAAAGCCGCGACCGGAATCGGCACTTGGGCGCGAACTTCGGCGGTGCGGTCTTTCAGGGCTTCTTCTTCGATCAGGCGCAGGATCGCCAGGGACAGCGACTCGACGTCACGGATGATGCCGGTGCCGTTGCAGCGCGGGCAGACGATGCCGCTGCTTTCACCCAGGGATGGGCGCAGGCGCTGACGGGACATTTCCAGCAGGCCGAAGCGCGAGATGCGACCGATCTGCACGCGGGCGCGGTCGGCTTCCAGGCATTCGCGGACTTTCTCTTCCACTGCGCGCTGGTTCTTGGCCGGGGTCATGTCGATGAAGTCGATGACGATCAGGCCGCCGATGTCACGCAGGCGCAACTGGCGAGCGATTTCTTCCGCTGCTTCCAGGTTGGTCTGCAGGGCGGTTTCTTCGATGTCGCTGCCTTTGGTGGCGCGGGCCGAGTTGATGTCGATGGACACCAGGGCTTCGGTTGGGTCGATGACGATGGAGCCGCCGGAAGGCAGTTCAACCACACGCTGGAAGGCGGTCTCGATCTGGCTTTCGATCTGGAAACGGTTGAACAGCGGAACGCTGTCTTCGTACAGCTTGATCTTGCTGGCGTACTGCGGCATCACCTGGCGGATGAAGGTCAGGGCTTCGTCCTGGGCTTCAACGCTGTCGATCAGCACTTCGCCGATGTCCTGGCGCAGGTAGTCGCGAATCGCGCGGATGATCACGTTGCTTTCCTGGTAGATCAGGAATGGCGCGGAGCGATCCAGCGATGCTTCTTTGATGGCGGTCCAGAGTTGCAGCAGGTAGTCGAGGTCCCACTGCATTTCTTCGCTGCTGCGGCCCAGGCCGGCAGTGCGCACGATCAGGCCCATGTCGGCAGGAGCTACCAGGCCGTTCAACGCTTCACGCAGTTCGTTGCGCTCTTCGCCTTCGATGCGACGGGAGATGCCGCCGGCACGTGGGTTGTTCGGCATCAGTACCAGGTAACGGCCCGCCAGGCTGATGAAGGTGGTCAGGGCGGCGCCCTTGTTGCCACGCTCTTCTTTTTCGACCTGGACGATGACTTCCTGGCCTTCGCTCAGGACGTCCTTGATGTTGACGCGGCCTTCAGGGGCTTTCTTGAAGTATTCGCGGGAAATTTCTTTGAGGGGCAGGAAGCCGTGGCGCTCAGAGCCGAAATCGACAAAGGCAGCCTCAAGGCTTGGTTCGATACGAGTGATGCGGCCTTTATAGATGTTGGCCTTTTTCTGCTCGCGTGCACCGGACTCGATGTCCAGATCGTAGAGGCGCTGGCCGTCTACCAGGGCAACACGCAACTCTTCGGGTTGAGTTGCGTTAATCAGCATTCTTTTCATGTAGTACCGTCGGTTTCCGGGCTGCCGGAAACGGCGTTCGGCACACACGACTTCTCACGGTCGGTGTCAGGTGCGTCAGGAGTGGTTGACCACTCGAGTGTCTAGCGAGGTTCGTCCGAATAACTAAGAACGAAGTCGCGACTCACGCGTCCTGCTTGCTGTGGTGACTAAGGCACCGCTTAAGCAAAAGTCTGTCAGGAGGAGGAATCAACCGGCGACTGTGGACGAGATGAAGCGTCTTGAATAAAGCCTAATGCTACACAGTCCGACGGTTGTGCATCTCCACCCTACACGTATCCCTGATAATTCGGGTGCTGCCGCGCGCAGAATCCGCAGCGGGTTGGCATTTACCGTGAACTCCGAAAGGGGAGGTCACGCATCATGGCTAAAGGCGTTGTTTCCGTAACCTTCGCTCGGGGTTGTCTGTCGCCGACTGCACTTTGTGAACTGGCCGTTAATCGCTGCGTAAAAGGCGAGTGATAACTCTGCTTTCTACGGGTTTCAGGCCTCATGTCACCTGCGCTTGTTACAACGTCAGACTCTTCCGGTATGTAGCGAGAGCTGCGTAGGACGGCCTTGCGTCCTTATGAATTGCGTTGGTCAGGGCCGGCTAGTTGCCGCTGTTCCGCTGTCCAGCCGCTTTTGGCGGCGTTCGCGACTATAGCAGCAATCATTAAGTGCTTCAAATCCATAAAAAATTGTTATCATTCGCGCCATGACGACTACTGCCCCCTCGACCCCAGGCGTTCAAATGCTTGAGGTCTCGCCGGAATATGCCGGCCAACGAATTGATAACTTCCTTCTTGCTCGGCTCAAAGGCGTGCCCAAGACCTTGATTTATCGCATTTTGCGCAAAGGCGAAGTGCGGGTGAACAAGGGGCGGATCAAGCCCGAATACAAGCTGCAGGCGGGTGATGTGGTGCGCGTGCCGCCGGTGCGCGTGCCTGAGCGCGACGAGCCGGTGCCGCTGGCGCAAGGTTTGCTGCAGCGTCTTGAGGCGTCGATCGTCTTCGAAGACAAGGCCCTGATTGTGATCAACAAGCCTGCAGGCATTGCTGTGCATGGCGGAAGCGGCCTGAATTTCGGGGTAATCGAAGCCTTTCGTCAGTTGCGCCCGGATGCCAAGGAACTGGAGTTGGTGCATCGCCTCGATCGCGATACTTCTGGCCTGTTGATGATCGCGAAGAAGCGCAGCATGTTGCGCCACCTGCATGCCGCTTTGCGCGGTGATGGTGTGGATAAGCGCTATATGGCGCTGGTTCGTGGTCACTGGGCTACTGCGCTGAAGCAGGTGCGGGCGCCGTTGCTCAAGAGCAATCTGCGCTCGGGCGAGCGCATGGTGGAAGTGAACGAGGAGGGCAAGGAGGCCTTGACGGTGTTCAAGGTGCTGCGCCGCTTCGGTGAGTTCGCCACTATGGTCGAGGCCAAGCCGGTCACCGGGCGTACGCATCAGATTCGTGTGCACACCCTGCACGCCGGGCACTGCATCGCTGGCGACAGCAAATACGGCGACGACGATTTCACTCGTGAGATTCGCGAGTTGGGCGGTAAGCGCCTGTTTCTCCATGCCTATATGTTGACGGTGCCGCTGCCGGATGGTGGTGAGCTGAAGTTGCAGGCCCCAGTGGACGACATGTGGGCCAAAACCGTGGAGCGCTTGAGTGCACCCTGATTACCAACTGCTGATCTTCGATTGGGACGGCACTCTGGCTGACTCCATTGGTCGGATTGTTGAGTCGATGCACGTATCTGCCGATCGATCCGGTTTTCCTCGGCGTGATGATTTTGCTGTCAAGGGCATCATCGGGCTTGGGTTGCCGGAGGCGATTCGTACCTTGTATCCGGAAATCGACGACGGCCAGTTGGTCGCCTTTCGTCAGCATTACGCGGAACACTACATCGCGCTTGAGGCTGAGCCTTCACCGTTGTTTGCCGGAGTGGTGTCGTCTCTTGAGGCCTTTCGGGCTGAGGGTTATCGGTTGGCGGTCGCTACGGGCAAGGCGCGCCGGGGCTTGGATCGGGTGCTGAAGTCTCATGGCTGGGAAGAGTATTTCGATATCACCCGGGCCGCCGATGAGACTGCCAGCAAGCCCCATCCCTTGATGCTGGAGGAGATTCTTGCTCATTGCGGTGTTGGGCCTCGGCAGGCATTGATGGTCGGGGATTCGTCCTTCGATCTGTTGATGGCGCGTAATGCTGGCATGGATTCGGTGGCGGTTAGCTACGGTGCTCAGTCCATTGAGGCCTTGCAGGTGTTTGAGCCGCGCCTGTCCATTGATCGTTTTCCTGAGTTGCACGCCTGGCTCAGTCAGGGTGTCGATTAAGTTTTCGTTGGGGTAGCAAGCATGTCTGATGAATGGAAGGCGCCAAGCAAGGCCAGCGCTGAAGGTGGTGACGATAAAAGCTGGCAGTTGTTGGAAAAGACCCTCCTGGCCAGTGTTCAGGAGCAGCGTCGTTCGCGGCGTTGGGGGATTTTCTTCAAGCTGCTGACCTTTGTGTACCTGTTTGTCGCGCTGGCGTTGTTTACTCCGTTGATGACCATGGAGAAGAGCGCCGCTCGTGGTGGTAGCTACACCGCAGTGATCGATGTCACGGGGGTGATTGCCGACAAGGAGTCTGCAAGTGCAGACAATATCGTCGGTAGCTTGCGCACGGCCTTTGATGATCCCAAGGTCAAGGGCATTGTTTTGCGTATCAACAGTCCTGGCGGCAGTCCGGTGCAGTCTGGCTATGTTTATGACGAGATTCGCCGTTTACGGGCTCTGCACAAGGACACCAAGGTTTATGCGGTGATTTCTGATCTCGGTGCTTCTGGCGCTTATTACATTGCCAGTGCTGCTGATCAGATCTATGCCGACAAGGCGAGTCTGGTGGGCTCCATTGGGGTTACGGCTGCCGGTTACGGTTTTGTCGGTGCCATGGAGAAGCTGGGGGTCGAGCGCCGTACCTACACCTCTGGCGAGCACAAGTCGTTCCTTGATCCGTTTCAGCCGCAAAAGCCTGAAGAGACCCAGTTCTGGCAAGGTGTGCTGGATACAACTCATCGTCAGTTCATCGCCAGCGTCAAGCGTGGGCGTGGCGAGCGTCTCAAGGACAAGGAGCATCCTGAGCTGTTCTCCGGGTTGGTCTGGTCTGGTGAGCAGGCACTGCAGTTGGGCTTGATTGACGGCCTGGGCAGCACCAGTTCGGTGGCGCGGGATGTGATCGGTGAGAAGGAAGTGGTGGATTTTACTGTTCAGGAATCGCCTTTCGATCGTTTCTCGAAGAAGCTTGGTGCCAGTGTGGCTGAGCAGATCGCCATGTGGATGGGTTTTCAGGGGCCAACCTTGCGTTGACTTCGAGGGTGAGTAAAAAGCCGGCCGTAGTGCCGGCTTTTTAGTGTCTGCTCAGGGTACTTCCACGCCTTCGGTCAGTAGCATGTCCACCAGGCGGATCAGTGGCAGGCCTATGAGGCTGGTGGCATCGCTGCCGGCGGTGCTCTGGAACAGGCTGACGCCCAGGCCTTCGGCCTTGAAGCTGCCGGCGCAGTCGAAGGGCTGCTCTGCGTGCAGGTAGCGTTCGATGCGGGCGCTGTCGAGGTGTCGCATGTTGACCGTAAAGGGGATGCAGTCCACCTGGCATTGGCCGCTCTTGCTGTTGAGCAGGGCCAGGCCGGTGAGGAAGGTCACGCTCGCGCCGCTGGCGTCCAGCAACTGCTGGCGGGCCTTGTCGAAGGTGTGAGGCTTGCCGATGATGCGCTCTCCCAGTACCGCCACCTGATCCGAGCCGATGATCAGGTGTGCTGGGTGGGTGGTTGCCAGGGCGCGGGCTTTTTCCTCCGCCAGGCGCTTCACCAGCTCTATGGCGTGCTCGCCGGGGCGGTGGCTTTCATCAATGTCAGGAGAGCTGCAAGTGAAGGGGAGCTGCAGGCGAGAGAGCAATTCTCGGCGGTACACCGAGCTCGAAGCTAGTAATAAAGGCAGCATGTGCATCTCCTGGGGTGGGGCGGGAATTCTAGCGGGGCTCGCAAGTGACGGACAGGGCTGAATTTCCTTTGACATGGCCGGGGGCATCCCTATAATGCTGCGCCTATGTTGAATGACCCGATTCCACCTCACGTTGACCCGCGCAAATTGGCTGACCGTGGCACCACCCTTCAAGGTGAACTGCTGCTGGCCGATTTGGAGAGACTCTGCGACCCGCTTTCCGACAATGTCGGTACGGTGCAGGCTAAATTCGTTTTCGAGCGTGACGAGCGTAAAGCTGTAGTTATCCACAGCTCCATCGACGTCGAAGTCAAAATGGTTTGCCAGCGTTGTCTTGAGCTGGTCACCCTGCCGATCCACAGCGAGTGCAGTTACGCCGTGGTGAAGGAGGGTGCGAATACCCAGTCGTTGCCGAAAGGTTATGACGTGCTGGAACTGGGCGAAGATCCTTTGGATCTGCAGGCGTTGGTCGAGGAAGAGCTTTTGCTTGCCTTGCCCATCGTGCCTGCTCATCATCCGGAAGAATGCCAGCAGCCGGCGGGGCTCGATGAGCCCGAACCGAGCGAGGACGAGGTAACGCGGTCCAACCCGTTCAGTGTATTGGCGCAGTTAAAGCGTGACCCAAACGTTTAGGAGTTAATCAATTATGGCTGTTCAGCAGAACAAAAAATCCCGCTCTGCCCGTGACATGCGTCGCTCCCACGATGCTCTCGAGGCTAGCACCCTGTCCGTAGAAAAGACCACCGGTGAAGTTCACCTGCGTCACCACGTATCGCCAGAAGGCGTATACCGTGGTCGTAAAGTGATCGACAAGGGCGCTGACGAGTAATCCTTGTCCGCTCAAGTCATCGCGATTGACGCAATGGGCGGGGACTTCGGTCCCCGCAGCATTGTTCAGGCCAGTATTGCTTGCCTGTCTGCTACCCCCTCGCTGCATCTGACCCTGGTCGGTCAACCCTCCCTACTTGAAGAGCTGCTCTCCGGTCATTCGGCCGTGGATCGCGCGCGCCTGACGATTACTCCGGCAAGCGAAGTGATTGCCATGGACGAGAAGCCTGCCCAGGCATTGCGTGGCAAGCCTGATTCGTCGATGCGGGTGGCGCTCGAGTTGTTGCGGGATGAAAAGGTCCAGGCTTGTGTCAGTGCAGGTAATACCGGGGCACTGATGGCTCTGTCGCGTTACGTACTCAAGACCCTGCCCGGTATCGATCGTCCGGCGATGGTGGCTGCCATTCCCACTCAGCGCGGCTATTGCCAGTTGCTGGACCTGGGGGCCAACGTCGATTGCAGTGCCGAGCACCTGTTGCAGTTCGCAATCATGGGGTCGGTTGCGGCGCAAAGCCTGGGCATCGTGCGGCCAAGAGTGGCCTTGCTGAATATCGGTACCGAAGACATCAAGGGTAATCAGCAGGTCAAGCTGGCGGCGAGTCTGCTTCAGCAGGCGCGAGGGCTGAACTACATAGGCTTCGTTGAAGGTGACGGGTTGTATCGCGGCGAGGCGGATGTGGTGGTGTGCGACGGTTTTGTCGGCAACATCCTGCTCAAGTCCAGCGAGGGGCTGGCCACCATGATTGCTGCTCGTATCGAGGCATTGTTCAGGCGCAATCTGCTATCCCGGGCCGTAGGTGTGCTGGCCTTGCCGCTGATGCGGCGATTACAGGCGGACCTGGCGCCGGCTCGGCACAATGGTGCGAGCTTTCTCGGGTTGCAGGGAATAGTGGTGAAAAGCCACGGTTCTGCGGGCGTTCAGGGGTTCCAGAGTGCGATTCAGCGTGCATTGATCGAAATCCAGGAAGACCTGCCGCGACGCCTGCATGGGCGCCTTGAAGATCTCTTGCTTTAGGCGTTTATCCTGTGGAGTGCTTAAATGTGACCGCTCAGTTCAATTGGCCATCCAACTGTCAGTTTCTTGCGTCCACCGCGGTGTGACGTCAATTCTCCGACGACAAGATCATTAGGGGCTTGTTACATGTCTGCATCCCTCGCATTCGTCTTTCCAGGACAGGGCTCGCAGTCCCTCGGCATGTTGGCCGAGTTGGGCGCGCAGTACCCACTGATCCTCGATACCTTCAAGGAAGCCTCCGATGCTCTGGGCTACGACCTCTGGGCGCTGACCCAGCAAGGTCCCGAAGAGCTGCTCAATCAAACCGACAAGACTCAACCGGCCATCCTCACCGCCTCCATCGCCCTGTGGCGTGTCTGGTTGGCTGAGGGTGGTGCGCGTCCGGCCTTCGTCGCGGGTCACAGTCTGGGTGAATACAGCGCCCTGGTGGCCGCTGGCAGTCTGACTCTGGCCGAAGCGGTCAAGCTGGTCGAGCGTCGTGGTCAGCTGATGCAGGAAGCCGTGCCGGCAGGTCAAGGCGGCATGGCGGCAATTCTTGGTCTGGACGACGCCGATGTCGTGGCGGCCTGTGCAGAAGCGGCGCAAGGTGAAGTGGTCAGTGCGGTGAACTACAACTCCCCGGGCCAGGTGGTGATCGCTGGTGCCAAGGCGGCGGTGGACCGTGCTATCGAGGGTTGCAAGGCGCGCGGAGCCAAGCGCGCCATGCCATTGCCGGTCAGCGTGCCGTCCCATTGCGAGCTGATGCGCCCTGCGGCTGAGCGTTTCGCTGAATCGATTGCTGCGATCAACTGGCAGGCACCGCAGATTCCGCTGGTACAGAATGTCAGCGCCGCCGTGGCGGCCGACCTCGATACTCTCAAGCGCGACTTGCTGGAACAGCTGTACAAGCCTGTGCGCTGGGTCGAGTCGGTGCAGACCCTGGCGAACCAGGGCGCCACCCAGCTGGTGGAATGCGGTCCGGGCAAGGTCCTGGCCGGTCTCAACAAGCGCTGCGCCGAAGGCGTGTCGACCTCTAACCTGAATACCCCAGATGCTTTCGCTGCCGCTCGTGCAGCGTTGGCCTGAACTAGGAGAAGCTTGCATGAGTCTGCAAGGTAAAGTTGCACTGGTGACCGGCGCTAGCCGTGGGATCGGCCAGGCCATCGCGCTTGAGCTGGGGCGTATGGGCGCCACCGTGGTGGGTACTGCCACTTCCGCTTCGGGGGCCGAGCGCATCGCCGCTACCCTTAAGGAAAACGGCATTCAAGGCACCGGCCTTGAGCTCAATGTCACCAGCGACGAGTCCGTGGCTGCGGTTCTGGCCAGCATCACCGAGCAGTTCGGTGCGCCGGCGATCCTGGTGAACAATGCCGGTATCACTCGCGACAACCTGATGATGCGCATGAAAGATGACGAGTGGTACGACGTGGTCGATACCAACTTGAATAGTCTGTATCGCCTGTCCAAGGGTGTTTTGCGTGGCATGACCAAGGCTCGTTGGGGGCGAATTATCAGTATTGGCTCGGTTGTGGGTGCCATGGGCAACGCAGGCCAAGTAAACTACGCCGCCGCCAAAGCCGGTCTGGAAGGTTTCAGCCGTGCCCTGGCGCGTGAAGTGGGTTCGCGGTCGATCACTGTGAACTCGGTTGCTCCAGGTTTTATCGATACCGATATGACCCGCGAGTTGCCGGAAGCACAACGTGAAGCCCTGCTGACGCAAATTCCGCTGGGTCGTCTGGGTCAGGCTCAAGAGATCGCGCAAGTGGTCGCTTTTCTGGCATCCGACGGTGCGGCATACGTTACTGGGGCTACAATCCCGGTCAACGGCGGGATGTATATGTGAGTCAAATGTGACGGATTGCTTCAAAAAAATGTCATACGAGCTGTCTAAAATCCGTTATAAAGCTGCAATCAATTTATAGGCAGATGGCCAAAGGGTTTGAGGGATGAAGCTTTCAGTTGAAAAGCTGAAAAGCCTTTCTATACACTTACCCACTGGCCAGCTGCCTGAATTTGTCCATTAGGAGTGAAAACAAGGTATGAGCACCATCGAAGAGCGCGTCAAGAAAATCGTTGCTGAGCAACTGGGCGTTAAAGAAGAAGAAGTTGTGAACACCGCTTCCTTCGTTGAAGACCTGGGTGCCGACTCCCTTGACACCGTTGAGCTGGTGATGGCTCTGGAAGAGGAATTCGAGACCGAAATCCCTGACGAAGAAGCTGAAAAGATCACTACCGTTCAAGCAGCTATCGACTACGTTACTAGCCACCAGGCTTAATCGTTTGTAGTCGTCTTTTGCTGTCATGGAAAAACCGCACTGCCGTTACGGCGTGCGGTTTTTTCTTTAGGCCTGATACAAAGTGTCGTCATTAGAAAAAGGAGAGTGCTGTGTCGCGTAGACGCGTCGTAGTCACCGGTATGGGTATGTTGTCGCCACTGGGTACGGATGTACCGAGTAGCTGGCAGGGCATTCTGGCTGGCCAAAGTGGCATTGGTCTGATCGAACACACCGACCTTTCTGCCTATTCCACCCGTTTTGGCGGCTCGGTAAAGGGCTTCAATGTCGAGGAGTACCTGTCGGCCAAAGAGGCCCGCAAACTCGACCTGTTCATTCAATACGGTCTGGCGGCCGGGTTTCAGGCGGTGCGTAACGCCGGCCTGGAAGTCACCGATGCCAACCGTGAGCGCATCGGCGTGGCCATGGGGTCGGGTATTGGCGGTTTGACCAATATCGAAGAAACCAGCCGCATCCTGCACGATTCCGGCCCACGGCGGATTTCTCCGTTCTTCGTGCCCGGTTCGATCATCAATATGATTTCCGGCTTCCTGTCCATCCATCTGGGTGCCCAGGGGCCGAACTATGCCATTTCTACTGCCTGTACCACCGGTACCCACTGCATCGGCATGGCCGCGCGCAACATTGCCTACGGCGAAGCCGACGTGATGATTGCCGGTGGCGCCGAAATGGCCGCCTGTGGCCTGGGTATGGGGGGCTTCGGTGCGTCCCGTGCGCTGTCGACTCGCAATGACGAGCCGACCCGTGCCAGCCGTCCGTGGGACAAGGGGCGTGATGGCTTCGTGCTGGCCGACGGTGCGGGTGCCTTGGTTCTTGAGGAACTGGAGCACGCCAAGGCTCGTGGCGCCACCATCTACGCTGAGCTGATCGGCTTCGGCATGAGCGGTGATGCCTATCACATGACGTCGCCACCCGCCGATGGCGCCGGTGCCGCTCGCTGCATCGCCAACGCCTTGCGTGATGCCAAGCTCAATGTCGATCAAGTGCAGTACATCAACGCCCATGGTACTTCGACTCCGGCCGGTGACCTGGCGGAAGCCGAAGCGATCAAGAGCGTGTTCGGCGACCATGCCTACAAGCTCGCGGTCAGTTCCACCAAGTCCATGACCGGTCACCTGCTGGGTGCCGCCGGGGCGATCGAGGCGATCTTCAGCGTACTGGCAATCAACAGTCAGGCCGCGCCGCCCACCATCAACCTGGATGAACCGGATGAGGGTTGCGACCTCGATTTCGTGCCGCACACTGCGCGCAGCATGGACATCGATGTGGTGCTCTCCAACTCCTTCGGCTTTGGTGGCACCAACGGCTCCCTGGTGTTCCGCCGGTTCTCCGAGTGATGCAAAGCTGGGTCGACGGTCGGCCAGCTGACGCGCTGTCGCTCAGGGACCGCGGCCTGGCCTATGGCGATGGTCTGTTCGAGACCATCGCTGTCCGATCCGGGCAACCGCAACTGCTGGAGCGGCACTTGCAGCGTCTGGCCGAAGGCTGCCGACGTCTGGCGCTGAGCGCGGATCAGGCGCTGATTCGCGACGAAGTGCTGGCCTATGCGGCGGCCCTGGGGGAGGGCGTGCTCAAGCTGATCCTGACCCGGGGCGACAGCCTGCGAGGATATGCCGCCGATCCTGCAGGCGCTGCGCGGCGGATTCTCCAGGGCGGGGCCTTGCCGGCTTATCCGGCGGCTCATGCCGATCAGGGGGTTGTGCTGTTCCCTTGCGTCACGCGTTTATCCGAGCAGCCGCTACTGGCTGGCCTCAAGCATCTCAATCGCCTTGAACAGGTTCTGGCTCGCGCTGAATGGCGCGACCCCGAGCACGCCGAAGGCTTGATGCTCGATGGTGCCGGACGGGTGATCGAAGGTGTATTCAGCAATCTGTTTCTGGTCAGTCAGGGGCGTCTCCTGACGGCTGATCTGAGTCGCTGCGGTGTGGCTGGAGTGATGCGCGCTGAAATTTTGTTTCAGGCCGAGTCACAAGGCATTCCCTTTGAAGTGGCGGATATCAGCCTTGATCAACTGCAACAGGCGGACGAGGTCTTCGTCTGCAACAGTGTCTACGGCATTTGGCCAGTGCTTGGCTGCGCCGGGATGAGCTGGTCGGCGGGTGCGCTCACCCGTAAACTGCAGGGCATTACCCGCGCACTACTGGATGCTTGATTCGTGAGACGTAAATTTCTGCTCCTGCTGGAAACCGGACTGGTCCTGGCAGGTCTGCTGCTGGGCGCGAGTGCCTGGAAACTGCACTCGGCCCTGGAACAACCGCTGAACCTGAGTCAGGAGCAACTGCTCGATGTTCCCGCCGGTTCTACGCCCACCGGAACCTTCAATCGTCTGCAGGCTGATGGCGTGATCCAGGACGCGTTCTGGCTGCGCCTTTACTGGCGCTTCAACTTGCCGGGGCAGCCTTTGCACAGCGGCGAGTACCGCATGACACCGGGCATGACTGCCGAAGGCCTGATCGGTCTCTGGCAGCGAGGCGAGGTGGTGCAGTACAGCCTGACCCTGGTGGAGGGCTGGACCTTCCGTCAGGTGCGCAGTGCCCTGGCCAAGAGCGACAAATTGCAACAGACCCTGACCGGTCTCAGCGATAGCCAGGTGATGGAGAAGCTCGGACACGGCGGCGTGTTCCCCGAGGGGCGTTTCTTCCCCGATACCTATCGTTTTGTGCGCGGCATGACCGATGCCGAACTTCTGGAAAAAGCCTACGACCGCCTGGACGATGTACTGGCCAAGGAGTGGAGCAGGCGGGCTGATGATGCGCCTTACAGTGATCCCTATCAGGCGCTGATCATGGCGTCGCTGGTGGAAAAGGAAACCGGCGTGCCCCATGAGCGTGGACAGATCGCGGGGGTCTTTGTACGGCGCATGCAGATCGGCATGCTGCTGCAGACCGATCCTACCGTGATCTATGGTCTGGGCGAGCGCTACACCGGCAAGCTGACCCGGGCGCATCTCAAGGAAGCCACGCCCTATAACACCTATGTGATTGCCGGGTTGCCACCCACGCCGATTGCCATGGTCGGGCGCGAGGCGATTCATGCCGCTCTCAATCCGGTGCCGGGCAAGAGCCTGTATTTTGTTGCCCGGGGTGACGGCAGCCATGTGTTCTCCGATGATCTGGATGCCCATAACAGCGCCGTGCGCGAGTTCCAGCTCAAGCGTCGCGCCGACTATCGTTCCAGCCCGGCGCCAGTTACTGCTCCGGCCGCTCCCGAAGCCGAGAGTTCGGCGCCGGCAGTTGCGCCTCAGGCGGCGCCGGACAGCTCGCCGCCAGCGTCACCCGCGCCGGCTGTGGCTCCGGTGGAGCCCGAACCCGCGCCGAAACGCCCGCAATGACTTTGATTAAGGACTGCCTGTGACTGGCTTGTTTATTACCCTGGAAGGCCCGGAAGGTGCCGGCAAAAGCACCAACCGCGAGTACCTCGCCGAGCGTTTGCGCGCTGCAGGCATCGAAGTGTTGTTGACCCGCGAGCCTGGTGGCACGCCCCTGGCTGAACGGATTCGCGAAGTGTTGCTGACTCCGGGGGAGGAAGTCATGAGCGCCGATACCGAGCTGCTGTTGGTGTTCGCGGCCCGCGCCCAGCACCTGGCCTCGGTGATTCGCCCGGCACTGGCCCGGGGCGCGGTAGTGTTGTGCGACCGCTTCACCGACTCGACCTACGCCTATCAGGGGGCTGGTCGTGGCCTGAGCCTTGCGCGCATCGCTGCCCTTGAGGATTTCGTCCAGGGCCAACTGCGCCCGGACCTGACCCTGGTGTTTGACCTGCCAGTGGACGTTGGCCTGGCCCGGGCCAGTGCCCGTGGCCGGCTGGATCGCTTCGAGCAGGAAGGCCAGGCGTTTTTCCAGAAGGTGCGTGAGGCTTACCTGAAGCGTGCTGAAGCTGCTCCGCAGCGTTATTTCCTGGTGGATGCGGCGCAGCCACTGGCGCAGGTCCAGCAGTCCCTGGATGCCTTGCTGCCACAATTGCTGGAGCGCGCCCGTGGCTGAGGTCTTTCCCTGGCAGGACGGCCTCTGGCAACAGTTGGCGGGGCGCGCGCAACATGCTCACGCCTACCTGCTGCACGGCCCGGCGGGAATTGGCAAGCGGGCCCTGGCTGAGCGCCTGATGGCGCGCCTGTTGTGCCAGCGCCCCGACGGGCTGGATGCCTGCGGTCAGTGCAAGTCTTGTCTGTTGTTGCAGGCGGGTAGTCATCCAGACAATTACGTGCTGGAACCCGAAGAAGCGGACAAGGCGATCAAGGTCGACCAGGTTCGCGAGCTGGTGAGTTTCGTGGTCCAGACTGCGCAGCTGGGCGGACGCAAGGTGGTGCTGATCGAGCCTGTGGAGTCGATGAACATCAACGCCTCCAACGCCCTGTTGAAAAGCCTTGAGGAGCCTTCAGGCGACACCGTGCTGTTGCTGGTGAGCCATCAGCCCAGCCGGCTGTTGCCCACCATCAAGAGCCGTTGTGTGCAGCAGGCGTGCCCATTGCCCAGCGCGGCAATGAGTCAGCAGTGGCTGTCCCAGGCCTTGCCTGAATGCACCGAGGAGGAGCGGTTGGAGCTGCTGACCCTCGCGGCGGGATCGCCGCTGGCTGCCGTCGGCTTGCAGGCCCAAGGGGTGCGTGAGCAGCGGGCGTTGGTGGTAGAGGGGGTGAAGAAGTTGCTCAAGCAGCAACAGTCGCCAACCCAGTTGGCCGAGGCCTGGAATGCCATCCCCTTGTTGCTGCTGTTCGATTGGTTCTGTGACTGGTCGAACCTGATCCTGCGCTACCAACTGACCCAGGACGAAGATGGACTGGGGTTGCAGGACATGCGCAAGGTGCTGCAGTACCTGGCGCAAAAGTCCGGCCAGGACAAGGTGCTGGCGATCCAGGACTGGATCCTGGCCCAGCGGCAAAAGGTTCTGAGCAAGGCCAACCTCAATCGCGTGTTGCTGCTGGAAGCGCTGTTGGTGCAATGGTCGGCGCTGCCTACCCAGCGCTGACAGGCAGCGCCTAGAATCAAGCCTGTATCCGGCCGGACTGTGCAGTCCGGCCCTTTCATTTATCGGATGTAGTTGCAGTCTCTTATGCTCGTAGATTCCCATTGCCACCTTGATCGTCTCGACCTTGCCGCCCACGACGGCTCACTGGATGCTGCGCTCGATGCCGCCCGTCAGCGCGGTGTCGGGCATTTTCTGTGCATTGGCGTCAGTGCCGACAACGCGGCGGACGTCAAAGCGCTGGCCGAGCGTTATGACGACGTCGATTGTTCGGTGGGGGTGCATCCGCTGGATGTGCAGCCGGGGGCGGCTCCGGCGCTGGACTGGTTGCTGGATGAATTGAACCACCCGCGGGTGGTGGCCATCGGCGAGACCGGCCTGGACTATCACTACGAGCCGGAAGCGGCCGAGTTGCAGCAGGAGTCCTTCCGTTTGCACCTGCAGGCCGCGCAGCAGACTGGCAAGCCGGTGGTCGTGCATACCCGCGGTGCCCGGGCCGATACGCTGGCGCTGTTGCGTGAAGCTGCATTGCCCAATGCCGGCGTGTTGCATTGCTTCACCGAGGACTGGGACATGGCCAAGGCGGCTCTGGACCTGGGGTTCTATATTTCTCTGTCGGGCATTGTCACCTTCCGCAATGCCGACGCTTTGCGCGATGTAGCGCGGCAGGTGCCTGCCGATCGCTTGTTGGTGGAAACCGATTCACCTTATCTGGCGCCTATCCCCTATCGCGGCAAGCCCAACCTGCCGCAGTACGTACGTGAAGTGGCGGAGTTCCTGGCGATGTTGCGGGGCGAAGCCTATGACGCCTTTGCCGAACAGACCACAGCCAACTTCAAACGTCTGTTTCCCCTGGCGCGAGTCAAGGGCGAGGCCTGAGTCGCCGGTGTGTGGAAGAGCAAATTTCAGGCAAAAAAAACCCGGGTTCTGGGGGGTGAATCCGGGTTAAGACCATTAGGAGTAAAACTAAGGCACGCGGTCCTTCGGTACCTTGATCGGCGTTTCACTTGGGGGAGATGTCCCGCCGACAGTTCAAGTATTGATCACTATTGCATTCAGTCCAGTTGCTCCTGCTCGTTTTTTAAACAAATTTGGAATACGAGCGCTTCGGTTGAGTTCTCATTTGCGGTGTTTTGGGGCTGATTTCGTTGAAAATTCCAAAAAAACAGTCTGTTTTCGCAAAATTTGCACGAATTCGACGATTTTCCCCCTTCGGTAAACACACAAGCTGTTGCAGTTTAGTTTCCCGAGAAGCCTGATCCCCATCAATGGTATCGATACATTCAGACCTTTCACCTGTCCTGGATGGAGCTTTCGAGGCTCATCGGTAATATTTCCTGATGCTGATAAAGGCAACACTCCTGCGAAGCAGTGAAGCAATTGCGACTCATTGCGGTATTTTCGTCGAGTGTGGGGCTGAGGCCGGTATCGAGACCCGATTACAGAAAAATCGAGACTTTACGGTCTGATACGAGGCTTTACAGCTGTCGATGTTTTCTATTTGAACCGCTTGCCGGGCCCGTATTCACTGGATTTTCCGGACGTTTGCGACTCATCTGGGTCTTTTCGTCTCGAGGGCTTTTACGTCAGAAACAGTGGCAACGACGGATGATCCGTGCATTTTGGCGCAAGTTAGGCATAATACGCGGCTTCGATTTTGACCCCGAACAGACCTTTTCTTATGCAAAAAGAACCTCGTAAGGTCCGTGAGTTTCGTCGCCGTGAGCAAGAAATTCTCGATACCGCGCTCAAGCTGTTCCTCGAACAAGGTGAAGACAGCGTCACCGTCGAGATGATTGCTGATGCCGTGGGTATCGGCAAAGGGACCATCTACAAGCATTTCAAGTCCAAGGCGGAGATCTACCTGCGCCTGATGCTCGACTATGAGCGGGATCTGAACGAGTTGCTGCACTCTGCCGATGTCGACAAGGACAAGGAGGCTCTGTCTCGGGCCTACTTCGAGTTCCGCATGCGCGATCCGCAGCGCTACCGGTTGTTCGACCGCCTGGAAGAGAAGGTGGTCAAGGGCAATCAGGTGCCGGAGATGGTCGAGGAGCTGCACAAGATCCGTGCTTCCAACTTCGAGCGCCTGACCCTGCTGATCAAGGGCCGCATCAGCGAAGGCAAGCTGGAAGACGTGCCGCCTTACTTCCACTACTGCGCTTCCTGGGCGCTGGTACACGGTGCCGTGGCGCTCTATCACTCGCCATTCTGGAGCAATGTGCTCGAGGATCAGGAAGGTTTCTTCCAGTTCCTGATGGACATCGGCGTGCGCATGGGCAACAAGCGCAAGCGCGACCCCGACACTTCCAACAGCTGAGGCATTCGCCCGTTGTATTGCGCCATCGGGTAACTGTATGGCGCGGTGTCCGAGGAATATACTCAGGCATGGGACTTGCTAAAACCTGATTTTTGAGTCAGGTTTTGCCGGTTCTCCCTTCTTAGGCCGGAGTCATCCATGATCGTTGATCGTCAAGGCAGGCGCTTTCGCAACTTGCGGATCAGCCTGACGTCTGCCTGCAACTACGCCTGTACCTACTGCGTGCCCAACGGCAAGCGGCTGGTGGCTGCCCAGGATGAGTTGTCGGCCCAGGCGATGGCCCGGGGCGTGGCGTATCTGATCGAAGCGGCTGGCATCGAGCGTTTGCGCATCACCGGCGGTGAGCCCCTGGTCAGCCCCAAGCTGGAAGCTTTCATGGAGGCGGTGGGGCGGATGGATCTGGAAGACATCAGTCTGACCACCAACGGTCAGTTGCTGGCGCGCAAGCTGCCATTGTTGCTGGAAGCAGGGATCCGTCGAATCAACGTTTCTCTCGACACTCTGGATGCCAAGGCCTTTCGCAGCATCGCCCGCGGCGGGGATCTGGCCACTGTGCTCGATGGCATGCAGCAAGCCCGTGCCGCGGGGTTGAAGATCAAGGTCAACATGGTGCCGTTGCGCGGACAGAACCTGGACCAGGTCATGCCGTTGCTCGATTACTGTCTGCAGCAGGGCTATGAATTGCGTTTCATCGAGTTGATGCGCATGGGCCACCTGGCCAGCGACGGCAATGCTTTCCTGCAGCAGTTTGTCAGCCTGCAGCAGTTGCTGGACCTGATCGGCCAGCGCTACGACTACCTGCAGGCCGACGCGCCACTGGATGCCACGGCCGTACGCTACGAGATTCCCGGGCTTGGCCATTTCGGAGTGATTGCCAACGAGAGTGTACCGTTCTGCCGGACTTGCTCGCGCCTGCGACTGTCTTCCACTGGCTGGTTGCACGGCTGCCTGTCTTCGAGCAATCGTCACTATGTTGGCGATCTGCTGGACAAGCCGCGTCATCAAGCTTTGCCGGCCCTGCAGCGCCTGTTGGTCAAGGCCTTGGGAGACAAGCAGGATGTGGCCTTCTCCGGCGGAGCCACGGTGATGAAGATCATCGGTGGCTGATGCTGATTTTCCGTGAGTTTCCTTCAATCGCGTAGCTGGCGCGGAAGCTGCATCCCGTGGCCATTCGCCGGTTTTCCGTCACCGGATTTTGGAGGGTAGGATGCGTAGCCTGGTTTTGCTGCTGGCCTTTTTGGCACTTGGCGGCTGCATGAATGTCAGTGATATGGGCGAAGGGGTGCGTTATCACCTGAGTGACGCCGGGGTGCTCGACCACAGTGATACCCGCCGTACCAGCTCATTCCGCATTCAGCCGGATTCGTTCATTTTCATCGCCCAGGGGCCTTTCGCTCCTCCAGGCAGCGCGTACCCGCGGCCCAACGTGGTGGCGGAGGAAGCCTTCAACGGCTTTATCGAATATTTCCCCATGGTGCGTCGCGCCCGAGCAGCCGAAGGCCTCAACGAAGCCATGGCCGAAGCCCGGGAGCTAGGCGCGCACTATCTGCTTTACGCCCGTTTTGCCAAGGCGGATGACCGCATCGGCAACTCCGATGAGTGGCTGGATCAGGAAGCCGTGGACCGCCTGGGGGTCGATACCAGTACCATCCAGATCATGCTGATCGAAACCAGTACCCAGTATCTGATCGATTCGGCACGTATTCGCAGTCGTGGCGGTTTACTGACGTTCCACGACAACAAGCCCCAGGATCTGCTCGGCCCGCCCTTGCAGCAATACGCGCGCGGTTTGCTGGGCTTGAGTGACTGATTGATTGAGGAGAGCGGTATGAGTGGTCCAGGCAAGGCCAACGACCTGTTGGCGCAGATTCCCAAGGCTGAGAAGGGCCTGCCGCCGGTCCACTTGTGGAATCCCGATTTCTGCGGCGATATCGACATGCGCATCGCTCGTGACGGTACCTGGTATTACCTGGGCACACCCATCGGCCGCAAGCCCATGGTCAAGCTGTTCTCCACGATCATCCGCCGCGATGGCGACCAGTACTTTCTCATCACTCCGGTTGAGAAAGTGGGGATCAAGGTTGATGACGCACCTTTCGTTGCCGTGACCCTGGAGGTCGAAGGGCAGGGCGAAAACCAGGTGTTGCGCTTCACCACCCATGTCGATGAACAGGTGGTTGCCGGCGCTGAGCATCCCCTGCGCGTGGTGATCGATCCTCAGACCCAGGAGCCTGCGCCCTATATCCTGGTTCGACACAATCTTGAGGCGCTGATCCATCGCAACGTCTTCTACCAACTGGTGGAACTGGCGCAGACCCGCACCCTTGAAGGCCAGAACTGGTTGGGAGTGTGGAGCGGCGGAACGTTTTTCCCCATAGGTCTTGAGCCTTAGACGGACGTTTCCAGCCGGTGTAAGAAGATATTTCTTGCTCTTGATCCGATCTTTCATGTATCAACCGGACATGATCAAACATGTCCGATTCGATAAGAAAACAAGAGTGGTCGACGAGCTGATCCGGCGCATTGAAAGCGGTCTCATGGAAGACGGCTTCCAGCTTCCGGGGGAGCATCAGTTGGCCGAAGAGTTCGGTGTCAGTCGCGGCACCTTGCGTGAGGCCCTGGCCGAGCTCAAGCGTCGCAACTACATCGCCACACAGAGCGGCGTCGGCTCCATTGTCACCTTCGATGGCGTGGCCCTGGACCAGCATCACGGTTGGGCCCAGGCGCTGGCCGACAGTGGAGCGCTGGTCAATACCGAGGTGTTGCGCCTGGAGGCGATCTGCCGTCCCGAGCTCAAGCACCGCCTGGGCACTGACCAATTCATTGCCCTGGACCGCCGTCGCCGCAGCACCGAGGGACGGGTGCTGTCTCTTGAGCGCTCCCTGATCCCTGCATCCGGCGAACTTGAAGGCCTGCCCCGGGTTGGCCTGATCGATGATTCCCTGACCATTACCCTGGCCGCCTACGGCTATATCGGCGAGCGTGGCGATCAGTGGATCGGCGCCGAACCCTTGAATGCCGAAGACGCCGAGCTGCTGGGCCGTGCTCCCGGAGAAGTGTTCCTCAAGGCCCTGCGCACTACCTATGACCGCCAGGGGCGCTTCATGGAGCAGGTGGAGAGTCTGTTGGACCCGCAGCATTTTCGCCTGCACCTGCAATTTGGAGAGTCAGGGTGAGCCAGCTCCGGCGGGCGCTTGGCGCTTTTTATGGATTGGCCTTGGGCGACGCCCTGGGCATGCCGACCCAGTCCCTGAGTCGTGAACAGATCCAGCAGCGCTTCGGCGCTATCGCTACCCTGGAAGATGCCGGCCCGGACCAGCCGATCGCGGCGAACATGCCTGCCGGCTCCATTACCGACGACACCGAACAGGCGATCCTGGTGGGCCGCCTGCTGGTCCAGGGCCAAGGCCGTATCGCTCCGACCGCGCTGGCCAGCAGCCTGATTGAATGGGAGGCCGCGATGCAGGCCAAAGGCTCCCAGGACCTGCTCGGGCCTTCCACCAAACACGCGATTGAACTGATCCTCGCCGGTCACTCGGTGGAAGAGGCCGGCCGCTACGGCACCACCAATGGCGCCGCGATGCGTATCACGCCAGTGGGCATCGCCAGCGATGTTGCCCACTCCGATCGTTTTATCCAGGCGGTGGTCCAGGCCTGTCAGGTCACCCACAACACCAGCCTGGGCATTGCCAGTGCGGCAGCGGTGGCCGCAGTCGTGTCCGCAGGTGTCAATGGCGCTTGCCTGGCGGACGCTTTGCCCCTTGGGAGGCAGGTTGCCTGGCAGGCACAGGCGCAAGGTTACTGGGTCGCCGGTGCCAATATTGCCGCGCGCCTGGAGTGGGCTGCCACTCTGAGCGTGGATGGCGACAAGCAGGGGTTTGCCCGGATGCTCTATGAGCTGGTGGGGACCTCGGTGGCGTCCCAAGAGTCGGTGGTAACGAGCTTTGCCCTGGCCGGGCAAGTGGCGCTTGGTCATCTGGAAGCCTTCGAGGCCTTGTGCATGGCTGCCAGCCTGGGGGGCGATACCGACACTATCGCCGCGATTCTCGGGGCCATGCTCGGCGCCTGCCTTGGGCTGGAGGCGTGGCCCAGGGATTTGATCGACCGGGTGCAGCAGGTCAATGAACTGGATCTGCAGCCCCTGGTACAAGAGCTGCTGGCTCTGCGCTGAGCCAGCTTGCTCTGAGAACACCTATGGCTATGGAAAGCTAAAAACACGGCCAGGAATGCCGGGATGTTCAGCGACTTCCGAAATTGCCAAAAATCACAACAATGGCAACAGGAGCCTTATTCATGAGTTCATCGACCGCCGGGCCAGGTGTCGGACAACTGGAAACCCGTGGCATCGAGCCGGTCCCGGAAGCGGAGTGCAACGGTCATCCTTTGCAGCTGTTCTGGGTCTGGTTTGCGGCCAATATCAGCATCCTCGGGTTGCCCCTGGGGGCGACCCTGGTGGCGTTTCGCGGCCTGTCGATCTGGCAGGTGCTGCTGGTGGCGGTCCTGGGCTCGGTGGGATCGTTCGCCGTGGTCGGGCTGATATCCGTGGCCGGCCGTCGTGGCCGGGCGCCGAGCCTGACCCTGTCTCGGGCCATTTTCGGTGTGCGCGGCAATATCGGCCCGACCCTGGTGTCCATGCTGTCGCGAGTTGGTTGGGAGACGGTCAATACCACCACCGCAGCCTTCGTTCTCCTGTCCCTGAGTTCGATCCTGTTCCACACCCCGGCCTCGGCCAAGGACGCGCCGCTGTTGACCCTGCTGTTCATCGGCCTCTTCGTGCTCCTGACGCTGAGTGTGTCCGGTCTGGGTCATGCCACGTTGCTGGTGATCCAGAAGTGGGCCACCTATGGATTCGGCGCGCTGAACGTTGTGGTGGGTGGTTTTCTCTGTGCCACCATCGACTGGACCGCAGTGTTCAATGCCTCCCCCGCGCCCATGAGCGCGATGATCATCGGCGTCGGCACCATGGCCGCAGGCACCGGGATCGGCTGGGCCAGCTCTGGGGCGGACATGTCCCGTTATCAGCAACGTTCGGTCACCGCCGGACGCCTGGTGGCCTCGGCGGCCTTCGGTGCCGGTATTCCGCTGGTGCTGCTGATCACCCTGGGAGGCTTGCTGTCGGTCGGTAACGATCATCTGGCCTCAGCGGTGGACCCGATCATTGCGATCCGCGACATGCTGCCAACCTGGATGGCCGTGCCTTACCTGATCGCTGCCTTCGGCGGTCTGCTGTTGTCCAACAACCTGTCGGTGTATTCCGCCGGTCTCACCGCGCTGACCCTGGGCCTCAAGGTCAAGCGGGTCTACGCAGTACTGGTGGACATCGTGGCGATCTTCATGGGGTCGATCTACTTCATGTTGATCGCTGACAGTTTCTACGGCCCCTTCATCAGCTTCATTTCCCTGCTGGCGGTGCCGATCACGGCCTGGGTGGGAATCTTCGTGGTGGACTTGATCCATCGCCACTACTACAGCGCCGATGATTTATTAAATGTGGGCCCGAGCAGCGCCTACTGGTATCAGGGCGGCATCGAATGGCGGGCCTTTGGTGCCTGGGTGCTGGCCATCGTCCTTGGCTTCTGTTTCACCAGCATTGGCACCACGGTCGAGGACGTCTGGTTCACGGGACCATTGGCCGATTCCTGGCTGGGGCATAACGGCCTGGGCTGGATCGTCACCTTCCTGGTGGCCGGCGGCGTCTATGGCGTGCTGGGCGGCGCCCGTGACCGGCGTCGGGCTTTTATCGAGAATGCCAATGCCTAGATTGCTCCACAGTGGCCAGGTGATCGTCGATCTGGTGATGGCCGTTGATCGCCTGCCGGAGTCTGGCGGCGATGTGCTGGCGCAGTCGGCCAGTTTCGAGGCGGGTGGCGGTTTCAATGTCATGGCGGCGGCCGCGCGCAATGGCCTGCCGGTGGTCTATCTCGGTCGTCACGGCCAGGGGCGTTTTGGTGATCTGGCGCGGCAGGCGATGCAGGCCGAAGGCATCCAGATGAGCCTGGAACCCAGTCTTGGGGCCGACACGGGTCTATGCGTGGCCTTGACCGAAGCCTCTGCCGAACGCACTTTCATTTCCCATATAGGTGCCGAGGGCGAACTGACGGTCGAAGACTTGGCGCAGGTCGAGGTGAGAGCGGGGGATTACCTCTACGTCAGTGGCTACAGCCTGCTGCAGGCGAGCAAGGCCAAGGCCCTGGTCGACTGGGTGCTGGCGTTGCCAGCCTCGGTGCCCCTGATGTTCGATCCGGGGCCGCTGGTGGGCTCGTTGGATTCTCCCTTGATGGCGGCTTTGTTGCCACGTATCGACATCTGGAGCAGTAACCGGGTCGAGGCCCTGCGCTTGAGTGCCAGCTCGGAAATGGTCGAAGCCTTGCAGCGGCTGGGCTCAAGGTTGTCGTCCAAGGCCATGCTGGTACTGCGTGACGGTCCCCGAGGTTGCTGGATCAATCAAGAGGGGCGTGCTGTGCTGGTGCCGGGGTTCAAGGTCGAGGCAGTGGACAGCAATGGTGCCGGTGATGCCCATGCCGGTGTCTTTGTCGCCGCGCTTGCTGCGGGTCATGAGCCGCAGGCAGCGGCCCGTCGGGCCAATGCGGCGGCGGCCATCGCGGTGACCCGCCGTGGCCCGGCCACCGCACCGTGCAGCGCGGAAGTGGACGCAATGTTGCGGGCCTGATGGACCGTCACCAGCCTTGCGCAGCACCAGCTGGATTGAGCCGGCGCCGGGTGTTACTGGCTGCTGCCCTCTGAGCCTGAGCCGCCGGTGGTGGTTTTCGATCCGCTACCGGTCTTGCCATTGTCCGGAGTCGTGGCATCCAGGGTGCCGGCGCCGCCCTGGCGGCCGTTGTCGTTGCCCTGGATTCTAGGGTCGGTGCCGGTGGCCGGCGGCAGCGAGCCTTCGTCCATGGCCGGCGGGTTGATGTTGATCTTCGGTGTGCTCTGGGGGGCAGGGGATTGCGGGCCTTCTACCGGATTGGTGGGGCCTGTGGTGCCCGCCAGGGCGGCGCTGGACAACAGTCCGGCCAGGGCCAGGGCTGAGAGTTGGACCTTGATCATGGTGTCGCCTCCATTGTTAGAGTCGTTACCTGATATTGGTCTGCCCTGGCGTGGGGTTGGTGCCGGATGATCGACGAACGGCGCTACGGGGTGTGGGCGATACGCAGTTGGAACGCTCGGCGCCAGCCCAGGCGGCCGAGGCTGATCAGCCAGTTCAGCAGAGCAATTGCCAGTACGGTGAACAGCAGCGCCTGCATGCCGGCCTCGACGATGATCCGCCCGGCCAGCCAGGGAAAGCCGAATACCCCGACAAAATAGGACAGGCTGAACAACAGCAGTGCTTGCGAGGTGCTGCCGGCAGGTGCTTCGTTGGCGGCCAGGCCGTTGATCACCGAGTACGTCAGGCCATAGCCAACGCCTAGTATCACTGCGGCCAGCAGGTAGCTGGTGCTGCTGTCGACGACAAACAGGAACAGCAGGATCGACACCACCATCAGCCCCGATAGCAGGCAGGATGCGCGATAGGGGTCATGCTTGACCACGATGCCGGCGATCAGCATCCGGCTGGCGATGGCGGCGCTCATGAACCCGAGGAAGAACAGCGAGTAGTCCACGCCTCGGGATACACCGTAGCTGGTCTGGAAACTGGACAGCCCGCCGAACACACAGCCACCCAGGCCCACCATCAGGATTGGCCACAGGGCCCTGGAAGACAGTACGCGTGCCGCTCCGCTCCAGGTGATTCGGGCTGCCGAAGTGCCCAAGTGATTGGGTTCGCGACTCAAGCGGGCGCCCAGTCGCCAAAAGATCAGCACCCCCACCAGGCTGGCCGCCGCTGCAATGAAAAAAGCGCTGGTCACGGGATAGCCCAGGGCGCTGGCCAGGCGTCCCAGCAGCGGCCCGGAACCTATGCCGGTCATCATGCTGCCCGACAGCAGGGCGAAGTAACGGGCTCGTTGCGTGGGCTCCACCAGCATCGCCACGATGATTGGCCCCAGGGTGTAGAACACTCCCCAGCCCAGGCCCAGGGTCAGGCCGAAGAGCAGCAGGGCGTGGCCGAACCCGGGGGTCAGGGCAAAGCCCAGGCTGGCCAGGGCCAGCAGGCAGCCGAACAGCGCCACCGAACGTGCGGCGCCAAGCCAGTCCGATAGGTGCCCGGAACCGATCACCGCAACAAAGGTGCTGAGCATCGCCGCCGAAATCACGCTGCCGGCGTCGTGCTCATTGCCGCCGCGGCTGCTGATCAGCAAGGACAGGAGAAAGGTCGATCCGTAAGACAGTGACAACAGATAGCTGCCCAGACAGAACAACCCGAACAATGGCCCCGGCCCCCTGGATTCCTGCATAGCCCGCACGGACATGAAAACTCCTCTCTTATGCTTGTACTCGTGGAGGGCTTTCTAGCATGGCCTTCTGCGCTGTTTGTTCTGATCCTGCACGCCTCAGGGTTAGTCGACAGCGGAGTAAGCCGCGAGCCGCGGAATCAGCTTTGCGCGTAAATGGCCGTGCATGTATTTCGGCTGTCGTTCTAATATGGCCACCTGATTCCGCCTAGAGAACCGTCGATGACCGTCGTAATCCGTCCTGCACTGCCCAGCGATGCCCCACAGATTCTTGCTTTCATCACTGAGCTCGCCGACTACGAGCGGGCTCGTCACGAAGTGATTGCCGGCGTCGCCGATATCGAGCGCAGCTTGTTCAGTGAGGGGGCTACGGCCCACGGCCTGATCTGTCTGCGTGACGGCGTGCCAATTGGCTTTGCGGTGTTTTTCTTCAGTTATTCCACCTGGCTGGGCAGCAACTGTCTGTACCTGGAGGATCTCTACATCACCCCGGAACAACGCGGTGGCGGGGCGGGCAAGCAACTGTTGCGGCATCTGGCACAGATCGCCTGTGACAACGATTGCGGACGCTTCGAATGGAGTGTGCTGGAGTGGAATGAACCGGCGATCCAGTTCTACAAGTCCCTGGGCGCCCAGCCTCAGGAGGAGTGGGTCAAGTACCGCATGGACGGCGAAGTGCTGCGGGCGTTCGCCCGGGGCTGACGCCAGCCCCCATGGGCTGGCGCCGGCTGGCCCGTGCCGGAGCCGGCTTGTCGGCGAAGGCGTATTGCGTGGAGCGCCTCCTCGTGACAAGCCGGGCCGTCATGGCATCGAGATTCAGAGCTTCAAGGTCGCCATGTCGATCACGAAGCGATACTTCACATCCCCTTTGATCATGCGCTCATAGGCCTGGTTGATCTGGCGAATATCCAGCATCTCGATGTCGCAGGTGATGCCGTGCTCGGCGCAGAAATCCAGCACCTCCTGGGTCTCGGCAATGCCGCCGATCAGCGATCCGGCCAGTACGCGACGGCTCATCACCAGCTTGCCGGCGTGCAGTGCCGGGTCCACCGGCTCGATCAGGCCCACCAGGATGTGCACGCCGTCAAAGCGCAGGGTGTCGAGGTAGGGATTGAGGTCGTGGGGCACTGGGATGGTGTCCAGGAGGAAGTCGAAATGCCCGGCTACCGACTGCATCTGCGCCGCATCGGTGGATACGATCACATGGTCCGCGCCTTGGCGGCGGGCTTCTTCGGCCTTGCTCGCCGAGCGGGTGAACAGGGTCACTTCGGCCCCCAGGGCCTTGGCGAACTTGATGCCCATGTGGCCCAGGCCGCCCATGCCGAGAATCCCCACCTTGTCGCCAGCCTTGACGCCATAGTGCTTGAGGGGCGAGTAGGTGGTGATGCCGGCACAGAGAATCGGTGCTGCGCTGGCCAGGTCGAGTTTCTCCGGGATGCGCACGACAAAGTGCTCACTGACCACGATGCTGTCGGAGTAGCCGCCCATGGTGTTGCTGCCATCGACCCGATCCGGGGTGGCGTAGGTCATGGTCGGACCTTCCAGGCAGTACTGTTCCAGGTTCGCAGCACAGGCTTCGCAATGGCGGCAGGAGTCCACCATGCAGCCGACGCCCACCAAGTCGCCGACCTTGTGCTTGCTGACGTTGGCGCCGACGGCGGTGACCTTGCCGACGATCTCGTGGCCCGGCATCAGCGGGTACACGGCGATGCCCCATTCGTTGCGGGCCTGGTGGATGTCGGAGTGGCAGACGCCACAGTAGAGGATCTCGATGGCGACGTCGTCCGCGCGTGGGCTGCGGCGCTGGAAGCTCATGGGGGCGAGGGGAGTGGTGGCCGATTGGGCGGCATAACCGATGGCGGTGTACATGAAGAACCTCGCAAAAGCGCTGACAAGTGAGGCGGTGCATTCTCGGCGTCGAGCCTGAGGGCGGCCATGGCGATTCCTCGGCATGTCATGCCTATTCCTCCGGTATTGGCGGTTTTTGCGCGGCATTGGCCAGCAGACCTGCGATGATGTTTTCATCCCTTTTTTCGTGAAGTTTTCTGCATGCTGCTGACCCGTCACCTTGACGCCAATGCCACCCTGGTTTCGCTGATCCAGCCCCTTGCCAGCCGAGATGGTTTTGTTGCCACCGCCTTGCCTGGGGTCCAGGTGCTGCGGGCCAGCTGTGATGTGGCGCGAGGTCCACAGATCTATGAACCGAGCCTGATGATCATTGTCCAGGGCAGCAAACTGGCCTACCTGGGCACGCGGACCTTGGAATACGGCGCCGGGCACTACCTGATCCAGGCCTTGTCGGTGCCCTTCGAGTGCGAAACCTTCGCCTTGCCCGATGCACCGCTGCTGGGGATTTCCATTGCCATCGACCGGGCAGTCCTGAGCGAGCTGGTGCTGGCCATGGGGATCGCCGAAGGCCGGGCGGCTTCGGCGCAAACCCTGGAATCGATGACCTCGGCGGTGCTCGACGACGTCATGCGTGGTTGCGTGGAGCGCCTGCTGCGTTGCCTGCACGATCCTCTGGAGTGCAAGGTCATGGGGGCATCGAGGGTGCGCGAGCTGCTCTTTGCTGCCCTGCGCGGGCCTCAGGCCGATGCGCTGCGGGCGCTGGTGGAGCAGCAGGGGCAGTTCGCGCGGGTCGCGGCTTCGCTCAATCATCTGCACGAGCATTACACCGAGCCGTTGAACGTCGAGACCCTGGCCCGCTGCGCCAACATGAGCACGTCGACCTTCCACGAGCATTTCAAGCGCAGCACCCTGCTGTCGCCAGTGCAGTACCTCAAGCGCCTGCGGTTGCTCAAGGCCCAGCAGTTGCTGGTGGGAGAAGGGCTGGGTGTGGCCCAGGTAGCGCATCGGGTGGGTTACCAGAGCACCTCGCAATTCAGTCGCGAGTACAAGCGCTACTTTGAGCGTAATCCCGGGGATGAGCGGGCCGTTGCTCTGTAGATGCTGTTCGTAGGCGCTGGCTTGCCAGCGACGACGCCTTTGGGCCGGTACAAGGCTTGAGGGGCTTTTCGCCGACAAGTCGGTTTCTACCGGAGACTGTGCCAGCAAATCCCGGGCATGAAAAAGGCCCCCATAAAGGGGGCCTCTTGTGTACCGCGGCGACTTACATGTTCGGGTAAGTCGGGCCGCCGGCACCTTCCGGAGTGACCCAGGTGATGTTCTGGGCCGGGTCCTTGATATCGCAGGTCTTGCAGTGCACGCAGTTCTGGGCGTTGATCTGGAAGCGCTTCTCGCCGTCTTCCTGGGTGATCACTTCATACACGCCGGCTGGGCAGTAACGCTGAGCAGGCTCGTCGTACAGCGGCAGGTTGCGGCCCAGAGGGATGCTCGGGTCGGTCAGCTTGAGGTGGCAAGGCTGCTCTTCTTCATGGTTGGTACCGGAGATGAACACCGAGCTCAGTTTGTCGAAGCTGATTTTTCCGTCGGGTTTGGGGTAGTCGATCTTCGCGCAGTCCTTGGCCAGCTTCAGGCTGGCGTAGTCCGGCTTGGTGTCGTGCAGGGTGAAGGGCAGCTTGCCACCGAAGATGTTCTGATCCATCCAGTTGAAGCCGGCGCCGATGATCGGACCGAACTTGTGCATGGCCGGGCCGAAGTTGCGGCTGGCGAACAGCTCTTCATACAGCCAGCTGGATTTGAAGGAGTCGACGTAGCTCTTCAACTCGTCAGCCCCTTCGGAGCCGGCGAACAGCGAGTCGGCCACGGCATCGGCGGCGAGCATGCCGGACTTCATGGCGGTGTGGCTGCCCTTGATCTTGGCCACGTTCATGGTGCCCAGGTCGCAGCCGATCAGCGCGCCGCCCTTGAAGACCATCTTCGGCAGCGAATTGATACCGCCCTTCGCCAGTGCACGGGCGCCGTAGCTGATGCGTTTGCCGCCTTCCAGGTACTGCTTGAGCACCGGGTGATGCTTGAGGCGCTGGAATTCGTCGAACGGCGACAGGTAGGTGTTGGCATAGGACAGGTCGACGATCAGGCCCACCACGACCTGGTTGTTTTCCAGGTGATAGAGGAAGGAACCGCCGGTGTTCTCGTTGCTCATGATGTCCAGCGGCCAGCCGGCGGTGTGGACCACCAGGCCCGGTTGGTGCTTGGCCGGATCGATTTCCCAGATTTCCTTGAGGCCGATGCCGTAGTGCTGGGCGTCGGCGTCGGTGTCCAGGTTGAAGCGCTTGATCAGTTGCTTGCCGATATGGCCGCGGCAGCCTTCGGCGAACAGGGTGTACTTGCCGCGCAGTTCCATGCCTGGGGTGTAGAGGCCATCTTTCGGCTGTCCTTCACGGTCGACACCCAGGTCACCGGTGATGATCCCGCGGACCACGCCGTTTTCGTCGATCAGGGCTTCCTGGGCGGCGAAGCCCGGGTAGATTTCCACGCCCAGGTTCTCGGCCTGCTGGGCCAGCCAGCGGCACAGGTTGCCCAGGGAAATGATGTAGTTGCCTTCGTTGTGCATGGTCTTGGGCACAAAGAAGTCTGGAACCTTGGTGGAAGTGTCGCCGCTACGCAGGACATAAATGTCGTCGCGGGTGACCGGGGTGTTGAGCGGGGCGCCCAGTTCCTTCCAGTCCGGGAACAGTTCATTCAGGGCCCGAGGCTCGAACACGGCACCGGAAAGGATGTGAGCACCGACTTCGGAGCCTTTTTCAACCACGCAGACGCTGATTTCCTTACCGGCTTCAGCGGCCTTCTGCTTAAGGCGGCAAGCGGCGGACAAGCCTGCGGGGCCGGCACCGACGATGACCACGTCGAATTCCATGTATTCGCGTTCCACTAGGCTATCTCCTACTCAAGGCTCAACGGTTTTTTCTAATTGGAGGTTTGGCGTTGCATCCGCGCTTTCTCCCATTACAAATGGGGGGAGAAGGGGAGGATGGCCGACCTTTCTCTCTGGGCGGCGCATTATATCTACACCACTCTCAGCGTCCAATACAAACGTTTGTTTGAATTTGCCGCAGCCCAGATAAATCAAAGAAGCGCGGCTTATAAACGGCTATTTTGCCGTATTGACCGGAAAAGGCGTTCCGGTCAAGATACGGTCGGTTTTGCGCTCGCCGTAGGCTGACTGTTGGTTTCAAGAGCACCTCTAAAGACAGGGCAAAGGCAATAAAGGTGACGCACCGCGCAGCTTGAAAGTGCGCAGTTTACACGCCGCGATAATGAATGACTCGTCGGTCACCACTGACGAACGGTCATCACCCCGTGAGCAAGGTCAACCTGATATGCGCCAGCGTTTTTGGAGGTGCCCTTGTGCCGATGAGCATCAACCGCCAGGTTCTCGCCTAGGCGACTTTCTTTTCACCGGAGAGTAACGAGGAATCCATGAAGGTTCTTGTAGCTGTCAAACGAGTGGTCGACTATAACGTCAAGGTTCGCGTCAAAGCGGACAACTCCGGCGTCGACCTCGCCAACGTCAAGATGTCGATGAACCCTTTCTGCGAAATCGCAGTGGAAGAAGCCGTACGCCTGAAAGAGAAAGGTGTAGCGACTGAAATCGTCGTCGTCTCCATCGGTCCTGCTACTGCTCAAGAGCAACTGCGTACCGCCCTGGCACTGGGTGCCGATCGCGCAATCCTCGTCGAGTCCGCTGAAGAGTTGAACTCCCTGGCTGTGGCCAAGCTGCTCAAGGCTGTGGTCGACAAGGAACAGCCACAGCTGGTGATCCTGGGCAAACAGGCCATCGATAGCGACAACAACCAGACCGGCCAGATGCTGGCGGCCCTGAGCGGTTACGCTCAAGGCACCTTCGCCTCCAAGGTCGAAGTGTCCGGCGACAAGGTCAACGTCACTCGCGAAATCGACGGCGGCCTGCAGACCGTTGCGCTGAACCTGCCAGCCATCGTCACCACCGACCTGCGTCTGAACGAGCCGCGCTATGCGTCTCTGCCAAACATCATGAAAGCCAAGAAGAAGCCGCTTGAAACGCTGACTCCTGATGCTTTGGGCGTTTCCACCGCCTCCACTAACAAGACCCTGAAAGTCGAAGCGCCGGCTGCACGCAGCGCAGGTATCAAGGTCAAGTCGGTGGCTGAACTGGTCGAGAAACTGAAAAACGAAGCGAAGGTAATCTGATCATGACTATCTTGGTAATCGCCGAACACGATAACAAGGCGCTGGCTCCGGCCACCCTGAACACCGTTGCCGCCGCCGCCAAAATCGGTGGTGACGTTCATGTACTGGTCGCCGGCCAGGGCGTTGGCGCTGTGGCTGAAGCCGCTGCAAAAATCGCTGGCGTGGCCAAAGTGCTGGTGGCAGACAATGCCGCTTACGCTCACCAACTGCCGGAAAACGTTGCGCCGCTGGTGGCCGAGCTGGGTGCTGGCTACAGCCACATCCTGGCTGCCGCTACCTCCAACGGTAAGAACATCCTGCCGCGGGTTGCCGCTCAGCTGGACGTTGACCAGATATCCGAGATCATCTCGGTAGAAAGCGCTGACACCTTCAAGCGTCCGATCTATGCCGGTAACGCCATCGCTACCGTGCAGTCCTCGGCTGCCGTGAAAGTTATCACCGTGCGCGCTACCGGCTTCGACGCCGTTGCTGCTGAAGGTGGTTCGGCTGCGGTTGAAGCCGTTGGCGCCGCTCACGATGCCGGCAAGTCGAGCTTCGTTGGCGAAGAGCTGGCCAAGTCCGATCGTCCTGAACTGACCGCTGCCAAGATCGTCGTTTCCGGCGGCCGTGGCATGCAGAACGGTGACAACTTCAAGCACCTGTACGCCCTGGCCGACAAGCTTGGCGCAGCGGTCGGCGCTTCCCGCGCAGCCGTGGACGCAGGCTTCGTGCCCAACGACATGCAGGTCGGCCAGACAGGCAAGATCGTCGCGCCACAGCTGTACATCGCCGTCGGTATCTCCGGCGCGATCCAGCACCTGGCAGGCATGAAGGATTCCAAGGTGATCGTTGCGATCAACAAGGACGAAGAAGCTCCGATCTTCCAGGTGGCCGACTACGGTCTGGTGGCGGACTTGTTCGAAGCCGTACCTGAGTTGGAGAAGCTGGTCTAATCCGGCGGCTTCACTTATAAAGAGCCCGGCCCTTTGGCCGGGCTTTTTTTTGTCTGTTTTTTGTTGGGGAGAATTTCGCCATGGATCTGCGCCGCATGAGTGGCTGGTCAGCGCTGTTGGGCTTGGCGTTGTTGCCATCGCTGTCGATGGCTGCGGGTAAGTGCGAACGCCTGGTGGTCACCGGCAGCCCGGACGCACCGCCCTACCTGTGGCGCGATCCGCAGAATCCCAAGCACCTGATAGGGGCCAGTGCCGATCTGTTGCAGCAGGTGGCGGGAGAGTTGGGGCTCAAGATCGAGTTGCTGTACGCCGGCAAACGTTCCGAGGCCCTGGATGAAGTGCGCAGTGGGCGCATGGATCTGCTAGCCGACGCGCCCCTGACCTTGAACGAACTGGAGTCCTTGGACTACATCCATCCGGCCCTGGTGCAGAACGACTACCTGGTGTGGACCCGCAAGGACTCCACTCTGAGTTATGCCCAGCCGTTGGATCTTGCCGGTCATCCCGGCGCGGTATCGGAAAAGGCCAGGCTGACCCAGCCCTTTCAGGCTATGGCCAAGGAGCATCTGCAACTCAAGCGTTTGCCGAATCTGACCCAAGTCTTCCAGACCTTGCTCCTGGGGGAAGTGGACTATGTTCTGGCGCCGCGTTACGCGGGCATGGCCATGGCCCAGTCCTTGGGGATGGCGGCGGATCTGGTGTCCTTTCCCCAGCCTGTCGACAAACCGGGGCTGTTCCTGGCCTTGTCCCACAACTCCGCCTGCAATGATCCATGGTTGCGCGGACAGTTGGCAAAAAAGATGACAGAATTGCCCGCGTCCGGTCTGACGGAGGCCTTGCTGCAGCGCAATCTGGAGCGCTGGAAGGCCCAGTTGCAGCAACCCGTCAGCAGCCCAAAACCGTAGGAATCACGTGTGACTATTCGACCTCTTTTCGCTGCCCTGGCCCTGTTGGCCTTGGCGGGTTGTGCAACCGATCCGGCGCCCAACGAGCAGATGCGCCTTACTGCCCAGGCCCTGGAACAAGCCAAGGCCGTGGGGGCTTCGGCCGAGGACATGCCTGAGTTGAAACTGGCCGAAGACAAGTTCGCCCGTGCCCAGGGCAATATGCAGGATGAGTCGTACAAGAAGGCGCGGATGCGCGCCGAGCAGGCCGAGCTGGATGCGCGTCTGGCAGAAGCCAAGGTCCTGACTCAGAAAAGCCAGGAGCAGGTGAATGTGCTCAATACCCGCATTACGCGCCTGCGCAAGCAGTTGGGAGACGCCCAATGAGCCTCTCTATCCGTATCTTCGGCGGCGCTGTGCTGTTGGCCTGCGCCGGTCTCTATGGCTGCGCCGGCCAGCACAGTGAGGAAGCCTTGCAGCAAGCCGGCAACGACTTCCAGAAGGTCAAGGAAGACTCCAATGTGCTGCGTATCGCGCCCAAGGACGTGATACGTGCGGGTGAGTCCCTGGCTCGCGCCGATCGTCTGTCGACCTACTGGGGCAGCGGCGGCGACGTGGAGCACTATGCCTACCTGAGCCGTCGTTACAGCGAAATCGCCCGTGAGCACACCGAACAGGCGCTGAATCAGGAGCGTGCGGCCAAGCTCGAGCTGGAGCGTCAACGTCTGCAACTGGCCCTGCGTGAGGCCAAGTTGCTGAGCGTGCAGCAGCAGGGCAAATGGCTCGAAGAGCAGATCATCAGCCTGGCCACCACCCAGACCGATCGTGGTCTGGTGATGACGCTGGGAGACGTGCTGTTCGACACCGGTGAAGCTGAGTTGAAGAGTTCGGCGAACCGCACGGTGCTCAAGGTGGTGCAGTTCCTCCAGCTGAACCCTAAGCGCGTGGTACGCATCGAGGGCTACACCGATAACACCGGGGAGCGTCAGAGCAACCTGCAGCTGTCTCGCGATCGTGCCCAGGCGGTGGCCGATGTGCTGGTGGACCTGGGAATCGACGAAAAGCGTGTCCATGTCCAGGGCTATGGTGACGAGTACCCAGTGGAAGCCAATGCCTCCGAGCGGGGCCGGGCGCAGAACCGTCGGGTGGAAATCGTCTTCTCCGACGACAAGGGCCAGCTCGGCGCTGCTCGCTGAAACACTGATCCCTTTGCCCCTGAAAAGCCCGACGCCTCGCAAGCGTTGGGTTTTTTTATGTCTGAGGGTGTCGCAAAAACTCGACAGTTCTACTTTTCACTGCCCTGTGTCCTCGACTATTGTAGAAACTGTCCCAGTACACTTCTAAACTGTGCCGGTATTGTTTCACACAAGAATAAAACGCCGTGAAATCGAGTGCTGCGCCATGACCAATCTCTTGCTCTATCAACGTATCGCTCAGCAACTGGCTGAGGATATTCGCCGTGGTGTCTACCAGCCGGGGGAGCGCGTACCGTCGGTGCGCAAGATGAGCTCGCAGCTCAATGTCAGCCACGCCACGGTGCTCCAGGCCTACGCCAATCTGGAAGATCAGGGGCTGATCCGCGCGCGTCCCCAATCGGGTTACTACGTGCACCAGACTCCGGCTCTGACCGCGCCGACCCCGGATATTGCCCGGGTCGAACGTCCAGGACTGGTCACGCGCAGCAGTATTATTCAGCAGGTGCTGGTGGAGTCCCGTCGCGAGGGCGTGTTTCCCCTGGGTGCGGCAGTGCCCAGCGTTGACTATTTGCCGGTGCGTGCGCTGCACCAGCAATTGGCCAAGGTCACGCGTTTTCACAGTCCGCGGGCGTTCAGCTATATGTTCAGCCCGGGATTCGAGCCCTTGCGGCGTCAGGTGGCGATTCGCATGCGCGATGCCGGGGTCGTGGTCGACCCTTCGGAAGTGGTGATTACCCACGGATGCGTCGATGCCTTGCAGATGTCCCTACGGGTCCTGACCCGGCCGGGTGATCTGATCGCCGCGGAATCGCCGACCTATTACGGGCTGCTGCAACTGGCGGACCTGCTGGGGCTCAAGGTCATCGAGATTCCCAGCGACCCCTCTACGGGCATGAGCCTTGAGGCCCTGCAGCTGGCGGCCAACCAATGGTCGATCAAGGCCCTGGTACTGACTACGCGCCTGAGCAACCCCCTGGGTGGAACCATGCCGGAGGAGCGGCAGAAGCAACTGCTGCGCCTGGCTTCGGACTTCGATATCCAGGTGGTCGAGGACGATATCTACGGCGAGTTGATGTTCGAAGTGGGGCGCACCAAGGCCCTCAAGGCCTATGACCGCCTGGACCGGGTGATCTACTGCTCAAGCTTCTCCAAGACCCTATCGCCGGGAGTGCGTATCGGCTGGATGATTGCTGGCAAGTATCAGCAGGAGATCCAGCGCCTGCAGACCTTCAGTACCCATTCCGCATGCAGCGTGACGCAGATGGGGGTTGCGGCGTATCTGGAGAACGGTGGTTATGACCGTCATCTGCGCTACATCCGCCAGGAATACCGCAAGAACCTCAGCGCCTTTCAACTGGCGGTGCAGCAGCATTTTCCGGAAGGTACGCAGATTACCCGGCCCAACGGCGGGTTCATTCTCTGGGTCAGCCTGCCGGGACGGGTCAACACCCAGGAACTGCACGTGCGGGCTTTGCAGCAGGGCATCAGCATCGCTCCGGGGTTGATCTTCAGTAACACCGAACAGTTCAACCACTGCGTGCGCCTGAATTGCGGGACACCTTGGAACCGCGAGGCCGAGCGAGCCTTGATGACCCTGGGCATGCTCGCCAGTCAGTTATGCCAAGAAGCGGCCGGCGGATTCTAGACAGTGCGGTCCCATGCTTGTCATGGGGCTTGCAACAAGCGAGCATAGGGCACCTTTTGTCGATCTACCTGCCTTTATGAAAGCCTTTTTTCCTGCCATCTGGTTGAGTGCCTGCCTCTTGGGAGTCGTTGCGGCGCCTGTCCAGGCGGCCTCGACCCCGGATAAACCGGCTGCCAGCGTTACTCATTCAAGCAAGGCCTCCAGCACCAAGCAGGCTCCAGCGAGCAAGACCAAACCGTCCGCCAATGCCAGCAAAGCCCAGCCCAAGAAAAAGGCCAAGCCTGCGCCCAAGAAGGCCAAGTCCAAGTGGGCCTATCAAGATATCAACACACCTCTGGCCAGTCCCAAGCTCGACTTGAGCCTGCCACCGGAAATGGTCAAGCACTTGCAGCCTGTGGGAGCACTGCCGCTGCCCAAGCGCGAGCCTCTGCTGCCGCAGATGTTTGGCGAGAAGCCCAAGGACAGCAGTCCGTTCCAACTCAACGGTCGATTGCTCAGCAACGAAATGCAGTTGCAGTTACGCAACGAGGAGCGTCGGGATATCGAGGGCGCTGCCCTGGATTTCGAGTTCAAGCAGTAAATTCATCAACCTCTCTGTGACCGAGTTGACCGGCACTTTGTCGGAGACTGATCAGTCACGCACGGTTGTGCGTCAAATCCGTTCTTTGAGTAATTTTAAACGGCTGTTTTAGCGGTTACTCTTGTCCGGCCTCATTCAACACTATGCTTGTCGCGAGGAGCTTTTCGTCATGAACTGCCGTGAAGGTTGTGGCGCTTGCTGCATTGCCCCTTCTATCAGTACGCCGATTCCCGGAATGCCCAATGGCAAGCCGGCGGGAGAACGTTGCCTGCACCTTTCTGTCGAACACCTGTGCGGTCTTTTCGGCAGGCCGGAGCGGCCAGCGGTTTGTGGGGCATTTCAGGCGGATCCTGAGGTGTGTGGCGAAAGCCGAGAAGACGCCATCCGTTTGCTCGGTTGGTGGGAGCAAGTGACGGCTGCTTAGTTTTAATGAACGGAACTTCAACAATAAGGAATAAGACAATGGGTTCGCTGCATCGAATTGCTGTGCTCTGTGGTTTAACCGTGCTGCTGTCGGCAACGGCCCACGCCGAAGACTGGCAAACGGCCAAGGATGAAGACGGCATCAAGATTTCCTTGAGTGAAGTGGCCGGTTCCAAATACAAGGCCTATCGCGGCGTCACCACCATGAAGACCTCCATCGCCAAGCTTCGCGCGCTGCAGGAAGACGTGGCCGGTGCCTGCTCCTGGATTCATGAGTGCAAGAGCCAGAAGCTGCTCAAGCATGAGGGCGATCAAAGCTGGACCTACACTCAGTTCAATACCCCCTGGCCAGTGACTGCCCGTGACTCGGTGCTGCACATTACCTCCAGCGAGGCCGCCGATGGCAGCCTGATCCGTAAGCTGGAAGGCGTGCCCACCTACATTCCCGAAGAGAAAGGCTTCGTGCGTGTGTCCCAGGTTGAGGGTTACTGGAAGTTTGTGCCCAAAGGGGCCGATCAGGTGGAAGTGACCTACCAGGTGCATACCGAGCCGGGTGGCAGCGTGCCGTCCTGGCTGGCCAACAAGTTCGTGGTGGACGCGCCCTTCAACACTTTGAAGGCGCTCAAGGCCCGTGCCGAAAAGCCGTAATCGGCTGATTGTCCACGGGATTCATCAAGGCCGCCTCCGGGCGGTCTTTTTATTGGTTTGTCCCCGCCAGCACTGTGGAACGTTTGCCTCGCACTCAAGGTCGAGATGCTGTAGGTCCACTCATGGGGCTATCAAGGAGGCGTTGATGCAAAAGTGGCAAGTCACTTTCGTGGATGATCATGGCGTCCAGTCCGTCGAGCAGTTCGATTGCGAGCAGCAACCGACGTTGGAACGCGCCGCACAATTGGTCCGGGCCAGGTTGCTGCCAGTGAGTGCCGAACTGGATCTCAATGATCTGGATGGGCGCACCGATTCCCCCACCCTCAAGAGCTTGAAAGAGCAAAACAGCATTCAGATTCTCAGCATTACGCCGATGTAATGAGAGCAGAGAGGGCTCCGACAGCAATTTCTGGCGTCGTCCAGGTGTTGGCGCTAATCTGCAAACGAGATCAGCGAATTCTTCGCTAAGCTCTGATCTTGTCAGCTCCATGCTTGTTTCCTGACGACCCGCCCCGGGTCGTGATGTCGGTCACTTTTGGCCGGCGGGTCGGGAAGCACGGAAAGTCTATCCATCGGTTTGAGGAGGACGTTTCATGAGCACAGCCTTTCAAGAAGACCTCAGCAGCAGTGTGTTGCGCCGCATGAAAGAAGGCGGTTTTGACTTTTCACGATTCCATCCCATCGAGTTCTACGCCATTTTCCCGGATGAGGAGCGGGCACGCAGGGCGGCAGGACAGTTTCGCGGTGAATCCTTGAATGCCCAGGTCAGCGTGCGTGACGACGGCGCCTGGTATCTGGAGTTGAGCAAGGTGATGTACGCCACCCATGGCGGCATCGGGGATTTTGAACAGGACTTCGAGGCAGTGGTCGAACCCCTGGGCGGCATCATTGAAGGCTGGGGGGTGAAACAGGAGATCCGTGGGCGTCTGGTATAGCTAAGGTTGTGTGCATCGAGACTGACAATTGGCTGGCCTGCGGGTCGGCCAATTGTGTTTTCAGGGGCCGCAAAGGCAAAAAAAAGCCACCCGATAGAGTGGCTAAAAGGGAAGACCGGTCAGGAGAGGGAACCGGTCGGGAGAGCCCGGACCCGGTTGTCATCGGCGTCATCAAGGTTGCAGCAGCAACTTCATCAGGCTTGGTGAAGTGTTTGCTCGATGGGGCGATTATCCCCGTGTGTCCCCCAGCGGTGAAATCAACTCTGACTATGCTGGTGATAGCCAAAACCTGCGCCTGGCCATTACGTACAAGGGAGGGGCAGCGGCTCGCGCAGCGAGGGTAGGCACGCCAGGTTGCTGCTTGTCCTCGCCGATCGCGAAACCCGTGTGGTGTCCGGTGGTCTTACTCGTGTGGTCCTGCGTGAAGGCTCCCTGGTGGTGAACTCCTCCCAGGTTGGCGGCACCAAGGACACCTGGGTAGTGGAGGATTAAGGACGCCTGCCATGTTGAGTCGAACCGCTTCAGACCTGTACTGGATGTCCCGTTATCTGGAGCGCGCGGAAAACCTCGCGCGGATGCTCGACGTCAGCTATTCGCTGTCGCTGATGCCCCAGGATGGGCACGGTGACGGTCTGTATGAACTGGCCATGCCGCTGTTGATCACCGGCACCCTTGAGGATTACCGGGCTCGCCATGAGACGCTGCATGCCGAGCGGCTGTTGCAGTTCTTTGCCCTGGATGCCGCCAATCCGGCCAGCATTTATAGTTGCCTGGGTTCGGCCCGGGCCTGTGCCCACGCGGTACGCGGGCGGATCACCGCCGATATGTGGGAAAACGTCAACGCCACCTGGTTGGATATTCAACAGATTGCCCGCCAAGGTCTCAGTACCTACGGCATGAACCGCTTTTGCGAATGGATCAAGGAGCGCTCCCACCTGTTTCGCGGAGCTTCCTACGGCACCATCATGCGCAACGATGCCTTCCGGTTTATCCGCCTGGGCACCTTTATCGAACGGGCCGACAACACCCTGCGCCTGCTGGATGCCCGCTACGAGATGACTGGCGACCAGGTTGATGCGGTCGGTGACGGTAGCGCCCGTGCGTATTACCAATGGAGCGCCTTGCTTCGCGCCCTGTCGTCCTTCGAGGCCTATACCGAGATCTACCGCGAAGCTCCCGGAGCCCGGCATGTCGCCCAGTTGCTGCTGTTGCATGCCGACGTGCCGCGCTCGTTGCGCGCCTGCACCGAAGAGATCGACCAGATCCTCGCCAGCCTGCCAGGGGACAACGGGCTTCCGGCCCAGCGTCTGGCGGCGCAGATGAATGCGCGTCTGCGCTGCATCGGCATTGATGAAATTCTCGACGAGGGCCTGCATGCCTGGCTGACCGACTTCATTCCCCTGGTGCGCCAGTTGGGCGATGCCATTCACCGTGCCTACCTGGAGGCTGCGTGAGACTCTCCATCAGCCACGCAACCGCCTATCGCTACCAGCACCAGCACCCGGTACGAACCAGCATCCAGTACTTGAGCCTGACGCCCCACGACAGAGAGCGCCAGCAGGTGCTCGCCTGATCGAGGCTGATGAAGCGTTGCGTGAATTTGCCAGTCAGCAATGCGCAAGGCGCTGTGATCGCACCGCTCTGGTCGACCTGATGCAGGGCTTCACCAGCTCATGGCCTACACATTGAGGGCAACGGATGTGGCTACCAGCGCGGCCGAGGCTTTCGCCGGGGCGGTGTCGGCGAACAGATGCATACCAGGATTGTGCAAGCAGCAGTCACTTCTGCAAGCGCCGGCTCGCCGGCGAAAGGGACTCAAGGAATCTGCTTGCGCCCCGCCATATGCCGGAGGTACTCCAGCAACAATTCCAGCTCCCCATCCGGCAGGACACTGTTGCTGAACCCAGGCATTTTCGCCTGGGGCCAGCGCCTCAGGCTTTGCGGATCGCGGATATAGCGCTTGAGAAAATCACTGCCGAAATACTCGGTGGGGTTATAGGGAATGTTCAGGTCCGGTCCGAACTGAGAGTCGCCAGCGCCATTGAGTCGGTGGCAGGCCAGGCAGTTCTTCTGGAACAGGGCGAACCCCTGGTTGACTGGATCATCGACCGCCAGCTTCGGGTCCGGGCCCAGGGCCGGGAAACGCTCCGCCACCGGCGGCAGGCGCTGAATGCGCGCAACCTGGAACGGCCATTGCTCTGGGCTGATATGCCCGGCCGCAGGGTTGCTCCACACCAGGTAGAAAGGCCCGGCACTGGGCTTGTCCGCTGCCAGTGACGGCCAGGGATTGTCAGGGTCCTCAATGGCCAGCCAGGCCTGGGCGCCCTTGCGATTGAGCAGGGGCGCGGCGTTCAACTCTGCGGCAAAGCCGTCCAGGGCCACGGCCTGCAGATGGTCCTCGGCCTTGAGGCCCTTGAGCAGGGCCGCCATGGGCACGGCTCGGTACTGCATCTCGCGCTTGTAGGACACATCGTCCTTGATGCGGATGTCCCGGGCTTCGGGGTGCTTGAGCAGTTCTTCGGTTTGCCAGGTGCGGCTGTCTGAGCCCAGGTCGATCAGCAGTTGCGCAGCGTATAGCGGACTGCTCGACAACAGAGCAGCGCAGAGGATGAGAGCTTTCAATTGATGTCCATCGGATCGTCGTCAGTGGGTTCGTCGCCGGGGAGTACATCCTCAGGTTGCGACACATGGTCGAACAGGGCAGCCCGGAGTTTTGCATGGTTACCGCCGTTGACGATACCGAAATGGCTGCGTTTGACCAGGGTCTCTTCGGCTTCCAGGGCATGCTGGCCAGTGTCGCTGTAGCTCACCACCGTGGCGTTGGGGGCCAGCACCACGTTGCGCAACTGTTGGGCCAGGCCCTCGGCACTGATGCCGATAACGTCCTCCAGTTCCTCGGGAAGACTGGCACGCAAAACTGTCCCCCGGTAGGAACCGGGGGGCGATTTTCTATCTCGTTGGTCGAGCAGCCACAGATCAGCCGATCACTTTGGTGAGGTTCGGCAAGATCAGCAGCAGTGTGGTTGCAAAGAGAATGAGCCCCGCCTGGCGTACTTTCGAATGTTTGAACATGGCTGAATGCCTTTTGTTGTTATTCCTGAGCATCTATGCACGCCGGTCGCTGTTTTTTTACGATGAGCCGGCTATGTGTCCTTTTTCTGATCTGTCCCGGCGCAGAATCCGTCTGGGACTTCCTACAGTTTCTACCTTAGGGGCCTTGAATCCTCTGGCTTAGATCCAATTCGTATGAAGTTATAGTTGCACTTCCTTAAAAAGCTATAAATCCGCCCGAATACCGGGTGGCCGCCCTTTGGCTAGACAGCTCGCGACCCTTCATCGGTGGATCGCTTAGCTGCCTACCGTTCGTCTGAGCGTCACCGTCAAGGCGGCTGAGCGCATCGGTCATTGAATCCGTCGCTGCCGCGCCTAATGTGGGAGCTCGACATTTCCCCCCTGGATAGCGGTTCGAGGACGTCATGACCCAAGCTTTGATATTCGATGCGTTACGCACGCCCCGTGGCAAAGGCAAGGCTGATGGCGCCTTGCACAGTGTGAAACCGGTGAATCTGGTTGCCGGCCTGTTGCGGGCCCTGCAACAACGTTGCGAGCTGGACACCAGCCAGGTGGACGACGTGGTCCTGGGCTGCGTGACCCCCATCGGCGATCAAGGTGCCGATATCGCCAAGACCGCCGTCCAGGCAGCGGACTGGGATGTGAGCGTGGCGGGTGTGCAGATCAATCGCTTCTGCGCCTCGGGGCTGGAGGCGGTCAACCTGGGCGCGATGAAGGTGCTCTCGGGCTTCGAGGAACTGGTGGTGGTCGGTGGCGTCGAGTCCATGTCGCGGGTCCCCATGGGCAGTGATGGCGGCGCCTGGGTACTGGACCCTGAGACCAACATGCACAGTCATTTCACGCCCCAGGGGATAGGTGCCGACCTGATTGCGACCCTGGAAGGTTTCTCCCGCGAGGACGTCGACCGCTTTGCCCTGCAATCCCAGCAGAAGGCTGCCCGTGCGCGCTCCAGCGGTGCCTTCGGCAAGTCCCTGGTGCCGGTTCAGGACCAGAACGGCATCGTGCTGCTGGACCACGACGAATTCATTCGTGCCGATTCGACCCTGGAAGGCCTGGGCAACCTCAAGCCGAGTTTCGAGATGATGGGGCAGATGGGCTTCGACGCCACTGCGCTGCGGGTCTACAGCCATGTGGAACGCATCAACCATGTGCACACCCCGGGCAACAGCTCAGGAATCGTCGACGGTGCGGCGCTGATGCTCATCGGCTCGCAAGCCAAGGGCCGGGAGCTGGGACTCAAGCCCCGGGCGCGGATCGTTGCCACTGCGGTGACCAGCACCGACCCCACCATCATGCTTACCGGCCCGGCACCGGCCACTCGCAAGGCCCTGGCCAAGGCCGGGCTGCGAGTCGAGGACATCGACTTGTTCGAGGTCAACGAAGCCTTTGCCTCGGTGGTGCTCAAGTTCATCAAGGACATGGCCATCGATCCGGCCAAGGTCAACGTCAACGGCGGCTCCATCGCCATGGGCCATCCACTGGGCGCCACCGGTTGCGCAATTCTCGGCACCTTGCTCGACGAGCTGGAAGTCCGGCGCCAGCGCTATGGCCTGGCCACCCTGTGTGTCGGCGGCGGTATGGGTATCGCCACCATCATCGAACGCCTCTGAGCCCCGACTTCAAGGAATTTCCTTCATGACCGATGCCATCCGTTACGAAAAGGGCCAGGACCAGATCGTCGTCCTGACCATCGATATGCCGGGCCAGAGCGCCAACACCATGAACGCGGTGTACCGCGATGCCATGGCCGCTGCAGTGGCCCGGCTGCAGGCCGAACAGGATTCCATTGCCGGGGTGATCATTACCTCGGCGAAAAAGACCTTCTTTGCCGGTGGTGACCTCAATGAGCTGATCAAGGTCGGCAAGCCGCAGGCCAAGGCTTTTTACGACATGGTGCTGACCCTCAAGGGCCAGTTGCGTGCCCTGGAGACCCTGGGCAAGCCCGTGGTAGCCGCGATCAACGGTGCCGCTCTGGGCGGTGGCTGGGAGATCTGTCTGGCCTGCCATCGCCGAATTGCACTGGACGACAAGTCGGTACAGATCGGTTTGCCGGAAGTGACTCTGGGCCTGCTGCCTGGTGGCGGTGGCGTGGTGCGCATGGTGCGCATGCTGGGCCTGGAGAAGGCCTTGCCTTATCTGCTGGAGGGCAAGAAAGTGCGTCCGCAGCAGGCGCTGCAGGCCGGCCTGATCGACGAACTGGCGACAGATCGCGACGACCTGCTGGCCAAGGCCCGGGCCTGGATTCAGGCCAACCCGGCAGCCAGGCAACCTTGGGATGTGCGCGGCCATCAGATTCCTGGAGGTACGCCGGCGAACCCGAAAGTGGCGCAAATGCTGGCCATTGCCCCGTCGATCCTGCGGAACAAGACCCAGGGTTGCTTCCCGGCACCGGAGAAGATCCTCTGCGCCGCCGTTGAAGGCGCCCAGGTGGACTTCGACACCGCGCAACTGATCGAGACCCGCTACTTCACCGAGCTGACCACCGGCCAGGTGGCGAAGAACATGATCGGCACCTTCTGGTTCCAGCTCAACGAGATCAATGCCGGCGGTTCACGTCCTCAAGGCATAGCGCTGCAGACCACGAAAAAACTCGGGGTACTCGGTGCCGGGATGATGGGCGCGGGGATTGCCTACGTCAGTGCCGTCGCAGGCATCGAGGTGGTGCTCAAGGATATAAGCCGCGAAGCGGCGGAGAAGGGCAAGGCCCACGCGGCTGCGCTGCTGGAGAAAAAAGTCGCGCGCGGACACATGAGCAACGAGCAGCGTGAGGCAATCTTGGCGCGGATTCTCACCACGGCTGAAGAGACCGACCTGGCCGGCTGCGACCTGATCATCGAAGCCGTGTTCGAGGATCGAGAACTCAAGGCCAAGGTGTCCAGGGCTGCCCAGCAGGTGGTCGGTGCGGACGCCGTGATTGCCTCCAACACCTCCACCTTGCCCATTACCGGGCTGGCCACCGCAGTACCCAATCCGGACAAGTTCATCGGTCTGCATTTCTTCAGCCCGGTGGAGAAAATGCCTCTGGTGGAAATCATCAAAGGGGCGAAGACCAGCGACGAAACCCTGGCTCGAGGTTTCGACTTTGTCCTGCAGATCAAGAAGACCCCGATTGTGGTCAATGACAGCCGCGGTTTCTTCACCTCCCGGGTGTTCGGTACGTTTACCAACGAAGGCATCGCCATGCTGGGCGAAGGCATCGCGGCACCGATGATCGAAGCCGAGGCGCGCAAGGCCGGGATGCCCGTCGGACCGCTGGCAATCTCCGATGAGGTTTCCCTGAGCCTGATGAGCCATATTCGCCAGCAGACCACCAAGGACTTGCAGGCCGAAGGCCGGCCTGCCATCGAGCATCCGGCATTTGCCGTGATCGATTTGTTGCTCAACGAATACAAGCGAGCGGGCAAGGCTGCCGGAGGCGGCTTCTACGACTACCCGGCCGGCGGCCAGAAGCACCTGTGGCCGCAATTGCGCACGCGCTTCTACAAGGCCGACGGGCAGATCTCGCCCCAGGATGTGCGCGACCGCCTGCTGTTTATCCAGGCCATCGAAACCGTGCGCTGTGTGGAGGAGGGCGTGTTGCAGTCCACCGCTGACGCCAATATCGGCTCGATCTTTGGTATCGGTTTTGCGGCCTGGAGCGGTGGCGCCCTGCAGTTCATCAACCAGTACGGGGTGCAGGATTTCGTCGCTCGCGCGCAGTACCTGGCGGAGCAGTACGGCGAGCGTTTCACCCCGCCGACGCTGCTCCTGGAAAAGGCCCGCCAGGGCCAGTTGTTCTGACACAAGCAGGCAGTAAATGACCCGCCCCGGGGCTTGCCTTGCCGTGGTATTTCAAGGCAGGCTCTGGGGTGTTCATTATTGCCATCGCCTTGTCAGGAATTTTTTATGTCGCTACGCATCTGCATTCTTGAAACCGATATCCTGCGTCCCGAACTGGTCGATCAATATCAGGGTTACGGGCAGATGTTCCAGCGTCTGTTTTCCCAGCAGCCCATCGCCGCCCAGTTCAGTGTCTACAACGTGGTCCAGGGCGAGTATCCCGGCGATGAGCTGGAGTTCGATGCCTATCTGGTGACGGGCAGCAAGGCCGATTCTTTCGGTACCGATCCCTGGATCGAAACCCTCAGGACCTACCTTTTGGGTCGCTACGAGCGCGGCGACAAGCTGTTGGGCATCTGCTTTGGTCATCAGTTGCTGGCGTTGCTCCTGGGGGGCAAGAGCGAGCGGGCGAGTCAGGGCTGGGGCGTGGGAACCCACAGCTACAAGTTGGCGGCCAAGGCGCCGTGGATGAGCCCGGTGGTGGAGGAACTGACCCTGTTGATCAGCCATCAGGACCAGGTCACCGCGTTGCCGGAAAATGCCACGGTGATTGCCTCCAGTGATTTCTGCCCCTTCGCGGCCTACCACATCAACGACCAGGTGCTGTGCTTCCAGGGGCATCCCGAGTTCATCCACGATTACTCCCGGGCCCTGCTGGATCTGCGCCAGGAGTTTCTCGGCGAGCAGATCTACCAGAAAGGCGTGGCCAGCCTTGAGCACGATCATCACGGCACCACCGTTGCGGAGTGGATGATGCGCTTCGTCGCTCACAAGCCTGAAGCGGCCTGAGTGCGCCTGTGGCCCTGCCGCAAGGGCAGGGCCATCGTCACTCAGAGCCAGCCTGAGCGCTTGAAGCTGGCCCAGAGACCGACACAGCCGACACTGATGAAGCCCAATACCCCAAAGTAGCCGTAGTGCCAGCTCAGTTCCGGCATGTTCTGGAAGTTCATCCCGTAGATCCCGGCTACCGCTGTTGGAAACGCCAGGATCGCTGCCCAGGCGGCGAACTTGCGTTGCACGATGCTTTGCCGAGAAGCCTCCAGCAGCACGCCGATCTCGATGGTCTGGCTGGCGATGTCGCGCAGGGTCGACAGGTCTTCCATCTGCCGAGTGACATGAATCTGCACATCACGGAAGTACGGGCGCATGTTCTTGTCGATGAATGGAAAGCTGAGCTTCTGCAACTCCTCGCTGATCTCCACCATGGGCGCCACATAACGGCGCAGGCGCAGCACGTCGCGGCGCAGGCCGTGGAGGTTCTGGATATCCCGCTCGTTCAGTGAGTTGCTCAGCACATTGCGTTCCAGCTCGTCGATTTCCCCGTGGATAGCCTCGCTGACCGGCTGGTAGTTCTCGGTGACGAAGTCCAGCAAGGCATAGAGGACGAAGTCTTCGCCGTGCTCGAGCAACAGTGGGCGCGCCTCACAGCGCTGGCGGACATAGCCGTAGGAAGCCGATTGGCCGTTGCGGGCGGTGATGATGTAACCGTTGCCGGCAAAGATGTGGGTTTCGATGAACTCCAGCTTGCCTTCGGTCCGCACGGGGGAGTAGGTGACGATGAACAGTGCGTCGCCGAAGGTTTCCAGCTTGGGCCGACTGTGTTTCTCCAGAGCGTCCTCAATGGCCAGTTCGTGCAGGTTGAACTGGCGCTGCAGATTGGCCAGCTCGTGGGCATTGGGTTCTTCCAGACCGATCCAGACGAAGTGGCCGGGTTTCGCGGCCCAGGCAGCCCCTTCGTCGAGGCTGATATCAGCGACTTTCTTCCCGCCGCTATAAACGGCGGCAGCAACAACTCTACCCATGGTTGCGGTTCACTTCTTCTTATCAATGGTGGCGATGACAGATCAGCAGCAGCTTAGCCTGCAATGCAGCATCAGAGTCACTGGTGCAGCTTGAGTTCGGCGACAAATAAAAGCCCGCACGAGGCGGGCTTGGTGGCGTCACAGATGGGCCGGCAGCTTCAGGCCGCTTGCAGTTGGCGATCCATGTTGGCAATGCACTCGCGCATCTGCTCGCGGCACTGGGCAATCAGCAAGGGCATGTCGTCCATGGTCAGCCCGGCCGTGGGAATAGCCGGCAGCGAACGGATAAGGATCTTGCCACCGTTCCAGCGGTTCAGGTGCATGTGCTTGATGTAGCTGCTGACGCACACCGGCACGATCGGCACGCCGGCGGCGATGGCCATCTGGAAGGCGCCTTTCTTGAAGGGCAGCAGTTCTTCGCCGAAGTTGCGCGTGCCCTCCGGGAAGACCCAGATCGAGGTGTTCTTGTGCTGCAGGGTGTGGGTGGTGGTGAGCATCGAGCGTCGGGCCTTAAGCGGGTTGCCGCGATCGATCAGAACATTGCCCGCCAACCAGAACAGTTGGCCGAACAAAGGCATCCATTTCAGGCTCTTCTTGCCGATGCACACGGTGCGCCGTGGTACCACGTTGCCGAACACGAACAGGTCGTAGTTGGACTGGTGGTTGGCGATGATCACGCAGCTCTCGGGCTTGTCCATCAGTGGCCCGACTTCGGCTTTGACCCGCAGGCGCAGAATGCACATGGCCGGCCAGGCGTAGAGGCGGGCGCACAGGCGGCTGTTGTCGGGGTTGAACGGGCGGCACAGCCCCAGCAGCAGGCCCAGGCTGCCGGCCAGGATAAAGTGCAGGCCCATCAACGACATACGAAACAGATACAGCATCTAAACGGCTCACCGGGGACAAAAGGTGGCGCAGTGTACGGATGTGCACTGTTTTCGGCAATTACCGTTCTCAGCCGGGAGATGGGCGATGTTTAAGGGCATGTTTCCGGCTGCGATGGCCGGCAGCGGTCTAGAGCGGTTGGTGCTGGGTGTTCAGCCGAATGCAAAAAGCCCGACACGCAGGTCGGGCTGGATCGGGGACGGCAGGTGTTTTAGCCCAGGTGTTCCTGGTCCTGGATGATGGCGTTGTCCAAAGTCTCCAGCAGCGCCTTGCGCACTTTCAGCTTGGTGTTCTTGTGGGCCAGCATGTTGATTTTCTTCAGTTGACGCGCGGCAGCCAGGGCGGCGCCTTGCAGTTCCTCGGCGCTCACCACCTTGTCGAGGAAGCCGGCATCCACAGCACTCTGGGGATCGAACATCTCGCCATTGATCACCGAGCGATGAAAGGCCGAGCGCCGCAGACGGTCACGGGCCAGCTCGATCCCCGCGTGGTGCATGGTCATGCCGATCTGTACTTCATTGAGGCCGATGCTGAACGGCCCGTCGACGCCGATACGGTAGTCCGCCGACAGCAGCAGGAACGCGCCCTTGGCCACAGCATGGCCGGGGCAGGCGACGATCACCGGGAAGGGGTGGGACAGCAGGCGGCGAGCCAGGGTCGAACCCAGGGTCACCAGCGCCACGGCTTCTTTAGGGCCGGCAGTCATCACTTTGAGGTCGTAGCCACCGGAAAGAATCCCTGGCTGACCAGTAATGATCACCACTGCGCGATCGGCCGTTGCTTGATCCAGCGCGGCATTGAAAGCGGCAATCACGTCCGGGGAGATGGCATTGACCTTGCCATTGCTCAAGGTCAGGGTCGCGATACCGTCTTCGAGATGGTAGGAAATCAACTCACTCATGACGCAATTCCTTGTATTGAAGTGCAGCAGAAGTTACCCACCACGATAGATCTGGTAAAGCGCCGTGACTGACTGGTGAGTCAGGCTTGGGACCTGACATTGGCCTGTATGGCGCTGCGGGTAACGGGTGGTTTCTTCTATATAGCTGTAGGCAAGGCTGGAGAATGGCCGGTTTGCCTTGTCGTCGATGGAGGGCGAATCCCCTTCAAGCAGGGATCGGCCTTAAGCGCATGAAAATTCTGAAAAAAAAGTTTGCCATCTGAAAAGCTATCGACTACATTAGCGCGCCTCGACAGACTGAATCGGTTTGAAGAGATACGGTGAAGTGTCCGAGTGGCTTAAGGAGCACGCCTGGAAAGTGTGTATACAGGAAACTGTATCGAGAGTTCGAATCTCTCCTTCACCGCCACATTCTACAAACACAAACCCCTGATTTTCCTAGAGAAAGTCGGGGGTTTGTGGTTTTTGGCGTCTGAAAAATGATCCCATGGGACCGTCATGGGACTGGTGCGCTGCTCTGGTGCAGAAACAGGCTTTAATGCAGTGAGTGGCCGTCGCCAGCGACGACAAGAAATTTGCGTTGATTTCCCCCGCATTTGGGGCATAAGAGCTTTACAGCTCTTGGGTGATAATGAAGGCTCACTGCTTTACTGGTTACGGTCTAAAGCGGATGTAAAGCCGTGGGGCTCCTAGCGTCCTGCGATGGCATCGACGTACAACCATTCAAAAGTGTATTTTCGGATAATCACACCTGGTTTCATTGCCCATGATCGAAAACGAGCCTTACGAACAAGCCTTAGATTACATGGAGCGCATCGTTAACGTTTTTTCAAACCGTGTTCCTGCTCCCAAACCTGTCCGATTTAGGCGTTCGTTTGTATATCGGCATGTAGAAAAAACGATACATCAGGCATTGGTGCAGAAGCTCGCGCGGATGGTGAGCAGTCTCCATGCTGCAAGGCTGCTTTTAGAAGCGGGGTTTGTTCAAGAGCAGGCTTCTCTACAACGTATTCTCGACGAAATTACCGAAGATATTTCGTTCTTGGCATTCTCTGTAATACTCGGAGAGTCGACTCCTTTACATGAGAAATACTTGGAGTTTTTCTTCCAAGAAGAATTTGATCCCGATGGTGAGTCCACGTCGTCTACGGATAGGGGGATGGTTCCTAGAAAAAAAATTCGTGCTTATTTGGATCGGTGTGTGAGTGGCACAAAAGGTTCAAGCCAGAACTTGGATACTGCTAGAACGCTCAGCAAGGCATATTCAGGTTACGTTCATGCAGCATCACCTCAAATCATGGATATGTATGGGGGAGTCACTTGCGGATTTTTTATGCGAGGTATGCACGAGACTACAAGACAAGCTGAGCATCGTGCTGATTTTTGGAATTATATGTTTCGAGGCATCATGTCTTGTTGTTTAACAGCGAAGGCGTTTGGTGATGACGAGTTGTTTGTGTCAATCCGCGAATTTGAGGTTAGCTTTCTACGAGCAACAAGCACCGACTACCAGTCTAATGATTGGCTACCGATTGCTGATGTCGACAACGGATAGATAAAACGCCGCTTATGTACAAAAGGCCCCCACACTTAAGCCAAGCGCGGGGGCCTTTTTATTGGCTCACGTGTATCAAACTCCTCTGGACTGGTATACCGAGCAGAGGGTGTTTGGTTGGCTATAGCTTTAATGCTAACTGCAGTATCCCAACAACATCTGGCCCGTCTTCATTGATCCATGTCCCATAGTGCTGACGGATCATGTTCCCGTTGGTATGTCCCATCTGTTCGGCTATCCAGTCGATCGAGGCCACGCCGGTTGTCAGCAGCTGACTGGCGTAGGTGTGCCGGCACTGGCCGGGGCCGCGATAGCGAACCCCGGCCGCTAACAAATGTGCCTTGAAGAACCTGTCTCGTACGACAAAGTCATTGGCGTGGGGCAGGCCGCTTTTGGTGTTCAGGAATACAAAGTGCAGTTTGTGTTTCCTGACCGTCTTGTTGTCCCGTTCAACGACTTCGACGGTTTCCGCCTTCTTCTTTCTATTGAGTGCATCGATCTTGCGCAGTGCATCCCATGCGGGAGCGAGCAGGCGCACTTTGCGTGTCGAGCGCCGGGTTTTCGTCACTCGGTAGGCTCCGCGGACCTTTGATCTGCGGAAGGTCACGGTGCCTTGCTCCAGGTCTACGTCCTCCCAGGCCAGGGCGATGGTTTCGGATACTCGAGGACCAGCCCAAATCATGAACTGAACCATCAGCAGCACTTGCGTGCGACTGGTCGGGGTTTCGAGGATCTGTCGGATCTCCGCCCTGGTGAATGGGTCGGGGGCCTCGGGATCTGGCAGGTGAACCATCAGGCCCTCGGTGGGGTCGTGCGCAACTTTCATTCTGGTGCGGTACAGCCTGAACACCTGTCGCACGTTGCTGATGATGTCGCGGATGGTCTTGTTCTTGAGTGTCTTCGACAGGGTGCCCTGGATCCACTCCTGCAGGTCCAGGTGATCAATCGCATTGATCTGCACCTTCCCCCCGGCGTGGCCGTACATGAACCTCCGCCTTGTTTGCGTAGCCTCGATAGCTCGATGCTGCCACGCTGTTGGCTTTGATCTTCAGCCACAGATCTAGGTAGTGGCCGAAAGTGTTTTCGACCAGCTTGGACGAATTTGGGAAGTGCCTTGCGTAATCAAAGGTGCCGGTCTGGATCTCGTATTCGATGATGTCGATCAGGCGCTTTGCCTGGGCAATAGTTGCTGGTGTGCAGAAAATCTTGCTTCGAGAAGCCGGCCGTCATCGATGATGTAGCTGCTTTCGGTTTGAATAACAGGCTAGCTTGATCTCCTACTACGGTTGCGCCCTTGTGACTGTTTAATAAGTCTGGCCAATGCACTTGGGGTTCTTCTGGATAGCTCACCCTCGAGTTTAGAGAAGTAGGTATTACAGACCTTACAGACACAGTCCTTTATCATGAATCGTTTGTCGCCGCCTAAACCAGCTGGAAACATGTGCTCCCCATTGAACTCATTAACTTGACCGCATTACACACATTCAGCGTTCATTGCATGCTTCCTTGCTTTGTTAAATTCAGTCTAAGCGATAAACATTAGGGTTGTGCATAAGTGCATCCATCAATCACCTCAAACCCTCTCAGTACGAATTCCAATATAGCCGTTTCCGACTAGGTGCAGCCATGACGCTGGAAAATCGCAGGCGGCGAAAAAATCTGGATAGAAAATCACTTATCCCCCTCCCGCCGACGGGTTCTGCATCCCTTTTTTGTGCAAAGCCAGGTGGTGGTGCAAACCATGCCCCCGCCCAGGCCCGCTGCGGGGTCTGTCGGGCGTTTAGTGATTACACGGTGTGCCAAGGTTTTGTGAAGAGGTGCAGCGGCATTGCATAGGGGTATGCGGCTCTGGCGAATTGGGCTGGGTGGGGATGCGCCCAGTTTACAAGGGCGTGAGCTACGAAAAGCTGCGGAAGGTTGGGTTTTCGTTTCTGATGTCGTTCGCACCAGGTGCGCACAATTCACTGGTCAGCTTGTTATCAAAACAGCTTTGAGGCCCAGCCGGCGTGGCTATCTCATGTTCTGCAGCATCGCCATGGCTGGCTAAAAGAGAACCGCAGAATAGGTACCCACTATGAGACGCTGGCCAGAAACTTTGCAGCTATAGCCACATTGCTCTGCAAGCTGCGTTGTATGTGGCAGTAACTTTCGAAAAAATCAAGGTAACAACATTAAAATAATCGCTTTGACTAACTCTTAAACTTAAAAAATCACTTATCTGTAAGCCCAAATGTCTCGCCCATATCAAAAGTACCGGTCACATCGGAAAAGCCATCCGCGTTAATTAATGTTCGATACTTCAAGGGAAATATATCGGAAGCTTTTTCTATTTCAAGAAGTGGCTGCTCGACTAAAAACATCTTAATTTGTTCGGTGGAGAGGTCCGGCATGTTTTTATTTATGAAAAATATATTATTGTCGCCAAACAAGCCCATTGAAAATACGCGTTCCACCCCAACAGTATAACCTTCTACATTTTTGCCATTAGGCAGCGTAAATTTTGTATATATCGACAAATCTGACTCTGCATCTGGCAAATCTTTCGGAGAAATAACTGGATAGTAAAGATCGCTTTCATCATCATACTTCCACATGGAGTGCTCTTGATAATCCGCCTTGCCAGGGGACTCTTTTGCATTACTACTCATGCCTTCTTCCTTTTATCAGTCCAGCATCTAATAAAAATCGTTTAGCCCATCCTTGCTCTGAGCTCTTAGCTAATACAATATTTTTTCCTTACCTCCAATAGGGTCGAAACGACCCAAAAATATCTTGCTAACAACTGGCTCCTTAAGGCTCACTCAATTAATTTGTAAATTTTAACCCCTGCAGGATTAAAGGCAACCAAACGTCTATTGTCTATTTAAAACGGCAACCTATTGTACATTGCAACCTTTATAGAAGACGTGAAAAATCACCTGGACTGATGATTCAGGACTGTTTTTCAGATGCGGGCTGGGAAAAAGGTAATTTTGGTAATCGATGGGTCAAAACGGGCTGGAGCCCTTATATAACGTGGCTTTCAGGCATTACCTTGGAGGGTGATTTTAGGTAATAAGAAAGGTAATATTTTGTTAAAGCCCTTATTTTGCTGGGGTTTGGGGCTGTTAGGTATTACTCAGACTGAAGGTAATTTTCTAACCAATTACTGACCTTTTTATTACCTCTTGAAGGGGTCAATAAGTAACTGATTTTATTGTGTTTTCTTGGTTCTCTGACAGCGCGTTACCAAAATTACCTTTTTCCCAGGGCTCAACATAAATCGGGGGGAAATGGCATTTGGGGCGTCTCGCAGCATCCTGGCTTACAAAGCCATGGGACTGGCGGACCTCGATTTTTACGAAAGCAATCAGGCGGCAGCCCTTGTAATCCGGGTGCTTGCATGATGGAAGTGGATTTGCGGGTAGTTTCGAATCTCTGCTTCAACGCCACATTCTACAAACACAAACCCCTGATTTTCCTAGAGAAAGTCGGGGGTTTGTGGTTTTTGGCGTCTAAAAAATGGCCCCCTGGGCCCAGCATGGGCCGGTGGGTGTTTTTCAGTGGCGTTGGGTGGATAACAACTGGTTAAGCGTTACCCCCTTTGCGCAGTGAATGAGCTGTATATATTTAGGCGAAATGGCCGAGGTCGAATTCGCCGAGCGATGTCCGCAGCAGCATACACATGGAAAGGTATTTTGTTGCTCTAGTCCCATTTTGAAGAGGCAACAAGGGTTGCCTCTAAACCAGAAGCAATTGTCTGCTGGCGAGGGCTATTGCCGGGTAAAAAGTATGAAGGCGTCTGTATCTTCGAAGTCGTGTGTGGCTGGGCTGACAGGCTCTGGTGCGTGCTGACCGCGTAAGTCGCGCACCAGGCCTGTCAGAATAGTTACCACTGACCGCTTATGAGACAGCCGACGATTTCCCAGCCGCTGTATTCCCACCAGGAATATCGATCATCGGAGCAACTACTGGCCAGGCTGGCCATCTGGATTTCGCCAGTTGTCTGATGGGGTCCGAAAGGAGTGTCAACAGAGGCTGTCATCTGATTGACGGTCTGGGGAGCCTTGATGGGGGCCTGATGCACGGAGGCGTTCGCGACAGTTGCGGTGAAAGCGAGCGTCGCGGAAACGGCCAGAACAGTTATGGATTTTTTCATGTTCGAATCCTTTCAGTTAGCTGATATGCGGCTTATGCATAGCCTGACCTGCCTTTATCAGTAATCCGAACAGATCGGGCACGCGCGTAATGTGACGCCATGAAAGCCTACCACCGCGCGACCTCCCGCTCAGTCGCTCAACAGCACTATTGACAAGCTGATAGTGGTCTGGGTTTTTTCATGGAAAGAGCTGCCAGGGGTTCGAATTTGATGAGCCTGGTGTTGATGCTCTCCCTGAAAATGTCTCCATCCCTAGACATGTACTGCACCACTTCATAAGGCAATTGGATGCCAAGCCCCCGCTAATTTCTGAATGGACGTGCTGCCATATCAAGTGGTCGTCGGGTTCATGGGCCCGGAAATGTGCTCTGGATCATTTTTTCCTCTGATGCCTTGCCACTCGTCGGCACTTGTCTGGTTTGGACGGCAGGTCGACAAATGACTGGCTAGTCTGAAGCGCCGTGACGGTCAGTATTTTCCAGGCAATCAGGAGCTTGCCGGTACTGATCGGTTGTTGGAGGGAGCTGGAATATGAGGAGTCTTGCCTATATCGAAGACAACGGGGATGAGTTCCCAATCAACAACTTGGTGCGTTGCGGTCAGGCCGCATTTGAAGTCGAAGAACAATCCCGAGTCAGTAGCAGAAAGAAAACTGCGCCGCTGCCGGTAGCCAGTAGCACGATGTTCTTTCCCAAGGCAATGCCAAAGAGAAAGTAATCTTAAGTTTTGAGTGCCCCGTTAGATGCGGGGCTTTTTATTGTCCGCAAATCGTTAAGTTCGAATGTCTATCAGGATTGATAGTTGTAATTGGAAGAAATGAGTAGTTTGAGAAAAGACCTGATGTCGCCAATAGTCCTGCTGGCAATAGAGATCCCTGTTTGCGCCGAGCGATGCATCTGTAATGGGGCTTTATCGTGCTGCCAAACGTGAAGGCTGGTCACGAAGTAGGCGGGTTCATTTTCGGTGGTTGGTTGGGGGCATAACGTTCTTGCCGTTGTTTGCGTATTATTTTTTTCCGATTTTTTTGGTAGTCGTATTAATAGTTTATCGCCAGTGAGAGGGGGTAATTGAAGAGGCATCCTTTGTGCTTTTAGGAATTTTCTTATCTCAATTGGCTATAACTGGCGATATGTTCCTTATCCCGATTCAAACGGGGCTGCGCATCCAGCGATGATGCCTTTATATGAAAAGCGATAAGGAAATAAACGTGAAAGCTATTTTCAAACTCCTCGCACTGTCCACTCTTGTAGCCGCAGCCACTGGTTGCACTAGCTACAACATCAGCCAGCCATCGTCGCCCATCGATAGCCAGGTCAAGGCTGACCTGAAGGCAGATGTAGCAGTGGGCGAGGCAATCTCGGGCCAGTCGTCGGTTAATATCCTCTTTGGTTTCCTGCAGTTTGGTGGCGATAGCCAGTTTGCTGATGGTGTGACCTACGGCGGTGCTACCGGCGGCGGTCTGGGTGGTCTGGGCCTGGATCCAGTGAGTGCGGTCAAGTCGGCTGCTGCCTTCAAGGCAGTCAAGTCTTCCGGTGCCGACCTGATCGTGGCTCCACGCTATGAAGTCAGCGAAGAAAACTACTTCGTCTTCAAGAAAGTCTCGGTCACTGTCAAAGGCAACAAGGGCAGCATTCGCAGCATTCGCTGAGATCACTGTTGCCAGTGAGCGATCAGGCCGTTATCGAAGCAGTGGCGGGGTAGCCAACCAAGGGGCTGGCCTGTATTGATCGGCTTCGAGCATCTTCAGAAGGTGAACTGAAGATGTTGGCAGGATGGGAAATTGTGTGATCCGCGTCTGTTGCTCCCAGTCGCGGGTACTTTTCACAGAATCTTCACATCTGCCTGCGTACGCTCAAACCATCCGTTAAAAGCAGTACCCCTAGCCCGTTCCCCAGCGGGCTTTTTTTTGCGCGACGATAAAACTCTTTTAGAATCCGCGGTCCAACCCACCGGAGAGCAACCGGGTGTTGCCGTTACGCTCCGCAGCGGGTGGCGCGCGCTGGGCTTTTGTGTCAGTTCGACAGTCTTTTTTTGAGGTTCAAGTCATGCGTTCAACTTTACCTGCCCTGGTTGTAGGACTTCTGCTGGCTCAAGGTGCGATGGCTGGCGATGGCACTGCCGCCATTGGTGGTGGTCTCGGCGGTGCGCTGGGCAACGTGGTCGGGCAACAGCTCGGCGGCAGCACCGGGGCGGCTATTGGTGCGGGTGTGGCCGGGGCGGCCGGTAGTGCGGCGGGTGCGCGCAAGGGCAGCCGGACCAAGGCTGCGATTGGCGGTGGCCTGGGCTCGGCTGGTGGCTCGCTGATCGGCAATCGCCTGGGCGGCAGCACTGGGTCCACCGTGGGTGCCGGCATTGGTGGTGCGGCGGGTGGTGCCCTGGGGAGCAGCATGGGGCACAAGAAGCGTCATTGATTTAGGCTCTCGTTCAAAATAGCCCGGCCCCGCGCCGGGTTTTTTGTGCGTGTTGCCCAAGGCTTCGCCATACTTGATGCAGCCCGTCCCGCTGTTTAAGGAGAGGATCATGCCCCGTGAAATGCCTGCTAATGTCGAGCCAGGCCCAGCGTCACCGTTGGTGATCAACGACCCGGGGAATGAAGATCCCGGCTCCTTGATGGATGATGCGCTGGTGCCACTGCAGGAAGGGCCTGAAGAAGGAGAGAGCGAGCTCGATCCTGGCGACTGAAACTATCCCGCCTCTCGCACTCTGTACCTTGCCCCTCGGTTGCTCCTGACCCAGCCCCGCCGCTATGCTGCTGAATCCTTTAATTGACGCGTTGCCGAACATAACGGGCCGTACCTGAGCCGCTCCCTGGAATGTACTTTTGCTAACGGATCAGATGCGATGAATGCACAGTTGAATGATTTGGGGCCGATCAAGGCGATCATTTTCGATATGGACGGTCTGCTCCTGGATACCGAAGGTATCTACACCGAGATCACGCAGTTGATCGCCGAGCGTTATGGCCGCACCTACGATTGGACCATCAAGCAAAACATCATCGGACGTGGTGCCGCCGATCTGGCGCGTTACGTGGTCGAGGCCCTGGACCTGCCCATCAGCGCCGAAGAGTTCCTGGTCATGCGCGAGCCCTTGATGCGTGAGCGCTTTCCTCGAGCCGAGGCCATGCCGGGGGCTCAGCAACTGGTACGCCATTTGAAGCAGCACCAGGTGCCAATCGCAGTGGGCACCAGCTCGTCGCAGATGTCCTTCGGCGAGAAAATCACCCGCCATGGCGATTGGTTTGCGCTGTTCGACACCATCGTCACCGCCGATGACCCGGAAGTGACGGCGGCCAAGCCGGCGCCGGATATCTTCCTCACCGCGGCCCGGCGCCTGGGGGTAGCCCCAGGGGAGTGCCTGGTGTTCGAGGACTCGCCCTTCGGCGTGACGGCCGCCAAGGCCGCAGGGATGCGGGTGCTTGCGGTGCCCGATCCGGCCATGGCGGATACCAAGTTCGCCCAAGCTGACGGGATTCTGCGCTCGCTCAAGGGGTTTCAGCCCGCCGCCTGTGGTTTGCCGCATCTGGTGTGGGCCTGAGGTCGCAAGGAAACGGGTAGGGAGAAAGGAGGGCGTTGCCAGCCGGTTAGCCCCCTGCGGCAGCCGTTGGCGGATGCCGCGCAAGCAACCGGGCCACCCGCTACAGGTGGCCCGGTTTTTTTGCGTTGACGGATCAGGCGCTGAAACCGCCGTCGATGCTCAAGCTGGCGCCAGTGATGTAGGCCGCTTCGGGCCCGGCGAGATAGGCCACGAAGCCAGCGATTTCTTCGGCGCGGCCATAGCGACGTACGGCCATGAGATCCAGCAGGCTTTCGGCAAAGGCGCCGTCGGCTGGGTTCATGTCGGTGTCCACTGGGCCGGGCTGTACGTTGTTGATGGTGATGCCCCGTGGTCCCAAGTCCCGCGCCAGGCCTTTGGTCAGGCCTACCAGCGCGGCCTTGCTCATGGCGTAGGGACCGCCACCGGCGAAGGGCATGCGCTCGGCATTGGTGCTGCCGATATTGATGATGCGTCCGCCTTCGCCCATGTGCCGCGCAGCCTCCTGGGTAGCGATGAACACACTGCGTACGTTGATGGCCAGGGTCTGGTCAAAGTCTTCCAGCTTGAATTCGTCCAGCGGGGCCATTGCCAGCACGCCAGCATTGTTGACCAGGATGTCGAGGCGGCCGAAGGCCTGGGCGGTACGTTGCACGGCCTCTCGAATGGCGTCGGCGTCGGCGCTGTCGGCCTGAATGGCCAGGGCCTTGCCGCCCTTGGCGATGATGCTGTCCTGCAGGGCCTTGGCCTTGCTCGCGGAGCTGACATAGGTGAAGGCGACGCTGGCGCCTTCGGCGGCCAGGCGCTCGACGATGGCGGCGCCGATACCGCGGGAACCGCCTTGGATCAAGGCCACTTTGCCGCTGAGGTTGTGCTTGCTCATGTGTTTCTCCAGAGATTCAAGGTCGGGTTGCCTTGTGCTTGGCGTCGAGTATCGACTGCTGATTGGCCGCTGTGTAGCGGGTAATTCCTATACTCTGTGTAAACCAAAAGTATGGAATGGTCAGTGATGGAAGCTTTCGGCAGTATCGAATGTTTTGTCCGCAGCGCTGAAGTCGGCAGCTTTGCCGAGGCGGCGCGACGCCTGGGATTGACCCCGGCCGCGGTGGGGAAGAGCGTAGCCAAGCTGGAGGCGCGGGTGGGTGTGCGTCTATTCCAGCGCAGTACCCGGCGTTTGACCCTGACCGAGGCCGGACGCTTGTTCCTGGCAGAAGTCAGCGACAGCCTGCAGACCATCCAGAATGCCGTGAGCAGCCTGTCCACCGTCCAGGGGCGCCCGGCAGGCACGCTCAAGGTCAGCATGGGAACGGTATTTGGCTGTTTTTACATCGTGCCGATGCTCGCAAGCTTCCTGCAGCGTTACCCGGACATCCAGCCGGACTGGCATTTCGACAATCGCCAGGTGGACCTGATCGGCCAGGGCTTCGATGCCGCCATCGGTGGCGGTTTCGAACTGCCGCAAGGGGTGGTCGCCCGGCGCCTGGCACCGGCCCATCGGGTGCTGGTGGCCAGCCCGGCCTATCTCGCGGGGCGAGCGCCGATCCGTGATCCGGAAGACCTGCAGCATTGCCGGGGGATCCTGATCCGTTCTCCGCAGACCGGCCGCATCCGTCCCTGGCAACTGACTGGCCGCGCAGGCGGTGTGCGCCCGCTGGAGCTCAAGGCCAGCATGACCATGAGCGATTCCGAAGCCGCCTGCGTGGCGGCCGCCCAGGACCTGGGGTTGGCCCTGGTGAGCATGCCGTTTGCCGTCAACTACCTGCGTTCCGGCGCGCTGCAACGGGTCTTGCCGGATTGGTACGTCGATGATGGCTACACCTCGATCTACTACGCCGAGCACAAGATGCTCCCGGGCAAGACCCGGGCGTTCGTCGACTTCGTCATCGAGCAGTTCGCCGAACAGGGCCTGGCGCAAACCTTCAGCGCCCTGTAGGCGCCGGCTTGCCGGCGAACCCGGCAGTTGCCTGACTCAGCGCCCTGAACGCAGCGGCCAGCCAAGCACCTTTTTTGGCCGTGGCGTCGCGTAGGTGCGCACCTTCGAGGTGGACAGCCCCAGGCGTACCAGCGATTCGGCAATGGTCACCGCCGCCGTGACCCCATCCACCACCGGCACCCCGGTGCGCTGGCGGATCTGTTCATCCAGTCCGGCCATGCCGCCACAGCCCAGACAGATGACCTCGGCCTTGTCCTGGGTCACCGCCAGTTCGGCCTGGTGCACGATGGACTCCACCGCCCGCAGCGGGTCTTCCTCCAGCTCCAGCACCGCGAGGCCGCTGGCCCGTACCGAGGCGCAGCGCTCATAGAGGCCGGACAGCTTGAGCCGGTCCTCGATCAGCGGCACGGTTCGATCCAGGGTGGTCACCACCGAGTAGGCGTGGCCGAGGAACATCGCCGTGCTGGCGGCGGCGTCGGTGATGTCCACCACCGGCACATTCAGCAGCTCCTGCAGCCCTTCGCGGCCGTGCTCGCCGTAACCGGCCTGGATCACTGCGTCATAGGGCTGGTCGTAGGCCAGCACCCGATCCATGACGGCGATGGCCGCCAGGTAGCTTTCGAAGTTGCCTTCCACCGATTCGGCGCCGAAGTAGGGAGTCAGGCCGACGATTTCCGTACCCGGCGCTGCCACGCTTTGTGCCTGGCGGGCGATGGCCTGGGTGATGCTGTCGGTGGTGTTGACGTTGACCACGAGAATGCGCATGGGGGTTCCTTGCAGGTTGGGCAGTTCAAGGCCCGGCGCACCGGGCCGTTCAGTTTCAATGACTGACGTTTTCCACGGCGATGGATTCGCCGCTGACGTCCGCGTAATTGGGCTGGCGCTTGGCGATGATCAGGTACAGCAGGCCGGCGATGCCGGCGCCGATCAGCCAGGAAAAGGGCGAGACGCTGGCAAAGCCCGGCACCAGGGCCAGCACGATGGCAATCAGCGCCGCGGGCACGAAGGCCGCCACCGCTCGCAGATTGACTCCGCGGCTGTAGAAGTACGCGCCTTGCGGGTCTTCGCTGTACAGCTGTGGCACGTGGATCTGGGCTTTGCGCAGGATCCAGTAGTCCACCATGATCACCCCGTACAACGGGCCTAGCAGGGCACCGAGGCCGGAGAGGAAGTACACGATCACCAGCGGGCTGTTGTACAGGTTCCACGGCAGGATCAGCACCGCCAGCGCCGCACTGATCAGCCCGGCGCGGCGGAAGGTCAGGTACTTGGGGGCCAGGTTGCTGAGGACGAAGGCCGGTGCGACGAAGTTGGCCATGATGTTCACCGCCACGGTGACGATCAGGAAGGCCAGGCAACCCAGGACCAGGAACAGGGTGTTGGGGATCGAGGCGATGATCTGGGTCGGACTTTCGATGACCTGGCCGTTGATCTGGAACTGCGCTCCGCACAGCAGCACGGTGATGGTGGCGAACACCAGGATGTTCACCGGCAGGCCCCAGAAGTTGCCGACCTTGATGGTCTTGCGGCACGGCGAGGAGCGGGCGAAGTCGCAGAAATTGAGGATCAGCGTGCCGTAGATCGCCAGCCACAAGGCGCCGCCGGCGAAGATCTGCCGCCACATTTCTCCGCCGGTCAAAGGTTCGCGGATCGACCAGGCAATCTGCCCGTCGGCCTGGGTGTACATCCACCCGGCGAGGCAGGCCACGGTCAGCAGAATGATCGGCCCGGCGAAGGCTTCGTAGCGGCGGATCATCTCCATGCCGTAGGCGAGGATCACCAACTGCACCAGCCAGATCAGCACGAAACAGGCCCAGCCCAGGGTCGAGAGGCCGAGGATCGAGTTGTGGTCATAGTCGGCGAACCCCGGATGAATGGCCGTGAGCAACACGCGAAATACCACCGAGGCCAGGTAGGTCTGGATGCCGAACCAGGCGATGGCGATCACCGCGCGGATCAGTGCCGGTATCTGTGCGCCATGGATGCCGAAGCTGATGCGGCTGATCACCGGGAACGGCACCCCGGTCTTCTGTCCCATGTAGCCGGACAGGTTCATGAAGAAGTACACCAGCGCCGCGCCTATTCCCAGCGACAGGAGGATCTGCCAGCCACCCAGGCCCAGGGCGTAGAGGCCGATGGCAAAGGAGTAGTTGGCGATGTTGTGCACATCGTTGGTCCACAGGGCAAAGATGCTGTAGCCACCCCAGCGCCGGCCTTCGACCTTGGTTGGCGCCAGGTCGCGGTTGTGCAGGCGCGGGCTGAGGATGACGCTGTCCGGGTCGGTTGTGGCGATGGGCTGTTGCAGGTGGTGCGAGTGCGGCGAGGAGGGCAGATCCAGTGCGATGTTGTTGGAAGGGCTGGTGTGCATTCCGGCGGCTCCTGATTCCGGCCCCGGATGACTGTGCTTGAGCGCAAGGCTCGACAATCTTCGTCGCGGGGGCGGAATCACTGGGTTCTGGGCATCTGCAGCTTGAGTCGTGGATCAGGCGTGCGGACGGTTAGTGTATGTATGTTTTGCTGTTTTTGTATACAAAACATAGGTCGACTAAAGCCACTTCTGTGCCAGTTTTGAAACTATGAAATCGGCTGCTGATTTCGTTTTGTTATGGGATGTCCCTAACTGTATGAAACAGATGGATTAAAAATTGACCGTTTGAACAGGTATTTATTTTTCGGCGGATGCGATTGGCTGTCGTATGAATGCTGACGGCAGAAAGGCCTGTCACTTTTTGGGGCGGAGGGTGCTGAAAGTGCACACATAAATGGCACCCTTGGTGACATTTATGTGTACAGGTTTTGCGGGTGCGTCGGTTGGCGTTCCGTTTGCCGGCGAACGCGTCCTCAGGCCGAGGAGCTTTCGCCGGCAAGCCGGTTCCAGGGGAGAAGGGGGAGGGTCAGGCTTTGCTGATGAGGTTGCCGGCGTGCAGGCCGCATTCCTTCTGGGTGGCTTCTTCCCACCACCAGCGGCCTTCGCGCTCGTGCTGGTTGGGCAGTACCGGGCGGGTGCAGGGCTCGCAGCCGATGCTGATGAAGCCGCGCTCATGCAGGCTGTTGTACGGCAGTTCGAGCATGCGGATGTAGCCCCAGATCTCTTCGCTGCTCATCTGCGCCAGCGGGTTGAACTTGTACAGGGGACGTTCCGGGGTGGAGAAGGCGCTGTCGATCTCCAGCACCGCCACCTGGCTGCGGGTGCCCGGGCTCTGGTCGCGGCGCTGGCCGGTGGCCCAGGCGCTGACGGTGGACAGTTTGCGTCGCAGCGGTTCGATCTTGCGGATGCCGCAGCATTCGCCGTGGCCGTCCTTGTAGAAGCTGAACAGGCCCTTTTCCTTGACGAAGGGTTCGAGCTTGCTGTGGTCCGGCGAGATCAGTTCGATGTCGATCTTGTAGTGTTCGCGCACCTGATCGATGAAACGGTAGGTTTCCGGGTGCAGGCGCCCGGTGTCCAGGCTGAACGCCTTGACGTTCTTGTTGAGCTTCCAGGCCATGTCCACCAGCACCACATCCTCGGCGCCGCTGAAGGAGATCCACAGGTCGTCACCGAACTGGGCGAAGGCCAGCTTGAGAATGTCCTGGGCGGATTTGTTGGCATAGGTCGCGGCGAGTTCAGCGACGTCGAACGATGGGGTCATCAGGGCGGTTTCCTACAGGTCGGTGGCGCTGTGCGCTCTATAGGGGGGCGATCTTAACAAAATCCACCCGGCCCTGGCGCGCTCCTCTGCGTTGCGCCTGCGCAGGCGAATCGCTAGAGTTCGGCAGTCCTTTTGCTCGCTCAACTTCAATAATCAGAACCAATGGGAGTGTCTTGTGGAAATTGCCTGTCTCGATCTGGAAGGTGTCTTGGTCCCGGAAATCTGGATCGCCTTTGCCGAAAAAACCGGGATTGAATCCCTCAAGGCAACCACCCGGGATATTCCCGACTACGACGTATTGATGAAGCAGCGCCTGCGGATTCTCGACGAGCATGGCCTGAAGCTGTCCGACATCCAGGAAGTGATCGCCACCCTCAAGCCCCTGGACGGCGCGGTGGAGTTCGTCAACTGGCTGCGCGAACGTTTCCAGGTGGTGATCCTCTCCGACACCTTCTATGAGTTTTCCCAGCCCCTGATGCGCCAACTGGGTTTCCCGACCTTGCTGTGTCACCGCCTGATCACCGATGACGCTGGTCGGGTCACCGGTTACCAGCTGCGCCAGAAGGACCCCAAGCGTCAATCGGTGCTGGCCTTCAAGAGCCTGTACTACCGGGTGATCGCGGCGGGGGATTCCTACAACGACACGACCATGCTCGGCGAGGCCGATGCCGGCATCCTGTTCCATGCCCCGGACAACGTGATCCGCGAGTTCCCGCAGTTCCCCGCGGTGCACAGTTTTGCCGAGCTGAAGCAGGAGTTCATCAAGGCTTCCAACCGCACCTTGAGCCTGTAAGCAGCACCTGTAGTCACTGCCGCAGGCTGCGATCGACTCCGAAGCAGGCGTCGCTCTTGAGGTCTTGAAGCCCCTGCAGGGCTTGTCGCAGCCTGCGGCAGCGGCTACAGGGGTTCAGAGCCCCTGCAGCGTTTCCAGCAGCACCCGCACCTTGGTGATGGATTCCTGGTACTCCGCCTGCCAGTCCGAATCCGCGACGATTCCGCCACCGCCCCAGCAACAGATCTGCCCGTCCTTGGCCAACAGGCTGCGGATGGCGATCGAGCTGTCCATTTCCCCGCGCACGTCCAGGTACAGCAGCGAGCCGCAGTACAGCGCCCGTCGCGTGGGCTCCAGTTCGTCGATGATCTGCATCGAGCGGATCTTCGGCGCGCCGGTGATCGAGCCGCCGGGGAAGCTGCCGGCGATCAGGTCCAGGGCGTCCTTGTCGTGCGCCAGCTCGCCGGTCACGCTGCTCACCAGATGGTGCACGTTGGGGTAGCTTTCCAGGCTGAACAGCTCCGGCACGCGCACCGAGCCGGTGCGGCAAGTGCGCCCCAGGTCGTTGCGCAGCAGGTCGACGATCATCAGGTTTTCCGCGCGGTCCTTGGGGCTGGCCAGCAGCTCGGCGGCGTTGGCAGCGTCTTCTGCGGCGTCCCGGCCCCGGGGACGAGTGCCCTTGATCGGCCGGGTTTCCACCCGGCCCTGGCTGACATGAACGAAGCGCTCCGGCGACAGGCTGAGCACCGCGCCACCGTCCGGCAGGCGCTGAAAACCGGAGAAGGGCGTCGGACAGGCCGCGCGCAACGCGCAGTAGGCGACCCAGGGATCGCCCTGGTACTGGCCGCGAAAGCGCTGGGCGAAGTTCACCTGATAGCAGTCGCCGGCCTGGATGTAGTGCTGGATGCGCTGGAAGGCCTGGCGGTAATCCTCGGCGCTCAGATCAGGCTGCATGGCGCTGGTCAGCTTGAATGCCGACTGCGACGCGGGCAGTGGCTGGTTGAACAGCTGGATCAGGCGCTGGCGTTCGGCGGTGTCCAGGCTGGGGTGGAACAGCAGTTGGCTGGTGCCCGTCTGGTGGTCATTGATCAGCGCCCAGCCATACAGGCCAAAGCGCGCGTCCGGTAGGTGCAGGTCATCCTGGGCCAGGTTCGGCAGGCGTTCCAGGTGGCGGCCGAAGTCGTAGCTGAGGTAGCCGATCAGGCCGCCGGCGAAGGGCAATTCATAGGGCGCCGGGACCTCGGCCGGGCCCAGCTGCTGCAGGTTGTGCCGCAGACGCTGGAGGAAGTCGCCGCCACTTTCGTCGGCGGCCACCGTCAGCTCGGCCAGCGGCCAGGCACTGAGCAGGTCATAGCGACCGCGCTCGGCATCGGGCCGGCCGCTGTCCAGCAGCACGGCACCGGGGGCGTGTTCGATTGCCGCGAAATACTCGGCGGGGTTGGCGCGATAAGGAAGCGGGTGTACGGAACAGGTCAACATGCGGGGCAAATCAGCCATCGGAGCGCGGTTGGCGATTGTATGCCTGTGCAGGAATTGCTCCTAGAGGGTATGTCGGCGATTGCCTGATTCAGGGCGCATTCACCGACCTGTAGCCGCTGCCGCAGGCTGCGAAAATTGCCTTCGCACCCCGCGGCAGCCGTTATCAGCCTTCCACCGGCGGAATGTGGCCGAACAGCTCCTGGGCGAAGCGCACCCGCTCTTCGACGGTTTCCTCGATGCCCCGGGCCTTGAGTTGCTCAAGGTGGGCTTCAATAGCGTGGGTACGCTGGGTCAGGCCGCAGTCGTTGGCGATCTGGATATTCAGCCCGGGCCGGGCGTTGAGCTCGAGAATCAGTGGGCCCTTGTCCTGGTCCAGCACCATGTCCACGCCGATGTAGCCCAGGCCACAGAGCTCGTAGCAGCCGGCTGCCAGCTTCATGAAACCGTCCCAGTAGGGCAGTTGCACGCCGTCCACGGCGTTGGTGGTATCCGGGTGCTTGGTGATGATGTTGTTCAGCCAGGTGCCGCGCAGAGTCAGGCCGGTAGCCAGATCGACACCGACGCCAATGGCGCCCTGGTGCAGGTTGGCCTTGCCTCCGGACTGGCGGGTTGGCAGGCGCAGCATGGCCATCACCGGGTAGCCCATGAGCACGATGATGCGGATGTCCGGCACGCCTTCGTAGCTGATGCTCTTGAAGATCTGGTCCGGGGTCACCCGGTACTCGATCAGTGCCCGGTCGCGGTGGCCGCCCAGGGAATACAGGCCGGTGAGGATGCTGGAGATCTGATGCTCGATCTCCTCATGGCTGATGATCTTCCCGGAGACGGTGCGGTAACGGCCTTCGAAGCGGTCGGCGATCACCAGGATGCCGTCACCACCGGCGCCTTGCGCCGGCTTGATCACGAAGTCGTTGCGCCCACCGATGATCTCGTCGAGCTTGTCGATTTCCTTCTCGGTGGAGATCACCCCGTACAGTTCCGGCACATGGATGCCGGCCTTGATCGCCCGCTCCTTGGTGATGATCTTGTCATCGACGATGGGGTACAGGCTGCGCTTGTTGTACTTGAGCACGTAGTCGGCATTACGCCGGTTGATGCCCATGATTCCCCGCGCTTCCAGGGCTTTCCAGGTTTTCCACAGGCCGAACATCAGGAGTCAGCCTTGACGAAGGCTTTGAAACGCACGAGCTCCGTCAGGCGGTAGCCGCGGTAGCGACCCATCGCCAGCATGAAGCCCACCAGGATCAGCAGCATCGCCGGGAAGGTGAAGACGAAGTACGTCAGCTCCGGCACGCTCATGATCAGGTGCGCCAGGGACGCGGCAAACAGGGTGCCAATGGCGACTTTCATCGCGTGGCCGCCGCCACGTTCTTCCCAGGTGATGGACAGGCGTTCGATGGTCATGGTCAGGATCACCATCGGGAACAGCGCCACCGACAGCCCGCGCTCCAGGCCCAGCTTGTGGCTGAACAGGCTGATGGCGGCGATCAGCACCACGACGAAGGTCAGCACCACCGACAGCCGCGGCAGCATCTGCAACTTCAAGTGTTCCAGGTACGAGCGCAAGGAAAGGCCCAGCGCGGTAATCACCGTGAACAGCACGATACCGAAGCCCAACTGGGTCTCGCGGAATGCCAGGGCGATCAGCACCGGGGTGAAGGTGCCCAGGGTCTGCAGGCCGATCAGGTTGCGCAACACCAGGATCACCAGTACGCCGATGGGGATCATCACCATGATCATGAAGGTCTGCTGGGTCTGCAGCGGCAGGCCGTACAGCGAGTATTCGAGGAAGTTGGCGTCGGTGTTCTCGTCGGTCAGCTTGGCCAGGCGAATGGCGTTCATTTCGCTGTTGTTGAGGCTGAAGGTGACGTTGGCCTTCTTGCCGCCATCGACGGTGATCAGGTTGTCATCGCCGGTCCACCACAGCAGGCGGTCGCTGGGCATGCCCTGTTCGCCGGTTTCCGGGTTGAAGTACAGCCAGTCGGTGCCGTTGAAGCTGCGCAGCCAGAGTTCCGGGGTCTGCGGCTGATCGGCCACCAGGCGGATGGTGTGGACCTTCTCCATCGGCACGTGGGCGATGGACAGCAGCAGCTCGACGATCCTGGCCTTGTTGGCGCTGGAGGGGTCGCCGGCCAGCAGCAGCTTGGCGTTGTCGTCATTGGCGTTGTTGACGCGCTTGATGGCTTCGCTGATGAAGGTCTCGACGTCCGCCGAGTGCTGGCGGATTGGCGCCAGCAGGGCTTCGGCGGCGATCTTTTCCGCGCCTTCCACGGCCATGCTGTCGCGGAAGGTCGGGCCCTTGACCTTGGACTTCTCGGCGCTGTAGCGCTTGGTCAGCACCAGGCGGTAGTACAGGGTCTGGTTGCCCTTGGCCCGGCGTGCCGACCAGGTGACCTTGCGGTTGCCGTCGACGCGGTTGACCGCCACCCCGTAGTTGTTGGAAATGAAGCTCTCGTTGAGGCTCACGTAGTCGCGGCTCAGGGGCGGCACGAACATCTGGATCTTGATCGGGTCCTTGCCGTTGGCGACGAACTCGACCTTGGCGTCGATGTTCCACAGATCGTCGGTGGCGTCTTCGGTCACCGGAATGCCGAGCACGAAGATCTGATAGGCCGTGATCGAAATGCCCAGCACCACCAGGATGGCGATCAGGACTTTCAGATGAAGGGTAAGAGAGCGCATTGGAATTACTCTGCGGTATGAGCGTCGGTGGCGCAGGCGGGTTTGCCAGCAGCGTATTTAAGACTGGGGTCGACCAGCGCGTCGAAGCGTTTCAGCGCTTCGGAGCCAATCAGCAGCGGGTATTGGAAAGTGCTGCGGTCGGTCAGGTTCACTTCGATGCTGCGCAAGGCACTGCCCATGCAGACATCCAGAGCGATCACCGGACGCGCGGTGTAATTCTTGTCCTCATCGGGATCATAGTCGCCAGCGCGGCGCTTGATCTTGCTGACCCGGGCAAGGGGCCGTTCGATGGGGTGGGAATGGGCGGTGTCGATGGCCAGGTAGAAACGCACCCAGGACTCGCCATTGCGCTTGAAGCGCTTGATGTCGCGGGCACTTAAGGACGCAGTCTTGGCGCCGGTGTCGAGCTTGGCAGCAACTTCCAGGTCGATACCTGATAGATGAGCGTACTCGTTCAAACCGTAGACCGTCTTGCCGGCGGCGGCACTGAGACCGGGCAGGGCAGGCAGACAGAGGAGTAGGGGAAGGGCCTTGAGTCTCATAGATCCTGATGGGCTTGGGTTCTTCAGTTCAAGGCGACCGGCATTGCTGCGCAAGCTCCCTCGTATGCGTGTCATAAAAAGATGACAGGCCAATGCGGGCAGCATTCTAGCATGCTGGTTTTATGGCGCCAGCGTCGGGGGCGGGCCTTTTGTCTCGTTTGGGTGCAAAGGGTTATTAGACGATTGTCGACAATCTCAATTTTTCCTTTGACTGTTTAGGGGTTATTGGCTAGTTTTTGCCTCATTGATTTTAAAGGTGTCGACAATATGTTGGATCAACTGGAACATCCGCTGCCGACACAGGACGATTCTGAGACCCTGTCCGAAAACGTCTTCCGGCGCATCCAGGCCGCCATCGTCAAGGGCGAGATCGCCCCGGGCAGCAAGATCTCCGAGCCTGAGCTGGCCCGAACCTACGGCATCAGTCGCGGCCCGCTGCGCGAAGCCATCCACCGCCTGGAAGGCCAGCGCCTGTTGGTGCGGGTGCCTCATGTCGGGGCCCGGGTGGTATCCCTGAGCCACGCCGAGCTGATCGAACTCTACGAAATTCGCGAATCCCTGGAGGGCATGGCCTGTCGCCTGGCGGCGGAGCGCATGACCAGCGAGGAAATCGACGAATTGCGCCGGGTGCTCGATACCCATGAGCGCGATGCGGCGTTCCAGGCCGGGGTCGGCTACTACCAGCAGGAAGGGGATTTCGACTTCCACTACCGGATCATCCAGGGCGCGGGCAACCGCACCCTCACGCAAATGCTCTGTGGCGAGCTGTATCAGTTGGTGCGCATGTATCGCATCCAGTTCTCCGCGACCCCTAACCGCCCGCACCAGGCCTTTGCCGAACACCACCGGATTCTCGACGCCATTGCCGATCGCGACGGCGAACTGGCCGAGCTACTGATGCGCCGCCACATCGGCGCCTCGAAACGCAACATCGCGCGTCACTACCAGGACAGCGCCCATCAGACAGCCACTCCACGAGGTGAGTCATGAGTTCCAACAAGAGCACTCCAGGCCAGCGTTTCCGCGATGCGGTCGCCAGCGAACAGCCGTTGCAAGTGGTGGGCGCGATCAACGCCAACCACGCCCTGCTGGCCAAACGCGCCGGTTTCAAGGCGATCTACCTGTCGGGCGGCGGGGTCGCCGCCGGTTCCCTCGGTGTGCCTGACCTGGGCATCACCGGCCTCGACGACGTCCTCACCGACGTGCGCCGCATCACCGACGTCTGCGACCTGCCGCTGCTGGTGGACGTGGACACCGGTTTCGGTTCCTCGGCCTTCAACGTGGCCCGCACCGTCAAGTCGATGATCAAGTTCGGCGCGGCGGCGATCCACATCGAGGACCAGGTCGGCGCCAAGCGCTGCGGTCACCGTCCTAATAAAGAGATCGTGTCCCAGCAGGAAATGGTCGACCGCATCAAGGCCGCGGTGGATGCCCGCACCGACGACAGTTTCGTGATCATGGCGCGTACCGACGCCCTGGCGGTGGAAGGCCTGGAGTCGGCCCTGGAGCGCGCCGCGGCGTGCATCGAGGCCGGTGCCGACATGGTGTTCCCGGAAGCCATCACCGAGCTTGAGATGTACAAGATCTTCGCCGACCGGGTGAAAGCGCCGATCCTGGCCAACATCACCGAATTCGGCGCGACTCCGCTGTACACCACCGAACAGTTGAAATCCGTGGATGTTTCCCTGGTGCTGTACCCGCTGTCGGCGTTCCGTGCCATGAACAAGGCGGCGGAAAACGTCTACACCGCGATCCGTCGCGACGGCACCCAGCAGAACGTGATCGACACCATGCAGACCCGCATGGAGCTCTACGAGCGTATCGACTACCACAGCTTCGAGCAGAAGCTCGACGCGCTGTTCGCGCAGAAGAAAGGTTGATTCGCGAACCACGAACAAACCGTTGATGAAGTTGCCAAGTCCCTAACAAATTCAAGATTGGAGAGAGCAATGGCCGAAGCAAAAGTATTGAGTGGCGCAGGTCTGCGCGGACAGGTGGCTGGGCAAACCGCGCTGTCCACCGTGGGCCAGGCCGGTGCCGGGTTGACCTATCGCGGCTATGACGTGCGCGAACTGGCGGCCGATGCGCAGTTCGAGGAAGTGGCCTACCTGCTGTTGTACGGCGATCTGCCGACCCAGGAGCAACTGGCCGCTTACCGCGCCAAGCTGAGCAAGCTGCGGGACCTGCCTCAGGCGCTCAAGGAAGTGCTGGAGCGGATTCCGGCCCAGGCCCATCCGATGGACGTGATGCGTACGGGCTGCTCGTTCCTCGGCAATATCGAGCCGGAGGCGGACTTCTCCCAGCAGCATGACGTCACCGACCGTCTGCTGGCGGCTTTCCCGGCGATCATGTGCTACTGGTACCGCTTCAGCCACGAAGGCGTGCGCATCAGCTGTGTCAGCGACGAGCAGACCATCGGCGGCCACTTCCTGCACTTGTTGCACGGCAAGAAGCCCAGCGAGTTGCACGTCAAGGTGATGAACGTCTCGCTGATCCTTTACGCCGAGCACGAATTCAACGCTTCCACCTTCACCGCCCGGGTCTGTGCCTCGACCCTGTCGGACCTGTACTCGTGCATTACTGCAGCCATCGGTTCGCTGCGCGGCCCGCTGCACGGTGGTGCCAACGAGGCAGCCATGGAGCTGATCGAGCGCTTCCAGAGCCCCGAGGAGGCGACTGCCGAGTTGCTGCGGATGCTGGAGCGCAAGGACAAGATCATGGGCTTCGGTCACGCGATCTACAAAGACAACGACCCGCGCAACGAGGTGATCAAGGGCTGGTCGAAGAAGCTCGCCGACGAAGTGGGCGACAAGGTGCTGTTCCCGGTATCCGAAGCCATCGACAAGACCATGTGGGAGCAGAAGAAACTCTTCCCCAACGCCGACTTCTACCACGCCTCGGCGTACCACTTCATGGGCATCCCCACCAAGTTGTTCACGCCGATCTTCGTGTGTTCGCGCCTGACCGGCTGGGCTGCTCATGTGTTCGAACAGCGTGGCAACAACCGCATCATCCGTCCAAGCGCCGAGTACATCGGCGTTGAACAGCGCAAGTTCGTGCCAATCGAACGCCGCTGACCGGGAGGGCGCCGGCACTGTGGCTTGAATGAACCACAAACCTGTAGGAGCGAGCTTGCTCGCCATAGCGATGGATCAGCCGACAGCCATGTTGGATCTGCTTCAGTCATCGCGAGCAAGCTCGCTCCGACAAGGGATAGAGGTCCATTCAACACGCTGCCAGGCGCTCCCTTTGAAACTACCGTGATCGAGTCCCCTGACCATGAACACTGAATTTCGCAAGACGCTGCCCGGCAGCCAGCTGGACTACTTCGACGCCCGTGCGGCGGTCGATGCGCTTCAGCCAGGCGCTTACGACAGCCTGCCCTATACCTCCCGCGTGCTGGCGGAGAACCTGGTGCGTCGCTGTGATCCGGCGACCCTCAAGGCGTCCCTGGGCCAGTTGATCGAACGTCGTGACGACCTGGACTTTCCCTGGTTCCCAGCCCGCGTGGTGTGCCATGACATCCTTGGCCAGACTGCGTTGGTGGACCTGGCCGGCCTGCGCGACGCCATCGCCGACCAGGGCGGTGATCCGGCGCTGGTCAACCCGGTGGTGCCGACTCAGTTGATCGTCGACCACTCCCTGGCCGTGGAGTGCGGCGGCTTCGACCCGGATGCCTTCGACAAGAACCGCGCCATCGAAGACCGGCGCAACGAAGACCGTTTCCACTTCATCAACTGGACCAAGAAAGCCTTCAAGAACGTCGACGTGATCCCGCCGGGCAACGGCATCATGCACCAGATCAACCTGGAGAAAATGTCCCCGGTGATCCAGGTGCGCGACGGGGTGGCCTTCCCGGATACCTGCGTCGGCACCGACAGCCACACCCCGCACGTGGATGCCCTGGGGGTGATCGCCATCGGCGTGGGCGGCCTGGAAGCCGAGAACGTCATGCTCGGTCGCGCTTCGTGGATGCGCTTGCCGGAAATCATCGGTGTCGAGCTCACTGGCAAGTTGCAGCCCGGGATCACCGCCACCGACATGGTGCTGGCGCTGACCGAGTTCCTGCGCAAACAGAAAGTGGTGGGAGCCTGGCTGGAGTTCTTCGGCACAGGCGCCGCGGCGCTGACCCTGGGCGACCGCGCCACCATCTCCAACATGGCCCCGGAATACGGTGCCACTGCGGCGATGTTCTACATCGACCAGCAGACCATCGATTACCTCAAGCTCACCGGTCGTGAAGACGAACAAGTGCGTCTGGTAGAGAGCTACGCCAAGCACACTGGCCTGTGGGCCGACAGCCTGAAGAGCGCGCGTTACGAGCGTGGCCTGCAGTTCGACCTGTCGTCGGTGGTGCGCAACATGGCCGGGCCGAGCAACCCCCACGCCCGGGTCGCCACCAGCGACCTGGCGGCCAAGGGCATCGCTGGGCAGTGGTCCGAAGTGCCGGGGCAGATGCCCGACGGTGCGGTGATCATCGCCGCCATCACCAGTTGCACCAACACCAGCAACCCGCGCAACGTGATTGCTGCCGGCCTGCTGGCGCGCAATGCCAACAAGCTGGGGCTGACCCGCAAGCCGTGGGTCAAATCGTCCCTGGCTCCGGGTTCGAAAACCGTGGCCATGTACCTGGAAGAAGCCGGCCTGGGCCATGAACTGGAACAGCTGGGCTTTGGCGTGGTGGCTTTTGCCTGCACCACTTGCAACGGCATGTCCGGCGCCCTGGACCCGGTGATCCAGAAAGAGATCATTGATCGCGACCTGTACGCCACCGCTGTGCTCTCGGGCAACCGCAACTTCGACGGGCGTATCCACCCCTATGCCAAGCAGGCGTTCCTGGCTTCGCCGCCGCTGGTGGTGGCTTACGCGATTGCCGGCACCATCCGCTTCGATATCGAGAAGGACGTGCTGGGCCTGGACGCCAACGGCCGGGAAATCCGCCTCAAGGACATCTGGCCGAGCGACGAAGAAATCGACGCCGTGGTCAAGGCCGCGGTGAAGCCGGAGCAGTTCCGCAAGGTCTACATCCCGATGTTCGCCATCCACGAGGACACCGGTCCGAAAGTCGAGCCGCTGTACGACTGGCGTCCGCAGAGCACCTACATCCGCCGTCCGCCTTACTGGGAAGGGGCCCTGGCCGGGGAGCGTAGCCTCAAGGGCATGCGCCCGCTGGCGGTGCTGCCGGATAACATCACCACCGACCACCTGTCGCCGTCCAACGCCATCATGCTCGACAGTGCGGCCGGTGAGTACCTGGCGAAAATGGGTCTGCCGGAAGAGGACTTCAACTCCTACGCGACCCACCGTGGCGACCACCTGACCGCTCAGCGCGCGACCTTTGCCAACCCGAAACTGTTCAACGAAATGGTCGAGGAAAACGGCAAGGTCAAGCAGGGTTCCCTGGCGCGCATCGAGCCGGAAGGCAAAGTGACGCGGATGTGGGAAGCCATCGAAACCTACATGCAGCGCAAGCAGCCGCTGATCATCATTGCCGGCGCCGACTACGGCCAGGGCTCGTCCCGCGACTGGGCGGCCAAGGGCGTGCGCCTGGCGGGTGTGGAGGCGATCGTCGCCGAAGGCTTCGAGCGCATCCACCGCACCAACCTGGTGGGCATGGGCGTGCTGCCCCTGGAGTTCCTGGCGGGCACCGACCGCAAGACCCTGGGCATCGACGGCACCGAAACCTACGACGTGATCGGCGAACGCACACCACGGGCGCAGTTGACCCTGGTGATCAATCGCCGCAACGGCGAGCGGTTGGAGGTGCCGGTAACCTGCCGCCTCGACACCGCCGAAGAGGTGTCGATCTACGAGGCGGGCGGGGTGCTGCAACGCTTCGCCCAGGACTTCCTGGAATCGGCAGTCGCCAGCTAAATGACGTACCGGGGGCGGGCCGCAAGGCGCCGCCCCCGGTCTTTATCAGGACCAGAAATCCATGGCATTTGTAGCGCAAATCAAGATTCCGGCCACCTACATGCGTGGCGGCACCAGCAAGGGTGTGTTCTTCAACCTCAAGGACCTGCCCGAGGCCGCGCAGTTGCCGGGCGCGGCCCGCGATGCCCTGCTGCTGCGGGTGATCGGCAGCCCCGATCCCTATGACAAGCAGATCGACGGCATGGGCGGTGCCACCTCCAGCACCAGCAAGACGGTGATTCTGTCCAAGAGCATCAAGGCCGATCACGACGTCGATTACCTGTTCGGGCAGGTGGCCATCGACAAGGCCTTCGTCGACTGGAGCGGCAACTGCGGCAATCTCTCGGCGGCGGTCGGCTCGTTCGCCATCAGCAGCGGCCTGGTGGACGCCAGTCGCATTCCGCAGAACGGCGTGGCAGTGGTGCGCATCTGGCAGGCCAATATCGGCAAGAGCATCATCGCCCACGTGCCGATCACCAATGGCGAGGTTCAGGAAACCGGTGATTTCGAGCTCGACGGCGTGACCTTCCCGGCGGCCGAAGTGCAGCTGGAATTCCTCGATCCGGCGGCCGAGGAAGAGGGCGCCGGTGGTTCGATGTTCCCCACCGGCAACCTGGTGGACGACTTGGAAGTCCCCGGTGTCGGCACCTTCAAGGCGACTCTGATCAATGCCGGGATTCCGACGATCTTCGTCAACGCGGCGGACATCGGTTATCGCGGCACCGAGCTGCAGGGCGACATCAATGGCGACCCCAAGGCCCTGGCGATGTTCGAGACCATCCGCGCCCACGGCGCCCTGCGCATGGGCCTGATTCAGCACCTGGACCAAGCCGCCCAGCGTCAGCACACGCCGAAAGTGGCCTTTGTGGCGCCGCCGGCGGATTACCAGGCTTCCAGCGGCAAGGCGATCAAGGCCGGGGACGTCGATCTGTTGGTGCGGGCCATGTCCATGGGCAAGCTGCATCACGCGATGATGGGCACCGCCGCGGTGGCCATCGGTACCGCCGCAGCGATTCCCGGGACCCTGGTCAATCTGGCGGCCGGTGGCGGCGCGCGCAGCGCGGTGCGTTTTGGTCACCCTTCGGGCACCTTGCGTGTCGGCGCCGAAGCCACTCAAAGCGGCGGTGACTGGACGGTGGTCAAGGCCATCATGAGCCGCAGCGCCCGAGTGCTGATGGAAGGCTGGGTGCGAGTGCCTGGCGACAGTTTCTAAGCAGAGCCACGTTGGCGTGGCGGTGGGGCTTGCACCCTCGCCACCACCGCCAGTCGTGATGTCGTTATTGAATCGCTGAGCAGGCGCAGACCTGCGATGCCGTTATTGACCTGTACCTGAGGAATCACCGCCACCCACAACCTTGCAACAGGAGTGAAGCACTCATGAGCGCCAACGTTGACCTGAACAACCGTCCCGATTACGACCCGGTTTTGCAGGACATTGCCGACTATGTCCTGGACTACGTCATCGACTCCCGGGAAGCCCTCGATACCGCCCGCAATTGCCTGATGGATACCTTGGGCTGCGGCTTGCTGGCCCTGCGTTTCCCTGAATGCACCAAGCACCTGGGACCGATCGTCGAAGGCACGGTGGTGCCCTTCGGTGCCCGGGTTCCCGGCACCAGCTATCGCCTGGACCCGGTGAAGGCGGCCTGGGACATCGGCTGCATCGTGCGTTGGCTGGATTACAACGACACCTGGCTGGCGGCCGAATGGGGGCATCCCTCGGACAACCTCGGCGGCATTCTCGCGGTGGCCGACCATCTCTCGCAAAAGCGTGTGGCCAATGGTGAAGCGCCGTTGACCATGGGCGATGTGTTGCGAGCGATGGTCATGGCCCATGAGATCCAGGGGGTGATGGCCCTGGAAAACTCCTTCAACCGGGTCGGTCTCGATCATGTGCTGTTGGTAAAGGTTGCCTCCACAGCGGTCTGCGCCAAGCTGATGGGTGCCAATCGCGAGCAGTTGTTGGCGGCGTTGTCCCATGCCTTTGTCGACGGACAGGCGCTGCGTACCTATCGCCATGCCCCCAATGCCGGTTCGCGCAAATCCTGGGCGGCGGGAGATGCCTCAAGCCGTGGGGTGCGTCTGGCGGATATTGCACTGCGTGGCGAGATGGGCATTCCCGGGGTGCTCAGTGCGCCGCAATGGGGTTTCTATGATGTGCTGTTCAGTCACACCAACAAGGACCTGGCGTTGAAGCCCGAGGCGCGGCGCTGTTTCAGCCTGTCGCAGAAGTACGCCAGTTACGTGATGGAAAACATACTGTTCAAGATCAGCTTCCCAGCGGAGTTCCACGCGCAGACCGCCTGTGAAGCGGCGGTGACTCTGCATCCCCTGGTGCGCAATCGCTTGCCCGAGATCGACCGGATCGTCATCACCACCCATGAATCGGCGATCCGCATCATTTCCAAGGTCGGTCCCTTGGCCAATGCCGCCGATCGTGATCATTGCCTGCAATACATGACCGCCGTGCCCCTGGCGTTCGGCACCTTGGTGGCCGAGCACTACGAAGATGATTTCCACGCAGCGCATCCGATCATCGATCAGTTGCGGGGCAAGATGGAGATCGTCGAGGACCCGCGTTACACCCGTGAATACCTGGAGGCCGACAAGCGCTCCATCGCCAATGCCGTGCAGGTGTTCTTCAAGGACGGCTCCAGTACCGAGCAGGTGGCGGTGGAATATCCCATCGGTCACCGTCGTCGCCGCGCCGAAGGCATTCCATTGCTGGAGGACAAGTTCAAGGCCAATCTGGCCACGCGCTTCACCGCCCAGCGTTCGACGCAGATTTTCCAACTGTGCAAGGACCCGGCGCGCCTGGAGGCAACACCGGTGCATAGGTTCGTCGATTTGCTGGTGATCTGAGGCAACCTTCTCCCTTTGTAGGGACGAGTTTGCTCGCGATGAATGTCAGTGATGACACCGGTTCGCCGGGCGAACCCGGCGTTCCGATGGGGTTGGTGAGCAAACTCGCCGCTACTGAGTTCCTTTAGTCTTGGGCAGGTGTTCTGGACAGCCATTTATCCAATGGCAATTTGGTGATGGCAAAGCCGCCGAGCAGGGTGGCGGAGTACAGCAACAAGTCCCGGGACAGGCTCTGTCCTTCGTACCAGGCGCCGATGATCACCGCGAACACCGGGAAAATGATGAACACGAAGGACAGGATCACCGGGTTCAGTCGCTTGAGCAGGAAGAAGTAGACAATGAATCCGCCCACCGAAGCAGCCAGCCCCAGATACAGCAAGGCGCCCCAGGAACGCGGGCTGATGGCGGCAAAGTCCGGTTGCTCAATCCCCAGCCCCGCCAGGCACAGCAGCAAACCGGCGATGCCGATTGGCAAGGTGTTGTAGGTGATGACACTGATGGCGCTGCCGTGTTTCTTGGTGACCACGTAGCACAGTGCATGCAGCAGCGCCGCGCCGAGAATCGCCAGTACCCCCGACAGTTCGTTGTGATCGCTGAGCAGGCCTTGGCCGCGGATGATCTGGAACAGGCTGGCGAAGCCGACAGCGATGCCCAGCAGTTGTGCCAGATGAATCTTCTCGCGCAACAGCAAGGCGGAAAAAATCAGGATGAACACCGGCATGCAGCTGAACAGCAGCGCGGTCAGGCCCGAGGAGACGTGGACCTCGCCGTAGTTGAGCAAGGTGTAGGGCAGGCTGAAGTAGCACAAGGTGACGAACAGCAAGAAACCCCGGCTGCCTTTGGGAAACATCAGTGGTTCGCGGCGCAGCCAGGCAAAGCAGGCGAACAGCGGGAAGGCGATCAGAAAGCGCAGCCCGGCGGCGGTCAGCGGCGGCACGCTCTCCACGGCAATCTTGATGCCCAGCCAGGTGGTGCCCCAGCTCAGGCAGACAATCAGGAACAGGGTGCAGGTCACCAGCGTGGCGAGCCACTGGCGCGATGACACAGGCGTGGTAGGTGCTGCCGTGAGGGTGTTCACACTGACATTCCTTTCGTGATTGGCAATTGACCCCTATATTTGGCGAGTCATTTCCGGTGATTGAACCTGTAAAGCACGTTATTGGGGTAAATGATGGCTGTCAAAGTAAGTATTGACATGGTGTCAATGTTGCGTTCCGCGTTGCAGGAGGGCTCGGGGCCCAAGTACAAGCGGCTGGCAGAGGCCCTGGACCAGGGCATTGAGCAAGGCCTGCTGGCGCCCGGTAGCAAACTGTCTCCCCACCGGCTGCTGGCCGATCAACTGGGCGTGACCATCGGCACCATCAGCCGTGCCTATGCCGAGCTGGAGCGCCTGGGGCAGGTGGTGGCGCGGGTCGGTGATGGCACTTATGTGCGCCAGGACGGTTTGCAGCGTCAGCGTGATTCGGGGTTCCGCACTGTCGGAGACGAGTCGCCCGCGCTGTTCGACATGAGTCGCAATACCCATATCCCCGGTTCGGAGAGTCGTTACATCGCCCAGAGTCTGCGGGCTTTAGCCGACGATCCTCAGGGGTTGCTGGAGGTGGCTCGCTACAGCCCGGAAGCCGGGCTGGCGCGCTATCGCGAGGCCGGCGCCCGCTGGCTGAGCCAAGAGGGATTGCAGGTTGATCCCCAGCAGGTCATTTGCGTCAACGGGGCGCAGCACGGCTTGCATGTCGCCTTGCTGGCGCTGCTCAAGGCCGGGGATACCCTGGCTACCGAACACCTGACCTATCCGGGTCTGATCAGCACTGCACGGATGCTGGGGATCAAGTTGCTGGGGTTGCCCATGGATGAGCAGGGGCTGTTGCCCGAGGCGCTGGAGGAGGCGTGCCGGCATCACCGGCTGGCGGCCCTGTATTGCACGCCGACCTTGCAGAATCCCAGCACGGCGGTGCAGTCCCCGACGCGGCGGGAGGCCATTGCCGAGGTCTGTCGGCGACACAATCTGTTGATTCTTGAAGACGAAACCCATGCCGTGCTGATGGATCGGCGCCCGGCGCCGTTGGCGCATTTTGCCCCGGAGCGCACGGTGCTGATCAGCAGCCTGAGCAAGGCTGTGGCGGCTGGGTTGCGGGTCGGCTTCGTGCATGGGCCGCAGCCTCTGGTGGGACGATTGGCCGCAGCGCTGCGGGCAACCTGCTGGATGGCCACGCCGTTGGCCCTGGAGCTGGCTGCCGGGTGGATCGACGACGGTATTGCCGAACGCCTGCGTCAGCAGCAAATGGCCGAGATCACTCGTCGCAAGGGGCTGGTGGCGGGTTTGCTGCAAGGGTTGGAGTGGCGCAGTCCGCAGGCATGCCCGCATTTCTGGATTCAGGTTCCCGAGCCCTGGCGGGCCTCGGAGATCGAAGCGCATCTGAAGCAGCAGCACTATCTGGTGGCCACGGCCGAGGCCTTTGCCGTCGGCCAGGCAGGGGTGCCGCAGTTCATTCGTGCCAGTGTCTGCAATACCACTGCCGATGATCGGAAACTGACTGAGGGTTTTGCTGCGCTGGCTGCGGCGTTAAGCCAGGAGCCTGGATTGCCGGGGTGGTGAGACGCTGAAGGCGGTGTGGATGTGGCAAGGGCGCGTGCTTGCCACATCGGATCGGCTGAAGTGGCGTCGATGCTTACTTGAAGCGCCGTTCCACGCCTTTTTCCACGAGGATCTTGGCCGAGATCTCTTCCACCGAGAAATGCGTGGAGTTGATGTGGGGAATGTTTTCGCGGCGGAACAGGTTTTCCACCTCACGCACTTCGAACTCGCACTGGGCGTAGCTGGAATAGCGACTGTTGGGCTTACGCTCGTTGCGGATCGCGGTGAGGCGGTCCGGGTCGATGGTCAGGCCGAACAGCTTGTGCTTGTGGGCGCGCAGGGCGTTGGGCAGTTGCAGGCGCTCCATGTCTTCTTCGGTCAGCGGGTAGTTGGCCGCACGGATGCCGAATTGCATGGCCATGTACAGGCAGGTCGGGGTCTTGCCACAGCGCGACACGCCCACCAGGATCAGGTCGGCCTTGTCGTAATAGTGGGTGCGGGCACCGTCGTCGTTGTCCAGGGCGAAGTTCACCGCCTCGATCCGCTCCATGTAGTTGGAGTTGTGGCCAATGGAATGGGACTTGCCGACGGAGTAGGAAGAGTGCTCGCTGAGCTCCTGTTCCAGGGGGGCGAGGAAGGTCGAGAAGATGTCGATCATGAAACCATTGGAGGTGGCGAGGATCTCACGAATGTCCTGATTGACGATGGTGTCGAAGATAATCGGCCGATAGCCGTCTTTTTCGGCGGCTATATTGATTTGTTGTACCATGGCCCGCGCTTTTTCCATGCTGTCGATATACGGCCGCGTGAATTTGCTGAAGGTAACGTTTTCGAACTGCGCCAACAGGCTCTGGCCGAGGGTTTCCGCTGTGATGCCGGTACCGTCGGAGATAAAGAAAGCAGATCGTTTCATTTGCGGCTTGGGCCTTAAGCTAGTGACGATTCTTGGATATGATAGGCGCGATTTGTCGGCCGGGAATGGCCCGCATTCTCACTTATTTTCCAGGTCCAGGCCATATAGCGGGCAAACGCTCCAAAGAGCAGCCGGCTTCTGAGCTTTTCCAACACAGTTAGTGGAGAGATCACCTTGGTAGAGTACGTAGTTTCCCTCGATAAGCTCGGCAAACACGATGTTGAGCATGTGGGGGGCAAGAACGCATCCCTGGGCGAGATGATCAGCAACCTCGCAGGTGCGGGCGTATCGGTCCCTGGTGGCTTCGCCACGACAGCTCAGGCTTATCGTGATTTTCTTGAGTTGAGCGGTCTGAACGACCAGATCCATGCCGCCCTCGATGCGCTGGATGTCGATGACGTCAACGCCCTGGCCAAGACCGGCGCGCAGATCCGTCAATGGATCATGGAAGCCGAGTTTCCCGAGCGCCTGAACACCGAAATCCGCACCGCTTTCGCCGCTTTGTCGGCGGGCAACCCGGACATCGCCGTAGCCGTACGTTCCTCGGCTACCGCTGAAGACTTGCCGGACGCCTCCTTCGCCGGCCAGCAGGAAACCTTCCTCAACATCCGTGGCGTGGATAACGTGATTCGCGCGGCCAAGGAAGTGTTTGCTTCTCTGTTCAACGATCGCGCCATTTCTTACCGCGTGCACCAGGGTTTCGACCACAAGCTGGTGGCCTTGTCTGCGGGTGTGCAGCGCATGGTCCGTTCGGAAACCGGCACCGCCGGCGTGATGTTCACCCTCGACACTGAGTCGGGCTTCCGTGACGTGGTATTCATCACCGGCGCCTACGGCCTGGGTGAAACCGTGGTTCAGGGTGCGGTCAATCCGGACGAGTTCTACGTCCACAAGAACACCCTTGAAGCCGGTCGTCCGGCCATTCTGCGCCGCAACCTGGGCAGCAAGGCGATCAAGATGATTTACGGCGATGAAGCCAAGGCCGGGCGTTCGGTGAAGACCGTCGACGTGGACGCGGCCGATCGCGCGCGTTTCTGCCTGACCGATGCGGAAGTCAGCGAGCTGGCCAAGCAGGCGATGATCATCGAGAAGCACTACCAGTGCCCGATGGACATCGAATGGGCCAAGGACGGCGACGACGGCAAGCTGTACATCGTCCAGGCCCGTCCGGAAACCGTGAAGAGCCGCACCCAGGCCAATGTCATGGAGCGCTACCTGCTCAAGGAAACCGGCACCGTGCTGGTGGAAGGCCGTGCCATTGGCCAGCGCATCGGCGCCGGCAAGGTGCGGATCATCAAGGACGTTTCCGAGATGGACAAGGTCCAGCCAGGTGACGTGCTGGTCTCCGACATGACCGACCCGGACTGGGAACCGGTGATGAAGCGCGCCAGCGCCATTGTCACCAACCGTGGCGGTCGTACCTGCCACGCGGCGATCATCGCTCGCGAGCTGGGTATTCCTGCGGTGGTCGGTTGCGGCAACGCCACCGAGCTGCTGAAAGATGGCCAGGGCGTGACCGTTTCCTGCGCCGAGGGCGACACCGGTTTCATCTTTGAAGGCGAACTGGGCTTCGACATCAAGAAGAACTCGGTGGATGCCATGCCGGAGCTGCCGTTCAAGATCATGATGAACGTCGGTAACCCGGATCGCGCCTTCGACTTCGCCCAACTGCCCAATGCCGGCGTGGGCCTGGCTCGCCTGGAATTCATCATCAACCGCATGATCGGCGTGCACCCCAAGGCGCTGTTGAATTACGCCGGGCTGCCGCAGGAGATCAAGGACAGCGTCGACAAGCGCATCGCCGGTTACCACGATCCGGTGGACTTCTATGTCGACAAGCTGGTCGAGGGCATCAGCACCCTGGCGGCAGCGTTCACGCCGAAGAAGGTCATCGTGCGTCTGTCGGACTTCAAGTCCAACGAGTACGCGAACCTGATCGGCGGCAAGCTCTACGAGCCGGAAGAAGAAAACCCGATGCTGGGCTTCCGCGGTGCTTCGCGTTACATCAGCGAATCCTTCCGTGACTGCTTCGAGCTCGAGTGCCGCGCGCTGAAACGCGTGCGCAACGAGATGGGCCTGACCAACGTCGAAATCATGGTGCCGTTCGTGCGTACCTTGGGCGAAGCCAGCCAAGTGGTTGATCTGCTGGCTGAAAACGGCCTCAAGCGTGGCGAAAACGGCCTGCGCGTGATCATGATGTGCGAACTGCCATCCAACGCCATCCTGGCTGATGAGTTCCTCGAGTACTTCGATGGTTTCTCCATCGGTTCCAACGACCTGACCCAGCTGACCCTGGGCCTGGACCGCGACTCCGGGATCATCGCCCACCTGTTTGACGAGCGTAATCCTGCGGTCAAGAAACTGCTGGCCAATGCCATTGCCGCCTGTAACAAGGCTGGCAAGTACATCGGCATTTGCGGCCAGGGGCCTTCGGACCATCCGGATCTGGCCAAGTGGCTGATGGAGCAGGGCATTGAAAGCGTTTCGTTGAACCCGGACTCGGTGCTGGAAACCTGGTTCTTCCTGGCTGAAGGCCAGGGCGCGGCGTAATCGGTGAACGAAGAGTCGGTCGCTCGTGAGGCTGGCCGGCTCTTGAAGATTCAAGCAGGGCGTGCTTCTTCTGGATGCCGCCCTTTTTTGTGCAAGAAGAATATGCAAAGCAGCAGCAATCTATTTCCCGTCGCCTTGATCAGTGCCGAGCGTCGAGGCGACCTCAGCGAAGATGTCTATCGCTTGAAACCCGGCAACAGTCCGGACAGCTCCGTAGAGCTGGCGGTGACCCGCCTGGGGCTGGCTGATGAGCACGAGGCCCGGGGTGTGCCTGTGGTCCTGCTTCACGGCAGTTTTTCCAACCGGCGTTTCTGGTACTCGCCCAAGGGCATTGGCCTCGGGGCCTATCTGGCCCGAGCGGGCTTTGATGTGTGGATTCCCGAGATGCGCGGTCACGGTCTGTCGCGACGCAATGCCGATTACCGCAAGAATCGGGTGGCTGACTACGCGCGTTACGATCTGCCGGCGATTGCGGCCTTCGTTCGTGAGCAAAGTGCGCAAATACCGCACTGGATTGGCCATTCCCTGGGGGGTACCACCCTGGCGGCGGCTTTGGGTGGGCAGTATCTGGGGGATGCGGGGGTGGCTTCGGCAGCGTTTTTCGGCACCCAGGTCAGTCGCACCTACTGGCCGCTGAAAATTCCTATGGTGGAGTGGGGCGGGCGCCTGGTCATCAAGCGTTTTGCCCAACTCTCCGGTTCCCGGCTCAAGCGCGGTCCGGAAGACGAGCCCATTGGCCTGGCCTTGGAAAGCATGCGCTGGCATGGCCTGTTCGGTCGTTTTGGCGATGCTGATAAGGATTGGTGGGCAGGGCTAGCGGAGGTTTCAGTGCCGGTGCTGGCGGTCAGCGCAACTGGGGATCACCAGGACCCGACCTGGGCCTGTCGCAAGTTGTTCGATCAGTTGGCCAGCGAGCAGAAACAATTTGTCTGCCTGGGGCGTGAGCTAGGGTTCAGTAGCAATTTCGGTCATGTCGAGATGTTGGTGAGCAAGCCGGCGCAGACTGAGGTCTGGCCGTTAGTGGAGCGCTGGCTCAAGGATCAGCACACGCCGTTGCTGGTTTCAGCGCCCGAGCAGGTGGCTGCGGTCTGATGCGAGGGCTCTGAGAAGGGCATTTCGCTCGATAACGCTTGCGGCTAAGATATGACGCATTGTGCTGTTTTGGTCACATTCAGTTGTTGAGTCGACTTTCCGTTCCAGTGAGGCGGCTGCAAAATACGCGACAGGCCGATCAGCTTCTCAGGCATTGTGGGTTAAACATCTGCCGCTTGAGCTCGTATTTCCAAGGCAGCCCCTGGAATTTGCCGATACCTTCGATCGTGTTCTTTCTGCTACAGGAGTTTCTCGATGAACCATTACCTCACTCCCGACCTGTGCGACGCCTACCCGGACCTGGTACAGGTGGTTGAGCCCATGTTCAGCAACTTTGGTGGTCGCGATTCCTTTGGTGGGGAAATCGTCACCATCAAGTGCTTCGAAGACAATTCGCTGGTCAAGGAGCAAGTCGAACTCAAGGGGCACGGCAAGGTACTGGTGGTTGATGGCGGTGGTTCCCTGCGTCGCGCGCTGCTGGGCGACCTGCTGGCCGAGAAGGCGGCGAAAAATGGCTGGGAAGGTCTGGTGATCTACGGTTGCATCCGCGATGTGGATGTCATCGCGCAGACTGACCTCGGTGTCCAGGCCCTGGCCAGCCACCCGATGAAGACCGACAAGCGTGGCATTGGTGATCTCAATGTGGCAGTGACCTTTGCCGGTGTGACTTTCCGTCCGGGCCAGTATGTCTACGCCGATAACAACGGCGTGATCGTGTCGCCGAGCCCGCTGAAAATGCCTGAATAAGTAGTTGGCCTGACAAGGGATGAGGATGTTCGAGGAAGAAAACGCGCAATGGGGGCTGGTGCATGCCCTGGTGCTGGATGGTGAAGGTGGTGCGCGTTCGATAGCCCGGACTGAGCTTGACGATCTGCAGCTACAGGCCCATGAAAGCCTGTGGCTGCATTGGGATCGCAGTCATCCGCAAACCCAGACCTGGTTGCGCCGCTCCAGCGGCTTGAGCGAATTCAGCTGTGATCTGCTGCTGGAGGAAAATACCCGGCCGCGCTTGCTGGCCTTGCCGGAGTCGGAACTGCTGCTGTTTCTGCGGGGCATCAATCTCAATCCGGGAGCCGAGCCTGAAGACATGGTCTCGGTGCGCATCTTTGCGTCCGCGCAGCGGGTGATTTCTCTGCGCTTGCGGCCTTTGCGGGCCACCGATGAGCTGTTGGTACAACTGGCCGAGGGCAAGGGGCCGAAAACCGCCGCCGAGCTCCTCCTCTATATGGCCGAATACCTGACCCATAAAGTGCAGGATCTGGTCAGCGATCTCTCTGAAGTGGTCGATGCTGAGGAAGAAAAGCTAGATGCCGACGAACGGTATACCCCGGAGCATGGGAGTATTTTGCAGATCCGTCGCCGGGCTGCCGGACTGAAGCGTTTCCTGGCACCGCAGCGGGATATTTTCTCCCAACTGAGTCGGATAAAACTGCCCTGGTTCGCCGTCGATGATGGTGATTATTGGAATGAACTGCACAACAGCCTTACCCGTTACCTGGAAGAGCTGGAATTGACTCGAGAGCGCGTGGGGCTTGTGCTGGAGGCCGAAGACCGGCGCTTGAGCGTACGCATGAATCGAACCATGTATCGCTTCGGGATCATCACCGGGATCTTCCTGCCCATGAGTTTTCTCACCGGTCTTCTGGGGATCAACGTCGGCGGCATTCCGTTCTCCGCCAGCCCTTACGGATTCATCATTGCCTGCCTGCTGCTGGTGTCGGTGGCCCTGGGACAATGGTGGTTGTTTCGCCGTTTGCGCTGGGTGTGATGATGCGTCATGTGACCCGAATAAATCTGATCGCGTCTTTTCCAGACATCACCCGAGGTGCGTATGCACGATCCGTTTGAACAGTCTTTGCGTGACATGCTCAAAGCTTCGCCATCGAGCCGCGATGACGATGCCTGCCTGGGCCGCGTACTGAAAACCGCCAACCGCCAGGTTGGTGCGGGGGATCTGTTCAGCCTGCTGGGCCGCTGGCTGCCGGCGCTGATGATCGCCTTGAATAACGGATCGGCCCATATCGCGCCGGTTTCCCGTCGTAAATCTTCTGCTCGCACTGCTGATAAGGCTGATTGAATATGGAACTTGATCTCTGGACGCAGAGCCTCGTCACGGCGATGACTGCCTTGTGGACCAAGGTAGCGAACTTCATTCCGAACCTGTTCGGCGCGCTGGTGGTGCTGTTGCTGGGCTTCGTGGTGGCCAAGCTGCTGGATACCCTGTTGTCGAAATTGCTGGCCAAGCTGGGCCTGGATCGCCTGATGGGCGGTACCGGCTTGACCAAATTGCTGTCCCGCGCGGGCTTGCAAGTACCGATCTCGACCTTGATCGGCAAGATCGTCTATTGGTTCGTTCTGCTTATTTTTCTGGTTTCTGCTGCTGAATCCCTTGGCCTTGAGCGAGTTTCGGCTACGCTCGACATGCTTGCGCTGTATTTGCCGAAGGTTTTCGGTGCTGCGCTGGTGCTGTTGGTGGGGGTTCTGCTGGCGCAATTGGCCAACGGTCTGGTGCGCGGAGCGGCGGAAGGTGTAGGCCTCGATTACGCCAGTGGCCTGGGACGGATTGCCCAGGGGCTGGTGATCATCATCAGTATTTCCGTTGCGATCAGTCAGTTGGAGGTCAAAACCGACCTGCTCAACCATGTGATCGTGATCGTATTGATTACCGTTGGTCTGGCCGTTGCGCTGGCGATGGGTTTGGGAAGCCGGGAAATTGCCGGACAGATTCTTGCGGGAATCTATGTGCGTGAGTTGTACCAGGTTGGGCAACAAGTACGTGTTGGTGAGGTCGAAGGCCAGATCGAAGAGATCGGCACGGTTAAAACTACATTGCTGACCGAGGAGGGTGAGCTAGTCTCTCTGTCCAATCGGATCCTGCTGGAGCAGCATGTAAGTAGCCGCTAACCCGGCAAACCCTGCTAATGTATGCCGCCGCAAAATGCCCTCATCGGGCTGCGGCGGACATTGACCTGACTGTCGGCACGACTCGTTTTGAATAAAACCCAATCGCTATCCACGCGCTATGACCCCCGTGAGCTCTCTGATGAGGAGTTGGTTGCGCGCTCACATACGGAGCTGTTTCACGTAACACGCGCCTATGAAGAGTTGATGCGACGCTATCAGCGGACCCTATTTAATGTTTGTGCGCGTTATCTAGGGAACGATCGTGATGCGGATGATGTCTGTCAGGAGGTGATGTTGAAGGTGCTGTATGGCCTTAAGAACTTTGAGGGCAAATCGAAGTTCAAGACATGGCTATATAGCATCACGTACAACGAATGCATCACGCAGTATCGCAAGGAGCGGCGCAAGCGTCGGTTGATGGACGCTTTAAGTCTTGACCCCCTCGAGGAGGCCTCTGAAGAGAAGGCGCCGAAACCTGAGGAGAAGGGCGGACTTGACCGATGGCTAGTGCATGTGAACCCGATTGATCGAGAAATTCTGGTGCTACGATTTGTCGCAGAACTGGAGTTTCAGGAGATCGCGGACATCATGCACATGGGGTTGAGTGCTACAAAAATGCGTTACAAACGTGCTCTTGATAAATTGCGTGAGAAATTTGCAGGCATTGCTGAAACTTAGTTCGGCGCAAATATCTCTTACGTCTAGGTGAGTTCTGATAGACTTACCGCCGAGTTGTCCCCCGGTATGTGGGACTGCTTTACAATCACCAGATGGGGATTTAACGGATGAAACTGAAAAACACCTTGGGCATTGCCATTGGTTCTATTGTTGCCGTGACTTCGTTCGGCGTTCTGGCGCAAGGCCAAGGCGCGGTCGAGGGTGAACTGTTTTACAAAAAACAGTACAACGACAGCGTTAATCACGTTGAAGACGGCTTCAACCCAGGCGCATCGATCGGTTACTTCCTGACCGACGATCTGTCGTTGAACGCCACCTACGACAAGACCAACCACACCCGTTCTAACGACGGTACTGGTAACCAGAAAATCAAAGGCGACAACTTCGGCCTGAACGCTCAGTACCACTTTGGTACCGTGGGTGACGCTCTGCGTCCATACGTTTCCGGCGGTGTTGCTCACAAGAGCATGACCAACGTGATCGCTGACGGTCACAGCGGCCGCGACCAGTCGACTTTCCTGACTGCAGGCGCTGGTGTTAAGTACTACTTCACCGACAACCTGTTCGCCCGTGCCGGCGTTGAAGCTGACTACAAGCTGGACAACGGCAAGTGGGACTACGCTCCTACTATCGGTCTGGGTGTGAACTTCGGTGGCAGCGGCGGCAAAGTTGCTCCAGCTCCAGTTGCTCCAGCTCCAGCTCCTGAGCCAGCTCCAGAAGCTCCAGTTGCTGAAGTTGTTCGTGTTGAGCTGGACGTTAAGTTCGACTTCGACAAGTCGGTCGTTAAGCCTAACAGCTACGCTGACATCAAGAACCTGGCTGATTTCATGAATCAGTACCCACAGACCACCACCGTTGTTGAAGGTCACACTGACTCCGTCGGTCCTGACGCTTACAACCAGAAGCTGTCTGAGCGTCGTGCAAACGCCGTTAAACAAGTTCTGGTCAACCAGTACGGCGTTGGCGCTAACCGCGTTCAATCCGTTGGTTACGGTGAGTCCCGCCCAGTTGCCGACAACGCAACTGAAGCTGGTCGCGCAGTTAACCGTCGCGTAGAAGCATCGGTTGAAGCTCAAGCTAAGTAATTAGCCTTGTAGCTTGGAAAAACCCGGCCTAGGCCGGGTTTTTCTTTGTCTGCGATTTACCTGGCCCAGAGGCGCGACTCAGGCTTGGCACGCAGAGTCTTGGACAGCGGACTCTGTGGCCGCCACTGCACCGATCACCAGGATCGCCGGGCTCTTCAACTCGAAGCGCAGGGCATCGCGCTCCATCCCCGCCAGATCGCTGCGGCATTCCCGTTGTTCAGGCAGCGAGGCATTTTCAATCATCGCCACCGGCGTATCGGCTGCCAGACCGCCGTCGCGCAAGTGCCCGGCAATCTCCGCCAGCTTCGCCACCCCCATGTAGATCACCAGGGTCGTACCGCTTTGAGCCAGAGCCTGCCAGTTCAGGCTGCTGTCATCTTGAGTGTGGGCGGTCACCAGCGTCACGCCCCGAGCCACGCCTCGCAGGGTCAGGGGAATATCACAACGGGTCGCACCCGCCAGTCCGGCGGTGATGCCATTGACCAACTCCACCTCGATCCCACGTTCCTTCAACCACTGAGCTTCCTCGCCACCTCGCCCGAAAATGCATGGATCGCCACCCTTGAGGCGCACCACGCAGCGCCCTTGCCGGGCATAGCGCAGCATCAGGCGATGAATGAAGGCCTGGGGCGTGGAGCGACAGCCACCGCGCTTGCCCACCGGGATGACCCGCGCTGTGGGGCAATGGTCCAGCACCGCGCTGTTCACCAGATCATCGATCAACACCACATCGGCTTCGCCAAGGGCGCGTACGGCCTTGAGGGTCAACAGCTCGGGGTCTCCAGGCCCTGCACCTACCAGCCAGACTTTTGCGCTCATACGTTTTCCTCACACAGGGATGGCGACGACAGGTTGCACCGGAGTCGCCAGCAGGCGCTTGATCTCCGGCACGCAGGAGCCACATTGGCTACCGCAACCCAGTTGTTGTTTCAGTTGGTCGAGATTCAGGCCTTCAGCGATACCGGCACAGACCGCCCGGTAGCTGACGTTCTTGCAGTTACACAGGGTCCGCTCCCGTTCCCCGCCCAGGCCGCTGGCCCCCGGCGGGCTGCTCATCGGCGCCAGCAACCAGCGCCGTAGTTGCTCATCGGCGCGCCCCTCGAGCCACAGTTCCTGCAGCCAGTGCTGGGCCAGGGTTTCGCCGGCCAGGCGAATCGCGGTGATCCGCCCTTGTTCGATGCGCACCCGCTTGCCGATGGCCCGACGCGGATCGTCATAGGCCAGTACCGGCCCAGTTTCGAGCCCCAAGTGCTGATCGATGAGCTTGAGCAATGCCGGCTGCGGCGCCTCCTGATGAGCGGCCCGAATCACCAGGGCCGGACGTTCGCGACCGGTCAGGCTCAGGCTGACATAGGCAAAGGCTTCGCACAGGGGGCGCAGAGCCCTGAAGTGCGCCTGCACGTCGCCTTCGATCAGGGCAAACAATTGCCAAGGCAGTTGCACCGGCTCCAGGCGCACGCCGCTGTGTTTGAGTTCCGGTTGTTTGGACAGAGGGTCGAAGGCCGGCTGAGTGACGACATTGACCCCGCCCTTGAGGAAGCGATCGCCCCAGTGCATCGGCACAAAGGCCTGGCCGGGACGCACGCTGTCATCGCTGCTGACGGCGACGATCACACTGCCACGGCGGCTTTTCAGGTTGACCAGATCTCCCTCCCTTAGCCGCTGGCGCCGCAGTTCGTCCGGATGCAGGCTCAGCAGTGCTTCGCTGACATGGCCGAACAGCTGCGCCGCGGTGCCGGTGCGGCTCATGCCGTGCCATTGGTCCCGCAGCCGACCGGTGATCAGGGTCAGGGGAAAGCGGGCATCGCGCTGTTCCTTGGCGGGCAGGTAAGGGTCGCAGACAAAGTGCGCACGGCCAGTGGCGGTGGGAAAACGCCCATCCCCATACAAGCGCGGCGTGCCCTGTGTCGCGCCGCTGGGGAAGGGCCACTGCTGTGGGCCGAGACGGTCGATCAACTGGTGACTGAGGCCGGACAGGTCCAGATCGCGGTCCTGGGTCAGGCCTTTGTACTCATCGAACAGCTGGGCTGGGGAATCGAAGTCAAACAGGCTCGGCTGCCCGGGCCGCAGGCGTCGCTCCAGGCGTTGGGCGAAATCCACAGTAATGGCCCAATCAGGCCGTGCCTCACCGGGTGCGATTACCGCCTGACGCACATGAGAAACCCGCCGTTCCGAGTTGGTCACCGTGCCTTCCTTCTCGCCCCAACTGGCGGCAGGTAGCAGCAGGTCGGCAAAGGCCGCGGTTTCCGTGGTGGCGAAGGCTTCTTGCAGGACCACGAACGGGCAGTGCTGCAGGGCCGCACGCACCGCGTTCTGGTCCGGCAGCGACTGCGCCGGGTTGGTACAGGCGATCCACAAGGCCTTGATGCGACCGCTTTGCAGCTGTTCAAACAATTCGATAGCGGTCAGCCCGGGGCTGGCTGGCAACTGTTCCACCCCCCAATAAGCGGCGACCTCAGCGCGATGTTGGGGATCGGCAGCTTCCCGGTGCCCGGGGAGCAGGTTGCTCAGACTGCCGGTTTCGCGCCCGCCCATGGCATTGGGCTGACCGGTGAGGGAGAAGGGCCCCGCGCCCTTTCGGCCGATTTGCCCGGTGGCCAGGTGCAGATTGATCAGCGCACTGTTTTTTGCGCTGCCGGCGCTGGACTGATTCAAGCCCATGCACCACAACGACAGGAAGCTGGGCGCCGTCCCTATCCATTGGGCGCACAGCTGCAGTTGCTCAAGGCTGATACCGCAGAGTTGCGCCACCATCGTCGGGGTGTAGTCGCGGACCAGGAGCTTCAGCTCGGCCAGGCCCTCGGTGTGTTCTCGGATGAAGTCCCGATCGACCCAGTCCTCCCACAGCAACAGGTGGAGAATCCCGTGGAACAGCGCGACATCGGTGCCCGGCAGAATCGCCAGATGCAGGTCGGCCAGATCGCAGGTGTCGGTACGACGCGGGTCGATGACGATGACTTTCATGTCCGGACGCTGGCTTTTCGCGTGTTCCAGGCGCCGAAACAGCACGGGATGGGCGTAGGCCATGTTACTGCCGACGATCACCACGCAATCGCTGTGCTCCAGGTCCTCATAACTGCAAGGCGGCGCATCGGCCCCCAGGCTGCGTTTGTAGCCCACCACCGCCGAGGACATGCACAGCCGTGAGTTGCTGTCGATATTGTTGGTGCCCACCAGGGCCCGGGCCAGCTTGTTGAAGGCGTAATAGTCCTCGGTCAGCAGTTGCCCGGAGACATAGAACGCCACGCTGTCCGGGCCATGCTCGGCGATGGTCTGGGCGAATACCCCGGCGGCATGCTCCAGGGCGCTGTCCCAGTCGCAGCGGCTACGAGCCAGGTCCTTGCCCAGGCGCAGCTCCGGGTACAGGGCGCGGGCGTTGCGGTCGCCGGTCAAATGCAGGCTGGCGCCCTTGCTGCACAGCTTGCCGAAGTTGGCCGGGTGCGCCGGATCGCCGCTGACCCCGAGGATCTGCCGGCCGTCATGCTCGATCAGCACACCGCAGCCAACCCCGCAGTAGCAACAGGTCGAGGCCGTGCTCTGCGGCTTCATCAGCCGGCATCCCGCAGGGCCAACTGCACCCGGCCACTTGCCACCCGCGCCGGATGGTGATGGGCGCAGCCGGTGTCCGGGGCCTGGGCTTCGCCGGATTCCAGGTCGATCTGCCAGTTGTGCAGCGGGCAGGCTACGCGCTTGCCGTAGATCAATCCCTGGGACAGGGGGCCGCCCTTGTGCGGGCAGCGATCGTCGAGAGCGAAGACTTGATCATCGCTGGTACGAAAAATCGCGATATCGCCCTTGGGGCCCTTGATGATGCGCGAGCCCAGGGAATTGATCTCTTCCAGGGCGCAGATATCCAGCCAGTTCATGCCGGCACCTCCAGTTGTTTTACGGGGATTGACTCGAACTCTTTTTTCAGCTGCGGCTCGGCCAGGCGCTGTTGCCATGGGTCCTGCTCGAAGGACAGGGAGAACTGCAAGCGCTCGTTCAGCGCCTTGCGCCGTTCGGGGTCTTCCAGCACGGCCTTTTTCACGTGTTCCATGCCGACCCGTTGCAGGTAGTGCACGGTGCGTTCGAGGTAGAAGGCTTCTTCGCGGTACAGCTGGAGGAAGGCGCCGTTATATTCGCGCACTTCTTCGGCGGTCTTGAGCTTGACGAAAAACTCCGCCACCTCGGTCTTGATCCCGCCGTTGCCGCCGATGTACATCTCCCAGCCCGAATCGACGCCGATGATGCCCACGTCCTTGATCCCGGCTTCCGAGCAGTTGCGCGGGCAACCGGAGACCGCCAGCTTGACCTTGTGCGGCGACCACATGTTGAACAGGTCGTGTTCCAGCTCGATTCCCAGCTGGGTGGAGTTCTGCGTGCCGAAGCGGCAGAACTCGCTGCCGACGCAGGTCTTCACGGTGCGGATGGATTTGCCGTAGGCGTGGCCGGACGGCATGTCCAGGTCTTTCCAGACTCCGGGCAAGTCTTCCTTGCGGATGCCCAGCAGGTCGATGCGCTGGCCGCCGGTGACCTTGACCATGGGCACCTGGTACTTGTCGGCGACATCGGCGATGCGTCGCAGCTCGGACGGATTGGTCACGCCGCCCCACATCCGCGGCACCACCGAGTAGGTCCCGTCTTTCTGGATGTTGGCGTGGGCCCGTTCGTTGATCAGCCGCGATTGCGGATCGTCCCGGGCTTCCCCCGGCCAGGTGGAGATCAGGTAGTAGTTCAGCGCCGGACGGCAAGTGGCACAGCCGTTAGGGGTGCGCCAGTTGAGGTAGCTCATGGTGCCGGCGATGGTCAGCAGGTGCTGGTCGCGGATCGCCTGGCGGATCTGCCCGTGGTTCAGGTCGCTGCAGGCGCAGATGGCTTTTTCGCTTTTCGGCTTGACGTCCGCCGCGCCGCCCACGGTGTTGATCAGGATCTGCTCCACCAGCCCGGCACAGGAGCCGCAGGAGCTGGCGGCCTTGGTGTGCTTCTTGACCTCGTCGACGCTGAACAGCCCCTGTTCCTGAATGGCCTTGACGATGGTGCCCTTGCACACCCCATTGCAGCCACAGACCTCGGCAGTGTCGGCCATGCTCATGGCCTTGTCCTGGCCCTGATGGCCGACGTCGCCCAACGCGTTCTCACCGAACATCAGGTGGTCGCGGATCTCGCCGATGGCCTGCTGCTCGCGGATCTGCCGGAAATACCAGCCGCCATCCGCGGTGTCTCCATACAGGCAGGCGCCGACCAGCACGTCGTCCTTGATCACCAGCTTCTTGTAGACCCCGCCAATGGGGTCGGCGAGGGTGATGGTTTCGGTACCGTCGCCACCCATGAAATCCCCGGCGGAAAACAGATCGATGCCAGTGACCTTCAACTTGGTGGACGTCACCGAGCCCTGGTAGCGGGCGAAGCCCAGTTGGGCCAGGTGATTGGCGCAGACCTTGGCCTGTTCGAACAACGGTGCCACCAGGCCGTAGGCGATACCGCGGTGACTGGCGCACTCACCGATGGCGTAGATACGCGGGTCGAAGGTTTGCAGGGTGTCGTTGACCAGAATCCCACGGTTGCAGGGCAGGCCGGCCCGTTCCGCCAGCTCGGTGTTGGGGCGGATGCCGGCGGCCATCACCACCAGATCGGCGGGGATGATCTCGCCATTCTTGAACTGCACCGAGCCGACCCGGCCATTGCCGGCATCGATCAGGGCCTGGGTCTGTTCACACAGGCGAAACTTCAGGCCACGGCTTTCCAGGGCGCCTTGCAGCAACTGGCCGCTGGTCTGGTCCAGTTGCCGTTCCAGCAGCCATTCGCCGATATGCACCACGGTCACGTCCATGCCCCGCAGCTTGAGGCCGTTGGCAGCTTCCAGGCCCAGCAGGCCGCCGCCGATCACCACCGCATGGGTGTGAGTCTTGGCCGTGTCGATCATCGCCTGGGTGTCGGCAATGTCGCGATAGCCGATCACCCCCTGCAGGTCCTTGCCGGGAATCGGCAGGATAAAGGGTGTGGAGCCGGTGGCGATCAGCAGGCGGTCGTACTCGGCTTCGCTGCCGTCCTCGGCGATCACTCGACGCTTGATCCGGTCGATTTCCACCACCTTGCGATTGAGCAGCAGCTTGATGTTGTGGTTCAGGTACCAGTCCAGGTCGTTGAGGACGATGTCCTCGAACGTCTGTTCTCCGGCCAGCACCGGCGAGAGCAGGATGCGGTTGTAGTTGGTGTGGGGTTCGGCACCGAACACGGTGATGTCGTACAGCTCGTCGCTCAGTTTGAGCAACTCTTCCAGGGTGCGGACCCCGGCCATGCCGTTGCCGATCATTACCAGTTTGAGTCTTTTCATGGGCTTCTCCGGAGCTCAGGCAGGTTCAGTGCGGCCTGGCTCGAAAAACTGCGCGCAAACAAAAAAGGCGTCCCGTCAGTGGCCTGACGAGGACGCCTTTGTCCGATCCCGTTCTCTCGGGAAGCCTGCCTTCGTCGTTGAAGGCCGGGCTTTATGTCTGTTGTCCGCTCTCATGCAGCGCTTGTGCCAAGTTGCCGAGGGCGCGGTTTTATGGGGCCTGGGTCAGGTTTCCGGGGATGTCGGGTGTGGCCGTTGCACCTGATTGAGGCGCTGCGCCCTGTTTCGGCGCTTGGGGGCTGTGGGGGGGGGGCGATGGGCGGTCTGGGGGGCGTCAAGCAAGGTCCTGCGGACCTTATCGCAGCCTCGCTATGGCTCGGCAGCGGCTACAGGCCCAAGGCAGCCGAGGGTTGTGTAGCCGCTGCCGCAGGCTGCGAACGGCCCGTGGGGACGCGGGGCGCTAACGATGCAGCAGTGCCAGCAGCAATATCAGGTTGAGCAGCAGGGCGAGCAGGGCGAGGCCGCGCCAGACCTTCAGCGGCTCCCGTTCCAGCAAGGGGCGCGGCCGCAGGCTCAGGCTGCGGCGTTCACCCTGTTCCAGCACCAACAGCCATTCTTCGGCGGTTTCATAGCGCTGGGCCGGGTCGGCACAGACCCCGCGTTCCAGGCTTTGCTCCAGCCATTGCGGCAGATCCGGGCGGTAGCGGCTGGGGGGAACAGCAGCGGTGAAGCGCGGGCGCTGGAAGGCTTCGATCTCGCCATGGGGGTAGTGCCCGGTCAGCAGGTAATACAGGCTGACACCCACCGCATAGAGATCCTGTTGCGGGCTGGGAGGTTCGCCGGCGAAGGCTTCCGGGGCGATATAGCTCGGGGTGCCGGGCAGCTGGTGCGCCAGGTCCGCCGACAAGCCCGGGCAGTAGGCCAGGCCGAAATCCAGAATCCGCAGTTCGCCGTCGTCCCCCAGCAGCAGGTTGTCCGGCTTGATGTCGCGGTGCAGGATCTGCCGGCGGTGCAGCAGGCCAACGGCCCGCAGCAGGCGCTCGGCCAGGGACTGCCACTGGTCCAGGGGCAGGGGGCCGTTGTAGCGAAACAGCTGTTGCAGGGTGCGACCGGGGTATTCGCGCATCAGGTAATACAGATGCTGGCGCGCAGTGCCACCGTGCACCTGGGGAAAATACCGTCCGGCAACGCGGCGCAGCAGCCATTCCTCGGACAGCAGCCCCTGGCAGGCCGTCAGGTCGTTGTGCAGGGCCGCCGGCAGGGTTTTCAGCAGCCAGGCCTGGTGCTGTTCGTCACGCACGCGGTACAGCAGCGATTGCTGGCTCTGGCTGACCAGGCTCTCCACCTGCCAGCCTTCGAAGCGTCGCCCGGGTTTCAGCAACGGCGGCAGGGGCCATTGTTGCAAGTGCAGCAGGGCATCGCCGAGGCTGCTTTCGCCAAGCGCGTCGACCCGCACTAGCAGCGCGCTGGCATTGTCCTGACTACCGGCCAGGTGCGCTGCGTTGACCAAGGTCTGTGTCGCGCTGTCCAGGTCGGGCTGGTCCCGCAGAATGGCGGCGATGGCGCTGTCGCCCAGGCTGGCCCAGACCCCGTCGCTGAGCATCAGGAAACTTTCGCCCTGGCGCAGTTCGCCATCGAGGAAGTCCAGTACCAGATGCTGGTCCAGGCCCAGGGCGCGCTTGAGCACATGCTGCATGCCCGGCTGGTCCCAGACATGGTCCTCGCTGATGCGTTGCAACTGCTGTTGGTGCCAACGGTAGACCCGGCAGTCGCCGACATGGGCCAGGGTAAAGCGCCGGCCCCGCAGTACCAGGGCGCTGAGGGTGGTGAGCAGGGGCTGGCCGCCGCCGTTGGCCTGGAGCCAGCGGTTCTGGGCGGTCAGCAGGCGTTCCAGGGCCTGGGCCACGGCCCAGGTTTCCGGGGTGGCGTAGTAATCCAGGGCCAGGGCCTGCAGGCTCGAACGCGCTGCCAGGCCGCCGTCGGCGCACTGACTGACGCCATCGGCGATGGCGAACAGCAGGCCCTTGCTCGCCGCCAGATCCGGCGCCGGGGTGACCCGGCGCAAGGCGTCCTGATTTTCCGTCCGCGGTCCGGTGGCGCTGGCCTCGGCATGGCTCAGTTGCAGGCTCATGGCGCGCTCAGACCCGTGCCGCAGTTACGGCAGCGGAGCCCCAGGTGGTTCTCCAGCGGCGCTTGACCCCGTGCAGGCCGAACCAGGCCAGGACCCCGAGACTGGCGAACAGCCACAGTGCCAGTTGATAGCTGCCGGTGCTCTGCTTGATCGCGCCCATGCCTGCGGCCAGGGCAAAACCGCCGATGCCTCCGGCCATGCCGATCAGCCCGGTCATGACCCCGATTTCCCGACGAAAACGTTGCGGTACCAGCTGGAACACCGCGCCATTGCCGGCGCCGAGGCCCAGCATGGTGCAGACGAACAGGGCCAGGGCAGCGTAGGAACTGGGCAGGTTGAAACCCACGGCGGCGATGCAGACCACCGCCACGCTGTACATCGCCAGCAAAGTGCGGATACCGCCGAAACGGTCCGCCAGGGCGCCGCCCAGAGGGCGCATCAGGCTGCCGCCGAAGACACAGGCGGCGGTGTAGTAGCCAGCAGTCACCGGGCTCAGGCCGTACTGGTCATTGAAATAGCCGGGCAGGGCGCTGGCCAGGCCGATGAAACCGCCAAAGGTCACGCTGTAGAAGAACATGAACCACCAGCTGTCGCGGTCCCCCAGGGCCTTGAAGTAGTCGCCCATGGATTTGGCCCGCGGCCGCTCGGGGGCGTTCTTCGCCAGCCAGGCGAACAGCACCAGTGTCAGGAGCAGCGGGATCAGGGCGAAGCCGAAGACATTGCTCCAGCCGAAAGCCGCTGCCAGCACCGGAGCGAGCAGCGCGGCGAACACCGTGCCGGAGTTGCCGGCACCGGCGATGCCCATGGCCTTGCCCTGGTGTTGTGGCGGATACCATTGGGAGGCCAGGGGCAGGGCCACAGCGAAAGAGGCGCCGGCCATGCCGAGGAATACCCCCAGTAGCAAGGCTTGCTCATAGCTGTGGATGCCCAGCTTCCAGGCGCCGAACAGAGCGCCGATGACAATCACCTGGCCGATCAGGCCGGCGGTCTTGGGCGACAGGCGATCGGCCAGCAGGCCCATGATGAAACGCAGCACTGCACCGGCGAGGATCGGTGTGGCCACCATCAGCCCGCGTTGCTGGGGGCTCAGGTGCAGGTCGGCAGCAATCTGTACCGCCAGGGGGCCCAGCAGGTACCAGACCATGAAGCTCAGGTCGAAATACAGAAAGGCTGCGAACAGGGTCGGGGTGTGGCCGGATTTCCAGAAGCTTGAATTCATCGCGCACCTCAGCTGATAAGAGTCGTTGGAGTCGTCATGAGCTTGCAGGTGGAGCGCCGCCACGGCCGCGCCACCGACCCCGGTCAGTGGGGCCAAAACGAAAAAACGTCGGCATCCGGCTCGTTGTGGCAAGCAGGGTGCGCGACGTCTTTGTCGTAGGTGGGGCAACCGCCGTTGGTTACCGTTGAGGATTTGATAGCAAGAGCCGCGCCAACCGGCGGCCGATGCAGGCTCGCTTTAGGAGCTGGCTTGCCAGCGAAGGCGCCCTCAACACTGGCACAAGGTTCAGAGGCCTGTTCGCCGGCAAGCCGGTTCCTACGGGGCACAGGTCAGCCGAGTAGTTCCTGCATGGCGATGATCTGTTCCGCGACCTGGATCAGCTTCTGCTGTTTGCCCATGGCCTGACGGCGCATCAGGGTGTAGGCCTGTTCTTCGTCGCAGTCCTTCATCTTCATCAACAGGCCCTTGGCCAGCTCGATGCGCTTGCGCTCCGCCAGTTGCTGGTCCCGGGCCTGGAGTTGCGCGCGCAGGGCCTGGTCGCTTTCAAAGCGCGCCATGGCCACGTCGAGGATCGGTTGCAGGCGCTGGACCTGGATACCCTCGACGATGTAGGCGCTGACCCCGGACTTGATCGCCTGGCGCATCACCCCCGGATCGTGTTCATCGGTGAACATCACGATGGGCCGCGGTTGATCGCGGCTGACCAGCACCACTTGCTCCATCACATCACGGCTGGGTGACTCGGTATCGATCAGGATCACGTCCGGGCGCACCGTTTCGACGCGGCCCGGCAGGTCGATGGTCAGGCCGGATTCGTCAATCACCTCGAAACCGGCTTCGCTGAGTGCGGCCTTGAGCCTTCCGACTTTTTTTGCGGTGTCGTTGATCAGCAGGATACGCAGCATTTTCGCGGGCTCCGGTCAGCGCTGGGCGGCAAGGGCAGGGCTGTCGTTCATCGCATGCAGGCGGAAGCTGCGGGCATAGGCGGCAGGCTCAGAGCCGTCCCACACCTTGCCATCAATCAACTGGCTGCTGCGCATGTCCTGGTCCCAGGCGGTGATGCCCAGCGCGCTGGCGGCTTCGCGATAGAGTTCAAGCTGCTGCACGTGGCGAGCGACGCCCAGGTAGTCCGGGTCTTCCCGCAGCAGGCCCCAGCGCCGGAACTGGGTCATGAACCACATGCCGTCGGACAGATAAGGCAGGTTGACGGCGCCATGGTGGTGAAAGCGCAGGGCGTGGGGGTCCTGCCAGCGATTGCCCAGGCCGTCGGCGTAAGCCCCCAGCAGCCGCGGCTCGATGCAGTCCAGCGGTGCATTCAGGTAATCGGCGGCGCTCAGCAACTGGGCGGTGCTGCGGCGGTTTTCCGGGCTTTGTTCGATAAAGCGGCTGGCCTCGAGGATCGCCATGACCAGGACCCGGGCGGTGTTGGGGTATTGCTCGACGAAGGCGCGGGTGCAGCCGAGGACTTTTTCCGGGTGATCCGGCCAGATTGCCTGGCTGGTGGCCAGGGTGAAGCCCTGATCCTGCTGCACTGCACTGGCGCTCCAGGGTTCGCCGACGCAGAACCCGTCGATGCGCCCGGCCTGCAGGTGAGCCACCATCTGCGGCGGCGGCACCACTACGCTGTCGACGTCCTGCAGCGGGTGGATGCCCTGGCTGGCCAGCCAGTAGTACAGCCACATGGCGTGAGTACCGGTGGGGAAGGTCTGGGCGAAGGTCAGTCGTGCCCGGCTTTGGTGCACATGGCGGTCCAATGCTTCAGGGCTGGTCACTTTGAGGGCTTGCAGTTCCCGCGACAGGTTGATGCTCTGGCCATTCTGGTTCAGGCCCATGAGCACCGCCATGTCGCAGGGATGGGTCCCGCCGATGCCCAGGTGCACGGCGTAGATCAGGCCGTACAGGCTGTGGGCAGCGTCCAGTTCGCCACTCACCAGCTTGTCCCGCAGCCCGGCCCAGGAACTCTGGCGCTTGAGGTTCAGGGTCAGGCCGTAGGGCTGGGCAAAGCCCTGGGTGGCGGCCACCACCACCGAGGCGCAATCGGTCAGGGCCATGAAGCCCAGGTTGATGGCGGACTTTTCCGGGGCATCGCTGCCGTTGACCCAGGCCAGTGCGCAGTTGGGGTGTTCAGTCATGGCTTGGCACCTTGCATAAAAAAGCGTCGTACCCACTGGCCAGGCAAAGCCTGTGTGGGTGACGACGCCGTTGTCCTTGAACCTGGGCCGCCATTGGTCCAGGTCTGATGAGCAAGTGGGTGCAAGGCATATGCCATTGTCGGGGATTTCATTCTGCGCCTCGCCTGCAAGCCCTGGGCGCGGCTATAATCGGCGCCTTATTTCACCGCCAACCGAGTTCATCCCGCCCATGTATACCCTGGCCCGCCAGCTGTTGTTCAAACTCTCCCCGGAAACCTCCCACGATCTGTCCCTGGACCTGATCGGTGCGGGCGGGCGTTTGGGCCTTAACGGTCTGTTGTGCAAGGCGCCGGCGCAGTTGCCGGTGCAGGTCATGGGCCTGGAGTTTCCGAACCCGGTGGGCCTGGCTGCCGGTCTGGACAAGAACGGCGCCGCCATCGATGGCTTCGCTCAACTGGGCTTCGGCTTTGTCGAGATCGGCACCGTCACCCCGCGTCCGCAGCCGGGCAACCCCAAGCCGCGGATCTTCCGCCTGCCTCAGGCCGAAGCCATCATCAACCGCATGGGCTTCAACAACCTGGGGGTCGATAATCTGCTGGCGCGTGTGGCCGCCTCCCAATACAAGGGCGTGCTGGGGATCAATATCGGCAAGAACTTCGACACCCCGGTGGAGCGGGCGGTGGACGACTACCTGATCTGCCTGGACAAGGTCTATGCCCATGCCAGTTATGTCACGGTCAATGTCAGCTCGCCCAATACCCCGGGCTTGCGCAGCCTGCAGTTTGGCGAGTCCCTCAAGCAGCTGCTGTCGGCTCTGAGCCAGCGTCAGCAGGAGCTGGCGAGCATTCATGGCAAACGCGTGCCCCTGGCGATCAAGATCGCGCCGGACATGAGTGATGAGGAAACCGTTGAAGTGGCTCGGGCCTTGCTGGAAACCGGCATGGACGCGGTGATCGCCACCAACACCACCTTGAGTCGCGAAGGCGTCGAAGGCATGGAACACGGCGATGAGGCAGGCGGCCTGTCCGGCGCGCCGGTGCGCGACAAGAGCACCCACACAGTCAAGGTCCTGGCCGCCGAACTGGCCGGTCGCTTGCCGATCATTGCCGTGGGCGGCATCACGGAAGGCAAGCACGCGGCTGAGAAGATCGCCGCGGGCGCCAGCCTGGTGCAGCTGTATTCGGGCTTCATTTATAAGGGGCCGGCGTTGATTCGCGAGTCGGTGGATGCCATCGCGGCCATGGGCCAATAAGAACGGGTGCCAGCGCGGCCATAAAAAAGGGCTCCTCGAAGGAGCCCCTGGGCCGAAGCCCGCCGCCCGGATGGGGCGTGCGTGGTTAAGTCGTCATCTATTCAAGTTGTAGGTGTCGGAATGTGCCCTGATCAGCCGACAGCGCGAAGTTCGTTGAGTCTGTGGATGCCCGCAGTGCCAGTCATACCGTCCCAGTTGTCGCCGCGTCCTTCTCGCCAGCCGTTAATCCAGGCTTGGCGTACCGACGGTAGAGTAAATGGGCAAAGCTCACGGGACTTGCCATTAACGCCATACTGATATCCGCGTAAAAATGCTCTTTCCAACGGATCACGCTTTAGTCTTCTCATAGGGTGTTTCCCTCACTTGTTGACTGTCTTATGTCCCGTCGACCTTCTTCTGAGGTCGGGCAGATTGTCTCTGCCGTTGGTGCTCGCTGCCGGCGTGGCGAGCCTTGATGTTGACGCCATTGCGGCGCCAACCTGTGTTGAGTTCTAACCAATAGGTCACAGCAAGTGAATGATCGTTTTGTCATAAGGACGTAACGATAATGCTGTCCAGGCCATAAGCCGGGACGGGTTTTTTAGCTTGTTTGCCAGGCAAAGCCCGCTGTGATCAGCCTCTCACTAGATGATGAGGTTAATGCTTTAGTGAGAATGTCGAACGGTTGCACTCAACTACTATTCGACGAAGGGTCGACTTATGTCATTTTGTTGCCCTGACTTTTTTATCTGTCCCGGCCTCTAAGCTTTTTTGCCCTGCAAGAAAGCCTGCCTGCCGGGGTGGGACGGCACAGTTTCGTGCCACACGAGCGCTCTTGAAGAAAAGCGCTTGATTGAAAACCGAACGGGCGATGCGTTGTCCGTTCACTTATTGCCAAAGGCCCTGGTACTCCCATGTCGGATCGTTATGAACTCTTCCTCACCTGTCCCAAAGGCCTTGAAGGCCTGCTGATCGAGGAAGCCGTCGGGCTTGGCCTTGAGCAAGCGCGTGAGCACACTTCTGCCGTGCGCGGCATGGCCGACATGGAGACGGCCTATCGGCTGTGTCTGTGGTCGCGCCTGGCCAACCGGGTGCTGCTGGTCCTCAAGCGCTTTCCAATGAAGGACGCCGAGGACCTCTACCACGGCGTGCTCGACGTCGACTGGCAGGACCACATGCTGGCCGATGGCACCCTGGCGGTGGAGTTCAGCGGCCACGGTTCGGGCATCGACAACACCCACTTTGGTGCCCTGAAGGTCAAGGACGCCATTGTCGACAAACTGCGTACACCTACCGGCGAGCGTCCTTCGGTGGACAAGCTCAATCCGGACCTGCGCATCCACCTGCGCCTGGATCGCGGCGAAGCCATCCTGTCCCTGGACCTGTCCGGCCACAGCCTGCACCAGCGCGGCTATCGCCTGCAGCAAGGCGCCGCGCCGCTCAAGGAAAACCTGGCGGCCGCGATCCTGATCCGTTCCGGTTGGCCGCGCATCGCCGCTGAAGGCGGGGCCCTGGCCGACCCAATGTGCGGTGTCGGCACCTTCCTGGTGGAAGCGGCGATGATTGCCGCGGACATCGCTCCCAACCTCAAGCGTGAGCAGTGGGGCTTTACCGCCTGGCTCGGCCATGTGCCGGCGCTGTGGCGCAAACTGCATGATGAAGCCCTGGCTCGGGCCCAGGCCGGACTGGCCAAGCCACCGCTGTGGATTCGCGGCTACGAGGCCGATCCACGATTGATCCAGCCGGGTCGCAACAACGTCGAGCGCGCGGGCTTGAGCGACTGGATCAAGATCTACCAGGGCGAAGTGGGGACTTTTGAACCGCGTCCGGACCAGAACCAGAAGGGCCTGGTGATCTGCAACCCGCCCTACGGCGAGCGCCTGGGTGACGAAGCCAGCCTGCTGTACCTCTATCAGAACCTCGGCGAGCGCCTGCGTCAGGCCTGCCTGAACTGGGAAGCGGCGGTGTTCACCGGCGCCCCGGACCTGGGCAAGCGCATGGGCATTCGCAGCCACAAGCAGTACTCGTTCTGGAACGGCGCCTTGCCGTGCAAGCTGCTGCTGATCAAGGTGCTGCCGGACCAGTTCGTCACCGGTGAGCGACGCACTGCCGAGCAGCGCCAGTTGGAACGCGAGCAGGCCCAGACCGCTGCAGACGAGCCGCCAGTGCGCCAGTACAACAAGAATGGTAACCCGATCAAGCCGGCTCCTGCGCCGGCGCCGGTGGTCGAGCAGGCCCGTCTGAGCGAGGGCGGGCAGATGTTTGCCAACCGCCTGCAAAAGAACCTCAAGCTGCTGGGCAAATGGGCCAAGCGCGAAGGTGTCGAGTGCTATCGGGTCTATGACGCGGACATGCCGGAATACTCCTTGGCCATCGACCTGTACCAGGATTGGGTGCACGTCCAGGAATACGCGGCGCCCAAGTCGGTGGACCCGGAGAAGGCCCAGGCGCGTCTGTTCGATGCCCTGGCAGCGATTCCCCAGGCACTGAACGTGGATAAGAGCCGTGTGGTGATCAAGCGTCGCGAGCGCCAGAGCGGCACCAAGCAATACGAGCGCCAGAGCGCCCAGGGCCAGTTCACCGAAGTTCGCGAAGGCGGGGTCAAGCTGCTGGTGAACCTGACCGACTACCTGGACACCGGGCTGTTCCTCGATCATCGGCCGATGCGCATGCGCATCCAGAAAGAGGCGGCTGGCAAGCGTTTCCTCAACCTGTTCTGCTACACCGCCACCGCCAGTGTGCACGCGGCCAAGGGTGGAGCCCGCAGTACGACCAGCGTCGACTTGTCGAAAACCTACCTGGACTGGGCGCGACGCAACTTCTCCCTCAACGGTTTCTCCGACAAGAACCGTCTGGAGCAGGGTGATGTGATGGCCTGGCTGGACAGCTGCCGTGACGAGTTCGACCTGATCTTCATCGACCCGCCGACCTTCTCCAACTCCAAGCGCATGGAAGGGGTGTTCGACGTGCAGCGTGACCAGGTGCAGTTGCTGGACCTGGCCATGGCCCGTCTGGCGCCGGGTGGCGTGCTGTACTTCTCCAACAACTTCCGCAAGTTCCAGTTGGACGAGAACCTCGCCGCGCGCTATCAGGTCGAGGAGATCACGGCGAAAACCATCGACCCGGATTTTGCCCGTAACAGCAAAATTCACCGTGCTTGGAAAATCAGCGCCCGCTGATGGCCGGATAAGTCCCCAACGCCCGTTTTTTCGGGCTTTGGGGGCTGTTTAGCGCTGGTCAAATTAGTGGCTAATAGCTATAACTCACACCAAGTCCGGATGACACCCAAACTCGCTGGCGTGATGAGTTCTACTTATGCCGTTGCATGTGGTACGCCCGAAGATCCTGGGTTTCATTAGTGAAGAAGTCTCTGCCTGGCTAGTGGCTGTGCTGGTGTTGCTTGCGGGCGGCATTCTCACCGGGCTGCTGGCCTGGTCCACTTACAACTCGAACAAACAGCAACTGCGCCAGCGCTTCCAATTGCTCGCCAGTGAACGCTACAGCCGTATCGAAGAGCGCTTTCAAGACCAGGAGCAACGCCTGGACGGTCTGCGGCGTTTCTTTGTCAATTCCGACCTGGTGACCCGCCAGGACTTCGATGGTTACGCCAAGCCTCTGCTACGCCACACTCAGGCCTATGCCTGGGCGCCTCTGGTGAGTCGTGCCCAGCGGCCGGCGTTCGAACAGGCGGTGCGGGATCAGGGGGTGGCGGGGTTCACCATCCTGCAATTGAACGCCAGCGGCCAGATGGAGCCCGCTGGTGAGCAAGAAGACTTTGCGCCGATTCTGTACAGCCAGACTCAAAGCCCCCTGGGGTCGCCCCTGGGGCACGACTTGCTGGCCCAGCCTCAGCGCCGGGCTACTCTGGAGCGGGCCAGGGAGCTCAACGGCCTGGCGGTTTCGCCGCCTTTGCACCTGGTTGCCGTGGACCCGGCCTATGCCCGGGGCGTGCTGCTGGCTGCGCCGGTCAGGCGGCCCCAGGACAGCCCCTTGCCCGAGGCCAGGCCTTACGGTTATGTGCTGGCGGTGATCAGCCTGCGGCAACTGGTGGCGGACGGCTTGCCGGTGCCGGCCAGCGACAATTTGTCGGTGCGCATTCTCGATCTGTCCACCGAGGGCCAGCACGAGGTGCTCTATGAATCGAACAACCCGCCGATCGCCAGTCACCTGACGGCCAGCCGTTTGCTGCGCCTGGCGGACCGGGATTATCAGGTTGATATCCGCCCCAGCGCGGCGTTCCTGCACGCCAACCAATCTTCCCTGAGCAGCCTGGTGATTCTCGGTGGCTTGCTCAGTCTGCTGCTCAGCGCCTTGCTCTATGTGCTGGTGAGTCAGCGGCAACGGGCCTTGGCCTTGGTGGAGCAACGCACGGGGGAGCTGCGCAGTCGCGAGCAGGAGTTGCGCGGCACTCACAGTCAGTTGCGCTGCGTGCTCAATGCCGCGACCCAGGTGGCGATCATCGCCACGGACCTGCGTGGTGTCATCAGTACCTTCAATGCCGGGGCCGAGCAGATGCTCGGCTACAGCAGCAGTGAAGCGGTAGGCCACCTGACCCTGGAAAGCCTGCACCTGCCCCGGGAGCTGGAAAGCTGGGCTCAGAGCCTTACCCAGCGCTATGGCAAGGCCATTCCAGTGTCCCGGGCCATGCTGGTGGAAGAAGGCCTGGCCGGTGGCCATGAGGCGCGGGAGTGGACGCTGGTCAGGCGTGACGGCAGCCACCTGCAAGTGAACATGCTGGCAACCCCGGTGCTGGATGATCAGGGGCTGTGGATCGGCCACCTGGCCATCTGCATCGACATCACCGAGCGCAAGCGGGTGCACGAGGCCCTGGCGGCCCGGGACCGCCTGTTGAAAAGGCTCAGTGCCCATGTTCCCGGAGGGATCTACCAGTTCAAGCTGGATGCCGAGGGACACGCGAGCTTCACCTATGCCAGCGATGGCATTCGCGAAATCTACGAGATCGAGCCGCAGGTGTTGCAGGAGGATGCCGAGGCAGTGTTCGAGCGTATCCATCCTGAGGATGTGCAGCGGGTGCGCAAGTCGATCCAGGTTTCCGCCAAGCAGCTCAGTCCGTGGCGCGAGGAGTATCGGGTCTGCCTGCCGCAACGGGGGCTGCGCTGGATGCGTGGCGCGGCGACCCCGGAAAGCCTGCAGGGCGGCGGCGTGCTCTGGCACGGCTATATCTCGGATATTTCCGACCTCAAGCGGGTCGAGGAAGAGTTGCGTGCGTTGTCAGTGACCGACTCCCTGACCGGCATTCACAACCGGCGCTATTTCCAGGAGCAGTTGCAGAGCGAAATGCAGCGTCTTGAACGTGTTGGAGGCGAGATGGCGGTGATCATGCTGGATATCGATCATTTCAAGCGGATCAACGACCAGTACGGACACGGGGTAGGGGATCAGGTATTGCGGGGGCTATGTGTCCGCATTGGTGGGCGTCTGCGGCGTACCGATGTGTTCTGCCGTCTCGGCGGCGAGGAGTTCATGGTGCTGTGTCCGGGCACCAACGCCCAGCAGGCGCTGATCCTGGCTCAGGAACTGTGGCAGGGGCTGCGCAGTTCGCCGATCGAGCCGGTGGGCAGTGTCACCGCCAGTTTCGGCATTGCCAGCTGGCGCGAAGGCGAGGGGGCGGACGGTTTGTTGTTGCGGGCTGACTCCGGGGTCTATGCCGCCAAGCAGGCCGGACGCGATCGAGTCCAGCCAGAGCTGCCCTGATCGCTGACAGCGGCGGAGCGGGTCCGCCACTGTCGCAACAGCGAGCTACAGAACGGATGCGCTGGTGGCCAGTTTTGGCTGGCGATACAGATCCAGCAGCACCTGATCCAGCACCGAAGAGGCGCCGAAGGGGCGTGGATCGTTGAGGATCGCCACCACCGCCCAGGTGTTGCCGTTGTCATCGCGGCTATAGCCGGCGATGGCGCGCACGGTGTTCAGAGTGCCGGTCTTGATGTGGGCCTCACCGGACATGGCGGTACGTTTCAGGCGCTTGCGCATGGTGCCGTCCATGCCGGCAATCGGCATGGAACTGATGAACTCGGCGGCGTAGGGGCTCTTCCAGGCAGCTTGCAGCAGACCGGCCAGTTCCCGGGCGCTGACCCGTTCGGCACGGGACAGGCCGGAGCCGTTTTCCATTACCAGATGCGGCGCGGTGATGCCTTTTTTCGCCAGCCACTGGCGCACCACACGCTGGGCCGCCTTGGCGTCATCGCCGTCGGCTTCATTGCGGTACTTGGCGCCCAGGCTCAGGAACAGCTGCTGGGCCATGGTGTTGTTACTGTATTTGTTGATGTCGCGGATGACCTCCGCGAGGTCCGGAGAGAAGGCACGGGCCAGGACCTTGGCATCCTTGGGAACTACCGCGAGGCGGTCCTTGCCCTGGATGCTGCCGCCCAGTTCGCTCCAGATCGCCCGCACCGCACCGGCGGTGTAGGTGGCGTGGTCCAGCAGCGACAGATAGGTCTGGGAACTGCAGCCATCACCCAACTGGCCGCCAACGGTGACGATCACGCTGCCATCGGCCTGGGGCACGGGGTTGTAGCGAACGTCGCCGGTGCACTGCTTGGTGTTGACTGCCTTGACCTGATTGTCGATGCGGATCTTGGCAATCGGCGGCTCTACCGAAACCAGTACCCGGCCGGAATCATTGCGGGCGACGAAGCGCAGGGCCTTGAGGTTGACCATCAGCGCGTCGGGCTTGACCAGGAACGGCTTGTTCTCGTCGTTGCCGTCGTCATTGAACTCAGGCAACTGCGGTTGCACGAAGTAGTTGCGGTCCAGTACCAGGTCGCCGGTGACTTGCTGCACGCCATTGGCTCGCAGGTCACGCATCAGCAGCCAGAGCTTCTCCATGTTCAGCTTGGGATCGCCGCCGCCCTTGAGATAGAGATTGCCGTTGAGAATGCCACCGCTGAGGGTGCCATCGGTATAGAACTCGGTCTTCCACTGGTGGGTCGGGCCAAGCATTTCCAGGGCCGCGTAGGTGGTGACCAGCTTCATGGTGGAGGCCGGGTTGACCGAGACATCGGCGTTGAAAACCGTCGGCGTGCCAGGGCCGTTCAGGGGAATCATCACCAGCGACAGGGCGTTGTTCGGGAGCTTGCTGGCTTTGAGGGCTTGTTGAACCTTGGGGGTCAGGGTGGTGTTGACCGGAGCCGCAGAGACAGGAAATGCCAGGGGAAGAAAAACACTGGCAAGCAACAGAGGACGCAACGATTTGATCATATGAAGTGGAACCCTGCAGTCGAGGGGAAAAAAGGCGAGGGCATGCAGATAAAATCCCTCAGTGATCATGAAAGTGTCGGCATTATGCCCCAAGGTATAGCGGCTTGTGCCGTGCCACGGGCCGCCGTGGCGGTATTTTTTTTACCAATGGCGGTCCTGCATCCTCATAGAGTCAGGCAATCGCCCGCCTAAACTGGTAAAGTGCCGCCCGTTATTACTTATGAGGATTGTTCCATGGCCACTAACCGTTCCCGCCGTCTGCGCAAAAAACTCTGCGTAGATGAATTTCAGGAGCTGGGTTTTGAGCTGAACCTGGATTTCAAAGAAGATCTGGCTGAAGAAGCTATTGACGCTTTCCTCGACGCGTTCCTCAAAGAAGCGATGGAAGCCAACGGTCTGGGCTATGTTGGCGGCGATGACTTCGGTCTGGTTTGCCTGAGCAAGCGCGGTTCCGTCAGCGAAGCACAGCGTGCAGCTGTTGAAGCCTGGCTCAAAGGCCGTACCGAGCTGACCAGCGTTGAAGTCAGCCCGCTGCTGGACGTCTGGTACCCGGACAACGCGATCAACCCAGTCGCGTGATGTCATGTGTGAGCGGCCCGTCCGGGCCGCTCATGCGATGTTGCCCCCAGGGCAACCTGTCGATTTCCCCCTTTGTATCCTTGCATCTGCCACGGGCCAGCCCCGGGTTTTGTCGTGGGCGCTATTCGCCGGCAGGCTGGCTCCTGCAGTGGGCGCCGGTCTATGTAGGCCAGCGAAGCCCTTCAGGCGCTGCGCCAATTCAGAATCATCAAGGTCACCACCCCAGCGACAATTCCCCAGAACGCCGAGCCAATGGAAAACAGCGTCAGCCCCGAGGCCGTCACCATAAAGGTGATCAGCGCCGCTTCTCGTTCCTTCACTTCACTCATGGCGATGCTCAAGCCGTTGATGATCGAGCCGAACAGCGCCAGGGCGGCGATGGACAGCACCAGTTCCTTAGGCAAGGCCGCGAACAGCGCCGCCAGGGTGGCGCCGAAGACTCCGGCGATGCCATAGAAAACCCCGCACCACACCGCGGCGGTGTAACGCTTGCTGCGATCTTCGTGGGCGTGGGGGCCGGTGCAGATCGCAGCGCTGATGGCCGCCAGGTTGATGCCGTGGGAACCAAATGGCGCCAGCAGCAACGAAGCCAGCCCGGTGGCGGTGATCAGTGGCGAGGCCGGGACGTTGTAGCCGTCGGCGCGCAGCACCGCGATCCCGGGCATGTTCTGTGAGGTCATGGCGACCACAAACAGTGGAATACCGATGCTGATGGTGGCCGCCAGGGAAAAGTGCGGCGTGGTCCAGACCGGCGTCGCCACTTCCAGGTGGAAGCCACTGAAGTCCAGCAAGCCCATCAGCCCGGACAGTGCAGTGCCGATCAGCAGGGCCGCGAGAACGGCATAACGTGGCGACAGGCGCTTGACCACCAGGTAGGTGAAGAACATCCCCAGTACCAGACCGGTACGGTGTTGGGCCGCCACAAAGATTTCACTGCCGATCTTGAACAGGATTCCCGCCAGCAAGGCGGCTGCCAGGGATGCCGGGATCTTTTTCACCAGGCGCTCGAAGCTGCCGGTGAGTCCGCAAATGGTCACCAGGACCGCGCAAGTGATGTAGGCGCCAATGGCTTCGCCATAGGTCACCCCCGGCAGGCTGGTGATCAGCAGGGCAGCGCCGGGTGTGGACCAGGCGATGGTGATGGGGGTGCGATAGCGCAGAGACAGGCCGATGCTGCACACCGCCATGCCAATGGAGATGGCCCAGATCCAGGAGGAGATCTGACCGCTGGTCAGGCCGGCGGCTTGCCCAGCCTGGAACATCAGCACCAGGGAACTGGTGTAGCCGGTCATCATGGCGATGAAGCCGGCAACGATGGCGGAGGGCGAAGTGTCCGCGAGGGGGCGTAATTGCGCGGGGGTGGCATCGGACATTACTGCTGTTCCTTGTTCTTGAAAGACGCAAAACCCATACCCGGCGAACGCTGCTTGCAGCCTGCGCAAGCAACGAGCCGGTAATAGGGTTCAAGGTTCAAGCCTAAACTTAAAAGCAACTTTGCATTGCAATACAGCCGTGACTACAAATAGCCGTACAGTCGTTGAATAAGTGGTGGGGCCGGTAACACTTTTTGCTAATGATCCCCAGCGGTTGTGTACAATGTGCCCCTGTTTTAACGCGATACTTGCCAGCGACCCACCGTGGCGTATTAAAGTCACGCCGAAATCGCCGCAGTCCTCCCGACCCGAGTGCCCATGAACGAACAGTTGCAACCTCTCAAGAAACAACCGCGAGCAGGCAAAGCCGGTCGCAGCGGAACCCAGGACGATATTGTCTACGCGCATATCTTTGAGGCCATCCTCGAGCAGCGCCTGGCGCCCGGCACCAAGTTGAGTGAAGAGGCGCTTGGGGAAATATTCGGAGTCAGTCGGACCATCATCCGTCGTGCATTGTCGCGGCTGGCCCATGAAGGCGTAGTCCTGTTGCGACCCAATCGGGGGGCGGTGGTTGCCAGTCCGAGCGTCGAGGAAGCCCGTCAGGTCTTTCTCGCCCGGCGTCTGGTGGAGCGAGCCATTACCGAGCTGGCGGTCCAGCATGCCACCGCCGAACAGCTGCTGGAGTTGCGGCAGATGGTCAACGAGGAGCGCGACAGCTTTTCCCGAGGCGATCGTGGTGCCGGTATCCGCCTGTCCGGGGAGTTTCACCTGAAGCTGGCGGAAGCTGCGAAGAATGCACCGCTGATCAGCTTCCAGCGCAGCCTGGTGTCCCAGACGTCGCTGATCATTGCCCAGTATGAAAGCGGCAACCGCTCCCACTGCTCCTACGATGAGCACACCCAACTGATCGACGCCATCGAGGCCCGGGACGGCGAGCTGGCGGTGAACCTGATGATGCATCACATGGATCACATCGACAGCAAGCTCAATCTCGACGAGGAAAGCGCCTCGGACGACCTGCATGCGGTGTTCTCGCACCTGCTGCAGACCAAGAAGCCGGGGCGGCCGACGGCCAAGCTGTAAGCCTCGATCAGACTGAAAATCCCTCGCTGCGTAGCCCTATGCAGCGGGGGATTTTTGTTTGGCGGCGGGTCTGCCTGCTGATCAGGAAGATTGTTTTAAATTTCAATTAAGATTGTATACAGTGCCTGCTTCGAGGCTCACGGCCGGCAATCCGTGCGCCTCTGGTCCTGCGAAAGGAGCCCGCGGCATGATCGGCAGAACGCTACGCATTCATTCTTCCGCCATCCATTACTTCGATATGGTTCGTCGCTGTCATTCGATCCGCGAGGCTGCTCGGCGCCTGAATGTCGCGTCTTCGGCGGTGAACCGGCAGATCCTGAAGATCGAGGATGAAATCGGCGCGCCCTTGTTCGAACGCCTGCCGGGCGGCCTGCGCCTGACCCTGGCGGGAGAGGTCATGAGCCGTCATGTCAATCTGGTGCTGCAGGACCTGGAGCGGGTGCGCCTGGAGTTCGATGCTCTGCGTGGCCTCAAGAGCGGGCATGTGGAGATTGCCGCGGTGGAAGGCGCGACGGTGGATCTGCTGCCCTCGGTGCTCAAGCGCATGCGCGATCTGTATCCACAGGTGACCATCGGCGTCACGGTGCAGGGCTCGCAATCCATTCCCCAGGCCTTGATCAACAGTCGTGCGGACCTGGGCCTGGCGTTCGCCTTGCCCAGGGCGCCGGAGATCCGCCCCTTGAGCGTCGGTCATTTTCGCCTGGGGGCGCTGGTCAGTCCCGATCATCCCTTGGCCGAGCGGGGCAGCGTCAATTTCGCCACCTGCGCCGAGCACGGGCTGATCCTGGCCAAGAGCGAGCTGTCGATCCATCACTTGCTGGCGCCGTTGCACAAGCGCCTGGGGCTGTTGGACAAGCCGCCCTTGCAGAGCAACTCCATGGAGCTGGCGCGACAGATGGCCCGGCACAACATGGGGGTGGCCTTCCAGACCCGGGTCGGGGTCGAGGGCGACCTGAGCAAGGGGGAACTGGTGCATATCCCGCTGAGCGATCAGGGGGGGATCTATAGCGACCTGGGGCTCTATGCCCGCAGCGGTCGTGATCTGCCCAGCGCGGTGGAGGCGCTGGCGCATCTGCTTGGCGAGGAGATCGCCATTCGCGAGCGGGCCGAGCGCGCTTTCGGCCAGCTAACGCTCTGAGTCCATGGCTGTGGGCGGCTGTTGCCGTTTTGGCAGCGCGCTGATCGATATTCTGTGCTTTGGGGCCTGTGGCGCTTGTGCCGATACTGCGTGCGGACGGCAGCCAGCGAAGCTGCCTTACGCCACACCGCCACAGGACATAATAAAAATGAAAAAGGCATTACAAGGCGCAACCCTGCTGATGACACTGATCGGAGCAGGGGAAGCAGCCGCCCTGGAGTGGATGAACAACAGCGTCGGCTTTCGGTACGGCAAGGAGTTCACCAACCCGAACAATCCGCACTACATCAGCAAGCGCATCTACAGTTTCACCCACGCCAGTGGCTACCAGTACGGCAGCAACTACCTGCACCTGGATCTGCTGCTCTCCGACAGCGACGATCCGCGCAAGGGCACCCACAAGGGCAGCAGCGAAGTCTATGGCGTCTATCGTCACCAGCTCTTCGCGTCCCGGGTGTTCGATACGCCCTTGGGCACCGGCCTCGTCAAGGACTACGCGCTGACCCTGGGCTTCGATGCCAGTCGCAACAACAACCTGGGCTCGGCCAAGAAACGCGCCCTGGTCTTCGGTCCGACCCTGAAATTCAACACCGTCGGCGTGCTGGACCTGAGCTTGCTGTACTACAAGGAAAACAACCATTCCGGCATCCCCGGGGCCAAGGACCCGGATCACACCTTCGACGATACTTACATGCTCAACCTGGCCTGGATGCGTCCCTTCGAAGTTGGCAGTCACGCCGCCAAGTTCCAGGGCTTCGTCAACTACACCGGGGAAAAGGGCCACGACTACAACTATCGTGACACCGCAGCGGAAACCCTGGTGCGGACGTCGCTGATGGTGGCCGTGTTGCCCGGCAAGAACGTCAAGCCCAACCTGTACCTGGGTGTTGGCTACGAGTACTGGCACAACAAGTTCGGGGTGGACGGTGGACGGGGGACGCGGACCACGGCGCCGACCTTGAACATGGAAGTGACGTTCTAGTCTGCACCTGATCGCCTGGGACTCAGGCATGAAAAATCCCCCGTTCGATGTTCCGCGAGCGGGGGATTTTTCGTTTGCGGGCTTAGCGCTGGTGGACTGGCTGGCCGGCGGCGTAGGTCTGCAGCACGGTGCGATCGTCCCCCAGGGTCATCAGTACAAACAGGGTTTCAGCGATGCTGTTGGCCTGCTTCAGGCGATAGCTGAGCAAGGGAGTGGCGTGGTAGTCGAGGACCACGAAGTCGGCGTCGGTGCCAGGGTGCAGAGTGCCGATTCGCTCCTCCAGGCGCAGGGCGCGGGCGCCGCCCAGGGTTGCCAGGTACAGGGACTTGAACGGGCTCAGGCGTGCGCCCTGTAGCTGCATGACTTTGTAGGCTTCGTTCAGGGTCTGCAGCAGCGAGAAACTGGTGCCGCCACCGACGTCGGTGCCCAGGCCGACATTGAGTTTGTGTTTTTCCGCCATGGGCAGGTTGAACAGACCACTGCCGAGGAAGAAGTTCGAGGTTGGGCAGAAGGCCACGGCCGAACCGGTTTCCGCCAGGCGCGCACATTCGTCATCGCACAGGTGCACGCCGTGGGCGAACACCGAGCGTTCCCCCAGCAGTTGATAGTGGTCATAAACGTCCAGGTAACCCTTGCGCTCCGGGAACAGTTCCTTGACCCATTCGATCTCCTGCAGGTTTTCACTGATGTGAGTCTGCATGTAGAGATCGGGGTACTCGGTCAGCAGTTTGCCGGCCAGGGTCAGTTGTTCCGGGGTGCTGGTCGGGGCGAAACGCGGGGTCACCGCGTAGTGCAGGCGGCCCTTGCCGTGCCAGCGCTCGATCAGCGCCTTGCTTTCCAGGTAGCCGGATTCTGCGGTGTCGGTCAGGTAGTCCGGAGCGTTGCGATCCATCATCACCTTGCCGGCGATCATCCGCAGGTCGAGTTTCTCGGCGGCGGCGAAGAAGGCATTGACCGACTGTGGATGCACGCTGCCGAACACCAGCGCGGTGGTGGTGCCGTTGCGCAGCAATTCCTTGATGAAGATGTCCGCCACTTCATCGGCGTGGGCCTGATCGGCGAACTGGCGTTCACAGGGGAAGGTGTAGGTGTTCAGCCAGTCCAGCAACTGTTCGCCGTAGGCACCGACCATGCCGGTCTGGGGCAGGTGGATGTGGGTGTCGATGAAGCCCGGGGTGATCAGGGCGTCGGGGTAATGATTGATCTCTACATCGGCGGGCAGGCCGGCAAGCAGTTCACTGGCGTGGCCGAGGGCGCTGATCCGGCCGTCCTCGACCACCAGCAGGCCGTCTTCGAAATACTCATAGGAGGCTTCGATTCCGACTTCGGCCGGGTCGGCGATGCTGTGCAGGATGGCGGCACGGTAGGCTTTGCGAGTCAAAGGCATGGTCGTTCTCAGTGTGTGGCGTGTCAGTTCGAAGTCTGGCTGCGGCGCGAGGCCGGCAGCAGCTTGGCAATGGGTTCGGCGCTGGCGCTGGACTGGCCGAAATGGGCGTTGTAGGTAGCGATGATCTCACCGGCAATGGAGATGGCGATTTCCACGGGCAACTTGCCTTTGACTTCAGCGAGCCCCATCGGGCAACGCATGCGCTGCAAGGTGGTTGCGTCGAAACCGCGATCGCGCAAGCGGTGCTCGAACTTCACACGCTTGGTCTTCGAGCCGATCAGGCCGAAATAGGCAAAGTCGTTGCGCTTGAGCAGGGCGGCGGTCAACTCCAGGTCCAGCTGGTGATTATGGGTCATGACGATGCAATAGCTGCCAGGCGGCAGGTTATCGATTTCCTCCACCGGTTCTTCGCTGACGATCTTGCTCACGCCCTGGGGAATCTGTTCGGGGAATTCCTGTTCCCGGGAATCGATCCAGCGTACCCGGCACGGCAGACTGGCCAGGAGTGGCACCAGGGCGCGGCCGACGTGCCCGGCACCGAACACGGCGATTTGCGCTTGCACCTGGCCCATGGGTTCGAACAGCAGCACGGTGGCGCCGCCGCAGCACTGGCCGAGGCTGGCACCGAGGCTGAAGCGCTCCAGGTGGGTGGCCTGCTGGCCGCTGGCGAGCAGGTCACGGGCGATCTGCATGGCCTTGTACTCCAGGTGCCCGCCGCCGATGGTGTCGAAGGCCTGGGTGGCGCTGACGACCATTTTCGAACCGGCATTACGCGGCGTTGAGCCGAGCTCCTCGATGATGGTCACCAACACGCAGGGTTCACCCTGGTTCTGCAGGTCGGCGAGGGCGCTGATCCAGTTGTTCATGTTTACCTCGACATCTTGGTGGTCTGTTCGGGCTGCTTCGCCGGCAAGCCAGCTCCTACGGGCGCGGTGCAGGAGCGGGCTTGCCCGTGAAGGCCGTTACAGCGGCGCCAGCTCGACTTGCTGATCCGCGGCTCTGGTCACCTGCAAGCGACGCATCTGCTCGCAGCCCCACAACACTCGCTCCGGTGTTGCCGGGGCATCGATCTGCGGTTGATGGCGGTAGTCGCCCAGGCTGGCCACTGCGTCCTTGATCGCGCACCAGGCAGCGATGCCAAGCATGAACGGCGGCTCGCCCACGGCCTTGGAGTGGAACACCGTGTCTTCCGGGTTCTTGCGGTTCTCCACCAGCTTGACCCGCAGGTCCAGGGGCATGTCGGCCACCGCCGGGATCTTGTAGCTGGCGGGACCATTGGTCATCAGTTTGCCCTTGGCGTTCCACACCAGTTCCTCGGTGGTCAGCCAGCCCATGCCCTGGATGTAACCGCCTTCCACCTGGCCGATGTCGATGGCCGGGTTCAGCGAGGCACCGACGTCGTGCAGGATGTCGGTACGCAGCATCTTGTACTCGCCGGTCAGGGTATCGACTATCACCTCGGCGCAGGCTGCGCCAAAGGCGAAGTAGTAGAACGGCCGACCCCGAGCCTGGCTGCGGTCGTAGTAGATCTTCGGGGTCTTGTAGAAACCGGTGCTGGACAGCGACACCTGGGCGAAATACGCCTGCTGGATCAGTTCCTCGAAGGTCAGGATATGGTCGCGGACACGCACGTGGCCGTTGTGGAATTCCACATCCTCTTCGCTGACCTGGTACTTGCGCGCGGCAAACTCCACCAGGCGCGACTTGATGGTCTGCGCTGCGTTCTGCGCGGCCTTGCCGTTGAGGTCGGCGCCACTGGATGCCGCGGTGGGCGAGGTGTTGGGTACTTTGTCGGTGTTGGTGGCAGTGATCTGTACCCGCTCGATGTCCACCTGGAACACCTCGGCCACTACCTGGGCCACCTTGACGTTCAGGCCCTGGCCCATTTCGGTGCCGCCGTGGTTCAGGTGGATGCTGCCGTCGGTGTAGATGTGGATCAGCGCGCCGGCCTGGTTGAGGAAGCTGGCGGTGAAGGAGATGCCGAACTTCACCGGGGTCAGTGCCAGGCCCTTTTTCAGGATCGGGCTGTTGGCGTTGTATAGCCGGATGGCTTCGCGACGCTCGGCATACTGGCTGCTGGCTTCCAGTTCGGCCGTCATCTCTTCGAGCATGTTGTGCTCGACGGTCTGGTAGTAATGGGTGACGTTGCGTTCGGTCTTGCCGTAGTAGTTGGCCTTGCGCACCGCCAGCGGGTCCAGGTGCAGGTGGCGGGCGATGGCGTCCATCACCTCTTCAATGGCGACCATGCCTTGCGGGCCGCCGAAACCGCGGTAGGCGGTGTTGGAGGCGGTGTTGGTCTTGCAGCGGTGGCCGTTGATGGTGGCGTCGCCCAGGTAGTAGGCGTTGTCGGAGTGGAACATCGCCCGGTCGACGATGGACGCCGAGAGGTCCGGTGAGCAGCCGCAGTTGCCCGCCAGTTCCAGCTGGATGCCGTGCAGGCGGCCGTTGCTGTCGAAGCCCACGTCGTATTCGATGTAGAACGGGTGACGCTTGCCGGTCATGAGCATGTCTTCGACCCGGGGCAGGCGCATCTTGGTGGGCTGGCCGGTGAGGCGGGCGATCACCGCACAGAGGCAGGCAGGGCTGGCGGCCTGGGTTTCCTTGCCGCCGAAGCCGCCGCCCATGCGCCGCATGTCGACCACTATCTTGTTCATCGACACGTCGAGCACTTCCGCCACCAGTTTCTGCACTTCGGTGGGGTTCTGGGTCGAGCAGTAGACGATCATGCCGCCGTCCTCGGTGGGCATCACCGAGGAAATCTGGGTTTCCAGGTAGAAATGCTCCTGGCCGCCGATATGCAGCGTGCCCTGGATGCGGTGTTCGGCGTTGGCCAGGGCGCCGGCGGAATCGCCGCGCTGGTGAGTGTGGCTGTCCAGCACGAAGTGGCGCTTGCGCAGGGCTTCCACCACGTCCAGCACCGGTTCCAGGTCCTCGTACTCGATGATCGCGGCCATGGCCGCCTTGCGCGCGGTTTCCAGATCCTTGGCGGCCACCGCCAGCACCGGCTGGCCGACGAACTGCACGGTATCGATGGCCAGCAGCGGGTCGCCGGGCAGCAGTGGGCCGATGTCCTTCAGGCCGGGAATGTCTTCATGAGTAATGGCGATGCGCACGCCTTCGAAGGCGTAGCAGGGGCCGGTGTCAATGCTGATGACTTTGGCGTGGGCTCGGTCCGACAGTCGCGCGTAGACATGCAACTGGTTGGGGAATTCCAGGCGGTCGTCGATGTACAGCGCCTCGCCGGACACGTGTTTGTCGGCGCTGTCGTGCTTGACGCTGCGGCCAACGCCCGTGGTCAGGTCCTGGTGAAACAGGGCCGTCAGTTCGGCTTGAGTCTTCTCGACTTTGTGATGATTAGACATAAGCGGTCACCCGGGTCTCGATGTGCGGTGTTTGCAGTTCGATGAAGTACTTGCGCAGCAGGTTCTGCGCACTCAGCAGGCGGTATTCCTTGCTCGCACGGAAATCCGAAAGCGGGGTGAAATCCTCCGCCAGGGCCGCGCAGGCGCGCTCCACCGTGGACAGGTTCCAGGGCGCGCCAATCAGTGCGGTTTCACAGCTCTTGGCTCGTTTCGGGATCGCCGCCATACCGCCGAAGGCAATGCGCGCGTCGCTGACCACGCCGTTTTCAATCTGCAGGTTGAAGGCCGCGCAGACCGCAGAGATATCGTCGTCCAGACGCTTGGAGACCTTGTACGCACGGAACAGCCGTTCGGCGCTGGCCCGGGGCACGATGATCTTCTCGATGAACTCGCTGTCCTGGCGGGCCGTGACCCGGTAATCGATGAAATAGTCTTCCAGGGCCAGGGTGCGGCGTACTTCGCCCTTGCACAGTACGATCTGCGCACCCAGGGCGATCAGCAGGGGCGGTGAGTCGCCGATGGGCGAGGCGTTGCCGATATTGCCCCCCAGGGTGCCCTGGTTACGGATCTGCAACGAGGCGAAGCGCTGGAGCAATTCGCCGAAGTCCGGGTACTCGGCGCGCAGTGCGTCGTAGCAGTCGGTGAGGGCCGTGGCCGCGCCGATCTCCAGGCGATCGTCGAAGCGTTCGACGCGCTTCATCTCGGCAATGTTACCGACGTAGATCATCACCGGCAGGGTGCGGTGGAACTGGGTGACTTCCAGGGCCAGGTCGGTGCCACCGGCCAGCAGCCGTGCCTGGGGGTAGGCGTCGTAGAGGTCGGCCAGGTCGGCCACGGTCAGCGGCACCAGGCAGCGCTTGTCGCCGCTGTTGAGTTCACCGGTGTCCTTGGGCGCGATGGCCTTGAGGCGACTGATGGTCTCGGTCTGGCGGGCGTCGAACTGATCGCTCTGCTGGCCGCAGCAGGCCTGCTCGGCAGCAGCGAGGATCGGCCGGTAGCCGGTGCAACGGCACAGGTTGCCGGCCAGGGCCTCATGGGCCTTGTGGGCGTCGGGTTCACTGCTGTTCTTTTGCAGGGCGAACAGCGACATGACGAATCCTGGGGTGCAAAAGCCGCATTGTGAACCGTGGCACTCGACCATGGCCTGCTGCACGCTGTGCAGTTGGCCCTGATGCTTGAGGCCTTCGACGCTGATCAGCTGTTTGCCGTGCAAGGAGGAGACGAAGGTCAGGCACGAGTTGAGGCTGCGATAGCGAATGGATTCGCCGCCCTGGGCATCCACCTGCAACTCGCCCACCACCACGGTGCAGGCGCCGCAGTCGCCGCTGGCGCAGCCTTCCTTGGTGCCGGGTTTGCCCAAGTGCTCGCGCAGATAGTTGAGCACGGTCAGGTTTGGGTCCAGGGCGTGCTCGCTACGGAGTTCCTGGTTGAGTAAAAACTGGATCACGGAAGGCCTCGCAGACTCTTTATTGTTGTTAAGCGAACTGAGCCGAATTTAGTCATGTCTGACTTTTCGGTCAATGATTTTCTGACCTTTGGGTCAGGAAATTTCTGTGCTCAACATTTCAAGTATGAACGGCATTTGAGAAACCCTTGAATCAACATCAATCTGCTTGTTTCATGCCAAATTCCCCTGTCGGAGCACTCCGCGATGGGGTAGCAATTGCGCTACACTGCGCCGCTTGTGCCGATTAAAGATTTTGAAGGAAAACCATGACGTTCAAGGCGCCGGACAGCCTCGCCGAGCAGATTGCTCACCACCTCGCCGAACGTATCATTCGCGGGGATCTCAAGCCTGGAGAGCGCATTCAGGAACAGAAGGTCACCTTGGCCCTCAATGTCAGTCGTGGTTCGGTCCGCGAGGCCTTGCTGATTCTTGAGCGCCGCCATCTGATTGCCATCCTGCCGCGCCGTGGTGCCCACGTGACCGAGCTCACCGAGCACAAGGTCCGCAGTCTTTGCACCCTGATGAGCGAGTTGTACATCCTGCTGGGCAACTGCGTGGCCAGCGGCTGGGTGCAGCAGAGCGACATGACGCCGTTCCTGCAGATCCAGCAGCGTCTGGAGGGTGCCTACGAGCGCCAGGACATCCGCGCCTTCGTCGAGGACAGCTTCAGCGTGATGCGCGCGGCCTATCCTTTTGCCAACAACCCTTACCTGCAGGAAACCGTCGAGAATCTGCAGCCGGCCATGAGCCGTGCCTATTACCTGGCACTGGAGCAGCGCAAGGCGTCGATGAGCGAGTACCTGGAGTTGTTCGAGCAGTTGCTGGCCGCGGTGCTGGCCCGTGATCTGGAGCAGATCCGCCAGGTGTTGACGGCCTACGCCCAGCGCAGCAGCGATCTGGTGGTGTCTGCGTTGGCGGATGCTTAAGCGTGCGACTCAAGTGCATCAAGCTGGCGGGGTTCAAGTCCTTCGTCGATCCGACCACGGTGAACTTCCCCAGTAACATGGCGGCGGTGGTGGGGCCCAATGGCTGCGGCAAGTCGAATATCATCGACGCCGTGCGCTGGGTGATGGGCGAAAGCTCGGCGAAAAACCTGCGTGGCGAGTCGATGACCGATGTCATCTTCAATGGCTCCACCAGTCGCAAGCCAGTGAGCCAGGCCAGTATCGAACTGGTGTTCGACAACTCCGACGGCACCTTGGTGGGCGAATACGCGGCCTACGCCGAGATCTCCATTCGCCGCAAGGTCACACGCGACAGCCAGAACAGCTATTTCCTCAACGGCGCCAAGTGCCGCCGTCGGGACATCACCGACATCTTCCTTGGCACCGGCCTGGGGCCACGCAGCTACTCGATCATCGAGCAGGGCATGATCTCCAAGCTGATCGAGGCCAAGCCCGAGGACCTGCGTAACTTCATTGAAGAAGCCGCGGGCATTTCCAAGTACAAGGAGCGCCGGCGCGAGACGGAAAACCGCATCCGCCGCACCCATGAGAACCTCGCCCGCCTGACCGACCTGCGCGAAGAGCTGGAGCGTCAGCTGGAACGCCTGCATCGCCAGGCCCAGGCCGCCGAGAAGTACCAGGAATACAAGGCCGAGGAGCGCCAGCTCAAGGCGCAACTGTCGGCTCTGCGCTGGCAGGCATTGAATGAGCAAGTCGGCCAGCGCGAGTCGGTGATCGGTAGCCAGGAAGTCAGCTTCGAGGCCCTGGTGGCTGAGCAGCGCAATGCCGATGCTGCTATCGAACGCTTGCGTGACGGTCACCATGAATTGTCCGAGCGCTTCAATCTGGTGCAGGGGCGCTTCTATTCGGTGGGCGGTGATATCGCCCGGGTCGAGCAGAGCATCCAGCATGGCCAGCAGCGCCTGCGGCAATTGCAGGATGATCTCAAGGAAGCCGAACGTGCGCGCCTGGAAACCGAGTCGCACCTGGGGCACGACCGCACCTTGCTGGCAACCCTCGGGGAAGAGCTGGCCATGCTCGAACCCGAGCAGGAGGTCACTGCAGCCGCCGCCGAGGAAGCCGCCGCGACCCTGGAAGAAGCCGAAACCACCATGCACGGCTGGCAGGAGCAGTGGGACGCCTTCAACCTGAGTTCTGCCGAGCCGCGGCGCCAGGCGGAAGTGCAGCAGTCGCGCATCCAGCAGCTCGAAAGCAGCATGGAGCGGCTGGCCGAGCGTCAGCGACGCCTGGGGGAGGAGCGCGAATTGCTCTCGGCCGACCCGGAAGACGCGGCGATCCTCGAACTCAACGAACAATTGGCCGCCAGCGAAGCAACTCTGGAAGACCTGCAAGCCAGTGAGGAATCCCAGGTCGAGCGCCTGGAGCAACTGCGCCAGCAATTGCAGCAGGCGACCCAGGCTCAGCAGCAGGCCCAGGGTGAATTGCAGCGGCTCAATGGCCGCTTGGCGTCTCTGGAGGCCCTGCAGCAAGCCGCGTTGGACCCGGGCACCGGTACTGCACAGTGGCTGCGTGAACAGCAGTTGGCCGAGCGTCCGCGCCTGGCCGATGGCATGCACGTGGAAGCGGGCTGGGAGCTGGCGGTGGAAACCGTGCTTGGCGCCGATCTGCAAGCGGTGCTGGTGGATGATTTCACCGGTATCGATCTGGCCGGTTTCCAGCAAGGCGACCTGCGTCTGCTGAGCCTGCAAGGCGATGCGCTGCGCATGCCCGGCAGCTTGCTGGACAAGGTGGAATCCACGGTCGATCTGTCGCCCTGGCTGGGGCAGGTCAAACCGGTGGAAAACCTCGAACAGGCCCTGGCCTTGCGTGGGCAACTGGCAGCCGGGCAGAGCCTGATCAGTCGCGACGGCTACTGGGTCGGCCGGCATTTCCTGCGGGTGCGGCGGGCCAGCGAAGCGGAAAGCGGCGTGCTGGCGCGAGGCCAGGAAATCCAGCAACTGACCCTGGAGCGCGATGAGCGCGAAGCCAGTGTCGAAGCCCTGGAGAGTCAATTGCTCAACCTGCGGGCCCAGCAACGTCAGCAGGAGAACGGTCGCGAACACTTGCGTCGCCTGTTGCAGGACGAGGCTCGCCAGCAGGGAGAGTTGAAAGCCAAGCTGTCCGCCGGCAAGGCCAAGGCCGAGCAGTTGAATCTGCGTCGTACCCGCCTCGATGAAGAGCTGGTAGAGGTCGGCGAGCAGCGTGAGCTGGAGCATGAACAAGTGGGCGAGGCGCGTCTGCAATTGCAGGAGGCCCTCGACAGCATGGCCCTGGACACCGAGCAGCGTGAGCTGCTGTTGGCCCAGCGCGACAGCTTGCGCGAGCGCCTTGATCGGGTGCGCCAGGAAGCACGCCAGCACAAGGATCACGCTCATCAATTGGCGGTGCGCATGGGCTCCCTCAAGGCCCAGCACGATTCCACGCGTCAGGCCCTGGAGCGTCTGGAGCTGCAGTCCGAGCGCCTGTCCGAGAAGCGCGAACAGCTCAGCCTCAACCTGGAGGAGGGCGAGGCACCGCTGGAAGAACTGCGCCTCAAGCTCGAAGAGCTGCTGGAAAAGCGCATGACCGTGGATGTCGAGCTCAAGACCGCGCAGATCGCCCTGGAAGATGCCGATCGCGAACTGCGCGATGCCGAGAAGCGCCGTAACCAGGCCGAGCAGCAATCCCAACTGATCCGCGGCCAGCTCGAACAGCAACGCATGGAATGGCAAGCCCTGACCGTGCGCCGCAAGACCTTGCAGGAGCAGTTGCTGGCCGATGGCTACGACCTGGACGGCGTGCTGGCGACCCTGACCGGGGAGGCCAGCGAGCAGGCCGCCGAAGAAGAGCTGGAGCGCATTGCGGCAAGAATTCAACGCTTGGGCGCAATCAACCTTGCGGCCATCGACGAGTATCAGCAGCAGTCAGAGCGCAAGCGCTATCTGGATGCCCAGGACGCCGATCTGGTGGAGGCCCTGGAAACCCTGGAAAACGTGATTCGCAAGATCGACAAGGAAACCCGCAATCGATTCAAAGATACCTTTGATCAGATCAACGGCGGTTTGCAGGCACTCTTTCCAAAAGTTTTTGGTGGCGGCAGCGCTTATTTGGAACTGACGGGCGAAGATCTACTCGATACAGGGGTAACGATCATGGCGCGTCCTCCCGGGAAGAAGAACAGCACCATTCATTTGCTCTCGGGGGGCGAAAAGGCATTGACTGCCTTGGCCCTGGTATTCGCCATCTTCAAGTTGAATCCGGCGCCGTTCTGCATGCTCGATGAAGTTGACGCGCCGCTGGATGACGCTAACGTTGGACGCTATGCAAGATTGGTTAAAGAGATGTCGCAGACTGTGCAGTTCATCTATATCACCCACAACAAGATCGCCATGGAAATGGCCGATCAGTTGATGGGGGTGACGATGCACGAACCCGGTTGTTCGCGCCTGGTAGCCGTGGATGTCGAGGAGGCGATGGCGATGGTGGACGCTTGAGTCCGGGCGACTAAGGTGACTATTGGACGGCAAGTCGGGGGATTTTTCACATTACCAAGCTGGCCAATCGACATATTGGCCGTAACCGTTGCGACAGACGGTGTAAAGTTGCCTTTGGTCGTGCTAGTTTAATGTCAATTTTTCCTATGCGTGGGCAAAACGCCATTCAGAACATAGAGTTGGCGCCACGTTTTAAAGCGGTTTGCAGATTGTAAACCCCTTATTTTTCAGCATTTTTTATAGAGGCACGGGATTACATGGAAATCGGTCTGCGCGAGTGGCTGATCGTCATCGGCATTATTGTTATCGCCGGTATTCTTTTTGATGGCTGGCGGCGTATGCGCGGCGGCAAGGGGAAGTTGAAGTTCCGTCTTGATCGAAGTCTTTCCAATCTGCCGGACGATGAAGGCAGTGCCGAACTCCTGGGTCCGCCTCGGGTGCTGGATACTCATAAAGAACCGCAACTGGACGAGCACGATCTGCCGTCGGTGAGCATGCCTGCCCGCGAGCCTCGGGATAGTTCTTCGTCCAAGCGCGGCAAGCGTGGGGGCGAGCCTCATCAGGGTGACCTCAATCTGGACCTGGATCTGGATAGCGGCCCAAGCTTCAGTAGCCGCGACGATGACTTCCCGGCGGATGAAGGCAAGGCTGCCGGTCACAGCGACAAGGAACAGCCGCAAGCCGAAGAAGTTCTGGTGATCAGTGTGATCTGCCGCGACAGCGCTGGTTTCAAAGGCCCGGCACTGTTGCAGAACATCCTTGAAAGTGGCCTGCGTTTTGGCGAGATGGATATCTTCCACCGCCACGAAAGCATGGCGGGCAATGGCGAAGTGCTTTTCTCCATGGCCAATGCGGTCAAGCCCGGCGTGTTCGATCTGGATGATATCGATCACTTCAGCACTCCGGCGGTGAGCTTCTTCCTAGGCTTGCCTGGCCCGCGTCACCCGAAGCAAGCCTTCGACGTGATGGTGGCGGCGGCGCGCAAGCTGTCCCAGGAGCTCAATGGCGAACTCAAGGACGACCAGCGCAGCGTGCTGACTGCCCAGACCATCGAGCACTACCGCCAGCGTATCGTCGAATTCGAACGCCGCGCTCTGACCCAGAAGCGCTAAGCTTCCACAGTCAGCTCCTCTCGCAGGAGCTGACTGTGCAGGAACTGGCTTGCCAGCGAAGCCCACGCCCCCATCTTCAGATCGAGCAGCCTAGGCTGCTCTTTTGCTTTATGAGAGAACCCCCATGACCGCCGCTGAAACCCGCATTCTTGAGCTGCGCGCCGAGCTGGACCAACACAACTACCGTTACCACGTACTGGACGAACCGAGCATTCCGGACGTCGAGTACGACCGCCTGTACCACGAACTCAAGGCCCTGGAGGCCGAGCACCCAGAGCTGGTCACCAGTGACTCTCCAACCCAGCGTGTGGGCAGCGCGGCGCTCTCGGCCTTCACCCAGGTGCGCCATGAAATCCCCATGCTCAGCCTGGGTAACGCCTTTGAAGAAGTCGACATGCGCGAGTTTGATCGCCGGGTCAACGAAGGCCTGGACCTGCCGGCGGGCGATCTGTTTGGTGGCGGTGCGGCGGTGGAGTACAGCTGCGAGCCCAAGCTCGACGGCCTGGCGGTCAGCCTGCTGTATCAGGATGGTGTGCTGGTCCGTGGCGCCACCCGTGGCGACGGCACCACCGGTGAAGACATCAGTGTCAATGTGCGTACCGTGCGCAACATTCCGCTCAAGCTGCAAGGCAGCGGCTGGCCGGCGACCCTGGAAGTGCGCGGCGAAGTCTTCATGTCCAAGGCCGGTTTCGAGCGCCTGAACGCGGCGCAACTGGAGTCGGGCGGCAAGACCTTTGCCAACCCGCGCAATGCGGCGGCGGGTAGCCTGCGCCAGCTGGACTCGAAGATCACTGCCAGCCGGCCGCTGGAGTTCTGCTGCTACGGCCTGGGCCAAGTCAGCGCCGACATTGCCGACACGCATATTGGCAACCTGGAGCAACTCAAGCAGTGGGGCATGCCCATCAGTCGTGAGCTGCGCCTGGCCAAAGGGGTTGATGAATGCCTGGACTATTACCGTGAGATCGGCGAGCGGCGCAATGCGCTGCCCTATGAGATCGACGGTGTGGTGTTCAAGGTCAACAGCATCGCCTCTCAGCGTGAACTGGGTTTCCGTGCCCGGGAGCCGCGTTGGGCCATTGCCCATAAATTCCCGGCCATGGAAGAACTCACCGAGTTGCTGGATGTGGAATTCCAGGTCGGCCGCACTGGCGCCGTGACGCCAGTGGCGCGCCTGAAGCCCGTCAAGGTGGCGGGAGTCACTGTGTCCAACGCTACTTTGCACAATATGGATGAGGTGGCGCGCCTGGGGCTGATGATCGGCGACACGGTGATCATCCGCCGCGCCGGTGACGTGATCCCGCAAGTGGTGCAGGTGGTCGTTGAGCGTCGCCCTGAAAACGCCCGGCCGGTACAGATTCCGCAAAGCTGTCCGGTCTGTGGCTCTCATGTCGAACGCACGCAACTGGTCAAGCGCAGCAAGGGCCGGGAAACCGTCAGCGAAGGCGCGGTGTATCGTTGCGTCGGTCGCCTGGCCTGCGGTGCCCAGCTCAAACAGGCGATCATCCACTTCGTTTCCCGTCGAGCCATGGACATCGAAGGCCTGGGGGACAAGACCATCGAGCAACTGGTGGACGAAAAGCTCATTGCTTCGCCTGCGGATCTCTATCAGCTCAAGTACGAACAGATCATCGATCTGGAAGGTTTTGCCGAGGTTTCCAGCAACAAGCTGCTCAAGGCTATCGAGGACAGCAAGCGTCCGGCCCTGGCTCGCTTCATCTATGCCTTGGGCATTCCGGATGTGGGTGAGGAAACCGCCAAGGTCCTGGCCCGTTCCCTGGGAACCCTGGAGCGGGTCCAGCAGGCTTTGCCCCAGGTGCTGACCTACCTGCCGGATGTGGGGCTGGAAGTGGCCCACGAGATTCACAGCTTCTTCGAAGACAGTCATAACCGGAGCGTGATTGGTGCCTTGCTGGCCGAGGATCAATGCGGCCTGGTGTTGCAGGATCAGGGCGAGCTGGGGGCAGAGTTTGCCGCCAGCACCACGCTGGGCGGCATGCTCGACAAGCTTAATATCCCCTCGGTGGGGCCGGGTGCGGCGCAGAAACTGGCGGACAAGTTCGGTTCCCTGCAGGGCGTGATTGCGGCTGACTGGCTGGATATGCGCCAGGCCCTGCCGGAGAAGCAGGCCAAGTCGGTGCGGGAGTTCTTCGACAACCCGGCCAATGCCCGGTTGGCCCAGGCCATCGAAGAGCAGCTCAAGGCCTTTGGCATGCATTGGCAGAGCGAAAAGAAGGTGGTCGAAGGCCTGCCGTTGGCTGGCAAGACCTGGGTGCTCACCGGCTCCCTGGAGTTGATGAGTCGCGATGTGGCCAAGGAAAAGCTGGAAAGCCTGGGGGCCAAGGTGGCGGGGTCCGTTTCGGCGAAAACCCACTGCGTCGTCGCCGGCCCCGGAGCCGGTTCCAAACTGGCCAAGGCCAATGAGCTGGGGCTCAAGGTCCTGGATGAAGCGGCCTTTGTCGCCTTTCTTGTCGACCACGGCATCCCCATCCCCGCGTGATCCTTGGGAGCCGGCTGGGCAGCGATGGCTTCGCCAGCAAGCCGGCTCCTGACAGGCCGAGGGAACGATGAGGCAGCCAGGATGATCTAGTCTTGGCAAGCCCCAGGGAGGATGCGTCATGTACCGTTTCTTCGAGCAGCTCAGTTCCCGGATCGCCGCGCCCTTCGTCGGTGACCGCTCACGCAACAGCAAACTCTGGTCATGCCGCTGTGGGCAGTCGCTGTTCTTTCGCAACAGCCAGTGCCTGGCGTGCTCTGCCTTGCTCGGTTATGCGCCGCAATCAGGCTGTCTGTCGTCCCTGCAGCCAGGGCCCGCCGCCGGGACCTGGGTGTTGGATGCCGAGCCTGATGCGGGGGCGTTCAAGCGCTGCGCCAACCTCGATACGCCCGCCGCTTGTAACTGGCTGTTGCCGGCCCACCTGACCGGTAATCTGTGCGTAGCCTGCAGCCTCAACCGCACCATCCCCGACTTGTCCGTCCCGGAGAATCCGGAGCGCTGGCGCAAAGTGGAAATCGCCAAGCGCCGCCTGGTCGCCCAACTGATCGCCCTCGGGCTGCAAGTGATCCCCAAGAGCGACGACGAAGCGCGGGGCCTGGCTTTCGACTTCCTTGGTGTTGATCTTGAGGGAAGGACGCCCATTACCGGACATGCCAATGGCCTGGTCACCCTGGATATCAAGGAAGCCGATGATGCCCATCGCGAGCGGGTGCGGGCGCAGATGCATGAACCGTACCGCACCCTGCTTGGGCACTTTCGCCATGAAGTGGGGCACTACTACTGGGATCGGCTGATTGCCAACAGCCCCTGGCTGGAGTCGTTTCGCAGCTTGTTCGGCGACGAGCGCTACAGCTACGCCGAGGCTCTGGAGCAGCACTATCAGCAGGGTGCGCCAAACGGCTGGCAGCAAAGCCACGTCAGTGCCTACGCCACCATGCACCCCTGGGAGGACTGGGCGGAAACCTGGGCTCACTACCTGCACATGATGGACGCGGTGGACACCGCCCTGGGCTTTGGCATGAGTGCCCGCGACGTCGATCTCGACTACCAGCCGTTTCCCCTGAGCAGCCTGTACGACCCGCAGCATCCTGGCGGACCGGCGTTCCTGGCCTTCGTCAACGCTTGGATCGAATTGGCTGGCATGCTCAACGAACTGTCCCGCAGCATGGGCCAGCCGGATTTCTACCCCTTCATCCTGCCGCCGGCGGTGATTGCCAAGCTGCATTTCATTCATTTGGTGATCCAGCAAGAAGGCGGCCGTGCCGACGAAGTGCTGTCCCTGGACTGACTCCACCGTCCTTCAGGCGATGGGGGAGGGCTTTTACCCAGAGGTGTATCCAAGTGCTTGAAGCTCATCGGATTTTTTAATCTGCAACGAGCGGTTGTAAGTTCAACTCAGATAGGTACAATGACGCGGCTCGCCGTCAGGCGAACGTCGTTATGGTGACCCCATCGGTCCCCCCGCAACGATTACCCGTGAACCTGGTCAGAGCCGGAAGGCAGCAGCCACAGCGGGAACATTGTGTGCCGGGGTGTGGCTGGTGGGGTTGCCTCCAATCTTCAAATGATTCTCTTCTAGCTGTTTTTCACCCTTTGCCATGCGCTGGTACAAGGCGTGACATATCCGTATCGCTTCGATCCTACCTAACGTTGTACCGCCACTCGGCCTAAAGCTTCCGAATCGTGGTGCTGGATCTTATGCGTCCGTCGTTTTCTCAAGCATATCTTTTGCTCCTTGCCAGCCTGTGGCGAGCCTGAGGGGCTTATCCATCGGCAAGAGTTTTTGCTGTCAGTTCAAAAGCGCTGCGCTGCACGTCGGGCTTGAGCGGTCTACGCTGTTTCTCCGAAAGGGAAAGGACCTATAGCAGGTCTTCTGCTTTATCCAACGTAGCTTGAACAAGGAAGTCGATAAGATGGCGCGCCTCACGGATAAGGAATTCAATGCGGCTTTGCCTGTGATGCAAAAACTTTTGTGGGCTGACCAGCAGGACAGGGAGCGCTTGCAGGGGCATGGACTTAACTTGATTCCTGTGAACTTCTACTCGAACACGCCATCGATTTCCGAGACATTCAACTCCTATGAATACCGCGAAGCAGAGCCGCCGTATTTGCACTGTGGAATATTTGATCGGGACAAGCTGCGGGCAGAGCTTGTCGAGTTGATTCGATATGGGGTCGACTTCACTCCGGCGCAAACCGGGGATAAGGAAAACAGTCGTTCGTACTTCTGGAAAAACGGCCAGTTCACAGGCAGTGACGCCATGGCCTACTACGCCTACATACGGCGCATCCGTCCGAGGAACATTGTCGAGATCGGCAGTGGTTTTTCTTCGCTGATTGCCTTGGAGGCATTGTCCAGGAACGCGGTCGGGCGGTTGCATTGCATCGAGCCCTTCCCGCGGCCGTTCATTGCTGCGCTGGGGGCCGAGGGTGCACTTGAGTTGCAGGTAAGGCCGGCTCAGGAACTGACGGTCGAGTGCCTGAACGCCATTCTGCAAGATGGCGATATCCTTTTTATCGACTCCACGCATACGGTGAAGACCGGTAGCGACTGCCTGCACATTTACTTGCGCCTGCTGCCGAAAATAACCAAGAAGATCTTTGTCCATGTGCATGATGTCTTTCTTCCCTTTGCGCTGCCGCAGAGTTGGGTGATTGATCATCAGATCTATTGGACCGAGCAGTATCTTCTGCTTGCGTTGTTGATTGATAACCCGCGAACCCGGCTGTTGTATGGCAATGCCTATCACAAGCACTTTAATGACGACCTGTTGAGCGAATTCATGTACGGCCGATCCGTTAGTGGTGGCGCCAGTTTCTGGTTTGAGTTTGATGGGCGCAGGGAATGCGCGTAGCGCCATCTACGGCCTCTTCAAAGACTGCTTCTGCGACCTGGAGGATTCCAAGGGGTGCCTATCGAAGTTAAGCTCTCGCGTTTTTTTGCTACCAGGGACGGAGTGCCAATGGCGCTGACCAGTAAAATCTGTGCTTATGACAATCACTGGCCTGCGGCCTTCACTGCCGAGCAAGCGCGTATCGCCCAGGGCTTGGGCGTCGAGCTAGTGGATATTCAGCATGTGGGCAGCACGGCTGTTCCAGGGCTGGCGGCCAAGCCGGAAATCGATCTTTTGGCCGTGGTCGTGGAGCACCGGGATGAGGCTGCGCGCAATGCCTTCATGGCGACCCTGGGCTATGTCCGGGGCAGTGATTTGTCCCCGGGGCATCACTTTTACCGCCGCGATGTTGAAGGCGTGCGGACCCACAAAGTGCATGTCTGCATCTGTGGTCATGAGCAGATCGGGCGCATGCTGCGTTTTCGTGATCTGTTGCGTCAGGACAGCGGCATCCGTCAGCAATATCAGGATCTTAAGCTTCGGCTTGAAGCCGGCAATCGCGAGGGCATTGGCGAGTATCTCGCGCAAAAGGCGCCCTTCATCGATGCGGTGATGGATGGCCTGTCGCGGTGAGGCGCGCTGGCTAGATCGCTGCCCGCAGTTCACGGGGCGAAAGCCCGTAATGCTTGCGAAAGCGCGCCGCAAAGCGTGATGCCGAGGCGTAGCCGCTGGCTGCGGCGATTTCACCGATAGGGCGTGGCGTGGTTTGCAGCCACTGCAGGGCCAGGCCCAGCCTGACGTTCTCGAGGATGTTGCTGAAGCTGTCGTTCTCGTTCGCCAGCTGGCGACGCAATGTGGAAGCCCCAAGGTTCAGGCGCTCGGCGACGCAGGCTACTGTCCAGTCCCGCGCCGGGTTGCTCATGAGGATCTGTTGCACCCGTTCGCACAGTGGGTCGTGACGATCCAGCAGCAATGGGCCGGCCCAGCCGCCAAGGGCCAGGGCCAGCAGCACCGCTTCGCCGTAGTGGCTGCGCAGGGCGTCCGGTGCATCGCTGGCAATGCACTCCAGCAGGTTGTCCCAGGCCAGGGCGGTGTGCCGCTCCAGGGGGACGCAGAGCTCCGCGCCGCTGCGCCCGGGACGGGTAATGATCTGCTGGCGGTAGCGCAGGCTGAACGCCCGCAAGGCCGGGGCAGGAAAGGTCACGACATCGGCGATGTAGTGACCCTGCGCGCCCGGATAGTTGCTGATGCCCACTTCGCGTCCCGCCGGCAGCAGGATCAGGTGCTGGCCGCCCACGCGCATCTGGCGGTCGTCCCACTCCATGCGTTTCTCGCCCTGGCGCACCCGGCACAGAGCACTGACGAAAATCGGTACCCGTTGCAGGGCATGGGCTTGCCGGGCGCGGATGACGCAGGTGTCGATACGGCTTTCATGATGCTGCAGGCCAGCAGGGGCATTCATCGTTACTAGCGTCCGTAAGTAGCGGTCAGTGTGGTCTTGGCCAAGGCGTTGGCGTTGAGCATGTAGCCCACCAATGCACCGCTGGCCTGGGCATCGAGGGGCAGTTTATCCACCTTCAATGCCCAGACGGTGAACTGATAGCGATGCGGTTTATCGCCCACTGGCGGGCAGGCGCCGCCAAAGCCGGGTTGGCCGTAATCGGTACGCCCCTGAATGGCGCCGGGCGGCAGTTGCTCGCCGTTGGCGCTACCGGCACCTCTGGGCAATTGCTGGGTGGAAGTCGGGAGGTTGACCAGGGTCCAGTGCCACCAGCCGCTGCCGGTGGGGGCGTCCGGATCATAAACAGTGATGGCAAAGCTTTTGGTGCCCGGTGGGGCATTTTTCCAGGACAGTTCGGGAGAGGTGTTGCCGCCTTCGCAGCCAAAGCCCTGGAACACTTCACGAGGGCTCAAGGGGTGGCCGTCGCTGATGTCGTGGCTGCTGATGCTGAACTCGGCGGCTTGGGCGCCAAGGCTCAGACCCAAGGAAAGCACGCTGAGTAAAAGTCGGTTTTTCATGAGGGGCTCGTCTGGGTGTTGGTGATGAAAGACGAGTCTATTGGCAGGCTGAGTCCGTTGTTGTGCCGGGGCGCTCGTGCATTGTGCCGAAACGCTCGCCGGCTTGCCGGGAAAGGGCGTCATGCTCCCAGCTGTTCCCGCAACAACTGGGCAAACGCATCCCGTGCACTGTGGCGCTTCACGTCCTGGTGCCAGACAAAGCGGTTGTCCACCGGCAGCAGGTCGCTGAAACGCTGCACGTTCAGGGTCGCCGATTGTGAATAGCGTTCCAGCACACCTTCCGGTATCAGCGAGACGCCGGCACCGACACTGACGCAGCCGATAATGGTGCCCCAGCTGGCATACCCGGTAATGGGCAGGTTCAGGCCGTGCCTGGCCAGCCAGGTTTCCAGGGCGCGGCGATAGGGGCAGCCCGGTGGCCACATGAACAGATTCTGCCCCTGCAAATCGCTGGCGCTGCGGATGGGGGCGGTGCCTGCACTGGAAATCAGCACCAGTGGCTCGTGGTAGAGCACGGTTTGCTGAAGCTTGGGCGGCAAGGTATCGATGGCCACCAGGGCGCCGTCGATACGCTGGTGTTGCAGTTCTTCAAAGAGTTGCGACCAGGTGCCGGTTACCAGTTCCACGTTCACTTTGGGGTAGCGTCGGTGGTATTGCGCCAGCAGCGGTGGCAGGCGGCCGCCAGCGCAGGACTCGATCGAGCCCAGGCGCAGCAATCCGCTGGGCTCCGCCTGGCTGTCCACGGCGCGTTTGGCTTCGTCGACCAGAGCCAGGATTCGCTCGCTGTAGCCGAGGAATATTTCCCCGGCCGGGCTGATCTTCAGCCCGCGCCCGACCCGGGTAAACAGCGGGGTACCGAGTTCGCTCTCCAGCTGCTTGAGGCGGTTGGTGATATTAGAGGGCACGCAATGCAATTGCTCGGCCGCGCGGGCAATGCTGCCGGAGCGGGCCACGGCTTTCACCATCTTCAGTTGGGTCAGTTCCATTGCTCATTTCCAGTGAGGGGTAGCCTCAGTATCGGTTAGTTGTGGTGAGTTATGGGGGGCGAGAGACTGCGTTTCTTCTTATTGTCTGGATGCCTGTGCCGTGAAGCGCTTACCTGGGTTCAAGCTATTGCTGGCTACCGCTGCGGTCATTCTGTGCTGGGCCTATTCACCGGTGGGTATCCATATTGGCCTTGAGGGCTACAGTCCGGGGCATCTGGCGCTGCTGCGCTTCCTGATCGCTTCGCTGTTCATGGCGGCAATGGCAGTGGCGTTGAAAATATCCCTGCCGCGCTGGCGTGATCTGCCTTGGCTGCTGGTGCTGGGGTTCTTTGCCATCACCCTGCATCACGTCAGCCTCAATTATGGTCAGCAGGGCTTGAGTGCCGGCGCGTCGAGCGTGCTGGCGCAGTCGGCACCGATCTTCAGCACGCTGATCGCCTTTTTCTGGCTCAAGGAGCCGGTCAGTGGTTGGCGCTGGGGCTGCGTGGGGCTGGGTTTGCTTGGAGCGGTGCTGGTGGTGGCGGCCGACAAGGGGCTGGGCTCGGTCGAACCGCGCGGATTGCTGGTGTTGTTGGCGGCTTTTTCCTGGGGGTTGTACTTCGTTTTGCAACGGCGCTTTTCCGGGCACTACGGCGTGTTGACCACGGTGTGCTACATGGTTTGGGGCGGTACGTTGCTGTTGTCGGTGTACGCACCCGGGTTGCCCGAGGCGGTGGCACAGGCGTCGTGGCGGGTGAATCTGGCGGTGCTGTTGCTGGGGTTGTTTCCCAGTGCTTTGGCCTATCTGGCCTGGGCTTACGTATTGGAGCGGGTGGAGGTCAGTCGGGCGTCGATCGCCATGTATCTGATTCCACCGACGGCGATGCTGCTGGCTGCGATGGTCCTGGGAGAGCGGGTGCAATCTTCTGTGGTGCTGGGGGCGGCCGTGGTGCTGGGCAGTGTGATGGCCATGCAACTGGAAGGGCGTTGGCGGCTGCGGGCCTTGCCGGCGAAGGAGCGAGATGTGCAGGTAAAACAGGGTGGTTGATAAGCTGCAACGCCCCCTCATCATGCGGGGGCGTTGCACCTTGCAGTCAGCCTTTTTTCTTGAACAGCCGGCCGGCGAACGCGGCAAGTGCGAGCACGCCGATGACAATGAACTTCTTGCCGGCCAGGAGCAGTACCCCCAGCTTGGCGAACAAGCCAGCCTTGCTGGCCAGGCCTCCGGCCACCAGGGCGGCCAGGCCATAGGACGCCAGTTTGTCGGTGCTGGGGTTGTAGTCGGCGTAGCGGTTGCCATCGGTGAAGTTGGTGAAGGCCAGGACCTTGGGAATTTCGCGCTTGATAGTTGCCAGGTCGTCCATGGAGGCGACCGCGTTGAGTTCCAGCACGCCTTCGCGCCCCAGCACCCGGATGCTGTAGTTCAGGGTGTGGCTCTCGGCGCCTTCAGCCTTGAGTTCGCGGGCCCAGTACATTTTGTGGGATTGCGCGTCATAGCTTGGCTGTTCGGCCCAGCCCAGCAAGTGGATGGCGCCGTAGCCCTGTTCCTTGCGTTGCTTATTGTCTTCCTCGTCCGCTTCCTGCATTTGCTTGAGCAGGTCCTGATAATCGATTTTCGCCGCGTCGTCATCGGAAATGTGGCCGTCATTCTTGTAGCTGATGATCACGCCCCAGCCTTCGGCGGACAGCGGGCTGACTGCGCTGGGCACGATCATGCCCAGGGTGGTGAAGCCGGGTGGGTTGCCCCAGCCCTCGGTCAGCAGCTTCTCGGTGTCCTTGGGGTTGAGGTAGTAGAACTCCTGGCTCAGGTCGAGGCTGGCGATATCACCGGGCAGCTTGACGTTGCCGTGGCGTGGGGAGAGTGAGGCGAGAAACTGTTCGGCGGTCTGGGGTTCGGCGTCCTTGCTCTCGTTCGGCGCGGCGGCAAAGGCAAGGAGGGGCGTGGCGCAGAGGACGGCCATCGCCATGAGGAGGCGCAGGTACTTCATCGTATTCCCTTACAAATTGTGACAAGTCGGCGGGGAGGATAGCGATGAGTGTTGGAGGGCTCAATGAGGTGTTTCTAGTAATCTCTCAGCGCTGGCGGGGAAGGCGCTGGTATAGCGCCTCTGTTGGGGCATGGATTCAGTCGACAGTGAGATAGAGCACGCGCAAGCGATGTCCGTCCGGATCAAGGGCGAGCAGGGTGTAGCCGAAGTCCATCTGGGTGGGGGGCTGGGCGATGGTCATGTCCAGCGCTTGCCAGTGGCGATGCAATTCGTCCACGGCTTCTCGACTGTCCACGGCCCAGCCCAGTTCGCCGCCACCACCGGTTGATTGGGCGCTCGGTTCAACCGTGTGCCGGGACCAGAGGCCGAGCTTGATCCCCGAGTCGAGGATGAACAGGGCAAAGGATGGGGATGATTCCACCGGCTGTTTGTCCAGCAGGCGGCTGTAGAACTCTGCACTGAGGGGCGGGCTGTCCACATAAAGCAGGAAGTAGGTGTTACTGATCATGACGACTCCAGGGGCCTTTGGGCTGTGCTGTGGGCACAAGCTTATGGGCTGGGTCTGTCAGTTCCTGTCAGGAGTCGTGGATTAAAAAAGAGGCCAGCTTATCAGGGGTGATAAGCGTGCCTCTTCTCGTTGATTTGTTGCGGGGCTCAAGGCTTGGACAAGGCCTGGTCTACCGCTGCTATCAGCTTTCCCAGATCCTTCGGGGTGGCTTTGTGAATGACACCGAACAAATAAGCCCGCTGTTCCTCTTCGTCGCCCAGATCGGCGAAGAAGGCTTTCAGCTTCACTCCCAGTACTTCGGCTAGCAGAAATAGAGCTTCAACGCTGGGGGTGTAGGTGCCGGTTTCGAAGCGGCTGATGGTTTTTGGGTCAAAACCGGTTTTTTCACCTAGTTCAGCCTGAGTAAGCCCCGCTACCTTTCGATAACGCTTGATGGCTGCACCCAAACTTGAAATTTGCATCGCTCAATTCCCATTTAGAATCAAGAACTTAACGATAAATATTGGCATTAGACAACACCATGATTCATCACCTTGCTTTGCAAAATGTGATGCATTTCGTAGAATCGGCGCTTCGGACAGGTATTTGGTGATCTAGTTTCAGAGGGCAGGTTTATGAAACAAGAAATCATTGCATTTCCCTTGTTCACCTAAACCGAGGACTTGGCAGAGGCTCGACCGTCTCGTAAATCCCGCCAACGCACCGTCCGCCGTCCCCCACCTGACGCCTTATCTGATCCTAGTTGATCTTCGTCGAATCGACGGTCAACTGCCGCGCAAACCGCTGTACGGCTGCAATCAGGGCGATCTTTTCGATTGAGTCGTACCGCCAGGAAAGTACATTTCGAATCAACCTGTTGCCGGCTTCCCGGTGCTGTTGATCGCAGGCTGTCTATGGAGTTCTAAAGTGCGTCTCAATTTGCCGGTCACCTCTGTTGAGCAGACCTTTCCCGACCAGCAGCGGCTCATATCCGCCACCGATACCAACAGCCACATCACCTACTGCAATGCCGAATTCGCCGCGATGAGTGGTTTCAGCCAGGCCGAGCTGATTGGTAGCACCCATAACCTGGTGCGTCACCCGGATATGCCGGCGGCGGTGTTCGAGTCGATGTGGGGGTATCTCAAGGCAGGGCAGAGCTGGATGGGCGTGGTGAAGAACCGCTGCAAAAACGGCAATTTCTACTGGGTCAGCGCCTATGTCACGCCCATCCTCGAAGAGGGTCGACTGGTGGGTTATGAGTCGGTGCGGGTCAAGCCGACCCGGGAGCAAGTGAACCGCGCTGAAATCCTCTATGCGCGACTGCGTGCTGACAAGGCACCGGTCTCGGTCTGGCGGCACCTGGAGGCAGCAGCCAGGCCATTGCTGTTGCCGGTAGCGGTGGCGGTGGGTTGCCTGGCGGCATTCACCTGGTTGCCGACGCTGCTGGCCCAGGGGCTGACGGTCACAGGGTTCGTGGGGGTCGGGCTGATGGCCCAGCGCCGTTTGGGGCAGCAGCTCAAGCAGATTGTCCGTAGCACTCCAAACACCTTTGCCGATCCGATCTGTGCCCTGGCTTACAGCGACGCGCTGGGGCCGGCGGCGCAGTTGCAACTGATCCTGGCCAGTGAAGAGGCGCGGCTGAAAACCGCCTTGACCCGACTCAGCGACCTGGCTCGACAGATGGCTACGGCGGCGGCCGACTCCAGTCAGTTGTCCAGCCGCACTGAGTCGGCGCTGCTGGAGCAGCGAGCGGAGACCGACATGACGGCCGCCGCCATGACCCAGATGGCCGCTTCGATCACCGAGGTTGCGGAACACGTACAGCACACCGCCAGTGAGGCCCACACTGCCAACCTGCTGGCCCAGCAAGGCAGCCAGGTGGCGGGCACTTCCCGTGACGCCATCCAGTTGCTGGCCCGCACTGTTACCCAGATCAATCAGGCGGTGGGTGACCTGGCCGGGCAGACCCAGGACATCATGGTGGCGGCGAGCATGATCCAGGCGATTGCCGACCAGACCAACCTGCTGGCCTTGAACGCAGCCATCGAAGCCGCTCGTGCCGGAGAGCAGGGGCGCGGGTTTGCCGTGGTGGCCGATGAGGTGCGCGCCCTGGCCGGTAAGACTCGTGAGTCCACCCAGCAGATCCAGGGCATCATCCAGAGCCTGCGGGCCGGTGCCGATGAGGCGGTGCAGATCGCCAGCCTGGGCATCGAGGAAGCCGAGCAAGGGGTGCAGCAGGTCTTGCAGGCGCAGCAAGCCTTGCAGGGCATAGGCGCCGCGGTGGAGCGTATCACCGACATGAGTCAGCAGATGGCTGCGGCGTCCCAGGAGCAGTCCCATGTAGCGGAATCGGTTTCCGAACAGATCAACAGTGTCGCCGCCACGGTGCAGCGCACTGCCGAGAATGCCAGCGCCGGAGTCGTTCGCGGCGCGGAGCTGGAAAACATCTCTTCCGGGCTGCGTGCCTTGGTCGAGCGGTTCAACCGCTAGCGACAGTGAGTTCGACTCATGGATGAGAAATACCGCAGGGCCGTCGATGCCGCCGCCATTTTCTCCGAGACAGACCTCGGCGGTTGCATCACCTATGTCAACGACCTGTTCTGCCAGATCTCGGGCTACAGCCGTGAAGAGCTGATCGGAGCCAACCACCGGATGCTCAGTTCGGGGCTGCATCCACCGGAGTTCTTTACCGAGCTGTGGCAGACCATCATCCAGGGGCGGGTGTGGAAAGGTGAGATCTGCAACCGTGCCAAGGACGGCAGCCTGTACTGGGTCGACAGCACCATGGTGCCCCTGGTGGATCAGCGCTCCGGCAAGGTGATGCGCTATGTATCGATCCGCTTCGATGTCAGCGAGAAGCGCCAGTTGCTGCATTCGCTGCAATGGCGGGTTGGGCATGACGTGCTCACTGGTCTGCCCAATCGGGCCTTCCTTTCCGATCTGCTGCACCAGGCGCTGGACTTCTCCCGCCAGGAGAATATTCCCCTGGCGGTATGCATGCTCGATCTGGACGGTTTCAAGGCGGTCAATGATGGCTACGGTCACGCCTGTGGTGACCTGCTGCTGGTGGAAGTGGCTGCGCGCCTGCGTTCGATCATCAGGGGTGAAGATGTGGTGGCACGCCTGGCCGGAGACGAGTTCGTGCTGATCCTGCGTTACGTCAGGGACATGCTGGAGCTGCGGGCGGCACTGCAGCGGGTGTTGGCGACCATTTCCCAGCCGTATTCGATCCAGGGCAAGGACATCAATGTGTTTGCCAGCATTGGGGTGACCCTGTTTCCCACCGATAACCATGATGCCGATACCTTGCTGCGCCACGCCGACCAGGCGATGTACGTGGCCAAGCAAAGCGGACGCAATCGCTTCCACCTGTTCGATGTCCTGCGTGATCGTGAAGTGATGGTCACCTACCAGACGGTGGAGCACGTGCGCCAGGCGCTGAACAGCGGCGAGCTGCAGCTGTATTTCCAGCCCAAGGTCAACATGCGCAGCGGCGCGGTGGTGGGGTTTGAAGCCATGCTGCGCTGGCAGCACCCGCAGCGCGGGATGCTGGGTTCCCAGGATTTCCTGCCTCAGGTGGAAGAGACCGACCTCATCGTCGATATCGGCGAGTGGGTCATGGATCAGGTGATGAGTCAGCTGCAACGCTGGCAGGCGGCGGGCCATGTCTGGCCGGTGAGCCTGAACGTCGCGGCCCGGCATTTCCAGCGCACGGATTTTGTCGAGCGGCTCAAGGGGATGCTCGATCGCTACCCGGATGTGTCACCCGTCTTGCTGGATCTGGAGATCGTCGAGTCGGTGGCCATCGACAATATTCAGCGAGTCAGCGATTGCCTCGATGCCTGCCAGGGCTTTGGTGTGCAGTTTTCCCTGGGGGACTTCGGTACTGGGCATTCGTCCCTCAGCTACCTCAAACGTCTGCGTACCCAGACCATCAAGATCGATCGATTGTTTGTCCGCGACATGCTTCACGACCAGGATGACCAGGCCCTGATTCAGGCTCTGGTCGGACTGGCCCGGGCGTTTGGCCGCCAAGTTGTGGCCGAGGGCCTGGAAAGCCTGGCCCATGGTGAGCGATTGATGGCCCTCGGATGTGAGGTGGCCCAGGGTGAGTTCATTGCTGCACCCATGCCCGCTGACGCCGTGCTGGAGTGGGTAAGCAACTTCGAGCCGCCGCTGCCGTGGCGGTGCGGCACGCTTCAGGGCGACACGGTGTCGGAGGCCTGAGCGCCGGTCTGCGGGTCGACGTAGCGCTGGACGATGGCATCGATCTCGCCGGACATCTTCATCTTCAGCAGGGTCCGCAGAATTCGCTGGGCCGGCACTGCCGGGTCATTGCGCACGTAGCAGCCCACAGCTTGCTCCTGCAGCAGCGCGACGCGGTGCAAGGGTTTGCCGGAGGACTGGGTCTTGTTGAACCAGTCCAGGGTCCACTGGCTGGCGATAGCGTACTGGTAGCGTCCTACCTGGAGCTTTTGCAGGACTTGCTCCTCGTTGCGGGCATCGTCACGAATCAGCTGGGCGCTCTCGAACAGGGGTTGCAGCGAGGTGTAGGTGTAGCTCAGTACGGTGCCGATGTGCTGAGTGGGCAACTGCTGCGGGTTGATCGGCTCATGATGGTAGCGGTTACTGACCAGCAGGTTGCGTTGCACGAACAGCGGCACGCTCCACAGGTAATCCCCGGACAGGTTCGGCAGCCAGGCTTGTGCGGCGAAGCAGCGCACGTCGACTTCGCCCTGGGCCATGGCGTTCTGCACCCGGGCGCGGGCCAGGACGTGGAACTCGGCACGGGTGCCCATATGCCGGGCGAGGCTGTTCATGGTGTCGTAAAGGATGCCGGCGGTGGGTTGCTCGCCATCGACCTCGATGGTCGGCATGGCCCAGCTGTCGGCGATGACAAAGCGTAAAGGCGCTTCGGCGGCTTCCAGGCTGGTGCTCAAGAGTAGCAGGGCGCCCCAGGTCAAATGCATACGGTCTCCCACGGTTCTAACGACCGAGCAATCCTTTGCGAAATGCAGCTTAGACAGATTAGACGAGCGCGCCGGATGCAATTTCGCCCTTGCTCCGCTAGCATTACCGGCTTCCGCTTTCCAGTTGCGACGGTTTTCGATGAGTTATCAGGTTCTTGCACGTAAATGGCGTCCGCGCTCGTTCCGCGAAATGGTCGGCCAGACCCATGTGCTCAAGGCTCTGATCAATGCCTTGGACAGCCAGCGGCTGCACCACGCCTATCTGTTTACCGGCACCCGCGGGGTGGGCAAGACCACCATCGCGCGGATCATTGCCAAATGTCTGAATTGTGAAACAGGCATCACTTCCACGCCGTGCGGCACCTGTTCGGTGTGCTGCGAGATCGACGAAGGACGCTTCGTCGACCTGATCGAGATCGACGCCGCGAGCCGGACCAAGGTCGAGGACACTCGTGAGCTGCTGGATAACGTGCAATACGCGCCGAGCCGCGGGCGCTTCAAGGTCTACCTGATCGACGAAGTGCACATGCTTTCCAGTCACTCGTTCAACGCCTTGCTCAAGACCCTTGAAGAGCCGCCACCCTACGTCAAGTTCATCCTCGCAACCACCGACCCGCAGAAGCTGCCGGCGACCATTTTGTCCCGTTGCCTGCAGTTCTCCCTGAAGAACATGACCCCCGAACGGGTGGTCGAGCACCTGAGCCATGTGCTGGGTGTAGAGAACGTGCCGTTCGAAGACGACGCATTGTGGCTGCTGGGCCGCGCCGCCGACGGCTCGATGCGTGACGCCATGAGCCTGACCGATCAGGCCATCGCCTTCGGTGAAGGCAAGGTCATGGCCGCCGACGTGCGAGCGATGCTCGGCACCCTCGATCACGGCCAGGTCTATGACGTTCTCCATGCCCTGATCAATGGTGACGCCAAGGCGTTGCTGGAGGCTGTGCGCCATCTGGCGGAGCAGGGCCCGGACTGGAACGGCGTGCTCTCGGAAATTCTCAACGTGCTGCACCGGGTCGCGATTGCCCAGGCGTTGCCCGAAGGGGTCGACAACGGTCATGGCGATCGTGACCGGGTACTGGCTCTGGCCCAGGCGCTGCCGGCCGAAGACGTACAGTTTTATTACCAGATGGGCCTGATCGGCCGTCGCGACCTGCCGTTGGCGCCGGACCCGCGAGGGGGCTTCGAAATGGTCTTGCTGCGGATGCTGGCCTTCCGCCCGGCGGACACCGCGGATGCACCGAGACAGCCGCTAAAGCCAGTGGGGATCAGCCAGGCCACAGTTGATTCCGCCCAAGCCGTGGCGGTACCAGCACCTGCTGTGCCTGTGGCTCCCGTTACTCCTATTGCCAGCGCGCCGGTCGCACCGGCTCCGATTCCAGCTCCGCCGGTCGCGCCTGTACCTGTCGCGCCGCCGGTTGCCGAAGCGCTTGCCGTCGAAGCGGTTGACGTCGAGCCTGGGCCGGTGGCCGCCGAGGAGGTGGTCGACCTGCCTTGGAACGATCCGGTAGCGCCGCAGATCGAGCAGCAACCAGCTGTTGAACCGGTGCTGGACGTGGTGGCCGAACAGCCCGAGCTGACGCCAATGCCAACTCCAACGCCCGACAGCGTGGTGCCGGATGCGCCGGAGTGGGTCAGTGCGCCGGTGCCCGAGCCGAGCGTGGCCGAGGTCGACGCTGCCACCCCGGGCATTGATCTGGACGACGAGCCGCCCCTGGACGAGGACTACATCGAGCCGGACATGGATTCGGCCTACAGCTACCTGGACGAGCTGGCCAGCGAGCACGCCGCCGATCCGGCCCCGGAGCCCGAGCCGGAACCTGCTGCCAAGCCGGCCACCGGCCTGGCCTTGGAGTGGCTGCAACTGTTCCCGAAACTGCCGATCTCCGGCATGACCGGCAGCATCGCCGCCAACTGCACCCTGATGGCCGTAGAGGGTGACAACTGGCTGTTGCACCTGGACCCGGCCCACAGCGCACTGTTCAACGCCACTCAGCAGCGCCGGCTCAATGACGCGCTGAACCAGTACCACGGACGTACCCTGACCCTGACCATCGAGCTGATCAAGCCCGAGCAGGAAACCCCGGCCCAGGCCGCTTCGAGGCGTCGGGCCGACCGTCAGCGCGAGGCGGAGGACTCGATCCACGGCGATCCGTTCATCCAGCAGATGGTCCAGGAGTTCGGCGCCGTGGTGCGCCAGGATACTATTGAACCTGTCGAGGCCCTGGCCGCTCAGGGTTGATCACTTAAAGGGCGCCGGACCCTGGGTCGGGCGCTGTTTCAATCCCCGTACTTTGAGGTAATTCCCATGATGAAAGGTGGCATGGCCGGCCTGATGAAGCAGGCACAGCAAATGCAAGAAAAAATGGCCAAGATGCAGGAAGAACTGGCCAACGCTGAAGTCACCGGCAAGGCTGGCGGCGACATGGTCACTGTGGTCATGACCGGTCGTCACGACATCAAGCGTGTGAGCATCGACCCGAGCCTGCTGGAAGGCGTCAGCGAAGATGACCGTGAAGTGCTGGAAGACCTGTTCGCCGCTGCGGTCAATGATGCCGTGCGCAAGATCGAGTCCAACAGCCAGGAAAAAATGTCCGGCATGACTGCCGGCATGCAACTGCCTCCAGGCATGAAACTGCCGTTCTGAGTCGCCCAGGCGCTTCGGATGGACGCAAAAAGCCAGGCCTTGAGCCTGGCTTTTTTTATCCTGTCGATAAGCACTGCGCTGTTCGTGGGAGCTGGATTGCGGGCGAAGGCCGCCGCCGATCCGTCTGTAGAAACATCGAACGCCACGGCCCTCGTGGGGTCTGCACCCTATACAGTCCTTTCCAACCCTCGATACAGGAGTGTCTGTGATGTCGCAAACATTGACCCTCAACCAGCGTGTGGTGCTGGTCTCTCGTCCCCAGGGTGCACCGGTCCCTGAGAACTTTCGTCTGGAGCGGGTCGCCTTGCCGGAGCTGGCGGACGGCCAAGTCCTGCTGCAGACCCTCTACCTGTCCCTGGACCCCTACATGCGCGGCCGCATGAGTGACGCGCCGTCCTACGCCGCACCGGTGGAAATCAATGAAGTCATGACCGGTGGCGCGGTGAGTCGGGTCGAGCGTTCGCTGAATCCAAAGTTCCAGGAAGGCGATCTGGTCGTGGGGGCCACTGGCTGGCAGAGCCACTGCATCAGTGATGGTCGTAACCTGATTCCGGTGCCTTCCGGCCTGCCCAGCCCCTCCATGGCCTTGGGCGTGCTGGGCATGCCCGGGATGACTGCCTACATGGGGCTGATGGACATCGGTCAGCCCAAGGCCGGGGAAACCCTAGTGGTGGCTGCGGCGTCCGGCGCTGTGGGCTCGGTGGTAGGGCAGGTGGCCAAACTCAAGGGGCTGCGGGTGGTGGGTGTGGCCGGTGGCGCGGACAAGTGCCGCTACGTGGTCGAGGAACTGGGTTTCGACGCCTGCATCGATCACAAGAGCGCCGATTTTGCCGCTGAGCTGGCCCAGGCCTGCTTCAAGGGCGTGGACATCTATTTCGAGAACGTCGGTGGCAAGGTGTTCGATGCCGTGCTGCCCTTGCTCAATCCCAAGGCGCGCATTCCCCTGTGCGGGTTGATCGCTCAGTACAATGCTCAGGAACTGCCGCCAGGCCCGGACCGTCTGCCGCTGTTGCAGCGCGCCTTGTTGACCAAGCGGGTGCGGATCCAGGGCTTTATCGTCTTCGACGACTATGGTGACCGGCATCCAGAATTCATCAAGGCCATGGCGCCCTGGGTGCGCGAAGGCAAGGTCAAGTTCAAGGAAGATGTGGTCGAAGGCCTGGAGCAGGCGCCTGAGGCCTTCATCGGTCTGCTGGAGGGGCGCAACTTCGGCAAGCTGGTGGTCAAGGTTGCCGCGTACGCGAGTATTTGACGCTACCCTGAGGCGCGGGTATAAACCGCGTCTCGTCGTTTTGTCGGACCTTTGCCCATGAGCTTCAGCCCCCTGATTCGCCAACTGATCGATGCCCTGCGCACCTTGCCGGGCGTGGGTCAGAAAACCGCCCAGCGCATGGCCTTGCAGCTGCTTGAACGTGATCGCAGTGGTGGTTTGCGCCTGGCCCAGGCCCTGAGCCAGGCCATGGAAGGGGTGGGGCATTGCCGTCAATGCCGGACTCTGACTGAAGACGAGCTGTGCCCGCAGTGTGCCGACCCGCGTCGCGACGACAGCTTGCTCTGCGTGGTGGAAGGACCGATGGATGTGTACGCGGTGGAACAGACCGGCTATCGCGGTCGATACTTCGTGCTCAAGGGGCACTTGTCACCGTTGGACGGTCTAGGGCCCGAAGCGATCGGTATTCCGCAGTTGCTGGCACGGATCGAGGAGCAAGGCAGCTTCAGCGAAGTGATCCTGGCCACCAACCCGACCGTGGAAGGCGAGGCTACTGCGCACTACATCGCCCAACTGCTGACCAACAAAGGCCTGATCACTTCGCGTATCGCCCACGGCGTGCCTCTGGGTGGCGAGCTGGAGCTGGTGGACGGCGGCACCCTGGCCCATTCCTTCGCCGGTCGCAAGCCCATAGCGCTTTAACGCGGTAGGAGCCGGCTTGCCGGCGAAAGACCCGCCACACATTTTCTTGAAAACCAAGCAAGCGCTTGGTAAGTTCCCTCGACCCTTCAGAGGAGCTTGCCGATGTCTGCCTGCCAGGAATACTTCGACCCCAGCCACCAGTTGGTCCGTGACAGCGTGCGACGTTTCGTCGAACGGGAAATTCTCCCCGAGATCGATCAGTGGGAGGAGGCTGAGAGCTTCCCCCGCGAGCTGTATCTCAAGGCCGGTGCGGCAGGGATCCTGGGGATCGGTTATCCCGAAGCCCTGGGGGGCAGCCACGAAGGTGACCTGTTCGCCAAGATCGCCGCCAGTGAAGAGCTGATGCGCAGCGGTTCCGGCGGCCTGGTGGCAGGGCTGGGCTCCCTAGATATCGGCCTGCCGCCCATCGTCAAATGGGCTCGACCCGAAGTGCGGGAGCGAGTGGCGCCCCAAGTGCTGTGCGGCGAGAAAATCTGCGCTCTGGCGGTGACAGAGCCCAGTGGCGGCTCTGACGTGGCCAACCTGCAAACCCGCGCCGTGCGTGACGGCGATCATTATCGGGTCAGCGGCAGCAAGACCTTTATCACCAGCGGCGTACGCGCCGATTTCTACACCGTTGCGGTGCGTACCGGTGAGCCCGGTTACGGCGGCATCAGCTTGCTGCTGATCGAAAAGGGCACGCCGGGCTTCACCGTGGGGCGACAGCTGAAAAAGATGGGCTGGTGGGCCTCGGACACTGCCGAGCTGTTCTTTGACGATTGCCGGATACCGGTGGGCAACCTGATCGGTGCCGAGAACATGGGCTTTGCCTGCATCATGGGCAATTTCCAGAGCGAACGCCTGGCCCTGGCGCTGATGGCCAACATGACGGCGCAGATGGCCCTGGAGGAAAGCCTGAAGTGGGCTCGCGAGCGCGAGGCGTTCGGCAAGCCCATCGGCAAGTTCCAGGTGCTCAAGCATCGTCTGGCGGAGATGGCTACGGCTCTGGAAGTCTCGCGGGAGTTCACCTATCGCCAGGCGGCGAAGATGGCCGCCGGCAAGAGTGTGATCAAGGAGATTTCCATGGCCAAGAACGTTGCCACCGATACCGCCGACCGTATTACCCATGATGCGGTGCAGATACTCGGTGGCATGGGCTACATGCGCGAGAGCCTGGTGGAGCGCCTGTATCGCGACAACCGTATTCTCTCGATCGGCGGCGGCACTCGCGAGGTGATGAACGAAATCATCAGCAAGCAGATGGGCCTGTAGAAACCTGCTTGCTGGTGAATACGCGGGTAGATCCTAGCGCTCAGTCAGCGAGAACTGCGTCAGGCAGAAGGTTGGGATGCCCATGTCTTCCAGTTTCTGCGAGCCGCCCAGCTCCGGCAGGTCGATGATGGCGGCGGCCTCGTAGATCTTCGCCCCCATGCGCCGTACCAGATTGGCCGCGGCGATCAGGGTACCGCCGGTGGCGATCAGGTCATCGAACATCAGTACCGAATCGCCTTCGCACAGACTGTCGGCGTGGACTTCGAGAAAGGCTTCGCCGTATTCGGTCTGATAGCCCTCGGCGAGCACGTCCGCAGGCAGCTTGCCCTGTTTGCGAAACAGGATCAGCGGCTTATTCAGTTGGTAGGCGATGATCGAGCCGATCAGGAAGCCCCGGGCATCCATGGCACCGATGTGGCTGAAGTCTTCTTCGACATAACGCTGGGCGAAACTGTCGGCCACCAGGCGCAAGGCCCGGGGAGACTGGAACAGAGGGGTAATGTCGCGGAAGATCACGCCCGGTTTCGGGAAGTCGATGACAGGGCGGATCAGGGATTTGATGTCGAAGGAATCGAAGGCCATCTTCAGGTGTCCTGGCGGGCAAATAGGCCGCGCCAGTATACCCGCGACCGAGCGGCTTGGCTCAGTCGCAAGTGCTGCGGTTCAGCCGTCTACCGAGCCGCCGGCCAGGGCGCAGAGCTGGATCGGATCGAGGATGTGCACTTCCTTGCCTTCGGCGGCAATCAGTTCGTTCTGCTGGAAACGGGTGAACACCCGGGATACGGTTTCCACCGCCAGGCCCAGGTAGTTGCCAATTTCGTTGCGCGACATGCTCAAGCGGAACTGGTTGGCCGAGAAGCCCCGTGCGCGGAAACGTGCGGAGAGGTTGACCAGGAAGGTAGCGATGCGCTCGTCTGCGGTCTTTTTCGACAGCAGCAGCATCATCTGCTGATCGTCACGGATTTCACGGCTCATGACTCGCATTAACTGGCGGCGCAGTTGCGGCAGTTGCAGAGCCAGTTCGTCAAGGCGTTCGAAGGGAATCTCGCACACCGAGGTGGTTTCCAGGGCTTGTGCCGAAACCGGATGGCTTTCGGTATCCATGCCGGACAGCCCCACCAGCTCGCTGGGGAGGTGGAAGCCGGTGATCTGTTCTTCGCCACCGTCACTGAGGCTGAAGGTTTTCAGGGCACCTGAACGCACGGCATACACCGAGTCGAAGCCGTCACCCTGACGGAACAGGAATTCGCCTTTTTTCAATGGGCGGCCACGTTTGACGATTTCGTCCAGCGCGTCCATGTCTTCCAAATTCAAGGAAAGTGGCAGGCACAGAGGGGCCAGGCTGCAATCCTTGCAATGGGCCTGGTTATGAGCGCGCAGTTTAACTGGCTCGGACATTCTAGAATCCTTGTGGGAAAACACACATAAGCCGTAAGGGTAACTCACGGGAGGAGGTTCCGGCCAGTCCGTGCCGTATTGATTGTTAGTCGTAAAGCATTCCTTTTATGAGTCGATAACCAGTTAACAAAGTTAACTTGGAGAGCTGCAACTATGTCCTCTGTTGGCGGTATTACTAATGGCAGCAACAACTTGCAGCTACTTTCCGAGACCTCGAAAGGCAGTGATGACGATGAACTAAGGAGCTCTCCATTAGTTGCTGAATCGGTGATCGGAGAGGGCGTCAAAGTGTCGCTGTCGGGTGTTGGATTGCAGAAATCCTCCAGTGCTGCGGGCGATGACCGTGACATCGAGGAAAGCGGTCTGCCCGAAAATATTCAACAACTCCTCAAAATGATCAGAAAATTGCAACAACAGATTGCCGAAAAGCTTGCCCGGCTTCAGGCAGTCATGGCCGACAAACGCCTGAGCCCTGAAGAGGCCAAGGCGAAGGTTGGCAGCTTGCAGTCTGCCCTGGCGAGCCTGAACAGCGGTTTGCTGACCGCCAATGCCTCCCTGGCCAAGGCGATGAAAGAGGCAGGTCTGAGCCCCGAGCAGGTGATGAAGGCCGCTTCCCTGATCATGAAGTCCTAGATCACCCGGGAAAAACGCTGGCGATTCTGTTGGCCCAGGTATGCATCGAAGATCATGCACACCGAGCGCACCAACAGGCGTCCTGCTGGAAGTACGGTAATCGCCTCGGCGCTGAGTTGAATCAGGCCATCGTCGGCCATCTCCTGCAGATCCGGCCATAGTTCGTTGAAGTAGCCACGAAAGTCGATATTGAATGCCTTTTCTATATCTTCGAACTTAAGACTAAAGTTGCAGATCAGTTGTTGAATAACTTCACGGCGCAGACGGTCGTCGGTGTTGCATACCAAGCCACGACTAGTGGCCAGTTGTGCACCCGCCAAAGCATTTTGATACTGGGTCAAGTCACTGCTGTTCTGGCAGTAGAGATCCCCGATCTGACTGATGGCCGATACTCCCAGCCCAATCAAGTCGCAATGACCATGTGTGGTGTAACCCTGGAAGTTGCGTTGCAGGGTCGACTCCTCCTGGGCGATTGCCAACTCGTCATCGGGCAGGGCGAAATGGTCCATGCCGATGTAGCGATAACCAGCGGCGGTCAGTTGCTCGATGGTGCGTTGCAGCATTTCCAGTTTCTCTGCCGGAGCCGGCAGCTCATTGCCATTGATCCGCCGTTGCGGCATGAAGCGCTCGGGCAGATGGGCATAGTTGAAGACTGAGAGGCGATCCGGTTGCAGGCTGATCACTTCTTCCACGGTGCGGGCGAAGTGCTCTGGTGTCTGCTTGGGCAGGCCGTAGATCAGGTCGATGTTGATGGAGCGAAATTGCAGGGTGCGGGCCGCTTCGATCACGGCCCGTGTTTCCTCCAGGCTCTGCAGGCGATTGACCGCCCGTTGTACCGCCGGGTCCAGATCCTGCAGGCCAATGCTGACCCGATTGAAGCCCAGCTCCCGGAGCAGGCCCATGGTGGACCAGTCGGCTTCCCGGGGGTCGATCTCGATACCGTAGTCCCCGGAGTCATCGTCCAGCAGGTTGAAGTGCTTGCGCAGCAGCGCCATCAGTTGGCGCAGCTCATCGTGATTGAGAAAGGTCGGGGTGCCGCCGCCGAAGTGCAACTGCTCGACCCGCTGGTTGGGCGCCAGGTGGCAGGCGATCAGTTGCATCTCCTGTTCCAGGCGTTGCAGGTAGGGCAGGGCGCGGCTGCGATCCTTGGTGATGACCTTGTTGCAGGCGCAGTAGTAGCAGATGTTGGCGCAGAACGGGATGTGCACGTACAGCGACAACGGACGCTGGGCCTTGCGGCTGTCGCGCAGGGCGTGCAGCAGATCGAAGGCGCCGACCTGGCTGTTGAATTGCACCGCGGTCGGGTATGAGGTGTAGCGTGGTCCCGCCAGGTCATAGCGGCGGATCAGATCTGTGTCCCAACGAATGGCGTCGAGCATGCGGGAATTCCCCCGGATAGGCTGGCAGTGTTCGCGAGTCTAGGGGGTTAGGGCTGCGGCCATCTTGATTTGTATCAAGGGTGTTCGGGAGCCGCTGAGGTAGCGCCGACGGGGCGTGCAAGCCCTGTAGCCGGGCACTTTCCTGGGATCAGTGGCCCATCAGCCAGTGTTGGTGAGGACCAGGCAGGGTCCAGATGCCGAACAGCATGACCAGCAGCCCTCCGGCCATGCGCACGCTGCGACGGCGCAGCAGGGCGGTAACCCGTTCTGCCGCGAGGCCCGTGGCCAATAGCACAGGCCAGGTGCCGAGGCCGAATGCCAGCATCAGCAGAGCGCTGTCCAGAGCGTTGCCCTGGCTCGCCGACCACAGCAGGGTGCTGTACACCAAGCCGCAAGGCAGCCAGCCCCAGAGCGCGCCCAGGAGCAGTGCACGAGGCAGGCTGGAAACTGGCAGCAGGCGGTTGGCGACAGGCTGGATATGCCGCCACAGGCCCCGTCCAAGGCCTTCGATGCGGGTCAGGCCGCTCCACCAGCCGGCCAGGTACAGGCCCATGGCGATCAACAGCAAACCAGCCAGTACCCGCATGAACAGCGCCACCGGGCTGCTGGCCACGGCCCAGCCAGCCAGGCCCAGCAGCAGGCCGGCCAGGGCATAACTGAGGATGCGCCCCAGGTTGTAGGCCAGTAGCAGGCGGAAACGCCGGCTGCGTTGCTCCTGGGGAATGGCCAGGGTCAGAGCGCCCATCAGGCCGCCACACATGCCCAGGCAATGCCCCCCACCCAGCAAGCCAAGGATCACCGCCGAAACCAATAGGGGAGCCAGCTCAAGCATGAGGTGGTTCCGCTTTCTTGACCGGCTCGGCGTCGTTGCCTGGCTGGCCCTTGGCTTCGTCCACCGCTGCGGTGTGGCTAGGGTCTTGATCGTCGAACAGGATGCTGTGGGCCGGGCCGTCGAGGTCGTCGTACTGACCGCTGTCGACGGCCCAGAAGAAGATATAGATGGCGATGGCCACGATCAGCAGGGCGGCCGGAATCATCACATATAGAGCTGGCATCTGGACTCCAGGCCCGGCGGCTCAGGCCGGCAACAGGCGGGTTTCGGGGGCGCCGGCGCTGTCGGCTGACCGCGGCATGCGGGTCAGGCGCAGGGCATTGAGCACCACGGTCAGGGAACTGATGGACATGCCGATTGCAGCCCAGACCGGAGTGATCCAGCCCAGGGCAGCGAACGGCAGCATCAGGCCATTGTACAGCCCGGCCCAAAGCAGGTTCTCGATGATTACCCGGCGGGTCCGGCGGGCCAGGCTGAAGGCCTGCACCAGTGCGTCCAGGCGGTTGGACAGGAGCACTGCATCGGCGCTGGTCTTGGCCAGGTCGGTGGCCGAACCCATGGCCACGCTGATGTCGGCGGCGGCCAGCACCGGCACATCGTTGACCCCGTCGCCGAGCATCAGCACTTTGCGGCCCTGTTGATGCAGCTGTTGCAGTACCTGCAGCTTGTCATCCGGGCGCAGGCCACCACGGGCCTCGTCGATCTGCAGTTCGGCTGCGACGCTGGCCACCATCGGTGAGCTGTCCCCGGACAGGAGCAGGGTATGCCAGCCGCGAGCCTTGCAAGCGGCCAGGAGGGCTGGGGCGTCGCTGCGCAGCCGGTCATCGAGCACCAGCCAGGCGAGGGCACCCTGGCTGTCACCCAACAACAGCCACTGGCCGGCTTCATCGGGCATCGAGGGCACCGGGCAACCGCTGAGTTCGCAGACGAATGCCGGCTGGCCGATGCGCAAGCGCTGTGTGCCCACCAGGCCTTCCAGGCCCAGCCCCGGGCTGCTGGTGACCTCTTCGGCCGCCACTGGAGCACGGCCAAAAGCCCGGGCAATAGGGTGCTCGGAGCGGTTCTCCAGGGCGGCCGCGAGGCTCAGGCAGTCATCGCTGGACAGCGGCCCCAAGGGGCGAATGGCGCGCAGTGCCAGGCGTCCTTCGGTGAGGGTGCCGGTCTTGTCGAAAATCACCGTGTCGATCTGGTTCAGGCCTTCGAGCACATGACCGCGGGTCAACAGCAGACCGAGCTTGTGCAGAGTGCCGGTGGCGGCGGTCAGGGCCGTCGGGGTGGCCAGGGACAGCGCGCAAGGGCAGGTGGCAACCAGCATGGCCAGGACGATCCAGAAGGCGCGCGAGGCATCCAGTTGCCACCACAGCAGGCCGATGGCCGCTGCAGCGATCAATGAAAACAGCAGGAACCACTGGGCCGCGCGGTCGGCGACCTCCGCGAGCCGCGGTTTCTCTGCCTGAGCCCGATCCAGCAGGCGGACGATGGCGGACAGCCGGGTGTCCTGGCCCAGGGCCTGAACCTCCACCGTCAGCGCGCCTTCGACGTTCAGGGTGCCGGCAGTGACGCTATCTCCCAGGCTGCGTGGTTGCGGCAGGTACTCGCCGGTGAGCAGGGATTCGTCGATGCTCGACTGGCCGTCGAGGATCTTGCCATCGGCCGGCAGCACCGCGCCGGGATGCACCAGTACCCGGTCGCCCAGGCGCAGTTCGGTGAGCAGGATGCGTTCACTCTGGCCATCCTGGCCCAGGCGCAGGCAGGAGGCAGGCAACAGGTTGACCAACTGCGCTGTGGCCGCCGCGGTGCGTTCCCGGGCCCGACGTTCCAGGTAGCGGCCGGCGAGAAGGAACAGCGCGAACATGCCCACAGCGTCGAAGTACAGTTCGCCGACACCGCTGATGGCGGTCCAGATTCCCGCCAGGTAGGCCCCGCCAATGGCCAGGGACACCGAGACATCCATGGTCAGGTGACGGGTGCGCAAGTCGCGCATGGCGCCCTTGAAGAAAGGTGCGCAGCTGTAGAACACGATGGGAGTGGTGAGGAACAGTGCGACCCAGCGCAGGATGGTGTGCAACTCCGGGCTCAGGTCGATATTGAATTCCGGCCAGGTGGCCATGGTCGCCATCATGGCCTGGAACCACAGCAGTCCGGCGACCCCCAGCTGGCGCAGGGCCAGGCGGTTTTCGCTGGCCAGTTGCTCGGAGGCGCGGTCCGGCTGGTAGGGGTGGGCGGCGTAGCCGATGTGCCGCAGTTCGCTGAGAACCTGGCTCAGGGGCAGTTGGCTATCGGCCCAGCGCACATGCAGGCGATGGTTGGAAAGGTTAAGGCGGGCCTCGACCACTGCTGGCAGGCTGCGCAGGTGTTTTTCGATCAGCCAGCCACAGGCTGCGCAACTGATGCCTTCCATGAGCAGTGTGGTTTCCGCCAGCTCGCCTTCGTGGCGGACAAAGGGCTGTTGCACGTCGGCACGGTCGTACAGTGCCAATTCGTCCAGCAACTGCACAGGCAAGGCTTCGGGGTTGGCCGAGGCTTCACTGCGGTGGCTGTAGTAATGCTCCAGGCCGCCAGCAACAATGGCTTCGGCTACCGCCTGGCAGCCCGGGCAGCAGAACTCCCGAGGCTCGCCGAGCACGACGGCGGTGAACCGGCTGCCAGTGGGAACCGGCAGGGCGCAGTGGTAGCAGGGCAGTGGCGTGGTCATCGGCGGTCTTTGTGGTCGGGAAAAAACTCATCGCCGGCCAGTCGCCTGCAACCCGGGTGACGGGGAGGGCGGCGGGCCGGCGATGGACGACAGGTGTTGTTCAGTTCAGGTCTTCCGCCCCTTGCAGCGGCTCATCGCCCAGCAGCAGGTCCTTGTCGTGGCTGACTTGTTCCTCTTCGAACATGCGCCAGGTCTTGTCGCCTTCGACTCCCAGCAGCTCGACGAAGCGCCGGCCTTCGACCTGATCGCTCAGCTGGCCAATGTAGCGACCTTGTTCGGTTTCGCTGCGGGTGAGGGCGATCTTGCGGTCTTTCTCGGGCTGGGTCGGCGAGATCAGGTTCAGCTCCAGGGTCTTGGGCTGGCTGTTACCGCTCAGGCGCAGTTCCACTTCGCCGGTCAGTTCGTCGAGGTGCACGTTGGCGCGCATCTTCAGGGTCTGGGCCAGCAGTTCACGGTCCAGGGAGCGGTTGATGCCCTTGCCGGCCTCGTAGTAGTTGTCGTTGACCAGGTTGTCCGGGTTGTTCACGGCGATGGTCACCATGGACAGGGTCAGGGTCACCGAGCAGGCGAGGATGCCAATGATGATCCAGGGCCAGAGGTGTTTGTACCAGGGGCTGGTGGTGGTAGCTGCGGGCATGATCACTTCTCTTGGCTCTTAACGAGTTTGTGGGCCGATGAACCGGCTCTTGGCTTCAACGTGGACGCTGTCATCGTCGGCATCCTTGAGGATGAATTTCACCTCGTTGGTGGTCGATGGCAGTTGCTCTGGAGCGATGGACAATTCCACTGGCATGCTGACGATATCGCCGGCCTCCACGTGGATCTCACGCTTGCCTTGCAGCTTCAGGTCCGGCAGGCCAGCGGCATCGAGCACGTAGGTGTGGTCGCGCTGGTCTTTGTTCATGATCTTCAGGCTATAAACGTTTTCGATCCGGCCTTCTGAGTTTTCGCGGTACAGCACCCGGTCCTTGCTGACATCGAAGCCCACCAGCGAACGCATGAAGAACGCGGTGACCAGCAGGCTGATCATGGCCAGCAACACCAGGGCGTAACCGACCAGGCGCGGACGCAGTTTATGGGTTTTCTGTCCGGAGAGGTTGTGTTCGGTGGTGTAGCTGATGAGTCCGCGTGGGTACTCCATCTTGTCCATGATGCTGTCGCAGGCGTCGATACAGGCGGCGCAGCCAATGCATTCGATCTGCAGGCCATCTCGGATATCGATGCCGGTGGGGCAGACCTGGACGCACATGGTGCAATCGATGCAGTCGCCCAGACCCTGGGCCTTGTAGTCGGCGCCTTTCTTGCGTGGGCCACGGCTTTCGCCACGGCGCGGATCGTAGGACACGATCAGGGTGTCCTTGTCGAACATCACGCTCTGGAAGCGCGCATAGGGGCACATGTAGATGCACACTTGCTCGCGCAGCCAACCAGCGTTGCCGTAGGTGGCCAGGGTGAAGAAACCGACCCAGAAGTACGACCAGCCATCGGCCTGGCCCGTGAAGAACTCGATGACCAGTTCGCGGATGGGCGAGAAGTAGCCGACGAAGGTCATGCCGGTGACGAAGCCAATCAACAGCCAGAGGCTGTGCTTGCTGAGTTTGCGCAGGAACTTGTTGGCGCTCATGGGCGCCTTGTCCAGCTTGATGCGCTGATTGCGGTCGCCTTCGGTGACTTTCTCGCACCACATGAAAATCCAGGTCCAGACGCTCTGCGGGCAGGTGTAGCCGCACCAGACGCGTCCGGCATAGACGGTGATGAAGAACAGGCCGAAAGCGGCAATGATCAACAGGCCCGAGAGCAGGATGAAGTCCTGGGGCCAGAACGTGGCGCCAAAGATGAAGAACTTACGTTCCGGCAGGTTCCACCAGACAGCCTGGTGACCACCCCAGTTGAGCCACACGGTGCCGAAGTACAGCAGGAATAATCCGGCGCCGCCCAGCATGCGCAGATTGCGGAACAGGCCAGTGAAGGCGCGGGTGTAGATTTTTTCCCTGGAGGCGTAGAGGTCGACGCTGTTGGTCGCGTTTTTGGCAGGCGGGGTAACGTCTTGTACGGGAATCTGGTTGCTCATCATTGCATCCCACGGCAGTGGAAAAATGCCTCGGCCAGTACATGCCGGCCGGGGTCAAAAGGGGTGTTGCAGTGGCGCAATGATACGCCTGTAGCTCTAGCGCAAGGGTGCGACCTTTGGTCGCGTTGGGGGAAATCAACTGATGGTGTAATGACTTGAATCAATTGACTTATGAATTATGGACCCATTTGCACGCGTCGCCGTTCAATTCTTCCAGGGAATGATCAGGCGGACTCCGCAGGCCTCAAAGTCCTCCTTGTTCTAGAAGTGTTACTGCCGGGTTGCCGGGAAGGGTGATCCACCGTCGAGCACCAGCTGATGCAAGGCGCAAACAAAACGGCCCCGTCAATTTTCATTGGCGGGGCCGTTGAGTGTTGCTTTCAGGCGTCGGTCTTACTCGGCGTCTGCCTGCTTGTTGCCGTGGGACAGGCTGTAGACATAGGCCGCCAACAGGTGAACCTTGTCATTGCCTTGCAGTTGTTCCTGAGCAGGCATCACGCCCTGACGGCCATGACGAATGGTCTGCTGCAGTTGGGCGAAGCTCGAGCCGTAGATGAAGGCTGCCGGGTGAGTCAGGTTCGGGGCGCCCATGGCTGGTGTGCCTTTGCCTTCCGGACCGTGGCAGACCGCGCAGTTGGCGGCGAACAGCTTCTGACCATTGACCGGGTCGGCCTTGATGCCTTCCGGCAACTTGCGGCCGTCGAGGTTGGTCAGGACATAAGCGGCAACGTCACTGACGCCCTGTTCCTTGATCACGTCCACCCAGGCTGGCATCACTGCGTGGCGACCGCCCATGATGGAGGCCTTGATGGTTTCCGGCTCGCCGCCCCAACGCCAGTCGGCGTCAGTCAGGTTAGGGAAGCCATAGGCGCCCTTGGCGTCGGAACCGTGGCAGACCGAGCAGTTGGACGCGAACAGGCGACCGCCCATTTTCAGGGCTTGCGGGTCCTTGGCCACTTCTTCGATCGGCATGGCGGCGTACTTGGCGAAGATCGGGCCGAACTTGGCGTCCGACTTGGCCATTTCCTTTTCCCACTCATGCACACCGGTCCAGCCCGGCTGGCCGTTGGCAAACGGGGTCTGCTTCTCGTTATCGAGGTAGTTGTAGCCCGGCAGGACGCCTTTCCAGTTGCCCAGGCCCGGGTACAGCACCAGGTAACCCAGGGCGAAGACGATGGTGCCGACAAACAGCATGAACCACCACTGTGGCAGCGGGTTGTCGTACTCCTCGATCCCGTCGAAGGAGTGGCCGACCGTCTCGTCGGTCTGCTCGGTGCGCTGGCCCTTGCGGGTCGACAGCAGCAGCCAGGTCAGGGCGAAGATGGTACCCAGACTGAGGACTGTGACGTACAGACTCCAGAACGTAGTCATTCTTTGTTACTCCTAGAAGCTTGCTCGACGTGCTTGATGGCGTCGGGATCATCCGCGAACGGCAGCAAGGTCGCGTCTTCAAACTCGGACTTGCGCTTGGGGCTGAACACCCAGAGCGCCAAGCCGATGAAGGCCACCATCACAACAAGGGTGCCCAGGCCACGAATCATCCCGATATCCATCTAGATCACCGTTTGCTTTTGATGATGGTGCCCAGGCCTTGCAGATAGGCCACCAGCGCGTCCATTTCGGTTTTGCCCTTCACAGCATCCTGAGCGCCGGCGATGTCTTCGTCGGTGTAAGGGACGCCGAGTGTGCGCAAGACTTCCATTTTCTTCGCGGTGTCTTTGCCGTCGAGCTTGTTTTCTACGAGGAACGGATAAGCCGGCATCTTCGACTCGGGGACCACGTTGCGCGGGTTGTACAAGTGCGCACGCTGCCAGTCATCGGAGTAGCGGCCGCCGACACGGGCCAGGTCCGGGCCGGTACGCTTGGAACCCCACAGGAATGGGTGGTCCCAGACGCTTTCACCGGCCACCGAGTAGTGGCCATAGCGTTCGGTTTCAGCGCGGAACGGACGGATCATCTGCGAGTGGCAGCCGACACAGCCGTTGGCGATGTACACGTCGCGGCCTTCCAGTTCCAACGCGGTGCGCGGCTTCATGCCCTCCACCGGCTTGTTGGTAACGTCCTGGAAGAACAGCGGGACGATCTGGGTCAGGCCGCCGATGCTGACGGCGATGACCATGAAGAAGGCCAGTAGGCCAATGTTCTTCTCGACTACTTCGTGCTTCATCAGTGAGCTCCAACTACAGCGATCTGAGCGGCGGCTTCAGCTTCAGCCGGGTTCGAGGCGCGAACGGTGCGGAACACGTTGTACGCCATGATCAGCATGCCGGCGGCGAAGAACGCACCGCCCAGAGCGCGGACGATAAAGCCCGGGTGACTGGCTTGCAGCGCTTCGACGAAGGAGTAGGTGAGGGTGCCGTCATCGTTGATTGCACGCCACATCAGGCCCTGGGTAATGCCGTTGACCCACATCGAGGCGATGTAGAGCACGGTACCGATGGTGGCCAGCCAGAAGTGGGTGTTGATCAGGCCGGTGCTGTGCATCTGCTGACGACCGAAGACTTTCGGGATCAGGTGGTACAGGGCGCCGATGGAGATCATTGCTACCCAGCCCAGAGCGCCGGCGTGTACGTGGCCGATGGTCCAGTCGGTGTAGTGCGAGAGCGAGTTGACGGTCTTGATCGCCATCATCGGACCTTCGAAGGTCGACATGCCGTAGAACGCCAGGGACACCACCAAGAAGCGCAGGATCGGGTCGGTGCGCAGCTTATGCCAGGCACCCGACAGGGTCATCATGCCGTTGATCATGCCGCCCCAGCTGGGTGCCAGCAGGATGATCGACATGGCCATGCCCAGGGACTGGGCCCAGTCCGGCAGTGCGGTGTAGTGCAGGTGGTGCGGACCGGCCCAGATGTACAGGGTGATCAGCGCCCAGAAGTGCACGATGGACAGGCGATAGGAGTAGATCGGACGCTCGGCCTGCTTGGGTACGAAGTAGTACATCATCCCCAGGAAACCGGTGGTCAGGAAGAAGCCCACGGCGTTGTGGCCGTACCACCACTGGATCATGGCGTCAGTCGCACCGGCATAGGCCGAATAGGACTTGAAGAAGCTGACCGGCAGGGAGGCGTGGTTGACGATGTGCAGCATCGCGGTCACCACGATGAAAGCACCGTAGAACCAGTTACCGACGTAGATGTGCTTGGTCTTGCGCTTGGTGATGGTGCCAAAGAACACCAGGCCATAGGTGACCCAGACGATCGCCAGCAGGATAGCCAGGGGCCATTCCAGTTCGGCGTATTCCTTGGTGGTGGTGTAACCCAGTGGCAGGGTCACGATCGCGCCGACGATCACCGCTTGCCAACCCCAGAAGGTGAAGGCCGCAAGGCTGTCGGAAATCAGTCGCGTCTGGCAGGTTCGCTGCACGACATAGTAAGAGGTGGCAAACAATGCACATCCACCGAAGGCGAAGATCACCAGGTTGGTGTGCAGCGGGCGCAGGCGTCCAAAGGTCGTCCATGGCAGATCGAAGTTCAACTCCGGCCAGACCAGTTGCGAGGCGATGAAGACACCGAGCCCCATGCCAAGGATCCCCCAGACCACCGTCATGATGGCGAACTGGCGGACTACCTTATAGTTATAAGCAGTCGGACTGATTGCTGTGCTCATTCTAAGGTTCCACGGTTTGGGTGTTTTATTAGGGATAAAAATCGGCCGCAAGTATGGAGAAAGCAGGGGGTCATTGCAACGCGCCATGACCTGGGTCAATGCGTTCCATGCCTGATTCTGCGGCCTTTCCCTATGCCGAGTAGGGACAAAAATTGCCCTCGGACAAAATGTCGCAGTGGACAAAAAACTTGGGGTGTCAGGTCAGTTGTAACCGGGTGTGTGGAAGTCCGCGGATCAGCTGACAGGTGGTAAGCCAGTCGACAGCCGGTATAAACCAGCCTTTGCGGCCTGTCATCGAGCGAAAGCTTCGAACGTCAAGGATACCGATGGCCTGTGACCGGTCATTGCCAGTCCACTTCGGGGCAAGCTTAGACCTGATTCGGATCAGTGCAAAGGCGGTGGGGGAGAGGGGTGCGACACTTGGTCGCAAAGAGGCAGGAGGGAAAGCTTCAAGCGGCAAGCTGCAAGTGAAACCTCGCAGCTTGCCGTTGATCTTTTACTGGTCGCTTTCAGCTTGTGGCTTGTTGCTGTTGTGGTGGGAGAGGCTGTACACGTAGGCGGCCAGCAGTTGCACCTTGTCGTTGCCGAGCAGTTCGCTCTGCGCCGGCATATGGCCCTGGCGACCGTGGCGGATGGTCTGCTGCAGTTGTGCCAGGCTGGTGCCGTAGATGAAACCGGCAGGCTGGGTCAGGTCGGGCGCGCCCATGATCTGAGTGCCCTTGCCGTCGGCGCCGTGACAGGCCACGCAGGTGGTGCTGAACGCTTGCTGCCCGGCCACCAGGTCGGCGTCGCTGTCCGCTGGCAGGGGCAGGCCGGCCAGTTCGTGACGGACATAAGCCGCTACGTTCTTCACGCCTGCTTCCTTGAGCACTTCACCCCAGGCCGGCATGGCCGCCATGCGGCCGCCCATGATGGTGGCCTTGATGGTGTCGGCGCTGCCGCCCCACCGCCAGTTGTCGTCCGCCAGGTTGGGGAAGCCGAAGGCACCCTTGGCGTCAGAGCCGTGGCACACCGAGCAGTTGGACGCGAACAGGCGTCCGCCCATCTTCAGTGCTTGTGGGTCCTTGGCCACTTCTTCTACGGGCATGGCTGCGAATTTGGCGAAGATCGGCCCAAATTTCACATCCGCCTTGGCCATTTCCTTTTCCCATTCCTTGGTCTGGGTCCAGCCGTCTTCATAGCCCGGCAGAATGCCTTTCCAGTTGCCCAGGCCCGGGTAGAGGATCAGGTAGCCCACGGAAAACACCAGGGTCCCGGCGAACAGCAGGAACCACCATTGCGGCAGGGGGTTGTCGTACTCCTCGATGCCATCGAAAGCGTGGCCCATGGTCTGGTCCACGCTGCCCTTGGTTTCACCCTTGCGGGTGCCGACCAGCAGCCAGGTCAGGCCGATCAGGCTGCCGATGGTCAGTACGCAGATCCACGTACTCCAGAAGGTGGTCATGGCCGAATGCTCCTTGTTACAGGCTCTTGAGGTTGAGCGTCATCAGTTGTATTACCGGCCGGTGCCGCACCCGGCATCGGGTCGTCGGCGAAGGGCAGCAGGCGTGCCTGGGCAAACTCGGGATTGCGTTTTGAGTTGAACACCCAGATCGATAGACCGACGAAGGCGATCATCACCACCAGGGTCCCGAGCCCGCGGATCATGCCGCTATCGAGTTCAAAACCCATGGCTCACCTCTTGCTCTTGATCGCAGTGCCAAGCACTTGCAGGTAGGACACCAGGGCGTCCATCTCGGTCTTGCCCTTGAGCGAGGCGGTGGCCCCGGCGATGTCGTCGTCGGTATAGGGCACGCCGAGGGTGCGCATGACCTTGAGCTTGGTTTCGGTGTGGCTGCTGTCCACCGCTGCTGTCACCAGCCACGGGTAGGCCGGCATCTTCGACTCGGGCACGACGTTGCGCGGGTTGTACAAGTGCGCACGGTGCCAGTCATCGGAGTAGCGGCCGCCGACACGGGCCAGGTCCGGACCGGTACGCTTGGAGCCCCACAGGAACGGGTGGTCCCAGACGCTTTCACCAGCCACCGAGTAGTGACCGTAACGTTCGGTTTCAGCGCGGAACGGACGGATCATCTGCGAGTGGCACTGTACGCAGCCTTCGCGGATGTAGATGTCACGGCCTTCCAGTTGCAGAGCGGTGTAGGGCTTCATGCCTTCCACCGGCTTGTTGGTGACGTCCTGGAAGAACAGCGGGACGATCTGGGTCAGACCGCCGATGCTCACCGCGAAGACCATCAGCAGCATCAGCAGGCCGACGTTTTTTTCAATCGTTTCGTGTTTCATGGCGGACTCCTCAGGCCATCTGCGCAGCGGCGTTGACTTCGGCTGGCACGGCGGCACGCACGGTGCGCCAGGTGTTGTAAGCCATCAGGAACATGCCGCTGAGGAAGATCGCACCACCGACCAGTCGCACGATGAAGCCTGGGTGGCTGGCCACCAGGGTTTCGACGAAGGAGTAGGTGAGGGTGCCGTCTTCGTTGACTGCACGCCACATCAGGCCCTGGGCGATACCGTTGACCCACATCGAGGCGATGTAGAGCACGGTACCGATGGTGGCCAGCCAGAAGTGGGTGTTGATCAGGCCGACGCTGTACATCTGCTCGCGACCGAAGACTTTCGGGATCAGGTGGTACAGCGCGCCGATGGAGATCATCGCTACCCAGCCCAGAGCGCCGGCGTGAACGTGGCCGATGGTCCAGTCGGTGTAGTGGGACAGGGCGTTGACGGTCTTGATCGCCATCATCGGACCTTCGAAGGTCGACATGCCGTAGAACGCCAGGGACACCACCAAGAAGCGCAGGATCGGGTCGCTACGCAACTTATGCCAGGCACCCGAGAGGGTCATCATCCCGTTGATCATGCCGCCCCAGCTTGGCGCCAGCAGTACCAGGGACATCACCATCCCCAGGGACTGAGCCCAGTCCGGCAGTGCGGTGTAGTGCAGGTGGTGCGGACCGGCCCAGATGTACAGGGTGATCAGTGCCCAGAAGTGCACGATGGACAAGCGATAGGAATACACCGGACGCTCGGCCTGCTTGGGTACGAAGTAGTACATCATCCCCAGGAAGCCCGCGGTCAGGAAGAAGCCCACAGCGTTGTGGCCGTACCACCACTGCACCATCGCATCGGTCGCACCGGCATACACCGAGTAGGATTTGGTGAAGCTGACCGGCAGTTCCAGGTTGTTGACGATGTGCAGGATGGCCACGGTGATGATGAAGGAGCCGAAGAACCAGTTACCCACATAGATGTGTTTGGTCTTGCGCTGCATCACGGTGCCGAAGAACACAATGGCGTAGGCCACCCAGACAATGGTGATCAGGATATCGATCGGCCATTCCAGTTCGGCGTATTCCTTGGAGCTGGTGTAGCCCAGTGGCAGGCTGATAGCTGCCAAGAGGATGACCAGCTGCCAGCCCCAGAAGCAGAACGCGGCGATTTTCGGCGCGAACAACTGAGTCTGACAGGTGCGTTGCACCGAGTAGAACGAGCTGGCAAACAGTGCGCAGCCGCCAAAGGCGAAGATCACCGCGTTGGTGTGCAGCGGACGTAGACGGCCGAAGCTGGTCCACGGTAGGTCGAAGTTGAGTTCAGGCCAGACCAACTGGGCAGCGAGAAAAACCCCGAGCCCCATGCCGACGATGCCCCACACCACCGTCATAATGGCGAATTGGCGGACCACCTTGTAGTTGTAGGCGGTACTGATAGAAGTGTTCATGGTTCCCCATCCACGGTTCAGCTGAAGTGAAAGCGACTGCGCACGGCAAGGCGCGCTCACTTCGTCTGGAGTTATAGGCAGACTAAAAGCGAGGCAAGCATGAGCAATGAGCACAAGGCCAGTATTGACGGGGATCAATGGGCGCAGTGCGTGCGGAAACGGGGCTGGTTATGGGAGGTCGCCGCTGTTGCCAGCCCGTTGCAGGCTCCGACCCTGATCCTGGCCCATGGTGCCGGCGCGCCGATGGACAGCGGCTTCATGAACGACATCGCTGTACGCCTTGCCGGGCATGGGGTGAACGTCTTGCGCTTCGAGTTTCCCTACATGGCCCAGCGGCGCCTGGATGGCGGCAAGCGCCCGCCCAACCCGGCACCCAAACTCCTGGAGTGCTGGCGCGAGGTGCATGCCTTGGTGCGACCTTATGTCACTGGGGTTCTGGCGGTGGGCGGCAAGTCCATGGGTGGACGCATGGCCAGTTTGCTGGCCGATGAGCTGGCGGCCGATGCCCTGGTGTGCCTGGGCTATCCCTTCTATGCCGTTGGCAAGCCGGAAAAACCGCGAGTGGCGCACCTGGCCGAACTGGCGACGCCGACCCTGATCGTGCAGGGCGAGCGTGACGCCCTGGGCAATCGCCAGGCGGTCGAAGCCTACTCGCTGGCGCCGAGTATCGAGCTGTATTGGCTGACGGCCGCTGATCACGATCTCAAGCCCCTGAAGGCCTCCGGTTGCACCCATGAGCAGCACCTGGAGTCAGCGGCGGCCAAGGTCGCTGCGTTCCTGCAAACACTGGCCTGATCCTGTATCAAGCTTGCTCGCGAAGCGCTCACCCGGCCCTCGAATGGGGATCGCGGCGTAGATCTGTCGCGAGCAAGCTCGCTCCTGCGGCTGTTGGGCGAGTTCGCAGGCATAAAAAAACCGCAAGCCGGTGCTTGCGGTTTTTTTGTCGCCGGCCCGGGGGCTTAGCGGTTGAAACGCTCCACCAGCGAGTACTGGGTGTGGGCGGTGCGGGTCAGGGCTTCGCTGAGTTCGGCCGAGTGCTGGGCCTGCTCCGAAGTCTGGTCCGCCAGTTGCGCGATGGTGCTGATGTTGCGGCTGATTTCTTCGGCCACCGAGCTTTGCTCTTCGGTGGCGGCAGCGATCTGGGTGGTCATGTCGGTGATGTTGGCCACCGCTTCACTGATGCCCACCAGCGCCTGGTCGGCTTCCAGCACCCGCGCCACGCCTTCTTCGGCCTGACGGTGACCGGCGTCCATGGTTTGCACGGCGGTGGCGGCGGTTTGTTGCAGCTTGGCGATCAGGGTGTGGATCTGCCCGGTGGACTCGCTGGTGCGTTGCGCCAGCTGGCGCACTTCATCGGCGACCACGGCAAAGCCGCGGCCCATTTCCCCGGCGCGTGCCGCTTCGATGGCCGCGTTCAAGGCCAGCAGGTTGGTCTGGTCGGCGATGCCCTTGATCACATCCACCACGCCGCCGATCTCGTCGCTGTCCTTGGCCAGCTGGGTCACGGTCAGGCCGGTTTCGCCCACCACCACTGACAGGCGCTGGATGGCTTCGCGGGTTTCCCCGGCGATGTCCCGGCCACGGCCGGTAAGGCGATTGGCTTCCTGGGTGGCGTCGGCGGTGCGTTGTACGTGGCTGGCCACTTCCTGGGTAGTGGCGGCCATCTGGTTGACCGCGGTGGCCACCTGCTCGGTTTCGACCCGCTGACGCTCCAGGCCGCTGGAGCTGTTGTGGGCCAGGGTGTCGGACTGGCGAGCCTGCTCGTTGAGGTGCTCGGCCGTGTCCTGCAGGCGGGTCAGGCAGGTCTTCAGGCGTGCTTCCTGGCTCAGGATCGACATTTCCAGACGTGCCTGGGCGCCGCGGCTGTCGGTGTACATCTGGGCGATCAGCGGGTCGGAGGTGGTCTGCTCGGCCAGGCGCAACAGGCGCTTGAGGCCGCGTTGCTGCCAGCTCAGGCCCAGCAGGCCCAGCGGCACCGAGAGCGCGGCAGCCAGGGCGAAGCCCCAATGGGAGTTGAGCCAGGCGCCGATCATGAAGCTCAGTTGGCTGACCAGAATGAAGGGCAGCCAGTCCTGCAGCACCGGTAGCCACTTGTCACGCTTGGGAATGGCCGACTTGCCGGAGTTGATACGCTGGTAAAGCGCTTCGGCGCGGCGCACTTGTTCGGCGGTGGGCTTGACCCGTACCGATTCGTAACCCACCACCTGGTTGCCTTCGAACACCGGAGTCACATAGGCGTTGACCCAGTAGTGGTCACCGGTCTTGCAGCGGTTCTTGACGATGCCCATCCATGGCAAGCCTTGTTTCAAGGTGCCCCACATGTGCGCGAACACTGCCGCTGGGACATCAGGGTGACGGACCAGGTTGTGCGGCGCGCGAACCAGTTCTTCACGGGAGAACCCACTGATCTCGACAAAGGCATCGTTGCAGTAGGTGATCACGCCTTTGGCGTCGGTGGTGGAAATCAACCGTTGTTGAGCCGGGAAGGTACGTTCGCGCTGAGTGACAGGCTGGTTATTACGCATGGTTTTTCAATCCGCAAGGCTTTGATGGGTTGTCGGCCGCTTCAGCCGATTATTGAAATTATTTTTCAATAATCGGCGCTGGGTCTCATTAGGCAGAAGCTGTCGCTTGCAAAATGCGCCACCGCGGTTCCGATGGCTTTGGCGAGGCGTTAATCATTGACCTTCTTCCTTGATAGTCAATTGTCCTGAAGTACTGGTTTTGGCAACTTTTCGCTGGGCTATCCGGCGAGCATCGGATAGCTGAACAGGCCGAAATGCAGCAGATTGAGACCGAAGTGCGTAGCAATTGCCGCACCCAGGCCTCCAAAGCGATAGGCCAGACCGTAGCCGACCCCGGCGATGGTTGCCAGTAGGGTCCATTGCCAGCCAGCACCCAGGTGTACCAGGCCAAATAACAGGGCCGCACACAGCAGTGCCAGGTTCTCACCATAGGGAAGGGCCTTGAATTTCCGGCTCAGGCCGCCCTGGATGTAACCCCGGAACAGCGCTTCCTCCACCAGGGTGACCAGCAGCAGATTGTTCAGCACCCACAACCAGGCCTGATCCGGCCATTTCGGCGCCCAACTGATGATTCCCAGCAGCAATGCTCCGCCCAATGCGGCGATTGCGCACAACGTCAGGGCCAGAACCGTTGCGTAGAGCGACAGACGCAGCGAGCGCCGACCGACGATCCAGGGGCAGACCAAGAGCAGCCAGAAGCCGATCAGCGGCTTGTCCTGGTTCAGGTACATGGAGAAGGGCACGGCGTCGTCGGTAAAGCGCTGCGGGTCGATGGCCCGGCCGTTGTAGAAGCCTGGCAGCCAGTGCATGGCCAGAGCCAGGGCGAGCACCACGAACAGGCCGTGGCCCAGGTATTGGCCGATGCGGCTGTGTTGCTGGCGTACGGCAAATCCGGCGCAGAGCAGCAGGAAGATCGAGAGGGCGGCCAGCAGCCCCAGTTGCCCGTAGCTCAGAGCCAGTGCGTAGCCGATAGAAAGGAGTGCCAGATACATCCATGGCAAAGTGGTCATGTGGAATCCTTGTTGCAAAAGAAAGAGGTATTGCAGAAACGTTGTTCAGCGGCGGATCTGTAGTCGCCATTGCGACCGGTGAGTCAGCTTTGGCGGGCTGCAAGTATAACCAGCTGAGTTTTGTTCGACAGGCCGACGAAAAACACCGCCCTGAGGCGGTGTTTTATTTCGTGGTGGATCAGGATGCAATCAGTTGGCGCAACACGTAGTGCAGGATTCCTCCGGACTTGAAGTACTCGACTTCGTTCAGCGTATCGATGCGGCACAGCACCTCGATTTTCTCCTGGCTGCCATCCTCACGGGTGATCACCAGGGGCAGGTTCATCCGCGGGGTCAGTTCCACGTCGCTCAGGCCGAGGATGTCCAGGGTCTCCTTGCCGGTGAGTTTCAGGCTCTTGCGGTTCTGGTCGAGCTTGAACTGCAAGGGCAGGACCCCCATGCCCACCAGATTGGAGCGGTGGATGCGCTCGAAGCTTTCGGCGATCACCGCCTTGACCCCCAGCAGGTTGGTGCCCTTGGCGGCCCAGTCACGGCTGGAACCGGTGCCGTATTCCTGACCGGCGATGACCACCAGCGGCGTGCCCGAGGCCTGATATTTCATGGCCGCGTCGTAGATCGGCATTTTCTCGCCACTGGGGATGTAGAGCGTATTGCCGCCTTCTTCGCCGCCGAGCATTTCGTTGCGGATGCGGATGTTGGCAAAGGTGCCGCGCATCATCACTTGGTGATTACCCCGACGCGAGCCGTAGGAGTTGAAGTCCCGGGGCTCCACGCCCTTGTCCCGCAGGTAGCGCCCGGCCGGGCTGTCGGCCTTGATGTTGCCGGCGGGAGAGATGTGGTCGGTGGTCACCGAGTCCCCCAGCAGCGCCAGCACCCGTGCACCGTTGACGTCCTTGATTTCCGGCAGGGGGCCGGCAATGTCGTCGAAGAAGGGAGGGTGCTGGATATAGGTGGAGTCGTCCTGCCAGACATAAGTGGCCGCCTGTGGCACTTCAATGGCTTGCCATTGGGCGTCACCGGCAAACACCTCGGCGTATTCCTTGTGGAACATCCGTGTGTTGACCTGGGCCACGGCCTCGGCGATTTCCTGGCTGCTGGGCCAGATGTCCCGCAGGTACACCGGCTGGCCATCCTTACCTTGACCCAGCGGTTCGCTGCTGATGTCGATACGTACCGTGCCGGCCAGGGCATAGGCCACCACCAGGGGCGGGGAAGCCAGCCAGTTGGTTTTGACCAGGGGATGCACCCGGCCTTCGAAGTTGCGGTTGCCCGACAGCACCGAAGCCACGGTGAGGTCGGCTTGCTGGATGGCTTTCTCGATCGGTTCCTGTAGCGGACCTGAGTTGCCGATGCAGGTGGTGCAGCCATAGCCCACCAGATCGAAGCCCAGTTGGTCCAGGTAAGGCGTAAGTCCGGCGGCTTTATAGTAGTCAGTCACCACCTTGGAGCCTGGAGCCAGCGAACTCTTGACCCAGGGCTTGCGCTGCAGGCCCTTTTCCACGGCTTTCTTGGCCACCAGGCCTGCCGCCATCATCACGCTAGGGTTGGAGGTGTTGGTGCAGGAGGTGATGGCGGCGATCACCACCGCGCCGTTTTTCAGGCGATAGGTCTGGCCTGCGTCCTGGTAGTCGGCTTCGCCCACCAGGTCGGCATTGCCCACGGCGACACCGCCGCCGCCCTCGCTTTCCAGGCGACCTTCTTCCTTGCTGGTGGGTTTGAACTGCAGGTCGAGGAAGTCAGTGAAGGCTTGGGCCACATTGGGTAGCGCGACCCGGTCTTGTGGCCGTTTGGGTCCGGCGAGACTGGCCTCCACGGTGCCCATGTCCAAGGCCAGGCTGTCGGTGAATACCGGCTCCTTGCCCGGCAGGCGCCACAGGCCCTGGGCCTTGCTATAGGCCTCCACCAGTTTCACCAACTCGGCAGGGCGCCCGGACAGGCGCAGGTAATCCAGGGTGATGTCGTCCACCGGGAAGAAGCCGCAGGTGGCGCCATATTCCGGGGCCATGTTGGCAATGGTGGCGCGGTCCGCCAGGGGCAGGTCGGCCAGGCCATCGCCATAGAACTCGACGAACTTGCCCACTACGCCCTTCTTGCGCAGCATCTGGGTCACCGTCAGCACCAGATCGGTGGCGGTGATGCCTTCCTTGAGCTTGCCGGTGAGTTTGAAGCCGATGACTTCCGGAATCAGCATCGATACCGGCTGGCCCAGCATTGCCGCTTCTGCCTCGATCCCGCCCACGCCCCAGCCCAGCACGCCGAGGCCGTTGATCATGGTGGTGTGGGAGTCGGTGCCCACCAGAGTGTCGGGGAAGGCGTAGGTGCGGCCATCCTCGTCCTTGGTCCAGACCGTGCGCCCCAGGTATTCCAGATTGACCTGGTGACAGATGCCTGTGCCCGGCGGCACCACGCTGAAGTTGTCGAAGGCGCTCTGGCCCCAGCGCAGGAAGGCATAGCGTTCGCCGTTGCGCTGCATTTCGATGTCGACGTTTTGCTCGAAGGCGCTACTGCTGGCGAACTTGTCCACCATCACCGAGTGGTCGATCACCAGATCCACCGGGGACAGCGGGTTGATCCGTTGTGGATCGCCACCGGCCTTGGCCATGGCAGCGCGCATGGCGGCCAGGTCGACCACGGCGGGCACACCGGTAAAGTCCTGCATCAGGACGCGAGCGGGTCGGTATTGGATCTCCCGGTCGGAGCGACGCTCCTTGAGCCAGGCGGCGAGGGCCTTGAGGTCGGCGCCGGTGACGGTCTTGTCGTCTTCCCAGCGCAGCAGGTTTTCCAGCAGGACTTTCAGCGACATGGGCAGGGCGTCGATATCGCCCAGGCTCTTGGCGGCGTCCGGCAGGCTGAAATAGTGATAAGTCTTGTCGTCGACTTTTAGGGTTTTAAGGGTTTTCAGGCTATCGAGGGATGGCATTGAATGACTCCTTGTGGCCCGCACGGCTACGGGCCTGTGATACGGACAGAGGGTTAACCTAGCTCTGTTTGGGGCTTATAGCTAATCACTGGACTCCTGGGTTCAGTCCAAGGTTCCGAACTCGGTTATGATGCGCCGGTTTTCGTGACAGGCTTTGCTACAGGGCAGGTTTGCGCATCGATTCGTCGCCATTTGCCCAGGAGATTCAATGAACACCCTGTTTATCCATTGCCGGCCCGGTTTCGAGGGCGAAGTCTGCTCCGAGATCGCCGACCACGCGGCTCGGCTGAATGTCGCCGGCTACGCCAAGGCCAAGCCCAGCACTGCCTGCGCCGAGTTCATCTGCACCGAGGACGACGGCGCCCAGCGCCTGATGCAGGGGCTGCGCTTTGCCGAACTGATCTTCCCCCGGCAGTGGGCCCGCGGCGGCTTCATCGAGTTGCCGGAAACCGACCGCATTAGCGTGATCCTGGCCTACCTTGCCGGCTTTCCCCAGTGCGGCAGCCTGTGGCTGGAGGTGGTGGATACCAATGACGGCAAGGAACTGTCGAACTTCTGCAAAAAGTTCGAAGGTCCGCTGCGCAAGGCCCTGAGCGCTGCCGGCAAGCTGGTGGAGGATGCCGCCAAGCCGCGCTTGCTGTTGACCTTCAAGAGTGGGCGTGAAGTCTTTGTCGGCCTGGCGGATGCCGGCAACTCGGCCATGTGGCCGATGGGCATTCCACGCTTGAAGTTCCCCCGGGAAGCGCCAAGCCGTTCGACCCTGAAACTGGAAGAGGCCTGGCACCACTTCATCCCCCGGGATCAGTGGGATGAGCGTTTGCACAGCGACATGACCGGGGTCGACCTGGGTGCGGCGCCAGGAGGCTGGACCTGGCAGTTGGTCAATCGCGGCATGCTGGTGACCGCCGTCGATAACGGCCCTATGGCTGAAAGCCTGATGGACACTGGCCTGGTGCAACACCTGATGGCGGACGGCTTTACCTTCAAGCCGCGACAGCCGGTGGACTGGATGGTCTGCGACATCGTCGAAAAGCCGGCGCGCAACGCCGCACTTCTGGAAACCTGGATCGGCGAGGGCCATTGCCGCGAGGCCGTGGTCAACCTGAAGCTGCCGATGAAGCAGCGTTACGCCGAAGTGAAGCGTTTGCTGGAGCGGATTGAAGAGGGCTTCAAGGCGCGGGGAATTCGGGTGGCGATCGGCTGCAAGCAGCTGTATCACGACCGCGAGGAAGTCACTTGCCACCTGCGGCGCCTGGATGTGAAAAAGCCCAAGTCGGCGTAGTACCCGCAACACCGCCCGCTTCCAGGTAGGAGCCGGCTTGCCGGCGAAAAAGGCCCCGCAGCTGTGCAAGGCGTGAGGATGCCTTCGCTGGCAAGCCAGCTCCTACGGCAGGTCCGGGGCCGTGGAACGACGGCAACAGATGACCCTATGGCACCATTGCGCGACAATGGCCGCCTGTTTCAGGAGTGAACCATGAGTCAAATCATCGATACACCGGTTGACGGCACCCTCGACGCCACCGGCCTTAATTGCCCCGAGCCGGTGATGATGCTGCACCAGCACATTCGCGATCTGCCCGCAGGCGGGCTGCTGAAAGTGATCGCCACCGACCCTTCCACCCGCCGCGACATTCCCAAGTTCTGCGTGTTCCTCGACCACGAACTGGTGGCGCAGCAGGAAGAGGCCGGCACCTACCTCTACTGGATTCGCAAGAAGCTCGATTAACCCGCCGAACGGCCGATGCGGATCTGCTTGCGCGCACTGCGTGTCAGGCGGATCAACAGCATCAGCGCGGCGCAGGTCAAGCCGGCAATCAACCCCTCCCACAGACCGCTCGGGCCCCGTGCCGCTCCGAACCAATCGGTCAGGCCCAGGGCGTAGCCCACCGGCAAACCAATCCCCCAGTAAGCGAACAGGGTCAGGATCATGGTCACCCGAGTGTCCTGATAGCCGCGCAGTGCGCCAGCGGCGGTGACCTGAATGCCATCGGAAAACTGGAACAATGCCGAGTACACGATGAGCATCGAGGCTACCTGGATCACCATCGGGTCGTTGGTGTAGATCGAGGCGATGGGTTCGCGCAGCAGGTACATCAGGCTTGCCGACAGGCAGGCGTAGGCCAGTGCCGCGCCCATGCCGACTCCGGCGCTGAAGCGTGCGTCGCGCGGTTGCTGACGGCCCAGAGACTGGCCGACCCGCACCGTTACGGCCATGGCCAGGGAGTAGGGGATCATGAACATCAGGGCGCTGACGTTGAGGGCAATCTGGTGTCCGGCCACTACCGTGGCACCCAGGCTGCCGATCAACAGGGCGATGACCGCGAAGATGCTCGACTCGGCGAACACCGCGATGCCGATGGGCAGGCCGACACTCACCAGGCGCTTGATCACCGCCCATTGTGGCCAGTCGAACCGGCTGAACAGCTGGATCTTGCGATAGGCCGGTGCCCAGTGAACCCAGCCGGCCATGCCCAGCATCATGGCCCACATCACGATCGCCGTGGCCCAGCCACAGCCGACGCCGCCCATGGCCGGTACACCGAAGTGGCCATAAATGAAGATGTAGTTGATGGGGATGTTGAGGGCCAGGCCACAAAGCCCGATGACCATGCTCGGCACTGTGCGGCCCAGCCCGTCGCTCAAGCAGCGCAGCACGTAGTACAGCGCTACAGCCGGCAGGCCGCTGGCGATGCCGTGCAGATAACCCATGCAGGGCTTGATCAGTTCCGGATCAACCTTCATCAGGTGCAGTATCGGTTCGGCGCTGATCAATATCAGCGTGGCCGAGAGGCCCGTCACTACCGCCAGCCACAGGGCCTGGCGCACCACCGGACTGATCTCGTGCAGCTTGCCGGCACCAAAGCGCTGGGCCACTTTGGGTGTGGTGGCCAGCAGGGTGCCGGTCATCAGCAGGAACACTGGAATCCAGATTGAGTTGCCCAGGGCTACGGCCGCGAGATCCCGCGGACTTACCCGGCCGGCCATGACGGCATCGACAAAGCCCATGGCGGTGGTGGCCACCTGGGCAATCATGATGGGCAGGGCCAGTCGCAGCAGGTCGCGCAGTTCGCGGCCAACCCGGGCAGGGCGGCTGGTGGCTGGGGTGATGGGAGTGTCGGTCACGGAATTCACGGGGCGTAGCGTCCATAGGCGTGTTGCGCGGGACGCGACAGTCTACGCGTTGACACTCTGGTCAGGAAAAAATCCAGTGTTGTGGATTTGTAATGGCCGGCCGCGGGGAAATGAGTGCTCGACCTCAAGCCGCGCTGGCTCGGCCTGTCATCTGCGCCTACACTGCGGCTCCGCACGAGGAGCCTGCCATGTTGATTGTTGCCGACGAAAATATTCCCCTGATCGAAGAGTTCTTTGCCGGCTTCGGCGAGATCCGGCGTTTCCCCGGGCGTGCCATTGATCGGGCGACCGTGGAGCAGGCGGATGTGTTGCTGGTGCGCTCGGTGACTCAAGTCGATCGCCAATTGCTGGAAGGCAGTCCGGTGCGGTTTGTCGGCACCTGCACCATCGGCACCGATCATCTGGACCTGGATTACTTCCAGCAGGCGGGTATCAGTTGGTCCAGTGCGCCGGGCTGCAATGCCCGTGGCGTGGTGGATTATGTACTGGGCAGCCTGTTGACCCTGGCCGAGATCGAAGGGGCGGATCTGGCTCAACGCTGTTACGGGGTGGTGGGGGCTGGTGAAGTCGGCGGACGCTTGATCAAGGTCTTGCGCGGTCTGGGTTGGCAAGTCCTGGTCTGTGATCCGCAGCGACAGGCGGCGGAAGGCGGCGACTACGTCAGCCTGGAGCAATTGATCGAACGTTGCGACGTCATCAGCCTGCATACGCCACTGGCTCGGCATGGCGAGCATTCCACCTGGCACCTGCTGGATCGCCAGCGCTTGAACCAGCTCAAGCAAGGTACCTGGCTGATCAATGCAGCCCGTGGCCCGGTGGTGGATAACCAGGCACTGCGTGAAGTGTTGCTGCAGCGTGAGGATTTGCAGGCGGTGCTGGATGTCTGGGAAGAGGAGCCGACAGTGGATCGCGAGCTGGCGGACCTGTGCGTGCTGGCCACGCCCCATATCGCCGGCTACAGCCTGGATGGCAAGCAGCGTGGCACGGCGCAGATCTACCAGGCCTACTGCCGCTTCCTCGGTCAGGCCGAACAGGTCAGCCTGGCCACCTTGCTGCCGGCGCCGTGGGTGCCGCAAGTCAGCCTGAATGCCAATGCCGATCCGGCCTGGGCCCTGGCGATGATCTGCCGGGCGGTGTATGACCCGCGCCGTGATGATGCGGATTTTCGCCGTAGCCTGGCGGATGATGTCGCCCAGCAACGCAGCGCCTTCGACGGCCTGCGCAAGTATTATCCGGAGCGTCGCGAGATCGACGGGCTGCAGGTGCGGATTCAGGGTGATTCGCCAGCCCTGAGCCAGATCGTTCGGGCCCTGGGCGCCAGCGAAGTCTGAAGTCGTTCAGACAGTAAAGCGCGCCCATAAAAAACCCGGCCGCCAGGCCGGGTCAAGAGGACATGAGGCTGAGTGTCAATCTTGCCGAGCAGGCTTGACCAGTCGCTTTTCCAGTTCGCGGCAGGCGTTCTGGATCATTTCTTCAGTAATAGGTACTTCGCGGCCCTGGGCGTCGATGATGGCACACCCCAGAGACTGGTTCGGCTGGGTACGGATTACTTGAATCTTGTCATTGCTGCTGTGTTGCAAGGACATGGCCTGTCTCCTCATCAGGTTGTGTGCTTACTCTAGAATGGCCGGGTGACCAAGCTGTTACAGACCGCCGCAAGGGCTGGCCCGGCGACTTCACTCCAACAGAAATGCCCGGGGAGTGCCAGCCACGGATTAGACCGATAATCTCTAGGCGCTAGTGTCAGCGGTCATAATCAACCTGACTCATTGTGATTTAGCAAAGTTCCTGCGAATTCCTCTCGTTGCCGCCGCTGCAACGGGTCAGTCGCCGGCGCGTCAATGGATGAACTGCATGCTCTCTTCTCGTCACCGCCGGGCGTTGCATCTGGCCAGCCGTTTTATCGCTCCCTACCGTTGGCAGGCGCTCGGCGCCCTGCTGGCATTGATTGTTACTGCGGGCATCACCTTGTCCATGGGGCAGGGGATTCGCCTGTTGGTGGACCAGGGTTTCATGACCCAGTCCCCGCATTTGCTGAACCAGTCCATTGGCCTGTTCCTGCTGCTGGTCCTGGCCCTGGCGGTAGGCACGTTCGTGCGTTTCTATCTGGTGTCCTGGATCGGCGAGCGCTGCGTGGCGGACATCCGGCGCCAGGTGTTCAATCACCTGATCTACCTGCATCCCGGCTTCTACGAGAACAATCGCAGCTCGGAGATCCAGTCGCGACTCACGGCGGACACCACCTTGCTGCAGTCGGTGATCGGTTCTTCGCTGTCGTTGTTCCTGCGGAATGCGCTGATGGTGTTGGGAGGGATCGTCCTGCTGTTCGTCACCAACCCCAAGCTCACCAGCATCGTGGTGGTGGCCTTGCCGCTGGTGCTGGTGCCGATCCTGATTTTCGGCCGCCGGGTGCGCAGCCTGTCGCGCTTGAGTCAGGACCGGATCGCCGATGTCGGCAGCTATGTGTCCGAGACGCTGGGGCAGATCAAGACGGTCCAGGCCTACAACCACCAGGCCCAGGACGAGCAGCGCTTTGCCGTGACGGTGGAGCAGGCCTTCGATACCGCGCGCAAGCGTATTGTCCAGCGCGCCTGGCTGATCACCCTGGTGATCGTCCTGGTCTTGGGCGCGGTGGGGGTGATGCTCTGGGTAGGAGGCATGGATGTGATCGCCGGGCGTATTTCCGGCGGTGAGCTGGCGGCTTTCGTGTTCTACAGCCTGATTGTCGGTAGCGCCTTTGGCACCTTGAGTGAGGTCATTGGCGAACTGCAGCGCGCTGCCGGAGCTGCGGAGCGGATCGCCGAACTGCTGCGGGCGGAGAACATTATCCAGGCGCCCAGTAGTGGTCTGGTGAGCTTGCCGGCACGTGTGCAGGGCGATCTGGAGTTGGACGGCCTGAGCTTTTCCTATCCGTCAAGGCCGGACCGCTACGCCGTCGATGGCCTGAGCCTGAAGGTTCAGGCCGGAGAAACCCTGGCGTTGGTCGGGCCGTCGGGGGCAGGCAAATCAACCCTCTACGATCTGCTGCTGCGTTTCTACGACCCGCAGCAGGGGCGGATATTGCTGGATGGCGTGCCCCTGACCCAGCTCGATCCGCTGGATCTGCGGCGCTGTTTTGCCCTGGTGTCGCAAAGCCCGGCGCTGTTCTACGGCAGCATCGAAGAGAACATCCGCTATGGCAATCCTGATGCCACCCTGGACCAAGTCCAGGAGGCGGCGAAGATCGCCTATGCCCACGAGTTCATCGAGCAGATGCCAGAGGGGTATCAGACTCATCTGGGGGATGGCGGGCTGGGACTTTCTGGCGGACAGCGGCAACGCCTGGCAATTGCTCGCGCGTTGTTGGTGGATGCGCCGATCCTGTTACTGGACGAGGCCACCAGTGCCCTGGATGCGCAGAGTGAGCATTTGATTCAGCAAGCCTTGCCCAGCCTGATGAAGAACCGCACCACCTTGGTGATCGCCCATCGCCTGGCCACGGTGAAGAATGCCGACCGGATTGCGGTCATGGATCAGGGCAGGCTGGTGGCGGTGGGTACTCATCAGCAACTGATCGCCAACAGTCCGCTGTATGCGCGTCTGGCGGCCCTGCAGTTCAGCGAAGGTCCTCAGGCGCCTGTGTAGGAGCCGGCTTGCTGGCTAAAGCGGCCATCAGGCTGGCGCCGAGTCCGAAGGCCTCTTTGCCGGTATGCCAGCTCCCGCAATGGGTGGCCGCCCAATAAAAAGCCCGCATCGCTGCGGGCTTGTAGAAGGCTGGCTTCACTGATCGTCGAAGTAGCGCTCATGCCAGTCCACCAGCGGCTGCGGTGAGTTGAGCTTCTGGCCGTAGATCACCGAGTAGGACAGTACGTTCTGAACATACTGGCGGGTTTCGTCGAAGGGAATGCTTTCCACCCACACGTCGAAACTCAGGTGGTCGGCGCCCTTGAGCCATTGCCGCACCCGTCCAGGACCCGCGTTATAGGCAGCAGATGCCAATACCCGGTTGCCATTGAACTGGCTGTGGACCTGGCTCAGGTACGCCGCACCCAATTGGATGTTCTTGTCCGGGTCCAGCACTTGCTGGGGAGAGGCCAGGGGAATGCTGAACTTGCGCGCGGTTTCCTTGGCGGTACCAGGCATCAGTTGCATCAGGCCGCTGGCGCCCACGTGGGAACGGGCATCGTCCATGAAGGCGCTTTCCTGGCGGGTGATGGCGAACACCCAGCTGGAATGCAGGCCGCGGACCTTGGCTTCGCGCACCAGGGTGTCGCGGTGAGCCATGGGGAAGCGGATGTCCAGGTCATCCCAGTACTGGGCCTGGCTGATGGTGCGAATGGCCGGGAAGTACCATTTCAGGTCGTAGGCCAGCCTGGCCTGGGCCACCATTTCGTCACGGTTGAAGTGCCGGCTGACGTGGTACCACTCACGGCGACCATCGACGATCTGGCCCCGGGCATGGAATTCCAGGGCGCGACGCACGCCCGGAGTGTTGCGCACTTTGTTGATGACTGCCTGGCTCAGCATCAGCGGTTGGTTGTTCAACTGATAGGGGGCCTTGGCGTGATCCGCGGCGAGGAATCCGTAGAAATCACGCTCCCGGGCCAGACCTTTGAACAGCGCCAGGGCCTGGGGGTTCTTCGGCTGGGCCAACTCCAGGCTGCGCGCCTGCCAGTAGCGCCAGCGGTTGGTGCTGGCCAGGTCCTGAGGCAGCTTGCGGGTCAGCTGGTAGGCATCTTCCCAGCGCGCCAGACGCAGCAGCAGGCGCAGGCGCCATTCGGAGACGGTGTTGTCCCGCAGCTCTGGGTCGTACTTGGTCATGACGTCCAGGGCGCGGCTGTCGAAGCGCCGGGCCAGGGTCAGGCCGATTTCGCGGGCAATGGCCACTTTTTCGTCACGTGAGAAGTGCATGCTGCTGGCATAGCCGTCCAGCAGGGCCATGGCCTTGTCCGGGTCCTGGCGAGCCAGTCGGCGCAAGCCGAGGCCGACCACGTCGGACATCGCCTCATCGGCGGGCTGGAAGCGCGAAGGCTGGCTCAGCAGCTCCGGCTTTTGCGCCACATCCACCAGCAGACGGCCCTGGGGCGCGAGGGTGGTCATGCTCTTGACCAGGCTGTTGGCCAGGGGGTAGTTGCGGGCTTCGGCCGCCAGCTTGGCCCGCTGCCAGCGCTTCTGTTCGGTCAGTTGGCCTTCAGCGGCCCATTGGGCGAACAGCGCGTCACAGGCGGCCGGTTGGGATTTGCCGGTCAGCCAGAGCTTTTCGGTAGCGGCGTAGCCTTGCGCCTTGAGGTTATGGCCCAGTTGGTACTGGCCATTGAGGCAGTCCAGTTCGGTGAAGTTGAGTTTCGGGTCGTAATACCGGGTGAAGGTGGCCCAGTCGCCGCGTTCCGCCAGCCAGCGCAGCCAGCGCAGTTTCATCCAGTTGGCCTGGGGCAGGTCGCCATGTTCGGCGAGGAATTTCTCGATCTCGGCGTTGCTGGCGCTCTTCAGGCGGGCCGTGAGTTCGTCATAGGCCAGGTACGGTTCCAGTGGGTAGTCGCGCAGGGCATCGGCATAACGGAAATAAGGGCCTGAATCGCCCTTGGCCAGAGCGCGTTTGGCCTCGTCGTAATACCGGCGTTGCTGGGTCAGGTCCGCCGCCTGGGCGGATTGGACGGCAGTGGCGGAAAGAAGCAGACAGGATAAAAGGCTGAAAAGGCGACTGCGCATGAGACATCCGGGCAGAGAAATCATGACAAGTGCCGACAAGGCCAACACTGATTGTTCACTAGCTTAGCCTTTTGCCAGCAACCGGTGAAAGCTTTGCCGAGCCCTTGGCATCAGTTGGCAACAAAAGTGCCTTCGGGGTTGCCGGTGGCGAAATAGCGGGCCTTCTGAGGGCGCAAGTCAGGTAGAATGCGCGCCCGGTTTTTGGAGAAGAACATGACCCTGCTCAAATTCAGCGATGTGTCCCTTGCTTTCGGCGCCATGCCGTTGTTGGACAAGGTGTCCTGGCAGATCGCCCGTGGTGAGCGGGTGTGCATCATCGGCCGTAACGGTACTGGCAAATCCAGCATGATGAAGCTGGTCAAGGGCGATCAGAAGCCCGACGACGGCTCCGTATGGCGCGCACCCGGTCTGAAGATCGGCGAATTGCCTCAGGAACTGCCTGTGGCCGACGAGCGGACCGTGTTCGACGTGGTTGCCCAGGGCCTGGACGGTGTCGGCGAGCTGCTGGCCCAGTACCACCACCTGAGCCAGAACATCGTCACCGACGCCGATCTGGAAAAACTGATGCACGTCCAGCACGACCTCGAAGCCCGTGACGGCTGGCGCCTGCAGCAACTGGTGGACAGCACCCTGAGCCGCCTGCAACTGCCAGCCGACAAGACCCTCGCCGAGTTGTCCGGTGGCTGGCGGCGTCGCGTGCTGTTGGCGCAGGCCCTGGTATCCGAGCCGGATCTGCTGCTCCTCGACGAGCCGACCAACCACCTGGATATCGGCGCCATTGCCTGGCTGGAAGAGGCGCTGAAGGATTTTCAGGGCGCGGTCCTCTTTATTACCCACGACCGTTCCTTCCTGCAGAACCTGGCCACCCGCATCCTCGAACTGGATCGTGGCGGCCTGATCGATTGGAACGGCGACTACGCCAGTTTCCTGGTGCACAAGGAAGCCATGCTGGCGGCGGAAGAAACCGCCAATGCGCTGTTCGACAAGCGCCTGGCCCAGGAAGAAGTGTGGATTCGCCAGGGCATCAAGGCCCGGCGTACCCGTAACGAAGGCCGCGTGCGTGCGCTCAAGGCGCTGCGCGTGGAGCGCAGTGAGCGTCGCGAGCGTACCGGCAAGGCCAACATTCAGCTGGAAACCGCCGACAAGTCTGGCAAGCAGGTAATGGTGCTGGAGAATGTCAGCTTCGCTCACCCGGACGGCCCGTTCCTGGTCAAGGACTTTTCCATGGTCCTGCAGCGTGGCGACCGCATTGGCCTTCTGGGCGCCAACGGCACCGGCAAGACCACCTTGCTCAAGCTGATGCTCGGCGGTCTGGTGCCGAGCAGCGGCAAGGTGGAAGAGGGCACGCGGATCGACGTGGCCTACTTCGACCAGTTGCGCCACCAGTTGGACCTGGAAAAGACCGTGATCGACAACGTTGCCGAAGGTCGCGACTTCATCGAGATCGATGGCCAGAGCCGTCACGTGCTGAGCTACCTCGGTGATTTCCTGTTCAGTCCGCAACGTGCCCGTACGCCAGTCAAGGCCCTGTCCGGCGGTGAGCGTGCCCGTCTGTTGCTGGCCAAGTTGTTCAGCAAACCGGCCAACCTGCTGGTGCTCGACGAGCCGACCAACGACCTCGATGTGGAAACCCTCGAGCTGCTGGAAGAAGTGTTGCTGACCTTCCAGGGCACCGTGCTGATGGTCAGCCACGACCGGGCCTTCCTCGACAACGTGGTGACCAGCACCCTGGTCTTTGAAGGCGAAGGCAAGGTTCGCGAGTACGTTGGCGGTTATCAGGACTGGTTGCGCCAGGGTGGCTCGCCGCGGCTGCTGGGGGTTACCGAGAACAAGTCCGGCAAGGCCGAACTGAATTCCGCCGTGGTTGCGCCGGTGCAAGCCGCAGCGCCAGCCCCCGTGCAAGAGGCTCCGGCGAAGAAGAAGCTCAGCTACAAATTGCAGCGTGAGCTTGAGGCGCTGCCGGGGCAGATCGATGCGATGGAACAACAGATTGCCGGGGTCGAGGCGGAGATGGCCGATGCCGGTTTCTATCAGCGCCCGGCGGCTGAAACCGCTGCGGTCATTGCCCGGCTGGAGCAGTTGAATGCCGAGCTGGAGCAGATGGTCGAGCGCTGGGCCGAGCTGGATGCCTGAGTGACCGGTGTTTGATAAAAAAGCCCGACTTTAGCGTCGGGCTTTTTTTCGGAGCAGTGACCGGTCTGATAACTGGCGGGTGAGGGCTTAGCGTTTGGCCAGGTGCACAGCCAACACGTCACATGGTGCGCCGTGCAGGACGTCATTGGCGGTGGAGCCCAGCAGCAGGGCCAGGCCGTGACGGCCGTGGCTGCCCACCACAATCAGATCGCATTCCTGTTCCTTGGCCAGGTGATGTATTTCCTGGCGCGGTTGTCCATAGGTCAGGTGACTGTATTCCTTGGTCAGCTCCGGGTACTTGTGGATCAGCCGGTCCAGGCGTTCCCTGGCCTGATCGAACTGTTGCTGCTGCAGCTGCGAAAGATCCATGGGCACGTCACCGCCGAAGGCCATGGCCATGGGTTCGACGATGTGCACCAGGGACAGCTTGGCTCCATTGCTCACCGACAGCTCGCGAGCGCGGTGGATAACAGGATCGCACTCTTCGGTTAAATCTACGGCGACCAGAATATGGTGGTAGGACATGAGGCGCTCCTCCTGAGGATTGCAATAGCTTCAAGTATGGCTGGTTTCAAGCGGGTTGGTTCCACCCAGGCCCCGCTCATCTAAAAATCGAGAGTACTGATATGACGGTCTGGATAGTGGTGTCAATCCTTGCGGTGGTTCTGAGCCCGTTGGCGTGGCTGCGGCCCTCGCGCCGCCAGAGCGGCTTGATCGCCCTGCGCCTGGAGGCGCGGCGCATGGGGTTGGCCATGCAGCTGGCGCCCCAGGAATGGCCGCACTGGTTGGGGCAGGAGCCGCCCAATCCTTGCCCGCAATACCACCGGCCGAGGCGCAGCGCACAATCGGCCTGCTGGAGTTACTGGCAGATAGCCCCTGGTAGCTGGGTCAACCAGTGGCGTGAACCCTGTGTCGATGAGGCGCTGCTCCAGCATCTGCAGACCTTGCCGCCAGGGGTCTTCAAGGTTGAAGCGGACAAGCAACTGATCGCCCTGTACTGGAGCGAGCGCGGCGAGGCCAGTGTCTTGCAGGATATCGCCTCGGTGCTCAAGGCCTTGGCCTGAAGTCATGGGGGAGGGCGCCCGCGGCAATCGTGGGCGTTTGGCAATAAAAAGCCCGACTCAGCATCGGGCGGGATGGCCAGGCAGGCCGGTAATCTCGTTTGAGCCACCCTGGGGTGGCTTCTTGCTGTCTGGGCTGTGCCCCTATTTGATAAAACTTTCTGACCTTTTCTTCAGATATATCTCCAGCTTAGTCGCTATCGTTCCCTGTGGGCTGACGATTTAGGGCGATTTTTCTAAATATTGATCCTATGAATGGCGATGAATGCAGGGGTGTGTTGATCATCTGGGGAGCAGTGAAGTGACCGCAAAGTCGCGTTTCAAACAGCGTTTTGTACGATTGACAATTGCCGGATTTTCCCTGAATGTGGCGTACCCAAATCAAACGGGCGTATGAAATGAGCGTTTGTATCTCAGGCGGCTCTATACAGAATCCCGACTATCGCGTTGGCGGGTGTGCCTGGCGGATTGGCGTTAGCATCGACGGTGACGTTAGTGCCAAGCCAGAAGTCAGCGTCCGACGTGTACTGTTCAGCTTCCATATCGTGGAGATCAGTTGATGATTTACGAAGGTAAAGCCATCACGGTTAAGGCTCTTGAAAGTGGCATCGTCGAATTGAATTTCGACCTCAAGGGTGAGTCCGTCAACAAGTTCAACCGTCTAACCCTGAATGAATTGCGTCAGGCTGTTGACACCATCAAGGCAGATGCTTCGATCAAGGGCGTGATCGTCAGCAGTGGCAAGGACGTATTCATCGTCGGCGCCGACATCACCGAGTTTGTCGATAACTTCAAGCTGCCGGATGCCGAGCTGGTGGCAGGTAACCTCGAAGCCAACAAGATCTTCAGCGATTTCGAAGACCTCAACGTGCCGACCGTTGCCGCGATCAATGGCATCGCCTTGGGCGGCGGCCTGGAAATGTGCCTGGCGGCGGACTACCGCGTCATGGCGGCCAGCGCCAAGATCGGCCTGCCGGAAGTCAAGCTGGGCATCTACCCGGGCTTCGGCGGTACCGTGCGTCTGCCGCGCATCATCGGTGCCGACAACGCCATCGAGTGGATTGCCGCCGGCAAGGAAAACCGTGCTGAAGACGCGCTGAAAGTCGGTGCCGTCGATGCTGTGGTTGCTCCCGATAAACTCAAGGACGCCGCTCTGGCCCTGGTTAAGCGCGCTATTTCCGGCGAGTTCGACTACAAGGCCAAGCGTCAGCCGAAGCTGGAAAAACTCAAGCTCAACGCCATTGAGCAGATGATGGCTTTCGAAACCGCCAAAGGTTTCGTCGCTGGTCAGGCAGGCCCGAACTACCCGGCGCCTGTTGAAGCGATCAAGACCATCCAGAAGGCCGCCAACTTCGGCCGCGACAAGGCTCTGGAAGTGGAAGCCGCCGGCTTCGTCAAACTGGCCAAGACCTCTGCCGCACAAAGCCTGATCGGTCTGTTCCTGAATGATCAGGAACTGAAGAAAAAGGCCAAGGCCTACGATGAGATCGCCAAGGACGTGAAGCAGGCCGCAGTACTCGGCGCCGGCATCATGGGCGGTGGCATTGCCTACCAGTCGGCCTCTAAAGGCACGCCGATCCTGATGAAGGACATCAACGAACACGGTATCGAGCAGGGGCTGGCGGAAGCCGCGAAACTGCTGGTCGGTCGCGTTGATAAAGGCCGCATGACTGCCGCGAAAATGGCTGAGGTGCTCAACGGCATTCGTCCAACCCTGTCTTACGGGGACTTCGGTCACGTCGACCTGGTGGTCGAGGCGGTGGTCGAGAACCCTAAGGTCAAGCAAGCGGTATTGGCTGAAGTCGAAGGTCAGGTCAAAGAGGACACCATTCTGGCGTCCAACACTTCGACCATCTCCATCAGCCTGTTGGCCAAGGCCCTCAAGCGACCGGAAAACTTCGTCGGCATGCACTTCTTCAACCCGGTGCACATGATGCCTCTGGTGGAAGTGATCCGTGGCGAGAAGTCCAGCGAGCTGGCCGTTGCCACCACCGTTGCCTACGCCAAGAAAATGGGCAAGAACCCGATCGTGGTCAACGACTGCCCGGGCTTTTTGGTCAACCGCGTTCTGTTCCCGTACTTCGGCGGTTTCGCCAAGCTGGTCAGCGCCGGTGTGGATTTTGTGCGCATCGACAAGATCATGGAGAAATTCGGCTGGCCAATGGGCCCGGCGTACCTGATGGACGTGGTCGGCATCGACACCGGTCACCACGGTCGTGACGTGATGGCTGAAGGCTTCCCGGATCGCATGAAGGACGATCGTCGTTCGGCCGTGGACGTACTCTACGAAGCCAAGCGCCTGGGCCAGAAGAACGGCAAGGGTTTCTACGCCTACGAAACCGACAAGAAGGGCAAGCAGAAGAAGGTCGCCGATCCGTCGGTGCTGGAAGTGCTCAAGCCAATCGTCTACGAGCAGCGTGAAGTCACTGACGAAGACATCATTAACTGGATGATGATCCCGCTGTGCCTGGAAACCGTTCGTTGCCTGGAAGACGGCATCGTCGAAACTGCTGCCGAAGCTGACATGGGCCTGGTCTACGGTATTGGTTTCCCTCCATTCCGTGGTGGTGCGCTGCGCTACATCGATTCCATCGGTGTTGCCCAGTTCGTTGCCCTGGCCGACCAGTACGCCGATCTGGGCGCGCTGTACCACCCGACCGCGAAGCTGCGTGAAATGGCCAAGAACGGCCAGAGCTTCTTCGGTTAAGCGCCCACACTAGAGCGAGAGTGAACATATGAGCTTGAATCCTAGAGACGTCGTGATTGTCGACTTCGGTCGTACTCCGATGGGCCGCTCCAAGGGCGGCATGCACCGCAACACCCGCGCCGAAGACATGTCGGCGCACCTGATCAGCAAACTGCTGGAACGCAACACCAAGGTCGACCCGGCGGAAGTCGAGGACGTGATCTGGGGCTGCGTCAACCAGACCCTGGAACAGGGCTGGAACATCGCGCGCATGGCGTCGCTGATGACCCAGATCCCCCACACCTCGGCCGGCCAGACCGTCAGCCGCCTGTGCGGCTCCTCCATGAGTGCACTGCATACCGCTGCGCAAGCGATCATGACCGGTAACGGTGACGTGTTCGTGGTGGGCGGCGTCGAGCACATGGGGCACGTGAGCATGATGCACGGTGTCGATCCGAACCCGCACATGTCCCTGTACGCGGCGAAAGCCTCGGGCATGATGGGCCTGACCGCCGAGATGCTGGGCAAGATGCACGGCATCACCCGTGAGCAGCAGGACGCCTTTGGCGTGCGTTCCCACCAACTCGCCCACAAGGCGACCGTGGAAGGCAAGTTCAAGGACGAAATCATCCCGATGCAGGGCTATGACGAGAACGGTTTCCTGAAACTGTTCGACTACGACGAAACCATTCGTCCCGAAACCACCCTGGAAAGCCTGGCGGCCTTGAAGCCGGCGTTCAACCCCAAGGGTGGCACCGTGACTGCCGGTACTTCGTCGCAGATCACCGACGGCGCTTCGTGCATGATCGTGATGTCGGCCCAGCGTGCCCAGGATCTGGGCATCCAGCCGCTGGCAGTGATCCGTTCCATGGCGGTGGCGGGTGTGGACCCGGCGATCATGGGCTATGGTCCAGTACCGGCCACGCAGAAAGCCTTGAAGCGCGCAGGCCTGGGCATCAACGACATCGACTTCTTCGAGCTCAACGAAGCTTTCGCTGCACAGGCCTTGCCAGTGCTGAAAGATCTGAAAGTGCTCGACAAGATGAATGAGAAGGTTAACCTGCACGGCGGCGCGATCGCCTTGGGTCACCCGTTCGGTTGCTCCGGTGCGCGTATCTCCGGGACCCTGCTCAACGTCATGAAGCAAAATGGCGGCACCTTTGGTGTGTCCACCATGTGCATCGGCCTTGGCCAGGGCATCTCGACCGTCTTCGAACGCGTTTAAGCGTTGGGTTGATGGAAGCCGGGGCCCTGTGCCCCGGTTTTTGTTTTTCTGAAGATTTATTTGTTTTTATTTTGAAAAAATTGCACGAGGGCCAGAGCATGCAGTTACAACCCGGGCTCTATCAGCATTACAAGGGGCCGCAGTACCGCGTTTTCAGCGTGGCGCGGCACTCGGAAACGGAAGAAGAAGTAGTGTTTTACCAAGCCCTGTATGGGGATTACGGTTTTTGGGTGCGACCTTTGAGCATGTTCCTGGAGTCGGTCGAAGTTGACGGCGAGCAGGTCCCACGCTTTGCTTTGGTGCAGGCCGAACCCAGTCTTTTTTCACCGACGTAAGTGCAGGTCGCGCAGTACCCTGCGCTTGACCTCACCTTGTTGCCACTATATATAGCGGGGCCGCGTCAGGCGCCAACCGCCTTTCACTTCTCGAATTCAGGAATTTTCTGATCCATGGGCAAATCGCTGGTCATTGTGGAATCCCCGGCTAAGGCCAAGACCATCAACAAGTACTTGGGCAACCAATACGTGGTGAAGTCGAGTATCGGCCATATCCGAGACCTGCCCACCAGCGGTTCGGCGAGTGCCGCCAAAGAGCCAGCCGCCAAGCGTGGCAAGGCCGCTGCGGGCGAAGCCCCGGCCTTGTCGCCGAAGGAAAAAGCGCGCAAGCAGCTGGTTTCACGCATGGGCGTCGACCCCGAGCACGGCTGGAAGGCCAAGTACGAAATCCTTCCCGGCAAGGAAAAGGTCATTGAAGAGCTGCGCCGCCTTGCCAAGGATGCCGACACCATCTATCTCGCAACGGACTTGGACCGCGAAGGGGAAGCCATCGCCTGGCACCTGCGGGAAGCCATCGGCGGTGACGACAGCCGCTACAAGCGCGTGGTGTTCAACGAAATCACCAAGAAGGCGATCCAGGAAGCCTTCTCCCAGCCCGGCGAGCTGGATATTCATCGGGTCAACGCTCAGCAGGCTCGTCGCTTTCTCGATCGCGTGGTGGGCTACATGGTCTCGCCGCTGCTGTGGGCGAAGATTGCCCGTGGCCTGTCCGCCGGTCGTGTGCAGTCGGTAGCCGTGAAGCTGGTGGTGGAGCGCGAGCGCGAAATTCGTGCCTTTATCCCGGAAGAATACTGGGAAGTACACGCTGATCTGGGCACCGCCAAGGGCTCGAATGTGCGTTTTGAAGTGGCCCGTGAAAACGGTGAGGCCTTCAAACCGCTCAATGAAACACAGGCCATGGCTGCCCTGGAGAAGCTCAAGGCTTCGGCCTATAGCGTCGCCAAGCGTGAAGACAAGCCCACCAGCAGCAAGCCGTCGGCGCCATTTATTACCTCCACCCTGCAGCAGGCCGCGAGCAACCGCCTGGGCTTCGGGGTGAAGAAGACCATGATGATGGCCCAGCGTCTGTATGAAGCTGGCTACATCACCTATATGCGTACCGACTCCACCAACCTCTCGGCTGATGCCGTGGCGATGGCGCGGACCTATATCGAAGACGAGTTCGGCAACAAGTACCTGCCGGCCTCGCCCAACGTCTACAGCAGCAAGGAAGGGGCCCAAGAGGCGCACGAAGCGATTCGTCCGTCCGACGTGAACACCCATCCAAGCAAACTGTCGGGCATGGAACGTGACGCTGAGCGGCTCTACGAGCTGATCTGGCGCCAGTTCGTTGCTTGCCAGATGCTGCCGGCGCAATACCTGTCCACTACCGTCAGCGTGGCCGCTGGCGACTTCGAGCTGCGCGCCAAGGGCCGTATCCTCAAGTTCGACGGCTACACCCGGGTCATGCCGCAGATCAGCAAGCCAGGTGATGACGATGTGCTGCCGGACATGGCGCAGGGCGAAGTGCTGAAGTTGATCAAGCTCGACCCAAGCCAGCACTTCACCAAGCCGCCGGCGCGCTATTCCGAAGCCAGCCTGGTGAAGGAAATGGAAAAACGCGGCATCGGTCGTCCTTCGACCTATGCGGCGATCATTTCGACCATTCAGGATCGCGGCTACGTAACCCTGCATAACCGTCGGTTCTATTCGGAAAAGATGGGTGACATCGTCACCGAGCGTCTCTCCGAAAGCTTCTCCAACCTCATGGACTACGGCTTCACCGCCGGCATGGAAGAGAACCTCGATGACGTGGCCCAGGGCGAGCGCGACTGGAAGAACGTCCTTGACGAGTTCTACGGCGACTTCAAGAAGAAACTCGAAGTGGCCGAGGGCGCTGACACCGGCATGCGCGCCAACCAGCCGGTGATGACCGATATTCCCTGCCAGACCTGCGGTCGGCCGATGCAGATTCGTACCGCTTCCACCGGCGTGTTCCTGGGTTGCTCGGGCTACAGCCTGCCTCCGAAGGAGCGATGCAAGGCCACCGTCAACCTGGTGCCGGGCGATGAGATCGCTGCGGACGACGAAGGCGAATCTGAATCCCTGGTGCTGCGCGGCAAGCACCGTTGCCCGATCTGCAGCACGGCGATGGACGCTTACCTGCTGGATGAAAAGCGCAAGCTGCACATCTGCGGTAACAACCCGGATTGCGCCGGTTACGAGATCGAAGAGGGCAGCTACCGGATCAAGGGCTATGAAGGCCCGAGCCTGGAATGCGACAAGTGCGGGAGCGAGATGCAGCTCAAGACAGGTCGTTTCGGCAAGTTCTTCGGTTGCACCAATCCGACCTGCAAGAACACTCGCAAGCTGCTGAAAAGCGGCGACGCGGCGCCGCCGAAGATGGACCCGGTGAAGATGCCTGAGCTCAAATGCGAGAAGGTCAACGACACTTACATCCTGCGCGATGGTGCTTCGGGTCTGTTCCTGGCCGCCAGTCAGTTCCCGAAAAACCGTGAAACCCGCGCTCCGCTGGTGCTGGAGCTGATCCCGCACAAGGACGAAATTGATCCGAAGTACCACTTCCTTTGCGAAGCGCCGAAAAAGGACCCGGACGGTCGTCCGGCGGTGGTGCGCTATAGCCGCAAGACCAAGGAGCAGTACGTGCAGACCGAGGTTGATGGCAAGCCGACCGGCTGGCGTGCGTTCTACGACGGTGGTACCTGGAAGGTCGAAGACAAGCGCTAAGCACTGTTTGTGTCGAGGGGCTTGCTCCTCGATGTAGCGCTGTACAGGGCCGCATGATTCCGTTGGGAGTCATGCGGCCTTTCTTTTGCCTTGCGGTGCGCGGGAGTGATCCTTGAAACTGTGCCGTCCGCATCCGGTTCTCTTCTTGTAGTGGAGGCTGCCTACATGGCCCACGAGCTCTATACCCGTACCAATCAGAAAATCTACTTTGCCGGCCTGGCCCTCGAGTCCCTGGCCCGGGCCGAAGAGGGGCGGGCGATGAATGCCCAGGCACAGGTTCAGGCCGGGCGCGAATCGGTGCTGTTCCACCTGTACGGTGCCTTGCTGGGGCTATGCCACGAAATTGCAGGGTTCTACCGGCTGCCGCAGGCCAATGCTGCGCGGGTCGAGCAGATCCTGAGCCGTGAAGTGCTGGATAGCATTGCGATTCCCGAGCTGGCGGAGCTGGTGGAATTGGCGCAGAGCCCGCAGACCTGGCTGGCGCAACTGCTATCCGCTTACAGCGAACTCTTTCAACCACCGCGAGCGCCGCACAAGCCCAAGGGCGATGTGACCCAGCCGCTGATCGTGGCGGTCAATCTGGATGAGGAAGAGTCGGAGCAGGAACTGAGCCGGGAAGAGCTGGAAAGTTGGCGGCAGAATCTCAAGGCCCTGGCCATTCGTTTTCGAGATGGCTTGAACGAGTGTTGAGCCTGAGCGTCGCTTGATACGCGACGCGTTTAATTGATCAAGGAAGATTTATGTTGTTCTTCTTGCGTGACCAAGCGCTAGTTCGCCTGCTGAGCGATTGCCAGATGCGAGTCATCAACGCTCAGTCCAAGGCGGATCTGCTGGAGGTGCTCGACCGGCTGGAGATATTCCCCGGTGGCCTGGAATTCGATCATATGCAGTCAATAACGCTCCTGGTGCTGGCGTTTGCCGCGCTCGCGGCTGGGTTGTTGATGGATGGCATGGGCGGGATGTTCTGGGTGTTTGTGGCTCTTTGTTTCTTCAGCTACCGGGTCAGCAAGGGCGTCTCTGGGGCGTTGACGGATCTGGCGGCGAGCATTACCCGCAAGTGCATGATGTTGGGCAACGACTTGAGCGAATTCGACAGCAGTGCCGACTGGCGCCTGAAGAGACTGGACAACGAGTTCACTGATTACCAGCGGGGTAGCGAGATTGAGCAGCGCCGTATCCTGGACTCGCTCCAGGGGGTGTATCGAGGAGAGCGGCATTCGCTGGCATTCGAGTATCACCATCTACGATATGTGATCTCCAGTCGCGAGCGCGAGGCCAGCGGAGGCTTCAGGACGGTTTACACGAACTACCACCGCTACAGTCTGGTGGTGGATTTCCCTTGGGTGAGAGAGATTGCGGTTCGATCCAGTCCCTTGGAAATACCGCTGTCTGGACAGCCCTTCAAGACCGACCGCGACGATTTCAATCAGACCTTTGTGCTGCGCGGCATTGACCCCGCCTGTTGCGAGCGCTTCGCCACGCCTGCGACGCTGGATCTGTTGATGGAGCTTTCGCGCCAGCTCAATGGGGTCAATCTGGAGTTCTCCAGCCAGGGACGGCTCTGCCTGAGCTTCAACAATGAAGACATCATGGCTTATGCCGATCCGGGGTTGCTGAGTGATCTGGCGGTCTTTCGTGAGCGGATCGAGGCTGGCATCGAGTTGCCGAAGTTGTATCCGTTGTTGGCGCAGATAGAGCGGTTGGCCCAGCAGCACGACGGTCATGTTGTTGCTGCTGTCGTTCCACAGACTTCCGAATCCGGCGAATTGAGCAAGGAAGAATGATGCAGTTTCTCAAGCATGATGCCGAGCTGGTCCGCTTGTTGGCCAGCTGCGACTCGGAAGTCGCGCGCGCCAGGTCAAACGAGGATTTGCTGAAGGTTATCGACAAGCTCCGCACCTTCAAAGGTGGGTTGAAATTCGATCATGCCCAGCCCCTGGTGCTGTTGATGCTGGCTATTGCTGCGGCCGTGCCTGCCATGGCTGGTGTGATCCCGATGGTGTTTGTCGCGGCGTGCCTGGGTTTTGCCAGTCTGTACATCTGGATGAGCCGTAAGGCGGCCTTTGACGAGCTACCGAAGAAGATAGCCCGTAAATGTTCGTTCCTCAGTAATGGTCTGTGGGACCCGGGTGGATCAGCTGATGAGCGTTTCAGGCAATTGAGCGGTGAGTTTGATGACTATGACCGTGGCAATGACAGTCGTCGTATCGAGGCTTCGGCCAAGGGGGTCTATCAGGGAGCTCGGCACGAGCTGTCTTTTGTCTTTCACCACCTGCGTTATGTGAACTCTCATATCAAGAAAAAATCCGATGGCGAGTCCGAGCGGGTGTATGAGAGCTTCGATCGCTTCAGTCTGGTGGTGGAGTTCCCCTGGGTGAGGGGCGTGGCAGTGCGTAGCAATCTCCCGGATAAAAAAATTACCAAGCGCAAGGTCTTCGAGACTACCTTCGATGACTTCAACAGGACTTTCATGTTTTGTGGTGAGAGTGAGCTGGCTTGCGCAAGGTTCGCAACGCCCACCACCCTGGTTTTCTTGCTGGGTCTTTGTCGGCGGCTGAAGAATGTGAATCTGGAGTTTTCCAGTCAGGGGCGCTTGTGTCTGAGCTTCGATGATGCCGAAGTCATGGCCTATCAGGACCCGGGAACCCTTGAGGACCTTCCGGGCTTCTACGCAAAGATCAAGCAGGGGCTTAAATTGCCGAACCTTTTTCCGGTTCTGGCCCTCGTGCATGAGTTGGCGGAGTTGCAGGACAACAATTTCGAGCTTCCGCTGACAGTCACCGATGATATGGAGCAGTAGGGTATGGAATTGTTGTTAGTGATTGCGATTGTCTTGGGTGTCCTTGCCTATGTGCACTACAACAAGATCGTCAGCGCTTATAACCGCGTGCAACGGGCCTGGTCGGATGTGCTCACCTACCAGAGGCAGAAGATCAAGGTGCTGGATGTGCTTGAGCCGCAAGTGGCCGGTTTTCAGGATTACGAAAGCCAGTTGCTGGAGAAAATAGTCGGACTCCGTAGCGCCATCACCAGCTTGCCATCTGTGGCGGATGGCGAGGCGTTGAAGTCGGTGGATCGGGGGACCAAGGCGTTGCTGGGAGGGTTGAACCTGGCGTTTGAAGCCTATCCCGAGCTCAAGTCTGCGGAGCTGATGAACAACCTGATGCGTGAGGTAGCCGAGCAGGAGGGCAATGTCAGCGGCGCCATTACCCTGTTCAATCTGAATGTGGAGCATTTCAATAACAGCATTCAGTTGTTTCCCGGCTCGCTGGTTAATCGGTTGACCCTGAAAAAGTCACTGGTCACGCCGTTTTCCGACAGCCAGGCGTCGGCGGGTTTTGAATACAAGCCGAATTTCTGAGGGGCTCTGCTGCGCCTCTGTGGCGTGTTCGGCTTAGGGGGCATCGGGCGGAGAAGGGAAGGTGGCGCGTCGAGCAGTAGCTGCTGCCATGCAAGATCCTGAGCGAGGTGGGGGTTATGACTGATATAATCCCCGCCTTTCGTGGAGACCAGACTTTTATGCCAACGTCCTTTCTAGAAATTGTCGAATTGCCAGACGGTCGTATTGAGCTGCGCAGAGCTGAGGACGAGGGTTCTCTGGTTACTTTGGATTTTTCCGAAGATGCCAAAGTCTTTTTGCAAGGTCAGCATGTGGAAGTGGCCAAGGCCATGTTGAGCGTCGGCGTGCAGATGGCCGGACGCTTGGTTGAAGGTGAAATCGACAAGGAAGACGGTCCGCGGGTTCTCCACTAAACCCGTTTATCGGTTTTCTTCCGGTTATTCGTCATATTTGTTCCGGCTTCTCAATCCTGGAGAAGCCTCGCGTCATTCAAGCGCATTTACTGTGACTTCCCGGTATTTATCCCAGGCGAATATTCAGGCTTTGCGCATCACCCGTGCGTGCGGCACTGATCAGTTGTTGCCGAGCACTGCCGCTTAGCGGGTTCAGCCAACTGACCACGGTATGGCTGCGGCCCAGTCTTAAGGCTTCACAAGCGAGCTGCTGCGGGCTTTGATTACCCCGTGGATGCAGCAGCAGGATACGCTCGCGATTCAGTCCAGCCTCCCGCAACCAGCTTTGGGTCAGGCTGGATGGAGGGGCGATCAGGGTCAGCCAACGGGCGTCCTGATCCTGACTCAGCTCCCTGAGGATGGGGGCCAGAAGGTTCAGGCAGTTCCCGGTGGCGCCGCGCAGCGACAGTTCACTGAAGGCTTCTGGATCGTTGTTCCAGGGCGATTCGACCGCTTCCTTGAGTACGGGCGCCAGTGGCTGGGCCAGGAACGCTTCGAACAGTGGTAGTTGTGCTTGCTGTGGTGTCTGGGGGAACTGCATGGAGCCTCCTTTAGCGGCGAATGACGCCGACACTCAAGCCTTCGATCACCAGTTCCTGATCTTTCAGGTTGACTTCGATAGGGGCAAATTCCGGATTCTCGGCGATCAGCCAGACCTTGCTGCCTTCGCGCTTGAAGCGCTTGACCGTGACTTCATCGCCGATGCGCGCGACTACAATCTGGCCATTACGAGCTTCGCGGGTGGTATGCACCGCGAGCAGGTCGCCGTCGAAGATGCCGATGTCCTTCATGCTCATGCCTTGGACCCGAAGCAAGTAGTCGGCGCGAGGATTAAAGAAGGTCGGGTTAATGTTGCAGGACTCTTCGATGTGCTGTTGGGCGAGAATGGGGGCGCCGGCGGCGACACGACCAATGATGGGTAGCGAGTCGTCGGTTTTGGCTTCAAAACCGGGGATGCGAATGCCGCGAGAGGCTCCCGGAGTCATCTCGATAGCGCCTTTGCGGGCCAGAGCCTTGAGGTGTTCTTCGGCGGCATTGGGTGACTTGAAGCCCAGCTCCTGGGCAATTTCGGCACGGGTGGGGGGATACCCGTTGTCTTCGAGGCAGCGTTTGATAAAAGCCAGAATCTCAGCTTGGCGTGGCGTCAGTTTTAGCATGTCGATCGCTCTGTCTTTTTATACAGTGACTGGGATTATATACAGTGAGTGTCACTTGGCAATCCTCCTTTTTCTGGGGGCTACCGGGCGGTCATCATCCTGATGCTGGAATCCGTTGCCGAAGGCTGGCTACAGAGGTCGGTAGGTATGATTAAATAGCGCGCCTGCCGGCCTCTGCAGAGGCCGGCAGGCTTGACATTGCAGAGCCTGAAACGTATGTTTCAAACAAGTGTTTGTCAGGCGGAGTAGCCATGGCCCAGTCGGAAACCGTTGAACGCATTCTCGATGCTGCCGAGCAGTTGTTCGCGGAAAAAGGTTTTGCCGAAACCTCGTTGCGGCTGATCACCAGCAAGGCCGGGGTCAACCTGGCGGCAGTCAACTATCATTTCGGTTCCAAGAAGGCGTTGATCCAGGCAGTGTTCTCGCGCTTCCTTGGACCTTTCTGCATCAGTCTTGATCGCGAGCTGGAGCGGCGGCAGTCAAAACCGGACAGCAAGCCGAGTCTTGAGGAACTGTTGGAAATCCTCGTCGAACAGGCGCTGGTGGTGCAGCCTCGTAGTGGTAACGACCTGTCGATCTTCATGCGTCTGCTGGGACTGGCCTTTAGTCAGAGCCAGGGCCATTTGCGGCGTTATCTGGAAGACATGTACGGCAAGGTATTCCGCCGTTATATGTTGCTGGTTAACGAAGCGGCGCCGCGTATTCCGCCCATCGAGTTGTTCTGGCGTGTGCACTTCATGCTGGGTGCTGCGGCCTTCAGCATGTCCGGGATCAAGGCATTGCGCGCCATCGCTGAGACCGATTTCGGGGTCAATACCTCCATCGAGCAGGTGATGCGGCTGATGGTGCCGTTCCTCGCCGCCGGCATGCGTGCCGAAACCGGGGTCACGGACGAAGCCATGGCTAGCGCTCAGCTCAAGCCGCGTAGCAAGTCGGCCCCGGCAGTCGCCAAGGCTTGACCTCACGGGTGGGCGCGACAGCTTACATCCGCTAAGCTAGCCGCCCATGCCGATTCCCGTTCTTACCCCTGTGCTTTCCTCTCGTCGATGTCGATCGGCTCGGCTGTGTCCCTCGTGGATACGGCCTTGTCTGCGTCGCCAGGAAGCCATCGCTGATGGCGCGCGTATTTGTGATTAAGGAAATTTTATGACCGTTGGCCTGCAAGGCTCCTTGATGGTGGACGTCGCCGGTACTTGGCTGACGGCTGAAGATCGCCAACTCCTGCGCCAGCCGCAAGTGGGTGGATTGATCATCTTTGCTCGCAATATCGAGCATCCGCGCCAGGTGCGTGAGCTCAGTGCCGCGATCCGCGCCATCCGTCCTGATCTGCTATTGGCGGTGGATCAGGAAGGTGGCAGGGTACAGCGGCTACGCCAGGGCTTTGTTCGTCTGCCGGCCATGCGCGCCCTCGCGGATAACCCGAATGCCGAATACCTGGCTGAACAGTGTGGCTGGATGATGGCCACCGAAGTGCTGGCTGTGGGCCTGGATCTGAGTTTTGCTCCGGTCCTGGATCTTGATCACCAGCGCAGTGCGGTGGTGGGTAGCCGGGCTTTCGAGGGGAATCCGGAACGCGCGGCGCTGTTGGCCGGGGCCTTTATCCGCGGCATGAACAGCGCCGGGATGGCGGCCACGGGCAAGCATTTCCCCGGGCATGGCTGGGCCGAGGCCGATTCCCATGTGGCGATTCCCAACGACGAGCGCAGCCTGGAGGAGATTCGTGCCAAGGACCTGCTGCCATTTGCGCGCCTGAGCAAGCAACTGGCGGCAGTGATGCCGGCTCATGTGATCTACCCGCAAGTCGACTCCCAGCCGGCCGGTTTCTCTCGGCGCTGGTTGCAGGACATCCTGCGTGGCGAACTGCAATTTGACGGGGTGATCTTCAGTGATGACTTGTCCATGGCCGGCGCTCACGTGGTGGGGGATGCCGCGAGCCGGATCGAAGCCGCTCTTGGTGCCGGTTGTGACATGGGCCTGGTGTGCAATGACCGCGCCGCGGCCGAGCTGGCCTTGAGCGCCGCGCAGCGCTTGAAGGTGCAGCCGTCGCCACGTCTGGCCCGGATGCGCGGTCAGGCGTTCGCCAATCTCGAATATAAGCAGGACCCGCGCTGGCTCGCGGCTCTGGAAGCGCTGAAGGCTGCGCAGTTGATCGATTGAGGTGGTATGGCACGGCACCGCGAGTTGCGCGGTGCCCGTGCATTGACCGGCCTCAGCGGCCGGCTTTGTTGTCTGGCAACGGTGCGAACAGGGCTTCGATGTCTTCACTCTGCAGCTTCCAGTCGCCGGCCTTGCGCCCGTCCAGTACGCCTGCCGCCAGGTCCGACTTCTCTTGTTGCAGGAGCTGGATCTTCTCCTCCACGGTGCCCCGGGCAATGAGCTTGTAGACGAACACCGGCTTTTCCTGGCCGATGCGGTAGGCGCGGTCGGTTGCCTGGCTCTCGGTCGCCGGGTTCCACCACGGATCGTAGTGGATCACGGTGTCGGCCTCGGTCAGATTCAGGCCCACGCCGCCCGCTTTAAGGCTGATCAAAAAGATCTGCAGCTTGCCGCTCTGGAAATCCCGCACCGGCGTGCGCCGATCCCGGGTCTGGCCGGTGAGCAGGGCGTAGGCGATTTTGCGTCGTTTGAGCTCGGCTTCGATCAGGCTCAGCATCGAGGTGAACTGCGAAAACAGCAGAATGCGCCGGCCTTCTTCGAACAACTCCTCAAGCATCTCCATCAGGCTGTCGAGTTTGCCCGACGAGCTGCCCCGCGCCGGGGGCGAGTCGTTGACCAGGCGCAGGTCGCAGCACACCTGGCGCAGTTTGAGCAGGGCTTCGAGGATGATGATCTGGCTGCGCGCCACGCCCTTGCGGGTGATCTCGTCGCGGACTTTCTTGTCCATGGCCAGGCGCATGGTTTCGTAGACGTCCCGTTGCGCCTCGTTGAGTTCGACCCAATGGATGATCTCGGTCTTAGGCGGCAGCTCAGTGGCCACTTGCTCCTTGGTGCGGCGTAGCAGGAAGGGTTTGATCCGGCCGTTGAGGTGCTGCAGGCGCACTTCGCTGGCGTGCTTTTCGATCGGCACCCGGTAGTCGCGGTTGAAGCTCCTGGCATCGCCAAGCCAGCCCGGCAACAGGAAGTGGAACAGCGACCAGAGTTCTCCAAGATGGTTTTCCAGGGGCGTGCCAGACAGGCACAGGCGCTGCCGGGCGTTGAGTTCGCGTGCGGCTTGGGCGGCCTTGCTCGACGGGTTCTTGATGTACTGCGCCTCGTCGAGGATCAGTACGTGCAAGGGCTGCGCGGCCAGCAGTTCAACATCCTTGGGCAGCAGTGCATAGGTGGTCAGCAGCAGGTCGTAGTCGGCCAGTTGCGCGAAGTGTTTCTTGCGTCCCGCGCCATACAGCGCCAGAACCTTGAGTTGCGGGGTGAAGTGCGCCGCTTCGTCCAGCCAGTTGGGAATCAGGCTGGTGGGCATGACCACCATGCAAGGGCGGTCCAGGCGGCCGGCGTTTTTCTCGCTGAGGATGTGCGCCAGGGTCTGCAGGGTTTTGCCCAGGCCCATGTCATCGGCGAGGATGCCGCCCACTTCCAGCTGGCGCAGGGACTGCATCCAGCTCAAGCCTTCCTGCTGATAGAGGCGCAGGGTGGCATTCAACCCTTCTGGCACCGGCGCCGAGTAGTCCTTGATGTCGCGCAGGCGCTGGGCAAAGGTGCGGATATGCTCGCCACCTTCCCAGAGCAGTGGCAGGTCCTGCAGTGGGTTCAGGCGTGTGGCATCGGCACTGCTCAGGCGCAGGGCGGTTTCCCCGGGCTCCTGCAGATAGAACTCCCCCAGGGTTGCCAGCACCGGTTTCAGGCGGCCGTAGGGCAGTGCCACTTGCAGCGGGCCGTGCAAGGAATTGGGTCGGTTGGGAATGTTCACCAGGATCAACTCATCGTCACGGCGCCTGGCCAGGCGTTCCGGGTTGAGGAGTTCGGTGTGGGAGCGCATCAGGTTAAGTAGGATCGGCAGCAGGCTCAGGCGCTCGCCATTGACGATGATCCCCAGTTCCAGGTCGAACCAGTCGCGCCCTGGCGCTTCGTCGACGCTGGCGTACCAGTCGTCCACGGCTGTCAGGTCGAAGCCGAAGCCTTCGTCGATCTGCAGCTCCCAGCCCTGGTTGCGCAGCTTGGGCAGCTCATTGAGGGTGAAGGTCAGCCAGGCGCTGTCGTTGACCATCTCGAACAGCTCGCCGGCGCTTTCCGGTAATGCCTTGCTCTGCCGGGTGGCGATCTTGAAACCCAGGTTTCGCAGTTGCTCGCGCCAGCCTTGCTCACGCTCGGGGTGGCGCTTTATACGCAGGGTCTGATGTTCCTGGCGGATGATCACATCGGCATTCTTCTGGCCGCTGACGTGTTCGCCCATGTAGTTGAATGACAGTGCGGCGCGGTGCTGGATATAGCGCTGCATCTTGCCGTTGCGTGGTTCGAAAGCGCTGAATTCGATGCTTGCCAGCCACAGGCGCGGCACGGGTTGCACATCCTCCAGCAAGTGCTGTGGCAGCGCTGCGGGGCGGCGGCTGTCGAGTACCGCGGAGAGCTTTTCCAGCAGCTCGGCATCCTTGGCTGCGGCGGGATAGGCCAGGGTTTCTTCCACTTGCAACAGCACGGCGGCGATGTGTTTGCAGTTGCTGCGGACCGGGCAGGTGCAATGGGCGTCGATCAGCAGCAGGTTGCCCTTGCTCGATTCTCGCAGGCTGATGTGCTGCCGATAGACATTGCCACCGGAGCCTTCGCAGCTGGCAGTGATAGCGCTGTCTGCGGCGGTAACGATGCGTACACGTCTTTCCAGGGCGTAACGCCGGCCGCGCTCCAAGGTTTGTTCCTTGAAGCGATTGACCCAGGACGGGGCCAGGGGTTTGGTCAGGGGCGGGGTCATAGGGACTTCGATCAGTCCGGTATTTCAGTTGGAGCAGGGCGCGGCGCCGGTGCGGTGAGCGAGGTGATCTTGATCAGCAGCGCTAGGTGGCCGTTGTCCAGGTAGTTGAGCTGACCGTTTTTGGTGTGGCTTTGCTGCTTCAGGCGTTCGCTGCGGGTAACCAGGCCATTGCTGTCGATCTGGTTGATCCAGAAGTCTGCGTCCACATCGGTGAAGCGCCCGAGCTTGAGGTTCAGGGTGCCTTCGATGGGGAACTGGCCGAACAGTTCCCGCCCGTCGCTGAGGGCCACCTTGACCGGGGTTTCCCCCAGGGTCTGCTGCCAGGCCTTGTGCAGCAGCACGCTGTAGTTGCCACTGGCATTGAGCTTCTCGACGATCCCGCCCAGGGCGGGCGTGCGCTGGCTTTCCGGGCTCAGGCGTTGAGCGCCGGCGGCCCAGTCTTCCGGAGCGGCGCGGCTTATGATCTGCGGCTCGGCGTTCTGCCGGACAAGGATCATTTCCACCTGGTACAGATCGTCGGCAAACGCCATGGGCGCGACCAGGGTCAGGAGCAGGGTCAGGGAGCGGAACAGGCGCATGGGGCGTCCTTCAAGCAGTTTTCGGGGTGAGGCGTTCAAACAGTGCCTCCAATGTATTAAAGCGCTCTTCCGGGCGCTCCATAGGCACCATGAACTTGAACAGGGTTGCGCCTTCGAATTTGTAGCGTTTGGGCTGGCTCTGAATCAGTTTGATCAGTGCCAATGGGTCCACCGGCGTATCTGCGGCAAACTCGATGCGCCCGCCTTGCGGGCCGCCGTCGACCTTCTTGATTCCCAGGGTTTCGGCCTGGAGTTTCAGCAGTGTCAGGCGGATCAGGTTCTTGGTGGGCTCGGGCAGCAGGCCGAAGCGGTCGATCATCTCCACTTGCAGGTCCTTCAAGCCGTCTTCGTCGGTTGCCGAGGCGATGCGCTTGTAGAGGATCAGGCGGGCGTGCACATCCGGCAGGTAGTCCTCGGGAATCAGTGCCGGCAGGCGCAGGTTGATTTCCGGGCCGCCGCCCAGGGGCTGGTCGAGGTTCGGCTGTTCGCCCTTGCGGATGGCCTTCACCGCGCGCTCGAGCATCTCCATATAAAGGGTGAAGCCCACAGCCTGGATCTGCCCGCTCTGGCCGTCGCCCAGCAGCTCGCCGGCGCCGCGAATTTCCAGGTCGTTGGTGGCCAGCACGAAACCGGCCCCCAGGTCCTGGGTATTGGCGATGGCTTCCAGGCGCTTTTCAGCGTCCGGGGTGATTTGCTGGCGCGGGGGTGTCAGCAGGTAGGCATAGGCCTGGTGGTGACTACGGCCGACCCGACCGCGCAACTGGTGCAACTGGGCCAGGCCGAACTTGTCGGCGCGCTCGATGATGATGGTGTTGGCGCTCGGCACGTCGATCCCGGTCTCGATGATGGTCGAGGCGATCAGCACGTTGAAGCGCTTGTGGTAGAAGTCGCTCATCACCTGTTCGAGTTCGCGTTCGCGCATCTGCCCATGGCCGATGCCGATCCGTGCTTCGGGCACCAGTTCGGCCAGGTCGGCGGCGCATTTCTCGATGGTTTTCACGTCGTTGTGCAGGTAGTACACCTGGCCGCCACGCAGCAGTTCACGCAGCAGGGCCTCTTTGACCGTGCTCTTGTTCTGCTCCATGACAAAGGTGCGCACCGACAGGCGTCGCGCCGGCGGCGTGGCGATGATCGACAAGTCGCGCATGCCCGAGACGGCCATGTTCAGGGTTCGCGGGATCGGCGTGGCGGTCAGGGTGAGGATGTCGACTTCACTGCGCAGGGCTTTGAGCTGTTCCTTCTGGCGCACCCCGAAGCGGTGTTCTTCGTCGATGATCACCAGCCCCAGGTTCTTGATCTTCACATCGTCCTGCAGCAGCTTGTGGGTGCCGATGACGATGTCGATCTTGCCTTCGGCCAGGTCCGCCACTGCGGCGTTCACTTCCTTGGCCGACTTGAAGCGGCTCATCACCTCCACGGTCACCGGCCAGTCGGCGAAGCGGTCGCGGAAGCTGTTGTAGTGCTGTTGAGCGAGCAGGGTGGTGGGCACCAGGATGGCCACTTGCTTGCCGCCGTGGACCGCAATGAAAGCGGCGCGCATGGCCACTTCGGTCTTGCCGAAGCCGACGTCGCCACAGACCAGGCGGTCCATCGGTTTGCCCGAGAGCATGTCCTCGCGCACCGCTTCGATGGTGCTCTGCTGGTCCGGGGTTTCCTCGAAGGGGAAGCCGGCGCTGAAGGTGGCGTAGTCGGCCTTCGGATCGGCGAAGGCGTAACCTTCGCGGGCGGCGCGCCGGGCATAGATGTCCAGCAGCTCGGCGGCCACGTCCCGCACTTGCTCGGCGGCCTTGCGCTTGGCTTTCTGCCAGGCTTCCGAGCCGAGGCGGTGCAACGGCGCCAGGGCGTCGTCGCTACCGGTGTAGCGGGCGATCAGGTGCAGGTTGGCCACGGGCACATAGAGCTTGGCGCCCTCTGCGTATTCCAGGGTCAGGAACTCGGCGGCCTGGTTGTCGATCTCCAGGGTCGCCAGACCCAGGTAGCGGCCGACACCGTGGTCGATGTGCACCACCGGCGCGCCTTCGCGCAGCTCGGTGAGGTTCTTGATCACTGCATCGTTATTGGCGTCGGCGCGTTTTTCCCGGCGCCGACGCTGCATCACCCGCTGACCAAACAGCGGGCTTTCCGCCACCAGGGCCAGGGCCGGGTCGTCCAATACCAGTCCCTCGTCCAGAGGGGCAATGGTGATTGCCAGGCGCTCCTTGCTGGCGACGAAATCCGGCCAGCTGTCGACGGTCTTCGGCCGCAGCTTGAGGCGTTCCAGCAGCTCCAGCAGCACTTCCCGGCGGCCGGCGGATTCGGCGGTGAACAACACCCGGCCGGGGAACTCGTCGAGGAAGCCCGAGAGCGCCGCCAGCGGCTGGTTGGCCTTGGCCTCGATGGCCAGGTTGGGCAATTCGTGGGCCGGGAAACGCTCGCGGCCGACGCCGGTTTCGATGTCCTGCTGGCTCGCCACCACCCGTGGCCAGTTTTTCAGGCGGGCGAAGCAGTCTTCCACCGGCAGGAACAGTTCCGCCGGAGGCAGGAGCGGGCGCGATGGATCGACGCGGCGCTCTTCATAGCGGTTGCGTACATCGTTCCAGAAGTTTTCCGCGGCCTGTTCGATGCCCGGCAGGGAGAACACTTGGGTGTCCTGGGGCAGGTAGTCGAACAGGGTCGAAGTCTCTTCGAAGAACAGCGGCAGGTAGCACTCGATACCGGCCGGGGTAATCCCGCTGCTCAGGTCCTGGAAGATCGGGCAGCGGCAGAAGTCCACGTCGAAGCGTTCGCGAAAGCGTGCCTTGAAGCGAGTCACCGCTTCTTTCTGCAGAGGGAATTCCTTGGCCGGCAGCAGGCGCACCGAGTCGACCTTGTCGATGGAGCGCTGGTTCTCCGGGTCGAAGGTGCGCAGGGTCTCGATTTCGTCGTCGAACAGGTCGATGCGGTAAGGCAACTTGCTGCCCATGGGGAACAGGTCGATCAAGGCGCCGCGCACGGTGAATTCGCCGTGCTCATAGACTGTATCGACATAGCGATAGCCGCTGGCCTCCAGACGCGTGCGCATCTGTTCCACATCGAGCTTCTGGCCAACGTCCAGTACCAGGCTGCTGCCCAGCAGGAACTGGGTCGGCGCCAGGCGGTGCAGGGCGGTGGTGATGGGCACCACCAGTACGCCGTGCTCCAGCTCCGGCAGCCGGTAGAGGCTGGCGATACGCTGGGAAATGATGTCCTGGTGCGGCGAGAACAGGTCGTAGGGCAGGGTTTCCCAGTCGGGGAAATGCAGCACCGGCAGATCCGGGGCGAAGAAGCCCAGCTCCTGTTCCAGCCGGTCAGCGCTTTGGCTGTCGGCGGTCAGCAGGAGGGTAAAGCGCTTGGCGGCGCTGGCGGCTTCGGCGATGGCCAGGCTCAGGGCGGCACCGGGCAGGTTGCCCCAATGCTGTTTACCGGCGGCGGCAGGGAGTAGCGGTAGACGCAGGACGGGCACGGACGGTCAAGCTCCAAGCGTTGCGACGAAAGTCGGTAATTGTAACGGCCCCGGGTGGCCACTGTCAGTGGCTGATGCGTCTATTACGCCGGTCAGGGCAAATGTAGTGGCTATGACAACAAAATGTGCTTTTTTGGTGGAAATGTAGTGCCGAATTTGCTCGGTGTTACGGAGGGTTACATACAGGTTGCTTGGCTGTCCAAAAAATTGACGCGGCTGGAAGCCGCGGTTTTACTGGCCTCCAGCATAGTGGTGTTTTTTTGCAAGGGCTTTTTGTTACGTTCCGCACGACAGGCGCGCATTGCTACGAGAGGGACTCGGCGTCATAATGTAGCCCCTTTTTTCTGCCCCTACATGTGGAAGGTTCCCGTGACTCAGAAGCCCGACCAGTGTCTTGGTGAATGGATCGACCGTGAAGCACTCGCAGAAGCGATGATTCCGCTTATCGGTCAGCTCTACCGCAATAACAATGTGGTGAGCTCGATCTATGGCCGCAGCCTGATCAACCAGTCTGTCATCGCGATTCTCAAGGCTCATCGCTTTGCTCGCCATCGCTCCTCCGACGACAGCGAACTCTCCGTCCACGAAACATTCCCTCTGCTCAAAGCAATGAGCGAGCTCAAGCTCGGCGCAGCTTCGGTAGACCTGGGCAAGTTGGCGTTCAAATTCCGTAACGAAGGCAATGGCCGCAGCGCCGAGCAGTTCGTTCGCGAAGAAATGGCTGACGTGGTTGGCCAGCAAAACGCTTCGGCCCGCAAAGGCACTGACGTTGTCCTGTACGGCTTCGGTCGTATCGGCCGTCTGCTGGCGCGCATCCTGATCGAGAAAACCGGTGGTGGCGACGGTCTGCGTCTGCGCGCCATCGTGGTGCGCAAAGGCGCCGAAAACGACCTGACCAAGCGCGCCAGCCTGCTGCGTCGCGATTCGGTGCACGGTTCGTTCAACGGCACCATCACCATCGACGAAGAAAACAACACCATCACCGCCAACGGCAACCTGATCCAGGTGATCTACGCGAAGAACCCGACCGAGGTGGACTACACCCAGTACGGGATCAAGAACGCGCTGCTGGTGGACAACACCGGTGTATGGCGTGATGCCGACGGCCTGGGCCAGCACCTGACCTGCCCGGGTATCGATCGCGTGGTTCTGACTGCGCCTGGCAAAGGCAAGCTGAAGAACATCGTTCACGGTATCAACCACAACGAAATCACTGCTGACGACAAGATCGTGTCCGCCGCTTCCTGCACCACCAACGCCATCGTGCCGGTGCTCAAGGCTGTGAATGACAAGTTCGGCATCATCAACGGTCACGTTGAAACCGTTCACTCGTACACCAACGACCAGAACCTGATCGACAACTTCCACAAGGGCGATCGTCGTGGCCGTAGCGCCGCGCTGAACATGGTGATCACCGAGACGGGTGCTGCTACCGCTGCTGCCAAGGCCCTGCCTGAGCTGGCCGGCAAGCTGACCGGTAACGCGATCCGCGTTCCAACGCCAAACGTGTCGATGGCCATTCTCAACCTGAACCTTGAGAAAGCCGCCACCCGTGAAGAGATGAACGAGTACCTGCGCTACATGGCGCTGCACTCCGATCTGCATAAGCAAATCGACTTCGTCAATTCGCAGGAAGTGGTGTCCACCGACTTCGTGGGTTCGCGTCACGCCGGTGTTGTCGACGCTGAAGCGACCATAGTTCAGGACAACCGCGTTGTTCTGTACGTCTGGTATGACAACGAGTTCGGTTACAGCTGCCAGGTTGTGCGCGTAATGGAAGACATGGCCGGGGTCAACCCGCCAGCATTCCCACGCTAAGCGACTGCTGAAATGAAAACGCCCCGACTTGTCGGGGCGTTTTTGTTTGTGGCTTTCGCCTACGAGGCCAGCGTCATTTGTAGGTGCCAACTTGTCCGCGCTGCTGGCTGTCAGGCGCTGCCAGCCGCCTGCGCTGCACGCAGTTCGTGGCGGTTGCCACGGAATAGCACCAGTGTCGCAATCAGCCCCAGCACCGCCGCGCCGCTGAGCCAGATGCCCGGTGCGGCCTGGTTGCCCAGAACGTGGATCAGGTAGGTGCAGGCCGCCGGGGTAAAGCCGCCGAAGGTTGCGGTTGCCAGGCTGTAGGCCAGCGAGAAGCCGGTGGTGCGCACTTCCACCGGCATGATTTCAGTCAGGGCCACCACCATCGCGCCGTTGTACGAGCCATAGAGGAAGGACAGCCACAGCTCGACGATCAGCAGGTGGCTGAAGCTGGGGTTGGCCACCAGCCAGGACAGCGCCGGGTAAGCGGTGAAGATGGCCAGGATGGTGGCGCCCAGCAGCAGCGGTTTACGACCGATGCGGTCCGACAGCGAGCCCATGACCGGCAGCCAGAAGAAGTTCGACAGGCCGATGCACACAGTCACCAGCAGGGCGTCGAAGTCCGACAAGTGCAGCTCGGCCTTGCCAAAGGTCGGGGTGTAGGCGGTGATCAGGTAGAAGGACACGGTGGTCATCACCACCAAGGCCATGCCGGCAATGACGACTCCGAAGTTCTGACTGATGGAGCGGATGACTTCCTGCAGGGTGGGGCGATGTTTGCGGGCCTGGAACTCGGGTGTTTCCTCGAGAGAGCGGCGGATCATGAAGATTGCCGGAACAATCATGCAGCCCACCAGGAACGGCACGCGCCAGCCCCACTCACCCATTTGTTCGGGGCTCAGCCAGTGGTTCAGACCCACCCCCAGCAAGCCGGCAAACACCACGGCCGCCTGTTGGCTTGCCGATTGCCAGCTGACGAAGAAGCCCTTGCGGCCCGGTGTCGAGATCTCGGCCAGGTACACCGACACGCCACCCAGTTCCACGCCCGCGGAGAAGCCCTGCAGCAAGCGACCCAGCAGCACCAGCAGCGGAGCGGCGACGCCGAGAGTGGCGTAGCCCGGCACGCAGGCAATCAGCACAGTGCCTGCGGCCATCAGCACCAGGGTAATGATCAGGCCCTGGCGGCGGCCGTGACGGTCGATGTAGGCGCCGAGGAAGATCGCTCCCAGTGGACGCATCAGGAAGCCGGCGCCGAAAGTGGCCAGGGACAGCATCAATGAAGCGAAGGCGCTGTCGGCCGGAAAGAAGGTCTTGGCGATTGCCGTGGCGTAGAAGCCATAGACCATGAAGTCGAACATCTCGAGAAAGTTGCCGCTGACAACGCGAAAGATCGCCTTGCCTTTGCCCGTGGTCGTGGACATTTTTTCACTCACTTTGGCTGTTTTGTTAGCAATCCCTGGTCAGTACTCGTCCTCACTGCAAAGGTGGGGCGCGAGGCGGCACGCTGAACAGTTTTGTAACAATATGTGTGCTGGCGGCGTCAGGCAACAAAAACTCTTGGGTGCTGCGCGATGGCTCTGGGTCAAGCTTCTGGTGCCGGCCAGGCTGGCAGGTCTGGCGCGCATGCCGCATCCGCCTGTCGCATAATGGCCATTTGCGTTGTCAGCTCGCCCTCTGGGGCAATTGATCTGGAGGGGAATCTTGTCGGGAAGGCGATGGTGGTGGAACGCATTGTGGGGCGCGATGGCGCTGTTGGCGGGCTGTGGTGGCGATCGCCTGCACAGCGTCTCCGGGCCGACCATGGGCAGCACTTACTCCGTTCAGTACGTGCAGCGCACCGGCGTGCCGGATGAGTCGCGGGTCAAGGCCGAGGTCGAGCAAATCCTGGCTGAGGTTGATCGGCAGATGTCCACCTACCGCAGTGACTCGGATATCGAGCGTTTCAACGCCTTGCCCGGCAACAGCTGCCAACCGATGCCTGAATCGGTGCTGCACTTGGTGCGAGTTGGCGAGCAGCTGTCCCGGGACAGTGGCGGCGCCTTTGATCTGACGGTGGAGCCGCTGCTCGACCTCTGGGGCTTTGGGCCTCAGGGGCGAGAGGAAAAAATTCCCAGCGCGTCAGCCCTGGCCGAGGTTCGGCAGCGGGTCGGACATGGGCACTTGCATGTCGAAGGCCAGGAGCTGTGCAAGGATGCGCCGGTGGAAGTGGACTTCAACAGCCTTGCCGCCGGTTACGCAGTGGATCGCATTGCCGCGCGGCTTGCGCAGTTGGGGATCGACAGTTTTCTCGCCGAAGTCACTGGCGAGCTCAAGGCCGTGGGCCGCAAACCGGACGGCGCGTCCTGGCGTATCGCCCTAGAGGAACCGCGGGACGACCAGCAGGTGGCCCAGCGGGTGATCGCACTGGATGGCTATGGTGTATCCACGTCTGGCGACTACCGTAATTACTTCGAGCAGGACGGCCAGCGCTATTCCCATACCTTCGATGCCAGGCTTGGCAAGCCCATCGCTCACAGGCTGGCGTCGGTGACCGTGATTCATCCTTCGGCACTCATGGCCGATGGCCTCTCTACGCTGTTACTGATTCTTGGTCCCGAAGCAGGCTGGGACTACGCGCAAAAACACCGTATCGGCGCATTTTTTGTGATGCGTGCCGATAAAGGCTTCGTCACACGTAGCAACCCGGCGTTCGATGCGCTGTTGGCCGGACCAAAACAATAACCAGGCACGCTGTTGCGAATGCTGTAGTGCAGGCAAAAGTAGCCTACGACGCGACCAAGGGTTAATGTGCGCGGCGTTGACGCTTCTATAGACTGTGCCCGGGTTCGTAACCGAGCCAAATTGATCCTTCATGTCGCTGGCCGCGACATGATTTAGCCGGAGATGCCAGAAGGGCATCTCGGCCTGTTCTGAGGAGTACGCATGGCTGTCTACAACTACGACGTAGTGGTGCTGGGCTCGGGCCCCGCTGGAGAAGGTGCGGCAATGAACGCCGCGAAAGCAGGACGCAAAGTGGCGATGGTCGATAGCCGTCGCCAGGTCGGCGGCAACTGCACCCACCTGGGTACCATTCCGTCCAAGGCCCTGCGTCACTCGGTCCGGCAGATCATGCAGTTCAACACCAATCCGATGTTCCGGGCCATTGGCGAGCCGCGCTGGTTTTCCTTTCCGGACGTGCTCAAGAGCGCCGAGAAGGTGATTTCCAAGCAGGTGGCCTCGCGCACCGGCTACTACGCCCGCAACCGGGTCGATGTGTTCTTCGGCACTGGCAGCTTCGCCGACGAGCAGACCGTGGAAGTGGTTTGCGCCAATGGCGTGGTGGAAAAACTGGTAGCCAAGCACATCATCATCGCCACCGGTTCGCGTCCTTATCGCCCGGCGGACATCGATTTCAGTCACCCGCGTATCTACGATAGCGACACCATCCTCAGCCTCGGCCACACCCCACGCAAACTCATTGTTTACGGCGCCGGGGTCATCGGCTGCGAATACGCCTCGATCTTCAGTGGTCTTGGGGTGTTGGTGGAACTGGTGGACAACCGCGGCCAGTTGCTCAGCTTCCTGGACTCGGAGATTTCCCAGGCCCTGAGCTACCACTTCAGCAACAACAACATCACTGTGCGCCACAACGAGGAATACGACCGCGTTGAAGGTGTGGACAACGGGGTGATCCTGCACCTGAAATCCGGCAAGAAGATCAAGGCCGACGCCTTGCTCTGGTGCAACGGCCGTACCGGCAACACCGACAAGCTGGGCATGGAGAATATCGGGGTCAAGGTCAATAGTCGTGGCCAGATCGAAGTCGACGAGAACTACCGCACCTGCGTGCCGAACATCTACGGCGCCGGTGACGTGATCGGCTGGCCGAGTCTGGCCAGTGCCGCCCACGACCAGGGTCGTTCCGCCGCCGGCAGCATTGTCGACAATGGCAGCTGGCGCTTCGTCAACGATGTACCGACCGGGATCTACACCATTCCGGAGATCAGCTCGATCGGCAAGAACGAGCAGGAGCTGACCCAGGCCAAGGTGCCTTACGAAGTGGGCAAGGCGTTCTTCAAGGGCATGGCCCGTGCGCAGATCGCCGGCGAGCCGCAAGGCATGCTGAAGATCCTGTTCCATCGGGAAACCCTGGAGGTCCTCGGCGTGCATTGCTTCGGTTACCAGGCTTCGGAAATCGTCCACATTGGTCAGGCGATCATGAGTCAGCCGGGTGAGCACAACACCCTGAAGTACTTCGTCAACACCACCTTCAACTACCCGACCATGGCCGAAGCCTATCGGGTAGCGGCGTACGACGGCCTCAACCGGCTTTTTTGAGCGGCTCCGGCCGGTGGCCTGAGCCGGCCGGGGAGACCGACTTCAGTAATTCTCGAGGGTGGCGCTGGCCAAACCGGGAAAGTCTGTAATCAGGCTATCTACGCCGAAGTCGGCGAGCCTGCGCATCAGCGCGGGCTCGTTGACCGTCCACACTGACACATGCAAGCCCTGACGCTGCGCCCTTTGCAGTCGCTCCGGGGTGCACAGGGTCCAGTTCAGCGCAAGAATCTCGCAGCCATAGCTCTGGGCGACCTTCAGTGGGTCGAGCCAGGCGTATTCGGCTACCAGTCCGCGAGACAGGTCCGGGGTCAGTTCGACTGCGGCTTTCAGCACTTCCCGCGAGCTTGAGGTCACGGTGACCTTGTCCAGCAGGCCGAAGCGTTGGGCCATTTCCCGAATTGCCAGCACCGTGGTGGCGGCGCGGGTGCGCGAGGCACTCTTGACCTCCAGCTGCCAGTGCTCGAAATCGCATTTTTCGAACAGCTCTTCCAGGCGTGGAATGGGGCAGGGGCTGACCCAGCCCGGGCCGCCTTTGCGTGCGTCGTAGGTCACCAGTTCGGAGGCGGAATGCTCCACCACCTTGCCGCGCCGGTCAGTGGTGCGCTTGAGGGTCGGGTCGTGAATCACCATCAGCTCGCCGTCCATGGACAGGTGCAGGTCGAGCTCGCAGCGGCGCACGCCGTGCTTGAGACATTCCTGAAAGCTGGTCAGGGTGTTTTCCGGTGCTTCGCCTTTAGCGCCGCGATGGCCATAGATCAGGGTCACAATTGCTCCTTCACGGATGTTGTTCCTTAAGAGGGGGTCAGGCTTGCGGCTCAACCAGCGGCGGGGTCTGTCTGGTCCCGGGCCATGCGGCGTTGCTGAGCCTGTTTTTGCAGGATGTAGCGCGCCAGCAGTTGGCGCTGGGCATCGGTCAATGCTTCGAATTCGGTGCCGATCTCGAAGGTGCCGAAGCTCTGTGGCTCACAGTGGATGACCCGGGCTCGCAGCAGCAGGCCCAGGGCTTGCGGCATCAACAGCAGTTTCACCGCCAGGTGGCTGCCGCTGGGATAGCTCAGGTGGTGGTTGAACTCGATGCCGCCTTCGGAAAGGGTGACCCGCTGCGGCTCGCCGAACTTGCCGAACACGGTCTGCGCCACCACCTGGCTGAGCAGGTCGATGCGCTTGTTCATGGCCTTGAGGTAGCTGGCCAGGGTGCGATCGCGCTCGTTGACCTGACGCAGCAGGTGCTGGGATTCGAATTCGCTCAGGTGCAGCTCGCTGAGCAAATTGAACAGCGGAGACTCATCCTGCAACACTTCCTTGCTCGCCGCGTCGTGGGCGGACAAGGGGCTAATTTCCAGTGCGATCGTGTCCTCGATACGGTAGTATTCGCGGCGATCTTCTTCATCTAATGTCGACATGGCGAACCCATGGTAGAGGCAGTGGTCTGAGTGTAAAGCTGCTTACCAGGCCCCGCCACAAGGACGTCTTCTTTTCCTCTGCACAAGCCCCGACATGTTCAGACCTCTGTTTGCTTTTATCGGCACGCGTTACACCCGTGCAAAGCGTCGCAATCATTTTGTGTCATTCATTTCCCTGACCTCGATGATCGGACTCGCCCTCGGCGTGATCGTGATGATCGTGGTGCTGTCGGTGATGAATGGCTTCGATCATGAAATGCGCACCCGCGTGCTGGGCATGGTGCCCCACGCCACCATCGAATCCGGTGAACCCATCAGTGACTGGCAAAGCCTGGCCGACAAGGTCAAGCAGAACCCGAAAGTGCTGGCGGTGGCGCCATTCACCCAGATGCAGGGCCTGCTGACCAACAACGGCCAGGTGCAGAAAGTGCTGCTCAACGCCATAGATCCTGGCAAAGAGCGGCAGGTGTCGATCATCGACCATTTCATGCAGCAGGGGCAGTTGGACGCGCTGGCGCCCGGCAGTTTCGGCATAGTCATCGGCGACAAGGCGGCCGCCAAGCTGGGTGTTGGCCTGGGAGACAAGCTGACCTTCGTTGCCCCGGAAGTCACGGTGACCCCGGCCGGCATGTTCCCGCGGATGAAGCGCTTTACTGTGGTGGGCATCTTTCATGTCGGCGCCGGCGAGATCGACGGCTACCTGGGCCTGACCAACCTGGAAGACCTGGGCCGCTTGCACCGCTGGAAGTCGGATCAGGTCCAGGGCCTGCGGCTGAAGTTCGACGACCTGTTCCAGGCCCCGCGCACCGCTTGGGAAATCGCCCAGCAGTTGGGCGAGAACCATTTCTACGCCCGTGACTGGACCCGTACTCATGGCAACCTGTACCAGGCCATCCGCATGGAAAAAGCCATGATCGGCCTGCTTTTGCTGCTGATCGTCGCGGTCGCTGCGTTCAACATCATCTCGACCCTGGTGATGGTGGTGAACGACAAGAAGGGCGACATCGCCATTCTGCGCACCCTGGGCGCTACGCCGGGCACCATCATGGCGATCTTCATGGTCCAGGGCACGGTGATCGGTGTGGTCGGCACCCTGATCGGTGCGGTGCTGGGGATGCTCGCAGCCTTGAATGTCAGTGCTGCGATCTCCGCCCTCGAAGGCCTGATCGGCCATAAATTCCTGAATGCCGACGTGTACTTCATCGACTACCTGCCGTCGCAACTGATGGCCGAGGACGTGTTGATGGTCTGCGGCGCGGCATTGGTCCTGAGTTTTCTCGCCACCCTGTATCCAGCCTGGCGTGCGGCGCGCACCCAGCCTGCGGAGGCGCTACGTTATGAGTGAGTTGGGCATGAGTGAAAAAGCAATCCTGAGCTGCCGTGACCTGGGCAAGTCCTACGAGGAAGGTCCGGAATCGGTGGTGGTCCTGTCCGGCCTGCAACTGGAACTGCATCCGGGGGAGCGAGTGGCCATCGTCGGTACGTCGGGCTCCGGCAAGAGTACCTTGCTCAACTTGCTGGGCGGCCTGGATACGCCCTCCAAGGGCAGCGTCTGGCTGGCCGGCGAAGAACTCTCGGCGCTGGGTGAGAAGGCCCGCGGTCAATTGCGTAATCGCGCCCTGGGCTTCGTCTACCAGTTCCACCACCTGCTGCCGGAGTTCACCGCGCTGGAGAACGTCTGCATGCCGCTGCTGATCGGCCGTACACCGATTCCTGAAGCCCGTCAGCGTGCTACTGCGCTGCTGGAGCGGGTCGGCCTGGGTCATCGCCTGGAGCACAAGCCGGCCGAACTGTCCGGCGGTGAGCGCCAGCGGGTAGCCATCGCCCGGGCCCTGGTGAACCAGCCGGGGCTGGTGATGCTCGACGAGCCCACCGGCAACCTCGACTCGCACACGGCCCAGGGCATTCAGGACCTGATGCTGGAACTCAGCACTTCGATGCGTACCGCCTTCCTGGTGGTGACGCACGATATGAACCTGGCCCGGCAGATGGATCGCGTACTGCACCTGCAAGAAGGTCACCTGGTCGCCATCTGATGCGGCCGCACGCGGTGTCGGCGGCTGGCCCGTCGACACCGGGTCATTAATTTTTCCAGGGTGCCTTGCCCATGTTCAGACCCTTATCGATCTTTATCGGCACGCGCTACACCCGCGCCAAGCGGCGCAATCGTTTTGTCTCGTTCATTTCCATGACCTCGATGATCGGCCTCGCCCTGGGCGTGCTGGCGATGATCGTGGTGCTGTCGGTCATGAACGGCTTCCAGCGGGAAATGAGTTCGCGCATCCTCGGTATGGTGCCTCACGCCACCATCGTTGGGGTCAAGCCCATTGATGATTGGCAGCCAGTGGCCGCTGCGGCCCTGAAGAACCCGGAAGTCACTGCGGCGGTGCCCTTCACCGAGATGGAGGGCATGCTCTCCTACAAGGGGGCGATGCAACCGATCCAGATCAGCGGTATCGACCCGGCCCAGGAGGGCAAGGTGTCCATCGTCGCCCAGCATATTGTCCAGGGCAGCCTGCAAGACCTGAAACCCGGCGAGTTCGGTGTGGTGATCGGCGAGATCACCGCTCGGCGTTTCCGCTTGAATGTCGGCGACAAGCTGACCCTGATCGTGCCTGAAGTGAGTACGGCCCCAGGGGGTATCACCCCGCGTATGCAGCGCCTGAACGTGGTGGGGGTGTTCAAGGTGGGCGCCGAGCTGGATGGCTCCATGGGCCTGATCCATATGGCCGACGCCGCAGAGATGCAGCGCTGGCAGCCCAATCAGGTGCAGAGCGTGCGCCTGGCGGTCAAGGATCTGTATGCCGCGCCACAGGTGGCGGTGGATATCGCCAAGGGGCTGGGTGCGGACTTCCGCGCCGATGACTGGACCCACACCCAGGGCAGCCTGTTCAGCGCAATGAAGATGGAAAAGACCATGATCGGCCTGTTGCTGCTGATGATCGTCGCGGTGGCGGCGTTCAACATCATCGCCACCCTGATCATGGTGGTGAACGACAAGGGCGCGGACATCGCAATCCTGCGCACCATCGGCGCCACGCCGCGGCAGATCATGGCGATCTTCATGGTCCAGGGCACGGTGATCGGGATTGTCGGCACCCTGATCGGTGGGGTGCTAGGGGTCATTGCGGCGTTGAACGTGAGCGAGCTGGTGGGCTGGCTGGAGCGGATCAGCGGCCAGCAGATTTTCAGTTCGGATGTGTACTTTGTCAGCAACCTGCCTTCCGAACTGCAGGGCGGGGATGTGGCGCTGATTTGTAGCGCTGGGTTCATCCTCAGCTTCCTGGCCACTGTGTATCCGGCCTGGCGCGCGTCCAAGGTCGAGCCGGCTCACGCTTTGCGGTATTCCTGAGATCCGCTCTCGCCGGCAAGCCGGCTCCTGCCTGATTGGTGAAGGAGCCGGCTTGCCGGTGAACAGGCTCTCAACGCTTGCTCGGCAACTCGATCACGAAGCGTGTCCAGCCCGCTTCCGATTCGCAACGTATCTGTCCGCCATGGGCGCGAATGATCGACTGCGTGATCGCCAGTCCCAATCCCGCGTGTTCACTGCTGCCCTCGCGTCGCGCCGGATCTACCCGGTAGAAACGGTCGAATAACCGCGGCAGTACCTCCCTGGCGATACCCTCTCCGCTGTTTTCGATGCTCAGGTTCAAGACCTGTAAGCTGTCGCTGATCCGTACCTGGACCGATCCTCCAGGAGGTGTGAAGCGCAGGGCATTGTCCAGCAGGTTGGACAGCGCCCGACGCAGCATGCTGCGATCGCCGATAAAGCCGGCATGACCTTCACGGCTCAGGCTGACGTTCGCGTCTTCCGCCAGGGGGCCATAGAACTCCAACAGCATGTCGGTTTCCTCGGCCAGCTCCAGTGCTTCGCATTTCGGGGTCAGCAGCCCATGGTCGGCCTTGGCCAGGTACAGCATGTCGTTGACCAGTTGCGCCATCCATTGCAGTTCCTCGAGGTTGCTGTGCAGGGCTTCGCGGTAGTCCTCGATCGCTCTCGGGCGGGTCAGGGTGACTTGGGTGTGGGTCAGCAGGTTCGACAGGGGCGTGCGCAACTCGTGGGCAATATCAGCGGAAAAGGCCGAAAGGCGTTGGAAGGATTCCTCAAGGCGGCCGAGCATGGCGTTGAAGCTGCTGGCCAGGTCGGCCAGTTCGACGGGCATCTGTTCCTGGGGCAGGCGCTGGGTCAGGGAACTGGCGGAGACTCCTGCGGCCACTGCGCTCATGCGTCGCAAAGGTCGCAGGCCGCTGCGGGCGGCCCAGGCACCAAGCAGGGCAGTGGCCAGGGCCGAGAGCCCTACTGTGAACCAGATCAGGTGCTGCATGCGCTGCAGAAAGTGCTGGTGATGGGTGATATTCAGCAGCAGGGCCAGCTGTGGCGAGTCGGGTTGACCTGGCTTGAGCGGCGCGGAGTAGATCCGGTAGGCAGCACTGTTCAGATTCAGGTTGTGCAGGCCGGCTTCGCTGGGCAAGGAGGCGGGCAGGGCGGGGGCACTGTCGAACCAGAGTTGGCCGTCACTGCCGATAATCCGCAGGGCCAGGTCCGGTTGATGGCTCAGCTCGTCCTGCAGCCGTGCCTGATACCGGGCAAAATCTCGGGCCTCGGTCACATCCTGCAAGACGCTGCGCAGGGCGATCAGCTTGCCGTCCAGCAGTTGCTGGTCCAGTTCGATGAAGTGGGCTTCGCTGGCGCGACTGAACAGCACCCCTGCAAATAGCGAAACCACGGCGGTGCAGGCGGCGAACAGCAGCGCCAGGCGTGCGCTGAGTGACAGGCGGCGCATCAGGCCGGACGCTCTTCGAGCACATACCCCATGCCGCGTACGGTATGGATCAGCTTGTTCGGGTAATCGTCATCGATTTTCAGGCGCAGACGGCGGATTGCTACTTCGATGACGTTGGTGTCGCTGTCGAAGTTCATGTCCCAGACCTGGGAGGCGATCAGCGATTTGGGCAGGACTTCTCCCTGGCGTCGCAGGAGCATTTCCAGCAAGGCGAACTCCTTGGCGGTCAGATCAATGCGCTGGCCGCTGCGTTCTACCCGGCGGCGGATCAGGTCCAGGCGCAGGTCAGCCAGTTGCAGGCTGGTTTCCTGGGTCATCACGCTACCCCGGCGCAGCAGGCTGCGAACCCGGGCCAGCAGTTCGGAGAAGGCAAAGGGCTTGACCAGATAGTCGTCGGCTCCCAGTTCCAGGCCGTGGACTCGGTCCTCTACGGCGTCTCTGGCGGTGAGGAACAACACAGGGATGTCCAGGCCAGCGCTGCGTACGGCCTGGAGGATCTGCCAACCGTCGCGCCCCGGGAGCATCACGTCGAGAATCAACAGGGCGTAGTCACCGGTCAGCGCCAGGTGCTGGCCGGTATTGCCATCCGCTACCAGCTCGGCATTGAAGCCGGCTTCGCTCAAGCCTTGGCGCAGGTACTGGCCGGTTTTCGGCTGGTCTTCGACGATCAACAGTTTCATGGTGGTACTCGTGGCTTGTGTAACCCGGGCTTTATACCTTGCCGGGGGGCAGGGCAGATCAAGCTGACAAAGTTGTAATCTAGCCGTCAGCTGGCTGGCAGCGCTGGGCCGTTAGAGTTTGCCACATGCTCAATCCTGATCTTGTTGGAGCCTGACGATGAATCTGCAAAACCTGTTGTTGCGATGCCGCTCGGCCCTGGGAGGCTGCCTGATGCTGTTGAGCGTACCGCTCTGGGCTTCACCGGCGGCCTCTTATGACTTCGGCCAGCCGGCCGCGGCCGCCAAGGCCACTCGGGTGGTCGAGGTGGTGATGGGCGATATGTCTTTCAATCCCAAGGTCCTGGAGATCAAGGCCGGCGAGACTGTGCGTTTTGTGTTGATCAACAAGGGGCAACTGCTCCACGAATTCAACCTGGGTAACGCGGCGATGCATGCCGAGCACCAGCAGGAAATGCTCAAGATGCAGCAAAGCGGGATGCTCACGCCCACCGCAATGAAAACCATGGATCACGCAGCCATGGGCCACGGCTCAATGGCGGGCATGGATCACGGCATGCAGCATGACGATCCCAACAGTGTGCTGGTGGAGCCTGGCAAGCAGGCCGACCTGACCTGGACCTTCAGCAAAAGCGGCAGCCTGGAGTTCGCCTGCAATGTTCCCGGGCACTACCAGGCCGGCATGGTCGGCAAGCTGACAGTCAGCCCGTAAGCGTTCGGGGCTCAAAGGCGGGAGCAAAGGCTGGTAGAATCCGCTGATTCTTCAGTCAGGTTTCCGCCATGCATCCCGCAGCCGAACATTCGCCGCTGGGCAAGTCCAGTGAATACGTTTCCACTTACACGCCATCCCTGCTGTTCCCGATTCCCCGGGCAGCAAAATGGGCCGAGCTGGGCTTGAGTGCCGATACCCTGCCGTATAAGGGAGTGGATTTCTGGAACTGCTTCGAATTGTCCTGGCTGCTGCCTTCAGGCAAGCCGGTGGTGGCCATTGGTGAATTCAGCATTCCTGCAGATTCGCCGAACATCATCGAGTCCAAGTCTTTCAAGCTGTACCTCAATTCGTTGAACCAGACCCCCTTCGCTGATCGAGCGACGCTTGAGGCGACTTTGCGTCAGGATCTCTCGGCCGCCGCAGGCAAGCCCGTAGGGGTGCGTATTCGCAGCCTTGGTGAGGTCGAGGCGCAAGGTGTGGTGGCACTGCCAGGCATCTGCATCGACGAGCTGGATATCAGTGTCGACAGCTATGAGCATCCGCGACCTGAGCTGCTGCGTTGCGATGATTCGCAAGTGGTGGAGGAAAGTGTGCACAGCCACTTGCTCAAATCCAATTGCCCTGTGACCAGCCAGCCGGACTGGGGCAGTGTCGTGGTGGAGTACCGTGGCGCGGCGCTGGATCACGCCAGCCTGCTGGCCTATCTGGTGAGTTTCCGTCAGCACTCGGACTTCCATGAGCAATGCGTGGAGCGGATTTTCCTTGATCTGCAGCGGTTGCTCAAACCCGAGAAACTCACCGTCTACGCTCGCTATGTGCGTCGCGGCGGGCTGGATATCAATCCGTACCGCAGTACCGAAACGGTGGAGTTCGCCAATCAGCGATTGGTTCGCCAGTAAGCAGAAGCCCCGCAAATGATGCGGGGCTTTGTTTTTATGGGACGGTGTTATCGGGCGCTATCAGATACCGATGTTGCCCAGGGTCTGGACGATATTACGCAGGGTTCCGGCGATGGCCGGATGTTCCAGTTCGAAGCGTTCCACTGCCAGGTTGACGCCGTCGGCGAGGCTGGCGTCGTGGGTGCTGGTCTCCAGCTTGAGTTGCAGTTCGATCTGCTGCATCAGTTCCTGCAGATTGGCGCGCTCGGCTTCCGAAAGCGGTGGGTTCTGCTCCAATTGCTCGCGCAGGGTATCGAGTTGTTCTTGCAGTTCGCGGGCAGGCATGGCGTTCTCCCTTTATTGATAGGCACAGGGATGGACCGCGCGTTTGAGGCAAAGGTCCATGCCCACGGCTTAGAGTAATCCACTCCCGGGCACTGTGCATGATCCTGATCAACAGGCTTATGTCAGGGTTTTTCACCTTTGAGCCGGCGCAGTTCGATGTCCGCCAGGCAGGTGTTCAGGTCCCCCAGGTGGTCGATGACCGAGTGCACCCCCAGACCGAAGAGTTGCAGGGTGGCCTTGCCGCGCTTGAGTTCGCGCTCCTGCTGGCTCAGGGCCTGCCATTCACTTGGTGTCAGGCCGCACAGGGACCCACAGGAGGCCAGGCCTATGGTCCAGAGTCCGGCGTTGAGCCCTGACTGCAGAAGTTGCGGTTCGCCGCTGACCAGTACACAACCCTCGAGGCGGGACACCTTGAGGGTCATCAGCGCCTGCCAGCAGGCGTCAGGAGCGGGCCAGGGAGCGGGGGCGGCGGGGGTGGGTTTGATCCAGTCGGGCAGGGCGGCGGCCAGGTGGCTGCTGCTGGCGCAGGGTAGTTGCTCGAGCCAGGCGCAGGGAATGCCCAGTTGTTGCAGATGACGCAAGGTGTCCAAAGCTCCTGGAGTGGTCCGGATCTGTTCCGGGCCAGGGCGCGTGGTGGTTTGCAGGCGCGTGCGCGCACCGAAATCCACCAGGCAGCCACTGAGGCCGAAGAGCACCGCGGTCAATGGCGCTGCAGTCTGGGCTAAGGCATCGGCGTGGGGCATATCAACGTCCTTGAAATTCTTCTCGAGGCTAGCCGGGGAAGATGACATGCAGGTGACAGTGAGGTGAATGCGAACAGGATTGATTGACTGATGCCTCCAGGCTGCTTGCAGTGATGCTGCCTAAACAGGGCTATCCGCTTTATACTCCTCGACCTAACCTCAGGGCATAGCCCCACGAGAGAACAATCCAAGGAGTTTCCTGCTATGCGCTGGAGCCGTTATCTAGTTCCGCTATGTATGAGTGCCGGTGTGACGCTGGCTCCCCTGGTCGCCCAGGCGGCCGAAGAGGACCCGTGGGAAAGCATCAACCGTCCCATCTTCACGTTCAACGATACCCTTGATACCTATGCCCTGAAGCCGCTGGCCCAAGGCTACCAGGCGGTGACGCCGCAGTTTCTGGAAGACGGTATCCACAACATGTTCCGCAACCTCGGTGACGTCGGCAACCTGGCCAACGACATCCTCCAGGCCAAGCCTCGTGCCGCCGGTGTGGATACTGCGCGCCTGCTGATGAACACCACGTTGGGGCTGGCGGGCTTCTTCGACGTCGGTACCCAGATGGGTCTGCAGCGCAATGACGAAGACTTTGGTCAGACCCTCGGCTATTGGGGCGTGGGCAGCGGTCCTTACGTGATGCTGCCGTTGCTGGGCCCTAGCACCCTGCGTGATGCGCCGGCCAAGTATGTAGACAGCTACACCTTGCCTTATCGCTACATGAACGACATCCCTGCGCGCAACATCACCATGGGCGTGAACGTGGTTGATACTCGTGCCAGCCTGCTGGCTGCGGACAAGCTGATTCGCGGTGATCGCTACACCTTTGTGCGCAATGCCTATCTGCAGAATCGTGAATTCAAGGTCAAGGATGGTCAGGTCGAAGACGACTTCTGATCGGGCGACTGTCTTGCAGAAACTGAAAAGGCGGCCATCAGGCCGCCTTTTTCATGGGAGTAAGTTTTACTTCATCTTAAGGATTGTAAGCCCAAGTTTCTGGCCGCCACCCTCCTGTGAGTTGACCCAGACCACTTCGGTCTCCGCTTCCAGGCCTCTGAGGGCTGCATGCTCCGAGTCGATACGCACACTCAGTAGGTCGCCGACCTGAAATGAACGGGGCGCCTGGACCTGCATGCCGCTGCTGGAAAGGTCAATGCAGACCGCTTCTATGACCTGTCCCTGGTGGATCAGCGTGACCTCGGCATCCACCCGCATACGGATGTAATCGCGCTTTTCACTGTAGTCACGCTGGTTTTGATTCATGGGTTCCATCCTGCGATTGAGTTGCGGTTTTAGCGGTTTTTATAACTCCCGGTGATTTGCGGTGTAAAGACGTCAGGCGACCATCGGCATGAGCTTGAAACGCCCCGCGGATGGGAGTACCGTCTGCGCCTTAGAAGGGCACCTCTGATGAGCGGGCGTGCAGGGCTGAAGGTCCTGGCTCCACTTCAGAGTGGCTAGAAAGCGAATCCAGTAGCGTGCGCCAGGCCTTGGGCCAAGCCACCTACGCCAACCTAATTCTGGCGCCGTTTGCCCACATGCAAAAAACCAGTGCCACGCTGCTGATAATCGATGACGACGAAGTAGTACGCGCGAGTCTCGCGGCCTATTTGGAAGACAGTGGCTTCAGCGTACTGCAGGCTGCTAACGGCCAGCAGGGTCTTCAGGTATTCCAGCGCGACAACCCCGATCTGGTGATCTGCGATCTGCGCATGCCGCAGATGGGCGGTCTCGAACTTATCCGTCAAGTGACCGAGTTGTCGCCGCAAACCCCGGTGATAGTGGTTTCGGGGGCGGGCGTGATGAATGACGCGGTTGAAGCACTGCGCCTGGGTGCGGCGGACTACCTGATCAAGCCTCTGGAAGATCTGGCCGTGCTCGAGCACTCTGTGCGTCGAGCCCTGGATCGAGCGCGCTTGTTGCTGGAAAACCAGCGTTATCGAGAAAAGCTCGAAGCCGCCAACCGCGAACTCGAGGCCAGCCTCAATCTGCTTCAGGAAGATCAGAACGCCGGTCGCCAGGTGCAGATGAACATGCTGCCCACCAGCCCCTGGTCGATCGATGAGTTTAATTTCGCGCACCAGATCATCCCTTCGCTCTACCTGTCGGGGGATTTCGTCGACTACTTCCGCGTCGACGAGCGTCGGGTTGCCTTCTACCTGGCTGACGTTTCCGGCCATGGTGCGTCATCAGCCTTCGTCACCGTGCTGTTGAAGTTCATGACCACGCGCCTGCTGTTCGAATCCAAGCGCAACGGTACCTTGCCGGAATTCAAGCCTTCGGAAGTACTGGGCCATATCAACCGTGGCCTGATCAGTTGTAAGCTGGGCAAACACGTCACGATGGTCGGTGGAGTTATCGACGAGGAGACTGGTTTGTTGACCTATAGCATTGGCGGGCACTTGCCGTTGCCGGTGTTGTACACACCAGACAGTGTGCGTTATCTGGAAGGGCGTGGTTTGCCGGTAGGCCTGTTCAACGAGGCTACCTATGAAGACCACATTCTGGAACTGCCCCCGGTGTTCAGCTTGACGCTGATGTCCGATGGCATTCTGGACCTTTTGCCCGAACCTACACTCAAAGAAAAAGAAGCGGCCTTGCCTGAACGGGTGAGAGCTGCGGGCGGCAGCCTGGATGGCCTGCGGCAAGTTTTTGGATTGGCCACGCTAGGGGAGATGCCGGATGATATCGCCCTGTTAGTGTTGAGCAGGAACCTTTAATGAGTACCGGTAGAATCCAGTTCGCCGAGCAGGACGGCACTTTTGTCCTGAAGTTCATCGGTGAAGTGCGCCTGACCCTGTGTTCGGCGTTGGATGCGACTATTGAGCGGATTTTCACTGCGCTGAATTTCTCGGCGATCGTGATCGACCTCACTGAAACCCGCAGCATCGACAGCACTACTCTGGGCCTGCTGGCCAAGTTGTCGATCCTATCGCGGCAGAAGGTAGGTCTATTGCCCACCGTCGTCACCACCCACGAAGACATTACCCGGCTGTTGCAGTCCATGGGCTTCGATCAGGTGTTCAACATCGTCGATCGTCCGATTCCTTGCCCGGAATGCCTGGCCGACTTGCCTTCCCAGGACCAGTCGGAAGAAGTGGTGCGGATTAAGGTCCTGGAGGCTCACAAGATTCTGATGGGGCTCAACGACTCCAACCGCGAAGCCTTCCACGATCTGGTAAACGCTCTGGAGCGTCACTGATTCGCTGAAACGCACGGCATAAAAAAGGGCGAACCTGTGAGGGTTCGCCCTTTTTGCGTTGGTACTGAGCAATCAGAGCTTGGCAGCCAGCAGGGCTTCGAGTTTTTCCTGGTCACGGGCAAACTGACGAATGCCTTCGGCCAGTTTCTCAGTGGCCATGGCGTCTTCATTGGAGGCCCAGCGGAACTGCGATTCGTTCAGGCTCTGACGGGCTTCGCCGGTCTTGCCCGGGCTCAGCTTGCGCTCTAGCTGGCCAGTGTCGGCTGCCAGCTTCTCGATCAGGTCTGGGCTGATGGTAAGGCGGTCACAGCCGGCCAGTTGCTCGATCTGGTTCAGGTTGCGGAAGCTGGCACCCATCACCACGGTCTTGTAGTCGTTGGCCTTGTAGTAGTTGTAGATGCGTGTGACCGACTGTACGCCCGGATCATCGGCGCCGGTGTAGTCGCTGCCGTTGGCTTTTTTGTACCAATCGTAGATCCGACCCACAAATGGCGAGATCAGGAAGACCCCAGCTTCGGCGCAGGCCACGGCCTGAGCGAAGGAAAACAGCAGGGTCAGGTTGGTCTGGATGCCTTCACGCTCCAGCTTCTCGGCGGCACGAATGCCTTCCCAGGTGGAAGCGATTTTGATCAGTACTCGATCGCGTCCTACGCCAGCCTTTTCGTAAAGTTCGACCAGGCGATGGGCGCGTTTGAGCATCGCGTCAGTGTCGAACGACAGCCGGGCGTCCACTTCAGTGGAAATACGACCGGGAATGACCTTGAGAATTTCCTGGCCGACAGCCACGCCAAAGCGATCGCTGGCCAGACCGACATCACCCTTGCAGTCGCTGACGCAGGCGTTCAACAGGTCGGCATAGCCAGGAATGGCGGCAGCCTTGAGCAGCAGCGAAGGGTTGGTGGTGGCATCCACCGGCTTGACCCGGGCGATAGCGTCGAAGTCGCCGGTATCGGCTACCACGGTAGTGATTTTCTTCAGTTGTTCCAGCTTGGAAGTCATGAGCGTGCTCTGTCCTATGGGTCTGATGACATTACCCGAGCGCTGTCAGGCGCTCAAGGGCGCGGAAGGCTTACAACGGCCCCAAGGGCGGCGGCCTGAAAACAGGTGTTTGAATGCTGGGGCGTGATTCAGGTAATTGAGATACCAAAAGCCAGATCAGGTTCAACCCGGCTGATGGTTAACGCCCTTCAAGCAGTTGCCCGGCCTGATCCAGCAGGCCCAGTGGGTCCTTGGTCTTGTGAATATCCACCGACAACAACTGGCGAAATTTGCGAGCCCCAGGGAAGCCCGTCCCCAGTCCCAGCACATGGCGAGTGATGTGGTGCATCGCGCCACCGCATGCCAGATGCTCGGCAATATAAGGTCGCAGCTGCGCCAGGGCCTCGGCCCGGGAAATGACCGGTGCGGTGCTGCCGAACAGCTGTTGGTCCACCTCGGCCAGCAGATAGGGATTGTGATAGGCCTCACGACCCAACATCACCCCATCAAAGGTCTGCAGATGTTCATGGCAGGCCTCCAGGGTCTTGATTCCACCGTTAAGGATGACTTCCAGCTGCGGGAAATCCGCCTTCAACCGTGCCGCCACGTCATAGCGCAGCGGTGGAATATCCCGGTTCTCCTTGGGCGATAGCCCTTCGAGAATCGCGATCCGTGCATGCACGGTAAAACTGGTGCAGCCGGCATCCTGGACCTGGCCGACGAAATCACACAGTTCGGCATAACTGTCACGACCGTTGATCCCGATGCGATGCTTGACCGTCACCGGAATCGACACCGCATCGCGCATGGCCTTCACGCAATCGGCCACCAGCGCCGGATGCCCCATCAGGCAGGCGCCGATCATATTGTTCTGCACCCGATCGCTTGGGCAACCGACATTCAGGTTGACCTCGTCATAACCGTGCTCCTGGGCCATGCGCGCACAGGCCGCGAGGTCCGCTGGAGTACTGCCGCCCAGTTGCAGCGCCAGAGGATGTTCGGACTGGTGATAGCGCAGGAAGCGTTCATGATCACCGTTGAGCAGCGCACCGGTGGTAACCATCTCGGTGTAGAGCAGGGTGTGTTTGGACAGTAGACGCAGGAAGAATCGGCAGTGACGGTCCGTCCAATCCATCATCGGCGCCACTGAGAAACGACGGGAAAAGCTTTGCTGTAGGGAGGTTTCGTTGTTCAAGGACATGAGGTTCTGCTTTGAGACGTTACGGCGGCAAATGAAGCAAGCTTCTTCGCATCGTGAACAAAAGATCTGATAGCGCGGAGTTTATCAGGAAAGCGCAGGGGCAATTTGTTTGTCCCCGGGATGGACGGGGGACGATTGGTGAGTCATCGAGTTACGCCGACTATCTGCCTCAACCGCACCGCAGAGTAGTACCCCACCATTGCGCCGAACCTCAGCCATACCCCCGCGCAAATGCACCAGGAAAGAACCTTCGGATAATCATCACGAAAGAACTTGCCATAGAAGCGGATCATGCCTCGATGTTTATGCCATTCGACGAACAACGGGCGTGAGCGGCTGCAGGCGCCCCAGGCGTGAAAGATTTTTGCTTGGGGCACGAAGCAGACTTTCCAGCCCTCATGGCGAAAACGCATGCACAGGTCCAGGTCTTCGCAGTGTAGGAAATAGCCTTCGTCCCAGCCGCCGACGCTGTCCAGGGCTTCGCGTTTGACCAGCATGCAGGCGCCGGAAATGGCTTCGACGTTGGTTGGTCGAGTCGGCAGGGGCTCGCGGTGCAGGAGAAAGTCGGAAAACAAGCGGGGTGACAGCCAGGCCAGACCCGAGAGGTTGAGGGCGCGAACCACCGCTCGGCGTGGGGTCGGAAAGACTCGGCGACCACCGGGCTGCTCGCTGCCGTCGAAATTGCACAGCAAGCCACCTGCCATGCCCAGGTCTTTGGAGTGGCACAAGGCGCCGATCAGTCCTTGGAGCGCCCCGGGTTGCAGCACGGTGTCGGGGTTCAGGAACAGGATATGGGGCTGCGTGCACTGTGTGGCGCCAAGGTTGCAGGCAGCGGCAAAGCCAGTGTTGCTCGGGTTGCGCAGGATACTCAGGCGTTTGTCGGCACCGTAGCGGGTCAGCACCTGTTGCAGGCTGTCGTCGTGGGAGGCGTTGTCCACCAATACCAGTCTGCCGACACCCTGTGCCAGCACTGAGGCGACACACTCTTCCAGCAGAAGGCCAGCGTTGTAGTTGACCACCACCACGTCACAGGATTGCGGCATGGGCCACCTCGAAACGTTTCGTCCAAGAGTTGGCCTCGCGGAACTGCAGGGTATTCGCCAGCGGCTCGCTGAACGCCAGGGCTTGGCGCATCACTTGGGGAATGTCCGCGGCGGTATCGCTGAGAAAAACTCCCGGTGTGTGACGGCGAACACTCATTTCGCCAAAGTCGGTGCTGACCACCGGCAGGCCCAGGGCCCGGTATTCGTAGAACTTGATCGGATCGACAAAACGGGTGATGTCGTTTCTCTTGAACGGAATCAGCCCGACGTCGAATTCGCTCATCGCCGCCAGTGCGGCTGGGTGCGACAGTGCCGGTAAGCAGCGGATGTTGGCGGCTAGGGCCGGAGGCGAGGTGCCGTGTTGCGGGCCTATCAAGCGCACCTCGGCTTCCGGGAAGGCATGGGCCAGGGCGAGGATGAAGTCCCAGTCGAACCACTTGGCGAGGGTGCCGATGTAGCCGAATACGGGGCGCGTGGCATGTGCTGTGGATCGGCACAGTGGCAGGGAGGGCAACCGTTCGCTGGCACAGCCATTGAGTAGCAGGCGTGCATTGACCTGCTGCTGCAACCAATAGTGCTGCAGGTTCGAGCAGGAGGTCAGGGCGGTGGTCACGGCTCTGGCCGTTTCGCGCTGGCGTTGCTGCATGGCGCGCCGGGACCAGCCGCTATAGAAAGCCGGCACGTTGTCCATCACGTCATAGAAACTGCCGACGAAGAGCGGCTCGCGCAGCAATTGCAGGGCCAGTCGCGAGGGCTTGCCGATGCCTAGCTGGGTCGGTCCCTGAGCGAAGTGCCTGACCTGCTGCATCAGGCGCCCCCAGAACAGTCGATTCAACCACCCCGAACCGGGCAAGGGCTCTATCGGCAGGGCTCGGGGACGGATCAGGGTCAACCAGTCGGGCACCGGTTCGCTGTGAGGGGCTGGGGAGTGCTGCAGCAGGTCGCGGGGCACCGGGAGGCGAGTGGGGTAGGGTTCGATCCACAGCACCGGAGCCCGGGTGCTGGCGTGGAACTGTCGAACCAGTTCCTGGGGCCGTTGGGCGAAACTGTGCCAACTGACAGGCGACAGATAGACCAGTTTCATGGCTCCTCCCTGGAGGTGTGCGGGACCCATGGGCGGTTCCATTTGGCTTCGTAGAAAGCCTTGTTGCGGTTGAACAGTTGCTGGCGCTGGCTTCCGGGCATCAGTTCGAAGGAGGCGGACAGGTGGTGATGAATGAACACGTCTTCGGCGAAGGCACAGGACAAGCCGGCTTGCTCGACACGGCGGCAGTAATCGTCGTCCTCGAAAAAGCCCAGCCCGAAGGCTTCGTCCAGGGGGCCTATGCGCTGATAGGTTGACCTGGACATCATCACCGCGAAGAAACCGAGGGTGGCGCAAGGCACACTCAGGCCGGCGTGGCGCCAGGTGTATTGGCGGGCACGGACGGCCATTTCCCGTGAGTCCTGATAGCGGATGTCGATCTTCGCTTCATTGCCGATGTTGTTGGTCACCGGTCCGATCAGACCGAGCCCCGGGTCGCGCTGCAGGTGGCGGCGTAGGGTTTGTGCCCAGCCGCTGGTGACCTGGGTGTCATTGTTGAGCAGTGCCAGGAACTCGCCCTTGGCCAGGGCCAGGCCCTGATTGTTGGCGGCGGCAAAACCCCGATTGCTGTTGTTGAGAATCAGCGAGTGTCCGCTGCTCGCTGACCAGCGCTGGAGGAACTCGACGCTGCCATCGGTGGAGGCGTTGTCCACGACGATGATTTCCAGTGGCTCGCTCAGGGAATCGGCAGCCAGGCTCGCCAGGCAGTCCCGAGTGAAGGCCAGGTTGTTGTAGGTCACCACTATCACGCTCACCAGCGGTTGAGAGGCAACATTCTCTGTCAGGTTAAGCAGGGCCTGTACCCGGTGTTGCCAGGTTTGCTGCGCGGCGAAGGCCTGGCGTTGGCGAGAAGCAGCGCTGCATCCAGGTTCCTGCAACGCCCGGGCGATGGCATTGATAAAAGCGGGCGTGTCCTCGGCGATGGCGACCTGTTGCTTGAATTCGTGCAATTCAGGGAGATCCACCGCCACCACCGGTTTACCGGCGCTCAGGTACTCGTAGACCTTGACCGGGTTGGTGGCCAGGGTTAGCGGTTCGATGCGGAACGGCAGGATGCAGACGTCGAAAGCCTGCAGGTAGGCGGACAGCTGCGCATAAGGAATCTCGCCCGTGAGCTTGATATTGGCGTGGCCCCGCAGGCGCGCGCCGATACCTGCGGTATCTGCGCCAATCAGCAGCACGGTGCAGTGGGCAAAGGCGCTGGCTATGGCAGACACCAGGTCAACGTCGAACCAATGGGCTAACGCCCCGTAGTAGCCTATCACGGGACGTTTTTGCGGATCTTGATAGCGGCGTTCCGTGGGTGTTGAGAAGTAGTCGAAGTCGGCAGCGTTGCGCAGGATCGCTCGCTGCTGCGCAGCTGTCCTTGGCCTTTGCGGGTGCCAATGTTGTTCAAGCCATGCCGAGGCAAACAGCACCACATCGGCTTCGCGGATCAGGCGGCACTCCAGTTGTTGCAACTGCGCGGCGTTGTTGCCAAATCCCTGATGGTGATCCATGCAGTCATAGACCACACGACTGTTGGGCAGCACTCCCGCCACGGGAGCCCAGAACGGGTGCTGGATCAGCGATACCACCTGGGGCGAATTCGCCCAACTCAGGAGTTCACCGATGCTGCGCCGTAACTGCCAGATCAAGGTTTCATCCGGTACTGCGTGGTAAATGATCGGCGCAGTGTGGGCAAAGAGCCGGACTTCGAACAGGCGCCCCGTTTCATCAAGAGGGCGCAGTGTAAAACCGTCGCGAGGGTCATCCTCCAGAGCGGCCGAGATGTAGAACACGCGGCGTCCGTCAAGGCTCAACTGCTCGGCCAGCTGTTGCGGGCGCTGGTGTCGAAAATCCCAGTCGATGACGCCCCAGAATACGTAGTCGGGCGCATTCTCCAGCGGCTCCTGCAAGTTGCAAAGTGGAGGTTGAAACAGACTGTCGGCTATTACGTCGCGGTGCAGGGCTCGTCGTACGGATGTCATTTGGCGATAAATTCGACCCAATAGGACGCGCAGAAGATTCGGCAGTGGCAGTCTCCGATAGGTGTTGCGCAGTTGCCTGAGTAGTGCTTTGGGGTCAGGCCGTGGCATTCCCGGTTTCCCTTAGGGCTATGACGCTTCCAGTCATGTTTACGTACGGCTTAGTCATGAGGCCCTTCATAGTCATGCAGTGGAGTCTGGTCTGCGGCCGGCCACATCGAACTCAGAGAGCCGGTACGGTAGAAGGTCACGGTCATGCTGCGGCGCGAGGTCCGGCAGTTGTCCACTACCTGTGATACGGCGTGCCATGAATGCTCGGCACGCACCAGGACGGCAGAGTTACCGACCAGAGGCGGGATCACTGCTACCACATCTGTTGGATCCGCAGAGCCGAGGATGTTCAGGCAGCCACCCTCGTTGATGTTCCAGGATTCGTTGAAATACAGGATATGGGTCACCAGCTTGTCGCTGAGGTCGGGATGAGGGCCCAGGCAGGCCTGCGGCCCGTAGTGGAATACATTGATTTCCATGGGGGCTGTGCGCAGGTCCAGGTCGGTCAGTGTCGACATCGCCAGGCGATAGGCCGCAGAGCTCAGTTCTGTCGCGAGTGCCAGCCATACGGGGCTCAGGCCTTCGGGGTGGACGATGCGCCCAGTCCCCATTTCCACCAATTGCCGCGCCTGGTACTCATAGTCTTTTTCTCCGCCATATCCATACACTCGCTTGAAGGCGTCATGGGGGTAGGTCGCTGCCAACGCCGCGGCGTCTTGCGCTGTGTACAGGCCATCGATCTGGCCCCAGCGGAAAGGTTGGTTGTGCAGTGGCTGTTTGGTGAGCCTCGTCAGATCTAGCATCCTGTTCATCTTCCCAGTAGATGGTTGAAACGGCGTCGAAGGGAACGCAGTGGCGCAGTGATGCGAAAGGAGCTGGAGCGATACACCCGGTCGAGTTCGCCGCAGGCGTGTCCCATGAGTTCCTGTTGCTGCCGCTGTTGTTGTTTCAATTGCTCCATTTGCTTATGCAGTGCCTCCAGCTCAGCCTGTTTTTCCAGGCATTCCTCACGCCAGTCCAGGCGGGTTTCTTCCAGTAGTCCAGGCAGTGCTTGCCAGAGTCGGTCGATTGACTGGCGGGTGGGGCGGCGGCCCTGGCTGATGAGTTCGGCCACTCGATCCCAATGGCGCTGCAATTGCTCTCGGGCATCGACCAGTCGGGCGCAGGGGGCACGCCGTACAAGGCGCTCCAGGAACCACTGGGGATCTATCTCTTGCACAGCGTGCAGGGGGTGGATTCCCTCGTAGTCCTGCAGGGCGGTGTACTTGCCCAGGTCCAGGCGGGCCGAGCTGAAGAGGGGCACACCGAAGGCCAGGGCGGTAATCGCCAGGTGGTAACTGTGGCCGATCACGCCTTGGGCGTGGCCGAGGATCTCGGCCAGCAGCAGCGGTGCTGGCCAGGTAGGCAGGCGTACGGCCCTTGGCAGGTCGTCGCCAAGAATCGATTCGTGATCTCCCAGTACCGGACCGATGGGCAGCAACAGCAGCTGCCACTTTGCAAAGAGCGGGTTGTGGGTTTTCCATAACTGCAGGAACCCCTCCAGGCCGGCAATCGCATGCACCACCAGGTAGGGCTCGTTCAGGCCAGCCTGTTCACAGAGTTGGCGGTATTCCACGGAGGGCTGCTGCAGGTCGATCAGGTTGGGCAGGCCGAATGCGGTGTCCGGCAGCACCTCGACTCGGGCCTGATCGCTCAGCGCCGACAGGGTGTCTTGAGACAAGGTGTCCCGTACTTGTACATGGGGGCTGAGTTCCAGGGCCAGTTTGACCAGAGGGACTGCCCAGGTCGGTACGTTGTTGCAGTGCATGCCCGGGGCATTCCAGATCAGCGGTACGTCATGCTGCAGGGCAATCAGTGCGGGGGACAGCCAATAACCCGTGGGATGGTGGATCTGCGGGTCTGGCGGGTAGTACCCCGGGGCCACCACTTTGTCGAAGCGGATGATGAAACCGCCTCCAATCAGTACCCCGTCCAGGGTCTCGATCAACCTGGGCAGTTCGCTGACCGAGGTGACGTTGTAGGGCCATTGTGGTGTCGTGCGGGTGTTATAGGAGAAGGCATGCAGGTGCACAGTGCCCAGGCGCGCCTGCAACTCGGCGGCGGCGATCAGGGGAAACAGCAGATCGCCGTAGTTGGCCACGTCAAAGGTACCGAAGATCGCTACCTGCCACTCCTTGTCCTTCATGAGTGTTCCTCGGTCGCCCTGGTTGTTTGTCCTTCACGGGTGACGGGCTTGATGTGCAAATCGACGATTCCCAGGAAGTGCTTGTTGCCCGGCAGAATGTCGAAGGCCAGCAGGGCGACCTGCTTTTCAATCAGTTGTGAGGTTTCTTCGGTCTCGCCATCCATCAGCTTGAGGGTGATGTGGTAGCGCCCGGCAGCCAGGTTGGCCGCGAACTGCAGGCGGATCGAAGCGCGGCGCCAGCCATTCTCGGATGCGCCGCTTTGCAGGGACGCATTGACTCCGCTGATCACCAGCAGCCTGGCCTCCTGGATGGTCAGGCTGATGTTGGGGCGGGTGACGGCGTCGCTGACGAGCGTGTCGATGGCGATCTCGATGCTGTCGCCATGGACAAAGCTCGAGTACAGCGCTCCGGTGTTGCTGAAGACCGCCGAAGTGATGCGTCCTTCATCGGTGCCAAAAGCCATGCCGTGTTCCGGGTTGAGCGCTGTCTTGACCGTGACCTGGATGGCTCCGGCGCTGGCCCAGCGCCGCTGTTCGTCGCGCATGTCCAGCAGGTAGAGCTCGGCCATCGCTTCCGGCGCGCCGCTGGCGCGGATTTCGCCGTTACGCAGATACAGGGCGCGGTTGCAGAAGCGCTTGATCAGGCTCATGTCGTGAGACACGAACAGCAGGGTCATGCCTTGTCGTGTCAGGCGATCGAGTCGCTCCAGGCACTTGAACTGAAAGGAAGCGTCGCCCACGGCCAGGGCTTCATCGACAATCAGGATGTCCGGCTCCACGCACACCGAGACGGCAAAGGCCAGGCGTACCAGCATGCCGCTGGAATAGGTCCTGGTGGGCTGGTCGATGAACTCACCAATATTGGCGAACGCGGCGATTTCGTCGAAGCGCGCTTCGATTTCCGCGCGCTTGAGCCCCAGCACCGCACCGTTGAGGTAGACGTTCTCGCGGCCGGTGAACTGCGGATTGAATCCCGAACCCAGCTCCAGCAAGGCAGCGATCCGGCCGTGGCGGGTCAGGCTGCCGCAAGAGGCACCCGTGGTGCCGCAAATCAGTTGCAGCAAGGTCGATTTGCCGCTGCCGTTGCGTCCGATGATGCCCAGGGCTTCGCCTTTGCGAATCTCCAGGGAGACCTCTTTCAATGCCCAGAACTCGCGATAGCGCGGTTTACCGCGAGGCAGCAGCAATTGCAGCAAGCGATCCCGAGGCTGGTCGTAGATCTGATAGCACTTGCCCAGGCCCTGGGTCTTGATCACAGGATCAGAGCACATCGGCAAACCCCTGGCGGGTCTTCTCGAACCACGCGTGTCCGAGAAAAGCCACAACGCTGGCACCCACCAGTTGGCCCAGCCATAGGCTGATATCGGGGACGACGCCCCAGATCAGCACGTCGCGGGATGACTCGATGACCAGGGTCAGGGGGTTCAGATAGAGCCAGTGCTGATAGGCAGTCGGCAGTGCGCTCACGGGATAGAACACTGCGGACAGCAGCATCAGGGCCGACATTAGCACTCCAATGACCTGGCCGATGTCCCGCAGGTAGACCCCCAGGGACGCCAGGAACCATGACAGCCCAAGCGTGAACAGCACCAGCGGCAGCAGTACCAGGGGAAACAGCAAGGTGGTGAACGGTGGCAGGCCGAAGACCAGTAGATGAAAGATCAGCCAGACGATGAAACTCACCAGGGTATGGAACAGCACGGCCCCGAGTATCACGCCGGGCAGGAGGTCCAGGGGGAACACGACTTTCTTCACGTAGTTGGCGTTGCTCGGGATCAGGCCCGGAGCACGGCTGATGCATTCTGAAAACAGGTTGAAGACCATCATGCCGGTGAATACCAGCAAGGCGAATTGGCTTTTCGAGTCGCTGCCGGTGTCCCAGCGCACCTTGAACACCACGCTGAAAACGAAGGTGTATACCAGCAGCATGAGCAGGGGGTTGAGGAAGGACCAGAGCAGACCGGCGATCGATCCGCGATAGCGGCCTGTGACCTCACGCTCGATCAGCGCCAATAGCAGTTCCCGATGGCGCCAGCGCATGAACGTGAAACGGTTAAGCGTGTTACCCCCAATCAACATCCACTCCTTGGTGATCAACTTCCAACACCGCCATACGCACGACCTGAAAGTACAGAGGAGCGGGACGGTGGTTTGCATCGAAGATTCTTATGAGTTGTGTATAGACCAAAAATGCATGGACCGACGGCGTTTTTGTGAGCTTTTTGATGATTCGTGCCGATCAGTGCAGGTCTGTTGATAAAAGGTGGCGAGGTGGTGGGAGTTTCGCCTGGGGAACTGTGGAAGGTTGCAGACCGGCGGAAACTGTCAGTCGCTCCACCGGTCTTTTTCGAGTACTAGGGGCGGCGCGCTGCCAGTTGCTCGGCCAGGCCGTGTGCCTGGCGCACGGTCGCTTGCCGGGAGGCCTGGTCGATGTCTGGCCCGAGAATGGTTTTCTCCACCACCAGCGAGTGCTGGTCGGCAATGCCGATGAAGTTCAGCCAGGCCTCGATGTAGGGTTTCTGGAAATCGAACGCTTGGGCCGGAGTGTTCGACTGGGCTGAAAAATCCAGCCCGCGGGCGTAGCTCACCACCGCTGTCTTTTCGCGCAACAGGCCCTGCAGCCCGTGCTCGGGGTCGAAGCTGAAGAGGATTCCCTGGTGCGATACCAGGTCAATGAAATGCTTGAGCTTGTAGGGAATGCTGAAATTCCACAGCGGCACGGAGAGCACCAACAGGTCGGCCTGATGCAGGGGCACGGCGAGTTCCTGGAGTCGGTCCCAGGCGCTTTGTTCGCCAGCGTTCAACGGCTGGCCACCGAGTCGGGCGTACTTGGCGTCCATTGCAGTCTGATCGAGCTCCGGCAGTTCCAGGCTCCAAAGGTCCAGGGTGCTGACTTGAGTGTCGGGAACCTGTTGTTGATAGCGCTGGATAAAACTGCGGGCGATTTCCAGGGAGGCGGAGCGACGTAAGCGAGGCGAGCATTGGATGTGCAGGAGCCGGGTCATGAACGAATCTCTTGGTGGACAGGGATGACCGCTATTGCAACATAGCTTGTTTGTAAATATAAATTGTCGATCTAAGGCTTATTAATTGCGATGTGAAATATGTTCGATGCCTTGCTGCTCCGTACCTTTGTCGCTGTTGTCGATGAACAGGGGTTCAGTCGTGCAGCACAAAAACTGCACTTGACCCAGTCGGCGGTCAGCGGCCATCTGCGGCGCCTGGAACAGCAGGTCGGCAAGCCGTTGCTGCAACGCACCACCCGCTCACAGCAACTGACAGCCGATGGCGAGCGGCTGATGGCCTACGCCCGAGCCATTCTGGCGTTGAATCGCGACGCCTGGACCGAGTTGACCCGGGTGCCGTTCCATGGGCGTGTGGGGATTGGATTGGCGGAGGATTTTGCCGAGCCCCGTCTGTTGCGTGCGCTTCTGGATTTTGCCGGGCAGTTCCCGGGTATCCAGCTCGATGTGCAGGTGAGCATCCCCGGTACCCTCCTGGATCTTCTGGCTCAGGGCAGTTTGCAACTGGTGGTGGGGTCCTTGTGCGAAACAGCAGCGCCAGGCCGGTTGCTCTGGTCCGAACCCCTGGTCTGGGCCGGGCTGCCACAATCAGTGGCACCCTTGCCCGAGCCTTTGCCCCTGGCGCTGTTTCCTGAGCCTTGTCCTTATCGGGCGGTGGCCCTGGGGCTGTTGGCCAAAGCCGGCATTGCTCAGCGTACGGCCATGCTCTGCAGCAGCAATGGGGCCTTGCGTGCCGCAGTGCTGTCGGGCTTCGCCGTGGCGCCCATGGCGGTCAGTCAGTTGGGAGCAGGGCTGTGTGCACTGGGGGCGGAATACGGTTTGCCGGAGTTGCCTCAGGCCCAGTTCCGGCTGTTTACTGCGTCCGACGCGGACCCGGCCGTTGTGGCGACACTGACTCAGGTCATCGTCGAATATTGTTCCAGCCGACGATCCGCGCTTTAGGCATCGTCCTCTGCGGCCGATAACCCCTGCAAGGGGCTAGATCGGATGCGGTTGTGAGCGGCCCCTGGCCTGTGTTTGAACGCCATGGAGCCGATGTTTTACAGGATGCTGGTCAGTGAACCGGTCTCGAAAACAATCAGGGATCTGCCGCGTAGTTCAGGCTTTTCCCGTCAGGACGCCCCTTTTGCCTGTCCCCATTTACGACGCTCAACACGCCCCGGGTGGCACCTTGAAACGCTTGCCGCTGCTCAAGGCCGCGGTGGCCTTTATCGCCACGGTGTTCCTGTGCCTGTGCGGTTTGCTTTACCTCCAGCTAGAGCAGTCCTGGCGCCATGACCTGGCGCAGGCAGAGGTCAACTCCACCAACCTGACTCGGGCCATTGCCCAGCAGGCGGAGGACACCTTCATGGAGGCCGACCTGGTGCTGATGAGCCTGTCCGAGTGGATCCAGGCCATCGGCGAGGGCCCCGTGCAGCGGCTGCGCCTGCAACAGATCTTTGCTCGACGGGTACAGGCCCTGGTGCAACTCAGCGGAGTGTTTCTCTATGACAAGCAAGGCCAGTGGGTGGTCAGTTCCTTTAACGATTCGCCTCATGGCAAGGACGTGGCAGATCGTGACTACTTCAGGTTCCACCAGCAGAACGCTTCGCTGCAGGCCCATATCAGTCCGGCGATTCGCAGTCGCGCCAACGGCGAGTGGATCATTCCCATTTCGCGGCGGATCAATGACCAGAACGGGAACTTCCAGGGCGTGCTGATGGCCGGCATCAAGCTGGCTTACTTCGATCAATTCTTCAAAAGCTTCAATATCGATGAGCAGGGCGTGATGTTTCTCGCCCTGTCCGATGGCACCCTGATCGCGCGGCGGCCATTCGAGGAGCGGCAAGTGGGGGCCTCCCTGTCCCGTGGCGAGATTTTCAGCAAGTACCTGCCTGAGGCCACCTCCGGCAACGCCATGATCACCTCGATCGTGGATGGGGTGACGCGCTTGTATGGCTATCGCCAGTTGCAGGCGTATCCGCTGGTGGTGGCGGCGGCCAACTCCAAGGACTCGATTCTCAAGGGCTGGTACGCCTCGGCCTATCAATCCACGGCCATCGTTGCCCTGGTGCTGCTGGGAGTGGGGCTGTTCGGCTGGGTGTTTGTGAGCCAGGTGCGCAACAACGAGCGGATCGAAACCGATCTGCGCAAGGCCCAGGAGGCGTTGGAGGTGATTGCCACCCATGACAGCCTGACCGGTTTGGGCAATCGGCGGCTGTTCGAGCGCTCCCTGGAGATCGAGTTCGGTCGCGGGGCGCGGCAGAGCACGCCGCTGAGCCTGATCATTGCCGACATCGATTACTTCAAGCGTTACAACGATACCTACGGCCATGTGGCCGGCGATCATTGTCTGGCAGAGGTGGCCCAGGCCCTGAAAGGGTGTTGTCATCGCAAGACCGACCTGGCCGTGCGTTATGGCGGGGAAGAGTTCGCGGTGCTGCTACCCGATACCGATATCCACGGTGCCCTGGCCATGGCCGAGCAGATTCGCCAGAGCGTCATGGAGCGCAACATCAGCCATTCCGGTTCTCCAGTGGGACGCGTGACCATCAGTCTGGGCTGTTACTCCTTCGTTCCTACGGGGCGCGACAGCATCGAAGTCTTCATTGAACGGGCGGATGCAGCGCTGTATCAGGCCAAGGCCACGGGGCGCAATCGGGTGATGGCCCTGGCGGTGGAGAGCGCTGAGGATCTGCTGCAGCGCTCCGACCGTTGAGTCATTGTCAGGCTTTGCAGAAGATCTGATTGGCGTATGTATTGCCACCAAGCTCATAGGTGGTGCCTGCGGCGTCATATCCCTGGGCCCGGTAGAAGGCCCGTGCCGAATGATTTTTGAGCCACAGGCAGGACGCTCGCCGCGCCTGGGCGAGGCCGCTAGGGCGGTGGCTACTACAGAATCACCGTCAGCTCTTGGCAAGCGCCAATCCCGGGCCAATGCGATAAAAAATATCAGCCGAATCGATTGTTGGAATGCCCCGTTTCTGGCTTATACCTATCGTTGACCTGGCAGGGACCGGTGCTGGACAAGCGGATCGGCACAAGAATCTCCGGAGCCCTGCGCGACACTCATTTCAAGGATTTGTGCATGAGCCAGCCGCACCTGATGAACATTGACCTCTATTTGCGCCGACTGGGTTACCACAGCGCGCCGCCGCCGACCCTGGAAACGCTGCGAGAACTGCAATGGCGACATGTCTGCGAGTTTGCCTTCGAAAGCCTTTCTACCTTGTTGCGCCTGCCGGTGCCCATCGACCTGGGCACGGTGGAACGCAAGATTCTGCAAGAGGGGCGCGGTGGCTATTGCTATGAACTCAATCAGACGTTCCTGGTGCTGTTGCAGCATCTGGGCTATGAGGCGCGTGGCATTACCGGGCGGGTGGTCATGGGAGGCCCGGAGGATGCGCTCACCGCGCGCAGTCACAGGTTGACGCTGTTGCACCTGGACGGGCAGCGCTACATCGCCGATGTCGGCTTCGGCGGCATGGTGCCCACTGCGCCCTTGCTGCTCGATACCGAAGCAGAGCAGGCAACACCCCACGAGCCCTATCGCATTACCGAGCGAGACGGTAGCTACACCCTGCGCGCCAAGGTCATGGATGAGTGGCGGGCCCTGTACGTCTTTGATCTGCAGATACAGGGCGATGTGGACTACGAAATGGGCAACTGGTACGTATCGACTCACCGTGACTCGCCTTTCCTCGGTCAGTTGAAGGTGGCGCTGATAGGGTCGGGGGTGCGCCGAACCCTGAACAACGGCAGCTACGCTTTGCATCGCGTGGGGCAGCCCAGCGAGCGGCGGCAGATCACTAATGCGGGGGAGCTGATGCAGTTGTTGCAGGACGAGTTTGCCTTGCGTCTGCCGGAGCATCCCGAGTTGTCGAGAGTGCTCGAGCGCTTGCTGGAGGCCTGATCACCACCTGTCGCACCGGGAGCGGGAGCCGAATACGGAAGCACTTCCCGATTAAATTCCCAAGCTGGCGCTCCATAGAATCCACCGGCAAACCGGCAATTTTCTATGGAGAGAATCATGCAGAAAATACATCGATCCACGGTGTCCGGCAGTACCGCAACACCGCTGAGGCGTTTCAGGCAGGGGCTGTTCGCTGCGCTGCTGGCAGTGGTCAGCCTGTGTTCCACCAGCAGCTTCGCGGTCCCCAACCCCGACGGCAACTACAACCTGAGCATGGACGCCCGGGCCGGGTCGCCCTATCCACCGTCCGACAACTACAGTGCCGATCTCAAGACGTCCGGAGTCGGGCCGGCGTTCACGGTGCCGGTGAGTCGACACCACATCATTGCCTACAACCAATTGCGGGATTTCTACATGTCCGTGGTGCAGCGTGGGCACTTGAAGGAGCTGAAGGGTTTCTGGGACGGCTTTGGCGCACGTTTCCTCAGCTATGGCCAGGACAATCGAGTCAACGTCACTGCGCCGGTGGCGGCGGATTATGACCAGGCCAAGACGTTGCTCGAGGAGATCGGTCGGGGCGTGGTGCGGGCCAATGCGGGCGTGCCGCCACGGCCCCTGGGTTGGGACACCTTCCATGGCTTCTACACCTGGATGCCCTGGAACCTGTTTCTCGGTCCGAACGGCCGCAATGATGATCCGGGTGAGCAATTCGAAACCAATGCCCAGTACATCATCAATAACAAGGACACCTGGAACACCATCATCAATGTGCGCGACAACATGCTCAGCTATCAGCGTGACGGCAACGTGAAGACCCTGGCCAACATCAACTCGCAGCTGTTGCGTTTGTCGGCGCGGACCCGGGTCTATCCGCTGGTCAGCGATCAGTGGATTCGTGTCGCCCCCAATGTGTACAAGATCCGCGTACCGGCCAACTGATTGGTCTTTTTGTGTGCAGCAAGGGCCGATCCAGCCAATGGATCGGCCTTTTTTTGCGTTGTGTTTCAGCGGGTGGGGTTGGGGCCAAGGATGTCGGCTTGCTGCACAGGTCCTGCCGGCCCGATGTGGGGCGGTGGCTCTGGGGCGGCCATTCAGGCTGGAAAAGGGTGATCCGTACGACCTGGGCGGGGCTTTTTATCGGTGAATCAGCAGGGGGAAGTGCCCGAAGATTGACCGATAAACTGTATACAATCCTATGGACAGTTGTCTTTGTTGTTGCATACAGTGTGCGCATAACAAAAACAGGGAACCCCACACCATGAATACGCCCCAGGTTTCACAGCAACGTCCCGAAGATGAAAATTTGGGTATTGCCGCGAATATGGCTTATGGCCTGCAACACGTTCTGACCATGTATGGCGGTATCGTTGCGGTGCCACTGATCGTCGGCCAGGCGGCCGGTCTGTCGCCAGCGGAGATCGGCCTGCTGATCGCCGCTTCGTTGTTTGCAGGGGGGCTGGCAACCTTGCTGCAAACGCTCGGCGTGCCGTTTTTCGGCTGCAAGCTGCCGTTGGTTCAAGGGGTGTCCTTTGCGGGCGTATCGACCATGGTGGCGATTGTCACCAGCAGCGGCGAGGGCGGCTTCCAGTCAATTCTGGGGGCGGTGATTGCAGCTTCGCTGATCGGCCTGCTGATTACGCCGGTGTTCTCTCGCATTACCAAGTTCTTTCCCCCGCTGGTCACCGGAATTGTCATCACCACCATCGGCTTGACGCTGATGCCTGTGGCGGCGCGCTGGGCCATGGGCGGAAATAGCCGCGCGGCGGATTTTGGCAGCATGTCGAACATCGGTCTGGCGGCCCTCACCCTGGTGCTGGTGCTGCTACTGAGCAAGATCGGCAGCGCGGCGATTTCCCGGCTGTCGATTCTCCTTGCCATGGTCATCGGTACGGTGATCGCGGTGTTCCTGGGCATGGCGGATTTTTCCGGTGTCACTCAGGGGCCGATGTTTGGCCTGCCCACGCCGTTCCACTTCGGGATGCCGACTTTCCATGTCGCAGCGATCCTGTCGATGTGCATCGTGGTCATGGTGACCCTGGTGGAAACCTCGGCGGACATCCTCGCGGTGGGTGAAATCATCCACACCAAGGTCGACTCCAAGCGCCTGGGGGATGGGCTGCGTGCCGATATGCTGTCGAGCATGATCGCGCCGATCTTCGGTTCCTTCACTCAGAGTGCTTTTGCCCAGAACGTCGGGCTGGTGGCAGTCACCGGGATCAAGAGCCGTTTTGTAGTGGCTACCGGCGGCGTGTTTCTGGTAGTCCTCGGCTTGCTGCCCTTCATGGGGCGGGTGATTGCGGCGGTGCCCACCTCGGTGCTGGGCGGTGCCGGTATCGTGCTGTTTGGCACCGTGGCGGCCAGTGGCATTCGTACCCTGTCCAAGGTCGACTACCGCAACAACATGAACCTGATCATCGTCGCGACCTCCATCGGCTTCGGCATGATCCCGATCGCTGCGCCGAGCTTCTACGATCACTTCCCCAGCTGGTTTGCGACGATCTTCCACTCGGGCATCAGCTCGTCGGCGATCATGGCGATCCTGCTGAACCTGGCGTTCAACCATTTCACCGCAGGCAACTCGGACCAGCAGTCGGTGTTCGTCGCTGGCACCGAGCGCAGCCTGCGTTTCCAAGACATTGCCGTACTGCGTGAGGGGGACTACTTCAGCGGTGGCAAGCTGCACGATGCCGAAGGCAATGAAGTGCCGCTGGTAGCTGAGGTTTCGGGACAGTCGTCGAATCCGCTTGGGGACGGCTCGGCACCGAGCCATGCTCGAGGCAGTGCGCAAACCACGCACTGAGTGCAATCATTGCGACATTAAAAAACGGCGCCCTGAAGGCGCCGTTTTTTATGGGTGAGTCATTATTCGAGGTTGTCCAAGGGCTCCAGGGCTTGCAAGGCCTCGGGATTGTCCTTGTACTGCCCGCGCAAGGTTGCGAGCTGGCGATCATGGCCGATACAGACGTCGTTAACGGCTTTCTCCAATTCGGCCCGACGCTCCTCGTCATACGCCTCCTCGCCGGCAAAGTGCTGGCAATCTTCGTGACGCTGGATAAAGGTCGTGACCTCGGCCGGCAACTGTGGGCCGCCGTAGTGATCGCCCAGTTGCAGGCGTTTTTCCTCGACCCAGCCACTGTAGTCCTCACCGTTTTTGGCGATGTACATGACTTGGGCCCAGCCGCTGTCGCTGGAGGCGTACACGGTCAGGCCGTCGCCCGGAATCACATAGAGCTTCTGGTTCACGCAGGCGGCATTCGGCCCACTGTGAAAGTGCAACCGTCCTTGGCCTATGACCTTGGCTTCCAGGGGCGGCCGGTACTCGCCGGCTTCCAGGGAAGCGTTGTCGCTCAGGGTGGCGCAATCCACCGTGGAGGCGGCCAGGGCCTGTAGCGGTAACAGAGACAACAGCCCCCACAGGGACAGGAGGCACAGAGGTCGGTTCATTGCACAGTTTTCATCAAGGGATTCGGATGGCGCGATGGTAATGACAACGAGGCGGCCTGTGAATGTTTCCAGGCCGCCTCTTTGTGAAGCGTGAGTTACTCCGTGACCTTGCTGAACTGCCCCTGGCGCACCAGGGACAGAGCCATTACCACCACCACGGCGGCGGCCGCCGACAGGGTCAGGGGTAAGCCATAGCTGCCGCCGCTCATGGCGGCGCCACTAAGCAGTGGCCCCAGCAGGCTGCCGATGCCCCAGAGCAGACCGGCGCTGGCATTGGCGGTCACCAGATCCGCTCCGCTGAAGGATTGCCCGATCAGCACGATCGCCAGGGTGTAGATGCCGCCCGCCGCCGCGCCGAGGATGACCAGGCTCGGCCAGAGCAGACCGGGGGATTGCATCAACAGTGGCAGGCACAGACCGATCAGCAGAGCGATGATGCCGCAGCCGAGGTAGATCCCCGGGCGCCCCAGCTTGTCCGAGAGCCAGCCCAGGGGGAACTGGAACGCCGTATCTCCCAGGAGAATGATGGTCACCATCAGTGCAGCCAGTTTGATGCTGTAGCCATGAGTGGCCGCGTACACCGGAAACAGCGACAGCACGACGCTGTCGAAGAAGGCGAAGAACAATATGCCCACACACAACGCCGGGGCGATGCGGATAAAGCCCAGCACCGAGAAGGTCCGGCTTTCCTCGTGAGGACTTGGGGAGTCTTCCTGGGGCAGAGTCAGCCAGACCACGGCGATCGCCACGGCATAACCGAGGCTGACAATGGTGAGTACGAGCGGCCCCTCGGTGCCCAGCAGTGATACCAGGCCAGGGCCCAGCAGTTGGAAAAAGGTGAAGCAGGTGGTGTAGACCGCCACCAAGCGTCCGCGGGTGGCGTCTTCGGCCATTTCATTGACCCAGGTTTCCCCGAGAATGATGATCAGCCCGGCCCCAAGCCCCATGGCGACCCGGGCCAATCCCAGGCTGAAGAGGCTGGCGTCCGGCAGTTCCAGGGCTGCCACGCTCAGGGCGCAGAGGCTGAAACACAGCAGATAGATCTGGCGCCGGGTCAGGCGCTGGCACAAGGCATTGACCAGGAATGCCGAAAGCATCATGCCCGCCGCAGGCAGGGCTGACATGATGCCAATCTGGTTGTTCGACGCGCCGGCCTGGTACAGGCGCAGGGCAAGGATCGGCACTGTGGAGCCGATGCTCAGGCCGACAATGGAAATGCCCAGGATCAAGGCAGCTAACAAGGCTTTGTTCATGATCAAGACTCGCGCCTGAAGCGTCAGACGCTGAAAAATGGAGATGTTGCGGACGCCGCGTGACAGCATCCGCCGAGATACGGGCGAGAGCCGGGCCTGTGCCCTTGGCATAGGGGCCGGCTGCTGGCGAAGTGGTCATTGAATGGTGCGTTGCACTTCGAGACGTCTTCGCTGGCGAGCCAGCCTCTGCATCGGCGCCAAAGGTGGCGGGGCGGTGCCAGGCTCAATCGCGGTTAGCGACTGCCTTGGTGCGGGGAGAAGGTGAAGGCGAACAGGACGCTGCGGCGGCGACGGTTGATCGCGCAATCATGCTGGGCAACGGCCAGGGTTGCCGAAGGGCTCATCGAGGGGGAGAGGCACGGGGACTGTGCTGGCAGGAACATCGTTGTCTGACTGGCCGGAAAAATAAGCGCACAGCCTACGTCAGGCCATTGCGGCAAGGCAACCAGACCTTTGCCTGAGCCATTCGGCTCGCAAAGCACTTTATCCGCATGTCTGGCTGACATGCGGATCATGAAACTGATAGTGGTTTTTCTGCTGATTTGCCAAAAGAGCAGGGCGCTCTTGCTGTGTTTGAGGCAAATCAGTGTAGGAATATGGCTCCACGACCTGGACTCGAACCAGGGACCCAGTGATTAACAGTCACTTGCTCTACCAACTGAGCTATCGCGGAATGCGCCGTATCTTACTGATTCAGAAAGGGAAGTCAACAAGCTGTGAATGTTTTTTTCAGTGCGGCGAGGTTCGGAATGATCTGCTGACATTACTTCAAGGGTTTTATCGGCTAGCGGGCCTGTACGTGATCCGATAGGGGCTACCATGGCTCCCCGGAAGTGGTTTCACGCGCTGCCGGCCTCAAGCCGCAAAGGTACGTTTTTATGATGCGCTTCGATTTATCCCAGGTTCCCACTCATTTTTTTGCATCGCGATGCGAGGTGCTGTCATGAGCATCGAGCAGATCAACCTGCCCAAGGGAGTCGGGCCTCAGGCCGACAAGTTGTGGGATGCCATTACCCAGGCAGCGGCAGCGGCGGATCTGAACCGCGCGGCGGGCAAGGCCGAAGGTTTTGTCTTGGGGCTGGAGAGTGCCAAGGCCATCAAGAGCCAGGTCGCTGAGGCGTTGTACGTGGCCTTTGATGATGCCGCCAGTCAGCGAATGCGTGAACTGGCGGGTTGAGTCGGTTCAGCCGCCGAAGGTCAGGGTGCCCAGCATCAGCTTGGCCATCAGCGATGTGGCTGCCAGTTGCACCAGCCACAGGGCCAGACCACCGAGGAACACGCCGAGGGCGATTTGCAGTACCAGGCTCTTTTCGCGTTTCTGCGAGCGGGGCAAGTAGTGCTCCAGTTCGTCGCGGTCGGCCCGCAGGTCATCGTTTTTCATCTGGACTCTCGATCGGCAAGGGAGGCGTGGCCTCAGTCTAGAGGATGCGGGGGCTGGACTGGGTATTAGCTGAGCGCGCACAAAAAAGGGGAAGCACCCTGGCTTCCCCTTTTTGCGCGACGGCCGTGAATCAGATCACCTGGAGGATGGCCTTGGTCACCACGTCGATGTTGTTCTGGTTCAGTGCGGCCACGCAGATGCGGCCGGTGTCCAGGGCGTAGATGCCGAATTCGTTGCGCAGGCGGGTCACTTGCTCAACGGTCAGGCCGGAGTAGGAGAACATGCCGCACTGGCGGCCGACAAAACTGAAGTCGTGCTCAGGGGCGCCTTTGGCCAGCAAGTCGACCATCTGGGTGCGCATGCCGCGAATGCGCAGGCGCATTTCCGCCAGTTCCTGCTCCCACTGGGCGCGCAGTTCCGGGTTGTTCAGCACCGCGGCAACGATGGTTGCGCCATGGGTTGGCGGGTTGGAGTAGTTGGTGCGGATCACGCGCTTGACCTGGGACAGCACGCGAGCGCTTTCTTCCTTCGAGCTGCTGACGATGGACAGAGCGCCAACGCGCTCGCCGTACAGCGAGAACGACTTGGAGAACGAGCTGGACACGAAGAAGGTCAGGCCCGACTCGGCGAACAGGCGCACTGCGGCGGCGTCTTCGTCGATGCCGTCGCCAAAGCCCTGGTAGGCCATGTCGAGGAATGGCACGAGGTTTTTCGCCTTGACCACTTCCAGGACGTTTTTCCAGTCCTGCGGAGTCAGGTCGACACCGGTCGGGTTGTGGCAGCAGGCATGCAGCACCACGATCGATTGGGCCGGCAGGGCGTTGAGGTCTTCCAGCAGGCCGGCACGGTTTACGTCGTGGGTGGCGGCGTCGTAGTAGCGGTAGTTCCGCACCGGAAAACCAGCGGTTTCGAACAGTGCGCGGTGGTTTTCCCAGCTTGGATCACTGATGGCGACCACAGCGTTGGGCAGCAGTTGCTTGAGGAAGTCGGCGCCGATCTTCAGTGCACCAGTACCGCCAACGGCCTGGGTGGTGACCACGCGGCCAGCGGCCAGCAGGGGCGAGTCGTTGCCGAACAGCAGTTTCTGTACCGCTTGGTCATAGGCGGCAATGCCGTCGATCGGCAGGTAACCACGGGAAGCGTGTTGAGCGGCGCGAATTGTCTCGGCTTCGACAACGGCGCGCAGGAGTGGAATGCGTCCCTCCTCGTTGCAGTACACGCCCACCCCAAGGTTGACCTTGTTGGTTCGGGTGTCGGCGTTGAATGCTTCGTTGAGGCCCAGGATTGGATCGCGTGGTGCCATTTCGACAGCGGAGAACAGGCTCATTTTTACGGCGGCTCTGAATGGAGTGTGGAGGGACGTGTCGCGCTCCAGCCGAATGCACTAGAGCGGTGCACAAACGGGGAGCTAGTATAGAGGCCATCATCGCGGTGGGCGACAGTCGATTGACCTTTTGCAGCAAGTTTTTCGCTTTATTTTTCGACCGTTAGTCTTATTGCAACATCCTGGGTGTTAGCGGGTGTCAGGCCTTTCCCTTGAAAGCCGTAGTATTTGGCTCCACATCTAGCACATTCCCGTTTTTTCCCCGGCGACATGGGTCGTACGCGGTCTTTCTCGTTCCTGTACGGTATGGCCGCGCACGAATGATCCCAGAGGTAGGTTATGTCCGAATTCCAGCTAGTCACCCGCTTCCAGCCCGCCGGCGACCAGCCGGAAGCCATCCGCCTGCTGGTCGAAGGCATCGAGGCTGGGCTGGCGCACCAGACCCTGCTCGGTGTGACTGGTTCGGGCAAGACTTTCAGCATTGCCAACGTGATCGCCCAGGTGCAGCGCCCAACCCTGGTGCTGGCGCCGAACAAGACCCTGGCGGCCCAGTTGTATGGCGAATTCAAGGCCTTCTTCCCGAACAACGCGGTGGAGTACTTCGTTTCCTATTACGACTACTACCAGCCCGAAGCCTATGTGCCTTCCTCGGATACCTTTATCGAGAAGGATGCCTCGATCAACGACCATATCGAGCAGATGCGCCTGTCGGCGACCAAGGCGCTGCTGGAGCGCAAGGACGCGATCATCGTGACCACGGTGTCCTGCATCTATGGTCTGGGCAGCCCGGAAACCTACCTGAAAATGGTTCTGCACGTGGATCGCGGCGACAAGCTCGACCAGCGTGCCTTGCTGCGGCGCCTGGCGGACCTGCAATACACCCGCAACGATATGGACTTCGCTCGCGCCACCTTCCGTGTGCGTGGCGACGTGATCGACATTTATCCGGCGGAATCCGACCTGGAAGCGATCCGCATCGAGCTGTTCGACGACGAAGTGGAAAGCATCAGCGCTTTCGACCCGTTGACCGGCGAAGTGATCCGCAAGCTGCCGCGTTTCACCTTCTACCCCAAGAGCCACTACGTGACCCCACGGGAAACCCTGCTGGACGCTATCGAGGGGATCAAGGTGGAACTGCAGGAGCGCCTGGAATACCTGCGCTCCAACAACAAACTGGTGGAAGCCCAACGTCTGGAACAACGCACCCGTTTCGATCTGGAGATGATCCTCGAGCTGGGCTATTGCAACGGCATCGAGAACTACTCGCGCTACCTCTCCGGCCGTCCCGCCGGCGCCGCGCCACCCACCTTGTACGACTACCTGCCGGCGGATGCGCTGTTGGTGATCGACGAATCCCACGTCAGCGTGCCTCAGGTGGGCGCCATGTATAAGGGCGACCGTTCGCGCAAGGAGACTCTGGTGGAATATGGTTTTCGCCTGCCATCGGCGCTGGACAACCGGCCGATGCGTTTTGACGAGTGGGAAGGCGTCAGCCCGCAGACCATCTTCGTCTCTGCTACCCCGGGCAACTATGAGGCTGAGCACGCCGGTCGCATTGTGGAGCAGGTGGTGCGTCCCACCGGCCTGGTTGATCCCCAGGTGGAAGTACGCCCGGCCCTGACCCAGGTGGATGACCTGTTGTCGGAAATCACCAAGCGCGTGGCGGTGGAAGAGCGAGTGCTGGTCACCACCCTGACCAAGCGCATGGCCGAGGACTTGACCGACTACCTGGCCGACCACGGCGTGCGCGTGCGTTATCTGCACTCGGACATCGACACCGTGGAGCGTGTGGAAATCATTCGCGACCTGCGCCTGGGCACCTTTGATGTGCTGGTGGGGATCAACCTGCTGCGTGAAGGCCTGGACATGCCGGAAGTGTCGCTGGTGGCGATTCTCGATGCCGACAAGGAAGGCTTCCTGCGTTCCGAGCGTTCGCTGATCCAGACCATCGGTCGTGCCGCGCGTAACCTCAATGGCCGGGCGATTCTCTATGCCGACCGCATCACCGGCTCCATGGAGCGGGCGATTGGCGAGACCGAACGGCGGCGTGACAAGCAGATTGCCTTCAACCTGGCCAACGGCATCACCCCCAAAGGGGTGTTCAAGGATGTCGCCGACATCATGGAAGGCGCCACCGTGCCGGGCTCGCGCAGCAAGAAGCGCAAGGGCATGGCCAAGGCCGCCGAAGAAAGTGCCCGCTACGAAAACGAACTGCGTTCGCCCAGCGAAATCACCAAGCGCATTCGCCAGCTCGAAGAAAAAATGTACCAACTGGCCCGGGACCTGGAGTTCGAGGCGGCGGCGCAGATGCGCGACGAAATCACCAAGCTGCGCGAGCGCTTGCTGACCGTCTAACGGCGTTCGATCCCTCGGAGCCGGCTGGCCGGCGAAGAGGGGCTCAAGTCCTGTGCGGTGCTCGAGGGGGGGGGCTTCGCTGGCAAGCCAACTGCTGCAGGCATTTCGTGGGTCAGTGGGCTTCTCCTCCTTGGGTGATGCCGACAACCTGGAAGGCGTCGTTGTGGGTCATGATCAGCGGCTGCCCCAGGGCGCGGATGATTTGGATCTGGTTGCGCTGCGGTCCGGCGAGGTCCGGGTTGAGCACTCCGGAAGAGAGGCTCGCGAGCCCGAACAGGTCAAATCCCAGGGCGCACAGCCGCAATCAAAAAGTGTAAGAAAATTTATTAGCGGGTGAACCTGGCATATAGCCCGTGGGTGGTAAATGCCAGGCGCTGATACTTGACCATTTATGGGCTCTGCGGCGGCCTGTAGTCGCAACCTTGGCTTAAATGCCCTCCTTACTGGAGCCGGGCCGGGGTCGCCTGTTACCATTCGCCCCCTGTTTTATTCCTCGTTTTTCTATCTTTTCGAGATATGCCATGACCACCGTCCGCACGCGCATCGCGCCATCGCCTACCGGGGACCCCCACGTAGGTACCGCTTACATCGCTTTGTTCAACTATTGCTTTGCCAAGCAGCATGGCGGTGAGTTCATCCTGCGTATCGAAGACACCGATCAGTTGCGTTCGACCCGCGAGTCCGAGCAGCAGATTTTCGATGCCTTGCGCTGGTTGGGCATCAACTGGAGCGAAGGGCCGGATGTGGGCGGTCCCCATGGTCCTTATCGCCAGAGCGAGCGCGGCGATATCTATCAGAAATATGCTCAGCAATTGGTGGACCTGGGTCACGCGTTCCCATGCTTCTGCACGGCCGAAGAGCTGGACCAGATGCGCGCCGAGCAGATGGCTCGTGGCGAGACGCCGCGTTATGACGGCCGCGCCTTGCTGCTGTCCAAGGAAGAAGTGGCCCGGCGTCTGGCGGCCGGTGAGCCCCATGTGATTCGTATGAAGGTGCCGACCGAAGGCGTCTGTGTGGTGCCTGATCTGCTGCGTGGCGATGTCGAAATTCCGTGGGATCGCATGGACATGCAGGTGCTGATGAAGACCGATGGCCTGCCGACCTACTTCCTGGCCAACGTGGTCGATGACCACCTGATGGGCATCACCCATGTGCTGCGCGGTGAAGAGTGGCTGCCTTCGGCACCGAAGCTGATTCTGCTCTACGAGTACTTCGGTTGGGAGCAGCCTCAGCTTTGCTACATGCCGCTGCTGCGCAATCCGGACAAGAGCAAGCTGTCCAAGCGCAAGAATCCGACCTCTGTGACCTTTTATGAGCGCATGGGCTTCATGCCGGAAGCCATGCTCAATTATCTGGGGCGCATGGGCTGGTCGATGCCGGACGAACGCGAGAAGTTCTCGTTGCAGGAAATGGTCGATAACTTTGACCTGTCGCGGGTATCCCTGGGTGGGCCGATCTTCGATATCGAGAAACTGTCCTGGCTCAACGGTCAGTGGTTGCGTGACCTGCCGGTGGAAGAGTTCGCCAGTCGCGTGCAGACATGGGCGCTGAATCCTGAATACCTGATGAAGATCGCGCCCCATGTGCAAGGCCGGGTGGAGACCTTCAGCCAGATCGCACCGTTGGCCGGCTTCTTCTTCGCCGGTGGCGTGACCCCGGACGCCAAGTTGTTCGAATCCAAGAAGCTTTCTGGCGATCAGGTGCGGCAAGTGATGCAGTTGATCCTGTGGAAGCTCGAGAGCCTGCGCCAGTGGGAGAAAGACAGCATCACCGCGACCATTCAGGCAGTGGTTGAATCCCTGGAGCTGAAACTGCGTGACGCCATGCCGCTGATGTTCGCTGCGATCACTGGCCAGGCCAGCTCGGTGTCGGTGCTCGATGCCATGGAGATCCTGGGGCCTGACCTTACTCGTTTCCGTCTGCGCCAGGCCATCGACCTGCTCGGTGGCGTGTCGAAGAAAGAGAACAAGGAGTGGGAAAAACTGCTGGGCGCCATCGGCTGACGGCGCTTCGCAGCAGGGGAGCTACAAGGCGCTGCGGGCTTTTCGACTACGCTTGATTCTCAGGCGCCAGGTCGATTGGTCGCTGGCCAAGTGGGTTCCAGGCGGCTCGCGGCCCCCCGTTTATGGGAGTTGGCACGGGCCGCTAAGGCTGAAAAAGCCAGGGTTTTTGGGGCAGGGCGGTAAGTGGTTGTTATCCCGGCAAATTTTTTTTCAAAATACGGAAAAAAAATTGACAGCCTTCCGATCGCCCCTTAAGATTCGCCCCGTCCTCACCGACGAGGGGCTATAGCTCAGCTGGGAGAGCGCTTGCATGGCATGCAAGAGGTCGACGGTTCGATCCCGTCTAGCTCCACCAAATTTGCAGTTCAAGGTCTGGCCACACCGGCCTTGAATCGATCAGTACTCAGCACTGATCAGTTGTATAGAAGGGTTTGCGTCCCCTTCGTCTAGTGGCCTAGGACACCGCCCTTTCACGGCGGTAACAGGGGTTCGAGTCCCCTAGGGGACGCCAGTTTTACACAAGTGATGTTGCAAGATATCGCTGCGCCGCGAGGCGAAAATCCGGGGCTATAGCTCAGCTGGGAGAGCGCTTGCATGGCATGCAAGAGGTCGACGGTTCGATCCCGTCTAGCTCCACCAAATTTGCAGTTCAAGGTCTGGCCACACCGGCCTTGAATCGATCAGTACTCAGCACTGATCAGTTGTATAGAAGGGTTTGCGTCCCCTTCGTCTAGTGGCCTAGGACACCGCCCTTTCACGGCGGTAACAGGGGTTCGAGTCCCCTAGGGGACGCCAGTTTTACACAAGTGATGTTGCAAGATATCGCTGCGCCGCGAGGCGAAAATCCGGGGCTATAGCTCAGCTGGGAGAGCGCTTGCATGGCATGCAAGAGGTCGACGGTTCGATCCCGTCTAGCTCCACCAATTTACAGTTCAAGGCCTGGCCACACGGGTCTTGAATCGATCAGAACTCAGCACTGATCAACTGTTAGAAGGGTATGTGTCCCCTTCGTCTAGTGGCCTAGGACACCGCCCTTTCACGGCGGTAACAGGGGTTCGAGTCCCCTAGGGGACGCCACGTTTACCCGCTATGCGGGATTTTTAAGGGTCATTCAATTATTGAATGGCCCTTTTGTTTTTCTGGCGTCCGACCAACTTTTACCCTCTTCCTCAGCCTGCACTTCTGACCGGCGGTCACACTGACGACTTGCGGAAAATTATTATGAGAATAATATTTTGTCCGTAATATTCGGAGGCAACGATGAACGATAAAAAAGCTCAAACCCGCGAACGTATTCTCCAGGCTGCCAGTTCGGCGCTGATCCAGCGAGGCCCGGCCGAACCGAGTGTGGGTGAGGTGATGGGGGCTGCCGGGCTGACGGTGGGTGGCTTCTATGCGCACTTCGAGAGCAAGGATGCGCTGATGCTTGAGGCGTTCACCCAACTGCTCGCCCACCGACGTGGCTTGCTCGACGAGATGGACGCAGGCTTGAGTGGTGAGGAGCGAAGGGCGCTGACGGCAGCGTTCTATCTGTCGCGCAAGCACCGCGACTCCACTGAGCAGGCCTGTCCGATTCCGGCATCGGTGGGTGAGCTGGGGCGGCTTCCAGAGAGTTTTCGCAAGGCTTTGAACGAGCATATGGAGCTGATGGTCGCGCAGTTGGCCGCAAGCCCCGAGGACACGGACAAGGCGTTGGCGGATATGGCGTTGATGGTTGGTGGGCTGTCCCTGGCGCGAGCTCTGGGGCCGGGTGAATTGTCCGATCGTCTACTGCGTGCCGCCAAGTCGGCGGTTCTATGACCTGAAGTTCGGTTGCGAGGTGTTGGGCGATGAGCGGATTGAGCTGGATTCGTGGTGTCAATGGCACTCTGGGCTGGGTGGCTCCTCAGTGGGCGGCGAATCGGATGCGCCAGTTGTTCATGACTCCCCGTGAGCTGCCGCCCCGAGAGTGGGAGCTGCCCCTGCTGGAGCATGCTGAGCGTCTGACCTTGCGCTTTGGCCTCTCTGCCTTGCGTTGGGGGCAGGGGCCGACAGTGTTGCTGATGCATGGCTGGGAAGGGCGACCCACTCAATTTGCCAGCCTGATCGAGGCGCTGGTGGCGGCTGGCTATACCGCAGTGGCGCTGGACGGTCCCGCCCACGGCCGCTCTCCAGGGGAGGAGGCCAATGTGGTGCTCTTTGCCCGGGCGATGTTGGAGGCAGCAGCGGAATTGCCCCCCTTGCGCGCAGTGATTGGTCACTCCATGGGCGGTGCCAGCGCCATGCTCGCTGTGCAGTTGGGACTGCGCACCGAAACCCTGGTCAGTATCGCCGCGCCGGCTCGGATTCTTGGCGTGTTGCGAGGTTTTGCCCGCTACATGCGCTTGCCGCCCAGGGCGCGCTCGGCCTTTATCCGTCAAGTGGAGAAGGATGTAGGGATGCGTGCCGCGACTCTGGACGTGGCTCAGTATCAGTTGGAGATGCCTGGCCTGATCATTCATGCCGAAGATGATCGATTTGTACCGGTCAAGGAGTCGGAGTTGATCCACCAGGCCTGGTTCGACAGTCGCTTGCTGCGCTTGAGTGAAGGTGGTCATCAGCGAGTGTTGGCCGATCCCCGAGTGATCGACGCTGTGATCACTCTGGTCACCGGACGCCATCTGCAGGCGCGCCAATCTGCCTGAGCATCCGCTACACTGGCCCGGTCAAAAAATCTGACCGGGAGTTGGGCATGAGTTGGGATCTGGCAACGCCATTCGTTATCGATCTGCAGGTGGTGGCCGAGGATATCGATGGCTTGGGGCACGCCAACAATGCGGTCTACGTGACCTGGCTGGAGCGTTGCGCCTGGCGTCACTCGCAACGTCTGGGGCTGGATCTGGCCGAGTATCGTCGCCTGGATCGGGCGATGGCCGTGGTGCGGCACGAGATCGACTATCTGAGCGCGGCTTATGAAGGCGATGAGCTGCAACTGGCCACCTGGATCGTCGATTGGGATCAGCGCCTGAAGATGACTCGACGTTTCCAGCTGGTCCGTCCGAGCGATGGCAGTACCTTGTTGCGGGCCCAGACCACTTTTGTCTGCATCGAGCTGTCCAGCGGCAAGCCCAAGCGTATGCCCGCCGAATTCCTTGAGGGCTACGGCCCAGCCCTGCTGGGCTCGTGATCACCTTGGCTCCTGTGTGGATACCGTCTTGCCCGCGAAGGCGTGTTCAAGGGCGCTGTCAGGCCCGAGAGCCCATTTGTCGCTAAGCGCAACGCCGCTCGGCCGTTCCTACAAAATTCCTGTTATCGGGTGAAACCCAGTAAACTGGCGGACGTTTTTTCGCCTGATTTTTCGTTGAGTGTGTTTCATGCAAATTGCCCTGGCGCCCATGGAGGGGTTGGTCGACAACATCCTGCGGGATGTGTTGACTCGTGTTGGCGGGATCGACTGGTGTGTCACCGAGTTCATTCGCGTCAATGACCGTCTACTGACGCCTGCCTATTTCCACAAGCTCGCTCCCGAGTTGCTGCAAGGCGCGCATACCGCTGCCGGCGTGCCATTGCGCGTGCAGTTGCTGGGGTCCGATCCGGTGTGCCTGGCTGAAAATGCCGCGCTGGCCTGCGAGCTTGGCAGCGAGGTGATCGACCTGAATTTTGGCTGTCCAGCCAAGACCGTCAACAAATCCCGGGGTGGGGCGGTGCTGCTTAAGGAGCCCGAACTGCTGAATCAGATTGTCGAGCATGTGCGGCGAGCGGTGCCTGCGCATATCCCGGTCACGGCAAAAATGCGCCTGGGCTTCGATAGTCCGGACGGTTCGCTGGTGTGCGCTACGGCGCTGGCCGAGGGCGGCGCGGAACATATCGTGGTTCACGCACGGACCAAGGTCGATGGCTACAAGCCGCCCGCTCATTGGGAGTGGATTCCTCGGGTGCAGGATGTGGTCAAGGTGCCGGTGTTCGCCAATGGCGATATCTGGAGCGTCGAGGATTGGCGGCGCTGTCGGGAGATCAGTGGCGTGGAGGACATCATGCTCGGTCGTGGGCTGGTCTCGCGTCCGGACCTGGCCCGGCAGATCGCCGCCGCTCGCGCTGGGGAGGAGGTGGTGGAAATGTCCTGGGCCGATCTGCAGCCCATGCTTCAGGACTTCTGGGCCCAGGTGGTGGTGCAACTGACCCCCCGTTCAGCCCCGGGGCGTTTGAAGCAATGGCTGGCCATGCTGACCCGCAACTATCCGGAGGCGGTTGAGCTGTTTACCGCTTTGCGTCGGGAAACCGATCTGGATCAGGTGGGGCGGCTGCTGGGCATGCCCCGCAGCGAAGCGGCGTAAAAAATTCAAAAAAAGCCTCTTGAAATGTCAGGAGCGGTCCCTATCTCTTGGGTACGCGACGCCGAATTCGGGTCGCGGAGATAACCACTCGCTGAAAAATCAGGAGATAGACCCATGAGTACTGCATTTTCCCTGGCTCCACTGTTCCGTTCCTCTGTTGGCTTCGACCGTTTCAACGACCTGTTTGAATCGGCATTGCGCAACGAACCGAGCAGCAGCTATCCACCCTACAACGTTGAAAAACACGCCGACGACCAATACCGCATCGTCATCGCCGCTGCCGGCTTCCAGGATGAAGATCTGGAACTGCAAGTGGAGAAAGGTGTGTTGACCGTGAGCGGTGGCAAGCGCGACGCTAATGAAAGTGTCACCTACCTGCACCAGGGCATTGCCCAGCGTGCATTCAAGCTGTCCTTCCGCCTGGCCGACCATATCGAGGTCAAGGCCGCGGCCCTGAGCAACGGTCTGCTGAACATTGACCTGCTGCGGGTTGTACCGGAAGAGGCGAAGCCAAAGCGCATCCCGATCAACGGTGCGCAGCAGCCGGCTCTGCAACACTAAGACCGCTGTAAAAAAAGGGCGCCCTGGTGGCGCCCTTTTTCGTGCCTGTCATTTCAGCAGCTTCTTGAATTCGCTCAGGGGCAGCGGCTGGCTGTGCAGGTAGCCCTGGTACAGATGGCATTCCAGCCCCTGGAGGAATTCCAGTTGCTGTGGGGTTTCCACGCCTTCGGCGATGACCTTCAGGTTCAGGCTGCGGGCCATGGCGACGATGGCCCGGATGATTTCCGCATCGTTGGGGTCGTGGGTGGCATCGCGGACAAATGACTGGTCTATCTTCAGGGTGTCCACCGGCAGGCGTTTTAGGTACGTCAGGGAGGAGTAGCCGGTGCCGAAGTCGTCCATGGCAAAACTGACCCCGAGTTTTTTCAGTCGACGCATCTTGTTGATGGTGTCATCCAGGTTCTGGATCACGATGCCTTCGGTGATCTCCAGCTTCAGCAATGATGAGGGCAGGGCATAGGCAGTCAGGCTGTGTTCGATTCGTTCGACGAAGTCGTTCTGGCGAAATTGCCGAGGGCTGATGTTGACGCATAGGCTGAAGTGGTGCGGGTCCACCAGGCCTTGCTCGATCAGTTGGCTGAAGGCCAGGCAGGCTTCATCGAGAATCCAGGTGCCCACTTCAAGGATCAGTCCGCTGTCCTCCAGCACCTTGATGAACTCCGTCGGTGATTGCGCCCCCAGCTCCGGGTGCTGCCAACGCACCAGGGCCTCGGCGCCGACGATGCGGTTGTCGCGGGCATCCACCTGTGGCTGGTAGTGCACGCTGAATTCGCCGCGGGACAGGGCCAGACGCAGGTCGGTTTCCATGCGCAGGCGTTCGCTGGCGGCCTTCTGCATGGTGTTGTGGTACATCTGCGTGGTGTTGCGCCCGGAGTCCTTGGCGCGGTAAAGGGCAATGTCGGCGCGCTTGAGCAGGTCGGTGGGGGTCGAGCCGTGATCGGGAATCAGCGCCACGCCGATGCTGGGGGTGACCTGCAGGCGCTGGCCGTCGAGGAACATCGGTTCCGAGAGCAGCTCGCGCAGGGTCCCGGCCAGTTGCCGCACTTGTTCACTGACCTCATTGCGCGAGCCTTCCAGGCCGCTGAGCAGCACCACGAATTCATCGCCGCCCAGGCGCGCGACGGTGTCCTCCATGCGCACGCTGGCTTCCAGTCTGGCGGTGATGATCTTCAGTACGGTATCGCCCACCGGGTGCCCCAGGGAGTCATTGATGTGCTTGAAGTGGTCCAGGTCGAGGAACAGCAGGGCGCCCCGTAGGTTGTGGCGCTTGAGCAGAGCGATCTGCTGGCTCAGGCGGTCCATCAGCAGGGCGCGGTTGGGCAGGTTGGTCAAGGGATCGTGGTAGGCCAGGTGGCGGATCTGCGCCTGGGCATTCTTCAGCAGGCTGACATCCCGGGCCGTCAGTAGCAGGCACGGTGTTTCATTGAGGATGATCGGCTCCACCGAGACCTCTAGGGTGAGGATTTCCCCGCGCTTGTTACGCCCGAGCATTTCCAGGTGATGCACCCGGCCCTTGAGCCTGAGCTCCGCCAGCAGTGTGGCGAGCTGGGCTTCTTCGGCCCAGATGCCGACCTGGTACATGGTGCGGCCGAGCACTTCATCGGTGCGGTAGCCGGTCAGGCGGCAGAAGCCGTCGTTGACCTCCAGGTAGCGGCCGGTGTCGCGCTCGGTGATGGTGATGGCGTCAGGACTGGAGTGGAAGGCCTTGGCGAATTTCTCTTCGCTGGCCTTGAGTGCGGCCTCGGAACGCTGTTGCTGGGTGATATCCCGCAGCGTGGTGACGATGCACGGCTGCTTGTCGACGGTGATCAGGCGGCTGGAAATGATGCAGGTCAGTGCCTGGCCGTTCTTGTGGTTGACCACTACTGCCACGTTGTTCAGCGCCTGTTCGCGAATCACCTGTTCGATCCGCCGCAGACGCGGGGCGGGATCTGCCCAGAAGCCGATCTGTTCGGCGCTGCGGTTGATCACATCTTCCGGGGTCCAGCCGAAGGTCTGGGTGAAGCTTGAATTGATCTCGATGAACTGACCGGTTTCCAGCAGGGTCAGGCAGATGGGGTCCGGGCTGACCTGGAACAGGCTGGCGAACTTCTCTTCCGAAGTGATCAGGCGCTGTTCGCGTTCCACCTGTTCGGTGATGTCCAGCAGCGTTCCGGCCATGCGCAGTGGATTGCCCTGCTCGTCGCGATAGAGGCGAGCGCGGCTTTCCAGGTAGCGCGAGCTGCCGTCCGCCAGTTGCACCCGGTAAGTCAGCTGGTAGTTGCCCGCCGGGCCTTCCCGCAGGCTGCGATAGGCATCGCGCATGCTGTCGCGTTCTTCAGTGGGGACGCCCTCGAAAAAGGCTTCGAAGGATTCATGGAAGGGCGCTGGCTCCAGGCCGTGCAATTGTGCGGCCCGGGCCGAGCCATAGAGCATGCCGCTGGGAATGTGCCAATCCCAGGTGCCCAGTTGCGCCGAATCCAGGGCCAGGTCGAGGCGTTCCTGGCTGTCTTTGAGGGCTTGTTCGGCTCTTTTGCGTTCGCTGGTATCGAGAAAGGTGCTGAGCAGGTAGGGCTTGCCTTCCAGTTCGATTTTCTGCGCGCTGAGAATGCCGTCGTGGATCTGGCCGTTGCTGGCGCGGAACTGGACTTCGAGGCTGGCGGCCTGGCCCTTTTTCTGCACGGCCTTGATCAGTTGGGCGCGCTGTTCGGGATTAACCCACAGGCCGATCTCCAGGGTAGTGCGGCCTATCACATGTTCGGCGGGCCAGCCGAACTGGCTTTCGAAGTATTGGTTGGCCTCGCTGATCAGGCCATCTTCCAGGCGGGTCAGCAGCACCATGTTGGGGCACAGGTGAAACAGGGTGGCGAAACGTTTTTCCGAGCTGCTGAGGGCTTCCTCCCGCTGGCGTTGGTGGGTGATCTCGCGGATCACCCCGATCATTCGGGGCTTGCCATGCTTGTCTGGTAGCACGCTGCCGTTGATCTCCAGCCAGTGCAGGCTGCCATCGGGCCAGCGAATGCGATGGTGCATCGCGTGTTCCAGGGGCGCTCCCGCCAGCACCGAATGAAAAGCCCGCACGGTTCTGGCCCGGTCTTCAATGGGGAGCAGATCGAGGTATTCGAGGTTTTCCGGCAGGGGTTGGCGTGGATCGAAGCCAAACAGTGCCTGGGTGCCCCGGGACCAGCTGATCTGCCCGCTTTCAATATCCCAATACCAGGCTCCCAGCCGCGCGCCATTGAGAGCGGCGAGCAACTGCGGTGCGCTTTCCCAGCTTTGTTCCGACTCCCTGGGGTCGACAGCATGGATACGCGGCATGGGTGGAATACGGTCAGCGGGTTTTGGCATGGGTGTCAGGCCTTGAGCTGAGTCATTCGTTTGGCGCGGGATACTCATGACAGTTCGGCTTGGCACGGGCAATACCCGGAAGAGCTATGCCGGGTTCCCTGGCCAATCGACTTGTGCATCCAGTAAGGCCATGAAGGCCCGCGCAGCATTCGACAGCGTCCGTTCGGTATGCAGGATATAGCCTAGCTGGCGTCGCAGTTGTATGCCCGGTAAAGGAATGCGCGCCACTTGATCGTCGAGCATGGTGCGGGGCAGGACGCTCCAGGCCAGACCGATGGAAACCATCATCTTTATAGTTTCCAGATAGTTAGTGCTCATGGCGATGTTCGGCGTCAGGCCTTGGGCCTCGAACAAGCGTTGGACAATATGGTGGGTAAAGGTGTTGCCGCCGGGAAAAACTGCCGGATGCAGGGCAATATCCGCCAGGCTGACCTGGCCGTTGCTGACCAGCGGATGTTCCGGGGCGGCGACAAAGTCCAGCGGGTCGTCCCAGACCGCGGTGGCCTTGATCAGGCTGTGGGGCTCGGGTGCCAAGGTGATCACCGCCAGTTCGGCGCGGCCGTGGAGGATTTCCTCGTAGGCCACCTCGGAATCGAGGAATTGGATGTCCAGCGCCACTTGCGGGTAGCGCCGGGTAAAGGCCCGCAGCAGCGGCGGCAGGCGGTGCAGGCCGATGTGATGGCTGGTGGCCAGGGTCAGGCGGCCGCTGACTTCCCCGGTGAGGTTGGTCAGGGCGCGACGGGTGTCGTCCAGCACGTTGATGATCTGATACGCCCGGGGCAGCAGAGCGCGTCCGGCCTCGGTCAGGCCGACCTCGCGGCCCAGGCGGTCGAACAGGCGCACATTGAGCTGCTGCTCCAGGCCGGCGATACGTTTGCTGATAGCGGGCTGGGTCAGGTGCAGGCGTTCACCGGCGCCGGAAAAGCTGCCGGTCTCGGCGATGGCTATAAAAGCATTGAGGTTGGCCAGGTCCATGGTTGTATTCCAGTTGGTTATCCAAAGCATGAAAAATATGAATTTGAGTTATTTAATCTAACGCCATAGCATCAGCCTCACAAGCCAAGGGGTTATTGATCGGCCGACGGTCAGGGCCCGGGGCATAGAAACAAGCTGATGAGGAATGGTCCGATGGCCGGCAAGACGCTCTACGACAAGCTCTGGGATTCGCATTTGGTCAAGCAGCGCGACGATGGTTCGGCGCTGATCTATATCGATCGTCACATCATCCATGAAGTGACCTCGCCGCAAGCGTTCGAAGGCCTGCGTCTGGCCGGACGCAAGCCTTGGCGCATCGATGCCAACATCGCCACCCCAGACCACAACGTACCGACTACGCCTGAGCGCAAGGGCGGGATCGAAGCGATTGCCGATCAGGTCTCCCGGCTGCAGGTGCAGACCCTCGATGACAACTGTGACGAATACGGCATCGTCGAATTCAAGATGAACGATGTGCGTCAGGGCATCGTCCACGTGATCGGTCCGGAACAGGGCGCCACCTTGCCGGGCATGACCGTGGTCTGCGGTGACTCCCATACCTCCACCCATGGCGCCTTTGGTGCCCTGGCCCATGGCATCGGCACTTCCGAGGTGGAGCATGTGCTCGCCACCCAGTGTCTGGTGGCCAAGAAGATGAAGAACATGCTGGTGCGCGTGGAAGGCACCTTGCCCTTTGGCGTGACCGCCAAGGACATCGTCCTCGCAGTGATCGGCAAGATCGGCACCGCCGGTGGCAACGGCCACGCCATCGAGTTCGCCGGCAGCGCGATTCGCGACCTTTCCGTTGAAGGCCGCATGACCATTTGCAACATGTCCATCGAAGCCGGTGCCCGTGTCGGACTGGTGGCGGCGGACGAAAAGACCGTGGCTTATGTCAAGGGTCGTCCATTTGCACCCAAGGGCGCCGAATGGGACTTGGCGGTCGAGGCCTGGAAAGACCTGGTGTCCGATGCCGATGCCCAGTTCGACACCGTGGTCGAGCTCGACGCCGCGCAAATCAAGCCGCAAGTCAGCTGGGGCACTTCGCCGGAAATGGTTTTGGCCGTGGATCAACGCGTGCCGGACCCGGCCAAGGAAATGGACCTGGTCAAGCGTGACTCCATCGTCCGAGCCTTGAAGTACATGGGTTTGAGCGCCAACCAGGCAATCACCGACATTCAATTGGATCGCGTGTTCATCGGTTCCTGCACCAACTCGCGGATCGAAGACTTGCGTGCCGCGGCGGTGATCGCCAAGGGCCGTAAAGTGGCCTCCACCATCAAGCAGGCGATCGTGGTTCCGGGTTCGGGGCTGGTGAAGGCCCAGGCCGAGTCGGAAGGCCTGGACAAGATCTTCCTCGAAGCCGGCTTCGAATGGCGTGAGCCGGGCTGCTCGATGTGCCTGGCGATGAACCCGGATCGCCTGGAGTCCGGTGAGCATTGCGCGTCGACGTCGAACCGCAACTTCGAAGGGCGCCAGGGTGCCGGTGGGCGTACCCATCTGGTCAGTCCGGCCATGGCCGCCGCCGCCGCTGTCAGCGGTCGTTTCGTCGACGTCCGTGAATTGATCTAAGGAGCGCAGCATGAAAGCTTTCACCCAGCACAATGGTTTGGTCGCGCCTTTGGATCGTGCCAACGTCGACACCGACCAGATCATCCCCAAGCAGTTCCTGAAGTCGATCAAGCGCACCGGCTTCGGTCCGAACCTGTTCGATGAGTGGCGCTACCTCGACGTGGGCCAGCCCTACCAGGACAACTCCAAGCGTCCGTTGAACAAGGATTTCGTCCTTAACGCCGAGCGTTACCAAGGGGCCAGCGTGTTGTTGGCGCGGGAGAACTTCGGCTGCGGCTCGAGCCGTGAGCACGCGCCCTGGGCCCTGGAAGAGTACGGTTTTCGCAGCATCATCGCGCCAAGCTATGCCGACATCTTCTTCAACAACAGCTTCAAGAACGGTTTGTTGCCGATCATCTTGAGCGATGCTGAAGTCGACGAGCTGTTCCAGCAGGTCGAAGCCACGCCGGGTTACCAGTTGCACATCGACCTTGAGGCGCAGACCGTGACTCGTCCCGACGGCAAGGTGTTGAAGTTCGAGATTGATGCCTTCCGCAAGCATTGCCTGCTCAACGGTCTGGACGACATCGGCCTGACCTTGCAGGACGCTGACGCCATTGCCGCCTTTGAGGCCAAGCATCGGGCCAGCCAGCCCTGGTTGTTCCGCGACGCCTGATCGCCGGCAGCCGGCTCCTGCGGATTTGTGATGCAGGAGCTGGCTGGCCAGTGAACGCCGTTCCCCTGATCAAAAGGACCACAGCATGACCAGCAACGCCCATAGCCAGGTGGTACAGAAGCAATTCGGTGAACAGGCCTCGGCCTACCTGAGCAGTGCCGTACACGCTCAAGGCGCCGAATTCGCGTTGCTACAAGCCGAAGTGGCGGGCCAGGAGGCTGCCCGGGTCCTGGACCTGGGCTGTGGCGCCGGTCATGTCAGCTTCCACGTTGCGCCGCTGGTCAAGGAAGTGGTGGCTTACGACCTCTCCCAGCAGATGCTGGATGTAGTGTCGGGAGCCGCGCAGGAGCGTAATCTGCATAACGTCCGCACCGTTAAGGGCGCAGCCGAGCGCTTGCCGTTCGCCGACGGCGAGTTCGACTTCGTCTTCAGTCGCTACTCGGCTCACCATTGGAGCGACTTGGGCCTGGCCTTGAGAGAAGTACGTCGGGTGCTGAAGCCGGGTGGCGTGGCGGCGTTCATTGATGTCTTGTCGCCGGGCAGTCCACTGCTGGACACTTACCTGCAAAGCGTCGAAGTGCTGCGTGACACCAGTCATGTTCGTGACTATTCGGCTGGGGAGTGGCTGCGCCAGGTCAGCGAGGCGGGGTTGCATACCCGTAGTACCGCTCGTCAGCGCCTGCGCCTGGAGTACAACTCCTGGGTCGAGCGCATGCGTACGCCTCAGGTGCTGCGGGCGGCAATTCGCGAGCTGCAGCAGGCAATGGGCAATGAAGTGCGCGAATATTTTGAGATTGAGGCCGATGGTTCGTTCAGTACAGATGTACTGGTGCTGTGGGCCGAGCGATAGAACTTTTCCGGGCGCGCCTGCGGGGGCGCCGACAGAGCAAATGAGGAACGCATGAGCAAGCAGATTCTGATTCTCCCAGGTGACGGTATTGGTCCGGAAATCATGGCCGAGGCGGTCAAGGTGCTGGAGTTGGCCAATGACAAGTACAGCCTGGGCTTCGAGCTGAGCCACGACGTCATCGGTGGTGCTGCCATCGACAAGCACGGTGTGCCCCTGGCCGATGAGACCCTGGATCGTGCTCGTGCCGCCGATGCTGTGCTGCTGGGTGCTGTGGGTGGTCCGAAGTGGGACAAGATCGAGCGTGATACCCGTCCTGAGCGCGGCTTGCTGAAGATTCGTGCGCAGTTGGGTCTGTTCGGCAACCTGCGCCCGGCGATCCTCTATCCGCAACTGGCCGATGCCTCGAGCCTGAAGCCGGAAATTGTCTCGGGCCTGGATATCCTCATCGTGCGCGAGTTGACCGGCGGCATCTACTTCGGTGCGCCTCGCGGCACCCGTGAGCTGGAAAATGGCGAGCGCCAGTCCTACGACACCCTGCCGTACAGCGAAAGTGAAATCCGTCGTATCGCCCGGGTCGGTTTTGACATGGCGCGGGTGCGTGGCAAGAAGCTCTGCTCGGTGGACAAGGCCAACGTTCTGGCCTCCAGCCAGCTGTGGCGTGAAGTGGTCGAACAAGTGGCTCTGGACTACCCGGATGTCGAGTTGAGTCACATGTATGTGGACAACGCCGCCATGCAACTGGTGCGTGCGCCGAAGCAGTTCGACGTGATCGTCACCGACAACATGTTCGGCGACATCCTCTCCGATGAGGCTTCGATGCTCACCGGTTCCATCGGCATGCTGCCGTCGGCTTCCCTGGATGCCAACAACAAGGGCATGTACGAGCCTTGCCACGGTTCGGCGCCGGACATCGCCGGCCAGGGTGTTGCCAACCCGCTGGCGACCATCCTCTCGGTGTCGATGATGCTGCGTTACAGCTTCAACCTGAATGACGCGGCAGATGCCATCGAGCAAGCGGTGAGCCGAGTGCTGGATCAGGGTTTGCGCACCGGTGACATCTGGTCGGCCGGTTGCACCAAAGTCGGTACGCAGGAAATGGGCGATGCAGTAGTCGCCGCGCTGCGGAATCTGTAATCTTTCGGGCCCACCGCACAGACGGTGGCCCACTTTTGTAAAGGTGTAGTTGCGATGAAACGTGTAGGTCTGATCGGTTGGCGCGGTATGGTCGGTTCCGTGCTCATGCAGCGGATGCTTGAAGAGCAGGACTTCGATCTTATTGAACCGGTGTTTTTCACCACTTCCAATGTCGGTGGCCAGGGGCCGTCGGTGGGCAAGGACATTGCTCCACTGAAGGACGCCTACAACATTGAAGACTTGAAAACCCTCGACGTGATTCTGACCTGCCAGGGTGGCGACTACACCAGCGAAGTCTTCCCCAAGCTGCGTGAAGCCGGCTGGCAGGGTTACTGGATCGACGCTGCTTCCAGCCTGCGCATGCAGGATGATGCGGTGATCATTCTTGACCCGGTGAACCGCAAGGTCATCGACCAGCAACTGGATGCCGGGACCAAGAACTACATCGGTGGCAACTGCACCGTCAGCCTGATGCTGATGGGCCTGGGCGGCTTGTTCGAAGCCGGTCTGGTGGAGTGGATGAGCGCCATGACCTACCAGGCGGCCTCGGGCGCCGGCGCGCAGAACATGCGCGAGCTGATCAAGCAAATGGGCGCGACCCACGCGGCTGTCGCTGATGACCTGGCCAATCCGGCCAGCGCCATCCTCGACATCGACCGTAAAGTGGCTGAAGCCATGCGCAGCGATGCCTATCCGACCGAGAACTTCGGCGTGCCCCTGGCCGGTAGCCTGATCCCGTGGATCGACAAGGAACTGCCTAACGGCCAGAGCCGTGAAGAGTGGAAGGCCCAGGCCGAGACCAACAAGATCCTCGGTCGCTTCAAGAGCCCGATCCCGGTGGATGGCATTTGCGTGCGCATCGGCGCCATGCGCTGCCACAGCCAGGCGCTGACCATCAAGCTCAACAAGGATGTGCCGATCGCCGATATCGAAGGGCTGATCAGCCAGCACAATCCCTGGGTCAAACTGGTGCCGAACCAGCGCGACATCAGCATGCAGGAGCTGAGTCCGACCAAGGTCACCGGCACCCTGAACATCCCGGTTGGTCGTCTGCGCAAGCTGAACATGGGCTCGCAGTTCCTCGGTGCCTTCACCGTGGGCGACCAGTTGCTGTGGGGTGCAGCCGAACCGCTGCGCCGCATGCTGCGGATCTTGCTGGAGCGTTGATTCTCTAAGCGTTTGAAACAGCCCGCCCCTTGCACAAGGCGCGGGCTTTTTCATGCTCATGTAGCGGACTCGCCCGCGAAGAGTGCTTTAGCCCAACCAGCACTTTCCCCCGCGAATTGCCTCGTCACCCCGTGCCGGGTAAAGTGCCGCTCCCCCCGTTCCGCCTGAGGTAGCACCATGACCCCGTCCTTTGATATTGCTGTTATCGGCGCCACCGGCACGGTTGGCGAAACCCTGGTGCAGATTCTCGAAGAGCGTGATTTCCCCGTTGCCAACCTGCACCTGCTCGCCAGCAGTGAGTCGGCTGGTCACTCGGTGCCGTTTCGCGGCAAGAATGTCCGTGTGCGAGAAGTCGACGAGTTCGACTTTGGCAAGGTTCAGTTGGCGTTTTTCGCCGCGGGCCCTGCGGTGACCCTGAGCTTCGCTCCTCGTGCCACAGCGGCCAATTGCGCCGTGATCGACCTCTCCGGTGCCTTGCCGTCGGCCCAGGCACCCAATGTCGTGCCTGAGGCCAATGCCCAGGTGCTGGCTGGTCTAAAGAAGCCGGTGCAACTGAGCAGTCCCAGTGCTGCGGCCACGGCGCTGGCGGTGGCGCTGGCGCCATTGCAGGACGTGCTGGATATCCAGCGGGTCAACCTGACCGCCAGCCTGGCGATTTCCAGCCAGGGGCGTGAGGCCGTCAGCGAACTGGCCCGGCAAACCGCCGAACTGCTGAATGTGCGACCGCTGGAGCCGCGTTTCTTCGATCGCCAAGTAGCTTTCAATCTGCTGGCTCAGGTCGGTACGCCAGATGCCCAGGGACACACGCTGTTGGAAAAGCGTCTGGTGAGAGAGTTGCGGGAAGTGCTGGGGCAGCCTTTATTAAAGATTTCTGTCACTTGCATTCAAGCACCGGTGTTTTTTGGCGATAGCTATAGCGTGACTTTGCAGTCAGGTGCCGACGTCGATCTGGCGGCGGTGAATGCGGCGCTGGAGGCGGCTCCCGGCCTGGAACTGGTGGACGCCGGTGATTATCCCACCGCAGTGGGTGACGCCGTGGGCCAGGACGTAGTCTATGTGGGGCGGGTTCGTGGGGGCGTCGACGATTCGGCGGAACTGAATCTGTGGCTGACTTCGGACAACGTCCGCAAAGGTGCGGCCTTGAACGCTGTGCAGCTGGCTGAATTGTTGATAAAAGACCTGCTGTAAAAGATACTTGGCAACAATTTGCAGAATGAATCTAGCCGGGCGCTATGCTTGGCAAGTTGCTGGAGGTGAGTGGCCGTCAGGTGCTCCCGGGGCATGCAGTAAATAATCCCGCGTGGCGGTCGCTCATGATCCCGCGCAGTGCCTTATGGCAGCCGCTACAAAACCTTCTCGCTGGCCGAGGAATGTTCAAACAAAGGATGAGGCTATGGTTCAAGTTCGCAAACTGGTGTTAGCAATAGCGGCCGCCTCGGCGCTGTCCTCCGGTATGGCGCAGGCGCTTGGGCTCGGGGAGCTGACCCTGAAGTCGAGTCTGAACCAGCCTCTGGTAGCAGAAATCGAATTGCTCGATATCAAGGACCTTACTGCTGCGGAAGTGGTGCCCAGCCTGGCCCCGGCAGAAGAGTTCGCCAAGGCCGGCGTCGATCGTCAGGCCTTTCTCAATGACCTGAGTTTTACTCCTGTTCTCAATCCCGGCGGCAAGAGCGTACTGCGGGTGACCTCGAGTCAGCCGTTGTCGGAGCCGATGGTCAAGTTTCTGGTCCAGGTAATGTGGCCCAACGGTCGTCTGCTGCGCGATTACAGCGTGCTGCTGGACCCTTCGAAGTTTTCCCCGCAAGCCGCTGCTGCTGCACAGGCGGCACCGGTCAGTGGCCCGGCGGTGAATGCCCCGGTCACTCGTGCCAACAAAGTCAGCAAGCCTGAGCAATACACAACTGCGCCTCGTGACACGCTGTGGGAAATCGCCGCGAAGAATCGCAATGGCGCGTCGATCCAGCAAACCATGCTGGCGATTCAGGCGCTGAACCCGGATGCCTTTATCGACGGCAACATCAATCGATTGAAAGCTGGCAGGGTCCTGCGCCTGCCTGACGTGGTGCAGAGCACCGCGTTGCCGCAGCCCAAGGCCATTGCCGAAGTGGCTGCGCAGAATGCTGCCTGGCGTCAGGGGCGTCGCGCTGGTGCACGGAGCCAGCTGCAGGTGGATGCGACTCGTCGTGCGGGTGCCGAAAAGGCGCCCAAGCAGGTCAGCACCAAGGACAACCTGAGCCTGGTTTCTGCGGACAGCGGCAAGGCTGGTGGCAAGGGCGTCGCGGGTGATAGCAAGGCCCTGAACAACAAGCTGGCGGTGACTCAGGAAAGCCTGGATGCAACCCGTCGCGATAATGCTGAACTCAAGGAGCGCATGGCGGATCTGCAGAGTCAGCTGGACAAGCTGCAGCGCCTGATCGAATTGAAGAACAACCAGTTGGCCAAGTTGCAGGCTGAAGGTGCAGCCCCTGCCGCTCAGCCAACAGCGGTGATGCCTGCTGAACTGGTGGCCAAACCTGAGGCGCCTGCGGCGACGCCAGTGGTTGCGCAAGCTCCAGTCAGTGAGCCAGCAGCCAATCCGGCTCCGGATGTGCCAGCGGCCCAGGCTGACGAAGACAAGTATGGCGACCTGCTGACCAATCCAATCCTTCTCGGGCTGGTAGGTGGCGGTGCGATAGTGGCGGTGTTGCTGCTGTTGCTGTTGCTGGCACGTCGTCGCAAGGCTCAGCAGGAAGCGGAAAAGCACCTGCGCATGGCTCGGGCGTTGTCCGAGGAAAATAGCGACTTCGCCGAGGAACTGGATCTTCCGGAAGGTAGCTTCGAAGGTCTTGAAGTCCCGCCACCAAGCGTCAAGCTCGCTCCAGCTCCAGCTCCAGCTCCAGCTCCAGCTCCAGCTCCGGTGGTGGCGCCAGTTCCGGCGGCGCCGGTTGAGCGAGCCACCGATGTGCTGGGGCAGGCGCAGAACCATATCGATGGTGGTCGCCTGAATCAGGCGGCAGCCATTCTTGAAGAGGCGGTCAAGCTCGAGCCGCAGCGCAGTGATCTGCGCCTCAAGCTGATGGAGGTGTATGCGCATCAGGGGGATCGCAGCGCCTTTGTCGCTCAGGAGCGGCAGCTGGTAGCCAATGGCGATAACCACGCTCAGGTCGAGCAGCTCAAGAGCCGTTTCCCGGCGATGGTGGCGGTGGCGGCGACAGCGGGGCTGGCTGCTGCGGCTGTGGCTGCGGAACTGGATGCTCAGTATGTCAAGGAGCTGCTGGATGAGCCTGAGCCTGCCGAGCCCGCAGCGCCTGTGGAAGGTCTGGATGCGGATTTCGATCTGAGCCTGGATGACCTCGAGGCAGCTTCGCCAGCGGTAGTGGCGTCCGAACCTGAGGTTGAACTGGAGGAATTCCCTCTGGACGACGATCTGAGCTTTGGTTCGGTTCTTGAGCAGCAGACTGCGGCTCAGGAAAGCCTGGATGATCTGGGGGATTTCGACCTTGATCTCGGAGCGGACCTGCCGGCGTCGACCCAGAGTGACGACGACTTCCTGTTGAGCCTGGAAGACGATCTCAAGGATCTGCCGGCTGGCGATGTGCCTACCGTCACCGAGTCAACGCTGGATGACTTGGATCTGTCGGCGGACTTCGATCTGTCCCTGGCTGATGAAATGGATGCCGCGGCAGAGCCCAAGGACGCCTTTGCCTCCGAACTGGATGATGTCAACGCCGAACTGGATCGTCTGGCCCAGAGTCTGGATCAGCCGGAGCCGGCTACGCCAAGCTTCACGGCTGAAGATGCTGCGGCTGCGCCTGAGGAAGCGGATTTCGACTTCCTCGCCGGCAGCGATGAAGTGGCCACCAAGCTGGATCTGGCTCAGGCCTATATCGATATGGGTGACAACGACGGCGCGCGGGATATTCTGGGCGAAGTGCTCAGCGAGGGTAATGAAGGACAGAAGAGCGAAGCGCAGGAAATGCTCGCAAGACTGGCCTGAAACAACCCGATGCTTGAGCAGAACGGCAGCCGATAAGGCTGCCGTTTTTGTTGGTGGCGCTTTTGGCGGTCATTCAGACTAGCAGGTCTTCGTAGAAGGCGCCAAAGGGGCGAGTAGGGTGGGCGATCTGGATTTCCAGGATCCACAGGCCCACTTGTGGGCAGTCGGCGAAGTCCCCCAGGTCTCCAGCGCGATAGATGGCGTGGGGGAAGTCGCTGACCCGATGCCCCTTGATCTCCAGGTTGAGCATCCAGCCCATGGCGCGGGCCTGTTTTTCGGCATATTGGTACAGTTCGGGGCCGGCCACTTGATGGGTTTTCCAGTGATCGTGCACCTGATCGAACAGGCTCTTGGCGGCCGCGGCACAGGCGTGCATTTCCTCGTCGCAACCTACGACGTAAGTCGCTCCGCAATCGCCTTCGTGGCGATCCCAGACGACTCCCAGGTCAATGAAGAACAGATCGTTTTCATTCAGTTGGGGGTCGCTGTCGGAGCGTTGCTTGAAGGTCTTAAGGGTGTTGGCGCCAAAACGAATCAGCAGTGGGTGCCAAATACGTTCCATGCCCAGCTCCTGTAATACTTGCAGGCCCATCTCCCTGGCGGTGGATTCGTGCATGCCGGGCTTGATCTGCCTGGCCATTTGCGCGATGGCCTCCCAGGTCATGCGCTTGGCGTGGAGCATGCCTTCCAGGCTGTAGGCCAGGCCCACGGCTTCTTTGTTGGTTGCGATCATTCGTCGGCTCTCGGTCAGGGTGTTTGTTTCTCTACCGCTATGTAGGTTGCTATATAGCGATGACCTGGCGGCTGATGCAATCGTTGTCGAGGTGAAGCAATCTGCAACTAAACCGCGGCAGTGCATGGCGTCTGCTCCCGCCAGCCTTATAATGAGCGCCTTTGCGCATATCAGCAGGCTGTAAGTTCTTGGCAAATATAGATAACCCGGCCGCCGAAATGGCGGCCGCAGGCTTTTCCCGCATCGCTCTGGGTGTTGAATACAAGGGATCGCGCTATCGCGGTTGGCAGCGTCAGGCTTCTGGTGTGCCCAGCGTCCAGGAAACCCTGGAGAAGGCCTTGTCCAGGGTTGCGGACTCTCCCGTGGTGGTGGCTTGTGCGGGGCGTACCGATGCCGGTGTGCATGCCTGTGGTCAGGTGGTGCATTTCGATACCCAGGCCGTGCGCTCGATGAAGGCTTGGGTCATGGGGGCCAATATCAACCTGCCGCATGACATCAGTGTCAGTTGGGCTCGTGAGATGCCGGCGCATTTTCATGCTCGGTTCAAGGCGATTGCCCGGCGCTATCGCTATGTGATCTACAACGATCAGATCCGTCCGGCCCATCTCAATGAGGAGGTCACTTGGAATCACCGGCCGCTGGATATCGAACGGATGGCCCAGGCTGCCGCGTTTCTGGTGGGGACCCATGATTTCAGTGCGTTCCGGGCTGGCCAGTGCCAGGCCAAGTCGCCGATCAAGGAGATTCACCACCTGCGGGTTACCCGGCACGGCAAGATGATTGTCCTGGACATTCGCGCCAGTGCCTTCCTGCATCACATGGTGCGCAATATTGCCGGGGTCTTGATGACCATCGGTGCGGGCGAGCGGCCGGTGGAATGGGCGCGGGAGGTGTTGGAGAGCCGGATTCGCCGCACGGGCGGGGTCACCGCTCATCCTTTCGGCCTGTATCTGGTGCAGGTGGAATACAAGGATGAGTTCCAGTTGCCGGAGCGATACATCGGGCCACATTTCCTCACCGGTTGGTCTGAACTTGACGGCTGACGCCCGGAAAAGCATTTGCTACCATCCGGAACTTTCCGAATTTGCCCCCGAGGTTCAAACGACATGTCAGCTGTTCGCAGCAAGATTTGCGGGATTACCCGCATAGAAGATGCGTTGGCAGCGGTGGCGGCGGGGGCTGATGCCATTGGTCTGGTGTTCTATGCCAAGAGTCCCCGGGCGGTAAGTGTGCAGCAGGCGCGGGCGATCATTGCCGCCTTGCCGCCGTTCGTGACGACGGTCGGGCTGTTCGTCAATGCCAGTCGCTGCGAGTTGGGGGAGATCCTCGATGCCGTTCCGCTGGACCTGCTGCAGTTCCACGGCGATGAGTCGGCAGCGGATTGCGAGGGTTATCACCGTCCCTATATCAAGGCGCTGCGAGTCAAGGCCGGGGATGACGTTGCTGCTGCCTGCCTGGCTTATCCGCGCGCCAGCGGAATTCTGCTGGATACCTATGTCGAGGGTGTGCCGGGGGGAACTGGCGAGGCCTTTGACTGGTCCCTGGTTCCTCTGGGGCTGAGCAAGCCGATCATCCTGGCTGGCGGACTGTCAGCGCAGAACGTCGCCGAGGCCATTGCTCGGGTTCGCCCCTATGCGGTGGATGTCAGTGGCGGTGTGGAGCAGAGCAAAGGCATCAAGGATCCGGCAAGGATTCAGGCATTTATGCAGGCAGTGCGTCGCAGCAACGAGTCGATGTGACGGCTGGCAGTCTGCCGCCGTCCATAACACCACTGTACAAAACAGGCAGGCGCCGCCTTAAAGCGGGGTCGGAATCGAGTGGCAACCGCTCTATTGCGGGTTGTCGGGATGGCTGAGGGGCGCTTCATTGCAGGCAGGTCGAGCCCGGTGCTGACCGCGGTAGCGAAGTGATCATCGCCGCACACATGAATTTAGCTCAAGGGCATACGCGGGGTTGCGAACCAGAGCGTTCGGGCCGCCGGTACTGGAGAAAGAAAGCATGAGCAACTGGTTAGTAGACAAACTGATCCCTTCGATCATGCGTTCCGAGGTGAAGAAAAGCTCGGTGCCCGAAGGTCTTTGGCACAAGTGTCCGTCCTGCGAGGCGGTGCTTTATCGTCCGGAGCTGGAAAAGACCCTGGATGTTTGCCCCAAGTGCAATCACCACATGCGCATCGGTGCTCGCGCCCGGATCGATATTTTCCTCGACGCCGAAGGTCGTGCCGAGCTGGGTGCTGATCTGGAGCCGGTTGACCGTCTGAAATTTCGTGACGGCAAGAAGTACAAGGACCGTCTGACAGCAGCGCAGAAGCAGACTGGCGAGAAGGACGCTCTGATTTCCATGAGTGGCACTCTGCTGGGCATGCCGGTCGTGGTTTCGGCCTTTGAGTTCTCCTTTATGGGCGGGTCCATGGGCGCCATCGTTGGCGAACGCTTTGTCCGCGCGGCCAACTACGCTCTGGAAAACCGTTGCCCAATGATCTGCTTCTCCGCCTCCGGTGGTGCGCGGATGCAGGAGGCGCTGATCTCCCTGATGCAGATGGCCAAGACTTCCGCCGTGCTGGCGCGCCTGCGTGAAGAAGGCATTCCATTCGTCTCCGTGCTGACCGATCCGGTCTACGGTGGTGTTTCCGCCAGTCTGGCGATGTTGGGTGATGTAATCGTCGCCGAGCCTAAAGCCCTGGTGGGCTTCGCGGGGCCGCGAGTGATCGAGCAGACCGTGCGGGAAAAACTGCCGGAAGGCTTCCAGCGCAGCGAATTCCTCCTGGAGCATGGTGCCATCGACATGATCATCTCCCGTCAGGAGCTGCGTCCGCGCCTGGGTAATCTGCTGGCCCAGCTCATGGGGCTGCCGACGCCTGAATTCGTGGCCGCTCCCGTTGAACCGATCGTGGTTCCGCCGGCTCCAGCAAACCTATGACCCAGCGTACCCTGGGCGATTGGCTCGCCTACCTTGAGCAGTTGCACCCTTCGGCCATCGATATGGGGCTGGAGCGCTCGCAGCAGGTAGTGGCCCGGATGGGGCTGGGCAAGCCGGCGCCTCGGGTCATCACGGTCACTGGTACCAATGGCAAGGGCTCTACTTGTGCCTTTGTCGCTTCCCTGTTGCGGGCTCAGGGCTTGCAGGTTGGGGTCTACAGCTCGCCGCACCTGCTGCGCTACAATGAACGGGTGCAGATCAATGGCGTTGAGGCCACTGATCAGCAACTGTGCGAGGCCTTTGTTGCGGTAGAGGCGGGGCGTGGTGATGTTTCCCTGACCTATTTCGAGATGGGCACCCTGGCGGCCTTCTGGCTGTTCCAGCGCGCGGCCCTGGATGCCGTAGTCCTGGAAGTGGGGCTGGGTGGGCGTCTGGATGCGGTCAATCTGGTGGATGCCGACCTGGCATTGGTCACCAGCATTGGTGTCGATCATATCGAGTACCTGGGGGATTCCCGGGAGTCCGTGGCTTTCGAGAAGGCTGGAATCTTTCGTGCCGGCGCTCCAGCTCTGTGTGGCGACCTGAATCCGCCGCAGCCTTTGCTGGACAAGGCGCGAGAGCTGGGTTGTCCGCTTTTCCTCCGGGGGCGAGATTTCGACCTCGGGCTCACCGAAGAATATTGGCAATGGCGCGGTCTGGATGCCCGGGGCAATCAGGTTGAGTTGCGTGATCTGCCGCTGCTCGATTTGCCCATGGAAAACGCGGCGTTGGCGTTGCAGGCCTACCTGCTTACCGGGTTGCCCTGGCAGCCTGAGCTGATCGGTGCAGCTCTGCAGCGGACCCGGGTGACCGGCCGTCTGGATCGTCGGCAGATCGAGTGGCAGGGCAAGCGTCTGAACCTGCTGCTGGATGTGGGGCACAATCCCCATGCCGCGCAGTATCTGGCCGAGCGCCTGGCGCGTCGACCCGTAGCCGGCAAGCGCCTGGCGGTATTCGGCCTGCTGGCGGACAAGGATCTGTCGGGAGTTGTCGGCAGTTTGCAGGCCTCGGTCCAGCACTGGGCGGTGGCTCCACTGGATTCGCCTCGGGCGCGCCCTGTGGAGGATCTGCAGGCCGCCTTGGAGAACCTTGGTGCTTCGGTAGCGTCTTATGCCAGTGTCGCAGCGGCGTTGGACGCGCAATGTGCGCAAGCGACTGCAGATGACGAAATTCTGCTGTTCGGATCTTTTTATTGTGTTGCCGAGGCGCTTGAGTGGCTCGCCCGGCGCTCCACGGAGGAAGCTGCACATGGCAATGCTGGATAAGGTCTACAAGCAGCGAATGGTTGGAGCGCTGGTGTTGGTGGCTTTGGCGGTGATTTTTCTGCCGATGCTGTTCTCGCGAGAGGATGAGCAGCGCCACGTAACGGTTGAAGCGCCGCCGGCGCCACAGGCCTCGGTCATGCCTCAGGTTCAGGTTGAGCCGGTGGTAGTGCCTGAGCCCCAGGTATTGCCCCAGGAACCGGTGCCTGTCGAGGAGCCCGTGGTGCAGCAGGTTGCACCGTCGATGCCGATTGCTCCGAGTGCGCCAGCGGTTGCGCCAGCACCTGTAGTGGCCAGCAAGCCGGCGCCAGCGCCTAAGCCTGTGCCGGCCCCGGCCCAGCCGATTGCCGCAGCCAAGCCTGATACCAGTCAGAGTCGGATCGATGCCAATGGTCTGTCCATCAGCTGGTCGGTGCAGTTGGCCAGCCTGTCGAGCCGTGAAAGTGCGGAAAACCTGCAGAAAACCCTGCGCAGCCAGGGCTATAACGCATATATCCGTTCTGCTGAAGGCAAGAATCGGGTGTTTGTCGGGCCGTTGATCGAGCGTGCCGAGGCTGATCGCCTGCGTGACCTGTTGGGTCGTCAGCACAACCTCAAGGGTTTTGTGGTGCGCTTCCAGCCGGAGCGTGGCTGAGGCTATCTGGCTGATTTCAAAAGCACAGTGAATCGCAGCTTACCGACAGCCAAGCGCTCTGTTAAAATGCGCCGCCTTATCCGTCTGTAGGCTGCACTGTGCCATTTACCTGGGTTGACTGGGCGATCGTTGCAATAATCGCCATCTCCGCTTTGATCAGCTTGAGCCGCGGTTTCGTCAAAGAAGCCTTGTCGTTGCTTACCTGGATCATCGCAGGAGTCGTTGCCTGGATGTTTGGTGGCTCACTGTCCGAGTACCTCGGCGGTTATATCGAAACTCCTTCGGCTCGCGTGATCGCGGGCTGCGCAATCATGTTTGTCGCCACCTTGCTGGTGGGGGCAATGGTCAACTATCTCATCGGCGAATTGATTCGTGTCACCGGTCTCTCCGGAACCGATCGATTTCTCGGCATGGCCTTCGGCGCGGCGCGTGGCGCGTTGCTGGTGGTCGTGGCCGTCGGGCTCTTGAGCCTGGGGCCGGTTCAGCAGGATTCCTGGTGGCAACAGTCGCGACTGGTGCCACAATTTCTATTGGTTGCAGACTGGTCCAAGAACCTCATTCTGGGGTGGAGCAGTCAGTGGCTGGCCAGCGGTATCAGCGTACCCGCTGATATACCGTTCAAGGAGCACCTCTTACCGGCCAAAACGCCTCAGTAAGATGTGTTCAGTTCAGTTTCATTAAGTAGGGGTTGCGTCGCATGTGTGGCATCGTCGGTATCGTCGGTAAGTCGAACGTCAATCAGGCGCTGTATGACGCGCTAACCGTCCTCCAGCACCGCGGCCAGGACGCTGCCGGTATCGTGACCAGCCATGATGGCCGGTTATTCCTGCGCAAGGACAATGGCCTGGTTCGTGATGTGTTCCAGCAGCGGCACATGCAGCGTCTGGTCGGTCACATGGGGATTGGTCATGTGCGTTACCCGACTGCGGGCAGCTCGACTTCGGCCGAGGCTCAGCCGTTCTACGTCAACTCGCCGTACGGCATCACCCTGGCGCACAACGGCAACCTGACCAATGTCGAGCAGTTGGCCAAAGAGATCTATGAGTCCGATCTGCGCCACGTCAACACCAACTCCGACTCCGAAGTGCTGCTCAACGTGTTCGCTCACGAGCTGGCCCAGCGCGGCAAGCTGCAGCCTACCGAGGAAGACGTGTTTGCTGCGGTGACTGACGTGCACAACCGCTGTGTCGGTGGTTACGCAGTGGTGGCCATGATCACCGGTTACGGCATCGTCGGTTTCCGTGATCCACACGGTATCCGTCCGATTGTCTTCGGCCAGCGTCATACCGACGAAGGCGTGGAGTACATGATTGCCTCGGAAAGCGTTTCCCTGGACGTGCTGGGCTTCACCCTGATTCGCGACCTGGCTCCAGGCGAGGCGGTCTACATCACTGAAGAAGGCAAACTCTACACCCGGCAGTGCGCCACCAACCCGCAGCTGACTCCGTGCATCTTCGAGCACGTTTATCTGGCTCGTCCTGACTCGATCATTGATGGTGTCTCGGTGTACAAGGCGCGTCTGCGTATGGGCGAGAAGTTGGCCGAGAAGATCCTGCGCGAGCGTCCGGAGCACGATATTGATGTGGTGATCCCGATTCCGGACACCAGTCGTACCGCGGCGTTGGAGTTGGCCAACCATCTGGGCGTCAAGTTCCGCGAAGGTTTCGTCAAGAACCGCTACATCGGTCGCACCTTTATCATGCCGGGCCAGGCGGCGCGGAAGAAATCCGTGCGTCAGAAACTCAATGCAATTGAGCTGGAATTCCGCGGCAAGAACGTGATGCTGGTGGATGACTCCATCGTCCGTGGCACCACCTGCAAGCAGATCATCCAGATGGCCCGTGAAGCTGGCGCGAAAAACGTCTACTTCTGCTCGGCGGCCCCTGCTGTGCGCTATCCGAACGTGTACGGCATCGACATGCCAAGCGCTCACGAGCTGATTGCTCACAATCGTTCGACCCAGGATGTGGCGGACCTGATTGGTGCCGACTGGCTGATCTATCAGGACCTGCCAGACCTGATCGAAGCGGTCGGTGGTGGCAAGATCAAGATCGAGAGCTTCGATTGCGCCGTGTTTGATGGCAAGTACGTCACTGGCGATGTGGATGAGGCTTATCTGAACAAGATCGAGGACGCTCGTAATGATGCCTCCAAGGCCAAGACTCAGGCAGTCAGCGCCATCATCGATCTGTACAACAACTGATCCAGAGCATTTAAGAAGACATTAGGAGTAGGCGGCATGAGTCAGGATTGGGATGCCGGTCGGCTGGACAGCGACCTTGAAGGCGTAGCGTTCGATACCCTGGCGGTGCGCGCCGGCCAACACCGCTCGCCGGAAGGCGAGCACGGTGATCCAATGTTCTTTACCTCCAGCTATGTGTTCCGTACAGCCGCCGATGCGGCTGCGCGGTTCGCCGGCGAGGTTCCTGGTAACGTCTATTCGCGCTACACCAATCCGACGGTGCGCTCGTTCGAAGAACGAATCGCGGCGCTGGAAGGTGCGGAGCAGGCAGTCGCCACGGCTACTGGCATGGCGGCTATTCTTTCGGTGGTGATGAGTCTTTGCAGTGCTGGAGACCACGTGCTGGTGTCGCGCAGTGTATTCGGCTCGACCATCAGCTTGTTCGAGAAGTACTTCAAGCGTTTTGGTGTTGAGGTTGATTACGTACCCCTGGCGGACCTGTCCGGCTGGGATGCGGCAATCAAGAGCAACACCAAATTGCTGTTTGTCGAGTCGCCATCCAATCCCTTGGCCGAGTTGGTGGACATCGCTGCACTGGCTGAGGTGGCGCATGCCAAGGGCGCGATGCTGGTGGTCGACAACTGTTTCTGTACCCCTGCGTTGCAGCAGCCGCTGAAGCTTGGCGCGGACGTGGTGGTGCATTCGGCGACCAAGTTCATTGACGGTCAGGGCCGTTGCATGGGGGGGGTGGTGGCCGGCCGCAGCGAACAGATGAAAGAAGTGGTGGGTTTCCTGCGTACTGCAGGGCCGACCCTGAGTCCGTTCAATGCTTGGATTTTCCTCAAGGGGCTGGAGACTCTGAGCTTGCGGATGCGTGCCCACTGCTCCAATGCCCTGGCCCTGGCGCAATGGCTGGAGCAGCAGGACGGTGTCGAGAAGGTGCACTACGCCGGTCTTGCCAGTCATCCGCAGCACGAGCTGGCGAAGCGCCAGCAGCGTGGTTTCGGTGCGGTGGTGAGCTTTGAGGTCAAGGGCGGTAAAGAGGGCGCCTGGCGCTTTATCGATGCCACTCGGCTGATTTCGATCACTGCCAACCTGGGCGACAGCAAAACCACTATTACCCATCCGAGCACCACTTCCCACGGGCGTCTGGCGCCTCAGGAGCGTGAGGCTGCGGGTATTCGTGACAGTCTGATCCGCATTGCGGTGGGGCTGGAGGATGTGGCTGACCTGCAGGCCGACCTGGCTCGCGGTCTGGCAGCCTTGTGATCGAGTTGTCCACGCCTCAGGGTGGCGTTAATGGTCGTGTTGCGCTGGTCACCGGCGCGGCGCGGGGCATTGGCCTGGGGATCGCTGCATGGCTGATCAGTGAAGGCTGGCAAGTGGTGCTGACCGATCTGGATCGGGAGCGCGGTTCCAAGGTTTCCAAGGTGCTGGGTGAGAATGCCTGGTTCATCACCATGGACGTTGCGGATGAGCAGCAGGTGGCGCAAGGGGTTGCCGAGGTGCTGGGGCAGTTTGGGCGCCTGGATGCCCTGGTCTGCAATGCTGCGGTGGCCGATCCGCACAACATCACCTTGGAAAGCCTGGACCTGGCCTACTGGAATCGGGTACTGGCGGTGAATCTTGGCGGGCCTATGCTGCTGGCCAAGCATTGCGCGCCTTATCTGCGTGCCCATGGCGGTTCTATCGTCAACCTGGCTTCTACTCGTGCTCGGCAATCGGAGCCCGACAGTGAGGCCTATGCGGCCAGCAAGGGTGGTTTGCTGGCCTTGACTCACGCCCTGGCAATTAGCCTGGGGCCGGAAATTCGGGTCAACGCCGTGAGTCCTGGCTGGATCGACGCTCGTGATCCAGCGGTGCGACGCGCCGAGCCGTTGTCTGATGCTGATCACGCCCAGCATCCAGCGGGCAGGGTGGGGGCGGTGGAGGACGTGGCAGCGATGGTGGCTTGGCTGCTGTCGCGCAACTCGGGATTCGTTACTGGTCAAGAGTTCGTGGTGGACGGCGGCATGACCAAGAAAATGATTTATCAGGGATGATGCGGTCTTGGCTTTTGCCTGAGCCTCACAGTGTGTCGCTTGCAGCTGTTTCTGAAAAAAACTTCAAGCCTGCTATTGACTTAGCTTCGGTACCTGCGTAAATTTCGCGGCCTCAGCGAAGCAAAGGGTGATTAGCTCAGCCGGGAGAGCATCTGCCTTACAAGCAGAGGGTCGGCGGTTCGATCCCGTCATCACCCACCATTCCTGAGAGTCTTTCGAAAGAAAGGCGGAAGCTTCCAAGGAAGCCTCCAACCGACGCGCAGCGGTAGTTCAGTCGGTTAGAATACCGGCCTGTCACGCCGGGGGTCGCGGGTTCGAGTCCCGTCCGCTGCGCCATATTTTCCAGATCAGGTTGACCTGGTTTGAGATTGAAAAGTCAAAAAGCTTTTTAGTCAGACGATTTAAACGGTTCACATGGACGCAAGTCCAAGCGATACGCAGCGGTAGTTCAGTCGGTTAGAATACCGGCCTGTCACGCCGGGGGTCGCGGGTTCGAGTCCCGTCCGCTGCGCCATATCAGTTTCAAGGACCACTGAACGCCTTGAAGCAACGAAGAAAGCCAAAGGCTTGATTCGCATAGATAGCAAAGGCCCTGGTCGAAAGACCGGGGTTTTTTGTTTTTGCAATGAGCTTGGTGCAGTTGTGCAATTTGAGTGGAAATGTCCGAGCATAAAAAAAACCGCCTGTTGGGCGGTTTTTTTATGGTGGCAGAAAGGGCGTTTATCAGAGGCCGAACTTGTCTCGTAGACTGTAGTACCAGGCTCCTAGTGCAGTGAATGGAGTGCGCAGCAATTGGCCTCCAGGGAAAGGGTAGTGGGGTAGATCGGCGAAGGCGTCAAAACGCTCTGCCTGGCCTCTTAGGGCTTCTGCCAGGACCTTGCCCGCCAGGTGGGTATAGGTCACGCCGTGTCCACTGCAGCCCTGGGAGTAGTAGATGTTGTCTCCCAGACGACCAACCTGTGGCAGGCGCGACAGGGTTAGCAGGAAGTTGCCGGTCCAGGCGTAGTCGATCTTCACGTTTTGCAGCTGCGGGAAGGCCTTGAGCATCTTCGGCCGGATGATCGCTTCGATATTGGCCGGGTCACGGGCGCCATACACTACTCCGCCGCCGAAGATCAGGCGCTTGTCGCCGGAGAGGCGGTAATAGTCCAGCAGGTAGTTGCAGTCCTCGACGCAGTAGTCCTGGGGCAGCAGGCTGGCTGCCAGCTCATCGCCCAAGGGTTCGGTAGTGATCACCTGGGTGCCGCACGGCATGGATTTGGCTGCCAGCTCCGGAATCAGGTTGCCCAGGTAGGCGTTGCCGGCGACGATGATGAACTTGGCGCGGACTTTACCCTGCGGGGTATGTACCACGGGGCTGACGCCGCGCTCGATGCGTACCGCTGGGGATTGTTCGTAAATGGTCCCGCCCAGGGATTCCACGGCAGCCGCTTCACCCAGGGCCAGGTTCAGCGGGTGGATGTGGCCGCCACTCATATCGAGCATGCCGCCCTTGTACTGGTCGCAGGCCACGACTTCACGAATCCGCCGCTCGTCCAGTAACTCCAGCTGAGTGTGGCCGTAGCGCTCCCAGAGACGCTTCTGCGACTCCAGGTGACCCATTTGCTTGCTGGTCAGTGCGGCAAACACGCCCCCGTCTTTCAGATCGCACTGGATCTGATACTTGGCGACGCGCTCGCGGATGATACGGCCGCCCTCGAATGCCATCTGGCCCAGCAGTTGTGCTTGCTTGGGGCCGACAGTGCGTTCGATTACATCGATGTCGCGACTGTAGCTGTTGACGATCTGCCCGCCATTGCGCCCGGATGCGCCGAAGCCGACCTTGGCGGCCTCGAGCACGGTCACCCGGAAGCCGTTTTCCAGAAGAAACAGGGCGCTGGACAGGCCGGTGTAACCTGCGCCTATCACGCAGACGTCGGTTTCAACCTCATCTTGCAATTGTGGGCGTTCCGGGGCCGCATTGGCGGAAGCAGCGTAATAAGACTGTGGGTAGGGAATGTTCGCCATCCTGCGACCTCATGTGTTTAATATATTTTACGAGTGCGTCGATGCTACCTGAGTTGAAAATCCGCTACCAGACAGGAAGAAAAACTTCTTCGTGGCCGCGAAATTAAAAAATTCGCATATTCATAGGCTTAGCTGCAAAAAAGGTGTTGACACCCCTTTGGAATTCCGTAGAATGCCGCCTCACAGCAGGCACGTAGCTCAGTTGGTTAGAGCACCACCTTGACATGGTGGGGGTCGTTGGTTCGAGTCCAATCGCGCCTACCAAACAAAATCCGCTCTGCTGGGCGGTCTAGAAGGGGTTCACCGAAAGGTGAGCCCCTTTTTGCTTTGGGCGTCTTAATTGTATTGCGAGGCGCTCTTCAGAACTTCGGTGCGATCACTGTTTTTCCGCATGGCGCTTCTTGTCCTGATGGCGGCCGGAGTGTGAGCGGGCCGCTTGGGGGTGTCGGGTCAGGGCGCTCGAATGAACTCCTTCCAGTGCTGAAACAACGCCGCGATATTGCTACTGGTCATCAGTGGCCTTACCGCTTTTAACTGGTCGTCGCTCCAGTGCCTCCACGGCATCGCCATAAGCCTCTCGATGCTACGTTCGTCGAAGCGTTTACGGATCGTCTTCAAAGGATTGCCGCCGACGATTGCCTAAGGTTCGACATCTCGTGTCACCAGGGCGCGGGTGCCTATCATTGCACCGTCTCCGATTTCGATGCCGGGCATGACAACCGCTTCGGAACCCATCCAGACATCATTGCCGATCACCGTGTCCCCTGCGGCTTCGTAGCCGTTTTGTGCGCCTGTGAACGCAGGCTCTTCGGACATCCAATAGAAGGGAAGGTGCTGATCCGCGCGTTCCTATGCCCTTGGTTGCCGGCCATTATGAATGCCGCCCCTGAGCCAACTGAGCAGAAGCTGCCGATAATCAGTTGGTCTGCGCCTTCATCATGAAGAAGGTCGTTTGCGCAGTCATTGAAGCTGTGATTGTGCTAGTAGCCGGAGTAGTAGCTGTAGCGGCCCACCTGGATATCCGGGTGGGTTACTTGCTGATCAAGGGGGATGCCTTTGAAGGGGCTTTAAAAATAGTTGTTCATCAAGGTTTTTACGCCGTGTCTTCAATTGTCCTGGTCGTTGCCGTCCACGGTTCTTGTTGTGGGTGGCAGTCCTGTTAGCGAGCGGGTTGAGGATTTTTTACGTGCGGTTCCCTGTTTTCGCAGGCGAAGCTCGCCAACTTCTGGTGCAGGGAGCCGTCGTGATGGCCGGCTCCCGTGGCCGGGGGTCAGTCTTGGGTTATGAACGCGTTGCCGTTGAAACTGCGTACCGGGTTGCCGCGCTCCACTCGGTGGTGGGCGTCGCGGCGTTGCAGACGCAGTGCTTCCTCGGATTGCTGTTGCCGATCCGCCAGACGCTGCAGGATCAGCAGGCGAGCAACGCGCTTGTTGTCGTGCTGACTGCGTTCGGACTGCACTTTCACGCTGATTCCAGTTGCCAGGTGCGTGGCACGCACGGCGGAGTCGGTGGTGTTCACGTGTTGTCCGCCCGGACCCGAGGCGCGCATGGCTTCAAAGCGGATTTCGCCGTCCATGCTGTCTTGTGGAGCCTTGAACAGTTGCCCGGCGAAATACCAGTTTTTGCGTTTGTGTCCAGGGCGACACGGGCTTTTGCAGGTCCAGAGCAGGGTGCCTGTCCAGCGTTCAGCCAGTCTTGCAGCCTGTTCGCCATCAAGGCTGATCAGGACCGACTTGTGGGTGTCCCGGATTTGGCCGGGTACCTGTTCGACCAGGCTGGTACGTACGCCTTGTGCCTCGGCTTCGCGATACAGGAGGCGCAAGGCCTTGGTCACCGCCAGCTCGCACTCGGCAGGCCCCTGGGCAGAGGACAGCTGTAACAGCAGCATCAGCAGCACCCTCGGCGTTTGTAAGTCAGTACCGGCTTGAGCCGGGCGATGACCTTTACCAGGCCGGCGTCCCGCAGGCTGCCCACTACGCTGTCGATGCTCTTGTAGGCTTCGGGCGCTTCCTCGTACATCAATCCGCGGTCTTCGCAGATCACTCGGCTGCCCAGTTGCGTGCGCTTGAGCTGGTCGAAACTGAAGCGGGTCGCCAGCCGGCCCTTGCAGTCGCTGCGCAGCCATTTGCGTCCGGCGCCGTGGGCCAGGGAGAACAGGCTGACAGGCGTCGGAGTGGGCTGTACCAGGTAGCTGTAGTCACCCCGGGAGCCCGGAATGACCACTGGGCCCTGGTCCGATGGTGTGGCGCCCTTGCGATGCAGCCAGCCCTCGACGCCATCGATATTCGCCGGGGACACCAGATTGTGGTTGATGTCCAGCACGGCGTGCCCCCTGGCTCGCAGGTTGTGCAGCAGGCGTTCGGCAATCAGTCGTCGGTTGGCTTCGGCGAAGCGCAGGGCCTCATCATGCTCTTGCAAGTACTGGACGCCAGCGGCGCTGGTCATCTCCAGGCCGTTGTGCCCGTGCTGACCCACATGGCGCCGCAGTATGGCCTCTCCCAGGCCGCGAGAGCCGCTATGCACCAGCAGCAACAAGGCTTTCGGATTCAGTTCCAGAGCCAGCAGGGCTGCGGTGTCGTACACCTGATCGAGCTGTTGCAACTCGGCGAAGTGATTGCCGCCACCAATGGTGCCCAGTGAGTGCTCGTGACCGGTGAGGGGTAGGCCCAGCTGGGCGCGTTCTTCATCCCACTGTTGATCCAGAGGGAGATCGATATTGCCGATTTTCTTTTCCAGCTTGTCGAGATTGAGGCGGCTGCTGGAGAGGTCGGTTTGCCACAGCGCCATGCCGCAGCCGATGTCGTTGCCCACCAGTGCCGGATAGGCCACCTCAGTGGAAAAAAATGCTGCACCCACCGGGTAGCCTCGGCCTGGGTGCAGGTCAGGCATGCCGACGACCTGGTGCATGCCGGGCAGTTGGGCGGTGGTGTGCAGTTGCTGGAGCGCTTTGTCTTCGATCCAGGTGGTGTCGGAGGCGATAAGAGAGACGCCATTCGACAAATGACGGATGCAAGTGTCCATGTCCAATTCCTGATTGGAAAAAAATATTCAGGTAGTGGCAGGACGGAGCGGGGTTAAGCGAAGGCGCTAACGGGTAGCGGGTACAGCGTTTAAACCAGGCACGTCCTGCAAGGGGTGATCAGCTGTTGCATGGTGGATCTCCTTGGCAAAAGTGTGGGAAGGGGCGCGAAGGTTAATCCTTTGCCTGAGGCCTTGCAATGGGGTTTGTAAACAAAAGGCAATTGGCATCGCGGCTTTTTTTCTTCTACTCAAACGCCTTTTCTCCGCCGTGTGAGCGATACTCTCGCGTTTTATGGACGAGGTGGCAGCATGCGGGTTTTGATGGCGGTGATGGTTGCGGTGTTGTTGGCCGGCTGTGCAAGTTCCACCATGGACGATGCCCGGACAAGAACGCCCAACAAGACCCTGACCTCGGCCAAGGCCGATCAACTGGTGGCGCAATGCGTACAGTTCGCCTGGCAGGATGAGGCGGTCTTTGGTGTGGATGCGGCTGCCTACCTGCAAGCTGGCAAGGTAGGCGGATATACGGTGTATACCCGTGCAGCTGAAGTCTTCGTGGATATCAAGGCCGAGCCCTCGGGCACCGCTGTCCACTATTACGCGATCGAGGACAGCTCTGTTTCGAAGCGGCGATTGGCTGCGTTGGCGACCTGTCTGTAAGCCCAGGCAGCGCTTCAGGTGTAGGCGCTCAGCCTTTCTGTCAGCAAACCCGGCAATCGCCGGGTTTTGTTGTTTCTGGGTGCCGTGTTTTCAACGCAAGTTGTATGGCTTGATATTTTCTCTCGGCAGAAAGTATGAGTTTTAGTGTAGAAAAGCGTGTAATACATTGACTCTTTAAAGTGTCAGTTCAAATAAAGAGGTCTAGTATTTAATAGGGCTGGCGCTGAATTGTGTAAATTGTTCTGGATGGTTAGTTTGTGATGTGGTGAAAAAATCGAGAAAAGTGCGCTAAGTTAAAGGTGCTCAACAAGGAGCAAGACTTACTTAATCAATGGAGTGAAAGATATGAACAAGCCACAAGCTCAAGTTAAACATGGTCGCGTTGTTTCGCCTTCCAGTCGTGGTGCGGTTGCTGTAGAGCTGGGATTGCTGGGAACCTGGCAGGTGAATGAAATGGAAGGCGGGAAAAACTTTCCGGCTCTGACCGCCGGGCCTTTCCCGAAACCTTACGACAGCGATGTCGGGAGCGCGGTACCTCCCGCAGATGGCCACATTCTCAGTGGTGGCAAGGTGGATGAGCGCGACTGCATCAACTTCACCAACGAGGAAATGTCGAAGAAAATCAATCGTGCCTTCAGCTGGCCGCTGCTCAATGTGGACCCCGGTCAGGTATTCCGGGTGCAATGGGAGTACACCGCGCCTCACGTCACTCGTGGCTACAGCTGGTTCATCACTAAAGATGGTTGGGACCCGAAGCAACGCATCAGCCGTGCACAACTGGAGCCTCAGGCTTTTTATCAGGATTTTTATACCGAAGTTCCATTCGACAAGTTTGGCTCGGTATTGAAAGCCAAGACTAATCATGAAGTTGTGCTGCCAAAAAACAAGAAAGGCCACCATGTTGTGGTGCTGGTGTGGGTTGTCGCCAATACCGGAAACGGGTTTTATCAGGCTTTCGATCTGGACTTCAAGTAAGTCTCGGTCGTGCAGCCCCCTTTAACAGTTCTGAAGGATTAGAGCGTGAATAAAATCGATTTTGCATTAAACAAGAGTCAAGCTGCCGATGCTGCCTCCATGATGCCGAGCATTGCCGGCAAGAAGATCCTCATGGGCTTCTGGCATAACTGGGCCGCCGGTTCTGCCGACGGTTATCAGCAGGGGCAATTTGCCAATCTGAGCCTGCTGGATGTCCCCAAGGAGTACAACGTGGTGGCGGTGGCCTTCATGAAGGGCAACGGCATTCCCACCTTCAAGCCCTACAACCTCTCGGACACCGAGTTCCGGCGTCAGGTCGGTGTGCTTAACAGCCAGGGGCGCGTCGTGCTGATTTCCCTGGGTGGTGCCGATGCGCATATCGAGTTGCGCAAGGGCGACGAGCAGCCTTTGGCCAACGAAATCATCCGTCTGGTGGAGACTTACGGCTTCGATGGCCTGGATATCGATCTGGAGCAGAGTGCAATCGACTATGCCGACAACAAGAGTGTGTTGCCGGCAGCCTTGAAGCTGGTGAAGGATCACTATGCCGGTCAGGGCAAGCATTTCATCATCAGCATGGCGCCGGAGTTTCCGTACCTGACCAGCAATGGCAAGTACGTGGCTTACCTGCAAGCCCTGGAGGGCTACTACGACTTTGTCGCGCCGCAATACTACAACCAGGGTGGCGATGGACTCTGGGTGCCGGAGGCCAATGGCGGGCAGGGCGCCTGGATTGCCCAGAACAATGATCAGATGAAGGAAGACTTCCTGTTCTACCTGACCGACAGCCTGGCTTCGGGCTCTCGCGGTTACACCCGGATTGCGGCGGACAAGCTGGCAATCGGCTTGCCCAGCAACGTCGATGCCGCGGCCACGGGCTATGTCATCGATCCCGCGGCTGTGAGTAATGCGTTCAAGCGGCTGCAGGATGCTGGTCATGCCATCAAGGGCTTGATGACCTGGTCGGTGAACTGGGATGCCGGAGTCAGTCGGCAAGGCGTGCCGTACAACTGGGAGTTCCGCAACCGTTATGCGCCGTTGATCCATGGCGATGGCGCAGAGCCCGAGCGTCCCGGGGCACCTGGCAACCTGCAGGTGCTGGGAGCTACTCGTAGCAGTGTCACCTTGAGCTGGGGCGCCTCCAGTGGTGTGCGTCCGGTGGAGTTCTACACCCTGTATCGCGATGGCAATGCGGTGGGCCAGGCGACTTCCCTGGGCTTCGAAGACAAGGGGCTGAGTGCCGATACCCAGTACAGTTACTTCGTCACGGCCACTGATACTCAGGGTCGTGAATCGTTGCCCAGTCGCAGCCTGAGTGTCAGGACCGCGGGTGGCGCCGTCGATCCGAGTTTTCCTGAGTGGAGTAGCAGTCAACGCTATCTCCGGGAGGACGGAGTGAGCTACGAGGGCAATCACTATCTCTGCCTTCAAGAGCACACTTCAAACCCGGCATGGACGCCCTCCGTGGCTTTCACCCTGTGGAGCAAGGTGTTGCTGGAGCGTCATGGCTGAACAGTGACGTCGTTGTTTTTCTCAACGGCAAGGCGGCCCGCACGGATGTTGTCGATCCGAATGCGGGTCGCCTTTTTTTTCTGAAGGCTGTCCATGGATGATCGGCGGCAGGTGGATGGGCGTGGCGCCTGGTGTGGCATTGGCTCAGTTGTAATCATTGGTAAGCGGGGCTGCACTTGGGATCGGCTTAGGCGTAGTCTCGCGGCTCGATCAATGAGCAATGGACTTTTGCCATGTTTCAAATGAATAACCTGGTTCCGGAAATGCTGGTCACGGATCTGGAGCGCAGTCTGATTTTTTATCGCGATACCCTCGGTTTCAAGGTGGAGTATCAGCGTCCGGAACACTTCTTTGCCTTTCTCTCCCTCAACGGCGCTCAGTTGATGCTGGAGCAGGATGATCAGGAGGAATCAGAGTGGCGCGTCGGCCCCTTGCAGGCGCCTTTTGGCCGAGGCATGAACTTGTCCATCGAGTGCCCGGACATTCGCCAGATGGCTGCCGCTCTGGCGCATGCCGGTATCGTCCTGCGCAGGGAAATCCAGGAGTGCTGGTACCGGCATGACGAGCTGCTGCATGGTGAGTTGAACCTGCTAGTGCTTGATCCGGACGGCTACCTGCTGCGGTTCACTGAGGATTTGGGGTTCAAGCCAGCAGTCAGCGCCTGACCGCCGAGCCCGGGTGCGACGCCTGTATTGCTGAGGCGCCGCGTACCGGGAGGCCGCGGTTGGTATTTGCCAAAAAAGGGCGATAGTCAGTGCTTGACGACAATCCAGTGGGCGGGAATCTGTTATAGCCGCAATCCGGTCAGGGCATGCAGGTGTTCTGTAGGAGAGGTTCAAGGCAAATAGGGCACGCGCCGCGCCAGCTGTTGGGCACAGGCAGGGAGCGGGTGCTCATTGGATTCATGGGGTTTCGCGTTTGTCCGGGGCGGTCAGTCCGGCTTGAATGCGTTGATAGATTTCCTCGCGGTGTACCGCGACGTCTTTTGGCGCGTTGATACCGATGCGGACCTGTTGGCCGCTGACGCCGAGAATGGTGATCGTAATGTCGTCACCGATGTTTATGCTTTCACCGACTTTGCGGGTGAGTATCAGCATGATCTTCTCCTTGATGGCTTTGTAGAGCACCAGATTCAAACAGTGCAGAGGTCGGTCTTAGGTATAGATTAGTGCGAAGTTCCACTGAGTGGGTGCCTCTTTCTGACGCGCAGACGATCTATTAATTCCCAAGGCGCAACTATACAGAGGCAATAAATATCATTCTTCCTGTTTCGGCCTGATTTTGTGACGAGGTCTCTTTTGTCTTGAGTGCTAAAATCGCCGCCTCAGACTTTCTAGGGGTAGGTTGTGCGCACAGTAGCGATGATGATGGCGGTGTTGGCGTTGGCCGGTTGCGGTGAAGGCAAGCCAGTCGAGGCGAACAAGAGCACTTTGGCGACGACGCAGGTTCAGCCGGTTCAGGCCTCTACCGCGCCGCAGTGGGATGTGTGGGTGGGCAGCGAACTGCCCCTGGCGGTCAGTGATCTCACAGGTTGGCTGATCGAGCACGGGATCATGTCCAATGTGGTGACCGTGGAAGGCAAGAAGCGGGTGCTGCTCGGGCCTTTTGCGTCCCAGGCCGAGGCCGAGGCAAAAAAGACCGAAGTGGTCGAGAAACTCATCAAGGCCAAGAAGCGTGACATCGATGTCACGGTTATCGAGCACCAGGCTGCACAGTAAGTCTGCTCCCGCCATATCGAGAGGCGCCCATATCAAGGGGCGCCTCTGGGTCAGCCGCAGGCCTTGAGGTTGACGGTCCCGACAAACTCGTTTCCACGCCCCATCACGCAGGCCACGCTCTGATTGCGTTGGCGCTCCCAATCCTGCACCGGATAGGTTTTGTTCCAGGCTTCGAAGAGCTGTCGATCCTGTTTCGACAGGCGCAGACCGTATTGCTTGCTCATGTAGAAGTAGGTGCGGGCGATCATGCCGCGAATCGAGGGGCGGGGCATGACTTTCTTGGCCTTGAAGTCCACCTGGGTCAGGCATGAGCCATATTGCCCGGATTGCTCCGGCAGCCAGCCGAAACTGAAGTTGCTGCGGTCGCCATTCACTTCGCCAATGCTTGGTACCAGGTTATGCAAGTCCGCTTCGGCCCGCTGATAGACCGGGTCGGTACGGGTGCAATTCTTGCGTCCGCCTTGCTGCCAGCATTGGCGCTGATGACCGATCTGCCAGGCCGGCACTATGTGTTCCCATTCGATGCGCTCCGCACGCTTGGCGTTCTTGCGCGGTATATAGCCGCAAGCGGCGAGGTTTATCCGGTTGCCGTTGTACTTGCAGCCGCAGTAGAACTCGGTTGATTGGGGAGCATAGAGTTTCCAGGCGACTTTCTTGGCTTCGCTGAAGGTGCGTGGGGCATCGGCTTGGGCGGTGAAGGTGACGAAAAACAGCAGTACGGCAAAACAACGGACACTCATCAACTCAGTCTTCCTTCGGTACGACCCAGAAAATTTGCACGCCACCATCGTCGCGATAGGCGAGGGTGACGTTGTCGTTCTCGGCGATTTCCTCCAGCAGGCGTTCCCACTCGTCCTGGGGCTCATCGGCGAGGCGGAAGATCAGGGCTGCCTTGGCTTTCTGTGCGGTAGGGGAGTTGATGATTTTCTGGATGCGTACACCCAGGCGTTCGTAGGAGCTGAGGGGCGTTTGGGTCGTGGCCACGGAACAATCCTTAATAAGCTGTACGTGTATACAGTATTTAACTGTAAGACATTTCGCAACTGCTTAAGATTCAAGAAGTTCCTCTGACCATGCTTTACGCATTTGTCTCACGGATGAAGGAGATTTTTTACGGGGGAGGGCGCGACGAGGCTGTTAGGCGGGGGGCGGAACCACTCGCCTGGATGGGCGAGTGGTTGAAGCCTGCTCGACCGGAGTCGGTCGAGCGGAGGGCTGTCAGTATTCCCAGAACATGCGTTGCAGTTCTTTGCTGTCCTGAGTCTTGGTCAGAGCGACCATGGCCAGGATGCGGGCTTTTTGCGGGTTCAGGTCGTGAGCCACGACCCAGTCGTTCTTGTCGTCAGGCTGTTCAGCGTTGCGCAGTACGAAGCCGCCAGCATTGACGTGGGAAGAACGAATGATCTGCACGCCGTTCTTGCGCAGCTCTTGCAAGGCTGGCACTACGCGGGAGGACACGGAGCCGTTGCCGGTACCGGCGTGGATGATGGCTTTGGCACCACCTTGTGCCAGGGCCTTGTAAGCGGTGTCGCTGACGTTGCCGTAGCCGTAGGCGATTTCTACGTCAGGCAGGCTCTTGATGTTCTTGATGTCGAATTCCGAATCCATGGTGTGACGCTTGGCAGGCAGGCGGAACCAGTAGGATTTGCCTTCCACTACCATGCCCAGTGGGCCCCATGGGCTCTTGAAGGCTTCGGTCTTGATGTTGATCATCTTGCTGACATCGCGACCGGACTGGATTTCATCGTTCATGGTGACCAGCACGCCTTTACCGCGGGCGTTCTTGCTGCCGGCTACGGCTACTGCGTTGTACAGGTTGAGCATGCCGTCAGCCGACATGGCGGTGCCTGGGCGCATGGAGCCGACGACCACGATCGGCTTGTCAGTCTTTTCCACCAGGTTGAGGAAGTAGGCGGTTTCTTCCAGGGTGTCGGTGCCGTGGGTGATGACGATGCCATCGACGTCTTTGCTGTCGGCCAGTTCAGCAACGCGGCGACCCAGTTGCAGCAGGTTTTCGTTGGTGATGCTTTCCGAAGCGATCTGCATGACTTGCTCGCCACGCACATTGGCCAGTTGGCTCAGCTCGGGGATGCCGGCGATCAGTTGTTCGATGCCGACTTTGGCTGCTTGGTAGGTGGCGCTGTTGGCGGCACTGGCGCCGGCGCCGGCGATGGTGCCACCGGTAGCAAGGACCACGACGTTGGCGAGTTTCTGTTGGGTTTCGGCTTCTTTGGCCTGCACAGCTGCAGGCAGAAGCAGGAGGAGGGCCAAAGCGCCCGGAACGAAGGTTTTGAAGGCAGATTTCATTATTTTCTCTCTAGTAGTGAGACGGTGCTGATGCAGGTTCATCTAGAAACACCCCGACCGCAGATCTGTATGCGGTGAGGCAGTGAGGGTTGAGCAGGATCTGTACCAGCGCTACCTTGGTCCGATAAGTATTTTAAGTTACTGATTTATATCAACTTTATTAATTTTTGTGACGGCGATGGAGTGGTGTGTGTCCGGGTTTCCGAACGTTTGCGCGGGTAGGCGTTCGGCAATCCGAAAATGCCCGTCAGCGGTTTGGTACAAAGGGGCAGGGGCCGTTATTAAAGAATGTTGCGAGATGGTCGATGACCCGACAGGATCTTTTTTTCAGGAGTTCATATGTCTCTGTCAGTCGGATTTCCTGGCGCAGGAGCGATTTTGATCAATGGCAAGTCACCGGCGACCATTGATGCATTGAGTAACGCCGCTGCCGAGGAGGCGTCCACGGCGCTGGGCACCGATGAGTCGGACACCCTCCGGGTGGGTTCCGGCAAGCAGGCGGAAAAGTCCGAAGCCGCAGACTCGGGTGGAGACAATCAGAGCATCGTCGTCAAGATGCTGCTCAAACGCATGCAAGAGTTGCAGGAGCAGCTCAAGCAGCAGCAACAGCAACTGGCTGCCGCACAGGCCGCCGACTATCCGACCCCTGAAGCCAAGCAGACCGTGGTGATGGGCCTTCAAGGGCAGATCGCCCAGACCAACGGGGCCCTGGCCGAGGTATCGGGCAATCTGGTCCGTGAGCTGGCCAAGGACTCCTCCTCGGGCGGCCTGGTAAACACCACCGCATGACCCTCAGAGCCTGTTCGACGCTACGGTGCGGACAGGTTTCTCCTCTCCAGCAGTGGGGTTTTGCCCCCTGTCTGTCTGCTTTTTCCAGACACTGATCGGCGTTGACAAACTCTGGCTAGGTTCGCATAGTTCGTTTTACGCAAACGTTTGCGCGGCCTTTGGATAACGACAATCGTCTATCTTTCCAAAGTGCGGCACCGGCCTCCCATCCCTGCTGATGACGGCCTGCTCACCCTGCCGTGCGGACGCTGCTCACAATAATCATAAGATCGGAGTGAATTCATGAAGCTGCCCTTCGCTGGACGTCTACTCGCTGTCGCTGTTCTGGCTGCTGCATCCGCTGCCCTCCCTCTCTCTTCGGCCTATGCCGAGACCTCGCAGAAACCCAAGGTCGCCCTGGTCATGAAGTCACTGGCCAACGAGTTCTTCCTGACCATGGAAGACGGCGCCAAGGCTTATCAGAAAGAGCATTCCGCCGATTTCGACCTGGTGTCCAACGGCATCAAGGACGAAACCGATACCGCCAACCAGATTCGCATCGTCGAGCAGATGATCGTCTCCAAGGTCAATGCCCTGGTGATTGCACCCGCCGACTCCAAGGCCATGGTGCCGGTGATCAAGAAGGCGGTGGATGCCGGGATCACCGTGATCAATATCGATAACCAACTCGATCCCGGTGTGCTGAAAAGCAAGAACATCAGCGTACCTTTCGTGGGGCCGGACAACCGCAAGGGGGCTCGCCTGGTGGGTGAGTACCTGGCCAAGCAACTGAAGGCCGGCGACGAAGTGGGGATCATCGAAGGGGTTTCCACCACCACCAACGCACAGCAGCGCACCGCTGGCTTCAAGGACGCGATGGACGCCGCGCAGATCAAGGTGGTCTCGCTGCAATCCGGCGACTGGGAAATCAACGCAGGCAACCGTGTGGCCTCGGCGATGCTCAGCGAGTACCCGAATCTCAAGGCATTGCTGGCCGGTAACGACAGCATGGCAGTGGGGGCGGTTTCCGCCGTGCGGGCCGCCGGTAAGGCCGGCAAGGTCCAGGTAGTGGGCTACGACAATATCAACGCCATCAAACCCATGCTCAAGGATGGCCGGGTCCTGGCCACTGCCGACCAGTTCGCTGCCAAGCAGGCGGTGTTCGGCATCGAGACCGCGCTGAAGATCCTCAAGGGCGAGAAAGTCGACAGCGGTGCCAACGGCGTGATCGAAACTCCAGTTGAGCTGGTCACCAAGTAGTCCTTCCGGCGGCACAACGGCGCTCGCCCGTTCGGGCGAGCGCATGGAGAGTTTCTTATGTCAGTTTCCGCTGCGAACGCTGTCCTCTCGGTCAGCGGTATCGGCAAGACCTATGCACAGCCGGTATTGACCGGCATCGACCTGACGCTGATGCGTGGGGAGGTGCTGGCCCTGACCGGTGAGAACGGCGCCGGCAAGAGCACCTTGTCGAAGATCATCGGTGGTCTGGTCAGCCCTACCACCGGCCACATGCAGTTCAACGGCCAGGACTATCGTCCCGGTAGCAGGACCCAGGCGGAAGAGGCGGGGGTTCGCATGGTCATGCAGGAGCTCAACCTACTGCCGACCCTGTCGGTGGCCGAGAATCTGTTTCTCGACAACCTGCCCAGTACCGGTGGCTGGATCAGCCGCAAGCAATTGCGCAAGGCCGCGATCGAGGCCATGGCCCAGGTCGGCCTTGACGCCATCGATCCCGACACGCTGGTGTGTGAATTGGGCATCGGTCACCAGCAGATGGTGGAGATCGCCCGCAACCTGATCGGCGACTGTCATGTGCTGATTCTCGATGAGCCGACGGCCATGCTCACTTCCCGTGAGGTGGAGATGCTCTTCGAGCAGATCACTCGCCTGCAGGCTCGGGGCGTGTCCATCATCTATATCTCCCATCGCCTGGAAGAGCTGGCCCGCGTAGCCCAGCGCATTGCTGTGTTGCGTGACGGTTGCCTGGTGTGTGTCGAGCCCATGGCCAACTACAACAGCGAACAGCTGGTGAACCTGATGGTGGGTCGCGAGCTGGGCGAACACATTGACCTGGGCGAGCGCAAGATCGGTGCGCCGGCGCTGACGGTGAACAACCTCAGTCGCTCGGACAAGGTTTGTGATGTGTCCTTCGAGGTGCGCAGTGGCGAGATCTTCGGTATCTCTGGCTTGATCGGGGCAGGGCGTACCGAGTTGCTGCGGCTGATCTTTGGTGCCGATGTCGCCGACAGCGGCAGCATTGCCCTGGGCACACCAGCCCGGCCGGTGAGTATTCGCTCCCCGGTGGATGCGGTGGCCAACGGCATTGCGTTGATCACTGAGGATCGCAAGGGCGAAGGGCTGCTGCTGACCCAGTCCATCAGCGCCAATATCGCCCTGGGCAACATGCCGGCTATTTCCAGTGGCGGCCTGGTCAATGGCCAGGACGAACAGCAACTGGCCCGGCGGCAGATTGATGCCATGCGCATTCGCAGTTCCAGTCCGGCGCAATTGGTGTCCGAATTGTCCGGCGGCAACCAGCAGAAAGTGGTGATCGGCCGTTGGCTGGAGCGCGACTGCTCGGTGTTGCTGTTCGACGAGCCCACTCGCGGTATCGATGTCGGCGCCAAGTTCGATATCTATGGCCTGCTGGGGGAGTTGACCCGCCAGGGCAAGGCCCTGGTGGTGGTGTCCAGCGACCTGCGCGAGTTGATGTTGATCTGTGATCGCATCGGCGTGCTCTCTGCCGGGCGTCTGATCGACACCTTCGAGCGTGACAGCTGGACCCAGGACGAATTGCTTGCCGCCGCCTTTGCCGGCTATCAAAAACGAGATGCGTTGCTCAGCGAAGCGACGCCTAGGAATGCATCATGAAAACTGCACCTGCAAGCGGCAAGCGAGGCGGCCATTACTACGGCCTCGGCACCTACCTGGGTCTGGCGGGGGCGTTGTTGGGGATGATCGTCCTGTTCTCCCTGCTCAGCAGCCATTTCCTTTCCTATGACACCTTCAGCACCCTGGCCAACCAGATTCCCGACCTGATGGTGCTGGCGGTGGGTATGACCTTCGTCCTGATCATCGGTGGCATCGATCTGTCCGTGGGGTCGGTGCTGGCCCTGGCGGCCTCGACAGTCAGCGTGGCGATTCTCGGCTGGGGCTGGAGCGTGGTACCTGCGGCATTGCTGGGCATGGCTTGTGCGGCGCTGGCGGGAACCATCACCGGCTCGATCACTGTTGCCTGGCGTATCCCGTCCTTCATTGTGTCCTTGGGGGTGCTGGAAATGGCCCGGGGCGTTGCCTATCAGATGACCGGCTCGCGCACGGCCTATATCGGTGATGCCTTCGCCTGGTTGTCGAATCCGATTGCCTTTGGCATTTCGCCGTCGTTTATCATTGCCCTGCTGATTATTTTCCTGGCCCAGGCGGTGCTGACGCGCACCGTGTTCGGCCGCTACCTGATCGGCATCGGTACCAACGAAGAGGCGGTGCGTCTGGCGGGGATCAATCCCAAACCCTACAAGATCCTGGTGTTCAGCCTGATGGGGTTGTTGGCGGGCATTGCAGCGCTGTTTCAAATTTCTCGCCTGGAAGCGGCAGACCCGAATGCGGGCTCCGGTCTGGAGTTGCAGGTCATCGCTGCGGTGGTGATTGGCGGCACCAGCCTGATGGGCGGACGCGGTTCGGTGATCAGTACCTTCTTCGGCGTCTTGATTATTTCCGTGCTGGCTGCAGGCCTGGCGCAAATCGGCGCATCAGAACCGACCAAGCGCATCATCACCGGCGCGGTCATTGTGATTGCCGTGGTGCTGGACACCTATCGCAGCCAGCGCGCCAATCGGCGGGTTTGATTCATGGCAACAATCAAGGATGTGGCAGCGCTGGCGGGGATTTCCTACACCACGGTGTCCCATGTGCTGAACAAGACGCGGCCGGTCAGTGAAGAGGTGCGGGTCAAGGTGGAGGCGGCGATCAAGCGCCTCGACTATGTACCCAGTGCGGTGGCCCGTTCACTCAAGGCCAAGACCACCGCGACCATCGGCCTGCTGGTGCCCAACAGTCTCAACCCCTACTTCGCCGAACTGGCACGAGGGATTGAGGACTACTGCGAGCGCAACGGTTACTGCGTGATCCTCTGCAACTCCGACGATAACCCGGACAAGCAGCGCAACTATCTGCGTGTGCTTCTGGAAAAGCGCATCGACGGGCTGATTGTGACGTCCGCTGGTGGCGACAGTGGTCTGGCCCAGGGTCTGGCCGGGGTGCGCACGCCGATGGTGATTGTCGACCGTGGGCTGGAAGGGGTGGACGCCGATCTGGTGCGTATCGACCACCATTACGGTGCCTACCTGGCGACCCGGCACCTTCTGGAGCTGGGGCACCGGGACATCGCCTGTATCGGCGGACCGGCCAACACCAGCGTGGCGCAGATGCGCCTGGCGGGGTTTCGCCAGGCGTTGCAGGAAGCCGGTGTCGAGGTGCCAGCAGGGCGCATCCTGGAAAGTGACTTCAGCAGCACTGGTGGTTATCGGGCTGCGGCGCAGTTGCTTGAGAGTCGCCCGCCAAGCGCCATTTTCGCCGCTAACGACATGATGGGCATCGGTGTGTTGCGGGCGGCGGCGGAGCGCAATATCCGTGTGCCCAGTGAGCTCTCGGTGATCGGCTTCGACGACATTCTCATGAGCCGTTATGTCTACCCGGCGCTGACCACGGTGGGTCAGTCGATCCTGCAACTGGGGGAGACCGCGGCAGAGTTGCTGCTGCGCCGGATCGCTGCGCGGGAGTTGCCGGTCGACCAGCGCATCGTTACGCCGAATATTGTCTTGCGGGAATCGACTGCGCCGCTCAGTAGCGCATTTGCCGAGTACCGCTGAATCCAAATGATTGAGTATCGATGTATGCCAGCAAAAGTAGTGGTAGTGGGAAGCCTCAATATGGATCTGGTGACCCGGGCCGAGCGCTTGCCGCGAGGAGGCGAGACGCTGATTGGCAAATCCTTTGCCACGGTGTCCGGAGGCAAGGGAGCCAATCAGGCAGTGGCGGCCGCCAGGCTGGGGGCGCAGGTGTCGATGGTCGGCTGTGTTGGCGATGATGCCTATGGCGAGCAATTGCGCAGTGCCTTGCTCGCCGAGCAGATCGATTGCCAGGCGGTGAGCGTGGTAGAGGGTTCCAGCGGCGTAGCCCTGATCGTGGTGGATGACAGTAGCCAGAATGCAATTGTCATCGTCGCCGGTGGCAACGGCCTGCTCAGCCCCGAGAAGGTTGCGGGGTTTGATCGGGTGTTGCAGGAGGCCGACGTGATCATCTGTCAGTTGGAAGTGCCCCTGGCAACGGTGGGGTACACCCTCAAGCGCGGGCGTGAGCTGGGCAAGACGGTGATTCTCAATCCGGCGCCGGCCAGCGGCCCGCTGCCGGAGCAGTGGTACGGCTCGATCGACTACCTGATTCCCAATGAAAGCGAGGCGTCCGCCCTCAGTGGTGTGGCAGTGGACTCGCTGGAGAGCGCCGAAGCTGCGGCCGGTCGCTTGATCGCCGCCGGTGCCGGCAAGGTCATCATCACTCTGGGGGCGCAAGGTTCGCTGTTTGCCAATGGCCGCAGTTTCGAGCATTTTCCGGCGCCCAAGGTCAAGGCCATCGACACCACGGCCGCGGGGGATACCTTCGTCGGTGGTTTTGCCGCCGCCCTGGCTGCCGGCAAGAGCGAGGCCGAGGCGATCCGCTTTGGTCAGGTCGCTGCGGCGCTTTCGGTGACGCGCGCCGGTGCACAACCTTCCATTCCCACACTGTCCGACGTACAGGCCTTTGTCCCTTCATGAAAAAGACACCTTTGCTCAATATTGCCCTGTCACGCTTGATTGCCTCTTTGGGCCACGGCGACATCGTGGTGATCGGTGATGCCGGTCTGCCGGTGCCTCCTGGCGTCGAATTGATCGATCTGGCCCTGACCCACGGCGTGCCCGATTTTCTCGGCACCCTCAAGGTGTTGCTCAGCGAGATGCAGGTGGAGAGTCACGTGCTGGCCGAGGAAATTCTGCTCAAGCGGCCGCAGCCTTTGCTGGGGCTGGATGTGCTGAACCTCAGTGGCGAGCTGGGGGAGCGCAGGCTGATGAGTCACGAACATTTCAAGGTGCTCAGTCACCAGGCTCGTGCAGTGATTCGCACGGGAGAGTGCCAGCCGTATTGCAACATCGCCCTGGTTGCCGGGGTGACCTTCTAGGCCGCTGTCCGGCTTTTCCTTACCTTGCACAAGGAGTGCGCCATGCACCGCTATGCTCTGCTGTTTCAACACTGGTTCCGGAGTCTGCTGCTCTTGTCTCTACTCACTGCTACCGGCGCTCAGGCGGCGGAAAAAATCGATCTGATCATCGACACCGACCCGGGGGCCGACGATGTGGTGGCTCTGTTGTTCGCCCTGGCATCGCCCGAGGAGCTGCATATTCGTGCCTTGACCACGGTGGCGGGCAACGTACGTCTGGACAAGACCTCGCGCAATGCTCGCCTGGCCCGTGAGTGGGCTGGTCGCGATGAAGTGCCGGTCTACGCCGGGGCGCCAAAACCGCTGCTGCGCACGCCGATCTATGCCGAGAATATCCACGGCAAGGAAGGCATTTCCGGGGTGACTGTGCATGAGCCCAAGGCGCCGCTGGCCAAGGGCAATGCGGTCAACTATCTGATCGATACATTGCGGGCGGCCAAGCCCCACAGCATCACCATCGCCATGTTGGGGCCGCAGACCAACCTGGCACTGGCATTGATCCAGGCGCCGGATATTACCCAGGGCATCAAGGAAGTGGTGGTCATGGGTGGCGCACACTTCAATGGCGGCAATATCACCCCGGTGGCCGAGTTCAACCTGTTCGCCGATCCTCAAGCGGCCGAAGTGGTGCTCAAGAGTGGCGTCAAGCTGACCTACCTGCCACTGGACGTCACCCATAAGGTGCTGACCAGCGAGGCGCGACTGCAGAAGATCGCCGCCTTGAACAACAATGCCAGCAAGGTGGTAGGGGATATCCTCAATGAGTACGTCAAAGGCGACATGGAGCACTACGGTATTCCTGGCGGCCCGGTGCATGATGCGACGGTGATCGCCTATCTGCTCAAGCCTGAGCTGTTCAGCGGGCGTCAGGCCAACATGGTTGTCGACAGTCGTGAAGGGCCGACGTTCGGCCAGACCATCGTCGACTGGTACGACGGTCTGAAGCAGGAAAAGAACGTGTTCTGGGTTGAGAACGGTGATGCTCAGGGCTTCTTCGACTTGCTCACCGAGCGTCTGGCTCGGCTCAAGTAAGCAGCGCCCCCGCAGGCTCCTGCCTGCGGGGTTCTATTCCCGTTCCGGGTCCTGTGCGCCTGGGTGATCAGCAGGGTACTTCTCGAAAACCTGCTCAATGAACGCCCAGGCGGATTGGGTTCCCAGCTCCTTGACCAGCAGGTCTATGCCAATGATCGCCAACTCTTCCGGGCTCCCTGGGCTGTAGGAGCACTGGCCCTGGGGCCATTTGGCTTTGATGTCGGCGTCGATACTCACGGTGGCCATGAAAGTCTCACGAATTCGGATAAGGCGGGCGCCAGGGCCGGGCCTGGGCGGGTGTTTGCTGCGTCGCAGAGTTAACCATGTTGCCGAGCGTTTGGCACTCCGACTTAGGCATCAAGCGGGGGCTATGCGACACTGGCGCTTTTCCTGCGCTCAAGGAAGCTTCTGTGCAAATCGATTTGAATCAGCCTGATGCCCTGACCCTGGAGGCGGTGCGCCAGCTTCTGGCTTCGGCCAGTGACAACGTGCATACCCAGTTGCGTGTCACCAGGACTGGGATTGCCTACATCTCTTCGGGAGTGGTGGGAGGTGTCGACATCGAAGGTTTGTTGTTTCGCCTGGAAACCTGGGCAGCCGGATCCGGCTATGTCGGCAACGTGGCGGCCAGTGATGAGGTTTGGGTAATGCAGATCTTCAATGCACTCAAGCAGAACTGGCCGAAACCGGCGTTCGACTACATCGATATCTATTGAGTGCTGTTCATATTCAGTGACGATTGTCCTGTGAAAGTGTCGCGATGCCTGAGGCAGACTTACTCGCTGTCCGTGACATAGGGCAAAAGGCCATTTTGTTTTGAAACCAAAAGCCAAATCGGCTGTCGCACGATCTCTGCTTAATTTTGAAAAGGAGGCTTCATGCCTTGGAAGCTCGCTTCATTCGGAACCTTGTTGGCCGCTGTTGTCCTCAGTGGATGCAGCACCACCGGGTCGACAAAGGAACCTGTGGCCTCTGAATCCGGGCACACGCGTTGTGAAGCAACAGCTGCCGAATTTGCCATCGGCAAGAAGGCTTCTCCCGAACTGCTGGAGCAGGCCCGTACTCGCGCAGGAGCGCAATATGCGCGTTTCCTCAAGCCTAATGACATGATTACTCTGGAGTACCGCTCCGACCGCCTGAACCTCAATACCGATGCCGGCCTGGTGGTTACTCGGGTCAACTGTGGTTGAGGCTTAGGTTTTTGGCCCGCGCATAAAAAACCCCGTCACATGGACGGGGTTTTTTTAGCTCGCTGAAAACTTACTCAGGGCGAACTTGTGCAGCTTGCATACCCTTTTGGCCTTTCTCAGCCACGAAGGAAACGGTTTGGCCTTCTTTCAGGCTTTTGAAACCGTCGCTTTCAATAGCTTTGAAGTGTACGAACAGGTCGTCACCGCCACCTTGAGGAGTGATGAAGCCGAAGCCTTTTTCATCGTTGAACCATTTTACGGTGCCGGTTTGGCGATTAGACATGGTGTATCTCCAAGAAACATATATTTTCAGTAGTGCTGTGCTGCTCAGGCCAACTGGGCACACCGAGCTATCATAGTCGAAATGTTCGGCTTGGGAGCCCCCTGTAGGTGCTCTTTGCCCGATGTGTCCGTGTATTTTGCCGTTCGATTTGCCTGTAGGCCCCGGTTTAAGGGGCTTTCGCGGAAAACAAACGGTGATAAAAAAACCCGTAAAAGCTGCGTAAATTGTGAAAAAAACCGCGTTTCAGGCCTGCTGACAGGCCTTGGTACAGCCTGTTTCGAGCGGTGGTTGGTTATTTGACCACTCGGCAAGCAGCGATGGCGTCCAGGGCTCGGGTTCTCAGTTCTGCACTAGGTTGCTTGGATTTACTCATCAGCTCCTTGATTTCATCGGTGGTGAATTTTTCATTCAGCTTCTCTGCACCGCAGGCGCAATGTTTCTCGGCGCTTTTGGCGTCGATGCTTTGGCTGGCTGCTGCAGTGCAATCCTTCATATAGTCGGCACGAGCTCCGGCAGGCCATGCAGCTTGTGCGCTCAAGGGCAGGAGCAGGGCGAGTGGGGCGGCAAGGGTAAGCAATTGGGTAAGGCGCATGAGTCGAGTTCTCCTGAGGTCGATAGCAAGGACGACGATTCTCTTGGTATTTGAGGTTCGGCGTACATCGCAAGTTCACTTTCTTCAATAAAAGACCGGAAAGTATCTTTTGGGAAACTTGCTGCGCGGTGCTTGCGATTTATCTGTGCTAGCATGCCCGGCTTGGGTGTTTTCAAGCTTTGGGTGTTGCACTTCTCCCTCGCGGTCTATGCCTCATTAATTTTGATTTGAACCCCAGTCACTCTGGTTCGGTTTCCCGGTTGGCCGCAAGGCTCTTGCCACTGTGAGGCAGGCGTTTGTTACAGAACGGCCGGACTGAATCGCGTACTGGCTCATCCCAACCCACGTGACCTTTGGTAGGGGTCACCACTAGGAGAGGAGGCGCCATGCCCACCATTACTCTTCCCGACGGCAGTCAACGTTCATTCGATCATGCGGTATCCGTAGCCGAGGTCGCTGCATCTATTGGCGCAGGTTTGGCTAAGGCCACCCTGGCCGGCAAGGTCAATGGCAAGCTGGTCGACGCCTGCGATGTGATCGACAGCGACGCAACCCTGCAAATCATCACGCCAAAGGACGAAGAGGGGCTTGAGATCATTCGCCACTCTTGCGCTCACTTGGTAGGGCATGCGGTCAAGCAGTTGTATCCGACCGCTAAGATGGTCATCGGCCCGGTCATTGATGAAGGCTTCTATTACGACATCGCCTATGAGCGTCCCTTCACGCCCGAAGACATGGCGGCTATCGAGCAGCGCATGCAGCAGCTGATCGAGAAAGACTACGACGTGATCAAGAAGGTCACCCCGCGAGCCGAAGTGATTGAAGTGTTCAAGTCTCGTGGCGAGGACTACAAGTTGCGCCTGGTGGAGGACATGCCGAATGAACAGGCAATGGGCCTCTACTATCACGAAGAATATGTCGACATGTGCCGCGGTCCGCACGTGCCGAACACGCGCTTCCTGAAGTCGTTCAAATTGACCAAGTTGTCTGGTGCCTACTGGCGCGGCGACGCCAAGAATGAGCAGTTGCAGCGGGTTTACGGTACTGCGTGGGCGGATAAGAAGCAGCTCGCTGCCTATATCCAGCGTATCGAAGAGGCCGAAAAGCGCGACCATCGTAAGATCGGCAAGCGTTTGGGCCTATTCCATACCCAGGAAGAAGCGCCGGGCATGGTGTTCTGGCACCCCAATGGTTGGACCTTGTACCAGGTGCTCGAGCAGTACATGCGCAAGGTGCAGCGTGAAAACGGCTATCTGGAGATCAAGACTCCGCAAGTGGTCGATCGCAGCCTTTGGGAAAAGTCCGGGCACTGGGCCAACTATTCCGAGAACATGTTCACCACCGAATCGGAAAGCCGCGACTACGCGATCAAACCCATGAACTGCCCGTGCCACGTGCAGGTGTTCAATCAGGGTTTGAAGAGCTACCGCGAACTGCCGATGCGCCTGGCCGAATTCGGTGCTTGCCACCGTAACGAGCCTTCGGGAGCGTTGCACGGCATCATGCGTGTGCGCGGTTTTACCCAGGACGATGCTCACATCTTCTGTACTGAAGATCAGATGCAGGCCGAGTCCGCTGCGTTCATCAAGCTGACTATGGATGTCTATGCCGACTTCGGCTTCAAGGACATCGAGATGAAACTTTCCACTCGTCCTGAAAAGCGCGTGGGTTCCGATGAGTTGTGGGATCGTGCGGAAAATGCGCTAGCTGCGGCTTTGGATAGTGCCGGGTTGCCGTATGATCTGCAGCCGGGCGAGGGCGCGTTCTATGGTCCGAAGATCGAGTTCTCGTTGAAAGACTGCCTGGGGCGTGTATGGCAGTGTGGTACCTTGCAGCTGGATTTCAACCTGCCGATCCGTCTGGGTGCTGAATACGTATCCGAAGACAACAGCCGTAAGCATCCGGTGATGCTGCACCGGGCGATTCTCGGCTCCTTCGAGCGTTTTGTCGGGATTCTGATCGAGCATTACGAGGGCGCGTTCCCTGCGTGGCTGGCTCCGACTCAGGCCGTGGTGATGAATATCACTGATAAACAGGCAGATTTTGCCCTTGAAGTAGAAAAAACACTCAATCAAAGCGGATTTCGTGCCAAGTCCGACTTGAGAAATGAAAAGATCGGCTTTAAAATCCGCGAGCATACTTTGCTCAAGGTTCCCTATCTCTTGGTTATTGGAGATCGGGAGGTCGAGATGCAGACTGTCGCTGTGCGTACCCGTGAAGGTGAAGACCTGGGCTCGATGCCTGTGGACCAATTCTCGGCGTTCCTCGCACAAGCGGTTTCCCGGCGTGGTCGCCAAGATTCGGAGTAATTATTATTAAGCGTGATATGAGACAAGATAAACGAGCTGCACCGAAAGCCCCGATCAACGAGAATATCTCGGCACGCGAGGTTCGGTTAATTGGCGCTGACGGCGAGCAGATTGGCATCGTCTCGATTGATGAAGCGCTTCGTATAGCTGAAGAAGCCAAGCTGGATTTGGTGGAGATTTCCGCCGACGCAGTCCCACCTGTTTGCCGGGTGATGGATTACGGCAAATCGATCTTCGAAAAGAAGAAACAGATTGCTGCTGCGAAGAAGAACCAGAAGCAGATTCAGGTTAAAGAAATCAAGTTTCGTCCAGGGACGGAGGAAGGGGATTACCAGGTAAAACTGCGCAACCTGGTACGTTTCCTGAGTGACGGGGACAGGGCCAAGGTATCCTTGCGATTCCGCGGCCGTGAGATGGCCCACCAGGAGCTGGGGATGGAACTCCTCAAGCGGGTTGAAGCTGACCTGCAAGAGTATGGTTCGGTCGAACAGCATCCTAAGATGGAAGGACGCCAGCTGATCATGGTCATCGCCCCGAAAAAGAAGAAGTAATCAACAGGGCACGGCAGGCCTTCTGATTATGTTTATCAACTGAATGCGGAGTATCCGAACATGCCAAAGATGAAAACCAAAAGTGGTGCTGCTAAGCGGTTTCTGAAAACTGCTAACGGTATCAAGCACAAGCACGCTTTCAAGAGCCACATCCTGACCAAAATGTCGACCAAGCGTAAGCGTCAACTGCGCGGTAGCAGCTTGCTGCATCCGTCTGACGTGGCAAAAGTCGAGCGCATGCTGCGCCTTCGTTAATTTTTGGATCAAGAATAGAGGAAGTAACTCATGGCTCGTGTAAAGCGTGGCGTCATTGCCCGTAAACGTCACAAAAAAATTCTGAAACTTGCTAAAGGCTACTACGGCGCACGCTCGCGCGTATTCCGTGTTGCCAAGCAAGCGGTAATCAAGGCAGGCCAATACGCCTACCGCGACCGTCGTCAGAAAAAACGTCAGTTCCGCGCTCTGTGGATCGCTCGTATCAACGCTGGTGCTCGTACTAACGGTCTGTCTTACAGCCGTCTGATCGCTGGCCTGAAAAAGGCGTCCATCGAGATCGACCGTAAGGTTCTGGCTGATCTGGCAGTGAACGAAAAAGCGGCGTTTGCTGCGATTGTCGAGAAAGCTAAAGCCACCTTGGCTTAAGTACCCCCGACAGTCATCCGGGCTCACCTTTCGTGGGCTCTGGTGTTAAACGTCATAAATAGGGGAAGAGCCTTCAAGCTCTTCCCCTATTTTGTATCTGGAGTCTGTACATGGAAAACCTGGATGCGCTGGTTTCTCAAGCACTTGAGGCCGTGCAACACGCTGAAGACATCAATGCCCTGGAACAGATCCGGGTTCACTTCCTTGGCAAGAAGGGCGAGCTGACTCAGGTGATGAAGACCCTGGGCAACCTGCCTGCCGAAGAGCGCCCGCAAGTCGGAGCGCTGATCAACGTTGCCAAGGAGCGTGTAACAGAGGTTCTCAATGCGCGCAAAATTGCTTTCGAGGAGGCGGAACTCAGCGCCAAACTCGCTGCCGAGTGCATTGACGTAACTCTGCCGGGCCGTGGCCAGACCTCTGGCGGTCTGCACCCGATTACGCGGACCCTGGAGCGTATCGAGCAATTCTTTACCCACATTGGCTACGGCATCGCCGAAGGCCCTGAGGTCGAAGACGACTATCACAACTTCGAGGCGCTCAACATCCCAGGCCATCACCCGGCCCGGTCGATGCATGACACCTTCTATTTCAATGCGAACATGCTGTTGCGCACCCATACCTCGCCGGTACAGGTCCGCACCATGGAATCGCAGCAGCCGCCGATTCGCATCGTCTGCCCAGGCCGTGTGTATCGTAGCGACTCCGATATCACTCACTCGCCAATGTTCCATCAGGTCGAAGGCCTGCTGGTGGATCGCGACATCAATTTCGCGGACCTGAAGGGCACCATCGAAGAATTCCTGCGGGTGTTCTTTGAAAAAGAGCTGGCCGTGCGTTTCCGTCCTTCGTACTTCCCATTCACTGAGCCATCCGCCGAAGTCGATATGGAATGCGTGATGTGCAGCGGTAAAGGTTGCCGCGTCTGCAAACAGACCGGTTGGCTGGAAGTCATGGGCTGCGGCATGGTTCACCCAAATGTGCTGCGTATGTCCGGGATCGATCCGGAAGAGTTTCAGGGCTTTGCCTTCGGCATGGGCGCCGAGCGTTTGGCCATGCTGCGTTACGGTGTCAATGACTTGCGCCTGTTCTTCGACAACGACTTGCGGTTCCTTGCGCAATTTCGCTAGTCGCGCGTCCGTAACGAATCTATTAGGAGAGCAGGATGAAATTCAGTGAACAATGGCTGCGTGGCTGGGTTAGCCCGCAGGTGAGTCGTGACGAGCTGGTTGCTCGTCTGTCGATGGCCGGTCTTGAGGTTGACAGCGTAACGCCAGCCGCCGGTGATTTTAGTGGTGTAGTAGTGGGCGAGGTGCTGAGCACCGAGCAGCACCCGGATGCCGACAAGCTGCGCGTATGTCAGGTCAGTAACGGCGCGGAGACCTTCCAGGTGGTTTGCGGTGCACCTAACGTGCGTCCAGGCTTGAAGATCCCATTCGCGATGATTGGCGCCGAGCTGCCGGGCGACTTCAAGATCAAGAAAGCCAAGCTGCGTGGCGTTGAGTCCAACGGCATGCTGTGTTCCCAAGCCGAACTGCAGATTGGTGAAGGCAGTGATGGTCTGATGGAGCTGCCGGCCGATGCTCCGGTGGGGGAGGACGTTCGCGTCTATCTGAACCTGGACGATGCCAGTATTGAGGTCGATCTGACTCCAAACCGTGGTGACTGCCTGTCGCTTGCCGGTCTGGCCCGCGAGGTCGGTGCGCTCTATGCCGCTAAAGTGCAGCGCCCTGAAGTAAAAGTGGTTGCCGCAGTGCACGACGAAGTACGCCCTGTGGAAGTGCTTGCTCCGACGGCCTGCCCGCGCTATCTGGGTCGGGTTATTCGCAATGTCGATTTGTCCAAGCCGACCCCTCTGTGGATGGTTGAACGCTTGCGTCGTGCCGACGTGCGCAGTATCGATGCGGCGGTGGACATCACCAACTATGTGATGCTCGAACTGGGCCAGCCGCTGCATGCTTTCGATCTCGCCGAAATCAACGGCGGTATTCGAGTGCGCATGGCCGAAGAGGGCGAGAAACTGGTACTGCTCGACGGCCAGGAAGTTACCCTGCGTAGCGATACCCTGGTGATTGCTGACCACACCCGTGCTCTGGCAATCGCTGGCGTTATGGGCGGTGAGCACAGTGGCGTTACCGCAAACACCCGCGATGTGTTTTTGGAAAGCGCTTTCTTCGACCAGATTTCGGTTGCTGGCAAAGCCCGTTCCTATGGCCTGCATACCGATGCTTCTCATCGCTATGAGCGTGGTGTGGACTGGCAGCTGGCTCGCGAGGCCATGGAGCGTGCAACTGGCTTGTTGCTGGAGATCACTGGCGGCGAAGCTGGTCCGATCATCGAAGCTGTCAGCGAGCAGCACTTGCCATCTGTTGCACCTGTGACGCTGCGCGCTGAGCGCATCACCCAGATGCTGGGCATGCAAATCGACGGTCCCGAGGTCGAGCGTCTGCTCACGGCGTTGGGCCTGACAGTCACTGCTGATGGTGCAGACCAGTGGCGCGTTGAAGTGCCAAGCCACCGTTTCGATATCAGCCTTGAAGTCGACTTGATCGAAGAGTTGGCGCGTCTCTACGGCTACAACCGTTTGCCGGTTCGTTATCCGCAGGCTCGTCTGGCTCCTCAGGCTAAGGCGGAAGCGCAAGGTGATCTGCCTGCCCTGCGGCGTCTGTTGGTAGCTCGTGGTTATCAGGAAGCAATCACTTACAGCTTCATCGATCCGAAATTGTTTGAGCAGTTCAATCCAGGTGTTGAACCGCTGCTATTGGCCAACCCGATTTCGGCTGACATGGCGGCCATGCGCTCTTCTTTGTGGCCTGGCCTGGTCAAGGCACTTCAGCACAACCTGAACCGTCAGCAAGATCGCGTCCGCATGTTTGAAAGCGGCTTGCGCTTTATCGGTCAACTGGAAGGCTTGAAGCAGCAGCCAATGTTGGCCGGCGTCGTTTGCGGCAGTCGCTTGCCTGAAGGTTGGGCGCAAGGTCGCGACGGTGTCGACTTCTTTGACGTCAAGGCAGATGTCGAGGCAGTGCTGGGCCTTGCTGGCGCACTGGATGAATTCACTTTTGCTCCGGGCAAGCATCCTGCGCTGCATCCTGGCCAGACTGCGCGTATCGAGCGTGATGGTCGTGAGGTCGGTTATCTGGGGGCTATTCACCCGGAACTGGCAAAAAACCTCGGCCTGGATCGTCCGGTTTACGTGTTTGAGCTGGTTCTGGGCGAGGTGGCTCAAGGTCGTCTTCCTAAGTTCCACGAGCTTTCGCGTTTCCCAGAAGTACGCCGTGACCTGGCATTGCTGGCGGATCGTGACGTGGCGGCGAGCGCAGTACTGGACGTAATTCGTGAAAATGCAGGCGAATGGCTGACAGACCTCAGGCTCTTTGACGTCTATCAGGGTAAAGGCATTGATCCGCATAGAAAAAGCCTTGCCGTCGGCTTGACCTGGCAGCATCCATCGCGCACTCTTAATGACGATGAGGTGAACTCCACGACACAAAACATCCTCACCTCGCTCGAACAAAGGTTGAACGCCACGTTAAGGAAGTGACGTATGGGGGCTCTGACGAAAGCTGAAATGGCCGAACGTCTCTACGAAGAGCTAGGCCTGAATAAACGCGAGGCCAAGGAATTGGTCGAGCTTTTCTTTGAAGAAATCAGGCACGCTCTCGAAGATAACGAACAGGTCAAATTGTCCGGTTTCGGTAACTTCGACCTTCGGGATAAACGCCAGCGTCCTGGCCGCAACCCGAAAACGGGTGAAGAAATCCCGATCACGGCTCGCCGTGTGGTCACCTTTCGTCCAGGGCAGAAGTTGAAGGCCCGAGTTGAGGCTTATGCTGGAACCAAGTCATAACGACGAGCTCCCGGTCATCCCGGGTAAGCGCTACTTCACCATCGGTGAAGTCAGCGAGCTCTGTGCGGTAAAACCGCATGTGCTGCGTTATTGGGAGCAAGAGTTTCCTCAACTCAACCCCGTCAAACGCCGCGGAAATCGCCGGTATTATCAGCGCCAGGACGTGTTGATGATCCGGCAGATCCGCGCGTTGCTTTATGATCAGGGGTTTACCATCGGTGGAGCGCGCTTGCGCCTTTCCGGTGATGAGGCCAAAGACGACACCACCCAGTACAAGCAACTGATCCGTCAGATGATCTCTGAGCTGGAAGATGTGCTTGTGGTGCTCAAGAAGTAATTCATCGTATTAAATACTTCCACTTTTCAAAAGCTTGCGGTATATTCCTCAACGTTTCCTGAGAAGTGAAACAGGTTTCACGCCTAGTCGGGGCGTAGCGCAGTCCGGTAGCGCACTAGCATGGGGTGCTAGGGGTCGAGTGTTCGAATCACTCCGTCCCGACCATATTTTTCAATGACTTAGCCCAATCTTCACAGGTTGGGCTTTTTCATGTCTGGAAAATACTCCTACATTTCCTCCCACATAGTTTCTCTTCGAGTTGCTGGTATACAGCTCTCTAATTAGGCGGGGCGGCTTGCTGTATTTCCTGCTCTTACTTCTGGTGGCTGCTCCAGCAACCGAGAAAGTTGAGGGCCGACTCACTGGGAAAAACGGCCTCAAGGATTGGAAGATCGTTGTTTATCGTGATAGCCCTTTGCTCGAGGATTGAATCGTCCCGAGTTTTGTAGACGCTTCTATGCCTTAGCCCGAGTGCGATGGCTTTCAGATTTGTCAGGGCTTCGGATAACTTCCTGGTAACAAGATGTTGTGATCAATTTGCTGTACATCGGTGTATCCGCAAAGTGCCAGGGTCAGGTCCATTTCTTTTGCAATGATCTCCAATGCCTTGGTCACTCCTGCTTCGCCCATTGCTCCCAGTCCATAAAGATGGGCACGTCCGAGCATGACGCCTTGAGCCCCCAGAGCCAGTGACTTGATCACGTCCTGGCCACTACGAATGCCACTGTCGAACCAGACGTTAATCTGCCCGCCGACTGCTTGAGCGATGGCCGGCAGCATGTTGATGCTGGAAGGAGCTCCATCGAGTTGACGCCCGCCGTGGTTGCTAACTATCAGTGCATCTGCGCCACTGGCAACGGCCAGGTGTGCGTCCTCAACATCGAGAATGCCTTTCAGAATCAGTGTTCCGCCCCAGCGATCCTTGATCCACTTGATGTCGTCCCAGCACAGCGTTGGGTCGAACTGCTCGTAGGTCCAATCGGCCAACTGACGCAAGTCATCCACGCCGTCAACGTGTCCCATGATGTTGCCGAAGTAGTGACGGCGAGTGCTCAGCATGCCTTTGATCCAGCGTGGTTTAGTCAGGATGTTCAAGAGGCTGGCGGGAGTGAGGCGTGGCGGGGTACTCAGTCCGTTTTTCAGGTCTTTATGTCGTTGACCGCTCAATTGCAGGTCCAGAGTTAACACCAGGGCATCGCAGCCTGCGGCTTTAGCCCGGTCAATCAGGCGGCCCACAAACTCACGATCGCGCATCACATAGAGTTGAAACCAGAAAGGTGCCTCGATTGCGTCGGCGACGTCTTCCAGTGAGCAAATGCTGACCGTTGAGAGTGTGTAGCGAATACCGGCCGCAGTCGCAGCACGCGCCGCAAGGATTTCACCATCCGCATGGATCATCCCAGCCAATCCGGTAGGTGCTATGGCCAGCGGCATAGCCATATCAATGCCCAGTCGATTAGCTTTAAGCGATCGATTTTCGAGATTTCTTGCAACGCGCTGGCGCAGTTTGATCTTTGCAAAATCGTCCTGGTTAGCGTGGTAGGTACTTTCGGTCCAAGAGCCTCCATCGACGTAGTCATAGAACATGCGTGGTACGCGCTGCTGCGCCATTTTGCGCAGGTCTTCTATGCAAGTAACGATAGGCAATTGGACTGCTCCCGAGTGATGTTCAGAGTCAGCCTAACCGCCTGATGCATCATCAGCAGGGAAAAAATTTCGCATCTCGCGAGCCGGTTTTTCCTTAGTGCGGATCACTCAAGTAACGCTGCCCGTGCTCCACGGCCTCATGGCATATCTGTGTCAACCAGTGACTGAAGGCTTGTGCGGCCTCTGATCGCTGATGCATGTGCAGTTGGTAGTGGTAGGAAGGAACACTACGAACATTGCCGACCGCGACCAGTCGCCCACTTTCCAGCCAATCACGAGCCAGCGAGGGGCGCGCGAGGACGACCCCCTGAGCGTTGGCCGCAGCCTCTAGCATCATCCCCAGATCCAGTAAGGACGGTCCCTGGTCTGGCTCGCTCAAGGCCAGGTGCGCTTGTTGAAACCAGGGTTGCCAGGGCTCTAGCGGTGAGCGCATCAGCGGCAGGCAGGCGAGCTCCTGCGGTAGCCGTATGTCTGGGTAACGGCTCAGCAGCTCTGGCGCAGCCAAGGGCTGCAAAAGCTCGTCGAGTAGCCTGTGTTGAGGCTCCACGGTGGCGCTTTCTCCAGATACCTGGATGTCTCGCAGCGGTGCTTCTGTACCAGACATGGGAGCGCTTAGTTGAATTTCCAGATCGATGTCCGGGTAATGTTGGCATGTTCTGCAAGGCGGGGGATGAGGATCTGACGGGCAAACGTGGGTGGACAACTGAGTGTCAGGCGCTGCCTGCGTTGTGCCGGGCGTTGATGCACCGGTATGGCGATCAGTTGAGTCAGTACGGGGGTGAGTTGCTCCAGATACATTTGCCCCTGCGCCGTCAGCGCGAGGGTTCCGCCTTGACGATCAAACAACACCAAGCCAAGCAGTTGCTCAAGACCCGCTATACGTTTTCGTAGTGCGCTTGCGGTCAGCGACAGTGCTTGGGCTGCACGCTCAAAACTCTTCAACTGCGCGGCAGTCTGAAAGGCCAGCAGTGCATCGAGAGAAGGGAGTCGATAGTCGTTGCAGCTCTTCATTCTTCACGGCCTCCTAACGACCAGAGCTCGAACGATGGTTCGATTTTCTAGCCTTGTTTAAGGTCTATTCGGGTTTCGATCTTACGGTCCCTGAGTGATTTGAGTCGTTCTACCCGCACGGCGGCGGAGGAAAAAGATTCCCGTAGATTGAGCTTTTTATTCCCGCTGCTGCGTTGTCGCGTTGGTTAGCATCCTCTTCGAGGTTTTTTAAACCAGAAAAAGGATGATCTGCCATGTTTAAAACTGCGATAGCCAGCCTGACCCTGGTCGCCCTAGGTACTTGCGCCCAAGCCGAGGCACTGACGGTCGTCTCCGTGGGTGGAATAAACAAAAAATCTCAGCAGGAGGCGTTCTACACGCCTTTTGAGAAGCAGCAGTCTGTGGTCGTGCGAGCAGCGCAATACAACGGCGAAATCGGCATGATCAAAGCTCAGGTGGATACCCGAAGCGTTACCTGGGATGTGGTTGAAGTCGACCATGCCGAGTTGCAACGAGGATGTGAGGAGGGGCTGTTCGAGCGCTTGCCGGCGATTCCCGGAGTGCGCAAGGAGGACTTCGTCGAAGACGGGGTAAGCGAATGTGGGGTCGGTATTTTTATCTGGTCTACGGCTCTGGTCTATGACCCTAAAGCGGTGTCGAAAGCCCCAAAAGAATGGGCGGACCTCTGGGATCTGGAGAGCTTTCCTGGCAAGCGGGCTCTGCGCAAAGGCGCGAAGCTGACTCTGGAAATCGCCCTGATGGCCGACGGCGTACCACGTGATCAGGTTTATCAGGTGCTGCGACAACCCGGTGGCGTAGACCGGGCCTTTCGCAAACTGGACCAGATCAAAACACAGATACAGTGGTGGGAGTCAGGTGCTCAGCCGATGCAATGGCTGGCGGCTGGAGATGTCAGCATGACGTCTGTGTACATCACCCGGGCAATCAGTGCCCAAAAGGAGGGATACGACTTCCCGTTAGTGTGGAATGGCAGTCTCTATGACATGGATAGCTGGGCCATAGTCAAAGGCAGCCGGAACCAGGAAGCAGCGCTGAAATTCATAGCCTTCGCGAGCTTGCCGCAGCAGCAAAAGATATTCGCCGAAAAGATGTTCAACGGTCCCACTCATAAGCAGACCATGGAACTGATCGCTCCCGAAACGCGCAATAGTTTTCCGAGCTCTGAGCAGAACATGGTTCAGGCCCTGAAGGTTGATAGCGACTTCTGGATTGATCACGGAACAGAGCTTGAAGAGCGCTTTAACGCTTGGGCTGCGCGGTAAAGCAGACTGCCCGGCACTGAAGTGTCGGGCAGAGGATACGCACACAGAACAGTAAACGGTGCGGACAGCTCATGCCCGAGAGCTGAGTTCCAGAGGGGATTTCCATGCTCACAGCTTTTCCGATTCAAAACGCCATGGGCGAGCATGTGTTCAAGCCCAACATGTCGTTCACCAACGAGCCAAATCCATCGCTGTATAACGAGGGCTTCGGTATCAAGTTAGGCGATACGCTGCTCTGAGTCTGGAGGGCTCAAGCAGCTTGTCCACGTTGGCGCCTGAGCTGAGGATCAGCGACCGGGAAACCGTCTGATGGATATCGTTTGCGCAGTATCCTGCGTCAGGGCAATGTCCTTGCCTCATTGTGGGGCGCCTGATCTTGGCGCCCCACAAAAAAAATCAGCGCAAGACGCTGTATTCGCCCTGATCATCCCAGCGATACATCACGAAGTCAGGCGTCGCCAGGTCTCCCTTGGCGTCCCAGCGCTTATTGCCAGCAACGGTTTTTACACTGTTGTCCCTTAGCCACTGTCCCAGTACCGCGCCGTCATGGGATTGGGTGGCTTGCATGGTCTGAGCAATGGCTTCAAGCGCCGCGTAGGCATACAGCGTGTATCCCAGAGGTTCGAATCCCTCCTTGCGCAACGCGGCTACTGCCATCTGGCTTTCAATATTTTGTCGTGCGTCTTGGCCGAAGACCATCAAGACCCCCTTGATGAACTGCCCACCACCGGCCGCAACCGGAAAGTCATCGGAGGCGATGCCATCGCCAGCCACAAAGGGAGCGTCGACCCCCGACTCGCGTATCTGTCGGACCAGGGTGCCAGCCTCCACGGCGACACCACCATAAAAGACCGCGTCCACTTGCAAGCCCTTGATCTTGGTGGCCAGGGCATTGAAATCCTTCTCGCCGCGTGTGAGGCCTTCGAACAGGACAGGTTTGATCCCCATTTCTCCCAGGCGCTGTTGTACGGCCAGGGCTACTCCCATGCCGTAGGAGTCCTTGTCATGCACGATGGCGATGCGTTTGGCCTGGAGTTGTTCATGTAGATAATTGGCAGCAACCTCACCTTGCTGGCTGTCGCGTCCGACCATTCGGGTCACAGTGTCCAGGCCACGCTCAGTGATGGTGTTGGCAGTAGATGCAGGAGTCATCATCAGGATGTTGGCGTCCGAGTAGATCTCCGAGGCGGGGAGGGTGGAGGAGGAACAGACGTGGCCGATGACGGCCTGTACATGGTCGGTATCGATCATCCGGTTGGCTACCGCCACCGCTTGCTTGGGTTCGCAGGCATCGTCTCCTTTGACCAGGACAATCAATTTGCCGTTAATGCCGCCCGCGGCGTTTATCTGTTTGGCCGCTGCGTTGGTGCCGTTCCAGACCTGCGCGCCCAGCCTGGAGTAGCTGCCGGTGAAGGGGCCGGCTACACCTATGCGGATCTCCTGATCGGCATAAGCCGCCAGTGATGAACTGAGCATCAATACCAGAGCCGTTGCTCCTGCCATCGATTTCATCGTCATGCTCCTTGCTTGATGTATGAACTCAATACGCAGTCCAAGCCGACATTTATCGGCCGGATCAGGAGGACCAAGCTACGTAACTCGAAGGAATTAAAGAATGGCTCTTGTCTTACCTTCAGGTAACCAGAGGCTTACCTATCTAAGCCGTTTCTGATCTGTCTGCTGAAGCATGGCGACAAGGGCGGTGGCACCTCTATAGTGCCGGCTCGCTGGATGTTCTGAACCTTGTGGCTTGGCTGCGGAGGTCTCTTATGAGAGTGGGTCAGGTAAGTGACATCGATATTCGGTTGCTGCGGGTGTTTCGCGCGGTGGTTGAGTGCGGCGGATTTTCCGCTGCCGAGATAGAGCTGAATATCAGTCGTGCGGCTATCAGTTTGAGCATGGCCAATCTGGAAAGCCGTCTGGGTGTTTGTCTTTGCAAACGTGGGCGCAGTGGTTTCGCTTTGACGGTTGCCGGGCAGAGCATCTACGACGCGTCACTCCAGCTGTTCGCGGCCATAGGCAATTTTCGCACCCAGGTGAACTCCGCCACCACTCAACTGCGGGGGGAGCTCAACATTGGAATTACTGACAATCTGGTGACATCGCCTCACATGCGAATGACTGAGGCACTCAAGATTCTCAGGGCCAAAGGGCCCGATATTCAGGTCAATGTGCATATGACGACGCCAAGCAGCGTGGCCCGCGGCGTATTCGATGGTCATTTCCACATTGGCGCGATACCCACTACTCACAGAGTGAATGGCTTGGACTATCGACCCTTGTATGCCGAGGAGTCGCAGCTTTATTGCAGCCATGAACACCCTCTGTTCGGGGTTGAGGATGAAAGCTCGATCCTCGAACGCTTACCCCTTTGTGACGCGGTCACCATCGCTCAATCCCAGGAACCGGAGGTCATCAAGTACTCCAAGAAGCTGAAGGTAATGGCGACGTCCAGCGATCGCGAGGGGGTGGCGTTCTTGATTCTGAGCGGTGAATACATTGGCTATCTGCCCAGCCATTACGCTCAGCGTTGGGTCGATGCTGAACGCATGCGTGCTTTGTGTCCGGAGCACTACCGATACTGTACTCAGCTTTCGGTGATCACTCGCCCCGACCAAGCAGGAAACCTGCTGTTGGATCACTACCTGCAAGCCTTGGAAAGCATTGCCCCCTAGCGTTCTAGCCACGGTCAATTATCTGGTTACCTGAAGGTAAGCTCTGTGAAATCGAATTGTCAGCTGGAGCTTGGTAGCGTCCGTCCTTACTGACTGGTCCGGCTGTGGCCGGTGGGTCCCTATGGAGAACATGTCTGGGTGGTCCGCTTTTCTTGATGTTGACGGATACCCTTAATGACTTGAACAAGGATGCTTCGATGAACACTGCTCACGCTGACGCGGTTCTGTATTTCGTCAATCCTGGGTATTTGCCTTCTGCTAGTCGTCGCACACGGGAAGTTTTCGATCCGGCGACGCTGGAGCGCATTGGAGTCATCCCGTTATGTGATAAAGCCGACGTCGACGCGGCTATCGCCGTCGCCGACGCTGCACGCATCGAGTGGCGAGCATTCGACGGCAGGGCGCGTGGCCGGTTACTGCATGAAGTCGCCGAGACCATCGAGCAGTCAGTTGAGCATGGCCTTGAGGTTGCTTGCCTGATGGGGGCGGAGACGGGAAGGTCATTTTCTGACGCTATGGCTGAGCTGGCCGGTTGTGCACGGGTTTTTCGACACTACGCCGAACTGGCCAGTGAAGGGTCCAATGACTTCCCCAGTAGTTTGCGGTCTCTGACGCTGCAACACAGGCACTATGAGCCTTATGGAATCAGTGTGCATATTCTCGGAGTCAGTCAGCCGCTGCTATTGATGTGCCGAACCGTAGCGGCGTCATTGGCCGCAGGTAACAGCTGCATAGTGAAACCTGCAGAGACCGCTGCACTCTGTACTTTGAAGTTCATGGAGTACTTCAGAGGATTGCCTTCGGGTTTGGTTTCCTGTCTTCCAGGGGATGGCTTAACGGCACAATTGCTGGTGCAGTCTGCTGCTACTCACGTTGTCGCCTTTAGTGGCGGTGCCGCAGCAGCTAGCGCCGTAGCCGTGACTTGTGCGGAGCTGATGAAACCTTGTGTCATCGAGACCGGATGCAGTGCTCCGGTGATCGTTTCGCGACACGCATTGCTGGATGTTGCAGCAGCCTGTGCGGTCACTGCCGCGTTTCGTCTGGGTGGACAGACCTGTACCTCGGCAAAACGATTCTTTGTCGTGGATGAAGTACACGACCCATTTGTCGAGAGGTTTGCAGAAGGTGTTCGTGCGCTGCGTACTGGTTACAGCCGTGGTTACTCGGAGATTGGACCGTTGGTAAGCGAGGAAGCACGAAAAAAAGTGATAAGCCTTGTGGAGGATGCATTGGCCAAAGGGGCGATACGAGTCTGTGGTGGACAGATACCCGCCGATCACCCTATTGGCTGGTTTTATGAACCAACCCTTCTTACCGAGCTCAGCGATGACATGGATATTTACCATGAGGAATGTTTTGGCCCGGTAGCCGCCGTTCGCCGTGTGCGGCACTTTGATGAAGCCCTGGAGCTGGCTAATAGTTCACCCTGCAAGCAGGGGGCTGTATTGTTTTCCGGCGATTTGGCCGAAGCAATCACGGCCGCAGATCGGCTTGAGGCAGGTCTGATCTGGGTCAACAACCCTTTGATTTACAACGAGGCGTTGACGGTTGATGGATGGACGTTGTCGGGGCTTGGAAGCGACGTAGGTCTGTGCGGGCTCAATGCCTTTCGCCGATCAAAGACCGTGTTCATCAACCATCCTGCTCGAGAGTGGCAGTGCTGACCCCGTCAGCGTGTTGGCTATCACGCAACTCAGGCTGCTGGACCCGACAACACAAGCTGTCGGGTCACGTCAGAGGTTTATGGGGGCTCAACGGTTCAAGGCTTTGCGTGCAATCCGGCACGCGGCCAGGTCCCACGCGGCTGCCATATCGACAAGAATCGCCAGGCGGCGGTGGTGATCGAGGTGCCGCAGCTGGCGGATTTCGACGAGTCGCTGTATCCGCTGCTTCGGGGGCACCCCGGAAGTGCTGTCCCTGGCGATGCTACAGGTTCTTGCCCACCCCCTGGAAACCATCAGGGTCAGCCGTGACGACCTGTACCGCAGTTGGCAGGAACTGAACTCGGCCGATGATCGACAGGTGGACATCATCTCCCTGGGCAACCCGCATTTTTCCCTCGACGAGTTCAAGCGCCTGGCACAACTGTGCGCCGGTCAGCGCAAGCACCCGCAGGTCTCGATCATGGTTACCTGCGGCAGGACGGTGTTCGAGCAGGCCGAGGCGGCCGGTGCGATCGATGTCCTGGCAGCCTTCGGCGTGGCGTTCATGACCGACACTTGCTGGTGCATGATCGAAAAACCGCTGCTCAAGCCCAACGCCCGCTCCCTGATGACCAACTCCGGCAAGTACGCGCATTACGGTCCCGGAATTTCCGGCTTGGGCATTCACTATGCGGGGCTGGCGACCTGTGCCGAGACCGCACGTACCGGTCTGGCGCCGGCTGCAGCTCCCGCCTGGATTCGTCCGTAAGTTGATGCAGTCCGTGGCCGTATTCGTTGGGATGCGGCCATCGTCACGCAGGCCCGATCGCAGGGTCGCAGCGACCCAGAGGGTTGTGCTGCGCCAGGATGATCGTATTCGCCTGGGTCAATGCGTTTTATTTTCCGCTCAGCCGCGAGTGCCTAAACTAGGGTCATAGGTCTTTCCCGTGTTTACTCAACAGTATTCGTCGCTGCAGAGCCGAGGGGTGTTTCGTGAGCCAAATGCAAAGAGCTGCTGATGTTTTACGTAGGTCCAAGACAATCGTTTTTTTCTCGGGCGCTGGTATCTCGGCTGAGAGCGGAATACCGACGTTTCGCGACAAACTAACTGGGTTATGGGCGAAGCACGACCCTCAACGCCTGGAAACAGCGGACGCCTTTCGGGATAACCCGGCTCTCGTATGGGGCTGGTACTTGTGGCGGCGGCACCAGGTCAGCGGGGCAAAGCCAAACGCGGCCCACCTGTGCATTCCCCGGTTTCAACATGCCGGCTGGGAGGTGTCCGTCATTACCCAAAATATCGATGACCTGCATGAGCGGGCAGGTTCATTGGACGTGGTTCATGTTCATGGCAGCTTGATGGACGCGAAATGCTTTGCGTGTCACCGGCCAGGCGAATTAACACCTGACCAGCTGAGGGTTTCTGAGGAAGGACAGTGGATCGAGCCTCCTCGGTGTGAGCATTGCAACGAAAGGCTTCGGCCAGGGGTGGTCTGGTTCAAGGAGAAGATGCCCGAGGACGCCTGGCGGTCCGCCGTACGGCTCGTGAGAGATTGTGATGTGCTGATTTCGGTGGGGACTTCCGGCGTAGTCATGCCGGCAGCTGGCATTCCGGAAATGGCGCTCGCAGCCGGGGCTGCGGTGATCCATGTCAACCTTGAGGAGGTTGGATGGATTGGCGCGGACGAGATAATGCTGAAAGGAAGTGCTGGTGTGGTATTGCCCGAGCTGCTCCTGGCGGTCGGGGGGGCGACAACGTCACAGCTTGATGGATCTATCTAGGAAACCAGGCACGAGACGAGCATGAGGCTTTCCAAACTGAACCGCTCCGCGCGGATTTATAACCCTTCACCGCAGTTGTTTCTGCCATCGTGACTTTCCAAGTGACCCTGGCCTTCTTCCAGGCTGAGTCATTCATGTGGTGGAACGTCGTTTCATTCCCCTCGCCATCAGGCTTGCCAAGCGGGAACGCGTAGAGCGGATGCTTTCCGCGCTGCTTCTCGATTACCGACTTGGCCAACTCCCTGACCATGGCAAGGACGCTATAGAAGGGCATTCCAACTGGACGAGAAAGCCCTACGGAGTTTGAAAGACTGTCAAAGCATGGCACTCAGCACCCATCCGGCTACACCACCACCGATCACCACCAACCAGGGCGGTTGCTTCCAAAACATCAGCGCGACCAGGCACACCAATGCCAAACCGAAGTCCTGTGGCTTAAGGATCGCGCTCGTCCATACAGGCTGATACAGCGCCGCTAGAAGCAAACCAACCACCGCCGCATTGATCCCAAGCAACGCCGCTTGGATATGTACGCTGCGCCGCAGTTGTTCCCAAAACGGTAACGTACCAACGATCAATAGAAACGACGGCAGAAAAATGGCTAGCAAACAAATGAACCCGCCGACCCAGCCAGAGGGTTCGACGCTCATCGAAGCACCTAGAAATGCCGAGAAGGTCAAAAGCGGCCCAGGAACAGCCTGCGTTGCACCATACCCGGCAAGAAAGGTTTCATTGCTGACCCAGCCTGAAGGCACTACTTCGGCCTGCAACAATGGCAACACCACATGACCACCACCAAACACCAGAGACCCGGAGCGATAAAATGCATCTACCATGGAGAGCGTCTGACTGAGTAGCATCTGGCTCATTATCGGTAAGCCGACCAGCAAAGCGAAGAACAGTGATAACCAGAACAAACCTGCTCGGTAACCGACCTTTATAGGCAGTGGATCATGTTCGGCGGCGCGAGCTGGTTTGAATAAAAGCACGCCGGCAAAAGCCGCGACAACAATTGAGCCGATCTGCCCCCATGCAGACGGAACCAACAGCACCACACACGTCGTAATCGCCATGATCGTGATACGCAACGCATCTGGGCATAGATTCCGTGCCATTCCCCATACGGCTTGAGCGACTACCGCAACGGCCACGACTTTCAGGCCGTGCAGTACGCCAGGCGCGATGATATCGCCATGGTTGGAAATACCTAACGCAAACAGGATCAGAAGGATGGCCGAGGGCAGCGTGAAACCTGCCCAGGCGGCCAGCGCCCCAGAGTAGCCCGAACGAGAGAGTCCCAGCGCCATACCAACCTGACTACTCGCGGGGCCTGGCAAGAACTGGCAAAGTGCGACCAGGTCAGCATAGCTACGCTCAGTCAGCCATTGCCGGCGCGTGACGAACTCATCGCGGAAATACCCCAAGTGTGCGATGGGCCCGCCAAATGAGGTCAGTCCCAAGCGCAAAAAGATGAGGAATATAAAAAACGGTCGACGGTCACCTTTGCTGTTTATGTTCATGCACACGTTTTCTGCATTTAATTAGACATTGATGACGATGAGGAAAAGAGGGCTGCAAACGGGTCTGCGTCTACGAAAGCTGGGGGCGGAAAAAAGGTCGTGAATCTTCATGTCGTGGTTTTTCCTTGCGATTTGCGCCGCGTAGACCAGGGGGCGGTAGAGATACACCTCGAATCTGAGCGCCACCATAGCGTTCGATTGAGGTGTCAAAACTCATTAAGCCAGTTCATACGAACTCGTTGTACCTTGAAAGTCTTACAGTGGCTGCCATGGCATGAAAACAGAAGAGGGCATTCCTCCTTCAACCGCCTTTGTGCTGATGATGCCTACGTGAACCCTGGATGGGGTGCGTAGGTGTGCCTCCCTGTCCGCCAATTTAGGGCAGGATGGTGACTCAAAACCTCATATCAGCTCCCTGTCTTAGTGCGCGGTTATCCGCATCTCCTCGGCCACATCAGCCCAGAGGAGACACGCAACCATGTTGAAATCACTTCTAGTCATTGCTCTAGGCGCATCAGTGGGTGCTTGGTGGCGTTGGCTTTTGGGCATGAAGTTAAACGCCCTGTTTCCCTCGATTCCGCCAGGCACTGTGGTCGCGAACATGGTCGGTGGCGGCATCATTGGCCTGGCCATCGCGTTTTGGCCACATCCCCCTAAGCCCTGAATGGCGCCTGCTGATCATCACGGGCTTCTGTGGCGGCCTGACCACCTTTTCCACATTTTCCGCCGAGACAGCTGCCCTGATTCAGGAGGGCAAATGGCTGTGTTCACTCGGCTCGGTTTCATTGCACGCCGCAGGACTTCTGTCCTACCAAATGACCGGTACGCGCTGAGGAAGTGAAAATGGAAGGTTTTCTGGTGATTTTCTTTACCCAACAGAAGCGTCGTTATCACAGACCACCCAAGGGGCAGCGCAAGTCCGCAACTTGGGTCAAAACCACATCAGCACTAACAGCCGGCTGCGATAGTGGCGGTTTTTTCGTTCATTGATCCGCTTCTCCCGTGATGGCCAGAACGCTGCACGGCACCTGATGCAGAACATGCTCGGTAGTACTGCCAATAAGCTTGTCCACCCCTTTGTGATGGGTATTTCCCATTACGAAGACATCTGCTCGAGTATGAGTGGCAAATTCGGCCATCGCTTTGGTTGGCGGCCCTGCAATGAAGTGTCGCCGCTCAGGTGGCACGCCATGGCGTTCCGCCAAGGCAATGAAGCACTTTTCAAGTGACCGGCGCACGTCGTCGCTGAAGCCTGGCATCGTCACGGCGCCGGCACCCGCATCAGAGAAATGTGTGTGTGTCAGTTCATAGGCATACAGCATGTGCAATTCAGCCTCACATTGCGTCGCCAGTTCGTTCGCCGCCTGAATGATGCTGTCGTTGATTCCGCTGATCTGACCCTCTGGATGCGATGGATCAACCGCCGCCACAATCATCCGAGGAAGCGGACACCTGACTTCGCTGACCAGATGTAAGGGGGTCGGACATTGACGCAACAACTGCCAATCCAAAGGTGTGACGAATACGCGTTTGAGCGCTGATTCATGATGTACGTCCTTGATAATCAGGTCCGGCTGCATTTCAGCCACATGCTCAAGGATTGCTTGCAGCGGGTCACGGGTCACTGCAACTTCGGTGGTCACGTTGATGCCCTGCCTACGCATGAGTTCGGCCTCATCCGTCAACCACTGCAGGTTCTCCTGCCGGCAACTCTCACGAAGTTGTTCGCTGTTGCTCATTAACCGCATAAGGTCGAAGTCTTCGATGAACACTGCGATATGCAGCGCGGCGCCCGTAGCGTCGGCCAGGGCGATTGCTCGCTCCATCGCCGGCGAGTGACGCATGGTGGGACCTGCGATCAGAAAGAGTCGTTGATATTGCCTCATGTGACACCTCCAGCGTTTCGGGTTATCCGCTAGCGCCCCCAGCACTCTCGCTTGTCCCACCATTGGCGACCTTTTATCGCCTCAACTACCTGGATCGACACTATCAATATACGCCTGCATCAGCGGCTGACCAGTTGCCAAGACTGTCGAAGTGTCTAGCAGACCTTTGCAGGTGCATGCCTACAGCAGAGAGTTCGTGGGCAGCGACGTCAATGGCAACGATCTGCTCATCGCTGGAGGTGGGGCAGAGGCCCGGGTGGCATGCCGCTAGCGCCCACAGATTGCGGTTGCGCCTGGAGCAATTCGTCGAGCACCCCCATGAAGGCGTCCACCAGTTGGCTGCGCCCCTGCTTGCGGGTCAGTACCAGCAGTTGCGCCGTGGCGCCGGGGTCCGTCAGCGGTCGGTAGGTCACGCCTTTTTTGGCCAGGGTCTGGGTGCAGCGGGGCACCAGGGCAATGCCCCGGCCGGCGGCGACCAGGGCGATGATCGAGGTGATCTGCCGGCCGCTGGGGCCCGGTCGCAGGGGCAGGCCGTTGCGCCGGTAGAGTTGTTCGATCGCCTCGTTGAGCCCCGAGCCGTAGTCCGCGGGAAACAGGATCAACGGGTGTTCGCTGAGCTCGGCCAGGGTCACCTGATCCTGGGCGGCCAGGGGGCTGTCGCTGGAGATGGCCGCCACCAGGGGTTCGTCCCCCAGGGACAGGGCCTGGATTTCGCTCTGCTCGCTGGGTGGCTGCATCCGGCTCATGCCGATATCGATTCGCCCGTCGACGATCTGTGACCACTGGCTGACCGACGCGCCCTCGACTAGGGTCAGTTGCACGTCCGGGTAGCGCTGGGCGAAGGCCTGGATCGCCTGGCTGAACAGGTCCGACAGGGCGATCGAGCTGGCGTAGCCCAGGGCCAGTTGCCCGGCGCTGCCCTTGGCCAGCTTGCTGGCCATGACCTGGGTCAGGTCCACCTGTTCCAGCACGGCCCGGGCGTAAGGCAAAAAGTGCCGGCCCTGGGCGGTGAGGGAGACGGTGCGACTGGTGCGGTCGAACAGGCGAAACCCCAGTTCGGCTTCCAGTGCCGAAATCTGCCGGGTCAGCGGCGGTTGCGCGAGGTGCAGACGCAGGGCGGCACGGCCAAAGTGCAGCTCCTCGGCGACGGTCAGAAAGTAACGCAACTTGCGTAGATCGAGCATCCTGTTCCCTGGGTATTGATCGGTCGTAAATCGGTATTGGTCTTGGGGTCGCGGGGTATTTTATAAAGGCCTTTCGTCATAAAACGAGAGGTTTCATGAATCCGCGCCAGCATTGTGCTCGCATCGCCCTGTTTTTGTGCGGTTGTGCGGCCTTTCTCAACCTGTATGCAACCCAGGGCATTCTTCAGGAGTTCGCCCAGAGCTTTCAGGTGAGTATCAGGGACGCGGGCTGGAGCATCACCGTGACCACCCTGGCGGTGGCCATCACCGCACCTTTTGTCAGCCGTTTCACCGGCCGTTTCCAGCAGCGCTCGGTGATGGTCCTGGCGTCCCTGCTTTTGGCGCTGCCGGCGCTGCTGGCGGCCTGTGCCGGCAGCTTTGCCCAGTTGCTGTTCTGGCGTTTTATCGAAGGCATGCTGATCCCGGTGGTGTTCGCCACCAGCGTGGCCTACATCGGCGATCGCTGGAGCGGCGGCACCGTCACCGAAGTCACCAGTCTCTACGTGGCCGGCACCGTGCTGGGCGGTTTCGCCGGACGTTTCGTCACCGGCTTCATGACCGAGTACGTCGGCTGGCGCGAGGCCTTCGCGCTGTTGGCCGGCCTGAGTCTGCTGATCGGCGTGGCCATCCATTTCCTGCTGCCGGCCAATGCGCCCGTGGTCAGCCGCCGTGCACAGAACCGCATGCGGGATCTGCGCGAGCTGTGCAGCCGGCCCTTGCTGGCGGCCTATGGCGTGGGCTTCTGCGTGCTGTTCTCCCAGGTGGCCACCTTCACTTACGCCGGGCTCTACCTCAGCCTGCCGCCCTTCGACCTGGGCGCCGCGGCCCTGGGGGCCATCTACAGCGTATTCCTGCTGGCACTGGTGGTGATTCCCATCGCCGGCCGCCTGAGCAAATCCCGGCCGCAGGCCGAGTTGCTCAAGGTCGCGGCCCTGCTCGGGGTCGGCGGCTCGGCCCTGACCCTGTTGCCTTCGCTGTGGCTGATCGTGCTGGGCCTGGCCTTGAGTTCCACCGGGGTGTTTATGGCCCAGGCCGCCGCCAACTCCTTTACCACCGCCACCGCCCGCCACAACAAGGCCGGGGCGGTGGGGTTGTACCTGACGTTCTATTACCTGGGAGGCAGTTTCGGCGCTGTGGTCCCGGCACTGCTCTGGAGCCATTGGGGCTGGCAGGGCTGTGTGGCGCTGATCGTGGTGTTCCAACTGCTGTCGCTGCTGATTGCCTGGGGCGGCTGGAAGCCCCTCGAACCCGAAGCACCGGTCGCCGATCCCAGGCCGGTGAACCCCCTAGATGCATCATCCAACAAGGAATACGTGAGGTGACCATGAATAACGTACTGACCCGGCAGAGCCAGTTGTTGAAGATTGTCGAACCTGTGTTGAACGACATGCCGGCCAGTGTCTTGAAGCATGCGCTGTTCGAGGCGTTCTGGAGCGAAGAGAACGCCCTGGTGGACATCGAGAATGCCTTCGAGAAGCTCACCTCGCGCCGCCACGCGCCTGCCGTGCTGCGCAAGTTCTTTGCCAGCTGGTCGAAGACCAACAATTCCGCCACCAGCGTGTCCGGCCTGGCCAACCGCATCACCTTGCTGGCCCGCTCGGGTCAGGGTTCGGCAGCCGCCGACGGCCTCTATCGTGCCTGCGGCAGCCTGCAGCGCATTACCGATGAAGACCTGGGCGCTCTGGGCAACACCCTGCATTCAGACCTGTTCTACAACATGGCAACGCCCATCTGTGGCGACGATCAGTGGCTGCTCAAGGAAAACTGCCTGCCCTCGGCGCAAGGCTTCAAGGACTGGACCGACTTCCGCCGTCTGCGCGATCGCGATCTGCTCCAGGGCCTGCTGACTACCCTGATCCACGAGGTCTATACCCACGGTGAAGTGGAGTTCATCCACCCGCTGTACAAGCAATGGTTCGTGCGCGACATGGGCGTGCCGGCGGAAAAGGCCCGGACCACCGTGGCCTGGGTCACGGTGCACACCGGCGGCACCGAGAGCAACCACTTCGCCCATGCGGTGGCGGCGGTCGAGGAATTCGTCGATGCCATGCAGGTGCGTGTCGACCCCAACGTGGCGCGGGAAATCTTCTGCGAATACCTGCAGCGCAAGGCCCGGGTGATGCGCGACTGCAGCCAGTTGTTGCGCTGATGGCGTGCGGCCCGGCCCTGGCGACGGGGCTTGTGGCTGGCCCAGGCTTGCCTATCCTGTGACTGATTCCTATCCCTTCGACCTCGCAGCCCGCCCCCAAGATGAATGACCTGAAACACAGCGCCTCCCTGGAGGCCATGCCGGCCACCGACACTTCGGTACGCCGCCGCTCCCTGGTGGCCGGTTGCAGTGCTCATGCGGTACACGACGGTCTCACCGATGTGATCTACGTGCTGCTGCCGATCTGGCAGGCGCAGTTCGCCCTGAGCTATGCCCAGATCGGCCTGTTGCGCGGGGCCTATTCCGGGATGATGGCCGGGTTCCAACTGCTGGCCAGCCGTGCTGCCAAGCGCTGGGGCCGCGAGCGCCTGCTGGTGGGCGGCACGGCGCTGGCCGGGCTGGCCTACCTGCTGGCGGGGCAGGCCGGGGGCTTGAGCGTGTTGCTCCTGGCCCTGCTGCTGGGCGGCCTGGGGGCCAGTACCCAGCATCCGCTGGCGTCTTCCTTGATCACCGACACCCATGAAGCCGGAGGCGGGGTCAAGGAGGCCCTGTCCCAGTACAACTTTGCCGGGGACATCGGCAAGACCCTGATCCCCGGCCTGGTGGGCCTGTTACTGACGGTGATCAGCTGGCGCGCCAGTGTCACCCTGATCGGCCTCCTGGGGCTGGCCGCCGCGCTGTTGCTGTGGTGGCTGATTCCCTCCCGGGCCGTCACCGCGGCCATGAGCGAGAAGGCGCCCAAGGCGGTCAAGGGCCAAGGCTCGGCCAGCGGAATGCGCGCGTTGATCCTCACCGGCACCCTGGACAGTGCGGTGCGCATGGGCTTTTTGACCTTCCTGCCGTTTTTGCTCAAGGCCAAGGGCGCCGGCACCGCCGGCATCGGCCTGGCCCTGACCCTGTTGTTTGTCGGCGGCGCCTTCGGCAAGTTGCTGTGCGGTTACCTGGGGGCGCGCATCGGCATGATGAAGACGGTGTGGATCACCGAATTCACCACCGCCAGCCTGATCGTGCTGGCGGTATTTCTGCCCTACAACGGCCTGATGCTGATGTTGCCCCTGCTGGGCCTGGCGCTGAACGGCACCTCCTCGGTGCTGTACGGCGCGGTGCCGGACCTGGCGGGGGCCGGCAAACGCGAGCATGCGTTCTCGTTGTTCTATACCGGCACCATCGGTGGCGGGGCGCTGGCCCCGGTGCTGTTCGGCAGCCTGGGGGACGTTACCGGGATACCCCTGGCGGTGATGGCCCTGGCCGCCACGCTGCTGCTGACGCTGCCGCTGTCCTGGTACGTGCAGCGCGGCCTGGACGCCGATGCTCGGGCATTGTCCAGCCCTGGCTGATGCTTGCTGTCGACCCTTGAATCATCAGGCCCGGGGCTGTTCTGCCCGGGCCTGATGCGTTCTGCGCCCGGGCTCGCGGCAGGGGCCTCGCGGCCATCAGATATTTCTTACTTTTGCAGTATCAATCACGACGCAAACGGTATTGGCCGGACATTCTGACTGTCATCAGAATGTAAGAAGACCTGGCTGGAGCCCCCATCCAGGTTGGCTGCGCAGGGTGTTTCCCGAATTCGGGGCGCCTTGTTTCCAGATCGTTTTCGCAGGTAAGAACATGAATAACAGCGAAGCCACTGCAAGCCGATTTTCCTTGTCCAAGCGTGCCCTGGGCCTCAGTGCCCCCGGTACGTCCAGCATGCGCAGCAAAGCCAACGCCCTGAAGGAAAGCGGGGTCAAGGTGATCAACTTCGCCGCCGGTGAATTGTCCTTCGACGCCTGCCAGGACATGCGCACCGGGGCCATCGACGCCATCGAAAACGCGCGCAATCGCTACACCCCGCCCATTGGCCTGCCGGCCCTGCGGGAAAAGCTCGCCCAGCAGGTCAGCCAGCGCACCGGCGTGACTTTTGCGGCCAATGAAGTGGCGGTGACCGCCGGGGCCAAGCAGGCCCTGTACAACGCCTGCATGGTGCTGCTCAACCCCGGTGACGAGGTGATCGTGCCGACCCCGTACTGGGAAACCTTTCCCACCCAGATCCGCCTGGCGGGCGCCACGCCCGTGTTGGTCGAGACCCGGGGCGACGACTACCGGCTGACCCTTGAGGCGGTGCAGGGTGCGCTGAGCGAGCGCACCCGGATGATCGTCATCAACACCCCCAACAACCCCACGGGCACCGTCTATCAACGCCAGCAACTGCTGGCGATCGCTCAGTTGGCCTTCAACCAGGGGCTCTGGGTGATGTTCGACGAGTGCTATCGCGGCCTGGTGCGCGAGCCCCATGAGCATCACAACATCCTTTCGCTGTTCCCGGCGCTGAAACCGCAAACCGTGCTGATCGACTCCTTTTCCAAGAGCCAGGCAGTGACCGGCTGGCGGATCGGCTACGCCTGCGCCCCGGCGCCGGTGATCGCGGCCATGCACAACCTCCAGGGCCACACCACCTCCAACCCCAGCAGCCTGTCCCAATACGCCGCGCTCAATACCCTGAACGCCGATTCATCGCAGTTCGCCGACCAGGTCAATCCGTTCCTGCAACGGCAGCTGCACGCTGCCCGCACCTACCTGGATCGCCTGGAAGGCATCCGCTATGCACCACCGGAAGGGGCCTTCTATCTCTACCTGGATGTCTCCTCCCGCTTGGGGGGCTACTACCGCGGCGAGCAGGTGCGGGATGTCGAGCACCTGGCCGACCTGCTGCTGACCGAGGCGCATATCGCCGTGGTCCCGGGCTCGGGGTGTGGCGACCCGCATTGCATCCGGATTTCCTACGCCGTCGAGTACCAGGAGTTGATCGAGGGGCTGGGCCGTTTCAACCAGTTCATGTCGGCCATCGTCATGGACTGACGGCGCTTCAAGTCGCCCGCCGTTGCACCGTCATCACCGCTGTTCCCGCGCCCCTGTGGTGGCCCGGGTGGCGTCGCTCGTCTTGCTGTCCGTGAAGTGAATAATAAATACAGGAGAGAAACATGGAGAGTTCCCGCAAAGCGTTCATCGGCTACGTGCACCAGGCCCTGGTGGATGTCGAAGACCGGAATCTGGTGGAGGCCCTGCTGACTGGCTTTGAAAATCATCCCGACAAGCTGGACGGCTACTGCCAGACCTATCAGCGCATGACATCCAGCCGCTGGTCCGAGGATTCGCTGTGCACCTTTTTCTGCGGCTGGCGCAGCCCTGATGGCGCGGCTCACGCGGTGTCCAGCATCATCGTGCGGCTGTTGCAGGAGTCCGCGGACCTGCCCGGCGACGACAACAAACTCAAGCTGCTGGAGGCCGCCCGGCATTGCGGCGAGATCATCGTCGAAGACGTCGGCCTCGGCGAAATGCACGGCCATCCCCACCATTCCAAGCTGTACCACCGCATGGCCTCGGCCATCTGCGGCTCCGACAACTGGCGCCTGCAGGACAAGTACCTGAACCCCATCACCAAGGAGTTCTCCACCTGGGTCGGGGAGAAGCGCCCCCTGGCTCCGAACCTGGTGGAAGCCCTGGAGATGATGGCCCTGACCGAGCTGTTCAACACCGGCGAATACAACCTGATGACACCGCTGTGGAAGAACTGGCTGCGCGAGTCCTGCGGTTATCCGGCGGGGGAGGCCAACCGCATCGCCGGTTTCCTCAGCGTCCATTGCGGCGCCGTCGAGGCCCGGCATTTCCGCCACGCCACCGACGCCCTGAAGCTCTACACCCAGGCCACCGGCCAGCAGATCGACTACCGGCGCATCGCCGCGCTCTCCGACGAGTACGTGGTGCGGGCCTGCGCGCACCTGGAAAAAATGGCCTCCGTGCTCAAGGCGTAGGGCCCCTGCAAACCGTGCCGGGCGCGGCGACGGCCCGGCCTCCCATGACTGACTGTGCTGCATAGCAAAGACTGGAGAACCATGAACATGCGTCTTGAATCCGACTCGATGGGTTCCATTTCCGTACCGTCCAACAGGTACTGGGGGGCTCAGACCGAGCGCTCGATCCTCAACTTCCCCATCGGCCGTTCGCGCTTCCAGTGGGGCGCACCGATGATCCGTGCCATGGGCATCCTGAAAAAGGCCGCGGCCCTGGCCAACCTCAAGCTTGGCGAACTGCCTGAAGCCATCGCGCTGCCCATCGTCAAGGCGGCGGACGAAGTCATCAGCGGGCAGTTGGATGATCACTTCCCGCTGGTGGTGTTCCAGACTGGCTCCGGCACCCAGTCCAACATGAACGCCAACGAAGTGATCGCCAACCGGGCCATCGAGATGCTCGGCGGCGAGCTGGGCAGCAAGAAGCCCATCCACCCCAACGACCACGTCAACCGTGGGCAGTCTTCCAACGACACCTTTCCCACGGCCATGTACATGGTGGTGGTGACGGAAATCTTCGAGACCCTGCTGCCCGGGGTGGCGACTCTGCGAGACACCCTGTTCGAAAAATCCCAGCAGTATCGCGACGTGGTCAAGGTCGGCCGGACCCACCTGCAGGACGCCACCCCGATCACCCTCGGCCAGGAAATCGGCGGCTGGGTCGAACAGATCGACTACGCCCTGGGGGCCATCGAACTCAACCTCGGCGGCCTCTACGACCTGGCCATCGGCGGCACGGCGGTGGGCACCGGGCTCAACTCCCACCCGCAGTTCGGCGACGAGTGCGCGCGAATCATCGCTGAGCTCACCGGCTACCCCTTCAAGTCCTGCGCCAACAAGTTCTTCGCCCTGTCGGCCCATGACGCGCTGATCAACACCTCGGCGGCGATCCGTACTCTGGCCATGGCCCTGATGAAGATCGCCAACGACGTGCGCTGGCTGGCCAGCGGCCCGCGCTGCGGCATCGGCGAGATCGACATTCCCGAGAACGAGCCGGGCTCTTCGATCATGCCGGGCAAGGTCAACCCGACCCAGTGCGAGGCGCTGACCATGGTCTGTGCCCAGGTCTTCGGCAACGACGCCAGCGTGGCCTTTGCCGGCAGCCAGGGCAATTTCCAGCTCAACGTCTACAAGCCGGTGATGGTGCACAACGTGCTGGAAAGCATCACCTTGCTGGCCGAATCCTGCCGCGCCTTCAACGACCATTGCGCAGTGGGCATCGAGCCCAACCGAGCGCGGATCGAGGCCAACATCGAGAAGAACCTGATGCTGGTGACCGCCCTCAACCGGCACATCGGCTACGACAAGGCGGCCATCATCGCCAAGACCGCCCACCAGGAGGGCAAGTCCCTGCGGGAGGTGGCGCAACAGCTTGGCTACGTTTCGGCCGCGGATTTCGACCGCTATGTGGTGGCCCTGGACATGACCCATCCCTGAGCCCTGGCCGCCGCAGCCAACCCGCTGTTCCTACTCACAAGAGGCGCGTGAATCCCATGCAGGACGCTGATATTCGCCGAACCCACCTCAGCCAGTTGCTGCGCCGCAAGCGCTGTCTGCGGGTCCTTGAAGCCCACAGCCCGATCTCGGCGCTGCTGGCCGAACAATCCAGGCTGGAGCGCGGGCCCGGGCCCAGCCTGAGTTACGACGCCATCTGGTCCAGTTCCCTGACCGACTCGACCCACAAGGGCCTGCCGGACATCGAGATCCTCTCGCCCAGCAACCGCCTGCACGGCATTCGCGAGATCTTCGATGTCTGTTCGCTGCCGATGATTTTCGACGGCGACACCGGGGGCAAGGCCGAGCACTTCGCCATCCACGTGAAGATGCTGGACCGGGCCGGGGTCTCGGCGGTGGTCATCGAGGACAAGTGCGGGCTGAAGAAGAACTCCCTGTTCGGTACCGCCGTGAGCCAGGTCCAGGACAGCATCGAGGAATTCTGCGAGAAGATCCGCGTGGGCTGCGCCAGCCGCAGCCATGCAGAACTGCTGATCATCGCGCGCTGTGAAAGCCTGATCCTCGACAAGGGCATGGACGACGCCATCGAGCGCTGCCTGGCCTATGTCGCCGCCGGCGCCGACGGGATCATGATCCACAGTCGGAAAAAGGACGGCCTGGAGATTCTCGAATTCGCCCGGCAGTTCCGTCGCCAATGCCCGCGGGTGCCGCTGATCTGCGTACCCACCAGTTATGCCCACTTGAGTTTCGACGAGCTGGAAGGAGCCGGCTTCAACGCGGTGATCTACGCCAACCACATGCTGCGCAGTGCCTACATGGCCATGCGTGATGTGGCGGTGGGCATTCTCGAACATGGCCGGACCCTGGAGGTGGAACCCCGTTGCCTGGGCATCGAGGAGATCCTTGATCTGGTGCCGGGCACCCGTTGACCGCGGGCGACAGCGGCGGTCCCGAGCATTCTTGGAAGATTCTGGTTTTATCCCCGTCGATTGCGCGACTGAGGATATGCAGGAATAAGAATTTTCTTACATACGTTGCCAGGACCGCTGCTTAGAATTGCCCCGTTCGCCCGGCCAGCCACCACAGGCTCCATGCCCAGTGGTGGTTTCTGGTCAGGGCGGGCTGCAACATCGCAATACCTGCCTGCCCGGTCCGTGTTCTGCCTACTGCCCTTGGCTGGCCGGGTCGGCACTTCAGGTTCGATGCGTTCAACATCCCCCGCTAGCCGCTACTTCCCCCTCCAACCTAGAATCTCAATTCGGACCTCAAGCCGAGGACCGCGTCAGGGTTGTGCCTGGGTGCCGGCCAGGCTCGGTGCTGCGCTCCAGGCGCCCCCCAGGGCCCGGTACAGGTCGACCTCGGCCAGCAGCTGCGCCAGGTGGTCGTTGATCAGGCCCTGCTGGGCGCTGAACAGCGAGCGTTGGGCATCGAGGAACACCAGGTTGCTGTCCACGCCGATGCGATAGCGATGCTCGGCCAGGTTGTAGTAGTCCTGGCTGGCCTGCACCAGATTGCCCTGGGCCATCAATTGCTGCTGATAGGTCTGGCGAGCGGCCAGGCCGTCGGCTACTTCCTGGAAGGCGGTCTGAATCGCCTTTTCATACTGGGCGACGCTGATGTCCTTCTGCAGCCGGGCGTAGTCCAGGCTGGCGCGCAGGCTGCCGGCATTGAAGATCGGCAGGTTGATCTGCGGTTGAAAGGTCCAGCCGCCAGCCCCTCCCTTGAACAGCCCGGAAAGCTCCTTGCTGGAGCTCCCGGCATTGGCAGTCAGGCTGACGCTGGGGAAGAACGCCGCTCGGGCCGCGCCGATGTTGGCGTTGGCGGCCTGCAGTTGGTACTCGGCCTGGAGAATGTCCGGGCGTCGCTGCAACAGGCTCGAAGGCAGGCCTGCGGGCACCTGGGCCAGCATGCCTTCGGCCAGCCTGCGCTGGGGCAGGTCGGCGGGGAGGGGCGCCCCCACCAACAGGGTCAGGTTGTTCAGGTCCTGGGCCACCTGGCGCTGGTAGCGGGCCAGGTTGGCCCGGGCGCTGTCGACGCGGGTGCGGGCCTGGGCCACGTCCAGGGCCGAGATCTTCCCGGCATGGCCGTTGCGTGTGGTCAAACGCAGGCTCTGCTCATCCGCGGCCAGGGTCTTGCGGGTCAGCTCCAGCAGTTCCTGGTCGGCGCACCAGGTCAGGTAGGCACTGGCGACATTGGCCACCAGGCTCAACTGCGCGCTGCGCCGGGCTTGCTCGCTGGACAGGTAGGTCATCAACGCCTGTTGGCTGAGGCTGCGGATGCGGCCGAAGAAATCCAGCTCGTAGGCGCTGATGCCCAGGTTCGCCCCATAGCTGGAATTGATCAGCGCCTTGCCACCGGTCATCTGCTCGGGCAGCCGCTGGCGCTTGCCGTTGACATTGGCCGACACCGCCGGCAGCAGGTCGGCGCGCTGGATGCGGTACTGGGCCTGATAAGCCGCGACGTTCAGCGCCGCCACCCGCAGGTCGCGGTTGTTGTCCAGGGCACTGTGGATCAACTGTTGCAGCAAGGGGTCCTGGAACAGGCCGGACCAGTCGGCTCCCGCGGTGCCGGCGGCCGAGGCGTAGGCCAGGCCTTGAGGGTAATGGGCAGCAACCGGCGGCGCTGGGCGTTGGTAGTCCGGGATCAGCGAGCAGCCGCCGAGGGCCAGGGCCAGGGCCGCCAGGATCGAAGGGGAGGTACGCATATCAGCCTCGTGACAAGGACATCCTGAAGGTGGACGACAGGGGCGCAGCAAGCGCGCCTCAGGCGCCGACCATCCACTTGGCCAGGCCGTGGCGGCCACTGACCCCGAGCTTGGCGGCGGCACGCTTGAGGTAGGTTTCGATGGAGCTGTTCTTGACGCTCAGGCGCTGGGCCATTTCCGGCACCGTGCCTCCGGTCAACAGCCCCAGGCAGACTTCTTTTTCCCGTGCCGAAAGGCTGATGTCCCCCAGGGACAGGCGCTCGTCGAACTCCCGTTGCAGGGGCGTCTGCTGACGCGCATCCAGGGGGCGGCTGCTCCAGCTGCGCAGGTTCTTCAGGGCCTGTTGCCGGTGCAGTTGGGCATGGCGCTCCAACAGCGGCAGCAGGGTCGCCGACAGGCTCTTGAGAAAGGACAGTTCGGCCAGGGAAAAACCGCCCTGGGAGGGTTCGCGGTAGAGGGCGATGACACAGCGGCGGTTGGCTTTGCGCGAGACCAGATGGCATTGGTGCGGGGTGTGGCGCGATGTTCCGCCCTGGGCCTGGGCATTCATCTGAATCAGCAGCGAGTCGTCCATTTCCAGCATCTTGTGCAGCAGCGGATCATGGCGTCGCGGGGGCTCCGGCAGAGGCAGGTCCTCCTGCAGCCCGGCCCGCCCCAGCAAGGTGATTGCCAGGGAGCTGGCCTGGCGTTCGTCGAGGGTCCACTCACTGAGCAGCAGTTGGCTGACCGGCACCAGCTTGTCCACCAGTTGCAGCATGTCCCTGGCGAATCCGCAATGGCCGGTACTGGAGATCAACTGCCCCAGTTCGAAGTAGAAGGGTGGAGTTTCCATGTTGGCGATACTGCTGGTCAGACCCATATCCTTATCATCCTTGATCGAGACAAATCGCTGATCGAAACGCGGTCGCCACGGTGGCCCGCAGCACAGTGTTCATGTACCTGATTTGGTCGGAAAAATCTGATTTAAGCCTAAGAATTTACTTCGCGTCTGTAGGGGTAAACCGGGACACGCAGGCCGCATCAGAGCGCTGCCGGGCTGTCCCCGTGGGCCGGCAACAGGCGCGCAATCCCCGCTGGCGTTCGTCCTCGCGGTTGTGCAAGGCGCTGCCGGCACAGGCTCATCAGGCCTTGGCGGCAAGGCAGGCGAGGCCAGGAGCCTCATGTACGGGTGGTCAATGTCCTACAGCTATTTCAGCCGATCCGCAGCAGCGTCCCGGCGTTGATGGTGCCTGCCCGGGGGCTTGCCTGGCGGCCTGCCAGAGCCGTTCTCAAGGCCTTGAGCCTGCTCCGCCAGGGCCCAGGAATGTCCGGGTTTCGGGTGACATACAGGGTGTGGGGCCGATGCTTAAATCCGCGGACGCTGGTGCCCGGGCCCATCACATGAGAAGGATCTTATGATGCGTTTTTCTGCCTTTGCCGTGGCCGATCTGGTCGCGCCAATCACCCTTGTCATCCACGGTGCGCTGCCTGCTGGACGTTCAGCGCCGGTGATGGCATGAGCGCCGGGGCGGAGCAGGCCCAAGGCTTGCCGCTGACCACCGGGCAACGGGATATCTGGCTCGATCAACTGAGCCGCGGTGACTCGCCGCTGTACAACATCGGCGGCTATGCCGACCTCAAGGGACCGTTCCAGCCCGAGCTGATGCAGCGCACGGTGGAGGCGCTGGTGCGCAAGCATGATGTGCTGCGCACGGTGCTGTCCCTGGAGGGCAGCAGCGACGGCTTGCCGTTGCAGTACTTCGACCGCGACTGGCCGGTGCAGTTGGCATTTCACGACCTGTCCGCCGAGGCCGACCCGCTGGCCACTGCCCTGGCGCGGATTCACTGGCAGATGCAGCAGCCGTTCAAACTCAGTGGCGAACGCCTGTGCCGTTTCTCGCTGTTTCGCCTGAGCCCCGAGCATCACCTGATGCAAGCCGAGGCCCATCACCTGATCCTCGACGGTTGGGGCTTTGCCCAGTTGTCCCAGTCCTTGGGTAGCCTCTACAGCGCTTTGGCGCGGGGCGAACAGCCCGGCCCTGGCGCACCGTCCTTTGTCGATTTCATCGAGGACGACGCGCGCTACCAGCAGTCCAGCCGTTATGCCCGGGACCGCGACTACTGGTTGGCCAAGTACCAGAGCCTGCCGGAGCCGCTGCTGCGCCCGCGCCATCGTCCGGGCCAGGAAGCCGGAACGCCCGGGGCGACCCTGGTGCAGGCCTTTCCCGCGGCCCTGCATGAGCGGATGAAAGCCCTGGGCACAAGCACCGGGGCTTCGGCCTTCCACGTGCTGCTGGCGGCCTTGCATGTGTATTTCGCCCGCACCGGCCAGCGCGACCAGTGGGTCCTGGGCATGCCGGTGCTGAACCGGCCCAACGCCGCCTTCAAGGTGACCCTGGGCTGTTTCACCCAGGTCAGTGCGGTGCACATGGACTTCGGCCGCGAGCTGAGTTTCGAGGCGCTGGTGGCGGCGGTGCGGGACGTGCTCAAGCAGGATTATCGCCATCAGCGCTTTCCCCTGAGCGAGCTCAATCGCGCCCTCGGCCTGCTGCGTGAAGACCGCGGGCAATTGTTCGAACTGACCCTGTCCTATGAACTGGAGGACCTGCAATACCGCTACGGCGATGCCGTGGCCTCGTCGGTGAAAGTTTCCAATCGCCACGAGCCGACGCCCCTGGCCATTCACCTGCGCAGCAACCGTTTCGACGACAACGCCTGGATGCATTACGTCTACGACACGGGGTATTTCCAGCCCCATGAGATCGAGGCCCTGGCCGCTTGCCTGATCCATGTGCTGGAGCAGGGGTTGGCGAACGTGGCCTTGCCGGTGCAGCAGTTTTCGCTGCTGAGCGCAGAGCAGGGCGCGCGTTTGCAAGGGTGGAACGCCACCCGCCAGCCGCTGGCTACCGAGCAGCGCATCCACAAGCGGGTCGAGGCCTGGGCCCAGCGCACTCCGGGCGCCGTGGCCCTGGTTGCCCAGGGCCAGCAGCTGAGCTACGACCAGCTCAACCGCCGGGCCAATGCCCTGGCCCTGCGCCTGCAAGGGCTTGGGGTCGGTCCCGATCAGCGGGTGGCGATCCTGGCCCGACGCAGCCTGGAGACCCTGGTCGGCCTGCTGGCGATCCTCAAGGCCGGCGCTTGTTACGTGCCGCTGGACCCGGCGTATCCCCCTGAGCGACTGGCCTACCTGCTGGAGGACTGCGGGCCGGTGGCGCTGCTGACCCAGGCCGGTTTGCGCGAGCGCCTGCCGAGCCTGGCGGTGCCGCTGATCGAGCTGGACGATCAGCAGTGGCAGTCAGGCTCGGCGCCTGGTCCCCAGGTGCCCGGGCTGACGGCGCAGCACCTGGCCTACGTGATCTACACCTCCGGCTCCAGCGGTTTGCCCAAGGGCGTGATGGTAGAGCACCAGAGCCTGTCCGCCCTGGTGGACTGGCATTGCCGGGCCTTCGAGCTGCAGGCCGGCAGCCACACCTCCTGCCTGGCCGGCTTCGGTTTCGATGCCATGGCCTGGGAAGTCTGGCCGGCCCTGTGCGCCGGGGCGACCCTGCACCTGGCCCCGGCCAGTGACGGCCCCGAAGACCTCAATGGGTTGCTCGCCTGGTGGCGGGCCCAGCCGCTGCAGGTGAGCTTCCTGCCCACGCCGGTGGCCGAGTACGCCTTGAGCCAGCGGCTCGGTCATCCGACCCTGCGCACCCTGTTGATCGGTGGCGATCGCCTGCGCCAGTTACCCGAGGCACAGCGCTTTGCCCTGATCAACAACTACGGCCCCACCGAAGCCACGGTGGTGGCCACCTCCGGGAGCATCGAGGCCGGGCAGCCGCTGCATATCGGCCGGCCCATCGCCAATACCCAGGTCTATCTGCTGGATGAGCGACAACGCCCGCTGCCCATCGGCATTGCCGGCGAACTCTATATCGGTGGCCACGGGGTGGCCCGGGGCTACCTCAATCGCGACGAGCTGACGGCCGAGCGTTTCCTCGACGATCCCTTTAGCGACCGGCCCGGTGCGCGCATGTACCGCACCGGCGATCTGGCTCGCTGGCTGGAGGACGGCCGCCTGGAGTACCTGGGGCGCAATGACGATCAGGTGAAGATCCGTGGCCAGCGCGTCGAGCTGGGAGAAATCGAAACCCGCCTGGGCGCCCATCCCGCGCTGCAGGAGGTGCTGGTCCAGGCCCGGGACGGCCAGTTGGTGGCCTGGTTCACCGCCCGCGAGGCCGTGCCGATCAGTGATCTGCGGGACTTCCTGCGCCGGCAGTTGCCCGACGCCCTGGTGCCCGTGGCCTATGTACGGCTCGAGGCATTGCCCCTCACCGCCAACGGCAAGCTGGACCGCCAGGCCTTGCCCGCCCCCGGGCCCGAGGCCCTGGTCAGCCGCGAGTACCAGGCCCCCCAGGGCCCACTGGAAACCACCCTGGCCCAGCTTTGGGCCCAGGTGCTGCAGGTGCAACAGGTGGGCCGCCACGACCATTTCTTTGAACTGGGCGGCCATTCGTTGCTGGCCCTGGAACTGATCCAGCGCATGCAGGAGCAGGGGCTGCATGCCGATGTGCGGGTGCTGTTCGGCCAGCCGACCCTGGCCAGCCTGGCGGCGGCGGTGGAGGGCCGGCAGGACGTGGAAATCCCGGCCAATGGCATACCTGCCGATTGCCGGCACATCACCCCGCAGATGCTGACCCTGGTGGACCTGGACCAGGAGAGCATCGACCGGGTACTGGCCACGGTTCCCGGCGGCGTGAGCAACGTGCAGGACATCTATCCCCTGGCGCCGCTGCAGGAGGGCTTGCTCTACCACCACATGACCTTTGCCGCGCATGACCCGTACCAGCAGCACGCGCTGCTGGCCTTTTCCCGTCGCGAGGACCTGGACGCCTTCGCCCAGGCCTTGCAGGCGGTGATCGAGCGCCATGACATTCTGCGCACCAGCCTGGTCTGGGAGGCGGCAGAGCAGCCGCTGCAGGTGGTCTGGCGCCAGGCCCGGTTGCCGGTGGAGCAGTGGCAGCCGACGGCCGAGGGCGGCTCGCTGGCGGAGCAGTTGCGCGAGCATTACCACCCGCGGCACAACCCGCTGGATATCCGCCAGGCACCGCTGCTGGCCCTGGCCTGGGCCGAGGACCGGCCGAACCAGCGCTGGCTCGCGCTGCTGCGCTTTCATCATCTGGTCAACGATGCCACGTCCACGGCCTTGCTGATGGCGGAAATCGCCGCCCACATGAATGGCCGGCAACAGCCACTGGCGCCGGCCTTTGCCTACCGTGACTACGTGGCCCGCACGCGGTTGGGGCAGGCCTCCCATGCTGCGTTCTTCCGTGAATACCTGGCCTCGGTGGACCAGCCGACCCTGGCCTTCGAGTGGCAGGAGCGTGCGGGCGAGCCGGTGGATCAGCAGCATGCCAGTGCTCTGCTGGATCACGACTTGAGCCTGCGCCTGCGTCATCAGGTGCGGCAGTTCGGGGTCAGTGCCGCCAGCCTGTTCCACCTGGCCTGGGGCCTGGTGCTGGGACGCTCCAGCGGCCGCGAGGACCTGCTGTTCGGCACGGTGCTGCTGGGTCGCTTGCAGGCCGGTGCGGGAGCGGACCGGGCCCTGGGCATGTTCATCAACACCTTGCCGCTGCGCCTGGAACTGGCGGGGCTGACGGTGGCGGCCGGGTTGCGCCAGACCCAGGAACGCCTCAGCGCGCTGCTGGCCCATGAGCAGGGGCCCCTGTCCCTGGCTCAGCGTTGCAGCGGCGTGGCGGCGCCGACGCCGCTGTTCAATGCCTTGCTCAACTACCGGCACAACGTCGCCGCCGACGCCCAGGCCCTGTTGCAGGGGGTGCCGGGGGCGCAATGGCTGAGCAGCGAAGAAGTGCTCAGCTACCCCTTGATGCTGGCGGTGGACGACCTGGAACCGGGCTTTCGCCTGGGAGCCCGGGCGCCCAGGCGGATCGGCGCGCAGCGCCTGCTGGACTACCTGAGCTGCGCCCTGGAGGGGCTGGTCCAGGCCTTGGAACAGGCACCGCAGACCCTGCTGCAGAGCCTGTCCGTCCTGCCGGCGGCGGAGTATCGGCAGCAGATGCTGGCGTTCAACGCCACCGCGTCCGACTACCCCAGCGAGCTGACCCTGCACGGGCTGTTCGAAGCCCAGGTCCGCCGCACGCCCCAGGCGATTGCCCTGCAGGCCGGCGAGCAATGCCTGAGCTACGCCCAGCTCAACCAGCGGGCCAATCAGCTGGCCCATCACTTGCGCGAGCAAGGGGTGGGGCCGGACGTGCGGGTCGGGCTGTGCGTGGAGCGCGGCCTGGAAATGCTCATCGGCCTGCTGGGCATCCTCAAGGCCGGTGGCGCCTATGTGCCCCTGGACCCGGAGTACCCGCCGGAGCGGTTGAGCTTCCTGATCAATGACAGCCAGCCACTGGCCGTGCTGGTGCACCAGCCCACCCGGGCGCTGCTGCAGGCCCAGGCCGTGCCGCTGATCGATTTCGACCGCGACCACTGGCAGCACCCGGGCCAGGATGACCCTGTGGTGCCGGGGCTCGGGGTCAGGCACCTGGCCTATGTGATCTACACCTCGGGCTCCACCGGCAACCCCAAGGGGGTGATGGTGGAACACCGTGGCCTGGGCAACCTGATGCACTGGAGTTCGCGACTGTGTGGGCCATGCCCGGGCGGCACCTTGCTGCAAAAGGCCCCGTTCAGTTTCGATGGCTCGGTGTGGGAGCTGTTCTGGCCCCTGGTCAGCGGCATGCGCCTGCTGCTGGCGCGGCCCGACGGCCAGCGTGATCCGGGCTACCTGGCGCAGCTGGTGCAAGCGCAGCAGGTGACCATGATCAAGTTCGTGCCGGCGATGCTCCTGCAGTTCCTGCAACTGGAGGAGAGCGGACAGTGCCACAGCCTGACCGACGTCTTCTGCGGTGGTGGCGAGCTCACCGAGGCCATCGCCCGGCTGTTCCAGCGGCGCCTGCCCAAGGCCCGGTTGCACAACGTCTACGGTCCCACCGAGGCCACGGTGGACAGCAGTGCCTGGACCCTGGAACCCGGGGCCCCTGTACCGCCGGTGCAGTTGCCCATTGGCCGGGCCATTACCAATACCCGGCTGTATGTGCTCGATGCCCATGACCAGCCGGTGCCCCTGGGGGTCAGTGGCCAGTTGCATATTGGCGGCGTCGGCGTGGCCCGGGGCTACCTGGGCTTGCCGCAGTTGCAGGCCGAGCGCTTTATCGACAGCCCCTTCGTGGCCGGTGACCGCCTGTACCGCAGCGGCGATCTGGTGCGCTACAACGCCGACGGCGACCTGGAGTTCCTCGGCCGCAACGACTTCCAGGTCAAGCTGCGCGGGCTGCGCCTGGAACTGGGGGAGATCGAGGCACGGCTGGCGCAACACCCGGCCCTGCGCGAGGTGGCGGTGCTGATGCGCGATGAGCGCCTGGTGGCCTATTTCAGCCTGCACCCGGATCAGGCGCCGCCGGGTATCGAGGCACTGCGGGCCCATGTCCTGGAGCAGTTGCCGGAGTACATGGTGCCGGCCGCCTATGTGCGGCTGGCATCGCTGCCCCTGAGCGCCAACGGCAAGCTGGACCGCAAGGCGTTGCCGGAACCCGGGGTGGACGCAGTGCTGAGCCGCGAGTTCGAGGCGCCCCAGGGTGAGCTGGAAACGACCCTGGCGCGGCTCTGGGCCGAGGTGCTGCAGGTCGAGCGGGTGGGGCGCCATGACCATTTCTTCGAACTGGGCGGGCACTCCCTGCTGGCGGTCAGCCTGGTGGCGCGCATGCGCCAGGAGGGCCTGCATGCCGATGCCCGGCTGCTGTTCAGCCAGCCGACCCTGGCGGCCCTGGCGGCCCATACCCAGTGCCAGTTGCAGCGCCTGGAGATTCCCGCCACCACCATTCCCCAGCTCAAGCGCCAGCGGCGTCTCTGAGCCCATCTTCGGCCTTGCAGGTGCGCCGGCCCCAGGGCCGGCGCTCGCCGTGGGCGCCACAGGACGGGGGCCGGGACAACGCCGGGGGCATGTCCCGGCTTCCCATGTCAGACACTCAAGGACGGATGTTTTAGCGTCTCCAGGCTGCCGGGAGCCCTGGCGGGATCAGTGTCTGCGGCGTTTGCCCGAGCCGCTGGCCGCTGAGCGCTCGGGCCCTGCGCCGCCTCTGAAAGGTTGCATCTGAAACAAGGACGTTCTCTTCAACCATTTCCGAATTCTCAGGCAGGTTACGACATGCAGTTCAGCGAATTGATGGCCGTTCTTTCGACCCTCGCGATCCGTCTTCAACGGGACGGCGAGGATCTGCTGGTGCAGGGCGATGACGAGGCCCTGGACGACGCACTCTGGGACAGCCTGATCCAGCACAAGGCGCAGCTTCTGCAGCAGGTGAGCGAACAGGGCGGCCACTGGCTGAGCCCGGCCTTCAGGATCACCCCGGACATGCTGCCCCTGGTGTCACTGGAGCAGCCGGCCATCGACCGCATCGTCGCCGGCGTGCCAGGCGGCGCCGCCAATGTGCAGGACATCTACCCCCTGGCGCCGCTGCAGGAAGGCATGCTCTATCACTACCTGTCCGCGCCCCAGGGCGATCCCTATGTGCTCCAGGCGCATTTCGCCTTTGCCGACCGGCAACGGCTGCAGGCCTTTGCCGAGGCCTTGCAATGGGTGATCGAGCGCCACGACATCCTGCGCACCGCGATCGTCTGGGAAAACCTCGATGAACCGCTGCAGGTGGTCCTGCGCCAGGCGCCGCTGCAGTGTGAAGCCCTACCGCTGGACGCCGCCGGGGGCGATGCCCTGGCCCAGTTGCAGCAGCGCTACGATTCCCGGCATTTCCGCCTGGACCTGCGTCAGGCGCCGCTGTTGCGCCTGGTGCACGCCGAGGACCCGGTCAACTCGCGCCAGGTGGCGTTGCTGCTGTTCCATCACATGGCCCTGGACCACGCCGCCCTGGATGTGGTGCGCCAGGAAATCCAGGCCTGTCTGCTGGGCCAGCGCGAGCAGTTGCCGCTGCCGGTGCCGTTTCGCAACCACCTGGCCCAGGCCCGCCTGGGGCAGAGCGAGGAGCGCCACGCAGCCTTCTTCCGCGAGATGCTCGGGGATATCGATGAGCCGACCCTGCCGTTCGGCCTGGGGGATGTGCAGGGCGCAACCGGCCGCATTGAAGAACACCGGCTGCCTCTGGATCGCCAGCTCAGCCAGCGCCTGCGCAGCCAGGCCCGGCAACTGGGGGTGAGTGTGGCAAGCTTGATGCACCTGGCCCTGGGCCGGGTCCTGGGCCAGCTGTCCGGGCGCGAGGCGGTGGTGTTCGGCACCGTGCTGCTGGGGCGCATGGAAGTGGGCGAGGGCGGTGAGCGGGCCCTGGGCATGTTCATCAACACCCTGCCGCTGCGCGTGGATGTGGGAGCGCAAAGCGTGCGCGCCGGGGTGCTGGCGACCCATGCTCGGCTGAGCGCCTTGCTGGCCCATGAGCACGCCTCCCTGGCCCTGGCCCAGCGTTGCAGCGCAGTCAGTGCGCCGACCCCGCTGTTCAGCGCCATGCTCAACTACCGCCACAGCCACCGGGCCGATGGCGACCAGGTCCAGGAGCTGGTGCCGGGCATCCTGGTGCTGGGTGCCCAGGAGCGCACCAACTACCCGCTGACCGTCAACATCGACGATCTGGGCGAGGACCTGCAGATCACCGCCCTGGTGGACGCCAGCCTGGGTGCCGAGCGCATCAGCGGCTACCTGCTGACCACCCTGGAAAGCCTGGCCCTGGCCCTGCAGGCAAACCCCGAGGCGCCGTTGTACAGCCTGGAAATGCTCCCGGCCAGCGAGCGGCGTTACCTGCTGCAGGGCCTGAACACGCCCCTGGGACAGTACCCCGACAGCCCGCTGATCCATCAGCAGGTGGAGGCCCAGGCCCGGGTCCAGCCCGAGGCGCCGGCGCTGCTTTTCCAGGCACAGCGTCTGAGTTACGGCGAGCTCAACCGCCGCGCCAATCAGGTGGCCCATCGCTTGCTGGCGCTGGGGGTGCGTGCGGACCAACGGGTGGCGATCTGCGTCGAGCGCGGCCTGGAAATGATCATCGGCCTGCTGGGCATCCTCAAGGCCGGTGGCGCCTACGTGCCCATCGACCCGGCCTATCCCCGGGAACGCATCGCCTACACCCTGGAGGACAGCGCCCCGGTGGCGCTGCTGGTGCAGGCCGATACCCAGGCCCTGGTGGCCGACCTGCGGGTGCCGCTGATCGACCTCGACAGCCGCACCCTGGCCCACGAGTCTCCGGACAACCCCGACGTGCCGGGGCTGACCCCGGCCAACCTGGCCTATGTGATCTACACCTCCGGCTCCACCGGTCTGCCCAAGGGCGTGATGGTGGAACACCGCAACGTCGCCCGGCTGTTTTCCGCCACCCGCGACTGGTTCGATTTCAACTGGCGCGACGTCTGGGCGCTGTTCCATTCCTTCGCCTTCGACTTCTCGGTGTGGGAGATCTGGGGCGCCCTGATCCATGGCGGCCAGTTGCTGGTGGTGCCCCAGGTCGTCAGCCGCTCCCCGCAAGCTTGCTACGCACTGCTGTGCGAGGCCCGGGTGAGCATCCTCAACCAGACCCCCAGTGCCTTCCGCTCGCTGATTGCGGCCCAGGGCGAGAGCGGACTCAAGCATTCCCTGCGCCAGGTGATCTTCGGCGGCGAAGCCCTGGAGCCGGGAATGCTCAAGCCCTGGTACGCCCGGCTGGAGAACGTCGGCACGCAACTGGTGAACATGTACGGCATCACCGAAACCACGGTGCATGTGACCTACCGGCCGTTGCAGGCGGCGGACGCGCAATGGGTGGGCAGCAGCCCCATCGGCCGACGGATTCCCGACCTGCAACTCTATGTGCTGGACGCCCGCCGCGAGCCCTTGCCCACGGGGGTGGTGGGGGAGCTGTATGTGGGGGGCGCCGGGGTGGCCCGGGGTTACCTCAACCGTGATCAACTCAACGCCGAGCGCTTCATCGCCGACCCCTTCAGCAATCGACCGGGGGCGCGGCTGTACAAGACCGGCGACCTGGCCCGCTGGCGCACCGATGGCAGCCTGGAGTACCTGGGGCGCAACGACGATCAGGTGAAGATTCGCGGTTTCCGCATCGAGCTGGGGGAGGTCCAGGCGCGGCTGGCGGCGTGCGACGGGGTGGGCGAGGCGGTGGTGATCGCCCGGGAACAGAGCCCGGGAGACAAGCGCCTGGTGGCCTATGTGATTCCCCGGCCGGGAGCGGCCCCGGGCGCCGCGCAACTGCGTGAGCAACTGCGCCAGAGCCTGGCGGAGTACATGCTGCCCAGCGCCTTCGTGCTGCTGCAGGCCTGGCCCCTGACCACCAACGGCAAGCTCGACCGCAAGGCCCTGCCGGCGCCGGACAGCGCCGCGCTGGCCCGACGCGACTATCAAGCGCCCCAGGGCGAGGTGGAGCAGGCCATCGCGAAGATCTGGCAGGAGTTGCTGCAAGTGCCCCAGGTCGGGCGCCAGGACCATTTCTTCGAGCTGGGCGGCCATTCGCTGCTGGCGGTCAAACTGATGGAGCGCATGCGCCAGGTGGATCTGTGCGCCGATGTGCGGGTGCTGTTCGGCCAGCCGACCCTGGCCGCCCTGGCGGCCGCCGTGGGTGGGCAGCGCGAGGTGCAGGTGCCGGCCAACCGCATCGCAGCCGATTGCCGGCGCATCACGCCAGAGCTGCTGCCCCTGGCGGACCTCGATCAAGCGGCCATCGACCGGGTGCTGGCCCAGGTGCCCGGTGGCGCGGCCAACGTTCAGGATATCTATGCCCTGGCTCCCTTGCAGGCGGGCATCCTGTATCACCACCTGAGCAGCACCGAGGGCGACCCCTATGTGCTCCAGGTGCAGTTCGAGTTCGCCAGCGACGACGTCTTGCAGACCTTTACCCTGGCCTTGCAGCAGGTGATCCAGCGCCACGACATTTTGCGCACCAGCGTGGTCTGGCAAGGCCTCGACGCGGCGGTGCAGGTGGTCTGGCGCCAGGCTCCCCTGGAGCTGGAAGTGCTGGAGCTGGACCCCGCCCGGGGGACGATCCTCGGGCAACTGCAGGCCGGTTTCGACCCCCGTCACTATCGCCTCGACCTGGGGCGGGCACCTTTGCTGCGCCTGGTCTGTGCCCGGGACGCTGACCCGCAGCGCTGGCTGGGCATCCTGTTGCTGCATCACCTGGCCCTGGACCACAGCTCCCTTGAGGTGCTGGTGCAAGAGATCAGTGCCGTGCTGCAAGGCCACGGCGCGCAGCTGCCGCCTGCCGTGCCTTACCGCAACTATGTGGCCCAGGCGCGCCTGGGGCTTGGCGAACCGGAACATCAGGCGTTCTTTCGCCAGATGCTGGGGGACATCGACGAGCCGACCCTGGCGTTCGGCCTGCAGGACGTCAATCGCGACGGCAGCGGCATCCGCGAGCAGCAACTGCGGCTGGAACCGGCACTGTGCCGGCGTTTGCGCCAGCAGGCGCGCAGCCTTGGCGTCAGTGTTGCCAGCCTGATGCACCTGGCCTGGGGCCGGGTCCTGGGGCCGCTGTCCGGCCGCGACGACGTGGTGTTCGGCACCGTGCTGCTGGGCCGCATGCACGGCGGGGCGGGGGCCGACCGCGCCCTGGGCATGTTCATCAACACCTTGCCACTGCGGATCGGCCTGGGCCCCCAGGGCGTGGCAGAGGCCCTGGGCCGTACCCATCAGCAACTGGCGCAACTGCTGGGGCATGAGCACGCCTCCCTGGCCCTGGCCCAGCGTTGCAGTGGCGTACCGGCGGCGCAGCCGCTGTTCAACAGCCTGCTCAACTACCGTCACAGCCCCCAGCAAGCCGCTGGGGACCAGGGGCCGGCGGCCTGGGACGGCATTCGCGTGCTGGCGTCCGAAGAGCGCAGCAACTACCCGCTGGCGCTGAACATCGACGATGACGGCGAGGGCTTGCGCCTGACCCTGCAGGCGGTGGCCCAGGTCAATGGCGAGCGGGTCTGCCGCTACATGGAATGCGTCCTGGAGCACCTGGCCCAGGCCCTGGAGCAGACGCCGGACATGGCCCTGCAACAGATCCCGCTGCTGCCCGCGGCCGAACGCCGGCAACTGCTGGTGGAATTCAATGCCACGGCCCGTGACTATCCACGCGGACAGACCCTGCACCAACTGTTCGAAGCCCAGGCCCAGGCCCATCCGCAGCGGGTGGCGGCGGTGGAGGGCGATGCGCTGCTCAGCTACGCCGAACTCAATACCCGGGCCAACCAGCTGGCCCACCATCTGCTGGAGCTGGGGGTACAGCCCGGGGATCACCTGGCGATTCTGTTGCCACGCTCCCTGGACCTGTTGCTGAGCCAGTTGGCCATCAGCAAGTGCGCCGCGGCCTATGTGCCCCTGGACATCCAGGCCCCGGCCCAGCGCCAGGGCTTCATGGTCAGCGACAGCCGCAGCGTGGTCTTGCTGACCCGCAGCGACGAGGTGCTGGATTGCCCGGCCCGGCGCGTGGACCTGGATCGCCTGCAGCTGAATGCCTTGCCCACCCACAACCCGGACCTGCCCCAGTCCTCCGAGAGCGTGGCGTACATCATGTACACCTCCGGCTCCACCGGCACGCCCAAGGGGGTTCGGGTGCCGCACCGGGCCATCAGCCGCTTGGTGATCAACAACGGCTACGCCGATTTCAATCCCGAGGATCGGGTGGTCTTCGCCTCCAACCCGGCCTTCGACGCCAGCACCATGGACGTCTGGGGGGCCTTGCTCAACGGCGGGCGGGTGCTGGTCATCGATCACCACACCCTGTTGGACCCGCTGCGCTTCGGCCAGGCCCTGAGCACCTTGGGGGCCACGGTGCTGTTCGTCACCACGGCGCTGTTCAACCAGTATGTGCAGCTGATTCCCGAGGCCCTCAAGGGCTTGCGGATTCTCCTCTGCGGCGGCGAGCGTGCCGACCCGGCGGCCTTCCGCCGGCTCTTGGCGCACGCGCCGCAACTGCGCCTGGTGCACTGCTATGGCCCCACCGAAACCACCACCTACGCCACCACCCATGAGGTCCGGCAATTGGCGGTCGACGCCGAGCACGTGGCCATCGGCCGGCCGATCTCCAATACCCGGGTGTATGTCCTGGATCAGCACCAGCAGCCAGTGCCCCTGGGGGCCCAGGGCGAGATCGTCATCGGTGGCGATGGCGTGGCCCTGGGTTACCTCAACCGTCCCGAACTGAGCGCCGAGAAGTTCATCCGCGACCCTTTCAGCGACCAGCCGCAGGCGCTGCTGTACCGCACCGGGGACCTGGGTCGCTGGCTGGACAACGGTGTGCTGGAGTGCCTGGGGCGCAACGATGATCAGGTGAAGATTCGCGGCCTGCGCATCGAACCGGGCGAGATCGAGGCGCGCTTGCTGAGCTGTCCCGGGGTCAAGGAAGGCGTGGTCCTGGCCCGCGAGGATGAGCCCGGGGACAAGCGCCTGGTGGCCTACTACAGCGTGCAGGCCGACACCCCTGAGCCGTCCGCCGAATCCCTGCGCCAGGCGCTGCAACAGCAACTGCCGGACTACATGGTGCCCCTGGCCTATGTGCGCCTCGATGCATTGCCCCTGACCAACAACGGCAAGCTGGACCGCAAGGCCCTGCCGGCGCCGGATCAGTCGGCCCTGCTCAGCCGTGGCTTCGTCGCTCCCGAGGGCGAGGTGGAGATGGCCCTGGCACGGATCTGGAGCGAACTGCTCAAGGTCGAGCGGATCGGGCGTCACGATCATTTCTTCGAGCTGGGCGGGCACTCGCTGCTGGCGGTGAGCCTGATCGAGCGCATGCGCCAGATCGGCCTCAGCGCCGATGTGCGGGTGCTGTTTGGCCAGCCGACCCTGGCGGCCCTGGCCGCTGCGGTGGGCAGCGGTCGCGAGGTGCAGGTGCCGGCCAATCGGATCGGCGCCGATTGCCAGCGCATCACGCCCGAGCTGCTGCCGCTGATCGAACTGGACCAGCAGGCCATCGATCGGGTGGTGGCCAGCGTCCCCGGGGGCGTGGCCAATGTGCAGGACATCTACCCCCTGGCGCCGCTGCAGGAGGGCATTCTCTATCACCACCTGAGTGCCGAACAGGGCGATCCCTACCTGCTGCAATCGCGCCTGGCCTTCGACAGCCTGGAGCGTTTGCAGCGCTTTGCCGGGGCCATGCAACAGGTCATCCAGCGTCACGACATCCTGCGCACCGCGGTGCTCTGGGAGGGCTTGCCGCAGCCGCTGCAGGTGGTCTGGCGGCAGGCCGAACTGCAGGTTCTGGAGCAGGTTCTGGACCCGGCCGACGGCGATCTGCTCGAACAACTGCAGCAACGTTTCGACGCCCGCCATTGGCGCCTGGACCTGACCCGGGCGCCGCTGATCCGCCTGGTCTATGCCCGGGTCCCGGGGCAGTCGCGGGTGCTGGCGATCCTGCTGTTCCACCACCTGGCCCTGGATCACACCGCCATGGAGGTGATCGGCGAGGAAATGCGTGCGCTGCTGTTCAACCACCACGAGCGCCTGGGCACCCCGATGCCTTATCGCAACTACGTGGCCCAGGCTCGGCTCGGGGCCGGTCAGGCGGAGCACGAGGGGTTCTTCCGGCAGATGCTCGGTGATATCGACGAGCCGACCCTGGCCTTTGCCGTGGAGGATGTGCAGGGCGATGGCCGGGATATCGAAGAGGCCCGGGTGCCTGTGCCCGACGCCCTGAGCCTGCGCCTGCGCGAGCAGGCGCGGCAGTTGGGGGTCAGTGCCGCGGCGCTGATGCACCTGGCCTGGGGCCTGGTCCTGGGGCAGGTGTCCAATCGCCGGCACGTGGTGTTCGGCACCGTGCTGATGGGGCGGATGCAGGGCGGTGAGGGCGCCGACCGGGCCCTGGGGGTGTTTATCAATACCTTGCCGCTGCGGGTGGATGTGGACGCCGGCAGCGTGCGGGCCGGGGTCCGTGCGACCCATGCCCGGCTCAGTGCCCTGCTGGCTCATGAACATGCGTCCCTGGCCCTGGCCCAGCGTTGCAGCGGGGTGCCGGCCAGCTCGCCGCTGTTCAGTGCCTTGCTCAACTACCGGCACAGCGTGGCGGACGCCGGACGCGGCGCTGGCCTGGATATCTGGCAGGGGATTGAGCTGCTGGGGGGCGAGGAGCGCAGCAACTATCCGCTGAGCCTGAGCGTCGACGACCTGGGCCAGGGCTTCAGCCTGTCGCTGCTGGCGCTGCCGGCGATGGGTGCACAGCGCATGGCCGGCTACATGCTCCAGGTGCTGGAGCAACTGGCCGATGCCCTGGAATGGAGTCCGGACCTGGACCTGGTGCAGCTCTCGGTACTGCCGACGGCGGAGCGCCAGCAGTTGCTGGAAGGCTTCAACGCCAGCGCCGCCGACTATCCCCGTGGACAGACCCTGCACGGCCTGTTCGAGGCCCGGGTGCAGGCCGCGCCCGAGGCCGTGGCCCTGGTGCAAGGGCCATTGCGCCTGAGCTACCGGCAACTGAATCAGCGGGCCAATCAACTGGCCCGGCAACTGCTGGAGCTGGGGGCCGGCCCCGACGAGCGCGTGGCGCTGTGCCTGCCGCGGGGGCCGCAACTGCTGACGGCCATGCTGGCGATTCTCAAGGCCGGAGCCAGCTATGTGCCCATCGACCCGAGCCATCCGCCGGAGCGCATCGCCTACCTGCTGCAGGACAGCGCGCCCCTGGCGGTGCTGGTGCAGGGGGCTACCTGTGAGTTGCCGGAGATGCCCGGCCTGGTGCGGATCGACCTGGACGGCTGCGTCTGGCAGCAGGCGCCCCTGGACAATCCTCAGGTGGCGGAGCTGACCCCGGCGCACCTGGCCTATGTGATCTACACCTCCGGTTCCACCGGCCAGCCCAAGGGCGTGATGGTGGAGCACCAGAGCCTGGAGAACCTGGTGCACTGGCACTGCGCGGCCTTCGACCTGGGGCCGGGGCGCCACAGTTCCAGCGTCGCCGGCCTGGGTTTTGACGCCATGGCCTGGGAGGTCTGGCCGACCCTGTGCAGCGGCGCCACCTTGCACCTGCCACCGGCCGAGGTCGGCAGCCAGGACCTTGACGCCTTGCTCGGCTGGTGGCGGGCCCAGCCCCTGGATATCAGCTTCCTGCCGACGCCGGTGGCCGAGTACGCCTTCAGCCAGGGCCAGGGGCACCCGACCCTGAGCACCTTGCTGATCGGCGGCGACCGCCTGCGCCAGTTCCCGGCCAATCCGGGGTTTGCCGTGATCAACAACTACGGGCCCACCGAAGCCACGGTGGTGGCAACATCCGGCCCGATCGCGGTGGGCGGTTCCTTGCACATCGGCCGGCCCATGGCCAATGCGCGGATCTACCTGCTGGACGAACTGCAGCGCCCGGTGCCCCTGGGGGTAATCGGTGAGCTCTACGTAGGTGGCGCCGGGGTGGCCCGGGGTTACCTCAATCGCGACGCGCTGACGGCCGAGCGTTTCCTCGACGACCCGTTCTGCGCCGAGCCCCAGGCGCGCCTGTATCGCACGGGCGACCTGGCCCGCTGGCGTGCCGACGGCAGCCTCGACTACCTGGGGCGCAACGACGATCAGGTCAAGGTCCGTGGCATGCGCATCGAGCCGGGCGAAATCGAGGCGGCGCTGCTGAGCCATCCGGCCCTCAAGGAAGCCCTGGTGCTGGTGCGCGAAGGGCGTTTGCTGGCGTACTTCACCGAGCATGCCGAGGTTTCCAACCAGGAGCTGGATCTCCAGGATTTGCGCGACCACCTGCAAGGCCGGTTGCCGGACTATATGCTGCCGGTGGCCTATGTGCGCTTGCTGGCGCTGCCCCTGACCGCCAACGGCAAGCTTGATCGCAAGGCGTTGCCACAACCGGATCAGGACGCCTGGCTGAGCCGCGAATTCGAAGCGCCCCAGGGCGAGGTGGAAAACGCCCTGGCGCAGATCTGGAGCGAGCTGCTGCAGGTGCAGCAGGTCGGGCGCCACGATCACTTCTTCGAGCTGGGCGGGCACTCGCTGCTGGCGGTGAGCCTGATCGAGCGCATGCGCCAGATCGGCCTTGGCGCCGATGTGCGAGTGCTGTTCAACCAGCCGACCCTGGCGGCCCTGGCCGCTGCCGTGGGCAGCGGTCGCGAGGTGCAGGTGCCGGCCAATCTGATCGGCGCCGATTGCCCGCGCATCACCCCCGAGCTGTTGCCGCTGATCGAACTGGACCAGGACGCCATCGAACGCGTCGTCGCCACGGTGCCGGGCGGGGTGGCCAACGTGCAGGACATCTACCCCCTGGCGCCATTGCAGGAGGGCATCCTCTATCACCACCTGAGCGCCCGCCAGGGTGATCCTTACCTGCTGCAATCCCATCTGGCCTTCGCCGACCGGCAGCGCCTGGAAGACTTCACCCAGGCCTTGCAGCGCGTGGGCGAGCGCCACGACATCCTGCGCACCGCGGTGCTCTGGGAGGGCCTGAAACAGCCGCTGCAAGTGGTCTGGCGCCGGGCCCGGGTGGCGGTGGAGGAGGTCATCCTCGACCCGGCCGAGGGCGACATCCTCGAGCAGTTGCAGGCACGCTTCGATGCCCGGCATTGGCGCCTGGAGCTGACCCAGGCGCCGTTGATGCGCCTGGTCCATGCCCAGGACCCGGTCCGGCAACGCACGGTGGCGATCCTGCTGTTCCATCACATCGTCCTGGACCACACCGCCCTGGAGGTGGTCCGCGAGGAAATCCAGGCCTGTCTGTTGGGGCAGGAGCCTGCCGGCACGGCGATTCCCTATCGCAACTATGTGGCCCAGGCTCGCCTGGGGGGCAGTCGCGAGGAGCATGAGGCGTTCTTCCGCGAGATGCTCGGGGACATCGACGAACCGACCCTGCCGTTCGGCCTGCAGGACGTGCAGGGCGATGGTGAGGCCATTGAAGAGTTGCAGCGGGCGCTGGACGCCGACCTGAGCGCGCGCCTGCGGGCCCAGGCGCGGCTGCTGGGGGTCAGTGCCGCGAGTCTGTTCCACCTGGCCTGGGCCCGGGTCCTGAGCGTCACCTCGGGCCAGGAGCGGGTGGTGTTCGGCACCGTGCTGCTGGGACGCCTGCAAGGCGGACTGGGGGCCGACCGGGCCCTGGGCATGTTCATCAACACCTTGCCGTTGCGGGTCGACCTGGACCACAGCGGCACCCGGGCGGCGGTCAAGGCGACCCACGTCCGGCTCAGCGCCTTGCTGGGGCACGAGCATGCCTCCCTGGCCCTGGCCCAGCGTTGCAGCGCCGTGGCCGCGCCGCTGCCGCTGTTCAGCGCCATGCTCAACTACCGCCACGGCAGCGACGCAGCGCCGAGCCCAGCCATGCAACAGGCCTGGCAAGGCATCCAGACCCTGCGCAGCGAAGAGCGCACCAACTACCCCCTGAGCCTCAACGTCGATGACCTGGGCCAGGGCTTCCGGCTGACCGCCATGACCCTGGCGCGGATCGGCGCCGAGCGCATCTGCGGCTACATGGAGCAGGCCCTGCACGCCCTGGTGGACACCCTGGAACAGGCACCCCAGCGGCCCTTGCGCCAGGTGCCGATCCTGCCGCCGGAGGAGCGCCGGCAGTTGCTGCACGCCTGCAATGCCACGACCCGGGACTATCCGCTGGAGCAGACCCTGCACGGCTTGTTCGAGGCCCAGGTACTGCGCACTCCCGAGGCATTGGCGGTGCAGGCCGGTGAGCAGCGCCTGAGCTATCACCAGCTCAACCAGCGGGCCAACCAGTTGGCCGGGCATTTGCTGCAACTGGGGGTGGGGCCCGATACCCGGGTGGCGATCTGCGTCGAGCGCGGGCTGGAAATGGTCATCGGCCTGCTGGCGATTCTCAAGGCCGGCGGCGCCTATGTGCCCATCGACCCGGCGTACCCCGCAGAACGTATCGCCTACATGCTTGAGGACAGCGCGCCCCTGGCGGTGCTGGTGCAGGCTGGCGGCCGGCCCCTTCCGGGCGAGCTGGAAGTGCCTCTGGTGGAACTCGACCGCTGGGTCTGGAGCGAGGCGCCCCAGGCCAATCCGCAACACTCTGGACTGAGCCCGAGCCATCTGGCCTATGTGATCTACACCTCCGGTTCCACCGGCCAGCCCAAGGGCGTGATGAACGAGCACCGGGCGGTGGTCAACCGCCTGCTGTGGATGCAGGAGCAGTACCGCCTGACGGCCGATGACGCGGTGCTGCAGAAGACCCCCTTCAGCTTCGACGTTTCGGTCTGGGAGTTCTTCTGGCCGCTGTTCACTGGCGCACGGCTGGTGATGGCCCGCCCCGAAGGGCACAAGGACCCGGCCTATCTGCGCCAGGTGATCCGCGATGAAGGCATCAGTACCCTGCATTTCGTGCCGTCGATGCTCGATGTGTTCCTGGCCTATGGCGATACCCGGGATTGCAGCGGCCTGCGTCAGGTGATGTGCAGCGGCGAGGCCTTGCCGGGCAGCCTGGTGCGGCGCTTCAAACAGCAGATGCCGCAGGTCGGGCTGCACAACCTCTACGGCCCCACCGAAGCAGCGGTGGACGTCACCGCCTGGGATTGCGCCGGCCCGCTGCAGAACACCCCGGACAACACCCCCATCGGCAAGCCCATTGCCAACACCCGCATCTACCTGCTGGACGGGCACATGCAGCCAGTGCCTCGGGGAGTGGTTGGCGAGTTGTACATCGGTGGGGTGCAGGTGGCCCGGGGTTACCTCAACCGTGAACAACTGACCGCCGAGCGCTTCCTCAAGGACCCGTTCAGCGAGGCACCCGGCGCGCGCCTGTACCGCACCGGCGACCTGGGTCGCTATCGGGCCGACGGCGCTATCGAGTACCTGGGGCGCAACGACGATCAGGTGAAAATCCGCGGCCTGCGCATCGAGCTGGGGGAAATCCAGGCCCGCCTGACCCAGCTGGACGGGGTCAAGGAAGCGGTGGTGCTGGCCCGGGAAGACGTGCCCGGGGATCTGCGTCTGGTGGCCTACTACACCCGCCACGAAACGCACCGCCAACTGCCCATCGACAGCCTGCGGGCGCAGTTGCGCGAGCACCTGCCGGACTACATGGTGCCGGCCTTGTTCGTGCACCTGGAGGCGCTGCCCTTGAGCCCCAACGGCAAGCTGGCGCGCAAGGACCTGCCGGTTCCGGGGCGCGACGCGGCCCTGGTGCGCGAATACGAGGCGCCCATCGGAGACACGGAGATCACCCTGGCCCGGCTCTGGGCCGAGTTGCTCAATGTGGAGCGGGTGGGGCGCCACGATCATTTCTTTGAACTGGGCGGGCATTCGCTGCTGGCCGTAAGCCTGATCAGCCGGATGCGCGAAGAAGGCATGGAAGCCGATGTCAGGACGCTGTTCGAACAACCGACCCTGGCGGGCTACGCGGCAATGACCGAACGAATGGAGATCGTCCTGTGAGCGTGACCGAACTGTTGGCGACACTGAAGGAAAAAGACGTGCAACTGGTGCTCAAGGGCGAGCAACTGGTGGTCCAGGGCAACAAGCAGGCCTTGAGCGAACCGGCCCTGCTGGCCCGGCTGCGGGAATACAAACCGCAACTGATCGAGCTGATCAAGGCCGGGAAATACTCGGCCACCAAGGCCGGGCAGGTCCAGGTGCCGGCCAACGGCATCACCCCGGCGACCCGCCACATCACCCCGGACCTGCTGCCCCTGGCCGACCTCAGCCAGGAGGCCATCGAGCGCATTGTCGCCACGGTGCCGGGCGGGGTGGCCAACGTGCAGGACATCTACCCCCTGGCGCCGCTGCAGGAGGGGATTCTCTATCACCACGTCAGTGCCGTGCAGGGCGATCCCTATGTCATGCAGGCGCATTTTGCCTTCGCCAGCCGCGAGCGCCTGGAGGCCTTTGCCGAGGCCTTGCGCGGGGTCATTGCGCGCCACGATATCCTGCGCACCGCGGTGCTCTGGGATGGCCTGGAGCAGCCGATGCAGGTGGTCTGGCGCGAAGCCGCGCTGGTGCTCCAGGAGGTCGAGACCGACCCGGGCGCGGGCGACGTCATGGCCCAGTTGCATGGCCGTTTCGACGCCCGCCACTTTCGCCTGGACATCAGCCAGGCGCCGATGCTGCGCCTGGTGCATGCCTGGGATGACGCCGGGCAGCGGATTGTCGCCATGTTGCTGTTCCATCACATGGCCCTGGATCACAGCGCCCTGGATGTGGTGCGCCATGAAATGCAGGCGTTGCTCATGGGCCAGGGCGAGCGCCTGGGGCCGGCCCTGGCGTTTCGCAACTACGTGGCCCAGGCCCGGCTGGGCACCCGCGAAGAGGAGCACGAGGCCTTCTTCCGGCAGATGCTCGGCGATATCGACGAACCGACCCTGGCGTTCGGCCTGCAGGATGTGCAGGGCGATGGGCGAGCCATCGAGGAAGCCAGCCTGACCCTGCCGGAGCCGTTGAGCCAGCACCTGCGGGCCCGGGCGCGGCAGGCCGGGGTCAGCGCCGCGAGCCTGTTCCACCTGGCCTGGGGCCGGGTGCTGGCGACCCTGGCGGGCAAGCGCAAGGTGGTGTTCGGCACGGTGCTGATGGGGCGCATGCAGGGCGCCGAGGCCACCGACCGGGCCCTGGGGATCTTCATCAACACCTTGCCGTTTCGCCTGGATGTGGACGAACGCCCCCTGGATGAGGCCCTCAAGGCCACCCATGCGCGCCTGACCACCTTGCTGCGCCATGAACACGCGGCCCTGGCCCTGGCCCAGCGCTGCAGTGGCGTGAGCGCGCCGACCCCGCTGTTCAGTGCCTTGCTCAACTACCGCCACAGCGGCGCCGCCGTCAGCACCGAGGCCCAGGCTGCCTGGGCCGGGATCAGCACCCTGCACTCCGAGGAGCGCACCAACTACCCCCTGACCCTGAGTGTCGACGACCTCGGCGCGGGCTTCGGCCTGACCTTGCTGGCCAGCACCCAGGTCGATCCGCGACCGATCCTCGACTACCTGCTGTGCACCCTGGAACACCTGGCCCAGGCCCTGGAACAGACGCCCGGGCTGGCCCTGGCACAACTGCCGATCCTGTCCCGGGACCAGCGCCAGCAGTTGCTCGAAGGCTTCAACCACAGCGCCGTGGATTACCCCCGGGGCCAGACCATCCATGAGCGCATCCAGGCCCAGGCGGCCCGTACCCCTGAAGCGGTGGCCGCCTGGTACCAGGGCCGGGCCCTGAGCTACGCCCAGCTCAACCAGCAGGCCAATGTGCTGGCCCGGCAATTGCGCGAGCTGGGCGTGCAGCCCGACGACCGGGTGGCCATCGTTGCCCGGCGCGGCCTGGAGACCCTGGTGGGCTTGCTGGCCATCCTCAAGTCCGGGGCCTGCTATGTGCCGATCGATCCGACTCATCCCGCCGAGCGCCTGGACTACCTGCTGCAGGACAGCGGCCCGCGGGCGGTGCTGACCCAGGCCGATCTGCTGGGGCGCCTGCCGCGCGTGTCGGTGCCGGTGATCGAGCTCGATCAAGGTCTCTGGCAGGACCCGGCCCAGGACAACCTTGAAGTGACGGGCCTGACCCCGGCCCATCTGGCCTATGTGATCTACACCTCGGGCTCCACCGGCCTGCCCAAGGGGGTGATGGTGGAACACCAGACCCTGTGCAACCTGGTGGACTGGCACTGCCAGGCCTTCGACCTGCACGCCGGCAGCCACACGTCGAGCCTTGCCGGGTTCGGCTTCGATGCCATGGCCTGGGAGGTCTGGCCGGCCTTGTGCGTCGGCGCCACCCTGCACCTGGCACCGGCCCATGAGGGTAGCGAGGACGTGGATGCCTTGCTCGCCTGGTGGCGTTCCCAGCCCCTGGAGGTGAGCTTCCTGCCGACCCCGGTGGCCGAGTACGCCTTCAGCCAGGAACTGCAACATCCGACCCTGCGCAGCCTGTTGATCGGCGGCGACCGCCTGCGCCAGTTCAGTCATCAGCAGCCCTTTGCCCTGATCAACAACTACGGCCCCACCGAAGCCACGGTGGTGGCAACGTCCGGCCCGATAGCGGCGGGCGGCTCCCTGGACATCGGCCGGCCCATCGCCAACGCGCGGATCTACCTGCTCGATGAGTTGCAGCGGCCGGTGCCCATCGGCGTGGCCGGCGAACTCTATGTGGGCGGCGCCGGGGTGGCCCGGGGTTACCTCAATCGCAACGAGCTGACGGCCGAGCGTTTCCTCGACGATCCCTTCAGCGACCAGCCCGGGGCGCGCATGTACCGCAGCGGTGACCTGGCCCGCTGGCTGGCGGACGGGCGCATCGAGTACCTGGGGCGCAATGACGACCAGGTGAAAATCCGTGGCGTGCGCATCGAACTGGGGGAAATCGAGAGCCGCCTCAACCCGTTCCCCGGGATCAAGGAAGCGGTGGTGCTGGTCCGCGAAGACCAGCCGGGCAACCCGCGGCTGGTGGCCTATTTCACTGCGCACGAGGGGGCTGCTGCGCTGTCGGTGGCGGACCTGCGGGCCCACTTGCTGGCGCAACTGCCGGACTCCATGGTGCCGATGGCCTATGTGCAGCTCGACGCCTTGCCCCTGACCGCCAACGGCAAGCTGGACCGCAAGGCGCTGCCGGCGCCGGATCAGGCGGCCTTGATCAGCCGCGAGTACCAGGCCCCTCGGGGGCCCACCGAAACCACCCTGGCGGATATCTGGCAAGAAGTGCTGCACTTGCCGCGAGTCGGGCGCCACGACCACTTTTTCGAACTGGGCGGCCACTCTCTGCTGGCCATGCGCATGGTGTCCCAGGTGCGTCAGCGCCTGGGGGTGGAGCTGGCCCTGGGTGAGCTGTTCGCCAATGCTGAACTCTGCGCGGTGGCGGCGGTGCTCGACCGGGCCGGACGCAGCCAGTTGCCGGAGATCTTCCCGGCGTCCCAGGACCATGACCTGCCACTGTCCTTTGCCCAGCAACGCCTGTGGTTCCTGGCGCAGATGGACGGCGCCGGCAGTGCCTACAACATCCCCATCGGCCTGGGCCTGCGCGGGCGCCTGGATCGCCCGGCGCTGCAACAGGCGCTGCAGGCCATCGTCGCTCGGCACGCCACCTTGCGCAGCCGCTTTGTCCTGGGTGAAGACCAACCCCAGGTGCTGATCGGTGCCATCGAAGAGGCCCTGGAACTGGGGTTTGAAGACCTGCGGGACGCACCCCGGAACCTGGCCGAACGGGTACGGGCCGAGGCCGCCCAGGCCTTCGACCTGGAACGCGGGCCAGTGATCCGCGGGCGCTTGCTGGCCCTGGCGGACGATCATCATGTGCTGCTGCTGACCCTGCACCACATCGTCGCCGACGGCTGGTCCATGGGGGTGCTGACCCGGGAACTGGTGGCCCTGTACCAAGCCTTCAGCCAGGGCCGCCCGGACCCGCTGCCGCCGCTGGCGGTGCAGTACAGCGACTTTGCCCTGTGGCAGCGCCGCTGGCTCAGTGGCGAGGTGCTGCAGCAGCAGGGCGACTACTGGCGCCAGACCCTGGCCGATGCCCCGACCTTGCTGACGCTGCCCTACGACCGGCCACGGCCGCCGCACCAGGACTTCAGCGGTGGCAGCGTCGAGATCCTCCTCGATGGGCCGCTGAGCGCCCAGCTCAAGCGCCTCAGCCAGCGCCATGGCTGCACCCTGTACACGACCCTGCTGGCGGCCTGGGGCTTGCTGTTGGGGCGCCTCTCGGGACAGACCGATCTGCTGATCGGCATTCCGGTGGCCAACCGCATGCGCGCCGAGGTGGAAGGGCTGATCGGCCTGTTCGTCAACACCCTGGCCCTGCGCCTGGACCTGGACGCCGAGCAGAGCGTTGCCGCCTTGCTGGCCCAGGTCCGTGCCCGCAGCTTCGCCGCCCAGGCCCATCAGGACCTGCCTTTCGAACAAGTGGTGGAGATCGTCCGGCCCCAGCGCAGCCTGTCCCACAGCCCGCTGTTCCAGGTGGTGCTGACCTGGCTCGACGATTTCGCCCAGGACCTGGTGCTCGATGAGCTGACGCTCGAAGGCGTGGCCGGGGCCACTCAGGTGGCCAAGTTCGACCTGACCCTGAGCCTGGGAGAAAGCCAGGGGCAGATCCGTGGCGCCCTGGACTACGCCAGCGCCTTGTTCGATGCAGCGACCGTGCAGCGTTACGTCGGCTATCTGGTGCAGGTACTGCAGGCCATGGTGGCGGACGATCAGCAACGGCTGGCCCAGGTGCAACTGCTGGAGGAGGGCGAGCGTCGACAACTGCTGGAGGCCTTCAACGCCAGTACGCAGGACTACCCCAGGGGCATGACCCTGCACCAGCGCTTCGAGGTATATGCCAGGCAGCAAGCCGATGCCACGGCGCTGCAGGCTGGGGAGCAGAGCCTGAGCTACCAGCAGTTGAATACCCGGGCCAATCAACTGGCCCACCATCTGCGCGGACTGGGTGTGGGCCCGGATAGCCGGGTGGCGATCTGTGCACCGCGAGGCCTGGAGCTGGCCGTCGGTCTACTGGCAATCGTCAAGGCCGGTGGCGCCTATGTGCCCATCGATCCGAGCCATCCGCCGGAGCGTATCGCCTACCTGTTGCAGGACAGCGCACCGCTGGCGGTGCTGGTGCAGGGGGCAACCCGCGCCCTGGTGGGCGATCCGTCGGTTGCGGTGATCGATCTGCAGCAGCCGGACTGGCAACAGCAGTCCTTGGCCAACCCCCAGGTGCCCGGGCTGTGCAGCGAGCATCTGGCCTATGTGATCTACACCTCCGGTTCCAGTGGATTGCCCAAGGGGGTGATGGTGGCGCACGCCACCCTGGAGAACCTGGTGGACTGGCACTGCCAGGCGTTCGACCTGGGCCCGGGGCGCCATGCTTCCTGTGTCGCCGGCCTGAGCTTCGATGCCATGGCCTGGGAGTTCTGGCCGACCCTGTGCGCGGGCGCGACCCTGCACCTGCCGCCGGCCAGCATCGGCCACCAGGACCTCGACCAACTGCTGCAGTGGTGGCGCGCCCAGCCCCTGGACCTGAGCTTCCTGCCCACGCCCGTGGCGGAATACGCCTTCAGCCAGTCGCTCGGGCATCCGACGCTGCGCACCCTGTTGATCGGTGGCGACCGCCTGCGGCAGTTCAGCCAGCCGCAGAGTTTTGCCGTGATCAACAACTACGGCCCCACCGAAGCCACGGTGGTGGCGACTTCCGGGCTGATGGAAGCCGGCGGGTCCCTGGACATCGGCCGACCCATCGCCAACGCGCGGATCTACCTGCTCGATGAGTTGCAGCGGCCGGTGCCCATTGGCGTGGCCGGTGAACTCTATGTGGGCGGCGCCGGGGTGGCCCGGGGCTACTTCAATCGCCACGAGCTGACGGCCGAGCGTTTCCTCGACGATCCTTTCAGCGACCAGCCCGGGGCACGCATGTACCGCAGCGGCGATCTGGCTCGCTGGCGGGCGGACGGGCGCATCGAGTACCTGGGCCGCAACGATGACCAGGTGAAGATCCGTGGCGTGCGCATCGAACTGGGGGAGATCGAGAGCTGCCTCAAGCGGCTGCCCGGGATCAAGGAAGCGCTGGTGCTGGCCCGGGAGGATCGACCGGGACAGACCCGCCTGGTGGCCTATTTCACCGCGACCGGCGCCGTGGCATTGACCCCGGCGGCGTTGCGCAGCCAATTGCTTGGGCACTTGCCCGAGTACATGGTGCCGGCGGCCTACGTGGGCCTGGAGGCGCTGCCGTTGACCGCCAACGGCAAGCTGGATCGGCGGGCGCTGCCCCGGCCCGAGCTCGATGCGCTGCTGACCCAGGACTACGTGGCTCCCCAGGGCGCCAGCGAGATCGCCCTGGCCGAGATCTGGAGCGAGCTGCTGCAGGTGCAGCAGGTGGGACGCCACGATCACTTCTTCGAACTGGGCGGGCATTCGCTGCTGGCCATGCGCATGCTGTCCCAGGTGCGCCAGCGCCTGGGGGTGGAGCTGGCCCTGGCCGAGCTGTTCGCCAATGCCCGGCTCAGCGCCGTGGCCCAGGCCCTGGAACGGGCCGAGCGCAGCAGCCTGCCGGACCTGCTGCCGGCGCCGCGCAATCAGCCGTTGCCCTTGTCCTTCGCCCAGCAGCGCCTGTGGTTCCTGGCGCAGATGGAGGGGGCCAACACCGCCTACAACATTCCCATTGGCCTGCGCTTGCGCGGGCAGTTGGATGGCGATGCCCTGCAACGGGCCCTGGAGCGTATCGTCGCGCGCCATGAAACCCTGCGCAGCCGCTTTGCTCAGTACGCTGATGAAGCCGAGGTGCTGATCGCGCCCGTGGAGGCGGGGCTGGGCCTGCTGCTGGAAAACCTGCGGGGCCATCCTCAGGCCGACCAAGCCTTGCAGGCTCTGGTGCAAGGAGAAGCCTCGGCGCCCTTCGACCTGCAGCGCGGGTCGCTGATCCGTGGGCGCCTGATCAGCCTGGCGGATGATCATCACGTGTTGCTGCTGACCCTGCACCATATCGTCAGCGATGGCTGGTCCATGGGCGTGCTGACCCGGGAACTGGTGGCGCTGTACGCCGCCTTCAGCCGCGGCCTGCCCGATCCGCTGCCGCCCTTGGCGGTGCAATACAGCGACTTTGCCCACTGGCAGCGGCGCTGGCTCAGCGGCGCGGTGCTGGAGCAGCAGGCGCAGTACTGGCGCCAGGCCCTGGAGGGCGCGCCGCCCTTGCTGATGCTGCCCGGCGACCGACCACGGCCGGCCCGCCAGGACTACGCCGGCAGCAGCGTCGAAGTCCGCCTCGATGCTGCCCTGACGGCCGGGCTGCGAGCCTTGAGCCAGCGCCATGGCACCACCTTGTACATGACCCTGATGGCGGCCTGGGGGCTGCTGCTGGGGCGGCTGTCCGGGCAGGCCGAAGTGGTGATCGGCACCCCGGTGGCCAACCGCATGCGCGCCGAAGTCGAAGGGCTGATCGGCCTGTTCGTCAACACCCTGGCCCTGCGCCTGGACCTGGGCGCCGCGCCACGAGTGGAGGCCTTGCTGGCCCAGGTCAAGGCCCGGACCCTGGAGGCCCAGGCCCATCAGCACCTGCCGTTCGAGCAGGTGGTGGAAATCCTGCGTCCGGTGCGCAGCCTGTCCCACAGCCCGCTGTTCCAGACCCTGCTGACCTGGCAGAACGGCGACGGGCCGCAACTGGTGCTCGGGGACCTGCGCCTGGAAGCCATTCACGAGGCCAGCCACTTCGCCAAGTTCGACTTGTCCCTGAGCCTGGGGGAGGTGCAGGACCGGATCGAAGGCAGCCTGGAGTACGCCACGGCGCTGTTCGATGGGTCGACCATGAGGCGGTATGTCGGTTACCTGAAGCGGGTGCTGCAGGCCATGGTGGCGGACGACCAGATGCTGTTGGAGCAGGTGCCGCTGCTGGACGCCGCCGAACGTCGGCAACTGCTGCACGGCGTCAACGCCACCGCTCGCGACTACCCCCTGGAACAGACCCTGCACGGCTTGTTCGAGGCCCAGGTACTGCGCACCCCCGAGGCACTGGCGGTGCAGGCCGGTGAGCAGCGCCTGAGCTATCGCCAGCTCAACCAGCGGGCCAACCAGTTGGCCGGGCACCTGCTGCAACTGGGGGTGGGGCCGGACAGTCGGGTGGCGATCTGTGTCGAGCGCGGGCTGGAAATGGTCATCGGCCTGCTGGCGATCCTCAAGGCTGGCGGCGCCTACGTGCCTATCGATCCGGCATACCCCGCAGAACGCATTGCCTACATGCTTGAGGACAGCGCGCCCCAGGCGCTGCTGGTGCAGGGTGCCACCCGGGCACTGCCGGGCAGCCCGACCGTGCCCCGGGTGGACCTGGACCAGCCACTCTGGGCGCGCCAGCCCCGGGTCAATCCCCGGGTCAACGGGCTGACCCCCGGGCACCTGGCCTATGTGATCTACACCTCCGGTTCCACCGGCCAGCCCAAGGGCGCGATGAACGAGCACCGGGCGGTGGTCAACCGCCTGCTGTGGATGCAGGAGCAGTACCGCCTGACGGCCGATGACGCGGTGCTGCAAAAGACCCCCTTCAGCTTCGACGTTTCGGTCTGGGAGTTCTTCTGGCCGCTGTTCACCGGTGCACGGCTGGTGATGGCCCGCCCCGAAGGGCACAAGGACCCGGCCTACCTGCGCCAGGTGATCCGTGATGAAGGCATCAGTACCCTGCACTTTGTGCCGTCGATGCTCGATGTGTTCCTGGCCTATGGCGATACCCGGGATTGCAGCGGCCTGCGTCAGGTGATGTGCAGCGGCGAGGCCTTGCCGGGCAGCCTGGTGCGGCGCTTCAAACAGCAGCTGCCCCAGGTCGGCCTGTACAACCTCTACGGTCCCACCGAAGCGGCGGTGGACGTCACCGCCTGGGATTGCGCCGGACCGCTGCAGAGCACCCCGGACAACACCCCCATCGGCAAGCCTATCGCCAACACCCGCATCTACTTGCTGGACGGGCAGATGCAGCCAGTGCCTCGGGGAGTGGTGGGCGAGTTGTACATCGGCGGTGTACAGGTGGCCCGGGGTTACCTCAACCGTGAACAACTGACTGCCGAGCGCTTCCTCAAGGACCCGTTCAGCGAGGCTCCCGGGGCGCGTCTGTACCGCACCGGCGACCTGGGTCGCTATCGGGCCGACGGCGCTATCGAGTACCTGGGGCGCAACGACGATCAGGTGAAGATCCGTGGCCTGCGCATCGAGCTGGGGGAAATCCAGGCCCGCCTGACCCAGCTGGACGGGGTCAAGGAAGCGGTGGTCCTGGCCCGGGAAGACGTGCCCGGGGATCTGCGTCTGGTGGCCTACTACACCTGCGCCGCCGGGCGTCCGGCCCTGGCGGTGGAACAGCTGCGCCAGGCGTTGCTGGAGCACCTGCCGGACTACATGGTGCCGGCCTTGTTCGTGCACCTGGAGGCGCTGCCCTTGAGCCCCAACGGCAAGTTGGCGCGCAAGGACCTGCCGGCCCCGGGGTTGGCGGCGGCCAGTGTGCGCGAGTACGAGGCGCCGGTGGGTGAGGTGGAGATCCTCCTGGCCGGGCTCTGGGCCGAGCTGCTCAATGTGGAGCGGGTGGGGCGCCAGGATCACTTCTTCGAACTGGGCGGCCATTCGTTGCTGGCGGTGAGCCTGATCGGCCGCATGCGTCGGGCCGGGCTCTCGGCGGATGTGCGGGTGCTGTTCGGCCAGCCGACCCTGGCGGCCCTGGCTGCCGCCGTGGGGCGTGGCCGTGAAGTGCAGGTGCCGGACAACCTGATCTACCGCGACTGCCCGCGCATCACCCCCGAGCTGCTGCCGTTGCTGACGCTGGATCAGGCGGCCATTGACCGGGTGGTGGCCACGGTGCCGGGCGGCACCGCCAACGTCCAGGACATCTACCCCCTGGCGCCGTTGCAGGCCGGCATCCTGTTTCACCATCTGGCCGCCGGCCAGGGCGATCCCTATGTGTTGCAGGCGCAGTTTGCCTTCGACACGGCCCAGCGCTTGCAGACCTTCGTCCGGGCCTTGCAGGGGGTGATCGAACGCAACGACATCCTGCGCAGTGCCGTGCTCTGGGAAGGGCTGGACGAGCCGCTGCAAGTGGTCTGGCGCCAGGCGCCCCTGGAGGGCGATGAAATCGTCCTCGACCCGGGCCAGGGCGACATCCTCGGCCAGTTGCAGGCGCGTTTCGACAGTACGCGCTATCGCCTGGACATTGCCCGGGCGCCGCTGTTGCGCCTGGTCTACGCCCGGGACCCGGTCAACCAGCGGCTGGTGGCGCTGTTGCTGTTCCATCACCTGGTGATGGACCACGTGGCCCTGGAAGTGCTGCAGCATGAACTGCAGGCCTTTCTCCTTGGCCAGCAGCAACGGCTGGGTGACCCCGTGCCCTATCGCAACTACGTGGCCCAGGCCCGACTGGGCATCGGTGAGGCCGAACATGAAGCCTTCTTCCGCGAGATGCTCGGCGATATCCGGCAACCGACCCTGCCCCTGGGCTTGCAGGACGTGCAGGGCGCCAGCGCGCCGCTCAACGAGGCGCGCCAACCCTTGGACCGCCTGCTGAGCCGGCGCCTGCGCTTGCAGGCGCGGCAGCTGGGGGTCAGCGCCGCGAGCCTGATGCACCTGGCCTGGGGCCGGGTCCTGGGCTGCCTGGCCAACCAGCAGCAGGTGGTGTTCGGCACCGTGCTGCTGGGACGGATGCAGGGCGGCGAGGGCGCCGAACGGGCCCTGGGGGTGTTCATCAACACCCTGCCGCTGCGGGTGGACCTGGGGGACCTGCCGGTGCGCCATGCGCTGCTGGTCACCCATGAACGCCTGGCGCAACTGCTGGGCCATGAACAGGCGCCCCTGGCCCTGGTGCAGCGTTGCAGCGCGGTGGAGGCGGGTACGCCGCTGTTCAGCAGCCTGCTCAACTACCGCCACAGCGCGCCGTCGGCCGGGCTGCCTGGGCAAGCCGACGCTGCCTGGGAGGGCATGCAGTTGCTCAATGCCCAGGAGCGCAGCAACTACCCCCTGACCCTGAGCATCGACGACCTGGGGGATGGCTTCATGCTCACCGCCGTGGTGGCGGGCATTGATGCCCAGCGCATTTGCCACTACCTGCACGAGGCCCTGGACAACCTGTTGCAGGCCCTGGAGCAGACGCCCGATCTGGCCATCGGCCAAGTACCGGTGTTGCCGGCTGCCGAGCGCCAGCAGGTGCTGGTGAACTTCAACGCCACCGCCCGCGACTATCCACGCCAGCAGACCCTGGATCAGCGTTTCGAGGAACAGGTGCAGGCCCGTCCCCAGCAGGTGGCGGCGGTCCATGGCGAGCAAGTGCTCAGCTACGCCCGGCTCAATACCCGGGCCAATCAGCTGGCCCATCACTTGCTGGGGCTGGGGGTGCAGCCCGGGGACAGGGTGGCGCTGCTGTTGCCACGCTCCCTGGATCTTTTGCTGGCGCAGTTGGCGGCCAGCAAGTGCGGCGCGGCCTACGTGCCGCTGGACATCAACGCCCCCGCCGAACGCCAGGTGTTCATGCTCCAGGACAGCGGCGCCAGGGTGCTGCTGGCGCACTCGGCGCAGGCCCTGGAGGGGGCGCTGCCGGGGGCGCAGTTGCTGCGGGTGGACCTGGATCGCCTGCGCCTGGACCGGCTGCCGGGGCACAACCCGGCCCTGATCCAGTCCTCCGAGGCGGTGGCCTACATCATGTACACCTCCGGCTCCACGGGCGTGCCCAAGGGCGTACTGGTGCCGCACCGGGCCATCACCCGGTTGGTGATCAACAACGGCTACGCCGATTTCAACCCCGGGGACCGGGTGGCCTTTGCCTCCAACCCGGCCTTCGACGCCAGCACCCTGGACGTCTGGGGGCCCTTGCTCAACGGCGGCCGGGTCGTGGTGGTGGACCAGCAGACGCTGCTGGACCCCGAGGCCTTCGCCGAGTTGCTGAAGACCTCGGGAGCCACGCTGCTGTTTCTCACCACCAGCCTGTTCAACCAGTACGTGCAGCTGATACCCCAGGCGTTCAGCGGCCTGCGCATGCTCCTGTGCGGCGGTGAACGGGCCGACCCGGTGGCCTTCCGGCGGATGCAGGCCGAGGTGCCCGGCCTGCGTCTGGTCAATGGCTACGGACCGACGGAAACCACCACCTTTGCCGTGACCCATGAGCCCGGGGCACTGGCGGCCGACGCCGACAGCGTGCCCATCGGCCGGCCGCTGTCCAACACCTGCGTGTACATCCTCGATGCCCAGGGCCAGCCGCTGCCCATCGGCGTAGTGGGGGAGATCTACATCGGCGGCCAGGGCGTGGCCAAGGGCTACTTGAATCGCCCTGAACTGAGCGCCGAGAAGTTCCTCCCCGACCCCTTCTGCAGCGCGGCCGCCAACCCTGGCTCCGAACCCCTGATGTACCGCACCGGCGACCTTGGGCGCTGGCAGGAGAACGGCCTGCTGGAGTACCTGGGGCGCAACGATCAGCAGGTGAAGATCCGTGGCTTTCGTATCGAACCGGGGGAAATCGAGGTGCGGCTGGCGAGCTTCCCCGGACTGCGCGATGGCGTGGTCCTGGTGCGCGAGGAGGCGCCCGGGGACTTGCGTCTGGTGGCTTACTACACCCTGCAGGCCCAGGCGCCGGAGCCGGCCGTCGAAGCCTTGCGCAACCACCTGCTGGCGCAACTGCCGGAGTACATGGTGCCTCAGGCTTACGTGCGTCTGCCGGCACTGCCCCTGACCAACAACGGCAAGCTGGACCGCAACGCGCTGCCGGCGCCGACCCCCGCGGCGCAGGTCACGGCCTGTTTTGAAGCGGCGCAGACGCCCCTGGAGCAGACCCTGGCGGCCCATTGGGCGCAGGTGCTGAAACAGGAGCAAGTGGGGCGCCACGAGCATTTCTTCGAACACGGCGGGCATTCGCTGCTGGCGATCCAGTTGGTCAACCGCCTGCAACAGGCCGGGCTCGACGTGAGCCTGGCGCAATTGTTCCAGCACCCCAGTGTGGCCGCCATGGCGCGTTTGCTGGAGGCGCGCCCGGCGACCCCGCAACAGGCCCCCGAGTGGGTCACGGTGCGCAGCGGCAGTGGCCCGGCGCTGTTCCTGGTGCACGAGTTCACCGGCCTGGATGCCTACTTCCCGGCACTGGGGCAGCAGCTGGAAGGGGATTTCCCGATCTATGGCCTGCCGGGCGTGGCCCTCGGCCAGCCGCAGTTGCGCACCCTGGAGTGCCTGGCCACCCGCTTGCTGGAGGTCATGCGCCGGGTCCAGCCCGAAGGGCCGTATCGGCTGGCGGGCTGGTCCTTCGGTGGGGTGCTGGCTTATGAGATCGCCCAGCAGTTGCTGGGGCAGGATCAGCAGGTGGCGTTCCTCGGCTTGATCGACAGCTACGTGCCGCGCCTGACCGACCAGGGCAAGGCGCGCTGGTCCGCAAGCGATCCCCGCAAGCAGCACCTGCTGTTGCAGTGCAGCGCCTACTGGAGCGCCCAGGGCCCGGCGGGCGTGCAACCGCTGGCGCTCGTCGAACAGCTGCGCCAGGCCCTGGACCGCCTGGACTTCCCCGAGCTGCTGCAACGCTGCCGGGAACAGGGCCTGCTGTTCGAGCAACTGGCAAGCGCGGCGCCCGAGACGCTGGGGCATTACCTGGACCGTGAGGTGGCTCACGGCCATGCACTGGCCCATTACCGCCTGCACCCGATCAGTGTGCCGGTGCACCTGTTCTGCGCCGCCCAGCGGCCCAGCGCATTGTCCCGGCGCAGCCCGACCCTGGGCTGGGGCGAGGTGCTGCCGGGGCCATGCCTGCACTGCATCAGCGTGCCCGGGGATCACCTGAGCATGATGAAGGCGCCGCATATCCATGAACTGGGCCAGGCCATGAGCCAGGCCATCGAGCAGGCCGGGGTCGCTGCCAGCACCGGAGCAACGTCCCACCAGCCGTTGCTGCGGATTCAGAGCGGGCGCTGCGGGCAGACGCCGATCTTCTGTGTGCCGGGGGCCGGCGACAGCGTTACCGGCTTTATCGGCCTGACCGAAGCCCTGGGGCCGGACTGGCCGATCTTCGGCCTGCAGGCCCGGGGCCTGGATGGCCAGGGCGTGCCTCACACCCGGGTGGAAGCGGCGGCGCGCTACTACCTGCAAGCCATCGAGCAGGAGTACCCCCACGGGCCGTTGCACGTGATCGGCCACTCCTTCGGTGGCTGGGTTGCCTTCGAAATGGCCGGGGCCCTGCAGGCCGCGGGGCGCGAAGTGGCGTCCCTGACCCTGATCGACAGCGAGGCCCCGGGCGGCCACGGCGTGGTGGGGCGGCCCTACACCAGCACGGCCGCGCTGTTGCGGCTGATCGAGTCCATGCAACTGGCGTGCGGCCAGAGCCTGGGCATCGATCCGCAGCTGTTTGCCGCCGAGGACGACGCCATGCAGATGCACCTGCTGCATGCCGGCATGGTCCGGGTCGGCCTGCTGTCCCAGCGTGCCGATCCTCGGGCGATGCAGGGGCCGGCGCGAACCTTCGCCAGTGCCCTGCGTACCCGCTACCAGCCGCAACGCCCTTACCGGGGACCGGTGCGCCTGGTGCTGGCGGACGATCCGCGCCTGGACGCCGCCGGCAACCTGCGCGAGCAGGAGGCGATGGTCCAGGGCTGGCGTGGGCAGGTGACGGAGCTGGGGCTGTGGCAGGGGCCGGGCAACCACTTCAGCCTGCTCAAGGCACCCCACGTCCAGCATCTGGCGGCCTGGTGGCGTGACGGGCTGGCGCTGCCCCAGGGGGAGGCTGTGTCATGAGCCTGGATGCGGCGGCGGGCCGGGTGCCCGCCGCTGGCTGACAGCCTTTCATTCATCTGGAACACCGCTCACTACGGCAGCACGGTGTTCTGTAAGGGGGCTCGCCGCTGGCCGGTGGAGCCCGCCCTCAACGCACTTGTGGTCATCTATGGAAAAGTCGAAGTTTCGCAAAATCGGTATGGGGCTGTTGCTGGTGGTTGTGGCTGGATTGATTTTCTATACGGTGCGGGCGCCGGCAGAGCCGCCGCAGTACCTGACCGCCCGGGTCGAGCGGGGAGACATCGAGAACGCGGTCCTGGCCTCGGGCCTGCTGGAGGGCATCAAGCAGGTGGACGTCGGGGCCCAGGTTTCCGGGCAGTTGAAGTCGCTCAAGGTCAAGGTCGGGGACAAGGTGAAGAAGGGCCAGTGGCTGGCGGAAATCGATCCCCTGGTGCTGCGCAATACCCTGCGCCAGGCCCAGGTGGACGAGGAAAACCTGCAAGCCAAGCGCCGTGCCACCGCGGCCCAGCTCAAGGAAACCAAGGCCATCTACGAGCGCTACCGCGACCTGCAGTCGGACGCGTCGATTTCCCAGCAGGACTTCGAGACCGCCGAGTCCAACTACGAGGTGCAACGCGCCAACCTGCTGTCCCTGGACGCGCAGATCAAGAGCGCGCATATCCAGATCGACACCGCCAAGGTCAACCTGGCCTACACCCGCATCGTCGCGCCGATTGACGGCGATGTGGTGGGGGTGGTGACCCAGGAAGGCCAGACGGTGATCGCCAACCAGCTGGCGCCGGTGCTGCTGAAACTCGCGGACCTGGACACCATGACCGTCAAGGCCCAGGTCTCGGAGGCCGACGTGATCCATATCGCCCCCGGCCAGCAGGTGTACTTCACCATCCTCGGCGAGGCCGACAGGCGCTATTACGCCAAGCTGCGGGGCACTGAGCCGGCACCGCAGAACTTCCTCGAAACCCAGACCGCCGGCACCCCCAAGCAGAACACCGCAGTGTTCTACAACGCCCTGTTCGACGTGCCCAACCCGGACCACCGGCTGCGCATCTCGATGACCGCCCAGGTGCGCATCGTCCTCGACACCGCCAAGGATGTGCTGATGGTGCCGGTGGCCGCCCTGGGTCCGCGCAACGCCGACGGCAGCTTCGCGGTGCGGGTGCTGGACGCCAAGGGCCATGCCCAGTCGCGCAACGTCAGCACCGGGATCAACAACAACGTCAAGGTGCAGATCAAGGACGGCCTGGCGGAGGGCGATCAGGTGGTGATCGGTGATCCGCTGCCCGGCACGGCAGGGGCCTGACCATGACCCAGCCATTGTTGGAGCTTAAGGGCATCAGCCGCAGCTTCACCGCCGGGGAGCGGGAGTTCCTGGCCCTGAAACACATCGACCTGAGCATCCAGGCCGGGGAAATGGTGGCGATCACCGGGGCCTCGGGCTCGGGCAAGTCGACCCTGATGAACCTCCTCGGTTGCCTCGACTACGCCACGGCCGGCAGCTACAAGGTCAACGGCCAGGAAACCCGCGACCTGGACGATCAGGCCCTGGCGGAGCTGCGCCGGGACTATTTCGGTTTCATCTTCCAGCGTTATCACTTGCTGCCGCACTTGAGTGCCCTGCACAACGTCGAGATGCCGGCGATCTACGCCGGCACCCCGCAAGTCAAGCGCCATGGCCGGGCCCGGGAGCTGCTGGCGCGCCTGGGGCTGTCCGGGCACCTGGCGAACCGCCCCAACCAGTTGTCCGGCGGCCAGCAACAGCGGGTGAGCATCGCCCGGGCCCTGATGAACGGCGGCGAAGTGATCCTCGCCGACGAACCCACCGGGGCCCTGGACAGCCACAGCGGCAAGGAAGTGATGGGCATTCTCCAGGAACTGCATGCCTTGGGGCATACGGTGATCATCGTCACCCACGACCCTCAGGTGGCGGCCAACGCCGAGCGCATCATCGAAGTGCGCGACGGCGAGGTCGTCAGCGACCGGGTCAATGCACGCGGGGTGGACGAGGAGCCGGCGCAACCCCCGGTGAGCACCCGGCCGGGCGGAGCACGACGCCTGGTGGCCAGCCTCGGGCTGTTCAAGGAAGCCTTCGTCATGGCTTGGGTGGCGCTGGTCTCGCACCGCATGCGCACCTTGCTGACCATGCTCGGGATCGTCATCGGCATCACCTCGGTGGTGTCCATCGTGGCCATCGGCGAGGGTGCCAAGCGCTACGTGCTCAAGGACATCCAGGCCATCGGCAGCAACACCATCGACATCTTCCCCGGGGCCAGTTTCGGCGACAGCCGGGCAGCGGCGATCCAGACCCTGATGCCCGCCGACGTGACGGCCCTGAACCAGCTGTACTACGTCGACAGCGCCACGCCGATGGTGGGCCGCAGCCTGTTGCTGCGCTACGGCAATATCGACCTCAATGCCACGGTCAACGGCGTCAGCCACCTGTATTTCAAGGTTCGCGATCTCAAGCTGGCGGCGGGCATCGCCTTCAGCGAGAACGATGCCCGGCGCCAGGCCCAGGTGGTGGTGATCGACCACAACACGCGCAACCGCCTGTTCGGTCCCGATGTGGACCCCCTGGGGCAGGTGATCCTGGTGGGCAACCTGCCGTGCACGGTGATCGGGGTCACGGCCGAGAACAAGAACATGTTCGCCGCCAGCAACCTGCTCAACGTCTGGCTGCCTTACGAGACGGCGGCGGGCCGGGTACTGGGCCAGCGCCACCTGGACAGCATCAGCGTGAAGATCAAGGACGGCCAGCCGAGCAAAGTGGTGGAGGAGCATGTGAAGAAGCTCATGGAGCAACGCCACGGCACTAAGGACTTCTTCACCAACAACCTCGACAGCATCATGCAGACGGTGCAGCGCACCAGCCGCTCCCTGGCCTTGCTGTTGTCGCTGATCGCGGTGATTTCCCTGGTGGTCGGCGGCATCGGGGTGATGAACATCATGCTGGTGTCGGTCACCGAACGTACCCGGGAGATCGGCATTCGCATGGCGGTGGGGGCGCGGCAGTCGGACATCCGCCAGCAGTTCCTGGTGGAGGCGGTGATGGTCTGCCTGATTGGCGGGGCCATCGGCATCGCCCTGTCGTTTGCCATCGGCTACCTGTTCACCCTGTTCATCAAGGAATGGGAGATGGTGTTTTCCATGGGCTCGATCGCCACCGCGTTCGCCTGTTCGACCCTGATCGGCATCGTCTTCGGCTTCGTTCCGGCGCGCAACGCCGCCCGGCTGGACCCGATCGAGGCCCTGGCCCGGGATTGAGCGGCCCACAGACAGAACCGCCGGCACAGGGGCCGGCGGGGGCGGGGTTACGGGATCAAGGCCAATGGCGGATTAGGCCGGCGCGTCATCGCGGGTGCCTGGCGCCAGTGCCTGGGGCGAGTACATCCAGCGCAGCAGGGAGTGGCGACCACTGATGCCGAGCTTGATGGCGGCGCGCTTCAAGTAGCTTTCGACGGTATTGACCTTGAGCTTGAGCTGCTCGGCCAACTGCGGTGCGGTGCGCCCGGCCAGCAGCCCGACACAGACTTCCAGCTCGCGGTTGGACAGGCGCAGCCCGGACTGTTCCAGGCGCTCGGCAAAGCGCAGGCGCACGGTCGCCAGGCCCTCGATGGCGGCGCGGTCCTGCTCGGCAGAGTCGCTGCGCGGCTGCAGGGCGCTGATGTGGTTTTCCACCATGGGCAGCAGCAGCGGCGAGATGTCCTCCAGCAGCAGGCGTTCCTGTGGGGAAAAGCTCTGCTCCTGGCTGCTGCGGTACACCGACAGCACGAAGTGGTACGAATCCTTGCGACCGGTCAGGTGCAGTTGCGCCGGGTCCGCGTTGCCCCGGTGGCGCAGCACTTGCGGGCTGCCGCAGGGCTCGTCGGGCTGCTCGGGAAAGCCTGTGTGCAGCAGCGGGTCATTGCTGGCATGCAGATCGCTGTACAGCGGGTGACGGCTCTGCATCAGGGTATTGCCGGTTCTGCCAGCGGCTGGTTCCGGGGCGGTGCGCAGTTGGGTGATGTGAGTGGCGTCCACAGCCAGTTGGGTGAGTATCAGGTCATGCAGCATGCGCGGGAAACTGCGGCTGCCGGTGCTGGCGATGACCTTGCCAATATGTGGAAACAGTACTTGTGAGTTCATCATTTCATCCATGAATGTGAAGGTGTGGAAGGACTGCCTTATAACAACGAGTTTGGGTCGCGCGTGATTTACCTCCTGTTTGCGCAGACCGACAAAGGGTCGCCTCGTATCCTAGTACAGGGTGGCGACTGCTGTTTGATGAAGTGCGCAAAAACTTGCACCGCCGGCGCGCAGGCGCTCGGGCCTGTGGACGAACTGCCATGGCAAAGCCCTTACCGGCCTTGCCCGGAGTTTTTTTGGATGGCTGTTCCCTGCTTGCCAGAGCCGCCATGACCGCCGCCGCGCCTGGGGTTGGCGCGGTGGCGGCTGGCACAGGTTACAGGCGCGGTTGCTCCTGGGGCATGCCCAGCAACTGGTGCAGGGTGTTGATCAGCGCCTGCTGGCGCAGGCGGTCTTGCTGGTGCCGGGCCTCGGCTGCGGCGACATCGGCGTGGCAGTGGGGGCAGGTGCTTTCATGGGCGTGGATGTACTCCAGGCAACTGCGGCACAGGGCCAGGCGCGGCGGGATGCGGCCTTCTTCGGGGGAGGCGTGGCCCTGGTTGGCCCAGGCCAGCTTGATCACCTGGCCGCTGTCGCTGACGCTGGAGACCGCCTCGCCGGTGTCGATGCGCTCGGTGATCAGGTCGAAGCGGCCCACCGAAAAAGAGGCGGGGCCGGCGTCTTCGAGTTTGACGATGCGCTCGCGCAGGCCTTTTTTCTGCAGGTCCAGGGTTCGGTAATGGCAGTAGGGGTTGTTCCCCGGCTTGCCCAGCAGCGAATGCGAGGTCCAGGTGCAGCCACCGCGGCACACGTCGTTGTAGTAGCAGGTGCGGCAGTAGCCCCACAGATCGTCCACCGAGCGCAGGCGGCCGAAGTGCATGCCTTCGCTGTAGTGCCAGATGTCGTGCAGGCTCATGCTGCGCACATTGCCGCCGGAGAATCCGACGGTGGCCAGGGACGGACAGCCCTTGACCGTGCCGTCGGCTTCCAGGGCCAGCACTGTCTGCCCGGCGGCGCAGCCACTCCAGTGCACGCGGTCGTCGCCAAAACCGCGCCACATGTGTTCGTAGGGACCGTAGTAGCCGATGTTGTTGCCCACATTCATCAGCAAGCCGCGTTCTTCGCCTTCGCGATACAAGCGGGCCAGCAGCGGCATCACTTCCAGCAGTTGATAGGGTTGCAACAGCAGCTCGGGGTGATCCACGGCGTTGCCCATGGCCACCGTCAGTTGGATCTGCCAGTGGCTGGCACCGGCGTCGATGATCAACTCCATCAGGGCCGGCAGGTCGGGCAGGGTGGCGGCGCCGATCTGGGTGTTGACGCTGACCTTGAGCCCGGCCTGCTTGGCCCGGCGCAGGGTGTCCAGGGCCTTGTCGAACGAGCCGGGCACATTGCGCACCGCGTCGTGCAGCGGCGCCAGGCCGTCCAGGGACACGCCGACGCCATTGAGCCCGGCGTCCACCGCGGCCTGCATCTTGGCGGGGGTCAGGTTGCGTCCGCCGGTCTGGATCGCCACGTACATGCCGTGGTCGTGGATGGCCTGGATCAGCCGCGTCCAGTCCTTGCGCAAATAGGCTTCGCCGCCGATCAGGGTGACTTCCCGAGTGCCCAGGGCGGCGATGGAGTCGATCACCGACAGGCATTCCTGAGTGTTCAATTCGCCGGGGCGCCGATGCCCGGCCCGAGAGCCGCAATGCAGGCACTTGAGGTCGCAGGCGAGGGTGATTTCCCAGACCACGTGCACCGGCACATAGCGCTTGAGGTCGGTTTCGCTGAGGTAGCGGGCGGGGAGACTGTCTGACATGAAAGATCCTTGCGCACCCAGCGGTGCGCGGCACCAACCCATCGAAATAGGCGCGCCTTCCTTGTGCGGCAATGGCGCGATCGGTTTACCGCAACCCTGGGGCCGACCTTTGTCGGCCGGCCCCGGGTGCCTGCACTCAGCGACGTTCCAGGCGGCTGATTTCCGCCTGCAATTGCTGCACTGCCTGGCTCAGGTTGTCACTGTTGGCCAGTTGCTGCTCGCCCTGAGTCACCAGCGCCTTGAGCCGCGTCAGATCGCCGCTGCTCTGGGCCTGTTGCAGCGCCACGGCATACAGCGGCTGCGGATACAGATGCCGTTGATCGTCCTTGGGCGCCAGATCGGCGTTGGCCGCTTGATCCACCGGCGCCTGGCTCACGGCGGCATGCTGAACCACATGCCAATGGCCCTGGTACTGGTAGCGATAGCTGGCGAAACCGCTGGCCCAGTCGAGGCCGAGAATGCCCTGCAGATGGAAGGTTTCGGCAATCTGGCTGGTGGGGCCGCTGGGGTTGCCGGTCAGGCTGAGGATGATATGGCCTTCACTGGAGGGGTCCAGTTTGACCTGGGAGTAGTCGCCCCAGACATCCGCGAGGAAGTGCATCGGTGGCGAGGTGCTCTGAGTCACCCGGGCCACGCCGCTGACTTTCTTCTGCGGCGTGTTGACCAGCAGATCGAGGGTCAGCACCGGCCCTCCGATCACAGGGTTGGCGACGATGAGGCGGGTATGGAACAGTCCGATTGTCATGCTGCAACTCCTTATCTTGTGGAAGACATCAGGTTCGCTGGACGGTCGCCAGTCAGCGCCGCTCGTGCTTGCTGATCTCGGCCTTGGCCGCCTCCAGCGCCGTGCGGATCAACGGCAGCTGCTCCAGTTGCTGGGTGGCCACCTTGTGCAGGCTCTTCATCTGCGACAGGTCGCCGCTGGCGATGGCGCCGTGGATCGGCGCCGCGTACAGCGCCGAGATCGGCGGCAGCGGACGGTTGGGCTGGCCATGGTGGGGGGCCGAGAGGGTGCTCGACTGCACGGGTTCCTGCAGATGGGCGGGGACCTGATTGACCCTTACCCAGCTGTGTCCGTTGTAGTACTGGTAGTTGGCCACGCCTTCCTTCCAGTCATCGCTGACCACCAGATGCAGCTTGAAGTTGATGATGGAGTTGGAACCGGGTCCGCCCTGATTGCCCTGGGCGGTGATGAGGATCTTGCTGGAGCTCGGTGGCATGACCGTCAGGTAGGTGTACTGACCCCAGACATCGCTGTGCAGGTCCAGGGGCGGATTGACCGCCTGAGTGATGGACGAAGTGCCGCGCACGCTGTGCTCGGGGGTGTAGACCAGCAGATTGAGAATCAGGGTCGGGGCCCCGGGTTGCGAGGTACCGATGCGGTAGCTCAGGGGGAACAGGCCTTCTTGGGAGATAGAACCAGACATTTGCTTTGCCTCCATTCAATGACGGGGAAACAGCGATTAGTGCTGTTCCAGGCGGGCGACTTCCTTGGCCAGTTTTTCGTAGGCGGCTTTCAGATCCTTGGGCTCGTCGTGCTTCGGATCGCGCTTGGCCAGCAGGGCTTTCATCTGGGGTAGCTGGCCTTCGGCGATGGCCGACTGGATCGCGACTCCGTAGGGGACAACCGTGTGTTGCGAGGTGGGGCTCATGGTGTGTGCCTTCCTTGGGGGTTAGGGGGGGCTGCGGTACTTGGCAGCTTTTGCAGTTAAGCAGCGCGGGGGGAATTGGCGGGGTAATGGCACATTGATTTTGTGGGTTTCCGACAGGTGGATTCACGGGCGTAAGGGGGGGATTTTTGGGGTATTCCATGGGGCGATATGGAGGGGTGGGGGTGATTGCGGATGGCGATAGAGGGGGTGGTTTTGTTCCTGCGGGGGCGGCCGTTGACGGTTGCGCCTTTATGGCGATGGGGGGCGGAGTACATATCCGTTGCTGCGGTAACGGCCGCTTAGGGTTTCGCCCTTACGGCGAGTCCCTTTTTACAAACGCCTAAAAAGGAACCAAAAACGCTTGCCCCTCCATGGGCCCCTCGCTGGGGCTCGGGGTTCCCTCGCTTCGGCATTGCTCCGGGGGCCCGCCGCCAACCGGCCATCCATGGCCGGGTGGCGGCTAGCTCGGCATCCATGCCGAGCTGCCCCCTACGCAACGCCTACGCTCGGCCGGCTGGGAAGGGGCCGGAAGATCAAGATCAAGATCAAGATCAAGATCAAAAGCCAAAGCCAAGGTGCGCAGGCCGGCTCTTTGTAGCCGCTGCCGAAGGCTGCGAAACCAGGCGACGCGATATGTCAGGAATATCGGGGAGGCAGGTTTAGCGTCTCCTGCGACGGAGTGCCGCCCAGAGCGTTCGCAGCCTTCGGCAGCGGCTACATTAATGCGAACGGCAATGAAACAGGCCGGCCGGCAGGCCGCCGTCAGATTTTGATCTTGCTTTTGATTTTGATCTTGATCTTGATCTGAACGCCCCGTTAACCACGATGGCCGAACGCAGGCATTGAGCCGTGGGTAACCCGGCATGGATGCCGGGTTAGCCGCCCCAGGCCATGGATGGCCGGTGGCGGCGGCCCACGGATCAATGCCGGAGTGAGGGCATGCCGAGCCTAAGCGAGGCACCGAGTGGAGGGGCAGAAGCGTTTTGCTTACTTTTGTCTGGGCCGGCATTCCGGATCTTCAAAAGTGAGCCGCTGTAAGAGCGGAACCGCCAGCGGCCGCACCCGCAAGAACGGATATGTACCCAAAGCCGCTGTAAGAGCGGAACCGCCAGCGGCCGCACCCGCAGGAACGGATATGTACCCAAACCCGCTGCAAAAGCGAAACCGCCAGCGGCCGCACCCGCAAGAACGGATATGCTCCCAAACCCGCTGTAAGAGCGGAACCGCCAGTAGCCACACCCGCAGCACCGGATATGTCCCCCCCCCAAAAAAAAGCCCCAGGACTCAAACCACCCCCAACTCCCCCAACTGCCGCCGCGTCTCCCCCGCGGCCACATGATGAATCGCCCGCCACCCCAACGCTCTGGCCGCGACGATGTTCGGCGCATGATCATCAATGAACACCAACTCCTCAGGCGCCACCCCCGGCAAATGCGCACGAATGCGCCCCAAGGCCGTGTGATAGATCTCGGCATCCGGCTTGATCTGCCGCTCCTGCCCCGACACCACAATGTCGCGAAACTTCTGTAAAAACGGGTAATTCTCCCAGGCATAGGGAAAGGTTTCCTGGGACCAGTTGGTCAACCCGAACAGCGGCATCTGCGCCTGGTGCAGGTCCTCCAGCAGGGCCACGCCGTCTTCCAGCGGTCCCTTGAGCATCTCCGGCCAGCGCCCGTAATAGGCTTCGATCAACGGCGCATGCTCGGGATGCTCGGCCACCAGGCTGCGGGTCGCTTCGGCCAGGGGCCGGCCGGCGTCCTGTTGGGTGTTCCAGGCCTGGGTGCAGACGGTGTCGAGGAACCACTGGCGACGGGCGTCGTCGGGGATCAGTTGGCGGTACAGGTGGTGCGGGCTCCAGTCGAACAGCACGCCACCAAAATCGAAAACCACGGCACGAATTGTCATCAACACTTCCTTTTGAGCGGTTGTGGGCCAGGGCGTCATCCTGCGACGCTGCGCAGCGCAATGCAATTTGCCGGTGGCCATTGGTCCGTTTGCCGGCACCCTTGGAGCGGATCGCGATCCAAAGGCTGTACCCGCCCTGTTGCGGGCTAGCACAGGAGCTGACCATGGCTGCCAAGAACCCCACGGGGCCGCGCTCGTCCGAGCACGCCTCGAATCCCCATGACCCGGGTTTCGACCCCGATTCGCCGGACCTCGCCGACCCCCAGGTCGATCCGGTGGGCCCGGCCAGGGCGCCCCTGGATCAGCCCGAACCCGAGCATCAGCGCAAGCGTTCGCGCGCCTACGACCCTCTGGCCAACCTGAGGAAATGACCGGGCGCCGACATGCGGCCGTCGCCGGATCGTTCTGCGGGTGTAAGGTAAAACGGCCAAGCCCCAGGCACGCTGACAAAAAGGAGGTGTCCATGAGTACGCCACTGTTGAACAAGTTGCAGATCAACGGTTATCAGGTATTGAGCGTCAACCACGGCCCCTGGAAGGTCTGCACCCCGGGTGACCGGCTCGCCACTTTTGGCACCCGGGAAGAAGCCCTGGCCTTTGCTGCCACCTTGCCGCTGCGCAGGGAAGCACCGGCCACCAAGCTTCGATAGCACCCGGCAGAAAAAAGCCCCGATCGGTTCGGGGCTTTTTTGTGTCCGGGCTGCTGCAAGCGCCGGGTCAGTCGACAATCACCGGCTCGTTCGGATCATCGCTCAGGCACACGGTCAATTGCTCCCCGGCCTTGTTGAACGCGCAGCGGGGTAGGGTTTGCTGCTTGATGAAGCTCAGCGGCGGCAGGATGAACGCCGCCGCCAGCACCAGCGCCCACAGGGTCTGCAGAAACAGCACATCGGCGCTGTGGGCGGCGGGCCGTGAGACGAGGCGGCGGCGCCAGTACAGGTACAGGCCGCTGATGAAGAGTACGCCGACGACGCCCATCATGTAGTCCAGCTCCCAGGCCTGGGGGCTGAACGCGCGGCTGCCATCCTCATCATCCGGGTAGGTGAGCCGCCACCACACCCCCAGCAGCAACGGCACCAGCCCGGACATCAGCCAGGCCATGCGCGCGCCGGGCATCCGGGTCAGCAGGGCCAGGACCAGGCCGATCAGGCACAGCACCCAGGCAAACAGGTACAGCTGAAAACCCATGGCGCCGCCGAACAGCGTGCCGCTGACATCCCGCGGTTGCATCATTTGCACGTCGCACAGCAGCATCACCGACAGCGGGATGGCGACGACGATCCAGCACAGGGGGCGGTACAGCCACAACCACAGGGTAAACAGGCGAGACATGGTCACACTCATCAAGGTAGAGAACAGGTAGAAAGAAGCCGGGGTGACGCTCAGTCGACAATCACTCGGGTGTCCGGACCCAGGCATACGCTCAACTGATTGCCGGCTCGGTCGAAGGCACAATAGGGCAGGGGTTTGCGGGTGATGGCCAGCAGTGGTGGGAGCATGAAGGTCGCCGCCAGCATCAGGGCCCACAGGGTGCGCAGCGCGAGCAGATTGCCAGTGGCGGGCGGACGCGGCTTGAGCCGCTGCTGACGCAACAAGTAGACGCCGCTGTAGACCAGGGCAAAGCCGAAGACCATCACATAGTCCAGCTCCCGGGGCTGGATGCTGAAGAGCAGGTTGCCGTCGAAATCATCCGGGTAGTTGATCCGCCACCACAGGCCCAGCAGCCCTTGCACCAGCCCGGCGACGATCAAGGCCAGGCGCGCGCCGGGCACCCGGGTCAGCAGCGCCAGCACCAGGCCCAGGACGCTGAGGGCCCAGCCGCCCAGGTACATCACAAAGCCCATGGAGCCGCCGAACAGGGTGCCGCCGACCTCCCGGGGCACGATCAGGTTCAGGTTGCAATGGATCATGGTGGCCGTCGGCGCGGCGACGGCGATCCAGCACAGCGGGTAGTAGAGCCGGGACCAGAGGGTGTACAGGCGGGACATGGGCAAACTCATCGAGGTCGAGAAAGGGTAGAAAGCGGCCGGAGTGACGGTCAGTCGACAATCACCCGTTCCTCCGGGGTGCCTAGCAGGCACGCGCTCAGTTGCTTTCCGGCCTTGTTGAAGGCGCAGTGCGGCAGGGGCTGCTGGCTGGCATTGACCAGTGGCGGGATGAAGAAGCCCGCCAGGAGCACGGCCCAGATGATCCGCAGCGACAGCTCATCGGCGTTGCTGGGCGGGCGCGGCTTGAGCCGCTGCCGGCGCCACAGATGGATGCCGCTGTAGACCAGGGCGAAACCGAAGACCATTACATAGTCCAGCATTCGGGGCTGGATACTGAAGATCAGGTTGCCGTCGAAATCATCCGGGTAGTTGATCCGCCACCACAGGCCCAGCAACAACTGCACCAGTCCGCCGATGATCCAGGCCAGGCGTGCGCCGGGCACCCGGGTCAGTACGGCCAGGCCCAGACCCAGAACGCTGAAGGCCCAGCCGCCCAGGTACAGCATGAAATCCATGGAACCGCCGAACAGCGTGCCGCCGACTTCCCGGGGGACGATCAGGTGCAGGTTGCAACGGATCATGGTGGCCACCTGTACGGCGACGGCGATCCAGCACAGCGGGGGGTAGAGCCAGGACCAGAAGGTGTACAGGGGCGACATGCAGGGACTCGAAAATAACAGGGTCGGTGAGGGGAAGTGGTGGGTTGGATTCAGACGAACAGCAAACCGCAGGCAGCCGCGAACAGCACCAGGGCGAGGCTGATGCCCGCCAGGGGAATGCGGAACCAGTAACGAATCGCCAGCACCCACAGGCTGGCAAGAAACCCCAGGCCGATCAGCAGCAAGCCACGGGCCTCCAGCAGCAGGACCGGGTGCAGCCAGGCCAGGTAGCCATAGACCAGGCCGAACAGCATGGCGCCCAGGCTGTGGCTGGCGTTGAAGCCGACCCAGGCCCGCCACAGGCTGGTCTGGCGGGTGATCATCGGCGACACCTGGCGCATGCGTTCGGCCAGGGCCGGATCACGGGGCTGGAATTTGTCGCTGGCGAAGGTGTAGATCAGGTGCAAGGTGCCGAGCAGCAGCACGATGGCTGAGCTGGCGATGATCAGGGCGGGGGCCAACACGTTTCTTCCTTGGGCGGTGCTCGGGTGCGCGGAGTATGCAGCGGCGCCCGAGGTTTTGCACCTGCGGGCGCGGCTTTTTTACCGGCACGGGGCAGGGCGGCGGGCGCCCTGCCCAGGCCCTCAGAAGTGCTCGGCGTCGAGGCCGAACAGCGAGTCACTGCCGGCGCGGATGCTCTGCTCCAGGCTGAGGATGCGCGGCAGCAGGCGGCTGAAGTAGAAGCGCGCGGTGGCCAGCTTGGCGCCGTAGAAACCGTCGTCCTCGGAGCGCTTGTGCTCGGCCACCTGGGCCATGCGCGCCCACAGATAGGCATAGGCCACGTAGCCGAACAGTTGCAGGTACTCGACGCAGGCGCTGCCCACCGCGTGGGGGTTGTGCGCCGCCTGTTCGCGCAGCCAGTCGCTGAGGTCTTCCAGGCGCTGCACCGCGTCGAGCAGCTCGGCGGCGTAGGCGGCGCCGGGCAGGTAGGCGTAGTCGCGGATCTCGCCGGTGAACAGACGCAGGGCCACACCGCCATTGCCCACCACCTTGCGCCCCAACAGGTCCAGGGCCTGGATGCCATTGGTGCCTTCGTAGATCTGGGCGATGCGCACATCACGCACCAATTGCTCCTGGCCCCACTCGCGGATGTAGCCGTGGCCGCCGAAGACCTGCTGGCCGAGCACGCAGCTGTCCAGCCCGGTGTCGGTAAAGAACGCCTTGGCCACCGGGGTCAGCAGCGCCACCAGGGCCTCGGCGTTTTGGCGCTCAACGGGCTGGTCGGCGAACTTGGCCAGGTCCAGCTGCTGGCCGACGTAGCTGGCAAAGGCCCGGCCGCCTTCGGTCATGGCCTTCATGCTCAGCAGCATGCGCCGCACATCGGGGTGGACGATGATCGGGTCGGCGATCTTGTCCTTGGCCACCGGGCCGGCCGGGGAGCGGCTCTGGATGCGCTCGCGGGCGTAGGTGCGGGCGTTCTGGTAGGAGTTCTCGGCGCAGCCGATGCCCTGGATGCCGATGGACAGGCGCTCGTAGTTCATCATGGTGAACATTGCCGCCAGGCCCTTGTTGGCCTCGCCGATCAGCCAGCCGCTGGCGCCGTCGAAGTTCAGCACGCAGGTGGCCGAGGCCTTGATGCCCATCTTGTGTTCGATGGAACCGCAGCTCACCGCGTTGGCCGCGCCGAGGTTGCCGTTGGCGTCCACATGGATCTTCGGCACCAGGAACAGCGAGATGCCCTTGGGCCCGGCCGGGGCGTCCGGCAGCTTGGCCAGCACCAGGTGGATGATGTTTTCGGTCAGGTCCTGTTCGCCGCCGGTGATGAAGATCTTGCTGCCGCTGATCCTGTAGCTGCCGTCGGCCTGGGGTTCGGCGCGGGTGCGGATGATCCCCAGGTCGGTGCCGGCGTGGGCCTCGGTCAGGCACATGGAGCCGGCCCAGCGGCCTTCGTACATCGGCGGCAGGTACAGCTGCTTGAGCGTTTCGCTGGCGTGGGCGTCGATGGCCAGGCAGGCCCCGGAGCTCAGGGCCGAGTACAGGGCGAAGCTGGAGTTGGCGGCGTAGAGCATCTCTTCGAACTGCACCGCGAGCATCTTCGGCATGCCCATCCCGCCGTAGGCCGGGTTGCCGCTCAGGCCGACCCAGCCGCCCTGGATATAGGTGCTGTAGGCCTCCTTGAAACCGGCCGGGGTGCGTACCTGCCCGGCGTGCCAGCTGGCGCCTTCCTCGTCGCCGCTGCGGTTGAGCGGGGCGATCAGATTGCCGGTGACCTTGGCCGCTTCTTCGAGAATGGCGTCGGCGGTGTCGCCGTCCACGGTATCGGCCAGGGCCGGCAGACGGGCCCAGAGCTTGGGCGCATTGAACACTTCATGCAGGACAAAGCGCATATCGCGCAGGGGAGCGTTGAATTCGGGCATTGCAGGAACCTCGGGCAAAAGGGGAGGTTGAACGGCCGTAGCCGCATGAATCGAAAACGCCAAGCCCGCCTCCTTGTAGGAGCCGGCTTGCCGGCGAAGAAGCCCGCGAGCCATGTATCGACCTGGTCGACGCCTTCGCCGGCAAGCGGAGCGCCACCCGGCCAGCTCCTACAGGGGCTGGGTCGGTGTATTCAGGCTAGAGGTTTTTCGCCATGTCGCGCAGGACGAACTTCTGGATCTTGCCGGTGGAAGTCTTGGGCAATGTGCTGAAGACCACGGTGCGCGGCACCTTGAAGCCCGCCAGGTGTTCGCGGCAGAAGGCGATGATCTCGGCTTCGCTCACGTCCTGATGATCGGCCTTGAGGGTGATGAAGGCGCAGGGGGTTTCGCCCCATTTTTCGTCGGGCCGGGCCACCACCGCCGCTTCCAGCACCGCCGGGTGGCGATAGAGCACGCCTTCCAGCTCGATGGTGGAGATGTTCTCGCCGCCGGAAATGATGATGTCCTTGAGTCGGTCGCGAATTTCGATGTAGCCGTCGGGGTGGGTCACCCCCAGGTCGCCGGTGTGGAACCAGCCGCCCTCGAAGGCTTCGGCGGTGGCGGTGGGGTTCTTCAGGTAGCCCTTCATCACGGTGTTGCCGCGCATGAAGATCTCACCGATGGTCTGGCCGTCCCGGGGCATGGGTTCGAGGGTCTTCGGATCGGCCACCATCACCCCTTCCAGGGTCGGGTAGCGCACGCCCTGGCGCGACTTGATCTGCGCCCGCTGCTCCAGCGGCAGCTCGTCCCAGGCCGCGTGCCAGGCACACAGGGTCACCGGACCATAGACCTCGGTCAGGCCGTAGACGTGGGTCACCTTGATGCCCATCTCCTCCACGGCGCCGATCACCTTGGCCGGTGGCGCGGCCCCGGCCACCATGGCGTTGACCGGGTGGTCGATGGCCGCCTTGGCCGAGTCCGGCATGTTCACCAGGGCATTGAGCACGATGGGCGCGCCGCACAGGTGGGTGACCTGATGCTCGCGGATCAGGTTGAGGATCTTCTGCGGGTCGACCCGGCGCAAAAACACATGCACCCCGGCCAGGGCGGTGACGGTCCAGGGGTAGCACCAGCCATTGCAGTGGAACATCGGCAGGGTCCACAGGTACACCGGGTGGTTGCCCATGGCCCAGGTCATCTGGTTGCCCAGGGCATTGAGGTAGGCGCCGCGGTGGTGATAGACCACGCCCTTGGGGTTGCCGGTGGTGCCTGAGGTGTAGTTCAGGGCGATGGCCTGCCACTCGTCGTCCGGCCACTGCCAGGCAAACTCCGGATCGCCCTCGGCGAGAAAGGCCTCGTAATCCAGATCGCTGACCGGCTGGCCTTCGCCGTACTCGGGGTCGTCAAGGTCGATCACCAGGGGCGGGTGGTCGAGCATGGCCACGGCGGCGTGGATCACCTCATGGAACTCGCGGTCGGCGATCAGCACCTTGGCTTCGCCGTGGGCCAGCATGAAGGCGATGGCCTCGGCGTCCAGGCGCACGTTGAGTGCATTGAGCACGGCGCCGATCATCGGCACGCCAAAATGCGCTTCAAGCATCGCCGGGATATTCGGCAGCATCACCGCCACGGTGTCGTTCTTGCCGATACCGCGCCCGGCCAGGGCCGAGGCCAGACGCCGGCAGCGGCTGTAGGTCTGGGCCCAGGTGCGGCGGATCGAACCGTGGATCACCGCCGGATAATCGGGGTAAACCGCAGCGGTGCGTTCGATGAAGCTCAAGGGGGAGAGGGCGATATGGTTGACGGCAGACGGCGCCAGGCCTTGCTCGTAGATGGACATGGTTCGGGTACCCGGTGGCTGATTATTAGCTCTATTGGCCGAGGCTTTTTGCAGGCGCTCGGTGACTTATCCGGGGTCTTTTATATACTGTTTGTCGATTGATATGGAAGTACTACCTGAGTTGTATAGTAGTTGTACTATATTGAATCTTCGCTGTTGCCACCCACAGGTTGATCGACCATGCCCACCTCCACCCACCTGAGCCGCTGGCTGCAGCTCCAGCGTGAAGGCCGCTTGCCGGACTCGCCCTGGCTCGGCCACGACCCGCAACCGAGCCTGCTGCTGGACGCCCGGGCGCAGCCGCTGGACCTCAACCCGGCGCTGCGCCAGTGGCTGGACGATGCGGCCACTGGCGATCTCGCGGCCCTGCTGCCGATCAACCACCCGGCCCTGGTGCGGGCCTGCCTGGAGCAGCAGCGCGCCATCGAACAGGTGGAGGCCCAGTGGGGCGAACGCATCCTGCTCTGGAGCTTTATCCCTGACCCGCACCGGCAGCGGGTATTGGCCCGCTGCCAAGAGGCCACGACCCAGGTCCAGGCCGAGCGCGAGTCGGCCAGGGCCCGGCGCCTGTACCGGCTGATCACCGAGAACACCACCGACCTGATTTCCCGGCACACCCCGGACGGCACCTTCCTCGACGCCTCGCCGGCGTCCTGGACCCTGTTGGGCTACTGGCCCGAACAACTGCGCGGCCTGCTGGCCCGCAGCCTGTTCCACAGTCAGGATCTGGCTGGGCTGATGCAGCGCACTCAGGACGCCCTGGAGCAGGACGGCTACCACACCATGACCTACCGCATCCGCCATCGCGACGGTCATTACCTGTGGTTCGAAACCGCCTGCCGCGGCATCCGCGACACCTACACCGGGACCGTGGTGGAAGTGGTGGCGGTGTCCCGGGACATCACCGCCCGGGTCCAGGCCGAGGAGAACAAGCGGCGCCTGGCCGAAGTGGTGGAAGCCAACCCCGACCCGGTGCTGTTCATCCAGCCCGGCGGCGCGGTGACCTACCTCAACCCGGCCGCGCGGCGCACCCTGGGGCTTGCCGCCGGGCAGGCGATGCCGGAGCTGGCGGCGATCCTCAGCCAGGAAGTGCTGCAGAGCCTGCAACAGGAAGGCTGGAGCTGTGCCGAGCGCAGCGGCCGCTGGAGCGTCGAGACGCGCCTGCAACCCCCGGCCGGCGGCGGTTCGGTGCCGGTGTCGCTGATGCTCCTGGCCCATCGCGCCGCCAGCGGCGAGCGTTTCTATTCCCTGGTGGCCCACGATCAGAGCGAGCGCGAACTGCGCGAGGCCCAGCAGCGCCATCACCAGGACGAACTGGCCCACACGGCGCGCCTGGTGACCCTGGGCGAACTGGCCTCGGGCATCGCCCACGAGATCAACCAGCCCCTGGCGGCGGTGGTCAATTACGCCAATGCCAGCCAGCGCTACTTGCAGGCCCTGGACATTCAGCCCGACGCCGCCCGCAAGGTCGCCCAGGGCCTGGAGCGGATCGCCGAACAGGCGACCCACGCCGCCGAAGTGATCAAGCGCCTGCGGGCCTTTCTGCGCAAGGGCGGGCGCCGGGTGCAGGCCCTGGACCTCGCCGAAGTGGCCCGGGAAACCGTGCGCCTGTGCGCCTGGGAAGCCCAGGCCAGCCAGGTGACGATCGAGCTGCGCCTGGCGGATAATCTGCCGCCGGTGTACGCCGACCGGGTGCTGCTGGAACAGGTGCTGCTGAACCTGTTGCGCAACGCCATCGAAGCCAATCGCGAAGTGCATCCACAGCAAGGCTCGCACATTGTGCTGGGCGCCGAAGCGGCGGCCGAGGGCGGGGTGCGGATCAGCGTCAGCGACCAGGGCCCCGGGGTGTCTGCCGAGCAGTTGCCCCAGCTGTTCACCCCGTTCTACACCAGCAAGGCCAACGGCCTGGGGCTCGGACTGTCCATGAGCCGCAGCATCGTCGAAGGCTTTGGCGGCGACTTGCAGGCTCAGCTCCAGGAGCGTGGCTTGACGATGTGCTGCCACCTGCCGGCCACGGCCCCGGCCGATCCCGATGCAACTTCCCACCCGATAACAGGAGCAAGGCAATGACAAGTGAGGCGCAGCAGCTGGTGTATGTGGTCGACGACGACCCGGGCATGCTCGACTCCACCGTCTGGCTCCTGGAGTCGGTGGGCCTCAAGGCGCTGCCGTTCACCAGCGGCCGCGAGTTTCTCGAACACTGCGACCCCAGCCTCAATGCCTGCGTGCTGCTGGATGTGCGCATGCCCGGCATGGGCGGGCTGAATGTCCAGGAAGAGTTGCGCCAGCGCGATATCCACCTGCCGCTGATCTTTGTCAGCGGCCACGCCGACGTGCCCATCGTGGTCCGCGCCTTCAAGGCCGGAGCGGTGGATTTCATCGAGAAGCCCTACAACGAACAGCTGCTGCTGGACAGCGTGCAACAGGCCCTGAGCCGCGCCGACCGCCATCAGCACCAGAGCGCCGGGCAGGCCCGGGTGCAAGGTTTGCTGGAGAGCCTGACGCCACGGGAGAAGGACGTGTTGCTGCCGCTGGTGCAGGGCTATAGCAACCGCGAGATCGCCGAGCAGTTGGGGGTCAGCATCAAGACCATCGACCTGTACCGCTCACGGGTGATGAAGCGCATGCAGGCCGAGCACCTGCCGCAGCTGGTGGGCATGGCGATTGCCGCCGGGCTGGTGGACCCGCTGCAACTGCGCTGAGGCTCAGGCTCAGGCCACCGCGCTGTGCAGCGGCGCGCCCCCCAGCAGGCGCTCGATGGCGCCGCTGAGCAGGTTTTCCAGCAGGGCTTCGCGTTCACGCTCGGCCAGCGGTTGCTCGCTGAACCAGCTGGGGGCGCTGTTGAGCAGGTTGGCCAGGGCATGGGCGGCGGCGCGCTGGGCCTGCGGGCCAAGGCCGGGCGGGGTGCCCAGCAGTTGCAGCAGCTGTTGCTCGTAACGCTCGCGCAATTGCCCGACCCGCAGTTGCTGGTCGGGATTGAGGCAGCCGCTGTCACGCTCCACCAAGCGAAAATGCCGCGGCAATTCCCGGTGCAGCTTCAAGTGGGCGCGGATCAGCGCCGGCAGGCAGTCGCCCTGCAACTTTCGCCGTTGCAGGCGCTTGAGGGTGCTGTGCAGCTCATCGAAGAACTCTTCGATCAGGTCCAGCAGCAGGTGCTGCTTGCTCGGGTAATGGTGGTACAGCGAGCCCGGGGTCAGCCCCAGATGGCTCGCCAGCTCACGCATGCCGACCTGGCCGAAGCCCTTGCTGGCGAACAGCTCCAGGGCCTTGTCGCGGCTTTCGGCAAAGCGTGAGCAGCGCTCAGCCATAGGTATGGAAACCCCGACCGGTCTTGCGCCCCAGGTAGCCGGCGGCAACCATTTCCTTGAGCAGCGGCGCGGGGCGGTACTTGCTGTCGTTGAAGCCGTCGTAGAAGGCTTCAAGGATCGCCAGCAGGGTGTCCAGGCCGATCAGGTCGGCCAGGGCCAGCGGGCCGATGGGCTGGTTGCAGCCCAGGCGCATGCCGGCGTCGATGTCCTCGGCGCTGGCCAGGCCTTCCTGGAACACCAGGATCGCCTCGTTGATCATCGGCACCAGGATGCGGTTGACCACAAACCCCGGGCGGTTGCCGGCGGTGATCGCGGTCTTGCCCAGGCGCTCGGCCATGTTCATGGCCAGGGCGTGGGTCGCATCGCTGGTCTGCAGGCCGCGGATCACCTCGATCAGGCCCATCACCGGCACCGGGTTGAAAAAATGCAGGCCGATAAAGCGCTCCGGCGCGCTGACGCTGGCCGCCAGTTGGGTGATCGACAGCGACGAGGTGTTGGAGGCGATCACGCACTCGGCGCTGACCTGGGCGGCGATCTGCTGCAGCACCTTGAGCTTGAGGTCGAGGTTCTCGGTGGCGGCTTCGATCACCAGTTGCGCGTCCTTGAGCACGCTGTAGTCGGTGCTGATGCGGATCTTGTCCAGGGCGGCGCGCTTGTCGTCTTCGCTCAAGGTGCCTTTGCTCACCTGACGGTCGAGGTTCTTGCCGATGGTGGCCAGGGCCTTGTCCAGGGCGCCCTGGGCGATGTCCAGCAGGGTCACGTCGAAGCCCGCCTGGGCGCAGACCTGGGCGATGCCGTTGCCCATGGTGCCGGCGCCGATCACCCCGATATTTGCAAGATTCATCTTCAGCTCTTCCTTTGTTCATGGCCTTCGCGGAGCATGGCGCGGTTGCCTTGCCCTGCGGGTTATCCAGCGCGAGTCTAGAGCCGCACACGGTGGCCGGCCTATGCCGAAAGCGGTCAAGGGTGCTGGCGTTTTTTGCCATAGGTCCAGCTACGGGAGCACAGCCTCTACATGCGTGAAACGGATTCGGTCGCGGTCTACTTTGTCCGGGTGATGACCCACGCCCTGCGCCAGCAGCCGCAGCGGCTGGCGGCGGTACTGAGGGAGGCCGGCATCGACCCGGCGCTGCTCGACCAGCCCCGGGCGCGGGTGCCCGGCAGCGCCTTTGCCACGTTGTGGCTGATCCAGATCCGCGAGTTGCAGGACGAATTCTTCCAGCTCGACTCTCGGGGCATGCCGCCGGGGGCTTTCGCCCTGATCTGCCGCGGGCTGATCCAGGAGCCCAACCTGGAAAAGGCCTTGCGCCAGTGCCTGAACAACTTTGGCCTGTTCCTGCGCGACGTCGGCGCCAGCCTCAGCCTGCGGGGCAAGCGCGCGGTGATCAGCCTGGACAGCTGCTGCGACGATCCGCTGCGTAGCCATTACGCGGAGGAAACCCTGCTGGTGCTGATCATCAGCCTGTTGTGCTGGCTCGGCGGGCGGAGGATACCCATCGACCGCGCTGATTTTCGTCATTCACGCCTGAGCCTCAGCGACGACCCGCTGCTGTGGGGCAGCAACCTGACCTGGAACGCCGGGCGCACCGAGATCGAATTTGCCAGCCGCTTTTTGCGCCTGCCGGTGGTCCAGGATTTGGCCTCGCTCAAGGTGTTCCTGCGCAGCGCCCCGCAGTGGCTGGTGATCCGCTTTCGCAACCAGCACGGCCTGACCCGCCAGGTGCACCAACGCCTGCGCAGCTGCCACTACAGCCAGTGGCCGACCCTGGAAGCCTTTGCCCGCGAAGTGCAGATGAGCGCCAGCACCCTGCGCCGGCGCCTGGAGCGCGAGGGCGGCTCCTATCAAGAGATCAAGGACGAAGTACGCCGCGGCGTGGCCGTCGAACTGCTACGCCGCACCAGCGTCAGCATCAGCGAGATTGCCGAACTGACCGGCTTCCAAGAGCCCAGCGCCTTCCACCGCGCGTTCAAGAAATGGACCGGCGAAAGCCCCGGTCGCTACCGCGCCCGCCTCAACCCAACCCTGTAGCCGCTGCCGCAGGCTGCGCACGGCTGTGCAGGAGACGCGGGGATTTTGAAGGCGCTGTAGATTCGGCGGGAGATCGCCAGGCAAGGCCCTACGGGCCTTTGCGCAGCTTCGCAGGCTCAGCAGCGGCTACAGGTTTTCATTGGGGTTAGACCGGGCTGCGGCCGGGCATCTGGATGCCGTGCTGTTGCACGCGGCGGTACAGGGTGGCGCGGGAGATGCCCAGGGCCTTGGCCGCCGCCACGGGTTTCCAGCGGTGGCGCACCAGGGCATCCAGCAGGGCCTGGCGCTCGGGGCTGGTGGCGGTTTCCAGGGCGGGCAGGGCGCCTTCGGCCTCGGCGCCGCGCAGTTGTTCGGGCAAGTCATGCAGTTGGATCAGCGGCCCTTCGCACACGGCGCAGGCGTAGCGCAGCACGTGGCGCAATTGCCGCACGTTGCCCGGCCAGCGGTAGCCCAGCAGGCATTCCAGCGCCGCATTGCCCAGTTGCACCGGCGCGCCGCAGCGCTTGGATTCTTCTTCGACAATCTGTGTGATCAGTGCCAGCCGGTCGCTGCGTTCGCGCAGCGGCGGCAGCTGAAAGCGCGCGCCACCGAGGCGGAAATACAGGTCTTCGCGAAAGCCGCCTTCGGCCACCAGCGCTTCCAGGTCGCGGTGGGTGGCGCAGATCACCTGGATGTCCACCGCCTTGCGCTGCGCGGCCCCCAGCGGCGCCACTTCACCCTCGGCCAGCACCCGCAGCAGGCGGGTCTGCAAGGCCAGGGGCATGTCGCCGATTTCATCGAGGAACAGGGTGCCGCCATCGGCCTGTTGCAGCAGCCCCTGCATGCCCTTGCTCGACGCACCGGTAAAGGCTCCGGCGACGTAGCCGAACAGCTCGCTCTCGATCAGGTTCTCGGGAATCGCCGCGCAGTTCACCGCGACAAAGGGCCGGTCCCGGCGCTGGCTGGCCTGGTGCAGCTGGCGGGCGAAGACTTCCTTGCCGGAGCCGGTCTCACCCTGGATCAGCACTGGCAGGTGGCGGTCCTTGACCCGCACCGCCAGGCGCAGGCTCTGTTCCACTCGCGGGTCCAGCGGTTCGCCGGCCAGGCTCAGGCGCGGGCGACTCTGGGGCCGGCGCGGCGCCTGCAAGCGGCCATGCAGCTCGGCGGACAGCGGGCACAGGGCTTCGTCCCGGGCGCGCTGCAACAGCTGCGGGTCGAACACCTGGGTGATGTGCTGCGGCAAGCGGCCATAGCGGCGCAGCAGGTAATGGCGCGCCGCCGGGTTCAGCGCGCGCAGGCAACCCTCGTCGTCCCAGGCCAGCAGGTAATCGGGCTGGCTGTCGACATAGCCCGGGCTGGCATGGGCCCGCAGCACCCAGTAACCCTGGGCGCTGTTCATGAAGAACGCCTGTTCGATCTCCCGCGCGCTCTGCACAACCATCTGCCGGATCAGGTGCTGGGAACGGCGGTCATCCGGGGAGCGCACTGCCGACACGTCCAGCACCCCCAGCAGCTCGCCCTGGGGGTCGAACACCGGGGCGGCGGAGCAGGTCAGGCCGATAAACGCGGCGCGAAAGTGGTCGCGCTTGTGCACGGTGATCGGCGTGCGCGCGGTGAGCACCGCCGCCACGCCGCAGGTGCCTTCTTCACCCTCCGACCAGCAGGTGCCCAGGTACAGCCCGGCCTTGCGGCAGTCGTTGCGCAAGGTGGATTCCACCCGGTAGTCGATGGTCTGGCCCTGGGCGTCGGTGAGCAGCACGCAGTAGTCGGCGTCGCGCACCCGGCCATGCAGGCGCGCCACTTCTTCGCTGGCAATGCGCAGGAACAGCTCGGAGCGCTCACGGCATTCCTTGAGCACGTTTTCCGACAGGATGCGCGGCCCCTGCAGCGAGCCGGGGTCCAGTTGGTGCTGCTCCATGGAGCGCCGCCAGGAATCGAGGATCAGGCTCGGCACCGGCGCCTGGGGCAGGTGCGCGGCGTTTTTCAGGACCCGGCTGACGCAGTCCACATGGGCTTTGGAATGTGCGGAAAGCATGAAGGCCTCCGGTTGCAGCTTCTTATCGTTGTCGGCGCATTAAGCGCCGATCCGCCGCCCTCGACAAGCACCGAACGCCGCCGGGACGGCAGTGAGACGCAACGTCTCAAGGTCTCGCCCAGGCCCCGTGCAGCCTGACATGCAACGTCTCACGGGCGGCTGGCTTCAACGCGCCGCAGCAAGCACGTCAGCCGCTCTGGAACAGCCTTTTGCAGAGGTTTTCCGACACCTGGCACCGGCCTTGCTCTGGCCCTTGGCAACCAGTCTCCGGCAACCCGCGTCGACTGGCCCATCGAAGAATAAGAACGAGGTGCCCGATGTTTTCTCCTGCCTGTGCTCCGCCCGCGGTGAGCCCATGAACCGCCGCCCCCTGACCGTTGGCATCATCGCCAACCCGGCCTCGGGCCGTGATGTGCGCCGCCTCACCGCCAACGCCGGGCTGTTCTCCAGCACCGACAAGGTCTCGGTGATCCAGCGTCTGCTGGCGGCTTTTGGCGCCACCGGCATCACCCAGGTGCTGATGCCTACCGACATGACCGGTATCGCCGCCGCGGTGCAGAAAAACAGCCGCAGCCGCCAGGCCCGGGAGCAGCACTGGCCGGCCCTGGAGTTCCTCGACCTGACCCTGCGCCAGAGCGTCGAGGACACCCGTCAGGCCGCGCGCTGGATGGCCGAGCGCGAGGTGTCGCTGATCGCCGTGCTCGGTGGCGACGGCACCCACAAGGCGGTGGCCGCCGAGGTCGGTGACATTCCGCTGCTGACCCTGTCCACCGGTACCAACAACGCCTTTCCGGAATTGCGCGAAGCCACCAGCGCCGGGCTGGTCGGTGGGCTCTACGCCAGCGGCCGGGTGCCCGCCGAGATCGCCCTGCGGCGCAACAAGCGCCTGCTGGTGCGCGAGCCGTCCCGAGGCCTGTGCGAGGTGGCCCTGGTGGACGTGGCGGTGTCGCCCCTGGCCTTTGTCGGCGCCCGGGCCATCAGCCGCGCCAGCGATCTGGCCGAGGTCTTCGTGACCTTCGCCGAGCCCCAGTCCATCGGCATTTCCGCCCTTTGCGGGCTGTGGCTGCCAGTGACTCGCCAGGAACCCCACGGCGCCTGGATGCGCCTGGACCCGCAGTCCCCCGAAGCGCTGCTGGTGCCCCTGGCCCCCGGCCTGCTGCAGGGCTGCGGCGTGCTGGAGTCCGGTTACCTGCAACCCAACGAGCCCCAGCCGCTGTGCCTGAGCGCCGGCACCCTGGCCCTGGATGGCGAGCGCGAGATCGAATTCAACCCCCACGACCGGCCCACGGTCACCCTGGATGCCGGCGGCCCGCTGAGCATCGACGTCAACGCGGTCCTGGCACACGCGGCGCGCCAGCGCCTGCTGGCCATCGACCGCGATCACCGGCAACACCCCGTGAACCTTCAGTCCGAAGACACCCTGGAGAATAAAAATGTCGACACCCCTGACCACTGACCAGTTGCTCCACGCCTACCGGGTGATGCGCACCATCCGCGCATTCGAAGAACGCCTGCACGTGGAATTCGCCACCGGCGAGATCCCCGGTTTCGTCCACCTCTACGCCGGGGAAGAAGCCTCCGCCGCCGGGGTCATGGCCCACCTGCGGGACGACGACTGCATCGCCTCCAACCACCGCGGCCACGGCCATTGCATCGCCAAGGGCGTGGACGTCTTCGGGATGATGGCGGAGATCTACGGCAAGAAGACCGGGGTCTGCCAGGGCAAGGGCGGCTCCATGCACATCGCCGATTTCGAGAAGGGCATGCTCGGCGCCAACGGCATCGTCGGTGCCGGAGCGCCGCTGGTGGTGGGCGCGGCCCTGGCCGCAAGGCTGCAAGGCACCGACGGTGTGTCGGTGGTGTTCTTCGGCGACGGCGGCTCCAACGAAGGCGCGGTGTTCGAGGCCATGAACATGGCCTCGGTGTGGAACCTGCCGTGCCTGTTCATCGCCGAGAACAACGGCTACGCCGAGGCCACGGCGTCCAACTGGTCGGTGGCCTGCGACCACATCGCCGACCGCGCCGCCGGTTTCGGCATGCCCGGGGTGACGGTGGACGGCTTTGATTTCTTCGCCGTGCACGAAGCTGCCGGCGCCGCCGTGGAGCGCGCCCGGGCCGGGGAGGGGCCGTCGCTGATCGAGGTCAAGCTGACCCGCTACTACGGCCACTTCGAGGGCGACGCCCAGACCTACCGCGCGCCGGATGAGGTCAAGCATTACCGCGAGCACAACGACTGCCTGATGCAGTTCCGCGAACGCACCACCCGTTCGGGCCTGGTGCAGGCCAGCCAGCTGGACCAGATCGATGCCGACGTGGAAGCGCTGATCGAAGACGCGGTGCGCAAGGCCAAGTCCGACCCCAAGCCGAGCCCCGCCGACCTGCTTAGCGACGTGTACGTCGCTTACCCATAAGAACCTGCTCACGATCTGCTGCGCTTAGCTCATGCGGCGTTAAAAATGGCTTCGAAATGCTCATTTAGGGCCCTAAATTCCGCTTTCTCAGCCATTTTTGCCTTGCCTGAGCGTCGCTCGCTAGATCGTGAACAGGTTCTACAGCCTCCTCCAAGAACAACAAGAGACCACCATCATGGCGAGAAAAATCAGTTACCAGCAGGCCATCAACGAAGCCCTGGCCCAGGAAATGCGGCGCGACCCCAGCGTGTTCATCATGGGTGAAGACGTGGCCGGCGGTGCCGGCGCCCCCGGCGACAACGACGCCTGGGGCGGTGTGCTCGGGGTGACCAAGGGCCTCTACCATCAATTCCCCGGGCGGGTGCTGGATACACCGCTGTCGGAAATCGGCTACGTCGGTGCCGCAGTCGGCGCCGCCACCCGTGGCGTGCGCCCGGTGTGCGAGCTGATGTTCGTCGACTTCGCCGGCTGCTGCCTGGACCAGATCCTCAACCAGGCGGCGAAGTTTCGCTACATGTTCGGCGGCAAGGCCCAGACTCCGCTGGTGATCCGCACCATGGTCGGCGCCGGCCTGCGCGCCGCGGCCCAGCACTCGCAAATGCTCACCTCGCTGTGGACCCACATCCCCGGGCTGAAAGTGGTCTGCCCGTCGTCGCCCTACGACGCCAAGGGCCTGTTGATCCAGGCCATCCGCGACAACGACCCGGTGATCTTCTGCGAGCACAAAATGCTCTACAGCCTGCAGGGCGATGTGCCGGAAGAGTCCTATGCGATTCCCTTCGGCGAGGCCAACTTCCTGCGCGACGGCAAGGACGTGACCCTGGTGTCCTACGGGCGCACGGTGAACACCGCCCTGGACGCGGCCCGTGCCTTGGCCGGGCGCGGCATCGATTGCGAGGTGATCGACCTGCGCACCACCAGCCCGCTGGATGAAGACAGCATCCTGGAAAGCGTGGAGAAGACCGGGCGTCTGGTGGTGATCGACGAAGCCAACCCGCGCTGCTCCATGGCCACCGACATCTCGGCCCTGGTGGCGCAGAAAGCCTTCGCGTCGCTCAAGGCGCCGATCGAAATGGTTACCGCGCCCCACACCCCAGTGCCGTTCTCCGACGCCCTGGAAGACCTGTACATCCCCGACGCGGCGAAGATCGAAAAAGCCGTGCTCACTGTGATCGAGTGGAGCCGCTGATGAGCCAGATCCATACCCTGACCATGCCCAAGTGGGGCCTGTCGATGACCGAGGGCCGGGTCGATGCCTGGCTCAAGGAAGAAGGCCAGAGCATCAGCAAGGGCGATGAAGTGCTGGACGTGGAGACCGACAAGATCTCCAGCAGCGTCGAGGCGCCGTTCTCCGGCATCCTGCGCCGGCAGATCGCCCGCCAGGACGAGACCCTGGCGGTGGGCGCGCTGCTGGGCATCGTGGTCGAAGGCGAAGCCAGCGACGCCGAGATCGACGCGGTGATCGAGCAGTTCCAGGCCAGCTTCGTGCCCGGCGACAGCGCCGACGAAGACAGCGGCCCGGCGCCGCAGAAGGTCGAACTGGGCGGCCGCCTGATCCGCTATTTCGAGCGCGGTGAAGGCGGTACGCCGCTGGTGCTGGTGCACGGCTTTGGCGGCGACCTCAACAACTGGCTGTTCAACCACGAAGCCCTGGCCGCCGGGCGCCGGGTGATTGCCCTCGACCTGCCGGGCCACGGCGAATCGACCAAGGCTCTGCAACGCGGCGACCTCGATGAATTGAGCGAAGTGCTGCTGGCATTGCTGGATCACCTGGAGATTCCCGTGGCCCATCTGGTAGGCCATTCCATGGGCGGCGCGGTGTCCCTCAACACCGCGCGGCTGGCGCCGGACCGCGTGCGCACCCTGACCCTGATCGGCAGCGCCGGCCTGGGCACTGAGATCAACGGCGACTACCTGCAGGGCTTTGTCGAGGCCAGCAACCGCAATGCGCTGAAGCCGCAGCTGGTGCAGCTGTTCTCCAATGCCGAGCTGGTGAACCGGCAGATGCTCGACGACATGCTCAAGTACAAGCGCCTGGAAGGGGTGCAAACCGCCCTCGGGCAACTGGCCGGCAAGCTGTTCGCCGATGGCCGCCAGCAGGCCGACCTGCGCCCGGTGGTGCAGGACGGCGCACAGCCGGTGCTGGTGATCTGGGGCAGTGACGACCGGATCATTCCGGCGAGCCACAGCGCCGATCTCAAGGCGCAGATCGAGGTGCTGCCGGGGCAGGGGCACATGCTGCAGATGGAAGCGGCGGAGCAGGTCAACCGCCTGATCCTCGACTTTATCCGCCAGCACTGAGGTGTGCTGCGGCGGCCAGGGGGCCGTCGCAGCTCTACAAGAATATGGAGAAGCCAAGATGAGTGTTTCCCTCAAATCCGTTCCGAGCATGCGCGCCGCGGTCTGGCACGGCCGCCACGATATCCGCGTCGAAGATGTACCGCTGCCGGATGCGCCGCCCGCCGGCTGGGTGCAGATTCGCGTCGACTGGTGTGGCATCTGCGGTTCCGACCTGCACGAATACGTGGCCGGGCCGGTGTTCATTCCGGTGGACGCGCCGCACCCGCTGACCGGGATCAAAGGCCAGTGCATCCTCGGCCACGAGTTCTGCGGCGAGATCGTTGCCCTGGGCGAAGGGGTCCAGGGTTTCAGCCTCGGTCAGCCGGTGGCCGCCGACGCCTGCCAGCACTGCGGCACCTGCTACTACTGCACCCACGGCCTGTACAACATCTGCGAAAACCTGGCCTTTACCGGGCTGATGAACAACGGTGCCTTCGCTGAATTGGTCAACGTGCCGGCCAACCTGCTGTACGCCTTGCCGGCCAACTTTCCCGCCGAGGCCGGAGCGCTGATCGAGCCGCTGGCGGTGGGCATGCACGCGGTGAAAAAAGCCGGCAGTTTGTTGGGGCAGAACGTGGTGGTGGTCGGCGCCGGCACCATCGGCCTGTGCACCATCATGTGCGCCAAGGCCGCAGGCGCGGCCCAGGTGATTGCCCTGGAAATGTCCGGCGCGCGCAAGGCCAAGGCCCTGGAGGTGGGCGCGACCCACGTGCTCGATCCCAAGGAATGCGACGCCTTGGCCGAGGTCAAGCGCCTGACCGGCGGATTGGGCGCCGATGTCAGTTTTGAGTGCATCGGCAACAAGCACACCGCCAAGCTGGCCATCGACCTGATCCGCAAAGCCGGCAAATGTGTGCTGGTGGGGATTTTCGAAGAGCCCAGCGAGTTCAACTTCTTCGAACTGGTGGCCACCGAGAAACAGGTACTGGGGGCCTTGGCCTACAACGGTGAATTCGCCGATGTGATCGCCTTTATCGCCGATGGCCGGCTGGACATTGCGCCGCTGGTGACCGGGCGCATCCAGCTGGAAGAGATCGTTGGCCAGGGCTTTGAGGAACTGGTCAACAACAAGGAGCACAACGTCAAGATCATCGTTTCCCCCGGTCAGTTGCGACGCTCGTAAGCGAGCGATTTGGCGATGGTCGGCAGCGGCCATCGCACTTTTTTACAGTTTTGCGTTCTATCACCAGGCCTGGCCGCGCCGATCCCCGCCGCAGCCCGTGAATTTCGACCCGGTGCCGATGGCCTACGCTCCCTCTTCTTGCATGATGCAAACCCGCTTTCAGCGCCTGTTCCTGGTGGTGCTGCTGATGCTTGGCGCCACGGCCTGCACCCAGCAGCAAGGGCGCGATATCGCTAAACAGTTTCGTGAAGGCAAGCCTGACGAATTCTTCCAGACCAGCGTCGATCGCATGGCCACCATCGGCATGCGCGACAACCTGCAGAGCCTGTACCTGCTGATGGGCAAGCTCTATCTGCGTAATCCCAGCCAGTGGCGCAAGTCGGGGTTCCCCGATGGCACCACGGCCCAGCGCGAGATTCGCAATGCCATCGAAAAGCGCCAGCCATTGCCGGCCCTGGGGGATCGTCGTGATCTGGCGGCCTTGAGTTATTCCTTGAGCCCGGAGTTTCAGGGGGATCGGGTCGGGGCCTTCATCTATGCCATTGGCAGCATGTTGGTGACGGCCCATGGCGGGCGGACCGAGTTCTACATGACCGATACCATTGATCCGCAGTTCATCAGTAATGCGGCGCGCAATATTGAAAAAGCCACTTGGCTGTTGAGCCAGCGTCAGGATGCCAATGGGGTGCTGTTGCTGTTCTCCAACGAGATTTCCGAGGAGGGCAGCAATCTGAGTTTTGCTGTGGAGTTTGGGAAGATTGTGGCGCGGTTGGATTTGCTGACGCAGATTCTGGATGAGCGCTATCGGCGGGTGGGGTTCAATTATGCGCAGAGTCTGTTGTTGATGAATTTTTTGCCGGTGCAGTAGTTGGGGGCAGAGCACTCGTCTTGTGGCGAGGGAGTTTGGCGGTTGTGGAGCCTGAGTTTGTGGTTTGTGTGTACATATCCGTTGCTGCGGGTGTGGCCGCTTATGGTTTCGCCCTTACGGCGAGTCACTTTGGAAAGAGCCCAAAGTAACCAAAGGCTCTTGCCCCTCCACTCGGTGCCTCGCCTAGGCTCGGCATGCCCGAACGAAGGCATTGATCCGTGGGCCGCCGCCACAGGCCATCCATGGCCTGGGGCGGCTAACCCGGCATCCCTGCCGGGTTACCCACGGCTCAATGCCTGCGTTCGGCCATCGTGGTTAACGGGGCGTTCAGATCAAGATCAAGATCAAGATCAAGAGCGCGACGGCGGCCTGCCGGCCGGCCTGAAGCTAAGGGTGGGGTGCGTTTGTGTAGGAGCTGGCTTGCCAGCGAAGGCGTCAGTCCAGGCCCTGCATGAGTTTGCGCGCCAGTCCGATACGGTGGCCTTTGCCAGCGCCATCAGTGGTGAGGGGCGGGGGATGGATGGGCTGGTGTCGGTGCCGCTGTCCAACCCGCGCTTGGGCGATCGGGACATTCAGGTGCTGACCATGCCCAAGCGGGTGTTGCCGGAAAGCCTGGCGTTCTTTATCGACACCTTGATTGCGCGGTTGCAGAAAGAGGGCTGAGGGAGGCTGCTGACCGTTCTCGCCGAGCCGGACACGCTCAGGGCGCTGGGTGAGTTCCTGATCAAGGCTTCAGCTGACATGGCGGCCAATGGCCTGGAGCATGTGCACCTGCAAGATGTGATCGAGCACTTCTCGCACCAGCAGCATGTGGATGTGATTGCCCTCAACCGGGCGCTGATCAAGCCTGCCTGAGGCACTGCCGTGCGCGGCCCGGCTACATGTTGCGAATCCTCTCGTTGACCCTGAGTTCGAACTTAAAGCCAATGCCCACGTCATTCAGGGTTTCGGTAACCCGGGCCATGAAGTACTCGGCCTGCTCGGGCAGTTCATACAAGCCTACGACCTGGATGATCGGGTACTTGCCATAGGCGCCGGGGATCTCGGTGTAGATTTGGCCACCTTCGATGAAGGCGATGTAGCTGTTGATTTTCTCTTGCAGCAAGAGCAGGTGTTCGCCTTGTTCCGCCTTGCTGCCCCATTCGAGGTGGTCGGTCATCACCAGCAACAGGCTGTCGGGCGGGTCTTTGGGAATTGCCCAGAAATCGATGACTTTGGGATTGGTGATGGACACGTCTGATCCTTAACGAGGTCGGCTTGCAAGCATTTCATTTACCGGGTCACTGAGCGCCAGGTCACCAGTCCATCCAGGCCATGCTCGGACTTCAGGTAGTTGAGTGTGTTCTGTGCCTCGGCCTTTTCTTCGAACGGGCCGGCAAAAAGGTGCGGTGGCTCATCGAGAATGGTGGGGATATCGATTAGCCCCATCTGTGCAGCCAGGCGTTCAAACTCTTCATCGGTTTGAGCGCTGATGCGCGCTACCCAACCGCTGCGATCCCTCAAGGCGATAGGCTCCACTTCGGCGCCGCAGCGCTTGCATCGTGAGGCGCTGGCGTTGATGTCCTGGGTGCAGGCAGGACAAGGGCGCAGATCCTCATGCACCAGCGCATCAACGCCAGTCTTTGCCAGCCGTGGCATCAACCACACGGCAAGCAGGGCGACGCCCGGAAAGAACAGCCCGATTGCAAACCATCTCGGCCCCGAGCGCCCACGTGTACTGGCAGCGTAAGCGGTTATTGCCGTGAGAATGAGCCAGAGGGGGAGCGAGACGCCCATTGCAACTCCTTGTGTTGAGGTGTGAGTAATGCTCCCGCTGAACGGGGGCTGCAAAATATCCGTTCTTTGGCGGCGACGCCATAAACCATCATGCGAGCGGCCTGGTGTGGGTAGTGGCCAGTGAGGTCAAGTGGTCGCTCGGTCGGCGCCGCTGCCGTTATCAAACCGGAGCGCCTTTGTGTTGCTGGCGCGCCAGGCCATTGGCTTGCTGTCGAATGATGAGGACAATCACGGCGCGGGGTGATTCAAGGCCTTACCCCGGGCGGCTGCCACGAACCACCCGGGTGCACCTTGAGCAAGAGCGGCTAGGCGCGTGCCTGCCGGGATAGCCGATCCTGTGCCTACCGTTATTCCCGGAGCCTTTGCCCAGTGCCTGACCTGTCGATCAACGCCGCCTACGCCAAACGCTTCAACGCGGTACTCGCCTACATCAATGAGAACCTTGAAGGTGATCTGTCGGTGAGGACGTTGAGCCGGGTGGCGAACTTCTCCGAGTTTCACTTCCATCGGCAATTCACCGCCTTCGTCGGCGTGCCGGTTGCACGTTATGTGCAACTGATGCGCTTGCGCGGTGCGGCCCATCGCCTGGTGTCCCGGGCGGACCACTCGGTGCTGGAGGCCGCGTTCGGCGCCGGTTTCGAAAGCCCCGAGGCGTTTTCCAGGGCGTTCAGGCGGGCGTTCGGCATGAGCCCGAGTGCGTTCAGGAAGCAGCCGAACTGGCAGGTCTGGAATGCGGTATTTGCCATCCCTCATTTTTCCAGGAGCATCATCATGCAGGTACGAATCGTGGACTTTGCCGACACCCGGGTTGCAGCGCTGGAGCACTGCGGGCCTGCCGAGCTGGTCAATGAAAGCGTGCGCAGGTTTATCGATTGGCGGATGCAGAGCGGGCAGTCGCCGGTGGCATCGAGTCGCAGTTTTGGCATTCCCTTCAACAACCCCGATACCACGGCGCCGCAGGAATTCCGCTTTGCCATCTGCGGCGAGATTCATGAGGCGGTGGTGGCCAATGAGGTGGGTATTGGCGAGATGCAGATTGCCGGTGGCCGCTATGCGGTGGTGCGGCATGTGGGCTCGCCGGATCACATCGGTGAAAGCATCTACCCGATCTACCGCGATTGGCTGCCGGGCAGTGGCGAGGAACTGCGGGATCAGCCGATGTTCTTTGAATACCTGAGTATTTATCCGCAGACCCCACTGGAGCAGTGGCTGACGGATATTTATGTGCCCTTGCAGTAGTGGGGATGGGTCAAACCTTGCTCATGACCTCGATTTGAGCATGACCTTCGGGTACAGGAGTTCGACCTTTGCCAACGTTGAAACGCTTTAGCGTTCAGGGAACCGCGGTGGGCGGTGAGCAGAGCATCCAGCTGGACGAGATCTCGATTCTCGCCGAGCCGGACACGCTCAGGGCGCTGGGTGAGTTCCTGATCAATGCGGTCAACGAAATGGCGCTCAATGGGCGGGAGCATGTGCACCTGCAAGAGGTGATCGAGGACTTTTCCCATGAGCGGCATGTGGATTTCATTGCGCTTAACCGGGCGCTGATCCTGCCGGCATAAGGTGGTGCTGCGCGCTGCTCGACCGAGGGGCAGCGCGCAGCTGGCGGGCTACAGGCCGGGAGCCTGTTCGGTCACTTTCAGCTCGAAATCGAAGCCAATGCCGCGCTCGTTGAGGAGCTCGCCAATGCGTTTGAAAAACCAATCGACCTGCTCGGGCAGCTCGTGCAAACCCAGGACCCGGATCATCAGCTGCTTGCCGCAGGCATCGGGAATTTCGCGGTAGATCTCCTCACTTTCGATAAAGGTGATGTAGGTGTTGATCTTCTCCTGCAGCAGGAGCAGGTGCTCGCTGTGCGCCGCTTCGTCACCCCATTCGAGAGGGTCGACCATGATCAACAGCAGGCTGTCGGGCGCGGATTTGGGGATTGCCCAGATATCGATGACTGTTGGGTTGGTGATGGACATGGCTGATCCTTCAGAAGGTGGGGGGCGGCATTGTATGACGTGGCTGATGGTGGTTTCAGGACGCGGTCGAGGACACTGGGTGATACGCCAGCCTCTTGCAACACCAGCTACAACAAAAAATTCACTCCCGCGGGATGTTTTTATGACGTGTGCGGATTTAAGGTAATGACGAAATGCCATCATCATTGGGCGCGCAGCTGGCTCAATGTCGTATTTCAGGCCTAGGCCAAGACAAGCCCGGGTGGCAGCGGCATGGGCAGTGTGGTTTGGCTTGATTGATGCTGCCGCGCCGAGGCAGCTGCAGGTCGATCAACCGGTCGTCGGGCTGTTTGCAGCTCCATGACCTACAGTCGATAGCCTGGGATGACAGCAGCGAAGTACCGACAACTCCACCAAGAGAGATAAAAAATGAACGTCCGGACAATGAACCTCGCTCCACGGTCTGCCGCCTTTTTCTCACTCATTGTCCTGGTGGTGTTTGCCTTGGGCATTGTCGCGGTGCTGCAAATGGGCAAGCTGCGAGACGCGGAACAGGATGTCGAGACCAACTGGATGGCCAGCATCCGCGAGATCGGCAAGATGAAGACCGGCGTCTTGCGCCTGCGCCTGGAAAGCATCCGCATCACCGTGACCACCGACGAACAGCAGCGGCAAACCCGCATCGCCTCCTTGAGTGGTTATCGAAACACGCTGCAGAGCACCATCAGCCAGTACCAACCCCTGATTACCGGGCCGGCGGAGCGCGAGCTGTACCAGGCGGTGGCGACTGATGTGCAGGCTTACTTCAAGCTGCTGGACGAGCTGGAGCCGCTGTTGCGCAGCGGTGACAACGCTGCGGCCATCACCCTGATCAATACCCGCATCAGCCCCATGACCAACATCATGCAAGAGAAGATGGACAAGCTCTCGGACTTCAATGACGAGGGCGCGAAGCAGGCGGGGATCACCGCCGCGTCGGTGTACAGCAGCGGCCTGACGCTGGTGCTGGTGCTGATGGGGGTGACGGTGGTGCTCACCGTGGTGCTGGCCACCGTGCTGACCCGCAGCATCACCTCGCCCATCGGCGATGCCCTGGCGGTGGCCGAACGCATTGCCGGCAGCGACCTGTCCCGGGAGATCGCAATCAGCGGCCGCGATGAAGCCGGCCGCCTGCTGGCCGCCCTGGCCAAGATGCAGAGCAACCTGCGGGAAACCATTGCCCACATCGCCGATTCCTCCACCCAGCTGGCCTCGGCCTCGGAAGAAATGACCGCGGTGACCGAAGATGCCAGCCGCGGGCTGGTGCGGCAGAACGATGAAGTCAACCAGGCGGCCACCGCAGTGACTGAAATGAGCGCCGCGGTGGACGAGGTGGCCCGCAACGCCGAAGCGGCTGCGCAGTCGTCCCGCGAGTCCATGGAGTTCACCCGCTCCGGGATCGAGAACGTGGCCCAGACCCTCAAAGCCATCGAAGGCCTGGCCGACAACGTGGCCAGCACCGGTGAGCAGGTCAAGGCGCTGTCTGGTCGGGCTCAGGACATCAGCAAAGTGGTGGAAGTGATTCGCGCGATTGCCGAGCAGACCAACCTGCTGGCGCTCAACGCGGCCATCGAAGCCGCCCGCGCCGGCGAGCAGGGCCGGGGCTTTGCGGTGGTGGCCGATGAAGTGCGGGCCCTGGCCCATCGCACCCAGCAGTCGACCCGGGAAATCGAACAGATGATCACCGCGATCCAGGCCGATTCGACCCAGGCGGTGAGTGCGATGAACGTCAGTGCGGAGATGGCCAGCAGCTCGATTTCGGTGGCGCAGAATGCCGATGTGTCGCTCCAGCAGATTGCCCAGGCGATCACCCAGATCAATGAGCGCAATCTGTTGATTGCCACGGCCTCGGAGGAGCAGGCGCAGGTGGCGCGTGAGGCGGATCAGAACCTGACCAGTATTCGTGAGTTGTCGATCCAGAGTTCGGCGGGGGCCAGTCAGACGGCCAGTGCTTGTGGGGAGATGGCCAATCTGGCGATTGAACTGAATCGGTTGGTGGCGCGGTTCAAGGTTTGAGGGTGGTTTTTTGCCTTGCGGTGGTCTGGTTACTCTGTGGGGGCTGGCTGGTGAGCGAAGCTTGTCGAAGATGATGGTGGGGGGCTTCGACAGCGTTTGTTCTTTGGGGGGGTACATATCCGTTGCTGCGGGTGTGGCCACTTATGGTTTCGCTCTTACAGCGAGTCACTTTGGAAAGAGCCCAAAGTAACCAAAGGCTCTTGCCCCTCCACTCGGTGCCTCGCCTAGGCTCGGCATGCCCGAACGCAGGCATTGATCCGTGGGCCGCCGCCACCGGCCATCCATGGCCGGGTGGCGGCTAACCCGGCATCCCTGCCGGGTTACCCACGGATCAATGCCTGCGTTCGGCCATCGTGGTTAACGGGGCGTTCAGATCAAGATCAAGATCAAGAGCCAGACGGCGGCCTTGCGGCCGGCCTGAAGCTAGGGGTCGTGCGTTTCTGTAGGAGCTGCGGTGGTTGGGCCTCCGTGGGAGCTGGCTTGCCAGCGAAGGCGCCCGCCCAGGCGCTGCAGGTCTTGCGGGGCTCTTCGCCGGCAAGCCGGCTCCTACAGCCAGATGTGTGGTGGTTGGGCATCCGTTGGAGCTGGCTTGCCAGCCAAGGCGTCGGTCCAGGCAAGGTATGGCTTACCGACCCTGAGGCAGGGGCCTCTGCAATCGACCGCTTAGACGCAAGCCATCACGTACGTTCAATCCCATCAATGTGAGGTTGGTGGCCCCGGCGATCAGTTCGATGATCTGCACCAGGTAAAAACCCGTGTCGAAGTTGCCAGCCGACGCCCACCGGTTGAGTGCAATTGCGCAGGGCACGAGCACCAACAGACCATTGGCGGCAATGAAGGGCATGCGTTTTTTCTTCGAGGCGATCAGGTGTCCCTGTCGCGCCTGGCTCAGCCCCATGCCGCTGGCTCCCGCCACTGCCATCGCCGGGATCAGTACCCAAAGCCCAGGGCTGACGATCAACTGCTTGAGCTGAGCGATCGCATGTCGGGTGCCCATGCTTTCCACCAGCAGGGTCGAGGCAAAGAACGTGGCGATGCACAGCAGGGCCAGCAGGCTGGCAGTGAGGTGGAGTCGTTTGAGCATGGGGCGCTCTCCGTCAGTCAATGGGGCTGTGTTCAAGCCGTGCAGATGTTCGGCACGGCTACCTTGGTGAACAGATGGGGCATGGCCAGGGCGCTTGAGGGGTAACGGCCCAGGGCGTTGGTGAAGTCCGGGTGATTGAAGGCTTCGCGAAAGCGCTCCACCGACTCCCATACGGCGTAGTTCAGGAACATGCAGCTGCCACCGATGGCCTGGTGGAGCTGCGTGGAAATGTAACCGGCACGCTGTTTCATCCAGTTGGCATCCAGCTCCCAGGCACGCAGAAGCTCGGGTATATCGTCCGCGTCGACGCTGAACAGGTTGACCAGCACCACCGGTGACTCGCTGCACTGGAGTTGCTGATGGATGGGGACTACAGGATCAAGCGGGCGAATGGACAACATGGCGGTCTCCAATATGTAAACATAATGACAAGATGGTGCGATGGATAAAAACTAGCTTGATTGACATCATGATGTCAATGTGGAAAAGTTCGCGGCATGAAAAAACCAAACCACACCCCCGCTGGACGCGCCATGACCGATCTGGTCCTCGAGCTCTTTCGAGCCAGTGCGCGCATGCTCACCGCAGGCGATCGCCTGGTGGCTGAGATAGGTCTCACCAGTGCCCGCTGGCAGCTCCTTGGCACGATCGTCGCTGCCGATCGGGCGCAGCCCGTCTCGTGGATTGCCCGCGACATGGGCGCGAATCGGCAGAATGTTCAGCGGATCGTCAACGATCTGGTGAAGGATGGCCTGCTGGAATTTCAACCGAACCCTCACCATCGCCGAGCGCAACTGGTGGTGCTGACGGAGGCTGGAAAGGCGGCATTCGATCAGGCGTTGAAGCTTCAAGCGCCCTGGATCAACGAGCTAGCACAGGGGCTGGAAGTCGATGAGATCCAGACGACCCACCGTGTGCTGAACCAGCTGCGCAACCGGTTAGAACAAGACCAGGACGAATGAGCCGTGCCGGCCTGGAGACGAGCAACTCCTCAGGGGGACTCGGTCACAGGCTGTCGGCATCCCCGATGATGATCGGGCCAAAATCACTGCCAGCGTTTCAGGACCTGGGCCCTTTATTGGGAGAATGGCCTGTTCCCCATAACGCGCTCTGCCCACCCAGCAGCGATCTTTTGCACAGTTTTAAGGTTGATGTATGAATGCATTCGATTTTAAGAAATTTAATGTGGGTTCCATTGTTCGAACAGCTGATAGTTGCGCAGCGCTCAAACACCAGATCGGATTCTTGATCCAGGTTCTGGAGGCCTTGGATATCAAGTTCTCTGACTGCGAGCAGGACCCTTTGCTTCTGGCGAAAGCCTATGTGGCCGGGGATATTCCCATTGAACAGTGCAAGGCGCAGGCTGCGGTCTGGTGGGCAAAAATCGACGAAAAAGGCGCCGTGCGAGCGTTTCAGGATCGGGACGTCTTGATGGCTCGGCTGGCCATTTGCTTACTGTCGAATGATGAGGACGATATCGCTGTTTTGGGAGATAACCTGTCGTGGTTTTTTGAGGTGTTGGGTTTCTTGAAAGTGGAGCCGATGAAGCCCATTGAGATGATGAAAGAGTACTTTGAATTCAAGTGAAATTTGATTCGCGGCCGACTCGCCATTAGGGCTCCAGCCTGAAGAATCACAACATGAAAGACGCCATTCGTTTTGCTGACGCCCCCCGCCATTCTGGCGTGGTACTCGAAGCGTTTTCCCAAGCCGAACTCAATGGTAAGCCGATTGCGGGCATCGGCCACAAGGCCGGTTGTCCACGGCTCAATACCATCCCCTGTAGGCGCAGGCTTGCTAGCGAAGCTCGCCAACGAGCGAATCAATACGGCACCGATGAGTGTTCCGCCAGCCAGCGTGCGCCTACCCAAACGCGTTCTGCGTTCGCTCTGTTGCGCTCTTGAATCTGTGCTTAGCGCCCGAGCTTTTCCATCGCCGCATCGGCCAGAAAGGACGACCGACTCTTGATGTTGTGCTCGCGGACAAAGCGGTCGATCTGCTGAATCACATAACCGGGCAAGGTCACGTTGACCTTCTCGGTCTTGCCCAGGTATGGGGTGATATCGATCTCCAGCATGCCCCAGCCCATGCCCGCGAAATCGGGGTTGGCGCGGTGTTTGTGGGTGGGCAAGGGCAGGGGAATGGCGTGCCCCGCTCGGGCTAGCTCTTCGAGCATGACGTGGGCAATCTCGATGGCCGCGCTATAGGCGGTTTCGAAGGTGTCGCCCGCGGTGACAGCACCGGGAATATCAGGAATCTGGATGCCGGTGGCGGTGTGTTCGTCGCCCCATTCGATGCAGATGGGATAGTGCATGGGGATCTCCTCAATAGATGAAGGCTGAAGGGCTAGATCAGTCCAGCCAGTTTCCTGATGGCCCTGACCGTCGAAACCTGTAGCCGCTGTCGAGCGCAGCGATGCTGCGCACGAGGACGCAGTCCTCGCCAAACCTGTCGATGCTTTTCATCTGGCTGCATACGGTTCTGTGGACATATCCGTTGCTGCGGTCACGGCTGCTTAGGGTTTCGCTCTTACAGCGACTCACTTTTGAAGAGCGCAAAAGTAAGCAAAACGCTCCTGCCCCCGCATCCGGCGCCTCGCCTAGGCTCGGCGTTCCCTCACTTCGGCATTGCTCCGGGGGCACGCCGCCACAGGCCATCCATGGCCTGATGGCGGCTAGCTCGGCATCCATGCCGAGCTGCCCCCTGCGCAACGCCTGCGTTCGGCCTTCTGGAGGGGGCAGGAAGATCAAGATCAAAAGCAAAATCAAAAGCCAAAGCAAAGCCAAGCGCGTTTTACGCGCTGGTTGAGTTCAATGGCGTTCAGCGCTCTTGCGCTGTTCGCCACTGAATCACCTCCAGCACCGCGCAACCCTCCCGGGTGAGCAGATGCACCCCTCGGGTGACCCGCGTCAGATCGCAGTCGGCAATGTCTTTCAGGTTAAGCGTGGACAGCGTGTCCATCAGATCCCGCACCACGGTGAAACGATGGGCCGCACTGCTGGCCAGATCGCTCAGAGAGGCTTGGGTGTCGAGGTAGAAAACGGCTTGGTTGGCGTCGTGGGTGTCGACGGCGGTAAAGCGCGAGAGTGGCTGGTCAATCATCGGTACAGCTCCTGTTTATGGAGCAATCACCTGAGTTGCCGACGACGAAGAAAATGACCGCTGTGCGCGCCTATGACGACCGGAGAATCATCGCGCACAGCCGTCATCACATCCTGTCGCGGGCACCGGAAAGGCGACTGCAAAGGTGTTGTGGACGCTGATGCTGCGTTGTAATTCGACCGGCCAAGGTCGTCGCGAATGTTGCTGCGAGGGGGACTATAGGGGCGGAGTTTAAAGGCGGCAACCGTGCATTGGGTGAGATGTTTGAGCGGTTATGTCGTAACAATTAGCGACTATTGCATCAGGTGAGTTGCCCCTGACCTTGTGGACAGACTTGAAAGACAGCGTTCGGCCGATTCTGTTGAAAACGTCGGCCATGGTTTGCGCATCAAAAAAGTACGCGTCCGAGATTGAAATCTTTACTTTGGGCAGAGGCTTCCGACTCGGATTTCACGTAGCAGCGTGCAAAAGAGGTGCTTTCACCCATCAATATTCGAGCGTTTTGGGCAAACCGACTTTTTCAACAGAATCGGCCAATAGTGGTCATCCGGCATCTACAAAACCAGGGTCAATTTACTCACCGGGTAGCGTGGGAAATCGAGTTCCACAGTGTGAAGGCTGAGGTTGATAGTCCTCTGAGCCTTTAGCCGTCCGTAGGATCGCGATAGTAGCCCACGGTTGTGATGGACCTGCTTGGGATCGCTTCAAATAAGTTTGTCGCGTCGGTAGGCGCCGGAGACTGTGGAGAAGAGAGTGTCCAGCTCGGCAATGGTCGCAAACCGGGCTTCAAACTCCCCTGTTTCGCCAGCAAAAATGTACTCCGCACACTGGCAATCCTCTTCAACCTCTTCGCAGTTGATGCAAGTGGGGTTGCAAGCTGTGATCAGAGCATTGATCGGATCGTCATCATCGTCCCCGTAGTTAACTCCGAAAACCATGTCTTCCATGCCCCCTCGGGCAAACTCCGCGACTTCCTCCTCGTCTTGCAAGTGCCATGCGCATAGCGCTTCCAAGACTGGAAGTAGAACAACTCGGACGTAGTCAAATCGAAATCCGTCCAGAAGACAAAGTATTCTCCCTTCGTCTTCAACCAGGCATTCAAAGCTGATCTGGCCATACTGTTGAATCAAGTCCTTGTACCGCTTCGGCTCAATGCGTATGTGTTTCATGGCGTTGTTTACCGCATCCACCAGCGTCATCTTGCCGCCCTGTATGCGAGCGCCAGCGATTGCGTATTCAGTGTCAAAAGCCGGAAGTAAAGCTCCCCGAGTCTCCTTCATACCGAGCGTTTGCCGGATAGCGATGATGTAGTCGATGGCGTGTGCGGCGCAGAGATTGGCCCCAATAACTTGATGCAGCTTCAGGGTGCGGCCGTCAGAGCTACTTCTCAGCTCTTCAAAAACCGGGACAAGGAGTGTGTTCAGGTATCTGAGGTAATCGATGCAGGCACTCCTGCAAGTCTCTGAAATTTCGAGATCTGTGCTGTCCGTCGCGGTGCTTTTGGTCATTGAGTGCTCACGTTCATCTGCTAGGGAGATTGGTTGGGGGGAATTGTACCCCTCCAGGGCCTTAGGGCAGATGAGTTTGGCCAGTTGGCTGTTCCGTGCGAGAGCGGAGTAGATCTTACAGTGGACCTGGGGGCACTACACTCGCATTTTGCTGTTAAGGGGCGTTAGAGCTGCGTTAGATTCCCTTAGAATGCGAAAACTCAAGCTGCTAGAGAAAGGGAGTGTCACGTGGCAAATTTTCTAACCCACACTGCTGCTCTGTCTAAAAAAGACGGAGCCAAATCTGTTCTTAAAATTGCTGACGTCGCTATCAAAGCGGGTTTCAGCCTTACGCCCGTTGGCAGTGCTATATACGAAGCGTCGAAAATCGGCCTAGAGGTTGCTCGTGACTATGTGCAGGGACGCAACGAAAAGCGAATCGTTGAATTTCATCGGACTTTGCTATCTAGAGAGGGGGTTTTTGATCGGGATTTGATCGATGCTGAACTTAACGCGGCCGACTTTCATGCTTTGCTTGACGCTTGCGTCTCAGATATTGAAGAAGAAAAAACCACTCCTTATGCAAAACTTACCCGTTCAATAGCACTAGGTTTAGTACCCGTTACTCATAGGCGTCACTTCATACATTCTCTGAAAGAGTTAGCTTTTGAACACCTGGATATCCTCCGTGAATGCTACACATTGACGAGATACTCATGCGCTTCTGAAAGTGGCAAGCTAATAGACTCAAAAATTTTCCTCACTAATCTTCAATCCGATAGCATCTCTCATCTAGCTCTGAATACGTTAAATTCGAGAGGGTTAATCACTGAAACAAAAATCACCCCGTTGGGGGTAAAGTTTATTGAGTCATGCTATTCGAGTGATGAGCTAAAGCCTTATAATTTCAATTACAAAGTTCCAAGTCAGGAGCGCGGTGTAATAATTAAGCTTGTCGATAACAACAAAGTTCAAGCTTTCGAAGCTTCCTTGATTCATGAGCTAAAAAAAAGAAGCATACAGACAGAAACTTCTCATTTATATAAATTTGATGGGTCAGTAACCGATGATCCTCTAATAAAATTTGCAAATTATGCTTTTGTTATTGCGATGCGGCACAGTACTTTTAGCCAAGGTGTCAGCGATACACTTAACAGCTCTCTCTCTGGGAAAAAATCCATTCAGATCTTTCTCGATGACCCTAAAATACGGGAGTCGGAACAAGTTAGTTTCATGGACGCGCCATCAAAAGTCATGAAGGAAAGTCCTGCTCTGGCAGCGGCTGAAGCGGTAGAGTTTATCTTGAGCTCAAAGTGAAGCCTAAGCGCTTACCGACACAAAACCTTAAACCCTCCTGAAATATCTTCCCTTTGACATGCCGCCAACAATGGCGGCATGAAAACTCAACACCGACCTTTCCGTCACCGTCTCTGACGGCTCGATACTCATGGTCGACTTCCTTTATCGCTTGGTTTGTTAAATCCTATTTTTAACTAGTCCAGCCCTTTATATCTGTCAACAGGACGCGGCTAAGGTGCGCGTTGTCATGGGGGCGGAATTCCGTAGCAAACCGCCCACCTCAATGCACAATCTGCGCAAGAAACGCCTTAGCCCTCTCACTCTTCGGCGCCCCAAAAAACTCCTCCGGCGGAGCGTCTTCAACAATCCGCCCCCCATCCAAAAACAACACCCGCTCCGCCACCTGCCGCGCAAACCCCATCTCATGGGTCACGCACAACATGGTCATCCCACTCCCGGCCAGTTTCACCATCACATCCAACACCTCACTCACCATCTCCGGGTCCAGCGCCGAAGTCGGTTCATCAAACAACATAATCTTCGGCTCCATGCACAACGCCCGGGCAATCGCCACGCGCTGTTGCTGCCCGCCAGACAGCTGGCTCGGGTACTTATCCGCCTGATTCTCAATCCCCACCTTGGCCAGAAACCCCCGCGCCAGTTCTTCAGCCTTTTTCCGCGACAACCCGCGCACGGTCATCGGCGCCAGGGTGCAGTTGTCTAGCACGCTCATGTGCGGGAACAGGTTGAAGTGCTGGAACACCATGCCCACTTGGCTGCGGACCTGGGCGGCTTCGCGGGTGTTTTGCGAGAGGTCGGTGCGGTCCACCAGGATCTGGCCTTTTTCGGCAATCTCCAGGCGGTTGATGCAGCGAATCAGGGTGGATTTACCCGAGCCGGAAGGCCCGCAGAGGACGATGCGTTCGCCCTGGCGCACTTTGAGGTCGATGTCGTGCAATACGTGAAAGGCGCCGTAGAACTTGTTCAGCCCGGCAATATCGATCACCACTTCACGCGGGTCGACAGCGGGGTGAACGGGCGCTTGGGAGGCGGCGGGAAGCGGGGCGGTCTGGGTCTGCATGGCGGTTCTCCGTCGGTCAGTTGAAGCGCTCGGCGCGGTAGGGGGTGGGGTCGGTGAAGGGCGTTTCGCCGGTGACCATTTGCGCCAGCAGCTGGCCGCTCACCGGGCCCAGGGTCAGGCCGTGGTGGGCGTGGCCGAAGTTGAACCACAGGCCGGGGTGGCGCGGGGCGGGGCCGATCACTGGGCACATGTCTGGCAGGCACGGGCGGCGGCCCAGCCAGGGTTCGGCGTCGAGGCGTTCGCCCAGGGGGTAGAAGCGGCGGGCCAGGGCTTCGCAGCGGCGCAGTTGGATTTCGTTGATCGACTCGTCCGGGTCGGCGAATTCGATGCCGGTGGTCAGGCGGATGCCGCCCACCATCGGCGCCAGGACGTAGCCGCCCACTGGGTCGAGGATCGGGTGCTGCAAGCGGGTGCCGGGCAGGGCGGCGTAGTGCATGTGGTAGCCGCGCTTGATCGCCAGGGGAATGCGGTAGCCCAGGGGTTCGAAGATGCCGCTGGCTTGCGGGCCGAGGGCGACTACCACTTCTTGGGCGGTGATGGGGCCGAGTTCGCTGTGCACCTGCCAGCCGCCTTCGACCTGGTTCAGGCTCAGGGCGTCGCCGATGACGAATTGGCCGCCGCGTTGCTTGAACAATTCGGCGTAGCCGCGGGTCAGGCCGCCGGGGTCGCTCACGGTCTTGGGGTCGAGCCAGTGCAGGCCGCCGACTACGTCTTGGTGCAGGCCGGGTTCCAGGGCCAGCAGTGCAGTGCGATCCAGTACCCGGTAGTTGAGCTGGTAGTCGCGAAGGTCGGCGGCGGCGCGTTGGGCGAAGTCGAAGGCCTCTTGGTCGTTGAAGGCTTCGAGCCAGCCGCCGTCGGCGATCAGCTCCAGCATGTTGGCTGGGCGGGCCAGGGCCAGGTGTTCGGTGACGCAACGCTCGATCAGCGGCAGCATGGCGCGGGTGGCGGCGGCCAGGCCCTTGGGCGAGGAGTGGCGCCAGTATTGCAGCAGCCAGGGGCCGGCCTTGGGCAGGTGGCGCAGGCTGTAGCGCACGTCCGATTGCTGGTTGAGGCCGTAGCGCACCAGCTTGGTCACTTCCCGGGGGAAGGCGTAGGGAATCACGCTGGCGCGTTCGATCAGCCCGGCGTTGCCGTGGCTGGTGCCGTTGCCCGGGGGCTGGCGGTCCAGCAGCACTACTTGGCGGCCGCGGGCCTGCAGGTGCAGGGCGCTGCTGACGCCGACGATTCCGGCGCCCAGAACGAGGGTTTGGCAATGCATGTTTCAGTCCTTATGACAGGGGCCGCGCGGCGGCCCGCTAAAGGGTTCAGTTCAGGTGCCGGCCCAGGCGGCCTTCCAGGTATTTGAGGCTGCGCCGCACCACTTCGACGATCAGCAGGTAGAGCACCGCAGCCCACAGGTAGATCTGGAAATCGAAGCTGCGGGAGAAGGCCAGCTTGGTCACCCCCATCAGGTCGTAGATGGTCACCAGGGAGGCGATGGCGCTGGCCTTGATCATCAGGATCAGCTCGTTGCCCAGAGGCCCGATGGCGATCAGCAGCGACTGCGGCAGTATCACTTTGCGAAACGCGGTCCAGCGCGACAGGCTCAGGGCCTTGCAGGCTTCGCGCTGGCCCTGGGCCACGGCCAGCAGGCTGCCGCGCAGGATCTCCGCCTGGTAGGCGGCGGTGTTCAGGGTGAAGGCCAGCAGGGTGCAGAACCACGCATCGCGGAAGAACCACCACAGGCCCACGTCCTGCCAGAAGCCTTTGAACGAACCCAGGCCGTAATACAGCATGAACAGCTGGGCCAGCAGCGGCGAGCCACGGAAGAAGTACACATAAGCCCCGGTGAAGCGCCGCAGGAACTGATTGCTGGACAGTCGCCCGAGGGCGATCAGCAGGCCAAGTACGGCGCCCAGGCTGAAGGAAATCGCCACCAGCTTGGCGGTCACCAGCAGGCCGTCGATAAAGCGCGGGCCGTAGCGTTCCAGCAGTTCCTGGTTGAGGAACAGGTTCAGCAGGTCATCCAGGCTCATGGTTGCAGGCTCCGTTGCGCACGGTTGAAGCGCCGTTCAAGAAAGCTGAACAGGTGCCCGGACAGCGCCGAGAAGAACAGGTAGCCCAAGCAGGCCACGCTGTAGAACAGCATGGGTTCCTTGGTCACGCTGACCGCGAGGTTGGTCTGGCGCATCAGGTCCACCAGGGAAATGGTCGACACCAGGGAGGTGTCCTTGAGCAGCGACAGCCAGTTATTGGAAAGCCCCGGCAGGGCGATGCGCGTCAGTTGCGGCAGCAGCACCCGGGTGAAGGTGGTGCGGCGCGACAGGCTCAGGGCGCTGGCGGCTTCGTACTGGCCCTTGGGCAGGGTCTTGAACGCGGCCAGCCAGATCTCGCTGGAGAAGGCGGCGAACACCAGGCTGAAGGCGATCATCGCGGCGACGAAGGTGTTGATCGCCACTTCACCGGGGTAGCCCAGGGCACCGAGGATCTTCTGCGCGGCAATCTGGCAGCCGTAGTAGATGATCAGCAGGGTCAACAGCTCCGGCAGGCCGCGAAACACCGTGGAAAAGGTCGTGGCCCAGGCCCGCGCCCAGCGGTTTTTCGAGCGCGCGGCCAGGGCTACCAGCAAGCCCAGGGGCAGGCCGATGGGCACGCAGGCCAGCGCCAGGGCGATGGTCACCAGGGCCCCGGCGAGCAAGGCCGAGCCCCAGCCGCCGCTGGCAAAGGACAGGAGTGACAGCTGTTCGAACATGCGCGAACCCTCAGGAAAATTGAACCGTGCAGGGCGCCGCCGCGCTCAAGGGAACGCGGGGCAAGGGCAGCGGCAAAGGCGGGCGGTCAGTAGATGTCGAAGGCGAAGTAGCGGCTGGAGATCTGCTTGTAGGTGCCGTTGGCGACGATCTCGTCCAGGGCCTTGTTCAGGCGCTCGCGCAGGGCGTTGTCTTCCTTGCGCACGGCGATGGAAGCGTCGGCGGTGGTGCCGTTGACGTCGCCGATGATCTTGCAGCAGTCCTTGCCGGCGCTTTCAGCCCAGGCCAGCAGCGGGAATTTGTCGGCAATCACCCCGTCCACGCGCCCGGCGGCCAGGTCGCTGTTGGCTTCGTCCAGGGTCGGGTAGAACTTCACGTCGGCGCCGGCCGGGCCGTAGTGGTCCTCGGCGTAGATGGCCTGGGTCGAGGAGGCCTGGGCGCCCACGGTGCGGCCCTTGAAGTTGGTCTGGGCGTCGGTGATGTCCGAGTCCTTGGCCACGGCCACCGACAGCGGGGTGCGGTAGTAGTGGTTGCTGAAGGCGATCTTTTTCTTGCGCTCGTCGGTGGCGATCATCGAGGCCACCACGGCGTCGTATTTCTTCGCCAGCAGCGCCGGGATGATGCCTTCCCAGTCCTGGGCGACGATCTGGCACTCGACCTGCATCTGCTTGCACAGGGCGTTGGCAATGTCCACGTCAAAGCCGTGCAGCTGGTTGTTGGAGTCCACGTAGTTGAAGGGCGGGTAGGCGCCTTCGGTGGCGATCTTCAGGGTTTCGGCCTGGGCCGTGGAGGCGGCGATGACCAGGGCGCAAGCGCCGGCGAAGCGGAGGACGTTGTTCATGGAGCACCTCGGTTATTTATTGTTTTGGTCGGGCGGACGATGTGTAACCAACAAACTCGTTATGCAGGGCAGCGGTGGCTTCCAGGCGTTTTTCCACCTCGGGTCCCAGGTGCTTGCACACCTCGTTGACCAACAGATGCACCAGCGACAGCATGGCCGCGGTGGACTCCCAGAACAGGTTGAATTCAGTGGGCACGCGGAACACCTCGTCGGCGTTCTGCTCGGCCCAGTCGCAGAAGGTATCGGTGACCAGGGTCACCGGAATCCCCGCCTCGCGGGCCTTGTGGCACAGGGTCAGGGCGTGGCGCGAATAGCGCCGGGCCTCGAACACCACCAGGGCGCAGTCTTCGGCGGGGCTGAGCAGTACGTCGGCGAAATGCCCGGCGGCGCCGTCCACCAGGTGCACGCCGTCGCGCAGGTATTGCAGCAGGTGGACCATGGAGGCGGCGATGCCGCGCTCGGTCTGGAACCCCGCCACGTACACCCGGCGCCGGCTGGCCAGGCGCTGGACCACGGTCTGCCAGGCCGGGGTCAGGCTGTATTCGTAGACCTTGACCAGCGCGCCGACTTCCAGCTCGAAGCTGCGGGGCAGGCCCTGGGCCGCCGGGTTGGGCTGCTGGCGAAATTCCTGCAGGCGGTCGCCCACCAGCCACGGGCCTTCGCCGAGGTCGTTCTTCAGGTCGTTTTTCAGGTCCTTGAAATGGCTGTAGCCGATGGCGCGACAGAAACGGCCGACGCTGGATTCGCTGACGCCGAGTTTTTCGGCGATGTCGGCGGCGGTCTGGAAGGGCAGTTCATAGAGGTTGGCCAGCATGTAGCTGGCAATCGCCCGGCCCGACGCGGTGGCGCTGGACAAGCTGCTTTCAAGGCGTTGTTTGATGGGCTGGCTCATGGCCGCTCCTTGTTATTCGGGTCTGCACGAAAACTGCCTGCGCTTCGACCATGCTGCGTTAAAAACAGGCTCGGAATGCTCATGTAGGCCCCTACACTCCGCTTCCTCGCCTGTTTTTGCCTTGCCTGATCTTTGCTCGGCGAGTTTTTTGTACAGAATCAAAATGACGCAGTGCAGTGGAAAATGAAGGTTTTCTGTCATGAAGTCAACATTTGACAGTTAACTGGCGTGACGCGATAGTCAGGCACCTTCCAATAACAATTCCAATGGAGCTGCAATGACCGACGCGAACCACGCGACCCCGGCGCAGGCTGATGTCGAGTACCTCGACCTGCCGGCCTTGACCGACTTGCTGCAACGCATTTTTCTTCGCCACGGCACCTCTGCCGAGGTGGCCCGGGTGCTGGCTGACAACTGCGCCCGCGCCGAGCGCGACGGTTCCCACAGCCACGGGGTGTTCCGCATTCCCGGTTACCTGTCGTCCCTGGCCAGTGGTTGGGTCAACGGTCAGGCCGTGCCGCAAGTGGAGGATGTGGCCCCCGGCGTGGTGGCGGTGGACGCCGCAGGCGGCTTTGCCCAGCCGGCCCTGGCGGCGGCCCGCGAGCTGCTGTTGAGCAAGGCCCGCAGCGCCGGGATCGCGGTGCTGGCGATTCGCAATTCCCATCACTTCGCCGCCCTGTGGCCGGATGTCGAGCCCTTCGCCGAAGAAGGCCTGGTGGCCCTGAGCCTGGTCAACAGCATGACCTGCGTGGTGCCCCACGGCGCCCAGCGGCCGCTGTTCGGCACCAACCCGATTGCCTTCGCCGCCCCCCGCGAGGGCGCCGAGCCCATCGTCTTCGACCTGGCCACCAGCGCCATCGCCCACGGCGATGTGCAGATCGCCAAGCGCCAGGGCCAGCAGTTGCCGCCGGGCATGGGGGTGGACCGCGACGGCCAGCCCACTTGCGACCCGGCAGCGATTCTCGACGGCGGCGCCTTGCTGCCCTTTGGTGGGCACAAGGGCTCGGCGTTGTCGATGATGGTTGAGCTGTTGGCGGCGGCGCTGACCGGCGGCAATTTCTCCTTCGAGTTCGACTGGTCACAACACCCGGGGGCGCAAACACCCTGGACCGGGCAACTGCTGATCGTCATCGACCCCAGCCACCTGGGCGGCGGGCATTTTGCCCAGCGCAGCGGCGAGCTGGTGCGGCAGATGCAGGCCGTGGGCCTGGAGCGCATGCCCGGCGACCGACGCTACCGCACCCGGGCCAAATCCCTGCAAGAGGGCATTCCCCTGGCCGTTGCCGAACTGGTGCGACTGCGCGCGTTGGCGGCCGAGGCTTAAGGCCTTATCCCTTGGCACTGGGGTCGATAGACCCTTGGTGCTACTCCAGGTAGTGGGCCCGGTAGCGGTCCGGTCGTGGATCGGATTTGCCGCTCCCTGCCAGCCCCTCCAAAGCACCGTGAACTTGCCCCCAAGGCAGCCTATGGGCGGCCTTGGCGCGTTTCGATAATCGCCTCCGACATTTCGTCCCCCGTTTGCGGAGCGCGCCATGCATAACAATAAGAACTGCCAGTACCCTCTGATTCCGGCCCTGCTCGTCGGCCTGTCGACCCTTGGCCTGGGCACTGTCGCCGAAGCCGAAATCATGCTGTACGACAAGGACCAGACCACCTTTTCCACCGACGGCTACGTCAACGCCTTCTACGTCAACAGCAAGGTCGACCGCGCCGGCGAGCAGTACGACCGCCGCCAGGCGCGGGTGAAGATGGGCTTTCTGCCCAACTACCTGGGCTTCAACATGGGCAAGCAGGTGGACGACCTCAAGCTCGGCGCCCGGGCCTCGTTCTGGGTGACCATCAACGACAGCGAGACCAACGGCACCGACACCGCCATCGACGTGCGCCAGTTCTACGGCACCGTGGCCAACCCGGAGTGGGGCGAGGTGCTGATCGGCAAGGACTTCGGCCTGTTCGCCCGTTCCAACATCCTGCTCGATGAAATGCTCGCCGGGTACGGCCAGGTCAGCGACAGCCTGGGGCTGGTGGACGGCGGCGGGGTGTCGTTCGGCAACATCGGCAGCGGTTACCCCTATCCCTTTCCGTCGTCGCAGATCACTTACCGCAGCCCGGTGATGGACGGCCTGCGGGTGGCGGTGGGCATCCTCGACCCGGTGGACACCAACGACAGCAGCGCCCTGGGCAAGGCCTACCAGAAGAACCCGCGTACCGAGAGCGAGATCACCTACCAGTTCGACCTGGGCGGGGCCAAGTTCTACAGCTGGCTCAACGGCAGCTACCAGACCTCCGACAACACCGACCCCAACGTGCAGTCAGTGACTTCCAAGGGCCTGGGTTATGGCCTGCAGGCGAAGATGGGCGGGTTGTCCCTGACCGGTTCCGGGTTCCAGGCCAAGGGCATCAACCCGTTCTTCACCAACAATGCCGGCGAGGCCACCTTGCGCAATGTCGACAGCAAGGGCTACCTGCTGCAGGGCTCGTACAAACTGGGCAAGAACCGCCTGGCGCTGTCCTACGGCAAGACAAAGGACGACGGCAACGGCGTAGTCGGCAGCGGCGCCGATTACCAGACCCGGGGCGTGGCGCTGTTCCACGACATCAACGACAACCTCAAGCTGGTGGCCGAGTACAACCAGTTCGAGATCGACGGCCACCACACCACCGCGCAGAACGAAAACACCGACACCTTCGCCGTGGGTGCCGTGCTGACCTGGTAACCCCAGCGTCGGCCCTGGCGTGCGCATCGCGCCCGGGCCGGCGCCCCCTCCATTCCCCATATCTCCCGCATGTCCCGCAGGAGCCGGCTTGCCGGCGAAGAGGCCCGCCAGCCTTGCACCAGCCCGGCCGACGCCTTCGCTGGCAAGCCAGCCCCTACGCCCATGGAACCGGCTACCCGCTACCCAAGTAGCATTCGTGCCCCGGGGCCGGCTTCGTACACTCATTGCTCAGACAACCCGCGCCGGAGGCGACGATGCAGCAAGCCCAGAGCGAGGGCGTGGTCAGTGCCATGTCCCAGGCCGTCGATCCGCAGCAGGTGGCCCAGGACCTGGCCAGCCAGCTGCTGCATCCGCACCTGGGCTTCGTGCTGTTCTTCTGTTCTGCCGAATACCCTCTGCAGACCCTCGGCCCGGCCCTGCAGCAGAGCTTCGGCGGCATTCCCCTGGTGGGCTGCACCAGCGCCGGGGAGATCACCCCCCTGGGCTACGGGCGCAATTGCGTGACCGCCATCGGTTTCGACCATCGGCACTTTTCCATCGCCGCCGAACTCATCGATCAGATGGAACACTTCAGCCTGATCGACGCTCAGCAGATGGTGGAGCGCCTGGTGGGCCGCTGCCGCAGCAACACCCTGGCGCCGATCAAGGGCAACAGCTTCGCCCTGACCCTGCTGGACGGTCTGTCGAGCCGTGAGGAAATGGTCCTGGCCGCCCTCAGCGCGGCCCTGGGGGACATTCCGCATTTCGGCGGTTCGGCCGGCGATGACAATTACCTGACCCACACCCACGTGTATTTCGGCGGCGAGTTCCACAGCGGCGCGGCGGTGGTGGTGCTGGTCAATACCTGGCTGGATTTCGAGGTGTTCACCACCCACCACATCCTGCCCCGGGAAGAAAAACTGGTGGTCACCGGGGCCGACAGCGCCTCGCGCCGGGTCTATGAACTGAACGCCGAGCCCGCCGCCGAGGAGTACGCGCGGCTGATCGGCGTGCCCCTGGCGCAGCTCGACCACCGGGTGTTTGCCGCCCACCCGCTGGCGGTGCGCATCAACCAGCACTACTACGTGCGCGCGGTGCAGCAGGTGCACCCGGACCTGAGCCTGAGTTTCTACTGCGCGGTGGAGAACGGCATCGTCCTCACCGCCATGACCCCCGGCCCCTTGCTGCCCAACCTGCAACAGCTGTTCGACGGTTTGCAGCAGCGCCTCGGCGGGCTGTTGCTGACCATCGGCTGCGACTGCTTTTTGCGCCGCCTGGAGCTGGAGGATCGCGGCAGCCTGGACCAGATCGGCGCCTTTCTGCGGGAACAACGGGTGATGGGTTTCAACACCTACGGAGAACAGTTCAATGGCATGCACATCAACCAGACCTTCACCGGGGTCGCCATTGCCCGCAGTCGAACTCCGGCCCGCCGCTGAGCTGCAAGCGCAGCTCGATGACCTGCAGCGCGAGAACCGCAAGCTGCGGCGCATCAACGAGGCGCTGATCGAACGGGTCGAGTCCGGCATCACCCGCGGCAACGACCCTTACGCGGCGTTCCAGCATTCGGTGGTGCTGGCCGAGCAGGTGCGCGAACGCACCGACGCCCTGAACCAGGCCATGGCCGAGCTCAAGGCCGGCAACCATTTGCTCAGCGAAGCGCGGCTGCGGGCCGAGACGGCCCACCAGCATCTGATCGACGCCATCGAGAGCATTTCCGACGCCTTCGTGCTGTTCGACCAGGAGCAGCGCATCGTCCTGTTCAACAGCCGCTTCCGCGCCTTCTGGAGCCACAGCCGGGTACGGATCATGGCCGGCATGCGCCTCTCGGAAGTGCGCCGGCTGATGACCAGCACTGGGCTGTTCAGCGAAGAACCGCGCAGCGCCGGCGACGAACAACTGCTGTATCGCCTGCACAACGGCCGCTGGTTGCAGGTCAGCGAGCGGCCGACCCGGGAGGGCGGGCGGGTGATCCTGTTCACCGACATCACCGAGGTCAAGCACAGCGAAACCCTGCGCCGGGAACAGGCGGTGGCGCAAAAGTCCCACCTGCTGCAACGGGCGGTGGACAACCTGTCCCAGGGCGTGGCCATGGTCAATGCCGAGGGCATCCTCGAACTGTGGAACCGGCGCTTCCTCGAACTCAGCGGGTTGGCCCCGGTGGCCGCGCACCGCTTGTTTGCCGAGGTCATCGGCGACAGCGAGCTGAGCCTGCTGACCCCCGCCAGCCGCGACGGCAATGGCCGGGTGATCCATGAATGCGAGCAGCGCCTGAGCGATGGCCGGGTGTTGGAAATCCGTACCCATCCGCTGCCCACCGGCGGCTTCGTCAACACCTTCACCGACATCACCGAGCGCTACCAGCACGCCGAGGCCCTGAGTGAAAGCGAGCGCTGGATTCGCCTGATCACCGACCATGTGCCGGCGCTGATCGCCTACCTGAATGCCGATCTGGTGTATGAGTTCACCAACAAGGTCTACGAGGAATGGTACTGCTGGCCGCGCGGCGTGATGCTTGGCCAGAGCCTGCGCGAGGTGCACAGCGAACAGCACTACCAGCGCCTGGAAAGCTATGTGGAACGGGCCCTGGCCGGGGAGAGCGTGACCTTCGAATTCGCCGAAACCAACATCAACAACCAGGAGCGCTACATGCTGCGCTCCTACGTGCCCAACCGCCTGGCCAATGGTGAAGTGGTGGGGATTTTCGTGCTGATCCGCGACATCACCGAACGCCGGCGCACCGCCGAGGCGCTGCATCAGGCCTACCAGAACCTGGAGCTGCGGGTGCGCGAACGCACCGCCGAGCTGACCACCCTCAACCAGCAGCTGCTGCGCGAGATCGAAGAGCGCAGCCGGGTCGAATCCCGGCTGCGCGAGGCCAAGGCCGAGGCCGAACGGGCCAACCTGTCGAAGACCAAGTTCCTCGCCGCGGTGAGCCACGACCTGCTGCAACCCCTGAATGCCGCGCGGCTGTTCACCAGCGCCTTGCTGGAGCGGCGCGATCCCCAGGCCAGCAGCGCCCTGGTGCGCAATGTCAGCAACTCCCTGGAAGACGTGGAAAACCTGCTGGGCACCCTGGTGGACATTTCCAAGCTCGATGCCGGGGTGATCAAGGCCGATATCGCGCCCTTTGCCTTGAGCGAGCTGCTGGAAAACCTCGCCGCCGAGTACGTCCAGGTGGCCCGCAGCGAGGGCCTGGAACTGCACTTCGTCGCGTGCTCGGCCCTGGTGCGCAGCGACATCCAGCTGCTGGCGCGAATTCTGCGCAACCTGTTGAGCAACGCCATCCGCTACACCCGCCAGGGTCGCGTGGTGCTGGGCTGTCGGCGCCAGGGGCGCTGGCTGTCGATCGAAGTCTGGGACAGCGGCATGGGCATTGCCGCCGAACGCCTGGAAGAAATCTTCCAGGAGTTCAAGCGTGGTGAAGAACAGCGCCCGGACCAGGACCGCGGCCTGGGCCTGGGGCTGGCCATCGTCGAGAAGATTGCCGGGATTCTCGGGCACCGCATCGGCGTGCGCTCCTGGCCGGGGCGCGGTTCGGTGTTCAGCGTGCAGGTGCCCATCAGCGCCAGCGCGCCCTTGCCGGCGCCGCGCCCGGAACTGGGGGAAGTCCTGCTGGAGCGTTTGCACGGCGCGCGGATCTGGGTGCTGGATAACGACGCGGCGATCTGCGCCGGCATGCGCACCTTACTTGAAGGCTGGGGCTGCCAGGTGATCACCGCCTTGTCCGAAGAAGACCTGGCGCGCCAGGTGGACGACTACCGCGCCGAGGCCGATTTATTGATCGCCGACTATCACCTGGACCAGCAACAGAACGGCATCGACGCCGTGGCACGAATCAACGCCCGGCGCGCCCTGGCGATCCCGGCGATGATGATCACCGCCAACTACAGCAACGAGCTCAAACAGCAACTGCGGCAGCTGGGCCACACCCTGATGCACAAACCGGTGCGCCCGATGAAACTCAAGACCGCCATCAGCCACCTGCTGACGCCCCCCGTGTAGCCGCTGCCGCAGGCTGCGCCCGGCTCCGCAGGAGACGCCAAACCTGGCAGCGCGGTCTACCAGAACAACCCGCGTGACCCGATTCAGCGCCATGGCGTTGGTCGAAATGAATGCGCCGGTCTTCAGATCGCTGAAGGGCCTTCGGCCCTTGTCGCAGCCTCGCCAAAGGCTCGGCAGCGGCTACAGGACTTGCAGGGCGTTGAAGGCTTCATGTAGCCGCTGCCGCAGGCTGCGCCCGGCTCCGCAGGAGACGCCAACCCTGGCAACGCGGTCTATCAGAACAACCTGCGTGACCCGATTCACCGCCATGGCGTTGGTCGCAATGAATGCGCCGGTCTTCAGATCGCTGGAAGGGCCTTCGGCCCTTGTCGCAGCCTCGCCGAAGGCTCGGCAGCGGCTACAGGACTTGCAGGGCGCGGAAGGCTTCATGTAGCCGCTGCCGCAGGCTGCGCCCGGCTCCGCAGGAGACGCCAACCCTGGCAGCGCGGTCTACCAGAACAACCCGCGTGCCCCGATTCACTGCTACGGCGTTGGTCGCAATGAATGCGCCGGTCTTCAGATCGCTGGAAGGGCCTTCGGCCCTTGTCGCAGCCTCGCCGAAGGCTCGGCAGCGGCTACAGAGGGTTAGCGGCGCAGGTAGGCGCCGAAATCGATGTCCCCGGCGCTGAGGATCGCTTGCACCCGGTTGTGCACGTTGAGCTTGCGCAGAATCGCCGAGACGTGGGCCTTCACTGTGGTTTCGGCAATGTCCAGGGTGTAGGCGATCTGTTTGTTGGACTCGCCCTTGGTCATGCGTTCCAGTACCAGGAGCTGTTTGCGGGTCAGGGCTTGCAGCAGTTCCGGGGGAAAGCTTGGGGTCTCGCTGTTGCGCCGCCCCGGCTGGCTTTTCTGGGTGCGGATGATGTCCGGCGGCAGGTACACGTTGCCATTGAGGATCTGTTCGATGGCGTCGGTCATCTGCGAGCGCGCCGAGGATTTGGTGATGAAGCCGACGGCGCCGTAGGTGATGGCCTGGAGCACGATCTGCTTGTCCTGCTCGGCGGAGACGATCACCACCGGAATGGTTGGCGCTTCGTTGCGCAGGGTGATCAGGCCGTTGAGGCCGTGCATGCCGGGCATGTTCAGGTCGAGCAGGATCAGGTCCAGATCGTCGTGCTCCTGAGTCAGGGCCAGGGCGCTGTCCAGGTCGGCGGTTTCCATCACCTCGCTGCCGGGAAATCCGTCGCTGATGACGTTGTGGATGGCTTCGCGAAACAGTGGGTGATCGTCGGCTATCAGAATTTTATACATGGCCTTTCACCTCGTTATTGTGATTGTGCAGGGGGCTTTTGCGGCTTCAGGGAAAGGCTTCCGGCTGGGCCGCCACCACCGGCAACCCGGCGGCCTCCCAGGCGTCCAGGCCGTCGCGATACCAGTAGAGGGAGGTATAGCCCAAGGCTGCGGCGCGTTTTACCGCGTTCCAGCTCAGCCAGCAATCGGCGCGGCAATAAAAGACCAGCGGTCGTTGCCGATTACCGGCGCTGAGCTGTTGCAGGTAGCGGTTGAAGTACTGCTGCCACTCTGGGCTCAGCTCGCCGTCGCCGGTGTTGGCCAGCCAGTGGCTGCCGGGCAGGTTGGCGTGGGGCTCGCTGTCGATGAAGCGGCCTTGCAGCCATTGCCGGCGATAGACGTCGATCAGCAGTGGTTTGGGCTGCTGCTGGAGCAGGGCCTGCAAGCCTTGAGTGTCGATGATCTGCGCGGCCTCTACCTGGGTGGGCGTCGGGCTGCGGTAGAGGCGGGTGCGATAGCCGTCGGCGGAAAACAGCGGAGTCTCGGCTTGGGCCATTCCCAGGGTCAGGCTCAGCGAGAGCAGGGCCAGGGTCTGCAGGGCACGGGGCATAAGGGTTTTGTCCTTCTTGTTATGGGCCCATTACATGCCAGCGCGGGGGCATTTGTGAATGCGACCATCGACAGCAAAAGCAGTACCAAAGTCGTAGGTCCTGGCTGGGCGACGCTCTTGCGCTTGTCTGTAGCCGCTGCCGCAGGCTGCGAACGGCTTGGGCGGCATTCCGACGCAGGAGACGACAAACCTGGCAATGCGGTCTATCAGAACAACCCGCGTGGCTCGATTCACCGCCCTGGGGTTGGTCGCGATGAACGCGTGGGGCTTCGGATCGCTGGAAGGTCCTGCGGCCCTTGTCGCAGCCTCGCCGAAGGCTCGGCAGCGGCTACAGGAATTGCAGGAATTGTGGGAGTTGCAGGGCGCAGAAGGCTTCGTGTAGCCGCTGCCGCAGGCTGCGAACGGCTCCGGAGGAGACGCCAGACCTGCCGGCGCGGTCCATCAGGACAGTCCACGGGCGTCGATGCAGCGCCATGGCGTTGATTGTGATGAATGCGCTGGACTTCAGGTTGCTGGAAGGGCCTTTGGCCCTTGTCGCAGCCTCGCCCAAGGCTCGGCAGCGGCTACAGTGGCTCTTTATCTGGAGATACCTAGGCGGTGCTTTTGCGCAGGGCGGCGTGTTGCGGGTTGAAGGTCAGCACCGCCAGCAGGGAGAACACCAGGGTCAGGCCCAGGCACACGGCCAGGGCCAGGAGGTTGAGGCGCTGATACAGGGCGAAGCGCACCAGTTCCACGGCGTGGGTGAAGGGGTTGAGGGCGCACAACCAGTACAGCCAGGGGCTGGCTTCGAGCATCTTCCACAGCGGGTACAGCGCCGAGGAGAGGAAGAACAGCGGGAAGATCACGAAGTTCATCACCCCGGCAAAGTTCTCCAGCTGGCGGATGGCGTTGGACAGCAGCAACCCCAGGGCGCTGAGCATCAGGGCCACCAGCAGCAAGGCCGGCAGGGCTGCCAGCAGGCCCATGGCCGGCGGTTGCACGCCATACAGCCAGGCCACGGCGAGGAAGGCGTAGACCTGCAGCAGCGAGATCAATGAGGTGGCCAACAGCTTGCTGGCCAGCAGGAAGGCCCGGGGCAGGGGGCTGGTGAGCAGCACGCGCATGCTGCCCATTTCCCGGTCGTAGACCATCGACAGCGAGCCCTGCATGCCGTTGAACAGCAGGATCATGCAGGCCAGCCCTGGGACGATGTAGACCTCGTAGGGAATGTAGGTGCTGTAGGGTTCGATGATGGCGATGCCCAGGGCCGCGCGAAAGCCGGCGGCGAACACCAGCAGCCACAGCAGCGGTCGCACCAGGGCGCTGAGAAAGCGCGTGCGTTGCAGCACGAAGCGCAGCCATTCGCGCAGCACGATGCCACGCAGGCATTGCCAGTAGGCGTTCATGCGAGCGGTTCTCCGATCGGGGCCGGGCGCGGCTGGGGATTCTGGGTCAGGCGGGCGAAGGCCGTGCCCAGGTCGCCGCCCTGTTCCTCACTGATGGCGCTGGCCACGCCACTGGCCACCAGGCGCCCCTGATGCAGGATCAGCAACTGGTCGTCGGCCTGCACTTCATCCAGCAGGTGGGTGGTCCAGAGCACGCTCAGGCGCTGTTCCTGGCACAGCTGGCGAATGTGCCGGTTGAGGGCCAGGCGGCTGGCCGGGTCGAGGCCGGCGCTGGCTTCATCGAGCAGTAGCAGGCGCGGTTCGTGCAGCAGGGCGCGGGCGATCTCCACCCGTCGGCGGTGGCCGCCATTGAGGGCGCGGACGCTGTCCCGGCGCCGTTCGCTCAAGCCCTGGCGCGCCAGTTCGGCGTCGATTCGCGCCTGCCCCTGGCGCCGCGACAAACCGTGCAGCGCGGCGTGGTAGTGCAGGTTCTGCTCGACGCTCAGGTCCAGGTCCAGGGTACTTTGCTGGAACACCACGCCGAGCTGGCGCAGGGCGGCGCGGGCGGCGTTGCGCAGCGAGCAGCCGCCGACGCGGATGTCGCCCTGTTGCAGGTCGTAGAGCCTTGTGAGCAGGGCGATCAGGGTCGACTTGCCGGCGCCGTTGGGCCCCAGCAGGGCGGCAAAGCGTCCGGGAGCCAGGCTCAGGCTGACTTGATCGAGGGCCTGGCGCGGGCCGTAGGCGAAGCTCAGCTGGCTGACCTCCAGGGCGTTCATGGGGTCACCACCACGCCCCAGGGATAGCGCCCGACCTTCACCGACTTGAGCACCTTGAGGTTGTTGACGTCGATCACCGAAACATCGCCGCTGACCCCGTTGGTGGCCAGCAACTGGCTCTGGTCCGGGGTGAATGCCAGCTGCCAGACCCGCCGCCCCACCAGCAGGTAGTCGAGGATCTCGTAGGTCTTGGCGTCGATCACCGCCACATGGTTGGCCGGGCCCAGGGCGACGAAGGCGTACTTGCCGTCGGCGCTGAGCTTGATCCCTACCGGCTGCACCTTGTCCGGGTGCACGCCCTTGATCTTGAAGTTCAGGGTCTTGAGCACCTGGCGCGTGGCCACGTCGAGGATGGTCACGGTGCCGCCGATTTCCGCCGAGGCCCAGAGCCTTGAGCCGTCCTGGTTGAACTCGACGAAGCGCGGGCGCTGGTCCACCAGGGTGCTGTCGGCCAGGGTCTGGGTGCTGGTGTCGATCCAGTGCAGCATGTTGGTGGTTTCGCTGGTGTTGACCGCCCACTTGCCATCGGGGCTCACCGCCATGCCTTCGGGTTCGACCCCGACGTTGATCTGGCCGAGGACCTTGGCGGTCTCGGTGTCGATTACGGTGACCAGCGCATCGTCCTCGTTGGACACGTACAGCCAGCGGTTGTTGGGGTGCAGGGCGAACTGCTCGGGGTCCTTGCCGGACGGCAGCTCCTTGATGATCTTGCGGGTCGCCACGTCCATCACCTGGACCCGGTCCGAATCGCTGGCGCAGATGTACAGCAGCTTATTGTCATGGGACAGCAGCAACCCCCGCGGGCGCTGGCCCACCGGCAGGGTCTCGGTGACTTCCAGGGTCTGCAGGTCGATCAGGCTCAGGCTGTTGTCCTTTTCATTGGACACCCAGGCCGTGGCGGCCATGGCGTGCCCGGCGGCGAGCAGCAGGCCCGCGCAGAGGGCGGAGCGGCAGAGAAGAGGGCGGCGCATGGCGGATTCCTTGTTGTTGTGGTTATGGGATCAGGGGTAGCGGCAGGTCACTTCGGGGCGGTCGTAGCCCAGGCTGTCCATTTCGTTGAAGGGGTGCAGGAAACCGTCCTGGGGCGAAGTGCTGACCAGGGCTCGGGGTTGCACCAGGGGAATGGGTTGACGCAGTTCGCCGTTCCACGGCCGGTAGCTGAGCTTGCGGCCCTTGAAGCCGTCCAGGGGCAACTGGTCGCTGAGCAGCAGCGTCTGCAGGGCCCGAGGGTCGGCCTGACGCAGTTTGCTCACCGCGCTGGCGACGCTGCGCACGGCCATCCAGGCGGCGAAGTCGCGGTCGTTCATCCAGCGCCCGGCCTGGGCTTCGAAGCGCTTTTGCAACTGCGCGGCGCCGAAGGTCTCGACGCTCTTGTGCCAGCCGGTGGGGGTCAGGCCCTGGGTGCCGGCCACCGGGCGCGGGAACCAGGTCTGGTAGGGCAGATACTCGCCGAAGTCGCCGCGCTCGTCGGCCACCAGCACCACGTCGTATTCGGCGGTCTGGGTGAACAGCGGCATGTCGGCCTGGGCGCTGCGGCGCTGGTCGTTGTCGAAGCTCCAGTCTTTCTCGGCGACCAGCTTCACGCCGAAGCGCTGGGTGGCCCGGCGCAAGGCGTCGGCGTAGGCCCGGTCATCGTCGGTCTGGCCGACGATGAGCAAGGCCCGCTGCCATTTGCGCAGCACCATGAACTGCACCAGGGCGTCGGCCAGCATCGCCCGGCCGGGCAGGCTGTGCAGCACGTTGCCCAGGCACTGGCTGCTGCGCAGGGCGTCGTCGGGGCTGCCGGCGTTGAACAAGAGACTGTCGGGCAGGGCGGCGGACAGTTCCCGCAGGCTGGCCGCCGGGGCATTCACCACGAACAGCCGCAGGCCCTGGTCGTGCTGGGCCTTGGCGGCTTGCAGCAGTGCCTCGGGGCTGTCGACGCTGACGCTGTCGAGCTGGAACTGCTGCTTGAGAAAGCGCCCGGTGCTGTTGCTGTCGACAATCGCCAACTGCGCGCCTTGCAGCCCGCTGTCGGCGGGCTCGGGGATGATATTGGACAGCAGCGGGCCGGGATCGGGGCGATAGCCCAGGTAGCCGATGCGCACCTGCAAGGTGTCCTCGCTGGCCTGGCTCGCGGCCAGGGGCAACAGGGCCGAGGTCAGGGCCAGCAGGCAGGTCAGGATAAGCGGGGCAGGCTGGTGCATAAGGCACTCCACGGCAGGTGGCGCCAGCATAGGAACAGCGTCGGGGCGGGGAAATATGCAGAAAGTAGCGCTCGGGCAGTACCAAGGTAGTAGCCCGGCGCGGGTGCGGCGGTCTTAGCATGGTCCCAGCGGCCCCGACCCTGGCCTGAACCCGCCCCGAGCCCTGAGCCCGAACCTTGAGAGAGACGCCCATGCGCATCATCAAAGTGCTGCTCCTGCCCTTGCTGCTGATCCTCAGCCTGATCGGCGTCGATCGTCTGCACGGCCCGCGTCCGGTCCTGCCCCTGGCGGTGCCCTTGGTTCCGGGGCGCTAGGCATGTCGGCGCTGTGGCGGATCAACCTGTGGGTCACGGCGTTCTTTGCCGTGGTGACCCTGGCCTGCGCCGGTTTGCTGCTGCATCAGGCGGTGGCCGATGTCGAACGTGAATTGCAGTCCGCCGCAGCGGTGGTGGAGTACTTGAGCGACAGCGCCGAGCGCAACCCGGCGGGCTTGCAACCACACCTGACCCAGAGCCTGCGTCATGTGCGGGTGCACTGGCTGGCACCGGACGAGGCTGCGCGGATGCCCGAGCAGGCCGGGCTGGATGCCTGGCTCGGCCGCCAGTTGTTCAGCGAGCGCCGCCACAACGCCCGCGAACTGGACCTGGGCGACGGGCGCCGGGTGCTGATCGCCGTGGACGCGCGGGATGAGATCGACGAAGTCTGGGATTCCCTGCAACAGCTGCTGAGCCTGTGCGGCCTGGCCTTGCTCCTGAGCCTGCTGACCATCCGCTGGGCAGTACGCCGCGGCATGGGCCTGTTGGATGACCTGTTGCGGGCCTTGCAGCAAGTATCCGGCGGGCAACTGGCGGTGCGCCTGCGCGAAGCCGGCCTGCCGGAAGCGCGACAACTGGCCGGACACTTCAACCGCATGACCGCGACCCTGGAACAGACCCGCGCCGACAACACCCAACTGACCCAGGCCCTGCTGGCGGTGCAAGAGCGCGAGCGCACCTACCTGGCGCAGACCCTGCACGACGACCTCGGGCAATACCTGGCGGGCATCCGCGCCCAGGCCTGCCTGCTGCGCATGGTCAGCAACCAGCCCACGGTGGTGGAGCACACGGCCCAGGCCCTGGAGCTCAACTGCGAGCGCTTGCAGCAAGGCTTTCGCGCCCTGGTGCAGGACCTGTACCCGGTAGTGCTGCAGCACCTGCCACTGGCCGAAGCCTTCGGCCTGCTGGTGAGCCAATGGCAGGACAGCCAGGGCATCGACTGCCAATTGCGGGTCGGCGCCGACCTGCCAGCGTTGCCCGACGCGAGCAAGACCCACCTCTACCGCCTGCTGCAAGAAGCGCTGACCAATGTCGCCCGGCACGCCGATGCCAGCCAGGTACGGGTGCGCCTGCAACGCAGCGCCCGGGGCCTGCGCCTGCTGGTGCGCGACAACGGTTGCGGCGCGCGCCAGCCCCAGCGCCCCGGCGTCGGCCTGCACTCGATGGCCGAACGGGCCCGCAGCCTGGGGGGCGAACTGCACATCCTCAGCCGTCCCGGCGCCGGTTGGGCGCTGGCCTTGAACATGCCCCTGAAGATGCCCATGGAGGCCTGATGAACATCTTGTTGGTGGATGACCACGCCGTGGTCCGCCAGGGTTACGCCAGCCTGCTGCGGGCAGTGCTGCCGGCGATGCAGGTGCGCGAAGCCGCCAGCGGCGAAGAGGCCCTGGCCCGGGTCGCCGAAGAAGTGCCGAACCTGGTGATCATGGATTTCGGCCTGCCGGGCATCAGCGGCCTGGAGACCACCCGCCGCCTGCGCCAGCGTCTGCCGCAGCTGCGGGTGCTGTTTTTCAGCATGCACGACGAACTGCCCCTGGTGCGCCAGGCCCTGGAGGCGGGTGCCTCGGGTTACCTGACCAAGAACTCCGCGCCCCAGGTGCTGATCGAAGCGGTGCACCGCGTGCTGGCCGGGCATGCCTACATCGAACAGCCCCTGGCCACGCAGCTGGCCTGCACCCCGGCGCAGAACGCCAGCGACCCGCGTTTGCAGAGCATGACCCAGCGCGAGCTGGAGATCTTCGTGATGCTGGCCAAGGGCACCCCGGCGCGGGTGATTGCCGAGCAGCTGTGCATCAGCGCCAAGACTGTGTCCAACCATTTGACGTTGCTCAAGAGCAAGCTGCAGGTCAGCTCCCATGCGGAGTTGGTGCATTTGGGGATTGATATGGGGGTGGTGCGGGTGGCGGGGTGAGGGGATTGAGGGGATTGAGGGCGTATCCGTTGCTGCGGTAACGGCCGCTGGCGGTTTCGTTTTTATGGCGATGGGGGGCGGAGTACATATCCGTTGCTGCGGGTGTGGCGACTTAGGGTTTCGCCCTTACGGCGAGTCCCTTTTTACAAACGCCTAAAAAGGAACCAAAAACGCTTGCCCCTCCATGGGCCCCTCGCTGGGGCTCGGGGTGCCCTCTCTCCGGCATTGCTCCGGGGGCCCGCCGCCAACCGGCCATCCATGGCCGGGTGGCGGCTAGCTCGGCATCCATGCCGAGCTGCCCCCTACGCAATGCCTACGCTCGGCCAGCTGGGAAGGGGCCGGAAGATCAAGATCAAGAGCAAGATCAAAAGCCAAAGCCAAGGTGCGCAGGCTGGCTCTTTGTAGCCGCTGCCGAAGGCTGCGAAAGAGGGCGACGCAATATGTCAGGAATATCGGGGAGGCAGGTTTAGCGTCTCCTGCGACGGAGTGCCGCCCAGAGCGTTCGCAGCCTTCGGCAGCGGCTACATTAACGCGAACGGCAATGAAACAGGCCGGCCGGCAGGCCGCCGTCAGATTTTGATCTTGCTTTTGATTTTGATCTGAGCGCCCCGTTAACCACGATGGCCGAACGCAGGCATTGAGCCGTGGGTAACCCGGCAGGGATGCCGGGTTAGCCGCCACCCGGCCATGGATGGCCGGTGGCGGCGGCCCACGGATCAATGCCGGAGTGAGGGCATGCCGAGCCTAGGCGAGGCACCGAGTGGAGGGGCAGAGCGTTTTGCTTACTTTTGCGCTCTTCAAAAGTGAGCCGCTGTAAGAGCGGAACCGCCAGCGGCCGCACCCGCAGGAACGGATATGTACCCAACCCCCCGCTGTAAGAGCGGAACCATAAGTGGCTACACCCGCAGCACCGGATATGTACCCAACCCCCGCTGTAAAAGCAGAACCGCCAGCGGCCACACCCACAGCACCGGATATGCCCCCATCCCCCTACTTATCCCAAGTCCCCGGACACCCCTGGCACCCCTCCATATTGGCATCCTGAAAATTCCCATAATGCTGCCGCGCCCCGCGCAAATCGGCGCGTTCCAGATTGCTCTCACCCAACTTGGCCTCCTGCAGATTGGCATCCGTCAGATTGGCCCCTTGCAGATCCGCCTTGCTCAACCAGGCCATCTCCAAATCCGCGGCCTGCAGGTTGGCCCGGTGCAGCTTGGCCCCGGACAGCCGGGCAAATTGCAGATAGGCCGCGCTGAGGTTGGCATTCTCGAATTGCGCGCCCTGGGCAAACAGGCCCCAGCCCTGAATGGCCATCAGCTTGGCGTCGGTAAAGTCCGCCAGCCGCAGGTTGCTCTGTTGCAGGCTGGCACGGGTCAGGTTGGCGCCTTGCAGGCGGGCTTTTTCCAAATTGGCCAGGTCCAGCTGGGCATGGCGCAGGTCGGCGCCGGAGAGGTCGGCTCCGGCCAGGTTCATCTTGCGCAGGTCCTGGTTGGCCAGGTTGGCGCCGCGCAGGTTGGCGCCGGGGCATTGGCTGGCTTCGGCAATCAGGCAGCCGTTGATGGTCAGGGGGACGTCGTTGCCGTCGTCGTCGATGTTCACCGCGAAGGCGGGGGACAGGCTCAACAGCAGGACAAGGGGCAGGTAGTTCATGGTGCGGTGCTCCAGGCGGGAGTGAAGACGGGTGTGGCGAGAAGGCGGGCTCCCGGTCGACCGGCGCCCTGGGGTCGTAGCCGTCCAGAACCCGGCCCCCGGGGTGTGTCTGGCACATCCCGGGGCGGGTTTCGGGGCCGCTGCGCGCTGATGCGCCAGCGCGGCCCAGCAGGAGCAAGCTCCCTCGCTACAGATAGGGCGGTGAAGGTCAGCGCTGGGCGGTCTTGTTATCCCAACTCGGGATCTTGAACACCCAGAACGAACCGCCTTGGGCCACCGGCTTGGTCAGTTCGGCCATGTCGCCACCCCACAGCGGCACCGCGCCGCCGTAGCCCACGGTCACGCCGATGTACTGCTCGCCATCCTGCTCCCAGGTGATGGGCGGCGAGACGATGCCGCTGCCGGTCTGGAATTTCCACAGCTCCTTGCCGGTCTTGGCGTCGAAGGCCTTGAAGAAGCCATCGCCGGTGCCGGTGAACACCAGGTTGCCCTTGGTCGCCAAGACGCCGGCCCACAGTGGCAGCTGCTCCTTGTGTTCCCACACCAGTTTGCCGGTGGTGGGGTCCATGGCGCGCAGGGTGCCGACGTGGTCGTCGTACATGCGCTTGATGCGGAAGCCCATCCCCAGGTAGGCCGAGCCTTTCTTGTAGTTCACTTCCTCGGTCCAGTACTCCTCCTTCCACTGGTTGCCGGGGATGTAGAACAACCCGGTGTCCTGGCTGTAGGCCATGGGGTTCCAGTTCTTGCCACCCAGGAACGGCGGCGAGACTTCCACCGGCTTGCCCTTGGTTTCACCCGGCAGCGGCTTGGCCGGACGCTGGCCTTCGTTTTCCACGGGGCGGCCGGTCTTGAGGTCGATGTGGCTGGCCCAGGTGATGTTGTCGACGAAGGGGAAGGCGTTCTGCAGTTTGCCGTTGTTGCGGTCCACCACGTAGAAGAAGCCGTTGCGGTCGGCGTGGCCGGTGGCCTTGACCACTTTGCCGTCCTTGTTCTTGTAGTCGAACAGCACCAGTTCGTTGTTGCCGGAGAAGTCCCAGGCGTCGTTCGGCGTGTGCTGGTAGAACCATTTCACTTCGCCGGTGCTCGGGTCGACGCCGACCTGGCCCGAGGTGTAGAGGCTGTCGTAGTCGTGGGGGTTGCCGTCTTTCGAGGTCCGCGCCCAGGTGTTCCACGGGCCGGGGTTGCCGGCGCCGACGATGATGGTGTTGGTTTCGGCATCGAAGCTGGCGCTCTGCCAAGGGGCGCCGCCGCCGTGGCTCCAGGCTTCGACCTTGCCGGTTTCGGTGGTCTTGTCGTCGGGCCAGGACGGCGCCTTGACGTCGCCGGTGGGGGTGCTGTCCTTGCCGTTGAGGCGGCCCATGTGACCTTCGACGAAGGGCCGCATCCACACCTCTTCGCCGGTGTCCGGGTCGCGGGCGAACAGCTGGCCGACCACGCCGAATTCGTCGCCGGAGCTGCCGTGGATCAGCAGCACCTTGCCGCTGGTCTTGTCTTTGATCAGCACTGGGGCGCCGGTCATGGTGTAGCCGGCGCTGTGGTCGCCGAATTTCTTGTTCCACACCACCTTGCCGGTGTTCTTGTCCAGGGCGATGACCCGGGCGTCGAGGGTGCCGAAGTAGATCTTGTCGCCGTAGATCGCCGCGCCGCGGTTGACCACATCGCAGCACGGACGAATGTTGTCCGGCAGGCGGTGGTTGTAGGTCCACAGGCGTTTGCCGGTCTTGGCGTCCAGGGCGAACACCCGCGAGTAGGAGCCGGTGACGTAGACCACGCCGTCGCGGACGATGGCCTGGGATTCCTGGCCGCGCTGCTTCTCGTCGCCGAAGGAGTAGGACCAGGCCGGGGTCAGCTTGAACACGTTCTTGTCGTTGACCTGGGCCAGGGGGCTCCAGCGCTGGGCGTTGGTGCCCATGCCGTACTGCAGCACGTCCTTGGTGGTCAGGTGGTCGTTGGCGATGTCTTCCCAGGTGACGTTCTTGCTGGCAGGTGCCGCCGGGGCGGTGGCCGCTGTGGCCGCCGTGCTCAAGGACAGGCTGGCGGCCAGCAGCATGGCCAGGCTCAGGGGGGAGAGGGCGGGTAGCGATCTTATTGTCATGGTTGCAGTTCCCAGTGGAGGTTTTGGCCTGACTAGGGTCTGCCGCGGGACGCGCTTTGAGATACGGAAAAAGTCCCGCCTTTGCCGGGAAAAGTTCCCGGGCGGCACCTGATTTAGGCCCGCGCCACAAGCCCTACTACCAAGGGAGTAGGACGCGACCACCAAAGCAGCATACGGCCGCCCGCCGGCTGTTTCTAAGATGGCGCCATGGCCTCTGTAGCGAGGTCTTGCGTGCAATCTTGAGGGCATAACAATGACAACAAAACGCAACGCCTTGCTCGCGGTAGGGCTGCTGACCGGTGCCTTGGCCACCGGCGCTGTATGGGCCCATGGCAACGTGGTGCCCCAGGCGGTGGAAACCCAGGGCCTGACGCCGATCAAGGACGCTGGAGTGAGCCTCGATGGCGACGGCTGGGCCGCAGTCAACCCTTATCGCACCTCGCCCGAGCGCGACAAGGCAGTGGAAATCGGTGCCTCGGCCTACAACCAGAACTGCGCCGCCTGCCATGGCCTGGAAGCCAAGTCCGGCGGTATTGCCCCGGACCTGCGCATGCTCGATGCCGGCGAAGCCGGGGATGAATGGTTCGTCGAACGGGTGCGCCACGGCGCGGTGCGCGATGGCCGGGTGTACATGCCGAAGATGGCCGACTACCTGAGTCAGGAAGCCCTGTGGGCGGTGCGCACCTACCTGGACAGCGTGCGCGTCGAGGAGTGATCGCCATGGGCCGCCTCGGCGTGTTCCTCAGTGGCCTGCTGCTGTGTTGCGCCACGGCCCAGGCCGAGGTGCGCAACTACGACACGATGATCGCCTCCGGTGAGTTGAAGGTGGCGGTGTACCAGGATTTTGCCCCCTACAGCTTCGAGGATCAGGGCCAGCCGCGGGGTGTCGATGTGGAGCTGGCGCAAGCCCTGGCCGAGGCCCTGGGGGTGCGCCTGCAACTGATCTGGGCGCCGCCGGGGGAGAAGCTCGACGACGATTTGCGCGACTACATCTGGCGCGGCAGTCCGCTGCGTCAGCAGCAGTTGGCCGACCTGATGATGCGCGTGCCCTACGACCACGACTTTGCGCAAAAGCGCAACGAACTGGGCGAGCTGACCAACGACCACGTGGTGATGTTCGGCCCCTATCAGGAGGAGCGCTGGCAGGTGGCATTCGACCGCCGCCGGCTGGATGCGGTGGCCAGTGTCGCGGTGTTCCAGCAGCACCCCATTGGCGTCGAGGTGGACAGCGTGCCGTCGTTCTACCTGACCTCGGTGTTCAACGGCATGCTCAGTGCCAAGACCCACCATTACCCCAGCGTGCAGCAGGCCTTCGGCGCCTTGCGGGCCGGGCAGGTGGACGCGGTGATGGCCATGCGCGGCGAGATCGACTGGCAGTTGCATAAGGCCGCTGATCCGCAGTTGGCCCTGGCGGAAAACGCCTACCCGAACATGGGCAAGCAAGTGTGGGAGATCGGCATGGCGGTGCATGAAAGCAACCGCCAGCTGGCCTATGCCGTGGAGGAGGCTCTGGAAGGGCTGATCCGCGACGGTCGCCTGCAGGCGCTGTACGCCCGTTATGGCCTGCGTTACGAGGTCCCACAGATGTATCAATAGGAGCTGCGATGAACTGGCGAGCGACCTGTCTGTTGGCGTGCTGGCTGCCCTTGGCGACCCCGGCGCTGGCCGCCGATCCGCAAGGCCCGGGCGTCGACCCGGTGCCCTCGGTGATGTGGGCCTTCTACCACAAGCAATTGCTGGGCGATGCCGCGTTCGTCTTCGATGACCGGGTCAAGCTGCTGGCGCCGCCCTTTGCCGAGGATGCGCGGCAGGTGCCGCTGGAGATCGACGCCCGGGCCTTTACCGGCGAGGTGGTGCGCATCCTCGCCTGGGCCGAGCTCAACCCCTTGCCGCGCATCGTCGATTTCGAGCCGGGGGAGCGGGTGCTGCCCTGGCTGTCGATCCGCATCCGCATCGAGCAGGCCACGCCGCTGCGCGCCGCGGTGCTGACCCGCGATGGCCTGTGGCACGTGGGCTCGACCCTGATCGATGCCGCCGGTGGCGGTTGCACTGCCCCCAGCGTGGTACGCACCCAGCCGGGTTGGGAAGAGCACATCGGTGAGGTGCTGGGCGGGCGTTATCCCCGGGGTGATGCCAGCCGCCTGCGCCTGCAAGTCTCCCATCCGATGGACAACGGCCTGGTCAGCGGCATCCCTGAGTTCTTCCTCAACCACGCCGAACTGCGCGACCAGAACGACCAGCGCCTGGCCAGCCTCGAACTGTTCCCGGCGGTCAGCGAAAACCCCAACCTGGGGTTCGATATCCAGGGGCCGGGGCAGACCCGCTTGCTGTTGCGCGACAACAGCGGCAATCAGTTCGAGGCCAAGCTGCCCTGACCGCATCCTTTGACCCACCCGAGCCGAGGCGCGCCATGCGTTGGATTCTGCTGTTGCTGCTGTGCCTGGGCCTGCCGGCCCGAGCCGACCTGGACTATCAACTCAAGCCCCGGCAGATCGCTGAGGGCATCTGGCTGCTGGAAGGCAGCACCGACAACTTCGCCAAGGCCAATGGCGGCAATATCGTCAACACCGGTTTCATCGTCACCGACAGCGGGGTGGTGGTGATCGACAGCGGGCCGTCCAAGCGCTACGGCGAAGCCTTGCGCCGGGCGATTGCCGCTACCACCGACAAGCCGGTGATCCAGTTGCTGCTGACTCACCATCACCCCGACCATGTGCTGGGCAATCAGGCCTTTGGCGATGTGCCCATCGGCGCCCTGGTCGGCACCACGGACCTGCTGCGCCAGCAGGGCGAGGCCATGGCCGAGAACATGTACCGCATGGTCGGCGACTGGATGCGCGGCACCGAGGTGGTGTTGCCGACCCAGGAACTGAAGCCCGGCCTTCTTGAGGTGGGCGGGCATCGCTTGCGCCTGCTGAGCCTGAGTGGGCACACCGGCGCTGATCTGGCGATTCTCGACGAGAACACCGGAGTGCTGTTTGCCGGTGACCTGGTGTTCTACGAGCGCGCGCTGACCACCCCCAACAGCCCGGGGCTGGAGGCATGGCTCAAGGACCTGGACACCTTGCAGGCCCTGCCGTGGAAGCTGATCGTCCCCGGGCACGGACCGGTGGCCAGCGATGCGGCGCCCTTTGCTCAGATGCGTGACTACCTGGGCTGGCTGGACGGGTTGATGCGCGACGGTGCCGCCCGGGGCGATGACATGGCGGAGATGATCCGCCGCCCGATCCCCGAGCGTTTTGCCGGCATCAGCCTGACCCGCTACGAGCTGATCCGCAGTGTCAGCCACCTGTACCCGCGTTACGAACGCCAGCGCCTGCAGCGTATCGACGGCCTGTAGGCGCCGGCTTGCCGGGGAAGGTGATTTCGAGGGCCTCTTCGCTGGCAAGCCAGCTCCTACGGTGCGGGGGCATGGCGCCTGCTTGCCGCTTGTTGCTTGAAGCTTTCCACTGCCCCTCCTGTACCAAGGAACTAGAAAACTCCGCACTGCGGGCAATTGTTGGCAAGCAGGCCGGGACCAAGAATTCCCGGCAGACCGGGAAAATTTCCCGGGAACAACAATAACCGCCGAGGTAGCCGTCATGACCCAACCCCCACGTCGTCCCTGTTTCGCCGTGAGCCTGGTGCTCAGCGCCATGCTGCTGTCCAGCGCGGCCCTGGCCGCCGTCACCGATGAAGAGATCCTCCAGGACCCGAAAAACCCTGAGCAGATCGTCACCAACGGCCTGGGTGTCCAGGGCCAGCGCTACAGCCCGCTGGACATGCTCAACGTCGATAACGTCAAGGAGCTGCGGCCGGTCTGGGCCTTCTCTTTCGGTGGCGAGAAGCAGCGCGGCCAGCAGGCCCAGCCGTTGATCAAGGACGGGGTGATGTACATGACCGGTTCCTATTCCCGGGTGTTCGCGGTGGATGCGCGCACCGGCAAGAAGCTCTGGCAGTACGACGCTCGCCTGCCGGACGACATCCGCCCGTGCTGCGACGTGATCAACCGCGGCGTGGCGCTGTACGGCGATCTGGTGTTCTTCGGCACCCTGGACGCCAAGCTGGTGGCCCTGAACAAGGACACCGGCAAGGTGGTGTGGAGCAAGAAGGTCGCCGACCACAAAGAGGGTTATTCCATCAGCGCCGCGCCGATGATGGTCAACGGCAAGCTGATCACCGGGGTGGCCGGCGGCGAGTTCGGCGTGGTCGGCAAGATCCAGGCCTACGACCCGAAAAACGGCGAGTTGCTGTGGATGCGTCCCACCGTGGAAGGCCATATGGGCTACGTGTACAAGGGCGGCAAGGCCATCGAGAACGGCATTTCCGGTGGCGAGGCGGGCAAGACCTGGCCGGGCGACTTGTGGAAGACCGGCGGCGCGGCGCCGTGGCTTGGCGGCTACTACGACCCGGAAACCAACCTGCTGCTGTTCGGCACCGGCAACCCGGCGCCGTGGAACTCCCACCTGCGCCCTGGCGACAACCTGTATTCCTCGTCGCGCCTGGCCCTGAACCCGGACGACGGCACCATCAAGTGGCACTTCCAGAGCACCCCCCACGACGGTTGGGACTTCGATGGCGTCAACGAGCTGATCTCCTTCAATTACAAGGAGGGCGGCAAGGAGATCAAGGCTGCCGCCACCGCCGACCGCAACGGCTTCTTCTACGTGCTCGATCGCACCAACGGCAAGTTCATCCGCGGCTTTCCCTTTGTCGACAAGATCACCTGGGCCACCGGCCTGGATAAGAACGGCCGGCCGATCTACAACGAGGCCAGCCGTCCCGGCGCGCCGGGCAGCGAAGCCAAGGGCAGCTCGGTGTTCGTCGCCCCGGCCTTCCTCGGCGCCAAGAACTGGATGCCCATGGCCTACAACCGCGACACCGGGCTGTTCTATGTGCCGTCCAACGAATGGGGCATGGACATCTGGAACGAAGGCATCGCCTACAAGAAGGGCGCGGCGTTCCTTGGCGCGGGCTTCACCATCAAGCCGCTGAACGAGGACTACATCGGCGTGCTGCGGGCCATCGACCCCATCAGCGGCAAGGAAGTCTGGCGTCACAAGAACTTCGCGCCGCTGTGGGGCGGGGTACTGACCACCAAGGGCAACCTGGTGTTCACCGGCACGCCTGAGGGCTTCCTCCAGGCCTTCAACGCCAAGACCGGTGAGAAGGTCTGGGAATTCCAGACCGGCTCCGGGGTCCTGGGCTCGCCCGTGACCTGGGAAATGGACGGCGAGCAGTACGTTTCGGTGCTCTCCGGCTGGGGCGGCGCGGTGCCGCTGTGGGGCGGCGAAGTGGCCAAGCGGGTCAAGGACTTCAACCAGGGCGGCATGCTCTGGACCTTCAAGCTGCCCAAGGATCTGGTGAGCAAACGCTAATCGTAGGAGCCAGCTTGCTGGCGAAGGCGCCCGCAAGAGCGCTTTCGCCGGCAAGCCGGCTCCCGCACAGGGCAATCAACCTACGACCAAATGACGAGAGCCCCCCCTGCCAACGATGCATTCGTCCGGCAGGCGGGGCTCTCTACCATCGGTTCATCGCCTGTCGTCGGACAGGCCTCGACCAGCAGAGGCTCAGCATGATCTACGCACAACCCGGAACCCCAGGCGCCGTCGTGTCCTTCAAGCCACGCTACGGCAATTTCATCGGCGGCCAGTTCGTGCCGCCGGTGGCTGGCCAGTACTTCACCAACACCTCGCCGGTCAACGGTGAAGTGATCGCCGAATTCCCCCGTTCCAGCGCCGCCGACATCGACCTGGCCCTGGACGCCGCCCATGCCGCCGCCGAGGCCTGGGGCAAGACCTCGGTCCAGGACCGCTCGCGGGTGTTGTTGAAGATCGCCGACCGCATCGAGCAGAACCTGGAGATCCTCGCGGTCAGCGAGACCTGGGACAACGGCAAGGCGGTGCGCGAAACCCTCAACGCCGACGTGCCCCTGGCCGCTGACCATTTCCGTTATTTCGCCGGTTGCATCCGCGCCCAGGAAGGCGGCGCCGCGGAGATCAACGAACTGACCACCGCCTACCATTTCCACGAACCGCTGGGCGTGGTCGGGCAGATCATCCCGTGGAACTTCCCGCTGCTGATGGCCGCCTGGAAGCTGGCCCCGGCCCTGGCCGCCGGCAACTGCGTGGTGCTCAAGCCCGCCGAGCAGACCCCGCTGTCGATCATGATCTTCGCCGAGTTGATCGCCGACCTGCTGCCGGCCGGGGTGCTGAACATCGTCCAGGGCTTTGGCCGCGAAGCCGGCGAGGCCCTGGCCACCAGCAAGCGCATCGCCAAGATCGCCTTCACCGGCTCGACCCCGGTGGGCTCGCACATCATGAAATGCGCCGCCGAAAACATCATTCCGTCCACCGTGGAACTGGGCGGCAAGTCGCCGAACATCTTCTTCGAAGACATCATGCAGGCCGAGCCCAAGTTCATCGAAAAGGCCGCTGAAGGCCTGGTGCTGGCGTTTTTCAACCAGGGTGAAGTTTGCACCTGCCCATCCCGGGCCCTGGTGCAGGAATCGATCTACGAGCCGTTCATGGCCGAGGTGATGAAGAAGATCGTCAAGATCAAGCGCGGCAACCCGCTGGACACCGAGACCATGGTCGGCGCCCAGGCATCGCAACAGCAGTACGAGAAGATCCTCTCCTACCTGCAGATCGCCCAGGAGGAGGGCGCCGAGCTGCTCACCGGTGGCGCCGCCGAGCGCTTGGAAGGCGACCTGTCCAGCGGCTATTACATCCAGCCGACCCTGCTCAAGGGCCACAACAAGATGCGCGTGTTCCAGGAAGAGATCTTCGGCCCGGTGGTGGGCGTGACCACCTTCAAGGACGAAGCCGAAGCCCTGGCGATTGCCAACGACAGCGAGTTCGGCCTGGGCGCCGGGCTGTGGACCCGCGACATCAACCGCGCCTACCGCATGGGCCGGGCGATCAAGGCCGGGCGCGTGTGGACCAACTGCTACCACCTGTACCCGGCACATGCCGCGTTCGGTGGCTACAAGAAATCCGGCGTGGGCCGCGAGACCCACAAGATGATGCTCGACCACTACCAGCAGACCAAGAACCTGCTGGTGAGCTACGACATCAACCCCCTGGGCTTCTTCTAAGGGCAAGAAAGAGCGGGGTAGTTGGGTGCTGCCCCGCTTTGTGTGGCAACGGCGCGACGTCTTGGGTGGACGTCGCGCCGTTTTTTTTGCCTGGGATCGCCCGCCAAACCTCCTGCTGCTGTAGCCGCTGCCGAGCGTGCGAGGCTGCGCAAAGGCCCGCAGGGCCTTGCTTGGCGGTTTCCCGTCAACCGCCTGGTCCTCATGCCCCCTGTGTCTCCTGCGCCCTCATGCCCCACAAGCCGTGCGCAGCCTGCGGCAGCGGCTACACACGCGCCAAGCCCCTACCAACGCACCCCGCCGGCTCGTCCCAAAGTAGCATTCGGCCGCCGCGCTCACCGTGCATTAATGCCTCTACCGGAATCCCCGGCACAACAAGAGGATTGACCCCATGTGGCATAAACCCGCGTACACCGATCTGCGTATTGGCTTTGAAGTGACCATGTACTTCGCCAACCGCTGAGCCGTCCCGCTCCGGCCGGCCCGGGTGGCGGCCGGAGTCTTCTGCCCCTTTGGAGCACACCATGCATATCCGCATTCTCGGTTCCGCGGCGGGTGGCGGTTTTCCCCAGTGGAACTGCAACTGCCGCAACTGCGCCGGAGTGCGCGACGGCAGCCTGCGCGCCCAGCGTCGTACCCAATCGTCCATCGCCCTGAGCGACCACGGTAGCGAGTGGATCTTGTGCAACGCCTCGCCGGATATTCGCCAGCAGCTGGAATCCTTCCCGACCCTGCAACCGGCCCGACAGCTGCGCGACACCGCCCTGGCCGGAGTGATCCTGCTGGACAGCCAGATCGACCACTGCACCGGCCTGCTCAGCCTGCGCGAGGGCTGCCCGCATCAGGTCTGGTGCACCGAGATGGTCCATCAGGACCTGTGCAGCGGCTTCCCCTTGTTCAACATGCTCAGCCACTGGAACGGCGGCTTGCAGTGGCAGCCCATCCACCTCGATGGCCGCGAATTCAGCCTACCGGCCTGCCCAGACATCGCCTTGCGGGCCATTGCCCTGCGCAGCAGCGCGCCGCCGTACTCGCCCCATCGCGGCAACCCGCACCCGGGGGACAATATCGGCCTGTTCATCGCGGATCGGCGCAGCGGCGCCAGCCTGTTCTACGCCCCGGGCCTGGGGCAGGTGGATGAGGCCCTGCTGGAATGGATGGAGCGCGCCGACTGCCTGCTGGTGGACGGCACCTTGTGGCGCGACGATGAAATGCGCGTCTGTGGCGTCGGCGACAAACTGGGCAGCGAAATGGGCCACCTGGCGCAAAGCGGCCCCGGCGGCATGCTTGATGTGCTGGAGCGCTTTCCCCGGGCGCGCAAGGTGCTGATCCACATCAACAACACCAACCCGATCCTCGACGAAGACTCCGCCGAGCGCGCCGAACTGACCCGCCGCGGCATCGAAGTGGCGCATGACGGCATGGACATCCATCTCTGACGCCACCCGGTCCCTGTAGCCGCTGCCGAGCCCGCGAGGCTGCGCAAAGGCCCGCAGGGCCTTGCTTGACGATCACCCGCCGAACCCCCAGTGGCCTCAAGCACGCTGCGGCCCTTCGTGCCGTTCGCAGCCTGCGGCAGCGGCTACACAAATCTTGGATCGGCACTGGCCCTGTAGCCGCTGCTGAGCCACGGCGAAGCTGCGCAAAGGCCCGCAGGGCCTTGCTTGACGATCACCCGCCAAACCCCCAGTGGCCTCAAGCACGCTGCGGCCCTTCGTGCCGTTCGCAGCCTGCGGCAGCGGCTACACAAATCTTGGATCGGCACTGGCCCTGTAGCCGCTGCTGAGCCACGGCGAAGCTGCGCAAAGGCCCGCAGGGCCTTGCTTGACGATCACCCGCCAAACCCGCAGCGGCCTCAAGAGCGCCGCAGCCCTTCGTGCCGTTCGCAGCCTGCGGCAGCGGCTACATGGCCTGTAGCCGCTGCCGAGGCTGCGAAGTCCGCCGATGGTCGGATTGCTTTCAGCAACGGATGCTTTAGGCTGGCGTTCTCCTTCCAGAACAATAAGAAAACAGGCTTCCCCCATGAGCCAGAATCTCAGTCTGCTGCGCAAGTTCGTGTCTCCGGAAATCATCTTTGGCGCCGGTTGCCGGCATAACGTCGGCAACTATGCGAAGACCTTCGGCGCGCGCAAGGTCCTGGTGGTCAGCGACCCCGGGGTGATCGCCGCCGGTTGGGTCGCCGACGTCGAGGCCAGTCTCCAGGCCCAGGGCGTGGACTATTGCCTGTACAGCCAGGTGTCGCCCAACCCGCGGGTGGAGGAGGTGATGCTGGGCGCCGAGGTCTACCGCGAAAACGCCTGCGATGTGATCGTCGCCGTCGGCGGTGGCAGCCCGATGGATTGCGGCAAGGGCATCGGCATTGTGGTGGCCCACGGGCGCAGCATCCTTGAGTTCGAAGGGGTGGACATGATCCGCGTGCCGAGCCCGCCCTTGATCATGATTCCCACCACCGCCGGCACCTCGGCGGACGTCTCGCAGTTCGTCATCATCTCCAACCAGCAGGAGCGGATGAAGTTCTCCATCGTCAGCAAGGCGGTGGTCCCGGATGTGTCGCTGATCGACCCGGAAACCACCCTGGGCATGGACCCGTTCCTCTCCGCCTGCACCGGCATCGACGCCCTGGTGCATGCCATCGAGGCCTTTGTTTCCACCGGCCACGGCCCGCTCACCGACCCCCACGCCCTGGAAGCCATGCGCCTGATCAACGGCAACCTGGTGCAGATGATCGCCAACCCGGCGGACATCGCCCTGCGCGAGCAGATCATGCTCGGCAGCATGCAGGCCGGGTTGGCGTTCTCCAACGCGATTCTCGGTGCGGTGCATGCCATGTCCCACAGCCTGGGGGGCTTTCTCGACCTGCCCCACGGGTTGTGCAACGCGGTGCTGGTGGAGCATGTGGTGGCCTTCAACTACAGCTCGGCACCGGAGCGCTTCAAGGTGATTGCCGAGACCTTCGGCATCGACTGTCGCGGGCTCAACCAGCGGCAGATCTGCGGGCGGCTGGTGGAGCACCTGATCGCCCTGAAGCGCGCCATCGGCTTCCACGAAACCCTGGGCCTGCATGGGGTCAGCAGCAGCGATATTCCGTTCCTGTCCCAGCATGCGATGGACGATCCGTGCATCCTCACCAACCCGCGCGAATCCAGCCAGCGTGACGTCGAGGTGGTGTATGGCGAGGCCCTCTGACGAACAGCAACGGGCCCTGGCCGGGCTCTTGGGGCTGGGCAACCACTCGGCGCGCAAGAGCCATTACCCGGAGCTGGCGGCGCGCCTGGAAGACCTGGAAACCGAGCGCAACCGCTACAAGTGGCTGTTCGAGCACGCGGTGCACGGCATCTTCCAGGCCAGCCTGCAGGCCGGCATGCGCGCGGCCAACCCGGCCCTGGCGCGCATGCTGGGGTATCAGGACCCCCAGGAAGTGCTGTTCTCCCTGGCCGATCTGGCCGGCAATCTGTTCGTCGGCGGCGCCGCGGAACTGGCGGCCATCGGCGAGCAGTTGCAGAGCCAGCGCAGCCTGCTGGGCTATGAAACCCAGCTGCGGCGCAAGGACGGCAGCAGCATCGATGTGCTGATGAACCTGCTGCTCAAGCCCGACCAGGACGGGCTGGTGGAAGGGTTTGTCGCCGACATCACCGAACGCAAGCTGGCCCAGCAGCACCTGGAACAGCTCAACGACCAGTTGGAGCAGCGGGTCGCCGCGCGCACCGATGAACTGCTGGAAGCCAACCGCAACCTGCAGCAGCAGATCGCCCGGCGCGAACGTATCGAGTGCGATCTGCGGGATGCCCGGGACGCCGCCGAGGCGGCCAACCGCAGCAAGGACAAGTACCTGGCCGCCGCCAGCCACGACCTGCTGCAACCGCTGAATGCCGCGCGGCTGTTGATCTCCACCTTGCGCGAGCGGCACCTGCCGGCCGCCGAGCAACTGTTGGTGGAGCGCACCCACCAGGCCCTGGAAGGCGCCGAGGATTTGCTCACCGATCTGCTGGACATCTCCAAGCTCGACCAGGCGGCGGTCAAGCCGGACCTGGCGGTGTATCGCCTGGATGAAATGCTTGCGCCGCTGGTGTCGGAGTTCCAGTCGGTGGCCGAGGCGGCCGGTCTGGAGCTGCGGGTGCGCTTCGGCGACTTTGCCCTGTTCACCGACCTGCGGCTGATGACCCGCATTTTGCGCAACTTTCTCAGCAATGCCTGCCGCTACACCGAGCGCGGCAGCATTTTGCTGGCGGCGCGGCGCCGCGGCGATCAACTGCGGCTGGAGGTGTGGGACACCGGGCGCGGCATTGCCGCTGACCGCCTGGAGTCGATCTTCCTCGAATTCAATCAGCTGGACGTGGGTCGCGCCGCCGACCGCAAAGGCGTGGGCCTGGGGCTGGCGATTGTCGAGCGCATCGCCAAGATCCTCGGCTACCGGGTGCAGGTGGAGTCGCGGCCGGGACGCGGCTCGCGGTTCAGCATCCAGGTGCCCCTGGCGGCCCGGGTGCCGTTGCCCATCAGCTTGCAGGCACCGCAGCCGGGCACCGGCAATCCGCTGCCGGGGCGGCGCCTGCTGGTGCTGGACAACGAGTTGAGCATTCTTGAGAGCATGGCCGCGCTGCTCGGGCAGTGGGGGTGTGAAGTGCTCACCGCCACCGATCAGGCGGCGGCCCTGGCGGTGCTTCAGGGCCGGGCGCCGGAACTGATCCTGGCGGATTTTCACCTGGATCACGGGGTCACCGGCTGCCAGGTAGTGCAGCAGTTGCGCGAGCATTTCCAGCAGCCGCTGCCGGCGGTGATCATCACCGCCGACCGCAGCGACCAGTGCCGCCGGGCCTTGCAGCAACTGGGAGCGCCGCTGCTCAACAAGCCGGTGAAACCGGGCAAGCTGCGGGCCGTGCTCAGCCAGTTGCTGGGCTAGGGCTGGGCCTGTTCTACGGTGCATTCCAGTACGGGGCGCTCGGGTGCAGGGCTTCTGGCATGGGCGCAGGCTTGTCGCTAAGATGCCGCTCTTTTTTTCAAGGACGAAGCCGGCTCCTGCGCCGTCGCGCCGGGCCGCCGTTTAACCATCGATGAAACCCTTGTCCTCGTATCACCCGCTGCTGTACTGGCTGCGGGTACGCCAGAAGCGCCTGATGCGTCATCTGGCCTGGCGTTTTTCCGGGCGCCGTTACGCCCGGCCCGAGCCCGGCAGCCCGCGCTTGCCCCATCGCCTGATCAAGCACACCTCGAAACTGATCCGCACCCTGGGTGACTGCGACCTGGCGCTGCAGCACAACAAGGTGATCAACCTCAAACTGGCGGTGGCCTGCATCGATGGCGTGCGCATCGCCCCCGGCGAGTATTTTTCCTTCTGCAAGCTGGTGGGCCGGCCCAGTCGCGAACGCGGTTTTGTCGAGGGCATGGAGCTGTCGTTCGGCGAGGCCCGCCGCGGCATCGGCGGTGGCATCTGCCAGCTGAGCAACCTGATTCACTGGATGGCCATGCACTCGCCGCTTGAGGTGGTGGAACGGGCCAACCACAGTTTCGACCCGTTTCCCGACGAGGGGCGGGTGCTGCCCTTCGGTTCCGGGGCGGCGATCTTCTACAACTACATCGATCTGGTGCTGTACAACCCCGGGCCGCAGACCTTGCAGCTCAAGCTGCAGGTCGGCGCGCAACAGCTGGAGGGCGAGCTGCTTTGCGAGCAGCCGCGCGAGCATCGCTATCACGTTTACCAGCGGGCCCACCGCTTTGTGCGCGAGGGCGCCCGGGTGTACCGGGAGAACCAGATCTGGCGCGACATCCGCAGCAAGGGCCAGGACGCCGAGCTGCTGCGCCAGGAGTGCCTGTATCGCAACCGGGTGGTGGTCAAGTACCCGGTGGCAGACGCGCTGCTCGATCCGCCGGCGCCGGGCTCAGATGATGCCCAGCATCCACAGTAGGCCCAGGTAGACCGCCGCAGCGCCCAGGGGCCAGGCCACCAGCAGGCGGGTCTGGCTGAAGAACGACGGCGCTTTGCCCACCAGGGTCGAGTCCTCCAGCTCCTGCAGGGTCTTGGCGGGCACGCCTTCTTCGGCCGGGGCCTTGAGCTGGGCTTCGATCAGCGGCTCGACCTCTTCGACCTTGCGCATCATCCCCCGGCCCGTGGCGAACAGCGCCGCGCCGACGAAGATCAACAGGTAGATCACCAGGAATTTCCAGTGGGAGGAGTAGCTCAGGTCGATGAAGCTGGGCGTCGGGCTGTTGTCCCAGAACCAGTTCAGCGGCTGGGTATTGGCGTTGACCTGGTACACGAAGTACTTGATCGGGCGATTGATGGTCGAGGCCATGGCGGTGTAGCTGTCCAGGCGCCAATAGAGCATTTTCAGGGTCGAGAAAAAGGTCGAGATCAAGGCACCGGTAAACAACAGTGCGCCTGCGGCGATGTACAGCCGGTACTGCAATTGGGCCCTGGTGTAGGTCATGGGTGCTTCCTGCAATGAACAAAAGGGGCGCAATACTATATTTCGTGACGGCTGGACGATAGGGGCCAGTGCTCGCCCATCGGTCGCAGAGCGCCTGACGGCCTGGAGAGCGGTGAAGCTTTGCGCAGGTCCTGGGGCGCACGGGTTATCCTTGGTTCCCCTCTCAGGTCGGACGAATCAGCCCATGCTGCAAGTACAAGGAGTGTTCAAGAGCTACCCCACGCCCCAGGGCCCGCTGGCGGTGCTGCAGGGTGTGGATCTGCACCTGGGGCAGGGCAGCAGCCTGGCGTTGATGGGCGAGTCGGGCAGCGGCAAGAGCACCTTGCTGCATCTGGTGGCGGGGCTGGACAAGGTCGATCGCGGCAGCATCCGCATTGGCGAGTACGGCCTGGAGCAGATGAACGAACACCAGCTGGCCAACTGGCGGCGCACTGAAGTGGGCCTGGTGTTCCAGCAGTTCAACCTGATCAGCAGCCTGCGGGTCGAGGACAACCTGGGCTTTCAGGCGCGCCTGGCCGGGCGCTTCGATCCGCTGTGGCAGGCGCAGTTGGTGGAGCGCCTGGGCCTGGGGGATTTGCTGCGGCGTTACCCGGAGCAGCTCTCCGGCGGCCAGCAGCAACGGGTCGCCCTGGGCCGGGCCCTGGCTGCGAAACCCGGATTGCTGCTGGCGGACGAACCCACCGGCAGCCTCGACGAGGCCACCAGCGACGAGGTGTTGCAGCTGTTGCTGGAACTACTGGCGGACAGCCCCACCAGCTTGTTGATGGTCACCCATAGCCAGCGGGTGGCCAGCCGCCTGCAACAGACGGTGGTGCTGCAACGCGGTCGTCTGGCCGACCCGGTCGGGGCTTGAGATGGGGGTCTTTGTCACAGCGATGCAGGCGCTGCTGAGCCACTGGCGCCGGCATCCGGTGCAGTTTTTCAGTGTGCTCACCGGACTCTGGCTGGCCACCAGCTTGTTGACTGGGGTCCTGGCCCTCAACAGTCAGGCTCGGGACAGTTATGCCCGGGCCAGCCAGTTGATCGGCGGCGAGCCCCAGGCCAGCCTGGGCAGCGCCAGTGGTGCGAGTTTTTCCCAGCAGGAGTTCGTCGAGCTGCGCCGTGCCGGCTGGCCGGTGTCGCCGGTGCTCCAGGGGCGGGTGCAGCTCAAGGATCACCCCGGCCAGCCCCTGCAAGTGATGGGCATCGAGCCGTTATCGCTGCCCGCCGGTTCCGCGGTGGCCGGGCAGGCCCTGGCGCTGCAACAGATGGTCGAGTTCTTCAGTGCGCCGGGCACCACCTGGGTGGCGCCGCAGACCCTGGCCAGCCTGGGCTTGCAAGAGGGCGAGCAACCCCAGGCAGTCAATGGCCAGCGCTTGCCGCCGCTGCGGGTGCAGGCGGACATGGCCCCGGGGCTGCTGTTGATGGACATCGGTTTTGCCCAGCAGGTGCTCGGCCAGCCCGGGCAGTTGAGCCGCTTGCTGCTGCCCAGGGACTTTGCCGCCCAGGCACCGCCACTGCCGGCGCAACTGGCGGGGCAACTGGTGCTGCGCCAGGGGGAAGCAGAGGGCGATCTGGCGCGCCTGACCGAGAGCTTTCACCTGAACCTGGATGCCTTGGGGTTCCTGTCCTTTGTGGTGGGGCTGTTTATCGTGCACGCCGCCATTGGCCTGGCCCTGGAGCAGCGGCGCGGCTTGCTGCGCACCCTGCGGGCCTGCGGGGTCAGCGCGCGGCTGCTGATTGCCTGCCTGATCGTCGAGCTGGGAGGGCTGGCGCTGTTGGGCGGTGTGGCTGGCGTGGTCAGCGGCTACCTGCTGGCCGGGGTGTTGCTGCCGGACGTGGCCGCCAGCCTGCGGGGCTTGTATGGCGCGCAAGTGGCCGGGCAGTTGAGCCTGAGTCCCTGGTGGTGGTTGAGCGGCATCGGCCTCAGTCTGCTGGGGGCCTTGCTGGCCGGTGGCGCCAGTCTGTTGCGGGCGGCGCGCCTGCCGTTGCTGGCCCTGGCCAATCCCCAGGCCTGGCATCAGGCCCATGCCCACTGGTTGCGGCGCCAGGGCTGGATGGCTTGCCTGGCGCTTTTGGTGGCCCTGCTGGCGTGGCGCTGGGGCGACAGCCTGGCCAGCGGTTTCGTGCTGCTGGCGGCTTTGCTGCTGGCGGCGGCCCTGGGCTTGCCGGTGCTGCTCAATGCCGTGCTGGGCCGCTTGCTGGGGCGCAGTCGCGGGGTGCTGGGGCAATGGTTTCTCGCCGATAGTCGGCAGCAGTTGCCGGCCCTGAGCCTGGCCTTGATGGCCCTGCTGCTGGCCCTGGCGGCGAACATTGGCGCCGGCAGCATGACTGCCGGTTTTCGCCAGACCTTCAACGACTGGCTGGAGCAGCGCCTGAGCGCCGAGCTCTACCTCAACCCGCAAAGCCCCGAACAGGCCGGGCAACTGCTGGACTGGCTGCCGCGCCAGCCCCAGGTGGCGGCGGTGCTGCCCAGCTGGCAGGTGGCGTTGCAGGTTCAGGGCTGGCCGGCGGACCTGTACGGGGTGATCGACCATCCCAGCTATCGCCAGCATTGGCCGTTGCTGGAGGCCCAGGGGGCCGATCCCTGGGCGCAGTTGGCGGCGTACGACAGCGTGATGCTCAGCGAACAGTTGGCCCGAAGACTCAAGGTGCGCCTGGGGGATCGCCTGGAACTGCCGGTGCCGGCAGGGCACTGGGCGCCCCAGGTGGTGGGGATCTATGCCGACTACGGCAATCCCAAGGGGCACTTGTTGGTGAATGTGCAGCACCTGCTGGCGCATTGGCCGCAGTTGGCGCCGAACCGTTTCAACCTGCGGCTTGCGCCGGAGGCGGTTGCGCCGCTGATCGGCGCCTTGCAACAGCAGTTTCAGCTGGATGACAGCCGGATCATCGATCAGGCCCGGCTCAAGGGGTGGTCGCTGCAGGTCTTCGAGCGCACCTTCGCCGCCACCGCCGCCCTCAATAGCCTGACCCTGGGGGTGTCCGGGGTGGCACTGTTCATCAGCCTGCTGACCCAGAGCCAGAGCCGCCTGGGCCAGTTGGCGCCGCTCTGGGCCCTGGGGGTGGGCCGACGCCAGTTGATGCTGCTGAACCTCGGGCAGACCTGGCTGCTGGCGGTGCTCACCCTGATGCTGGCGTTGCCCCTGGGGATAGTCCTGGCCGGGTGCCTGAACAGCGTGATCAATGTCCAGGCCTTTGGCTGGAGCCTGCCGTTGCGGGTGTTTCCAGGGCAGATCCTGCAACTGCTGGGCTTGGCCATGCTGGCCACCCTGGCGGCCTCGGCCTGGCCGCTGTTGAAGCTGTACCGTGCACAACCGGCGGATTTGCTGAGGACCTTTGCCCATGAAGATTGATTGCCGGTGGCTGGCGCTGCTGCTTCTGCTCCTGGCCGGCTGCGACCAGGACGCCACGGCGCCCCAGGGTTTTGCCGGGCTGGGCAACGAGGCCTCGGCCTTTGCCCCGGTGGTGCCGGGGCGCACCTTCAGCTTTCCTGCCGATCATGGCCCACACGACGGTTTTCGCATCGAGTGGTGGTATCTGACGGCCAACCTGAAGGACGCTCAAGGTCGGCAATTCGGTGTGCAATGGACGCTGTTTCGCAGTGCGTTGCGGGCCGCGCCCGAGCAGCCCGGCTGGGGCGCACCGCTGGTCTGGCTGGGGCACGCGGCGGTCACTTCGGCCAGCCGTCACCATGCTGCCGAACGTTATGCCCGGGGCGGGGTGGGGCAGGCCGGGGCCACGGCGCAGCCGTTCCAGGCCTGGATCGATGACTGGCGCTTCACCAGCCTGTCCAGCGGGGACAATCCCCTGGCCCGGATGCAGGTGCAGGCCAGCGGGCCGGGGTTCGCCTATCAGTTGCAACTGTCCAGCAGCCAGCCGCTGGTGCTGCAGGGCGCGGGCGGCTACAGCCGCAAGTCGGACCAGGGCCAGGCGTCCTACTACTACAGCCAGCCGTTCTTCCAGGCGTCGGGGCAGTTGCAGATCGACGGCCAACGCTATGAGGTCAGCGGCCCGGCCTGGCTCGATCGGGAGTGGAGCAGCCAGCCCCTGGCCGCCGATCAGACCGGTTGGGACTGGTTCTCCCTGCACCTGGACAGCGGTGAACGGTTGATGCTGTTCCGGGTGCGGGAGAACCATCGCGCGCCTTACATCACCGGCACCTGGATCAATGTTGATGGCAGCACCCAGAGCCTGGGGCGCGAGCAGATCCAGATGACGCCCCTGGAGGATGCCCAGGTTGAGGGGCGGCGCCTGCCGATCGCCTGGCAACTGAAAATCCCCGATAAGAAACTGGACATCAGAACCCGGGCCTTGAATCCCCAGTCGTGGATGAAACTGAGCATTCCCTATTGGGAGGGGCCGATCACCCTGGAGGGCAGCCACACCGGCAGCGGTTATCTGGAGATGACCGGGTATTGAGGGGGGCTGCAGGACAGCCCCGCGGGCCAGGGTCGATGGGGCTGAACTGAGGGGCGAGCCGGCGACGAGGGCGACGGATCACCCTGGTGTCCAGTTTTATTCAGAATCCACCCACGGATTTTCCCCTTCAGTTGCACTAGAATGCCAATCGTTCGCCCGGTGCAAGGGCTCTTTACCGGTGCATGGATTGCCAAGGCCAGAGCACTGGGCGAACACCCTCCCGGAGTAATGTCCTGCGAACGCCAGGTTGTGTAACTGTCGCGTCCGGCGATGTTCGAGCCCTTGAAAGGCGCTCAGCCTTCCCTTCAAACACCCCCCTGCGGGTTTCCTGCGCTGCGCCGTGGTTCGTCGTGGGCGCTCAAAGCGCGATGGGCTGCAGGTTGATCTGGCGGGCGCGCAGGCTGACCCACTGCGGCAGGCGCTCAGGGCCACCCCGCAGGGACAGGAGGATGATCGAGGGGCCTACTGCCAGGGCTGCGACGCCATCCTCATCGACCTGAACCAGGCGCCCGCTGACCTGCAAGGCACCCTGGTCCCAATGCAGGCGGAACGGGCCCTGGGCACAGGGCTCCAGGTTGTCATTCCAGCTGAACTCGTCCTCCAGGCTCAGTTCCACTTCGTAGTCGTGCCCGACCCTCGGCGAGGGGCCCAGCCATTGGCCGCGGCCCTCGCCGAAGGCACAGCAGAAGCCGACGCAGAGGTCTTGCGCCGCAGTGAGGCGGATGTCCGTCAGGGTGATACGCATGCCAGGGTGTCTCGATAGAGTTGAAGTGGCGCCAAGCCGCTTGCACGGTTGTCGCGCCGGGCAAGGCTGAAGGCTCTGCCGGCGTCTGGCAAGTGCCTGCGGTTTTTCATTGCGCAGTCGCGGGGCCTTCAACAAAATGGCCGACTGCTCCGCGGGACCGCTCGCGGAGGTGGATGGTAGTGGAGATCCTGGATTGATCTGGTTGAAGCGTTTTCTCATGTCGATCGGCGCACTGACGCTGATACTGGTTGCCCTCGGGATTGCCTGGACGAGCCTTTTCAAAGAAGCCGTGCACACATTGCCGGAACATCCCCGGGCCCAGTGGCAGGGCGGCGTCGATGGTGGGCACTACGTTGAAGTCACCCGCAGCGAAGCGCCTTACTACTTCGTCCAGGTCCGTTATGAAAGCGGCGACCTGTGGTCCGAGGGCTGGCTGCGGCATGAGCACGGCGACGGTGCTCCGTTCAGCGCTGACGACGTGATCGCCTTTGACGGTGACGGGGTGATTTTCCTTCAGCAACGCAAGGTGCTGGCCGGCGACAAGTCCGGGGCCCGTTGAGCCCCGGGGCGCGATCTATTTGCCCTGGTTGTCGCTGCCGTAGGCGTCCCACAGCTTGTTGCGAAACTTGTTGTGTGGATCGACCCGCGCCTTGAGTGCGAGAAATTCCCCGGCCCGCGGATAGGCCGCCCGAAACTGCTGCGCGGTGGCGTGGATCTGATACGGCAGGTAGTAGCTGCCGCCGCGCTTGATCGCGCTGTCCACCAGGGCCCGGGTCCACTCGCGCACTTGGTCCCGTTCCGCCTCTGCCGTGCTCTGCTGGTAATACAGCACCAGGGCGAACACGTCAGTCTTGGCCCAGGCCAGCAAGGTGCCGGGGTCGGCCTTGGCGTGGCGGATGGACAGGTTGATCACGTTGACCCTGTGCGCCCGCAGGGTCGCGCCCATCTCCTGGACGAAACTCTCCAGCTGGTCGGTGGGCACGAAGTATTCCTGCAGCACGTAGGTGCGCTTGCTCCGGGAGTCGGGCTCCAGTTCGCGCACGTCGAGGCTGGCCTCGTGGTTGCGCCAGGAGACTTGGGGTTTCTTCAGCACCAGGGGGTCGATCACCTCCTGGCGCAGGGCCTTGCCCCCGGGCCATTGGCTCACCACTTTCAGGGCTTTCTGTTCTTTCCAGTAGTTCTGGTCCAGGGGCGTGAGGCGTTCCTTGACCGTTAGCGGCAGGTCGGTCTGGCTGTAGGACACTGCGCGCAGGGTCTGGTACTGGTCGGGGTAGAGCACGGCGTTATGCAGGATGACCTTGGGGTTGTGCTCGATCCGGTCGAGGAAGTAGGAACGGTAGTCGCCCAGGGGCATTTCTTCGAAGCTGCGCAGCAGGCGCACGTTGTCACTCAGGCGCAAGGTGGCTTCGACTATCACCCCGAGGCCGCCGTAGCCGCCGATGGCGCCGTAGAACAGGTCGGCGTTGCTGTGCGGGCTGGCCTCGACCACTTGGCCGTCGGCCAGCACCAGCTTGATGGATTTGACCGAGGTCACCAGCGGCCCATAGCCGACATAGCGGCCATGGGCGTTGACGCTCAGGGCGCCGCCGACGGTGAAGTTGGCGTAGCTCTGCATGATGCTCACGGAGAGATCGTAGGGGTCGATGAAACTCTGCAGGGCGCGCCAGGTGATGCCGGGCTGCACGGTGATTTCCTTGTGCTCGCGGGAGAAACCGAGCACCCGGTCGAAGCCGCGCATATCGATCTGCAAGGCATGCTCGGTGGCAGTCTGGCCGCCCATGCTGTAGCGCCCGCCGCCGATGGCGATGGGGCCGGGGTGTTCGGCCACCCGTTTGACGATCTGCTCCAGGGTGGTGGGCCGGGCCACCTGGTCCACCACGATGGGGTTGAGCTGGGTGATGTCGTTGACGGTTTCTGCTGCGTGGGTGCTCAGCGTGGCGCCGAGGGCGCAGCATAAAAACAGGCCGGTCGCGAATCTCATGTCGCCGTGTCCATCCTTGGTGGTGGCGCGCCGCGGGCTCGGGCGCAAGTGCCGGCAGAATAGCGTTCCGGCCAGGCCATGACCATGGGGCAAAACGACGAGGGGGGAATCCGGCACCGCCCCGCAAGGCCGATGCCGGACAGGGCTTAGAGCGCTGGCAGGCCCAGGCTGGCGGCGCATTGCTCCAGGGAGCGCTGCTGGGTCTGGGCGTAGAGCTGCAACTCATCCAGGGTGGCGCGGCCCAGGGCCGTTTCGAAGGCCTGGCGGTTGGAGTGTGCGGCGTAGTGGCTCTGGCTGTCGTCCCCCAGGTTGGACTGGAAGATCCCGGCGGCGCTCACCGGCAGGAAGTCCTCATACACCAGGGGTTCGGCCCGCAGGTGCCCGGCGGCCAGCAACGCTGACAAGGTGGTGGGCCGCTGGGGCTGGTGGCGCGCCGCCAGCCCGGCGTCGCTGACGAAGTAGCGGAAATAGGCCAGGCCCTGTTCACGCATGGCGTCGTGGTTGTCGGGGAACTCGTCGAAATGCGCCTGCATCAGCTGGTTGTAGCGCTGGGCATTGCTCTCGCTGGGGAAGTCGCCCAGGGCGTCGCGGGCCGCGTTCAGCAGGCGGTCGTAGAGGGCCCGGCCCTTGGGTGTCAGTGCCGCGCCGCGTTGCTCGATCTCGCCGAAGCGGGCGCTGTGGCTGCCCTGGGGCAGGTCCTGATCGGTGAAGGCCACCCGTTCCTCCAGGGCCTTGAAGCTGGTCTGGCGCAGCAGGATCGGGCACGCCCGGCGTGGCGGGCCCTCGATCACCGCCTTGGGGGTGATGCCGTGCTCGGGCATCAGCCGTTGCACTTCATCGATGTCCAGGGTGCGTGGGGTCAGGTGGTTGATGTGCGGCCCCTTGAACGCCACCACGTCGGCGATCAACCGGTGCTGGGCACTGAGACTGGCGTACTGGGCGGCGGTCACCGTGGCGTGGTGGTGCCAGCGGAAGGTCTCCAGGGCTTCCTGAATGAAGCGTTGGGCATCGTGCTCATCCAGGCCGCCTTGGGCGTGGGCCTGTTCGATCAGTTCCAGCACCTTGGGGGTGAAGATCGAGCGCTGGGCCAGCACCTGTTCGGCAAAGCGCCGCAGTTCGGGGTTGTCGATCAGTTCCAGGCGCAGCAACGAGGTGAAGACCCGGAACGGGCTGACGTGCAGGGCCTCTTCGTGCACCGCGCGAAAGGCCGTGGAGTGCACCGGCACCCCGGCCGGGGTCAGGTCGTAGTAGCCCACTGGCTGCATGCCCATGACCGCGAACAGCCGGGCCAGGGTCGCCAGCTCGGCGGCGCTGCCGACACGGATGGCGCCGTGGCGCTCCAGGTCCAGGCGCTGCAGTTCGCCGCTGTGCTGCAAGTGCCGGGCAATGGCCGGCTGCTGTTCCAGGACCTGGGCATTGACCTGGGCCACCAGCGCCATCAGGGCGCCGTAGAGGGGCACCTCCTCACGGTACATATCCGACATGGCCCGGGAAAATCCCTGGCGGATCAGATCAGGACTGACGAAGTGCTGGTTGCTCATGGACAAGGTTCCCGTGGCAGTGGATCGAGGCATGAAAAGGGCGGGGCGTCCTGATTCTGCTGGGGCCTGCCGGGGCTGACAAACGAAGTTTCCTCTGAACTTCATTCTGCAAATGAATGCATGGCGCGCGGCTTGCTCCGGTTTGCGCAAGCCTGGAGGTTGACCGCCGCAGATTCCCGCCGTGCGGGCCCGCCCGGCCCGGGCCGGGCGTGTACACTGATGGCGCGTTGAGCTCATGCTGATAGACGTTCACCGGTTGATGGCTAGCCGCTCGATCCACTTTTTCCATCGCTGGACGGAGGCGACTTGGCCCCTGCGCAGTACACCAGAGGGAAGGGACTGTCACTGGCCAGGAGGCTCTACACCTCGCGCACCCTGGGCCTGGCCTTGGGCTTTTTCTGCGTCGCCACGGGCATGTCGCCGCTGCAACCGGCGCCCTGGGTCTGGGGCTTGATGCTGTTCAACGCCTTTGTCTGGCCGCACCTGGCCTATCAGTGGGCCCGATGGTCCCAGGTGCCGTTTCGCGCCGAGTACCGCAACCTGTTGGTGGATTCGCTGTTGGGCGGGTTCTGGGTCGCGGCCATGCAGTTCAATCCGCTGCCGCTGGTCACCACCCTGGGGATGATGGCGATGAACAATATCGCCCTGGGCGGGGTGCGTTTTTTTCTTGCCGGCTGTGGGGCCCAGGTTCTGGGCATTGGCATCGGCCTGGGGGTGTTCGGGCTGTCGTTCACTCCCCTGACCACGCCGCAGCAGTTGTATGCCTGCCTGCCGATGCTGACTCTGTACCCGATGGCGCTGGGCTACATCTGTTACCAGCAAGCGGCGACCCTGGGCCGGCACAAGCGCGAGCTGCTGGCCCTGAGTCGCACCGACAGCCTGACCGGGCTGCTCAACCACGGGGCCTGGAAGGACCAGTTGGAGATCGAGTTCCAGCGTTGCCAGCGCCAGGCCCATGGTGGCGCCATCGCCCTGATCGACATCGATCACTTCAAGGCCATCAACGACACCTACGGCCATGTGGCCGGGGATGTGGTGCTGCGCCAGTTGAGCAAGCTCCTCCGGCAGAACCTGCGGGCCAGCGATCAGGCCGGGCGTTATGGCGGTGATGAGTTCTGCGTGATCCTGCCGGACGTGCCGCTGGAGCACGCCGCCGATCTGATGGAGGCGCTGCGCGGGCGCTTCGCGGCCCTGGGCTACGAACAGAATCCGGCGTTGCAGGTGAGCCTGAGCATTGGCCTGGCGGCGTTCACCCCCATGCACGAGGACGCCATGGATTGGTTGAACGATGCCGATCAGGCCCTGTATGCCGCCAAGACCGCTGGTCGCAACAACGTCACCTGCCATCCGCCGGAGCGGCCTTCGCGCCGGGTGTTGAATCCTCTGTAGTACCTGCCTCTTGTCGGGCTTGCCCGTGAAGGCGTCGGCATGTACGCCGCGTGATTGGCGGTGTTCCGTTCGCCGGCAAGCCGGCTTGTAGGAGCGGGCTTGCCCGCGAAGGCGTCGGGTGGCGCGTCGCGGCGGTTGGCGGTGCTCGCTTCGCCGGCAAGCCGGCGCCTACGGGGGAGCAGGGTGCAGGCGCCGCGCCAGTTCCAGCGCGGTGCGGCCGCTGGCGATGCCCGGCACCAGTTGGGCGAAGGGGATGTCGATCAGCCGCTCCTCGCGCACCGCCCGCAACCGCGACAGCACCGGGTCACGCTGCAGCAACTGGCGTTTGCGCGTGGCCGGTGACCACAGGGCGTCTGCCAGGAGCAGCACGTCCGGGTCGTTGCTCAGCAGGGTTTCGCTGTCGACCGTCAGGCGCGGGCGGTCGATGGCGGCGAAGCTGTTGCGGGCGCCGGCGGCTTGCAGCAGTACCCCGACAAAACCGCGCTGGCCCTGGCTGGCGAGGCCGTTGACCTCGCTGTCCAGGTAGAACACCGCGGGCGTGTCGCGGCCCCGGTACAAGGCTGCTGCCGCGGCAAGGTCAGCCTCCATGGCCGCGATCAGTTGCTCGGCCCGGGCTGGCTGCTGCAACAGCCGGCCCAGGGTCCGCAGGTCGCGACGGATATGCCCGAAGTAGTCCTCATCATGCCCGGCGCAGGCCGACTCCAGCAGGTAGCTGGCGATGCCGATGCGCCCCAGGCGCTCCCGGGAGCTGAAGTTATCGGGAAACGCCGAAGCGAAGCCGCCCACCACCAGGTCGGGCTTCAGGCTGTAGAGCACCTCCGCCGACGGGTATTGCCGGGCGATCACCGGCACGCCGTGGTACTGCCCCTGGGCCTGGGCCTGACTGTCGTCATCCAGGTAGGCGACGCCGATCATCGACGGCCCGGCGCCCAGGGCCAGCAGCAGGTCGGCGCTGTGCTGGTTGAGGGCCACGATGCGCCGGGGAGGGTCCTCGACGGTCCAGGTCTTGGCGCAGTTGTCGTAGCTGGCCGCCAGGGCCGGGACGGTCGCCAGCCATAGCAGGAGGCCGAGGATCTTCCTAGGCATCCGCCACCCCCGCATACGGCGAAGGGATCAGCAGATCCTGCACCGGCTCACCCGCCAGCAGATGCCCCTGCACCAGGCGCACGACCTGGCTGTCGTCGCTGACCCGGTACCAGCAGCCATCGGGGTGCACGGTCAGTACCGGCCCCAGGTTGCAGGGGAACTGGCAGGCGGTGCGGGTCAGCAGCACGCCGCCGGGGGTTTCCATGTGCTCAAGGCGCAGCAGTTCACGGCGCAGGGTCTTCCACAGCGCCAGGGCACCGCGGCGCACGCAGCGCGGGCCGGTGCACAGGAACACCTGCCGGGCATGGGGTGGCACCCGCGACCAGTCCGGGTCGCTGGCCACGGCGTTGACCTGATCGCAGGGCAGGTGCCGCTCGTGCTGGGCGATGCTGGCGCAGGCCAGCGCTGCATCCAGCCCGCGACGGCCCAGGGCCTGGGCGGTGATCCACAGCTGCGGCGCCTGGGGATGGGCCCGGGCCAGGCGGCCCAGTTCATCGCGCAGCCAGTCCAGGTAAGCGCTGTCGGAGCTGGGCTCCAGGTCCACCACCAGCAGCGCCGCGCCGTCCTCGGGCAAGGGTTCCTCCAGGGCGGCCCAGAGGCTGTCGAAGCCGTCCAGGGTGTCGATCACCCGGGTGCCGGCGTCCTCGTTGCGCAGCGCCTTGAGCTCGCGGCGAAAGGCTTCGCCCAGGGTGCCGCCGTGCAGGCCGGGGCCGACGAACAGCACCCGTTGATAGTCCTTGTGCATGTCGTTGGGCCTCAGAAGCGGTAGGTGTAGCGCACTTCGCTGGTAAAGGGCCGGCCGAGGTTGTCCACCGCCGGCGCGCTGCTGGTCATGCTGGTGGTGTAGTCGCGGTCGAACAGGTTCTCCACCAGCAGGCTCAGGCGATGTTGCTGGGCCCTGTCGAGGTAGCGATAGGCATCGGCGTCCACCACCGAGTAGTGGCCGTAGTCGACCTTCTTTGCGCTGTCGATCTGGCCGATGTAGCGGATCGCGCCCCCCACGCCCCACTGACCATCCTCGGACTCGTAGCCCAGTCGCGAGCGGGCGAAGAAGCCGGGAATGTTGCTCAGGGTTACGCCGTTGCGCGACTCCAGCAGATTGCGGGTCAGGTCCGCCGAGAGGTTCCATCGCGGGCTGAACTGCCAGCGGCCGTCGACCTCCATGCCGCGCACCTTGATCCGCCCCTGGCCATTGACCCAGTGGATGCCATCGAGGGCAATCAGGTCGTCGATCTTGCGCTGGAAGGCGGTGACGCTGGCGTTGAACTCGCCGGCCAGCAGGCTGCCCTTGTAGTCCAGGCCGAGCTCGGCATTCAGGCTCTTTTCCGGCTTGAGGTTGCGGTTGCCTTGTTCGTAGTCCTCGTTGACGAACAACTGCTCGGCGTTGGGCAGCTTGAAGGCGCTGCCGTACTGGCCGCGCAGTTGCCAATGGGCATTGAGGTCGTACAGGGAGGTGAGCATGCCCACGGTGGCGCTCTCGCCGCCGCTCATCTTCTCGTGGCGGATGCCCAGGCTCGGGTGCCAGTCGGGCAGCGCCGCGAACACCGGGCGCAACTGGGTGTACAGGGCATTGGCCTGGGCCTGGTTATTGTCGATCTTGAGCACATCGTCCTGGCCCTTGAACCACTGGTTGTCGGTGCCGAACACCAGCACATGGCCGCCGTCCAGCTCGGCCTTGCCTTCGGCCTGCAGGCCCCAGTCGGTGAAGCCCCAGTAGTCGTTACGGTTTTTGCTCACCAGGCGGCCGTCTTTCAGGCTGTCGATCTTGGTGTAGCGCGTGTCCCAGTCGTTGACATGGCCCTTGACGAAGTAGCTGAAACGCTCGCTCAGGCGCTGCTCGAAGGTCGCGGTGGCGATCTGCTGGACGCGGTCGTTGGTGGTCTTCTGGTTGTTCACCGGGCGGGCGAAATCCAGGTTGGCATCGCTGTACTGGTAGAACAGTTCCAGGCGCGAATCGTCGGCGAAGCCCTGGATCGCCTTGGCGCCGAAGGTGGTCACTTCATAGCCGCGTTTCTTGTCCCGGGTGCTGGCGCTGTAGGCGCTGTTGCGATAGGGCTGGTAGCCATCGGAGACGTTGTGGCTGACATAGGCCAGCAGGCCCAGATCGCCCAAGCCATTGCTGAGGATGCGCTCCACCCGGGCATCGCCGCTTTGCCCCATGAAGCTGTCCAGGCCCAGGTTGACCTCGCCGGAGGTGTCGCGAGTCTGGGGGCTGCGGGTGACGATGTTGATCACCCCGGACACCGCCTGGGTGCCGAACAGCAGGCTCTGGCCGCCCTTGAGCACTTCGATGCGTTCGATGGCATTGGCCGGCAAGGTGTCCAGGTACAGGCCGCCGTACAGACGGTTGTTCAGGCGTACGCCGTCCAGCAGGATCAGGGTGTCGTCGTTGCGGCCCCCCAGCAGGGAATAGGTGCCGTAGTCGAAGGGGCCGTTTTTCGGCGCGACGTAGAGGCCGGGGACGTACATCTGCAGCACTCGGGTGATGTCGCTGCTGGGGCCGGCGCGTTCGATCTGCTGGCGGTCGATGATCTCCACCTTGCTGCCGTACCGGGCCATTTCGGCCACCGTGGTGGACTCCACCGAAGGGGCGGAAACCCATTGTCGTTCCAGTGTCAGGGGAGTGTCGTCCGCCAGCAGCAGGGGGCTGAACAGGCAGCCGAGCAGGGCACCGCTCAGGGTGCGCCGAGGTGCACGCCAGTCGCATGCAAGGAAGGTGTCAGTTGTTGTCATTCTTGGTCTTCTCGAAAGTGACTTCGGGAAGCACGCAGGAGAAGGTATCGGCCACAGGCACGCGACCATACCGGCCCATGCCCGCCCACCGCAGGATTGCCAAACAGACGTTTCAGGCCGGTCTCCGGGCTTGCGAGTCTGGCGGCATTCGCCTTCCCATACCGTGGGTACAGTGGCGTGTTGAATGCAGCACTCGCTTACCGTTGCGGGGGCAGCACCGGACTGGCCCTGAAAGGGCGCACCGGTTTCCCGTTTCACCTCGTGCACGGCGGCATGAGGCACCTGAAACTGGGCGGCATATGAACATTCGCCCCGGCGTTCGTCAATCTCGTGGCTACAGGGGCAGGGCGGCGTCCGGCGCGAGGGCGATCCCGGACTGGCCCTGAGGCCGCGCTGGGCAGGCCAACAGTGGCACGGCGCGTACCGAGTCCCCTGGCTGCAGTTGCAGGCGCTTGGCGGTCAGGCGGTCCACCAGCAGGCAGCCTGAAACCAGGCGCCCGGGGGCGGCGGTGATGCGGCAGTTTTCCAGGCGGCGGTTGTGAATCAGCCACACCGGCGCCTGTTCGTCCGGGCGGCCCACCAGCAAGGGCAGGGTCTGGCTTTCGCGCACGCTGCGGATCTTCGCCACTTCGGCCTCGATCAGCGGCCCGCCGTCGAAGATATCGATGCAGCCCTGATGGCTGAAGCCTTCGTCGCGCAGGATGTTCACCGCCTGCTCGGTGCTCTGGTGGGCCTGGCCGATGGCCGCCTGGGCCTGTGGGCTGAGCAGGCAGGTGTACAGCGGCTGGCGCGGCATCAGTTCGGCGATGAAGGATTTGCTGCCATGGCTGGACAGGCGGTTGGCCTGCTGGAAGTCCATCTTGAAAAAGTGTCGGCCCAGGCTGTCCCAGAACGGCGAGCAGCCCTGGCTGTCGAGCTGGCCACGCAATTCGGCCACCAGCTTGTCGCCGAACAGCGTCGGGTGTTCGGCGACGAACAGCAAGCGTGCGGTGGACAGCAGGCGGCCGGTGTAGCCCTGGCGCTGGTCGCGGCGCAGGAACAGCGAACACAGCTGGGATTGCCCGGTCATCTCGTTGCACAGGAACAGGGTCGGGATCTCTTTGTCGATACCCAGCCCCGGGGCTCTGCCACGGGTGATGCCGACCCGGTAGTTGTAGCAAGGCTCGCGCAGGCCGATGGCGCCGCTCAGGCCGCAGATGCCGATGATTTGCTGGTCGTCGTCCTCCAGCACGAACAGGTAGTCGGCATCGGCCCGTTCCACCCGGCTGGCGAAGGTGCGCTGGGCCCAGCGCAAGCGATGGGCCAGGCGCTCGGGGTCGGTGGAGAGGTTGTTCAACTCGCGACAGCTGCCCTCCAGCAAAGCCAGCACGCCGGGCAGATCGGTGACGCGGATCGGACGGACGATCATCGGTGCACTCCTTGCAACAGTCCCGGGCAGCGCAGAAGCGGCGGGCCACTCATAACGCGATTCCCCGCACCGGTTCGCCCGGTGTCACTTGCAGGGCCTGGAGCATCGACGGGTCGAGCCCGACCACATCGCCCGGGGCTTCATCCAGAGGCGCGACAATGGCGCGAAATCCCTGCAGTCGGTCATTGCTCAGCAACCAGTGGCGACCCTGGCCACTCTGGGGGCTGAGGTAGCTGGTCGCGACCCGGCTCTGAACGATCGAGCGTAGCTGGTTATTGCGGGCCTGCAGGGTCGGCCCGGCATCGAACAGGTCCACATACTGGGTAGGCGCGAAGCCCTCGTCGATCAGGATGTCGCAGGCCTCCCGCGCATCGGGGTGAATCCGTCCGATGCAGTCCTGGGCCGACGGCGGCAGCATCGGGATGTACAGCGGGTACTGGGGCATGAGTTCGGCCAGAAAGCCCCGGCCCTGAAGGGCGCACAGGCGTTCGGCCTCGATGTAGGGCAGGTCGAAGAAGTGCTGGCCCACCGCCTCCCAGAACGGCGACTCGCCGGCGGCGTTGCTGTAGCCGACGATCTCGCTGATGGTGCTCTCGGCAAAGCGCTGGGGGTGAGCGGCCATGAACAGCAGCCGCGCCCGGGACGTCAGTTGCGCCAGGGGCGTGCCCGACAACGCCGGGTCCACGTGGAAGCTGCGCAGCAGGGTCTGCTCGCTGAGGTCCTGGCACAGGGACAGGGTCGGCACGCCGTGTTCGATGTTCAGCTCCCGGGAGCTGCTGATGAAGGGACGGTTGCGCAGGCTGTAGAACGGCGCGGCAAAGCCCGCCGTGGCAAGAATGTCGGAACAGCCGTGGAGCAGGCCGCTGTCTGGGTCCTCGAGCACCAGAAAGTAGTTCTCCGGGCCCTGGCTGGCCTCGGTCTTGGCAAAGGACGCCAGGGAATCGAGGATCCTTTCCCGCAGGTAGGTTTCGTCATCCACCAGGGACGTTACGCCCAGCAGGCGTTCGCGGGCCAGGCGCAGCAGTTGGGGCAGATCGAATAACGCCACGGGACGCAAAGCCAGCATGGGTGCACTCCTGTATCAAGGGCCGCTCGCCCCGGGGGGCGAACATGGGCCAGACATCACTGTCGGTTACCACGCAGTTCCACGGCCGCGGCATCCGGCGGCCTGTCCCCGGGCGGCTCTTGGCGGCTGCCTCGGGGGGGAAGCGCGACGCCATCCGGCGCCGCAGGTAAGTCACTTAGGGTTTGAGCGGATCGGGCAGGGCGGCACCGCTGCCCAGCTTGTTCAGCAGGAACAGGTAGACCAGCCCGGCGGCTATCCAGATGGCGCCGAGCTTCTGCGCATCCACGCCCATGTTGTACATGATGGCGCTGACGATCACGAAGCCGATCACCGGGCAGATCAGGTGGCGGATCACCTGGCCGGACTTCTGCCGGCGCCAGTAGAAATTGATCACGGTGATGTGCAGCAGCATGAAGCCGCTCAGGGCGCCGAAGTTGACCAGTGAGGTCAGGGTGTCCACCGAGTTGATGAACAGGTAGCAGATCAGCAGCGACAGCACCGCCACCAGGTAGATGCTGATGTGCGGGGTATTGTGTTTCGGGTGGACCTTGGCCAGCACCTTGGGCAGCTTGCCGTCCCGGGCCATGCCGAACAGCAGGCGCGACACTGCGGCTTGCGAGGTGATGGCCACCGCCACGCCCCAGGCCAGCGCCGTGGCCACCCCGGTGAGGGTCGCCAGCCAGCTGCCGGCGGCCAGTTCGGCGATCTCGTAGAAGGCGGTGTCGGCGGACTTGAAGCCCATGCCGGCGGCCAGGTCCGTGGCGATCCAGGTCTGCACCACGAAGATCGCCCCCATCACCACCAGGGTGATCAGGGCGGCGCGACCGACGCTGCGGCCCGGGTCGCCCTTGACCTCTTCGGCCAGGGTCGAGATGGCGTCAAAGCCCAGGAACGACAGCACCGCAATCGAGACGCCCTGCATCAGCATGCCGAAGTGGAAGTGTTCCGGGCTGTACAGCGGCGCCAGGGTCAGTTGGCCGTTGCCGGTGCCGCCGTGCAGGGCGTTCCAGGCGTAGAACAGGAAGATCCCCAGGACCACCAGTTGCGCCAGCAGGAACAGGATGTTCATCCGCGCAGTGAAGGTGATGCCCCGCAGGTTGACGAAGGTGGCGCTGACCAGGAACGCCAGGATGAAGCCGACCTTGGGCACTTCCGGGTACAGGTGGTTGAGGGCCATGGCCGCGTAGACGTAGAGCAGCGGCGGGATCAGCAGGTAGTCCAGGAGCATCAGCCAGCCGGCGAGAAAGCCGACATGGGGATTGAGGCCGCGCTGGGCATAGGAGTAGACCGAGCCGGCGATGGGGAAGGCGCGGGCCATGGCGCCGTAGCTCAGGGCGGTGAAGACCATCGCCACCATGCCGATGATGTAGGCCAGGGGCACCATGCCCGGGGCTTCCTGGTTGACGTAGCCATAGACCCCGAACGGGGCGATGGGGATCATGAAAATCATCCCGTAGACCACCAGGTCGCGCAGGCTCAGCCCGCGCTTGAGTTCCTGTTTGTAGCCGAATTCTTCAATCTCCATGAAGCAGTTCTCCTTGTAGCCAATGTAAGTGGGCGCATCCGGCGGCGAGGGTCGTCATTGACGCCTCGCGCGCCGGTCTGTGTTTGAACCTGGCAGGGTTAAAGACACACCACAGCGGTTTTTCTTGTTGTTGTTCCTGTCCTGCAAACAGCCTTTGCTGCGTTCAAGCGTCTTTCAACCTTCGTTACAGCAGTGGCGCCAGACAGTCGCTCCAGTGCTGCACCGCTTCAGGGCTGCGCAACAGGTCGTTGCGCACCTCGATCAGTACCGACTCCAGGCCCCGGGCATCACCGTGCACCGGCACGGTCATGTCGCTCAAGGGGTCGATTTCATAAGGCTGGTTGCCCGCCACCTTTATCGGCAGGGCCCACAAACCTTCCAGTATCCGCGCCGCGTAGGCGGTGGCGTTGCCATACAGCACGCCGACTTCCAGCGCGCGTGGCTGGCTGTAGTACACCGGGGTGAAGCTGTGAATCCCCACCACTCGTACCTCGCGCCCCTCGGCCAGGCGCCGGTCGATGATCCGCTGCAGACGCTGGTGGAACGGCGTGAACAGCTGCTGGCGGCGGTACTCGCGGGTGGCCTCGTCCAGGTGCTGGTTGCCCGGCACCTGATAGATCTCGCTTTGCAGCGGGATGCTGTCGGGGGCGTGGCGCGGCCGGTTGAGGTCGATCAGCAGGCGCGAATAGTTGGCCGCGATCAGGGTCGCGCCCAGGGCCCGGGACAGACTCTGGGCCAGTTCCAGGGCGCCCGGGTCCCAGGCGATGTGCTCGCGGGCCGCCACCTTGTCCAGGCCCAGGTCGTGCAGGGCCGGTGGAATGTAGTGGCTGGCGTGCTCGCACACCAGGATCAGCGGATGCGTGGAGTCTTCCCGCAGCAGGCGATAGGCCGGCTCGGTATAGAAACCGTGCTCGGCGGATTTAGTACAGGTGTCCATAGTGCTCACAGAGATCGGCAGCGGTCAGGTGCTCGGTCAGGGACACTTCCTTTTGTTTGACGGCGAAATAGGTGCTCAGCAGCTCCGGCGGCAGGGTCTGCAGCAATTCCGTGTTGCTGCGCAGGCATTCCAGGGCCTGGGTCAGGGTGCCGGGCAGGGGCACGATGCCGCTGGCCAGGCGCTGTTCGGTGCTCAGCTCATCGGGGACCTTGTCGGTCATTGCATTGAGCGGCAGCTTCTGTTCAAGGCCCAGGCGTCCGGCGATCAGGATCACGGCCATGGCCAGGTGTGGCGAGGCGGTGGCATCCAGGGCGCGGAATTCCAGGTTGTACTGCGGCGCCACGGGCTTGCCGCCGATGTCCACGGTGGGGCAGATGCGCAGCGACGCTTCGCGGTTGCGCAGGCCCAGGCAGGCGTAGGAGGCGCTCCAGTGATGGGGTTGCAGGCGTTCGTAGGACAGCGGCGTCGGCGCGGTGAAGGCGCACAGTGCCGGCAGGTGCTTGAGCACCCCGGCGGCCCAGTGCTGGCCCAGCCGTGACAGGTCGTCGCCGCGGACCGCCAGGGGATCGTAGAGCAGTGGCGTGCCGTCCAGGTCTTGCAGGCTCAGGTGCAGGTGCACCCCGTTGCACACGGCGTCCGCTGCGGTCTTGGGGGCGAAGCTGACCCGTTGCCCCAGCTGCCGGGCCACCTCCCGGGTGATCTCGCGCACGTTCACCGCGCGGTCGGCGGCGGCCAGGCCCTGGGTCGGGCGGCAGGTGATCTCGTATTGCTGCTTGCCGTATTCGGGGAGGAACATTTCCGGTTCGACACCGGCCGCCCGCAATGCCGCCAGCAGCCAGCCACCGAAGGCCGCGCCCTGGCGCTGGGCCTCCAGGGAGAAGGCCAGGTGCTCGCGCTGAGCGGCGCCGCTGTCGAGGTTGAACTCGTGCTCGAAGGCGGCGGTGATCTGGATGCCCAGCTCACGGTAGCGCTCGACCTCGTTGCGCAGCAGGGTGCGCGGGCAGGCGGCCCAGGGCTGGCCATCGGTCTGGCAGATATCGGCGTGAATGTAGTCCAGGGGCGCGGCCGTGGCATCCGGACCGGCGCCGACAGTGACCCGGCTGTCCAGGTCGGGTATCAGCCGCAGGTCGCCATAGGCGCCCCAGGGGTTGTCCTCGGCGATCAGGTCCTGGGGCGTCAGGGCGCTGTTGGCCGGCACCCAGCCACAGCCGCCGATCCGGTAGCGCTCCAGCTCGTCGCTGGGAAAGGAGCGGCCCCGGGTGACGCCGATCAAATCGGTGGTGACGATGCTGGTCATGGCCAGTGGCGTCAGGGCCTCGATGCCCTGGCCGCGGCTCATCCGCGGATCTCCCGCAGGCGGCCGAGCACGGTCTGGGTATCGGTGATCCAGCAGTAGCCCTTGATCGCATTCAGGCAGGCCTGGTGCCGAGTATCGCTGTAGGTGGCGCAGGCGTCCTCGACCAGGGTCACCAGGTAGCCGCGGTCGGCGGCGTCACGCACGGCCATGTCCACGCACTGGTCGGTGACGATCCCGGCGACGATCAGGTGCCGGGTTTCCAGGTTGCGCAGCACGTAGTCGATATTGGTGGAGTTGAACACCCCGGAAGAGGTCTTGGGCAGGACGATCTCGTTTTCCACCGGTGCCAGCTCGTCGATGATCGCCGCCTGGGGGCTGCCCTTGGGCAGGTGCATGTCCGACAGCTTGTGGTCCAGGGAGCGGTCACGGCCGTCGGCGGTCAGGCTTTCGATAATGGTGTGCAGCACGTTCTGCCGTGCTTCGCGCACTGCGGCCAGCAGGCGTTGCTGGTTGGGGATCACCTGCTCCCGGGCACGCTTGAGAAAGGCCTCGCCCTCGGGGCCTTGCAGGTGCGGGTCGAACTGCGGTTCGAGCCAGGCGCGCTGCATGTCCACCAGCAGCAGGGCGGTGTGATCGACGACGAAGGGCAAGTCCCGGGGCGAACGGTGGGGCAGGCTGAACATCCTTATTTCTCCTCCAGCACATGGGTATCGAATTGCGCCCGCAGGGCGTCGATGCCCTCCAGGCGTTGATCAAGATCGGCGCTGCGCGGGGTCAGGCAGGCGATCAGCGCCTCGACCTGGGCCAGCGCTGGCACCAGGGTGTCGAATGGCGACAGGGACTCCACCGGGGCACTGATGATCAGGTCCGCCAGCTCCCGCAGCGGCGAGGCATAGATATCGGTGAACAGCACCACCCGGGCGTTGCGCGCCTTGGCTGCGCTGGCCACCCGCAGGGCCTGGGACTGATAGCGGCGGTAGTCGAACAGCAGCACCACATCCTGGCGTTGCAGATCGAACAGGCGGTCCGGCAGTTGCGCGTTGTCTTCAAGAAAGAAACAGCCCGGGCGCATCAACCGCAGGTGGTTGAGCAGGTAGTGGGCGAGGAAGCTGCTGAAGCGTCCGCCAAAGCAGTACAGCTGATGACGGCTGTCCAGCAGCCAGTCCATGAGTACGCGGATGTCTTCGGGCTGGGTCAGGGACTGGGTGTCGTGCAGGGCGCGCTGGCTGTCCGCCAGGTAGCGGCTCCAGGTATCGCCCTGGGCCACTTGTGAGCGTGGGCGCAGCAGGGTGCTGGGGGAGCGCAGGCGGTCGTCCATGTCGCTGAGCAGGGCTTCCTGGAATTCGCCGTAGCCGCTGAAGCCGAGTTTCTTCACCAACCGCACGATGGTCGGGTCGCTGACCCCGGCGTGTTCCGCCAGGCGTGACATCGGCCCCAATCCGTTGCGCGGGTAGTGGTCGAGCAGGGCGCGCACGACTTTGCGCTCTGAAGGCGTCAGGTCGAGGGCGGGGTCGGTGATCAGGTCTCGGAGAGAGGGCATCGGGGTGCCTTGGAAGCTGAATGTCGTTTTTGTTTCATAAAATGGCTAAATGATATTTATGTAATGGACGTTACATGTCTAGTGAAATTTGCGTGGGTGGTGAAATGCTCTGAAATGGGGCGGGGTTAGGCGGGGCGGGTGGGGGGGCATATCCGTTGCTGCGGTAACGGCTACTTATGGTTTCGCTCTTACAGCGACTCACTTTGGAAAAGCCCCAAAGTAAGCAAAGGGCTCCTGCCCCTCCACTCGGTGCCTCGCTTAGGCTCGGCATGCCCTCACTCCGGCATTGATCCGTGGGCCGCCGCCACCGGCCATCCATGGCCGGGTGGCGGCTAACCCGGCGTCCTGCCGGGTTACCCACGGATCAATGCCTGCGTTCGGCCATCGTGGTTAACGGGGCGTTCAGATCAAGATCAAGATCAAGAGCCAGACGGCGGCCTTGCGGCCGGCCTGAAGCTAGGGGGCGTGCGTTTCTGTAGGAGCTGCGGTGGTTGGGCCTCCGTGGGAGTTGGCTTGCCAGCGAAGGCGTCCGCCCAGGCGCTGCAGGTCTTGCGGGGTTCTTCGCCGGCGAGTCGGCTCCGGACCTGACGGGATGGATCAACAAGGTGGGCAATGAGGCGCTGGGCGAAAGGCGTTCGATCAAGGCGCTCAAGCTTTGCCCTCGCTGCCCACTGGTTGATCAAGGGACGCTTTCTTTGGCCCGTCGCTATCCAGTTCGATCAGTTCGGCCAGGGGGACTGCCGGGGAGAAGATGTAGCCCTGGGCGCAGCGGATGCCAATGTTCTGGAGAATGTCGATCTGCTCCTGGGTTTCAACCCCTTCGGCTGTCAGTGTCGCCTGGTACAGGCGCGCGCTTTCCTGGGCGATGGAGACCGCGGTGCGCATCCGTTCATAGTGCAGCAGGGAAATCATCGAGTGGTCGATCTTCACTTCGCTGAAAGGATACTTGGCCAGGATGCTCAGGGCCGAGTAGCCGGTGCCGAAATCGTCCAGGGACAATCCCACGCCGTGATCCTTGAGCAGAAGCATGTTGTGCGCCACTTGCTGGGTGTCTTGCAGCAGGGTGCTCTCGGTCAGTTCCAGGGTCAGGCGAGCGCCGGGAAGCCCGGCCTCCTTGAGGCGCTGGATCAGCAGGACGGCAAAGTTGGCATCGCTCAGGGTCGAGGACGAGACGTTCACCGCCAGCGGTCCCTTGAGTCCGGCATCGATGTAGTACCGGGCGTCGCGGATCACCGCTTCGATGGTCGCCCATTCGAAGGCTTGCTGCAGGTCGTGGTGGCGGATCACTTCCAGGATCAGCAAGGGGGAAATCGCCGCGCCCTGGTCGTCCTGGGCCCGCAGCAGGGCTTCGGCGCCGATGATCGTGCGTTGGCTCAGGCAGAACTTGGGCTGGTAATACAGCGGCGGGGTGTTCGATCGCACCCACTCCAGCAGTTGCTGGCGGATGCGTTCGTTGCTCTGGGCCTGTTCGATCAGCGACTGGCGCAGGTAACGCACTGGCTGTCTGCTGTCCTGCAGGGCCAGGCTGATGTTGCGCAAGGTGACGTTGGCGCTGTCCCCGGCACAGGCATCGATCACGCAGAACTGCAGCTTGGGCGACAGGCTGCCGTCGCTGGGCAAACCGGCCTGCAAGGTCATCTGCAGGGTGGCGAGCAGGGCCGATTCTTCGACCTGCTGGATGGAGCGGTGCGGCACCACCAGTGCCAGGCTCAGGTCCGAGAACATGAAGGCGCGGTGGGCGGCACTGGCTTGCAGGGCATGGCTGGAGGCGCCGCTGCTGAATTCTTGCGCCAGGGAGATCAGCAACTGGTCGGTCCAGTCATGGCCGTGGATGGCGACCAGGTCCTTGAGGTTGCTGATTTTGATCACGATCAGGGTGTGGGGGACGCGCCGCTCTTTGTTTTGCTCCAGCACCTGGTCGAGGTGGTCGCGCAGGGCACGGCGATTGGGCAGTTGGGTGGTCGGATCGGTCAGGGCCTGTTGCAGCAGGCTTTGCTGGGCCAACTGGTAGCGCGCTTCGCGGCGCAGCATGGCGAATATCAGGATGATCATGGGCAGGGAGAGCAGGGTCGAGCTCAGTCGCAAGGACAGCAGTTGCGCGGTGATGCTGGAGCTGACCGTGCCCATCCAGTCGATGATCTGCATCGGGACGATGGCCGCGCCGAGGCGCATCAGGATCACCAGCAGCATGTCCTTCAGGCTCAGGGCGCTCAGGTCGCGGGTTTCGAACCAGCGATGGAGCAGCATGCCCCCCAGGGCCACCAGGCTAAAACTGAACAGCGCCTCTTCGAACTGCGCGGCGCCGGCAATCCAGTAACGAGCCAGTGCCACCAGGACCAGGCAGGTCATGCCGCCCCACCAGCCTCCCAGCAAACCGGCGAGAAACAGCATGTCGTTGCTCAGGAAAATCTTCACCGGGGTCTGCATGAACCCGGAGGCGAGGGCGATCAAGGCGGCGTTGCTGGTGCCCAGGATCAAACCCAGCAGGATCTTTTTCGACTTGATCAGCCGCTGGGCGTCCTGACGCAGCATCAGCAGGATGCTGAAGATCCCTACCAGGGCAACGTATTGCAGCAGGACGATGGGCTGGAGCGAGGCGTTGAGCGCAAGGTCGAGAGACAGGAGCTCCCACATACCGCTGTGCATGGTGTCGAGGTACCTGATTCGAGTCGAAGTGTGGGAACTTCGCGGAGAATAAAGGCCTGCTGCTTGGGTTGCCTATAAGCCATTTCTTGTTTGGTGATCAGGCGTTTCTTGAGTTTCTGAGGAATTTTCAACCTGTCTCCTGCTGGGAAATAGCCCCGTGGTCGTGCTAAAAAACCGGCCTCAGCCCTGATGTTCCTTTGTCGAGATAACCCCTTGCCGGCCACCCGTTTGACGCTGATCTGCCACGCCCGTACCGCCGCCCAGAAGCTGGGGCGCTTTCCCCTGGACGAAGCCGTGGAGATGGATTGGCAGGCCCAGGCCCTGAGCCGGGCTGCGCAGTTCAGGCATCACCCGCAGGTGCTGTGCGGGCCGGAGCGGCGAACCTGTCAGACGGCGGCGCTGTTCAGCGCAGCGCCGCAAGTGCAGGAAGCCCTGCGTGACTATGGCTTCGGTGCCTGGCAGGGGATGGGGATCGGCGATCTGCAACGCCAGCAGCCGCAAGCCTTGCAGGCCTGGCTGGATGACCCTCACAGCGCTCCGCCGGGAGGCGAGTCGGTCGCCGGGTTGTGCCGGCGCGTGGCGCAGTGGCTGGAGCAGATGGCCCAGCGTCCGGGGCACTGGTTGGCAGTGACCCATCCCTTTGTCATGCGTGCGGTGCTGCTGCAGTTGCTGCAGGCGCCCCTGGGCAGTTTCAACCTGATGGATATCGAGCCCCTGTCGCGGATCGATCTCAGCCATGCCGGTCGCTGGCGCCTGCGCCTGGATGGCCGTGACTGAGACCTGTGCCGGGCGTTCGGGGCATTTCTCCGGGCGCCAAAGCCGCCCATACTTGCCCCTGGCACAGCAGCGAGAACCAGATCCCCATGAAAACCCTCCTGATCATCGGCATCGGCGCCGGCAACCCCGATTTCATCACCATTCAGGCGATCAAGGCGCTGAACCGCAGTGACGTGGTGTTCCTGATGGACAAGGGGCCGAGCAAGGACTCGCTGATCGATCTGCGGCGCGAGCTGTGCCAGCGTTATCTCACCGAGCGTCCTTATCGCTTCGTCGAAGCCCAGACCCCGGAACGCCAGCGCGGCGATGTGGACTACCAGGCCAGCGTCCAGGCCCTGAACCAGGACAAGCAGCAGGTCTTCGAGCGGCTGATCAACGAGGAACTGGCAGAGGGCCAGACCGGTGCCTTCCTGGCCTGGGGCGACCCGTCGCTGTATGACAGCACCCTGCGCATCCTGCAGCAGATCCTGGCCAGTGGTGCGGCGCAGTTCGAGTATCAGGTGATCCCCGGCATCACCAGCGTCCAGGCCCTGGCGGCGCAACACAAGGTGGCGTTGAACCGCATTGGCCGTTCAGTGGAAATCACCACCGGGCGGCGTCTGGCGGCGGGACAGGCCGGTGATGCCGACAGCCGGGTGGTGATGCTCGATGCCGAGGACTCCTACCGCCAGCTGCGCAATCAGGACCTGGACATCTACTGGGGCGCCTACCTGGGCACGGCGGACGAAATCCTCATTGCCGGGCGCCTGGACGAGGTCGCCGACGACATCCAGCGGGTCCGTCGCCAAGCGCGCGAGGCGCATGGCTGGATCATGGATACCTACCTTCTGCGCAAACCGGAGCCTTAGACACTGGCCGCAATGGACGCCACCGGATAAGCGTGGTGTTCTTCGCCGGCAGCGGGCTCTCCCTCTTTTCCCGTAGGAGCGGGCTTGCCCGCGAAGAGGCCGGGATGGACACCACCGGATGAACGTCGTGTTCTTCGCCGGCAAGCCGGCTCCTACGAGGGGGATTTTTGGCCGAAGCGTTCGCGGTAGGCCGAGGGCGGCAGGCCCACCAGGCTGCGAAAGGCCACGCGAAAACTTTCCACCGAACGATAACCGCAATGCAGGGCGATGCTTTCCGTGGTCTGGCTGCCGCTTTCTAGTAATTCCCGGGCCCGGGCCAGTCGCTCATGCTGCAGCCAGGCCTTGGGCGTGGCGCCGGTGGCGGCGCTGAAACGTCGCAAGAAGGTGCGTTCGCTCATCAGCGCCCGGGCCGCCAGGTCGCTCACCGTCAGCGGCTCATGCAGGCGCTCCCGAGCCCATTGCATGACCTGCGACAGGTCGCTGCGCGGGGTGCGGCTGACCGGAGCCGGAATGAACTGGGCCTGGCCGCCGGTACGCTGGGGCGACATCACCAGGCGTCGGGCCACGCTGTTGGCCACCCGAGTGCCAAAGTCCCGGGCCACCAGGTGCAGGCAGGCATCGATTCCGGCGGCGCTGCCGGCAGACGTGATCAGTTGGCCGGCGTCCACATAGAGCACGTCCGGGTCCACCCAGATGTCCGGGAAGCGCTCGGCCAGCTCTTGGGTGTAGCGCCAGTGGGTGGTGGCGCCCAGGCCGTTGAGCAGGCCGCTGGCCGCCAGAGCGAACACCCCCGAGCAGATCGACAGCAGCCGCGCGCCGCGCTGGTAGGCCCGGCGCAGGGCTTCCATCAGCTCGGGCGGCGGCGCCTGGTCGCGGCTGCGCCAGCCGGGAATGATGATGGTCCGGGCCTGCTCCAGCAGTTCCAGGCCGCCATCGGCCAGTATCCGGATACCGCCCGCAGCGCGCATCGGCCCCGGGTCCACGGCGACGATGCAGTGCTCATACCAGGGAAAATCGAACTCCGGCCGGGCCAGGCCGAAGATTTCCACGGCGATGCCGAATTCGAAGGTGCAAAGGCCGTCGTAAGCCAGGATCGCGACCAAACCGGGAGGATTGTGCATTTGGCGGAAAGTTACCAGTGGGTGTCCGGGGCGCCACTTTAACGCGGTGGGGCAGGGCCGATAAAGTTCTTCCCACCTTAATCGCGACGTTCTGGAGACACCCATGACCAGCCTGGTCCGCAGCATTGCCGCCGCCCCTTCGGCCATTGCCCTGATGCATTTTTGCAACCGCCTGACCTTTGAAACCGACTGTTCTGACGTCTACAGCAGCCAGGAGGCCGGTGAAGTGGATTTTGTCCTGGTGGATGTGCGTGGCCCCGAGGCCTTTGCCCGCGGCCATGTCCCCGGGGCGATCAATCTGCCCGGGCACTTGCTCACTGTCGAACAGCTGGCCGGTTATCCCCGCGATACCCTGTTCGTGGTGTATTGCGCCGGTCCTCACTGCAACGGCGCGAACAAGGCGGCGGTCAAGCTGGCGGCCCTGGAATACCCGGTCAAGGAGATGATCGGTGGGGTCACCGGCTGGCTCGACGAGGGCTTCGAGCTCAGCACCGGGCAACCGCGCAGCGAGGGGCCGGATCTGTCCTGCGCCTGCTGAGGGGCCACTGCGCTGGCGGCGGCCCCAGGCTGCGGCTAGCGCAGGATGTGTCGGTAAAAATGGTCCGTTCTGAGGCGAACGTCGGGTGGTTCAGGGACAAACGCACCACGCCGGGGCGAGGGGGAGGGCGCAGAATCGCGGCTGCATGTTTTTTATAAGTATTTGTCGCATAAACACAATTTGCTTCCCGGGAGCCGCTCTAGACTGCTGGCCACTTCGATTTGCCCATAATCGAAACCAGCCAATAAAAGTCTCCGCCTCCTGGAGTTATAAATGAATAAGTTTGCGCTGTTTGGTGCCTTGGCACTGTCGCTGTTTTCCCTGACCGCTTCGGCCAATGAGGCCAAGCCGATCCGTATCGGTATCGAAGCCGGCTACCCACCGTTCTCGATGAAGACGCCCGACGGCAAGCTCACCGGTTTCGACGTGGACCTGGGCGATGCCCTGTGTGAGCAGATGAAGGTCAAGTGCACCTGGGTCGAGCAGGAGTTCGACGGCCTGATCCCGGCGCTGAAGGTGAAGAAGATCGACGCCATCCTGTCGTCCATGACCATCACCGACGATCGCAAGAAGAACGTCGATTTCACCATCAAGTACTATCACACCCCGGCGCGCTTCGTGATGAAGGCCGGCACCACGGTCAAGGACCCGCTGACCGAGCTCAAGGGCAAGAAAGTCGGCGTACTGCGCGCCAGTACTCATGACCGTTTCGCCACTGAAGTGCTGGTGCCGGCCGGCATCGACCTGGTGCGCTACGGTTCCCAGCAGGAAGCCAACCTGGACATGGTGTCCGGTCGTGTCGACGCGCTGCTGGCGGACTCGGTCAACCTCGACGACGGTTTCCTGAAAACCGACGCCGGCAAGGGCTTTGCCTTCGTCGGTCCCGAGTACAACGATCCGAAGTACTTCGGTGGCGGCGCCGGCATTGCCGTGCGCAAGGGCGACAAGGAGCTGGCAGAGAAATTCAACACGGCCATCACCGAGATCCGCGCCAACGGCAAGTACAAGCAAGTGCAGGACAAGTACTTCGACTTTGATGTCTACGGCGAGTAAGCCGCAGGCTGCAAAGCTTGGGTAAAAAAGGTGGCGCCCGTGATCCGGTCGCCACCTTTTTTGTGCGCCGCTGTTTTATTCTGCGCCACGCCTTTTTTGATCCCTGGAGCCACTATGCAACGCATCGACCATTCCTTGCCCTGGGGCCACCTGGGCACTGCGCGCCAGCTCAGCGTGTTTCGCTTCGGCAGCGGTGGCCGCAAGGTGTACATCCAGGCCAGCCTGCACGCCGATGAACTGCCGGGCATGCGCACCGCCTGGGAGCTGAAGCAGCGCCTGACGGAACTGGAGCGCCAGGGACGTTTGCAGGGCGTGATCGAACTGGTGCCGGTGGCCAACCCCATCGGCCTCGACCAGCAGGTTCAGGGCAGTCACCTGGGGCGTTTCGAACTGGGCAGTGGCAAGAACTTCAACCGTGCCTTCGTCGAGCTCAGTGGTCCGGTGGGCGACTTGATCGGCAAGCAACTGGGCACCGATGCCGCCGTCAATATCGCCTTGATCCGCCGCACCATGGTCCAGGTGCTGGATGAGCTGCCGGCTCCGGCCTCGCAGCTGCAAGCCCTGCACCGGTTGCTGCTGCGCCATGCCTGCGACGCCGATATCACCCTCGACCTGCATTGCGATTTCGAAGCGGCGATCCACCTCTATGCCTTGCCCCAGCACTGGCCGCGGTGGCAGTCCCTGGCGGCGCGTCTGAAGGCTGGGGTGGCGTTGCTTTGCGAGGATTCCGGCGGCAGCTCTTTCGACGAATCCTGCTCCTCGCCCTGGCTGCGTCTGGCCCGGGACTTTCCTCAGGCGGCGATTCCCCCGGCCAACCTGGCCGCCACCCTGGAGCTGGGCAGCATGGGCGATACCCGGGTCGAGCAGGCGCGAGCCAACTGCGAGGCCATCCTCGGCTTTCTGGCCGAGCAGGGCCTGATCAGTGGCCAGTGGCCCGCTGCACCGGATCAATGCTGTGAAGGCATGCCTTTCGAAGGCACCCAATACCTGTTCGCCCCGCACCCCGGAGTGGTCAGTTTTCTGCGCGATGCCGGCGAGTGGGTGGAGCGCGGCGACGCCCTGTTCGAAGTGGTGGACCCCTTGAACGACAGGGTCAGCACCGTGCGTGCCGGCACTAGCGGCGTGCTCTTTGCCCTGGACCGCGGACGCTATACCCAACCGGGCATCTGGCTGGCCAAGGTGGCCGGCCGCGAGGCGATCCGCGCCGGCAAGCTGATCAACGACTGAACCGCCAGGGGCGACGCTGACGAGGCGCAGTAACTGGGTTGCCAGGGAACGCTCGGCTACGTCGGCCCTCGATCCGCCATCGCGCCCTTCGCCGGCAAGCCGGCTCATACAGTAGATGTGTCCATGTCCCGAGTGTCCGTGTCTATCCGCCTGCTGTTCACCCTGTGCCTGCTGGCGGCCAGCTTCAATCACCTGCGCGCCGCCCTGGACCATGGGTTGCTCTGGGACTATGGCTACGGCGCCGACACGCCCCTGGCCAGCCGGGCCTTCTGGGGCGCCCTGAGCTTTTTCGATCCGCTGGCGGCGTTGCTGCTGTGGGTGCGCCCGCGCTGGGGGTTGGTGCTGACCCTGGCGATCATTCTGCTGGACGTCGTGCACAACAGTTTCTATGTGGCGGCCCACAGCCAGTGGCTGGAAACCTTCTACCTGTCTCAGGTGGGATTTTTGCTGGCGGTGGTCGCGTTTTTGCCACTGGCCTGGCGCGGGTTGCCGGCCAGGGAGTGAGCTCTGGCGCTAGAGTCCGGGCGCTTTTTGTTCCGCTGCGTCGAGCATGCTTCCCAGGCTGATAGGGTCCAGGCAGTCCGCGGCCAGGGCCCGGGCCTTGTAGAAATAGTCCCGGGCCGCGGAGCCGTCAGGACTGCTCTTTAGCGCCAGCAAGTAATAGCCGTCGGCGCGAAACTGCTCCAGGTTCAGCAGCACCGGGGTGTAGAGGCTCTTCAGCGTGGCCAGCGGCTGCCCCTGTTTGATCTCCGGCATCTGCGCAGGCTTGAAGCAGAAGGAGTTGATGGCCGGCAAAGGGTAGTGCTTCGCATAAGAATCCGCTTGCTCCAGAGCCTTGAGCAGTTGTGCCCGCAGCCGCAGCAGTTCAGGGTCATTGAGCTCGAAACGCTGGTACGCGGTTTCGCAGTCGCGCAACAGTATTACTGCGGCCGCCAGCAAGCCCTGATCCGCAGCGCTTTGGTACAGCGCGCAAGCCTTGTTGTGTTGTGCCTGGTAGTCGTGGCCAGACAAGGTCTTGCGGTTTTCTTCCAGGTTCGCCAGCAGGTAGCTGGCGACTCCATGACCGGCGTCGCTGGCCTTGTGCAACTGACTTGCGTAGACCTGCGCGTTCCGCGTGATTTGCTGCATCGCCTGAGCCAGCGCTGGTTTCTGGAGTTGCTGCTCCTGTTCTTGCTCCAGCAATTGCTCGAGCCGTTGCTGATTGTCTTTGGCTATGTCCATGGCCTTCTGCAAGGCCGCCTCGCTCTCGGCGTTGGGCATCGCCTGCGCGGGCGTCCACAGGCCAAGGCTGAGCAGCAGGGGGAGTAAAAGACGCGGTTTCAATGACATTTCCTCCTTGAATGGCCGCGCAGCATACGTCGCATAAAGGCATTCTGCTACTACTGTGACAGTGATGCTCCAGGCCCTGCGATGCTAGGCTCTGGCGACCTTTTTTCCCTTCAAGGAGCAACACATGATCCGCTACTTGGCGCTTCTGGCGCTGTTGGCCGCGCCTTGGGTACAGGCTGCCAGCGCCGTGCATGACGACCTGCCGCTCAAGTACCTGGAACAGGCGCCGACCGAGAGCCGCAACCAGCCGCTGGTGATCTTCCTGCATGGCTACGGCAGTAATGAGGCCGACCTGTTCGGCCTGCATGAGCGCCTGCCGGCGACCTACACCTACCTTTCGGCCCGGGCACCGCAGACCCTGGAGGAGGGCAGTTACCAGTGGTTTCACCGCAAGGGCCAGGGCGCCTATGACGGCGTTACCGAGGAGCTGGCCAGCAGCGCCGAGCTGATTGGCCAGTTTGTCCGTGGCGCGGTGGCCAAGTACCACACCCAACCGGACAAGGTGGTGCTGGTGGGGTTCAGCCAGGGCGCGGTCATGGCCTATGAAGTGGGGCTGCGTCATCCGCAGTCGGTGCGTGGCATCGCGGCCTTGAGCGGGAAGATCCTGCCGCTGCTGGCGGCTCAGGTGAACAGCAGCCCAGAGCTGCAGCGCCTGGGCATCTTCATCGGCCACGGCACCGATGATCGGCGCCTGCCCTACAGCGACGGGGTACAGGCCCATCGCCTGCTGCTTGAAGCCTCGCTGCAACCGCAGTTCCATGCCTACCCGGGGTTGGGGCACAGCATCAGCGAGGCCGAGATCGAAGACCTCAAGGCATGGCTGCAGGGGCTCACCCCCTGAGTCGAAGCGGGTCTACTGACCGAGGATGTGCTTCATCAGCGCCGCATGGCCGGCCTTGTCCGCGGCCCGGGAAATCACCTGGATCACCGCCATGCGGGTGCCGGAGCCGGCGATCAGGGTCGAGTTCAGGGTCTGGCCGCCGCCCTGGGTCGCGGTGCTGTCGATCTGCCGCACACCGAGGCCCTTGAGGGTCATGCTCTTTTCACTTTGCTTGCTGAAGTCCGGCAGCGCTGCGGCCTGTTGCGACAGGAACCCGCTGACCGCGGCATCGAGAAAGGCGCTGTCGTTGTCCTTGACCTGAGTACCGTTGGGAATGCTGTTCTGCGCGGCGATCACCACGGTGCGGGTGGTGGCGTTGGAATACAACGTGCCGCTGGCTCCCGCGGTGCCGTCGGCCTCGCTGCCGGCTGGCAGGGCCGAGGCGCTGAAGCCCTTGGGCAGGGTGAAGGACAGCTTGCCGTCGAGCATCGAGACTTTTTCTCCCGGCGCCGCTTTGGCCGTGGACTTGTCGGCGGCAACCGCGTTCAGCGCACCGAAGCCCGCCACTGCGGCGAACACCAGGACCAGGGCTTTTCTAGCGAAGGATGACATGCACAATCTCCAGGCATGGGATCAAGGGGGCGCATCATCCCACGGTCGTTACAGAAGGCTCCAGAAGGATTTTTCGTGGTGGATCAATGACTGCAAGCTGTTTCGGTTCTTGAGGTTTACAAGACACCGAACAGTGGCAATCGGTTTTCTCCTTCTCGGGGAGCTGGTTACGTATTGACCGGCCAAGTGCCGCGCCGAACCATCTCTTTGACTCGATCTGCGCCATTGGCACGAACTAGAAGTTCCAGCCTGGCCTTTTCGATGTCCTCAGCGCTCCACAACTCGGTTGCCATCGTGGCCTTCTCATGGGACCAGCCATTGTCGTAGTGACGCACCACATACTGCTGCTGGTACTCCCACATTTCAGTGCCAGGAATGGGCGTCACGATAAACGGGTTGGCGTAGGCCATTCCCGCACCCATTAGGCTGACCGCGTAGTCGGTGGTTCTTTCTATCAATTCCAGGCTTTCGATAAACGGTTTGGCGCCCGGAGTGGCGGGTGGATTGACAAAGCCCAACATGAAACCGCCAGTGACTTGGATGCCGTGCGCGGTGAATATCTCGATGATTTCAAAGGTGGCTTGCTGAATCGCGTTGAAGCGCGACTTGTTGGAGTTGATCAGGCTTTCCTCGTTGGCACTCTCCACCGCGAGGTAGATGTTGTAGCAGCCGTTTTCGGCAATCGAGCGAATGAACTGCCGGGCTGTCAGTCCGCCCTTGATCGCGGCGATGACGTTGCGGTATTGCGGACTTTTCAGTTCCTGATCATCCAGCTCAGCGAGGAAGCGCTCTCCTTTGTGTAGCAGCACCAGATTGAACAGGCTCAGACCACCTTCTTCGACCCAGGGCAGGTTGTGTTTTTTCAGCAGGCGTCCCACTTCCATGGCATACAGCGGATCGTGCATCAGGTGGTCGTCCTCGATCAGTACCTCGCTCACGCCCTGACTGACCAGGTCCGCCAAGTGCAGGTCGAACCAATCCAACCCCAGGGCACGCCATGGGCCGTTGATCTTGGGTATGTAGCAGAAGTTGCAGTTCACATTGCAGCCAATGGTGGAGAAAATCTGTGCCCAGGCGCCATGTTTGTGCACCCGAGCGCCGGAGGAGTGATAGGGCTGCAGATAGTGGTTCATATCCAGGAAACTGAAGTCGGGCAAGGGCATGACCCCAAGACGCTCCTCCAGACCCTGGCGGCCAGGGACAATGCTCAAGTAGCTGGATTTGCGCGACGGGCGAACCAGTTGTCCCTGCTGGCCACGATAGGCGACCCCCGGAACTGCATGAATGTCGCCGCCGTCATGGCTTAAGGCGTCGAGCAACAGGGTGAAGGCCCGGTCTGCTTCATTGATCAGGACAAAATCAAATGCGGAGTCCAGCAGCGCGTTCTGCCAATCGCCGCTGGAGTGCGCGCCGCCTGTCACCAGTACCAGGTTGGGATCAATGGACTTGACCAGATCCGCCAGCGCCCGAGCGTTGCCCCATTGCACGGTGTAGTTGCACTGGATGCCGACGATATCGGGTTGTGCCGTCTCGATGATGGTGCGCATCTGCTCATCGCTCAGGCCGTAGCGCAGCAGGTGTCCCTGATCGACTTGCACCAGGGGGGATTCCTGTTCCCAGCCAGCGAAGGGGGCGTCGATGATCTGTACGTCGTAACCCGCGCGCCTGGCCACTGTAGCGATGCGCAGCAGGCCGATGGGAGTACCTGCACGCTTCATCACTTCAAAGGTATCGATGCCGATTTGGGTGAATGCGCTGTCCTTCGGTGCCGGTTCGACCAGGCGCGTGTAGGGCGGAACGAATAGCAGCACTCTTGGGGCTTCGCCATGGGATCGGCGGCGCGTGGCGCTATGGCTGGTCGTTCTGGAGGGGAGACCCAAATTCTGAAGTGTCGCTCTGGTGGGGGCTACCGAAAAAATCGGGCCAGCACGATCGAGCCTCTCAGCCCCTTGGGAGGCAATCAGATGCATTTTTTTGAGTTCCTTGTGGGTTCAGAGAGTCAGGTGTCGCCGGTGCGCCGGTGTGAGGTGGCGATCACTGCTCCAGCGATGATGAGTAGCGCCGGGATCAGCAGGATCGGGTTGGCGTGGGTTTGGCCGACCAGAATCAGCAGCAGGGTGGAAAATAGCGGGGCTAGATAGGAAAGCGCGCCGAGACTTGCCAGGTTGCCGTGTTTGGTCGCGTGATCCCATGCAAAGAACGCCAAGCCAACCGGGCCCAGTCCAAGGCCGACGATCGCCAGCCATTGCCCGGAGTCAGGCTGAACCGTGCTCTCAAAGGCTAGGTGACAGAGCGATCCGGCTAGCGCCACCAGGCCGCAGATTGCCCCGATGATGCTGCTGGGAACGTTGCTGAAGCGTCGATTGATCACCGAGTAACCTGACCAGACCAAGGCACAGAACAAGGCGGCCATATAGCCGGCGATCGGCATGCTGGCCACGCCGGACTGTGATCGTTGCTGCATGATGAACGCTGTGCCAGCAAGTCCCAGGAGTGCTCCCAGCAGTTGTCGCGGGCGCAGTCGCTGGCCGCCACTGACACCGGCCAGCAAGACGATCAGCAGGGGCCAGAGGTAGGCAATCAGGCTGGCCTCGGCCGGGGGCGCGGCCTTGAGGGCGAAGAAATACAGCGCGTGATAGCCAAAGATTCCCAGAAAGCCTGTAGCCCATACTTTCCATGGCTGACGCCAGCCTTGAAAGCCCGCTGCGCCTCGCAGCCCGAGAATGACCAGGCTGGCCAGAAAGGCTACGGCAAAGCTCAAAGCCAGCAACTCAAAAGGCGGGATGCCTGACGTCAGAGTGGTGAGCAAGGCCAGGCAGGACCACAGAAACACGGCAATCACCCCAATGGCGGTTGCCGAGGCGGCAGATCTTGGGGGTGTGAGCGTTTTGGTAGACGTCGTTGCTTGTGTCATGGGTCCCGCCCGATGAGCGTTTCGAAGCGGGGATGATAGGAAGGACGGTCGGTCGGGTATTGGCCTGTGCTGCCTAATACTTGTTCCAGGCTGCATGTTTCAGCAGGTTATGGTGCGCCTTCGAGCCGATGCCGGTGTCAGGTTGCGGTTTTTTTTCAGCGCATGGTTCAAGGCGCTCTGGTCTGCGTAACCCACTCGATGAGCAATTTCCGTGATCGACAGTCGAGTATCGCGCAGCAGGTCAATGGCCAAGTCCAGGCGCAGCCGCGTCACATGGGCAAAAGGCGTGGTTTTCAGGTGTTGCTCGAAGAGTATGTACAAGCGTCGTTCGCTGGTGCCTGAGATTCGGGCTATTTCAGAGGCTGTCAGATGAGTGTCCAGATTGTTTTCGATATGGGTCAGGGCCCTGGCCAGGGTGAACTGTCCGTGGTCAGGGGTGTGGCTGTGGGGCTGGACCAGAGACGACATCAACAAAGTACTCCAGGATTGAGCCACCTCAGGTGAGCTGGTCAGCAATGGAACGCTGCGTGTGGCGTAGTCAAGCAGGTGACGAATCTCCGGTCTTACCGGAAAGAAGCTTTTTTCGTTGAGCCTCTTGATGGTTTCAGCTTCGAACTTTTGGGTGCGGGGCGATGAAAGCGGAACATCAAGGACCAGGAAAGTATTTGCGGTACTGGCGGAAAAGGTATGAGAGCAACCTGCTGGGATGATCACGCCCTGGCTCCAGTCGACTTTGCCGCCACGGCCATCGACCTCTATCTCCATGGAGCCTGATTGCGGCAGCACGATCTGGTGATAGTCGTGGTCATGCAGCTCAATCTGGCCGGAGTAGGATCGCAAGGCCAATGAAGCCTTTGGGGTTTCTATGTTGCTCATCACACTCTTCCATAAGACTGACGACGCATGATGCATGAGTGCCTGAGTTCGGCGCCAGTCTCTGTATGCCGAGGTTTTGTGCCGGTTTGTTTGCGGTTTAAGGATGTTGTCTGGCGGCGCAACTGATGGTGCTTCGCGCCAACAGGCGCTTGCTTAAACCCAGCACCAGCATTGACACCGCCACTGCCAATCCAAAGGCGAGCATTCCCAGTTTCGGCAGGGCCAGGGCCAGTACCAGGCAGAACGCCGCAAAGGAATACAGGCCGGTGCTCAGCGAGCGCAGCAGCACGGTGGTGAAGGCCACGCCGTGACTCTGGTGGGAGAACACCGCCAGCACGCTGCCGAGCACCGGAAAGACTGCGAGCATGCCGCTCCAGCGTTCGCCAACGGTGCTGGCCAGCAAGGTGACCGCCAGGGTCAGCAGGGCCCCGGCGAGCATGCGGTAGACCAGCTTGTCCGACTGGGTGCCGGGCAGGGCGGGCACAGTCTTGACCCGGGGAAACACCCGGGGCGCCAGCAACAGGGCGCTGGCGGCACAGAAAATCGAGAACCCCAGGGAGGGCGGGACCTGGGCGATCACGCTGGCCAGCAGCACCCAGACCAGGGTGGCGATGCTCAGGGCTCCAGGCCAGGCCAGGGTCTGCGCGGCATGGGTGTAGGCAACGCTGAAAGCGATCATGGCGAACAATGCCGAGAGGGCAGCCACTGCGGCGTGGGTGGCGAACACCGGACCTTGCTCCAGGGCCAGAAACAGCAGGATCGGCCCCACCACCACGGGAAAACCCGCAAGCCAGCTGGCAACATTCGGCCCCCAGCGCTTGCTCGCCAGGGAAATCAACAGCAGGAATCCGGGAACTGTCAGCAGTTTCAACAGCAGCATGGGGGACTCGGTGGATGAACGGTGCGCCACCCTAGCATCCAACCCGGCATTTGGCGCGTATCTGGCACGTGTATCTGGCAAAAAGCGAAGCATCGGAGAGAGCAGGGTGGTGCGGGGTTTTCTTGTACGAAACATTGAGGCTGAATCGGTTTTTGAGCTTTTTGTACAAGTATTTACGGGTTTTATCGGGTTTTTATCGATAAAAGTTGTACAAAAATGAAATTCTCGTATAGGTTTTTCAGTGTGAGATGAGGTGATCACTGGCCAGTTTTAGCTGTCCAGGCTGTCACTCTCCACACTTTGGGGTTCCCGAGGTCAAGCCCTGGTGGAATCAGGGCTGGGCCAGTTGTGTGGTTGGTCACCTCGGGGCCCTTTTTTTCCCCTTGGCGCGTGCAAGGATTTGCCCGCCTCATTCACTTTGCGGAACCTGTGCGCCATGTACGATCCTCTCTCCGAGCATTTCCACTGCATTCTTCAGGGGCTGGGTGAAGATCCATCCCGCGAGGGCCTGCGGGATACCCCGCAGCGAGCGTCAAAGGCCTTGCGTTATCTGTGTCACGGTTACGACACCAGCCTCGAAGAGTTGGTCAACGGCGCGTTGTTCAGCTCCACCAGCGACGAGATGGTGATGGTTCAGGACATCGAGCTGTATTCCCTGTGTGAGCACCATCTGCTGCCCTTCATCGGTCAGGCCCATGTGGCTTACATCCCCACCGGCAAGGTGCTGGGGCTGTCCAAGGTGGCGCGGATCGTCGACATGTATGCGCGACGCCTGCAGATCCAGGAAAACCTGACCCGGCAGATTGCCGAGGCGGTCCAGGAAGTGACCGGGGCGGCCGGGGTGGCGGTGGTCATCCAGGCGCGGCACATGTGCATGATGATGCGCGGGGTCGAGAAGCAGAACTCGCTGATGAACACCTCAGTGATGCTCGGGGCCTTTCGCGACTGCGCCAGCACCCGCCAGGAATTTCTCCAGCTATTGCCCAGGCGGTCTTGAATGAACAGCATCCGGCGAGTGCTCGCGGCGCGGTTGTTGTGGCTGCTGGTGTTGTTCAGCGCCACCGCCAGTGCCGGCTGGCAAGAGTCGCTGCCCAATGCACGGCTGCTGGGCAGCGGTGAGTTCAGCTGGTTCGGCTTCAAGGTCTACAACGCGCGGCTCTGGGGCACGGCCTTGCCGTTGACGGCCGACAGCCCCTTTGCCCTGGAGCTGACTTATCGGCGCACGATCCGCCGTGACGAGCTGGTGCAGACCAGCCTGGATGAGATCCAGCGTTTGTCCGGCACTGCAGTCAGCCCGGAGCAACTCAAGGATTGGCAGGCGCAGATGCAGCGCGCCTTTGTCGATGTCGAACCGGGCCAGCGCATTACCGGGGTGTTCCTGCCCGGTCGCGGGGTGCAGTTCTTTGTCGACCAGCGCTTGCAGCACGTGGTCGACGACGAGGCCTTCGCCCGAGCGTTCTTTGCCATCTGGCTCGACCCGCGCACCCGCAATCCGCAGTTGCGCGCACAACTGCTGGGCCGATAGCGGGCGCAGCACAGGAGATGTTCCATGTTCAAGAAATACTTGCTGATGCTGTGTCTGGGCCTGGTTGCTTGCAGCGACACCGACGTCAAGCAGTACCGTGACCAGAAGCCCGAGCTGGAACTGCGGCAGTTCTTCAGTGGCCGGGTCGAGGCCTGGGGCCTGTTCCAGAAGCGCTCCGGTGAAGTGATCAAGCGCTTCCATGTGCAGATCAACAGCCGCAGCGAAGGCGAGAAACTCATCATGCATGAGGACTTTACCTATAGCGATGGCACCCGCCAGACCCGGATCTGGACCCTGGTCCCGACGGGACCCGGCCTGTGGCGCGGGACCGCCGACGACGTGGTCGGCGAGGCCCGGGGCGAAGTCTCCGGCAATGCCCTGCGCTGGCGTTACGTGCTCAACCTGCCGGTGGATGGCACCACCTATCAGGTGCATTTCGATGACTGGATGTACCTGTTGGACGAAAACACCCTGGCCAATCGTTCCTACATGACCAAGTTCGGTTTCGAGCTGGGGCAGGTGACCCTGTTCTTCCGCCGTCAGCCTGGCTGAGGCGCGCTGGCCGGCTCCGGACTCAGGACGGGTCGTCGAGAAAGCGCCCGCGATGGTCGGGGCTGGGCAGCAGGCAGACGTCATGCCGGCCGAACCAGCGGTAGCGGTTGCCGGCGATACGGTCGTAGCCCCAGTCCCGCAGCGGCCGGGGAATCCAGCGCAGCAGGCGCAGCCAGCGCCAGGGGGCAGGCAGTTGCGCCATCAGGCGGATAAAGGCCTCGGAGCGTTGCGACAGCCCCTGGTCCTCGATCAGCAGCACGCTATCGAACTGCTCGGTGGGCTGGCCGAACCATTTCAGCAGCGCCTGGCCCTGGGGCGATTGCATCGATGCCAGTTTGATACGCCGCTGGCGGTCGTGGCGGATGACGAAGCGCACCGAGGCGTTACACAACTTGCAGACCCCATCGAACAGCAGCACCCGGTCGCCTGGTTGCAGGAAGGGGGGCTGGGTGTCGGGTTCGGGGGGCGTCGCAGCGCTGTTCACGGGGTTACCTTGGGCGGGAAATCGATACCTGCAGCAGGCGTCGCAAGGAGCAGGAGTGGCAGCAGCATACTCGCCTTCAGGATGAAACATCAGGCTTGGGTGGCTGTGCTGAAACCTCTAAGCTGAGCCCTTGCGTCAATTCGTCGTGGAAATCCCCGTGAAATTCAGCCTACCGAAAATAGCCACCGCCCCCTTTTGTCCGCCGGAGGTGGCGGGCTCCGTGTCCGTCGATCCCGGCGCTTCGCTGTTCAAGCGCCTGCTGCGTTTTGCCGGCCCCGGGTTGCTGATTTCCATCGGCTACATGGACCCGGGCAACTGGGCCACCGCCATCGAGGCGGGGTCGCGCTATGGCTACAACCTGCTGTTCGTGGTGTTGCTGGCGAGCCTGGCGGGGATGGCGGTGCAATGCCTGTGCTCACGTCTGGGCATCGCCACCGGGCGCGACCTGGCGCAACTGTGCCGGGAGCGCTACAGCCGCCGTTCGGCCCGGGCCCAGTGGCTGGCGGCCGAGGTGTCGATCATCGCCACCGACCTGGCCGAAGTGCTGGGGTGCGCCCTGGCGTTCCACCTGCTGCTGGGGGTGTCCCTGAGCACCGGGATTGTCTTCACCGCTTTCGATACGCTGTTGGTCCTGGCCTTGCAGAACCGCGGTTTTCGCCGGCTGGAAGCGATCATGCTGGCGCTGGTGGCGACCATCGGCGTGTGTTTTTTCATTGAACTGCTGCTGATCAAACCCTATTGGCCGGACGTGGCCCGGGGGTTCACCCCGTCGCTCTCGGCCATCAGCGATGCGGCGCCGCTGTACCTGGCGATCGGCATCCTCGGCGCCACGGTGATGCCCCACAACCTCTACCTGCACACCTCGGTGGTGCAGACCCGCTTGATCGGCCAGGACCGGGCCAGTCGCGCCGACGCCATCAAGCTGGCGCGCATCGACACCATCGGCTCCCTGGCCCTGGCGCTGCTGGTCAACGCGGCGATCCTGATCCTCGCCGCCGCGGCCTTCCACAACACCGGCCACAGCGACGTGGTGGAGATCCAGGATGCCTACCATCTGCTCGACCCACTGGTGGGCGGAGCCCTGGCCAGCGTGCTGTTCGGCGTGGCGCTGCTGGCCTCGGGGCAGAGTTCGACCTTCACCGGGACCATTGCCGGGCAGGTGATCATGGAGGGCTACTTGAACCTGCGGATTCCCTGCTGGCAGCGACGCCTGATCACCCGCGGGCTGGCGCTGATTCCGGCGTTCATTGGCGTCTGGCTGCTGGGGGATGGCGCAGTGGGCCAACTGCTGGTGTTGAGCCAGGTGGTGCTGAGCCTGCAACTGCCGTTTGCCCTGTACCCGCTGATCCGCATGACCAACGACCGGCGCCTGATGGGCGAGTTCGTCAACCGTTGGCCGACGCGATGGCTGGCCTGGAGCCTGTTCGCCGTCATCAGCGCAGCCAACGCCTGGCTGATTGCTCAACTCTTCCTGTAGGAGCCGGCTGGCCGGCGAAGGGGCCGCTGAGTCTTGTGCAGGTCTTGCCGACGTTTTCGCTGGCAAGCCAGCTCCTACGGTTACGGGGCGGGTGCGCGGCGGTCCCAATAGGGCTCGGGGCCGAATTTCTCGACGAAGAAGTCGATCACCGTGCGCACTTTCAGTGAGAGGCGCCGGCTGCCGGGCCAGAGGGCGGCAATCTGCTGCGGTTCGAGGCTGGTGGCCACGTCGAAGCCTTCGAACAAGGCCACCAGGCGGCCTTGATGCAGGGCCTCGCCAATCAGCCAGGAAGGAAACATCACCAGCCCCAGGCCCTGTTCGGCGGCCTGGGTCAGGGTGTCGGCGTGGTTGCCGGTCAGGGGGCCCTTGACGCTGTAGGGTGTCCAGTCTTCCCGGCCCCGGCGAAAGAACCAGCGCTGCTGGCCGGTTTCGCCCTTGTAGGCCAGGCACTGGTGCTGCTGCAACTGCTGCGGGTGCTGTGGCGTGCCATGACGTTCCAGATAGGCGGGGCTGGCCGCCACCCGGTAACGCTGCGGGGCCAGCAGGCGTGCCTGCATCGAGGAATCTTCCAGGGTGCCGATGCGAAACAGCAGGTCGGTGCCGTCCTGCAAAGGATCGATGTAGTTGTCGGTCTGCTGGATGTCCAGTTGCAGCTTGGGGTAGCGGCCCAGTAGCTCGCCCAGCCAGGGCGACAGGTGCCGCTGGCCAAACACCACCGGGGCATTGATCCGCACCAGCCCGGCGGGTTCGTCCTGCTGTTCCTGCAGCGCCTGTTCGGCTTCCTCCCATTGCGCCAGCACCCGCCGCGCATGGTGGCCCAGCAAGCGCCCGGCCTCGGTGGGGCTGACGGCGCGGGTGTGGCGATAAAGCAACTGCTGGCCCAGGGCCTGTTCCATGAGCTGGATCTGCCGCGAGATGGACGAAGGCGCCAGCCCCTCGCGGCGCGCCACGGCGGAGAAACTGCCCTGGTCGAGCACCGCGATGAACAGGCGCAGGGCCTTGAAACCCAGGTCGTTGAAGCCTTGCATAGGAAATCCTTGCTGTGCGTTTTACGCAAAGGTGTTGTCGGCATGCTCCCATTTATCGCAAAACGGGCGCAATCGATAATGCCTGCCATTCCTTGATCCCCAAGCAGGTGTTGCATGTCTTCCAATGTGTTAGATCCAGCGCTGCCGACCCCGGCGGCCCAGGTTGAACCCCGCGCTGGCTGGCAGCGCTTGATGTTGTTGCCCCTGGTGATTCTGGCGGGCATGGGCCTGTCGGTGGAGGCCGGCTTGCTCGGCCCGCTGGGCGCCCAGGTCGGGCATTTGTGGGCGACCTTGAGCATCTTCGGCGTGGGCACGGCGTTGCTGTTTCTGCTGCTGTTGTTCAGCGGTCCGCAGCCGGGGCCGGCCTTCAGCCAACTGCCGCGCTGGCAATTGCTCGGCGGGGTGCTGGGACCGATCTACGTGGTGGTGCTGACTTTGGCCACGCCCCATATCGGCATTGCCATGACCATGATCGCGATCCTCTCCGGGCAGGTGGGCAAGAGCGTGCTGATCGACCATTTCGGTTGGTTTGGCAGCGCCCGCAAGCCGGTCAATGGCGAACGCTGGCTGGCCCTGGTGCTGATTGTCGTGGCCCTGATCCTGATCGCCCGAGGTTGAACATGAACCTGATTCTTTTGCTGGTCCTGGTGGTGGCTGCGGGTGCGGTGCTCAGTGTGCAAGCGGCGATCAATGGCCGCCTGGGTGAAAGCGTGGGGGTGTTGCGCAGCAGCCTGCTGACCTTCGCCGTGGGCGCCCTGATCACCGGGCTGCTGATTGTGTTTTTCCAGCCCCCTCAGGCCATGAGCCTGTTGCAGGCGCCGAAATGGCAACTGACTGGCGCGCTGTTTGGCGTGGTCTACATGCTGGTGATGGTCGGCGCGGTGCCCCGGGTCGGCACCGCGGTGGCCACGGTGGCGGTGATCCTCGGACAACTGGGCATGGGCATGCTGATCGACCACTTCGGCTGGTTCGGCAACCCGGCCATCGAGCTGTCACCCCACCGCGTGCTGGCGATGCTGTGCCTGGCCCTGGCGTTGCTATTCATGTACCGGAGCCGCACACCGCAAGCCGTGAGTGGCAAGCCACGAGCTTGAAGCTTGGCGCTTAGCTCAGCGCGTCTTCCAGCACCTCGATCCAGTGGCGGACCGGGGTGCGGCCGGCACTGTCGAGGTGGATCTGGCAACCGATGTTGGCGGTGGCGATCAACTCCGGCTGGCCGCTTTCCAGAGCCCGCAGCTTGTCGTCCCGCAGTTGCCGGGCCAGGGTCGGCTGGGTCAGGGAGTAGGTGCCTGCCGAGCCACAGCACAGATGGCTGTCAGGCACCGTGGTCAGGTTGAACCCCGCTCGCTGCAACAGCGCTTCCACGGCGCCGCCGAGCTTTTGCCCGTGCTGCAGGGTACAGGGGCAGTGGAAGGCCAGACGCTGTTCGCTGTGGGCGCCGAGCTGCTCCAGGGGTTCGGCGCGCAACACTTCCACCAAGTCCCGAGCCAGGGTGCTGACCTGCCGGGCCTTGTCGCGGTAGGCCGGGTCATGGGCCAGCAGGTGCTGGTAATCCTTGATGAAGGCACCGCAGCCGCTGGCGGTCTGGATGATCGCCTCGGCGCCCTGTTGCAGGTGTGGCCACCAGGCGTCGATGTTGCGCCGGGCGCGCTGCAGGCCGGCTTCCTGGGCGTCCAGGTGATAGTCCACGGCGCCGCAGCAGCCGGCCTCGGCGACCGGCTGCACGCTGATGCCCAGGCGATCGAGGACTCGCGCCGCCGCGGCATTGGTATTGGGCGACAGCCCCGGTTGCACGCAGCCTTCGAGCAACAGCACGCGCCGTGCATGGCGCAGGGGCGGACGCGGCTTGGCGCTGGGCAACTGGCGCGGCAGCTTGGCCTGCAGCGCCTGAGGCAGCAGCGGACGCAGGCGGCTGCCGCCCTGGATCAGGGCCTTGAACAGCTGCGGGTTGGCACTCAGCGCTCGCAGCCCGCGGCGCAGCAGTTGCTGGCCGGCGGGCCGGGGCAGGGCGGCATCCACCACGGCGCGGCCGATGTCCAGCAGGTGGTGATAATCGACCCCGGACGGGCAGGTGGTTTCGCAGTTGCGGCACGACAGGCAGCGGTCCAGGTGTTGCTGGACCTGTGCGGTGGCGGTGGCGCCTTCGAGCACTTGCTTGATCAAGTAGATGCGCCCTCGTGGGCCGTCCAGTTCGTCGCCCAGCAACTGGTAGGTGGGGCAGGTGGCGTTGCAGAAACCGCAATGCACGCAGCTGCGCAGGATGCGCTCGGCTTCGGCGGCCCGGGGCAGTTGCCGGGCCTCGGGGCTGAGGGTGGTCTGCATGGTCTAGAGCTCCGCGTAGAGTCGGCCGGGGTTGAAGATCCCTTGCGGGTCCAGCTGCGCCTTGAGCCGTTGGTGGTAGTGCAGCAGGGTCGGCGCCAGGGGCTGGAACGGACTGTCCTGCAGGCCGTGGCTGTAGCAACTGGCGTGGCCGCCAACGGCGCTGACGGCGGCGCGGATCTCGCTGGCCGTGGCAGCGGTTTTCAGCCAGCGCTGGGCGCCGCCCCAGTCCAGCAGTTGTTCGCCGGGCACTGCCAGCAGCGGCGTGTTGTGCGGCAGCGACAGGCGCCACAGCGGCAGGCCGGGGTTGAAGAAGTCCAGTTGCTGTTCATTGAGCTGGCTCCAGTAGCCCGCGTCCAGGGGCTCGCCGCCCAGGCGTTCATGGGCGGCGGCCACCGAACCTGCGCCGCCTTCCAGTCGCAGGTGCAGGCGCTCGCCGTCGTGGCAGGCGGCGCTGATCGGCAAGGGCTGCTGGCCCCATTCGGCGAGCTTGGCCAGGGCTTGGCCGGGCGTCATTTCCAGGCTCAGGCTCAGGCATTGCCGGGGCTTGGGCAGGACCTTCAGCGAGACTTCGGTGATCAGCCCCAGGCAGCCGTAGCTGCCGGCCATCAGTCGCGACAGGTCATAACCGGCGACGTTTTTCATCACCTCGCCACCAAAGCGCAGGTGCTGGCCGCTGCCGCTGATGATCCGGGTGCCGAGGACGAAATCGCGCACCGCGCCGGCCCAGGGCCGGCGCGGTCCGGACAGGCCGCTGGCGAGCATGCCGCCCAGGGTGGCGCCGGCGCCGAACGATGGCGGCTCGCAGGGCAGCATCTGCCCGGCGGCCTCCAGGGTGGCGTGTAACTCACTGAGCGGGGTGCCGGCCCGGGCGCTGATCACCAGCTCCGTGGGGTCGTAGCTGACGATGCCGCGATGGCTGCGGGTATCGAGGATTTCCCCGGCGCACTCGCGGCCGAGAAAGGCTTTGCTGTTGGAGCCCTGGATACGCAACGGGGTGCTGTCCTGCAAGGCGTTGCGGACCTGTTCCAGCAGCGCGGCGCTGGCATCGCCGTCGGGTGGCGCCGTCATCAGAAGCGCTCCAGTTCGGAGAAGGGCAGTTGCCCATGATGGATATGCATGGCGCCGAATTCGGCGCAGCGCTGCAGGGTCGGGATGTTCTTGCCGGGGTTGAGCAGGCCGCCAGGATCGAAGGCGGCCTTGACCCCATGGAACAGCGCCAGCTCGTGGGTGTTGAACTGGGCGCACATCTGGTTGATTTTCTCCCGGCCTACGCCGTGCTCGCCGGTGATGCTGCCGCCCACCGCCACGCACAGTTCGAGGATCTTGCCGCCCAGGGCCTCGGCCCGCTGCAGCTCGCCCGGCCGGTTGGCATCGAACAGGATCAGCGGGTGCATGTTGCCGTCCCCGGCATGGAACACGTTGGCCACCCGCAGTTGATGCTCGGCGGCGAGCCGGGCAATGCCCCGCAACACCCCCGGCAGCTGGCGCCGGGGAATGGTGCCGTCCATGCAGTAGTAGTCCGGGGACAAACGGCCCACCGCTGGAAAGGCGTTCTTGCGCCCGGCCCAGAAGCGCACTCGCTCGGCTTCGTCCCGGGCCAGGCGTACCTCGCTGGCGCCGGCGCGTTCCAGCACCTGGCGCACCCGCTCGCAGTCGTCATGCACATCGGCCTCCACCCCGTCCAGCTCGCACAGCAGGATGGCTTCGGCGTCCACCGGGTAGCCGGCGTGGATGAAGTCCTCGGCGGCGCGGATCGCCAGGTTGTCCATCATCTCCAGGCCACCCGGGATGATCCCGGCGGCAATGATGTCAGCCACGGCGCGGCCGGCGGCTTCTACTGAGTCAAAGGCCGCCAGCAGCACCTTGGCGATCGGCGGCTTGGGCAGCAGCTTGACCGTGACCTCGGTGATTACCCCCAACAGGCCCTCGGAGCCGGTGACCAGCGCCAGCAGGTCGAACCCCGGCGCGTCCAGGGCCTGACTGCCCAGGGTCATGGCTTGGCCGTCGACGCTGAGCATCTGCACCTGCAGCAGGTTGTGCACGGTCAGGCCGTATTTCAGGCAATGCACGCCCCCGGCGTTTTCCGCGACGTTGCCGCCGATGGAGCAAGCGATCTGTGATGACGGATCGGGGGCGTAGTACAGGCCCAAAGGCGCCGCCGCCTGGGAAATCGCCAGGTTGCGCACCCCCGGCTGGAGCCTTGCGCAGCGGGCGGCCGGGTCGATCTGCAGGATGTCCTTGAAGCGCGCCATCACCAGCAGCAGGCCTTTTTCCAGGGGCAGGGCGCCTCCGGACAAACCCGTACCGGCCCCTCGGGGGACCACTGGCACCCGGTGCTCATGGCAGATCTGCAGCAAGCGCTGGACCTCGTGCAGATGCCGCGGCAGGGCCACCAGCATCGGTGTGGTGCGATAGGCACTGAGGCCGTCGCATTCGTAGGGCTTGAGCTGCGGCTCCTGGTCCAGCAGTTCCAGGTCCGGCAATTGGCTGCGCAAGGCCCGGATCAGGGCCTGCTTGTCGACGTCGGGCAGGGCGCCGTCGAGGGTTTCGTCATAGAGAATCGTCATGGGCGGTGAATGACCTTGGGTTGTTCTTGTCAGGTCGAGACAGCATGACCACGGCCTGCATCATTGGCTGGTCGGGCCAGGGTGGCCATCGGTCCATGCGGGCGCTGGCCGAATCACTTTAGTCGCTGTTGGCGTGGCGGGGGGGCTGGGTTGGCCTAGTCTTTGGAGTGCTCGCACCGTGCAGTGGCCGCCATTGTCTGAGGTGGCGCGGTGATCGAGTCCCCTGAAAGACTGATAAAAAGGAACCCTGCCATGTCCAATGAAACCTGCGCCTGTCCGGCCTGCACCTGCAAGCTGGGGCCCCATGCGATTGTCCGTCACGGCAAGCACTACTGCTGTCAGGCTTGCGCCGATCATCACGCCCACGGTGAGCCTTGTGCTTCCACCCAAGGGTGCAAATGCGCCCAAGGCGCCCACGGCTGAAGAGCGCAAACGGGTGGGGCTGCGGCTCCACCCGTTTGCGGCGGGCCTAGACCGAAGGCCGCCAGGTGACATTCTCGATACCGAACTTTTCCGCCATGGGCTTGCTGGTCTTCTTCACCCGTTCCCGGCCGAAACGGCCGATGCGGCCCACTCCCGCATCACAGCTTGCCCAGTGCCAGGCCTCGGCGTTGTCCATCTTTTCCTGGCGGATGATGAAGGACTTGGGAGCGCCGTGAAGGGTGTATTCGATGACGAAGAGTTTTGCGTTGTTCATAAAGCCTCTGTTCCTCCCTGTGATCCTTGAGTGATCCCCCGCAGGCGCAAAAATTCACTTTGATTGGCCGACTCTGGCGCCAACGGTCATGGCCCTGAGCGTGCGTTCACCGGCACGCCGGCTCCTGCGGGTTGCGGGTTGGCACGGATCAGGCTTCGGGGACGCCTTTTTCCCAGGTCGACCAGTTGTCGAGAATGTCCTGCACCAGCGGATTGCCGGCCCGGTAGAGGTTTTCCAGGGCCGGGACAAAGCCGCCCTGGTCGGCGTACTTGAGCAGGTTGTCCACTTCGCTGGCCCCCGGTGCCGGGCGGTCGAAGTCGGAGCCGGCGCGCAGCACCGCCAGGCGCTGGATGTCCACCAGGCCCTCGCGGCTGGCCCGCAGCAAGGCTTCGTAGGTGGAGTTGTCTTCCTGCTGGGTGGTGCAGTAGGTGCCTTTGTTGTCGGTCAGCAGGCGGGTCCAGACTTCGGCCCGTTCGCTCAGGCGAGTACCGGAAAACCAGGTGTTGCCCGCCAGGGTGTCGCAGCGGGTCACCACCGGCGGCTGGTTGGCCGGAGCCTGGGGGTATTTCAGGCGCCAGGCCGCCGATTGCGGGCTTTCGCTCAAGGTCACCCGCTGGCTCAGGGCGAAGGCCTTGGCCTGAAGCTTGGGGTTGAGCTCGAAGACTTCGGTCTTGTAGTCCAGGGGCGGTTTTTCGTTGGGCCCCTTGGTGTTGATCCCCAGGTAGCCGGTGGGCCAGTCCTTGGGCGCATCCCGGGAGTCGAGTTCCCACTGGGTGCCGAACTCCACCAGGTAATGAGCCCAGGCGGCCGTGCCGATGGTGCCGTGGTGCGGGCTGATGCCGGCGATCCCGGCAATCAGGAAATAGCTTTTGCGCAGGTCGAACTTCGGCGACAGGGCCAGCGCCAGGGTCGACGCCGCGGCATTGGTCTGGCCCATGCCGGTGGTCAACAGGCACACGTCCCGGTCATTGCAGCGAATGCTCGGATACTCCGCCGCCAGCCCCGGCACGCGGATCTCGCGCTTGAGCTCCAGGCGCTCGATCCAGTGCTGCGCTTCCGGCGCGAACATGCTGATCAGCACCACCTTGGGCTTGATTGGTGCCTCGTTGGCCCAGGCGCCGCCTGCCAGCAGAGCCCCCAGTCCCACTACCCACGAAACCTTTTTAATCCCACGCATACAACCTCCATGACTGCCGTTAACCGGCGCTTATCCTGCCTGATCCAGGTTGCAACTCATCGCAACCGTTCTTGTCTTGCCGTTTGCCGCTCGAAGCTTGCCATTGCTCTAGAACTGATACCCGACCCCGGCGTAATAGCCCCAGCCATTGGAGCGGGCACGGAACTCGCCGTCGCCGAAATTCAGCACGCTGCCATCCTCCCAGTTGCCGCCGTTGTGGAAGTAGCGGCCCACCAGGGTGAAGCGCAGGTGAGTGAAGGCGTACAGCAGCACGTTGGTGGCCACCGTGGCATTGGCGGTGCGCGCCGGGTTGTCCTTGTGCAGGTCGGAGCCGAAATCGAAATTGGTGAAGCCGATGTAGGTCAGCGAGGCGCCGTTGCTGTAGCTGTCGATGGGCACGATGTATTTGAGCTGGGCGCGGTAGCCGTCCCAGGAATACTCGTTGCTGGCGCCGTAGTTTTCCCACTGGTAGCGGCCATAGAAGTTGGCCGAGAGATTGACCCGCGAATGGGTGTCGATGTCGGTGCCCAGGCCGCTGTACAGGGTGTTGGCGCGGTTGGCGGTGCGGCTGCCGTGGTCGTAGATCCAGTCGAAGGCCACATACCACTCCTTGATCGGGCCGATGGCCAGGCTGCGACCGGCCAGGTAATCGATGGAGATCCGCGGTTCGTGCTCCATGAACAGCGGCGACCCGTGGTCCCAGATGCCCTTGTCGTGGCTGTTGCCGATGTCGAGGATCTTCGGCAGGTCGATGTAGCCGTACAGCTCGAAGGGGCCCTTGCGCCCGAAGTATTCGTACTCCAGGTAGATGTCGTCCGCCGGGCGCGGGCCGAAGCTGATGTCCTTGCTGCCGATCAGCATCAGGTCCTGGTTGTACCAGTCGGAAAGGTAGGCGCCCTGTTTCGCGGATTGCACATCGGCGCTCAGGCTTTCGCCCTGGGCTGATGCGTCCGGGGCGGGGGATTGGGCCAGTGCGGCGTGACTGAGTAGACCCGTAACGCCGGCCAGCCCGAGGGAAACAGCCCATTGGCCATGACGGGGGAAGCGGTTGTGCATGGAAAGTCCCTGTTCGTGCGGTGTGAAGTCCCTGATGTCCGTTCGCGCGCATGGCGGTGGCGAACACCCACAAAATTGCAACTCGCAAACGTTTGCACATGGCGTACCAACTTGAAATAGCCTTCGCAAATAAAAGCTGAAATCAATCGTCGACAGGGCTTTTGCGTCAGCGCTGTTGCGGCTGCGGCGCTACCGAGCCGCCCACCGATGGAGGGCAGGCGCTGAGCAGGATTGGGTATTACCAGCGGGAATATAAAGGGCCGCCTTTTCTATTATCCAGTAATGACGGCCCTGGCTAGCATCCTGACTCGCTGGTGGCCGTTTGCTGCGACCCCGGCGCCCAATCATCGATACCGAGGGATCGTCATGAGCCGTTCCGCGCCCTGTACCCGGGAGCAGATCCAGCAGTTGGATCAGTCAGACCCGTTGGCCTTCTGTCGCCAGCGTTTTACCTTGCCGCAACACAAGATCTACCTCGACGGCAACTCCCTGGGGGCCATGCCGGCCCATGTCCCGGCGCGCCTGGAGCAGGTGCTCAAGGTGGAGTGGGCCGAGGGCCTGATCAACTCCTGGAACGACGCCGACTGGTACCCCGCGCCGCAGCGCACCGGGGCCCGCATCGCCGGGCTGATCGGGGCCCAGGGGCACGAAGTGATAGTGGCCGACTCCACCTCGATCAACCTGTTCAAGGTGCTGGTGGCGGCCTTGCGCATGCAGCCGTCGCGCCGGGTGATCCTGGCGGAGAACGGCAACTTTCCCACCGACGTGTACATCGCCCAGGGCGTCGCGGAGCTGACCGGCTGCCGGCTGCAGTGCGTCGACCCGGAGCAGGTCCTCGATGCCCTCAGCGACCAGGTGGCGATCCTCTCCCTGACCCACGTCAACTACAAGACCGGCCGCCGCTACGACATGGCGGCGATTACCGCGCGGGCCCACGAGCTGGGTGTGCTGGTGGTCTGGGACCTGTGTCACTCGGCCGGCGCCATGCCGGTGGAGCTGAACGCGGCCGGCGCAGATTTTGCCGTGGGCTGCGGCTACAAGTACCTCAATGGCGGCCCCGGCGCGCCGGCCTTTGTGTTTGTCGCCGAGCGTCACATCGCCCAATTGCGCCAGCCGCTGACCGGTTGGCACGGGCACGCCAAGCCCTTCGATTTCAGCCATGACTACCAGCCCCACCCGAGCCTCGATCGGATGCTGGTGGGCACCGCGCCCCAGTTGGGTGTGCTGGCCCTGGAAGCGGCGCTGGAGGTGTTCGACGGCATCGACCTGCAGGCCTTGCGCAGCAAGAGCCTGGCCTTGTCCGAGCTGTTCATCCGCCTGTGTGACGAGCAACTGGCCGGGTTGGGTGTGCAGTTGCAGACCCCGCGCGATGCCAAGCAGCGCGGCAGCCAGGTTTCCCTGAGCCACCCCCAGGCCTACCCGGTGATGCAGGCCCTGATTGCCCGGGGCATCGTCGGTGATTTTCGCGCGCCGGACATCCTGCGCTTCGGTTTTGCCCCGCTGTACAACCGTTTTGAAGACATCTGGACCTGCGTCGACGCACTGCGCGACATCCTCGTCAGCGAGGCATGGAACCAGCCGCAGTTCCTGGCCCGCAAAGCGGTGACCTGAACCCCGTGCCCAGCCTTGGAGCAAGAGTGTCATGACAAAAACAATACGCACCTTCAAACAAGTGGCAGACCGTGAACACGGCCTCAAGCAAAGCCTGAGCAGCGGCCAGCTGTCGATGATCGCCATCGGCGGGGCCATCGGCACCGGGCTGTTTCTGGGCAGCAGTTTCGCCATCGGCTTTGCCGGCCCCAGCGTGCTGGTGAGCTACGCCATCGGCGCGGTAATCGCCCTGTTGCTGATGGGCTGTCTGGCGGAAATGACCGTGCGCCATCCGACGTCCGGCTCGTTCGGTTCATTCGCCGAATTCTATGTGGCGCCCTGGTTCGGCTTTGCCATCCGCTACGCCTACTGGGCCTCCATCGTGTTTGCCGTGGGCACGGAAATCACCGCGGCGGCGATGTACATGAAGTACTGGTATCCCGAGGTGCCCGGCGGTTACTGGATGCTCGGTTTCTCCCTGGCGCTGATCCTGGCCAACGCCTTCAGCGTCAAGGTGTTCGGCGGCATCGAGTATGTGTTCTCGCTGCTCAAGCTGTGCGCCATCCTGGTGTTCATCCTGCTCGGGGCCTGGGTGGTGTACGGCGCGGCGCCCGGCTCGGGCATCGGTTTTGCCAACTACAGCAACGAGGGCGGCTTCTTTCCCAACGGCGCCTGGGGCACCTGGGTGGCGGTGATCGTGGCCTTCTTCAGTTACCTGAGCATCGAGATGATCGCCGTGGCCGCGGGCGAGGCCAAGGACCCGGAACGTGCAGTGACCCGGGCCTTTCGCATCACCATGGTGCGCCTGGTGGTGTTCTACCTGCTGACCATCGCCCTGGTCCTGGCCATCGTGCCCTGGAGCCGCAACACCGGCGGCGAAAGCCCCTTTGTCATGGTCATGGCGGCCACCGGCATTCCCTATGCCGGTGGGGTGATCAATGCGGTGATCCTGGTGGCGGCGCTGTCGGCGATGAACAGCCAGCTGTACATCACCACGCGGCTGATGTTCAGCCTGTCCCGGGCCGGCCAGGCGCCGGCGCTGTTCGGGCGCCTGAGCCGCAACGGCGTGCCCCTGGCGGCGCTGCTGCTGTCGTCCCTGGGGATTGCCCTGGCCACCTTGCTGTACCTGGCCTACGCCGACCAGGCCTTCACCCTGATGATGTCGATCGCCATGTTCGGCGCCATGTTCACTTGGGCCGGGATCTTCCTCACCCACCTGTTCTTTCGCCGGCAACAGGGCTCCGAACCCCTGGCGTTCAAGCTCTGGGGCTACCCCTGGACCAGCCTGGGAGGGCTGTTGCTGATGCTGGCGGTGATGATCACCACACTGTTCACCGAGCAGTTCTTCCTGACCCTGGTCTGCGGGCTGCCGTTCCTGGCGCTGATCCTGCTCATCTATTACCTGCGCTTTCGCGGCCAGCGCCCGCTGGATGCCGCGGCGCCCAAGCCGTTGCCGATCCAACCCTGAGTTCCGGACCACCCCGCTCGCGGGAGCCGGCTGGTCGGCGAAGCGGTCTGCGTGATCGCTTCGCCGGCAAGCCGGCTCCTACGGGGCCTTTGGGCCCCTGTCGATCCCTGTCGCCACTTCTACAAAAACAATAATCCACAAGGGTTTTGCCATGTCTGACGTAATGCGCCGTTCACCGCTTTTGCTGTTGCCGCTGCTGGGTTGCCTGCCCTGGACCGTCCACGGTGCCGAGGAGGAGCCGGCCGGTTTCATCGAGGACAGCCATCTGCGCATCCAAGCCCGCAACTACTACCTCAACCGCAGCGTCCAGGACGGCCGTGCCGACCGCAAGGACTGGACCCAGGGCTTTATCGGCCGCTTCGAATCCGGGTTCACCCAGGGCACGGTCGGCGTCGGCGTGGATGCCTTCGCCACTCTCGGGCTCAAGCTGGATGCCTCCGGGGGCAAGACCGGCACCTATAACCTGCCGATCCACGACAACGGCAAGCCGGCGGACCAATACGCCAAGGCCGGTGCCGCGCTGAAACTGAAAGTCTCCGAAAGCGTGCTGCATTTCGGCGAACAGTCGGTGGACACCCCGGTGTTCGCCGTCGGCCACAACCGCCTGATTCCGGAAACCGCCACCGGCTTTGCCCTGGACAGTCAGGAACTGGACAAACTCAAGCTGCAGGCCGGGCATTTCACCTCGGCCACCGGCCACGTCACCACCAACAGCAACGGCGACCTCTGGGCCTTCTATGCCGGCGTCACCACGCCCTCGGTGGACTACCTGGGCGGCCAGTACGCGTTCACGCCTGACTGGGGCGCCAGCTTCTATGCGGCGCGTTTCGCCGACATCTGGAACCAGTACTACGCCAACCTCAATGGCCGTACCGACCTGGGGCAGGGCCAGCAGGCCGGTTTCGACCTCAACCTCTACCGCACCCTCGACACCGGCCGGGCCAGAGCCGGCGCCATCGACAACACCACCCTGGGCGCCTCGGTGTTCTATGGCCTGGGCGCCCACCGCCTGACCCTGGCGCTGCAGAACGTCGACGGCAACACCCCGTTCGACTACCTGGGCGTGGGCGACCTGGACCGCAACGGCCGCAATGGCCGCGACCAGGGCGCCTCGATCTACCTGCCCAACTCGGTGCAGTACTCGGACTTCAACGGCCCCAACGAGCGCTCCTGGCAACTGCGCTACGACCTTTCGCTGGCCGGCTACGGCATGCCCGGTTGGAACCTGATGACCCGCTACCTGCGCGGCTCCGGCATCGACGGTACGCACACCCCGGCAGACAGCGCCTACGCCGGGATGTATGGCCAGGACGGCGTGCACCGCGAGATCAACTTCGAAGCGCGCTTTGTGGTGCAGAACGGCCCGCTCAAGGACCTGAGCTTTCGTCTGCGCCAGACCTGGCACCGGGCCAACGTGGCCCAGGGCGAGGGCAATATCGATGAGTTCCGGCTGATTACCGATTACCCGATCGATCTCTTCTGAATCGACCCGGCCTGACAGCAGCGAGCCGCGCCCCCGAAGAAGGCGCGGCTCGCTGCTATTGGACGATAACCTCGGCTTGGGCTCAGTCCTGTTCCATGGCCTTGCTCGTCGGTATTGCGGCCGAATGCCCCAGACGCTTCATCCAGCCCAGGGCCAATCCCGCCAGCAGCACCGGCACGGCGATCCAGGCGAAAAATTGCTGCAGGCCGCCGGCCTGGGCGAACAGCCAGCCACCGAGCAGCGAGCCGATGATCGAGCCGGCACGGCCCGCCGCCAGGGCCCAGGCCACGCCGGTGGCCCGGGAGGCGGTGGGGTAGAGGGTGGCGGCCACCACGCTGAGGTTGTTCAGGGTGCCGGTGAGGCTGAAACCGGCCAGGAACACGATGGCCAGGGTGCCGGCGGCGCTGTGCAGTTGGCTGCCGGTCAGGGCCAGGGCGCAGGCGGCGATCAGGCACAGCCAGGGCAGGATGCGCAGGGCGCCGATACGGTCCATCAGCAGGGCCATGGCGATGCCACCGAGCACGCCGCCAAAGGGGATCATGGCGCTGATCCGTGCCGCGCCGCCGGTGTCGTAGCCGCTGGCCCGCAGCACCGTGGGCAGCCAGTTGGTCAGCAGGTAGAACACGAACAGGCAGCAGAAGAAGGTCAGCCACAGCAGCAGGGTGCGGGCCAGCTGGCCGGGGCTGAACAACGCTGAAAGTGGCGAGCGTGCGCCGGCCTCGCCGCTATCGCCCACCAGTCGCACCCGTTCCCAGTCGGACTGGCCGCTGATGCGGGTGATGATGCGGCGCAAGGTGGCGGTGTGGCGCGGGCTGTTGGCCATGAAGCACACCGATTCCGGCAGCGCCAGGTACAGCACCGGCAACAGCAGCAGAGGCGCCAGGCCGCCGATCAGCAGCAGGCCCTGCCAGCCCACCCGGGGCAGCAGCGCGCCGGCCACCGCGCCGCCCAGGGCCAGGCCCAGGGTGAAGCCGGAATAGCTCAGGGTCACCAGCAGCATGCGCCGCCGCGCCGGGGAGTATTCCGAGCTCAGGGTGATGCAGTTGGGCAGCACGCCGCCCAGGCCGATGCCGGTGACAAAGCGCAGGATGCTCAGCACTTCGATGTTCGGTGAAAGCGCCGTGGCCAGGGTGCCCAGGCCGAAGATCGCCACGCAAATCAGCAGTACGCTCTTGCGCCCGTTGCGGTCGGCCAGGGGGCCGAAGCAGAAGCTGCCCAGGAGCATGCCGAACAGCCCGGCGCCGAAGGCCGGGGCCAGTTGCGCGCGTTCGATGTTCCAGCTGTGGATCAGCTCCGGGGCGATGTAGCCAATGGCGGCCGTGTCGAAACCGTCCAGCAGGACGATCAGGAAACACAGCAGCAACACGCGTATCTGCAAGGCGCCCAGTGGGCTGCGGTCGATGAGTTCACTCAGGTGTTGCGTTCGCTCGTACATGGGTGGCTCCTTATAGGTTTTGTTCGAGGCGGGCATGGGGTGCCCGCCGGATGACCACGGTGACGGGTGCAGCGAGGGGGATGAGGGGCTGAGTGCGGGCACTCAGTACAGGTTGAAGAAGTCCTGGGCGTTGCCGCCGAGCAGGCGTGCCTTGTCGGCTTCGGCCAGGGTCGGGTGGTCGGCGATGCCGCTGCCGATGCGCTGTTCGCCGAGGGGGAAGGGTGAGTCCGAACCCAGCATCACCCGTTCACTGCCCATGACTTCCACCAGCAGTTTCAGGGCGCCGGGATCGAACACCGCCGAGTCGACGCAGAAGCGTTTGACATAGCTGGACGGCAACTGCGGGCAGTCTTCGCGGACGATGTCGCGGTGACGCCAGGCGTTGTCCACCCGCCCCAGAAGAAAGGCGAAGCCGCCACCGCCGTGGGCGAAGCAGATGCGCAGGGATTCGGGCAGGCGCTCGAACGCCCCGGAAAGGATCAGCGACAGAATTCCCAGCTGGGTTTCCGCCGGCATCGCCACCAGCCACGGCAGCATCCACTTGCGCATGCGCTCGCCGCCCATCATGTCCCAGGGGTGCACCAGCACCGGGATGTTGTTGCGTCCGCAATGGTCGAGAAAGGTCACCAGATGATCGTGGTCCAGGTCGTGATTGCCCACGTGGTTGCCGATCTGCACGCCGACGTGGCCGATGGCCTGGGCCCGGCTGGCTTCGGCGCAGGCGGCGTCCAGGTCCTGCAGCGGCACCTGGGCCAGGACCTTGAGCCGGCGTTCGTGGCCGGCGGTCATGGCCATGGCCCGATCGTTCATCAACTGGGCCCAGGGCAGGGCCCGTTCGATGGGCGCGTCGTAGGCGAACATCACCGGCGTGGCGCACATGATCTGCAGGTCCAGGCCTTGCTCGTCCAGGTGTTCGACACGCCGCGCCGGGTCCCAGAGCACGTCGTGCACCGGACGAAAGGCTTTGTCGCCGACCATGATCTGGCCCCGGGCGCCGTCCTTGTGCAGCCAGGGCGCGCGCACCGGGTCCAGGCGCGCGGCCTCGGCCTGGCTGATGTCGGGGAAGAAGTGCGAATGCATGTCGATTTTCATAAGGGGGTCGCCGCCTTGAGGGTGTGGTGCCAGGTCTGCCAGTCGCGGCCCGGATGGATTTCGCCGCAGCCGGTGCAACGCCGCTGTTCCTGGCTGGTGGCGTAGAACTCTTCGTAGACCGGTGGCAGGTCGTTGACGATGCTCTGCAGCTGCATTTCATAGCGCTGGATCAGCGTGCCGCAGCGGGCGCAAGACCATTGCAGGGCGTCCAGCAGGCCCTTGGGCCGCTGGCGCTCCACCACCAGGCACAGGCTGCCGGGCTCTGGGCGTTGCGGGGAATGAATGACGTGGGGCGCCATCAGGTAGATGTCGCCCTCGCGCAGATCGATGCGCTCGTAGCGGCCGCGGTCCCAGATGTTCAGGTAGGCATTGCCCTTGAACTGATAGAAGAACTCTTCCATGGGGTCGTCGTGAAAGTCGGTGCGCTGGTTGGGGCCGCCGACCACGGTGACCATGAAGTCGGCGTCCTGCCACACCTGACGGTTGCCCACCGGCGGTTGCAGCAGATGGGCATGTTCGTCCAGCCAACGGTTGAAGTTCAGCGGCGCGCTGTAGTGGTGCTTGTCCATTGTTATTGTTCTCGGCGATTGAGCGGGGCGTAGGCCACCGCCTTGATTTCGATGCGCAGGTGCGGGTGCGGCAACTGATGCACGGCCACGGTGGTGCGGGTCGGGCCCTGTTCGTCGAAGTACTCGGCGTAGACCTGGTTGTAGGGACCGAAGTCGTTCATATCCACCAGGAAGGCGCTGATTTCCACCAGGTCCTGCAGCCCGGCGTTTTCGCTGGCGAGGATATCGCGGATGTTCTCGATCACCGCCCGGGTCTGGGCGCGAATGTCCAGGCGGGTGGTGCCCAGCTCGTCCACTTCGACGCCGTCGAAGCTGTTGTCCGGACGCCGCGAGCTGGTGCCGGAGACGAACAGCAGATCGCCGGCGCGCTTGATATGGGGGAAGCGGCCCCGGGGCTTGGCCTTGCCCGGCACCAGGGTGGCGCGGTTGACGGTCATGAGCGTTCTCCTTGGGCCTGGCCGCTGCAGGTGAAGGCGCATTCGCCGTAGCCATTGATCTCCACCGTCAACTGCGCGCCGGGTGTCAGGGCCACGGCGGCGGTGGCGGCGCCGGCCATGATCAGGCTGCCGGCGGGCAGGCTGATGTCGGCCCGGGCCAGCAGTTGCGAGGCGTGCACCAGGCTGCGTAGCGGATGGCCGAGGATCGCCGCGGTCGAACCGGCCTCCACCAGGGCACCGTCCAGGCGCATCAGTACCCCGGCGTTGGCCAGGGTGGAAAAATCCCGGGACCAGGGGCCGACCACCAGCCCGGCCGAGGAGCAGTTGTCCGCCACCACGTCTTCCAGGCTGAATTTGAACGCCTCGTAGCGCGAGTCGATGATCTCGATGGCCGGGGCCACGGCCTCCAGATAGTCCACGGCTTCGAGCTGGGTCAGCGGCCGGTCGATGGCGCGCCGGGTGAGAAAGCACAGCTCCGGTTCGGCCCGGGGGTGGATGTAGCGGTCCAGGTTCAGCTGGCCGCCGTCCTCTTCCAGCATGGCGTCGGTGAGCCAGCCCCAGATCAGGCTGTCGACGCCCATCTGCTGCATCTTGGCGCGGCTGGTGAAGCCCAGCTTGAGGCCGATCATGCGTTCGCCATCGGCGTAGCGGTGGGCCATGGAGGCGCGCTGGATCTGGTAGGCCTGCTCCAGGTTGAAGGGCGTGTGCCGGCTGAACTGGGGCAGGGCGCGAGCGTTGCGCGCGGCCTGATCCAGGGCGCTGGCGATGGGGGCAAGATCGAGGTTCATGGGCGGTACTCCCGGGCAGCGAGCAGGTCGAGGGCGACGTCGACGATCATGTCTTCCTGGCCGCCGACCATGCGCCGGCGGCCGAGCTCGACCAGGATGTCGACGGTTTTCAGGTCGTACTTGTGGGCGGCTTGTTCGGCGTGGCGCAGGAAGCTGGAGTAGACCCCGGCGTAGCCCAGGGCCAGGGTTTCGCGGTCGACCCGCACCGGCCGGTCCTGCAGGGGACGCACCAGATCGTCGGCGGCGTCCATCAGGCGATAGAGGTCGGTGCCGTGGTTCCAGCCCAGCTTGTCGGCGGCGGCGATGAACACTTCCAGCGGCGCGTTGCCGGCCCCGGCGCCCATGCCGGCGAGGCTGGCGTCGATGCGCTGGCAGCCTTCTTCCACCGCCACCAGGGAGTTGGCCACCCCCAGGCCGAGGTTGTGGTGTGCGTGCATGCCGGTGGCGGTGTCCGGCTTGAGCGCGGCCTTCAGCGCCCGAAAGCGCAGGCGGATGTCCTGCATGTTCATAGCGCCGCCGGAGTCCACCACGTAGATGCAGGTGGCGCCGTAGCTTTCCATTTTCTGCGCCTGGACGGCGAGATTTTCCGGGCTGGTCATGTGGCTCATCATCAGAAAGCCCACGGTGTCCATGCCCAGTTCCCGGGCACATTCGATGTGCTGGCGCGAGACATCGGCCTCGGTGCAATGGGTGGCGACCCGCACCACTCGGGCACCGGCCCGGTAGGCGGCCTTGAGGTCGTGCACGGTGCCGATGCCGGGCAGCAGCAGGGTGGCGATGCGCGCGTGTTCGAGCACATCGGCCGCGGCTTCGATCCATTCCAGGTCGGTGTGGGCGCCGAAACCGTAGTTGAAGCTGGAACCCTGCAGGCCGTCGCCGTGGGCCACTTCAATGCTGTCGACCCGGGCCGCGTCCAGGGCCCGGGCGATGGCCTGGACCTGATCCAGGCTGTACCGGTGGCGGATGGCGTGCATGCCGTCACGCAGGGTCACGTCGGAAATGTAGAGCTTGTTGCCGGGGTTGAAAGTCATGGCGAAGCTCCTTCAGCGGTTGAGCAGCGACTGGGCCATGCGCTCGGCGGTGGCCAGCGCGGCGCAGGTCATGATGTCGAGGTTGCCGGCGTAGGCGGGCAGGTAATGGGCGGCGCCCTCAACCTCCAGGAACACCGAGGTCTTGAGCCCGCTGAAACGCCCCAGGCCCGGGATCAGCAGCGGCGCCGAGGCCGGGATCGGCTCGAACTGCACCTGCTGCTTGAGCCGGTAGCCGGGCACATAGGCCTGCACCGCCGCGGCCATCTCGCCGATGGAGGCGGCGATCTCCCGCTGATCAGCGGCGGCCGACAGCATCAGCACCGTGTCGCGCATGATCAGCGGCGGTTCGGCCGGGTTCATGACGATGATCGCCTTGCCCCGGGTGGCGCCGCCGAGGGTTTCGATGGCGTGGCGGGTGGTTTCGGTGAATTCGTCGATGTTGGCCCGGGTGCCGGGGCCGGCGGATTTGCTGGCAATCGAGGCGACGATTTCCGCGTAGTGCACCTGGGCCACCCGCGACACCGCGGCCACCATGGGAATGGTCGCCTGGCCGCCGCAGGTGACCATGTTCAGGTTGAGGCTGTTCAGGTGCTGCTCCAGGTTGACCACCGGAATGCAGTAGGGGCCGATGGCCGCCGGGGTCAGGTCGATCAGGCGGATGCCCGGCTTGGTCTGGCGCAGTACGGCCTCATGGTGCTGGTGGGCGGCGGCCGAGGTGGCATCGAACACGAGGTCGATGGCGGCAAACTCGGGCATGCGCAGCAGGCCTTCGACGCCTTCGTGGGTGGTGGCCACGCCCAGGCGCCGAGCCCGTTCCAGGCCGTCGGAAGCCGGGTCGATGCCGACCATGGCGCTCAGTTGCAGGTGCCGGGCCTGACGCAGGATTTTCAGCATCAGGTCGGTGCCGATATTGCCCGAGCCGATGATCGCGGCCTTGAGGGTTCTGTTCATGCGTGGCTCCGGTTCATTGGGCGCTGGCGAAGGCGGCGCTGACGCTACCCAGGCCCTGGATGTGCGCGGTGAAGCGATCTCCCGGCTGCACCGCGACCATGGGTCCGAGGGCGCCGGTCAGGAGGATGTCGCCGGCCCGCAGCGGCGTGCCCAGGCGGGCCAGGGTGTCGGCCAGCCACAGGGCGGCGTTCAGCGGGTTGCCCAGGCAGGCGGCGCCGGCGCCCACCGACACCGGCTCGCCACGCCGGGTCAGGCTCATGCCGCAGCGCACCAGATCGAGCTTTTCCAGGGCCACCGGCTGGCTGCCGAGCACGAACAGCCCGGACGAGGCGTTGTCGGCGATGGTGTCGCTGAGGCGAATGTCCCACTGGGCAATGCGGCTACCGACGATTTCGATGGCCGGCAGGGCAAAGGCGGTGGCGCGGATCAGGTCGGCCACGGTGTGGCGCTCATGGTTCAGGCCATGTTCCAGCACCAGGGCCACCTCGGCTTCGACCTTGGGCTGGCAGGTGTCGCTCCAGGCGATGGGCTGGTCGTCACCGCGGGCCATATCGGCGAACAGCTGGCCGAAGTCCGGCTGGTCCACCCCCAGTTGCTGCTGCACGGCGCGGGAGGTCAGGCCGATCTTGTGGCCTACCGGGCGGCGTCCGGCATCGATGGCCGCCAGGTTGTTGTAGTGCTGCACCTGGTAGGCCAGGTCGGCCAGGGAGGTGTGGGGTTGTGCGGCCTGGGCCTGGGCAATCAGCTCGCGCACCGGGGCGCAGGGCTGGCCGTTGAGCTGGGCCTGGCGCAGGTGGTGCGCCGCTTCAATCAGGTCTGCATGCATGTCGGGGTGCCCCTCAAGGGTTGACGCAGATGGTGGTGATCTCGGAGTAGAAATCCAGGGAGTGACGGCCGCCTTCGCGCCCCACGCCCGAGAGCCTTGTGCCGCCGAACGGCGTGCGCAGGTCGCGCAGGAACCAGGTGTTGACCCAGACCATGCCCACACGGAAGCGCCGGGACAGCTGATGGGCGCGCTTCAGATCGCGAGTCCACAGGGCCGTGGCCAGGCCATAGGCCGAGTCGTTGACCCGGCGCAGCACTTCGTCCTCGGTGTCGAACGGAGCGATGTGGCAGACCGGGCCGAACACTTCTTCGCGCAGGCAACGGGCGTGGTCCGGCAGGTCGGTCCAGATCGTCGGCTGGACGTAGGCGCCCTGGTCCCGGGCATCGCCGAACTGCGGAATGCCGCCGCCGCTGACCAGGGTCGCGCCTTCCTCCAGGGCCAGTTGGAAGTAGCCCAGGACCTTGTCCCGGTGCTTGTGGGAAATCAGCGAGCCCATGTTGACCCCGTCTTCATCGGGGTAGCCGATCTTCAACTGTTCGGCGCCGGCCTTGAGGGCGGCGACGAAGCGCTGGTAGATCGGCCGCTCGACGTAGACCCGCTCCGAGCACAGGCACACCTGCCCGGCGTTGGTGAAGCTTGAGCGCAGCACCCCGGCCACCGCGGCGTCGAAATCGCAGTCGGCGAACACCACCGCGGCGTTCTTGCCGCCCAGCTCGAAGGACACCTCGCGCACGCCTTCGGCGGCGGCTTTCATGATGGTGGCGCCGGTACGGGACTCACCTGTGAAGGTGATGGCGTCGACGTCGCGGTGGGCGGTGAGGAATTCCCCGGCCGAATTCGGCCCGAAGCCGTGCACAAGGTTGAACACGCCGGCCGGCACCCCGGCGTCGCGCATCACTTCGGCCAGCAGGGTGGCGCTGGAGGGTGTGTCCTCGGACGGCTTGACCACCACCGAGTTGCCGCAAGCCAGGGCCGGGGCGACTTTCCAGGTGAGCAGCAACAGCGGCAGGTTCCACGGCGAGATGATCGCCACCACGCCGTGGGGCTTGCGCACGCTGTAGCTGAACACGTCATTGCCGTCGGCGCCGCGCATCTCGAAGATTTCGCCGCCGGATTGGCGCAGCAGCTCGGCGAAGGTGCGGAAATTCTGCACCGCGCGGGCCACGTCCAGGGTCCGCGCCTGTTGCACCGGGCGCCCGGTGTCGGCGACTTCGGCGGCGACGAACGCCTCGAAACGCGCCTCGATGCCGGCGGCAATCCGCAGCAGCAGGTCGGCGCGCTGGCTGGCGCTGTAATCGGCCCAGGGGCCGGACTGCGCCGCCTTGGCCGCGGTCACGGCGCGGTCCACCTGGGATCGGTCGGCCTCGCAGACCTGGCCCAGCACGCGGCCGTCGACCGGGGAGATATTGGCAAAGGTCTGGGGGCTGGCGACGAACTCGCCGTCGATGAAATGGCGCAGCAGGGCAGTGGACACTTGAACCTCCGAAACATGGGTTTCGGGGCGAGTGTAGGAAGGCCTGGTATTAGTGAATAATCAAAGATCGGCCGCTAACTATTAACAATTGGAATATCAGGGTGAAGCCTGGATCGGCGCTTGCCCGCTGTCGGACTCTGCCCGGGCCAGGTCCAGGCATTCGCGAAACAGCCGGGCCGCCGGGCCCAGATTGCGCTGGGCGGCGTAGAAGCAACCGATCTCGCCGAACTGCAGCGGCGCCCCCAGATCGAAAGCCTGGAGCATGCCGGCCTGGATGAACTGCAACGAGGCCTCATAGGGCATCAGGGCCACGGTGCGCTGATCCTGCATCAGGGTGATGTTGGTGAGGATCGACAGCGACTCGGCAACATTGTCCGGCGTCGGCAGGCCATTGTCGGCGAACAGTCGGTCGGCGGTGCGCCGCAGCAGCGAGTCGCGGGTCGGCAGCACCCAGGGGTAGGCGTGCAGGTGTTCCAGGCTGACCGGCGTCTGCTGGTGCAACGGGTGATGGGCGCCGGCGACGATGCTCAAGTCCTCGCGGTACAGCACGTCGACCTCCAGGGCCTCGCTGCGCCGGTGCCAGTCGTCCGGCACTCGGCCCACCACCAGGTCGACATCGCCCACCGCCAGCGCCGGGAACAACTGGTCCATCTGCCCGACCCGCAATGACACCAGCACCCCCGGCGCGCGCTGCTTGAGCAACTGGATGGCCCGGGGCAGCAGCGAGGTCGAGGCCGAGATCAGGGTGCCGACCATCACCTGCCCCGAGGTGCCTTCCTGGAAAGCGTTGACCTCGTCGGTCAGGGCCCGCAGTTCCGCCAGCAACGACTTGGCTCGTTGCACCACCACCTGGCCCAGCTCGGTGGCGCTGACCCCACGGTTGCTGCGCACCAGCAGCGGCGCCTCGAAGTAGGATTCCAGCTCGTGAATGATCTTGGTCACCGCCGGCTGAGTCAGGTTCAGCGCCTGGGAGGCGCGCACCAGCGAGCCGCTTTGCAGCACCTGCTCGAACACCACCAACTGGTGGAACTTGAGCTTGCGGGCGATGGACTGGGTGGTGAATTTCATGGCGGGCTCCGTCAGCGTCTTGCCCTGGCCTCGGGTGAGGGTCGGGGGGGCGCTTTTGTGGGTATGAGGACAAGCGTGCCCGGGCAGGGCGCTGCAAGCCTAACCAAAGTCCGGCGCATTTGCTTGGTTCAAGCGCTACCGCAGGTGTCCGGTCTTGAGGGGCAGGGCGCGGATGCTAGAGTGCGCCACTGATCCGCCGCCCCGGGAGTGACCATGGAATTGTCCGACCACCTGTTGATGCTCGAACGCCAACTGCAACAAGCCGAAGTGCGCGCCGATCGCCAGGCGCTGGAAGCCTTGCTGGCCGATGACTTTCTCGAATTCGGCGCCAGCGGCGGACGTTGGAACAAGGCCCAGGTGCTGCACAGCCTGCCGCAGCAGGACTTCATCGAACGGCGCATCAGCGAGTTTGCGCTGCAGCGCCTGGCGGCCGATCTGGCCCAGGTCACCTACCTGTGCCATAACGCCGCAGCCGGCGGGCGGGCGGCCAGCAGTGCCTGGCGCAGTTCGCTGTGGCGCTGCCGCGAAGGGCGCTGGCAGATGCTGTTCCATCAGGGCACGCCTCGGCCCAGTGCCTGAGGGCTCTGCTAGAATCCCGGTCCCAGACTTGACGAGGTGCCCCATGAGCGAGCCGATTCGCCTGACCCAGTACAGCCACGGAGCCGGCTGCGGCTGCAAGATTTCCCCCCAGGTGCTGGAGGTGATTCTGGCCGGCAGCGGGGCGCAGAACCTCGATCCCAAGCTCTGGGTCGGCAACGCCTCGCGCGATGACGCGGCGGTCTACGCCATCGACGAAGAGCGCGGCGTGGTCTCCACCACCGACTTTTTCATGCCCATCGTCGACGACCCCTTCGACTTCGGCCGCATTGCCGCCACCAATGCCATCAGCGACATCTACGCCATGGGCGGCGACCCGTTGATGGCGATTGCCATTCTCGGCTGGCCGGTGAACGTGCTGGCCCCGGAAATCGCCCGGGAAGTGATCCGCGGCGGCCGCGCCGTATGCGACGCGGCAGGTATTCCCCTGGCGGGCGGCCATTCCATCGACGCGCCGGAGCCGATCTTCGGTCTGGCGGTGACCGGGCTGGTGGAAAAACGCTTCATGAAACGCAACGACACGGCCACCGCCGGCTGCCTGCTGTACCTGACCAAGCCCCTGGGGATCGGCGTGCTCACCACCGCCGAGAAAAAGGGCAAGCTGCGCGACGCCGACATCGGCCTGGCCCGCGACTGGATGTGCACCCTGAACAAGCCCGGCAGCCGTTTCGGCAAGCTCGAAGGGGTGACCGCGATGACCGACGTCACCGGTTTCGGCCTGCTCGGGCACCTGGTGGAAATGGCCGACGGCAGCGGCCTGACCGCGCAGATCCACTACGACCGCGTACCGCGCCTGCCGGGAGTTGAGTACTACCTGGATCAGGGCTGCGTGCCCGGTGGCACCTTGCGCAACTACAGCAGCTACGCCGAGAAAATCGGCCGGGTTCAGGAGCTGCACAAACGCGTGCTCTGCGACCCGCAGACCAGTGGCGGGCTGCTGGTGGCGGTGACCCCGCAAGGCAATGCCGAGTTCCTCGCCCTGGCGGCGGAGCTGGGCCTGGAACTGGCGCCCATCGGTGAACTGGTGGAGCGACAGAGCCACGCGGTCGAGGTGTTCTGATGCCTCTGGACTGCACCGACTACCGCGAGATCTTCCTCAACGACCGGCCGATGATGGACACCCGGGCGCCGATCGAATTCACCAAGGGCGCCTTTCCCGGGGTGCTCAACCTGCCACTGATGACTGACCAGGAACGCCAGCGGGTCGGCACCTGCTACAAGCAGCAGGGCCAGCAGGCGGCCATCGTGCTCGGCCATCAGCTGGTGTCCGGCGACATCAAGCAACAGCGCGTCCAGGCCTGGGCCGATTTCGCCCGGGCTCACCCCGACGGCCTGCTGTACTGCTTCCGTGGCGGCCTGCGCTCGCAGATCGTCCAGCAGTGGCTCAGGGAGGCGGGCATCGACTACCCGCGGGTTGGTGGCGGCTACAAGGCCATGCGTACCTTCCTTCTGGACACCACCGAGCAGGCCCTGCAGCAATGTGATTTCGTCCTGTTGGGGGGCATGACCGGCACCGGCAAGACCGAAGTGCTGGGCCAGCTGGACAACGCCCTGGACCTGGAAGGCCACGCCAACCACCGCGGCTCCAGCTTCGGCCGCCGCGCCACCGGACAGCCGAGCAACATCGACTTCGAAAACCGTCTGGCGGTGGACCTGCTGAAAAAGCGTGAGCGCGGCGTGCAGAGCTTTGTCCTGGAAGACGAGAACCGCATGATCGGCAGCTGCGCCTTGCCGCTGCCGCTGTACCAGAGCATGCAGGGCCTGCCCATGGTCTGGCTGGAAGACCGCCTCGACAGCCGGGTGCAGCGCATCCTTGACGATTACGTGGTCAACCTCAGCGCCGAGTTCGTGGCCGTGCATGGCGAAGAAGGTTTTGCCCTGTTTGCCGAACGCCTGCTGGAAAGCCTGAACAAGATCCACAAGCGCCTGGGGGGCGAGCGTCACCAGCGCCTGTTCCTGCTGATGGAAGCGGCCCTGGCGGAACAGGCCCGCAGCGGTGACGTGGAGCTGCACCGGGCCTGGATCGAAGGCTTGCTGGGTGAATACTACGACCCGATGTACGCCTTCCAGCGCGAGAGCAAGGGCGCGCGGATCGAGTTCAGCGGCGATCACGGCGCCGTGCTCGATTACCTGCGCCAGCGCCAGCCGCCATCGCGCTAGCGCTCAATGTTCCGCGCGCTCACATCACCTGAGCGCGCGGTGTGCGCGGGCGTCAGCCGGCAGGGCGTGGACGGTCGAGCAAGGCCTCGACCACGGCCCGGGCCATTTCCACGGAATGCACCATGGACCAGATCAGGCCGCGTTCGATGCCGCTGGCGCGCTCGGTGATTTCATCGGACACCTCCTCGGCGCACTTGAGCAGCAGGGCGACGTGCCTCAGGGCCTCTTCAGCGCTGACCCCGGCTTGCACGCTGAACAGGGTATTGCCCTGGGCATCGCGCAGGCCGAACGGGCGTGCCTGGGTCGGTTTCAGCGCGCTGAGCAGGTTGGCGTTGGCGCGATCCAGCTCGGGATCGCGCAGTGGGCGGGGTGGATCGGGGACGAGCTTTTTCATTGGGGTACCTACGACTCTAAGGTTAAGTAGAGCCGCCGGTCTCGCTTCCACACGAGAGGGTGGCAGCCGTGCGTGGGTGTGGAAGACCGGGGAGTCTTTTGGTACCCAAAACCCGGCGCACCCGAAGGTGCCCCACGCATGGCCGCCATAACACGTATCCGCAGGCGCAAAGCGTCGGCAGGCGCGTTGAAGCGTTGTACCTATGACCCTTCCGGACTTCCACATCCGAGTCGCTGATGGTGCAGCGACCGGGGGAGACTGCCTGACGAACACCAAGGGCACAAGCCGCTCAAAGGCGTTGGCGATTCTCTCGGACAAGCCTTACAAAACAAAGCGAAAACTCCGGTTTCGGGAGCGGCATTCCCTGACCAGTGTGTTTCAAGACGATGCGGCGGGGGAGGCGTGGCACTTCGATTGGAAGCCTGTACTCAACGGAGTTGAGCGGGGACAGCCGAGTGTTTGCAGCTGCTCAAATAGTCATCGACCGCCTCTTTGAATGCGGCCTCCAGCTCAGCCAGGGTTTGTCCTTCATAGCTCACCAGGGCACTGATGAACTGGAGCCTGCCAAATAGGCAGTGGTCCTCGGCGCTGACTTCGATAGAGCCGTAGACGCCCTTGTGTTGCAGCAAGTTGTTCACGGTAGCAAGGCCTCCGAGTCTGCGTTGTTCGATGACGTGGCGACGTATCGCGGTCTTTGGCTCAGGACCGGGGTGCGCTTTGTGCAGGTTGCACATTGCGCCGAGATCCAGTCGATGCCAATGCCAAGAGTCGATGTGTCGCTGCCCATCCGGGGCGGGCCCGAAACGGAGGCAGCGACCACCAGGGTTCTACAACAACACCGCACCAATCAACCCGCAAACAATCCCCACCAGCATGGTCAGCACGGCCACGGTCACCAGCACTCGGGCATCGAAGTCTTTGCGCAGCATCAGCAGCGACGGCAGGCTGATGCTCGGCAGGGTCATCAGCAGGGCCACCGCCGGGCCTGTACCCAAGCCCAGGGTCATCATGGTCTGGACGATGGGAATCTCCGCTGCTGTGGGGATCACGAACAGGGTTCCGGCAATCGCCAGCGGCACCAGCCACCACAGGCTGTCACCCATGGCGCCGTCGATATGGGGGAACAGCCAGACCCGCGCTGCGCCCAGCACCAGTACTGCCAGCACGTAGATTGGAATGGTGCTCCAAAACAGTTGCCACAGGGTCTTGCCCCAGCGGCTCAGGAACGGCTGGTCGTTCACCGTGCTGGCTTCCACCACCGCATCCACCGCGGCTTCCGGCAGTTGCTCGGGGCCGGCGACCCGCTGCGCCACCAGGGACACGCCCAGCACCAGGACAATGCCCGCCACCAGGCGCAGGGCGGAAAAGCCCCAGCCCAGGACAAAGCCCATGAACACCAGGGTCGCCGGGTTGAGCACCGGGTTGGCGATCCAGAACGCCAGGGCCGCGCCCACCGAAACCTTCTGCCGACGCAGGCCGGCAGCCACTGGGGCGGCGCAGCAGGAACACATCATGCCCGGCAAGGCGAACAGCCCACCGCGCAGGGTCGAGCCGAAACCGGCGCGGCCGAACAGGCGTAGCAGCCAGTCCCGGGGAATCAATACCTGCAACAGGGAACCCAAGATCACCGCCAGCACCGCGGCTTTCCAGATGGCCAGGAAGTACACCTGGGAATAGGCCAGGGCGGCGCTCCAGGGCGAGCTTTGCTGATCGTTGAGGATCGACGCGCCGATGCTGTGGCTGTCGGCGGCGACAAAGGCCTTGAGGTAGTAGGGCGACCACTTCACGTAATACAGGCCGATGGCGGCCACGAGCAGGAACAGCAGGGGTTTGCACCAGAACGCCCAGCCGCGAGCGGGCTGGGTGGAGGCGAGGTTGGACATGAAGGGGTTTCCGCACAAAGACAATAAGCGCGAATTGTAGCCGCTGGCGCCGGTGCGCCGCGAACCGATCTCGTCCGGCCTTGCCTGGCGATCCCCCGTCGGAGCGCTGTCGGCCTTGAGAGCGCCGCGTCCCTACGGGCCGTTCGCAGCCTGCGGCAGCGGGGAGCGATTTTCAGAGGGTGCGAATCGAGGTGCGGATGGCCCGGGCGCATTCGATCACCGAGGGCGCGAGCTTGCGTTCGGCTTCTTCCAGGGTCCAGCGGCTGCTGGGTACCACCACGTGCACCGCGGCCACCGGCAGGCCCTGGCTGCCGAGGATCGGCGCGGCAATGCTCATGTCCCCCAGGAACAGCTCCTCGGGGTTCAGGGCGTAGCCGCGACGCTGGGTGGCGTCGATCTCGCGCTGGATGTCCGCCAGTTCGGTCAGGGTGTGCCGGGTGTGGGCCTTGCGCTCGCTGGCTTCGAGAATCTGTGTGGCCTCGGCGGCGGGCAGGGCGCTGAGGTAGGCGCGGCCCGAGCCGGTGCAGTACATCGGGATACGGCTGCCGATGGGCATGTGGATGGGGATGAACTTGGGCGCCACGAAGCGCGCCACATAGACCATGTCCAGGCCATCGGGCTCGGTGAGGTTGGTGGTTTCCCCGGTGACCTGGGCCAGCTCGGCGAGGAAGGGGTTGGCCACGTCCACCAGGGTGTCGGCGGCCAGGTAGTTGTAGCCGATCTCCATCACCCGCGGGGTCAGCTGGAAGCGCTTGGTCTGCGGGTGCTTACGCACGTAGCCCAGCTGTTCCAGGGTGTGGATCATGCGCTGCGCCGAGCTTTTGTTGATGTCGGCGGCCGCGGCGATTTCCGCCAGGTTCATGGTCCGTTGCGCGGCGTTGAAGGCCCGTAGCACTGCCAGGCCCTTCTCCAGTGACTGGTTGAAAAGGGAGTTGTTGTTATCGCTCATGACCAGTCCTTTCAGGCTATTTTGTGTTTTAAATATCGATATTCGATATTTATAAATCTCTTTACGATTTTTGTAAATTGTTTATAGTCGGGCTCATGCCTCCTGCCTTCCACACCAGAGGCTATCCATCACGGACTTCAAACAATAAAACCGTCCAATGGGAGATTCGTCATGCACACCCGCACCCGCGTCCTTGCACCCGCTGTTTTCGCATTCTGTTGCGCCCTTGGCCTGGGCCTTTCGGCGTCGGCCCAGGCCGAGCCGCTGTACAAGGTCGGGGCCACCGCCACCGGCATTCCCTTCACCTTTCTTGACGTCAAGAGCCAGAGCATCGAGGGCATGATGATCGATGCCGCCCGGGCGGTGGGCAAGGCCGGCGGTTTCGCCGTGGACATCCAGCAGACCACCTTCGCTGCGCTGATCCCGTCTCTGACCTCGAACAAGATCGACATCATCTCCGCCGCCATGCTGCGCACCCCGGTGCGCGAGAAAGTGGTGCAGTACTCCGACCCGGTGTTCAGCTACGGCGAGGGCCTGATCGTCAAGGCCGACGACACCAGCGACTACCGCCGCATGGAGGACCTGGCCGGAGAAACCGTCGGCGCCCAGGTCGGCACGGTGTTTATCGACGAGCTGAACAAGCGTGGGATCTTCAAGGAAGTACGCGGCTACGACTCGATTCCCGACCTGATGCGCGACCTGGCTCTGGGGCGGATCAAGGCCGGTTTCGCCGACCGGCCGATCCTCGCCTATCAACTGGCCCAGGGCACCCAGAACAAGGTGCGGCTGGTCAAGGGCTACCAGCCGGTGGTCATGGGCGATGTGTGCCTGATCGTGCGCAAGGGCGATGCGCAGACCCTGGCCGAGGTCAATCGCGGGATCGCCGCGATCAAGGCCGACGGCACCCTGGACCGCATCATCGAGCACTGGAAGCTCAACTGATCCAGTCGCGACCCGGCGCCTGGCCCGGGTCCCTTTCCAGCTGATTAAACGGGTCTCTCCATGTTTCTCCAGAACGCTCTGGACTTCCTGCCCATTCTGTTGAAAGGCGCAGTGGTCACCCTGCAGGTCACCGTTGGCTCATTCGTGCTCAGCTCGCTGATCGGCCTGGTCTTCGCCTTGATGATGGTGTCCAAGGTGCGCTCGGTGGCGTTGTTCGCCATCGGCGTGGTCAACGTCATTCGCGGGCTGCCGATCATCGTCCAGCTGTTTTACATCTACTTCGTGCTGCCGGATTTCGGCATCCAGCTCACCGCCATGCAGGCCGGGGTGATCGGCCTGGGCATCGCCTACTCGGCGTACCAGGCGGAAAACTTCCGCGCCGGTATCCAGGCCATCCACCAGGGGCAGATCGAGGCCGCCGAATCCATCGGCATGCGCGGGCCGATGATCATGCGCCGGGTTGTGCTGCCCCAGGCCCTGCGCATCGCCTTGCCGCCCTATGGCAACACCCTGGTGATGATGCTCAAGGACTCGTCCCTGGTGTCCACCATCACCGTGGCCGAGATGACCCGGGCCGGGCAGCTGATCGCCTCCTCGACCTTCGAGAACATGACCGTCTACACCCTGGTGGCCTTGCTCTACCTGGCCCTGAGCCTGCCGCTGTCCTTTGCCCTGCGTCGCCTGGAGGCGCGCATCAGCACCCGGAGAAAGCCATGATTCAGATCAAGGGCGTACACAAGAGCTTTGGCAACGTGGCGGTGCTCGAAGGCATCGACCTACAGGTGCGCAGCGGTGAAGTGGTGTGCCTGATCGGGCCCTCCGGGTCCGGCAAGTCGACCCTGCTGCGCTGCATCAACGGCCTGGAAAGCTACGAGCAGGGCGAGATTCTGGTGAGCGGGGCGCGGGTCGACAGGCAGGCCAAGAGCATCCATGAACTGCGCACCCGAGTGGCCATGGTGTTCCAGCGCTTCAACCTGTTCCCCCATCGCACGGCGTTGCAGAACGTCACCGAGGGGCCGATCTACGTCAAGAAGCAGGACCCCCGGCAGGCACGCTTGCGGGCCGAGGCCCTGCTGGAAAAGGTCGGCCTGGCCCATCGCATGCACGCCTACCCGGATGAGCTCTCCGGCGGCCAGCAGCAACGAGTGGCGATCGCCCGGGCGCTGGCCATGGACCCGGAGGCGATCCTCTTCGACGAGCCCACCTCGGCCCTGGACCCGGAACTGGTGGGCGAGGTGCTGGCGGTGATGCGCAAGCTGGCCGATGAGGGCATGACCATGATCGTGGTCACCCATGAAATGGGCTTTGCCCAGGACGTGGCAGATCAGGTGTGCTTCCTCCACAGCGGGCGCATCGTCGAGGCCGGCCCGGCCCGAACCGTGCTCAGCACCCCGAGCCACCCGCGCACCCAGGACTTCCTGCGGCGCCTGCTCAACCAGGGCGCGGAGGTGCAGGCATGAGTGCGTCCCAGACCCTGTGCATGCCGCCCTCGCTGTGGGCGGCCACGGCCAGGCCGGCCGAGCACACCCCGGCACTGGCCGAGGACCGGGAGGTCGATGTGGCGATTGTCGGCGCCGGCTACACCGGGCTGGTGAGCGCCCTGCGCCTGGCCCAGAGCGGCGCCAGCGTCTGCGTGCTGGATGCCGGCGAGCCCGGATGGGGCGCCTCCGGGCGCAACGGCGGGCAGGTGATCCCCGGGCTCAAGTTCGACCCCGAGCAACTGCTGGCCAAGTTCGGCCCGGTACAGGGCCAGGCGCTGATCGAAGCCGTGGGCTCGGCGGCCGATGAAGTCTTCGAGCTGATCAAGGAACACGGCATTCGCTGCGACGCCACGCGCAAGGGCTGGATCCAGCCGGCGTTTTCCGGCGCCGCGATGCACACCCTGGAGCAGCGCGCCGAGCAGTGGCGCCAGCGCGGCGTGGCCGTGGAGTTGCTGGACAAGGCGGCGGTGAGCCAGCGCATCGGCAGCTCGCAATACCTGGGCGGCTGGGTCGACCCGCGGGCCGGTAGCCTGCACCCGCTTAACTACGCCCGGGGCCTGGCCCGGGTGGCGATGGGGCTGGGGGTGAGCATTCACGGCCAGAGCCGGGTACGGCAACTGCGGCGCGACGGCGGGCGCTGGACCCTGGAGACCGACCGCGGCGCGCGGGTGCGCGCCTCGAAGGTGCTGCTGGCGACCAATGGCTACACCGACGACCTGTGGCCGGGGCTGCGCCAGACGGTGATCGCCGCCAACAGTTTCATCATCGCCACCCGGCCACTGCCGGCCGAGCTGCGCCAGAGCATCCTGCCGGGCGGCGAGGTGTGTTCCGATGCCCGGCGCCTGCTGCTGTATTTCAAGCAGGATGCCCAGGGGCGCCTGCTGCTGGGCGGGCGCGGACCGTTTTCCGAGCCGCGCCGGGATGCCGATTGGAACCACCTGGAGCGTTCGTTACTGAACCTGTTTCCGCAATTGGCGGGCGTCCCCATCGAGTATCGTTGGAGCGGGCGCGTGGCCCTGACCTCGAGTTTTCTGCCGCAGTTGCATGAGCCGGCGCCGGGGCTGTCGATTCTGCTGGGCTACAACGGGCGCGGCATTGCCTTGTCGACCCTGCTGGGCAAGCACCTGGCGGCGCGGCTGACGGGGGCGGGGCAGGGCTTTCCGTTCCCGGTCACGCCGTTGCGGCCGATTCCGCTGCACGGCCTGCAACGCTTCTACCTGGGCGCGGGGATCGCCTGGTACCGGTTGCTCGACGCCCTGGGCTGATCAGCTCGGGCAATCCTGCTCGCCGCCGTCCAGGCCCTGCTTGTAGCTCTGGCTGTGCAGGCTGGCCTTGCCGTTGCGCCAGGTCAGGGTCAGCACGTACAGCGAGTCGAAGTCGCTGGAGGCCCAATCCTCGGTGATCGGGCGCCGCTGGCCCACGGCTTCTTCGGCGACCTTGTTGATCAGCTCCGGCAGGTAGCCGTGGGACCAGGCGGTGTAGATGATCGAGTTGTGGTAGCGATCGTGCAGCAGCTCGTCCGCCAGGTCGCTGGTGTCATTGGCGGCAAAATCGATGTTCACCGGCAGGCCGAGCTTGATGGCGCTGGGGCTGATGGTCATCAAGGGGCGGATGTAGCTGTAGGAATTGTCCAGCTCGCCTTCCTCGACATTGCGCGTCGGGTTGGCGGCGAACACGTACTGCGCCTTGCCGAACTTTTCCGGCAGCAGCGAGGCCAGGTCGATGGCTCGGTTCAGGCCCTGGCAGTTGAGCTGGCCGAGGCCGCCGGCGGGCTTTTCCGCATGGCGCAGGAACACCAGGGTCTGAGTGCCGTCCACCGGTTGCGCGCGGCTGACGCTGGACTCAAGCGACAGGCACAGGGCGCTGCCCAGCAGCAAGGCCGGTAGCAGCAGGTAGGCGCGGTTCTTGAAGCGGCGGAGCAGGGGCATGGCGGGATTCTTCAGCGCAAGGGGTGGAGGCTGACAAACCTGTGTATTCCCTGTCATCACGGCCGGTGAAGGCAGTGCTTCTGAGTCCCTGGACGGCGTTTGGTTCGATGAGGCGCCAGACTAACCGCGGTATGTTGCCGATTTAAGAAAACCCGGCGGATAATCGCCGACCGTTGCCTCGTGTGGCGCCCCCCTTTTGACTGTCATTGGAAGCCTGTCATGACCGATCTTTCCGCCTTTGCCGTGACCCAGAAATGGCCTGCGCAGTTCCCCGAATGGATTCAACTGTATTCCCTGCCGACCCCCAATGGGGTCAAGGTTTCGATCATGCTCGAAGAGATCGGCCTGCCTTATGAAGCGCACCGGGTCAGCTTCGAGACTCAGGATCAGATGACCCCGGAGTTTCTCAGCGTCAGCCCGAACAACAAGATCCCGGCGATTCTCGATCCCCATGGTCCTGGCGACCAGCCGCTGGCGTTGTTCGAATCGGGGGCGATCCTGATTTACCTGGCGGACAAGAGCGGGCAGTTGCTGGCCCAGGAATCGGCGGCGCGTTATGAAACCATCCAGTGGCTGATGTTCCAGATGGGCGGCATCGGGCCGATGTTCGGGCAGGTGGGGTTCTTCCACAAATTCGCCGGCAAGGACTACGAGGACAAGCGGCCGCTGGAGCGTTATGTGAACGAGGCCAAGCGCTTGCTGGGGGTGTTGGACAAGCATCTAGAAGGACGCGAGTGGATCATGGGTGAGCGTTACACCATTGCCGATATTGCGACCTTTCCGTGGATTCGGAATTTGGTCGGGTTTTATGAGGCGGGCGGGTTGGTGGGGATTGATAGCTTCCCGCAGGTGCAGCGGGTGCTGGCGAAGTTTGTGGCGCGGCCGGCGGTGATCCGTGGGTTGGAGATTCCCAAGGTGGTTTGAGGTGTTTTTTTAGGGGGCGGCGCGAAGGGGGTACATATCCGGTGCTGCGGTAACGGCCGCTTAGGGTTTTGCTCTTGCCGCGAGTGGGATGGGGTACATATCCGTTCCTGCGGGTGCGGCTGCTTATGGTTTCGCCCTTACGGCGAGTCCCTTTTTACAAACGCCTAAAAAGGAACCAAAAACGCTTGCCCCTCCATGGGCCCCTCGCTAGGGCTCGGGGTTCCCTCACTTCGGCATTGCTCCGGGGGCCCGCCGCCAACCGGCCATCCATGGCCGGGTGGCGGCTAGCTCGGCATCCATGCCGAGCTGCCCCCTACGCAATGCCTACGCTCGGCCTGCTGGGAAGGGGCCGGAAGAGCAAGAGCAAAAGCAAGAGCAAAAGCCAAGGTGCGCAGGCCGGCTCCTTGTAGCCGCTGCCGCAGGCTGCGAAACCAGACGATGCGATATGTCAGGAATATCGGGGAGGCAGGTTTAGCGTCTCCTGCGACGGAGTGCCGCCCAGAGCGTTCGCAGCCTGCGGCAGCGGCTACATGTAACGCGAACGGCAATGAAACAGGCCGGCCGGCAGGCCGCCGTCAGATTTGGCTTTTGTTTTTGATCTGGTTTTTGATCTTCCTGCCTCCTTAGACACGATGGCCGAACGCAGGCATTGAGCCGTGGGTAACCCGGCAGGGATGCCGGGTTAGCCGCACTGGGCCATGGATGGCCCATTGCGGCGGCCCACGGATCAATGCCGGAGTGAGGGCATGCCGAGCCTAGGCGAGGCACCGAGTGGAGGGGCAGGAGCCTTTGGTTACTTTGGGCTTTTCAAAGTGACTCGCTGTAAGAGCGAAACCGCCAGCGGCCGCACCCGCAGCAACGGATATGTACACAGCCCACTCGCTGCAAGAGCGGAACCCTAAGCGGCCGTTACCGCAGCAACGGATATGTACACAGCCCACTCGCTGCAAGAGCGGAACCCTAAGTAGCCCTGACCGCAGCACCGGATATGTACCCCGTCCCACTCGCTGTAAGAGCGAAACCACCAACCGCCACACCCGCAGCAACGAATATGTACACTTCACCCCCAGCCCCCCCACCGACCCCAGGCCCCTCTAAATGCCCGCCCTGAACTTCAAGCAAATCGACGTCTTCAGCGCCACCCCCCTCAAGGGCAACCCCCTGGCCGTGGTGTTCAACGCCGACGAGCTCAGCGACGAACGCATGGCCGCTTTCGCCACCTGGACCAACCTCAGCGAAACCACCTTCCTGCTCAAACCCCGCGACCCCCGGGCCGACTATCGCTTGCGGATCTTCACCACCACCCAAGAGCTGCCCTTCGCCGGTCACCCGACCCTGGGCAGTTGCCACGCCTGGCTCGAAGCCGGCGGTGTGCCCCAGGGCGAGGAAATCATTCAGGAGTGCGAAGTGGGCCTGGTGCGCATTCGTCGTCAGGGCAATCAACTGGCCTTTCTCGCGCCGCCGCTGCTCAAGTCCGGCCCGGTGGAGCCCGAGGTGCTGGAGCAGGTGCGTCGCGGCCTGAACCTGGCGCCCGGGGATATCCTGCAGGCGCAATGGGTCGACAACGGCGCCGGCTGGCTGGCGGTGATGCTCGGCGAGCGCCAGCAGGTGCTGGATCTGCAACCGGATTACCCGGCACTGATCGGCCTGGCCGTGGGGGTGATCGCGCCCTGTGACCCCGAGCGCGATGACACCGATGCACAGTTCGAAGTGCGGGCCTTTATCGCCGGCGACGGCATGCCCGAGGACCCGGCCACCGGCAGCCTCAACGCCGGTATCGCCCAGTGGTTGCTGGGCGCCAGGCTGGCGCCGTCGCGCTATCGGGTTAGCCAGGGCCTGAGCATGGGCCGCGCTGGCAGGATCGAGGTGCAGCAGTTGGGCGATGAGGTGTGGATCGGTGGGGCCGCAGTCACCTGTATCGAAGGCAAGTTTCTCGCGGGGTGAAGCAGCGGCAAGCTTCCAGGTGCAAGCCAAGCGTGGCGCTCTTATCACTTGCTGCTCGAAGCTTGTCGCTGCTCCTTGACCTTGCGTCAGATGGTCGCAGGCCGGCCTGCGCGGGCCTTCGCCAAGCCCATGAATAGCGGGCCTGGCGCTGATTGTTGGCAGATTCGCAAGACTCTCTTGAGCCGTGCGGGTTTGTACCCTGGCGGCTCTGGGCATAAGCTTTCTGCCTTTTTTCGCCATCGCTCGTGTTGTTTCGCGCTCAGCCTTAGGAAAAATCATGTCCAGCCAGTTCCCAGAAGCCCGTCCCCGTCGCCTGCGTCGCTCCGAACAACTGCGCAGTCTGTTCCAGGAAACCGAATTCACCCTCAACGACCTGGTGCTGCCGATTTTCGTCGAGGAGGAAATCGACGATTTCGTGCCGATCAAGAGCATGCCCGGGGTGATGCGCATTCCCGAATCCAAGCTGGCCGGGGAGATCGAGCGCTACGCCCGCGCCGGGATCAAGTCGGTGATGACCTTCGGTGTGTCGCACCACCTGGACTGTGACGGCAGCGACACCTGGAAGGAAAACGGCCTGGTGTCGCGCATGTCGCGCATCGCCAAGGACGCGGTGCCGGAAATGATCGTGATGTCCGACACCTGCTTCTGCGAATACACCGAGCACGGCCACTGTGGCGTGATGCACGGCCATGAAGTGGACAACGACCAGACCCTGATCAACCTCGGCAAGCAGGCGGTGGCTGCGGCCCGTGCCGGCGCCGACGTGATCGCGCCGTCGGCGGCCATGGACGGGCAGGTCCAGGCCATCCGCCGGGCCCTGGACGCCGCCGGGTTCACCCAGACGCCGATCATGGCCTATTCCACCAAGTTCGCTTCGGCGCTCTACGGCCCGTTCCGCGAAGCGGGCGGCAGTGCGCTCAAGGGCGACCGCAAGAGCTACCAGATGAACCCGATGAACCGTCGCGAAGCGGTGCGCGAATCCCTGCTGGACGAGCAGGAAGGCGCCGATTCGCTGATGGTCAAGCCCGCTGGAGCCTACCTGGACATCATCCGCGACATCCGCGAGGCCTCGCGCCTGCCGGTGGCGGCGTATCAGGTCAGCGGCGAGTACGCGATGATCAAGTTCGGCGCCCAGGCCGGGGCCATCGACGAGCAGCGCGTCGTGCGTGAGAGCCTGGGTTCGATCAAGCGCGCCGGTGCCGACCTGATCTTCACCTACTTCGCCATGGACCTGGCCCTGGCCGGGATCTGACCAGGCCCCCGCCGTACCGCCACGAACGTCGTCCGGCGTTCGTGGCTCTTGCCAAGACTTCCGCCCCTACATGACAATGCGATTCATTATCAAATATGAATCCTTATTGTCATGCCCGCCGACGACTTATCCCTGCGCAGTGCCGTCACCGATCTGTACACCCATCACCACGGCTGGCTGCAGGGCTGGTTGCGCCAGCGCCTGGGCAACACCTTCGATGCCGCCGATCTGGCCCAGGACACCTTCGTACGGGTGCTCAAGGCGCGCAATGCCCTGGAGATCCGCGAGCCGCGGCCCTACCTGTCGCGCATCGCCAATGGCTTGCTGATCGATCTGTTTCGCCGCCGCTCCCTGGAGCAGGCGTACCTGGAGGCCCTGGCGCTGGTGCCCGAGGGCGAGCAGCCGTCGCCGGAGGAGCAGAACCTGATGCTCCAGGCACTGTTGGAAGTCGACCGGCTGCTGGACGGCCTGGGGGCCAGGGTCAAGCAAGCTTTCCTGCTGTCCCAGTGCGATGGCCTGACCTACGAGCAGATCGCCGAACGCCTGCAGATCTCGGTGCGCAGCGTCAACAACTACATGGCCAAGGCCATGGAGCATTGCTGCCTGATGCAGATGCGGATGCAGCTGTCATGAGTTTTGCCAACCTGCAACTGAGCGTGAGTGAGCGCCAGGCCATCAGCGGCGCGGCGCGCTGGTATGCGCAGTTGCGCTCCGGCACCGCCAGCGAACAGGAACAGGCAGCCTGGCGCGAATGGCTGGCCGCCGACCCCTTGCATCGCCAGGCCTGGGAACGCATGCAGCAACTGGGCGAGCAGATGTCGGCCTTGCCTGGTGGCCTGGCCGGTTCCACCTTGCGCGGGGCCGGGCGCTCGCGCCGCGAGCTGATGCGCAATCTGGTGGTGCTGGCTTCGGCGGGCTCCCTGGGCTGGCTGGGTTGGCGCAGCGACAGCGCTCAGCAATTGCTGGCGGACTATCGAACCCAGGTCGGCGAGCGCCGCGAAGTGCGCCTGGCGGACGGCAGTGCATTGCTGCTCAACACCGACACCTCGGTGAATGTGGCTTTCGACGGTCAGCAGCGCCGGTTGCAGTTGCTCTGGGGCGAGATGCTGGTGAGCGCTGGCATTGATGCTCTGCACAGGCCATTGCGGGTCATCACCCGCCACGGCGAGGTCCAGGCCCAGGGCGCGCGTTTCGTGTTGCGCAGCGAAGAGCGCGAGGATCAGGTGGCGGTGCTGGAGCAGGGCGTGCAGGTCAGCCTGGGTAACGGGGCGCTGGTGCGTCGGGTCGAAGCCGGGCAGCAACTGGCCTTCAACACCCGGAGTTTCGCCGCGTTGCAACCCAACGACGCTTCAGTAGGCGCCTGGCGCCAGGGCAGCATCATCGCCCTCGACCGACCCTTGGGGGACTTGCTGGCGGACCTTTCGCGCTACCGCCGCGGAGTGGTGCAGTGCGATCCGCAGATTGCCGGACTGAAAGTCTCCGGGGCCTTTCCCATCGATGACACCGATCGCGCCCTGGCGGCGCTTGAGAGCGGTTTCTCGCTGCGCATCGAGCGCTACACCCGCTATTGGGTGCGGGTGTCCCACCGCCGCCTCGGCTGAAACCAAACGGTAAAAATAATTATTCCGGTCTTTGCACTTTTGCCCACTCTGATCCGGCTCATCCCCCAGTGGATTCATTTTCAAGAGCGGGGGAAGGCAAAGCATGTCTGAAGTTCACAAGTCGAAGTTGGCCCAGGCCATCAAGGTCGGGCTCTGGGGCGCGCTGGCGGTGTATGGCGCGGCGCTGCTGCCGTTGACCGCGGTGGCGGCCAGCGAACAGACGGCGGTGCGCCGCTTCGATATTGCCGCCGGTGATCTGACCGAGGTGTTGAGCCGCTACGCCAGTGCTGCTGGCGCGGCCATTTCCTTCGATGCTCGGCAGACCGCCGGCTTGCGTTCGGCGGGGCTCAAGGGTGAATACGGGGTACAGGAAGGCTTTGCGCGGATTCTCGCCGGCAGCGGCTGGCAGGCCGAGCCGCAGAGCAACGGCAGCTATGTGCTGCGCCCCGTGCCCCAGGGCAGCGGCACTCTGGAGCTGGGCACCACCCAGGTGCAGGGCCAGGAGCTGGGGGCCACCACCGAGTACTCCGGTTCCTACACCACCGGCGCGGTGACCATCGGCAAGGGCCAGCACTCGCTGAAGGAAACCCCGCAGTCAGTGACCGTGATCACCCGCAAGATGCTCGATGACCAGAACCTCAACACCATCGACCAAGTGATGGAAAAGACCCCGGGCATCACCCTCTACGACTCGCCCATGGGCGGCAAGTATTTCTACTCCCGGGGCTTTCGCATGACCGGCCAGTACCAGTACGACGGCGTGCCCCTGGACATGGGCAACAGCTACGTGCAGGCCGACAGCTTCAGCAGCGACATGGCCTTCTATGATCGGGTGGAGATCCTGCGCGGCGCCGCCGGCATGCTCAAGGGCGCGGGCGGCACCGCCGGTTCGGTGAACTTCGTGCGCAAGCGTGGCCAGGCCACGCCCCACACCCAGCTGATGATGTCCGCCGGCAGCTGGGACAACTACCGGGCCCAGGTGGACACCGGCGGGCCGTTGAACGACGCCGGTACCGTTCGTGGCCGGGCGGTGGTGACCCAGCAGACCCGGCAGTATTTCTACGACCTGGGGGAGCGCAAGGATCAGGTCTACTACGGCGCCCTGGATTTCGACCTCAGTGACGACACCACCCTGGGCCTGGGCATGGCCTATGAAGACGTTGACTCGCGCCCGTGCTGGGGCGGCCTGCCGCGCTACAGCGACGGCAGCGACCTCAAGCTCGGCCGTTCCACCTGCCTGAACACCGCCTGGAACAACTCGCGCAGCAAGCGCGCGACCTATTTCGCCGACCTCAAGCAACAGCTCAACGATGACTGGGCGCTGAAGGTGGCCGGGGTCTACAGCCGCAACACCCAGGACATCGAGTACGCCTTCCCCAGCGGTTCGGTGCCGGTGGGTGCCAGCCGCTCCAGCACCCTGATGCTGGGCAGCACCTATGACTACGACCAGGTGGACTACGGCTTCGATGCCTATGTCGACGGCCACTTCCAGGCCTTTGGCCAGGAGCACGAACTGACTTTCGGCGCCAACGCCAGCCGTTCGATCAAGGACGACTTCTACGCCGTGGCCGGCTTGCCGCAGCGGCAGAACGTGCTGGACCCCGATCACCACCTGCCCAAGCCCGATGACAGCTACTACGAAAGCAATTCCACCCGGGGCGGCCCCAGTGATCTGCGCATCCAGCAGCAAGGGCTGTATTCCACCCTGCGCCTGAAACTCGCCGACCCGCTGACCCTGGTCATGGGCAGTCGGGTCAGTTGGTACAAGTCGCAGAACGATGCCGTGGCCTACTGGCGCGACACCCGCACCCCCAGCAGCGCCCGTTCCAAGGAAACCGGCGAGGTCACGCCGTTCGCCGGGGTGCTGTACGACCTCAACGACAACCTCACGGCCTATGCCAGCTACTCCAGCATCTTCACCCCCCAGGGCAGCTATCGGACCCTGGACGGCGCCTCCCTCAAGCCGCTGGTGGGCAAGAGCTATGAAGCGGGGATCAAGGGCGAGTGGTTCGACGGTCGCCTGAACAGCGCCTTCAGCCTGTTCCGCACCATTCAGGAGGATGCGCAGCAGGACGACCCGGCCTGCCCGGACAGCACCTGCTCGTTGAACTCGGGCAAGGTCCGCGCCCAGGGCTTTGAAGCCGAAGTCAGCGGTGAGGTGATCGAACGCCTGCAACTGCTGGCCGGCTACACCTACACCCAGACCAAGACCCTGGAGGATGCCGACAGCAGCAAGAACGGCCAGTCGTTCAATTCCTACGTACCGCGGCACCTGCTACGGGTGTGGGGCGACTACCAGCTGGGCGGTGCCCTGGAACGCTTCACCGTGGGGGCTGGGGTCAACGCCCAGAGCGACAACTACCGGGTCTCGCCCATCAGCGGCAATCACATCAGCCAGGCCGGCTATGCGATCTGGAACGGCCGGATCGGCTATCGCATCGACGACACCTGGTCCCTGGCGCTCAACGGCAACAACCTGCTGGACAAGCGCTACTACACCACCGTCGGCACCGAAGGCTTCGGCAACTTCTACGGCGATCCGCGCAACTTCACCCTGTCGGTCAAGGCTGACTTCTAAGCCCGGCCCCGGCTGCGCAGTGCGCCGAGCGCGGATCAGCGCGGTTTGAGGGCGGCCGGGCTGTTCTGCGGGGAGATCTCGCGTTCGCGGAAATAACGCTCCAGCACCCGCGGATCGGCCGAACGTTCGGCCAGGGCCACGTAGGTGTCCGGGCGCAGCAGGTACAGGGCGTTGCGCGCCAGCCCCGCGCGGGCGTGGGCCGGGCACCAGTCGAAGACCCGCAACGGCACCCGGTGTTCGGCGCACCAGTCCTGCACCGCGTTGCTGGTGACGCCGTAGACATGCACCTGCCAGCCCAGGTACTCCAGGCTGTCGAAGTTGTCGTGCTCGCCGTCCCTGACCCAGGGCAGGCGGTCGCCGCCGTGCACCGGGCCGACGCCACCGGCACTCAGGGGCATGCCCCGGTAGTTGAGGGTGATCTGCGACACGGTGCGAAAGAGAAACTCCCGGGCACTGTCGAAGGCGGTGATCTTCGGCAGCAGCAGGGGCGCCAGACGGGTGCGTACCAGGTAGGCGACCGGGCCGTCGGCGGTGGCGAAGCTGAACACCCGGTCGGTTGTGGCCACCAGGCGCCGGGCAAACTCCATGCGTTCGATTTCATAGCTGTCCAGCAGGCTTTCGGCGCTCTTGCCGCTGAGCACCGCCGCCAGTTTCCAGGCCAGATTGATGGCGTCGCCGATCCCGGTGTTCATGCCCTGGCCACCGGCGGGGCTATGGACGTGGGCGGCATCCCCCAGGAGAAACACCCGTCCCTGGCGAAACTGCTCGGCCACCCGGTGGTGCACCTTGTAGGTGGAGAACCAGTTGACTTGGGTGACGTTGACCTTGAGCTGATGCATGGCGCGCTGGCTGACGTCTTCGAAACGCAGGTTTTCCGGGTGCTCGGCGCGCTCGTCGCGCACGGTGCCGATCAGCCGCGCGCGGCCGCTCTGGGCCAGGGGAAACACCGCGAGAAAGTCGGCATCGTCCAGGTCCACGTGCAATTGGCCGTCGATGCTTGGGCCGTCGGCCTCGACATCGGCGACGTAGAACACCTGCTGGTAGGTGCCGCCGGGAAAACCAGTGCCCAGGGTCTTGCGCACCGTGGAGCGGGCGCCGTCGCAGCCGGCCAGGTAGAAGGCCTGGCAATGTTCCTCGCGGCCGTCGGGGCCACGCAGGCGAGCGTTGATCAGGTGGCCGTGATCGGTGAAGGCCAGCAGCTCGGTGTCGCGTTCGACGCGCACGCCCAGCCGTTCCAGGCGTTCGATCAGCAGTTGCTCGTGCTCGTCCTGGGGAAAGATCTGCAGGAAGGGGTAGGGCGTCAGGTCTTCGCCGATGGCGTTGAACGGCAGTTGCGCGGCCCGCTCGCCGCGGACCCAGAGGTTGACCGCCGGCACGTGGTGGCCGCGTTCGACGATGGCCTGGGTCAGGTCCAGCTGGCGGTAGAGCTCCAGGGTCCGGGCCTGCACCGCCAGGGCCCGGGAGGTGGTGCCCGGACCCAGGGTCTTGTCGATGATCCGTACCTTGACCCCCTGCTGGCGCAGCCAGAGCGCCAGCACCAGGCCGGTGGGGCCGGCGCCGATGATCAGTACGTCGCTGCAGTTCATGTGTTTGCCCTCGCTAAGAGATCAACGTTATGCATCTGACTGCGGGCGGCGCCTGCCGCGGGGTCAACGCTGGGCGAAGGCCAGGTTCAGGCCCAGTCCCGCGAAGCTTGCGGCAAAGCTGCGGCGCAACCAGCTCTGCACCTTGGGCGACTCGATCACCGCGGTACGGAACAGATTGGCCAGCAGCCCGTAGAGCACGAACACGAAGAAAGTCATGGCCATGAACACGCCGCTCAGGAGCAGCATCTGCGGGATCGGGTCGCTGCCGTCATGGGCGATGAACTGGGGCAGGAAGGCCAGAAAGAAAATGGTCAGCTTGGGGTTGAGGATGTTCAGCAGGCAGGCCTTGAGCATCAGCGCGCCAGCGCCGTGGCTCACCGCGTTGCTGTCCACGGCAAAGGCCGAGCGATCACGCCAGGTGGCATAGGCCAGGTACAACAGGTAGGCGACCCCGGCGAACTTCAGGCCCTGGAAGGCCAGGGCGCTGGTGTGCAGGATCGCCGACAGACCGAGGATCGAGGCCAGCAGGTGGGGGACGATCCCGGCGGTGCAGCCGATGGCGGTGAACAGGCTGGCGCGCTTGCCGGCCACCAGGGCGGTGGAAATGGTCAGGATCACGCCGCTGCCGGGAATCAGCACGACAATCAGGCTGGTAAGCAGAAAATCCAGGGTCAACATCCGGGTGTCACTCCATTGAGGGCGGGGTCATCAAAGTACACCCAGCCACACCGCCAATAGAAGGATTTTAGCCTGTAGCCGCTGCTGAGCCCGCGAAGCTGCGCGAAGGTCCGCAGGACCTTGCCTGGCGATCGCCAGCCAAACCTCATCGATCTTGAGAACCCTGCGTCCCTACGGGCCGTTCGCAGCCTGCGGCAGCGGCTACAGGGGCGTGGCGGGAACAGCGCTCGCATTCTTTGGTCGAACGCCCCATGCCGCTGCTTTACTTGCACGGCCCTCGTCCAGCCATCTTGCGGAGTCCCATGATTTCCCACCGTCTTCTCAGTTGCTGCCTGGGCCTGTCGCTGCTGGCCGGTTGTGCCAGCTCGCGCGGTCCCCAGGCGCCGACGCTGACCCCGGAGCAGACCCAGGCGCGCATCCTGCGCCTGCTGCCGGCCCAGGTCAGCGACCGCTCGGGCTGGGCCCGGGATATCCAGGTGGCCTTCAGCGCCCAGGGCCTTGAGCCGAGCCAGAGCAACCTGTGCGCGGTGCTGGCGGTGACCGAACAGGAATCCACCTTCAAGGTCGATCCGACAGTGCCGGGCCTGGGGCGCATTGCCCGGGAGGAAATCGACCGCCGCGCGGCCAAGGTGCATGTGCCGGCGCTGCTGGTCAGTGCCGCCCTGCAAGTGCGCGGCGCGGACGGCCAGTCCTACAGCCAGCGTCTGGCCAAGGCTCGCAGCGAGAAGGAACTGAGTGCGATCTTCGATGACTTCATCGGCATGGTGCCCCTGGGCAAGACCCTGTTCGGTGGCTTCAATCCAGTGCACACCGGCGGGCCGATGCAGGTCAGCATTGAATTCGCCCAGCAGCAGGCCCAGGGTTATCCGTACCCGGTGCAGGACTCGATCCGCCATGAAGTCTTCAGTCGCCGTGGTGGCATGTACTTCGGCATCGCCCACCTTTTGGGTTATCCGGTGGACTACCCGCAGCCGCTGTATCGCTTCGCCGACTTCAACGCCGGCTGGTACGCCAGCCGCAATGCGGCTTTCCAGGCCGCGGTGAGCCGCCTCAGCGGGATCAAGCTGGCCCTGGATGGCGACCTGATCCGCTATGACTCGCTCCTGCCCGGCAGCACCGAACTGGCGGTGCGCACCCTGGGCAAGCAGCTGGGCTTGCGCAACCCGCAGATTCGCGCCCAGTTGGAAAAGGGCGACAGCCAGGCCTTTGCACAGACCGAGCTGTACCGCCAGGTATTTGCCCTGGCCGACCGCGCGGCGGGCCGACCTGTGCCGCGCCAGCAACTGCCGGGCATCGAACTCAAGAGCCCGAAGATCACCCGCCAACTGACCACCGCCTGGTTCGCCAAACGCGTGGATGAACGCTACCAGCGCTGCCTGCAAAGGCCGCTGTAACCCCAAGGGCCTGCCCGTTGTAGGCGCTGGCTTGCCAGCGAAGACGCCCGCCAGGACGATGCAAGGCTTGCGGTCCTGTTCGCCGGCAAGCCGGCTCCTACGGCGGGGTCAGGGGCGACGACGGACGAACTTGCGCCACAGCCACACCCACAGCATCGCGAGAGGGAAGGCCAGGATCACGAAAGGCAGGGCATAGCTGCCTTTCTCCAGGGCTTCGGCTGTGCCGTCGGACAGGTTGTCCAGCAGGTTGCTGAAGGCGCGCTTGAGACTTGAACCGCGTTCGGCGCCGTTGCTGGGCAGGAAGTTCAGGGTCAGGCGGTTGGTGTCCAGGCGACGCTGTTGTCCGGCAGCTGTCTGGGCCAGCGCTTGCAGGTCGTTCTCGATGCCCGCCTGCTCCTTGCTCAGGGCGATCAGGTCGCTGACGCTGATGTCCTTGCGCGCCGCCAGTTCATCCAGGCGCTGTTGCTGGGCCTTGAGTCGCTGTTGCTGGCGTTGCACATCGGCCACGGCATCGGCCAGGTCTTCGGCGCTGGTGATGCGCTCACCCAGTTCGGCCCCTTGAGACGCCTGCTGGACGATGGGCTCGACCCCCTCCGGAACGATTCGCAGCACCACCCGGGCGCGGTACGGGCCTTGCTCCAGGAGCAAGATGTTGCAGGGGCCGAACTGGGCTTTTTCGCAGGCTTCACGGGTTTGTGTCAGGTGCGGGCCGATTTGCTCGGCAGGCAGGGACAGGGTCAGTTCGTGCTCGTAGGCCAGCAGGGCGCCGGCCTTGCCCTGGGCCCCACCGAGGGCCACCGCAGAGCTGTTGTGATCACTGGGAGAGCAGGCGCTGAGGGCCAGTGCACCGAAGAAGACAAAGGCCAGTCGGCGGCGGATGGCAGGGTGATCGTCCTGATGCTGCATGGAGGCTCCTTGAGTACTTGAAATTGCGGCTAGTGCGCAGGTGCGCATCTTACTGCTGTTCCCAGGATCACCACGATCGCGGCGCAACTTATTTTCGCCAATTTGCCTGGCTGATGCTCATAGGCATCGTGGTCAATCAGGGCTACACCTGTCGCCCTGTGCAACCCTCTGTCACCCAGCGGTTCAAGGAGAGCCTCATGAGCCAATCGGACATCCCCCAGGGCTTCAGTCCCTTGCCCCGCAGCAGCCCGCTGCTGGAGTTGATCGGCCCGGTCTATGGTCGCGGCAGTGGCCGCGAGCTGTGCCTGGGTCTGCGTGCCGATGCCCGCCACGCCAATGGCCGGGGCACGGTGCATGGCGGCATCATCGCCACCCTGGCGGACGTCGGCATGGGGTACGCCATGGCGTTTTCCAGCGAACCGCCGTTGCCGCTGATCACCGCCAGCATGACCCTCGACTACCTGGGGGCGGTGCAGGTAGGGGATTGGATCGAGGTGCGCCTGGAGCATGCCAAGCGCGGTCGGCAGATGGCCTTTGCCACGGTGCTGCTGCGGGTCGGCGAGCGTGAAGTGGCGCGGGCCAGTGGCGTCTTCGCCGTCCCAACTGCAGCCCTGTAGCCGCTGCTGAGCCTGCGAAGCTGCGTAAAGGTCCGCAGGACCTTGCCTGGCGATCGCCAGCCAAACCTCTATCGATCTTGAGAATCCTGCGTCCCTACGGGCCGTGCGCAGCCTGCGGCAGCGGCTACACAAATCCCGGATCGGCATTGGCCCTGTAGCCGCTGCTGAGCCTGCGAAGCTGCGCGAAGGTCCGCAGGACCTTGCTTGGCGATTGCCAGCCAAACCTCTATCGATCTTGAGAACCCTGCGTCCCTACGGGCCGTGCGCAGCCTGCGGCAGCGGCTACACAAATCCCGGATCGGCATTGGCCCTGTAGCCGCTGCTGAGCCTGCGAAGCTGCGCGAAGGTCCGCAGGACCTTGCTTGGCGATCGCCAGCCAAACCTCTATCTATCCTGAGAACCCTGCGTCCCTACGGGCCGTGCGCAGCCTGCGGCAGCGGCTACAGTTGCTTCCAGTCCAGGCCGAAGCGCGCCAGGTATTTGCGCAGGCGGTCGGCGTCGTTGGGGTTGGCCTTGCCCAGGCGTGACACGCCGAACAGCCGGCGCCCGGCGTCCGACAGGCTGTCGGCGCGACGGCATTCGGCAATCACCGCCTTGAGTTGCAGGCGGTCGAACAGGTCCAGCTCTACCTCGTCGCCCAACAGTTGCTGCAGTTCATCCTCGGCATTTTCCAGGCCCCAGGCGTGGCGCAGGCGCTGGATTTCCTCTTCGACCTGGGCCTGGTCGATGCGTCCGCTGTCGGCCAGGGTGGCCATGCGGGTGATGGACGCCGACAGCTCGCGGAAGTTGCCCAGCCACGCCGCTTCGCTGGAGCTGGCAAAGGCCAGGTAGCGGCGCCGTGCTTCCAGGTTGAAACGCACCAGTTGCCCTTGCTCCCGGGCGTGGCGTTCCAGCTCGAAATCGATGTTCGGCTCGATGTCCTCGCGGCGTCCCGCCAGTCCCGGCAGGTTGAAGGTCCAGAGGTTGATCCGCGCATACAGGTCTTCGCGGAACAGGCCCTGGGCCACCCGGCCGCGCAGGTCGCGGTGGGTGCCGGCGATGATCAGGAAGTCACTCTCCACTTCCTGGTCCGCGCCCATGGGGAAGAAGCGTTTTTCCTCGATGGCCTTGAGCAGCATGGCCTGTTCGTCCAGTCCCAGTTCGCCGATCTCGTCAAGAAACAGCATGCCGCCGTGGGCCGCCCGCAGCAGCCCCTCCCGGGCGTTCTGGGCACCGGTGAAGGCGCCCTTGATATGGCCGAACAGCGCCGACATGGCACCGTCACCGCGCAGGGTGGCGCAGTTGACCTCGACAAAACGCCCCTGCACCTGATGCCGGCCGCGCTTGAGTTCATAGATGCGCCGGGCCAGGAACGACTTGCCGGCACCGGTGGGGCCGATCAGCAGCATCGGCGCCTTGGAGCGCACCGCCACTCGCTCGATCTGCTCGATGGAGCGGTTGAACGCCGGGTTGCGGGTGGCGATCCCGGACTTGAGGAAGGCCAGGCCTTCCAGGCGCTTGTGGGCAAAGCGCGAGGCGATGCGGTCGTAGCGCGACAGGTCGAGGTCGATCAGGGCATGGGTGCCGGTGGCGTGTTCGCTGGGGTCGCGGCGCCGGGCCGGCGAGGTCTGGATCAACCGGGCCGGGAGGTAGCGCGCCTCGGTCAGCAGGAACCAGCAGATCTGCGCCACGTGGGTGCCGGTGGTGATGTGCACCAGGTAGTCCTCGCGCTCGGTATCGAACGGGTAGGCGCTGGTGAAGTCATGGAGGGCGCCGTACACCTCTTCAAAATCCCAGGGATTCTTCAGGCCCATGGGGTGCAGGCGCACTTCGGTTTCCGGCGACACCTGGCGCACATCGTTGGCCACCCGTTCGGCCAGGCTGATATCCCGGGCGTCCAGGCCGTGGATCAGCTCCAGGCGCTGGATCAGCACGTCCTGCTGCTGGCACAGGCCGACCGTGGGGCGCCAATGGCTCCAGCGATTGGCGCCCTTGCCGACGCGATCGAGGGTGGAACCGACAAAACCGATGGCGACCGTGGGCTTGCTCGACATGTTTATACCTGATGATAAAAAACGATAAGCAAAGATATAGAATTATCGAGGCGATTGTCTTGTCGAATGGCCAGCGAAAAAGCGATTAAAAATAAAAACTTTATAAATCAATAAGTTAAAAAATAATTTGCCGGAAAAACAAAACCTGGCACAGCGGCTGCAGTGTATCTGGCAACGAACGAGACAACAGAGCGAGACGCCAAGATGGCCAACTTCCAGCTGTTCAACACCCAACAGGCAAAAGCGCCAGCGAGCACCACCCTGAACGCTTCCAAGGCCGGGGCTTATGCCTACAACGCCAAGCATCGCCTGGCCCAGCTGGCGGTCACCGGTTGCCTGAACTCGACCTTCTACACCTCGCCTGAAGGTCAACTGGAAGCGGTACTGCAACTGGTGAGCGAGCTGGACAGCCGCTTCGTCGCCCAGGCCGCCCGTTACGCTCGGCAGCAAGGCCATATGAAGGACATGCCGGCGCTGCTGCTGGCGGCGCTGACCGCACAACGCTCGGTCCTGGTACCGGAGCTGTTCGCCCAGGTGGTGGACAACGGCAAGATGCTGCGCAACTTCGTGCAGATCCTGCGCAGCGGCGTGACCGGGCGCAAATCCCTGGGGTCGCAGCCCAAGCGTCTGGTGCAGAACTGGTTGAACAGCGCCAGCGAGCGTCAGCTGTTGCAGGCCTCGATCGGCACCAAGCCGTCCCTGGCGGACGTGCTGAAGATGGTTCATCCCAAGCCAAGCGAAGCCTGGCGCGAAGCCTTCTTCGCCTGGGTGATCGGCAAGCCGGTGGATGTGCAAGCGCTGCCTGAGCTGACCCGGGACCTGCTGGCGTTTCGCAGCGGGGCGACAACCCAGGTGCCGCAGGTGCCGTTCCAGTTGCTCGGCAACGAGACACTGAGCGCCGAACAATGGGCGGCACAGGCCCGCAACATGGGCTGGCAGGGGCTGCGCATGAACCTCAACACCCTGGCCCGCCACGGCGCGTTCCAGGTGCCGGGTTGCAGCGAGTACGTGGCGGCGCGGTTGGCGGATGCGGGGGAGGTGGCCAAGGCCCGGGTCTATCCGTACCAGTTGCTGGCGGCCTACCGCATGGCTGGCGAGGACGTACCGCAAGCGGTCCGCGAGGCGCTGCAGGATGCCCTGGAGCTGTCCCTGGCCAACGTGCCGGCGCTGGCGGGCAACGTGGTGGTCTGCCCGGATGTCTCGGGCTCGATGCACAGCCCGGTTACCGGCTATCGCCAGGGCGCCACCACGGCGGTGCGCTGCATCGATGTGGCGGCCCTGGTGGCGGCAGCGGTGTTGCGCAAGCAGCCGGCGGCGCGGGTCATGCCGTTCGAGCGGGGTGTGGTGAACATCCACCTCAACCCGCGGGACAGCGTGATGAGCAATGCGCAGAAGCTGGCGAACATCGGCGGAGGCGGGACCAACTGCTCGGCGCCTCTGGCCCAACTGGCCAACGCTAAGTGCCGGGTGGACACGCTGATCCTGGTCTCGGACAACGAGTCGTGGATCGATGCGCGGCGCCACGGCGCCACGGAAACCATGCGCCAGTGGGAGCGGATCCGGGCCATCAACCCGCAGGCGAAGCTGGTGTGCATTGATATGCAACCCGGCGCCACGACCCAGGCGCCAGACCGCGAGGACATCCTCAACGTCGGCGGCTTCAGTGACGCGGTGTTCGATGTGATCGAGCAGTTCACCGCAGGCAACTACGGTGCGCAGCACTGGGTCAAGGCAATCGAGGCGATGGCGCTCTGATCGCTGGAACATGAGATAAACCGTGCGCCGGCCAGCCGGCGCACACCACAGATTTTTTGATCATTGGCCCTGAATGCCGCTGTGACTACATCCAAAGGCGTCTCAGCAAATTTTGTCAGGGCCGGTGAGGGCACGAATGCCAGTGGCTGTACATCCTGGTTAAGCCGGTTCGAATCCGGCCATCAGTCACTACTTTTGTCGTGCCACCTTTTTTGCAGTTTTTGCGACGAATGCGGATGGAACTACATCCCAGGTTCGGGATGCGGGTTCGATTCCCGCCGGTGCTGGAAAACGGCGCCGTGGTTCAATGGTCAGAACACGAACGCATTGTTCCATCGACTCTTGTCGTCGCATCTTTTCCCCCGCCTCGGCGGGATGGCAGCGAATGCCACAGGTACTACATGGTGTCGCGGGTTCGAGCCCCGCCAGCCGCAAGGCTGTAGCTCAGTCGGTAGAGCAAATGTGCCTGTTCCCTTGTCGCTGCCCGCAGGTCCGGCCTGCACCGATTGACCCGGCGAATGCCGGTGGAACTACAGGACAGCGTGGTCGCGGGTTCGAGTCCCGCTCACTAGCTCAGAGGCAGAGCGCGCTGCATGTTCCACCTTCACTGGTCGCCGTCTGTACCGAACACCGCAACTCCGCAGGAGCTGGCTTGCCAGCGAAGAGGCCCTTGAGATCGTCTTCTGCGCCCCGGCTCCTACACAATCTATTGAACAAGGCCGAATCAGCGGCCACAGGAAAAAGAGTCAACGACATGGAACACAAGACCTACCAACTGCTGGAAGTGGCCAACGGCAAGCCGATCAAGATGTGGACCCAGGGCGTGCCGGTGGAAAACGAAGCGCGCCAGCAATTGATGAACACCGCGAAGATGCCGTTCATCTTCAAGCACCTGGCGGTGATGCCCGACGTGCACCTGGGTAAAGGTTCGACCATCGGTAGCGTGATCCCCACCGTAGGCGCGATCATTCCGGCGGCAGTCGGGGTGGATATCGGTTGCGGAATGATCGCTGCCCGTACCTCGCTGACCGCCTCCGACCTGCCGGATAACCTGGCCGGATTGCGTAGCGCCATCGAGGCCGCGGTGCCTCACGGTCGTACTTCGCCCCGTAGCGGTCGCGATAAGGGCGCCTGGGGTGATGTGCCGCAGCAGACCGATCAGGCCTGGGCTGCGCTGCACCCACGCTTCAAGGCGATCACCGATAAGTACCCGGCCCTGGCCAACAGCAACAACCGCCAGCACCTGGGAACCCTCGGCGGAGGTAACCACTTCATCGAGGTCTGCCTGGATGAAGCCAACCGTGTCTGGTTCATGCTCCACAGCGGTTCCCGTGGCGTCGGTAACGCCATCGGCAACCTGTTCATTCATCTGGCACAGGCCGATATGCGTCAACATATCGCCAACCTGCCGGACCGCGACCTGGCCTACTTCGAGGAAGGCAGCCAGCACTTCGACGATTACGTGGAAGCCGTGGCCTGGGCCCAGGATTTCGCCCGGCAGAACCGTGAGCTGATGATGCAACTGGTGATCCAGGCCACCCGCAAGGTGATCAGCAAGCCCTTCGAAGTGGCGCTGGAGGCAGTGAACTGTCACCACAACTACGTGCAGAAGGAGCGCCACTTCGGTGAAGAGGTGCTGGTGACCCGCAAGGGCGCGGTGTCGGCGAAGAAGGGCGAGCTGGGGATCATTCCGGGGTCGATGGGGGCCAAGAGCTTCATCGTTCGCGGGCTGGGTAACGAGGAGGCGTTCTGCTCCTGCAGCCACGGTGCCGGGCGTACCATGAGCCGCACCAAGGCCAAGAACACCTTCACCCTGGCCGACCAGATCCGCGCGACCGCCCATGTGGAGTGCCGTAAGGACGAAGCGGTGATCGACGAAATTCCGATGGCCTACAAGGACATCGACCAAGTGATGCACGCCCAGCGCGAGCTGGTGGAAGTGCTGCACACCCTGCGTCAGGTGGTGTGCGTTAAGGGGTAGAACAATGGACGACATGGACGCCTTGATAGCGGCGCCGCCCGGCTGGCATTACCAGCTGAGCGACTACGAAGCCCGCCGCGTGCGGGAGGTGATGGACGAATTGGATCGGCACAGTGCCTGGCTGGAACTGAGCCGCTTTGGCAACGGTTTCGTGCGTCAGGCCGCCGTGCGCGGCCTGGCCGCACAGCCTTCGGCCGAGGCCCTGGCGGCCTTGCTGGAGCGCCTCAACGATTGGGTGCCCCAGGTACGCCAGGAGGCTGCCGCGGCGGTCGAGGGGTATCTGGCACCAGAGCGCGCCGAGCTGCTGTTGCAGAGCCTGAAACCTCTGCTGGCCCTGGCCGGCAAACAGCGCGCCGACCACGGCGCGACCCTGGAACGGGCGCGTTCGGTGTTGCAGTTGGCCCAGGTACGCAAAGAAGTTGAAGACGCCTTTGGTGATTGCCGGGGCAAGGCCGCGCGCTTTGTCTTCGAGCTGTTGCTCGAAGGGGCGCAGGATCGGGCAGCGCTGCTGGCTCGGGCTCTGCGCCACAGTGAGGTCAGTGTGCGGCAGATGGCGGTGGATGCCTGCGCCGAACTGCCGGCCGCGCAGGCCGTGCCTTTGCTGGAAGAGGTGATGCACAGCTGCGGTGCCAGTGTGCGGGTCAAGGCGCTGCGCTTGCTGCTGCCGTTGCTGGCCGATCCTCGCGAGTATCTGAGTCAGGCATTGCTGGACCCTTCGGGGGCCTTGCGTTGCCTGGCCCATTGGGCCGCGCCCCGTCACGGGCTGGACCCGCGCGAGGTGTTGCTGCAACGGCTGCAACAGCCGGCACCACGGAACAAGCGCGCTTGGCTGGGGCTGTTGGGGCTGGTCAAGGAACTGCAGGAACCCATGGCTGACGCCATGGTGCGACAGGCCCTGGCCTCGCCGGCGCCGAGTGTGCGCCTGCTGGCCCTGCAGACCCTGGGCGAGCGTGGCATGGCCGAGCAACTGGCGGCCCTGGACGACGCCTCGGACAAAGTCTTCAACTGCGCCCTGGGCCTGTTGCACGAGCAACCCTGGGCGGTGTTCGACGAGGTCCTGGAGCAGCGTCTGGACCAGCACTGGCACGACCTGCCGAAGGCGCGGCGCTGGGCCCTGCTGGCCCTCAAGCCGGGCTGGCGTCAGTTGGAATACCTGCTGTGGCGTCTGGGGCAGGGCGGCAGCGAGGCCGCCTATTGGCGTGAGACTCTGGCGCGCTGGTGCGATAGCCGCTACGGGATGTTCGATCCGGTCACCCCCAAGCCGCTGCGCGAAGCCATGTTGCAGCGTGTGCAGGCGATGGAGGCAGCCGGTGAATTGCCCGCAGGTTCAGCCAAGCGCCTGCTTTGAAAAATGGAGAGAGCCTTTATGCAGCCGCGGCCACTGTTGACCCGGATGGAAGATGAACACTGCCGCGCGCTACGCCAGCTACTGAAAGAGGTGTACTGCGTCTTCGATTTTGTGGTGCTGGCGGTCGAGCCCGAGGCTGAGGTGGATCAAGCCCTGCATCGCCAGGGCTTGCAGCACCTGTACCTGCAACTCATGGCCGAGCGCCGCGAGCGCTGGGAAACACTGCGCCAGGACCCGCGCTATGCCGACGTCGGCCTGACGTCGATGCGCTGGGAGCAGGAGCGGGCGGTGCCTGAGGCGCTCAGCCAGGAACAGGTCCGGCAGCTGGTCTGCGAAAACCTGGAGCAGCAGGACCTGGCCTTGTACCGGGCGTTTCGCCAGCCGCCATACGGGCTGCATTTCCCTGGCGGCGCCGAGCAGGCGCGGCAGGTGTACGGCCAATGGCTGGACGTGCTGGGGCTGGACCCCGAACAGCAGCCCCAGGTGATCAACTGGGTAGGCAACCTGGAGCTGGACTGTCAGGCGCCGGACATGGGCCCGCACCTGCAGCCCTGGAGTGACTATTTCGACGAAGGCCTGGAGTGGTGGGGCGTCTGGTGCCTGACGGTGTGGAACCCCGTGCGCCGGACCCTGAGTGTGCTGGCCGCCAGCGCCACCGATTGAACAAGGAAAAAGGATCATGGAACACCTAGAGCGCCATCCCCTGAGCAGCGCCATGCGCGAACGGGTATTGGCCGAGCTGGCGCGGATCGAGCGCGAGCGCAATGTGCAGGTGCTGTACGCCTGCGAATCCGGCAGTCGGGCCTGGGGCTTTGCCTCCACCGACAGTGATTACGACGTGCGTTTCGTCTATGTGGAAAAGCCCGAATGGTTCATCCAGGTGGATGCCGGGCGCGATGTGATCGAGCGGCCCCTGGATGACGAGCTGGACATCAGCGGCTGGGAACTGCGCAAGACCCTAGGGCTGTTGCGCAAGTCCAACCCGACCCTGCTGGAATGGCTGGATTCACCCCTGGTGTATCGCAGCGAACCGGCCGCCGCCGCGCGCCTGCGGGAGCTGGCGGAGGCGTTCTACAGCCCGCCGGCGGCGCGCAATCATTATCTGTCGATGGCCAAGAAGAACTTTCGCGGTTACCTGCAAGGCGACAGCGTGCGTTTCAAGAAGTACTTCTACGTGCTGCGGCCCTTGCTCGCCGTGCGCTGGATCGATCAAGGACGTGGCCGACCGCCGATGACCTTTGCCGATCTGCTGACCACCGTCGACCATCAGCCACTGCTGGACGAAGTGGCTGAGCTGCTGGTTTTGAAACGCTGCGCCGACGAGTCCGCCTACGGACCGCGGCGCCAGGCACTGCACGCCTTTATCGCCGCCGAGCTGGAACGCCCGGTGCCGAAACTGGCGCGTACCCATGAAGACAACGCGTTGCTGGACGCCTACCTGCGGGAAACCGTCCGGCACTACGCCTGAGGAATGAGATGAAACAGGATGTAATCGAACTGGACGGCGCCATCGGCGGCGGCCAGGTACTGCGCAGCGCCTTGAGCCTGTCGATGCTCAGCGGCAAGACCCTGCGTATCCATAATATTCGTGCCCGGCGCAGCCGCCCGGGGCTGCTGCGTCAGCACCTGACGGCGGTGCAGGCCGCAGCCCAGGTCTGTGGCGCCAAGACCTCGGGGGTCGAACTCGGCTCCCAGGCCCTGACCTTCGAACCGGGGCCGATCCGTGGCGGTGACTACCGCTTCGCCATCGGTACGGCGGGCAGTTGCACCCTGGTGCTGCAGACCCTGCTGCCGGCCTTGTTGCATGCGCCGCAGCCCAGCCGCGTGATCATCAGCGGCGGCACCCACAACCCCCTGGCGCCGCCGGTGGATTTTCTCCAGCAAGCCTGGTTGCCGTTGCTGCGGCGCATGGGCGGGCGGGTGGAACTGCAACTGTTGCGCCATGGTTTCGTCCCGGCCGGCGGTGGCGAGCTGGAGGCCTTTGTCCAACCGTCGGTGCTGCAGCCCCTGCACCTGCAAGAGCGTGGCGCACTGCTGGGCAGCCGGGCCTGGGCGCTGAGCGCGGGCCTGCCCGAGCATGTGGCGGAGCGCGAGTTGCGCCGGGTGCACAATCGCCTGGAACTGCAGCGCGAGCACCTCACCCCGGTGCAGCTGGATGAACAATACGGCCCGGGCAATGTGCTGTTGCTGGAGTTCGCCTTCGAGCACCTGACCGAGCTGTTCAGCGGATTCGGCCAGAACAGCCTGCGGGCGGAAAAGGTCGCCGACGTTGCCATCGATCAGGCCCGCGCCTGGCTGGACTCCGGCGCGGCGGTGGCCGAGCACCTGGCCGATCAACTGCTGCTGCCCATGGCCCTGGCCGGTGGCGGCAGCTTCACCACGCCGCGCATGACCGAGCATCTGGAGAGCAATATCCGGGTGATCGAAGCGTTCCTGCCGGTGCGCATCGAGGCGCGTTCGCTGGGCGCGCACCTGTTGCGGATGGAGTGCCACGGCCTGGGATGACAGCCCGGGGCGTGAGGCCCTGGCGCGGCTCAACCCGCTGTTGCAGATGGCCACCCTGACGGCCGTATCCTCAGCGACAGCGCGGCGATCCTGATCCGCCTCGGCCCGGAGTGTCCCGACTCCGGGCTGCTGCCTGAAGCGCCGTCGGCCTGCGCATCTGCACAGGCGCTGGCTTGCTGGCGGCCACCTCGGCGGCCCCCAGCTTCTGCAGTAGGCGGGGTGAGGGCGACAGGTTGAAGCGGCAGTTGAGTGTGTACCGGAGAAACTGGCAGTCTGCGCGCCCGCGCTGGTGTCGGTTTTTCTCACAAGGATGTACCCAATGGATGGCAATACCTGGCTCAAGGCCTTGAACGCACTGCTGACGCTTCTGCAACGCCTGGTGTTGCTCAGTGGCTGGTTTATCGCCGCGCTGATACTGGGGTTCACCATCAAGTCCGGGTTGCAGCCCTTTCTGGCGATGTTCCTGGCGTCGCTGCTGGGGGTGGTCGCGCTGGTGGTGCATGAGGGCGGGCATTACCTGGGGGCACGCGGGTGCGCCATGCCGGTGTTGCAGGTGCGGGTGGCCGCGGTGGAAATCCAGGTGCAACGACGCGGCTGGCGGTTGCGCTGGGCGCCGCAGCTCAAGCGCAATCGCCTGGGCGGTTATGTGATTGCCGTGAGCAATCTGCAACGCCCGCTGCGGCGGCAGTGGATGGTGGTGGTCCTCTGCGGGCCGCTGCTGAACCTGCTGCTGGGCGCCGCTGCCCTGGGGCTCGGGCTGTCCTGGTCCGGGGTGCCCGGGGCCATGGCCCTGGCGTTCGCCGCAATCAATCTGGCCATGGGCCTGGGGAACCTGATGCCGGCCTGGCGGGTGTCGCCCAGCGACGGGATGCTCCTGCTGGGCTGGTTTATGCATCGCGACGATCAACGCCCGGAACTGGCCCAGGCGCGTCTGCTGGCCCAGACCGTGGCCGGGGTGCCCAGCGCGGAGTTGCCGGAGGAAGATCTGCAGCGTTTGGCCGAAGGCGCCATGCCCGGGCCGTTGCTCGCTTTCGGCTGTCGCCTCAATGCCCTGCAGGATCAGGGCGACTGGCCGGCCGCGGTGCAGATGGAACAGGCGCTGGAACAGCTGCTGGTGGCCCGGGCGACGGAGCTGAACGGCATGAGTGGCCTGATCGAATTGTTGCGTAGCGAATTGGCCTTCTGCCGCGCTTTTGTGCAGCGTGACGTCGCCCCCTTGAACAGCCCCCCGATGAGCGCCGAAGTGGATTGGAACGCACCCTGGCTGCGACCGCGCTGCCTGGCCTTGCAAGCCTTCCTGGAGGGCGACCGGCAGCAGGGCGAGCGTCATCTGCAGCAGGCGCTGCAAGCGGCCAATAACAGCGTGGTGCTGGCCCAGGGCAAGAGCGAAGCGCTGCTGGCCGAATACCTGCGGGCGTTGCCGGCACCAGGCCGCTAAGGCCCCGGCCCACGGCATCGAACAGGCCGTTGTGCTGGCGCGGGCTTGCCTGCGAAGGTTTGCCGCTGGGGGACCAAGGTCTGTGCAGCGCCCAGCCGGTTTCCGCTGTGATGGGGGAGTGGGCGGGGTGAAAATAATCGGTTCGCGGTGGCAAACCTCTTATACTCCGGCGCCTTATTTTCCCTACCAGCCAGAGGAACGCCCCGTGGCCAACGAACCGGATCAGGATTTCTACAACCGCGCCGATGCCATCATCGAGTTGACCAACTCCCATATCGCCGACAGCAGCCGGGGCAAGGCCAGCGCTTCGCTGATGTACGCCAACGCGCGCTTCAGCGCCTGGGTCAGCGCCTGCGGCTGCCGTAATGCCGAGGAACTGGCGGCGTCCAAGCAGCAGGCGGTGGACTATTTCCTTGAGGAGTTCCGCCTGATGCTGGAAGAAAACCTCACCGACTACGTCGAGAACTACTCGCGCTACATGAACGCCAATCCGGATTGAAAACAGTCGACGCGGTCTTGCCTGGGCCGCTTTCGTGAGACTGTCGGGGAGTCGCTTGCTGCCCTGCTGCAACCCGTGCACTTATCGCCTCGGGTTGTCTGCCGCCCACCTTGCATAACCCTTTGATCTGAGTGTTCCAGGACCACGGCAACCGTTGGTCCTGTTGTCTTGCGGCCATCCCGAGCGCCGCCAGGGGCTCAACTACACTGCGCCTGCGGCAAGTCTTGCCGGGCGTCGTACCTCCTGCTCAGGGAGGCCGATGGCACGGTGGCTTCAGGCCCCGCGACAGACAGGAACACATCCAATCAGCAAGGAGTGCCAACCATGATCGTCATTCCACAACGTGTCATTGAAAACGGTAGTGTCATCTCGCTGCGCGGCGACTCGGGCAACTATATGTCGCGGATGGGCGCGACCGGGCTTGAGCTGTCCAAGGGCTCCATCGACCAATACTGCAAGTTCCGGGTGGTGCTGGTGCAAATCGGCACCGACAAGAAACTTGCGCTGCAGGGCGACACAGGCAAGTTCATGTCGCGCATGGGGGCGACGGGGCTGGAGTTGTCCAAGGACAGCATCGATCAGTATTGCCAATTCGCCTATGCCATCGATACCGCCAGCGGGCAGGTTTCCCTGCGCGGCGACAACGGCAAGTGGATGTCGCGGATGGGCGAGACCGGGCTCCAGTTGTCCAAGGACGGGATCGACCGGTTCAGCCAGTTCATGCTGGTTCTGGAAGGTTGATGCCCGAGTGATTGGGTAGCTCCCTGGCGCTGGCCGGGGCAAGACGGTGACGGTCATTCGCAGCTGCGAGCATTCGTCCACCGATTGAACTCTTGGTGCAGGGCCGGACACACTCTGTCGAGCGCGAGTGCTGCCATCAGCGCCGTTGCCGAGCCGCTCGCGGGTATTCACACACACACACATTCTGGTCACACAAAACGTGATCGGCGTCACTCTTTTCTCAAGTGATCCATGACCCTGGTCGATAAGCTCTGCATGCCTATTGATACGGAGTTCGTCATGGCCTTGCTACCGGTTCGTCTGTCTCATCGTTTGACCCTCGGCAGTGTGCTGCTGTTGCTGTTCACGGCGTTGGCGGTGTTCGCCGTGATGACCTTGCGGGGGCAGCCCAGAGTGGTGGCGGCGAGCTCGGCCCTGATTGAACAGACCGGCAGTGCCATCGTCCGGCAACTGGCCTTGCAGTTGGCCGGGATCGAAGGGGTGACGGCCAGCATGGCCCATCTGGTGGAGGGTTTGCCCAAGGAGCAGGCGCTGGTGATGGCCACCTTGCCCAAGCTGATCGACCACGAAGGCGACAAGGCGATCGCCGGGGGCGGCATCTGGCCGGAACCCAATGCCTTCACTGCCGGGGTCGAGCGCCGCAGCTTCTTCTGGGCGCGCAGCGATGCCGGGCCCCTGGCGTTCTCCGATGACTACAACGCTGCCGGCAGCGCCGGCTATCACCATGAAGCCTGGTACACCGGCGCGCGCAACAGTGCGCCGGGGCGTTGCCTGTGGTCCGAGGCCTACCAGGACCCGGTGACCCAGGTGCCGATGACCACGTGCAGCGTGCCCTATCGTCAGGACGGCGCCTTCGCCGGGGTCGCCACCATCGACCTGCGCCTGGATGACTTGGCGCGTTTCCTCAAGGAACAGGGCGCGGTCACCGGCGGTTATGCCTTTGCCCTGGATCAGGCCGGCAATGTCTTGTATTTCCCCGATGCCCAGGCCGGTGGCGGTGGGCAGATGCTCAGCTTCGACGCCTTGAGCAAGCAGCAGCCCTGGCTGCATCCGGTGGCCGAGGCCCTGGCCAAGGCGGCGCCTGCCGGGCAGGTGCGCAGCCTGGATCTGGCAGAGGATGGCCGGCTGCAGGAAGCGGCGCGGGTCAGCCTGTTCAGCATGCCCGGCAGTGGCTGGACCATCGGCCTGGTGACCCCCGAGCAGAGGGTCACCGGCCTGGCTCGGGCCATGACCACCGAGATCCTGCTGTTCCTGCTGCCGTTGCTGGCGCTGCTGTTGTTCTTCGCCTGGCTGGCCGGGCACAAGCTGATTGCCCAACTGGAGGAAACCACCCAGCAGATCGATGCCCTGGGCCGTGGTCAGGCCACGGACAACGCCGAGCTGCACGTGGCCCGGGCCGATGAGATCGGCGCCTTGCGCGGTGCGGTGAATCGCTATGCCGGGCAACTGCGGCAGATGCTGTACAAGATCGCCAGCGAAGCCCAGCAGCTGCAGAACGAAGCCGCGCGCCTGGGTGAGCTCAGCAGCACCCTGGCCCAGCGCGCCGAGCAGCAACGCCAGGAAAACACTCAGTTGGCCACGGCCATTACCCAGATGTCCTCCAGTGCTCTTGAAGTGGCGCAGAACACCAACAACTGCGCCGACACCGCCCGCCAATCCCTGGTGGTGGTGCAGGACGGCCAGCAGCGGGTCGCGGCCAACAGTCAGTCGATCCAGCAGCTGTCCACGGAAATGGCCGAGGCCACTGCGGTGATCCAGCGCCTGGAACAGGACAGCCAGCAGGTCGGCGCGGTGCTGGATGTGATCAAGGCCATCTCCGAGCAGACCAACCTGCTGGCGCTCAATGCTGCCATCGAGGCCGCTCGGGCCGGAGAGCAAGGCCGCGGCTTTGCCGTGGTGGCGGATGAAGTACGGACCCTGGCCGGCCGCACTCAGACCTCGGCCAACGAGATCAGCGGCATGATCAGCGATTTGCAGCAGGCGTCACGTCAGGCGGTCCAGGCGATTCAGGCCGGTGAGGCGCGGACCCGTGAAGCCGTGGGCGAGGCCTCCGGCGCGTCGCAGGCACTGTCGAGCACCGTCACCAGCTTCGACGATATTTCCCAGCGCGCGCAGCAGATTGCCGTGGCGGCGCAGCAGCAGAGCCATGTGACCCAGGAGATCAACGAACTGGCGGTGCGCATCCACGGCATCAGCGAGGACAACGCCCGGGACGCCCAGGCCCTGGACAAGGTCAGCGAGGCCATGCAGGCCCTGTCCGGGCGCTTGTCGAACCTCAGCCAGGGCCACAGCTGAGGCATTGCCTGCCCGGGCCGTCAGTGGTCCGGGCGGGTTTCAGTCCCCCCGGGCCGCAGTCGCCGGCCCGTTTCAGACCTGGCTGGACATCATCAGCTTGAGGTTCAGCAACAGCCCCAACGACACCCAGCCGACCCCCAGCAGGCCATTGATCAGTGGCTTGCCGGGAGCCACGCGCGTGGCCAGGAAACGGGCGATGGCGGCGCCGATCAGCGCGCCGGGAAAGTCCAACAGGTAGAACAGCCAGCCCATGGAGTCCTCCGGGGAGCTGATCCACAGGCTGAACAACTGCAGGTGCGCGGCCAGGGCCAGGGCCACTCCGGTGAACAGCGCCGGCGTGGGCCGGGTGCACAGCAGCAGGCCGAGGATCAGCCCCTGGGGCAGCCAGTAGGCGGCAAAGTTTTCCCAGAAATACTCCATCGGTTGCCCGGCCCGGACGATTGCCAGGGACAGCCCCCAGAGGAGCGCGAGGATGGCGGGCAGGTACTTGAGGCGGGCAACGGGTACAGCGAGTGAGGGTGAGGGCATTGCAGGGTCTCGACGATCAAGGGGCATCAGCGGTGGTGGCCGCCGGGAAGGGTATCTGTGGTGTCGCTACAGAGTTCGTGGACGCATTGGCGCAACCAGCGATGGGCCGGGTCGGCCTCCATGCGCGGGTGCCAGAGCAGGGAAATGGTCAGCTCCGGCAGCGGTACCGGCAGGCGGAAACTGTGCAGGCCTTCTCGCAGGTTGCTGGTGTGGCGTTCGGGCACCAAGGCGATCAGGTCCGAACCCCGGGCCAGGGCCAGGGCCGCGGAAAAACCGCTGACCAGGGTGACGATCTGCCGCTGCCGGCCCAGGGCCTGCAGCGTATCGTCCATGCGGCTATGGTCGTGCCCCTGGTGGGACACCAGGATGTGCTGGCCGGCCAGGTAGTGGTCGAGACTCACCGGGCCGCGGCTCAAGGGGTGGTCGCTGCGCACCACGCCGATAAAGCGATCGCGAAACAGCGACCGGGTGCGCAACTCGGGGCTGGTGTCGGCATCGATCACTGCGGTTTCCAGATCGACGCTGGCCTCGCGCAGGGGCTTGCTGTCGCGGTCCAGCTTGGGCACGAAATGCACCCGTACCCCGGGCGCTTCGGCCCGCAGGCGGTTGACCAGGGCCGGGCCGAAGTTCTCGACGAAACCGTCGCGGCTGCGCAGGGTGAAGGTGCGCACCAGTTGCCTGAGGTCGATCTGCTCGGCCGGGCGCAGGGCGGCCTGAGCTTGCTCCACCAGCGGTCCGACTTGCTGGCGCAGCTCCAGTGCCCGGGGCGTGGGCACCAGGCCGCGTCCGGCGCGGACCAGCAGCGGGTCACCGGTGGCCTGGCGCAGGCGGGACAGGGCCCGGCTCATGGCCGACGGGCTCAGGTTCAGGCGCAGGGCGGCCCGGGCCACACTGCCTTCGCTCAGCAGTACGTCCAGGGTCAGCAGCAGATTCAGATCGGGAGTCGACATGGGCGGAATCTAGCACGCTCAGAGCTGACATGGCGTTGCATGCATCAATTAACTGCAAGGCCTGCGTCTTCCGCCAGGTCTGGCGCGGACATAGGCTGGCGGGCAAATGCCTTGATGGAGTCTGCGCAATGTCCACCCTTGAGTCGAACCGTCCCGCGCTTCAACCCCGTGCACGCTGGGCCCTGGCCAGCCTGTCGCTGGCGACGCTGATGCCGTCCCTGGACACCAGCATTGCCAACGCCGCGCTGCCGAGCCTGGCCCGGAGCCTGGAGGCATCCTTCCAGCAGGTGCAGTGGATTGTCCTGGCCTACCTGCTGGTGATCACCACCTTGATTGCCAGCGCCGGGCGCCTGGGAGACCTGCTGGGCCGGCGCCGGGTGCTGCTGGGCGGGATCGCCCTGTTCACCCTGGCTTCGCTGCTCTGTGGTCTGGCGCCAAGCCTTGGTTGGCTGCTGGCGGCCCGGGCCCTGCAAGGCCTGGGGGCGGCCCTGATGCTGGCCCTGAGCATGGCCCTGGTGGGCGATGCGCTACCCAAAGCTCACACGGGAACGGCTATGGGCGTGCTGGGCAGCCTGTCGGCCCTGGGCACCACTCTGGGTCCGTCCCTGGGCAGCCTGTTGCTGGCCGGCGTCGGCTGGCGCTGGATTTTCCTGGTCAATGTGCCGTTGGGACTACTGGCTTGGCTGCTGGCCTGGCGTTGCCTGCCACAGGACCCCAAAGCCACCTCAGCCAGCGCTTTCGATCTGCCCGGGACGCTGCTCCTGGCCCTGAGCCTGGGTGCCTATGCCCTGGCCCTGACCCTGGGGGACAACCCGCTGGCGCTGTTGAACCTGGGGCTGTTGTCGGTAGCGGTGGGTGGGGGCGTGCTGTTGGTGTGGGTAGAGCGACGGGTAGCCGCGCCGCTGTTTCAGCCCGCCTTGCTGCGCCGGCCGCAACTGCGCCGCAGCCTGTTACTGAGCCTGCTGGTGTCCACGGTGATCATGACCACTCTGGTGATCGGGCCTTTCTATCTGTCCCAGGGGCTGGGGCTGGCGACTGTCTGGGTGGGCCTGTGCCTGTCCCTGGGGCCGCTGGTGGCGACCCTGAGCGGGGTACCCGCCGGACGCCTGGTGGATAGGCTCGGCGCCCGGCTCTTGTGCCGGCTCGGGCTGCTGGGCATGTTCTTCGGTCTGTGCCTGCTGGCGCTGTTGCCCGTGAGCCTGGGGCTGGCGGGGTACCTGCTGCCCATTGCCCTGGTGACTGCCAGCTATGCGCTGTTCCAGGCGGCCAACAACAGCCTGGTGATGCTCGACGTGGCAGCGCAGCAACGGGGGCTGACGGCGGGCCTGTTGAGCTTGTCACGCAACCTTGGCCTGATCAGCGGCGCGGCCGCCATGGGGGCGTTGTTTGCCGTGATGTCGCGGCCGGGCGAGGGCGGTCCTGCCGATGTTGCGGCGGTGGCCCGTGGCATGCACTGGACCTTTGCGGTCGCTGCCGTTCTGATGCTGCTGGCGCTGATTGTCGCCTGTTTCGACCGGTTGTCCGAGGCGCCTGATCGGGCTTGTCGGTTGCCGCGCCCGAACTAAGCTTGGCCTGCACACCCCACCAAGGAGCAGGTCACCGTGAGTACACTTCGCACCCCTTCTTTAGGCCCGATTGTCGGGCACACCACCGATACGTCCTGCCGTTTATGGATCGCCGCCTCCGATGCCCTGGACGAGAAGGGCGTGGCGGAGGATATCCGCACCATCGGCGTGATTGGCGTGGTGGGCAGCAATGGTCGGGTCGCGGCGGACAACATCTTCTATTTTCGCTTGCGACGCGAGTACCACCGTACCGGCACTTTCAATCTTGGTGTCGACACCAGCCTGTGGAGCAACCAGGCTGCGCGCAAGCAGCTCAAGCCCTTTGTGCTGACGCCTGACACCCGGTATCGGGTGCGCATGGCGTCGCTCAACGTCGATGACGCGGGCAGCAATGATGATGATGTGTCCAGCGAGTCGGTGGTGCAGCGCCTGCCCGAGCCTGGCGCCTGGGCCAATGATCTGAACCGCACCGGGGCCGACAAGATGTACGTCGAAGCCGAGTTCACAACCCACGCCAGTGCCGGCGCCAAACCCGCGCCCCTGAGCTTTCTGCTGGGGTCTTGCCGCTACCCGGGGCTGCTGTGGAAACGCAAGAATTCCGACACCATCTTCGGGCCGATGCTGGCCGACCATGGGGATGCGCAACTGGTGCTGATGGTGGGTGACCAGATTTATGCCGACCTGTTCAACCGCCTGGTGCCGGTGGGGCTGGCGGATACTTTCGAGGAATTCGAGGAGCGCTACCACAGCGCTTTCGGCTCGCCGAACATCCGCCAATTGCTGGCCCACCTGCCCACCTACATGATCCTCGACGACCACGAGATCGAGGACAACTGGACCCAGGACCGGATTCGCAAGGACCGTGACAAGCGCCTGCTGTTCAACCTCGCCATGGGCGCCTACATGAGTTACCAGTGGAGCCATGGACCCCGCTTTGCCGACAGCTATGTCCATGGCCGGGCCATGACCGGTGACGACAAGTACCTGCAGCAGTTGCAGACCAACCAGCTGTTCTACGACTTCTCCTGTGGCGACTACCCGTTCTTCGTGCTCGACACCCGTACCCAGCGCTTTCTCGATGATGTGCCGGATGCCCTGGAGGACAACCATCTGCTGGGCCGTCCTTCACTGCACCCCAGCGAACCGGGTCAGCTCGACCGGCTGTGTGCCTGGTTGCGGCACATGCAGGAGGATCGGGGCAACATCCCCAAGTTCGTGGTCACTTCCAGCGTCTTTGTGCCCAACGGTGTGGATACCGTGGGCACAGATTCTGATGCCGTGCGCCACAAGAACGACAGTGACTCCTGGTCGGCTTTCCCCTCCACGCGGCGCGCCGTGCTGGAAACCATGATCGAGCACCAGGTGCAGAACGTGGTGTTCCTGTCCGGAGACATTCACTGCTCGAACATTTCCCGGTTGGCGTTCAGTGCCGCAGGGCAGGCCCTGAAGTCCTACGCCGTCACCTCGTCGGCCTTCTACTGGCCTTTTCCCTTTGCCGACGGTGACCCGGCTGGTTACGTGCACGACTCAACGGCGCCGCAGACGCCCGATAGCTTTGCGCTTCTCGACGGTACGCACACCATGGATTATCACACCTGGGCCTTTACCCAGGCCGATAACTTCGCCCGTCTCGACTTGCATCCCGACAGCGCCGAGTTGGTGGTGCAGTTCTACGGCGCCGACGGTGCGCCGCTGTTGACCCGCAAGCAGGACGACAGCGTGAACAACCAGGAGGAACGGCTGCAACTGATGCCTTGGTAGCAGGGGCGTCCTCAGCTATGCCGATTGATGGATAATCAACCTCCCCTGACCGCTTGCTCCGGCCGGGGGAGGCAATGGAATTTCCATCAATCAGGCGGGCAGGGGCGTAGGCATGGGGCTAGGTGTACAGGAGATCAATGGCAGTATCGGTGAGCAGAAAACATCGGCGCTGTTGTTGAAACGATTCTGGGTTTTGAAGCGCACCCCCGATGTGGATGGCGCAGATTTTCTGGTGCAGTTTCCGCAGACCGATCTTGAGTCCATCAGGGCTGCCGCTGGTGGCATCCAGTGCTTCGGTATTGTGCAGTCGAAGTACTTCCAGAAGAAAAATCCGGTGCGTATCCAAAAGCATTATGTATTGGATCAACAGGTTCCCCGCTGCGAGTTTTTTTGCTTGATCCACTCCCAGGATGATCAGGGTAATGACCTGACCTACTTCTTTTCGGCCAAAGAAATTGTTCAATGCTTCGAGGACAGGGGGGATAATTATGTGTTCTCTGTCACCAAGAAAAGAACCTATGAAAAGTACCGAAATCTTAGTTCGCAGGTGATCTTCAATAGCATTGAAAATGGCATGTATGAGGCCGATGTAGCGAACAACAAAGTGTATATAAACAAAATATACGAACGTATTGTCATGCCTACACAGCATTATCAGGAAGAGCCTGATTTCGAGTATTCATTGAGGATTGTCGAAGGGGTCAGGCTGGTTATCTGCTTTGATCTCCAATCGTCACGTAAGCATCTGCTGGAAGGACGACGAGACCTGCATGCCAATCGAGGAGAGTTCGGATGGGGTGGCAAAGGCACCGGCAGCAAGTTTCTGGCCGTATCCTTGCTGGCTCATCACCTGGATGGCGCCACGCCCGGAGAGAACGAAATCAATGCGCTCTTGAACAATTTGATTGCAAAACTGGATTTCACCGCAGAGCACCGGATCTCAAGTGCGGATGTGCGGCTCGCACTGTCGAAGGTGACCCCCCAAGGGCAGTTGCTGTGGGACAAGAGCCAAGCCGAATTGCCTCAGAATGAGGACTTTTCACGAGAGTATTTCATTATCAAAGACTTGATTGGCAACGTCTTGCACATGGAGTGCTATCGCGCAGAGCAGTATGAGATCCCTGTAGAGGCAACGCTTGCCAGTCAGGTGTCGATCTTTCTTCCTGTGGCCAAGAAGAACCTGGATGCTACATCGAACAAGTTGCTGGCAGTGGTAGCGCTCAAACGAGAGTGGCAGGGCGCTCAAGTCGTGCGGATTCTTGGAATCCAGAGTATCTACTATGACAATTGATATCTTGGGCGCTTAGACCTCGCGGCCTTTTATGTAGATTTCGTGCAAGTCATCTACGCGACCAAGAAACATCGCCTGACGACATAGCATCGAACTGATGAGGGCGATGCTAATGCCCAGGTAAAGTAACTTGTATTGCGCGATGGGCAGAAAAACTGGGGTGTTGTAGCACAACTCTATGGTGATCAGGGTAATGAATCCGCTCAGCAGGTTCTGGCAAAGCGTCACTTCCGCCATGGCCTTCACCAGTGTCTTCCCGGCCCCCTCATCCTCTTTTATGACTTGGTCGATGCGCTTTGAAAGATGTTTCCATTGCCTGGTAAAGGAGGTGGATGTTTCTCCGTCCAGTCCCAGCAATTGTTTCATGTTCCGGCTGCTGGCTAAGAGGGCGATGGACAACAGGTCCCAGAGGACGGCAAAACCTGTGAAGACGATGCCGGATACGTAGCTAAGAATGATCAATACGATAAGCAGAGTGCCTGTGAGCATTGCTGGAACACTTTGCGGTTCAACCCCTGGCAGGAGCGGGTACTTGAAGGCCAGGACGATCCAGAACGCCATGCCTGGGCAGATTCGCGCAATCAGGTCGTAATAGATGCTGGGAATGAGGTTGAAGATCGAGGTGAGCCCGCTGCCGCCTTCGCTCTTGCCGGGTTCTTTCTTACCCTTGTCTGCATCGCTCATGGCTCTCTCCCTTGTGCTCGGAACTCCTGGCTACTGACTATTAGTTCAAGGGGATTGCCTTGTCCATGGAGCAGGCTGGCTAAGCCGGTCAGCAGCGCGATGGCAGGGAAAGGGACGAGCACCTGGCTGGGCGAACACAGGGCCTTGTTTCCCTGTGTCGCTATCCGGATCGGTATCCAGAGGGGGCTTACAACCCCAGTTCCAGCGCCAGCAAGTCCGCCAGGGGCTGGCGCCGGCGGATCAGCTGTGGCTGGCCGTTGGCGAACAGCACTTCCGGCAGCAGCGGCCGGCTGTTGTAGTTGGAGGACATGCTGGCGCCGTAGGCGCCGGTGTCGTGCAGCACCAGCAGGTCGCCGACCTGGGCCTGGGGTAGCAGGCGCGGGGTCAGGCATTCGTCGTCCTGGGTGAAAATGTCGCCGGACTCGCACAGCGGGCCGCCAACCACGGTCAGCTGTTGCGGGCGCTGCACCGGCTGGCCGCTGGCGTCCAGCAGGCTCATGCCGTGGTAGGCGCCGTACATGGCCGGGCGCATCAGGTCGTTGAAGCCGGTGTCCACCAGCACGAAGTGATGCTGGCCGGCGGTCTTCACCACCCGTACTTCGCTGACCAGGCAACCGGCCTCGGCCACCAGGAAACGCCCGGGCTCGATTTCCATGCGCACGCCGTGGCCCAGGTAGGCCTCGATCTCCCGGCGCGCAACGCTCCAGGCGTTGGCGTAGCGCTGCACGTCCACCGCGGTGTCGCCGTCGCGGTAAGGGGTGGACAGGCCGCCACCAATGGAGAATGCCTCGATGTCGTGGTCCAGGGATTTCACCGCCGCCACCATGGCCGCGCCCACTTGCTCCAGGTGGTCGTAGTCGACCCCGGAACCGATGTGCATGTGCAGGCCTACCAGGTGCAGGCCGTACTGGCGGATCACCGCCAGGGCTTCGCCGACCTGATCGTGCCAGATGCCGTGTTTGCTGTTCTCGCCGCCGGTGTTGGTCTTGCGGCTGTGGCCGTGGCCGAAGCCCGGGTTGATCCGCAGCCAGACCCGGTGCCCCGGGGACTGCTCCCCGAGTTGACGGAGCATGTCGATGGAGCCGGCGTTGACCTCCACTTGCAGTTCCACCACGCGCTTGAGGGTGGCTGCGTCGAACAGGTCGCAAGTGAAGACGATGCCGGCATCCACCGGGCTGAAACCGGCCAGCAGGGCACGCTCGATTTCTCCCAGGGATACGGCGTCGACCCGTACCCCGGCCTCGCGGATCAGGCGCAGCAGGTGCAGGTTGGACGAGGCTTTCTGGGCGTAGCGCACCACGTCGAAGGCCTGCAGTTGGGCAATGCGCGCCTGGATGGTGGCGGCGTCATAGCACCACAGTGGAGTGCCATATTGGCGGGCAGCGGCGACGAGTTGAGCGGGAGAGAAGGGAATGGCCATGGCGATTGCTGTCTGTGGTCAGTGAGAGTGGTTGCAGCATGCCGATTTCCGGTCATTCAATAAAATATCTATTCTTTGTAGCCTAATTCAGATCTGATATGGGTTGAGCGATCAAGCGAGCCTCTGTTCATGGACATCTCCCTGCGGCACATCGAAGTATTCCGCGCCATCATGCAGGCCGGCAGCGTCACCGGCGCCGCGCGCCTGCTGTTCACCTCGCAGCCCACGGTGAGCCGCGAACTGGCGCGGCTGGAGGCGCTTTCCGGTCTGCGCCTGTTCGACCGCGAAGGCGGGCGCCTGCTGCCCACGGCCCAGGCCCTGCTGTTGCTTGAAGAGGTCGAGCGGGCCTATGTGGGGCTGGAGCGAATCAACAGCGTGGCCCAGTCGATCCGCCGTTTCGAGCACGGCCAGTTGAGCCTGAGCTGCCTGCCACTGTTCTCCCAGACCCTGCTGCCGCGGGTGTGCCAGCGCTTTTTGCAAGCGCATCCGGGGATCGGCCTGAGCATCACTGCCCAGGAATCGCCGCTGCTGGAAGAGTCCCTCAGCGCCCAGCGCCATGACCTGGGCCTCACCGAAAGCGAGCACCTGCCAAGAGGTACTCAGGGCGAGTTGCTGTTCTGCGCCGATATGGTCTGCATCCTCCCGGACGATCATCCGCTGTTGGCCAGGCCACGGCTGGCTTCGGAGGATTTTCGCGGGCAGAACTTCATCAATCTTTCGGGCCTGGATATCTACCGGCAAACCCTGGACGAGCATTTTCGCCAGGCCGGGGTCGATCGCCGGGTGGTGGTGGAAACCACCAACGCCGCCTCGGTGTGCGCCATGGTGCGCCAGAAACTGGGGGTGGCGATCATCAATCCACTGAGCGCCATGGAAGAAGTGGGGCGTGGCTTGGCGATCCGTCCGCTGCAGCTGTCGGTGCCGTATCGGGTGATGCTGATCCGCCCGGACTACCGGCCGTCATCGAGTTTTGTCGAGGGCTTTTGCCAGTCGTTGCGAGAGGAAGCGCGGCGCCTGGAGGGGCAGCTACGAAACATCCTATGAAAACCGACACCCTCGCTACAGGAGCCCGCTTGCTGGCAAAGGCGATCTCTCGAACGCCTGCGCTGACAAGCGGGCTCACAGCGGGATGTTTCTGAGGGGCAGGCCCGCGCAGGTCGCGGGCCGGATGGTTAGCGCTCGATGGCCAATGCCACGCCCTGACCGCCGCCGATGCACAGGGTCGCCAGGCCTTTCTTGGCGTCGCGCTTGAGCATTTCATGCAGCAGGGTCACCAGCACCCGGCAGCCCGACGCGCCGATCGGGTGGCCGATGGCAATGGCGCCACCGTTGACGTTGACCTTGCTCGCATCCCACGCCAGCTCCTTGGCCACGGACAGGGATTGCGCGGCGAAGGCTTCGTTGGCTTCGATCAGGTCCAACTGGTCCAGGGTCCAGCCGGCCTTGTCCAGGCAGCGGCGGGTGGCGGAAACCGGGCCGATGCCCATGATCGCCGGGTCGACCCCGGCGTTGGCGTAGGCGGCGATTCTGGCCAGCACCGGCAGGCCCAGGGCCCGCGCCTTGCTGGCGCTCATCAGCATCACCGCGGCGGCGCCGTCGTTCAGCGCCGAGGCGTTGCCGGCGGTGACGCTGCCGTCTTTCTTGAATGCCGGCTTGAGCTTGGCCAGGGCTTCGGCGGTGGTGCCGGGGCGCGGTTGTTCGTCGGTGGCGAAGGTCAGCGGTTCGCCCTTGCGCTGGGGAATCTGGATCGGGGTGATCTCGTCAACGAAGCGCCCGGCCTCGATGGCCGCTGCAGCTTTCTGTTGGGAGGCGGCGGCGAAGGCGTCCTGGGCTTCGCGGCTGATGCCGTATTTCTCCACCAGGTTCTCGGCGGTGATGCCCATGTGGTAGTCGTTGAAGGCGTCCCACAGGCCGTCGCTGATCATGGAGTCGATCATCTGGCTGTGGCCCATGCGCAGGCCGGTGCGGGCGCCGGGCAGCACGTAGTTGGACAGGCTCATGTTTTCCTGGCCGCCGGCGATGATTACTTCGGCATCGCCGCAGCGGATGGCCTGGGCGCCCAGGTGCAGGGCTTTAAGACCAGAGCCGCAGACCTTGTTCAGGGTCATGGCGGGCACGGCGTGGGGCAGGCCGGCCTTGATCGCGGCCTGGCGGGCGGGGTTCTGCCCGGCGCCGGCGGTGAGCACCTGGCCCATGATCACTTCGTCCACCTGGGCCGGGTCGATGCCGGTCTGGGCCAGCAGTTGGCGAATCACCGCGGCGCCCAGGTCGACGGCGGGAATGCCCGCCAGGGAGCCCTGGAAACTGCCCACGGCGGTACGAGTAGCGGCAACGATAACGACGTCTTGCATGTTGGGGCTCCTTAAGCGAACTGCATTTCAGGCACGTGGTCCGGCACGATCAGCTTGCCGGCGGTCTTGCTGACGATTTCCTCGACGCTGACCCCGGGGGCGCGCTCCTTGAGGATGAAGGCGCCGTTCTCGATCTCCAGGTAGGCCAGATCGGTGAGCACGCGCTTGATGCACTGGGCGCCGGTCAGCGGCAGGCTGCAACGGCTGAGCAACTTGGATTCGCCGTCTTTCGAGGCGTGGGTCATGGTGACGATGATGTTCTCGGCACCGGCCACCAGGTCCATGGCGCCGCCCATGCCCTTGACCAGCTTGCCGGGGATCATCCACGAGGCGATGTTGCCTTGCACGTCGACTTCGAAGGCGCCGAGCACGGTGAGGTCGATATGGCCGCCGCGGATCATCGCGAAGGATTCGGCGGAGGAGAAGATCGAGGCGCCGATGCGTGCGGTGACCGTCTGCTTGCCGGCGTTGATCATGTCGGCGTCGACTTCGTCTTCAGTAGGAAAGGCGCCCATGCCCAGCAGGCCGTTTTCCGACTGCAGCATGACTTCCATGCCGTCGGGGATGTAGTTGGCCACCAGGGTCGGAATGCCGATGCCGAGGTTGACGTAGAAGCCGTCCTGCAGTTCGCGGGCGACGCGCTGAGCCATTTGTTCGCGGGTAAGAGCCATGTTTGTTGTCCTTTTAGTCGGGCTGGGGAAGGGCGATCACTTGCGCACGGTGCGCTGTTCGATGCGCTTCTCGAAGGTGCCGCAGATGACCCGGTCGACGTAGATGCCAGGGGTGTGGATCTGCGTCGGGTCCAGCTCGCCCGGCTCGACGATTTCTTCCACTTCGACCACGGTGATCTTGCCGGCGGTGGCCGCCAGGGGGTTGAAGTTCTGCGCGGTGTGGCGATAGACCACGTTGCCGAAATGGTCGGCCTTCCAGCCCTTGACGATGGCGAAGTCACCGGTGATGGACTCTTCCATCAGGTAGGTGCGGCCCTTGAACTCGCGGGTTTCCTTGCCGTCGGCCACCGGGGTGCCGACGCCGGTAGCGGTGAAAAAGGCCGGGATGCCGGCGCCGCCAGCGCGCATTTTTTCCGCCAGGGTGCCTTGGGGAGTCAGCACCACTTCGATTTCGCCGCTGAGCAGCTGTTTCTCGAACAGGGCGTTTTCACCGACGTAGGAGGCGATCACCTTGCTGATCTGGCGGTCTTCCAGGAGCACGCCCAGGCCGAAACCATCGACCCCGCAGTTGTTCGACACCACGGTCAGATCACGGGTGCCGCGGCGCTTGATCTCGGCGATCAGGTTCTCGGGGATACCGCACAGACCGAAGCCGCCGGCGATCACGGTCATGCCATCTTGCAGACCTTCCAGGGCTTCCTCGTAGGACGCCACGCGCTTATCGAAACCTGCCATTTGCACCATCCTCTTTCTTGTTCGTTGGCGGCTGGCCAGCCGTTTGCGGATCAGTGTTGCGCTGCAGGATTGATTTGTTAAGTTGATTTTTAAGGTTGATTGATTTGAAAATCAGCATAATAAGTTCCAAGCTTGCGGCCTGAAGTTTATAGCTGGCGGCTGCCTCCTGAGGATGACAGATGACGGTTAAACAGATTCGGGCCTTTCTGGCGGTGGCCCACAGTTTGAGCTTTGCCCTGGCCTGCGAGCGCCTGCACCTGTCGCAGTCGGCCCTGAGCCTGACCATCAAGGCCCTGGAAGAAGGCCTGGGCGGGCGCCTGTTTACCCGCAACACGCGCAATGTCGCCCTGACCCCGGAAGGCGAGGCCCTGTTGCCTCTGGCGCGACGGCTGATCGCCGATTGGGACAACGCCGAGGACGAACTGCGCCAGCGTTTCACCCTGCAGCGCGGACGGGTGACGGTGGCGGCGATGCCGTCCTTTGCCGGTAATCTGCTGCCGCCGATCCTCAAGCACTTTCGCGCCCGCTACCCCCAGGTCAACGTCACGGTCAATGACGTGGTCAACGAGCAGGTGCTGGAGATGGTCCGCGACCGCGAGGTGGAACTGGGGGTGGCGTTCGAGCCTCAGGACAGCACTTCCTTGCTCTTCACCCCGCTGTACATCGACCGTTTCGTGGCCGTGGTGCCCAAGGATTCGCCCCTGGCGCAGCGTAGCCGCATCGACTGGCAGACGCTGCTGCAGGAGCCCTTTATCACCCTGCAGCGGCCGTCCACGGTGCGGGTGATGCTGGAGGACCATCTGCGGGCCCGGGGCGTGCAGTTGCCGGTGGAATTTGAAAGCCACCAGTTGGCGACCGTGGGGCGCATGGTCGCCAGCGGCCTGGGCGTCAGTGCGGTGCCGGCGCTGTGTGCCCAGCACATGCGCGAGCTGGGCGGGCATTGCCTGACCCTGGATGATCCGGTGGTGGAGCGGGCCATCGGCGTCTTGACCAAGCCGGGGGAGGAGTTGTCCACCGCGGCCCAGGCGCTGTTCGACATCCTGCGCGAGGAAAACCTCGACCAGCGCGTGGCCATGCTTTGAGGCTTAGCGCAGCAGGCGTTCGGCCAACAGCGGCAGCAACCGGTCGCAGGGCTCGCCGAGCTTGAGGTCCAGCAACTCGTCGGCGCGGGTCTTGCCGAAGTTGATGGCCAGCAGCGGCTTGCCCTGCTCAGCCACGGCGCGACACAAGCGAAACGCCGAATACGCCATCAGCGATGAACCCACCACCAGCAGGCCGGCGGCCTCGTGTACGGCACTCAAGGCCCGGGCGGCGGTGGTCTGGGCCACGTTCTCGCCGAAGAACACCACGTCGGGCTTCAAGCGGTCGCCGTCGCAATAGGGGCAGCGGGGGACCTGGAAGCGTTCCTCGAAGGCCGGGTCCAGCAGGGTGTCGCCATCCGGCGCCTGCACCGCGTCGACGCCGGCCAGGTAGGGATTGAGCGCCTGCAACTGCTGCTGGATGGCATCACGCTGACTGCGCTGGCCGCAATCCAGGCACAGCACTCGGTGCAGGCTGCCGTGCAGTTCGATGACGTCCAGGCTGCCGGCCTGATCGTGCAGGGCGTCGACATTCTGGGTGATCACCCCGGCAATCCGGCCTGCGGCCTGCAATTGCGCCAACGCCTGGTGCGCGGCATTGGGCCGAGCCTGGCGCATGCGCGGCCAGCCGAGCATGGCTCGGGCCCAGTAGCGACGACGGGCGTTGGCCTGTCCAAGGAACTCCTGGTACATCATCGGCTGCTTGCCGCGGCGCACGCCTTCGCTGTCGCGGTAGTCGGGGATACCTGACGGGGTGCTGATGCCGGCCCCGGTCAGGACCATGAACGGCTGGCCGTGCATGGCGGCGGCGACTTGTTCGAACGGCGCAGCGGTGGGTCGATCGATCATGGGCTGCTCTCCTTTGCAGAGGGGACGGTGATCAGAAATAAACGCAAAACCTCGGGGATGCCAGGGTTTTGCGTCGATGACTGGGCGGTCGCCCTGGCCAGGGCGCTGAACCTACAGATGGAACACGTTCACCTGTTGCTCCAGGTTCTGCGCCAGTTGCTGCAGGGAGCGGGCGGTCTCGGTGGTTTCCTCCACGGCCTGGCTGTTCTGCTGGGACATCTGGGCGATGCGTTCGACATTGCGCGCCACATCCTGACTGGCGGCGGTCTGCTCCCGCAGGGCCAGGGAGATCTGGTCCACCACCCGCACCACATTGCCGGACGAGGTGCGGATATTGACGATGGCCTCACCGGCCTGCTGGGCCAGTTCGACGCCGTTTTTCACCTGATTGACCCCCACGTCCATGCTGCTCACCGCCTCTCGGGTGCCCAGCTGGATCTTGCCGACCATCTCGGTGATTTCCTGGGTCGAGTTGGCCGTGCGCTGGGCCAGCAGGCGTACCTCATCGGCCACCACGGCGAAGCCGCGACCCTGTTCCCCGGCCCGGGCGGCTTCGATGGCTGCGTTGAGGGCCAGCAGGTTGGTCTGTTCGGCAATGCCTTTGATCACGCTGACAATGCTGGAGATCTGCTCGGCGTGCTGACCCAGTTCACCAATCTGGGTGGCCGAAGCCTGCACGGTCTCGGCGATCAGGCGCATGCTGCCCAGGGTGTCCTGGATCACGCTGCCGCCTTCCTCGGACTGGCGTCCGGACTCGCTGGACAGGGCGTGGGCATCTCCGGCGTTGTCCGCCACATGGTTGATGCTCACGGTCAGCTCTTCCACCGTGGCCGCCATGGAGGAGGCCGAGTGGGACTGCTCCTGGGCCGAAGCCGAGAGCTGCAACGAGGCGCTGGAAATGCTCTGGGAGGCGCTGACCAACTGGTCGGCCCCCTGCTTGATCTGACTGATCATGGTCCGCAGGCGCTCCTGCATGGCGGCGAAGGCCTGCAGCAGGTTGCTCACCTCATCACGGCCGGTGGCGCTGATGCTGCTGTCCAGGCGGCCGGCGGCGATGGCCTTGGCCACGTCCACGGCCTGGCGGATACGGCCCACCAGATTGCTGGACAGCGACCAGGCCACCAGCATGGCCAGCACCGCCGCCAGCAAGCCGCCGCCGATCAGGATCGCCAGGGCCGAGGCCTTGGCGTCGTCCATGGCCTGGCTGCGGGCGTCCTGCAGGCTTTTTTCCGCGTCGCGCAACTCACTGGTGAGCTGGCGCATGGCGTCCATCTTGGCCTTGTCGCGGCCGGCACTGATTTGTGCCGCCATGGCTTCGGCAGGCTGGCTTCCGGCGTTGATCGCCCGGCGCAGGTCCAGGTTGCCCTGGACGTCGTCGCGCAGCCACTGGTCGTGCAGGGCCTTGAGTCGCTCCAGGCGTGCCTGCTGCTCGGGGTTGTCGGCGGTGCTGCTTTTGATCCGGGCGTAATAGTCGGCAAAGGCTTTTTCGCCTTGCTCCAGAGGTTCGAGGAAGCTGTCGCGACCGGTGAGGGCATAACCGCGCATACCGGTCTCGACATTGATCAGGCTGCGCAGCAGGGCGTCGGACTGGCTCAGGACCTCGTAACTGTGGATGTTGCTTTTGACACTGCTGCTGACCTGATCGAAACCGCGCAGGGCCGCTAGTACCAGCAGCAGGAGGATCAGCAGGACGACGCCGAAACCGGCATAGAGCTTTTGTGAAATGCTCAGATTGGAAAACATAGGAAGGACCGCTCCTAAACCGTTGACTGAATGCTTCACAGGGCTGTGTCTCGACGAGGCAGCGTGATAGCTCAATGATGTTCAAATGACATCAACGGTCCGACTTTTCCTGTACAAAAAAAGTTTCATGTACAGGAAAATATTTTTTGCGGGGCGTGTAGAGGGGCGCATCGAGCGTCGCCCGAAAGGGCGATGCTCGATGTCCGGCAGGGTTCAGCTGGAATGGGCGCTGCTGTCTTCTTCGGCGTCGACGTTTTCAGGTTGCCCCGGCAACTCGGTGATCACGCTGAAGTCGCTGACTTCCACCGCGCCCAGGCCGTAGCCCAGAAGGTGGAAGGAGAACGCCTTGCGGGTTTCCGGGTTGTCGAAGCTGAAGTCCATTTGCAGCGGCTGGTCGGGGGTTACCAGCATTTCTTCCGGCAGGCCCAGGGGGACGTCCTGTTCCAGTTCCTTGCCCTTGAGCAGGATGTACGCGTTTTGCTGCGGGTCGGCGGAGCGCACGGTGAAGCGCACCCGGGTTTGGGAACCCTTGGGCATTTCCAGGTACTGGGCGCCGATCAGGTTGTCGGCCCAGTCATCCTTGATCTGTGCTTGCAGCGGGATGATCGCCGGGCTGCCGAACTGATAGTGCTGGTTCAGGGGTGATTGCAGCAGGCTGCGATCCAGATGCGTGGCTCTGGCACTGATCTGCCGGGCCCGCAGGCCGCCGTACTGACCCAGCAGACTGGCGCTGTCGGCGATGAAACCGGGGCTTGAGTAGTAGCGGCAGCGCTGCTGGAAATCACATTCGGTGAAGGTGCCCTGGCCGTCGTGGTAGCGCAGCTTGCCGTTGGTGTAGGACATGATTTCCCGGCCCTGGGCGTAGTCGCGAAACAGCGAGCGGCCGCTGAGGCTGGCGGGCACCGGCAGGCCGAAGTAGTCCAGCACTGAGGCGCTGAGGTCGACGTGGCCGTAGGTCCCGGACTTGAGAGGGGGCAGCAGGTCCTGGTCGGGGGCCAGCATCAGGTTGAAGCCCCAGGACGAGGCCAGGCGCACGCCGTCGATGCCGTGGGATTCATCGGAGGTGATGATCACCAGGGTGTCCTTGAGCACGCCCTTGCGTTCCAGCTCCGTGAGGAACTGGTCGATGGCGTCGTCCAGGTAGCCGACCGCCGCCTGCTTGGGCGTCTCGTAGCGCTCCAGGTAGTCCTCGGGCGCGGAGTAGGGCTGGTGGGTGCCGACGGTCAGCAGGGTGAGCATCCATGGCTGTTTTTTCTTCTTCAACTGATCCACGTAGCTCAGGGCGCCTTCGAAGAAGGCCTTGTCGTCCTTGCCCCAGGGGAATTCCAGGTAGTTGTCGTTCTTGAACCACTCCAGGCCATGGGTCGCGTCAAAACCGATGTGCGGCATGATCTTGTCTTTGGCCATGAAGCGCAGGCCGGCGCCTTGCAGGTAGTGGGTGTTGAAACCGAACTTGTGCATCTGCGCCGGCAGGCAGGCCTGGTTGCGCTGGTTCTGGGTGAGCATCTCGACGCCCTTGGGGGTGCCGTTGTCGAGCTTGTCGTAGTCGCCGCAGAGCATGGCGTACAGGCCGCGAATGGTCTGGTGGCTGTGCAGCACGTAGTCCGGGGTGTTCATGCCACGCTCGGCCCAGGCGCTGAGCTTGGGCATCAGGTCTTCCTGGTAATGGCTGTTCAGGGCCTCGCGGTTGGTGCGGATGTAGGCCCCGGGAATGCCTTCCAGGGTAATCAGCAGCACGTTACGCGCGCGGCCGGCGCTGGGCAGCAGCGGCTGGCCTTCAAGGTCCAGACGGGTCAGGCCGGCCATGGGCGGCGGCACATCGGCGACATCGCCTTGCAGCCAGTCTTCCAATTGCATCTGCGCCTGGCCGGTGGCGGTGGCCAGGGCCTGGTGGGGCAGGTTGAACAGCTGCCACTGATCGGCTTCGCTGGGTTTGAGGTATTGGGTGGCGCCGTGGGCCAGGAGCAAGCCCAGCGGCAGAATCCAGAGCGTGCGTGGCAGTGTCGGGGTTTTGACTGCGCGACTGCTGCGCTGGACCACCAGCCACAGCACCAGCCCCAACACTAGGGTCACCCCCAGCTCAGGGTGGGTCAGGCCGCCGCCGGTGGAATTGCCGACAAATTGCGGGTCCACCAGGTAATGCAGGTCGGCGAGGTTGGGCATGCGCCCCACGGCGCTCACCAGCTCGGCGCTGACCAGGGTCAGCAGGGCCCACACCAGCAGCACGGGCAGCGCCAGCCACCAGCGGCGGCGGTACAAGAGCAGGGTCAGCAGACTGGCGCTGGCCAGGTCGGACAGGTAACCCAGCGGATTGGACCAGCCCAGGGCCAGGCGCGCGCCCATCGGCACCAGCAACAGCAGGCCGAACAAGGTGCACAGGGGAGCAAGAGGGTGTTGGAGGCAACGACGGATCAACTTCACAAATAACCTGCCTGTCATTAAATCTTCACGCAAATGTGCGCGAGTTTAACAAGAGCTTCAGGTAAGACGTTTCTTATTCATGGGGGGAATTCAGTTTTGGCCGAGTTGAGAATTGGCCCGGATGCTCTTCAGATTGAGCTGAAGGCCAGTACTCAGGCGTCTGACGGCTGTTGTGGACGGGGCTGTCAGTGGCGGGATTTACTATTTCAGGGTGTTAAAAAGGCGCCGTCTACGGATCAGCTCAGAAGCGCAGGTGACCGCATGGGCGATGCAAGGCTTGCGGACAGCGGGGTCAGACCACGGTGCCGAAGGCGCTGCCCACGGCGGCGGTAAGGCCCATGGCCAGGGTGCCCCAGAGGGTCACGCGCCAGGCACCCGGGAGCACTTTGGCACCACCGGCACGGGCTGCCAGGCCCCCCAGGCCGCCGAGGAACACCAGGGACATGCCGGCAATCCACGGCACCACGCTGTGCGTCGGGGCAGTGAAGGTCACCGCCAGGGGCAGGGCCGCGCCCACCACAAAGCTCGCTGCCGAGGCCAGGGCCGCCTGCAGCGGATTGGCCGCCAGGGTCTCGCTGATGCCCAGTTCGTCGCGGGCGTGAGCCCCCAGGGCGTCGTGGGCCATCAGTTGCTCCGCCACTTGCCGTGCCAGTTCCGGGTTCACGCCGCGGCTCTGGTAGATACGGGCCAGTTCGTTGAGCTCAGCCGGGTGGTCGCTGGCCAGTTCGAGCCGTTCCCGGGCCAGGTCGGCCTGTTCGGTGTCCGCCTGGGAGTGCACGGATACGTATTCTCCGGCGGCCATGGACATGGCCCCCGCCACCAGCCCGGCCATGCCGGTCACCAGCAGTGTGCCGTGGCTGGCGTTGGCCGCGGCCACGCCGATCAGCAGGCTGGCGGTCGAGACAATCCCGTCATTGGCCCCCAGGACGGCGGCGCGCAACCATCCGATGCGGTCGTTGCGGTGCAGTTCGCGGTGTCGGTACATGAATTTCATCGGCGATGGACTCAGGTTGATGGCATTGCAGACACGGAAGCTGCGGATACGGGTTTCAGCGGGCCTCGATCTCGGCCTGCAGCTGTCCACCCACAATAGACACTTCCCGCCACTGCGTACCGTCGCGGATCACGAACAAGGCATCCATACCGCGTTCCTGGGCCAGCCGTGGCCCCTCGACTTCACCGAGTACCAGCAGTGCGGTGGCCCAGGCGTCGGCCAGCATGCAGCTGTTGGCCACCACGCTGACCGAGGCCAGACGATTGCGCAGAGGTTCGCCCGTCGTCGGGTCAAGGGTATGGGCGTAGGACTGCTCGGCGATGTCCACCCACCGGCGGTAGTCGCCGGAGGTGGCAATGGCCGCATCTTCCAGTTCCATCACCCCCATCACTTGGCGTTCGCCGCGCAGGGGTTTTTCCACGGCCACGCTCCAGGGCTGGCCCCCGGGCTTGCGGCCCCGGGCGCGCATTTCGCCGTCGATCCCTACCAGGTAGTCGCGGATGCCCGAGGCTTCCAGGGCCCGGGCCAGCTCATCGACGCCAAAGCCCTTGGCGATGCCGTTGAGGTCCAGGCGCAGTTTGCCGCGCTTGCGCAGGCGGTGGCGCCTGGGCTCCAGCACCAGGGCTCTGGTGGCGGGGCTGCGGCGCTGCCGGCCCAGTTCGCGCAAGGCCGGCAGGTCCAGGGTCCGTGGCGTGGGGCCAAAGCCCCAGCTCTGGACCAGATCCCCCACGCCAATCTCGAAGGCACCGCACGATTGCTCGCTGACCCGCAGCGCGGTTGTGATGACGCTCATCAGCTCCCGGGGCACGCTGATCCAGCGATGCCGGGGCGCGGCGTTGAGGCGGTTGAGATCGGACTGGGGGTTCCAACCCGACATCTGCTGCTCGACCCGCGCCACGGCCTGGGCCAGACGCTCGCCGAGGTCTAGGGTGGCGAAGCCCGGGGCGGCATAGAACAGCGCGCTGTAGCGGCTGCCCATGGTCGGGCCGTTCAGGCTGTAGCGTTGCAGTGCGACGGTTTCAGTAGACATCTTCACGGTAACGTCCTTGGGCCTTGAGGGTCAGTACGCTGAGATTGAGCGGGGCCAGCACTTCGTCCAGGGCCAGCATCACGCCCTTGGCCATGTCCCGACTGCCGCAGACCAGCACCTGGGCGCCTTTTTCCACCAGCCTGCGCAGTGCCAGGGCATCGGCCAGCAGCCGGTCCTGCACGTAACCGCGCTCCTGGACCTGGGAGAAGGCCGCGCGCAGGGCGGTCAGGCGCCGGTCTGCCAGGTAGCCCTTGAGCTCCGGCTCGTAGAGAAAATCGGAGGCTGGGTGACGCCCGCCCCAGTACAGGTGCATGGGCTGCCGGGAGCGGTTGCCGCGGATGAACCCCGCCAATGGGCCGATGCCGGTGCCGGCACCGATCAGGATCACCGGCTGCGTGCCTTGGGCGGGACGAAACTGCGGGTTGGGCTTGATGAACCCCGCGATCCGCGCGCCCGTTTGCAGTTCATGGAGAAAGCCCGAGCACAGGCCACCCGGGTGCTTGCGCACGCAGATCTCCAGCACCCCGTCGGCGCGGCTGCTGGCCAGGGAATAGAAGCGGGGCTGGGTCGTGCCGGGGGGCAGGATGCCCACCAGGTCGCCGGCCTGGAACTCGGGCCAGTGCTGCCCGCGGCTGTCGGCCGCCTTGAAACGCAAGATCCGCGTCGGTGCCTGGACCTGATCGCCGTAGGCCACCGATTCCACCAGTTGCCACTCATGGCAGGGCAGGGCGAGGGTCTGATGCTGCAGGTCCAGGGGCAAGCCCAAGGCCTGTCCCAGGGCCTGGCCCCAGCGGCGGAATTCCTGGGGCGACTGGCGATGGATGTTTTCCTGGGGCAGCAGGCACTGCGCACCGCTGGCGCTCAAGGCCTTGTGTACCTGTTCGGCAAAGCCGCAGAAACGCGGGAACTGCCGGTCGCCAAAGCCCAGCACGGCGTACTTCAGATCAGGCGCCAGCGGCTGTTGTTGCAGGCGCGCGAGAAAGTCGCTGGCCGAGGTCGGGGCATCGCCGTCGCCGTGGGTGGCGGTGAGGATCAGCAACTGGCGGGCCTTGGGGTAGTCGCCGCGCAGCTGGTTCATCGGCGCGCTGTGGACCTTGCGTCCCGCCGCCGCCAGGGCCTGTTGCAGGGTTCGGGCAAAGCCCCAGGTGCTGTTGCTCTCGCTGCCCACCAGGATCACGCAGTCGGCGTCGCTGGTTGTGCTGTTGTCATCGATCGCGGCGCTGTCGCGACGCCGGCGCCACCACAGCCACAGACCGGTGAGGCTCATCAGCGGTACCCCCAGGGCGCACACGCCCAGCAGCAGGCCCAGCCACCACAAGCCTTCCCCGGTGTGCAGTTGATAGATGAACCCGGAGAGCTGCTGCATTCCGCTTTCGGGCTGGAAGGCCAGCAGGGCACCGCTGGCCGGATCGACATAACCTTGGCCGCTGCGGGTGTGCAGGCTGAACAGATCCTGGGGGCTGTCAGGGTCGGGGTAGACCAGCTCGCGCAGGTCGTTGAGGTTCGCCGCCTGCAACGCCGCGAGGCTGGCCGCCGGCAAGGCCGGGCCGGCGCTGATCGGGGGCGGCTGGGGCGGCTGGCCCTGGCCGTCGTCGGCGATCAGGCCCAAGGTGCCGGCCGACAGGTACAGCCCGCTCAGGGCCGAGAGCAGCAGGCCAAGGATCGTCAGGCGCCCGACCTCGGCGTGCCAGCGCTGGCTGAAACTGCCGCGCAAGGGCCGCAGCAGCTTGCCCCAGCCACCGGCGCGGCGGGCCAGCAGCACAGCGCCGGACGCCGATAGCAAGAGCATCGCCAGGGCGCCCAGGGCCGCCACGATATGCCCCGAGGTGTCGAGAAACAGCGAGCGGTGCAGTTCCTTGACCCAGCGGGCCAAGGCCGAGGGCGTGTAGGGCGCCAGCAGCGCACCGGTCTGTGGATCGACGCGGCTGGCCAGGGTCTGGCCATGCTCGCGGTGGTAGACAACCAGCGTGCCCGAGGGCGTGCGGCGGATCTGCTCGATCCCGCCCAGCTGGCCGGCCACGCGCCCGGCCAGTTGCGCCACGCTGATGTCGGCCGCCGCGGGTGGCGCCTGCAGGTGTTCCAGGGCCGGGTTCAGCGCCAGGGTCGCGCCGCTGATGGCCAGCAGCATCACCAACAGGGCGGCCAGCAGTCCGGGGATTGAGTGCAACGAGCGCAACATGGTCGGGCCTCCTCGGGGCGCAGGGCTTACAGGTCGTAGCGCAGCGACTGCACGTAGGTGCCGCCGCTGGCGGGCTGGCCGCTGCCCTTGAGGGTCAGGGGCAGGACCACGTCGGCGCGCACATCGCGCTGGTCTTCCACGGCGCTGTCGATGCGGATCTGATACCCGGCATCGATCAGGCTGTCCGCCAGATCGGCGCTGACCGTCAGGGTTTCGCCGCTGCCCACGCTGGCGCCGCTGACGCCGTCGTACTGGCCGGCGGCCGCGCCGCCACTGCGGGCCCACCCCGACAGATGCTTGTAGTACTTGGCCTTTTTGCCGGCGACCCACAGGGTCTTCTGGTAGGTGCCGCTGGCGTCGGTGAGGTAGATCGCCAGGTATGCGCCGTTGCCGCTGTAGGGCTTGAGCTGGGTGGTCAGGGTCACTTCACGGGCCTGGGCCAGTGTCGGCAGGACCAGGGCCGCAGTGAGGCAACCGGCGATCACGAGCTTGTTCATGAGGTTGTCCTTTTTGCTGAATGTGCTCGCAGCCTGGGCCGTTTAGCTGACAGCAACCTGAAGGCCTGGAAAAAACTTCAGGCGCCGGCGCTGTCGCGTACCTGGGCTTTTGCTGATCTGCCTCGCATCGCGCGGGCGCGACACTGGTTACCCTGAGCAGGCCCGCTGCTTCTTCAGATTCGCGTCAGGTTCAGCGGTTAAGGTGCAGCACCTACAGATCACAGGAGAACGTCGATGCGCGTGTTATTGGTCGAGGATGCGACAGGGCTGGGGGACGCGGTGCGCGAGCAGATTGCCGACGATGGCCACGCCGTGGACTGGGTGCAGCGCCTGGAGCAGGCCCGGGCCAGTGTCGCCAGCACGCCCTATGACCTGATCCTGCTGGACCTGATGCTGCCCGACGGGCGTGGCCTGGAGTTCCTGCGTCAGCGCCGCAGCGCCGGGGACGTGACCCCGGTGATCATCCTCACCGCCCAGGACCAGATCTCCGAGCGCATCGCCGGGCTCAACGCCGGCGCCGACGATTATCTGGTCAAGCCCTTCGACCTGTTCGAACTGTCGGCGCGGGTCGCCGCGGTTGCCCGGCGCTACAGCGGCAACCCCAACCCGCAGATCCGCCTCGGCGAGCTGCAAGTGGACCTGAGTGCCCGCACCGTGCAGCGCGGCGGCACCATCATCGACCTGACCGCTCGCGAATGGGCGGTGTTCGAAGCCTTTGTCCAGCGCCCCAGCGCCTTGCTCTCCAAGTCGCAGTTGGAGGAGCGGCTGTATGCCTTTGGCGCGGAAATCGAGAGCAACACCATCGAGGTCTACGTCAGCCGCCTGCGCAAGAAGCTCGGCCGCGAACTGATTGAAACCGTACGCGGCATGGGCTACCGGCTGATGCCCGCATGAAGCGTCCCATCAGCCTGCAAAAACGCCTGAGCCTGGGCCTGACCTTGGGCATGACCCTGCTCTGGCTGGGGGCTACCGTCGGCACCTGGCTGGTGGTCCAGCACGAGCTGGACGAAACCTTCGACAGCGCCCTGGAAGCCACTGCCCAGCGCATCCTGCCCCTGGCGGCGTTGGAAATCGGCAACCGTCGCGGGCCGCGTCGGGCGCGGCACGTGGCGACTCTGAAGATGGACAGCGAGTACCTGACCTACCTGGTACGCGACGCCGACGGGCGAATCCTCATGCGCTCCCACGATGCCAAGCTGAAAATCTTCAGCCACCGACCGAGCCCCGGCTTCAGCACCACGGACAAATACCGCCTGTACAGCGCCAGCATCGAGAACGACTCGATCGTCATCGAAATCGCCGAGCCCCTGGCCCACCGCCGCGAAGCCTCGCGGGAGGCGTTGCTGGCCCTGTTGCTGCCCTTGCTCGGGCTGATTCCCATCAGCCTGCTGGGCACCTGGGTGTTCGTGCGCATCAGCCTGCGCAGCGTGCTGGCATACCGGCGGGCGGTGGAGTCCCGGGGTGTGGGCGACTTGTCACCGATCAAGGTGGCGCGCCTGCCGGCGGAAATCGATCCCCTGGCCGAGGCGGTCAATCATCTGCTTGAGCGCCTGCGCAAAGCCCTGGAAGCGGAGCGCAGCTTCACCGCCAACAGCGCCCATGAACTGCGCACGCCCCTGGCCGCGACCCTGGCGCAGATCCAGCGCCTGCGCCAGGAAGCCCCGCAGGGGCCGTTGCAGGTGCGGGCGGCGAAGATCGAGAACGCCCTGCGGGAGCTGGCAAGGCTCTCGGAAAAGCTCATGCAACTGGCCAAGGCCGAGGGCGGCGGGCTGCTCTCGCAAACCCCCGAGGACTTGATTCCGTTGCTGGCCCATGGCGTCGAGGAGTGGAATCGCGGCGGTGCCCCGCGCATCCAACTGCAACTGCCGGAAGCGGCCCAGGTGTGCACTGCCATCGACCCGGACGCCTTTGGCATCCTGTTGCGCAACCTGATCGAGAACGCCCTGAAGTACGGCGATCCGGCACAGCCGGTGGACGTCAGCCTCAGCGCCGACGGTTGCTTGCGGGTGATCAATGGCGGGCCGCTGGTGCCGGCGGACGTGCTGCAACGCCTGACCGAACGTTTTGTGCGGGGCAACAGCGAAACCAGCGGTTCGGGCCTGGGTCTGGCGATTGCCCAGAGCATCGTCCACGGCGTCGGCGGCCAGTTGCACCTGGCCTCACCGGCCAGCGGCCGTGGCGAGGGTTTTGAAGTTCGCGTGCACTTTCCCCTAGAGGGACCGACCCAATCGTAGGCGCTGGCTTGCCAACGAAGGCGCCGGTTGGATCGGGGCAAGGCTTGCGGGCCTGTTCGCCGGCAAGCCGGCTCCTACGCAATGGGCTGCCGCTGAGCGGGTGTCTGTAGGAGCTGGCTGGCCAGCGAAGGCGTCGGCTGGGGCGATGCAAGGTTTGCGAGGTTATTCGCCGCGGATGTATTGCTCCAGCTGGCGGATCAGGTCGGCCTGTTCGGCAATCGCTTCCTTGACCAGGTCGCCAATGGACAGCAGGCCCAGCAGTTGGCCGTTCTCCACCACCGGCAGGTGGCGCAGGTGGCTGTCGGTCATGATGCTCATGCAGGTTTCCACGCTCTGGTGGGAGTCCACGGTGATCACCGGCGAGCTCATGATCGCGCTGACCGGGGTGCCCACCGAGGAGCGCCCGTGGAGCACCAGTTTGCGCGCATAGTCGCGCTCGCTGATGACCCCGACCACTTGACCGTTCTCCATCACCGGCAAGGCGCCGACGTTTTTTTCGGCCATCAGCATCAGCGCTTCCAGGACCATCTGGTGCGGGGCGATGGTGTGCACTTGCTGGTTGTGCTTGGCCTTGAGTTTCAGCAGTTCTGCGACGCTCTTCATGGGGCGCTCCGGTGGTTCTACGTGGGGCGGCGATGCGCCGCCCTGAGGGGTTGTTAAAGAATCGTAGAGACTGGGCCCGTCGGCAAGGCTGAAAACGGCAGATAAACGGCGAAAAACGTCAGCCCGGGGATTTTTTTTCATCAGCGCCCCGATAAAGGGGTCGTTGCCTTCAGAGGAAGCGCTGCAGAGAGAAACTGCCCAGGTCGATCTCGCTGTGCCCGTCCACGTGCCACTGGGCCAAGGCTTCGCCAATCGCCGCCGAATGCTTGAAACCATGACCGGAGCAGGCACTGACCACGGTGACGTGGGCCAGGTGCGGGTGACGGTCGATGATAAAGCCCGAATCCGGAGTCACGGTGTAGGCGCAGACGCTGGCCTTCACCAGCTCCGGCGCGAGCCCGGCGATATGCGGCGCCACCAGCTCGTGGAACAGGCGCTGGGCGTCGGCGAGGCTGGGCTGGCGGTCGAGGCTGTCCGGCTGGCTGCTGACGCGGTATTGCTCGGTGGCGATCTTCACGCTGCCTTCGCCGGGAATCGGCGGGAAACCGTAGCAGGCGTCGACATCGCCGGCGCTGTGGAGGATGAAGCTCGGCGAGCGGGCCGGGTAGTGCTGGGGCTCATCGAGGCGGAACCAGTACAGCTGCTGGCGACAGACCTGCAGCAGTGTGTCGAAGGGCGCTCCGAGCAACTGCGCCGACCACATGCCGGCGCTGACGATGACTTGCCGGGCCTTGATCGGCGAGCCGGTGCTGATGATCTCCACGCCCTCGGCGCCGGGCTTGAGCTCCAGCACCGTCTGGCCGCTGATCAGCGTGGCGCCCAGTTGCCGGGCCCGGGTCAGTTGCGCGTCGATGCAGCGTTCCGGGCGGACAAAACCACCGCCGGGCTCGAAGTAGCCCCGGGCGCTGTCCGCCAGCGGGGCGAACTGCGGGAAGCGCTGACGAATGTCGGCAGCGTCGAGCACTTCATGCTCGATACCGTAGCGTCGGGCCAGGTCAATGCTGTTGTCGGTGAAGTCCCGGGCATCCGCCGGGCGCTGCGGGTCGGTGCTGGCGGTCATCACCAGCACCCCGCACTGCTCGAACAACGGCACATCCAGCTCGGCCTCCAGCTCGCGCCAGATCTGCTGCGAGCGGATCGCCAGGGGCACATAGGCCGCGCCTTCGCCCACCGCCTGGCGGGTGATGCGGGTGTCGCCGTGGCTGGAGCCCTGGTCATGGGGCGGGGCGAAGCGGTCGATGCCCGCCACCTTGACCCCGCGCTTGGCCAGTTGATAGAGAGTGGCGGCGCCCATGGCGCCCAGGCCTACGACGACAACATCGAATTCGGGTGTCTGCACGGCAAGTTCCTTGGGGGTGAAGGCTCAGCGGTTATTGAGGGTGGCCAGGGTCATGGGCGCGATGATCCGGTGGAATGGCGCAACCGGCAGCATGTACAGGCGCCCCAGGCGATTGTGCGGATGGACCACGGTGGACAGCACGATCGGCCGCAGGCCCTCGGCGGTCTGGGGCTGGAGGTTGAGGGACAGGTGCACGTCCAGGTGCTTGTCGCGATCCACCACCAGCACCTCATCGGGGCTCTGGGAGATCAGGGTAAAGATGCCGACCCGGTCGCCGGGCTGGTAATCCTCGTCGGGGCGCGACAGGTCAATGCGGGTCAGGCGTCCCAGGTCCTTGAGGCCGAACAACTGCACCACACGGTTGCGCAGGCCCATCAGGCGGTCGATCCAGGCCGGGGTCTGGCTCATCAGGTTCAGCAGGTGGCGCATGGCGCTGCGTTCGGGGTCTTCGGCCAGGGTGCGGCGGCAGTCGACGAAGGTCGCGTCCGGGGCCAGGGCAGCGATGCTGGAGTCATGGGGCAACGGGCAAGCGTGTACTGCGGACTTCATCGGTGCAGCTCCTTGAAAGTTGGCGGCTTTGGCTTCATGCCGATCAGTCACGCCAGAAGTCGCAAAAAAATACCACTTCCTGAGGCGAGGAACTTGCTGTTGTGTAGCGGCCAGTTGCCGCTGGCCGAGGGTTGCCATTGCCAGGTGGCAGCGCGCAAGGATTCGGTGGTTTTCCGCACTGCTAGGGCCGGAATCAGCACAAACACGCACGAAGTTGCAAGCAGGTCGAAGGGACCTGTGCCGACCATTGAACGGTGGAGTTCGGTGGCACGCGGACTGAATTCAGCCAACGCAATGGCTGCTTGCCACTTAAGCCTGCTGGCGGACCGCGTCTTTTCCCCCCCTGGCGGCCGGCTCCGCGTTCTGTAGCAGCAACTGACCGAACTCCTGGGCTGCCGCCGTCTTTTCGCCGCTGCTCCAGGCCAGCAGGAAGCGCGCTACGGGCAACCCCGGCAGGCCGTATTCACCATCGACGATGCGCAGGCCCGGGCGCAGGTCGCTGGCCATCTGCACGGTGACTCCGAGACCGGCGAGCACTGCCGTGCGGATGCCTTCCTGGCTTGGCGAGCTGAACGCCACATGCCAACTGGCGGCGCTTTCGCCCAGGGCATCAAGGCCGATCTGCCGATTGACGCAGGGGGCCGGCGCCAGGGCCAGGGGCAGCGAGGCGCCCGGGGCCAGATCGAAGTGCTCGGCGGCGACCCAGACGAACTGGGCGCTGCGCAGCACGGTGCCGCTGTCACGCCGCCCCGGCTCCGAGAGCACCACAGCCAGGTCCAGTTCCCCGGCCTTGAGCATCTGGCGCAGGTCCAGGTAGGTGCCAACGCTGACGTCCAGGCGCACCTCGGGAAAGGCTCGGGAAAACTCGCAGAGCAGTGGCGGCAGGCGCTCCCCCATAAAGGTCTCGGGCACCCCGAAGCGCACCACGCCACTCAGTCGCGACGGCTGGAAGCGCCGGGCCAGGGCGTTCAGGGAGGCGAGGATCTGTTGCGCGTGCTGCAGCACTTCCTGACCGTCTTCGGTCAGGCTCAGGCGCCGGGTGGTGCGCAGCAGCAGGGGCCGGCCCAGTTGCTCTTCCAGACGGCGGATCTGATGGCTGACCGCCGACTGGGTCAGGTTCAGGCGCTTGCCGGCGCGGGTGAAGCCGGCACATTCATGGACTGCGACCAGGGCCCGCAGCAGGGTGGGATCGATGTTCAAGGCAGACTGCCATTCATGATGGGAATTACTCAATCCTACAAAATCTAATCATTTCCGTCATTGAGTGGCGTTGCCCAGACTTGACCCCTCGGTCGCCCCTGGACGGGTGGCGACACCACTTGCGGACAACCTTCGATGCCTCAACCTTCTTCACGCAACACCCTGGCCCTGGCGGCGGTCTGCCTGGCCGCGCTGATGTTCGGCCTGGAAATCTCCAGCGTGCCGGTGATTCTCCCGGCCTTGGAAGACCGTCTGCAGGGCCGCTTTACCGACCTGCAATGGATCATGAATGCCTACACCATCGCCTGCACCGCGGTGCTGATGGCCACCGGCGCCCTGGCCGATCGCTTTGGCCGCAAGCGGGTATTTGTCCTCAGCATCGTCGCCTTTGGCCTGGCCTCGCTGCTCTGTGGTCTGGCCCAGAACATGACGGCGCTGATCGCCAGCCGGGCCCTTCAAGGCCTGGCCGGGGGCGCGATGCTGATCACCCAGGTGGCGATCCTGTCCCAGCAGTTTCGTCAGGGCCGTGAGCGCAGCCGGGCTTTCGCCGCGTGGGGCGTGGTGTTCGGCATTGGCCTGGGGTTCGGGCCGATCATTGGCGGAGCGATCCTGTCGCTGTCCAGCTGGCCGTGGATTTTCCTGGTGCACGGGCCGCTGGCGCTGCTGACCCTGGGGCTTGCCGTAGCCGGGGTCGAGGAGGCCCGTCAGGCACGGGCCTGCAAGCTCGATAGCGCCGGCATCGTGCTGCTGTCGCTGGCGGTGTTCGGTCTGACCTTTGTGCTGACCCAGGGCCCAACCCTGAGCCGCTTCAGCGCACTGGTCGTGGTGCTTGCGACCCTGGGCTGCTTCGCTGCTTTTATCCGTGCCGAGCGCCGCAGCCGGCAACCGATGTTCGAGCTGGGGGTATTCAGGAACCGCCGGTTTTCCGGGGCGTTGCTGGGTTCCATGGGGATGAATTTCAGCTTCTGGCCGTTCATGATCTACCTGCCTATCTACTTCCACGGCGCCTTGGGCTACGACAGCCTGCACAGCGGACTGGCGCTGCTGGCCTATACCTTGCCGACCCTGATCCTGCCGCCCGTGGGCGAACGCCTGGCCCTGCGTTTCGAGGCCGGTTGGGTGATTCCTCTGGGGTTGTCCGGCATCGGCCTGGGCTTTGTGGCGATGTTTGGTGCCAGCCAGTGGGCCTTCAGCAGCGGTGTGTTCATGCTCCCCGGCGCGCTGCTGGCGGGGATCGGTCTGGGCATCTGCAATACGCCGGTGACCAATACCACCACTGGGTCGGTGCCCGTCGATCAGGCCGGCATGGCCTCGGGGATCGACATGAGTGCGCGGATGATTTCCCTGGCGCTGAACATTGCCTTGATGGGCTTGATCCTGGTGGCGGGGGTGGGCGCCTACCTGCGGCGTCACCTGAGTGGGTCGCTGGATGCCGGGCAACTGCAGGGTTGGGTGCAGCAGATTGCCTCTGGCAGCGGCTCTTTGGAAGCTTTGCCGTGGCTGGCGGAAGGTACGCCGCAGGCGGCCCTGGTCCATGGCTTTGGCTGGGTCATGCTGTACGGCGGCTTGAGTGTCTGGGGGCTGGCAGTGTTCAGTCTGCTGATATTCGCCCCATGGCAGCAAAAGCCAGCGGAGTCGATCGCGCAGTAGCCGCTGCCGCGCATCAGCGAGGTTGCGAAAAGGGGGCGCAGGCCCCTCTGTTGCCCCAGGCGTTTGCAGCCTGCGGCGGCGATAGGGAAAGCAAAAAAGGCGCCCGAAGGCGCCAAGGATTCACCCCAACCGAGGGAGCCGGGTGAAGCCGTTCGCAGGAGTGTCGCGGTGGTAAGGCGCGACCGGAACGGAAGAGGGGAGCGCTGCCCGCCAGCGGCGGGCAACCTGAGTCATTTGCCCAGCTTGATCCTGGTCCAGCCGCGGTTCATCACGCGCTGGATGGCAATCGGCTGATCCGGCACCGCATACAAGGTGGCCAGCACCTCTTGCGGTGGGTAGGACGCCGGGTCGTTGCGGATTGCTTCGTCCACCAGTGGCGTGGCCGCCGCGTTGGCGTTGCTGTAGCCCAGGCTGTTGGTGACCTCGGCGATGATGTCCGCGCGCATCAGGAAGTTCATGAACAGGTAGGCGTTGTCGACGTTGGCGGCGTCCTTGGGGATGGCCATCATGTCGTAGAAGCTGCCGGCGCCTTCCTTGGGAATGCTGAACGCGACCTTCTCCTGGTTGCCGGCCTCTTCGGCGCGGGAGCGGGCCTGCAGCACGTCGCCGGAGTAACCCACGGCCACGCAGATGTTGCCGTTGGCCAGGTCCGAGATGTACTTGGAGGAATGGAAGTAGGTCACCGAAGGCCGGATCTTCATGAACAGCTCCTGGGCTTCGAGGATCTGCGCCTTGTCCTTGCTGGTCACCGGGTAGCCCAGGTAGTGCAGGGCGGCCGGGAGCATCTCGGTGGGCGAGTCGAGGAAGCTGATGCCGCAAGCCTTGAGTTTCTCGGCGTTCTCGGGCTTGAACAGCAGGTCCCAGGAGTTGGTCGGGGCGTCAGTGCCCAGGGCCGCCTTGACCTTGTCCGGGTTGTAGCCGATGCCGATCGAACCCCACATGTAGGGGAAGGCGTGGGCGTTGCCCGGGTCGCTGGCGGAGGCGTTTTTCAGCAGTACCGGGTTGAGGTTTTTCCAGTTGGACAGTTTGGACTTGTCCAGTTCCTGGTAGACCCCGGCCTTGATCTGCTTGGCCAGGAAACTGTTGGACGGCACCACGATGTCGTAGCCGGACTTGCCGGTGAGCAGGCGCGCTTCCAGGGTTTCGTTGCTGTCGAAGACGTCGTAGGTGACGTGGATACCGGTTTCGGCCTCGAACTTTTTCAGGGTGTCCGGGGCGATGTAGTCCGACCAGTTGTAAACGCGCAGCACCTTATCGTTGGCTTGAGCGCCGGTCACCATCGCGCCCATCAAGGACAGTGAGAGCAGGGTTTTGGCGAACAGTGTCCTGCCAAGCATTTTCATCACTACAACTCCATTTCTTATTGTGCAGATTGCTGCGTGTGCAAGGTGGATATTGGGGGAGCTTTTTACCCGCTTCACCAGCCAGCGGGCGCCTACGGATAACATCAACCTGTAGGCGTCAGCGGGCTGGCGAAGCGGTCACGGTCAGGCCGTCGCCGGCGCTCGTACCGCAGGTTTTTTCGCCGCCGGTGGCTGCCAGGATTCATTGGCGGTGAAGTCCATGGCTTCCTGGATCGCGCGCTTGCGGGCGGCTTCGGCGCGACGGCCGAAGTACCAGACCAGGAAGGTCACCAGGGACACCGCCAGCAGAATCAGGCTGGCCACGGCGTTGATCTCGGGCTTGACCCCCAGGCGCACCGCCGAGAACACTTCCATCGGCAAGGTAGTGGAGCCCGGGCCGGAGACGAAGCTGGCCAGCACCAGGTCATCCAGGGACAGGGCAAAGGACATCATGCCGCCGGCCGCCAGTGACGGCGCGATCATCGGGATGGTGATCAGGAAGAACACCTTGAACGGGCGCGCCCCCAGGTCCATGGCCGCTTCTTCGATGGACAGGTCCAGCTCCCGCAGGCGCGCGGAGACTACCACGGCTACGTAGGCGGCGCAGAATGTGGTGTGGGCGATCCAGATGGTGACGATGCCCCGCTCCATGGGCCAGCCGATCAATTGCGCCATGGCCACGAACAGCAGCAATAGCGACAGGCCGGTGATCACTTCGGGCATCACCAGCGGCGCGGTCACCAGGCCGCCGAACAGGGTGCGGCCCTTGAAGCGGGTGACTCGGGTCAGCACGAAGGCCGCCAGGGTGCCCAGGGCCACCGCCGCTACGGCGGTGTACAGGGCGATTTCCAGGGAGCGCATCACCGAGCCCATCAGTTGCTGGTTGTCCAGCAGGCCGACGTACCACTTGATCGACCAGCCGCCCCACACCGTCACCAGCTTGGAGGCGTTGAACGAGTAGATCACCAGGATCAGCATCGGCAGGTAGATGAACAGCAGGCCCAGCACCAGCATCAGTTTGGAAAATTCGAAGCGTTTCATGCCCGTGCCTCCATCTCTTTGGCCTGGCTGCGGTTGAACAGCAGGATCGGAATAATCAGGATTGCCAGCATCACCACCGCCAGGGCGGAGGCCACCGGCCAGTCACGGTTGTTGAAGAATTCCTGCCACAGCACGCGGCCGATCATCAGGGTTTCCGGGCCGCCCAAGAGTTCTGGAATCACGAACTCGCCGACCACCGGGATGAACACCAGCATGCAACCGGCAATGATGCCGTTCTTGGCCAGGGGCACGGTGATCTTCCAGAAGTTGTTGAAGTTGCTCGAACCCAGGTCGGACGCGGCTTCCAGCAGGCTCTGGTCATGCTTGACCAGGTTGGCGTACAGCGGCAGCACCATGAACGGCAGGTAGGCGTAGACCACGCCGATATACACGGCGATGTTGGTGTTGAGGATTTCCAGCGGCTGGCTGATCAGCCCGGTCCACAGCAGGAAGCTGTTGAGCAGGCCGTTGTTGCTGAGGATGCCCATCCAGGCGTAGACGCGGATCAGGATCGCGGTCCAGGTCGGCATCATGATCAGCAGCAGCAAGACGTTCTGGGTTTCCTTGCTGGCCTTGGAAATGGCGTAGGCCATGGGGAAACCCACCACCAGGCACATCAGGGTGCTCAGCAGCGCCACCTTCAGCGAGCCCAGGTAGGCCGAGAGGTACAGCTCGTCGCCGGCCAGCATGGCGTAGTTGCCCAGGTTCAGCAGCAGCTGGAATTTCTGTTCGGCGTAGCTGTAGATCTCCGAGTAGGGCGGGATTGCCAGGGCCGCTTCCGAGAAGCTGATCTTCATCACCAAAAAGAACGGCAGCATGAAGAACAGGAACAGCCAGAGGAAAGGAATGCCGATCACCAGCTTGCGACCGCTGGGCAGCATGCGGAACAACTTCTGATTGAACGTGCTCATGGTCGAAGTCCTCATGCCCGCAGCACCACGCCGCTGTCGTCTTCCCACCAGACGTAGACTTCGTCGTCCCAGGTCGGCCGCGCGCCACGGCGCTCGGCGTTGGCCATGAACGACTGGACGATCTTGCCGCCAGGCAGCTCGACGTAGAACACCGAGTGGCCGCCCAGGTAGGCGATGTCGTGCACTTTGCCTCTGGACCAGTTGTAGCGGGCGTCGGGCTTGACGGTGGTGACCAGCATCTTTTCCGGGCGGATGGCGTAGGTCACCGACTTGTCCTGCACCGAGGTGCTGACCCCGTGGCCGACGTAGATCTGTTGCTCAAGGTCCGGGCAGTCGATGATGGCGTAGCCTTCCAGGTCTTCGGTGACGGTGCCGTCGAAGGCGTTGACGTTGCCGATGAATTCGCACACCAGGCGGCTCACCGGCGCCTCGTAGATGTCCACCGGGCTGCCGGTCTGGGCGATCCAGCCCAGGTGCATGATGGCGATGCGCTGGGCCATGGTCATGGCTTCTTCCTGGTCGTGGGTCACCATCACGCAGGTCACGCCCACGCGCTCGATGATCTCAACCAGCTCAAGTTGCATCTGCGAGCGCAGCTTCTTGTCCAGGGCACCCATGGGTTCGTCCAGCAACAACAGCTTGGGGCGCTTGGCCAGCGAGCGGGCCAGGGCCACCCGCTGGCGCTGGCCACCGGACAGCTGGTGCGGCTTGCGCCGGGCGTACTGGGTCATGTGCACCAGCTTGAGCATTTCCTCGACCCGGGCCTCGATCTCGGCGGCCGGCAAGCGGTCCTGCTTGAGGCCGAAGGCGATGTTCTGGGCCACGGTCATGTGCGGGAACAGGGCGTAGGACTGGAACATCATGTTGATCGGCCGCTCGTAGGGCGGCATGTCGGTGATGTCCACGCCATCCAGCAGGATGCGGCCCTCGGTGGGGCGCTCGAAGCCGGCGAGCATGCGCAGCAGGGTGGATTTGCCGGAGCCGGAACCGCCCAGCAGGGCGAAGATCTCGCCCTGGTGGATCTCCAGGGAGACATCGTCCACGGCCACGGTTTCATCGAACTTCTTGGTCACGCGGTCGATCTTGACCAGGACCTTCTGCGGGCTCGGGGTGCCTTCGAGGGCCTTGCGGTAAGTGCTGGAGGCGTTTGCCATGTGAAACTCCCAACAGGTGTCAGCAGCCTGGCCAATTCGGCCGGGCTTAAAGGTTGATTGCCAGCCCGCAGGGGGTGCGGGCTGATTCGGCGCTGCCTTCCTGGCGGCCTGACGCTATTTGTTGTTGTGGTCTTGCCGTTTGCTGCTCACGCCGAACACGGGGCGCGCGCAGGCGCGCTCGCCGTGGGGCAGGGCGTGGTGGATCTTGTTGAATGCCTGGAAGGCCGCCTTGGCGGCCGGGGTTTGCCGGTTAGCGGCGTTGCGCGGCCCGTTGCCGGCAGGCGTCGCCAAAGGCCTGGAAGATTCGCAGGTAGGCCGGGTTCGACAGCACCTGCCATTCCGGGTGCCACTGCACGCCGAAGGCGAAGGCCTTGCTGTGTTCCACCGACAGCGCCTCGATCAGGCCATCCGGGGCCAGGGCCTCGACCCGCAGGCCGGGGGCCAGGCGGTCGACGCCCTGGCTGTGGATCGAGTTGACCTGGATCTCGCCGGCCAGGCCCATGGCCTCGAACACGCCGCCGGGCTGTATCGCCACCGGGTGCGCCGGGGCGTACTGCACTTCGATGCGCGGGTCGTCGGCTTCACGGTGGTCCATGTAGCCCGGCAGTTCATGCACCTTCTGGTGCAGGCTGCCGCCGAAGGCCACGTTCATTTCCTGGAAGCCGCGGCAGATGCCGAGCACTGGCACGCCAGCGGCAATCGCCGCGCGCAGCAGGGGCAGGGTGGTGGCATCGCGTTGCGGGTCGTGGGCGGTGCCCGGTTCGCTGGGCGTGCCCTGGTAATGGAAGGGTTCGACATTGGAGGGCGAGCCGGTAAACAGCAGCCCGTCCATGTTGTGCAGCAGATCGTCGATATCGATCAGATCCGCCAGGGAAGGAATGATCAGGGGCAGGCCCTCGGCCGCGACGCTGACAGCACGCAAGTACTTGTCGCCGCTGACGTGGTAGGGGTGCAGGCCGATCTCTTTGACGCACGCAGTAACGCCGATCAATGGCTTGAATGCCATTTTTATCACCTCGAAATTCACGCTGGAACGAGTTTTTCCAGAGCTTATCCTCGTTGATTTTAATTAACAACTTCCATGTAAAAAATTCTAAACGTTAATCACCCGAAACCCGCAGGCGGCGCGGATTGCGCCGGTTATTTGTCTCTAGTGGAGCAAAATAATTGACGAAAAGCCGCTGCTGTTGGCTATTGACTCCGGTTTTTCTTTCGGGTTGACTGCTGGCGTGTCACAGCAGTGAACATAATAATTAACACAATAGGTGCATCATGTCGGTCCCCCCGCGTGCCATTCAACTCAATGAAGCCAATGCCTTCCTGAAAAAACACCCCGAGGTTCTCTACGTCGATCTGCTGATTGCAGACATGAACGGTGTGGTGCGCGGCAAGCGCATCGAGCGCACCGCGCTGCACAAGGTCTACGAGAAGGGCATCAACCTGCCCGCCTCGCTGTTTGCCCTGGATATCAACGGCTCCACGGTGGAAAGCACCGGCCTGGGCCTGGACATCGGCGACGCCGACCGCATCTGCTATCCGATCCCCGGCACCCTGAGCGTCGAGCCCTGGCAGAAGCGCCCCACCGCGCAACTGCTGATGACCATGCACGAGATTGAAGGCCAGCCATTCTTCGCCGACCCCCGCGAAGTGCTGCGCCAAGTCGTCACCAAGTTCGACGAGCTGGGCCTGACCATTTGCGCCGCCTTCGAGCTGGAGTTCTACCTGATCGACCAGGACAACGTGAACGGCCGTCCACAGTCGCCCCGTTCGCCGATTTCCGGCAAACGTCCGCATTCCACCCAGGTCTACCTGATCGACGATCTGGACGAATACGTCGACTGCCTGCAAGACATCCTTGAAGGCGCGAAAGAGCAGGGCATCCCGGCCGACGCCATCGTCAAGGAAAGCGCCCCGGCGCAGTTCGAAGTCAACCTGCACCACGTCAGCGACCCGATCAAAGCCTGCGACTACGCAGTACTGCTCAAGCGCCTGGTGAAAAACATCGCCTACGACCATGAAATGGACACCACCTTCATGGCCAAGCCTTACCCAGGCCAGGCGGGCAACGGGCTGCACGTGCACATCTCGATTCTCGACAAGCAGGGCAACAACATCTTCGCCAGCGAAGACCCGGAAACCAACGAAGCCTTGCGCCACGCCATCGGCGGCGTGCTCGACACCCTGCCCGAGCAGATGGCCTTCCTGTGCCCTAACGTCAACTCCTACCGCCGCTTTGGCGCGCAGTTCTACGTGCCGAACTCGCCGACCTGGGGCATCGACAACCGCACCGTGGCCGTGCGCGTGCCCACTGGTTCCGCCGACGCAGTGCGGATCGAACACCGGGTGGCTGGCGCCGACGCCAACCCTTACCTGCTGATGGCTTCGGTACTGGCGGGCATTCACCACGGCCTGACCAACAAGATCGATCCGGGCGCGCCGGTTGAAGGCAACTCCTACGAGCAGAACGAACAAAGCCTGCCCACCAACCTGCGGGACGCCCTGCGCGTACTGGACGACAGTGAAGTGATGGCCAAGTACATCGACCCGATGTACATCGACGTGTTCGTGGCCTGCAAGGAAAGCGAGTTGGCGGAGTTCGAAAACTCCATCTCCGACCTGGAATACAACTGGTACCTGCACACGGTCTGATGACCGTGTCACTTCCTGCCTTGAGTATTTGTCATGACTAAATCCCGCAGCGACTGGGAGCAGCACTTCCAGTCCCTCAGCCTTGAAGGCCGTGCCTTTATCGACGGTCAGTACTGCGCCGCCGCCAGCAGCGCCACCTTCGAATGCCTGAGCCCGGTGGACGGGCGCTTTCTGGCCAACGTCGCCAGCACCGATCAGGCCGATGCCGATCGTGCGGTGGCCGTGGCGCGCCAGGCGTTCAACAGTGGCGTCTGGTCGGGCAAGGCCCCGGCCGAGCGCAAGCGCATCCTGATTCGCTTCGCCGACCTGATCCTTGCGCACCAGGAAGAACTGGCGCTCCTGGAAACCCTGGACATGGGCAAGCCGATTGGCGATTCCATGAGCATCGACATTCCGGCCACGGCCAACGCCATCCGCTGGAACGCCGAAGCCATCGACAAGCTCTACGACGAAGTGGCGGCCACCCCTCACGACCAACTGGGCCTGGTGACCCGGGAACCGGCGGGCGTGGTGGCGGCCATCGTGCCGTGGAACTTCCCGCTGATCATGGCCAGCTGGAAGTTCGCCCCGGCCCTGGCGATGGGCAACTCGTTCATCCTCAAGCCGTCGGAAAAGTCGCCGCTGACCGCGATCCGCATCGCCCAGCTGGCCCTGGACGCCGGCATCCCCAAGGGTGTGTTCAACGTCCTGCCGGGCTACGGCCACACCGTCGGCAAGGCCCTGGCCCTGCACATGGACGTGGACGTGCTGGCCTTCACCGGCTCCACTGCCGTGGGCAAGCAACTCTTGGTGTACTCCGGCGAAAGCAACATGAAGCGGGTGTGGCTGGAAGCCGGTGGCAAGAGCCCCAACGTGGTGTTTGCCGACGCCCCGGACTTGCGCGCAGCGGCCGAAGCGGCGGCTGCGGCCATTGCCTTCAACCAGGGCGAAGTCTGCACCGCTGGTTCGCGCCTGCTGGTGGAACGCTCGATCCGCGAACAGTTCATCCCGCTGCTGGTGGAGGCCCTCAAGGGCTGGAAACCGGGCCATGCCCTCGATCCCGAAACCCGGGTTGGCGCGGTGGTGGACCAGCGCCAGCTGGACAACGTGCTGCGCTACATCGAAATCGGCAAGGAGCAGGGCGGCCAACTGCTGGCCGGTGGCGTCCGCACCCTGGAAAACACTGGCGGCCTGTATGTCGAGCCGACGATCTTCGACGGCGTGACCAACGCCATGACCATCGCCCGGGAAGAGATCTTCGGCCCGGTGTTGTCGGTCATCAGCTTCGATACCGAAGAAGAAGCGCTGCAGATTGCCAACGACAGCATCTTCGGCCTGGCGGCCGGGGTCTGGACCGCCAACCTCAGCCGCGCCCACCGTTTTGCCCGTGGTCTGCGGGCTGGCAGCGTGTGGGTCAACCAGTACGACGGCGGCGACATGACCGCGCCGTTCGGCGGTTTCAAACAGTCCGGCAACGGTCGCGACAAGTCGCTGCACGCCTTCGACAAATACACCGAGCTCAAAGCGACCTGGATCAAGCTCTAACTCTTATAACAACAGCGGCGGCGGGCCTGGGCCCGTACCCGCTGGGGAATTTCTCATGCAAACCTACGTGAACAGCTACTACGCCGCGACCCGCAACCAGACCACCGACTACCCGCCACTCGAAGAGAGTGTGGAGTGCGACGTCTGTGTGATCGGCGCCGGTTACACCGGCCTGTCCTCGGCCTTGTTCCTGGCGGAAGCGGGCTACAGCGTCACCGTGCTGGAAGCGGCCAAGGTCGGCTTCGGCGCCAGCGGGCGCAACGGCGGGCAACTGGTCAACTCCTACAGCCGCGACGTGGACGTGATCGAAGAACGCTACGGCGAAAAAAGCGCCGAGGTGCTCGGCAGCATGATCTTCGAAGGCGCCGACATCATCCGCCAGCGCATCCAGCACTACGACATCCAGTGCGACTACCGCCCCGGTGGCATTTTCGCCGCCCTGAACAACAAGCAGCTCAAGGGCCTGGCGGAACAGAAACGCAACTGGGAGCGCCTGGGCAATCACAACCTGAAGCTGCTCGACAAGGCGCAGATCGACCGCGAAGTCGGCACCAAGAACTACATCGGCGGCCTGCTGGACATGCAGGGCGGCCACATTCACCCGCTGAACCTGGCCCTGGGCGAAGCCAGCGCCATCATCGGCCTGGGCGGCAAGATCTTCGAACAGTCGGCGGCGGTGGAAATCACCTACGGCGAACCCAACGTGGTGCGTACCGCCAAGGGCCTGGTGCGCGCCAAATACCTGCTGATCGCCGGCAACGCCTACCTGCAGCAAGACCTCGATCCACGAGTGACCCGCAAGAGCATGCCCTGCGGCTCGCAGATCGTGGTTACCGAGCAACTGCCCGAACAACTGGCCCGCAGCCTGATCGCCAACAACTACTGCGTGGAAGACTGCAACTACCTGCTGGACTACTTCCGCCTGACCGGCGACAACCGCCTGCTGTACGGCGGTGGCGTGGTCTACGGCGCCCGTGAACCGGATGACATCGACCAGTTGATCCGGCCGAAGATCCTCAAGACCTTCCCCCAGCTCAAGGACGTGAAGATCGACTACCGCTGGACCGGCAATTTCCTGCTGACCATGTCGCGCATGCCGCAATTTGGCCGGATCGAAAAGAACGCCTACTACATGCAGGGCTACAGCGGCCACGGCGTCACCTGTTCGCACCTGGCCGGCAAGCTGATTGCCGAAATGATCCGCGGCGACGCCGAACGCTTCAACGCCTTCGCCTCCCTGCCGCACATGCCGATGATTGGCGGGCGCACCTTCCAGGCCCCACTGACCGCCCTGGGCGCCGCGTACTACGCCCTGCGCGACCGCTTCGGCATCTGAATGCACGTAGCGGCTACAGCTTTCCCCTGTAGCCGCTGCCGCAGGCTGCGACGAGGTCCCCAGGACCTCCCGACGCCCCCGACAGCGCCCACATTTCCCCCGCTGCACCCCTCATCGCCAGCCTTTACAGCTTGCCTGTCAAACATGTTTAAATAGCCGCCTTTTCAGGCTCCAGGGCAGCCAAATCGCGATCCTCGCGACCCAACCGCCGCAAAAATACCCTTAAGTACTTCTCACATAAGGCTGTTATGGACACGGGCACCCGACTCAAACTCGTTCGCGAAAGCTACAAACTCTCCCAGCGCGAGCTGGCCCGTCGTAGCGGCGTCACCAATGCCACCATCTCCCTGATCGAACAGAACCGCGTCAGCCCCTCCGTCAGCTCCCTGAAAAAGCTGCTGGAAGGCATCCCCATGTCCCTGGCCGACTTCTTCACCTTCGACCAGCCGCCCCGGGAGCACCAATACGTATTCCGCGCCAACGAACAGCCCGACCTGGGCCGCGACGGCCTGCGCCTGTTGATGATCGGCGCCCCGGTGGCCAACCGGCAGATGCGCTTTCTGCGCGAGCAATACGCTCCCGGCGCCAGCTCCGGCGAAGAAGCCATCGTGCACAGCGAAGGCGAGGAGTGCGGGCTGGTGACCCGCGGCACCGTGGAGTTGACCGTGGACGGGCAAGTCAGCGTGCTCAACCCTGGGGATGGCTATTACTTCCCCACCACCTTGCCCCACAGCTTTCGCAACATTGGCCAGGATGAGGCGGAAATCATCAGCGCCAACACCCCGGCGAACTTCTAAGGGGCCGGGTAACTGATCCGGCTCGACCTGCTGCAACCCTATCCAGCCTGCGCCTTGTGTCGCAGGCTTTGTTTTTTAGACCGGTGACTGCCGTTGCCGCGCTTGCGGGCAACGCCTGGAGCGGGCGCCGTTCAGACAAGGAAGACCCATGTTCAAGGACAGACGACAAGCATTCCTCAGCGCAGCACGCCTGGAGAACTTCTTCAGCAATTACCAGCACAGCGTGGAATTCTTTGCCGAAAACACCTTTGAGTCCGACTCCGAAGCCCAGGAAAAGTCCCTCAGGGCCCGGCATTTCCAGCAGTGGATCTTCAAGGAAATCCTCATCCGCTACACCGCCGGCCACAGCATCGACCTGCTGATTCCCTTGCTGGAAACCCTGGTGGACAGTTACGAACACCTGCAAAGACAACTGGCCGAATACAACCAGATTCCGAACATCACCCCCTTGGCGATTGACGACTGGCTCGATCAGTACCAAGAGTGCGTCCAGGTGTTCAGCCTGTGCATCCTGCTGCACCGCACCGACCTGCTCCAACGCTTCGTGGCCCTGATCGACCCCGCAGGCTACGCCGGGGACGACACCCTCTACGAAGACCTGCTGTGCAAACTGCTGCCCGACCGATATGACGTCGATGACTGGTACCACGACGTCTACACACCGCTGATACAAGCCATCTACGCCGACGACCCAACCGAGGCCAGCGACCTTCTGCAGCAGTACTGTGACGACTGGTACCCCGCGTTCGAGCAAGCGCCCTGGCACGACAGCCACCTGCAAGGGGACGAGGGCAGCTATTGCGGGTATTGGGCGTTCGAGGCGGCTGCCATTGCCTTCCTTTATGGCATCGATGACAGCGGGGTCGAGCACAGGGTCTATCCCAAGGATCTGGTGGCCTATGCGAGGAACCTTCGGCCGAGCGATCCGAAGCATGTAGCGCCGGTGGTGGCGGGGCAGTCCTGTAGCAAGGCCGGTTACTGGTTTACCCCGGCGCAGCCGGAGTCGCGGCGCTGCTTTGCACAGGGGGAAGTGATGCCGGAGTTTGAGGGGGCAGCGGTTTGGTATTGGGTGGCGCAGGGGTAGGGGTGGGCCGCCATTCGTTGCAGCGTTTTCCAACCCTTGTTTCTGGTCGAATGCAGAAGGGACTGCTATCGACTCAACGGCATCGTCCTTGAGCGGCAGTTTTCGGTCAGCAGTGGACTGCCCCTCGTCCGACGTACATGAGGTGCTTAATGGATAGCCGTGATTGCTTTTCTCATACGAGAGCAGCCCAAGACTTGCACACGGCACGTTTGCTGGTGGGTAAGCGACTGAGCGCGCTGATGCATGACCAGTACTATTTCAACGGGGAAAGGAGTCTGGGAGATGTAGGCTCTATTGAATGGCATTTCGGCGAGCAAGAGGTGATATCCATGTACCTCTTGAGTGATGGTGAGAGTGTTGGGGCTGACATATACCCCATCAGCACGCTCGTTTCCTTCGAGATAGAGCCTGGCGTGACTTGCGCCTGGAAGAGGGAAAACCTCCTTGCAGCGTTATCAGCGTCCCACCTCGAAGGCGAGAAGGTTCTCGAGGTTAAGGGCATTCTCGATGCCCTCAATGGCCAGGTATCTCGGCTAGTCGGATTTAGGATCGAGTTTGAGTCCGGGGACTTCCTGATTTTTCTTAACCAGGGCGACGATGCCGCCATGCTGGTCAATACGCTCCCGCCAGCATGCGTCGAAATCGAAACCAGCTTCGTGACCTTCATTCAATGAAAGCTATGGGGTGAAAAGCTTTCTCGTGGTGGGCTGTTTTCGTCCAAAAGCAGCCGCGGGTACAAGGTCTTGTCAGATGAGTGCGCTGGATCTGTAGCTTCGCTATGAGCTCCGAATGTTTGTATGCAACCAGCTGCGATTCACTGAGGGGGAGTGGCTGTCCAGGTGATATTACCGTGCTACTATCGCCGGCTTTTTTACAGAGTCGGTATCTTTTGTGACGCTACCTATCGTTAGAGTTCCCCTGCTTGTTCGTGCCTTGTTGCTAGTGCTGGCATGTGGTGTAACCACACCCGCAGTTGCCATGCAGATATTCGTCAAGACCCTCACTGGCAAGACCATCACGTTGGACGTTGAAGCTAGTGACACGGTCGAGAATGTCAAAGCCAAAATTCAGGATAAGGAAGGCATTCCTCCCGACAAGCAGACGCTGAGGTTTGCCGGAAAAACCCTGGAGGATGGCCGAACTCTTTCGGATTACAACATTGCAAAAGAGTCGACGCTTCACCTGGTGATGGTGCAGATCGTATTGCAGCCTAGTGGGTTGGATGGACTTGCCCGGCAGGCGAGCGACGTGTCAAAACTCGCGGTGGACTCCGCTGTTTTAGTACTGAGTGGAAACCACGGGCACCCCCTGGATTTTCGTGTTGCCTCCGGCAAGCAAAATTGCGCTTGGCTAGCCGGAGATTGGGGCGGGGATGACCTCGGCGGTGCCGGTAGCTCGGTTGGGGTTGCTGAGGTCGGAGGGTGCCAGCGTCTTACGGAAAGCGGCGCGCAACTGGGGCTTGCGGTGGGCAAAAGCCGTGTACGCGATAGCTCTGGAGGGGCGAATTCCATCAAAGAGCAAGGATCCTACCTGTTGGTGGAGTTCATCGCGCCAGTGACCGCGCTGTCTCCCGATCTTTGGTCGACTCTGACCGCGTATTACAACCATGGCGATGCTGATATTCGCCGTGGTTATTCGACACTTTCAGGGGATGAGGGCTCAAGCGCCACTCCAGGAGTTGATACCGTGGCGTTGCGTACCCGGTTGGACTGGGAAGCTCTCTGGCGCCCCATGGGCGTGGAGCTCTCACCCTATGCAGACTTGAACTATGTGCAAACGCGAGTTTCATCCTATGACGAGGCCGGTGGTAGTCAGGCCATGTCGCTGGGTGAACGCAATCACAGCATTTCTGAGCTTCGGTTCGGGATGAATGGCAAGTACCTGTTAGCGGATCACCTTGAGTTGCTCGCCGGTATTGAAGGGGTTCGCCGTGTTCATGATGATGCTGACCCGATAGACGCCTATTGGGGGGCGCAGCATTTTCGTCTGGACCCAGAGCAAAGCGACCGAGCCTGGATGCGCGGCCAGCTCGGAGTCGCGTGGTTGATGCTAGATAGTCGGTTGATGTTCTTGCTCAATGCCACCAATGAGGGGCAGCAGCCAGCACGCTGGGTGGCAATGAGTTGGACAGGTTCGTTCTGATACGGCCGCGACGAATCGTCACTTCTAGCCCCAAAACCTTTGCCATGAAGGAAAGCGGGACAGATTTATTTCCTACTGCTGGAAATCCTTGACTGCGCTTCTGGTGCGCAGGACCTCCCACAGATCCGCTTTGCCATCGGCCTGTTGCTCAGTGATGGCTTCGATCCGCTGCGTACCTTGGGTGATAGAACCTTAGGGCAGGCTGATCCGGCGTAACCTCGATTGAGTACTGAGGCAACGAAGAGGCGACGCAATGCGTCGCCTTTTTGCTTGAGCGGAGCACTTTCCAGAGATCGACCCTGCGCTGCTGTCCTGCCTCTGCCGTTGGCCTCAGCTCTGTTCGCTGACTTTTAAGAATGACCTTCGGGCCATGCCCGAACTCCTGCGATAGGGTCCCCTGTCTCCCGGATGGGAGGCTTTTTCACTCATAGCGCAGGGTGCCCAATGATCGCTTCTTCTCGCCTGGGCGACAGCCATGTCTGCCCGATGCCGGGGCACGGCACCACTCCCATCGTTACCGCCTCCAGCAACGTCATCATCAACGGCATGGGTGCGGCCCGGGTCGGTGATGTCTGTGTCTGCGGCGCGGTGATTACCACAGGATTTCCTTCTGTGCTGGTCAATGGCCGGCCCCTGGCCCATGTGGGCAGCCTCAGCAGCCATGGCGGCACCTTTGTCAGCGGCTCTGGCGATACTTTCGGCGGCTCGCTCTTCGCGCCCGCCGATGGCTCGGTGGATGAGTTGCGCATGGCCACGCTGCTGGCCGATCCGGCGCTCACGGAAAAAGCCCAGGCGGCCAATGCGCTGGTCAGCCCGTTGGCTGCTTCCAAGGCGGCCCTTCAGGAGGGCGTCGAGCTGGGGTTTCATATTGTCGAGCAGCCCATGTCCCGCTCGGCACTAATAGAGCTTCGCTCAAGAGCGCCGGGCCAGCGGGGAGGCTGTTTCTAATGGGGAGTGTTGTTGGAGTGATTGCCTGGCCTGCGATGTACATCCGTGATGGGGGCGCAAGCATCGAAGATATCAATAACTTTCCCCGAGGCCTTAGAAGGAAGCTGGTGGTCTGGTACCGAGCAGGTGCAGTTCTATTGGGGGGTCTTCTTTTGCTGTGGTCTGTCGGTCAATACATGGGCTGGGTTAAGTGAGTGGTTGATGGTATTTCATATGCTTTACGTTTCAGGTAATGGTCGACTGATTCTGTTGCAAGTTCCGTCAGTATGGGATTCGGTGTCCCGACCCTGGGTGCGGGTGCTCTGTTCTGTGGGTTGATAGTAGTTGGAGGTTTTTTTAGGCTGCTGTCACTGCAAGTGGCTCCCTCTCCCAGGTCGAACAGAGCGTGTTAGCGCGTTGTACATTGACCTTCTTGAAGGAAGTCTTTTAACGCTGCCTGATAAATAGTTAACGGTTTGCTTTCGGTGCTGAGTAGGGCGAATGGGATTACTGCGAGGTGTGAGAACGATATTGAGCTTATGGAGTAGGATTTCTGTCTGCAAAAACCGTGACTATTGTTCAGTGTGAAATCGAACCTGAATAGGTTGGGTCTTGTACACCAGCTAGGAATCAAGCCAAGACTCAAGCCGGTTAAGTATTCTTGTACGCAAGCGCCGCCAGATGGAGCCTCGGAGATTTTTATTTCTAATTCAGGAAAGCGTGGAGCTATAAGTCTTGAACTATTGTCTTGTGCATTTGGAATGATTTTCTGTGTTGCTTCGTATGCGCTCTTTGCGAAGCGGCTGTTTTTCCATGCAGAGTCCATTTTATAAGTGAAGCTGGAGATGGTTTCTTTTGTTCTGGGTTCGAAGTGTTCATTGATTGGTGGCTTGGACGTATATGATGTGCAGCCGGAGCATGTTATGGCAAAGCTGACAGCAATCAAGCTGTTAATTATTGAGTGACGCATCCTGAGCTTTCCCTGGCTATTAGTTGTTCGGTATTTATTTAGTTGAGCATTCATTACGTACCTTATGTACGTCAGGTTGACTCTGAGCAACCCCGATTGAGTTCTGAAGATACGAAAAAAGGCGACGCAATTCCTCTGCCGTTGCCCTCGGATCCGTTCACTGACTTTTAAGAGCTACCTTAGGGCTCCACCGGTCTGGTGTTGGGTGGCACAGGGGTAGAGGGGAGGCGGGTATCGGCTAGAGCAGAGAAAGTAAATCTACCCCTCTGCTCCAGTGCCTTGTTCTAAAAGTTGAAACGTTGGTCAAACACGGTCTGCTCGCCCACCGTCACGCTGCATTGGCGGGCTACTTCAGCCGGCATCACCTTGCCCAGCAACGGCGCCAGCGACTTGTAGAACACCTTGTCGCAGGCGTCGTCTTTGCTGAAGGCTTGGGCGTTACCGGCCGCGTCTGCCGTAATCCGGCAGCCTGCCACCAATTCGGTGGGCAACTCGTTCAATGGCACTGTTGTCGAGCCGGAGCCCTGCAACTCGATCAGCTCGTTGCATGTGCCCTTGGCCGGACCTTCCTTGATGGTTTTGGTAAAGGCGACGCGTTGGTAGTCAGTACCGGTGAACAGTACCTGGTCGTTAACAGTGACTCGGTATTGTGAGGGTTTGAAGGCGATGGTTTTGATGCAGAACTGCGTCGTGACCGGTTTCCCATTGACCTCAGAGGTGGCCGCTTTGCAACCTGGGGTGGCCTGGGTGAAGGAGGTATCGGGCGAGCTGACACAACCGGCCAGTGAAAGCAGACACACACCGAACAGCATTCTTTTCATGGGACTTCCTGTGCTCAAACACACCGCCTCCAGCAGGCGGCTCCGGACGCAGATCATACCAGCGACCTGTTGGCCAAAGGCGCAGAACTGGTATTGAGGTGCAGGGGTAGGGCGTCCTAGCCCTTGTCGCCATGCACCAATATCCGGCCGTCATACCCACAACTGATCCAGCGACCGGAGCGGGTGGGGAGTACATCGGTTGCAAAGTTGTCGTGTGAGCCGATGATCGCCCCTTGCCGTGAGGGCAGGTTCCAGCGCCTGACGAATCCATCCTCGCCGCAGGTCAGCAGCATGTGTCGCGCCTCGAAGCGCACGCGCCGGACCGGCCCGTCATGAGCGGCAAGGCAATCCAGAAGCGCCAGCATCGGTTCGGTCGCTAGTAGGTGCACCGCGCCGTCGAGATCACCAGCGGCCAAGGTGACGCTGCCATCGGCGTCGATCCAGCTCGCCAGCGTCCTCAGGGGGCGGCCCAGATCGAGCACTTGTACGCAGTCCCGCTCCTCGGATTGCCACAGCCTGACGGTTCCGTCCTCCGATGCGCTGGCGAAACCGCCGTCGCCCGTAGGTGCCATTGCCCAGACCCAGCAGGCGTGGGCCTGACGCCTGTCCGCGGCAGCTGTCGCCAGGTTCCAGACTGTCACGCGACCGTCAGCAGCCCCGGTCACGAAGCGGCCAGCGCCTAACCTGGCCGAGGACAGGACGGCCGAATCCGATGTGCCGACCAACCTTGACTTGCCGCTCGCCAAGGACCAATGCCGGATCGTACGGTCACGCGAGTGAGAAACCAGCTCGCCAGGCGCCACTTCCACCAGACCCAGAATGGACTGTGTATGTCCGTCAAGCTGACCCAGGCAGCGGCCCTCGCGATCCCACAGCCGGATGGTTGCGTCACGCCCGGCGCTTGCCAAGCCCCTGTCGCCAAGGTCGGCAAGCGCCCATACGTAACCGCGGTGGCCCGGCTGGAAGGGGCCGTCGACGTGCAAGGCATGCTGTGGCTCGTACATCAGGTCACTGCGCATGATGTATTTTTGGCCTGCGTCCACTAAGGCGCCGGCGTGCCAGAGTGTGTGGTCGAATACGATCAGGCTGCCCTTTCGGGGGCGCAGCCTGAGCGTGGAATTCCGGTTCGACATGGCTGCGGACCGCCCCTCGAAGAACACGGTCTCTCCGCCGCTGAATGCATCGTCGTTGAGATAAATCATGAAGGTCAGGCGTGACTGTTGGCGCTGGCGATGGTGTACACCATCCTGATGGGCACGGAACTGGGTGCCGGGCCGGTAGCGGCAGAAGCGCAGCCGCTCATTGATGCCGACCAGCCGCCACCCATCCTCATCGATCACCGTCCCCAGCCTCGGCATCCGCCAGGCGCAGTGCTTCAAGCGCTCGAAGAGTCGCCCGGCCAGAGCTGGGTCGTCTGTGACGATCCGGTCATTATCGCGGTAGGAGGACGGGTAGTCAGACCCTGCGCTGGCGAACCCGCACTTCTGCGTGGCTTCTATCAACGCCTCGCACTCGCTGGCTGAAAGAAACTCGTGGACCAGCACACAGCGCACCCGGTCACCCAGCGGTAGCTCGACCGAGGCCGACGGAGCAGTGGCCCCGGCCACCAGTTTTTCAGCGAAGGAATTCATCGTGATCTCCAAAATTGGTCTGATAACCAATATTTGGAAAGCTAGGGTGCGACGGGGTCGATGTCAATGCTAAGCTGGTCGTGCAACCAATATTGGGAAGGTGACATGGCACGGCGCTCGAACACTGATGAAAGACGCGGCCAGATCGTGGCGGCACTCCAGGCCGTGATGGCCAAGGCTGGCTACGCAGGCGCAACCATAGCGGCCATCGCCCGGCACGCGGAGCTAGCGCCTGGCCTCGTGCACTACCACTTCAAGGACAAGCGCGAGATCTTGGTGGCACTGGTCGACTCACTGGCCGGCTACGCCCGTCAGCGCTACGAGTCCCGGGCTGCTGCGGCCCAGACGGCCGAGCAAAGGCTTCAAGCCTATATTGCAGCACACCTGGCCTACGGTTCGGACGCGCAGCCCGATGCGGTGGCGGCGTGGGTGATGATCGGCGAGCAATCGGCCCACGACCCAGACGTGCGTGAGGTCTATCAGGCTGTGCTAGCGGCGCAGATGAAGCTTCTCAAGGGCCTGCTCCGGCAGCGATTCGCCGAACGCGGACGCCGCGCCCGAGGGCTCGACGCGCTGGTGGCGGGCATTACATGCTTTATCCAGGGGGCGTTCACGCTGTCCACCACGGCGCGGCCGCTGCTGCCGACGGCCTTCGCCGCACCGACGTTGATCGATTGGGTAGAGCGTTACATTGATACGCAGGAGGAGCGATGACGAAACCGCCAGAAGGGCACCGTCTCTTTCCGGCCGGCGCGCACGGCGCCCCTGAGGTGCCTGATGGTGTGGATTTCGCCGCCTGGACTCGCCTCTGGGCGGAGCTTGGCGCCGGCTGCCCGCCGCGAGAAACCTACGAAGAGCTCCTGCGACGCTACCGCGAGCCCCATCGTGCGTACCACAACTGCCAGCATTTGCAGGAATGCCTCCAGGTGCGCCGACTCATCAACGCAGCCTGCCACGCCCCCGCTGAAGTCGACCTCGCACTTTGGTTTCATGACGCCATATACGACCCCCTTCGCAGCGACAACGAGCTGCGCAGTGCGCAATGGCTGGACGAGGTGGCACGCGATAGCGGCCTGGGCGATGAAATCCGACGCAGGCTTTACGGCCTGATCATGGTGACGCGACACGACGGCGCTCCAGCCTCGGCAGACGAGGCCGTGTTGGTGGACACGGATCTGGCGATCCTTGGGGCACCGGCCGCACGGTTTGAAGCGTACGACCGCCAAGTCCGTCGCGAGTACCGATATGTGCCTCTGTTTGTGTACCGCCGAAAGCGGCGCCAGGTCCTGGAGGGCTTCCTGGCGCGCGGGCGCATCTATACGACCGCACCGTACTTCGATGCATTCGAACAGCAAGCCCGCGTCAATCTTGCCCGCGCCATCGAGCGCCTCGACTGAGAAACGGCCAACAGCGGAGGCGGGACATTCGCCTTCTCAGGTGCCTGGCCACTCGGCAGTTCAAGCCGCCACCGCAAACAGATGACGGGGCATCGCCGGCCAAAAAACCATGGTTACCGGTCACACAGGCTGCCGTTACCGTTGCGCCCGTTATATCGACCTAAGGCTTGGCCCGATCCCAGCGACATTCCGCCAACCGGTGCCCATCGGTTCCGCTCTTTTCTCGCCTGTCGATGTCGCCGTCGGCGTTCAGGTAGATATGGGTGTTGGGCCATTGCGGGGTGATGCTGATGCAGTGATTACGCCCCGTGTTCTTGCTCCACCACGAGAACTCCATGAAGAACTCGTCGTCCGGGAAGAGCACGCCATGATCGGTTGCGCCGCCTCCGGTAAGCATTCCTCCTTTATCAATCCGATCCTGGACATTCCAGATGTACCTGAGCTCATCCCGGCCGGCTTGGGAGTAGTGCACATTCACCGTTGGCAATGCGATGTCCCAATGCGTGACCAGCCCAAACAGCAGCGCTATCCAGAGCAGCTTTACGTACCAGGGCCGGCGCGTGCCTGCATGGAGGGGCCAGAGTTTCATCTCCATCCTTTGGGCGTATTTTTTTGGGGGGGGGCGTGGGTTGAGAGTGGAGACGGCAGTGTCGCAGCCGGTCGTTGTCCACTTCCGGCTGCTGGGCTTTGTACGAAAAGCCTTGATACTCTGTGGGCTTTCAAAAAAGATGGTTTTTTGTGGTCCGCAAAATCAATAGGTTGGACATTTTTTTTGATATGACCGTTTCATGGGTTTTTCAGTTTTGTTGATAAAAACCTTTCAAATCTTCGAAATAAATGAACCAGCTTTGGCTGGTTTTTTTCATCAGGAATCAATCACCGTCTATTTGGAGGGGCTGCGGTGCTCTCGATGCTGAACCTGCGTAGGTAGCCCTCTCTACACAACGCTGCAGGTTCACCTGCTGAAGGGGGAAGGGCACGAGTATCACTTGATTACCGGCAAGGAGGGCCAGGCTCCGCTGGGAATAGATGAGTTTGCCGATATGCCGGAGCGATTCAGACGCCCTTAGCAATATTGCGAAAAAATACAACGTTAAGACAGTCGATGAGTTGAAGGCTCTAACTAAAGGTGGCAGATCAACGACGCACAGGAATGATGGCGTTTTGAAGCCATTCTGTAAGTCATGTAAACAAGTTATGGGTAGGCTAGAAATGGAAGATGGAGCCACACAATGATTGATAGTATAGAAGTTAAAGAGTTTGATGGTCTGGAGGGGCAGTTGCTTGATGCGAATGTTTCTTATGGCGAGATGACGCGTGAGTACGCTAGTTATCTAATGGGTCTTATCCAAAGAGGTGAATTAAAAACTATTGCTGCCAGCAAGTTGGAAAAGTTGGTGCCGTTCTTGAAAGAGGCCATCTTGCGCGAGCGTATCGAAAGTGATGAGGTACTTCGAAAGAAACTCACTGTCGATCTCTGGAAAATGGAGCAGCAAAGTCGCAAGGAAGATGAAGATTTTGCAAATTTCATCCGAGGTGTGCTCTATTGCTATGGTACAGAGGAGGTTTGGGAAGAGGAGGGCGATGGTCCAACCCCTATCTATCTTTACTTTTTGATCCTGAAAAAAATATTGCCGGGTCTGAGGAAAGATTTTATTAGTAGTTTTAATCGATTCCTTGGAGGGCGCAGCTAAGCCATTCTCTGTTTTTTTGTCGGGCTCAGATAATAATGGCTGGAGAGAATCTCTCCAGCATTACTTAGGCCAGAACTACAAAGATAGTGCAATCGGTTCATAATAAATTTTAATCGCAAGGCTCAAAACACAACCCCGGACTAATACACAATGCAGGTTGGACAATAGTGGGGGCGGCTTATGTTCTTGAGGGGCTACCGGGCATCCGGTAATCCGCGATCAATGAGTCAAACCTGGCCACCAAGCCGGCCGAGCCTGCTGCCATTGCAGCGGTCGACTCACTGGCGCGGTCAGCGTCGTTCAGCGCCTTTGAAAATCACCTTGGCCCCGCTGAAGCGGGGCAGTCCGTGCGTTCTCCTCGATATCACCCGGCAAGTGGTGCCGATCCGTCGTACTGCTCAAGCAGCTGCTGTTCAAGGGTCACGATGGCCTGTTTAACCTGCTCAACACAGTCGCTCACCAGGGGCATGTTCAGGTCCGGGCTCTGACAGGCGTCTTCCAATTGCCGGCAGCTTTCCACCAGTTGCTCGCCCTTGACGACTCGTGCTGCCCCTTTGATGCGATGCGCCAACTCAGACAGTTCCGCTGTTGCTTGGTCGCGCAGCAGTGTCTCCAGGGTCTGCAGGTCGGTGCGATTGTTGCTGAGCAATTCGCTCAGGATGTGCTGCAGCATGGTCGGCTCGCTGCCCACCAGGGTATGCACAGAGCCTGGGTGGCCTCTCGTGCTGACGCTCAGCAGCCGGAAGCTTTGAGCCCGGTGCCGATGGTCACCGCGCTGACCTGCACTTTCTCAAAAGCCTTCTGCGCAGCGGCGTTGTATTTCTGGTCGCAGTTGAAGCGTGTTTCCATCACGTAGTCTTCGCCTTCTGCTTTGCGCATCTGCGACTCCCATTGGTCTGCGGCGCTGAGCGCGGCATCCGAGACCAGCACCACCTCCAGCAGCACCTCTCTGAAACCTATGGCGCGGGGGCCTTCCCAGTGGGCGTAGACGGAAGGGTCGGCGGCGTTGCCGCACATGCTCAGGCAACTGGCGCTGTAGCTCAGGCCGCCACCGGACGATTCGGTGAACGCGCCTACGGTGAGCGGCTTGCCGGGAGCGGGGGCGAAGGTGTCGACGAACTGGGTCAGGTCAGCCTGGCATTTGGGCGTCAGCTCCATGCGCAGTTTGCTGACTGTGCCGCCTTCTATGGTGGCGGTGATGTTGCAGCCCTGGACTTTGAACTTGTGCTCATCGCCGAAGGATTCCCGAGGGATTCCGGCGACGGATTCAAAGTATCGCTGATTGGTGCCCAGCATGTCGCCGGTGAAGACTTGGGCCACGGAGGCGGCATGGGCAACGTCAACGGACAGGGCCAGTGTCGAGGCAAAAAGGCTGTAGATCAGCTTGTTCATGGGAGAGTCCTTTCAATGGGTGACCAGAATCTGTGGTCACCTTCAAGTGGGTTGGGGGACGGGAGTTTAGCAGGCGTTGGTGCTGCGTTTTACGGGTTTCTTGCCGATTTTTTCTGTGTGCCACCCCTGGGAAAAAGTGGAGGCGGCTTATGTTCTTGAGGGGCTACCGGGCATCCGGTAATCCGCGATCAATGAGTCAAACCTGGCCACCAAGCCGGCCGAGCCTGCTGCCATAGCAGCGGTCGACTCACTGGCGCGGTCAGCGTCGTTCAGCGCCTTTGAAAATCACCTTGGCCCCGCTGAAGCGGGGCAGTCCGTGCGTTCTCCTCGATATCACCCGGCAAGTGGTGCCGATCCGTCGTACTGCTCAAGCAGCTGCTGTTCAAGGGTCACGATGGCCTGTTTAACCTGCTCAACACAGTCGCTCACCAGGGGCATGTTCAGGTCGGGGCTCTGACAGGCGTCTTCCAATTGCCGGCAGCTTTCCACCAGTTGCTCGCCCTTGACGACTCGTGCTGCCCCTTTGATGCGATGCGCCAACTCGGACAGTTCCGCTGTTGCTTGGTCGCGCAGCAGTGTCTCCAGGGTCTGCAGGTCGGTGCGATTGTTGCTGAGCAATTCGCTCAGGATGTGCTGCAGCATGGTCGGCTCGCTGCCCACCAGGGTATGCAACGACTCCAGATCGAATACCTGTGGGGATTGGCTGCTGACGCGTTCTTCGGGCGGCAGGGGCGCGCGTTCTTCTTCCTCGACTTGACCCAGGGCCAACAGGCGCGCCTCCAGTTCATCCAGGCTGATGGGCTTGATCAGACAGTCATTCATTCCGGCCTGGATGCAGCGTTCCACTTCCTCGGGCTGGGCGTCGGCAGTCAGGCCGATGATCACGATCGGTTCGTCGTGCGTGTCGCGTTCATCCTGGCGAATTGAGCGGGCCAGTTCGGCACCGTTCATGACGGGCATGTGGCAGTCGGTGATGATCAGGTCAAAAGCGTGCTCGCGCCAGGTCTTCAGTGCCTGTTGTCCATTTTCCGCCTCGACTATGTCGTGCCCGAGAAACGCCAGTTGCTGTCCCAGGACCTGACGGTTCACCGGGTGGTCGTCCACCACCAGAATCTGCAGGCGGTACATCTGCCGTCGCTTGATGCTGGGTGCAGGTTCTACGGCTGCCAGGCGCTCCAGCACCTGAAGACGAAGATCCACCTCCACCAGGGTGCCCTGGCCCAGGGTGCTGCTCATTGAGACAGTGCCGCCCATCATTTCGCACAGGGAGCGACAGATCACCAGTCCCAGGCCGGTACCTTCGGTATTCAGGACATTGCGTTCGACTTGGGCAAAAGGTTGGAACAGCCGCTGCTGGTTACTAGGAGATATGCCTATCCCTGAATCTTCGACGCGCAGTTTGACCTGCAGCAACGAGTTCTCCACCAGATCGCCGCTGATGCTCACTTTAATGAAGCCGGCTTCGGTGAACTTGATGGCGTTGCTTATCAGGTTGGACAGAATCTGCTTGAAGCGCATGCCGTCTACCAGCACATCGCAATTGATGCTGGAGTCGATTTCGAGGATGAAGCTCAGGCATTTCTGGCGTGCCAGACCTTCGAACACACGGGCTATGGATTCCACCAGCTCGCGCAGGTTGGCGCGTTTGGGCGAAAGGCTCAGACGTCCCGACTCAATGCGGGCGATGTCGAGAATATCGCCGATCAGGTCCAGCAGGCTCTTGGCCGAGCTGTAGGCGATTTCAATGCTGGAGCGCTCGATCCGGTCGCTATCGGCGCGTTTGAGCGCCAGTTCCAGAATGCCGATGATCGCGTTCATGGGGGTGCGGATTTCATGACTCATGGTGGCCAGGAACGTGGTCTTGGTGCGACTGGCCTGGTCGGCCAGGTTCTTCGCTTCCTTCAATTCCTGGACCAGATGCCGATGCTTGGTGATGTCCAGCCAGCCGCAGATAACGCCTTTGGTGACGCCATTGTTGTCCTGGAAGGGTTGGATCCAGTGATCGATCCAGACATCCTTACCCTGCAACTTGACCTTGTACACCGAACTGATGGTCTGACCGTCGCGTATGGCTTGCAGGTAGCTGTGATGCAGGTCGGGTTCAGCGCAGAAATGCTCCTTGGGCAGCTGTTGCACGGATTTGTGCAGAACCTGCTCGGCGGCCAGGCCGACACTCTGCAGGTAACTGCGGTTGCACGAGAGCATCTTGCCGTCCATGTCACGAATGTAGAGAACCGGAGGCATGTTTTCGGCCAGGGCCTCGATGAAGCGCAATTGCTCATTCAGGGTTTTCTCGGCCTTGATCCGACGTCGCAGATACAAGGCCCAGGCCAGTGTCAGCAACAGCAGGAGCGCCGCGGCGGCGATGATTTCGGCGATCAGCAGCGCATAGTCGCGCCAGGTTTCGCCACTCATGCCCGGTGGTGAGCGCCAGTGGTTGGCGATAGCGTTCAGATCGTCCGCAGGGAGACTGAGCAGGGCCTTGTCGAGAATCGACTGAAGCTCCGAGTCACTGCGCCGCAGAGCAAAGCTGGCGTTTGCCCGACTGGTGTGGATCAGGTCGGCGATGCCCAGGCGATTTTGAAACAGGCGGACAATGTAGTAGCGAGCGGCCGGCAACGACACCAGGGCGGCATCGGCGCTGCCGTCATAGACTTTGTTCATGGCGTCCAGAGAGGTGCCGGCCTCGATCAGTTGCGTGCTCGGATAAAGCTCGCGGATGTGTTGCAGGGTCACGTGACCTGACGGAATGGCAAGACGCTTGCCTGCCAGGTCTTCAGTTGTCAGGCCCTTGTCTTTGCTGCCACTGGATGTGACCAGGACAAAAGGGCTGGTCAAGAAGGGCCGGGTGAAACGTAGCTTGTCCTCGCGCTGCGGACTGGCCGTCATGATGGCCATGTCCGCCTCGAAGTCGCTCATGGCTTCAATCTGCTGCGGATAGCCGCCGTTACGCACGGTCACCTGGAAATGCAGGCCGGTGCGCTGCGAGATGATCTCCAGCAGTTCGGCGGCAACGCCCGAGAACACTCCGTTGGCGTCGAAGAACGCCACGGGCGCCAGGTCATCGTTGATGATCAGGCGGATCACCGGGTGACGATCGATCCAGCGTGATTCTTCTGGCGTCAACACAATCTTTTCGCCGGTGGGCACGAAACCGCTGCCGACCCAGCGCTGGCTCAGATTGCTCAGTTTTTCATTGCCAATGGCCTCGATGCTTCGGTCAAGGATGCGCTGAAGACGAGCGTTGTCCTTGTTGATCGCATAGCCATAGCCACCCGTGGCAAGGTCAGCGAAGCGCTCGAACTTGAGGAAGCCGTAGTAAGAACGGTTGATCTGGAAGTAGGCGCTCAGTACATCGTCCAGGTACATGTCGGCATGACCAAATGCCGCGGCGGCGAGGGCTTCGTTGTGGGTGGGGTAGATCATCAAGCGGGCCCGGGGAAAGCGCGACTGGGCTTCGCTGCTGTGTTCCTTGGCCACGGAAACCCGCAGCCCGGCCAGGTTTGCCGGGGACTGGCGCAGTTCGGCGTTGCGCTTGAACAAGGCCAGCCGCCCATCGGCGAACGGACGGGTGAACCTGACGCCATCACTGGATGGCCCGGGGCTGTCGTAGCTGCCCATCAAGTCGATCGAGGAGGCCTGCAGCGCCTGTAGGGCTTGTTCTCGGGTGGCGAAGGGAACCACTTTCATGCCGACTCCGAGCATCTGCCCGATCAATGAACTGACGTCCGCAGTAATGCCTTCGTAGCGACTGTCGTTGTAATCGACATTGAAGGGGGGCGACTCTTCGGCGACCACGCCGATTTTCAACTCCGACTTGTGCCGTAGCCAGTGCCAGTCCTCTTGTTCAAGTATCAGGTCGTGGTGATCGAGGCGCACCGGGCTGTACAGAGTATTGGGCATTAGGGGCGCTTGGGCCGCAGCCGTCTGAGCCGCAATGGTCAATGAGCAGATAAGTAGCCAGATAAGTCGTAGGGGCATGGTTTCTTCAGGCAATGGGGGGAGGCTTGGTTGCGTCGAAAGCCCCGCAAGTACAGGGTGAAAATAGTAGCTGTAGCCGCTGGCCTTGGCCTATCAATTTAAGGCGTCAACGGGGAACTTGAGTGCTTGCTGCAATAGGCGATGAAGTGACTTTCCGGCATGGGGCGGGCAAATAGAAAACCCTGGGCAAGCGCGCCACCCAACTGCAAGAGTTGCTCCTGCTGTTCATGGGTTTCCACGCCTTCGATGATCACTTTCATTCCCAGGGCATCACCCAGGGCCAAGGTATAGCGGATGATGGCGCGGCTGGCGGGGTGATGTTTCATCTTGCGCACGAAGTTGCCGTCCAGCTTGATCTGGTTGAACGGCAGTTCGCACAGGCGCTGCAGGGAGGCGAAGCCGGCGCCGAAATCGTCCATGGCCAGGCCGCAGCCCATCAGGCGCAGACGCACCAGGTTTTCCAGGTTGCAGGCAGACGCACCCAGCACACAGGTTTCGGTGATTTCAAAGGTGATGCAACTTGAAGGCACCTGGAACAGCGTCAACAAGGAGGTGACGGACTCGGTCAGCGTCGGCGAGGCCAACTGCGCAGGGTGCAAGTTGAAGGAAAAGTTCAGCGCAAGATCCTTTCTCGCCAGTTTGCTCCGCAGGGCCAGGCCTTGATCGAACAATTGCCAGAACAGTCGATCCAGCAGGTTGTGGTCTTCCATGATGGTCAGGAAGTGCGAGGGTGGCAGCACGCCCAGTTGGGGATGGTTCCAGCGCGCCAGGGTTTCGGCGCCTTGCAGTGCCGCGGTATCGAGCGCCACCTTGGGTTGGTAGTAAGGCTCGAACTCTCCATTGTCCAGGCCGCGCACCACATCGCTCAGGGTGGGCTGCGCAATGCGCGTGAGCGGGCTGCCCAGGTCATGGCGCAAGGGCTGGTACCGGTTCAGCAAGGTGGTCAGGCGCTCCAGGTTGAAGGGTTTGCTCAGGCTTCCAAGAAAATGCAGGCCCAGGCGCTTGATCATGGACACGGTGGTGTTGCGCAGCGCCAGATCAATCTGGCTGCAGAGGATGACCGCGCGCAGTTTGCCGCTGTGACTGGCGTGACGAAGGAAAGCCAGGCCGTCCATGCCGGGCATTTTCAAATCGCAGATGGCAATGTCGATGGCTTCACAACTTTCCAACAGCGCCAATGCCTGACTGCCGCTGATGGCTTCATGAATCTGGCCGGGTATTACCTTCCTTAACGCAGTGATGGTAACCAGGCGTTGCAGGGGCTCATCCTCCACAACTAGAACGTTCAGGTGTTGCATTGCAGGCTCGTCTCGTTTATCCGACGGATATCTTGCTTAAGCCATTTGATACGGGTCTATTAGAGCTATCTTCATACCTTGTAGGAAATTTCCTACTGAAAAATCAGAGCATCTGAATTTTTCAATGATCGTCAATAACCACTTGTAACCAGGGGCAATTCCGGGGAGTTTGCAGCCCGGCAGTTGCTACCCGGCGGCAAGTTATAAGGTGAAATGACATTATGCACAGCGTATTAATAGTGGATGATCATCCCGTCGTCCGACTGGCGGTGAAGGTTCTGCTGGAAAAGCACGATATGCAGGTGGTGGGCGAAACCGATAACGGGCTGGATGCGCTAGAGCTGATACGCGAGCATGTTCCGAGTGTGGTGATTCTCGATATCGGCATTCCCAAACTCGATGGCCTCAAGGTGCTGTCCCGGATCAAGGCACTAGGCTTGCCCACCGAGGTACTGGTGCTGACATCACAGTCCGTCGAGAGCTTTTGCAAACGCTGCATCCAGCTTGGCGCTAGAGGCTTCGTCAACAAGGAAGAAGACCTGAGCAATCTGGTGGTGGCGCTGAATGCGGTGCTGGCCGGCTATACCTTTTATCCTTCCCAGGTCACCGATGTGTCCAAGCCGGCTGCCGAGCAGTTGTCCGAGACCGAGCTGATCGGCTCACTGACCGATCGGGAAATGATCGTGCTGCAGTATCTGGCTCAGGGTTATTCCAACAAGGCCATCAGCGAAAAGCTGTTTCTCAGCAACAAGACCGTCAGCACCTACAAGGCCCGTTTGTTACAGAAACTCGGGCTGGGCTCGCAAGTTGGCCTGGCAGAGTTCGCCAAGCGCCATGGGCTGATTATCTGAAAGAGGCCAAAGCGGCAATATTCATACTCGGCAGCTCAGTTTGAATTGCGGGTATCTGTGTATCTTGCTCAGGCAGGTTACCAAGTTATTGCAGAGACTTTCCGTAGTTATGTAGGAAGTTTCGCAATGATAAAGGTCTTGTCTATTGAATAGACTTTGCCGGTATTTAAATGTCTGGACCGCAACTTTGATCATGATTAAACCCACCACTCTCGTTGCTTTGTTGTTGGCTTTCTTTAACGCGCAAGCGATGGCGGCGCTGGCCCTTGGCAGTTCGCGAATGATCATCCAGGCGCCCAAGACCCGTGCCGTGGTCATGGTGCATAACCGTTCCCCCCATAGCGCTTATCTTGCCCAGTCCTGGATCGAGGATGCTCAAGGGCAGAAGCCTGAACGCTCGCCCGTGGTGGCCTTGCCGCCGATCCAGCGCCTGGAGGCCCGGCAGGACAACCAGTTGAACATCCAGGTGCTGCCGCACGTGGCTGATCTGCCCGAGGATCGGGAAACATTGTTCTATCTGAATGTGCGTGAGGTTCCCCCGCGCGGCGAAGACAAGGAGGTCATCCAGATCGCTCTGCAACGGCGGATAAAAGTCATTTACCGGCCACAAAGAATACGCCCGCTCACGGTCGGCCTCACCAGTCCCTGGCTGTCCGCCCTGACCTTGTCCAAAGAAGAAAGCGGACGCTTTCAGCTGAACAATGCCACTCCCTATCATGTGACCCTCATCGAGGCCTTCGGTGATGAGTCCGGCGCATCGCCTGTCACGGACTTCAAGCCCATGGAAATTCCGCCTTACAGTGAGCGTCGCCTTGAGGGCAAGTTCGCTCCGGGCGTCCAGCGGCCGACATTGGTCTATATCAATGATTTTGGCGGGCGTGGGCAATTAAGTTTCGACTGCCTGGATGGCGTGTGCACCGTCATACAGAACAGTGTCCGCTCATGAGACGGATAAACCTGATTGGGCGTGTGTTTTGCGGCCTGTGCACTGTCCTGATGGCGGGAAACCTAGAGGCCGCCACTCCGGGTGGGCTGTATGTGTATGTGAACTTTGAAGTGTTCGATCCTGCCAACTGCAGCGTGAATGTGCTTCAAACAAAGATAGATTTTGCCGAGGTCAAGACTGATGAGATCAATGGGCGCGAGGGCGCCAGGAAGATTCCTTATCAGATCAGTTGCAACAATCCCTCCCAGTCACCCGCACTCAAATTGAAGTTTGTCGGCTCCCCCGGCTTCAATGCTGAAGTGTTGCAGACCAGTACCAGCAATCTCGGCGTGCGCTTTCTGGTGAATGGCAAGCAACAGCCCCTCAACAGCGAGTTCTCGGTGAACTACGCCTCTGTACCCACGCTGGAGGCTGTGCTGGATGCCAAGCCCGGCAGCGTTTTGCGACCGGGTGTCTTCACTGCCAACGCGGTGCTCGTTATCACTCAGGAGTAAGCTCCCTGTGGCTATTTCCACTCTGGATACAACAAGCAAGATGAGTCTGTGCCTGCCAATGTCGTGGCTGGCTCTTGCGGCAATATTCTTCTCGGTCAAGTCCTGGGCCGAGCCTGTTCCCCCAGGAACGCCGGACGGTGCCTGCTGGGGCAATAATCAGCTGAGTATTGAAATAAAGAATGGCGCTTTTACATCCAATGAAAAGGGCACGTTATATGAAACGACCTATCAAACCATTCCCAGTGACTACGACGGTTGGTGCTATTCCGATAGTGGCGAGCAGAGGGCCAGCTATTTCAGGGCTGAGCTGAGTCAGACCTTGTCCCGTGTCGATAATGATTTCTTCAGATTGACCGAAGACATCGATATGAAAATATTCGTAACGGGCAATAGTGCGCCGCAAAGCTACGTCCCCTTCAGGGACAAATTCAATGCGGGCGCCACCGCTGGGCCTTCCGATAATGGTGTCACTCCCTTGCGCTGGGCAAACGCGGGCAACCAGGGCAAAGTCACCTTCCGTCTTCGGCGCAAGGCGCTCAGTGGGGCTGTATACCTTCCGCCCAGCGAGCTTTTTTCGTTCTTTCGCTACTCGCAACCGGGGCGCTGGAGTCCTCAACCGCTGTACACGCTGTCGTTGAAATCACCGACCATTCTGTCGGTTCCCGCTACCTGTGATCTTAATAATGGGCAAAATTTCCTGGCGCTTAAGATAAAAGAGCCGATTGATAGCCGCAAGGTTCAGAGTATTGCGGTGAACAATGTTATCTACGGTTATAACGTGGGTAGCAAGTTGACCCTTCGCTGTGACTCCGGTCAGCTTGATCCGGCCAAATTGGCTATTGGCCTGATAGGCAGCCCCGGGGAAAAGAGCAGTGCGCTGGCCACATCAAATCCGGGAATTGATCTGGTATTTTATGCTCGCTCAGGCAGTGGCGTTTATATCCCGCTCATGCCATTCCAGCAAACACCACTCAATGGACTGGCCACTAAAGGGCTGCTCGAAATCGAGGTGATGGTACAGAAAACTTCAAAGCCCATATCCACTGGCACTCATGCCGGATATGGCGTTCTGACCCTTACGGAATATTAAACTCGGGTTGAAACAGTATTTTTCAAGCGGCGCCCAGGTTGACACTAGCCTGGGCGCTTTTTTTATGCGCCCTGAGTCGCTGGGTAGATGCATTAAGACAAGCTAGAAGTTGACTCGGAATTTTCCTATGCGCTTATCGAACCTTTCTTATCTTAATTCTCTTGGTCGGTAAATATAATAACTCCCGACACTCACTAGTTGGCTGCGGTTTAGTCGACAAGTGGCATGTCATGGATTTTGCCTTGTGGTCTATCCATGTGATGCATGGTGCCAACATATCAAATGTGTACTTGTAGGGATTCTAAAATGAAATTCAGCAAAATGGCGGCAGCTGTAGCAGCAGTGATACTCAGTGGCACTTCGGTGTTGGCCATGGCGGCGGACCAGGGCGGTGGCAAGGTCAACTTCAAGGGCAACATCAACGACTCTCCATGCTCGATTTCCAGTGGCTCCCTGGAGCAGGTGGTGGAGTTCGACTCGATCTCCAACAGCGCGCTGAAAAATGGTGGAAAGTCCGCTTTGAAGCCGTTCTCCATCAAGCTCAACGGCTGCGACCTGGGCTCGCTGAAAAGTGCCACCGTGACCTTCACCGGCGCGCCTTCGGCGGCCAACCCCGATCTTCTGGGCTTCCAGAGCGGTACTGCCAAGGGCGCAAGCCTGGCGATCGCCGATCGCAATGGCACGCTGATCAAGCTCGGCTCGTCCTCCGATCCGCAGAATCTTTCCGACGGTGAAAGTGCGCTGAACTTCACGGCCTATCTGCAAGGCGACATGCTGGCTCCCGAAACCGAAGGCGGTGAGGCCAAGCCGGCCACCGTGGTCGCGGGTACTTTTGATACTGTCGCCAACTTTACCCTGGCGTATCAGTAACTTCGCATGAGGTGCGGCCTGGATACGCAAGTTCGCGTATTCCAGGCGCACTGCCGATCTTGTCTCGATTGGATCGCCGCCAATCTTCTCGGTTTTTCGTTGTTTCGACGTTATAGGCCATGCACTGCCATGGCGCTCGAACATGACTCTCGTTAATCAGTACTCAACACTTAGATGTTGCCTGCGTACATATCCAATGTCGTTCGTGACAGTGTTGGGCGCAGTGGTCGATCGATGCTGTTTTATGGCCAAGGGAAGCGAGCGAAAGAAGTGGTTGTCGTTGTAAAGGGAAGTTAATTACGTGGTTCAACACCGGGTATGGCTCTTCACTACGTTGTGGTCTATGGCCAGCTTGGCTAGTGCAGCCGAAGAGTTTCAGTTCAATACGGACATCCTTGATCTCAAGGATCAACAAAATCTCGATCTCGGCTTGTTTTCCAAGGCTAACTTCATTTTGCCGGGGCAATACAACCTGGTCGTTCACGTGAACCGCGACTCGTTGCCGGAAACTTCCGTGGACTACATCGCCCCGGAGGATGACCCCAAGGGCAGTGTGGCCTGCATCTCTCCGGCACTGGTGGCCGAGTTGGGTCTAAAAAAACAGCGGATGAATCAACTTGCCTGGTGGCACCAGGGCAATTGTCTGGATATCAGCAGCATTCCAGGCATGACGGTGCGTGGCGACCTGGGCGCCTCGGCCTTGTATCTGAACATTCCCCAGGACGCCCTTGAATACACGGCAAGCAACTGGGACCCGCCTTCGCGCTGGGACGAGGGCATTAGCGGATTTTTGTTTGACTACAACTTCAATGCCCAGACCATGGATTACGCCGGACCTCAGGCCAGCGACCAGCAGTTGACGGGTAATGGCACCGCCGGTTTCAACCTCGGCGCCTGGCGCCTGCGGGCCGATTGGCAAGGGCAGGTGCACAAGACCTCCGGCAAGCCTAGCCAGCGGCAATTCGCCTGGAGCCGCTACTACGCATCGCGGGCGATTCCGGCGTTGCGCGCCCACCTCAGCCTGGGAGAAAACTATCTGGACTCCAACCTGTTTGGCAGCGTGCGCTACACCGGTGCCAGTCTGGCCACCAGCGACAACATGCTGCCGCCCAACCTGCGCGGCTATGCGCCGGAAGTCAGCGGTGTCGCGCGGACCAACGCGCGCGTGCTGGTCACGCAGCAGGGGCGCATTCTGTACGACACCCAAGTGCCGGCGGGGCCCTTTCGCATCCAGGACCTGAGCGATGCGGTGAGCGGCAAGCTGGATGTGCGCGTCGAAGAGCAGGACGGCAGCGTTCAGGAGTTCCAGCTGGACACGGCCAGCATTCCCTACCTCAGCCGCCCGGGCACGGTGCGCTACAAAGTGTCCGCCGGCCGACCTTCGGACTGGGAGCACGAACCCGATGGCCCAGAGTTCGCCAGCGGCGAATTCTCTTGGGGGGTGAGCAATGGCTGGTCGCTGTATGGCGGGGCGCTGGGGGCGCAAGACTATCGCTCGCTGGCCGTGGGCGTGGGTCGTGACCTGATGGCCTTCGGCGCCCTGGCGGTTGACGTGACTCAGTCCAATGCCCGTCTGGCGGAAATCGGCCAGCGCCAGGGCAAATCCTATCGCGCCAGCTATTCGAAGCGCTTCGAGGATTACGACAGCCAGGTGACGTTCGCCGGTTATCGTTTCTCCGAGGAAGATTTCATGACCATGAACGACTTTATCGAGGCTCGTCGCAGTGGCCGGCTGAATAATCAGAGCAAGGAAATGTACACCGCGACACTGAGCAAGAATTTTCGTGATCAGAACCTGAGCCTGTACTTCAACTACAACCACCAGACCTATTGGAACAATGCGCCGAGCGACCGTTACAGCCTGTCGCTGTCGCGATATTTCAACCTGGGCGGGCTGAAGAACCTGGGCCTGTCGCTGACCGCCTACCGCAGTCAGAGCCATGGCGCGGTCGATGAAGGCGCCTATCTCTCCCTGAGTCTTCCCTGGGGCGACAGCGGCTCGGTCAGTTACAACTCCACGCTCAACCGTGGCAGCAGCGGTCACAGCTTGAGCTATTACGACCGTCCGGATGAGCGCAACAGCTACATGCTCAGCGCCGGTACCGCCAGCGATGGCAACACGGCCAGCGGCTACCTGAACCACGAGGGCAGCCTGGCCGATGTCACCGCCAGCGCCAGCTATCAGGCCGGACGCTATCGTTCTGCCGGTCTTGCAGTGCAGGGCGGGGCGACCCTGACCGCCGAAGGGGCGGCGCTGCACCGGATCACCACCCTGGGCGGTACTCGCCTGCTGCTCGATACCAATGGCGTGGCCGGGGTGCCGGTGCAGGGCAACGGCGCCAGCACCTATTCCAACCGCTTCGGCAAGGCGGTGGTGGCTGATATGAACAGCTATTACCGCAATCAGGCGAGCATCAACCTGGATCAACTGGCTGACGACCTGGAAGCCGGGCGCTCGGTGACCCAGGCCACGCTGACCGAGGGCGCGATTGGCTACCGGCGTTTCGGCATTGTTTCCGGGAGCAAGGGCATGGTCCGCATCCTCCTGCCTGACGCGAGCCCGCCGCCTTTTGGCAGCGGTGTGTACAACGCACGAGGCCAGGAAACCGGAATCATTGGCGAAGACGGCCTGGTGTACCTCACCGGCATGCAGGTCGGTGACCTGATGTCGGTGCAGTGGGACGGCAAGGCCCAATGCGACTTCGCCCTGACGGAGCAGGTCAATGCGGATGACCCGCAAGCGCAATTTGTCTGCCGGCCCCTTGCGGCCCGCGAAATCCAATCCCCTAGCAACCCGTAATAAGGAGTGGCTTGCATGCCATGGTTCGACCTGAAAAAAAGCCTGCTTGTCATCGGCCTGAGCCTCTTGGCTCTGGAGTCGGTACACGCCGCCATCGCCCTTGACCGTACGCGAATCATCTTCAATGGCAGCGAGAGATCGGTGAGCGTGGGCATCAGCAACCAGAATCCCCAGCTGCCGTATCTGGCCCAGGCCTGGCTGGAAAACGACAAGGAGGAGAAGATCGGCGGCCCCTTGACCGTGCTGCCTCCGGTGCAACGGCTCGAAGCCGGCGCCCGCAGTCAGGTGAAGATCCAGAGGCTGGCGCAGGTGGGGCAGTTGCCCCAGGACCGGGAGTCGCTGTTCAACTTCAACTTGCGTGAAATCCCACCGCGCACCGACAAGCCCAATGCCTTGCAGATTGCCCTGCAGACACGGATCAAGCTGTTCTATCGTCCCGAGGCCCTCGTCAGAGGCGGCGGACAAAATCAGGTGCCTTGGCAGGAGCAACTGACGCTGTCCCGGGAGGGCGAGCGCTACGTGGCGCATAACCCGACGGCTTACTACGTGACTCTGGTTGATGCCCAGGTCCGCGTGGGTGGGGCATCCGTTGCAGACTTTCAGCCGGTGATGCTGGCGCCCTGGGGACGCCAGGAGCTGAGTGTCGGCGCCCGGACCCTGGGCAATACGCCGGTGCTGACGTATGTCAACGACTTTGGCGGGCGGCCGCAACTGGAGTTTCGCTGCACGGCGGGGCAGTGCCTGGCCAGGCCGGTGGCCGATGCGAGCTGAGGCGGGCGTGACGCCACAGGGCGCGTTCGGGGTTGTCGCTGCGCAGGCTCAGTGGCTGGGCGCAAGGTTTGCAGCGCAGCCTTGGATGGGCCGGGAGCTGGGGGCCGGTCGCAGGAGGCCGGGCGTTTTCATGAGCCGGTTGTGGCGCGGCAAAACCGGGTGCCTGGTGCTGCTCTGCTGCCTCTTGTGGCTGGGGCTGCCGAGTGTGGGCCGGGCGGCGGGGAACATGGATTTCGCCGGCGTCTTGATCGCGCCTCCGCAATGCACGGTCAGCGACAAGGACGCGCCCATCAGGGTGTCATTCGGCAACGTGCTGCTGCGCAAGATCGACGGCGAGCACTATCGTCAGCCGATTCCCTATCAGATCAAGTGTCCGGGGCTGGTGGCGCAAAATTCGATCTGGAAGATGCGCCTGACGTTCAAGGGCTCAGCGGCAGACTTCAACCCGGCGTTGCTGCGCACCTCCGTCAGTGGCTTGGCCATCAAGCTGTTTCTGGGGGAGCGGGAACTGGAGCTCAACCAGCCTCGGCAGATCAGCCTCGACAGTCTGCAAAAGCCACCGGCATTCGAGGCGGTGCCGGTGAAGAAGGTCGGAGCGCAGCTTGCGTTGAGCCAGTTCAATGCTTCCGGGCTGTTGCTGGTCGAGCTGTATTAGGTGAAGTCATGAAGCGATTGCTCAACGGCTATTTGTGCCTGTGCTGTGCCTGGCTCGCGGGGGGCTTTGGCGCTCCGGCGGCTGCGGCAGACAACGTCTTTTTCAGCGGCCAGCTGATGGATCAGACCTGTACCCTCGAGCCTGGCTCCGAAACCCGGACTCTGGACTTCGAGGATGTGAGTCAGCAGGAGCTCTATCGCGAAGGCAGGACCGCGAGCAAGGCCGTTGTCCTGAACCTGCTTGACTGTGATTCAAGCGCCGGCAGGACCGAGGTCAAGGTGACCTTGGGTGGTCATGAGAGTCAGCAGATACAGGGCTTTCTAGAGCTCGACAGCGGCAGTCCGCAAGGCCTGGTGATTGGCCTGGAGGATGCAGCGGCGCAGCCCTTGCCCCTGGGACGCGCGCATTCCATTGGCCGCATCAGCCAGGACGGCAAGCAGTCAGTGACCTTTCTGGCTTACCTCAAGGCGCTTCCCAATGCCTTGCGCGAGCACAGCATTGGCAAGGGGCCGTTGGCTGCTTCATTGACCTTCACCTTGAGCTATGAGTGAGGGTGGGCGCAGCTGCGTCTTAGACAGCACCGCGTCGAGACGGGAGCGCGTTTACGGCGGCGCCGTTGCCCCCTGGCGCAACAGCACCTTCGGCCAGCGCGGGCGCCATTGCTCTAGGCGTGCAGGTGCTTTTTCAAGAACGACCGGGTGCGTTCGTGAGTCGGGTTTTGCAGGATCTCTTGCGGCGCGCCTTCCTCGACCACCACGCCACCGTCCATGAAGACGATCCGGTCCGCCACTTCACCGGCAAAGCGCATTTCATGGGTGACGATCAACATGGTCATGTGCTCGGCGGCCAGTTGTTTCATCACCTGGTTGACCTCTTCCACCAGCTCCGGGTCCAGGGCCGAGGTGGCTTCATCGAACAGCATGACTTTGGGACGCATCGCCAGGGCCCTGGCAATGGCCACGCGCTGTTTCTGTCCGCCGGACAGGCGAGAAGGGTACTCGTCGAACTTGTTGGCCAGGCCGACTTTCGACAGGTACTCCATGGCCAGCTCGCCAGCGGCGGCTTTGTTCAGCCCTTTGAGCTTGATCGGCCCGAGGGCGATGTTTTCGTGCACGGTCAGGTGCGGGAACAGATTGAAGTGCTGGAACACCATGCCCATCTGCTGGCGCACGCTGTTGATGTGCTGTTCGAATGCGCGACCTTTCAAGGGTCGGTTGACGTGCTCGCCTTCCAGCCAGATCTCTCCTTCGTTCAGCACTTCCAAGTGATTGATGGAGCGCAGCAGGGTGCTTTTGCCCGAACCACTGGGGCCGATGATGGCGATGATCTGTCCGCGCGCGACAGACAGATCGATGCCTTTGAGCACTTCAAGTGCGCCATACGCCTTGCGCGCACCCTTGACTTCAACCATGAACTTTTCTGTGGTCATCGTGACATCTCTACCTTGGTTTCAAGCAGGTGCAGGCCGGCTTCCAGAACAAGATTGACCGCGTAATAAATCACCGCGACGGCCAGATAGAATTCGAACGGGCTGTAGGTTTCGCTCACGGCGCGCTGGGCGCTGTAGACCAGCTCGGCAATGCCGATGATCGACACCAGGGAGGTGTCCTTGAGCAGCACGATCAGGTTGTTGCCCAGCGGCGCCAGGGTGCTGCGCAGTGCCTGCGGCACAATCACGTAGCGCTGGGCCTGACTGCGGCTCAGGCCAATGGAGCGCGCACCTTCAATCTGCCCGGGGTCGACCGACAGGACCCCGGCACGAATCACGTCGGCGTTGTAGACCGCAAAATGCAGGCTCAGGCCGATGATGCCGGCCATCAGCGCCGGGATATCGATCCCCACTTGCACCAGGCCGTAATAGATCAGGTACAGCTGCAGCAGCAGGGGCGTGCCCATCAGCAGCCAGGTCAGGAAACGTATGGGCAGGGAGACCAGTTTCGGGGTGTAGAGCACGATCAGGGCAAAGGCTATTCCAGCGATCAGGCTCAGCACACTGGAGCAGAGGAACAAGACGATGGTCCACCAGAGCCCGGTGGCCAGCAGCTCGGAATAGGGGGGCACGATACTCAGGTCAAGGCTTGGCATGGAGGTGTCTCACTTGGCCGCGAAGCGTTTATCGAGGTGGTCCACCATCAGCCTGACCGTGTAGACCATGGCGATGTACAAAATGGCCGACACCATGAAGATCTCGAATGGCTTGTAGGTGGAGCTGATAAAACGCTGCGCCGTGTAGGAGAGTTCCACCACGGAGATGGTCGACACCAGGGCCGAGCCTTTGATCAGCGCGACCGCATTGACCCCCAGTGGCCGGATCATCAACTTGGCGGTTTGCGGGAGGGTGATCAGCCACAGGGTCTGGCCCTTGCCGAAACCGATTGAGCGGGCGGCTTCGACCTGACCGGGATCGATGTTGCTGATCGCGCCACGAATGGATTCGGCCATGTAGGCCGCGATGTTCAGGCCCAGGCCGATCACGCCTGCGGAGAACGGCTCCAGCTCAAGGCCGATTTGCGGGCCGCCAAAGTAGATGAGAAACAGTTGGACCAGACAGGGTGTGCCGCGAAAAACGCTGATGTAGACCCTGGCCAGGCAGCGAAGCAGAAAAAAGCCGGACAGCCGTGCCGCCACCAGCACGACGGCAACCAGCAAACCCAGCAGCAGTGCCAGCAGCGAAACGTGCACCGTGACCCAGGCCGCCTCCAGAAAAAACGGCAGGGTGCGCTGTATAAGTGTCAGATCCATGGGCAGGCTCGAAAAGGTCGGAGTGACTGGCCCGACCCCAGGTCGAGCCAGGCTGCAGATGAGTCAGCGAATGTCCTTGCCAATCCACTGCATCGAGATCTTTTCGTAGCTGCCATCGGCGAGCATGTCGTTCAGCGCCTGCTGCATCGCGGCCTTGAGCTCAGGGTTGTTCTTGCGCAGGGCAATGCCCATGCCTTCAACCCCACCGTCACTGTCGGGTGGGGTGATGATGCGCACCTTCTGCCCGGTTTCCTTGACGGCCACCAGCACCGGAACGCTGTCCATCACCAGCGCATCGAGGCGCCCGGCGTCCAGGTCGACCAGCATCTCGGGAAGGCCTTTGTAGGTCTTGACCTTCAGGTTGCCGCGCGTCCTGGCCCATTTGTCGTGGGCATCGCCCAGGGTGACGCCGACCTTCACCTCCTTCAGGTCATCCAGGCTGTGGATCGGCGAGTCTTCCTTCACCACGATGGTGCGGCCGGCGTGGTAGTAGGGGCCGACGAAATCCACGGCCTTCTGGCGCTCCGGGGTAATGGTCATGGAGGCGATGATGGCGTCATATTTTTTCGCCAGGAGCCCGGCAATGATCCCGTCGAAGGGCGTGGTGACAATGCTGACTTTCACCCCGAGCCGCTGGGCCAGGGCTTCGCTGATGGAGGCGTCGAAGCCGACAATCTGGTTCTGCTCGTTGGCAAAGCTGAAGGGCGAATATTGCCCGCTCATGGCAATGCGAATCTCTTTGGAGTCCTGGATCGACTGCAAGTCATCCGCCTGAGCGGCTGCCGGACAGAGGAGCGCCGCGGCCGCGACGGTGGATGCAGCAAGCAGACCCTTGAGCGTTCTGGTTAGCATTGGATGGCACCTTTGAAGAATTATTAATTATTGTTGTTGGGCTCTTCACCCAGGCCTCGGGAAAAGCTTTGCATAGGCCGTTCTGGAAAGCACCCGGCAAGGTGTCCGCCAGCCGGACACATTGCCGGAGTTGGCCGACACTATGTCGGCCAGGCACGCAGGCTGTCACTCGCGCGCCGATCCGGGCGCTCTAGCGCAGGGCCGCCTGGAAGCTGTCGTCCAGCACCTCGAGCAGGAAGTCGGCATTCTTGTGACTGAAAATCATCGATGGGCGCATTTTCAGAACGTTGTCATGGGGGCCTTCGGTGCCGATCAGAACGCCGCGCTCCCGGGCACCATCGGCAACCTTTTTCGCCAGTTGCGTGGCCGGAGCCTTGCTCTGGCGATCGGTGACCAGCTCGATCCCGAGGAACAGCCCCAGCCCGCGTACATCGCCAATGGCATCGTAGCGCCGCTGCAGCGTGCGAAAGCCATCGAGCAGGTAATTGCCCACCGTCAGTGCGTTGAGTTTCAGGTTGTCGCGCTCGATCACATCGAGAACGCTGAGGCCCACGGCACATGAAACCGGGCTGCCGGCGAAGGTATTGAAGTACTCCATGCCGTTGTTGAAGCTGTCGGCGATCTCGCGGGTGGTCACCACCGCCGACATGGGATGGCCGTTGCCTATGGGCTTGCCCATGGACACCGCATCAGGCACCACGCCCTGGGTTTCAAAGGCCCACCAGTGGCTGCCCACTCGGCCAAAGCCGACCTGAACTTCATCGGCCAGGCACAGACCGCCCTCGGCCCGCACCATTGCATAGACTTCTTGCAGGTAGTTTTCCGGGAAAAACAGCTGCCCGGCGACACTGGGAATGGACTCCGCCAAGAAGAACGCCGGGGCTCGGCCCTGCCGGCGCATGCTGTCGATCTGCTCGGCGACACTTTGCGCGAAACGCTTGCCCAGCTCTTCGAATGGCCAGTGATCCGCGGCGCGGTAAACGTCCGGCACGGCCGCCTCGAATACATGCTCTGCACGGCCCTTGCCGGCCTTGCGCTTGTACTTGTAAGGGCTCAGGTCAATCAGCTCCTGGGTGGTGCCGTGGTAGGCCCAATCCAGCACGATGGCATCGTTGCGCCCGGTGTGATTGCGCGCCATGCGCAGCATCAGGCTGTTGGCCTCGCTGCCGGAACAGCCAAAGGAGGCGACCGCCAGGCCCTCGGGCAATGTTGCGGTGAGCCGCTCGGCGTATTCCACGATGTTGTCGTGCAGGTAGCGGGTGTTGGTGTTCAGCCGTGAAGCCTGACGCGCAAGGGCTTGCACCACATCGGGATGGCAGTGGCCGAGGTGGCAGACGTTGTTGAAGCAGTCCAGATAGGCCCGGCCCAAGTTGTCAATCAACCAGACCCCATCACCGCGCACGAACTTGATCGGGTCCGAGTAGGAAATCGACAAGTTGGGCAGCAGCATTTCCTTACGCTTGGCCACGATCTGCGCTTTGGTTCGTCCTTCCTGGTGGTAGGTTTCCGGGGGGATTCCGGCCAGGGTCGAAGCATCCGGGAACAGGTCGGCCCACACCTCAAGATAGGCGCGTTCACCGACGCCGATGAACTCGCTCGCCTTCAACTGGGTGTCGGTGGACATCTGGAAATGCACATGGGGCAGCCAGCCGCCATTTTCCGTGTCCGCGCCCATGTAGCCCACCAGCGCGCCAGCGGCCAGATGGTCGCCGGGCTTGAGGCGTGTCAGCGCTTCGTGGGCCATGTGCCCCCACAGGGTCAGGAAGGGTGGGCAGCCTTCAGGAGAGTGCTTGAGCATGATCAAGCCGCCATAGCCCAGTGGTTCAGGCTCGACCTCGACGCTCTGCACCACCCCGGCAAGCGGTGTGTACAGCGGCGTTCCGGCCGGCATGATCAAGTCGACCCCCAGGTGCATGATCCGGCGCTCTCCTGCAATGAAGCGTGATTCAAAGGCGCTGTCGGTGTAGATGGTCCTGGCTTCGCCCCAGGGCCCGATGCCCAGCGGCACCTGATGTTCAGCTGAGAAATCATTCCACCACTGGGTGGCCTCTGCCGGGCGCTGCGCGGCGGAAGCGATGGTCATTTCATGGGCGGCATCGGCGAACGGCACAATGGCCTTGTTCAGGGTCGCCGCCGAGGGATGCACGATGTCCGCGAAGGACTGGCGGTTTTCATCCACCCAGCGGCGAATGGCCCCGGCACCTTCTATCGCGTCGTAACCGCAGGCTTTGCGCAGGATCGCCGTCGCCAGGCGCGGGTTCATGCGATCCATCTTTTCCAGCAGGCGCCAGGCCGGGGCTTCGCTGATGGCCAGGTAGGGGTTGTCCTGGGTCTGCTGGTGGCGCGAGGCCGACAAGGTGACGCTGATCACCAGGCGCATGGCGATCAGATTGAACAGCACGTCCAGCTCTTGCGGCTGCAGCGGGTAGCGCTCATGGAAGCCGCCGGTGAGGGCGGCGGCCGCGCCTATTGGGTCTTGCATGTCGAGAATGGCGTAGGCGCAGGTGATGGCGACTTCGGCAATCAGCACCGTGTGCACCGCATCGCCGAAATCGATGATGCCCGAGACCTGCTGGTGGTTTTGCGGGTCGACGAGGATGTTCCAGTCATTGCCGTCGTTGTGAATGACCTGGGTGCGCAAGCGCGCAAGCTTGGGTTCGACCCTGGTTTCGAAATCATCGATGAAGCGCTGCAGAATGGCGCGTCTGTCGGGGTCCTTGATGAAGTGCAGGCGGGCGCGGGAACGGGCGGCGTGCCGCAGGTCCCAGTCCAGATCGCGGACCGCGCCGGGATGCATGAAGCCCTGAAGGGCATGGTCCATGTCGGCGAATGATTGACCCAGGCTGCGCATGAGTTCGAAGGTGCGCGGGACCTCGGCCAGCGGCGTTCCTTGCAACCAGCTCACCAGGCGCACCGCGTGGGTTTCGCCAGAGGGCGCCACGGCCGAGGCGAGTAAATCGCCGGCCAGGCTTTTCTTCAACTGCGGTACGCCAAGCTCGGGGCTGTGATGGGCCAGATGGCTGAGGATGGCGGTCTGCAGCTGGCTTTCAATGCGCGGTTCGCTGGCGTTGACGACTTTCAGAATCCATCCCGCATCGGTCGCTGTGTTCAGCCGGAAGTTGCAGTCTCGCTCGCCGTCCAGAGGCGAGGCGCTCGCGCTGACATTGAAAAGCTGCGCAGCCAATTGTTCGGCATCGCGGGGCGAGAACTGCGGGGCGGGGTGGCAAAGGTCAGTCATGGTAATGGTTTTCCTGGTTATTTTTTTCAGTTAGCTTGGCATGCGAAATCTTCGAGGGCAGTAGGTATGCGGTCGGCTTTGGCCTGCATATTGTCGGAATCGACCGGCACAAAATCGGCAGTCAATGTGAGGAGTTTCAATGCGCGAGCTGGACGTGAAAGATCGGGAAATACTCGACATTCTGTCTAAAGAGGCGCGGATCGCCCTGAAGGCCCTGGCCGCGAGAATCGGCTTGTCCAGAAGCGCCACCAGCGAGCGCGTCAGCAACCTTGAGCGCAATGGTGTGATCCGCGGCTACCGGGCGGACATTGGCGAAATCGACGCCAACGTGATTCGCGCCATGTTTCTGGTGTGCCTGAAACGCACACCGGCCATCAGCCTGCTGGACATGCTGGCCCAGCACTCGCAGGTGCGCCGCATCTCTTCGGTCAGTGGCCAGCTGGACCTGGTGATCGAGATCGAATCACGCACCATTGATGACCTGAACCGAGTCCGGGATGCCGTGGCCAGCCACGAATCGGTCGAGGACATCACCACCGCCGTGGTCCTTCGCCGCGATATCGATCGACAGACCTCCTGATCCGCCGCGGCAAGTCTTGATGGCGCGCGCCTGCGGGAAATGCCGGACACCGCTCAAACGCAGCGGCAATCCACGCTTGGCACCTGATCCCAGTGGCCTGATCCGTGAAGTCGGGCCAGGCTCTTCACGGCAATCGCAACGTGCCGTGCTGTACAACTCCCATTCGCAAACCATAAAATGAGAAGCATTATCATTAATGCGAATCTCCCATGCACAACCACAGCCTCTCTTCGCCTGTCGCTCAGCTGTATGCGAACCATCACGGCTGGCTGCGTGGCTGGTTGCATCGGCGCCTGGGGCACAGCGCCGATGCCGAGGACTTGGCGCACGACACCTTTATCCGCGTGCTGCGGTCCCAGGAAGATGTGCGTGAGCTGCGCCAGCCCATGGCGTTTCTGGCCACCATCGCCAATGGTCTGTTGATCAATCGCTGGCGTCGTCAGGCCATCGAGCGGGCTTACCTGGAGGCGCTGGCGGCACGGCCGGTGGGGGAGGAGCCTTCGCCGGAAGAGCGGCATCTGATGATCGAGACCCTGCTGCAGCTGGATTCGCTGCTGGTGGGTTTGTCGGCGCGGGTGCGGCAGATTTTCTTTCTGTCCCAGCTTGATGGCTTGACCTACCCGCAGATCGCCGCGCAGTTGGGCCTGACCGTGGCCCAGGTGCAGCGGGCCATGGGCAAGGCGTTCAGCGTCTGCTATGCGAGCCTGTTTGAATGAGTGGCGTCGCGGTCGATCCCCGGGTGCGGGACAGCGCCATTGATTGGCTGGTGCGGATGCAGTCCGGGCTGATGAGCGCCGCGGACCATCAGGCCTTGCAGCAGTGGCGCGAGGCCAGTGCCGAGCATGAGTACGCCTGGCAGCGGGTCAGCGGTTTGCCGCTGATGTTGCAGCCGGGGGCCCATCTGCTGGCGGATGCCACGGCGCGCCGGGCCTTGCAGGCGGCGGGCGCCGATCCGCAACGGCGGCGGCAGGTGCTCAAGTGCCTGTTGGCGCTGGGACTGCTGGGAGGCGTGTCCTGGCAGGGGGCGGATTCCACCCTGGTGCGTTCAGCCTTGGCCGGTTATCGCACCGGCATCGGTGAGCGGCGACGTTGGGCCCTGGCTGACGGCGGTTCGCTGTGGCTGAACACCGCCAGTGCGGTGAATCTGGACTTGGGTGCCGGGCAACGCAGCGTGCAGTTGATCGAGGGCGAACTGGCCCTGGATACCCCGGCCGGATCGGCCTCCTTGCAACTGCAAACGCCGGATGCGCTGTTGTACAGCCAGGGCGCCCATCTGCTGGTGCGCCATGATCGCCAGGGCACTCAGGTGACCGTGCTGCGCGGGCTGGTGCAGGTCAGTGCCCGGCAACCGTCGACCCCGCTGCCATTGCAGGCCGGCTGGCAAACCCGGGTCGATGGCCAGGGAGCAGGGCGGCCGACTTCCATCGATGTGTTTCTGGCCCAGGCCTGGATGCGCGGCATCCTGCCCGCCGAGCGCATGCGCCTGGATCAGTTGCTGGCAGAGCTTTCGCGCTATCGCCCGGGTTTTTTACGTTGCAGAGAAGCGGTTGCCGCTTTGCGGGTGACTGGCAGTTTCCAGCTGGACGACACCGATGCCGCCCTGGCCCTGGTGGCCAATACCCTGCCGGTGCGCATCGAGCGTAGAACCCGTTATTGGGTGACGGTGGTGCCGGCCTGAAAGTTTTTTTTCACCTGCGCGATAGTTTTTTCGATCTGGCTTGGCCTTCAGGTATCACCCACCGGCACAGGTGGGTTTCGATCCTTAGGAGCCTTGCATGATTTTCCCCGCTCGTGTCTTGCGTACCCATACCTTCGGCCTGCTGTTGCTCAGCCTGCAACCGCTCTACAGCGAGATGGTGCTGGCGGCCGGCGAACGTCACTACAGCATCGGCGCCGGTCCCCTGGACCAGGTGCTGTCACGTTTTGGCGCCGAAGCGGGGATCAGCATGGCCGGAAGTGCGCTGCTCACGGCGGGCAAGACCAGCCAGGGCCTGCAAGGGGATTTCACTACCGAAGCGGGCTTGAACCAGCTGCTGGCGGGCACCGGCCTGGGCTACGTGCGCCAGGCCGACGGCGGCTATGCCTTGCGCCTGCGCCTTGATGCGGTGTCGCTGCCGACGCAGAAGGTCAAGGGCGAGAACCCTGACGAGCAAGAGGTGTATCGGGCACCGCGTTCGTCGGTGTACATCTCCGCCGACGACATGCAGCGCTTTGGCGTGGTGTCGGTGGGCGATGTGCTCAAGGGCCAGCCCGGGGTGCAGGTCGGCGACAGCCGCAATGGCGGCGGCCTGGATGTGAACATTCGCGGCATCCAGGGCCAGAGCCGAGTGGCGGTGACAGTGGACGGTTCGCAACAGGCGCTGGATGTCTATCGCGGTTATGCCGGCACCCAGCAACGCAGCTACATCGACCCGGACATGATCAGCGACATCGCCATCGACAAGGGCCCGAGCCTGACCTCCAGCGCCATCGGCGGCACGGTCAAGATGCGCACCCTCGGCGTCGGCGACATCCTCAAGGACGGTCAGAATGTCGGCCTGCGGCTCAAGGGCGATGTCTGGAACAACGGCGTGGCGCCGGCCCGTCGCGACCCCCACTCCAAGACCGAGGACCTGGACGCGGAGCCGCACCAGAGCCGTGGCGGGCTGTTCGGCTCGGACGCGGAGTCCGGCAGCGCCGCGTTCGCCTACAGCCATGACTTGTTCGATGTGGTGGCAGCCTACGCCCAGCGCAACCAGGGCAACTATTTCGCCGGCAAGAAGGGCCAGGATCGCTACCGCACCTTTGACCGCTACGGCGATGAAGAGACCAGCGTGGCCACCACCTACAACGCCGGGGAAGAGGTGCTGAACTCCTCGTCGAAGACCCAATCGTGGCTGCTCAAGACCACCCTGCGCCCAGCGGACGGCCACAGCTTCGACCTCGGCTACCGGCGCTATGACGGGCGCATCGGCGAGATCATGCCCTCGGACATCTTCCGTTTCGGCACCGGTGGCATCTACCAGTACCCCCTGGGCCACACCCAGATCGACACCTACACCGCGCGCTACAACTACCTGCCCGCGGACAACCCGCTGCTGGACCTGACTGCCGACCTGTGGCTGACCGATGCGCAGACCAGCCAACTGAGCGCCTGGTCGGCACCGGCTTCCCAGGCCTATCGCACGGACCGTTCCTGGGCCCGCCAGGCCAACCGCCGCACGGGCGGCGGTCTGGCCAATACCTCGCGCTTTAGCACCGACTACGGCGACTTGAAGCTGGACCTGGGCGGCTCGTTCCAGCTGGAAGAACTGCGTCCGCAGAAGGGCGTGGTCACCACCCAGGACGACATCAACGCCAACCGCAGCTTGCGCGAAGGCTCGCGGCAGGAGTTCAGCTTCAACGGCAAGCTGGAATACCAGCCGGTGGAGCGCCTGACGCTGTGGGGCGGCGGTCGTTACACCCACTATCGCAGCAAGGACCATGTGGCCAATGCCACGGCGCGCAGAGAGGAGCGCGAACACAAGTACGTGACCGTCTCCAGGCCCGGCGACTATGGCTACCTGATGTGGTTCCCGGACCAGAACGGGCTGTACACCGATGCGACCGACCCACGCTTGAACAACGGCATTGTTTTCAACAACACCAACTATCCATTCGAAGGCACGCCCTATAACCAATTCGGCGCGACCGAGACGGAAGTGGGCGACGCGCAAGTAGGCCGGGTGGTCACCGGCTACAACTATTCGGGCAAGGACAGCAACAGCGGTGGCGCCTTTGCTCCGGCCTTCGGCATCAATCTAGAAGTGCTGCCAGACACCTTCGTCTATGCCTCCTACACCCAGGGCTTTCGCATGCCTTCGCTGTTCGAAACCGGCTACGGTGTGCAGCAGACCACGCCGGGCAAGGGCCTGAAGCCCGAGCGCTCAAGCAACTGGGAGATCGGCGCCAGCACCTTGCACAAGGGGCTGTTCGTGGATGACGATTCGGCGGCGATCAAGCTCGCCTACTTCAACAACAGCATCAAAAACTACATCACCCGCTACTACGATCCGAGCCCGGGCCTGTGGGGCCTGATGCGCTTCAGCAATACCGACAGCTACACCACCCGCGGCCTGGAACTGCAGACCCACTACGACGCCGGACGGGTGTTTGCCGACCTGTCGTCCACCTACTACCTGAAGACCGAAACCTGCGACGCGGCCTTCGCCGCCACCCTGCGGGCCACCAGCAACCCCTACCGGAAAACCGCCGACACCCCGGACTGCACCCCGGGCAGCTTCATGGGGTCCTACACCAACACCCAGAACCCGCCGCGCTTTGCCGGCAACCTGACCACCGGCCTGCGCTTCTTCGACCAGAGCCTGACCCTCGGCACGCGGATTACCTACACCTCGGGGCCCACCGTCACCGCCGACAAGCCCTGGCAGACCGGCGCCACCACGCCACAGCTGAACTACCGCGAAGTGGCGCTGTTCGATCTGTTCCTCAATTATAAGTTGAAGCAAGACGCCAGCCTCAACGTGTCGCTGCAAAACCTCACGGATCGCTACTACCTGGACCCGCTGGCGCAGAGCTTCATGCCGGCGCCGGGGCGTACGCTGCGGGTGGGGATGCAGGCGAAGTTTTGAGGGGCCGGCAGTGGCCAGCCGGTTGCGGTGAGTCAACGCGACGGCCATTCAGAGGGCGCTTTTGCGGCTACAGTTTTCAGTGCCCTAATTGAGAGGAATCCAGATGAACCTTTTGTCTTCTGTATCGCCACCCAAGCCCGTTGCCCTGCTGGGTTATGGCGGCTTGCTGCCGTTTCTCGGGCTGGCGTTGCTGGCCGTGGTTGCGCACGGACAGCGGCTGTTGTGGTGCCAGGCATTGGTCAGTTACGGGGCGGTGATCCTGAGTTTTGTCGGAGCCCTGCATTGGGGCTTTGCCATGATCGCTCCCGGCATGAACGCGCAGCAGCGTCAGACACGCTTTGTTTGGAGCATCGTCCCTGCGCTGATGGGCTGGGTCGCCACCTTGCTGCCGCTGTCATGGGGCGGGCTGTTATTGATTGGCGGATTCTTCGCGCACTGGTGGCATGACCGGCAGCTCTCGCAGGTCATGCACCTACCGGCCTGGTACCTGCCGATGCGTTTGCGACTGACCATCGTGGCCAGCGCCTGCCTACTGCTGGGTGTGCTCGTGATGGCCATCGGGAGTTAAGTGCGACGTTCAGCTGCCGCCTCCCACCGAAGGGGCGGTGGTTGAAGCAACAGGCATCGCTGAGGAAGGGCGCTGAGGATCATTCGCTGGATCGGCAAAGAGTTACCAGCCCCGTCGAGTGGCGGCTGATATCATTCCTGCACTTAAAAAGCCGGGTAGCCCCACATGAATCGTCGCAAGAAAATCCAACAGCTATTGAAGGCTCACGCCAAGAAGGCCAGCGCCAAACTGGCTCCGCAAAAAAAGTCCAAGTACATCAGCAAGGCTGATCGGGCGAAGCTGGCCACCGAGGCCAATGACGACGCTTTGGTTGTCACTGAGAGCTGATCCGTCCGCTTGAAGCCCGACGGACCTTTATCTGGCCGACTTGCGCGACGCTATCTTTTCTCGGGCTGAGCACGCCTCTGGCCAGCAGAGGCGCGGCCGGGTCAGTTCTACAGAGGGCAGAGCATGGTCTGCACCTTGATATGGGGATGGCTTTCCAGGGGTTCCCATTCATCGATGAAGGCGAATCCCTGCTTCAGATAGAAGTGTGCGGCTCTTGCGTTCTCGGGGGCGACGTCCAGATACACGCACTCATGGCCCTGGTCTCGCCCACGGGATTTCACCGCGTCCACCAGCTTCGCGGCCACGCCACTGCCCCGTGCGTCGGGGGCTACCCACATGCCGATCAAGTTGTAGCGGTTCGCGCCACTGACTGCGGCACCGATCATTCCCACCGGCTGCTGGTCCTTGAAGGCCAGCCAGAATTGGCTACCGGTTGACGAGGCGCGGTCCTGCCACTGCTGGTCACTGTAGTTAGCGGCAGTCTGGTAACTCACGCCAAAGGCAGTCGGGGTGTCCTGAAGTGCCGCGAGACGAACGCGCTTCAACAGCATCCAGTCCCTGGTTTGCGTCAATCGAATGTCCATGATTTTCCTGAAGGTGGGTGAAGACTCAACAACTCGCTAACTGGCTCAAGGACATACAGCGAGCTCCAACGTGGCGGTAAACCCAGCTCCTCCATGTAGGAAGTGAAACAGTTGAACGGCTCGGTAGCCATGACCTCGGCAGTGAGCCACAGCGACTCGCACTCTTGGCAAACATACAGAATCTCCTGCGTTGCCCGCACTTGAACCTTGGTCACTTCGCCTTGTTCACATTCGGGACAGAGCATTTTTTCAGCTTCCAAATGGGCGCGGAGTCTATCACTGACCAGGGTGCAGGCTGCCAGCAACGAAGGGCGGCTTCCGCTCAGAAACCCGCCATGCAGGACGGTGCTTTCGACCCCGTCCGGAGCGGGCCTTTTCTGCAGCGCATCCCAGGTTCCGGTCGCATAAATTTGAAATGCCCGGCATTGCCCGCCAGAATCGCCCCCCGATCCGGCCCTGGCTGGCGGACGTTCGTGGTGAAAAGGGGCAGCAGTTGAAGCAACAGACATTGTCCATGCGCCTGGCGCGTGTGGCGGCGCATGTGCCGGCCGGCGCGCGGCTGGCCGATATCGGCTCGGATCACGGCTACTTGCCGTTGGCCTTGATCAGCCGCGGCGCCATCGTTGCAGCGGTGGCCGGGGAGGTGGCGTTGACGCCGTTTCGCTCGGCCCAGCGCGCGGTGCGCGAGAGCGGCATGGAGCAGCAGATCGACGTGCGCCTGGCCAACGGTCTGGCCGCGATCGAACCGGCAGACGGGATCACCGCGATCAGCCTCTGTGGCATGGGCGGCGAGACCATCCGTGACATCCTCGACAGCGGCCAGGCGCGCTTGAGCGGTGAGGAGCGTCTGATCCTGCAGCCCAACGGCGGCGAGCAGCCGTTGCGCCAATGGTTGATGGAACATGACTACCAGATCCTCGCCGAGGAAGTGCTGCGAGAGAACCGCTTCGACTACGAAATCATCGTCGCCGAGCGCCTCGGGCCGGTGCAGTACAGCGCCCGGGAACTGTACTTCGGCCCGCTGCAGATGCAGGCCCGCAGCCCGGCGTTCCTGGCCAAGTGGCAGCGCCTGCTGCGGCTGAAGCAGCGCACCCTGGCCAATTTCACTCAAGCCCAGGCGGTGCCCGAGGACAAGGTGCAAGAGGTCGTCCGCCAGACGCAATGGATCAGCGAATTGCTGGCTTGAGCCGGCGCTTCAAGTGGGCCGCAATGTCCGGGACCCAGCGAGAGGGCAGGGGGATCGTGCTCTCAGATCGAACGCTGGTTGACCCGGGCCATGAGTTGCTCGGCGCTTTCCTTGCGCTCCGAGTAGCGATCCACCAGGAACGCTTGCTGGTCCCGTAGCACAAGGGTGAACTTCACCAGCTCCTCCATCACGTCGACGACCCGGTCGTAGTAGGCCGAGGGTTTCATCCGCCCCGACTCGTCGAATTCCAGGTAGGCCTTCGGCACCGAGGATTGATTGGGGATGGTGAACATGCGCATCCAGCGGCCCAGCACCCGCAGCTGATTGACCACGTTGAAGGACTGCGAGCCGCCGCACACTTGCATCACCGCCAGGGTCTTGCCCTGGGTCGGGCGCACGGCACCGAGCTCCAGGGGAATCCAGTCGATCTGTGCCTTGAACACCGCCGACATCGCGCCGTGGCGTTCTGGCGAGCACCAGACCTGGCCTTCGGACCATTGCACCAGGTCCCGCAGTTGCTGAACCTTGGGGTGGTCCACGGGAGCGTCGTCGGGCAGGGGCAATCCGGACGGATCGAAGATCCGGGTTTCGGCACCCAAGTGCTGCAGCAGGCGCGCGGCTTCTTCGACCAGCAGGCGGCTGAACGAGCGCTCCCGGGTCGAGCCGTACAGCAGCAGGATGCGCGGTTTGTGCTCGGGCCTGGCGTGCTTGCCATCGAGCAGGGAGAGGTCGAGGTTGGGCAGGTGTTCTGACAGGTGTTCTGACATGTGTCCTCCGGCTCAGAGTGTGCCGATACGGTTCAACTCGTGCTGCAGTTGCTCACGGCTGAGGTGGTTGAAAGGCAGGCCCAGGAAGGCCCGGCAACGCAGCTCGATGTGCGCCAGGGTGGCGCGGAAGGCGGCGTCGACGCAGGCTTCGTCACCCCGGACGTCGGAGGGATCTTCCAGGTTCCAGTGGGCCTTGAGTGCGGGGCCGAAGTACACCGGGCAGGCCTCGCCCGCCGCCTTGTCGCAGACGGTAATCACGATGTCGGGCGGGTTGTCGGCGAAGGCGTCGTTGCCCTTGCTGTACAGGCCGGCGGTGGCGATGCCGGCCTGCTCCAGGGTGGCCAGGCTGCGGGGCAGCACCTGACCTTTGGGAAAACTGCCGGAACTCAGGGCCGCAAATCCCTCGGGCGCCAGGTGGTTGAACAGGGCTTCACAGAGGATGCTGCGGCAGCTATTGGCCGTGCACATGAACAGGACTCGCATGGGTTGCTCCTTCCGCTGCGGCGGACGTCAAAGGCTCTTTGGGTAGCGGATTCAGCAACAGGCAGCAGCGCGGACCGGGCGTCCATCCATGTTCTGCAGGCGCGCAGCGTTGTCCTGGAGCCAGTGGGCGTTGGCGTGCAGGGTCACTTGCAGGATCTGGAGCACCCAGGCGGGTAGCTCCGGATTCAGGCGGTAGTAGACCCACTGCCCCTGGCGGCGATCCAGCAACAGGCCACTGTTGCGCAGTTGGCCCAGATGGCGGCTGATCTTCGGCTGGCTGTCGTTCAGGGCGCACATCAGCTCACAGACGCACAGTTCGCCCTGGTGCGCGATCAGCAGGGTGGCGCGGGCGCGGGTTTCGTCGGCAAGACTCTTGAATACGTCGGCAGGCGTCATCATGGTGCTGGCTTGAATATATGGAAAATCGAATATACGGAAATCCATATGTTTCATGCAAGCCATGGGAGTAGCAAAGCCCGCTGTTGCCGCCCCCGAGCAGTCCAGACCCGCAATGAGCGCCCGCACTTGCCATTTGCCAGCATCTTGTCGGTGTCGAAAGCCTGCCTTTATGATCGTCGCGTCATGCACGACGCCGCCGACGCAGTCCGCGGTTCTCTACAGGCTCACAGGGACGTTCAAGCGATGAAAATCACGATCAAGGCCGGTTCGCTCATGCAAGGCTGCTTGGGCAAAGGCCTGGCAGGCCTGCTGTTGTCCACCTTTACCCTGGCGGCGCCAGCGCTGGTCCAGGCCAAGGAGGCACCGATTCCTCCAGGCGCGGTGCTGGCGGTGATGCAGAACGTCGAGGTTCCCGCGGCGAATGAGGAGGTGGAGCTGGAGGACGGTGTCACCGCCACGTTCTGGTACGGCAAGGAGCTGGACTTCGACGGCAAGCATTACTACGCGGCGTTTGTCTGGCATACCCGGGACAGTGCCGCCCGCCAGGGCGAGGATTTTGCCGCGCCCGACGTCCAGGTGCGGCTGGCCGATGCCACCTTCGAACTCACCCATCCAGGCCAGACGCCGGCCTATTCCATACTCAGTATCGAGCGCAAGATCGGCTTTTTTGGCGGCCGGGAAAAGCCCGAGGAAGTGGACACCAAGCGCCAGGCCCTGGAACACCGCACTGCCGACGGGCGCCTGCTGTTGGCGGTGCCCACGGCCACCTTTGAGGACGGCATCGTCACCAAGGGCTATACGCTGTTCGTGTTCAACCCGAACAAGAAACCCGAAGACGACGGCTGGATCTGGTCCCATGTCGGCCAGGTGCGCACCGGCGAGGACAATTCGGCGGCCTGCGACGACGGCGCGGTGATGCCGTGCATCGGCAGTGACGGTGAGCTGAGTTTCGTCGCCGGCCAGGAGTCGCTGCCGCAGGTGCAGGTCAAGGTCAGCGGCACCACCTTCCAGGGGCCGGAAAAAGTCCGTCCGCTGGTGGCGGCCGACAACCTCACCTATGTCTATGACAGCAAGACCCAGCAGTACATCAGTCACTAGGTTGCGCCGAGGCTTCAGCGAGGCCGGCCGCAGAGCGGGTCGCGCTACTCAGGCATGGGCATCAACGCCGATCCTGGCCTGCAGCCAATCCTGGTAGAGCAAGGGGCTGTCCGTGGACTGGCCGGCGTTCCTGGCGATGAGGGTCTTGCCGTCCAGGCGGCCGATTTCCATCAGGTATTGCAGGCCCTTGAGCACGTGGGTGGCGTCGCTCTTGTCGAGCGATGCCACATCGGGCAGTTCGACGCTGTTGCTCTTGTCGTCGAAGGTCGCCCAGGTAGGGGTGGTTCTGTATTGGGCTATCAGCTTTGCGTTCGAAGCCTGCGACTCCAGAAAGTTGGCGTCGATCTGCGCCTGGATTTGCGGCGTTGCGTTTTCGACTTGAATCTTCATGGACTTCACCGTGCCACTCTCCAAAGCCCGGGTGATTCCCTTGAGGCCCATAGCGACGAGTGACGTGGTGCTTGAGATGCTTCCTGTCATGTGACGACTCCCTGGTTGGTAGCGGCAGACGGAGCAAAAGTCGGGCCATGATCCGGCAGTCTTGTGCTGTGCCGTTCTGTGCGGTGTCCGTGGCGTTGCCGGGGCAGGGCAGTGGCAGGGGCTGGCCGAAGCAGGCAAGGGATTGCCGTTGGTGGTTCGGGGGCCGTTCATGCAATGCCAATCCATTCTTGAAGAAAAACTCGAACTGGCTCCACAATCAGCGCACAGTGACCGGCCCTTCTTGCACCACTCCCGACCGCAGCCATCATGATCCAGCACCCCGACTCCCCCTCACTCGCCACTCTGGCCAGCTTGATCGCCCGGCACACCAAAGCCTCCGGTGATTTTCCCACTCTAGTGCCCAACCTCACGTTGCACCGGCGCGCCACGGCAACGGCGCCCATTCCCTGCATCTACAGCCTGGGCCTGGGGGTGATCGCCCAAGGAGGCAAACAGGTGCTGCTGCATGACTCGGTGATCGATTACCGGGCCGGGCAGGGCATGTTGACCAGCATCGACCAGCCGGTGGTGGCGCGGGTGTCCGAGGGTTCGGTGGCCGAGCCCTTCCTGGGCATGATGCTGACCCTGGATATGCACCAGATCCTGCAAACGGCTGCGCAAATGCAGCCGCCGCCCCCGTCCCGGGCCAGCGGTTATCGGACAGTGGTGGTGGATGAGCTGCAGCCGGGGCTGCTCAGTGCGCTTGAGCGTCTGCTGGGGCTGTTGGACGAGCCGGCCTTGATTGCGCAGCTGGCGCCGCTGATCCAGCAGGAGATCATCGTGCGCCTGTTGGCCGGGCCCTACAGCCTGGTGCTGCAGCAACTGCTGGCGGTGGGCTCGCCGACCCAGCAGATCTTCAGGACCGTGGCCTGGCTCAAGCAGAACTTCACCGAGCCATTGCGGATCGACGACCTGGCGCAGCGGGCGCATATGAGCCCGTCCTCTTTCCGCCAGCATTTTCGCGCGATCATCGGCGTCAGCCCGTTGCAGTTTCACAAGCAGTTGCGCCTGCAGGAAGCCCGGCAGTTGATGCTCAGCCAGAACCTCGACGTCGGTCGTGCCGCCGGGTTGGTGGGCTATGAAAGCGCTTCGCAGTTCAGCCGTGAATACAGTCGGGTGTTTGGCGCGCCGCCACAGCGGGATATCCGGCGGATGCGCGAGACCGGTTGAGGCCGGGACGTACGCAATCGTCTCCTTGGCAAAACAGGCAAGCTTGTCGTTGGAATAGGCAAAGTCTGGTGGTGCGGCATTTCTATACTGGGGCCCAGCGACGCAGCAGTCCATCAGGGCCCACATCGATCCAGACAAGCCCGTCCAGCGCGGCTCAAGGAGCACGGTCATGAGCACTACCATCCAGCACGTCACCTACCGCAATCTCGGCTGGGACACCGCCGCAGACATCTACCTGCCTGCGGACTTCGACCCGAGCAAGGCTTACCCGGCCATCGTCAGTACTCACCCCATCGGCAGTTGCAAGGAACAGACCTCCGGTAATGTCTATGCCGCCGGGTTGGCCCGGGCCGGTTTCATCGCCATTGCCTTCGACGCCAGCTTCCAGGGCGCCAGCGGTGGCCAGCCGCGCTATATCGAAGACCCGGCGATTCGTGTATCGGACATCCGCTTTGCCATCGACTACCTGTTGACCCTGCCGTATGTCGACCCGGAACGCATCGGTGCCATCGGCGTCTGCGGAGGTGGCGCCTACACCATCCATGCGGCGATGACCGACTACCGGATCAAGGCCCTGGCCTCCATTACCGGGGTCAACTTCGGTCGCCTGATCCGCGAAGGTTTCAGCAACTTCGATCCCGTCAGCGCCCTGCACGCCATGGCCAAGCAACGCACCGCCGAGGCCCGGGGCGAGGCGCGTCATGTGATCAACTACCTGCCGGCATCGACAGCCGAGGCGCAGCAGAACGGCATCAGCGACATCGACGTCCTGGAAGCCACCGAGTACTACAAGTCGCCCCGTGGTCAGCAACCCAACGGCGCCACCAGTGGCCTGTTTTCTTTCAACAGCGCGGCCTTTGGCTGGGATGCCTTCCTGCATGCCGAAGTGCTGCTGACCCAGCCGCTGATGGTGGTGATCGGCGACAAGCCCGGGGGCTTCGGCGCCTATCGCGATGGCCTGGAAATCCATGGCCGTGCCGCCTCCAAAGACAAGCATCTGGTGGTCGCCGAAGGCTGGTCCCACTACGACCTGTACGACCGCGACGAACCGGTGGCGCTGGCCATGGCGCAATTGCTGCCGTTCTTCCAGAAATACCTGTAAGACGCGCGCCGAAACGGTGTCCCAGCCGCCTCAGTCATGGGGCGGTGTCGAGCGTCGGTGCCCGAGCCGCTTGCGCTAGCGTCCGCAGGCGATGGCATCGGTTATGCTGGCGGCCCATGAACCGGAGCAGAGGCACAGAACATGACGCGCCTGCAGTGGCTGGAAATTGATGTGCGTGACCTTGGCACGGCCCGTGAACTGCACCTGGCCTTGCGTGATGCCTTGGGTTTTCCCCAGTGGTATGGCTGTAATTGGGATGCGTTCTGGGATGCCATTTCCGGACTGGTGGACATGCCGCTGCAGTTGCGGATCAGGGGCTGGGACAGCCTCTCTCAGCGTTTGCCGGACGATGCGCGACTGCTGGAGCAATGCCTGCTGCGCTTGCAAAGCCAGTACCCGGCATGGGCTGCGGACCTGCAGTTCGATTGAACGAAGATGCAAAAAAGGGGCGCTTGGGCAATTTACTAATCCCGCGCGATCCTCTATAAATTTCCCCTTCGGCGCCGATTCTTGCGGCGCCATCGGGTGATAACAGGAGGATGCTATGTCACCGTTAAACGTGTAACCCCAACGCTTTGCCCCATCGCCACACCCTCGCTTGAACACCTCGAAACACGCTGGTCCCAGCGCTGGCTGGAAGAGGGCACCTACGCCTTCGATCGCAGTGCCGCCCGGGACGCGGTCTACTCCATCGACACACCGCCACCCACAGCCTCGGGCTCGTTGCACGTCGGCCATGTGTTCAGCTACACCCACACCGACATCATCGCGCGCTTTCAACGCATGCGCGGCAAGGCCGTGTTCTATCCCATGGGCTGGGACGACAACGGCTTGCCCACCGAGCGCCGGGTCGAGAACTACTACGGCGTGCGCTGCGATCCCCAGGCGCCTTACCAGCCGCAGTTGCAGCCACCGGCCCGGGTCGCCGAGCGGCGTGCCGACTATGCGGCGATCAGCCGGCGCAACTTTGTCGAGCTGTGCCACCGCTTGACCGCCCTCGACGAGCAGGCCTTTCGCAGCTTGTTCATGCAGTTGGGCCTGTCGGTGGACTGGGGCCTGACCTACGCCACCATTGATGAGCGTGCGCAGCGGGTCAGCCAGCGCGCCTTGCTGCGCAACTACCGGCGCGGCGAGCTCTACAGCCAGCAGGCTCCCTGCCTGTGGGACCTGACCTTCCAGACCGCCGTGGCCCAGGCTGAACTGGAGGAACGGGAGGTGGCGGGGGCGTATCACGACCTGCGGTTCCAGGGCATCGAAGGTGAGGATTTATGCATTGCCACCACCCGCCCCGAATTGCTCGCGGCCTGCGTGGCGCTGGTGGCGCATCCGGATGACCCGCGTTACCAGAAACGCTTCGGCCAACACCTGCGTTCGCCGCTGTTCGAGGTCGAGGTGCCGTTGCTGGCCCACGCCCTGGCCGATCCGCAGAAGGGCAGCGGGCTGGCGATGGTCTGTACCTTTGGCGATCTGACCGATGTGCTCTGGTGGCGCGAACTGCAGTTGCCCACCCGCTCGATCATCGAGCCGGACGGTCGGCTGCTGGCCCAGGCGCCCGATTGGCTGACCACGCCGGGCGCGCCTCAGGCCTATGAGGCCCTGGCGGGGTGCAGTTTGCCCCAGGCACGCAAGTTGATACTGCCGATGTTGCGTGAATGTGGCGCTTTGCTTGGCGAACCGCGGCCGATCCGGCACGCCGTGAAGTTCTTCGAGAAGGGCGACCAGCCTCTGGAGATTGTCGCCACGCGCCAGTGGTACTTGCGCAACGGTGGGCGCAGCGCTGAACTGCGCCAGCAGTTGCTCGGCCGCGGCCAGTCCCTGGAGTGGCATCCGCCGTTCATGCGCAGTCGTTACGAGCACTGGGTCGGCGGCCTCAATGGCGACTGGCTGATCAGCCGCCAGCGGGTCTTCGGCGTGCCGATTCCGTTCTGGTATCCGCTGGATGCCCAGGGCGTAGCGGACTACGCCAGGCCGATCCTGGCGGACGAAACCTCACTGCCGGTGGACCCGACCCTGGACACGCCAGCGGGCTACCGCCCCGAGCAACGCGGCCAGCCCCATGGCTTTATCGGCGAGCGCGACATCATGGACACCTGGGCCACCAGTTCCCTGACCCCACAGATCGCCGCCGGCTGGGAGGAGGACGAGGATCTGTTCCAGCGCGTCTATCCCATGGATCTGCGACCCCAGGGCCACGACATCATCCGTACCTGGCTGTTCTCGACCCTGGTGCGCAGCCATTTCGAAGCGGCCGTCGTGCCCTGGCGGCACGTGGCGCTGTCGGGCTGGATCCTTGATCCGGACCGCAAGAAGATGTCCAAGTCCCGGGGCAATGTGGTCACGCCGCAAGCCTTGCTGGAGCAATACGGCAGCGATGGTGTGCGCTATTGGGCGGCCCTCGGGCGCCCGGGCAGCGACACCGCCTTTGAAGAACAGCAGATGAAGATCGGCCGGCGTCTGGCGCTCAAGCTGTTCAACCTGTCGAAGTTGGTTTTCGCGGTGCCGGGAGACCCCGAAGGCCGCGTTGAGCAGCCGTTGGATCAGGCCATGCTGCAGCGCCTGGGGGCGGTGACCCTGGACGCCCAGGCGGCTCTGGAGGGCTACGACTACAGCAGTGCGCTGATGGGCATCGAGGGCTTCTTCTGGTGGTTCTGCGATGACTATGTGGAGCTGGTCAAGCGTCGTGCCTATCGGCCCGAAGGGCATTCGGCGCGCAACGCCCTGGCGGCGGCCTTGAGTGTGCTGCAACGCTTGTTCGCACCGTTTCTGCCCTTTGTCTGCGAGGAGGTCTGGCGTTGCTGGCAGCCGGGTTCGGTGCACCGGGCCAGCTGGCCCGAGGCGCAGGCGGCCGAGGACTTTGTCGAACCGCTGCTGGAGGCGGTCAGTGCCACGCTGGCCGCCATTCGCAAGGCCAAGTCCGATGCCCGGCAGTCGATGAAGGCCGCGGTGGAACGGGTCGAACTGGTGGAGCGCGGGCCGCTGCTGGAGTCCCTGCAATGGGCTCGCCAGGACCTGATCGAGGCCGGGCAGGTCGCCAACCTGGTGTTCATTGAAGGCGCGGTACGGGAAGTGCGGGTCTGGTTGCAGGATTGACGGCAATGATCCGGGGCCTGCCCGCGAGAGGACGTTGCAGTCCTTTCGCGGGCAGGCCCCGGCCTCACTTTCCCGAGCGTTGCAAACCCATTACCTTGCACGTCGTGGGCGGTTTAACGGCAGGAGAAGTGCGTGAATATCAAAGACAATCCGCAGGATTATGGGGACCTCAAGCGTGCCGTGGGCTTGCTGGAGTCACCCTCGCTGACGGCGCGCCTGTCCGGCGTGCTCGGCTCGCCCATTGAAAGCGCGGTCAAGGCCTTGCCCAACTGGGTGTCCGGAAAAATCAACGATGCGGTGGTGGCCGCGCTGCAGACCTCCGCCGATGCGGCGCTGTGGAGCCTGGAAAATACGCCCAAGAAACAGGCCTCGACGCTGCTGCACAAAGTCTATGCCGCCACCTCCGGTGCGGTGGGCGGCGCTTTTGGTTTTGCCGCGCTGTTTGTCGAGTTGCCCATCTCCACCACCATCATGATGCGCTCGGTGGCCGATGTGGCCCGCAGCGAAGGCTTCGACCTCAACGACCTGGCCACCAAGCAGGCCTGCATCGAAGTGTTCGCCATGGGCGGCAACAGCCAGGCCGACGACGCCACGGAGACCGGCTACTACCTCACACGCAGCTTCACCACCCAGGCCATGCAGCAACTGTCCAAGGAACTGGCGGCGATTGCCGCCAAGCAGGGGGTGGGCGCGGCTGGCAGGTTGTCGCCGGGGCAGGTGGGCAAGTGGCTGGCGCTGTTGATCGAGAAGGTCGCCAGCCGTTATGGCGTGACCATCTCCAGCAAGTTTGCGGCCCAGGCGGTGCCCGTGATCGGCGCCGTTACCGGGGCCACCATCAATGCGCTGTTCACCGATTTCTACCAGGACATGGCCCGGGGGCACTTCACCGTGAAGCGCCTGGAGCACAAGTACGGCTTTGAGCAGATCAAGAGCGAGTATGCGCAGATCCTGGGCCGGCGGTTGGCAGGCTAGGGGGGCCCTTAGCTGTTGCCCGATTTCGCTGCCGCGCGGTCCTCGATGGGGTCAACTGCCACTGTTGTCGGTTGATGGGCGGCATCCGTTGTTGCGGGCCAGTCGATCGATCGCTTGCACGCCTGCGCGCATCTTTTCCACGGCGCTGGCATTGGCCGAGTGGATGTGAATACGCGGTGGACGAAAGCCATTCAGGGCCACGGCCTCTTCGATCCACAGGATCACGTCGTAACCGGTGCCGCGCAGGTCATCTCCGAGGTCGTGGTCGAGGCTGATCTCTTCGACGCCGCCGGCTTTGAGCAACGCGATGACTTCGTCCGGCCAGTAGGTGCGAATCCAGCCTTGCGGGGTTTGGCGTTCGTCGTCGAGGTAGATTTTCATGGGCCTGTTTACTCTTTCAGATGCAGTTCAAGCATCGGCGTCGTTCGCGATGACATGCAGCACAAGGCTCAGCGAGTCGTCGGTGAGCAGCGGTGGGTGATCCTGTTGCAGTTTGTCGATGAAAAAAAGCGCACCCGGCGCTGTTTCAGCGGGCATGGAGAGGCAAGGGTAGAGTTGGTTTTTACTGGCCTCGGCATACTGGATATGAACCTTGCTGTGCTCAATCCAGATCCTGCTCGATTGATCGGAGCAACTCAGGAAAAGGGTGCTGAAACTTGATTGCTCCTGCTCCTGCTCCTGCTCCTGCTCCTGCTCCTGCTCCTGCTCCTGCTCCAGCGGCATTGATTGAGAGTCGCCGTGCCGGCCTTTGCGAATGGCTCGTGCCATGGCATTGAATGCTTTGGGTGTGCCAAAGAAATGCAGTTCCTGTCCGTTCAGTCTTGCCAGCACGTCAAGTTTCCTTTCGTATCGCGTCGGTCAACGCTGGGTCATTGCAACCTGCGCCGGAGCGCTAGCAGGACCGCGTCAGCGTGGCAGAGTTGCCCGTCCAGAGGAGTTGCACCGGCTGTTTCAGGCACCAACCTGATCGTGCTGGGCACGCCTTGGCCGCAGAGCTGCTGTTGAGCTAGCAGCAGGACTCGGCGGCTGCCTGTAAGCCAATGCTTGTTCTGCTCTGACAGCAGTGCAACGACCTGTGGATAGGTGCAGGCCAGTTTTTGCCGCAGATTGCCCATCGCGGTTTTGTCGTGGCGATTGAATGCAGGAGTCAGCACATAAAAGTTGCCCATCGCAGCGTCCTGATCGTACTTGTCTTGCAGGTAGTCATCCACGCTGATGGCACTACCGATGGTGTCGACCACTCCAGTCTGGACGTTGACCAGATGGGCGTTTATGCCGATATAGCAACTCGACTCCACGCCGTGCTGCACATAATCCACGCTGTTGCAGCGGATCACCCAGTAAGCCCTCAGGGGGCAGAGCTCGCAGGACTGAATGACAAAACGCTCAGGTTTTCCATCGTTGATAATGCCGTCATGCATGGCGAGCACCAGAGCACAGGCTTGTTGGGCTGAGAGCATCGGTGGGTGGTCTTTTACGGTGAGTGTCTGGATGAATTTTCGCCCAGTTGTATAACCCGATATTGAGCAATAAGCCATTGCCGGGCTTAAGGTTGCACAGTTTTTCCAGCAGTGGATTAGTCCGCCGCAGTTGTGTAAAAACGCTCTGCTATTCAACCCGGCACCCGCTGCCAACTCAGGTGGAACCCAATGCGGCCCAACGCCGAACTCCGATTGTTTGCACTGCCGGTATGCGCCGGTCTGGTCTACGCCGTGATCAAGGGGCTGATTAAGGGCTGGAGTGGCACGCAGCTGTTTTCCGGTTTTTTGTTTGGCAGCGTGATTGCCATTGTCCTGGGCATTCCTCTGCTGCTTTGGAGTGATCGGCGCTGCCCGCAGGCCAAGATGCGCTATCTGTGGATCGGCCTGATCCTGAGCCTGGTCGCGACCTTGTTGGTACGCGCGTCATGGATGCAGTTGTTGCTACTGCCGCTGGCCGGCGGACTGGCCCTGGGTGGCCTGTACAGCCTGGTGATCCGTGGTATCGACAAGCTGCCGGTGCCGCTTCATGGACAAGCTCGGCAGGGTTGGGGGCGGCTCCTGGCGGTGCCACTGTCAGGTGCATTGACCCTGGGCAGCATCGCTACGGCGCTCTATCCCAAGGGCGTGGAAAGCCTGCCGATGTTTTTCTTCGGCGGGTTGATCGGCGCGTGGCTGAGTGTGCTGGTCTGTTGGCCGATGCTGTGGCTGGTGGAGCGGGTACTGGTCACCCCTTGGCGCTACGTGATCGGTGGCGGCCTCAGTGGTCTGGTGGTCTGGCTGCTGTCCGGGGCACAGGGGTTGATGGTCAATCCTCAGGGCTGGTCCGCGGGGCTGGGCTTCTGGGTGCCGCTGCTGACCCATGGTTTCTTTCCGTTCCTGCTGATCGGGCTGTTGAGCGGGATGCTGATGACGGCCTGCAACCGGATGCTCCAGCGCGAGAAGGCGGGTCCCGGTTGAATTCGATAAGCCTGCCGCCGTCCAGACACAGTGATGCGGCAAATTTAATTGAGTCGCGGCACTCTCGCGCTGCAGAGCAAGTGATTGTTTGTCCGTCGTCCAAGGCCTTCAGGAAAAAATAGGTAGCGTTTTGAGATTCCCTCCCATCCTCCATGTCCACTTCGAAGATGACGCGCTCTGCCTGAGCTGGGCCGACGGCCTGGTCCTGCGCCAACCCTTGAGCCGTTACAGCCAGCTGCAAAGCGCCACACCCGAGCAGCGCGCGGATTTTCGGATTCACCCGCATGGGATCTCGGTGTCCTGGCCGCACCTGGGTGACGCGGATGTCGGCATCGATGCCTTCGACTGGATCTGGGAGCACCTGTGCCGGGAATCCATGGGGCGGCTGCAGGCTCTGGAGTGGCAACTGGAGCAATTGCCAGAGGACGATCAGTTGATCGTGGCGCTCTGGCGCCTGGAAGCGGACGGTTACAACGGGGGCTTCCTGCAGTTCTTCTGCAACTGGGGCGAGCATTGCTGCGAGCTGGCGCTCAAGGCGCTGGTTGCCATTGGCGCGCGTAGCACCCATGCCGTGGTCAGCCGCCAGCGGCAGTTGATCGGGCCTCTTGACGATCACCCGCAACTGCAGCGGCTGTGGGACATTCCCGAGCTGCTGAGTGACGAGCAATATGAGCTGATCGGTGGCGAGCTGGACGAGCAATTGTGGTCGGCGATGGAGGAGGTGCCGACGCTGGCGGTAAAGTATTTCTACGCTGGCTGATGCTCATTGCGCCATGTTCTAATGCCGCGCCTTGCCCCCTTTGAATGGACTTCATCCCTTGGCTGAACCCCGTATCCGCGCCCTGGCGCTGTGTGTCTTCCATCACCAGGGCAAGATCCTGGTCAATCAGTTCGTTGATGCCGACACGCAACAGACTCTGTTCCGGCCGCTGGGCGGTGGGATCGATTTTGGTGAGCACAGCGCCCAGGCCATTGTTCGTGAAGTGCAGGAGGAGTTGGGGCAGTCGATCAACAACCTGCGGCTGATCGGCACTCTGGAAAGCCTGTTTGTGTACGACGGCAAACCCGGCCATGAAATCGTCCAGGTGTACGACGCCCGCTTCGAGGATGCGACGGTCTATCAGCGCGCTCAACTTGACGCCCAGGAAAGCGACGGCGCGCCCTTTGTGGCCCGCTGGCAGGGCAGCGTCAGTTTCACCGAGCATACGCCGCTGGTTCCCCAGGGGTTGGGCGAACTGCTGAAGAACGCCGGCTTGCTGGACTGACCGGGCTTCGGCCGCGATTGGCCGCAGGCGCCCGGCCGCGGCCTTGATTCACGAAACACCCCGCAACGCATCCGGCGCCTGATCGGCCTCGGCCTATGTCATTCGGCAGATGTGCGCGTTCACCTGCTTCTCGATACTCAAGCCTCCCTGGCACAGCCCGCCGTGATCACGGCTGGCGGGTTGGCCGTTGTTCGAGTAGTGGAGTGATGCATGCGTAAATTGACCCTTCTGAGTACCAGCCTGCTGTTGTCTGCCCTGGCCGTTTCCACGGCCCAGGCCTTCGAGGCTGGCGACATTATTGTCCGCGCCGGCGCGGTGACGGTGGACCCGCGTGAGAGCAGCTCCAGCGTCAAGGTCGATCGCGGCGCCCTGGCCGGCACCAGCCTGGGGGGCAAGGCCAGCCTGGGCAGCGATACCCAATTGGGCCTGAACTTCGCCTACATGCTGACCGATAACCTGGCGGTGGAACTGCTGGCGGCGACCCCCTTTGAACACAACGTGAGCCTCAGTGGCACCGCTGGCGGCATTGCCGATGGCAAGCTCGGTTCCCTCAAGCACCTGCCGCCGACCCTGAGCCTGCTGTACTACCCGATGCACAGCAAATCGGCGTTCCAGCCCTATGTAGGGGCGGGGATCAATTACACCTGGATCTACGATGAAAAGGTCGGCAGCCGGGCTTCAGCCGCAGGCTTCGACAACTTCCGCGCCGGCAACTCCTGGGGCTGGGCGGCACAAGTGGGCATGGACTACATGCTCACCGATCGGCTGATGCTCAACGCACAGATGCGCTACATCGACATCAATACCGATGCCTATGTGAACAACAGCCAGCTTGGGGTTCGCTCCAAGGTCAATGTGGATGTCGACCCGTTCGTGTACATGGTGGGCTTGGGCTACAAGTTCTAGGTGCTGAGCCGGGGCGCTGCGCCGAGGTCCAGCGTCCCTGGCCCGGTCAGCGTTTTTCAAGGGAATGTTTTAGTGGCGCCATGGTCGACTCGATATGGCCCGCTCATGACCCGTCGGTAGTCGCCTACGAGCCCGTGCGCCGGCCTCGGTGCGCGGCGCTGTGGCTCAATGGCTCAGGGCTGGCGCTGACACAGGGTCCATGACTTGTTGGAAGAGTCGATCATGCACTTCATCGCAAGGCTTACCTGCTACGGTCTGATGCTCTATATCGCCCAGCTCCTGGCCGCCGAGCCGCAATCGGTGGTCCAGGAAGTGGCCAAGGACAAGGCTCAGGTCCTGGAGCAGAAAGTCGCGGACAAAGAGAGCCCCAAGGCCGAGCCCCAGGCGGCAGCCATCACCAAGCCTGAAGTCCAGGCCGTTGACCCCGCTGGACAGGCACCGGTGGACGATGCCATCACCTGTCTGTCGCGAACTCTGTATTGGGAAGCCAAAGGAGGGGAGTCTGCCGATATGGAAGCGGTGGCCGATGTGGTCATGAACCGCCTGGGCCATGAAGGTTTTCCGTCTACCGTGTGCGAGGTGGTCAAGCAGGGCTCGGAAAAAAGTCCGTGCCAGTTCTCCTGGTGGTGCGACGGTCGCCCGGATCAGGTGCAAGAGGAGGGGCGCTATAGCCTAGCCAAGGAGATTGCGCGCAAGGCGCTGAATCAGCAGCTCCAGGACCGCACCGGCGGCGCCCTGTACTTTCACGACCGCAGCGTTTCACCGCAGTGGGCCAAGAGCTATATCAAGACCACCGAAATCGGCCATTTCCTGTTCTACAAACCCAAGGATCTGGCGGCGCGCTAGCGGCGCCGGGGCCGGTGGTGTTCAGGTCGTCGGGCGGTGCTGACGCAGCCAGCGCTTGCCCAGGGGCGTCAGCCTGTGCCGGATGGATTGGCTGAAGCGTTTGCGAGACACCTGATGCAGCAGGGTTTCGCATAGCTCGTGATCCAGTGGAAAGCCTGTTTCCAGCCATATCACGGCACATTGCGCCCAGTATTCGGAGTCGGACTCCAGGGCGGTCAGCAGCAACTGGCGCAGGTCGACCGCTTGGGGCAGCGGGTGCTTGATGTCCAGCTCGGCCAGGGCATTGGGCAGGTTGGCCGCTACCGACTCATAAGGGCTTTCCAGCAGCGGCAGTAGCCACACGTAGCACAAGTGCTGGCTCATCTATTGGCCGATCCTTCAGGTAGGGGCACGGCTGCGCCCGGGGTCAGGGCAGTTGCGGATAGTGATCGGTGATGGCATGCCAACTGGCTTTCATGGCCACGCAATGGTGCTTCTGCTTGGGGGCTGTGAATGGCGTGTCCAGGGTGGCGATGGCGATTGAAATCCACTCGGAGTATTCGCCTCGCACATTTTGCCAGAACAATGATGAGCCACAGTGGCAGCAGAACTGGCGCAGCACGCCGGGGGAGGACTCATAGCTCTTGAGGGCTGTGCCGGCGTCGCTGACGTGCAGATTCGCGCGCGGGGTGCTGGCGTAGGAGGCAAAGGCCGCGCCATGGCCTTTCTGGCACTTGCGGCAGTGGCAGTGGGTGACGGCTTTCAGTGCGCCGGACACTCGGTAAGTGACTGCGCCGCATAGGCAACTGCCTTGATGGGGTATTTGCATGTTGTGAGGGATTCCGAGGTTTCAGGGCCATTCGCGCTGGAACCAGTCCAGTTGGGGGTTCAGAGTGGACGGGGACAATCAGGTCGAGGCCCGGAGGATGTACAAATGCGCGCTGATGCTCAAGTGGGCAGTGCCGGCTTCCCAGGAATGTCTTGTCGCATTATTGAGCGACGGTAAGCTGTGGCGGGTGACGGGCAACCTCTGGGGCCAGAGATCCGTCGCCTGTCTATTGCGCAACATGTCGAGGGAAGAATCATGCTGCAGGCACTGGAAAACAAGGTTCCGCCCCCGCTGGTGGCGCTGGTGTTCGGCGGGCTGATGGGCGGTGCATCGCTGGGGCTGCCGGGACTTGACCTGGCATGGGGCACACGCCTGTTGTTGGCGCTGCCGCTGATCGGGGCGGGGCTGCTGTTCGTTCTGGCGGGCGGGGTCTCGTTCCGGCGTGCCCGGACCACGGTCAATCCCTTGAAACCCGAAGCGGCCTCAGCGTTGGTCACGTCAGGCATCTACCGCTACACCCGCAACCCGATGTATGTCGGCTTTGCCCTATGGTTGCTGGCCTGGGGGCTGTACCTGGCCTCGCCCCTGGTGCTGCTGGGCGTCCTGGGGTTTGTCCTGTACATGAATCGCTTGCAGATCGCTCCCGAAGAACGGGCGCTCGGGCGGTTGTTTGGTGCGGATTTTGCGGCGTATCGACAGCGCGTGCGGCGCTGGCTCTAGGTCGCACGCCTCTGTGCTTGCGGCAGAGGCGTGACGGTTGTCTCAAGCCGCCACTTGCGCCTGAATCTGCAACTGGCCATCCACTTCGCGAGTCAGGCCGCTGGCGACGAACAGCGGCACCAGCAGCTTGTGCAGTTCGGGCTCGACGAAGTCCTTGACCGTCGCCAGGTCCAGCTCGCCGCTCACTGCAAGCTCGATCTTGGTGAAAGACAGCCAGGCTTTCTTCAGGGCCAGCAGCACGTCGCTGCCAGCGGTGCTGGCGAAGCGGCGGTGGGCCACGCGGCCGGCGAAGTTGAAGCTGTGCTGGTATTCATAGCCGGTTTCGTCACCCTGGCTGGCAACGCAGCGGCCACAGGTGCAAGGGCCGTCGGCGAAGGCGGCGCGCAGGTAGCTGTTGAAGTCGACGATGGGCTTGAGGGCCAGGCGCTTGTCGACTTCGAACAGGTCACCGGTCATTTTTGCTTCACTGCTCAAGGTCAGGTTCCTCAGGGTCGGGCGGTGTATTTCCAAGGGGCGCACCATACCAGCCGGATCGGCGCACGGGTACTTTTCTGGCGTTGAGCGGCCTGCCACATCACGGCGTGCCCTTGGGCAAGGCCGATGATGCCCAGCATATGTTTGCCTGCATGCGTCAGCCGTCATGTGTGTCGCCGCGTCGGTCGATCATTCTCCGGCAAGCGTCAGATAGCCGCGGATGGCGCGCATGACCCGGCGCTCCAGGTCCAGGGCGTCGGTTTCACCTCGCTCACCTGCGGCATCGATCATGCCGTGGGTCAGGGCGAACAGGTCGTGGGCCACCGTGACCACGTCATCGAGCACCCAAGGCGCATCGGCCAATTGCAGGGCCTGCACCAGGGTTTGATGAATGACCTGGGCCACTCGCTGATGGCGCTCTTGCAGCGGCAGCCGGCGCTCTTCGAAATCGATCACTCGGGCCAGTTCCGGCCGGCGCAACTGGTGGGCCACTGCGGCCTGGACCATGGCGCGGATGCGCTCCAGGGCGCTACCGTGACTGCTCGCGTCGTGGACATCGCTGAGCAACTGCGCGGTCTCGCGCTCGATCAGCGCCACCGTCAGGGCATCGCGGTTGGGAAAGTACTGATACAGCGAGCCGATGCTGACCCCGGCCCGTTGCGCCACGGCGTTGGTGGAGCAGGCGGTGAGTCCCTGGGTTTCCAGAATGCGAGCAGCCGCTTCCAGAATAGCCTCGACGGTGTGCGCCGAACGGCGTTGGCTCGGGGTTTTACGCGGGGTCAGAGGAGGGCTGGCAGGGTGTTTTGACATGGCGGCAATGCGAGTTTCAAAGGTGAGTGATGACTCGTATTCTGCTTGGGCAAGCAGCACTCATCAACCCTTTGTCTGTCAGGAGTCAACACCATGTCTGTCACCGTGCTCAGCGTATTCATGCTGGTAAAAACCACCCCGGAGTGGTTGGGGTTTCCGGTCGAGGAGCGCTTTCGCCTGTTGCGTACCCAGATGGAGCCGATTCTGCAACGGCATTCGGCCGAAGTATCGCTGCGCTTCTTCGATATCGAGTTCTACTCGGCGCGGGTCACCGATCTGTGGCTGTGGGAAGCCAGCAGTCACCATGCCTATGAGCTGTTGGTAGAGGAGTTGCGGGAGACGCCGTTCTGGGACCGCTACTTCTCGATAGTGGAAATCCTTCCCGGCGTTGAAAACGCCTATGCCAAGAACTATGAGCAGCAGCCCTTACTGGCGTCCTGAGTCGTTTGCGTCACTGAACCAGGCACCCTCCCGGATTTGCGGGAGGGCTTTTGCATTGGCGGCTCATCAAACGTATCCGCCCCAGGCGGCTACAGCGCCGGCCGCGGCAATTGCAGCCACTCCTGGACTGCCGGCCGTTGCCATTGGCGCCGGGCATAGTCCACCAGGTTTGCGGGCATCGGGTCACCGTTGAGGATCAGTCGGTTGAGCATCAGCGCCAGGTCGACATCGGCAATCGACCACTGGCCGAACAGGCAGTCACGGCCATCGGCCAACAGCGCTTGCGCAGTATCGATCAGCTTGGCCACCGCCGCTTCGGCGGGTGGCGACAGAGGTTCGCCCTTGCAGCCATAGAACACCACCAGGGTCGAGCGCTCCTGGCGGATCGGCAGCAAGTCGCTGCGTAGCCAGGCCTGGACCTGGCGGGCCTTGGCTCGCTGTTGTCGGTCGAGGGGATAGACCGCGGGTTCGGGGAACAGCTCCTCCAGGTATTCAGTGATGGCCGAGGATTCGGACAGGGCAAAGCCGTCATGCACCAGGGTCGGCACCCGCTGGGTCTGGGACAGCCGGGCATAGTCCGGGGCGCGATTCTCACCGGCATCGAGGTCAAGGGGGATGAGTTCGAAGTCGATGCCCTTTTCCCGCAACGTCACGAACACTGACAGGGCATAGGGGCTGGTGAACTGAGCATCGACGTACAGGCGTGGACGGGCGTCGGTCACGGCGGGATCTCCAATGGGGGAACGGACACGCTAAGAGATCCCGGGCGATAAATAAAATGCGCGATTTTTATCCGTGCATTCCTCGCGGGAATACCGGCCGCTATCAAATGTCCTTGCCGAGAAAACTGTCGCTATCCAACGGTGCCTGCTTGCGTGCCCTGAAGCGCCTGAGCAGCCGGCCGTCGATGGCCGCCAGGCCCAAGGCGATCATGCCCATGCCCAGCAGGTGCCTGGCGTGCAACTGCTCGCCCAGCACCAGGCAGCCCAGGACAATGGCGCTGATGGGAATCAGGAAGGTCACCAGCATCAGGTTGGTGGCGCCGGCGCTGGAGAGAATCCGAAAGAACAGCACATAGGCCAGGGCGGTGGACAGCAGGGCGATTCCCAGTAGCGCGCCCCAGGTGGCCAGGCTCGGCAGTGGCAGGTTCCAGGGCAGCTCCAGCAGCAGCGTCAGGGGGATCAGCAGCAGGCTGGAGGCGCAGATCTGACCGCTGGCGCTGAGCAGTGGGGCGACGCCCATGGCCTTGAAGCGCCGGCCGAAGACCCCGGCGAAGGCATAGGACAGTGCCGCACCCAGTACCGCCAACTGTGCCCCGAGATGATCCCCGAGACCCGCCAGGGCATCGGGGCCGATCATCATCGCCACCCCGACAAAGCCGACCAGCACCCCTGCCAGTTTGTTGCCGCTGATTTTTTCATCGGTGGTCAGGACGTGGGCCACCAGTACCGCGAACAGGGGCGTGGTGGCATTGAGAATGGCGGCCAGGCTGCTGGCGATATGGGTCTGGCCCCAGACAATCAGGCCAAAGGGCAGCACGTTGTTGAGCAGCCCCATGCCGAAGAACGCCAGCCACACTCGTCGGTCCCGGGGCAGTGACAGGCCGAGGATACGGATCAGCGTCAGCAGGGCGAGGGCGGCCAGGCTCACCCGCAGCATGACGATGGTCAGTGGCGGCAGCTCCTTGACGGCAATCGCGACAAAAAAGAACGAGCCGCCCCAGAGGATCGACAGCACCAGCAATTGCCCCCATTCCATCACTCCCATGACTTTTTGCCTGGTCATGCCGCTTACTCCTACGTGTTTCAATGATTGAGTCCTGCTCGTCGATGCACGGACGCCTTGGCTATTTGAATGGCTGCCGTGTCGAATTATTCTGCGAGTTGCGACCGCGGACAAACGAGCGTTTTTCGCTCCATGGTTGAGGAGAGCTAAATCATGAGCATGGCCTTGCCGCCCCTTGCGGCACTGCGCGCATTTGAAGCCACAGCGCGGCATCTGAGCGTGACCCTGGCGGCCAGGGAGCTGAATGTCACCCCGGGCGCCGTCAGCTTGCAGGTCAAGGAACTGGAGTCGGTGCTGGGTCTCGCGCTGTTTTTGCGCCGCCCCCGGCGCTTGATCCTGACCGCGGCCGGTGAGGAGTACTTCGCGACCTTGCGCACGGCCTTTCGGATGATGCGCGAGGCCACGGCGCAGATGGTCGGGAGTGGGCGTCTGGAGGTATTGGTGCTCAGTTGCACGCCGAGTTTCGCCACACAGTGGCTGGTGCCGCGGCTCTCGGGATTCGAAGCGCAGGCACCTGGGGTGGATGTGCGGATCAGCGCCTGCAACCGCCAGGTAGACCTGGCCCGCGATGGCGTCGATCTGGCGGTGCGCCACGGCTTTGGTCGCTATGAGGGGCTGCTCAGCGAACGCTTGCTCGATGACCAGTTGACCCCGGTGTGCAGCCCGCAGCTGCTGGGGCAGGACGCTGGCCTGACGGTCGCCGAGCTGGCAGGGCTGCCGTTGTTGCATGATGAGCATCGTCACGACTGGCCGCTGTGGCTGGCGGCGGCCGGGGCCGGGCAGATCGACGGCGGCCGGGGCCGGGTGTTCGTCGACAGCAATGGCGCCATAGAAGCTGCCAAGGCGGGTCTGGGGGTTGCCCTGGTACGCCGCTCGCTGGTCCGCCGGGAACTGGCCGAGGGCTGCCTGCTGGCGCCGCTTGCCCAGGGTGTGGCCAGTGATCTGGCTTACTATCTGGTCTATCCGGCAGCGGCCCTGGAGCGACCCAATGTCGCGCTGTTGCGCCAGTGGCTGCTGGCCGAAGCCGGGCGTGCGCCCCCCAGCGACGAGCCGCTGGCATAGTGCGGTGCGCCTGTACCGCATGACTGGCCAGCAGTGGCAGGCACTTTGCCTTGATCGATAAGGCAATCTGCTGGCCCCGCCCTGGCCGAGGTATCGGCAAAATCACTTTATTTTCAGGTGGTTAGGTGACCGATAAATGCGCCATGTGTTGATAACGCTGACTTCCTGCGCCCTGCTGGGCGGGGCCGGGATGGCCCAGGCCGGGAAGCTGCAGGCCAATGACCGTTATGTCTGCAGCTGGGGCGCGGGTACCGCCGCCAGGGCCCAGGAGCTGAAATTGTCCGGGGTGTCGCTGTACGCGGCGCGGCAGAAGATCCAGGTCTACAAGTTCAGCAAGGGCTGGATGCGCATGATGGCCCTGGGGATCACCGAGCAGACCTACGACAGCCCCTCGCGGATCAGGCCCGAAGCCTTGCGCAAAAGCTTTTACGACGACTGTGTGCGCTACAAACTGGCCCGTCGATAGTCGCTGCTACAGGCTCTAGCCTCAGTGCTGCGTAACGGGATTGAGGTTTCTGATCCGTATTTTTCTCGCTCATCTGCATCTGTTATCAGAACAGCCGAGGTTTGAAAATGGCGCGCCCACTGGGTCTCCTGGCTGGAGACCCGGTCCGCTGCACCGCAAACCTAATGTTCAGGAGGCCTGATGACTAAGATGGCGTTTTTCTTGTTTGGATTTTTAGCCTTGACCATCGCTATCGGTGCGCTTGCCACTATCTCTCCGACTTGAACGGGGCCGTTCGCGGCTCCGGTTTCATTTCCCTTTACCATCAGTGGCAGTGCAGATCAGCCACTGCCACTGAATCTGACTGCTATCTGGAAAACTTCTTCGCTCCGGCTACGCACAGGATCACTGCCACTGTGACCCCGAGCATGCCCAGGCTGACCTGTTCATGCAGCAGGCCGGCGGCCAGGGCCAGGCCGAAGAATGGCTGCAACAACTGCAGTTGGCCGACGGCGGCGATCCCGCCCTGGGCCAGTCCGCGGTACCAGAAGACAAAACCGATGAACATGCTGAACAACGAGACATAGCCCAGGCTGAACCAGGCCGGCAGGCTGATGCCGCTAAAGGAGGCCGGAGCGCTGAACAGGGTCAGGACCGCCATGACCGGCAACGACAAAACCAGGGCCCAGGAAATCACCTGCCAGCCTCCCAGGGTCCGGGACAGTTGCGCGCCCTCGGCGTAACCCAGGCCGCACACCAGCACCGCCAGGAGCATGAGCAAATCGCCCTGGGGCGACGCCGACAGCCCCTGGGACAGGGCATAGCCCGCTACCAGCAGGCTGCCCAGCACCGAGAACAGCCAGAACACCGGACGCGGTCGTTCACCGCCGCGCAACACGCCGAATACCGCGGTGGCTAGGGGCAGCAGGCCGAGAAACACGATGGAGTGAGCCGAGGTCACGTACTGCAGGGCCAGGGCGGTCAGCAAGGGAAAGCCCAGCACCACGCCCAGGGCGACGATGGTCAGGGGCAGCAATTGCTGCCTGCTGGGGCGTCGTTCCTTGAACAGCAACAGGATGCACAGGGCCAGGACCGCAGCGAGGGTGGCGCGGACAACGGTAAGGAACAGCGGGTCGAACTCCAGCACCGCGACCCGGGTCGCCGGTAGTGAGCCGCTGAAGATCAGTACCCCGATAAAGCCGTTCAGCCAGCCGCCGGCGGTATTTTCCAGCGGGGGGGATTGCAGGTGCGATGTCCGTTCCATTCAACAAGTGCTCACTACGATTGGCAGGGGCAGGCCCGGGGTGGGGCTTGCGTCCAGCTCATCCTAGGATTGAAAATCAGCACAATCAAAAAATTGTCATGGATACAGCGTCAATGGCCCGCGCCCGCTACAAGCAGTTAGTCGATGTGTTTGCCGCCGATATCCGTCGCGGTGTGCTGGCCCCTGGCACCCGCCTGCCCACCCATCGAGAGCTGGCGGCCAGGGAAGGGCTGGCGCTGGTAACCGCCTCGCGGGTGTATGCCGAGCTGGAAGCCATGGGCTTGATCAGCGGCGAAACCGGGCGTGGCACCTTTGTCCGGGAAACCGCGCTACCGCCCGGACAAGGTGTAGATCAGCAGGCCACGGCGGCCGGAACCCTGGACTTGAACTTCAACTACCCGTCCTTGCCCGGGCAGGCAGAGTTACTGCGCGCAGCCCTGCGTCAGTTGGCGTCCTGCGGCGACCTGGAGGCCCTGCTGCGCTATCAACCCCACGCTGGCCGCAGTCATGAGCGGGCCACGGTGGCGCAGCATTTGGCGGGTCGCGGTCTGGCGGTGAAGGGCGAGCAGGTGCTGATTGTCAGTGGGGCCCAGCACGGCCTGGCGACCACGGTCATGGCCCTGCTCAAGCCCGGCGACGTGGTGGCCACCGATGCCTTGACCTACCCGGGGTTCAAGGTGGTGGCGGATGCGCACGGATTGGAGTTGCTGGCCATCCCATTGACGGCAGAAGGCCCGGACCTCGATGCCTTCGAGCGCTTGTGCCAGCGTCGGCGGGTAAGGGCGGTGTACGCCATGCCGACTTTGCACAACCCCATGGGCTGGGTGCTTGACCTGGCCTGGCGCCAGCGTCTGGTGGCCCTGGCCCGCCAGCATGGGTTGCTGATCATTGAGGACGCGGCCTACGCCTATCTGGCGGGCGATCCACCTGCGCCCCTGGCGGCCCTGGCCCCGGAAAGCACGGTGTACATCTCGGGTTTTTCCAAGAGTGTGGCCGCCGGGCTGCGGGTCGGCTACGTGGTGACCTCCGCAGACCGAGCGCCCTTGCTCGAACGCGCGATCCGCGCCACTACCTGGAACACCCCCGGGGTGATGACCGCCATGGCCTGTGCCTGGATTGAGGACGGCACCGTGGCGCGCCTGGAGCAGGAAAAACGCCAGGACGCCCAGGCCCGTCAGCGTCTGGCTCGGGAGCTGTTGGCAGGGCTGGAGCATATCGGCCACCCCAACTCGTACTTCCTCTGGCTGCCTTTGCCCGAGGAAGTACGCGCCGATCAGGTGGCCATGGCGTTGCTGCGCGAGAACGTCTCGGTGTCCACCGCCGAGCCCTTTGTCTGCGCCGGGCCGGTGCCCCATGCCATTCGCCTGGCCCTGGGCTCGGTGGACCTGGCCGATTTGCCCGAGGCGCTGGCCAAGGTCCGGCAAGTGATCGCCCGTTACGCGTTCTGAAGCGGCACGTTCGAAGCTTTGAACTTGCCGCTGACAATTGCTTTTTTAGAGCTTGAACTGGGTCACCAGCCCGTTCAGGTCCACCGCCAGCCGCGACAGTTCCTGGCTGGCGGCGTTGCTCTGGTTGGCCCCGGCCGAGGTCTGGGTCGACAGGTCGCGGATGTTGATCAGGTTGCGATCCACTTCCCGGGCGACCTGGGCCTGTTCCTCGCTGGCGCTGGCGATCACCAGGTTGCGTTCGTTGATCGCGGTGATGGCCTGGGTGATCTGGTCCAGGGCCAGCCCCGAGGCGCGGGCGGCTTCCAGGGTCAGATGGGCGCGCTCGTTGCTGTTGCGCATGGCGCTGACCGCCCCCTCGGTGCCTTCCTCGATGGTGTTGATCATGCTTTCGATTTCCTGGGTCGACTGCTGGGTGCGATGGGCCAGGGCCCGCACTTCGTCGGCGACCACGGCAAACCCCCGTCCGGCATCTCCGGCCCGGGCCGCTTCGATGGCCGCATTCAGGGCCAGCAGGTTGGTCTGTTCGGCAATCGAGCGGATCACTTCCAGCACCTGGCCGATATTGCGCACGTCCACTGCCAGGTGCTCGACCTGTTCGCAGGTCTGGGTCACGTCTGCCGCCAGTTGGCCGATGGAGTCCACGGTGTGTTGCACCTGCTCGCGGCCGTGGTGGGCGGTGCGGTCGGTTTCCTGGGAGGCTTCGGAGGTGCTCACCGCATTGCGCGCTACTTCCTCCACGGCGGCGGTCATCTCGTTGACTGCCGTGGCAGCCTGCTCCACTTCATTGCTTTGCTGGTGCAGGGTTTGACTGGAGTGTTCGGTGACCGCATGCAGTTCCTCGGCGGCGGAGGCCAGTTGGTTGGAGGAATCGGCGATCCGCTGCAGGGTGCCCCGCAGGCTGGCCTGCATGGTTTGCAGGGCTTGCAGCAGGCGTGCCGGTTCGTCCTTGCCACTGACCGTGATGCTCTGGCCGAGGTCGCCGTTGGCGATGGTTTCCGCCACGGCCACGGCCTGGCCCAGTGGGCGCACGATGCTGCGGGTCAGCAGCAGGGCGAGGGCGATGGTCAGGGCCACCACGATCAGCATGATCAGCACGACCATGGCAATGGCGCCCTGGAACACCTCACTGCTCAGCTGCGCGGCGGCGACGCCACCCCGAGTGTTGGTGTCGATGATGTCCAGCAGCTCCTTGAGCATGGCGTCGGCATGGGTCAGGAACGAACCGCCGTCGACGACATCGATGGCCGCTTCCTTGTGCCCCTGGCGCACCAGTTCCACCACCCGGTGCTGTTCCTTGATGTAGGCCGCCTTGGCGCTGAGAAAGCGTTCATAGGCCGAGCGCTCCTCGGCCTCGGTGATCAGCTTTTCGTAGACGCCTTGCTGGCGATTGAGTTGCTCGTCGAGTTCGCCGACGCGCTTGAGCAGGGCCTGTACATCGTCGTGGTCACGGACCACCAGCATGCGCAGGGTGATGGTACGGATCTGGGTGCTGGTCAGGGCCAGGGCGTTGGCGGCGACAATCGATGGCTGCCAGTTCTGGTCGACCTCAAGGGATTGCTGGTTCATGCGCCGCATTTCCAGCAACGAGAAGCCCCCCAGGCCCAGTGCCAGCAGGGCGATCAGGGCGAAGCTGAACCCTGCGCGGCGGGAAATATTCATCGTTCTCAAGAGCATGACTGTGTTCCTTGTGGCGGCAAAAAGTACAACCGGCGAAGCGAGTCGCGGTTTGCATCTGTGCGGTGCGCTGTGGAGCGAGGCTTCACGGCACCGTCGGTTTTTGCACACAAGGTCGGCGGTAGGCGCATCTGATCGGCGCCTTTGCCAGGGTCTTCCAGGGGGGACAGGAGGCACGGCCGGCCTGGAAAACCCGTCGATGATATCACGATGACATCTATTTGCGGGCGCCTGGCCCGCGGCTTTCAATGGGCTTCGGTTTGCAGGAAGCCCGCGATGGAGCGGGCACTGGTCACTGGGTCGACTTGCATGAAACAGTGCTGGCCGTCGATCACCTGGGTGCTCAGGTGCCGGTTGAGGGCGGCCCAGCGTTTGATCGAGCGGGCGACGTAGGGGTAGCTGTCGCGCCCGTGGATCACCAGGGTCGGGGTCTGCACCCGGCGCAGGGATCGCCACAGGCGCCGCGGGAAGCTGCTGAAAATGTCCACCTCGCGTTCAGGGGAGCATTTGAGCGCTACGCCTTGACCGTCGTCTTTCAGACCGTGCTCGACGTAGGCGTTCAGGGCCTCGTCGCTCCAGCCCTTGAAGATCCCCCGGTTGGCCAGGGCGGCCTTGGCCGAGGCGCGGTCCGGCCAATGCTGGCGGCGAGCAGCGGCCTTGCGAGCCAGGGTATGGCGACGGTTGAGGCCCAGGGCCGAGAGCAGCCTCAGGGAGCTGATCATCGACGGGCTGAAAATCACCGGGTCGAGCATCACTGCCTTGGCAAACAGCTGGGGGCGTTCGGCCACGATCAGACTGGTGAGCACGCCGCCAAAGCTGTGGCCGACGGCGTAGCGGGGCACGTCACCGTAGGCCTTGAGCCCGGCCTCGAAGGCTTCGGCCGCCAGTTCTGCGGTGCGGTTCCAACCCACAAACGGGCCGCCATGATCGCTATCGCCATGGCCCTGGACGTCGCTGAGCCACAGGTCGAAGGATTCGGCCAGCAAGGCCAGCAGCGGACGATAGGCCATGGAGCAGAAGCCGTTGCCGTGGAGGAAGTGCAGCAACGGTTTACCCGAAGGTTCGGAGCGCAGGCCGCGCAGGGTGAAGCCTTCGGGGCAGGGGTAGGACCAGGGGAGCAACTGCATGGGGCCTCTATTCGAGCGGTGATCACAGCCGGGCATTGTCGATGGCGCGGCCCTTGAGTCAAGGGCCGATCCTGACCGAGTCCAGCACTACGCGGTCTTGAGCTGGCGAAACGACAGGCTGATGCGTTCGCCGGCATTCGGGGCCTTGGGGATCGCGTGCAGCCAGTGTTTCTGCAGTTCGTCCGACATGTGCAGCAGCGAGCCGCTGGCCAGGCTGTAGTCGAAGGTGGCGCCGCTTTCCTTGTGGCGAAAGACCATGGCCCGGGCGTGACCCAGGGAGACGATCACCACCCCGGTGCCTTCCACCAGTTGCTCGTTGGCATCGGAATGGAAGCCCATGGAGGACTGGCCGTCCGGATAGAAGTTGAGCAGGCAATTGTTGGGGCGAAAGCCCAGCAGCTGCTCGATCGGCCCGCACAGCTGCTCCAGCGCCTCGGGCATCGGCACTGCCGGGTAGGTGATCTGCGAGTAGTCGTAGGGCGCGCCGAAGCTGGCGGTCTTGCGTGCGCGCATGCGTTCATCCCACTGCACGTCATGCTTGAGGTGGTTGAACAGCCGTTGCGGGTCGGTGATGAAGTCGGGGAGAAAGTCTATCTCGGGTGGATTCATTAGAGCGCTGCCAGTATTGAAAGGAGGGCAACTGCCGGGGGGCAGGGCCCGATCCTTATCGGTCCTTGATGTGTGCCTGGAGTGTGCCGCCTGCCACCGACTGGATGAAGTGCGCGGCCCTTTCGCCTAGACCCGCCTGTGAGGCGCGGATCAGCAAGACCAGGGGCGCCAGGGACAATGGGTCGATGTCCAGCCGTTGCTGGCTGGAGTCGCGCAGTATCAGGGTCAGCTCGGTCCACTGCTCATCGTCGGCGGTTCGGCTGTCGCCATCGGAGTCCACGTTGCAGCCGGCACCCCACAGGTGTTCGGCAACCCGGTAGAACGCTGGGCGTGGTCCGGGATGATGGAGAAGCAGGGTGGGCTCTGAAGGCATGAGGTCCGGCTCGGGCGAGGTGGCGTTCCAGGTCGGCAACGGTATCTCGCCGCCGGCGCTCGGCGCAACCCGCGAACGGGCTGAGCGCAGCGCTCAGCGTTGGGCTTCAGCTGCCATTGGCACTGAGGATGCTCGCCACCTGACGCGGCTGGCAATTGAGGTAGGGCGAGGATTTCAGCCAGCGCTGGTCCGGATACCAGGAAAACATGAACTGGCCATCCTTGAGCTTGTCTATCACCTGGCGCGCCACCTGGGGTCGCACCGCCGGGCAGCCCTGGCTGCGGCCGATGCGGCCCTGGCGCTGGCTCCACAAGGGGTTCACGTAGTCGGCGGCATGGATCACGATGGCCCGGTCCCGGGCCCGGTCGTTGAAGCCGGGCTCCAGGCCGTCCATGCGCAAGGAGTAGCCGTGGGTGCCTTCGTAGCTCTCCTGGGTGCGGAACAGGCCCAGGCTGGATTGATAGCTGCCCAGGCGATTGGAGAACTGGGTGGCGAAGTTTTCCCCGGACTTCTGTCCGTGGGCCACCAGGTCGCGCAGCACCAGTTTTTTGCTGCGCAGGTCGAAGATCCACAGGCGCCGCGCGGTGGACGGTTGCGAGTAGTCGATCACCGCCAGGTGCCGGGCTTGTCGGGCACCACTGTTGACCGCGCATTGCATGGCGTTCAGGGCACTTTTCAAGGCCTGGGGATTGAGTTCCGGTGCGGCGTGAGCGAGGCTGCTGTACAGCGCGGGAGCGGGTTTGCTGGCGGCGAGGGAAGGACTGCAAAAGGCGCCCAGAGCGATAGTCGCCAGGCAGATTCGGCACAAGAAGTTCAACATGTTTAGAGCATCCCCATGATCACTTTGGCTCCTGACGTCCTGTCGTTCCCCCGGCAGTCTGGTCTATATGTTTAGATCCCAGGCCTGATTGTTCCCCATCTGCCGTAACGGTTGGCCAACGCACTGAAGGCCACGGATTGGAGTAAAGCAGTTGTTCAAAAAAACCGCATGTTACTTGAGCCTGTGCCTGCTCGCTGCGCCATTGGTCGCGCTGGCCGAGGACCCTGCGCTGGCGCCGGCCAGTGCGCTGCAACTGACGCTGACCCAGTTGGCGGTGGCTTGCCCGGCACTGAGTCCACGCCTGGATGCTTCCGCGCAACTGCTGTTGCAGGCGTTCTACCGCCAGAACGGCGAACAGCCGGTGTGGTCCGCCGAGCACCGGCTTGCCAGCTTGCAGGCGCAATTGGCCCAGGTGATCGATGACGGCCTGGACCCGGAGCGCTATCGGCTGCCGGTGAGCAGCGCAGCAGGGGATGAGCTGTGCACCGATATCGCGATCAGTCATCAGTACCTGCAAGCCTTGCAGGATCTGCACTACGGTCGCCTGTCACAGAGCCGCTTCGAGCCCTTGTGGCGGGCCCAGCCGCCGGCAGACGATCGCCAGGCGGCGTTGCTGGCGATGGCCGTGCCCGGGCTGGAAAACCTCGCCGGCGCCTTCGATCAGGCCCGTCCGAACCTTGAGCAGTACCGCAACCTGCGCCAGGTCTATGCCCGTGAACGCCAGCAACCATTACCCAGTTGGCAGGCGGTAGCCGGTGGCCCGCTGTTGCGTCCGGACATGCAGGACAAGCGAGTCCCGGAACTGGCCCAGCGCCTGTACCTGGGCGGCTTTCTGCCAAGCCCCGAGGTCAGTGCCGATAATACCTACAGCAGTGACCTGGTGAGCGCGGTGAAAAATTTCCAGCTCAGTCATTCGCTGCAGGCTGATGGCGTGATTGGTGCGGGCACCCTTAAAGAGCTGAACATCAGTCCGGCCCAGCGCCGCGAGCAACTGCGCATCAACCTTGAGCGGCTGCGCTGGCTGGCCCAGGATTTCGAACCCAATATCGTGTTGGTGAACATTGCGGCCGCGCAACTGACCTTCTATCAGGACGATGCGGTGGTGTGGCAGACCCGCACCCAGGTCGGCCGTGCCGAGCGTCAGACCCCGCTGTTGAAGTCCCAGGTCACGCGCTTGACCCTGAACCCTACCTGGACGGTGCCGCCGACCATTCTCAAGGAAGACAAACTGCCGGAAATCCGCCGTGACCAGGGCTTCCTCAATCGTCAGAACCTGCAGGTGCTGGATGCCAATGGCCAGCCCTTGGCGCCCGAGGATGTCGATTGGGAGCGTCCGGGCAATATTCTTCTGCGCCAGGGCGCGGGCCCGCGCAACCCCTTGGGGCGCATCGCCATCCGTTTTCCCAATCCGTTCTCCGTGTACCTGCACGACACCCCGAGCCAGGCGCTGTTCAGCAAGGGGCCCCGCGCCTTCAGTTCCGGCTGCGTGCGGGTCGAACAGGCGCTGCAACTGCGTGACTGGTTGCTGAGCCCGGCGGAGCGACTGCGCACCAACGAACTTCTGGCCACCGGCCTGACCCACGAATTCCGCCTGGCCAGGCCGGTGCCGATCCTGCTCAGCTACTGGACGGTGCAGGCCGACAGCCATGGGCAACTGCTGTATGCGCCGGACATCTATGGGCACGACGAAGTCCTGTCCAGCGCCTTGGGCAGCAAGCTTCTGTAGCCGCGAGCTTGCTCGTGATGAACCGGTGAGCGCCGCATTCAATCGGCAAGCGCGGGTTCGCGAGCAAGCGTGTGCCTGTAAGAGGGCCGTGTCGCCGCGGTTTCAGGGCTGCGCGGGTGCGAGCTGGTCGTAGATCACATCCAGTGCCGGTCCAAGGTCGCCATCTCCCTGGGTGACGGCCTTGATTCCCTGGGGCAGCGGCAGCGATGGATCGCCATGCATGCCCAGCGGCGCTGGCAACGGTGTCACCTTGGCCGGCCGCTCATAGATCACCCGGCCTTCCTTGATTGTCTTGAGCACCTTGATCTCGCTCAGGTTTTCGGGCGCTTCGGTCAGCGGGTTGGCCGACAGCACGGCGAAGTCCGCCAGTTTGCCGGGGGTGATGGAGCCTTTGCGGTCCTCCTCGAAGTGCTGGTACGCCGACCACAGGGTCATGGCCTTGAGCGCTTGCAGAGGCGTTACTCGCTGCTCCGGTCCCAGTACATAGCCGCTGCGGGTGGTGCGATTGACTGTGGTCGCCAGCACCCGCATGGAGTCTGGCAGGGCCACCGGGGCATCGTGGTGGGTGGTGAACTTCAGGCCGGCCTTGAGCACCCATTGAGTGGGCGAGATGTTTTCTGCGCGCTCCGGCCCCAGCACCGATTGGCGGTGCCAGTCGCCCCAGTAATAGGTGTGCATGGGGAACAGTGACGGGAAGATCTTCAGTTGCTTGAGTTCGGCCACCTGATCCTGGCGCAGGGTCTGGCCGTGGATCAGCACCGGGCGCACATCGACGCCGGGGTAGGCTTTTTCCGCGGCGCGCATCGAGCTCAGCAACTGGTCGATGGCCCGGTCGCCGTTGGCATGGGAGAGGATCTGCCAGCGATTGGCCAGGGCTTGCTTGTAAATGGTCAGGGCGTCGTCGTCCTTGACCACGCCGTAGCCGGCATAGCTGGCGTCCTGACCTTGAGGCGGCTTGAAGTAGGGTTGGCTGAGCCAGGCGGTCTTGCCCTGGGGCGAGCCGTCCAGGGTCAGCTTGACCCCGCCGATGCGAAAGTGCCGGTCATAGCTCACCGGTTGGTTGGTCGGGTGATACCAGGGCGCGACCAACAGTTCCTTGGTGCCCGGGGTGAGGATATCGGGGTAGGAAACGATGTCCGCCAGCAGCTTGCCGTCGCCAGCGGCCTTGATTGCGGTCTTGACCTGGTCCGGCGAGGAGCGGCCGTCCTGCAGGGTGGTGTAGCCATAGCTGATGTACAGCTGTTGCCCGGCGCTGAGCATGTCCACCGCCTGGTCGGCAGTGAGCTTGGGGAAGATCTTGATCAGGGCATTGAAGAAGGCGTTTTCTTCCAGCACGCCGTTGGGTTCCTGGCTGCCCTCGACCCGGCGGATCACCCCGCCTTCCGGGTCGGGGGTCGAGGCGTCGATCTTCGCCAGTTCCAGGGCCTTGCTGTTGAGCACCCCCAGGTGCGAAGACTGGTGGACGATGGCAATGGGCACGTCCCTGGACACGGCGTCCAGGTCGTCCTTGGTCGGGTGCCGCTGTTCCTGGAGTTGGGAGTCGTCATAGCCAAAACCGAACAGCACGCCGAACTGCTTGGGGATCGGTGACTGCTGCTCGAAGTTGCGCAGGGTTTCCTGAAGCTTGGGGAGGGTGTCGTTGGTGCCGTCCGGCGGTGGCAGCAGGTTGGCGCTGGCGGCCTGGAAGCCCACCATCGATACATGGCCGTGGGGGTCGATGAAACCCGGCAGCAGGGTGGTGCCCTTGAGGTCGATCATCTGCGTGGTCGGACCTTGATTCTGCAGTACCTGTTTGCGCTCGCCCACGGCGAGGATCTTGCCGTCCTTCACCGCCACGGCCTGGGCGTTGGGGTGTTTGTCGTCGAGGGTGATGATCGGGCCGTTGAACCAGATGGCGTCGGCCACCGGGGCGCCCGTGGCGGCCATGGCGCTGCCGCAGGCGAGCTGGATGGCGGCCAGGAGCAGGGTGAGAGAGGGTCGTGACATGACCTGTCTTCCTTGAAGGTATGAAGGAGGGCACAAGCCTAGACGCAAAGATGCGTCCCGAGGGAGAAGCTTGAGGTATCGTGTGCGGCCTTTTTTGCCTCTCGAGGGTCGTCATGCCATTGAACAAACGCCAGCAGGCCGCCATGGAGCGTCTACTGGCCGTCACCCTGACCGAGGCTTGCGAAAGCGCCAAGGCGCAGATCGAGGGTTTTGCCTGGCTGACCCACGAGGCGGATTACGCGGCCTTTCCCGCCAGCCTGGTGGTGGTCTGGGTCTTCGACACCCAGGCGCACAAGGAGCGCGCTCTGGCCGCGGGCCAGGGCCCACTGATGATCGAGTTGACGGCCCGAGCGTTGAACGAGGCCCAAGTGTGCCTGGACTCATTGGCCGCCCATGTGTTCTTCGACAGCGAAGAACAGTGCCGCAGGGTCAACGCCGGTGATTGGGCGCAACGCCTCAAGCGCCTGCGTCCGGGGCGGGGTTGAGCCATGGCCAAGGAAATCGACAACCCCTGCATCGCCCTGTGCCAGCTCAGCGGCGACCTGTGCGTGAGTTGCGGACGGACCAAGGAGGACATCCGCAAATGGAAGCGCATGAAGCGCCCGGAAAAGATGGCCGCGGTGCAGCGGGCCAGTGCGCGGCTCAAGGCCTTGCAGAAAAAGAAGGGTTGAAGGCCGCTTCACCCCCCGCAAGGCAGATCAGGTGCCCGGTCAGGTGCCTGATCAGACCGTTTGCCGACGCATCGCCAGGATGGTGGTGCCGAAGAAGATAAAGGTCGAACCCACCACGCGATTGACCCACTTGGACAGCGCCGGGCGGGTCAGCACGCCCTTGGCCCGGGAGGCCAGCAGGGCGTAGACGCTGAGGGAGACCAGCGACAGCGCCATGAAGATCAGGGTCAGGATGAAGAACTGCGGCAGCAGCGCGGCGTGCTGGTCGATGAACTGGGGGAACAGCGCGGTGAAGAAAATCGTCGCCTTGGGGTTGGTGGCGGCGGTCAGGAAGGCCGACTTGAACAGCTTCAGGCGTGGCGGCGGGGCGAGCTTGTTGTGCTCGGCGCTGCTGGCGCTCAGTAGCTGGCTTTTACTGAACAGCTGCTTGGCACCGAGGTAGAACAGATAGCCGGCGCCGACGATTTTCACCGCGTTGAAGACCCACTCGGAACTGGCGATCAGCGCACCCAGGCCGAGCATGGCCGCGGCAGACATGCAGAACAACCCGCTGATATTGCCCAGGGATGACCAGAGGGTGGACTTGGCGCCGTAGGCCACGCTGTTGTGCAACGCCACCAGGGTAGCGGGGCCGGGGCTGGCAATGGCGATGGCCGCCACCAGGGTGTAGGTCAATATCGAGTGAGCATCCATGGTTCGGACTCGTGTTGCAGAAAAAGGGGGGTCGATTCTATAGCGGCGGTGGCCAGCTGTATGCCAGAAAATGAGGGTCTTGCAGGTCGTGGCGGGTGATCGAGGTTGCACCTTCGCAGGCGTATCGGTGCCTATTGTCAACCATTGCTGCAATCGATAGTTATCATCAAAAAGTGCAGGTTCCGTTTTTCCAGCAAAGGAGGAAGATGGCGCTTACACCGTGCTGGCTGCAGAAGGAAACACCCGATGAGAATCTCGACTCTATTGACCCTTGTGGTTGTCTTGATCGCGGGAACCGGTGCTTCTGCGACAGCCTTCGCCGCCGATGACATGTCCTGCCACTTCTTGCCCATGGCCGACAGCAGCGCCGATCTGCGGCACGCCCAGTCGGTAGGGTTGCTGTACAGCGAAAACACCCTCAATACCCTGGAGTACCTGGAGCACTACCACTCGGTGGCGCTGAACGGGGCGAAAAATGCCGGGCTCGACCCGCGCATCAGTGCCGCCTTTGTCGACAGCTCCGACCCGCAACGGGCGATCAACTGGTTGACGGCGTCGTTGCAGAAACACTTTGGTACCGTGACCCTGTATGACAGCCTCGATGCCGTGGTCCAGGCCCGGCCTGACGTGGTGGTCATGCTCGATACCTACAACCAGTTGGTGACCAAGGCCAACCGCAAGGTGGAGGCGCGGTTCATCGCCAAGTTCTATGACGCCAACCTGCAATACATCGGCAAGGCCGAAGGCATTCAGGCCAAGGAGCTGCCTTCGGTCTGGGTCCGGGGCAAGGCGGCACCGGAAATTGCCGCGCAGATCAACCAGCAGACCGAGCTGCAGGTCAATGCGCTGAAGCAGTTCGACGCATCCCTCAAGGCGCTGGTGAGCCAGGGTGATGCTGGGCAGGTGGCGACCAACCAGTAAGGTCGTTATTGGCTGAAAAAAAACGCCCCGGTTGATCGGGGCGTTTGCGTTCATGGCCGGGCTCGAACCCTGACGGGGACTGGCCGGCCACTGTGGTCGGCAGGCCCTGTCTGGAGCCGGCGCCTCAAGGCGCGCCGAACATTGCAGTCCAGTAGATGCCCGCATCGCTTTTCGGGTCCACTGCATAAGCTGCACCCAGCTCGCGGTAGGCCGGGTTCATCAGGTTGGCGCAGTGCCCGGGGCTGGCCAGCCAGCCGTCCAGCACCTTGCGCGCGCTGTCCTGGCCGGCGGCGATGTTCTCGCCCACTTGTTGCCCGGCATAACCGGCCAGTTCGGCACGATCACCCGGGGTGCGGCCGTCATGGTCCTTGTGATCGAAATAGTTCTGGTTGGCCATGGCCCGGCTGTGTGCTTCGGCGGTGCTGCCCAGGGTGGCGTTCCAGGCCAGCGGTGCGCTGGCGGCAAAGCTCTGGCCGCCGCATTGCCGGGGCTGGCTGCGGGCGCTGTTGATCTGTGCCAGCAATTGCTGGCCCTCGGCTTGCCAATCCCCGAGGCGGGCGGCCAGCAACGGCCGGGCGAGGACGATGCGCCACTGGTTGGCCTGGCGATTGACGCCGATATCGACGAACTGCGGGTCCAGCACCACCTGGCAGAAGCTCTCGCGCACGGCCTGCATCGCCGCCTGGGCGTCCCGGGGGCCGGAGAGGCTGATGGCCTGCACATTGACCATGGGATAGGCCGCCCGTGCCAGGGCCTGTTGCAGGTCACCGACGTTGTCCACGGGCAGGATCAGGCGCGGATCGCTGGCCAGCGGTGGCAGCTCCGAGGAGGCCTGGTTGGCGCAACGTTGCGGCTGGCTGCGGTAGGCGTTGATCGATTCGATCAACTGCGACTGATCATCGGCCATGGCGCTGGCCGAACCCAGCAGGCACAGCGCCAGAGCGGCGGCGGGCAAGAGCAATGGACGCAGGGGCATGAAGGTCTCCCGAAAAATGACAGCGCTCATGATGCACCCGGCGCCCGGGCTTTTCATCCGTGGGAAGATGAAATCGCTATTCACCGACCGGTCTCAATAGAAGTCGAAGTACAGCGCCCATTCGCCCGTGTCGCGATGCTTCCAGAACATCAACTTGCCGCCGTCCACCACGTTGAGTCCGATCTTGGCGTCGGAGGCAATCTGCATCACGAATTCGAAACCGTCTCCGACATCGATCCCTGATTGGCAGTAGGACGGATAGCCCCCCAGCTTGTGTTCATAGCAGTGGCTGATCAGGTCGTAGTAACACTCGATCCGGCCGCTGCGTTCCAGGTCGAGAATGGCCTGCTCCACCTCATCGGGGATGCCGCCACCGTCCCACAGCGGAAAGTCCTCGGCCACGGCTTCGGCTTTGATCGGCATGGGTTTGAGGAAGGCTCCGGGAGCCACCAGCTCCTTGCGCACCAGCACCTCGTCGTCGCGGTATTCGCGGATCAGCCAGCGTTCACCCATGGGCTCCAGGGGTTCGGGAAAGGGATTGGCGACAAACACGCTCAGCACCCGCACGCCTTTCAGCAGCGGGCTGTGAAAGGGCAGGCTAGGGAGATAGAGCTGGGCAAAGGGCAGCAGGGTTTCACCGGCGCGGTTGCGCGGCAACTCTTCGTCTTCGCGAAACAGAAAGACTCGGCCCAGCCAGCTTTCCTCATCGCTGTGAGTCGGACGAAAGCCGCCGGCACTGAACTTCACGGCTGGCTTGGCCAAGTGCAGCTGTATTTCCTGAATGTCCATACTCAGGCACCACGTCCATGAGCGGCGGCGGCCAGCTGTCCGGTATCGACCCGAACAAATACCGAATCGCCAATGGCGGTCAGTACATCACCGGCATACACCTCACAGATCACCCGGCTCTTGCGCCCCACGTCGCCCTCGACCTTGGCCCGCAGGGTCAGGGGTACGCCCATGGGCGTGGGCTTGATGAACTTGATGCCCAGGTTGCCGGTGACGCAGTCGATGCGCGGCAGGCTGCCCGGTTCCCGTTGTTCGTTACGGTAGTGGTAGGCCATGGCGGTCCAGTTGGAGTGGCAGTCCACCAGCATGGCGATCAGGCCGCCGTAGACCAGGTCCGGCCAGCCGCAGTACTGGGATTGCGGCAGGTGCTCGGCGATCACATGCACGCCGTCTTCATGCCAGTGGCTCTTGATCTGCAGGCCGTGGTGGTTGCTGCTGCCGCAGCCGAAACAGACGCCCTCGGGGGCGGTGGTGTCTTGCAGGGAAGTCTCGTGCATGGTTGTTCTTCTTGTCCTTGACGATGGTCTGGCAGGTCTTGCAGCTGGTCATGATGCCTGTGCCATTGCTGACCGCCAAGGCTCAGTGCAGTGCCGAGGCGTAGTGACCGGCCAGCGTCTTTGTGACGCATTGATTGTGGCGAGTGTCGTAGGCTCTGTACGAAAACTACCTGCGCTTCGATCATGCTGCGTTAAAAACAGGCTCGGAATGCTCATGTAGGCCCCTACACTCCGCTTCCTCGCCTGTTTTTGCCTTGCCTGATCTTTGCTCGGCAGCTTTCGTACAGACCCTGGTGCGTCGCGGTTTTTTCGAGGGCCAGGGCAGCCGCTCCGGCCAAGACAGGCTGATGCCGTAATGATATTCTTGCGCTGAATCGGTTCATCGTTTGTGCAGAAATACCTCCCCTATGCTTTGCTTCAAGTGGCCTGTTCGGGTCCTTGCAAGCGCGTGGGAGTGTCTGGGCAAACTCGCCGAATGCAATGTCAGGCAGTGTTCGTCTACCTCCTTTGGTTGACCCCGACCCTTCTTTGTCCTGCTGGCCCCGTGTAGACGGGTGTCAGTGTTGTGCGTCGAATCGAGTCCGGTGTCGGTGAAAGGAGTGGGGCGTTATTGCCCGTTGGTCTACGTCCCGTGACGTGTCCTGAGAAACAAGTGTCACTCAAGTAGCTGAAGCCAAAAACGACAAGAAGTCAGCGCCGGAGCGATATAAAACTGAGGTCGAGCCAGTCTCGTCGGCCTTGTGTGCCCACCCTCCAGTTCTTTTGAATGCGTTCATCCAGGACCTGCGAAATGCCTGTTTCGCAATGCACTGAGTTCGCAGGATCGAGGATGGGGCGGCGGATGGCGTTCTATCGTAGGTACTACAGAATGTTGAAGAAAGTGAACACGGCCCTGATCGGGCTGGCGATGTCGATAGGCCTCACGTCCGCGCACGCGGCTGAGCCGAAGAAAGTGGATGTGCTGCTGATCGGTGGCGGCATCATGAGTTCGACCCTCGGGGTCTGGCTCAATGAGCTGCAGCCCGATTGGTCCATGGAGATGGTCGAGCGCCTGGATGGCGTGGCTGAAGAAAGCTCCAACGGCTGGAACAACGCCGGTACCGGTCACTCCGCCCTGGCTGAGCTGAACTACACCCCGGAAGGCAAGGACGGCAAGATCGAGATCGCCAAGGCCATCGAGATCAACGAAGCGTTCCAGATTTCCCGCCAGTTCTGGTCGTGGCAGGTCAAGAACGGTGTGCTGAAGAACCCGCGTTCGTTCATCAACTCCACGCCGCACATGAGCTTTGTCTGGGGCGATGACAACATCAAGTTCCTCAAGGCACGCTACGAGGCCCTGCAGGCCAGCCCGCTGTTCAGCGGCATGCAGTACTCCGAAGACGCCGAGCAGATCAAGAAGTGGGTACCACTGATGATGGAAGGTCGTGATCCGGCGCAGAAGATCGCTGCGACCTGGAGCCCGATCGGCACCGACGTCAACTTCGGCGAGATCACTCGCCAGTTCGTCGCGCACCTGCAAGCCCAGCCGAACTTTGCCCTCAAGCTGTCCAGCGAAGTGCAGGACATCGAGCGCAATGAAGACGGTTCGTGGCGCGTGACCTACAAGAACCTCAAAGACGGTTCGAAAACCGAAACCGACGCCAAGTTCGTGTTCATCGGCGCCGGCGGCGGTGCCCTGCACCTGCTGCAGAAGTCGGGCATTCCCGAGGCCAACGAATACGCCGGCTTCCCGGTGGGTGGCTCGTTCCTGGTGACCGAGAACGCCAGCGTTGCCGAGCAGCATCTGGCCAAGGCCTACGGCAAGGCTTCGGTGGGCGCTCCGCCGATGTCGGTTCCGCACCTGGACACTCGCGTGCTGGACGGCAAGCGGGTCATCCTGTTTGGCCCATTCGCTACCTTCTCCACCAAGTTCCTCAAGGAAGGTTCGTACTTCGACCTGCTGACCAGCACCACCACCCACAACTTCTGGCCGATGACCAAAGTCGGTATCGAACAGTACCCGTTGGTGGAATACCTGGCCGGCCAACTGATGCTGTCGGATGACGATCGCTTCAACGCCCTGAAGGAATACTTCCCCAACGCCAAGCAAGAAGACTGGCGCCTGTGGCAGGCCGGTCAGCGCGTGCAGATCATCAAGCGTGACGAAGAGAAGGGCGGCGTGCTGAAACTGGGCACCGAGATCGTCGCTTCCCAGGACGGCAGCATCGCCGGCCTGCTGGGCGCCTCCCCAGGTGCCTCGACCGCCGCGCCGATCATGCTCAGCGTGCTGCAGAAGGTGTTCAAGGACAAAGTGGCGACCCCGGCCTGGCAGGAAAAACTGCACCAGATCGTACCGAGCTACGGCACTGCCCTGAACGACAGCCCTGAGCGTGTGGCCAAAGAATGGGCCTACACCGCCGAAGTGCTGCAACTGACCCCGCCACCAGCGGTCAAGGGCGCTGCACCTCAGGCTCCGGCCAGCATGGCCAAGCCAGAGAGCAACCCAGCGGCCGACATGGCGCTGTAAGCCTCGGCCCCGTCCGCGTTCGTCGGATGGGGCACAGCGGCTGCCACCGTGCAGCCGTATCTTGCATGGGTTGCGGCGATATCCCTGATGTCGTCGCAACCGGCCGGCCTTGCCGGTGCCTCTGAAGCAGCATCTCCGTATCTTTCTCAACGAGGCTTGAGCCCGACTCGAGCATCTTGTTGGCTGCCTGTGCCTTGCCGTGACGCGGTATGATTGCCACGCCCGCCGTTGCGGGCACGCCTCAACCCTCGGAGTCACTGCCTCGATGTCCAGCATCACCCTGTTCCAAGCCCCGCCGCCCGAAGCCATCCAGAGCCAGATCCAGCAAATGGTCGTGGACTACATCACCGACATCAGCGCGGTGGCCATTGCCCCGAGCAACCCGCTGTACAACCTGTACCAGTACGGCGTCGGCTACGAAGTGCACCTGTACCTGCAGGCCATGGACGGTTCCCGGGGGATCGCGGTAGAGCTGGTGGTGGCCACCGATACTCAGGACCCTGAGCAGGTGCTGGGCTTCACCCTGTACCTGCCGCTCAAGGACGATCCCCAGGCCTGTGCCGTGGCCTATATGGCGGTGCGGCAAAACCATCGGCGCCAGGGCATTGCCCGGCAGATGCTGGAGGCGCTGCGTGCTCGCTATCCCCATGCCGAGCTGGCCTGTCAGGTGGCCAAAGTGGAGTGTTTCGAGGCCCTGGGCTTTCAGCTGCTGGGCGCCCGCGGTCCGCAAGTGCTGATGAATACCCGAGACCATGGCAGCGATGGCTTGCTGGCGGTATTGGACGTGGCGCCGATCTACCAATCGGTGGAAGTGCGGCAGATTCACACCTACCTGCTGGCCCAGCACGGGCGCAAGGCCATGCTGGAAGCGGAGAAGAAGCGCGACCGGCATCTGGACCAGATGACCCGGCAGGCCCAGGCCCTGGTGCGCGAGCGCCTGGGTGAGGCGGCGCTGTACAACGTACGGCCCCCACAATTGATCTCCTGAGCGCGGCTGCTTGTTTTCGCGAGAGGGCTTGGCTAATCTCGCGAAAACACGCAAAAACGGGCAAGAACATGCAAAACCTGCACCCGGCAGCCGAGCTGCCCTCCCTGCGTCGACAAAAGATCCTTCTGCTGCTGGAGCGCGACGGCAAGGTCATGGCCGCTGAGCTGAGCCGGCACTTCGCGGTTTCAGAAGACACCATCCGCCGCGACCTCGCCGAGCTGGATGCCAATGGCCTGGTGCAGCGGGTGCATGGCGGTGCGCTGCCGCGACCCAAGGACAGCGGCAAGGACTACTTCACTCGGGTCGGCGAAACCAACGAGGCGAAACTGCGTCTGGCGCAGTTTGCCGTGCAATGGGTGCGGGACGGCCAGACGGTGCTGTTCGATTCCGGTTCCACCACCTTGCATATCGCCCAGTCCCTGCCGGCCGATATCCGCCTGACCGCAGTCACCGCTTCGCCAATGATTGCCGTGGCCCTGGCCGAATACCCCGGGGTCAAGGTGATTCTCGTGGGCGGCCAGCTCAATCCGGCAACCCTGTCCGCCAGCGGCCATGAAGCACTGCGGATGATCCAGGGGATCAAGGCCGACCTGATGTTCACCGGGGTCTGTGCGATTCACCCGGAGATCGGCATCAGCTCCCTGCATTTCGATGAAGTGCCGATCAAGCAGGCGATGTTCGACAGCGCCGCCGAAGTCATCGCCGTGACCACCGCCGACAAACTCGGCGCCATGGAGCCCTTTGTGGTCGCACCCTGCAACCGTCTGCAGCGGCTGGTGACCGAGCAGGAAGTGCCAGAGGTGGATATCGAAGGTTATCGCCAGCTGGGGATCAAGGTGCTGCTGGCCTGAGCCGCCCCAGTGCGACCTGTGGGCGGCTCAACGGTTTTTCAGTTCTTGAACGCCGAGTGCTTGCGCCCCTGGTCGAAGAGGGCAAACACCATCACCAGCACGGCGGACACCGCGAGGATGATCACCACGCCGTCGGTGGAGTGAGTGGCCGAGGCGGTCACCAGGGATAGGGCGCCCAGTGGCGCCAGGCCGCCGGCAATCGCGGTGCCGATCTCGCGCCCGGTGCCGAAGCCCGAGGAGCGGGTCGCGGTGGGGAACTGGCGGCTGAGGAACGAACCCTGAGGCGCGAACATCATCGGTGCCAGGATGCCGGTGCCGACGCCGATGGCGATGTAGATCATCAGGCTCTCGCCGGTATTGAGCAGGGCCAGGAACGGGTAGGCGAACAGCAGCGAGAACACCCCGCCCAGAATCAGCACGGTCTTGCTGCTCCACTTGTCGCAGAGCCAGCCGAAGAAGGGCACGGCGACGATGGCGATCAGGCTGGCGATGGTCACCGACAGTGAAGTGACGTGCACATCGACATTCTTGTACTGGGTCAGGTAGGCCAGGGAAAAGGTCTTGAAGATGTAGCTCAGGGCGTTGTAGCCAATGGCGACGAAGAACACCACCGCCAGGCCCTTGAGGTCGTTCTTGAACAGTGCCTTGAGGGGCGAGGGCTTGGCCTTCTGGCTTTCCTTGCTCAGCTCCTTGAACTCCGGGGTTTCCGGAATGCTGTTGCGCACCCACAGGCCGACCGCCACCAGGACGATGCTGCACACGAACGGAATGCGCCAGCCGCCGGCCAGCAGGAACTCATTGCCGTTGATGGTCAACAGGTAAATGGTCAGCGACGACAGCAGCAGGCCCAGGTTCAGCCCCAGCGCCGGCCAGGCACCTTGGCTGCCGCGTTTGCCTTCGCTGGCGTGTTCATAGGAGGTGACCGCAGCGCCGGACAGTTCGGCGCCGGCCCCCAGGCCCTGGATGATGCGGATCGCCACCAGCAGGATCGGTGCCCAGATGCCGATGGAGGCGTAGCTGGGGATCAGGCCGATCAGTGCGGTGCACACGCCCATCAGGCAGAAGGTCAGCACCAGCACCTGCTTGCGGCCGAACTTGTCCCCCAGGTAGCCGAACAGGATGCCGCCGAAGGGACGGGCGATAAAGCCGATGGCAAAGGTGGAGAAGGCCATCAGCGTGGCGCTTTTCGGGTTGCTGTTATCGAAGAAGATCTTCGAGAAGACGATGGCCGCCATGGTGGCGTAGAGGTAGAAGTCGTACCACTCCAGCATCGAGCCGAAGATGGTGGCCGCCGCGACCTTGCGCAGGCGTTTCTTGGTTTGTTGTGGGGTTTCCGCTGCAGTAATGCCGGTTTCAACTGCGGTCATTGTGTACATCCTCTTGGATCATTGTATTTATTGTCGAGTTGACGCGGGTCTTGCTCGGTGTGCCCCAAAGGGACTGCCGAGGGGTATTTCGGCGGCACGGGGCCCCGCAGACAGCGCTGCAGCGCTGTGCAACAAGGCGTGCCGCGTCTGTGTTTCAGTCGGCCTGGAAAATCTTGTCAGCGATCATCGAACCAATGGGAATCGCCGAAGTGGCGGCGGGCGAGGGCGCGTTGCATACGTGCAACATGCGTGGGGTCTGGGCGAACAGGAAGTCGTGCACCAGGCTGCCGTCACGCATTACCGCCTGGGCGCGAATCCCCGCCTCGTAGGGCAGCAGGTCGGAGACTTCCAGGGACGGGCAGTACTTGCGGCACTGCTCCAGGTAGCCGGACTTGAACAGCGAGTTCTTCATCTCCGTGGTGCCGGAACCCAGGTTCTGCCAGATGGTTTTCCAGAACCCGGGGAAGCTGGCGTACTGCGCCACGTCGCGCCAGTTGATGGAGAACTTCTTGTAGTTCTCCCGGCCCAGGCCCAGCACCGCATTGGGGCCGACGGTGACGCTGCCGTCGATCATGCGGGTCAGGTGCACGCCGAGGAATGGCAGCTCCGGATCGGGGATCGGGTAGATCAGGTGATTGACGATGTTGTTCTTCGAGGCCGGCAGGCGGAAGTACTCGCCGCGGAAGGGGATGATCTGGTGGTCGATCCTGACCCCGGCCAGGGTCGCCAGGCGATCCGATTGCAGGCCGGCACAGACCACCAGTTTCTTCGCCTGCCAGCTGCCGCCATGGCTGTTGACCGTGACGCTGTCGGCGTTTTCCTGGATCGCGGTCACGGTCTGGCTGAGGCAGATTTCTCCGCCGTCGCGGCGGATCACCCGGGCCATGGTTTCGCAGACTTCGCGGTAGTCGACGATGCCGGTGGCGTCGAGGAACAGCCCGCCGAGGCCGACGATGTTCGGCTCACGCTCACGCAGTTGCTCGGCGTCCAGGCGCTCCACCTTCAGGCCGTTCTGTTGTGAGCGCTGGTACAGGGCTTCCATGCGCTGCACTTCCAGGGCGTTGGACGCTACCAGCACCTTGCCGCAGACCTCGAACTTGATCCCGTGCTCGCTGCAGAACTGCTTGGTGGCCTCGGCGCCGCGCTTGCACAGGTCGGCCTTGAGGCTGCCCGGCGCGTAGTAGATACCGGCGTGGATCACCCCGCTGTTATGGCCGGTCTGGTGCCGGGCCAGGACATTTTCCTTTTCCAGGATCACCAGCGAGGCGCCCGGCTGGCGCTTGAGGATCTCCATGGCCGTGGCCAGTCCGACGATGCCGCCGCCGATGATGCAAAAGTCATAAATCATGGTTCTGGGTACCTTGGATCAAACGGTTTCAAGTCTGGTTATCAGGTTGTCAGACTAAGTATTCCGATAAAAAACCGCAGGCTAGCGCTTGCGGCTTGAAGCGTGTTGCAGTTGTTAGTCGAGGGTTGGCAGCTCCAGGCCCAGGCGCTTGGCCGCGGCACGCAAGTGAGCATCGGCACAAGCGGCGGCGGCCTGGCGATCACCGGCGGCAATGGCCTGGTACAGCGCCTGGTGTTCCTGGGTGGCATCGGCGGAGCCGCCGACCATGCGCCGCGCCGAGTTTTCCCAGGCGGCCTTGCGGGCGCTGGTTAGCTGGCTGCGCAGAAAATCATGGAAGGCCACGAAATAGTCGTTCTTGCTGGCCTCGGCGATGGCCCGGTGAAACTCCACGTCAGCCAACCCCGCGGCTTCGAAATCGCTGCGCTTGTCGTGCATTTCCTGCAGGGCTTGCTGCATGCGCTGCAGATCGGCGGCATCGCGGCGTTGGGCGGCAATCGACGCAGCCTGGGTTTCGATCCACAGGCGCATCTCGAACATCTGCGCCAGATCCGGCAGGCGTCCATCGGCCTGGGGGAAGCGGAACACCGTGCCGGTAGGGGTCTTGGAAATGTACGACCCCAGGCCGCGCCGGGCGATCAGCACGCCATCGGCCTTGAGCTGGGCAATGGCTTCGCGCACCACCGAGCGGCTGACATTCAGCTGCTCGGCCAGTTGCTGCTCAGTGGGCAGGCGCGACTCGGGAGCCAGGCGGCCGGAGTCGATCTCGGTACGGATCGCATTGACCACACGCACAACGAGAGAGTCGGGACGCTGGAGTTCAAGCATGGAGAAACCTTGGTAGTCAGGTTGTCAGACAATAGCCGCTGGGAATTTTTGCTGTCAAGAAAAACCCACAGCTCAGCGCTATCGCCGGCAGTTGGGACTAAGGCTCCGAGTCCTCAGGCACTCCTTGCAATCGCTCACAGAAGCTTCGGGTCGTCCACGTTCTGTTCGCGTAGAAAGCGGGTGGGATTCACTGTGGGGCCCATTAGCAGTCCGAGGTGCGAGGTTCGCGAGCGGTGGCAAAAGTGGTCTGCTCTTTGCGATTGAAATGGACTGATAAAACCCTCCATTCAAACCATAAGCTGGCGCTCCTCACCATCCAGGGGTTGACGTCTGGAGTGGGTTTTCAACAGGAGAGTGCAATGAGTGATCAACAACACGCAGTGACGATACGGCCGATTCAGCCTGGCGATTATCAGCAGTGGTTGCAGTTGTGGCTGGCGTATCAGGACTTCTATCAGGTGACGCTGGATGAGCAGGTCAGTGTGGTTGCCTTCGAGCGTTTCTGTGATCCGCAAGAGCCGGTGTTTTCAGCGGTGGCGGTGCAGGGTGATGAGCTGATCGGTTTCGTCAACTCGGTGTTGCACCGTTCGACCTGGGCGGTAACCGACTTCTGTTATCTGGAGGATCTGTATGTCGCCCCCACGGTGCGGGGCAGCGGTGCGGGGAAACGGTTGATCGAGTGGGTGCAGGCCTTTGCCCGGGAACAGCGGTGTGGGCGCTTGTATTGGCATACGCAGGAGAGCAACAAGCGTGCGCAGAGGTTGTATGACTGGGTGGCGCAGAAGCCGGGGGTTATTGAGTATCGGATGGGGTTGTGAGGCGGGGCGGGGGCTTTGGGGGTTTTTTTGGGGGCATATCCGTTGCTGCGGTCACGGCCACTTATGGTTTCGCTCTTACAGCGAGTTACTTTGAAAAGCCCAAAGTAACCAAAGGCTCCTGCCCCTCCACTCGGTGCCTCGCCTAGGCTCGGCATGCCCGAACGAAGGCATTGATCCGTGGGCCGCCGCCACCGGCCATCCATGGCCGGGTGGCGGCTAACCCGGCATCCCTGCCGGGTTACCCACGGCTCAATGCCTGCGTTCGGCCATCGTGGTTAACGGGGCGTTCAGATCAAGATCAAAAGCAAGATCAAAATCTGACGGCGGCCTGCCGGCCGGCCTGTTTCATTGCCGTTCGCGTTAATGTAGCCGCTGCCGCAGGCTGCGACCGGCTCCGCAGGAGACGCTAAACCTGCCTCCCCGATATTCCTGACATATCGCGTCGCCTGGTTTCGCAGCCTTCGGCAGCGGCTACAAAGAGCCGGCCTGCGCACCTTGGCTTTGGCTTTTGATCTTGATCTTCCGGCCCCTTCCCAGCAGCGATAGCCCCTCTATTCCCCCTGACGAAACACCAGCGCCTTGAGTCCACACTGCGGATCGGCATCGGGAAACTCCGGCGGGTTCTCCAGCCGCTGTTCAAAACGCAACCCCGGCGCTGCCTCGGCCATGCCCTCCAGCAGAAACTCCACGGTAAATGCCGGGTCGTTCATGCAGGCCAGCACGCAGCCGTTGGCTGTCAGCAACTCCGGCAAGCGCCGCAGGACCCGGGCATAGTCCTTGCCCAGGACAAAGCTGCCTTTCTGGAACGATGGCGGATCAATGATCACCAGGTCGTAAGGGCCACCTTGCTTGACCTTGCTCCAGGACTTGAACAGGTCATGGCCGAGAAAGCTCACCCGGCTGGTGTCGTGGCCATTGAGCCGGTGGTTGTCGCGGCCACGGCTCAGGGCCGCTCGGGACATGTCGAGGTTGACCACTCGCTCGGCACCGCCAGCGATCGCTGCTACCGAGAAGCCGCAGGTGTAGGCGAACAGGTTGAGCACGTTCTGGCCCCGGGCATGGGCCCGCACCCAGTTGCGCCCGTAGCGCATGTCGAGGAACAGCCCGTTGTTCTGCTTGCTGCCCAGGTCCACTTGGTAGCGCAGGCCTTCCTCGGTGATGGTGCAGGAATCCACCGGCTGGCCCAGCAGCCATTCGCCATGGCTGTCGGGCAGGTAGCGGTGTTGCAGCATCAGGCTGCGGGCGCCGCTGGCGGCCCATTGCGCGGAGTTGCCCAGCTCCACCAGCAGCAGCTTGAGGGCCGCGAGTTGTTCAGGCTCCGGCGCCTTGAACAGGGACACCAGCAGTACCCCTTGCAGCCAGTCCACGGTCAGTTGCTCCAGCCCCGGCCAGCAGCGGCCGCGGCCATGGAACAGGCGCCGGGTTTCGGTGGGCGCGGTGGCCAGGGCGGTTAGCAAGTGCTGGTTGAGGGTGGCGAGGGCTTGAGGGGTCATCACGGTAACCGGCGATTTTCGGGGGCGGCATTTAACCACAATTGCCGGCGTCCGGCGCTCAGTCGATGTACTGCGCTCGCCCCGTGGCGCGCCAGTGTGCAAGTCGCTCGTCCATCACCGATGCCAGCCGGTCGTAGTTGCTCCAGCTGTTTTCCACCCGGTAGATGGTGCCCGGCTCGGGGGCCAGGATCTGTTCGTAGTCGCTGGAAAACCGACCGCTGTCCCGCCCCTTGTAGTAGGCCAGGGCAAAGGCATTGCCTTCGTCGTTGAAATCGCCGTCGCTGAGCTTTTCATCCAGTATCCGCAACAGGAACTCGCGGCCATCGAGGGTGCGGGCGCGGACTTGGCCGATCTCCTCTTCGACATCGTCCAGCAGCTCCTCGCTGGCAAAGTCGTTGATCAGCATCCAGGCCAGGAACAGGCCGATGTGGGTGGCTCCAGCCGTGGTAGGCAGGTCGCCGGGAAAGTCGCCGCCGTAGTGCCAGGAGGCGTCGTCGTATTTCATGGGGGCAGGTCCTGAAAGGTGAGAGGGGCGTGCAAGTTGCAGGGGCGTCACAGAATCGCGTTGGTCCATTTCGGGGTGCCGGCCAGGCGCCGCTTGACGCTGTCGATGCGCCATTGCCCCGCGACCCGTTTGACCAGGAAGCGATGCTCGTAGCACAGCGCCCGGGAGGCTGGATCACGCATCAGCACTTCGGCCTCGGCGGGCTTGAGCAACTGGCAGCCCAGTAGTTGGTCGGCCTCGGAGTAGGTTGTGGGGTAACCGTAGGAGGCTCGGGGATAGGCCCGCGGCCGCAGGGTGCAGAAACGTTCGAGGAGCTGTTGCGGTTCGGCCCAGAAGGCCGCGTCGACAGCCTCGTGGCCCAGGGCATTGCCCCGTTGTTCCCAGGCCTCCAGCGCCAGGGTATAGGCCCGCACCTGGGTGACCGGATCGCCACTGTTGTCATCGCCTGGTGCCAGTGGTGGCCAGGGCAGGGAAGGGGCCGCTGCGGGCGCTGGCGGCGCTCCGGCACCGGCCTGCGCCAGCTGTTGCATGATCTGGGTATGGCCCTTCTCTTCGGCCAGGGACCAGGCATTGCGCTGCTGGAAGTCCAGGCGCAGGGGATCGGCGCCGGCTTTGAGCAGCAAGCTCAGCATTGCCTCGTGCCCGCCCTGGGCGGCGTTCATCAGGGCAGTGCGTTGCAGTTCGGGGCTGGCGTGTTCGAGCGCTGCGCCATGGGCGATCAGCAACTCGGCCATGGCGGTATCACCTTGGCTGGCGGCCCAGGCCAGGGGGCTGTAGCCCAGCGCCTTGCACGGTTGCTGGACATCCGCGCCGCGTGCCAGCAGCAGCGCCACGGCCGGCCGGTGCCCGGCGATAGTGGCGGCCAGCAGGGCCGTGCGGCCGGTGCCCTTGTGCTGCCATTCAAGGTCCGCGCCAGTATCAAGGAGGCGCTCGATGGCCGTGAGATCGCCGCGTGCGGCGGCTTTTTCCAGTAGGTGAGACAAGGTCGAGAATCCGTTCGGTCAGGGTAGAAACGCCGCGGCATGGTAACGCTCCATGCTGCGTTTTTGCCACGCCCGATACGCCCCTCGTCGCCGTTCTGGCAGGCCAGTCGCGCTGGGCTACGTTGCGATACGGGATGCTGGGTGCGGCCCGGGTCATTGCGAGCGTCGCTGGCGGGGACTGGGGTGAGGGGCGATCAATGACCGTTAGCGCCGGCCCGGCCACCGGAGCAATTCCGAGGCGGGCGGGGGTGTTCATGGACGCCTTCCGAAGGCTTGCGTAGGATGGCGCGTTCGCGTTCTACGCCGTTGCAGCCAGCGCTGCAGCCTCCCTTGCCAACAGGAGTCCGTGATGTTCAAGGCCATTGTGATCGACAAAGACACTGCAGGTTATCGCGCCCATCTGAGCCAACTGGAGGAGGTGCAACTGCCTGCAGGCGATGTCACGGTGCGGGTGGCCTACAGCACCCTGAACTACAAGGACGGCCTGGCGATCACTGGCAAAAGCCCGGTGGTGCGGCAGTTTCCCATGGTCCCCGGAATCGACCTGGCAGGCACCGTCGAAGCCAGCAGCCATCCGCGCTTTCGCCCGGGGGAGCAGGTGCTGCTCAATGGCTGGGGCGTGGGCGAGAGCCATTGGGGCGGGCTGGCGCAGAAGGCCCGGTTGCAGGGTGACTGGCTGATCCACCTGCCAGAAGCCTTCAGCGCGCGCCAGGCCATGGCCATCGGCACTGCCGGCTACACCGCCATGCTGTGCCTGATCGCCCTGGAACGCAGCGGCCTGACTCCCGAGCACGGCGAAGTGCTGGTCACCGGTGCCAGCGGCGGCGTTGGCAGCTTTGCCATCAGCCTGCTGTCGCGCCTGGGCTACTCGGTGATCGCCGCCACCGGGCGGCCGGAAGAGGCCGACTACCTCAAGGCGCTGGGGGCCAGCCGTATCATCGAGCGTGCCGAACTGTCCGAGCCGGGACGCCCGCTGGCCAAGGAGCGCTGGGCGGCGGCCATCGATTCGGTGGGCAGTCACACCCTGGCCAACGTCTGTGCCGGCACCGCCGCCGATGGTCTGGTGGCTGCCTGCGGGTTGGCCCAGGGCATGGATTTCCCGGCTTCGGTGGCGCCCTTCATTCTGCGGGGAGTGAGCTTGCTGGGGATCAACAGCGTGACCCGTCCCTACCACGAACGGGTGCATGCCTGGGAGCGCCTAGCTGCCGAGGTGGACCAGCAGCACCTGCAGCGGATCACCCGCGAAGTGGGCCTGGAAGAGGCGTTGACCGTCGCCCGTGAACTGCTCGAAGGCAAGGTCCGCGGGCGGGTGGTGGTGGACGTCAACCGCTGATATAAACCTCGGGCCGCTGCGCTGCCGGAACGTCGCGTTCGGCCTTCATTGCTGCACCTTCCAGGACCGACGCGAGCCCCGTGCCACGGACTGCTTCGCGGCCCTTCGTCCTCTTGATCCGAGGTTGCCTGCCCCATGTCGATTCCCGCCCAGCGCCCGCTTTGGCAGGTGTACCTGATCTTCCTCATGCCCATGGTGCTGTCGAACTTCCTGCAGTCGTTCTCCGGCACGCTCAACGGTATCTACATCGGTCAGATGCTGGGGACCCAGGCGTTGGCCGCGGTGTCGGGGATGTTCCCCATCGTGTTCTTCTTCATTGCCCTGGTGATCGGCCTGGGCGCGGGGGCCTCGGTGCTGATTGGCCAGGCCTGGGGCGCCCGGGAGTTGGGCACGGTCAAGGCGGTGGCCGGCAGCACCCTGTTGCTCGGCGCATTGATCGGCCTGCTGGGGGCGGTGCTGGGCATGCTGTTTGCGCGGCCGGCCTTGCAGGGGCTGGGGACCCCGCTGGATGTGCTGGACGATGCAGTGGGCTATGCCCGGGTGATGATGCTGATCATGCCGCTGCTGCTGGTGTTCGTGCTCTTTACCCAGTTGCTGCGCGGTGTCAGCGATACCCTGTCGCCGCTGCTGGCGCTGATCGTGTCGACCCTGGTGGGCCTGCTCCTGACCCCGGCGCTGATTCGCGGCTGGCTGGGCCTGCCGCCGATGGGCATCCAGAGCGCGGCCTTCGCCGGGCTGGTGGGCAATATCCTGGCCATGGGTTTTCTGGTCTGGCGCTTGAGTGGCCGGGCCCATCCCCTGGCGCCGGATCGGGCGCTGTTCGCGGCGATGAAGCTGGACCGGGCGATCCTCGCCAAGGTGCTGCGCATCGGCCTGCCCACCGGGGTGCAGATGGTGGTGATCTCACTCTCCGAACTGGTGATCCTGGCCCTGGTCAACCGCCACGGTTCCCAGGCCACGGCGGCCTATGGCGCAGTGACCCAGATCGTCAACTATGTGCAGTTCCCGGCGCTGTCGATCGCCATCACTGCCTCGATCCTCGGGGCCCAGGCCATCGGCGCCGGGCGCCTGGAGCGCATCACCCCGATCCTGCGCACGGGCCTGGCGATCAATCTGTGCCTGACCGGGGCCCTGGTGCTGCTGGGCTACCTGATTTCCCACTGGCTGCTGGGGCTGTTCATCATCGACCCCACAGCCCTGGTGCAGGCCGAACACCTGCTGCACATCATGCTCTGGAGCATCCTGGTGTTCGGCTTCCAGGCGGTGGTGGGCGGCATCATGCGCGCCAGCGGCACGGTGCTGATGCCGGTGGCGATCTCGATTTTCTGCATCCTCGGGGTGCAGCTGCCGATGGCCTATCTGTTGGACGCGCACTTCGGCCTGCAGGGGGTGTGGATGGCGTTCCCGGTGGCCTACCTGAGCATGCTGGTGCTGCAGACTGGCTACTTCAAGCTGGTCTGGCGGCACAAGCAGATCCAGCGGCTGATCTGAGGCCGTTGCCGCTCAGGCGCTGTGGGGCGAGCCTCGGCCAAAGCCGTTGACCACGATGTACAGCAACGGGCCGATGGAGACCAAGACCGCCGTCAGCAGCAGGTAGGGCAGCACCGACAGCGCCGAGCGTCCGCGGGCTCGGGCGTCTCGCAGCATCCACAATCCAGCCAGCAGCGCCATCAAGTACAGGTCGATGACCACCTGCGCTGTGTCGGGTTGCGACAGCAGTTGCACGCCGAATTGCAGCAGCGACTGCTGTGCCTGGAGCAGGGTGAACAAGGTGTAGGCACTGAAGGCCAGCAGGGTCAGCAGCGCGAGGTAGGGACGGGGCATGGTGGGTTCCTTGAGCCGGGAGGTGATCAGTCGTTGCACGGGGAGCGTTGCCGGCCCAGGTCCAGCATCAGGTAGAGCAGGCCGGTGGCACCGCAGGCGAAGATCAGCGTTTGCGACAGCAGCGAGTCGAAGAGGTACAGCGGGTGCTGCTGAAGGTTGTAGTGCAGCCCGGCGTGAACCACGGCAAAGGCGGCCAGCAGTTGCCGGCTGGTCCGGCGCATGGCCTGGCACGGGTGCCCGATCAGCCACATCAGTGCGACGCACAGCGGTACATGCAGCGCAATGAACCACTGCTGGCCCAGCGCCGGATCGAGGTCGCGCAAGCCATACAGCAGGCGCCACTCGGCTTGGGCCACGGCGTCCAGTTCATGGCCGGCGAACAAGGCCAGGCATAGGCGCCAGAGTGTTTTTCTCACCATTAAACTCCTTGAACTACGGGGAGCGAACAGGCTAAGTGGCAACCCCCGGGCCACTCAATGACCTCCCAGGTCATAGACAGGCGTGGGGCACAAGCGCTCAGCTGGGCGGCACAGGACAACAATCAGCTTCAAGGAATGAGTAGCAATGAGCGACAGCGAACAGGCTCCTGAGCCAGGCACCTCGAGGGTGATCCGTGAAGCACGGCCCGACGATGTGCCGGCCATGCTCGGCTTTGATGCCTACGCACAATCCCATGCCAGCCGGGGCCAGGCGCTTCGCGAGGCGGTCGGGCGGCTCAGGGGCTGCTGGCCAAGGCCGGATTCCGCCCCAGCGGGGTAGTCGAGAACCTGGACGAGGATGATCCCGAACTGATCTTCTTCAAGCCTGTTCGCTGAGTTGTCCGCCAACGGCTAACCCACCCAAAGGATGATGGAACCCGATGATTGAACCCCTTGGACGCGTTCCCGCGCCAGCGCTGCCGGTCGGCGCGCAACTGCGCCAACTGCGGCGCCAAGCACGCTTGAGTCAGCTGGATCTGGCGTTGCAGGTGGGCATGTCGCAACGGCACCTGAGTTGCGTCGAGACGGGCCGGGCGCAGCCCAGCCCGGCGCTGCTGCATGGCTTGCTGAGCACCCTGGATACCCCACTGGAAATACGCAACCGGGTGTATCTTGCCGCCGGCTATGCCCCCCGTTATGCCGCCTTGCCATTGGACGATCCGGGCCTGGAGCCGGTGCGCGCCGCGCTGATGCACCTGCTCCAGGCCAACAACCCGGCGCCGGCCATTGTCATCGACAGCGGCTGGCAGGTACTGGCCGCCAATCGCGCCACCAAGGCCTTGTTCGGGCTTTTGGGACTGCCGCCGGCGGCGCTGGAGCAAGGTTTCAATCTGCTGGCGAGCCTGCTGCTGCCCGGTGGTTTTGGTGACTGCCTGATCAATGCCGAAGAGATCCGTCAGGTGGCTTGGCAGCGGGCGGCCCGGGAGGCGGCGCAACAGCCAGGGCTGGCGGCGCTGCTGGCGAGCCTGCCGTGCCCCGGCGAGGCGGCGGGTGCTGCAAGCCTGGCCACGCCGTTGCTGCTGACCCGGGTGCGCGGGCTCACGGGGGAACTGCGTTTTCTTTCCACCTTCACCACCTTTGGCATGCCCCAGGACATCACTGTGGCGTCATTGCGCATCGAGCACCTGATCCCCGCCGACCAGGCCACCTGGCAGGCGCTGACCCAGGCCTGCGAGGCCGATCCGTCCTAGAGCGCCAAGGTGCGGGCCGGTTCGCCGCTGCGGTCACAAGGGGGAGGCTTCAGGCGTGGCGGGTACGGCTCCAGCGCCGTGCCAGGTAGCCGTAGACCGAGAGGTTGATCACTAGAACCAGGCTGCCCAGCCAGAGCTGGATGCCCGGGGTCAGCCCGGCGGGGTAGATCAGTGGGATCAGGTAGTGCTCGATGAACCCGGCCCCGTAGCCATCCTGGCCGGCGGCGTGGCGCAACTGGTTTTCCCAGCGGGTCAGCGGGCATTCCAGGTGCAGGACTTCCACCGCCACACCCCAGGCCGCGGCGGGCAGATGCAGCAGCATCAGCCGTGGATGGCGCAGCACCAGCAGGCCTCCCAGCAGCACGAAGACGATGAATGACAGGTGAAACAGCACCAGGCTGTCAGCGGCGATGCGGTAGAGCATGAAGGTTCCTTGTAGGGGGGAGGCAGGTCCGTGGCGCAGGCGCCCCGGGCAATATACCGATGCCGGAGGCGTCGTGGGTGACGATTGCACGAGCGCCTGGCAAAACGCCCCGGGCGGCGCAGTGGCGCTACCTATACTGCAAGTAGGCCAGGCCGGACAGTCGAGTCTGGCCTGGCCTTGCCTTCAGGGAGGGACTTGCCTTGTGCTCACTGGCGCTGCGTTGCTGTCGCCCCAGGTCCTGGTTGTTCAGCCTGGGGCTGGCGGTGCTGGTACTGCTCCTTCCTGGCTGTGCCAGCCGTGTCGCCGAGCCCGTCGCCCAGGCGCCGGTCAGTCCGGCCGTCTGGCGTCAGGTGGACGTGGAGCTGCTGAACGCCTCACGCTCCGCCACCCAGCAGGCTGAAGTCTATGCCCAGGGCTCCATGGAGCACTGGCGCACGCGGATCTATCAGCAGACCGACGAACACTTCATTCCCTGGTTCAGTGGCTACTGGACCCAGGAATGGCTGGCGCTCAAGGTCGGTTGGTATTCCCTGAACGACCGGGGCGATGACGCACAGGCTTCCAGGCGCCTGGCCGGTTACCTGCAGGAACAGTATCAGCAGCGGGTCCTGGCACCAGTGGCGCTGGAGATCGATGCCGATGGCATTACCGGCGAGGCCATGGAGTTCTATGTGCAGTTGCTGCGTCAGCAGGTGCAGCTCAGCACTGCGCGTCACCAGTTGCCCGTGCCGCAATTGGATCAGCATCTGGCGCGGATCATCGCCATCGATCTTGGGCCCCAGGCTGGGCAGCGCGCTTCGCTGCAGCAACTGTTGCAGGTAGAGCCGGTGGCCCGTCTGCCGGCCTATGCGCCGCTGTTGCAGCAGATTCATGCCGGGCCGGCGACCGATCAGGGGGAGGCGGCGCCGGGCGTGTCCCAGGTGGCCCAGGTCACCAGTGAGAAACTCCAGGCCCAGTTCGCCAGTCGCGGTGTGGCCGGTGCCGTGGCCGCCGCGGTGGGGCGGGTGGCCGGAGCGCTGATTTCCGTGGGGGTGGCGGGTGTACGGGCCCTGGTCCAGAACAATGAGCGCGAGGACCTGCAGGCGCAGACCCGGCGCGACCTGGGCGTGGCCTTCGATCAGGCCTGGCTCAAGCAGTTGCATGACCCTGAGCACGGGGTCATGGCCGGGGTGTATTACCTGGCGCGGCAGATCGAGGCGCAGTTGCAGGCCTCGCAACCCCTGGTGGAGCAGGGCCCCGGCTGGAGCCCATGAGCCAGCGGCGCCAGGTCAATGCATCGCCGCGCATTGTCCGGAACCTGCGCCAAGGGCCGGTTCGAGGATCACCTCATAGTCACTGACGCCTGCGGCATGGCGCCCGGCAATGTAGCCGAAGGTCATGGCCGGCCCCAGGTTGATGCCCCCGGACGGGTAGAAACCGCCCATGACACTGGCCATGTCGGTGCCCGCGGCATACAGCCCCGGGATCACCGCCCCGGCCTGATCCAGTACTTGGGCCTGGGGGCTGGTCTTGAGCCCGGCAAAGGTGCCGAAACTGCCGGGCAGCACTTTGACCCCATAGAACGGCCCTTGCTGGATAGGCGCCACACAGGGGTTAGGTCCTGGGTGCAGGGTGTCACCCTGCTTGCGGTTGTAGGGCGTCGAACCGCGACCGAACTCAGGGTCCTGACCCTGCCGGGCATGCTGGTTGAACGCTTGTACCGTGGCGGCCAGGCCTTGTGGGTCGATGCCGCAACGCCGTGCCAGCTCCTGGATGGAGTCGGCCCGTTGCAGGTAGCCGTTGCGCACCAGATGGCCCACGGGCAGGGGGAAGGGGCGGGCATAACCTAGCCCGTAACGACGCTGGAAGCGGTGGTCGCAGATCAGCCAGGACGCCACTTCCTCGCCGGCCGGAACCGCTTCCACCATGGCCGCGGTGTAGTCGTAGTAACCGTCGGCCTCGTTGACGAAGCGTTTGCCATTGGCCAGTACCCCGATCACCCCGGGCTTGGCCCGATCGATGATATGGGGAAAGTGCCCGATGCTGCCGTCGGCGTGTTGCACTCGCGATACCGGGGCCCAGGCCACCGGGCTGGCAAGGTCGGTGGCCAGCACGGCACCGGCGGCCTCACCGAGACGAATGCCGTCCCCCGAGCAGCTCAAGGGGGGCAAGGCCAGATGCTCGTCGGGGCCAGGCGCCCGGGGAAACAGCGCCTGGCGTCGAACCGGGTCGTGGGCAAAACCGCCGGCCGCCAGGACCACGCCGCGACGGGCCCGGATCTCCCGCGGCCCCTGAGGCGTGTCGACCAGGGCGCCGTGCACCCCTTGTTCGTCCTGTAGCAGCGAACGGGCCGGCGACGACTCCAGCAGATTCACTCCCAGGTCCTGGGCCGACTTCGCCAGCCGGCCGATCAGCGCCACGCCGTTCACCAGGTGCATGGCCCGACCATGCAGCGCCAGGTCCCGCAAATGGCGGACAAAACGCTTGCCCACATGCAATAGCGACTTGAACGAGCGAGTCATGCTGAGAAAGGCGCCCAGGTCGGCCCCGGCCATGATCGGCATGCCCAGGAACGAGGTCTCGCGCAGGGTCCGGCGCAGGCGCGCCAGCAAGGGACCAATGGCCCGGGCGTCATAGGGCGCGGCGATCACCTGATGACCCTCGATGCCAGCCCCGGGCACCTGGCCATGGATGTCCGGAATGCCATTGCCGTCGACGAACTGCAGGGCGGTGTGCTGTTCGAAGAAGGCCACCATTTGTGGACCGTTATCAAGAAAGGCGTCGATGCGTCCGGCGTCGTAGCCTTCGCCCAGTTCATGCCTGAGGTAGGTGCGCGGTTGCTGCGGGTTTTCATGGATGCCGGCGCGGCGCGCCAGCGGATTGCCCGGCACCCACATCCAGCCACCGGACCAGGCACTGGCACCGCCGAAAGTGGAATCCTTTTCCACTACTACCACCTTCAGCCCATGCCAGGCGGCGGTCACGGCACAGGCCAGACCGGCAGCTCCGGAGCCGATCACCAGCAGGTCACAATCCAGGGGCGGGAGGGTTGCGGCGGGAACTTCGCTCACGATGACAGGCCTTTTTTGGTGTATTTATAAGAAATGGAATTGCGTTCCATAATTTTGGAAAACTATTTCACGTGGCCATGAGGCTGTCAAACCCGCTGCGTTTTGCAGGTGGCAACGCCGTGTGCAGCGGCGTTGTCCGGGGATAGGGGGAGGGGATGGAGAAAGGGGGGGGGGGGCGGCGGCCTTGGTGGCGTCCGTCAGGGTTTGCGCAGGATCAGGTCGAACCTGTGGTTGTGCTTGGGACCGCGCAGGCTCTTGCCCAGCCCTTCGCTTTCCTCGAAATGCTCGATGTGCAGGCCGGCGCACAGTGCCTGTGCGGCGCTGCGGGAGTGAAAAGTCAGGTCTGGCGCCGTGGCCCATTGGTCCCGCTCACCGAACAGCTGGCCCACCAGCAATGTCTGGTGCTGGCATGAATCACTCCTTGATGGTTGGCGCCACATCCTACCGGAGCCCGGCCATCCTTTGCCGGGGTTCAGCTAGCACAAAGCCGAGGGGGCAGCCTGGCGCGGGAGGCAAATGCCGGGCAAGAAAAAGCCGCGCGCTCCCAGGGAACGCGCGGCGCTGTTCAACCACCGAAGGGGCTGGGGATCAGCTCACTACGCGGTAGCACGGCACATAGGCCGCGCCGCCTGGCAGCTTCATGCGGTGCTGCTCGACGAAGGCTTTGAGCAACTGGTCCAGGGGCTGCATGATCGCCGGGTCACCGTGGATGCTGTAGGGACCTTTCTGTTCGATCAGGCGGATGCCCTGGTCCTTGACGTTGCCGGCGACGATGCCGGAGAACGCCCGGCGCAGGTTGGCCGCCAGTTCGTGGGGCGCCAGGGCGTGGTTCAGTTGCAGGTTGGCCATGTTCTCGTGGGTCGGATCGAAGGGGCGCTGGAAGCCCTCGTCGATCTTCAGCAGCCAGTTGAAGTGGAAGGCGTCGTTGCGTTCGCGGCGGAACTGCTTGACGGTCTTCAGCCCTTCGGTCATCTGCCGGGCCACTTCTGCCGGGTTGTCGATGATGATCTGGTAGTGCTTCTGCGCCGCTTCGCCCAGGGTCGCCAGGACAAAGGCGTTGAGCTGCTCCAGATAGGGCGCTGCGCTCTTGGGACCGGTCAGGATCACCGGGAACGGCAGTTCACGGTTGTCCGGGTGCATCAGGATGCCCAGCAGGTAGAGGAATTCCTCTGCGGTGCCGGCGCCCCCCGGGAAGATGATGATGCCGTGGCCGACACGCACGAAGGCCTCCAGGCGCTTCTCGATGTCCGGCAGGATCACCAGCTCGTTGACGATGGGGTTCGGTGCTTCGGCAGCGATGATCCCCGGCTCGGTCAGGCCCAGGTAGCGGCCGCCGCTCATGCGCTGCTTGGCGTGGGCGATGGTCGCGCCTTTCATCGGGCCCTTCATCACGCCAGGACCGCAGCCGGTGCAGATGTCCAGCTTGCGCAGGCCCAGTTCGTGGCCGACTTTCTTGGTGTATTTGTATTCTTCGGTATTGATCGAGTGGCCGCCCCAGCACACCACCATCTTCGGCTCCACGCCGGGCCGCAGGGTGCGGGCGTTGCGCAGCAGGTGGAAGACGTAGTCGGTGATGCCCTGGGAGCTCTCCAGGTCGATGCGCTGGCTGTCCAGTTCGTTCTCGGTGTAGACGATGTCGCGCAGGGCGCTGAAGAGCATTTCCCGGGTGCTGGCAATCATCTCGCCGTCGACGAAGGCGTCGGCCGGTGCGTTCAGCAGTTCCAGGCGCACGCCGCGGTCCTGCTGGTGAATGCGCACTTCAAAATCGTGGTAGGCGTCGAGGATGGTCTTGGCGTTGTCGACGTGGGCGCCGGTGTTGAGGATCGCCAGGGCGCACTGGCGGAACAGCGTGTAGATGCTGCCGGAACCGGCGGCGCTGAGTTGTTGCACTTCACGTTGCGAGAGGGTCTCCAGGCTGCCTTTCGGGCTCACCGAAGCATTGATCACTTGTCTTTGCGGCATTAATCCATTTCCTGAAATCGGCGCCACCGCGCCATGTGCGGTCAGTGGCGAAAAACGGCGGGGCAGTGAAAGAGCCACCGGTACGGGGCTTGGTTTCCAGCGGCAGGGCAAGAAAGCAAACGTCGTCGCGAGATTGTTCGCTGTCTGAATCTACCTCAAGCGGGCCCGCTGTGGCTGGAAAAATGACGATCCGTCACGGTCGCGGTGAATTTTCATCGAGCCTCAGCAGACACTGGCCCGTGCCGGGTCCATCACTGGCGAGGCTCCGGTCTGGGCCAGGCGTTGCTGCAGGGCCGGATACCCCGCGCTCTGGCCCCAGGCGTGTTCGTCCAGGGTCAGGCCGACGATCTGCAGGAATTCGAAGCGTCCGCTCAGCAATTGATGAGGCCCGGCAAAGGCCGGCGCGGGAATGAACAGCAATGCCTGCAACAGGCTGTCACCGCCGTCGATGGGTTGCCCGGTACGCATGCGGTCCCATTCGTCCAGCGGCGGCTGTTCGCCGAAACGGCCGGCGGCCAATAGCAGTTGATAGGCGCAGAACTTGCGCAGCAGGCGCAGGGCCCAGGGCGCCTGCTCAGGGGTTTCCAGCAGCAGTTCCTGGCCCATGCCGGACTCGCCGTCGGCCTCGGGTTGCGCATCTTCCCAGGCATTGGACAGCCCTGAGGTGACATACAGCCAACTGCTGCGCGTGGCAGTGGGAGGTGACTCGAAGACCCCGTGGCTGAGCCAGCGCGGGTCGACCGCGGTCTGGCCAAAGACCTCGCTGAACAGTGTCATGTCCAGCGGGTAGATACCCGGGCCCAGGTCGCCGAACAGCGCCGGGTAGAGTTGTTCTTCTCGTTGTGCCCAGGCGGCTTCAAACCATGAAGAGTCGGGGGATTGCGGCATGTGAAAGCGTCCTTGAACAGAAACGGCGGCTCGGCTTGAACCGCCAGAAAATCAGGCAAAGGCCTGGCGCAGCAATTGCGGCAGAATCTCTCCGGCCTTGCCCACCAGGCTGTATTCCTCAGGCTTCGTACAGGCCTGGGGCTGCGGGTTGATGTGCACCACGCAGGCACCTTGCTCCAGCGCCAGTTGGGGGATCTGCGCCGCCGGCTGCACCAGACCCGAGGTGCCTACCGACAACAGCAGGTCGCATTCGCCTGCCGCTTTGAATGCCTCCTTGAGGATGTGCGGTGGCAGGGCTTCGCCGAACCACACCACCCCGGGGCGGATCTTGCCGTTGCAGCCGGTGCAACGGGGGGGCTCCAGGCTGCAACCCTGCTCCGGCAACAGGGGTTCTGGCAGTTCGCCGCTGAAGGGGCGGTTGCAGGCGAAGCACTTGGGGTGGTGCAGGCTGCCGTGCAGGTGCAGCACCGAGGGGCTGCCGGCGCGCTCGTGCAGGTCATCGACATTCTGGGTGATCAGGGTCAGGCGCGGTACGCGTCGGGCCAGTTCGGCAATCGCCAGGTGGGCCGGGTTGGGTCGGGCCTGGAGCACTTTCATGCGGCGCCATTCATACCAGCCCCAGACCAGCGCCGGGTCCTCGCGAAAGGCTTGGGGCGTGGCCAGCCGCGCCGGGTCGAAGTTCTCCCACAACCCGGTCAGGGCGTCGCGAAAGGTCGGGATGGCGCTTTCGGCCGAGACTCCGGCGCCACTGAATACCACCAGGTGTCGGGCCTGGGCCAGGCGTTGGGGATCGAACTCCATGGATGACCTGTCTCCCTTGTTACGCTGATATCGGGGTCGCATTATCGCCAGCCGCTTCGGACCTGTCCGAAAAAAACACTGCGGGCGCATCGGGAATGAATTTATCGTCAAGCCGCCGCTCATAACTCTTGTCAGCGGTCCTGTCCGTAGAGTCCTCAAACCTTCAGGGAGTGTTACCCCATGTACCCAGCCTCGTCCGTCAACCCAGACGCCACCTCCCGTTTGATCCTGGTGGTGGAGGATGAACCGACGGTGCTGGAGTTCCTGTGCGAGATTCTGCAGGACGAGGGGTTTGCCACCGAGGCCATGGAGAGTGCCGACCGGGCCTGGGAGTTCCTGCAACAACATGCCGCGGACGTGGCCCTGCTGCTGACCGATATCACCATGCCCGGCCGGCTCAATGGCGCCAGCCTGAGCAACCTGTGCGGTGAGCACTGGCCGTCGCTGCCCATTGTGGTCATGTCGGGTTTCGAGACCCCCGAGAGTTCCGGGGTGCGTTATCCGGTGTCCTTCATTCGCAAGCCCTGGACCATCGGGCAGATCCTCGACTGCGTGGAAGGCGCGCTGAAATCGGCCCAGGGTTGAGGCGTTGCGCCTCACCCCGGCCCATCGCCGGTGTTACTCCTTGACGCTCATGAACTCCTTGGCCCAGACGATGTAGTCCTCGGGCTGGGTGTAGGTATGAGCCAGTTCGGTGGCACTCAGGTCCGAGGCCTGGGTGAAGATCTGCCGCTGTTCCCGCAGGCAATCGTAAGTGGCCTTGATCGCGGCGAAGTAGGCGGCGTGGCCGTCCACCACGATTTTCACTCCCAGCTCCGCCAGGCGTGCGTCGTCGCGCAGGGCCGGGTTGCCGTAGGTCACCAGCATCAGCGGCACACTCAGGTGCTCGGAGATCTGCTCCAGCTGTTCGAAGTCACGAATACCCACCATGCAGATGGCGTCGGCGCCGGCACGCTGATACTGCTGGGTGCGGCTGATGATTTCCTGCACCGGGAGAATCCCGGCGTTGGTCCGGGCGATGATCGCCAGTTCGTTATCGACCCGGGCTTCCAGGGCGGCGCGGATCTTGCCGACGCCTTCGGCAACGCCAATCAGGTCGGTGGATTTACGCCCGAACTGGGCCGGCAGCAGGGTGTCTTCGATGGTCAGCGCGGCGATGCCGGCACGCTCCAGCTCAACCACGGTGCGCATCACGTTGAGGGCGTTGCCGTAGCCATGGTCGGCATCGGCGATCACCGGTAACTGGGCCACGCGGCCGATGCGGGTGGCCTGTTCGGCGAATTCGCTGAGGGTGATCAGGGCGAAGTCAGGGGCCGCCAGCACTTGCAGCGAAGCCACGGAGCCACCCAGGATGCCCACTTCAAAACCCAGGTCGGCGGCGATACGGGCAGACATCGGGTCGAACACGGAAGCGGTGTGGTAGCAGGAGTTGGAAGCGATCAGTTCACGGAAACCGCGGCGCAAATCTTGATGGGAAAGCCTGGACATAACAGCTCCGAGATAGGATCGAGAGATCGACCTTGAGGTCGAGTCAGATTTTGCAATCAGTTCCCTTGGCGAGCCGATGATTGAAGGGCTCACAGCGAAACGTTAGTTGGGCAGATGAAGGTGAAGCAAAGGGGGGTAACAAGGCGTCTGGGTCTCACTCGGTTGCGTGAACCGGCAAGTTTATTATGCGAAGCCGACATAGCGGGACGAGGCTAACACGCTCCAAGGCCCGAGTTGATGAGGAATTTGCATAGCATTATGCCGGACCGGCATTGGCATTTTTTTTCTAACTGAATATTACGACGCTTCGCCGAGGGTGGTTGAGGAGGCCGCCGCAGGCAACCGGGGGCTTGTCGATCCCTGGCAAATCCACCAAGCTGCCGCGCCTCGAATGGCAGCTTGGCAGCTGCGTAATGGCTTGGTTCAAGGATGCAGGTAATGACGCTCAGGGTGTTGGTGGTCGGTGGTTATGGCAATTTCGGCAGCATCGTCTGCCGCTATCTGATCCAGACGCCCGGGGTGCATCTGCTGATTTCCGGGCGTGACCCGCGCAAGCTCGCGGCCAAGGTTCAGGCGCTGCAAGCCGAGGCTGGACAGCCCTGCGAAGGCTGGTGCGGCGATGCCATGGGCCCGCAGTGGGTGCCGGCGCTCAAGGCCCTGGATGTGCATTGGGTGATCCACACCGCAGGGCCGTTCCAGGGCCAGTCCTACGCGGTGGCCCAGGGCTGCATCGAGGCAGGGGTCAACTACTGCGACCTGGCCGACTGCCGCCAGTTCGTGCGCGGTATCGGCACCCTGGATGAAGCGGCTCGGGCCGCCGGGGTGACTCTCCTCAGCGGGTGTAGTTCGGTGCCGACCTTGTCGACGGCGATCATCGATGAGCACCGTGAGCGGTTCTCCCGCATCGATCGGATCGAGCACGGTATTTCCTCCTCGGCGAAAATGCCCGGCTTGTCCACCATCCAGGGTGTACTGGCCTACGCCGGCCGGCCGATCCTGCAACTCAAGGACGGCCAGCCGCTCCCGGTGATCGGCTGGCAGGGCCTGACCTTGCGCAAGCTGCCCAGGCTGGGCACGCGGCTGGTGGCCAATGTCGATGTACCGGACCTGGACCTGTTCGCCGAGCGTTATGGCGCCCACACCTTGAGCTTCAAGGCGGGTGCCGGGCTGAAGATCGCCGGGCTGGCCAACGCTCTGCTGGCCCAGGCGGTGAAGCTCGGGCTGATCGCCGACCCGGCGCCTTGGGCTGCGCGTCTGCATCGTTGCGGCACTTGGTTTGAAGGTTTCGGCGACGGCCTCAGTGCCATGTACGTGGACGTGCATGGCCTGGGCCAGGACGGTCAGCCGCTGTCGATGTACGCGCAGTTGACCGCCACCCACGATCACGGCCCGGAGATCCCCAGTTGCGCTGCGGTGGCCCTGGTGCACAAGCTGCTGGCCGGCCATGTGCCGGTCTCGGGGGCGCGCTCCAGTGCTGGCGAGGTCAGTGTCGAGGAGTACCTGCGGGCGATCGATGATCCGGATCACCTGCAACTGCAGGTGAGTTTCTCGCGCCCGCCGGTTTAAAACCCACTCACCACAGCAGGGGCTTGGCGAAGTCCTTCCAGAACAGCCAGCGCCGCAGTTCGTGGTGCTCGCCGGTGCCGATCTGCCAGTCCGGTCGTCCGCTATCCAGGGCGATCTGGACGATGATCCCGGCATAGCTCGCGGCCACCAGGGTCTTGCCGTCGACGCTGATGTCCATGGCGGTGAGGGTCGAGCCGATGTAGTGCTGCCAGCGCTCTTCGCCGGTTTCACTGATGGCCCGCAGGTAACCGTAGGCGTCGCCGATGATGAACTCGTCGCCCCGTGACGCAGCGGCATACACCCGGGCGCCTTCTTGCAGCACCGGGGTGCGCGGGTCGTCGCTGTAGAAGTCGGTGGAGAGCCCCGGCAGGTCGGCTACCGCCACCCCCACGCTGGCGCCGCCATAGAAGTGGCAAGCATTGAGCAGCAGGCGGTCGCCGCGCTGGTTGAAGTGAGCGAAGTGCGGGTACTCGCTGGCGGGGCCGATCTGCGCGACCTGCTGCAACCTTGCATCGAACACCAGGTGCATCCCGCTTTGCTCGCCGATGGCGATCCACTGGCCATCGGGCGACACCGCGCCATGTTCCATGCTCAGGCCGATGCTCAGGTCTTCGGCGGCGACGCCGTCGGCCAGGTCCTGCTGGATGTCCTCAAGGCTGCGCAGCAGGCGGGTGGCGCCATCGGCAGCCAGGACGAAGATGCCGTCGGCACTCACCAGCAGCACCCGGCGCCCGTCGGGGAAAGGGATCAGGCTGGTGGCAGAGGGGCGTCCGCTGTCTTCAAGCTCCAGACCTGCCGGCAGGCCGGCGTGAGGGGCGGGCCAGGGAAAGCTGGCCACCTGAGGCCCATTCCAGCCGTCAGTGACCTGGATGCCGTCGGCCCGGCCCCAGGCGAAGTAACGCCGCTGCGGGCACATGCCGAAGCACTCCACCTGCTCCAGGGTCTGGATCCGCGCATCGTCGATATGCACCACGAAGCCGGCCTCGTAGGGCGCGCCGATGCGTGCCAGCAGGCTACCGTCCGGCAACAGGGCCAGGGTCGGAATCATCCGCCCCTGGCTTTCCAGGCGCGGCGTCAGTGGGAAGTGTGCCGGCGGCCAGTCCTGGCGGAACGCCTGGCGCGCGGCCTCATCATGGGGGCGCTGATTGCTCGCTTCCAGGGCCGCTTGCCAGTCCTGCAACAGGTGCTCGGTATCGGGCATGTTCGGCTCCTTCAAGCCCTTCCAGCCCTCGCGGGTGCCGGTTTCGACATAGTGGTTGATGTCGCGGGCATAGGTCAGCACGGCTTGCTGCCATTGCTGTTGCGGGGACAGGTTCGAATTCGACTGGGACATGCGCGCAGGACTCCTTGTGGCGCTGGAAAAGGCGTAGCAGACCGGGGGATGGACCGGAAAAGCGCGCAGTTTATCCCTTGGCGGTGGCTTTTTTTCAAGGGGCCGGAGCGCCCCTGTTCAAGGCGCGTAGGTGCTGACCCGATTGCGCCCGGCGTGCTTGGAGGCGTACAGCGCCTGGTCGGCCCACTCGATCAGGCAACGGTGGTCCCGGGCCGGACGGTCGAGGCAGGCGATGCCCAGGCTGATGGTGAAGGCGATGGCCTGGCCGTTGTGGATCACCTGTTGTGCTTCCACCGACTGGCGCAGGCGCTCGGCCAGGGTGTGGGCACCGGCCAGATCGGTGTGGGGCAGGAGGATGGCGAACTCTTCGCCGCCATAACGCCCGGCCACATCGCTGTCGCGCACATGCTCGTGGATCAGTTGCGACACGCGTTTGATCACCGCGTCGCCGGCCTGGTGCCCGTAGCGATCATTGATCGACTTGAAGTGGTCGATGTCCAGCATCAGCAGGGCAATGGCGTTGCCGTGGCGGCTGTATTCGAACGCCAGGCGCTGTTCCCAGTGGCCACGGTTGAACAGCTGGGTCAGGTGGTCGACGCGTGACAGGTGCTGCAACTGCTGGTTGGCCTTCTGCAGCGCCAGGCTGTTGATCGCCACGTCGGTGAGGTCGTAGATCACCAGGCAGACATGATGGATCTCGCTGTTGGACGAACGCAGCGGCAGCAGCGTGGTGTTCTGGTACATGAACTCGCCCTGGCCGGTAATCGGTTGGTAATTGTTGAAATGCACCAGGTACGGCCGCTGCTTCCAGATGGTAAAGGCCGGTGTGCCCAGGGCCACCACACGCCCGACCTTGCGGGTGAACCAGGGTCGCTCGACCTCGGGGAACAGCTCGAAAAAGGACTGGTCGATGGCCTGCTTGGAGGGCACGCCGGAGCGGTTCTCCATGAAGCTGTTCCACACCTGGACCTGGCACTCCAGATCAAGCACCACGATCCCCACATCGATGCTCTGGACCACCGCCAGCAGCCAGTGCAGTTCACTGAAATCCATTCGTTTGGGCATGGCTCAATTCATCAGGTAGGCGAGCTTCTGTTCCAGCAAGGCCATGGAGCTCTCGGTGAACAGCAGCAACAGGTCGAAGTGGATGTTCTGTTCTTCCAGGCTGTAGCTGATCTCCACCGCTTGGGTCCTGTTCCAGCGTTGCTGGTTGAGCACGATCAATTCATCGATGGTGGTGTGTTCGCCCAGCACCTGGGGATGACCCACGGAAAAGAACACATCTAACTGCTCGGCAATGCTGCTCAAGCAGGCACCGATCAACACGCTGGACAGGTCGATCAGCACTTCCATTTCCTGATAGGGATCGGTGCCCTGTTCCATCAGTTGGGCGATGTCGGCCACTTCCGAGTCGTAGAACATCAGCAGCGCTTCGCCGGCAATGCCGCTGCCGATATAGCTCTGGCAGATGGCAGTCAGTTGCCGGGCGCGATTGGCATCGGCCAGGAGCATCTGCAGTTCGCCGGCCTCCAGCACATTGACGTGAGGGATCGGCAGGTGCACGAACACGTCCAGGACCTTGGCGATCAGCGCCGCGGCGTAGCCCATGGAGACGTTGACGGTTTCCCGGAACGCGTCGCGAAAGGTCACCAGGGGTGGCGGCGACAGGGGGGCGACGGGGGATGCGCCAGGGCTGTCCAGCAGTTGCAGTTCGTTGAGCAGTGCGCGCAACTGCTGGGGATCGAAGGGCTTCTTCAGGAAGGCCCGGGCCCCCAGTTCGCGGGTGCGACGGACCGCTTCTTCCTGGACGTCGCCGGAGATGACGATGATCTGTGCGTCGATGCCTTCTTCCTGCACCGCACTCAAGACCTGGTAGCCGTCCATCACCGGCATGGTCAGGTCCAGCAACGCCACCTTGCCCAGCCCCCGGCGCAGGGCTTCCAGGCCTTCGCGGCCGTTGCAGGCCTGGGTCACGGACACCCGCCACTCGCTGGGCAAGGTCCGCAGCACCTGCTTGCGGGCCATGCTCGAGTCATCGCAGACGAGGAGAGGGATCATCGGGGTCGGACGCTCATTCGAAAAAACCGCCGTTGGATAACGTTCAGGAATGTAACGAGTTGCCGCGCAATAAGGGTGGTGTAACGGGCTGTCCGTGCCGCGCCGCACTATAGTTCGGTCGGCAATGGAAGAACAAGTCGGCGTTCATTGAGTTATTTGTTCCAGATCATTGTTCTGTGCATTGAACTGCAGAGCGAGTTGCAACTTTCGGCTGATATCAGCCTGTGCCTCGATGCGTTGTTCCCTTTGCATTGCTGGGTGAGTTCAGCGAGATGCTGAAAGCATCGAAAGCCCTGATATAGAAGGGTTGTTAAAGGTCATTGAGCCGTTGTGCCTGTTTTCTGGCGTTTGCAAAATGACACTTTGCAAGCAACTTTAAAAGGCTGCCGTTCAATACGCTTGATGTACGAGCTGGTCAGGGACGGTGGTATGAAAGACGGCATATTCTGCTGCCGGAGGAGGGCGTGAAAGTTTCGGCGCAACCGCTGTTCCGATATTCCGTACAGCCCGCTTATATGCAACAAAACCTTACCGTGGAATGCACTTCGATGATCGCTGCCAACCCTGTAGCCCTTGTTTCCCGCCGCCTATAGACCACGAGGCGCAGGCCCGGCCGGCCGGGCAAAAAAATGTCAGATTTTGAGTCCCGGCCTGGACCTTTTCCTGCAATGCGCAATCATTACTGCGTGGAAAACATAAGGAGAGACGCATGTTCATTCGGTCATTGACCCTCGCTACTCTGCTCGCTGTCGCCGGCCCGGTCCTGGCGGCCGACAACGACGGCCCATTGGCTCAGGACCTGGGCAAGTCACGGCCATTGATCGTGATCGCCCCCAGCACCGTGGACCCGACCCTGGTGAGCCTGAAGAAGTCCCTGGATGAGCCGGCGACCCGTCAAGCCTTCAACGAACGCAACATGGTCCTGTACACGGTGATCAACACCATCGGCCAGCGCGATGGCAAGGACATCGACCCGCAATCCACCATGGCCCTGATCCGCAGCCTCAAGCTGGGGGCGGGGGCCCAGACCAAGGTGATCCTGGTGGGCAAGGACGGCGAGAAAAAGCTCGAGCACTCCGGAAGCATCGAGCTCAAGGAAGTCTTCAGCGCGGTCGACCAGTTGCCGGCGGCGGAGAAACAGGCCGCGGCTCCAGCTCCGGCTCCCGAGCCGGAAGCCAAACCGGCCAATGCCAAGGCCGGCAAGGCGACCAAGCCGGCGGCGGCGCCCAAGCCGCTGGACGACTGAATTGCATAGCCGGCTAGCCCGGGGCAGGCGCTGCGCGCCCCGGAACTTGCCCAGCGTCATCGCGTCAGCCGTGGCGCGATGTCAGCGCCTCGAGGGTTTGGCGCAGCCCGTCGACGATCATCTCCACTTCTGCGGCATCGATCACCAAGGGGGGCAGCAGGCGGATGGTCGTGCCCCGGGTGACATTGATCAGCAGGCCATGATCACGGGCGGCGATCTGCACCAACTGCTGGGCCGGCTGCACCAGCTCGATACCCACCATCAGCCCCAGCCCGCGAATCTCGCGTACCGCCGGATGTCCCGCCAGCTCCTCCCGCAACCGACCTAGCAACTGGGCGCCGCGTTGCTCGGCGTTAGTCAGCAACTGCTGTTCCTCGATGATGTCCAGTACGGTGCAGGCCGCCCGGCAGGCCAGGGGATTGCCGCCGAAGGTACTGCCATGGCTGCCTGGGGTGAACAGTTCGGCGGCCTTGCCCCGGGCCAGGCAGGCACCGATGGGAATGCCATTGCCCAGGCCCTTGGCCAGGGTCATCACGTCCGGTACCACGCCTTCGTGCTGACAGGCGAACCAGCGCCCGGTGCGGCCGATACCGCTCTGGATCTCGTCGAGCATCAGCAGCCAGTTGCGCCGGGTGCACAGCTCACGCACGGCCTTGAGGTAGCCGGGCGCAGCCAGCTGGATGCCGCTTTCACCCTGGATCGGCTCCATCAGCACCGCGCTGATGCGCGGACCGTGCTTGGCAACGACCGATTCCAGGGCGGCCAGATCGCCGAACGGCACCTTGAGAAAACCGTCCGGTAGCTGGCCGTAGCCCAGGCGCACTGCCGGGCCGTCGCTGGCGGCCAGGGTGGCCAGGGTCCGGCCATGAAAGGCGTTTTCCATGACCACCACCAGGGGCTGCTCGATGCCTTTGTGCCAGGCGTGCAGGCGCGCCAGCTTGAGGGCGGTTTCATTGGCTTCGGCCCCGGAATTGTTGAAGAACACCCGTTCCATGCCACTCAGTTGGGTCAGTTTGGCGGCCAGTTGCTGCTGCCAGTGGATGTCATAGAGGTTGGAACTGTGCAGCAGCAGGCCGGCCTGTTCGCGGATGGCGCTGACCAGGCGTGGATGAGAGTGGCCGATACCGGTCACCGCGACTCCGGCGATGGCGTCCAGGTACTCACGCCCGGTCTGGTCCCAGAGGCGGCTGCCCAGGCCCTTGCAGAAGCTCAGGGCGAGGGGCTGGTAGGTGCTCATCAGGCAGGCGGCGGTCATGGCGGGCGACTCCATCTCAGGGGGTGTGCTGCCAGTATCGTTAGCCATTCAGGCTAGATAAACTCGCCATTTCTTTAATCATCTTGAAGTCAGGGTTGATAATGGATCTGTTCCAGGCGATGTCGGTGTACGTCAAGGTGGTGGAGGCGGGAAACATGACGGCCGCCGCCCGGGAATGCGCAATGTCCACCACCATGGTGGGCAATCACCTGCGGGCCCTGGAGCAGCGCCTTGGGGTGCGCCTGCTCAACCGCACGACGCGACGCCAGCGCCTTACCGAATTCGGCACCGAGTACTACCAGCGTTGTCTGGCGGTTCTGGGCCTGGTAGCGGACTCCGAGCGCCTGGCGGAGCAGGCTCAAGGCGAGCCCTCCGGCACCTTGCGCATCACCGCGCCGCTGACCTTCGGCACCGAGCGCCTGGCTCCGGCCCTGAGCGAGTTCCGGGAGCGCTGTCCGCAGGTCAAGGTGGAACTGACCCTGGCCAATCAGCGTTTCGACTTGAGCGACGGCGCCTTCGATGTGGCCGTGCGCCTGGGCAACCTGGACAACTCAGCGCTGATTGCCCGGCCGCTGCAGGATTACACCCTGACCATCTGCGCCGCTCCGGAGTACCTGGAGCGTTGCGGCACCCCGCAGGTTCCCGAAGATCTGCAGCAGCACAACTGCCTGGCATTTGCCTACCCGGCCGGTGACGAGTGGAGCTCCACCGCCACCCAATGGCCGTTGCGCGGGCCCGAGGGGGATGTGCTGATTCCGGTGTCCGGCTCGTTGCTGACCAACACCTCGTCCGGGTTGCACCGGGCGGCGCGGGGTGGGCTGGGGCTGGTGATGATGCCCGATGCGCTGGTGGAGGAGGACCTGCAGCAGGGCCGGCTGGTGCCGGTGCTGCAGGATTATCAGTTGCCGTTTCGGACGATGCACCTGCTGTATGCCCAGGACCGCTATCGTCTGCCCAAGCTGCGCAGCTTTGTCGACTTCGCCCTAGAGAAGTGGGGGCGTCAGGCCGACTCGGCGGCCAGCAACATCATTGCTGCCGACAGGGTGTGACCGTCGGTGATCTGGCCGGCGGCGATCATCGCCAGCAACTCCTGGCGGCTGACCCACAGTACATGGTCCACCTCGCCATCGGTGGCGGCGCTCTGCTGGTCGGCGATCTCGACCTGACACACCGCCACCGCGCTGGCGATCAGCGAAGTGTTGCTGTGCAGCAAGCCCAGTTGGCGGACCTGCGATGCCTGCCAGCCAGTCTCTTCCAGCAGTTCCCGGGCTGCGGCGTCACAGGCGCTTTCCCCGGCATCGATGGCGCCCCGGGGAAACTCGATGGACTGGCCGCCAATGGCCCGGCGTTTGAGGTCAACCAGCATCAGCCGGCCATCGGCCAGGGTCGGCACGGCCACCACGCCGTTTACCGCCTGGGCTTCCTTGATGATGAAGTAGCCGTTTTCGCGGACCACCTTGAAGTACGGGGTTTGCAGCAGGCACTGGCTTTCGGTGACGGAACTCATGGGCGGCATTACTCCAGAAAACAACGATCGAACAGGTACAACTCGGTGGGTTTGAGGCTTTCCACTGTGGCCTGAGGGCGGCCGCCATCGCCGCTTTTCTTGCGCCCGGTTTCCTGCAGGTAACCGGCCTCGCTCATCTTCAGCAGGCGCTGGCGGATGCTGGTCTTGAGCACTGGCCGCTGCAGCACCAGGGAGAAGATGCTCACCGCCTCGGGGGCGCTGAATTCCTGGCCGAGAAACATCAGCGGCAGGCTGCTGTACAGGGATTTGGAAAACAGTCGCTCCCGTGTCTGGGCTACCAGGCTGTTGTGGTCGAAAGGCAGTTTGAAGGCGCCGCTGGCTACGTCCGCGAGGGCAAAGAAACCCTGCTGCGGGCCGGGCTGCACCGGGTCGCTGACGATTCCCAGGTAAAAGGTCGAGGACGACCAGCAGCGCGGATCGCGGAAGGCGTCGCCGACGGTGCCCACCTGTTCCAGCCAGGCCAGGGGCATGTCCACTTTGCTTGAACGGCGCAGGCGTTCCACCGCGTCATTCAGGCTGCGGTCCTCGACATCGCCGTTGACCACGATGCCCGGCAGTGCCCAGTGTCCGGCGAATGGCTCGCTGTCCCGTTGGTGAAGGAGAATTTCCAGCTCGCAGCGCTCGCGGTTGTAGCGCAGCAGGCACAGGTCGATGGTGTGCAGGTAGGCGCTGGGGAGGGTGGTGCGATCGTGCATATCAACTTCCGTGGACGGCGTAGAGGCCGTAGTTTAGCGGATTCATGCCCGGTGCCAGCCATTGGCTGGGCGGTGTTTCGCCGCGGGCCAGGCACTGGCGCAATACGCTGCTGCGGACCCCGGGCTGTTCCTCGATGCAGAGGATGGAAAAGCGTTGCAGCAATTCTTCGCCGCGATGGAACCTGGGCAACTGCCGCGCCACGTCTTCACCCACCACCAGGGCGATGCGCTTGCCGTCCAGGGCCAGGTCGTCGGCCAGGCGTTGCAGCAGAGTGAAGCTGTAGACCGGACCCGGATCGGCCAGGGCCAGCTGCCGCTCCAGGCGGCTGACCGCCAACTCGGCCTGGCACTCGGGCTGCAAGTGCGTGGTGATCGCCTGCAACCAGTTGGCCCGTTGCTCGAAATCGGCCATGCGCTTGCCGTCCGGGTGGCGAAAGCTCGGGACTACCAGTACCCGGCGGGCGTGGCGAGCGGCTTCGAGCATCACCCGGGCGTGTCCGGCGTGGGGCGGGTTGAAGGCGCCGCCATAGAGGGCCAGTTCAAACATCTGCTTTTCCTCGTTTGGTACATGACGTGTACCTTAGCATCGCTTTTGTCGGCGGAGAATCTCCTTTTGCACCTTGTTCTTGCAGATTGATTGAAGATCGATTGATAAAAATAAAATCCATAGGGGCTTGCCATGAAAGTACATGACATGTACTTTGTGCTCCATGCAGAGGAGAGACCCAGCATGAACAGCCAAACGATGAAGACCGCTTCCTTCGATGTCGATGCACAAAAGAGCTTTACCCCGCTGTGCCCGAACGAGTTGCCCGTGGCCGAAGGCGATCGCATCGGCGGCGAGCTGAATTTCATGGCGACCCTGGCCAGCCTGCGCATCGGCAGCAAGGACGCCCACAGCCCCCAGGCTCCCTGGGTGGTGGCCGAGCACGCACAGATGCTCCAGCCCACCGGCCTGGAACACGCCGACCTGACCTGGGTCAGCCACTGCGTACCGGGCACCGCAGGCTTCACCCTGCTGGACGAGTTGCCCACGCCGTACGACTACGACTACTTCGTGTGGAAGGGCGTGGAGCCGGACCTGCACCCCTATGGCGCCTGCTATCACGACCTGCACGGCAAGCTCTCCACCGGGGTCATCGAGTACCTCAACAGCCAGGGCGTGCAACAAGTCATCGTCGGCGGCCTGGCCCTGGATTTCTGCGTCAAGACCACCGCCCTGCAACTGGCCGCCGCCGGCTTCAAGGTGATCATTCACCTGCCGGCCTGTCGCGCCATCAGCGCCGAGGGTGCTACCCAGGCGATCGACGACATGCAACGAGCGGGCATCGCGGTTGCCGCGACCCGCGAAGCAACCGCCAGACTGGCCAAGGCCTGAGGAGTCATCATGGAAAGTGCATTCGACCGTAACAACGGCGTGATTCAGAGCCTGCTGGACACCGACTACTACACCTTCACCATGATGCAGGCGGTGCTGCACCAGCACCCCAATGTCGATGTGGAATACCAGTTCATCGTCCGCTCCAAAGAGTCCCTGGTGCACCTGATCCCCGAGATCCGCCAGGAACTGGAAAAGCTCGCCGGCCTGCAGATGCGCGAAGGCGAACAGCGCTTTTTGTTCAACAAGCGCTTTCGTGAGTACCTGACCCCGGACTTCGAACAGTTCCTCGGCCTGTTCCGCTTCAACCTGCGCTACATCCACGTGGCGGCGGTCGACGGCCAACTGAGCATCCGCGTCCGTGGTCCGATGCTGCACTGCATCATGTTCGAGCAGCCGGTGCTGGCCATGGTCAGCGAGTTGCGCAACCGCGATAAGTACCCCGAGGTGGAGCTTGAGGATGTCACTCGCCGGCTCTATCAGAAGTTCGAATGGCTGGAGAAAAACGCCAGCCGCGACGAACTCGCCGAGTTCCGCGTTTCGGATTTTTCCACCCGCCGGCGCCTGTCGTTCAAGGCCCAGCGCGAAGTGGTGAAGATCATGCGCAGTGATTTCCCTGGGGTCTTTGTCGGCACCAGCAATGCGCACTTGGCCTACGAGTTCGACCTGCCGCTGATCGGCACCATGGCCCACCAGTGGTTGATGGTGCACCAGCAACTGGGGCGGTTGCGGGAGAGCCAGAATGCGGCCCTGGAGAATTGGGTGCACGAGTATCGCGGACGCCTCGGCATCGCCCTGACCGACTGCATCAGCACCGACTTTTTCCTCAAGGACTTCGACCTGTACTTCGCCAAGCTCTACGACGGCCTGCGCCAGGATTCCGGGGACCCGCTGCTCTGGGCCGACAAGGTCCTGGCCCGCTACCGCGAACTGGGCATCGACCCACGGACCAAGGACCTGATGTTCTCCGATGGCCTGAACTTCGAGAAATGCCTGCCGATCCTGCGCCACGTGCGTGGCCAGGCCAGGTTCGGGTTTGGCATGGGCACCAGCCTGGCCTGCGATGTCGAAGGCGTGGAGCCACTGAGCATCGTGATGAAACTGGTGCGGGTGCATGGTGAACCGGTGGTGAAGTTCTCCGACGACCCGATCAAGAACGTTTGTGAAGACCCGTCGTTCCTGCGCTACGCCGCCCAGGTGTTCAACGTCGATCTTGCCCACTCGCCCTTGGAGGCCTGACATGAACAACCAAACTCAGGAACGCATTGCCCGGGAACTGGGCATCGACCGGCAACTGGTGCGTGGTGGCGAGGCCCTGGAAATCGCCCGGCGCGTGGACTTCATTCAGCACGTGCTGCGCGAGTCCGGCTGCACGACCCTGGTGTTGGGCATCAGTGGCGGAGTCGACTCCCTGACGGCCGGCCGCCTGTGCCAGCTGGCGGTGGAGCAACTGCGCGGGGCAGGGCAGGAGGCGCGCTTTATCGCCATGCGCCTGCCCTATAAAAGCCAGGCGGATGAACGCGATGCCCAGGCGTCCCTGGACTTCATTCGCCCGGACAGCGTCAGTACCTGCAACATTGCCGACAGCGTCGATGGAATGATGAATCAGCTACAGATCGAAGGCTTGCAACCCTCGGCGGCCCTCACGGACTTTGCCAAGGGCAACGTCAAGGCCCGAGCGCGGATGATCGCGCAGTACGCCGTGGCCAACTTCAGCAACGGCCTGGTGGTGGGCACCGACCACGGCGCCGAGGCGCTGATGGGCTTCTTCACCAAGTACGGCGACGGCGCCTGCGACCTGGCCCCGCTGTCGGGGTTGACCAAGACCCAGGTACGACTGCTGGCCGACGCCCTTGGCGCTCCTGGCCAACTGGTGCACAAGGCGCCCACCGCGGACCTGGAAGAACTGGCCCCGGGCAAGCTGGATGAAACGGCTTATGGTTGCAGCTACGAAGAAATCGATGCCTACCTGATGGGCGAGCCCGTCACCGACGCAGTGCGCCACCTGATCGAACGTGCCTACCTGCGAACGGCCCACAAACGCGCCTTGCCCCGCACCCCGCCTTATCGGCATGCGTCGAATGACCTCTCCCAGCCGGTCCTGCCCAGCGTCCTGTAGCCGCTGCCGCAGGCTGCGATCGGCTCCGCAGGAGACGCGGCGAGCTGAACGCCGCCAGAGGTCCGTCGGGAAATCGCCAGGCAAGGTCCTGTGGCCTTTGTCGACAGGGCCGGTCAATCCGGCCATTTCTTCAAGGCCACACGGCATTCTTCGGTCAGCTCCGGCATATGCTCCCGTACCTGCGGCCAACCCAATATCTCCAGTGCCTCGCGGGCGCCTTCTCGCAGCGGTCGCCATTGTGGGTGTTCGAAGCCATTGTCTTCCAGGGTCATTCCATAGGCCTCCCGGCACAGTGCTTCACAGCCGCTTAACAGTGCTTGCAAGCGCGACAGCAAATGCGGCGCCAGATACAGCGGAAAATGCTTCACAAAACCAGCGAGATAATCCAGATAGCCAGACCACAGATTGCACTCGGCACAGCAACCGACCTCCATCCGTTGTCGCTTGGCGTCCAGGGCGAGAAACTCCAGGGCCATGCCCAGTTCGCCCAACAGGATGATCCTTCGGTATTCGTCCTGGCCGTACCAGGTCCAGACGTTCGAGGCGAGGGGGGAGCTGCAGTGCGAAGGTGCTTCACTCATGCTGTCCGCCTTTATCCTGCGTTGTCGGCGCGGGCTGCCAGCCCTCGGGCCAGCGGTCGCTGAACGAATGGCTGGCCGGCATCAGGGCTGGGTCGCGGTTGTCATCGAAGCAGCCCAGCAGCAGGGCAAGGGTCGGCTCGTCATCGACAGCCCCCAGCGTGCTGCCGCATTCCCGGCAAAAGGCCCGGCTCGAATAGTCCGACGACCTGAAGGTCGCCGGTGCGCCGCCAGGGCCGGTCCAGGTCACCCGTTCCCGGGGGAACTCGACCCACGCCAGTGTCAGCGCGCCACTGTGGCGCTGGCACAGTTTGCACGAGCAGGTATGGGGATTGGCAGCAGGCCCCCGGGCCTCGAAGCGAATCTGCCCGCACAGGCAGCCGCCCCGGTACAGGCTGGCAGTCATCAGCGTGGGTTCTCCTGAGGAATCAAACGGTCCTTTTCCAAGTCATGCAGCAGTTCATCGAGCATCTCTCTGCGGCTTTCGACCTGCACTGGCGGAACATACCAGGCCGCTACACTATAGCCTTCACGACGGTAGTCGTAGGTCTTGAGCAGTTGGCCGTCCTTGAGCAGGCTGCCGCGCAAGTTGCTCTGGTAGGAGTAGGGCATGGGGAAGGTCAGCAGGGTGATGGCATTCAACGCGCCAAGCAGTCCGGCACTCTTGCCTCCAGGCTCGCTGATCAGGAGGCTGTAGCCGCTGCGACTGTAGCCACCATCGAGAAAGGAGAAGGCTCCGGTTTGACGCAGGGCGGCGATGGTTTCCCGTTGCTCCTGTTCGTCGAAGCGACTTTTCACCGGGCCCAGGTCCAGGGTCAGCGGTACATAGGGATGTTGACTGCGGTAGTCCAGCGGCGCCATTCGGGTGCCACAACCGGTGATGATCAGTGCGCTGCACAGCAGGGTGGTCAAACCTATGGGGTTCATTGGGCCTGACTCGCGGTTGGCAACAGTTGATCCTGACGCAGATCGCCAGCAAAGGCGCGGGCGATGCGCTGGATATTCTGCTCTTGCATTTCACCGCCCTGATCCAGCAGCCAGGTGTATTTATGCGTCAGGTTGCGATAGCTGTAGCGCTTGAGGAGCTTGCCCTCGTGCAGCAGGCTGATGTCGGTGTGGGTGTCGATGCCATTGGAGAGCGGCATCAGGAACAGAGTGGCGGCACTGAGGAAGATCAACGGCATTGGCGGCATGTCCCGCTCGGACTTGAATTGAATGCGGGCGCTGTAGTCGCCAGCTTGTCCGGCGCCGGTCTGGACATCTGCGAACACCCCGGTGGCACGCAAGGCGTTACGTAACTCAGCGGCGCGCAATGGGTCATCGACCATCACATGCAGGGGCATCAAATAGGCTTGGCCATCCGTCAGCGGACGGTCCGGCAAGGTGTCGGTTGCCGCGCAGCCCGCGAGCAGCAGAAGGGCGCAAAGGGTCAGGCAGGATTTCATGGATGAATCTCCGCAGTGGCGTTGGCTGGGCTGGTTTGCTTGTCGACGGGAAGGATGAAGGGCTTGGCCTTGTCCAGATCCAGCGGCATCCATTGCAGGTCCGGCAGCCCCGGCACCTGGCGCTGGGCAATCACTGCGTCACGGGGCATCTGATTGCTCCAGGCAAAGAAGCACTGGGTCACTTGGCTGCAGACCGAGCGAAACTCGCCGATGTAATACGCCTTGCCCGCCTCCAGGCGCAGCGGCAGTACGAACTCTTCGCGCGCTTCCTGGGATTGCAGGCGTGAGCCGAGCCCCGGGGTGTAGACCATGGACCAGAACTGGAAGTTGTAGAACTCGTAATCACCCGGTTTGAGCGGCATGACAAATACACTGCCGGCAGCGCGGGGTTCATGGATGTCCTCAGGCGTTGGCCGTGGGTCGCCCTCCCAGAGTGCCGCGGCGCCATTGATTGAGCCGCGCTTGCGAATCAGCAGGCGCAGGTTGGTGGCGGCACCGCCGCCGCCCAGGTACTGCGGGCCAATAGCGCCCACCAGATAGGTCGTGGGTTCGTTGGCTGCGGGTTGCAGAGGGGCGCTGACGATGGCGGCGGGTTGGCTGATGCAGCCAGAAACTATGCTGGTGGCCAGCAGCAAGGACGAAGCCTTGAGTACGCGGAACATGGGGAACCCTGAAAGTGACTTTGGACAAGGCGCGGGCAGGGTGCATGTATGTCTGTGCGTAAGCCCTCCCTGGCGCTGCTCATGAGCGGCGCCGATGGTACGGAATCGGTTGGGCTTTGGGTAGTTGCGGCCAGTGACAATTACCAGAGGGGGCCTATTGACCGAACCCTCAGCGCAGTTTCTCCAGCATCTGGTAGTACCACATGCCCGCCGCCAGCATCGGGTTGCCCAACTGGTCGCCAAAGGGCACGCGGATGTGTTGGCAGGCGGCGAAGGTGTCGTAGTGGCCGAGGTGGCCGGTCAGGGCTTCGGCCATGATCTCGCCCATGATGTGGCTGGTGGCCACGCCGTGCCCGGAGTAGCCCTGGCAGTACCAGACGTTGTCCGAGAGCTTGCCCAGTTGCGGGATGCGGTTGATCACGATGCCCATGGCGCAACTCCACTGGAAGTCGATGCCCACGCCCTTGATCGCCGGGAAGGTGCGTTCGATGCACGGGCGCAGTTCGCCGGCGATGTCTCGCGAGTCCTTGCCGCTGTAGTTGGCGCCGCCGCCGAACAGCAGGCGGCCGTCGGCGGTCATGCGGTAGTAGTCGAGGACGAAGCGGCAGTCGTAGACCGCCAGGTCCTCGGGGTTCAGGCGCTTGGCCAGGTCGCCCAACGGCTCGGTGGTGACGATGCCGCCCATGGCCGGGAAGATCTTGCCCTTGAGCTTCTTCGGCTCCAGCTTGTGGTAGACGTCGCCGGCCAGCAGCACTTGCTTGGCGTTGATCCGGCCTTGGGCGGTGATCACTGCCGGGTGTTCGCCGTGGACGATCTGCAGCACTTCGCTGTGCTCGAAAATCAGTGCCCCCAGGCTTTCGGCGGCCCGGGCTTCGCCGAGGCACAGATTCAGCGGGTGCAGGTGCAGGTTGCGGGTGTTCTTGATGGCGCCGTGGTAGAGGTCGCTTTCCAGCAGGCCGCGCACCTGGGCTCGGTCCAGCAGGCTGACTTCGTCGCCCATGCCGCGGCGCAGCGCTTCTTCATAGTCGGCGCGCAGGTCGGGCAGGTGGCTGGGCTTGTAGGCGGCGTGCAGGTGGCCGTGCTTGAGGTCGCAGGCGATGGCGTATTTCTCCACCCGTTGCTGGATGATCCGGTGCCCGCGCCAGCGCAGGTTCCAGATGAAATCGTCGACCTCGTCGCCCAGTTCGCGGCGCATCTGCTTGCGCATGGCCGCATCGCCGGAAAGGCTGCCGGTGACCTGGCCACCGTTGCGCCCGGTGGCGCCCCAGCCGATCTTGTGGCTTTCGACGATGGCGACTTTCAGGCCGCGCTCGGCCAATTCCACCGCGCTGGCAACGCCGGTGAAGCCGCCGCCGATGATCACCACATCCACCTGATGGCTGCCTTGCAGGGTCGGGTAGTGGGTTTCCTGATTCAGGGTGGCGCTGTAGTAGCTGGGGCAGCGCTCGGCTGCCGGGGTCCGCGGATCGAAGGCGGCTGTCATTGAAAAATCCTCGTGGAAAAAACAACCGGCTGCTGCGTGGGGGCAGCGGCCAGCGCTTCAGCAACTGTCGATGATCTGCCGGGCGCAGCTCAGGTCCGGCAAAGCGGTTTCAGGCCGCCTTGCCCATGAGTCCAGCACCGCAGATCGTTTCTGCGGCTCAGGCCTGGGTCAGGTACCAGCGCCAGTCCTGCTCGCCGACTTCGGCCATGAACTGGCGGTATTCGGCACGCTTGACCGCCAGGTACACGCCGAGGAACTCACGGCCCAGGGCGTCCCGGGCCCAGGCCGATTGCTCCAGGGCGATCAGCGAGGTCAGCCAGTCGGTGGGCAGCAGTTCGGTGGCCTGGGCGTAGCCATTGCCCTGCACTGGATCGCCCGGATCGAGCTGTTCGCGCAGGCCACGATGGACGCCGGCGAGGATCGCCGCCGCCGCGAGATAAGGGTTGGCGTCGGCGCCGCAGATGCGGTGTTCGATGTGCCGACTGTTGGCCGGGCCACCGGGCACCCGCAGGCTCACGGTGCGATTGTCGACGCCCCAGGTCGGCGCCAGGGGCGCGTAGCTGTTGGCCTGGAAGCGGCGGTAGGAGTTGGCGTTGGGGCAGAACAGCAGCAGCGATTCCAGCAGGGACGCGAGCATGCCGCCCACCGCCTGGCGCAGCAGCGGGGTGCCGGCCGGGTCCTCGGAGGCGAACAGGTTGCGGCCCGCAGCGTCGGCAATGCTCACGTGCATGTGCATGCCGGTGCCGGCCAGGTGGTCGAAGGGCTTGGCCATGAAGGTGGCCTGCATCCCGTGCTTGTGAGCCACGGCCTTGACCAGGCGCTTGTAGCGCACCGCCTGGTCCATGGCCTCCAGGGCATCGCCGTGTTCCAGGGTGATTTCCACCTGGCCCGGGGCGTACTCGGAGATCGCCGTGCGCGCCGGAATGCCTTGCAGTTTGCAGGCGGCGTAGAGATCGGCGAGGAACGGCTCGATCTGCTCCAGCTCGCGCAGACCGTAGACCTGGGTGCTGCGCGGACGACCGCCGTCGGCGTCCAGGGCCGGTTGCGGTCGGCCGTTGCCGTCACGCTTGGCGTCCAGCAGGTAGAACTCCAACTCGCAGGCCATCACCGGGTGGTAACCCTCGGCCTTGAGCCCGTCGATCACCTTGATCAGCAGGTGGCGCGGATCGGCGATGCTGGCGGGCATGCCCTCCTGCGGATGCATGCTGACTTGTACGGCGGCCGTGGGGATCTGCCGCCAGGGCAGGCGCACCAGGCTGCCGGCCAGCGGGTAGGCACGGCAGTCGATATCACCGACGTCCCACACCAGGCCGGAGTTCTCCACGTCGTCGCCGTTGAGGGTCAGGCCGAGGATGGTGCTGGGCAGGGGCCGGCCGCTTTCATACACCGCCAGCAGTTCTTCGCGGTGCAGCAGCTTGCCTCGGGGCACGCCGTTGGCGTCGAGGATGAACAGCTCGATCATGTCGATGTCGGGGTTGGCGGCCAGGAAGTCACGGGCTTCGTCGAGGGCGGCAAATTTCATCAGGGTTCTCGCTTGCGCCATTGGGGCGCGCAGGTTTTCAGGCCCTGCAACAACGCCGCGCACGGTGCGGTTGCAAGGGTAGAAATCAGGTCTGGGAGCGGCACGCGCAGGAGGGCGCGATCAGGCCAGAAGCGAGTGATCCGGAGGACGTGAGGAGTGGCGCAGACGGGAGCGGCACAGGGCCATGGGCAGGTTGACCAGGAGTTTCATGGGCAGGGCCTGTCCAGCAAGTACAAGCCGATGACGGCGGCGCGGTCCTCATGGACCTCATGGGGCGTGGCGGGGAGCGAGCGGGGCAGCGAGAACCCAGCGTCGACGTCAGCACCGCGGCCACTGTGCAGGGGCGCGGGAGCTGATCTGTCGAATCCGTGAAACGGGCTCAGGGGGTACATCGCCGGGTGATCTCGCTGTCGAGTTCGTTGTAGTTATTGGTTATGGGAACCGGGCGCTGCTGGGGCAGAGCAATGGAGCCGTTGTCCCAGGGCGGATCAATACTGCAAGAATCCGTCCGCCAATGTAAGGGGGGTAAACGGCTCCAGTCCCCTGGCGGGTGCCCTGCACCCACGGGGAGAGGTGCGAGCTAGAGCGGTGCTTTCTGGTTGCCAGAAGTGTCTGATTTTTTTTACAGAGCCCCAGCAGACACCGGGCAACTTCCACGCAGCATCACCGAGTATCAAGGCTCTTCGTACAAAGCCTAGGGATCGACCGACTCTGCCTGGTGCCGTACCACCGGCGCTGCATGGCTGGCTGGCAGGTTAGGGGATGCTTGCGTCGCTCCCCGCTCAACGATCTTCATCGCCCGTACATCGCAGCCCAGGTTCGAACAGATGTAGTCGAATGCCTTGACCGGGTCGCAGGTTGTGCCGCAGGTAAAGATGTCGAGAAACAGCGCGCCATGCTCGGGGTAGGTGTGGAAGGAGGCATGGGACTCCTCCAGCATCACCAGGACCGTTGCGCCTTGTGGCTCGAAGCGTTTTGTCAGCGTGCCACAGACCGTCGCGCCGGCTTCGGCGGAAGCGGCACACAGCAGTTGGGTCAAGGCATCCAGGTCATTGAGCTTTTCGGGGGCGATCTGATAGAGCTCGCCCAGCGTGTGCCTGCCAAAAAAAGCATTGGCGTTCGGGTTCATAGGACTTCCCTGTTTCGACACCAGTACGGATGGCGCGGGTCGGTGAGTGACAGGCTGCGCAGGCCTGATTGCAGGCGCCGATGATGGGATAGCCGGTACTCGATTTCCAGGCAAATTGCCGGCGGGTTATTTGAGTATGTAAGAGGTTGATACCAATTGTTTCGCAGGCCCTGGCGGAGCGATCAGCACCTGGCGCGCAGGCCCCCGAAGCAAAGCGGCGCACGGCACCGGCAATGATTCATGGGCCTTGATCAACTCACTCATCGGTTCAGCTATCGCCATCGGCAGGCGTCGCCGTGCTGTCCGGGGGCGAATCTGTTCCTTTATTAGTTGCTGGAAATATCGATTCATACTCGGATTGATTTTGTTACAAGTCTGAAATTATTTTCGGAGTTCTTTGTTTGATGTCGGTGTTAGCTTGTTTTCGCTGCTGTTCCGGCTGTGCCTGGTAGTTGTGAGTCTCTAACTTTATCGGTTGGTTTTCGAATGGCGTCGCAATAGCGCTTCTTATACGTCGCTGCTGTTTGAAATGTTGTTCTGCAATGTTGATGAAAGTTTATCTGGTTGAACTTTAGTGTCGGAGGTGGGTGATCATGGAAGATCAGAAGTTGAAGTTGTTGGTCTTCGGTATCGACGGGGCGTCCCATGCTGTCCTCCAGCAACTGATGGCTCGGGGATTGCTGCCGAACTTCAGCGCACTGCGCCGGCGCGCCTCCCACGGGGTACTGCAATCGACCTTCCCACCGCACACGGCACCGGGCTGGGCCTCCATGTTTACCGGGGTTTCTCCGGGTGAACACGGGATCTACCAGTTCTGGTCGACCCAGTCTGCGGACTATCGTTTCCGGGCAATGAACGCTGCCGACTATGGGCGTGAACCCTGCTGGCTGACCCTGGAACGCCAGGGGCTGAAAGTCGGTGCCTACAACATCCCCATGACTCATCCGCCGGCAGATCTTCAGGGCGGCTATATGATCAGCTGGCCATTGGCCAAAACCCTGAGATATACCTCGCCCGCCAACTTGATGCATGAGTTGATGCAGGCGGGACTGCACTATCATTCAGACATTGTCACTATGTATCGCGGTCAGGAAGACTACTGTGAGCAGGCGCGAAAGTTTATCAAGGGACGTGCCGATACTTGCTGTTTTCTGCAGCGGACCCGACCAGTGGATGCACTGTTTGTAGTCTTCACCGAAGTTGATCGTGTCAGTCACTATTATTGGGGCGATCACTCGGCGCCAAGTTCAGTAGTGGAACAGTGTTATATCGATATCGATCAGGCGCTGGGCACGGTATTGACCCTGGCCGATGACGACACCCTGGTGGTGGTGGCTTCCGACCATGGCTTTGGCCTGTGTGAAGCGGACTTCAGCGTGCACGAGTTCCTCGAACAACAGGGCCTGCTGGCGACCCGCTATGAACTCCAGGACTCGGGCGCCGAGGCCTCCCACGACGACCCGGGGGCGCGTTCCTGGTTCGACGCCCCCGGAAGCTACCGACGTGTGGTGGATTGGTCGCGCACCGAGTTCTACATGCCCACCCCTGGCTGCTTCGGTGTCAATGCCAATCTGATGGGGCGCGAGGCCCAGGGGGGGCTGCGCGCCGAGCAGTTGCCGGAGGCCGAAGCGCGTTTGCAGCAAGCCCTGGCGCAGGTGCTCGACGAACAGGGGCGCCCCTGGTTCACGCTGGTCAAGGCCGATCAGGTGTATGCCGGCGCACGCCTGCAGGACGCTCCCGACTACCTGCTGATCCCCAGGGATTTCAGCGTCATGCCGACGCCGGCACTCACCGGCCGGGTCTGGAGCACACCGGCCCAGCGTGGCGTGCATCGGCCCGACGGCATCGTGTTTATCCGTGGCTCGACCTTTCCCGAGAACGCCGCGCTGCAAGCGCGGATCGAAGACATCTACCCGACGATCCTGGCCCATCTGGGGCTGCCGGTCCCTGAAGGGCTGGAAGGCCACTGGTTGCTGGAACCGGCCCACGAGCCGCAGCGCGAGCCCGGCCGCAAAGGCTGTGGCGGGCAACGAATGAGTGAAGAAGAACAGCGCTTCATGGACAGCCAATTACAACAAATTGGGTATTTTTAATGGAAACCGTGCAGTTCACCAACGCCGCCGACGGGTTGATTCGGCTCGCCAACCTGGCTGAGCCGATCGATGCGCCACCGACCAATCCGCTGCATTCCACTGTCGACTTCCGCAAGCCGCAGCCGATGCGCGTGTGCTTTCCGGTGTTGCTCGATGGCGACCTGGTGATGAGTTCCGAACACCTGGGCGTCAGTTACCTGGTGTCGATCCTGCGGGACCTGGGAGCCGAGTGCCAGGTGGTCGAGGTCAAGTCGATCCAGCACGGCGACGAGATTGCCATTGCTGAAGTGGTGGCCTTCAAGCCCGACCTCATTGGTTTCTCCCTGACCACGGTCACCGTCAGTCATGCCACCGCTTTCGGTTCGGCATTGCGTGCGGCCCTGCCCGAGCAGGTGGCGTTTCTGGCTGGTGGCCCGCTGGCCACCTTCCTGGGCTCCAAGTTGCTGAGCAACCCCAACTGGAGCTTCCTTGACGCCCTGGTGCGCGGTGAGGGCGACGTGCCGCTGGTGCGCTACGTCGAGGCCTTCTGGGATCACGGCGACTACGCCCGGGTGCCGAGCCTGAGCTGGCGCGAGGAGGGCGGGTTCGTCATCGACAACCCCATTGGCAAGCCGGTGCCGGAGCTGGACATGCTGCCTGAGCCGGCGCGGGATCAGTTCGAGCTCAACAGCGGCAAGCTGCCCTACCTGCGCCTGGCCACCACCCGTGGCTGCACTGCGCGCTGCACCTTCTGCAACGCGCCTCACGCCGGCAACAAGATCAACCCCGGCAAGCTCTGGCGGGCCAGGACCCCGGACAATATCGTCGATGAAATCGAGCGGCTTTATCACAAGTACAACTTCAACACCTTCGACTTCGTCGACTCGACCTTCGAAGACCCGGGCGGTGCGCCGTTCGCCAAGCAGCGGATTGCCGACATCGCCCAGGGCGTGCTCGATCGTGGGCTGAAGATCTATTACAACTGCTGCATGCAGGCCAAGAACTGGCACCCCGAAGACCAGCCGCTGCTGGACCTGCTGTACCGCTCCGGCCTGGAGAAGGTGCTGATCGGCATCGAGTCGGGTTCACAGATCGGCCTGGACCGCTGGAAGAAGAAGTCCACGGTCGAGGACAACAAGCGGGCCATCGAGCTGGTGCGTGGTGCCGGCATCTACGTGGCCTTCGGATTCATTGCCTATCACCCCTGGTCGACCTTCCAGGAGATCCGTGACAACAACCTCTTCCTGCGCGAATACATGGGCTACAACCTGCGCCGCTACACCGTGCGCCTGGAGCTCTATCCCGGGGCGGAGGCGGTCGAGACCCTGCGCGCCGAGGGCAAGCTGCATGACGACTTTGATGTGTCGCTCAATGCCCTGAGCTACGACTTCGAAGACCCGCGAGTGCGTCAGTTGTCGACCATCAGTGCCTTGCTCTACGGCGAGAAGTACGCCTCGGAAATGGTCATCGAAAAGGAACCGGCGGTGTTCGAGTTCGAGACCTACGACATTGTCATGCACACCTTCATGTCGCGCTTGCGGCGTGCGGTGCTCGGCGACGCCCGGGGCATGGCGATTCTCGAAGCCGGCGAAGCCAAGGCCGCCGAATTGCGCCGGCTCATGAGCGATTTCAACTATGCGCTGATTTCCGAGATGACCGACCTGGCCGAGCAGGGGACCCTCGACGAGGCCTATGCCCATGAACGGCGACCCCAGGTCGAGCAGTTCTACCGGGTCAAGCTCGGCGAGCTGCGCCAGGTCCAGTTGGGAATCAGCATGCAACTCCACCGCGCCGGGCTGAGCCTGCGCGACATCCAGTTCAGCAAAGGGGCTTGAGCCATGACGAACGCCGAACCGGTGAACTTTCTCGGTCACAGCCAGTTGCTGGGCAATGACCTGGTCATCAACGAGGACTCCTGCAACCTGGGGTGCACCTACTGCCTGACCGGGCAGAGCAACATGAAGTCGTCCCACGAAGGCAAGCTGATCTTCCAGCCGCCGGTGCACGACGTCTACAGCCAAGACAGTGACCTGGGCCGGCGTCTGCAGACCATCGTCGAGCGGGTCAATCGCACCTTCAAGCCACCGCTGCTGAAACTCACCGGCGGCGAGATTTTCATCATCAAGGGCATCATGAGCTTCATCGAGAGCATGTCGCCCCTGCATGAAGTGCTGATCGTACAGACCAACGGCCTGCCGTTGACCCGGGACAAAGTGCGGCGCCTGGCCCAACTGGGCAATGTCGTGGTGCAGATTTCACTCGACAGCAGCAACTATCAGGGCAACAGCTATCGGGTCCTGTCGCCACGCATCCACGAGATGATCATGGAGCGTATCGCGATGGTCCTGGAGGCCGGCCTGCCGCTGGAAATCTACGGCGTGCTCAATGACCGCAGTGCGCCGTATCTGCGCGAGTTCGTGGAGTGGTGCTCCGGGTTTGCAGACAACCCGCCGCAGCTGTTTCCGTTCCCCGTCCGCGGCCCGGACAGCGAGAAGTTCAAGGTGCGCCCCGAGCAGTATCCGTTCATCGACGCGTTGTTCGAGCTGCGCGAGCGTTACCCGCAGATCCTGCCACCCAAGGCCTACCTGGACCGCCTCAGTTCGTTCTATCACCAGGGGCGGCGCACCTGGCGCTGTCACCTGCCGCGCCTGGTGCTGTCGACCTTCAGCGACGGCGTGGCCACGCCCTGTCCGAACATCTGGTTCCACAACATGGGCAACGTGCTGGAACAGGACTGGAACAAGGCTCTGGCGCCGGTGAACCGCTCACCGTTCTATCAGTTGCTGCTGGCTGAACGACCACGGCTGGATGCCTGCAAGGGGTGCTTCACGCCCTGGGACACCCTGAGCCTGTATTTCGAAGACGCTATCAGCCTGGACGAGTTGTGCCGTGCGCCTTCCTACGCGCCCCAGGCCGTCAGGAACCTGCTCGAACAAGCCAAGGAAGCGTATCAACATGGCGCCTGAGTCACGGACCGATGACCGCTGGTTTGCCCAACTGAGCGCGGGGCCGGTACTGGCTTCGCTGCCGGCAACCCGGCGCAGTGAGTGGGCCCGGCAGCTTGGTGAACTGGCCAGCAGCGGCCAGCAGCGCCTGCTGCTGGTGTTCGACAGTACGCTTGAGCATGCCGCGCTGTTGCTGGTGCTGCTGGAGCAGGGCTTGTCGCCGCTGCTGGTGGCCAGCGATGCCAAGCCCCAGGAACTGCAGCGCTATGCCGCCCAGGGGGCGATCAGCCACAGCGTCCATCTGGAGCAGGGCGAACTGCGGGTGACATCGCTTGAGCCTGGCGCTGCGCTGCCTGGCGATCCGGCAGTGCAGCCACACCGGCGTGGCATCTATCTGCTGACGTCGGGCACCACGGGGGAACCCTCGCTGGTTTTTCGCGACCTGCACAGCTGGCGCGACGAAGGCTTGCGCTATTGCCGGCTGTTGCAACTGAGCCACGAGGACCGGGTACTGTTCATTGCCCCGGTGTATCACGCCTATGCACTGGGCTGGTTGTGGGGCGCGTTGCTGGCCGGGTCCCAGGTGGAAATCTGCAAGCCCACGGAACTGGGGGCGGCGCTGCAGGCGCTGCGTCTGCGCGCCAGCCATTGCGTGGTCACGCCGATGCTGGCGACCCTGATGGCCCAGCGGGTTGGCCAGGGTGAGCGTCCGCCCCAGCTCAAGGTGGTGATGTCCGGCGCCGGCCCGGTGGACGGACAGCTCGACCAGCAGTTCCAGCAGGCCTTCGGCATCGGACTGTCGCGCAACTATGGCAGTACCGAAAGCGGTGCCGTGTTTGCCGGCGTCGCGCCATTGCCGCCGTTGTCCATCGGCTTTCCCATGCCGGGGATCGAAGTCGTGGAGCCGGCGGCGGGTCAGCCGTTTGCCCTCAAGGTGCGACTGGAGGATGGCCGCCTTTACGACACCGGCGACATCGCCGAACAGAGTCCGGCCGGCTACAGCATTGTCGGTCGTGAAAGCAGTGCGATCCGTCGGGGCGAACGCTGGATTTCGCCGTTTGAGATTGAATCGGTACTGACCAGCCACCCCGACGTACTGGATTGCTCGGTGCGGGCAGTGAAGTCGGCCCGGGCAGGCAACGACCATATTTTCGCCTTCGTGGTCTGGAGTGCCGAGCGGCCCTGGAACCCGGGACTGCTGCGCGAATACTGTCAGGCGAACCTGGCGTCGGCCAAGGTCCCCGACCGCTTCGAGCGCACGGCATTGATTGCTCGTAGCAGTAATGGCAAGCCGCTGCTCAGTCGCCGCTACCGCCCGGCTGCCAGCCGGGTATTGCTCGACGCGGCCCACGCTTACAAGCGTTCGCAATTGCTGTTGGCATTGTGGGATTGCGGCGCCTTGCAACTCAGTGCCCAGGGCTTGAGCGTCGATCAGATTGCCCAGCGTACCGGGCTGCATGCGCAGACTCTGGCGGTGGCCTTCGACACCGCCCAGGCCAACGGATTGGTGCAGGAAGCCGCAGGCGCCGAGGCGCATGCGCAGGACCTTGAGGCCCTGGCTCCGGTGCTCGATCTGGAAGCCTTCAACAACCGCCACTGGAACCGCCTGGACGAGTTGCTGGCGGTGCTGCATGACGGCCTCGACCGGCGCGCTTTCGAGCAGAGTCCCAAGCATCCGCAATTGCTTCGGCGCTACCAGCGCGCAGTGTCCGGGGCGGACAAGCAACTGGCCGCGCAACTGACCTGGCGTAAGGCCTTGCTCCACACGACGGGCGCCATTCGCCTGCTCGATGTCTGTGCCACCGGCGCGGTGTACACCCAGGCGTTGCTCGGTCGCCGACGCCTTGACTGCAACGCCAGCCGGATCGTGCCACTGGGGGGGCTCAACCCTGTGGCGGCGGATATTCCGGTGCACAGCCGGGAGACATTGGCCGAGCTCGATGAGTGCCAGTTCGACGTCATCGTGCTCGACAACACCTTGCACCAGCCCAGCGTAGCCCAGGCCCTGCCTGCCTTGCTGGAGCGCCTGGGGGCAGGTGGCCGGCTGATCATTGACGAGATTTTCTTTTGCGACACGGCCTCGGCAGCTGTCGGCGTGGATTGGCTGACCCATGGCGGCTGCCAGTACCCGAGGCAGGACGAGGTGGTTGCGGCGCTGGCGCGCCTGGGGTTCGTCGGCGAGCAAATCTGGCGCCGCGAATCGATGATTTATCAATGCACGATGTTATTCAGCAGGAGCTAGAAAATGACCGATACCGACCGCTTGATCAAAGTGTTCTCCAGCACCGTGGGCCGTGAGCTGAGCCGCGAAGACCTTTCGGGGGGCGACCTGATCGGCACCCTGGGCCTGAACTCGATCGACGCCTTGCAGTTGCTGATCCAGGTGGAAACCGAGTTCGGCTTTTCCATCGAGGACAACGAGCTGTCCATTGAACTGGTCAACTCGCTGGAGCGCCTGGAAGCCTTCGTCGCCGACAAGACCCAGGCCCGGGTCGTCTGAGGACGATGACGGCATGTGTCTCTTTGCCAACGTCGGCCGCGCGCTTTGCAGTGCGCGCCGACCTGGGCGGCCCGGCGCCCGCCGGGCCGCCCGGAAGAACCGAACGACGAGGGAATTCGTGTGAACGATGCAAAAAAGACTGAGGCAATGTTTGCCAATCGTCCCGGCACCGATGCCCAGTTGCCCTGGCTCAACCAGCTCAACCGCCAGCGTCTGGCCGGGCCGGCGATGGAGAACAATCGCTGGCTGACCGAAGGCGAGGCCCCGGCGACACTCTGCGTGCACGCCGGCACCTACGAGGACCCGGTGACCGGGGCCGTGGGCACGCCGATATTTCCCAGCACCACCTTTCGCTTCAGCCAGTCCACCTACGAGTCGTTCCTGGAAGGCTACGTGCGTGACATTCCCACCTACAGCCGCTACGGCAACCCGGGGCAGTGGTCGGTGCAGTTGAAGGTGGCGGCCATGGAGGGGGCGCAAAGTGCCTTGGTTCTGTCATCGGGCATGGCGGCGATCGCCTCGACCCTGTTCGCCCTGACCAACCGCAATGGCCACATCATCTCTTCCTACGATCTCTACGGTGGCAGCTACAGCCTGCTGCACGCCGACATCAGCCAGGCCGGGCGCTCGGTGAGCTATGTCGACCCGCTGGATCTGCAGGCGATTCGCCGGGCGATCCGCCCGCAGACCCAGATCATGTTTTTCGAGCTGCTGTCCAACCCGCTGATGAAGGCCATCGATCTGCTGGCCATCGCTGCCTTGTGCAAGCAGGAGAACATTCTCCTGGTGGTGGACAACACCTTCCTTTCACCCATCAGTTGCCGTCCCCTGGAGTGGGGGGCCGATATCGTCATCCACTCGGCGACCAAGTACCTCAACGGGCACAGTGACGCCACCTGTGGCGCGGTTGCGGGCAGTCGCAAGCTGGTGGACCGGGTCTGGGCACAGCTGTTGCGCTTTGGCGGTAACCTGGACCCCTTCGTGTGCTTCCTTCTGGAACGGGGCATGAAGACCCTGGCGGTGCGCATGCAGGCTCATGCCGCAGGGGCCCGGCAGGTGACGCGTTTTCTCGAACGCCATCCGCAGGTGACCGCGGTGCATTCGGTCTACGCCGAGGAGTATGCCCACCCCCATCTGTACCAGTACGCCGCCCAGGCCACCTGCGGCATGCTCGGTTTTGAGCTGCGGGGCGGCGATCCGGCGGCCCTGCAACTGCTGGAACACCTCAAGCTGATCACCTGTGCCACCAGCCTGGGCGGTGTCGAGTCCCTGGTGAGCCTGCCGTTCAACACCTCCCACAGCGGCCTGACTCGCGAGCAGCAGAAAAAGATCGGGCTCAACCCCGGGCTGGTCCGGCTGTCGGTGGGAATCGAGGACCCTGATGACCTGTGTGCCGATCTCGAGCAGGCGTTGCGTCAGGTCTACCAAGGAAGGAGTCAGCCATGAGAAACGGAATGAACATCTCGGGCTTCAGTGAGATTGTCCACGAGATCCAGCAAGAGCCGGCCCAGGCGATCTTCCGTTACGCCGCCTATGCGCACTGTTCGCCGGCCGGCGGCATGCTGGCCGGCGTGGCTCCGGCCTTGATCGGCCTGTTGCGCGCGCCGCGGCATTTCGAAGTACCGATCCGCCCCAGCCCGGCGTTGCAATGCCAGGGGCTGCTGGACCCGGCCTGGCCCCAGGAATTGGCCCTGGCGGCGCTCTCCGGCTGTTTCCTGGTGTCCGCGGTGTCGGGATTTTCCGCGCGACGGACCACGGTCGATCATCTGTCCATGACCACCAGCGCGATCCTGCAGGAAGCGGCCGCTGCTGCTCCCCAGGTGCGCTACGAGATCCGTTCGGGCACCGACAAGAAGATCAGCGAAGCCCTGGAAGTGATCGAGGCGGTGAAGAGCCACAGTCCCAATCACCAGACTTTCGTCCAGCCCCTGGGGCTTTCGGCACGCCTGGTGGATGCCGAGGGCGCTGGTCCCTGGCACAGGTTTTGCGCCTTCGAGCAGGCGCCCGCGGATACTGCGGCGGTCCAGACCAAGACCCAGGCCCTGTCCCTGGATTGCCAGTGGCTCTATGGCACTCAACTGCGGGCGGACTTCGTCCACCAGGACCCTCAGGACCTGCGCAGCTTTCCTATCGACCAGCCCAAGCAGCTGGCCGGTATCGACTGGGGCCCCAACCCCCAGGAATACCTGCTGATGGCGATTGCCGCCGATGTCCTGGCGCAGCTCAACCGTCGCCAGCAGTTGCCGGGTGCGGTGCACCTGGACGTGCGGGCCATGGTGGACATCCGCGGCATGTGTGAAGTGGCGCCGACCCCGGTTCACCTGCAGGACATCGAGCTTGAACTGCAAGTCGAAGGCTGGCCGGCCGCCCAGTTGGCGACGCTGATGCAACAGCTGGCGGCGAGCATCGAGGCCTCGGTGGTGTGTGCCCTGATTCGCCATCGGGTGGGTTTCGAGTTCCAGGTCGGTGCCCGGCCGCTGTCCGAGGATGCCCGCGAGTGCCAGCCATGCTGAATCAATCGACCCTGTGTTTCGCCACCCTGGCGGTTCCCGACCTGGCGGCTGCCGAAGCCTTCTATGTGCAGGTCCTGGGTCTGCAGGTCAGCCGGCGCTTTGCCCCGACCCGCTGGATCAGCCTGGATGTGGACGAGCAGGGCGGTGCCGGACTCGGCCTGATCGAAGACCCGCTGATGGCCCGACCGTCGCCGGCCAGCATGCTTGACCTGATGGTGCCTGAGCTGGATGCGCTGGTTGCCCGGATGCCACCGCAGGTGACCCTTGTCGAGGCGCCAGGGCCGACCCTGTGGGGCAGTTACAAGGCGGTGATCGAGGACCCGTTCGGCAACCGCCTGGGCCTGGTCCAGTGCAGCCCGCAGGCCGCTGTCCGGGATACCGGGCAGCCGGGAAAGAACGAGTAAGGAGCTGGGATGCTTAAGCAATATGAATGCATGAATGTACCGGACTGCGTTGCTGGCGATGGCGGCTTCGTGTCCGTGGTCTCCGGGCTGCCGCGCAGCGGCACCTCGATGATGATGCGTGCCCTGGCCAGTGCCGGCCTGGCACCGCTGACTGACAACCTGCGCCAGGGCGATGAACGCAATCCCCATGGCTATTTCGAATGGGAAGCGGTCAAGTCCCGCGACGGCTACCTGGGGTGGATGGACCAGGCCCGCGGCCGTGCGGTCAAGCTGGTGTCGCGCTTTCTCCAGCACCTGCCAGCGACCCACGGGTATCGGGTGTTGTTCATGCACCGTGATATCGATGCGGTGATCCGTTCCCAGCGAGACATGGCCGAGCACCACAGCGGTCAGGTCTGGGGAGGGCAGGAGGTCGAGGAACTGGCGCGGCTGTATCGCGAGCATGTGGCCCAGGTGCTGGCATGGGTCCGTTCGCGGCCGAACATGCAACTGCTAGAACTGGATTATCAACGGGTGCTGCAAGACCCTGACGGCGAATTCACCCGGGTTGCGGCATTCCTCTCACCCTTGCCCCTGGCGGTGCAGTCGATGGCGGCCACGGTGGATCGAGGTCTGAATCATCAAGCGGCGATGGAGGCTGTGAGCCATGTCTGAATTGCCCATCCGTGCAGTCATCTTCGACCTCGACGGAACCTTGATCGACAGCAAGCAAGTGATTCGCGAGGCCTACCACGCGGCCCATGCCCAGGTGGTAGGGGCGGACGTCGAGCCACCACCGTTCAGCGAGTACTGCAAGCACCTGGGACGCAGCTTTGTGCAGATCATGAAGATCATGGGGCTGCCGGCGCAGATGCACCCGGTGTTCATGCGTGAAAGCAACGCGCGAATGCAGCGCATCCGCGTGTTCGAAGGCGTCGGGGGACTCTTGGCGAGCTTGCATGCCAGGGGCATTCCCATGGCGATCGCCACGGGCAAGGACCATGGGCGCACGGTGGCGATTCTCGAGTACCTGGGCCTGCTGAAGTATTTCTCCTGCATCGTCGGCAGCGACGACGTGGCCAATCCCAAGCCGGCGCCGGACATGGCCCGGATGATTGTCGAACAGTTGCATCTGGACCCGGCGAGCTGCCTGTTCGTGGGCGATGCCCTGGCTGACCTGCAGTGCGGCCAGGCGTCGGGCATGCAGACCGCGCTGGCGCTCTGGGATCATCCCGGCGAGGAGATCCGGCGCTATCCCAGCACCTATCAACTGACTGCGCCAGGCCAGATCCTGGCCTTGCTGGAGGTGGCTCGCCATGCCGACATTACTCCTGCTTAACGGCCCCAACCTGGGGCGCCTGGGGCTGCGCGAACCGCAGGTCTATGGCACCAAGACCCTGGACCAGATCACCGCTGAGGTCACCGCGGTCGCCGCCTCCCGTGGCTGGACGGTGCTGGCCCGACAAAGCAACCATGAGGGCGAGTTGATCGACTTCATCGAGAGCCAGCATCAGGCCGAGGCGATGATTATCAATCCGGGGGCGCTGATGATGTCCGGCTGGGCCCTGCGCGATGCCTTGCAGGACTACCCGGGGCGCTGGATGGAGGTGCACATTTCCAACCTGTTTGCCCGCGAGAGCTTCCGTCACAGTTCGTTGCTGGCGCCCCTGTGCCACGGCTTCATTGCCGGTCTGGGCACTGATGGCTATGCCCTGGCCGCCGCGGCACTGGTGGGAGCCCGCCATGTGTAGTGCAACGGCGGTACCGCTGCAGACTCAGGTGATGGACGACGTGCTGGGCCTCTGCGCCCGTTTGCTGAAGGTGGCGCAGGAGCAGTTGCATGCCGGGCAGAACTTCTTCGCCATCGGGGGCAGCTCGTTGCAGGCCCTGCAACTGTGTGCACTGCTCGAACAACTGCATCCGCAACTGTGCGGCGAGGACGGGATTGACCTGACCCTGATCGTCGGCACCGCGACCCTCGGCGAGTTTGTTGCCGCCGTGCTGCAGGGGGCGGCCGGCCGGCGTGCCGGGGCAATCTGCGAGGGCGAACTATGAGCCAGGCGATGGCGACATTGATCGAGCATTGGGAACAGCGCGGTGTGCATCTCTATGAAGATGGCGGGCGCCTGCGCTACTACTGCGGCGCAGACGGACTGCCTGAAGATATCCGCCATTTAGTGGGTCATGAGAGGAGTCGCCTGCTGGCGTACCTGGCCCCGACGGACCCACTGGCGTCTCACCTTGGCGGGCTGCGCCAGGCCTACTGGCTGGGTGAGCATTCGGCTTTCAGCCAGGGCAGTGCTGCCTATCTGCACCTGGTCTATGCCGGCGCGGTGCCCACGGCCGCGCAATTGCAAGCGGCATTGCCCCGCCTGCTGGCCTTGCACCCGATCCTGGCGTACACCCTGGACGCCCAGGCCCCGCGCTTCAAGCCGCTGGTCGCACCGCAACTGATGGTCGAGCAGCAGGTCGCTGCAGAGGGGACGGACCCACGGCGTTGCACGGCCCTGGCGGACAGCGCCATGCCGATTGCGCCGTTGACCGCGGAGCAGCCGCTGTTTCGCCTGGTGCTGGTGGCAGGTCCCCATGAGCGCTGTTTGCATGTGGTCTATCGGCTGGCGCTGTTCGATGCCCCGGCGGTGCAGATTTTTATCGGTGACTTGCTGGCACTGGTCGCCGGAGACAGTCCTCTGCAAGCGCAGGGCTATGCCCCGGCGCAAGTCGCGGCGTGGAGCCGGGCCCAACGCCTGGCGCGTTTCAAGGCCCGGCACTACTGGCTGCAAAAAATTCCCCAACTGGCTGCGGGTCCGGACCTGCCGCTGGCTCGGCGTCGGCAGGCGAGTGCAACACCGGCGCGCTTTATCGAGCATCGGGTGGTCCTGACGCCGGCGCTGCAGCAGGCGCTGAGTGCGGCGGCACGGCATCACCGGGTGTCGCTCAATGCGGTCCTGCTGACGGTGTATCTGCAGACCCTGGCACGCTGGTCGGGCAGGACCACGGTGACCTGCAGCGTCATGTACAGCACCCGGACGCTGCTGGGGCCGGAGTTCGCCCGCACCATCGGCAATTTCGCCGATACCCTGCTGCTCGATCTGCCATCCCAACCCCTGGCCTTTGCCGCCTGCGCCCAGCGGGTCCAGCAGGACCTGTACGGTGCGCTGCAGCATGCCGCCTACGATGGCGTGTCAGTGGTCCGCGAATGGATTCGCGAACACGACCAGCGTCTCGACAGCAGCGAGCCGCCGATGCCTTATGTGTTTTCCTCGTTGCTGGAAATGGACCTGCCGGCGCCACCGCTGCAACAGACCGATCACGCGATGATGACGCCGCAGATCTGGATCGACGCCCAGGCCTTCGCAAGCGAGGCGGGCCTGTGCCTGTCTTGGGACGAGCGCGAGGGCTTGTTCGAGCCCGGGCTTGTCGCCCAGGCCTTCGAGCATTTTCATGGCGCCCTGGAGCGCCTGGCCAACCAGCCGTCGACCTGGGAGCTGAGCGAGCTGGCCTTGCCTGAGTCACTGCTGGCCCGGGTCGATGCCTTCAATCACTGCACGCGGCCGCTGCCTCGGCAGGCTCTGCATCAGGGCCTGTCCAGGCAAGCGGCGCTGCGCCCGGATGCGCCGGCGCTGTTGAGCGCTGGCAGCAGTCTGAGTTTTGCCGAGCTGTTGCGCCTGGCCAGTCGTCTGGCCAGCCACCTGAATGAAAACGGCGTGGGGCCCAGTGACCATGTGGTGGTGCGCGGCAGTCGGGACAGCGCCAATGTGGTGGCGATCTACGCGGTACTGATGGCCGGGGCGACCTATGTTCCGGTGAGCAAGAGTTCCCCGGTGCGCCGGGTGCATTCGATCATCACCCAGGCAGCGGCCACCACGGTGCTGGGCGACGATGCTGCGGACATCGCGGCGGTGCTCGCATCGCCGGTGAACTGGTCGCTCGACTACCGGCACTGGCTGGCGTCGCCGGAGGCGCAGGGCGCCGCTATCGCACCGGCTTATCCGGCGGTGGACAGTTCCCTGGCCTACCTGATGTTCACCTCCGGCACCACGGGCACGCCCAAGGGGGTGGCGGTCAGCCATCGCGCCGCGTTCAATACCCTGCTGGACTGTCGCGAGCGCTTTGCCATCGACGCCCAGGACCGGCTGCTGGGGGTCAGTGAGTTCAGCTTCGACCTGTCGGTGTTCGACCTGTTCATGCCGGCATTGTGCGGCTGTGCGCTGATCCTGCCGGCCAATGGCGAGCGGGCCGAGCCCCAGGCCTGGCTCGACGCGGCACGGACCCATGGGGCGACTGTCTGGAACTCGGTCCCGGCGATCATGGAAATGGCCCTGGGCTACGCCAGGGCGGTGGGCCTGCCGGCGCCGGCGGCGAGTGTGCGCCTGTGGATGGCCAGCGGCGACTGGATCGCCCTGGGGTTGCCCGAGCGCCTGCGGGAGCTTACACCGGGCTCGCGCTTCGTGGCCCTGGGGGGCGCCACCGAGGCGGCCATCTGGTCCAACTGCTTCGAGGTCCAGCAAGTGCACCCCGAGTGGCCGAGCATTCCCTATGGCCGACCGCTGAGCAACCAGCGGTTCTACATTCTCGACGCGCTGGGCCGGCGTTGCCCGCCAGGGGTCAAGGGCATGCTGTACATCGCCGGCGACGGCCTGGCAGCGGGTTACATCCATGATCGGCAACGGACCGAGCAGGCCTTCTTCATCGAGCCCGGGTTGCAGCAGCGGGTCTACCGCACCGGTGACATGGGACGGCTGCGAATGGACGGGGAGATCGAGTTTCTCGGCCGCGAGGACTTGCAGGTCAAGCTCAATGGCATGCGTGTGGAACTGGCGGAGATCGATGCGGTGCTGGGACGCGCCCCCGGGGTTGAACAGGTGGCGGTGTGTGTAGACGCTGCCGGGGCCTTGTACGGGTTTTTCGTCGCCGGTCAGCCGGCACCCAGTGGCCCGCAGTTGCTGGCCTTCGCGGCGCAGTACCTCAATCCCTACATGCTGCCGGTGCAGTTGTTCGCGCTGGCGCAGATGCCGCTGAGCGCCAACGGCAAGGTGGATCGGGGGGCGCTGGTGGCCTTGCTGCCAGGGCTTTGCGAGCCCGGCGAGCCGGTGCAGGAGGTGGGCTTCTCGGCTCGGCAGGAACTGCTGCTGAGCTGCGTCCAGCGGGTGTTGCCGGCGGTACGTGGCGCGGCTGATTCATGGTTCGACATGGGCGCCTCGTCACTGCACGCGGTGCACATTCTGTTGGGGTTGAACACTGAGCTGGGGCTGGACCTGAGCCTGGCGGACATCTACGCCTATCCCTCGGTCAGTGCCTTGCTCGGGCATGTGCAGGGCACGGGCCGGCGGCACCGCAACCGGGTGGATTTCTGCGCCGGCAGCGGTGAGCCGCAACCCTTGCTGGTGCTGGTGCACCCGGTGGGCGGGGCGTTGTCGTGCTATTGGCCGATGATTCGTGCCACCCGCGAGGACTTCCAGGTGATTGGCCTGTGTGCCGACGCCGGCCAGCGTTTCGATACGCTTGAGGATCAGGCTCTGGAGTACCTGGAGCAATTGCAGGACAGCCTGCAGGCAGCACGTCCGGTGGTGCTGGCCGGTTGGTCGTTCGGTGGCGTGCTGGCGGTGGAAATGGCCCGCTTGCTCAGTGACCGCGGCCGTCAGCAACTGGCGCTGGTGACCCTCGATGCGGGCGCGCCGCTGGACAGCGTGGTGCAATTGCCGCCGAGCCTGTTGCAGCAACTGTTTCAGGACGACCTGGAGCATTGCGCCCAGATCCAGGCCACGGGCCAGGCGGTAGCCGAAGTCTGCGAGAGCGCCACCCAGGAACGCTTTGCCTTGTTCTGTCGGCACTACGCCGCCTTGCTCGATTATCGCTACCGAGCGCCGGCTTGCCCGACCTGGCACCTGCAGGCCAGCGTCGAGCAGCCTTCCAGCGGGCTGCGTCCCTTGGCCGGACAGGACCGGGACGCCCATTGCCTGACCCTGGCTGGTGACCACTACAGCATTCTTTCCGGGGCGGCCCTGGAGCAGATTTTGCTGAGCCTGGCGGCGGCGGTGCGCGAAGTCAGCGCGGCGGATGACCGCCAGGCAGGGACATGAACGCTGGTGAACACAGGCGTGCGCGCCCAGTGGCCACCCCGGCAGGCGGCTCACTAGTGGCTGCGGGCCATGATGTGGAGTGTCTGAAAGTGCTGTTCCAGGCTGATTCTGCACTGGCGGATCGCCCCGCTAACCGGGAAAATTCGCCTCGGCTCCAAGGCTGCCACCCAGGCGCCAGGAGCCTCATAAACAGGGTAATTAAAGGAGTGACACTGTGAAGTTTGGATACACGATTGTTTATGTTCCCGATGTTGAAGCCTCGATCCGTTTCTTCGAGGACGCCTTCGGTTTCTCCCGTCGTTTCCTCGACGAGTCCGGTGATTACGGTGAACTCGACAGTGGCGCCACGACCCTGGCCTTCGCCAGCCGCGGCCTGGCGGACTCCAATTGTGAAGGCGGCTACCAGTTCTGCAGCCCTCAGCACAAACCTCTGGGCATCGAGATCGCCCTGGTCACCGATGATGTGCCCAAGGCCCATGCCAAGGCCCTGGCCGCCGGCGCCACCGAGCACGCCGCCATTCAGCACAAGCCTTGGGGGCAGGTGGTTTCCTATGTGCGTTGCCCGGCCGGAACCCTGGTCGAGTTGTGCACTCCGGTGGGCCAGTGAGCACCGGGCTTGAGGTTGCGGGCTGCCAGGGAGTACGCGGTCATGGTTAAAACCGAAGATGCGGTCCTGGCGTTGCTCGAGGACATCGGCAGCACCCACGGAGCCTTGCTGGACATCGTCCAGCGTGTGCGCCAGGTGGTGGAGGAAACCTGCGGCGGCGTCGCGGAAATGGTCAAGTACGGGGGCATCATGTTTTCCCGTGCAGCGCCGTTCTGCGGGGTCTATGCCTATACCGACCATGTATCGGTGGAGTTTGGTCAGGGCTATCTGTTCGACGACCCGCACGGGGTGCTCGAAGGCTCTGGAAAGTTTCGCAGGCATATCAAGTTGTTTGCTGTATCGGATGTTCAAAAGAAGCATCTTGCTGATTATGTAAGGCAAGCAATCACTCAATAGTCTTTTGAACTGAACACCTAACTAACGGTTGTTTCCTGCGGGGGATCATATCCCCCGCACGGGACCTTATTGCCCTGAAAAAACCACAGAGTGGAATGAGCACATGAACGATGCCAGCACTTACGGCGAAACCCTGGCCGATATCTATGACGACCTGTACGGCGAGGCTCCGGCCAATGCCATCGAGGTTCTGGTGGCAATGGCCGGCACCCGCGAGCCGGTGCTGGAGCTGGGGATCGGCACCGGGCGTTTCGCCTTGCCGATGCATGCACGCGGTGTGCAGGTGCATGGCGTCGATGCATCACCGTCGATGCTGGAGAAGCTGCGAGCCAAGCCCGGTGCGGCCGGCATTCCCCTGACCGAGGCGGATTTCGCCACCCTGGAAGGGGTCGGGGGCGGTCCGTTCAGCCTGGCCTTCTGCACCTTCAGTTCATTGTTCCTGCTGCTGTCCCAGGCCGCCCAGGTCAGTTGCTTCAAGGCCACCAGCGCCTTGCTCAAGGACCATGGACGCCTGGTGATCGAGACCTTTTATCCGGACCTGTCGCGCTACGGCAAGGACCAGCCGGTCTATGTCGGCGGCCTGGAGCGCAACGAAGTGCTGCTGGAAGCTTCGCGCCTGGATGCCGTCGCGCAGCGGGTCAGCTGCCGCTTTATCCGCATGCAGGAGCAAGGGGTGAAAGTGATTCCGGTGGAGCTGCGCTATGCCTGGCCGGCGGAACTGGACCTGATGGCCGAGCTGGCGGGCATGCGCCTGGTGCAGCGCTGGTCAAGTTGGGACAAGACGCCTTTCGTCGAGGGCTCGTTCAAGCATATATCGACCTATGAAAAGTTGCCCCAGGCCTGACTTTCCAGAACTTCGGAGTTGGACATGGACGTTTCTCAATCACCACGCATTGTGATCGACGAAAGTCGTTCGGCCCGCGAGTTGATGCTCGCGGGAGAGTGGTTCTGTACGCCTGATCTGGAACTTGCGCGCATGCGTTTTCGCTCCCAGGCATTGCAACGACGCTTTAACGATTGCTCTGTTCTGGCGTTCAAGGAACAGCAGGCCCTGCTGGCGAAGTTACTCAAGCGAGTGGGCCTGAACAGTTGGATAGAACCCAACTTTTATTGTGATTACGGGGTGCATATCGAGATTGGCGATGAGGTGTTTATCAACATGAACTGCACCTTTCTGGACGCAAACCGGATCCTCATCGGCGATCGCACCTACCTCTCGCCCGGCGTACAGCTGATGACCACCGCCCACCCCCTGGACCCCCGGGCACGTACGGTGCGCATCGACGCTCGCCTCAAGTGCGTGCAGCGGGCGGCACCGATTGTGCTGGGCAACGATGTGTGGATCGGCGCGGGGGCGGTGCTGTTGGGCGGGGTGGAGGTCGGCGATGGCAGCGTCATCGGCGCCGGCAGCGTGGTGACACGCTCGATCCCGGCCGGGGTACTGGCGGCAGGTAATCCCTGCCGAATCATCCGCTCGGTGTACGAGTGAACCTACTGGATCTGTTTATGAGAGACGTGACAGTGAATATCGATGACACAGGCAAGGGCCACACCGGCGCTATCGCCTCCCTCGGCGAGGCGGCCGGCCGGTTCGTCCATGGACCGTTGTGTGTGTGGTTCACCGGCCTTTCGGGGGCCGGCAAGTCGACCCTGGCCAGGGCCCTGGAAGCGCGGCTCGGGCAGTTGGGCGCACGAGTGCGGGTCTTGGATGGCGACGACCTGCGTGGCGGGTTGAACAGCGATCTGAAATTCAGCGCCGCCGACCGCAAGGAGAATATCCGACGCCTGGGGGAGGTTGCCCGGCTGTTCTACGACAGTGGCTACATCGTCCTGGTCAGTGCGATTTCGCCATTCATTGAAGACCGCGAGCGGGCGCGGGCGTTGTTTGCCGCGCCGTCGTTCATCGAGGTGCACGTCGCCACTGCTCTGGCCTTGTGCGAAGCGCGCGACCCCAAGGGCCTGTATGCCAGGGCCCGCAGTGGCCTGTTGCCGGAGTTCACCGGGATTGACAGTGCCTACCAGCCGCCGACGGCCTGCGAGTGCCTGATCGAGACGGCAGGGCGCAGTGTCGACGACGGCGTCGGGCAGTTGCTGGAAGTCATTGGGCGCATCGGTGGAGGACAGCATTGATGGCCACTTCGACCTTCGAGCGCGTGCTCAAGCGTTACCGTTTCTGGCTGTTTGCCCTGGTGCTGGCGCTGGTCGCGGGGTTGTCCTGGGGGATGACCTCGATCCGCTTCGCCGCCGACTACCGGGCGTTTTTTCCCGAGGGCGAAAAAACCGTCGAGCAACTGGACGCCTTGCACCGGCAGTTTGGCAAGTCCGACACCCTGCTGTTCGTGATCAAGAACCCCAAGGGCACGGTGTTTACCCGGGAGTACCTAGAGCAGTTGCATGAGCTGACGCAACAGGCCTGGCACATTCCCCACGCTTATCGGGTGGACTCGGTAACCAACTTCCAGCATGTGTTCGCCGAAGGCGACACGGTGCATGTCGAGGCCCTGGTACGCGAGCCCACGGACCTGACGCCGTCCCACATCGAGTTGATGGAGCGCCTGGGACGCAATGACATCGAACTGGTCAAGCGCCTGGTGTCCAGCGATGGCCAGACGCTGGGGGTGCTGGTCACCCTGCAGTTTCCGCCACAGACCCTGGATGCGGCGCTGGCCGCCACCGCCGAAGGCCAGCGCCTGCTGGATGACTTTGCCCGCAAGAACCCGCAACTGCAGGTGCACCTGACCGGGCTGGCGGCCGTGGAGGCGGCCTATCCGGCAGCGGCGCAGCAAGACATGGCGGTGCTCACGCCGTTGATGTACCTGATCATTCTGCTGGTGAGCGTGCTGATGCTGCGCAGTCTTGGCGCCCTGCTGGTGGTGCTGATCGCCATCAGCATGGCCACCGCCGCGACCCTGGGCGCCAGCGGCTGGCTGGGCTTTGAGGCGACGGCCTTGACCGGCCTGCTGCCGACCATTGTTCTGGCGACCTCGGTGGCGGAAATCATGCACGTGCTGTCCGCCGCGCGGCAGATGAGCGCTGAGTATGGCCAGCGCCGGGTGGACCTGGCCTGCGCGGCGATCAAGGACACCATCAAGCCGATTGCCATTGGCACGGCGACCAATGCCGTGGGTTTCTATAGCCTGGTGTTCGCCGCGTCGCCGCCCTACAAGGAGTTCGGGGTGCTGGCGGCCATCGGTGCGGTCATGGCGTTGCTGGTGACCATTTCGGTGGCCGCGGTGCTGATCCCGCTGCTGCGGCTCAAGCCGCTTGAGGGGGCCGCCAGCCGGCGCTATTCGCTGTACATGGAGCCGTTGTTGCGCTACCCGAAGCTTTGGCTGCTGGGGTTTGTGGTGCTGTTCGTGCTGGCAATCGAGCCGGCGCGCAACAACCTGATCAATGACCGGATCGTGGAGAACTTCGACACCAGCATCCCGGTGCGCAACGCCACCGAGTTCGCCATGGACAACCTGTCCGGGATCTATCGCCTGGAATATGTCGCCACCTCGGCCAGGGGCGATATTTCCGATCCGGGCTTTCTCGTCGAACTGGACCGTTTCGCCCAGTGGCTCAGGATTCAGCCGGAAGTCGATTCGGTCACCACCCTCGGTGATGCCCTGAAGAAGCTCAACCAGACCATGAACGGCGGGCAGGCCGCGGAATACCGCTTGCCCAGCGACCCGGCGTTGGCCGCACAGATGCTGCTGGTGTACGAAATGTCGCTGCCGTTCGGCCTCGACCTGGGCAGCCAGATCAACATCGACAAGTCGGCCACGCGCCTGGTGGTGACCCTGAGCCGGCTCGACACCCAGCAGATCCGCGACATCAAGCAGCGGGCCGATGACTGGTGGCAGACCCATGCCGATCGTGCGGCGCTGGTGCCGAGCCTGGGCACCGGCGAGGCGGTGGTGTTTGCCAACCTCACGCACATCAGCATCGAGTACATGGTCAATGGCCTGCTGTTCGAACTGGTGACCATCACCCTGATGGTCGCGCTGTTCCTGCGCAACGCCGGCCTGGGGCTGATCAGCATCCTGCCCAACGTCTTTCCGTTCTTCATCATGTTCGGCCTCTGGGGCCTGTGGCGCGGTGAGATCAATACCGCGGCGATCAATGTCTGCGTGGTGGTCTACGGCCTGATCGTCGAGGCCACGATCCACATCATGAGCCACTACAAGGAGCTGCGCCTGGTGCAGGGCCACCCGCCACGAGAGGCACTGCGCCTGACCTACCAGCATGTGCTGCCGTCGGTGTTCGCCAATGCGGTGATTCTCGCCTCGGGCTTCATGGTGATGACCTTGTCGCCGTTTTCGATGAACGCCGATTTCGGCCTGCTGGCGGTCATCGCGATTTTCCTCGGACTGATCTTCGACGCTCTGTGCCTGCCCCTGGTGCTGCTGACCTTTGACCGCTTCCTGTGGGGCCGCGCCGCCACGCGACTGGCCACGCGCGAAGCCTGAACCCGACCCGTATTCAGAGAAGGAATCGACAATGAACTGCAATGCCGTATCGAGCGTCTGCCTGTCACTCTGCGCACTGCTGTACCAGGGGACATCGCTGGCCAGCCCGGAGCAGGAACTGGGGCAGCAATACGCCCATCACTGGCGCGACAGTGACCTGGGCTACCAGGACACCAGTGCCAGAATCCGCTTGACCCTGGTGGAGAAGGAGGGCGCCAGCACCGACCGCTTCATGCGCATGAACAGCTTCGAAACCGCCAGCACGGCGGTGGGCGACAAGGTGCTGCTGACCTTCGAGGCCCCGGAGAACATCAAGAATTCCCGGGTGCTGATCCACTCCAAGATCAAGGAAGGCGATCAGGTCTGGCTGTACCTGCCGGCCCTCAAGCGGGTCAAACGGGTGGCGGCGGCCGACCGTTCCGGGTCGTTCTCGGGCAGCGAGTTTTCCTACGAGGACATTGGCTCAATGGAAGTCGGCAACTACGACTACCAATGGTTGCGCGACGAACCCTGCGGCGACTTCCAGTGCGCGGTGGTCAAGCAGGTGCCGCTGTATCCGTATTCGGGCTATTCGTCGATCTGGGTCTGGTACAACAAGACCGACTACCGGCAGATGAAGACCGAGTACTACGACCGCAAGGGCAGCAAGTTCAAGACCCTGACCCTGGGTGACTACCAGTTGTTCCTGGGGCGCTACTGGCGTGCCCTGAACATGACCATGGTCAATCACATCACCGGTCGGCAAACCGTGCTGGTCAGTTCCGACGTGCAGTTTCGCACCGGCATCCGGGAGGACGCTTTTGAACCTGCAAGGCTTGGAAACCTGACGCAATGAATCCAGGCAAGGTCCACCGCAGGCTCCAGGCGTTGATGCTGGGGCTGTGCTGGAGCGTCACCCAGGTGCAGGCCGAGGCGGAGCAGGGGTTGTCGGCGAAGATCGCGCTCAAGCGCTACTTCTTCAGCTCATCGCCGGCCGAGGGCGTTGACGATGGGCAGCTGTCCGGCACCGCGCAACTGGGCCTGGACTACCAGTACCTGCAGAGCTGGGACAGCCTGCGCCTGCGCCTGGTGGTCAACCCGCGCTACCTGGAGAGCGGGTCCGGGGACCCGCGGCCGAGTTTCTATTGGGATGAGCTGTTCGTGCTCCTCGAGCAGGACAACCGTGAGCTGAAAGTGGGGCGGATCAAGGAGCATTGGGGCGTCATGGAGACCCGCCAACTGGTGGATGTGATCAACACCTACGACAACCTCGACGGTCTGCAACCGGAAGAAAAGCTCTCGCAGAAAGCCATCAAGCTGGGCAGCACCCTGGGGCCTGGGCATCTGAGCCTGTACCTGCTCGACGGCTTCGAACCGGTGCAGTTCTACAGCGAGCCGGCGCGGTTTGCCGCTTACCGGGTCCAGCCAGCGGCCGAGTACATCCACGGTGCCGATCCGGATTCCCTGGATCTGGCGGCGCGTTATTTCGTCTCGGTGGCCGACCTGGACATCGGCCTGAGCTACTTCAAGGGCACCAATCGGTCGCCGGCATTGCGCGCCGAAGGTGACAGCCTGGTGGCCCAGTACACCGAGGTCACGCAATGGGGGCTGGATGCGATCTGGGTCAGGGAACAATGGTTGTACAAGCTCGAGGCCCTGGATCAGCGGGTTAGCGACAATGCCTACAGCTCGCGCAAGCTGTCGGTGGGGCTCGAATACGCGATTACCCGGGCCTGGCGCGATGCCGACCTGAGCCTGATCGGTGAATACCACCACGACCGTGACCAGCCCCTGGCCCCGGTGAGCATCTTTGATCGCAAGTTCCTGTTGGGGGCGCGTCTGGAACTCAACGATGCCCATTTGTCCTCGGTGTTCCTGGGCTACACCGCGCAGGCGTCCGATCTGCGCAACAACATGCTCAGCGCCTCCCTCGACCTGGGGCTCAGCGATGCAGTGCGGGCCGGTGTCAGCGCGGCGCTGATCAACAGCTCCGCGAGCGACGTGGTCTGGGATGCGCTGGCCAGCGATTCCCACGTGGCGTTGGAGCTTTCCTATTCATTCTGATCGTACCGGCGCACGCCGGGCCGATCCCATGCAATTGCTTAAAGGGATAACGCCATGGATACCTTGCTACAGATCATCGGATTCGGGCCCGCGGCCCTGGGTCTGTTCATTACTGCAGATCGCAATGGCCGTTTGCAGCAATTGCTCGACTGCGGGTTGCAGGTGCATGAGCGCAGTGCCTCCCTGGAGCAGTGGGATGGCCTGGGCTACGAAATCGAAGCCAATTCGCCGATTGCCGATTTCCTTGGCGGCATTCGCCGCGACGGGGTGTTTGCCCAGTGCCTGGATCAACCCCAGGTACAACGCTGGTTGCAGGTTCCGGAGCAGGTAGTGCCCCTGGTGCAGGTCTCGGCGTTTCTGCGTCAACTGGCGCAGGTGATCATCGAGCGCTGTCAGGCTCACCCCAGGGCGGCGATCCATTTTGCCCACGGGGTCGAGGACGTCCGATGCGAGGCGGATGGCTTCACGGTCAGTGGTGGCTGGGGTAACAGTTCCAGCCGTTACCTGGTGCTGGCTTGTGGCGCCCGGGTGCGTGAGCTGCAACCGCAGGAGGCGATGCCGGCCACTTCGGTGCTGTGCTCCGACCGGGTGCTGCGGGGGCGGGTTGACCCGATCCTGCGCCAGACCCTGGAGCAAGGGCGGCCAGTGGTGGTGCTGGGGGGCAGTCATAGCGCCTTTTCCGTGGTCGGCTACCTGCTTGAGCGTTTCACCGGACTGCTCGGCCTGGGGTCGATCCAGGTCCTGTGCCGTCGCCGCCCGGCATTGTGGGCGGCCTCGACCCGGGTTGCCGCGCCATTGGGGGCCCAGGACCGGGTGGATGAGGACAGTGGCGAGGTCAACCGCTTCTGCGGCTTGCGCGGCGCCGCCCAGGACACCCTGCTGCAGATCGAGGCTGGCGCGCGCGCCAGTGTCGTCTTGCACATCGGCTCCACCGATCCGCAACCCTGGCTCGCCCGCGGTGCGCTGTTGATCAATGCCACCGGTTACCGACCCCGATTGCCCGGGCTGCTGGATGCCCAGGGCCGTCAACTGCGCCTGGACCAGCGCGACGGCAACCTGTGCAAGCACCCGCAGAGCCACGAACTGACGGTGGGCGGCCAAGCGGTGCGCGGGTTGTTCGGCACCGGGCTGGGGTTTTCCGACCGGCGCGGCGCGACCCTGGAAGTCGGGGTCAACTTCTTTCACGGCCGTTGTGCCGGGAACATTCTGCACGCCGTGCTCTGACGGCATCTCACTTCAACCAGGCATACAGGAGGCTGCATGCGCACACTCGCGGCAACTCGATCGGATCTACAGACAGGACTGGCGATGCTGCCCAGCGCTTTACCCGCGGACCCCGCCGCACTGGACGACCTGCTGTCCAAACTCGCCACCCCCCAACGGGTCTATCAATTGCTGTCGTCGCGCCTGACGGTGCGCCAGGTGCTCTGGTGCCTGGCGCAACTGCTGGCCGAGGGACAGCTGCGCGTGGTGCCGGGAGGCTCGCCGCAGCGCTTTGTCCGGGAGGGGCCGGATGAGACTCCGCTGCCGGGCTGCGGCCTGCATCTGGTGGGCGACGACAGCCTGCGCCTGAACCCGCATTTTCGCGAGATCCTCACCGATCTCATCAGTGACAAGCAGAGCCAGTACAGCCAGTCCGTCGAGACCTACGAAACCTTGATCCGTCGTTACAAGATCATGCAGAGCCTGGGCGACTTGAATCACGAGGCGCTGTTGCTGTTGGGGGATGACGCGTTGTTCTCGCTGTTCCTCGCGGTACATGGTTATCGCCGACGGATCGTCGTGGCGGACATCGACCCGCAGTTGCTGGCGACCATTGCCCGGGTCGCGGCGCAGCAGGGTTTCAATAACATCGAGGTGGTTCAGTACGATGTCTTCCAGCCCTTGCCCCAGAGCCTGGTCGGGCAGTTCGACTGCTTTGCGGTCAATGGTTTCAAGGACCTGGGAGGCTTGCTGATGTTCGTCTGTCGCGCCTTGCAGGCACTCAAGGCGCCACCGGCCATGCGCAGCGGCTACCTCAACTTCGGCAGTCACGATGTGCTGTCAGTGGAGCAGGTCAGGCAGGAAGTCGAGATGCATCAGGCGCTGCTGCGCTTTGGTCTGTACCTGGACTACTGCGTGCCCTGTCCCGAAACCCATGTGTGCAGTGCCTTCGAGGAAGCCTTCAGCGCCAGCGCGCAACGCCTGGCCGAGGTGCCGCCGGTGTTGCGGGTGCAGGCGTGCGAGCGTGAACTGCAGGCGCTGTACCAGGCCTTTTCCCACCTGTCCTGGGTGCAGATGCGCAACTTCCCGGACATCCAGCTCTCGCCCCTGAAGATGGGCCGCTGCCGGGTGGTGGAGCGCAATGACCGGGAGATCTCCCGGTTCCTGCGCTTGGGCCAGTTGTACGCAGGCAGCACCGCCAATGCCCAGTGAGGCCGGCAATGGCCGGGTGGTGGTGCTGTCGCCGCACCCGGACGATGGGGTCTGGTCCCTGGGCAGCGGCCTGGCACGCTGGGCGCCGCGGCAGGAGATTGAGCTGTTGAGCCTGTTTGCCGGCGACGCCCCGGCGGGGCTGACCCGGGCCCGTGCGCCGGAGCAGCGCTGGCGCTGTTTTTCCACGCCCGGGCAACGTCGCGCCGAGGATCGGCGTGCCGCCGCAGTCCTCGGCTACGGCTGTTCGAACCTGGAGGCAGCGGATGGTGCATTGCGTCTGGATCAGGGCGGAGGTTTTGCGCATGCCAGCCTGCAGTCGCTGTTCCTGGACAGCGCCCCGGGCTCCTGGCCAGCCCCGGAGGCTGCCCTGGTGGCTGCGCTGCAAGGTTTTCTACGGCCGCAGGATGTGGTCTGCGCGCCGCTGGCCATCGGGGGGCATGTCGACCATTGCCTGACCCATCGCCTGGCCCGCGAGCTGCCTAACCGGGTGTATTTCTACAGTGAGTTTCCCTATGCCGAGCAGTTGTCGCAGCAGGCGCTGCAGGGGCATGTGCGGGCCTTGGGCCTGCAGCTGCAAGCCCGGGATATTGCCTGTTCCTGGCCGGCGTGGCGCGAGGCGGCGCTGTGCTACCGCTCCCAGGTGCTGATGCTGTTCGCCGGTCAGGGCCGTTTTCTCCAGGCCCTGCAGCGTCACTGCCGCGTACAGGGGGACACGGCGTTCTGCCGGATCTGGTCGACCCGGGCGATGTAGCGCTGCACCGAGCCGGTGGGCGAGAGCAGTTCGTCCAGGGCCAGGGCCTCGGCGATTGGTGCCTGGGCCTGGAACAGTTGCAGGTTATGCCGATGGTCCTCCCAGCGCTGGGGATTGTGATGGGACATGTGGTAACCGCAGGCGCGGGGTTCCAGGCTCAGCCTGACCCCGGCCCGCCACAAGCGGTAGCCCAGGTCCAGGTCTTCCATGCCCCAGCGTCGGCCATAGGACGCATCGAACCCGCCTACTTGGCGCCAGGCGCTGCGCGACAGGGAGATGTTCGCCCCGGCACTGGCCAGCCATGGCCACTGGCTGGCCCGTGGATGTTCTGCGGCCTGCTCCAGCGGATTGGCCAGGGTCCGCGCGCTCTGTGGTGTCCAGCGCCCGGCCAGCAAGTCTTCCACCAGGATCGGTGGGCAGCCGACGGTGCCCAGGGCCGGATCGCTCACCGGACCCAGGGCAATCAGTTCCCGCAGCCGGCCGTGTACCAGGCCGCCGTGTGCCTGCTGGGCCAGCAGGTGGGCCTCGAAGAAACCGTCCTGGACCAGGATGTCATCGTCGAGAAACAGCAGGATCTCACCCCTGGCGACACTGGCCCCAAGATTCCTCGCCGCTGCGCGCCCCAGGCCCGGCGAGCTGAGCAGCCGTACGTCCGGCAAGGATTCGACCAGGGCCAGTACGGCGGGCTGGGCGCCGTCGGCGACGATCACGGTCTCGAATTCACAGCGTGCCTGTTGGCGCTGCAGGCTGGCCAGGGTCAGGCGCAGGCGCTCGGCCTTGGCATGCACCGGAATGATCACGGAGAGCTGCATCAGGCACCTTCGTCGCGCAAGTCGCTGGCAGGGCCAGCCTGGCCGGGCTGGTGGTTCAGTTGGTGGTGGCGCTGGGTCATGAGCACCGCAGCGATCAGGTTGCCGATCAGCATGGCTTCCACCAGACCATTGAGGCCGCGCTGCCAGTGCAGGGTCAGCAGCCAGCCCAGGGGCACCATCAGCAGCAGGTAGGCAATGGCATGGATCAGGGTGGGGGCCATGGCGTCTTCGCGTCCGCGCAGGGCATTGGACATGATTCCCTGCCAGGCATCGAAGGGCAGCGCCAGGGCCAGTAGCAGCATGCTCGGCAGGGCCACGGCCAGCAGTTGCGAGTCATGGCTGTATTGCGCCAGCAACGGTTCCGGCAGGGCCGCCAGGACCAGGGCGCAGAGGGTGCTCAGGGACACCCCCAGCAGCAGCCCGGCGCGGGTCGACAGCTTGATGTCCGGCAGGTCGCGGTTGCCGTGGGCCATGCCCACCTGGATCGAGGTGGCAAAGCCGACCCCCATGGGAATCATGAACAGGATCGAGCGGATATTGACCAGCACCGCGCAGGCGGCGGCAATTAACGGCGAGGCCACTGCGGCCATGACCGCGATGAGCATGAAGGCCAGGGCTTCGATGCCGAAGCTCAAGCCGCCGCCGTAACCGATGCGGCGCTGCATCTGCCATTGCGGCCAGGCCCAGCGAAAACGCTGGTTGATCGCGAAATCGTCACGGTCAGCCATGATCCGGTGCACATACAGCACGATCGCCAGTGCCATCAACAGCCGGACAATGGTGGTGCACCAGGCTGAGCCCAGGGCGCCCATTTCCGGCAGGCCGAACTCGCCGTAGACCATGGCGTAGCACAGCACTGCGTTGACCAGGTTGCCGCCCAGGATGACCAGGGTGGCGGGCATGGGGCGAGAGATGCCTTCGAGGAAAAACGAGTAGGCGATGTAGATCAGGATCGCCGGCAACCCCAGCGCCACGATGACCATCAGTTCGGCAATGGCCGCGGCCAGCTCCGCCTGCACCCCGAACCGCGCGAGCAAGGGCAGACTGGCGACACTGGCCAGGGCGCAGGCCAGCCCGAGACCGAGGGCCTGGACCACTCCGCGCTGGGCGGCCAGGCCGGCGGCGCGCGGGTCCTGCTGGCCGATGGCGATCGAGCCCATGACCAGGATGCCGAACAGCAAACCGGCGGCAATCAGCATGTAGGTGTCGGCAATCGCGTGGGTGATGGAGATCGCCGCCAGCGACTCGGTGGCATAGCGCCCGACCATGATGGTGTCCACCAGGGACAGCAACAGGAAGCCGATGCGCGACACGACGATCGGCCCCGAGAGTTTGGAGAGTTGCAGCAACTTGTCTTTGAGCGGTGTGGAACTGGCCATGGGAGTGGCTCCTGGCTGCGGCGCCCGGTCAGTGACCTGGCCGGGCGGTGCAAGATGGCGTGAGATGGGGGTAGAGGGCGGACATCGCCGAGGCCAGCGAGCGCAGCTTGCGGTACTCGTGTTCGCGGGTCTGCGCACAAGTGCCCAGGCTGGCGATGCGGCTGCCGAGGAAGTCCCGGTAGGGCGCGAGGTTGTCCTCGGCGGCGAAGGCCAGAGAGGTCTGGGTGCCGTCCACGGTCAGGGTCAGGCTCGGCTGTTGGATGCGGTTCTGGCTGAAGCCGAAGGTGGTGCGCAAACACAGCTCACCAGCGCTGCCGTACAGGGTGATACGGGTTTCATCGTGCTCCTGGTGGCTGGCCCAGGCAGTACTCATGCGCACCAGCGTGCCGCCCCGGGCCTGCAGGCAACTGAATGACTGCGACTCGACTTCGATCGCGCCTCCCGGGCCCTGGTCGCCACGCCAGGTGGCCTGCTGTTGAGCTTCATCGGCGGTCGCCGGCACATGGTTGCACAAGGCCGCGTCGATCAACGGATAGTCCAGTGCATGCAGAGCCACCTCCAGCAGGTGCCAGCCCAGGTCCGCGCCCGAGCCGGCCAGGGCCTGGCTGGCCTGGGTGAACCAGGAGCCCGGGCGCGGCACCCCACGGCGCCGACGCCAGCTGACATCGATGCAGTGCAGTGTGCCCAGCGCGCCCCGGGCCGCGGCCATGGCGCGAACGTCGCTGCGGTGGGCCGCCGCGGCGCTGACCAGGAGTTCGGCACCGGTTTCACGGCTGCAGCGGATCAACTGTTCGGCATCCGCGGAGGACAGGCAGGCGGGTTTTTCCAGGATCACGTGCAATCCCTGGCCCATGGCCCTCAAGGCCTGCTGCACGTGATGCACGTTGGGCGAGCAGATCAGGGCCAGATTGCAATTGTGCAACGCCTGGTCACTCATGCAGCGATGCCAGCGCGGGCCAGGCGACATGGCAGGGAAGGCCGTACTCGCATCGGTCTGTGGATCGATCACCGAGACAATGTGCGCATTGTGTTGCACCAGCAGTGGTGCCCAGACATTGCGCACCACCCAGCCGGCTCCGACGAGGGCTATACGGGGCTCGATCATCGTTCGCCGGCCAGATGCTGGTGGACCTTGGCGATGGCCGTGGCGATGTCCAGGGTGTCCTGTTCGTTGCCGAGCAGGGCGCGGTGATGGATCCAGATACCTCGTTGTGCCATGTGCTCGGTCACCGGACAGGAGGCGATGCATTGGGCCAGGTCCTGCCGGGTCGGTGCCGGAGCCTGCCAGAAGCTGGGAATGCGGTACAGCGCCTGGTAGGAGCGGAACGCCGGGATGCCTTCGGCCACCAGGCAGTCCACCACCCGGTTGCGATCCAGCGCGCGCTGGCCCGGGAGGTCGTTGAGGGTGAACAGGAACATGTAATAGGGATGGGTGTGGGCATCTTGGGTGCGCACCTGTGCGGTGACCAGTCCCTGGCGGGCCAGGGTGTCACTCAGGAGCCGGGCATTGTGCTGGCGCACGCGGGTCTGTTGCTCCAGGCGTGAAAGCTGGACACCAAGCACCGCGGCGCTGAACTCGCTCAACCGGGCATTGGTGCCGACCACGGTGTGCTGATAGCTGCGATCACCCAGCGGACGCCCGCAATTGCCATACAGGAAGACCTTCTCGCGCAGCTCTTCGTTGGGGCACAGGACCAGGCCGCCTTCACCGGCGGTCATCAGCTTGAAGTTCTGGAAACTGAAGCAGGCCAGGGAGCCATACTCGCCGATCCCGGTATCTGCGTAGCCCCGCGCGCCGTGGGCATGGGCGGCGTCCTGGATGATCACCAGCCGATGCTGGTCGGCGATTCTCGACAGGCTGAGCATGTCGCACATGTGCCCAGCCATGTGTACTGGAATGATGGCTCGGGTGCGGGGGCCGATGTTCGCCAGCACGGCGGCCGGGTCGATGCACAGCGTGTCGGGCAGTACATCCACGGCAATCGCGGTGGCACCGATACGCTGGCAGGCCATCGAGGTGGAGATGAAGGTGAACGCCGGCACTATGACCTCGTCACCGGCACCGATGCCTGCGGCTTGCAGGGCGATTTCGATCGCCACTGTGCCGTTGCTCACCGCAAAGGCCGAATGGGCACCGTGCATCTGCGCGAAGGCCTGTTCGAAGTCCAGGTTTTCGCAGCCTTGCATGCGCCACCACTGGCCCTGGTGCAGGCTGCGCAGCAGAGCGCTTTCCTCTTCGGCGCCAAACTGTGGCCAGCCGGGATAAGGGGTTTGTCGAACAGGGGTACCGCCATCAATAGCCAGGGTCATACATCCATTCCCTTGGAAAGGTTGATAAATAAACAGGCAAGCAGATGTTTACCGGGATGTTTTGGAAGAAGTCCCGGTGTTTAAAGTGTCTTTCCTGAAGTTGTAGTTGGGCTGCCAAATGTGTCGCGCTATAGATTTTGTAGTTCGTGGGTGGTGCTTCCCTAGTTGTTATTTTCAGAGTCGCCGTGAAGATAACATGGGATTAAAAGCTGGGTGCAAGGTTATTTTTAGTAATCCTTTGTAATATTGTGAAATACTCTCGGAGTTGCAGTTGTCGTGTCCGAATTAATCCCTGTGTTAAAAAATCGGAAATAGCTGATTTGTCCTGAAGCCCCCGTTCTGAATGGCTTTGAGGTGGGTTGGTGGCGGGCGTAGGCGCGCTTTATAAGAATAGCTGACGTCAAGGAAGTGTCGTTTCATATCTGGGAATTTATATGCAGCTCTCCTTTTTAAATAAAGGAGTGGTTTGTGTCTTTCTGCCTTTTATTCGCTTTCTTGACAGGGTGGTATTCGCGACATTGCAAAGGGATTGTCACTTTGCGGTCATGTCTAAGTGTTGGTTCGGTATTCACTAAGTTTGCCGGATTCAGGGATGATAAGAGGCTAATTGATATTATGAAGACATTGATTGTCATTGCCGAAGGGATGGACCCACTGGTACTGGAGTCCGAAGTTGCCAAAGGCCGGCTTCCATGGTTCTCGCAGCGCTTGGGCGCGCACTCTTATCGGCATTTGAATTGTGGGCCGGTGCCCTATGAGCCAAGCAACCTGGCGACCGCTTTCTCGGGGGTCAACCCGGGTCGGCACGGCTGCTTTTCCTACTGGAGCGCCCACAGCTCGGGGGAGATTCCGCGGATTCTCGAAACCACCGATGTCATGGCGCCCCGGCTTTGGGAGTGGCCGGAAATGGCCGGTCAGCGTTTTGCGGTGGTCAATGTGCAGCTCACCCATCCGCCGCGGCCGCTCAATGGCACGCTGATTACCTACCCGATGCACAACTCGATGAATACCAGCCACCCGCGCAGCCTGCTGCGCGACCTGAATGCCCAGGGGGTGCGCTACGCCCATGACGTTTCGCTGTTCTACACCGGGCAGCCCTTCGACGGGTTCGCAGCCCAGGCCTTCCGGATTGCCGAGCATCAGCTCGACAGCGCCATGGCGCTTGCGCAAGAGGCGGATGTGATGATCGTCAACCTGACCCTGGCCGATCGTCTGTCACATTTCATGTGGTACGAAATGCTTGAGTCCGAGCCCGCGCAGCGCCCGCAGATTCTGCGCGCTTATGACTTCATCGACCGTGCCTGCGAGCGTCTGCAGTCCCTGGCTCCAGAGTCGATGCTGGTGTTTTCCGAAATGGGCTTCGGCGAACTGGCGGGGTTCTTCTCCATCGATCAGCACTTGCGGGCCGCGGGCCTGCAAGTGCTCGACGAGCAGGGGCAGGTTGACCTCAAGCGCAGCGTCGCCCTGGAGACGGTGCAGGGTTCCCATGGGGTGATGTTGTGCGCCGACCTGTGCAATGAAGGGCACGCCAGCGCTGCTCAACGCCAGGCGGTGATGCAATGCCTGAGTGACATCCGCTTTGCCGATGGGCAGCCGGCGCTGGCCAGCGTCCGTGCCCGGGAGGAGGTGTACCAGGGGCCCCATACTCACCTGGCCCCGAGCCTGATCGTGACTCCGGCGGACCCCAAGCGCCCACCTTTGGGCGATCCGCGCTGGGCCAACCACGTGCGCCGCACCGCGCAGTCGGGATGGCATCGCGACTGCGGCTTCGTGCTGCTGGATGGGGCCAGGATCAAGGCCGCGCCGGGGCCCCTTCAACTGCAACAGATCGCCCCGACAATCGCCGGGCTGAGTGGTTGTCAGGCGGCTGCCCAATGTGAAATGACGAGCTTCGCATGACCAGCCTGGCGCTTGTTCGGCAGCCGTTGGCGCAAGCTGTTCTCGATAACCTGGCCAAGGTCGAGGATCACCATCGCCGGTTCAGCGTGGCGGCAGGGGAGGCGGGGCTCTATGGCTTTGTCGACAGTGACCTGCAGGCACTGAAGTCCATCGGCCTGGTGTCGCGTATTCAGGAGCACGACGAGTTCTTCGATCCTGACGATCTGTACAGCCTGTCCCTGCACCTGCGCTTGCCGTCGTTGCACAAACTGGCCATGCGCAGTTGGGCCACGGCGTTTCGCCAGTCCGATCGTCAGCGACAGGTTGAACTGGTGTATACGCTCAACGAGAAACAGCCGCCCCAGGGGCCGATCCAGGTGCTGACCGCCGCGGAGCGCCTGTGTGTGCTGGAGGCACCGCAGGGCGGTGACTTCTATCGCCAATGCCTAGTCATACCGGGCCAAATGCGGCTCCTGCCGAGTCCGTTTCGGGAGCTGATCGAAGAGGTCAGTGCCGGCATGCAGTTCTACATGCTGCATGACGGAGTTCGTTGGGACCTTGAATTCATGAGCCGGCACAAGCTGGCCGAATGCGGTGGCTTCTCGAAACTGCTGGTTGAGCGGGCCAAGGCACTCGGCTTGCCTGCCAGGCAGGTATTCGGCCTGCTGCTCAGTTCCCCCTATGCCACCGGCCATTACTGGGCCGAACTGCAGATCTGTGGTGAGTGGATTGCCGTGGACCCCTTGATGATCCGCCTGCTGTCACAGCAGGCGGGGCTTGTCTGTGATCAATGGCCGTTGCACAGGTCACCGCTGGGCGCGCTGTTGAGGCTGTGCGTTGTCGAATCCTACGACCACAACGGAGCTCCCTGCCTGAGCTGCTTCGAAGACAAGTACTTTCGCCAGCTTCCTGTGGCGACGGCAGGAACCACGCAGTACCGGGTGTCATACAGGGTAGCGGTTCAGCTGCCTGTTTAAATCGATTGCAGATAGGGAAAATCATGCTGGAACTGAATGGACGGGTGTGCCTTGTCACAGGGGCTTCAGGTGTGCTGGGCGCTGCGATATGTGAAGAGCTGGTCCGCGAAGGCGCTTGGGTCTTCGGGGTCTATCAACACAACATCGAGCGTATGCAAGCCCTGGTCGCCGAGACCGCGGAGCTGCCTGGCACACTGATTCCGGTCGCTTGCGACCTGACATGCGCAGAAGATACCTCAAGGATGCTGGCCACCCTGGCCGCTGACTCAAGGCCGATTCATGCCTTGGTGTGTTGTGCCGGGAAGATGTTGCGCAAGTCTGCCCTGCTCAGCAATCAACTCGATGGCGACCCGCTGTTCGAACTCAATGTCGAGGCCACGATCCGCCTGGTGCGTCAGGTTGTGCGGCCGATGCTGGGGCAGCGAGCCGGGCGCGTGGTGCTCCTGGGGTCACTGGCCGGCGAGAGCGGGATGCCCGGGCAAAGCCTTTATGCCGCGTCCAAGGCGGCGCTGCATGGTTACGCCCGATCACTGGCCTTTGAGGTCGGTGGGTTCGGCATCACCGTCAATGTGGTAGCTCCGGGGGCCGTGGCCGGACCACCGACCCATTACAGCGCCGCCGAGGAACAGCAGGTGTGCCAGCGTATTGGCCTGCGACGCTTGGGACGCCCCGAGGAAGTGGCGGCAGTGGTCGGCTTTCTCGCCTCGGCCCGGGCCTCCTATATCAACGGTGCGGTGATCGCGGTCGATGGCGGAGGGCGTTTCTGATGCATTGCGCAAGTATCGACCTGGGCGGCAGCAAGATGGCCCTTCACTTCAGCATCGCCGGACGCGTTGTGCAGCGTGAGCGCATCGAGATTCCGGCCGGTTGTGTTCCGCAAAGCATTCTTGAACAGGCGGTGGTCCTGTTGTGCCAGCAAATAGCGCTGTACGGCCCGATCAATTGCCTGGTGATTGCCAGCGCGCCGACGATCAATGCCGACGGCACAATCATTCGCTGGCCCAATCGACCCGACTGGGAAGGCCTGGCCATCGGCCCGGCTTTTCGCATCGAGGGGGTCGAACGGGTGATCTGGTGCGATGACGGAACGGCGGCGACTTTCGGCGATGCCACGGTCATGCGTGCCTCCAACCTGGTGCATTTTTCCCTGGGCACCGGGGTTGGTGGCGGCGTGGTCTATCAGGGCCGCATGTTGCCCGATCGCGAATTGGGACACCTGCTGGTCTGGCCCGGAGGAGCGCCCTGCAGTTGTGGACGGGCGGGTTGTCTGCAGGCCTATGCGTCGTTCCGTTCACTGGACAAGTTTGTCGCCTCGATGGGCTTTTCCGATGAGGCCACGCTTAACCACTGGCGCTTGCGGGCGGTACAGGCCCTGGCGCTGGCCACGGCCAACCTGGTGGAGCTGTTCCGGGTGGAGGTGATCTGCCTTGGCGGGGGCATGCTCGGACGCTTCCCGGAAATCCCCCATCAGGTGGGCATGCTGCTGCGCGAGCCGGGCTACCTGAAGCCCTCCTTGAATCCGCCCCTGGTGATGCATTCCCCCCAGGGCACCGAAGCCTCGGTGCTGGGCGGGTTGTATCTGGCCCAGGCCAGCCACGAAGTGCAGAACGAGATTTGCGAAGGTGGCATCGACAACTCCAGGGTCAGCATTCGCCATGTCAGCAACGGCATGAGTTTTATCTCCATGAGCTCGAGGTGAATGGGCGCATGGCAGGACACAACGGATGTATCCATTCTGAGAAAAGGCAAACGATATGATCAACGAACCAATCCACGAGCCCAAGGGCCTCAAGAAAGTCCTGGCCGCCTCTGTGCGTGCCTGGCTGACGCCGAGTCGGCTGGCGATGTACTTGATAGGCGTGATGATCTTTTCGCTGGGGGCACTGTTCTTTATTGTCAGCCGATTGGGCACCGATCCACTGGATGTGTTTGTCATCGCCTTGAACAATCATCTGCAGGTGGGACTGGGGGCTTGTTCTGCATTGTTCTCGGTGGGCTTGTTGCTCTGGTGGGCACTGTGGAACAGGCAGTGGCCGCCGATCAGTCCCTTTGTGACCACGACCCTGACCGGACTGTTCATCGATCTCTGGCTGTTTCTGGAGTTTGACGAGGTGTTGGCGGCGGCCCTGGGGCCTTATGTGCTGCTCGCCATTGGCTTGGGGTTGTGCGCTTATTCCTCGGCGCTGATCATCATGAGCGGGATCGGCATCCGGGTCATCGATTTACTGGTGATCAGCATGATGAACAAACTCGGTTGGTCCTTCACCCTGGCGAAGATGGTTCTGGAGATTTCGGTCTTTGTCCTCGGCTGGTTCATGGGCGGGCCATTCGGCATCGGCACCATCGCGTTTCTATTGATCATCGCGCCGATGATCAAGCCCTTCATGAACATGAACGAGCGTTACCTGCGCATGGGCAACTATGGGCTAAAGCGCCGCGATGTGTATTTCGTCCCTCCGGCGTCGCTCACTGGCAAGTAAGGCCGCTGTGCTCGAAGAGCATGCCCAGGTGCCGGATCGAATGCTCGAGAAACAGGCGCGTCAGGGAAGTTCCGAGCCACTTGTTGCAACGCTGTGGCAAGTCATGAGGGGAGTGAAAGTTGCTAGAGGTGGCTGCAACACGCAGAAGTTGGTAGTTGGTTATGTGCCGTGTTGCAGTTGTTCCAGGAAGAGGGTGGATCAACGGGTGTTCAACCCGTTGATCACACAAGGTACTCAACAAAACCGATCAATCACCCGAACTTCCGACTTGTCCCGCAGCGATTGCCATTCGGCTTTCAGGGTCTCCAGGACCCGACCGATGAAGTCTTTGTCGGCGGCGGCTTTCTTGCCGACGTAGCCCTGGCCGCGGCGGTACATCTTCAGGCGGGCCGCCAGTTCCTGGTTGTTCTGGTCGAACTCTGCTTCATGGCTATGGGGCGACAGGCAGTCGATATGCACTTGGCCCGACTTGGCAATCCACAGGATGTGGCTGTCGTGGCTGTCTTTCTGTGCGGCGAACATACGTGCCAATTCATCAATAGTGGGTTGATTATTAAGATTCATTTGTAGCCCCCTTGACCATTTATCGATCTATCTAAGTTGATTCGCTAATTCATCTTGCTACGTCGGTAAGTTGAACCCTGATACCGGAAACAGGGCGACAGAGGGTGTCTGTCGGATACAGATAAGGCCCAGAGCCTGATGCGTGTAGTTGCCTTGATTAACTGCTACGCAATAGCGTCACAACGAAGAGAAGCAGCGTAAACCTGGATGAAGCTGCCGACATTCCCACCATCGGCCACAAGCATCTTGAAGAGTTTTCGCCGGCTTCCCGTCTTGGTACTGGACGGTCAATGCCAGGTCAGTTTCATCAATCTGCCTTGTGGGCAGTACACATCCGGGTCACAGCTCGGCGGTCAGACGAGCTTGCTCATAACACCTTTGCCTCGTCCCCCGATCGGGGGGACGCCTGCATCATGCAAGGGCGAAATCCTCTCGTCAACGGTTTTGTAGTGAAAATTTTAAGGCACTACATATTGTCTGACAAAAGCCGAAAAGCCATCACCCAGGCCCCCCAATGCCGGTCAGGGCAGGTAGAATCGGCGCCTTGAAATGTTCTGAGGTTGCAGCGGTGGATGTACAACAAGGCTTCGTCCTGACCCGGCACTGGCGCGACACGCCGGCGGGCACGGAAGTCGAATTCTGGCTGGCCACCGATCAGGGGCCGCGCCGTATCCGCTTGCCGTTGCAAACGTCCGTGGCCTTCGTTCCGGCGGCCCAGCGGGCCCAGGCCGAGCGTTTGCTGGCCGACGACCCGGATGTCCAGCTGCGCCCCTTGCAGTTGCGGGACTTCCACCAGCGCCCGGTGCTGGGCATGTACTGCCCGCAGCACAATCAACTGATGCGCCTGGACAAGACCCTGCGCCGTGCCGGTGTCGAGGTGTTCGAGGGCGACGTTCGTCCGCCCGAGCGCTACCTGATGGAGCGTTTCATTACCGCGCCGGTGTCCTTTGGCGGCCAGCCAGGGCCCGACGGCCTGTTGCTTGAGGCGCAGATGAAGCCGGCGCCGGACTACCGCCCGACCCTCAAGCTGGTGTCCCTGGACATCGAAACCAGCGAGCGCGGTGAGTTGTACTCCATTGCGCTGGAGGGGTGTGGCCAGCGCCAGGTGTACATGCTCGGCAAGGCCCGGGAGGACGACAGCCCGGTGGACTTCGACCTGGAGTTCTGCGCCAGCCGCGAGCAGTTGCTGGAGAAACTCAACCAATGGCTGGCCGAGCACGACCCTGACGCAATCATCGGCTGGAACCTGGTGCAGTTCGACCTGCGGGTGCTTCACGAACATGCCCGGCGCCTGGCCGTGCCCCTGCGCCTGGGGCGTGGTGGCGAGGAAATGCAATGGCGCGAGCACGGCAGCCGCACCCATTACTTTGCCTCGGCCGCCGGGCGCTTGATCATCGACGGTATCGAGGCATTGCGTTCGGCGACCTGGAGTTTCCCGTCCTTCAGCCTGGAGAACGTGGCCCAGACGCTGCTGGGGGAGGGCAAGTCCATCGACAACCCGTACCAGCGCATGGACGAAATCAACCGCATGTTCGCCGAGGACAAGCCGGCCCTGGCCCGCTACAACCTCAAGGACTGCGAGCTGGTGACGCGGATCTTCGCCAAGACCGAGCTGCTGACCTTTCTCCTGGAGCGGGCCACGGTCACCGGCCTGCCCGCCGACCGCAGCGGTGGCTCGGTGGCGGCCTTCACTCACCTGTACATGCCGCTGATGCATCGCCAGGGCTTTGTCGCGCCCAATCTCGGTGAGCTGCCGCCCCAGGCCAGCCCCGGTGGTTTTGTCATGGATTCGCGGCCCGGGTTCTACGAGTCGGTGCTGGTGCTGGACTACAAGAGCCTGTACCCCTCGATCATCCGCAGTTTCCTGATCGACCCGGTGGGGCTGGTGGAGGGCCTGCGTCAACCGGATGACCAGCACTCGGTGGCAGGCTTTCGCGGCGCGCGCTTCTCCCGTACCCGACATTGCCTGCCCTCGATCGTGACCCGGGTCGCCGAGGGCCGCGAAGTGGCCAAGCGCGAGCACAACGCGCCATTGTCCCAGGCCCTGAAGATCATCATGAACGCCTTCTACGGCGTGCTCGGCTCCAGCGGCTGCCGCTTCTTCGATCCACGCCTGGCGTCATCCATCACCTTGCGTGGCCACGAGATCATGGCCCGTACCCGGCAGTTGATCGAAGCCCAGGGCCATCAAGTGATCTATGGCGATACCGACTCCACCTTCGTCTGGCTCGGCAGCCTGCATGACGAGGAGCAGGCGGCGCTGATCGGCCGCGGCCTGGTGGCCCACGTCAACCAGTGGTGGCGCGAGCATCTGCAGCAAGAGTACGGCCTGGAAAGCGCCCTGGAGTTGCAGTTTGAAACCCACTACAAACGCTTTCTGATGCCCACCATCCGCGGTGCCGAGGAGGGCAGCAAGAAGCGTTACGCCGGGCTGGTGCAGCGCGCCGATGGCAGCCAGGAGATGGTCTACAAGGGCCTGGAGACCGTGCGCACCGACTGGTCGCCCCTGGCCCGGGAATTCCAGCAGGAGCTGTACCAGCGCATCTTCCACCGCCAGCCCTACCAGGACTATGTGCGCGACTACGTGCAACGCACCCTGGCCGGGCAACTGGACGATTTGCTGATCTACCGCAAGCGCCTGCGCCGTCCCCTGGACGACTACGAGCGCAACGTGCCACCCCATGTGCGCGCGGCGCGCCTGGCGGACGAGTACAACCGCGAGCAGGGCCGGCCCCTGCAGTACCAGAACGGTGGCTGGATCAGCTACGTGATCACCCTGGCCGGCCCCGAGCCCCTGGAAAACCGCCGCGCGGCCATCGACTACGAGCACTACCTGACCCGGCAACTGCAGCCGGTGGCAGACGCCATCCTGCCGTTCGTGCAGGACGACTTCAGCACCCTGGTGGGCGGGCAGATGGGCCTGTTCTGAGGCGCCTCAGTCGTCCACGGCTTCGCACAGGCCACTGGCACCGTGTTTGTCGCTGTACTTCACGCTCACTGAGTCGTCGTCCTCGACGCTGATGGTCAGGTTCGTTTCCGGCGTCTTGACCTGGAAATGCCGGTCATCCACAGCGCGGCTCTTGACCACTTTGCCGTTGATGTAAATCGGACCGCCCTGGTCGGCGCTGACGGCCAGATTGCCGGGGCAGGAGACGTTGAACAGCGGTACAGCTTCGGCGTGGGCGGCGCCGGTGAACATCATCAAAGTGCCCAGCAGCAGGATTTTGCGCATCGCGGACTCCTCGTGGAACAGCCTGGAGGCAGAGGCCTGAGCGGCCCTTTGCAACCCCGGATGGGGGCTTAGCCTATCGGCTGCCAGAGCTGTGCGCGAGTGGAATATTTACCCCGGGGCAGAGCGGTTTTCGGGCTTTTGTCGGACAAAAAAAACCGTGGACTCGCCGTTGACGACTGTGTCAGGTTTCCAGGGCCTCAATGGGCGAGTGATAGGACGATCTCGCAGGCGGGGTCGTGGCTGTTCTATCGGAAATTTTTTGTCTGGAACAAGGACGTAACAATGTCAAACGCACTATCCAAAGCACTTCCTGAAACCATCGGTTACGGGATCGACCCGCTCGCAGCGGGCAGTAATGCCTACCAGCAGGTCCACGCCTTCAGCCATCTGTATGACCGGGGCGGCAGCGAACTGGTGAACGGCAAGCCATCGTTCACCGCCGACCAGGCCGCCGACTCGATCCTGCGCAAGGGCCTGTCCTGGCACGACCAGAATGGCGACGGCAAGATCGACCTGAGCTACAGCTTCCTCACTGACAAACCGGCCAACTACAACCCGGCCCTGGGCAGTTTCAGCGAGTTCAGCGCGCTGCAGAAGGCTCAGGCCTTCCTGGCCCTGCAGTCCTGGTCGGACGTGGCCAACATCACCTTCAGCGAGTCCGCCAAGGGCGGTGACGGCCACCTGAGCTTCGGCAACTACAACGTCAGCACCGGCGGCGCGGCCTTCGCCTACCTGCCGTCCGGCAGCAGCTATGACGGCCAGTCCTGGTACCTGATCAACGACCAGTACCGGGTCAACGAAACTCCGGGCAATGGCAACTATGGTCGCCAGACCCTGACCCACGAGATCGGCCACAGCCTGGGCCTGTCCCATCCGGGTGTATACAACGCCGGCAGCGGCAGCCCGACCTACAACGACGTCACCTACGCCCAGGACACCCGCGGCTACAGCCTGATGAGCTACTGGAGCGAGAGCCACACCGGGCAGAACTTCAGCAAGGACGGCGGCGGTGCCTACGCCTCGGCGCCGTTGCTGGACGATATCGTCGCGGTGCAGAAGCTCTATGGCGCCAACCACGAGACCCGTGCCGACAACACGGTCTATGGCTTCAACTCCAACACCGAGCGGGATTTCTACAGCGCCCATAGCGCCTCCGACAAGCTGGTGTTCGCGGTCTGGGACGGTGGCGGCAACGATACCCTGGACTTCTCCGGCTTCACCCAGAACCAGAAAATCAACCTCAACGAGGGTGGTTTCTCCGATGTCGGCGGCCTGGTGGGCAACGTCTCCATCGCCCATGGCGTGACCGTGGAAAACGCCATCGGCGGCTCCGGTAATGACCTGCTGATCGGCAACGCTGCGGCAAACATCCTCGAAGGCGGTGCCGGCAACGACATCCTCTACGGCGGTGGCGGCGGCGATAGCCTGTGGGGTGGGGCGGGGGCCGACACCTTCGTCTACGGCGCGGCTGCGGATTCGACCTTCGACGCCCCGGACTGGATCATGGATTTCGCCAGTGGCGAGGACAAGATCGACCTCAGCGGCCTGTTTGCCTCCACCGGCGCCACCCTGAACTTCGTCAGCGGCTTCACTGGCCACGCCGGCGATGCGATCCTCACCTACTTCGCCGAGACCAACCAGACCAGCCTGATGATCGACCTGACCGGCCATGGCGCGGTGGACTTCGCCGTGGGCACCGTGGGCCAGGCGGCCGTCACCGACATCATCGCCTGATCAACGCTGTGTGACGGGAGCGGCGCCAAGGCGCCGCTCTTCACTGAACGTCAGTCACCACCCCCGCCGCCGCAACCGCCACCCCCACAACCGCTGCCATCGCTGCCGCCACTGTCTGCGTCGCCGCTCAAACGCGAGTTGTCGCTGTCAGAGCTGCTGCTGGAGGAATCGCTGTCGAAGGAGCTGCTGTGCAGGTCGCTGCCGCAGTGCACCACCGCGGCCGTGCTGCCGTTATCCGTCAGGCGCCGCAGGGATTGGCAGTCAGCGACGTAGTGAAAGCCCCGGGCGATCTTCAGCTTGGCATCCAGGGCGAACAGCAGCGGCAGGCGGCTGGGTTGGGCCGGGTTGATGTTTTCTTCCAGGCAGGCCTGGCGCCAGACCCGGCGCAGGCCGTTGTCGCTCTTTTGCTCGGCATTCTGGCCGAGCACCGCAGCGGGGGTGTGATGGAGGAACTGGCCGAAGGCCTTGTTGCAGAACGCCTGGTAGTCCCGGGTATGCAGGATGAATTCATGCCACAGGTCGTCCACCACCTGGGACGGCATCGACACGTAGCGCTGGCCGCTTTTGAGGTAGGCGAGGAAAAATTGGCGCAGGCCCTGGGCCACCAGTTGGCAGTCCTTGAGGCTCAGGTGTGGATGCTGGGTGCGCAGCGGCTCGAACAGCCGCGGTGGCAAGGTGAAGTTGCGGATATAGGCTTCCCGGCGCAACGCAGTGAGGGCTTTCTGACGGCGCCAGAACACCAGGATCAAGGCCAGGGCCATCACTGCGGGAAGGATCAACAGCATGCTCGGTCTCCGCCGGAAAAAGTGCCGAGACAGTGGCGCAAAGCAGCGCGTTATTCAAGCCGTCCCATCGATGCCGCCCTTGACGATCGCCGGCAACCCGCCCGAGTGGAACCTGGAACCGTCGCAGTCCAGCACCTCTAACCAAGACACCATCGCCAGCGGCTGCAACAACACCTGACAGCCGCCGGCTCCTACGCAATCCTGCTCGCCCGTGAACGGCCCCGTCAGACGTGGTCGATATCGATATCCCGGGTCTCACGCAAACACAGCAAGCCCACCACCAGGCTGACCCCGGTAATCAGCACCGGGTACCACAGGCCATAGAAGATATCGCCGGTGTACACCACCAGGGCAAAGGACACGGTGGGCAGGAAGCCGCCAAACCAGCCGTTGCCAATGTGGTAGGGCAGGGACATCGAGGTGTAGCGGATACGGGTCGGGAACAGCTCCACCATCAGCGCTGCCAGCGGGCCGTAGCACATGGCGGCAATCAGGATCAGCGCCACGATCAACAGCACCACCATGGGCTTGTTGACGTTCTGGGTGTCTGCCTGCTGCGGATAGCCGGCCAGGGTCACCGCGCCACGCAGCGCCGCTTCGTCGAAGCCGTTGATCGTCACGTCACCGACGCTGACCTGCACCGGGCTGCCGGCCGGGGCGGCGACGCTGCTGTAGGGCAGGCCCTGTTTCACCAGGAAGGTCTTGACCTTGTCGCAGGGGCTGTCGAAGCGCGCCTTGCCCACTGGGTCGAACTGGAAGGTACAGGTGGCCGGGTCGGCGCTGACGCTGATGGGCGCCTGGCGGCTGGCCTGGTCGATGGCCGGGTTGGCGTAATGGGCCAGGGCCTTGAAGATCGGGAAATACAGCACGGTGGCCAGCAGCAGGCCGAGCATCAGCACCGGCTTGCGGCCGATCTTGTCCGAGAGCCAGCCGAAGAAGATGAACATCGGCGCACCGATCACCACGCTGATGATCAGCAGGCTGTTGGCCAGGGCCGGGTCCATCTTGAGGAACTGGGTGAGGAAGAACAAAACGTAGAACTGCGCGGCGTAGAAGGTCACCGCTTGCCCGGCGTTGATGCTGAACAGGGCGATCAGCACCACCTTGAGATTCTCCCATTTGCCGAAGGACTCGCGGATCGGCGCCTTGCTGGCGCGGCCTTCTTCTTTCATTTTCAGGAAGGCCGGCGACTCGTGCAGGCTCATGCGGATCCAGGTGGAGATGCCCAGCAGGACGATGGACAGCAGGAACGGCAGGCGCCAGCCCCAGACCTCGAATTGATCGCCGGTGAAATAGCGGCAAGCCAGTACCACCAGCAGCGACAGCAGCAGGCCGAGGGTTGCGGTGGACTGGATCCAGCTGGTGTGCAAACCGCGCTTGCCCTGGGGCGCGTGCTCGGCCACATAGGTGGCGGCACCGCCGTATTCACCGCCCAGGGCCAGGCCCTGGAGCATGCGCAGGGCCACCAGGATGATCGGTGCGGCGATGCCGATGCTGGCGTAGTTGGGCAGCAGGCCCACGGCGAAAGTCGCCACTCCCATGAGGACGATGGTGGCGAGGAAGGTGTACTTGCGGCCGATCATGTCCCCCAGGCGACCGAACACCAGGGCGCCGAAGGGGCGCACCACGAAGCCGGCGGCAAAGGCCATGAGGGCGAAGATGAACGCCGTGGTGTCGTTGACCCCGGCGAAGAACTGCTTGCTGATCACCGCCGCCAGGGCGCCATAGAGAAAGAAGTCATACCACTCGAACACCGTGCCGAGTGACGAGGCGAAGATCACCTTCTGACTGCCCTTGGCGGCGCAGTCGTCCAGGGACGCATTGAGAGGCTGAGCGTGTTCTGACATAGGGGGCTTCCTTACAGTGATTATTGTTGTTGTTCCACTGCCGGCGCCGTGACCGACGCCGTTGTTGCGATTCACCGCGACCGTGCGATGAACCTTCGTTTACCTCCCGAGCGTAGGAGCTGGCCTGCCAGCGAAGAGGCCCTTGAGCCAGGTGCCGGCCTTGGAGGCGCCTTCGCCGGCAAGCCGGCTCCTGCACTCATGCCGGGGTGGTGTTCTCCTTGTGCTGGACGGTACTCCTGGGGACGCTGGCGAGAATCAGTTCGGCAGCCTTCTCGGCGATCATCAGCGTCGGCGAGCAGGTGTTGCCGGAGGTGATGCGCGGCATGATCGAGGCATCGGCAATCCGCAGTCCGGGAATGCCGTGCACCCGCAGTTGCGCGTCGACGACGGCGTGGGCGTCGCTGCCCATGCGACAGGTGCCCACCGGATGAAAGATGGTGGTGCCGATGCGCGCCGCCGCTTCATGCAGTTGTTCCTCACTCTGCAGCTGCGGCCCGGGCAGGTATTCGCTGGGTTTGAACGGCTGCAGGGCCGGGGCACCGACAATGCGCCGGGTCAGGCGGATGGCATCGGCGGCGACGCGCAGATCCTCCGGATGGCTCAGGTAATTGGGCTGGATCAGCGGTGCATCCCCGGGTTCCACGGAGCGTATCTCTATCCGGCCGCGGCTTTGCGGACGCAGGTCGCAGACCGAGGCGGTGAAGGCCGGGAAGCTGTGCAGGGGCTCACCGAAGCGCTCCAGGGACAGCGGCTGCACGTGGTATTCGAGGTTGGCGCTGGTCTGCTCCGGTCCCGAGCGGGCAAAGGCGCCCAATTGGCTCGGGGCCATGGACAGCGGGCCGCTGCGGTCATACAGGTAGCGCAGGCCCATGCCCATCTTGCCCCACAGGCTGCCGGCGATCTGGTTCAGGGTGCGAGCGTTTTCCAGCTTGTAGATCAGGCGCAACTGCAGGTGATCCTGGAGGTTGCCGCCGACCCCAGGCAGGTCATGGCTGACCCCGATCCCCAGCCGCTGCAGCAGCGCGCTCGGACCAATCCCGGAGCGCTGCAGAATACTTGGCGAGCCGACGGAACCGGCGCACAGAATGATCTCCCGGCGGGCCTTGAACGTCTGCTGGCGGCCCTGGCTGATGGCCCGTACTGCGGTGGCGCGGCCGTCCTCGAGTATCAGCCGCTGCACCTCGACATCGGTCAGCACCACCAGGTTGGAGCGGTTGGCGATGGGCTTGAGAAAAGCCTTGGCGGCGTTCCAGCGCACCCCGGCCTTCTGGTTGACCTGGAAGTAGCCGCAGCCTTCGTTGTCGCCGCCATTGAAGTCGTCGATGTTGCGGATGCCGCTCTGCTGCGCAGCCGTGCGGAAGGCATCGAGGATCGGCCATGACAGGCGCTGGCGCTCGACCCGCCATTCACCGGCGGCGCCGTGCAACTCGCTGCCCCCGGCAAAGTGGTTTTCGCTTTTCTTGAACAGCGGCAGGACCTCGTTCCAGCTCCAGCCCGGGTTGCCTTCAGCGGCCCAACCGTCGTAGTCGGCGGCCTGGCCGCGCATGTAGATCATGCCGTTGATCGAGGAGCAGCCGCCCAGCACCTTGCCCCGCGGGTAGCTCAGGCTGCGACCTTGCAGGCCCGGTTCGGCTTCGGTCTTGAAGCACCAGTCAGTGCGCGGGTTGCCGATGCAGAACAAGTAGCCCACGGGAATGTGGATCCAGGGGTAGTTGTCGCGGCCGCCGGCTTCCAGCAGCAGCACCCGGTGCTGGGGATTGGCCGACAAGCGATTGGCCAGCAGACAGCCGGCGGGACCGGCGCCGACCACGATGTAGTCGTAGGCGTCAAAGGCAGGGAGCATCCGTGACCTCTTTTCTTCGTTCTTGTTTTGCCCTCATCCTAGTTGTTAGCTTTCGTTAAAAGAATGTTAGTTTTTACCCACCTGCTGTGCGTTTTCTAACAGCGTCCCTCTTCGACATCGACCAGGATTTTCCATGTTCGACTGGAACGATCTGCGCTACTTCCTCGAGCTGCAACGCAGCGGGCGCCTGCTCACCGCGGCCCGGCGACTGAACACCACCCACGCCACGGTGGCCCGGCATATCGAGGCGGTGGAGAAGGCCCTGGGCACCGCGCTGTTCGTCCAACATGCCCAGGGCTACGAGCTGACCCCGGCCGGCGAGGCGCTGCTCAAGCACGCCGAGGCCATGGAAAACGTCGCTTTGCTGGTGCAGGAAGAAATCACCCAGTCCAGTGCGCCCCTGGGCAAGATCCGCGTCGGCGTCACCGAAGGCCTGGGGGTGAAGTTCCTGGCCAGCCGCATGTATGGCCTGTTCGAACGTTATCCGGGGTTGGAAGTGGAGCTGGTGGCGGTGCCGCGCTTTGTCAGCATTCTCAATCGCGAGGCGGAGATCAGCATTCACCTGGAGCGCCCCAATGCCGACATGCTGGTGACCCGCAAACTCACCGACTACCGCCTGGCCCTGTACGCCAGCCAGGCCTACCTGGACCGCGCGCCGCCCCTGCGCAGCCGCGAGGACCTGGGGCGCCACGCCTGGATCGGTTATGTCGACGACCTCTTGTTCAGCCAGGAACTGATGTTCCTCAACAGCTTTTGCCGCAACCCCCAGGTGGTGTTCCACAGCACCAGTGTCATCGCCCAGCAGGAAGCGGCCCGCTCCGGTCTGGGGATCGCCGTGCTGCCGTGCTACATGGCCGCCGCCGACCCGCAACTGGTGCCGTTGCTACCGGCCGAGAGCATCCAGCGCGCCTACTGGATCAGCACCCGCCGCGAGCTGCACAAATCGGTGCGGTTGCGGGTGGTCTGGGACTATCTGGTGCAGCTGTGCGCGGCGCAGCAGCAGGTGTTGCTGGGGCCCGAGATCTAGCCTGGTTCAGAGAATCGGCCCGCAATGGGCCGAACTGCGGATCGCTGCACCGGGCTTGATGTCGACGAAGCGCGAGCCGTAGGACACCGGGTTCAGCGGGCCGCCGTCCAGGCCCATGCCCAGGCCACCGGCGCTGCGGGTTTCACCTTCCTGCATCAGTGGATCAAGGCATGCCCGCCAGTCCAGCAAGCGCAGGGTCACGGCCTGGCGCCGTTCCAGGTCGCCGGGCAGCAAGGGGCTGGAGCGGTGCCACAGGTATTTGCTGAACAGTAGGGCGTCGCCGGGATCGAAGGCCTCTTCGATGCGTTGCTCCTCGAAGGCGTCGGTAAGCACCCCGGGCGTGCAGTAGGTCTGGCGCAGGTGCGCGGAAAATTCGGCCACCGTCTCGCCCCGTGCCAGTTTGCCTGCCAGCAGGCGCGAGAACTGGAAGTTCTCCTGGGCCGAGAACAGCGACAGGGGCACCCAGGCCATGCCGCCACCTTGCAGTTGGGGGCGGATCGGCTGCAACGGCATCCACAGACTGAAGGCCGGGTCCTGGGGGCGGATGTAGCGAAAGTTCAGCGAGTCGTAATGCCAGGCAAAGCCCGAGCGTCCCACCCCCAGCTCGAAGCTCTGGGCCTCGCTCATGATCAAGCGGCAGCCGGTGAGGCGGGTCAGCACCTGGGCGAAGGCCGGTTGCCGGTAGAGGCGTTCGAGGATGCCCACCTGGGTCACTCGGTGGGTCAGGCGGCTGAAACCGTCGCCATGGGCCGAGGTGCCCGAGGGGGCAGGGCGCAGTTGGCTGTTGGCCAGCTCGCGCAGTTGCAGGATGGCCGCGGGCGTCAACAGACTGCGCAGTTTGATGAAGCCACGCTCTTTGAAGTGCCGCAGATCGTCCTGGTCCAGACGCAGCGGGTTGACCAGGGCAGGGGCGGTGTCAGGCAGGAGCGGTGGCAGGTTCACAGGGGTAGTCCATTACCAGGGGACAGGGCCCTTGAGTATGGACAGCGCGAGCTGGGTCGGCAGGCTGGATTCGACCTCGAACAACGCCTTTGCGACATCGGGCAGAGAAGGCGGCGTCTTAGCCGCCAGGCCGGGCGTAGCGGTCCTGGGTCTGGATGAACTCATCGAAGGCCCGGGAGTTGTAGACCTCAAGGCAAGCATGCAGCACCACCTTGTCGCGGCTGTATTTGCTGCTTCCCGAGGCCTGCTCATAGGCTTGTGCCACGTAGTCGGTGGTGGCGGTGTAGGGGTTGTGCAGGGTTTCCAGGGTGTCTTCGTTCTGCAGCACGTTGTACAGGCCTATCCCCAGCACGCCGTACATGCCGACGGCGTGGCCGACGTCCTGACGCATGGCCGAGGGTTCCTCGAAGCGCTCGGCCAGGCAGTTGGCCAGGCCGTAGTTCTTCAGGGATTGGCGGGCAGCTTCGACCTCACTGGTGGCCTGGGCCGCGCTGCAGGCAGCGGCCAGCGATAACAGCAATACGCTCATCCTTTTCACCCTTGCCACTCCTCGATCCAGGCATCCGCCAGTGCTGACGGCGGCAGATGGTCGGCGTTGCCACGGCGCTTGTCAACGAGCCGGCCTGCCGTCGATCCCATGCCCCAGACAGCCCTTGCACCGCAGGATTCCCAGCTCTCTTTTACGCCGCTATTGCTCTAGAATGCCGGCGCTTTGAGCGCCGCCGTTGAGGACCATGCCCGGCCCTGCTCAAGGCGATTGTCCAGGCCTGCCTGCGCCTGCTGGACCTGCCCCCTCTTGAAGACCCCACGGGTAAAAGGAACGACCCTCCCGATGCAAAAAATCAAACTCATTCTGGGCTCCGCGCTGGCGGTGTTCCTGGCGTACCAGGCCTACGGTTCGTTCTACTACGGCACGCCGTATCAGGGCCGCGACTACAGTCCTGACCAGGCCTTCTACTACCAGAAATACCGCTTGTTCAGCTGGCGCACCTGGATTCCCACCATGACCATGCCCGGTGATGGCGACAGCTCGCGGTACAGCGTTGGCGGCTACCTGCGGGTGTTCAAGGCCGACGGCACGCTGGTGGGGCAGTCCTATGACGGCTGCATTGCGGTGGTGGAAGTGTCCTGGTACGACGATGCGGTGGGCGGCTTCGGCTGCAGCGAGCACTTGATCGCGCTGTCCGGGAAGGCCACGCCGGACTGAGCGTTCAGTCCCGGCGCCCGCCCATGGTCTATGGCTCGCGGCGCGCCGTCCAGGCGCTGCCCAGCCGCAGCGGTTGCTGGCAGGGAATCGACAAGGTCGCGCGCAGGCCGCCCTGGGGCAGGTTGTCGAGGCTGATCCGGCCACCCAGGTGGCGGGCGATGACGCTGACGATGGTCAGCCCAAGGCCGGCGCCGTGGACGTTGCCGCGACTGTAGAAGCGCTCGAACAGCCGCTCGCGTTCCCCTTCATCGATGCCCGGGCCCTGGTCTTCCACGCTCAGTTCGAAGTGTTCGTCGACCTGGGTCAGGCGCACGCTGATCACGCCATTGGCCGGTGAAAAGTTCACCGCGTTGCTGATCAGGTTATTCAGGGCAATATCGATGGAGGCCGCTTCAGCGCGAACCGGATAGGGACGCTCGTCCACCTCGAAGGACAGCTCCAGGCCCTTGTTCAGCAGCCACGGGGTCAGTTGCACCAGGCTGTCGCGCACGGTGTGGGCCAGGTCCACGGTCTGCTCGCTGGGCATCTGCGCCTTGGGTTCCAGGCGGGCCATGGTCAGCAACTGGTTGACCAGGCGCCCGGCGCGGTCGACGCCCAGGATCAGCGATTCCAGGGAGGCTCGGCGTTCCTGTTCGGTGCCGGCTTGCAACAGGTTCTGCGCGTGCACGCGCAACACCGCCAGGGGCGTGCGCAGCTCATGGGCGGCGTCGGCAATGAAACGCCGCTCGCGGCCCAGCAGTTCCTGAATCTGCGTCAGCATGCGGTTGAGGGCAGCCTGCATGGGTTCCAGTTCCCTGGGCAGCGGTTCCAGGTGCAAGGGTTCCAGGGAACCGCTGGGCCGGGCCCGGAGCAGGGCGGCCATATTGGCCAGGGGGCGCAGGCCCCAGCCGATGGCCAGCCAGATCATCAGCACCAGCAGCAGGCTGCCGACCACATTGGGCCACAGGGTGTGGCGCATGATGCGGTTGACCAGGTCACTGCGCACATCGACTCGCTCGCCGACCCAGACCCGCAGCCCGGAATCCTGATCATCCAGGATGAAGGTGCGCCACTGATGGTCGTTGCCGTCCTGTTCATTGCCGAACCCTGGCGCCAGCGGCTGCACCGCCAGGGCGGGGGCGCTGGTGGTACGCACCAGCAGGCTGCCTTTGCGGTCCCACACCTGGAAGGCGATCTTGCTTTCGTAGGGGTGACCGTCGACCTGGGGCATGGCCTGGCTCAGTGCCAGGTTGAAGGCGTGATACAGCTGGGCCTGCTCGGCGCTGCTGTTGGGCATGCGCATGATGCCCAGCAGCAGCCGGGCATGTTGCGCCAGTTGGGCGTCGTAGACCTCGTCGATCTCGTGGTTGCTGTCGTGCAGGTTGAAGGTCGTCAGAATCAGCAGGCCGGCGAACAGCAGACCGATGATCAGGGTCAGGGTGCGTCGGCGGATCGAATTCATCGACGCTCCTCCACCAGATAACCGACCCCGCGAATGGTGCGGATCAGGTCGGCGGAAAACTTCTTGCGCAGATGGTGGATGTGCACTTCCAGGGTGTTGCTCTCGGCCTCTTCATTCCAGCCGTAGAGCAACTGCACCAGGCGGTCGCGGGTCATCACCCTACCCGGCGGCGAGAGCAGTTCGTAGAGCAGCTGGTACTCCTTGGGTGTCAGGGCCACCGGCTCGCCGTGGTAGTGCACCTGCTGGGTGCCAGGGTCGAGGCTGATGCCAGCGTGCTCGATCAGCACCCGGGCGCGCCCGGCACTGCGCCGCAGCAGGGCCCGCAGCCGGGCCTTGAGTTCGTCCAGGTCGAAGGGCTTGATCAGGTAGTCGTCGGCGCCGGCGTCCAGGCCGGCGATACGGTCTTCGGTGGCGTCCCGGGCGGTGAGAATCAGCACCGGCAGGGTCGAGCCACTGTCACGCAGGCGCTTGAGCACTTGCAGTCCATCCAGGCGCGGCAGGCCGAGGTCGAGCAAGGCCAGGTCGAAGGTTTCGCTGAGCAGCGCATGCAACGCGCTGCTGCCGTCCTTGAGCCAGTCCACGGTGTAGCCTTCGCGAGTCAAGGCTTGGTGGATACCTTCGCCCAGGGGCTGGTCGTCCTCGATCAGTAGTAAGCGCACAACGACTCCTGTCCTGTCCGGATCATTTGATTTTCTTGCCCACCTCGGCCAGCAGCGCCTGGATCTCTTCGTGCCGGCCCTTGTCGGCCACTTCCCGCCCGGGGCGCGGAGCAGCTTGCAATGCCTTGAGCAAAGCGACCCGGGCTTCACCGTAGCGGCCCTGGCGATACAGGTGGTCACCCCAGAAGTACAGACTATCCAGGCCGTCGGGGTTTTGCTGCAAGGCTTGCTTGAGCAGCTCCTCGGCCTTGTCGGCGTCGCCGAACCCGATGGGCCAGCCAGGAACGCGATCATACAGTGCACCCAGGCTGGTGTAGGCAGAACCCTGCAGGGCCTTGGGGTCCAGATTCAGCGCCCGTTCCAGGTCGGCCTTGGCCGCCTTGACCTTGCTCAAGGCCCCCAGCCCGCCCTGGGCTCCGGCCCAACTGCTGGTGACGATGCCCGACCAGATCCAGGCTTCGGCGACCGCCGGGCGCTCCTGGGTAAAGGCCCGGGTTTGCGTGGCCAGCTGTTCAAAGGCGGCGGCCCGTTGCTCGGCCGGCACCTGGTACTGAATGTGCGCCCAGCCTTGCTGGATGACGCCGAGACGTTGCTGGTCCGCCGTATCCAGGGCCCAGGCGGGCAGGCTCAAACAGCCCAGCAACAGTGCGCTGATCAGGTTCTTCATGGTTTTTCGTGCTCCCGTTCGGATCGGATACTCAGCCGCCGGATCAGCGGCAGGTGTTTACGCAGGCCGCGGTCCACCAGGTTGGGCAGCAGACTGTTGAGGCGGACAAAAAAGCGTTCCGGCCAGCCCAGGTACAACTCGCGGTGGTCGCCGGCAATGGCGTGGACCACCGCGCTGGCCACGGTCTGCGGATCGTCGACGTTGCTTTTCAAGGCATCGTTCAAGGCCTGGGCGGCGGGGCTGTTCATGCTGGTGCGGGTGGCTCGCGGCGCCACATAGAGCACGTTGACCCGGGTGTCCGCCAGTTCCCGGCGCAGGGCCTCGGAGAAACCGCGCAAGGCGAACTTGCTGGCGCAGTAGGCGGCATAACCGGGGTAGCCGATGGAGCCGTAGGTGGAGCCGACGTTCACCACCATGGCGCTGGAAGCCTGTTGCAACAGCGGTAGCAGCAGGCGAGTCAGGCACATCGGTGCGCCGATGTTGACCGCCAGCATGGCGTTGATCTCGGCGTCTTCGAGCTGTTCGAGCATGGCGAAGTGATTGATTCCGGCGGCGTTGATCAGCAGGTTGACGCTACCGATGGCCTCGGCGGCCAGCAGCACCTTGCGCCGGTCGCTGAGAAAGGTCAGGTCCGCCGAGACCCAGCACAGTTGATTCGGGTAACGCGCCAGCAGCGGCTCCAGGGGTTCCTTGTGCCGGGCCACGGCCAGCACCTGGGCGCCACTGGCGCACAGGGCCTCGGCGATGGCCAGGCCGATGCCGCCACTGGCCCCGGTGAGCACGGCACGGGTTTCAGGCAGGCGCATGGGCGCGCTCCCCGACACGTGGCAGACCGCGGAACATCTCGCTGTACAGGTGGTAGACCACCTTCGAGGCATGGATCACTGCGGCCTGGTCGGCAGGGTCGTCGAGACGCTCCATCAGGCGCTTGTAAGTCTGCATATGCTCGATGTCCAGGGAACCGTGGGAGGCCAGGTAACTGAAGGCGCTCTGGGGCAGTTGCAGACTGTCCTGGATGCTGCCGGCGGCCAGGGTGGCCAGGGCGATGCTGGTGCCTTCGAGCACGTTGACCATGCCGAACAGTCCCACCGGATTGTCCCGGGCGATCAGGTCATAGAGAAAGCTCACCATCAACTCGATGGCCAGGGACGGGCGGCCATCGCGAACCGCCAGACGGTCGCCGCCGCAGGCGACGATGTCGTTGAGCACCCACTGTTCATGGCCGTACTCCTCCTCGATGTACTCGCACACCGCGCCGCGCAGCCATTCCAGACGTTCCGGCAGGCGTGCGCCGCACGCCATCATCAGCGGCACGGTGTGGCGCACGTGGTAGTAGGCCTGGGTCAGGAACGCCCGGTAGCCCTCAAGGCTGACCTGGCCGGCCAGGGCTTCACGAATGATCGGCAGGCTGAACAGCTGTTCCCGTTCCCGGGAGGTGGCGGCTTGCAGTTGGTCGAAAAAACTCATGACGATGATTCCTCGGAATGAACAGTAGGGCAGAGCAGGTCGCGGTAGCGTTCAACGATGGCCTCGCGGCGAGGCCGGCCGTTGGCGGTGAGCAGGCCGTTGGCTGGGGTGAAGGGGTGCTGCAGGCGGGTCCAGTGGTGGACCTGGGCGTAGTCCGGCAAGGCCTCGTTGGCCTGGGCCACGGCGGCGTCCAGTTGGCTGTCGCTGCAGTCCGGCCGATGGGGCCAGAGCAGGGCATGGTTGCGAGGCAGGGCCTCGCCGTAGACGAAGGCTTGGGCAATATGGCTGCGCTGGGTCAGTTCGGCTTCGACCCATTCGGGGTTGACGTTGCGCCCGTAGCTGGTGACGAACTGGTGCTTCTTGCGGCCCTTGAGATAGAGGTAGCCATCGCTGTCGAACTCACCGATATCGCCGCTGTGCCACCAGCGCTCGACCCGCTCGGGTTCACCCAGGTAGCCCAGCAGCAGCGAGCCCTCGATCAGCACCTCGCCGTCGGCGGCCAGGTGCACTCGGACATGGGGCAAGGGCTGGCCGACGCTGCCTGGGCGGTGTGCGCCGGGACGGTTGAGGCACACCACCGAGGCGCACTCCGACAGCCCGTAGCCCTCGTACACCGGCAGGCCCAGGCGCTGGGCGCGTTGCAGCAGCTCCAGCGAGACCTTGGCCCCGCCCACGGCGGCAAAGCGCAGGCTGGCGGGATTGAACAGGCGCTGTTCGGCGGCCCCCACCAACAACAGCAACAACTGTGGCACCAGGATCAGGCTTTCGGGCTGGCGCTGGGCCAGGCAGCCGAGCAAGGTGGGCGCGTCGACCCCGCTGGCGCCCTGGATGCCCAGGGTTTTCTGGCTCGGCAGGCTGAGGGTGGCACCGGCATAAAGCGCGGCGTAGCAGCCCAGGTTTTCCAGGAGAATCCCCAGGGGCAGCAGCGCCAGGTGATGGCGCGGGTTGCTGGAGTGACTGGCCTGTTCCAGTTCCCGGGCCACCCGCAGCAGGCTGTCGGCGCCCAGGCACACGCCTTTGGGGGTGCCGGTGGTGCCGGAGGTGAAGGTCAGTTTCGCGGTGCCTGGCGGCAGGATCGAGGGCCCATCGAAGCGTCGGCGCCAGAATTCGCCCTGGCGCTCATAGCCGGCGGCTTGCAGTGGCGCCTCCTGGCCGTCTTCGGCCAGCAGCAGCTCGGCGCGGCTCTGTTCCAGGCAGTGCTGGCGCTGGGCAGCGCTGAAGAAGGGCGGCAGGGTCAGGCAGGTCAGGCCCTCGAACAGCGCAGCCAGGTCCCAGAGCAGCAGTTCCGGGCCGTTGTCCAGGGCCAGGGCCAGCACGTTTACCTGTGCCTCGCGCAGCCGTTGCTGGCGGTCGATCACCTCGGCATACAGGGTGGCGTAGTCCAGGTGCAGGCGATCGCCCCAGAGTGCAATGTGGGCGGTCTTTTCTTCGGCGTGCTTGCGTAGTGCTTCCTTGAAGCGCTGCACTTCAGGCGACATGGGTGTTCTCCTCGAATGACTCCGGCAAGCCCAGGCGGTTGAACATCCCCATGTTGCGCAAGTGGATGAAGCCTGCGCGGATGCTGCCCACGTGTACCGATGGCTGGCTTTGGTAGTAGCTGCCCCAGTGATGCCGCTCTTCACCCAGGCGCTCGGGATCGGCCGCGCACAGGGTCAGGGGGCGCAGGCCCAGGCGATGAAAGCTGTTGACCAGGCCGATGTTGCCGGTGAACGCCACCCACTCCAGGCCACCCATGGCCAGCAGCCAGGTGATGGCGATGATGGACAGGCGTGCGCTGCCGGTGTCGCTGGCCGCCAGGTTGCCCACTTCCACCACGCCCTGACGCGCCGTCGGGCGCTGGGCGGCGAAGTCGATCAACTCCTCGATCGGTGCATCCAGATAACGTTCCAGAAACAGCGGGCCGCTGCTGGCCAGGCGCACCCCGGCGACGGCGCACAGCGCGCCCTGGGGATCACTCAAGCCGAACAGCTCCGGCATGAACTGACGGATGGTGGCGCCGTGGACCTGCTGGAATCGCTGGCTGACGTAGGTTTCGAAGACGGGGCGCTGAACCTCCCCGGGCAGGCTGCGGGCCAGGGTCAGGGCCGTGGCGCAGTCCCGGCCGAAGTTGAGGGGCAGATGGATGTTCCAGTCAAAACCAGGCATGGATGCAGAGCCTCCCGAGGCATGTTGGGGAGGAGTATCGGCAGGCTTTCTTAACGAAGTCTGAAGATGGCCAAAAGACATTTTTTGCGCTCTTCAGGTTGCCTTAAGGCTGGCAACACAAGGTGGCCCACCCGAGCGACAAAAGGCGTTGCGCGGGCCCTGCGACGACCTGAATGACTCGGGCGTCCCGAACCACCGTGAGGACTGTGTATGACTGCTCAATCCGTACCATCGCGTTACGCGCGACTGTCGATCCTGATGCACTGGCTGATGCTGGCGCTGTTCGTCGGCGTCTATGCCTGCATCGAACTCAAGGGGCTGATGCCCAAGGGCAGTACGGCCCGGGGGCTGTTTCTCGGGCTGCACAGCCTGTTCGGGATCAGCATCTTCGCCCTGGTGTGGATTCGCCTGGTGGCCCGCCTGCAACCGCGCCCCCCGATCTTGCCGGCGCCCTCTGCCTGGCAGACCGGGCTGTCGCACCTGATGCACCTGGTCCTTTATGCACTGATGATTGCCACGCCGCTGCTGGCCTGGCTGATGCTCTCGGCGGCGGGCAAGCCCGTGCCTTACTTCGAGTTCTTCCTGCCGGCCGCGCCGGTGACGGTGGACCCTGATCAGGCGCGATTCTTCAAGCACTGGCACGAGCAACTGGGTAGCGCCGGCTACTGGCTGATCGGCCTGCATGCCGTGGCCGGGCTGTTCCACCACTACTGGGTAGGCGACAACACCCTCAAGCGCATGCTGCCGGGTGCACGGCGCTGAAATACGGCGTGGCCGGCAGGCGCCGGCTGGCCAGCGAACCGCCGCGCCGCGGTCTGCCGATTCTCCACGGCGTCCTCAGGATCGCTTTCGCCGGCAAGCCGGCTCCTGCGGGGGGATGGTCTGTGGGGGCTGTCGATGGCTTCAGGTCCTGGCCTTCCACAGGCCGAACTTGCCCGCCAGATCCAGCTTGGGATCACGCACCCGGGTCAGGTTGATCGCGGCGCCGGACCAGCCGCCCTCCATCTCTTCACTCAGGTGGTATTTCAACAGGTTGTACTGGATCGCCGTCCCCCCCAGTTGCTGGTAGCCGATGCGTGAGGTCACCGCCTCCAGCAAGCTGGAAATCAGGTACTGCAGCGGCGTTTCGTAGGCCTTGATGGCGATGCCGTAGTCGAAGCTCTCAGCGTTGCTTTCGCGAAAGCAGGCGAAGAATTCCTGCTTGCTCATGCTGCTGGACATGGCCGTGTTGTAGCTCTGGCGACAGGCTTCGAGGTCGGCAGCGCCGGGCCGGGGCAGGGCCAGGTGGTTGTTGAGGTTCTTCAGGGTCACACAGCCCTGGGTGGCGATGACCTCGGGCATCAGGGTCACGTCCAGTTCACCGGCACGGTCGGGGAGGTTGTGCCAGCTGTTCAGGCTGTTGCGCAGTTGCTCCAGGCTGGCGCCGGGATAGCCTCGATAGCCGTACACATACGCCGGCGGCAGCACTAGGCCCATGACCGAATTCATCTGCGAGACCGTGAGGTTCTGATAGTCGCGGTCATAGATGCGCGTGCTGTACTCGTCGAGGGAATGGCGCAGCACCGAGGGCTTGAGGTTGCGCACCGACTTGCCGTTCTCCAGGGCCTCGAACAGGCTCTTTTCGTTGAGCTGGGACTTGACCTCCACGGTGGCGATCACCCCTTCGATCAGGTACACGTCGGCCGAGCCGAAGGTGCGCAGCGTGGGGAAATCGTTGCGGTAGATGATCAGGTCGATCTGCTTGGAGATGCCGCCTTGGGCGTCGATGATCTGCCCGGCACCGATGCTGATGTTGCTCGGTAGAAAACGCTTGAGGACGTCACGGATGAAACTCTCCCGGGCGTCGCCAAGGACCCCGGAGTGGCTGGCGATGGTGCTGCTGACGCTGAAACTGCTTTCCAGGACCCGGGCGATGGATTTCGCCCATTTGCTGATGATTGCCACGCGGTCTTCCTTGAATGTCAGGGGATGAGCAAGTCGAAATGGCTGGCGGCCAGGGGTTCGCCGTTGACCAGCAACTGCACGCCATGGCGTCCGGGATAGTGACGGCGGGTGGTCAGTTCGCGGATCTGCTGGCTGCGGCCCAGGTCCACCCGGGCCAGGCCTTGCAGGGTGAAGGTCTTGAGCTTGAACACCTTGCTCGCCGTGGCGCCTGAAGCCTTGACGTAGTCGATGGCGTAATCCACCACCAGGCGCTGGTGGCGGGGGCTGGTGGAGACCAGGGTCAGGGACAGGTTGAGGCTGTCCCCCAGGCGCAATTGCCCGGGAGCCACCTGGAAGCGGCTGACCTCGACTTCAGCCCGGGCCCCGGCCCCGATGATCGCCAGGGCCCGGCGGTCGCCCTGCTTGATCAGGCTGCGCAAGGCATGACGGGCGATCCAGGCACTGTGGGGTTGCTCCAGGGGCCAGCCTTCAAGGCGTTCCAGGACCCATTGCGGGTGCTCCTTGGTGATGTCGTTGAGGTGATTGGCCACGGATTTGCGCACGTACAGGCTGGGGTCGTTGCGCAGGCGTTCGAGGATCGGCGCCGCCAACTGCGGGTCGGCCTGCAGCTGTTCCAGGCGAAACGACCAGGGCAGGCGCGGACGGCTGCCCTCGCTGGCCAGGCGACGCACGTGTTCATCGCTGTCGGTGGCCCACTCCTGCAGCACGGCCAGCGTGCGCTGGCAGTCCTGGCGCAGAAAGTGGCGCACGGCGAACTCGGATGAACCAAACCCGGTGAAGTACTTCAGGGCTTGCATGGAGCGCTCGAAATCGTCCAGGCCGAAACTGGCCACGTAATGGGGCAGGAAGATGCACACAAAGCGGCTGTTCAGGCGCGGTGCCAGTTGGCGCAACAGCTCGAGGCTGGTGGCGTAGTCCAGGTCCAGTACCTGATGCAGGCTGTCGCTGACCCGGGCCAGGCGCTGCATCAGTGACAGCTGGGGCAGATCCTGGCTGGCCAGCTGCAAGAAGGCCTGGCGCTGGAAGTCTGGATACACCGCGTGCATCTGCTCGGCGATGTGTTCCAGGCGTTCCTGGTTGAAGATCTCCTTGAGGGCGGGAGCGTTCTGCTGGCTTGAGCTCATGGGGTGTATCCGTTCAGTGGCGAGGCGGCGCCCACTTTACACAACCGCTCCTGACAGAATCTGTCGGTAGTCGCTGGCCACCACCACAACCTGCCGTCCCCAGTCGCTGGTTGGCCTGCCAAGCAGTCCCTGGGGTCTGGGCCAGGTTCAGTGGCCTGTTCGCCAGCAAGCCGGCTCCCACGCGGTGTTGTCTGAAGCGCCGTCAGCGCATCGGCGGCAGCGGGCTCTCGATCTGCTCGTCCTGCTCGTCGGCGGCGAACAGTCGGGCCAGTTCGGCTCGGGCTTCCTGGGCGCTCTGCAGCACTTTGGCAGCGTCGTCGTAGACCGCGTGCTGGGCCGCCAGCAGCTGTTCGTCGTGCTGGGTGAAGCGCTGGATTCGCGAGTCGGCCTGGGCCTGGCTGAGCCCCAGGCCCACCAGGGTGCGGCGGCTCATTTCCAGGCTGGAGTAGTAGGTTTCCCGCACGGCCTGGGCCTCCAGGTCCATCAGCCGGTGCACGTGCTGGCGGTTGCGCGCCCGGGCGATGATCTTCAGGTGCGGGTAGAGCTTGCGCACCTGCTCGGCGGTCTTGATGTTGGTTTCCGGGTCATCGGTGGCGATGACGAAGTACTCCGCTGTACCGACCTTGGCCGCGCTGAGGATTTCCGGGCGCATGGGGTCGCCGTAGAACACCGGCATGCCGCCAAAACTGCGGATCAGTTCGATGGTGTCCACCGAGGTGTCCAGGGCGACGAAGGGAATTTTCTGCGCCCGCAGGATACGCGCCACGATCTGCCCCATGCGGCCCATGCCGGCGATCACCACCCGCGGGCTGTCGGCATCGATCTGGCGGTATTCGGCGGGCATTTCCAGGGGCTTGGCCTTGGGTTTGAGCCAGCGCGAGCAGGCCAGCAACAGCAGCGGGGTCAGGGCCATGGACAGGGTAATGGTGAGCACCAGCAGGTCATGCAGGCGGGCCTCGAACAGGCCCTGGTCGCGACCGATCTTGAACACCACGAAGGCGAACTCACCGCCGGCCGCCAGCACCACGCCCAAGCGCACCGCGCTCTCGCGATTGAGCTCACCGGCCAGCCGCCCGACCACAAACAGCAGCGGCAGCTTGAGGCCGATCAGCAGCAGGGTCAGGCCCAGCACCGCGATGGGCGCGCTGAGCAGCAGGCTGATATTGGCGCCCATGCCGACGCTGATGAAGAACAGCCCCAGCAGCAGGCCCTTGAAGGGTTCGATCTGCGCTTCCAGCTCATGGCGGTATTCCGAGTCCGCCAGCAGCAGGCCGGCGAGGAAGGCGCCCAAGGCCATGGACACGCCCACCAGATCCATCAGCCAGGCGGTGCCGATCACCACCAGCAGGGCGGTGGCGGTGGACACTTCCGGCAAGCGGGTGCGAGCCACGATGCGAAACACCGGGCGCAGCAGGTAACGCCCGCCCACCACCACCACGGCGATGCTGCCCAGCACTTGCAGGCCGTGACGCAGATCCTCGGCGCTGCTGGTGTGGTGATCGTTGCCGGCCAGCACCGGGACCATGGCGATCAGCGGAATGGCGGCGATGTCCTGGAACAGCAGGATGGCGAAGGCCATGCGCCCGTGGGGGCTGTTCAGCTCCTTGCGTTCGGCCAGGCTTTGCAGGCCCAGGGCGGTGGATGACAGGGCCAGGCCCAGGCCCAGCACGATGGCGCTGTTCAGCGATTGGCCGAACAGAAACAGCGCCACCACGCCGATCACTGTGCCGGTCAACAACACCTGGGCCAGGCCAGCGCCGAACACCGCCTTGCGCATCACCCACAAGCGCTTGGGCGACAGCTCCAGGCCGATGATGAACAACAGCAGCACCACCCCCAGCTCGGAGATGTGACTGACGCTTTGCGGATTGCCCACCAGCCCCAGCACCGAGGGGCCGATCAGCACCCCGGCCAGCAGGTAGCCGAGCACGGCCCCCAGTTGCAGGCGCTTGGCCAGGGGCACGATCAGCACGGCGGCGCAGAGGAACACGACGGCGGCTTGTAGCAGGTTGCCTTCATGGGGCATCGGGGGGACTCCAGGGAGAACGGGGCGCAGTGGATGATAAAGGCTCGCCGGTGACAATCAGCGGATGGCTGTTGCCAGTCTGCGCCCGGATAAAAACGGCGTGGATGTTCTGAGACTGGCGGTGCGCCCTGCAAGGCACGTCGGAGTAGGAGGGAGGCTGGAGAGGGGGGAGTTGGAGGGGCGCACCGGTCAGTGCGGCCACTGCTCCAGCAGGATCGCCACGAATTTTTCCGCCGCCGGCGACAGCGATGCGCCGCGTCGATACACCAGGCCCAGGGTGCGATTGACCACGGGGTCGGTCAGCGGAACGCTGACCAGGGTCGGGTGATCGGCGGCCGGCATGGCCAGGCTTGGCATCGCCGACACCCCGAGGCCGGCCTCCACCATGCCCAGCGACGTGGACAGGTGCTGCACCTCGTAGAACCACTGGGGCCGCCAGCTCAAGCCGGACAGGGCATGGTCCAGCAGCATGCGGTTGCCGCTCAGGCGACCGACGCCGATCAAGCGGTAGTCGCTCAGTTCCGACCAGGTCACCGAGCTGCGCTTGGCCAGTTCGTGGTCACGCCGGCAGGCCAGGACAAAGGGCTCGTTGACCAGTGGCACGAACTCGATGTCCGGGTGCTGGCCGCTCATCATGTTGATGCCGAAGTCCGCTTCGCCGCGCAGCACCGCTTCAAGGCCTTCGTTGGCACTGAGATCGAGCAGACGGATGCGGATTTTCGGGTAGCGCTGGTTGTACAGGCGGATCACCGACGGCAGGAAGTAGAAGGCCGCCGTGGGGATGCAGGCCAGGGTCACCTGACCGATCTGCCGTTCTGCCAGCTCACGGATGTTGAGGATCGAGTCGTCGAAGTCGTCCAGCAGGCGTCGGGCCTTGGGCAGAAAATCGCGACCGACGCTGGTCAGGCTGACCTTGCGCGTGGTGCGGTCGAGGAGGGCGGTGCCCAGCCCCTCTTCGAGCTTTTTCATGCGTCGGCTCAGGGCCGGCTGGGACAGGTGCAAGGCGTCGGCCGCTTCGTGAAAACTCCCCAGTTCGGCGATTTTCACGAAAGATCTGATGTCCTGAAGCTCATATTCCATGCGGGTTTCTCAAGGCGGGAGTCGGGTGGAACGCTGCCGGACACGATATTTAATTCATGCGTGAAACGCAATAATGTCTCTGATATTTGCATTGGAAACACTTTTTAATCCCTGACACTCTTGTGTCCAGAACATCAATTACCTCGATTGATCAACAAGAGTCAGTGTTCATGCAACGAATTCCTTGTGTGTTGATGCGCGGCGGCACCTCCAAAGGGCCGTTTTTTCTGGCCTGGGATCTGCCGGTGGCCGTGTCCGAGCGTGATGAGCTGTTGCTCAACCTGATGGGCTCCGGCCACGAGCTGGAAATCGACGGCATCGGCGGTGGCAGCCCGCAAACCAGCAAGGTGGCGATCGTCAGTCCGTCGCTGCACCCGGACGCGGATGTCGACTACCTGTTCGTCCAGGTCATGGTGTCCCAGCGGCGGGTCGATACCGCGCCCAACTGCGGCAACATGCTCTGCGCCGTCGGGCCCTTCGCCATCGAGCAGGGGCTGGTCAAGGCCACGGGGGCACAGACCCAGGTGCGGATTCGCAACCTCAACACCGGCACCCTGGTCAATGCCCAGGTCCAGACTCCCGATGGCAAGGTCAGCTACGAAGGCGATACCACCATTGACGGCGTGCCGGGCAGCGCGGCGCCGGTGGCCCTGACCTTTCTCGATGCCGCCGGGAGCAAGACCGGCCAGTTGTTCCCCACGGGCCAGCCCCAGGATTTGATCGACGGCATTGCCGTGACCTGCATCGACATGGCCATGCCCATGGTGCTGGTGCAGGCGGCCTGCCTGGGCAAGCGCGGCGATGAAAGCCCGGCCGAGCTGGACGCCGATGCGGACTTTCTCCAGCGCCTGGAAAACCTGCGGGTGAAGGCCGGGCTGGCCATGGGCCTGGGGGATGTCAGCGACAAAGTGATTCCCAAGCCGGTCCTGGTGTCCCGGGCCCAGTCCGGGGGCACCCTGGCGGTGCGCTATTTCATGCCCCACAACTGCCATCGAGCCCTGGCCATTACCGGCTCCATCGGCCTGGCTACCGCCTGTGTCACCGCCGGCAGTGTGGTGGCCGAGATGCTGGGCGGGATCAGCGAGCCGCGCCTGCAAAAGGTCCGTATCGAACACCCCAGCGGGGCAATAGATGTCGTATTGTCCTACAGCGGCACCCGCCCCGAGACCATCCGCGCCTCGGTGGTCCGCACCGCTCGCCGGTTATTTTCCGGGTATGTCTACGCGCCTGTTTCACAACGCCTTGCCGGGTAGTTGACGCGCTGTCGATCCCGGTTGCATCAGAACAATTCTAAAAATGGGTGATGCCATGAAAGTTGTTAAATCGCTCTACTTCCAGATCCTCTGTGCGGTGTTCCTCGGGGTTCTGGTGGGGCACTTCTGGGCCCAGCAAGCCATTGCCTTGAAGCCCCTGGGAGATGCCTTCATCAAGCTGATCAAGATGATGATCGCCCCGGTGGTGTTCTGCACCATCGTCACCGGCATCGCCGGCATGAGCGACAAGCGTTCCCTGGGCCGCCTGCTGAGCAAGACCATGCTGCTGTTCCTGGGCCTGACCCTGATCAGCCTGTGCATCGGCCTGGCGGCGGTCTACCTGTTCCAGCCCGGCGCGGGGATGAACATCGACCCCACCCGGCTGAACACCCAGGGCCTGTCCCAGTACACCGATTCGGCAGCCAAGCTGGGGGTGGTGGAGTTCTTCATGCACATCATCCCCGAGACCTTCATTGGCGCCTTCAACAAGGGCGAGGTGCTGCCGGTGCTGTTTATCGCGGTGCTGTGCGGGTTTGCCCTGTCGTCCCTGGGCGAGCGCGGCAAGCCGGTGCTGGAGGTGCTGGAGTCGGCCTCGCAGATGGTGTTCAAGATTTTTTCCTACCTGATGCGTTTCGCGCCGGTCGGTGCCTTCGGCGCCCTGGCCTTTACCGTGGGCCAGTACGGCATCACCTCCCTGGGCGCCCTGGCCAAGCTGATCATGACCCTCTACGTCGCCTGCGGTTTCTTTGTCTGCGTGGTCCTGGGCGGCATTTGTCGGGCAAACGGCTTCAGCCTGTGGAAGCTGTTGCGCTACCTGCGTGAAGAGTTCCTGGTGGTGCTCGGCACCTCGTCCACGGAGCCGGTGATGCCGCGCATGCTGGAAAAACTCCAGGCCCTGGGCTGCAAGAAAAGCGTGGTGGGGCTGGTGCTGCCTACCGGCTATTCGTTCAATCTCGACGGTACGGCGATCTACCTGTCCCTTGCGGCGATCTTCATTGCCCAGGCGTGCAACATCGAGCTGAGCGCCGGCCAGATCGTCACCATGCTGGCGATCATGCTGCTGTCGTCCAAGGGCGCCGCCGGGGTGACCGGCAGCGGTTTCGTGGCGCTGGCCTCGACCCTGACGGTGATTCATGACATTCCCCTGGCCGGCCTGGCGTTGTTGATCGGCATCGATCGCTTCATGTCCGAGGCCCGGGCCTTGACCAGCCTGGCGAGCAACGCCGTGGCGACGGTGGTGATCGCCCTCTCGGAGCAGGCCTGCGACCGCCAGGTGCTGTTGCGCACGCTCGATGGCCAGCCGCTTGCGGCTCAGGCCGCTGCCGCCGATGACAGCCCCGCGGCCGCTCTGGCAAGCAAGCTCGGCTAGACCTGCCAGGCAACAGCGCTTTACCCCAAGTACCGACTCAACACCTGCGCCGGGCGCCCTTGAACGGGGTGTCCGGTGCTCGGGTGGCCGTGCGCCCGCGCGCCGGTCATGCTCATCATAAAAACAAGAGAATCGACTTATGCTCGCTTTACTCGGCCTCGCCATGGTGGTGGTCTTTACCGTCCTGATCATGACCAAGCGCCTGTCGCCCATCGTCGCCTTGACGCTGGTGCCTATCGTTTTTGCGCTGCTCGGCGGGTTTGCCGGCAGCACCGGCAAGATGATGCTCGACGGCCTGAAAATGGTCGCGCCGTCGGCGGCGCTGTTGTTGTTCGCCATTCTGTTCTTCGGCTTGATGATCGATTCGGGGCTGTTCGATCCGCTGATCCGCAAGATTCTCAAGCGGGTCAATGGCGATCCGATCAAGATCGCCATCGGCACCGCGTTGCTGTCGCTGGTAGTCGCCCTGGACGGCGACGGCACCACCACCTACATGATTACCTGCGCGGCCATGCTGCCGTTGTACAAGCGCATCGGCATGAACCCGATGATCCTCGCCACCATCGCCATGTTGTCCCTGAGCATCATGAGCGGCATGACCCCGTGGGGCGGGCCGGCAACCCGAGCCATCGCCGCCTTGGGCCTGGATGCCGGCGAGTACTTCGTGCCGCTGTTGCCGACCATGATCGGCGGCGCCGCCTGGGTGGTGTTTACCGCCTACCTGCTGGGCCGGGCCGAGCGCAAGCGTATCGGCAATACCCAGCTGCAAAGCGGTGGCGGTGACTGCTACATCCAGGCGATTCTGGAAGACACGCCGCACAAGCGGCCCAGGCTGGCCTACGTCAACCTGCTGCTGGTGGTGGCGGTGATGACCGCGCTGGTGTTGGGCCTGATGCACTCGGCGGTGCTGTTCCTGATCGGTTTTGTCCTGGCGCTGATGATCAACTACCCGCAGTTGGATATTCAGAAGGAGCGCATTCTTGCCCATTCAGGCAACGCCATGACCGTGGTGCTGCTGGTCTTCGCCGCGGGGATCTTCGCCGGTATCTTCTCCGGCACCAAGATGGTCGATGCTCTGGCTCAGACCCTGGTGGACTGGATTCCGCCCTCCTGGGGCCATCTGTTCCCGCTGGTGGTGGCGCTCACCAGCATGCCGTTGACCTTCGTCCTGTCCAACGACGCCTACTACTTCGGCGTGGTGCCGATCCTGGCCAACGCGGCGGCGGCTTATGGCATTTCTCCCCTGGAAATCGCCCGCGCCTCGATTCTCGGCCAGCCGGTGCACCTGATGAGCCCGCTGGTGGCCTCGACCCTGCTGCTGGTGGGCATGGTGGACCGTGACATTGGCGACTTCCAGAAAGCCACGGTGAAGTGGGCCGTGCTGACCTCCCTGGTCATTACCGCCCTGGCCTTGCTGACCGGTGCCCTGACCCTGTTCGTCTGATTGCTTCGAAACCCTCTTTTGTGGCCTGGCGCGCCTGCTGGCGGGGCGCTTGGCGAACTGCGCCTTGAATAACAACAACGAGAAGTACGACATGAGCCATTTGCTGATTCGCGCAACGGTATTTTCCTGCTTGAGCCTGCCACCCGTGGCCGGACTTCAGGCCGCTGATTTCAACGATGACAGCAGCCTCAAGCTGCAATTGCGCAACGTTTATTTCAACGAAAACTTCCGCGACGAACACGGCCTCAGCGCCAAGGCTGCGCGCACTGCCAAGAGCGAGCGCACGGAATGGGCTCAAGGCTTCCTGCTTGACTATCAGTCCGGGTTCACCCCCGGCACCCTGGGGTTCGGGGTCGATGCCCTGGGGCTGCTGGGTGTCCGGCTCGATTCCGGCAAGGGGCGCAGTGGCACCGGGCTGCTGCCGGTGCACGACGACGGTCGCGCCGCGGGCGAATTTGCCAGTGCCGGCGCCACGGCCAAGGTGCGGCTGGCCAAGACCATCCTCAAGTACGGCACTTTGCTGCCCAAGACCCCGGTGCTGGTCTACAACGATGCCCGTCTGTTGCCGCAGACCTATCAGGGCACCCAGCTCACCAGCACGGATATCGACGGCCTGAGCTTGACCGGCGGTTATCTGCAGCGCTTCAAACTGCGGGACTCCACCGACAGCGTGGGGCTGGTGCCCGACGGTTACAGCGGTGGCCAGTCCGGGGACTTCCGTTACGGCGGGGCCGAATACAAGTGGAGCAAGAACCTGCGCCTGAGCTATTTCCATGGCGAGCTTGAGAACTTCTATCGGCAGGACTTTGTCGGCCTGCAACATGACCTGGCGCTGGGGCAGGGGACCTTGACCAGCGATCTGCGCTACTTCCGCAGTGCCGATTCAGGCGCGGCCTTTGACGGCAAGATCGCCAACCGCATGCTCAGCGGCCAATTGACCTACGCCATCGCCGGGCATTCCCTTGGCGGTGGTTATCAGCACCTCAGTGGCGATGCGGGTTTGCCGTATATCAGCGGCGCCACGGTCTACTCCTTCAGTAACGCCGGTATCGGCAAGTTCATCGAAGAGGGCGAGAAGACCTGGATGCTCAGCTATGGCTACAACTTCGCCAGCCTGGGTGTCCCCGGCCTGACCTTCAGCTCGCGCTACCTGAGCGGCAACGACGGCAAGTCCCGGACCCGGGTCGATGAGTGGGAGCGAGACGCCGAACTGGCGTATGTACTCCAGCAAGGCTCGCTCAAGGGGCTGGGGGTGAAGCTGCGCAATTATGTGTATCGCTCCGACTACTCCCGGGGGCGCGACAGCAACCGCCTCTACATCACTTACGACATTGCCCTTTGGTAGCGCATTTACAGCGGCTTGAAGCGCCCATCCCACTGCGGGTCCAGGCGCTGGATGCGTGCGGCCAGCGGCGGGTGGGTGGCGAACAGGCGTTCCAGGCGCAGTTTCACCCCCTGGTGGAAATACAGGTGGCTGTACTGCGCAGCGGCGAAGGCGCGCAGGCGTGAACCGGCGCTGCTGCCGCCGATCTTTTTCAGGGCGCCGGCAATGCCCTGGGGGTTGCGGGTGAACTGCACCGCCGAGGCATCGGCGAGAAACTCGCGCTGGCGGCAGATGGCGGCCTTGATCATATTGCCCAGCAAGCTGCCCAGGGAGCCGAAGACCAGCAGGGCCAGGCCCAGCACGGCGAAGATGATCTGCCAGAAGAAGCGGTGGCGGTCGCTGCCCAGGTGCTGGTGTTCAGCCTGGCGCAGCACCGCGATGCCCGCCAGGCTGAACACCAGCAGGCCGTGGATCACTGCCAGTAGGCGGGTATTGAGGCGCATGTCGCCGTTGTAAATGTGGCTGAACTCATGGGCGACCATGCCCTGCAATTCGTCGCGGTCCAGATGGATGAGGGCACCGCGAGTGATTCCGAGTACCGCCTGCTGCGGGGTCAGTCCGGCGGCGAAGGCATTAATCGCGTCTTCCGGCAGTACATACACGGCCGGCAGGGTGGCGCCCGAGGCCAGGGCCATTTCCTCGACGATGTTCAGCAGGCGCTGTTCTTCGCTGCCCCGTGGCGAGTCGTTGATCAGGCGTCCACCCAGGTGCTCGGCGATCACCTTGCCGCCGGCCCGCAGGCGCCAGGTCTTGTACCAACTGCCCAGCACCACCACCACGAGCATGAGCACTGCTATGACCGCGACCACGGTCCAGTTCAGTACCTTGGGCTGGCCGTACTGCTGATTCAGCTCGCGCCACAACAGGCCCAGCCCCAGGCTGCTGAGGCTGACCAGGGTGGTCACCGCCAGGGTCATCAACAGCAGCAGTTTGAGGGTGTGGCGCCGGGCACGGGCCTGGTGTTGAAAGAACTTCATGCAAGCTTCCGGGGGCAGGCGGCGGGGTTATTGAAAGGACACTTTGCTGGCGTCTTGGATCTGCGCGCTGTCGGCGAATTGCAGCAGGGCGGCATCGGCGCGATGGCCGAACAGCCCGGCGAAAAACAGCGCCGGCACCTGCTGTTTGCACAGGTTGTAGTCGGTCACGGCGTCGTTGAAGGCCTGGCGCGCGTAGGCGACCTTGTTCTCGGTGCTGGTGAGCTCTTCGCTAAGCTGCGCCATGTTCTGCGAGGCCTTGAGTTCCGGGTAAGCCTCCAGGCTCAGGTGCAGGCGGTCGAGGACCTGGTCCAGGGCACCCTGGTCCTGGCCCAGGCGGGCGATGCGCGCGCTGTCGCCGGGTTGCGCGGCGGCGGCTTGCAGGCTGTCCCGGGCACTGTTGCGGGCCTCGGCCAGGGCGGTCAGGGTCTGGCGCTCGTGCTGCAGGTAGCCTTTGACGGTCTCCAGCAGGTTGGGAATCAGGTCGTAGCGGCGCTTGAGTTGCACTTCGATCTGGGCGAAGGCATTGCGCAGGCGGTTGCGCCGGGTCGTCAGACGGTTGTAGAGACTGACCAGGTACAGCGCCAGAGCGGCGAGCAGCACCAGGGCGACGATATCGGCGGTGGCCATGGGATGTCCTTATCGGGGTGGGGCGTGAGGGCGGCCATGTTAACGGAAACGTCCCGGGCAGTGACAGACCTTTGCCACACTGCCATTCAAGGATTGCCACGGGCCGGCAATTCTGCGAAAAAGCGCTCGGCGTTCGCCGGCCTCAAGGTCGGGCGGGCGCTTTTTATTCAATGAACCAGGGACAGGTGATGGACAAGATCATGCTCAGGTTGACGGTGGTCGACGACTATCCACCGGTCGCCAGCGAAGGGGTCTGGGCGCAACAGCAGCCTGACGGTCTGTACCGAGTCGCCAATATTCCCTTCTATTCCCCGGATGTCTGTTACGAGGACGACGTCGCAGTCCAGGTGCAGGACGATGGCTTGAAGTGGTTCAAGCAGATCGAACGCAGCAGTGGCAACAGCACGCTGCGCCTGGTGTTTTTTGAAACCGGCCGGGCCCGGACGTCCGAGGTGCTGGAACGGATCAATGCCCTGGGCTGTCGTTGGGAGGGCATGAGCAAGGCCTTCTACTCAATCAATGTGCCGGCCTCGGTGCTGCTGGACAGCGTGCTGGACTACCTGCAGGCATGCTTTGAACAGGGTTGGCTGGACTATGAGTCCGGGTTGTTGCGCCAGTGAGCGTTAAAAGGAGCAGATGCTGATGAGCCTGAAGTTTCATGCAACCACCTACAGTGCCTGCACTGAGGACGAGGTCCGGATACTGGGCTTTGCCGACGATGGGCAACAGCCAGGGCATTACCTGCTGCTGCAGCGTGCCGAATGCGTTGACGAGCAGGATCGGCAACTGGGCATGGACACCTACTATGTAGAACTGGGCGGGCAGGACGTGGCCGGCTACGGTGGTATCGAGCGCCTGCAATTGGCGCCGGGGCATTTGACCCTGCACTTTTCCAGCACCCTGGACTGGTGCCGTGCCTTGCCCAACCTTGAAGTCAGCTGGGATGCCGGGCTGGCCAGCGTCGAGGAGGTCGAGGCGGCGTTCGGCGAGATGTTTCTGGGCACCGACACAGCGGTCCAGGTCCAGCACGGGGCGGCTGCAGCGCAGTGATTGCCAAGCAGCGGCAATTCTGCGAAAAAGCGCGCCGCGGTCCCGTGTCGGGGCAATGTTTGAACGGGAGTGAAGCATGAGTGACCAATTGCAGGTGATCGATATCCAGCTGGGCGACGGCAAGGCGGTGGTCAAGGGCGCTTTGATCACCACCCAGTACCGGGGCTTTCTGGAGGACGGCAGCAGCTTCGATTCCTCCTACGATCGCGGCAAGCCGTTCCAGTGCGTGATCGGCACCGGGCGGGTGATCAAGGGTTGGGACCAGGGCCTGATGGGCATGCAAGTGGGCGGCAAGCGCAAACTGCTGGTGCCGGCGCACCTGGGCTACGGCGAGCGCAGCATGGGGGCGATCCCGCCCAACTCGAACCTGATCTTCGAGATCGAGTTGCTGGAAGTGCTGACCCGTGACGATTGAGGTGCAGGCGCGAACTGCACAAGCGAGGTCGATGCCCGCCAACAAGGCTTGCCCGGTAGTGCTGCGCCACACCACTGAACTTGAGGTCTTGGCCTTTCGCCACCCGCTGGCCGGTCTGCAACTGGTCAAGGGCACGGTGGAGGCGGGAGAGTCGACGGCCGCTGCGGCGGTCCGCGAGCTGGCGGAAGAGGCTGGCGTCCAGGCCGAGGAAAGCCGCTTTCTCGGGCTTTGGCACTCGGGGTTTTCTGGCCAGGTGTGGGCCTTCCATGAGTGCCGGGTGCGGGTGCCACTGCCCGAGAGCTGGACCCATTTCACTGCGGATGATGGCGGCCATCAGTTCGAGTTTTTCTGGCATCCCCTGGCCAGCCCGCCGTCGGCCCAATGGCACCCGCTGTTTCAAGCGGCCCTGGGCTTGCTGCAAGAGCGCTTGCTCGGCGCGGGCCGCGACGCCTAGGCAAGGCTGGCGGTATTACTGCCCCAGGCGGTACTGATTGTTGCCGCTGCGTTTGGCCTCGTACATCGCCAGGTCGGCGACGTGCAGCAACTGGTCCATGCGCCCGGCATGGTCGGGAAACACCGCCACGCCCAGGCTGCTGCCGATGCTGTGGCGATGGCTGTCCACCTCAACCGGAGGCGACAGTTCATTGAAGATCTTTTCGCCGATGCGCCGGGCTTCTTCCTCCAGGTCGAGCCCCGGGGACAGCCCCTCCAGAATCACCACGAATTCGTCGCCGCCGATCCGCGCTACGGTGTCGCTGGTGCGCAGGATGCCTTGCAGGCGCCGGGCCGTGGCGCTCAGGACCCGGTCGCCGGCAGCGTGGCCGTACTGGTCGTTGATCGCCTTGAAACCGTTGAGGTCGACGAACACCAGGGCCACCCGGGTCTGATTGTGACGCGCCTGCTCCAGGGCCCGGGACAGGCGCTGTTCCAGCATCAGGCGATTGGGCAGGCCGGTCAGCGGATCGAAATGCGCCAATTGCTGCAACTGGCTGGTGGAGACTTTCTCATCGGTAATGTCCCGTACCACCCCCATCATCTTGATGGTGGTGTCGTGTACGTTCTTCACCACGTTGCCGGTTTCCCGCAGCCAGTGGATGCTGCCGTCGGGCCACACCACGCGGTATTCCTCATCGTGGTTCTCGCCGGTTTCCAGGCAGCGCAACTCGCCGGCGCGGACCCGTTCGCGATCGTCCGGATGCACGCAGGAGCAGAAGAGTTCGTAGGAGGGCACCACTTCGCCGACCTTGAAGCCGAACATGCCGTAGATGGCTTCCGACCAGTACAGCCGCTGGGTGTCCACTTCCCAGTCCCAGGTGCCGATGCGTGCGAAGTACTGGCTGCGCTTGAAGCGCTCGGCATCGTCGGGCACGCCTTCGGCGAGTTTGCGATAGACACGCAACTGGGCCTGGGCGCGGCGTTCGCGGCGCAACAGCCACAACGCCAGAAGGGCCAGCAACAGGGACAGACACAGCAGGGGCCAGACAGCAATCATCGGATTCTGGACAGCATGGAAGAGGGTGGTCCTGAGGGGTGGATAGCACTTGGCTATGTTAATTCATGGCGTGCTTCCCACAGGAGATTTTTATCGGCTGGCGAGCGGTTTTTCCACAATGTCGCCACGGGCTACGAATGCCCGGGGCTCAGTCACGCGTCACCGCTGGGCGCCGGCATTGCTCAGTTCCAGCACGGCGTAGCCCAGGCCCAGCAGAGCCACCAGTAACAGTGCCAGGCTGGAAATGCCGGTCACCAGGCGTTTGTACTTCAGCGAGAAACCCTGACGCGCCACCAGTATGTAAGCCCCCAGCACGGCAAAATCCACCAGCACCCAGACCAGCGTCAGCAGCAGCGCACTGTGTTGCAAGGAGCGGGTGACCTGGATGAACTGGGGGAAGAAGGAGGCAAAGAACACGATGTCCTTGGGGTTGCCGATCCCCACCAGGAAACCGCTGGCCAGGCCCTGGCGGCCCTGGTCGGTGCGTGGCGCCGCTTTCACGGGGGGCGGGCCAAACACCTCCCGCAGTCCTTGCACGCCCAGCCAGCCGATGAAGCAACAGCCCAGCAGACTGACCCAGCCGATCAGGCGCGGGTCCAGCGCCAGGCCGGTGGTCAGCATCAGCACCGCCAGCAGCGCCAGCAGCAGTGAGGCGGCGTTGGTGCCCAGGGCGGTCAACACGGCCTGGCGCGGCCCGGCATTCATGCTGGTGTTGACGATCAGGGCCACCACGGGCCCCGGGGTGGCCACCAGCATCAGTACGCTGAGTACGTAGGCCAATAATAACGATAGGTTCAGGTCCACGAATAACGCCTTTCAAGTCATGTGCAAGGCCGCAGCTTGGCGGCTTTGAGCTGCATTGAAAAACGCAAAAAGCTATGACCTACTATGAGTTTTAATCATTATTGGTGCCTGTCGATGGTCGAATCCCTGCCGCCGCTCTACGCGTTGCGGGCCTTTGAAGTGGCCGCCCGTTCCAGCTCCTTTACCCGGGCCGCCGAGGAACTGTCCCTGACCCAAAGCGCCATCAGCCGGCATATCCGTACCCTGGAAAGTCAGTTCGGCTGTCGCCTGTTCGAGCGCCACGGCCCCAGGCTGGTGCTTACCGAAGCCGGACAGCGCCTGGCCCGGGAGCTCAAGGTGGGCTTTCGGATCATCGAGGATGCCTGCCTGCCGCTGCGGGCCAACACCGGCCAGTTGCGCCTCAAGGCGCCTTCGACCCTGACCATGCGCTGGCTGCTGCGGGTTCTGGAGGCTCTCAAGGGGCAACAGCCGGCGCTGGCGGTGCAACTGGCCAGTGTCTGGATGGACTTCGACCATGTGGATTTTTACGCCGAGCCCTACGACTGCGCGATTCTCCTGGGCAACGGACACTTTGGCGCCGGGATCGAGGCCTGCAAGCTGTTCGATGAGTGGCTGATTCCCATCGGCCCACCCGAGCCCGCGGACGGACCGCCCTGGACCCTGGAACGGCTCAAGGACGCCGAGCTGATCCATCCTTCGGCGGACCGTCGCGACTGGCGCCGCTGGCTGCAGGCACAAGCACCGCAGGACCGGGCGTTGCTGGAGCAGGTGCGGCTGGAGCGGGGCAATGTCTTCGACACCCTGGACCAGGCGATCTGCGCTGCCATGGCCGGGCACGGCCTGTCGATTGGCGACCTGCATCTGGTGGCGCAGGACATTCGTCTGGGGCGGATCAGCCTGCCGTTCCCCAGCACGGTGGCCTCAGGGGACGGCTATTACCTGGTGTGGCTGCGCGACAGTCCGCGCCAGGAGCACATCGCCCGGTTGCGGGCGTTTCTATTGAGCCAGGTGCTGGATATCAGCGATCTCGAACTGGACTACCGGGTGCCGGGGGGCGCTCACCGGCCGTCTTGAACTCAGTTGAGGAGGATGTAGTCGTTGCGCTGCACGATGCCCCGGTGCGGGCCGGGCACCAGGTGCACATAACGGCCCTCCAGCAGGTCGATCGGCAGGCAGTCGTCCACGTCCAGCAAGGCATCGGTGTGGGACTTGTGCCAGTGGGCCAGCATCTGCCGTTTGCCTTTGGCCTTGGCTTCGGCCTTGTCCCGGGCCACCACCAGCAGGTAGCTGTGGGCCTCGCCAAAGGCCGCCGCTTCGTAACCGCCCAGGTTCAGGAAGTACAGGCGTGGTGCACCCGGCTGCGGTGCCAGGGGGCTGAGTTCGACCTTGCAGTCCTCGACCCCGTCGACCTGCATCCAGGCGTCGATGTGCAAGCCCGCCGGGCTGCCGAACCAGCCTTCGCGCAGTTGCGGGTAGGCGGCTTCGAGACGCTCGGCGACCACGAACTGGACATCGTGGACTTCAATTTTCGCTCTGGGGTGTTTTCCCCCCAGCATCACCACAAACAGCATTGTTGTTCCTTTTCCAGGATCGGTTTTGGCAGTGGGGCACCTTTTACCTCAAGCGCGCGGAGACTGCCAAGGCGCTTGCCGGTTATCCGGCGGCATCGGTGAACAGCGGCAGGCGGCCGTTGACCGAAGGCAGGTAATTCCAGTCTAGCGCCAGGGTGCTCAGCCCCGGCGAGCGCAGCAGCAGCTGCAGCAAACTCTGGACGATATTCAGCGCCAGGCCCTGGCCGGGACAGCGGTGCGTGCCGCTGCCAAAACTGAACCCCTGGTATGCCGGATCGCAGCCGGTGACCGCGGTCAGGGCCGGGTCGTGGTTGGCCGCCGCCAACAGCACCAGCACCGTCTCGCCGGCTTGCAGGTCCACGCCCAGCAGGGTGCAAGCCGTGGCGACGAACCGCCGGGTGTTCTGCACCGGCGGGTCCAGGCGCTGGCGTTGGAGCAGCCAGGCACTGAGCCGGTCCGGGTCATGGGACAGGCGCTGGCACAGTGACGGCTCCGCCAGCAGGGCGATCAGGCTGTTGCCGATCAGTCCGGCGCAGGCGTCGTGGGTTTGTGCCAGCAGGCCCAGCAGGTTGGCCTGCAGATCCTCTGGGGCAAGGCCCTGGCTGCGCTCGAGGATCGCCCTCAGGAACGGGCTGTGTTGCGGCGCATCGAGCAATGCCTGCATCTGTTGGATCAAGTGCTGCGCCGCTGAGTCGGCGGCCTGCAGCTGTTCTGCGTTGCTCAAGGGGGAGAGGCAGGCAACGAATTCGCCGGTGCGTCGGGCAAGGTCTTCGCGCCGCTCGGCGGCTATTCCCAGTAGTCCTGCCAGCAGTGCCACCGGCAGGCGCCACTGCCAGCGTTGCAGATCGTTGGCGCCTTGGGGGGCGCTCAGGGCAGGGCGCCACTGTGCCAGCCAGGGCTGCAGGTCGATGGCGCCCAGCTGCTGCAGCGGCGCCGCCATGGCTGCACGGGGACAGCCGTGGCGCAGGCCATCGTTCATCCGCATCAAGCGCGCAAACACGTCCCCGGCAGGCCGCCCGGCGATGGCCCGGGGCACCGGCTCCTGGGGCGGTCGGACACGGCAGGCGGGGTGGTTCAGCACCGCCGCCACCGCGGCGGCGCTGCTGGCGACCCATAGGCCCAGCGCTGAATCGTAGGTCAGGCCTCCCCGGGCACGTAGGCGGGCGTAATAGAAATCGTAGGGGGCAAAGTGGGTGGCAGCGCTGATCGGGTCCATGATTTGTCTCTTTGTTGGGCAGATATCCAGGTTGCTACTATCCTCATCTTTTCGAAGACACGATTCGTCATGGAGCGAAATATGAATGTAGTGCAGAACGACCTGGGGGTATCCAACGTGGCGGCGGCCATCGCCGAGCCGGCCCGTACCCGGATGCTGTGTGCGCTGATGGATGGCCACGCCCGTACCAGCACCGAGCTGGCGGCGATTGCCGAGGTCAGCACTTCCACCGCCAGCGCCCACCTGGCCAAGCTCAGGGACGCCGGCCTGCTGCGGGTGCAGGTCCAGGGGCGGCACCGTTACTACGGCCTCGGCGATCCGCTGGTGGCCCAGGCCCTGGAGGCCCTGATGGTGATTGGCCAGGGCAGTACCTTCACCCCGCGTACCCCGGACCGCCTGCAATTTGCCCGCACTTGCTACGACCACCTGGCGGGCACCCTGGGGGTGCAGTTGCACGACCGGATGCTGGAAGCCGGCTGGTTGCTGATGGGAGAGGAGGGCGAGGACTACCGGGTCAGTGACAGTGGTGTCGAGTTCTTCCGCGGCCTGGACATCGACGTGGTCGAGCTGAGCAGGCTGCGCCGAAGCCTGGCCTGTCCGTGCCTGGACTGGAGCATGCGCAGTCCGCACCTGGCGGGCGCCTTGGGGGCGGCGCTGCTGCGGGTGCTGTTGCAGCGCAAATGGCTGAGGCAGGATGTGGACAGCCGAGCGCTGACCCTGACCGGCACCGGCGGGCGCTACATCAGCAAGTATTTCGGTATCGCCTTGATTCAGCCATCCAAGCCGCTGTCGGCATCGGCCAGTCTGGAGCTGCAAAGCCTGGGGGCCTGAACCCCGGTGGCTGGGCGGTAAGGGGCTCTGGTGCGGTGCCCGAGTGTGCGATCAGCTGATGCCAGGGCTGCTCAATCGGGCACCACGGACTCCAGCAAGTCACGATCCAGCCCCACCATGGCCTGCTCCAAGCGCGTCAATGCCGTCTTGATCTGGCCGGCATTCGCGCCTTCGCGGCAGGCCTTCTCCAGGTATTCGCATTCATCGATCAGGGCCTGGGCATTGATGATCCGCGCCGCGCCGCGGATACGGTGAGCCAGGTCGGTCACGCCTTTATTGTCGGGGTTGGCCAGCAACCCGCGGATCTGCTTCAAGTCCTGCTGGTTGCTCTGGTGCAAGCCCTTGAGCACCCGCTGAATGGAGGCTGGGTTGCCGCCGGTGAGGTGGTCCAGTTGCTGGATGTCGAAGCGCTCACTGTTGGCCTTGAGTTGCAAGCGGGGCAGGGCGGGCAGTTCTCGCAGACGGCGGTCCAGTTCCGGCAGGGCAATGGGCTTGAAGATGCATCCATTCATGCCGGCGTCCCGGCAACGCTGTTCCTCTTCGGGTTGGACGTTGGCGGTAAAGCCGAAGATCTGCACCGGTGGCCGGCCCTGGATCTGTTCGGCAACACGGATTTGTCGGGTCAGCTCATAGCCGTTCAGCACCGGCATGTTGCAGTCGGTGATCACCACGTCGAAGGTTTCCCGCTGCCAGACCTTGTAGGCTTCGGCGCCGTTCTGCGCCTGGCTCAATGAATAGTCCAGGAAGCGCAGTTGCTCGCACAGCAGTTGGCGATTGGCCTGGCTGTCGTCCACCACCAGGATATGCAGCGGTGCCCTGGCGGCGACCGACGGGGTGGCTTGCGTTACAGCAGGCGGTGCATCGGGCAGTGGGTCGAGGCGATTCAACTGCACCTGCACCCGGGCCAGGGTGCCGACGCCCGGCTGGCTCTCCAGACGCAGTTGGCCGCCCATCATTTCGCAGAGCGTGCGGCAGATCACCAGCCCCAGTCCGGTGCCCGAGCGGGCGTTCTGATGTTGCCCTGGCACCTGGCTGAAGGGCTGGAACAGCCGTTGCTGGTCGTCGGGATCGATGCCGATCCCGGTGTCCTTGACGGTCAGCAGCAGGGGCAAAAGTTGCGCATCGTCACCCTCGGCCTGCAAACGGATCTGCACCCCGCCGTGTTCGGTGAACTTGATCGCATTGCTCAGCAGATTCGACAGCACCTGCTTGAAGCGCAGTGGGTCCACCAGCACGTCGCCATTGACGCTGCTGTCCAGATCCAGCTCCAGGCGCAGGCCCTTTTGCCGGGCCAGGCCATCGAAGACCCGGAACACCGACTCCACCAGATCCCGCAGGTTGGCCCGTTCGGGGCTCAAGCTCAGGCGTCCGCTTTCGATCCGGGCGATGTCCAGGATGTCGCCGATCAACTCCAGCAGGCCCTGGGCCGAGCTGTAGGCCACCTCGATCGAGCTGCGGTCGAGCTGGCCCTGGTCGGCACGCTTGAGGGCCAGTTCCAGCATGCCGATGACCGCGCTCATGGGGGTACGGATCTCATGGCTCATGGTGGCCAGGAAGGTGGTCTTGGCGCGGTTGGCCTTGTCGGCGTCATTCTTGGCCTGGGTCAGCTCGTCCAGCAGTTGCTGGCGCTCACTGATGTCCAGCCAGCCGCCGATGATGCCGAGGATTTCGCCCTGGGCATTTCGATAGGGCAGCATCCAGTGGTAGATCTGCGTCCGCTGCCCGCGGATATGGACGGTGCGGTCGATCAGCAGCGGCGGGCCACCGTCGAGGATGCTTTGGAAATCTTTAGCGAACAGACTGGCTTCGGGCACCGCCAACTGTTCGAGGTTGCTGCCCAGCACGCTCTCGCGATCGGTGCCCATGGTCTTGAGATAGCTGTCATTGCAGATCACCAGGCGCCGCTCGAGGTCGCGCACGTAGATCGGATTCGGCGTGCCGTTGATCAGCGCGTCCATGAAGCGCATTTGATCGTTGAGCGCATGCTCGGCCCGTTCGCGCTGGCTGACCTGGCGGCGCATGGCATAGCCCCAGGCCAGGGCGATCAGCAGCAACAGCACGGAGACGGCACCCGCCAGGTAGAGGGTGGTGCGGTAGTCGCGCCAGGAAGGGGGGACGACAGCGGCCTTGGAGCGCCAACGATTATTGAGCTCGGTAATGGCGTCGGGAGAAATGCTGCGCAGGGACTTGTCGATGATGCTGAACAGCTCCAGTTGGTCCCTGCGCACGCCGAAGGATTCGTTCAGCAACGGCAGGTTCAGGGCTGATCGGACCTTGAGCTGGTCTTGCTTGATGCGCGGCAAGTTGAAACTGACGGCGATTTCCGCTTGCACCGCAGCATCGCCCTTGTGGTCGCGCAGCAGGGCCAGGGCTTCGAAGTTGGTTTGTACTTCTTTGATCCGGATCTGTGGATAGCGCTGGCGCAGCAGCGGCACCAGGGCATGGCCGCTGCCGATCAGCAGGGTCTTGCCGGCCATTTCCTCCAGGGTTTTCGGCGCATCGGGGGCGTCGCGAGTGATCAACATGTAGGGCCCGACCAGGTAGGGGCGGGTGAATTGCAAGTAGCCTTCGCGCTCGGGGTTGCGGGCTCGATCGGCCACCATCTGCACCCGGCCCTCGCGTACGGCGTTGTTGAGGTCCGTGAAGCTGGGCATGGCATCGATCTCGAAACTCAGCCCGGTCTTGGTCTCCAGCATGGCCAGCAGGTCGGAGGTAATCCCCAGGTAATTGCCCTCGGCGTCGAAGTAGGACATCGGTGGCAGATAGCGGTGGATGCCGATGCGCACCACGGGGTTGTTTTTGATCCAGCGTTGTTCGTCGGCCGTGAGATCGGTTTTTTCCATGCTCAGCAGCAGGCGGTCGCCCCAGCGATTGCGGATGCTGATGTCCTGCTCCTTGTGGATCGCTTGCAGTGCACTGTCGATCAGGCGTTGCAACTGCTGGTTGTCCGGGTTCACGGCGAAGGCGAAACCCGGGATGCTCGCGGGGCCGCTATAGATGATCCGCAGGTAGTCGCTGTAGTTGCGCGAGATCAGGAACTGCGCCGAGACCGCATCGCTGAGCAGCACATCGGCATCACCGAAGGCCACGGCGGCCATGGCGGCATCCGTGTTGTCGTAGCCTTCGATCTGTGCCTTGGGGTACATGGCCTGGGCAACGGGCAGGCTGATGGTGTCCAGGGAAATGGCCAGGCGGCGTCCCTGCAAGCCGTTTTTCAGCGATGGAGAGTCCCCGAGTCGGGCCACCAGCGTCGGGCGATTGACCAGGTAGCGTTGGCTGCGCAGGAGCTGACGTTGCTGGGCATCGACCGGTGTCACGCTGCCCATGAAGTCGATCTCACCCTTGGCCAGGGCCTTGAAGACCTGTTCGCGGTTGTCATAGGCGCGGACGCTGATCTTCACCCTCAGAGCGTCCGCCAGCAGGCCGATGTAGTCTGCGGTGATGCCTTCGTATTCCCTGGACTCGTTGACCATCTCCAGCGGTGGCAGGTTCTGCTGCGAGGTGCCCAGCACCAGTTCGCGCTTGTTGCGCAGCCATTGCCAATCATCGTTGGTCAAGGACAATTCATGGTGGTGGGGTGATTCATAGTTGAGCAGTTGCAAGGGAGTTGCGGTGTCTCCCAAGGCGGGAAAACATGCCAGCCATATCAGCGTTGGCAGGAGGAAGCGGGGCATCGGGGCTCCTGATCGAAGAACGGCACAAGGATGAGTCGAGGAGGAACTGGGCTGGCTGAGTTGACCGCCGCACAAGGGCTGATCGTCAATGCTGGATATCAATATAGATCAAGGATGAGCGCCAAACGGGCCTATTTTCCTGAGTTGCTCGGGCTTGGGCAAGCCCGTCGAGGCTGGCGGACCGAAGGTAGGGGCTTTGTCTTGACCCGCGTTCGGTTGGCGATACGCTTGTGTCTATCTGCACCCTTGCGATACTTCTGTCGGTTAACGCCACAGAAGGTGCCAAGCGATCCGTTATCGGGCCCCTCGGCAGTCGCCGCTCACCCTGGAGCCGCGCGTGAATACCCTGAAAATATTGGTGCTTGAAGACCATCCGGTGCAGCAACTGCTGGCCCTGGAGCAGTTGCGACGCCTGGATGTAGCTCAGCCATTGGCGGCGTCCGATGGGGACAGTGCCCTGAACCTGCTGCGTGAGCGCGGTGCGGCGGACATCGTGCTCTGCGACTTGCAGATGTCGGGCATGGACGGCCTGGAGTTCTTGCGGCGGGCCAGTGAGGAGCAATTGGTGCGGGCCGTGATTCTCTACAGCCTGATTGAGTCCGATCTGCGTCGCGCAGTGTTGCAGATGATCAGCCTGCATGGGTTGATCGTCCTGGGGGACGTGGGCAAGCCGGCGGACCTGGAAGCCCTGCAGGCGATGCTCGAACTGTATCAGCAGCGCCATCAGCAACAGGTTCCGGCGCCGTCCCGGCACTTCGCCCCGGTGAGCCTTGAAGACCTGCAGCGGGGGGTCGAGCAGGGCCAGTTCGTCGCCTACTACCAGCCCAAGTTCGACCTGCGCCACGCCAGTTGCTGTGGCGCCGAAGTGCTGATGCGTTGGTGCCATCCCGAGCGCGGGGTCCTGGCGCCGGCGGCCTTTCTCGATGAACTGGAGGCCGCAGGCCTGCTGGACGAGGTTCTCCACCAGCAGCTTGACCAGAGCATGGCCCTGCAGCGCCGACTGCTGGACCAGGGTGAAGAACTGGAGCTGGCGTTCAACCTGATGCCCCGACAACTGGCCAGCGGTGACATCGTCAGGCACATCCGTCAGGCCATCGACCGGCATCAGGTTCCGCCGCGGTTGCTGACGTTCGAAATCACCGAGGTGGGCCTGGTGCAGGCGCCGGCCATCAGCCTGGAAAACCTGGTGCGCCTGCGGATGATGGAGTGCAACCTGGCCATCGACGACTTCGGCGCCGGCTACTCCTCCTTGCAGCGCCTGTGCGAACTGCCGTTCAACCAGATCAAGCTCGATGCGCATTTTGTCCGTGAACTGGTGCGTCAGCCCCGCTGTCGCGCGGTGGTCGGTGCCTCCCTGGCCTTAGCCAGCAACCTGGAAATGTGCCTGGTGGTGGAGGGGGTGGAAACCCAGCTCGAACGGCGCCTGCTGCTGGAAATAGGCTGCGTCATGGCCCAGGGGTACTGGTACGCCCGGCCGATGTCGGAAAGCGCACTGTTGTCCTGGCCGCGAAGCATCCCGGCCGAGCAACCTGCAGTGTTTCCCTGACACTGCTCTGCGGTGTCGGAGGGTCCCGCGCTGGACGTCGACGGCGATTGCGTTGAAGCTTGCCCTCCAACGTTCCAGCCAGGGCCATGCATGCTCATCGTATTCAGCGGATTGCCGGGCTCCGGCAAGACCACCATCGCTCGCACCCTGGCTCCTCACTTGGGAGCCACCTACCTGCGTATCGACAGCATCGAGCAGGGCCTGCGCGATGCCGGCCTGGCAGAGGTCGGCAAGGCCGGTTACCAGATCGCCCTGCAACTGGCCGAGGCCAATCTGGCCCTGGGCAACCCGGTGCTGGCCGATTGCGTCAATCCCGTGGCCGAAAGTCGCCAGGCCTGGAGCGATCTGGCGCAGCGACTGGGAGTGCTCCTGCTGGATGTCGAGGTGATCTGTTCCGACCCCCGGGAACATCGACGGCGGGTCGAGACCCGGCAGGTGGATGTGCCGGGGCTGCAAGCGCCCAGTTGGCAGTCGGTACTCGATCACGACTACCAGGCCTGGGCGGAGTCGCCCTTGCGCCTGGACAGTGCGAGCCTGTCGCCGCAGCAGGCGGTGGCGCTGATCCTGGCTCGGTTGCCGGTGCGCAGCTGACGGCCGACCGGCCAATCCTCGCTGTGGCCAGTCAATGCCTTGAACCTCGATGGTGCGCTGGCGGTCAGTGTTCAGGGGCCGCTGCTGGCCAGTGCACGCCATATTGCCGGCAAAGCTCCCGATAACGGGGCAAAAAAATCCTCCCTGGGGCTTTGTGCACCGATTCAGCCCGCAACCGTTTGCCATGACTCGGGCAGGGTCCCCGTGGGCGTCCCCAAGACCGCTTCCTGGTGGGGATATATGTCTCTTTTATGAATGTATTTGTCGCCATTTGTGGGGTTTTTCAGACCATATGCCGCAGTGGCCGTGGTTTGGGCATTTGCGGCATAGCCTTTGCTACCGCTCTGTGAAGCGGGCGGCAGGGGCCGTCCGACCGTGGGCCCAGGAGGTGCTCGCACACAGGGGAACTATCATCCCTTCTAGGTTAAAGCCGGGTCACGCACACACAGGGTTCAAATAAAAAGCCGTTCATATCACGGCAAGGAGTTGGCTATGTCCCGCGCTTTTTTCGATGAAATGTACGCTGCCAGCGGCACCTGTCGACCACACTACGAAGCGTTCGCCCGTTGGCTGGCGGACACGCCCCTGGAGCTGCTGGACCAGCGTCGGCGTGAAGCCGACCTGTTGTTCCACCGCGCCGGTATCACCTTCACCCTGTACGGCGACGAACAGGGCACTGAACGCCTGATTCCCTTCGACATCATTCCCCGCAGCATCAAGGCCAGCGAGTGGCGCACGGTGGAGCGCGGCTGCGTGCAGCGGGTCCAGGCGCTGAACCTGTTCCTGGCGGATATCTATCACGGCCAGCGGATCATCAAGGAAGGCATCATTCCCGCCGAGCAGGTGCTGGCCAACGAAGGCTATCAGGTGGCCATGCAGGGCCTCGACCTGCACCGGGGCACCTACGCCCATATCGCCGGAGTCGATCTGGTGCGCGACGGCGATGGCAGCTACTACGTGCTGGAGGACAACCTGCGCACCCCCAGCGGCGTGAGCTACATGCTTGAAGACCGCAAAATGATGATGCGTCTGTTTCCCGAGTTGTTTGCCGCCCAGCGCATTGCCCCCATCGATCATTATCCCAACCTGTTGCTGGACACCCTGAAGAGCTCCAGCCCCCTGGACAACCCGACGGTGGTGGTGCTGACCCCGGGACGTTTCAACAGTGCCTATTTCGAGCACGCGTTCCTCGCCCGGGAAATGGGCGTGGAACTGGTGGAAGGCGCCGACCTGTTCGTGCGTGACGACCGGGTGTTCATGCGCACCACGGCCGGCGCCCAGGCGGTGGACGTGATCTACCGTCGGCTGGACGATGCCTACCTCGATCCGCTGTCATTCAATCCGGACTCCATGCTCGGGGTGCCCGGGCTGATCGCCGCCTATCGCTGCGGCAATGTGGTGCTGGCCAACGCCGTGGGCACCGGGGTCGCCGACGACAAGTCGATCTATCCCTATGTGGACGCAATGATCCGCTTCTACCTGAGCGAAGAACCGATCCTCAAGAACGTGCCCACCTGGCAGTGCCGCAAGCCCGCCGAGCTGTCCCATGTGCTGGCCAACCTGCCGGACCTGGTGGTCAAGGAAACCCAGGGCTCCGGCGGCTACGGCATGCTGGTAGGGCCGGCGGCCACCGCAGCCGAGATCGAAGAATTCCGCACCCGCCTCAAGGCTCGCCCCGAGGCTTACATCGCCCAGCCGACCCTGTCCCTGTCCACCTGCCCGACTTTTGTCGAAAGCGGCATCGCCCCGCGGCACATCGACCTGCGGCCGTTCGTACTCTCCGGCCGGGAAACCCGCCTGGTGCCCGGCGGCCTGACCCGCGTGGCGCTGCGCGAAGGCTCGCTGGTGGTGAACTCGTCCCAGGGCGGCGGCACCAAAGACACCTGGGTAGTGGAGGACTGAACCATGCTCTCAAGAACCGCTGCGGACCTGTACTGGATGTCCCGCTACCTGGAGCGCGCCGAGAACCTGGCACGCATGCTCGAGGTCAGTTATTCGCTGTCGCTGATGCCCCAGGCCGGGCGCGGTGACGGCCATGCCGAGCTGGCCATGTCGTTGCTGGCGGCCGGCACCCTGGATGACTACAACCAGCGCTACGGTGAACTGAACACCGAGCGCATGCTGCACTTTTTCGCCCTCGACGAGACCAACCCGGGGAGCATCTACTGCTGCCTGCGGGCGGCCCGCAGCAATGCTCACGCGGTGCGCGGGCGGATCACCGCGGACATGTGGGAGAACATCAACGCCACCTGGCTGGAGATGCGCAACATCGCCCGCAATGGCCTGGGGCGCTACGGCATCAGCCAGTTCTGCGAGTGGGTCAAGGAGCGTTCGCACCTGTTCCGCGGTGCCACCGCCGGCACCATCATGCGCAACGACGCCTATCGCTTCATACGCCTGGGGACCTTTATCGAGCGCGCCGACAACACCCTGCGCCTGCTCGACGCACGCTATGAAATGTTCGGCGAGGAGTCCGAGGAAGTCAGCGATAACTCGGCCCGGGGCTATTACCAGTGGAGCGCCTTGCTCCGTGCCTTGTCGTCCTTCGAAGCGTTCAACGAGATCTACCGCAATGCCCCGGGGGCCGAGCAGGTGTCCGAGATGCTGCTGTTGCGCGCCGATGTACCGCGCTCCCTGCATGCCTGCGTCGAGGAGCTGGACCAGCTCCTGGCCACCTTGCCGGGGGACAACGGACGCCCGGCCCAGCGCCTGGCCGCCGAACTGAACGCGCGCCTGCGCTATACCGGGATCAACGAGATTCTCGATTCCGGCCTGCACCAGTGGCTGACCGATTGCATCGGGCAGATCCGCCACCTGGGGCAGACCGTGCATGAGTCCTATCTGGAGGTGGTATGAAACTGTCCATTCGTCACGACACGACCTACAGCTACGCCGATGAAGTCTGCACCAGCATCCAGTTCCTGCGGTTGACGCCCCAGGACAGCCAGCGCCAGCAGGTCCTCCAATGGCACCTGGAGCTGCCACGGCAGGTGCGCGCCCAGCGCGATCCCTACGGCAACATCCTGCATGTCATGACCCTCGACGAGCCCCATGGCGCCATTGTCCTCACGGCCTTTGGCGAAGTGCAGATCGATGGCACGCGGGAAGTGGAGGGCGACAGCCAGTCGCCGCTGCCGTTCCTGCGTTGCAGCCACCTGAGCAAGGCGGACTCGGCCCTCTGCGACTTTGCCCGGCGCCATTGCGGCGAGCGCCGTGATCGCGCCGCGCTGATCGAGCTGATGCAGGCCCTGGCCGAGCACATGCCCTACAGCCCGGGCGCCACCGGGGTTGGCAGTACCGCGGCCGAAGCCTTTGCCGGCGGTGCCGGGGTCTGCCAGGACCATACCCACGCCTTCCTGGCCTGCGCCCGCAGCCTGGGGATTCCCGCGCGCTACGTCTCCGGCTACCTGTGCACCGAGGACGCCAGCCACCTGGCCAGCCATGCCTGGGCCGAAGCCTGGCTCGACGACGGCTGGTACAGCTTCGACGTGACCAATCGCCTGGCGCGACCCGAGCGTCACCTGAAACTGGCGGTGGGCCTGGACTACCTGGATGCCTGCCCGGTGCGCGGCATGCGTCGCGGGGGAGGGGCCGAACAGATGCAGGCTCGGGTCCAGGTCAGTTCCATGGTGCAGTTCCAGCATCAGTAACGCCGCGCAGCGTCGCCGCCCATGCCCTGGCCTGGCGCGGCGCTACGGGTCGATTGTTGCTTGGGGCCGTGACCACAGCTAAGGAGTTTTGGATCGACAGGCAGATGTTATAAAGTAACGGCCGATTTGCCGGGCGCGAGACCGGCACCGTCCCTTTGAACCTGACGCTGCGATCCCTCCTTATGAGTTCTTTACCCAACCCTCCCGCGAGCCTCGGCACCCGGCTGCTGAGTATCGATGCCCTGCGCGGCCTGGTGATGCTGTTCATGCTACTGGACCATGTGCGGGAAACCTTCTTCCTGCACCGGCAGGTAAGCGATCCCATGGACGTGGCCACCACTGAGCCCGGGCTATTTGTCAGCCGCACCCTGGTACACCTGTGCGCGCCGGTGTTTGTCCTGCTGACCGGGCTTTCGGCTTACCTGTTTGCCCAGAAGCACGGCCATCGGGCCGAGGCCAGCGCTTTCCTGTTCAAGCGTGGGTTGTTCCTGGTGGTGCTGGAGCTGACCCTGGTGAACTTCGCCTGGACCGGACAGCTTCCGCCGACGCTGATCTATCTGCAGGTGATCTGGGTCATCGGCCTGAGCATGCTGGCGCTGTCGGCCCTGTTGTGGCTGCCTCGGGCGCTGTTGTTGGGCCTGAGCCTGCTGCTGATCGGCGGGCACAATCTGCTGGATGGGCTGCATTTCGCCCCGGGCGAGGCGCTGCACGTGCCTTGGGCGATCCTGCATGATCGCGGCTGGATCGAATGGGGCGAAGGGCTGCGTCTGCGGACCTCCTATCCGCTGCTGCCATGGATCGGCGTGATCGGCCTGGGTTATGCCCTGGGGCCCTGGTTCGCCCGCGAAGCCGAGGCCGCTCAGCGACAGCAGCGTCTGTTGCGATGGGGGCTGGCGGCGCTGGCGGGGTTCATCGTGCTGCGGCTGCTTAACGGCTATGGCGAGCGGCCCTGGGTCAGTGGCGAGACCTGGGTGCAAACCCTGATGAGCTTTTTCAACATCACCAAGTACCCGCCGTCGCTGCTGTTCATCGCCCTGACCCTGGGCGCCGGGCTGCTTCTGCTGCGGGCCCTGGAGCGGCGGCAGGACAGCGGTTTGATCCGGGTGCTCGGCGTATTTGGCGCGGCGCCGATGTTCTTCTACCTGTTGCACTTGTATGTGCTCAAGGGCCTGTATCTGCTGGCCGTGGCGCTGCTGGGACGCAATCAAGGGGCCTATTTTGGCTTCGACTCGCTGGGCTGGCTGTGGCTGATCACGTTGCTTCTGGCCTTGATCCTGTACCCGCCGGTGCGGGGCTTCGCCCGACTCAAGGCCCGGCGCCGCGACCTGGCCTGGCTGAAGTACTTCTAAGGGGCCAGTCCCTTGCTGCCTGCGCCGGATTGCTGGCGCAGGCAGGGCAATCAGCGTTTTTTTGCCGGCGCCGATAAACACCGCTTGAACGGCATGGGGCACTCTCTGTACTGTATATAAAAACAGTATTCGGGCCTCGCCATGCAACTGATCGACAAGCTGAGCATCCTCGCCGACGCCGCCAAGTACGACGCTTCCTGCGCCAGCAGCGGCGCGCCCAAGCGCAGTTCCGAAGGCAAGAGCGGGTTGGGTTCGAGCAATGGCATGGGCATCTGCCACAGCTATACGCCGGACGGACGCTGCGTCTCGCTGCTCAAGGTGCTGCTGACCAATTTCTGCCTCTACGACTGCCAGTACTGCGTCAACCGCCGCTCCAGCGATGTGCCCCGGGCCCGTTTCAGCCCCGAGGAAGTGGTGCGCCTGACCCTGGATTTCTACCGGCGCAATTGCGTCAGCGGGCTGTTCCTCAGCTCCGGGATCATCCGCTCGGCGGACTACACCATGGAGCAGTTGGTGCAGGTGGCCAGGCTGTTGCGTGAAGAGCACGAGTTCCGCGGCTACATCCACCTCAAGACCATCCCCGACGCCGACCCGCTGCTGATCGAGCAAGCCGGGCGCTATGCCGACCGCCTCAGCGTCAATGTTGAGCTGCCCACCGACCAGGGCCTCAAGGCCCTGGCCCCGGAAAAACACCTGGGCTCGATCAAGCAGGCCATGGGCACCATCTATACCGGCGAGCAGACCGTGCTCAACGAGCCCCGGGCGCCGCGTTTCGCCCCGGCCGGGCAGAGCACCCAGATGATCGTCGGCGCCGACGACACCGATGACAGCACCATTCTCCACAGCGCTGAGGCGCTGTACGGCAATTTCCGCCTGCGCCGGGTCTATTACTCGGCGTTCAGCCCGATCCCTAACAGCCCGAAAAGCGTGCCCCTGGCCGCGCCGCCGCTGATGCGCGAGCACCGCCTGTATCAGGCCGACTTCCTGTTGCGCGGCTATGGCTTCAGTGCCAACGAACTCTTCAAGGGGCCGGGGCACCTGGCCCTGGACATCGACCCCAAGCTGGCCTGGGCGCTGGAGAACCGCAACCTGTTTCCCCTGGACCTGAACCGTGCCGAGCCGGCGCTGATCTCACGCATTCCGGGGATCGGCCTGCGTACTACCCAGCGCCTGGTGGAACTGCGTCGCGAGCGACGCATCCGCTTCGAGGACCTGGCGCGCATGCGCTGTGTGCTGAGCAAGGCCAAGCCGTTCTTCATCACCAGCGACTATCACCCGCAGCAGGCGGAAACCAGCAGCGCGCTGCTCTACCAGCAACTGCGGGACCGGCCGCAACCGCAGCAGATGGGGCTCTGGGGATGATCAGCCTGGACTGCGACGATCTGTTCGACACCTGGCGCCAGCAGGCGCGCTGGCTGCTCAGCCATTCCATCGATCCGAGTCGGGTCAGTTGGGCCGGGACCCGGGAGGCCGACCTCTTCGCCAGCGACGAGAGCTGCCCCGAACAGCCCGGACCGTTTCGCGCGCGTATTCCCCAGGCCCTGCTGGAGCTGTTGCAGCGGGCCGCCTGCTACCGCGGCGAGCAGCGCTGGAGCCTGCTCTACGAGGTGCTGTGGCGGGTCAGCCATGGCGACCGCACGGCCATGCTCAGCGGCGATCAACTGGGCAGCGAGTTGCAGCGGCGGATCAAGCAGGTGGACCGCGAGGCCCATCACCTGCATGCCTTCGTGCGCTTCGTCAGGCTGCCCGAGGGCCGCTCATCCCTGGCCGAGCAACCCGAATACGTGGCCTGGCACGAACCGGCCCACGACATCCTGGCCCAGGCCAGCCGGCACTTCATCGGACGCATGGGGCGCCACCGCTGGATGATCGCTACGCCCCGGGACGGGGTGTATTTCGACGGCGAGCAACTGCACCATCAGCGCCAGTGCCCCGCTGGTTGGCAGCAACTGGCCCAGGCCGGCGACGACCCCGGAGGCGAGCTGTGGCTGGCCTACTACAGCCACATCTTCAACCCGGCGCGGCTCAACCCCAAGGTCATGCAGGGGCATTTGCCGACCCGGTTCTGGAAGCACCTGCCGGAGGGACCGCTGATTCCGGCGCTGATCAGCCAAGCGCGCCACGGCAAGCAGCGCGACGGCCAGGCCAGCCAGGTGGCGGCGCGGCGCGGCAAGCGGATTGGCGGCGGGCAATAAAAAGCCCGCCCCTGGCAAGCAGGGGCGGGCTGGGGTAGAGCAGGGGGGCGAATCAGACCTTGACGATCCAGCCCGCTGGCGCTTCCACGTCGCCGGTCTGCACGCCTGTCAGCTCTTTGTAGAGCTTCTGGGTGATCGGGCCGACGTCTTTTTCGCTGTAGAACACGTGCAGCTTGTCCTGGTACTGGATGCCGCCGATCGGCGTGATCACCGCGGCAGTACCGCAGGCACCGGCTTCCTTGAAGTCCGAGAGCTTGTCGATGAACACGTCGCCTTCGACCACTTCCAGGCCCAGGCGGGTCTTGGCCAGCTCGATCAGCGACAGGCGGGTGATACCCGGTAGTACCGATGGCGAGTTGGGGGTGACGAATTTGTCGTCGTGGGTGATGCCGAAGAAGTTGGCCGAACCCACTTCCTCGATCTTGCTGTGGGTCAGCGGGTCGAGGTAGATGCAGTCGGCGAAGCTGGCCTTCTTGGCCTGGGAGCCCGGCATCAGGCTGGCGGCGTAGTTGCCACCGACCTTGGCCGCGCCGGTGCCTTGTGGGGCGGCGCGGTCGTAGCTGGAGATCAGGAAGTTGTGCGGAGTCAGGCCGCCCTTGAAGTAGGCGCCGACCGGGATGGCGAAGATCGAGAAGATGAACTCCGGCGCGGTGCGCACGCCGATGTTGTCACCCACGCCGATCACGAATGGACGCAGGTACAGCGCGCCGCCGGTGCCGTATGGCGGAATGAAACGCTCGTTAGCTTTGACCACGGCCTTGCAGGCTTCGATGAACTGCTCGGTGGACACCTGCGGCATCAGCAGGCGGGCGCAGCTGCGCTGCATGCGCGCGGCGTTCTGGTCCGGACGGAACAGGTTGATCGAGCCGTCCTTGCAGCGGTAGGCCTTGAGGCCTTCGAAGCATTGCTGACCGTAGTGCAGGGCGGTGGAGCCCTCGCTGATGTGCAGCACGTTGTCTTCGGTCAGGGTGCCTGCGTCCCACTCGCCGTTACGCCAGTGCGACAGATAGCGCTTGTCTGTCTTGATGTAGTCAAAACCCAGCTTGTCCCAATTGATGCTTTCGTTACCCATGACACCCTCTATCACTTAACAACCGCCGGAACGGCTTAAGGCTTCTGACGTTTTTTTGGATGGGCACAACAATACTGCATTCCGGGGGCTTACCGCATCCCCGTATTGAACCCTGTAACTGCTGCCGCAGGCTGCGATCTGCCTCGAAGAGGACGTGCTCTTGAGGCCCTCGGAAGGTCCTGCGGACCTTGTCGCAGCCTGCGGCAGCAGCTACAGGTTGTGTTTACAGGTGCAGGGCGTGCCCCAGTGCCCGCAGCGCCGCTTCCTGGACCGCTTCACCCAGGGTCGGGTGGGCGTGGATGGTGCCGCCGATGTCTTCCAGGCGCGCGCCCATTTCCAGGGATTGGCCGAACGCGGTGGACAATTCGGAGACCCCGACTCCCACCGCCTGCCAGCCGACAATCAGGTGATTGTCACTTCGGGCCACCACCCGCACGAAACCGCTTTTCGATTCCAGGGTCATGGCCCGGCCATTGGCCGCGAACGGGAAGCTGCTGACGATGCAGTCCAGGCCGGCAGCGCGGGCTTCGTCCGGGGTCTTGCCTACCACCACCAGTTCCGGGTCGGTGAAACACACCGCCGGGATCGCCGCCGGGTTGAACTCGCGGTGCTTGCCGGCGATCAGCTCGGCGACCATCTCGCCCTGGGCCATGGCCCGGTGGGCGAGCATCGGCTCGCCGCTGAGGTCACCGATGGCCCAGACGTTGCGCATGCTGGTCTGGCAGCGGTGGTCGATCTTGATCGCCGCGCCGTTCATGTCCAGGTTCAGGCTTTCCAGGTTCCAGCCCTGGGTGTTGGGTTTGCGACCGACGGCCACCAGCACCTGATCGGTGGCCAGGTTCAGGGTGTCGCCATTGGGCTCGCGCACCTGCAGGCTGCTGCTGGCGGCATCGAAGCCCAGCACGCTGTGCTTGAGGTAGAGCTTGATGCCCAGCTGCTTCACCGATTCCAGCACCGGCTGGGTCAGTTCCGCGTCATAGGCCGGCAGGATGCGTTCCTGGGCCTCGACCACGCTGACCTCGACCCCGAGCTTGCGGTAGGCGATGCCCAGTTCCAGGCCGATGTAGCCACCGCCGACCACGGTCAGGCGCTTGGGCAAGGTCTTGGGTGCCAGGGCCTCGGTGGAGGAGATGATCGGCCCGCCGATGGGCAGCATCGGCAGGTTGACGCTTTTTGAACCAGTGGCCAGCAGCAGGTGCTCGCACTGGATGCGGGTATCGGTGCCTTCGATCTCCACGGTCTTGCCGTCGATGACCTTGGCCCAGCCGTGAATCACCTGGACCTTGTTTTTCTTCAACAGCGCGGCGACCCCGGTGGTCAGGCGGTCGACGATGCCGTCCTTCCATTCCACGCTCTTGCCGATGTTCAAGGTCGGCGCCGCCACTTCGATGCCCAGGGCCGAGCCCTGGCTGTGGTGGCGGGTCTGGTGGAACTGCTCGGCGACATGAATCAGCGCCTTGGACGGGATGCAGCCGATGTTCAGGCAGGTGCCGCCCAGGGACTGGCCTTCCACCAGGATGGTGGAGATGCCCAGCTGGCCGGCACGGATCGCCGCCACGTAACCGCCAGGACCACCGCCGATGATCAGCAGCTGGGTATTGAGAGTCTGTTGCATGCCTGCTCCTCGGAAAGTCAGTCCACAAACAGCGTGGCGGGTTGTTCGAGCAGGCCGCGAATGGCCTGGATGAATTGCGCAGCGTCCATGCCGTCGACCACCCGGTGATCGAAGGAGCTGGAGAGATTCATCATCTTGCGGATCACGATCTGGCCCTTGATCACCATCGGCCGCTCGACGATGCGGTTGACCCCGACAATCGCCACTTCCGGCAGGTTCAGCACCGGGGTGCTGACGATCCCGCCCAGGGCGCCGAGGCTGGTGAGGGTGATGGTGGAACCGGACAGTTCATCCCGGGCTGCCTTGCCACTGCGGGCGGCCTTGGCCAGGCGCGAGATTTCCTCGGCGTTGCCCCACAGGCTGCGGGCTTCGGCGTGACGCACCACCGGCACCATCAGGCCGACGTCGCTCTGGGTGGCGACCCCGACATGCACCGCGCCGTGGCGGGTGATGACCTGGGCTTCGTCGTCGTAGCGCGCGTTGATCTGCGGGAAGTCGCGCAGGGCCACGACCATGGCCCGTACCAGGAACGGCAGCAAGGTCAGCTTGCCGCGGCTGGCACCGTGTTTTTCATTGAGGTGGATGCGCAGCTCTTCCAGGGCGGTGACGTCCACTTCCTCGACATAGCTGAAGTGTGCGGCGCGGTGCTTGGATTCCTGCATGCGCTGGGCAATCTTGCGGCGCATGCCAATCACCTGGATCTGCTCTTCGTCGTGGCGTTCGGCATAGCCTGTGCCCGGCGCCGAGTAGCCCTTGAGCGGCTGGCTGTCCTGGGCCAGGTAGGCCTCCAGGTCTTGGTGCAGGATGCGCCCGGCGGGGCCGCTGCCCTGCACCAGGCGCAGCTGGATGCCCAGGTCCAGGGCGTGCTTGCGCACGGCTGGCGAGGCCAGGGGGCGTTCGTCGGCCTGGCGCGCCACCGGCGCCTGGGGAGCAGGGCGGCAGGCGGCTTGGCTGGCGACGGCTTGTTCCACTTTCGGTGCTTCGACCACTGGCGCGGCAGTCGGCTTATTAATAGCTGCCGGCGCTTGTTGCGCCGGCGCGGCGGCCTGGGCGGATTCCTTGAGGTTGCCCGCGCCTTCGACTTCGATGCTGATGAGGATGCTGCCCACCGCCATCACTTCACCGGGTTCGCCGCCCAGGGAAATGACCGTGCCGTGCACTGGCGAGGGAATGTCCACCATCGCCTTGTCGGTCATCACGTCCGCCAGGACCTGGTCTTCAACCACCTGGTCGCCGACTTTTACGTGCCACTGCGCCAGTTCAACTTCCGCGATGCCTTCGCCGATGTCCGGCATCTTGATAACGTGCGTGCCCATTCAGACCTCCATGACCCGTTGCAGCGCCGCGCCCACTCGGGACGGCCCTGGGAAATATGCCCACTCCTGCGCGTGGGGATACGGCGTATCCCAACCGGTGACGCGCTCGATCGGGGCTTCCAGGTGGTGGAAGCAGTGTTCCTGCACCAGCGACACCAGCTCGGCGCCGAAACCGCAGGTGCGGGTAGCTTCGTGCACCACCACGCAACGGCCGGTCTTCTTCACCGACTTGACGATGGTGTCCAGGTCCAGCGGCCACAGGCTGCGCAGGTCGATGACCTCGGCGTCGATGCCGGTTTCCTCGGCCGCCACTTGCGACACATAGACGGTGGTGCCGTAGGTGAGGACGGTGACGTCCTTGCCTGGGCGGGCAATGGCTGCCACATCCAGCGGCACCTTGTAGTAGCCGTCCGGCACCTGGGCCGCCGGGTGTTTCGACCAGGGTGTTACCGGGCGGTCGTGGTGGCCATCGAACGGGCCGTTGTACAGGCGCTTGGGTTCGAGAAAGATCACCGGGTCATCGTTTTCGATGGAGGCGATCAGCAGGCCCTTGGCGTCGTAGGGGTTGGACGGCATCACGGTGCGCAGGCCGCAGACCTGGGTGAACATCGCCTCGATGCTCTGGCTGTGGGTCTGGCCACCGTAGATGCCGCCACCGCAGGGCATGCGCAGGGTCATGGGCGCGGTGAACTGGCCGGCGGAGCGATAACGCAGGCGCGCGGCTTCGGAAATGATCTGGTCCGAGGCTGGGTAGACGTAGTCGGCGAACTGGATTTCCGCCACCGGGCGCAGGCCGTAGGCGCCCATGCCGATGGCCGCGCCGACGATGCCGCTTTCCGAGATCGGTGCGTCGAACACCCGCGAGGTGCCGTACTTGGCCTGCAGGCCCTCGGTGCAGCGGAACACGCCGCCGAAGTAACCGACGTCCTGGCCGAACACCACCACGTTGTCGTCACGCTCGAGCATCACATCCATGGCCGAGCGCAGGGCCTGGATCATGGTCATGGTGGTGGTGGTCATGGCGGTTTCCAGCTGGATATTGTTGTTGTGATCGTTCATGTCAGACCCCCAGTTCCTGGCGTTGACGTTTCAGGTGCTCGGGCATGTCCTTGTAGACGTCCTCGAACATGGTCGCGGCGCTGGGAATCTGGCCGCCGGCGAGGGTGCCGTACTGCTCGGCTTCCTTCTGCGCGGCGATGACCTGGGCTTCGAGCTCGGCACTGACTGCGGCGTGTTCCTCTTCGGACCACTGGCCGATCTTGATCAGGTGCTGCTTGAGGCGGGCAATCGGATCGCCCAGGGGGAAGTGGCTCCAGTCGTCGGCCGGACGGTACTTCGACGGGTCGTCGGAAGTGGAGTGCGGGCCGGCGCGGTAGGTGACCCACTCGATCAGGGTCGGCCCGAGGTTGCGCCGGGCGCGCTCGGCGGCCCAGCGCGAGGCGGCGTAGACCGCGATGAAATCGTTGCCGTCGACCCGCAGGGAAGCGATGCCGCAGCCCACGCCGCGTCCGGCGAAGGTGGTGGCTTCACCGCCGGCAATGGCCTGGAAGGTGGAGATCGCCCACTGGTTGTTGACCACGTTGAGGATCACCGGCGCGCGATAGACGTGGGCGAAGGTCAGGGCGGTGTGGAAGTCCGATTCGGCGGTGGCGCCGTCGCCGATCCAGGCCGAGGCGATCTTGGTATCGCCCTTGATGGCCGAGGCCATGCCCCAGCCCACGCCCTGCACGAACTGGGTCGCCAGGTTGCCGGAGATGGTGAAGAACCCGGATTCCTTCACCGAGTACATGATTGGCAGCTGGCGTCCCTTGAGTGGATCGCGCTCGTTGGACAGCAGTTGGCAGATCATTTCCACCAGCGGCACTTCCCGGGCCATCAGGATGCTCTGCTGGCGGTAGGTGGGGAAGCACATGTCGTCGATGTTCAGGGCCAGGGCCTGGGCGCTGCCGATGGCTTCCTCGCCCAGGCTCTGCATGTAGAAGGACATCTTCTTCTGGCGCTGGGCGACCACCATGCGGTTGTCGAAGATCCGCGTCTTGAGCATGGCGCGCATGCCCTTGCGCAGGATCTCCAGCGGCACGTCGTCGGCCCAGTCGCCCAGGGCGTTGCCCTGATCGTCGAGCACACGGATCAGGCCGCGGGCCAGGTCGGCGCAGTCGGCAGGTTCGATATCGATGGGAGGTTTGCGGGCCAGGCCGGCGTCGTTCAGACGCAGGTAGGTGAAGTCGGTCTTGCAGCCGGGACGGCCCGAGGGTTCGGGAACGTGCAGGCGTAGCGGTGCATACGCTGTGGTCATGGCTTTCTACGCTCGATCTTGTGGATTTCTTGTAATTGGGCGCGCTAGCTGACAGTCATTCCCTGGGTAAGGGAAATCTTGTCCTACAAACATCATAGGCCGGGCGTAGAAGAATATTTATCTCTGTTTCATTGCGCTGGAAGTTATTTGCAGATAAAAAATCTGCATAAACATAAAAAACAGGTTGTTTTGTCTCATGCGCAAACTGGATCGTACCGACATCGGCATTCTCAACAGTCTTCAGGAGAATGCTCGCATCACCAACGCCGACCTCGCCCGTTCGGTGAACCTTTCGCCCACGCCGTGCTTCAACCGGGTCAAGGCCATGGAGGAGCTGGGGTTGATCCGCGAGCAGGTGACCCTGCTGGATGCCGACCTCTTGGGGCTGCACGTCAACGTGTTCATTCACGTCAGCCTGGAGAAGCAGGTGGAAGAGGCCTTGCAGCACTTCGAAGAGGCCATCGCCGACCGCCCGGAAGTCATGGAGTGCTACCTGATGGCTGGCGACCCGGACTACCTGATCCGCGTGCTGGTGCCCACCATCCAGTCCCTGGAACGCTTCATGATGGACTTTCTGACCAAGGTGCCCGGGGTGGCCAATATCCGCTCCAGCTTCGCCCTCAAGCAGGTGCGCTACAAGACCGCGCTGCCACTGCCGGCCAACGGCCTGACCCTGGGCACCTGAGGGTCAGGCGGGGACTCCGCTCCAGAGCCGATCCAGGTTCTTGAACTCCCAGTCTTCCGGGGCTTCGCGAGCGACGATGCGATCCTGGCCGTGGATCTTGGCCAGGTCGACCACGTTCTGTTCCAGGGGCAGGTTGGAGCGGGTGGAGAAGAACACCCGGACCTTGGGCGTCAGCAACGACTTGGGGTTTTGTTCGATCACCACCGCCAGGCGCCCGCTCTTCAGGCGCACCAGGGCCCCAACGGGGTAGATGCCCACGCTCTTGACGAAGGCCTGGAACACCCGCTGATCGAAATGACCTTTCCAGGTGGACATGCGCTGGATCGCTTCGGCCGGGTCCCAGCCACGGTTGTAGGGCCGATTGGAGGTCACCGCGTCGTACACATCGCAGACCGCGCCCATCTGCGCGAACAGGCTGATCTGGTTGCCGGCCAGACGGTGCGGATAGCCGGAGCCGTCGGCCTTTTCGTGGTGATGCAGGCACACATCCAGAACCAGCGCATCCACATCGGGGCTTTGACGCAGGATCGCGCCACCGGCTTCGGGGTGCAGCTTGACCCGTTCGAACTCAGTGTCCGAGAGCTTTTGCGGCTTGTTGAGAATGCTGTCGGGGATGGTCAGCTTGCCCACGTCATGCAGCAATCCGGCAATGCCTGCCAGGCGGATATAGTCCTCCGACAAGCCCAATTGCCGCGCGGTGGCCAGCATCAGCGCACAGACCGCCACTGAATGCATGTAGGTGTAGTCATCGGCGTTCTTGAGCCGCGCCAGACTGATCAGCGCATCGGGATGACGCAGCAGCGACTGGCCGATCTGCAGCACCAGATCTTCGGCTTGCTGCATCTCCAGGGCCTGGCCCATGCGCACTTCCTGGAACATCGCCGTCACCGCCTTGCGCGAGTAGGCGCAGAGCTTTAGGGCGCGCTGCACTTCCTCATCCATGCTGGCCCGGGGCGTGGCAGCGGTGGCCGGTTGTGCGCTCGGCGGCAGGTCCGGCGTGGTGGTTGCACTGGCCTCGGGCAGGTCGCCACCTTTGCTGGTGTCGATCCACAGGCTGCTGAGGTTGGAGCTTCGCAGGCGTTGCAGGTCGGCATGGCTGTCAAGAACAAAGCCGGCCTTCCAGAAAGAGTGGTCCAGCCAGGAGCCACAGAACTGATGGATGTACATGCCCATCTGCAACTGATGGATCGAAATCAGTTTCAGCATCAACAACACTCCTTTCAGGCCGTCGGCCATTGCCGGCCATCTGGCTCCTACAGACCCGTGTAGGAGCCGGATGGCCGGCTAACAGCGCCAGCGCTTTTCTCTACCTGACGTCTTACCGGGCCTGGGCCCGTCTCACAGGGAGAAGCGTGCCACCAGTTTGTTCAGGCTCACCGCCAGGGACGACAGTTCACTGCTGGCAATGGACGTCTGGCTGGCGGCAGACGAGCTTTGCAGCGACAAGTCGCGGATGCTCATCAGGTTCTGGTCCACCGAGCGCGCCACCTGGGCCTGTTCCTCCGAGGCGGTGGCGATCATCAGGTTGCGTTCGTTGATCTCGCTGATGGCCTGGGCGATATGGCCGATGGCGGCGCCGGCCTCGTGGGCGATGGCCAGGGTCTGGCTGGCATCCTCGCTGCTTTGCTGCATCGACAGCATGGCCTTGCTCGAACCGTTCTGGACGCCCTGGATCATCTGCTCGATCTCTTGGGTCGAGAGCTGGGTACGGTGGGCCAGGGCCCGCACTTCATCGGCCACTACAGCAAAGCCACGGCCTTGCTCGCCGGCCCGGGCAGCCTCGATGGCCGCGTTGAGGGCCAGCAGGTTGGTCTGCTCGGCAATGGCGCGGATCACGTCCAGGACCTTGCTGATGTCCTGGGCCTGCTGGGCCAGGCCGGCCATTTCCACCCGGGTGTTTTCCACGGTGCCGGTGAGCTTCTCGATGGAGTGGATGGTCTGCTCGACCCGCTCCTTGCCCAGCCCGGCGGAGCGCTCGGATTCCTGGGTCGACTGCGAGGCGGACACCGCGTTGCGCGCCACTTCTTCCACCGCGGCGGTCATTTCGTTGACCGCGGTGGCGGCCTGATCGGTCTCCATGCTCTGTTGCTGGATGCCGGCGTTGGACTCGCGGGTAATGGCGCTCATTTCCTCGGCGGCAGAGGCCAGCTGGGTCGAGGAATCGGCAATTTGGCGGATGGTCGACTTCAGGTTGTCGAGCATGGACTGGGTGGATTTCTGCAGGTCGGTGAGTTCGTCCTGGCCGCTGACTTCCACTTGGGTTCGCAGGTCGCCCTCGGCGATTTTGCGCGTGGTGGCCAGCAGCGATTGCACCGGGCGGGTGATGCTGCGGGTGAACAGGGTGGCGATGAGCACGGTCAGGACAATCGCCAGGACGATGATCAGCGAGGTCAGGGTCAGGCCACTGTCGAACTGATGGTCGGCCAGGGTCGCCGAGTGCGCGGCACCGCTCTCGTTGATCGCGATCAGGGCTTCGATGGCGCTTTGCAAGGCATTGGCCAGGGGCACCGTGACCTGATTGATGTAGTCACTGCTCTGCTGCGCGGTGTGGGTCTTGCTGGCATCGATCAGCACCGCCAGCTTGTCCAGGTAGTCCTGGGCGCCGCGCTTGACCTGATCAAAGGCGGTTTTCTCTTCGGCGCTGGACACCAGTGGCTCGTAGTCCTTGATGGCCTGGGCCAGGGTGGCTTTCAGGCTACCCAGCTTGTCCAGGGACGCGCCTTTCTGGACTTCGCTTTCAGTGGCGTAGTGCAGGGCCTCCAGGCGCACACGCAAGGTGGAAGATTCGATTTTCGTGGCTTGCCTGACGCTGGGCAGCCAATTGTTTCGCAGGTCCAGTGCAGCGTCGTGAATCTGTCCCATTCTCCACAGCGCCAGTCCCCCCAGACCGACCACTAGCACACAGATAGCGCCAAAACTCAGGAGCGCCCTGGACGTCAGTTTCAAGTTTCTTGTCACCATACAGGCACCTTGCAGGTTGGAGTGATACCGCCAGTTTCTTTTCGACTCCTTGTCGCCCTGATAGCACTGTGACTCCAAAGAGATGAAAAATCTGTAGGGATGTAAAAATATTTCTTTGCGTCCAGCGGGCTTCAACCTAGCGTCGCCGCAAGGGTGGGCAACCCCGCGGCTTGACCTTTATCAACGCGCTTTTGGCGGTTTTGTAGCAAGCTTGGCGCCTCTCCAATTGCAAAGGAAAAGGCCCATGACTACGCCTCTGACAACGGCGCCCGCGGCCAAGGCAGTACTACCGATTGGATTGCTGATCGCCGTGCTGGCCATGATCGGGGTGCTGTTTCTGCCACTGCCCGCCGACCTGCCGGTGGCCGGCCAGCGGATGCTGGCGATCCTCGCCTTCGCGGTGGTGGTGTGGATCAGCGAAGCGGTGTCCTACGAGGCCAGCGCGATCATGATCACCGCACTGATGGCGTTCCTGATTGGCACCGCGCCGACCCTGCAGGACCCGACCCAGGTCTATGGCAGCTCGGCGGCCATCAGTCTGGCGCTGACCGGGTTCTCCAATTCGGCCCTGGCCCTGGTGGCCGGTGCCTTGTTCATCGCCGCCGCCATGACCCACACCGGCCTCGACCGGCGCATCGCCCTGGTGACCCTGACCCGGGTCGGCACCAGCACCCGGCGCATCCTCATCGGTGCCATTGCCGTGACCATCCTGCTCAGCCTGCTGGTGCCCAGCGCCACGGCCCGCAGTGCCTGCGTGGTGCCGATCATGATGGGGGTGATCGCCGCGTTCGGCGTCGACAAGCGCTCCAATATCGCCGCCGGGCTGATGATCGTGGTGGCCCAGGGCACCAGCATCTGGAACGTCGGTATCCAGACCGCCGCGGCGCAGAACCTGCTGACCGTGGGCTTCATGGACAAGATGCTCGGCCAGCGCGTGGCCTGGCTCGACTGGCTGATCGCCGGGGCGCCCTGGGCGCTGATCATGTCCCTGGTGCTGCTGTGGCTGGTGCTGAAACTGCTGCCGCCGGAAACCGACAGCATCCCCGGCGGCAAGGAAGCGGTGGCCCAGTCCCTGGTGGACATCGGGCCCATGACCGGGCCGCAGAAGCGCCTGCTGGCGGTGTCGCTGCTGCTGCTTTTGGCCTGGTCCACCGAAGGCAAGCTGCACCCCTTCGACACCACGACCACCACCTACGCCGGGCTGGTGATCCTGCTGCTGCCGCGGATCGGCATCATGACCTGGAAGGACGTGCAGTCGCGCATTCCCTGGGGCACGGTGATCGTCTTCGGGGTCGGCATCAGCCTCGGTTCGGCGCTGCTCAGCACCCAGGCCGGGCAATGGCTGGGCGGGCAGGTGGTGGCCCACACCGGCCTGGACCAGGTCGGGCCTTTGGCGGTGTTCGCGATTCTCGCGGCGTTCCTGATCCTCATTCATCTGGGGTTCGCCAGTGCCACGGCCCTGACCTCGGCCTTGCTGCCGATCCTGATTGCCGTGCTGCAAACCCTGCCGGGCGAGTTCAGCCGCCTGGGCATGACCATGCTCCTGGGCTTTGTCGTCAGCTATGGCTTCATCCTGCCGATCAACGCGCCGCAGAACATGGTCTGCCTGGGTACCGAGACCTTCAATGCCCGGCAGTTCGCCAAGGTCGGGCTGCTGGTGACGCTGATCGGCTACCTGTTGATGCTGGTGTTCGCCATGACCTGGTGGAAGTGGCTGGGCTGGATGTAGAGCCCTTCACAGTGACCCGTTGAACACCCGGGTCACGCTGCCGGCCAGGCGCACCTTGCCCTGGCCGTCCCAGCTCACTGTCACCGGCCCGCCGTCGCACAGCACCCGCACCGGGCTGTCGAGCAAGCCGCGACGGATGCCATTGACCGCCGCCGCGCTGGAACAGGAACCGGAGCCCAGGGGGATGGCGCCATGGCGCTCCCAGATGCGCAGGCGGATGGTCTGGCGGTCGATCACCTGGATGAAGTGCACGTTGGTCTTGTGTGGAAACAGCGGGTCGCTCTCGATCGTGGGACCCAGGGCGGCAACGTCCAGTTGCTCCAGATCGTCGACGAAAAAACTGCAATGGGGGTTGCCCATGCTGCATGCCGCCGGTGTTCCTGGCAGCGGCAGGTGCAGGCTGTCCAGCTCTCGGGCCAGGGGGACGTCCCGCCAGTCGAACGATGGTCGGCCCATTTCCACGGACACCGACTGATCCTCAAGACGCAGGCAGTGCTGCAGGCCGCGGGCGGTTGTCAGCTGCACCGAGGTGGCACCGCTTTCCTCCATCAGCAGGTCGGCGGCGCCGCGGGTGGCGCTGCCGCAGGTGTTCAGGCTGGAACCATCGGCGTTGAAGAAGGTCAGTTGCGCCGCGCTCTCGTGGCAGTCGCCGAGCACCACCAACTGATTGAAACCGATGCCGCGCTGGCGATCTCCCAGGGCCCTGGCCCGTTCAGCGGTGATCGGGTTGTCGCGGCCACGGGCATCGATCAGCACGAAGTCGTCGCCATTGGCGTGCATCTTCACAAAGTTCAGCGGCATTCGGGCTCCGACAGGCGAGGGCAGGCAGCCGGCTCAACGACCACCAGCGAACGCAGGATTGCGAAAAAAAGCTACCGGCGCCAGCGCCTTAAAATAAAATTCATCCTGCAAGCCTGGGCATTGCCTGGACGGCGGGATTTTCCGGCACACTGCCGGAGCACCGCGAACATCGCCGGGCGCTGCAACAGCGACCGGCACAGCACAAGGTCACGGCATGGATCACTACGCCCCGCGCAACTGGCAGCCCCACGAAAAGCCCAGCTTGCCCGGTTCCCCCTCGACACCGCTGCACCCCGGCCACAAGCGCCTGGCCTATGCCCTGGTGGGCTTGCTGGTGGCGATCACCGGCGGCCTGGGCAACTCGCTGGTGATCGCCAACCTGCCGTACCTGCAAGGCGCGCTGGGGGCGACCACCGCGGAAATGGCCTGGCTGCCGGCCGCCTACGTGATGACCAATGTGTCGATGAACCTGCTGCTGGTGAAGTTTCGCCAGCAGTTCGGCCTGCGCGCCTTCACCGAAGTGTTCCTGGTGCTTTATGCCCTGGTGACCTTCGGCCACCTGTTCGTCAACGACCTGAGTTCGGCCATCGCCGTGCGCGCGGCCCATGGCATGGTCGGCGCCGCGCTGAGCTCCTTGGGGCTGTACTACATGGTCCAGGCCTTCCCGGCGAAATGGCGGCTCAAGGCCCTGGTGCTGGGGCTGGGCACCTCGCAGCTGGCCTTGCCCCTGGCCCGGCTGTTTTCCGAGGACCTGCTGCAGATCGCCGAATGGCGCGGCCTGTACCTGTTCGAACTGGGCCTGGCGCTGACCTCCCTGGGCTGCGTGTTCCTGCTCAAGCTGCCGCCGGGGGATCGTTTTCGCACCTTCGAGAAACTCGACTTCCTGACCTTCGCTTTGCTGGCCACAGGCGTTGCCCTGCTGTGCGCGGTGCTATCGCTGGGGCGCATCGACTGGTGGCTGGAAGCGCCGTGGATCGGCTACGCCAGCGCCGGCTCCATCGTGCTGATCCTGGCCGGGCTGTGCATCGAACATAACCGCAGCAACCCGATGCTGATGACCCGCTGGCTGGGCAGCGGGGCGATGATCCGCCTGGCCCTGGCGGTGATCCTGATTCGCATGGTGCTGTCGGAACAGTCCACCGGCGCCGTGGGGTTTCTCCAGGCGTTGAACATGAGCAGCGAGCAGATGCGCCTGCTCTACGGGGTGATGCTGCTGGGCAGCATCGCCGGGCTGGCCACCAGCGCGCTGACCATCAACCCGGCGCATCTGCTGATGCCGCTGGTCATTTCCCTGGCGCTGATGGCCGTGGGCTCGGTGATGGACAGTTTCTCCAGCAACCTCACGCGCCCGGCCAACATGTACCTCAGCCAGTTCCTCCTGGCCTTTGGCGGCACCTTCTTTCTCGGCCCGACCATGGTCCTGGGCACCCGCAATGTGCTGACCAACCCGCGCAATCTGGTCAGCTTCTCGGTGCTGTTCGGCATCTGCCAGAACCTCGGCGGGCTGATCGGCTCGGCCTTGCTCGGCACCTTCCAGATCGTGCGCGAGAAGTACCATTCCAGCCACATCGTCGAGCAACTGACCCTGCTCGATCCCCAGGTCCTGGCCCGGGTGCAGAGCGGCGCGGCGGCCTACGGCAAGGTCATCGCCGACCCGGACCTGCGCACCCTGCAAGGCATTCGCAGCCTGGCCAGTGCGGCCACTCGCGAGGCCAACGTGCTGGCTTATAACGATGTATTCATGCTGATCGCGGTGATTGCCGTACTCACCATGCTCTGGATATTCATCCGCAGCCTGTGGCTGATGAGCACGACCCGAGCGGTCGCGCCCGCGGCTCCCGTTCAACAAAGTGGTGCCCCAACTTCATGAGCGAAACCGTCAACCCCACCACCAATGCCATCGCCTCGACTCCCGAGCCCAACGGCCCGCCGAGTCTTCCGGCGACCGAGCCGCGCCCGCTGGCGGTGCGCATCCTCTCGTCCCTGGGCTTTGCCGCCATCGCCATCGTCGGTGTGCTGATCGTGCTCTATGCCTGGCAGCTGCCGCCGTTTTCCAGCGCCATCGAAAGCACCGAGAACGCCCTGGTGCGCGGGCAGGTGACCATCATCGGCCCGCAGCTCAGCGGCTATGTGTTCGAGGTGCCGGTGCAGGACTTCCAGCAGGTCAAGGCCGGCGATCTGCTGGTGCGCCTCGACGACCGCATCTATCGCCAGCGCCTGGACCAGTCCCTGGCGCAACTGGCGGTGCAGAAGGCAGCCCTGGCCAATGCCCTGCAGCAACGCAACAGCGCCGAAGCCACGATCAAGCTGCGCCAGGCCGCTCTGGTCGACAGCCAGGCCCAGGCGCGCAAGAGCGCGGCCGACCTGCAACGCAACCAGGCACTGATTGCCGACGGTTCGGTGTCCCAGCGTGAGCTGGACGTGACCCGCGCGGCCAATGCCCAGACCGTCGCCGCCGTGGCCCAGGCCCAGGCGCAACTGGACATCGCCCGCCAGGACCTGCAGACCGTGATCGTCAACCGCGGCTCCCTGGAAGCGGCGGTGGCCAGCGCCGAAGCCGCGGTGGAGCTGGCGCGCATCGACCTGTCCAACACCCGCATCCTCGCGCCCCGCGACGGGCAACTGGGGCAGATCGGCGTGCGCCTGGGGGCTTACGTCAACTCCGGTGCGCAGTTGATGGCCCTGGTGCCGAACCAACTGTGGGTGATGGCCAACATGAAGGAAACCCAGATGGACAATGTGCGGGTCGGGCAGCCGGTGAGTTTTACCGTGGACGCCCTGAACCACCGCACCTTCAGCGGCAAGGTGCAGCGGATTTCACCGGCCACCGGTTCCGAATTCGCCTTGTTGCAGGCCGACAACGCCACCGGCAACTTCGTCAAGATTGCCCAGCGCGTCCCGGTGCGGATCAGCGTCGACCCGGATCAGCCGGAGCTTGAGCGCCTGCGCCCCGGATTGTCGGTGGTGGTCAGCATCGACACCTCCGTCACGCCTTGATCCCTCTCGCCGCGGATCCTCTGTAGCCGCTGCCGCAGGCTGCGACCGGCTGCGCAGCAGACGCCAAGGATGGCGCCCCACCGCAATGCTCAAGACCAGGGGGGGAGGCCTTGAGACCGCTGAAGGTCCTGCGGACCTTTTCGCAGCCTGCGGCAGCGGCTACAGGGGCGCGGTGCGCGGGAGGTTATGCTGCCTGCATCGGCGGCAAGGTGCCCAGCAACGACACGGCGGCCACCGCCGCCACGCCCAGCAACCACTCCACCAGCACGCTGCTGCGCAGGCTCGACAGGCGCTGGTCGCAGCCGCGGATGCGCAGGCGATTGAACAGCGCCAGCCCGAGCATGCCCGCCACCAGCAGCACCTTGATCAGCAGGATCAGAGCAAAGCCGCTGAACAATGGCGTCGGCCACCACTGTCCGGTGAGCACCCGGACGTTGATCAGGCCGGTGATCAGCAAGCCGCTTACCAGCCCGTAACCCACGCCGCTGAAGCGCTTTAACAAGGGTTCGACAGACAGCCTCGCGGGTTGGCGCAACACCAGCAACAACACCAGCAAGCCCCCCAACCAGATGGCGACACAGCTTAAGTGCACGATCTGATTGAGGATCAGCATCTGCCCCTGCAGCCCATCAAGCATGGCGCCGTGACCCACCGGAGCCAGGGTTGCCAGGAGCAGGGCACCGAGCCCCAGTTGTAGTGGCAGGCTTCGGCCCAGCGGAGTCAGCAGCAGCCCCAGCAACAAGAGGTTGAGCAGCAGGTGCCAGGTCCAGATCTGGCCGAAGAAGGTCTTGCCCAGTACCAACCCCACGGTTGCCGGGTCCAGCGCCGCCGGCCAGGAGCCGGCCATGCTGGCGGTGATCAGCAGCAGCCAGCACAGGCCACTGCAAAGGCCGATCAGCGTCAACCAGCGGCTGAGCCGGTCGAGCTGTCGATGCACGGCGCCATGGCCGTTGTGCGCGGCATCTCGGCCCAGCAACAACGGGCGAAACACCCAGGCGCCGACCAGGGTCAACACCACCGCAAAGTGCACAAAGCGGCACAGCACCAGCCATGACGCCATGGCTTACGGGCTCACCTTGAAGCTGTAGCTGCCTTCGCTCTTGTGGGTGTCCACCGACACCGCGTGCCACTCCACCTTGTACTCGCCAGCGCGCAGCGGCGTGGCGGCCGGGGTGACCACCAGGGTTTTCTTGTCCGTACCTTCGGTGGCCAGGCTTTTCACTTCGAGGGGGGCACCGTCCTTGCTGATCGTCACTTGAGTGAAGGCCGCTTCCACGCCTTCGCTGAACATCAGGCGCAGTTCGTTGGGCGCAACCACGCTGCTGTTGGCCGCCGGGTTCGAGCCTTTCAGGTGGGCGTGGGCGAATACCGAGGAGGCGCCCAGCAGCGAGGCGAGCAGGGCGGTGGTGGTGAAGAGGTTTTTCAGTGACATGAGAGGGTTACCTTTATATAGAGGGCAGGGGCTCAACGATCGGGCAACTGCATGTGGATGATCGGAAACGGCCGGCCTTCGCCATCGGTTTCCGAGCGGCCGCAGTCGACGAAGCCGTAGTGACGGTAAAAGCCATGGGCCTGTGGGTTCTGTTCATTGACGTCGACCTTGAGGCCCGGACGGCGTACATGATCCAGCAGCCGGCGACCGATGCCCTGGCCGCGTTGGGCCGGTTCGATGAACAGCATCTGAACGGTGTCGTCGCTGGTGGCAATAAAACCGCCGGGGCTGGCGTCGGGGTTGTCCCAGACCCAGGTTTCAAGGGCCGGCAGGTAGCTGTCGCGTACCAGCGGGTACAGGCGCTGGATATCGTCTTCAGCAATAAAGTCATGGGTGGCGCGGACCGAACGCTCCCAGAGCGCGGTCAGCAGGGCGTCGTCCGCAGCGACGCGAGGGCGAATCTTCATGGGGGTATTCCATCGGTAACAGGACAGATGGCCGGCGATGGGGCAGGGCCGGCATTCGGGCAGAGACCTGTATGCCCGTGTCGCGAATTAACGCCTGGACGGAGCACCGCAGTGGCTGCTGCAAATGAGCGGGAGGCCGATCCTACCCAATACGTGCGGGCGGCGAAAGACCCATCCAGGCCCGCAATGTCGCAGGCCTGACAGCTCCCCGCAGGGCGCGGGCGGATGCTAGTCTTGCCGCAGACTGTTTTCGTAGGAGCCCTCATGGGCAATCACAAGATCGAGATTCGTCGCAGCAACGTGGAAAAGATCCTCCTGGCGGCCGAGAAAATCTTCGCCGAAAAAGGTTATGCCGGGACCGCCATGGCCGACATCGCCGAAGAAGTGCAACTGCCGCGCTCCAACCTGCATTACTACTTCAGTACCAAGAACGAGCTGTACAGCGCCGTGCTCATGGACCTGCTGGACCTGTGGAAGCAGGACGCCCTGTGCTTTGAAATGTTCGACGATCCGCGGGTGGTGCTCAGCAGCTACATCCGCGCCAAGATGCAGCATTCGCGCAGCCGGCCTTATGGCTCCAAGGTCTGGGCCAACGAGATCATCCATGGCGCGCCGACCCTGGGCGAGGCATTGGATGCCAGCCTGTACGACTGGGCGAAGATGAAGGAAGCGAAGATCCGCCAATGGGTCGAGGACGGGCGGATCCTGCCGGTGGAACCGTCGAGCCTGCTGTACATGATCTGGGCCTCGACCCAGCATTACGCCGACTTCGACCACCAGGTGATGATCCTCAACGACCACCAGCCGCTGTCGGACCTGCAATTCGAACGCGCGGTGCAGACTGTTACCAGCGTCATCCTGCGGGGCATCGGCCTGGAGCCCTGAGCAACACGCGAAGTTGCAATCCCTGTTGACCTCAAGAACGCCGCGAGCGTACCGCTCGTTCGCAGCCTGCGGCAGCGGCTACACGAAAACACCCGACCCCCGCAATCCCTGTAGCCGCTGCCGAGCCTGCGAGGCTGCGAAAAGGCCCGCAGGGCCTTGCTTGACGGTCTCCCGCCACTCCTCTGTTGGCCTCAATAACGCTGCGAGCGTACCGCTCGTTCGCAGCCTGCGGCAGCGGCTACAAGTGGTGCGGTGTTACACGGCTTCGCGGTAGGGGTTGCGCGGGTCGTGCAGCCAGTCGAGGAAGGGCTTGCCCGTGTCCTGGGGCACCATTTCGATGCAGTCCTGCACCGGGCAGGTGATCTGGCACAGGTTGCAGCCCACGCACTCGTCGTCGATCACTTCGTATTTATGGGTGCCGTCGGCCTGCCTGAGGCTGGCAATCGCTTGGTGCGAGGTGTCTTCGCAGGCGATATGGCAGCGGCCGCAACCAATGCACGCCTGCTGGTCGATCTTGGCGATCACCTGGTAGTTGATGTCCAGGTACTTCCAGTCGGTGGTGTTGCCCACCGCGCGCCCGGAGAAGTCCTGCAGGCTGTGGTAGCCCTGGCTGTCCATCCACCGCGACAGGCCGTCCTTCATCTCGTCGACGATGCGAAAGCCATGCAGCATCGCCGCCGTGCACACTTGCACCGCACCGCAGCCCAGGGCGACGAATTCCGCCGCATCGCGCCAGCTGCCGATGCCGCCAATGCCGCAGATCGGCAGGCCGCGGGTCTCCGGGTCACGGGCAATCTCGGCCACCATGTTCAGGGCAATCGGCTTGACCGCCGAGCCGCAATAACCGCCGTGGGTGCTCTGGCTGCCCACCATCGGGTGGGCCACCATGCGTTCCAGGTCGACGCTGGTGATGGAGTTGATGGTGTTGATCAGCGACACCGCATCGGCACCGCCGCGATGGGCGGCGCGGGCGGCCATGCGGATGTCGGTGATGTTCGGCGTCAGCTTGACGATCACCGGCAGCGAGCAATAGGTCTTGCACCAGCGGGTCACCTGCTCGACGTATTCCGGCACCTGGCCCACCGCCGCGCCCATGCCGCGTTCCGGCATGCCGTGGGGGCAGCCGAAGTTCAGCTCGATGCCGTCGCAACCGGTGGCTTCCACCAGGGGCAGGATGGCTTTCCAGGATTCCTCGACACAGGGCACCATCAGCGACACGATCAAGGCGCGATCCGGCCAGTCCTTCTTCACCTGGGTGATTTCCTTGAGGTTGATCTCCAGGGAGCGGTCGGTGATCAGCTCGATGTTGTTGATGCCCATCACTTCCCGGTTCGGTCCGAAATGCGCGGAATAACGGGACGAGACGTTGACTGCCGCCGGGTCCTCACCCAGGGTTTTCCAGACCACACCGCCCCAGCCGGCCTCGAACGCGCGCACCACGTTGTAGGCCTTGTCGGTGGGCGGCGCGGAGGCCAGCCAGAACGGATTGGGGGCTTTGATACCGGCGAAGACAATCGACAAATCGGCCATTTACGCAGCCTCCACATTGAGCATGAGTTGGGCATGCATGGCTTCTGCGGCCAGCTTGCCGTGTTGCACCGCTTGCACGGTCAGGTCCTGGCCGAGGCTGACGCAGTCGCCCCCGGCATAGACCCCGGGAATGCTGGTGCGCAGCCGTTCGTCCACCTGGATACGTTCCCCACAACGCTGCAGTTCCCGCGCCAGTGGATCGGCCAGGGCGCCGCCGTCGAACGACTGGCCGATGGCCTTGAAGATCGCGTCGGCCGCCAGCTCGAAGGTTTCCCCGGTGTGTTGCAAACGGCCCTCGTGCATGTGGGTGCGGGCGAAGCGCATGCCGCGCACCCGGCCCTGGTCATCCAGCAGCACGTCTTGCGGTGCGGCCCAGGTCAGCAGGCGTACCTGATTGGCCTTGGCGATTTCCTGCTCGTGCGCGGTGGCGCCCATGTCCTCGACGCCCCGGCGGTACACCAGATTGACGTCCCGGGCGCCGAGGCGGGCCATTTGCACGGCCATGTCGATGGCGGTGTTGCCGGCGCCGAGGACGATGCAGCGGTCGGCCAGGGGCAACTGGCTGAGGTCGTCGGCCTGACGCAGTTCGCGGATGTAGTCGGTGGCGGCCAGCAGTCCGGGGGCGTCTTCATGTTCCAGCCCCAGCTGTTTGCTGGCGGCCAGCCCGAGGCCAAGGAACACCGCGTCGAACTCCTGATGCAGTTGGCTCAGGCTCAGGTTGGCGCCGAGTTTGTGCCCGTGGCGGATCTCGATGCCGCCAATCCCCAGCAGGAACTCCAGCTCCTGCTGAGCGAAGTCATCCACCAGCTTGTACTTGGCGATTCCATATTCGTTGAGGCCGCCGGCTTTCTCCCGGGCTTCGAAAATCACCACGTCGTGGCCGAGCAGGGCGCTGCGGTGGGCGCAGGACAAACCCGCCGGGCCGGCGCCGACCACGGCGATGCGCTTGCCAGTGGGGGTGGCGCGCTGAAATGGGTGTTCCGTGAAGTGTGCATTGTCCAGGGCATAGCGTTGCAGCAGGCCGATCAGCACCGGCGCGCACTCCTGGGCGTTGTTGCGCACGCAGGCCTGCTGGCAGAGGATTTCGGTGGGGCAGACCCTTGCGCAACTGCCGCCGAGGATATTGGCCGAGAGAATCTTCTGCGCCGCGCCCTGGACGTTGTCGGTGTGGATATTGCGGATGAACGAAGGAATGTCGATCTCGCTGGGGCAGGCGTTGACGCAGGGCGCGTCGTAGCAATACAGGCAGCGCGAGGCTTCCAGATGGGCCTGGCGGGCGTTGAGTGGTGGCGCCAGATCGCTGAAATGGCCGGCCAGGGTGGCGCCGTCCAGGGTCGGGTGGGGCAAGTGGTTCAAGGTCTTGATCACGGTTTTGGCCTCACGGTTTTTCATCTGCCTCTGACGGGCATGGGTGTTCACGAAACTGCTATCTGTCTGCCGTCCTGTAGCCGCTGCCGAGCCTGCGAAAAGGCCCGCAGGGCCTTGCTTGGCGATCTCCTGCCAACCCTCTAGTGGCCGCAAGAACGCCGCGAGCGTACCGCTCGTTCGCAGCCTGCGGCAGCGGCTACACAGAGCGTGGATTGGCATTGGGGCCTTGCGTGACGTTCTTGCGCCGGGATCAGCGTTTGACGGCGGTTGGCTTGTGCTGCTCGGCGCGCTTGCTCAACAGGTCGAACACTGCCGGGTAGGCCGGGCGTTCGATGTAGCGCCCGGCGCCGCGTTCGGCTCGCAGATCGCCGTCGGCCCACACCAGCTTGCCCTGGCTGATGGTGTGGCTGGGCACGCCGCGCACGGTCTTGCCTTCGAAGATGTTGAAGTCCACCTGCTGGTGGTGGGTCTTGGCGGAGATGGTCCGCGTGCCTTGCGGGTCCCAGAGCACCAGGTCGGCATCGGCGCCGACGCGGATCGCGCCTTTGCGCGGGTAGAGGTTGAAGATCTTCGCGGTGTGGGTGGAGGTCAGGGCGACGAATTCCTGCATCGACAGGCGTCCGCTGTTGACCCCTTCATCCCAGAGCACGGCCATGCGGTCCTCGATGCCGGCGGTGCCGTTGGGGATCTTGCTGAAATCATCGCGGCCGGCGGCTTTCTGCTCGGCGCAGAAGCAGCAGTGGTCGGTGGCGGTGGTGTGCAGGTTGCCCGATTGCAGTCCGTGCCACAGCGCTTCCTGGTGACCACGAGGGCGGAAGGGTGGGCTCATCACGTAACCGGCGGCGGTCTGCCAGTCCGGGTCGCGGTACACGCTGTCGTCCAGCAGCAGGTGGCCGGCCAGCACTTCACCGTAGACCGGTTGGCCCTTACTGCGGGCGTAGGTGATTTCGTCCAGTGCCTCTTTGGTCGAAACGTGCACCAGGTACAGCGGCGTGCCCAGGGTTTGGGCGATACGGATCGCCCGGCTGGCGGCTTCGCCTTCCACTTGCGAGGGCCGCGACAGCGGGTGGGCTTCCGGCCCGGTGATGCCCTGGGCCAGCAACTTGCGTTGTAGGTGGTACACCAGCTCGCCATTTTCCGCGTGCACCGTGGGCACCGCGCCCAGTTCCAGGCAGCGCTCGAAGCTGGCCACCAGGGTGTCGTCGGCGGCCATGATGGCGTTCTTGTAGGCCATGAAGTGCTTGAAACTGTTGATGCCGTGGTGCTGTACCAGCTCGGCCATTTCCTCGCGCACCTGCTCGCTCCACCAGGTGATGGCCACGTGGAAGCCGTAGTCGCTGGCGGATTTCTCGGCCCAGCCGCGCCACTGGTGGAAGGCCTCCAGCAACGACTGCTGCGGGTTGGGAATCACGAAGTCGATGATCGAGGTGGTGCCCCCCGCCAGGCCCGCCGCGGTGCCGCTGAAGAAGTCTTCGCTGGCCACGGTGCCCATGAAGGGCAGTTGCATGTGGGTATGGGGATCGATGCCGCCGGGCATCAAGTATTGGCCGCTGCCGTCGAGCACTTCACAGCCAGCGGGAATATCCAGATTGTTGCCGATGGCGCGAATTAGACCGCCTGCGCAGAGTACATCGGCTTTGTAACTTTCATCATGGGTAATAACGGTGGCGCCACGGATCAACAGAGACATTCCGAGTTCCTCGCAGGCATGACCGACTGGTGCCGGTTCTAACTTTTTTATTGAACGCACTGACAACTTAATAATCCTGTCAGCAGTGTCAGGATTAGAAGCTAGCCGGAGTTTAAAGAAACAGCAAGAATATTTTATATAAGCTTATATTCACTTTAACATGTTGAAAAATAACGATAAAAAACACAAATCCGCAAAATGGTGCGGCTCATCACCATTTTGACGCACTTGACAGGATCGAAAAATAGTCGAGATTTCCTATGTCAAATCAGCTGCTTGAGGAGTCGCGAAAAAGACTAATCGATAACTTGAAAAATTAACGTGCACCGCTTTGGGTCCTGACCAAGCGGACAACTTGCCAAACACCCGGCCTGAGTGAGTTGGCAACTAACCGAGGGCTACAAAGTTGGTTGAATAAAACTGAGTGGTATCAGTTGTTTACATGGATTTCGCACACTGTGCAGTAGCGAGTTCGGCCGTAGTTGGCATCTTTATTGATTGCCGCCGCAGATCGCTGGCCAGGAGGGCGGAAGTCGTCAGTTCTCCGGCCATCGTCCGGTGCGCTGTTCCTGAGTGCGCCGGCCTGATGAGCAAAATAATCAGAACAACAGTGGAGCGGCCATGCAACAGATCAGATCCCAGGTGACCGAGCGCGAAGGCTTGTACGAGCTGGACGCCGGCAGCGACGTGCTCGACAGCCCCCGTTACAACCACGACATCGCACCAACCAAGGTCCAGGAACGCACCTGGAACAAATGGCACATCACCGCACTGTGGATCGGCATGTCGATCTGCGTGCCCACCTACACCCTGGGCGGGGTACTGACCGCCTACTTCGGCCTCAGCGTCGGCGAGGCGCTGCTGGCGATCCTGCTGGCCAATATCGTGGTGCTGGTGCCCCTGACCCTCAACGCCTTTGCCGGCACCAAGTACGGCATTCCGTTCCCGGTGCTGCTGCGCTCGTCGTTCGGCATCATCGGCTCCAACGTGCCGTGCCTGATCCGCGCCCTGGTGGCCTGCGGCTGGTTCGGCATCCAGACCATGTTCGGCGGGCTGGCGATCCACCTGTTCCTGGGCTCGATCTTCGAGGGCTGGAAGGCCCTGGGCGGCACCGGCGAGGTGATCGGCTTCATGATCTTCTGGACCCTCAACCTGTGGGTGGTGCTGCGCGGCGCCGAGTCGATCAAGTGGCTGGAAACATTGTCTGCGCCGCTGCTGGTGGCGGTGGGCATCGGGCTGCTGGTGTGGGCCTTGCCCAGTGTGTCGCTGACTGAGTTGCTGGCGATCCCGCCCAAGCGTCCCGAGGGCGCCAGCGTCACCGGTTACTTCATGGCCGGGCTCACGGCGATGGTGGGTTTCTGGGCCACCCTGTCGTTGAACATTCCCGACTTCAGCCGCTACGCGAAAAGCCAGAAGGACCAGATTCTCGGGCAGATCTTCGGCCTGCCGCTGACCATGTTCCTGTTCGCCGCCCTGGGGGTGGTGATGACTGCCGCCTCGGTAAAACTGGTGGGGGTCACTGTCTCCGACCCGGTGAGCCTGATCGGCCACATCCAGAGCCCGGGCTGGGTAGCCCTGGCCATGGCGCTGATCATTATCGCCACCTTGTCCACCAACACCGCAGCCAATATCGTCTCGCCCACCAATGACTTCCAGAACCTGGCGCCCAAGCTGATCGGCCGCACCACGGCGGTGATCCTCACCGGCCTGGTGGGGCTGGCGCTGATGGGCCACGAGTTGTTGAAAAAGCTCGGCCTGCTGATTTCCGACGTCAGTCTGGAGACGGTGTATTCCAACTGGCTGCTGGGCTACTCCAGCCTGCTGGGGCCGATCGCCGGGATCATGGTGGTGGACTATTTCCTGATCAAGAAACAGCGCCTGGACCTGGCCGGCCTGTACCGCGACGACGTCTACCCGGCGTGGAACTGGCACGGTTTCATCGCCTTTGGCGTACCGGTGGCCCTGACCCTGATGTCCCTGGGCAGCAGCGCCTTCAACTGGTTCTACAGCTACGGCTGGTTCACCGGTTCGGCCCTGGGCGGGTTGATCTACTACGGCCTGTGCACCTGGCGCAGCACCCAGGTGGCGACCGCCAAGACCCCAACATGAACACCCAGCCAGCGCTCACGTGCTCACCACATACGCGCGGTTTTTTGTAGGCGCTGGCTTGCCAGCGAAGGCGTCGGCACGGGCGACGCACATCTTGCGGGCCCCTTCGCCGGCAAGCGCAACACCGCCCGGCCTGCTCCTACCGATTGTTGCTAGGCCGTTATCCCGGGTGATTGCGTCATGCATCCCCCGACAAAATCAGAAGAAATGCCTGAGGAGATCACCATGAACGCTGCCGTCGAGGTTCTGCAATCCAGCCATCAGCACATCAACCGCGACCGTCTGTGGCAGTCGCTCATGGCGCTGGCCCAGCTCGGCGCCACGGTCAAGGGTGGGGTCTGCCGTCTGGCCCTGACCGACCTCGACCGCCAGGCCCGGGATTTGTTCGTGAAGTGGTGCGAGGAGGCCGGTTGCACGGTCACGGTGGACGGTATCGGCAACATCTTCGCCCGCCGCCCCGGGCGCAATCCGCACCTGCCACCGGTGATGACCGGCAGCCATATCGACACCCAGCCCACTGGCGGCAAGTTCGATGGCTGCTTCGGCGTGTTGGCCGGAGTCGAGGTGCTGCGCACCCTCAATGACCTCAAGCTTGAAACCGAAGCGCCCCTGGAAGTGGTGGTGTGGACCAACGAAGAGGGTTCGCGCTTCCCGCCATGCATGATGGGCTCCGGGGTGTTCGCCGAGAAATTCACCCTGGAAGACACCCTGGCCAAGACCGACGCCGAGGGCATCAGCGTCGGCGAGGCGTTGAACGCCATCGGCTACGCCGGCACGCGCCCGGTCAGCGGGCATCCGGTGGGCGCCTATTTTGAAGCGCATATCGAGCAAGGCCCGATCTTGGAGGACGAGCGCAAGACCATAGGCATTGTGCTCGGCGCCCTCGGCCAGAAGTGGTTCGACCTCAAGCTGCGCGGTGTCGAAGCCCACGCCGGCCCGACCCCCATGCACCTGCGCAAGGACGCCCTGGTGGGCGCTGCGGCCGTGGTCGCGGCGGTCAACCGCGCCGCCCTCGGCCATCAGCCCCACGCCTGTGGCACCGTCGGCTGCCTGCAAGCCTACCCGGGCTCGCGCAACGTGATTCCGGGCGAGGTGCGCATGACCCTGGACTTCCGCCACCTGGAGCCGGCGCGCCTGGATTCGATGATTGCCGAAGTGCGCCAAGTGATCGACAACACCTGCGAAGAACACGGCCTGAGCTACGAACTGACCCCCACCGCGGACTTCCCGCCGCTGTACTTCGACCCGGTCTGTGTCGAAGCCGTGCGCGGAGCCGCGCAGGGCTTGGGGTTGTCCCACATGGACATCGTCAGCGGCGCCGGGCACGACGCGATCTTCGTCGCCGAACTGGGCCCGGCGGGGATGATCTTCGTGCCCTGCGAAGGCGGCATCAGCCACAACGAAATCGAAAACGCCGACCCCGACGACCTCGCCGCCGGCTGCGCCGTCCTGCTGCGCGCCATGCTCGCCGCCTCCCAATCCATCGCCCAGCGCCAAGCGTAGGAGCCGGCTTGCCGGCGAAAGGGCCCGCCAGACGTGTGTCGCCGGTGCCGACGCCTTCGCTGGCAAGCCAGCTCCTACCGGTAGCTTGCGGTGTTTCCACGAACCCGCCCACACCGCCATTCCCGTAGGAGCCGGCTTGCCGGCGAAGGGGCCCGCCAGCTGTGCACCGCCCATGCCGACGCCTTTGCTGGCAAGCCTGCTCCTGCCGGGGCAGCGTGAGCCGCTTTACCTGGCGTACACTGGCGAACTTTTCGCACGGGATGTCGACAATGCACAGGATGGCGCTCTGCTTGGCCCTGGCTCTGAGCCTGGGGGGCTGTATCGATTACAAATGGGGCCACGACTGGAAGGCCGACAATCCGGGCGGCTGGCAAGACGCAAGCGTTGTCGGTTTCGACAAACGCACGGCGTTCCAGCTGGCCTGCGGGGGCAGCCCACTGTATGTGAACGTGGAGACCCACGCCTCCCATCAACTTTTATCGCTGTTCTTCATCCCGTTGTTTTCCGCGTCGGACGATGACGGCCATGTGCAGATCAGGGCCAATCACCCCAGCCTGATGGCATGTGCTTCGCCTGCGCAAAACCCTCTGCTGCTGAAGTTGGACAACCGGCCCATTCAGGCTGCCGGCTTCTCGCGGCGTAGCAGCGAAGGCCTGTGCATCATCGACCTGGGCCCGCGCGAGTTGCAGGGCGAGCAGCTGTCTATCGAGGTCAATCAGGCCGTGCTGCCGTGTGCCGTGGCGCCGATGACCCTGAAAAAGGACAGTTTCTTCTGCCTGCGGGCTACAAAGTTCGGCGGCTCGACACCGTGCGGTCGGTAGCCAAAAAGCCAGGCCCTGCGTACCGAACGCGGCCCGACCTTTCGCAGCCTCGCGGGCTCGGCAGCGGCTACAGGGTCCGTGACGAGCTGTTTTTTGTAGCCGCTGCCGCAGGCTGCGCACGCCCGGCACGGGCGTAGGGGGTAGGGCCGAGATAGAGCTGCCAGCCGAACCTAAGCTAATTCCTAAAAAGTATTTATTTTTGATTTATTAGATCGATTAGCTTTTAGCGACTCTCCTGTCTCCCAGAAGGTTCGCCCCCATGCGCCTGCCCTTTGCTTTGCGTCGTAGCTTGTCGATCACCGCCCTGGCCGGTCTGGCGCTGGGCATGGCCCTCAATGCCCAGGCCGATACCGACCTGCGCATCGGCTACCAGAAATCCTCGACCCTGCTGGCGCTGCTCAAGGCCCAGGGCACCCTGGAGCAACAACTGGCGGGGCAGGGCGTCAACATCACCTGGCACGAGTTCACCAGTGGCCTGCCGTTGGCGGAATCGCTGAACGTGGGCAATGTCGACATCAGCGCCGATGTCGCCGACACGGTGCCGGTCTTCGCTCAGGCCGCTGGGGCCAAGCTCACCTATTTCGCCACTGAAACCCCGTCGCCCGCCGCTCAGTCCATCGTCATCCCCAAGGATTCGCCGCTCCAATCCCTGGCTGACCTCAAGGGCAAGCGCATCGCCGTGACCAAGGCTGCCGGCAGCCACTACCTGCTGATCGCCGCCTTGCGCGAAGCGGGCTTGAGCTTCGCCGATATCCAACCGGTGTACCTGACCCCGGCCGACGGCCGCGCGGCGCTGGAAACCGCCAAGGTCGATGCCTGGGTCACCTGGGAACCCTTTGTCGCCAGCGCCCAGCGCCAGCAGGGCGCGCGGGTGCTGCACGACGGCCAGGGGCTGGCCAGTTATCGCCGTTACTACCTGGCTTCCAACGACTACGCCAAGGCCCATCCCGAGGTGTTGCAGCAGGTCTTTGCCGAGCTGCAGAAGACCGGCGCCTGGGTCAAGGCGCACCCGGCCGAGGCGGCGAAACTGCTGGGCCCGCTGTGGGGCAACCTGGACGTGCCGACGGTGGAACTGGCCAACAGCCGCCGCACCTACAAGGTGGAAGCGGTCAAGCCCGATGCCCTGGGCGAGCAGCAGAAAATCGCCGATGCCTTCTACCAGGAAAAGCTGTTGCCCAAGCCGGTGGATGCCCGGGCGGTGCAGTTGTGGAGCCCCAAATCCTTGTAGTGGGTCGTTAGGTCGCTTTCGCTTGTAGGAGCCGGCTTGCCGGCGAACAGGTCCCCCCCTTTTTTCTTGTTCACCGCCGGCTACGCCATCCCGCGCCCGGCGTCAGGAGTTCCCGTGTCTGCCGTTCACCCCCAAGAGGCCTTTGCCGTCCCAGCCTCCGTCAGCCCGCCCGCGGATAACGCCGACGTGGTGCTGGAATTACGCCACCTGACCAAGCACTACGCCCGCCGCCGTGGCCAGTCCGCGCCGCCTGCGGTGCAGCAGGTCAGCCTCAAGGTGCGCCGTGGCGAAGTGCTGTGCCTGATGGGCACGTCCGGCAGCGGCAAGTCCACCTTGCTGCGCCATATCAACCGGTTGATCGAGCCCAGCAGCGGCGAAGTGCTGATCGACGGTTCGGCCATCAGCCAGCTGTCGGCCAAGGAGCTGCGCACCCTGCGTTCGCGACGCATCGGTATGGTGTTCCAGCACTTCGGCCTGCTGCCCCATCGCAGCGTGCGCGACAACGTCGCCTTGCCCCTGGAGCTGCGCGGCGAGCCTGAAGCCCTGCGCCATGCCGCAGCCGACGTGCAGTTGCAGGCCATGGGCCTGGAAGGCTGGGGCGATCACTATCCCCATGAACTGTCCGGCGGGATGCAGCAGCGGGTCGGGCTGGCCCGGGCCCTGGTCAGCGAGCCGGACATCCTGTTGATGGACGAACCCTTCAGCGCCCTGGACCCGACCATTCGCCGTGACCTGCAAAGCCACTTTCTGCGGGTGGTGCGCGAGCGCGGCATCAGCACCTTGCTGGTGACCCACGACCCGGCCGAAGCCCTGCGCCTGGCGGACCGCATCGCCGTGTTGCGCCACGGCCAGTTGATTCAGGTCGGTACGCCCGAGGAACTGCTGAAGCAACCGGCGGATGCCGAGGTGGCGGACTTCTTCCAGGAACACGGCGCCCGTAGTGCCACGCCGGTGGTGGCGGCGATTGCACCGAGCAACGCTGTTGCGGCACCGGCACCGGTCAGCCCCGGACTGTCCTCGGCCCAGGCCCTGCTGCTGGGGCCCGCCGCCCTGGCCGCCAGCGGTCGCGGTGGCCTGTACTGGCTGGGCTTCGCCCTGGAACTGGGCGCGGCCGCGGCCTTGGGGCAAGGGCTGGCCACGGCCAGTTTCGCCTGGGCCGGCTTGGCACTCATCGGCTTGCTGCTCAGCCGCCTGTTGAGCCTGGCCCTGGCCCGCCGCCCCAGCCGCCTGGGCCGTTCCGACTGGCGTCTGCCGTGGCTGGTGTTGCTGCTGTGCCAGGCCCTGGTGCTGTGGCGGGTTCTGGCCGCCGATGCCTCGGGCCCCTGGCTGCAGTTTCCCGCCGACCGCCAAGTGCTGCTGGGCACCGCCGCGGCCATCGACCAACTGATTGCCTGGTCCCAGGTGACGTTCGAAAGCACCTTCGTCGGCGTGATAGTCGCCGTGCGCACGGTGATCGACAGCACCGAAAGCCTGCTGGGCTGGCTGCCCTGGCCGGTGCCGGCCCTGGCCCTGGTGCTGCTGGCCTGGCGCAGCGCTGGCGCGGCCCTGGCCCTGACCAGCGCCGCGGCCTTGCTCTACATCGGCCTGTTCGGTTTCTGGGAACGGACCATCGCCACCCTGGCCCTGGTGGGTTCCTCGGTGCTGATCTCGCTGTTGATCGGCGTGCCCGCCGGCATCCTCCTGGCCAAGCGCGCCCTGGCCCGGCGCCTGATCACTCCGTTCTTGGACGTGATGCAGACCCTGCCGACCTTCGTGTACCTGATCCCGGCGGTGGCGTTCTTCTCGGTGGGCAAGACCCCGGCGGTGATCGCTACGGTGATCTTCGCCCTGGCGCCGATGATCCGCCTCACCGCCCTGGGGATTCAGGAAGTGCCCAAGACCGCCGTCGAAGCAGCCCTGGCCCACGGTGCCACGCCGTGGCAGATCCTGACCAAGGTCGAACTGCCCCTGGCTGCGGGCTCCTTGCTACTGGGGATCAACCAGACCCTGGTGATGAGCCTGTCGATGGTGGTGGTGGCGGCGCTGATCGGCGCCGGTGGCCTGGGCTACGACGTGATGACCGCGCTGCGCAACATCAAGGGCGGCGAGGGCATGTTGGCCGGCGCCGCGATCGTGTTCTGCGCGCTGATTCCCGACCGCATCATTCAAGCGACCCTGCGCCAGCGGGATCGCATATTGCATCAATCATGAGGTGTCCCTTGAACAAGTCGTTTACCCGTACCCTTGGCGCCGCCGCGCTGTTGTTGGGTTTGTCCCTGCCGGTGCTGGCCAAGGACAAGATCGTCATTGGCGAGCAGAACTGGACCGGTGCCATCGCCATCCAGAACATCCTTGGCGAAGTGATCAAAAGCCGCCTCGACGGCGAGGTTTCCTACCTCGCCGGTGACGTGCCGGTGCTGTTCGCCGCCGCTGCCAAGGGCGACGGCTCGGTGGACGTGCTGACCGATATCTGGCTGCCCAACCAGTCCGCCGCCTGGGCCAAATACGTCACCGGCGGCACCCGCTCGCTGGTGCCCAACAAGCAGCCGTACCTGGGGGTGCAAGGCTTCTACATTCCCGGCTACCTGCAAGACAAATACGGCGTGAAGTCGGTCTACGACCTGCAAAAGCCTGAAGTGGCGAAACTTTTCGAACCCCTGGGTGGCGGCAAGGCGCAACTGCTGGTGGGCCCGGCGGGCTGGGAGTCGACCTACATCGGCCAGATCAAGGCCAAGGATTTCGGCTTTGCCGATCAATTCGAATCGGTGTCCACCGAAGCCTCGGTGACCTACGCCAAGCTCGCCGCCGCCTACAAGGCCCAACGTGGCGTGGTGTTCTACGCCTACACCCCGGACTGGATCTTCTCCGCCTTCGACCTGCGCCGCCTGGATGAACCGGCGTTCGACGGCTACGCCCAGGACAACAAGAAGGGCGATCCGCTGTACAAGGCCGACGGCTGCTGGAAATTCATCAGCCCGACGGTGGATGCCGACTGGCTGAGCAAGAGCAAGATCACCTGCGCCTACCCGGATGCACGGGTGTATGTCCTGGCGTCCAGCGCCCTGCAAAAACGCGCGCCGCGAATTGCCGCGTTCCTGGAGAACTTCAGCATCGAACCTCAGGCCCTGAATGACCTGATTCTCAAGATCGAAAAGGAACAGCAACCGGCGGCGCAGGCGGCCAAGGAATGGGTGGCGGCGCATCCGCAGATCGTTGATGGCTGGCTGGGTGCCAGCGGTGAAAAGGTTGGGGTGGCTCAATGAGTGGGCTTGAACAAGCGACCTTCGGCGCCGGGTGTTTCTGGGGCGCGGAAGCCGCGTTCCGGGCCTTGCCTGGGGTAGTGGACAGCCGCGTCGGCTACGCCGTTGAAGCGGCGGACGAAGCCTTGCAGATTGAAGTGGTGCAGGTGGATTTCGACCCGCAGGTGCTGGCGTATACCCGCCTGATCGAACACTTTTGGGATCTGCATGATCCGACCTCGGTGGATCGCCAGGGCGAGCATGGCGGGGTGAAATATCGCTCGGCGATCTTCCACACCAACGCCGCGCAAGCCGAACAGGCGAGGGCGGCCAAGACCGCCCTGCAAGACTCCGGACGCCTCAACAAACCCGTAGTCACGGTGATCGTGCCCCTGGGCCGTTTCGACCTGGCGGATGAAGCGCACCAGCGTTACCTGGAGAGGAATGGCCTGAGCAGTTGCCACATTTAAGCCGCAAGCTTGGAGCTTGAGTCTCAGTTGTCTGTATGCAAGTTGCTCTTTGTGGCGAGGGAGCAAGCTCCCTCGCCACAGGTCAGCGAACAGAATTCCTACGCGACCCGCCACTGAATCACTTCCAGCACCGCGCAGCCTTCTCGGGTGAGCAGGTGCACGCCACGGGTGATGCGGGTCAGGTCGCAATCGCTGATGTCTTTCAGCCCCAGGGTGGACAGGCTGTCCATCAGGTCGCGGACCACGGTGAAACGGTGGGAGGCGCTGCTGGCCAGATCGCTCAAGGGGGCTTGGGTATCGAGGTAGAACACCGGGTGTTCGGTGTCGTGGGTGTCGATGGGGGTGAAGCGGGGGAGGTGATGGTCAGTCATAGGTGCGGCTCCTGCTTATAGAGCAATCGCCTTTTTGCCGACCGTGAGGATTGGGGCAGTGATGTGCGAGCAGGCTGGCCGGGGATAGGGCAACAGCACATCTTGAGGTGTCCCGCGCACCACCGTCATAACCTTTGATCGCAGGGACAAAAGCGACTGCGAGGATGTTTGAAAGTGGATGCGTTCCTATATTCGACCGGCCAAGGTCGCTCGCGGATTGGGTTGCGAGGGGCTGACTATAGGAGCGGCGTCATAGCGCTGCAACAGGGTGGTTGGGGAGATGTTTGAGCGCTTGTTTCGTGGTGTTGGTGGCTGGTTTTGGTGGGGGGCATATCCGTTGCTGCGGGTGTGGCGGCTGGCGGTTTTGTCTTTGTGGCGAGGTTGACGGGGTACATATTCGTTGCTGCGGGTGCGGCCGCTGGAGGTTTTGCCTTTATGGCGGGGGACGGGGTACATATCCGTTGCTGCGGTCATGGCCACTTAGGGTTTCGCCCTTACGGCGAGTCCCTTTTTACAAACGCCTAAAAAGGAACCAAAAACGCTTGCCCCTCCATACGGCCCCTCGCTAGGGCTCGGGGTGCCCGAGCTCCGGCATTGCTCCGGGGGCCCGCCGCCAACCGGCCATCCATGGCCGGGTGGCGGCTAGCTCGGCATCCATGCCGAGCTGCCCCCTACGCAACGCCTACGCTCGGCCTGCTGGGAAGGGGCCGGAAGATCAAGATCAAGATCAAAAGCCAAAGCCAAAGCCAAAGCCAAGGTGCGCAGGCCGGCTCTTTGTAGCCGCTGCCGAAGGCTGCGAAAGAGGGCGACGCGATATGTCAGGAGAATTGGGGAGGCAGGTTTAGCGTCTCCTGCGGAGCCGGTCGCAGCCTTCGGCAGCGGCTACATTAACGCGAACGGCAATGAAACAGGTCGGCCGGCAGGCCGCCGTCAGATTTTGATCTTGCTCTGGCTTTTGATCTTGATCTGTTAGCCCCGTTAACCACGATGGCCGAACGCAGGCATTGAGCCGTGGGTAACCCGGCAGGGATGCCGGGTTAGCCGCCACCCGGCCATGGATGGCCGGTGGCGGCGGCCCACGGATCAATGCCGGAGTGAGGGCATGCCGAGCCTAGGCGAGGCACCGAGTGGAGGGGCAGAAGCGTTTTGCTTACTTTTGCGCTCTTCAAAAGTGAGCCGCTGTAAGAGCGGAACCAATATCCGCCGCCCCCGCAGCAATGGATATGTCCCCGCCCCCTAAAAACTCACCCTCTCCACCCCCCACCCAACGCCACCACCAATCCCACACTCGCCTGCAACTCCCTGGTCTGCACCGCCTGCAACCCCCGTTGCGCCTGCAAGGCCGCGGTCTGCGCCGTCACCACATCCAGATAACTCACCGCCCCGGCCTGATAGCTGTTCATGGCCAAGGTCTGGGTATGCAGCGCCGCATTCACCGCCGCCTGCTGATCCAGCGCCTCCTGACGCAAATCCCGCAGTTGCCCCAGGTTGTCCTCCACCTCCCGAACCGCCCGCAGCACCTGCCCACGGTAATGGGCGGCGGCCTCTTCGAACTCGGCATGGGCCTGTCGCTCATTGGCGCTCAGCCGCCCGCCATCAAAAATCGGCAGGTTCACCAAAGGCCCCAGGGCCCAATAGCGATTACCCGCCGCCAACAGATTGCCCACGCCTTGGGTCTGCCCACCGAGCATCCCGGTTAGGCTGAAGTCCGGGTACCAGGCGGCGCGGGCGATGCCTATGCCAGCATTGGCGGCGTACACCCGGCGTTCGGCTGCGGCAATGTCCGGCCGGCGTTGCAGCAGGGTGCTGGGCAGTTGCTGGGGAATACTCGGCAGGCTCAGCAGTTGCGTCGAGGGCGCCAGGCTGAACCGGCTGTCCGGTTCCCCCACCAGTTCGCCAATTGCGTGTTCGGTGAGGTTGCGTTGGGCGCGTACTTCGTCCAGTTCCGCTTCGGCGCTGGCCAGTTGGCTCTGGGCCCGGGTCAGGTCCAGTTCCGAGGCGATCTGCCCTTGATAACGGTCGCGGGTCAGTTGCAGGGCCCGGGCGTAATCCTCCAGGGAACGGCTCAAGATTCGGCTCTGGGCATCCAGGCCATTGAGCTGCACATAGAGCATGGCCAGTTGCTTTTGCAGACTCAGGCGCGCCGCCGCCAGGTCGTCGCCGGAAGCCTGTGCCTGGGCATCGCCGGCCGCGGCTTGATTGCGAAGCCGGCCCCAGAGGTCGAGGTCGAAGCTCAGGGCGAAACCGGCGGTGTTGCTGTTGTAGATCGACGGTTGCGTGCTGCCGCGCAGGGGGCGGCTGTCCGACTGGCGCTGGCGCAGCGGTTGGGCGCTGGCGCTGATCTGCGGGAACAGCCCGGCATGCAGTTGGCTGGCGTAGGCCTGGGCAGCGTCGTAGTGGGCCAGGGCCGCCGCCAGATCCGGGTTGGCTCGGAGCAGGCGTTGTTGCAGGTCATCCAACTGCGGGTCCTGGTACAGCCGCCACCAGTGCTCGGCGATCCCCTGGGGCGCGGCGGCCGGGTGCCAGGGGCCGTCGGCGTTCTGTTCGCTATAGTGCGCGGGCAGGTCGATGGGTGGCACTTGGTAATGAGGGGCCAGGGAGCAGCCGTGCAGGGTCAGCAACAGCAGGGCGGCGAGAGGTTTAAGCCTTGGGTGCATGTTCGCCTCCCGCGTCTGCCAGTTGCACAAGGTCGCCTTCGCGCAGGGCGTCCGGCGGGTTGTCGATGACGTGATCCGTGGCTTGCAGGCCTTGGTCGATCACCAGCCGTTCCCCCAGGTCCAGGCCAATATGGATGCTGCGCAGGTGCACGCGTTTTGCACTGTCGATCACCGCCACCTGGGTGCCCTGGGCGCGGAAGATCAGGGCGCTGGCGGGGATGCTCACGCCGTGGGTGTCGGCAGGGATGGCCAGGGTTGCTTCGGCATAGTCACCGGGCATCAGGGCGCCGTCGGGGTTGGCGGCGACGAATTGCGCCAGCAGGGTGCCGGAGCGCGGGTCGATGGCGGTGGAGTCGCCCAGCAGTTGCGCGCTGAAGTGCTGGCCGGGGTGCTCGGGCACAGTCAGCTGCGCTTGCAGGCCGGGGCGGATGACGCTGGCGTAGTTCTGCGGAATCGGCACGTAAAGCCGCAGTTTGTGGGTGTCCGCCAGGTCGAACAGCTCCGGGTCGCTGTCGTTGTCGGCCTTGATCAACTGGCCGATATCGGTGTGGCGGGCGGTGAGGGTGCCGGCGAACGGCGCACGAATGGTCTTGTAGTCTTCCAGCGCCGAGAGCCGCCCATAGTCGGCGACGGCCGCCTCGGCATTGGCTTTGGCGGCGGCTGCGTTGGAGGTTTTTTCGTCGGCTTCCTGGCGCGATACCGAGTGGCTGGCCAAGAGGTTTTGCCAGCGTTCGGCGGTGGTTTGGGCCAGCCGTGCATTGGCCTGCTGCTGGATCATCCGTGCCCGGGCCTGGGCCACTTGCTGGTCCAGGTCGGGGCTGTCGATATGGGCCAGCACTTGCCCGGCGGCCACCTTGGCGCCTATGTCCTGGCTCCAGTCCTTGAGGTAGCCGCTGACCCGGGCGTGGATCGGTGCCTTGCTCCAGGCCTCCAGGTGCGCCGGCAGGCGCAGGGTGTCGCCCAGCACATTCGGTTGTGGTTGCAACACCAGCACTTGCGGCACGGCGGCGGTTTCGGTCCAGGCGGCCACGGCCCGTTCATGCCGGGTGCGCGCGGCCAGGCCGTTGGCTACCAGCAGCGCGGCCAGGCTCAGGCTGCCGATGCCCAGCAGCATCAGGCGTTTGCGCGAAGGGGTGTGATCAGGCGACATGGGTGTGTTCTCCAGCAACAGCGGATTGGGGACGGCGGCCGTGGACCAGGCTGAAGACCACGGGGACAAAGATCAGGGTGGCCACGGTGGCGAGGAGCAGCCCGCCGATCACCGCGCGGCCCAGAGGGGCGTTCTGTTCCTCGGACAGGGCCAGGGGCAGCATGCCGATGATCATCGCCAGGGCGGTCATGCACACCGGGCGAAAGCGCGTGTAGCCGGCTTCCAGGGCGGCCTTGAGGGCATCGCCGTGTTCCGCCAGGCGCTCACGGCAAAAACTCACCACCAGGATCGAGTTGGCGGTGGCCACCCCCATGCACAGGATGGCCCCGGTCAGGGCCGGCACCGACAGCGAGGTGCCGCTCAAGAACAGCATCCAGACGATCCCGGCCAGGGCCGCCGGCAGCGCGGTGATGATCACGAACGGATCGACCCAGGACTGGAAGTTGACCACGATCAGCAGGTAGATCAGCACCACCGCGCCCAGCAGGCCCAGGCTCAAGCCGCTGAAGGCCTCATGCAGGGCATCGATCTGCCCGTGCAGGCTGACCGTGGCGCCCTTGGGCCGCAGGGCTGCGGCGTCGTCCAGGACCTTTTGCATGTCGTGGGCCACAGCGCCCAGATCGCGGCCTTGCACGCTGGCGTACAGGTCCAGTGTGGGCTGGATGTTGTAGTGGCTGACCACCGCCGGGCTTTCTACGCGGGAGATGTCCGCCAGGCCGCCGAGAATCTGCGACTGGCCATTGCTACCGGTGACCGGCAGCGCTTCCAGGGCCGGCAGGCTGTCCAGGCGGTACTGCGGGGTGGCGGCGACGATGGAATAGGACACGCCGTTCTTCGGGTTGAGCCAGAAGGTCGGCGCCACCTGGGAGCTGCCGGCCAAGGACGCCACCATGCTGTTGGTCACGTCGCGTTCGGTGATCCCCAGGCCGTTGGCCCGCAGGCGGTCGACCTTGACCTGCAGTGACGGGTAGCCGGTGGACTGCTGGAGGCGCAGGTCGGCGATGCCCGGCACATGTTTGAGGCGCCGTTGCAGTTCCAGGGCGAAGGCGCGGTTGGCTGCGGCGTCGGGCCCGGAGATTTTCACGTCCAGCGGGGCCGGGGCGCCGAAGTTGAGGATCTGGCTGCTGATGTCCGCCGGGAGGAAGGCGAACTGGCTGCCGGGGAAGCTTTCCGGCAAGGCTTCACGCAGCTGTTTCACGTAGTCGGCGCTGGGGGCGTGGCCGGGCTTGAGGGTGACCTGGATATCACCGTCCTGGGGCCCGATGGTGCCGCTGTTGCTGTAGGCCATGTCGATGCCGCTCAAGGGGATGCCGATGTTGTCGATGATGCTGTCCAGTTGCTCGGCCGGGATCACTTCGCGAATCCGCGCTTCGATGCGGTCGAAGGCCGCCGCGCTTTCCTCGATCCGCGTGCCCAGGGGCAGGCGCACGTGCAGGGCCAGGGCGCCGGCGTCGGTGGCGGGGAAGAAGTCCTGGCCCAGGCTCGGCAGCAGGGCGAAGGAAGCCAGCACACAGGCAAGAAAGCCGAGGATGAAGGTCTTGCGCCGCCCCAGGGCCAGGTGCAGCAGGCCGTGGTAGGTGTCGCGCACGTTGGAGAAACGCGCCTCGAAGCCCTGCTGGAAGGCCAGTAGCCCACGTACCAAAGCGTTGCACGGCTTGGCGTGTTGTTCGCCCTCGTGATGGTTGATGAAGGCGTCTTCCGGGTGATGCCCGGGACCCGCTTCCGGCACATGGGGCTTGAGCAGGTACAGGGCCAGGGTGGGCACCAGGGTCCGCGAGAGGATGAACGAGCTGGCCATGGCGAAGATCACCGCCAGGGCCATGGGCCGGAACAGGTAGCCGGCGATGCCCTGCAACAGGAACATCGGCACGAAGACGATGCAGATGCACAGCAGCGAGACGAAGGCCGGGCCGACGATCTGCTTGGCGCCGTCGAGGATTGCGTCCTTGACCGCCTTGCCCTGTTCCAGGTGCCAGTTGATGTTCTCGATGGTCACGGTGGCGTCGTCCACCAGAATCCCCACCGCCAGGGCCAGCCCGCCCAGGGTCATGACGTTGAGGGTCTGGCCGCTGGCCGCCAGCAGGGCAATGGCCGAGAGCACCGCCAGGGGAATCGAGGCGGCGATGATCAGTGTTGAGCGCCAGCTGCCGAGGAACAGCAGGATCATCGCGCTGGTCAGCAGGGCGGCGATGATGCCTTCCCGGGCCACGCTGCCCACCGATTGCTTGACGAACACCGAGGCGTCCCCCAGCAGCGAAGTCTTCAGCGCCGGCGGCAGGGTTTCGTTGATGCGCGGCAGCATCTGGCTGATGCCGTCGACGATGGACAGGGTGGAGATATTGCCGTTCTTCAGCGCCGGCATCAGCACCGCGCGGCGTCCGTCGACCCGCACGATATTGGTCTGCGGCGGCGAGCCGTCGCGCACGTGGGCCACCTGGCCGATGGTGATCAGGGCGCCGTCCACGGTCTTGATCGGCAGGTCGTTGAGCTCCTCGATGGCGGTGGGGCTGTTGTTCAGCAGCACCGTGTATTCATCGCGGCCGAGCTTGGCGGTGCCCACCGGGATGATCTGGTTCTGCGCTGCCAGGGCATTGCCCACGTCCTGGGCCGACAGGCCCTTGGCGGCCAGGGCTTGTGGGTCCAGGTCGAGGGTGATCTGCCGTTGCTTGCCACCCATGGGCGTGGGCATGGCCAGCCCCGGCAGGGCGCTCAGGGGCAGGCGGATGTTGTTCTGCACCAGGTCGCGGATCTTCGCCTCTGACAGGGTCGGGCTGGAGAAGGCCAGTTGCAGGATCGGCACCGTCGAGGCGCTGTAGTTGAGGATCAGCGGCGGGGTGATGCCCGGTGGCATCTGCTTGAGCACGGTTTGTGACACCGCCGTCACCTGGGCGTTGGCGGTGCGGATATCCACTCCGGGCTGGAAGAAGATCTTGACGATGCCCATGCCCGGCAGCGACTGCGACTCGATGTGCTGGATATCGTTGACCGTGGTGCTCAGGGAGCGCTCGTAGGTGTAGATCACCCGCCCGGCCATGGCATCCGGCGACAGGCCGTTGTACTGCCAGACCACCGCCACCACCGGGATGCCGATATCGGGGAACACGTCGGTGGGGGTACGCAGGGCCGCCAGGGGCCCGATGATGCAGATGAATATCGCCAGCACGATGAACGTGTAGGGCTTGAGCAGTGCGGTCTTGACCAGCCCGAGCATGCCGAAAACCTCCGAGGGAGTGGGATTGCAAACCTCGGCAGCCTGCAGCGACCCACCTAACACGCGGCTTTCAGCCAGGTGAAGGAAGTTTTAGGTAAGGCCTGAAATTCCTTTCACTGGGATTCATTTGTACTCGCACCGACGCCTCGACACCCTTGATGGGCATCGACGCAGCCGATTGTCCTGGACTGGCGTCGCACTCATTTCTGTTATTGGCGAGGTACGTTTTCATGACACTCAAACCGCTGTTGCTGATTCCCGTCCTGGGGCTTGCCTGCTTGCTCAGCGCCTGCGCCGGGCCGATGCCCCAGCCCGACCCCAGCCAGGCCTGGATTGGCCTGCAGGAAGAGGCGCCCAACGACCTGATGGCCGAACGGGTGGACGGGAAGAAGGTCGACGATGGGCGTTATTTTGAGGTCAAGCCCGGCGCCCATCGCCTGGACGTGACCCTGTTTGAAGAGAGTGTCGGCGACTCCAATCAGCAAGACTGCAATGGCCATATCAGCTACAGCGGCTTCAAGGCCGGTGAACACTACAAACTGGTGGAGTCGAGCCTGGGGACCGAGGTGTCGGTTCGCTTGTATGACGCCAAGGGCAAGCAGGTGGCCAGCACCCATGGCTTTGCCTGCATGCCAGGCTGACGGGGCGGTTTGCGTCACTGAAACAAGGACGTTTCGCTCAAGCTAAAGAGACGGGGCCGACTATAGCGGCACGGTGAGCCGGGTGATGATGGAGGCCTTTATCCAGGCAACCGGGCGTTCGTCATGAAGCAAGAGGCGCAAGCGGCCGTCACCTCCACCGAGGTGGCATTCAATGAAGTGGCTCTAATGATCACCTCCGCACGGCAGCGGGCGGTGCGGGCGGTGAACACTGAACTGGTGGAACTGTACTGGCAGGTCGGCGCCTATATCAGCCGCAAGATCGAGGCGGCGGAATGGGGCGATGGCGTGGTCCAGCAATTGGCGGATTACCTGGCGCGGCAGCAGCCGGGGCTACGGGGGGTTACCCGGGCCAACCTGTTTCGCATGCGCCAGTTTTATGAGATCTATCGCGGTGACGAGAAAGTCGCACCACTGGTGCGACAATTGTCCTGGAGTCACCATCTGGTGGTGATGGGGCAGAGCAAAGGATCAAGTGAACGTGAGTTCTACCTGCGCTTGGCAGTCCAGGAGCAATGGTCACGCAGAGAACTGGAACGACAGATCAAGTCCGCCCTGTTCGAACGCACGCTGACCCGCCCGGCAAGCGCCTCGGCCAGTTTGAGGCAGGCCCGTCCCGAGGCCCTGAAGGTCTTCAAGGATGCCTACATGGTGGAGTTTCTCGGCCTGGCCCAGGGGCATGATGAAGCCGATCTGCACCAGGGGCTGGTGCGCCAGCTCAAGGATTTTCTGATCGAGATGGGGCGCGACTTCTGCTTTGTCGCTTCTGGCTATCCCCTGCAGGTCGGCGGGCGCGATTTTGCCCTGGATCTGCTGCTGTTCCATCGTGGGTTGAATTGCCTGGTGGCCGTTGAACTCAAGGTCGGGCGCTTCGAACCGGAGTACCTGGGCAAGCTGGACTTCTACCTGGAGGCCCTGGACCGCCAGGTGCGCAAACCCCATGAAAACCCGGCGCTGGGCGTGTTGCTCTGTGCGAGCAAGCATGACGAGGTGGTGGAATATGCCCTCAACCGTTCACTGTCGCCGGCGTTGATCGCCGAGTACCGGACCCAACTGCCGGACAAGAAGCTGCTGCAGGCCAAGCTGCAGGAGTTTTATGCCCTGGACACCCAGGCGCGGTGAGTCGAACGGCCATTGTGTCCGGGGTTCTGCACCGCCTTGCTGAGTCCTATGCGCACCCTGGCGCCGACCTTCGGCTCATTCCGGCTCACTGCCGAACCAGTCCGCCAGGCGTGCGCTGGCTTGTTCCCGGACCTCGGCGTTGATATGCGCAGCCACAGCCACCACTGAACCGGCCAGCAGCCCAAGGTCATCGGTGTATCCGGCCCCGGGGAGCAGGTCGGGGACCATGTCCAGCGGCAGTATGAAGTAACCCAGCGCGGCGTAGATGGTGGTCTTGGCCCAGATCGGGGTTTGTGGTCGTTGCGCGGCGTAGTAGAGCCACAGGGCTTTTTGGATCAAGGTCCGGCCGATGCGCGAGGCGTAGCGGCCGATCTTGCGCCAGAGACAGAGTTCAAGGGATTGGGTGGTGGACATGGCGCACTCCTGGGAGATACAGGTCCTGGCCATCGTCGCCGCCCGCGCCCCTGACCGGCAGAGGCCAATATTTCCCTGGCCGTTTCCCAGGCAGGAGCAGGCTTGCCGACGAAGAGGCCGATGACGGCGTCATCAATCCTCTGTCAGGTCAGCGGTGCCAGCGAGAGCCTGCGCTGGCAAGACTGCTCCTGCGCAGGGGCGGTGTATGCGTGGGTGTGCGCTTCAGCCGCGTTGGCGGGCCTCCAGGCGCTGGAACAGCAACATGCCCAGGAGCATCGCCAGGACGAACACCCAGGCTTGCCAGTGCCCGCCCGGCAACAGCACCAGGGCCGGCCCCGGGCAGATCCCGGCGATGCCCCAGCCGACGCCGAACAGCAGGCTGCCACCGATCAGGCGCCGATCGACACTGCGCTTGGCGGGAATCTGCATGGGGGCCCCGAGCAGCGAGCGCGAGCGGCCCATGGCCCAATGGAAGGGCCACCAGGCCGCCGCGATGGCGCCGAGCATCACCAGCGCCAGGGACGGGTCCCAGGTGCCCGCCAGATCGAGAAAGCCCAGGACCTTGGCCGGGTTGGCCATACCCGCCAGCAACAGGCCGATGCCGAACAGCAGGCCAGCGACAAAAGCGCTGAGTTTTCTCATGGCAGCAGCCCCAGTCCGTGGCGCAGCCCCCAGACCGTGGCGAAGCCGGTGCCCATGAAGCACAGGGTGGCGATGATCGAGCGTGGCGACAGTCGGGAAATACCGCAGACCCCGTGGCCGCTGGTGCAACCGGCGCCGTAGCGGGTACCGATGCCCACCAGCAGGCCGGCGCTGATCAGGCCGAGCAGACCGCCCTGGAACTCGGCGACGGGCAGGGCGTGAAACAGGCCCCAGAGCAGCGGCGCCAGCAGCAGCCCGAGGATGAACAGGGCTTTCTCGCCCCAGCCGTCGCTGCCCGGTTGCAGCAGGCTGCCGAGCAGGCCGCTGATTCCGGCGATGCGCCCGTTGGCGACGATCAACAGCCCGGCCGCCAGGCCGATCAACGTGCCTCCGGCCAGGGCCGAGCCCGGGGTGAAATGTGCGGCGTCAAAGAGCATATCGATTTCCTCTGCATGGCCCTTGCTGGTGCAGGGGCCGGTCATGGCTCAGGCATTTCCACCGCGCAACCGCAGCGTCGGTGCGTACGCCTGCGCTGGCAAGCCAGTGCCCATGGGGCATCTGTACCCGCTGTTGCAGGAGCCGGCTTGCCGGCGAAAGGGCCTCAATGGGACAGCCAACCCAGGGCCCCGCCCGCCAGCAGCAGCGCCGCCAGCATGCCGGTGATGGCAAACAGTTGTTGCAGGCGCGGGCCGGCCAGGTGGCTGGCCACTTGTCGTCCCAGTACCAGCCCCACCACCGCACCCAGGGCAAAGGGCGCACCTACGGCCCAGTGCATCACGCCGCTGAGGCTGGCGGTCACCACGCTGCCCAGGGACACCAGGGCAATCACCGCCAAAGAGGTGGCGACGATGCTCTTGCTGTCCAGGTTGGTGTAGCGGCTCAGGGCCGGGATGATCACGAAGCCGCCGCCGACGCCGAGCAACCCCGACAGCAGGCCCGAGAGCATGCCGGTGAAGGTCAGTGCCCGGGCGCAGGGCAGGGTCCAGCGCAAACGGCCCTGGGCCGGGTTGAGCACGCAGGGCAGGAACGCCGGGCGTGGCGCGACCTGGCCCTGTTTCAATTCCAGGCTGGCCTTGCGCAGGATGCGTCCGCAGGCGTACAGCAGCACCAGGGAAAACAGCAGGGCCAGGGGCAGGTTGGGCAGGCGGTGGGCCAGCCACAGCCCCAGCGGCGCCATGAGAATGCCAATGCTGGCGACAAACCCCGCCGCACGGTAGCGCACGATGCCCTGGCGCAGACCCAGCACCGCGCCGACGCTGGCGGCCAAGCCCACCGCCAGCAGGCCGATAGGGGCGGCCTCGACCATGCTCAAACCCAGGCCGAACACCAGCAGTGGCACCGCGAGGATGCCGCCGCCGGCTCCAGTCAGCGCCAGGATCGCGCCAATGACCGCCCCCAGCCCAGCGCCCAAAAGACTGTGTTCATTCATGTCTTCGGGGTGTCCGTGGCCAGGGCCGGTTGTGCCAGCCATTCATGGCCCTTGAGCATGCCGCGCCAGTACAGCGGCGGCAGGATTCGTTCCTTCAGCCACCAGGCGCGACGGGTCGGTTGACGGCCGTCCAGCAGCCAGCGCGGGAAGCTCGGCGCCAGCTTGCCGCCGTAGGTGAATTCGGCGAGGACGATCTTGCCCCGTTCCACGGTCAGCGGGCAGGAGCCGTAGCCGTCGTACTCGGCCAGCCGGGTCAGGCGCTTGAGGGCCACCAGCACGTTGTTGGCCACCACTGGCGCCTGCTTGCGTGCCGCCGCGGCGGTCTTGGCGTTGCTGGTGTTGGTGGCATCGCCCAGGCCGTGGACATTGATGAAGCGCTTGTGGCGCAGGCTATGGGGATCGACATCGACCCAGCCAGCGGCGTCGGCCAGGGGGCTTTGGCGGATAAAGTCCGGGGCGCATTGCGGCGGCACCACGTGCAGCAGGTCGAAGGCACGCTCAAGGGTTTCCTGGCGGCCGTCGGCCAGGGTGCGGACGAAGGTTGCGCGCCTGGCCGGGCCGTTCACCGCCACCAGGTTGTGGCCGAAATCCAGTTCGATGCCGTACTTCTTCACGTATTCCATCAGCGCCGGCACATAGTCCGCCACGCCGAACAGCACGCCGCCGGCATTCAGGAAGCGCGGCTTGATCGACTCCAGGCGGCCGTTGCGCCGCCAGTGGTCGCAGGACAGGTACATGGCTTTCTGCGGCGCCCCGGCGCACTTGATCGGCATTGGCGGCTGGCTGAACAGCGCCTCGCCCTGTTGCAGCTGCTGCACCTGTTGCCAGGTGTAGGGCGCCAGGTCGTAGCGGTAGTTGGAGGTCACGCCGTGGTTGCCCAGGGCCTGGGGCAGGCCGTCGATGGCCGCCCAGTCGAGCTTGAGCCCGGGGCACACCACCAGTTGGTCGTAGCCCAGCACGCGGCCGTCGTCCAGCACCAGGGCGTTGTTGTCTGGTTCGAACAGGCTGACGGCGTGCTGCAGCCACTTGACGCCCTTGGGCATCAGCGCGGCCATGCTGCGTTCGGTGGACTGGGCGCTGAACACCCCGGCACCCACCAGGGTCCAACCGGGTTGATAGTAGTGGCTGCTGGCCGGGTCGATGATCGCCACGTCCAGGTGTGGATCGCGGGACATGAGGCTGGCGGCGACGGCAATGCCAGCGGCACCGCCACCGACGATCAGCACCTGATGGCTGCCGTCGACGGCGCGCAGGGCCGGGTTGAAGGGACGCATGGCAAGTTCTCCGTGTGGAGTCAGTAATCGTTATAGGGTGTTCAGGGGAATCTTCAGGTAGCTCACGCCGTTGTCTTCGGGCTCGGGGAAGTGCCCGCTGCGCATGTTGACCTGCACCGAAGGCAGGATCAGCACCGGCATGTCCAGGGTTGCGTCGCGGGCTTCGCGCATCTTCACGAAGCTGTCTTCGTCGACGCCCTGATGGATGTGAATGTTGTTGGCGCGCTGCTCGGCAACGGTGGTCATGTACTGCAGTTCGCGGCCGTTGGGCAGGTAGTCGTGGCACATGAACAGCCGGGTCTCTGGGGGCAGGGCGAGGATCTTGCCGATGGAACGGTACAGCGTCCGCGCATCAGCCCCGGGGAAGTCGCAGCGGGCGGTGCCGTAGTCGGGCATGAACAGGGTGTCGCCGACAAAGGCCACGCACTCGTCGCCCACCTGCACCAGGTAGGTCATGCAGGCCGGGGTGTGTCCCGGGGTGTGCAGCGCCCGTGCGCTGAGGCCGCCGATGGCGAATTCGGCGCCGTCTTCGAGCAGCACGTCGAACTGGCTGCCATCCCGGGCAAAGGCCGGGGCTTCGTTGAACAGCGCACCGAAGACTTTCTGCACCCGGGTGATCTGATTGCCGATGGCCACTTGGGCCCCCAGCTGGTCCTTGAGGTAGGCGGCAGCAGACAGGTGGTCGGCGTGCACGTGGGTTTCCAGAATCCAGTCGACCCGGGCGTCCAGCTCGCGCACCCGGGCGATCAGGCGGTCGGCGGACTCGGTGCGGGTGCGGCCGGATTTCGGGTCATAGTCCAGCACGCTGTCGATCAGCGCGCAGCGGCGGCTGGCCTGGTCCATCACCAGGTAGCTGATGGTCCAGGTGTGAGGGTCGAAAAAGGCTTCTACACGCAGCGTGTCGCTGATGATCATGGGGCACTCCAGGCAATGAAGGTGAGGGCAGTCTGCGCTGTCGCTCGTCCCTTGGACTGTCAATAAACGTGCCAACCTCGAGCACCCGGATTGGCCACCTGTTCATTGAAGTAGAAGGCCGCAGAGGCTGCCACCAGGTGTTTTTCGAGGCGACTGCCAGCGTCATCTGGCAGTGATATGGCGGTTTGTGACAGAAAATGGCAGAAGGCCGCGGCGTGCTTTAAGCTGCCGCCACTGCCCCGGAGTTGCCCCATGTCCCTGATCGCCACCGACCGTGCCCCGCCGTCCATGTCTGCCCTGGTGTCCTACCTCGAACACGACCCGCAACCGACCATCGTGCTCGACACCGACTACAACATCATCGCCGCCAACACCGCCTACCAGCGCCAGTTCGGCGTGGCCGGCAAGCCCCATGTGGGCGCCAAGTGCTATCGCGTGTCTCACCAGTTCGCCGTGCCCTGCGACCAGGCCGGGGAGCATTGCCCGATGCGCAAGGCCCATGACAGCCGGGTGCCGGAGCGCATGCTGCACATTCATCACACACCTCGCGGCCCCGAGCATGTGGATGTGGAGCTGCGGCCGATCATTGGCGAGGCCGGCACCGTGGTGGCCTATGTCGAACGCCTGAGCTCAGTGGCGGTGGCGTCGGTGCAGCCCCAGCAGAAGGGCCTGGTGGGCCGCTCGCCAGCCTTCAACGAAGCCTTGAGCGCCTTACAGCGGGCGGCCCCGGCGCCGATTCCGGTGTTGCTGCAGGGTGAGTCCGGCACCGGCAAGGAACTCTTTGCCCGTGCCCTGCACGATGGCAGCCCCCGGGCCAGCGGGCCGCTGGTGGTGGTGGACTGCACCGGGCTCACCGAAACCCTGCTGGAAAGCGAATTGTTCGGCTATGAAAAGGGCGCCTTTACTGGCGCCCTGCAACGCAAGATCGGCCTGGCGGAAGCGGCCCACGGCGGCACCCTGTTTCTCGACGAAATCGGCGAGGTGCCCCTGGCCATGCAGGTCAAGCTGCTGCGCCTGATCGAGTCCGGCAGCTTCCGCCCGGTGGGCAGCCTGCGCACCGTGCATTCGGACTTCCGCCTGGTGGCGGCGACCCACAAGCCGCTCAAGGAAATGGTCGCCGCTGGCACCTTTCGCCAGGACCTGTACTACCGCATCAGCGCCTTCCCGATCCGCCTGCCGGCCCTGCGCGAACGCAGCGACGACCTGCCGCTGCTGATCGACAGCCTGCTGCGCCGCCTCGATCCCGGGGTGGTGCCGCGGGTCGATCCCCAGGCTCTTGAGCAGCTGCGCTTGTACACCTACCCAGGGAACATCCGCGAGCTGCGCAACATCCTCGAACGGGCGCGGTTGTTCAGTGATGACGGGGTGATCCGCCCGCAGGACCTGCCGGCAGAACTGCGCAGCCCACAGGCACCGGTCCCGGTGACCCGCCGTCGCACCGGCAAGGACCTGGAACAGCTGGCCCATGCCCTGGAAGTGTTCGACGGCTCGCGCAGCGAGTTGGCCAAGACCCTGGGCCTGAGCGAGCGAACCCTGTACCGGCGGCTCAAGGCCCTGGGCTTGTAGTGGCGCGCAGGGCGCGGGGAAGGCAGCCTCAGCCCTGGGCGGAGTGCTCCTTGAGGGGCAGGTCGCAGGCCATGACCCACATGCCGATCTGCTCCAGGTCGGTGCTGAACGGCACCTCGTCGACTTGGCGCAGGCCGGCGCTTTCATAAAAGCGCCGGGCGCCGCTGTTGCTCTTGAGCACGTCCAGCCACAGGCAGGATTCCCCGGCGGCGCTGGCCCGTTGCAACACGTGTTCGAGCAGGCGCCGGCCATGGCCCTGGCCGGCCTGTGACTTGAGCAGGTAGATCTTCTGCAGTTCGGCCCCGAGCCGGCCGCTGCCCGGCGTCGGGCGGGCCCAGTTGAGCTTGGCAAAGCCGATGGGCTGGTGCTGCGGGTCCAGGGCCAGCAGCCACAGGTGCCGGTCCCGGGCCGCTACGGACGCTTCGAGGTTGGCGGGAGAGAAGTCCTGGTCGAGAAACTGCTGCATGCCGTCAGTCGTCCAGATCGCCGCGAAGTGTTCGCGGTAGGTGGCGCAGCCTATGGCCTGCAGGGCATCGATATCGCGGCTGTCGGCTTCACGGATGGTGATCATGCTTCACTCCTTGAGGGCGGTCGGACCGGGCGCAGCAGCTTAACCCTTGGCGCGAGGAGGCTCCAGTGCGCCGCGGTGAAGGTGCAGGGCACGATGGCGAGCGGTCGTGGTCGTAGTGTTCAGCCCCTTTTTTGCGGCGCGCAGCCTGTCCGCTGTGGCGCCGGTTCTGACTGGAGATGCCATGAGCCAGGCCGTACTTGCTACCGAAACCAATCGCCGCCAGTTGCAGCAGATCATCGCCGGTCTGTCCGACGGGGTGATCCTGATCGAGACCGACAAGGCCCGCAGCCTGCTCTGGGCCAATGAAGCGGCGCTGGCCATGCATGGCGTCGGCGAGGTCGGCGAGCTGGGGGCCAATGTCCGCGAGTACGCCCGGCGCTATGCCTTGCGCTATCGCAACAATCACCCCCTGGCCCTGGAGGCCTATCCCATCAATCGGGTGGCCGCCGGTGAAACCTTCAGCGACGTGGTGGTGGAAGTGCAGGCCGAGATCGACGGCGAACCGCGGCACTGGGTGCACCGGGTGCGCAGCATGATCCTCACCGATCGCAGCGGCGCGCCGGAATCCCTGGTGCTGATCCTCAGCGATGCCAGCGACTGGGCCAGCGCTGAACAGCGCTTTGAAAAGACCTTCAACGCCAACCCGGCGCCAGCGGTGATCTGCCGCCTCAGTGACTTGCGCTATATCAAGGTCAACCAGGGCTTCCTGGAAATGACCGGCTATGCCCGGGACCAGGTGATCGGCCGCTCGGTGTACGAGCTGGATGTGCTGGAGGACGCCGAGCACAAGGACCTGGCCATCGAGCGCCTGGGGCAGGGCGCGACCATTCCGCAGATGCAGGCCGAGCTGCGCCTGCCCGACGGCGGCAGCAAGCTGGTGATCGTCGCCGGCCAGCCCCTGGACATCAACGACGAGGATTGCATGCTGTTTTCCTTCATGGACCTGGAGCCGCGGCGCAAGATCGAGATTGCCCTGCGCCAGAGCGAGGAACGCTTTGCCAAGTCGTTCCGCCTGACCCCGGTGCCGACCCTGGTGTGCAGCGCCGAGCAGCAGATCGTCGACGTCAACGAGGCCTTTCTCAATACCTGCGGCTACAGCAGCGAAGAGCTGCTGGGCAAGAACGTCGGCGCCATCGGGTTCATCGCCGAAGCCGCGGCGGCCAGCCAACTGTTCAGTCAACTGGAGAAGGCCGGCAACGTCGATGGCCTGGACCTCAAGGTGCGCCAGAAGAACGCCGGGCTGATCGATTGCGTGGCCTATGCCGACACCGTGCTCATCCAGGACAGCCCCTGTTACCTGCTGGTGCTGATGGACATCACTGAGCGCAAGCGCTCCGAACTGGAGCTGGTGGGCGCCATCGAAGAAGTGATGCGCGACGCTTCCTGGTTCAGCCGAACCCTGATCGAAAAGCTGGCCAACGTGAGAAGCCCCAAGGCCCGGGACACGCCTGGGGTGTCCTCTGCCGACCTGACGGCCCGCGAGCGGGAAGTGCTGGGGTTGATCTATCAGGGATTGGCAGACAAAGAGATTGCCGCCCAGTTGAAGCTGGCGCCCAACACCGTGCGCAACCATGTCGCCACTCTGTATTCCAAGCTCGGGGTGCACAGCCGGGGCGAAGCCATCGTCTGGGCCCGGGAGCGCGGGCTGTTCGTCGGCACGGTCGGCAGTCGGGGACGCTGAACTGGTGCATATGCACCAGGGCAACCCGTGCAAATGCGCCTTCTTTGCGTGGTGGGTGTTTTCTACCCTTGGAGTTGCCACAGGTCCGGTCAATGGGGCTGTGGCAGAGCACAACCACAGCACAAGGACAGCCCGCATGGGTGATGAACAGAGCAAGGGCACCGTGACCGATCAGGCACCGGCGGTGCTCACCCAGGCCCAATGGCGCGCCTGTATCGAACAGCGCCTGGCGCCCCTGGCCTGCAGTTTCAGCCATGCCGGCGACGGCACCCTGACCCTGCGGGTGTTCGAGCCCGACAGCGGCCGGGTCGATCTGGTGGTCAGCGGGTTGCGCATCAAGTCCCTGCAGAGTGAGGCCGACGTATTGCGGCTCATTGACGAGTTGCTATACGAGCTGGACAGCAACTCCCTGGGCCACCTGTAGCCGCTGCCGAAGGCTGCGAATCCGTCGCAGGAGGTGCTGCTTTTGAGGTCGCTGAAGGTCCTGCGGACCTTTTCGCAGCTTCGCAGGCTCAGCAGCGGCTACAGGGCTGGGTGGGTCAGTTGTCGGCGATCAGGCTTGGCCGGCAATCCAGGCTCAGGCGCGCGCCGCCGCGTTCGCTGCTGCCCACTTCGAGCTTGAAGCCGTGCAGGCTGACAATCGCCGCGACAATCGACAGGCCCAGGCCAAAGCCGCCTTGGGCGTTGCTTTCGTCGACCCGGTAGAAGCGCCGGAACACCGCCGCCCGTTCCGCCGGGGGAATGCCGGGACCTGAGTCCAGCACCTCCAGGCGCGGGCTGCCGTCATCGTCGAGGCCGCGCAGTATCACTTCGCCGCCTGGCGGGGTGAACTTGATCGAGTTGCTCAGCAGGTTGGCCAGGGCCTCGAACAGCAAGGCGCGGTCGCCGGTGAGCCGGGGCAGGCTGGCCGGCACATCCAGCACCAGGGTCAGGCGGCCTTCTTCGGCCAGGGGCAGGTAGAAGTCGTACAGCTCGTGGAGCAGGGGCAGGGGATCGAGTTCGAGGAAGCCCGAGCGCCGTTGCTGGTCCTCCAGTTCGGAGATGCGCAGCAGTCCGCGAAAGCGCGCCATCAAGGTGTCGGCCTCGGCCAGCAGCTGGTCCATCTGCAGGGCCTGGGGCGAACCTTCCTCGGCCTGTTGCTGCAGGCGATAGAGCTGGGCCCGCAGGCGGGTCAGCGGGGTGCGCAGGTCGTGGGCGATGTTGTCGCACACGCCCTTGACCTCGTGCATCAGCCGCTCGATGCGTTCGAGCATGGCGTTGACGATGGCCGCCAGCATGTCCAGTTCGTCACGCCGGTCCGACAGCGGCAGGCGCCGGGTCAGGTCGCCGGCGACGATGGCCTCGGCGCTGGCCTGGATCTGGCGGATACGCCGCAACGGCCGGCGGCGCAGCAGATGCCAGCCGGCGACCCCGGGAATGATGGTCAGGGAAATCCCCCAGAGCAGGGCGTGGAGAATGATCCGGGTCACCGCGAACAGCGAGCCGTTGTCGCGCACCAGCACCAGCCAGCGGCCGTCCCGGGTGTGGGTGGCCACCGCGTCGCAGCTGTCGCGGGGCAGGTTCGTGTCGTCGGAGTCGATGCAGTTCTTCAACTCGTGGATCTGGCCGTCCAGGGGCAGGTCCTCGGGGATCTGCCGGATCGGTCCGCTCAAGGGCCGGCGCTGTTCGTCGAACAGGCCGTAGGCGTCGATGGCGCGCATGTCGAAGGTCATGCTGGTGGCCAGGGCTTCCACCAGTTGCTCGCCTTCGAAGCGCGCGAACAGGTGCTGGCGCTGCATCAGCGAGTGCTTGGCCAGGCTGTCCAGGTAGGTGGAGACTTCGTAGTACAGCACCCCCATGAGGATGCAGCTCCAGGCCACGAACAGCGTGCTGTAGAGCGCCAGCAGGCGGCTGCTGGAGGAGCGCCAGCCCTTAGAGGGGTTCAGCAATGACATAGCCCGAGCCTCGCACGGTGCGGATCAACGGGGTCATGCCGGGCGGGTCGATCTTTTTGCGCAGGCGGCCGATGTGCACGTCGATCAGGTTGGTTCCCGGGTCGAAGTGATAACCCCAGACCTCTTCGAAGATCATCATCCGCGAGAGGATCTGCCCGGTGTTGCGCATGAGGAATTCCAGCAGCTTGTATTCGGTGGGCAGCAGGCTCAGCAACTGGTCGGCGCGGGTCGCTTCGCGGCTGATCAGGTTCAGCTCCAGGTCGGCCACTCGCAGGCTGGTGGCGAAATCCTTGACCGTGTTCTTGCGTCGCAGCAGCACCTCGACCCGGGCCGCCATCTCGTCGGAGGCGAAGGGCTTGGTCAGGTAGTCGTCGCCGCCGGCACGCAGGCCGCGTACTCGTTCGTCGACGTCGGAGAGGGCGCTGATCATCAGGATCGGCGTCGACACACCGATGGTGCGCAGGGTGGTGACGATGGCCAGGCCGTCCAGTTCCGGCAGCATGCGATCCAGGGTGATCAGGTCGTAGTCGCCGCTCACGGCGCGCACCAGGCCTTCGCGGCCGTTGTCCACCCAGTCCACGTCGAGGCCGTGGCTGCTCAGTTCGGCGACGATCTCCCGGGCCGTCACGGCGTCGTCTTCGATGGTCAGAATGCGGGTCATAGGCGTTACCTGCTTAGCGGTTCGTGACACAGGCGGGCATTTTGCCAAGAAACCAGGGGCGGGATTCTAAATAAACTTTCATCTGGCTTGTCGTCCGGTCTGCACGGTTCGAGTCGGGGAGGGTGAAGCTTGATATCATCCGGCCACTTTTTTGCCAGGAGGCGTCACCATGAGTGCCCTGACTCGGGTCGGCTGGAAGCCCTTTTTCGCGGTGTGCCTGTTGCTGCTGTGCAGCGCGGCGGCCCAGGCGGCCAATCAGCCCTGTTCCGGAAAGAAAGGCGGCATCGCCCGTTGTGACGGCGAGCTGTTCCTGTGCAATGACGGTTCCATCAGCGCCTCGAAGAAGAACTGCGCGCTGATGTTCGGCCAACGCTCCTCCACCCCCCGCGCCGAGCCGCTGCTGCGTGATACCCAGGGTTGCACCTGCGGCAGCGGTAGTTTCTGCACCGGGCCACGGGGCGGGGTCTATTGCCTGACGCCCAGTGGCAACAAGAGCTACAAGCGTCGTTAGGCTCTGTACCAAGCGTTTTGAGACGAAGCTCAGGCAAGGCGAAAACGGTCGAGGAACGGCCGGGGGCGCGTTCGACTTTACGGTTTGTAACAGTGCCAATGTTCATAAGGTTCGCGCGGCTGTCGTCGATGCCTTGAACCACTAATTGGGGACAGGGCCCTGACCTTTGGCGGCGGTCGCGCAGGGGCCGTGGTATGTCTTAAAGGCGCCGCTGCCGGGCTTCTGCCGGCCGCGGCTTTTTGTGGCGTGTATCGCAAGTTTCAGAGACAAGGCACTGCTTTGAGGGACACCGTCCTTTTGCTTGGCCCAGATCAATATTTCTGTCAGACAAAAACACTAGATTTGCCCGCGCTCGGTTCTGACAGCCACTTCGGAACCGCGGTGTGACCGCGTCCTTGCCCCAGGACTCCAGGCGGCAGGATGCCGGTAACCCCACTCACTTCTCACGGATGAACCGCAATGCGTCAGATAGACCGCAATTTTGATATTCAGCCGCTGCAGCATGCGGACATGACCATCAGTCTCAACGGCCAGCCGGTCACTGCCGCCCTGGGTGAAACAGTCCTCAGCGTGATCCAGGCCACCGGCCTGCGCCAGGTGGCGCGCAATGATCACGGACAGTTGGTCGGTGCCTACTGCGGCATGGGCGTGTGCCATTGCTGCCTGGTGCAGATCGACGGCCGCCACAAGCGCCGTGCCTGCCAGACCCTGGTCAAGCCGGGCATGCAGGTGCAGACCCTGAGCAACCGCATCAGCGAGACGGAGCCCACGGTATGAGCCTGAACCCGGTGATTGTCGGCGGAGGGCCGGCGGGCATGGCGGCGGCTATCGAACTGGCCAAGCACGGCGTGCGCAGCACTCTGATCGAAGAAGCCTCGCGCCTGGGTGGCGTGGTCTTTCGTGGCCCGCTGCGCGATGGCGTGCAACTGGATTACCTGGGGCCGCGCTACTGCGAGACGCTGGCCAAGCTGCACGGCGAATTTTCCGATCACGAGCAGATGATCGAGGTGCGCCTCAACCACCGGGTGATCGGCGCCGAGGGCCTTGACAGCCTGATGCTGCTGGATGCCGACGAGCAGGTGCAGCGGGTGGCCTATGGGCAATTGTTGCTGGCGGCTGGCTGCCATGAACGCAGCGTACCGTTTCCCGGTTGGACGCTGCCGGGGGTCAAGTTGCTCGGTGGCCTGCAACTGCAGATCAAGAGCGGCGTGGTCAAGCCGCAAGGTCCCGTGGTGATCGCCGGCACCGGGCCCTTGCTGCCACTGGTGGCGTGCCAGTTGCACGCCTCGGGCGTGCGGGTGGCCGGGGTCTACGAGGCCAGTGCCTTGAGCAAGATCGCCAAGCAGAGCCTGGCCCTGCTGAACAAGCCCCAGCTGTTTCTCGACGGCCTGAGCATGCTGGCCTACCTCAAGCTTCACAGCATCCCCCTGCGCTATGGCTGGGGCGTGGTCGAGGCCCAGGGCCAGGACGCCTTGAGCGTGGTCACGGTTGCCCCGTATTCCGCCGACTGGCAGCCGGACATGGCCAAGGCCGAGCGCATCGCCGCCCAGACCCTGGCGGTGGGTTATGGCTTCATTCCCCGCACCCAACTGAGCCAGCAGATGGGCCTGGATCACGGCTTCAGCGATGACGGCTATCTGCGGGCCAACGCCAACGCCTGGCAGCAGAGCAGCGAGCCGCACATCCACCTGGCCGGCGACATGGGTGGGATTCGCGGTGGTGAAGCGGCGATGCTCACCGGCCGCATCGCGGCGCTGTCGATCCTCATGCAGCGCGATGTGCTGAGCAACGAGGCTGCCTTGCAACGGCGCCAGGGCTACGAGCGCAAACTGGCCTCGATCCTGCGCTTTCGTGGCGCGGTGGACCGCTATACCGCACGTGGCACCGGGCAGATAGACCTGCCCAAGGGCGACACGGTGATTTGTCGTTGTGAACACACCACTCGCAACGATATCGAGCGCGCCCTGAGCCAGGGCGTGCAGGACATGGCCAGCCTGAAAATGCGTACCCGGGTGAGCATGGGCGACTGCCAGGGGCGGATGTGCGTCGGCTATTGCAGCGACCGCCTGCGCCAGGCCACCGGACGCAAGGATGTGGGCTGGATTCGCCCGCGCTTCCCGTTGGACCCGATTCCGTTTTCCGCCTTTGCAGCCCCAGACCAGGAGGTCCCCGGACATGAGTAAGTATTACGACGTGGTGATTGCCGGTGGCGGCGTGATCGGGGCGTCCTGCGCCTATCAGTTGTCCAAGCGCAAAGACCTCAGAGTGGCGCTGATCGACGCCAAGCGTCCGGGCAACGCCAGCCGGGCTTCGGCCGGCGGCCTGTGGGCCATCGGTGAGTCGGTGGGCCTGGGCTGCGGAGTGATCTTCTTTCGCATGATGTCGGCCAACCGCAAGCGCGAGGCCCAGGGTTCGGCGGTGGTGGTGGACTCCAGCACCCCGCACATCCTGCCGCAGTCGTTCTTCGACTTCGCCCTGCAGTCCAACGAGCTGTACCCGCGCCTGCACCGCGAACTGATCGGCCTGCACGGCATGGACTTCAAGTTCGAACAGACCGGGCTCAAGTTCGTCATTTATGACGACGAGGACCGCCTGTACGCCGAACACATTGTCGGTTGCATCCCGCACCTGTCCGATCAAGTGCGCTGGCTCGACCAGGCGGCCCTGCGCGCCGCCGAGCCGAAGGTCAGCCACGAAGCCCAGGGCGCCCTGGAGTTCCTCTGCGATCACCAGGTCAACCCCTTCCGCCTGACTGATGCCTACACCGAAGGCGCACGGCAGAACGGCGTGGATGTGTACTTCAACACCAACGTCACCGGGGTCCTGCACCAGGGCAACCGGGTCAGTGGGGTACAAACCGCCGAGGCCGGGCTGTTCCATTGCTCGACCCTGATCAATGCCGCCGGTGCCTGGGCCGCCGAGCTGAGCCTGCAGGCCACTGGGGTGGAGATTCCGGTCAAGCCGGTGAAGGGCCAGATCCTCCTCACCGAGCGCATGCCCAAGCTGCTCAATGGTTGCCTGACCACCAGCGACTGCTACATGGCGCAGAAGGACAACGGCGAGATCCTGATTGGCAGCACCACCGAGGACAAGGGCTTCGACGTCAGCACCACCTACCCGGAAATCAACGGCCTGGTGCAGGGGGCAGTGCGCTGCATTCCCGAGTTGGCCCAGGTCAACCTCAAGCGCTGCTGGGCGGGCCTGCGTCCGGGCTCGCCGGACGAGTTGCCGATTCTTGGGCCGATGGACGGGGTCGAGGGTTACCTCAACGCCTGCGGACACTTCCGTACCGGCATCCTGACCTCGGCGATCACCGGCGTACTGCTGGACAAACTGGTGAACGACGAAGCCCTGCCGCTGGACATCACTCCGTTCCTGGCCCGGCGTTTCGCCACCGCCCCGGTGAAGAAACAGCCCGAACCGGCCTGACAGATCCCCACGGAGATCTGTTGGACTTGCGTAGGAGCTGGCTTGCCAGCGAAAGCGTTTCCGAGAGCACTGCACGGCTCACGGGTCTCTTCGCCAGCAAGCCGGCTACGGTGATGGCGCTGTGTGGGTCAGGTGGCGGGGGTGTCGAGGAACACCGGCAGTTGTTCGGCGTATTCGGCAAAACCGCGCACCGCCGGGAATTGCTCGGGACCGAACAGGTCCGCCAGCATCATCTGGCTGAAACTCCAGGCCACCGCCAGGCTGATGCCGGCCTGGCTCAGGGCGCCGTCCTGGGGTAAGGGCTGTTTCTGCAGTTCCTGTTCCAACTCGGCATAGGCGGCCTGCAATTGGCCGCCGATCCGCTCCAGCCAGGGGCCGTGCTGTTTCTCCGCCGGACGCAGCTTTCGTTCGTAGACAATCTGCACCGACTTCTCACAGGCCGCCAGGGCCAGACCGATCAACCGCAACTCATGCAAACGCGCTGGCAGGGCCACGGGCATCAGGCTCCTTTGCGGGCCGGCCAGGCTTTCCAGGTAGTCGAGGATCAGGCTCGAATCCATCAGCACTTCACCCCCGTCGCAGACCAGGGTGGGTGCCTTGACCACCGGGTTGATGGCCTTGAACTGCTCGAAGGTGCTGAATACCGAGACCGAATGATGCTCGAAGGGCAGGTCCATGCATTTGAGGCTGATGGCGACGCGGCGCACATAGGGTGAATCGAGCATTCCAATGAGTTTCATCGCGTATTTCCTTGTCTTGAACGGCGCAACGGATGGGGACGGCGCGGCTAATGTAGCGGCATTGAATCGGCCTTGCACAGCTCCTTGCCATGGCTCCGCAGCGGCTACAGGCCAATGCCGATCCGAGGTTGGTGTAGCCGCTGCCGCAGGCTGCGAACGGCACGAAGGGCCGCAGCGTTCTTGAGGCCGCTGCGAGTTCGGCTGGAGATCGTCAAGCAAGGTCCTGCGGACCTTTGCGCAGCTTCGCGGGCTCAGCAGCGGCTACAGCAATGCAGGTAATCGGCGACCGGCAGGTGCTCGTCGCGTGCCCACAGGTGCTAGCGCTGCCGTGGTCGCAGGCACCACCAGACCAGACCCAGGGCGACGCTGAACAGGCCGGTCAGGGCTTGCAGCGAACCGGCCGGGCTGTCTGCCAGCAGGCTGGCAAGCAGTCCGCAGCCCGCGGTCATGGCCATCTGGATAAAAAAGAACAGCCCCGAGGCGGTGCCCGCCACCGCCGCATAGGGTTGCAGGATCGCCAACTGGCAGGCGGGTATCGCCAGGCCCACCGAAAGCATCAGCGGCAGCATCGGCAGGACGATTGCCCACAGGCTGTCGGGCCACAGGCTGCGGGCAAGCAGCAGCAGGCCGGCGCCAGCCAGGTTCAGCACACAGGACCCGGCAATCAGGCGGTCGGCGCTGTGGCGTACCCCCAGGCGCTGGAACAGCCGCGAGCCCAGCAGGTAGCCGGCCACGGTGGCGGCGAACACCAGGGCATAAGCGCTGGAAGACAGCCCCAGCTGGCGCTGCAACAGCGCCGGCGATTGCAGGATAAAAGGGAAATAGGTGCAGTACAGGCAGCCGATGGCCAGGGAGTAGCGCATGAAATAGGCCTCCCCCAGCAGGCGCAGGTACAGGCGCGGCAGGCTTCTGGCGGCCACGGGGCAGAGCTGGGGCGGGCGGGTTTCGGCAAGCCGCTTGTACATCAGCAGCCAGGCCGCCGCGGCCACCAGGCTCAGGCATAGAAACAAGCCGCGCCAGCCCAGCAGGTGGTCGATCAGGCTGCCCAGCGGCGGCGCCAGCATCGGCGACAGGGCAATGCCCATGGACAGCAGCCCGAGCAATCGCGGCTGCTCTTCGGGGGCGCAGCGGTCGCGGACCATGACCCGGCCGATCAGGGTGCCGCAGCAACCGCCCAACGCTTGCAGCAGGCGGGCGACCATCAGCACCTCGACGCTGGCGGCGAGCATGCAGGCCAGGCTGGCCAGCAGGAACAGCGCCGTGCCCGCCAGCAGCACCGGGCGTCGGCCATAACGGTCGCACAGCGGCCCGCCCAGCAGCATCGACAGCGCATAGCCGAGCATGTACAGGCTCAGGGTCAGTTGCAGCTGGGCGTCGCTGGCCACCAGGTCGTCGGCCATGGCCGGCAGCGCCGGCAGGTACAGGTCGATGCTGATCCGCGGCAGGCAGACCACCACCAGCAGCAACAAGGTCCAGAGCCAGGGGGCGAGGGCGGGTTCAATAGCGATGGAACGGGTGGTGGAGGGGGCAGCGGGTGGCATGGCAGGCTCGGGGCAAGGGGGGACGGCGCTGAAATTAAGGTCTTTATGGTTTAATGCCGAGCACCGTTTAGAGCGCTTTTGACTGGACCACTATGAGCCGTGGAAAACAATGAGCCGTGGAAAACACCCCGTGCCCCTCGACCTGCCCCTGCCGGAGCGCATGGATGAAACCCTGGGCAAGCAGGACAGCGCCTACGGCGCCTTGCGCCAGGCGATCCTGGAAAAACGCCTGCCGGCCGGCTGCCGCTTGCCTTCGACCCGCACCCTGGCCCAGCGCTGGGGCCTGTCCCGGGGCACCCTGGAAGTGGTCTTCGACCGCCTGCGCAGCGAAGGCTATGTGAGCCGGGCCAGCGGTTCCGGGACCCGGGTCTGCGCGGTGGTGCCGGACCTGTATCTGAGCGCGCCGGCACGCGTTGTACCGTCCGCCACCCGCGACAACGAGCCCTTGTATCCGCCGCTGAGCGTACGTGCCGGCCAGCCCTTTGTGGCACGACTCGCCGACCCGGCGCTGTTTCCCCTGCAGCGCTGGACCCGTTCCCTGACCCGAGCCCTGGGCAGTGCCACGGCGCAATCGCTGTGCGATGCCGACCCCGCCGGCCTGCCGGCGCTGCGCCAGCAGATCGCCGAGTACCTGGGGCAGCACCGCGGCATCGCCTGCCATGCCGGGCAAGTGATGATCACCACCGGCATCCGCCACGGCCTCGATCTGCTGGCCCGCAGCCTGCTCAGTGCAGGGGACAAGGTGTGTATCGAAGACCCCGGCTACCTTTCGGCCCAGGGCCTGTTTGCCCTGGCCGGTGCGCGGCTGGTGCCGATTCCGGTGCAGGAGGAGGGCATCGACGTGGCGCAACTGCAAGGCCACCGCGATGCACGCATGGTCTACGTGACCCCGGCCCATCAGGCGCCCCTGGGCATGACCATGCCGGTGTCCCGGCGCCTGGCGCTGCTGGAATGGGCCCGGCACAGCGACACCTGGGTGGTGGAAGACGACTACGACAGCGAATTCAACTACCAGAGCGCGCCCCTGGCGGCTCTCAAGTCTCTGGACCCGGATGACCGGGTGATCTACTGCGGCAGTTTCAACAAGACCCTGTTCGCCGGTTTGCGGGTGGGCTTCATGCTGGTGCCCGAGGCGCTGCGTGCCCGGCTGCTGGCCACCTTGCAGAACACCGGGCGCTCGGTGGGGGTGATCGAACAGCTGGCCCTGGCCGACTACATCGCCAGTGGCGCTTTTCTGCGTTGCCTGCGGGCGGCGCGTCAGGCGTATCAGGAGCGCCGCGACCTGCTGCTGGCGATTCTCGCGCGGGAGGCGCCCGGCTGTTACCGCATCAGTGGCCAGCAGGCCGGGCTGCATCTGCTTCTGGAATTGCCGCCGGGCAGCGACGAGGCGGGCTTTCGCCAGCGCGCGGCAGAGCAGGGCCTGCTGCTGCAAGGGGTGATTGAACATTGTCAGCAGGTGCGCCGGGCGCCAGCGGTGATCATCGGCTATGCGGCCCTGAGCCTGGCGCAGATTCGCTTCAGCGGTGCGCGTCTGGCGGCGCTGCTGGTGGCCGAGGCGGGGCAGGAACATGAGCGGTGAGCCCTGACGGTCATCGGGCTGTCATCTCGCTCGGGCACCCTCGACGCCCCGGCCTTCGGCCTTTGTGGATTACACGGACGTCATGATCATTGTCACCGCCGGTGCGGCCTATCTGGATATCGACGCCTACGCCGGCTGCATCGCCTACGCCGAATTGCTTAACCTCAGCGGCCGCCCGGCCCGGGCCCTGAGCAGCGCACCGCTGAACGAGAGCATCCCGGCCCATTTCCGCCAGCAGCTCAAGGGCCTGGACCGCCATGTCCCGGAGGGCGCCGACCAGTTCGTGCTGGTGGACATCTCCAACCACCTGCACCTGGACCCGTCGGTGGACCTCACCCGGGTGATCGAGGTCATCGACCATCACCCCGGGTTCGAGGCCTTCTGGGACGAGCGCCTGGGCAAATACGCCGATATCCGCCAGATCGGCGCCGCCTGCACCCAGGTCTATGAGCGCTGGCGCGATTCCGGGCTGTTGCCCAAGATCAGCCGCGACAGCGCGCAATTGCTGGCGGCGGGAATCCTCGACAACACCCTGAACTTCACCGACCAGGGATGCACCGCAGCGGACCGCCAGGCCTATGCTGCCCTGGCCGCCCATGCAGGCCTGGGGCCGCAGTGGCCCGACGAGTACTTCCAGCAATGCCAGCAGCAGATCGAAGCGCAACTGGCGCAGGCCCTGCTCAAGGACCTGAAAGTCCTCGAACCTTCCAGCAACCTGCCGCGGCGCTTTGCCCAGCTGACCCTGTGGAATGGCGAGGGCCTGCTGGCGCGCCAGCGCAGCCTGATCGAGCAGGTGCTGGGGCAGTGGGGCGATGACTGGCTGTTGAACCTGATCAGCCTCAGTGAGGGCAAAAGCTACTTGCTGACCGGCAGCCCGGGCAGTGCCCGCAAGCTGGAGCGGCTGCTAGAGTGCAGCGCCCTGGACGGCGTGCATTGCCTGGCCCGGCCGATCCTGCGCAAGGAGCTGCTGCGCAAGGGCCTGGCGCTCCAGGCCCCGTCCTGTCGGACGGGCTAGTCGTCGAAGCCGCCTTGCTCGTGAATTTCGTCCATCTTCAGTTCCAGGCGGTAGGCCACGGCGATGAACAGTGCCTGGCACAGGCACAGGGTGGCGCTCAGTGAGCGGAAGGCGAAGGAGCTGCCTTCATTGACCAGCAGCACGCTGTTGGCGCGCTTGGCCAGGGGCGACAGGGTGCTGTCGGTGATGATCAGGGTCTTGGCCTGGTTGTGCTGGGCAATGCGCAGGCAGTGCTGGGTCTCTTTGCCATAGGGGGTGAAGCTGATGGCGATCACCAGGTCGTTGGGGCGGATGCTGCGCATCTGCTCGCGGTAGCTGCCCCCCAGGCCCGACACCAGATGAATGCGCTTGTTGGTGTGCTGCAGGTTGTACACCAGGTAGTCGGCCACGGCGAAGGAGCGGCGCACCCCCACCACGTAGATGTTGTCGGCGTTGACCACCAGGTCCACGGCCTTGTCGAAGGCCGTGTCGTCCAGTTCCAGGCCCAGGCGCTCGATGCCCGAGAGGGTGGCGTTGACGCATTCCCGAGCCAGGTCGCCGCCGCTGGCTTTCTGCGACTTGTTGGCAATCATGCTGCGGATGCGCTGCTGGTAGTTCTGTACCGGCGTGGCCTTGTGGGTGTAGGCCTGGCGAAACAGCGCCTGCATTTCACTGAAGCCGCTGAAGCCGAAACGCTGGGAGAAGCGCACGATGGCCGAGGGATGCACTTCGCATTCCCGGGCGATGTCGCTGATGCGGTCGACCATGATCCGGTCGCTCTGCTGGCTCATGTAGCTGGCAATGCGCTTGAGCTGGCGCGGCAGGCTCTCGTATTCCTCGGTGATCAGTTGCAGCAGGCGTTCGGCATTGATCGGAGGGCTGACGAGGTCGCTCTCGGGCGTGCTCTCGGACAAGGCCGGCTGATCGGTGCGGGACATAGAAAATCCTTCTGGCTTGTGCTTATGGGAACGGCCTGTGGCCCCGTCCCCTGACAATAGGTGGGCAGCCGGCAGTCTACAGGGTAGGGGCCGATAAAATCTTCGGGCTGATGCCGGCCGGCACCTTGCTGAAACGATGCATGACCTCTGGCTCAGGCTAGAACAAGTTTAATGGAAAAAATATTCCACGTAAAAAACTTATAGAAAAAATATTGATTGGCGCCGAGAGACGTTTTAGTCTGCATCCACCAAGAGTGTTCGGCGCCTGCCAAGGGTGGCGAGCACAGGCTGATAAAAATAACAGGAGCCAGCATGGGCCAGACTCGTTTTGCCAGTGGGCGTCAATTGGATCTGATTTGCCTCGGACGCCTGGGCGTCGATCTCTATGCACAGCAGGTCGGTGCGCGGCTGGAGGATGTCAGCAGTTTTGCCAAGTACCTCGGCGGCTCGTCGGCGAACATTGCCTTCGGCACCGCGCGCCTGGGCCTCAAGTCGGCGATGTTGAGCCGGGTCGGCGACGATCACATGGGGCGCTTCCTGGTGGAGTCCCTGGTGCGCGAAGGCTGTGACGTCAGCGCCATCCAGGTCGACCCGCAACGCCTCACCGCCATGGTCCTGCTGGGCCTCAAGGATCGCGAAACCTTCCCCCTGGTGTTCTACCGCGAGAACTGTGCGGACATGGCGCTGCGCGCCGAAGACATCGACGAAGCCTTTATTGCCTCCAGCAAGGCCTTGCTGATCACCGGCACCCATTTCTCCACCGACGGCGTCTACCGGGCCAGCCTCCAGGCCCTGGACTACGCGCAAAAGCACGGGGTCAAGCGGGTCCTGGACATCGACTACCGGCCAGTGCTCTGGGGCCTGGCGGGCAAGGCCGACGGCGAGACCCGGTTTGTCGCCGATCACCAGGTCAGCCAGCATGTGCAAAGCATCCTGCCGCGCTTCGACCTGATCGTCGGCACCGAAGAAGAATTCCTCATTGCCGGCGGCAGCGAAGACCTGCTGACGGCCTTGCGCAAGGTGCGCTCTTTGAGCGCCGCGACCCTGGTGGTCAAGCTCGGCCCGCAAGGGTGCACGGTGATCCACGGCGAGATTCCGCAGCGCCTGGAGGACGGGGCGATCTATCCCGGTGTGCGGGTGGAGGTGCTCAACGTGCTGGGCGCCGGCGATGCCTTCATGTCCGGCTTCCTCAGTGGCTGGCTGGAAGACGCCAGCGATGAGCGCTGCTGCCAGTTGGCCAACGCCTGCGGCGGCCTGGTGGTGTCGCGCCATGCCTGTGCCCCGGCCATGCCGACCCGCGCCGAACTGGACTATCTGTTCAGCAGCCCGGTGCCCATTACCCGTCCCGACCAGGACCCGATCCTGCAGCGCCTGCATCAGGTCAGCGTGCCGCGCAAGGCCTGGAAGCAATTGTTCGTCTTTGCCTTCGATCACCGTGGGCAACTGGTGGAACTGGCGCAACAGGGCGGCCAGGATCCGACGCGCATCAGCGCCCTCAAGCAGCTGTTTATCCAGGCGGTGGAGCGGGTCGAGCAACTGCTGCGCGAGCAGGGCGTGGCGGCCGATGTGGGCCTGCTGGCCGACCAGCGCTTCGGCCAGGATGCGCTGAATGCCGCCACCGGGCGCGGTTGGTGGGTGGCGCGTCCGGTGGAGGTGCAGGGCTCGCGGCCGCTGGCCTTCGAGCATGGGCGCTCGGTGGGCAGCAACCTGATCGCCTGGCCCCAGGAGCAGATCATCAAGTGCCTGGTGCAATATCACCCGGACGATGAACCGCTGCTGCGCCTGGAGCAGGAAGCACAGATCCGCGGCCTGTATCAGGCGTCCCAGGTCAGCGGCCACGAGCTGCTGCTGGAAATCATCCCGCCCAAGGACCTGCCGGGGGCCCATCCCGAGGTGCTCTACCGCAGCCTCAAGCGCCTGTACAACCTGGGTATCTACCCGGCGTGGTGGAAGATCGAGGCGCAGTCGGCCGAGGAGTGGCAAAAGCTCGACGAACTGATCCAGGAGCGTGACCCGTACTGCCGTGGCGTGGTGCTGCTGGGCCTGAATGCCTCGGCCGAATGCCTGGCCGAGGGCTTCCGGCAAGCCGCCAACAGCCAGACCTGCCGTGGTTTTGCCGTGGGCCGGACGATTTTCCAGGAGCCGAGCCGTGGGTGGCTGGCGGGGGAGATCGACGACGAAACCCTGATCCGGCAAGTGCAGGGCACCTTCGAGCAACTGATCAACGCCTGGCGCAGCGCCCGCTCCCAGTAGGAGCCGGCTGGCCGGCGAAGAGGGTCTTGAGCCTGATGCCAGGCTCGCCGGAGCCTTCGCTGGCAAGCCAGTTCCTACGAGTGCGAGGCCGTACTCCACGCTTTCATGAATAACAACAAAAGGTGCAGCCATGCCCGCTATCCGAATTGGCATCAACCCGATCTCCTGGAGCAACGACGACCTGCCGGCCCTGGGCGGTGAAACGCCCCTGGACACCGCCCTGAGCGAAGGCCGCGACATCGGTTACCAAGGCTTTGAACTCAACGGCAAGTTCCCCAAGGACGCCAAGGGCGTGGGCGATGTGTTGCGCCCTTATGACCTGGCGCTGGTCTCGGGCTGGTACTCCAGCCGCCTGGCCCGGCGTTCGGTGGCGCAGGAAATCGACGCCATTGCCAGCCACGTCGAACTGCTGAAACGCAACGGCGCCTCGGTGCTGGTCTACGGCGAAGTGGCCGACTCGATCCAGGGCTCACCGGTGCGCCTGATCGAGCGTCCGCGCTTCCACAGTGAACAGGCCTGGCAGGATTACGCCGACAAACTCACGGAGCTGGCGCGCTTCACCCTGTCCCAGGGCGTGCGCCTGGCCTATCACCACCACATGGGCGCCTACGTCGAGTCCCCGGCAGACATCGACAAACTGATGAGCCTGACCGGCGAGGAAGTCGGCCTGCTGTTCGATTCGGGCCACTGCTACATGGGCGGCGGCGAACCCCTGGAGGTGCTGCGCAAGCATATCCGCCGCGTCTGCCACGTGCATTTCAAGGACGTGCGCAAGCCGGTGGTGCAGCTGGCGCGCAACAACCTGTGGAGCTTTCCGGACTGCATCGTCAACGGCACCTTCACCGTGCCCGGTGATGGCGACCTCGATTTTGCCGCCTTGCTCGATGTGCTGCTGGACGCGGGCTACCAGGGCTGGCTGGTGGTGGAAGCCGAGCAGGACCCGGCCGTGGCACCGAGCTACGTCTATGCGAAAAAAGGTTACGACACCCTGCGGGCCCTGCTGGACGCCGGCCTGCACCGCAGGAGTACTGCCCAATGAACCTGCTGGTGAAAAGCGCGGCCAAGGGCCGGACCCTGGTCCGGCTGCCAGAGGGCGCCCTGGAATACGTGGGCTTCAGTGCCTACCGCCTGAGCCTTGGGGAAAGCCTGCCGCTCAGTGCCGGCGACCAGGAGCTGTGCCTGGTGCTGCTCAGTGGCCGCATCGATGTGCAGGGCCAAGCGCCCCAGGGCGCCTTCCAGTGGGACAACCTGGGGGACCGGCAATCGGTGTTCGAAGACAAATCGCCCTTTGCCGCCTACCTGCCGCCGGGCAGCCAGGCCCAGGTCACCGCCTTGAGCGAGGTGCAGATTGCCCTGTGCGCCGCCCCGGGTGATGCCGCCGCTGGCCTCGGCCCACGGCTGATCCGCCCGGAGCAGTGCAAGCGCAGCGTGCGCGGCAAGGGCGCCAATACCCGTTATGTCTGCGACATCCTGCCCGACAGCGAGCCGGCCCATTCCCTGCTGGTGGTGGAGGTGCGCACGCCGTCCGGGCATTCCTCCAGCTACCCGCCGCACAAGCACGACACCGATGACCTGCCACACCAGAGTTTTCTGGAAGAGACCTATTACCACCAGATCAACCCGCCGCAGGGCTTCGTCTTCCAGCGGGTCTACACCGACGACCGCAGCATCGACCAGGCCATGGCCGTGGAAAACAGCGACCTGGTGGTGGTGCCCAAGGGCTATCACCCGGTCAGCGTGCCTTATGGCTACGAGTCCTATTACCTGAACGTCATGGCCGGGCCCAAACGCGTCTGGCAGTTCCATAACGACCCGCAGCACAGCTGGCTGCTGGATCTCTGAAGCGCCAAACCCAGACGGCAACCCTTTACGGAGAACAAGAACAATGAGCGACACCCCGGTAATAGGTCATTACATCGGCGGTCAGGTGCAGGACGCTGGCGAGCGTTTCAGCCAGGTGTTCAACCCGGCCACTGGGGCGGTCCAGGCCCGCGTGGCCCTGGCCAGCCAGAAGACCGTGGACGAGGCCGTGGCCTCGGCGCTGAAGGCCTTTCCCGCCTGGTCCGAACAGTCCTCCCTGCGCCGCGCGCGGGTGATGTTCAAGTTCAAGGAACTGCTGGACCGGCACCACCAGGAACTGGCGCAGATCATCACCCGCGAGCACGGCAAGGTGCTGTCCGACGCCATGGGCGAGGTGACCCGTGGCATCGAGATCGTCGAATACGCCTGTGGCGCGCCGAACCTGTTGAAAACCGATTTCAGCGACAACATCGGTGGCGGCATCGATAACTGGAACCTGCGCCAGCCCTTGGGCGTGTGCGCCGGGGTCACGCCGTTCAACTTCCCGGTGATGGTGCCGCTGTGGATGATCCCCATCGCCCTGATCACCGGCAACTGCTTCATCCTCAAGCCGTCCGAGCGCGACCCGTCCGCCAGCCTGCTGCTGGCGCGCCTGCTGACCGAAGCCGGGTTGCCCGAAGGGGTGTTCAACGTGGTCCAGGGCGACAAGAGCGCGGTGGACGGTTTGCTCCAGCACCCGGACATCGAGGCGATTTCCTTTGTCGGTTCGACGCCGATTGCCGAGTACATCCACCAGCAGGCCAGCGCCCGAGGCAAACGCGTGCAGGCCCTGGGGGGGGCCAAGAACCACATGATCGTGATGCCCGACGCCGACCTGGACCAGGCCGCCGACGCACTGATCGGCGCGGCCTACGGCTCGGCTGGCGAGCGCTGCATGGCGATCTCCATCGCCGTGGCGGTGGGCGAGGTGGCCGATGAATTGATCGCCAAGCTGCTGCCGCGCATCGACCAGCTCAAGGTCGGCAACGGCTTGCAGGGCGACAGCGACATGGGGCCGCTGGTGACCGCCGAGCACAAGGCCCGGGTTGAGGGTTTTATCGACCAGGGCGTGGCCCAGGGCGCACAGCTGCTGGTGGACGGTCGCGGCTTCAAGGTGCCGGGGGCGGAGCAGGGCTTTTTTGTCGGCGCCACCCTGTTCGATCACGTCACCCCCCAGATGAGCATCTACCAGCAGGAAATCTTCGGGCCGGTGCTGGGCATTGTGCGGGTGCCCGACTTTGCCAGCGCGGTGGAGCTGATCAACGCCCATGAATTCGGCAATGGCGTGTCCTGTTTCACCCGCGACGGCGGCGTGGCCCGGGCCTTTGCCCGCACTATCAAGGTGGGCATGGTCGGCATCAACGTGCCGATTCCAGTGCCCATGGCCTGGCATTCCTTCGGCGGCTGGAAGCGCTCGCTGTTCGGCGATCACCATGCCTACGGCGAGGAAGGCGTGCGCTTCTACAGCCGCTACAAGAGCGTGATGCAGCGCTGGCCCGACAGCATCGCCAAGGGCCCGGAGTTCAGCATGCCGACGGCCAAGTAACGGTCGCGACGCGATGGATTTTGGAGAACAAGAAGAATGAGCCAGCCCCTGCGTTTCGCCCTGAATCGTATGGTTGCACCGCGTTTGTCACTGCCGGCGTTTATCGACCTGGCGCTGACGCTGAAGGTCGATGCCATTGAGCTGCGCAATGACCTTGCGGGCGTGGAAATCGAGGACGGCACGCCGCCGCAGCAGGTCCGCGAATTGTGCGCGGCCCAGGGGCTCAAGGTGTTGTCGATCAACGCCCTGTACCCCTTCGATGTGTGGAACGACGAGCGTCGCCAGCAGGCCCTGAAACTTGCCGCCTATGCCCGAGCCTGCGGGGCCGAGGGGCTGGTGCTGTGCCCGCTCAATGACCCCGCCGACCCGCGCACTGAGGCCCAGCGCAGCAGCGGTTTGCACAGCGCTTTGAGCGAGCTGGCGCCGATTCTGCGGGATCACGGCCTGCTGGGGTTTATCGAGCCCCTGGGCTTTGAGGAATGTGCGCTGCGCCACAAGCGCACGGCAGTGGAGGCGATCCGTGCCATCGGCGGCCTGGATGTGTTGCGCCTGGTGCACGACACCTTCCACCACCACTTGGCCGGCGAGCATGAGTTGTTCCCCGAGCTGACCGGGCTGGTGCACATCTCCGGTGTCGAGGACCGCCAAGCGCCGCTCAACCGCATTCGCGACGGCCATCGGGTACTGGTGGGCGAGGCGGACATCCTCGGCAATGTGGCGCAGATCGACACCTTGCGCAGCAGTGGCTACAGCGGCTACCTGTCGTTCGAGCCTTTTGCCGAGAGCGTGCACGGGCTGGCGGACATCCAGCAGGCGCTGGCGGCGAGCATTGCCCACTTGCGGCAGGCCCTGGCCTGAGGTCATTTCCTTGTGGGTGCAGGCAAGCCGGCTCCCGCAGGGCGACATAACAAGATGAAGGTGCAAACCATGAGTACGACACGCTTGACCATGGCCCAGGCCCTGGTGAAATTCCTCGATAACCAATACGTCGAGGTGGATGGGGTCCAGAGCAAGTTCATCGCCGGGGTCTTCACCATTTTCGGCCACGGCAACGTGCTCGGCCTGGGCCAGGCCCTGGAGCAGGACAGTGGCGACCTGGTGGTGCACCAGGGCCGCAACGAGCAGGGCATGGCCCACGCCGCCATCGGTTTCGCCAAGCAGCACCTGCGGCGCAAGATCTACGCCTGCAGCTCCTCGGTGGGCCCCGGCGCGGCCAATATGCTGACCGCGGCGGCCACCGCCACGGCCAACCGGATTCCCTTGCTGTTGCTGCCGGGGGACGTCTACGCCAGCCGCCAGCCGGACCCGGTGCTGCAACAGATCGAACAGTTCCATGACCTGAGCATCAGCACCAATGATGCCTTCAAGGCCGTGAGCAAATACTGGGACCGCATCAACCGTCCCGAGCAACTGATGAGCGCGGCGATCCACGCCATGCGCGTGCTCACCGACCCGGCGGAAACTGGCGCCGTGACCCTGGCATTGCCCCAGGATGTGCAGGGCGAAGCCTACGATTACCCGGATTCCTTCCTCGCCAAGCGCGTGCATCGCATCGACCGCCGTCCGGCCACCGAGGCCATGCTCGGCGATGCCCTGGCGCTGTTTCAGGGCAAGCGCAAGCCGCTGATCATCTGTGGCGGCGGGGTCAAGTATTCCGGGGCCAACCGGGCGTTGCAGGCCTTTGCCGAACGCTTCGGCATTCCTTTTGCCGAAACCCAGGCGGGCAAGAGCGCGGTGGTTTCCGAGCATCCGTTGAACGTCGGCGGGATCGGCGAGACCGGCTGCCTGGCGGCCAACCTGCTGGCCAGGGAAGCCGACCTGATCATCGGCATCGGCACCCGCTACAGCGATTTCACCACCTCGTCGAAATGGCTGTTCCAGCACCCGGAGGTGGCGTTCCTCAACCTCAATGTCTGCCCTGGCGACAGCCTCAAGATGGAGGGTGTGCAGCTACTGGCCGATGCCCGCGCCGGCTTGCAGGCCCTGAGCGAAACCCTGGGCCGCAGCGGCTATCGGGCGGCCTGGGACGGACAGATCAGTGCGGCCAAGGCGCAGTTGGAGGCCGAGGTGGACCGGGTGTATCAGGTGCAATACCAGGACGACGGTTTTGTCCCGGAGATCAACGACCACATGGACCCGGCGGTGCTGCGCGAATTCATCGAGCTGACCGGCTCCTGCCTGACCCAGAGCCGGGTGCTCGGGCTGCTCAACCAGGCCTTGCCCGAGGACGGCATCATCGTCGCCGCCGCCGGCAGCCTGCCCGGCGACCTGCAGCGCAGCTGGCGCAGCAAGGGGGTCAACAGCTACCACGTGGAATACGGCTATTCGTGCATGGGCTACGAGGTCAACGCGGCCCTGGGGGTCAAGCTCGCCGAGCCGGATCGCGAGGTGTACGCCCTGGTGGGCGACGGCTCCTACCTGATGCTGCACTCGGAGCTGGTCACCTCGATCCAGGAGCGGCGCAAGATCAACGTGGTGCTGCTGGACAACATGACCTTCGGCTGCATCAACAACCTGCAGATGGGCCACGGCATGGACAGCTTCGGCACCGAGTTCCGCTACCGCAACCCGCAGAGCGGCAAGCTCGACGGCGGCTTTGTGCCGGTGGACTTCGCCATGAGCGCCGCCGCCTACGGCTGCAAGACCTACAAGGTCAGCACTGAGGAGCAACTGCTGGCGGCCCTGGCCGATGCCCGGACCCAGACGGTATCGACCCTGATCGACATCAAGGTCCTGCCCAAGACCATGATCCACAGCTACCTGTCCTGGTGGCGGGTGGGCGTGGCCCAGGTGTCCACCAGCGAACGCACCGATGCGGCGGCCAAGATCCTTAATGAACGCCTGGCCCAGGCCCGGCAGTACTGATTGCTCTGCAACGAACAACAACAGGAGTATCTGCATGTCTTTGAAACTTGGCGTTATCGGGACCGGGGCCATCGGCCAGGATCATATCCGTCGTTGCAGCCAGACCCTGCTGGGCAGCCAGGTGGTGGCGGTCACCGACATCAACCTGGCCTCGGCGGCCAAGGTGGTCAGCGACCTCAAGCTCAGCGCCGAGGTCTATTCGGATGGCCACGCGCTGATCAAGGCGGCGGACGTCGAGGCGGTGCTGGTCACCTCCTGGGGGCCGAGCCACGAGGAGTTCGTGCTGGCGGCGATTGCCGCGGGCAAGCCGGTGTTCTGTGAAAAGCCCCTGGCGGTGACCGCCGCCGGCTGCCGGCGCATCGTCGAGGCCGAAATCGCCCACGGCAAGCGCCTGGTGCAGGTGGGTTTCATGCGCCCCTACGATGCCGGCTACCAGGCCTTGAAGGCGGTGATCGACAGCGGCCAGATCGGCGAGCCGCTGATGCTGCACTGCGCCCACCGCAACCCGCGGGTGGGGGAGAACTACAAGACCGACATGGCCATCACCGACACCCTGATCCATGAGCTGGACGTACTGCGCTGGCTGCTGGCTGACGATTATGTGTCGGTGCAGGTGGTGTTCCCGCGTAAGACCAGCAAGGCCCTGGCCCACTTGCGCGACCCGCAGATCGTGCTGCTGGAAACCGCCCGTGGCACGCGCATCGACGTCGAGGTGTTCGTCAACTGCCAGTACGGCTACGACATCCAGTGCGAAGTGGTGGGGGAGAGCGGTATCGCCAGGCTGCCGGAGCCGTCCCAGGTGCAATTGCGCAGCGAAGCCAAGCTGTCCAACGCCATCCTGATGGATTGGAAGGACCGTTTCATCGCCGCCTATGACGTGGAGTTGCAGGCCTTTATCGACGGCGTGCGCGCCGGCCAGGTAGGCGGGCCCTCGGCCTGGGACGGCTTTGCCGCCGCCGTGGCGGCCGATGCCTGCATCGAAGCGCAGGGCAGCGGCCAGATCGTCAAGATCGAGCTGCCTGAGCGCCCGGGCTTCTACGCCTGACCTTGTACCGGGCCCGCCCGGGGGGATTTGCGGGGGCGCCTCCGGTTGGGCGCCGCTGAACCGCCGCCCGGGTTTTCCCCGGGCGCGCGCCCATTGGGCTTGGGCGCACATTCGCCACGGGGCCAGGATTTTCAAGGCTTTAACTGATTTAGAATAAAATTCTAAAATGAGTTGATATAGAAATTATTTTCCAATAAAGTCATTTTCAGGTTGCCGACTCGCTAGGTCGCACGCCCTCAAGCAAACCATGAGAGGCGTGCGGACCGACCCACAAAAACAACAGGTACCGTCGATGAAAACCTTCACTAGCACCATCCTCGCTCTACGTTCGCGGTTTCGCAGCTCGCCCGTGTCAACCTCCGCTTCGCCTCGACCCAGCCGCTCTGCCGTCCTCCTGACCTGCCTCGGCTTTCTGTGTGTAGAACGCAACGGTTCACTGCTGTGCTGCGTACCCGGTGCCCCCATCGTGCATCTGTCGCTCTGAGTGGTTTCTGCGCTTTATCCATAAAACCTACAAGAATGTGGAGAAAGACCTGTGATGAACACCAAGATCCGTTTTGCCTCGCTTGCACTGTCGATGCTGCTGGCCAGTGGGGCCGCCTTCGCCGACATCAAGATCGGCGTGAGCATGTCGCAGTTCGATGACACCTGGCTGACCTATCTGCGCGAGTCGATGGATCAGAAAGCCAAGTCCCTGCCCGATGGCGTCAAGCTGCAGTTCGAAGACGCCCGCAGCGATGTGGTCAAGCAATTGAGCCAGGTCGAGAACTTCATCAGCCAGAAAGTCGACGCGATCGTGGTCAACCCGGTGGACACCGCCGCCACCAAGAAAATCACCGAGGCTGCGGTGAAGGCCGGCATCCCCCTGGTGTACGTCAACCGCCGCCCCGATGACCTGAACCTGCCCAAGGGCGTGGTCACTGTGGCCTCCAACGACCTGGAAGCCGGGAAAATGCAGATGCAATACCTGGCCGACAAGATGGGCGGCAAGGGCGACATCGTGATCCTGCTGGGCGACCTGGCGAACAACTCCACCACCAACCGCACCAAGGGGGTCAAGGAGGTGCTGGCCCAGTACCCGGGGATCAAGGTCGACCAGGAACAGACCGGGGTCTGGCTGCGGGACAAGGGCATGACCCTGGTCAACGACTGGCTGACCCAGGGCCGCAAGTTCGACGCGGTGGTGTCCAACAACGATGAAATGGCCATTGGTGCCGCCATGGCACTGAAGCAGGCCGGGGTCGAGAAGGGCAGTGTGCTGATCGCGGGTGTCGATGGCACCCCGGATGGCCTGCGCGCGGTGAAGAAGGGCGAATTGGCGCTCTCGGTGTTCCAGGACGCCAAGGGCCAGGCGGACGGTTCCATCGATACCGCGGTGAAGATGATCAAGCATGAGTCGGTAGAGCCGGCGGTGTGGGTTCCGTATCGGCTGATCACCCCGGACAACGTCGACCAGTTCAAGTAACGCCGCTCACCTTCCAAGAGCTGTTCCAGAAGAACAGGCTCTAACAACAATAAGTAATAAGTGGCAAGGCGGCCTCGGGCGGCCTTGCCGATGGAGTACCTGATCATGTTCTCTAGCGCGACTGCCTCGAGCACCCCGCTGGCGGGTATCTTGCCTGCCGCCACATCGGTTGAAGAACCCTATCTGCTGGAGGTCATCAACGTCAGCAAGGGCTTTCCCGGTGTGGTCGCCCTGTCCGATGTGCAACTGCGGGTACGCCCGGGAACGGTGCTGGCGCTGATGGGCGAGAACGGCGCCGGCAAGTCGACCCTGATGAAAATCATCGCTGGCATCTATCAGCCGGACGCCGGCGAGCTGCGCCTCAAGGGCCGGCCAGTGGTCTTCGAAACGCCCCTGCAGGCCCTGCAATCGGGCATCGCCATGATCCATCAGGAGCTCAACCTGATGCCGCACATGAGCATTGCCGAGAACATCTGGATCGGCCGTGAGCAGCTCAACGGCCTGCGCATGATCGATCACCGCGCCATGCACCGCTGCACCGCGCAGTTGCTGGAACGCCTGCGCATCAACCTCGACCCCGAGGAGCAGGTGGGCAACCTGAGCATTGCCGAGCGGCAGATGGTGGAGATCGCCAAGGCGGTGTCCTACGACTCCGACGTGCTGATCATGGACGAACCGACCTCGGCCATTACCGACAAGGAAGTGGCGCACTTGTTCTCGATCATTGCCGACCTCAAGGCCCAGGGTAAGGGCATCATCTATATCACCCACAAAATGAACGAAGTGTTCGCCATCGCCGATGAAGTGGCGGTGTTCCGCGACGGTGCCTATATCGGCCTGCAACGGGCCGACAGCCTGGACGGCGACAGCCTGATCTCGATGATGGTGGGGCGCGAGCTGAGCCAGCTGTTTCCCCAGCGCGAGAACCCTGTCGGCGACCTGCTGCTCCAGGTCCGCGACCTGCGCCTGGACGGGGTGTTCGACAGGGTGTCCTTCGACCTGCATGCCGGGGAGATCCTCGGCATCGCCGGGCTGATGGGCTCGGGCCGGACTAATGTCGCCGAAACCCTGTTCGGCATCACCCCTAGCGACGGCGGCGAGATTGTCCTCGACGGCCAGGCTCTGCGCATCAGCGACCCGCACCAGGCGATCGAGAAGGGCTTTGCCCTGCTGACCGAGGATCGCAAGCTCAGCGGGCTGTTCCCGTGCCTGTCGGTCCTGGAAAACATGGAAGTGGCCGTGCTGCCGCATTACGCCGGCGGCGGCTTTGTCCAGCAGAAGGCCTTGCGTGCCCTGTGCGAGGACATGTGCAAGAAGCTGCGGGTCAAGACCCCGTCCCTGGAGCAATGCATCGATACCTTGTCCGGGGGCAATCAGCAGAAGGCCCTGTTGGCGCGCTGGCTGATGACCAACCCGCGCATCCTGATCCTTGATGAGCCGACCCGGGGTATCGACGTCGGGGCCAAGGCCGAGATCTACCGCTTGATCTCCTTCCTCGCCAGCGAAGGCATGGCGGTGATCATGATTTCCTCGGAGCTGCCCGAAGTGCTGGGCATGAGCGACCGGGTCATGGTCATGCACGAAGGTGAACTCATGGGCACCCTCGACCGCAGCGAGGCGACCCAGGAACGGGTGATGCAATTGGCGTCAGGAATGTCGGTGGTGCACTGATTTTCAATCGATGGCGGCCGGCGGCGCTGTGATTCGCCGCGGCCAGGCACTAACAAAGGTGAGTGGTTATGAACGTGATGTCTGAAAACAAACCGGCCGCGGCGCCCGCTAGAACGCGCCGGCGCCTTCCCACCGAACTGAGTATTTTTCTGGTCCTGATCGGCATCGGCCTGGTCTTCGAGCTGTTCGGCTGGATCGTGCGTGACCAGAGCTTCCTGATGAACTCCCAGCGCCTGGTGCTGATGATCCTTCAGGTGTCGATCATCGGCCTGCTGGCCATCGGCGTGACCCAGGTGATCATCACCACGGGCATCGACCTGTCCTCGGGCTCGGTGCTGGCGCTGTCGGCGATGATTGCCGCCAGCCTGGCCCAGACCTCGGACTTTGCCCGGGCAGTGTTTCCGTCCCTGACCGACTTGCCGGTGTGGATACCGGTAGTGGCCGGGCTGGGGGTGGGCCTGCTGGCGGGGGCGATCAACGGCAGCATCATCGCCATCACTGGTATTCCGCCCTTTATCGCCACCCTGGGCATGATGGTCTCGGCCCGCGGCCTGGCCCGCTATTACACCGAAGGCCAGCCGGTGAGCATGCTGTCCGATTCCTACACCGCCATCGGTCACGGGGCGATGCCGGTGATCATCTTCCTGGTGGTGGCGGTGATCTTCCACATCGCCTTGCGCTACACCAAGTACGGCAAATACACCTACGCCATCGGCGGCAACATGCAGGCGGCGCGCACCTCGGGGATCAACGTCAAGCGCCATCTGGTGATCGTCTACAGCATCGCCGGGTTGCTGGCGGGGCTGGCCGGGGTGGTGGCCTCGGCGCGGGCCGCCACCGGGCAGGCGGGGATGGGCATGTCCTATGAACTGGATGCGATTGCCGCGGCGGTGATCGGCGGCACCAGCCTGGCCGGTGGCGTGGGGCGCATCACCGGCACGGTGATCGGCGCGCTGATTCTTGGCGTCATGGCCAGCGGCTTCACTTTTGTCGGCGTGGATGCCTACATCCAGGACATCATCAAGGGCCTGATCATCGTGGTGGCGGTGGTCATTGACCAGTACCGCAACAAGCGCAAGCTCAAGCGCTGATCCACCAGCCTGTTGTCGGCGCCGGCTGGCCAGCGAAGGCGCCCACAAGATGAGGTACAACGGACGGGGCTGTTCGCCGGCACGTTGGTTTTTGCGGCGGAGAAACGGGGAAAAAGGCTCCGAATCCGCCGTCCGGTACTGCCGTTTGTCTTCTAAAAGACCTGCTCGTATGGAATTTTTTGTTATAAAAGCACTCTGACAAGCGCCACCAAAGCCCGCAATTGCGGGCTTTGTGCGGTTTGTCAGACAGATTCGCTGTCATTTCAGTTGCTGCGCCCTCAAACCGGCCTTAGACTGCCGCCCCTCGTAAATTGAGTGCCGGGTGGCGCTTGGAAGGTATGGCGCCTTTCTGATGACCTGACGGGTCAACCGGAAACAGTTTGAATTCGCCTTAATGCACGTATTTTTTATAGAGAAATCAATGACCAAGGAAAAGTTGCTGGCCATGCCGGCGGATGACTACATGAATGCCGAGCAGCACGCTTTTTTCAGCGACCTGTTGCAAGCCATGAAGGTGGAAACCCACGAGCGCATCGAACAGAACCGGATCGCCATTGAAAGCCTGGACACCCCGGCTGACCCGGCCGACGCCGCTTCCGTCGAAGAAGAGCGCACCTGGTTGGTCAACGCCATTGATCGTGACCAGCGCATGCTGCCGCAATTGGAGCAGGCCCTGGGCCGGATCAGTGACGACAGCTTCGGCTGGTGCGATGACAGCGGCGAGCCGATCGGCCTCAAGCGCCTGCTGATCAGCCCAACCACCAAGTACTGCATCGAAGCCCAAGAGCGCCACGAGCAGATCGACAAGCATCAGCGTCAAGCCTGATCGCCAGCCCCCGCCACAGCGGGGGCTTTGTTTTTTCGGGTACGACTCCATACCCGCTCATTCCCTTGATCTACTGCAAACCCCCGACTAAGGGACCATGGATAATGGCCTTCTAGTGGCGTCTAATGCCGAAAATAATTAGAACGATGTGGGGTGCTAAACATGTCAAGAGAAGGATCTCTAGCGGTGCCGATCGCGCAACCGCTGGCAGCAACACCCGCCGTCCGTTGGTGGGCGCCGACTTTGCAGAGCGCGGCCTTGATGGGCTTGCTGGGTGGCCAGGCACTGGGTGACTGGCCGCTGTACCTGTGCCTGCCCCTGGCGGTGCTGGTGGTCTGGCTGCCCCGGCTGAGAAGCCGCAAGGTGCCCAAGGCGCCGGCGACAACGGCCGACAGCGAGCTGTCCTCGCTGACCCGCGACCTGTCCTACAGCACCACCCATAACGCCCTGTCTGCCGCTGGCGTGGCCTATTCGGTGACGCAACTGGCGGGCAAGCTGCAATCCCAGCTGGATGCCGCGGCGCGCATCGTCGGCAACGCCGAAGTGATGATCAAGACCGAACAGGCCACCTCGCAACTCAGCCGGCAAGCCCTGGAGGCGGCCAGTGAGGCCCACGCCAGCAGCGCCGAAGGGCGCACGGTGCTGGGGGAGTCCATCAGTCGCATGCACTCCCTGAGCGAGCGGGCCAGTGGCAGCCGCGAGCTGATCGAGGCCTTGAGCCAGCGCAGCGAAGAGATCCAGCGGGTGACCCTGGTGATCCAGTCCATCGCCAGCCAGACCAACCTGCTGGCCCTGAATGCCGCTATCGAGGCCGCCCGGGCCGGGGAGCACGGACGGGGTTTTGCCGTGGTCGCCGACGAGGTGCGCGGGCTGGCCGGGCGCACCGCCACGGCCACCGATGAGGTCGGGGTGATGGTGGCCGATATCCAGCAACGTACCAGCGATGTGGTGGAGCAGATCCGTCAGCTGTCCGACGACCTGAACCTGGGGGTGGAGCAGGTGGAACACACCGGTCGGCACCTGGACAACATCGCCCGTCTGGCAGCAGGGGTGGAAGGCCAGGTCAGCGAGATCGCCCGGGGCGCCGAGACCAACCGCGAACAGTTGGACAGCCTGTTCCATGCCGTGGAGCAGATGCGCAGCGACCTGGCGGTCAGCGATCAGCAGACCCGCAGCCTGGCTCAGGCGGCGGTGCAGATGGAAGGGCAGGCGGAAACCATCAGTGAGCGTCTGGCGGCTGTGGGGCTGGATGACTACCACCAGCGCATCTATGACCTGGCCCGTGAAGGCGCCCGGCGTATCGCCGAGCAGTTCGAGACCGACCTGGCGCAGAACCGCATCAGCCTCGACGACCTGTTCGACCGCCATTACCAGTTGATCGCCAACACCGATCCGGCCAGGTACCAGACCCGTTTCGACCGCTACACCGATCAGGTGCTGCCGCCGATCCAGGAATCCCTGCTGCCGCGCCACGACGGCCTGGTGTTCGCCATCGCCTGTACCCAGGAGGGTTATGTACCGACCCACAACCTGGCCTTCTCCCAGCCGTTGACCGGCGATCCCGTGGCGGACAACCTGCATAACCGCAGCAAGCGCAAGTTCGCCGATCGCACCGGCATTCGTTGTGGCAGTCACCAGCAACCGCTGTTGCTGCAAACCTATACCCGCGATACCGGCGAACTGATGCACGACTTGTCGGTGCCGATCTGGGTCCAGGGGCGGCATTGGGGAGGGTTGCGCCTGGGCTACAAGCCCGAGCAGGCGCCGCCCCAGCGCAAGGGCTGAGAACATTGTTACCAGGGGCGTAAGACTGCTGTGCAGGATGTGACTGTTTCAGACGCCGGGAACTGACTAGTATGCTCACATCGTTAGGGAGCTAACTAATTCCTGGAGGTTCTCCATGCACAGCAAAGTTGATGTAGCCGTGATGATCGGCAGTGGTGTTCCACCCATGCTGCGGGACCTGGGACGCAAGGCGTGCTGGGTGGTGCTGGTCAATGGCGAACAACGTGGCACTGCCTTTGCCAGCCGCGTCGAGGCCGAGGAGTGCCGGCAGGCCTGGCAGGCGAAACTGGCGCAGTGCCGGCCTGGGCGCCATGCATTCCAGCATTCGGCTTGATGCTTGGGTGGCAGATAGAGGCTTGATCGGTTGGGGCGGATGTCTGGATTCAGGCTGTTGCAGGCAGGGCCCGAAGGCGAGTCGCTGGTGTTAAGTTAATCATCATGATGCTCTTAAACGGATCTCGCCTGGGTCACGGGGGCGCCGCTGGGTTCCCGGGCGGCGCGCTGTGGCAGGTATCAGGCGTTCAGGGCGCCCTGGTCAATGGCCAGCTTGAGGGCCTTGGCGGATTCCCTGGCCGCCGCTGCAGCTTCTTCGGAGGTCTTGAACCAGCGGTCGCGTTCCACCTGGTGGAAGGTGATCTGGGTCAGTGGAGGTTTGGCGCGCATGGCAATCACGGCCTGGAATTCGCCTTCGACTTCTCTGCACTCGCCACGAATGAAAAACTCGCCAATATCTAGTTCGGTCACTTCTAGCCTTCCCTTGGAGATGAGTGAGTGCTTGAGCGCCCGTACCGCGATCGCTCAACCAGCGAGGGAGTATGGCAGTTGTTGCGTTGCGACGGGCTGAGTTATGTCATTGCGGTTTTAGGTAGAGATTGTTCTGAGGCACTAAAGTGAACTTTCTTACGCTTCAATCCGCCAATCCAGATCACTGCACCAGAGTGTTACTGGTTAGAATGCCGGGCCTTGTGTGACGACTGCGGGCAACATTACCCGCTGATGAGCAACATTAGTCTTTGTACTAATGAATGGCCGTGCAGTCATGAATCGCTCGCTTTAAATGGTCGAAATGCACAAAGTTGCTCTAGAATTGCTTCTGCAACCCGAAGTGGCTGCCGATCCGGGGATTCAATCTCAGGGTATATCCGGCTTTCCGGCCTGTTTCAGTACCCGCCCCAGATAGCTCGCCGCCACACTTTTCGGGGTGTCAGAGCCTACTCCTACAGCCTTTGACCTGTGCCTGATGCTTCGGCGAAATGCCCGCTGCTCAGCGCCGGCGTTAACGCCGTGGCCTGGAGTACCCGCTGCATTTGAGTGTTTTTTGGGGTAACTGATTGGGGTGATCACGCCGTCATGGCGGTTTTTTGTGCTGTCCGTTTTTCCTCGGACGGCACCCTTTTGAGTATCGGGGAGTGTTCCTTGGCAGTAAGTAATCTTGAAATGCATGCGTTGTTCGTTTTGGGTGATTTGCGCGCAAAGCTGGTCAAGCAGTTCCAATCTCGTTTTGTCTACATCACCGAACAGTCCGCCGAAGGCATCTACATCGCCGAGATCGATACCGAGAGCGCGTTGGTGGTGGACGACAAGCCTCGGCTGGAGCTCAAGGTGGGCGATCATTTTCGCGCTGCTGTACTGCCCAGCCGGGAAGGCGGCAAGCTGGAAATCCGCTTTCGCGAGATCAAGCTGACGGTATACGGCCTGGGCGACTATGCCTTTGTCAGCAGTCCCCTGGGGCAGGGGATTGTGTTCAAGGAAGGTCACTCGGTGGTGATGGTCTTCGCCGCCAACGAGCAATTGCAGGAAGGCTTGAGCAAGACCCTCAAGGCAGTCAGCGCCAAGGCGGCCAAATTCCGCAAGGGTGAACTGGTGAGTTTCAAGGCCAGCGAGTAATGAGTCAGAGCCGCGCCGAGTTTCACCAGCAGCACCAGCAGGCCGCGTGTGACGAAGCTCAACGCCTGTTCGCCGAGAAGGCGCGCTTGCAGGGCGCCTGGCTGAACTGGGTGGCCGGCCAGCTGTACCACCTGCGCCCGGCGGCATACGCCAGCATGGTGCGCCGCGAGTTGCAGCGGCTGCAGGAGCCGGCGGACCCTTGATGGTCGATCCGGGCCGCGACCCCGGTTGAAAATATGGAACCTCTACTACAGTCAGTTGACTGAATGCTTCAGGGGCCTGGCAGCTTTGCGTGGCGTGTCCCTTTGGTCCTGATCCGAGAGGTGCACCCATGAAAGGAATTCGAGCGCTGCTGGCCAGCAGCCTGTTGGCCCTTGCCGCCTTGAACGCGCCACCGGTGGCGGCGGCTTCCGCGCCGATTCACTTCGCCGACCTGAACTGGGAGAGCGGCAGCCTGATCACCGAGATCCTGCGGATCGTGGTCGAGAAGGGTTATGGCCTGCCCACCGATACACTGCCTGGCACCACCATCACCCTGGAAACCGCCCTGGCCAACAACGATATCCAGGTGATTGGCGAAGAGTGGGCGGGGCGCAGCCCGGTGTGGGTCAAGGCCGAGGCCGAAGGCAAGGTGCTGGCCCTGGGGGACACGGTCAAGGGCGCTACCGAAGGCTGGTGGGTGCCGGAGTACGTGATCAAGGGTGATCCCGCCAAGGGCATCGCGGCCCTGGCGCCGGAGTTGCGCAGCGTCACCGACCTGGCGCGCTACAAGGATGTGTTCAAGGACCCGGAGAGTCCGACCAAGGGGCGTTTCCTCAACAGCCCGATTGGCTGGACCTCGGAGATCGTCAACCAGCAGAAGCTCAAAGCCTATGGCCTGGAGGACAGCTACGTGAACTTCCGCAGTGGCTCCGGCGCAGCCCTGGATGCGGAGATCAGCTCGTCGATCCGTCGGGGCAAACCGATCCTGTTCTACTACTGGTCACCGACGCCGCTGCTGGGGCGCTTCAAACTGGTCCAGTTGCAAGAGCCGCCCTTTGATGCCGAGGCCTGGAAGACCCTGACCGACGCCGACAACCCCAACCCGCGTCCCAGCCGTTCCCTGGCCTCGAAACTGTCCATCGGCGTGTCTGCGCCATTCCACAAGCAGTACCCGCAGTTGGTGAGCTTCTTCAGCCAGGTCGAGCTGCCCATCGAGCCCCTCAACCAGGCCCTGGCGCAGATGAGCGAAAACCACAGCACGCCCCGTGACGCGGCCCGGGCCTTCCTCAAGCAGCATCCTGATCTCTGGCGCAACTGGGTGCCCCAGGACGTCGCCGCCAAAGTCGCCGCCGCCCTGTTGTAGGAGCCGGCTTGCCGGCGAAGAGGCCCCCAAGTCGGGTCAGAAGCGGGTCTGCACCGCCAGTTCGAAGGTGCGCGGGGTGCCCAGGTAGTAAGCCGGGGAGACATGGGCGAACTTGCCGTAGACCTCGTTGGTCAGGTTGCGTACCCGGCCGGTGACGGTGGTATGGCTGTCGACCTGGTAGCGCAGGAAGCTGCCGTACAGGGTGTAGGCCGGCAGCGTCAGGGTGTTGGCGTTGTCGGCGTACACCGAGGCCACGTAGCGGGCATCGACGCCGGTCTGCCAGCTTGGGGCCAGGTCATAGGTCAGCCACAGGTTGGCCACCCGCTCGGGGACGTTGGTCGGGGTGTTGCCCTTGCGCGAGACCACCGCGCCGCTGGCCACCTTCTCGTTGAACGCGTCATATTCGGCGTCGACCCAGGCGAAGTTGGCTTCCGCCAGGAGCTTGGGGGTGACCCGCAGGGAACTGGCCAGTTCGATGCCCTTGGAGGTCTGCTGGCCCACGGGAATGCTGTTGGCCGGGTCCAGGGGATCGGTGACGGCAAAGTCCTTGCGTTCGATGCGGTAGGCCGCCAGGGTCGCCGAGCCGCGTCCGTCCAGGTAGTCGAACTTGCTGCCCACTTCCCATTGCTTGCCGGTGGACACCTCGAAGTTCTGGGTGCCGCTGGGCTGTTCGGCGGCCGTGCTGTATTGCACGTAGACGTTGGCGCTGGGCAGGAACTGCCAGGTCAGCCCCAGGCGCCCGGTGACCGGCTCCCAGCTGCGCTTGAGATGCCGCGGGTTGCTGGCGGTGATCACGCGGTGGTTGGTCACGTCCAGGTCGATGGCGTCATAGCGCAGGCCGCTGAGCAGGGACAGCTCGTCGGTCAGGGCCAGGCGGTTCTCGACGAACAGGGCGCGGGTGGTGACTTGGTTGGTCTTGTCCTTGACCCAGCTCTGGCGGGTGCCCTTCAGGTCGTAGAAGTACCCCGGCTGGAAGTTGCCGGGGTCCACGCTGTTGTTGGCCGGCACGTTCCACGGTGAGTTGGTGGTGCTGTTGACCTTGTACTCAAAACCCCCGGACCAGGTGGTGTCGAGGCCGAACAGTTGATCGTCATGACGCAGTTCGAACTGGTTGCCGTCCTGCTGGCCCTGGTGCCGCACCAGATAGGCGGTGGAGCGGTTCACCCGGCTGTTGTCGGGGCTGTACTGGTAGGTCTCCAGGTTGCGGTAGTCGCGCTGGCTGTCCAGGTGATAGAGGGTGTTGCGCAGGCTGGTGCTGGGGTTGATCCGGTAGTCGATGATCGAGCGCAGCCACACTGTGCGCTGTTCATACAGGCCGTCGGCGACGTTGTAGTTGTTGAAGCGGTGGTGCTTGTCGATCTTCAGCTCGCCGGCCTTGGGGTTGCGCACCGGGGTGCCCCAGTAGGGGCTGTCTTCGTGCTCGTCCTGGTATTCCACCGCCAGGGTGTGGGACAGGTCAGGGGTCAAGTCGCTGAGCAGGGAGAAGGCCAGGCTCCAGGCATCGCGCTCCTGGCGGTCGATGTAGCCGTTGCTGGTGTTGTGGCTGACGTCGAAGCGCGCGTAGTGCTGCACCTCGGCGCCCGCCGGGCTCAGGGCGTGATTGACCCCGAAAGCGGTTTGCGTGGTGTCGTAGCTGCCGTAGCTGAGCAGGCCCTCGGCCGCCTGTTCGCGGCGGTCCGCCAGCTTGGTCACGTAGTTCAGCGAGCCGCCCACGGAGCCGGCGCCATTGATCAGCGACGAGGGGCCGCCCACCAGTTCCACCCGGTCATAGATCCAGGCGTCCACCGGCCGTGCCAGGCCGGTGGCGACGTTGATGCCGTTGAACATCTGGGTGATCTGGCTGCTGGTGAAGCCGCGGTAGGAGATGAAGCCGCCGAACCCCGGTGGTGCACTGGCATTGACCCCGGGCAGGGCGTTGGCGGCGTCCTGGAAGGTCTGGGCGCCACGGCGCTCGATGTCCTGGCGGCTGGCGATCGCCACCGAGGCCGGGGTTTCCCGCAGGCTCAGGCCCAAACGCGAGGCCATGCCGCTGGACTGCTCCAGGGACAGGCCGGGTTCAACGTCCGCCTCTTCGGCGTTAACGGTGGTAGGGACCAGCTCCAGGCCGGATTTGCCCCAGGCGTTGACGGACAGGCAGGCCAGCAGGCTCGCCAGTAAAGGAAGGTGTTTCATGCATGCATCCTGAATTCTTGACTAGGAAAAGGCCCACGAAAGCGCGCCGCGCAGCAGCGCAGTGGGCGGGTCGAGCACGAGCAAGAATCAGGCGTAGGGCGGTGCCCGAGGATGGGCGGCGGGCCAGGTGAAACGGGCCGGGAGGTGGGTCTGAAGCTGTCGCGCCAGCGGCGGCGCCTGGGGTTGGGGCAACAGCGCCAGGGTGACGCTGGAGTTGAGTGCCGGGCCCATGCCGCCGGTGGAGCACAGCGGGCAACCGAAGGCCTTGGACAGGGTGGGCAGGGAGTCCTGGTCAGCCGGCTGTTGCAGGGGGGCTTGGGTGTTGGGATCGATGCTGCAGAACTGCCCGCCGATGCCGTTGAGCTGCATGCCGAGCATCTGCCCGTGGCCGATGCTGCAGGCAAACACGTTGAACAGGACGCAGCAATAAAGCATCCAGGCAACGAGCGAGCGATCGGAACGGGTCAATTTCATGGGGCGGCACTTTATCATCGAAGGCGACGAACGTACTTACAAAAACCAGCAATCGAGTCCATTCTCTTTACGACTTTTTTACAAGGACGTCTGAACATGAATCTTCTGCTCGCTCAGGGGATGTCCGGCACTTTTCTGTTCATCAGCCTGATCCATCTGTACTGGGCCGCCGGAGGCAAGCGCGGCAGCGACGCGGTGATCCCCCAAGTGCCGGGGCCGGTTCCCGGGCAGAGCCAACCGGCCTTTCACCCTCCGGCCCTGGCCACCTTGCTGGTGGCGGTGGGGCTGTTGCTGGTGGCGATGCTGGTCTGCCTGCGGGTCGGGCTCTACCTGCCGACCGTGACCCATCCGTCCCTGCAATGGGTGATCAGCGCCATTGCCTTGCTGATGTTCGCCCGGGCCATTGGCGACTCCGAGCTGGTTGGCTTCTTCAAGCAAGTGCGTGACTCGAAGTTCGCCCGTCTCGACACCCTGTTCTATTCCCCGCTGTGCGTGGTACTGGGTGCCGGATTGCTGGTGCTGGCCTGGGCCTGAAGGGCAAGCCCGCCCACTGTGGGCGCTGGCTGGTGTAGGAGCTGGCTTGCCAGCGAAGGCGCCAGCCGATTCGCTGCAAGGCTCAAAGGCCTCTTCGCCGGCAAGCCGGCTCCTGCATGGGGTGGTGCGCTCAGTTGCCGCTTTCGTTGCGTTTGCTGCTGACCTCTGCCGGCACATCGTCACCGGCCATGCGCTTGCGGAACAACGCCGCGCGGGCCAGCAGCAGGGTGGTGACCGGCACCGTGATCGACAGCAGGATCGGAATCAGCCAGGCATGCAGCACCGGCCCGGACTTGAGCGCTGAAAAATACAGGATCGAGGCCAGGGCCACGGTCCAGGAGCCCATGGTTGAGGCCAGGGCCGGCGGGTGCATGCGCTGGAAGTAGCTCTTCATGCGCAGGATGCCCAGGGCACCGATCAGGGCGAAGACGCTGCTGATCACCAGCAGCACGGCCACCAGGACCTCCACCCAGAGGGGCAGTTGTTCCAGGCTGTTCATTCGATCACCTCGCCGCGCAGAAGGAATTTGGCCAGGGCGAAGGAGCCGACAAAGCCGAACAGGGCAATCAGCAGCGCCGCCTCGAAGTAGGTGTCACTGGCGTAGCGGATGCCCAGCACCAGCATCATCAGCATCGCCAGGATGTACAGGTAGTCCAGGGCCAGGACCCGGTCCTGGGCCGAGGGGCCCTTGAACAGGCGCACCAGGGTCAGGACCATGGCCAGGGAAAACAGGAACAGGCTCAGCAGGATCGCGTTGGTCAACAGCACGCTCATTCGAAAATCTCCATCAGCGGGCGCTCGTAGGTCGCCTTGAAGTGCTGGATGAATTGCCCTTCGTCCTGCAGATCGAAGACGTGCAGCAAGAGGATGCTGCGGTCCAGGGACAGCTCGGACCAGACCGTGCCCGGCACCACCGTGGTGATGGTGGACAGCGCCGCCAGGCCATTGGCGTCGCGCAGGTCCAGGGGGATCTTGACGAAGGCCGAGCGCACCGGCCGGCGCCCGTTGTTGAGCACGCCCCAGGCCACGATCAGGTTGGAGACCAGCACATCGCAGCCTACCCGCAGCAACAGCCGCAGGATGGTGCCGGGGCGGCGGATGCGGATCGGCAGCGGCCGCAGCGGGCGCATCAGCAGCGGTGCGAGAAAGCCCAGGATGGCCCCCAGCAGCAGATTGCCGGGGCTGATGGACAGGTTCAGCACCAGCCACAGCAGCCACAGCGCCAGGGACAGGAAGGGGGCAGGGAACAGACGCTTCATGGTTGCACCTCCGCCGCCTGGGTGGCCTTGGACTCAGGGCTGAGCACGGTGCGGGTGCCCAGTACCGCCATCACATAGTGCTCCGGATGATTGAGGCTGTCGGCGGTGGCCTGGGTGAAGCGCAGCAGCGGCTCGGCCTTGAAACTGAGCAGCACGCAGAGCCCCAGCAACGCCACGATCGGCACGCATTCCAGGCGCCGCAACACGGGCGAAGGTCGCTCCTCCGGGCTCCAGAAACGCTGGATGCCCAGGCGCGCAAAGGCGATCAGCGACGCCAGGCCGGAGAGGATCAGCAGCACCAGGAAAATCCAGCCCGCCAGCGGGATCGGCGTGTCGCTGCTGGTTCCCAGGCCCGTCGGGTTGAGCAGGGCGGCGATCAGGTTGAGCTTGCCGATAAAGCCCGACAGCGGCGGCATGCCGATGATCAGCAGGGCGCAGGCAATGAAGCTCAGGCCGAGGAAGGCCATGGTCCAGGGAATCACCTGGCCGACCACCACTTGCTGTTCGTCGTCGAGGTTGCTGCCCCGGGGCGGGGGAAGGGTTTCCATGGGCCGCGGAAGGATTTCGCCTTCGTCTTCCAGAGGCACTTCCACCGCCGAGCGCGAGCGCTCGATCAACTCCGCCAGCAGGAACAGCGCGCACAGCGCCAGGGTCGAGCTGAACAGGTAGAACAGCGCCGCGCCGGTGAGCGCCGGCTGGGCGAAGCCGATCACCGCGATCAGGATGCCCGCCGACACCAGGATGCTCAGGCTGGCCATGCGCTCCAGGCGCTGGGCCGGAAGAATCGCCAGGGCGGCGCAGAAGATCGTCGCCAGGCCGCCGTAGATCAGCCACTGGTTGCCGAAGTAGGCCGAGGCCCCGGCCTGCCCGGAGAACAGCAGGGTCCACAGGCGCAGCACGGTGTAGATCCCGACCTTGGTCATGATGGCGAACAGCGCCGCCACCGGGGCGCTGGCCGAGGAATAGGCCGGCACCAGCCAGAAGTTCAGCGGCCACATCCCGGCCTTGGCCAGGAAGGCGATGGCCAGGATCGCCGTGCCGGCATGCAGCAGGCCGCGATCGGCTTCCGGCACCAGGGGGATCTTCATCGCCAGGTCGGCCATGTTCAGGGTCCCGGTGACCCCGTAGATCATTGCCGTGCCGATCAGGAACAGCGACGAAGCCAGCAGGTTGATGGTGATGTAGTGCAGCCCCGACGACACCCGCGCCCGTCCCGAACCGTGCAGCATCAGGCCGTAGGAGGCCGCCAGCAGCACCTCGAAGAACACGAACAGGTTGAACAGGTCTGCGGTGAGAAAGGCGCCGTAGAGGCCCATCAGCTGGATCTGGAACAGCGCATGGAAGCTGGCCCCGGCGCCGTCCCAGCGGGCCATGGCGAACAGCAGCGCGCTGACCCCGATGATCCCGGTGAGCACCATCATCAGTGCCGACAGGCGATCCACCACCAGCACGATGCCGAAGGGCACCTGCCAGTTGCTCGGCAGGTACACGCCGAAGGAGCCGGTGGCGCCCTGGACCTGGGTCCAGTACAGCAGGTACGCCGCCAGGGCCAGCCCCAGCAGGCTGGAGAACAGGTTGATCCGCGCCTTGAGCGGGCGGTGTTTCTCCCCCAGCAGCAACATGATGGCCGCCGTCAGCAGCGGCAGGAGGATGGGGGCGACGATCAGGTGGGACAACGAACTCATTCCTTGGGCTCCCGGCCGTCGACGTGGTCAGTGCCGGTCAGGCCCCGGGACGCCAGGAGCACCACCAGAAACAGCGCGGTCATGGCGAAGCTGATGACGATGGCGGTGAGCACCAGGGCCTGGGGCAACGGGTCGGTGTAGTGCAGCAGGTCCTGGGGCACGCCGTCCTTGACGATGGGTTCCTTGCCGATGAACAGGCTGCCCATGCTGAAGATGAACAGGTTGACCGCGTAGGACAGCAGGCACAGGCCCATCACCACCTGGAAGGTCCGCGGGCGCAGGACCAGCCAGACTCCGGAAGCGGCGAGGACCCCAATGGCGATTGCGATGACTTCTTCCATCAGGCGGCTCCGCTCTTGATCAGGGATTTGGACTGGCTGGCCGGCTTGTGGGCCCGCACCGACTGGTGCGCCAGGGCGGTGAGGATCAGCAGGGTCGCGCCCAGCACCACCGCGTACACGCCGATGTCGAAGAACAGGGCGCTGGCGATATGGATATCACCGAACAGCGGCAGGTCCACATGCACCGTGTGGGTGGTGAGGAACGGGTAGCCCCAGGCCAGGGCGCCGAGGCCGGTGGCCAGGGCGAACAGCAAGCCGGTGCCCATCCAGCGCAGCGGCCGCAGGCTCATCTGGGCCTCGACCCACTGGGTGCCGGCCACCATGTACTGGAGGATGAAGGCCACCGACATCACCAGCCCGGCGACGAAACCGCCGCCCGGCAGGTTGTGCCCGCGCATGAACAGGTAGAAGGACACCACCAGGGCAATCGGCAGCAGCAGGCGCACCAGCACCGCCGGCACCATCATGAAGCCCAAGGCGGTGTCGCTGGCCTGGCGCGGGTTGACCAGATCGGTGACCACGTCCGGGGCCAGCAGGCGCTGTTGCGCCGGCAATTGCATGCTTTCCTTGGGCGGGCGGAAGCGCCGTAGCAGGGCGAACACGGTCAGGGCCACGGCCGCCAGCACGGTGATCTCGCCCAGGGTGTCGAAGCTGCGGAAGTCCACCAGGGTGACGTTGACCACGTTGGTACCGCCGCCTTCAGGCAAGGCACGGCTGAGGTAGAACGAGGAAATATCGTTGGGAGTGGGGCGGGTCAGCATGGCGTAGGACAGCACGGCCATGCCCAGGCCGACGGCGATCGACAGGCTCAGGTCGCGCAGGCGGCGGATGCGCGCCTTGGGCACGCTGCTGGGCAGCGGCGAGACATCCTCGATCCGCCGTGGCAGCCAGCGCAGGCCGAGGAGGATCAGCACCGTGGTCACCACCTCCACCACCAGTTGGGTCAGGGCCAGGTCCGGCGCCGAGAACCAGACGAAGGTCACGCAGGTCATCAGTCCGCAGACGCTGACCATGGTCAGGGCCGCCAGCCGGTGGTACTTGGCCTGCCAGGCGGCGCCCAGGGCGCAGGCGATGGCCAGCAGCCAGAAGGTCACGAAGACGATGGAGCCGGGGATCTTCGGCCGGTCGCCCCAGGTCAGCTGGCTGTAGAGCATGGGAATCAGGCCGGTGATCACCGCCGCCAGAATCAGCAGAAACAGCTGGGTCTGCAGGCGCTTGGTGCTCAGCCGCCGCTCCAGGCGCCGGGCCAGGCGGGTCATGCCCACCAGGCTGCGCTCGAACAGCAGCTTGCCGTTGAGTCGGCCCACTCCCGGCGGGTAGGCGAAACGCCCCGCCACCAGCGGTTTGTGCAGCAACAGGTAAAGCACGATGCCGCAGGACATGGCGATCAGGCTCATGATCATTGGCGCATTGAGGCCGTGCCAGATGGCCAGGCTGTATTCGGGCAGGGTGCCGCCCACCACCGGCCGTGCGGCGGCGGCCAGCAGAGGACCGATGATCTGCGCCGGGAAGATCCCCACCAGCAGGCAGGTGAACACCAGCAGTTCAACCGGGGCACGCATCCAGCGTGGCGGCTCGTGGGGCGTGTGTGGCAGGTCGGTGGCCGGTTCGCCGAGGAACACATCCACGGTAAAGCGCAGGGCGTAGGCAACGCTGAAGGTCCCGGCGATGGTGGCGATCACCGGCAGGGCGATTTCCACCCAGGCGCTGGAATTGATGAACACCGTCTCGGCGAAGAACATTTCCTTGGACAGGAAGCCGTTGAGCAGCGGCACCCCGGCCATCGAGGCACTGGCGACCATGGCCAGGGTTGCGGTGTAGGGCATCAGCTTGATCAGGCCGTTGAGCTTGCGGATGTCGCGGCTGCCGCTTTCGTGGTCGATGATCCCGGCGGCCATGAACAGCGACGCCTTGAAGGTGGCGTGGTTGAGAATGTGGAACACCGCCGCCACCGCCGCCAGGGGGCTATTCAGGCCCAGCAGCAGGGTGATCAGGCCCAGGTGGCTGATGGTGGAATAGGCCAGCAGGCCCTTGAGGTCGTTCTGGAACATCGCGCAGTAAGCGCCCAGCACCAGGGTGCAGGCCCCGGCGCCGCTGACGATGTAGAACCATTCTTGCGTACCGGACAACGACGGCCACAGGCGGGCCAGGAGAAACACCCCGGCCTTGACCATGGTCGCCGAGTGCAGGTAGGCCGAGACCGGCGTCGGCGCGGCCATGGCGTGGGGGAGCCAGAAGTGGAAGGGGAACTGCGCGCTCTTGCTCAGGGCGCCCAGCAGGATCAATGGCAACAGGATCGGGTAGAGCGCATGGGCGCGGATCTTGTCTCCGGCAGCTAGCACCTGATCCAGGTCGTAGCTGCCGACCACATGGCCGAGCAGCATGACCCCCGCCAGCAGGCACAAGCCCCCGGCGCCGGTGACCATCAGCGCCATGTAGGCGCCACGGCGGGCGTCGGAGCGGTGATGCCAATAGCCGATCAGCAAAAAGGAGAAGAGGCTGGTGAGCTCCCAGAAGAACACCATCTGGATCAGGTTACCGGAAATCACCAGGCCGAGCATGGCCCCCATGAACGCCAGGAAGAAGGCGAAGAAGCGCGGCACCGGGTCTTGCGGCGACATGTAGTAACGCGCGTAGAGCGCCACCAGACTGCCGATACCCAGCACCAGCAATGAGAACAGCCAGGCGAAGCCGTCCAGGCGCAGCACGAAGTTCAGGCCCAGGCTCGGCAGCCAGGTATATTCCTCGCGGATAATCCCGCCATCGGCGATCTGCGGGTACAGCAAAGCCACCTGGACGGTGCCAATGAGTGCCACCAGGCCGGCCAGCAGGGATTCGGTGTTACGTGCGTTGTGCGGCAGCACGGCCGCCAGACAGCTGCCTATGAATGGCAGAAGCAGTAGAACTATCAGGGACATAGGCTTCTAATCTGCGGAAAAGTATGACGCATAATACGTGCCAGGCCCTGGATCACCAACCGCCATGCGCGGCCCGGCCCCCCAAAGAAATGTTACATACGCTTTCAAAGGTAGGAGACAAATGCCTGATGCGCCCGTTCACCGGGCGCTGCAGGGCCAAGGTCCTGCCTAGGTCAAAACACCACAAGGATCGACAAGGGTGCACATGATTAAAGGATCGGCCACGGGCCGGCTGTTTCGACGGGGCTGTTTCGCCTTGCTGTTCACTGCCTTCGGCGCCGGGTTGGGGGTGGGTGTGGAGCATTATCTCGACCGTCCCGACATGCTCAAGACCCGCCAGGCGCTGATCATCGAAGGCCCGACGGGGGATGATCGGACCTACCAGCTGCCAGCGGGCACGGTGCTGTACTACGACCGCGCCTTTGCCGAGGGGCATGTGCTCTACCACGCCTATTTCTACTATCACGGCGAGCCCGAGGGTGACCGGGTGCTGCTGGAGCCCAAGCACAAGGGGTCGTTGACCGTCCCGACCTGGCTCTACGCCCCCGGCGACCCCGCGCTCTAGACGCTGGCTTGCCAGCGAAGAGGTCCGCAAGATCGCCTTCGCCGGCAAGCCGGGTGCTACAGGCCGTCCGCTGCCTGGTTGGTCAATGCCGGTTGATCGGCATCCGCGGCCCGGCCCTTGGGTTTCCATTCGCTGATGATCACCGCCAGCACGATCAGGGCTCCCCCCAGCAGCGCCAGTGCGGGCAGGCGTTCCCCGGCGATCCGCCCGACAATCCCGGCCCACACCGGCTCACCGGCATAGATCAGGGTGGCGCGGGTCGGCGAGACGCTTTTCTGCGCCCAGTTCATCGCCACCTGGATCGCCGCACTGGCTGCCCCCAGGCCCAAGGCACTGGCCAGCAGCAGCCAGGAAAACCCCGGCAACGCTTCCCCGGTCGGTAGCACCATGGCAAAGGCCAGCAGTGAGGTGACCGCCAGTTGCACCACCGTGACCCGGCGCACATCCACCTGCCCGGCGAAGCTGCTGATCAGAATGATTTCGGCGGCAATGGCCACTGTGCTGATCAGGGTGGCGATCTCCCCGGGGCTGAAATCCAGCGAGGCGCCATTGGGGCCGGACAGCAGCATCAACCCGGTAAACGCCAGCATGATGCCGATGCTTGGCAGCAGCCCCGGACGCTTGCCCATGAACAGCCATTGCAGCAGGGGAACGAAAGGTACATAGAGGGCCGTGATAAACGCCGATTGGCTGCTGGGAATGCTTTGCAGGCCCACCGTCTGCAAGCCGTAGCCGAGCATGATGGCGGTGCCGATAAAGGTCCCGGCACGCAGCTCGAACAGGGTCAGCCCGCGCAGGTGGCGCAGTGAAAACAGGGCGACGATGCACGCCGCCGCGGCAAAGCGCAGGCCGACGAAGAACATCGGACCGCTGACGCTCATGGCCTTCTGCACCAGCAGGAAGGTGCCGCCCCAGATCATGGTGATCAGCACCAGCACCGCTTCGGCCCTGCTGAGTGGGAAGCGCATTGCGCGGGAGGGCGTTGAAGTCATGGCCTTGCGTGCTACCTGAGGGGGGACGCACAATGCGCCGGAAGCTGGGCAGTATACTGCGCAGGCCCAGAGAGCGAGCAATATAGTGCACAAAGATAACGTCCAACGGGCTTCGGTCCTGCAACATGTCAGCCTCAACGTGCGACGCCTGCGCCATGCCGCAGGCTTGAGCCAGAGCGCCCTGGCGGAAAAATCCGACGTCAGTCGGCGGATGCTGGTGGCCATCGAGGCCGGGGAGAAGAACGTCAGCCTCGGCACCCTGGACCGAGTGGCCGAGGCCTTGAACGTGGCTTTCAGCGACCTGATCCAGGCCCCGGATGCCCGAGACCCGAGCCGTATCAACGAGCTGGCCTGGGCCGGCGTCATCCCCGGGAGCAAGGCGCTGCTCCTGGCCAAGGCCGAGGCCAGCCGTGAAGTGGAACTCTGGGAGTGGCAGCTCGAGCCTGGCGAGGTCTATCACTCGGAGTGCGACACCGTCGGCTGGAGCGAGCAGATCTATGTCGTCGAGGGCTGCCTGACGCTGTTCTTCGGCGACGCCGAGCGGCGCTTGGAAAGCGGCGACTTCTTCATGTTCGCCAGTCATGTGCCTCACGGCTATCGCAATGACGGCGCCCAGGCCACGCGCTTCGTGCGCAACGTGGTGTACTGATTGCCCAGGCGTGCCGGCCACTGTTGGCCAGTCAACAGCGGTTGAACATTCTGCCTGTTTTCAGTTGATGCCTTTTCTCCGAAGTAATCTTCAAGCTGTTGAAATAAAAGGATTTTATATTTAGGCACGACTCCTGCAATTGTCCTGATAGCGAGCACCCGAGCGGTGTTTATCTTGATCTTCAGGACGTGGAGTCGGCCCATGACAGCCCCAGCCCAACCCTCACCCAGTGCCCACCTCATCCGCAGCGATGCCGAGGCCATCAGCGTGGCCCAGGCCCTGGCCCAGCGCTTTGCCGTGGAGGCCGCGGTACGCGACCGCGAACGGCGCCTGCCGGTGGCGGAACTCGACGAGTTCTCTGCCAGCGGCCTGTGGGGCATCACCATTCCCCGGGCCTACGGCGGCGCCGGGGTGTCCTACGTGACCCTGGCCGAGGTGATCAAGCTCATCTCCGCCGCCGATCCCTCCCTGGGCCAGCTGCCACAGAACCACCTCGGGGTGGTGGACATCCTGTTGCAGACCGCCAGCGAAGAGCAGAAGCAGCACTACTTCGCCAAGGTGTTGCAGGGCTACCGCTTTGGCAACGCGTTTTCCGAGGCCGGCAGCAAGCACGTCGGTGCCTTTGAAACCCAGATCCGCTTTACCGGCGAGCAGGCGCAGGTCGACGGCGAGAAGTTCTACTGCACCGGCGCCTTGTTTGCCCACATCGTGCCGACGGTGGCGGTGGATGAGCACAACCAGGCCCATATCGCCTTTATCGAGCGCGACACCCCCGGCCTCACGGTGATCGACAGCTGGGACGGCTTCGGCCAACGCACCACCGCCAGCGGCGGGGTCAGCCTCAAGGCCGTGCAAGTGCCGCGCAGCGCGGTGATCCCGGCCCACCGGGCCTTCGACCAACCCACCGCCGACGGCCCGATCTCGCAGATCATCCAGGCCGCTGTGGACACCGGCATCGCCGTCGCCGCCCTGGAAGACGCCAAGCATTACGCCCGGCAGTCCCGGCCGTGGATCGACAGTGGCCTGGATCACGGCTGGCAGGACCCTTTTACCCAGGCCGCCATCGGTGACCTGGAATGGCGGGTGCACGGCACCGAGGCGATCCTGGTCAAGGCCGCCGAGGCGGTTGATCAGGCCCTCGCCAGCCCCAGCGAAGACAGCGTCGCCCACGCCTCGCTGGTGGTGGCCCAGGCCAAGGTGCTGTCGGCAGAAAGCGCCTTGCTCGCCGCCAGCAAGCTGTTCGAACTGGCCGGCACCCGCTCGGTGTCGGCCAAGTACAACCTCGACCGCCACTGGCGCAACGCTCGCACCCACACCCTGCACGACCCGGCCCGCTGGAAATACCACCTGATCGGCAACTTCCTGCTCAACGGCGTCAAGCCACCCCGTCACGCCTGGAACTGAAAGGACACCGCCATGAACGCATTGACCCAACCCGACAGCCCCCAGGCCGCCCTGGCCGCGATCGGCGAGCAACTGCAAAGGGCCCGCGACCTGTTGCAGCGGACCCTGGAGTTCGTCCGCGACCAGGCCCGGCCCTGGTCCGGCAGCGGCCTGAGCAAGGCCAGCGACGACCCGTATGTGATCAGCCGCTTTGGCGATCTGCAGATCCGCATCGAAGTGGCCGCCGCCCTGCAGGAGCGGGCCCAGTACCGGCTGCAAGAGGGAAAGGACCCGGCCGAGATCGCCATCGCCCTGGCCGAGGCGGCGATTGCCGCCGCCGAAGCCCTGGCGGCGGCCGGCAACGCCGAATTCGAACTCACCGGCCAGCGCACCCCGCAGCCACAGGCCCTGCAAGACCCGCTGCGCTGGAAGTATCAACTGATCGGCAACTACCGCCTCAATGGCGTGCTGCCCCAAGGTTTCAGGAGTGCTGTGTGATGTCCCGTGAAATCCGCCTCAATGCCTTCGACATGAACTGTGTCGGTCACCAGTCACCGGGGCTCTGGGCCCATCCTCGGGACCGTTCCTGGCAGTACAAGGACCTGGAGTACTGGACCGACCTGGCGCGCATCCTTGAGAAGGGCAAGTTCGACGGGCTGTTCATCGCCGATGTGCTGGGCATCTACGACGTCTACAACGGCAATGGCGAGGCGGCGATCCGCCAGGCGGCCCAGGTGCCGGTGAACGACCCGCTGCAATTGATTCCGCCCATGGCCCTGGTCACCGAGCATCTGGGCTTCGGCCTCACCGCCTCGCTGTCGTTCGAGCATCCGTACCCCTTTGCCCGGCGCCTTTCGACCCTGGATCACCTGACGAAGGGTCGTGCCGGCTGGAACATCGTCACCTCCTACCTGGAGAGCGGGGCGAAGAACATCGGTCAGCAGGCGCAGACCGAACACGACGCCCGCTACGACTACGCCGAGGAGTACCTGGAGGTTTGCTACAAGCTCTGGGAAGGCAGCTGGGAGGAGGGTGCGGTGCTACGTGACCGTGAGCGGCGGATCTTCAGCGACCCGAGCAAGATCCACGAGATCCGCCACGCGGGCAAACACTTCCAGGTGCCGGGGATTCACCTGTGCGAGCCGTCGCCGCAACGCACTCCGGTGCTGTACCAGGCCGGGGCGTCCAGCCGCGGCAAGCAGTTCGCCGCCGAACAGGCCGAATGCGTGTTCGTTGCCGCGCCGTCCAAGGTGCTGCTGAAAAAGACCGTGGCCGACATCCGCCGCCGCGCGGCCGAAGCCGGGCGCGACCCGTCGAAGATCCTGATCTTCAACCTGCAGACGGTGATCCTCGGCGAGACCGATGCCCTGGCCAAGGCCAAGTTCGAGGAATACAAGTCCTGGGTCAGCTACGAAGGCGCCATGGCGCTGATTTCCGGCTGGACCGGCATCGACTTCAGCCGCTTCAAGCCCGACGAGCCCCTCAAGCATGTGCACACCAACGCCATCCAGTCGGCGGTGGAAGCCTTCTCCACCGCAGACCCGAACAAGGTCTGGACCCCTCACGAACTGGCCGACTGGGTGGGGATCGGCGGCTTTGGCCCGCTGTTTGTCGGCAGCCCGGAAACCGTGGCCGACCTGCTCCAGGAGTGGGTGGAAGAGACCGATGTCGACGGCTTCAACCTGGCCTACGCCCTGACCCACGAAACCTTTATCGATGCCGTGGAACTGCTGGTGCCCGAGTTGCAGAAACGCGGGGTCTACAAGACCGAATACGCACCGGGCACCCTGCGAGAGAAGCTCTTTGGCGCCGGCCCGCGGCTGCCGGTGAACCACCCCGGCAGCGCCTGGCGCGACCTCGCAACCCGGCTTCAGCCGCAACGCACCAGCGCCTGACCCCGCGCCTCTCGTAGGAGCTGGCTTGCCGGCAAAGAGGCCCGCAAGACCTGCGCCCGCTTTGCCGGCGCCTTCGCCGGCAAGCCGGCTTCTGCACAGACGCCGCCGACCTGCATGTAGGGGCGGGCCTGCCAGCGAACAGACCTGCAATCACTGCCCCGATTGGCCCCGGGCTGGCCCCCGTCACTGCTGTCGTTCGCTGCCCCGGCTGCGGGGGGCGCCTGAAGTTCATCTGGCAGCCGCCCCAGGCCACGACTCAACCTACAACTGCGGCCTGGGTCGCCGAATTCAAACGGAACAGCGCATGACGCCAACCGCGCCCATCCTACTTTGGTACTGCTGGATGAACCTTCCATGGGCTTGGCGCCTATCATCGTCCAGGAGATTTTTCAGATCGTTGCCCAGCTTAATCGCGAGGCGGGAGTGAGCTTTCTGATCGCCGAGCAACGCATTAATCTGGCGCTCAAATACGCTCCCCATGCCTGCTGGACACCGGCCGAGTGGCCCTGTCCGGCACCGCCGAGCAACTGCTGGCCCGGGGCGATCTGCAGGACTTCTACCTGGGCAAACACTGAGCGTGAGTATTCCATGAGCCAAAACCACTGCGGACAGGCAACCCCAGCCACCCGTGATGCTGAAATTCTGATTGTCGGCGGCGGCCTCAGTGGCGCCTTGCTGGCGGCGCAATTGCTGCGCCTGCCGGGGCGGCGGCGGATACTGGTGATCGAGCCCCGCAGCGAGCTGGGCCGCGGCGAGGCCTACAGCGCTGTCGAGCTGGGGCATACCCTGAACGGCAACGCGGCACGGATGAGCGTCGATCCGGACAATGCCGATGACCTGACCCACTGGCTGACCCAGCATATTGCCGGCGGTGGCTGGCCCGAATCGGGCCGCCAGTCGGTGCCGGTCAGCGAGCTGTTTCCACCTCGGGGGCTGTTTGGCGTCTATGTGCAGCAACGCCTGGCCGAGGCGCTGCAGCTGGGCCTGGAACAGGGCTCCAGCCTGAGCCATGTGCGCGGCGAAGCGGTGGACCTGGAAACCGACAGTGACGGTGTCTGCCTGACGCTGGCGGACGGCCGCCAGCTGCGCGGTGGAGTGGCGGTACTGGCCACCGGCATGTTCCCGGCGGCGCGCACACCGCAAACCCGGTCCAGCGGCCTCAATGCCGCAGCCCTGGACCCTTGGGACGTGGCCGCCATGGCCCGCCTCGACCCGCAGGCGACGGTGCTGATCATCGGCTCCGGGCTGACCATGGTGGACGCCGTGGTGTCCCTGGAGCAGGCCGGGCATCGCGGGCCGATCGAGGTGTTCTCCCGGCATGGCCTGCTGCCCCATGTGCGCCGCCAGCCGCCGGCCTGGGTGGACTTCCTCGCGGCCGACCTCAAGCTGCGCAGCCCGCGACAACTGCTGCGGGAGGTGCGGCGTCAGTGCCGCGAGGCCCAGGCTCAAGGCATCGACTGGCAAGCGCCGCTGGACACGGTGCGGGTGCATATCGGCCGGTTGTGGAGCCAGGCCAGCGAGGCGCAGAAACGCCAATTCGTGCGGCATGTGCGGCCCTGGTGGGAGAGCCACCACCATCGCTCGCCGCCCTTGAGCGCCGAGCGGGTGGCGCGCCTGCACGCCGAGGGCCGTTTGCGCATTCATGCCGCGGCCTACCAGGGACTGGAACCTTCGGTGGAGGGTCGCCTGACGATCCGCCTGCGTTATCGCGGCACCGAGCACAGCGAGCGCCTGGAGGGGGACGCACTGATCAACTCCAGCGGCATTGAATACGACTGGCGCCGGGTCGCCCGGCCTTTGCCGCAGCAACTGCTGGCCCGTGGTCTGGTCACCCCCGGGCCGTTGGCCCTGGGCATCAGCGCCACGGCAGAGGGTGCCGTGCACAACGCCCGTGGCCAGGCATCCGAGCGCCTGTTCGCCATGGGACCGCCGTTGCGTGGCCTGTGGTGGGAAAGCACCGCCGTCACCGACGTCGCCCTGCAGGCCAAGGCCCTCGCCGCGCACCTGGCGGCATTGCCCTTGTAGCCGCTGCCGCAGGCTGCGAACGGCTTGGGCGGCATTCCGACGCAGGAGACGCGGGGATCTTGAGGCCGTCCAAGATCGGCAGGCGATCGTCAGGCAAGGTCCTGCGGACCTTTGCGCAGCTTCGCGGGCTCAGCAGCGGCTACAGGAGGGTGATCCAGCGCTGTTCCTGGGCGGCAGTGCGGATCGCCGCGGCCAGGCGCTCTATTTCCCAGGCCTCAGCGAAATCCGTGCCGTCCCGACCCTGGCCGCACAGGGCCATGATCAGTTCATGCACTTCCAGGGTCTTGAGTTCGTTGTAGCCCAGTTGATGCCCGGGGGCCGGGCTGAAGGCGGCGTAGCCGGGCAGCTCGGGCCCGGCCAGCAGGCGCTGGAAGCCTTTCTGCCCGACCCGGTACAGGCGCAGTTCGTTGAGCCGTTCCTGGTCGAAGGCGAGGGTGCCCAGGGTGCCGCTGATCTCGAAGCTCAGGTGGTTTTTGTAGCCATGCTTGATCCAGCTGCTGCTCAACGTGCCCCGCGCACCATTGGCGAAACGCAACAAGGCGTGGGCCTGATCGTCCACGGCAATGTGGCGCCGTTCCTGGCTGCCGGCGTGGGTCGGTCGTTGCAGATGCACCGTCTGTACATCGGCGCACACCGCCTGCACCGGCCCCATGAGAAAGCGCGCCATGGCCAGCAGGTGGCTGCCCAGGTCGGCCAGGGCGCCGCCGGCGTGCTGCGGGTCGCAACGCCAGGACCAGGGTGAATCCGGGTCGGCCATGAAATCCTCGCTGAACTCGCCCTGGAAACTCACCAGTTGCCCCAGCTCGCCCTGGCCGATCAACTGCCGGGCCAGGGCGATCATCGGGTTGTGCTGATAGTTGTAACCGACCCGGGTCACCAGCCCAGCGGCCTGGGCGGCGTGGTGCATCTGCCGGGCCTCCTCGACGCTGATGGCCAGGGGCTTTTCGCAGTACACCGCCTTGCCTGCCGCCAGGGCCGCCATGGCCATGGGGAAGTGCAGATGGTTGGGGGTGGTGATGGCCACCAGATTGACCCGGGGATCGGCGATCAAGCCTTGCCAGTCGCTATGGGCCCGGGCGAAGCCCCAGGCCCCGGCACAGTGCTCGGCGCGCTGCGCATCGGCATCGGCCAGGGCCGCCAGGTGCAGGCGCACCGGCAGTTCGAACACTGCGCTGACACTGCGAAACGCCAGGGCGTGGGCCCGGCCCATGAAGCCGGTACCGATCAAGCCAATGCCAAGTTCATCCATAGCCGCACCTGCAGAATTATTGTTTTAGGAAGGGCTAGTTATGGAATAAAAATTCTCTAATTGCAATTGCTGGAATTAAAATTTTGACGGGCACTGTAGGAGCCGGCTTGCCGGCGACAGGGCCCCTGTGGCTTGCGTTGGGTTCAAGGCCCTGTTCGCTGGCCGCTGCCAAGGGAAATGAAAAAGGCAGCCCGGAGGCTGCCTTTTCGGTGGTGCAAGCGGGCCTCAGGAGAGGAAGCCGCCATCCACGTTCAGCGAAATGCCGGTGGTGTAGCTGGAAGCGTCGCTGGCCAGGTAGAGCACCGCGCCGGCCATTTCGCTCGGGTCGGCCACGCGCTTGAGGGGGATCTGCGCCAGGGCGGTCTTGAGGATGGCGTCGTTCTTCACCAGGGCCGAGGCAAACTTGGTGTCGGTCAGGCCCGGCAGCAAGGCGTTACAGCGGATGCCGAACTGTGCGCATTCCTTGGCGAAGACCTTGGTCATGTTGATCACCGCCGCCTTGGTCACCGAGTAGATGCCCTGGAAGATCCCCGGCGAGATGCCGTTGATCGAGGCGACGTTGATGATGCTACCGCCGCCGTTGTCGCGCATCAGCTTGCCGGCTTCCACCGACATGAAGAAATAGCCGCGGATATTGACGTCGACGGTCTTCTGGAAGGCCCCCAGGTCAGTGTCCAGGACGTTGCAGAATTGCGGGTTGGTGGCGGCGTTGTTGACCAGGATGTCGAGGCGGCCGAACTGCTCGCGAATCCCGGCGAAGACCTGGCTGATCTGCTCCATTTCGCCGATGTGGCAGGCAATCGCCGTGGCCTTGCCGCCGGCGGCGATGATGGCGTCGGCCACGTGCTGGCAGCCTTCGAGCTTGCGGCTCGACACGATCACATGGGCCCCTTGCTGGGCCAGGAGCTTGGCAATGGCTTCACCGATACCGCGGCTGGCGCCGGAGACGAATGCGATCTTGCCGTCGAGGTCGAACAACTGAGTCTTGGACATGGTTTTTCCTTGCTGGGCTGTCGGGCGCCGAGGGCGCGGTCAGAGGCTGGATTTTTCGATGACCTGCAGGCTCATCTGCTCCAGCAGTTTGTTCATGTGAATGAACTGCGCGAAGCGTTTGTCCTGGGTCTGGCCGTGGTAGAAGCGGTAGTAGATCTGCTGCACGATGCCGGCCAGGCGGAACAGGCCGTAGGTGTAGTAGAAGTCGAAATTGCCGATTTCGATTCCCGAACGTTCGGCGTAGTAATCGACGAATTCCTGGCGGGTCAGCATGCCCGGGGCGTTGCTCGGCTGGCGCCGCATCAGTTGCACTGGCGCCGGGTCGGCGGCCTCGATCCAGTAGGCCAGGGTGTTGCCCAGGTCCATCAGCGGATCGCCCAGGGTGGTCAGTTCCCAGTCCAGCACGCCGATGATCTGCATCGGGTTGTGGGGATCGAGGATGACGTTGTCGAAGCGGTAGTCGTTATGCACGATGCTTGAGGTTGGGTGATCGGCGGGCATCTTGTCGTTGAGCCAGGCCTTCACGGTTTCCCAGTGCGGCGCATCGGGGGTCAGGGCTTTCTCGTAGCGCTCGCTCCAGCCCTTGATCTGACGCTGCACATAGCCTTCAGGCTTGCCCAGGTCGCCCAGGCCGCAGGCGTTGTAGTCGACCCGATGCAGTTCGACGAAGCGGTCGATGAAACTCTTGCACAGGGCTTGGGTCCTGCCGGCATCCAGGCCCAGTTCCGCCGGCAGGTCGGAGCGCAGGATGATGCCCTTGACCCGTTCCATGACATAGAACTCGGCGCCGATCACCGACTCGTCGGTGCAGTGCACATAGGCCTTGGGGCAGTAGGGGAAACCGTCCCTGAGCTGGTTGAGAATGCGGAACTCGCGGCCCATGTCATGGGCGGACTTGGCCTTGTGACCGAAGGGCGGGCGCCGCAGGACGAATTCCTGGTCCGGGTACTCCAGCAAGTAGGTGAGGTTCGAGGCACCGCCCGGGAACTGGCTGATTTGCGGTGTGCCGCTGAGGCCGGGAATATGCGCCTTGAGGTACGGATCGATCAGGTTGGCATCGAGCTCCTCGCCGGGGCGAGTACGGGTGGATTGGTCTGTAAGCGCCATGCTTATCCCTTCTGCTTATTCTGGAGGCCAGAGATTATTGACTAATCTAATGCGCCTACCGGCCCCTCACAATCGCGGCGAGCCTTTATAGGTGCGCGTGTTGCCGGACAATCATTGCTTTTGATACAAGCGTTTGAATTTACCCCCGTGTATCTACGACCCGGTGAGACCAAGCCCTCGTAGGAGCCGGCTTGCCGGCGAAGAGGATGTCCTGACCGGCGCTGGCTTTCGCTGGCAAGCCAGCTCCTGCACAAGCCATGCAGGCCAGAGGTTGTCCGCCCCACGAGCATAGGCGTTGACTCGGGGATGGGTCAGTTCGGTGCCGGCAGGGGAAGGGGGGTCAGCAGTGGCCGGCCCTCGAAGTGGGCCAGCAGGTTCTGGCCGACCATGTCCACGGTGTCGCGGCTGGCCTGGGGCGAAAGGCCGGCCACGTGGGGCGTCAGTACCACATTGTCCAGGCCCTTGAAACCGTCCGGCACTTGCGGTTCGTCATCGAACACGTCCAGGGCCGCGCCGGCAATCCGCCGCTGTTTCAGGGCCTGCAGCAGGGCGTTGGTGTCCACCACGCTGGCACGAGCGATGTTCACCAGGAAACCTTCGGCGCCAAGGGCTTGCAGCACCGGCTGGTCCACCAGATGCCGGGTGTCGGCGCCGCCGGGGGTGGCGATCACCAGGGCATCCGAGTCCCGGGCCAGTTCCAGCAGGGTCGGGCAAAAGCGGTAGGGCTGGTCCGGCCGGGGCTGGCGGCTGTGATAACTCACGGTCATGTCGAACCCCAGGGCACAGCGCCGGGCGATGGCCTGGCCCACGGCGCCCAGCCCGAGGATGCCCAGGCGCATGCCGGCCACGGAAGGGCGCAGGACTTTTGGCCATTGTCCCTGGCGCACGGCGGCATCGGACTGGGGAATGCCCCGGACCAGCGAAAGCAACAGGGCGAGGGCATGATCGGCCACCGACGAGGCATTGACCCCGGCGCCATTGGTCACGGCAATCCCGCGGTTGCTCGCCGCTTGCAGGTCCACCTGCTCATAGCCGGCACCGATCACGCAGATGATCTGCAGCCGGGGCAGGGCGTTGATTTCCGCCGCAGTCAGCCCCAGTGGGCCTCGGGTCAGCACGGCGTCGATCTGTGGGGCGTGGGTCTTGATGGCCTGGGCCCGTTCGGCGGGCGTGGGGGCCAGGATCAGGTTGAAGCCCAGCGCTTCGAGCAAGGGCAGGTAGGCGTTGACGTTCTCGACCAGGACCAGGACGGTGGCGCGCATGACGGTTCCTCAGCAGTTAATGGGGCAAGGGCTGGCGCAATTGAAAGATGTTGCCTTCCGGGTCGACGCCGTCGCAGATCTGCGCCCCCATGAATGACCATTCGCGCTCGGCCTCGTACAACCGGCCCCCGGCGCTGGCGGCCCGTTGCCTGGCCTGTTGCAGATCGGCGACCTGGAACAGCGGCTTGCACGCGCCATCGCTACGGGGCAGTGGCGGTTCCTGCACGACGATGCGCGCGGCAATCGCCGCAGGCACCTGGACCAGTGTCAGCTCGAAGCCCTGATGCACCAGTTGCTGGTAATCGGCCTGTTGCTCGGTGATGGGCCAGCCCAGCAGGTCGGCATAGAAGCGGGCGAGTGACGGCGGGTCGAGGCTGTAGAGGATGCAGCCGGCGATCGTGGTGGCGCTCATGGAGGATTCCATACAGGCGGGGACGAAGGCTCAAGGGTGCGGGTTGCGAGGGATTTTGGCAATGCTCGCCGGCACCGTTCCCGGGGGAGTCACGCCATGTTCGGCGTGCCCGGGGCGGTGTGGGGACTATGGGGTCAGAAGGTCACATCGGCGGTCGTGGCCAGGCGCACGAAGGGGCCGTTGAGGGTGGCGTTATGGTGGGCGATGATTTTCTTCGCCCCCAGCACGGGTGTGTCCATGCAGGTATGGGCGTCCTCCACCAGCACGGCGGCAAAGCCCAGGTCGCCGGCGGCGCGGCAGGTGGCATCGACGCAGTACTGGGTCTTCATGCCGACGATCACCAGTTCATTGACCTGGGCTTCCTGCAGGCGCTCGGCCAGCCCGGTGCCGACAAAGCAACTGGGGCGGGTCTTGTCCAGCACGCAGTCCAGTTCTTCATCCACTTCCAGGGTCGGCAGCAGTTGCCAGAGCGGGCTGCCGGCGGCAATCGGCGATTCGGCGGGGCCGGTATGGCGCACGGCGAAGATCGGCGCCCCGGCCTGGCGGGCGCGGCGGATCAGCTGGTTGATGTTTTCCAGGGTCTGTTCGCGCTTGTAGGGCTTGTCCGGTCCGTTGAACAGGCCGACCTGCATGTCGATGACCAGCAGGGCACGCTTGGCGTTGGATAAAGGCATCTTGTCTCTCCTTGTAGTGCCAGCTGGACGGAGAAACAAAAGGCCCCGTCCATTGCTGGCGGGGCCTTGGTTTTACTGTGCTTGCATCATCCCGCACAGCTACCACACGACCCGCCGTAGGCAGTCGTGGTGGTAGAGGTAGGGTTGAGCGCGTAGATATTCATGGGGTCCGATCATGCCGCCTGGCCGTGAATCTTGTCAACGCAGCCCAGCGCGCGTCGGCTTGCCGAGGAACAGGTGCGTGGGATGTGCATCGCCTTCGCGGACGCTTGCGCCGGCAAGCCGGTGCCAGGGGAAGGCGGGAGAGAGCCGGGCCAGACGCTTCGCCACGGCAAAAAAATAAATCTGCACCGTACAAACCGTTCCTCAGCTAAGTCTATGCAGCGCTCGCGGAATCCCGGACAATCGCGCCCCCTCTGTTTCGGTCGGGGCTCTGTCTGTCGGGTACTCCGACGCGCCCTGATCGAATGGCAAACGACCGGAATGTGGAGATCCCACCGGATGAATGATCAGGCCAACAGCGTTGATCAACGCTTTGAAACGGCGACCCCAGCGACCCTGAGTAGCTGGAACCGCCAAGACACCACCTGGATGCTGGGCCTGTTTGGCACCGCCATTGGTGCCGGTACCCTGTTTCTGCCCATCAATGCCGGCATCGGCGGTTTCTGGCCGCTGTTGATCCTGGCGCTGCTGGCCTTCCCCATGACCTTCTATGCACACCGCGGCCTGACCCGCTTCGTGCTCTCCGGGCGTGACGGTGCGGACATCACTGACGTGGTGGAAGAGCATTTCGGCCTCACCGCCGGTGCCCTGATCACCTTGCTGTACTTTTTGGCGATCTTCCCGATCCTGCTGATCTACAGCGTGGCCCTGACCAACACCGTCGACAGCTTCATGACCAATCAACTGCACATCGCGCCGCCACCGCGGGCGATCCTGGCCCTGGTGCTGATCTTCGGCCTGCTGGTGGTGGTGCGTTGCGGCGAGCAGGTGATCGTCAAGGCCATGAGCCTGATGGTCTATCCGTTCATCGTGGCCCTGCTGTTCCTCGCGGTGTTCCTGATCCCGCACTGGAATGGCGGCATCCTTGCCACCGTCAGCGATGTCCCGGCGCCTTCGGCCTTCCTGCATACCCTGTGGCTGGCGATTCCGGTGATGGTCTTCTCGTTCAACCACTCGCCGATCATCTCGGCCTTTGCCGTGGACCAGAAGCGCCGCTATGGCGTGCATGCCCAAGAGCGCAGCTCGCAGATCCTTTCGCGTGCCCACCTGCTGATGGTGGGCATGGTGCTGTTCTTCGTCTTCAGCTGTGTGCTGACCCTGAACCCGGCGCAACTGGCCGAAGCCAAGGCGCAGAACCTGTCGATCCTGTCCTACCTGGCCAACCACTTCCAGAATCCGACCATCGCCTTCGCCGCGCCGTTGATTGCCTTCGTGGCCATCGCCAAGTCCTTCCTGGGTCACTACATCGGTGCCAGCGAAGGCCTCAAGGGCCTGATCGGCAAGAGCGGCCGGCGTCCTGGGGCGAAAACCCTGGACCGGGTTACCGCTGCCTTCATGCTGGTGATCTGCTGGGCCGTGGCGACCCTCAACCCGAGCATCCTGACGATGATCGAGACCATGGGTGGCCCGGTGATCGCGGCGATCCTGTTCCTGATGCCGATGTACGCCATTCGCAAAGTGCCGGCCATGGCCCGCTATCGCGGCCAGGCCTCCAACGTCTTCGTGACCCTGGTGGGCCTGGTGGCCATTACCGCCCTGGTGTACTCCCTGGCTTCGTGATTTGTGCGACGCGCTGGCGGCTGCCTTCGCCGGCATTCCACACCTGCGCGACGCTCACCGCCTGGAGCCGGCTTGCCGGCGGACAGGCCCTCAAGCCTGACGCGATTGCTGGCAACACAACCAACGCCGCCGGTGCTCACAGCACCGGCGGCGTTGTCGTTCAAGGCATTGATCAGGATCGTTTGCTGCCTTGAATAAAGGTCTAAGCTGGTGCTCTTATTGCTGCCCGGAACCCGTCAATGGCCACTCCCGCCACACGGGCTGCAATCTGGCCCAAAGGCGTTGATGCCGTTGGGCGACACCCTCTGAATTCGAATCTTGCCTTGTCACGGACGAACCCGATTGGCCACTGAACCCCTCACCCAGCCAACTGTTGTCCCCAAGCGCAGCCGCGACCTGCTGGCCGGCTTGTCCATCGCCGGCCTGTTGCTGCCGGAGGCTGTGGCCTATTCCGGTATTGCCGCCTTGCCGCCCCAGGCCGGGGTCATTGCCCTGTTCGCCGGGTTGCTGTGCTACGGCCTGCTGGGCAGCAGCCGCTTCGCCATTGTCTCGGCTACGTCCTCATCGGCGGCGGTGCTGGCCGCTGCCACCTTGTCCCTGGCAGAGGGCGACGTGCAGCTGCGCCTGAACCTGGCGTTCGCCCTGGTGCTGCTGACCGGAGGCTTCTTCGTCCTGGCGGGGCTGTTTCGCCTCGGCGGCGTCACCGCGTTCATTGCCAAGCCGGTGCTGCGCGGCTTCGCCTTCGGCCTGGCGGTGACCATCATCCTCAAGCAGTTCGCCACCATCGTGGGGGTGCACCTGAGCACCGGCAACCTGGTGCGTTTTCTGCCGCAGTTGCTGGAGCAGTGGCCGCAGTGGAACTGGGCCGGCGCGGCGGTGGCGGCATTGGCCTTGCTGGTGCTGGCGATCTGTTCGCGGATTCCCTACGTGCCCGGTGGGCTGGTGGCGGTGGTGATCGGCATTGGCGCCGGGCAATGGCTCGATCTGCCGGCTCATGGGGTGGCCCTGATCGGGGTGATCGAACTCAAGTTGCAGGTGCCGAGCCTGCCGGACCTGCCCTTTGCCGACTGGTTGCGCCTGGGGGAACTGGCGTTTGCCCTGGTGATGATCCTGTATGCCGAGTCCTACGGCTCCATCAGCTCCCTGGCGCTCAAGCATGGCGACCGGGTCTCGTCCAACCGCGACCTGCTGGCCCTGGGCGCTGGCAATCTGCTCTCCGGTCTGTTCCATGGCATGCCCGTCGGCGCCGGCTATTCGGCCACTTCCGCTAACGAAGCGGCGGGGGCCCGCTCGCGGCTGGCCGGGCTGACCGCTGCTGCGGTGATGCTGATCATCGTTCTGACGGTGCTGCCCTATATCGCCCTGACCCCGGAGCCGGTGCTGGCGGCGATCGTCATCTATGCCTTGGGCCATGGCCTGAGCCTGCAACCGCTGGGGCGCTATTTCATCTGGCGCCGGGATCGGTTGCTGGTGATCTGTGCGGTCACCGCGGTGCTGGTGCTGGGGGTGCTGGATGGTTTGCTGCTTTCGGTAGGGGTGAGCATTCTGTTGATGCTGCGCCAGTTGTCGGCGGCGGATATCCAGATCCTCGGTCAATTGGGCAGCGGACATGATTTTGTCGACCTCAGCCGCCATCCTCAGGCGCGGCAGGTGCCGGGGGTGCTGATTCTGCGTCCGGGGGAGGCGCTGTTCTTCGCCAACGCCGAGCGCATCCTGGGCGGTGCCTTGCACCTGATCCGGCATGCGCAGACGCCGATTCACACGGTCATTCTCAGCCTGGAAGAGTCGCCGAATCTGGACGGCACCAGCATCGAGGCCCTGGACGACTTCTTCCGTCAGGTCCGCCTGGAGCACAAGCGCCTGGCCCTGGCCCGGCTCAAGCACAGGGCCAAGGAAGCCCTGGCGGGCCTGCCGTCGACTGCCGAGCATCAGGTGTTGCTCAGTGGCACCAGCGTCGACGATACGCTGCAGGAAAGCCTGCAGATCTGGAGCGGTCAGGCTCAGGCAGGACTCTGGCATTGAGTCTTGGCGCTTGGGTGTATCGCGCCTGGCCTGTGGCAGCGCAGCGCAGGGCGAACTAGCGGGCAGGGCAGTCAGCACAAGTCACAGGCATAAAAAAACGCCGCGTATCGTGGAATACGCGGCGTTCTTTTTTACAACGCTAGAGCCTTAGGCTTGCACCACCGGGATCTTGGCGTTGGCCGCCGCTTCACGGAACTCGGCGATCTGGTCGAAGCTCAGGTAGCGGTACACGTCCGCTGCCATGCTGTCGATCTTACCGGCGTATTCCATGTACTCCTCGACGGTCGGCAGGCGACCCAGGATCGAAGCCACCGACGCCAGCTCGGCCGAAGCCAGGTAGACGTTGGCGCCATCGCCCAGACGGTTCGGGAAGTTACGGGTCGAAGTCGACACCACGGTCGAGTTCGGCTCTACACGTGCCTGGTTACCCATGCACAGCGAGCAGCCCGGCATTTCCATGCGCGCGCCAGCCTTGCCGTAGATGCCGTAGTAGCCTTCTTCGGTCAGTTGGTGAGCGTCCATCTTGGTCGGCGGCGACAGCCACAGACGGGTTGGCAGCTGGCCCTTGACCTGATCCAGCAGCTTACCGGCGGCGCGGAAGTGACCGATGTTGGTCATGCAGGAACCGATGAACACTTCGTCGATCTTCTGGCCAGCAACGCTGGACAGCAGGCGAGCGTCGTCCGGGTCGTTCGGCGCGCAGAGCACAGGCTCCTTGACGTCGGCCAGGTCGATCTCGATGACTTCGGCGTACTCGGCGTCCTTGTCGGCTTCCAGCAGCTCAGGGTTGGCCAGCCAGGCTTCCATCGCTTGAGCGCGACGCTCCAGGGTACGGGCATCGCCGTAGCCTTCGCCGATCATCCAGCGCAGCAGGGTGATGTTGGACTTCAGGTACTCGGCGATCGATTCTTTGGACAGCTTGATGGTGCAACCGGCAGCCGAACGTTCGGCCGAGGCGTCGGACAGTTCGAAGGCTTGCTCGACGGTCAGGGTTTCCAGACCTTCGATCTCCAGGATGCGGCCGGAGAAGGCGTTCTTCTTGCCTTTCTTCTCGACGGTCAGCAGGCCTTTCTGGATCGCGTAGTAAGGGATGGCGTGGACCAGGTCACGCAGGGTGACGCCAGGCTGCAGCTTGCCCTTGAAGCGAACCAGGATCGATTCCGGCATGTCCAGTGGCATGACGCCAGTGGCGGCGGCGAAGGCCACCAGGCCGGAACCGGCCGGGAACGAGATGCCGATCGGGAAACGGGTGTGGGAGTCACCACCGGTGCCGACGGTGTCCGGCAGCAGCATGCGGTTCAGCCAGCTGTGGATGATGCCGTCGCCCGGACGCAGGGACACGCCGCCACGGGTCATGATGAAGTCAGGCAGGGTGTGGTGAGTAGTGACGTCGATCGGCTTTGGATAGGCCGCGGTGTGGCAGAACGACTGCATCACCAGATCGGTGGAGAAGCCCAGGCAAGCCAGGTCTTTCAGTTCGTCACGGGTCATAGGACCGGTGGTGTCCTGGGAGCCGACGGTGGTCATCTTCGGTTCGCAGTAGGTGCCTGGACGCACGCCAGTCACGCCGCAAGCCTTGCCGACCATCTTCTGCGCCAGGGTGAAACCCTTGGTGCTTTCGGCTGGAGCTTCAGGCTTCTTGAACAGGTCCGACGGTGGCAGACCCAGCTCGGCGCGCGCCTTCTCGGTCAGGCCACGGCCGATGATCAGCGGGATACGGCCGCCAGCACGGACTTCGTCGAGCAGGACCGGGGTCTTCATTTCGAAGGTGGCCAGGACTTCGTCGCTGTTGTGCTTGGTGACTTTGCCAGCGTGCGGATACAGGTCGATCACGTCGCCCATGTTCATCTTCGACACGTCGAATTCGATCGGCAGGGCGCCGGCGTCTTCCATGGTGTTGTAGAAGATTGGAGCGATCTTGCTGCCGAAGCAGAAGCCGCCGGCACGCTTGTTCGGCACGTAAGGAACGTCGTCGCCGAAGAACCACAGGACCGAGTTGGTCGCCGACTTACGGGACGAACCGGTGCCGACCACGTCGCCAACGTAGGCGATCGGGAAGCCGTCGTTGCGCATCTGCTCGATCTGTTTCATCGGGCCGATGGAACCTTGCACGTCAGGCACGATGCCGTCACGGGCCATTTTCAGCATGGCCAGGGCGTGCAGCGGGATGTCCGGACGGGACCAGGCGTCAGGGGCAGGGGAGAGGTCGTCGGTGTTGGTTTCGCCGGTGACCTTGAACACCCGCAGGCTGATCTTGTCGGCCAGTACCGGGCGGTTCTTGAACCACTCGCCGTCGGCCCAGGATTGCAGTACGCCCTGGGCGTGAACGTTGCCGTTCTTGGCTTTTTCCGCGACGTCGTGGAAGGCGTCGAACATCAGCAGGGTGTGCTTGAGTTGAGCGGCAGCAACAGGCGCCAGCTCGGCGTCGTCCAGCAGGTCGACCAGGGTCACGATGTTGTAGCCGCCCTGCATGGTGCCCAGCAGTTCTACGGCGCGCTTCTTGTCGATCAGAGGGGAGGAGGCTTCGCCTTTGGCCAGCGCGGAGAGGAAACCGGCCTTGACGTAGGCGGCTTCGTCGACTCCTGGTGGAACGCGATTGGTGATCAGGTCAACGAGGAAAGCTTCTTCGCCAGCCGGGGGATTCTTCAGCAGCTCGACCAGGCCTGCAGTTTGTTCGGCGTTAAGCGGCTGGGGAACGATACCCAGTGCTGCGCGCTCTTCGATATGTTTGCGGTAGGCTTCAAGCACAGTTATTACCCTCATCAGTGGTCCCAAATGGGTGTCCGGGACGCTCATCCCGAAATTGCCGTACTCATGCGCTGCGTGGCGTTGTGGGCCACTTAGCCAGAATTACCGACAATTCCTTACAGAAGCTGCTTTCAAAGTTTTACGCCTGCAGAACGGGGAGCTGATGAGGGTTGGCGCTGGATTTTTCCCCGCTGGAAAAATCCCTCGCCAACACCGCTCTGAAGGAACGACTGTGCTCGTGACGCTTTGAAAACAGCTTCAAACGGACATTGGCGCCTAAAAAGGCTGGCTGATTCTACGGCAAAAAAAATCTAAACGTAAGTTGCTGTATTGAAGTTTGAGGGGTGATCAATCTTAGACAAAGGGCTAACATTGCCGACTGTTTTGCCTTTGCGTGTGTTGTTTTTCTATGCCCAATCAGACCATCAAGACCCCTTGCGTCGGCCTCTGCTCCACCGTCTACGGCGACCTGGTGTGCCGCGGCTGCAAGCGTTTCCATCACGAAGTGATCAACTGGAACGGTTACAACGAGGAGGAGAAACGCGCGGTCTGGTTGCGTCTTGAACAACTGCTGGTGCAGGTGATGGCGGCCAAGCTGGAAGTCTTCGACCCGGCGCGTCTGCGCGGGCAACTGGAGCAGCGCAAGATCCGTTTCGTGCCGCACCAGTCCGAGTATTGCTGGGCCTACCAGCTGATTGCCCGGGGCGCGCGGGTGATCAACCAGCTCGACGCCTACGGCATGGCGCTGTTGCCGGAGTTCCGCGACTGGGGCCTGCCGGAGTTGCGTGACGCCATCGATCGGGAATTCTTCCTGCTGTCGGAAGCCCACTACCAGCGCTACATCGCCCCGGGGTTTCTCAAGGACGCCCTGGGCTGAGAGGTTCGTCGGCCAGCCACTTCCTGCGCAAAGGGTGCTGCAGGCGTGGGCTTGCCAGCGACAGCGTCGTCATGGGCGACGCAGGTTACGCGCTGGCGTTGCGGGGAAGGGGCTCAGGCTTTGGCGGCGAGTTCTTCCAGGTGGTCCATGATGTCCGCCGGCTTGAGCACCAGCACGTCACTGTCCAGGGAGTCGAGCACCACTTCGGCGGTGTTGCCGATCAAGGCCCCCGACAACCCGGTACGGGCCACGGTGCCGATGATGGTCAGCACGGCCCCCAGCTTGTGGGCCATATGGGGAATCAGCACGTCCGCCGGACCTTCCTCGATATGCAGGTGCGCATCGTCGATATCGAACTCGGCCTGGAACGCCCTGCATTCCTCGCGGTAGCGCTTCTCGATGGTTTCCTTGAGCTGGAACACCGGGTCGGATGCCGAAAGCATCGGTGATGGATGGGCGCTGATCACGTGCAGTTGGGCCCTGGCCAGGCTGGCGATGTCGAAACCATAGTCAACGATGCTGGCATGCAGGGTGCGGTGTTCGCCGTCCATGTTGCCGACATCGATGGCCGCCATGACCACGCCACCGGCCCAGGGGGTGGCGGTCTTGACCAGCAGCACCGGGGTTGGGCAGTAGCGCAGCAGCTTCCAGTCCGCCGGGGTCAGCAGGACTTTCTTCAGCGGATTGTCATGGGAATGCTGCTTGATCACCAGGCCGCAGCCCTCGGCCTGCTGCACGTCGATGATGGTTTCATGCAGGCTCTCGTTCCAGGCCTGCTCGGTGGTAACGCTGTAGCCTTCGCCGGTCAGGCTGCTCTTGAGCACGCTGAGCAGCGCCGAGTGTTCGTGCTTCTTGTCGCAGACCAGCAGATGCAGGTGGGCCTGGGTGACCCCGGCAATCAGCTTGGCGCGCTTGAGGGCCAGACTTTCGCCAGGCGTGGGATCGATGACCACCAGGATGCTGCGGATACTTTGCATGATCGGGATCTCCAGGAAAGGGATGAATGGTTAGGGTCTGTTCCCGTTTGGCCCAGCAACGCGGCTCGTCACCAAACGGGAACAGACCCTAGCGTGCACAACTATAGTTGCTGGCGCCCGCGCCGCATGTTGATGCATATCAAGCGCGGCCGCTGGTGGTCTGCGACGTGGCCGGTATAATCGCCAGCCTTTCGCTGTGAAGCCTTATTTGTCTCGTGAGCCTCATGTTATCGATCACTGATAGTGCCGCCATTGCTCGCCTTGCTCTGGCGGATTGCTCGGAAATGCGCCGATGAACTTTTTGGAAATTCATGACTTCCTCGGCTGTCGGACTCCCGACGCCTGGGTCCAGGCGGCCCTGGCCGACCAGGAAACCCTGCTGATCGACCACAAGAACTGTGAGTTCAAGGCCGCCAGCACCGCCCTGAGCCTGATCGCCAAGTACCACTCCCATGTCGACCTGATCAACATGATGTCGCGCCTGGCCCGGGAAGAACTGGTGCACCACGAACAGGTCATGCGCCTGATGAAACGACGCAAGGTCGAGCTGCGCCAACTGCACGCCGGGCGCTACGCCTCGGGCCTGCGCAAAGTGGTGCGCAGCCATGAGCCGGTGAAGCTGGTGGACACCCTGGTGGTCGGCGCCTTTATCGAAGCCCGCAGTTGCGAGCGCTTCGAAGCCCTGGTGCCGCACCTGGACGAAGAACTGGGCAAGTTCTATTTCGGCCTGCTCAAAAGCGAGGCCCGGCACTATCAGGGCTACCTGAAGCTGGCCTACCAGTATGGCGACGCCCGGGACATCGCTCAGGTGATCGACAAGGTGCGGGCCGCCGAGCAGGAGCTGATCGAGTCCCCGGACCCGGAATTCCGCTTCCACAGCGGCGTGCCGGCCTGGTAAGGCACAACCCTTGTGTCGCAGCCCTTGTGTAAAAACAGGGGCAAATTGTTAAAAACTCTTAAAAGAATGAAACTTTGCGCAAAACCGCGATAAGTCGCTGGTTTTGCCGCGACCTTAGCCTTTTTTTAACCTGGGTCCTTCTATAATGCGCGCACTCAAAATTGTGTGCTTGCGAACGGGAAGGTATGGAAAACCTGGGTCTTGGCAAAGTCCTGCTGGTGGAAGATGACGAGAAGCTCGCCGGGCTGATTGCCAGCTTCCTGTCCCAGCATGGCTTTGAAGTGCTGACGGTACACCGGGGCGATGTGGCCTTGGCGGCGTTTCTCGAATTCAAACCGAAGCTGGTGGTGCTCGACCTGATGTTGCCGGGCCAGAGCGGCCTGCACGTGTGCCGGGAAATCCGCGCCGTGGCCGATACCCCGATTGTCATCCTCACCGCCAAGGAAGACGACCTGGACCACATCCTCGGCCTGGAGTCCGGCGCCGACGACTATGTGATCAAGCCCATCAAGCCGGCGGTGCTGCTGGCGCGGCTGCGGGCCCTGCAGCGGCGCCAGGTGCCGGAGTCGACCGCCTTGCGCGGGGCCCTGGAGTTCGGCGTGCTGAGCATCGACCGCAGCAGCCGCGAGGTGCGTCTGTCCGGCGAGCCGATCGAACTGACCACCATGGAGTTCGAGCTGCTCTGGCTGCTGGCCAATGCGGCAGGCAAGACCCTGTCCCGGGATGACATCCTGAACCGCATGCGCGGCATCGAGTTCGACGGTCTGAACCGCAGCGTCGACGTCTACATCAGCAAATTACGCGGCAAGCTCAAGGACAACCCGCGCGAGCCGGTGTGCATCAAGACCGTGTGGGGCAAGGGCTATCTGTTCAATCCATTCGCCTGGGAGATTTGAATGCTGCGGCTGTTTCTGGGGCTCTACCTGTTCCTGGCCCTCGGCTTTGCCGGAGCCATGACCGCGGTGCAACACATCTTCCTCAACTACCTGGCGGTGGACCTGATCGAGGCCTACAACCGTGATGCGGTGCGCGGGCCGGCCTACAGCCTCAGCGAGCAGCTGCGGCCCTTTGACGAGGCCGGGCGTCAGCATCAACTGGAGTTGCTCAAACCCCATTACGGGCTGGGGCTCAAGCTGGTGCAGGCCGGCGAGCTGGACCTCAACCAGAAGGAGCGGGCGCTGCTGAGCGCCAAGCAGCTGGTGGTCCGGGATGATTTCAACGAATTCATTTCCAGCATCGACGACGGTCCCCAGTTACTGAGCATCAAGCTGCCGGAAGACCCACCCCTGACCCTGCTCTACAACATCGCCGCCTATGCCTTGCTCGGCACGCTGCTGGCCATCGTCCTGTACTTCTGGGTGCGCCCGCACTGGCGCGACCTGGAGCGCCTGCGCCTGGCCGCCGAGCGTTTTGGCGGCAATGACCTCAGCACCCGCCTGCAACTGTCCCAGCGTTCCAACATTCGCGACCTGGCCCAGCACTTCAACCGCATGGCGGCGCGCATCGAGGGCCTGATCGCCAACCAGCGCGAGCTGACCAACGCGGTGTCCCACGAGTTGCGCACGCCCATCGCGCGGCTGTCATTCGAGCTGGACCAGTTGCAGCAGCAACCGGACCCGGAGGAAAACCGCGAACTGATCGCCGACATGTACGCCGACCTTGGCGAACTGGAGGACATGGTCTCCGAGCTGTTGTCCTACGCCAGCCTGGAGCACGGCGCGGCCACCATCAGTCGCGAGAATATCCAGGCCCAGAGCTGGCTCGACAGCGTGGTCGGCAGTGTCGCCCTGGAGGCGGAAGCGGCGGGGGTGCAGTTGCTGATCCGCTCCTGCCAGGTCGAGTACGTGCGGATCGAGCCACGCTTCATGGCCCGGGCGGTGATCAATCTGCTGCGCAACGCCATTCGCTACGCCGACCGGCGGGTGGAGGTGTCCCTGGTGCGCCTGGAGCAGGGCTACGAAGTGCGGGTCAATGATGACGGGCCCGGCGTGCCGGTGGATGGACGGGAGAAAATCTTTGAACCCTTTTCCCGGCTCGACGCCAGCCGCGACCGGCGTACCGGTGGCTTCGGCCTGGGCCTGGCCCTGGTGCGACGGGTCTCCCAGTGGCATGGCGGCAAGGTCGAGGTGGTGGATTCGGAGTGGGGCGGGGCCTCGTTTCGCCTGACCTGGGCCCATGTCGATTAGCGGCAGCGGCAAGTTGCAAGCGGTAAGCGGCAAGCTTCAAGCCGCCAGTTCGCTGCTTGCCGCTTGCCGCTCGAAGCCTACCGCTTAAAAGCTGTACTCAAGCTGGGTGCCCAGCACCGTCTGCATGCGCCGATCGACGATCGGGCTGTCGCCGGCTTCCTTGCCCAGGTACTGCAGGGACAGCAGGGTCGAAAGCTTGGTCTGCTCGTTGAGGGGCAGGGTCCATTCCAGGTCCAGGCCATTGCTCACCAGCCCGCCCTTGGCGCGGTAGGCGCTGAAGCGGCTGTTGGCGGCCTGGGTGCCGCTCACGCCGTACCAGGTCTGCATATAGTCGGCATTGCCGAACAGGCTGTTGAGGCTGGCATCGAGGCTGCCCAAACGTCCCTCGTACAGGTTGGTGCCAATGCTCAGCTGCAGCTGGCTGTAAGCTGAACCGGTGTCCTTGTTGTCATTCTTCTTCACGGCGTGGGTCACCGTGGCTCCCAGTTCGAACGGGCCCAGGTCGTAACCCAGGTGTGCGCCGAACTGCGCACGTGACTTGATCTGGCCCATGCCCTTGAGCCGCTTGGAGCCTTGGCCCAGGTGGTTCTTGTCGCGCCGTTCTTCGCTGGGGCCGACCCAGGTGCTGAACGACAGGTCGCCCCATTCATGGCCCCAGCCCAGGCCCTGGTCGGTGTTGAGGAAGAGGCCATAGGGGCTGATGATTTCGCCGCCGAAAATCGGCGCCACGGTGCGCTCGTCACTGCCGCTGTAGCGCGGCACGCTGGCAACACCGCCGCGCACGCCATATTTCCAGTCCTCGGCATGCAGCGCTGCAGACCCTGTGGCCAGGCCGAGGGTGCCCGCCCAAAGGGCGACGGTGGTGCAGCGTTTCAGGCTTTTCATAGTGTTTTAGAACCTCAGGTAGTGGGGGGTGTAGATACGTTTGAAGGAGTAGCCGAGGACGTTGACCCCGTTGACCTGACGGCGCACGGTGTCGCCCAGCCCGGGGCCATGGCCGGCAATCACCGCATGGGCGTTGTCCACCGGAGCCAGGATGTAATCGGTGAGGGTGCGGCCCTGTTGCAGGCTGCGGATCATCAGGAAGCCGTCTTCCAGGGCGATGCTGACGCCGTTCAAGGGGGCGTTGGCTTCGTCATCGTTGAGGGCGTGATAGGTGCCGACCATGGCCAGCCAGTTGTCGGGCAGGGGCACCGGGTCGATCCGTTCCCCCATGGCCAGTAGCTGGCCGTGGCGCTTGGCGGTAAACACCCGGTTGCCCTGAACGTTCATGACGTCCAGTTGCACCCGTCCCAGGTCGCCCAGGTCCTGCTGCCACAGGCCGAGGATTTTCTTCTGCGCCCGCAGCCAGCCGTGTTCGTCGCGCAGCAACTCGAAGCGCGTGCCGGCCAGTTCGCCAAACAGCCGCTGGTCCTGGTCCTTGATGCGCAGCACGCCCCAGGTCGTGGCATAGAACCCCGCCAGATGCTGGCGGTCGGCGGCTTCCGGCACCCGGCGCCGCGGGCTGGGCTGGTCGGAGCCGTTCTGGTCTGAGCCCTTCTGGTCAGTGCGACTCTGGACGGAGCTACTCGGTACGGAGCCATTCGGGACGGAGCCATCCTGGCCGGAATCGTGCTGAACGCAGCCCTGCTGAACAGGGCCGGCTTGCATCCCTTCGGGGGCGCCATGGGCCTGCTGCAGCATGCGCAGAATCTGCGGCACCAACGGCTGGGCCAGGGCTGCGCCAGAGCCGGAATTGCTCATCACGATCACCGCCAGTTGCTGCTCCGGGAGCACGCTGATCCGGGCGTGGAAATCATCGCCGGAGCCACTGCGCTGCCAAGTGCCAATCCCCGGGTTGACCCACTCGTCGCCACAGGGCGAGAGGAACCAGCCCAGGCCCACCTGACAATCGAAATCCAGCGGGTTGCCGCTGTTCTGCGGACGCACCATCTCCTTGATCGAGGCCGGTGAGAGCAACGCCTGGTGCTTGTAGCTGCCCTGGGCGAAGAGCATGCGCACGAAGTGGCTCAGGTCCCGTGGATTGCTCCACAAGCCAGCGGCGGACAGGTCGCGCACCAGGACATCATTGCTGCGGGAGCCGTCGGTATAGCCTTGGGTGCGGTAGGGTTGTGCGCCGCTGCCGCCTATGAAACTCGACTGGCTCATGCCCAGCGGGCGCAGCAGGCTTTTTTGCAATTGCATCTCGAAATCCAGGCCGCTGCTGCGTTCCACCGCCGCGCCCAGCAGGGCGTAGCCCAGGTTGGAGGGGGCGGTCCGGGTGCCCGGGGCATTGTTCAGCCAGACCCCGCTGACCTTTCTCGGCAGCTCGTTGAGGGCCTGGGGCGTACGTGAGTCGCGCAGGTACTCGGCGGGCATCCCGGCCTGATGGCTGAGCAGACGGCGCACGGTCACGGCCTGGTCGGCGGCGTTCTGGTCCTGGTGAAAGCGCGAGCGGACGTAGAATTCCTTGAGGCTGTCCTGCAGGGGCGCATCCAACTGCAGGCGTCCCTGTTCCACCAGTTGCATGACCGCCGTAGCGGTCAGCAACTGCGACAGGGCGCCGGCGCGAAACGCGGTGTTCTCGGTCACTTGCAGGCCCCGTGCCTGGTCGGCAAACCCGAAGCCCCGGGCCCAGATCAGCTCCTGGCCGTCCACCAGGGCGATGGACAGCCCCGGGACCCGGTGCTCGGCCATCTCCCGGGGGATGTACTGCTTCAAGTAGCTGATGATGCTGGCGTAGTCGCCGGGCGCTATGACCGGCGGCGCAGGTGGTTGGCCATTGCAGCCGAGGCTGCTCAGCAGGATGCCCAGCAGTGGCAGGCCGAGAAGTTTGGGGGACATGCAGCACCCGACCGGAAATTCGATGAGCGGATGCTAGGGAAGGGCGTCTGAGGAGTCTTTGGCAGCTTTGTCTGGAAACTGTCAAAGAGTGTTAAGCGAAGGTGGCCGCGCCTCGGACCGAGGCGCGGCTTGGGCGGGTTACAGCTCCAGGCTGTGGATCACCTGGGTGGCATCGTCGGGGTCGATGGCGCTGCGCATACCGAGGGTCTTCGCCAGGCGGCGCATGCTGTAGTTGGCGGCGCTGTCCACCGAATACAGCTGCTGGAAGCCATTGGTACGGGCTTCGTCGATCAGATGCTGCATCATCAGGGCACCGAGGCCCTTGCCTTGCCATTGATCGGCGATGGTCACGGCAAACTCGCAGCGCCAGGGCTGGTCGTCGACCTGGGCATAGCGGCTGATGCCGACTTCCCGCAGTTCGCCGTTGTCGTGGACCAGGGCCACGTAGGCCACCCGTTGCGGGGTGCCGACGTCCATCAGCTGATCCAGCAACTGATCGCCGACTTCCTTGACCTCACCGAGAAAGCGCTGGTGCCGGGTGACGGGGGAGAGGTTTTCGATAAAGGCCTTTTCCCGGCCCCGGTCTTCAGGGCGCAGCGGGCGGATCAGCACGTGGCTGCCGTCGCTCAGGGCGTCGATCCAGTATTGGCCTTGCTGGGCCGGAAATGGCGGTTGGGCGAGGACATCGAGGGCGCTGCTGGACATGATCAAGTCTCCGGGGAAGCAAAGGGCAGGTGATTGCCACAAGCTTTACTCCGCCGGCGCCCCGGGCGCTTGATCAGCATCAATGTCCGCTGCTGTCGCGCCTCGGCTGGCGATCACCGGTCATGGCCCCATCCGGTGCCTATCAGGTTGACGGGCAGCTGGTCGACGCGCCAGTGCTGCAACGGGCCCGGCGTCTGCTGGCCCTGGCCTGAATCGGCCGGGTTAGTATGGCCGTAGCATTTTTTGCCGAGATCCGGAGCCACCGCCCATGAGTACCCTGGAACGCGCCATCGCCATTGCTGCCCGGGCCCATGCCGGGCAAGTCGACAAGGGCGGTGCGCCCTATATCCTCCATCCCCTGCGGGTCATGCTGCGTGTGTCCGACCCCCGGGAACAGCTGGTCGCGGTGCTCCACGACGTCATCGAAGACAGTCCGGTGACCCTGGAACAACTGCGTGGCGAAGGTTTCAGTGAAGAGGTGCTGCAGGCCCTGGCGGCGCTGACCAAGGTCGAGGGTGAGGACTATCCGGGGTTTATCCGCCGCGCTGCACAGAATCCTTTGGCGCGGCGGGTAAAGCGGGCGGACCTGGCGGAGAACAGTGACCTGTCACGCATCCCCGAACCCAGCGAGGATGACCGGCGGCGCCTGGAGAAGTACCGCCAGGCCATCCAATACCTCGACAGCCTGGACCGGCCTTGAGCCGCTAGCCCAGGGCCAGCGGCGCCGGGGCGTTCAGTTGCTGTAGTTGGAAAGGGCGACTTCGGTGTTGCGCGCCGGTGGCTTGCTGCCCCGGGTGCGCCAGTGTTCGATCAGGGCGCGACCATGGGCCAGCCCGGCTTGCAGGGCGGCTTCGGTGCTGGCGTAGTCGTTGCCGTAGGGCGGGCAGGCAAAGTGCACGGAAAAGCACGGGTGCTGGCCATGGCCGGTGAGCCGCCCGACGTAGCTGAAGCTGGCGCCGGATTGATGTGCATAGAGGCTCGGCGAACTCGGCTCACGAATGATCATCACGTAGATGTCGTGGTCGAATTGAGTGTCTTGATACCAACTGCTAGAAGACTCCATGGTCCACCTCCTTGTCCGTAAAGCGGCGCGATGTTGCTGCGTCAGCGGGTTGTTCAGTGCAGTTCACGCCCGGGGGGCGTCCAGCAGGCCGGCGGGATGAGCGAACACCCCGGCAGGCAGCAGTTTTTCCAGGGCCCGGGCGGCCCGCAGGACCCGTTCGTCATGGCCGAAGCGGGCGACGATCTGCAGGCCTATGGGCAGGCCGGCGGCGCTCAGGCCGCAGGGCATGCTCAGCGCCGGTTGGCGGCTGAAATTGAACGGGAAGGTGGTGGGCTGCCACATGGCGCTGATCTGCTCCGGCCAGTCGGGCGGCATCTGGCGCTCCACGGCGAAGGGCTCGACCACCGCAGTGGGGGTCAGCAGCAGGTCGTAGTCGCCGAGAAAGTCATGCAGTTTTTGTGCGACCCGATGCCGCTCCTGCACCGCGCAGGCGTAATCCAGGGCATTGAGCTGGCGTGCGCGGACCTGGGCCTGCTGGAGGAAGTCGCCGACCAGGTGCTGGCGCTCCGGCGGGATTTCCTCGGCCATGGCGCTGGCCACTTCCACCGGCCAGGCCCGCAGGTAATTCGCGGCCGGCTGGCCGATGTCCGGCGAGGCCTGGACCACGGTTGCCCCGGCCTGCTGCAGCAACTGGGCAGCGGCCAGGCAACGGGCGGCAATCTGCGGATCGACATGGGCGGCATGGCCCAGGTCGGCGCTGAAGGCGATGCGCAGGCCGCTGATGCCGTCCTCGATGCCGGACAGGAACTGGCCGGGGGCATGGGGCCAGGCGAAAGGTTCATCAGGCTCATGGGCGCTCATCAGCTCCATCAGCAGGGCGATATCCCGTACATGCCGGGCAATCGGGCCTTCGGCGGCCATGCCCCCCGGGTCGATGCTCGGGCAGGCGGACACCAGGCCATGGCTGGGCTTGAAACCGATCACCCCACAAAAGCTCGACGGGGTGCGGATCGATCCGGCGGCATCATTGCCGGTGGCCGCCGGGGCGTAACCGGCGGCCACGCCTGCGGTGCTGCCGCCACTGCTGCCACCGGCATGCAGGGCCAGGTTCCAGGGGTTGCGGGTGATGCCGGTCAGCGGGCTGTCAGTCAGGGGCGTGCTGCCCAGTTCCGGCAGGGTGGTCTTGCCAATGAAGATCGCCCCGGCCTCGCGCAACCGCGCCACCAGGCTGGTGTCGCGGGTCATGGGTGGGCGGTCGGCCAGTGCCCTGGAGCCGCTGCGGGTGTGCCAGCCCTGGATGTCGCTGTTGTCCTTGACCAGGATCGGGATGCCGTCCAGCCGGCCCAGCGGTTGCCCGGCGGCCCAGCGCGCGGTAGCCGCCTGGGCGGCGACGAGGGCTGCTTCGTCCTGGCGCTCGCAGAGGGCATTGAGTTGCGGCTCATGGCGTTCAATCCGGGCCAGTACGGCGTGCAGCAGATCGACCGGGGTGAACTGCCGGGCGGCAAAGCCGTGCAGCAATGCCTCGATGGACAGCAGGTGCAGGGCCGGTGTGCTGGACGGGGATAACGACATGGGCAGCTCTTCTATCAAGGCCGTGGGGTGCCGGTGGCGGGCCAACGGGCAAGGGCTGCGGACGCGCCGCTGGTGGCGGCCCGCAAACCCTTGAGGGTCAAAAACTCAGCGGCCACTGGTGACCTTGACCCAGGTCCGGGTCCGGGTGCGTTCGGCCTTGGCCGGCAGCGGTGCCAGGGGGTACAGGCGGGTCATGGTCTCGGCGCTGGGGAACAGGTCCGGGTTGTCCAGCAGCGTCTGCTGGATGAACGGTTTGGAGTCGGTCACGCCATTGGGGTAGCCGACGTAGTTGCTGATGGAGGCGATGACTTTCGGTTCCATCAGGTAATTGAGAAAGGCGTGGGCGGTGTCTACGTGCTTGGCGCCGGCGGGAACGGCCACGGTGTCGATCCACACCAGGGTGCCTTCCTTGGGAATGCGCATTTCAATGTGCACGCCGTTCTTGGCTTCGTTGGCGCGGTTGGCCGCCTGCAGGAAGCCGCCGGAGTAGCCCACGGCCACGCAGATGTTGCCGTTGGCGATATCGCCCATCCACTTGGCGCTGTGGAAGTAGCGCACATAGGGACGCAGCTTGAGCAGCAGGGCCTCGGCCTTGCGGTAGTCCTCGGGGTTCTGGCTGTTGGGGTCCAGGCCCAGGTAGTGCAGGGCCAGGGGCAGCATCTCGGCGGGCGAGTCGAGGAAGGTGACGCCGCACTGGCTGAGCTTCTTCAGGTTCTCTTCCTTGAACACCAGGTCCCAGCTGTTGACCGGCGCATCGGTGCCCAGCAGTTCCTGGACCTTGTCGCGGTTGTAGCCGATCAGGTTGGTGCCCCACATGTAGGGGATCACGTAGCGGTTGCCCGGGTCGCTCTGCTCCAGCAGCTTCATCACTGCCGGGTCGAGGTTCTTCCAGTTCGGCAGTTGGCCACGGTCCAGGGGCTGGAAGGCGCCGGCGCTGATCTGCTTGCTGACGAAACCGCTGGAAGGCACCACCACGTCATAGCCGCTGTTGCCGGTCAGCAGTTTGGCTTCCAGCACTTCATTGCTTTCGAAGATGTCGTACTTGACCTTGATCCCGCTCTGGGCCTGGAAGTCCTTGATGGTGTTGGGAGCGATGTACTCCGACCAGTTGAAGATGTTCACCGTGCGCTCGGGGGCGGCGTGGGCGCTGAAGCTGGCGCTCAGGGCCAGGGCGCTCAGGGAGCAGCTCAGGGCCAGGCGGGTGAGGGCGGTATGCAGCGATTTCATGCGACAACTCCATGTCTGAAATGAGCGGGACCTTCCGGGTGGATCATTCTTGGCCGGATAGATCCCTGAGAGAATGTTGGCAACGGTCAATAGGGGATATTTAGCGTCAATCTTCAGCGCAGTCCGAGAGCGGTCCGAGCTGGCCGGCCAACTGCCGGAAGCGCCCGGGAGCAACGCCGCTCCAGCGTTGGAAGGCATGGCGGAAACTTGCGGTTTCCTTGAAGCCCAGGGCTTCGGCGATGCGGTAGATGGGCAGGCTGTGCTGGCCCAGCAACTGTTGTGCGCGGGCATAGCGCAGCTCGTCCAGCAGTTGCTGATAGCTGGTGTCCTGGGCCCGCAGGCGCCGGCGCAGGGTGCTGGGGGAACAGTGCACCTGGCGCGCCAGGCTGTCGAAGTCCGGCACTGCGTGCAGCTGTTCATTGAGGATGCGCCGCACCTGATCGATCCAGGTCGGCCGGGCGCTGAGTTCCTCGTTGAGGCGGATGCAGCGTTGCAGCATGTCGTTCTGGGTGACCAGGTCCGCCAGGGGCAGGCGCCGGTCCAGCCATTCCAGGTCGAAGCCGATGGCATTGCGCCCGGCGTTGAACTGCACCGGGCAGTTGAAGGCCTGCTCGTAGCTGTCCAGGTAGGGTTGCGGGCCGTGCATCAGTTGCACCTGGCGCAACGGCAGGGAGCAGCCCAGCAGGTCCTGGCAGGTGACCCGGTAGGACGACATGCAGAAGTCGGTGTTGAACACCTCAAGCTCGGTCTCGCTGTACTGGTCGGCGGTGAGCCAGGCCAGGCCGTCGCGGACCTCCAGGTCGAGGCGGAAGAAGGTGCCCAGCAGCAAGGGGTAGCGCAGCGCCAGGGACCAGCCTTCGCGCAGGGTGGCGCTGGTCAGCAGGGTCAGGCCGAACATGCCGTAGGCGCTGATATGCAGGTTGCGTCCCAGCACCAGCCCCAGGTCCTGGCGAAATTTCACGGCGTTGCTGAACACCCGCATTTCCTGGCTGATGTTGATCAGGCTGTTGGGCAGGTCCAGGTCGGCCAGCTGGATGCCACTGCCTTCGAGCAGCACCTCGGGCGATACATCGCTGTCGCGAAAGGCGTCCAGCACCGCTTGAGTGGTGTGCAGGGTAGTCAGGCGAAGAGCGGCCATCGGCGATCTCAGATTGATAGCGGGAGGCGTGACTTTAGGGGTTACGCGCGCGCGGTTCAATTGCCCACTTGCCGGCGCTGGCGCGCCGGCGAAGGCATCGGCCTGGCCCACGCCAACGCCTGCGTCGGCCATATCCGCGGCGGCCTGGCGTTTGCCGCGGTACTGGCCTGCATGCTGTTCGCCGCGTTGTCCGGTTCGTCGCCGGCCACGGTGGGCTCGATTGCCGTGGCGGGTACCGCGACATGGCGCTGCGCGACTGCGCCAAGGTGCTGCTGGAGTCGGGCCGACTGTCGATCATGCTGATGATCCTGATGACCTACGTCCCGCTGATCTCTCTGGCCTTGCCCAACTGGTTGCACTGGCTGTCTGTAGCCGCTGCCGCAGGCTGCGAACGACTGCGAAGCAGGCGCCGCTCTTGAGGTCCCTGAAGCCCCTTCGGGGCTTTTCGCAGCCTGCGGCAGCGGCTACAGGGTTACGGTTGGCCGGGCGGTACGCGCCACAGGTACCAGGCGGCGGTGGTGCGCCAGGGGCTCCAGCCCTGGCCGATCTGGCGCAGCTGGCGGGGGCTGGGCGGTTGCTCCAGGCCCTTGAGGCGGCGGTAGCCTTCGCGTACGCCAAAGTCGTCCACCGGCAAGATGTCCTCGCGCTCAAGGCTGTAGATCAACAGCATCTCCACGGTCCAGCGGCCGATCCCGGGCAGTTGGGTCAGGCGCTCTATCAGCTGTTCGTCATCCAGGCCGCGGGCGCTGGCGGCATCGGGGACGCGGCCGTCGAGGGTGGCCTGGGCGATGCCGTGCAGGGTTGCCACCTTGCGTGCGGAGAAGCCGCAGCCGCGCAGGCGCTCCAGGCTGGCATCGGCCAGTTGCCGGGGCGTGGGGAAGGCCTGCCCGGGAAACAAAGCGCGCAGGCGGCCGAGTATCGCGTCGCCGGCGCGGGCATGCAGTTGCTGGTAGGCCACCGCGCGCACCAGCGCCTGATAAGGCTCGCGCTCCGGGCGGGGCTGGTGCAGGCAGGGGCCGACGGCGGCGATCAGCGCGGCCCAGTCGGCATCCAGTGCGGCAAGAAAACGAGTGGCGGGGCAGGTGGGCATTGGCGATCCGGAACACGTGGCGGGGCGAGCGGCAGATTAGCCCGCCGCCCCAAGGCTTGCACCCCGTCTCTTGCGCTGGAACTCGCTGCCCGGGCCTTGCACCCGGGCGCAGGGTTTTCAGTCCTTGGCCGCCGGGAGGTAGAGCCGCTCCAGCACGTAGTGCAGGGAAGCCGCCAGGGTTTGGCCATGGCTGAGTTTTTCGAAGCTGTGGTAGTCCAGGGCCAGCCCCGGCACCTGAGCCAGTTGCGCCTGCAACTGGCGGGCGCGCTGGTCGGCCTCGGGCCCCGCTGGCTGACGCGGGTTGCCCGGTTCGGCGCCGCCACGCATCAGCAACAGTTGTGCACGCTGGCCGTGAAGGCGCCCGGCCAGGCCCTGGGCCTGAGTCAGGATCAGGCCGTCGCCCCACCACAGCGAAGGACTCGCGGCGGCGTAGTGGCGAAACTCCTGGGGCCGGGCGAACAGCGCTTGCAGCACCAGCAAGCCGCCATAGGAATGGCCCCACAGGGTCTGCTGCGCCGGGTCGATCGGCGCCTGCGCCGCCACGGCCGGGCGCATGCGTTCGCGCAACAACTGCAGGAAGGCCTCGGCGCCGCCGCTGGGCTGCCCGGTCAGTGGGTCTTGCTGTGCTTCAAGGCCCGGTTGCTGCGGGGTGTAGTCATAGGTGCGGGCGTTGCGTTCGATGCGCAGCGGGGTCTGGTAACCCACCGCCACCAGCAGCGGCGCCGGGCCTTGGTCCAGACGCTTGAGCTGCTCGGGGTCCAGAGCGCCGATGGCGGCATTGCCATCGAGCATCCACAGCACCGGGTACCCCTGTGGCGGCGGTGCCTGCAGCGGCTGGCCGATCCACAGCTGGTAGTGGCGCTGGCCGTCGGCGGAATCCAGTTGCAGGCTGCTGAAGCGGTAGGGCAGGTCCTGGCGCTGTAGCAGGCTGCGGTCCATGGGCTGGTCCGGGGCGGGGGCGGCCAGGGCCGTTCCCGCAAGGCCCCAGGCCAGGGCCAGGGGCAGAACAAAACGTCTCATCAGGCGTTCTCGGCGGGGGCTGGGCGATGGCATCAGAACGATGCGCTCAGGCTGGTGTACAGGGTGCGCCCGGGCTCGTTGTAGGTGGCGGCGCCGGCCCCGGCGATGTTGTTCACGCCCTGGGCATTGCCTTCACGGAACAGGCGTTTGTCGAACAGGTTGTCGACCCCGGCGGTGATGCTCAGGTGACGGGTCAGGGCGTAGGTGCCGCTGACCCCGGCAATGGCGTAGGGCGCCAGTTGCTGGGTGGCGCTGCCGGTGACTCGGTCGCCGTGGTAGTCGTATTTCTTCGGCGTCTGCTGGCCGTACCAGGCCACGCTTGCCTGCAACGACAGGTCCTGGGTGGCCTGCCAGTCGAGCATCGAGTTGAGGGTGTAGCGCGGGGTCACCGAGAGGTAGTCGCCGGTTTGCTTGTTCTTCGATTGCAGCATGTAGGTGAAGTTGTTGTTCCAGGTCAGCTGGCTGGCCAGGGGTATGGTCAGGGTGCCTTCCAGGCCTTCCACCAGGGCCTTGGGCACGTTCTCCCACTGGTAGATCGCCGCGTTGCGGTAAGCGCCGCTGCCGCCGCTGGCTCGGCTCACTGGCGCCAGGCCGGATTCCACCTTGTTCTTGTAGTCGTTGCGGAAGTAGGTCAGGCCGGCGACCCAGCCGTCGGCCTTGTACTCCAGGCCCAGTTCCTTGTTGACGCTGGTTTCTGCTTTGAGCTTGTCGTTGCCCTGCAGGTAGCAGCTGGTGCTCTGGCCATAGCAGCCCTGGCCGCGGCTGTAGAGCAGGTAGTCGGCGTTGAGCTGGTACAGGTTCGGCGCCTTGTAGGCCCGGGCGATGCCGGCCTTGAGGGTCAGGGTGTCGCTCAGGGCATGGGACAGGTTGAGGGACGGGCTCCAGTTGTCGCCCACGATGTTGTGGTGGTCGAAGCGCAGGCCTGGGGTGAGCATGGTGCCCGGGCGCAGTTCGATGTTGTCTTCGGCGAACAGCGAGAAGATCTGCGCGCTGGACTGGGTGCTGCGGTTGCTTGAGCTCAGGCCGCCCACGGCGCCGCCTTCGCTGGTGCTCTGGGTGTTGGCGCTGGGGTCGTCGAGCTTCTGCTGGGACCATTCGCTGCCCAGGGTCAGGGTCTGCTCGAAACCTGAGTGCAGCGGCAGGTTGACTTCGCCATGGGCGGTCAGGTCGCGCAGCACCGCAGTGTAGAACTCGCTGTTGCTGAAGATGCCCTCGGTGCCGCCGGCCAGGCCTTCGTTGATCCGCGTGTTGCGGGTCTTCTCGTATTGCAGGTAGGCCATGGAGCTGCCGAAGTCCCAATCGCCGCGATGGGTCAGGGCGTAGGTTTCGCGGTAGCTGCGGTTGGTCTCGTGGCCCAGCAGGTTCTGCACATTCTTGTTGCTGTTGGTGTTCTGGGTATCGCCGGTGTAGATATTGCCCTGGCGGCTGAAGCCGGCTTCGAAGTCCAGGCTCTGGTCCGGGGTCATGCGCCAGCTCAACAGGCCGTTGAGGTCCTTGTTGCGTACGCCTTCGCGGCCAGCGGGAAGGGTGCCGACCTGGTTGCCGGTGCGCAGGGATTCATGGCCGGCGTTGATGTTGGCGTCGTCGGAGTCGGTCTTGGCCACGTTGCCGTAGACCCGGTAGCTCAAGATGTCGGTGAGCGGGCCGTTGAGGCCGAAGCTGGCGCGCTGGGTGGCGCCTTCGTCCTTGTGGGTCGGGAACGAGCTGTAGATCGTGGCATTGCCGTGGGTCTGGATGCCGGCCTGCTTGGTGATGATGTTGATCACCCCGCCAGCGGCACCGTTGCCGTAGCGGGCCGCCGCCGGGCCGCGGATCACTTCGATGCGTTCGACCTGATCGGCCGGCACCCAGTTAGTGTCGCCGCGGCTGTCGCGCTCGCCGCGCCAGCCGTAGCGCACCGAGTTGCGGCTGCCCACCGGCTTGCCGTCCACCAGGATCAGGGTGTTTTCCGGGCCCATGCCGCGGATGTCGATCTGCCGGTTGTTGCCGCGCTGGCCGCTGGTGGAGTTACCGGTGAGGTTGACCCCGGGCATGGTGCGGATGATCTGCGACAGGTCGTTGGCCGGCGGGCGCTTCTGGATGTCCTCGGCGGTGATCACCGAGACCCCCGGTGCCTGCTTGGTTTCTTCCTTGGCGGTGGCGATGACGCTCTGGGGTTCCAGCTCCAGGACCGGTGGGGTCGAGCCTGCATTGGCGGCCTGCACCGCGTGGCTGAGCAGGCAGCAGCCGGACAGCAGGAAGGGGGCGAAAGGACGCAGCGAGCGCATGGACATCGGTGATCTCCGGACAGAGGCAGAAACAGAAGATCACGAATGATAATGACTGCTATTTGCGAGTAAAGCGCATTAACTTTCTAAACACTTCCAGGTCGTGGGTCTAGGCGGCAGGCAGCAGCAGGTGCATGCACAACCCGGGGTGACTGTTGCTGGCCCAGATCCGCCCCTGATGCAGTTCCACGGCGCGCCGGGCGATGGCCAGACCCAGGCCGAAACCGTCTCCCTGGGCCGAGTCCAGGCGCTGGTAGGGCTGGAAGATCCGTTGCAGGTCCTGCTCGGCGACGCCCGGTCCCTGGTCTTCCAGGCACAGGTGCCAATAGGCACCTTCGCGCCAGCCGCGCAGGCTCACCCGGCCGTCGGCGGGTGAGTGGCGGATGGCATTGCGTAGCAGGTTTTCCAGGGCCTGGGCGATGCTGTCCAGGTGCACCTGGACCCGGCACTCGGCGTCCAGCAGGCAGGGCAGGCGCTCGGCGTCCCAGGCGCTTTCGAAGCAGGCGTCCTCGCGCAGCGCCTCCCAGATCGACAGCACCTGCACCGCTTCGGTGGGCAGTTGCGGACGTTCGGTGTCGAGCCAGGCAAGGTCCAGGGTGTCTTCCAGCAGGCGCTGCATGTCGGCGATCTCCCGGTCCAGGCGCTGGCGCAACTGCTCCGGCGGCAAAGGGCTGTCGTGGGCGATGCGCAACCGCGCCAGGGGCGTACGCAGCTCATGGGACAAGGTGCGCAACAACAGGCGCTGCTGGGCCAGGCTCTGGCGCAGGCGCTCGGCCATGTGCTCGAAGGCCAGGGCCAGCTCCCCCAGTTCGTCGTGGCGGTTCACCAGGGGCGTGCCCAGCCCCTGGCTGTCCAGGTCGTCGGCGCGCAAGGCATCGGCGCGGTCGCGCAGGCGGTTCAGTGGCAGCACCAGATGGCGATAGAGCAACAGGCCGAGCAGGGCGGCGAGCAGGGTCGGCACCACGCCATGGCTGAAGAGGTGGGTCCAGGGCGTCAGGCCGCTGGGCAGCAGGCGCTCGGGCAGTTGCAGCACCAGCCGGCCTTGTTCCGGGTGCTCGGGGAATTCGATGCTGACGTAGGGCAACTCGTCCTGCAGGCGCCGGCTCATGGGCCAGTCGAGCTTGCGCATGAAGGTCAGGTGGCTGGCGTCCTCGGCGCTCAGCGGCGTGCTGCCCAGGCGTTGCAGGCGTTCGCCGAGCACCGCGACCCAGGTGTCTTCCTCGGCCGCCAGGCGTTTTTCAAAGGCATCCACCGCCGCTGCGCCGCCCTGCTGCCAGGCGGCCTCGGCCTGCTGCGCATAGCGGGCCAGGTACTGGCGGTCGGCGGGGTCGAGAAAATAGGTGCTGCGCTCGGCCGACAGGCCCCAGGTCCAGATGATCCAGGTCAGCAGCAGGCAGAAGCCGATCTGCAGCCCGGCCAGTTTCCACAGCAGGGGATGACGGCGCATCAGTGACGTTGCGCCTCCACCAGGATGTAGCCGGCACCGCGCACCGCCTGGATCTGCAGGTGCTGCACCCCAAGGTCGGCGAGTTTGCGCCGCAGGTTGCACACGTGCACATCCAGTCCGCGATCCAGGCGCGTATAGATGCGGTGCAGTACTTGCTGATAGAGAAAGGGCTTGCTCAGGGTTTCTCCGGGGTGCTCGCGCAGGGTCACCAGCAACCGGTATTCCGAGCCGGTCAGGCCCGCGGCGCGGCCCTGGTGCAGCACATCCTGGGCCTGGTCGTCGAAGCTCAGGTCCGGGTCCTGGCGTGTGGCCTGCTGCTGTTGCACCCGGGCCATGCGCCGCAGCAGGGCGTCGGCGCGGGCGTCCAGTTCGGCCAGGCTGAAGGGCTTGGGCAGGTAGTCGTCGGCGCCCCGGGTGAAGCCGGTGATGCGGTCCTGCTCGGCCCCCAGGGCCGACATCAGCATCACAGGCGTGTCTTGCTCCTGGCGCAGGGTTTCCAGCAGGGCCAGGCCGTCCAGGCCCGGCAGCATGATGTCCAGCAGCACCAGATCGAAGCGGCCGGCGCGCACCGCTGCCAGGCCCTGGCGGCCGTCGGTGCAGGTGGTCACGGCAAAGCCGCGCTGGCGCAAATGCCGGTCCAGATCGTCGCGCAGTCGGGCGTCGTCTTCCACGAGGAGCAGGTTGGGGGGCATGGGGGAGAGCACTTGAATGGAGGTCTCTAATGAGAATGTTTTACATTTGCGAATATTGCAGCAATGCCCCTGGCTGTGCAATTGCCACGATGGGTTGACAGGATTGAGTCGTTGATCGACTAAAAGTTGAATATTCAACAAGCTGTTGATATTTTTCCCGGCCACTTTCCTTGGTAACCGCCCATGAACCCGCCTTGCGATGCCCTTCTTGCCGAGCGCCAACTGGTCCTGCAGGTGCTGCGCAGCACCTTGCAGATGCTCGCCAGCGTGGTTGGCCAGCATGTGGAAATCGTCCTGCATGACCTGGACCGCCCGGAATCGTCGATCGTCGCCATCGCCAACGGCCATGTCACCGGGCGCCGGGTGGGCGACCCGGTGCTGGGCGGGCCGCGCCAGGACCTGGGATTTGCCGCGGTGTTGAGTGCCCTGCAAGACCGCTCGGCGAGCACCCCGCTGGTGCTGGAAAACTACCCGACCCTGGCCCCCGACGGCCGTGAGCTGCGCAGCTCCACGGTGATCTTTCGCGACCGCAGCGGGCAGCCCTTCGCCAGCCTGTGCAGCAACAGCGACCTGAGCGGCATCGCCGCCGCCCACGCCTGCCTGGGCCAGTTGCTGGGCCTGGGCAGCGCGCCTGCGCCGCGCCACGATGAAACCCGCGACATGGAGCAGTTGCTGGCCCAGATCATCCAGGGTGCCTGCCCGGCAAACGCGACGCGCATGAGCAAGCAGCACAAGCTCGACGCCGTGCGCCAGATGCAGGAGCGCGGGGTGTTCATCGTCAAGGGCGGGATCGAGAAGGCCGCCGCGGCCCTGGGGGTGACCCGCTACACCATCTACAACTACCTGGAACAGATCCGCGCCGAAGGCGCCGAGGAATGACCGCGATGCAACTCGATATCTTTCAAGTGGATGCCTTTACCTCCCACGTCTTTGGTGGCAACCCGGCAGCGGTGTGCCCCCTGGAGGCCTGGTTGCCGGATGAGCTCCTGCAGCGCATCGCCCTGGAGAACAACCTGTCGGAAACCGCTTATTTCGTGCCCCGGGGCGAAGTCTTCGAGCTGCGCTGGTTCACCCCCACGGTGGAAGTCGACCTGTGCGGGCACGCCACCCTGGCGGCGGCCTGGGTGCTGTTCGAGCAGTTGGGCGAGCGCCGCGACGTGCTGCGTTTTGCCACCCGCAGCGGCGAGTTGCGGGTGAGCCGCGAGGGCGGCCTGCTGTCCATGGATTTTCCCGCCAAGCAGCCCGAGGCCGTGGCGATTCCTCCGGCCCTGCTGCAAGCCCTGGGGTTGCCAGCGGCCGAGGCCCTGTACCGCACCGACGATTACCTGCTGGTGGTGGACGACGAACGTCTGGTGGAATCGCTCAAGCCGGATTTCGCCGCACTGGCGGCCTTTGATGTGCGCGGCATTGCCGTGACGGCGCCGTCCCGGGAATTCGATTTCGTCTCGCGCTGGTTCGGCCCGCGGGTCGGAGTCAATGAAGACCCGGTCACCGGCTCCGCCCATACCTCCCTGGCGCCTTACTGGGCCGCGCGCCTGGGCAAGCGTCAGTTGCGGGCGCAACAGGGCGGGGCGCGCAAGGGCCAGCTGGAGTGTCAGGTGCTGGATAACGGGCGGGTGATCATCAGCGGCTACGGCGCCTTGTACCTCAAGGGCAGCCTCTTCCTCTGAAGCAGCGGTGGCTTTAACGAGCCGGCCTGATACCCGCCGGCGGATTTGTCCGGGCGCCGCCTGTGGGAGTAGAGTCGCGCCCTTCAGACCGGCCAGGCCATGATCAGCTCGGCTTCTCCGGTATTGGGGTCAATGCCGTTGCCGATCACCTGGAATCCCTGCTGGCGGTAGAAGCCGATGCTCGGCAGGTTGGCGGCATACACCGCCAGTTCCAGGCGTGAGCGCCGCTCGCGGGCATCGGCCAGCAGCTGTTTGCCCACGCCCTGGCCCTGGTGCTGCACACTGACGAAAATCGCTGCCAGCTGATCCTCATGCAGGCAGTAGAAACCCAGGAGCTGGCCGTCGCGTTCGGCCACTCGGGTCTGGGCATGGGGAATGTAGAGGTTGCGCATGTCCTCGACCTTGGCGCGCCAGAAATCGGGGTCGACAAAGTGGTGGGCCTGGATCGAGGCGTCCAGCCAGAGCGCCAGCAACGCTTGCAGATCGCTGCTTTGAAAGTCCCTGATCAGCATGTTTGGGGGCCTGCCTGTTTGAAATGTGCGCCGCACGCTACCCAGGTGGCGGCGGTCTGTCCAATGGTTGAGAGTCAAGGAAGTATTCGATGCTGGAAAGCAACCGCACCATCACCCTCTCGGGGGAGCAGGCCCTGCAAGCCCTGGCGGAACTGGAGTTCGTCTTGATCTCGCTGCACAAGATGGGCGCCTACTACAGGGATAAACCCGTGGCCGACTACCAGCGTGCCACCACCGATTTCATCGATAACCAGCAGGTCACCCAGCGCCTGGCACAGGTGCGCAGGATTCTCAGCGAGCCCTTCGACCACACCCTGGGGGAGGACGACATGGACGACATCGAGCGTCATGTGCAAGGGCTCGAACTGTGGCGCCCCGAGTAACCGCGCTGTCATTACCTGTCGTTTTTCAAGGAACCTGCCATGTCCCGCATCAGCCTCGCCACGGCGACCCCCACCACCAGCCTGGCGCTGGTCAAGTTTCTCCATCAACGCCTGGGCCTGTCCCTGAGCGTTGCCCAGGGCTATCTGCGCCGTGGCGCCGAGGGTTTCTTCTACAGCGCCAAGCTGTTTCACAACGACCATGTAGAGCGCGAGCAGGAACTGCGCGACATCCTCGCCTTCTTCAACAACGCCCAGGTGCCGCTGCTGATTGTCGAAAGCGACCCCGATGAGGAGTGGAACGGGGTTGCGCCCGAACCGTTGCAGGACTGCGCGATGCCCCAGGAGCACTTGTTCAATCTGCTCCAGGCCTATGAAGAGGATTATCAATAAGGCCCGGGAGCGGGCCTGTAGCCCCCAACTGAATGCGAGGTTTTCCTAAAGTTCTGGGCCCTGGGGTCGAGACGTTGGTGCTGTTCGTTGATCAATAAGGATATTTCGTGTTCAAAACCCTCCTCAGGGCCGCCGCCCTTATCGCCACCCTGGCGCTGACCGGCTGTGTCTCCTATAGCGTCACCGGCCCGCTGGGCGCGCCGCTGCATCCCGCGCCCATCAGCAGCCCGCGCACTGCGCAAATTGCCGATGTGCAGGTCACCGCTCCCGGTATCGACGAAGCCACACGCACCGCCATCAGTCGTTCCCTCACAGCCCAGCTGACCCCCTACGTCAAGAGTGCCGGCTACTTCCGTCAGCTCAGCGAATTCCCCACCCGCCTGGGCGAGGAGGACGTAGTGCTGAAGTTCAACATGACCTCCCTCAAGGGCCACCGCGCGCCTCACCCGGGCTACCTGCCTGGAGCCTTGCTGACCCTGACCGTATGGATCTGGGTCAACGGGCCGATCTACGTCGATAGCTTCGACCTGGCCGGCGAGCTGTCGATCGTCGACCGCAACGGCCAGGAACTGGCCAGTGCCAAGGAGCAGCTCAAGTTCGAACGCAACGTCGGCCTGTACGGCCGTGAGTACTGGGCCCCGACCCAGGGCGCCAGGCAACTGAATGAACTGGTTGCCAAATTGCTCGACAACGCCAGCGCCCGGTTGGCACAACGCTAAGATCAAGGAGAGACACATGTTGGTTTCCATCAAGCACCTCCTGGTGCTCGGCGCAGTGCTGCTGAGCGGCTGCGTGTCCTACTCGCAACACGAACTGACAGCCGTCGGCACCTGGCCGCCGGCGGCACAGACCACCGAGCAAAAGCCCAGCGCCTTTGTGCGCACCACCGCCATGTACCAGGTCAACGGCGGCCCGGCCAATGCCGCCGCCGGCGCTCCGGCAGCCGCCTGGGAAACCGTGGTGGCCGACGCCTACCGCCAGTCCGGGCGCTTTGCCCGGGTCAGCACCGACAAGGTCGAATCGGACCTGTATGCCGAAGCCACCCTGTACAACAACGAACAGTTCAGCATGGCCTCGGCCATCATCACCGGCGCCACCTTCTTTGTGATTCCGTCCACGGCGAAGAACACCTTCACCCTGGAGACGGTGTTCAAGGACAAGGACGGCAAGGAGCTGGGGCGGATTCGCAAGAGCGAGTCGGTGCGCACCTGGATGCAGTTGCTGCTGATCGTCGCCATTCCTTTCCAGGCGGACACCCGCGACGTGGTCCAGCAACTGGCCCGCAGCACCCTGGATGAAGCGGTGCAGCGCAAATTGCTGTAAGCCTCGCGCCGCTGGCAGGACGCAAACAAAAACGCCGCGGGCTCTGATCGGAGCCCGCGGCGTTTTTTTTCGGATGCGGTTTACTTCAGCGCTGCGCCAACCAGTAGGCATGCAACTGCCGCGCGGCAGGTTCGATGGCCGCGATCTGCTGGCGATGCTGCTCCAGGTCCAGGTCGGCGGGCAGTTCGAAGTTGTCCTGTTCGGCGCAGTCGATGATCAACTGCAGCGCCTGGACCTGCGGCGCCGGCATCTCCGGCCAGTTGCCCACGGCCACCCCGCGCAGGTAGCCGAAACACCATTCTTCGGCCAGCAGCAGGTTCTGGCCCTGGTGCTCGGTCTGTTCGAAGCGCGCCTTGAACGCTTGCGGGGCCTGGGTCAATTGCGCGGCCAGGGTGTTGATGTGGCGCACGCACAGGTCGATGAACTGCCGGCATTGCTCCGGGGTTTCCCAGGCCGGGTTTTCGCCGCCCCAGATGCCCGGGAACCATTCGGCGATATCGACTTGAGTCGGGCCCGACACCAGCGCGGTGAAGTAGCCGTCCAGCTCGCAAGGGTTGAGCACCGAGTGGTCGTCGCCGTACTGGAGCAGGGTGTCTTCGATCAGCTCGAAGTCGGCGGCGTTCAGTGGGGTGTTTTGCATGAGGGGAGTCCTGGAAAAAGCAGCGGCAAGTTTCCAGCTTTGAGCCACAAGCCGCAAGCCTGCTGCTTGTGGCTGAAACTTGCCGTCAGGTATCGCGCAGCAAGTCCTGGGCATCGAGCAGGCGGTAGGCGATTTCCGGGCGGTTCTCCATGGCTCGGCGGATGGCGGCGGGAATCGACTGTCGGGTCTTGCGGCACAGGCCGGGGTGCTCGGCCAGGGCGATCGTGATACCGCGCATGCTGCGCACTTCGTTGTCGCTGGGGGTGATCTCCACACGGACCCCCAGTTGCTGGTAGATCCGTCGCTGCATGTGCTCCAGGTCCGCCAGGTCCTTGAGATTTTCCAGGCGTTCGAGCAGGCGCTTTTCCTCCTGGCGCGTCAGATTGAGGATGCGCAGGTCGGCTCCGGGGGTGTCCAGCAACTGCTCGCGCTCGCAGATGCAGGCGCCGGGCGGACAGGGTTGGCGAAGGGCGATGCTGGTGTTCATGGGAAAACATCATAGCGAGCCGGACGCGGCACGCAGAGAAAAATGTGCGCGAGGGCGCATCCGTTTCCTAGGCTCATTCGCAGGATTGTTGTCTCGGCGTTAAAGGGGCGAACTGATGAGCATGGAGATCCTCGACATGGAGTCTTTGCGGCACCTGCCGCTGGCCGCCCTCAGCGACGAATTGCAGTTATTGCCGCGTCTGCTGGCGGGCGAGCAGCGGGCCTTTCGGCAGCATCAGGCCGCCGTGGCCGGGGTTGAGTCACCGGATGCTGGATTGTCCTGGTCGGCCTGCCCCGCAAAGCCCTTGCGGTTGGCGTCATCTCTTTAGTTCTCCCAATCAACCAGAAGAGTGGTTTCGAAATCCTGGCCACCGTAAAAAAGGCCCAAGATGACAACCTTCCGGGTCTCGACGGCAAAGGCGATCACGACCCGCTTGCGATAGTGTGTGATACGCAGGCCGGGGCGTATGTCATCCCGCTGGTTTCCCCGTTGAGGAAAGGTCTGCAGCGTTTGGCAATGGCTCACGATGGCGTCGGTATAGCGCTGGGCAATGTTTGGCGAGGCTGCCGTGGCTATATAGCGATAGAGCGCGGTTAGCTGCTCCAGAGCTTCTGGAGCAAATTCGACGGTGTGCGTCATTCCAGTTTGTTGCGGGCGTTCTGGTGCTCTGCTGACAACCGAGCACGGACCTGATCGACACTGAGTGTGCGTGAAGCGTCCGCTTTCAAGGCATCGTAGGCGGTTGCCACTTGGCCGGTGAGCCAGCTTTCCATGGCTCGATCACGAGCCATCAATGCCCGCAGGCCATCGCGTATGACTTCACTTTCGCTGGCATATTCACCAGTAGCGACTTTGGCTTTCACTGCGTCGGCCATCTGGTTTGGCAGGGTGATGCTGAATTGCTGAGTGCTACGCATGGGGAGTTTCTCCAGCTGAGTAGGATTTAATCCTACCCTCGCGCCGAGCAAAATGCATAGAACCCCTCATGCATGGGCTGTACCCGTCCGACTGAAGGTTGTACTCCTCTAGCCGCGCCGCGCCATCAACAGCACCGACGCCGCCCCCGACAACAGCACCGCGCAGGCGCGATTGAACAGGCGCTTGCCCCGGGGTTCGGCGAACCAGCGGCGCAGGTGCAGGCCCATGTAGGCGTAGGCGCAGATGGCGATCCACTCCAGCCCCAGGAACAGTGCGCCCAGGGTCAGGAACTGCGGGCCCATCGGCTGCGCCGGATCGACGAATTGCGGCAGGAAGGCGGTGAAGATCAGGATCGCCTTGGGGTTGCCCGCCGCCACCAGGAATTCCTGGCGGGCCAGGGCCCACAGGCCGACGCGGGCCGGGTCATCGGCCACTTCATTGCCGGGGTTGGCACGCCACAGTTGCCAGGCCAGGTACAGCAGATACCCCGCACCGAGGATCTTGATGGCATGGAACAACAGTTCCGACGTCTGCAGGACCACCGCCAGGCCGGCGGCGGCCAGGGCGATCATGGCGGCGAAGGCCAGCAGCCGGCCGCTGCCCGCCAGGCACGATTGCCGATAGCCATAACGGGTGGCGTTGCTCACGGACAACAGGTTGTTCGGGCCAGGGGCCATGTTCAGGGCGAAACAGGCGGGGATGAACAGGCTCAGGGTGGCGAGATCCATACAGTCTCCGGGACAAGGCAAGGGAACGGGCCCACGCCATCGGCGACCTCGGGGCTGGCCGGGACGTTGTTGCGGCGGGGGTCGATAAAATACGGGCCGCGTCGGGCGGGAGGCAAGTGCCTGGTTCGCGGTGCATCAAGGCTTGGCCAAGGTTGAGCGGGGAGGAGAGGCAGTGACAGTGATCGGGCAGGGCGACGGCAAGCCCCTCTCCCGGTGCCGACAGGGAGAGGGGCAAGGCACTCAGTTGATATTGATGTAGGGGTCCCAGTCGCAATAACCCACCACCTGGTTGTCACTGTCGACAATCATGAAGGCCCAGGTATAGGTGATGCTGCCTTGGCGCACGGCGCGGCCTTCCCAATAGAAATTCTTGACGCTCTGGGCGATGGGCTGCCCGGATGGATTGCTTTGATTGATGATCGGCATGGGCGTGTGGTTCAAGACCACCGGGGTGATGTCTTGCACGTAATTGGGGTTCTGTTGCGTCACTACCGGCGACGTCTGGGTGTACTGATACAGCAGCACCGTGTGGTACAGCCCCTCGGACAGGCTGGTGCTGCGCCAGTGGATCAGGTCGCCCTCCTTGAGGTTGACCGACAGTTCATCCGTACCTTCGCCGACTGGGGCGTTGTTGCGTCTGGCAACCATGTAGATCGCCTGACTGGAGAGCCTTACCCCGCCGGTGGTGAAGTTGTAGAGGTGGCTGGGCTGCGTCGGGTCGCTTTTTTGCAGGTTGAATGTTTGGCCGCTGTCGAATTGTTTGCCCTGGCTATTGAGAATGGTGTCCACATCAATGGTGACCATGATGTCGATGATGTTGTCGTTCATGTCCAGCTCCCTGCTGTCGCGTTAGATGCCTGGAGTGCCCAGGCAAACAGGCAATCGAGTTTCCGGGCGCGGCCACTGAGCATCGGTACCCGGGCCCCGGTTTGCCGGGCTTCGAGCTTGATGCACTTCCGTGAAGTCGCGAGTGGAATCTAGATCCTCAAGACGCTTAGTCAAATGGCCCGCTGTAAAAAGAGCGAGCACAAGACGAGCGGTGCAAGGCCAGGGGCAGGCGTCCGCTTGGGCGCCTTCGATCAGGCTGCGCCCAGGTGCTGGTCGAGCCATTGCGCCGCCTGAGTGGCATGGCTCAGGCCCAGGTCGTGGTCGGCCCCGGGCATGATGCGCAAGAGGGCTTGTGGCAACAGTCGGGCCAGACGCTGACCCACCGCCACCGGGCTGATGGGATCGCGGTCGCCCCACAGCAGCAGTACCGGCATGGGCAATTCCCCCAGGCGCGGGCCGAGGTTGCTGCGATCGTCGACAAACCAGCGGGGCAGTTGCGGATAGGCCGCGGTGTAATCCTTGCGCCAGTTACTGGCGCCCAGGTCGGACATGTCGACGCCGCCGGAGGTGACGCTCAACACCAGATGGGTGATCAGCTGCGGCCGCGCCAGGGCCGCACGCACCGCAATGATGCCGCCCATGGACTGGGCCACCAGCGCGGAGGGCTGGTCGATGCGTTGCAGCACCAGGTCCACCAGATCGTCCATGCCCTGCACATCAGCCCGCGCCGGGGTGTCGCCAAAACCCGGCCAGCCCAGGTGCACCTGGCGCGCCGGATGGCGCAGCTGCGCGGCCAAAGGTTGCCAGAATTGACGATTGCCCGAGGCGCCGGGCAGGAACAACAGTTGTTGGGGGGCTTGGGGCATGGCATCGCTCCGGGTCCATGGGCGGTGGGTTGAACCCTCGCGCTGACAGCAGGGTCGCGCGCGGCGCTAGAAAGTACGGTGCTCGGGTTGCGCGAGCAAGCGCTGTATCAGGCGACCGCGGCTCGCCATGCCGCCGCCCCGGGATCGGCCGCGACGGTTTATCATGCTGCGCTGCCGCCCGTTGCCCGCGCGACCAGGGGCTGCTCTTTTCGCCCACCGTGGAGGCGCCCGCCATGCCCGATCTGCAAAAGCCTGCTGCTATCCCTGAGTTCCCCGTGTGCCACGCCCGTGGTGGCACCTCCACCGGGCTGATCCTGGCCCGCGAAGCGCTGCCCCGGGACGAAGCCTTGGTGGAAGAACTGCTGCGCCACCTGATGGGCGTGCCGCTGCACGGCGAGTGCCCGGGCAATACCCAGATCACCGGCCTGGGGCGCGGCGGGCCCACCAGCAACAAGGTGTTCATCGTCGAGCGCCGCCCCGGCGAGACACGGATGATCAGCACCCTGGCGCAACTGGCGGCGGGCAAGAGCGCCATCGACTGGAGCGTCAACTGCGGCAACATGTCCGCGGCCCTGCCGTTGTACGCCCTGCAACGCGGCTGGCTGGAGCCCGGGGAGGGCGGTGGGCAGATCGAGATCTACAACAGCAACACCCAGACCACGATGTATGCACGCCTGGGTTTTAGTGACGGACGCCTGCTCAGCGACACGCGCATTCCCGGGGTCAACGGCGTGTTTCCCGGGGTCGACCTGTTTCTCGACAAGCCGGTGGGGGCCAAGACCGGCGCGCTGTTTCCCACCGGGCAACGGGTCGACCTGCTGGACGGCATCGCCGCCACCTGCATCGATGTGGCGGTGCCCATGGTCATCCTGCGCGCAGCGGACCTGGGCCAGACCGGCGAGGAAAGCCCGGCCGAACTGGACGCCGACTTGCAGTTCAAGGCGCGTCTGCTGGAACTGATGGTGCTGGGCGGGTTGCGCATGGGCCTGCGCCAGCGCGACGGCCGCCTGATGAGCGCCGACGACCTGCGGCGCAGCGAAACCATCCCGAAGATCTGCATCGTCAGCCCGGCGCGAGAAGGCGGGGATATCGCCACCCGCTACTTCACCCCACAGAACGCCCACCCGTCCCTGGCGGTGTCCGGTGGCTGCTGCCTGGCGGCGGCCTGCCTGGCCGAGGGCACCGTGGCCCACGCCCTGTTGGCGCGGGCGCCGGTGCTAGGCGAGGAGCCGGGCGAATACCCGCTGGCGATTGAAAATCCCGCCGGGGTGCTGGAGACCCTGATCAATGCCCGACAGGTGGCCGGGGAGCTACTGATCGACGGCGCCGCCTACCGGCGCAGCGCGCAGATCCTGTTGCAGGGCAGCACACCGCTTTACAACGCCTCGCCCGAACTGACCGCCGCCCTTGGCGCCGCACACCGCGCATGACCCCACCCCGCATCCGCTTCATGTAGCCGCTGCCGAAGGCTGCGAACGAGCCGCAGGCTCGCCAGCGATCTCGCAAACCCATGGGGGCTTGCGCAGCTCCACCCGCAGCTTGGGCGGGGCCCTGAATGCCAAAGGCATATCAGCGACCCTCGCCGCCATGAGGAAGAAACGGCGGCACTTTCTGCCGCAACAACTGGATCAGCGCCGGGTCCATGAAGTCGTAATCATCGGGGATGTTCAGGCACACAATCTGCTGCTCGCGCAGTTGCGCCTTGAAGCGCTTGCGCAGTTTTTCCCGGTGCCGGGTTTCCATCACCACAATCAGCCCGGCCCATTGCACCAGCTCCGGACCCAGGGGCACTTCGGCATCGTGGTTGAGCCCCGCCGAGGCGGTTTCGATCCCCGGCCAGTCGGCGAACAGCTGCTCGGCGGTGGGGCTGCGCAGCTTGTTCTGGCTGCAGACAAACAAGACATTGAGCATTGGGCCGAACTCCTTGGCACAGGCACCCGGCCCGTGGAGGGCAGGGCAAAGGCGCTGATTTTTCGGGGCTTTTACTGCACTGTCCAGCAACTTGTGGCGGGCCGGACAAATTGCATTGGTCGGCGCCAGTTGCCCGCCATGCGCCGCGCCTGCGAAACTGCCCGCCCCTTTACTCGCATCGCCCAGGCCATGTCCGTAGCGCTGTTCACCTCACCCCATCTGGGCCTGGCCCTCAGGCGCTGGCGCCTGTTGCACCGGGTCAAGCAACAGCATGCCGCCGAGCTGTTCGGCGTGGCGCAGTCGAGCATTTCCCGTTGGGAAAACGGCCAGCAAGCCATGGAACCGGCCGAGCGCGCGCGCCTGGAACAGTTGCTGGCGGCCAACCTCAGCGCCGCCGCCGATCAGGCCCTGGCGCGGCTGGTGAACGACAGCCCGCGCGCCGTGCACCTGGTGTGCGACCTGACCCACCGCCTGCTGGCCTGTTCAGCGACCCGCGCCGGGCAGTTCGGCGTGCCCTTGAGCGAGTTGCTGGGCCAATCGCTGTGGGGCTTTTGCACCGAGGAAATCACCCGCAAGGAAGCCGCCCTGGATGACCTGGGCTGGCGCGAAGTGCTGGCACCGCCGTCCGTGGAATTCTTCAGCGGCCACAACGATTCGGCCATCGTGCCCATCGCCCCCAGTCAGTGCCGCTGGACCCGCCTCAACCTGTCCGACGGCAACGCCGTGCGGCTGGTGGAAACCCTCTGAAGCGCCTGTCGAGGCCACGCCACGCATATTTTATCCGTGGACCGGGCTCCGGCCGCTGACTAGTCTGGTAAGCCATCGCCCGCCGCCCCACGGCGCGGGCCTCGTTCACTTGCAGCAGGCTTGTCCATGACCCCCGAACTTCTCAGCGGCCGCCTTGAGTTCCTCCGTGAAGCGGAAAAACTCAAGGACGTGCTGCGCAGCGCCCACACCTCCAGCGGCCGCCAGGAAAGCACCGCCGAACACAGCTGGCGCCTGTGCCTGATGGCTTTGCTGTTCGAAGACCAACTGGGCGAACTGGACCTGCTGCGGGTGCTGAAGCTGTGCATCGTCCACGACCTGGGGGAGGCCATTCACGGCGACATCCCGGCGGTGGCCCAGGCCGGCCACCCGCACAAGAGCCAGCAGGAGCGCGAAGACCTGCAACTGCTCGCCCGAGCCCTGGACGCCCCGGCCCACCAACGCCTGCTGGACCTGTGGGATGAATACGAAGGCGCCGCCAGCGCCGAGGCGCAGACGGTCAAGGCCCTGGACAAGCTGGAAACCCTGCTGCAACACACCCAGGGCCAGAACCCGGCGGACTTCGACTACCGCTTCAACCTCGGCTACGGCCGCCGCTACACCGATGCCAGCCCGTTGTTCCAGGCCCTGCGCCAGCAGATCGACATCGACACCCAGCGTCGCCTGAACGCCCAGGGCTAAGCCGCTGTTGACAATCTGCTGCGCTGAGTTCATGGGGCGTTAAACAAGCCTGAGCATCGCTCGCCAGAGGATGAACAGGCTCCAGGGGGCAGGGCGCCCGCTGGGAGCCTGGCACCTGTCATGGTTTTTTTCTGCCAGGGTCATCAAGCGAAGCTATTTTTACCTTCGCTTGTCCTTCACTACGCTGTTCACACGGTTGTCCAACCCGGGGCCAACGTCGAGCGGCAGGTTTCCGATGACCGAAGGAGTGACCCATGTCCAACGAATCCAAGTGTCCGTTCAAACACACCGCCGGCGAAGGCACCAGCAACCGTGACTGGTGGCCCGGCCAACTGAACCTGAAGATCCTCCACCAGCACTCGCCGCTGTCCGACCCGATGGCCGAGGACTTCGACTACGCCGCCGAATTCAAGACCCTGGATCTGGCCGCGGTGAAGCGCGACCTGCTGGCCTTGATGACCGACTCCCAACCCTGGTGGCCGGCGGATTTCGGCCACTACGGCCCGCTGTTCATCCGCATGGCCTGGCACAGCGCCGGCACCTACCGCATCGCCGATGGCCGTGGCGGCGCCGGGGGCGGGCAGCAGCGCTTCGCCCCGCTCAACAGCTGGCCGGACAACGTCAGCCTGGACAAGGCGCGGCGGCTGATCTGGCCGATCAAGCAGAAATACGGACGCAAGATCTCCTGGGCCGACCTGATCATCCTCACCGGCAACGTCGCCCTGGAATCCATGGGTTTTAAAACCTTCGGCTTTGCCGGTGGCCGCCAGGACGTCTGGGAGCCGGAAGACCACGTCTACTGGGGCAGCGAAACCACCTGGCTCGGCGACCAGCGCTACAGCGGCGACCGCGAGCTGGAGAACCCCCTGGGGGCGGTGCAGATGGGCCTGATCTACGTCAACCCGGAAGGCCCCAACGGCAACCCCGACCCGCTGGCGGCGGCCCGGGACATCCGCGAAACCTTCGCCCGCATGGCCATGGACGATGAAGAAACCGTGGCCCTGATCGCCGGCGGCCACACCTTCGGCAAGACCCACGGCGCCGGCCCCGCGACCCACGTCGGCCCGGAACCGGAAGCCGCCGGTTTGGAAGAACAGGGCCTGGGCTGGAAAAGCAGCTTCGGCACAGGCGTCGGTGGCGACGCCATCACCAGCGGCCTGGAAGTGATCTGGACCACCACCCCGACCCGCTGGAGCAACGACTTCTTCGACCACCTGTTCGGCTTCGAATGGGAACTGACCACCAGCCCCGCCGGCGCCCACCAATGGCGGCCCAAAGCCGGCGCCGGGGCCGACAGCGTGCCCGACCCCCACGACCCGAATAAACGCCGCACGCCGTCGATGCTCACCACCGACTTGTCGCTGCGCTTCGACCCGGCCTACGAGGCCATCTCCCGGCGCTTCCACCAGCACCCCGAGCAACTGGCCGAAGCCTTCTCCCGGGCCTGGTTCAAACTCACCCACCGCGACATGGGCCCGCGCGCCCGCTACCTGGGCCCGGAAGTGCCGGCCGAAGAGCTGATCTGGCAAGACCCGATTCCCGCCGTGAACCACCCGCTGATCGACGCCCAGGACATCCAGCAGCTCAAGGGCCAGATCCTCAATTCCGGCCTGTCCGTGGCGCAACTGGTGTCCACCGCCTGGGCCTCGGCCTCGACCTTCCGCGGCTCGGACAAGCGCGGCGGCGCCAACGGCGCGCGGATTCGCCTGGCCCCGCAGAAAGACTGGGAGGTCAACCAACCGCAGCAACTGGCCCAGGTGCTGCGCGCCCTGGAAGCGGTGCAGAGCGCCTTCAACAGCGCGCAAAGCACTGGCAAGCGCGTGTCCCTGGCGGACCTGATCGTCCTCGGCGGCTGCGCGGCGGTGGAACTGGCGGCGAAAAATGCCGGCTACAGCATCAGCGTGCCCTTCGCCCCGGGGCGCATGGACGCCAGCCAGGAACAGACCGACGTCGAATCCTTCGCCGTGCTGGAACCGGTGGCCGACGGCTTTCGTAACTACCTCAAGCCGGTTTCCGGCGTCACCGCCGAAGCCCTGCTGGTGGACAGAGCACAACTGCTGACCCTGACCGCCCCGCAACTCACCGTGCTCCTGGGCGGCCTGCGGGTGCTGGGGGCCAACGTCGGGCAATCGCCCCACGGCGTGTTCACCGCGCGCCCGGGCACCCTGAGCAACGACTTCTTCGTCAACCTGCTGGACATGGGCACCCAATGGAAACCCCAGTCCGAGGCCCGCGACCTGTACGAGGGCAGCGACCGCGCCACTGGGCAATACAAATGGAGCGGTACCCGGGTTGACCTGCTGCTGGGCTCCAACTCGCAACTGCGGGCCCTGGCCGAGGTGTATGCGGCGGCGGATGCGGGTGAGCAGTTCGTGAAGGACTTTGTCGCCGCCTGGGACAAAGTCATGAACCTGGATCGGTTCGATTTGCGCTGAGAGGTTTGCAAACCGGGTAAAACGACAACGCCTCCCTAGGGAGGCGTTGTTGCAGAGCGCTCGCGGCATTTCAGTCACGAGCGCCGCCGATCAACGAGCACCGCGCTTGCAGCGCCCGCCCGACGCTCTACTTGGCCTTGAGGTACTCATTGAGAAACGCCTGGGCATCGCCATAGCTGGACAGGTTGCTGTCATAGCCCACCTTCAGCGGCTTGGCCTCACCCGGCAGATGCAGCTCGCCATAGCCTTCCTGAAGTAGCAGCACCACGAACTTCTGCCCGTCCACCTGAGTGAAGTAACGGGTGTCGCGATCGGTTTGCTCCACGTTCATTTTCTGAATGCGCATGTTCCAGTCGTGGTCGGCGTCTTCCACCTGCACCAGCGCCTGATTGGCGCTGCGCTCACCAATGCGCAAGGTCCAGACCTTCACCCCGTGCGGCCCGGTGTAGGCCAGGATCTTGTCCGCCACCTGTGGCCGTTCCTCGGCCTGGGCCAGCCCGGTTCCCAGTACCCACGCCATGACCCACGCGGCCGCCAAACGGTAATAAAGCTGCATCCTTCTAGCTCCTGAACATGAAAAGGGGCGGTTATTGAAGCCGACCCGTGCGGCGCTGCCAAGCACCCAGGGCAACAGGCGGGATAAAAAACCTTCGCGCACAACCCACGCCGAGCCGCCTGCGAGTGGGTTACCATCCGCCGCCTCGGCGCCCCGCACGCGCTTGAGCGATGCACTGGCCCGGCAAGGCCGCCGGTCAACTTCTCGCCTCATCAGGACCCAGCCCCATGAGCCAACTCACCGCACTGATCGCCCAAGCCCAAGCCGGGCTTTCGGTCCAGCAAAACATTCCCCAGGAGCGCTGGGAGGCCATCGCCACCCAGTGCGGCGCCGAGGAAATCGCCGAGATCCAAACCCGCATCGCCTCACTCAAGGCAGACAGGGAAGCCGTCGAAGACTGGGACGGCGACACCCGCGATGACCTGTATTTCGCCATCGCCCACTTCACTCGGCTGCTGGAACTGGCCACCGCCCACGCACAAGGTCAATGAACATGTCGGTTGACAACACAACGGATTATTTCGAGAGCAGCGACGGCGCCGTGCGCCTATGGATAGAGCAGGGCAGTGCCATTCATCTCAAGGCCATCAGCCCGCACAACGATCCGGTGGAACTGACGGCAGAACAGGCCCTGGAACTGGCCCAGGCACTGCAACGCCTAGCCAACGCCTTGTCGACTGAATGAGCGCCACGCTGCGGCTGACGCACACCTCGCGCCCGAGCCCACTCAGACAAAATCCGCGGGTTCGAAGCGCTCGCTGGTGTCCATGCGGATAGCACGCAGGCCCAGCGTCTGCAGATGGGACTCATACAGCCCCTGGGCGCAATAACTGATCAGCAAGCTGCGACGGCGCGCACCACTGGCGTTCAGACTGGCCCCATGCACCAGATCGGCATCGAACAGCAGCACGTCCCCCGCCTTACCCGCCAACTGCACCACCCGGGATTCATCACTGAAATCGAAGGGCGCCAACCGCTCCTCGGGGCGATGACTGCCGGGCACGATGCGCGTCGCGCCATTGGCCGGTCCATAGTCATCGAGATAGACCAGCGCCGTGACCCGGTCACCGAGGCGCTGCTCCGACAGATCCCGGTGCAACACCTGATGACCGCCCCCCGCCAACGGCTCGCGGCCCTCCACCTGAGCCAGAAAAAAGCCTTCCCCGATCAACTCCCCGGCCACCGCCAACAGCGCCGGCAAACGACACACCGCCTGCACCCGTGCATCCAGATCCACCAACGCATGACGCCAGTCCGGCCCCCGAGGCACCGGCCATTGCTCCGGCTCAATCACCCCCGCCTCGAACGTGGCCCGCAGCTCATCCAGCCAGTCGGCGGGCAGCGCCTGACGCAGCAACAGGTAACCGTTTTGATGGAGTTGTTCGCGGTCGATCATGAGGGGGCAGATGTCCTTATCCGGGGTGGGGGAGAGCATAACGGCTCGCTAATCCTAGCGACATAACCGGCTACGGTTTAGCGGTTGCCCCAGCGTGAGCAGACCGCCTAGTCTGCTGCGGTCGCTGCAAAATCAGCGACCGGGCCTGAGAACCCGATCAGATAAAGGCACATTGTTGATCAGGGAGTTTCAATCATGTCTGCCGGTAATCTGTGTGAAGTTTGCTGCTGTTCCTTTCGCCTTCCTCCGCTCAAAAACCTCTGCTGCCAGACCTTGGCGGGAGGTGCACGATGAGCAACTCAACACCCATCAAAACCCAAGGTTTTGTCACCTTTGGCCAATGTGCCGATCCTGAACTAACGTTGTTCCGCGTCAATGCGGATGTGCCTTTGCAGCAGGCGTTGGAGCAGGCTTCGACGTTGTTGTACTACGCCAAGAAGTTAGCGCTGGATGCTGCTATGGAAGAGCAGGGGGAGCGGTATGCGTGGGCTTCGCACTTCTTGGCGGAGATGGGGAAGGCGGTGATTGATGATGTGGGGTTGGGGGTGGGGGAAGAGGGGTCGAGGGAGAGGCTTTGAGTTAGGGCTATACCGTAATAAGTAGATAGAAACGCCGCTTATTGTTGGTTGGTAAGCGGCGTCTTTATGATTTGATGAGGTGGCTTTCTGCCAGAAGCTGCCTGTCATGAGCGAACTGTTCTCGGCCCGGAGCGGACTTTTGCTTTTGCCTATCCGACGTTTTATATAACCTCGGAAAAGTCTTTCGAACACCGCGTTGCAATATCTAGGATCCCAATATGCAAGCTGACCAAAATAGGCTACTCGCCCTCGCATTGCTAGAGATCAAGCTTTTACTTGTTGATTATCTGGGTAGCGCTGTAGACGCTCCGATGAGTGTTCGTGTGGCGGCGCATATTGCTTATGCACTTCATAATGAGGCGGAGTCTGTTTACACCAATGCTGACTTTGCGCTCGATGGTGCATCCCAAAAAATTGCTGCGATCGATCAGATTTTAGGTGTCACTAACGGCGCCGCGCTATTGAGCAGATTTGATATCAAAACTTAAGTCATTCCAGATAATGCTAAGGCAGGGTGACTGCTTTTGGGCAGAAGCGGCGAGTCAGATCATCCGTTCTTCGACATCGCGTTGTTGTATTGGAGCAAAGCACCATGTCATATGGCTGACCAGCCCAAGAAAGCACGCATCTTTGCGGCTATCACTGCGATGGCTCATGTGCGGCTTGCAAAAACTATACTCTCGTGCTGAGCGGTTTACTGGCATGTGGTCCACTTATGAGTGAGGCTTTTGTGAGCGATTACGATTTTTCGCGGCTAAACGACAAAGAGTTCGAAGTCTTTTGCGCTGACCTGCTGAGTGCGAGGGAGGGGGTCAGGTTCGAAAGATTCAAGCCCGGACGTGACTCCGGAGTGGATGGTCGCTTTTTTAGGTCCGAGGAGGATGAGTGGATTCTCCAATGTAAGCATTGGGTTTCGACGCCGTTAGAAAAGCTCGTTAAATCTATTGCGGATTCTGAAAGTCTTAAAGTTCAGAAGTTATCACCAAGTCGATATATTTTAGCCTTGTCTCATTCGCTGTCTCGTAACGACAAAAAAATTTTAATGCAGAAGCTTTCGCCATTCGTTTTGTCTCCAGTAGATATACTGGGTCGAGAGGATTTGAGTGATATATTGTCGAAGTATCCAGATGTTGAAAGGCGGCACTATAAGCTCTGGATTGCTAGTTCGAATGTTCTTACGTATATGCTTAATAAGCCAATGCATGATAGGAGTCAGTTTGAGCTTAGCGAAATCATTGAGGTCTCTAAGTTATATGTAGCTACAGGAGATCATAATCGGGCAATTGATAAACTGGAGTCCACGAGTGTTGTTATCATTACGGGTCCAGCTGGCATTGGTAAGACAACATTGGCTGGGCAACTAATTTTAAAGTACGTCGCAGACGGCTTTGGGCTTTCGGTCATTTCTGATGATATTAAAGAGGCTGAGAATGTCTTCGATCCTGACTCGAAGCAAATTTTCTATTTTGATGACTTTTTGGGTCGCAACTACCTAGAAGCACTTTCTGGCCATGAGGGCGCCAAGATTGTGGGTTTTATTAGACGCATAGTCAAAAATCCCCAAAAGCGTTTTGTATTGACATCTCGAACCACTATTCTCAATCAAGGAAAAATTTTAAATGATGTTTTTCATAACTCAAATATAAGTCGAAATGAGTTTGAGATTAAACTTGAATCTTTGGTAAAGATCGATAAGGCCAGAATTCTTTATAATCATATCTGGCATTCTGAAATAGATGCTGAATATGTTGAGCAGTTGTACTCGCATAAACGTTATCGAACTATTATTGACCATGGGAATTTTAATCCTCGGCTGATTCGATTTATCACCGATGCCCAGCGATTGGAGGATGTCCCGCCAGAGTCTTACTGGTGTCATGTAACTGGGTTGCTAGATGATCCCTCTCAGGTCTGGGATCATCCATTTCAAGCACAACTGGATGACTGTGGCCGTGCCTTGGTTTTGCTGGTCGCTATGAACGGGCGCCTGATTACCGAGCATGAGCTGTCAGAGTCATTTGCCCGATATCTAGCGAACCCTGGAGCCGCCAGTCTTACAGGGAAAAAAGATTTTCTACTAAACCTCCGTCACCTATCTGGTTCGATGCTCACGAGATTTGTAGTAGGCGAAAGTCAGCCTTTTGTTCGGCTATTTAACCCGTCTTTAGGTGACTTTGTACTCAATAGATATGCCAGTAATGTTCCTGTTTTGCGGCAGTGCTTTGGTAGCCTGAAGACACAGGCTTCATTGAAGACACTGAAGGATATGTTGGATAATAAGATAATCAATGCGGGTGTGGCTGCTGAAGTGATAGGACATGTCTTTTCATCCGTTGCAAATATAAGTTTTCTTGGGTCTAATTCCGAATTTTTAGCGCAGTTATGTATCGTAAGGTCTGAGCTGGGTAAAAAATTTAACTTGTCGGATCAAAGTCTTTTGAAAGCCATTGACTTTATCGCTGATGAGAAATGTGGGGTGCACTTCTTAGCGTCAGCACGAGTGCTCTTGTGGGCGCTGCGCAATGGCTGTGTTGATAAAGTTGCTGTGGAATCATTCTTGGAAGGGGCTTTTACCAATGGCCAAAGTTATGACGAATTACTGATTTTAGGTCAGTTGGTAAAATGCTTTGAAGTTGTAGAACATCAATCGCTTTACGATGCATATGACCAAGCCATCACAGAATATTTGATCGCGTCAGTTGAAGATGAGTTTCCAGGTGCGGAGATATTTTCTGATGGTGGTTCGCAATCAACAGCGCGCAGAAAATTTATGGAGCTAATGGATGAAAAGGCTCATGAGTTGGGGGCTAATGATTCATCCAGTGTGGCTGATAGTGTTATGGGCTATATTGATGTGGATAGGTTTTACGATAAATATTTTTTTGAAACAGAGCATGAGCCAGATTATGAATCTTACAGAGAGCAACGCATGAGCTGGTCTGAGCGATCGTTTAGTGCTATCGATCCAATTGACGATCTTTTCTCGCGTGATTAAACGAACTATGAGTCGTTCTCTGCGGGTCGGGGCTAATGTCCATCGGGTCGATCAAACGACTACTCTGGACCGAGGGACTGAATCGTAGCCAAGCGCTTCACCTCTGCGGCTCCGAAGCTTCTCGGTATCGATGCGTTTCCGATACGAAATCGATAAACGCCACTGCTGCGGCAACCGCAAGCCGAGCATGCCTAGGCTGCAGCCCGCGATGTTGGCCGTCCTTGCCATGTCCGGTACCATACAGCCCTCTTAACTGTGTGAGATTGCTGGTCAACTGAGTGAGGTTGCGGAGGATATTTTTGATGTTTTCAGCGCCCTTAGCTGCTTCACTGACTCCTTCAGGAACCAACTGCAATGCTTTGGTAACCTTCTTCGTCAGATTGCCTAGGTCATCAGTCTTCGTGAACGGAATTTCTCGTTTCGTGAGAATGGACTTGCAGCAGCTTTCCACCAGTTCTTTGGCTGTCCCGATCGCCAATTCGGGGTCTGAATCGACGGCATATTCCAGACGCTCAATTTGCTTCGCCATCCATCCAGCGCTCAACGCCTCGACAACTACTCTCGCTCGCATGACTGACCTGGCTACGTTCGCTTCTGTCGAAGCGCTGCTTATCAACCGGTAGGAAAAGCGTGGGCGGCCGGCGATTTGCTGCTCTTGGTACAACTCCCAGCCGGCGTTCCGGAGTTGATCGTTGAAGTGCTCAACAAGCTTAATCGCCTCATCCCGTTGGGGGCGAACTACGGGGTGCACCGTTTCGCAGAGAAACCGGAGAAATGCCTCAGCACTCCCATCGAAGAGGTTGAATCGGGAGTCACTGAAGATCCAGTCATCCTCCCAGTCATCGTTGTTATAGCGATGCTGCCAAATGTCGCCGACGGCGTCTTTGTAGCGACTGTCCGTGGAAGGAAGGGTTTCAAGTTCATACAGCCGACTCAGAAACTCAACATCATTGAGCTCCCCATACCACTTCACGTCCTCTAGACGCAGTCCGTCCGTGATGTTTTGTCGCACTGATCTCGGCAGGTTGGAAGACTTCCCGGAACGCCAATCCGCATGGAATTCACGTGCAGGTACGATCAGCGCCGAGTACGCGTCTTTTTGCTCGTACTCGGTTACCGTCCTTATCGCAGCTGTGATCCTTTCCTGAAGCTGGGCCCGTTTGACCCCGAGCTTGGCGTACTCCAACGCAGGAATGATGAATCGGATATCCCAATAGTTGGTTCCGCCATTCCAGTTGTCGTTGCCCGTCAGTTCCGCATTCGCAGGATGGCCGCGTACTATCTCAGCTGCCTCATTAGCACCCTCTGCACGCAGAACCGCGTACACCGTCGCTAAAAGCGGCTCAATCTCGGTTTGCTCCATACGGCCCCCATTCCAGATAACTGAGAGTCATCGTAGCTAGTAGGAAGGGACATCTACTACCAAAATTAGATGTGTCGGTGAAAAAGCCAAACCCGAGGCCTGGTACTGCATACAACTACGCTAGCCTCGGGTGAAGTGACAACAGAAAAGCAGATATTCTCTGCATCAATCTAAAGGCTGCTTATCCAAACGCTCTGTTTAAGGGACCAGACATGACCGTTGAAATCACCGAGTTCAGAAAATTGTTAGAAGCCGGGCGGTGCTATCTGGAAGGCACCGCCGCCCTCGCGGAGCTAAACGGTCGAGTCAGGGCAACATTGGAGGCCGGACACTTCTGGGGAGCAGCAGCGCCACTAATGAACGTCACCCGAAACTGGGAACACATGATTAACCGCGCCTGGAATGAAATGGGCGAGCAACGCGCTCCGCTGACCGAGGCCCAGTTCAGCGAGTGGTTGCGGCAGCAGTTCTACTTCCCAGTCCGTGACAGCTAGTTTTCAGTAAACGAAAGAGCGGTGCATTGCGCTTCCGCTCAGTCGCTCCCGTCAAAACGTCGGCGGCGTTATCACCCACAACACCACCGCATCCTCCTCCCCAGGGTTCCCATACTTATGAGGTTCCTGGCTGGAGAAACTAAAGCTATTCCCCTCACTCAGCTGAAAATACCGTTCCCCCACCCACATCTCAAAGCTCCCCGACAGCACATACCCGGCTTCCTCGCCCTCATGGCTATAACTCTCCTTGCTGTACGTCCCCAGCAGAAAACGCGAGTGCAGAAACACCAACTGGCGGATCGGCTAACGATATTCGCAGCAGACTATTTGATTGCTCTCTGCCATGGCATATCGCGGTGGCTGCGAACTGCAGTCCAGCCAGGTTGAAGGTCAGCCAGGTCAATGATACTGGGATCAAGTTCGACTATAGACTTTAAGGATACGAGAAGAGCGTCAGCCATCTCGATGTCTTCGCCTGTTAGAAATGACCATGCTCCGTCTTCGAAGTCTCGGACAACAGCAAGAATAGGTTTATGACCATCAAGAATTGACCGCATAGTGAGGCAGGCAACATTCGGTGGAGCATCAAAAAGCCAGAGCGCAGAGCCTTCCATAGTCGCTATGTATCCTCGTCAAACGTCGTCTTGTGGTAGACGGCTGTCGTTCGGTGGCACCTCGATTCAAGCAGTGCCTTGGTAGATCAATTTCGACCTTATTCATCAGATATTGACTACTCGATCCTAGTCTCTAGTAGAGACAGACCTCCAGTCTGCGAGGTCGAAAGTAGCTTTTACCCCAACCCTCAAAACGTCGGCGGCGTAATCACCCACAACACCACCGCATCCTCCTCCCCAGGATTCCCATACTTATGCGGTTCCTGGCTGGAAAAGCTAAAGCTATCCCCCTCACTCAGCTGAAAATACCGTTCCCCCACCCACAGCTCAAAACTCCCCGACAGCACATACCCGGCTTCTTCTCCCTCATGGCTGTAACTCTCCTTGCTGTAGGTCCCCGGCGGAAACCGTGAGTGCAAAAACTCCAACTGCCGGGTCGGTTGTGGGGTCAACAGCTGATCAATAATCCCGTTCTCATAATTCACCTGCAGCCGCTGTTTCTTGCGCACTACATAGCCCTGATCCTCGGGCGCGGTCTGGGTTTCGCTGGCGAAGAACCATTGGATGGTCACGCCCAGGCTGCGGGCGATGTTGAACAGGGCGGGGATGGAGGGGTAGGCGAGGTTGCGTTCCAGTTGGCTGATGTAGCCGGCGGTGAGTTCGCTCTGTTGCGCCAGTTCGCTAAGGGTCAGGCCGCGGCGTTTGCGCAGGCCGCGGATGCGGGTGCCAAGAAACTGTGGGCCGCCAGGGGCTTGGTTGTCGGTGCCGGGCTCCGCTGCGGGAGGGCGGCTCGCGGGCGGCGTCTTGCTGCTGGGGTTCATGGCGGGCTCCGGACCAGGTGAACGGGCGCGTCCGGGCGCCCGTCCTGCAAAAGCCCTGGAGTATAAAGCAGCCTCAAAGCGCCCAGGCGACTTTCAAGCCTTCATGGATGGCTTCTTCCACGGTGCGCGGTGCCAGGCAGTCGCCGATGCGTTGGAAGGGCACCAGGCCTTTGAGCTGTTGGCCGAGGTCGTCCACGGATTGGTGGCCTTGGCACAGGACGAGGCTGTCGACATTTTCCAGCAGCATGGGTTCGCCGCTGGCGGTGTGTTGCAGGTACACGGTGCTGTCGTCGCAGCCGTAGAGGCGGGCGTAGGGGATGATCGGGACCGCCAGTTTGTGCAGTTCGCCGGCCATCTGGTCGCGCACGTACAGCGGCAGGCTTTCGCCGCAGTGGGTGCCGTTGACCGCCAGTTGCACTTGGTGCCCGGCGCGCACCAGGCGCTCGGCGATGCCGGGGCCGATCCAGTCGCAGCGCCAGTCGGCCACCACTACGCTGCGGCCCAGTTGCACTTCGTCCCGCAGTACTTGCCAGGCGTCCACCACTTGCAGGTCGCCGCCGCGTTCGAAGTTCGGCCAGTAGGGTTGGGCGCCGGTGGCAATGATCACGTGGTCGGGGTTTTCGCGCTCGATCAGGGCGCGGTCGACTCGGGTGTTGCGCACCACTTCGACACCGGCCAGTTGCATTTCCCGTTGCAGGTTGGTGCTGGCGCCGCCGAATTCGCTGCGCCGGGGCAGCAGTTGTGCCAGTTGGATCTGGCCGCCCAGTTGCGCGCTGGCTTCGTAGAGGGTCACGCGGTGGCCGCGTTGCGCGGCGACGGCGGCGGCTTTCATGCCGGCCGGGCCGCCGCCCACCACCAGGATGCGTTTGCCGCGGGCGCTGGGCTTGGGCTGGCCGTAGAGCAGTTCGCGGCCGGTTTCCGGGTGCTGGATGCAGGAGATCGGCAGGCCCTTGTGGAAGTGGCCGATGCACGCCTGGTTGCAGGCGATGCAGGCGCGTACGTCCTCGGCTCGGCCGCTGTCGCTCTTGTTGGGCATTTGCGGGTCGCAGATCAGCGCGCGGGTCATGCCGCACACGTCGGCCTGGCCCTTGGCGATGATCGCCTCGGCTTCCTGGGGCTGGTTGATGCGCCCGGTGACGAACAGCGGGATCGACAGCCCGGCCTTGAAGGTGCCGGCTTCCCGGGCGAGATAAGCCGCTTCCACCGCCATCGGCGGCACGATGTGCACGGCGCCGCCGAGGGAGGCGGAGGTGCCGGCGACGATGTGCACGTAGTCCAGTTGCCCTTGCAGCAATTGCACGGCGGCCAGGGATTCGTCTTCGGTGAGGCCTTCGGGGTCGCGTTCATCGGCGGAAATGCGCAGGCCGATGATGAAATCGGCATCGGTGCTGGCGCGCATGGCGCCGAGGATTTCCCGAATAAAGCGCAGGCGCTGTTCCAGCTCGCCGTTGTAGCCGTCGGTGCGGCGGTTGACCCGCGGGTTGATGAACTGCGCCGGCAGGTAGCCGTGGCTGGCCACCAGTTCCACGCCGTCCAGCCCGGCCTGATGCAGGCGCCGGGCGGCGTCGGCGTAGCCCTGGATGATCTCGTCGATCATGTCCTGGTCCAGGGCCCGGGGCATGACCCGGAAGCGTTCGTTGGGCACTGCCGAAGGGGCGTAGGCCACTGCCAGCAGGCCGTCGGCGGACTCCATGATTTCCCGCCCCGGGTGGAAGATCTGCGACAGCACCACGGTGCCGTGGGCGTGGCAGGTTTCGGCCAGGCGCCGGTAGCCGTCGATGCAGGCGTCGTCGGTGGCCATCAGCACGTGGCTGGTGTAGCGCGCACTGTCGTGGACCCCGGCCACCTGCAGCACGATCAGGCCCACGCCGCCTTCGGCCCGGGCGCGGTGGTAGGCGATCAGCTGTTCGTTGACCAGGTTGTCGGTGGGCATCGAGGTGTCGTGGCCGCTGGACATGATGCGGTTCTTCAGGCGTTTGCCACGGATCTGCAAGGGTGCGAACAGGTGCGGGAAGGCGCTGGTCATTGCGGTGACTCCAGGCGGGCCAAGGGCAGGGGAGCACAGCCTTGGCGTTGTTATTGTTGGCCTATCAAAATTTACCGCCAGTAAAAAATCAACTTGTTTTTTTACTAAGGCTTGCAGTAGCTTCGACCTGCGCCCGCTTTTGGCGCGAACCTCACAACAATAAAAAAGGGCTGTGCCGGCGCCTGCCGGTGTGGCACCGCGACGAGGATTCACAGATGAAAGCGCTCACCCGCAAGCACGGTTGTTCTTTCCTGGCCCTGAGCCTGGCCTTGGGTCTGACCCTGGGCCAGCCGCTGATTCACAACAAGGCCCAGGCAGCCCCCGACATGGTGGTCGTGGCGTACGGCGGAGCCGGACAAAAAGCCCAGGACGTGGCGTTGTTCCAACCCTTCAGCAAGGCCGATGGCAGCAAGCTGATCCAGAGCGAATACAACGGCGAAATGGCCCGGATCAAGGTCATGGTCGACACCGGCAACGTCGACTGGGACCTGGTGCAGATCGAAGGCCCGGACCTGATGCGCGGCTGCGACGAAGGCATGTACGAATCCCTGGACTGGAAGGCCCTGGGCCGCGCCGACCAGCTGATTGCCGACGCCGCCCAGCCCTGCGGCTCGGCGGTGCTGGTGTGGAGCGTGGCCATAGCTTATGACCGCAACAAGCTGGCCAAGGCCCCGACATCCTGGGCGGATTTCTGGGACGTCAAGCAGTTCCCCGGCAAGCGCGGCCTGCGCAAACGCGCGGTGTACAACCTGGAATTCGCCCTGATGGCTGACGGGGTCAAGGTCGAGGACGTGTACAAGGTCCTGGCCACGCCGCAAGGGGTGGAACGGGCCTTCGCCAAGCTGACCGAGCTCAAGCCCTACATCCAGTGGTGGGAAGCCGGAGCCCAGCCGGGCCAGTGGCTGGCCGCCGGTGATGTGGTGATGACCTCCAGCTACAGCGGGCGTATCGCCGTGGCGGCCCAGGCCGGCGCGTCCCAGGCGGTGGTCTGGCCCGGCAGCCTGTACGGCATGGATTACTGGGCGATCATCAAGGGCTCGAAACACGTGGATCAGGCCAAGCGTTTCATCGCCTTCGCCAACCGCCCCGAGGTCCAGGTCGACTACGTCAAGCAGATCCCCTATGGCCCGACCAACACCCTGGCCGCGGCCAAGCTCGACCCGGCGTTGGCGCAGTGGGTGCCGACCTCGGAACAGAACCTCAAGGACGCCCTGGCGATGAACGTGGAGTTCTGGGTCGATCATGGCGAAGAGCTGGAAGAGCGCTTCAACGCCTGGGCCAGCAAGTAAGCGCAACGGGCTGGACGCCTGCGGGCGTCCGGTCCTATTGTTTGCCGGCTCTTTTTACCGACCCTGTTTGCCCGACCACCTGCCTGGAGGACTCCAACAATGAACAATATCGCTCCCAGCCCCCACGCCCTGACCGAGCGCAGCGCCACCGAACAGCGCCTGCGCGAAGAGCTGGCGGCCTGTTACCGGTTGATCGCGCACTTTCGCATGACCGACCTGATCTTCACCCATATCTCGGTGCGCCTGCCCGGGCCCGAGCATCACTTCCTGATCAACCCCTACGGCTTGATGTTCGATGAAATCACCGCCTCCAATCTGGTGAAGATCGACCTCAAAGGCGAGGCTGTGGAGCCGTCGCCGTACCCGGTGAACCCGGCGGGCTTCGTGATCCACAGCGCGATTCATGGCGCCCGGGAAGATGCCCAGTGCGTGCTGCACACCCACACCAAGGCCGGTTGTGCGGTGGCGGCGCTCAAATGCGGCTTGCTGCCGGTGAACCAGATTTCCATGGAGTTTTATGGCCGCGTGGCCTACCACGATTACGAAGGTGTGGCCCTGGACCTGAGCGAGCAGCAACGGCTGGTGGCTGACCTGGGCGACAAGAGCGTGCTGATGCTGCGCAACCATGGCTTGCTCACCGTGGGTGAAACCGTGAGCCAGGCGTTTTTGCGCATGTACTACCTGGAGAAAGCCTGCGAGATCCAACTGGCGGCCCAGGCGGCGGGGGAGATCGTGCTACCGCCGGACGCGGTCTGTGCCCACACCGAACGCCAATTCAACGACCCGGGCCGGCCTTTGCAGGAAGGCGAACTCAACGACCCGGACGCCATGCAACTGGCCTGGGCAGCGTTGCTGCGCCTGCTGGAGCGCATCGCCCCCGACTACCGCGCCTGACCCCCCGTGGGTTTGTATCTACCTGTAGCCGCTGCTGAGCCCTGGCGAAGCTGCGAAAAGGCCCGCAGGGCCTTGCTTGGCGATCTCCAGCCGAACCTGTGTCGTCTTCAAGATCGTTGCGTCCCTACGACGGAGTGCCGCCCAGACCGTGCGCAGCCTTCGGCAGCGGCTACAGGGACCGCGCCGTTTGTTGTCTTTGTCACGGTGCTCCCGGCTTTGTCATGTGTAGCCGCTGCTGAGCCCTGGCGAAGCTGCGAAAAGGCCCGCAGGGCCTTGCTTGGCGATCTCCAGCCGAACCTGTGTCGTCTTCAAGATCGTTGCGTCCCTACGACGGAATGCCGCCCAGACCGTTCGCAGCCTGCGGCAGCGGCCACAGGAAGCGGTGCGGCTTGGGCGGTCACACAAACGCTGGATCGCCACGAAAGGCCTGTTGTACAGTCGTTCAGTTTCAATTTCCCGCCACCGTCCAAGGAACCCGCCCCATGAGCCAGGAAGCGCGCTTTTCCCGTCTGGAACCCGACCTGCGCAAGGCCGAGCTGATCGAGGCGACCCTGACCTGTCTCAAGCGCCACGGTTTTCAGGGGGCGTCGATCCGCAAGATCTCCGCCGAGGCCGGGGTCTCGGTGGGGCTGATCAGCCATCACTACGCCGGCAAGGACGAGTTGGTGGCCCAGGCGTATCGGGCGGTCACCGGGCGGGTCATGAGCCTGCTGCGCGAAGCCATGGAGCAGGCCGCGCCCACTCCTCGGCAACGGTTGTCGGCGTTCTTTCGCGCCTCGTTCTGCGCCGAACTGCTGGACCCCAAGCTGCTGGACGCCTGGCTGGCGTTCTGGGGCGCGGTAAAGACCGCCGAGGCGATCAACCTGGCCCATGAACATTCCTACGGCGAATACCGCAACGAGCTGGCCAGCCTGCTGACCCGCTTGGCCGGGGAGCAGGGCTGGGCGCAGTTCGACGCCGATCTGGCGGCCATCAGCCTCAGCGCCTTGCTCGACGGCCTGTGGCTGGAGTCCGGGCTCAACCCCGGGACCTTCAACCCGCAGCAGGGCGTGCAGATCTGCGAAGCCTGGGTCGAGGGCTTGCTGGCCAGCCAGGGGCGCGGGTTTATCAGGCCGACATAGGGCTGTTGATCGGTTGTTCAGTAATGGCTAGGCTGCTGCGCACACGGTTTCTTTTCTAATAAAAATAATCAGGAAACAGGCGATGACTCCTCGGGTTTTGATCGTCGACGACGATCCGCTGATTCGCGAACTGCTTCAGGCTTATCTCTCCCAGGAAGGCTACGACGTGCACTGCGCTGCCACCGCGGAGCAGGCGGAGAGCTTTCTCGGCCAGCACACGGTGGACCTGCTGATGCTGGACATCCGCCTGCCGGGCAAGGACGGCCTGACCCTGACCCGGGAACTGCGGGTGCGCTCGGAAGTGGGGATCATCCTGATCACCGGGCGCAACGACGACATCGACCGCATCGTCGGCCTGGAATGTGGCGCCGACGACTACGTGATCAAACCCCTCAATCCGCGCGAGCTGGTGTCCCGAGCCAAGAATCTGGTGCGTCGGGTGCGTCATGCGCGCCAGCCGCAACCCCAGGCGTCGAGCCCGAGCCCGGTCAAGCAGTTCGCCGACTGGGCCCTGGACACCGACCGCCGTCGGCTGATCGATGCCGGGGGCGCTGAAACCCTGCTGACCCATGGCGAGTACCAACTGCTCAGCGTGTTCCTGCGCAACAGCGGTCACACTCTGAGCCGCGACCAGTTGATGGACCAGATCCGCAACCGTGAATGGGTGCCCAGCGACCGTTCCATCGACGTGCTGGTGGGCCGCCTGCGGCGCAAGCTGCACGACGACCCGGCCGAGCCGGAGCTGATCATCACCATCCACGGTGCCGGTTACCTGTTCACCGCCAGCGTGGCCGCCTGAATTGCTGCGCCGCGCACTGGGTCTGTGCCTGTGCCTGATCCTGCTGGCCGGCCCGACGTTCGCTGAACCCCGGCCCGTGCTGCGTTATTGCGACTACCCGGTGTACCCGCCGATCTCCTGGAGCGACGGCCAGCAAGTGCGCGGGCTGGCGCCGACCCTGGTGCGTCATGTGCTGGGGGACCTGGGTTATCAGGTGCAGGTGGTGGTGCTGGGCAACTGGAAGCGCTGCCTGCTGGACGCCGCCGCGGGCCGGGTGGATGTGGTGCTGGCCTACAGCACCAGCCAGCGCCAGCAGGACCTGCTGTTTTCCCAGGTGCCGGTGCTGCGCGAAGAAGTGGCGCTGTTCGTCAACCGTCGCCATCTGCCACGCTTTGCGCACTTGCAGGACTTGCGGGCCTATCGCGGCGGCCTGCTGTTCGGCGAGAGCTACGGCCAGGATTTCGACCGCGAAGTGGTGCAGCACGGCAACATCGAATGGGTCTCCAGCAGTCAGCAGAACTTCGGCAAGCTGATTCGCCAGCGCATCGATTTCATCCCCCATGAACGCCGCACCGGGCAGCTGTTTATCGAGCAACTGCCGGGGGCCCAAGACATCATCGCCTTGCCCCAGGCGGTGAGCGTCGACTACCTGCGCCTGGCGGTGTCGCGCCATTCGCCCCTGGCGCCGCGCATGGCCGAGATCGACGCCCGCTTGCAGCAGCAGGTGGACAGCGGCGCGGTGCAGCGCTGGCTGGCGCAAAGCCAGGACGACTACCGCGCCATGCTCAAGGCGCAACGGGGGACGGCGCCATGATCCCCCTGCGTTCCGCCGGCCTGTTGCGCCGCCTGCTGCTGTTTATCCTGCTGTTCAGCCTGTGCTTCACCGTGCTCGCCAGCAGCGTGCAGCTGTACTTCGAATACCGCCGGGAAATGCGCGACATCGACAGCCGCATGGAGCTGATTCGCGCCGGTTACCTGGGCAGCCTGGAACGCAACCTGTGGGACCTCAACCAGGAGCAGCTGACCGTGCAGTTGCAGGGGCTGGTGGACTTTTCCGACGTGGCCCGGGTGCACTTGATCAGCAACGATTTCGACTTGCAGCAGGGCAGCGCCGAGCTGATCGGGCCGTTGCGGGTGGAGCGTTTTCCCTTGAGCTATCAACCGCCGTCCGGGCCCTTGCGCCAGTTGGGCGAGTTGCAGGTCAGCACCGATCTGGGGGCGGTGTATCGGCGCCTGTACGCCACCGGGCTGGCCAGCCTGTTGTGGATGAGCGTGTTTCTCTGCGGGTTGGCGGTGGCCTTGTCCGGGCTGTTCTACCGTCTGGTGACCCGGCACCTGCAAGTGATGGCCGATTTCGCCCGGCGTGTGGCGGCCGGCGAGCTGCACGAGCCCCTGCACCTGGACAAGCGCCAGCGCCCCGGCGGCGACGAGATCGACACCGTAGCCCGGGCCCTGGACGACATGCGCCGGGCAGTGCTCGACGACGTGCAGCGCCGCGAAGCCGACCGCCTGGCCTTGCAGGACAAGCGCGACGAATTGCAGAAAATGGTCCAGCGCCGCACCGCCAGCCTGATGCACGCCAAGGACGAGGCCGAAGCCGCCAACCTCGCCAAGTCGCGCTTTCTGGCGACCATGAGCCACGAACTGCGCACCCCGTTGAACGGCATCCTCGGCATGGCCGAACTGTTGCGTCAGGCGCCCCTGGATCAGCAGGACCGCCAACGCTTGCAGGCCTTGCATCAGGCCGGGGAGGGCCTGCTGAGCATCCTCAACGAAGTGCTGTCCTTTGCTCGGTTGGAAGAGGGCGAAAGCCGCCCGGAAGTGCGGGACTTCTCCCTGCGTCAGTTGCTGGAAGAAGTCACCACCTTGTTGCAGCCCCGGGCCGAGGCCAACCGCACCCGCCTGGAATTGCACATTGACGAACAACTGGCGCCGCGTCAGCAGGGCGCCGAGCAGTACCTGCGCCAGGTGCTGAGCAACCTGCTGGCCAACGCCATTCGTTTTACCGAAGACGGCTGGGTGCGGGTCGAGGTGCAGGTGCTCGACAGCACCGCCGAGGGCCAGCGCCTGCGCTGCTGCGTGCGCGACAACGGCATCGGCATTGCCGCGTCGATGCGCGAGAAGATCTTCGAGCGTTTCGTCCAGGCCAGTGACGAGGTGACCCGGCGCTATGGCGGCACCGGCCTGGGATTGGCCATCTGCAGGCACCTGCTGCAGCAACTGGACGGACGCATCGGTGTGGACAGCGAGCTGGGGCAGGGCAGTTGTTTCTGGTTCGAGCTGGCGTTGGGCATCGGCCAGGAGCCCTTGTCGGTGCCCGCGCTTGAGTTGTCGACGCAGGGGTTGAAAATCCTGGTGGTGGAAGACGTGGCCCTGAATCGCGAAGTGGCCAGCGGACTGCTTGAGCGTGACGGCCATCAGGTGTGGCTGGCGCAAGACGGTGAAAGCGCCCTGGCCCTGTGTCAGCAGCAAGCCTTCGACCTGTTGCTGCTGGATGTGCACTTGCCGGGCATCAGCGGAGTCGAGCTGTGCCGCGAGATCCGCCAGCGTCCCGGGCCCAACCGGCAGGTGCGCATTGTCGCCCTGACCGCCAGCGTCCAGCCGTCCGTGGTGCGCGGTTATCTGCAGGCCGGGATGCAGGGCATTCTTGGCAAGCCGTTGCAGTTGGAGAGCCTGCGGCAGGTGTTGGCTGGGCAGGTGCAGATGCCGCAGGCCGACACTGAGGAGGGCTTGCTCGACCAGGGCTTGCTGGACACCCATCGCAGCCTGTTGGGCGAGCAGAAATTGCACAGCCTGCTTCAAGTCCTGGCCGATGCCCTGGATCAGCAACTGCCCCTGCTGACCGATGCCCTGGCCGCCGAAGACTGCACCGAAGTCCAGCACCTGGCCCATCGCCTGGCGGGCAGCGCCGATTCCCTGGGCTTCTGCGCCCTGGCCCGGGTGCTGCGGGAAGTGGAGGAGGCGGCGCAGCAGACGGATCGCCCGGCGCTGACGGCCCTGGCGGCGCGCCTGCATCCGTCATGGCAACAGTCCCGGGCCTTGCTGCACCAGCTGTTGGCGGCCTGACGTACAAAATCCTTACGACTTTTTACATCTTCGATCCTGGCGTTCAATCCGAACTTACATGGCTTTCCAATAATCGCTTGAGCCGCGCCCGCCGCGGTCTTCGAAGCTTATTGGAGATAATAATAATGAACTGCCTGCAAGCTGCTTCCGCCTTCCGCCACACCCCTTCGCTCCGCGCCCCGCGCCTTACCGACTGCTGAGGTGCGCCATGACAACCACCACTGAACGTAAAGGCATCCACCTGACCCGCTCCTTGAAGAGCCGGCACATTTTCATGCTGTCCCTGGGCGGCGTGATCGGCACCGGGCTGTTCATGGGCTCCGGGGTCACCATCAACCAGGGCGGCCCCTGGGGGGCGATCCTCTCTTATTTGGTGGCCGGGTTCCTGATGTACCTGGTGATGGTCTGCCTCGGCGAGCTGTCGGTGCAGATGCCGGTGTCCGGCTCGTTCCAGGCCCACGCCACCAAGTACATCGGCCCGGCCACCGGCTTCATGATCGGCTGGGTCTACTGGATGAGCTGGGCCACCACCGTGGGCCTGGAGTTCACCGCCGCCGGCATGCTGATGCAGCGCTGGTTCCCCGACGTGCCGATCTGGTACTGGTCGGCGCTGTTCGTGGCCTTGCTGTTCGGCATCAACGCGCTGGCCACCCGCGCCTTTGGCGAGGCCGAATACTGGTTTGCCGGGATCAAGGTGCTCGCGATCCTGAGCTTTATCGTGGTCGGCGCGCTGGTGATCTTCGGCGTCATCGACCTGCCCAGCGGCGCCCCGGCGCCGATGTTCGACAACCTCAAGGGCGACTCCCTGTTCCCCAACGGCCTGCCGGCGGTGTTCGCGGTGATGATGACCGTGGTCTACGCCTTCCAGGGCTGCGAGATCATGGGCGTGGCCGCTGGCGAAACCGACCAGCCGGAAAAAAGCATTCCGCGTGCCGTGCGCAACGTGGTGTTCCGCGTGCTGATCTTCTACGTCCTGGCGGTGATGGTGCTGGCGGCGATCATTCCCTGGCAGCAAGCCGGGCTGGTGGAAAGCCCCTTCGTCCAGGTGTTCGACATGGTGGGTATTCCCTACGCCGCCGACCTGATGAACTTCGTGATCCTCACGGCGATTCTTTCGGTGGGCAACTCCGGGTTGTATGCCTCCACGCGCATCCTCTGGGCCATGTCCAAATCCGGCATGGCGCCCAAGGCCCTGTCGCCCCTGAGCAAACAGGGCGTGCCCCTGCGTGCCTTGTTCATCACTCTGTGCTTTGCCCTGATCTCGTTGATGACCAGCTTTATCGCTGCCGACACCCTGTTCATGGTGCTGATGGCCGTGAGCGGCATGGCCGGCACCGTGACCTGGATCGTCATCGCCCTGGCGCAGTACCGCTTTCGTCGCCAGTTCCTGCGCGAAGGGGGGCAACTGGAGCAGCTCAAGTACCGCGCGCCGTGGTTTCCCCTGGTGCCATTGCTGTGCATCGTGCTGTGCAGCTCGTTGTTTGTGTTTCTGGCTATGGATGAAACACAGCGGCCGTCGTTGTATTGGGGTTCGGGTTTTATTGCTCTGTGCTATGGCGCCTATTACCTGATGCAGCGCAAGCGTCAATTGCAACCTGTAGCGGCGGTTTAGGAGCCGGCTTGTCGGCGAAGGGGCCCGGGGGGCGGGCAGCGTCTGGGTGGGCGCCTTCGCTGGTCTTTGCGGCTTGAGGGGCGGGGTACATATCCGTTGCTGCGGTTATGGCCGCTGGTGGTTTTGCTTTTATGGCGGGGAGTGGGGGCATATCCGTTGCTGCGGTAACGGCCACTTAGGGTTTCGCCCTTACGGCGAGTCCCTTTTTACAAACGCCTAAAAAGGAACCAAAAACGCTTGCCCCTCCATGGGCCCCTCGCTAGGGCTCGGGGTGCCCTCGCTTCGGCATTGCTCCGGGGGCCCGCCGCCAACCGGCCATCCATGGCCGGGTGGCGGCTAGCTCGGCATCCATGCCGAGCTGCCCCCTACGCAATGCCTACGCTCGGCCGGCTGGGAAGGGGCCTGAAGATCAAGATCAAGATCAAGATCAAAAGCCAAAGCCAAGGTGCGCAGGCTGGCTCTTTGTAGCCGCTGCCGAAGGCTGCGAAACCAGGCGACGCGATATGTCAGGAATATCGGGGAGGCAGGTTTAGCGTCTCCTGCGGAGCCGGTCGCAGCCTTCGGCAGCGGCTACATGTAACGCGAACGGCAATGAAACAGGCCGGCCGGCAGGCCGCCGTCAGATTTTGATCTTGCTTTTGATTTTGATCTGAGCGCCCCGTTAACCACGATGGCCGAACGCAGGCATTGATCCGTGGGTAACCCGGCAGGGATGCCGGGTTAGCCGCCACCCGGCCATGGATGGCCGGTTGGCGGCGGCCCACGGATCAATGCCGGAGTGAGGGCATGCCGAGCCTAGGCGAGGCACCGAGTGGAGGGGCAGAAGCGTTTTGCTTACTTTTGCGCTCTTCAAAAGTGAGCCGCTGTAAGAGCGGAACCGCCAGCGGCCGCACCCGCAGGAACGGATATGTACCCAACCCCCGCTGTAAAAGCGGAACCATAAGCCGCCGCACCCGCAGCAACGGATATGCCCACCAATCAGACCGCACCCTCATGTTTTACGACCGCTACGCGCCCGAGCGGGAGCAAGCGCCCTGGCCACAAAAAAAACTCCCCCACCCGCACTTTTGTCGAGGCTTGTTCGAAGTTGTAACAACCCCCACGCAACAACCGCCAATGCCTAGATTTTTACCTAATAAAAACAAAGGGATACTTCAAAAAGTCGACCAAAACTCCCCCCAAGCCCCCCAATTGCCGCCTTGTTGAACACTCGTTTAGTATCACCCTCAAGCCACCCCCTCACGCCAACCACAATAATTCGAGGACGCCCATGACCCTTTCATCGTCGCTGCTCAGCCGGATCGAAGCCGGCGTAGCCTGGATCACCCTCAACCGCCCGGCGCAACGCAACGCCCTTGACATCCCGACCCTCAAAGCGCTGCACAGCCTGCTGGACACCTGCAACAGCGACCCCAGCGTCCGAGCCGTGGTACTCACTGGCAGCGGCCGCAGTTTCTGCGCCGGTGCCGACCTGGCGGAGTGGGCCGAAGCCGAAGCCCGCGGCGCTCTGGAAAGCTACGGCTGGACCGAAACCGCCCACGCCTTGATGACCCGGCTGCACAGCCTGGACAAACCCACCATCGCCGCCATCAACGGCACCGCCGTGGGCGCGGGCATGGACCTGAGTCTGTGCTGCGACCTGCGGGTGGCGGCGCAGTCGGCGCGGTTCAAGGCCGGCTACACCAGCATGGCTTACTCGCCGGACGCCGGCGCCAGCTGGCACCTGCCGCGCTTGATCGGCAGCGAACAGGCCAAGCGCCTGCTGTTTCTCGATGAGTTGTGGAGCGCCGAACGGGCCCTGGCCGCCGGGCTGGTGGGCGAGGTGTGCGCCGACGATCAGCTGATTGCCAGCGTCAGTGAACTGGCTGCGCGCTTGGCAGCGGGCCCGACCTTTGCCTTTGCCCAGACCAAGAAGCTGATCCGCCAGGGTGCCGAGCGCAGTTTGCCGCAGCAGTTGGCGGCCGAGCTGGCCGCCGGCCTGTTGTGCGGGCGCAGCGCCGACGGCGCCGAAGCCCTGCGCGCCGCCACGGAAAAACGCCCGCCACGTTTCCAAGGTTTGTAGGAGCGGCCGGGCGGCGCTCGGTTTGCCGGCGAAAGGGTCCCCGGGCCATGCGCCCATTTTGTAGGAGCCGGCTTGCCGGCGAAGGCGCCCGCAAGAACAGCGCCTTATTCAAGTGCCTCTTCGCCAGCAAGCTGGCTCCTACGGGAAGGTTTTTTCGGCAGGCCGTACTGCCCGATCACTGGTTTTTTGCACTGTCACTCACTCACAGGTAGCGCCATGAATTTCCAACTCAGCCAAGAACAAGAAATGCTGGTGGACGCGGTTCGCAGTTTTGTCAGCAAGGAGTTGCTGCCCCACGAGGACGCGGTGGACCGCGCCGATGAGGTCAGTGCCGACCTCGCCGGGGAGATCCGCAGCAAGGCCATCGCCGCTGGTTTCTATGCCTTCAACATGCCCGAGGAAGTCGGCGGCGGCGGTCTGGACTACCTGTCCCAGGCGCTGATCGAGCGTGAACTGGCCAAGTGTTCCTGGGCCCTGCATGTGTTCGTGGCCCGGCCTTCGAAAATCCTCATGGCCTGCACCGGCTCGCAGATCGGCGACTACCTGCTGCCCTGCGTGCAAGGGCGCAAGGTCGACTGCTTCGCCCTGACCGAGCCCGGCGCCGGTTCCGACGCCAATGCGATCAAGACCCGCGCCGTGCGCGACGGCGGCGATTTTGTGCTCAACGGCAGCAAGCATTTCATCAGCCACGCCGGGCATGCGGATTTTGCCATTGTCTTTGCGGTCACCGGTACCTATGAGCACAACGGCCGCCAGCGCAACGCGGTGACTTCGTTCCTGGTGGACCGCGACACCCCGGGCCTGACCATCCGCCGTGGCCCCAAGTGCGTGAGCAACCGTGGCTACCACACCTTCGAGATGTTCTTCGACGACTGCCGGGTACCGGCTTCCAAGGTGCTGGGGGAGGTGGGCAAGGGCTGGGAAGTGGCCAACGCCTGGCTCACCGCCGGGCGGGTGATGGTGGCGGCCAACTGCGTGGGGCAGGCCCAGCGCGCCCTGGATGCCTCCCTGCAATGGGCGGCGGATCGCAAGCAGTTCGGCCAGGCCATCGGCAGCTACCAGGGGGTGTCGTTCAAGCTGGCAGACATGGCCACGCAGATCCGCGCCGCCGAGCTATTGACCCTGCACACCGCCTGGAAGATGGACCAGGGCAGCATGACCGACGGCGAGGCCGGCATGGCCAAGCTGTTCGCCAGTGAAGTGCTGGGCCGGGTCGCCGACGAGGCGGTGCAGATCTACGGCGGCATGGGCCTGATGGACGAAGGCCCGGTGGAACGCATCTGGCGCAATGCGCGGATCGAGCGCATCTGGGAAGGCACTTCGGAGATCCAGCGCCACATCATTTCCCGTGAACTGTTGCGGCCGCTGATGCGCTGAGCGCCCTGGAGAACTGCCGTCATGTCCCAGACCTTGCGTGACAATCTCAAACGCCTGCTGGCGCCCCGGCATCTGGCTTTCGTCGGTGGGCGCAGCATGGCCCGGGCCCTCAAGCGCTGCGCCGAAGGCGGTTTTGCCGGGCCCATGTGGCTGGTCAACCCGCAGCATGCCGAGCTCGATGGCGTGCCCTGCGTGGCCAGCATCGAACAACTGCCCTGCGGCCCGGATGCGGTGTTCGTCGCCACCAACCGCGAGCTGACCCTGACCTGCGTCGGGGCGCTGGCGGCCAAGGGCGCGGGCGGGGCGATCTGCTACGCCTCAGGCTTTGCCGAAACCGGTGCCCAGGGCCAGGCCCTGCAACAGCAACTGCTGCAGGCCGCAGGCGACATGGCGCTGCTGGGCCCCAACTGCTACGGCCTGCTGGATTACCTGCACAGCGCCGCGCTGTGGCCGGTGGCCCATGGCGGTCAACCCGTGGAACGCGGTGTGGCGGTGCTGACCCAGAGCGGCAACTTTGCCTACAACCTGTCCATGAGCGATCGCTCGCTGCCGGTGGCCTACATGGCGTCGGTGGGCAATCAGGCGCAGCTGGGTATTGCCGAGCTGATGGACGTGCTGCTGGACGAACCCCGGGTCACGGCCATCGGCCTGCATCTGGAGGGCCTGAAGAACGTGCCGGGTTTTGCCCGGGCGGCGCATAAAGCCCTGGAGAAGGGCATTCCGATCATTGCCCTGAAGACCGGGGTGTCGCAGATCGGCGCCGAACTGGCCTTGAGTCACACCAGTTCGCTGTCGGGTTCCGATGCCTTGTACGACGCGTTGTTCCAGCGCCTGGGGGTGATCCGGGTCAGCGGTCCGGTGAGCTTTGTCGAGACCTTGAAGGCAGCCTCTTGCGGGCAGTTGCCGGCCGGCCCGCACCTGATGGCCCTGGCCTGTTCGGGGGGCGATGCCGGGCTGATCGCCGACTACGCCGAGCGCAACGGCCTGCAGTTGCCCAAGCTGGATGCCGGGCAATGTGCGGAGCTGGCCGAGGTGCTGCCGGGCTACGCCAATCTGGTCAACCCGCTGGATTTCACCACGGCGATCTGGGGCGACGCCCAGGCCCTGCAAACCATGCTCGATAGCGCCCTGCGGACCGAGGCCGACAGCGCCATGCTGGTGCTGGATTACCCGGCTGAGTTCACTGGCGAGCGCAAGGAATGCGACCTGCTGCTGGAGCTGTTTTGCGCGGCGCTGCAACGCCACGGCAAGCGCGGTTTTGTCACTTCGGCCTTTCCCGAACTGCTGCCGGCCAGCGCCCGCGAGCGTTTGCATGCGCATGGCATTCCCGCCTTGCAAGGGGTGGAGGATGGCCTTGCCGCTTGGGGCCGGATCGTCGCCTATCAACAGCGACGCTCGGCGTTGCTGGCTCTGGGTGAATCAGCCCTGGTGCCATTGTGTCCGGCAGCCTTGGACGGCAGACATGTGCTGCTGGATGAGTGGCAGTCCAAACAGGCCTTGCGCGGCTTCGGCCTGAGCATCCCGGACGGTGTGTTGAGCACCCCCGAGCAGGCCTTGAGCGCGGCGGCTGCGGTCGGTTATCCGCTGGTGCTCAAGGCGGTCAGCGCGCAGTTGCCGCACAAGACCGAGGCCGGGGCGGTGTCCCTGAATCTCAAGGACCCTGAAGCCCTGGGTGCGGCCTTGCGCTTGATGCGCACGCGGATCGCCGAGCATGCGCCTGGGGTAGCCTTTGATCGGGTGTTGCTGGAACCCATGGCCGCGCCGCCCCTGGCGGAGCTGATTGTCGGCATCAAGCGTGAGAACGACTTCGCTCTGGCCCTGGTGATCGGTGCCGGCGGGGTGCTGGTGGAATTGCTCAAGGACAGTCGCAGCCTGCTGCTGCCCACCACCGAAGGGGCGATCCGCCAGGCCCTGCTCAGCCTGCGCAGTGCTGCCTTGCTGCAAGGTTTTCGCGGGCGTCCGACGGCTGATCTTGAAGCCCTGGTGGCGGCCATCGGCGCGGTGGCGGACTACGCCTGCGAGCACGCCGGGCAATTGCTGGAACTGGATGTGAACCCATTGTTGGTCGGTGCCCAAGGCACCGTCGCGGTCGATGCGTTGATTCGCCTTGGCCAGGCTTGAGGAGAGAGATATGCACGATCAGACCTTGACCGGTGGCCAGGCCCTGGTACGCCTGCTGGCCGGCTACGGCGTCGACACGGTGTTCGGCATTCCCGGGGTGCATACCCTGGAGCTGTATCGCGGCCTGCCCGGCAGCGGCATTCGTCATGTGCTGACCCGCCACGAGCAGGGCGCGGGCTTCATGGCCGACGGTTACGCCCGGGTCAGTGGCAAGCCCGGGGTGTGTTTCGTCATCAGCGGCCCGGGGGTGACCAACGTCGCCACCCCCATCGGCCAGGCCTACGCCGACTCGATCCCGCTGCTGGTGATTTCCAGCGTCAACCACAGCGCCAGCCTGGGCAAGGGCTGGGGTTCGCTGCATGAAACCCAGGATCAGCGGGCGATGACCGCGCCTATCACCGCGTTCTCGGCCTTGGCCCTGAGCCCGGAAGACTTGCCCGAGCTGATCGCCCGGGCCTTTGCCGTGTTCGACGGCGAGCGCCCGCGCCCGGTGCACATCAGCGTGCCCCTGGATGTGCTGGCGGCCAAGGTCGCCCGGGACTGGACAGGCGAGGTGCGGCGACGCCCCGCTCGCGGCCCGGCCGCCGCTGCGGATATCCAGCAGGCGGCAGACACACTGCGCAACGCCAAGCGGCCGATGATCATTGCCGGTGGCGGCGCGCTGCACGCCGCCGAGCAACTGCGGGCCCTGAGCACCCGGTTGGGCGCGGTGTTTTTCAGCAGCGTCGCCGGCAAGGGCCTGCTGCCGGAGGAGGCGCCGCTGAACGCCGGGGCGACCTTGTGTGTCGAGCCCGGCTGGCAGTTGATCGCTCAGGCCGACGTGGTGCTGGCGGTGGGCACCGAGATGGCCGACACCGACTACTGGCGCGAGCGCCTGCCGCTGAACGGCGAGCTGCTGCGCCTGGATATCGACCCGCGCAAGTTCAATGACTTCTACCCGTGTGCGGTGGCTTTGCACGGCGATGCCCGCGCCACCCTGGACGCCTTGCTCCAGGCCTTGCCACCCACACCGGCCGAAGCGGGGGCGGCGATTCACGCGGTGGCCGATCTGCGTCAGGCGGTGCAGAACGGGCAGGGGCCCTTGCAGCAGATTCATCGCTCGATCCTGCAACGGATTGCCGCCGAACTGCCGGAGCACGGCTTTATCGCCAGCGACATGACCCAACTGGCCTACAGCGGCAACTACCTGTACCCGAGCCGGGCCACCCGCAGTTGGTTGCATCCCACCGGCTACGGCACCCTCGGCTACGGCTTGCCGGCGGGCATCGGCGCCAAGCTCGGTGCCCCCGAGCGCCCGGGGCTGGTGCTGGTGGGCGACGGCGGTTTTCTCTACACGGTGCAGGAACTGGCCACGGCGGTGGAGGAGCTGGACAGCCCGCTGGTGGTGCTGCTGTGGAACAACGACGCACTGGGGCAGATCCGCGATGACATGCTGGATCTGAACATCGAACCCATCGGCGTGCTGCCGCGCAATCCGGATTTTGCCGCCCTGGCCCGGGCCTTTGGTTGCAGCGTCAGCCAGCCCGCCAGCCTCGATGAGTTGCAGCAGGAACTGCGCAGCAGCTTTGCCCGCAATGGCGTGACCCTGATCGAACTCAAGCACGCCTGCGCGCGTTGACCATCCCTTTTTGCCTGGAGCCTGAGCATGCGCTTTTCACAACTGACCCAACGTATTGCCGGAGACGGCGCCGCCGCCTGGGACATTCATTACCGGGCCCTGGCCAAACGCGAACGTGGCGAGGAAGTCTGGTTGCTGTCGGTGGGCGACCCGGATTTCGACACCCCCCAGCCCATCGTCCAGGCGGCCATCGACAGCCTGCAGGCCGGCCACACCCATTACGCCGATGTGCGCGGCAAGCGCGCCTTGCGTGAGGCCATTGCCCGGCGTCATCAGCAGCGCAGCGGGCAAGTGGTAAATGCCGAGCAAGTGGTGGTGCTGGCCGGTGCCCAGTGCGCCCTCTACAGCGTGGCCCAGTGCCTGCTGGACCCGGGCGATGAGGTGATCGTGGCCGAGCCGATGTACGTCACCTATGAAGCGGTGTTCGGTGCCTGCAATGCCCAGGTGGTGCCGCTGCCGGTGCGGGCCGAGGACGGCTTTCGGGTGCAGCCCGAGGCGGTTGCCGCGCGCATCACCGGCAAGACCCGGGCCCTGGTGCTCAACAGCCCGCACAACCCCACGGGCGCCAGTATCCCCCGGGCCACCTGGGAAGCCCTGGCGGCGCTGTGCATCGAACATGACCTGTGGCTGATCTGCGACGAGGTCTACAGCGAGCTGCTGTACGAGGGCGAACACGTCAGCCCGGCCAGCCTGCCGGGCATGGCCGAGCGCACCGCGACCCTCAACAGCCTGTCCAAGTCCCACGCCATGACCGGCTGGCGCCTGGGCTGGGTGGTGGCGCCGACGGCCCTGGCCGCGCACCTGGAAAACCTCGCCCTGTGCATGCTCTACGGCTCGCCGGAATTCATTCAGGACGCGGCCATCGTGGCCCTGGAGCAGCCCTTGCCGCAGTTGCGGGACATGGCCGAGGCCTATCGCCAGCGGCGGGATCTGGTCTGCGACTGTCTGGCCGATTGCCCTGGTGCCCGGCCGCTGAAGCCCGACGGCGGCATGTTCGTCATGGTCGACATTCGCGCCACCGGGCTCAGCGCCCAGGCCTTCAGCCAGCGCCTGCTGGACGAACAGGGTGTCTCGGTGCTGGCCGGCGAAGCCTTCGGCCCCAGCGCCGCTGGGCATATCCGCCTGGGGCTGGTGCTGCAGCCGGATGACCTGCGCGAGGCCTGTCGGCGCATTGCCCTGTGCGCTGAGCACTGCCTGAGCCGCCGCGAAGCTTGCGCCACTTTGCCCATTGTTTGAGGAGTCTTCATGAAGGTACTGATCGTTCACGCCCACCCCGAGCCGCAATCCTTCACCGCCGCCTTGCGCGACCAGGCCCGCAGCACCTTGGAGGCCCAGGGGCATCAGGTGCATGTCAGCGACCTGTACGCGATGAACTGGAATCCGGTGGCCAGCGCCGCGGATTTTGGCGCCCGGGATAATCCGGATTATCTGGTGTACGCCCTGGAGCAACGTCTGGGGGTGAAGAACGCCAGCATCGCCGCCGACATCCAGGGCGAGCTGGACAAGCTGCTGTGGGCTGACCTGTTGATCCTCAACTTCCCGGTGTTCTGGTTCTCGGTGCCGGCCATGCTCAAGGGCTGGATCGACCGGGTGCTGGTGTCCGGGGTGTGTTATGGCGGCAAGCGCTTCTATGACCAGGGCGGGCTGGCGGGCAAGAAAGCCCTGGTGACCCTGACCCTGGGCGGGCGCGAGCACATGTTTGGTGACGGCGCGATCCATGGACCGCTCGAAGAGATGTTGCGCCCGTTGCTGCGCGGCACTTTGGCCTATGTCGGTTGTGACGTACTGGAACCGTTCGTGGCCTGGCATGTGCCCTACATCAGCCAGGAAGCCCGAGAAGAATTCCTGCACAGCTACCAGCAGCGCCTGCAACACCTGGCGGACGAGCAACCGTTGGTTTTTCCACGTCTGGACCAATTCGACGAAGCTCTGCATCCACTGCCCCTGTAGCCGCTGCCGCAGGCTGCGAACGGCCCGCGAGGGCCGCGGCGTTCTTGAGATCGCTGCGAGTTTGGCGGGCGATCGTCAGGCAAGGTCCTGCGGACCTTTGCGCAGCTTCGCCGTGGCTCAGCAGCGGCTACAGGGCCAGTGCCGATCGGGGTTGTGTAGCCGCTGCCGCAGGCTGCGAACGGCCCGCGAGGGCCGCGGCGTTCTTGAGATCGCTGCGAGTTTGGCGGGCGATCGTCAAGCAAGGTCCTGCGGACCTTTGCGCAGCTTCGCCGTGGCTCAGCAGCGGCTACAGGGCCAGTGCCGATCGGGGTTGTGTAGCCGCTGCCGCAGGCTGCGAACGGCTCCGCAGGAGACGCAGGGATCTTGACGGCGACAGAAGTTTGTCTGGAAATCGTCAGGCAAGGCCCTGCGGGCCTTTGCGCAGCTTCGCGGGCTCAGCAGCGGCTACAGGGGGCGGCGATTCTATGGGGCGCTCAGAAGCGCAGGGTTGCTCCGGTGGTCAGCCAGCGGTCGCGGTCTTCGCTCAGGTGCTGGCCAACGATCAGGTCCAGGTCCAGGTGCTGCCCTACGTGCAGGCGCGGGCCGGCCTGCCAGCCCTGTTCGCCGCCGCGCTGGCCGTAGCGCTCGGCAATCAGGGTCAGGCTCGGCATGAGGTCGTATTCCACACCGCTGCCCCAGGTCCAGCGGTGGTTCTGCTCGCCATCGTCGTAGGCATGGGTCCAGCCGGCATTGAGGTTCAGGCGCAGGCGGTCGCTGGCGCTGAAGGTCAGGGGCAGGGTGAGGTCGCCGCCGTCGAAGCTGTGGTGGCGGTTCAGGGCCCAGTGGGCGGAACCGGCCAGGGCCAGTTGCAGGCCCAGGTCTTCGCGGTTCAGCAGTTGGACCTTGATCTGCGGGCTGAGCTGGGTTTCGCCGTGTGCGTCGGCCTGCTGGCGCTGCACGGCGGCGCCCAGTTGCACCCAGGGCAGCTGGCTGAAGGTGCAGGCCGGGGCAATCACGCTGTTGTGGCTGGAGCCTTGATGTCGGGTGCTCTGGTACCAGACATCGACATTGCATTCCCCAGGGGCGTTGATGGCGCCGTCATCCACTACATAGGCGCCGCCGGTGGCCTGGGCCTTGGAGCACAGGGCCAGGGTGGCGGTGGCTCCGGCAGTGAGGGCGAGGAACAGCAGGTTGCGTTTGAGCATGCGGCTTTTTGCGGCAGGCAGGGTGTGGCCCCAGGAGGCGGAACGCGAGGAGCGATGTGGACGGTGCTTGGACATGGCGGATCTCGTTCTGTTGGGGCGCCGGACCGCTTGGTTGGGGAGCCGGCGCGGGTGGGTGCTGCGTGGGGTGTTTACTGGTCGTCGACCGACAGGGTCTGGATGCCGCGGACCCGGGCCTGGGCCAGCAGCTCTTCGGTGTCTTCCCCGCCGGGCAGGGCGAGGACGATGTCCGGGCGGCTGTCGGCCAGCATGAAGCTGTTGCGCAGGCGCTCGGCGTGTTTGCCGTGCAGTTGCCAGTTGGGCGGGTAGCGGACGATGTGGGCTCCGGTTTCCCGGGCCCAGTCCTCGATGTGGGCGCCGAGGAACTGGCTGCCGCCGTGGATCACCACCCGCACTTCGTACAGGCGCTGGAAGGCTTCCAGGACCCGGCGGCACAGGCGGCTGTCGGCGTAGTAGCGGCCGGCGCAGATCAGGACGCGCATGGGCTGTCCTCCTTGGCTCCGGTCACGGGGTGCTCGGCGCCGGGCGCGTCGGCCAGGGGCTCGCTGAGGTAGCCGTGCTCGATGTCGCGCTCACCGGCGCGCTCCAGGGCCGGGTAGGCCAGGGCGGCGATGTGGTGGTGGACTCGGCGGTAGTCGCGCAGCAGGCGCTGGAAGATGTCTCCGGATTCGGCCCAGGCGCTCTGGTCTTCGCGCAGTTGGCGAAAGTGCTCGCGGCCGGCGGCGGCTTCCAGGCGCCGTACGTTTTCCTTGCGCGCCAGCAACTGGTGGGCGGTGGGCAGGTCTTCGCGCAGGAACACGGTGATCGCCAGGCTCAGGCTGTCCAGCAACTCCTGGTGCAGCGGGTACAGGGTGCCCAACTCGAAAGCGGAAAAGGCCTCGCCACGGCGCAGACGCCTTACTGCCAATTGCGCCAGGCTAGTGGAAAGAATGTCGCCGGCGTGTTCCAGGTTGATCACCAGCAGCAGGATTTCCTGGGAGCGGTCGGCGTCCTGGTCGCTGATGCCTTCCTTGCCGATGTCCGCCAGGTAGGCGCGGATCGCCGCGCTTAGCAGGTCCAGGGACTGGTCGATGTGCCGCACCTGCTCGGCATGGGTGATGCTTGAGGTGCGAAACAGCTGCAGCACCCGGTCGAGCATGCTCGAAAGCATGTCGGCCATGCGCAGGGCTTCGCGGGCGGCGTTGGCCAGGCCGATATTGGCCACTTCCAGGCCGGCCTGGTCCAGGTACAGCGGCATGCCCGGATCGGTGACCGGGGCGGGAGCCGGCAGCAGCCGGGTCAGCAGCTTGCCCAGGGGCTCGGTGAAGCCAATGAACAGCAGAGCGAGGATCAGGCTGAAGGCGCTGTGCAGGTAGACCACCAGCAACTCCGGTGGCAGGGCTTGCACTGCGTCCAGGTGGGCCAGGGCGGTGATCCAGGGCAGCACCAGGACCACGCCCACCAGGCGCACCAGCAGGTTGCCCAGGGGCAGGCGCCGGGCCACGTTGCCGCTGGCGCCGAGCAGGGATGGCAGGGTGCCGCCGAGGTTGACCCCTAGCACCAGGGCCATGCTGGTGGCTGGCGACAGCAGGCCGGTGCCGGCCAGTGAGGCGATCAGCAGCACCACCGCGACGCTGGAGTGGCACATCCAGGTCAGCAGCATGGCCACCAGCAGCGCCAGCAACAGGTCGCCGTCGAGGCTGGTCATCACCAGCTGGAACACCGGGGTGCTTTCCACCGCGCCCAGGGTGGCGCCGAGCATGCCCAGGGCCAGCAGCATCAGGCCCAGGCCGATCAGCGCGCAGCCGATGCTTTCAAAGCGCGAGTCGTCCCGCAGGCGGAAGGTCAGGAAACCCGCCAGCAGCAGCACCGGGGCCAGCAGCGAGAGGTCGAGGCTGAGCAGCTGGACCACCAGGGTCGAGCCGATATTGGCCCCCAGCATCACCGCCAGCGCGGGGGCCAGGCCCAGGGTGCCGGCAGCGGTAAAGGAGCTGGCCATCAGGCTCACTGCGGTGCTGCTTTGCAGCACGCCAGTAATGCCGACGCCGCACAGCAGCGCCAGCCAGCGGTTGTTCAGGTGTTGCCCGAGCCAGTGCCGCAGCGGGCTGCCGAAGCCGCGCAGGAGTGATCCGCAGATCATCTGCGAACCCCACAGCAGCAGGGCGATGGCGCCGGCCAGGTTGATCAGAAGAGTGGTGCCCGACATGAGTGTGCTCCCGGGTCGGTGACAGGTTCAGGCCATCGCCACGCGCAGCGAGGCGCGGGTGAGGGCGGCGCTGAAACCCAGCAGAAAACGAATTTCAACGGCGCTCAGCAGGCCGCGGACATACAGCCGGATGCTCACGCGGGTGAGCAGGCGGGCGCAGGTGCACAGGCTGCAGACCAGCAGGGCCTGGAGGCCGCGTTGCAACATGGAAAAAGGCTTGAGATACATGGCGATGCTCCTTTCGGGCGAACAGCGTCGCCGTCGGCAGGGCGCTGGCCGCGCCGACGGTGGCATCGTTGGTTAGGTGTATCGGGCGCGGCCGTCCGAGGGCGGCCGCGCCGGGTTCACGCCCTTAGAACCAGGCCCTTAGAACCACTGCTTGAAGCGGCGGATGTACAGGGTCTTCATGGTCTGGGCGACCACGCAGTAGGCGAGCAGGGTGCCCACCAGCCAAGGGAAGTATTCCCACGGCAGCGGCACCAGGCCGACCATGCTGCCCAGGGGCGAGAAGGGCACGTAGATCCCCAGCGCCATCACCAGTCCCGTGGCCAGCATCACCGGCAGGGCCGCGGTGCTCTGGATGAACGGGATCTTGCGGGTGCGCAGCATGTGCACCACCAGGGTCTGCGAGAGCAGGCCTTCGATGAACCAGCCGGACTGGAACAGGGCGGCCATTTCCACGCTGTTGGCGGCGAACACGTACCACATCAGGGCGAAGGTGGTGATGTCGAAGATCGACGAGGTCGGCCCGATCCACAGCATGAAGCGCCCGATGTTGTTGGCGTCCCACTTGCGCGGCTTGGCCAGGTATTCCTTGTCCATCTTGTCCCACGGCAGGGCCAGCTGGGAGAAGTCGTACATCAGGTTCTGCAGCAGCAAGTGGATCGCCAGCATCGGCAGGAAGGGGATGAAGGCACTGGCCACCAGCACCGAGAACACGTTGCCGAAGTTGGAGCTGGCGGTCATGTTCAGGTACTTCATGATGTTGCCGAAGGTCTCGCGACCCTTGATCACCCCTTCTTCCAGCACCATCAGGCTCTTTTCCAGGAGGATGATGTCCGCCGATTCCTTGGCGATGTCGGTGCCGCTGTCCACCGAGATGCCGACGTCGGCATCGCGCAGGGCCGGGGCGTCGTTGATGCCGTCGCCGAGGAAGCCCACGGTGTGGCCGTTGGCTTGCAGGGCCTTGAGCACCCGGGATTTCTGCAGGGGGGTGAGCTTGGCGAACACCGTGCGCTCTTCCACAAGGCGCCCGAGCACCTGGTCATCCATGTGCTCGATGTCGCGACCCAGCAGCGGTTCGCCCGCTTCCAGGCCCACTTCGCGGCAGATCTTCGCGGTGACGATGGGGTTGTCGCCGGTCAGCACCTTGACTGTCACGCCGTTGTCACGCAGGGCGGCGATAGCCGGGCCGGCGGTTTCCTTGGGCGGATCGAGGAAGGTCAGGAAGCCTTCGATCACCAGCTCGCGCTCATCGCTGGCGCTGTACTGGCTGCGGGTCTGGCCCTTGGGCAGGTCCCGGGTGCCCACCAGCAGCACGCGGAAGCCGTCGCGGTTGTAGTCCTCGGCCAGTTGCAGCAGGGCGGCGCGGCGCTCGGCGTCGAGGCTCACGGCCAGTCCGTCCTGGCGTACCCGGGTGGCGGTTTCCAGCATTTCTTCCACCGCGCCCTTGCACACCAGCAGGTGATCGCCACGGGCATCGGCGAGGATCACCGACAGGCGCCGACGGACGAAGTCGAAGGGCAGCTCATCGACCTTGCGCCAGGCGGCCGGCGGGGTGAAGTGCGGGTTGCCCTCGGCGAAGCTGACCACGGCGCGATCCATCAGGTTCTTCATGCCGCTCTGGTGGTGGCTGTTGAGCCAGGCCAGTTGCAGCACCGCATCGCAGCGGCTGCCGCTGATGTCGACGTGGTGTTCGAGGATGATCCGGTCCTGGGTCAGGGTGCCGGTCTTGTCGGTGCACAGCACGTCCATGGCGCCGAAGTTCTGGATCGCGTTGAGGCGCTTGACCACCACCTTGCGCTTGGCCATGGCCGCGGCGCCCTTGGCCAGGTTGGCGCTGACGATCATCGGCAGCATTTCCGGGGTCAGGCCGACGGCCACCGCCAGGGCGAACATGAAGGCTTCGGCCCAGTCGCCCTTGGTGAAGCCATTGATCAGCAGCACCACTGGCACCATCACCAGCATGAAGCGGATCAGCAGCCAGCTGACGCTGTTGACCCCACGGTCGAAGGCGGTCTGGGTGCGCGAGCCGACGATGGAGCGGGCCAGGGAGCCGAAGTAGGTGCGCCCGCCGGTGGCCACCACCACGGCGGTGGCGGTGCCGCTGACCACGTTGGTGCCCATGAAGCAGATGTTGGGCAGGTCCAGCAGGTCTTGCTGGTCGGCGGCCAGGGCCTGGGCGGATTTTTCCTGCACGGCCCCCAGGGTGTCGTATTTCTCCACCGGCAGGGCTTCGCCGGTGAGCACCGCCTGGCTGATGAACAGGTCACGGGATTCGATCAGGCGGATGTCCGCCGGGATCATGTCGCCGGCCGACAGCTGGATGATGTCGCCCACCACCAGTTCGCGCATCGGTACTTCGCGAACCCGGGCCTGCATGCCCATCTGCTCGCGGCGCAGCACCGCGGCAGTGGTGCGGACCATGGCCTTGAGGGCTTCGGCGGCCTTGGCCGAGCGGTGTTCCTGCCAGAAGCGCATCAGGCCGCTGGCCAGCACCATCACCAGGACGATGATCACGCCGGTCAGATCAGTTTCTTCGCCGGCTTGCAGCGGCAGCCAGAAGTCGGTGAAGAAACTGATACCGGTCAGGGTCATCAGCACATAGATGAAGGGGTTGTTGAAGGCTTGCAGCAATTGCACCAGGGCGTGGGGCGGACGGTCGTGGGCGACTTCGTTGTGGCCGTCCCGTTGCAGGCGGCCTTCGGCGTCCAGTTCAGTCAGGCCAGCGGTGCTGGAGTTGACGTTGGCCAGGGTCACGGCCAGGCCGTTCTGGGCTTCGCGGGCGGCACGCATCGACAGTTTGTTGCTGTCGCGGGTGGCGCTGGTGTTGCGGGAAGTTGTGGTTTTTACAGTCATTGCGTGTGCTCCTGCCGCCTGACTACGGCACGACACAGCGACCACTCAACTAATTAAAGACGAGCGAAAGTATGTCGAGCCGCAGGTTAGCGATCGATACGGATCTTGGCGTTTTTCAGGTTTTAACGTTCGCTGCCCAAACAATGAAGTTGAATGGACAGCGAACCTACTACTGGCCTCTTCCATAACTTTCTCCAGCAAGTTTTATTAACGAGAAGGCAATAAGGCGCCGTCAAACTTCCAAGTAAGAAGTTTGTGTGAAAACAACGGAAAGTGACCGTTGATTTATGGGTAAGTGCGCGCCCCGAGGTACAGGCCGAAGATCAGTCCGGCCTGCTGCAAGAGCAGGGCCGCGCCCCGACTCTGCGGGTCCTGGCTGTCGTCCAGGCTCCAGCGTTGTTGCAGCTGGCCGGTCATCGGGCAGACGCGCCAATTGGCCCGCAGGGCGGTGGCGGCGCAAGGTGAGGATGAGGAGAACGGCGAGCGTGCCAGAGCCTTGGGCTCACGGCACAGCTTGACCCGCATGGTGGCGGCAAAGGCGCGTACGCCGGGCATTACAGAAGATGTGAAGTGCATAACTTGTGCCTCGTGACCGGACTGGTTCCGGGGAGGCAAGTTACGTTGGAGCGTCAAGCCCTAGCGCAGCTCACCCGACCGCGGAGTCGAGTCCCGTCATTTTTCAGGGGTGCCTGGCGCTGCGCAGCGGCAGTGACCAGACAGCGTCTAGATACTGTGTCCATTGGCTTCTTTAGTGAGTTGAAAAAAGGCCGGATTTCCCGGCCCGCGCAATTTACTCAGGAGGGTCCATCGAGTCAAGGTTAAATTGCCTTGAATCGTTGTTCGATGATGAAGTTTCAGGTGAGGTTCAGCTTGAGGGATGAGTTCAGGCGTCGAGAGTGGGAAACATATAAGGGACACAAATAAAAAGTGCCCATGACCGATGGGGCGTCATGAGCACTGAATATAACTTCGCGGATTATCAGTTCAGCAAGTGCCGGGAGATATCCTTGTAAGTGTTGCTGTCGGTGGCGGCCATCAGTTGCCGTCCATCCTTTAAGGTGCCGATGAAGGTCACCTCGTTTTCAGTCCCCGCCATCAGGTAACCGGCAATGGCGCCTACCGGCCCCAGCAGCATGGCGCCGGCCACGCCATAACCGAAGGCGTCCTTGTTGGCGACGGGGCTTTCAGTGGCGATTTCCAGGCTCTTGAAGGCCGATGCCTTGATCTCGACACCGGCGCTGTTGAGCACTGTCTTGAGCCTGAAGGTGCCGTGGCGGTACTCGCCGGCGCCCTGCAGAAAATCGCCCGATAAAACTTCAATATTTGCCATGTTGAATCATCCTTATCCAAGCATAACGAGACGGACCATTGAGCCCCTGGTCAGTGGGGGCGTCAACGGGGTTGCGATGAAGGGTGCTACCGCCAGTCCGCCTTCACCTGTCCTGAGCCTCGGTCAGGATCTCGCGCTCAATGCTGATCCAGATCAGGGCTGTGAAAGGTTGTAGCAGGGGATGGCGACTGGACCTCGATGTTCCGACCAGTGGCGGGCGCGGGCCGGAGGCAACGGGCAGGAAAAAGCGATGTTAAAAAATGTTAGATTGAAAAATATCTTCACATAATCCGCTCATTGGTGGATGATCGTTCACAGCCAACGCTCAACCTGATAACAACAGCAACAGGATGGCCATGATGATCGCTTCGCTCCTGCCTCTCTCGGCACCGGTTCACGGTGCCATGCACCTTCCGGGCTTGCCGTCTGGCGCTGCGCCTGTTGCCGCTCTCTGTGTTGCATTTGCCGGACCTGCAATCCGGATTTCCCTGTCCTGCCCGGTTCTTGCCCGGCGCCTGTCCGGCGCGGCACAGTCCTGGTCTATTTCTGGAGTCCCCCATGAATAACAACAATGTCGGCGTCATCGGTCTTGGCGCCATGGGCCTGGGCATCGCCCGTTCGCTGTTGCGCAGCGGTTTCAAGGTGCACGCCTGCGATGTGCGTGCCGCGGTCACCGAGCAGTTCGCCGCTGAAGGCGGCGTGGCTTGCGCCTCGGCCGCGCAGTTGGCAGAGCAGTGCGAGGTAATCATCACCGTGGTGGTCAATGCCGAGCAGACTGAAAGCGTGTTGTTCGGCGAGGGCGGGGCGGTCGCGGCCCTGCGCCCCGGCAGCCTGGTGATCGGTTGCGCCACTGTGGCCCCGACCTACGCCGTGGACCTGGGCCAACGCCTTGAGGCCCAGGGCTTGCTCTATCTGGATGCACCGATCTCCGGGGGCGCGGCCAAGGCTGCCGCCGGCGAGATGACCATGATGACTTCCGGCCCGGCCGGCGCTTACGCCAAGGCCGAGGCGATCCTTGCGGGCATGGCTGGCAAGGTCTACCGCCTGGGGGATGCCCACGGGCTGGGCTCCAAGGTCAAGATCATCAATCAGTTGCTGGCCGGGGTGCACATTGCCGCCTCCGCCGAAGCCATGGCCCTGGGCCTGCGCGAAGGGGTGGACGCCGATGCCCTGTACGAGGTGATCACCCACAGCGCCGGCAATTCCTGGATGTTCGAGAACCGCGTGCCGCATATCCTCAAGGCCGACTACACGCCCTTGTCCGCGGTGGACATCTTCGTCAAGGACCTGGGCCTGGTGCTGGATACCGCCCGCGCCAGCAAATTCCCGCTGCCGCTGTCGGCCACCGCGCACCAGATGTTCATGCAGGCTTCCAGCGCCGGTTTCGGTCGCGAGGACGACTCGGCGGTGATCAAGATCTTCCCGGGCATCGAGCTGCCCGTGGCCAAGCCTGATGCCGTTTGAGGAGCCTGTGATGACGACTTCCACTCCACGCCCGTTGCTGGGTTGCATCGCCGATGACTTCACCGGCGCCACCGACCTGGCCAACATGCTGGTGCGCGGCGGCATGCGCACGGTGCAGAGCATTGGCATTCCCAGCGCCGAAGTGGCCGCCGGCCTGGACGCCGACGCCGTGGTGATCGCGCTGAAGTCCCGCACCACCCCGGTGGGCGAGGCCGTGGCCGAATCCCTGGCGGCGCTGCAATGGCTGCGCGAGCAAGGCTGCGAACAGATCTTCTTCAAGTACTGCTCGACCTTCGACTCCACCGCGGCGGGCAACATCGGTCAGGTCAGCGAGGCGTTGCTCAAGGCGCTGGGTGGCGACTTCACCCTGGCCTGCCCGGCGTTTCCGGAGAACGGCCGGACGATTTTCCGCGGCCATCTGTTTGTCCAGGACCAGTTGCTCAATGAATCGGGCATGCAGCATCACCCGCTGACGCCGATGACCGACGCCAACCTGGTGCGGGTGCTGCAGGCGCAGACCGCACTGCCGGTGGGCCTGCTGCGCTACGACAGCGTGGCCCAGGGCGTGGACGCGGTGCGGGCGAAGATCGCCGAACTGCGGCAAAAGGGCGTCGCCATGGCGATTGCCGATGCGCTGTCCGATGCCGACCTCTATACCCTCGGCGCCGCCTGCGCCGACCTGCCGCTGTTGACCGGCGGTTCCGGGCTGGCCCTGGGCCTGCCGGAGAATTTCCGCCGCGCCGGCAAGTTGCGTGATCTCGACGCCGCGAATCTGCCGTCGGTGGCCGGTGGCGAAGTGGTGCTGGCCGGCAGCGCCTCGGCGGCCACCAATGCCCAGGTGGACGCCTGGCTTGAGGCCGAGCGTCCAGCCCTACGCATCGATCCCCTGGCCCTGGCGGCGGGCGAATCGGTGGTGGCCCAGGCCCTGGCCTTTGTCCAGGCGCAGCAGGACACGGTGCTGATCTACGCCACCAGCACTCCCGAGCAGGTCAAGGCGGTGCAGCGGCAATTGGGCGTCGAGCGTGCCGGGGCCCTGGTGGAGAACGCCCTGGGCGAGATCGCCCGCGGCCTGCGGGATAACGGCGTGCGGCGCTTTGTGGTGGCCGGCGGCGAAACCTCCGGAGCGGTGGTCAAGGCCCTGGGCGTGCGTCTGCTGCAGATTGGTGCGCAGATCGATCCCGGGGTGCCGGCCACGGTCAGCAGCGGCGGCGAGCCCCTGGCCCTGGCCCTGAAGTCCGGCAACTTCGGCGGTCGCGACTTTTTCAGCAAGGCCCTGCGCCAACTGGCCGGAGGTCAGCCATGAGCCGCGAAAACGCCCTGCGCGAAGAAATCTGCGACGTCGGCCACAGCCTCTATCAACGCGGCTACACCGTGGGCAGCGCCGGCAATATCAGCGCGCGGCTCGACGATGGCTGGCTGATCACCCCCACCGATGTCTGCCTCGGGCGCCTCGATCCGGCAGCCATCGCCAAGGTCAACCTGGCGGGGGAGTGGGTCAGCGGCGACAAGCCGTCCAAGACCCTGGCCCTGCATCGCCAGGTGTATGACCGCAATCCGGGCGTGGGCGGGGTGGTGCACACCCATTCCACTCACCTGGTGGCACTGACCCTGGCCGGGGTCTGGCGCGACGACGACATCCTGCCGCCGCTGACCCCGTACCAGGTGATGAAGGTCGGGCACATTCCACTGATCGGCTACCAGCGTCCGGGTTCGCCCAAGGTCGCCGAGCAGGTGGCGCAACTGGCCAACCGGGTGCGCGGGGTGATGCTCGAACGCCTGGGCCCGGTGGTCTGGGAAAGCAGCGTGTCCAAGGCCAGCTATGCCCTGGAAGAACTGGAGGAAACCGCGCGCCTGTGGCTCATGAGCTTGCCGCGACCTGAGCCCCTGGATCAACACGCCCTGGACGAACTGCGGGACGCTTTCGGCACCGCCTGGTAATCACTGACAACGCTTCACGGCAAGCGCCCCCGGGAGCGCCATCGGGCTCTCGTGGGGAGCGGCTTGCCGGTAAAAAACAATAACAACAGGACTTCCCGAGATGAATGACTGCATTGGCTTTACGGGTCCCAGCGTCACCTGCAACACCTGCCAACCACTGGGTGGAGGGCTTGCCCAATGAGCCCGCTGATTCTGATGATCACCGCCGGGGCCGGTATCGCCCTGTTGCTGTTTCTGGTGCTCAAGTACAAGTTCCAACCCTTTGTCGCGCTGATGCTGGTGAGCATCCTAGTGGCCCTGGTGGCCGGGGTGAAACCAGCGGAGCTGGTGGCCACCATCGAAGGCGGCATGGGCAAGACCCTTGGCCACATCGCCATCATCATTGCCCTGGGCGCCATGATTGGCCGCATCATCGAACTGTCCGGCGGTGCCGAGGCCCTGGCCAAGACCCTGATCGAGCGCTTCGGCAACCGCCGCACGCCCCTGGCCCTGACCATCGCCGGCTTCATCATCGGCGTGCCGGTGTTTTTCGAGGTCGGGGTGATCATCCTCATGCCCCTGGCCTACGGCGTGGCCCGCAGTGCGCGCAAGCCGCTGCTGGTGTTCGCCTTGCCGATGTGTGCCGCGTTGCTCACCGTGCACGCCTTCCTGCCGCCCCATCCGGGCGCGGTGGCGGCGGCCAGCCAACTGGGCGCGGACCTGGGTCGGGTGCTGATGTTCGGCCTGCCGCTGACCGCGCTGCTGTGCTACGTCGGCTACCGCGTGGCCGGGCGCATGACCCGGCGCAACTACCCGATGACCGACGATATCCGCGCCGAAGTCTATGGCCCGCATGTCACCAATGAAGACCTGGCGGCCTGGAACAGTGGCGCCGAGCAATCGGCCAGCCCGCAAGCACTGGCGGCCGTGGCCCATATGGGCCTGGAGGAATCCACCGGCACTCTGGCGGCGAAACTGCCGCCGGCGCCGCCACCGGGTTTCGGCCTGATCGTCAGCCTGATCCTGCTGCCTATCGTGTTGATCCTGCTGGGCACCCTGGCCACGTCCTTGCTGCCTCTGGAATCCACCCTGCGCGGCGTGTTGACCGTACTGGGGGCACCGCTGGTGGCGCTGCTGCTGGACACCTTGCTTTGTGCCTGGCTGCTGGGTTCGCGCCGCGGCTGGAGCCGCAGCCAGGTCTCCGACGTGATCGGCTCGGCCTTGCCCGGGGTGGCCATGGTGATCCTGATCGCCGGTGCCGGCGGGGTGTTCGGCAAGGTCCTGGTGGACACCGGGATCGGTGCCGTGGTCTCCGACATGCTGCGCACCACCGGCCTGCCGGTCCTGGCCCTGGGCTTTTTGCTGACCATGCTGCTGCGCGCCGTGCAAGGCTCCACCACCGTGGCCCTGGTGACCACGGCGGGCATCATCGCGCCGCTGATCGCCACCCTCGACCTGAGCCCCAACCACATGGCCCTGCTGTGCCTGGCCATGGGCGGTGGCGGGCTGGCCATGTCCCACATCAATGACGCCGGGTACTGGATCTTCACCAAGCTGGCTGGGCTCAACGTCGCCGATGGCCTGCGTACCTGGACCGTGATTACCACTTTGCTCGGCACCTTGGGGTTCTGTATTACCCTGCTGATCTGGCCGTTTGTCTGACCCTTTGTCCCAGGAGTTCCCATGCCTCGTTTTGCTGCCAACCTCAGCATGCTCTACCCGGAACATGCCTTTCTTGAACGTTTCGCCGCCGCAGCGGCAGACGGCTTCACGGCCGTGGAGTACCTGTTTCCCTACGACTACAGCCCCCAGGTGCTCAAGCAGCACCTGGACGATCATGGCCTGCAGCAGGCGCTGTTCAACGCGCCCCCCGGTGACTGGGCGGCGGGGGAGCGGGGCATCGTCTCCCTGCCCGGACGCGAGCAAGAGTTCCGCCAGGGCTTCGACAAGGCCCTGGAGTACGCCGCGGTGCTGGGCAATTCACGGATTCACGTGATGGCCGGCCTGCTGCCGTCGGAACAGGACCGGGCCCGCCATCACGCGGTGTACCTGGAGAACCTGGCCCATGCCACGGCCCAGGCGGCCAAGGCCGGGATCACCGTGCTGCTGGAGCCGATCAACACCCGTGACATGCCGGGGTTCTTCCTCAATCGCCAGGACCAGGCCCAGGCCATCTGCAAGGAAGTCGGTGCGGCCAACCTCAAGGTGCAGTTCGACTGCTACCACTGCCAGATCGTCGAAGGCGACCTGGCGGTGAAGCTGCGTCGGGACCTGGCGGGCATCGGCCATATCCAGATCGCCGGGGTGCCGGATCGTCACGAGCCGGACCTTGGCGAGCTGAACTATCCCTACCTGTTCCAGCTGATGGACGAGCTTGGCTATGACGGCTGGGTCGGTTGCGAATACCGCCCCCGCGGCGACACCTCCGCTGGCCTGCAATGGCTGCGCGACTGGCAGGCGCGCCAAGGCTCGGCGGTGTAGCCGCTACTGCAGGTTGCGCAGGAAAAGGTATCTGGGGAACGTCGCGCAAGGCCCTGCGGGCATCGCTTTATGTAGCCGCTGCCGAAGGCTGCGAACGAGCCGTAGGCTCGCAGCGATTCCCCGACCGCCGAGGCCCCTGCGGTGCCTTGCGCAGCCTGCGGCAGCGGCTACAGAGGGTACGAAGGCCACGAACGGCTTGCGATGATTCGTAGCGATAAACACAGGAGTTTTTCCATGCAGCGTCTTGCCTGCCGGGCCGCGCTCGGCCTGATTTTGTCCCTGGGCGGTATGTCCCTGGCCGCGGCCGCGAGCTTGCCGCCGGCCACCGAGGGCGATTGGGTTGCCCCGCAATTCACCTTTCACAACGGCGAACAGCTCGCCAACCTGAAACTGCACTACATCACCCTGGGCAACCCCAAGCACCCGGCGATCCTCTACCTGCACGGCACCTACCGGCCGGCCAGCGACCTGCTGAGCAAGGATTTTGGTGGCGAGCTGTTCGGCCCGGGGCAACCTCTGGACGCGAGCAAGTATTACATCATCGCCACCGATGGCATTGGCGTCGGCCAGTCGAGCAAGCCTTCCGATGGCCTGCGCGCGCGGTTTCCCCAGTACAACTACGACGACATGGTCCAGGCCCAGTACCGGTTGGTCACCGAGGGGCTGGGGGTCAAGCACCTGCGCCTGATCATCGGCAATTCCATGGGCGGCATGCAGACCTGGCTCTGGGGCCAGCAATGGCCACAGATGATGGACGCCCTGGTGCCCATGGCCTCCCAGCCCGGGGAAATGTCCTCGCGCAACTGGATGATGCGCCGGCTGCTGGTGGAGTCGATCAAGCAGGACCCGGCCTGGGACAACGGCAATTACCGGGTCCAACCGCCGTCTCTGCGTCTGGCCAATGCGCTGTTCGCCACTGGCACCAGCGGCGGCACCCTGGCCTATCAGGCCCTGGCGCCGACCCGGGCCCAGGCCGACCAGTTGGTGGATGAACGCCTCAAGGCGCCACAGACCGCCGATGCCAACGACTTCATCTACCAGTGGCAGTCTTCGGCGGACTACAACGCCGCGCCGGGGTTAAGCAAGATCCAGGCGCCGGTGCTGGTGATCAACGCCGCGGACGATGAGCGCAACCCGCCGGAAACCGGCACCCTGCAAGCGGCGCTCAAGCAAGTGAAAGATGCTCGCCTGCTGTTGATTCCCGCCAGCGCCGAAACTCGCGGGCACGGCACCACCGGCATGGCCCGGTTCTATGCTCGTGAGCTGGGGCAGTTCATGGCCGACACTGAGAGAGCCCACTAGGCTCTGTCCGAACAGTGTTGAGACAAAGGTCAGGCAAGGCGAAAACGGTCGAGGAACGGCCAGGGTCGCGTTCGACTTTACGGGGTGTAAATGAGCCTTCCGATCGGACTCGCGCACGAGACCGTTTTCCACGCAGCTTCACCGAGTATCAAGGCTTTTCGTACAACGCCTAGGGAGGGCTGTTCACTCTTTGTGGCGAGGCAGCGTGCTCATGCCAGGTGGCGCCGCCGCCCCAAACCCGGACGGCGCGACCTTTCGGGGATTGAGGGGCATCAGGCATTGCGTCTGCTGCGCAGATGAGCGGGAGCACGTTCCCTGGCCACGGATTGCAGGTGTTGGGGGCTATCGCTGGCTCAGGATGGTGCCGGCAGCAGCAATTCCACCCCGTGCTTGCGAATGCCGTCCGCCGCTGCGGGGGCCAGGGCCGCGTCGCTGATGATGATGTCGAACTGCTCCAGGTCGGCGATCTTGTACATGCCGAAGGTGCCGTACTTGGAGCTGCTGGCCACCAGCACCACCTGGGTCGCCGATTGCATTGCCACCTGCTTGACCTCGACCTTCAACGCCGACGGCGTGGTGAGGCCCCGGCGCAGGTCCCAGGAACTGGTGGAGATAAAGGCCACGTCCGTGACCACCTGGCGCAGAGTCGCCACTGCCAGCCCGCCAACGCAGGAATGGTTGGAATGGTCCAGCTGCCCACCGGTGTGGATCACTGTCACTTGGGGCGCGTCGAGCAACGCCTGGACCACGCCGAAATCGTTGGTGATTACGGTCATGCCCGACAGCGCCTTGATGTAGGGCACGATCTCCAGGGTGCTGGTGCCAGCATCCAGGTACACCGTCATGTCCGCGTGCAACAGGCTCGCCGCGAGCTTGGCCATGGCCTGCTTCTGCGGCAGTTCCACCACGGCCTTGGATTGATGGCTGGGCTCGCTGTGCAACTGACTGGCGATGCGCACGCCACCGGTCACCGAATGGGCGCGGCCTTCCTGTTCCAGCAGGGCGATATCCCGGCGCACCGTCATGTGTGAGCAGTCGAACATCTCCATCAACTGGTGCACGCTGAGTACCTGATGCTTGCGCAATTGGCGCAGGATCTGCTCGCGGCGCTGTTCCGGAATCATCGGGGCGTTGCTGTCAGTGGCGAGGTCCTTGGGACTGGGCATTGGGGCTCCGGATTGGCGGGTCGGCAAAGACAGAAATGGGCTCGTCATAGTAGCGAAACTCGCCGCCGCGGACGAGATTTACTGCCGTTCACGAGTCAGCAAATTCTATCTTGAGGCCGTCGTCAGCAGTTGCTTGAGCAGGCAGTGCGGTCGATATGCCAGCGCTGTTTGAGCCGTTGCAGGCTGCCATCGCGTTTCATCGCCTCCAGGGCCCGCTGCCAGCGGGCGACCCGGGCGGCGTCGACCTTGGGGGAAAAGGCAATGTAGGCGTCCTGGCGCATCAGCGGCATTTGGTAGCTCAACTGATCGAAGGGCATGCCTTCTTCGGCGGCGAAGGTGCTGACGCTCATGGTGTCGGCCACCAGGTATTGCACCCGTCCCAGTTGCAGCAGGCGAATCATGACCTGCGGGCTGTCCACCCCCCACAGATTGTCCAGCCCCTGTTGCTTGAGGTAGCGGTAGACCAGCCACTTGCGCGGTACGGCAATCTGCCCGCGGGTCTGGTGCAGGTCGGTGACCGCGCTGTGGTCGCCAGTGCGGGCGTACAGCGCAGTTTCGGTCTGCATCAGCGGCCCCACCCACTGATAGCGCGACTCGCGCTCGGCCGTGCGCAAAATGGTAAACACCGCGGTGTCTTCGGCCTCGCTGGCATCGCGCAAGGCGCGCAACATCGGCCGTTGCTGGACCTGCACCGGATCACCGGTGCGTTGCGCCAGGGCTTGCACCACCTCCACAGCGAAGCCCGTCATGTGCTCGCCCTGTTGAAAGTGCAGCGGCGGGTGGTTGTCGGTCAGCATGCGCAACTCGCCAGCGTGAGCGGTGAGACTCAACAGCGACAGCATGGTCCCCAGTACCCAGTTCATCGTGTTCCTTGAATAGACAGAAGAGCAAAGCTTAGTACGAGCCTCCACGAGGCGTCGCCAGAAAAAATACGGCGTCATGGGTCGGCACGCTGATAGAGCCGGGTGTTGGTCTCGTCACACTGACGACACTGCAGCAGCCGGCTTTCCGTCATCAAGGCCAGGGTTGAATACAGCCGGTCTTCGGTCAGTCTGGGTTGCCAGGCCTTGTCGGTACCGGACAGCAGGGAAACCAGGCCTTGGTCCTCGAGGCTGATGCGCAGCCTTGGCTTGGCCTCGGTCATGCGCATGGCGGCGATGCCGAAGTGCTGGCTCAGCAGGTTGTTCTCGATCAGGTTGAGGACCAGTTCCGCCAGGCTGATCTGTTGTTTGCGCTGCAGTGAGCGAGCCCAGTACTGCAATGACAGCCGCGCCTGGCCCCCCTGGTCCAGATAGGCGCTGTGCCGGGGGCAGGCGCTGAGGTCCTGGGTGATGGCCGCCACCAGAAACAGCAACTGCAAGGCCTCGCCGGCGGCTTGCTCGTCGTGGTTGTCGATGTATTCCTGCAGATGGTCGATGCGCTCGAACAGATCCAGCTCGGCCACTTGCAGCCCCGCCTCCAGCAAGTTCGCGGCCTGCGGGGACAAGGCCCGGTAGTGTTCCAGGACCGCTTGCACCGAACTCTCGGCCCGCAGTGGGATGCAGTCCAGGGACAGCAGTCGGTCGCGCAGTGCCTCACTGCTGTGCAGGCCCTGGGCGATATGCAGTTCCATCCAGCCGAACAGGCTTTCAAAGGCCAGGCGCTGGGCCTGACGCAATTGCAGGACTCGCCACAGTGCCTGGGTCGGGGCCAGTCCGGCCACCTGCTCGGCCGGGAAGTCGGACAGGGGCAGCAGCGCCATGGCCCGGCGCAGCACCGGCAGGCTGGTTTCGCTGCCCAGCACCTGCAACGTGGCGCGGATCAGGTTGATGGAACATTCGCGGTGGCTGGCCCTGGGGTTTTTCGCCGTTCCCGCAGGTGGGTAGAACTCGTCGCGAAAAATCTGCGCTTCCTGGCGAGTTGGCCAATTGCGCCCCCACTTCATATGCACGGCGCCGGCCTGCTCGACACTGCCCTGCAGGTCTTCGACGCAGATCAGCCACGGATAGAGCGCCAGCGTACGCAAACCTTTATCCAGGGCCCGGGCCAGTGCTTCACCAGCTTCGGTGACGCCGTAGGTGCCGTCGGGTTGCGGCCAGGCCAGGCCCAGGCCGGTGTCAGGCTTGAACGAGGGGCCGTACTGCACCGCATCGAACCAGCTGGGGCCGCGATGCCAGGCCTTGAAGTCCAGGGGGAAAGGGCCTTTGCCGGGCGGGCTGTACTGGCCATTACCGGCCATGTAGGCACCGTCACCGACCAACTGATGGCTCCAGCCGAACAGCACCTCGATCTTTTCCCTGAACCGTTGGAAGCGCTGACCCGCGGACAGTTCGCCCGAGTAGGTCTGGCTGTGCTGATTGAAGATCCACACCGCCCAGCACATCACCGAATACGGGCGAATCCACTGGGTGCCGTTGTTGATCCCCGGCATGAACTGGTCCATCAGTTCCAGGTTGGCTTGTCGCAGTCCGAGGTAATCCACGCCGCCGCTCTCACGCACGGACGGGGAGACGAAAAAGGCGCGTTGAGGCAATGGGCTCATGGTTCGAGTGACACCATCAGGGCCTGGCAATACTGGCAGTGGCTGATGCGGCGTTGCGTCAGGCGGGCAAGGGCTTCGCGCTCCACCGGGGCGCAGCACCAGCGGGTATTGGGGCAACTGCTGATGGTGCGATGGTTGACGCGGTAATAACCCGGCCGCGGGCGATTGGGGGAGTGGATGTGCTGCAACGCGGTGATCTCTTCTGGGGTGAAACGATTTGCCGGCAGCCGTTGCTGACGGGCCTGTTGGCGATCTTCGATGTAGCTGCTGAGCAACGCCCGCAAGGTGCTGGTGTGTTGCACCGCGTCCAGGGCTTCCAGGGCCTCGGCCACCCCGTGGTCCACCAGCCGTTGCGCAGGTTCCTGGTTGAACCAGCGTTGTGCCAGGTGCCGGGCCTGGACGAAGTCCACGGGCCCCTGGCCGTAGCGTTCCAGGTACTCATGCAGGGTGGTGGCGTCCAGCGTCCCCAGGGTTGTGCTAGAGGCCAGCCTGCCCGGCAGCGCCAGGGTGGCGGCCAGGCCGTAGACCGCTTCGTCCACCAGTGGGCGATCTTCGGCGGCCAGTTGGGCATGGTCGACGCAGTTGAGCCAGCGCTGGGCAAAATCCCGGGCATTGGCCGGCAGGTGCAAGCGACGCAGATAGAAGTCCAGGGCGACATGGCACCAGACATACAGCAGCTGGGCTTTCTTGCGGCTGCTCAGGCCCTTGAGGTTGACCAGACTCTGTAGGGTCTGGTTGAACTCGTTGATCAGGTTGGGAGAGGGCAGCGATTCGAGGTTGGGGTCCGACGCCGGATCGAAGTCGCCGTCTTCTCGACCATCGTCCAGCTCGATGATAGGTGCCGCATCACCGTGCCCCACGGGTCCTTGCCCGGGGTTGGCGTGGTGCAGCAAGCCTGCGATGGCCTGGAGCAACGCCCAACTGCCGTCGCGGCCGGTAGCGGCTTTGGCCACGCTCGGCAGCCAGTGGCGAGGGCGCTGGGGCGGCTGTAGCGCAGGCGGCTCGGTGCCGCCTGGCGGGTTGACGGGCGTCGTGGCGGGCTCAGTGCGCAGCGGTGCATCGGGCTCTTCGGGCAGTTGTTGCGCGTGCAGCACCAGGCAGTTGAGCAGGATCTGCAGGTCGCCCTGGGCTTGGTTGCCCCCCAGCAGTCGGCCCAGAGCCCCGCACAGGCTGCGAATCGGCAGGGGCATGCTCAGGTAGGCGTCAATGCAGACCCAGCCTCGGGCACTTTGTGTCGCGCGCTCCAAGCGAAGTTGCAGCCCCTCGTCCAGCCTGGTGTCCAGGGTCCGCTGCAGCGGCCAGACGAAGCCGCCTTGCGCGGTCAGTTGCAGTGGCGCCGTTTCGAGGACTTCTTCGGCGCACTCCAGGATCGCCAGCCATTCTCCGGCCAGCGCTTGCTGACCGATCAGCCGGCCTTCCAGTTGCTGTTCTTCGTTGAGGCGTGCATAGACGCACAGGGTCGCCTCCTGGTCCTGGCGCTCGAAGGCGTCCGCTTCATAGCGCGGTGCTTCGACGGGCTCCCAGCACTCATCCGTGGCGCTGTCGAGCTTGCGCAGCACCGCCACTTCCACGTTGTCGGTGCTGTCCATGGAGGTCCGGGTGGCATTCACGCTGCCGGTCAGGGTCCAGCTGCCGGCGCCGCGCAACTCCAGCCACTTGGCGTGCAGCCGTCGCTGGTTGTGTTCGACCTTGGGCGTCACCCAGTCGATCTCGACTGGCCAGTCCCTGGTCTGCTCTAGGGGAAAGGAGCAGACGCCGTTGCCTGGAACCCCCACGGTGAGCCGAGGGATGCTCAAGGTCTTGAGCAGATGGCCCAGGGACTGTCCATCACGGCTGTGGAAGGGCGAAAGCAGCAGCAGGCTGTGCCAGCGCCGGCCTGCGGCGCGCTCGATCAATTGCTCGGTGATGGCGGTGTCCAGGGAATGCAGCAGTTCCACCGGCTGCGGTGGCGCCTGATCATGAAACTGCTGGCTGAGGGCCCGGGCCCGTTGAATGAAGGGCAAGAGGGCGCTGTCGTCGGCGATCTGCAGGTGCGGCCGGGTGCAGAGATTTTCCAGGAAGTCGGCGAAGTCGGCGAAAGCCCCCGGCTGCTCCCCGGCGCTGAGGACTTCCAGTACCTCGACATTGCCGCCGTGGCCGCCAAAGGTCAGGTTGCCGCTACCGACCATCAGCAGGTCCTGATCTTCGCCGCGCAGGTAGGTGATCTTCGGGTGGAAAATGCCGTCTTTGACCCGGACCGGAATCAAGGCGTAGTCCTTGCCTACATGCCGCGCCCGCAATTCCATCATCGAGGCGCGGTAACCCTGGATATCCACCAGCAGGGTGACTTTTTCACAGCCGGCTTCGCGCAGTCGAGGCAGCACGTAGCTTTCGAAGTAGGTCAGGCTCAGGGCATAGGTGGTGAACAGGGCCTCTTTCCACGGGCCGTTTTCGATGAAGTGCAGTGGCGACGGTCCGTTCGGGCCTGGGGGGTTCGGGGGGGACGCCATCGTGTTCTCCAGTCCATGGGGCGAGGCTCAAGTCGGTGGCTGATTATCGGGCAACGCAGCGCTGTTGCAAGTGTCGGTGATGTCACAGTGCTTGCATGGGGGGGCATGAGGCCGGGAAGGAGGGGGCAGAGGGATTTTTTTCATGAATGCTTCGTGAGTAAGAAGTCGACGCAGGTATTCTTGCAAAGCCCTTTTTGAATGGAATCGAACCATGTCCGCCTCCCTTGTACGTCCACTGCGGGCCAGTGGCTTGCTGCTCGCTGTCCTGGCCTGTGCCACCGCGACCCAGGCCAGCAGCTTCGACTGCGCCAAGGCCGCCAGTGCCAGTGAGAAGGCCATCTGCGCCGACCCCTATACCGCCGGGCTGGACAGCCAGCTGGGCAAGGCCTGGACGGCGACCCTGGCCGAGGCCAAGGACCTCAAGGCGCTGCGCCTGGGGCAGCGTGAATGGCTCAAGCAGCGCGACCAGTGCCAGGCCGACCTGGGCTGTCTGCGCAGCCAATACCTGAGCCGGCTGATGGTGCTGCGCTATGTGAATATTGCGTTCAACTGGCAGGGCACCTGGCAGCGGGTCTCGGTCAGCCCGTTCTACGGCGGTGAGCTGGTGATCCGGCGCAGCGGCGAAGATCGTCTGAGCTTCGACCTGTCGGCCATGGGCGGCGCCAATTCCGGTGCGCTGGCGGGCAAGCTGCAGCTCAAGGACGGTGAAGCGCGCTACAGCGTCGAGGGCTGCCAGCTGCGCTTGACCCCGCGCAATGGCCTGTTGCAGGTGACCCAGGAGGGCGATTCCTATGCCTGCGGCGCCGGTTCGGGGGTGTATTACGACGGGCTCTATGTGGCCTCCCGGCAAATCCTGGAGCACCAGTACGATTTGCTCTCCACCGCCCTGGTGCGTACCGAGGAAGAAGATCTGCGCGCCCGCAAGCTGCTGCAAAAGGATTACCAGACCCTGCTCGACAGCGGCTCGGTGTTCTCCCAGGACGCCTCGGCCGAGCTCAACGGCGCCGAGGTCACCGATATGTGGCTGCAGGGGCTGGCCAATACCAATGCGGCGATTTTCGTGCGCGGTGCCAAGGGCGAGTTGTGGGTCGCGCTGCTGGCAGTGGTGGGCCCTACCGATGAAGTGCGGGTGCGCTACTACACCACCGAGCCTGAGTGGAAGCAGCGCCTGCCGGACGTGGTACAGCGCTGGTACGAGGCGCGCAGCCAGGGCCAGCAACTGCCGCTGGACATGATGCCCTGAAGCACAGGCGGGCCGGATCTCATCATCTGTTGATGAACGTGGCGGCAGAAATTTCGCCGGGTGGATGCTGAAGCCGGCCGGTGCAGCTGCTAGAGTCTCGGCCCGGGCCGCCTGGATATCGCCCCGAGGGTGCCGGCACAGGGGCGCCAAGCCTTGGCCTGCCGGACAAATTCCATCAGTTGGTGACGCGAAGCCATTGTGAGCGTCTACGACCTTAGCAAGTGACACTGCCGCCGCCGTTACCGGCGCCTGGCACATTGAAATTGGGAGATTGTAAATGGTCATCAAACCCCGCGTTCGCGGCTTTATCTGTGTGACGACCCATCCAGTGGGTTGCGAAGCCAACGTCAAGCAGCAGATCGATTACGTCACCCAGCAGGGCGCCATCGACGCAGGGCCGAAGAACGTGCTGGTCCTCGGCGCATCCACCGGTTACGGCCTGGCCGCGCGGATCACCGCGGCCTTCGGTTGCGGCGCCAACACCCTGGGGGTGTTCTTCGAGCGCGGCAGCGTTGACGGCAAACTGGGCACTGCCGGCTGGTACAACACCGCGGCGTTCCACAAGTTCGCCGAAGAAAAGGGCCTGTACGCCAAGAGCATCAACGGCGACGCCTTCTCCGACGCGGTCAAGGCCGAAACCATCGAAACCATCAAGCGCGACCTGGGCAAGATCGACCTGGTGGTCTACAGCCTGGCGGCGCCGCGCCGCACCCACCCCAAGACCGGTGAAGTGCTGAGCTCGACCCTCAAGCCCCTGGGCAAGTCCGTGACCCTGCGCGGTGTCGACACCGACAAGGAAATCGTCAAGGAAACCACCCTGCAGCCGGCGACCCAGGAAGAGATCGACGGCACCGTGGCAGTGATGGGCGGCGAAGACTGGCAGATGTGGATCGACGCGTTGCACGAAGCCGGTGTGCTGGCCGAAGGCGCGAAAACCACCGCCTTCACCTACCTGGGCGAGAAGCTGACCCACGACATCTACTGGAACGGCTCCATTGGCGAAGCCAAGAAGGACCTGGACCAGAAAGTCATCGGCATGCGCCAGCAACTGGCCGAGCTGGGCGGCGACGCTCGGGTGTCGGTGCTCAAGGCCGTGGTCACCCAGGCCAGCTCGGCGATCCCGATCATGCCGCTGTACCTGTCGCTGCTGTTCAAGGTGATGAAAGAGCAGGGCAGCCACGAAGGTTGCATCGAACAGGTCTACGGCCTGTACAAGGACAGCCTGTACAACAGCGAGCCGGTGATCGACCAGGAAGGCCGCCTGCGTGCCGACTACAAGGAGCTGCAACCGCAGGTCCAGGACCGGGTCAAGCAACTGTGGGACCAGGTGACCAGCGAGAACCTCTACGAGATGACCGATTTTGTCGGTTACAAGCAAGAGTTCCTGCGCCTGTTCGGTTTCGAGATCGAAGGGGTCGACTACGAAGCCGACGTCGATCCGGACGTGAAGATCAGCAACCTGATCCAGTTGTAATCCGCGTCTAGCGTCAGCCAGCGCCCCTCCTTCGTGAGGGGCGTTGTCGTTTCTGCCCCCGTATTTCATCGAGGAGCCGCCTTGCCGGCGAAGAGGCCCGCACGTCTTGTGCTGGTCTTGGAGACGCCTTCGCTGGCAAGCCAGCTCCTACAGGTAGGTTCTGCTGTCGTGTAGGAGCCAGCTCCTACGGGGGCGGGGCAATTGCGCAAGATTGTTCAAGCCAGGGGGCACCGGCAGATGGCACAGTCAGCGTCCGTTATCTGTGTGCAGGGTGTCATGTCCAGCGTTCTCTTACCTCGTGCCGCCTTTATCCGCGGCGCCATCGCCATCATGCCGCTGTCCCTGGCCACCGCGCCTTGGGGGCTGCTGGCCGGTTCCATGGCCATCGAAGCCAATCTCACGCCGCTGCAGGGCCAGGGGCTGTCGAGCATCGTCTTTGCCGGCGCCGCGCAACTGGTGGCCATCGGCATGCTCAAGGGCGGGGCAGGGATCTTCTCGATCCTGCTGACCACCTTGCTGCTCACCTCCCAGCACTTGCTCTATGGCATGAGCCTGCGCTCGGTGATCTCGCCCTTGCCCGGGCGCTGGCGGGTGGGCCTGGGCTTTCTGCTCACCGATGAGCTGTTCGCCTTGACCAGCGCCCACGACAAGCAGCAGTTCGACCGCTGGTACGCCCTGGGCGTGGGCCTGACCTTTTATGTGGCCTGGAACCTGTTCACCTTGCTGGGCATCGTGCTGGGCAAGAGCATTCCGGGCCTGGAGCACCTGGGCCTGGACTTTTCCATCGCCGCCACCTTCATCGCCCTGATCACGCCGCTGGTGCGCAATGTGCCCACCGTGGTCTGTGTCGCAGTGTCGCTGTTCTGCTCGGTGCTGTTCAGTTACTGGCAGTGGGGCTCGGCGCTGGTGTTGTCGGGCCTGGCGGGGATGGCCGCGGGTTTTGTCTGCAACAAACTGTATCGGGGGCAAGCATGATGGTCTGGGCAGTCATCTTCGGCATGGGCCTGTTGGTCTTTCTCAATCGCTACGTGTTTCTCGAACCGCGCCTGCCGCTGCGCCTGAGCAGCAATGCCCGGCAGTTCCTCGGCTTTGCGGTGCCGGGCATGCTCACCGCCATCTGCGGGCCGATCGTGTTCATGCCCGATCACCAGTTGAACCTGCACTGGGACAATCCCTACCTGCTGAGCTCGCTGGTGGCCATTGCGCTGGTGATCTACACCCGCAACACCCTGGTCAGCATGTTGCTGAGCATGGGGTTCTTTTTCTTTCTGCGCTGGTGGCTCTGAGGGCCATTTGCGCTAGCCTGTGCCGCTTTCGGCGCAGGCCGACCTTTAAACCGCAACGGATGCATCGGATGAGCGACTTCCCCCACGATATCGACCTGGACGCGTTCTGGGACAGGGCCACCCACTGCAAGATCAACCAGGCACCGGCCAGCGCCGCCATGATCGCCGAGCTGCAAGCCGAGCTGGGCTATCGCCTGCCGCTGTCCTATGTGGCGTTCATGAATCGCTACAACGGCGGGCGCCCGCACCTGTGCTGTTGCCCCACCGAACAAGGCACCTCCTGGGCTGAGGACCACTGCGCGATCGACAGCTTCCTGAGCATTGGCCGCGACGCCGCCTATTCGTTGGGCGGCAGCCTGGGCAGTCGTTTCAAAATCGAGAAATGGGGTTACCCGGACCTCGGGGTGTACATCTGCAATTGCCCGTCTGCCGGGCACGACATGGTGGCTCTGGACTACCGCGAATGCGGCCCCGAGGGCGAGCCGCGGGTGGTGCACGTGGATCAGGAACGCGACTACGCAGTGACCGTGCTGGCGCCGGATTTCGAAAGTTTTATCCGCGCTCTGGTGTCCCCCGAGGTCTATGACACCTCGGAGCAGGATTACCTGGACGATCTGGACAAGGTCGCCAGCGCGCCGTTCTCAGCGCTGCTGGAGGAGTTGCTCGAACAGTTCCACGAAGTGCCCGACCTGGGGCCGCTGATCCGCCAGATCGCCTTGCGCATCGTCCATGAAAAACGCTACTTCGCGCTGCATGCCGATCCGCTGTCGCAACTTCTGTATGACTTGCAGTTCTGGCTGTACCGCAACTGCTATCCGGTCAACGACGAAGAGTCGTACCTGCAGGTCTACTGCGACATGATCGCCTTCGCCAAGGGCTTCGGCACCGGTGGCTACGCCCCGGACTTCATCCGCGACTGGTTTCGGGCACGGCTGGCCGGCGGCCAAATGCGCCAGGCGGCGGACGGGTTGGTCTTGACGCCAGCCTATCGCGCGCAGTTGCTGGAACAACTCTCGGGGTTTCGCCCCCTCAGCCCAGACCCTCAGGAGCAGCCATGAGCGAGGCATCGATTCGCATCACCGCCGAACAGACCCTTTCTGATAATTGGTACGTGCTGAAGAAGTACAGCTTCGAGCTGCGTCGCCGCGACGGCAGCTGGCAGGCCCAGGACCGTGAGGTCTATGACCGGGGCAATGGCGCGACCATCCTGCTGTACAACCTCAAGCGGCGCACGGTGCTGCTGACCCGGCAGTTCCGCATGCCGGCTTTCGTCAACGACCACCACGGCTACCTGATCGAGACCGCTGCCGGCCTGCTGGACAACGCCAGCCCGGAGGTGCGCATCCGTCAGGAAGCGCAGGAGGAAACCGGTTGTCGGGTAGGCGAGGTGCAGAAGGTTTTCGAGGCCTTCATGAGCCCGGGTTCGGTGACCGAGCGGGTGCATTTCTTCATCGGTCATTACCAGGCCGAGGACCGCATCGATGAAGGCGGCGGACTGGAGCACGAAGGCGAGGACATCGAGGTCCTGGAGCTGGACATCGACCAGGCCCTGGGCATGATCGACAGCGGCGAAATCGTCGACGGCAAGACCATCATGCTCCTGCAATACCTGCAGTTGCATGTGCTCAAGCCGCGCAGCCTGATGGTGCTGGTGGCCGGCCCGTACCGTTCTGGCAGCGGCGACGATCCGGCAGTGCTGGCACGCAATGTCGCGGCCATGGAGCAGTGCGCCGCCCAGGTGCTGGCGGCCGGGCATTTTCCGGTGCTGGGGGAGTGGGTGGCGTTGCCCATGACCCGGTTGGCGGGGTCCCTGGCGGTGGGCGATGAGATCTACAACGCGCAGTTCCACGCCTATGCCGAACGCCTGCTGGAGCGCTGTGATGCCGTGCTGCGCATCGGCGCGGCCTCGGCGGGCTGCGACGCCATGGTGCGGGTCGCCGAGCGCCTGGGCCTGAGTGTCTATCACCGGGTGGAGCAATTGCCGGCTGTGACGCCGGGCGCGCTCCGGGCTGATTCCGACGACTGATTCAGTGCAGCGCGGGTGGTCGGATCGATCGCCTGCGCTGGCCGTCAGCGCCAGCACCGCACCTGCACCCCACCTTTCAAGAACCCCCTCACCACAGCCGCAGCCTTCGTGCACCCGGCATTTCCAGGCCCCGCGGGAAAATACTGTCTATCGTCAATAGGCAAGCGCGAGCTTCGTCAAGGACTGTGTGGGGCAGGGCCTCACCGGTCGGTTTGTCGCCATGGCGCCTGGAGCATTATGGAAAACCTCGGTCAGGACCCATCTCAAGGACGCAGCACCTCCAATCAGGCGCTGACTCGTGCCACCTTGCTGGGGTGCTCGGGGCTGCTGCTGGCGCTGTTCCTCTTCACCGGTTTGCTGCTGGTGTACATCGCCCTCGACCAGAACCTTTCCGCCGAACAGCACAATCGCCTGGATATCGAAAAGGCCCTGCAATCGCTGGACAGCAATGCCCGCACCACGCTCAAGGACTATGCCCTGTGGGGTGACGCCTACCAGCACCTGCACCTGCAGGTCGACCTCGACTGGGCCTACACCCGGCAGAACTTCGGTCCGACCCTGTACCACGACCTGGGTTTTGACGGCGTGTTCGTGATCAGTCCGGCAGGCCGCACCGTGTATTCCCTGGTGGCTGGGCGATTGGAGTCGATGGATGCCCGGGACTGGCTGGGGGAACAGCTGGCGCCCCTGGTGCAGGAGGTACGTTCGCAAGCCGGCGGCAAGGCCATCAGCCGTTACCATGCCATCGCCGGGACCCCGGCGCTGGTGGTCGCCGACCTGTTGAACCCAGGCAACGACCCGCAAGTGCGTGCCGACAGCGGGCCTCAGTCGGTGCTGATTTTCGTTGCGCGCCTGGAACCGTCGCGATTGTTGGCGCTGGGGCAGGGACTGGGCATCGAACAGTTGCAGGTGGCCGGCCCCGTGCAGGCCGCCGCACTGCCGTCCCTGACCCTGCCCGACGGCGCCGGAGTCCTGCAATGGCAACCGACACGCCCCGGGCATCAGTTGCTGGTACTGGTGATGCCGTTGCTGCTGTTGGCGGGCCTGCTGGCGGGCATCATGGCCGGCTTTCTGTTGCGCCGGGCCGGCGCGGCGGCCCGGGTCATGGACGATCAGGTCCAGGCCCTGCGGGTCAGTCGTAGCGCCTTGCTGGCCAGTGAAGAACGCTTTCGCGACGTCGCCGAAGCAGCGTCCGACTGGATCTGGGAAGTGGACCGGCACTTGTGTTTCACCTACTTGTCCGAGCGTTTCGAGGTGGTCACCGGGCTCTCCCGAGAGTCTGCGCTGGGGCGGCCGATGAACGAGCTGCTGAGCTCCGAGCAGGGGTCGCTGCTCAACTGGCTGGCGGCCCCGGAGCGGCGTTCCCAGGCGATCCTGCAATGCGCTTACCTGGATGGCCACCGGCAGCCGCGGATCTGCCGCCTTTCGGTGCGAGCCATGGCCGCCGGTGGTTATCGGGGCACCGCCAGCGACATCACCGAGGAGGTCGCCGCAAGGCGGCGGATCGAGTACCTGTCCCAGCACGATGCCCTCACCGGACTGGCCAACCGTACGCGCATGCAGGAGTTTCTCGAAGGCAAGCTGTTGGCCCTGCCGACCCTACAGGAGCCCTTGTTGATGCTCAGCGTCGACCTCGATCGCTTCAAGCCGGTGAACGATCTGCTGGGGCATGCGGCGGGCGACCAGGTGCTGCATGAGGTGTCCCAGCGTCTGGCCCAATGCCTGCGGGGCGAGGATCTGGTGGCCCGGGTCGGGGGCGACGAGTTTGTCCTGGTGGTCCCGGGGCAGGTTGCCCAACCCGAGATCGAAGGCCTGTGCCGGCGCCTGATCGAGCGGATCGAAGAGCCGTTCTACATTGCCGAGCATGAAGTCTTCATCAGTGCCAGCATCGGCATTGCCCGGGCGCCGGTGGATGCCAGCCTGGCGGAGGAGCTGCTGCGTTTTGCCGACATCGCCCTGTATGAGGCCAAGGCGGCGGGGCGCAGTACCTGGCGGTTCTATGCCAGCGACATGAATGTGCGGATCATCGAACGCCGCGGCCTGGAGCGCGACCTGCGCCACGCCATCGAGCAGGATCAGTTGCTGCTGCAGTTCCAGCCACGCTATCGGCTGGCGGACGGACAGCTGGTGGGCGCCGAGGCGGTGGTGCACTGGCGGCATCCCCAGCGTGGGCTGCTGGGGCCCGAGGTGTTCTTACCGATTGCCGAGGACACCGGGCTGATCCTGCCCTTGAGCAACTGGGTGCTGCACGCCGCCTGCCGCGCGGCCCGGGCCTGGCCCGAACGCCTGCTGCTGGCGGTCAACCTGTCGGCCGCCGAGTTCCAGCGCGGGCAACTGGTGGCCAGGATCAGGACCGTCCTGGGTCAGAGCGGGCTGGCGCCCTCGCGGCTGGTGCTGGAGATGACCGACAAGGCGCTGCTGGACGACGGTCGCCAGGTGCTGGAGATCATGCAGGGGCTCAAGGCCCTTGGGGTGCAACTGCTGATGGACGATTTCGGCAGTGGCTACTCGGCGCTGCAGTACCTGCGGACCTTTCCCCTGGACGGCCTGAAGATCGATAGCAGCCTGGTGGCGGGACTGGGCGGCAATCAGGCCGGGCATTCGATTGTCCAGGCCATCGTCGATCTGGGGCATGCCTTGAGTCTGAAGGTGATTGCCGAAGGTGTGGAAAGCCCGGAGCAGTACCAGGCGCTGCAGGACATTCAGTGCGATCAGGCCCAGGGGCCGCACCTGAGTCCGCCTCTGGACAGCGACGCCTGGGTGAGGCTGTGCACCGAGCTGTCCCAGGCCAGCCGCTTTACCACTTAAGGCGGACCTTGCAGCGCTCGCTGGCCGTTGTGCCGCGCTCGCAATCAGCGCCAGGCACGGGGAGGGCGTGCCCGGTTCAGGCCGGGTCCGGACGATGGGGACCCTGACGGATCGGCAGTTCCACCCGAAAGGTGCTGCCCACCCCCAACTGGCTGCGGACGCTGATTTGCCCGCCGTGTTTCTTGACGATCCCGTAGGACAGCGACAGGCCCAGCCCGGTGCCCTGGCCCACCGGCTTGGTGGTGAAAAAGGGGTCGAAGATCTTCTGCAGGTGCTGCTCGTCGATGCCGCAGCCACTGTCGCTGACTTCCAGCCAGACCCGGTCGCCTGCCACGCCGTTGCTCAGGGTGATGGTGCCGCGCTCGGGGCCTATGGCCTGGGCGGCATTGATCACCAGGTTCATCACCACCTGATTGAGCTGGGAGGGCAGGCACTCGATCTCTGGCAGCGGCTGGTAGTGCTTGATCAGGTCGGCCTTGTACTTGAGTTCGCTGGCGACGATGTTCAGGGTCGAGTCGATGCCCTGCTGCAGGTCCGCCATTTGCCAATGCTGGTCGCTGTCGACCCGGGAGAAATTCTTCAGGTCCTTGACGATCTGCTCGACCCGGCCGATGCCGTCCTTGGACTCCTTGATCAGCAGCGGGATGTCCTCCTGGAGAAAGTCCAGGTCGATGCTTTCGCGCAGGCTTTGCAGGCGCTTGCGCAACTCCGGCGCGGCGATGGCCTCTTCACTCTGGCGATAGGCCGTGAGCAGCTGGCTGATCTGTTCCAGGTAGCCCGCCAGGCTGCCGAGATTGGAGGCGACGAAGCCGATGGGGTTGTTGATCTCGTGGGCGACCCCGGCCGCCAGTTGCCCGAGGGAGGCCAGTTTCTCCGATTGCACCAGCTGGTTTTCCAGTTGCTTGCGCTCGTCGATTTCCTGTTGCAGGGCCGCGCCGGCCTGTCTCAGGTCCTCGGTGCGCTGCTCCACCAGGTCTTCGAGATGGTGCATCTGCAGCAGGGCACGGGCGGTCATCTCCCATTTGCTGGTGAGGGTGCTGGCCATCTGCTGGACTTCGATGTTGTCGAAGGGCTTCTTCAGGATCAGCAGGCGGTTGTGGCCCTGCAGGCGCTCCAGCAGGTCCTCCCAGGAGTAGTCGGAATAGGCGGTGCACACCACCACCTGCAGGCGCGGGTCCTCTTGCCAGAGGCGCTCGATGGTCTGGGCTCCGTCCCAGCCCTGGGGCATGCGCATGTCGACGAAGGCCAGGGCATAGGGGCGCTGCTGTTCCAGGGCCTGGCAGACCTTGTTCAAGCCTTCCTGGCCGCCGTAGGCCGAGTCCAGTTCAAAGGGCTGTTGCCGGGGCTTGGCCTGGGCGCCGAACAACTGCGCTTCCAGGTCGTCCAGGCTGTTGGCGTCCGCCGCAGGCGGGGTGAGGATCTTGCGAAAGTCGTCGTGGATCGACGGGGTGTCGTCGATCAGCAGAATTCGCCGGTTGCTCAGATCGTCCATCATTGGCCCTCAGCGCTGATCAGCGGTATGTCCAGGGTAAAGGTCGCTCCCAGCCCCGGCCCGTCACTGTGCACGCTGAGCTGTCCGTCCATTTCCATGGCGGCCAGGGCGCAACTGTGCAGGCCGAAGCCGTGTCCTTCCTTGCGGGTGGTGAAACCGTGGGCAAAGATTCGCGTCAGGTTCTCGGCGGCAATGCCTTCGCCGCGGTCGCGGACTTGAATGCGCAAGGTCCGGTTGTCGATCACATGGGCACTCAGGGTCAGGGTCCGGGAGTGTTCGTCGAGATCGGACATGGCGTACTTGGCGTTGCTGATCAGGTTGATCAGGATCAGCAGCAGGCGGTGCTTGTCACCCAGGACCGGTGGCACCTGGGTGTAGTCCTTGACCACCGTAACCTGATGCCGGGCCAGGGCGCCGGAGTTCATGCGCAAGGCGTCATCGATCAGTTCGCCGACCTGCAACGGCTCGATCAGCCGCGAGGCCCCGGCGTAGGACTGCTGGGTGGCGACGATTTCCTTGATGTGGTCGACGCTGCGCCCAAGCTGGGCCAGTTCGCTGCTCATGCCCTGTTGCTCGCTGGCAATGGCTTGTACCAGTTGGTTGAGGTAGCCGGGGAGCAGCTTGCCTTTTTCGTCCTCACTGAAAAAATGCCCCAGATCATGTTGATGCTGATTGATCAGTTCCATCGCCTTGCCCAGGCCCTGAGCCTTGCTGGAGCGCAGGGTGCGGCTGAGCATCTCGCTGGAAATGTTCACGCTGTTGAGCACGTTGCCGACGTTGTGCAGGACATTGGTGGCGATTTCCGCCATGCCGGCCTGGCGCGCGGCGTCCAGCAACTCGCTCTGGGCCTCCTTGAGTTCCCGGGTGCGTTCCTCGACCCGCTGCTCCAGGTGTTCATTGGCGCTCTGCAGGGCGGTGTTGACCCGACGGATGACGGCAAAGCTGCTGATCAGGCGGATCGCCAGATAGAGGATCAACAGCACCAGCAGCACCGAGAATGCCAGCAGATACTGGTGGGACTTCTGGTCCTGCAGGTCGGCCTGGAGCTGGTCGTGGTTGAGCAGGCGGGTGATGTCGTCCAGGCGTTCGGCCACCGGGACCGAGGTGAGCCGCTCCAGCAGTTCATTGACCACCGGCTGCTCGCGCAGGATCACGGCGACGTGCTTGCTGAGGATGTCCACCGGTTCGTGCATGGCGGGGGGCAGGCGTTCCTTGTTGACCGTCAGTTTGTTCAGCCCTACCAGGATGTCCGCGGCTTTGTCGCTGCTGGAGATCTGGGCGAACTCCAGGCTGCTGAGCAGCAGGTCGTAGGTGTCGATGGCAAAATTCTGCAGCGCCAGTCGCTGCTGATCATCGAGGTCGGCCAGCCGGCGCTGGATGTCGTCCTCGGCGTAGGGCAGGAATGCCAGGGAGTTGCGCAGCACCGCGTTGTGGGATTTGAACCGTTCCACCAGGCCGGCTTTTTCCTGGAAGGCATTGAGGAACGCCTGGTGACTGGCCTGCCAGGCCGCCGGGTCGCTGTGACCCTGTTGCGAGAGCTGATCGAAGTGCTGCCACACCTGGTTGATCTGCTGCACCGGCTGCACCAGCGGATCGTAGTCGTGGGTAATGGCGATGCGCGCCTTGAGCACTTCGGTTTCCCATTGGGCGTTCAATTGCTTGATCTGGCCGATCAGGTCCCGGGACAGGGCGAAGTTCGGGGATTGGCCGATCATGGTCTTGAAGTAGAGCAACGCCAGCGCCAGGACCAGGCCCAGGGCCACCAGGGTCAGGAGCGTGGAGGGCCAGCGGCGGCGCAACTTCATAGCGGCTTGCCCTGCCATTGCCCGGTGAGGGTCTGGAGAAACTTGACGATCAGGCGGGTGTCCTGGGGGTTGGGGGTACGGCCCAACTGGTACTTGAACATCACCTCCACGGCCTGTTCCAGGGTTTTTGCCGAGCCGTCGTGGAAGTAGGGGGCAGTGACCGCCACATTGCGCAGGCTGGGGACCTTGAACACGTTGCGGTCCTGCTCGTCGCCGGTGATCAGGAAACGCCCCAGGTCGGCGTCGGTGGGGTTGCCCCGGTCGGCAAAGTAGTCATTCATCACGCCGAACTTCTGGAACATGTTGCCGCCGATATTGACCCCTTGATGGCAGGCGATGCAGCCGTAGTCCTTGAACCGCTGGTAGCCGTACTTCTCCTCCTGGCTGAGGATCTCGGTGTTGCCTTGCAGGTACTGGTCGAAGCGCGAGCCGGCACTGAGCAGTGTCCGTTCATAACTGGCCAGGGCGTCCTGCACGTTGGCCGCGGTGATGGCGTCCGGGTACAGCGCGCCGAAGGCCTGGCGGTAGCTGGCGTCGTCATTCAGGGTGCGCAGCAGGTTGGGCCAGTTGTTGCCCATCTCGGTGGGGCTTTGCACCACGTTGTCGATCTGCGCCTGTAGGGTCTCGACGCGACCGTCCCAGAACTGGCGAAAGTTCAGCGCAGCGTTGAACACACTGGGGGTGTTGACCTGGGAGAGCTGGCCCTTGATGCCTTGGGACTTGACCTGTGCGTCGGCCCCACCCTGGTCCAGCCGATGACAGCTGGCGCAAGAGAGGCTGTTGTCCAGGGACAGGCGCGGCTCGTTGAACAGCCGCCTGCCCAGCTCCACGCGCTGGGGATCGAGGGTGGGTACTGCGGGCAGGGGCTTGAGCGGTTCGTCCAGCGGTGCCGGGAAGGCCGGCGGGGCGACAGCGGCCATCGCCCAGAACAGCAGGCCGATGAGGCTGTGCGAGCGGCGTTGGCGTTGTCTGGGCTGCTGTTCAGCGGTCATGGTCGGCTACCTGCTTCTGAGACGCCTGGGCCCGCAGCAGGCGGGCAAAACTGTCGGCCGGCAGGGCCTTGCTGAAGTAATAGCCCTGGCCTTCCTCGCAGCCCTGTTGCTTGAGGAACGCCAGTTGTTCCTGGGTTTCCACCCCTTCGGCGATGATGCTCAGGTTCAGGCTGCGCCCCAGTTGGATAATCGCGCTGACCAGGGCGGCGTCCTTGGGCTCGTGACTCAGGCCATGGATGAAGGACTGGTCGATCTTCAGCACGTCCACCGGGAACTTGCGCAGGTAGCTGAGGCTGGAATAGCCGGTGCCGAAATCGTCTACCGCCAGGCGCACCCCCAGGGCCTTGATGGCTTGCAGGGTGGCGAGGGTGGCTTCGACGTTCTGCATCAGTACCCCTTCGGTGATTTCCAGTTCCAGCAGGGTCGGGTCCAGGGCACTGTCCAGCAGTGCTCGCTGCAACTGCTGGAGCAGTTGCGGTTGCCTGAAGTCGCTGGCCGAGAGGTTGACCGACAGGCGGATCGGCGCCAGTCCCGCCTGCTGCCAGGCACGGGACTGGCGGGTAGCTTCGCCCACTACCCACTGACTGATCCGGTTGATCAGGCCACTGTCCTCGGCCACTGGAATGAACTGGGCGGGGCTGATCCAGCCCTGTTGTGGGCTGAACCAGCGAATCAGCGCTTCGGCGCCCACCACCTGGCCCGAGGCCAGGTGGATCTTGGGCTGGTAGTGCAAACTCAACTCCTGGCGCTCCAGGGCCTGGCGGATGCCCGATTCCAGGTGTTGGCGTTCCCGGGCGCGGTGGGTCATGTCCTCGGTAAAGAAACCGTAGCCCCCCGGTGCCTGCTCCTTGCTGTTGCGCATGGCCATCTCGGCCTTCTTGATCAGGCTCAGGGCATCCTGGCCATCCTCGGGGTAGAGGCTGATCCCCAGGCTGGCGGTGACCCGCAGATCGTGCCCGGCCACATCGTGGGGCTGGCTCACCGTCGCCAGGAGCTTTTCGGCGACGCTACGGACCTGGGGCGGCGGCTCCTGATCATGGAGCAGCACCACGAATTCGTCGGAGCCGTAGCGGAACACCGAGTCCGACTCGCGCATGCCGTGCTGCAGGCTGTGGGCGATCCTCTTGAGCAACTCGTCGCCGGCCGGGTAGCCCAGGGCATTGTTGATCCGCTTGAAACGGTCCAGTCCGAGGAACATCACCGCCAGCTGTTGCCCATAACGCCGGGCCCGAGCCATGGCCTGGCCCAGGCGATCGCCGAGCAAGGCGCTGGAGGGCAACCCGGTGAGGGTGTCGTAGTGCAGCAGGTGGGAGACCTTGAGCAGTTCCGCGACCCGTTCCTCGATGGTGCGCTGCAGATCGTCGAGCTTGTGCCGCGCATCCTGGGTCATCTGCCACTTCCAGGTCAGGGCACTGGCCATCTGGCGGATTTCCAGGCTGTCGAAGGGCTTTTTCAGGATCAGCAACTGGTCGCCAAAGGCCAGGCGCTCGGCCATGGTTTCCCAGGAATAGTCCGAATAGGCGGTACACAGCGCGATCTGCAGATCCGGGTCGACCTTCCACAATTGCTCGATGGTTTCCAGGCCGTCCCAGCCCGGCGGCATGCGCATGTCGATGAAGGCCATGGCATAGGGTGTGTCTCGGGCCAGGGCCGACTCGACCATGGCCAGGGCCTCGCGACCCTGGAACGCCGAATCCAGGCTGAACACCTGGAGCGGGCGGGGGGGGACGCTGCCGAACAACTGGTCTTCGACCTGGCTCAGGGCCAGGTTCTGCGAGGGCATGAGGATCTTGTGGAAGTCTTCATGAATGGAGAGGCTGTCATCCACAATCAGCACCCGTCGGTTGACGCTCGCAGATGGTGAGTCCGAGGGGTCTTGCGAACTTGTCTGTGCGTCGCAGCCAGTGTCCATTGACTTTCCCTAGTGTTCTGAGCGCGCGTCCAACGCTGTGAGCATAGTCACTGGAACATGCGCCGTACGAGGTTTTTTCGATTTACATCCCCGGGTGAAAATCAAAAAAATAGCTAGGATTGTCTGGGCTGTAGCGCCGCTGGGCGCTGGCCGGGCGGAGCTGTCCGGGGAACGAGATGCAGGACAGGGGGACCCACCATGGAAGAGTTGCAGCCCACCGAACCAGGACAGCGTCCAAGCCTGTTGCTGGTGGATGACGAAGAATCGATCCTCAACAGCCTGCGGCGCCTGCTACGCAGCCAGCCCTATGAAGTGCTGCTGGCCGACAGCGGTGCCAGGGCCCTGGAAATCCTGGCCCAGCGTCCGGTTGACCTGGTGATGAGCGATGCGCGCATGCCCGACATGGACGGCGCCACCCTGCTGGCCCGGGTGCGCGAGGGCTACCCGGCCACCCGCAGGATTCTGCTCACCGGCTACGCCGACCTGAGCACCATCGTCAAGGCCGTCAACGAAGGGCAGATCCACCAGTACCTGAGCAAACCCTGGAACGACGAAGAGCTGCTGCTGATCCTGCGCCAGACCCTGGAATACCAGCACGCCGAGCGCGAGCTCAAGCGCCTGCAGCAACTGGTGCTGGAGCAGAACCGCCAGCTCAAGGTGAGCAACGCCGAACTGGAAAAGCGCGTGGCGTCCCGGACCGCCGAGCTGCAACAGACCGCCGACATGCTGGACCTGGCCTATGAAGAGCTCAAGCACAGCTATGTGACCGGCACTGAGGTGTTCTCGCTGCTGGCCAACCTGCGCCTGCCGGCGGACAAGCAGACCAACCGCAAGATCATCGAACTGGTGCGCGCCTGTTGTGCAAGCTATGGCCTGGACGAAACCGCCAGCCGTGACCTGACCATGGCCGCCGCCTTGTACAACATCGGCAAGCTGAGCTGGAGCGATGCCATGCTGGCCGCTCCGGCGGAGCTGTTGCGGCACGCCGATCAGGAGCGCTATCGGGCCTATCCCTCCCAGAGCGAGTCGCTGCTGATGACGCTGGAGCCGATGCAGGATGCAGCGCGGCTGATCCTCCATCATCAGGAACGCTGGGATGGCAGCGGCTTTCCCCAGCATCTGCGGGGCGAGGCGATTCCCTGGGGCGCCCGGCTGCTGAAGCTGGTGGTGGACTTCATCGAGTTGCAGTGCGGGTTGATTTTGGAGCGGCGGATGAACAGCGACGAGGCTTTGCTGTTCATTCGCAAGTACGCCGGCCGTCTGTATGACCCGAACATGGTGGAAGGCTTTGTTCGGGTCTGTGCTGCCTACCTCAATGACGTGACCGTCGATGATCCGACGGTCCGGGTGCTGGGCACCCGTGATCTGCAGGCGGGGATGGTCCTGCGGCGCAACCTCAATGCCGACAACGGCATGCTGCTGCTCAATGCCGGCAAGGTGATCAGCGAGCCGCTGGTCCAGAAGCTGATTGCTTTTGAAGCCATGGAAGGGGGGCACTACAGCATTTTTGTCAGCGTGCCTGAAGCCCCAGGGCCGTCTCTGGACATCGGGCACTGATCGCCGCTCTTGATCTGTGCCCGGTTGTTCCGTCATCTTTCGCACCGCGCGCCGCCCCAGGCCCTGGCGCAGTGTCCCGCTGGCGCCTCGGCCGACGCTCGCTCGGCGTGACCGGCTTTGCCGGGGCACGGCGCGGCGAATGTCATGTTCCTGCAACCCCGGCATGCCAAGAAAGTGAAGCTGTGTGCCTGCAGCTGCACCCCGATGGCGTGGCCAGGACAATCCGATATCCCTAGGAGAGGTAACGATGAGAAAGTTTTTTGCCCTGATGGCAGCCCTGGTGCTGACCCTGGGGATGGTGGGCATCAGCGACGCACGTCAGCCCAAACAGCAGCGCGAGTCGGTGGCGGGAGCTTTTGACTACTACCTGCTGGCTTTGTCCTGGTCACCGACCTTTTGCCTGATGCATCCGGAGAACGAACAGTGCTCGGGCAAGGGCTATGGGTTTGTCCTCCACGGTCTGTGGCCGCAATACGCCAAGGGCGGCTGGCCCCAGTCCTGCCCACCCTTGACCCCGCTGACGCAGGATGAGCGGGCCAAGGGACTGACCCTGTTTCCCACCGCCAAACTGATGAACCACGAATGGACCAAGCACGGCACCTGCAGTGGCCTGGGGGGCATGGGTTACCTGGATGCGACGGACAAGGCCCTGGCGACGGTGCAGATACCGCAAGCGCTGCAGCCTTCGACCGCGGTGCGTTACTTTGAAGCCACGCAGATTGCCCAGCAGTTTCGCCAGAGCAACCCGGGGATCGCCGAAAACGGCATCGCCATTCTCTGCAGCGGCCCCGAGCTTTCCGAAGTCCGGGTCTGCCTGACCAAGGACCTGGACTTTGGCGCGTGCGGCAAAGGCGTGAAAAACCAGTGCCGCGCCGGCCAGATCCGTATCCCGCCGATCCGCTGAAAGCGTCCGCGCGCCGCGCTGATCGGCGCCGACGGGGCATCGAGACTGTCGTGCCCCCACTTCTGTAGGAGCCGGCTTGCCGGCGAAGAGGTCCTCGAACTTTGCACCGGGCTTGAGGACGCTTTCGCTGGCACGCCAGCTCCTACGGGCCACAGGCACGTCAATTCCGATGCTCCGTAGGACAAGCCCTTCAGGGCAGGTCGGCCAACAGGTTTTGCAGGTGTACGGCGGTGGCGGCGCTGCAATCCTGCATCGGTGCCCGCAGGTGTGGCTCGATCAGCCCCTGATGGGCCAGCAAGGCTTTCACGGGGGCCGGGTTGGGTTCGGCGAACAGCGCCTGAATCAGCGGCACCAGTTGCCGGAAGGTGGTCCGCGCCGCATCCAGCTGCTGGTCCCGCACCTGGCGCTGCAACTGCACGAACAACTCCGGACGAATGTGCGCCGCAGCCGCGATGGCTCCGCTGGCCCCCAGGCACAGGGCGCTGAACAGTTGCAGGTCTTCACCGCACAACACCTCTACCGCGCCACTGGCCAGCAGCGCCAGGGTCTTGTCCAGGTTGCCGCCACAGTCCTTGACCGCTGCAATCCGCGGATGACGCACGATGTTGAGCAGGGTGTCCTTGTCCAGGTTGACCCCGGTGCGATAGGGAATGTCGTAGACGATCAGCGGCACGCTGGAGGCATCGGCGACGCTGTGGAAGAAGCTTTCCAGGGCCGCCTGGGAGGGGCGGATGTAATAGGGCGCAGGCACCAGCAGGGCCGCCACCGGGCGCTTGAGGATTTCCGTTTGCAGGCTCAGCAGCGATTTCAGGTTGTTGCCTGCCAGGCCCATGATGACTCGCCCGGCAGGGGCCTGTTCGAGCACGGCGTCGAGTACCGCCAGTTGTTCGTCCTTGTCCAGGGCCGCGGCTTCGCCGGTGGTGCCGCAGACCACCAGCCCGGCCACGCCGCTTTCCAGCAGATGGGCGCTCAGGCGCCGCAGGGCGGCAAAGTCGATGGCGCCATTGTGAAAGGGCGTGACGATGGGGACCCAGATTCCTTGAAACGATGACATGCGTGTTCTCCTGATGGTTGACCGTCGGGTCGTCGTCAGAAGAGTAGAAGGGCGTTAAGCAGGGGGCGGGTGTCCGTAGCGCTTGATGTCCTGTCAGCTCATCTGACGGGACACAGCGCCCCGGTCACATGAGCGACTGTTTCTTCGATTTAGAGTTGCAAGCCACCCAGGCTCCGGCCTTGGCCAGCAGGCCAATGGCGCGAGAATCGAGGGTAAGGGCTTGGGACATGGCTGGGGCAGACTCTGAAATCAGGCGCACAGTTTTAAAAGCCGGCGCGGGGTTTGTCAATCCTCGAACAGGGCTCGGTTGATTGGCTGCTGCCACGCCGGGTCAAGGCGGGTTCTGCGCGGGTCACAGGGTCTTGACGGCGCGGCCGATGAACTGCACGGGGCCGGTAGGCCTGCCAACCGCCGAGCCTTGGCGATCTTCCAGGGTCAGTTCGAACAATTGATTGGTTTGCAGGGGTGGCAGGTGATCAAGCGGCACACGCAACGGCTGGCCGGGCTTGACCAGCCCAAGAGACACCGGGCCCTTCCAGTCGTCGGCCTTGGTCCAGAACTCCAGGGCCTTGTCCGCCGGAACCTCGATGCTGCCCAGTGGAATCAACTGCAACTCCCGGGTGTCATTGGCTTGCACCACCCAGCCGGGTGATTTGTCCTGAGGGGCTACCAGCACCACCAGGTAACTGGGAGGGGCATCGGGGCGCAGCATCAGCAGGCTGGCCAACAGGACACTGGCGGCCAGGCCGGCAGCGGCCAATCCGCGCCACAACGCCAGAGGGTTGAAGCGCCTGGCGCTACTTGCGGCCGAGACCGGGTCAGGTTCAGCCAGTTGCTCCAGGCTGCGTTCTATACGCCGCCAAAGCCAGGGCGACGGCGTGACGGGAGCGGCCAAAGCGGTGAGGGGATGCAGGCGCTGTTCCCAGCTTTGCACGGCGCTACGCAGGGCGGGGTCATGGGGCAGGCGCTGTTCGAGCAGGCGACGTTGTTCGGCGTCCAGGGTGCCCAGGACATATTCACTGGCCAGGGCCTGGAGCGTGGGATCGCTGTCGTCCCGTTGACCGATATTCATCCCAGGCACTCCCGTAAAGCACTGAGACTGCGCTTGATCCAGGCTTTGACCGTCCCCAGCGGGGTGGTCGCTCTGGCGGCAATCTCCATGTGTGAATAGCCGTCCAGATAGGCCAGCAGGAGACACTCGCGGCGCTGTGAGGGCAGTTGCCCCAGGCAATGCTGAAGACGTCCGGCATCAGCCAGCACGGTGATCGCCTCTGTGTTCATGGCCAGCCCGTCAAGGGTGTCCAGGTGGTCTGCATAAGGTTCTTCAATAGGCACCTCACGGCCATGGCGGCGCAGGAAATTCAGCGCCAGATGCCGGGTGATGCTGAACATCCAGCCGCGGGCACTGCCCCGTTCGGGGTCGAAACTGCTTGCGCCTTGCCAGATTCGGATAAAGGCGTCGTGCAGGATGTCTTCGGCCAGGGCCGTGTCGCGTACCAGGCGTTTGGCGACGCCGAGCAAACGCGGCCCTTCCTCGTGATAAAGGGCTTCCAGAGCCTGGCGCTCACCTCGGGCACAAGCGGCGATGCAGCCTGCGTGGTCAAACAGGGGTTCGGGTAGAGACAAGGGCATTTACCTGCGACAGATGACAGCCACCGCCACCCAAGCGGTGCAGTGGCTGTCAGCAGCGTAGACCAGTTGCCAATGCCTGGCCTTGCATCTTGGGTGGCGAATCAGCGGGCCGCCCAGAAGATGTAGTCCGCCTGGTACTTCACTGTTTCACGGGTGCCCTTGTTAGCAGCGGTGCACGCGCTGCTGGGGGCCACGCCACCCTTGAGGGCCACTCGCTGAATGTAACTGACGCCGCTCATCAGCCCCTTGCCTTCGGCCGGATTAGCCTTGACCAGCTGATAGGGCAGGTTGCCGGCGCTGGACGGCGCCACGGCGACCTGGGTCCCGGTGATCTTCGAACCGTCCTTGGCCTGCCAGGTGGCTGGTGGGCCGAAGTAGTCACCCAGCACCTTGCCGCTGCGATCGCTGAGCACCGCCTTGGGGCCGACGAAGACCCATTCGGTCTCGCCCGGTGCATTGGCCTTGTCCCGGCACTCGTAGGTGATTTCACCGGTGCCCACGGTTTCCAGGGCAACTTTGTGGCCCTCCGGCACCTTGATGCTGTCGGGCAATGCGCTCTGCGCCTGGGCCACAGGCAGGGCGCCCAGGCAGGCGATGGTCAAGGTTGCGCTGAGGCAGAGAAGACGTTGTTTGGCGTGCATGGTGGCTCTCCATTGGGGATCGGTTCGGCAGTTTTCAGGACTGCTATGGGTACTACCCCTGAGCGACGTATCTGGATGCAGCGCCGAGAAAAAATATTCAGCGCAGCGGCATATCACCCGCTGCGGGTCATCCGGTGATCCTGGGCGTTGAGCCGGTAGAGCAGGCTCGGTGGCTGCCCGGGAAAGTCCTCCAGCTCGCCGTCCAGCGTCATCCCCAGGCGTTCCAGGGCCCGCCTCGACGGCAGGTTGTCGGGCCGCACCAGGCCGGTGACCCGGGGCGCCAGCAGTTCGCCGAAGGCCAGTTGCAGGGCCGCCTGGGCCATCTCGTTGGCGAAACCCTGGCCCCAGGCTTCGGGGGTGAAGCGAAAGTACAGGTTCAGCCCGGCCTCCTGCCCGAAGTGCGCCCGCATGAGTCCGCCAAAGCCGATGATCTGTTGCGGTGCGTCCAGCCGGGCGATTGCCCAGTAGCCAAAGCCGTACTGCTGCCAATGGGCAATCCAGCTGTGCAGCCGGTCGCTGGTGGCTTCGGCGCTGTCGGGGCCGCAGGGGTTGAAGCGGTGGGTCTGCGGGTCGCCGTGGATGGCGCAGGCCTGCGGTAGGTCGTCCAGGGTCGGTGGACGTAACAGCAGGCGTGTGGTGCGGGTGATGGACGACAACATGGACGAGGCTCTTTGCTTCAGATGAGATGGAGCGCCAGGTGGCAGGTGGTGGTCAGGCCTGTGCGGGTGGCCCCGGAGAAGGTAGGTGATCACCCCGGACTTTTCCATTGTCGTCAGGGCGCGCTGGTTGAAGCCGCGAGCAGGGCCCAGCCTGCGCAACGAACCGCTTGCCGCCGCTGCGGCGTCAGCCTGGCCAACGGTACAGGCTGGCGGGATAGCCCTGGGCGATGATCGGTGTCGGGGTTTGCCCCGGCAGCATGGCCTGCCAGAAATCCCGGGCGGGCAGGTTGGCGCTGAAGTGCATCACCTGCCAGGGCCCCTTGTAGTGCTCGAACAGTTGTTGCGTCACCTGCCGGCCGACGCCCAGGCGGCGCAGCCGTCGAGCGATGAACAGGTAGCCGAGGTTGTATCGCGCATCGCTGTCGCAGCGTTGCTGGTCGACGACGGCAAAGCCGGTCAGTTCCCCCGCCACCAGGATCAGCCAGGGATGGGTGGCCGGGTGGCGCCAGTAGTCGTCCAGGGCCTGGATGGCGTACAGCCCCTGGGCGGCGAATTTGAGTGGCAGCCACTGACTGAGCTCATAGAGATAGAACTGCATGAGGTTTTCCAGGCAGGGCCAGTCGTCGCGAGCGGCCGGGCGCAGTTCAAGATGGTCCATCAAGGGCGACTCCAGCCCCGATCGGTCCGAGGCGCAACGGGTGGTGGTGAAAAATGGGCGGTGGTTAAAGGGAATCTGCCACTGATCAATGCGCGCGTGGAGGTTTCGACGAGTTTGTTTTTCATAGGCGGAAGATGGAGTTTGCAGCGGCACTGGGTATTTTGGAAATAATGCTTCTCAATAATTAGAAAGTTAGCTTCCTATGTTTGGGGCGAATATTGATGTACATCACAAAAGTCTTTAATTCGGCGCGTTCAAGTGGGGTGGCGTGATGAATTTTTCGCACTCTGATCAATGCTCGAACCTAGACTTAAGTCGACTGGATCGATAGTGGCCATTTGCAATAATTGACTTGGCTCTGGAAAGTTCTGCGGGCAAGCAGAGGAAGTCTTCAGGTCATCGCAGGATGCGGAAGTTGTTGTTTGATAGTGAATGGCAATTGAATACTTTCCTGCGAGGCATTTCAGAATGAGAAACAATCTTCCTGTGACCCAGCGCGAGCTGGTGTTTCCTGCGGAACAGCGGCTGATTTCCGCCACTGATGTTCACGGCAAGATCACTTACTGCAATGACGAGTTTGTCGCGGTCAGTGGTTTCAGTCGGGAAGAGCTGATCGGCAGCCCGCACAATATCGTGCGCCATCCGGACATGCCCGAAGCGGTGTTCGCGCACATGTGGTCCTACCTCAAGGACGGCAAGAGCTGGATGGGCATCGTCAAGAATCGCAGCAACAACGGCGATCACTACTGGGTCAACGCCTATGTCACGCCCATTTTCAGCAAGGGCGTGATCGCCGGCTACGAGTCGGTGCGGGTCAAGCCCGAACGTGAACAGGTAGAGCGCGCCAGCGCCCTGTATCAACGCATGCGCAGCGACAACCTGGCCTTGCCCTGGAGCTACCGGGTGGCCAGCGTTTGCGGCTTTGCCTTGCCGCCGCTGCTGGCCCTGGCGGCCACGGCCGGGGCCTACTGGCTGGGTGGCCCCTGGGCTGCGCTGGGGGCGGCGGTTCCCGGTTATTTCGCGGTCCAGGGTTATGCCTTCTATCGCGCGCGGCAGATGTTGCAACGCATCAGTTCGGTGTCCCTGGGCAGCTTCGACAGCGAGCTGATCGCGCGCACCTACACCGACGAACACGGCCCGGTCGCACAGTTGCAGATGATCCTGATCAGCGAATCGGCGAAAATCCGCACCGCCCTCAGCCGGCTTGGCGACTACGCCAATCAGGCGGCGTCCCTGGCCTCTACCAGCCAGAGCCTGTCCAAGCAGGCGGAAACGGCCCTGGGCAAACAGCGCGATGAAGCGGACATGGCCGCCACAGCCATGAACCAGATGGCCTCGTCGATTTCCGAAGTCTCGGTGCATATCCACGACACCGCCTCGGCCGCCGATCAGGTCAACAACCTGACCCAGGTAGGTTCCCAGGAAGCCCAGAAAACCCGGGTGGTGATCGAGAAGCTGGCGGACACCGTGGATGCGGTCAGCCATTCTGTGGAAGGCCTGGCCGAGGAAACCCAGTCCATCCAGCAGGCGGCGAACATGATCCGTTCCATTGCGGAACAGACCAATCTGCTGGCCCTCAATGCGGCGATCGAGGCAGCCCGTGCCGGCGAGCAGGGCCGTGGTTTTGCGGTGGTGGCCGACGAGGTGCGGGCCCTGGCCTCCAAGACCCGGGAGTCCACCCAGAGCATCCAGCGCATCATCATCACCTTGCAGGAAGTAGCCAGCCAGGCAGTGGAGGTGGCCCGCCAGGGCAGCATCGAGGCGCGTTCCGGGGTGGCCCAGGTGATCAGTACCCAGGAAGCCCTGAATGGCATCAACTCGGCGGTGGAGCGCATTCACCAGATGAGTCAGCAAATGGCCGCCGCGTCTGAGCAGCAAGCCCATGTGGCCGAGGAAATATCCGAGCAGATCACCAATATTGCCCGGGTCTCGGACCAGAACGCCGACATCGCCGTGCACTCCTCTTCAGTAGGCGGTGATCTGGAAACTACCGCTCATGAACTTAATGCCTTGGTGACCCGTTTCAACAATTGATCGCCAACGGCAATCAGAAACTTTTGTTAATCGCCAATTGATCAAGTTGATCAGGGCAGGGGGTTCGTATGTCCAGAGTGATGGAAACGGTAAACAGCCGTACTCAGTTGTCAGGGCAGAATCGTCTGGAACTATTATTATTTCGTTTTAATTAGTTGCAGTTGTATGGCATCAACCTGTTAAAAGTTAGGCTCTGTCCGAACAGTTTTGAGACGAAGGTCAGGGGCAGAGCGTCAATGCCCGACATTGATTACTTGATTGAAGTGAGAGCCACGCAAATGTCTGAGCTCAGTTATCAGCAAGCCTTGATGCTGTACCTCTCTGAACGTCCGGAGCTCGTTGCCCGGCTGGGGCTCGGGCGGCCCTCGGGCCACTGCTGGCAGCCCGGGGACTTGAGCGATTGGCAGCTCCAGCAGGCCGGTCTCCTGTTTGACGAAGAAGCCCAGCTGCGTGGCATCGGCACCTGGGAGTTGGCCCTGTCGTTCGTTGCTCGAACGCCCCAGGAACTGAGCCAGATGACCCTCCACGCGCATCGGGAAATCGCCGAGATGGTGGACATGGAGTGGGAGCAGTACTGCGCGCTGAATCATTTGCAGCACTAGCAGAGCCTGAGGGCAATTTTCTTCAATACCGGCTGGGTGCCTTGGCCTAACTTGTCCCGCAGTTGTTCCGACCAAGACAAGAGAGGCAAGCAATGAGCGTAGTGTTTTCCATGGCGGCCTTTGCCCTGGCCGCTTCTATCACCCCGGGGCCGGTGAACATCGTGGCCCTGGGCAGTGGCGCACGGTTCGGCTTCAGGGCCAGTTTGCGCCACGTGGCCGGGGCCACCCTGGGGTTTGTCCTGTTGCTGGTGCTGATTGGCCTGGGGTTGCACGAACTGCTGCGCCAGTGGCCGCTGCTGACCCAGGGCATTCGCCTGTTCGGCGTGGCCTTCCTGTTGTACATGGCCTGGAAGCTGGCCCGGGACGATGGTCGCCTGGATGCCGACGCTGCGGCCCGGGCGCCGTCGGCCTGGTACGGCGCGCTGATGCAGTGGCTCAATCCCAAGGCCTGGCTGGCCTGCGTGGCCGGGATGGGCGCTTTTGCCGCCGACGGGGACGTGGGCCTGGTGTGGTTGTTCGCCGGGTTGTATTTGCTGATCTGCTACCTGTCGATTGCCTGCTGGGCCTATGCCGGCAGTTGCTTGCGGCACTACCTGAGCAACCCGGCGCAGATGCGTCTGTTCAACCGCTGCATGGCCGCGTTGCTGGCTGTCAGTGCGGCCTATCTGTGGGTCTAGCGTTGGCCGCGGTATTGACCGGGAGTGGCCGCCAGATGCTGTTTGAAGGCCCGCTGGAAATGCGCCTGATCGGCAAAGCCGGCCTCCAGTGCCACCTCGGCGATGGGCGCGCCGCTGCGCAGGCGAGCCTGGGCAAACTGCACCCGCTGGTTGACCAGGAAGGCGTGGGGCGGCATGCCGAATTGCTGCTTGAAGGCGCGGATCAGGTAGGACGGGGAAAGCTCGGCGACCCGGCAGATATCGTCCAGTCCCAGCGTTTCGGTGCAGTGCTGACGGATGTACTGCGCCGCTTGCAGCAGCTTTTCATTACTGACCCGTGGCGGCTGCTCGGCGGGGTTCAGGCGTTGCTGCAAGTCGCTGAAGAAGATCACCGCGCAGCTGTGCTTGTGCAGGGGCTCGGCGTCGGGGTCCACCAGGGTCCGGTACAACTGCTCAAATTCGGCGAAGAGCTGGGGGTCCTGGCTGTGGGTCGTGCTGAAGGGACGAAAGTCCAGCTCCGGGCTGAAGCCCAGTTCGTGCTGCAGGGCGGTGAGCCAGGGTGTATCGACGTACAGCATGCGATAGGACCAGGGCTGGTCGTCGATGGGGTTGCAGGCATGCACCACCCCGGGGTTCATCAGCACCACGGTGCCGGCGCTGACCCGCCAGCGGGATTGCCCGCTGAGGTAGGTGCTCTGGCCGGCGGTGATACTGCCGATGGAGAACTGTTCATGGGCGTGGCGGCTGTAGCAGACCTTGCGGCCATCGGCGATGGCGCGGGCCTCGATGAACGGCAAGGCCGGATCGCGCCAGAACTGCGGCGCCTGGTCGGGGGGCAGGGCAGGTTTCATCCTGAAGGTTCCATCAGCGGGAGCTGACGCGAGTGTATTAGCTCTTGCCGTCAAAGGCCCGTTGCAGTTGGTCGATATCGATTTTTTTCATCCCCAGCAGGGCCTGCATCACCCGTTGCGAGCGGCTTGGGTCGGGGGCGCACATCATCTGCGCCTTGTAGTCGAACCACAGGCAGGGGGTGATGGTTTGAATGCGCTGCATGGTGCCGGTCCTCTGCGGGTTGATCACGCTGGAACGTAGTCAACCCGGCACAGGGGCGGGCACCACAGATCGGCTGCCGGGCGCGGCCTCAGAAGTCCCAGCGGGTGGTCAGTTGCAGGCTGCGGGGTTCACCGTAGAAACCGGTGCCGAAGTTGCCCAGGCCCGTGTAGTACTGCTTGTCGAACAGGTTCTTCACATTCAGGGTCGAGCTCAGGTGCGAGTTGAACTGGTAGCGGGCCATGGCATCCACCAGGTAGTAGCTGTCTTGGGTGATGCGTGAATCGTGTCCGCCATTGACCGGATCGTTGGGATCGGGCTGGAACACCTTGCCGAAGAAATCGCTCTGCCAGTTGACCCCGCCCCCTAGCGTCAGGCGCTCCCAGGCCCCGGACAGGCGATACGTGGTGAACAGCCGGGCCACCTGTTGTGGCGCGGTGGTTTGCAGGACCGAGCCGTAGACATAGTCGTTGTTGGCGTCGCGGGTGTGGTTGTAGCTGTAGCCGGCGGACAGGTTCCAGCCTTCGCGCAGCTCGCCGGCCACCTCGACCTCGAAGCCTTTGGTGGTGGAACCCTCGATCGGCTTGTAGATGCCCTCGGTGCTCCAGCCGCTGACCAGTTGCGCGACGTTGTCCTGCTCGATGCGGAACACTGCGAAGCTGGCATTGACCCGGCCGTCCAGGTACTCGGCCTTGATCCCCGCCTCGTAGCTGTCGCCTTCCACCGGGTCGAGCAGTTTGCCGCTGACGTCCTTGCTCATCTGCGGCTGGTAGATGTTGGTGTAGCTGGTGTAGACCGAGTAGGTGTCATTCAGGTCATAGATCAGCCCGGCATAGGGGGTGACCACACCGGTTTGCTGATAGCGCAGGCGTACGTCGGCCCTGGTTGGATCGATGTAGTGGGTGTTATCGATGCCCTTGAAGTCGCTGACCCGGGTGCCGAGGATCACCGCCAGCTCGTCGGTGGGCTTGAGCCGGGTGGCCAGGTAGGCGCCGGTCTGGCGCTGGAGGATGTCGTTGTCGCCGATCTTCGGGATGTCCGGCTTGGCGAACTCGCCGCGCCACTGGTAAATGCTGCCGCCCACTGGCGGGTACACCGAGCCGTGGACCGGGATGTCCTGTTTGGCGTTCATCAGCATGAAACCGGCGATCAGCTCGTGCTCGCGGCCGAACAGGCTGAAGGGCCCATGCAGGTTGATGTCCAGGTTGTCCTGAATCTGCTCGCCCTTGAACTTGCCCATGTACATGAACATGCCGTCGCCGGTGGTCGGGTTCGGATTGCCGCCGCTGGCGGAGCCCAACAGGGTGTCGTGCTGGCGGCGCAGGCGGTCGTAGCTGACCTTCAGGGTCCAGTCATGGGCCAGTTGCTGTTCCAGGGAAGTGAACAGGGTCTGGTTGTTGAAGTCGCGGCGGCTCCAGTCGGTGGCCGGGTTGAACGAGCGCGAGAAGCGGGTGCGCGAACCGTCGCTGAAGTACATCGGGAAGCCGGTCCAGGTGGCGCCCCGGGAGCGGGTGTTCTGCTGGTCCAGGCCCACCGTCAGCAAGGTGTCCGGGGTCAGGTCGGCTTCGAGAATGCCGTAGGCGATGTCCTTGGTGTTCTGGTAGTGATCCAGGTACGAGCTGCGGTCCTGATAGACCCCGACAAAACGCCCGCGCAGGTTGCCGCTTTCGGTCAGCGGGCCTGAGATATCGCCTTCACTGCGGTAGTTGTCCCAGGAGCCGACGGTGCCGGTGACCGAGGCCTTGAACTCACGGGTCGGGCGTTTGCGGATCAGGTTGACGGTGGCCGACGGGTCGCCGGAGCCGGTCATCAGGCCGGTGGCGCCCTTGATGATCTCCACCCGGTCGAAGGTCGCCATGTCGGTGCTGGTGGTGCCGTAGTCGTAGACCCCGTCGTAGGTGGTGTTGACGCCGTCGTACTGGAAGTTGGTGATGGGCATGCCGCGGCTGGAGAACTCCCAGCGCTCGCTGTCGTAGTTCTGCACGCTGACCCCGGGGGCTCGGCGCAGGGTGTCGGCAATGCTGCTGGTGCCCTGGTCGTCCATCTGCTGGCGGGTGATCACGGTCACCGATTGCGGGGTTTCCCGCAGCGACAGGTTGAGGCCGGTGGCCGAGGCGCTGGCGCCGGTGGTGTAGAGGTGGCTGTCCTCGGTGACGGCGCCCAGGCCCTGCGCCGAGACCTGGGTGGTGCCCAGTTGCAGCGGGCCGCTGTGGGCCGGGAGAGCTTGCAGCACATAGCCGCCCCTGACGGCCTGGGCTTGCAGGCCGCTGCCTTGCAGCAGCTGTTGCAGGGCTTGCTCGACGCTGTAGCGGCCCCGCAGACCGGGACTCTGCTTGCCGGCGGCGAGGTCATTGTGGCCGGCGACAAAGACTGTGCTCTGTTCGGCGAAGCGATTGAGCACGGTGACCAGCGGGCCGGGGCCGATGTTGTAGGTCTGGCGCTGGCTGTCCGCTTGTTGGCTGGTGGGGTTTTCGGCGGCCTGGGCCCAGGGCGCGGGCAGGCACAGAAGGGCGCTGCACAGGGTCAGGGGACGCAGGGGCAGGCGCAGGCGGGGACGGCTGGGGGTTGGCATGAGGTTCCCTTGTGGATCGGTAATGTGAGAGCTGTTACCGGGTTAACCGAACCAGAAAGACAAAAGGGAACCGCAACCTGAAAAAAATTCACCGCGTGTTCAGGCCCTGGGTTCAAGGGTCACCCACCAGGAGGCCAGACGCTTGACGCGCACCGGCAGGGCAGCCTCCAGCAGCGCCAGGGCCTGGTCGGAGTCGTGCAGGGGAAAGGCCCCCATCACCGGCAGGCGGCCAATGGCCGGGTCACAGCCCAGGTGTCCCGGACGATAGCGTCCCAACTCATCGAGCAAGTGCTCCAGCGGCAGGTTGTCGGCCAGCAACAGGCCGCGGCTCCAGGCCTCGCGGGCCGCACTGGCGCCCAGCAGCGGGCCCAGTGCGCGGGCGTCGAAGGCCAGTTGCTGGCCGGCGTTGACCACCTGCACCTGGCCCCCTTCGGCGTTGCGTACTTGCACGGCTCCGGCGTAGACATTGAGCAGGGTACGTTGCCCGTCCCGGCGCACGCTGAAGCGAGTGCCCAGGGCCTGCAGCCGTCCATGTTCGGTGTCCACCAGGAAGGGGCGCTGCGGGTCCTTGGCGGTGTCGATGAGGATTTCTCCCTGGTGCAGCAGCAACAGCCGCTCCAGGGCGCTGTAGCGCACATCCAGCGCACTCAGGGCATTGAGCCAGAGGTGAGTGCCATCGCTGAGGCGGGCATCGCGCACTTCCCCGGTGCCGGTGGCGAAGTCCGCCCGCCAACGGCCCAGTGCCTGGGGCAGCGCTGTACCGCGCCAGGTGCCCCAGCCCAGGCCGATCAACAACAGGCCGCCGAGCACCTGGCGCCGTGCCAGCGCCGGGCGCCGGTCACCGCGCAAGGCCTGGCCGGCGGCTTGCTGGGCTGCGGCGTCCTGCAACGGCAGCAGGCGCTGGCTGACCCGCTGCACATAACCCCAGGCCTGGCGGTGTTCCGGGGTCTGCTCGAACCAGGCCTGCCAGTGACGACGCTGCTCGTCGCTGACGGCTTCGTCCTGGAGTTGCACGTACCAATGGGCGGCCTGTTGCAGGCTGGCGTGGCTCAACCGGTTGCTGGTGTGTTCGCTCATGGCGTTCTACTCCACCAGCAGGCCATCGAGTTCGGCCTCCAGCAGTGCGCAATGCACCAGGGCCTGGGCCAGGTATTTCTTCACCATGCGCTCGCAGACGCCCAGCTCGATGGCAATCTCTCTGTAGGGGCGCCCGTGCAGTTGCGCCAGGATAAAGGCCTCGCGTACCCGCTGGGGCAGGCGGCCGAGCATGGCGTCCACTTCGTGCAGGGTCTCGACGATGATCGCCCGTTGCTCCGGGGACGGTTGCACCGCCTGGGGCCGCGCCGCCAGGGCCTGGAGCCACGCCTGTTCCAGTTGCCGGCGGCGCCAGTGATCGATGCACAGGCCTCGGGCAATGGTGGCCAGATAGGAACGTTGCTGGACCTCGCCATCGAGCTGGGGTGGACGCTTGAGCACACGGACGAAGATCTCGTGGGCCAGGTCGGCGGCATCCCAGGCATGGTTCAGGCGCCGCCGCAGCAACTCGTAGAGCCAGCGGTGATGGGCGTCGTAGAGGTGGTGGACCACAGCGGGGCTGGCGGGTGGCGTCGAGGGCAAGGGCGTGGTCCGGTGACAGGCTGGGCTGTAAATGGGAATTGATCGCGATTAAAGCAAAAGCCCGAATGCCCTGCAAATGATATCGATTCGCCGTTGTGCGGCTGCCGATCAGGCCCGAACCTTGGAAAAAGACATCAAGTCTGGCGCCCGGGAGGCGATAAAACACTCAGGCCCCCTGTATTCAATGCTTGCTGGCAGGGGTTTCTTCAGTGGTATCGTCGCTTGCATCCGATTTTCACGGCTGGGCTGTGCAACCCGCTTGCCAGGCTGTGACGGGGCCGTCTGCGGGGGCGGGCATGCAGTGGCAGAGGGGAGAGGTTGATGCGGCAACCGAGGTTCAAGCTGTTTTTCACCCACCGCCTGGCGCTCCTGGCGGGCGCCGAGTCCTTGCGTTCGATACGTGAGGGGCTGCTCTGGCTGTTGCCCTGTCTGCTGGTTTCGGCGGTATTCCTGATACTGGCCCAATGCGCCCAGGCCCTGGGGGCTCCCAGTACCCTGGTGGACTTGCTGGCCGGGCTGCACAAGCGCATCAGTTCGATCATCCCCTTACTGGTGGCGGCGTCCATCGGCTACATGCTGGCGATCCAGTACCGCTTGCCCCAACTGCCGGTGGCCTTTCTCTGTCTGTCCCATGTGGTGATCGCCATCTACCTGCTGCGGGACTATCCGCTGGCGTCGGCGACGTTCGTGCTGTTCATTGCCATTGCCTCGCCTCTGGTCAATGTCCCGGTCATGGCCTGGCTGCATCGCCGACGCTGGACACGGCTGGTGGACGAGGGGCTGGTGGGGCACAACCTCAAGGGCACCATCAATATGGTGCTGCCTGGGGTGCTGACGTCCCTGGCGCTGGTGGCGGTGCTGCAGTCGCTGTTGCAGGTCCACGACTTTGCCTACGTGCAAGGCCCGATCGACATCGACAGCCTGGACTATCCCTACTTCAACGCGATCCTTTTGACCACGACCAACTCCCTGCTGTGGTTCTTCGGCATTCACGGCACCTACGCCATGCAGCCGTTGATGGAGGTGATGGATCAGGCGGTGGCCCTCAATGCCGCCGATCACGCTGCCGGACAGCCCCTGCGCTATGCCCTCAACAGTGGCTTGCTGGGCTGTTTCGCCTTTATTGGCGGCTCCGGCGGCTCCCTGGCCCTGGTGCTGGCGATCCTCGGTTTTTCCAAGAGCCGTTCCATGCGCCTGCTGGCGCTGGCGAGCCTGGCGCTGTCGCTGTTCAACGTCAACGAACTGCTGCTGTTCGGCCTGCCGATCATTCTCAACCCGCGCTTGCTGGTGCCGTTCATGCTGGTGCCCATGGTCAATGCCTGCCTGGCACTGCTGGTGGTGCAGCAGGGCTGGGTGAGCCCGGCGCTGGTCAGTGTGCCCTTTACCTCACCGGTGCTGCTCAATGCCTACCTGAGTACCCAGGGCGATTGGGGCGCGGTGCTCCTGCAACTGGTGCTGCTGGGCGTCGGTACGTTGATCTACACGCCTTATGTGCGCAGCATCCAGCGCCAGGGCGAAGGCAGCGAGCAGGTGTACCTGAAGGCCTTCGACGCCACTTTCCATGGCCTTGAGGAGCGGGGCCGGCTGTTGGAGCTGGACCCGATGGTGGCGGCCTACAAACAGGCGGCCCAGCAGTCCTTGCAACTGGCGCGGATCCAGCAGTTGAGCGGCTACGACTTCCACCTGGAGTATCAGCCCCAGGTGGCCAAGGGCAGTGGTCTGTGTACGGGGTGCGAGGCGCTGATCCGTGCCCGGGATGCCCAGGGGCAGGTGAAGTCGCCCTGGGAGCTGCTGCAATGGCTGGGGCAGGCCGGGCTGATGCCCGAGGTGGATTTCTGGGTGGCGTCCCAGGCGGTGCGCCAGCACCTGGCCTGGAGCAAGATCGGGTTCGAGTTGCCCATCACCATCAATATCTCCAGCGCCACCCTGGCCTCGGCGGAGCATGGCCGGCGCCTGCTGGAGATTCTGGCCCGGGCCCATGGCCAGGTGTCGGTGGAGATCACCGAGGACGCCCTGGTGGGGGATGCGCTGCTGACCCAGCAATGGATCGGTAAATTGCATGCCCTGGGCGCGCGGGTCTATATCGACGACTTCGGCACCGGCTTCTCGGCCTTGAGCTACCTGCATCAGTTTCCGGTGGACGGGATCAAGATCGACCGCAGCTTCGTCCTGGCCCAGCGCGAGCCCAAGGGTGCCCAGGTGCTCAACGGTCTGCTGCGTTTTTGCGAAACCCTCAAGCTCCAGGTGGTGGTCGAAGGGGTGGAGACCGGTGAGCAGCTGGATTTCTTGCAGTCCAGTTCGGAGTTGATCATCCAGGGCTGGTACTTCAGCAAGTCCTTGCCCGGGGAGCAGATTCCCGGTTTTGTCAGCCAGCGAGCGCGCAGTGCCCTGGCGGCCAGCGAAGACTGAGCGGCGGCGTCAAGGGGGCGACCTGAAGGCCGGGCGATCCGGGCGTGGCAACGCTTGACCCTGCCACTGGGGAGCGATCCGCAGGCACTGTTTCTCGACGCCCAGCAACAACTGCAGCTGGCAAAACGCAGCTTGGGGTTTGCGGTCATATTGACTTTATTGTCGTCTTAATGACCTTTTTTGCTCGTTGTCAAAAAGACTGTTCAAGGCGCAGGGCCGCGGTTTGCGGCAGATCTGGCGCTGGCATGAATCGTGATGGGGATGGGGCATATCGCCACTGATTGGCCGAGGAGCCCCACGATGATCCGCTACTGCAATTGGCCACTGTCTGTCCTGATTTCGGGGAGGGCGGCCTGTGTCTTTGCCTGAACGTTGGCGGCAATGGGCCGCACAGCCATTGTGGAGCCTGGGCTTCCGGCCGTTTTTCCTGGCGGGTGCCGCCTTTGCCTGCCTGGCCCTGCTGGGCTGGGGGCTGTGGCTGCACGGCGCCCTGAGTGGCCTGCAACCGGTGGCCGGGATGCTGGCATGGCACCGTCACGAAATGCTCTTTGGCTTCGCGGTGGCGATCATTGCCGGATTCCTGCTCACGGCGGTGGCCAACTGGACCGGCCGCCCGGGCCTGAGCCGCACCCCGCTGCTGTTGCTGTGGCTGGTTTGGCTGGCGGGGCGCCTGGCCTGGTGGCTGCCGCTGCCGGTCCCGCTGTTCCTCGGCGTGCAGTTGGCCTTCATACCGCTGCTGGTGGCCGTCATCGGGCGCGAGCTGTGGTGCGCCGGCAAGCGCGAGAATTACCCCATGGTCGTGGTGCTGGGGCTGCTGGCGCTGTTTCAGGGCCTGACCCTGTGGGGCCTGCTGGAGCACCAGGACAGCTGGCAGCGGCGTGGCGAACTGGGCGCCTTGTGGCTGGTGGCGACCTTGATGACGGTGATCGGCGGGCGGGTGATCGGCTTCTTCATCCAGCGCGGCTTGCAACTGCCGCCGGCGGCGCCGGCATCGCCCTGGCCGACCCGGGTGCTGCTGGTGGGCAGCCTGCTGGTTGCACTGTCCATGGCCCTGGGCGGCGGCGAGGCCCCGCACGGCTGGCTGGCGCTGGTGTTTGCCGTGCTGGCGGGCCTGCATGGCTGGCGCCTGTGGCGCTGGCACCAGCCGCGGCTGTGGCGCGTGCCGCTGCTCTGGTCGCTGTACCTGGCCTACCTGTGGCTGGCCCTGGCGACCCTGGGCATGGCGCTCTGGCACCTGGGCTGGGCCGTGCCGCAGAGCCTGGTGACCCATGCCCTGGCGGTGGGCGGCCTGGGCGGGCTGGTGCTGGGAATGATCGCCCGGGTCAGTCTTGGCCACAGCGGGCGGCCGCTGCAGGTGACCGGGGCCATGGCTGGTGCTTTCGCCTTGCTGTTCCTGGCGGCGGTGTGTCGGGTGCTGCTGGTGCCGTTCAGCAGTTTGGGGTTAGGGGGCTCGGCGGTGCTGGGGGCGCTGGCGTTTGCCCTGTTCGTTGGCGGATATGCGCGGATTCTGCTGACGCCACGGCGTTGACACGCATCAAGTAGCGACATCGAGCCACATCGTTACCAGTAAGGCGGTGGTCAAACTGGACTACGCTTGCGGTCTTAGCCGCAAATGGAGTCAGCGATGTTGTACCCAAGCAAACCCAACAATGAGGCCCTGCGAATTCAGACCCTGCGCGAGCTGAATGTCCTCGATACTTCGCCGCAAGAGCGCTTCGACCGCCTGACCCGGCTGGCCAAGCGCCTGTTCAATGTGCCGATCGCCCTGGTCAGCCTGGTGGATAGCGACCGGCAATGGTTCAAGTCCTGTGTGGGGCTGAGCGCCACCGAGACTTCGCGGGATATTTCCTTCTGCGGCCACGCCATTCTCGGTGACCAGATTCTCACCGTCTGCGACGCCGAGCTGGACGAGCGTTTCCATGACAACCCGCTGGTCGTCGGCGAGCCGGGAATTCGTTTCTATGCCGGTTGCCCATTGACCGTGCCCAATGGCAGCAAGCTGGGCACTCTGTGCCTGATCGACGTCAAGCCCCGGGACCTGGACGACGAGGAGCGCGCCTTGCTGCGGGACCTGGCGCGCATGGCCGAGCAGGAGCTGGCAGCGGTACAGATGGCCAGCATGGATGAGATGACCCTGCTGTCCAATCGCCGCGGCTTCGAAGCCCTGGCCCGGCACGCCCTCGGGGTCTGCAAGCGCTTGAAGAAGCCGGCGACCCTGCTGTTTTTCGACCTCAACGAGTTCAAGCACATCAACGACAGCTTCGGCCATGCCGAAGGCGACGGGGCATTGAAGACCTTTGCCGATGTGCTGCGCATCGCCTTTCGCGAGAGCGATGTGATTGGCCGCCTGGGCGGCGATGAGTTCGTGGCGCTGCTGAGCGCTGCCGATCACGTCGAGACTTCGGCGATCATGGCGCGCCTCGGTGAGCTCCTCAATGAACGCAACGCCACCCTGAAACGTGGCTACGACATCCGCTTCAGCGTCGGCCAGATCGAATACGACGCCGGACGCCATCCTGACATCGAGGCGTTGCTGGCGGACGCCGACAAGGCCATGTACCTGCACAAGCAGGCTGGCAAGCGGGCTCGCTGAGGGTTGCTGCCGCCAAGCCCTGTTCGGTGACGCGGGGCAGGGAAGGGCGTCAGTGGCAGGGCGCTATTGGCCGCGCTCCATCAGCGGTGGGCTATAGCTTTCCTCGATGTCGACCCCGGCCGCCCTGGCTCGGCTTTCAACTTCTGAGCGACGTTGCAGCCGTTCTTTCAAATGCGCAGGGAACAGGGTTCTCCATTGGGCTCTTTGTGCCTCTGCAAAGTCGCGGGTCCAGAACGTGTCCAGGGACATCAGGTTCAGGCTTATCAAGTAGACAGCGCTTTGCAGGGGGGCGCTTTTCGAGTCGTAGCGCAGGGCTCGGACATGCGCAATGTAGTTGCCGTGATAGAGATACCAGTCATAGAACATGTTGTTGTCCAGCCACTGCTCAAGGCTCATCTCATGGTTGGCATCGAACAGCGGGTGGCTGAGTGGCTGGGTACCCAGGAGGCTTTCCTTCCAGTCCAGCTTGTGCAACTCGCCAGCGGCTATTCGGGGGTCGGAAGGGAAGTAGTATTTTTGCCATCCAGCGTTCTTCAACGTCCTGAGAAGGTTATAGACAAGCGCCTTGTTGGCCTTGTGAGTGCTGTTGTCCGGCAGCCCGCGAAGGTCGATGTTCAATGCCTGGATGGTGTTTGAGGTATTGCCATCAACGGCAATCAGCAGCCCGGCCACCTGATCCAGTTCAAGCGTGCCCTCGGGCTGGGCCAGGCTCAGGTCAAGGAGTGCTCCCTGACGATCCGCCTCGTACCAACATAGGTTGACCGCATCCAGGCAGTCGGCGGTAAAGCTCACCGGGCTCTTTTCCAGGAACTCGGCAACCGGTGTGCCCAAGGGGATGTGCAGGCGTGCGACGCTGCTCTGGGTTTTATTCGGGGCTTTATCTTGAGTGTGGTCGCAGCCGGCTAGAAAAAGTACGAGCAACAGATAGCACAGCTTCATGTTCGGCCTTTCCAATGAGCGGGAGGGGGCAGGGTGGCGAGTGCGCAAGCCCCCTCGCCGCAGCCAGCAATCACTCGTCGAGGTTGCCCATGGCGGTGGTGTTGAAACCGCCGTCCACGTACATGATCTCGCCGCTGATGCCCGAGGCCAGGTCCGAGCAGAGGAAAGCGCCAGCGTTGCCGACTTCCTCGATGGTGACGTTGCGCCGCAGGGGTGTCTGGGCTTCGTTGGCCGCCAGCATCTTGCGGAAGTTCTTGATCCCCGAGGCGGCCAGGGTGCGGATCGGGCCGGCGGAGACGGCGTTGACCCGAGTGCCTTCCGGGCCCAGGGAACCGGCCAGGTAGCGCACGCCGGCTTCCAGCGAGGCCTTGGCCATACCCATCACGTTGTAGTTGGGCATGGTGCGCTCGGCACCCAGGTAGGACAGGGTCAGCAGACTGCCGTTGCGGCCCTTCATCAGCTCGCGACCGGCCTTGGCCAGGGCCACGAAGCTGTAGGCGCTGATGTCGTGGGCAATGCGAAAGCCTTCGCGGGTGGTGACGTCGGTGAAGTCGCCTTCGAGTTGATCGCCCGGGGCGAAGCCCACGGAATGGACGATGCAGTCCAGGCCGTCCCATTTCTTGCCCAGTTCGGTGAAGACCTGGGCGATCTGTTCGTCGCTGGCCACATCGCAGGGAAAGCACAGCTCGGCGCTGGAGCCCCAGCCGGCGGCGAACTCCTCGACCCGGCCCTTGAGTTTTTCGTTCTGATACGTGAAGGCCAGCTCGGCGCCTTCACGGTGCATGGCGGCGGCAATGCCGGAGGCGATCGACAGTTTGCTGGCGACACCGACGATCAGGACACGCTTCCCAGCGAGAAAACCCATAAGTAGCTACTCCTGTTGCAGGTTATTCGGCGCTTGCTGGAGCCAGGAAGGCGGCTTCCAGCAATTGCCGTGTGTACGGATGTTGTGGGACGGCAAAGATACTGCGCGCGTCACCCTGTTCCACCACCTGGCCGTGCTTGATCACCATCAACTGGTGGCTCAGGGCCTTGACCACCGCCAGGTCGTGGCTGATGAACAAGTAGGTCAGGTTGTACTTGCGTTGCAGGATGCGCAGCAGTTCCACCACCTGGCGCTGCACGGTGCGGTCCAGGGCCGAGGTCGGCTCGTCCAGCAGGATCAGCCGCGGCTTGAGCACCAGGGCCCGGGCGATGGCGATGCGCTGACGCTGGCCACCGGAAAACTCATGGGGGTAGCGGTGCCGGGTGTCCGGGTCCAGGCCGACTTCCTTGAGCGCTTCGATGATCGCTTGTTCCTGCTCCTGTTCGCTGCCGATCTTGTGAATGCGCAAGCCTTCGCCAACGATCTGGCTCACGCTCATGCGCGGGCTGAGGCTGCCAAAGGGGTCCTGGAACACCACCTGCATTTCCCGCCGCAGCGGCCGTACCTGTTGCTGGGACAGGGCGTCCAGCTGCTGCCCCTCGAAACGAATGCCGCCCTGGCTGGCGATCAGGCGCAGGATCGCCAGGCCCAGGGTCGACTTGCCCGAGCCGCTTTCGCCGACGATGCCCAGGGTCTGGCCCTGGGGCAGGCTGAAGTGGATGCCGTCCACCGCCTTGACGTGATCCACGGTGCTGCGCAGCAGGCCTTTCTTGATCGGGAACCAGACCTTGAGATTGTCCACTTCCAGCAACAGCGGGCCGATCGGGTTGTTCGCCGGGGTGCCGCTGGGCTCCGCGGCCAGCAATTCCCGGGTGTAGGGATGCTGCGGCGCGCGGAACAGCTCCTCACAGGACGCCTGCTCGACGATGCAGCCCTTTTGCATGACGCAGACCCGGTGGGCAATGCGCCGTACCAGGTTCAGGTCGTGGCTGATCAGCAGCAAGGCCATGCCCAGGCGCGCCTGCAGTTCCTTGAGCAGCTCGAGGATCTTCAACTGCACGGTGACGTCCAGGGCCGTGGTCGGTTCGTCGGCGATCAGCAGCTCCGGTTCGTTGGCCAGGGCCATGGCGATCATCACCCGTTGTCGCTGGCCGCCGGACAGTTCGTGGGGCAGGGCCTTGAGGCGCTTGTGCGGCTCGGGAATGCCCACCAGTTCCAGCAGTTCCAGGGTGCGCTTGCTGGCGATCTTGCCGGTCAGGCCCTTGTGGATGCCCAGCACTTCGTTGATCTGCTTCTCGATGCTGTGCAGCGGGTTCAGCGAGGTCATGGGCTCCTGAAAGATCATGGCGATGCGGTTGCCGCGAATGTGGCGCAGGGTCTTCTCGTTCAGGGTCAGCAGGTCGTGCCCGGCGTACTGGATGCTGCCGGATGGGTGCTGGGCCAGGGGGTAGGGCAAAAGGCGCAGGATCGAGTGGGCGGTCACCGATTTGCCGGAGCCGCTTTCCCCCACCAGGGCCAGGGTTTCGCCGCGCTTGATGTCGAAGCTGATGCCTTCCACCACGCGCTGGCACTGGGCGCCGGCGACGAATTCCACCGCCAGGTCGCGGACTTCGATCAGAGTGTCCTGGGTCATGTCATTTCCTCGGGTCGAAGGCATCGCGGGCGGATTCGCCGATAAACACCAGCAGGCTGAGCATGAGCGCCAGCACGGCAAAGGCACTGATGCCCAGCCAGGGCGCCTGCAGGTTGGACTTGCCCTGGGCCACCAGCTCGCCCAGGGACGGCGCCCCCGGCGGCAGGCCGAAGCCGAGGAAGTCCAGGGCGGTGAGGGTGCCGATGGCGCCCGTGAGGATAAAGGGCATGAAGGTCATGGTGGAGACCATGGCGTTGGGCAGGATGTGGCGGAACATGATGGCGCCGTTCTGCATGCCCAGGGCCCGGGCCGCGCGCACGTATTCCAGGTTGCGCCCGCGCAGGAACTCGGCGCGCACCACGTCCACCAGGCTCATCCAGGAAAACAGCAGCATGATCCCCAGCAGCCACCAGAAGTTGGGCTGCACGAAGCTGGCCAGGATGATCAGCAGGTAGAGCACCGGCAGCCCGGACCAGATTTCCAGGAAGCGTTGCCCGGCCAGGTCCACCCAGCCGCCGTAGAAGCCCTGCAGGGCGCCGGCGATGACCCCGATGATCGAGCTGAGGATGGTCAGGGTCAGGGCGAACAGCACCGAGATGCGAAACCCGTAGATCACTCGGGCCAGCACATCGCGGCCCTGGTCGTCGGTGCCCAGCAGGTTGTCCGTCGACGGTGGCGCCGGGGCCGGCACCCGCAGGTCGTAGTTGATGCTCTGGTAGCTGTAGGGGATCGGCGCCCACAGCACCCAGGCGTCCTTCTGTGCCAGCAGCTCGCGGATGTACGGGCTCTTGTAGTTGGCTTCCAGGGGGAATTCGCCGCCGAAGGTGGTTTCCGGGTAGCGCTTGAGGGCCGGGAAGTACCAGCCGCCTTCGTAGTGCACCACCAGCGGTTTGTCGTTGGCGATCAGCTCGGCGCCCAGGCTGAGGATGAACAGCACCAAAAACAGCCACAGCGACCACCAGCCGCGTTTGTTGGCCTTGAAGCGCTCGAAGCGCCGGCGATTGAGGGGGGACAGGTTCATCTCAATGCTCCCGGCTGTCGAAGTCGATGCGTGGGTCCACCAGGGTGTAGGTCAGGTCGCCGATCAGCTTCACCACCAGCCCCAGCAGGGTGAAGATGAACAGGGTGCCGAACACCACCGGGTAGTCGCGGTTGATCGCCGCCTCGAAGCTCATCAGGCCCAGGCCGTCGAGGGAGAAAATCACCTCCACCAACAGGGAGCCGGTGAAGAAGATGCCGATGAAGGCCGAGGGGAAGCCGGCGATCACCAGCAGCATGGCGTTGCGGAACACGTGGCCGTAGAGCACCCGGCGCTGGGTCAGGCCCTTGGCTTTGGCGGTGACCACGTACTGTTTGTTGATCTCGTCGAGGAAGCTGTTCTTGGTCAGCAGGGTCATGGTGGCGAAGTGGCCAATCACCAGGGCGGTGACCGGCAGCGCCAGGTGCCAGAAGTAATCGAGGATCTTGCGGCCCCAGCTCAGCTGGTCGAAGTCGTTGGAGGTCAGGCCGCGTAACGGGAACCAGTTGAAATAGCTGCCGCCGGCGAACACCACGATCAGCAGGATGGCGAACAGGAAGGCCGGGATCGCGTAGCCGACGATGATCGCCGAGCTGGTCCAGACATCGAAGTGGCTACCGTGGCGGGTGGCCTTGGCGATCCCCAGGGGGATCGACACCAGGTACATGATCAGGGTGCTCCACAACCCGAGGGAGATGGACACCGGCATCTTTTCCTTGATCAGGTCCACCACCTTGGCGTCACGGAAGAAGCTGTTGCCGAAGTCCAGGGTGGCGTAGTTCTTGATCATGATCCACAGGCGTTCCGGCGCCGACTTGTCGAAGCCGTACATGTGCTCGATTTCCTTGATCAGCGCCGGGTCCAGGCCCTGGGCGCCACGGTAGCTGGAGCCGGCCACCGAGACTTCGGCGCCGCCGCCGGCGATGCGGCTGGTGGCGCCGTCGAAGCCTTCGAGCTTGGCGATCATCTGCTCCACCGGCCCGCCGGGGGCGGCCTGGATGATCACGAAGTTGATCAGCAGGATGCCCAGCAGGGTGGGGATGATCAGCAGCAGTCGGCGAACGATATAGGCCAGCATGTCATTGCTCCCTGTCGGCTGTGGCCGCCTGGTCCGGGGCCGGTTCTACGGCGGGCTTGGCATCGGGCTTGATCCACCAGGTGTTGATGCCGATGTCGTACTTGGGCGCGACTTGCGGGTGGCCGATGTGATCCCAGTAGGCCACGCGCCAGGTCTTGATGTGCCAGTTGGGGATCACGTAGTAGCCCCATTGCAGGACCCGGTCCAGGGCCCGGGCGTGGGCCACCAGGCTGGCGCGCGAATCGGCGTTGATCAGGCTTTCCACCAGGGTGTCGATGGCCGGGTCCTTGAGGCCGATGTAGTTGCGGCTGCCGGGCTTGTCGGCGCTGGAGGACATCCAGAACTCGCGTTGCTCGTTACCCGGAGAATTGGACTGGGGAAAGCTGCCGACGATCATGTCGAAGTCCCGCGAGCGCACCCGGGTGATGTACTGGGACACGTCGACCCGGCGGATCACCAGGTCGATGCCCAGGTCGGCCAGGTTGCGCTTGAACGGTAGCAGCACCCGCTCGAACTCGGTCTGGGCCAGGAGGAACTCGATCACCACCGGTTTGCCTTGGGCGTCCACCATCTTGTCGTCGACGATGCGCCAGCCGGCTTCCTGCAGCAGTTGGTAGGCCTGGCGCTGCTGGGCACGGATCATGCCGCTGCCGTCGCACTGTGACGGCGCAAAGGCTTCGTTGAACACCTGCTCGGGAATCTTGCCGCGCAAGGGTTCGAGGATGGCCAACTCGTCAGGGCCCGGCAGGCCGGTGGCGGCCATTTCCGAGTTCTCGAAGTAACTGCGGGTGCGGGTGTAGGCGCCGTTGAACAGCTGCTTGTTGCTCCATTCAAAATCCAGCAGCAGGCTCAGGGCGTGGCGTACCCGCACGTCCTGGAACAGCGGCCGGCGGGTGTTGAAGACAAAACCCTGCATGCCGGTGGGGTTGCCGTTGGCGATCTGTTCCTTGATCAAGCGGCCCTGGGCCACGGCCGGGGTGTTGTAGGCGTTGGCCCAGTTCTTCGCGCTCATCTCCAGCCAGTAGTCGAACTGCCCGGCCTTGAGGGCTTCCAGGGCCACGGTGTTGTCGCGGTAGTAATCGCTGGTGATCACGTCGAAGTTGTAGAAGCCGCGGTTGACCGGCAGGTCGCGGCCCCAGTAGTCCTTGACCCGCTCGTAGCGGATCGAGCGTCCGGCCTTGACCGCGGTCACCCGGTAGGGGCCGCTGCCCAGGGGCACTTCCAGGTTGCTCTTGGCAAAGTCGCGGCTTTCCCACCAGTGCTTGGGCAGGACCGTCAGTTGGCCGAGGATCAGCGGCAGTTCGCGGTTGTTGCTGTGCTTGAACTTGAACAGCACCCGCAGCGGGTCTTCGGCGATCACCTGGTCGACGTCGGCGTAGTAGCCGCGGTACAGCGGCGAGCCGGCGCTCATCAGGGTCTGGAAGCTGAACACCACGTCCTCGGCACGAATCGGCTGGCCGTCATTGAAACGCGCTTCCGGGCGCAGGTAGAAACGCACCCAGCTGTTGTCCGGGGCTTTCTCGATCTTGCCCGCCACCAGCCCGTACTCGGTGAAGGGCTCGTCCAGGCTCTGGGCCATCAGGGTGTCGTAGATCAGGCCGATGTTCTGCTCGGGCACGCCTTTGCTGATGAATGGATTGAGGCTGTCGAAGCTGCCGAAACCGGCCATGCGGAAGGTGCCACCCTTGGGCGCATCGGGGTTGACGAAGTCGAAGTGCTGGAAGTTCGCCGGGTATTTCGGCGCTTCGTTGTACAGGGTCAGGGCATGTTGCGGCGCAGCCTGGGCACAGCAGGCGATGACGCCGAACAACAGGCCGCTGGTGCGCAGGAGCAGGGCACGCAGAGGCATCATTGGGGACTCTCCAGGGACTTCAGCCACCAGGCGTTCAAGCCCAGGTTGTAGGGCGGCGTGGTGACCAAGGCGAACCGGTTACGGTAGGCCAGTCGGTGATAGTTGAGGTACCAGTTGGGAATCATGTAGTGCTGCCACAGCAGCACCCGGTCCAGGGCGCGGCCGGCGGCCAGTTGCTCGTCGCGGCTCTGGGCGGCCAGCAGTTGCTCCAGCAGGTGATCGACTATGGGGTTGTTGATGCCTGCATAGTTCTTGCTGCCCTTGACCGAGACCTGGCTGGAGTGGAAGTACTGCCATTGCTCCAGGCCCGGGCTCAGGGTCTGGTTGAGGGTCATGAGGATCATGTCGTAGTCGAACTGGTCCAGGCGCTGCTTGTATTGCGCCCGGTCCACGGTACGCAGGCGCGCGTCGATGCCGATGCTGGCCAGGTTCTCCACATAAGGCTGGAGAATGCGCTCCAGGTTGGGATTGACCAGCATCAGCTCGAAGCGCAGCGGCTGCCCGGCGCTGTTCTGCAGGCGCTGGCCATTGAGCTTCCAGCCGGCTTCGGCCAACAGCCCCAGGGCGCGGCGCAGGGTATCCCGGGGGATGCCGCGGCCCTCGGTACGGGGCAGGCTGAAGGCCTGGGTGAAGAGATTGGGGGGCAGTTGCTCGCGGTAGGGCGAGAGCAGCAGCCATTCGTGCCCCACCGGCAGGCCCGTGGCGGAGAATTCGCTGTTGGGGTAGTAGCTCAGGGCGCGCTGGTAGGCGCCGCTGAACAGGGTGCGGTTGGTCCATTGGAAGTCGAACATCAGGCCCAGGGCCTCACGCACCCGCACATCGGCGAAAGTCCCGCGGCGGGTGTTCATGAACAGGCCCTGGGTCTGGGTGGGGATCTGGTGCGCCACCTGGGCCTTGATCACCTCGCCGCGATTGAGCGCCGGGAAGTTGTAGCCGTTGGCCCAGTTCTTGGCCTGGTGCTCGATGTAGATGTCGAACTCGCCGGCCTTGAAGGCTTCGAAGGCGACGTCGCTGTCGCGGTAGAACTCCACCTCGACCCGGTCGAAGTTGTTGAAGCCGCGCTTGACCGGCAAGTCCTTGCCCCAATAGTCCTTGACCCGTTCGAACACCAGTTGGCGTCCGGGCTGGACCTGGGTGATGCGATAGGGGCCGCTGCCCAGGGGCGGGGTGAAGGTGGTGGCCTTGAAGTCGCGGTCTTTCCAGTAGTGCTGGGGCAGGACTGGCAACTCCCCCAGACGCAGGATCAGCAGCGGGTTGCCGGCGCGCTTGAAGACGAAGCGGATGCGCTGCGGGCCGAGGATATCCACCCGCTGCACCTCCTGCAGGTTGGTGCGGTACTGCGGGTGACCTTCCTTGAGCAGCAGGCGGTAGGAAAACGCCACGTCATAGGCGGTGATCGGCTTGCCGTCGTGAAAGCGTGCCTCGGGGCGCAGGTTGAACACCACCCAGCTGCGGTCCTCGCTGTATTCCACGGAGCGGGCGATCAGGCCGTAGCTGGAAGTGGGTTCATCGCCGGAGGGCGCATAGAGGCCGGTGCCCACCATCAACGGCTCGTTGAGCTCGTTGACGCCGTATTGCAGGAAGTTCGGTGTGGCGACCGGGCTGATGCCCTTGAAGGTATAGGGATTGAGGGTGTCGAAGGTGCCAAAGGCCATGACCCGCAAGGTGCCGCCTTTGGGCGCCACGGGATTGACCCAGTCGAAGTGGGTGAACTTGGCCGGGTACTTGAGCGTGCCAAACTGCGCATAACCATGACTTTCAGTGATCGTTGCGCTTGCGGGAAAGCTCAAGGCCAGACTGATGAAGAACAGAAGGAGGGGACGCATCGAGTCAGAGATCCGATCCAGGCGGCTTGGGCTTTGTGCTCCGTACAGTAACAGCTTGTATCAGCAGGAAAAAGCTCGCTGGCCCGAGCTTCGTGCAATTGAAATTTCCTGTAGGAGCCGGCTTGCCGGTGAAGGCTGTTCGCCGGCAAGCCGGCTCCTACAGGGCGGATTTCAGTGCGGCAGGTAGACCGTGAGCATCTGGCCCGGCTTGAGGGCCTGGGCTGCGCGCGGGTTCCAGCGCTTGAGGTGCTGCATTTCCACATTGAAACGCTTGGCCACGATGTACAGCGAGTCGCCTTGCTTGACCTTGTATTGGGTCGATTTCTGCTTGCCGCTGCTGGCGACGGTGGTTTTCTTGCCGGCGGTCTTGCGGGTGTCCTGCATCACCAGGGTCTGGCCGACCTTGAGGTTCTTGCCGCTGAGCTTGTTCCAGCGTTGCAGGTCCTGCACATCCACCTTGTTGGCCTTGGCGATCAGGGTCAGGTTGTCGCCGTTCTTGACCCGATAGATGCGCTTGGGCCGCAGCGAGTCGCGGCCTTCGTCGCGGTCGAAGACCGGCTTGAGGGAGCGTTTGCTGATCAGCTCTTCGGGTTTCATGGTGGACAGGCTGGTGGTCAGCAGCTGTGCCTTGGACGTTGGCACCAGCAGGTGTTGCGGGCCATCGACGGTGGTGCGCTGCTTGAACGCCGGATTGAGCTGGAACAGCTCGTCCTCGTCGATGTTGGCCACCGCCGCGACCTTGGACAGGTCCATGCGCTGGTTGATTTCCACCACCTGGAAGTAGGGTTCGTTGGCGATCGGGTTGAGATTGACGCCGTAGGCTTGCGGGGCCAGCACCACCTGGGACAGGGCCAGCAGCTTGGGCACATAGGCCTGGGTTTCCGTCGGCAGCGGCAGGTTCCAGTAGTCGGTGGGCAGGCCGAGCTTCTCGTTACGCTCAATGGCCCGGCTGACCGTGCCTTCGCCGGCGTTGTAGGCGGCCAGTGCCAGCAGCCAGTCGCCGTTGAACATGTCGTGCAGGCGGGTCAGGTAGTCCAGCGCCGCGGTGGTCGACGCGGTGATGTCGCGTCGGCCATCGTAGAAGCGGGTCTGGCGCAGGTTGAAGTAGCGACCGGTGGCCGGGACGAACTGCCAGAGTCCCACCGCATCGGCCCGGGAATAGGCCAGCGGGTTGTAGGCGCTTTCGATGACTGGCAGCAGCGCCAGTTCCAGCGGCATGTTGCGCTCTTCGAGACGTTCGACGATGTAGTGGATATAGAGGCTGCCGCGCTCGCCGGCGTTTTCCAGAAAGGAAGGGTTACTGGCGAACCACAGGCGCTGTTGTTCAATACGCGGGTTGACGCCCTGGCCTTCTTGCAGTTGGAACCCCTGGCGCATGCGTTCCCAGACATCCTGGGGGACTTGCGGGCTTGGCTGGTTGCTCAGCCAGATGGGTTTCTGCTTGATGCGGGCGTTGAAATTCTGAGTGTGTGTCGCGTCGCTCTGCGGGGCATGACCGGTGCTTTGGCAGCCCGCAAGAGTCGCTGACACAGCTACCGCGATGGCCTGGGCCAAGCGCGTCAATGCGTCTGAACTGATGGAATAACGAATAGATGACGACATTGGCTGGAAGTAAGTTCCGGGCAAAAATGTCGGGCGATTCTAGAAAGCACCCGGGGTGCGGTCAACCATTCAGAATTTTTGTGCCAACAGTTGGCCGGCTTAGAACTTATCTTTCCAGGCCCTCAGGGCCGCAAAGACCGCACTCTGGGACGGGTTATCCTGGCCATTCCGTTCGTCCGCTTTTTGTTTAACGGATGTTTCACCGGTACGCAAAAACGGGTTGGTCAGTTTCTCCAGGGCCAGGGTTGATGGCAGGGTCATGCGCCCTTGCTCGCGCATCTGCGCGACCTTTTCCAGACGCTGGGCAATGTCCGGGTTGGCGGGTTCCACTGCCTGGGCGAAGCGCAGGTTGCTCAGGGTGTATTCGTGGGTGCAGTAGATCAGGGTGTCGTCCGGCAGCGCGGCGAGGCGGCTGAGGGAATGGTGCATCTGCTCTGGGGTGCCTTCGAACAGGCGGCCGCAACCGGCGGCGAACAGGGTGTCGCCACAGAACAGCAGGCCGTGATGGTAGTAGGCGATATGCCCCAGGGTATGGCCCGGTACGGCGAACACTTCGAAGTCCCAGCCGAGGATGTTGGCGTGGTCGTTGTCGTTCAGGGCCACGTCGCGTCCGGGGATCTTTTCCTGTGCCGGGCCGTAGACCGTGGCGCCACTGTGCTGTTTCAGGTGCTCGACACCGCCGACATGATCGTGGTGATGGTGGGTCACCAGGATGTCGCTCAGGCTCCAGCCCGGGTGCTGTTCCAGCCAGGCCAGTACCGGCGCCGCATCGCCGGGATCGACGACGGCGCAGCGCTGGCTGCGATGATCTTGTAACAACCAGATGTAGTTGTCGGTGAAGGCGGGCAGGGCACTGATCTGTATCATCTTTGGATTCGCCAAGCGGAAAACAATGGCGCATCTTAGAACTTCTTGGCGTGTTGGAGAATGCAATGACCGATAAAGCCTTCGCTCAGGCAGATCCCGACTGGCTGGCCCTGATCAGTGCGGCCCGGGACTGGTTGTCCGGCCCTCTGGGGCAGTTTCTGCTGGATGAAGAGCGACGCATGCTTGAAGAAGAGCTGGGGCGTTTCTTCGGCGGTTACCTGGTGCATTACGGGCCCTCGGCGCAGACCCCGCCGGCGGCGCCCCAGGTGCAGCGCAACGTACGCCTGGGCGCGCCGTTGCCCGGGGTCGAGATTGTCTGTGAGGAACAGGCCTGGCCCCTGAGCGAACATGCCGCCGATGTGGTGGTGCTGCAACACGGCCTGGATTTCTGCCTGTCGCCCCACGGCCTGCTGCGCGAGGCGGCCAGCAGCGTAAGGCCCGGCGGCCACTTGCTGATTATCGGTATCAACCCCTGGAGCACCTGGGGCCTGCGCCACGTCTTCGCCCATGATGCCTTGCGCCAGGCCCGCTGCATCTCGTCGTCGCGGGTGGGCGACTGGCTCAACCTGCTGGGGTTCGCGCTGGAGAAACGCCGCTTCGGGTGCTATCGTCCGCCGCTTGCCTCGCAGGCATGGCAGGCACGATTGGCGGGCTGGGAGCGCAAGGCCGGGCAGTGGCAGCTGGCCGGTGGCGGCTTTTACCTGCTGGTGGCACGCAAGATCGCCGTCGGCCTGCGCCCGGTGCGCCAGGTGCGACGCGAACCCATGGGCAAGCTGTTGCCACTGCCCATGGCCAAGGTCAATCGCCGTAACAGCGAACCCTGACGACCTGCAGCAACCTTCTTTTTATATAGACCGGCCGAGTGACCTCGGCCCTGGGCGCTGTCGACCGCAATCGGCAGGCCACTGGCAATTTTCTGATGGAAGGCGTGGATGAGCGATAGCGTAGAAATCTTTACCGACGGTGCCTGCAAGGGCAATCCCGGCCCCGGTGGCTGGGGCGCTTTGTTGGTGTGCAAGGGGGTCGAGAAGGAACTCTGGGGCGGCGAAGCCAACACCACCAACAATCGCATGGAACTGATGGCGGCGATTCGCGGCCTGGAAGAGCTCAAGCGCCAGTGCGACGTGTTGCTGGTCACCGACTCGCAGTACGTGATGAAGGGCATCAACGAGTGGATGGCCAACTGGAAGAAGCGCGGCTGGAAGACCGCAGCCAAGGAGCCGGTGAAGAACGCCGACCTGTGGCAGCAACTGGATGAGCAGGTCAACCGCCACAACGTCACCTGGAAATGGGTGCGTGGCCACACCGGCCATCACGGTAACGAGCGTGCCGACCAGTTGGCCAACCGTGGTGTGGATGAGGTTCGCGGCTACAAGGGCTGATGGCGTTACAGGGTGAGGATCGCGGCAGCCAGTTGGGTGTCGCTGTAGGGCGGGTTGTGCAGCACTTGGCGAATCCTCTGCAGCGCCGACTCCAGCTGTACGCCGCGAATCGCCCCGTTGCTGGCGATAAAGGCCGCAGCATCGCTGCGGGCTTGCAGGACGATCTTGTCGTCCTTGAACGAGCTGCTGATCCCGGCGGTGCCTTCGCTGCTGGTCAGCAGCCCGCTCATGCTCAGGTCGGTGCTGATCACCAGGCTGGTGGCCTGGCCGGAGTTGTTGAACAGACCGGCCAGCAGCAGGATTGGCAGGTGGCGCCGGAGTGTCGTCATGGCTGGAAAAGTCCGTGGGGAAGATCGGCGGCACCCTAGCAGGCGAGCCTTCGGCCCACCTCAGCAGCTTTGCTAATAACTGTTAAAAAGTGCGCGGCAGCGGCGTGACCGGTGCGCGCACAGTCCATGGGTTGGGCATGCTAAAATCCCACCCTTTGCCAGATTGAGAACGGACCACTGATGGCCAACAGATCTGTTGTACTCGATACCGAAACCACCGGTATGCCGGTGACCGACGGTCACCGGATCATTGAAATCGGTTGCGTCGAGTTGATCGGTCGGCGCCTGACCGGGCGGCATTTCCACGTTTACCTGCAACCGGATCGCGAGAGTGATGAGGGCGCCATTGGCGTTCACGGCATCACCAACGAGTTCCTGGTGGGCAAGCCGCGTTTCGCCGAAGTCGCCGATGAATTCTTCGACTTTATCAAGGGCGCGCAGCTGATCATCCACAACGCGGCGTTCGACGTTGGTTTCATCAACAACGAATTCGCCTTGATGGGGCAGCACGAGCGGGCGGACATCACCCAGCACTGCACCATCCTCGACACCCTGATGATGGCCCGTGAGCGGCACCCGGGGCAGCGCAACAGCCTCGACGCCCTGTGCAAGCGCTACGGTGTCGACAACTCCGGCCGTGAATTGCACGGCGCCTTGCTCGACTCGGAGATCCTGGCCGACGTCTACCTGACCATGACCGGTGGCCAGACCAGCCTGTCCCTGGCGGGCAATGCCTCGGATGGCAACGGCTCTGGCGAAGGTGCGGGCCGGGCCTCGGAGATCCGCCGGTTGCCGGCCGAGCGGCCGCGGGGGCGGATCATCCGCGCCAGCGAAGCCGAGTTGGCCGAGCATCAGACGCGCCTGGAGATCATCGCCAAGTCTGCCGGCGCCCCGGCCCTGTGGACCCAGTTGCTCGAAAACCAACACTAAGCCTTTGTCGTCCGTGGCCCTGTAGCCGCTGCCGCAGGCTGCGAACGGCTCCTTAGGAGATGCGGCGCTCTTGAGGGCGCTGGAGATTTGGCGGGAGATCGTCAAGCAAGGTCCTGCGGACCTTTTCGCAGCCTCGCCGTGGCTCGGCAGCGGCTACAGGGTAATGCCGAGCCGAGAGTGTTGTAGCCGCTGCCGCAGGCTGCGAACGGCTCCTTAGGCGACAGAGGTTTGTCGGGAGATCGCCAAGCAAGGCCCTGTGGGCCTTCACGCAGCTTCGCCATGGCTCAGCAGCGGCTACAGGTGTGTGGGGCGTGGGCCGGCAATTGTGCCTGTGCGACCTTTTGTTACATCGAGTCTGTGCTCGGGGTGACAGGCGACGCCAGGAGCTTCTACCCTGAGTCCATTGGCGGGACCTACCCGCCGCCTCAGGACAGCCTGCCCCATGTATAAAGACCTGCAGTTTCCGATCCTGATCGTGCACCGCGATATCAAGTCCGACACGGTGGCGGGAGACCGGGTGCGGGGCATCGCCCGGGAGCTGGAGAAGGACGGGTTCAGCATCTTTTCCGCGGTCAACTACGCCGAAGGGCGACTGGTGGCTTCTACCCATCACGGCCTGGCCTGCATGTTGATCGCTGCCGAGGGCGCCGGGGAAAACACCCATCTTCTGCAAAACATGGTGGAGCTGATCCGCCTGGCCCGGGTACGCGCACCCTTGTTGCCGATCTTCGCCCTCGGGGAGCAGATGACCCTGGAAAACGCCCCCGCCGATGCCATGAGCGAGCTCAACCAGCTGCGGGGCATTCTCTACCTGTTCGAGGACACGGTGCCGTTCCTGGCCCGGCAAGTGGCCCGGGCCGCGCGCAATTATCTCGACGGCCTGCTGCCGCCGTTCTTCAAGGCCCTGGTGCAGCACACCGCCGATTCCAACTATTCCTGGCACACCCCGGGGCACGGCGGTGGCGTGGCCTATCGCAAGAGCCCGGTGGGCCAGGCGTTTCACCAGTTCTTCGGGGAGAACACCCTGCGTTCGGACCTGTCGGTGTCAGTGCCGGAGCTGGGTTCGCTGCTGGACCACACCGGGCCCCTGGCGGAAGCCGAGGCGCGGGCGGCGCGCAATTTCGGTGCCGACCATACCTTCTTCGTGATCAATGGCACCTCCACCGCCAACAAGATCGTCTGGCATTCCATGGTGGGGCGCGATGACCTGGTGCTGGTGGATCGCAACTGCCACAAGTCGGTGTTGCACTCGATCATCATGACCGGGGCCATCCCCCTGTACCTGTGTCCTGAACGTAATGAACTGGGGATCATCGGGCCGATTCCCTTGAGCGAGTTCAGCCCCGAGTCGATCCAGGCCAAGATCGATGCCAGTCCGCTGACCCGTGGCCGGCCGCCCAAGGTCAAGCTGGCGGTGGTCACCAACTCCACCTATGACGGCCTGTGCTACAACGCCGAGCTGATCAAGCAAAGCCTGGGCAACAGTGTCGAGGTGCTGCATTTCGACGAGGCCTGGTATGCCTACGCGGCCTTCCACGAATTCTTCGCCGGGCGTTACGGCATGGGCACCTCGCGCTCCGCTGACAGCCCCCTGGTGTTCACCACCCATTCCACCCACAAGCTGCTGGCGGCTTTCAGTCAGGCGTCGATGATCCATGTGCAGGATGGCGGCGCCCGACAACTGGATCGGGACCGCTTCAACGAAGCCTTCATGATGCACATCTCGACGTCGCCGCAGTACAGCATCATTGCCTCGCTGGATGTGGCCTCGGCGATGATGGAAGGGCCGGCGGGGCGCTCGCTGCTACAGGAAATGTTCGATGAAGCCCTGAGCTTCCGCCGGGCCTTGGCCAATCTGCGGCAGAACATCGCCGCCGATGACTGGTGGTTCTCGATCTGGCAGCCGGAGCGGGTCGAAGGCATCGATCAGGTGCGCACCGGCGACTGGTTGCTGGAGCCCGAAGGCGAGTGGCACGGTTTTGCCGGCGTCACCGACGACTATGTGCTGCTCGATCCGATCAAGGTGACCCTGGTGATGCCTGGCCTTACCGCTGGCGGGGCCTTGAGTGAACACGGAATTCCCGCGGCCGTGGTCAGCAAGTTCCTCTGGGAACGCGGGCTGGTGGTGGAAAAGACCGGGCTCTATTCGTTCCTGGTGCTGTTCTCCATGGGCATCACCAAGGGCAAGTGGAGCACGCTGCTCACCGAGCTGCTGGAGTTCAAGCGCAACTACGACGCCAATGTCAGCCTGGCCAGTTGCCTGCCCAGCGTCGCCGGGCAGGACCCTCAGCGCTATCAGGGCATGGGCTTGCAGGATCTGTGCGACCAGTTGCACGCCTGCTACCGCAGCAACGCCACGGCCAAGCACCTCAAGCGCATGTACACGGTGCTGCCGGAGGTGGCGATGAAGCCGGCCGATGCCTATGACCATCTGGTACGCGGCGAAGTGGAGGCGGTGTCCATCGATCAACTGCAGGGGCGTATCGCGGCGGTGATGCTGGTGCCATACCCACCGGGTATTCCGCTGATCATGCCCGGTGAGCGATTTACCGAAGCGACCCGCTCGATCATCGACTACCTGGCCTTTGCCCGAGCTTTCGACAGCAGTTTCCCGGGGTTCGTCGCCGATGTGCATGGCCTGCAGCATGACGACCAGGGCCATGGCCGGCAGTACACCGTCGATTGCGTCAAAGCATGAGGAGTTTTCCTGCTATGCAACCTGTGGTGAATCCCAAGTATCCGGGACTGGCGATCCGTGTGGCCGACGAGGGCTTCGCCGCCTACGTCTGGGGCAGCGACTTCAGCTTCGAAGTCAGTGCCTACGCCGAGGCAGAGCGGGGCATGCCGGTGGCGGACTGGCCGCTGCGCAGGATCATGCCTTACCGCAAGTGCTATGGCATCGATCCCGAGGAATTCAGCAGTTACCGCAACGCCGCGGACAGCGAGATCTTCATGGCCTACCTGGACGACCAGCCCGTGGGGCACGTGGTGGTCAGCACCAATTGGAACGGTTACGGGCATATCGACGAGTTGGCGGTGCATGCGCCGGCCCGGCGGCACGGCGTCGCCAAGGGGCTGCTGGAGGTGGCGCAGTTCTGGAGTCGCAAGAAGCAGTTGCCGGGGGTGATGCTGGAAACCCAGAACAACAACCTCGGCGCCTGTCGCCTGTATGAGCGCTGCGGCTACGTGGTGGGCGGGGTGGATCACCTGCGTTATCGCGGCATCGATCCGAATACCAGCGAGGTGGCGATTTTCTGGTACCGGCTGTTTACCGATGAGCCTCAGGCGTAACGGTCCTAGCCGGCCAGCAGCGTTTCGGCCTGCTCGGTCAGCAGTTCCAGCAGGGCGCCGAGCAGGGGCGAGTCCTCGCCGGAACTGCGGCGCAAGGCGTACAGCGTGACACTGATGGGGGGTGACAAGGGGCAGGCATCGAGCCCGGCGCCACGGGCACCCACGGCGGTGAACGGGTCGACGATGGCCAGGCCCTCACCGGCCTCCACCAGGCTGCGCATCATCTGGTAGGTCTGTACCCGGGTCTGGATTACCGGGCTTGGGCGCAGATTCTGCAGCTTGCTGGTGAGTATCACGCTCAGCGGGTCCTGGCCCTCCAGGCCCACCATGGCCTGGCCCGCCAGCTCCTGCAGGGCCACGTATTTCTGCTTGGGTTGCAGCCAGCCATGGGGCGCCAGCAAAAACAGCTTGCCCTGAGCCAGGGCCTGACTGTGGATGTCCGGGTGTTCGGGGTCATGCAGGCTCAGGCCCAGGTCACAGTCGTGCAGCAGCAGGCTGTGGACCATGTCGCGGGTGCTCTGGCTGAGGAGGCTGCAGGGCGTATCGGTGAAGCGCCGGCGCAGGGCCGCGATGCATTGAGGCAGCAGTTGCTGGACCAGCGGCGGCGTGCCGACGATGCGCAAAGGCGGCGCCTGATGAAACCTCAGGCTGTCAGCCAGGCGTTGTACCGGCTCGAAAGCGTCGTACACCCGGTTGATTGCCGGTTGCAATTCCCGGGCTTCGCGAGTGGCCTGCAAGCGCCCGCGCACGCTGGCGAACAGCATGAACCCCAATTGGCTTTCGGCATCGCGTAGCAGGGCTTCGACTTCAGCCACCGAGAGTTGCAGCAGCTCGGCGGCGGTGCCCAGGTGGGCGGTTTGCAGGAGCGCCTGAATCACTTCGATATGACGTAAACGCATGCTTGAAGTCCATGTCCAGCCGGTTAGGGAGTCAGGCGTTGAATCCTACCCCAAGTCCGGGCCGGCGGGCATGATCACTCACTGACATAGGTTTCCGGCTCCCGCACGATGGTGACGTCCGATTGCACCAGCAGGAATTGATTGTCATCGAGCTTCTTGACCCGGTCGCCAATGGCCAGGCGGTAGGTGGTAACGGGCTCCGAGCTGGCCTGGTCGCCCTCTGCGGGCATGGATTCCTGGAACTCGTGCACTGAATACACCCGTCCCTCGGCATCTCTTGCATGGAATTGTCCGACAAGTACTGCTGCCATCTTTAGAGCCTCTGGAGATAAAACACGCAAATTCGGTGCTGTAGACCCGACGTGTGCAAGGTAAGTTTTGCCGGCCGGAAAAAATAATCCGCCGTCGCAGCAGGCGGCCTCCCAGGTCTTGGAACTTATGCAGGGAAATGGTTTGTGTGGGGTAGCAGGCGACCCCCAGGCTCATCTATAACTAACACCTTCTTCAAGCCAAGGGTTGGAATGCAATGAGCAATGTCTACAAAGTCGCAGTGCTGGTCGGCAGTCTGAGAAAACAATCCCTGAATCGCAAGGTGGCCCTGGCGTTGGCCGAGCTGGCGCCGGCGAACCTGCAGTTGAGCATCGTCGAGATTGGCGATCTGGCGCTGTACAACGAAGACATCGACGTGACGCCTCCCGCGGCCTACACCCGCTTTCGCGAACAGATCGGCGCTGCCGATGCGGTACTGTTCGTCACCCCGGAGTACAACCGCTCGGTACCGGCAGCCCTGAAGAACGCCATCGACGTCGGTTCGCGTCCCTATGGCAAAAGTGCCTGGAGCGGCAAGCCCGGAGCGGTGATCAGCGTTTCCCCCGGGGCCATCGGCGGCTTCGGTGCCAACCACCACCTGCGCCAATCCCTGGTATTCCTCAATGTGCCGTGCATGCAGCAGCCCGAAGCCTACCTGGGCGGCGCCGGCTCGGCGTTCGACGAAGCGGGCAAGCTGTCGGAAGCGACCCGGCCGTTCCTGCAGAACTTCATCACCGCCTACGGCCAATGGGTCGAGCAGCACAAGAAGGCTTGAGTGCTGTCTGTCACCCACATTCTCCTGCTCTGGTAGGCACCGGCTTGCCGGCGAACGGGCTCCTGGGGCTTGTATCAGCCTCAGGTGCACGGTCGCTGGCAAGCCAGCTCCTGCGCTAGCCCCCTCTTTATTCAAGATTTCTTAGTCATGTTGATTGCAGTATCGATTTTCTTGCTGACCATTACCCTGGTGATCTGGCAGCCCAAAGGCCTGGGCGTCGGTTGGAGCGCGGTGTTCGGCGCGCTCCTGGCCCTGTTCTGCGGCGTGGTGCAACTGGCCGACATCCCGGTGGTGTGGCAGATCATCTGGAACGCCACCGGCACCTTCGTTGCGCTGATCATCATCAGCCTGCTGCTGGACGAGGCCGGGTTCTTCGCCTGGGCGGCCCTGCATGTGGCGCGCTGGGGGCGGGGCAGGGGGCGACGGCTGTTCGCCTTCATGGTGCTGTTGGGAGCCCTGGTGTCAGCACTGTTCGCCAACGACGGCGCGGCGCTGATCCTCACGCCCATCGTCATTTCCATGCTGCTGGCCTTGCGCTTTTCTGCCGCCACGACCCTGGCTTTCGTCATGGGGGCCGGCTTCATCGCCGACACCGCAAGCTTGCCGCTGGTGGTGTCGAACCTGGTGAACATCGTCTCCGCGGACTTCTTTCAGATCGGTTTCAACCGTTATGCGGCGGTGATGCTGCCGGTCAACCTGGTGAGCGTCGCGGCGACCCTGGCGGTGCTGCTGTGGTTTTTCCGCCGGGACATCCCTGAGCAGTACGATCCGCGGCAACTGGCCGAGCCGGCCAGTGCCATTCATGACCGGGCGACCTTCATCGCCGGCTGGTGGGTGCTGCTGATCCTGCTGCTGGGCTGTTTTGCCCTGGAGCCGCTGGGGATTCCCATCAGCGCCATTTCCGCGGTCTGCGCCACTTTGCTGCTGGTGATCGCGGCACGTGGGCACAAGATCTCCACCCGCAAAGTGCTCAAGGAAGCGCCATGGCAGATCGTGATTTTCTCCTTGGGCATGTATCTGGTGGTTTATGGCTTGCGCAATGCCGGGCTGACCGGGTATCTGGCGGGCTGGCTCGACGGCTTTGCCGCTGGTGGCGTCTGGGGGGCGGCGCTGGGCACCGGATTGCTGACGGCGGGGCTGTCATCGGTGATGAACAATTTGCCCACGGTGCTGATCGCTGCCTTGTCCATCGATGCCAGTCAGGCCACCGGGGTGGTCAAGGAAGCGATGATCTACGCCAATGTCATTGGCAGCGACCTGGGACCGAAAATCACCCCCATCGGCAGCCTGGCCACATTGCTTTGGCTGCATGTGCTTGAACGCAAGGGCATCCATATTGGCTGGGGTTATTACTTCCGGGTCGGCATCGTGCTGACACTGCCGGTGCTGCTGGTGACCCTGGCGGCCCTGGCGTTGCGGCTTTCCCTGGTATAGCGAAACCCCACCGAGCCGGCTTGCCGGCGAAGGGGGCGGCGAGATGTGTGCCCGGCGGGGGGAGGACTTTCGCTGGCACGCCAGCGCCTACGCAGGTTGATCTCTGGGCGCAAGGGGCTGGGTCGCGGGGACGTTGGGCCAGAGGTCGGCCACCAGGAACAGGCGTTCGGCTTCTTCCCAGCCCCCTTCGGCTGTTTCCACCAGTCGTACCAGCAGTTGCGCCGGGGCCTGGGCGTCCAGTTCTGCAAGCCATTGCTGCAGTTGCCCGGCCGTCCAGGCCTGTTCGGCCGGATAGTGAGCCGGAGCCAGCCAGGCGTGGCGGGGCAGGGGCTGCCAACGCCCGGGTGCGCTCTGGGCGATGAAGGCGGGCCAGTCCCGCTGGTGCAGCCAGCGCCCTCGCAGGTGCTGCGGGTGAGCGCCTTGAGGCGGTTCGGCGTGGCCCGGCCAGGGATAGAGCAGGTAGCCCCCCAGCCACAGGTGGGCGTTGAACTGCTGGATATCCAGCGCCGCCAAGGCTTCGCGGCTTTCGGCGCGGGCGGAAATCGGCAGTTGGTGCTCGTCCAGGTGCGCCAGCTTGCGGTCCAGGCGGTCGTGACAGCCCGGGCCAAGCCATTGCGCACTGTCGCAGCCGTTGCCGTGCTGCGGGCCCAGGTAGAGCTTGATCGCCAGCTCCAGGTGATGCACGCCTTCGCGGTCGCGCAGCAGCATGTCCAGTTCACCGAGGGTGTGCCCCTCACGGCGGATCGGCAGGTTGGCCGCCAGCAGTTCCACCCCCGGCGCATGCTGCACGGCAAATTGCCAGAGGCGTTCGTAGTACAGGCCCAGGCGCCGGGTCCGACCCTGATTCAGCCAATGGCGCAAGGCGCGGCTGTCCAGATCCTGGCATCGCAGCCAGTGGGCCAGCAGTTGTGGCGCCAGCACCCAGTCGCTGCCGGCCAGGGGGTGGCGCTGTGGCCAGGGCGTATGGCTGAGCATCGGCGGCGCGAGGATGACCCAGGCGAGGTCGCGGACTTCAGGTTGACGCAACTGGCGGGGGAGGCTGAGCAAATCCGGGAACAGGAGCATCTTGCGAGCATAGACGCAAACCTGTGCCGTTCGCGATAAATGCGTGCCACTCGCAGTTGCGTCGGCTGCTCCCAAGCGCCCGTGGCTGAAAGGATTTTGTCTAACGCCGGGTTTCGCCCATAATCCTCCGTTTCGCCCGTACCCGAATTCCGCAGGAGCCCCATGGAGCAGTTTCGCAATATCGGCATTATCGGTCGCCTGGGCAGTTCCCAGGTGCTGGACACAGTTCGCCGACTGAAGAAGTTTCTGCTGGCGCGCCACCTGCACGTGATCCTTGAAGACACCATCGCCGAAGTGCTGCCGGGCCACGGTCTGCAGACCTCCTCGCGCAAGCTGTTGGGCGAGGTCTGCGACATGGTCATCGTGGTCGGCGGCGACGGCAGCCTGCTGGGCGCCGCTCGGGCCCTGGCCCGGCACAATATTCCGGTGCTGGGGATCAACCGCGGCAGCCTGGGCTTTCTCACCGACATCCGCCCCGATGAGCTGGAAGTCAAGGTTGCCGAAGTGCTCGACGGCCACTATCTGGTGGAAAACCGCTTCCTGCTGCAGGCCGAAGTCCGTCGCCATGCCGAGGCCATCGGCCAGGGCGATGCGCTCAACGACGTGGTGCTGCACCCGGGCAAGTCGACGCGGATGATCGAGTTCGAGATCTACATCGACGGCCAGTTCGTCTGCAGCCAGAAGGCCGACGGCCTGATCGTCGCCACGCCTACCGGTTCCACGGCCTATGCGCTGTCCGCCGGCGGCCCGATCATGCATCCCAAGCTGGATGCCATTGTGATTGTGCCGATGTACCCCCATACCTTGTCTGGAAGGCCGATCGTGGTCGATGGCAACAGTGAGCTGAAAATCGTCGTGTCCAAAGATATGCAGATCTATCCGCAAGTCTCCTGTGACGGGCAGAACCACTTCACCTGTGCCCCGGGCGACACCATCACGGTCAGCAAGAAGGCGCAGAAGCTGCGCCTGATCCATCCGCTGGACCACAACTACTACGAGGTCTGTCGGACCAAACTCGGCTGGGGCAGCCGACTGGGCGGTGGAGGCGACTGATGCTCGATCCCGCGCGTAGCTACGACCTGATCGGTGACGTGCACGGTTGCGCCCTGACCCTGGAGCACTTGCTGGATCGGCTCGGGTATCACAAGCAGGGCGGCGTCTGGCGGCACCCGTCGCGCATGGCGGTGTTCCTCGGCGATATCATCGACCGCGGCCCGCGAATCCGTGAATCGCTGCATATCGTCCACGACATGGTGGTGGCCGGTCAGGCGCTGTGCATCATGGGCAACCATGAATTCAACGCCCTGGGCTGGAGCACCCCGGCGGCGGCCGGCAGCGGCAAGCAGTTCGTGCGCGAACACACCCCGCGCCATGCCCGACTGATCCACGAAACCCTGACCCAGTTCGAACACCACCCTGGCGACTGGCACGACTTCCTCGAGTGGTTCTATGAACTGCCGCTGTTCGTCGACGCCGGCCGTTTCCGCGTGGTGCACGCTTGCTGGGATGCCGGCCTGATCGCGCCCCTGCGCCAGCAGTATCCGGACGGTTGCATCGATCGAACCTTCCTCCAGGCCTCGGCGCTGCCCGACAGTTTTGCCAGCACCGCCTTCGATCGCCTGCTGCGCGGCACCGACATGCGCCTGCCCCACGGCCTGACCATGACCAGCGGTGACGGCCTGACCCGGGCGTTCTTTCGCACCAAGTTCTGGGAAGACGACCCACAGACCTACGGCGACATCGTCTTCCAGCCCGATGCCTTGCCCGATCCGGTGGCTCGCACACCGTTGTCCCCGGCCGAGAAAAACAGCCTGCTGCGCTACGGCGCCGACGAGCCGATGCTGTTCGTCGGCCACTACTGGCGCAGCGGCAAGCCGGCGCCGATCCGGCCCAACCTGGCGTGCCTGGATTACAGCGCGGTGCTCTACGGCAAGCTCGCCGCGTATCGGCTGGACCAGGAAACCCGCCTGGACCCGAATAAATTTGTCTGGGTCGACGTCGAGCGGCCCGAGGTGTTGCGATGAGCGCGGTAGCGGTTTTGCGTCTGCCCCTGGCCACGGATCTGAGTGGTTTCGTCAAACTGCTGCAGCGCATGCAGGTGCCGCACCGGGTCAGTGAGGAGGCCGGCGAGCAGGTGCTCTGGGTGCCGGAATCCATCAGTGAGGATGTGCGGGGCCTGTACCAGCGCTTTCCCCAGGGCGATCCCGAGCAGCAACTGGATATCCCGCAGGCGGCCACCCCGGCCCGCGTCGGCCTGGGGGAGCAGTTGCGCCGCAGCCCGATTACCGCGCTGATCCTGCTGCTGAGCCTGGCGGTTTGCGGCATCACCTTGCTGGGGGACAACCTGCAAACCCTCGGCTGGTTTACCTTCCTCGAGTTTCGCGTGGTCGGCGACTACATCCAGTTCAGTTCCCTGGCCGACAGCCTGGCGGCGGGGCAGTGGTGGCGCCTGGTGACGCCGATGCTGATCCACTTCGGCATCCTGCATATCGCCATGAACGGCATGTGGTACTGGGAACTGGGGCGGCGTATCGAGTTGCGCCAGGGCAGCATCAACCTGCTGGGCTTGACCCTGCTGTTCAGCCTGGTGTCCAACTACGCCCAATACTATTTCAGTGGCCCGACCCTGTTCGGCGGCCTGTCCGGGGTGCTCTACGGTCTGCTCGGGCATTGCTGGATCTACCAATTACTGTCCCCCAACCCCATCTACCGCCTGCCCCGGGGCGTGCTGGTGATGATGCTGGTGTGGCTGCTGCTGTGCCTGTCCGGGCTGGTGTCGATGATCGGGTTCGGCGAAATCGCCAACGCCGCCCACGTCGGCGGGCTGCTCGTCGGTTGCCTTACTGGTTTGTTGGGCGGCTTGTACAGTCGCCGTAAACTGGCCCTTTGAATGCTGGAGTCTTGTATGTCGTCCTTTGTCGAAATGATCGAAAACATCACCCCCGAGATCTACCAGAGCCTGAAGCTGGCGGTAGAGATCGGCAAATGGTCCGATGGCCGCAAGCTCACCGCCGAGCAGCGTGAACTGTCGCTGCAGGCGATGATTGCCTGGGAAATGCAGAACCTGCCCGAGGACCAGCGCACCGGCTACATGGGCCCGCAGGAATGCGCCTCGAAGTCGGCGCCGGTGCCGAACATCCTGTTCAAGTCGGATGCCATCCATTGATCGAGATTGGCCGCGGTTCCATCAGCAAAATGTCGGCACGCCTGGACGGGCCGAATGTTCAGTACGCTTTTCGCCTGGGTGACAGCGAGGTGCCGGTCAACCCCCTGATCGGTACTCAGGTGCGCCTGGAATACCTGGGGGCGATCCACTGCACTCACTGCGGGCGCAAGACCAAGACCAGTTTCAGCCAGGGTTACTGCTATCCGTGCATGACCAAGCTGGCCCAGTGCGATATCTGCATCATGAGTCCGGAACGTTGCCACTACGACGCCGGCACCTGCCGCGAGCCGTCCTGGGGCGAGCAGTTCTGCATGACCGATCACGTGGTCTATTTGGCCAACTCCTCGGGGATCAAGGTCGGCATCACCCGCGCCACCCAGTTGCCGACCCGCTGGCTCGACCAGGGCGCCAGCCAGGCGCTGCCGATCATGCGCGTGGCGACCCGCCAGCAATCGGGCTTCGTCGAGGATCTGTTCCGCTCCCAGGTGGCGGACAAGACCAACTGGCGTGCCTTGCTCAAGGGCGATGCCCAGGCGGTGGACCTGGTGGCGGTGCGCGAGCAACTGTTTGAATCCTGCGCCGAGGGCCTGTTGGCCCTGCAGGAGCGTTTCGGCCTGCAGGCGATTCAGCCGGTGACCGATATCGAGCCCCTGGAGATTCGTTATCCGGTCGAGCAGTACCCGGCCAAGATCGTCAGCTTCAACCTGGACAAGAACCCGATTGCCGAAGGCACGCTGCTGGGGATCAAGGGCCAGTACCTGATCTTCGACACCGGCGTGATCAACATTCGTAAGTACACGGCCTACCAGCTCGCCGTGCATCAGTAGAAGGAATTCGCCATGCGCACCGATCAACCGAAGATGATCTACCTGAAGGACTATCAGGCCCCCGAGTACCTGATCGACGAGACCCACCTGACCTTCGAGTTGTTCGAGGACCACAGCCTGGTCCATGCGCAGCTGGTGATGCGTCGCAACCCGGCCCGTGGCGCCGGGCTGCCGCCGCTGGTGCTGGATGGCCAGCAGCTGGAGCTGCTATCGGTGAGCCTCGCCGATCAGCCGCTGAGTGCTGGCGACTACCAGCTGGACGACAGCCACCTGACCCTGCACCCCACCAGCGCCAGCTTCACCCTGGACACCAGCGTGAAGATCCACCCGGAAAGCAACACCGCCCTGGAAGGCCTGTACAAGTCCAGTGGCATGTTCTGCACCCAGTGCGAAGCCGAGGGCTTTCGCAAGATCACCTATTACCTCGACCGCCCGGATGTGATGAGCAAGTTCACCACCACCGTGGTGGCCGAGCAGCACAGCTACCCGGTGCTGCTCTCCAACGGTAACCCGATTGCCAGCGGCCCCGGTGAAGACGGCCGGCACTGGGCGACCTGGGAAGACCCGTTCATGAAGCCCGCCTACCTGTTTGCCCTGGTGGCCGGTGACCTGTGGTGCGTGGAAGACAGCTTCCGCACCCAGAGCGGCCGCGATGTGGCGCTGCGCATCTATGTCGAGCCGGAAAACATCGACAAGTGCCAGCACGCCATGAACAGCCTGAAAAAGTCCATGCGCTGGGACGAAGAGACCTACGGCCGTGAATACGACCTGGACATCTTCATGATCGTCGCGGTGAACGACTTCAACATGGGCGCCATGGAAAACAAGGGCCTGAACATCTTCAACTCCAGCGCCGTGCTGGCCCGTGCCGAAACTGCCACCGACGCCGCCCACCAGCGGGTCGAGGCGATTGTCGCCCACGAGTACTTCCACAACTGGTCGGGCAACCGCGTGACCTGCCGCGACTGGTTCCAGCTGTCGCTCAAGGAAGGCTTCACGGTGTTCCGCGATGCCGGTTTCTCCGCGGACATGAACTCGCGCACCGTCAAGCGCATTCAGGACGTGGCCTACCTGCGCACCCACCAGTTCGCCGAAGACGCCGGCCCCATGGCCCATGCCGTGCGCCCGGAAAGCTTTATCGAGATCTCCAACTTCTACACCCTGACCGTGTACGAGAAGGGCTCGGAAGTCGTCGGCATGATCCACACCTTGCTCGGAGCTGAAGGTTTCCGTAAGGGCAGTGACCTGTACTTCGAGCGCCATGACGGTCAGGCCGTGACCTGTGACGATTTCGTCAAGGCCATGGAAGATGCCAACGGCGTCGATCTGACCCAGTTCAAACGCTGGTACAGCCAGGCCGGTACGCCACGGCTGGCGGTCAGCGAGTCCTACGACGCGGCGGCCAAGACCTACAGCCTGACCTTCCGCCAGAGCTGCCCGCAGACCCCGGACAAAGTGGAGAAACTGCCGTTCGTGATCCCGGTGGAGCTTGGCCTGCTGGACTCGAAAGGGGCGGGTATGGCCCTGCGCCTGTCCGGCGAAAACGCCGCCCAGGGGACTTCCCGGGTGATCTCGGTGACCGAGGCGGAGCAGACCTTCACCTTCGTCGATATCGCCGAACATCCGTTGCCATCGCTGCTGCGGGGCTTCTCGGCGCCGGTGAAGCTCAGCTTCCCCTACAACCGCGACCAGCTGATGTTCCTCATGCAGCACGACAGCGACGGTTTCAACCGTTGGGACGCCGGCCAGCAGTTGGCCGTGCAAGTGCTGCAAGAACTGATTGCCCAGCATCAGCAGGGTCAGGCGCTGGTGATGGACGAACGTCTGGTGACTGCCCTGGGCACTGTGCTGGCGGATGACAGCCTGGACCAGGCCATGGTCGCGGAAATGCTCTCCCTGCCGGGCGAGGCCTATCTGACCGAGATCAGCGAAGTGGCGGATGTCGAGGCGATCCATGCGGCTCGCGAGTTTGCCCGCCAGCAACTGGCTGACAGCCTGTTTGATGCGCTGTGGAAGCGTTATCAGGCCAACCGGGCTGTGTCCAAGGCCACGGCCTATGTGGCCGAGTCCGAGCACTTTGCCCGTCGCGCGCTGCAGAACATTGCGTTGTCCTACCTGATGTTGACCCGCAACCCCGAAGTGCTGGCGGCGGCCATCGAGCAGTTCGACAGCGCCGACAACATGACCGAGCGCCTCACCGCCCTGGCGGTGCTGGTCAACTCGCCGTTCGAGGCCGAGAAGGCCCAGGCTCTGGCAGTGTTCGCCGAGAACTTCAAGGACAACGCCCTGGTCATGGACCAGTGGTTCAGCGTCCAGGCAGGCAGCCCGTTGCCGGGCGGCCTGGAGCGGGTCAAGGCGCTGATGCAGCACCCGGCGTTCAACCTCAAGAACCCGAACAAGGTGCGGGCGTTGGTGGGGGCTTTTGCCGGGCAGAACCTGATCAACTTCCATGCGGCGGATGGTTCGGGTTATCGCTTCCTGGCGGATCTGGTGATCCAGCTCAACGGCTTCAACCCGCAGATTGCCTCGCGGCAACTGGCGCCACTGACTCGCTGGCGCAAATACGACAGCGCCCGTCAGGCGCTGATGAAGGGCGAACTGGAGCGCATCCGTGCTTCCGGCGATCTCTCCAGCGACGTGTTCGAAGTGGTGAGCAAAAGCCTCGCCTGACGGCGGCAGCGGCTACGCCTGTAGCCGCTGCTGAGCCTGCGAAGCTGCGCCAAGGTCCGCAGGACCTTGCTTGGCGATCGCCCGTCATACCTCTGTCGGTCTTGAGATCGATGCGTCCCTGCGACGCAGTGCCGCCCAGACCGTTCGCAGCCTGCGGCAGCGGCTACAGGGGAGGCAGTGCGCTGCTCAAGTCGCGGTGATAGTTCTGCGCGCCAATGGCGTGCAGGATGCCCACTCGCTCAAGCTTGGCATGAACCTTCAGGTTGGCTTCGCACAGTTTCACCACGATCCCGCGCTTGTGCAGCTGACCTATCACTTCCTCCAGGGTCTGCAGCCCAGTGATATCCATGAACGGCACATGCTTGAGGCGGATGATCAGCAGCCTGGGATCGCTATGGGTCTGGGCCAGGGCCCGTTCAAAGGTTTCGGCAGCGCCAAAGAACAGGGGGCCTTCGATGGTATAGATCAGCACCCCAGCAGGCAGGTGCCCGCGTCCTTTGCCGCGCAATTCGTTCTCCAGATCCTCTCCCACCACCTGCTGCACCTCCACCGAGGAGGCCATGCGCCGCAGAAAATGCAGCATCGCCAGGATCACTCCGATGTTCACCGCAATCACCAGATCACTGAACACCGTCAGCACAAAGGTACACAGCAGGATCGCCACATCCGCCCGGGGCGCGCGTTGCACCATGCGCTTGAAGTGGTGCAGCTCACTCATGTTGTAGGCCACCACGAACAGGATCGCCGCCAGGGCGCACAACGGGATATTGGCCGCCAGCGGCGCGAGAAACAGGATGATCAGCACCAGCACCACGGCGTGGGTGATGCCGGCCAGCGGGCTGCTGCCGCCGTTGCGGATGTTGGTGGCGGTGCGGGCAATGGCGCCGGTGGCGGCGAACCCGCCAAACAGCGGCGTGGCCAGGTTGGCGATGCCCTGGCCGATCAGTTCCTGGTTGGAGTCGTGGCGGGTGCCGGCCATGCCGTCGGCCACCACCGCCGACAACAGCGATTCGATGGCTCCGAGCATGGCGATGGCGAAGGCCGGTCCTATCAGGTCGAGTATCCGTGGCAGGCTGATCTCGGGCAGTTGCAGGGTCGGCAAGCCCTGGGGAATGCCGCCAAAGGCACTGCCGATGGTGGCCACGCCCTGGAACTGGAACAGTGACTGCAAGGCGGTGGCCAGGACCATGGCAACCAGCGGCGCCGGCAGGCGCTTGAGCGCGGGGATCTTGGGTACCCACAACAGCAGCGCCAGGCTGAGCAAGGCCAGCAGGGTGGTGGCCAGGTGCAGTTCGGGCAGGGCTTGCAGCAGGTGCCAGAGCTTCTGGTGGAAGTGTTCGCCCTGGACGGCGGGCAGGCCGAAAAAGTCTTTCCACTGGCTGACCCAGATGATCACCCCGATCCCGGCGGTGAAGCCGAGAATTACCGGGTCGGGGATGAATTTGATCAGGGCGCCCAGGCGGCTGATGCCCAGCAGGAACAGGATGATGCCGGCCATCATGGTCGCCAGCTGCAGGCCGTCGACCCCGTATTTGGCAGTGACCCCGGCGAGAATCACGATAAAGGCCCCGGTGGGGCCGGCGATCTGCAAGCGGCTACCGCCGAACAGCGACACCAGCAGGCCGCCGACGATGGCGGTGTAGATGCCCTGTTCCGGCTTGACCCCGGAGGCGATGGCAAACGCCATGGCCAGGGGCAGCGCCACCACGCCGACAATCACCCCAGCCACCAGGTTGCGAGCCCAGTGCCGGGGGCCGAGCAAGCCAGCCTTCCACGCCTCGCGTATGGCAATCATGCGTCACTCCTGAAGGTCATCGGGCTCGCCACCCACGCAGCTCATCATAGTCAACACTGGGTAGCGGCGGCTTATGCCCTGGATCAGCCTTTGGTCGTGTACCGGTGCTACACGCCGACAGGCCGCGCAAACCTCAGCTAAATTGACAAGCTTTTCGTACCGCCATCAACGCTTCCTCGCCTGCTGCAGAGGAGCATCGATCAGCCCAGCGAATGCCCGAGCATTCAGGGGCCTGGCCAGACGCGGTGATTAACAAAAGATAACGTGGCGTTGATTGTCAGACCTTTCCAAAGCCCGATAGGATAGCCCGCAGCCGAAGGGGCTCTAGAGTGCAGGTTTCAGGACGATCTTCACGGTCGGTCCAGGCATCGAAAACCCCTGAAGGCGCCCTGAGAGGTCAAATGACCTGACAATAATAATGGGGGAATGGTCTATGAGTGAGCCTGTCATGGGTGTAGTTGTTGGCCGCCCGCCGGCGCTGCGCACGTTCGCATTGCTGGCTACAGCGCTCTCGCTGTTGGGTGTCGTGACGCTGTCGACACCGGTCCTGGCCGCTGCCACCGCAGCGGATACTGTCTATTCCATCGAATCGCCCAAGGCGGCGAAAAGCCTGATGCTCGATGTGGTCCACGCCGGCACGCGCCTGGTGGCAGTGGGCGACCGCGGGCACATTCTCTATTCCGACGATCAGGGAGCGTCCTGGGTGCAGGCCAAGGTGCCCACCCGGCAACTGCTGACCGCGGTGTATTTTGTCGATGACCAGCACGGCTGGGCGGTGGGCCACGATGCCCAGGTCCTGGCCAGCACCGATGGCGGTGTCACCTGGAGTCGGCAGTTCCAGGACCTCAAGCGTGAAGCGCCCTTGCTCGATGTCTGGTTCAAGGACACCCGCAACGGCTACGCCGTCGGTGCCTATGGCGCCTTGCTGGAAACCACCGACGGTGGCCAGCACTGGGAAGACGTCAGCGATCGCCTGGACAACGAAGACCAGTTCCACCTCAACGCCATTGCCCAGGTCAAGGATTCCGGACTGTTCATCGTCGGCGAGCAGGGCAGCCTGTTCCGCTCCGCCGATGACGGGCAGACCTGGGAACGCCTCGAAGGCCCCTATGAAGGCTCGCTGTTCGGCGTGATCGCTACCGGCCAGCCGGCGACCCTGCTGGTGTTCGGCCTGCGGGGCAATCTCTATCGTTCCACGGATTTCGGCAACACTTGGGAGCAGGTGGAGTTGAACGCTGCCCGTGGCGCCCTGGAGTTCGGCCTGTCGGGTGCTACCTTGCTGGACGACGGCTCGCTGGTGATCGTCGGCAACGGTGGCAGCGTGATCCGCAGTACCGACCACGGCCAGACCTTCAGCGTATTCAACCGCGCTGACCGCCTCTCGCTGTCGGCGGTGACCGCTGCCGGCAATGGCAAGCTGATCCTGGCCGGGCAGGGCGGGGTGCGGATCTCTGCGGCAACCGGCGCTGACGTCGGCAAATAAGCCGGGCACATAATAAGAAGGTGGGGAATTCCATGAGCAGTCATCACCAGGACAAGGCGAACTTTCTCGAACGCCTGATTTTCAACAACCGCCCGGCAGTGATCTTCATTTGCCTCTTGGTCAGCGCTTTTCTGTTCTGGCAGGCGACCCTGATTCGGCCTTCCACCAGTTTCGAAAAGATGATCCCGCTCAAGCACCCGTTCATCGAGCGGATGATGGAGCACCGCAATGACCTGGCCAACCTGGGCAACACCGTGCGTATCTCGGTGGCGGCCCGCGACGGCGACATCTTCACCCAGGAGTACATGGAGACCCTGCGGCAGATCAACGACGAGGTGTTCTACATCTCTGGCGTCGATCGCTCCGGGCTCAAGTCGCTGTGGAGCCCCAGCGTGCGCTGGACCGAGGTGACCGAAGAAGGTTTCGCCGGTGGCGAGGTGATTCCCCAGAGCTATAACGGCTCGCCCGAAAGCCTCGACCAGTTGCGCAACAACGTCCTCAAGTCCGGCCAGGTCGGGCGCCTGGTGGCCAACGATTTCAAATCCAGCATCGTCGACATCCCGTTGCTGGAGTCCTACCCGGACCCTCAGGACCAGGGCAAGCTGCTGGCCCTGGACTACCAGAAGTTCTCCCACCAGCTGGAAGAAAAGATCCGCGACAAGTTCGAAGCGCAGAACCCCAATGTGAAGATCCACATTGTCGGTTTCGCCAAGAAGGTCGGCGACCTGATCGATGGCCTGATCATGGTGGTGATGTTCTTCGGCGTGGCCTTCATCATCACCTTGGTGCTGCTGTACTGGTTCACCTGGTGCATCCGCAGCACCATCGCGGTGCTGATCACCACCCTGGTGGCGGTGGTCTGGCAGCTGGGGCTGATGCATGCCTTCGGCTTTGGCCTGGACCCGTACTCGATGCTGGTGCCGTTCCTGATCTTCGCCATCGGCATCTCCCACGGGGTGCAGAAGATCAACGGCATCGCCCTGCAGTCCAGTGACGCCGACAACGCCCTGACCGCGGCGCGGCGGACCTTCCGCCAACTGTTCCTGCCGGGGATGATCGCCATTCTCGCCGACGCCGTGGGCTTCATCACTTTGCTGATCATCGACATCGGGGTGATCCGCGAGCTGGCCATCGGTGCCTCCATCGGTGTGGCGGTGATCGTGTTCACCAACCTGATCCTGCTGCCAGTGGCGATTTCCTACGTCGGCATCAGCAAGCGCGCCATCGAACGCAGCAAGAAGGATGCCTCCCGCGAGCATCCGTTCTGGCGCCTGCTGTCGAATTTTGCCAGCCCCAAAGTGGCACCGATCTCCATCGCCCTGGCCCTAGTGGCCTTTGGCGGCGGCCTCTGGTACAGCCAGAACCTGAAGATCGGCGACCTCGACCAGGGCGCGCCGGAGCTGCGTCCCGACTCGCGCTACAACAAGGACAACAACTTCATCATCAGCAACTACTCCACCAGCTCCGACGTTTTGGTGGTGATGGTCAAGACCGCATCCGAAGGTTGCTCGCGCTATGAGGCCATGGCCCCCATCGACGAGCTGATGTGGAAGATGCAGAACACCGAGGGCGTGCAGTCGGCGATCTCCCTGGTGACTGTGTCCAAGCAGATGATCAAGGGCATGAACGAGGGCAACCTGAAATGGGAAACCCTGTCGCGCAACCCCGATGTGCTCAACAACTCCATTGCCCGGGCCGACGGCCTGTACAACAACAACTGCTCCCTGGCGCCGGTGCTGGTGTTCCTCAATGACCACAAGGCCGCGACCTTGGACCGCGCGGTGCATGCGGTGCAGGAATTCGCCGCGCAGCACAACAAGGATGGCCTGGAGTTCATCCTCGCCGCCGGCAACGCCGGGATCGAGGCGGCTACCAACGAAGTGATCAAGGAGTCCGAGCTGACCATCCTGATCCTGGTGTACATCTGTGTGGCCGGCATGTGCATGATCACCTTCCGCTCCTGGGCGGCGACCCTGTGCATCGTCCTGCCGCTGGTGCTGACCTCGGTGCTGGGCAACGCGTTGATGGCCTTCATGGGCATCGGCGTCAAGGTCGCGACCTTGCCGGTGGTGGCGCTGGGGGTGGGCATCGGGGTCGACTACGGCATCTATATCTACAGCCGTCTGGAAAGCTTCCTGCGTGCCGGACTGCCGTTGCAGGAGGCTTACTACCAGACCCTGCGTTCCACCGGCAAGGCGGTGCTGTTCACCGGCCTGTGCCTGGCCATCGGCGTGTGCACCTGGATCTTCTCGGCGATCAAGTTCCAGGCCGACATGGGCCTGATGCTGACATTCATGCTGCTGTGGAACATGTTCGGCGCCCTGTGGCTGCTGCCGGCCCTGGCGCGGTTCCTGATCAAGCCGGAGAAGCTGGCGGGGCAGAAGGGCAACTCGCTGTTCGCTCACTGATCCAGGCGTTTTGAACACTCAGCCGCGCCCTCGGGCGCGGCTTTTTCATGCCTGCTCCCAGGGCATGAACAGGCTGGCGCCGCAGGGCATGGCCAGACCCCTTCGACAGTGCCCGCAGGCCGCACCGGCGGCGAGTGATGACTGGACGCAATACGGGCCCGATCCTTGGGCGCCGATCAGCTATGATTGCGCCTTTCCAATTGATGATTGATTGCTATGACCGCTGCTACCGACACCTTGCTCACCGCCCTTGAAGCCTGCGACATGCTGGAAATCGACGGCCTGCACGCCTTCGATTTCACCCTCGACGAGCAGCGCCTGCTGATCGAGTGCATGGATGGCCGTGCCGCCAAGCGCTGGAGCTTTACCCTGGCCCAGGTGCAGGCCGCGACTTTTGATCAGGCGCTGCAGAGCTGGACCCTGGTCGCTGATTCCGGCGAGCACCGCCTGGTGTGCATGAGCGCGTTCAGTGCCCGCGACGAAGAGGAGAGTGAGCATGAAGATGCGTAATTTCTGGCCGCTATTGATGGCCGGCAGTGTCGGTGCCATGGCGGTCCAGGCCGCGCCGGCAGAGACCCAGGAACTGCTGGTGGGTTCCTACACCCAAGGGCAGAGCCAGGGCCTGTATCGCCTGCGTTTCAACGAGGGGACCGGGCGGATCGATGCCAAGCCGTTGCAAGTGGTGAAGAGCTCCAACCCGTCCTGGCTGACCCTCTCCAAGGACCAGAAATTCGTCTTTGTGGTGAATGAAAACAGCCCGGGGCAGGTTGACCCCATCGGTCGTGTCAGCAGCTACAGCCTGGCGCCCAAGACCCATCAACTGAACCTGATCAACCAGGTGCAGAGCCAGGGCAACGAGCCTACTCACTCCAGCCTGAGCGCCGACGGCAACTACCTGTTCGTCAGCAACTATTCGGTGGACGTGGACCCGGGTGGCAGCCTGGCGGTGGTGCCGGTCAGCGCCGACGGCCATCTGTCGCCGGTGGTGCAGCTCACCAGCCATCCGGGCAGCCGGGTCGATCCCGAGCGCCAGCAGTCGGCCCACGTGCATTCGTCGGTGTCGTCCCCGGACGGCCAGTTCGTGTTCGCCAACGACCTGGGGGCAGACAAGATCTTTGTCTACCGCTACGACCCCAAGGCCAATCCGGAACACCCGCTGACGCCCGCCGAACCGGCCTTTGTCCAACTGCCCCCAGGCAGTGGTCCGCGCCACTTGCTGTTCAGTGCCGATGGCAAGCGTGCCTACCTGACCCTGGAGATGAGCGCCCAGGTGGCGGTCTTTGACTATCAGGACGGCAAGCTGACCCAGCGTCAGTTGCTGGATCTGGCGGCCAATGGCTCCAAGGAGAAAAAGGCCGCCGCGGCCCTGCATGCCTCCAAGGACGGCCAGTACCTGTATGTCAGTAACCGTGGCACGGCCAACCAGTTGCTGGTGTTCGCCATCGACCCGAGCAACGGCCAGCTCAAGGAGATCCAGCGCCGTTCCGTGGAAGGCGATCACCCGCGGGAGTTCAGCCTCGATCCGAGCAACCGCTACGTGCTGATCGGCAACCAGAAAAGCAATGAAATCGTGGTGATCGAACGTGACGCCAAGACCGGTTTCCTCGGCAAGACGGTGCAGAAACTGCCCTTCGAAGCCCCCAGCGACATCAAGTTCCTGGTGCGTCAATAGACCGCAGGCCCCGGTATCCGGGGCCTGACTGCTTCTATCAATCACGCTGATAATAGCTACTGCCGCAAAGCATTTTTTCCCGCCAACCCTCGGGAGTAAGTTTGCTCAACAGCCCACACGGGCAAGCAAGCCAACTGAATCCGAGGGTTATACCGATGAACTTCAATCTCTTCTCCGTGATCGCAGCCTCCGCCATTTCCGCCAGCGTGGCCCTGCCAGCCAGCGCCAACGTGGAAATCAGCCGCAAGACATCCTCCACCAACACCTACACCCAGAAGTACCTGCAACAAAGCGCCAACTTCTACGCCGCCCTGGATCACAAGAGCCACGGCTGATCGGCTAGCGTTACGCCTGTGCTGGCTAGCCACCTGGCATGTCCTGCGCGATATCTACGTTGCCCCGTAGCCTCTGAGTTCCTCACACGATTTGCGCCCAAGCCGGCATGGCTTGCCGACCTTGCGATCGACAAGCTCTGCTTCATGTCATAGGGGAGGGCGCAAGGGGAAGGTTTGCTCAGGCCTGGCTGATGTCCAGCAATCGAGGCATGGCAATCGCCAGATAATCCTGCGTATCGAGCACCATCGACGCATCCAGCCGCCCCGCGTTGAAGGCTATTTCTGCGTAGCCTGTGGTCAAGGCCGGATCGACGATCAATTGAATCCGCTCATCGAAAACAAAAGGAGGGATGGCGCCGATCCGGCACCCGGTCAGCTCCATGGCGGTTTCGGCCTTCACCAGCTCGGCTTTTTTCCCGCCCAGGGCCGCTCCGACTTTCTTCATGTCCAGCTTCTGGTCGCCCGGCAGTATCACCAGGGCATAGGGTCCGGGCTGCCCCTTGAGGGAGCAAAGCATGGCCTTCGCGCCTTGGCCGGGCTCGGTGCCACGGATTTCGGCGACGCGCGCCGACTGGCCCTCGGCATCGTGCATCAACACCCGGTAGGAGGCTGAGCGGGCATCGAGCAGTGCCACGAGGCGATCGAACATCGGATGCATGTAGTTTTCCTCTGGTTTACAGGAGCATGTCGTAGGACAGTTTGCTGATCAGAATCACCAGCAACACCAGGAATAGAGCCCGGACAAAGGGCACGCCCTTATGAACGGCCAGCCAGGTGCCAGTGAGCGCGCCCAGGATGTTGAATGCCGCCATGGGAATTGCGATCAGGTAGAGCACGTTGCCCGTTGGGATGAAGAACATGAGTGCCGCTACGTTGGTCGCGATGTTCACCAGCTTGGCCGACGCCGAGGCATGCAGAAAGTCGAAGGCGAAGCAGCGGATGAACAGGAAGATCAGGAAGCTGCCAGTGCCGGGACCGAACAGGCCATCGTAGAAACCGATGGCGCCGCCGATGACGATCGCCAGCAGTTTTTCCTTGGTACCGATGCGCATGGGTTTGTGCAGGGCGCCGAAATCTTTCTTCCAGAAGGTGTAGATCGCCATCAGTACAATCAACACCAGCACCGCCGGCCGGATCATCGACTGAGGTACGAACGACACCGTGGCGGCGCCGAAGAAGGCCATGACAAAGGCCGCGCAGGCGGCGGGGATCACAAGCCCCCAGTTGATCACCACCTTGCGCACGAAGGATCGGGCCGCGAATGCGGTGCCGCAGGCGGCCGCGACTTTGTTGGTACCCAGCAGCGCCGCCGGTTGAGCGGTGGGGAGCACGTTGAATAGCGCGGGAATCTGGATCAGTCCGCCGCCACCCACCGCCGCATCGATCAGGCCGGCGGCGAAGGCGAACACGCAAAGGATGACAATATCGACCATGAAATCAGGCTCTGCCTATGTAGGGTTGATGAGGGGCCAGCGGCACCACGCGTGCCGGATCATTGACCCCGAAGACCCGCAACATCCAGCGATCACGGCCGTCGTAGCGGGGTGTAAAACCATCCCGGGCATGCAGGGTTTGCTGGTTCTTGAAGATCAGCATGTCCCCTGGTTGCAGCAGTATGTGGTGCACGACATCGGGATGATCGGCGGCGGCGGCGAACAGTTGGAGGGCAAACTGCGCATTGGCGCAGGTCGCTTCGACACTCGCTTTGTTGTAGCGGCAATACAGGTCACCGGTTGCGCTTCTGTACAGCAAGGGGACGTTTTCCAGCACATTCCCCTGTTTGCCGAAGGAGGCCGGTCGGCGAACGGTGAAGTTCGGTCGTAACAATTCCTCTTCGACACAGGCCGGCAGAATGGCCAGCACCTCGTCAATGGCGACGATGCGCGTCGGCACATCGAGCTCGCAGCGCAGGCCGGTCAGGGACAGGTACTCCGGACAGGCCGACAACTGCGAGACGGGTTCGCAGGTCAAAGGCAGGTGAGGGTTGTCGACGTGCATGCCCAGGTCCGCGCGCGAGCCATAGGAGCTCTTTTCGGTCTCTCGCTTGTGCTTGGGCGATACGTGACGGAACACGGTGTCGTTGCTTTCACCCTCGTAGGCCAGTGGACGGGTTTGCAGGGTTTGCAGCACGGACAAGATAGCCCCGGCCAGCGTTGATACGTTCTCGATACCCGGCTCCAGGTCATAGGGCGTGGCCGGCAGTTGCGGGTCCAGCGGCAGCCCCCTGACGATCATCGCCACGTCACGGGCCTGTGGAAAATTGCGTAGCTGCTGGATTTTCTCCGGGCACAGGGCACTTTCCAGCAGTCGCCCCAGGGCCGGCATGTGGCGGATACCCGAGGCACTATCGGTCACGTCCAGCGCTGCCAGACCGGCCTGAAGTGTGCGTTGTTCTTCGAGCGACAGATGAATTTGCGGTATCTCCCGTCGGATCGAAGTCACTGATTTTTTTTCCAGCCATTCATGAGTGACTTCATCAACACAAGCTGCGGCTTTCCCGATTACTTCATCCAGCTTTGACACGTCCTTGCGCTCCTGTTTGCCCCATCCTTGTGGGTTGAGCGGGAAGGTTAACGGAAGGGCCTTTTTTTGTGTTGCAATGCCGCGTTGTGAAAAATGCAATGAGGTGGACAGTGGCATTGAATATGTTGGGGGAACTTGAAGCCTTCGCGACCGTGGCTCGCAAGCGCAGCTTCGTCGCCGCGGCACGGACGCTGGGGCGCTCCCCCAGCGCACTGACCCGTGCCGTTCAAGCCCTGGAGGAAAGTGTGGGGCTCAAGTTGTTCAATCGCTCCTCCAATGCCGTGAGCTTGACCGAAGCGGGTGAATGCTTATTGCCCCACGCGTACAAAATGCTCGACCTGCAACGTGAGGTCGATGAAGACCTGTCCGGTCTCAGCGGCCTGGCCTCCGGCTGGATCCGTTTTTCCGCCCCCGAGTTTCTCGGACAAGGGGTATTGCCCCGGTTGATCGCGCAATACTGCGAGCGTTATCCAGACGTTAATGTCGATGTGATTTTCACCGATGAGATCATCGACCCGGCCAAGAGCAAGCTGGACTTCTCGATTCGCGGCGCGTTTCCACAATCCAGCGACTTGATCGGCTTTGCGCTCTGGAGTTACTCACGTTATCTGTACGCCAGCCCCGGCTACCTGGAGCGCAACGGCATGCCCGAGTCCATCGAGGCACTGGAGTCGCATTCGCTGATCCTGCATACGGCGCCACGGATTCTCAAGGAGTGGAATTTTCGCAGTGAGGAGCAGGCCATCAGCTTTCGGGTTCACCCCAAATTTCGTTTCAGCTCCGGTCTGGCGGTATTCCAGGCAGCCCTGGCGGGCGTCGGGATCGCCCGCTTGGCGGATTGGATGGCGGAGCCCGAAGTGGCAGCGGGGCGCCTGCTCCGGGTTTGTCCTGAGTACAAGCTCACCTCCAGCAGCGGTGAGAGCCCACAGATGCACGCGGTGTACCCGGCCGGAAATTTGCCGCTGCGGGTGAAGGCATTGCTGGAGATGATCCGCGACTTAGGTGAAAGCCTCGAATGTAAACGCGGCTCAGCACAAATTATGCTTGGCAGTGGCACATAGCCATGTGTTTAAATTTGACGCTGAATTATTGACTCTTTCCCGAGCAAGGATCGAAAGCATGCTGACGCGTCTGGCTGTGGTTCTGCTGTTGCTCTATTCCACCCCCATCCTGTCTTCTGCCCAGCCTGTGGAAGGCGAGCCAGAGACCTCTCGCGAGCGTTTGACCAGCCTGTTGCAGGACTGACGTTCGAGGCTGGATTGAGCGTGGCAATCAAGGAAGGAACGGGTCCCGGAATCGGGACCCGTTTGTCTGGGTTCAGTCCTTGGACGAACCGCGTTTTACCAGTTTCATGACCACCACGAAGAACACCGGGACGAAGATCACCGCCAGGGTCGCGGTGATCATGCCGCCGATCACCCCGGTGCCGATGGCCTGCTGGCTGGCGGAACTGGCGCCGGTGGCAATGGCCAGGGGCACCACGCCGAGGATGAAGGCCAGGGACGTCATGACGATCGGCCGCAGACGCAGGCGTGCTGCCTGCACCGTGGCGTCGATCAGGTCGTGGCCTTCGTCGTACAGGCTCTTGGCGAACTCGATGATCAGGATCGCGTTCTTCGCCGACAGGCCAATGATGGTGATCAGGCCGACCTTGAAGAACACGTCGTTGGGCATCCCGCGCAAGCTCACCGCCAGCACCGCACCCAGCACCCCCAGGGGCACCACCAGCAGCACCGAGGTCGGAATCGACCAGCTCTCGTAGAGCGCCGCCAGGCACAGGAACACGATCAGCAGCGACAGGCCCAGCAACAGCGGCGCCTGACTGCCCGAGAGGCGTTCCTGCAGCGACAGACCGGTCCACTCCAGGCCCAGGCCGGCGGGCAACTGGCTCACCAGTCGCTCGACTTCCTGCATGGCTTCACCGGTGCTGTGGCCCGGAGCCGGTTCGCCGGAAATGGCAATCGCCGGGTAGCCGTTGTAGCGGGTCAGCTGGGCCGGCCCCAGGGTCCAGGTGGCGCGGACGAAAGCAGACAGCGGCACCATCTTGCCGGCGCTGTTGCGCACGTTCATCCGCAGCAGGTCCTCGACCTGGCTGCGTTGATCGCCTTCGGCCTGGACCACCACCCGCTGCATGCGTCCCTGGTTGGGGAAGTCGTTGATATAGGCCGAGCCCAGGGCCGTGGACAGCAGGTTGCCGATATCGGCGAAGGACACGCCCAGGGCGTTGGCCTGCTTGCGGTCGACTTCCAGTTGCACCTGGGGCGCTTCGGCCAGGGCGCTCTCGCGGACGTTGGCCAGGATCGGGCTCTTTTCCGTGGCAGCCAGCAGCTCGGTCCGGGCCTGCATCAGCGCGGCGTGGCCGACGCCGCCACGGTCCTGCAGACGGAATTCGAAGCCACTGGAGGTGCCCAGGCCGTCGATCGGCGGCGGCAGTACGGCGTACACCACGGCGTCCTTGATCGCACTCAGGGCGCCGTTGGCGCGGTCGGCAATGGCCATGGCCGAGTCGTCGCTGCCCCGTTGCGACCAGTCCTTGAGGGTGGTGAAGGCCAGGGCCGCGTTCTGTCCGCTCCCGGAGAAGCTGAAGCCGAGGATGATGGTGCTGTCGCCCACCCCCGGTTCGCCGGCGTTATGCGCCTCGATCTGTTCCACCACCTTGATCGTGCGGTTCTGGCTGGCCCCGGGCGGCAGCTGGATGTCGGTGATGGTGTAGCCCTGGTCTTCCACCGGGAGGAACGAGGAGGGCAGGCGGCTGAACAGCAGCGCCATGATCGCCAGCAGCGCGACGTAGATCAGCAAGTAGCGACCGGTGCGCTTGAGGGCATAGCTCACGCCGCCCTCGTAGCGGTTGCTCAGGCTTTCGAAACGCCGGTTGAACCAGCCGAAGAAACCGCTGCGTTCATGGTGTTCGCCCTTGGCAATAGGCTTGAGCAGGGTGGCGCACAGGGCCGGGGTCAGGGTCAGGGCGAGGAAGGCCGAGAACAGGATCGAGGTGGCCATGGACAGGGAGAACTGCTGGTAGATCACCCCCACCGAACCCGGCATGAAGGCCATGGGAATGAACACGGCGACCAGCACCAGGGTGATGCCGATGATGGCCCCGGTGATCTGCTTCATGGCCTTGCGCGTGGCTTCCTTGGGCGACAGGCCCTCGGTGGCCATGATCCGCTCGACGTTCTCCACCACCACGATGGCATCGTCCACCAGGATGCCGATGGCCAGCACCATGCCGAACATGGTCAGCACGTTGATGGAGAACCCCAGGGCCAGCATGGTGGCGAAGGTGCCCATCAGCGCCACCGGCACCACCAGGGTCGGGATCAGGGTGTAGCGGATGTTCTGCAGGAACAGGAACATCACCAGGAACACCAGGGCCATGGCTTCCATCAGGGTGTAGATCACTTTGGTGATCGAGACCTTGACGAAGGGTGAGGTGTCATAGGGGATCTTGTATTCCACGCCGGTGGGGAAGTAGCGCGACAGTTCGTCCATCTTGGCGCGGATCAGGGTCGCGGTATTCAGCGCGTTGGCCCCGGGGGACAGCTGCACGCCAACAGCGGTGGAGGGCTTGCCGTTCAGGCGTGTGCCGAACTGGTATTCCTGGCTGCCGACTTCCACCCGCGCCACATCGCCGATGCGCACCGTGGAGCCGTCGGGATTGGCCCGCAGGACAATGTCGGCGAACTCTTCCGGCGTGCTCAGCTGGCCCTTGACCAGGATGGTGGCGGTGATTTCCTGGCTCGACGGGTTGGGCAGATCGCCGATGCTGCCTGCCGGCACCTGGGCGTTTTGCGCGCTGATGGCGGCATTGACGTCCGCCGGGGTCAGGTTGAAACCGATCAGCTTCTGCGGGTCGAGCCAGATGCGCATGGCTCGCTCGGCGCCGTACAGCTGGGCCTTGCCAACCCCGTCCACGCGGCGGATCTCGTTCATCACGTTGCGCGCCAGGTAGTCGCTGAGGGCCACATCGTTGAGGCGCCCGTCATTGGAGGTCAGGGTGATCAGCAACAGGAAGCCGGCGGAGACTTTCTCCACCTGCAGGCCTTGCTGGGTCACGGCCTGGGGCAGGCGCGGCTCCACCGCCTTGAGGCGGTTCTGCACGTCCACCTGGGCCAGCTCCGGGTTGGTGCCGGGCTGGAAGGTGGCAGTGATGGTGGCGCTGCCCAGGCTGCTCTGGGAGGAGAAGTACAGCAGGTGGTCGGCACCGTTGAGCTCCTGCTCGATCAGGCTGACCACCGACTCGTCCAGGGTCTGCGCCGAGGCACCCGGATAGGCCGCGTATATCTCGATCTGCGGCGGTGCCACGGTGGGGTACTGCGCCACCGGCAGTTGGGGAATCGCCAGGGCGCCACCCAACAGGATGAAGAAGGCGACCACCCAGGCGAACACCGGGCGGTCAATAAAGAATTGCGGCATGTCGTACTACCTACTGGCCAGGATTCTGAGCGAGCGGAAGGGGCGTGTCGTCGATCTGCACCAGCTCGCCGGGACGGGCGTGCTGCAAGCCTTCGACGATGATGCGGTCACCGGGCTTGAGCCCTTCGGTGACGATCCAGCGGTCTTTCTGTACCCCGCCCAGTTGCACCGGGTGTTGCACCACACGGTTTTCGGCATTCACCAGCAACACCTGGGCGACGCCGGCGCTGTCACGCTGGATGGCCCGTTGCGGCACGCTGATGCCCTGCTGGTTGACGGCCTGCTCCAGGCGCACGCGCACGAAGCTGCCGGGCAACAGATCGAGGTCCGGGTTGGGGAACTCGCTACGCAGGATGATCTGCCCGGTGCTCGGGTCGACGCTGATGTCGGCGAACAGCAGTTTGCCGGGCAACGGATAGAGGCTGCCGTCGTCCTGGATCAGGGTGGCCTTGGCCTGGTCCTTGCCCACCTGTTGCAACTGCCCGGCCCGCAAGGCCCGGCGCAGTTCATTGAGCTCACGGGTGGATTGGGTCAGGTCGGCGTGGATCGGGTCCAGTTGCTGGATCAGCGCCAGAGGCGTGGTTTCGTTCTGGCCCACCAGGGCGCCTTCGGTCACCAGGGCGCGGCCGACGCGACCGGAAATCGGCGCGGTAACGGTGGCGAAGTCCAGATTGAGCCTGGCACGTTTGACTGCGGCCTGATTGGCCGCGACTTCGGCATCGGCCTGGCGCCGGGTCGCCCGGGCGTTGTCGTATTCCTGGCCGCTGATGGCCTGGTCGGCGATCAGCTTGGCAAAGCGTTGTTCCTGCAGGCGCGCCTGGAAGGCACTGGCCTCGGCCTTGCGCAGGTTGGCCCGGGCGCTGTCCAGGTCGGCCTGGAAGGGCGCCGGGTCAATGCGGAACAGCACGTCACCCTGCTTGACGTCGGAACCCTCGCGGAAGGTCCGTTGCAGCACCACCCCGGCCACCCGGGCACGGACTTCGGCGATCCGCGGTGCGGCGATGCGCCCGCTCAGTTCGCTGGTGATGGACAGGGCCTGGCTCTGGATCGTCTCGATCCGCACCGTGGCGGTCGGTGGTGTCTGTTCGCCCTCGGTTTGGCCGCAGGCGCTCAGCGCCCCTGCCAGAACCAACAGGCAGAGTGGCGCGAAGAGTTTATTCGACATGCTGATACCCCAATAATGACCTCGGCATGCTAAGGGCATGAGTCAAGGCCCGCTGTGAAGCTGTGTAGGTGCTGTGTGAAAAAGTGTGAAGCAGGCGCGCCCGGGCTGCCGCTGTTGTATATCCTTGGCGCCTCGCTGGTTGTAGCCGGTGCTCTATAAGAAACGCCGGTACTCTGTATTTCTTCAATAAAGACCTCAGCTCATGCCCAATATTCTTCTCGTCGAAGACGACTCCGCCCTCTCGGAACTGATTGCCAGTTATCTGGAGCGCAACGGCTATCAGGTCAGTGTGATCAGTCGTGGCGATCAGGTGCGGGAGCGGGCCAAGACCAATCCGCCGGACCTGGTGATCCTCGACCTGATGTTGCCGGGGCTGGACGGTTTGCAGGTCTGCCGTTTGTTGCGCGCCGACTCGGCGACTTTGCCGATCCTGATGCTGACCGCGCGCGATGATAGCCATGATCAGGTCCTGGGGCTGGAAATGGGCGCCGACGACTATGTGACAAAACCTTGCGAACCGCGAGTGCTGTTGGCACGGGTGCGTACCTTGTTGCGCCGCAGCAGCCTGAGTGAGCCGCAGACCGCCAGCGATCAGATCCTCATGGGCAACCTGTGCATCGACCTCTCCGAGCGCACCGTGACCTGGCGCGAGCAGTTGGTGGAACTGTCCAGCGGTGAGTACAACCTGCTGGTGGTGCTGGCCCGGCACGCCGGTGAAGTGCTCAGTCGCGACCAGATCCTCCAGCGCCTGCGGGGCATCGAGTTCAACGGCACCGATCGCTCGGTGGACGTGGCCATCTCCAAGTTGCGACGCAAGTTCGACGACCATGCCGGCGAGGCGCGCAAGATCAAGACCGTCTGGGGCAAGGGCTATCTGTTCAGCCGTTCCGAGTGGGAATGCTGAGTCCATGCTGCGCATCCTGATCCGGCTGTACCTGATCACCATCGTCGCCTTCAGCGCAGCGATCTACCTGATCCCCGACCTGGTGATCAAGGTCTTCCACGAGCGTTTCCTGGACTACAACCTGGATCAGTCCCGCGGGCTGCAGAGCTTGATCGTCAAGCAGTTTCGCGCCATGCCTGCGTCCCAGTGGCCGACCCTGGCCGAGGAAATGGACGAGGAGTTCCACCCGCTGCAGGTGGCTCTTGTGCGCATCGACGATGCGGACTTCAGCCTTTACGAACGTGAGCGCCTGGAACGCGGCGAGAAGGTCGTGCGCCTGGGAGACTGGGGCTGGCGCACACTGGCAGTGTCGCCGCTGGATGACCAGCTGGCGGTGAAGCTGGTGGTGCCGCCGGACCCTCTGGACGTCAACCTGCTGTACTGGAGCATCAACGTGCTGATCGTCGCGGTGCTGCTGGCCTGCCTGCTGCTTTGGGTCAGGCCCCACTGGCGCGATCTGGAGCGCTTGAAGCGCACCGCCGAGCGCTTCGGCAAGGGCCACTTGAGTGAACGCACGCAACTGCCCGGCAGCTCCAACATCGGCAGCCTGGCCCATGTCTTCGACACCATGGCCGGGGACATCGAGCAACTCCTGAACCAGCAGCGGGACTTGCTCAATGCGGTGTCCCACGAGTTGCGCACGCCTTTGACCCGACTGGATTTCGGCCTGGCCCTGGTGCTCTCCGACGATCTGCCTGCCGCCAGCCGCGAGCGTCTGCAAGGGCTGGTGGCGCATATTCGTGAACTGGATGAACTGGTGCTGGAGCTGCTGTCCTACAGCCGCCTGCAGAATCCGGCCTGCCTGCCGGAGCAGGTCGAGGTGTCGCTGGACGAGTTCATCGACAGCATCCTCGGCAGCGTCGACGATGAACTGGAATCGGACATCGTCATCGATGTCCTGCTGCACGGCACCCTGGAGCGTTTCACCCTGGACCCGCGGCTGACTGCCCGGGCCCTGCAGAACCTGCTGCGCAATGCCACCCGTTACTGTGAGAAACGCATTCAGGTGGGCGTGCTGGTCAGCGACGAGGGGTGTGAAATCTGGGTCGACGACGACGGCATCGGCATTCCTGACGACGAGCGCGAGCGGGTATTCGAACCCTTCTACCGCCTGGACCGCAGCCGCGACCGCGCCACCGGCGGATTCGGCCTGGGCCTGGCCATCAGCCGCCGCGCCCTGGAAGCCCAGGACGGCACCCTGACCGTGGAAGCCTCGCCCCTGGGGGGCGCGCGTTTTCGCCTGAGCCTGCCGCCCCCGACCACCCGCTGAACGGTGCCCACGGCCTTGTCGCCGCGGCCGAGCCTGCAAGGCTGCGATCGCCGACGCAGTCGGCGCAAAGCTGGAACAACGCGGCGTCTGCTCCAGCGTGCCCTCAGGGCCCGTTCGCAGCCTGCGGCAGCGGCTACACAAACCGGCGTGCCTTCAAGGGCGCGCGCCAGCCTGCGGCCAGTCCCGTTTTTGGCCAATGCGCTGCCTTACGGGGCGGCGCCGCCACTTGCTATAGTTCGGCCCTCATTTTCCGCCCAGTAAAGGATCACTGCCATGTCCGAATACCAAGCCTTTCGCGTCGAACTCGCTGACAACATCGCCCATGTGCAGATCAATCGGCCGGAAAAGATCAATGCCATGAACGCCGCGTTCTGGAGCGAGATCGTCGAGATCTTCCGCTGGATCGATGACACCGATGCGGTGCGGGTGGTGGTGCTCAGTGGCGCCGGCAAGCATTTTTCCTCAGGTATAGACCTGATGCTGCTGGCTGGCGTGGCCAACGAACTGGGCAAGGACGTGGGCCGCAACGCCCGTCTGCTAAGGCGCAAGATTCTCCAGTTGCAATCCTCCTTCACCGCCGTGGACAACTGCCGCAAGCCGGTGCTGGCGGCGATTCAGGGCTATTGCCTGGGGGGCGCCATCGACCTGATCAGCGCCTGCGACATGCGCTATGCCGCTGACGATGCCCAGTTCTCCATCAAGGAAATCGATATCGGCATGGCGGCGGATGTCGGCACATTGCAACGTTTGCCACGTATCATCGGCGACGGCATGCTGCGCGAGCTGGCCTACACTGGGCGCACCTTCGGTGCCGAGGAAGCGCGCAGCATCGGCCTGGTCAACCGCACCTACAGCGATGCCGCCAGCCTGCTGGACGGGGTCATGGAGATTGCCCGGGAGATTGCCGCCAAATCGCCGATCGCGGTCAGCGGCACCAAGGAAATGCTCAGCTACATGCGTGACCACCGGATCGATGACGGCCTGGAATATGTCGCCACCTGGAACGCCGCCATGTTGCAGTCCAACGACTTGCGTGTGGCCATTGCCGCCCACATGAGCAAACAGAAACCCGAATTTCTGGATTGATTGACGATGATTGCACGCTGGACCACTGCAGTACTCGACACCGACCTTCCTGGCGGCTGGGCCGTGGCCCGCGGCCCGGAAGGTTTTCTCCATGACGACAACGGCGCGCTGTTTCCGCGGCACTGGCTCAAGGGCCAGGACCTGCCGCTGCTGGCGGAACACGGCATCGGCCACCTCGATGGCGAGCCGGTGTACCTGCTGGAACTCAGTGGCCGCGCCGAGGTGCCGGGCTGTCGCTGGAAAAGCCTGCGAGCCTTCATGCTGGAGGGCGATCACACCCTGTACAAGGTCCTGGGCTACGCCGCACAGATCGGCACCTGGGCCCGGGAGCATCGCTTTTGCGGCAGTTGCGGCCGAGCCACGCGGCAAGTGCCGGGGGAGCGGGCAATGTATTGCGAGCCCTGCGATCTGCGGGCCTATCCGCGCATTTCACCGAGCATGATCGTGCTGATCACCCGGGGCGACGAGATTCTTCTGGCCCGCTCTCCGCGTTTCGTTACGGGTGTCTACAGCACCCTGGCCGGCTTTGCCGAGCCCGGTGAGTCGGCGGAGGATTGCCTGATCCGCGAGGTGCGGGAGGAGGTGAGCATCGAGGTCAGGAACATCCAGTACGTGGGCAGTCAGTGCTGGCCGTTCCCGCATTCGATGATGCTGGGCTTCCATGCCGAATACGCCGCTGGCGAGATCATCCCCCAGGAAGACGAGATCGAGGATGCCCAGTGGTTCAACGTGCACGCGCTGCCGCCGTTGCCGGCCTCGCGCTCGATTGCCCGCTACCTGATCGACCTCTATGTGGCGCGCCGTCTAGGCCACGCTGAACCAGTGCTGCCAGGCTAGGCGTACGGTCAACCCCAGGACCACGGTGATGAACACCGGGCGAATGAACTTGGCACCACCGCTGATGGCGGTGCGTGCGCCGAAGAACGCACCGACCATCACCGACAGGCCCATGCACAGGCCGATGATCCAGTCCACCTGCCCGGAGAACACGAACACCGACAGCGCTGCGATGTTGCTGACGAAGTTCATGCTGCGGGCCACGCCGCTAGCCTTGACCAGGTCGATGGGGTAGAGCAGCAGGCTGCTCACGGTCCAGAACGCCCCGGTGCCGGGCCCGGCCACGCCGTCATAGAAGCCCAGGCTGAAGCCCTGGCTCGATTGCCACTTCTTCTTGATCGGTGCGTCGCTGTCCAGCGGCGCCTTGGGGGTGCCGCCGAACAGCAGGTACAGGCCACAGGCGAAGACGATCACCGGCAGCATCTTGTTCAGCCACTCGGCCGGCAGGTAATGGGCGACGATGGCCCCGGTCAGCGCCCCCACCAGGGTGCCGACAATGGCGTGGGTCCATTGGCGGGGGTGGAACAGCTTGCGGCGATAGAAGGTGAAGCTGGCGGTGGCGGAACCGAAGGTCGAACTGAGCTTGTTGGTACCCAGGACCAAGTGCGGCGGCAGCCCGGCCGTCAGCAGGGCCGGCGTGGTGAGCAGCCCGCCGCCGCCAGCGATGGCGTCGATGAAACCGGCGATGAATGCTACGAGGGCGAGAATGGCGAGGGTGGTCAGGTCTACGCTGAGTTCGAAGGGCATGGATTCGGCTTATTGTTCGGCGGGAAGCGCAAAGGGGGCTGCGCGAAAGATCGCCATCTTACCTGCAACCCCGCCCGCTGCGCGACCGCCTCGACCTTGGTCTGATACCCCTATCGTAGGAGCCGGCTTGCCGGCGAGTGAGCCCCTGAGTCTTGCGCACGATCAGAGGGCGCCTTCGCTGGCAAGCCAGCTCCTACGGACGGCGCAGGGCCCGGAAAGCGTAGGAGCCGGCTTGCCGGCGAATGGGCCCTTGAGCCTTGTGGCACCACCGGAGGGCGCCTTCGCTGGCAAGCCAGCTCCTACGGACGGTGCAGGGAAGGGTCAGCGTTGCGGGCCGTTGCCGATCTGCCAGACAAAAGGCGGTTCGCTGCCGTTGATACGCCAGTCACCGACAATCCGCGCCTTGTAGATCACCGGGTTATGGGACGACACGGTCCGCGCATTGCGCCAATGCCGATCCAGGGCCTTGCCCTGGCGAATGTCCGAAGCCCCCAGGGCATTGAACAGTTCGCTGGTGGCGCGCTGGATCAGTTCGCTCACCACCACCTGGGCCGTGGCCGATTCGATTTCCGCGGCCACATTGGCTTCACGTTCCTTCACCTGATCCCCAGCAAAGCGCGCCAGGTACGCCCGTTGCGCCGGCGCTGCTGCCCGTACTGTCGCCGCCTCGGCGGCATACACCAGGGCTGCAATCTCGCCCACCACCTGCTGCACCTGGGCGTCTGCGCTGACCTGCGGTGCGTTGCCATGGCTGTAGATGCGTTTGCGCAACCGCACTTCGTGAGCCACATCGCGCAGCGCGGCGCGGCCGATCCCGGACAGGGTCGCCAGCAGCACCAGTTGATAGAAGGCGGTCTGGTATTTGAAGCGGGTGGCGAAGTCGATGATGTTCTCGGCCTCCACTTCGGCGTCGGTAAAGCGCGAGGTGCCACTGCCGGTGGTGCGCTGGCCGAAACCGTCCCAGTCATCGCTCTGCTGGATGCCGCTCTGGCGAGTCCTTACGGCGGCAATCACATCGCCGCCGGTATCGCTGCGCTGGGCGTAGACATCGATCCAGTCGGAGAAAATGCTGCCGGTGCTGTAGAACTTTTCGCCATTGAGGCGCCATTTTTCGCCGTCCGGCGTCACCTTGGTGATCACCTGACCAATCTCCACCGCGCCGATTTCAGTCCAGGCGCAGCCGACGATATCGCCCTCGACAAAACGCTTGAACCACAGGTCCCGGGCCGGGCCAGGGGGCGCATTGAGGCGATCCTCGGCAAAGGCGAAGTGCCCGCGCAGGGCCTGGGGTACATTGGCATCGGCCTCGGCCAGCTCGATCAGCAGTTGAAACAGCTGGGGCAGGGAGGCGCCGCCACCACCGTATTCCACCGGCACCCGCAGCGCGCCGAAGCCGGCCTCCTTGAGCCATTGGATAGGTTCATAAGGCAAGGTGCGGCTGTGCTCGCGCTCCACGGCACCGGCGGCGATCTTCTGGAAGATTGGCCGGAAGCGCTCGGCCAGGGCTTCGTAGTCGACGCCTACGGACAGCGGATTGATTACCTGATGTTCGGTCATGGTGTGGCTCCTGGGGCAGGCAGTAAAAAACAGTAGGTGTCGAAGCTGATTGCACACAGCATGCCGGAATCCCCAGTGCCGGTTTGCCTGGGCGCGGGCGGGGACGAGCATCCGGCAACTGTTGTCCGGGCAACAGTTGATCAACAAATCGGTTGATTGCAGGTTTTTTGGATGGCCTGTCGCAGCTGTTGCAAGTGGCGCTTGCAGGGGCAACGAAGTCGCCCCTGCAACCCTGGCAAGCCGCTGCGGGCCTGGTCCTGCGCCGCGGGCCTGTGCCTTGCCCGGGCTCCGGAACAAGGCTTGCGCTGGTGCTGTCGGGCGCTGGCACGCTTGCTGCTCTGGTCCTTGCACCTTAATCAGTCCGAGGACCGAACCATGAGTCAGCAAGCCGTCAAATTTGCGTATTGGGTGCCTAACGTCAGTGGCGGGCTGGTGGTGAGCAAGATCGAACAGCGCACCCACTGGGGCATCGACTACAACCGCAAGCTGGCGCAGATCGCCGAAGCGGCGGGCTTTGAATATGCCCTGACGCAGATCCGCTTCACCGCCGGTTACGGCGCTGAATACCAGCATGAGTCGGTGGCCTTCAGCCATGCGCTGTTGGCGGCAACCGACAAGCTCAAGGTGATCGCGGCGATCCTGCCCGGGCCCTGGCAACCGGCCCTGGCGGCCAAGCAACTGGCGACCATCGATCAACTGACCAACGGCCGCATCGCGGTAAACATTGTCAGCGGCTGGTTCAAGGGCGAGTTCCAGGCCATCGGCGAGCATTGGCTCGAACACGATGAGCGTTATCGCCGTTCCGAGGAGTTCATCCGTTCCCTGCGCGGGATCTGGAGCCAGGACCACTTCACCTTCAAGGGGGACTTCTATCGCTTCGACAATTACAGCCTCAAACCCAAGCCCCTGGGGCAACCGGAAATCTTCCAGGGCGGCAGTTCGCGGGCGGCTCGGGACATGGCCGCGAGGGTGTCGGACTGGTACTTCACCAATGGCAACAGCGTGGAGGGCATCAAGGCCCAGGTTGACGATATTCGTGCCAAGGCCGCCGCCAACCAGCATTCGGTGAAAGTCGGGGTGAATGCCTTTGTGATCGCCCGGGACACCGAGGAAGAAGCCCGGGCGGTGCTGGCGGAAATCATCGACAAGGCCGATCCGGAGGCGGTGAATGCCTTTGGCGATGCGGCCAAGCAGGCCGGCAAGGCCTCACCGGACGGTGAGGGCAACTGGGCCAAGTCCAGTTTCGAGGATCTGGTGCAATACAACGACGGCTTCAAGACCAACCTGATTGGCACCCCGCAGCAGATTGCCCAACGGATTGTCGCCTTGAAGGCGGTGGGGGTGGATCTGGTCCTGGCGGGCTTCCTGCATTTTCAGGAGGAGGTTGAGTATTTCGGCCAGCGCGTACTGCCGTTGGTGCGCGAACTGGAAGCCCAGGCCCTGCTCAAGGAGCAAGAAGCCGCAGCTTGAATGGCGTGTTGCTTGCCGGCGAAGAGGCCCGCAAGCCTTGCATCGCCCTCGAAGACGCCTTCACTGGCAAGCCAGCTCCTACGGGAAGGTGTTGTGCGAGGTTGCTTGTAGGAGCCGGCTTGCCGGCGAAAGGGCCCCTAGGTCTTGTGCAAGGCTTGAGGACGCTTTCGCTGGTAAGCCAGCTACTACAGGGGCGGGTGGGTTACAGGCCTAGGTCGCTGAGGCCTGGATGGTCATCCGGGCGCCGGCCCAGGGGCCAGTGGAATTTGCGCTCGGTTGCCTTGATCGGCATGTCGTTGACGCAGGCAAAACGCCGGGCCATCAGCCCTTGTTCGTCGAACTCCCAGTTCTCGTTGCCGTAGGAGCGGAACCAGTTGCCCGAGTCGTCATGCCATTCATAGGCGTAGCGCACGGCGATGCGGTTGTCGGTAAAGGCCCAGAGTTCCTTGATCAGGCGGTAATCCAGTTCCTTGGCCCATTTGCGGGCGAGGAAGGCCTTGGCCTCTTCGCGGTTGTGGGCAAACTCGGCGCGGTTGCGCCATTGGGTGTCCAGGGTGTACGCCAGGGATACCCGTTCCGGGTCCCGGGAGTTCCAGCCATCTTCGGCCAGACGGATCTTTTCAATCGCCGACTCGCGAGTGAAAGGTGGAAGGGGCGGGCGCACTTGAGCGTTAGACGACATGACTTGTCTCCAATAAAAGTTGCTGTTCAAACAAAGCAGTTGCTCTTGTTTAAAACAATCAGAGGTCCAATAACTTTCGCGCCATGCATTGCGCATTATCAGCAGCACTGTGATCGCCCATGACAAGGGCAACGGTAATGGCGCCATCGATCAGGATCAGCAGTTGCGCTGCCAGTTCCTTTGGATGTTGCACGCCATGTTCCTGGCAAAGCTCGGTCACGTAATCGAGCAGTTTCTGTTTATGTTGTTTGGCCACCTGGCGCACCGGGTCCTGGGGATCGCCGGTCTCGCCGCTGGTGTTGATAAAGGCGCAGCCGCGGAAACCTTCGGACCCGAACCAGTCCCTGAGTACGCTGAACAGCGCCAGCAGCCGCTGTGCAGAGCCTTCGGCCTTGCCCACTTCAGTCCTGTACCAGTGCATCCAGCGCTGGTCGCGACGTTCCAGGGCGGCCACCACCAGTTCATCCTTGTTGCTGAAATAGCGATAGACGCTCTTTCTCGAGACCCCGGCGGTCTTCACCAACAGATCCATGCCAGTGGCGGCAATGCCGCTCTTGTAGATCAGCTTCTCGGTGACGTCGAGGATGATGTCGCGTGTTTCAGAGGGAGTGATTTCGTTCATGGCGCAAAGAGTAGAACGATCGTTCTCCTTGGTCAATCCTGTTATTCAAACTTTTATATTCAGCGGTCTTTCTCACAAGTGCTGGCTTGCCGGCCAAGGTAATTTCCAGGGCAGTGCAAGACTCAAGATGCTTTGCGCCAGCAAGCCGGTTACTTCAGAACGGGCTGACAGGGGACTCAGCCTGTTCCATGGTGTAAGCTCTTGCGCTCTTTGGATTTGAGCCACTGCGAGCCCTATGCCGTCGCTTTTCAAACGTTCCTTGCTGCCCAAACTGCGTAGCTTCCCCCTGGCTGCCGAAGCCTTCACCACTCTGACTGGCGCTGCGCAATTTCGTCGCACTCTGCTGGAGCAAATTGCCCAGGCCCGGCGGCGCATCTATATCGTCGCGCTGTACCTGCAGCAGGATGAGGCCGGTCAGGAAATCCTCGATGCCTTGCATGCCGCCAAGGCCGCGCGCCCGGAACTCGAGGTGCTTGTGGTGGTGGACTGGCTGCGGGCCCAGCGCGGCCTGATCGGCGCCGGCAAGCAGCCGGGCAACTCGGCCTGGTATCAGGAAATGACCCGTACCCACGCCACCGAAGTGCCGATCTACGGCGTGCCGGTGCAGACCCGGGAGCTGTTCGGGGTCCTGCACCTCAAGGGCTTCGTGATCGACGATTGCGTGCTTTACAGCGGCGCCAGCCTGAACAACGTGTACCTGCACAAGTTCGACAAGTACCGCTTCGACCGTTACCACCTGCTGCACAACCGCGCCCTGGCCGACTCCATGCACCATCTGGTGCAGCACGGCCTGGTGGCGTCGCGGGCGGTACATCGCCTGGACCTGCCGAACCTGCCGACCACCCGCAGTCTGCGTAACGACATCGGTGACCTGCGCAGTCGCCTCAAGCACGCCACCTACGACACCACCGCTGGTGGCCTGGACAAGAGCGGGCTGTCGGTCAGTCCGTTGCTAGGCGTCGGCAAGGGCAACCCGCTGAACCGGATCATCTGCGAACTGATCGCCGGGGCCCGCCAGCAACTGACCATCTGCACCCCGTATTTCAACCTGCCCTTGGTGGTGACCCGGGAAATCAATCGGGCCCTGGAGCGCGGGGTGAAGATCGACATCATTGTCGGCGACAAGACCGCCAACGACTTCTATATCCCGCCCAGCGAGCCGTTCAAGGTCATCGCGGCCCTGCCTTACCTGTACGAGATCAGCCTGCGACGCTTTGCCAAGCGCCACCAGAAAGTCATCGACAGCGGCCTGCTCAACCTGCACCTGTGGCGTGACGGCGACAACACCTACCACCTCAAGGGCCTGTGGGTGGATGAGCGCTACACCTTGCTTACCGGCAACAACCTCAATCCCCGGGCCTTCCGCCTGGACCTGGAGAACGCCCTGTTGCTGGACGATCCCAAGGGCGAGTTGCTGGAGGCGCGTCGTGCCGAACAGGCCGAGATCTACCGCCATACCCGGCGCATCGAGCACTTCCAGTACCTGGACAGCCTGGTGGACTACCCCGAGGCGGTGGGCAAGTTCCTGCGTCGGGTCAGCCGGGTGCGCATCGAACGCCTGCTCTACCGCATGCTGTAGCCTGTAGCCGCTGCCGAGCCTGCGAGGCTGCGCAAAGGTCCGCAGGACCTTCAGCGCCCCGAGGAACGACGCCTCCTGCAGAGCCGTTCGCAGCCTGCGGCAGCGGCTACAAAAGCTCTGCGATAACACCTGTAGCCGCTGCCGAGCCTGCGAGGCTGCGCAAAGGTCCGCAGGACCTTCAGCGTTCCGAAGAACGACGCCTCCTGCAGAGCCGTTCGCAGCCTGCGGCAGCGGCTACAGGGATCGGGGGGTTGGCCAGATGGCGATCAGTACCAGCAACACCGCCGCGAGCAGGTAGGGCAGGCGCGGTTCGATGGCGTAGATCAGGCTGCCGGCCATGGGGCCGATGACCACGCCCAGGCCCTGGGCCGCGCCGATGCTGCCAGCCGTCGCGCCCTGTTCCGAGGCCTCTACGGCGTTGGCCGCCAGGGCCGAGAACGATGGAAACACCCCACCCATGCCCGCCGCCGAGACAAAGAACGCCAGCCACAGGCCCCAGGCACTGTCCACCAGCATGCTGCCGGCATAGCCCAGCGCCGACAGCAGGGCGCCGTAGCGGATCATCCGCAGCGGCGGCCATTCCAGCTTGCGCACCACCAATTGCGCGCAGATCAGTGCCACGCCGACCATGGCCAGGGCCACCCCGGCCGTCTGGGCGGCATCGGCGGGGCTCATGCGCAGCCGGTCCAGGGCATAGAAGCTGACGGTGATCTGGGCAATCGACACACAGAGCATGGCGACAAAGGCCACCACCATGGGCCGGCGCAGCCGTGGGTCGCCCAGGCGCACCCGCGTCGGGGCATGGGCCAGGTGCAGTTCCTGGCGCGGCAACTGGTAGCGCAGCACCACAAATGCCAGCAGCGGCAGCACCGCCATGGCGTAGAACGGCAGGCTGAGGCTGTAGCGGGCCAGCAAGGCGGCCACCGCAGGCCCCACCACCAAGCCCACGGCGTTGGCGGCGCCCAGGGTGGCCATGGCGCGGGCGCGGTGCTGGGGTTCGACGTTATCGGCGATCAGGGCGAAGCCGCCCACCGGGATCGCCGCATAAAAGGCACCGATCAGCCCGCGGCCAAGCATCAGGCCGAGAAAGGCCATGGCGACGCTGGGCAGCGACTGCAGCGACAGGTCGATGAACAGGCACAGGGCCCAGTAGGCGAGGGTGAAGCCGGCCGTGCCCAGCAGCAGTACCCGACGCCGGCCGAAGCGGTCACTGGCCTGGCCCCAGGGGCGCGCCAGGAGCATCCAGATCACCCCGGAAACGGTCACGGCGGCGCCCGCATGCCAGGTTTCCAGATGCAGGGCCCGGGAGATCGGACCGATCAGCGAGACGAAGGCCATCATCGACATGGTGCAGGCCATGTAGGCGGCCATCAGCGGCAGCAGCGAGAAGGGTTTGGCAGCCAGCGGCGTGGCCGCTGCTGTGGAGCGAGACATAGTGGGTCTTCCATGAAAGCCGTTGGGCCGTGAACGTTATCGGGATAACGGGCAACCGCCCAGCCTTATCTGCGTCGGTGATGGCAGCACCCTTCAGGCGCCGGCTTGTCGGCGAAGCGGGCGACCAGGACGAAGAGGCAATTGCGGCCTGTGTTGTTCTGGGCGTCGCTTTGGCTGGCCAGCCAACTCCTGCACCAGCCAACTCCTGCATGAGCTGGCTCTGGTGAGGGCGGGCTCAGTTCAGGCCCAGTTTGCCGCGCAGGGTGGAGAGGTCTTCGGCCAGGGTGTTGACCGGACCGATCAGGGCCTTGCGGTCGTTTTCCTTGACCTTGTCGTAGGTCATGAAGCCGCCGTCCGGGGTTTTGTACTTGGCGAGGATCTTGTTCACCGTGGCGAAGTTCTTGTCCACCTTGGCGACAAAGGCCGGGTCCTGTTTCGCGATCTGCCCACGGAACAGGTCGACGATTTTCTTTGCGCCGTCGATGTTGCCCTGGAAGTCGTAGAGGTCGGTGTGGCTGTAGCGGTCTTCTTCTCCGGAGATCTTGGTCGCGGCCACTTCCTCCAGCAGGGCGGCGGCACCCCCCACGACCTTTTCCGGTGGGAAGGTCAGGCCGGCGACGCGGGTCTGCAGGTCCTTGACGTCCTTGTTCAGGCCGTCGGCGAGCTCGCCCAGGCCTTCGGTGCTGTTTTCCGAGAACAGCGAATATTCCAGGCGGTGGAAGCCGGTGAAGTCTTCGGCCTTGACGCCTTGCTCGTGGTCGTCGACCCGGGAGTCGATGGCGGCGTCCAGGTCGCTGAAGAGTTCGGCGATGGGTTCGATCGACTCGTAGTAGACCCGGGTCGGTGCGTAGAGCTTCCTGGCGCTGGCCAGGTCGCCCTGTTTCACCGCATCGGTGAATTGCTGGGTGTGGCTGGCCAGTTCATCGAGCTGCTCGGTGACGTAGATCTTGTAGTCGGAGATCGGCCCCACCAGCTCCAGGGGCGCAGCGGCGGCGAACGCCGACAGCGGAGCGTGGAGCAAGCCAAGGGTCAGCAACACAGCGAGGGGCGACTTTTTCATGGGACTTTTCCGTGGGGGTTGAAGTGTCATGGGGGTCAGGCGCTGGTGTTCGGTCGGGTGGCTTCGAGCAACGAGCGACCGATGAAATCGCCGGCGCCAGTGACCCCCGGCAAGCTGAAGAAGTAGCCGCCACCGGTAGGCTTGAGGTACTCCTCCAGAGGCTCGCCGTTGAGGCGGGTCTGGACCGCGATAAAGCCTTTTTCCAGGTCCGCCTGGTAGCAGATGAACAGCAGGCCCATATCCAGCTGGCCGTTCTTGTTGACCCCATTGGAGTAGTTGAACGGCCGGCGCAGGATCAGGTTTTGCCGGGTCTGTGGGGTGCGCGGGTTGGCCAGGCGGATGTGGGCATCGAGCTTGGTCAGCTTGCCGTGGGGGTCCCGGGCGTAGTCGGGGACCTGGCTTTCTTTCTGGCCATCCATGGGCGCGCCCGTGGTCTTGATCCGGCCGATGATGCTTTCCTGCTCCTGCAGCGGGGTGCGGTCCCAGCGCTCGACAAAATTGCGGATGATCCGTACCGCCTGGTAGCTGCCGTGGGTTGCCCAGGCCGGTTCGTCGCTGCCGGGTTGGACCCAGACGATCTGCTGCATGGCTTGCTGGTCATTGGAGTCGGGGTTGGCCGAGCCGTCGCGAAAGCCCAGGAAGTTGCGCGCGCTCTGCGCTGGCTCCCCGGGCTTGGCCGGCGCCTGGGGCGGCACGCTGCCTTCCTGCTTCCAGCGCACCAGCAAGAGGTCGGGGAGGTTTTTCACGATGTCGCGCAGGGCGTGGATATTGGTGTCGGCGGTGTTGGAGCAGAACTGCAGGCTCAGGTCGCCATGGCAGCAGGCCGGCTCCAGGGCATCGTTGGGAAAACCCACCATGCGGATCAGGCGCTTGGGTTTGGCGGCGGCCAGGCCAAAACGTTCGTCGAACAACGATTCGCCCACCGACACGGTGATGGTCAGGTTGTCCGGGGTCACTACCGGGCCGAGGATGTCGGAATCCAGGGGCGGCAGTTTCGGGTCGACTTGGGCCACCGGCCCGCCGCTCATGAGAAAGGCGATGCGTTCGTCGAGGGTACGGAACAGTCGCTCCAGGTCGTCGCGGTCGCTGGCCAGCACATCGAAGGACACCAGCATGCCCGAGGTCGGGCGCGGGGTGACGATGCCGCTCTGGTGCTGGCCGTGGTAGTCGTGGCGGTCCTGGGTCCTGTCGCTGCTGGGGGCCTGGGTGACCTGGGCTGCGGCGCCGGCGGCCATGGCCGGGCCACTCAGGCTGCTGCCGGCCAGGGCCACTCCGGCGGCGCCCATGCCCAGCAGCACGCGCCGGCGCTGGGCGGAAAAGCACGGGTTGGATGGATCGGAATCGTTCATTGAAAACTCGTCTGGTTACAGGCCGGAGAGGCCGAGTGCGGGATCGATGGCGTCGAGAGCGTCGGCCAGGGCCTTGGCCTTGTCGGCGATCTCTTTGCGTTGTGCGGCGCTGACCTTGTCGTAGTCCAGGTAGCCGGCGTCGTCGCGCAGGCTGGCGAGCCGGGTGTCCAGTGCATTGGCGGCGTTGTCGACCTGGGGCAACAACCGGGCAGCGGACTTGGCCAGCAAGGGGCGCAGCAGGTCGATGACCTTGCGGGTGGTTGCCAGGTTGGCGGCAAAGCCGTTGAGGTCGCTGTGGCTGTAGCGTTCTTCCTCGCCGCTGCTGGCCCGCAGGTCGGCAAGGCTGCGCAGGTTGCGTGCGACGATGCTCACCAGTTGTTCCGGCGCCAGGGTTTGGGCCAGCAGTTGCTCCTTGAGGCGCGAGACGTCGCTGGACAGCTGCTTCGCGACCGGAGCCAGGCCGGCCAGGTCGCGTTTCTGGAACAGGCCGTATTCCAGGCGGTGGAAGCCACTGAAGCCCGGGTCCTGTTCCCGCTGTTCGAAATAGTCGGCGCGGGCGTTGATCGCGTTGTCCAGCTCGGCCAGGCGCTGGGCGGCCGGGGCCAGTTGCTGGTAGGCGGCGCGGGCCGGCAGGTACAGGGCTTGTGCCTGCTTCAGGTCACCGGCATCGATGGCCTGTTGCAGAGCGTTCACCGCCTTGATCAGGGCATTGCCCTGGGTGCTCAGGTAAACCCGGAATTCCGCCAGTGGGCCGATAAAGGCCACCATCGAAGGCCGGGCCTTGGCCTGGGCCTCGGACTGCGCGGTCGGGGTCACGTGCAGGGTGCCGCGCGGATTGCTCAGCAACCCGCACGTGATGGCGTAATCACCCGGTTGCAGGGTGGCGTTGATCACCTGGCTCAGGCCCGGAGCGATGTTCTCCCGCTCCTCGACCACCAGCACGCCATCGAGGATTTCCCATTCCACGGCGCGGTCCGAGCGGTTGACGATGCGAAAGCTGGCGTGGCCTGCCGGCACCGTCAGCGCGTTGGGCTCACAGCTGTGGGGATGGAGGGTCACGGTGATTTCGCCCTGGTGGGCCTGGCGCTTGCTGGCGGCCCGTTGCGAGGCGTAATAGAACAGCCCGCCGGCGGCGATCATGACGATCACCGAGCCGGCAACCGCCCAGCGCAAGGCGCGGGGCGGCGAGGCCTGGGGAGAGGCTTGCTGGGTCATTGAGGGAGCCTTACTGACTGGAAACGGAAGATGCTGAGCCGGGCGCCTTGGCCGGGGCGCCACCGGGCAGGAAGAACAGCACCAGGGTCACGCCCAGGTACAGCACATAGGCGCCTAAGGTGCTGAGGGTGGGGGCGTCCTGGTAGCCGAACATGCCGGCCAGCACCGAGCCCAAAGGGCCATCCATGGGCAGGCTGGCGCTGACATCGAAGAGCACGCTCTGCAGGTGGTTCCAGACCCCGGCTTCATGCAGGGCCTGCACCGAGTTGGCGAGGATGCCGGCGGCCACCACCAGGATGAACAGCCCGGTCCAGCGGAAAAATGCGCCGAGGTTCAAGCGCATGCTGCCGGTATAGATCAGGAAACCGACGATGATCGCCACGATCAGCCCCAGCAGGGCGCCGAGCGGCGCGCCCGGGCCTTCGCTCTGCTGGAACACCGCCAGCAGGAAGAACACGGTTTCCAGGCCTTCCCGGGCGACGGCGAAGAACACCATGGCAATCAGTGCGGCGACCTGATGCCGGGAGCCGGCCAGGGCCTGGTCCAGGGAGGCGTGCAGGGAGTGCTTGATCGAGCGCGCCACCTTGCGCATCCAGAACACCATGGAACTGAGAATGCCTACGGCCACCAGGCCGACGATGCCCTCGAAGAGTTCCTGCTGCTTTTGCGGGAATTCGGCGCTCATCAGCTCCAGGCCGCCGCCCACCAGCAGGGCCAGGGCCGCGGCGAGAAACACTCCGATCCACACCGCGGGCATCCACTGGCCACGGCCGGTCTGCTTCAGGTAACTGGCGATGATGCCAACGATAAGCGCGGCTTCAATCCCTTCGCGCAGCATGATCAGAAATGGAACAAGCATTCAGCACCGGCGGGGCAATGGGTAGGGAGCTAACTTGTAACATAATGATACTCATTGCCAAATGAAGATCATTGACATCTGCTGAACGAAAGCTGAACGAGATTTATTTACCAGTGTTCGCGCTCTGTAGGAGCCGGCTTGCCGGCGAAGGGGCCCCTGAGCCTTGTGCAGGACGTTGGAGCGCCTTCGCTGGCAAGCCAACTGCTACGGGGCGGGGCGATCAGCCCAGGTTCTGCTCGGTCAGGCGTTGCACCGCCAGGCGGCGGTAATGGGAAGGGGTCATGCCCTTGAGTTGCTGGAAGCGGCGATTGAAGTTGGAGATGTTGTTGAATCCCGACTCGAAGCACACGTCGGTCACCGGTTTGTCGCCATCGGCCAGCAGTTCGCAGGATTTGCTGATCCGCAGGCGATTGACGAACTCGATGAAGCAGCGCCCCGTGGCCTGTTTGAACACCCGGGAGAAGTAGGTGGGCTTCATCCCCAGGTACTGGGCCACTTCCTCCAGGGGCAGCTCTCGGGCGTAGTGGGCAAAGATGTAGTCCACGGCACGGTTGGTGCGGTCGACACTGTGTTCATCCGCCAGTTGCACGCGGGTGGCGCCGGACAGCAGTTGATAGTCGTCGCAGGCCGCCAGCAGTTCCATGAGGATGAAAAAGTGGCCGAGGCGGGTGATGCCGCTGGAATCGGCAATGCGCTGCATCAGGGGCAGGGCCTGGGCGATGGTGTGCTTGCAGCGGAACTCGATACCGTATTGCGCCCGCTCCAGCAGCGGGCTGAGGTTCTTCAGTTCGGTGAACACCTGGCTGCCGCTGTCGAACAGTTCGTCGGTGAAGTTCACCAGCATGTCGCGCTTGGCCACGACCTCGTCCTCGGCCACCTGGCTGATCCAGTTGTGGGGCAGGTTGGGGCCGGTCAGGAACAGCGTCTGCGGATAGAAGTTGCCAATGTAGTCGCCGATGAACACCTTGCCGGAGCTGGCGACGATCAGGTGCAGTTCGTATTCCTTGTGGAAGTGCCAGCGCACCAGGGGGCAGGGGAAGCCGTGCTGGCGATAGATGATCGACAGGCCGTTATGGTCGTCCATCAACTCGTAGGAGGGGTCGCTGATCTTGCCGGTTCGACTCATGGCGCGGGACTGTTCTTGTTGTTGGCCGCGCTGATAATGCCTTGTGCCCCGCCCGCGCACCAGTAGGAGCTGGCTTGCCAGCGAAGAGGTCCTTGAGGGCGATGCAGGGCTTGCGGGCCTCTTCGCCGGCAAGCCGACTCCTACAGGGAGTTTGCGTGTCTCGCCCGTAGGAGCAGGGGGTCATGGGGCAGGGCGGTTCTTGGCTTCGATCCATTGCGCCATGTATTGGGTGCTCTTGTGATGGTGGTGTCGCAGCATGGCGCCGGTGAAGTTGTCCCGGCGCAACTGCTCCAGGTGCTGGCGGCAGTCTTGCAGGCGCTGGATCAGCGCCGGGCCGTGGACTTGCTGGCGGTAGCGCGCCTCAAGCAACCGCCGGCCATCGGTCTGGGCCTGTTCCCACAACTGTTGGTCCTGGTACAGGCGCACGGCCGCGGTCGCCAGGGCGCAGGCCGATTCGGCCACCGCGCCCGGCCAGGGCAGGCCATCCTGGGACATGGATTCGCTGCCCACCGGCGTGGTGACGCTGGGCGTGCCGCAGAGCATGGCGTCCAGCAGCTTGCCCTTGATCCCGGCGCCAAAACGCAGGGGGGCCAGGCAGATCCGCGCGGCGCTCATCACCTGCAGCGCGTCTTGCGCCCAGTTCATGATGTAAAAGCCCTGGGCCGGGTTGTGCAGGGCTGCCGCCTTGGGCGGGGTGTAGGCGCCATACAGGTGCAACTGGGCGCCGGGCAGTTGCTGGCGGATCAAGGGCCACACGCGGTTTTTCATCCAGAGCACGGCGTCCCAGTTCGGCGCGTGGCGGAAATTGCCGATGCTGAGGAAGTGCGCCCGCTGTTCGAAGGGCGGGAAGTCCTGCGGCAGTTGTTCCAGCATCAAGGGGCACCAGTGCAGCAGCGCCGGAGGCAGGCGGAACTGCTGCACCAGCAGCTCGATCTCCACCTCGGAGATCATCAGGCTCAGGTCGCAGCGGTAGATGGCGGCGATCTCGCGCTTGGCCAGGTCGGTGTCGGCCATGTGCTGGAACTCTTGCGCCGCGGCCTGGGTGAACAGGGCGCTGAAGTCATCTTCGTCGGCGCAGGCCTTGAGCTGATCCTTGAGGCGCTGATGCCGGGCATGGCGCAGGCATTGCAAATCCGAGGTTTCCAGGACCCGCAGGGCATTCGGGCAGTGTTGCTCGACCCGCCAGCCGAACTGTTCCTCCATCATGAACTGGTCGAACAGCACGATGTCCGGGGCCAGTTCGGCGACAAAGCGGTCAAAACTGCTGTTGTTGAGTTCGATCGGGCATTCGCGGATACCCAGGGCCGTCAGGTCCTCCTTGTGTTCGCCCTCTTTGGCCGGGCTGCTGAAGGTCAGCTCCCAGCCCTGGTCGAGGAAACTCTGGAGGATCTGCATCATGTGCCCGCCGGCGGCGGAGGAGCGGGGTTCGGGCCAGACGTAACCAATGATCAGGACTTTGGTTGCGGCGGTGGGACTCATGAGGGGCGATTCCTGGCAGGCAAGGGCAAAAAAAGGCCGCCATTAAACCACAGCGCGCCAGCGGCGGATCAGGCCGCTGCCGGGCTCAACCGAGGATGCTGCGCACCTTGTCCCGCAACTGGTCGATGGAGAAGGGCTTGCCGATCACCGACATGCCGGCAGGCACGTCGATGGACTCGGCATAGCCGCTGGCAAACAGCACCGGCAGGTGCGGACGCAGTTGCCGGGCGCGTTCGGCCAGTTCACGGCCGTTCATGCCGGGCAGGCCGACGTCGGTCATCAGCAGGTCGATGGTCTGTTGCGGGTTTTCCAGCAGGCTCAGCGCGGCGTCACTGCCATCAGCCTCCAGGACGCTGAATTCGAGCTCTTCGAGAACATCGACAATCAGCATGCGCACGATGGCATCGTCTTCGACGACTAGGATGGTGGAGACGCTGGCGGGCATAGGGACTCTCTCAAGAAATGGGTGGTACGGGGCGCTGCGACAGGCGGCCCTGTGCATCAGTAAGTGGCGACTGGCCACAAGTTCCCGAAGCTGTACAGAAAAAGGCTGTTGTACAAGCGCCGGCAAGAATAACCGCTTCCCTTGTCCCAGGGCAGGTCCAATCGCAGTTGTGAACCCATGGGTTATAAAAAATAGCTGCGATGGCCGAATGTGGGGCAAACTTCGTTTTTTTTCCTGCGCCAAGGTCCATCAAATGATCCGTCCGTCATCGGTTGATGAACAGAGTTTTCGCAAGCTGCTGACCCGCAACATCAGCCTGCCCCTCGGTGTAGGCGTGCTCAGCGCGGTTTTTTTCGTGTCCCTGATCACCTACCTGCTCTCGGTCATCCAGTGGGTGCAGCACACTGACCGGGTGATCAACAATCTCAATGAGGCGGCGCGCCTGACCATCGACCTGGAAACCGGCATGCGCGGTTTCCTGATCACCGGCGATGAGCATTTCCTCGACCCTTATGAAGTGGCCAAGCCACGCATCCTCAGCGAGCTCAATGGGCTGCGTGATCTGGTCGCCGACAACCCGCAGCAGGTCGACCGCCTCAAGCGCCTGGAAGCCCTGCAGCTGGAGTGGAACAACTTCTCCCTGAGCATGATCGAGCTGCGTCGGCAGAACGGCGACTACCGTGGCGCGGTGCAGGCCGGGCGGGGCAAGCGCCTGACCGACGAGATCCGCAAGGAATACGAGGATGCGGTGGGCATGGAGCAGCAGTTGCGCCTGGAGCGTAATGAGAGCGTCAGCCGCACCACCATTTTCAGCGTGATCCTGTACCTGTTGTTCGTGGTGGGCATCAGCGGCTTGCTGGCCTATGTCGGGCGTCGGGATCTGCTGGCGCTGTCCAAAAGCTACAGCGACAACCTCGAGGCCCAGGAAAACAGCGCCCGGCGCCTGGAACAGCAGGCCTGGCTGCGCAACGGCCAGACCGAACTGGCCGAACAGATGCTCGGCCAACTGACCCTGAACCTGCTGGGGCGCAATATCCTCCAGTTCTGCGCCCATTACCTGGGGACACCGGTGGCGGCGCTGTATGTCCGTGAAGATCACGGCGGCCTCAAGCGTGTGGCTTCTTATGGATTTTCCCGTGAGCTGGAGCAGCAAGAGCAGTCGCTGTATGGCGATGAGGGCCTGGTGGGCCAGGCCGCGCAGCACAAGCGCCTGATCCGCCTGGACGATGTGCCGGTGGATTACTTCAAGGTCAGCTCCGGCCTGGGCGAGGGCGCGCCGCGCAGCGTGCTGGTGGTGCCGACCCGTGATGACGACCGGGTCAATGGCGTGATCGAGCTGGGCTTCCTGCGGGCGCTGAGCGATCGCGATGTGGAGTTGCTGGAGCTGATTGCCGGCAATATCGGCACCTCCATCGAAGCCGCGCGCTACCGCCAGCGCCTTCAGGAAGTGCTGGCCGAAACCCAGCAGCTCAACGAAGAGTTGCAGGTGCAGCAGGAAGAATTGAAGACCGCCAACGAGGAGTTGGAGGAGCAGTCGCGGATTCTCAAGGAGTCCCAGGTGCACCTGGAAACGCAGCAGGTGGAACTGGAACAGACCAACGAACAGCTGGCCGAGCAGGCGCAGATCCTCGCCGAGCAGCGCGACGCCATGGACCGCAAGAACAGCGAGCTGAACGAGGCGCAGACCCAGCTTGAAGAGCGCGCCGAAGAACTGCAGCGCTCCAGCAAGTACAAGTCCGAATTCCTCGCCAACATGTCCCACGAACTGCGCACACCGCTCAACAGTTCGCTGATCCTGGCCAAGTTGCTGGCGGAAAACCCCCAGGAGAACCTCACTGCCGAGCAGGTCAAGTTCGCCGAGTCGATCTATTCCGCCGGCAACGACCTGCTGAACCTGATCAATGACATCCTGGATATCTCCAAGGTCGAGGCGGGCAAGCTCGAAGTGCGTCCGGAAAATGCCAGCGTGCCACGCCTGGTGGACGGCCTGCGCAGCCTGTTCCAGCCGTTGACCGCGGACAAGGGCCTGGCCTTCAAGGTGGAGCTGCAGCCGGGGGCGCCACAGAGGCTGTTCACGGATCGCCAGCGGGTCGAACAGATACTCAAGAACCTGCTGTCCAACGCGGTCAAGTTCACTGAAAGGGGCCAGGTCAGCCTGAGCGTTGGTGCTCAGCCGGGGGGCGGTATCGCCTTTGTCGTGCAGGATTCGGGGATCGGCATCGCCCAGGACCAGCAGGAAAGCATTTTCGAAGCCTTCCGCCAGGCCGACGGCACCACCAACCGGCGTTATGGCGGCACTGGCCTGGGGCTGTCGATCTCCCGGGATCTGGCGACCTTGCTGGGGGGCTCCATCAGCGTCAGCAGTGAGCCGGGGCAGGGCAGCATTTTCACGCTGGTGCTGCCAGAGCAGTACAGCGAGGCGGCCGAGCCGGTGCTGGCGCCAGCGCCTGCAATGATGCCGGTGGCGGCGCCTGTTGCGCCCAGTGCGCCGTTGCCGGTGGCTGAAGTGCCTGGCAGTGAGATCCCGCGCTTTGCCGATGACCGGGACAAGGCCCCATTCAGCAGCCGCTGCATCCTGGTGGTGGAAGATGAGCCGAATTTTGCGCATATCCTCTTCGATCTGGCCCACGAACTGGGTTACCACTGCCTGGTGGCCCATGGCGCCGACGAGGGCTACAGCCTGGCCGAGCAGTACATCCCGGACGCCATCCTGCTGGACATGCGCCTGCCCGACCATTCCGGCCTGACCGTGCTCCAACGCCTCAAGGAACATGCCCAGACCCGGCACATCCCGGTGCACGTGATCTCGGTGGAAGACCGGGTGGAAGCGGCCATGCACATGGGCGCCGTGGGCTACGCGGTGAAACCCACCACCCGCGAGGAGCTCAAGGACGTCTTCGCCCGCCTGGAAGCCAAGCTGACGCAGAAGGTCAAGCGCGTGCTGCTGGTGGAGGACGACGATCTGCAACGCGACAGCATTGCCCGGCTGATCGGCGACGACGATATCGAGATCACCGCCGTGGGCCTGGCCCAGGATGCCCTGGACCTGCTGCGCGAGAATGTCTACGACTGCATGGTCATCGACCTCAAGCTGCCGGACATGCTCGGCAACGATCTGCTCAAGCGCATGTCCACCGAGGACATCTGCTCCTTCCCGCCGGTGATCGTCTATACCGGGCGCAACCTGACCCGAGATGAAGAGACCGAGCTGCGCAAGTATTCCCGTTCGATCATCATCAAGGGCGCCCGCTCGCCGGAGCGCCTGCTGGATGAAGTGACGTTGTTTCTGCACAAAGTCGAATCCCAGTTGTCCCATGAGCGGCAGAAGATGCTCAAGACCGCCCGCAGCCGCGACAAGGTCTTCGAGGGGCGCAAGATCCTCCTGGTGGATGATGACGTGCGCAACATCTTTGCCTTGACCAGCGCCCTGGAACACAAGGGCGCGGTGGTGGTGATCGGCCGTAACGGCCATGAGGCCATCGCCAGACTCAATGAAGTCGAGGATATCGACCTGGTGCTGATGGATGTGATGATGCCGGAGATGGACGGTTTCGAAGCCACGGTGCAGATCCGCAAGGACCCGCGCTGGCGCAAGCTGCCCATCATCGCCGTGACCGCCAAGGCCATGAAGGATGACCAGGAGCGCTGCCTGCAGGCCGGCTCCAACGACTACCTGGCCAAGCCCATTGACCTGGACCGCCTGTTTTCCCTTATCCGCGTATGGCTGCCGAAGATGGAAAGAATTTAGTGGAGCGTAATACCGAGATCGAACTGCGTTTGCTGATCGAAGCTATTTATCTCAAATACAGCTACGACTTCCGCGACTACTCCGGTGCTTCGATCAAGCGCCGGGTCAACCACGCTTTGCGTCAGTTCGAGTGCAAGACCATTTCCGCGCTGCAGGAGCGGGTGCTGCACGACCCGACGGCGTTCATGCAATTGTTGCAGTTCCTGACCATTCCGGTGAGCGAGATGTTTCGCGACCCGTCGCACTTCCTGGCGATCCGCCAGGAGGTGGTGCCGCTGCTCAAGACCTACCCGTCGATCAAGATCTGGATCGCCGGCTGCAGCACCGGGGAAGAGGTCTATTCCATGGCCATCCTGCTGCGCGAAGAAGGGCTGCTGGAACGCACCATCATCTATGCCACGGACATCAATCCCAGCTCCCTGGAGAAGGCCAAGCAAGGCATCTTCTCCCTGGAGAACGTGCGGGCCTACACCCACAACTACCAGCAGGCCGGCGGCCAGCGTTCCTTTGCCGACTACTACACCGCGGCCTACGACTACGCGATCTTCGACAAGAGCCTGCGGGAGAACGTGACCTTCGCCGACCACAGCCTGGCGACCGACAGCGTATTTTCTGAAACTCAATTGATTTCATGTCGTAACGTATTGATTTACTTCAATAAAAAATTGCAGGATCGGGCCTTCGGACTGTTCCATGAGTCGCTCTGCCATCGGGGTTTCCTGGTGCTGGGCAGCAAGGAGACCCTGGACTTTTCTGCCTACGGCAAGCACTTCGAACCCTTGGTCAAACAAGAACGGATCTACCGCAAGACATGAACCAGCAGACTGCCGGACACAACCTCTGGCCACGGGTCGAGGCCGTTGTGGTGGGCGCATCCGCCGGTGGCGTGGAGGCGTTGTTGAATCTGTTCAGTGACTTTCCCCAGGACTTTCGCCTGCCGGTGATCGTGGTCCTGCATCTGCCGGACGAGCGTCGCAGCCAGTTGGCGGACATCTTCGACCGGCGCCTGGCGCTGTCGGTGAAGGAGGCTGAGGACAAGGAGCAGATCGTCCCCGGTACCTTGTACTTCGCTGCCCCCGGTTATCACTTGTCGGTGGAGCAGGACCGCAGCCTGTCCCTGAGCCAGGAGGAGCGGCTGCACCATTCCCGTCCCGCCATCGACTACCTGTTCGAATCCGCGGCTGATGCCTACGGCAATAGCCTGGCCGCCGTGCTGCTGACCGGGGCCAACCAGGACGGCGCCTGGGGGTTGGCGCAGATCAAGCGCCAGGGCGGCCTGACCATTGTCCAGGACCCCCGCGAAGCCCAGGTCGCGACCATGCCGGAAGCGGCCCTGGCCCTGCAGCAACCGGATTACATTCTCCCTTTGCGCGGCATCAGCCGTCTGCTTGCCGAGCTGGAACGAACCTCATGTTAAGTACTATTCAAGCCAAGCTGCTGATCGTCGACGATCTGCCGGAGAACCTGCTGGCCCTGGAAGCGCTGATCAAGCGCGAGGACCGCCTGGTGTACAAGGCGCTGTCGGCCGACGAGGCCTTGTCGCTGCTGCTCCAGCATGAGTTCGCCATGGCCATCCTCGATGTACAGATGCCGGGCATGAATGGCTTCGAGCTGGCCGAGTTGATGCGCGGCACCGAGAAGACCAAGCACATCCCCATCGTTTTCGTCAGTGCTGCCGGACGCGAGCTCAACTACGCCTTCAAGGGCTACGAGAGCGGGGCGGTGGACTTCCTGCACAAGCCCCTGGACATCCACGCGGTGAAGAGCAAGGTCAATGTGTTCGTCGACCTGTACCGCCAGAGCAAGGCCATGAAGCAGCAGGTCGAGGCCCTGGAGCAGAGCCGGCGTGAGCAGGAGGCGTTGCTCAACAAGCTTCAGGCCACCCAGAACGAGCTGGAGCAGGCGGTGCGCATGCGCGATGACTTCATGTCCATCGTCGCCCATGAAGTGCGCACGCCCCTCAACGGCCTGATCCTGGAAACCCAGCTGCGCAAGATGCACCTGGCCCGGGAGAACGCTGCCGCCTTCAGCCTGGACAAGATGCACGCCATGGTGGATCGCGACGAGCGCCAGATCAAAAGCCTGATCCGCCTGATCGAAGACATGCTGGACATCTCGCGGATTCGCACTGGCAAGCTGTCGATCCGCCCGTCCCGGTTTGACCTGGCGCAGTTGGTACGCGGGTTGGTGGAGAACTTCGCGCCCCAGGTGGAAGCTGCGCAATCGTCCCTGAGCCTGGAAGCCGAGCAGCCGTTGCAAGGCCACTGGGACGAATTCCGCATCGAACAGGTGATTTCCAATCTGCTGACCAATGCCTTGCGCTACGGCGCCAAGAGCCCCATCCAAGTCCGGGTCTATGCCCAGGACGGCGAGGCCCGGGTCGAGGTGCGCGATCATGGGATTGGCATCAGCGAAGAGAACCAGAAGCGAATTTTCCAGCAGTTCGAGCGGGTCAGCGCCAGCCACGTGGCGGCGGGCCTTGGGCTTGGGCTGTTTATTTCCGAGCAGATCGTCACTGCCCATGGCGGCACCATCAGTGTTGAAAGCCGGATTGGCGAGGGCGCGCTGTTTCGCGTGAGCCTGCCCTTGTCGACGACCGACGAATGACTAAAAGCGTAATGCTCACGCAACCTCTGCGTGACCCAATGGTCGTAACAGCAGCAATTGATCGAGCAAAGGTTTTCCATGAGTGAAGATGCACAAGACGTCGTACTGATCGTCGAAGATGAACCCGTCATCCTGATGCTGCTGGCCGACTATCTGTCGGGCCTGGGCTACCGGGTACTCCAGGCGGAAAATGGCGAGCAGGCGTTCGAGATCCTGGCCAGCAAGCCGCACCTGGATGTGATGATCACCGACTACCGGCTGCCCGGCGGCATTACCGGGGTGATGATCGCTGAGCCGGCAGTGAAGCTGCGCCCGGACCTCAAGGTGATTTTCATCAGCGGCTATCCCAACGAAATCCTCGAATGCGGCAGCCCCATCACCCGCAAGGCACCGATCCTGGCCAAGCCCTTCGACCTCAACAGCCTGCAGGAGCAGATCCAGCAACTGCTGGCTTGAGCCGGTCCTCAGTCGCGGATCATCTCCTGCACCTTGGCGGTCAGCAGGTCGAAGGTGAAGGGCTTGGTGATCAGTTGCATGCCGGGGTCGAGGAAGCCGCCCCGGGCGGCAGCGTGCTCGGCGTAGCCGGTGATGAACAGGACTTTCAGTTGCGGGCGGATCTGCCGCCCGATCTCTGCCAGTTGCCGGCCGTTCATGCCCGGCAAGCCCACATCGCTGATCAATAGATCGATGCGTTGCCCCGAATCGAGGATCGGCATGGCGCTGCGGGCGTCGCCGGCTTCGACAAAGGCGTAGCCCAGCTCGCCGAGTACCGCGCTGACCAGCACCCGGACCGCCGGATCATCCTCGACGATCAGCACCGTCTCGCCGTTCTGTGCGGTGCCCGACTGGTGCTCCAGCGGCTGTTCATCCAGCTCCGCACTGCCCCGATAGCGCGGCAGGTACAGGCTGACCTCGGTGCCCCGGCCCAGGGTGCTGTTGAGGGACACGTGGCCGTGGGACTGCTTGCTGAAGCCATAGATCATCGACAGCCCGAGCCCGGTGCCCTGGCCGATGGGCTTGGTGGTGAAGAAGGGGTCGAACACCCGATGGATGATGGCGTCGGGCATGCCGCAGCCGTTGTCGCTGACTCGCAGCAGCACGTAGTCGCCGGGTTCGAGGTTGTCGTGGGCCTGGGTGAAGTCCGGGCCCAGGTGCTGATTGAGGGTTTCCACCAGCAGCCGGCCGCCATTGGGCATGGCATCCCGGGCGTTGAGGACCAGATTGAGCAGGGCGCTTTCCAGCTGGTTGGGGTCGGCCTCGGCGACCCACAGTTGCGGGCACAGCTGCATGTCCAGCTGGATGCTTTCGCTGAGGCTGCGTTGCAGCAGTTCGCCCATGGACGTCACCAGGGCATTCATTTCCACTGGCTTGGAGTCCAGCGACTGGCGCCGGGAGAAGGCCAGCAGGCGATGAGTCAGGCCGGCGGCGCGATTGGCCGAGGTGACCCCCAGGTCGATCAGTCGGTCCAGGTCTTCGGTGCGGCCCCGGGCCAGGCGCCGGCGCAGCAGCTCCAGGCTGCCGATGATGCCGGTGAGCATGTTGTTGAAGTCATGGGCGATGCCGCCAGTGAGCTGGCCCACGGCTTCCATCTTTTGCGACTGGCGCAGGGCTTCCTCGTTGTGCCGCAGTTGCGCCGTGCGCTCCTGCACCTGCTGTTCCAGGGTTTCCAGGGTGCATTGCAGGCGCAGTTCGCTCTGGCTCAGGTCGATCAGCCGGTCCCGGGCTTCGTATTGGCGACGGCGTCCGCGCAGGGCGGCGCTGACCAGGCTGATCAGGGTGGCCGGATGGAAGGGCCGTTCGAGGAAACTGACGTTGCCCAGGGGCACGCTGAAGCCTGAGGCCGGGTTCTGCTCCGGACCGCCGTGCTGGGTCAGCAGCACGATGGGCAGGTCGGACCAGGCCGGTTGTTGTTGCAGATGGCGCAGCAGGGGGGCCAGGTCGACCCCGCGCAAAGCCTCGGCGGCGATGATCACCAGCCCGGCGCCGTGCTCCAGCTCTGCGCACAGGGCCGGCAGGTCCGGGCAGATCAGGCTGCGAAATCCCGCCTCGTTGAGCATCATCTGCGCCAGCTGGCTGTCACGGCCGTGGGGCGTGAGCACCAGGGCGCGTTCGGAAAATGCCAGGTCCTGGGTCATCGCCCCTCATCCCGAAGCAGCGGTTTGCTTTCGCCCAGGTAGGTGGGCACGCCGCGCAGTACGCCCTGGAAGGCTTCCAGGGGTTCGCCGATGGTCAAGCCGCGAGCGCCGATGCGGTATTCACGGATGGTGGACTCGTGGCTGCCGGTGCGTTTCTTGATGATGGAGATGGCCCGACGCACCTTGCCCAGGGCCTCGAAGTAGCGCAGCAGGACCACGGTGTCCGCCAGGTAGGTGATGTCCACCGGGGCCTGCATGTCGCCCACCAGGCCATGCTGGGCCACGGTCATGAAGGTCGCGGCGCCCTGGCGATTGAGGTACAGCAGCAGTTCGTGCATGTGCAGCACCAGGGCGTTTTCCTCGGGCATGGCCGCCTGGTAGCCGTTGATGCTGTCGATCACCACGGTCTTGATCCGTTGCTGGTCGACACAGCGTCGGACCCGGTAGGACAGTTCCCCCGGGGACAGTTCTGCGGCGTCCACTTGCTCGATCACCAGATTGCCGGTGGCTTGCAGGGCCTCCAGGTCGATGCCCATGTTGCGCATGCGTTCCAACAGCAGCCCCAGCTCTTCGTCGAAGATGAACAGCGCGGCTTTCTCGCCCCGGGCCACGGCGGCCGCGGCGAAGATCATCGAAATAAGCGATTTGCCGGTACCGGCGGGGCCGAGGATCAGGGTGCTGGAGCCGCTTTCGATGCCGCCTCCCAGGAGCGCGTCCATTTCCGCAATGCCGCTTGTCAGGGTCAGGCGCTCGTTGCGGCCCCGGTGTTCGGCAGCCACCAGCCTTGGGAAGACATGGACCCCGTCGCCCATGATGGTGAAATCATGGAAGCCGCCGCGGTACTTCTGGCCACGGTATTTCACCACCCGGACGCGCCGGCGCTCGGCGCCGTAACTGGGGGTCAGCTCTTCCAGGCGGATCACCCCGTGGGCCACGCTGTGCACGGTCTTGTCCAGGGATTCGGTGGTCAGGTCGTCCAGGAGCAGCACGGTGGCGTCATAGCGCACGAAGTAGTGCTTGATCGCCAGGATCTGTCGCCGGTAGCGCAGGGAACTCTGGGCCAGCAGGCGGATTTCCGAGAGGCTGTCGAGCACCACCCGCGTCGGCTTGACCCGTTCCACCACGTCGAAGATCTGCCGGGTGGCTTCCCCCAGCTCCAGGTCCGAGGAATACAACAGGCTTTGCTGGTGCTCGGCGTTGAGCAGGCTTTCCGGTGGGGTCAGCTCGAAGATGTGGATGTTGTGGTCCAGCTGCCAGCCGTGGGACTGGGCGCCCTGGCGCAGTTCGCGCTCGGTTTCCGAGAGGGTGATGTACAGGCAGCGCTCACCGGCCAGGGCGCCGGCACGCAGAAAATGCAAGGCCACGGTGGTCTTGCCGGTGCCGGGTTCGCCTTCCAGCAGGAATACATGGCTGCGTGATAATCCTCCAGAGAGAATATCGTCCAGGCCTTCGACGCCAGTGGCGGCTTTTTCGCTGAGCAACGCAGATGAGGTCGACAAACAATGCCCTCGCACATATGGGTCCAGGTGATCGGCGATGGCGACGAACGCCTTGATATCGCTGATAAATCACTTGACCGTCTACCGTTGCCACGGTTCAACCTTTTGTTGTGTAGCCGCTGCCGCAGGCTGCGAACGGCTTGGGCGGCATGCCGACGTAGCAGGCGCGGGGATCTTGAGGGCGGCAAAGGTTTGGCTGGAGATCGCCAGGCAAGGCCCTGCGGGCCTTTTCGCAGCCTCGCGGGCTCGGCAGCGGCTACAGGCCCTGCTGCAGGGCCGGGTCGTCGGGGTTCTGCTGTTCCAGCTGGGCCAGCAACACCTGGACGTTCTGCAACTGGCCGCTCTCTTTCCAATAGTTGATCAGCAGCACCCGCGCCTTGCGGTTGTAAGGCTGGCGCTGGACGATTTCCTCCAGTTGCTTCTGCGCCGCCTCCAGCTCCTGCTGGCTGTGCAGGGTGGTGGCCAGGTCGTAGCGGTAGGCGGCGTTGTTGGGTTCCAGTTCCACCGCCCGTGACAGGCCCAGCAGGGCGAATTCGCCTTGGCCGTGGTGCAGCAGCCAGAGCCCCAGGGCATGTTGCAGGTAGGCGGAGTCTTGCTGGGCCTGCAGTTGCTTGGCCAGCAACTGGCGGGCGGCGTCGCTCTGGCCTTGCTTGTCCAGCACTTCGATCTGCAGCACCACCGCTTGCAGGTTGTCCGGGGCCAGGCGCAGGGCCTGTTCCAGGGTCTGCTGGGCCTTGCTCAGGTTGGCGTTGTGCAGGTACAGGCGGGCCAGTTGGTATTGGGCCTCGACGTCGTCACCCCGGGTCTTGAGCACCTGGGTGTATTCGTCGATCACCTGCTGCAGCGGGCCGAAGTACAGGCCCTGGTCATCCGGGCTCAGGCCGAGCAGGGCGTCTACCGCGGCAAAGCGCACGCTTTGCTCGTGATCGTCGAGCAAGGGGCCGAGCAGCAGGCTGCGCTGGCCACTGGGAACCAGGCCCAGCACGCTCTTGATCGCTGCTTTGCGCACCTCGGGCGAGGGGTGATAGAGGTCGGCGTCCGCCAGCTTCAGGGCCTGGGGGCTGGGGTAGTTGGGCAATACCGCCAGCAGGCGGGTGCGCTGCTGGTCATTGAGGTCGGGGCGCGCCAGTTGCTGGTACAGCACCCGTGCTGCGCCCGGCTGGCCGTTGCGGGCTTTCTCCAGGGCCGGGCCGTAGCCATGCTTGATCGCCTCGGGAACCGCTGGCGGGCTGCTGCGCAGAAAGGTCCAGGCCAGGGCGATAACGAGCAACAGGCTGATCAGCAGGTAGCGACGGGGCAGGGGCATGCAGGAATCCGGAAGCTGGCGACTTTTGGAAGGCGCAAGCTTCGGTCAGGAATGGGCCTGAGTCAAACCCGGGTTCAGGTCAGTACGTATTCCTGGGGTTGCAGTGGTGGCGGCAGGTCCCGGTGCCCCAGTGCGGCCAGGACTTCACGCTCCAGGCCGCGCAATAGAGCGTTGCACGGCAGATCATTGTCGTCGTAGCCAAAGGGGTCTTCGAGGTCATTGCCGATTTCGTCGAGGCCCAGGAAGGTGTAGCTGACGATGGCGGTGAAGATCGGTGTCAGCCAGCCCAGGGGCTCGGCCATGGCAAAGGGCAGGAGGATGCAGAACAGGTAGATGGTGCGGTGCAGCAGCAAGGTGTAGGGGAAGGGCAGCGGGGTGTTCTGGATGCGTTCGCAGGCGGCCTGGACCTGGCTCAGGCTGACGAGGCGGGTTTCCATCTGGGTGTAGCGCCATTCACTGATCAGCCCCTGTTGCGCCCACTGCGAGCAGCGCTGGCCGATGCGTTGCAACTGGGCATCGGTGAGGTTGGGGTGCTGCGGGTCGATGTCGGCCTGGGCCCAGGGTTGCAGGGCGCGGGCTTCGTCTTCATGGCGCAGACGGGCGATCAGGCTGTGGGCGAAGCCGCAGAGGTCGCGCAGCAGGCCCTCGCGCTGGGGATGAGCGTCGATGATCAGGCTTTCGCGGATCAGCGAACGAACCTCGATGATCAACTGCCCCAACTGCTTGCGGCCTTCCCACCAGCGGTCGTAGCAAGCGTTGTTGCGAAAACTCATGAAGATCGACAGCGACAGGCCCAGCAGGGTGAAGGGCGTGGCATTGACCTTGGAGAAATAGGTGGGCTGCAGGGTTTCCACCAGGACGATGACCGATGCCAGCAGGGTGATCAGCACGCAGCGCAAGGCAATGCGCTTGGCGATCGAGCCCTTGAGGGCAAAGAGGATGCTGATCAGGTTGGGCTTGGGGCGGACGATCATGAGGGCTGAGGCCAGGGCGATTACGCGGCGAGTGAAGAGTAGGAGGGCGCTGTAGGGCTGTCCAATCGCAACGATCGACCGAATGATCGATTGTCTCTATCGGCCGCCGGCCCTTGCCTGACGATTGCCCGCGGAGCCTTGAGCGGCCTTGCGATCCTGGCGTCCCTTCGGGCCGTTCGCAGCCTGCGGCAGCGGCTACAGGGAGCTGTGTAGCCGCTGTCGAGCCTTCGGCGAGGCTGCGAAAAGGTCCGCAGGACCTTGCTTGACGATTGCCGACCGAACCTTCAGTGGCCTTGCGATCCTGGCGTCCCTTCGGGCCGTTCGCAGCCTGCGGCAGCGGCTACAGGGAGTTGTGTAGCCGCTGTCGAGCCTTCGGCGAGGCTGCGCGAAGGTCCGCAGGACCTTGCTTGGCGATGTCGTGGCAAAAAAATGCCCCGCGACCGAATGATCCACGGGGCAAAAAATTGGTTGGTTGCGGCCAACCAAAGGAGCTCGTTGCAAATCCTTACTGGCTGGCCACCGTCTCCGGCTGCCAGCCACCGCCCAGGGCCTTGTAGATGGCGACAATGCCGCGGTACAGGTCGACTTCGGCCTGGGCCTGGGCATCTTCGGCCGCCAGCCGTTCACGCTGGGCGTCCAGCAGCACCAGGAAGTCCACGGTGCCTTCGCGGTAGCGGATCTCGGCCAGGTCCGCGGCGGCACGGCTGGACTCGCTCTGACGAATCAAGGAGATCAGCCGTTGCTGGCGCTTGCCGTAGTCGCTGAAGGCGTTTTCCGATTCTTCCAGGGCCAGCAGCACTTGCTGCTCGTAGCTGGCCAGGGCGCCATCGGCATTGGCGTCGGCACCCCGCAGGCGGGCCCGTACGCTGCCCAGGTCAAAGGCGGCCCAGGTGATGCTTGGGCCCAGGGCCCAGGCACTGGCCGCCGAGGAGCCGATCTGTGAACCGCGTCCGGCGGTGAAGCCGAGGAAACCGCTGAGGCTGACCCGTGGAAACAGGTCGGCCTTGGCCACGCCAATCCGTGCGGTGGCCGCCGCCAGCTGGCGTTCGGCGCTGAGGATATCTGGACGGCGTTGCAGCAGCTCGCCCGGGTCGCCTATCGGCAGGGCCTTGGCAATCGCCGGCAGCTGCGCCGGCGACAGGTCGACGCTGAGCTGGTCCGGACGCTCACCCAGCAGGGTGGCGATGCGGTTGCGCTGGCGGGTCTGCTCGGCCTGCAGTTGCGGCACGCTGGCTTCCACCGAAGCCAGGCGGGCATCGGCGCGGACCACGTCGAGCTGGTCGCCGACCCCGGCGTCGCGCAGGCTTTCGGTGATCTTGCGCGAGGCCTGCTGGTTGTCCAGGTTGGCCAGGGCGATCTTTTCCCGCAGTTGTGCGCCGCGCAGTTGGCCGTAGGCGTCCACCAGCTCGGCGATCATGGTCACTTGCAGCTGATACAGGTCGGCCTCGGCGGCTTGCTGGTCAGCGTCGGTGGCTTCCAGGTTGCGCTGGATGCGGCCAAACAGGTCCAGCTCCCAGGCCATGTCCAGGCCCAGGTCGTAGCGCTCGCTCTTGACCCGCTTGGTGGTCTGCCCCGGAATCTGCCCCTTGGCTTGGTCGCTGCTGGCGCGGCTGGTGATGGTGGGCATGGCGTCATTGCTGGCGTCATCGCGAATTGCCCGGGCGGCCCGCAGGCGGGCGAACGCTACCCGCAGTTCACGGTTGCCCTGCAACGATTTGCTCACCAGCTGGTTGAGGGTCGGGTCATCGAACTGTTGCCACCAGATGCCTTCGAAGCGTGCGCGGTCGAAGTTCTTCTGGCCCGCAGCGCCATCGGTGGCGGCGCTGATGTGCGCCGCCTCGGTGGTTGGGCTTTGGTAGTCCGGACCGACGGCGCAGGCACCGAGGGCCAGCACCAGCAGGCTCGGCAGGAAGACTTTGGCACTCATTGTTGCGTCTCCAGTTGCAGGGCGCGGGCGGCTTTGCGGGCCTCGCTGCGCTCCACATAATTGCGGATCAGGACATAGAACACTGGGGTCAGCAGCAGGCCGAAGAAGGTCACCCCGAGCATCCCGGAGAACACTGCGACGCCCATGGCGTGACGCATTTCCGCACCGGCGCCGCTGGAGATCACCAGGGGCACCACGCCCATGATGAAGGCGAAGGAGGTCATCAGGATCGGCCGCAGACGCAGGCGGCAGGCTTCCAGGACCGCCGCCAGCGGATCGAGGCCTTCCTCTTGCTTGTCCTTGGCGAACTCGACGATCAGGATCGCGTTCTTGCAGGCCAGGCCCACCAGTACGATCAGGCCGATCTGGGTGAAGATGTTGTTGTCGCCACCGGAGATGATCACCCCGGTAATCGCCGACAGCAGGGTCATCGGCACGATCAGGATCACCGCCAGCGGCAGGCTCCAGCTCTCGTATTGCGCGGCCAGTACCAGGAAGGCCAGCAGCACGCAGAGCGGGAAGACGAACAGGGCGGTGTTACCGGCCAGGATCTGCTGGTAGGTCAGCTCGGTCCATTCGTAGGTCATGCCGTTGGGCAGTTCTTCCTTGAGCAGTTTCTCGATCGCCGCTTCCGCTTGCCCGGAGCTGTATCCCGGGGCGGCCGCGCCGTTGATTTCCGCGGTAACGAAGCCGTTGTAGTGCATCACGCGGTCGGGACCGGCGGTGTCGCTGACCTTGATGAAGGTCGCCAGGGGGATCATCTCGCCCTTGTTGTTGCGCACTTTCAGCTGGCCGATCTGCTCGGGTTCGAGACGGAACTGCTGCTCGGCCTGGACGTTGACCTGATAGGTGCGGCCAAAGCGGTTGAAGTCGTTGGCATACAGCGAACCCAGGTAGATCTGCAGGGTGTCGAAGATGTCGGAAATCGCCACGCCGTGGGTCTTGGCCTTTTCCCGGTCGATGGCCGCGTCCACCTGAGGCACGTTGACCTGGTAGCTGGTGAACAGTCCAGCCAGTTCCGGCACGCTGCGGCTCTTGGTGATGACGTTCTGCACTTCTTTATACAGCTCGTCGTAACCCAGCCCGCTGCGGTCTTCCACTTGCAGGCGGAAGCCACCAATGGTCCCCAGGCCCTGTACCGGCGGCGGTGGGAAGATCGCCATGTAGGCGTCCTGGATATCGGCGTACTTGCCGTTCAGGGCACCGGCGATGGCACCGGCGGACATGCTCGGGTCCTTGCGCTCATCGAAGGGCTTCAAGGTGACAAAGACGATGCCGTTGTTCGGGCTGTTGGTGAAGCCGTTGATCGACAGGCCGGGGAAGGCCACCGCGCTTTCCACGCCGGGCTGCTTGAGGGCGATGTCGGACATGCGCTTGATCACGTCTTCGGTGCGGTCCAGGCTCGCGGCGTCCGGCAGTTGGGCGAAGGCCACCAGGTACTGCTTGTCCTGGGCCGGAACGAAACCGGTCGGGGTGTGGGCGAAGCCGAACCAGGTCAGCACCATCAGGCCGGCATAGAGGAACAGGGCGATGCCGCTGCCGCGGATGACCCGGCGCACGGTGCCGACGTAACCATGGCTGGCACGATCGAAGAAGCGGTTGAACGGCTTGAACAGCCAGCCCCCCAGCAGCTTGTCGAGGATCTTCGAGAAGCGGTCCTTGGGTGCATGGTGTTCCTTGAGCAATACCGCGGCCAGGGCCGGCGACAGGGTCAGGGAGTTGAAGGCCGAGATCACCGTGGAAATCGCGATGGTCAGGGCGAATTGCTTGTAGAACTGCCCGGTCAGGCCACTGATGAAGGCCGCCGGTACGAACACTGCGCACAGCACCAGGGCGGTGGCGATGATCGGGCCGGTCACTTCGCGCATGGCGCGCTGGGTGGCCTCCACCGGGTTCAGCCCCAGGCCGATGTTCCGTTCGACGTTCTCCACCACCACGATGGCGTCGTCCACCACGATACCGATGGCCAGCACCAGGCCGAACAGCGACAGGGCATTGAGGGAGAAGCCGAACAGGTGCATCACCGCGAAGGTGCCGATCAGCGACACCGGTACGGCCACCAGCGGGATGATCGAGGCGCGCCAGGTCTGCAGGAACAGGATCACCACCAGCACCACCAGGATCAGCGCTTCGAACAGGGTGTGCACCACCGCTTCGATGGAGCCGCGGACGAAGATGGTCGGGTCGTAGACGATGCTGAAGTCCATGCCCTGCGGGAAGCTCTGCTTGAGTTCGGCCATCTTGGCCCGCACTTCGTTGGAGATCTCGATGGCGTTGGAGCCCGGGCGCTGGAAGATCGGGATCGCCACCGCAGGCTGGTTGTTGAGCAGGGAACGCAGGGCGTACTGGCTCGACCCCAGTTCGATGCGGGCGATGTCTTTCAGGCGAGTGATCTCACCGTCTTCGCCTGAGCGAATGATGATGTTCTCGAACTCTTCCTCGGTGACCAGTCGGCCCTGGGTGTTGACCGACAGCTGGAAGCTGGTGGCGCTGGGCGCAGGCGGTGCGCCCAGGGCACCGGCGGCGACCTGACGGTTCTGTTCACGGATCGCAGTGACCACGTCGGTGGCGGTCAGGTTGCGCGAAGCGGTCTTGTTCGGATCGAGCCAGACCCGCAGCGAGTAGTCGCCCATGCCGAACAGCTGTACATCCCCCACGCCGCCCAGGCGCGCCAGCTCATCCTTGATGTTGAGCAGGGCGTAGTTGGACAGGTAGAGCATGTCGTAGCGTTTGTCCGGCGAGGTCAGGTGGACCACCATGGTCAGGTCCGGAGAGGCCTTGTCCACGGTGATACCGATGCGCGTCACTTCTTCCGGCAGCTTGGGCTGGGTGCGGGTCACACGGTTCTGCACCTGCACCTGGGCGTTGTCCAGGTCGGTGCCCAGGGCGAAGGTGATGGTCAGGGTGATCTTGCCGTCGGCGGTGGATTGCGAGGACATGTAGAGCATGTTCTCGACCCCGGTGATGGCTTGTTCCAGAGGCGCGGCCACGGTTTCACCGATGACTTTCGGGTTGGCCCCGGGGAAGTTGGCGCGCACCACCACGGTGGGCGGCACCACTTCCGGGTATTCGCTGATGGGCAGCTGGAACAGCGAGATGGCGCCGGCGATCAGGATCAGCAGCGACAGCACCGCGGCGAAGATCGGCCTTGAAATGAAGAACTGGGAAAAATTCATCTTGAGAGTCGTCCCTTAACCGCGCGGTGTCGCAGCGGCGAGTTTCACAGCCGGAGCCGCCTTGGCAGGGGTGACCTGCGGCAGGTTGCTGGCTTCCAGTGCTTGGCGTTGTTGGGCCAGGGCGGCGAGGGTTTCCTGGCTGGCCATGGGGATCACTTCAGGTGTGACCGGGGCACCGGGACGTGCCCGCTGCAAGCCCTTGACGATGATGGTGTCGTCCTTGCTCAGCCCGTTGCGCACGATGCGCAGGCCCTCGATCTTCGGCCCCAGTTCCACGGCGCGGTAGGCCGGCTTGTTGTCGGCGTCCATCACCAGCACGAACTTCTTGCCCAGGTCGGTGCCCACGGCTTCGTCATTGATCAGCATCGCCGAGTAGGTGCCGCTGCCCACCAGTTTCAGGCGCGCATACAGGCCCGGGGTGTAGCTGCCGTCACGGTTGTCGAACACGGCGCGGCCGCGGATGGTGCCGGTCTTGGGGTTGACCTGGTTGTCGACGAAGTTCATCTGGCCCAGGTGCGGGTGGCCTTCTTCATTGGACAGGCCCAGGTACACCGGGGTGGTCTGGCCGCGCTGACCCTGGCGGGCGAGTTGGGTGTACTTGAGGTACACACGTTCGTCGGCGTCGAAGTAGGCGTAGACCTTGTCGGTGGACACCAGGCTGGTGAGCGGGGTGACATCGGCGGTCACCAGGTTGCCGGCGGTGATCTGTGCGCGGCTGACGCGACCGCTGATGGGGGCCACCACCCGGGTAAAGCTCAGGTTGAGCTTGGCCAGGTCCAGTTGAGCCTGGATCGCATCGACTCCGGCCCGGGCTTCCTGGGCGGCGCTGCTGCGGGTGTCGGCCAGCTCGGCGGAAATCGCGTTGCTGGTCAGCAGGCGCTGGCCGCGCTGGGCTTCGTTGGCACTGCGGGTGGCGGTGGCCCGGGCTTGTTGCAGCTGGGCTTCGAGGCGGCGGACTTCAGCCTGGAAGGGGCGCGGGTCGATCTGGAACAGCAGGTCGCCTTTCTTCACCAGGGCGCCTTCGGTGAACGCCACCTGATCGATCTGGCCCGAGACCCGTGGCCGGATTTCCACGGTTTCCGGGGCTTCCAGGCGTCCGGTGAACTCATCCCATTCGTTGACCGGCTGCTCCAGCACCTTGGCCACACTGACCTTGGCAGCGGGCGGGGCGGAGGCGGTTTCCGGGGCTTTGCCGCAGGCACTCATGACCAGAACGGCGAGGGCGGCTAAGGGGTAACGCAAGAGTTTGACTGACTGGTCCATGGTTCATCCGCCAAGGTAATTTGAGATGGGCGGATGATGCTCGGCAGGGTGGTATCTCACGAATCGAATGAAGCGAAGGTAACTATCATTCGGAATGATATAAGCCCCAAGCGAGCCCTCTAGCCTGCACCTTTCGTTAGGGTGCTATCAATCCCCTGGTATGCAATTGATTGTTGCCGCATACGCAACATTGCCCGCCGGAGCAGGGGGCAGCTGTCGGCGAACAGGCCCTCCTGTCTTTGTATTCGGGCATTGCAGAGATTGTTTGAACGGCTCGCAGGCGCCTGTCGCGCAGGGACCTTCTGCGGGTCATGCGGGGCGTGTTGAGCGCTTTTTGCAGATGACTCCACTTGACAGCGAAGGGTTTGAAGACGCGTAATATGTCGCAATGTTAACGTTAACCTAGATAAGAACAAGAGGGTCGTCACATGCAGCTTGCCGCCAAACGCGAGTACTGGCTTATCAGTGGTTTATTGTTTTTCTTCTTCTTTTCGTGGTCATCCAGCTATTCGCTGTTCTCTATCTGGCTGCATCGAGTCATTGGCTTGAATGGCACGGAAACCGGGTTCATTTTCGCCGCCAACGCCATTGCGGCGTTGCTGGTTCAGCCCTTCTACGGCGCTCTTCAAGACCGCCTCGGGCTGTCCAAAAAGCTGTTGGTATGGATTGGCATCTTGCTCTGCGCTGCGGCCCCGTTTGCCATTTATGTCTACGCCGGCCTGTTGGCGCAGAACGTGGTGCTCGGCGCCTTGGTCGGTGCGGCGTTTCTGGCGCTGGCGATGCTGGCAGGCGTGGGGGTAATCGAGTCCTACACCGAGCGTTTGTCACGTCATGCGGGGTTCGAGTTTGGAACCACCCGAATGTGGGGATCGTTGGGCTGGGCCAGCGCAACCGGCGTGGTCGGCGTGGTGTTCAACATTGATCCTGACATTGCTTTCTACATGAGCAGCGCCGCCGGCGTCGTGTTCCTGCTGATCCTGTCCCGCCTGGACCTTGACCGTTTGAACCAGCCGGCTGCCCAGGCGGGCACCATTGCCCACCCCGTGCGCCTGAACGATCTCTGGAAGTTGCTGACACTCCCGCGATTCTGGGCTTTCAGCCTGTACCTGACGGGGGTGTGCGGGATCTACATGATCTACGAGCAACAGTTTCCGGTGTATTTCTCCTCGTTTTTCCCGACCCCGGAGGAGGGCACCCGCGCCTATGGCTACCTGAACTCGTCTCAGGTGCTGGTCGAGGCAGTCTTGATGCTGTTTGCACCCTGGGTGGTCAGCCGCACAGGCGCCAAATACGGGCTGATCCTGGCCGGCAGCATCATGTTTGTACGCATCCTTGGCTCCGGAATGGCAACGCAGGCCTGGGCTATCGCCGCCTGCAAGATGCTGCACGCCTTGGAAGTGCCCATCTTGCTGGTCTCGATATTCAAATACATTTCGCTGAACTTCGACTCTCGGCTGTCCGCCTCGATCTACCTGGTGGGATTCCAGTTCGCCCAGCAATTGACCGCCATGCTGCTATCGCCGCTGGTGGGCTACGGCTACGACCATTTCGGTTTCTCCAGCGTCTACGTGCTGATGGCAGGCCTGGTCGGCGTTTGCCTGTTGCTGTCATGGACCTTGTTGCGCAAGGACCCCGTGCGCGGCGCCGCTCAAGACCGGTCTGGCGATTCGCCGGAGCTGCCTGCCATCGCTCAATCTGCCCTTCGTTATGAACCCTAGACAGGAACCGGCCATGCACGCTGCACTGTTAGAGCAAGCGCATCGCGCTATCGAAAAAAAGCTGCCCGAGCGGGAGGATGACTATCGCCTGGCCTATCACCTTGCGCCGCCGGCAGGATGGATGAATGACCCGAACGGCCTGGTGTTTTTTCGCGGTGAGTACCATGTGTTCTACCAACATCATCCCTATTCGGCTAAGTGGGGGCCGATGCACTGGGGGCATGCCAAGAGCCGCGACCTGGTGCACTGGGAGCATCTGCCCATCGCGCTGGCGCCTGGCGACGCCGATGACCGCGATGGCTGCTTTTCAGGATCTGCGGTGGTCGCGGACGACAGGCTGTACCTGATCTACACCGGGCATACCTGGCTGGGTGCGCCGGGTGATGAGCGGCACATTCGTCAGGTCCAGTGCCTGGCCAGCAGCATCGATGGCGTTTCGTTCAGCAAGCACGGGGCGGTGATCGATACGGCGCCTGAGCCGAGCATCATGCATTTTCGCGATCCCAAGGTGTGGCGGCGAGCAGGGCAGTGGTGGATGGCCCTGGGCGCTCGCCAAGGCGACGACCCGCTGCTCCTGCTCTATCGCTCCGACGATCTGCATCACTGGAAGTACCTCAGGTGCGCGCTGCAGGGGCGACGCGAGTCGGACGGCTACATGTGGGAGTGTCCGGACCTGTTCGAACTCGATGGCAACGATGTGTTTCTCTATTCGCCTCAAGGCCTGAGGCCCAGCGGTTATGACAACTGGAACAAGTTCCAGAACAGCTATCGGATGGGCCTGCTGGACGACCGTGGATACTTCAGCGAGTGCGGTGAGTCGCGTGAACTGGATCATGGTCACGATTTTTATGCGGCGCAGACCCTGCTGGCGCCGGACGGACGCCGCCTGTTGTGGGCCTGGATGGACATGTGGGAGAGCCCGATGCCGAGTCAGGCGCAGCACTGGTGTGGTGCGCTGTCGCTGCCTCGTGAGCTGAGCCGTAATGGCGAGCGGCTGCGCATGCGGCCGGCCCGCGAGCTGAAGGCGCTACGCCAGTCGCAACGGACACTGGCGATCGGCGTGGTCGAATCCGGCTATTGCCTGCTCGATGAGCGAGGGACGTTACTGGAGTTCGAACTGTCCCTGGACCTGGCTGGCAGCACTGCTGAGCGCTTTGGGCTGGCGCTGCGTTGCAGTGAGGATCAGCAAGAGCGGACCCTGGTGTATTTCGATGCGATGGCGCGCCGCCTGGTGCTGGACAGGCAACACTCGGGAGTGGGGGTGAGCGGTGCGCGCAGCGTGCCGATAGCCAAGGGACAAACGCGGATAGATTTGCGGATTTTCCTTGATCGTTCGTCTATCGAGGTGTTTGTCGATGACGGCGCTTATAGCTTGAGCAGCCGGATCTATCCTCGTCCGGACAGCCAGGCGGTCATGGCGTTTGCGGTCAATGGCAGCGCTGGGTTTGGCGATGCGTCGGTCTGGCACCTGGCCGATCTGCGCCTCTGATCCTGGTAATCGGCCATGGGCGCGCGACGTCTGGCGATGTGTTGTCATGCTTTTGCCAAGCATGACATGATGCCCGGCCATACAAGCATTGGCACCTGCGAATGGCCTCAGTTAAAGATGTCGCGCACCTCGCAGGGGTTTCCTTGATGACGGTGTCCAGGGCGCTCAATACCCCGGAAAAAGTCAATCAGGAAACCCTGGCGAAAGTCCTGCAAGCGGTTGAGACCCTGGGTTATGTCCCCAGTCTTTCTGCCCGACAGATCCGCGGCGGCGCTTCCCGTAGCAAAACCATTGGCGTCTTCGCGCTGGATACCGCCACCACGCCCTTCGCCGTGGAAATGCTCCTGTCCATGGAGCGCACCGCCCGGGAACACGGCTGGAATGTCTTCATCCTCAACGTGTTCGAAGTGCCGCCGAGCCAGCAGACCATCGACTTGATGCTGTCCCACCAGCCTGACGGAATCATCTTCAGCGCCATGCAGCTGCGGACCATCGAGATCCCCCCGGCGTTGCGCAGCCTGCCGCTGGTGCTGAGCAATTGCATGAGCCTGGAGTCCGGGGTGGCCTGTTATGTGCCTGACGATGCCGACGGCCAGTATCAGGCTGTGCGGCATGCGCTCAAGCGTGGCTACCGCCGTCCGTTGTGCATCAACCTGCCACAAGCCAGCCTGGCCTGGGAGCAGCGCCAGCTTGGATTGTGTCGAGCCCTCACTGAGGCTGGAATATCCGTGGCCGATGTTCCTCAATACAGCCTGTCCCAGGATGACGCCTATCAGGAAACGATCGCCGCGCTGGAGACGCAATTGCAAGCGTCGCAAGGAGCGCCAGCGTTCGATCTTCTTATCTGTGGTAACGACCGCATCGCTTTGCTGGCTTACCAGTACTTGCTAAGTCGCGGTCTGCGTATTCCGCAGGACGTGGCGGTTCTGGGGTACGACAACATGATCGGTGTTGCCGAGCTGTTCTATCCGCCGCTCAGTACCGTGCAGTTGCCGTATTACGAGATGGGGCGGCGTTCTGCTCAATACCTCATCGAGCGCTGGGAACAGCCGACGATTCACAGGGTTGCGTGCCCGCTGGTGGAACGCGAATCCTGCTGAACGGCATGGCTGACAGGACAATGCGCGCACCCGGTGGGTGCTCATGATCCTGGTGCTGGCGAATCGTCGGCCGGCCTTTACATTTTTTGACTGCAGATTCACTGATTAATACAACTCCGGCTTCAGCAAAGTTTGATACTGCGTGCTCTACCGCCCCGAAGGATTCTCCGCTCGGGGTATCGCTCCAAATGCACGAAAGGAATCATCCGGATGTATCTCTCTCATAGGCTCACGGGGATCGGTCTGTGTGCCGCGTTGTTTGTCCTGGCAGGTTGCGCGCCCACTTCAATAGCCGGACCCGGGGCCAACAATGTGCGCATCACCCACAACGAACCGGGACGTGAATGCCAGTTTCTTGGTGATGTCACCGGCAGTCAGGGCGACTTTTTATTGGGCAGTATCACGGGTAACGCCAATCTCGAAACCGGCGCCCGCAACGACCTGAAAAACAAGGCCGCGGCGCTGGGGGGCAATCGGGTTTACCTGCTCACTCAGCGCGCAGGGCAGACCGGTTCGGACAATCGTCTGGAGCAAACCAACGTGACGCTTTCGGGCAATGTCTATCGCTGTCCCGAGTCCTGAGCCGGCGGCCTGCCGCTGAGCGCTGAACAGCTTTGCCCTGTCAATGGCCGAGCTGTCAGCGCTATGGATGTCGGCATCGGCTCGGGAGCGGTCAGCGCCGGGATCTGCGTCCGCTGCTGCCAATGATCATGCGCTGGTGATGTGTTGAACGGAGCGCTCGGCCATTTCTGCTGCCGAGCCCGCAGCAGGATGATGCTTGCAGCGGGCGCCTCAGGAGGGGAGGGACAGCAACCAGGCGCTGAAGGTCTTGAACGCCGGAAAGTGCTGGTAGCGCGCGGCGCAGGTCAGGTAATAGTTGCGGCCGCTTTCCATGGGGTCGAACAGCTTGACCACGGCTCCAGACTCGATTTCCTCCTGCACCAGGATATCGGGAACCAGCCCGATACCTATGCCTGCGGTCACCGCCTGGATCAGGTGGGCCGTGAGCTCGAAGCTGGGGCCCGTGCGCATTTTCTGGTGATCCAGGTTGTTGAAGTCGAACCAATCAGACCAGCCGTTGGGGCGAGACACCACATTGAGCAGCAAATGATGGGGGAGCTCGTCCAGCGATAGCTCGGGGTTGCCTGCCAGGGCCTTGGGGCTGGCGATGACGATCAGTTTTTCTCGCAGCAGCAGGTGCGACACGTAGCCCGGCCAGTCCCCTTTCCCCGCGCAGATGATGGCCTGCATGTCGCCCACGCTGGAGGGGTTGTCGGCGTGAATGATCCTTGAATGGATATGCACCAGGTTCCTGGGATGACGGGCATAGAACTCATGCATTTTTGGCAGCAGCCATTTTGAGCCGAACGTCGGAAGCACCGCCAGGTTCAACGGGCCATCTTCTTCCTTGAAGGCAATGGTCTGCAGGGTGGCGCTGCGAATGCGCCCCAATGCGGCGCTGAGCTCATGCTGGTACAGGGCGCCGGCGGCGGTGAGTTCGATTTTTCTGCCCTCGCGCTTGAACAGCGAGATCTCCAGCTGCGATTCCAGGGCCTGCACTTGCCGGCTGACCGCGCTTTGGGTCAGGGCCAGTTCGTCCGCGGCTTTGGTGAAGCTGCAATGGCGGGCGGCGGCCTCGAAGGCGACCAGCAGGGACATTGAAGGGGTCAGTCGGCGTGGGTTCATTCATAAAGCTCATGCAAAAGCTGCAGGTTTTACGTTTGTGTGAAACGTCTTGGCCCCACAAAATCGTGGGTGCGCCCCTTGCCATGCAGCAGCTGTCGGGGGGAAAGCATACATAACGAGAATGCTCAGATTAGCGGTATCGCCAGTAGGAATTCCAGCATGATTGCCCGGTTGTCTCCCCACGAAGTCAAAAACCCAGCCTGCGAGTTGTTCCTGGCTCGCCTGGAACAGGAAGGTTTCCAGGGAGAAATCGCTCGCGATCATGGGCTCAGGACCGTGCTGGCGACCGACAACTCGATCTATCAGCGCCTGCCGCAAGCCGCGGTGTTTCCGCGCAATGTGCAGGATGTTCAGCTGTTGGCCCGCCTCGTGGCGCTGGCGCCATTCAGCTCGGTGGTACTCACGCCGCGGGGTGGAGGAACCGGCACCAATGGTCAATCGTTGACCAGCGGGATCGTGGTCGACTTGTCGCGCCACATGAACGGCATCCTTGAGATCAACGTCGAGGAGCGCTGGGTGCGGGTGCAAAGCGGCGTGGTCAAAGACCAGCTCAACGCGGCGTTGAAACCCCATGGACTGTTTTTTGCGCCCGAGCTGTCGACGTCGAACCGGGCCACCATCGGCGGCATGATCAACACCGACGCAAGCGGCCAGGGCAGCTGCACCTATGGCAAGACCCGTGATCATGTCCTGGCGCTGTCGACCATTCTCATCGGTGGCGAGCGGCTCGACAGTGCGCCCCTGGAGCCTGATCAGTGGCAGGCACAGGCCCGTCGCGAAGACAAGGTTGGCGCGATCCATCGCTGTGCATCGCAGATCGTGGAGCAATATGCCGAGCTGATCGAACACACCTTTCCCAAGCTGAACCGTTGCCTGACGGGGTACGACCTGGCGCATCTGCAGGAGCCCAACGAGCGACTCAATCTCAACAGTGTCCTGTGCGGCTCAGAAGGCTCGCTGGGTTTCATTGTGGAAGCCACGCTCAATGTGCTGCCTGTCCCCCAGTACTCGATCCTGGTCAATGTGCGGTATGCGGGCTTCATGGATGCGTTGCGCGACGCCAAGGCGTTGATGCAGCTCAAGCCGCTGTCCATCGAGACGGTGGACTCCAAGGTCCTCGGGCTGGCGATGAACGACATCGTCTGGCACGGCGTCGCCGAGTACTTTCCCCAAGACCCCGAGGTGCCGACCCTGGGCATCAACCTGGTTGAATTCAGCGGCGACGACGAGGCGGCCTTGCTGCAACGCGTGGATGAATTTGTCCTGCACCTGCAGCGTGACACCCGCGTGGTGCGATTGGGGCACACCCTGGCCGTCGGCGCCCAGGCCGTGCAGCGGGTCTACGCGATGCGCAAGCGGGCCGTGGGGTTGCTGGGCAATGTCAAAGGCTCCGCCCGGCCCCAGCCGTTCGTCGAAGATACCGCCGTTCCTCCCGAGCACCTGGCTGATTTCATTGCGCAGTTCCGCGAGCTGCTCGATAGCCATGGCCTGGAATATGGCATGTTCGGTCACGTGGACGCCGGGGTCCTGCATGTGCGGCCGATCCTGGACATGAAAGACCCCGCTCAGGCGGCCCTGATCCGGCCCATTTCCGACGCCGTCGCCGAGCTCACGCACAAGCACGGCGGCTTGCTCTGGGGCGAGCATGGCAAAGGCTTGCGGTCGCAATACGTGCCCGACTACTTCGGCGAACTCTATCCGGCTCTACAGGAACTCAAGGCGGCTTTTGATCCGAACAACCAACTCAATCCGGGCAAGATCGCCACGCCCAAGACGCTGCCCGACGCCCGGTTGACCCGGGTGGACGAGGTCCGGTTGCGGGGCGAGCTTGATCGCACCATCGATGAGCGGGTCTGGTCGCACTACGACGCCGCGGTGCATTGCAACGGCAACGGCGCCTGCTACAACTTCGACCCCGATGACGCCATGTGTCCGTCCTGGAAAGGCACCCGCAATAGACTGCACTCGCCCAAGGGGCGCGCGTCGCTGGTGCGTGAGTGGCTGCGCTTGCAGGGCCAGCAAGGTGTCGATGTGCTGGAACTGGCTCTCTCGTCCAGGTCCGCGCTGCTCGGCCTGCCCAGGCGTGCGCTCAATACGCTTGCACGGAAGCTGGGCCAGAAAGACTTTTCCCACGAGGTCTACGAGGCGATGGCCGGGTGCCTCGCCTGCAAGTCCTGTGCGGGGCAGTGCCCGGTGAAAGTCAATGTGCCGGACTTTCGCTCGCGGTTTTTGCAGCTGTACCACAGTCGCTATCTGCGCCCGTTGAAGGATTACCTCATCGGTTCCCTGGAGTACACCATTCCCCACTTCGCCCGCGTGCCGCGCTTGTACAACGGGATCATCGGCTCGCGGATGGTGGGGGCGTTTCTGCGGCGGGTGGCCGGAATGATCGACAGTCCGCTGCTGAGCCTGCTGGATTTTGATGAGGTGTGCCGGCGGTGGAACGTGCGCGTGGCGTCGCCTGCGCTGCTTGAGCGGCTGGACGAGGCGCAACGGGCTCGCAGCGTGATTCTCGTGCAGGACGCCTTTACCCGTTACTTCGAAACACCGCTGCTGGCCGATTGGATCGAACTGATTTCCAGGCTGGGGTTTGAGGTGTACATCGCGCCGTTCGCGGCCAATGGCAAGCCGCTGCAGGTCCAGGGTTTTTTGAGAGCCTTCGAAAAGGCTGCGCATTGCAACGGCCGATCGCTGCGCCAGCTGCACCGATATCAGATTCCATTGGTGGGTCTTGATCCGGCGATGACCCTGGTTTATCGGCAGGAGTACGCCAAGACCCTGGGTCAGGATCAGGCCCCGAGCGTGCTGCTGCCGCAGGAATGGCTGGCCCAGGTACTGGCGCCGTCAGCGCTGGGCGCGGACCAGGAGACTTACCACTTTGTGCCGCACTGCACCGAGAAAACCAACGAGCCGGGCAGCGTGGCGCTGTGGCAGACGATTTTTGCGCGAGTCGGCCTGAAGTTGCAGGTGCAAGCCAGCGGCTGCTGTGGGATGTCCGGAACCTACGGCCACGAAACCCAGAACGCCGGGACCTCGGAGGTCATTTACCGCCAGTCCTGGGGCCCCTTGGTGGCCCGTCTCAATGGGGCCGGGCGCCTGCTGGCGGATGGCTACTCGTGCCGCAGCCAGGTCAAGCGCAAGGACGGGCAGACCGTCCAGCACCCGCTCCAGGCCTTGCTGAAGCTGATGCGCGGCGCCGACCAAGCTGGGCGTCTTCAGAAGCCGTAGAGCTGTGCCGGGTTGTCCACCAGGATCTGCTTGATCAGCGCGTCATCGTTTTCAACCCAGTCGAACAGCATCTCCAGCAGGCTGGCGTCGTTGGGCATCGGCACCGGTATGCACGGATGTGGCCAATCGCTTGCCCACAGCAGCCGGTTCGGATTGGCCTCGATCAACGCCCGGGCGTAGGGTGTTACGTCGTCATAAGGAAAGTCCTTCGACGCGGTAAAGCGATAGGCGCCGGACAGCTTGACCCACACCCGGCCTTCTTGCAGCAGGCGCAGCAGATCGGTGAATCCCGGGTGGCTCAGCCCGCAACTGGTGGGCATGTGCCCCATGTGGTCGATGACGACTGGCACCGGCAGGCTGGCCACGGTTTCGTACAAGTCGGCGAATTCGGTGATATCGATCAGCAACTGAAGGTGCCAGCCAAGGGGTGCGACTTTTTCCGCCAGGGCCGCAACATCCGATACCTCGACGCCACTTTTAAAGATCAGGTTGACGCGCACGCCGCGAACCCCGAGGCGATGCATCGCCTGCAGGGTTTGGCTATGGGTGTCGGTATCGATCACCACAACCCCGCGCAATGCGCTGCCCCCTTGCTTCAGCGCCGCCAGGGTGGTGCTGTTGTCCGCCCCGTAGACACTGGGTTGGACGATGACTGCGCGACTCAACCCCAGGGTTTTCTGGACGTGCTCAAAGGCCTCCAGGGGAGCGGGGGGCGGCGTGTAGGAACGGTGAGGGGAGAACGGTTGCCCATGCTCGTCACCAAAGACGTGGAAGTGGCAGTCGCATGCCCCGTCCGGCAAGGTGCGTTGCAGTTTGCGCGGCTCGGGATCCGGGCCTGCGCATTGCGGGGCGTAGGTTTCGCCCAGCGAACTCATGCGAGTGATTTCCCAGCCTTGCAATCCCCGCAACCCATTGCGCTCGGCGGAGTTGATGATCTGTTGCCAGGTGGCGCGCCTGGCGAGGTCGGGGTCGCCGAGCTTGATCGCGTCAAAGATCGCCTGATGTTCGGCCAGCAGGGTTTCGCCGAGGTCGCTCGAACGCACCAGGCGGTTTTCCAGCAAGGCCGCTTCGTAGACGTGGCTGCAGAGAAAGATGATGAAGTTGCGAAAGTAGTCATTGCCTGTGGCGTCGGCAATGGCGCGCTTGAACTGCAGGCTGTGCTCCAGCATGTCCTGAGGGTTTTGCAGGCCGTCGCGCAGGGTGTCCAGCGCCGCCGCGATCTTGTTCAACTGATTGAGTGAGCGACGTCGGGCGGCCATGGCGGCTGCGGCGACTTCGAGGTCCAGGCGCAGTTCGTAGAGCTGGCGCAGCTTGGTGCTGTCGGTCAGTTCCTCTTGAGTGATGCGGAAGCTGCTCTGGTTGGCTTCGGTGGCAACAAACACCCCAAGCCCTTGGCGACTGATGACGAGGCCAGCCGAACTGAGCCGCGCCACGGCTTCACGCACGACATTTCGGCTAACGGCGAAGGCTTCGGCTAAGCGGCTTTCGGTGGGGATGCGATCACCGGGACGGAGTCGACCTTCACGTATTTCACTTTCCAGATAACGAAAGATCTCAACCGAGAAGTGATCACGTCGGCCAATTGCTTTTATAGTCATTTTTCTCAGTCATCGAATGTCGGTTTCAAAAGCTTGAAACGTAGAACGCCCGCGTAACGAACGATACGCGGGCGTTACTCTAACAAATGATGTCTGGTTCAGTGCAATTGCTTGCCCCTGGTTTCCGGGAGGAAGCAGGTCACCACCAGAACCAGGCAGTAGGCACCTCCGGCGAACATCGCAATCGCGGTGCCCAGGCTGTATTGGGCACTGATGAAACCGACGAGTCCCGGGAACAGTGCGCCCACCGCGCGCCCGAAGTTATAGGAGAACGCCTGGCCGTTGGCCCTCACTGCCGAAGGATAAAGTTCCGTCAGAAAGGCCCCCATGCCGCTGTAGATACCGGATGCGGCGAACCCCAAGGGAAAGCCGAGAATCAGCATCTGGGTGTTGGTCAGGTTCAGTTGCATGTAGCAGATCACGCTGATGGCCGACAGGACGGCGAAGAGGATGAAGTTGGCGCGGCGCCCCAGCCGGTCAGACAGGTAGGCACCGCAGACATAGCCGAAGAATGAACCCAGGATGACCACCAGCAGGTAGCTGCCGGTGCCGAAGACTGACAGGCCCTTCTCCAGCTTCAGATAGGCCGGCAACCATGTGGTGATCGCGTAGTAGCCACCTTGTACCCCCATGCACAGCAGCGCGGACAACAGGGTGGTGCGCAGCAGCGAGGGGGAGAAGATGTGCCAGAAGGCCACCCTGTTGCCTGTTTCGCTCTGGTGCTTTTTGCTCTGCAGGAACACCTCGGGTTCTGGCACGTATTTACGAATGTAGAGCACCAGGAGTGCAGGTGCGATGCCGATCCAGAACAGCGAGCGCCAGGCAAGGTCTTCGGGAAGGTAGCTGAAGGCCACTGTGTAGAGCAGCGCGGCCGCGCCCCAGCCAATGGCCCATCCGCTCTGCACGATACCCACGGCCTTGCCGCGATGTTCCGCTCGGACCATTTCGCCGATCAGCACCGAGCCCACCGCCCACTCGCCGCCGAACCCGAGGCCTTGCAGCGCACGAAGCACAAACAGCTGTTCGAAGTTTTGCGCGAAGCCGATCAGTACGGTGCAGATCGAGAACCACAGAATGCTGATCTGCAGCAGCCGCACCCGACCGTAGCGGTCAGCCAGGATCCCCGCTCCCCATCCGCCAATGGACGAAAACAGCAAGGTCACGGTGCTCAGCAGTCCCACTGATCCCTTGTCGATGTGCCAGAGGGTCATCAAGGAGGCGATGACGAAGGTGAACACCATGAAGTCCAGGGCGTCCAGCGCCCAGCCACCCAATGCGGAATAGAAGGTGCGTTTTTCAACGGTATTAAGTTCGCTAAACCAGCTCATTATTGTTCTCCGTGCAGCACCTTAGTGCCGCTGGGTTATTGTTTTTGTTATTTGAAGTCGTACAGAACGGCGGGGTTATCGACCAGGATGCTCTGTCGTTGGCGCTCATCGGGCGCCCATGAGCGCAAGCGATCCAGTAATGAACCGGTGTCGGGCGTGCTTTCGAGCGCTACGTGGGGCCAGTCGCTGCCCCAAACCATTCGTTCGGGGGCGACGCCCAGCAAGGCATGGGCCAGCGCATCCGTGTCGGCATAGTCCGGATGCCGCTCACTCAGGCGATAAGCGCCCGACAACTTGACCCACCAACCGTGTTCCGCCACGTTTCTCAGCAGCAACTCGAACCCTGGCTCCTTGACGCCCAGGCGGGCCGGGAAGTGTCCGAAGTGATCGATCACCACGGGGCAGGGCAGCCTGGCTATCCGTGCCTGCAGCTCGCTTAACAGCCGGACATCAATCAAAAACTGCAGATGCCAGCCAAGGTCGGCAACTCGATGGGCAAGACGCTCCATCAAGTCCAGATTCACGCCGCCGCGAAACAGCACGTTGATGCGAACTCCACGCACACCCAAGGCGTGCATGTGCGCCAGTTCGTCATCGCCGATTCGTTCGTCGACTACCGCGACGCCCCTCAGTCGATCGTGATGACGTTGCAACACCTCGAGCATGTAGCGGTTATCGGTGCCGTAGACGCTCGGCTGCACCAGAACCCCGCGCTGCATCCCCGTGGCCCGCAACATGTCCAGGTACAGCGCCTCAGGTGCGGGAGGCGGGGTGTAACTGCGCTCGGGTACCAGGGGATAGCGCTCAAAATCAGCACAGATCACATGCGCATGGGTGTCGCATGCACCTGTCGGCAGCACGAAGCTCGGGGCTTGGATCGTTTCTCTCGGGGCGGCACAGGAGGGCGGCCACGCTGTGGCGGATTTGGGGTGAGGCATGGATTTCATCTCCTCGACAGCTCTTCGCACGCCTTGGCGGTTGCAGAGCGGTACTTGTTGGTTGTTGGTTGTAGGTTGTCCAACAAGTGCTGGCATGTTGAATTTTTGCCCTGGCCTTGTCAATGGATGCAGGTGGGGATTTCGCGCGACGCGCTTCGGTGATGGCTAGGGGGGAATAGGGCCTTGGGTACTAATGGGAATTTGTATTAATTGCGAATGGTTTTGTATAGCATGCGCCGGAGTTTTTTGGCGGTTTCACCCCTTGTATTGGCCTATTCGTAAAGGTTTTTTCTCTCCATGCGCCGAACCCTGCTTTCCATTTGTGTGCTGCAAGCGTTGTCGTCTACCTCATGGGCTGAACAAGCGCAGGTAAAGCCCTCAACCCTTGAGTTGGGCACGGCTGATGTCATCGGCACCGAGACTTACGAAAGGGCAGATGGTCCGGTGCAGGGTTATCGCGCAACGCGCTCGGCCAGCGCCACGCGGACCGATACCTCGATCCATGAAACCCCGCAGTCGATCAGTGTGGTCGCCAAGGATGCGGTGGAGGATCTTGGAGCCACGCGTTTGCAGGACGCGCTGGACTACGCCGGGGGCGTGGGGCGGGCGAACAATTTTGGTGGGCAGGGGCTGACCACGTTTACCGTCCGTGGCTTCACCACCGGCGAGTTTTACCGCAACGGTTTTCCCATCAATCGCGGCTATCCGAACATGCCGGATGCCAACACCATTGAACGCCTTGAAGTGCTGCGCGGCCCGGCAACCATGCTGTATGGCCGGGGTGATCCTGGCGGTACTTTCAACGTGGTTTCCAAACAGCCGTTGCCCGAGCGCACGGTCACCCTGGGCAGTCAACTGAACGACCAGGGCATGAGGCGCGGCACGTTGGACGCTTCCGGGCCGCTCGACGAAGACGGGCGCCTGGCCTATCGACTGAACGTCGTGGGCGAGGGTGGCGATACCTTCCGCGATCATGTCGACACCGAGCGCTACGGTGTCACGCCGGTGCTCAGCTGGCAGGTAAGCGACGCGACCAGGCTGATTTTCGAAGGCGATTTCATGCGTAACAACGCGCCTCTGGATCGAGGCGTTACCCGTTACGCGAAGCAGATTGGCAGCGCTTCTCGCGACAGTTTTTTCGGTGAAAAAGACGTTGGCAAACTGCACAACGACAACAACATGGCGCAACTGCGCTTTGAACACCTGCTCAATGACGACTGGACCCTGGGGGGTGGTGTGCAGTGGCTTGAAGGTTCGCTCAAGGGCAACGCGGTCGAGGCCAACGGTATTGCCGCTGACGGCCGCACCTTGGGGCGCAATTTCAACTATCGCAAGCTGGAGTGGACCGACCGGGATGCCCAGCTCAACCTGACCGGCCATTTCGATACCGCCGGTTTGCAGCACACTTTGCTCACCGGTATCGAGTACGAAGACTACGACTACCAGTCGATCATTCAACGCTCCAGTGGTGCTGTCGGTGCGTACCCCATCGACCTCTTCGATCCGCTGTACGGCCAGCCGCGTCCGGCCCTGACCCGCACGCCGACTCATGACAAGGAAAACCTCAAGACTTATGCCGCGTTCGTGCAGGATCAAGTGGCCCTGACCGACAAACTGAAAGTGCTGGCAGGGGCGCGTTTCGAACGCTTCGAACATGACTATGAAACCTATGTACCCGGCGGCAAGAGTTGGCAGGCCAGTGACAACGCGGTCACACCGCGCATTGGCGTGAGCTACGACTTGACCGAGACCTTGGCGCTCTACGCCGATACCGCTCGCTCGTTCAAGCCCAACACCGGCGCCAGCCGGCTCGGCGGCGGGTTTGCGCCGGAGAAGGGCAAGTCTTATGAAATGGGTCTCAAGTGGGAAGCACTGGATCAGCAGTTGAGTGTCGACGCGGCGATCTATCAGATCGAAAAGCGCAACGTCTTGACCGCCGACCCTGTTGACTCGACCTTCAGCGTGGCCGCCGGTGAAGTGCGAAGCCGTGGTTTCGATGTCAACGTTGCCGGCAACCTTACGCCCGAATGGCGCGTGATCGGCGGCTACGCCTATGTCGATGCCGAAGTCACCAAGGACAACGTGCTGCGCTCTGGCACGCGGCTGCTGAACATCCCGAAAAACAGCTTCAGCCTGCTGAATATGTACGAGTTCCAGGACGGCATGCTCAAGGGCCTGGGCCTGGGGAGCGGACTCAGGTACGTCGACGAGCGCGCCGGGCAAACCGCCAATACCGGGTTTTCGATGGGCAGCTACACCGTTGTCGATTTGCTCGGTTTCTACAAGGTCAATGACAAGGTGCGGCTGAATCTGGATCTGAAAAACCTGTTTGACCGTGATTATGAAGAGGGCGCGTTCGGCAACGTTTACGCTTATCCGGGGGCTCCGCGAACGCTGCAGGTCGGCATTGCCTACACCTTGTAGTGGGTGTGTTTTGCTGGCACGGGCCGAGCTTGTTCCGCTGACACGATGGTAATCGTGCCTGTTTGCAATGGGACCTTGTGCCGGTGATACACAGCAACTCCAAAACCAAGAGAGCCTCGAAATGAGTCGACCGTACAATTTCCTTGTCGCCCATCTGAAAAAGGAGGGTTCGGCACAACTGCCTGCCGTCAGCGTCTCTTTAAGGGAATGGTTTGGGCAGTTGGGAGTGGCCATTGAACGCTTCGGTAACAATGCCGGGAAAGTCGTCAAGTTCTCTGAGAAAAATCATCAAAAGAACTTGCTGGCTCCCGATTCCGCAGGAGTAACGCTTTATTCCGAGCGAATCTGGTCAAAGGATGAATGCGACGAATCGATGAACTGTCATGTCAGTGCCGTTTTCCTGCACGACAATGGCTTGCTCTTGAGCGTCGCAGACGAGGTCATGAGTCTCGAGCAACTGATCGAATCGTTCTGGCGCCTGGAGGACTTTGCCGAGCTCTTTGAATATCTGTATGCCTATCAGGAAAGCCAGGGTTACGGAACCGGGTTCGGCTTGGGCTTTTACACCCCGGACGAGTTACACCCTTTGATGTGGGAGGGGCGTAACCAGGTCGGCAAATGGGCAGCGTCCACTCGAAATTCAGTCGATGCTCACTACATCAGGGATGTTTTTGACTTCAATGGGTTCAGTGAGGAAAAACTGAATGCCTTGCCAGCGCAAAAGCAACGCGCACTGGAGTCGGTGATGAATCGGTTCGGTGAGCGTCAGTTGCAAAACGGCTGGAATGTCTGGCGCATGACTGGCGACGATCAGTGCAACGCCAGAAAAGAGCTGATTGCCAGCGATGTGCTCGCCGCCTTCTCTGCATGAGGGCCGAGTGTTGGCATTGATGCGCAATTGCCCCACCTGCTGAGGGCAAGACTGCCCCAACTTGGATAGGTAGATACCGCGCACAGACGGCCTTAGCCTTGAAGGCTGCTTGGGTCAGCGGTTTTTCGGCAGATGGGTCAATTCTTCATCAGCGCCTACAACCCTGGCGCCACACCTTGGATCGCAACACTCATCCAGTAATCGGTGGATGTTGAAGGCGACACTGGTCGATCTCAAAGGCTATCCGGATCCCCAAAAAACATCTGAATCCGCGAACGCAACCAGCGCTCTCCCGGGTCGTTGTCCTGGGAGCCGCGCCAGGCCATGTGCAGCTCGAAGCTGCGCACCGGCAGGGGCGGGTCTTCGGCGCGTACGCCGCCGGCGGCGGTCAGGGCCTCGGCGGTGTAGTCGGGCACGGTGGCGAGGATGTCGGTGCCGGCCAGCAGGGTGCTCAAGCCGTTGAATTGCGGCACAGCGAGCACTACGTGGCGTTTGCGTCCGAGCTTTTCCAGTTCTTCATCGATAAAACCGCTCAGGTCCCCGGCGAACGACACCAGGGCGTGAGGGCGGGCGCAGAAGTCGTCCAGGCTCAGGGCGCCCGGAACGGTGTCGGCACGCAGCAGTTTGGGCAGGCTGCGGCGCAGGACTTTGCGCTTGGCGTTGGCCGGCAGGTCGGCGGTGTAGCTGACGCCGATGGAGATTTCACCGGAGGCCAGCAGCGACGGCATCAACAGGTAGTTGGCCCGGCGCACCACCAGTACGATGCCCGGGGCTTCGGCGCGCAGGCGCTTGAGCAGCATCGGCAGGAGGGCAAACTCCGCGTCGTCGGACAGGCCAATGCGGAACACTGTGGTGCTGGTGGCGGGGTCGAACTCGGCGGCGCGGCTGACGGCGGTGGAGATCGAGTCCAGGGCCGGTGAGAGCAGGGCGAAGATTTCCACGGCCCGGGCCGACGGCTCCATGCTGCGGCCGGTGCGTACAAATAGCGGGTCGTCGAACAAGTTGCGCAGCCGCGACAGCGCGGCACTGATGGCTGGCTGACCGAGAAACAGCTTCTCGGCGGCGCGAGTCACACTGCGTTCGTGCATCAGTGTCTCGAACACAATCAATAGATTCAGGTCGACACGACGCAGGTCATTACGATTCATCTGGAGTCCTGGCAGAGTCAGCGAACTTGACGGGAGCGGCCATATCGGAACAATGGCCGGCGTGAATCTTACGGGTAAAGGCTGGTACTCTGCATCGGCTAAATGTTGTTTGTTTGTGCTCAGGCTGCGGCCCGACACGCTATTCGCCCCGATTTTCAAGGGCACGGAATCAATGACAGACATGTCGACTATTAATAGGCACTGATAGTCTTGCTTTCAAAGCCCGGATAAAGTTCGCGGCATTAGAGGTTAATTTGACGAGGTTTGCGATGTCCCGCACGATTCGTTTTCACAAGTTTGGACCGGCCGAGGTGCTCAAATGCGAAGAGCATGCGGCCTCGTTGCCTGCGCCAGGCGAAGTGCAGGTACGAGTCGAAGCCATCGGTATCAGTTGGTACGACGTGCTCTGGCGGCAGAACCTGGCGTCGTCCCATGCGCGTCTGCCGTCTGGCCTCGGGCATGAAATGGCCGGTGTGGTCACGGCGGTAGGCGAGGGCGTCGACGACCTCGCGGTCGGTGACAAGGTCGCCAGCTTTCCCGCGCAAAGCCCCAATGACTACCCGGTGTATGGCGAGCAGATCGTCCTGCCACGCTCGGCCCTGACCCGTTATCCGGATGTGCTTAGCCCTATCGAAGCCGCGGTGCATTACACGCCGCTGTTGATCGCCTATTTCGCCTACGCTGACCTTGCGCGGGTCAAGCCCGGGCAGTTCGCCCTGGTCACCGATGCCAGCCACTGTGCCGGCCCGTCCTTTGTGCAGTTGGGCAAGGCCCTGGGTGTGCGGGTGATTGCCGCGACCAAGACCGCTGAAGAGCGTGAGTACCTGCTGTCCCTCGGCGCCGAGAAGGTGATTGTCACCGAAGAGCAGGACCTGCTGATGCAGATCAACAAGCTCACCAACAATCGCGGGGTCGATGTGGTGTTCGACGGTCTGGGCGGTCCGCAGATGTCGATGCTCGGTGATGTCCTGGCGCCTCGCGGCAGCCTGGTGTTGTACGGCCTGCAAGGCGGCAACCAGACTCCATTCCCGGCCTGCGCGGCGTTCCAGAAGAACATCCAGTTCTTTGTCCACTGCATCGGCAACTTCACCGGCAAGCCGGAACTGGGGATCATTCAGGATCAGGTTGCGTTGCAGCGTGCGCTGCGCGACATCAACCAGCTGACTGCGGATCGAGTGCTGGTGCCCTTGAAGACCCGAGTCTTCCCCTTCAGCGAGTTTGTCGAGGCGCACCGTTACATGGACGAATGTCCATGTCGCGAACGGGTCGCGCTGCAGGTCGAACCGGCCTGATTCCCCCAACGCCAGGCCAAGCCTGGCGTTTTTGTATCTGTATCTTTGTCGGCCCCGGCTTGTCGGCCAATGGGGCCTGGGCCTCGTGCAAGCCTTGAGGCTGTCTTCCCTGGCAAGCCAGCTCCTTAAGCCAGGCCTGCTTCAGTCAGCTGAGAAAGGCGGGGTTGTTCTGGGATAGATTTCGTCGCGCGGTGGTCAAACTGCCAGTAAACTGCGCTCTATTCCCGAACCATCCTTTTTCAGAGGTTTTGCATGACTCTCAGTCCTTTTGCGGGCAAGCCGGCACCCGTTGAGTTGCTGGTCGATATCCCGCGACTGGTTACGGCGTATTACACCGGTCAGCCCGATGCATCGGTGCCCACCCAGCGCGTGGCTTTCGGCACCTCCGGGCACCGCGGCAGCTCGTTCGATCTGAGTTTCAATGAATGGCATGTCCTGGCCATCAGCCAGGCCATCTGCCTGTACCGCGAAGCCCAGGGCATCACCGGGCCGCTGTTTGTCGGCATCGATACCCACGCACTGTCGACCCCGGCCGGGGCCAGTGCCCTGGAAGTCCTGGCGGCCAACGGTGTGACGGTGATGATTGCTGCCGGTGACGAGTACACCCCGACGCCGGCGGTGTCCCATGCCATCCTCTGCTACAACCGCGGTCGCACTTCGGGCCTGGCGGACGGGATCGTTATCACCCCGTCCCACAACCCGCCACAAAGCGGCGGCTACAAGTACAACCCCACCAATGGCGGCCCGGCCGACACCCACATCACCAAGTGGATCGAAGCCAAGGCCAACGAACTGCTGGCGGCCAAGCTGGCCGGGGTCAAGCGCATCAGCTATGAGCAAGCGCTGAAGGCCGATACCACCCATCGCCACGATTACCTCAACACCTATGTCGCCGACCTGATCAACGTCATCGACCTGGATGCGATCCGCAACGCCAAGCTGCGCCTGGGCGTGGACCCGCTGGGTGGAGCAGGGGTGCGTTACTGGTCGGCGATCGCCGAGCACTACCGCCTTGACCTGGAGGTGGTGAACAAGCAAGTGGACGCCACCTTCCGTTTCATGTCGGTGGACTGGGACGGGCAGATCCGCATGGACCCATCTTCCAGCTACGCCATGCAAGGGCTGATCGGCCTGAAAGAACGCTTTGACGTGGCCTTTGCTTGCGACCCCGATCACGACCGCCACGGCATCGTGACCCCAAGCGGCGGCCTGCTGGCGCCCAACAACTACCTGGCGGTGTCCATCGACTATCTGTTCCAGAACCGTCCGCAATGGCGTGCCGATGCCGCCGTGGGCAAGACCGTGGTCAGCAGTGGCTTGATCGATCGGGTGACGGCACGCCTGGGTCGTCGCCTGTACGAAGTGCCGGTGGGCTTCAAGTGGTTTGCCGATGGCCTGTTCGATGGCTCTCTGGGCTTTGGTGGTGAAGAAAGTGCCGGTGCCTCTTTCCTGCGCAAGGATGGCGGCGTCTGGTGCACCGACAAGGACGGCCTGATCCCGTCGCTGCTGGCCGCTGAAATGACCGCGCGCACCGGCCGTGATCCAAGCCAGGCTTACCGCGCGCTGTGCGATGAACTGGGCGAACCTTTCTCGGTGCGGGTCGATGCCAAGGCCAATCCGCAGCAGAAAGCCTTGCTCAGCAAGCTCTCCCCGCAACAAGTGACCTCGACCCAATTGGCTGGTGAGCCGATCCAGCAGATCCTCAGCCAGGCACCGGGTAACGATCAGGCCATTGGCGGCCTGAAAGTCATGACTGAGAACGGCTGGTTCGCCGCACGCCCGTCTGGCACCGAAGATATCTACAAGATCTACGCTGAAAGCTTCATCGGCGACGACCACCTCAAGCAGCTGGTGCAGGAAGCCCAGACCCTGGTGGACACCGCCATCAGCGGCAACTGATTCACGTAGGAGCCGGCTCGCCGGCGAAAAGGTCCTTGAGACGGACACAGGTCTTGCGGATGCGTTCGCTGGCAAGCCAGCTCCTACGGTGGTTGTTCATTGCACGATCTGTGTAGCCGGCTAGCGGGCAAAAAAAGGGGCGACCAGCATGGGTCGCCCCTTTTTATTTGCCGCTGCGGTTCAAGCCAGGTCTACCAGCACGATTTCGCTGTCTTGCACGGCGCTCACCCGCAGCACCCGCTCATCTTCGATTGCAACACCGTCTCGAGCTTCGGCACGCAAGCCGTTGATCTCGATCACCCCGGTCGCCGGCACCAGATAAGCCCGACGCCCTGCGTCCAGGTGGTACTCGGCGGTTTCCCCGGCCTTCAGGTTGGCCGCCACCAGCCGTGCATCGGCGCGAATACGCAAGCTTTCCTCATCGCCATCCTTGCCGCTGGCCAGGGTCACGAACCCTTCGCGCAACCCCTTGGGAAAAGGCTTGGCGCCCCAAGACGGCGCGGAGCCGGCCTGGTTGGGAATGATCCAGATCTGAAAGATCTTGGTCGGCGTGGCTTCCAGGTTGTATTCGCTGTGGGCGATCCCGGTCCCCGCACTCATCACCTGCACGTCACCGGCTTCGGTGCGTCCCTTGTTGCCCAGGTTGTCCTGGTGGCTGATGGCGCCTTCGCGAACGTAGGTGATGATTTCCATGTCCCGGTGCGGATGCTGGGGGAAGCCGGTGCCGGGAGCGATTACGTCATCGTTCCACACCCGCAGGTTGCCCCAGTGCATGCGCTTGGGGTCATGGTACTCGGCGAAGGAAAAGTGGTGATGGGCATCCAGCCAGCCGTGGTGAGCGCCACCCAGGGAGCTGAAAGGTCTGAGTTCAAGCATGATCGTCTCCTCAAAAGGGCTCGTAATGGCTCGTTGGACCCGGGCCAAAAAACGATAACCGTTGGTTGATGGCGTGCATCTTCCATCAGCTATTGATCGATAAAAAGCGCAAAAAATGCCGTAATCCAATCGTAAAGTTAGATGGTTTTTTTGTCGCAGAGCTGGTGTTAAACCTTCGGTTCATCGCTTAAGTTAATGACCCACAAGCAATTCGCTGGATACCGTGAAAAAATCCGGCGACCATTACCGCTCAGTCTCATCCCCTGGAGTCCGCGTGTCGCAACACAGCCCCGATCTGCCCCCCGATCTTTTGCCCCTGGCTCAGATGCCCCTGTTGAAGCGCTTGGCGGCGCGGTTTTTCGGCCATGGCCTGAATCGCCTGCGGGCTCAGCATCGCGCGTCCTGGCTGCACGGTCAGGCCGACGGCTTTCGCAGCGGGCACACGGCAGGCGTGGAATACGGCTACCAGGAGGGACGGCTCGAAGGGCTGGAGGAAGGGCGTCAGGTGCTGCTGATTCGCGACAGTCGCAACACCGAGCACCGGCCGCCGGGGGTGGATGACCGGCTGTTCGACGACTGGCGCCTGCCGCTGAGCGCCGAGTTGAAAAAACGCTTCAAGGCCGATGTCTCCCGGTTGCTGGCGCCGCAGTCCCAGCCCAGCGCTGCCCAATGGAAGATGATTTTCAGCGACACGCCTGCTACTGCAGTGATTGCCGGGGCCGGGGCGGGCAAGTCGACTTCTTTGGTATTGCGCCTGCTTTTGCTCAATCACTACCTGGGATTCGAGCTGGATTCCATGACCGTAGTGACTTTCACCCGGGAGTCACGCAAGGATTTCATCAATAAGCTGGTGCAGGTCTTTGCCCTGTGGGGCCGGGCGCTCAGCCCCCGGGAAGCCCGGGATCTGGTGCGCACCTTCCATTCGCGGATCTTGCCCATGGTGCGCAGTCTGCCGGGGTTCGAACGCCTTCAGGCCTTCGAGAACCTCAGTGAGCGGGTGCAGGGTGCCGAAGACGAGGTGGACAGCAACCCCTTCGACCTGCGAATCAACGATGCCCAGCGCAAGCACCTCAATGCCTGCTACCAGGCGCTGTACCGCAGCGACGAACGCTTCCGCCTGGCGCTCAAGCCCTTGCTGCGCCACGCCTTGCAGCTCAAGGAGCTGGAGCGCGATCACCCCGATGTACAGAAGCGCGTGGCGGTCACCGAGCTGGCGGCCAAGCGTGATGAGGAGCTCTGCGACACCGTGGAAGACCTGTGGTTTCGTGCCGGGGCCTGGCCGATCAAGGGCATCGAGCCTCAGCGCCAGAGCTTTGAAATCAACGGATCGACCTTCCATTGCCATGGCTATGCCGCTGAGCTGGATGCCTGGGTGGTACTGGGCTTCGACCCGCGGGAGAACCCGCAGATCAGCCGGCCCGGAGCCAAGCTGACGGTGCGAGCGGAGTGGGCGGTAAAACGCACCCTGTTTCAAGCTTTCTGCCGTAAGCCATTGATTTGGTTGGATAGTTACGAGTCGTCCAAGCGAGCTTTGGGCGCCTTTTCTGCCGAGGTCAGTGCCGGCCCGGGCTTCGACTACAAGGTCAAGGGCGAGCTGGCTTCGGCGCCGTTGCTGGATTGTTTTGTTGCCGCCGCCGGTTTTATCGAGAACCTGGGGCTGGATGTGGGCGACGCGGTCGGCAACATGAGCTTCGCCCAGGATGATCCGGACCGATTCTTCTTCGAGGCCTTGAGCCTGTTCTGGCGAGCCCTTGAAGACCACTTGCTGGATCAGTCGCCGCCGATCATGAGCTACAACCGGATGTTCGCCCTGTTCAGCGAGCGCTCCCCGGAAAACTTCAAGCTGCTCAGCGACAGTTGCCTGAGGCCGATGTCGCATCTGATGATCGACGAGTTTCAAGACGTTTCGCCGCAGATCGTTTCTTGGATCAAGGCCAGTCTCAGGGAGATTCGCAGCCGTGGCGCGGCCCTGCACGTGGGGCGTGGAGCCCAGCATTCTTCCTTGCTCTGCGTGGGCGATGACTGGCAATCGATCTACGGCTGGCGCGGCAGTTCGCCGAAGTACTTTATCGAGTTCAACAAGGAGTTCCCGTCTCCGGCCACCAATCGAGTCATGCTCAGCGAGAACTACCGCAGTCATCAGCATGTGATCGATGCGGCGGAGCATATTGTTCGCGCAGCCCCGGCGATTGCCGGAAAGAAGGCCAAGGCCAGTGGCGAGGCCAAGGACCTATGGCCGGTGCAGGTACTGGATCGTGACGATCAGGGCCTGGCCCAGCGCCTGGCAGAGCACTATCGGCAGGGCGATTCAATCTTGATGCTGTTTCGAAAAACTAGCGATAAGTTATTGATAGAAGAGCATATTTTACCAATAGTTAATGTTGATTCTAGCTTGCCGCCCGCGGCTCGACGGCTCAAGCAACTCACCTATCACAGTGCCAAGGGCTTGCAGGCGGACGCGGTGTTCCTGCTGGGAGATTGCCAGCACCTGAGCAGCTCGCCCTACAAGAATCAGGTGTATCGCATGGCCGGCCTGGGCAAAGATGGCGACGCCGAACCCTACGACAGCGCGCAGAAGGACGAGATCCTGCGCCTGGCTTATGTGGGGATCACTCGGGCGGCCAAGCACTGCTACTGGTACGTCGATCGCCAGGAGGCGGCGGCGGGCAATGCGCCCAAGGCTTCGGATCGGGTGCCCCGAGACAAGCCATATTTCCGCGACCTGCGGCAGTGAGGACGAAAAAAGCCCGCTGGTCAGGCGGGCTTCGGTCGATGGGGCCTGGCGTCAGGCCTTGAGTGTCAGGGACGGAGCAAAGGCCTCCAGTTCATCTTCCACCGCCTCGATTATTCGTTCGACATCCGCGGCGCTCATCACCGTGGCACAGGGAATGCCGGCGATGGCGATCATGGTTTCGCCGCTGGCACGGTCGAAGAGCCGGGCGATCATGCTGCCTGGCGCATCCATGCTGGCCTCGAAGCCCAGGGGATGAAAATGCCAGCGCATCAGCTGGCAGGCGTTGGGAAAGGTGACTTTGCTGGCCCAGACTCTGTTCATCGGTGGCCCACCTTGATTCATTGAGCGCTTCCTTGTGCTCGCGGTAGGAACGATCGGCTCGTCAATGACCCGATCAGTCAAGGGTTTAAAAATAGCACCGGCTTGTGACCGCTCGCAGTTTTTTTGCCCACCGTCCGGCGGTTCACTCGCAGATTTTTGATGCACGTCATGTATTCGCCCAAATGGGGCTAGAGAACCCGGGTCCTTGGCTGAAGGACGGTCATTGATGCCTCTGCCGAAGTTCGGCAAGCTGCGCTTTTTTGGCTGTTCGAGATCCTTATGACTGCCCCTGACGACGGGCCTCTGCAAACCCAGGCCACCGGTGAAACCGTGATGCGTTATCACCTGTGCTGGAAGCACCGCGACCTCGATGGCGTGATGGCGCTTTACCATCCGCAAATCCAGTACAACGACTTTTTCCAGAATCGCACCCTGGGCCTCGCTGAGCTGCGGGAATACGTGCGTGTGAGCATGCCCCGCGCGCCCGATGAGGCCCTGGAGCACTGTGATCGCATTCGCCTGGATGGCAACACGGCCTTTATCCAGTATCAGGTGACCCTGCGGGGTGGCCAGGGCCTGGTGTCGTTCCGCTCCAGTGAAGCGATTACCGTGCGCGACGGCCTGATTTGGCGGGTCAATGAATATGCGTCCCTGGTGCGTGAACCGGCGCCGGACAGCTCTTCAGCCAGCCTGCGCCCGGCGGTCAGCCGCCTGGGGCTGTCGCCGCGCCAGTTGAGTTTCATGGCCGAGGACTTGCAGCAGTACTTCCAGCGCCAGCAGCCTTACCTCGATCCGCAACTGGACCTGCAGCGGGTCGCCCGGGAGTGCGGCTACAGCCGCAATCAGATTTCCTACCTGCTCAATCAGGTGCTGGGCCAAAGCTTCTACCGTTATGTGAACCAGGCGCGCCTGCAGCATGTGCTGGCGGCCCTGGACCAGGCCGCGCCGCCGCTTCGGGTCGACGAACTGGCCTTTGCGGCCGGGTTCAATTCCCTGTCGGCGTTCTACAGCTGTTTTCGCCAGCAAACCGGGCAGTCGCCCAAGGCTTATGCCAAACAAATTTCTTTGCGTGCACGCGCGCAAGACAGCCCCTGAAGACAGGGACTAGGATCGCCGCATTCGAAGTTCGGATTGCGGAGTGCTTGCATGCCAGCGTGGCGCAGTATCAGTTTGTGGATGGACCAGTTGGACGAGCCGCTGTTGCCGCGCCCGTCCCTTGAGCAAGACCTTGATCTGGACGTGGCGATCATTGGCGCCGGTTACACCGGGCTGTGGACGGCCTATTACCTCAAGCGCCAAGCGCCGCAGCTCAAGGTGGCGGTGATCGAGGCCCAGACTGCAGGTTTCGGTGCCTCGGGGCGCAATGGCGGCTGGCTGATGGGCAATCTGCTGGGAGAAGACCGCCTGCTGGCAGGGCTGTCGCCGGAGCAGCGTCGAGCCTCTTTCGACCTGCTGCATGGCATTCCCGATGAGGTGGCCAACGTCATCGAACGGGAAGGCATCGACTGCGATTACCGCAAAGGCGGGGTGCTGTATTGCGCGGCCCGCTATCCCGAGCAGGAAACCAGCCTGCGCCAGTACCTGGACAAGCTCTACGCCCAGGGCCTGAACCAGGACGATTACCGCTGGCTGAACCCCGAGCAACTGGCTCAGCAGTTGCGGGTGGCCAACGCCTATGGCGCTATCTATGCCCCCCATTGCGCCACCATCCAGCCGGCCAAGCTGGTGCGCGGGCTGGCGCGTGCGGTGGAGCGCCTGGGGGTGAACATTTACGAGAACAGCCCGGTGACCCATTGGCAGGCCGGCAGCCTGCAGACCCGCCACGCCGCAGTGCGCAGCCGCTGGATAGTGCCGGCGGTGGAGGGGTACTCAGTGACCTTGCCGCCCCTGGGTCGTTATCAGTTGCCGGTGCAAAGCCTGCTGGTGGCCACCGAGCCCCTGCCGGAATCGACCTGGGACGAAATCGGTCTGAACCAGGGCCAGGCCTTCAGCGAAAGCAGTCGCCAGGTCACTTACGGTCAGCGCTCCATGGATAACCGCCTGGTGTTTGGTGCCCGGGGTGGATATCAGTTCGCCAGCAAGCTGCGCCACGATTTCGACCTGAGTCGGGACGAGGTGGAGCTGCGTCGCTACCTGTTCGGCGAGCTGTTCCCGCAATTGAAGAACGTGCGCATCACTCATTCCTGGGGCGGCAACCTGGGCATGTCCCGGCACTTCATGCCGCACATGCTGTGTGACCGGCGCAAGGGCATCGCCTTGTCCGGTGGCTACGGCGGCGAAGGCGTCGGCGCCAGCAATCTGGGTGGCCGGACCCTGGCCGACCTGATTCTCCAGCACGACAGCCCGCTGGTCCGCCAACCCTGGGTGTTGGCGCAAAGCGGCCTCGACGCCCTGCGGGTCTGGGAACCTGAACCCTGCCGCTGGCTGGGCTACAACGCGATCATTCGCAGCTTTGTCCATGAAGACCAGACCCTGGCCAACCCGGCTTCGCCTGCGTGGCGGCGGCGTCTGGCCAGCCGGGTTGCCGGGTTCATGGAAGGCTTCATGCACTGAGTCGGGTTTCTTGCACCGAACGATGTCCGTTCGGTTTTTTCAACCAAAGGTAGAGCCATGAGCATCACGCAATTCAAGCACACCGCCACGGTCACCCTGGACGAGTCGGCGCCGGTCGCCGTGCCCCTGGGGACGCCCGTGGCCGTGACATCGGTGACTGCCGTCGAACGCAACGACGGGGTCGAAACCGGGATCTGGGAATGTACTCCGGGGCGCTGGCGGCGGCAGATCGTCGCCCAGGAGTTCTGTCATTTCATCCAGGGCCGCTGCACCTTCACGCCCGACCATGGCGAGCCCCTGCACATAGAAGCCGGCGATGCACTGATGTTGCCGGCCAACAGCACCGGCATCTGGGATATCCAGGAAACGGTGCGCAAGACCTACGTCTTGATTTTCTGATCCCTTGATTGCCTGCCAATAACAAAACCAGCCACAGGTATCGACTCATGATCCGCAAGACTTGCACTTTGCTGTTACTCAGCCCCTTGTTCCTGGGCGCTTCTCTGGTCCAGGCCGCCGACACGGTCAAGATCTACAACTGGTCGGACTACATTGCCCCGGACACCACCAAGCAGTTCCAGAAGGAAACCGGGACAGGTTTCACCTATGACGTCTACGACAGCAACGAGACCCTGGACGGCAAGCTGATGACCGGTAAATCCGGTTACGACGTGGTGTTCCCCTCCAACCATTTCATGGCGCGGCAGATCCAGGGCGGGGCGTTGAAGAAGCTCGACAAGAGCCAGTTGCCCAACTGGAAAAACCTCAACCCGGCGCTGCTCAAAGCGCTGGAGGTCAATGACCCGGGCAACCAGCACGGTTTTCCGTACCTGTGGGGCAGCACCGGGATTGGCTACAACGTGGCCAAGATCAAGGAAGTGCTGGGGGATGACGCACCGCTGGACTCCTGGGACCTGATCTTCAAGCCCGAGTACATGCAGAAGCTGCAGAAGTGCGGCGTGGCGATTCTCGACAACGGCCCCGAACTGATTCCCACGGCCTTGAATTACCTCGGGCTGCCACACCACAGCAAGAACCCGGCGGACTACAAGAAAGCCGAGGCGCTGCTGATGAAGGTCCGGCCTTATGTCAGCTACTTCCATTCGTCGAAATACACCAGCGACCTGGCCAACGGCAATATCTGCGTGGCGGTGGGGTTTTCCGGGGACATCCTGCAAGCGGAGAGCCGGGCCAGGGAAGCGAAGAACGGGGTGGAGATCGGCTATTCGATTCCCAAGGAAGGCTCGCCGATCTGGTTCGACATGGTGGCCATGCCCGTGGACGCACCGGATGAGAAGGCCGGGTATGCCTTCATGAACTACCTGCTGCGCCCGGACGTAATGGCCAACATCAGCAACTACGTGCATTACGCCAATGGCAACCAGCAAGCCGATGCTCTGGTCGACCCAGCGATCAAGAACGACACCAAGGTTTACCCGAGCCCGGCCATGATGGGCACATTGTTCGCCCTGGAAGCCATGCCGCTGGACATCGACCGGGTCCGCACCCGCTTGTGGAACAAGATCCGCAGCGGCAACTGATCCCCATCCCCACAAGCTGCGTAGGAACCGGCTTGCCGGCGAAGCGGCCTCAGAGGCGTGCACTGCCCTTGAGGACGCCTTCGCTGGCAAGCCAGCGCCTACAACTGGCTGTTTTCCGGGAGCAGGGCGCCGCCGTCCACTATCAGGGTCTGGCCGGTGATGTAGCCGGCCTGTGGTGAGGCCAGGAACAGCATGGCGTAGGCAATGTCCTCAGGCGTTCCCAGGCGCCCGAGGGGAATGCCCCTGGACAGGGTCGCGGCGTCATCAGGTCATGGCGGGCGGCGCCGATCGCCGTACCCTGGGAATGCCCGTGGCCGTGACATCGATGACCGCCGTCGAAGGCAGCGACGGGGTCGAAACCGGGATCTGGGAATGCGCCCCCGGGGTGCTCGCGACGCCTTTGATCGGCTCGCCTCTTGCAAAATCAGCGGTGGATGAAGTCAGCCCAAAATACGCCGCTACGTCAGACCACCCTTAGCGGCGGGCTGATTAGGCGCAAAGGACCTCCGCAACACCTTCCTCTATAGCCAACGCCTTTGCATTTTAGAAATGCTAATTCGGAAACAGAATTTGCATCGCTTTTGCGGCCGGCTAGAGTCAACTCGAACAAGCACATTGATGTGGCTCTTGCACGGATGCACGGAGACTGGCGGCCTCTACCTCATGGCCGGCAGTTCGCCTTGAAACAAGGAGTGTTATGAACAAGCCGATCAAGAATATCGTCATCGTGGGCGGCGGTACTGCGGGCTGGATGGCCGCCTCGTACCTCGTCCGGGCGCTCCAACAGCAGGTAAACATCACGCTCATCGAGTCTGCGGCGATCCCCCGGATCGGCGTGGGCGAGGCGACCATCCCGAGTTTGCAGAAGGTGTTCTTCGACTTCCTCGGGATACCGGAGCGGGAGTGGATGCCCCAAGTGAACGGCGCGTTCAAGGCCGCGATCAAGTTCGTGAATTGGAGAAAGCCTCCCGACCACTCGCGCGACGATTACTTCTACCATTTGTTCGGCAGCGTGCCGAACTGCGACGGCGTACCGCTTACCCACTACTGGCTGCGCAAGCGCGAACAGGGCTTCCAGCAGCCGATGGAGTACGCGTGCTATCCGCAGCCCGGGGCGCTTGACGGCAAGCTGGCACCGTGCCTGCTCGACGGCACCCGCCAGATGTCCCACGCGTGGCACTTCGACGCGCACCTGGTGGCCGACTTCTTGAAGCGCTGGGCCGTCGAACGCGGTGTGAACCGTGTGGTCGACGAAGTCGTGGAGGTTCGCCTGAACGACCGCGGCTACATCTCCACCCTGTTAACCAAGGAAGGTCGGACGCTGGAGGGAGACCTGTTCATAGACTGCTCCGGCATGCGGGGGCTCCTGATCAATCAGGCCCTGAAGGAGCCCTTCATCGACATGTCCGACTATCTGCTGTGCGACAGCGCGGTCGCCAGCGCCGTGCCCAATGACGATGTGCGCGAGGGGGTCGAGCCGTACACCTCCGCGATCGCCATGAACTCGGGGTGGACCTGGAAGATTCCGATGCTGGGCCGGTTCGGCAGCGGCTACGTCTTCTCGAGCAAGTTCACCTCGCGCGACCAGGCCACCGCCGACTTCCTCAACCTCTGGGGCCTCTCGGACAATCAGTCGCTCAACCAGATCAAGTTTCGGGTCGGGCGCAACAAGCGGGCGTGGGTCAACAACTGCGTCTCGATCGGGTTGTCGTCGTGTTTTCTGGAGCCCCTGGAATCGACGGGAATCTACTTCATCTACGCCGCGCTTTACCAACTCGTGAAGCACTTCCCCGACACCTCGTTCGACCCGCGGTTGAGCGACGCATTCAACGCCGAGATCGTCTACATGTTCGACGACTGTCGAGACTTCGTCCAGGCGCACTATTTCACCACGTCGCGCGAAGACACGCCGTTCTGGCTCGCGAACCGGCATGAGCTGCGGCTCTCGGATGCCATCAAAGAGAAGGTTCAGCGCTACAAGGCGGGACTGCCGCTGACCACCACGTCGTTCGACGATTCCACGTACTACGAGACCTTCGACTACGAATTCAAGAACTTCTGGTTGAACGGCAACTACTACTGCATCTTTGCCGGCTTAGGCATGCTGCCCGACCGGTCGCTGCCGCTCTTGCAGCACCGACCGGAGTCGATCGAGAAGGCCGAGGCGATGTTCGCCAGCATCCAGCGCGAGGCCGAGCGTCTGCGCACGAGCCTGCCGACGAACTACGACTACCTGCGGTCGCTGCGTGACGGCGATGCGGGGCAGTCGCGCAACCAGCGCGGGCCGACACTCGCGGCGAAGGAAGGCCTGTAGTGGAACGCACCTTGAACCGGGTATCCGCATTCGCGGCCACGCACGCCGCCGTGGCGGCCTGCGATCCGCTACAGGCGCGCTCGCTGGTTCTGCAGCTGCCGGGCCTGAATCGTAATAAGGACGTGCCGGGCATCGTCGGCCTGCTGCGCGAGTTCCTCCCGGTGCGCGGCGTGCCCTCCGGCTGGGGCTTCGTCGAAGCCGCTGCCGCGATGCGGGACATCGGTTTCTTCCTGGGGTCGCTCAAGCGGCACGGACATGAGCCTACGGACGTGGTGCCCGGGCTTGAGCTGGTGCTGCTCGACTTGGCACGCGCGACTGACCTGCCGCCGCGCGAGACGCTCCTGCATGTGACGGTCTGGAACCCCGCGGCGGCCGACGCGCAGCGGAGCTACACAGGGCTCCGCGACGAAGCGCACCTGCTCGATAGCGTGCGCATCTCGATGGCGGCCCTCGAGGCGGCCATCGCGGTGACCGTCGAGCTGTCCGATGTGCCCCTGCGGTCGCCCGCGTTCGCGCAAGGGTGCGACGAGCTAGCAGCCTATCTGGAGAAAATGGTCGAATCGATCGTCTACGCGTACCGCTTCATCTCGCCGCAGGTCTTCTACGATGAGCTGCGCCCCTTCTACGAACCGATTCGAGTCGGGGGCCAGAGTTACCTCGGCCCCGGAGCCGTAGAAATGCCCCTCTTCGTGCTGGAACACGTCCTGTGGGGCTCGCAATCGGAAGACCAAGCTTATCGAGAATTCAAAGAGACGTACCTGCCCTACGTGCTTCCCGCGTACAGGGCGGTCTACGCTCGGTTCGCTGGGGGCCCGGCGATCATCGATCGCGCGCTCGCCGAGGCGCGAGCGGTCGATGCACGAGGCGAGTCCGTCCGGGCTGGGCTGACAGCCCTCGAGCGGGTCTTCAAGGTCCTGCTGCGCTTCCGGGCGCCTCACCTTAAATTGGCGGAGCGGGCGTACGAAGTCGGGCGAAGCGGCCCCGCAACCGGCAGCGGAGGGTACGCGCCCAGCATGATCGGCGATCTACTCACGCTCACGTGTGCCGTGCGGTCCCGCATCCGCGCTGCGCTCGACGAATCCTGACGCGCACGGCCAGGTCCTATCTGACAAGGAGAGTTTGCCCCATGACTCAGCAGAGCCCCGCGAACGGGCGCGATAGCAACCATTTCGACGTGATCATCCTCGGCTCCGGCATGTCCGGAACCCAGATGGGGGCCATCCTGGCCAAACAACAGTTTCGCGTGCTGATCATCGAGGAGTCGTCGCACCCGCGGTTCACGATCGGCGAATCGTCGATCCCCGAGACGTCGCTCATGAACCGCATCATTGCTGATCGCTACGGCATTCCGGAGCTGGGCCACATTACGTCGTTCTACTCGACGCAGCGTTACGTCTCGTCGAGCACGGGCATCAAGCGCAACTTCGGCTTCGTGTTCCACAAGCCCGGCCAGGAGCACGACCCGAAGGAGTTCACGCAGTGCGTCATTCCCGAGCTGCCGTGGGGACCGGAGAGCCATTATTACCGGCAAGACGTCGACGCCTACCTGTTGCAAGCCGCCATTAAGTACGGCTGCAAGGTTCGCCAGAAGACCAGCGTGACCGAATACCACGCCGATAAAGACGGCGTCGCGGTGACCACCGCCGAGGGCGAACGGTTCACCGGCCGGTACATGATCGACTGCGGAGGCCCGCGCGCGCCGCTCGCGACCAAGTTCAAGCTCCGCGAAGAACCGTGTCGCTTCAAGACGCACTCGCGCAGCCTCTACACGCACATGCTCGGGGTCAAGCCGTTCGATGACATCTTCAAGGTCAAGGGGCAGCGCTGGCGCTGGCACGAGGGCACCTTGCACCACATGTTCACAGGAGGCTGGCTCTGGGTGATTCCGTTCAACAACCACCCGCGGTCGACCAACAACCTGGTGAGCGTCGGCCTGCAGCTCGATCCGCGTGTCTACCCGAAAACGGACATCAGCGCGCAGCAAGAATTCGATGAGTTCCTCGCGCGGTTCCCGAGTATCGGAGCTCAGTTCCGGGACGCCGTGCCGGTGCGCGATTGGGTCAAGACCGACCGCCTGCAGTTCTCGTCGACCGCCTGCGTCGGCGACCGCTACTGCCTGATGCTGCACGCGAACGGGTTCATCGACCCGCTCTTCTCCCGGGGGCTCGAGAACACCGCGGTGACCATCCACGCGCTTGCGGCGCGTCTCATCAAGGCGCTACGCGACGACGACTTCTCCCCCGAGCGCTTCGAGTACATCGAGCGCCTGCAGCAAAAGCTTTTGGACCACAACGACGACTTCGTCAGCTGCTGCTACACGGCGTTCTCGGACTTTCGCCTATGGGACGCGTTCCACAGGCTGTGGGCGGTCGGCACAATCCTCGGGCAGTTCCGGCTCGTGCAAGCCCACGCGAGGTTCCGCGCGTCGCGCGACGAGGGCGACCTCGATCACCTCGACAACGACCCCCCGTACCTCGGGTACCTGTGCGCGGACATGGAGCAGTACTACCAGTTGTTCAACGACGCCAAGGCCGAGGTCGAGGCCGTGAGCGCCGGGCGCAAGTCGGCCGAGGAGGCCGCGGTGCGGATTCACGCCCTCATCGACGAACGCGACTTCGCCAAGCCGATGTTCGGCTTCGGGTACTGCATCACCGGGGACAAGCCGCAGCTCAACAACTCGAAGTACAGCCTGCTGCCGGCGATGAAGCTGATGTACTGGACGCAGACCCGTGCGCCGGCAGAGGTGAAAAAGTACTTCGACTACAACCCGATGTTCGCGCTGCTCAAGGCGTACGTCACAACCCGCATCGGCTTGGTTCTGAAGAAGTAGTCGGTCGAGGACGACACAAAAGCGATGAACAACATTCAACTGGATCAAGCGAGCGTCAAGAAGCACTCCCCGGGGGCGTACGACGCGACCACGCGCGTGGCCGCGAGCTGGTACGTCGCAATGCGCTCGCACGACCTCAAGGGCAAGCCGAAGGAGTTGACGCTCTTCGGCCGTCCGTGCGTGGCGTGGCGCGGAGCGACGGGGCGGGCAGTGGTGATGGACCGCCACTGTTCGCACCTGGGCGCGAACCTGGCTGACGGGCGGGTCAAGGACGGGTGCATCCAATGCCCGTTTCACCACTGGCGGTACGACGAGCAGGGCAAGTGCGTTCACATCCCCGGCCACAGCCAGGCGGTGTGCCGGCTGGAGCCCGTGCCGCGCGGGGCGCGCCAACCGACGTTGGTCACCGCCGAGCGATACGGCTACGTGTGGGTCTGGTACGGCTCCCCGCAGCCGCTGCACCCGCTGCCCGAAATCGCCGCGGCCGACGTCGACAACGGCGACTTTATGCACCTGCATTTCGCGTTCGAGACGACGACGGCGGTCTTGCGGATCGTCGAGAACTTCTACGATGCGCAGCACGCGACCCCCGTGCACGCGCTCCCGATCTCGGCCTTCGAGCTCAAGCTTTTCGACGACTGGCGCCGGTGGCCGGAGGTTGAGTCGCTGGCCCGGGCGGGCGCGTGGTTCGGTGCCGGGATCGACTTCACCGTGAACCGCTACTTCGGCCCCCTCGGCATGCTGTCGCGCGCGCTCGGCCTGAACATGTCGCAGATGAACCTGCACTTCGATGGCTACCCCGGCGGGTGCGTCATGACCGTTGCCCTGGACGGAGACGTCAAATACAAGCTGCTCCAGTGTGTGACGCCGGTGAGCGACGGCAAGAACGTCATGCACATGCTCATCTCGATCAAGAAGGTGGGCGGCGCCCTGCGCCGTGCGACCGACTTCGTGCTGTTTGGGCTGCAGACCAGACAGGCCGCGGGGTACGACGTCAAAATCTGGAACGGGATGAAGCCGGACGGCGGCGGCGTGTACAGCAAGTACGACAAGCTCGTGCTCAAGTACCGTGCGTTCTACCGGGGCTGGGTCGACCGCGTCGCGAGTGAGCGGTGATGCGTGAGGCCGAGCCGGTATCGGCCGCGTCGCTCCGCCAGGCGCTTGTGAACCTGGCGAGCTGCGTCGCGGCCACCCGCGTCGCGTCGGCGTCGCTCTTTCCGAGGTACTCATGACCATCTGGCTGTTGCAACTCGTGCTGGTGATCGCGCTCTGCAATGTCTGCGGCCGCATTGCCGAACGCCTCGGCCAGTGCGCGGTCGTCGGCGAGATCGCGGCCGGTCTGCTGTTGGGGCCTTCGCTGTTCGGCGTGATCGCACCGAGTTTCTACGACCTGTTGTTCGGCCCACGTACGCTGTCAGCCATGGCGCAAGTCGGCGAAGTCGGCCTGATACTGCTGATGTTTCAGATCGGTCTGCATATGGAGTTGAGCGAGACGCTGCGCGGCAGGTGCTGGCGCATACCTGTCGCGATCGCGGCGTGCGGGCTCATCGCGCCGGCCGCGATCGGCATGATCGTCGCCATCGTCTCGAAAGATACGCTCGCCAGCGACGTGCCGGCGCTGCCCTACATACTCTTCTGCGGTGTTGCGCTTGCGGTATCAGCGGTACCGGTGATGGCGCGCATCATCGACGACCTGGCGCTCAGCGCCATGGTGGGCGCACGGCACGCATTGTCTGCCGCGATGCTGACGGATGCGCTCGGATGGATGCTGCTTGCAACGATTGCCTCGCTCTCGAGCGGCCCTGGCTGGGCATTTGCGCGCATGCTCGTCAGCCTGCTCGTGTATCTGGTGCTGTGCGCGCTCCTGGTGCGCTTCGTGGTTCGACCGGCGCTTGCGCGGCTCGCATTGACTGCGCATGCGGCGCGCGACCGCTTGGCCGTTTTGCTTTGCTTCGTAATAGCGTCGGCACTCGCGACGTCGCTGATCGGATTCCATAGCGCATTTGGCGCACTTGCGGCGGCGCTGTTCGTGCGGCGCATGCCCGGCGTCGCGAAGGAGTGGCGCGACAACGTCGAAGGCTTCGTCAAGCTTGTGCTGATGCCGGTGTTTTTCGCGTATGCGGGGCTGCGTGCCTCGGTCGGCACGATCGACGACGCGACATCCTGGATGTGGTTCGGTGTATTCCTCGCGGGCGGATTCATCGGCAAGTTCGGCGGCAGCTATCTGGGCGCGCGTGCCACCGGGCTTGTGCCACACGATGCGATGCTGGTGAGCTCGTTGATGAATACGCGCGGCTTGATGGAGCTAATCGTCCTGTCGATCGGTCTGCAGATGCAGATCCTTCCACCAAAGGTCTACACGATCCTCGTGGTGTTCGCGCTGGTGACGACGGCGCTGACCGCACCGCTGGTTCGATTCACGCTGCGCGTGCAATCGCGCGCAATGAGCCAACAGGCCATCTGAGCCAGCTTGAGGGGAGAGATCACCATGAATGCTGCCACCGAAACCAAGGCTCAGGATTTGCTCGATGCCGAGGGCTGCGATGTTCGCGATGTCCGCGAGCTGCGCAACTTGCTGGGGCAGTTTGCTACCGGTGTGACCGTGATCACCACGCGCACCGCTGAGGGCCGCAACGTCGGTGTGACAGCCAACTCGTTCTCCTCACTCTCGCTATCGCCGGCGCTGGTGCTCTGGAGCCTGGCACGCACCGCACCGAGCCTGAAGTTTTTTTGCTCGGCGAGTCACTTCGCCATCAATGTGCTGGGCGCGCACCAGCACCACTTGTCGGAGCAGTTCGCACGGGCAGCCGCTGACAAGTTCGCCGGTGTAGCTCATTCCTATGGCAAGGCGGGATCCCCGGTGCTGGACGATGTGGTGGCAGTGCTGGTGTGCCGTAACGTCACCCAGTACGAGGGCGGTGATCACCTGATCTTCATTGGCGAGATCGAACAATACCGATACAGCGGCGCAGAACCGCTGGTCTTCCATGCAGGCCAGTACCGGGGTTTAGGGAGCAATGAAACAGAAAGTGCACTCAAGCTCGAATAGCCCGGTTTGTGTGATCCTCTGGCGGTAGGGGGCACTGATCTGCGTCCGGATTGCGTAGTGCCACAGTTCATCTTGAGCAACTTCCCAGCGCCTACAACTGGCTGTTTTCCGGGAGCAGGGCGCCGCCGTCCACTATCAGGGTCTGGCCGGTGATGTAGCCGGCCTGTGGCGAGGCCAGGAACAACATGGCGTAGGCAATGTCCTCAGGCGTTCCCAGGCGCCCGAGGGGAATGCCCCTGGACAGGGTCGCGGCGTCGCCGAGGTTGTCCATGGCTTGGGTGGCGATAAGCCCCGGTTCGACGCCGTTGACGGTGATTCCATACTCCGCCAGTTCCAGTGCCGCTGCACGAATGAAGCCATTGACCCCCGCCTTGGACGCCGCGTAGTGGGCCAGTCCGGGAATTGCCGTGCGTGGGCCGGTCACCGATGAGGTGACGACGATCCGCGGTGCTCGGGCCCGGCGTAGCGCCGGCAAGGCTGCCTGGGTCAGCCAGAAGCAGCTTTTCAGATTCACCGCCAAGGTGCTGTCGAGGGTCTGCTCCTCAAGCTCGGCCAGCTTCTGCATCGGAAAGATCCCGGCGTTGTGCAGCAGCAGGTCCAGGCCGCCAAAGGCGTCCAAGGTCGCCGCTACCGCCTGTTCGGCGGCTGCCCGGGTGCCGAGGTCCAGGGTCAGCAGCTCCGCTGTTCCGCCAGCCTGACGAATCAGGCGTTGGGTTTCGGCACCTGACGCAGCGCTGCGGGTGGCCAGCATGACCTTGGCGCCCCCGGCGGCGAACACCTGAGCGATCGCCCGGCCAATGCCTTGGCCCGAGCCGGTGACCAGGGCGATGCGCCCGCAGTCATCCTGGCTCATGGCCGGGCTCCTGGCAGGACCTGGGCCAGGCACTGGTCCAGCAGCCGATTGTGCAGGTCGACCTGCGCCTCGCTGGTGGCCGGACACACCAGGGCCATGTTGTGGAATGGGGTCAACAGCACCCCGCGATTGAGCAGGTACAGGTGCAGGTACGCCTCGATCAGAGCATGGCGGGCATGGTGGGCTTCGCCACCGTTACGCGGGGCCTGCTGCATGAACAGGTATTCGACCCGGGCACCGATGCGGGTCACATGCCAGGGCAAGCCGTGCTTGCCGATGATGCTGTCGACGCCGGCTCGCAGGCGCTCCGCGAGCAGGAACATGCGTGCGTAGTTTTCATCGTTCATCACTTCGCTGAAGGTGGCGCGCATGGCGGCCATTTGCAGGGCGTTGCCGGCCAGGGTTCCACCGAAGCCGAAGTGGTTGATCGCCTGGCCTGGCTGGAAATGCGGCAGTACCCGCCAGATCCGTTCGGCCATGGCCTGGCTGCAGCCCCAGACAGCCGTGGGAATGCCCCCGGCGATGGATTTTCCCAGGACGAAGAAGTCCGGCTGCAAGCCCTGTTCGCCGCAATAGCCCCCCGGTCCACAGGACAGGGTATGGGTTTCGTCAATGATCAGCGGTACGTCATAGCGCTGGGTCAACTGCCGCAAGCCGTCATGGAAACCCGGGGCCGGAGGCACCATGCCGACGTTGGTCATGAAGGGTTCGGTCAGCACCGCGGCCACGTCGCCATGGGCCAGCGCCGCCTCCAGGGCCGGCAGGTCGTTGAACTCCACCAGTCGGGTGGTGGAGGCGTGCTGCAAGCCGTTGGCGTGCACGCCGTCTCGGGGAATCATCTGCCCCTGGGCGTCGAATTCCACCTGGGATTCGTCGACGCTGCCGTGGTAGTTGCAGTTGAACACCAGGACCTTCTGCCGTCCGGTGATCATCCGGCACAGGCGCAGGACAAAGCGGTTGGCATCGGTGGCTGAAGTGGTGACCTGCCAATAGGGCAGGCCAAAGCGCCGGCTCAGCTCCTTGCCGACCCACAGGCTGTCGGCGGTGGGCAGCATCAGCGTCGAGCCATGCAGTGCCTGTTCGGCAATGGCTGCGGCTACCGCCGGCTGGGCATGGCCGAACATGGCGCCGGTGTCGCCCAGGGCAAAATCCACGTACTCGCGGCCGTCGCAATCGGTGAGGGTCGCACCACGGGCATCCGCCACCATGATTGGGTAGGCGCCGGGCCATTGCTGCATCCAGTGCAGCGGGGCGCCGTACAGCCAGTGCTTGAGGTTTTCCTGATAGAAGGCGCCGGAGCGCGGGTGTTGCTCGACAAACAGCTGCAGTTCTGACTGATAGCAGCTGGCGACGCGTTGCAGATCAAGGCCCAGAGTCATGGAAGTATCCTGTGAAAAGCGCTGCCGGCTGGCGCTAGGACAAGCCGGCAGCGGTGCGGAATCAGGGGTGTTGGGTTCGGTTGAGGACCTGGGCCAGGGCGCCCACCGGGAAGTTGGCGGCATGGCTGAAGTCTGCACCCTGGTAGCCGAATATCTTGCCGTCGCTACGCCCGGCCTTGAGGTCGATCAGCACCAGGCCCAGGGTCGGGACGATCTTCTCGCGCCAGACAAACAGGTACAGCTGCTCGGCGATTTTGTAGTAGTGACAGCGGTCGGTGTCCGCCAGGCCTTGCTCGACACCCCTGAGGCACTGCCAGCTATAGAAGTTGGCATTCAGGTAGATGTGCTCGTAGGCCTCGCTGGCGCTGTAGACATACTGGTTGCGCAGGCCGATCAGTTCGGCGGTGGGCGCATGTCGCGCAGTCTCGGCCGTGGGCAAGGCATCGATTGCACCCTGGAGGAACTGCGCCTTGACCGAGGTCAGCTCGCCGCCAGCCAGCGCCCGGCTGAACAGGTCGACGCCGCATTCGGCCTGGCTCGGCATCTGGCCGATCACGGCGGTGAAGCACTGGCGCTCAAGATCGAGGATCAGGCTTACCGAATGGGACTGGCCTTGCTCCCGCTTGAGAAAGTCCACCAGGTAGATACCGGGGCGTATCGAAGTGGCGCGATAGGGCAGGTCGTCACTGGCGGGCTGGCCGAGGCTGTTCCAGCGCAGGGTGTCGACAGCGAAGTGGTGTTCGATCTGCCAGCCGTTGTCGAAGTGCAGGGTCAAGGTGCGACCGGACAGATCATCCACCCCCGCAAGGATGTGATTGTCGTCTGCAAAACCGTCCGCCAGGGCGCCGACGGTGATCCACTCAGGTTGCTGATTCATGGCAAGGCTCTTGTCCAGGAGAGGAGAACCCCATGTTCTGCCTGGGCGCCGATGCCGCCCATCAACCAAATGGTTGAGCCGGTGGCCCTTTATAAGAACAGCGCGCTTACCAGCTCCGTGCGATTGCCGACCCCGACCTTGCGAAACAGGTTGATCAGGTGGGTCTTGACCGTGGGCAGCCCCAGGTCCAGGCGTCTGGCGATGCTCTTGTTGTCGGCGCCATCGCGCAGCAGCCAGGCAATCTCCCGTTCCCTGGGAGTGAGGTTGGCCAGACGTTCGTCGACCTGGGAGTAGGGCGCTAGGGCAGCGATTTCCAACAGGCCCTGCAAGGCATGCAGGGTGCCCAGTTCGTCGACGCTGAAATGCCCCAGGGCATTGTCCCGCAGCAACGACAGGCCGGCGATGGGGCGTTCACCGTCACAGGCAAGAATTTCCACTACATCCAGTACCCCGTGACGTTGCAGGAACCCCTGGTAGACCTCGGTTGCATGACGGCCCTGCTGGGCCATGCCCATGTGCAGCGACAGCACCGGGCGCCCGGCGGCGGCGCAGTTGCGTGGCTGCAACGGGTCGTAGTGGCGGTAGCGTTGCAAATAGGCCTGGTGCATCTGCTCGGGCATGCGGTACAGCGAGAAGTCCCGGGCCTGCAGGTTCGGATCGATGCGGTAGAAAGCGCAGAGGGTGGCGGGTACCACCCGGGTAAAGGCGGCGATGCAGCGTTGCCCCAGTTCATGGGCCCCGGGCAAGGAAGTGGGCGCAATCATCGGATAGCTCCTGGCTGCCGGCTGGGCAGTGGCTCGGGTGGTTGGGGGCTGCGACGGGTGGCGCTGTCCGTGTCAGGGCGAGTGAAAACCAGGAGCGAGGCGCCTGGCAAGCAGGGATGCAGCACAGGCTGCGGTCGCTGTTTGATTGACCGCAGCCGGTTGCAACGATCAGCGCTGGGCCTTGCTCAACCCCTCGGCGAGGGCATCGACTATGGCATCCACCTGGGGCTGCTGGATCACCAAGGGCGGCGAGAGAATGATCTTGGTGCCCACCGGGCGCACCATGACGCCATTGTCCCGGGCAATCTGTGCCACCTGATTGGCATAGCCGCTCATGGGGTCGATGGGTTCGCGGGTGCTCTTGTCCGCCACCAGATCCAGGGCCAGCATCAAGCCCTGGCCCCGCACTTCACCGACGGTGTCGAAGCGCTCGACGAAGGGCCTCAGCTTGTCCAGCATGTAGTCGCCCATCTTCGCCGCGTTGGCCGGCAGGTCTTCCTTGACCACGATGTCCAGGCAGGCCAGGGCCGCAGCGCAGGCCACCGGGTGCCCGGAGTAGGTGTAGCCGTGCATGATGGCGCCGGTGAAGTTGGCGTTTTTCTCGAAGGCGGCCTCGATCCGCCGGTTGACCACTGTCGCGCCCAGGGGGATGTAGCCCGAGGTGATGCCCTTGGCCAGGCACATGATGTCGGGTTTGACTCCCCACAGGCGGCTGCCGAACATCGAGCCGCTGCGGCCGAAGCCGGTGACCACCTCGTCGGCGATCAGCAGGACGCCGTACTTGTCGCAGACTTCGCGGATCAGCGGCCAGTAGTTGGCCGGTGGCACTATCACGCCGCCGGCGCCCTGGATCGGCTCGGCAATGAAGGCGGCCACGGTGTCCGGGCTCTGGAACTGGATCTCCCGTTCCAGCAGGTCGGCGCAGATCTTGCCCAGCTCTTCCGGGTCCTGGCTGTAAGGGTTGCGGTACAGCCAGGGCGTATCGATGTGGTAGCAGCCGGGCAGCAGGGGCTCGTAGTTGCGCCGGAACACCGTGTTGCCGTTGACCGAGGCGCCACCGAAGTGGGTGCCGTGGTAGCCCTGGCGCAGGGAAATGAACTTGGTGCGGTCGGCCTGGCCTTCGAGCTTCCAGTACTGGCGGGCCAGTTTCAGGGCGCTTTCGATGGCATCCGAACCGCCGGAACTGAAGGACACCCGGCACATGTCCTCGGGCTCCAGCAGGTTCATCAGCACCCGGGACAGCTCTTCGGCACGAGGGTGGCTGACCCCATCGAACAGCTGGAAATACTCCAGCTCATCGAGCTGGGCGGTGATGGCCGCTTTCACTTCCTTGCGGTTGTGGCCGACGTTGACGTTCCACAGCCCGGCGACGCCATCCACCAGCTGGTGGCCCTTGTCGTCATAGACATAGCAACCATCGCCGCGGACGATGCGGATCGGTTCGCGTTGCTTCATTTCGTTGGGGTGCAGCATGGGGTGCCAGAAACGGCTTGCTTGGCTCACGTTGAGTCTCCTGAAAACGCACGGACAGCGTGGAGCTATTAGTGCGTCATTTGCGGGCTCCTGGCTTGCCTCTGTGTGCCAGGACATTTGACCCAGGCTGCCAGTGGCGACTTGGTGGGTATCGCTGCCGGCCATTGGCAGGGGCTGGCTTGCCAGCGAGGGCGTCCGTGCAGGCGGCGCAAGGCTTGTGGGCCTGTTCGCCGGCAAGCCGGCTCCTACGGCCCGTGTAGGTGCCGCTGGCAGCCAGGGCCAAGTTTTGCGGCAGCCAGGATCAAGACGGCATCCGACTTTGGGCTCAAAGTCCACCTCGAACAAGGTCTACCTGCGAGGAATCAAGATGAGCGTTGCCATCGACCCACGTGTCGCTGCATTCATAGACAGTCAGCACGGCCTGCTGATTGACGGTCTCAGCCAGCCCGCGCTCTGCGGAGCACGGATGCCGGTGTACAACCCCGCCAGTGGCGAGCAGTTGACCCAGGTTGCCGCCGCCGCCCAGGCCGATGTGGATCTGGCGGTGGGGGCCGCGCGCCGGGCCTTCGAAGGCAGCTGGAAGGCGTTGCGTCCTGCCGATCGCGAGCGCCTGCTGTTGAAACTGGCGGATCTGCTGGAGGCCAATGGCGAGGAGCTGGCGCAGTTGGAGACTCTCAACAACGGCCAGTCGATCCATCTGGCCCGGGCCCTGGAGGTGGGGGCGGCGGCGGAGTTCACCCGCTACATGGCCGGTTGGGCCACCAAGATCGAAGGCAAGAGCCTGGATGTATCCATCGCCGCGGTGCCGGGGGCACAGTACCGGGCTTATACGGTGCCGGAGCCGGTGGGCGTGGTGGGAGCCATTGTGCCGTGGAATTTCCCATTGCTGATGGCCATCTGGAAAATCGTCCCGGCCCTGGCTTGCGGCTGCACCGTGGTACTCAAGCCCGCCGACGAGACTCCGCTCACCGCGCTGCGCCTCGGTCAGCTTTGCCTGGAAGCGGGGATCGCCCCCGGCGTGGTCAACGTGGTGACCGGCAGTGGCGCCCAGGCCGGTGCCGCGCTGGCCGCCCATCCGGGAATCGACAAGCTGGCGTTCACCGGTTCGACCCAGGTCGGCAAGCTGATCGGCCACGCGGCGGTGGACAACATGACGCGCTTTTCCCTGGAGCTGGGTGGCAAGTCGCCGGTGATCGTCCTCGACGACTGCGACCCGCAGACTGCTGCCGCCGGGGCTGCAGGGGCCATCTTCTTCAATCAGGGACAGGTCTGCACGGCGGGCTCGCGGCTGTATGTCCAGCGCGGGATCTACACCCAGGTGCTGGAGCGCCTGGTGGCCATTGCCGAGTCCTTGCGCATTGGCCCGGGGTTGGACGAGCAGGCACAGATCAATCCGCTGATTTCTGCCAAACAGCAGAAGCGCGTGCTGCAGATGGTCCAGCGCGGGGTCGAGGAGGGCGCCAAGGTGCTCTGCGGCGGAGTTGCCCATGGTGAGCAGGGCTTTTATGTCCGTCCCACGGTGGTGGCCAACGTCAACGCCAACCTGCAGCTGGTGCGCGAGGAGATTTTCGGCCCGGTGGTGGTCGCGACGCCTTTCGATTCTCTGGAGGAAGTGGTGGCCCTGGCCAATGACAACCAGTACGGGCTGGGTGCGAGTATCTGGTCCAACGATCTGAGTCAGGTCATGCAACTGATTCCCCAGATCAAGGCCGGCACCGTTTGGGTCAACACCCACAACATGCTGGACCCGTCGATGCCCTTCGGCGGTTACAAGCAATCGGGCATGGGCCGCGAGATGGGCCATGCGGCCATCGAGGCCTATACCGAGAACAAATCGGTGTGCATCGCTTATTGAGCACGCCCCACGCAGACGCCTTTGCCGGCCAGCCGGTTGACTGTAGGAGCCGGTTGGCCGGCGAAGAGGCCCCCAGGACAGGCGTCATTCTCATGGACGTCTTCGCTGGCAAGCCAGCGCCTACAGGGCGTGAACATGATTTCAGCTGCGTCAGACAGCCAAGCTCTGCGCCCTTGCCGGGCGTGCCCTTGAAATGCCTAGAACAACAATCATCAACCCATGCTTTCGAGGTTTACCATCATGTCGCTCAACGACAGACTCAAGCACCACCTGGATCAGGGCGTGGTCGGCTTTCCCACCGCGCTGGCCAGTGCCGTGGGCCTGATCATGGCCAGCCCGGTGATCCTGACGGCCACCACCGGATTCGGTATCGGTGGTGGAGCGTTCGCCGCGGCGATGGTGATCGCCCTGCTGATGATGCTGGCGCAATCCACCACCTTCGCCGAAGCGGCCTGCCTGTTGCCCACCAATGGCTCGGTCTATGACTACCTGGCCTGTGGCCTGGGTCGTTTCTTCGCCATCACCGGGACCTTGTCCGCCTACCTGATCGTGCATGTGTTTGCCGGGACGGCGGAAACCATTCTCAGCGGCGTCATGGCCCTGGTGAATTTCGAATCCCTCAATACCCTGCTGGAACAGAGCGGCAGCGCCTGGTTGGTGGGGGTCGGGTTGGTAGTGTTCTTCGGCCTGCTCAACGCGGTGGGCATCACCGCCTTCAGTCGTGCCGAGGTGATCCTGACCTTCGGCATGTGGACCACCCTGATCATCTTTGGCGTGCTCGGGGTCATCAAGGCTCCGGCAGTGGAACTTGATGGCTGGTTCGGCGCGTCAATGGTGGGGACCGACCTGACGACCATCCTGTCCCTGGTGGGCATGGCCATGTTCATGTTCGTCGGCTGCGAGTTCGTCACCCCCCTGACCCCGGATGTACGCAAGGCCGCGAGGACCATTCCCCGGGCCATGGCCCTGGGGCTGGTAGGCGTCGCGGTGTGCATGTTCATCTACGGCGCGGCCATGAAGCGCCAGGTGGAAAACATTGCCCTGAGTGAGGATGGCAGCGTGCATTTGCTGGATACGCCCATGGCCATCCCGCATTTCGCCGAGCAGATCATGGGGCCGTTCGGCCGCATCTGGCTGGGGATCGGCCTGCTGTTTGCCGGTGCCGCGACTATCAACACGTTGATGGCCGGCCTGCCGCGAATTCTCTATGGCATGGCCCTGGACGGGGCATTACCCAAGGTTTTCACCTACCTGCACCCGCGCTTCAAGACACCGCTGCTGTGCATCGCCGTGGCGGTCCTGATTCCCTGCCTGCATGCCTGGTGGCTGGGCGGCAGCACCGATAGCATCATGCACCTGGTGCTGGCGGCGGTCTGTGCCTGGAGCACCGCCTACCTGCTGGTCACCTTGTCGGTGGTGATGTTGCGCATTCGCCGGCCGGATTTGCCGCGGGCTTATAAATCGCCATGGTTTCCGTTGCCGCAGATCCTGTCTTCGGTGGGGATTGTCCTGGGCATGTGGTTCATCACCCCCCCGGGGATGAATCCACGGGATATCTATGTGCCCTTCGGCAGCATGTTGGGCCTGACCGCAATCTACGCGCTGGTCTGGACCCTGCTGGTACAGAAGGTCAATCCGTTTCGTCCGGTGCCGGTGGAGGAGGTGCTGGAACAGGCGCTGAGCCTGTCGCCGGATGAAGTACCAAGCCCTCGGGAGAACCTGTCTGATGAATCTTTCAAGCTGGCGACAAAACCTCTTTGAATTCTGGCACCGGGCACCTTCGGGCTATCGCCCGGGGGTCACCCTGGGTCAGGTGCGGCGGGATCTGGCGGGCCTGGATTTCATCCCTCGCTCTGCTGGGCTGGGTGTTTTCCACTGCCCACAAAGCGCTCTGGAGTTCGAAGTGCGGGAGCGTCCCCAGGCGCAGTTCCTGATGCATATCGTGGTTTGTGAGTGGCGTCTGCGGGTGCCCTGCGAGCGTCCCGGGCAAGCGCGGATCGGCCTGCGCCACACCGGGGCGATTCGTCGACAGGGCGTCGCCGCGCGATTGCTTGCGGGGGAGGCAGAGCAATGGGCGCCCTTGCTGCAGAAGCTGTGCAGCGATCAGTCGTTGCTGGAGCGGCTGCTGCCGCTGGACTTCAAGCACCTTGAGCTGTGGCGGGATGAGCAGGGCTGGCAAGTGCGCCTTGAACACTTTGGCGCCAGCGAGGTGGTCAATCGTTTACCGGGGTTCAGGCGCTACATCCGCTTGAGTGTCCAACAGCGGGCGGCGCTATTGGGCAGCTTCACTGAGTTGTACAAGCTTCTACGAGAATTCTGACCGACATAACCGTAAGCACTGGCATACACCCTGCTTAAGCCATAACAGACTATCCATGCTGTCAGGCTCCTTGCCTGGCAAATAGATAACATGTTAATGATATCGCCATAACAACAAAGGCGGTCTGAACCGGCTTATGGAGGTGCACAGTGCTTGCTTCGCATAGTTTCAGTTCCTGGGTAGGTGCCCTGCAGGGTGTCTGCGGTCGATTCGACGCTCGCCCGGCGCGCAATCCCGCCTTGTTTATCGGTGAAGTGGGTCTACAGGATTATGCCGGGCTGGAGGTGGCGCAGATCCGCACCAATGCCGGGCTGATCTCCCGTCAGAGCACCAAGGTCGACCATGAGGACGATCGCCATTGTTTCCTGATCATCCAGCGCAGTGGCCACGCTCGCTTGAGCCAGGATGGCGAGAGTATTGAGCTGGCCCCCGGCGACATGGCGTTGCTGGATTCGGCCGGTGCCTGTGAAATCGTGCCCCACGGCCTGATCGAGCACGCCTCGTTCCACCTGAGCCGGGAAGAGGTTTACCGGCATCTGCCGACCCCGCAGCGCAAGTTCGGCAAGTTGTCGCAAAACTGCGCCAGTGGTCGCCTGATGCGTTTGCTGGTGGAGCAGATCTGCGCCGGCGATCTGCAGGGGTGTGCGGCGCAGCAGGAGGGCCAGGCCCTGCAAGAGGCCCTGATCGCCTTGCTTGGGCCGACCCTGCGTCAGACGGCCAGCACCCTGGATGGCTTTGACGAGAACCTGCATGGCCAATGCCTGCGTGATCAGGCTCGGCAACTGATCAATCAATCCCTCAATGAGCCGGGCCTGACCCCGGTATCCCTGGCCGGGCAGTTGAATATTTCGGTGCGCCAGCTGTACCGACTGTTTGAGGAGCAGGGCGACAGCGTGTGTCGCTTCATCCAGCGCTCCCGGCTCAAGCGCAGCGCGGCGGACCTGAGCAACCCGCAGCTGCGCAACGAATCCATCACCGATATCGCCTTCAAGTGGGGCTTTACCGATTCGGCGCATTTCAGCCGGACATTCAAGAAGCACTTCGAACAGTCGCCCCGTGACTTCCGCGCCCGCTCCCTGAACGCCTAGGCGCCGGAGTTTCGCATCGCCCTCAAAAACGGCAACGCTGGCTACGTAGGAGCCGGCTTGCCGGCGAAGAGGCCCTTGAGTTTTGCGTTGTCCTTGAGGACGCCTTCGCTGGCAAGCCAGCTCCTACGGCAAGCGGGCAGGCAGGCAAGCAAAAACGCAAGACCGCGAAAAGACCGTCAACAGCAGCCTGAACAGGGGCGTCAGGGATTTTCCAGATCATGCCCCAGGGATTGGATGAACAACGAAAACAACTCGGGCTGGCTGGAGATGTCCAGCTTGGCGTAAAGGTGGCGGCGGTGCACCTTGATGGTGTCCGGCGAGATTTTCAAACGCTCGGCCATGGCTTTGGAAGAAAAACCCCGCAGGATCAGTCGGGCAATCTCCAGCTCCCGATCCGACAGCACCGCGCTGCCGAAATGGCTCAGGGCATCGCGAATCTGGCTGGCCATTTCCTCTGCAACCGGGGCCTGGGGACGTATCTGGCTGTGTTGCCAATGCTGTTGCATCAGTGGCAGCACCCAGGCCGCAAAGGTCGTGAGCTGGCCGATTTCCTCGCGATTGAAGACCCGTTGGTTGCCCAGTGACAGGGACAGGGTGCCGGCTTCGGGCAGTTGCAGGATGAATTGCACTTCATCTTCCAGGACGTTGTCGTGGAAGTAGCTGAGAAAGTACTCGCTCTGGCGGAAGTGGTCCGGGGCCACTTCTTCCAGGCGGTACAGGCCGCTGGGGTAGCCCTCGCGACAGGCCTGGAAGAACGGGTCCAGCAGGTACAGGCCATTGAGGTAGGTGAGCATCGACGCCGGTTTGCTGCTGGGTTCCGCGTCATATTCCTCAAGGGCTCGGGGCGGACCATCCACCGGGTAGAAGATCGCCAGGGCATTGTCGAACGGCGTGGCCTGGTGCAACAGCAGGATCAGCTGTTTCCAGAATCGCGGGTTGCCGATCAGCGTAAGGGTGCGACCCAGGCCGGCGTGCATGCCGACCTCCCTGAACAGATTACTCAAAGACCTTGCTCCATTGATGCGTCGAAAGTGCCGTAGAAGGGTTTCGTCGATTTGCCTGTTGCCGTCAAGGGGAGTACTCCAATAGGGGAATTGGTCGCCGTCATGTGACTGCCTAGAGTAGCTCCCAGCCAGTGCGTCCCAGAGCGCACACGCCCGATGGATTTCGTTTCTGCCTCAGACCAACAATAAACACGAGGATAACGATATGAGCTCTCCCTCCGTGCCCGACGGCGCGCTGAAACCAACCTTGAGTGTGTTCGATGTGGTGGCTATCACTGTTTCCGGTGTGACCCCCGCCAGTTCCGTGTTCGTGATCGCGCCCTTTGCCATCCACCAGGCCGGCAGCGGGGTGTTCCTGGCGTTCGTCATGGCCGGGTTGCTGGCACTGATGTTTGCCTTCTGTTACGCCGAGCTGGGCCGAGCCCATAACAGTGCCGGCGGTGAGTACGTGTACGCCAAGCGCGTGTTTGGCGGCATGGCCGGCTATGCCACCTTCCTCACGGTGCTGGTGATGCTGCTGTTCATCCCTCCGGTGCTGGCCACCGGAGCCGCCACCTATTTGAACAATGCCCTGGGTACCGACTTCGACTCCCAGACCGTGGCCCTGGTGATAGTGGTGTGCAGCTATCTGCTGGGCATCCTCAACATCAAGCTCAATGCCTGGATCACCGGCACTTGCCTGTTGCTGGAGGTGGCGGCGTTGCTGGTGATTGTCTGGCTGGGCTTTGGTAACGCCACGCAACCGGTGAGCATTCTTTTGCAACCGCAGATCGTCGATCACGGTGCATTGCAGATGGCGCCCTGGGCCCTGGTGATCGGTGCGGTGGGTATCGGTCTGTTTTCCTACAACGGCTACGGGCCGGCGGTGCTGCTGGCCGAAGACATGAAGTGCAAGGGGCGCGGCGTGCACAAGGCGGTGCTCTGGTCCCTGGTGCTGGTGGTGATCATCGAACTGGTGCCGCTCACCGCGCTGCTGATCGGCGCGCCGTCCTTGAGCGCGATGCTGGCCAGCCCAGATCCCATCGGCTACCTACTCACCAGCCATGGCAATGAAACCCTCGCCAGGGTGGTCAGTGGCGGGATCTTCCTGTCGGTGTTCAACGCCATTGTCGCGATCGTCATCCAGATCGGCCGGGTGGTGTTCAGCAGCGGCCGCGACGCCCTGTGGACGCCCACCATCAACCGCCTGTTCACGCGGATTCATCCACGCTGGGACTCGCCATGGCTGGCTACGTTGTTCCTGGCGATTCCTTCGGCAGTACTCAGTTTCAGCTCGAATCTGGCGGACCTCACGTCCTTCAGCGTGTTGCTGATCATGCTGGTGTACCTGATCGTTGCCCTCAGCGCGCTGATGAGCCGGGTGCTGCTGCGCGACCGCGAGCATCCCTATCGCATGCCCCTGTGGCCGGTACCGGCGCTGCTGGCGGTGATGGGCGCGGGGTATCTGCTGATCAATCTGTTCCTCGAGGCGTCCCTGCGGGACATCATGGTGATTATCGGGCTGCTGGCACTGTCGGTGATTCTCTATGGCACCAATGGCCGGTACAGCCCGGCGTTTCAGAAATTGTAAGGAGTGGTTATGCGAGCACGTCAATTGGGCATCAGCCTGGGTCTGGGGACACCAGGCCCGTTCAATGCGATCACCGACGTCCCCGGGGTACGGGTGGGGCACAGCACCCTGAAAGCCAGCGTGGGCGGCAAGCAGGTGCGCACCGGGGTCACTCTGGTCCAGCCCCGGGCCGGGCATGCGCGGCAACAGCCCTGTTTCGCCGGTTGCCATGTACTCAACGGCAATGGCGATGCCACGGGGCTGGAGTGGATTCGCGAGGCGGGCACCCTGACCACGCCGCTGGCCATTACCAATACCCACAGCGTCGGCGTGGTGCGCGACACCCTGATCGCCCTGGAGCGCGAGGCCCTGGCGGACCCCGCCGTGTACTGGTGCATGCCGGTGGTGATGGAAACCTACGACGGCCTGCTGAACGATATCTGGGGTCAGCATGTGGGGCCGCAACAGGTGCGCGAGGCCATGGCCAGTGCCGAATCCGGGCCGGTGGCCGAAGGCGCGGTAGGCGGCGGCACCGGGATGATCTGTCATGAGTTCAAGGGCGGGATCGGTACCGCCTCCCGGCGGCTGGCGGCAGCGCAGGGCGGCTACACCGTCGGCGCTCTGGTCCAGGCCAACCACGGCAAGCGTGAAGAATTGCGGGTGGACGGTTACCCGGTGGGGCGTCATCTGGGAGGGATTGCCTCACCTTTTGCCGAGCGCGGCACCCCGGGCATGGGCTCGATCGTGGTGATCCTGGCCACTGATGCGCCGCTGCTGCCCCATCAGTGCCAGAGGCTGGCTCAGCGTGCTTCCATCGGCATTGCCCGCACCGGTGGCGGCACCGAAGATTCCAGTGGCGATATCTTCCTGGCCTTTGCCACGGGAAACCGGGACTTGCCCGCTGCGGATTATGGACGCAAGGACCTGGCGTTCACTGCACCTCTGGCGATGCTCAACAACGATCACATCTCGCCGCTGTTCAGCGCAGCGGCCGAGGCGGTGGAGGAGGCCATCATCAATGCCATGCTGGCAGCCGAGCCGATGACCAGTGCCGACGGGGTGCAAGTACCGGCGCTGACCCCGCAAGCATTGAGGCAAGCATTGGAACTAACTGGTTGGAACATGAAATAACCGACTAAGAAGTGCGACGCAATCGACATAATTTTCTACATGGATATTTAATAATTAAATTGTAGATTGTCGGACAATGCCTAGCGCTAATCGGCTGGAAAAGAATCTTTTAAGTGCACGGTCATTGTTTGCGGGAGTTTGTCGGAACAGTGGAATTTGGCGTCAAAAAAGTAGTGGACGCCTGATTTCAAATTGTGTCAGCTTTCTTTCGCCTGCTTAGGGCGAGTGATAGGACGATCTCGCCAGGGATTGTCGCTATCTGACAAAAACTGTTCCATTGATTACAAGGAAGTGTGTTTATGTCGACAATAAAAAAGAGCGCTATTGCATCTGCCGAACAGCAACTCGAGCCATTGGCCGCAGCAAGTTCGGCGTATAACCAGATCAATAGCTTTAGCCACCAATACGATCGTGGCGGCAATCTCACGGTTAACGGCAAGCCTTCGTTCTCAGTCGATCAAGCCGCCACGCAATTGCTGCGTGACGGCGCGGCGTTCAAGGACCTGAACGGTAACGGCAAAATCGATCTGTCCTATACCTTCCTGACCTCGGCCTCCTCGAGCACCATGTACAAGCACGGTATCTCCGGGTTCAGCCAGTTCAGTGCCCAGCAGAAGGCCCAAGCAGTGCTGGCCATGCAATCCTGGGCCGATGTGGCCAATGTCGTGTTTACCGAGAAAGCCTCGGGTGGCGACGCGCGCATGACCTTCGGCAACTACAGTGGTGGCCAGGACGGCGCGGCGGCCTTCGCCTACCTGCCGGGCACCGGTGCCGGTTACGACGGTACCTCCTGGTACCTGATCAACAGCAGCTACACCCAGAACAAGAATCCCGACCTGAACAACTATGGCCGTCAGACCCTGACCCATGAGATCGGTCACACCCTGGGCCTGGCTCACCCTGGCGACTACAACGCAGGCGAAGGCAACCCAAGCTACAAGGACGCCAGCTACGGCCAGGACACGCGTGGCTACAGCATCATGAGCTACTGGAGTGAAAGCAACACCAGCCAGAACTTCAGCAAGGGCGGGGTCGTGGCCTATTCGTCCGGTCCGCTGATGGACGATATCGCGGCCATCCAGAAACTCTACGGGGCCAACTACGGCACCCGTGCCGGCGATACCACCTATGGCTTCAACTCCAACACCGGGCGCGACTTCTACAGCGCCAGTTCGTCTGCCGACAAGCTGGTGTTCTCGGTGTGGGACGGTGGTGGCAACGATACCCTGGACTTCTCCGGGTTCACTCAAAACCAGAAGATCAACCTCAATGAGGCTTCGTTCTCCGACGTTGGCGGCATGGTGGGTAACGTTTCCATTGCTCAGGGCGTGACCGTGGAGAACGCCATCGGCGGTTCGGGCAACGATCTGTTGATCGGCAACAATGCGGCCAACGTGCTCAAGGGAGGTGCCGGCAACGACATCATCTACGGTGGCGGTGGCGCCGATAAGCTCTGGGGCGGTTCGGGTTCGGACACCTTCGTGTTCGGCGCCAGTTCCGACTCCAAACCGGGCGCGGCCGACCAGATCATGGATTTTGTCAGCGGCCTGGACAAGATCGATCTGACCGGTATCACCAAGGGTGCAGGCTTGCATTTCGTCAACGCCTTCACCGGCGCGGTGGGTGACGCCATCCTCACTACCTCCGGGGGCATCAGCACCCTGTCCGTGGACTTCTCCGGGCACGGCGTGGCGGACTTCCTGGTCAGCACCGTTGGCCAGGCAGCCGTCAGTGACATCGTGGCCTGAGTGAAGTAGGCGGAAGGCGGCGCCGATGCGCTGCCTTCCGTTCTTGCATTGGCCCCGGGGCTGAGCGAGTCTACCGGGCGGACGGAGCACCCTATGACCCCACACACCTTGAGTTGCAAGGCGGCCACCTGGCTGCTGGCGACGCTGACGATCTTTTATGGAGCACTCACCATGGCAAGCAGCCTGCGTTTGGCGGACCCCTCGGAACTGGTTGGACACTGGCAGTTGCAGCAACAGAGCGAGCCTGGCGGCGCCTGCGCCCTGGACCTGCTGCAAAACGCAGCCCTGGGAGACGGCGCCGAGTGCCTGTCGAAGTGGATCGGTGAGGCGGCGGTGGGCTGGTTTCCGGAGCCCGACGGTATTGCCATCACGGGGCGGGAAGGTTCAAGGATTATCTTTTTCAGTCGACAGAGAGAAGGCCTGTACGAAGCGCGCCTCAAAGGCGACGGTTTGATCGTGTTACAGCGTGCTGGCTAATTAAGGCAGCAGGTTGTTCGTTTAATCTTGGGTGGTTGTGGTTTTAGTTTTACCACTCTTTTAATCGACAGGTTTTTAACCGGATGACTGTTAACTACAGTTGTCTGGTTTGGGTGTGTCTGCAGACTTTGAGACTAAGGGGCACACATCTTTAGTTGCGCCGTATATGAGGTGCTCGCGTTCGGCGCGCAGGGTCGGCTCAGGGAAATGTTGAAGATGCTGAATAATAGTCATCCTGCACCACTGTTCAAGGCATTGGGCGAATACAAGGGCATCCTGATCAGTGTCGGCTGTTTCACCGCGTTGATTAATGTGCTGATGCTGGTGCCCTCCATCTATATGTTGCAAGTCTACGACCGGGTGCTGTCTTCGCAGAATGAGACCACCCTGGTGATGCTGTCGCTGATGGTGGTGGGCTTTTTCCTGTTTATCGGGCTGCTGGAAGTGGTGCGCAGCTTTATCGTCATCCGCATCGGCAGCCAGTTGGAGCGCCGCTTCAACCTGCGGGTGTATCAGGCGGCATTCGAACGCAACCTGGCCCGTGGCGAAGGCCATGCCGGCCAGTCACTGGGCGATTTGACCCATATCCGCCAGTTCCTCACCGGGCCGGCGTTGTTCGCCTTCTTCGATGCCCCCTGGTTTCCCATCTACCTGCTGGTGATCTATGCCTTCAACGTCTGGCTCGGGGTGTTCGCCACGGTGGGCGCGGTGTTGCTGATCGCCCTGGCGTGCCTGAATGAAGCCATGACCAAGAAACCCCTGGCCGAGGCCAGCGGTTTTTCGCAACGCTCCACCCAATTGGCCACCAGCCATTTGCACAATGCCGAGACCATTCAGGCGATGGGCATGCTCGGTGCCTTGCGCAAGCGCTGGTTTGCCGTGCACTCGCGCTTTCTCGGCTTGCAGAACGAGGCCAGCGACACAGGTTCGGTGATCAGTTCCCTGAGCAAGACCCTGCGTCTGTGCCTGCAATCCCTGGTGCTGGGCCTGGGCGCCTTGCTGGTGATCAAGGGCGACATGACCGCGGGGATGATGATCGCCGGGTCGATCCTCATGGGTCGGGTCCTGAGTCCCATCGACCAGTTGATCGCGGTGTGGAAGCAATGGAGTTCGGCCAAGCTGGCCTATGGTCGACTGGACGCGCTGCTGCGCGAGTTCCCACCCAGTGACAGCGCCATGTCGTTGCCGGCGCCCAAGGGCCAGGTGAGTTTCGAGCAGGTCAGCGCCGGGCCTCCCGGACGTCGGGCGGCGACCCTGCAGCAGGTGAGCTTCAGTATCAATGCCGGTGAAGTGCTCGGGGTGCTGGGGGCCTCCGGTTCCGGCAAGTCGACCCTGGCTCGGGTACTGGTGGGCGTCTGGCCGACCCTGGCCGGCACGGTGCGCCTGGACGGCGCCGACATTCATCGCTGGAATCGCGATGAGTTGGGTCCCTACATCGGCTATTTGCCCCAGGACATCGAACTCTTCACCGGCAGCATCGCCGAGAACATCGCACGCTTTCGCCAGGCCGACCCGGAGCAGGTGGTCCAGGCCGCGCAGCTGGCCGGAGTGCACGAGTTGATCTTGCGCCTGCCTCAAGGCTACGACACCGTGCTTGGCGATGACGGCAGCGGCCTGTCCGGGGGCCAGAAGCAGCGGGTGGCCCTGGCCCGGGCACTGTATGGCAATCCCAGCCTGGTGGTGCTCGACGAACCCAACTCCAACCTCGACACCGTGGGCGAGAGCGCCCTGGCGGCGGCGATTGCCCAGCTCAAGGCCCGGGGGACCAGCGTGGTTCTGGTGACCCATCGCTCGTCGGTGCTGGCCCTGGCCGACAAGCTGCTGGTACTCAATGAAGGCCGCCTGCAGGCCTTTGGCCCCAGCCAGGAAGTACTCAAGGCGTTGGCCGGTGCCCAGCAGCCCCAGTCACTCCAACCCCAGGAACCGGCCAGACCCGCCGCTGCAGCCGCACCCGGTGGCTTGAGCATGAGCCGCCAGTATCAGCCCCCGACACGGAACAAAGGCGCATGAGCAAGGACAGCAACATGATGATCGAAGAGGGTTATGCGCCGGAACGGGTTGAGCGTGATGCGGGCTTTTTCGCGCGCATGGGCTGGATACTGGCCCTGGTGGGGGCCGGCAGTTTTTTCATCTGGGCTGCGCTGGCTCCACTGGATCAGGGGATTCCCGTGCAAGGCACGGTGGTGGTGTCCGGCAAGCGCAAAGCGGTGCAGTCCATGAGCAGCGGGGTGGTCAGCCGGATTCTGGTGCGCGAAGGCCAAAGCGTGAAGCAGGGCCAGCCGTTGTTCCGCCTGGATCAGACCCAGGTGGCGGCGGACGTGCAGTCGCTGCAGGCCCAGTACCGCATGGCTATGGCCAGCCTGGCGCGCTGGCGCAGCGAGCGCGACAACCTCAAGCAGGTGGACTTCCCGCTGCAGTTGAGCAACAGCGACGACCCACGCCTGGCCCTGGTGCTGGAAGGCCAGCGCCAACTGTTCAGCAGCCGCCGTGAGGCGTTCTCCCGCGAGCAGGCGGGCATCCGCGCCAATATCGAAGGCGCCACCGCGCAACTGGCCGGCATGCGCCGGGCGCGCACCGACCTGGGCAACCAGGCCGAGTCCCTGCGCCAGCAACTGAGCAACCTGCAACCTTTGGCCGACAACGGCTACATCCCACGCAACCGCTTGTTGGAATACCAGCGCCAGTTGTCCCAGGTGCAACAGGAGCTGGCGCAGAACACCGGTGAAAGCGGGCGCATCGAGCAGGGCATTCTCGAGTCCCGGCTCAAGCTGCAACAGCACAGCGAGGAGTACCAGAAAGAGGTCCGCAGCCAATTGGCCGAAGCCCAGCTCAAGACCCAGACCCTGGAGCAGCAACTGACCTCCGCCGGCTTCGACTTGCAGCACAGCGAAATCATCGCCACTGCCGACGGCATCGCGGTCAACCTGGGGGTACACACCGAAGGCGCCGTGGTGCGCCAGGGGGAAACCCTGCTGGAAATCGTGCCCCAGGGCACGCACCTGGAAGTGGAAGGGCGGTTGCCGGTCAACCTGGTGGACAAGGTCGGCCCCCATCTGCCGGTGGACATCCTGTTCACCGCCTTCAACCAGAGCCGCACGCCACGGGTACCGGGGGAAGTCAGCCTGATATCCGCCGACCAGATGGTCGACGAGAAGACCGGCATGCCTTACTACGTGCTGCGCAGCAGCGTCAGCGACCAGGCCATGGAGAAGCTCAACGGCCTGGTGATCAAGCCCGGGATGCCGGCGGAGATGTTCGTGCGCACAGGCGAGCGTTCACTGCTCAATTACCTGTTCAAGCCTCTGCTCGACCGGGCCAGCTCTGCATTGACCGAAGAATAAGGATGTCGCGTCGTATGAGTAAGCTTTCCATTCTCGCCGCGGCCTTGTCCTTGCTGGTGTGCCAGGGGGCCCAGGCCATGGGTCCGTTCCAGATCTACGAGCAGGCCCTGCGCAACGATCCAGTGTTTCTCGGCGCCATCAAGGAGCGCGATGCCGGCCTGGAAAACCGCGCCATCGGCCGCGCCGGTCTGCTGCCCAAGGTGGGCTACAGCTACAACAAGGGCCACAACAACTCCAAGGTCACCTACCTGGACACGGTGCGCGGCAGCGTCAGCGAAAAACGCAACTACGACAGCTACGGCTCGTCCCTGACCTTGCAGCAGCCGCTGATCGACTACGAGGCCTACGCCAACTACCGCAAGGGCGTGGCCCAGGCCCTGTTCGCCGACGAGAACTTTCGCGGCAAGAGCCAGGAGTTGCTGGTGCGGGTGCTCAGTTACTACACCAAGGCCCTGTTCGCCCAGGATCAGATCGAGATCGCCCTGGCTAAGAAGAAGGCCTTCGAGCAGCAGTTCCAGCAGAACCGGCACATGTTCGAGCAGGGCGAGGGCACCCGTACCGATATCCTCGAGGCCGAGTCGCGCTACGAGCTGGCCACCGCCGAGGAGATCGAGGCCCGGGACGAACAGGACGCGGCCTTGCGTGAACTGGGGGCGCTGATTGGCGTGCCCGACCTCGACGTGCGCGACCTCGACCCCTTGCAGGAAAACTTCCAGTCCTTTGCCCTGAGCCCGGCCAATTACGACACCTGGCATGAGATGGCCCTGAGCAACAACCCGGTGCTGGCCTCCCAGCGGCAACGGGTCGAGGTGGCGCGTTATGAAGTGGAGCGCAACCGCGCCGGGCACCTGCCCAAGCTCAGCGCCTACGCCAGCGTGCGGCAGAACGAATCGGAAAGCGGCAACACCTACAACCAGCGCTACGACACCAACACCATCGGCATCGAAGTCAGCCTGCCGCTGTACGCCGGTGGCGGGGTGTCGGCCTCCACTCGCCAGGCCAGCCGCGCCATGGAGCAGGCCGAATACGAACTGGACGGCAAGACTCGGGAAACCCTGATTGAACTGCGCCGGCAATTCAGTGCCTGTCTATCTGGGGTGAGCAAATTGCGCGCCTACCAGAAGGCCCTGACCTCGGCCGAGGCCCTGGTGGTGTCCACCAGGCAGAGCATTCTTGGCGGTGAGCGGGTCAACCTGGATGCGCTCAATGCCGAGCAGCAGCTCTACACCACCCGGCGTGACCTGGCCCAGGCCCGTTACGACTACCTGATGGCCTGGACCAAGTTGCATTACTACGCCGGAACCTTGCGTGAAGAAGATCTGGCCCGGGTCGATGAGGCCTTTGGTCAGCGCACCGGTCCCTGACGGGCCGCAGGATAAAAAGGAGAAACGCACATGAGCATCTTCGACTACAAAAACGCCGTGGGCGGTGCCGGCAAGGCCCAGTACAGCGAGGCCATCACCCTGGCCTTGTATGCAGGCAATCCCACCGGCGAGGCCTTGCCGGGCACGTCCTGGCGACCCATCAGCGCCTCGCAGTTGGGCTATCAGGGCCACATCAGCGCCCAGGGCACCATTTCCGGCGAGCAGTCTTCGGTCAGCGACGCCCAGGTCGAGATCCTCGGCAAGTACGACGGCGCCGGGCAGTTGCTGTCCATCGGCATCAGCTTTCGCGGCACCGACAGCCTCAAGGACGGCCTCAACGACCTGCAGGCGGCCTTTGTCTCCGGCTTTGCCGACAACTACAGCCGCCTGGCCTTCGACAACCTGCTGGGCAAGGTCGCCGCCTTCGCCGCGGCCCAGGGCCTGAGCGGCAGCGATGTGCTGGTCACCGGGCACAGCCTGGGCGGGTTGGCGGTCAACAGCCTGGCGACCCTGAGCACGGAGCACTGGGGCGGCTTCTTCCAGGACGCCCACTACCTGGCCTTCGCCTCGCCGACCCAGAGCGCCAGCGACAAGGTGCTGAACATCGGTTATGAAAACGACCCGGTGTTCCGTGCCCTGGACGGCACCCACTTCAACGCCTCGTCCCTGGGCACCCACGACAAGCCACAGGAGTCGGCCACCAACAATATCGTCAGCTTTACCGATCACTATTCGTCGTTGTCCGGCAAGCTGGTGCCCCAGAGCATCCTCAACCCCTGGTCCTGGTCGGCCCATAGCGCGGTCGACTACGCCGCGGGGCTCAACCGCGTGATCAATTCGGACTTCTATGACCTGACCAGTCGCGATTCGACGGTGGTGGTTTCCAACCTGTCCGAGGACAAGCGCGACCAGGTCTGGGTCAAGGACCTGAATCTCTACGCCGACCAGCACAGCGGCAGCACCTTCATCATCGGCACCCAGAGCAACGACCTGCTGCACGGCGGCAAGGGCAACGATTACCTCGATGGCGGGGCCGGTGATGACCGTTTCCGCGACGACGGCGGCTACAACATCATCCATGGCGGCTCGGGTCATAACGTTTTGCAGCTGCAGCAGCCGCTGAAGAACTTCTCCATTGCCAATGACGGCGACGGCACTTTGTACGTCCGCGATGCCTATGGCGGCATCAGCATGACCCGGGATATCGGCGCCCTGGTCAGTCACGAGGCCGGGAGCTGGTGGCAACTGCTCGGCAAGGACGTCAGCTACAGCGTGACCGCCGACGGCTTGCAGAACGGCAACCAGTGGACCGCCTACAACCACTCCCTCAATGGCGATGCCTATGGCAATGCGCTGGTGGCCAGCGTCAATGGCGATTGGCTGTTCGGCCATGGCGGCGACGACCTGCTGAGCAGCGATAAGGCCAACGTGACCTTTGTCGGCGGTGCCGGCAACGACGTCATGCACTCCAGCGGAGGTGGCAGCAACACGTTCCTGTTCAGCGGCAACTTCGGCCTCGACCTGATCCACGGCTACCAGAGCAGCGACAAGCTGGTGTTCATGGGCGTGCCCGGCATCGATGCCCATTACGACTACAGCCAGCACCTGTCCCAGAGCGGCAACGACACCTTGCTCAAGGTGGGCGACTACTCGGTGACCCTGGTGGGCATCGGTATGGAGGGGCTCAACGGTTCAGGCATCGTGTTCGCCTGATTCAGCCTCGGCCGGGGGAGCGCAGGATTCGCTCCCCCGGGCTTTGCGGACCTTGAACCCAGAGAGAGTCGGGGTGGCTCCCCTGAAGTCGCCGGCAACATCCTGATCCGTCCTGGATGGACGATCGAACAACAACAAAAAACGAGAAGTCATCAACATGGATGTCAGATGTCATCAGTTCAACAGGCTGGCGGGCACCCTGTGCCTGGCGTTTGCCGCAGGCCTGCCGTTGACGGCCGCCCAACGCCGTTCGGCACACCGCCCAGTGGGGCGTTCCCGCCCCCCATGCCATCGGCGCTCTGGCGCTAGCCATGGCACCTTTCCCTTATCTGAACAACCAGCAAGCCCAGCAGGTGCTGCCAAGCCCCATGCGCCTGTGCTGCTGCGTTGGCGCGCCTGGGGTGTTGGTGAGCGACACAAGGGTGTCGGAGTCAATCTGCAATGGCGTTTCCACGACGTCATTCGAGCGGCGGGCAGGGAGCCTGCCAGGGCCATTTCGCAACACAACTAAGGAAGGTCGTAGTGAAGCAAGTCAAACGCAAGGATGGCGCTGTGCTGGGGCAGGAACGGGGATGGTTGACCCTGGCTCCGGCACTGTTGGGTTGGGTGGCGCTGCTGGGCACGGTCCAGGCGGCGCCCTATGTGGAGAACGGCCGCCGGGGCGACGCCGGCAGCTGGCGCAGCACCGAGTTCAAGGCCGATTGGGGCCTGGGGGCGATTCATGCCGACAGTGCCTATGCCGCCGGTTACAGCGGCAAGGGCGTCAAGCTGGGGATCTTCGACCAGCCGGTGTATGCCCAGCATCCGGAGTTCGCCAGCCCGGGTAAGGTGCTGACCCTGGTCACCAGCGGCACTCGCCAGTACACCGATCCCTATATTCCGGTGCAGGCCGGCGATGCCTTCGTCTATGACGGCCGACCTTCGGTGGGCTCGGACGGCAAGCTGGGGTCCCACGGCACCCATGTCGGCGGGATCGCCGCCGGCAACCGCGATGGCGGGGCGATGCACGGGGTGGCCTTCGACGCCCAGATCATCAGCGCCGACAACGGCGATCCGGGCCCGGAGGACGGCATCATCCTCGGTAACGATGGCGCAGTGTACAAGGCCGGCTGGGACGGCCTGGTGGCCAGTGGCGCGCGGATCATCAACAACAGCTGGGGCATCGGCATTACCGAGCACTTCAGCAAGGGCGGTCGTGATCCGGCGTTCCCGCACTTCACCCTGGACGATGCCCGGGCGCAGTTCGCGCAGATCCAGCCGTTGCTGGGCAGTTTGCCGGGCGGCGCCTACGACGGGGCGATCGCCGCAGCCCGCAGCGGGGTGCTGACGATTTTCGCCGCCGGCAACGATTACAACCTGAACAACCCCGACGCTATCGCCGGGCTGGCCTACTTCGTGCCGCAGATTGCCCCCAACTGGCTGACCGTGGCGGCGTTGCAGCAGAACCCCGATACCGGCAGCGCCGATCCCTATGTCATCAGTACCTTTTCTTCCCGCTGCGGCTACACCGCGAGCTTCTGCGTGTCGGCCCCCGGCACCCGGATCTACAGCTCGGTGATCGGCGGCACCAGCCTGGAGAACATGACCCTGGGCTACGCCAACAAGAACGGCACGTCCATGGCTGCGCCCCATGCGGCTGGCGCCGCGGCGGTGCTGATGGAGCGTTTCCCCTACATGAGCGCGGCGCAGGTGGCCAGCGTCCTGCGCACCACGGCCACCGACCTGGGTGCCCCGGGCATCGACGCCTTGTACGGCTGGGGGATGATCGATCTGGGCAAGGGGATTCGCGGGCCCGGCATGCTGGTGACCGAAGCGGATATCCCTGAGGAGTTCCGTATCCAGGGCGGCTACGGTTCGACCCAGTTCGTCGCTGACCTGCCGGGCTATGGCGCGCTGCTGGATGCCGGCAAGCCGACCCAGCGGCGCTGCAATGACATCAGCTGCGTACTGGATATCTGGAGCAACGACATCAGTGGCCACGGCGGCCTGACCAAGCAGGGCGTCGGCACCCTGGTGCTCAGCGGCGCCAACACCTACGCCGGGCCGACCCTGGTCAATCAGGGGCGGCTGGCGGTCAACGGCTCGCTGCTGTCGGCGGTGACGGTGAACGCTGGTGGCATCCTCGGCGGCACGGGCCGTGTGGGCGCACTGACCGCCAACGCGGGCGCGATTGTGGCTCCGGGCAACTCCATCGGCACCTTGCATGTCAGCTCCGATGTGAACTTCCTCCCGGGTTCGACCTACGCGGTGGAGGTGTCCCCCAGCGGCAGCGACCGGATTGTCAGCGACGGCCAGGCCACCCTCGGCGGGGCCAGCCTGGCCCTGGAACTGGAAAACCCGGGATTGTCCCTCAATGCACAACGGGTCCCGAGCCTGGTGGGGCGGCAGCTGGACATCCTGCAGGCCGCCAATGGCGTACAGGGCAGCTTCGGCCCGGTGCTGTCCAACTCGCTGTTTCTGGGGGGCAACCTCAATTACAGCGCCGGCGGTGTACAGCTGGCGGTGGCGCGCAATGCCACCTCGTTCAGCAGCATCGGCCTGAGCCCCAACCAGCGTTCGGTGGCCGATGCTGCCGAGCAACTGGGGGCGGGCAACCCGGTGTATGAAAGCCTGCTGCTGGCCGCCAGCGCGGCCAGTGCACAACAGGCCTTCGAGCAACTGTCCGGGGAAATTCATCCGGCCGTTGGCAGCCAGTTGCTCAATGACAACCGCTACCTGCGTGACGCGATGGGTGAGCGGCTACGCCAGCAGGGCGGGGACGCGGTGCCTACCGTCGAGGGCGGCGAGCAGGGGTTGTGGCTCAAGACCCTGGGCGCCTGGGGCAAGGCCGACGGCGGCCAGGATCGAGCCGGCTATACCAGCTCCATCGGCGGCCTGCTGGCCGGTGTCGACGGGCAACTGGACCCGAGCACCCGCCTGGGCGTGTTCACCGGCTACAGCGATAGCTCGCTGAGCATGGGCGATGGCCGGCATTCTTCGGCCAGCATCGACAGCTACCACCTGGGTGCCTACGCCGGACGCGAGCTTGCGCAACTGCGCCTGAGCCTGGGCGGTTCCTACAGCTGGCACCGCATCGCTACTCGGCGCGAGCTGCAATATGACGAGGTTGCCGATCGCCAGAAGAGCAAGCGTGATGCCCGCAGCCTGCAGTTGTTCGGCGAAGCGGCGTGGCACCTGGATCTGCAGCCCATGGCCCTGGAACCCTTTGCCAGCCTGGCCTATGTGCATGTGGCCAGCGAGCGTTTCAAGGAACACGGCGGCGCCACGGCACTCAAGGGCGATAGCGACAATCGCGAGGCCTGGCTCTCGACCTTGGGCATGCGCGCCGGCAAGCAGTTGCAGTTGTCTTCCGGGCAGACTGTGGAACTGTCCGCTACCCTCGGCTGGCAGCACAATCTGAGCGCCACCGGCGCCGACCAGCATCTGGCGTTTGCCGACGGTGGACAAAGCTACAAGGTGCAGAGCCTGTCACTGGACCGCGATGCGGCGGTCGTCGGTGCACGGGCGGGCATTGCCCTGGGTCGACAGACCCGGGTCAATCTGGATTACAACGGGTTGCTGGGCAGCCGTGACCGGAACCATGGGGTCGGCTTGACCCTGGACTGGACTTTCTAAGACCCAGGCAACGGATGTGCAAGGTGTTGTACAGGTCCTCCAGGCTCGGAAACGGGGCCTGCGAGGGCCTGAGCTTTCTCTGACAATTCCAACAATAGAGAGGCAATACCATGGGTGTGTTTGACTACAAGAACTTCACCGCAGCCGACTCCAAAGCGCTGTTTTCCGATGCGCTGGCGATCACGCTGTATTCCTATCACAACCTCGACAACGGCTTTGCCGTGGGTTACCAGCACAACGGCTTCGGCCTTGGCCTGCCGGCGACCCTGATCACCGCGCTGATCGGCAGCAGCGATTCCCAGGGCGTCATCCCCGGCATTCCCTGGAACCCGGATTCGGAGCAGGCCGCTAAAGACGCGTTGCACCAGGCGGGGTGGTCCACCCTCAGTGCCCAGCAACTGGGCTACAGCGGCAAGGTGGATGCCCGGGGCACATTCTTCGGCGAGAAGGACGGCTACGGCACGGCCCAGGTGGAGATCCTCGGCAAGTACGATGCCCAGGGCCACCTGAGTTCCATCGGCATCGCCTTTCGCGGCACCAGCGGCCCCCGGGAATCGGTGATCGGCGACACCATCGGTGATGTCATCAGTGACCTGCTGGCCGCCCTGGGACCCAAGGACTATGCGAAGAACTACGCCGGTGAGGCCTTCGGCAAGTTGTTCGCCGATGTGGCGGCTTTTGCCCAGGCCAATGGCCTGTCGGGCAAGGACATCCTGGTCAGTGGCCACAGCCTGGGCGGGCTTGGGGTCAACAGCCTGGCGGACCTGAGTGCCGATCGCTGGTCTGGCTTCTACAAGGATGCCAACTACATCGCCTATGCCTCGCCGACCCAGAGCACCAGCGACAAGGTGTTGAACATCGGTTATGAAAACGACCCGGTGTTCCGCGCCCTGGACGGTTACAACTTCAACCTGTCGTCCCTGGGTGTGCACGACGCCCAGCAGGACTCGGCCACCAACAACATCGTCAACTTCAACGACCATTACGCCTCGACCCTGTGGAACGCGCTGCCGTTCTCGATCCTCAACATCCCCACCTGGATTTCTCACTTGCCCACCGGCTACGGCGATGGCCTGACCCGGGTGCTGCAGTCGCAGTTCTATGACTTCACCAGCAAGGACTCCACCATTGTCGTGGCCAACCTGTCGGACCCGGCCCGGGGTAGCACCTGGGTCCAGGATCTGAACCGCAACGCCGATACCCACAAGGGCAGCACCTTCATCATTGGCAGCGACGGCAACGACCTGATCCAGGGCGGGGGCGGCAACGACTACCTGGAAGGCCGCGACGGCAACGACACCTTCCGCGATGACGGCGGCTACAACATCATCCTCGGCGGCAAGGGCAGCAACACCCTGGACCTGCAGCACTCGGTGAAGGACTACAGCTTCGCCAGCGACGGCGCCGGGACCCTGTACGTGCGCGACGCCAGCGGCGGGATCAGCATGACCCGCGACATCGGCGCCATTCAGAGCAAGGAGCCGGGGTTTCTCTGGGGGCTGTTCAAGGATGATGTGTTCCACCAGGTCACCGACCAGGGGTTGAAGGTGGGCAGCCAACTGACCCAGTACGCGTCTTCGGTGAAGGGCGACGGCGGCGACAACCTGCTCAAGGCCCATGCCGGCGGCGATTGGCTGTTCGGCCTGGAGGGCAACGATCACCTGATCGGCGGCATGGGCAACGATGTCTTCGTCGGTGGCGCCGGCAATGACCTGATGGAGTCGGGTGGGGGCAACAACACCTTCCTGTTCACCGGTCATTTCGGCCAGGACCGCATCCTCGGCTACCAGAGTGGCGACAAGCTGGTGTTCATGGGGGTGAGCGGCGTGCTGCCGGACCAGGACTATCGGGCCCACGCCAGTAGCAGCGGCAATGACACCGTGCTGACCTTCGGCCATGACTCGGTGACCCTGGTGGGCGTCAGCCTCGCGCACCTCAACGGCTCGGGCATCACCCTCGCCTGATGGACCCGCAGCGTGGGGCTCGCAACGGGCTCCGCGCTGACTTGGCAAGAAAATCGTGACCTGTCGGTCTATTGGCGACTCAAATACTTGTAAAACCCAAGCCTGGTCATGCGTTACCCAAGGTATTGAGCAGTAATCGATTCAAGGAAAAGGCAGGAGAGTGTTGACAGTGAGTAATAGCAAGAGGTGTGCGGGCGGACTGGTGCTGGCCCTGTGGGCGCTCATGGCATCGGCTGAAGAGCTGCCTCAGAGCTCGATTCTGAAACGTTACGGAGTAACCCCGGATCAATTGCCGGCCGGCCAGCCGGCGTCAGCCGAGAAAGAGGAGCCAGCACCCAGTCGCTTCAATCTGCAGCCGGAGCAACCCATTGCAAATTTCCGTCTGGGGGACGGCAAGGCGCCAGAAAGCACGGGCAACATCAGTATCGATAACGCCGAAGCCCGGGAGCGGCAGCGCTGCCAGCAAGTGCGTGACGAGATGTCAAAGCGCGGCAAGCCCCTGGGGATTGTCTGCGAGCCGGGGCAGGGACCCTTTCCCTGGTCGCACTGAGGTGCACGGCTGAATCATTGTTCCTGGCGAACGGTGGCCACATCGTCCGCCTTGACCCGGATGGTCTTGCCGGAAATGTCCTGGAATTCGTAGAAGCCATCAGCGGTCTTGGTCTTGGGCTGGTCCCGGGTCAGGTACTGGGTACCGTTCTGCAAGGTCACCACGGTGGGTGAGGCGCAGCCGGTCAGGGCCAGGGCGGCGACACTGGCCAGGAGCAATCCCAGGTTCTTCACATTCATATAGACCTCTTATCGGTAGGGGTATCCGTGTTGCGCCGGACACTATAAGCATGGCCCCTTGGTGTCGTGAAGACGACGAAAGTTCGCCTGGGCACTGGAAAAATCTTCTTCCCGCCATTTATCCAATAGTGTTTGCCAGACTGGGGCGTCGGCTGTTATCTGTACGCATAACCAGTACCAGTCCAGCCGTGGCGCCTTCGTTCAGTGACTTCCAATCCCCTCGAGAACCCCTTTTATTACCTGCACAACTTCCAGCAAGTCCTGAACTGGCTGGAGCTGCGCTATGCCGATGTGCTGCGCGATGAAGAGCAGCGTTTCATCACCGATTTCGCGCATTTGCCCCAGCCCTCCCAGGCCTTGCTGGTGCGCATGGTGATGCGCAAGGGGCGGCATTTTCGCCTCGGCAAGTTGCGTTACCCGGAGATCGGCGACAGCGCCCGGGCCCTGCAGCCGCTGCTGGCGTTGGGCTGGGTCGATGAGCAGGCACCCTTGGCCCTGGACGAGTTGTTCGGCCTGTTGCAAAAGGCCGAGATCCTGCAGTGCTTCAGTGACCAGGGGCTGGTGGCCAAGGCCAAGAAGAACCAGTGGCTGGAGACCCTGCAGGCGCTGTACCCGCAACCCCGGGCTTTCGGCCAATGGTGCCCGGCACTGGCGGACCGGCTGCTGAGCCTGACGGTCATGCCGTTGTGCGATCGCCTGCGCTTGATGTTCTTCGGCAATCTCTACCAGGACTGGTCGGAATTCGTGCTGGCGGACCTGGGGATCTACAGCTACGAAAAGGTCGAGATCAGTGCCGATGCCCGTGGCTTGCGCAGCCGTGACGATGTGGACGGCTTCATCTACCTGCACCAGTGTCAGGAAGCCTTCGAGGCCGGGGAGGAGGTGGACGCGGTGCTTGCGCGCATCGCGGCGTTCAGCACCGCCAACCCCTGGCTGGAGAAACGCCGCGGCAAGCTGTTGTTCCAGCTGGGGCAGCATTGCGAGCGGTTGACGGACTGGCGGCAGGCCCGGGAGATCTACCAGCAATGTGCCTACCCCGGTGCTCGCCTGCGGTTGATCCGGGTCCTGGAGCTCAGTGCCGAGTATCAGGCGGCGCTGGCGCTGGCCGAGCAGGCTGCGGCGGCGCCCCAGAGCGCCGCCGAGGCCCAGCAACTGCTGCGGGTCATGCCCCGGCTGCGGCGCAAGCTGGGTGGTCCGCCAGCGCCTCGGACGGTCAGCCGCGAGGTGGCGCGACTGGATCTGTGCCTGCCCCGTGACGCCGATGGGCTGGCGGTGGAGCTGCATGTCCAGGCCCATCTGCAGCAGCCCCAGGCGCCGGTGCACTACGTGGAAAACAGCCTGATCAATTCGCTGTTCGGGTTGCTGTGCTGGCCGGCGATCTTCGCTCCCTTGCCGGGGGCGTTCTTCCACCCGTTCCAGCGCGGGCCGGTGGATCTGCTGAGCGAGGACTTTCATCAGCGACGCAGCGATCTGTTCCAGGCCTGCCTGGAGGAGCTGGACGATGGTCGCTACCGGGACAGCATCCGCCAGCGGTTTGTCGACAAGTGGGGCCTGCAGTCGCCCTTCGTGTTCTGGGGGGCCTTGACCGAGGAGTTGCTGGAGCAGGCCCTCGATTGCCTGCCGGCCGAGCACCTGAAACACTGGTTTGAGCGCCTGTTGCTGGATATCAAGGCCAACCGGGCCGGTATGCCGGACCTGATCCAGTTCTGGCCCGAGGCCAGGACCTACCGGATGATCGAGGTCAAGGGTCCGGGCGACCGCCTGCAGGACAACCAGCTGCGCTGGCTGGACTTCTGCCAGGAGCACCGGATGCCGGTGGCGGTGTGCTATGTGCAATGGCAGGACCTGTCGACGTGAGCTACCGCATTGCGGTGCGCGCCTTGTGCGAGTTCAGCGCCAAGAGCGGCGACCTGGATCTGCGCTTCACCCCATCGCCTACCGCCCTGGAGGGAATAGTCGGGCACCGCACCGTGGCATCCCGGCGCAATCCCGGCTACCAGAGCGAAGTGGCCCTGGAGGGTCAATACGGCGAGTTGCTGGTCAAGGGCCGGGCGGACGGTTATGACCCGGCGCAGAACCTCCTGGAGGAGATCAAGACCTATCGGGGCGACCTGGCGCGCATGCCCGACAACCACCGGCAACTGCACTGGGCCCAGGCCAAGGTCTATGGCTGGCTGTTGTGCCAGAGCCTGCAGCTGCCGAGTATCCGGGTCTCGCTGGTGTATTTCGACATCCTCAGCGAGCAGGAAACCGCCCTGGTGGAGGAGCACAGTGCCGAGGCATTGCAGGAGTTCTTCAATCGGCAGTGCGCGGTGTTCCTGGAGTGGGCGCAGCAGGAAATGCGCCACCGCGAGGCCCGGGACCAGGCCACTGAGGCCCTGGTTTTTCCCCATGGCGAGTTCCGCCCTGGCCAGCGGCACCTGGCGGAATCGGTGTACAAGGCGGTCAGCACTGGCCGTTGCCTGCTGGCCCAGGCGCCCACCGGTATCGGCAAGACCCTGGGCACGATCTTTCCCATGCTCAAGGCCATGGCCCCGCAGCAACTGGACAAGTTGCTGTTTCTCACCGCCAAGACCCCGGGGCGGCAGCTGGCGCTGGATGCGGCCCGGGTGCTGTTCGCCAGCCAGTCCCAACTGCCGTTGCGGGTCCTGGAACTGGTGGCCCGGGACAAGGCCTGCGAACACCTGGACAAGGCTTGCCACGGCGAGTCCTGCCCGCTGGCCAAGGGGTTCTACCAGCGCCTGCCCGCGGCGCGTCAGGCGGCCAGCCAGGTGCCGATGCTGGATCGCCAGGCGCTGCGCGAGGTGGCCCTGGCGCATCAGGTCTGTCCTTACTACCTGAGTCAGGAGATGGCCCGCTGGAGCGATCTGGTGGTGGCTGACTACAACTATTATTTCGATTTCAGCGCCTTGCTGTTCGGTCTGGCCCAGGCCAATCAATGGCAAGTGGCGGTGCTGGTGGACGAGGCCCATAACCTGGTGGAGCGCGGGCGTGGCATGTACAGCGCCAGCCTGGATCAACAAACGCTGGCCAGCGTGCGCAGCACTGCGCCCCAGGCGCTGAAAAGTTCGTTGCAACGGCTCAACCGCGAATGGAACGCCTTGCACAAGGAACAGCTCGCGCCATACCAGGCCTATGACCAACTCCCGACGGCCTTGCTCAGGGCGCTGGCCTTGTGTGTCGCGGCCCTGGGGGACTACTTCAACGAGCAGCCTCAGGGCCTGGACGTTGGTTTGCAGGGGCTGTATTTCGAGCTGCTGCAATTTGCCCGGGTGGCGGAGCTGTTCGATGAACAGCAGTTCATCTTCGATATCAGCAAGCGCTCCCTGAGTGCCAGGCGCAGCCTGTCGCGGCTGAGCCTGCGCAACGTGGTGCCGGCGCCGCTACTCGGGCCGCGACTGACGGCGGCCCGCAGTACGGTGCTGTTTTCCGCCACCCTCAACCCGCAACATTACTACCGCGACCTGCTGGGATTGCCCCAGACCACGGTGTGGCTGGACGTGGAGTCGCCGTTTGCCGCCGCGCAGCTGGACGTGCATATCGTCAGCCGCATCTCCACCCGCTATGTGCATCGACAGGCGTCCCTGGCGCCCATCGTCGAACTGTTGGCCCAGCAGTTCGCTGCGCGGCCGGGCAACTACCTGGCGTTCTTCAGCAGCTTTGATTACCTGCAGCAAGTGGCCGAGCTGTTGGCTCGCGAGCACCCGCAGATTCCGCTGTGGTTGCAGTCCAGGGGCATGGATGAAGCGTCGCGCCTGGGCTTTCTCCAGCAGTTTCGCGCAGAGGGGCAGGGCATCGGGTTCGCCGTGCTCGGCGGGGCTTTCGGCGAGGGCATCGACTTGCCGGGCTCAAAACTCATTGGCGCCTTTGTCGCCACCCTCGGGCTGCCTCAGCTCAACCCGTTGAACGAGCAGATGAAACAACGCATGGCCCGGCTGTTCGGCTCCGGGTACGACTACACCTACCTCTATCCCGGACTGCAGAAAGTGGTGCAAGCGGCAGGGCGGGTGATTCGCAGCCAGGCCGATCGGGGCGTGTTGATGTTGATCGACGATCGCTTTGCCGAGCCCAGGGTGCGGCAGTTGTTGCCAAGCTGGTGGGCCGTGGACGCCCAAGACCCGGCGTTGGCTGGTGAGATTTCGAGGTGATAGCGCGGAGCTGAAGCCGCTCGCCCCCGGCGTTTGTGCGCCGGGGGCGAGGGTCACTGGCCCTGGCGGACCCGGACGAAGCGCCGCAGGGTCTGGCCTGGCCCGGTGCTGAAGCGGGTTGGCCGGGGTTGGCCTTCATCGGCGGCGATGAACACGAAGTCGTCCTCAGTCAGCTCATAGCTGGCGGGCAAGGGCTTGCCCGCATCCGCGCCGATGGAGTCGATCCAGGTGATCGACTTGGGGGTGGTGCTGCTGTCGAGGGTGAAGCTTCCGGCCAGCAGCACGTCTCCCGCCACCGTCAGCACGCGAAACTGATCACCTTCGATCAGGGTCAGGGCGCCGGGCGCACTGTGCTCGTCCGGCGGATTCAGCACGCCGCTGTCCTCCATTGAGATTTGCTCCCAGGCTCCCTGCAGGCGTTGAAGTTCCAGCGAGTCGTTGCTCCTGGTTGATGATGCAGTATCCATTGTCGATCAATTCCTTGTGGGGGCGTTCAGTTGAAGATATTGCGGCCTATGCAGTAGGTCAGCAGGTCCTGGTCGCTCTGTACCTCCAGCTTGCGCATGGCGGAGATCTTCTGGGCACTGATGGTCTTGGAGCTGCGGTTCTGGCTGCGGGCGATGTCGCTGACGCTTTTGCCGGACACGAACAAGCGGAGGATTTCGAACTCCTTGGGCGACAGGGTGGAGATGCGCTCATCGATCGCCACATTGGATTCCATCACCGAGTTGGAAGCCGGCTCCAGACTGCGGTAGACGCCTTTTTGCGCGATGGCCTTGAGGGCGGTCTGGATCTCTTCGTGCAGCTGGCTTTTCTGGATGACCCCAACCACGCCCAACTCGTGCAGGCGGGTGAGGATCAGTTGGTTGGAAATCATGGTGAGGATCAGGATCTGCAGGTGCGGAAAGTTACGCTTGAGGTATTCCACCAGCTTCAGGCCATCACCGTAGGGTGAGTCTCCAGGCATGTTGTAGTCGGTGATCACGATGTCCACCTGTTTGGCTTCCAATTGCTGGATCAGGCCTTTGGAACACACCGCTTCACCGACGATTTCGAAACGTTCGTCGCGCTCCATCAACTCGCGTACGCCCAGCAAGACAATAGGGTGATCGTCAGCAATGACTACTTTCAGTTTTTCCATGGCAAACACACCCGTGTAATACGCAAATGAGTAAAGAAACATGAGACTGACGGTACATTAAACCCTGCCACCCATTATTCAAGGGGCAACAGGAGTTCCGACAAGTGCTGCATCAGTTGCCTGACTTGAGCTACCAGTGTCGGGCTCAGGGTGTTTTCCAGTAATTGGCACTCCAGTTCGGCGCAGGCCCTGGCCAGCGCCCCGGCCTGCACCGCCCCCATGGCCCCGGCAATACTGTGCAGACGCTCGGCCGCCGCCTTGCCGGAGCCGGTTTCCAGGGCTTTGGCCAGCCGTTGCAGGTCATCGTGCATGGTGCTGAGAAACAGCGGTCGCATCCGCTCCGAGACCTGAATACGGTCTCTGACGGGGTGGGGTGACACGGGCCGGTTTTCGCTTCGCAACCCAGGTCTGGCGGCGAGCGGGGCGCTTTTGCCGGGCACCTGGCAGAGTTTCGACAATTGCCCCCGCAGGGTCTGCAGGCTCATGGGCTTGACGATCCAGCTGTTCATTCCGGTAGCCAGGCAACGGCGGCCTTCCTCGCGCAAGGCATTGGCAGTGACGCCGATGATCGGCAGTTCCGGCTCCCTCAGACGCAACTCTCTGGCCAGGTCGTAGCCGTTCATGACCGGCATGTTGACGTCGGTCAAGGCGATGTCGAACCGTTGCGGCAGCCACTGTTCCAGGGCTTGCTCACCATTGGCCGCCAGGGTTACCTGGCAACCCAGGGCCTCCAGCTGCTCCTTGATGATGGCCTGGTTGATGGGGTTGTCTTCCGCCACCAGGATGTTCAGGTTCAGGCATTGCAAGGTGTCGGGTTCGCGCTGTGCCAGATGCGGCGGCTGTCCCTGGCGGGCCAGCGCTGCGGCCTGGGCGATGGCACGGATGTCGTGGGCGTCGACCTCCCAGTGCGCCGGCTGCAAGCTGCTGCTGTGCCAACGACCGCTGGAACTGGCACTGACGCAGGGGCCGGGCCAGGTGGGCTGGGCGTCTCGGGGCAGCATGTCGATCAGGACGTTGCTCTGGGGGTTGTCATCCCAGCTGGTGGGCAGCGGATAGGCCTGGACCCCCAGGCGGTTGAGCCAGTCGCACGTGCTTTTCATCAGTTCCGGCACCGGTGCGCGGACATACACAGGCGGCCCTTCGGGCAGTGGCTCGGCTCGCGACAAGGTCCCCGGCAGGCGTTGCAGGGTCAGGCGCAGGGAAAAGCTGCTGCCCAGCCCTGGCTCGCTGATGACCTGCATCTGCCCACCCATCATGTCGCTCAGGCGCTGGCAGATCGTCAGACCCAGCCCGGCCCCGGCTTCGCTGGAAGCGTCGCGGACCTGATAGAAGGGGTCGAACAACTGGGGTTGCTGCAAGGGCGAGATGCCAATCCCTGTATCGGTGACTTGCCATTCGATGCTGGCCTGGCGCGCGTCCTGCTCCAGTACCCGGACGCGCAGTACCACCCGGCCGCAATCGGTGAACTTGATCGCATTGCTCAGCAGGTTGCTGAGAATCTGCTGGATACGGTTGGCGTCCCCCAGCATCAGGTCCGGCAGGCTCGGGTCGATGCAGGCGTAGAACAGCAGCCCGCGGCGTTCGGCAAAGGCGGCGTAGGCGTGCAAGGCATCTTCTACCAAGTCCAGGGGGCAGAACGCCTCCGGGTCGATGCTCATCTGCCCGGATTCGATCTTGGAGACGTCGAGAACGTCGCTGATCAGTTGGAACAAGGTGCTGGAGGAGCGCTGGATGGTTTGCAGGTAATCGCTCTGGCGCGGATCCAGTTGGGTCAGGCCCAGCAGTTCAAGGGTGCCGAGCATGCCATAGAGCGGGGTACGGATCTCGTGGCTCATGGTGGCGAGGAACAGGGTCTTGGCTTCGTTGGCCGCGTCCGCCGAACGCCTGGCCTGTTCCAGTACCTGGGCGTCCTCGACATGCTGGGTGACGTCGTTGAAGGTGCAGAGCAGCACCTCCTGGCCCTGGTAGCGGGTCGAGACCAGGCCAACCTGCAAATGGCGTCCGTCGACATCGAGGCTGGTCTCGTCGTTGTCCATCAAGCGCTGGTCCTGCTGCAGCAGGGCCAGCAGTTTTGTCGTGCCTTGCCATTGTTCGGCCTGACGATTTTCCAGCAGCACTTTGAAGTCTTCCCGACGCACCACACACAGGCCCGTGGGCGCGGTGTCGAGTACCACCCGGCTGAAGGCTTCACTCTCGGCAATGCTCTGGTGCGCCAGTTGCGCCGGCGTCACTACCTTGTTGCGATACCAGCGACTGGCGGCCCAGCCGCTGAAGAACGCGCCCAGGGCCAGGGTCAGCAGGCCTGCCAGGGTCCACAGGGCGTAGCCGAAGTAGCTCTTGTAGCTGATGCTGTAGATCCCGGTCCAGAGCGCCGGGGTGTGGCTCGTCACCTTGAAGACCATCCCTTGCCAGCCGAAGTTGAGGCCCTCGTGCAGGGCGTCGGCACGGACGTGGGAGCCGGTGAGGATGCTGCCGGAAGGTTCGATCAGGGTGAAGTCGTCATAGATCGACCAGTTCATGAGGCGCTCGATGTTATTGACTTCGTCCAGGTTCAGCAGCGAGGCGACCACCATCGACTCGTGCGTGCCCTGGGTGCGCAACTGTTGCGGCCCTGTATGCAGGCTGATGTAGGCCAGCAGCTTGGGGGAAACCTGCGCCGAGGCCGGCACATTGTATGTTTCCCAGTAGACCTGATTGTTCGGAAGGTCGTTGTTCTTCACTGCCAGGTGCCGCAGGACCCTATCCACCACGCTGCTGTAGGGCATGTCGCTGTTCCAGGGAGTGCCGCGGGTGTGCCGCGCCGCGGGAACGCTGATGTCGAAGTTGCCGAAGGTGTTGAAGAGGAAGGTGCGTGGTGCTTGATAGTGCGAGGTGGACCAGAAGGCACCGTAGAACGTCGACAGGTGCATGCCCAGGGCGAACACCTTGGGCAGCTCGCTGGCGGCCAGTTGCTGGTGATTGAAGTTCAGGCTGAAAGGCGTCGAATAGGGCGCTTGTTGCCCTTCGTAAGCGGTTTCTCCCTCGCTGGGCAGGGGCTGCTGCAGATACTGCGCAGTGGGTTCGTCGGCCAGCAATGCCTGTATGGACGGGTGACTGGCCAGGCGCCGGAGGAACAGCTCTTGTTCCTGGATGTTTTCCATCAGTCCGGTGAAATGCAGCTTTACCGTGCTGTCCTGTTCATTGATCAGGCGTTGGGCGGCCCAGTAGAGAAGGGTGAACAGCAGCAGCGTCAGGCCCGCGAGAATCAACAGACCCTTGTTCAACCGGATCGAGCTTCGACTGAGACTCTCCAGGAAGGTGTCGCGGTATTTCATCACTGAATTCCCAAATGCATATAAGGGCCTCGATTCCGAGATTCCTCTCTCTGAAGCAAGGCCGTCAGCGATGAGTGAAGGTTGCGTGGGTGAGCAAAGGGCTCATCGGCTAGTACAGGGTCGCTGGTCCGTCTTGGGCCAGTAGTTGTTGAAACTGTTGCGAGGACACCGCGTGGGAAATCAGGAAGCCCTGCACCTGGGTGCAGTCGATTTTGCGCAGCAGGGCCAGTTCCTGTGCGCTCTCCACGCCCTCGGCGACCACTGTCAGGCCCAGTTGGCGGCCCAGCGCAATGATGCTGGTCAGGGCCTGGGCGATTTCCTCGTTGTTGTGGCAGCCCTGGACCAGAGCCCGATCGATCTTCAGCTCGGTAAAGGGCGTCGACACCAGATTCATGTAGGAGCTGTAGCCCTTGCCGAAATCGTCCTGGGACAGGCCGAAACCCTTGATGCGCAGGCGGCAGGCACCGGCGTAGAAGTTGCTGATGTGTTCCGGAGTGGAGCACTCCATCAGCTCGAAGCAGATCTTGCCGGGTATGCCCTGGCGCTGGATCACGAAGTCATGCAGTCGATCGGCCAGGTCGGAGCTGTTGAGCAGGTGGGTTGGCAGATTGATCGACACCGGAATGTCATAGCCGTCTTCCCGCCAGCGCACCTGAGCTTCCAGAGCCTGTTCGAGGATCAGCCACAACAGCTCCTCTTCGAGTCCCGCCTCGGTGAGTTCCGGTAGAAAGTCGCAGGGCAACAGCATGCCGTGTTGCGGGTGCATCCAGCGCACCAGCGCCTCGGCGGCGACGATGCGGCCGTTGTTCAGGGCTTTCTTGGGCTGGAACCAGGCTTGAATCTGCGAATTGCGCAGGGCGTGTTGCAGGGTCTCAGTGCTGCACTCGACCCAGATCGCTGGCGGCGGCTCGCTGCTGATCAGCTCCGGTAGCTGCGCGGTGAGGCTGCGCAGTGCCGCCAGGCTCACGGGTTTGGAAATCAAGCCTATGACCCGCAGGCCCAGGTTTCGAGCCACCAGGCTGGCGCCCATCAACATGCGCCGGGAGGAGGCACTCATGATTGCCAGGGCCGGGCGTACGCGGTGCTTGGCCAGGCCCTGGATGAACTGCACACCGTCCATGCCAGGCATCAGCAGATCTGTCAGTACCAGATCGAAATGCCGTTGCTTGAGACGCTCGAGAGCCTCGGAACCGTTGCTCGCGACCTCCAGCTGGTAAGGCCCCAGCTCGTTGAACAAGTGTTGCAGGTACATGTACTGAAACGGCTGATCTTCGACGATCAAAATGCTACAGGACTTCATGAGGGGCTCTTTCATAGGGCGCCAGATAGTTGAACAACGCTCTTAATGCAAAGGGCTTGACCAGGCAGTGGTTCATCCCGGCTGCAAGACAGAGCTCTTCTTCTCCGCGCATTGCATTGGCCGTCGCCCCGATGATCGGGATCGAACAGCCTTGACGTCGAAGCTCCTTGGCCAGTTCATAGCCGTTGAGCTTCGGCATGTTCACATCAGTCAACACCACGTCGAAGTGCCCGTTTCTCCAGATGGACAAGGCATCTTCTCCGTTCGAGGCCAGTTCCACGCTGCAGCCCAGCTCCTCCAACTGGTCCTTGAGGATCAACTGGTTGATCACGTTGTCTTCGGCCACCAGCACATGCAGGCTGAGTTTTTTCAGTTCGCGGCTGTCGGTATGTTCCTCGCTCTGGGCCACCCAGACGCCCTGTGCCTGGCTCACCGCCTGGTGGATCGCCCGCAGGTTGTTGGTGTTCACCTGCCAGCTGCCGCCACGGATCCGCGGTTCGTTGTGGCCGTCACCACTGGCGAGCACCAGAGGGCCCTGCCAATCGGGCTCCAGGCGATGTTCGACGATCCCCGGGTGCAGCTCGATCAGCACGTTGCCGCGGCTGCGATCCGACTGCGTGGGCAGGCTGAACTGGGCCCGGGCGCCCCAGCGCCGTAGCCACCCGGCCACGGATTCCGCCAGTTCGCGGACCGGGGACACCACATAGATCATCTCCGGCAAAAGCGGGCTGATCAGCGGTGTGTGGGACACCATGGGGCAGGCTTCCAGGGGCAGGGTGAGGGTAAAGCTGCTGCCCAGTCCGAGTTCGCTGACCATGCGGATGTTGCCGTTCATCAACTGCGTCAGGCGCTGGCAGATCGGCAGGCCCAGGCCCGTGCCGGCGATGACATTGGTGTTGCCTTCGGTCTGGTAGAAGGGTTCGAAGATCAGCGCCTGGTCGTCCTGGGCGATGCCACGGCCAGTGTCAGATACCTGCCAGAGGATGTTGCTGCGTTCGCCGTCACGACTGTCCACCCGGACTCGCAGGACGATACGTCCTGAGTCGGTAAACTTGACCGCGTTGTTCAGCAGGTTGCTGAGGATCTGGCGGATCCGTGTGACATCACCAAGAAGAATTTCCGGCAACTGTGGGTCCACGCAAGCATAGAACTGCAGTCCCTTAGCGTGGGCGGCAGCGGCATAGCCCTGGATGATCTCGTGCACCAGATCCAGGGAGGAAAACTCACTGAGTTCCAGGGCCAACTGCCCGGCCTCGATCTTGGACACATCCAGCACGTCGCAAATCAGTTGCAGCAGAGTGCCGGAGGAGCCTTCGATGGCCCGCAGGTAATCCTTTTGCTGGTTGTCCAGGTGGGTTCGTGAGAGCAGTTCAAGGGTGCCGAGCACGCCGTACAGCGGTGTGCGGATTTCGTGGCTCATGGTGGCCAGGAACAGCGTCTTGGCTTCGTTGGCGGTATCGGCCAGGCGTTTGGCTTCTTCCAGGGCCGCTTCGATCTGCTTGCGTGCACTGATATCGCTGAAGGCACAGAACAGCACGTCCTCGCCGTTGTAGCGGGTCGGTGCCGAGCTGAGATAGAGATGGCGGCCATCGGCGGTTTCAAAGTAATCCGAACTATTGGGGCGGTTGGGATCGAAGGCCTGTTCGATCCAGCCGGCACAGAGTTGATCGCGCTCGGTGCCATTGCCCAGCCACTGCTGAGACAGGGTGTTCTCCAGCACCACCCGGCCATCGCTGCGGCGCAGTACGCACAGGGCTACCGGAGCGATCTGGATCACGTCGCGACTGAAAGCTTCGCTTTCGATCAAGGCTTGGATCCGGTCCAGCGCTGGAGCGATCAGGCGCACCTCGACCCAGTGGGTCAAGAAACCGATCAGTGCCATGCCGAACAGGCTGATGAGCAAGGCTACAAACAATTGCGGCCAAAGACTCTTGAGCAGATTGTGCAAGTCGAAGGAGTACACCAGTTGCCAGTCCGATGACCCCAGTTGCTTGCGGATCACCAGATGGTCGGGCCACCAGCGGCCGCCGAGAAAGCCGAAGAAGCTGCCGCCCTTGACCTGCTGCACGTCCTCGCTCAGTTGTGCGCTGGGGGTGCTGCTGAAAATCAGCCCGCCGTGGGAATTGAACATCATGAAATCCCCGGCGCTCTGGTCACTGAGGGCCGCGGAGACACTCTTGCCGTCCATCTCCAGACCCAGCCAGCCAGAGTTGGCGTAGCGCTCGTCAAGGCGGGTGAAAATGTACAACTGGGCAGTGCCCGAGGAGTGATCCATCAACCACAACTCTTCACCCGGCGGGACTTCGGAGAACTTCAGCGTGGCCAATTTGGCCAGCAGCGGTCCGGGCAGATACGCCGATTCAGGCTGGGTACTGAACAGCCGTTGCACTTGGGATTGTTCGCCGCCGGGGACATACAGCAGGTTCAACTGTTTGCTTTTGAGATAGTCGCGCATGCGCTGGGTAAGCCAGATCCCCCATTGGTTTCCCTCCGGCCCACCCAGATGCAAGTGGATTTCCTCCGCTGGGTCGGCACTGGGCTCGTAGGCCTCGTTCTGCCGGGATTTGTGTACGGCGGACAGGCTCAGGCTTTCCAGCAGGGCTTCACGGCTGGTGAAGAAAGTCTGGGCTTCGGCAATGGCGCTGCTCATGTAGCTGCGCCGTTGTGACAACTCGTTGCTGATACTTGAACGCAAGAAGTTGTAAACGGCACCCAGCAAGCCGATCAAAAAAATCAGCGCCACGACACGAAGCAGCCGACGGGCTGCTTCAGGACTGGAAAAAAGGGGATTGATCTGATGCAGGTAGCTTTTTAATCTCATCCGCCAACTGTAATTGTGGGGCATGCCAACCAGGGATCAGACAATTCTTAAATAGCTGGGTACAAAGTAGCTTTGTGGTGTTTATGTTCATCTGGAACTTAGTTGTTTGTCTGAAACAGCAACTTTCCTATCAGCCATTTTCTTGCAACTAGTCTTTTGTAACTTTTCCTGATGTCGAGAGTTTCTTATTCCGTTACAGCGGTTTCAGACCATCTCCAGGTGCTGTTTACGCCGGGGCGGAGTAAACACTTGATCCAGGGCTTGCAGGTCCTGGGGTTCCAGTTGCAGTTCACCGGCCTGGGCGTTGAGCCGCAGGTGCGCCGGGCGCACTGCCTTGGGAATCACCAGCACTTGGTCCTGGCGCAGCAACCAGGCCAGGGCCACCTGGGCTGAGGTAACCCCGTGGTTCCGGGCAATCTGCTGCAATACCGGTTCGGCCAGCAAGGCGCCGCCCTGGCCGATCGGGCAATAGGCCATAAGCGGCATCCGTCGCTGCTGGCAGGCGGGCAACAGGTCGAACTCGATACCCCGCGACCCCAGGTTGTACAGCACTTGATTGGTGGCGCAGGCCGGTGCATCGAGTTCCTCCAGGTCAGCCACGTCGAAGTTGGAGACCCCCCAACGGCGAATCTTGCCGGCTTCGCGCAGCTGTTCGAAGGCTTCGACGGTTTCCGCCAGCGGATACTGTCCGCGCCAGTGCAGCAGGTACAAGTCGATGACCTCGGTACCCAGGCGTTGCAGGCTGCGTTCGCAGGCCAAAGGCAGGCCCTTGCGACTGGCATTGTGGGGATACACCTTGCTCACCAGGAACACCTGATCGCGGCGCCCGGCAATGGCCTGGCCGACCACCTCCTCGGCGCCGCCTTCGCCGTACATCTCCGCGGTGTCGATCAGGGTCATGCCCAGCTCGATTCCGCTGCGCAGCGCGGCGATTTCCTGATCCCGCTGCCGGCGATCCTCCCCCATGCGCCAAGTGCCCTGGCCAATGACCGGAACCTGAGTGTCCGCGAGCTCGAGCGTGCGCATGCTGTCTCCTGGGATCTGTAGCGAGTCGGATGGGGAGGGCACAGGGAAACAAAGCCATGGGCGGCGGTCAAGGCCCGCCAAGCCCAGGGCGAGGGTGGAAATCATATATTCCTAAAATGCATAAAATTCTAATTATTTATTCCTTTGAGGGCTTTGGCTAAAGGTGCATGTTTGTCACCAGCCGCTCAATTCCAGAGTCCGGTGCCAGCAGAGGAATTTTCAGCATGACCATTCAAGCGATCAACGTACGCAACCAGTTCAAAGGCGTGATCAAGGAGATCCACGAAGGCCAGGTGGTTTCGGAAATCGACGTGCAGACCGCTTCGGGCATTGTCACCTCGGTGATCACCACCCGCTCGGTGCGCGACCTGGAACTGAAGATCGGCAGTGAAGTGATCGCCTTCGTGAAGTCCACTGAAGTGTCCATCGCCAAGCTCTGAGACACGCACCTCGGACGTCGTCAATTCACAGGGGAGTGAAACATGCCGCACTCGCTGGATATCACCGCGTTACCTGTGCTCGACCTGAGCCAGTTGGAGGGGCGCCCGGAGCAGCGCCAGGCCTTTCTCCAGAGCCTGCGCCAGGCGGCGCGGGACGTCGGGTTCTTCTACCTCACCGGGCACGGCATCGACAGTGGCCTGCTGCGTCGGGTGCAGGATCAGGCCCGGGCCTTCTTTGCCTTGCCCGACGCCGACAAGGCGGCGGTGGGCATGATCCACTCGCCGCATTTTCGCGGCTACAACCGTGCGGCCTCGGAGATTACCCGAGGCCAGCCGGACCTGCGGGAGCAGTTCGACCTGGGTGCCGAGCGCCAGGCCTTGCCGCTGGACCCGCAAAGTCCACCCTGGGCCCGCCTGCAAGGTCCCAATCAGTGGCCGGCACAGTTGCCGCACTTCAAGCCCCTGTTGTTGGAGTGGCAGCAGGCAATGACCGGCATGTCGCTGCGTCTGCTGCGAGGTTTTGCCCAGGCCCTGTCATTGCCGGAGCATGCTTTCGATCCCTTGTACGGCGAGCGGCCCAACGAACACATCAAGTTGATCCGCTATCCCGGCCGCGCCCCGGGACAAAGCAACCAGGGCGTAGGCGCCCACAAGGATTCCGGATTCCTCAGCTTTTTGCTGCAGGACCAGCAGGCCGGTCTGCAGGTGGAAGTGCAAGAGGGCCGCTGGATCGACGCACTCCCCAGGGACAACACCCTGGTGGTAAACATCGGCGAGCTGCTGGAACTGGCCACCCACGGCTACCTGCGGGCCACGGTGCACCGGGTGCTCTCGCCACCGGCGGACCGCGATCGCTTGTCGATTGCCTTTTTCCTCGGCGCCCAACTGGACGCCCGAGTGCCGCTGTACCCCTTGCCCGCAGCCCTGTTGCAGGAAGCCCGGGGCCCGGCCAGCGATCCGGACAACCCATTGTTTCGTGAAGTGGGCTGGAACTACCTCAAGGGCCGCCTGCGCTCCCACCCCGATGTCGCCCAGCGCTTCTACCCCGATGCCCTGGTCCCCAAGGCTTTGAGTGCCTGACCCCGATTCGCCGACCCAAGGACATAACCATGTTGAACAAGAACCTGTTTGCCCTGGCGCTGCTGGCCGGCCTGGGTCACCTTCTGCCGGCGGTTGCCGCGCAGCCGTTGCGGGTCGCGGCAGACCCGGTGCCCCACGCGCAGATCCTCGCGTATGTGCAGAAGCTCGACCCGCAACTGGCGTTGCAGATCATCGAGATTCCCAACGGCGTGAACTCCAATGAGTTGCTGGCCCACGGCGATGTGGACGCCAACTACTTCCAGCACCTGCCTTATCTCAAGTCCCAGGAACAGGCCCTGGGCCAGCCGTTCGCGGTGGCCGCCAGCGTGCACATCGAACCCCTGGGCATCTACTCCCAGCGGCACAAGAGCTTCGATCAGGTACCACAGGGCGGCACAGTGGCGGTGCCCAACAATGTCACCAACCTGAGCCGCGCCCTGTACCTGTTGCAGAGTTACCAGCTGATCCGCCTCAAGCCCGGCTTCAGCGATCCGGCCCGTGACCAGGCCAATCCCAAGGACATCGCCGACAACCCCAGGCAGTTGAAGATCCTGGAAATCGAATCGCCGCAGATTCCCCGGGCCCTGGAAGATGTCGACCTGGCGGTGATCAACGGCAACTACGCCCTGGAAGCGGGCCTGGTGCCAGCCAAGGATGCCCTGGGGCTGGAACAGGCCGAACACAATCCCTACGCCAATATCCTGGTGACCACCCCCCAACTGCAGGACGACCCACGCATCCGGCAGCTGGCCAAGGACCTGCGTTCTCCTGAAGTGGCCAAGTACATCACCGAGTCCTACAAGGGTTCGGTGATTCCGGTCGCGGACCGCCAGCCATGATCCAGGTGGAGCAGGTCAGCAAGGTCTATGGCGAAGGCCAGCCGCCGGCCCTGGATCGGGTGTCACTGACGGTTCCCGACGGCGCGGTCTACGGCATTCTCGGCCGCAGCGGTGCCGGCAAGTCGACCCTGTTGCGCTGCCTGAACCTGCTGGAGCGCCCCAGCAGCGGGCGCATCCTGATCGATGGCCAGGACCTCGGCACGCTGTCCGAAGGCCAGCTGCGCAGGCAGCGCCAGGGCATCGGCATGATCTTCCAGGGCTTCAACCTGCTGCATTCACGCACGGTGCAGGACAACGTCGCCGTGCCCCTGGAAATCGCCGGCCTGGGCAAACCGCAGCGACAAGCCCGGGTCCTCGAACTGTTGGACCTGGTGGGGTTGAGCGACAAGGCCCGGGCCTTTCCTTCCCAACTGTCCGGTGGCCAGAAGCAACGGGTAGGCATTGCCCGAGCCCTGGCCGCCGGCCCCCGTTATCTGCTCTCGGATGAAGCCACCAGCGCCCTGGACCCGGAAACCACCGCCTCGATCCTGCAACTGCTGGCGCAAATCAACCGCGAGCTGGGGCTGACCATCGTGCTGATCACCCACGAGCTGGAGGTGGTCAAATCCATCTGCAGCCATGCCGCTTCCCTGGCCCAGGGCCGGTTGCTGGAGTGCGGTGCGATTGCCCAACTGCTTGCAGACCCGCAATCGGCCCTGGGTCGCGCCTTGCTGCCGGGCTACAACCTGCCGTTCAACGGCAGCCAGCCCGAGGCCGAGCTGACATTTTTTGACAACCAGCGTGCCGCGCCGCTGCTTGCGCAACTGAGTCGCCAGCAGGCGTTGGAGCTCAAGGTGCTGGCTGGCGGGGTCGAGTCGGTGGGCGGCCGGCGGGTAGGGCGCCTGCGCATCGCTGCCGCCGGTGCCGACGTCGGAAAATTCCAGCAACTGCTGACGGCCCTGGCCCAGCGCGGCATCCGGAGTGAACGCCTGTGAACCGCAGTATTGATTGGCAGGAACTGGCGCAACTGCTGATAAACGCCACCGGCGAGACCCTGTACATGGTGCTCCTGGCCTCGCTGTTCACGGTGCTGATCGGCTTGCCTCTGGGCGTGCTGCTGTTCGTCAGCCGCAAGGGCGGTCTGCGCCCCATGCCGCGGATCAATCGCCTGCTGGGCACCCTGGTCAATCTGGGACGTTCCTTGCCCTTTGTGGTGCTGCTGATCGCCTTGATTCCCCTGACCAGGCTGGTGGTCGGCACCACCCTGGGCAGCACCGCAGCGGTGGTGCCCATCACCATCGGCGCCTTTCCATTTTTTGCACGGATCGTCGAGAACGCCCTGGATGAGGTGGACAAGGGGCGGATCGAAGCGATCCTGGCCATGGGCGGGCATATCGGCCATGTGATCTTCAAGGCGCTGCTGCCGGAGGCCTTGCCGGCACTGCTGGCGGGGCTGACCCTGACCCTGGTGATGCTGATCGGCTTTTCCTCCATGGCCGGCGTCATCGGGGGCGGCGGCCTGGGCGACCTGGCGATCCGCTACGGCTATCAACGTTTCAACAACCAGATCATGGTGGCCACGGTGCTGGTCCTGGTGTTGCTGGTGCAGGGAGTACAGAGCGGCGGCGACAGGCTGGTGCGCTCCCTGGCGCACCGCCGTTAAACCCTGTGCGGGTGCAACTCAGCGCCCTTCATGCTGCTTGCGATAGGCCCCGGGCTTCAGGCCCACGGCCTTGGTGAAGGCCCGGGTGAAGGCGGCGATGGATTGATAACCCACGCTCGCCGCCGCCTGCTCCACGGTCTGGTTGGCCTTGAGCAACTGGCAGGCGTGGCGCATGCGCAGGGCCAGCAGCACCTGCCCCGGGGACTGCCCGGCCAGTTCATTGAAACGCTTGAAGAACGCCGAACGCGACAGCCCGGTCAGGGCCGCCATGCTTTCCAGGGGCCAGGGCTGGCCGGGTTGCTGGATCAACTGTTCCAGCAGCGGGGCAAATCCCGGGTGCCGAGCCAGGGCCACCAGGCCGCCGAGGTCCTGGTTGTCGCTGACCTGTTGGCGCAGCACATAGAGGAACAGCAGGTGGCTGAGACGCTCCAGCAAGGCCGAGGACGGTGCCGGGGTGCGCTGGCACTCGTCGAGAATCAGTTGGAACAGCGCACGGGCGGCGCTGAGGGACGGATCGCCGGCCCGCAGGATCAGCCAGCCCGGCAAGCCGTCGATGATCAGCGAAGACAATCCCGACTTGAAGTGGAAGAAGCCGCAGACCAGGCCCACGCCATCCTGGGCGCTGGAATCCAGGGCCGTCATGGCCATGCGCGGCAGTTGTTGCGCCACTGCGGACTGCTGGGCGCTGGACAGTCGATAGCCCAGGTCCTGTAGCAGAAACACCGCATCTCCGGCGTCCAGGCGCAGCGCCTCGGGCACGCCATCGATGTGCAGCCAGCAATGGCCCTGGACGATCAGGTGGAAACTGGCCCGGGCCAGCCCCTGGGTGCTGGCGTGCCAGCCACCGCAGTAACGCCCGACATGAAACAGGCTGGCATCCAGTTCCAGGCCTTCTAATAACCAATCAACCAAGGGGCTTGATGAAATCATCTAAGGGAAACACTCAGGAGCAAGTAATCGCTACTTTAGAATATGGATAGGAATTCTTATAACCAACAGACTTGACGCACACCTACATACCAGGAGTCCACTCCATGTCCCGCGTCACTCTACACACCTTGCATAGCGCCCCAGAAGCCGCCCGGCCATTTCTTGAAAATGCCCTGAAAAATTCCGGCTACATTCCCAACCTGCTGGGCATCCTGGCCAACGCCCCGGCCGCCCTGGAGACCTACGTCACGGTCTCGGGCCTCAACGCCAAGGCTGATCTGAGCCTGGCGGAGCGGGAAGTGGTGCAGTTGATCGCCGCCACCACCCATGGCTGCGATTTCTGTGTCGCAGGTCATACCGCGGTGGCCCTGAACAAGGCCAAACTCCCGGACCCGGTGATCAGCGCCCTGCGTGAGCAGAGCAGCTTGCCCGAGGCCCGTCTGGAAGCCCTGGCGGCCTTCGCCCGGGAAGTGATCGCCACCCGGGGCAAGGTCAGCGACCAGGGCTACGCCCAGTTCAAGGCCGCAGGGTACAGCGAAGGCAACGCCCTGGAAGTGATCCTGGGCATCAGCCTGGCGACCCTGTGCAATTTTGCCAACGTGTTCGCCGGGACCGAACTGAACCCCGAGCTGGCCCAGTATCGCTGGTCGGTCCAAGGTCAATGATTCAAGGCGCCGGTTATCCAACGGCGCCCCCTTCAAGGAGAAAACCACATGCTCAGTGCGCACTTGAGTGAATGGCTGGATGCCCAGGCCCAGGCGCTGGACCAGGGTCACTGCGATCCCCAGCAGGTACTCGCTCGCCTCGCCGGGGCCGACGTGCTGCGGGTCGGCATCGACCAGGAACTGGGGGGCAGCGGCGGCGACCTGACCGATGCCCTGGAAGTCATGGCCGCGGTGGCCAGTCACTCCCTGGCGGCCGCCTTCGTGTTCTGGGGCCAGCGGGCCTTTATCGAATACCTGCTGCACAGTCCCAACCAGGCGCTGCGCGAGCGCTTGCTGCCCTCGTTGCTCAGTGGCGAGCTGGCCGGGGCCACCGGGCTGTCCAACGCCATGAAATTCCTGTCCGGGATCGAGGCGCTGCAAGTCAAGGCCCGGGACCAGGGCCAGGGCCAGGGCTGGAGCCTCAACGGCCGCCTGCACTGGGTCACCAACCTGCGCAAGAGCGGTTTTGTGGTGGCGGCGGCCATCGAGCACGAGGAGGGCGGTGCGCCCTTTATCCTGGCGATCCCCGATGCCTTGCCGGGGCTGCAGCGCTCCGACGATCTGCAACTGATGGGCCTGCAATCGAGCAACACCGCGGCCCTGGACTTGAGTCAGGTGCAGGTTCCGCGAGACTGGCTGCTGCACGAGGACGCCCGAGTCTTCCTGCCGGCCGTGCGCCCGGCCTTTCTCGGTCTGCAATGTGCCCTGGCCATCGGCCTGGCGCGCCGGGCCCTCAGGGAAGTGGAAAGCCATGTCCAGGGCGCCCGCTCGATTCTCATGGAGCCGTTGCACGAGCAGCGCCAGCACCTGGAACAGACCGTTGCCGAGCTCAAGGAGGGTCTGCTCGACGGGCGTTTCCTGACCCAGCCCGCAGCGCTGTTCCGGGTGCGCATCGCCTTGGCCGAGGCCACTGCCAACGCCGTGCAACTGGAGTTGCAGGCCAGCGGTGGCAAGGCCTACCTCAATGAATTCGGCAGCGGCTTTGCCCGGCGCTGGCGCGAGTCGGCCTTTGTGCCCATCGTCACGCCAAGCCTGGTGCAATTGCGTGCCGAACTGCAGCGCCAGGCGCGTAACGCAGCATGAGCGCGTTGTTGAATGCGCAGAACATCAGCCTGGGCTATCCCGGGGCCGAGGGCTGGCACGCGGTGCTGGAAGACTTCGAGCTGCAACTGCAAGCCGGCGAAGTGGTGTCCATCCTCGGCCCCAGCGGGGTCGGCAAGTCCAGCCTATTGCGGGTCCTGGCCGGCCTGCAGCAGCCCCACAAGGGGCAGGTCAGCCTGTTGGGCGAGGTGCTCAGCGGTCCTCATCCTCGGGTCGCGGTGGCCTTCCAGGACCCCAGCCTGTTGCCCTGGCTGACCCTGGAGCACAACGTCGCCTTCGGCCTGGATTTTGCCCGCCAGCCGCACCTGAGCCAGGCGCAGCGTCAGGCCCGTATCGACCACGCCATCGCCGCCGTTGGCCTGGACCATGCCCGTCGACAGTACCCGGCCCAGCTCTCCGGCGGCATGGCCCAGCGCACGGCCCTGGCCCGCTGCCTGGCCCGGCAGCCGCAAGTCTTGCTGTTGGACGAACCCTTCGGCGCCCTGGACGAGGTGACCCGGGCCGACATGCAGCAACTGCTGCTCAAGGTGATCGGCCAGCACCGCACGGCTGCGCTGCTGATCACCCACGACATCGACGAAGCCCTGCTGTTGTCCGATCGGGTGCTGCTACTGGGTAACAGCCCGGCGCGCACCCTCGGCCAGTGGTACATCGACCTGCCGGCGCCCCGTGCCGAACGGATCGAGGAACTGGGCGCCTTGCGTATCGAGATTCTCAAAACCCTTCGGCGGGCGAGCCGCAACCCCCTTAATTCCCCATTGCCTGCACCGTCGGAGATTGACCATGTGCCTGGACGACTTCACTCACACGCGTCGTGACTTCCTCAAACTCAGCGCGCTGCTGACCGCCGGCGGCGCCTTGCCGCTGCTCAACAGCCTGCACGCCCGCGCCGCCCAGGAGCCGGATGCGCCGGTACGCATCGGCTACCTGCCGATCACCGACGCCACGCCGTTGCTGGTGGCCCACAACAACGGCCTGTTCGAGGCCGAGGGCATCAAGGCCGAACGCCCGGTGCTGCTGCGCAGCTGGGCGCAGGTGATCGAGGCGTTCATTTCCGGGCAGGTCAATGTCATTCACCTGCTGTCGCCGATGACCGTCTGGGCCCGCTACGGCAGCCGGGTGCCGGCCAAGGTGGTGGCCTGGAACCGTGTCGGCGGCTCCGGCCTGACCGTGGCCCCAGGCATTACCGAGATCAAGCAATTGGCGGGAAAGTCGGTGGCGATTCCGTTCTGGTACTCGATCCACAACGTAGTTGTGCAGCAACTGTTTCGCGACAGTGGCCTGGTGCCGGTGAGCAAGGCCGCCGGCAGCGCCCTGGGCGCCAACGAGGTCAACCTGCTGGTGCTGCCGCCATCGGACATGCCGCCGGCCCTGGCCAGCCAGCGCATTGCCGGCTACATCGTCGCCGAGCCCTTCAACGCCCTGGCCGAAGAGCTCAAGGTGGGGCGGGTACAGCGCTTTACCGGGGATGTCTGGCGCAATCACGCCTGCTGCGTGGTGTTCATGCATGAGCACGACCTGAACAACCGCCCCGAGTGGTCGCAGAAAGTAGTCAACGCCATCGTCAAGGCCCAGCTCTGGACCCGGGACCACCGCGCCGAGGCTGCGCAGTTGCTGTCCAAGGACGGCAGCAATCGCTACACGCCCCATGCGCCTCAGGTGCTCAATCGAGTGCTGGCGCCAGCGGCCAGCGACCGTGAGGCTTATCTGGCCAGCGGCGCGATCCAGCACAGCCACTGGGACGAGTCGCGCATCGACTTCCAGCCGTATCCATTTCCCAGTTACACCGAGGAGTTGGTCAAGCGCCTCAAGGACACCCTGATCGAGGGCGACAAGGGCTTTCTCGCCAACCTCGACCCGGCGCACACCGCCCAGGACCTGGTGGACGATCGCTTTGTGCGCAACGCCATCGCCGCAGTGGGCGGGCTCAAGGCGTTCGGTCTGGCAGACAGCTTCGAACGCAGCGAGGAGTTTGGTCTTTGATGGGCAAGCAACCTTCCTCCCTGAGCCATTGGGTCCTGGGCCTGGCGGGGCTGCTGAGCCTGCTGCTGGGCTGGTGGCTGGGGGTGCACCTGCTGGGGGACGGCAACGGCCTGGCGGCGCGTTTCTCCCCCGAGGCGACCTTCGCCAGCCTGGTGGAACTGCTGGGGCGCGGCGAGCTGTATGAGCATGTGCTGGTGAGCCTCAAGCGCATCTTGGTAGGGCTGCTCCTGGCCTTGCTGATCGGCGTGCCCCTGGGCCTGCTGGTGGGCAGCTATCGGCACCTGGAGGCGGCGACCACCCCGGCGTTCCAGTTCTTGCGGATGATCTCGCCGCTGTCCTGGATGCCCGTGGTGGTGATGCTGATGGGGGTAGGGGACCAACCGATCTACTTCCTCCTGGCGTTTGCCGCCCTGTGGCCGATCCTGCTCAACACCGCCGCCGGCGTGCGTCAACTGGACCCGCGTTGGCTGCAACTGAGCCGCAGCCTCAGCGCCACCCGCTGGGAAACCTTGCGCAAGGTGATCTTGCCCGGGGTGGTGGGGCATGTCCTGACCGGGGTGCGACTGTCCATCGGCATTCTCTGGATCGTCCTGGTGCCCTGCGAAATGCTCGGTGTCAGCGCCGGCCTGGGCTACTTCATCCTCGACACCCGGGACCGCCTGGCCTACTCGGAACTGATGGCCATGGTGCTGCTGATCGGCGTGCTCGGGTTTGCCCTCGACGCCCTTGCCCGTGGCCTGCACCGACGCTGGTCCCATGCCTGATCCGGCTCCCTCTCCCGCAGGCGCCGGCTTGTCGGCGAACAGGTCATGGAGACAGTCGTGCGTGCCGCCACGCCTTCAAGCCGGGTCAGCGCTGCTCTGCTCCGGCTGAACCTGGGCCTGACGGGCCTGTTGCAGCAGAGCGACCCATTCATTGGCAAAGCGGTGACAGTCCCCCGGCCAACGCGCGGTCAGCAGGTTGCGGTCGCGCACCACAAAGCCGCGCTCGGGGTGCTGCGCTGAATCCCGGCGCGGCAGCCAGGGCCCGGAAAGAAAATCTGCCGGGCTGGCCAGTACCTGCTTGATCTCTTGCTCGACGCTGTGGTCGTAGGTGCGGTAATAGCGCCCCAGCCACGGCGCGGTGACGATCCAGGCCGCCAGTTCCATGGGTCCTGCGAGCAGGGCGGTGACCTTGCGCCCGTAGAGCACCGAGCGCCCGCTGTCGGGGTCGATGCAGCGGGCCAGCGCGAGTGGGCCGTGACACACCGCGGCCACGGGTTTGTCGGCCTTGAAGAACGCCAGGATGATTCGCCTCACATCCGCGGACTCCAGCAGGCTGCGCATGCCCCGGGCATGTCCGCCCGGAATCAGCAGGCCCTCGAAGACTTGCGGATCAACGTCGGCATAGTTCAGGGGGCTGAGAAACGCCGGGTCGCGGGTCATGCTGTGGTAGTGCTCAAGGTCGGCGGCGGGGGGCATCAACAGCGGATTGAGCGGACCGAAGCCCAGGCTCACCAGGCGCGAGTCGGCGTAGGCCGGGAACCCCAGGGGCGTGGCGAATTGCGCGTCAAAACCCGCGTCCCTGGCGGCCTGCCAGGGCAGGCTGCTTTCGGTGGGGTCGTAGTCGGCGTGGGGCAGCAGGATCAGGATCATGGCGCGTGCTCGCAGCACAAAGGGTGCGCTGCAGGTTAGCAGCCCCTGGCGTGCGTGCAGGCGCTCATGGCACGCCGCTGGCGCAGCGTGTCATGGCTGCCCACTTGGCCGCTCACTTGGCCGCCACGGCGGCGCGGGTGCGTTCGATCTCTTGCACCAGGCCGTCGATGCGTTGCAGCTGCTCGCGGTTGTCGTGGTCCCAGGGATGGAAGCCCGGTTTGAAGAATTGCAGCCAGGGCAGGGCGATCCGCGGGAACACGCCCTTGGGACCGTAGAGGTACTTGATCACCTGCCACAGGCCGCGCCAGTGACCACCGCGACGGCGGTCGGCGATGAGCATGCGCACATGGAAGTCGAACACCACCAGCCAGAAGGTCAGGGTGGTGAAGAGCATGGTCCCGGTGCGGATCAGGTAGCGCTTGGGCCCGGGCTTGAGCACGGTGTTAAAGACGTCGTAGGACACCGATTTGTGTTCGGTTTCCTCCAGGGCGTGCCACAGCCACATCTGCCGATAGCCTTCCAGCGAATCGCCGAAGCGACTAGGGTCGCGCAGCAGCAGGTCGGCAAGGATCGCCGTGTAGTGTTCCAGGGCCACGGTGATGGCCAGGTTGAAGGCCGCGGGGAAGTGTTTTTTCTGGAAGTCGAGGATCATCCGCAGCCGCCGATCCAGCAAATGGGCCGGCAGCCCGGCGTCCTGCAGCAGGTCGTTGTAGCGCACGTGCTCGCGGCTGTGCATGGCTTCCTGGCCGATGAAGCCCTGGATCTCGCGCTTGAGCTCGGGGTCGTGAATCTGCTCGCGGTAGTGGCGCACGCTGTCCATGAAGAACAGCTCGCCGGCAGGAAACAGCAGGGACAGGGCATTGAAGAAGTGGCTCACGTGGCTGCCTTGTTCGTGCCAGTCGCAGGCACGTTCGGCAGGCAGTTCGACCTGGATGTCGCGGCGGATGGGCAGCATGGCTGGCGCTCCTCTAGACATGAAATGGGTACGCGGCGCTACAGGCCGCGCTCGTCCTGGGCCTCGTAGGCTGCCGGCCGTTCCTGGCCCGGCTTGGGCGCCATGCGCCGGCTGATCCACACCACCAGGGCCTGATAGGCGCCGGGCAGCAGGCGCACCAGCAGATCGAGGAAGTGCGCGTCGCGGCCGATCAGCACCCGGCGCTTGTTTTTGCGCACCCCATGCAGGATCACCTTGGCGGCGGTTTCGGCGCCGGTGATGAAGAGCTTTTCGAAGTCATCCCGGGCCTGCTGTTCGTTGTCGATCAGGAAGCCCTTGACGTTGTCGCTGATGCGGCTGCTGCGGGCGATGTCGGTACGGATGCCGCCCGGGTGCACGCAGGTGGCGGAGACGCCGTTGCCTTGCAGGTCCAGCTCCTGGCGCAGGGATTCGGTAAAGCCGCGTACGGCGAACTTGGTGGCGTTGTAGCCGCTCATGCCCGGTTGGGAGAACAGGCCGAAGACGCTGGAGGTGTTGATGATGTGGCCGTCGCCGGATTGCTTGAGGTAGGGCAGGAAGGCCTGGGTGCCGTGGACCACGCCCCAGAAATTGACGTCGACGATCCACTCCAGGTCCGCCAGGCTCGAACCTTCCACGGTGCTGGACAGGGCCACGCCGGCATTGTTGAAGATCAGGTTGATCTGCCCGTGTTCGGCGGCGCTGGAGGCGGCCCAGGCGAACATCGCTTGGCGGTCGCCGACGTCCAGTTCCTGGCTGCTGATGCGCAATGGCAGCAAGGTCGCGGCCCGGGCCTGGGTCACGGTCTGCGCCAGTCCCTGGGGGTTCTTGTCGGCCAGGGCCAGGTGGCAACCCTCGCGGGCCAGGGCAATGGCCAGGGCACGACCCATGCCGGAGGCGGCGCCGGTGATGGCCGCGATTTTACCGTTAAAATTTTTCATCGATGGCGGCCTCTTGCAGGTTCAACGGGCGCGCTGCGGCCGGCGTGGCGGCAGTCTCGGGGTGGAGCAGGTGAGTGGTCAGGTAGTCCTGGAGCTGGAAGTGCTGCACGGTCTTCCTGAAGCTCCAGGTAGAGCCGGGCCAGAGGGTGGTGTTCTGGCCGCTGCGGGGGTCCAGGTACCAGCTGCGGCAACCGCCGGTGGACCAGATGGCCCCGGCCAGGCGCTGTTGCAGACGCTGGTTGTACTGGCTCTCGACCTGGGGCTTGACCTCCAGGCTGGCGATGCCGTCCAGGCGCATCCGTTCCAGGGCCTTGAGGATGTAGTCCACCTGAGCCTCGATCATCAGGATCATCGAGTTGTGCCCAAGACCGGTGTTGGGGCCGACGATCATGAACAAGTTGGGAAAGCCCGGCAGGCAGGTGCCGAGGTAGGCATGGGCGCCCCCGGACCAGGCGTCCATCAGGTCCTGGCCCCGACGGCCGAAGAGCAGGCCCTGGGGAATCGGGTCGGTGGCCTGGAAGCCGGTGCCGAAGATGATGCAGTCCACCGGGTGGCGGGTGCCGTCGGCGGTGATCACGGCATCGCTGTCGATGCGCTGGATGGCATCGCTGATGACCCCCACATTGCCCCGGGAGAGGGCTGGGTAGTAATCGTTGGAAATCAGGATGCGCTTGCAGCCGATGGTGTAGTCGGGCGTCAGGCGTTGGCGCAGGAGCGGATCGGCGACTTGCTTGCGCAGGTGCCGCAGGGCCACGCGCTGCACCACTTTCATCAGTTTCGGCCTGCGGGCGAAGGCAATCACCCGGCTTTCCAGGGCCCAGTACAGCGCCGAACGCACCAGCCGCTGGGTGAAGGGCAGGTGCTTGAAGGCCCAGCGTTCCGCCGCGCTGAGCTGGCGGTCGGGCTTGGGCATGATCCACGGCGGGGTGCGCTGGAACAGCTTGAGCTGCGCCACCCGGGGAGCGATTTTCGGGACGAACTGAATGGCACTGGCGCCCGTGCCTATGACCGCCACGCGCTTGCCTTGCAGGGAGTAGCGATGGTCCCACTGCTGGGAGTGAAAGCGCTTGCCGGTGAAGGTGTCCAGGCCGGGAATCTGCGGGATCGCCGGACGCGAAAGGCCGCCCATGCCGGACACCAGCACCCGCGCGCTGACCTTGCGGCCATTGCCGAACCTCAGTTGCCAGCGCTCTGAAACCTCATCGAAGACCGCCTGCTCCAGGCCCATGTTGAAGTGCAGAAAGGGCGCCAGGGCGAAGTCCCTGGCGCAGTTCTCCAGGTACTCGCGGATTTCTGCCTGGGGCGCGAACTGCCGGGTCCAGTTCGGGTTGGGTGCGAAGGAAAAGGAGTAAACGTGGGATTGCACGTCGCAGGCGCAGCCGGGGTAGTGATTGTCGCGCCAGGTGCCTCCCAGGGACGCGGCTTGTTCGGCGACCAGGAAGTCTTGCAGCCCGGCTTGCTTGAGCTTGATCGCCATGCACAGCCCGGCGAAACCGGCGCCGATGATGGCGATGTCAACGACCTCGGGGTCGTTGGGTGGCGAGTACGCATTCATGGTGTGTACCTCGATTGTGGTGACGCTTGGGGTGACTTTCGTCGGTGAGTGAAACCTCAGGATTGCACAATTTAAAATAATGTTTTAAAAATTAATTTAAATAAATCACCTGAAAAAGTCACCTACGCCATTCGCTTGTGGATCTTGCAGGGCTCATCCGGAGCTGGGATGAGACGCCACAGGCAGTACCGGGCCAAGGCGACAGCCACTGCGGCGGATCATCCTGGTCCTGCCGCGAGGCGCAGGGAAGCTGGGGGGACGGGTTATGCAGTGGCTGGTAGCGGCGGCGGTATTTCTGGCGGTCAGCGCGGTGCTTTGGGTGGTGAGCTTGCGTATCAACCGCAGGATCGAACGTCAGGTGCCGATCAACGGGCGCTTTCTCGAAGTCGGCGGTGAACGCCTGCATTACACCGACGAGGGGCGAGGCCCGGCACTGCTGATGATCCATGGCCTGTCCGGCTGCGGTCGCAACCTGACCCATTCCCTGGCGCCGCAACTTCGCGAGCGGTTCCGGGTGATCACCCTCGACCGCCCCGGCTCAGGCTATTCCACTCGGGCCCGAGGGGCGGCGGCGGACCTTCCGGCCCAGGCCAGCCTGGTGGCCAAGTTCATTCGCACCCTGGACCTGGGGCAGCCGCTGGTACTCGGGCATTCCCTGGGCGGCGCCGTGGCCCTGTCTTTGGCGCTGGATCATCCGCAATCGGTGTCCGGGCTGATCCTGGTGGCGCCCTTGACCCATCCGCAACGCATGCTGCCCTGGGTGTTCCTGTCCCTTGGAGTACGTCCGGCCTTCCTGCGTCGCTGGATGTCCCTGACCCTGGCGGCGCCCATGGCGATGCTCGGTCGTCGCGGTCTGGTGAAGGCGATATTCGCCCCGGACCCGGTGCCCGAGGACTTTGCCGAGCGTGGCGGCGGCTTGTTGGGGATGCGTTCGAACAACTTCTATAACGCCTCCAGCGAGATCGCGGTGGTCAATCGCGCCTTGCCGGGCATGGTCAAGCGCTACCCCAGCCTGAAGCTGCCGGTGGGGCTGATCTATGGTTCGGCGGACTCGATACTCAATTACCGCCGGCATGGCGAGGCCATGGTGGGCAAGGTGCCGGGGCTGCAACTTGAGATCGTTCCAGGTCGAGGGCACATGCTGCCCATCAGCGCCGTCGAGCGAGTGGTGGCCATGGTCGAGCACATTGCTGCACAAGCCGCACCACAGCGCAGCGCCACCGTGCTGCGCCCGCCGTTCGCGGCATCCCGAGCAGGCTAGGGGCGTTGTAGGTGGCGATTGCGATCGTCGCGCAACGACTCTGGCAGCAGCTGTAAAGGCTTCACGGGCGACATTCAAAACAGGCCGAGAAAATAGTTGACGAGCTAACGAACCCGAGCTATTTTTTTAAAAAAATGTTTTGAATGTTTTTTTTGAAAGTGCAATTGAGCGATTAAAATAATGAAAATAACGCCATTTCACGCTTTTGTTTTTTCATCTGTTCACGCTCCCTACAGCGCCGTCGCGCTGTCCTCTATGGCATCCCTGCCGACGGCCATCCTGCGGAGGCTGCCATGACTGTTTCCGTGGCGGCACCCGGCGTCTGGACCGATGGCAAGCGTCACCTCTGGTGGCTGGGCACCTTGCCGATGATCACCCCTTTGCTCGCAGGCCTGTTCGCACTGACCACCGGTGTCCAGGTGTTCTGGTGGAGCGGGGTGGTGGTGATCTTCGGCCTGATTCCCCTGATTGACGGCCTGCTCGGAGAGGACGCCAGCAACCCGCCGGAATCCGCGGTTCCCGATCTGGAAAAACAACCCTACTACCGTTTCATCGTCTACAGCTGCGCCGTGCTCTCGGTGGTGTCCCTGGTAGTCACCGCCTGGATGGCCATCAAGGGGGTCGACTGGATCATGGCCGGTGGCTTGTTGCAGCTTAGTGAACAGCTGCACCTGCAGGGCAGCCTGGCGAGCTTCGCGACCTTCCTGACCGAACGTGCGCAACTGCATGGCAGCGTCGGCTGGTTCACTTACCTGGGCATGGCCATGTCCACCGGTGCCGCCACCGGCATCGCCATCAACATCGCCCATGAGCTGGGGCACAAGAACCGCGGGATGTCCAAGTTCCTGGCCAAGCTGGCCCTGGCCTCGACTTTCTACGGGCACTTCTTCGTCGAACACAACCGTGGCCACCACGTGCGCGTGGCAACCCCTGAAGATCCCGCCAGCTCTCGTCTTGGCGAATCCTTCTGGAGCTTCCTGCCGCGTACTGTGTGGTTCAGCCTGCGCTCGGCCTGGCACCTGGAAAGCGAGCGCCTGCACAAGCTCGGGCTGCCGACCCTGCACTGGAAGAACGGCGTGCTCAGTGCCTGGCTGTACAGCGTGGTGCTCTGGGGCGTGCTGATTGCCTGGCTCGGCGCGGCGGTGATTCCCTTCCTGGTGATCCAGGGCATCTACGGTTTCTCCCTGCTGGAAGTGGTGAACTACGTCGAGCACTACGGTCTGCTGCGGCAGAAACAGCCCAACGGCCGGTATGAGCGCTGCTCGCCGCGTCATTCCTGGAACAGCAACCGCATCGTCACCAACATCTTCCTGTTCCAGCTGCAGCGTCACTCTGACCACCATGCCAACCCGACCCGTTCGTACCAGGCCTTGCGCCACTTCGACGAGTCCCCGCAACTGCCCTATGGCTACGCCACCATGATCGTCTGGGCCTATGTGCCGGCGCTCTGGCGGCGACTGATGGACCACCGGGTCCTGGCCCATTACTCGGGGGATGTGCGGTTGGCCAACCTGCATCCGGCCAAGCGTGCCGAACTGCTCAAGCAATACGGTTTCACCGACACCGATTGAGACACCGCTCTTTAGTTGGACCGCTCACCCCTTTAAGTGCCCGTGAACCGCCTGCGTTTGCCTGCTTGAAGGGTGAGCCCCGAATACAGAAGTCCTTGAACACGTTGACCGACAACAACAATAAGCAACTGTAAGGAAGTTACGGATGTCTATTTCACCTCTGCTCGCTGCCCGTCTGTTCGTGGTCATGCTGGGTGTGTCACTGATGGGCGCCGCCGATGCGGCGCGCATCGAGCCGGCCAACACCGAGTTCACCGCCAAGGGGCCCATCAGCTTCGCCAAAAGCATCATCAATGCCGACTGCACCATCCAGGTCAGCGGCAAGGTCAGCCCCGACGGCAGCTTCGCCAGCGTCGAGAAAGTCGACTTCAGCGGCGGCCTCAAGTGTGGCCAGGTGGAAGCCACGCACCTGCCCTGGAAGCTGATTGCCAAGGATGAAACCAGCGGCGCCATGTCCGGCATCCAGGTCACCGTACACGCCCCCCTGGTGGGCGGCGATTGCGGGCCGAGCACCGCCGAAGGCAGTTGGAACAACCGCACCGGCAAGCTGGAGGCGACCCAGGTCAGCCTTGAGGGCGGCTGCACCATCAAGACCGTATCGATCCAGATGCCGCCCACGTTCCGGGTTGCGCCCTGAGTCACAACAGATTCCATGGAGGGACGCTGATGAACTTGCGATCAAGTAGTCCGAAAGCGCCGGCAGCTCAAGCCGGGTCGGTATCGCCATAGCGTGCTCCAGCACCGAATTCGGTCGAACTGGAGAGCCGATGGCGTCATCGACACCCTGGCGAGGCTGATAACCCCCTGGCAACTGCCTGTTGCCTAAATCTTGAGGAAAACAACAATGCAAAGCATCAAGACTCTGGTATCCGTAGCTTCTTTCGCCATCTGCCTGGGCGCCGCGTCGATGGCCAACGCTGCCACCATTGCACCTGCCGGTGCGTCCTTCTCGGCACCGGGCACCATCTCGGTGTCTTCGCCGGCATCGTTTGGGATTCCAGTCAATTGCAACATCAACTTCACCGGTACCGTGGCGGCCAATGGCTCCAATGCCTCGATCACCGGCGCCACCGTCAGCGGTAGCAACTCGCTGTGCGGCGTGCCGGTTCTGCTGAACCTGCCTTGGACCCTGACCGCCTCCAGCGCTACCGCGGGCACCGTGACCGGGGTCAACTTCAAGATCCTCTCCAACTGCAGCAGCACGCCGGTGACCATCAACGCCACTTGGAACAACGCCACCAACACCCTGAGCATTCCTTCGGCGCAATCCGTCGGCAGTTGCAAAATCACGGCGTTGAGCGTCAAGCCGAACCCAGCCTTCACCGTAACCCCTTGAAGTTGATCTGACTTCAGCCTGTTGATCACTTGCTGAAAAAACAGGCGCCTCGTTTGAGGCGCCTGTTGCAACGCCCTGGATCGGTGGTGGCCGATCGCGGTCGATAATAATAAGGAGTGGGGCATGAATAATAAGAAACACAAGATCCAGGCCGCTATTGGCCTGGCGGTGCTGGGTGGCCTGATTGGTTCCGGGTCGGTGCAGGCGGGTGGTTTCTCAACTCCGACCTATGGCGCTCCAGGCTGGGGTCGGGCATTTGGTGGTGGTTCGCTGTTCAAGAATGATCCCAGTGCTGCGTACAACAACCCGGCGGCCATGGCGTTCATCGATCACAACGTGGCACAGATGACCGTGGATTACGCGCGGATCAAGATGAAGTTCAAAGGCAACGTCAACGACTATCAGGGGAATCCGGCCTCCATCACTCCCGTGGATGACACCGGCGCTCCCAGCGGCGCGGCGATGCCCCTGACCGGCGATGGCGGAGAGGGTGGTTTCACCGCCTGGCTGCCCACCGGTTTCATGGTGATGCCGATCAACGATCGCTTTGCTTTTGGCCTCAGCCAGGTCGTGCCCTTGGGCATGCGCAGCACCTGGGACGAAGGCTGGAAAGGTCGTGACTTCGCCGTGGATACCAAGATTGAGACTGTCGGCCTGACCGGGGCCCTGTCGTTCAAGGTCCGTGAGGACTTCTCCATCGGTGCCGGGGTCATCGTGCAGCACAGCAAGGGCTTCGTCAGCCAGAACCTCAACGTCAGTGGTTCGGCGGGCATGTCGGTGCTTCCTGGAGCGCCCTCGGGCATTGGCTCCAACCTGATGCGGGTCAAGGTCGATAACACCTCGGTCGGCTGGTTCACCGGCATCACCTGGAAACCCACCGAGCAGGACACCCTGGGCCTGAACTATCACGCCAAGATCAAGAACAAGATGGAGGGCAAGTACAACATTCGTGCCGACGCCCTGGGCCGCAATTTCATGACCCAGCCGGCCGGTCCCAACGGTGAAACCCTGACCGAACTGGCTTATCCGGGCCTCAAGCTAAACCCCGATGGTGCCAACGCCAGTACTCAACTGGACATTCCGGCTACCGCCGGCCTGGACTGGGTCCACGTGTTCAACGATCGCTTCACCATGGGCGCCAGTCTGCTCTGGACCCAGTGGTCGTCGTTCAAGGACCTGACGCTGAAGTCCGATGGCAACACCCTGGTGGCGATTCCTTACAACTACAAGGACTCGATGATGTACTCCCTGGGTGGCGACTATCGCTTCACCGATGAGCTGACCCTGCGCGCTGGTGTGGCCTTCGACCAGACCCCGACTCGCAATTCGACCCGTGACCCACGGATTCCGGATAACGATCGCTGGTTCACTTCCATCGGTTTTGGCTATGACATCAAGGCCATTCCCGGGCTGACCATCGACGGCGCCTATTCCCGGCAGTTCGTCAAAGAGGCCAAGCTCAAGACCGTCAACGTTGACCGTCTCGGCGGTTCCACCATCGACGGCAAAGTCGACTCCAAGGGCGAAGTGGTGAGTCTCTCCGCGACCTATCACTTCTGAGGCCTCGCGCTTCATCCATGCCTTGAGATAACGGCAGTACCAAGGGATTGTGCGACTGTCGTTGGCTGGACGGGTCACCTCAGGACCCGTCTCGACCTGCCTGCTTTTCCAACCTTTGGCTGACATCGTTCAGCCGTTATGCGTTGCCGAAAACACTCAAAATAATATTTAAAAATAAAATTTGAAACATGCTTCTTTCCTTTGTAGGGTGATCGTCGAGGGGCCGGCACAACGCCCGGGCTCCCAGTGGTTGTCTCGTTAGAACAAGAGAGGTATTCCATGATTGTCTGGTTATTGGTGGGACTCGCCGCAGCCTGTGCACTGGCCTATCGCCAGGCCGCCGCGGCCCTGTGGCTGGGCAGCGGCCTGGTGTGGCTGGCGGCAGGTTATCTGTTCAATCTGGTGGGCACCCTGGGACTGACCCTCGGCGTGCTGCTGGTGCTGGCGCCGGCCGCGCTGCTGAGCATCAAGCCCCTGCGCCGCGCCTTGCTCACCCGCAAGGCCCTGGCCATGTTCCGCAAGATCATGCCGGCCATGTCCGACACCGAGCGCGCCGCCATCGAATCCGGCACGGTCTGGTGGGACGCCGAGCTGTTCAGCGGCAAGCCCGACTGGCCACGCCTGCTGCAGGCCGCCCCGGCCAGCCTGAGCGCCGAAGAGCAGGCGTTCATGGACAACGAAGTGGAAACCCTGTGCAACATGGCCAACGACTGGGAGACCACCCAGATCTGGCAGGACCTGTCGCCCAAGGCCTGGCAATACACCAAGGACGCGGGTTTCCTGGGGATGATCATTCCCAAGCAATACGGCGGCAAAGGCTTCTCCCATTACGCCCATTCCCAGGTGGTGATGAAACTCTCCACCCGCTGCTCGGCGGCGGCGATCTCGGTGATGGTGCCCAACTCCCTGGGCCCGGCCGAGCTGCTGTTGCACTACGGCACCGAGGCCCAGCGCCAGCATTACCTGCCGCGCCTGGCCCGTGGCGAAGACATTCCGTGCTTTGCCCTGACCAGCCCCTATGCCGGTTCCGACGCCGGGGCGATTCCCGATGTGGGGGTGGTCTGTAAGGGCCAGTTCGACGGCCAGGAAGTCCTGGGCTTTCGCGTCACCTGGGACAAGCGCTACATCACCCTGGGCCCCATCGCCACGGTGCTGGGCCTGGCCTTTCGCGCTGAAGATCCGGACGGCCTGCTGGGCAGCAAGGGCAGCCTGGGGATTACCTGCGCACTGATTCCCACCACCCATCCGGGGGTCAATACCGGGCGTCGCCACTGGCCGCTGAACGCGGTGTTCCAGAACGGCCCGACCACCGGCAAGGATGTGTTCATTCCCCTGGAATGGGTGATCGGCGGTGGCGCTCAAGTGGGCAATGGCTGGCGCATGCTGATGGAGTGCCTGGCGGCCGGGCGGGCGATTTCCCTGCCGTCGGCCAACGTCGGCCTGGGCAAGGTGGCAGTACGCGGCACCACGGCCTATGCGGCGATGCGCAAGCAGTTCGGCCTGCCCATCGGCAAGTTCGAAGGCGTTCAGGCGCCGTTGGCGCGCATGGCCGGGCACCTGTATGCCTGTGATGCGGTGCGCAAGGTTTCGGTGGCATCCCTGGATGCCGGCGAGAAACCTTCGGTGATCTCGGCGATTGCCAAATACCACGTCACCGAACGCGCCCGGGCCATCGTCAACGACGGCATGGACATCGTCGCCGGCAAGGGCATCTGCATGGGCCCCAACAACTTCCTGGCCCGGGCCTACCAGCAAAGCCCGATTGCCATCACCGTGGAAGGCGCGAACATCATGACCCGCTGCCTGATCATCTACGGCCAGGGGCTGATCCGTTGCCATCCTTATGTGTTCCGTGAAATGGAAGCCGCTCGTGATGGCGGACGCAAAGGCCTGGAAGCGTTCGACAGCGCCATGTTCGGCCATATCAGCTTTGTCTGCGCCAACACCGTGCGCGCCGCGGTGCATGCGCTGACTGGCGGCCGCCTGATCAAAGCCCCGGCCAACACCGACAAGGCCCTGGCTGGCTATTACCGGCAGATCCAGCGTCTGTCGGTGGTGCTGGCCCTGGCTTCGGACATTTCCATGGGCGTGCTGGGCGGTGCCCTCAAGCGCAAGGAAAGCATCACCGGACGCCTGGGGGACATTCTTTCCCAGCTGTACATCCTGTCCTGCGTGCTGAAGCGCTTCGAAGACGATGGCCGGCCCCAGGCCGATCTGCCGCTGGTGCATTGGGCGGCCCAGGATGCCCTGCTGCGGGCCCATGAAGCCCTCGCCGAGGTGCTGGACAACTATCCGTCCAGAGCGGCTGCGCGGATTATTCGTGGCCTGAGCTTCCCCCTGGGCATTCCCCAGCACAAACCCAGCGACCGCTTGCTGGCCGAGGTGGCCGAGCTGGTGCAAACCCCTGGCGCCACCCGCGACCGCCTGTTGGCCGACTCCTACATCCCGCAACCGGACATCGACAAACTGGCCTACGGCGAACTGGCGTTCCGCCTGCAACCGCAAGTGGAACTGATCGAGGCGCGGCTCAAGCCGGCGATCAAGCAGGGCGCCCTGGCGCCGTTGCCGATCTCCCGCGAGGCCTTCGGCGTGTGGCGCGTCCAGGCTCTGGAACAGCAATTGATCAGCCAGGACGAAGACGAGCTGCTCAGTCGTTACGTGGAATACGGCGATCACGCGATCCAGGTCGACGACTTCCCCCAGGACTTCGGTCTGCTGGAAGCCTTGCAACAGCGTCAGGCGCACTTCGAGCAAAGCGCCAAGCCGGCCTCGCGCAAACGTGCCGCCAGCAGCGAAGACGCGGTGCTGGCCAGCGATTCGGCCTATTGAGCCTCTACTGGATTGGATCGGGATCTCTTTATGTCTGACGGTTATCTTTCGTTCGTCAATTCCGGGTGGGGCCGCTGGCTGGCCCAGCGGACCGGCCTGCCACAACCGCTGCCGCTGCAACGCCAGCGCGAGGGGCAGGGCGGCAACCTGATCAACCCGGTGGTCCTCGCCGCGGCGCCCGAGGGGCGCCTTCTGGGCGAGCTACAACGGATCTTCGCCGCCACCGACACCGTGGCGGCCCAGGCCGCAAGCATCAACGCGCCCTCGACCGTGAAGGTCCAGGGCCTGGTCTTCGATGCCAGCGGGCTGGCGGATATCGCCCAGCTCGATGAGCTGTACCGCTTCTTCCACGCCAATGTCCGGCGCCTGACCGCCCACGGTCGGGTGCTGGTGCTGGGCACGCCGCCGGAGCACTGCAAAGCGCTGGCCCAGGCCGTGGCGCAGCGGGCCCTGGAGGGTTTCGTGCGTTCCCTGGGCAAGGAGTTGCGCCGGGCCATTACCGCGCAACTGCTGTATGTCGAGCCCGGTGCCGAAGGTGAACTGGACAGCAGCCTGCGGTTTTTCCTGTCCCGTCGTTCGGCTTATGTTTCGGGTCAGGTGGTGCGCATCGGCGAGCCGGTGGATGTGCCCCGGCACATCGACTGGGCCCAGCCACTGGAAGGCCGGCGAGCCCTGGTCACGGGGGCCTGTCGCGGCATCGGCCTGGCCATTGCCCAGGTCCTGGCCCGGGAAGGCGCTCAGGTGGTGTGCCTGGACATTCCCCAGGTCGAGGCTGAGTTGCAGCAGGCGGCAGCGGGCCTCAAGGGCAGCGCCCTGGCCCTGGACATCACCGCTTCTGGTGCCGGGCAGCGGCTGCTGGAGTTCGTCGGTGAGCACGGTGCTTTCGATATCGTCGTGCACAACGCCGGCATCACCCAGGACAAGACCCTGGCGAAGATGACTGAAGCCGCTTGGCGCAAGGTCATGGCCGTCAACCTGGAAGCACCGCTGTTACTGAGCCAGGCGCTGCTGGAGGGCCAGGGCCTGAACCCGGGGGGACGGATCGTCTGTGTCTCGTCGATTTCCGGGATCGCCGGCAACCTCGGGCAGAGCAACTACGCCACGTCCAAGGCCGGGGTCATCGGTCTGGTGGAGAGTCTGGGGCCACTGGCGGCGCGTCAGCAGATCACGGTCAACGCGGTGGCACCGGGCTTTATCGAAACCCAGATGACCGCGAAGATCCCGCTGCTGATTCGCGAGGCCGGACGGCGCATGAATTCCATGTCCCAGGGCGGGCAGGCCGTGGATGTGGCGCAAACCATCGCCTGGCTGGCCCATCCGGCCTCCGGCGGGATCAATGGACAGGTGGTCCGCGTCTGCGGACAAAGCCTGCTGGGGGCCTGAACCATGAATGCCGATTCTGCCATTCGCATCATCGAACCGCCGCCGTCCCGGGGCCAGTTGCTGTACGACGGCATCCGCAGCTTGCGCAAGCCCAAACTGGAGGCCGTCCCCAAGCTGCCCAGCGAGCGCCTTGTGCGCCCGGCGGTGGAGCTGCAGGCCGCCGAAATCGCCCGTTATGCCCAGGCCTGTGGCTTTCGCCGGGAGCACGGTGTGCCGCTGGCCTTTCCCCATACCCTGGCTTTCCCGTTGCACCTGTTGCTGCTGACCCACCCGACGTTTCCCTATCCGGCCAGCGGCATGGTCCACCTGGCCAACCGTATCCGTCAGTACCAGAAGCTGGAGGAAGGGCAGGCCCTGCGCCTGGAAGTGTTTGCCGAGCGTTGGCTGGCCCATCCCAAGGGCCAGGCGTTGTCGATTGCCACCCGGGCCCACAGTGGCGGCAGCCTGGTCTGGGAAAGCGACAGCCTGTATCTGCGCCGTGGCATCAGCGCGCCCATTGGTGAGCCCTGGCAAGGCTCGCTGCCGCTGGATGAACAGGCTCTGGTGCGCACTCAACGTTGGAGCCTGGGGGGCGACCTGGGGCGGCGCTTTGCCCAGGTCAGCGGCGATTTCAATCCGATCCACACCTCCTGGCTCGGCGCCCGGCTGTTCGGTTTCCGTCGGCCCATCGCCCACGGCATGTGGACCCTGGGCCGGGCACTGGCAGCGCAGCAACCACCCCATCCACTGGCGGCGGCGGAGCTGGACTGCGAGTTCAAGCTGCCGATCTTCCTGCCGGCGGCGGTGACCCTGTGGAACCGTCTGCCCGACGGTCCGCGCCATGCGTTCGAAGTGCGCAACAACGCGGGGGACAAGCCCCACATGCGCGGCCTATTTATCTGGGGAGCTGGGCAATGACTGAGTACAGTTTCAATCCGGCGCCGGTGCGCCGGGTGGCGATCATCGGCGGCAACCGGATTCCGTTCGCCCGCTCCAATACGGTGTATGCCAACGACAGCAACCAGGACCTGCTGGTGGCGGCGTTGCAGGGGCTGGTGGATCGCTACGGCCTGTCGGGACAGCGCCTGGGGGAGTTCGCCGCGGGGGCGGTGATCAAGCATTCCCGGGATTTCAACCTGGCCCGGGAAAGCCTGCTGTCCACCACGCTGTCGCCGCAGACCCCGGCCTACGACGTGCAGCAGGCGTGCGGCACCGGGCTGGAGGCGGCGCTGCTGGTGGCCAACAAGATCGCCCTGGGGCAGATCGAAGTGGGCATCGCCGGTGGTGCCGACACCACTTCCGATGCGCCCATCGGCATCAACGAAGGGCTGCGGCGGACCTTGCTCCAGGCCAACCGCGCCAAGGGCGCCGGCAACAAGCTGCGCAGCCTGCTCAAGGTGCGCCCGGGGATGTTGTTCAAGCCGCTGTTGCCGCGCAACGGCGAGCCACGCACCGGCCTGTCCATGGGTGAGCACTGTGAAGAAATGGCCAAGCGCTGGCATATCAAGCGTCTGGCCCAGGATGAACTGGCCCTTGCCAGCCACCAGCAACTGCAGGCCGCTTATCAGCGCGGCTTCTTCGACGACCTGATCACCCCGTATCGCGGCCTGACCCGGGACAACAACCTGCGGGCCGATGCCAGCCTGGAGAAGCTCGCCGGCCTGGGCCCGGCCTACGACCGCCACAACGGCACCCTGACCGCCGGTAACTCGACCCCGCTCACCGACGGCGCCTCAGTGGTGCTGCTGGCCAGCGAGGAGTGGGCCGCCGCCCACAACCTGCCGGTGCTGGCCTACCTGCGGACCGGGGAAACTGCTGCAGTGAACTTTGTCGATGGCACGGAAGGGCTGCTGATGGCTCCGGCCTACGCGGTGCCGCGCATGCTCGCCCGGGAGGGCCTGGGCTTGCAGGATTTCGACTTCTACGAGATTCACGAGGCTTTTGCCGCCCAGGTGCTGTGCACCCTCAAGGCCTGGGAAGACCCCGACTACTGCAAGGACAAACTCGGCCTCGACGGCGCCCTGGGCAGCATCGAGCGCAGCAAACTCAACGTCAACGGCGGCTCCCTGGGCTGCGGGCATCCCTTTGCCGCCACCGGCGGGCGCCTGCTGGCGACCCTGGCCAAGGCGATCCACCAGCGCGGTTCCGGCCGCGGGCTGATTTCCGTTTGTGCAGCCGGCGGGCTGGGTATCACCGCCATCGTCGAAAAATAAAATAACCAGGAGACTGCCAATGAGTGTCGTGAGCCTGCAACCCGCCGAGCGTATCTGGCTGAACGCTTACCTGCCGGGTGTGCCCAGCGATATCGAAGCCGACATCGACCGCTACCCGTCGCTGCGGGAAGTGTTCCTCGAACACGTGGACAAGTACCGCCACCGGGTGGCCTACGTCAGCATTGGCACCGAGATGGGCTACGACCTCTGGGAGAAGCGCGTATTCGCCTTTGCCGCCTGGTTGCAATCCAAGGGAGTAAAGAAGGGCGATCGGGTGGCCCTGATGATGCCCAACTGCCTGCAATACCCGATCTGCCTGTTCGGCACCCTGTTGGTGGGGGCGGTGGTGGTCAACGTCAACCCGCTGTACACCGCCCATGAACTGCGGCACCTGCTCAAGGACAGCGGCGCCGAAACCGTGGTGATCTTCGAGAACTTCGCCCACACCCTGGAGCAGGCGATGCCGGGCAGCCAATTGAAGAATGTGGTGGTGGCCGCCATTGGCGACTTGCTGGGCACCTTCAAGGGCGCGGCCTTGAACTTCGCCCTGCGCCACCTGCAGAAGCAGGTGCCCAAGTTCAACCTGCCAGGCTCGATCCGCTTCCCGGCGATGATGAAACTGGCCGCCGTGCTGGAGCCCCGTCCAGTGGAGCTGAAGCAGGATGACATTGCCTTTTTGCAATACACCGGCGGTACCACCGGCGATGCCAAGGGCGCCATGCTTACCCACCGCAACATCCTCGCCAACCTGATGCAGGCCAAGGCCTGGGTTGGCGACCAGTTGGACGAAAACCAGCAGGAAACCAACGTCACCTTGCTGCCGCTGTATCACGTGCTGTCACTGACGGTGAACTGCCTGATGTTCATGTGCCTGGGCGGGCGCAACATCCTGATCGCCAACCCCCGGGACGTGAAGCGGGTGCAGATGATCCTGCGCAAGGAGAAGTTCAGCGGCATCGTTGGGGTCAACACCCTGTTCAACGGCTTGCTGGAGAATGAAGAGTTTCGTGGCCGGGACTTCTCCGACCTGAAGCTGGCCATCGCCGGCGGCATGGCCACCCACACCGCCGTGGCCCGGCGCTGGAAGGAAGTCACCGGGGTGCCGATCATCGAAGGTTACGGCCTGACCGAATGCTCGCCGGTGGTGAGCATCAGCCCCATCGACATCGCGCGCATGCGCGAGGGGGACTTCACCGGGACCATCGGCGTGCCGCTGCCGTCGACCTGGGTGCGTTTCGTGCGTGAGGATGGCGAACTGGCGGAGCTGGGCGAGGAGGGCGAGTTGCAGGTGCGTGGCCCCCAAGTGATGAAGGGCTACTGGCAGCGTCCGGAAGAAACCGCCAAGGTCCTGGACCGTCATGGCTGGCTGTCCACCGGGGATATCGGGGTGATGAACGAGCAGGGCTTCATCCGTCTGGTGGACCGCAAGAAGGACATGATCCTGGTGTCCGGCTTTAACGTGTACCCCAACGAGATCGAAGATGTGGTGGCCTTGCATCCGGGCGTGGCGGAAGTGGCGGCGATCGGGGTCGAGGATGGGGTGACGGGGGAGAAGGTGAAGATCTTCGTGGTGCGCAAGGACCCGAACCTGACCCAGGAGCAGTTGCTGGCCCACTGCCGCGAGTACCTGACCGGCTACAAAGTGCCGCGTTACGTCGAGTTCCGCACCGAAGAGTTGCCCAAGACCACCGTGGGCAAGGTGCTGCGCCGCGCCCTGCGTTAGTTCCGAGGGCGCCTGAGGTTGTTCTGAAGATCGCCAAGCAAGGCCCTGCGGGCCTTTTCGCAGCCTCGCCGGGGCTCGGCAGCGGCTACGATCGGTGTAGCCGCTGCCGAAGGCTGCGAACGGCCCGCAGGGGCGCAAGAGTCCCTAGGGCGCTAGAGGTCTTCGGGTGATAGCCAGGCAAGCCTGAACCTACAAGGCGTTGGGCAGGCGGACCTGGCCCGGCTGCAGGCCAAACACTTCGACACCCTCAGCCGTCGATTGGCCCACGCTCACCGGCAGCCGTTGTGCCGGCTGATCGGCGCTCGCCCGATATTCCACACTCATGCCATCTGCGCCGCGCTGGATCGCTGCCGGCGGGATGACGATTGCCTGGTCGTTGCGGTAGGTGATGATGGTCAATCGCGCACTCATGCCCAGACGCACCCGCTGCAGTTGTTCGTGGGTCAGCGTGGGGATCGACAGGGTCACCGGGAACTGTGCGCTGGCGCCGCTGGCGTCGCCGGGCAGGGCCAGGCTGCTGACGATGTCCACCTGGCCATTGAGGCGTTCGCCATCAAAGCCGTCACCGAGGATTTCCACGCTCTGGCCCTGACGCAGCTGGTTGATGTCCAGCTCCGAGACCTTGCTGACGATCTTCAGTTGCTCGATGTTGGCCAGGCCGAACAGGGCCTGGCCCTGGCCGACCTTGCTGCCGGTTTGCACCGGGCCCGAGGCCCCTGCCGAGGCGATTTGGCTCAGGTTGACGCCCGGCGCCGGCACCACGATGCCGGCAAACGGCGCGGTGACGTCCTTGCCCGCCAGCAGGGCGCGCAGGGCTTCGTATTTGACCGTGGCATTGGTCAGTTCCATCTCGGCAATCTGCCGGTATTCGCCCTTGCCCTGATCCAGGGCCTGTTGCAGCTCGCCCTGGGCCGCGCTCAGGTCCAGGCGCTGGGTCTGCAGTTGTTGGGTCAGGTCGTCCAGTTCGTTGCGGGGAATGATGCCCCGGGCAAACAGGCTCTGGCTTTCACTGAGCTTGCGCTCGGAATTGCTGACCGCCATCTGCGAGGAACGCAAGGTCCGCCGGGCACGGGTGACCTGGGCGCTGTTGTTCCAGTCCTGCAGTTCCTGGACGCTGCGTCGGGCCTTGAGCTGGACCGACAAGGCTTCGCGCAACTGGATCTCGATCAGGCTGGGGTCCATTTTCAGCAGGGTCTGACCGGCCTCCACCCGTTGGCCCTGTTCCACCAGATTGGCCAGGACAATGCCGTCGAACGGCGCGGTCAGGCTGATGGTGCGCTGGGGTTCGATCTTGCCCACCAGGCCGATCTGATGAATCAGCGGCGCGCTGCTGACCTCGATCCAGCGGCCCTTGTCAGTCGCTGTGTGGTCCGGGGCGTGGTAACCGATCAGGGCCACGCCGGCCAAGGCCAGCACCACCAGCGCCGCGCCCCCTTGCAGGTAGCGTTTGCGCGAGCTTTTCTGCTCAGTAGTCATTGAGCGCAATGTCCCAGGTCTCCAAGGTCGTGCCCAGGGTCAGGTCCAGTTGGGTCTGGGCGTTGAGGTAGGCGATAAGTGCGTTGAGGCGGGCGTTTTCACTGGTGCGCAGATCGCTTTCATAGCTCAGCACTTGAAAGTTGCTGGAGCGTCCGGCGCTGAGCTTTTCCCGTTCGATCTCCAGTTTGCGCTTGGACAGTTCCACGGCGCGCTGGGCAATTTCGTACTGGCGCCAACGGGTGCCGAGGTCGCGCACCACGTCATTGACACCGCGCTCCAGGGCCTGGCGGGCATCGGCCAGGACCAGCGCCTGGTTTTCCACGTCGACCCGGGCATGGACTTCCGCCTGGCGGGTACTGAGGTCGCCAATGGGGATTTGCACCTGGACCCCGGCATAGCTGTCCCAGGTCCTGCCCGCGCCATTGCCGCCGTCGTTGTCGTAGCGGTTGCGCACCTGGTTGGCACCGGCCACCAGGGACACGTCCCAACGGCCCTGGTCCTTGGCGATCACCAGGTTCAGATCGGCCTGCTGGCTGCCGAGCAAGGTCGCCAGGTAACTGGGTTGCTGGAGCTGGGCCAGGCGCAGGGCGTCCTGCTGGTCGATGCTGATCCTGGCGGCTTCCAGGGCGTCGCTGGCGCGAATGCGCGTGGACAGGTCCAGGGCCAGCAGCCGCAGCAGCGACAGGCGATTGATGTCCACCTGATTGCGCGCTTCTTCGACCCCCAGTTCCTGGCTGGCGATATCGGCTTCGGTCTGCACGATCTCGAACTCGGCCATGCGCCCGGCGGCGATCAGCGCCTTGTTCACCTGGAGCAGGGCATTGGCGCGCTTGAGGGCATCCTCGACGATCGCCAGCTGTTGCTGGGCCCGCAACAGCTCGCGGTAGGCGCCGATGATGTCGCTGATGGTCTGCGCCACGTTGGCCTTGAGGTTGAGGCGATAGGCCTGTTCGTTGATCCGCGCCAGGCGTAGCGGGGCGGTGGTCACATCCCAGCCGGCGCCCTTGAGCAGGGGCTGGATAATCGCCAGGTCGAGGCCGTCGCGCCGGTAGTAGCCGGCCCGATTGGCATTGCTCAACTCTTGCCGCCAGGCCATGTTCAAGCGGGTGCCGTACTCCCCCAGCAAACTGGAACTGGGCGTGAGCATGGCGTTGCGTACCCCGTCGTTGCTGCCCTTGTTGGCCTGGTAGGTGCCACTGAGCAGCAGCTTGGGATTGAAGGCATCTTCCGAGACCCGCAGATCGAACTTTTGCGCCACGCGCTGCAAGTAGGCGCTGCGAATCCCGCGGTTGTTGCGCAGGCCCAGGTAGACCGCATCGGCGAGGGTCAGGTCGGTCTGCTGCTGGCTCAGCAGGACGCTGCGTTCATAACCGCTGTGCAGGGTCGGGGCTGACGCTTGGCGAGCCACATTCATGTCCTGGGAGGCGGCTTGCCCCAAGGGGCTGATCAGCCACAGCAGCAACAGCCCGGCGCGTTGGCGATCATTCATCGCGCAGCGCCTCCACCGGTTGCAGGCGCGAGGCCGAGATGGCCGGGTACAGGCCGAAGAACAGGCCGATCAACAAGGTGCTGCCGATGCCCAGGGGCAAGGATGCAGAGGCCAGGGAAAACTGCCAGCCGGAAACCCGGGCATAGAGGTAGGCGGCGCTCATGCCCAGCACCGCCCCGGACAGGGCACCGACCGCCGTCAGGGTCACGGCTTCGAGCAGGAACAGGTTGCGGATATCCCGGCGCCTGGCGCCCAGGGCCATGCGGATGCCGATCTCCCGACGCCGTTCCGAGACGTTCATCAGCATCACGTTCATCACCCCGACCCCGCCCCCCACCAGGGAGATGCCCCCCAGGGCCATCAAGAGGTAACCGAAGGTGCGGCTTTGCCGGGTCATGCCGTCGATGATCTTTTGCGGTATCTGTACTTCCACGCCCCGTCCCGGTAGCTGTTTTTTCAGCGCATCGCCCAGGGCCGTGGCCAGTTGGTTCATGTCCTGGGAGGGCGCGGCGCGGGCTATCAGGTTGCTGATCTGCGCACTGGAGGAAATCCGCCGCATGCCCTCCAGGGGCACGAACAGGGATTCGTTGGTCTGCACCGGGATCAGTACGGCAGCCGGTTGCGGTTGCAGGATGCCAATCACCTGGAACAGGTAGTCATTGATGCGAATTCTGTCGCCCAGGCGCAGTGGGTCATGGGGCTGGCTCAGGGCCTGGGCCACTTGTGCCCCCACCACCGCGTAGGTTTCGGCAGCATCGAATTCCGAGAGGAAGCGTCCTTGCTGCAGCTGCAGGCGCATGGCGTCGTTCAATGCCGCGGTGCTGCCCACCAGGTTGGCGTTGGTGGTGCGTCCCTGGAACACCACCGGGCCGCTGAACAACGCCACCGGGGCGATGTGCAGCAGGTTGGGCAGGGCCTTGTACAGGGTGGCGAGGTCCAGCGCCGCCGGCATAGGCGTGCGCGCCCCCGAAGTGTCGGGGAACTGCACCGCCAGGGTGTCGGTGCCCATGTCCTGGAAGATGGCCGCGGCGTCTTCGGCGGCGTTGTGGCCGATATTGATCAGGGCCACCACCGATGAACTGCCGATGACGATCCCCAGCAGAGCCAGGATCGAACGCTTGCCCAGGGTGCGCAGGCTGACGAAGGCTTCGTGCAGCAACTGGCTGGCGCTTTGTTCGACCTTGAGGCTCATGCCGGGCAGACCTCCTGGACCACGCCGTTGGTGACCCGGATCTGCCGCTCCAGGCGCTGGGCGATGCCCGGGTCGTGGGTGACGATGATCAGGGTCACCTGGCGCTCGCGGTTCAGCGACAGCAGCAGGTCCATGATCTCCTGGGCGGTGTGGCTGTCGAGGTTGCCGGTGGGTTCGTCGGCGAGGATCACCGAGGGTTCGCCCACCAGGGCCCGGGCAATCGCCACCCGCTGGCGCTGACCGCCGGAGAGGTCCGCCGGGCGGTGGTGGGCCCGTTGCCCCAGGCCCACCTGATCGAGCATGTGCTGGGCGCGTTCCAGCGATTCACGCCGTGCCACGCCGCGATAGCTCAGGGGCAGGGCGACATTGTCCAGGGCACTGAGGCGCGGCAGCAGGTTGAAACTCTGGAAGACGAAGCCGATCTGCTGGTTGCGGATCGCCGCCAGTTGGTCGGGGCTGGCGCGGAAGATATCGTGCCCGGCAAAGCGATAGTCGCCGTTGTCGGGCAGGTCCAGCAGGCCGAGGATGTTGAGCAGGGTGCTCTTGCCGGAACCGGAGGCACCGAGAATGGCGCAGCTTTCACCGGCTTCGATGGACAGGGAAACGTTCTTGAGAATGTGGAGCGGTTGCTCCGCCAGCCGATAGCTCTTGCCTATGCCTTGCAGGGAGATAAAACCTGGGTCGATTATCGTCGCTGTCATCGCTTACCGCGCCGGCTGGCTCGACTGAATGCTTGAACATTCCCACCACGTACGGCTCGTGCAGCGGGGGTTCAGGGGCAACGCCAAGCTCTGGTTTTATTTATTATTTTAAAAAATTTGTTTGAATAGTAACTGCGTTCATCCTGGCGCGCCAGCTGTCTGAACCGGGTAATTGCGGGCTTTTTTCGGGATTTTTCTACCAGGAACCCGCGGGTCACAAAACGGCCTCGGGCCGCTGGGGACGTCCCTGGGACGCTTGCTTTTAGGGCTTCTCGCGGGTATAAAAAATCAAATTTTTTTTTAAAACACTGTTCGAACGGTCAGTTTTTCATCCCAGCAAAGGTTAGTCCTCCATGGTCGCCAAGAAACTCAGTGCCCCCAATGTCACCAAGACCCGACTGCTGGAAGCGACCGAGGCATTGTTCATCAAGTACGGCTACGACGCCGTGCTGCTGCGTCAGATCACCGAGCGCGCCCAGGTCAACCTGGCGGCGGTGAACTATCACTTCGGCGACAAGGACTCGCTGATGAAAGCCCTGCTGATGCAGCGCCTGGGCCCCCTCAACGATCAACGCCTGGAACTGCTGGCCAAATGCGAAGAGCAGGCCCAGGGACCGCTGGATTGCGAGACCCTGCTGGGGGTGCTGTTCGCCCCGGCCATGGGCCTGGAGCGCAGTGATGAAAGCGGTGGCCTGGAAGGCCGGTCGTTCATCCGTTTCCTGGGGCGGGTGTACAGCGATACTTCACCCTTCATTCAGGAATACCTCAAGGAACACTACCAACCGGTGTTCGAGCGCTTCTTCAAGGCCTTTGCCCTGGCGCTGCCGGACCTGCCGCGCAACGAATTGGGGGTGCGCCTGCAGTTTGCCCTCAAGGCCATTTCCGGGGTGATGGCCGGCACCGAACTGCGCCTGCTGATGCAGGCCATGAGCCTGGGCCGTCCGGCCACTGACGCCGAAGTCATGGCCAAGCTGATCAGCCTGGTGTCGGCGGCGATTCGTGCGCCCATGCAGGACCCCGACTCCGAGCAGGCCCTGGAAAAGGTCTTGAACACTCAGCGCCTGATTCGTCAGCACAGCCAGTCCCAGGTCGGAATGATTTCCGCCTGAGGGGCTGCCGCTCCTGCCAGCACCGCACAGTGCCGGCAGCAGCGGCAGTGTCATTCGAAGCATCAATATTGCTCAGGGCTGCGGCCGCCATCTGCCAGGTTCTGCTCCTCGCATCGACCCTGGAGCGCCCGGCATCCAGAATGAGCAGCCACAACGGATCAATGCGCTGTTGCTGGATTTTCCGCAGCGACGGCTCACCTGGAGAACCTGCCCGCCCCGTAGCAAGCGGGATGGGACCGGCGAAGGCGGGCGGTCAACCGAGCATTTCCCGCATCCGGTGCCAGAGCATGCCCAGGGCCAGCAGCGGTGCGCGCAGGGCTGGGCCGCCGGGGAAGGTCATGTGGGGCACGGCGCTGAACACATCCAGGCCATGGCTGTGCCCGGCATGGATGGCTTCGGCCAGCAGCCGTGCAGTCCAGTGGGTGACATTCAGGCCATGACCGGAATAGCCCTGGGCGTAGTACACGTTAGGGTACTGGTGCAGCCGACCTACCTGGGGGAAGCGATTGGCGGTGATGCCGATCTTGCCGCCCCATTGGAAGTCGATGGCCACATCGTTCAATTGGGCAAATACCTTGAGCATCTTCGGCCGCATGTAGGCGCCGATGTCCGCAGGATCTCGTCCTGAATAGTGGCAGGCACCGCCGAACAGCAGGCGTCGATCCGCCGTCAGCCGGTAGTAGTCCAGGCCCACTTTCTGGTCGCACAGCGCCAGGTTCTGCGGGATCAACTGTGTCGCCAACTCCTCAGGCAATGGCTCGGTGGTGATGATGTAGCTGCCGGCGGGCAGCACCTTGCCGCTCAGGCGTGGCTCCAGTTCATCCAGGTGGGCGTTGCATCCGAGCACCAGGCTGGCGGCGCGCACGGTGCCTGTGGCGCAACGCACCTCGACGCGGTTGCCATGCACCAGCTCCAGCACCGGGCTCTGTTCGAAGATCCTTACCCCTAGGGACGCCGCGACCCGCGCTTCCCCCAGCACCAGCTTGAGTGGGTGCAAATGCCCCGAACCCATGTCCACCAGGCCCCCGGCATAAACCGGGGAGTCCACCACCTGATGCATGTCCTGAGGCGCCACCAGGCGGGTAGGGTGGCGGTAGCCCAGGCTCGCCAGATGCTCCTGTTCTGCCTGGAACGCCGCGAACTGGGCCCGGGTATTGGCCAGCTCGCAGAAGCCCCAGCGCAGGTCGCAATCGATGCCGTGTTCGGCGATGCGCTGGCGCACCACCTCCACTGACTCGATCCCGGCATGCTCAAGGTATTTCACCCCCTCCTTGCCGACGTAGCGGGCAAAGCCGCTGACGTCATGGCCAATGCCGCGGATCAGTTGGCCGCCATTGCGCCCACTGGCGCCCCAGCCAATGCGCCGGCCTTCCAGGAGAATCACCGACAGCCCGCGCTGGGCCAGTTCGATGGCGGTGTTGACCCCGGTGAAACCGCCGCCGATGACACAGACATCGGCGCTCAGGTCCCCGTCCAGGGACGGGTAGCCGGGCAGGCTGCCGGCGGAGGCGGCGTAGTAGGAGCGGGCGTGCCCATTGGCACTGCCCGAAAGGTTTGGCTGAATCATTTGTTGGACTTCACTTTGCTCCAGGAACGGGTCATCAAGCGCATGATGGCCGGCGACTGGGTGGTGGAAATGTACAGTTTGTCGAGCACGTCCTGAGGCGGGTACACCTCGGGATTGTTCACCAGCTCGGCGTCCATGTACGGCTGGGAGGCCGGGTTGGGGTTGGCATAGCCGACATAGCCGCTGACCTTGGCGATCACTTGCGGGTCCAGCAGGTAATTGATGAAGGCGTGAGCCTCCTTGACGTTGCCGGCATCGGCGGGAATCGCCAGCAGGTCGAACCACAGGTTGCTGCCTTCCTTGGGAATGGCGTAGGCGATGTTCACCCCGTTCTTGGCTTCCTTGGCCCGATTGGCGGCCTGGAACACATCCCCGGAGTAGCCGAAGGCGATGCAGATATCACCGTTGGCCAGGTCCGAGACGTACTTGGAGGAATGGAAGTAGGTGATGTACGGGCGCAGGGTCAGCAGCTTGGCCTCGGCTTTCTTGTAGTCCTCGGGATTTTCACTGCGCGGGTCCAGCCCCAGGTAGTTGAGCACCGCCGGAAATACCTCGTCCGAAGAGTCCATCATCGACACCCCGCACTGCTGGAGCTTCTTCAGGTTCGCAGGCTCCAACAGCACCGCCCAGGAGTCGATGCGCTCGATGCCCAGCACCTGCTTGACCTTGTCGACGTTATAGCCGATGCCGTTGGTGCCCCACAGGTAGGGCACCGAGTACTGGTTGCCGGGGTCGTTCTGCTCCAGCAGCGCCAGCAGCTTGGGGTCCAGGTTCTTCCAGTTGGGCAACTGCGAGCGGTCCAGCTTGAGGAACGCGCCGGCCTTCACCTGGCGCGCCAGGAAATGGTTGGAGGGCACCACCACGTCGTAGCCGGTGCGCCCGGCCAGCAACTTGCCCTCCAGGGTTTCGTTGGAGTCGAACACGTCGTAGATCACCTTGACCCCGGTTTGCCCCTGGAAGTCGGCGAGGGTGGTCTGGCCGATGTAGTCGGTCCAGTTGTACACGCTGACACTGGGTTGTGCCTGGACGGCGGCGCTCATCAAGGCCGCCAGTGCTGCCGGGATCACTGCTTGCAAAAGACGCATATCGACACCTCTTCGGGTTGTTTTTATTGATTGCAGAAGGTGGGGAAATCAGACGCTGAGCAGCAGGAACTCGCGTTCCCAGGAGCTGATCACGCGCTTGAAGTTCTCGTGTTCGGCGCGCTTGACCGCCACATAGCCACGGACGAACTTGCGCCCCAGGTAGTGCTCGATGGTCGGGCAATCCTCCATGTGCGCCAGGGCGTCCTCGATGGTGATCGGCAGGCGCAGGTTGCGGCGTTCATAGGCCCGGCCTTCCACCGGGGCGCTGGGCTCGATGCCCTCGACCATGCCCAGGTAGCCGCACAGCAGGCTGGCGGCAATCGCCAGGTAAGGGTTGGCATCGGCGCCGGGCAGGCGGTTTTCCACGCGCATGGCATCGGGGCTGGCGGTGGGCACACGCAGGCCGACGGTGCGGTTTTCCTCGCCCCATTCGACGTTCACCGGGGCCGAGGTGTCCGGCAAAAAGCGGCGGAACGAGTTGACGTTGGGGGCGAACATCGGCAGCACCTTGGGGATGTACTTCTGCAGGCCGCCGATGTGGTGCAGGAACAGCTGGCTCTTCTGCCCATGTTCGTCGACGAAGATCGGCTTGCCGGTGGCGATGTCCACCACGCTCTGGTGCAGGTGCATGGCGCTGCCGGGCTCATCGGCCACCGGCTTGGCCATGAAGGTGGCGGTGACGTTGTGCTTGAGCGCGGCCTCGCGCAGGGTGCGCTTGAACACGGTGATCTGGTCCGCCAGATCCAGGGCGTCGCCGTGGCGGAAGTTGATTTCCATCTGTGCCGGGCCGTCTTCGTGGATCAGCGTGTCCAGGTCCAGGCCCTGGGCTTCGCACCAGTCGTAGACATCCTCGAACAGCGGGTCGAACTCGTTGGCGGCATCGATGGAGAACGACTGGCGGCCGCTTTCCGCCCGTCCCGAACGGCCCAGGGGCGCCTTGAGCGGCAGGTCCGGGTCTTCGCAGCGCTGGGTCAGGTAGAACTCCATTTCCGGGGCGACGATCGGCTGCCAGCCCTTGTCGGTGTATAGCTGCAGCACTTTTTTCAGCACGTTGCGCGGCGACAGCTCGATGGGGTTGCCGAACTTGTCGAAGGTGTCGTGGATGACGATGGCCGTGGGCTCGATAGCCCAGGGCACCAGGTAGATCGATGACGAGTCGGGGCGGCAGATCATGTCGATGTCCGCCGGGTCCAGCAGTTCGTAGTACAGGTCGTCGTCGACAAAATCCCCGGTTACCGTTTGCAGCAGGACACTTTCCGGCAGGCGCATGCCGCGCTCATGCAGGAACTTGTTGGTGGGCGCGATCTTGCCGCGGGCAATGCCGGTCAGGTCGCTGACCACGCACTCTACTTCGGTAATCTTGTGATCTTTCAGCCAGGAGGAAAGCTGATCGAAAGGGGCGTTCATAAAGACCTCGATGATTGGTTTTGTCTGCACCGAGGTGAGCGGGAGTATCCCGGCAAGGCTTCCCCTGCGGCGCATTGGCGACTATCTTGGGCGAGCCTTGTTGTTCCATCTATCCACTTTAAGCAGCACCAAAGCGCACCAAAAGAGTGCGCAAGGTCCCCCGATGACAGCGTCCAATCCGCTTCAGGTCCAAGCCTTCAACACCTTCGATGTCGCCGATCAGATCCGTGCCACCCCGGGTTGGGTCCAGCACTACCAGCAGATGTCCCCCGGGCATTTCAACGGCCTGGTGCGCTACCTCGACCTGCAGGGCGTAGAGATCTACGAGGAGTGCATGAACACCCGGGTCGAGCAGAATTTCAGTGCCCCGCAAGGCGCCTTGGCGTTCTGTTTCGATCGCAGCGACAACGCCCTCTACCTGCTCAATGGCGAGAGCCGCAACATCTGGATCACCCCGGAGAACTACCAGGAAGTGGCAGTGGTGTTCGGCCCCGAATTCGTCCAGCGCCAGGGCCTGGGAGTGGAACGCCTGGAGGGTCTGTTCATGGCCCCGCTGACCAACCAGCAGAATGCCCTGTTCTGCCGCTGGCTGAGCGCCACCTTGACCCGCCTGTCCCAGACCCTCGACCCACCCAGCCGCGAAGCGCTGACCCAGCAACTGCTGGACGACTGCCTGTACATCCTCGACAACGCCTGCGTGCGCCTGGACCCGGGCAGCCTGCAACGGCGCAACGAGGAGCGGGGCATCATGCAGCGGGTGGCGCAATGGGCCGCCGACGTGCCCGAAGAAACCCTCAACCTGCTGGAACTGTCCCAGGTGGCCGGGGTCTCCCTGCGCCAGCTGCAGAGTGCGTTCAAGGCCTTTACCGGCATGGCCCCCAGTCAATGGCTGCGCCTGCGCCGACTCAACAGCGCACACCGGGAGTTGCTCAGCCGTGGCCCTGGCGAAACCACCGTGGCCGAGGTGGCGATGCACTGGTCGTTCTGGCACCTGGGACGCTTCTCCAGCAGCTATCGAGCGCTGTTCAAGGAGTTGCCCAGCCAGACTCTGAAACGCCATGGCCGCGCCTGACCCATAGCGAAGAAGCCCGCAAACCCTGCATCGCCCTCAACACGGTCTTCGCCGGCAAGCCGGCTCCTGCAAGGCGCTGGGCGGCCGATTCGCGAAAGCGCCGGCAGCGCTCTATTCTCGGTGTGGGCTGTCTTCCTGGGGGGCGCAATGCTTGAAACCATCGACCTGACCAACGCCGCCGCGGCCCTGGGGATCGGCATGCTGGTGGGCCTGGAGCGCGAGCGGCGCAAAGGGCAGGGGCCTCAGCGTGGCAGCGCCGGGTTGCGTACCTTCGCCATCACCGCGCTGTTGGGGTTCATCGGCCAGCGAGTCGGCGGCCCGCTGCTGCTGGCCTCGCTGGCCATTGCTGTGGCCGGGTTGGTGACGGTGGCCTATTGGCGCAACGAGCAAGAGGACCCGGGGGTCACCAGCGAAGTGGCGCTGCTGGCGGTGCTGATCCTCGGGGCCTTATGTGGCACGGCCCCGGAGCTTGCGCTGGCCATCGCCGTTGTCATGACCGCCTTGCTGGCCTATCGACAGACACTCCATCACTTTGTGCGCAGTCAGTTGAGCGACCGGGAAATCGCCGATGGTCTGACCCTGCTGGTGGCGGCGCTGGTGATCCTGCCATTGGCGCCCGACCGGTTCATCGGTCCCTATGGCGCCTTCAACCTGCGCACCATAGGCACCCTGACCGTGCTGTTGATGGCGGTGGGCGCCTTGGGACATGTGGCGGTACGAGCCCTGGGCACCCATTACGGGTATGCCCTGAGCGCCGTAGCGTCGGGGTTCGTGTCCAGCACCTTGACCATCGTCTCCATGGGCCAGCGGGTCGCCAACGCGCCGCAGCAGGTCCGGACCCTCGGCGCGGCGGCGATTCTCTCCAACCTGGCCACGGTGGCGCAGATCGGCCTGATTCTGGCGACGGTCGATAGCGCGCTGCTGCAGGCCATGTGGCTGCCCCTGTTGCTGGGGGGCGCGAGCACGGCCCTGTATGCCGCCTGCCTGATGTTTCCCCGCACCGATCCCGGCAGCGTCGAACCGGTCAGCGACAAGGGCGCGTTCAATCCCAAGCTGGCCTTGATCGTGGCCCTGACCATGAGCGCCATCACCTTCGCGTCTTCGCTCATGCTCAACTACTTCGGGCAGTTGGGGGTGATGTTGACTGCGTTGATTAGCGGTTTTGCCGATGCCCATGCGTCCACGGCGTCCATTGCTTCGCTGGTCAAGTCCGGGCAATTGCCCGGCGCGGCCATCGGCAGTGTGGTGATGCTGGCCGTCAGCAGCAACGCACTCAGCAAGTGCGTGCTGGCAGCCATCAGTGGCGGACGCCGCTTTGCCCTCTACGTCGTTCCAGGGCAGGTGCTGTTGACCCTGGCGATGTGGGGCGGCGTCTGGCTGCAGTAACCAGGCCCTGGAAAAAAACGCGACGCCTGACAAAGATCAACTCGCCTCTGGCCAGAGCGCTCAGTCTTGAGTGCCCCTTGCGGTTTTTTTTCAAGCGCTTGAGCCGAGGTGAACCATGTCGCAAACACCACGTTTACTCTTGATCGCGCCCCAGCAGATGCAGCGCACCGCGGCTTTCGAGCGCACTGCGCAACTGGCCAAGGCCTTGCAACTGCCGGTGCACATGGTCGCCCTGGATCATCTTCAGGCGCTGACGCTGGCAGGGCTGTTCGACAGCGGCCAGGCCGAGCAATTGCAGGTGGCCTATCTGCAACAGCACCGGCAATGGCTGGAACAACAGGCGCAACCGATGCGCGAGCAGGGCCTGCAGGTGACGTGCGAGGCGCTGTGGGTCACCCAGCCGTATCAGGCGATCCAGGAGTTCGCCAATGAAATGCCCCTGGCCCTGATCATCAAGGATGCCCATGCCGAGTCGGCGATGCGGCGGATCTTCTATACCCCGCTGGACTGGCAACTCTTGCGCGACTGCACCTTGCCGGTGCATCTGGTGACCGAAGCCCGCCACCCGCGGCCGCGGCGGGTGCTGGCGATCATCGACGTGCTGCGCAGCGAAGTGCAGGACTTGCAGTTCAACGATCAGATCGTCGACGCGGCGGTAAAACTGGCCGAGCAGTGCGACGCCGAGCTGGACCTGCTGCATGTGTATGACTGGGTGGCGGTCTATGCCAAGGACACCGGCGCCGGCGCGCTGTCCTTGGCCAGTGGTTTGTATGAAGCCCTGGGCGCGGCGCAACACGAGGTTTATCGCGCGCTGGCGGAGCGCCACGGCGTGCCCCCGGAACGCAGTCACTTCATTGAAGGCATGCCGCTGCAGCAAATCTGCCGCTTCGCCGAGGAGCATCAGAGCGATGTGATTGTCATGGGCACCACCCAGCACCGTGGTGTGCACAAGCGCCTGGGCAGCACGGCCGAGCACCTGCTGTTGCAGGCACCCTGCAGTATCTGGGCGGTCAAGCCAGCGCGCGAACCCCAGCAGTGACAGGGGCCGGCCACGCCCGCCATGGGGTGGCGTGGCAGCTCGGGTCAGAGGAACAGGCGGTGCACCACCTGATGGGCATCGTCGGGATCGGTACGGGTGGTGAAACCCAAGGCAGCGGCCAGCTCACGCATCGACTGGTTGTTGGCGCTGTCCACTGAATACATCTGCTGAAAACCATGCTGGCGGGCTGCGCGGATCAGGTGGGTCATCAGCAATGAGCCCAGGCCCAGGTGTTGCCATTCATCGGCGACAGTGACCGCGCATTCGCATTGATCGCCGGTGGCGGCGGCATAACGACTGACGCCGATTTCAATCAGTTTGCCGTTTTCATGCACCAGGGCTATGTACGCCAGGCGCTGCTTGCCATCGACGTCCATCAACTGGTTAAGCATGGCGGTATCGGGCTCCTTAATCTGGGCCAGAAAACGCATGTGCCGGGAATCGGCGGACAGCCGCTTGATGAAATCGTATTCGCGCTGCCGATCCTGCTCCGTCAGGGGCCTGATCAGCACGTGGCGGCCATCATCAAGGGCTTCGATCCAGTGCTGACCGGTCACGCAGCCATAGGCTGCGGCGGCCTGGTCATTGTGTTCTTTGATGCTGAACATGTGGGCGATCCTCTAGGGATGATCAAGCGTGGCCCGCGACCCCGGGCCGCGTGGTTCCTATCCTTTACGCCTGTTGCAGGGGGCAGGATCTGATCTGGATCAGACGCGGCTCAGGGGGGCTGGTTTTCACTGCCGACGCGGCGTTAACCCGCCGCTTTGTGATTTTTATCAAGCCGGCGGCGCGGGTGGCGAGCATCATCGAGGCATCGGCTGGGGGCGCCCTGGCCGTTGTTCAGTGCGCCGTCCGGGAGGTGCCCATGTCCACACTGCAACGCGTGCTATTGATTGCACCTACGGCCCTGTCCCGCAGCCCGGCATTTGATCGCGCAAGCGGGTTGGCCCGGGCCTTGGGCGCCAGTTTGCACATCGTCGCCTTTGACTTCGTCGAGGTGCTGGAGGTGGCGGGGCTGTTCGATCATCAAGCCATGGCCCAGGCCCGGGAAGGCTACCTGCAGGTGCATCGGCATTGGCTGGAACAACAGGCCCGCTTCGAGCGGGCCCACGGTTTGCAGGTGAGCACCGAGGTGCTGTGGGCCAAGGCTCGCTTGCAGGAGATTCTCGACTATGTGAGCGACTACCACCCGGACCTGGTGGTCAAGGACGCCCAGCCGGTGCCAACCCTCAGGCGCATCTTCTACCAGCCTCTGGACTGGTTGCTGCTGCGCGAGCTGCGCCAGCCATTGCACCTGGTGACGGACTGTCGGCACCCCTTGCCGTTGAAGGTATTGGCCGCCCTGGACCTGTCCCATCTGGAATACCTGACCCAGGGCCTGAATCAACGCATTCTCGAGATGTGCGCGACCCTGGCCAAACACTGCGGTGCCCGGGTGCACTTGCTGAATGTGGTGGATTGGGCCACTGAGAACGCCACCGGCCTGCCGATCTACAGTCCTGACACCAACATCAGCTTGCGTGATGCGGTGAATGATGCACAGCAGGAAGCGTTCGAGACCCTGGCCGAGCGCTACGCCATTGCCCCTGAGCACTGTTATCGCCTGGAGGGTGTGCCGCATCAGGTCATCGCACGCTTTGCCGCCGACAACGATTTCGACCTGATGGTCCTCGGGCGTGTGCATCGCCGGGGCTTGCAACGCTTCATCGGCTCCAGCGCCGAGCAACTGCTGTATCACACACCTTGCAGCCTGATGCTGGTGGAGCCTCAGGAGTGAGATCGGGCTTGAGCCGTGGCCCTGCCCGGCGGCCAGGAGATGACGATGCGCATTAGTTTTCTCGGTGCCGCCGGCACTGTCACCGGCAGCAAATACCTGTTGCAGCACGAGGGCCGGCATGTGCTGGTGGACTGCGGGCTGTTCCAGGGCTACAAGCAACTGCGCCAGCACAACTGGGAGGCCTTTGGCCTGCCACTGCGTGAACTGGATGCCATTGTCCTGACCCATGCTCACCTTGATCACAGCGGTTACCTGCCGGTGCTGGTGCGCAACGGCTATCGCGGGCCGGTGTATGCCACGGCGGCTACCTGCGAGTTGGCGAAGATTCTGCTGCGCGACAGCGGTCGCCTGCAGGAAGAGGAGGCGGCCTATGCCAATCGTCATGGCTATTCCAAGCACTCCCCGGCATTGCCGCTGTATACCGAGCGCGATGCCGAGCAGGCCCTGAAACTTCTGCACCCGGTGCAACTGCAGCACCGAGTGGAGGTGGTGCCGGGGATGCACATTCAATTGCGCGGTGCCGGGCATATTCTTGGCGCCGCCACGGTCCAGGTGGATGCCGCAGGCATGGCACTGGTGTTCTCCGGCGACCTGGGACGCATGCAGGACCCAGTGATGTTCGCCCCGCAAAGCATCGAACAGGCCGACTACCTGCTGGTGGAGTCGACCTATGGCGATCGCCTGCATTCCCGGGACGACCCCGAGCAGCAACTGGCTGACGTCATCAACCGCACCGCCCAGCGTGGCGGCATCACCCTGGTGCCGTCCTTTGCCGTGGGCCGCGCGCAGTTACTGATGTATCACCTGTATCGCTTGCGCCAGCGCCAGGCGATTCCCGACCTGCCCATCTACCTCAACAGCCCGATGGCCACCGACGCCACCCATCTGTACCAGCGCTTTCGCAGTGACCACCGGCTGTCCCGGGAAGAGTGCGAAGGCATGTGCCATGTCGCGCACATCGTGCGCAGCACCCAGGAATCCATGGCCCTGGACTCGCTCAAGACCCCGGCGGTGATCATCGCCGCCAGCGGCATGGCCACCGGCGGTCGGGTGCTGTACCACCTCAAGGTACTGGCGCCCGACCCCGCCAACAGCCTATTGATTCCCGGGTTCCAGGCCGGCGGCACCCGTGGTGCGCAGATCATCGCTGGCGCCGAGTCGGTGCGTATCCATGGCCGGGAAGTGCCGATCCGCGCCGAGGTCACGGCCATGCAGAGCCTCTCGGCCCATGCTGATGCCGACGAGATCATGCAATGGCTGCGAGGCTTCAAGCGCCCGCCGAAACACACCTACGTGGTCCACGGCGAGGCCAACGCCGCCGACACCTTGCGCCGGCGCATCAGCCTGGAACTGGGCTGGTCGGTGTCGGTGCCGGAATATCGGGACAGCGTGGAGTTGCAGCCTTGAGGGGCGGGGGACTATTCCCTGGCGGCGTTATGACAACCCGCCACCCGCTGTTTCAGGCCTTCCAGATCGAGGATCTGGACCTGCTTGCCATCGATGATCACCAAGCCCTGATCCCGCAGATGAGCGATGCACCGGCAAATGGTTTCCAGGCGCAGGCCCAGGTAGGAGCCGATCTCCTCGCGGCGCATGCGCAGGACAAAGGCCCGTGACGAATAGCCCCGCAGGCTCAGGCGTTGCGACAGATTGAGCAGAAAGGCCGCCAGACGCTCGTCGGCGTTCATGTTGCCCATCTGCAGCAACATGCTGTGATCACGCACGATCTCCCGGCTGAGGATCTTGTTCAGGTTGTGCTGCAGCGAAGGCAGGGCCTGGGACAGCTGTTCCAACTGGGCAAAGGGAATCGGGCACACCTCGCCATCTTCCAGGGCAAAGGCGCTGCAGGCGTGCAGGTTGCTGCTGATGGCATCCAGCCCGAGAATCTCCCCGGCCATCTGGAACCCGGTGACCTGTTCACGACCGTCCACCGACAGCACGCTGGTCTTGAAGAACCCCAGGCGCACCGCGTACAGCGAGCTCAAGGGATCGCCGGCGCGATACAGCGTGTGGCCTTTCTTCACCCTGACCCGTTGCAGGATCAAGGTGTCCAGGCGTTCTACCTCCTGGTGGCTGAGGCCCAGGGGCAAACACAATTCCAGAACGCTGCAACTTGAGCAGGCGGCTTTGAGGTACTGCACCTGGATAGGGCGTGTCTCGAATGGCGGCATGGGGGGCTCGCTGCAGTTGAGTCGGCTCAGGCCAGAGGAGGAGGGCGAGCCTGGTGATTGAATGTAGACCGATGCGGCCCGGGGAGCACGGTTAAACGGTTTTATCATTCGCCGGTGGCGCCTGACGCTGATCCGGAGCGAGCAAGAGAAGGGGGATGGCAATACGCCATAAAGCATTTAAAGTGAGCGCCCCCTCTCCCATGTTCAAGGATTGACGATGCGCAGGACTGGATTCTGGACCCGTTGCCAAACGACTTTGCTGACAAGCTGCCTGCTTAGCCTGCCATTGGCGGTACTAAGCCTTGAGACTCAGGCAGCGGAGCCTGATTTCATCACCCTGGTGATCGAGAACGAAGGCGACTATCCCATCACGTTTGAGCCGCCATTCCACGTCGATTCTTCGGATTTCGAGCGCAAATACCCGGTAAGCGTGCCCAAATACGCTACCGCCAAGGGCCTTGAGTCCGGTCCCGTGGTGATCGGCGCGCGCCAGCAGGGCATGCTGGTGATGGCCTTGAGCAAGCCGATGTTCAACATCCTCGATATCTTCAGCAAGGACTGGGGTTTCAACCTCAAGTTCTGCCAGGAGCGTGGGGCCTGTGACGAAGCCCGGCTCAGCGGGACCATCCGCTCCACCACCAGCTTCAACTGGAACCAGTCGAACAACTTCAGCCAAGCCCAAGTCAGCGACATGACCAACGACGAGCTGGAGGCCTATGCCAAGACCAAGGCCATGATCTCGGGCATTCTGACCACCCTGGGCAGCGTTCTCGGCCTGCCGATCGGTGCGGGCGGCATGATCGGTGGCCTGCCGGATGCGCAGAACTTCAAGGTGACCCTGAAGCAGCAATGCAATGCACGCTTCTCGATGAACCTGGAGCCTTCGCTGGCACAGAACGGCGATTTTCTCGTCGACTTGCGGGTCAACCGCGTGCTGCCCAGCGACATGACCAACTTCAACGGTTTTGTCATCGACGACAGCGCTGTGGTCGGCAAGGGGTTGCGCCTGGTGGAAAACAACTGCCGCGATGGCCGGCAAGCCCAGTGCCTGATCAGATTCAACGGCGGCACCGATATCAAGAACCTCAACACCACCGAGTTCTCCGTCACCGATCGCGCCGGTTGCATCGCCGGCGACAAGCTGGCCTATTCCCAGGGCGCGTTCATGCTCAGCAACAAGGTCGGCTTCCCAGTGCGCTACACCCTGTTCATCAAGGACCGCATGGTCGACAACGGCGAAGTCTGGCCCGACCAGAACAAGGACCTGCGCCAGTTGGTGGGCCAGGTCATGGCCACCGTCGGCGACCAGGAATGCCCGCAGGCCCAGGACCCCTGGATGGGTGGGCGGCGCATGGGTGTCTGCCCGTTGCGCCTGGAAGTCCAGGGTGACGGTGGCCCGGGGCTCAAGGGCAGTCTGCGTTGCAGCCTGTCCATGCGCCAGGGCACCGTGGGCGACCCCAATGCCGACTACATGAACCTCTACAGCCTGACCGGTTGCACCCCGGCCATGCCGGCGTCCATCAGTCCGGTGGCCGGTTTCTACCAGATGGACGTCAAGCGTCTGGTGCCCCTCAGTGGCATGCACAAAATGATTTCCATCGAGCTGATCAAGCCGCAGCAGTAAGGACGTAAGCAGATGTCAGCCACACAGGCTTTTACCGCCCCGGGCGGGCACGACGCGGCGCTGACCCGACGCGACGACGACCTTCTGGACCGCTGGCCGGTGGCCAAGCTGGTCTATCGCATGATCACCGCGACGCCCTTGGGCTGGTCGGCGCGGATCGGCCTCTATGGTCAGTGGGGCAGCGGCAAGACCAGCGTGCTGAATTTTCTGCAGCTCATAGCAGAGGAGAAGGACGACATCGTAGTGCGGCTTCCCGCGTGGCGCACCACCGGGGAGCAGGAGTTCATCGTGCAGTTCTATCTGGCGCTGGCGGATACACTGCAACGTTCAGGTGTTGGCGAACCCTTCAAGCACTGGACCAAGCGCCAGTCGAAAAAGATCGCCGAGATCCTGGGAAAAGCCGCCAATAAAACCGCTGACCTCAAACTGCCCGAGTCGGCCAGCTACAGCGAAATCGTAACCTTGGCCGCCGGCGCGGCAGGGTTGGTCTTCGAGAAACTGAGCGAAATACTGCAACTGGAAAAAAGCGACCTGGATGCCCTGCGCAAGCAACTGGGCGATAGACGCATCATTGTCTTTGTCGACGACCTCGACCGTGCCGATCCCCGGATGCTCCCGACGACCCTGTTGACGCTGCGGGAACTTCTGGACTGGCCGGGATTTGTCTTTGTCCTGGCCTTCGACAAGGACGTGGTGGGCAAGGCACTTTGCTCCTATTCCGAAGCCTTCGGCGAGTCGGCCCAGCACTTTCTGGACAAGATCATCGATGTACCGGTGACCCTGCCCGAGCCAAGCCCGAAGCAGGTGCAGCGAATGGTCGCCAGGAACCTGAAATACTGCTGCCCATTCCTGCCTGACACGGCCATCGCGCAGACCGCCGAGTGGTTTCCCACCAATCCGCGCCAGGCCAAACGCATCTGCCGCAGCTTGTCGGTGTTTGGCGCGGCGGCTGATCGACATGCCGAGGGGCAACTGGACTGGCGCGGAATCATCCTGCAGACCATCTTGCGTGAGACCGAGCCCAAGGTGGCCCAGGTGGTTGAAGAGCACCTGCTGGGTTTCCACTCGGCCTTTAGTGCCAGCGTGTTCGGCAATGCCAATAACGCCAAACAGGAGCAGCACAAGCAAGCAGCGCTCAATGCCGCGCAATGTCCCAAGGATGAAGTTAATAACAAGCGCCTGTGGAAATTGATCGAAGAGCTGGGCCGTGCCAGAAGCAAACTGACTTTGGCAAACATTCACTATGAGATGAGCCTGGCGGTCCGCGAGGTGGAGTTCACCATTCCCGAGTTTTCCCGGTTGGTGAAATCCTGGGGTGAATTCCAGGACGTCCAGACCCTCAACGACTTCATTCGTGATGCGGCCAGTCGTAGCGATGAAGGTGAGGTCGCAGTGGCCAATGCCATGCTCAATATGGCGAATTTTCAGTATGGCGAGCAGTTGGGCAGAGCCGGGGCCTTCTACTCACAGGAAGCGTTCGAGCGAGCGATGCGCGGCGCCGCAGAGCTCCTGAGATTGATCGAGTTCTGTTACTCGACCGAGATTGAAGGGGCCATGTCCACGGCGCGCGGCGACTATGAAGTGTGCATTGGCTTTATCAGGAGCTTTTTTGGAAGCGTTGCCAAAGACGCTAGCGCATCTGAAAGGGCGCTCCGTGAGCGCGAGCTGCGACTGGCGGCGATCATTGCCGCTCGGTGCGATGATCCGCAGCGCCTGTATCTGGATGCCGAACCTTTTCAGGGCTCCCTGCGTGTTCCTTCCTGGGAATTTTCTCGTGCGCGCGAGGACTATGTGACAGCGTTGCAAGAGGTACTCGCGCCTCGTTTGATACGCCGTGCCATCCATGTGTTCGCCATACCCAATGGCGTCATGAATGCACTGATCCTGGATGATGCGCGGCTCAAGTGGGTACTGACAGAAGAGCGCTCCCCCCTGTATACGCAGGCATGCAAAGAGCTGGGATGTGCTGCCTTGAAGCAACTGATCGAGACCCCTCAGGACCTGGGCAGCAGGGAGGTACTGGCGAAGAATGCCCTGTCCTATCTGGATGCGTTTATTACTCGCTGGGAGTCTGCCTCCACTAGTGCAGAGCAGGCCAAGCCCTATCTGGAGTATATCCAGTTGGCTTGGCAGGCCCTCTGCCAGCTGGAACCAACCATACAGACACGGGTGCATCTGAATAAACTAAAGTCGCAGCTTGAACGGCAGGTGGCGATCCCGGGGTTCCTGGGTACTCCCACCTGGTGGGATGACGAACCCAATGACATCGAGCACGAACTGCGAGGCATTTGACTCCGCGCAGCCTCCGCTCAATAGCGCGAGAGGCCATCGCCCCGGGTTTCGTTGACGTGCCTTGGCCCCGGGCGCAGGGGGCTTGTTGCACTCACCCCGGCGGCAACAACCGCAATGGGTCCACCGGTACGCCGTTGGCGCGGATTTCGAAGTACAACTGGGCGCGGTCGGTGTCCTGGGACCCGGCCTCGGCAATCTTCTGGCCCTTGATCACCATCTGGCCTTCCTTGACCACCAAGCGGCTGTTGTAGGCGTAGGTGCTGGTGTAGGAGGGGCCGTGCTGGAGGATCATCAGGTTGCCGTAACCGCGCATGTAGCCGGCGAACGCCACTTTGCCGCCCAGGGTGGCGTGGATGGGCTGGCCCTGAGTGGTGGCGATGCGGATGCCCTGGTTGAGCTTGCCGGTGGGGGAGAAACGGCCGATCAGCACCCCGCGCAGCGGCCAGCTCCAGCCTTGCAGGGTGACCTTGGGCATCGGCGGGGCGGGCGGTGCGGCCTTGACCTTGCTCTTGCTGGCGGTGCTGCGCGACTTGCTGCTGACCACGCGGGTGGTCCTGGTCGCGCCGCCAACCCGCAGCACCTGGCCGACTTCCACGGTGTAGGGCGCCTTGAGGCCGTTGAGCCGCGCCACTTCCTTCCAGTTGGTGCCATTGCGGCTGGCGATCGAATACAGCGTGTCGCCACGCTTGACCCGGTATTCACCGGCCTTGAGCGGCCCAGTGCCGCCAGGGCTGGAGGAATTGGAGCTGCAGGCCGATACCGCCAGCAGTAGTGCAATCAATAGAAGTCTTACCAACACACGGCAACCATTAAGTCCTGATAAAGCCCTGCAGCTCGAGCTGCCCGCGACGCGCCAGGCAAGCCGGCAACTATACCTGTTTGCGGCTTGAGAGGCGCGTTATAGACCGCAACATGCAGCGTTAAATTCAATGATTGTGTTGCTGGTTGAGCGCTGGGCCATCAAGCGTCAGGACTTATGACGCCGCAACGATCAGGCAGTGCTACGCCGATACACCGTCGCACTCCAATAGCGGCTGCCGGCGCGTTCTTGGCGACGCCAACCGGCGCCAGCCAGCTGTTTGCCAATCAGCCGATTCATCCAGCCATGGCCGAGCAACAGCACGGGGCCCTGCTGGGTCAGGGACTGAAGTTGCAGGGCGGCGGCTGCCGCCCGACTCCGGGCCGCAGTGGCGGTTTCGACGTGCCTGGAGTAACCGCAGCACCACAGGATTCGCAGAATGACCGCCCAGGTAATAGGTGACAGGCGTGGTTGTCGCCAAGGTCCATAAGGCAGTTGCGCCTCGCAGAACAGTGGGTCCACCAAGGTCGGTTGCAGCCCCAGGGCCTGCACCGATGCCAGTGCTCGAGGAGCGCTGCTGGAGACAATCACGGCGGCGCTGGCGGCCAGTTGCAGACTGGATGGTGGGGCCGGGTGCGCAGTGATTGCCGAGCGATCGTAGTCCTGGATCCAGCCCTGCATGTCGAGTGCTGAAATTCTGTCGTTCGCTATGCCTTCGGGTTGACCGTGACGCATGAGGATGATGGTGCTGTTCAAGGTCTGGTTACGTCCTGCTTGGTGCGGTTCGAGGAATGGGCGGCCGGCGCCTGTCTGGGAAGCCAGCCATGGTCCTGATACCAGGCCAGGGTATCGCTGATGGTGCGTTCCAGGGACCGGAAGCTCAGGTCCAGTTCCTGTTCGCTCTTGCTCGGGTCGAAACGGCTGCGACCGGATTCCTGAAGCATTAGACGCACCGTGGCCAGGCTCAGCAACACCGGCTTGCCGGTCAAGCGGGCATAGAGTTCCTGCACCGCCGCCAAGGTATAGAGCAAAGGGACTGGCAACGGGCGCACTGGGGTCCTGACGCCAGCGACACGCCCCAGCAGCGGTACCAGTTCGGCCATGGTCATGTGCCGGCCCGCCGCCAGGTAGCGTTCGCCCCGGCGTCCCTGGCGCGCGGCGGCAATCTGCGCCAGTGCCACATCGCGGGCGTCGACCACTGAGAAACTGCCTGGAACCAGGCCGGGCAGGCGGCCAAGCACCACGTCGTTGAGCAATTGTCCGGAGGACGTCGGCCCGATGTCTCCGGGGCCCCACATCCAGCCGGGCAGAACCATGCAGGCATGCATCTGCGGATGGCTCTCGAGGAACGCCAGCACTGCTTGATCGGCGAGGATCTTGCTGCGGTAGTAGTCATCCGCATCGGCGGGGTCACGCAGGCACGTCTCGTCGATCAGTTGGCCGGGCTCGCCCTTGAGCACGGCAATCGACGAGGTGTGGATGAAGCGGCGGATACCGGCGCTGTAGGCCCGCTCCAGTAAGCGCTGGGTGCCCAGGACGTTGATCTTCTGCAGTTGTTCCCAGTGACTGCCACCCTTGTAGTTGTCGCGAAAGAACGCCGCGGTATGAAACAGCGTGTCGCAGCCATGCAGTGCAGCGGCGAACCAGTCGACATCGGCCATGTCGCCCACCACCAGTTCCAACCCTGGCAGCGAACCGAACTGCTGTTCACCCTTGGCTCTTGAACGTACCAGGGCCTTGACCTGGCAGCCTCGGGCCAGCAGTTGCCGGACCAGATTGTTGCCCAGCAGGCCAGTGGCCCCGGTGACAAAGGTGTAATGCATTTCAGGGCGATAGCCGGCATCGGCGTTCGCTTGGGTGCGGTGTTCGGGGGCAGTGCTCATACGGTCCGTTCCATGGGTTTGGAGGGCGCTAGATATACCTTGGCCAGCACCACGGAAAAACAGCGAGTCCTGCATAATGGCTTTGCGAATTTGCAAAGCGACCAGCAGGGAGTAGGGCTTTGGAAGCGAATTGGGATGATCTGCGCCTGTTGCTGGCGGTCTGGCGGCGCGGCAGTTTTCTGCAGGCCGGCCAATTGCTGGGGGTGGCGGCCTCGACGGTGTCCCGTCGCTTGAGCCAATTGGAAACGGCCCTGGGCGAGCCACTGCTGCAAAGAGGTGTCGAGGGCTGTTGGCTGACGCCGCGGGGACAATCACTGGTGGAAGTCGCCCTGGCCGCAGAGGAAGGGCTGAGGCGCCAGAGCACTGTGGGCCTCACGCAGTCGCAGAGCGAACTGCGCGGCAGCATCCTGGTCAGTGCAGGCGAGGGCTTTGCCCCTTGGGTGCTGGAGGCAGCCCATCGGGTGACGTCGGTTCATCCAGGCTGCTCGGTGGAGCTGCAGGTGAGCGCCGAGTTTCACAAGCTGGCCCGCGGCGTGGCGGACATCGCGGTGCGCACTGCGCATCAGGGTGAGCCTTCGCTGATCTATCGCGCATTGGGCAAGCTTGAGTATGGCGTGTTCGCCAGTGCTGACTTGTTGCGCAGGTGCCCGGACATCACCCCGGCGACGGCCGCCACCATCGGCTTGCTTCCACCCCTGGACAACCTGCCGCAGATGCGCGCGGCCAAGGCCGCAGGCCTTGAGGGCCGGCAGATCAGGGTGAGTTCGTTCACGACTCAGGTCGAGGCGGTACGGCGCGGGATGGGGATTGCGGTCATGCCGCGGATTCTGGGGCGCGATCTGGTGGAGCTGTTTGCGTCGATGACGTTTCCAGCGATGGAGATCTATCTGGTGACCCGGCCTCAAGCCTTGAAGCAGGCGCATATCAAACACTGCTTCGAGGTTCTGGAGCAGGTTTTGAGTGAGGCACTGGCGCCTGGACAACCCGGCGCAATCCCTTAGGACTGCGCCGGTGCGTCACTCAGTGCGGCGCGCGGGGAATGGTCTTGAGCAGGTCTTCGGGGCTGATGTGGCCGACGACGGCTTCGGCGGCGGCGCTGCCCGGCAGCGGCAGGTCGAGGATGTGGCCCTTGATCTTGCCCACGACGTGCATTTCGCAGGGCTTGCAATCGAACTTCAAGGTCAGTACTTCGTCACCGTGCACCAGTTGCATCGGTGCCACCTTGGTGCGCACGCCGGTTACGCCCTTGGCCTGCTTGGGGCACAGGTTGAAAGAGAAACGCAGGCAGTGCTTGGTGATCATCACCGGCACGTCGCCGTGTTCCTCGTGGGCCTCGAAGGCAGCATCGATCAGTTGCACGCCGTGGCGGTGGTAGAAGTCGCGGGCCTTCTGGTTGTAGACGTTGGCCAGGAACGACAGGTGCGACTCCGGGTACACCGGCGGCGGGTTGCTTTCGGCCTTGCGCGTGCCCCGTGGATGAGCCGCGACGCGGGCCGTGTCCAGCGCTTCGATGACTTCCCGGCGCAGGGCCTTGAGCTGGGAATTGGGGATGAAGTACGCCTGGGGCGCATCCAGCTTGATGTCCGTGGCGTGGTAGAGGGTGGTGCCCAGTTGCCCCAGCAGGTCCTGCAGCTGCCCGAGGGCCTGCTCCAGCTTGTTGGCCACGCCGAACGGACCGTCCAGGGTGACGCTGGCGCTGATGCCTTCTTCGCTGGTGGCGGTCAGTTGCAGGCTTTCTTCACGCAGGGTGGCCAGCCAGGACAGGCCAATGCGCCGCTCGGCGGAGGTACGGGTCAGGGCCTGCTGCCAGTTGTGGTCGAGGTTGCGGCTCAGCGGATGGTTGGGCCGCAGGCGCTGCAGGGCTTCGGGCATCTCGTTGGGCTCGACCCGATAGCGGTAGCGTTTCTCGCCATCTTCTTCGAATTCGCCACGGGCTTCGGCGATGTTGGCGCGAAAACCCACCACCTCACGCTTGACCAGCAGGTTGAGGCCGTCGCCATTGGACAGCGGCTCGAAGGTCACCACTTGCAGGTCGCGCTTGCCGACTTTTTCCACGGTGCCCACTGGCAGGCCGGTGAAGGTCGGAGAGTCGAAGGCGCCGATGTCGATCTTGCGCTCGCTGACGAAGTAGTCGGTGCTGCCACGGTGAAAGGTCTTGTCCGGATCGGGGACGAAGAAGTGCGCGGTGCGGCCGCTGGAGGCGCGGGCCAGGTCCGGACGGTCTTCGAGGACGTCGTCCAGGCGCTGACGGTAGTAGGCCGTGATGTTCTTCACATAGGCCATGTCCTTGTAACGCCCCTCGATCTTGAACGAACGCACGCCGGCTTCCACCAGGGCGCGGATGTTGGCGCTCTGGTTGTTGTCCTTCATCGACAGCAGGTGCTTCTCGTAGGCGATCACGCCGCCGTGCTCGTCTTTCAGGGTGTAGGGCAGGCGGCAGGCCTGGGAGCAGTCGCCGCGGTTGGCGCTGCGGCCGGTCTGGGCGTGGGAGATATTGCACTGGCCGGAAAAGGCCACGCACAAGGCACCGTGAATGAAAAACTCGATGGCCGCGTCGGTTTCGGCGGCGATGGCGCTGATTTCCTTGAGGTTCAGTTCACGGGCCAGCACCAGTTGGGAGAAACCGGCCTGGTCGAGGAACCTGGCCCGCTCCAGGGTGCGGATATCGGTCTGGGTGCTGGCATGCAGCTCGATGGGCGGAATATCCAGCTCCATCACCCCCAGGTCCTGGACGATCAACGCATCGACACCCGCGTCGTACAACTGATGGATCAGCTTGCGCGCCGGCTCCAGTTCGTTGTCGTGGAGGATGGTGTTGAGGGTGGTGAACACCCGGGCGTGATAGCGGCGGGCGAACTCCACCAACTGGGCGATCTCGCCCACCTCGTTGCTGGCGTTGTGACGGGCGCCGAAGCTCGGGCCACCGATGTACACCGCATCGGCGCCATGCAGGATGGCTTCGCGGGCGATGGCCACATCGCGGGCAGGGCTGAGCAGTTCCAGGTGATGTTTGGGCAAGGACATGTTTTTTTAGTCAGGCTTATCAGGATCAAGGCGCGCATTGTAGCGGCGAAACGCGTGCCCGGCACCCGTATGCTGCCCGGTGGCGGCCACGCATTGCGCGCAGCCGCGAATAAACCCGCGGCGTCAGGCCTTGGCGGCCATCGCGGTGACTTCCACGCGCATGCCTTCCACCGCCAGAGCGGCCACGCCAACGGCGGCGCGCACCGGCCAGGGCTTGGCGAAGAAACGTTGGTAGACCTCGTTGAACGCGGCGCGGTCGGCCATGTCGGTGAGGTAGATGGTCAGGTGCATGACCCGGTCCATGGAACTGCCGGCCCGTTCCAGGGCGACTTTCAGCGCCTGCAGGGTGCATTCGCTCTGCAGGGTGATGTCCCCCAGTTCCAGGCTACCGTCGGCGCGGGTCGGGATCTGGGTGGAAACCAGGATGCCGTTGAACGCGGCGACGTCGGAGGAGATGGAGTCCGCGTCCGGGTCGGGGGTGAAGATGAGGTCTGGGTTGGCCATGGGGGTCTCTTGTTCGAGGGAAAACGGTTCGCAAGGATGAGTGGGTGCCGATTGAAGTTCAAGTTGTGAGGGTCTTTTTCCGGTCCTCATCCCATGCGTCGTCCAGGTCACGCTTCCAGGCGGCAATTCGCCGAGGGTCACACAGGGCCTTGGCCAATGCCTGGTGTACTTCATAGTTGGGTTCGGTTTCACTGAGCCCGTCGGTCCAGTCCTTCACCTGTTGATAGATGCTTTGGAGCGGCGTTGGGGCATCGTTTTTTCGCTGCCGGGTCAGGATGGATTTGTACAGCTTGCGGTTCTCGCCCTTGAGCTCTCGGGTCCAGCGATCTTCCAGGTGCAGGAGCCTGTTCAGGTTGCGGACCCGTTGCACGTCGGCGGCACGCGTGCTACTGAGCATGACACTGAGCTTCTCGACGTTGAACTCCAGCTTGAGTGTGCCGGCAGGGTTACGCCTGTAGGGGTGGAACCACTCCTCAAAGGAGCCGCTGCTGTGCACGGGATGTGCAGCCTTGTGCTGTGGTCCATTGCACTCGCCGCAGATGGGGACCAGATTCTCCGCACACACCGCTAGCAAGGGGTAGGCGCTCTTGGGTATCCAATGGTCGACCTCGACATTGCGCAACTCTCCACCGCACATCACACAGACATGCCGGGCGTCCTGGTCCTTGTCGCCCTTGTGCAGAGCAAGAAAGCTGTCGCAAAAGTGCTGGTACTTCAGAAGCAAGCTGCGCTCACCAGTCGGGGTACCGTCGGCAAGGTAGGGCAGGCCGTCTTTAAGCCCCTTGTTGTAGAACGCCTCCATCAGGTCCTGAAGGTTTTTTTGGTGGGCTTTGGCGCCCGGGGCGCCAGCGAAGGGGTAACCCACTGGCATTGCCGGAGCGATGGGCGCTGCCTCGAAGTAGCGGCCGATCCGGCTGGTTGCATTGATCCAGTCACGCAAGCGGTCTTTCTGCGCGTCAGTGAGTTCGGCCAGATGGGCGGCCCGCTCCAGAAGCTTGTGGCGATTGAGTTTCTTGTTCAGAAAGCCCCACAGCCAACGGCTTTCTTCCGGGCTGAGGGGCAGTGCCTGCAAGTCGACAGCCGTCAGTTGTGCTGCCCGGGTCGTCGGCTGGCACAACCACAGGGCAAACTCGCGCATCATGTTCTGGCATGCCCTCAAGGCGCCGGAGCAGTCGACAGGCTCGATGGGTTTAAGCATCGGTATCGCCCCGAGCGTTGCGGCTGGCCTGGAGCTTGTCGATCAAGCCATGCAGATCGGCTTTCAACTCATCCGATTTCACCTGCTCGATCAAGGCATTCAGGGTGCGAGTGTCTTCGGTCTGCTCCCAGTGGTTGAGCCGGGCGCGCAGTTCGGAGCGATAGAAACCGGTGCCAAGCCGATTGATCACCGCCCTAAGCTGCATTATTTGCGCGGCATTGGGTACCTGTACCTGTTCTACATGCTTGAGAAAGGCCTCGATACGCTGCTGTGCACGGCTGCCGATGCTGTCTTGCGTGTGAAACAGATTCATCATCAGCGCCCCGGGATCGGTGGCGAAGGTGCGGGTACCGACCTGATTGGCTGAAGAACTGCCGTCCGCTCCCTTCTTGATAAAGATGATTTCTTCATCGAACACATCCGACAGCACGATGGCCGAATGGCTGGCGATCAGCACGCTGTTGGCGTCCTCGCCCATGGCCAGCTCGATATTGCTGACGATTTCGCGTTTCCAGGCATCGTTGAAGTGGGTTTCCGGCTCGTCGAGCAGCAGCAGGGCATCTTGCTGGCCCGCCAGCAGGTGGAACAGCGCCCAGCGCCGCAGCACCATCTGTTCGCCATCGGATAGGTCGGCGTAGCTCATGACCCCGCTGTCGCTGGCGAACTCGTCCTCGGGCTTTTCGTTGCGCCGCAACGACATTTCGATGCCGTCGATCAGGCCTACAGCCAGCCAGCGCGACAGTTCGTTGAAGCGGCTGAAGGCACTCTGGCCGGCTTCGCCCAGCATCAGGGCCAGGGCCTGTTCCTGAGTCGTTGCCTGCTGCAGTTGCGGGTTCAGGTACTGGTTATTGCCCAAGGCCGGCACCGGGGCACCCACATCAAAGTGCAGCACCCGCAGGCGATTGGCGGGGTCGGGTTGGGCCAGCACCTCGCCGGCCACCAGCATCAGGTCGTGCATTTTGCTCTGCAAGGCCCGGGGGGCAGCCAGGGCCCGCTCCAGGTCCACTCGCAAGCGCACACTGACCAATCGATGCCAGCCGGCCTTTTCGAACAGGCCGGCCAGCCCCCGATCATTCTGTTGCGGCTTGCGTTGCAGCATCAGGTCCTGCAGGACCACGGCCAGCAAGGCTGCATCCGGGCGACCGTCGCTGAGCAGGATGGGGCGGTTGAGCTGGTCGCTGGCATCGTCGGTGCTGTGGGGCAGGGGAGCGGGTTCCCGAGGCCGCGGTTCGCTGGCATCCAGCGAGGCTTCGTCGTGGTGGGTCCAGCCCACGGGACGCTCCAGCTCGAAGGGATAATCCTCATCGTCCTTGAAGCGCGCAGCACTGCTCGACTGATCAAGAGGGGGACGCCAGATATCCTGCCAGGCCCTCCAGGAGCCGGAGGTGTAGGCCAGCACCCGTGGCAGCAGGTCCGTCACCGCCTGCGGGTAGCTGCCTTCCCTGACCCGGGCAATGAACGGCAGTGGTTGCTCCGGGTCCGTCGGCTCCGTGCCCAATCGCTGGATGGCCGCTTCGAACGTCTTACTGTCGGCGCTTTTGGCAAAGGGCGCGTCCTGCGCCAGCCACAGGCTGGTGGACGCATTGGAGCCTACGCTCTTGAAGATCACCGTGCGCAGGTTGCCGCTGGCTGCGGCGCCCAGTTCATAGACCAGGGTGAAGGCAAACCCCGGCAGCTTGCCATCGGCCAGGGCGATAAAGATCGAGGCAATGGCCCGCAGCAGGTGGCTCTTGCCGCTGCCGTTGAGGCCCACCACAAAGTGGATGGCGCAGGGCGCTGCCTTGTCCTGGATAAACGCGTCCCAGGGTGCATCCTGGGCGAAGCTCACCTTGAGGTCGCTCAGGGGCGCATAGAGGTTCAGATTCAAATAACGCAAACGCATTTATTGCCCCTTGTCCGAGCTTGCACGGTTGTCAGTGAAACGCTTCAGATCACTTCCCCGGCTGTCTTCCTCGGCGTGGCCCGACGCGTTGAGTCGACAGGCCCTGAAGGCGGTCATGAAGCGTCCATCGCCGTGGCCTCCGGCACCGGGAATGCCGACTTTGCGGATCAGCCCGAGGGCCGTGATCTGCTCCAGGGCGCGGCGCAGGGATACCTCGGAAATAGGGGTTTCCTGGTTAAACAGCGGATGGCGGCAGAAGGCGTCGACGGCATCCTGGTCATCGATCAACAGCGCGAACGGCAAGCTGCTCAAGGCCTCCCAGACCCGCGCCTGAAAGACCGACAACTGCGCAGCGACCCGTGCACGCGCGGTGCGTTGCGCGGGTGTCGCCCAGCCTTGTGCCTGACGAGAACCAGGGCGTGGGGTTTCCTCGACTCGCTGCGGGGCCACTTTTTTCGGCGCCCGTCGTTGGCTGCGCCACTTGCGGGACAGGCTTGCTGAGAAGGCCTCGGTCAGCATGGCTGATGCCAGGATCCGGGCCTTTTCCTGGGCATCGTGCAACTGCTGGCGTGGGACCTTGTTCAACAGGTCGACAATGACCCGCTGCTGCGCCAAGGGCGGGAGTGCCAGTTCCATGCGCTCGAAGAGTGATCGGGAGACCATTCCGCGATCACTGATGCTTTGTACCTGTTTACCGAGCCAGGACAGCCCCATGAAGCAGGCTAGGTACTCCGGGAGGACCTTGTTGTTTGGCCGCAGCACCTGGAAAGCACTCGACGCGAAAGGCGTGGCTGATTTCTCCTTGGGGACAACGAAGGCGCTGCCACTTTCGCCAAAACCCTCGGCCAGTGTGAACAGCACATCGTTGGCCTGGACTTCGATGCAGGACTTTCTCAGCGTCTCGAACTTGACCTTGGCGGGCTGCACCTGCCCGGTTGCCCGATCAATGCTTTCGGGGGTGAAGAGCCGGACTCTTGCCGGCCTTCTGCTCTCGCTGGGGCTGCGTCTGGGCGGCCTGAACTTGCAAATGGACGACATGGTGACCCGTGGCCAGGACTGGGCCTTGGCCCCGGAAACCAGCAGCTCCAATGCCAGGGCATCGGACAGATGAGCGGCTTTATGCAGCGCTTCCTCGTAAGGCCTCAACGAGGCTTGCTGCAAGAGGTCGACAAGGTAGGCCTGCTCATCGAGGGGCGGCAGATGCATTCTCAGATTGCGGAAGAAGCTCAGGGGAATGCTCAGCTGGCTTTGAGTTCCCCGGTTGGTATCCAGAGCGGCCTGCTTGAGCCAGGGCTGCTGGATGAAATGCAGCAAAAAAGCCGGAAGCACCTGAGGGTCCGGACGCAAGGCGAGAAAGTGTTGGGCAACACCGAATTCGGTGGTCAGCCCCGACATGATCCTGGCTTGCATGACATCCCGCCCACGGGTGGCGATCAGTACATCCCCCTCCTGAAACAGCGCGCCTTGTGAAGATGTTTCGCCATAGGGGCGGATATTGGCGGTCGGACTCTGTCCGTCCAGATCGCCGAGTGCCGAATTGGGGTAGAAGCTCACCAGCACTTCAGGGGCCGGACGCAGCGCACGAGGGTTGAGTTCGCAAATGTCCAGCAGCCCGACCTCCCTCCAGGAGGGAGGAAAGCTCATAGCACCTCTCCAATCAGCTTGCGCAACTGGCGCAGGCGCTCGAGGACATCGACTTCTATGGCCTCCAGCTCATCGATCAGTTCCAGGGCCGAACGTTCCTCCGTGGGCTTTGGTTGCTCGATGACTTTGTAATCGTCCAGGTCCAGGCTCCAACCGTTGCCTTCGATGCAGTCTGGGGCCAGAAGGTTCGAGCGCAACTTGTCATTGATATAGAGTCTGGGCTGCATCACTTCCACATAGGCGGAGCGGACCTGCCCCTGCTCATCGTGAGAGCCGTGGATCTGGTTATTGACCGATCGCCATGCTGGCTTTTGCAGCCAGCTACGTACCGGAACCAGCCACTGCTTGAGCTGGGTCGCTTCGCGCTCGGGGATCGCATTGAGGGACGCCCAACTGGCGTCCTGCCAAGTGTCCGGCCGGAAATACCGCTCCTTGCCGGCATCCCATACATGTTCACCCTTTTGACGCTGTCTGAAATGCACCAGTGCATCGAACAAGTCGTTATCCGCGCCAGCGGGCAGCTCATCGCGCTTGTGGTCCATCGAGTAACCATCCTGGGTGACCTCATAGAACCAGACCGCATCGGTCTTCGGTTCCTTGCTGAAGGAAGTCGATGCGTCATGGAGCCCCGTGACCTTGCGCACCACCAGGACCGCGGCCTCGATGCCGGTATAGGGATTGAAAATCTCTCCCGGCAACAGGATCACCGCCTCCACGTGATGCCGGGACAGCAGCTCGCGGCGCAGTTCAACCTCGGCTTTCGAGCTGCCGTACAGCAGGCTCTGGGGAATGATCAGCGCCGCTCTGCCTCCGACCTTCAACAGGCTCAGTGCACGCCAGACAAACAGCAGGTCAATCTTGTCGGAATGATTGACCTGATCCTCCCGGGTGTAGCTCGGCAAGTACTGGGTACCTGCGGCTTCCTCCGGATCGATGCGGCCACCAAAGGGCAGGTCACAGAGCACAAAGCTGAAGCTTTCGCTGAGTAAAGGCTGTGCAGGCCCCTGGAAGTCAGTCATGACCAGGCTGTTGCCCTGCATGAACTGCGGCAGTTCGATGCCGTGCAGCAGCAGGTTCACCCAGCCAATCCGTGCCAGGGCGTGACTGAGGTCCACACCCACCAGGCCTTCGCCAATAGTGTCTAGACGTTTATTCCGGGCTATCGGCCCGGGGGCATCGGCCAGCATGTAGTGCAGGGCGCTGATGAGAAAACCACCGGTACCGGCTGCGGGGTCGACGATACGCTGTCCGCGTTTTGGATCCAGCAGCGCCACCATGAACTGGGTGATATGCCGTGCGGTGACCAATGGGCCAATCCTGCTGCTGGCCGAGGCTTCGGTGAACAGATACTCGAACACTTCGCCGGATGAAAACCGGCCCTTGTTCTGGCGTCCGTGATAAGGGAACAGCTGATCGATAGCTTTGATCAGAAGTCTGAGTGCCTGGCTTTTGCTCGGATCAAGTTGAAAGTAGGCGTCGCGCAGCATGCCGTTCAAGCTCAAGCGCCTGGCCAGGGATGGTTGGCCGACGATGATCAGCAACTCCAGTTCCCGCAGCCACGGAAACAATCGGTCATTCAGGTAGCTGCCAGGATCCTCGTGTTGCAGCAGGGTGTTCCAGAACGAAGGGCGCTCGTCGAACGAGTTCTCATCATCAGGCATGAGCAACTGGAAGATCGACGGCAACCCATCCTCATCCGGCTCAGCGGCCATGCCATCCAGGCGCTTGAGAAATATCAGGCAGGCAATCTGTTCCAGTGCCACGTAGGGCGAGGAGGCCAGCCCGGCACCGGAAACCAGGTCCCAGAGCGAGGCAACTTTTTTCCGGATATCAGCAGGAAGCATCGTAGTCCTTTGCGATAAGAGGTCGGGGGCAGCGAAAAAGTGGCAAGTATAGGGGGTTTGCCGCAGTGGGATAAAAGCACTTGGCTAGCGTGCAGTGCGCCCGCAGATTGGCGCCAGAGTTCATGTTTTCGGTGATGGAGTGTCTGCACTCCATATCTATTGTCAAATGGAGCGTAAAGGCTCCATGTTTGAGATCCATTGGCCACTGCTGCAGAAATTCTGCGTCCATCAAGTTGCAGTACGACAGCCATGGATATCAACGGACCAGCACAGCCTCGCCCCAGGATCCTGGGGGCAATGCTTCAGCGACAGCCTTGGCGCGCTGCTGGACGTGCTCGAGAAGCGGGACTATGTACCGGCAATCGATCGCATCGCACCCCTGGTCCAGGAGCACTTGGAGATAACCCAGGCCCAAGGTCCGGCACCGTCAGCACGGCGGCCCGGGCATTGAGCTTGCGCACCTCGCTAAAGAAGAGCGAGGAGACGATCGAATCGCCAAGCCTGGCATCCCAGCGGGGGATCAGTATATGCACGCCGGCAGTGGGCGTTGCCGACCCTGGCTGGCGATCCGCCGGCGCACGGAACAGGCAGCGGGCGATGGTCTTCTTCATTCCCGGCTACCGGCCTGGAACAGTTGCAGGAAGCCTTGCAGGGTGTTGTCGACGAAGCGCTGGTCCGAGGTGCCGGCGGGAAAGTGCAGGACGCCATGGATCACCAGCGACGCCAGGCCATGGGTATAGGACCAGCCGGCGAGGGCGGCCCGACGGACCTCGGGGTGTTCGATGTCCAGTTCGAGGATCTCGGCAATGATCCGTCGCAGCTCGCCAAAGGCTTGGTTGCGGGCATTGAGTAAGAGGGGCGGCATCTCGCCAGTGGCGAACTCGGGGCCGAACATCAGCTGGTAAAGCGCCGGGTTGGCGCGGGCAAAACTGAAGTAGGCCAGGCAGGCATCGCGCAATTTTTGCAGGCCGCTCTGGGTACTGTCCCGGGGCAACACCTGGGCCAACTCGTGAAAGCCTTGAGCGGCCAAGTGGCCGATGAGCTCCGCGCGATTGGCGTAATGGTGATAGGCCGCCGTGGCACTGACCCCGACCCGTTCGGACACCGCGCGCAGCGACAGCTTGGTCGGGCCGACTTCCTCAAGCATGTCCCGGGCCGCATCGAGCAGTTGCGGTGCCAGATTGCCCACGTGGTAGGAATCCCGTGAGCGCGAGGAGTGCTTGGTCATGTTTGGAAGGCCCCGAATGGCTTCGACTGAAAGGCAAAAAAAAACGCCGAAATCTTATCATGGGCCATAATCTTGACGGCGCTAAGATTGGCTCGTAGCCTGGGCGCCACAACAACAAGACCGCTTAAGGAAGCCCCCTATGTCAGAACTGAAACTGCAACCCCAGGCCGCCGTATCCTTGCAACGCTGGCACGCCATGGTCGCCGGGCAAGATCTGCACGACTTGCCCGGACTGCTGGACCCCAAGGTGGTGTTTCGTTCGCCCATGGCCCATACCGCCTACCCGGGAGCTCAGGTCGTGGCGACCATCCTTGGCACGGTGCTCAATGTCTTCGAGGAGTTTGCCTATCACCGCGAGCTGGCCACCGCCGATGGCCTGAACGTGGTGCTGGAGTTCAGCGCCCGGGTCGGCGACAAACAGGTCAAGGGCATCGACATGATCCGCTTTGACGAGGGCGGCAAGATTGTCGAATTCGAGGTCATGGTGCGGCCCATGAGTGGGTTGCAGGCCCTGGGAGAGGAAATGGGCAAGCGTTTGTCCGCCTACCTCGCCGCCAGCAAGGGGGCGCCGTCGGCACCCTGAGAAGCCGGGTTATTCGAGGGTTTCACCGGCGGCCGGGCTCAGCCAGGTCGCCACCACCCGCCGATCCAGCTCTTCCCAGTCCGCCATTCCCAGCACCCGAGTGGTGTTCAGGCCGCGCAAATAGCCGCGCAGTTGGTAGGCAACCGCCTGCAATGCCTGCGGTTCTGCGCTGTTGTCACGCAATACGCTTTCATACTCGATCAGGTAGTCGGCCACCCGCTCGCGAAATTCGGGCAGGACGGCATCGCGGATAAGGTCAAAAGTTCGCACGCAAGAATCCCTTTTAGTTGTAGTTGGACTGCCGGGCAGTCTGCCCGCAGGGCAACTATTGGTTCAAGTGATAGTGACAATCAAAAAACAGCTATTTTGTCGGACGCGTCAACCGTGGAAAATCGCCGCCCTCGATAGCGCCCGCAGGGTTCAACCCGTGGCGCCCTGTACCCGCGTTCTTGATTCCAGGATGTGTCCGATGCGCCTTTTACCCCTGTTTGCCATGACTTCTGCCGCTGTTGTGCTGGCCGGCTGCGCCTCTGCGCCGAACAACCCGAGCCTGGTCATGCAGACCCGCAAAACCCCCGCCCAATACGCCGATTGCGTGATGCCCAAGCTGCAGAGCAGCGACCAGACCGCTACCGTTTCGCAATCACAGCGCGGCTACCGGATCGTGGTCACCAGCAAGGTCGCGGCGGACAACGTGCTGGAAGCCTACAAGGCGCCCAACGGCGGCAAGGTATTCCTCTATGAGCGGCATTTGCTGGCCTCCAGCTTTGCCCCGTCCCATTTCGAAAAGACCGCACAAGACTGCCTGTAACTCGCCGGGGCTCATGGCTTCCTGGCGCGGGCGCTGCGGCGACAGCGTTCGGAACACCAGCGCACCTCATCCCAGCAACGCGCCCAGCGTTTGCGCCAGGTGAAGGGCCGGCCGCAGGCGGCGCAGTCCTTGCGCGGCAGGTCGGATTTCTTCACAGGGGCTCTCCAGCGTCCAGGCGCGCCAGCAACTCCTCGCCCCGTTGCCAGATGGCTTCCCGGCGCGGGGCGTCCATGCGCTGCAGGTTGCGATAGGTCAGCGCCAGGCGCGGATTGGCGCCCAGTTGCTCCTGGTGGCGGATCAGGAAATGCCAGTACAGGGCGTTGAACGGGCAGGCATCGCTGCCGGTGGCCTGGTCCACCCGGTAACGGCAGCCGCCGCAGTAGTCGGACATCCGCTGGATATAGCGACCGCTGGCGCAATAGGGCTTGGAGCCCAGGTAGCCGCCGTCGGCGTGCATCACCATGCCCAGGGTATTGGGCAGTTCGACCCAGTCGAAGGCATCCAGGTAGACCGCCAGGTACCAGTCGCAGATGGCCTTGGGGGCGATGCCGGCCAGCAGGGCAAAATTGCCGGTGACCATCAGCCGCTGGATATGGTGGGCGTAACCCAGTTCCAGGGTCTGGCCGATGGCCTGGGACATGCAGCGCATGTCGGTGGCGCCGCTCCAGTAGAACTCCGGCAGGGCCCGGGTATTGCCCAGGCCGTTGAGCTCGGCGTATTCCGGCATGCGCAGCCAGTAGATGCCGCGTACATATTCACGCCAGCCGATCAGTTGGCGGATGAAACCCTCCGCGGCATTCAACGCCACCCGGTTCTCGCGGTAGGCACGCTCGACATCGGCGCAGAGCTGGCGCACATCCAGCAGGCCGATATTCAGTGCGGCGCTGATCCGCGCATGAAACAGAAAGGGCTCGCCCTCGGCCATGGCGTCCTGGTAATCGCCGAACGCGGCCAGGGAAAAGTCGAGGAAGTGCTGCCACAGCTCCTGCGCCTGCTCGTGGGTCACCGGATAGTCGAAGCGCGCCAGGTCACCGTAGTGATCGCTGAAGCGCTGGCCCACCAGTTGGAGTACCTCACGGGTAATGGCGTCGTGGCCGAAGCGCGCCGCAAAGGGCCCGCGCAAGCCCCGGGGCAGGGCCTTGCGGTTGTCGGCGTCGAGGTTCCAGGTGCCACCGCAGGGGCGGCCATCGGGCTCCAGCAGCAGGCCGCTTTGCCTGCGCATCTCGCGGTAGAAATACTCCATGCGCAACGACGTCCGTCCGGCCGCCCAATCGCGGAACGCTTCGCGCGAACACAGGAACCGCCGATCCACATGAACAGTCAGGGGCAGGCCGGCATCGCGCAGGGCCTGTTCCAGTCGCCATTCTCCGCACTCGGTGACATGCAATTGAGCCGCACCGAGGGCCGTCTGCCAGCGCCGCAACTCGCCAGGAAGGCTGCCGCTGTTGTCAGGATCGTCCAGCTTGACGTAGATCACCCGCCAGCCTTGCTCGCGCAGGCGCTCGGCAAAGTGGCGCATGGCGCTGAAGATCAGCAGGATTTTCTGTGGATGATGCCGGACATACCGCGCTTCGCTGTCGACTTCGGCCATCAGCAGTGTGTCGTGGACCGGGTCCAGGACCTTGAGCAACTCCAGGTCGAACGACAACTGGTCGCCCAGCACCAGCCCCAGTCGGCCGCCAGCGCCGGCGGCTACCACGGCAGACGCTCGCCGTCGTAGGCAAAGAACTGGCCGCTGTCGGCCGCACTCAGGCGGTCGATCAGCGTCAGCAGCTCCCAGGCCGCCACGCTGGCCGGCCGCGCCGCCGTGGAGCCGCGAAACGGTTGCGACAGCTGTGACACCACCGTGCCGGGATGCAGGCTGAGCAGACGGGCCCCGGGCCGGGTTCGCGCCAGTTCGATGGCCGCGGTTTTAACCAGCATGTTCAGCGCGGCCTTGGAGGCGCGATAGGCGTACCAGCCGCCCAGGCGGTTGTCGCTGATGCTGCCGACCTTGGCCGACAGCAGCGCCATCGCGCCCTGGGGCGCCAGCAAGGGCAGAAAGTGCCGCAGGACCAGGGCCGGGCCCACGGCATTGACCTGGAACACTGCCTTGAGCGCCTGGTCTTCAAGGGCGGCGTAGGTTTTTTCCGGTTTGATGTCGGCGCGATGCAGCAGACCGGCGGCATGCACAATCAGCTGGTAGGGCGCCTCATCCGCCAATTCGGCGGCGGCCCGGGCAATGCTGTCGGGCTGTTCAAGGTCGAGCGCGGGAAGCGTGCCGCGGGACAGGGCGCGCACCCCGGCGCAGCGCGGGTCCTCTTCGAGCCACTGGCAAAAGGCCGAGCCCAGCGCGCCGCTGGCGCCAATCACCAGAGCACGATAGCCCGCACCCAGGGACTGCATGTTCAAGTTAGTGCTCATTGTGTTTTACCCACCGATTGACGTGGCAGCGAGCCTGACTCCCTGCTCGCACTGTCAAAATCCATGAGTAATAGTTGTACATAAAATTTGATTTTGTACAGGATTTTTGCAGCGATTGCGGCTAAAAAGTCTTCAGGGTGAAGCCGCTGCCGGCTTCGGCAATGGAAGGAGAGGGCAATGTGGGGTTTTTGCTTGATGCTTGGCCTGGTATTGGTCGTGGCGCTGTTCCTTTGCCTGCGCCGTCGCTGGCCGAGGGTGCGGCGACCGGTGCGCAAGGCCAGTGCCTGTCTGGGCGGCGAAGAGCAGCACCCGCTGGATTAGGTTGTACGTGTGCGATTGTGCTGTACAGCTTTGCTCTATGGCTGTGCTGATCATGATTCGCCCGCCGGCACAGGAGTCCGGCGGGCGGAGCGCTCCATCAAGCAGCAACCCCCAGCCAAGGCAGCGCCAGGTACAGCTTGATCACGATGGCGTTGCTGATGTCGATAAAAAATGCCCCCACCATCGGCACCACCAGGAATGCCATTGGCGATGGTCCGTAGCGCTGGGTCACCGCCTGCATATTGGCGATGGCCGTCGGCGTCGCGCCTAGCCCGAAGCCGCAATGGCCGGCAGCCAGGACCGCAGCGTCATAGTTGCGGCCCATGACGCGGAAGGTGACGAAGATCGCAAACAGCGCCATCACCAGGGTCTGCACGGCCAGCAGAATCAGGATGGGCAGGGCCAGGCTGGCCAGATCCCACAGCCGCAGCGACATCAAGGCAATCGCCAGGAACAGCGACAAGCTCACGTTGCCCAGCAGTGACACTTCCTGATCGAAGACCTGATGCCAGCCCAGCGCCGACAGGCCATTGCGCAACACCACCCCGACGAACAGCACGCAGACGAAGGTCGGCAGTTCCAGCGCCGTGCCCTGGATCAAGCCGCTGAGAAAACTCCCGGCCTGCAGGCTGATGGCAACCAGGGCCAGGGTCTCGATGAAACTCAGCGCGGTGATCTGCCGCTCCTTGTAGGGCTGCTCATAGCCTCTGGGCAAGCGCGGTTCGCCTTGCACGGCCCCAGGGGGTTGCACCCTCTTGACTAGCAGGCGAGCGACCGGCCCGCCGATCAAGCCCCCCAGCACCAGGCCGAAGGTGGCCGAGGCCATGGCGATTTCGGGGGCCGAGGCCAGGCCATATTGCTCCTTGAACACTGCGCCCCAGGCTCCGCCCGTGCCGTGACCGCCGGACAGTGTCACAGAGCCGGTCAACAGCCCCATCAAGGGATCAAGCCCCAGCGCCTTGGCCAGACCAATGCCCATGGCGTTCTGTACCAGCAGAAAACCGGTGACCAGCAGCAGGAATACCGCCAGGTTGCGCCCACCTTTTTTCAGGCTGGCAAAGTCTGCGCTCAGGCCAATGGTGGCAAAGAAGGCCAGCATCAAGGGCGCCTGGAGCGAGGTATCAATGCGGACTTCCATGTCCCCCATACCCCGCAGCAGCAGAAGCAGCAAGGCCACCACCAAGCCTCCGGCCACAGGTTCGGGAATATTGTAGGCACGCAAGAAACCGACTCGGGTGACAAGGCCACGCCCCAGTAACAGCACCAACGATGCGGCCACCAGGGTTCCATAGAAGTCCAGTTGGACCATTCGCACACTCCTCAGTCTGGGTTTCTGGACGCACTGTCAGCCAGTCGCGCCAGCGGCTAGGGTTGAGAGGCCTCAACCTGATTGATTGCGGGCTGGACGGCGGTTACTGGCTTGCGACCTGCACGGATAGCCACGCACATTGCCTGGCGCCGATCGATCAAGTCGGGCCGTTGGATAAGGCTGTCGCGCAGCGGCAGGCGCATTGAGTGGTCGCGCCGCTGCCGGTAGTCGGTCTGGTGTTCTGCGTGGGAGGTTTTCAAGTAATTGATTCACGCCCGCACTTTGCGCCCGCAATGGCGGGCTGATTGCATTGCGCTGGCGTTAAGAGCGGATTAACAGAGGCCCAGGCGTGCGTGGAAAGCGGGTTTTTAAGAAATGTCTGATCAGGGGGCGAGATCAGGCGAGGGCGCATCCCCGAGCAGGATCGATTTGAACTACTGGTTTTGCAGGCACTCCACGGCAGAAGGGACAAGATTTCTTCGCCCAGACGTGTCGCCACCAGGGAAAAACCATGAAGTCCGTCGATGATTTCCGGCTTGAGGCGTACAAGCTGCTACTTGAGCTGGATGCTGCAACGACGAGCATGATGATGCTGGTTTCCGCACGACAGGCCTGCGGGCCTGAGTGGGAGAACGCAACCCGCAGGCATCAGCAGGCTTTTGAGGCCTGGACGCTGTTTCTTAGAAGCCAGGCCCCGGAGCCCTCTTTATAGGGACAGGGCCACATCCAATAGCGCTTCTATACGCGGCTATAGGGTGTACTATCGAATTCTTCTCACCCACTATCAGCCAGCCATGTCCACGCTAAGCGAAGAGAGCCGCCAGATCGTAGCTTCTCTGGCGCGAAGTGTTGGCCCGGAGGCTGACGTTGCAAGCATCGCCCAGGCGATTGTCTCAACCTTGCAGCGCATGAGCCGCGCCCTCACGCCGATTATCGGTGAGCAGGGGGTTGCCGCTCTTTACTGCCGCAGCCTTCATCTGTGCATCTCGGCGCAACCGCGCCTGGCCGGCCTCTATGACGGGCTACAGGCCGAATTGAACCTGACGGCCCTCAAGTCGGTACTCATAGAGCAAAGCCCGGCCGAGGCGCTGTTTTTCGGTGAAGTGATGCTCACCACCTTCTATGAACTGCTGACCACGCTGATTGGTCCCTCGCTCACTGCACGCTTGCTGAGTGGCGTGTGGGAGCCTTTCTTGAGCGATCCCCCTTCGCAGGAACATGCGCCATGAGCAGCAAAGTCACGATCAACCGCTTGGCCACTGGCGTGCCAGGACTGGACGAGGTGCTGGGCGGAGGATTGCCGGAGTTTTCGTTCAATCTGATCGCCGGCCCGCCGGGCTGCGGCAAGACCACCCTGGCTCACCAGATGATGTTCGCCCTGGCGACGCCGCAGCGTCCGGCGCTGTTCTTTACGGTGCTCGGGGAGCCGCCGTTGAAGATGCTCCGCTATCAGCAACAGTTCGACTTTTTTGACAGCGCAGCGATCAACCAGTCGATTCACTACATCAACCTGGCCGACGACACCCAGGCCGGCGACCTCGACGAGGTACTACGGCGTATCGTCAGTGAGGTCCAGGCTCACTCGCCGGGGTTGGTGTTCGTCGATTCCTTTCGTTCGGTGGTGCTGGCAAGCCAGACCCGGGACAACCCCAACAACAACCTGCCGCTGTTCGTCCAGCAGTTGGGCATGTTGATGACCACATGGCAGGCGACCACCTTCCTCATCGGTGAATACTTCAATGAAACCGACACCAACCCGGTGTTCACCGTTGCCGACGGCTTGATCTGGTTGCGTCAGAGCGTTCAGCGCAACTCCATGGTGCGCAAGATGGAAATCATGAAGATGCGTGGCCAGCCGACGCTGCCGGGGCTGCACACCTTTCGCATCGCCACTTCGGGAGTCCGGGTCTTTGCACCGGCGGCCATCAGCACCGTTGAAACGCCACTGGAGTTCCCCATCAAGCGCCTGAAGATGGGCGTTGCGCGTCTTGACGACATGCTCGGTGGCGGCCTGCCTCAGGGGTATTCGCTGCTGGTGGCCGGACCGTCGGGCTCGGGCAAGAGCATTCTGGCGGCGACCTTCCTCGCCGAAGGCGCGCGCAACGGTGAAACCGGCGTGATTGCAGTGTTCGAGCAACGACCCAACCATTCGCAGAACCCCACCCTGGCCGCCCTGATCCACAGTGGCCAGGTTGGCCTGGTGGACAGCCGGGCCGCTGATTTGTCGATCGATGAAATAGTCCATCTGCTGCTGACCGAGATCACCCGGATCAAGGCGACCCGAGTGGTGGTGGATTCACTATCCGGCTTCGAGCTGGCCCTGGCGCCGACTTTTCGCGAGGATTTTCGCGAATCACTGGCGCGGATGGTCAGCGCGCTGACCGGCGCCGGCATTACCGTGCTGCTGACCTCGGAGTTGGAAGATCGCTACACCGACCTGCGCTTCAGTCCCTACGGTACGGCGTTTCTCACCGATGCCATCATCGTCCAGCGCTACATCGAAGTGCAAAGCCGTTTGCAGCGCATCATGGCGGTGGTCAAGGTGCGAGCCAGCGCTCATTCCGATGAGCTGCGCCTGTACCACATCGATGATGACGGCTTGCAGATCGGCGAAATGCTGCCTGATCAGGAAGGCCTGCTCGGCGGTCGTCCCACCCGGCAACACGTGGACAAAGGCGAGGTGTGAGTAGAAAACAATGAACGAGGTCAATGGCAAGACCGACCAGGCCGCCACGGCGGCTCGTGAACTGTTGCTCCTCGGCCAGAAAATCGTCCAGGCGCGCGCAGTTCTGGCGTCGTTGCAAAAAGAACTGGGCGAAGCCAACACCCGGGTCGGCGATAGCCAGTACATCGAGCAACTGATCGAGGCCAATCAGCAACTGGTACAGGCCATCCTGCTGGCGCAATCCAACGCGCAGGAGGCCTTGCGCATCCAGCAGGAGCAGCCGTTGAACCTGGAGATGCGCGAAGCCAATGAGCAGTTGGTGATTGCAGCGCTCAGCGCGCAACACCTGCAGGCCACCGCCGAGCAACTGCTGGAGCAACAGCGGCACATCCTGGTACTGGTGGCCCACGAACTGCGCCACCCACTGACGCCCATCAGCATGATTGCCGGCCGCCTGGCCCGGGTCCCCAGTGAAGAGCTGCCACGAATGCAGGCACTGATCGAAGGTCAGGTGCAGCATATGTCGCGGCTTGTGGATGATCTGCTGGATGTCTCCCGGGTCAGCACCGGCAAGCTGCACCTGGATCGCCAGGTGGTGGACTTGAGGCAGATTGTCGATGACGCCATCGAGACCTGTAGACCCTTGATGAAGGCCCGGCATCTGCACTTCAGTGCCCAGCGACCGGATGACCCGTTGCCGGTCGAAGGCGACCCGGTGCGTCTCAAGCAGATTCTCGGCAACCTGCTGGGCAATGCTGCCAAATACACCCCCGCAGAGGGGCAGGTGACGCTTTCGGTCAGCACCCGGGGCGATGCCGTGCAACTGACGGTTTGCGATAACGGTATTGGCATTTCTGCCAAAGCCCTGCCGTTTATCTTCGAACCCTTCATTCAGGACGCCCATGCTATCGGCTTCAATGGCGCCGGGCTGGGCATCGGCCTTACGGTGGTGCGCGAACTGGTGGAAGCCCATGGCGGAACAGTGCAAGGCATGAGTGAAGGCAGCGGCAAAGGCAGTCGCTTCGTCGTGATTCTGCCCCTGGTGAGCGATTTAATTTCCACCCCCAACCCGTAGCGGTGATCGCCTGATGCCATCACTGCCAAGGCTGATAGCCTTGATCCAGAGCCTTGAAGCGCTAAGTCGTCAATATATTGGCCCTTGTTTGGCTCTGTAGCTGAAAAAATAATAAATCGACGCAATATTGACGCGATAGTATTTTTATCCCAGTATCCGGCCGCTGAACGCTTGATTTCATTGATGTTTTTTTGACGTCAGGGTTTCGGGAGTTCTTCCAGAAAGGCGTTTCAGCCTTTGAATAAGCGTGAGTAACCAGGGAAATATTGGCCATAGGGGCTAATAGCCATGGCGTATTCAGTGGGTGTGCTAGTTTCAAACGGCGCAGCTGCGATATTTTTCTTCGGGATGATCTATGTCTACTGAACGGATACTGGTGACAGGGGGCGCAGGCTTCATCGGTTCTCACCTGGTTGATGCGCTGTTGGCCAAAGGCTATGGGGTCCGGGTTCTGGATGACCTTTCGACCGGCAAGGTCAGCAATCTGCCGATGGACAATCCGCAACTGCAACTTGTAGTGGGGGATGTGGCCGATGCCGCGGCCCTGGCGGAAGCCATGCACGGCTGTGGCGCGGTGGTGCACTTGGCGGCTGTCGCTTCGGTCCAGGCCTCGGTCGAGGACCCGGTGCGCACCCACCAGAGCAACTTCATCGGCACGCTGCGGGTGTGCGAGGCCATGGTCGCCGCCGGCATCCGTCGAGTGGTGTTTGCGTCCAGTGCGGCGGTCTATGGCAATAACGGGGAGGGCACCCCGATCAACGAAGACACGCCCAAGTCTCCCCTCACGCCCTATGCGGCGGACAAGCTCGCCAGCGAGTACTACCTGGATTTCTACCGTCGCCAGCATGGCCTTGAGCCGGTCATCCTGCGCTTCTTCAATATCTTCGGGCCGCGCCAGGACCCATCGTCGCCGTACTCCGGCGTGATCAGCATCTTCAGCGAACGGGCCAAGCGAGCACGCCCCATCACCGTGTTCGGTGATGGTGGCCAAACCCGCGACTTTGTCTATGTTGAGGACTTGGTGAAGATCCTGGTCCAGGGCCTTGAACACCCAGCACCTGCAGCCGATGCCACCAACGTCGGCCTCAGCGGCGTGACCACCCTCAATGACCTGATTGCCGCCCTGGAACAGATCAGCGGCCAACCCCTGAACGTCAGCCATGGGGCGGCCCGTTCTGGCGATATCCGCCATTCCAAGGCCGACAACCGGCGTTTGTTGGAGCGTTTCGACCTGGGCACGCCCACCAGCCTGACCGAAGGCTTGGCTAGGCTGTACCGCAGTCTTTAGCTTTGCGGGCTTGCACAGACCCGTTTCCGGGGACTTGAGCGTTTGCTGTTGTGCGGATTGATTGACTTGAAGAGTGAGTGATGGACATGGAGTTTCGCCGGGGGAGTGTCTGCACAGTGGTTCGGCGTCTGTTTACTGCATTAGCGTTATGTGCCGGCCATTCGCTGGTACAAGCCGCCCCGGCGGCTCCCGCCAGCGTCGGTTTCTGGTACGCCGAGCAACCGCCGCTGCCGGAGCTGGCGCAGTTCGAGTGGGCGGTGGTCGAGCCCGGTCATATGGCCCCAGGGGATGTCGCTACCTTGCGCAAGCTGGGCAGCCAGCCGTTCGCCTACCTGTCGGTGGGCGAGTTCGACGGCGATCGCGCCGCACTGGACAAGGAAGCCCTGAGCCACGGAGCCAGCGCCATCCGCAACAAGGCGTGGAACAGCCAGGTGATGGACATCGCCACCCCGGCCTGGCGCGAACACCTGTTCAAGCGTGCCAAGGCGTTGCAGGACCAGGGTTATGCCGGTCTGTTCCTCGATACCCTGGACAGCTTCCAGTTGCTTCCCGAAGCCGATCGCGAACCGCAACGCCAGGCCCTGGCGTCGTTCCTGCGGGAACTGCACAGCCGCCTGCCGAACCTCAAACTGTTCTTCAACCGCGGGTTCGAGGTCTTGGGCGAACTCGACGGCGTCGCCTCGGCCGTGGCGGTCGAATCGATCCATGCCGGCTGGGATGCCTCGACCAAGCGTTATCGTCCGGTGTCCGAGTCCGATCGCAACTGGCTCGAAGGCGAACTCAAACCACTGCGCGCAAAAAACATTCCACTGGTGGCCATCGACTACTTGCCGTCCAACCGTCGTGAAGAGGCGCGCAAGCTGGTGCGCCAGTTGAGTCAGGAAGGCTTTATCCCGGTGGTCACCACCCCGGACCTGAATGCCATCAGCATGAGCACCGTGGAAGTGCAGCCGCGGCGCATCGCCATGCTCTATGACCCGCGTGAAGGTGAACTCTACGACCACGCCGGGCACCGGATGCTGGGCGGCCTGCTGGAATACCTGGGCTATCGGGTCGACTACCTGCCCGCCGATGACAGCCTGCCGTCCTACAGCTTCGCCGGCCTCTATGCCGGGGTGGTGCTGTGGATGACCAGCGGCCCGCCCCAGGACAGTCGTGCCTTTAACAGCTGGATTGGCCAACGCCTGGACGAACAGGTGCCGTTGGCCATCATGGCCGGGCTGCCCATCGAGGATCGCGCACTGCTCAAGCGCCTGGGGCTGAACCTCGCAGCGCCAGGGGCTCGCGGGGCACTGCAGGTGCTGAGCCAGGACAAGACACTGATCGGTGGTTTTGAAGCGCCGGTTGTGGCCCGTTCCCGTGAACTGACCCGGGTGACGCTGCTGCCCGACGGGCCGAAACCGGCACTGTTGCTGGGCGATGACAAGGGTGGCAAGTACGCCCCCGTGGCCATCGGCGCCTGGGGCGGCATGGCCTTGGCGCCTTATGTGGTGGAGTCCAATATCGAGCGCAGCCGCTGGATTCTCGACCCCTTCGCCTTTATCCAGAAAGCCCTGCGTCTGCCGGCGCAACCGCGCCCGGACACCACCACCGAGAACGGCCGGCGGATCGCCACCGTGCATATCGACGGCGACGGCTTTCCCTCGCGCGCCGAAGTGCGCGGCACCCCGTATTCCGGGCGCCAGGTGCTGGATGACTACATTCGTCCCAACCCGTACCTGACCTCGGTGTCGATCATCGAAGGGGAGATCGGGCCCAAGGGCATGTCGCCGTTTCTCGCCAGGGAACTGGAGCCGATCGCCCAGGAGATCTTTGCCGACCCCAAGGTCGAGGTGGCCACCCACACCTACAGTCACCCGTTCTACCTGCAGCCGGAGAAGGCCAAGAAGGACGAGGACTTCAGCGCCGAATACGGCCTGCGCCTGAATATCCCGGGGTACAAGAACCTGGATTACAAGCGCGAGATCCTCGGCTCGCGGGACTACATCAATAGCCGCCTGACCACCGCGCAGAAGCCGGTGAAGCTGCTCTTCTGGCCGGGGGACGCGCTGCCCAGCGCCGAGACCATCAAGCTGGCCTACGACGCCGGACTGAAAAACGTCAACGGCGGGCAGACCATCCTGACCAAGGCCAATTCCTCGTTGACCGGCCTGTACCCCTTGCTGCGTCCCACCGAAGGCGGCTTGCAGTACTACGCGCCGGTGATCAACGAGAACATGTACACCAACCTCTGGAAAGGCCCGTATTACGGCTTTCGCGACGTGATCGACACCTTCGAACTGACCGACAGCCCACGGCGCCTGCGGGGCATTCACCTGTACTACCACTTCTATTCGGGGACCAAGCAGGCATCGATCAAGGCCATGACCGACATCTATCAGTTCATGCGTGGCCAGCAGCCGATGTCCTTGTGGATGAGCGACTACCTGGATCGGATCCATGGCCTGTACCAGGCCAGCCTGGCCCGTACGCTCAATGGTGACTGGCAGGTTCGCGGCATGGATGGCTTGCGCACCCTGCGCCTGGACCCGGCGCTGGGCTGGCCGGACCTCGGCCGTTCCCAGGGCGTAGCGGGGGTCCGCGATCTGCCCCAGGGGCGTTATGTGGCCTTGAGCCGCGATCATGCGCTGCTGGCCCTGCGTCCTGAGCGTGATCCACGTCCGGCTCTGGAGCTGGCGAACATTCCCCTGCGTGACTGGCGCTATGTCAGCGACCGACAGGTGACGTTCTCATTTGCCGGTCAATTCAACCTGGAGTTCTCGGTGCGTTCGGCCAGCCCCTGCCGGGTCGAGGTCCAGGGCCAACGTTATGCCGGCAAGTCCGAGCAGGGCCTGTGGCATTTCCAACTTCCCATGAAGCAGGTGAGTAATGCCCAACTCCTCTGCAACTAAGGCCCCACGCGCGCGGCTGCTCAATCCCTGGGCGTTGCTGGTGGTGGCGATTGTCGTCGGTATCTTGCTGTGGGCGACCTATCGCAACGAAGATGCGTTCCGTCCCAAGGGCGGCCAACCGGATGAAGTGTCCGCCAGCTATGCCGAAGTCCTGCTGGCGGCCCACCCGGAAAACAACGAGTTGCGCACTCAGTTGCTCGATCTGCTGATTCAACTGGGCGACTACCCGAGAGCGGAAAAGCACCTGGCGCAGTGGTCACAGCCCGATCCGGCGCTGAAGGCCTACTACCGCTTGCAACTCGATGCCCTGGCGCTGAACAACAGCACTGACAGCGCCGCGTTACAGGCCCTGGCCGAGCGCTTCAAGGCCTTTGACTACAAGACACTGCCCAGCCCGCAGCTCGAGCGCCTGGCCACTCTGGCCTTGAGCGCCCAGGCCCCGGGACTGGCAGCCGATGCCTATACCGAGCTGGCCCGTCGCGATCCCAAGCAGCGCGATCAATGGCTACCCGAGGCGGCCAAGTGGTACCAGGCCAGCGAGCAACCCGGGCGCGCCGCCGATCTCTATGTGCAACTGCTCGATGCCAGCCAGACGCCGCAAGAGCGTCGCCAGTTCCTGGAGAAAGCCTTCAAGAGCCTGGTGGCAGCGGATCGTGGCGATCAGGCCGCCGAGCTGCTGGCCCGGGAGCTGGCCACCCAGCCGGACGCGCTGGATGCGGCGCTGCTGGATCAGGGCGTCGACGTGGCGGTGGCGCACAACCGCAGGGACCTGGCCGAGCAGTTCTTCAGTGCCTGGCGCAAGTTGCAACCCGACAGCCCGGAAGTGCTGGCCAAGGAATTCAAGCAGCGCCTGGCCTTCGGTGACCTCGAAGGTGCATATGCCGTGGGCTCGCAGCTGCTGGAGCTGCATCCGGATGATCCGCTGCTGCTGGAGCAGATGGCCCACATTGCCGAATGGCAGGGCGATTCGGCCTCGGCGCTGGGCTACTGGATCAGCCTGAGCAAGCTGCGCAACAACCCGGCCGAGTTCGAGCACACCTGGCGCCTGGCGATGCAGACCTACGATTTCGACCGGGGCATTCCACTGCTGGCGGGGATCATGAACACCCGGGCCCTGAGCGATGTCGAACTCGATGCCCTGGTGTACGCCGAAGAATCCAGGGGCACGCCCGAGCAGGGGGAACAGTGGCTGCGCCGCTATGTCGGCAAATACCCGAAACACCGGCTGGCCTGGGTCCGCCTGTTGCAGAACCTGGAAAACACCGCGCAGTACCCGCAGCGGCTGGCGGTCTGGAAGCGCTTCGCCGGCCTTTATCCGTTGACCAGCACCGAGCGGGTGGACTGGGCCAACAACCACCTCAAGCTGTTTGACAGCCCGTCAGCCTGGAAGGTGATCACCGCAGTCGACGGCAACAAGATCGATGACTTCAACTACTGGCAGTCCCGTGCCGCACTGGCTTGGGACCTGGAGTTGGACGATGAACTGCAGCTGGCACTGGAGAAGATGCTGGCCATCAAGGGCTCGCTCAATAGTGGCGACGAGAGTGAGTTGATTGCCCTCTATCGCGTCCGCGATCCGCGCAAGGCCTTGCAGTTGACCGTTGACAGTTGGCGCCGTGAGCACAATCCGCAACGCCTGATTGCGGCCCTGCAACTGGCCCAGGAGCTTCAGGACTGGCCACTGGTGGTCGACCTGCTCAAGGAAGCCGACCAGTACCCGGATGCCTCCGACCGCTCCCAGGTCCTGGCTGCCCGCGGTGCGCTGGCGGTGCAACAAGGCCGTACCGACGAGGCCCTGCGCCTGTATCGCCTGGGCTTGAGCCGCTTCCCGGATGACAACACCTTCCGCGAGCGCCTGATGTGGCTGTATGTCGACCTGGGTCGCACTGGCGAGCTCAAGCCGCTGTTGCAGCAATGGCGCTCCCTGGCCCGCGGTGACAGCACCCTATGGTTGCCGTTTGCCGCTGCCAGTCAGTTGCTCGGGCGCAATACCGAGGCCCTGGCCTGGTACCGCCTGTACCTGCGGAGCAACCCACAGGACTGGATGGTCCAGGCGGCCTACGCCGACGCCCTGGAAGGCGCGGGTTATGCCGACTCGGCCCAGCGCCTGCGGCTCAAGCTCAACCGTGAAGTGACGCCTGAGCAGATCCGCGCCACGCCTCAGGGCTATGCGACCTGGCTGCGCCTGGTGGCCAGCAGCTACTCGTCGCGCAAGGCGCTGAACAAGGCGATGCAATGGCAGGACGGCTCCAAGCCGATGCTGCAGTTGTGGTTCGACCAGATGCTGGCCCGCCTGGATGAGATCAATCAGTCGACGCAGAAAGATGACTGGCTGGCCTGGGCCCGCGCCCGTGGCCTCAAGGTCAATCGCTACGAACAGATCCAGGAAGCCCTGCGCGGCAACAACCGCCAGGCCCTGGAACGCCTGGTGGCCAGCGACGACCTGGACCCGGCGCAACGGGTCGAGGCCCTGAACAGCCTGGGGCGCAGTGGCGAAGCGCTGGCCGTGGACCTGTCGGCGCTGGGCGAGGACCAGCCTGCGTCGCTCCGTGAGCAATTGCGGCGCCAGGCCATCGAATTGACCGAGCGCACCCCCCAGGGTGTGCAGATCGCCTGGGATCGCCAGGACTACGGCGGACTGGTGTTCAACGGCCCGCGCCTCACCGCAGCGCGTTACCTGAACGACAACTGGTACGCCAAGCTGGTACTGGAGCAGGGCCGATACAGCGGCGACGTCCTCGACCCATCGCGCCTGGGCAACGAGACCAACACCGAATTGACCTTGCAGCGGCAGTTGGAGAACGGCAACTACAAGCTGATTTTCGACAGCAGCCTACGCAAGGACGATGACCGCAACGGCCTGGGCGCCAGCCGTACCTGGCAGGTGGACAGCGGCAACGAACTGGACGTCGGCGCCGATTGGCATCGCAAGAACGAGGACAGCGGCTACATGCGCACCTTCGGCCGGCAGAATGATGTCTGGGTCGGTGGGCGGCATCGCTATTCGGCCCGTGACCAGTTGTCCTGGAGCCTGGCCCAGCGCTGGTTCTCGACCCGCGGCGGCGATGACCTGGGCAATGGTCAGGCGTTGAAGATCGAGTTCGACCACACCCTGCAGTTCGAAGGGCCGAACTGGCAATTGCGCAGCGGTATCGATTACCAGCAAAACAGCCTGAACAACCGTTCGCTGCCCAACCTGGCCAATACCCTGGGTGGGGGCATCGACCTGATCGGGGCCGAACTCGACAATCCGGACCAGATCAACAGCCAGACCCTGCTGCAGAAACACTACGGCCAGCTGTTCTTCGGCAGTTCGTGGCGGCGGGGCTTCCCGGGGGCATTGAACCGCACGCGCGGGCAGTACACCTGGCTGGTGGACGTCAGCACCGGCTGGCAGTGGACCGACAACACCATCAACTACGCCATCAGTACCGGTATCGGCACCGAGGTCATAGGGGATGACGAATTGGCAGTGACCTTCGGCTACCAGTCGGCGCCACAAGGCGGAACTGGCCAGTCCGGTGGCACCGCAGGTGTCAGCTACAGCGTGCGTTTCGGACGCTGATCATGGAATTCAAAGAGGAGTGAACCTTATGCAATCCATTCGTTGCGTGAGTCTGGCGATGGCCGCTTTGCTGATGGCCGGCTGCACCAGTTTTACCGGTCAAGACAGCCCTGAACTGTCCAAGAGTGCGCGCTGGGGCGTGTTGCCGCTGGTCAACTATTCCCAGACGCCCCAGGCCGGGGAGCGCAGTGAGCAGATTCTGCTCAGCGTGCTGAGCAGCCGCGGCCTGCAACCCCAGGTCTACAGCGGCGCGCCGGGGCAGGGCGAGCAGGCCTTGCTCGACGACAACGAGCGTCTGGCCGGTGCCATGGATTGGGCCCGCGAGCAGAAGCTCGACTATGTGGTGTCCGGCAGTGTTGAAGAGTGGCAGTACAAAAATGGCCTGGATGGCGAGCCGGCGGTGGGCATCAGCCTGCGGGTGGTCGAGGCGGGCACCGGCAAAGTGCTCTGGAGCAATAGTGGCGCCCGTGCCGGCTGGTCTCGTGAAAGCCTGGCTGGCGCAGCGCAGAAGGTGCTCGACAAGCTTGTCGGTGGCCTTAGGATCGAGTGACTGTCATGAGCTCTCCACACATGGACTACGCGCTGGCGCCCCGCGCCAGCGGTCCGGCGTCATGGCTGGAAACATTCCTGGTGACCGGGCTGGTCATCGGCTTGGGGCTGTGGCTGACGCCGCAGGACCCGCTGCAAGTACAGGCCGAGTTCCCCTGGCCGGTGCTGGCGCCGTTGTTGCTGGGCGTGCGCTACGGCTTTGTCCGCGGCCTGATCAGCGCCAGCCTGCTGGTGGCGGCGTTCTTCATCCTGCGTCAGTCGGGGCTGGAGGCTTACGCGCCTATCGCTTCGTCCTACATCGTCGGCGTGCTGGTCTGCGGCATGCTCGTGGGCGAGGTGCGCGACCTGTGGGAGCGGCGCCTGTTGCGCTTGCAGATGGCCAACGAGTATCGCCAGTACCGACTCGACGACTTCACCCGGGCGCACCAGATCCTGCGGGTGTCCCATGATCGCCTGGAGCAGCGTCTGGCCGGCAGCGACCAGAGCCTGCGCAGTTCCTTGCTGGGCCTGCGCGAGCGCCTGCGTGCGGTGCCCAATGGTGATGATTCGCTGACCCTGCTGGCCGAGCCGGTGCTGACCCTGCTGGGCCAGTACGGCTCGTTGCGGGTGGCCGGGCTGTACCGTGTGGAGCAGGCCGGTAGCGCGCCTCCCACCCTGACGCTGCTGGCCTCCACCGGGACCATGGGCCCCCTGGACAACCAGGACCTGCTGGTGCGTTTGTGCCTGGAGCGCGAAGAGCTGGTGAGTGTGCGTGAAGAGCTGCTCGACAGCGGCGGGCAGGCGTCGGTGTCGTCCCTGCAGGCCTGTATTCCCTTGGTCGACACCCAGGGGCGGGTGCTGGCGATTCTCGCGGTGCGGCAGATGCCGTTCTTTGCCTTCCAGGAGCGCACCCTCAGCCTGCTGGCGCTGCTGGCCGGGCATATCGCCGACCTGCTGCACCCGGATTCACAGGTACTGCAGCTGGAAAACGCCGACGCCCAGCACTTCACCCGCCAACTCAAGCGTTCGCTGGTGGATGTCGAGCAACACGGTCTGTCCGGATGCCTCTACGCCTTTGAACTGACCCAGCCCAACGATGAACTGGCGCGGCTGTTCGAGCGCAGCCAGCGCGGGCTGGACCTGCACCTGAGCCTGGTCAACGGGCGCGGGCACGGGCTGTTGCTGGTGCTGTTGCCACTGACCAGTGCCGAGGGCGCCCAAGGCTACCTGGCGCGCCTGGGCAAGCTGGTTCACGAGCACTTCGGCATGAACGTGGACCTGGCCAGCCTGGGGGTCACGGTGCTGCCTTACGACCTGGAGTCGGCCCGGCAACGCGATGGGCTGCGTAACTTCCTGTACAACGAGTGTGGCCTGAATGATCAGCAAGTGGCTGTTTAGCGGAGCGCTGTTTTTCGAGGTGGGGAGCTGGGCCAGTCTGACGACTCAATTGCCCGACCTGCAGATCGCGCTGCTGTATGCAATGTCCCACGGTATCGCCTGCGGCCTGCTGACGGCGGCGGTGTGGCTGCTGTTGCCGGCCCGCTATCGCCGGCCGTTGCCCTGGAGCCCGCTGTTCATTTTCAGCCTGGCGTTCTTTGTACCGCTGCTGGGCTCGGTCGGGGTGATTGCCGCGATCTTTCCGGCGCTGTATCTGCCGCGCAAGCGCGAGACGCAGATGTGGCAGGCGGTTGGCATTCCCGAACTGCCGTTTCGCGCCCAGACCCATCTGCATTCGCCGACCTTCGGCGACAGCGGCTTGCAGGATGTGCTGCGCCACGCCCCGGACCCCGACCAGCGCCTGGCAGCGCTGCTCGCCACCCGCAAGATGCCGGGCAAGGAAGCGGTGCCGATCCTCAAGCTGGCCCTTGGAGATCCCAGCGACGATGTCCGCCTGCTGGCCTATTCGATGCTCGACAAGCAGGAAACCGACATCAACCAGCGCATCCAGACCGCCCTCGAACAGTTGCCCGGTGCCGCGCCGAAGAAGGCCGGCGCCTTGCATGCCACCCTGGCGCGCTGGTACTGGGAGCTGGCCTACCTGGGCCTGGCCCAGGGCAGCGTCCAGCAGCACGTGCTGGGGCAAGCCGGCGAGCATGCCGAGCTGGCGCTGGAGGCGGGAGAGGGCGGCGAGTTGCTGTTGCTGGCCGGGCGTATCGCCCTTGAGCGGGGCGACATCGGCAAGGCGCGACTGCACATGCACCAGGCCCAGGAAGCGGGCATGGACCCGGCCAAGGTCTTGCCGTTTCGGGCCGAGATCGCCTTTGAAACCGGCAACTATTCAGAGATTCCCGCGCTGCTCAAAAGCTTGCCGCCGCAGATGCAACAACGTCCGCCCTTTGCCGGGCTGGTAAGGACCTGGACATGAAAACCGCCGTCAACCCAACGCCCATTGCCGATGTCTGCCTGTTGCTCGAGGGCACCTGGCCTTATGTGCGCGGCGGTGTGTCCAGCTGGATTCACCAGATGATCCTCGGTCTGCCGCAACTGACCTTTTCCGTGCTGTTCATTGGGGGGCAGCGCGAAGCCTACGGTCAGCGCCGCTACGAGATCCCGGCCAACGTGGTGCACATCGAAGAAGTGTATCTGGAGGAGGCCTGGCGCAATCCCAAGCACAAGCGGGTCGCCCACACGGCGTCCCTGGAAGAATTGAGCAACCTGTACCGTTACCTGCACAACCCGGAGAAACCGGCCGCCGAGCTGGGCATTGGCGTGCTCGATTCCCTGGCCCAGGCGCGTATCACCCTGGATGACGTGCTTTACAGTCGTCCCAGCTGGGAGGCGCTGACCGAAGGTTACGAACAGCACTGTGCCGATCCGTCCTTCGTCAACTATTTCTGGACCCTGCGCACCATGCAGTCGCCGTTGCTGATGCTCGCCGATGCCGCCCGGCACATGCCGCGGGCCCGGGTCCTGCACTCGATTTCAACCGGTTATGCCGGGCTGGTGGGCTGTATTCTCAAGCAGCTGTGGGGCTGCCAGTTGCTGCTCAGCGAACATGGGATCTACACCAAGGAGCGCAAGATCGACCTGGCTCAAGCCAGCTGGATCGCTGAAAGCAGCAATCAGGCGCTCAACGACAGCATGGACGCAGGCTCCGGTTACATCCGCATGCTCTGGGTGCGCTTCTTCGAGCGCATCGGTCATCTGGTCTACGAAAGCGCCGACCAGATCATTGCCCTGTACGACGGCAACCGCCAGCGCCAGATCAAGGACGGCGCGCCGGCCGAGCGCACCCAGGTGATTCCCAACGGCATCAACCTGGACGTCTGGACCCAGGCCCTTGAATCCCGGGCCGACGGCATCGCTCCGGTGGTCGGGCTGATCGGCCGGGTGGTGCCGATCAAGGACGTGAAGACCTTCCTGCGGGCCATGCGCGGGGTGGTCAGCGTCATGCCCCAGGTCGAAGGCTGGATCGTCGGGCCGGAAGAGGAAGACCCCGAGTACGTCGCCGAGTGTCGCAGCCTGGTGGCCAGTCTCGGGCTGGAGCAAAAGGTGCTGTTCCTCGGGTTCCAGAAGATCCAGGACATCCTGCCGCAACTGGGCCTGATGGTGCTGACCTCCATCAGCGAGGCCCAGCCCCTGGTGATTCTCGAAGCCTGGGCCGCCGGCACGCCAGTGGTGAGCAGCGACGTGGGCTCCTGCCGTGAGCTGATCGAGGGCGGCGAGGCGGCCGACCGCGATCTGGGGCTGGCCGGGGAAGTGGTGGCCATCGCCGATCCCCAGGCCACGTCCCAGGCGATCATCGACCTGCTGCGCAGTCCCGAACGCTGGAAGTCCGCCCAGGCCGCCGGTTTGCTGCGGGTGCACCGCTATTACAGCGAAACCCTGATGATCGAACGCTATCGCGCGCTGTATGACACCGCCATGGGCACCGCACACAAGGAGGCTGTGTAAATGGCCGGCATCGGTTTTGAACTGCGCAAGATTCTCTCCCGCGACTCCTACACGGCGACGCTGCACGCCTATGTCTATGCCGGGCTGATCAGCTCCGGGCCCTGGGTGCTGTCGATTCTCAGCGTGATGCTGGTGGGGGTCATCAGCCTGGGGCTGGTGATTCCGGAGGTGTTGATCCGCCAGTTCCTGATCACCGTGACCTACCTGATGGCCACGTCGCTGATCCTCACCGGCGGTTTGCAGCTGTTCTTCACCCGTTTTGTCTCCGACCGCCTGTTCGAGCGCAAGTACGAGCAGATCCTGCCGAACCTGGTGGGTGTACTGCTGCTGGTGACCCTGGGCTCCGGGGTGCTGGGCATCGTGCTGTTGAGCACCTTGTTCGACCAGCCGCTGCTCTACCGCCTGCTGACCCTGGCCAACTTCGTGGTGCTGTGCAACCTGTGGCTGGTGATCATCTTTCTCTCGGGGATGAAGGCCTATAACCGCATCCTGCTGGTGATGCTGGTGGGCTACGGACTGATGGTCGGCAGCGCATTCTTCCTGCGGCACATGGGCATGGAAGGCTTGTTGCTGGCGTTGCTGCTGGGGCATAGCTCGCTGTTGTTCCTGTTTCTCTACGACATCCTGCGCGAGTACCGGGCGGAAAAGCTGGTGGCCTTCGACTTCCTCGACCGTCGCCAGGTGTTCCTCAGCCTGCTGTTGACCGGGTTTTGCTACAACCTGGGCATCTGGATCGACAAGTTCATCTTCTGGTTCAACCCGGACACCTCCAGCCAGGTGATCGGGCCGATGCGCGCCTCGATCCTCTACGACTTGCCGATCTTCCTCGCCTACCTGGCGATCATTCCCGGCATGGCGGTGTTTCTGGTCAGGATCGAAACCGACTTCGCCGAGTGGTACGACCGGCTGTTTCGCGCGGTGCGCGACGGCGAGACCCTGCAGCATATTGGCTCGCTGAAAGCCGAGATGACTTTCTCGATCCGCCAGGGCCTGCTGGAAATCTGCAAGGTCCAGGGGCTGACGGTGGTGCTGCTGTTTCTCTTCGGTCCGCGTCTGCTGGAGTGGCTGGGGATGTCCAGTTATTACCTGCCGCTGTTCTACATCGACCTGATCGGGGTGAGCATCCAGGTGGTGTTCATGGCGATCCTCAACGTGTTTTTCTACCTCGACAAACGCGCGATCGTGCTGGAGCTGTGCCTGTTCTTCGTCGCCCTCAACGCCGCCTTGACCCTGCTGAGCCTGCACCTGGGGCCGAGCTACTTCGGTTATGGCTTTACCCTGTCGCTGCTGATCTGCGTATTGCTGGGGCTGGCGCGGCTGTCGACGGCGCTGGATGACCTGGAGTACGAGACCTTCATGCTCTCGCGTTGAGGCGTGCGGTCCCTCCAGGCTCGCAGTCATGACGCCAGCGCAAGCCTGCTACAGGGCCGAGGTGCTGCTGTGCACTGCGTGAGTTGACCCCTGGCGCGAGGTGCTGATTGACCAGCGCCGGGGCAACGGATCACGGCTCTTTCAGGTAAGCGTTTTTTATCCGCTCCAGCGTGCCGTCCTTGCGCAGTGTCTCGACTGCCGCCCGCAAGTGGCGCACGAGCAGCGCATCGCACTGTCTGGAGCAGGCCAGATACAGATCGGTCTTCATCAAGGACGGACTGACCTGCAACGTCCTGTTTGACAGCTTGCGCCAGATAGCTTGCGTTTCAGGAATGCCGTTGAACCAGGCATCGACGCGCCCCATCAGCAGCAATTGCGCCGGATTCTCACCAATCTCAAACGGATAGATCTGGGCATCGCTAAAGCCCTCTGCCCGCAGTTTTTGCTCTTGGGCGCTGCCTCGGCCAACGGCGATACGGGCAAAGGTTTCCCGTGCCTGCTGCATGCTCTGGACGCGTTTATCGAGGCTGAAAAACGCTCTGTCCATGGTCATGATGGGCGCGATCCAGGTGTAATCAGCCTCTCTTTCTGGCGTGCGCGACAGTGGAATGATCAGCTTGTCGACGCCTTTGCGTACGTTTTGCTGGGCTCGTGCCCAAGGCACTTCGACAAAGTGCAGCGTATATCCGGCCCGGGTCGCCGCTTCCAGTGTCGCGTCGCCGACGATGCCATGCAGGCCGGACTGGTCCAGCATCGATAGAGGCGGCGCTTCGGCGATGTACAGGTCGAAGCTACGGGACTCTGCGCCAGACACTGCAGGCCCCCAGACCATCAGCGCGAGCAGCGTCGTCAGGATCAGCGCCCCCCGCTGGCGCAACGTTTGACTCACATGAGTCATGGCAGTAACTCAACAGACAGTGGCATTTCATGCTCTCGGATTAACGCTGCGTATTCGACACCAACAAAGACCGACCGCAACGACCTGCAAAACGTGCCGCCAAGATTAGAGGGTTATGTGCAGAGATGGATGGATTTGACGGATTATTTTGACCGCTGATTGCCATCACGGTTCAGGGCTGGCGCAACCGGTGAGGGCAGCGACTGCTACGCGCTGACACTCAGGTTGAACAGCCGTGGGCAGCGCTGTATCAGTAGCCTCGCCAGCCTGGGACCAGGTCCCTCTGCATGCGCAGCCTGGGCATGCAGGGGATTTAGGGGACAGCCTTAAGTTTTAGTTAAAACGCTTCAATCAAACTGCTGATTATCATTCGCAATTGGCTGACTCAGACTGCGTTCGTGCCTCCACGCTCCCTGGAGCAAGCAACGAGCGGTCTATGCCAGTCACTATTGCACCACCCCGCAGCCTGTTTTCAGCGGACGCGCCGCTATGACGACGCTGTCTGCCACCTCATCCGCGGCCGATACGGCCGTTCACTCAGCCTTGGCCTGTTGCCATCTGCTGCTGCAACTGACCCAGGAGCGCCTACCGCCAACTGCGCAGCCGCCATCCCAGGAGCAGCCCCCCTCGCCGGACCTGCGCCAGGCCCTCAGGGACTATGCGCGCAACGCCGGCGTTGATCTGCGCCTGGAGCGCCTGGCGCTGGCCCGACTGACGCCGAAGATGCTGCCCCTGGTCTGGCGCAACCACAGCGGCGAATTCATGCTGCTGGCGCGGCTCTCGGACACCCAGGCGCTGGTGCAGCGACCTTCAATGCCGACCCCGGACATGCTCGATCGCCAGCAGTTGGCCGAGCAGTGGAGCGGGGAGGTGATTCGCCTGCGCCAGAGCGGTTTGCGCTTCGATCTGTCCTGGTTCGTACCGGAGCTGCTGCGCCATCGGCGGATACTCGGCGAAGTGTTGCTGTGCTCGCTGTTGCTGCAGGTGCTGGCCCTGGCGACGCCGCTGTTCTTCCAGGCGGTGATGGACAAGGTCATGGTGCACCGGGCGCTGTCGACCCTCGACGTGCTGGTGCTGACCCTGGTGCTGGTGGGCCTGTTCGAGGTGCTGCTCAAGGGCTTGCGTGAATACCTGGCGGCGCACACCGCCAATCGCATCGACATCGGCCTTGGGGTCAAGCTCTTGCGCCATCTGCTGGGCTTGCCGTTGCTGTACTTCAAGCAACGCCAGGTGGGGGCGATCATCACCCGGGTCCAGGAGCTGGACAGCATCCGCGAGTTCCTCACCGGTTCGCTGCTGACCCTGTGTGTCGACGTGGCCTTCACCCTGGTGTTCTTTGCGGTCATGGCCTGGATTTCCTGGCCATTGACCCTGCTGGTGCTGCTGACCCTGCCGCTGTATGCGCTGCTGGCCTGGTTCAGCACCGGTCCGCTGGAGAAGCGCATCGAGCGCCAGTTCTACAGCGCGGCGCGCAACACTGCCTTTCTCAATGAAAGCGTCAGCAGCAGCGAAACCATCAAGAGCCTGGCGGTGGAGCCGCGCATGCAGCGTCGCTGGGAGTCGCAGACGGCGCAGATGGTCGAGGCCGGGTTTGCCAGCCAGACCCTGGGCAGCGCCATCAGCCAGAGCGTGATGCTGTTGCAGAAAGTCACCGCGGTGGCGGTGATCTGCTGGGGCGCGAGTCGTGTCATCGACCTGCAGATGAGCATCGGCCAGTTGATTGCCTTCAACATGATGCTGTCCCACGTCAGCCAGCCTGTGGCCAAGCTGATCGAGGTCTGGCAGCAGTTCGTCCGGGTGCGGGTGTCGGTGGACAAGCTGGGCGACATGCTCAACCTGCCGGTGGAGCAGGCCGAGGGGGATTTGCGCCCGGCACAGGCATTGCGTGGCGAAGTGCGCATCGAACAGTTGGTGTTCCGCTACCGTCCGGAACTTGCGTGGGTGCTGCGCGGCCTGGACCTGCATATCGCCGCCGGGCAGACCCTGGGTATCGTCGGGCCGTCTGGCTCCGGCAAGAGCACGCTGACCCGCCTGCTGCAGAAACTCTATACCCCCGATGGCGGGCGCATCCTGATCGACGGCTTGCCCCTGGATCAGTTGCAGCCGGCCTGGCTGCGCAGCCAGATTGGCGTGGTGCTCCAGGAGAACTACCTGTTCAACCGCAGCGTGCGCCACAACATCGCCCTGCGCCATCCCACGGCCTCCCTGGAAAGCGTGATTGCCGCAGCGCGCCTGGCCGGTGCCCATGATTTCATCCTGCGCCTGCCCTTGGGCTACGACACGGTGCTGGCCGAAGCCGGCAGCTCGTTGTCCGGTGGCCAGCGGCAACGCATCGCCATTGCCCGGGCACTGATGGGCGACCCGCGCCTGCTGATTTTCGACGAAGCCACCAGCGCCCTGGATGACGAATCCCAGGCGCTGATCCAGGACAACATGGCGAGCATCGCCCAGGGACGCACGGTGATCATCATTGCCCATCGGCTGTCTGCGGTACGGCATTGCCAACGCATCATCGCCCTGGAACAGGGGCGTATCAGCGAATCCGGCAGCCATCAGCAACTCTTGGCCAACGGCGGTTGCTACGCGCGCCTGTGGGCGTTGCAGCAGGCGCTGAGCAAGGAGGCGTCATGATGTTCGGCACGCTGTTGTCTCGCTGGCGCCGCGTTTGGCAGCGCCTGGGTGATGCGCGGACGCAGCTCAAGCGCAGCCGCGACGAGTACGAGTTCCAGCCCGGCTACCTGGAAATTGTCGAGCGGCCACCGGCGCCCTGGGCGCGCTGCACGGCGCTGCTGCTGATCCTGGCGATCCTGCTGGCCCTGGGCTGGGCGATCTTCGGTTTTCTCGACATTCATGCCAGCGCCGCCGGGCGCCTCATGGTCTCCAGCTACACCAAGGTGATCCAGGCTCACGAGGCGGGTGAAGTCCGGGCCATCCACGTACGTGACGGCCAGCGAGTCAAGGCCGGCGAGGTGCTGGTGGCGCTGAACCCGATTGGCATCGACGCCGAACTGAGCGAGTTGCGCACGCAACTGGACTTCAAGCGTCTGGAGCTGGCCCGGGCCCGCGCACTGCTGACCCCGGAGCCCTTGCACAGCTATCAGGCACCGGCGGGCCTGGATGCACAGCAGGTAGCAGCGGCCCGGGAGCAACTGCTGAGCACCTGGAAGGAAATCAGCGCCAACCTGGACAGCCTCAACGCCGAGATCGCCATCAACCAGGCCAATCAGCGGGCCCGGGGCAGCGAGATCAGCGCCCTGGGCAAGCTGTCCAGCAATGTGCGCAAACGGCTCCATGCACGCCGGGCGATGGCGGCTGAACAATTGATGCCCATGGTCGAGTTGCTTGAGCAGGAAAAGGAGCAACTGGAAGTCGAGCGTTCGCTGGCCCAGCAACAGGCCGAGCTGCAGGTGCTCAAGGCCCAGGCGCAGAACCGCCGGGAGCAGCGCGACAGCTTCCTGGCCAGGACCCAGCGCGAGCAGCACGAATTGCTCAACCGCAGCCAACAGGAGATCGCGGTGCTTGAGCAACAACTGATTCGCGGCCGCGACCGCCAGCGCCTGCAAACCCTGCTGGCACCGGTGGACGGCGTGGTCCAGCAACTGGCGGTGCATACCCTGGGTGGCGCCGTGCAAGCGGCGCAACAGTTGCTGGTGATCGTGCCCGAAGGGGCCGAGCTGGATGCCGAGGTCATGGTGCTGAACAAGGACGTGGGCTTCGTCAGGGCCGGCCAGCCTGTGGAGATCAAGGTGGATGCGTTTCCCTACACCCGCTACGGCACCTTGCGCGGCACGGTGGAGCATGTCTCCGGTGATGCCATCAAGGACGAACAGCTGGGGCTGGTATTCCCCACGCGGATTCGCCTGGAGCGTGCGGCCATTGCCGCGGGGCAGGGCTGGATGCCCTTGCAGGCGGGGATGAGCGTGACCGGCGAGATTCGCACCGGCGAGCGGCGGGTGATCAATTACCTGCTGAGCCCGATTCGTGAGTATCAGTCCGAAGCGTTGCGGGAGCGTTGAACATGACCCGCGCTTTCGATGCCGCTTGCGAACCCTCAGCGACGCTGCTCGACACCGGCCTGCACGCCCTGGCCTGGGCCGCCCGGCGCTTCGACCTGAACATCAGCGTGGCGCAACTGACTCACCGCCTGGGACGGGTTGAAGGTCCGGCCGACAGCCTTGACCTGCGGCGCTGCGCCGGCTGGATCGGCCTGCGCGCACGGGCGGTGCAGAGCCGGGTGCAGCGCCTGCATCACCTGCCGCTGCCGGCACTGTTGAACACCACTCACGGCTGGGCGGTGCTGGAGGCGGTGGAGGACGAGCAGGTCCGGGTGTTCTGGCCGCTGCAGGGGCAATGCCAGAGCCTGTCGCGCCAGGAGCTGGCGACGCTCTGGCAGGGCCAGGATCAGCGAACGGGAGAGGTGCTGTTGCTGGCCGAGCGGCACGTGCAACTCAAGACCGGTGGTTTCGGCGTCTCCTGGTTCCTGCCGTCGATCCTCAAGCATGGGCGCCAGTTTCGCAGCGTGCTGCTGGTGTCGCTGATGCTGCAAGGGGTGGCGCTGGTCACGCCGCTGCTGTTCGAGAACATCATCGACCGGGTCCTGGTCAGTCGCGGCCTGTCGAGCCTGCAAGTGCTGGGGATCGCCATGCTGGCCCTGGCGCTGTTCGAGCCGTTGTTCGGCCTGTTGCGGTCCTGGCTGTTCAGCAATGTGGCGAGCAAGATCAACGCCGAGCTGTCCGCGCGCCTGTACCAGCACCTGATCCAGTTACCGCTGGAGTATTTCCAGCGCCGCCAGAGCGGCGAGATCATCGCCCGGGTCGGCGAGATGCAGCAGGTCCGCCAGTTTCTCACCGGCTCGGCCTTGACCCTGGTGCTGGACCTGGCGTTCTGCGGGCTGTTCATCGCCGTGATGTACAGCTATGCACCGCTGCTGACCTGGGTGGTGGTGGGTTCCCTGGCCCTGTATTTCCTTTTCTGGCTGTGCGTGGGGCCCTTGCTGCGCAGCCGGGCCTTGCGCGAATACGAGTTGAATGCGGCCAACACGGCGTTTCTCACCGAGACCGTGAGCGGCATCGAGACCATCAAGACCGGGGCCATCGAAAGCGCCTTCCAGCAGCAGTGGCAGCGCCAGCTGGCGGCCTATGTGCGGGCGGCGTTCCACACCCGCATCGTCGGGATCTGGGCCGGGCAGGGCATCGGCCTGATCCAGAAGCTGACCGCGGCGCTGTTGCTCTGGTGGGGCGTAATGCTGGTGCTGGACGGCCAGTTGAGCCCCGGTCAGCTGGTGGCCTTCAACATGCTGGCCGGGCATGTGGTGGAGCCGATCCTGCGCCTGGCCCAGGTCTGGCAGGACTTTCAGCACACGCTGATTTCCCTGCGCCGCCTGGGGGACATTCTCGACAGCGACTGTGAAAGCGGTAGCGGCGGTCTGGCCTCGGTGCCGGCGTTGCAGGGCGCCGTGAGCTTCCAGGGGGTGCGCTTTCGCTACGAAGAAGACGGCCAGGAGGTGCTGCGCCAGCTGGATCTGGAGATCCAGCCGGGCGAGTTCGTCGGCATTACCGGGCCCTCCGGTTCCGGCAAGTCGACCCTGACCCGCCTGCTGCAGCGCCTCTATGTGCCCCAGCACGGCCGGGTGCTGGTGGACGGCATCGACCTGGCCATCGCCGACCCGGTGGCCCTGCGCCGCAACATGAGCGTGGTGCTCCAGGAGAGCGTGCTGTTCGCCGGCAGCATTGCCCAGAACATCCGCCTGTGCCGGCCTCAGGCCAGCGATGCCGAAGTGCAGCACGCTGCGAGTCTGGCCGGGGCGGCGTCCTTTATCGAGGCCCTGGCCCAAGGCTACGAGACCGAGGTGGGCGAGCGGGGCGGCCAGCTCTCCGGCGGCCAGCGGCAACGCATTGCCCTGGCCCGGGCCCTGCTGACCAACCCCGGCATCCTGTTGCTGGACGAAGCCACCAGTGCCCTGGACTACGAGTCGGAAGCGGCGGTGATGGCCAATCTGCAGGGCATCGTCCGCGGCCGCACGGTGATCAGTGTCGCCCATCGCCTCAACACCCTGCGCCACGCGGACCGGATTCTGGTGATCGATCAGGGCCGGGTGCTCGAACAAGGCACACACCAACAGCTGCTCGCCCTGGACGGCGTGTATGCCCGGCAATGGGCACTGCAGATGAAGGATTGACCCCACCCACGGCAGGAGGACTCAGCCACCCGTCATGTCTCCCCACTCCGCATATCCATAGGCAGCCCTGCGCAATACGCAGGGCCCGGCTCAAAACAGACAAAGGATCATTGCAATGGCTTTTATGTCCAAGGACTTCACGCGCCTGCTCAATACCCTGATCGACCAACAGATCAAGACGGCAGGGCGGCAAACCGAATGGTTCCACATGAGCGCCGACGAGCGTGCCGAGTACATCGGCCAGGTCGGCGAGCGCCTGCTGGAAATGCAGCAGAGCACCCTGAGCGTGCTGGCCGCCCAGCACTACCAGATGCAGGACAACCCGGTCTCGGTGGGCGACCAGTTGCAGGTGCTGCGACAACGCCGCAAAGAAATGAAGGCCATCGCCGACACTCCAGCCACCCTTGCCTACAAGCAGCAACTGGACCGCGACATCCTGTTGTACAGCCGCCAGGACACGGCGATCAGCCACTATGACAGCACCTGGAACAAGGCCCTGCGGCTGCTCAGTCCTGGTGGCGCCAAGGCCGAGGTCCTGCACGCCGATGCGCCGGCCAAGCAGAAAGAGCTCAAGGGCCGGATCAACCGCCTGGAGAAGCTCCTGAGCGTGCAGGTTGCCGACTCCACCTTCAGTCAGGCCTACGTGACCCTGTTCTCCGAGCTGCAGGCCTACAAGGAGGTGAGTACTCGCTACAACGCCTTGCTCAAGGCCGCACCGCAGCAGCAGGCCGCGAGCCTGGCGGCACTGGCCAAGCCGCCTCGGGCTTCCGACGAGCTGCCGGTGAACCTGTCACTGCTGATGATGGAAGAGCGCCCGGGTTACATCCGCATGAACGTGGCACTGGTCAATGCCAGTACCGATGGGCGCTTCAAGGACTTCTACCTGGACCACGGCCGGCTGGTGGTGCCCACCGACGGCGTGCTGAATTTTTCCTTTGGCACCGCGGCCCGGTCCCTGGCCTGGCAGCAACAGTACCGGCTCAAGAGCGAGCCGCCGTCCATGCGCTCGCCGACCTATGCACCGATTCGCTCGGTGCTGGTCAAGACCGGGTTCGTCGAGCAGTACTTCGCCAACCATCTGGTGTCGGAAAGCTCCCTGCGTGAAGGCTTCAAGGCCCAGGTGCTGAGCAACGGCCACAAGCTGCTGTTGACCAACGTCGATCGCAAGGTGCCCAACCAGGTCGGCATCCAGGTATCGGGCCAGTCGCCCGGCACCAGCGTGCCCCGCGAAGTGCCCCTGGCCAGCGCCTTGAGCGAGCTGATCAACCAGAACGCGGACCTCAGCAGCTTCCAGACCCTGGGCGTCGAAGACTATCGGCAGAACAGCTACCACCCGGACCGCGACGGCCTGTTCGTCAATATTCATGAGCTGGAGCGCTCGGTCGGCTTTGCCGAGCACCAGTACCTGCTGGAAATGCCCCAGGGCGACGCTTTCCGTTCGGCGACGCCGTTTGCCCTGATGACCGTCGAGGGCGACAAGGTCAGCAGCAGCCACCTGAGCAAGGCTCAGACCGAGGCTTTGTACCAATACAACGCGGCGTTTTTCGAGCGCCTGGAACAACTGCGCGACAAGGGCTTCAAGGCCAGCCGGCTGTTCGAAGGCAGCAGCGAGCGCGCCACCTTCGTGCAACAGCTGACGCGCTTGCTCGAACGCAACCACATCACCCCGGCCGGGGTGCTGCTGGCGCAACACAGCCGTCCGAGCCTGCGGGATATCAAGGGCAACAACCTGAACAAGGTGCTGTGGGAACAGGCCTTCGCCGCGTCGGTCTGGCAGAGCCACGACAACGATCAGCTGCTGTTCGACCTGGGGCAGAACCTGGTGCAGAGCCAGGCACTGGGCAAGGTCCTGCAAGGCGGCTATCTGCAAAGCGACATTGCCCAGGCCAAGTTGCTGCTGGCACCGCTGTATGAACAGTGGCGCGCCCAGGCGATCGAGGTGGAAACCCAGCGCGTGGCCAGCGCCAACGCCGGGCAGCACCCAGGCAACCCGAAGGTGCATGTCTTCGATCAGGTGGCGCTGGAGCGCGGCCTGGACAGCAAACTGCTGAACCTGTTGTTGAGCGGCCCCCAGGGCCTGGCACCGGCCGACGGCGCCTTGCGGCCGACGGTCGAGGCGCTGTTGTCCGGCGACCAGGGCCGCAGCCTGCGCAAGCAGGCGTTGTTCCATGCCCTGCGCCCCGTGGCCGACAGCTTTTCCAAGGCTGCGGTGCCGGTCAATGCCCATGCCGCGCTGACGCCGAAAACCGGCTCCGACAAGGTCATGATCAACAACCGGCTGAATCAGCCCGACCCCTACCTGATCCTCAATACCCACCCGGAGCAGGCCCAGACCGATAAAGCACTGCTGATCCAGGACGACAAGTACCGCAGCTACAGCCAGTTCCGTCCCGACCCGAACAATGAAGCCACGCGCTACATGAACGATTTGGACACCCCGTTCGTGGGGGGCATCTCCGGGACCACCCAGACCGTCAGCAATGCCTTGCCGGAGTTGCTCGGTAGTGTGCCGAGCGTCAAGCAGTACTGGCAGTTCCAGATGGCCAACGCGGCCTTCATGATCCGCAACGGCTATCACTCGTTCTTCGAAACCCTGTATGTCGCCGCCCGCTATGAACCCCAGGGGCCGGACAGCATCGGCCAGGACCTGCTGCAGACCTTCGACCGCTACCGTGCCCAAGGGCGCCGCGAGGCCTTGCACGGGGAGCTGTACGACGCGGTGATGGCCCGGGTCCTGCCCATCGTCAATCAAGGCCTGGCGCCGAGCGAGGAGTTCCATCCGCCGCGCTTCACCGACCTGGGCCCGCTGCCCGCGCTGTTGGGGCAGGCCGCCAAGGACCGGCAACTCAAGAGCGGATTGGCGGGGCTCGGGACCGGCTTCGAACCACGCCAGGGCAGCGCCGACATTCATCAGTTTGCCGCCGACCCGGTGCAGTTCGCCCAGACCCACACCCTCAGCGCCGAGGCCCTGGTCAAGGCGGGACGCTTGCCGGCCCAGGGCAACGTGCAGTTGGTGGAAGTCGCGCCCAAGCTGTATGAGCTCGAATACACCGAGCACAGCGCCAACTCCGTAAGCGCCGCGAGCGCGGACAGCGTGCCGGCGTATTTCCTCGGCTACAACGGGCCGAACCAGGCCAACGCCGCGCCGGCCTATGTGGACATTCCCCGGCAGGCGCGCCCGGGCAGCTTCCTGTTTACCGGTAGCTTGTCGGGCTGCTCGCTGGTGGTGACCCGCCTGGACGCCGATACCTATCGGGTCTATCACGACGGTCGGGTCAACAGTTCGCTGCTGTACGACAACGTGGTGATGGCGGTCGACTACAAGGACTACCAGGTGGCCGGCACGGCCGAGGGCCTGGCTGCGGCGTACATGCAATTCGTCGACGGCCAGTGGCAACTGGTGTTCCAGCGCCAGGAGTACCAGCGCGAAGGGCAGATGGTCTGGCCGAAGTTGCGCGAGGGGGCAGAGCCGCTTGCCATCCAGACCGCCGACAGCCAGGTGCAGGAACGCAACCGGACCCAGTTCGCCGAGTACCGCGAACAGGTGCACCAGAACCTGAAGAAAGTCGCGAGCCAGTTCGGCGTGTCCAGCGAAGGGGTGGCCGATGGCGTCTACAACGGCGGCGATTTCTCTGCCGAGCATCCGGCCATTGCCGCCTGGAATCGGCTGCGCGAAGCGGTCCAGGCCAAGGTCAGTACCGACATCGAACAGCTCAGCAACCAGCGCTATCAACTCCAGGAGCAGCGGCGCGGGGCGGGCGACAAGCGCCTGATCGATCAGCAGATCAAGCAGCTCAACCTCACCCAGGACTTCTACCGGGCGCAGTACGAGCCGGTATTGCGTGAGGCCGCTTCGGTGGAAAAGACCTGGCTCTGGCAGCAGATCCAGGCCCAGCAAGGCAGCGCTGCGGTGGTGCGCACCGACGACACGGCGATCCAGGGTGGCGGCGATGAGCGCAGTACCAGCGTCGGCGAGCGCTACGCCATAGCCGAGGCCTATCAGCGCGGGGCCCGGGGCACGGCCTTCAGCGATGGCGTGCGGGATTTCCGCGAGATCAAGATCCCCGGGCTGGACGGCAAGCAGTCGGCCCTGGAAATGAAGCGGCTGTTTCTCGACGGTCAGCTCACGCCTGGGCAGCGTGGCGCCTTGAGTGCTCGCATCAGCGAAACCAGCCAGGCCGAATACATCGACAAGGTGCTGCGCCAGACCGCGACCTTCAGTGAAGATTTCCAGGGCGCCGGCAGTGTCTTCAGTCAGTTGGCGCCCCAGGATTTCTACCTGTCGCTGGTGGGGGATCGCTCCGGCGGCCGCTGCTACCCGCTGGTCAGGGCCATGGCCGTGGCCCTGGCCAATGGCGGCGAGGCGGGGGTCAACAGCCTGGTGCAGAAGCTGTTCCTGGCCTCGGCCGATCCCCAGGCCGGCAGCTCGACCTTGCTCAAGAACAGCCTGATCCGCCTGCATTCCAATGTCGACGCGGTCCAGGCCTCCAAGGCGCTGGGGCAGTTCCAGTTGTCCGACGTGGTGGCGCGGCTGGCCAACAGCAGCAGCGACTCGATGTTTGCCCTCAACACCCAGAACCACTCGATGCTGGTGGGCAGTACCCAGGGTCCCGAAGGCCGTCGCTACTACTTCTATGACCCGAACGTGGGGATCTTCGCCTTCGATTCCAGCAAGGGCCTGGCCAAGGCCATGGAGCAGCACCTGGTGCGCCGCAAACTGGCGGCGCACTACGGCTCGTTCGGCAGCCAGTCGCAGCCGGCCTTCAACCTGGTCGAGATCGATACCCACAAGATGGCCGAGGTGCCGCTGGGCAGCGGGCTGAATGTCGCCGATCTGTCTCGTCCCGAGGAGTTGGCCGGCGTCATCGGCCAACGCCGCCAGGTGGAGCAGGCGGTGGGGGCCCAGCAACGTGTCAGCCAGGACCTGCGCCTGGGTGCGGCGCTGACCACCTTCGACGCCGAGCAATGGGGCGCGCGCTTCGATGCCGCCAGCACCCGACTGGCCCAGGAGCACCAGCTGGGCAGCCAGTGGATACCGATCATCGCCAACACCGAGGCGCAGCCGGAGGGCGGCTATCGGGTGCAGTTCATCAACCGTGACCAGCCCGAGCAGACCCGCTGGCTGAGCACCGACGACGGCACCTTTGTCGAATTCCGTCGTTTTGTCGATGAGCACATGAGCGTGCTCAGCGAGCACTTCACCCTGGAACACGGGCAGATCCGGCCCCGCGCCGGGGTCAGCGAAGCGGCGCATGTGGACGGCCTGAACGCGGGCTTTGCGGTCCAGACCCTGATCCAGTGGTTGGCCGACAAGAACCGCAAGGACGCAGCCCAGGGCGTGGTGTCACCGGACCTGGCCACGGCCCTGAAGATCCATAGCTACCTGGGCCTGGCGCAGATCGGCCACGGCACCCTGCAAGATGTGGCCAAGGTCACCCAGCTGGTGCAAACCGCGTTGCGCGGCGAGGCCCTGGCCGCCGAGTCCTCGCTCAAGGACTTTGCCTCGACCCTGGGGCACACGGTCAACGAGGGTGCAGGCGTGCTGTTTGGCGGGGCCATGGTCGGCCTGGATGCCTATGAGCTGGCCCACGCCGAAAACGATGTGCAAAAAGCCGTATTCGGCACCCAACTGGCGTTCGATTCGGCGAGTTTTGTCAGTGGCGCGGCGGGTATCGGTGCCGGGTTGGTCGGCGCCTCGACCACCGCAGCGGTGCTGGGCGGCGCGGGGGTGATCCTCGGCGGCCTGGCGGTAGGCTTCACGGCACTGGCCCAGGCCTTTGGCGCGGTGGCCGAAGACGCCAAGGCGGTGGGACGTTACTTCGATACCCTGGACAAGGCCTATCAAGGCAACGGCTACCGTTATGACGAGAAACAGCAGGTGCTGGTGCCGCTGCCCGGAGCGGTGGTCAAGCGCCTCGACCTGCGCTCAAGCGAGGTCGTTTTCGACAGCCAGTACATCTACCGCACCCATCACGGTTCCACCGGCTCCGGGGCGATCAACTACTTCTTCTGGGTTGGCGACTTTCCGCGGATGATCCACGACCGCGACCAGGCGATCGAGGTGCGCAGCGGCATTGGCCACGGCGCCCAGCCGCCCAAACTCGACCACGGCGACAGCCGGACGGTGATCCTGCCGGGCACGCCCAAGTCCTACATCAGCTACGAGTACATGATCCTGCCGGGGGCCACTACCCGGCATGACACGGGCTTCGATGTGATTCGCAGGCTCGAGCAGGACCGGCGCTTCGACTACGACTTCTACATCTTCCCGAGCGAGGAGACGATCCGGCGCATTCACCAGGAGTACGTCGAGACGCCGGTAGAAGTGCTGCTGGATGGGCGCAACCGGCAATTGGTCGTACCGCAGCTGCCCAAGGAACTGTACGGCTACCTGCGCTACGACATCCAGGGCGCCGGCGGCGAATACCTGATCGGCCTCAACCAAGGCACCGAGGTCAGGCTCAGCAACGAGGCCGGCAGTCAGCGGTCACGCTGGATCATCGACAGCAGCCAGCTGGAGAGCGACAGCATCACGGTGGCCAAGGACCATTTGCTGGTGGGCGGGGTCAAGGTCAGGCTCGATCCGGCCCAAAGCGGCGAGGTGCTGCTGGTCAACGCCAAGGGCGAAGTGCGGGCAGTCGATTTTGTCGGCCAGACCACCGACGTGGTCAAGGAAGACGCCAGCCAATGGCAAGTGCCCGGACAGCGCATCGAACAGCACCTCAAGGACCTGGCCCAGGCCCACCAGTTGCACGGCCAATACGTGCTGGTGGAGAACTACAAGCACGGTGAGCGCAATGTCGGTCGGGCGTACTACGACGTCGCCAAGGACCGCATGCTGTTCACCGACACCGATGTGCAACAGGCCGGCAACGCCCAGCTGGGCGCGGTCATCGGCGAGCATGCCTACTTCGTCGATGCCCAGAACGCCGCCGCCTGGCGGGTCGACATTGCCAGCGGCAAGGTCGATGCGCAGTTCGCCCCGTCGTTCAACCAGAGCGCTGGCCAGATCAGCCGGTTCTGGCAAGAAGGCGATGCGGTGTATCTGGCCCGTCGTTATCAGCTCAAGGAACGGGAAGCCGAGCTGAGCTTCCGCATTCTCGGTGACCGGATGGAGCTGGTGGGGGTGGTCGGCGATGAGTCGCTGCTGCAACTGTCGGCAAGCAACGGTCAGCATGGCAAGGACGCCAAGACCCTGCTCAGTACCCTGCTCAAGGGCTACGAGGCTCAGACCACCCAGCGCGATACCCCGGTGTACAGCCTGGGCGCGCCCCTGCTGGAGCCGACCGCGGCAGAGCTGATCACGGTATTTGGCCTGGATAACGCCAAAGTCGCGCACCGCTACTGGGTACGCAGCCGCGATGGTGTGGTGATCAAGCCGAACCTGGCGCCACCGGCCGGGCAGGCGCCGAGTGCCGATGCATCGGGGCAGGTGCAAAGTGCCTGGAAGATTCCGGCGGATCTGGTGTTGGCCGGCAGCCTGGCCCAGCCCGGTGGCCAGGAGGTGTTCTATTTCTACAGCCAGGCGCAGCAGGTGCTGTTCCGCCAGGAAGGGCCGGGGCAGCAGGTGCTCGATGCCGGCCAGCCAAGCGCCTTGCGCCTGACCACGCCGCCCCTGGCCAATGTGCTCAATCTCAACGGCCATCTGTTGGCCGTGACCAAGGACGGGCGCATGGCGCGGATCGAGGCGACCGGGCGCCTGAGCTATGAGGCGGTCAATGAGCATTGGCTCAAGGGGCGCAGTAGCTGGTGGAAGGACCTCGCCGAGGTCGCCGGCAGCAACGCCACCCTGGCGGTATTCGGGGTCAAGGCTGCCGACGGCAAGCGTGCGCTGCCAGTGTGGTACCACAACGCTCAGGTGGTGGTGGCGTCGTCCGCGCTGCAAGACAAGCCGCTGCAGTTTCTCGGCTTCGACGGTGCCAGTGGCAGTGCCCGGCTGTTCGAGCCCGAGAGCGGCAAGCTCTATCTGCAGCCGCCGCTGACATCACAGGCACTGCCGAGCGCGTTTGGCAACGATGAGGTGCTTGAGGCCTCGGCCCAATTGCCGGCCGCCATTGACTGGATGCCCACGCTGCAACTGCGCTCGGCAGTCCAGGTCGATGCCGGCTTGCGCTTGACCACCGTGCAGGGCGAAGTGCTGCTGCGCAGCAACAACGGCGATGTGCAGTTGGTGGCCGTGGACAAGGGCTGGCAGCAGGCACATCTGGGCAATCTGCCCCAGGCCCTGGCGACCGTGGCCGGACAGTGGGGCGCCAAAGGCGTGTTGACCTTGCAGGATGGCGCCAGCCGCGGCTGGTTCGATATCGCCAGTGGGCAGATGTTTGCCAGCAACGGCATTGCGGGCAGCGACCTGCGCTTTATCGGGGTCGCCGCCGGGATGCCGCACTCGGCCTATGTCTATAGCCCGACCGAGCAGGCGCTGTATCAGCTCAAGGACGGCAAGGCACTGCAGCTTGGCCATTACGCCAATGTCGAGCGCATCGGCTCCTCGCTGCTGCTTCAGGGCGCCAGCGGCAATGGTCATCAGGATGATCTGGCGCCGCCGTTGATTGCCGGGGTCGACAGTGTGGTGCTGCACGGCGGCGCCGGGGATGACACCTACCGCTTGACTTCGGCGATGTGGGCGCATTACCGCACGGTGGTCATCGACAACGACGATCCGGGCCTGGCCCTGGACCGGGTGATCCTGCCAGTGGCCGATGGCAAGAACATCCTCGTCAGCCGGCAGGGTGAGGATGTGCAGCTGACCGACACGGGCAATGGCACGGCCCTGGTGCTGCGCCAAGTGCTGGGCAACCAGGCGGCCGCCCATGGGCATTTGCTGATCGAGCTCAAAGGCGATTCGTCGATGCTCAGCGTCGAGCAGCTGCTCAAGGGCTTTGGCCCGAGCGGATCGGCCCGGGACAGCGTGTTCGAGCTGGCCTGGAGCCAGCGCGAGACGCTACCGGCGGCGAATGCTCTGAGCTCGGCGGCGAATGAGCTGGACTCGGCTCCGGATGGCCAGGGCCCCAGCCTGGCAAAGCTCAGCGGGGCCATGGCGGCCTTCGCTGACACGGGCGGCGCTCGCGAACAGCTGCCGAAAAACCATCAGGCCGCGCAGGCGGTGCTGGTGCCTTCACTGACCTGACCGCGCAGAAGCAACACAGGAGGGGCGCAAAGCCTCTCCTGTCTGCGGCTCCCTCTTTTCCCGGTGTTAGATCCAACCATGAGCAAACCCATGAATTCGCGGCAGCGAGCCTTTGCCGGCTGGCTGCTTGTCGTCCCGCTGCTGGCGGCGCCCCTGGCGCAGGCGGTGCCATTGCCTCGGCAAGACCTGCCACAAAACTCAGCGCAGCATCCGCCACCCCCTATGTCACAACAGCGGCACCAGGCGCTGCCCAGTGACCTGTGGCGGGTGTACCTGGATGCCCGGCAGAACAACAGCGAGCTGGCGGCGGCCCAGGCCGATCAGGCCGCCCGCGCCGAGGCAGTGCCCCAGGCCAGGGCCGGCCTGCTGCCCACGCTGTCCGCCAGCGCCGATCTGAATGCCACCCGCACCTCCCTGCAGCAGCCACGGCAGGACACCCGGCGCGGTGGCAGCAGTTATCAGGCGGTGCTGAACCAGCCGATATTCCGCGCCGATCGCTGGTTCGCCCTCAAGGCGGCACAAGCTGAAGACCAGCAGGCCCAACTGGAGCTGGCCGCCGCCGAGCAGAAACTCATGTTCGACAGCGCCCAGGCCTATTTCGGCCTGCTCAAGGCCCAGGATGCCCTGGCGGCGGCCAAGGCCGAGGAAGCGGCGCTCAAGCGCCAGCAGCAACTGGCCGAGCGCGGCTTGCAGCTGGGCCTGTCGGACCGCACCGATGTGCTGCAGGCCCAGGCCGGGCATGACACCGCGCGGGCCAACCGCATCGTGGCGCAGAAGCAGACCGATGACGCCTTCCAAGCCCTGGACACCCTGACGCATCAGCAGTACCAGGCGATCCAGGGGCTGCGCCACGACATGCCGGTGCTGTTGCCCGAACCCAACGACGCCCGGCGCTGGGTGGACACGGCGGTGCGCCAGAACCTGACCCTGCAGGCCAGCCAGTTCGCCCTGGAGGCGACACAGCAGACCCTGAGCGCGCGCAAGGCCGGGCACGCGCCGACCCTGGATGCGGTGCTGCGCTACCAGATCGGTGACAACGACAGCCTGGGTTACGGCAACAGCGATATCCGTGGCAACGGCTACGGCGGCAACGTCGAGCAGCGCACGGTCGGGCTGCAGTTGAATATTCCGCTGTTCAGCGGCGGCCAGACCCGCTCCCAGGTGCGCGAAGCCCACCAGCGGATGAACCAGCGCGAGTCCCTCAACGACGGCTTGCGGCGTCAGGTTGTGGAGCAGACCCGCAACCTGCATCGTGGCCTTAACAGCGGTGTCGATCAGGTGCAGGCGCGGCGCCAGTCGATCATCTCCAACCAGGGCGCGGTGCTGGCCTCGCAGATGGGCTTTCAGGTCGGAACCCGCAATATCGTCGATGTGCTGGAGGCGCAGCGTCAGCTGTACAACGCCGTGCGCCAGTACAACAACAGCCGCTATGACTACATTCTCGACACCCTGCGGCTCAAGCAAGCGGTGGGAACCTTGTCGCCCCAGGACCTCAAGGCGCTTTGTGATTACCTCAAGGCCGACTACGATCCGGACCTGGATTTTCTGCCGCCGGAGTTTCCACGCCGGCTGGCAAAACGCTGACAGGGCCTGGCAAGGCACCGGGCCGGGGTTGGCGGGCATGGTTTTTTCAAGGTAAAGGGGCGAGCGGTTGTACGGGTTATTGGACTTCTTCGACAGTCACAAACGCTGCTGTTATGCCTTGGGTGTGGTGATCGCGGTCGGCGCCGCAGTGGCGTTGGGCAACTACTACCGGGTGCAGGTCGAAGACGTCTACCGGGCCAGCGTCCAGATGCAGACCCAGGAGCAGGCCCAGGACCTGGAGCAATGGAAATCCAACGGCTTTGCCATTGGCGCACTGTCGATCCTCGGGCGCCACAACCCCTGGCTCAAGCGCATCGTCCTGGAGCCTGCGCCCTCTGCCGAGCTGATGGAACGGGCCACCCAGCCGCTCAAGACCCTGTCCCTGGTGGTGGATGCCAACCATGCGTTTGTCCTCAACCGGGACGGGGTGGTGGTGGCCGCCTACGACCAGCAGGGACAGACGCCCCTGGGGCTGAATGTGGCCTTTCGTCCCTACTTCAAAGTGGCCCTCAATGGCGGCAGCAGTGTCTACGGCGCCATCAGCACCAGCACCGGCACGCGCATGTTCTACATGGCGGTGCCGATCTTCGAGTCGCGTACGCGCCAGGACAAGGTGATCGGGGTGCTGGTGGCGCGGTTTGACGCCGATACGCTCGATGCCAGCTTGAGCAAGCCGTACAGCGCCGATCTGCAGATGATCCTGTCACCCAGTGGCGTGGTGCTGGCCGCCAGTTCCCCGGACTTGGTCCTCAAGTCCGACCGCGCCTGGCCCTGGAACCGCTTCACCGGGGAGATCCGCCGCCAGTTCGGCGACTATCGGTTTGCCAACGGGGTGCCCGAGCGCTTGCCCTTCGATGCCCACCAGCCGGTGGTCCGGCTGGACGGCCGGCGCTACAGCCTGTCCCGGGTGGATTTCGACTGGAATGACCCGAGCGGTCCCTGGACCCTGATCACCCTGGGCGACCTGGATGCACTGTTACCGGCGGAACAGGTGCTGCTGATCGAGGGAGTGAGTGCCCTGGTGTTCTTGCTGTTGCTGTGGGGTGGCCTGCGGCGTCTGGCCGACGCCCGACGACACAAACGTGACGTGGCGCAGATCGAGCAGAGCGAACAGCGCCTGGACATGGCCCTGCAAAGCGGGGCCCTGGGGCTGTGGGACTGGAACCTGCGCCTGGGGACCGTCATCAACAACGATGTCTGGCTGCAGATTCTTGGCTACAGCAAACAGCAGATGGAACAGGCCTTCGGCCATGGCCTGGAGCGCTGGACCGCTCTGGTGCACCCGGATGACTACGCGCCGGTGATGGCCCGGCTCAAGGCGCACCTGAACGATGAAGTCGGCGAATACCGCGCCGAATACCGCATGCGCAATAAAGAGGGGCAATGGCTGTGGGTCATGGACATCGGCAAGATCATGCAGCGCGACGCCAGTGGCGCGCCGACGCGAGTCACCGGGGTGCTGCAGGACATCAGCGAGCGCAAGGCGGTGGAAGCGCAAATCCAGCAATCACGGCGCGATGCCGAGCGAGCGACCCAGGCCAAATCGGAATTTCTCGACTGCATGTCCCATGAAATCCGCACGCCGCTGAACGCGATCATCGGCATGGCCCATCTGGTCCAGGACTTGCCGTTGGAGCCGGTGCAGCGCGACTACATCGAAAAGATCGACCGCGCGGCCAAGCACCTGATGGGCACCATCAACGGCGTGCTGGATCTGTCGAAGATCGAGGCCGGCAAGCTGAGCATGGAGCAAACCGGCTTTGACCTGCGGGAGCTGGTGGACGATGTGTTGCTGCTGGTTCGCCAGCGCGCAGAGGAAAAGGCGCTGCGGCTGCAGCTGGATATTCCGGCGTCACTGCCGCGCCGTTACGTCGGTGATCCACTGCGTCTGGCCCAGGTGCTGACCAACCTGGTGGACAACGCGATCAAGTTCACCGAGGCCGGCCATGTCTGTATCGGTGTGTGCCTGGTGCGCCAGTGGGATCATCAGGCCCTGCTGTGCTTCAGCGTCACCGACACCGGGGTAGGCATCAGCGACGAGCAGCAGGCCCGCTTGTTCAATGCCTTTGTCCAGGCCGACCGGACCATCAGTCGGCGTTACGGCGGCAGCGGCCTGGGGCTGACCATCTCGAAGAAAATCGTGCAACTGATGCAGGGCGATATCTGGGTCAATAGCCGGCTGGGGCAGGGCGCGACGTTCAAGTTCAGCGTGCAGCTGGGGCTGGCGCCGCCAGCGCTTGAGCAAGGGCACGCTTCAAGCGGCACTGCGCCTGCCGGGCCATCGATGGGCGACGTCGCGGCCCCGGGTCTGGTCAATGCCCCGGCACGTTGGCTGGCGGGGAAACGGGTGCTGGTGGTCGAGGATAACCGTCTCAACCAGGAAGTGCTGCAGGGCCTGCTGCAGCGCGTCGGGGTCCAGGTGGTGCTGGCGGTCAATGGGGCCGAGGCCTTGCGCCTGTTGCTGGAACAGGGGCATTTCGATGCCGTGCTGATGGATTGCCAGATGCCGGTCATGGACGGCTTCGACACCACGCGCAAGATTCGTGGCTACCCCCATTTGCAGTCCCTGCCGATCATTGCCGTGACCGCCAGTAATCAGACCGATGTGCAGGGCAGGGCGCTGGCGGCCGGCATGAGCGATCTGCTGAGCAAGCCCCTGGAGGTCGCGGCGTTCTATCGGACCCTGGTGCGCTGGATCGCAGCCACGGACATACCGCTCGCGCAGAGCGCAGCGCTGCCGGATGCAAGCGTCTTGACCTCGACCTACGAAGGGATCGACACCGCGCTGGGGCTGGCGGTGGTCAACCAGGACCTGGCCCTGCACCGCAAACTCTTGGTCGACTTTCGTGACGGCCAGCAGCAGGTCATCGAGCGCTTGTGGCACGCCCATGCCGCCGGGGACTTGGCCGCCATCGGCTTTCTGGCCCACAGCCTGCAGGGCAATGCCGGGAGCATCGGCGCCATGGCGGTCAAGGAGGCCGCTAGACAACTTGAGGAACAGGCGGCCGGGCCAGCAGTACTGGGGCCGCTGATCGAGCATCTGGCGCAGTGCCTGGAGCCGGTACTGGCCGGCCTGGCCTCCCTGCCAGTGGCGAACGAAGATCTGGCAGCGCCGAGCCAGGGACTGGACGCTGAGCAGGTGCTGGCGCTGGAGCGGCTGGCCCAGCTGCTGCGCAAGCATAATGCCCAGGCCCTGGCGCTGATTGATGAGCTGTACGAGCAATACCCGTGCGGCCCGCTGCGGGCCATTCAAGAGCGGATCTACCGCTTGGAGTTCCAGCAGGCCCTTGACCTGCTAATGGACTTGCAGGGCTAGCGGCTGTTCTGGCTCAGGGCCTGATAGCGGGCCATGCGGTCAGTGCAGTGCTCGACCAGGCATTGATGCAAGGCGCGCAACGACGAAGTGATCTGCGAGCGGTGCGACACCACCAGATTCAGCGGCGCAGGGTCCGATTGCCAGCCCGGCAGCAGCGCCAGCAAGCGACCGGCGAGCAGGTCCTCGACGACATTCAGCAGCGGCAGGTTGACCACGCCGTGGCCGGCCACGGCCCAGCGCCGTGCGGCATCGCCATCATCACAGCAAAAGTGCCCTTGCACCGGCACGTCCTCGACCTTGCCGGCGCCATGGAAACGCCAGCGACTCTCCGGGCGGCCGATGCTGTGACAGATGATGCATTCGTGTTCGCTCAACTGTTGCGGCGACTCAGGCTGGCCATGTTCCGCCAGGTAATCGGGCGCGGCGCAGGCGATGAAGTAATGCTGCTTGAGCACCGGCAGCTCGACCAGATCCAGCGCCTGGTTCTTGCCATAGCGCAACGCCGCATCGAAGCGGCCCTTGAGCAGGTCCTCTTGCTTGTCGCTCAGCGCCAGCTTGATGTACATGGTCGGCCGTTCCTGCTTGAGCCGGGCGAGCATGTCCAGCAGCAAGTTGCGGCCCAGGTCGGAAGACACCGTGAGTTCCAGCATGCCGTCATCGTGGCGCAACGAGCGCTTGCCGTTGGCCAGGATCTTCAACGCGTGCTGGGCACTGTCCAGGTAGCGTGCGCCTTCGGGGGTGAGCTTCATGGTGCGGGTGGAACGGGTGAACAGCCGCACCCCGAGGCGACTTTCCAGGCGCTTGAGCCCCAGGCTGGCGGCAGCCGGGGTGATCGACATGACGCGGGCAGCGGGGGACAGGCCCTGCAGCTCGGCGATCAGAATGAACAGCTCCAGATCCGCGAAGTTAGGCATTGGCCAGGCTCACCCTCCGTTCACCGGCCAAAAAAGGTCTGTGACGAACTGAGCAAGGCCGCCGACAGCGCCTGCGGGTCGCCGTCGATGCATTGCTCGAACCCGGGCTGGCGGTACAGCTGGCCCATGGCATGCGCATGCCGACTGTGGAGGTCCTCGGGCGCGCTCTGCAGCAGGCTCAGGTGGTAGTTCAGCGCCAGGGCAAACAGACGGGCCGAGAGTGGCAACTGCTCGCCGCTGGGCAGCTCCCCAGGGCCCTTGAGCAAGGCGTCGGCGTGGGTCATTTTCCAGGCGAGGTTGAGGATCGGATCTTCCGGCTCGGCGTGGGCGAGAATCTCTTCGATCAGCAGCCTGCTGTGGCCCAGGGCCTGATCGATGCGGCTGCCCGGCTGATTGAGGCCCATCAGCGCCAGGCAGGCGGCGCTGCGAAAGGCCGCGGGGTCGCGCCGGCTCAGGCTGCTGCGCAGCACAATCGACAGGCTGTCGAGCAGGGCTTGGAGACGGATCAGCGGATTGCCGGCCAGTTGCAGGGTCAATGCACTGACAAAACCGTCGCGCATGTCGCTGCCGGCGCAAGGTCCGGGGGCCGCTGGCAGGCCATGCAGGGGCTTGTTGCGGTAGCCCAGTTGCGTGGCCACCCGGGCCAGTACCACCGGCGGCGAAATCGGCTTGGCGATGTAATCGGCGGCGCCCAGCAGCAGCCCCAGGCGTTCATCTTCGACGCTGCTGCGCGAGGTGAGGAAAATCACCGGAATGCTTGCAGTCGCCGGGTCGCTCTTGAGCGCGCTGAGCACCTGGAAGCCGTCCATCTCAGGCATCAGGATGTCGAGAATGATCAGGTCGGGACTGGCACTGCGCGCCAGGGCCAGGCCGCGCTCGCTGTTCTTCGCCAGCAGCACCTCATATTCGCAGGTCAAGGTTTTCGACAGCACGATCAACGACTGCGGATCGTCGTCGATCGCCAGGAGGGTATAGGGCTTGGAAGCATGCTCTGCGGGCATGACGAGGGGCCTGAACAAAATAGGCCGGCAGTCTAACTTATTTGCGTTATGGGCTCCTAGCGTCCAGCTGCCGCAGTCAGCGCACCGATGGTTTGACGGCCGTGCCCGATGCTGGGTCCGGCCTCACTCCAACCTGTCACACAGGTGCTCGGCCTTGATGATGGTTTCGCCCAGGGAACGAAAGTAGGCGCGCCAGAATTCCACGGCTTCCTGTGCGGTTTCCCGGTCATTCACGCATTCAATTTCGAAGATGTCCGTGCCTTGCAGCGCCGTGCCCTCGCGCCAGACCCGCAATGCCGGATCGGGCGTTTGCTGGATGCGCTGCAGCAAGCTGTTTTCGTGATCCTTGATGTCGTCCAGGACATAGTCGACGAACAGGCAGTAATCAGTGGGGGGGCAAACGCCAAAGACATGGAAACGATCCGTGTTGGGGGTACTCATGAAGGTCATCCTTTTCATGATGGCATTGTGCCGAAAGCCGACAGGCACGTAGATCGTCAGCCTAATACCGATCTGGAAAATTGCCATTGGCAATTTTTCTGCCTGCCACAAACAGGCCCTTTCGATCCGCTGAAACCGCTGGAGCAGAGCCGCGCCGGGGGCTTGCGTGACGCTGGTCGGGTGTCGCCCGAATGGCCATCCGTCCATCCTGTGTAAAGTTTGGGTCTGTGAATTTGACAGCTCATTTTTGCCTACTACGCTCGTACCGTTGTCTTGCAGCAAGCGACACCAAGCGGCAAGCGCCAGCGAGAAAATACGACCCAAGTAGTGTGAGTAAACAACGAAGCAAGGCATGCACCGTTGTCTCTGGCAATCTTCAGGCACTCACTGGTAAAGGGAATTACTGTGTTCAGGAACACGGATGTGTTGGTCTTGCTCCTCATCGAATCCACGTTGAACAGCCCCAATCCTTGCCGCTGCGGCGAGGCTGTGGGCGGCTTTGCGCATTTCCTCTCCCGGGCAGGTGCCTGTGAGTGGGACGCCCCGGTTCCTTCAAGGACGGTCGGCTTGCGCGTCTACGCGCCATTGAATCCTTAAAGCGGCACCGCCAATCCGAACACTCCTGGGTATCGATCTAACGTCGCCTGGCAAAGCGCCTACTCAAGCGTGCCGCGCTGACGCAATGACACGGATGAACAGTCGCCGATGATCTCGGCCCAACCTGACAGGGAAGTCGCGCAGTGCCAGACAACAACGCCACCAATGACGGTCCACAGAGCACTCCGCGCGCAGCGCAAGCCGCTGATCGGGCTGCCGAAGCCGCGCTCATTGCCGGCTGGAACCAGACCCACTACGCGTATCCGCTGGACCAGTGCCTGCAGCAGTTGATCGAGCAACAGGTGCAGCGCAGCCCCGATGCCGTGGCGGTGTGTTTCGACGATCAGACCTTGAGTTTCTGCCAGTTGAATCGCCGGGCCAATCGCCTGGCCCACTACCTGCGCGAGCTCGGTATCGGCCCCGACAGCCTGGTCGGGGTGCAGATGGAGCGCTCGCTGGAGCTGATGGTCGCGCTGCTGGCCATCCTCAAGGCTGGTGGCGCCTACCTGCCGCTGGACCCGGGTTATCCCGAAGAACGATTGGCCCTGATCATTGACGATGCCGCAGTCAGCGTGGTGCTGACGCAGCAGCGCTTTGAACATCGGCTCAAGGCCCAGGCCGTTGAAGTGATCTGCCTGGACGACCCGGCAAGCGAAGAGCTGCACCCAAGCGAGGACAATCCTGCGTCGATCAACAGCCCCGGCGATCTGGCCTATGTGATCTACACCTCCGGTTCCACCGGGCGCCCCAAAGGCTGCATGTTGCCGCACAAGGCCATCTGCAACCGGCTGCTGTGGATGCAGCGCCATTATCAGGTCGGGCCGGCCGAGCGGATCTTGCAGAAGACCCCCTTTACCTTCGATGTCTCGGTCTGGGAGCTGTTTCTGCCGTTGCTCAGCGGTGCCTGCCTGGTCATGGCCAGGCCGGAAGGGCACAAGGACGCCCATTATCTGGTGCAGATCATCCAGGCACAGCAGATCACCATCTGCCATTTCGTGCCGTCCATGCTGCGCTTCTTTCTCAAGCACCCGGCCGTCGCCGAGTGCCGCTCCTTGAGCCAGGTGTTCGTCAGCGGCGAGGCCCTGACCCACGATCTGCTGCTGCAATTCTGTTCGCGACTGGATGCCCGGTTACACAACCTGTATGGCCCGACCGAGGCTGCGGTGGACGTCACTTGGTGGCCCGCCGAACCAAGGCCCGACCAGCGCGTGCCCATCGGCCGGCCCATCGACAATATTCAGATTCATATCCTTGATGCCGAGTCCCATCCCGTGCCGATTGGCCAGACCGGCGAGCTGTGCATTGGCGGTGTCGGCCTGGCCCGGGGGTATCTCAATCGCCCCGAGCTGACGGCGGAAAAGTTCATCCGCGACCCGTTCTGCGCGCAGCCCGATGCGCGGCTGTACCGCACCGGCGATGAGGCGCGCTTTCTCGACGATGGCCAGATCGAAGTGCTGGGGCGTTTCGACTCCCAGGTCAAGCTGCGGGGATTTCGCATCGAATTGGGCGAGATCGAGAACACCCTCAAAAGCCATCCAGGGATCAGTGATGCCGTGGTGCTGGTCCAGGACCCCGGCAGCGAAGACCCCAAACTGGTGGCCTATGTCGTGGCCCAGGGGCTGGACAAAAAGACGATCCGCGACTTCGTAAAGGCCCGCCTGCCGGAGTACATGACGCCCAATCGGGTGCAGTTCGTCGAGCAGATCCCGGTCACGGCCCACGGCAAGACCGACCGCCAGGCGTTGCTCGCCGCTGATGGCATCGCGCCCGCCGGCGTCCGTGCACCGGCGCTGGAGCCCCAGGCACTCAGTGCCTGGTTGCAGCAGTATTTCATCGAGGCGCTGGGGATCGAGGCGCTGGGGGTCGACGATGATCTTTTTGATCAGGGCGCAACCTCTTTCACCCTGGTCCAGGCCGTCCACAGCATTCACCAGCAGTATCAGGTCACGCTGCCGGTGGAGGTGTTTCTTCAGCAGCCGACCCTCGCCGCCGTCATCGCTTATATCCTCGATCAAAAAACTGTCACCGCCGACCAGAACGGCGTGGCGCAGGCCTTGCCGGCGCCGCGAGCCAGCATTCAGGAGTCAATCTGCCTGCAAGCCGTGCACTTTGATCCAGGCGCCTATCGGCGAACCACCGACGTGGCAGCCCCCAGCCTTCAACGGCTGGGGGGACTGCTGTCGTTGCTGCGTGAAGTGACCCTGGAGGGCAAGGGCAAGTACCTTTATTCATCGGCCGGGGGCCTCAACGCCATCCAGTGCTACCTGTATGTGGCCCAGGGGCAGGTCGAGGGCTTGCCCGCAGGCGCCTGGTACTACCAGCCACGGCTCAATCGCCTGTTGCCCGTCAGTATGCCGGCCGAACTCGATGCGCACGCCTTGGCTGCGTCGCCGCTGGCGGCAGCCGGTCTGGCACTGTTTCTGGTGGCGGAAATGGCCGCCATCGAGCCCATCTACAACCACGCCGCCCCGGCGCTGCTGGTACTCGAAGCAGGCTATATCGAGCAACTGTTGCTGTCGCGCCAGGCCGACTTCGGCATCGCGCTGGCCCCAGCCTATGGCGTGGACGTGGCGACGCTTGGGCCACTGTTGCAACTGCAGCCCAGCCACCGTGTGCTGCATTGCCTGATGCCGGCCCAGGCCTCGGTGCTGAGCAGCGGGCAGTCCGGCGCCTTGTTCGCCGAGTTTCTGGCCGGTAACAACAACGGTTTCGACTTGCCGGGCAAGGACGCGCTGGAGCAGCTGCACCGCCAACAACGGCAGATTCGCCGCGACCTGGCGGAGCAGGGGGATGGGGTCATCGAACTGCCGGCGGCGCCGATCAGCGTCGATGCACTGCAACTGCGTGCCGCCAAGCGTCAGTACGGTGGCGAAGCACTGAGCGTGACGCAGTTGAGCCGGCTGCTGAGCCTGTTGCGGGCCGAGCCGGACAGCGGCTGCCTGTATCATGCCGAGCCCGCGCTGCCACTGAAGATCTACCTGCATCTGGCCGGCCCGACGGATCAATCCCCGGGCCAGGGGCAATGTCCGCCCCCGGGCATCTACCGCTACCACAGTGACCGTCATTGCCTGAGCCGCATCGGCGAGGCGGAGCCGCAGGCGTTCAACGGCAGCTACACGCCGTTCAATCGCAAACATGCACAACAGGCCCGCTTGCGGATATTCATCATTGGCGCCCGCTCTGCGGCCTACGGCGCTGACAGCCGCTATTTCAACCTGCTCCAGGCAGGAAGAATCGGCCAGTTGCTGTTGGACCATCAGACGGAGTTCGGCATCGGGCTGTGCCCCATCGGCTCGATGTACTTCGACAAGGTTCGCGGCGCCTTCGACCTGGAGGAGGGCGATGAGCTGTTGCACAGCTTCGTTGGCGGCACCGTCAGCCAACGGCTGCCGCTGGGCTGGCCACGGCTCGAACGCCAGGCTGATGAACATTCAGGCGCCGCGCCCGAGGGTGAAGGCGCACTGGCGATCATCGGCATCAGCGGTCGCTATCCTGGCGCCGCCAATCCCCAGGAACTGTGGCAAAACCTCAGCGCCGGACGTTCGTCGATCCACAGTGTCAGCGGCCAAGCGCTGCTGGCTGGCGACCCGACCACGGCGGATGCGCCGCAGTGGGCGGTGGGCACACTGGCCGACAAGCAGCTGTTCGATCCGTTGCTGTTCAACATCACCCCCGCCGAGGCGAAAACCCTGGACCCCCAGGAGCGGCTGTTCCTGCAAACGGTCTGGCATTGCCTGGAAAACAGCGGCTATACCGCAGCCGGTCTGCGCCGCACGGCGCAGCGGGTTGGCGTGTTCGTCGGGGCGATGTGGGGCGATTACCAGCACCACCGGCCAGGGGAGCAGGGAGAGCGAGCCACCTCGTTCCATTCGGCCATTGCCAACCGCGTCTCGTACTTCAATGACTTCAATGGCCCCAGCGTGGTGTTCGACACCTCGTGCTCGTCTGCGATGACCGCCCTGCATTTCGCCTGCGCGAGCATTCGTCGCGGCGAATGCCAGGCGGCGATTGTCGGCGGCGTCAACCTGATCAGCCATCCGTCGCACCTTGAGCTGCTGACATCGCTGCAACTGTTGTCCGCAGAGGGCCAGTCGCACCCGTTCGGCCGCAATGCCAATGGCTGGGTGGCGGGTGAGGGTGTTGGTGCCCTGCTGATCAGGCCACTGGAGGCTGCCCGCCGCGAAGGCGACCAGATCCTCGGCGTCATCCGCGCCACGGCCATCAGTCACAGCGGCAAGACCTTTCGCTACGGCACACCCAGCGCCGAGAGTCAGGCCGCGTCGATGCGCCAGGCCCTGGAGCAGGCGGGACTGCCCGCCGAGGCCATCGGCTACGTGGAGGCCGCGGCGCCCGGCGCCAGCCTGGCGGACGGCGCCGAGTTCGCGGCGCTCGGCAAGGTCTTCGGCGAGCGCCCTGGCCAGGAGCCGCTGAAAGTCGGATCGATCAAGGCCAATATCGGCCACCTTGAATCGGCGTCGGCCCTGTCGCAGATCACCAAGGTCCTGCTGCAATTGCAACACGGCCAGATCGCACCGACCCTCGGCTGTCATCCGCTGAGCCCGTTGATCGGACAGGGGCCGGGCAATCTGGCTATCGCCGACACCTTGAGCCCATGGCAAGGGCCGCGGCGGGCCTTGATCAATGCCTTCGGCGCCAGCGGTTCCGGCGGCCATCTGATCCTCGAAGCAGCGCCCCCCGTGGCCGCGCCGGGCAAGGCCGTCGGGCCCTGGCTGTTTCCCTTCTCCGCCGCCACTCAGGCTCAGCTTGAGCAACTGCTGGCGGCGTTTGCCGATGATCTTCAGGCTGGGCGCCTGAGCGCCGCAAGCCTCGGCGACATCAGCTACAGCCTGTGTGTTGGACGGGTAGCGCAGGCCCAGCGTGTGGCGCTGGTGGCCGACAGCGAGGCCCAGTTGCTGGCGCTGCTCAACGCCGCCCAGGGCGACTCGGTGCTACGAGGCCGCCTCGACAGAGCCGCGCCAGCGCCGACCAGCGAGGTGGACCTGCGTGGCCTCGATCGCCAGGCCCTGAACGCCATCGGCCGCCGTTGGCTGGCGGGTGAGACCGAGCTGCTGGCGATTGCCCGGCACGATTGCCGGCGCGTGGCGTTGGCGGAGTACCCCTTTGCCGCCATCGACTGCCATATCGGCCACAGTCCCAGGGGCGATATGGTCGCGCCGCCTGTGCCCGATGAGGGGCTGCAAACGGCCCTGGAGGGCTACCTCAAGCAACACTTCTCGAAGGTATCGGCCATTCCCGAGGCCAGCATCGACAGCCTGGAAACCTTTGATCGCTACGGTTTGACCTCGCTGATGATCACCGAGCTCAACCAACGGCTGGCGCAAGGGTTCGGCGAGTTGTCCAGCACCCTGTTCTTTGAACACCAGAGCATCCGTGCACTGGCGATCTGGTTTGCTGCCGAGCATCCGTTGCGCAGCCGCCAATTGCTGGGCCTGCAAGCGCCCGTTGCAAGCGCTGCCGCCCCCCGGCAGACCGCATCCGGCCCCGACATCGAGCGTCGCCAGGCGTGCGATGAGCCCATCGCCATCATCGGTCTGGCCGGACGCTTTCCGGGTGCCCCGGACATCGAGCGTTTCTGGGACAACCTGAAGAACGGGGTCGACAGCATCAGCGAGATCCCCGCCGAGCGTTGGGCGCACCTGCAGTACTACAGCCGCGACCGCAGCCTCAAGGGCAAGATCAACAGTAAATGGGGCGGCTTTATCGACGACGTCGACCGCTTTGACCCGCTGTTTTTCAACATTTCACCGCGGGATGCCGAGCGCATGGACCCCCAGGAACGGATCTTCCTGGAAACCGCCTGGCACACCCTGGAAGACGCGGGCTACGACCGGGCCGCACTGCAGCGTCATTACCAGGGGAAAATGGGCGTGTTTGTCGGGGTGATGCACGGCGAATACTTGCTCTATACCCGCTCGGCCGCTGCCGATTGCACCGATGATGCGGTGGACGCTTCCTTTGGTTCGATTGCCAATCGGGTGTCCTACGTCTTCGACTGCAGCGGCCCGAGCATGGCCATTGACACCATCTGCTCGTCGTCGCTGACGGCCCTGCACCTGGCGGTGCAAAGCCTGAAACGTGGCGAGTGCCGGGTGGCGCTGGCCGGTGGCGTCAACCTGTCGTTGCACCCGAACAAATACTTTATCCAGTCGCAGCTGACCATGTCCTCCAGCGATGGCCGCTGCCGCAGTTTCGGTGAAGGTGGCGACGGCTTTGTGCCTGGCGAAGGCGCCGGCGCGGTGTTGCTCAAGCCACTGTCCCAGGCACAGGCCGATGGCGACAATATTTACGGCGTGATCCGCGCGACGTCGGTCAACCATAACGGCAAGACCCATGGCTACACCGTGCCCAGCCCGAATGCCCAAGGCGCCATGATCGCCGAGTCCCTGGAAAAGGCCGGGATGAATCCCCGGGAACTGAGTTACATCGAGGCTCACGGCACCGGCACCGCGTTGGGCGATCCGATTGAAATCAGCGGCCTGCAACAGGGCTTTGCCCGGCGCAGCGCAGCCCTGGGCAGCGAACCGGCGCCGGCGCAGCAGTGCGCACTGGGCTCGGCCAAGTCGAATATCGGCCACCTGGAATCAGCCGCCGGGATCGCCGGGGTGGCCAAGGTCTTGCTGCAGCTCAAGCATCGACAACTGGCACCGTCGCTGCATTCAAGCCGGCTCAACCCGGGCATTGCCTTTGACCAGTCGCCGTTCCACATCCCGCAGCAACTGCAGGAATGGCGCCGACCACGGCTCAACCTCGACGGCCGGGAGCGCGAGTACCCCTTGGCCGCTTCGGTGTCGTCGTTTGGCTCCGGCGGCTCCAACGGTCACGTGATCATTGCCCAGTACCTGGCGCCCGAACGGGATGAACCGGTTGCCGGACAGCCCGCGATCATCGTGCTGTCGGCCAGGACCCCGAGCCAGTTGCAGCAGCAGGTCGAACGCTTGCAGCAGTTCCTGCAACGGCGCGAGCAGCAAGGCCAACTGCCGCGTCTGGCGGACCTGGCCTTTACCTTGCAGCAGGGCCGGGAAGCCCTGGAGTATCGCCTGGGGTTCAGCGCCGTCTCCTTCAGCGCGTTGCAGGAGCGTCTGGCACAGGGCCTGGCGCAGTTGCTCAAGGCCCCCGAACACTTCGGCTGCTTTGACGGCCTGCATCTAGGCCGGGTGCAAGAGAACAAGGCGGCCATGGCCGTACTGGCCCACGATGAAGACATGGCGGCGACGCTGGCGGCCTGGGCCGACAAGGGCAAACACCAGAAGCTGCTGGAGCTGTGGGTCAAGGGGCTGAACTTCGACTGGGCGCTGCTGGGGATGCCCAAGGGCAGCGTCCGGCGGATCAGCCTGCCGGGTTACCCCTTCGCCCGCGAGCGGATCTGGGTGTCCGGCGATGTCCAGTTTCCGCTTCAGGTCGAGTCGCTGGGCGAGGCCCGTCTGCACCCGTTGCTGCACCGCAACGTGTCGGACCTTGCGCAACAGAAGTTCACCGCGGTGTTCAGCGGCGCTGAGTTCTTCCTGCGCGATCATCGCGTGGGCAGGCAGAAAGTGCTGCCCGGCGTGGCCTATCTGGAGATGGCGCGAGAGGCCCTCAGTCGCTCCCTCGGCGACCGCGCCAGCAGCGCGACCCTGAGCCTGTGCCATCTGGTATGGTCGCAACCGTTGACGCTCAGCGAGCAGGGCACCGAGTCCGCTACGCTCGAGATCCACATCAATAGCCTGGCCCCCCAGCGACTGACATTCGAGATTCGCCAGCAGCCACAGCGCACCCTGTGCTGTCAGGGCGAGGCACTGTTGCATGACAACGCCGTCCAGGCGCCGGCCTCGCTGGCGTCGCTGCAAGGCGCAATCCACGGCCATCGTCTCGACGCCGAGGGCCTGTACCGCCTGTTCGACAGCATCGATATCCATTACGGCCCCAGCCACCGGGCGGTCCGCGAGCTGCGCATCGACGGCGGCCAGGTGCTGGCGCAGATCCAGCTGCCGCCGTCACTGAGTGCCGGCCACGGGCAGTTCGTCCTGCACCCCAGCCTGATGGATGCGGCGTTGCAGTCCACCCTGGGGCTGCTGGTCGTGGATCAGCTGGACCAGGGGCTTGCACCGCAACTCGAACACACCGCAGTGCCCTTTGCCCTGGAGCAGTTGCAGCACAGCGGCGCGGCACTGGGCGAACAGATATGGGCCTGGGTGCGACCCGGCGCGCAACGCCGGGAAGCGGGGCAGTCGAGCTTTGATATCGATATCTACAATCACCAGGGCGAGCACTGCGTTGCCCTGCAGGGCTTTGTCCTGCGCGAGCTGAAAGCACCGTCGCCACTGCAACTGATGCTCGACGACCAACCGCGGACGGACGCCTACCTGCTGCAGCGATGGCGCCGGGTCACTGTGCAACCGGTGCCGTCCAGCGGCGCCCGGCTGCTGTTGATCGCCAACGATCCCCAAGGCTTGCAACAGTTGACTGCCCGCTATCCGCAGGCCGCGACACTGTTGCTCGACGGCAGCGAAACCAGCGACAGAGTCGCAACATTGCTGGGCGAGGCCGGCCCCCTGGAGCATCTGCTGTGGCTGGCGCCAGGCGCGGGGGCAGCAGATACCAGCGCCGACGGCATGATCCGCGCGCAGCAACGCGGCGTGCTCGGCTGCTTCCGCTTGATCAAGGCATTGCTGGCCCTGGGCCTGGACCAGCAGCCGTTGGCCTGGACCGTCATCACCCGGGCCACCCTGACCGTGTTCGCCGAGGCCAGCCCGCTGCATCAGGCCGCCAGTGAGCCGGTGGCGCCGGCTCACGCCAGCGTCCACGGGCTGATCGGGGTGATGGCCAAGGAATACAGCCATTGGCCGGTGTGCCTGCTGGACCTGCCGGCGGGGGACAGCTGGCCGGGCCAGGACCTGCTGTCACTGCCCGCCGATCCACGTGGCGAGGCCTTGGCCTGGCGTCAGGGCGTCTGGTATCGCGCCTATCTGGCGCCGTGCCTGGTGCCGGCCGACAGCGCCGCCGAGGTGGGCAGTCTGTATCGCGACGCCGGTGTGTACCTGGTGGTCGGAGGGGCCGGCGGTATTGGCCGGCTGTGGAGCGAACACCTGATCCGTACCCGAGGCGCCCGGATCATCTGGTTGGGGCGCCGCGAGCAAGACAGCCGGATTGACGCGGCCATCAGCGAACTGGCCCGACTGGGCCCGGCACCGCGCTACATCCGCGCCGATGCCGGCAACCACGCTGCGCTGCAGCAGGCGGTGAGCCAGGTGTTGGCCGAGCATGGGCAGATTCACGGGGTGATCCACGCAGCGATCCAGCTTGAGGACCAGAGCCTGGCCCGCATGGACGGGCAAAAGTTCGCTGCGGGGCTGGCCGCCAAAGTCGATGTCTGCGCCCGTCTGGCCGAGGTGTTCGAGCACCAGCCGCTGGACTTCATGCTGTTTTTCTCCTCGTTGCAGAGCTTCACCCGGTCGGCGGGGCAGAGCAATTACGCCGCCGGCTGCACCTTCAAGAACGCCTTCGCTCACTACCTGGCGCAACAACGCGGCTACCCGGTGAAGGTCATCAACTGGGGGTACTGGGGCGAGGTCGGCTCGGTGGCCAGCGACGACTATCGGCGGCGGATGGCCGCGGTCGGGCTGGGTTCCATCGACGGCGAATCGGCGATGCAGGCCCTGGACGTACTGCTCGGGGCCCGTGATGACGGCGCGCCGTTGAGCCAATTGACCTTCCTGCGCACCTCGCAGCGCTTGAGCGACACCTTCAGCCAACTGGGGCTGGCCCAACATCCTGGCGGCACCTTCGGCGTGTACGGCGAAGTTCGCCCGCCGGCTTACCCGGCGCTGATCGAGCGGCTGCAGCGCAATCTGCAGCCGAGCAATCAGCAGGTGCGGCATGCCACCGGGCAGCTACAGGCGCAACGGGCAGTGATCGACGAATTGCAGCGTGGCCTGCTCTACGCCCAGTTGCAGCACCTGGGCTGCTTTAGCCAGGACGGCGAATCCGTAGCTCAAATGCGCCAGCGTATCGGGCTGTTGCCGATGTACCAGCGTTGGTTCGACCAGAGCCTGGAGGAGCTGTCCGAGCACGGCTACGTGGAGCTTGCAGGCGATAGCTGGCGTGCCAGCCACCCGCAGCCGTTGATGCTTGAGCAGCTGTGGCACGAATGGGATCGGCAACAGCCGGGGTGGCTCCAATACCCCGGTCTCAAGGCCGAGACCCTGCTCGCAGCAGCGACCCTGCGCGAGTTGCCGCAGATCCTCGATGGCCGGATTGCCGCCACCGACATCTTGTTCCCCGACGCTTCGATGTCCCGGGTCGAGGGCATCTACAAACACAATCCGGTGTCCGACTTCTTCAACGAAGTGCTGCTCGATGCCCTGCTGGAGTTTGTCCGCGCTCGTCTGGAGCAGTCGCCGCAGACGCCGATCCGCATCCTGGAGATCGGTGCCGGCACCGGCGGCACCAGCGCGCGAGCCTTTGAAAAACTGCGGCCGTTCCAGGCGCAGATCGCCGAGTACTGCTACACCGACGTCTCCCAGGCATTCCTGATCCACGCGCAGCAAGCCTACGGCCCGCAGACGCCGTACCTGCGCTATCAGCTGTTCGATGTTCATCAGCCCCTGGCGGCTCAGGGCATCCAGCCTGACGCCTATGATCTGGTAATTGCCACCAACGTCCTGCACGCCACGCCGGACCTGCGCCGGGCCCTGCAAAACGCCAAGGCCGCGCTCAAGCACAACGGCCTGCTGCTGATCAACGAGATTGCCCGCAATGGCCTGTTTACCCACCTGACCTTCGGCCTGCTCAAGGGCTGGTGGTTGTTCGACGATCCGCAGTTGCGCTTGCCCGGTGGCCCGGCATTGGCCCCAGCGCAATGGAAGCAGGTGCTGGAAAGCGAAGGCTATCGACAGGTGTATTTCCCGGCGCTGGCCGAGCATGACCTGGGGCAGCAGATCGTCATCGCCCAGAGCAATGGCCTGGTCTGGCAGGAGCCTATCGACACCGCCCAAGCGCCCGCCATCGCGCCTATCAAGCGGCACCAGCCGGCGTCCCAGGCATTGCGTGCGCCACAACCTGGGGTCATCGCCGCGCCGCTGGGCGAGGTCAGCAGCACCCGGCTCAAAGCCGAGACGGTGCGCTACCTCAAACAGGTCATTGGTGGTCTGTTCAAGATCGAACCCGAGCAGATCGACGCCCGTGAAGCCTTGGAAACCTATGGCATCGATTCCATTCTGGTGGTGCAACTGACCAACCTGCTGCGGGACAAACTGACGGGGATCAGCAGCACGCTGTTCTTCGAATACCAGACGGTCGACGCGCTGGCGGAGCATTTTGTCGCCACCCAGCAGGATCGGCTCAAAACCCTGCTGGGCCTGGGGCAGGTGCCGTCAAACCCATCGCCATCGCCATCGCCATCGCCATCGCCATCGCCCACAGCAACAGCAACAGCAAGCGTCGAACCAGCGGCCCCGTCTCGCTTCAGTGTCATGTTGCCCGACAACACCCCGGCCGCTGGCCGCGATTCAGACGTCGCCATCGTCGGTCTGGCGGGGCGCTACGCCCAATCCGATAACGTTCGCGAGCTGTGGCAACACCTGAAAGCCGCCGAAAGCTGTATTGCTCAGGTGCCGGCGGACCGCTGGGACTGGCGGCAGTACTTTGATCGGACACCGGGCACCGAGGGCCGCGTCTACAGCCCGTGGGGCGGATTCATTGGCCAGATCGACCAGTTCGATCCACTGTTCTTTCACCTGTCGCCCCGGGAAGCGCTGAAAATGGACCCCCAGGAGCGGCTGTTCCTGGAAGAGGCCTATCACTGCATCAGTGATGCCGGTTATACCCCCGCACGCCTGGCCGAGCGGCAACGAGTCGGGGTGTTTGTCGGCGTGATGAACGGCACCTACAGCCGCCAGTCCAGCTACTGGTCGGTGGCCAACCGGGTGTCGTATCAGTTCAACTTCCAGGGGCCGAGCCTCGCAGTCGACACCGCCTGTTCGTCGTCGCTCACCGCGCTGCATCTGGCCGTGGAAAGCCTGCACAGCGGTGTCAGCGACTGCGTGCTGGTGGGCGGGGTCAGCCTGCTGGTGGACCCGGTGCACTACATCGGCCTGAGCGAAATGAAAATGCTCTCTTCGGGCCAGCACTGCAAAGCGTTCGGGGCCGATGCCGACGGCTTTGTCGCCGGAGAAGGGGTGGGCGCCATGCTGCTCAAGCCGCTGGCACAGGCCGAGGCCGATGGCGACCGGATCTACGGCGTGATCAAGGGCAGCATGATCAATGCCGGCGGCAAGACCAACGGTTACACCGTGCCCAACCCCCTGGCCCAGAGCCGCTTGGTGGTCGACTCCCTGGCCCGGGCCGGGGTCGACCCCAGAGCCGTGAGCTATGTCGAGGCCCACGGCACCGGCACCGCGCTGGGTGACCCGATCGAGATCGCCGGTCTGGCCCGGGCATTCAATGCCGACGCCGCCACGCCGCGCAAGCAGTACTGCGCCATCGGCTCGATCAAATCCAATATCGGCCATTGCGAAAGCGCAGCCGGTATTGCCGGTATCACCAAGGTGCTGCTGCAACTGCAGCACCGCCAGTTGGTGCCGTCGCTGCACGCCGCTACCGCCAACCCGCACATCGATTTTGCCAACAGCCCGTTCGTGGTACAGCAATCGCTGGCCCCATGGTCGCGCCCGCAGGTGCTGATCGACGGGGTGCAGCAGACGTTCAAGCGCATTGCCACGGTGTCGTCCTTCGGCGCGGGTGGCGCCAATGCCCACGTGGTGATCGAAGAGTACGAAGACCTGCGGGTACGGCCACAGATCACCGTCAACCACGAGCAACCGGCGCTCATCCTGCTGTCCGCCAAGACCGGCGAGCAGTTGCTGCAGCAAGCCCGACTGTTGCGCGAGGAACTGGAGCAGGGCGTGCTGGTTGACGCTGACCTGCCGGCGCTGGCCTTTACCCTGCAAGTCGCGCGTGAGGCGATGGAACATCGCCATGGCTGGCAGGTTGCTTGCCTGGCCCAGTTGCACAAGTGCCTGGGAGACTTCATCGACCACGGTGCGACCCAGGCCCGTAGCCGGCTCAAACCCGATCCCCAGGCACCGAGCCTCGACATGGCCGGTGCGCTCCAGCGCGGTGAACAACAAGGCCTGCTCGACGCCTGGCTCGAGGGCGCGACCCTGGATTGGCGCCTGATGTATCCCCAGGGCACGCCGGCGCCCCTCAGCCTGCCGGGTTATCCCTTTGCTCGCGAGCGCTACTGGCAACCGACGCAAGGGGCGGCCACGACGATTGCTACAGGGGTGGAACGCCTGCACCCACTGCTGCATCGCAACGTCTCGGACCTGCGCGGCTTGCGCTACCTGAGCCGCTTCAGCGGTGATGAAAGTGTGCTGGCCGAGCATCGGGTCAATGGCCAGGCGGTGCTTGCGGGGGCCGCGATGATTGTCATGATCCAGGCGGCGTTGACCGATGCCCTGGGCGGCGCGGTGCCGGCGGGCAAGGGGCTGGTGATCGGCGATCTGAGCTGGCGGCAGCCGTTCAGCGTTGATGCGGCCAACAATGGCGAGCTGTTCCTTGAACTGTCGATGCCGGCCGCGGGCGACTATCGGATCGGGATCTACGCCTATGACCAGGCCGCGCAATTGCAACTGCATTGCCAGGCCCGAGCCAGCACCGCAGAGGTCCAGGCGGCCCGGCTCGACTTCAGCAGCCTTGGCGCGCAAGTGGTGGACGTCGAGGCCTGCTATCAGCGCTTTGCCGCCATGGGCATCGAGTATGGCGTGGGGCATCGTCGGCTGCTGTCGCTGGTGCGCCAGGGGGATCAGGCGCTGGCGCGCATCGCCCTGCAAGACCCGGCGTTGAACAGCGGTTTCGCGCTGCATCCGGCCTTGCTGGATGCCGCCATGCAAGGGGTCATGGCCTTGCTCCTGGATGAACTGGAGGAGCGCCCGGCACTGCTGTTGCCCGCCGGCCTGGGGCAATGTGTGCTGTTGGCCGATTGCCCGGCCAGCCTGCAGGTGCAGATACGCCGTGCCCCGAGCACAGCGCACGACTATTGTTTCGATCTGGCCTTGTTCGACGACCAGGGACAGTGCTGCGCGATCCTCAATCAACTGTCGTTCCAGCCCCTGACGGACACCAGCCTCGCCGCCAGCCCGGGCGCCAACATCGGACTGCTCTGCCACAAGCACTGGCACGATGCGCGGCCGGCGCCAACAGCTGCCGCGCCAGGGCTTGCGCAACAGGTACTGACCCTGGGGCGTCATCAGGCTTTTGCCAATCTGGCGCCGCACCTGGCGGAGCGGGGCATCGGCCATGTCGCCTGGCCGGAGCTTGACTATCCACAGGCCGCGCTGGCCCTTGCCGAGCAGCTCAAGCCCTGGCTGCACAGCGCTCAGCCTTGCCTGATTCAACTGCTGGTCGCAGCCGACGATGCCCATGGCTATCGCGGCCTTGGCGGCCTGTTGTACAGCGTCAGCCGTGAGCAGCCGGCCTTGATCTGCCAACTGATAGAAGTGGCACCGCAGCTCGCCGCCCAGCCGCTGTTGACGGCCCTGGTTGCCGAGGCCGCCGACCCCGCTGAACGCCAACTGCGCTATCTGCAAGACGCCGGCACACTGCGCCGCCAGCAACTGAGCTGGGATCACCAGCCCCTGGACACGGCGCCCGCACCCTGGCGGCCCGAGGGCGTGTACCTGATCACCGGTGGCTTGGGCGGTGTCGGCACGGTCCTGGCACGAGAGATCAGGGCGGCAGCGCCCCGGGCACGTGTGGTGCTCTGTGGCCGCACGCCGGCCACCGCGCCCTCGGTGCTGGCCAAACTGGAGCAACTGGGAGCCGGCGTTGACTACCGCGCCGTGGATCTGGCCAGTGCCGACCAGGTTGAACAGCTGATCGCTGAGCTGGTGCGCGATGACCGTGGGCTGCACGGGATCATCCATTGCGCAGGCGTGACCCGCGACGCCTTGCTGGCAGACAAGTCCATTGAGGACTTTGCCGCGGTGTTCGCCGCCAAGGTCGACGGCGTGCGCCACCTGGATCGCTACAGCGCCGGGCTGGCCCTGGATTTCTTCGTGTTGTACTCCTCGATCGCCAGCGTTCTGGGCAACCCCGGGCAGACCGACTACGCCGCGGCCAACGGCTATCTGGACGCATTCGCCAGCCTGCGCGAGCAGCAGGTCGCGGCGGGTACGCGACACGGCCGCAGCCTGGCGATCAACTGGCCGTTATGGCTGGAGGGCGGCCTGCACATGAGCGACACGGCGCGACGCCTGTTGGCACAACGCAGCGGCATTGAAGCGATGGCCAGCGCCACCGGGGTCCAGGCCCTCTATCAGGCCCTGCACAGCGATGAAGCGCAGTTGATGGTGCTGGCCGGCGACCGCGAAAAACTGCTCGCCTTGCTCAACCCGGAACCGGCCCCAACCCCCGAAGCCGTCGCTCTGGAGGGCGATGACCTGCTGGCCTGGTTGCGCCAGCTACTGGCCAAGACCTTGAAGATCGACCCAGCGCGGCTGGACAGCGAGGTGCCGTTCGAACACTACGGCATCGATTCGCTGATGATCATGGAGATGACGGCGGTCTTGGAAAAACGCTTCGGCGCCTTGTCCAAAACCCTGTTTTTCCAATACCCCAGCCTGCAAGGCCTGGCCGAGCATCTGGCCACGCGGCCGGTTCGCAAACCGCCCCAGAACGCCTTGATCACCTCGTTGCGCGACCTGTTTGCCAGTGCCTTGGACCTGGCGCCGCAGCAGATCGACGAGCAGCAGTGCTTCGAAGACTATGGTCTCGACTCGTTGCAGATTGTCGAACTCACGCGCCGCCTGCAGCAGCGCTTTGGCGCGCTGCCGCCGGGGTTGCTGTTCGAGCATTCCAGCCTGCAGGCCCTGGCGCGTTACCTGACTGCCAGGGCGGCCAAGGCACCTGCCGAAGCGGGCAACCCCAGCCAGGAGATTCAACGCCGGCTGTTCGACGGGCCGCCGCAATCGCTGCAGCCGGCCGCCCAGCCACGGGACGATATCGCCATCATCGGCATCGCCGGGCGCTACCCGGAGGCTGCCAATCTTGAAGCCTTCTGGCAGAACCTCAGCCAGGGCAAGAACAGCATTGGCGAAATTCCGCCCGAGCGCTGGGACTGGCGCGACTATTACAGCCATGACCGCAGCCTGAGCGGGGTGCACAACAGCAAGTGGGGCGGCTTTATCGACGGCATCGATCAGTTCGATCCGCTGTTCTTCAATATTTCCCCCCTCGAAGCCGAGCTGATCGACCCCCAGGAACGGCTGTTTCTGCAAACCGCCTGGTCTGCCATGGAAGACGCCGGTTACAGCCGAAAGCTCGGCGCCGAGCAGGCTGACCCGGCGCTGCAGGTCGGTGTCTATGCCGGGGTGATGTACAACGAGTATCAACTGCTGGGTGCCGAAGCCAGCCTGCGCGGCCAGCGCATGGGCTTTGCCGGTTCCAGCGCGAGCATCGCCAATCGGGTGTCGTTCTGCCTCAACCTGCAGGGCCCGAGCCTGGCGGTGGATTCCATGTGCTCCAGTTCGCTGACAGCCCTGCACCTGGCCTGTCAGGACCTGCACAGCGGGCGCACGGCCATGGCCATTGCCGGCGGGGTCAACCTGACCCTGCACCCCAACAAATACCTGATGCTCAGCAGTGGTCAGTTCATCTCCAACCAGGGCCAGTGCGCCAGCTTCGGTGAAGGCGGCGACGGCTATGTGCCGGGGGAAGGGGTTGGCGCGGTGGTGCTCAAGCGCCTGGCCGATGCCGAACGCGACGGCGATCAGGTCTATGGCCTGATCAAGGGCAGCTACCTCAACCACGGCGGCAAGAACACCGGTTACAGCGTGCCCGATCCGCGTGCGCAGCAGGCCGCCATCAGCGGTGCGCTCAAGGACGCCAAGGTCGATCCGGCCGCCATCAGCTACATCGAGGCCCACGGCACCGGCACCCGGCTGGGCGACCCGATCGAAATCGCCGGCCTGGCCAGCGCCCTGGGCCCGCGCACGCCGGCTCAGACCTGCTGGATCGGCTCGGTGAAGTCCAACATCGGCCACTGCGAGGCGGCCGCCGGAATTGCCGGGCTGACCAAGGTGCTGTTGCAGCTCAAGCACGAAAAAATCGTACCTTCGCTGCACTCACAGACCCTCAATCCCTTTATCGACTTTGCCGCCACGCCGTTCGAGGTCAACCAGCAGTTGCGGGACTGGCCGCAGCCTTGGCACCAGGGCCAGCCGCTGCCGCGCATCGCCGGGTTGTCGTCCTTTGGCGCCGGCGGCTCCAACGCCCACCTGATCGTTGCGCAATACCTGTCCAAGCGGCCGGTGCCGGCGCCTGACGGCCAGCCGCAAATGATTCTGCTGTCTGCCCGCGAGCCCGAACAGTTGCGCCAGATCGCCAGCCGCCTGCTGGCCAGACTGGAGCAGGCCCCGGTGGCTGCAAGCCTGGCGGCCGTGGCCTGGACGCTGCAGGTCGGACGCGAAGCCATGGAGCATCGCGCGGCGCTGATCACCAGTTCCCTCGCGAGCCTGCTTCAGGCCTTGCGCGCGTTGGCCAATGACGACTGCAGTGACTGGATCTGCGGTGACACCCACAGCGGCAGCGAAACCTTGCAGGCGTTCAAGCACCGTTACCGCAACTCGTGGCATGAACAGCTGGCCCAGCTGCTTGCCAAGGGCGAGCGGCAACAATTGCTGGCGTTGTGGAGCGCCGGGCTGCGTATCGACTGGAACGCGCTGCGCGCGGCCAGCGGCGAGCGGCCTCCGCGTATCAGCCTGCCGACCTATCCCTTCGCCACCAGTCGTTACTGGGCGCCCGTTGCCACCACGGGGTTGCCGGCGGCGACGACCTTGCATCCCTTGCTGCACCGCAACAGTTCGACCTTCGACCGTCAGCAATTCACCAGCCTCTTTCGCGGTGACGAGCCGTGGCTGCTTGACCACCAGGTGCAGGGGCGCAAAACCCTGCCCGGGGCTGCCTGCCTGGAAATCATCAGGGCCGCGGCGAGCCATTCGCGGGCGCCCGGCGAGGCCGGGGGCATGGTCATCGAACAGCTGCATTGGCTGGCCCCCTGGACGCTGGAGTCTGCGCCCCGGGGCCTGCGGGTCACGCTGCAAGCGGTCGACGATCAGTTGGCCGTGACCTTGCTCAGCGATGACGGCGAGCAACCGCTGGTGCATTGTCAGGCCCGAGTGACGGCCGAGGCAGCGCCTGTCGCCGAGCCCCTGGACCTGGGGTACTGGCGTAACCGCCCTTGGCAGCGGCGCCTTGATCGCGACGACGTCTATCGGCTGTTCGACGCCATGGGCCTGGCCTACGGCCCCAGCCATCGCGGTATCCAGCAGTTGCTGATCGCGGAGCAGGGCGCTCGTCGCCAAGTGCTGGCAGAGGTGCACCTTGAGGCGGTCGCAGAGGCCAGCGACTGCTGGCTGGAGCCCGGCATCACCGACAGCGTGCTGCAGGCCGCCGTCGGTATGCTGCTGCCACTGGACTCCGAGCCGGCCGAGCCCTTGCCACTGATGCTGCCCTTTGCCCTGCAGCGCCTGGAGATCATCGCCCCCTGTGCGCGGCGGATGTGGGCCTTGTTGCGCAGCGACTTGGGCGACCACCCGAGCCAGCGGATCGACATCGAGCTGAGTGACGACCAGGGTCGTCTCTGCGCACGCTGGGTCGGGTTCGCTGCCAGAGCGCTTGCCGTGGCTGCCCCCAAAGCGCCGACACCGGCCATTGAGCAACTGCTGACGCCGATCTGGTCGGTTGTCGATGAGCAGCTCGCCGGGGGCGACACCGGCAGCAACCCGCCACGGGATCGGCAGGGGGCGATGCTGATCTTCGGCGCGACCCCGTGTCGTCATCAGGCCCTGGCCGGGCTCTATCCCCAGGCGAGGCGGGTGGACGACTGCCCGGTCAACTACGACGCCCAACTGCAGGCCGGGCCCGAGCTGGCGGACGTGATGTGGCTGGCCCCCCCTGTTGATGGCAGCGAGGACCTGATTGCCGCCCAGGACCCTGGGGTTCTGGCGCTGTTCCGGCTGATCAAGGCGCTGCTGCGCCAGGGCTACGGCCGACGGCCGCTGCGCTTGACCCTAGTCACCGCTCAGGCCATCAGCCTGCGTCCTGGGGAGCCCAGCCATGTGGCGCATGCGGCGGTGCATGGTCTGGCCGGCTCGCTGGCCAAGGAATACCCGCACTGGCAGGTGCACCTTGCCGACCTGGAAGACGGGCAACTGCCGCGGTTGGCCAGCGCGCCGTTCGCGGCAGTGCGGTGTGGTGAAGTGCTGGCGCTGCGCCAGGGGCAATGGTGGTTCCGCCAATTGGCGCGGGTGCAGGCCGATGCTGCGCCGCCTCGTTTGCCGGTCTATCGGGACGGTGGCGTTTACCTGGTCATCGGCGGCGCTGGCGGGATTGGTGCCGTCTGGAGCCAGCAGATGATCAGCCGGCATCGTGCTCGGGTGGTGTGGATCGGTCGCCGTGAGCGGGATGCGCAGATCGAAGCGAAGCTGGACGAGTTGACCGCCGTCAGCTTGATGCATGAGGCCCCGGCCCCGGTTTACCTGCAGGTCGATGCCACGGACGCAACGCAACTGGCGACGGCGAAACAGCAGATTACCGAGCGTTTCGGTCCGATCAATGGCGTGGTGCACGCGGCCATCGTGCTCAAGGATCAAAGCCTGGCCAACATGGACGAGGCGACCTTCAGCCAGGTGCTCAACGCCAAGGTCGCCACCAGCGTGACCCTGGCCCAGGTCTTCGCCGACAGCGCCGCGACGCTGGATTTCGTGCTGTTTTTCGCCTCGATGATGTCCTTTACCAGCGCCGCCGGGCAAAGCAACTACGCCGCGGGCTGCACCTTCGCCGACGCCTTTGCCGACCAGCTCAGGGCCCAATGGGCGTGCCCGGTCAAGGTGATCAATTGGGGCTACTGGGGCGGCGTCGGTTCCGTCAGCGACCCGCGCTACCGCGAGCGCATGACTGCCCTGGGCCTGGGTTCCATCGAGCCTGAGGAGGGCCTGCGCGCACTCGACCAGCTATTGGCGGGGGGGCTCGATCAACTGGCGCTGCTCAAGCTGTTGCACAACCCCCAGGTCGACGGATTCGACAGCCTTGCCGGACTGCTTGGCAACGAACAGATCGTGTTGTGCGCCGACAACCCCGGGGCCATGGCGGCCATGCAGGACAGGTTGCAACACAGGCTGGCGGCGTTGGCCGCGATCACCTAGGGCCGCGGCCCCTCGTTCATTCACTTACAGCACACGCGTCACAGGGAAGTTGAAGCATGCAAACAGCCGCAGATCAGACCAGCGCCGGCGCCTCCGGTGAACTCGATGCACTGGCGCGCCGCCTGCTGGCGAGCCAGCTCCAGGGGCTGGGACTTGGCCATGCCGAGGACTTGCAACCCCTGGCCACTCGCCACGGCCATGTCACGCCGGCTTACCTGCAGCGGTGGCTGGCCGAGAGCCTCAAGTATGTAGCCGGTGTCGAAACCGGCGACGCCGGGGCCCTGTGGCAACAGTGGGATGAAGGCTTGTCCGGGTGGCGCCAGGACCCGGACCTGGCGCCCAGGGCGTTGTTGCTCGACGCCTGCCTCAAGGGCTTGCCGGGGTTGCTGCGCGGCGAACAGAGCGCCCCCGGCCTGCTGTTTCCCGATGGCTCGATGTCCCTGGTGGAAGGGGTCTACAAGCACAACCGGGTTGCCGACTATTTCAATCAGGTGCTGATCGAGGCGGTGCTGGCCTATATCGAAAGCCGTCCGGCGGACGCCGAACCGCTGCGCATCCTGGAAATCGGCGCCGGCACCGGTGGCACCAGTGCCGGCCTGCTGGCGGCGCTGGCACCCTGGCGTTCGCAGATGGGCGAATACTGCTACACCGATCTGTCACGGGCGTTCCTGCAACACGGCAGCGACCAGTTCGCTGCCCAGCATCCGTTCCTGCACACCCGTCTGTTCGATGTCTCGCGCCCTTGCGCCGAACAGGGGATCGATACCGATCACTACCACCTGGTGGTGGCGACCAATGTGCTGCACGCCACCCCCGACATCCGCCAGACCTTGCGCAATGCCAAGGCCCTGCTTTGCAAGGGCGGTTTGCTGATGCTCAACGAAATCAGCGAGGCGTCGTTGTTCACCCACCTGAGCTTCGGCCTGCTCGAAGGCTGGTGGCTGTATCGCGATGGCCCTCTGCGGCTGCCCGGTTGCCCTGGACTGTCGCCGGCGGGGTGGCAGGCGGTGCTGGAGCAAGAGGGGTTCAGCCCGGTGCTGTTCCCGGCCCGGCAGGCCCATGCCCAGGGCCAGCAAATCATCCTCGCCGAGAGCGACGGCATCGTCCGTCAGCCCGTCGTCGGCCAGCAGCGGCCCGTGCCAGCAGCGGCTGACTCCCGCGCGCCCCAGGAGACCTTCAGCCCAGGCCCGGATCAGAGCAGCGCGGACGCTTGGCGGTGTCGGGTCGCTGATTTCCTGCGCCATCTGGTCAGCGCCACGCTGAAGATCCCGGCCGACAAGATGAGCCTGTCGCGGCCACTGGAAGACTATGGCCTGGACTCGATTCTGGTGGTGCGGCTGACCCATGCCTTCAGTGAGCACTTTGCCGCCGTGGACAGCGCACTGTTTTTTGAAGTCCCGACCCTGGCGGCGCTGACCGAGCACTTTATCCAGCAGCGTGGCGAAGAACTTCAGCGGCTGTTGGGCCAGCCCGAGGCCGAACAGCCCGCGCCACAGGCACCCGCCAGCACACCGCACAGCAGCGCCAAGGCCCGGGAGCAGGGCGCGGGCGGCCCTATCGCGATTATCGGTCTCGACGGCCGCTATCCGGGGGCGCAATCGATGAGCGACTTGTGGCGCAATCTGGCGGGCGGTCATTGCGCCATTGGTGAAATCCCCGAAGAACGCTGGGACTGGCAGCGCTATTTCTCGGCCGAGAAGGGTCAGCCCGGGCACCTTTACACGCGCTGGGGCGGCTTCATCGAGGGCATCGATCAGTTTGATGCGGCGTTTTTCCGCATTTCGCGCACCGAAGCCGAACGGATGGACCCCCAGGAGCGGTTGTTCCTGCAAGTCGCCTACCACAGCATCGAAGACGCAGGCTACAACCCGGCAACCTTGCATCAACAGGGCGAGGTCGGGGTGTTTGTCGGCGTCATGAACGGCAGCTACAACCCCATCAGCAATTACTGGTCGATTGCCAACCGGGTGTCTTATCAGCTGGATCTGCAGGGCCCGAGCCTGGCGCTCGACAGTGCCTGCTCGTCATCGCTGACCGCCATCCACCTGGCTGTCGAGAGCCTGATCAGTGGCAGTTGCGATCTGGCCATCGCCGGGGGCATCAACCTGATCGTCAACCCGCAGCACTACCTCGGCCTGTGCGAAATGATGATGCTGTCGCGCGGCGAACAATGCCGGGCCTTTGCCGATGATGCCGACGGCTTTGTCGACGCCGAAGGTGTGGGTGCGGTGCTGCTCAAGCCGCTGGAGCGGGCCCTGGCCGATGGCGACCGGATCTACGCGGTGATTCGTGGCGGGGCGATCAATGCCGGTGGCAAGACCAACGGCTACACCGTCCCCAGCGCCGGGGCTCAACAGCGTGTGCTGGAAAAAGCCCTGGCGCGGGCGGAGGTCAATGCCCGGCAGATCAGCTACATCGAGGCCCATGGCACCGGCACCGCGCTGGGCGATCCGATTGAGATCAGCGGCCTGAGCCGGGTCTTTGCCAGCAGCGATGGCGCTTCCTGCGCCATTGGCTCGATCAAAAGCAATATCGGTCACTGCGAAAGTGCCGCCGGCATCGCTGGCCTGAGCAAGGTGCTGCTGCAATTGCAGCACCGCCAGCTGGTGCCGTCGCTGCATGCGGCACAGCCCAACCCGAAGATCGATTTCGCCCACAGCCCGTTTCGCCTGCAACAGCAACTGGCGCCCTGGAGCACCCAGGGCGGGCCCCGCATTGCGGCGATTTCCTCGTTCGGCGCCGGTGGTGCCAATGCGTCGCTGATCGTCGAAGAACACCTCGCCAGCCCCGACTCGCGTCCGGCCATGCCCGGCCCCTGGCTGATCCTGCTGTCGGCCCGCGACCGGCAGCGCCTGACGCAAGCGGCAACGCGCTTGCAGGACTTTCTCGCCACGCAAGACGCACAACAGGTGGCCCTGGCCGATCTGGCGTGGACCCTGCAAGTCGGCCGCGAAGCCATGGCCGAACGCTTGGCGCTGCAGGTCGATTCGCTCGCCGAGCTGCAGCGTCGGCTGGCGCAGTGGCTGGCAGGCGAAACCCAAGAGCAGGTGTTGCAGGGGCACAGCGACCCCTATGACGAGACACTGGAGGAGCCGGGCACGCAGTTGATCGAGCAGTGGTTGCAGCACCAGCAACTGCGCGAACTGGCCGCGGCGTGGGTCGCAGGCGCAGTCGTCGATTGGCCCAAGCTCTACCGACACGACGCCTACCAGCGCCCGCTGCGGATCAGCCTGCCGGGTTATCCCTTTGCGCGAAACAGCTACTGGATGCCCGGGCTGGCACATCCGCCCGCCCATGAGGTCCGCAGTGCAGAGCCCTCGGACCAAGATCTGAGCGGCTGCTGCTACCTGCCTCGCTGGCAGGCGCAAAGTGCCGACGAACAGGCTCAGGCGCCAGGCAACGGCGCAGTGCTGCTGGTCACGCTGGGTGAGTCTGCCGCTGCCAGCAAGGGGCTGTTGGCGGCGCTGACCGAACACTATCAGGACCGCCGCCAGGTGCTGCGGATCGATTGCACCCTGGGCACTACGGCGCAACTGGCGGCGGATCATTGGCGCTGCAGTGCTGCTGATCCGGCGGGCTGGGCAACGATTCTGGCGGCACTGGGCCCGGTGGCGCAGTTGCTGGTGATCAGCGGGCAAAGCGCCGACGAGCTGTCGCCGGCGGCGCTCGCCGACAGCCTGCAACACCACGAGTTGCCGCTGCTGCGGCTGTTCAAGGCGTTGCCGAGCCAAGTGCCAGAGGGTCACGGTATCGACTGTTTCCTGTTGTCGTTTGGCCGCTACGCCTTTGCCGGGGCACCACAACGGGGCAATCCGCTGGGCGCGGGCATGGCCGGCCTGGGGTATGCGCTGGCCCAGAGCGAGCACCGGGTTCACCTGCGCAACCTGGACCTCAACCGCGACGAGCTGGAAACCCCGGACAGCCGCCAACGCCTGCTGGCACAGATCCTCGCCGAGCCGGCGTCCCAGCGCGGCGAACCGATCAAGCTCAGCCGGGGCGAGCGCTTTGTCCAGCAGTTGATTCCGTTGGCGTTGCCGGCGAACCGCGGCAGTGCCTCGGCGCTGCAACACAACGGGGTCTATCTGATTCTCGGCGGCAGCGGTGTGATCGGTCAGGTGATCAGCCGTCAGTTGATCGAGCACTATCAGGCCCGGGTGATCTGGCTCGGGCGCAAGGCCGCCGACAGTCCGCAACTGCAGCAGAGCCTGGGGCACGAGCAGTGGCGCGGTCGGGTCGATTACCTGCAGGTCGATGGCACCGACCTGGTGCAATTGCAGCAGGCCGTGGCCCTGGTCAATCAAAGGTACGGACGCATCAATGGTGCGGTGTTTTGCGCCATGGTCTTCGACTTCGAGAACAGCATCCAACACAGCAGCGAGGCGCAGTTTCAGCACATTCTCGAGATCAAGAGCCGTGGCAGCCTGAATTTCTATCAGGCGCTGGCCGGGCAGGCGCTGGATTTTCTCTGCTATTTCTCCTCCGGGCAGGGCTTTGCCTTTTCCGGCGCGGCCAAGCTCTCGGCCTATGCCTGTGGCATCACCTTTGCCGACGCCTTTGCCGAGGCCATTGGCCCGAGCGCGCGCTTTCCGGTGGGGGTGATCAACTGGGGGTTCTGGCGGGCCTCGCTGCAGGCGCAGGCGGTCAGCGAGCACCTGGATGCCCTGGATGATGACCAGGGTTTTACCTGTTTCAGCCGTTTTGTCGCGCATTTGGCCGGCAGCTCGCTGCGCCGCTTGCTGTGCATCAAGGCCTCGCCGGCCGTGCGTCAGTTGATGGCCGTGCCCGAGGGCCTGCAAGGGCGCCTGGAGCCCGGAGCGCTGGCCAGTGCCAGGTTGCCGGGGGTTGAACTGCAGCCTGCCGAGCATGAGCGCTTGCAGCAGCTGTTTGACCCGCAAATGCTCGATCAATCGATTGCCGTGCTGCTGTTGGTCCAGTTGCAGACCCTGGGGATCTTCACCAGCCCTGAGGTGCAGAGCGCCGAGCTCTGGCGCCAGCAGGCGGGTATCGGCGAGCGCTACCGCCGCTGGTGGCAGGAATGCCTGGCGATTCTGCTGGAGCACGGCTACCTGCAGCAGCAAGGCCAAGGCCTTGGGGTGGCCACGCCGATTGCCCGCTCACGTCACGCGGCGATCCTCGCGGCCTGGAAAACCCAGTGCGAGCACTACCTGGCGGACCCCGAGCGCCGGGCTCAAGTGACCCTGGTCGACGCGTGCCTGATGCACCTGCCGCAGATCCTGACGGGGCAGATCCAGGCCACGGACCTGCTGTTTCCGGACGGCTCGATGGACCAGGTCGAGGGCATCTACAAGCACAACAGCCTGTCGGACTTCTTCAACGCCCAACTGGCCTCGCGGGTCAGCGCACAGGTGCAACGGCTGGTCGCAGCCGAACCCGGGCGGCCGCTGCGCATCCTGGAAATCGGCGCGGGCACCGGTGGCACCACAGCCCCCTTGCTGGCCGCGCTGGAACCTTGGGCCGAGCACCTGGGTGAATACTGTTACAGCGATCTTTCCCACGCCTTCCTGCAGCACGGGCACGCCAGCTTCGCCGCCGGCCGGCCTTACTTCACCACGCAAATCCTCGACATCAGCCAGCCCCCCGGCAACCGCCAGGGGTATGACATTGTCGTGGCCACCAATGTGCTGCACGCCACCGCCAACATGCGCCACACCCTGGCCCATGTCCGTTCGTTGTTGCGCAGCGGCGGCCTGCTGGCGTTGAACGAACTGAACCGCAAGACCTGCGCCGCCACCGTGACCTTCGGCCTGCTCGATGGCTGGTGGCTGTACGAGGACCCCGGGGTGCGCATCCCCGGCTCGCCACTGATCGCCGAGCAGACCTGGCTTGAGCTGCTGTGGAGCAGCGGCTTTGAACAGGTCGACCTGCATCTGCCGGAGCCACTCGCCCTGGGGCAACAGATCATCACCGCCCATGGCGACGCCCTGACCCTGCACAGCGTTGCGCCACCGCTGCCGAGTACCGCCGCAGACGACAAGGAGTCTGGATTGAACGAGCATCCTGTAAGCGCGACAGCCACCGCAGCACCTGTTGCCGACAGATTGCAGCAGGTGATCATCCAGGCCCTGGCCCGGACCCTCAAGGCCGATGAGCAGAGCATCGGCCTGCGCACGCCGTTTTCCGACTACGGCGTCGACTCGATTCTCGGGGTCGGCTTCATCAAGCAGCTGGGCCAGCAACTGCGGATCAAGCTCAACAGCGCGCTGCTGTTCGAGCACGCCACCGTGAGCAAGCTCCAGCATTACCTGCAACAGGCCCACGGCCCGCAGATCGCGCAGGCGCTGGCGGCAATCCCGAACAGCGAGGCGAGCAGCGAACAGGCAGGGGAGGCGCCAGCCGTCCCGCCAGCCGCACCGAGCAACCCGGTACTGGCCGCAGCACTGGCGGGCAATCAACCCGCGAGCCAGCCCGGGCGCAGCGGACTCGGTGCGATTGCCGTGATCGGCATGGCCGGGCAGTTTCCCGGCGCCGATGACGTCGATGCCCTGTGGGACAACCTGCTGGCCGGACACCACAGCGTCCAGGCCCTGGGGCCGGACTACCTGCAACCCGAGGCCTACAGCGCCGACCGGCAGCCGGGCAAGAGCTATTGCAATCGCGCCGGCATCCTCAAGGACCGCGACTGCTTCGATCCGCTGTTCTTCAACCTCACGCCCCACGAAGCCGAATCCATGACGCCCCATCAGCGCCTGGTGCTGCAGGAAAGCTGGAAGGCGCTGGAAGATGCCGGGTACAACCCGATGACACTGGCGGGGCAGGCGGTCAGCCTGTACGTCGGTGCCGAGCCCGGTGGCTATCACCATGACTCCTTTACCGGCAGCTCCGAGGCCATCATCGCCTCGCGACTGTCCTACTTCCTCGACCTCAAGGGCCCGGCCATGGTGGTCAACACCGGTTGCTCGTCCTCGGCGGTGGCGATCCACCAGGCCTGTGAAAGCCTGCGCCACGGTGAAAGCCGCATGGCCCTGGCGGGCGGGGTCTATGCATTGCTGGACCAACGGGGGCTGATCAGCCTGTCGGCCATCGACATGCTCAGCCCCAGCGGCCAGTGCCACGCCTTCGATGCCGCCGCCGACGGCACGGTGATTTCCGAGGGGGTCGCCATGGTCGTGCTCAAGCGCCTGGAAGACGCCGAAGCCGAGGGCGACCCGATCTACGCGGTCATCGAGGCCTCGGGAGTCAACCAGGACGGGGTTAGCAACGGCATCACCGCGCCCAACGGAGATGCACAAGAGCAACTGCTGCGCGACACCTGGCGCAGGTTTGGTGTCGACCCCGGGCACATCAGCTATGTCGAAGCCCATGGCACCGGCACCCGCCTGGGGGACCCGGTCGAGGCCAATGCGTTGATCCGGGCGTTCCGTGGCTTCACCGACGCCCAGGGCTACTGCGTGCTGGGCAGCGCCAAGGCCAACCTCGGCCATGCCGCTGCCGCAGCCGGTGTGATCGGCCTGATCAAGGTGCTGCTGTCGATCCGCCACCGCACCTTGCCGGCCATGCCGGGTTTTGAGCGGATCAACCCGCTGATCGAGCTCGAACATTCACCGTTCTACATCAACCGCCAAGCGCAGGCCTGGCAAGCCAGTGGCGGCCAGCGACGGGTCGCGGCGCTCAATTCCTTTGGCCATAGCGGCACCAATGCACACCTGGTGATTGCCGAATACCCGGACCTGCCGCCCGCTGTGCCCAGTACCGCAGCAGACGTTGTCAGCCGGGTCATAGTGCTGTCGGCCAAAACCGTCGAAAGCCTGGGCGACAACGTCCGCGCCCTGGCGCGCTGGCTGGACAGAAGCGAAGCGCCACTGAGCGATATTGCCTTTACCTTGCAGACCGCCAGGGAACCAATGGCGGTGAGGGCCGCGTTGGTTGTCAGCGACCTGGACCAGTTGCGCATGCAACTGACCCGGCTGGCCAACGGCGACACCCCGGCGATGGCCGAGGGCGACAGCGGGCGACTGGCTCGGGACTGGCTTGCCGGAGGCTCTATTGACTGGGCGGCCCTGTGGCCGGCCGGTTCGGCCCGGCGTATTCATCTGCCGGGGTACCAGTTTGCCAAGGAGCGCTACTGGGCCGAGCAGACGTCGATCCCCCTGGTCCAGCCCGCAGCGGCGCAGCGGCTGGAGTCGCCTGCCACCGGGCTGTTTCTGGCGCGCCCGGTGTGGCAGGAGCCGCTCAGTAGCGGCGCTGATGCAAGCGCTGAGCAGAGCCAGTCTTTGCTGCTGTGGGTCGGCTTCAACGACGCCCAAGTGGCACAGTTGCAAGCCCTGAGCGCCGCCGCAGGCGTCAGCGGCGAGGTGCTGGCGTGCGCCAACAGCGGCCCGGCGGCCTGTTATCAGGCGCTGGCGATTGCGCTGCTGCAGCGTTTGCAGGCCCTCAAGGGCCGGGTTCACCTGGAGCTGATGATCGCCGAACAAACACCGGAGGACCGGCTGTACGCCGGCCTCGAAGGCCTGCTCAAAAGCGCCTGCCTGGAACAACCGGCCCTCAGTGCCAGGTGCCTGCTGGTCAAGACCGAGGACGAGCAGCCGTTGGCGGCCGCGCAACTGGCCCTGTTGCCTGGGCTACTGGGTGCCCGCCGCCTGCGCGCCCGCTCGGTGTTGCAGCGCCTCGACCTGCAAGGCCAGCACCAGGAACTGCAGTGGCAAGAGCTGGCGGACGATGTCGCCGCCAGTCGCACAAGTGATCGCCCCCTGTGGAAAGACCGCGGGGTGTACCTGATTACGGGCGGCGCGGGTGGCCTGGGGCTGATCTTTGCCCGGACGATTGCCGAGCAATGCCGGGATGTCACCCTGATTCTAGTTGGCCGCTCGCACCTTGATTCACGCCAGCAGGCGCAGTTGCAGGCTATTCGCGACCTGGGCGCCGCGGTGGTTTACCAGCCGCTGGACCTGACCGACGGCCAAGGGCTGGAGCGGCTGATTGCACAGATCTGCACGGCCCACGGAGGCCTCAACGGCGTGCTCCACGGCGCCGGGATCAACCGCGATCGGCTGCTGGTCCAGAAAACCCCGCAGGACGTGGTGGAGGTGTTTGCCGCCAAAGTGCTAGGCACCGATCTGCTGGACCGCGCCTGCCGCCGGCTGTACCTGGACTTTTTCGTGCTGTTTTCATCCTGTTCGGCGGTGCTTGGCAGCGTCGGGCAGGCCGATTACGCCGCGGCCAACGCGTTCATCGATCAGTTTGCCGAGCTGCGCAACCTGCGCGTCGAACAGGGCCTGCGCTTCGGCCACACGCTATCGCTCAACTTTCCCCTCTGGCGCGATGGCGGCATGCAGATCAGTGCCGCCGACCAGGCGCACATCCGCCAACAGACCGGCATGGCGCCGATGCAGTCGGTGCATGGCATCCAGGCGTTGCAGCTGGGGCTAAGCGCCGGCCTGGCGCGGCTGTTGGTGATCGAAGGGGATCTGGCGCAGATTCGTGGTCAGTTTGGCGCTGCTGAGCCGGTCGATGCACAACCGGCGCCTGGCTTGCCCCGGGTGACGGTTGACCCTGCGCAGCTGTCGGCGGCGGTTCTGGAGCGCCTCAAGGCGGTGTTCTGTGCCGTCACCAAGCTGCCGCCGGCCCGGGTCGAATGCGACGCCCCGCTGGAGCATTACGGCATCGACTCGATCATGATCATTCGCCTCAACCGGGCGCTGGAGGAGCGGTTCTCGGCGATGACGCAACTGCATCCGGCCGAGCGCCTGTTGTCGAAAACGCTGTTTTTCGAGTACCCCAGCCTCGACGCCCTGAGCGCCTACCTGGTGGCCGAACATCAGCGTGCCTGCCTGATATGGAGCGGCCTGGCCGAGGAGGCGCCAATTGCGGCGCCGGCCGTTGGCCAGGCCAGCCCAGTGCCCGCGTCGATGGCCATGGCCGCCGCCGAACCCATCGCCATCATCGGCATCAGCGGGCGTTATCCCCAGGCCGCCAACCTCGACGAATACTGGCGCAACCTCAAGGCGGGGCGCGACAGCATCACCGAGATCGCGCCGCAGCGCTGGCCGCTTGAAGGCTTCTACGTGGACTCGGTCGCCGAGGCGCTGAAGCAGGCTCGCAGCTACAGCAAGTGGGGCGGTCTGATCGACGGTTTTGCCGATTTCGATCCGCTGTTCTTCAATATCTCGCCCCGTGAGGCGGTCAACATGGACCCCCAGGAGCGGCTGTTCCTGCAGTCCTGCTGGCAGTCCCTGGAAGATGCCGGGATCACCAAGGCGGACCTGGCGACGAAGTATCAGGGCAATGTCGGGGTCTTTGCCGGGATCACCAAGACCGGTTACGGCCTGTACGGGCCGGCACTGCGCGAGCAGGGGCAACTGGTCTTTCCGCGCACCTCGTTCGGCTCCACCGCCAATCGGGTTTCCTACGTTCTGGACCTCAACGGACCGAGCGAGCCGGTGGACACCATGTGTTCGTCGTCGTTGACCGCGCTGCACCGGGCCTGTGAAAGCCTGCGCCGCGGCGAGTGCCGCATGGCCTTTGCCGGCGGCGTCAATCTGTACCTGCACCCCTCCAATTACGTTGAGTTGAGCGCCGGGCAGATGCTTTCCAAGGATGGTCGCTGCCGCAGCTTTGGTGAAGGCGGCAATGGCTTCGTGCCGGGCGAGGGCGTCGGTTCCTTATTGCTCAAGCCCTTGTCCCAGGCCCTGGCGGACCGCGACAACATCCACGGGGTGATCCGCGCCGTGGCGGTCAATCATGGCGGTAAAACCAACGGTTACACCGTGCCCAACCCCCAGGCCCAGGCCAAGGTGATCCGCCTGGCCATCGATCAGGCTGGGCTCGACGCCAGCCAGATCAGCTACATCGAAGCCCATGGCACCGGCACCGAGCTGGGCGACCCGATTGAAGTCAGCGGCCTGACCCAGGCCTTTGCCCTTGACCGTGTCGCCCTGGGCCACTGCGCGCTGGGTTCGGTCAAGGCCAACATTGGCCATCTGGAAGCTGCTGCCGGTATCGCCGGGGTCAGCAAGGTGATTCTTCAGCTCAAGCATCGGCAACTGGTGCCGAGCCTGCACGCGGCCACCCTCAACCCCAACCTGCGGCTGGACGCCACCCCGTTTTACCTGCAGCAGACCCTGGACGATTGGCAACCGGCCAACGCCGGACCGCGGATCGCCGGGGTCTCATCCTTTGGTGCTGGCGGCGCCAACGCCCATGTGCTGCTCCAGGAACACGACGAATACCGGCCGATGCCGCACGCCAGTGACGCCGAAGTGATCCTGCTTTCCGCCCGCGACGCGGACCGCCTGCGGGACTACGCCCAGGCCCTGCTGGCCTATATAGAGGCACGTCCGGGGCTGTCGGGTGCCGACCTGGCAAACCTGGCGTACACCCTGCAGCAGGGTCGGGAAATGATGGCGGCGCGGCTTGGACTGATCGTTGATGGTGTCGCCACGCTGGCGACCCGGTTGCGTCGCTTTATCGACCACGACACCACGGCGGATGCCGATTTTTATCGCGGCGACCTGCAGGGCAAGCGCCCGGCGGCCCAGGCCGATGCCGAGCAGGCCACGCAGGTCAGCCAGTGGGTCGAGAGCGGCCAGTTGCACCAGTTGCTGCAGTCGTGGGTCAAGGGCGCGGTCATCGACTGGTCGCTGCTGCAGGCCCGGCGCAGCGGAGCGCTGCCGTACCGGATCAGTGTGCCGGTCTACCCCTTTGCCCGGGAAAGGTACTGGTTGCCGGCTGTGCAGCCTGGGGCCGGCGCGGTCACGCAAACGCCAGCGGCCCCAGCGCCGGCTGCCGCAGCCAGTGATGGCCTGAGCTACCTGGCGCGCTGGCAAGCCGTGGGGCAGGGCGCTGAAGCGTCGAGCATCGAGCCCGCGCCTGTGCAACAGCGCTGCGTGCTGATTGTCGCCGAGGCTGCGCTGCGGCCGGTGGCGGAGGCGATCACCGCGAACTACCTGCTCAGCGCCGGTTTTGCCACCGGCGCCGGCCGGGTGATACGCCTGGAACCGGGCAGGCACACGGCCTGTCTGGCAGCGGATCACTGGGCGCTGGATGCCACTGATCCGCAAGCGCTGGAGCAATGCCTGGGCGCGGTGCCGGCCATCGATTGCCTGTATTTCTTCGCTGGCCACGCCGCGGCCGCCGACTGGCAAGCGCAGCTCGACAGCCCGCAGAACCACGAGATCCTGCTGCTGCGCTTGATCAAATGGCTCAAGCAGCACAGCCCTTGCCAGGCCATCGACAGTTACATCATCAGCCAGGACAACTTCGACATCAGTGGCGAGGCGGTGAGTGCCATGGGAGGCGGCCTGACGGGCATGGCCTATGCGATTGCCCAGGGCGAACACCGGTTCCGGGTGCGCAACCTGGATGTCGCCAGCCGCGAGCTGGCCGACAGCCGACGCCGCCCGCGCTTGTTGCGCCAGTTGCAGAGTGAGGCCGGGTTGGCTCGGGGAGAGGCGTTGGCCCTGCGGGACGGCGTGGCCTATCGCCAACGCCTTTTCACGTTGAGCTGGCAAGCGCAACCCTCGGCAGTCGACGGCGGTTTTGTCACCCCGGCGCTCAAGCAGGGGGGCGTCTATGTGATTCTCGGCGGCAGCGGCACGGTGGGCAGCATTATCAGTCGCTATCTGCTGGCCGATTATCAGGCCCGGGTCATCTGGCTCGGTCGCAGCAGCGCCGACGACCCCAAGGTGCAGCAGCGGCTCGCCAGCTGTGTGCAACGGGTTCAGGGCAGCGTGCAGCCGTCGCAGTTGCACTACCTGCAAGCCGACGCCAATGATCCGGCCTCGCTGCAACGGGCCGTGGCCTGGATCAAACAGCACCATGGGGCGATCAACGGCGCGATTTTCTCCGCCGTGGTGTTCAACCATGAAGACCCGATCACCCGCATCCCCGAGGCGCAGTTCGACGCCATCCTGCAGGTGAAAAGCCGGGGCGGCATCGAGTTCTACCGGGCTCTGGCCGATGAACCACTGGATTTCATGTGCTACTTCTCCTCCGGGCAGAGCTTTGCCTTCTCGGGTGCGGCGCGGCTGGGCGCCTATGCCGCGGGCATCACCTTCGGCGACACCCTGGTGCGCAGCCTGCGCCAGCAGGCGGCGTTCCCGGTGGGGGCGATCAATTGGGGGTTTTGGCTGTCATCGCTGACCGAACAACAGGCAGCGGACCCGACGGCGCAACCCATGAGCCGCCACGCCGGGGCTCTGCAGGACCGCGAGGGTTTCGAGTGCTTTGCCCGCTTTATCGATGCCCTGAGCCAGGGCCAGCTCGATCAGCTGCTGTGCATGGCCGCCTCGGCGCCGGTCCAGCAGTTGATGCAGTTGCAACCTGAGCCCATCGTCCTGGGCCAGAGCGCCGGGCACGCGGCGGACGACGGCTGCGAGCGTTATCGCCAGGCGGCGGCGCCGTTGCTTGCGGCCCATGACCCGGCGCCGTTTGACCGTGCCATGGCGGCCATGACCCTGGTGCAACTGTGCCGCATGGGCCTGTTCGGCCAGCCGGGGCAGTTCGCCGACAGTGACGGGCTGCGGCGCCAGGCCGGTATCGGCGAGCAGTACGCTCGCTGGTGGGCCACCAGCCTGGAAATGCTGCAACAGCAGGGACTGCTGGAACGCCGTGGCACGCAGGTCGCACTGACCGCGCCGGTGGATCTGCAGGCACTGGAGCAGCACTGGTGCCAGCTCAGGGATCAGTTGCTCGCCGAGCCACAACGCAAGGCCCAGGTGGAGCTGGTCGATGCTTGCCTGCAACAGCTGCCGGCGATACTCGGCGCACGGACCCAGGCCACCGACGTGATGTTCCCCCAGGGTTCGATGCACAAAGTCGAAGGGGTTTATCGTCACAACGCCTTGTCCGACTACTTCAACCAAGTGGTCGCCGGAGTGGTGCAACAGCACCTGGAGGGGCTGTCGATCCGTGAACCGCAACGGCAGATCCGCATTCTGGAAATCGGTGCGGGCACCGGCGGCACCAGTTCCATCGTGCTGCCGGCGCTGCAGCCCTGGCGCGAACGGATGGCCGAATATTGCTACAGCGACATCTCCCAGGCGTTCCTGATGTACGCCAGGAACACTTACGGTGCGGCCAACCCGTTCCTCACTTATCAGCTGTGGAACGTCGAACAGCCGCCGCAGGCCCAAGGCCTGGAACTGGGCGGCTATGACATCGTGATTGCCGCCAATGTGCTGCACGCCACCGGCAGCATTCGTCGCACCCTGGCCCATGCCGCGGCATTGCTGCGGCGCGACGGCATCGTGCTGCTCAATGAAATCAGTGACCGGTCGCTGTTCGCTCACCTGACGTTCGGCTTGCTCAAGGGCTGGTGGCTGTACGAAGACCCCGAACTGCGCATCCCCGGCACCCCGGCCCTGTACCCGCAGAGCTGGGCCCGGGTGCTGGGCGAGAGCGGTTTCCACAGCGTGGCCTTTCCGGCGCAATGCGCCCACGGCCTTGGCCAGCAGATCGTCGTGGCGCAGCGCAACGGCGTGGCCCCTGCGGCGCTGTTCGTCCCCGACGAAAAGCCCCAGCGCCAGCCCCAACCTGTGCCGCTTGCCACACGGCCACTGGCAGCGACTGTGGCCTCCGAGCCCCTGCCATCGGCGCCTGCGGCCAATGGCGGCGGCCGCGGGGCGCTGACCGCGTTGGCGCTGGACGGCCTGGCCAAGACCCTGCAGCTGGAACCGGGGCGGATTCAGGTGGATCAGCCGTTTGCCGACTACGGCATCGATTCGATCCTGGGCGTGAGCTTTGTCAGCCACATCGGCGCGGCCCTGGGCATCGAGCTCAACACCGCCTTGCTGTTCGACTACCCATCGCTGGAGAGCCTGGTGGATTACCTGCTCGCTCAATACCCGGCGCAGTGCGCGGCCTTGGGCGGTGATGCCGCGCCAGCGGCGGCAACCGAACCGGCGCCATCGGTGGGGCAACTGGAAGCGGCCTTTCTCTGCGGTGAACTGGCCATCGATGAATTGCTGCAACTCGTCAACCACAGCACTAGCGCACACCACGACGCAGCCCAGGCTACGGCCGGTAAAGGACAATCATGAGCAGCCAAGCATTTCACTCCATCATCGCCCGGCTGCAACAGCGCCAGATCAGCGCTGAACAGGCCCGGCAACTGCTGCAACAGCTCAAGGCCAGCGCCGAAACCAGCACCGAGGCCCGCGCCGAAACACCACCGGCGGTGCCGCCGCAGCTGCACGACGACATTGCCGTGATCGGCATGTCGGGGCAGTTTCCCGGCGCCGAGAACGTCGAACGCTTCTGGCACAACCTGAGCACCGGCGCCGATGGCGTGGTCGAGTTGGGCGAGCGTTACCTGGACCTGCAACGCAGCTATTCGGCCGAGCGCCAGCCCGGCAAGACCTACTGCAAATGGGGCGGTGTGCTGGCCGAGCGCGACGACTTCGATCCGCTGTTCTTCAACATCTCGCCCCGGGATGCGGAGTCGATGAACCCCCATCAGCGGCTGATCCTGCAGGAGAGCTGGAAGGCCCTGGAAGACGCCGGCTACAACCCGAAAAGCTTTCGCGACCAGGCGGTGGGCATCTTTGTCGGGGCGGAGCCGACCGGCTATTTCCACGAAACCTTCATCGGCGCCTCCGACGCGATCATTGCCTCGCGGCTGTCCTACTTCCTGGATTTCAAGGGGCCGGCGCTGGTGGTCAACACCGGTTGCTCATCCTCGGCCACGGCCATCCACCTGGCCTGTGAAAGCCTGCGCAACCAGCAAGCCGATCTGGCCCTGGCCGGAGGGGTCTTCGCCACCCTGGGCGAACCCGGGCTGATCAGCCTGGCGCAAATGGACATGCTTTCGCCCACCGGGCGCTGCCATACCTTCGATCAGCGCAGCGACGGCATTGTGCTGTCCGAGGCGGTGGGCATGGTGACCCTCAAGCGTCTTTCCCAGGCCCTGGCCGATGGCGACCCGATCTACGGGGTGATTTGCGCCTCGGGGATGAACCAGGACGGTGCCAGCAACGGCATAACCGCCCCCAGTGGCCAGGCCCAGGAGCGCTTGATCAGCGAGCTGTATCGGCGTTTTGCCATCGATCCCCGGCAGATCAGCTACGTCGAGGCCCACGGCACCGGCACGCCCCTGGGTGATCCGGTGGAGGTCAATGCCCTGGTCCGGGCGTTCCGTCAGTTCACCGCCGACACCGGCTATTGCGCTCTGGGCAGCGCCAAGGCGCACATCGGCCATGCGTCGGCGGCGGCCGGGGTGGTCAGCCTGATCAAGATCCTGCTGTCGATGAAGCATGGCCAGTTGCCGGGGCTGCTGAATTTCCAGCAGCTCAACCCGCGGATCGAACTGGCGGGCTCGGCGTTCCACATCCACCCCGAGCCCCGGGAATGGCTGGCCGAGGCGCCGAAAATGGCGGCGCTCAACTCCTTTGGCCACAGCGGCACCAACGTGCACATGGTCATCCGACAAGCCCCGGAGCCTGCGGCCGCGCCGCTCGGCCACGAGCCGCGCCTGTGCCTGCTGCCGTTGTCGGCACGCACCGCCGACAGCCTCAAGCGCTATGCCCGGCGTGTGCGCCAGGCCCTGCGAGATCCGGCGCTGCGCCTGGTGGATCTGGCGTACACCTTGCAAACCGGGCGGCAGGCCCAGGCCCATCGCTTGATCATCCTCTGCTCGGACAAGGAGCAACTGCGCCAGCAACTCAATGACTGGCTGGACGGCCACGCCTCCCGCGACGTCTATTGCGGGCAGATCGACACCGTAGAGGGGGGCGACATCGAGCTGCCGGGCAGCGCCGAGCCGCAGCGCCTGCAAGCCCTGGCTCAAGCCTGGGCCGCGGGAGGCAAGCTCGACTGGGACAGCTTCAATCGCCAACACCGGGGCGACGCCCGCCGAGTGCACGTGCCGGTCTATCCCTTTGCCCGGCAGAATTTCTGGATAGCGCCGGCGCAACGGGGCGTGGCGGCGGGCACGGTCAGCGCCGAAGGCTCTTGCGGCCCGCGCCAGTTGCATCCATTCCTGGCGCGCAACACCTCGGACCTGCAGCGTCAGCGCTTTACCAGCCGCTTTGATGGCGAGGAGTTTTTCCTCAAGCAGCACGTGGTGGGCGGGCAACGGATTTTTCCCGGCGTCGCCCATCTGGAAATGGCCCGGGCGGCGGTGGCAATGGCCACGCCAGGGCCACAGCCAACCCTGACTCAGGTGGTGTGGCTGCGGCCCTTGATCGTCGGCGCCCAGCCGCGCCAGGTGGATATCGAACTGATCCAGGATGAGGACGGGGCGATCCGCTTCGAGATCTCCAGCCGCGAACTCGATCCGCTCACCGGACAAGCCACCGCAGAGGCGTTGCTGCACAGCCAGGGCCTGGCCGCTTTCACCTCGCCGCCAGCCCGGCAGGTGGATCTGGCGGCGCTCAAGGCGCGGATGAACGGCGGCCAGTTGAGCGCCGAGCAGTGTTACGACGCCTACCGGGCCATGAGCTTTGCCCACGGCCCGGCTTATCAGGGCCTGGAGTCGGTGCACCTCGGGCAGGGTGAAGTGCTGGCACAACTGCGATTGCCCGCCTGTCAGCGCGATGGTTTTGAGGACTATGTGCTGCATCCGTCGCTCATGGACTCGGCGCTGCAAGCGGCCATCGCCCTGAGTCTGGGGGCCGACGTGGTGCTGAGTGAGGACCAGCGGCAGCACTTGCCGCCGTTGACCCGACCAACCCTGCCGTTTGCCCTGGAAGGCTTGCAGATTCTGCAACCCTGCAGCGAACGGATGTGGGCTCGGGTCAGCTACGCCGAGCGCCGCGACGATCAGCAGGCCGATAGCGGTTTGCAGCGTTTGAACATTGAGCTGTTCGATGCCCAAGGCACGCTCTGCGTCTTGATGCAGGGCTTTACTTCACGGGTGCTGAGCGCCCCGAGCGAAGCACCAGGCGCCGAGCCTGAGTTGCTGGAAACCCTGTTGTTCCAGCCCCAATGGCTGGAGCAGGCGGCACCGACGCTGCCCGCGCCGAGCCTTGGCCAGCGCCTGATCCTGCTCAGTGGCTTTGATCCGCAGTTGGCCGCCCAGGTGCAGCAGCAACTGAGCACCCAGGACGGCGCTTGCCAGTGCATGGTGCTGGAGGCTCCCGATCAGGACTGCGCGGTGGACTATCAACAGCTGGCCCTGGCGCTGTTGCAGCAGATCCGCGGGCTGCTGGCCGGCGGTGGCGGACGCCGCCTGCTCCAGCTGGCGGTGCATAACCCGCGCGGCGAGCGGATGAGCGGCGGGCTGGCGGCAATGCTGCGCAGCTTGCAGCAGGAGGCGCCGCAGGTGCGCGGCCAGCTGATCGAGCTGGATCAACCATCGTCACTGGCACAACGGCTGGCGGAAAATATCGCCGCCGGCGATGTCGCCATCCGCTACCGGGAAGGCCGGCGCCAGGTTCAGTGCTGGCGGCCGTGCCCGCCGGTCGACCTGGCGATCGACGCGCCGTGGAAGGACCGCGGGGTGTACCTGATTACCGGTGGCCTCGGCGGCCTCGGCCGGCTGTTTGCTCAGGCCATCGCTGCCCGTGTCAGCGACGCCACGCTGATTCTCACCGGCCGCTCGGCATTGGCCGCAAACGGCTTGGCCGGGATTGATGCGGGCCGCAACCGGGTTCACTACCAGTCGCTGGATGTCAGCGACGCCCAGGCGGTACAGCGGTTGATCGACGGGATTGTCGCCGAGCACCACGGCCTCGACGGCGTGCTGCACTGCGCCGGGGTGATCCGCGACAGTCTGCTGATCAACAAGCAGGATGACGAACTGCGCCAGGTGCTGGCGGCCAAGGTCGCCGGCAGCCGCAACCTGGACCTTGCCACCGCTGGGCTGGTGCTGGATTTCTGGATCTGCTTTTCTTCCGGGACCGGTGTCGTCGGCAACGTCGGCCAGGCGGACTACGCGGCCGCCAACGCCTTTGTCGATCACTACGCCGCGTACCGCCAACAGCTCACCGCCCAGGGGCTGCGCCAGGGCCAGAGCCTGGCGATCAACTGGCCGCTGTGGAAAGACGGCGGCATGCAGGTCGATGCCGCCACCGCGCAGCACATGGCCCAAAGCACCGGCATGGTGGCCATGCCGAGCAACGCCGGGATTCATGCCTTGCGCCAGTGCGTGGCGCTGGCCTTGCCCCAGGTGCTGGTGATGCACGGACGGCGCGAGCCGATGACCGCGCTGGTCAACGCGGCCACCGCCGCGGCAATGCCGGAGCCACAATCGCTCTCAGCGCAGCCGGCATCGTTGTCGGCAGCAACGCAGCCGGCGGCGCCGCTGACTGAAGCCTTGCAGCGGGCGCTGATCGAACAGGTGTCGGCGCAGATGAAGATTCCCGCTGGCGATATCCGTCTGGATGTCGAGTTCAGCCAATACGGCTTCGACTCGATCAGCCTGACCACCCTGGCCAATACCCTGAAACAGCAATGGCGACTCAACCTGGCGCCGACGATCTTTTTCGAACACGCCACAGTCGGTCGTTTCTGCGCGTACCTGGAGCGCGAGCACCAGGCGGCGCTGGCTCCACGATTCGCGCCGCAGGCCAGCGCAGCGCCAGCCGCCGCGGCCCAGCCCCGGCAGCAAGCGCTGCCAGCGGCGGTCCCGGGGCCAGGGGACGGCGTCAGCGGAGTCAGGCAACCGCCACCAGCAAACCGCATCGATGACGAGATCGCGGTGATCGGTATCAGTGGCCGCTTTCCCATGGCCGAGGACGTCGAGCAGTTTTTCCATAACCTCAAGGACGGGCGCGACTGCATCAGCGAGATTCCCGCCAACCGTTGGGACTGGCGCGAGTACTACGGTGATCCCCATCGCGAAGTCGACAAGACCAACGTCAAGTGGGGCGGCTTCATCCACGGCGTCGATCACTTCGACCCGCTGTTCTTCGCCATTTCGCCACGGGAAGCGCAGCTGATGGACCCGCAGCAGCGGCTGCTGATGACCTATGTCTGGCTGGCCATTGAAGACGCGGGCTACGCCAGCGCCGATCTGGCGGGCAGTAACACCGGGATCTTCGTCGGCACCGGCGTGACCGGCTACAGCAGCCTGATTGCCAAGGCCGGGATACCGGTGGAGGGCTACAGCGCCACGGCGATGGTGCCGTCGGTCGGCCCCAACCGCATGAGCTTCCTGCTGGATTTTCATGGCCCGAGCGAGCCCGTGGAAACCGCCTGTTCCTCGTCCCTGGTGGCGATCCACCGCGCGGTTCAGGCGATCCACAGTGGCGACTGCGCCATGGCGGTGGTCGGTGGGGTCAATACCCTGATCGCCCCCGAGGCGCAAATCAGCTTCAGCAAGGCCGGGATGTTGGCCTTGGACGGGCGCAGCAAGACCTTTTCGGCCCAGGCCAACGGCTATGCCCGTGGCGAAGGCGTGGGGATGATCGTGCTGAAAAAACGGGCCCAGGCCGAGGCCGATGGCGACAATATCTACGCGCTGATCCGCAGCACCGCGGAAAACCACGGCGGCAAGGCCAACTCACTGACGGCGCCCAACCCGCGGGCCCAGGCCGAGCTGTTGAAGTCGGCCTACCGCAAGGCCGGCGTCGATCCGCGCAGCGTCGGCTACATCGAGGCCCATGGCACCGGCACCGAGTTGGGCGACCCGATTGAAATCAACGGCCTGAAAATGGCCTTCCGCGAACTCAACCAAGAGCTGGGCAACGAGGCGTTGGCGCAGGGCTACTGCGGCGTAGGCTCGGTGAAGTCGAACATGGGGCACCTGGAGCTGGCGGCCGGGATCGCCGGGGTGATCAAGGTGCTGTTGCAACTCAAGCACAAGACCCTGTTCAAGAGCCTGCATTGTGAACAGCTCAACCCTTACATCGAACTCGACAACAGCCCGTTTTACGTGGTGCAGCACAATCGTCCATGGGCGGCCATCCAGGACCGCCAGGGCAACCAACTGCCGCGGCGGGCGGGGGTCAGCTCCTTCGGTTTTGGAGGTGCCAATGCCCATGTCCTGCTGGAGGAGTACCGCGCACCGCAGGTGGAGCGCCCGCTGCTGGCAACCGGCGCGCGAGCGTTTGTGCTGTCGGCCAGAACCCCGGAGCGGCTGCGTGAGGCTGCCCGTCGCCTGGCGGCGTTCATCGCCGCACGAGCGCATCAGGACCCGCTCGAAAGCCAGGCCTACCTCGATGATCTGGCTTATACGCTGCAAGTGGGCCGCGACGCGATGCAGGAGCGGGTGGCGCTGTTGAGCGATTCCCTGAGCGATCTGCAACGCCAGCTCGATGACTTTGCGGCGACCGGCAAAGCCATGTATCGCGGCGTATCCGAGAGCGACAACCCGGCGCTGGCACTGTTTCGCCAGGACGAGGACATGGCTGGTGCACTGGCGGCCTGGATCGACAAACGCAAGTACCCCAAGTTGCTGGAGCTCTGGGTGCAGGGCCTGCAGATCGACTGGCGTCAGCTCTATCCTGGCGATCGCCCGCTGCGGCGCCTGAGCCTGCCGGGCTATCCCTTCGCCCAGGAGCGCCACTGGGTCACAGACCTGGCCGGCGCTGCAGTGCCCGGCCGTGGGGCGCCGGCGGCGTGGCTGCACCCGATGCTTGAGCGCAACACCTCGGACTTCTACCAGCAGCGTTTCAGCAGCCGCTGGCAGGGCGACGAAGGCTGGTTCGTCGACCATCGGGTCAACCAGTGCAACACCATGCCCGGCGTCGGCTATCTGGAAATGGCCCGGGCCGCCGTGGTGCGCTCGCTGGATCGGCAGGCAGCGCAAAGCGGCACGCTGCAATTGAACAACGTCGTCTGGTTGACGCCCTATACGCCGACACCGGAGCGCAGCGAGCTGCATGTCGCACTGACACTGGAGCAGCACAAGATCGACTTCAGGATTTACTCGGACGCCGAGGGCGGGGTGCTTGAACACTGCAAGGGCAGTGCCCAGGTGATTGCCGCCGCCGAGGTGCCGGCGCTGGATCTGGCCACACTGTGCGCGGCGCCCTGGCAGCGCAGCCTGGAGGCGCACGAACTGTATCCGCTGTTTGCGGCGATGGGCATTGACTACGGCCCTGGCCATCGCGGTGTGTCCCAGCTGTGGTTGGGCGAGGGCAGGGTGCTGGCCCGCCTGGAGCTGGCGGCAGAGGGTTTTGCGGGGGATTGGGTGTTGCATCCGGGCATGCTCGATTCGGCGGTCCAGGCCTCCATCGGTCTGTTGCAAGACCACCAGGGCACAGGCCAGACGCTGCTGCCTTTCGCCCTTGAGCAAGTGCAGGTGTTTGCCCGGTGCCAAGCGCAGATGTGGGCACTGATCAGCCTCGACAGCCGCCACCCGGGCAGCGCGGTGCAGCGGATCGACATCCAACTGTGCGACGCCCAGGGCCAGGTGGCCGTGGCGCTGCGCGGTTTCAGTTCCCGGCCCATGCGTGATGGCCGCGGCCAGCCGCTGGCGCAGGACAGCGAGCCGGTGCTGCCGGCGGGCTTGAGCCTGCTGGCCCCGCAATGGCTGATCGCCGACAGCCCGGCCAAGGTGATGCAAGCCTTGCCGACGCTGGCCATTGGTGCGTCCAGTGATCAGCGCGACTGGCTGGCCGGGTTGCACCCACAGATCCAGTTCATGCCGACCCAGGCGTCCACCCTTGAGGCGCTCAGTGCTCAACTGGCCGCTTGTGCACCGTTCCAGCGCCTGATCTGGCTGGCTCCGGCGCAGCAGAGCACGCTGATGCTGTTCCGCTTGATCAAGGCCCTGTTGCAGTTGGGGTTTGCGCAACAGGCCTTGCAGCTGCAACTGATCTTCAACACCAGTGTTGCCGTGCACCCTGATGAACCCCTGGCGCCGGAACAGGCCGCCTGCCACGGGCTGGCCGGGTCCCTGGCCAAAGAGCAAACGCTGTGGCGGGTGGAACTGATGGACCTGCCGGCCCACGGCCAGGCACTGCCACAGACGCTGCCCGAGCCCGAAGTGGCCGGGGAATGCCTGGCCTGGCGTGACGGCGAATGGTTCTGCCAACGCTTGCTGCCACTGGCCGAGCGCGAGCCGGCCGAAGCGGGCGCCGTGCAGTACCGCGAAGGCGGCGTGTATGTGGTGATCGGCGGCGCCGGAGGCATTGGCCAAGTGTGGACCCGGCATCTGATCAGCCATTGGCGGGCCCGGGTGGTCTGGCTCGGCCGCCGCACCGCTGACGACAGGATCAAGCACTCATTGGAGCAACTGGCACGGTTGGCCCGGCAACACAACGCCGCGCCGCCGCTGTACATCCAGGCCGACGCCACGGACATCGGGCAATTGACCCAGGCCCGGCAGCATGTGCTCGAGGCCTGCGGGCCGATCAATGGCTGGGTGCATTCGGCCCTGGTACTGGACGATGGACGTCTGGCGCAGATGGACGAAGCGCAGTTCAGCGCGGTGTTCGATGCCAAGCGCCTGAGCAGCAGCGCCCTGGCGCAGGTCTGTGCCCCAGCGGACAACCCGGCGCTGGATTTCGTGCTGTTTTTCTCATCCATGATCGCCTTCAGCCGCGCTGCCGGTCAGAGCAACTACGCCGCCGGCTGCGCCTTTACCGATGCCTTGGCAGCCCAGCTCAGGCAGCGCGGCGGCTGCCCGGTCAAGGTCATCAACTGGGGTTATTGGGGTTCCGTGGGGGTGGTGGCCGATCCGGGCTACCGGGCGCTCATGACCGCCCAGGGCCTGGGTTCCATCGAACCCCAGGAAGGCATGGCGGCGCTGCAGCGGTTGCTGGCCAGCCCCTTGCCGCAATTGGGGCTGGTCAAGTTGCTAGAGCCCCGGGCGATTGCCGGCATCAACGGCCACTGGCAGCTCGATTGCTACCCGGCGCAAGCCGTACTGGCGGGCGTCGACTGGGTGCAGGTTGCCCAGGGCGCAGGCCCGGCGCCGCAACATCATCCGGCGGCCAACGAGATGAACCGGCTGTTGCTGGCTCATATCTTCGCCTGCCTCGGCGCCCTGGCCGCCGGCGGGCCGCTGACCGAGCAACGGATCGCCGCCGATCCGGCGGTGGCGGCCAATCTGCGGGCCCAGCCGTTCTATCGCCGCTGGCTGCGCGAAAGTCTGGATTGGTTGGTGCAAAACGCTGATATCGATGAGCAGGGGCGGTTGTTGTCGGCCCTGCCTGATCAGGCGGCGTTGGCCGCGCAATGGCAGCTGGCAAGTGAACAATGGTGCCAAGACGCCGACCTGCAGGCGCAAGTGCAACTGCTGCAGACCTTTGTCCGGGCATTGCCGGGCATTCTGCGCGGTGAGCAGTTGGCTACCGCAGTGATGTTCCCCAATGGCTCGATGGACCTGGTGGAGGGCATCTACAAAAACAATCGGGTCTGCGATTACTTCAATGCCGTGCTGGGCCAGGTGGTCGTCGACGTCGCCCGCCGTCAGGCCGCTAACGGCCAGCCGCTGCGGATTCTGGAAATCGGCGCCGGCACCGGCGGCACCACTGCGGGGCTGATAAACAGCCTGGGCCCGTGGCAACAGGGCATTGCCGAATACTGCTACACCGACCTGTCCCAGGCGTTCCTGAACCATGCCCAAACGCATTTCGCGCCCCGGGCGCCTTACCTGCGCACGGCGATTTTCGATGTGGGCAAACCCTGCGCCGAGCAAGGCATCCGCCTGCAGCACTATGACCTGGTGATCGCCACCAATGTGCTGCACGCCACCCCCGACCTGCGGCGCACCCTGCAAAACGCCAAGACCGCGCTGCGCCAGGGCGGGCTGCTGGTGCTGAATGAAATCAGCGACCGTTCGCTGTTCACCCACCTGACGTTCGGCCTGCTCGAAGGCTGGTGGCTGCACAACGACACGGCGCTGCGCATTCCCGGCTGCCCTGGTGTGTACCCCGAGCGTTGGCGGCAACTGCTGCTGGGCCAAGGTTTTGAGGACCTTGCCTTTCCGGCCTCGGCCAGCCATTCCCTGGGCCAGCAGATCATCGTTGCCGCCAGCGATGGCGTGGTCTGCCTGCCGGCCCGGGTCGACGTCGCGCCGTTGCCGGTCGCGCCCCAGGCGCCAAACCCCGGCCCCGAGGCCGAGATGGAAGAAGAGGTACTGGCCGGACACTGCCGGCAACTGATCACCGAGGTGCTGGCCAAGCTGGTGAACATGGCGCCCGAGCGTTTGCAGCGCGACACCGCGTTTGATCGCTATGGCATCGATTCCATCCTGCAGATCAGCCTGATCCAGGCGCTGGAAAAAAGCGCCGGCGAGCTGTCGCGCACCCTCTTGTTCGAACACAACACCATCAATCAGCTGACCCGCTACCTGGTGGCCGAACACCGGCCAGCGCTGACCCGTCATTTTGCCCCGCAACTGGCCGAACGCCCGGCACCGCTAGCACCGGCCGAGGCGCCGCTGCCGGCCCGTGGTCACACCCAGCTGCGGCCCGCGCCGCATACCTCAGGCAGGGTCGAGCCTCGGGCTGTGAGCCGCGACATCGCGATTATCGGGGTCAATGGGCGCTATCCGATGGCGGGTGATCTGGACGCGTTCTGGGACAACCTGCGCAACGGTCGCGACTGTATCAGCGAGGCCGGCGGCCAGCGTTGGTCAGCGGCCTTGAACGGCGACCAACGCTACTACGGCGGCTTCCTGGACCAGGTCGAGGCCTTTGATCACCAGCTGTTCGCGATTTCCGACGCCGAGGCGCAGCACTGCTCGCCGCCGCTGCGGCAGATGCTCGAAGTGGCCTGGCTGACCTTCGAGAGCGCCGGTTACAACAGCGATGCCCTGGCCCGGTTCCAGCAGGACGACACGCAGGCCATCGGGGTGTTCATCGGCTCGATGTACAACCCGTCCTCGCTGCGCGAGGACCCAGCTGCACAGGCGGCGATCAAGGCCAATGTCACCGACTGGCAGCTGCCCAACCGGATTTCCCACGCGTTCGATCTCAAGGGCCCGAGCCTGGCGGTCAACAGCGCATGCGCCAGTTCCATGTCGGCGATTCATCTGGCTTGCCAGAGTCTGTTGCAGGGCGAATGCGCGATGGCCATGGCCGGTGGCGTCAACCTGATCCTCGACCCGTCCCGCTACCAGACTCTCAAGCTGGCCAAGCTGCTGGGCAGTGGGCAATCGAGTCGCGGCTTTGGCCAGAGCGACGGCATGCTGCCGGGGGAGGGCGCCGGCGCCGTGCTGCTCAAACCATTGGCAGCGGCCGTGGCCGATGGCGACCGAATCCATGGGGTGATCAAGAGCACTGGCCTCAATCATGGTGGCGGCAAGCTGCAGTACTCGGCCCCCAATACCCGCCAGCAAGCCCGCTTGATCGCCCAGACCATCCAGCGCGCAGGCTTGCAGCCGGCGCAGATCAACTACGTGGAAGCGGCGGCCAATGGTTCGGAACTCGGCGACCCGATTGAAGTGGCGGCGTTGAAAAAAGTCTTTGCCGAACTGGCGCCGGGCAGCTGTGCGCTGGGCACGCTGAAGTCGAACATCGGTCACCTTGAGGCCGCCTCGGGGATCTCCCAGCTGACCAAGGTGCTGCTGCAACTGCAGCATCAAATGTTGGCGCCCTCGATCAATGCCGAGCCGCTGAACCCGCATATCCGTCTGGACGGCAGCGCCTTTTACCTGCAACAGCAGGCGTCGTCCTGGACCACGGATGACAGCGGCCAGCCGCGCCGCTGCCTGATCAACTCCTTTGGCGCAGGCGGCACCTACGCCAGCCTGGTGCTGGAGGAGTATCAGCCAGCGCGACCAGCACTGAGCCCCATGCCCGGCGAGCAACTGCTGATCGTCGCCGCAGCCAGCCGGGGCAGCCTCTTGGCCTATCTGAACAAACTTCAGGGATTAATCGATGGGAATCGGCCTATCGATCTGTCAGATCTGGCCTACAGTTTAGCCCTGCGCGAACAGCGTCTGGCCCATCGCGCCGCCTTGGTGGTGGATGACTGCCAGCAATTGCGGGCACGCCTGACATTGTTGTTGGCCGGCACGCCGGATAATGGCTGCTGGCTGTCACCGCTGGATGGCATTGAAGAGGCTGAGCCGCAAATCGCCAGCGGATCACTGGCGCAAAAGGGCGAGGCCTGGTGTCGCGGCGCCGAACTGGATACTTCGGCGCTGTTTCCCCAGGGCGGCAATCGAATGCAACTGCCCGGTTATGAGTTTGAGCATCCACCGGCGCCGCCCCAGTCGGCCACGGCGCCCTGCGCGTTGTTCTCCAGTGATCTGTACCGACGCATCAGCGGCGGTGAGCTGGACGCCGCGCAGTTTGCCCAGTTGCTCACCGGCACCACCAATGAACAGGGAAGGTTATGAGCCAGATTGAAGACACCACCGTACCCGCGCAGAGCACGGCCGACGCTGCCCAGCCGCGGCTCAAGGCTGCCCGGCCACTGGCGGCCAACATCAAGATCAAGGACGGATTCCCGGTGATGCCCGGCAAGATCCCCTTGCTCGGGCACGTGCACAAGATTGGCAAGGACGCCCTCGGCGAGTTGCGTCAGGCCGAGGCCGCGTGCGGGCCGATGTTCTGGACCTATTTCGGCAGCCAGTTACCGGTGCTGCAAATCGTCGACGAGGCGGGGCTGGCGATCCTGCAGAACAAGTACACCGACAATTCATTCCTGCGTGAACAGATGCCGGTGATTACCGGCGAGGCGATGAACGCCTTTGATGGCCCGCGCCACCGCAATGCACGCAAGGCCAGCACCGATGCCTTCACCCCCAAGGGCCTGACCCGCGCCAAGGTGGGCCAGTTCATCGTGGAAACCATCGATCAGCGGCTCAAGCACTGGAGCCGGGAAAACCAGCTGGCGATTTTTCCCCAGACCAAGGACATCGCCCTGGAAGTGGTATTCCGGATTCTGGGGATTGCAACCCACGAGCTGGAGTTGTGGCGTCACCAGTACGAGGAGTTTTTCCTCGGCATGATTCCGTTGAAGATCAATCTGCCCGGTTTTCCGGCGTGGCGCTGTCGCAAGGCGCGGGGCTGGCTGGAGCAGCGAGTGGCGCAGATTGTCGCCACCACACGGGCCAACAATGACCACGACAGCCTGGTGGGGGCGATGATCCTGGGCCGCGATGAGCAGGGCAACGGCCTGTCCGAAGTCGAACTGGTGCACAACATTCTCGGGCTGGGGTTTGCCGGCTCGGAAACCACCGCGGCGGTGATGGCCTGGTCGGCGCTGATGCTGTCGCAGCATCCAGATGTCTGGCAGCAGCTGTGCGAGCAGGTCGCCGGGCTGGAAAGCCTGCCGGTGACCCACGAGGAACTGGTCAGGCAAGTGCCGCTGGCTGAAGGGATATTCCGTGAAACCATGCGCCTGTACCCACCGGCGCCCTTTGAAATGCGCAAGGTGCACACCGAGTTCGAGTTGCTCGGGCAGAGGATTCCCGCCGGGGTCATGGCCGGGGTCAGCCTGCTGCACGTTTCCCGCAATCCCGAACGCTACCCGGACCCCGACAGCTGGCGACCGGAGCGCTGGCTGGGCCTGGACCGTGCGCTGAATCAGGTGGAAACCTGCCAGTTCGGCGGCGGCCCTCATGCCTGCCTCGGGCGCCATGTGGCGGCGCTGGAGATCACCCTGTTTATCGCCATGCTGGCCCGGGAGCTGGGCCCCAAGGGCAACGTGCCGCGCCTGGTGGGCAAGATGCCGCCGCCGGCCTACCTGCCGTTCCTGCGGCCTTCGAACAAAGCCTTCCTCGACTTCAGCGGCGCCTGAGGCGGCAAGGCGCAGAGTCGATTTCGTATTGCGAGCACTATCAGAACCAAGGATTGGAGAGAGCAGTGGACAGTAAAATCAGGGTTCTGCATGGCAAGATCCAACGACAGGAAATCAGCGTCGAACAAGCGGCGCTGGAGTTCGAAAGGCTAAGGGCCCAGGCGCTGCAAGAGCCGGCGCCACGACGTATCGAAGCGCCACCGGCCAATGCCGAGCTCAGCGCCGCCGCCGTGTATCACTACGATGAACCGTGCCTGCGCGATCACCAGTTCAATCACCAGCAGATACTCCTGGGGCTGACCTACGCCAGCCTGGCGCTGGAGCACGGGCTGGGCCAGCTCAGCGAGGGTCAGGCGCTGCAGTTGCAGAGGCTGACGTTTGCCGCGCCCATGGCCCTGGCCGCAGGCGAACAGCTTGAAGTGGCGATCCGTGCCGGGCAGCCCGGGTTCGAGGCCGTGTGCCGGCGCACGCCGCTGGAGCCCTGGCAGGTGGTGGCCAGTGGCGAATTGTTGGCGGTCGCGGCTTCATCCCTGCCAATGAGCTCCCCGTCAGTGCCGCCAGCCGAGCTGCGCGCCGGCATGACCGCGGTGGAACTGGAGTCGATCTACCGGATCAGCGAGCAACTGCACATTGGCCAGAGCTATCGCACCCTGCAAGCGCTCTACCTGCAAGCCAACGGCCGTGAGGCGGTGTCGCGGGTGCTGCTCAAGGATGAACGCCACTACGCCTTGCATCCATTGCTGATCAACAGCGCCTTCATGACCCTCATTCCCCTGTTGGCCGCGGAGCAACTGGCCAGTCATTACATTCCCCTGGGGATCAAGTCCCTGACGTTTCATCGGCGCCAGGCCCCGGCCAGCGGTTGGATTCATGCCCGTTTGCTGAAGAACTCCGGCGAACTGCTGTTGTTCGACGCTGACTTGTACAGCGACGACGGCGCATTGATTGCCCAGTTCAAGGGCTGCTCGCTCAAGCGCCTGCGCAGTGCCGGCCTGGTTGCCCCTGAAGCGCCGCACCGGACCGGCAGCGCCGCCGCGATGGAAGACTATCTGCTGGCTCAGTTGCACGGCATTGGCGCGAGCCAGGTGAGCAAGCAGCAACGCCTGCGTAACCTGATGGACCTGGGCCTCGAATCCGTGCAACTGGTGCAGTTGGCGCAGTGCATCGCCAGTGCGGCGCAGATCGAACTGGAAGCCACGGTGTTCTTTGAGTACCCGAGCCTCGCCGAGCTGGCGACGTTTCTCTGGCAGCAACACCCCGCGGCGTTCATCAGGCTGCTGGGGGAGCAGAGCGGGGCGGCGGTGCCAGTGCAGGTCGACTGGCCAGCCCAGCCTGTGACGGGGCCCGAGGTGATCAGCCAAACCCAGGCCACACCCCAGGCGGGCAAGCTGCCCCAGAGCGATATCGCCATCATCGGCCTGCACGGGCAGTTCGCCGAAGCCGGGGATCTGGATCAGTTCTGGCGCAACCTCTGGCAGGACCTGGAGCTGATCAAGCCGGTGCCGGCGGATCACTGGGACATCGAGCCCTGGTTCGACGCCGATCCCGAGGCCCAGGACCGGACCTATTCGCGCTGGGGCAGCTTCATCGCCGACGTCGACAAGTTCGACGCCGGCTTTTTCAACCTGTCGCGCCGCGAAGCCCAGTGGATGGACCCGCAAGTGCGGCTGCTGCTGCAGAGCGCCTACACCTGCGCCGAGCATGCCGGGGTGATTGCGGGGCTGCGCGGCAGCAACACCGGGGTGTTCATCGGCTCTTGCTTCAACGAATACATCGACAAGATCAGCGAACTGGGTCTGCCGATGGACCCGTACATCGCCACCGGCAGCGGCACCATCGCCGCCAACCGGATCTCGTTCTGGTTCGACTTCAAGGGGCCGAGCCTGATGTTCAACACCGCCTGCTCCTCGTCGCTGGTGGCGTTGCATGCCGCCTGCATGGCATTGCGCAACGGTGAGTGCGGGATGGCCTTGGTCGGCGGCAGCAACTTGCTGCTGTCGTCCTGGCACTATCGTTACTTTTCAGCGATCCGGGCGCTGTCGCCAACCGGCCGCTGCCACACCTTCGACGCGCGCGCCGATGGCTATGTGCCCGGTGAGTGCGTCGCCACGCTGTTGCTCAAGCCACTGGCACAGGCACTGGCCGATGGCGATCCGATCCATGGCGTGATCAAGGGCTCGGCGGCGCTGCATGGCGGCTACACCCCCTCGCTCACCGCGCCGAGCGTGGCCGGGGAGGAAAACGTCATCGTCCAGGCCTGGCAGAACGCCGCGATCGATCCGCGCACCCTGAGTTACATCGAGGCCCACGGCACCGGCACCCGGCTCGGCGACCCGATCGAGATCAACGCGCTCAAGCGCGCCTTTGCCCGCTACACCAACGACCGGGGGTTCTGCCATATCGGTTCAGTGAAGGCCAACATCGGCCATACCGAGGGCGCTGCCGGCATTGCCGGGGTGCTCAAGGTGCTGCTGCAGATGAAACACAAGAAGCTGCCGGCACTGGGGCATTTCCAGCAGCACAACCCCCATATCAAGCTCGAAGACTCGCCGCTGCTGATCGACACACAGGGCTGCGACTGGCCGGAACAAGCCACGCCGCGGCGCGCGGGCGTCAGTTCATTCGGTTTTTCCGGGACCAACGCCCATGCGGTGCTGGAGGAGTATCGCGAGCAACGCACGTTCGCCACGCACCAGGGGCAGACGGTGCTGGTGCCCTTGTCCGCGCGCAATGAACAGCGTCTGCAGCAGCAGGTGGCGCGCCTGCTCGACTACCTCAAGCAACACAGCCCTGACCTCGCCGCGCTGGCCTACACCCTGCAAACCGGGCGCGAAGCCATGGCGGCCCGGGCGATTTTCAGCGTGGATAGCCATGAGCAACTGCAACAGCAACTGCAAGCCTGGATCGATGGCCAGCGCGCCGACCCGCCAGCCGGGCCGCTGATGACCTGCGAACAGGCCCTGGCTGCGGCTGACTTGGGGCAACTGGCGGCGCTGTGGCTCGCGGGGGCAGACACTGAGAACGGCATCGACTGGGCGCAGCTCTATGGCAGCGGACACCGTCCCGCGCGCATCGGCCTGCCGGGCTATGCCTTTGCCAAAGACCGCTACTGGCTGGAAGCGCCGACACCCGGCGGCGCAACTGCGACGCCTGAGCCCTCGCTGCTCACCTGTAGCGAACAGTGGCAGGACGTCGAGGAGCCCAGCGGCGGCGCCGGGATCAAGCGGCTGATCTGCCTGTTGGCCGAGCCAGGGCTGCGTCGGCAATTGGCCGATGAGGTCCAGGCCCTGAGCCCGGACACCGAGCTGCTGTTCGTCGCGCCCGGCCCGCTCAATGAACGTGATCAGGAGGGCCATTACCGGGTGGCGGTGCATCACCCGCACCTGCTGCAGCAAGGGCTGCAGCAGGTGCTGGGCAGCGCCGTTGCGACCCGGGTCCTGTATCTGTGGGGCATGGATGATCGCCGCTGGATCAGCGACAGCAGCCCGATTGTCGCCTTGCTCAAGGCCATGGCTGTGACCGCGGCGCCGGTGGCGCGGCTGTTGCTGGCAGGCCGGGCCAGCAATGGCCTTGAGCGTTGTCACCTGGAGTCCTGGATCGGCATTGAACGCTCCCTGGGCAGCCTGATGGCGTGCGCCGTCGAGGTGGCCATCGACGAGGCCATCGACGTGCCCGGCGCGGGTGCCGACGAGCGTCGCTGGTTGCAGCGCCTGTGGCGGCAACTGAGCGGCCAGCCGACGGGCAGCCGGCTGTACCGCGACACGCGGTCCCAGCGCCCGATCCTGATAGCGGCCCCCGTGGAAGCTGCCGCCGAGCCGCTGGCCCTGGACCAACTCAATACCCTGCTGATCACCGGCGGCCTCGGCGAACTGGGCTTGTTGCTGGCGGGCGAGCTGTCGAACCGCGCACGACTGCGCACTGACGGTCAATTGCAGTTGTTGCTTAACGGTCGCTCGCCACTGTCGGCCACCACCCGGGCACGGATCGACGCACTGAGCCATGAGCACTGCCGGGTTTTCCATGTCCAGGCCGATTGCGCGGATCGCCCGGCGCTGACGGCGGCATTGGCCCCGGTACTGGCGCAGAGCGGGCCGATCGATGGCCTGATTCATGCGGCCGGTCTGCAGGCCAGTGGCAGTGTTCTGGCCAGTTCGCCAGAGGCATTCGCCGCAGTACTCAATGCCAAGATCGGGGCCACTCAGGTGCTGGACCAGGTGCTGGCGGAGCAACCCCTGGCGTTGATCTGTCATTTCTCCTCCAGCTCGGCGTTGCTGGGGGATATGGGTGCATGCAGCTACGCAATGGCCAACCGTTTCCAGCAGGCCTATGCCCGTTACGTACAGCGTGGGCGTGCCCGGCGGGTGGTGGCGATCAACTGGCCGCTGTGGCGCGAGGGCGGCATGGCGCTGGGCGAGCGCGAGTCCACCGAGTTCTACCTCAAGTCCAGCGGCCAGCGCATGCTGGAAAGCGCCGAGGGCCTGGCATTGCTGCGCCAGATTGTCGGCAGCGATATCCCGCAGGTCCTGGTGCTGGCAGGCCAACCGGCGCGCTTGCAACAGCTGCTGGAGGGGATCAATCAACCGACGGCCAAAGCCGCGGCTGGCCACCCGGCAGCCGTTCTGCCACGCGCCCCAGCCCACAGTCGCCCCGAACTCAAGGGCTTGAGCCTGGAACAATCCCTGGCCTGGGACCTGCGGGAACTGGCAAGCCGGCCGCTGCAGGCCGAACGGCAGAGCCTGGGGGAGGAGTGCAACCTCGCCGACTTCGGTTTCGACTCCATCAGCCTGGCCGAATATGCCGGGCTGTTGAACCGTCACTTCGGCCTGACGTTGACCCCGGAAGTGTTTTTCAGCCATTCGACCCTGGCCAAACTCGCCGCGCACTTGCTGGCGCAGCACCGCCAGGCGGTTGAAGCCTGCTACCTGCACCCCGTGACCCGCGGCCCGCAAGCCGAGCCAGAAGCACAGCCAGAAACACAACCCGAAGCACAACCGGCGCCACTGACGAGCTCTGCCAGCGCCTCGGCCCCGGCCACCGAGGCCATGGCCATCATTGGCATCAGCGGCCGCTTTCCCGGTGCCCGCACAACCGATGAGTTGTGGCAGTTGCTGGCCGAGGGCCGCGACATGGTCAGCGAGATTCCGCCCGAGCGTTATGACTGGCGCGAGCATTATGGCGACCCCCGGGAAAACCCGACCAAGACCCGCTGCATCTGGATGGGCAGCGTACCGGGGATCGACGAGTTCGATCCGCTGTTTTTCGAGATTTCACCCCGCGAGGCCACCCACCTCGACCCCAGGCAGCGCCTGCTGTTGCAGGAGTCCTGGAATGTCCTGGAGGACGCCGGCATCGGCCCGCGTCAGCTGGCAACCCAGCGCGTCGGCATGTTCGTCGGGGTCGAGGAGGGCGACTTCCAGCGCCTGGCGGGCGAAGAGAGCCTGACCTCCAGCCATAACGGCATTCTGGCCTCCAGGCTGGCGTACTTTCTCAACCTCACCGGGCCCACCATGGCCATCAACACCGCCTGCTCGTCGGCTTTGGTGGCCTTGCATCAGGCGGCCTCCAGCCTGCGCAACCAGGAATGCGAGATGGCCATCGCGGCCGGCGTCAACCTGATCTTTTCCGCAGATGCCTTTATCGGCATGACCCAGGCCGGGATGCTCTCGCCGGATGGCAAGTGCTTTGCCTTCGATCATCGGGCCAACGGCATGGTGCCAGGGGAAGCGGTGTGCTGCGTGCTGCTCAAGCCCCTGGCCCGCGCCGAGGCCGATGGCGACCGGATCTACGGCACATTGCGCGCCAGCGGCCTCAATTACGACGGCAAGACCAACGGCATTACCGCCCCCAGCGGGGTGTCCCAGCAACGCTTGCTGGAAGAGGTTTATCGCCGCGCCGGGATCGATACCCAGGCGGTGGACTACATCGTCACCCACGGCACCGGCACCCAGTTGGGCGATCCGGTGGAGATCAACGCCCTCAACGATGCCTTTGGCGGCAACAGCCCCGGCCATTGCGCCCTGACCTCGACCAAGACCAACCTGGGCCATACCTTCGCCGCATCGGGGCTGGTCAGCGTCATCAGCCTGTTGCAGGCGCTGCGCCACGAAACCATTCCGGCCAGCCTGCATTGCGAGCAGGAAAACCACTACATCCAGTGGCAACAGAGCCCGTTCTACGTCAACAAGGCCAACAAACCCTGGCCCCAGGCCGGACGCGACCGCGAACGCCTTGGCGCGGTCAGTGCCTTCGGCATGAGCGGCACTAACGCCCACGTGGTTGTGCAAAGCTACAGTCAGCGCGCCGACGACGCGGCACTGCGGCGTCCCTGCTACGTGCTGGTGCTGTCGGCCAAGACCGCCGAGGCCCTGGAGGAAAAAGCCGCACAACTGAATGTTGCGCTGGAGCAGGGCGGTTACCAGGATGCGCAGATGCCTGCGATCAGCCATACCTTGCTCGAAGGGCGGCATCACTTTCGCTATCGCCTGGCACTGGTGGCCGCGGATCTGGAAGAAACCCGCTACGGCCTGCAGTGCTACCTGGCCGGCGAGAAACGGCCCAACCTGTTTGCCGGTGAAGTGGAACGCGACTTTGCCCCGCGCAAAACCGTGGTGCGTTATATCGAGCAGTTGCTGGACGACAGCCTGACCTGCCATGACGCCGAGCTGCGCGAACTGTTGTCGGGGCTGGCGGACTGCTACCGCCAAGGTTATGAGATTGACGGCCGGCGCCTGTTTGCGGCGCCGCCCACTCGGGTTTCGCTGCCCGGTTATCCGTTTGCCCGCGAGCGCTACTGGCCCCAGGCGCGCCCGCGTTCGGCCGCCGCTGCCGGGCAGGCCAAAGAGCACCTGCACCCACTGCTGCAGCGCAATGTCTCAACCCTGGCGCGCCAGTGTTTTGTCAGCCGTTTCAGCGGTCGGGAGCGCTTTCTGGCGGATCACCGAATGGGCGATCAGCTGATTTTCCCCGGCGCCGCGTACCTGGAAATGGCTCGCGAAGCGATTGTCCGGGCCAGCGAGCGGCCCATGCAGCAGGTCACGCTGCGCAACCTGGTGTGGTTGCGGCCGCTGGCCTTTGCCCAGGGCGCAGGCGCTGGCGAAGTCGAGCTGTTCTGTGAGTTGACGCTCAGCTCGGGGGACAGCCTGTCATTCAGGATCTACAGCCTCGACGGCACGGTGCAGCAGTTGCATGCCCAGGGCGACGCGCTGCTGGCCGATGTTGCACCCCCCATGCCGGCGGCGCTGGATCTGTCGCAACTGGCCGCTGAGTGCAACCTCGGCGAGCGTAGCCATGACGCGCTGTATCGCGACTTCGAGTCCATGGGCGTGCATTACGGCAGCAGCTTCCGGGCGGCCGGGCAGATCCTCATTGGCCAGAACCGGGTGCTCGGCCAGTTGTCCGGCGCAGCCCTTGATCCGCAGATGGATGGCGTGCCCTTGCCCCCGGGGATACTCGACAGTGCGCTGCATATCGCCGCGACCCTGGGTGCCGGGCAACAGGCGGCCGCTGCGGCACTGCCATTTGCCCTGGAAAGCCTGCGTCTGTACGGCTCGCTCGAACAATCCCTGCGCCTGGCGCCGTTGACGGTGATCGCCAGCCGCCGCGCCCTGCCGGATGGCGCGGCGGTGGACAAGGTGGATCTGCAGATTTGCAACCATGCCGGCGCATGCCTGCTGCACCTGGAGGGCTTCAGCTCGCGGCGCACCGGCGTTGAAGCCCCGGCGGTGTCCACATTGGCGCCGCGGGCGAGCGGCGAAGCACTCGGCCGTTTGATCCGCACCCCGTACTGGCAACCCCTCGACAATCCAGGTCAAGCGCTGCCCAGCGATGCCCGGCCCCAACTGCTGCTGTTGGGGCTGCCGGACGCGGTCGTCGCGGATGTGCGGCGTCAGTTCGGCTCGCAAGTCAGCGTATTGCCCGGTGCACCGGGGGCGAGCGGCGCGGCGCACTACCAGACTGCGGCACTGGCCCTGCTTGAGTGCTTGCAGCAACGCCGCGCCGGGACTGGGGATTACCTGCAACTTTATGTCGGCCAGGGCCAGGACGACCTGCGCCTGACGGCCCTGGACGCGTTGCTGAGTACGGCAATGATTGAAAACTGCGAACTCAAGGCCCGGCTGGTGGCGGTGGACCCTGACATGGGCGACGCGGCCATGAGCCAGGTCATCGCCCGGCAGAGTCGCTTTCATTGCGAGCAACGGGTGCGGGTCTTCGCCAGCGGCAGCCTCTACGCCCATCAATGGCGCGAACTGGCCGTGCAGCCGGCGCACTCCGATGAGCCCGGGGCATTTCGCGATGGCGGGGTCTATGCCATCACCGGAGGGGCCGGCGGCCTGGGCCTGGTGTTCGCTAGGCAGATCGCCAGCAGTTGCCGCAACCCGGTGCTGTACCTGGCGGGGCGTTCCCAACCCAGTGCGGCGGCTCAAGGGATGTTCGAGCAACTGCAGGCTCTCGGTGCCCGGGTTGTGTACCGGTCGCTGGACGTCAGCGACGCCGCGGCGGTCAGCCAGTGGATGGATGGCATTTACGCTGAACAGGGCCAGTTGCACGGGCTGATCCACAGCGCTGGGGTCATCCGCGACAGCCTGATCATGCACAAGTCCGCCAGCGACTTTGCCCAGGTGCTGGCGGCGAAAGTCGCCGGTATCGAGAACCTGGATCAGGCCATCGGCGAGCGACCGCTGGACTTTATGCTCTGCTGTTCGTCCCAGGCGGCAATGGGCAACCTGGGGCAGGCGGACTATGCCAGCGCCAATGCCTGGATGGACGCCTACATGCATTACCGGCAGAACCTGGCCGCCGATGGCAAGCGCAAAGGACGCTCGCTGAGCATCAACTGGCCGCTGTGGCGCGACGGCGGCATGGGCCTTGCGCCGGTGATCGAACAACAGCTGCGCGAACAGTTGGGTATCGTGCCGATGCCACAGGCCGAGGGCCTCGACAGTTTGCGCCAGCTGTTGACCCAGTCGGTCCACCCTCAGGCCTGGGTGGTGTATGGCCAGTTGTCGCGGCTGGCGGGCATTGGCCTGACGCCCGCTGTCCCGGCGCAGGCTGCGCACGAGCCTGCACCGCAGCCGGCCAGCGGCGCGTCGCAGTTGAGCGACAGCGAGCTGCGCACCTACATCGCGGCTTTTGTCACCCGGATCATCGCCAAGGTGACTCAGATCGATGAGGCGAAAATCCATCCGGCGGAAAAGTTCGAGGTCTACGGCTTTGATTCGATCATGGCCGTGGGGGTGACCAATGAACTGGAAAAACACCTGGGCTCACTGCCCAAGACCCTGTTGTTCGAACACGTCAACATTGCCGGCATGGTGGAGCACTTCGCGGTCAAGTATCGCCAGCGCTTTGCCGCGCTGCGGGCAGAAGAGGAGCAGCCACTGCCGGCCGCCGGCCCTGCGGCGCCTTCAGCGCAGCCACCGGCTGGCAAGCGTTTCGCCGTTGCCAGCAGCACGGCCACCTCGCCCGCCCCAGAGCCGGTGGAGGACAGTGACCTGGCGCAGTACGTCGCGGTGATCGGCCTGGGCGGCTATTACCCCGGTGCGGACAGCATCGACCAGCTGTGGCAGAACCTGGCCAACGGCGTCGATTGCATGAGCGAGTTCCCCGCCGAGCGCTGGGATCACCGCAAGCTCTACTACAAGAACCGTGATGTGCTGGGCAAGAGTACCTGCCTCAACGGTTCCTTTATCAAGGACGTGGACAAGTTCGACTACAGCTACTTCAAGATGCCCAAGGTGTATGCCGATCACATGTCGCCGGAAGTGCGGCTGTTCCTGCAGACGGCGGTGCACACCTTCGAAGACGCCGGTTATTCGCGGGAAACCCTGCAAAGCCGCTATGGCGGCAATGTCGGCGTGTTGCTCGGTGCCATGAGCAACGACTACCACTACTACGGTTTCGAACACAATCTGTCCGGCGGTTCGATCGCGTCCGGCTCGGGCATGGCCACCATCCCGATGACGGTGTCGTATTTCTACGGCCTGACCGGCCCCAGCCTGTTTATCGACACCATGTGCTCGTCGTCCTCGACCTGCATTCATAGCGCCTTCCAGATGCTGCGCCACGACGAGACCATGATGGTGCTGGCCGGTGGCCTGAACCTGATGTACCACCCCTACACGGTGGTCAACACCTCACAGGGCAACTTCACCTCGATCACCTCGCAATCGGTCAACAGTTATGGGGTGGGCGCCGACGGCACGGTGATTGGCGAAGGGGTGGGAGCGGTGCTGCTCAAGCGCCTGGACCGGGCGATCGCCGACCGCGATCAGATCTACGGGGTGATCAAGGGCTCGGCGATCACCAACGCCGGTGAACGCAACGGCTTCAATGTGCCCAACCCGGACCTGCAGACCCTGGCGATTCGTCAGGCAATGGAGCAGGCCAAGGTGCACCCGGCGTCGATTTCCTATGTCGAGGGCCACGGTTCCGGCACTCGCCTGGGGGACCCGATCGAGGTGCTGGGGCTCAAGAATGCCTTTGCCGTCGACACCGACGAGAAGCAGTTCTGTTACCTGGGTTCGATCAAGTCGAACATCGGCCACCTGTTGGCCGCCTCGGGCGTGGCCGGGCTGACCAAGACCCTGCTGCAACTCAAGCATGGGCATATTGCGCCATCGATCCATTCCGGTTTGCTCAACCAGGACATCGACTTTGCCGATACGCCCTTCATGGTGCCGCAGCAGTTGACCCAATGGCATCGCCCGGAGCGGATGATCCAGGGTGAACTGCAGCGCTTTCCACGGCGGGCCGGATTGACCTCGATTGCCGCCGGGGGCATGAACGCTCACCTGATCGTCGAGGAATATCCGCAGCCGGCAGACGCCGCCGGGCAGATCGCCGAGGAGCACCTGGCGTTTGTGTTCTCGGTGCACAAGCTGTCGCTACTGGTGGAGAACCTCAGCCGTTTGCGTGACTGGCTGGCCAGCAGCGAGGCCCCGCTGGCACAGATCGCCTACACGCTGCAGGTTGGCAAGAACAACCTGCGCAACCGCCTGGTGATCCGCTGCGACAGCCGCCAGGCGCTGCTGGAGGCGCTGACCGCCTGCATCGACGGGCAGTACGGCGGCGACACCTTCTACCGCTTCCAGGAAACCGATGCGGCGCAGCTACCCGAGGGCGACGGGCCTTTGACTTCACGCTTGAAGCAGTGGCTGGGGGGAGACAATCAGGTCGATTGGGCCAGCCTGTATCAGCGCCAGCCTCAGCGCATCAGCCTGCCGGCCTACGCGTTCGAAAAAAACCGCTGCTGGTACACCGAACCGGACTACGAGTCGGCCATCATCAATCCGCTGATGTTCACCGGAAAACTGCACCCCCTGGTGGCCGAGAACTGCTCGACAACCCAGCCCGGCGCGCTGTTTCGCACCGACTTCATCCCGGCGCAATTGCTCGATTACCTGTACCAGGCACCCGGTGGGCAACGCATCAGCGCCTTCAACTTTGCCGATGTGGCCCTGGCGATGCCGGCGCTGGTGTCACGGTTTGCCGGCTGCACCCTGTCGGTGTCCTGTGCGTTCGAGCACTTCATCGCCGACTGGGCAAGCGTCAGCGGGCTCGCGTATCGCTTGCTGGAAATCGATGAAGGGCAGTTGGAGCTCGAGTTCGATGTGCAACGTCCGGGGCAACCGTCACTCAACCTGGGGTTTGCCCTGATCAACCCGCTGACCGGCAACGAACCGGCGCTGGCCCAGTCGCTGCTGGACGCTGCCAGTGAGTTGCTGAACCAGACGCAGGCTGACGGCAGCTTGAGCGACGCCGATATCAGCCGGCGACTGGCCCAGGCCGGTTACGACTTTGCGCCTTACCTCGATCACCAGGGCAGGGGGGCCATCAGCCGCAGCGGCTTGCTGCTGGAGGGCCGGCCACCGCTCAATCGGCACAATCACCATGCCGACAACCTGCAGCTGTCGCCCTACCTGGCGACCACCCTCGACAAAGCGCTTTATCTGCTGCTCGAAGAACTGGGACTGCCACAGGCTCGGGTCATCGTGCGCAACATCGAGCAGCTGTGTTGCTACGAGCCGCCCGCCGGGCCGTTTTCGGTGGTGCTGACGCAGATCGACCTCAGCGGCGACGCCCTGGGGTTCAGCGTGCTGGTGCTCGATCAGCAGGCGCGGATCTGCCTCAAGGCCGAGCGGGTCAGCCTGCACCTTGGCGAGCAGGAGCGGGCGCATGTCCATCGGGATCACCCCTGGTTGGCGGGGGCGCTTGCCGACGACGCCGGCGTGCCGGTTGCCCCCAGGCCGCAGCCCGTGGCCACTATGCCCCCGGCGCAGGATGGCCAGGCTGAAGCCGCCTTCGGCACGCGGATTCTGGCGTTTATCCAGCACCAGTTGCAGCACAAGCTGGGGTTTGCGCCGCAGGAGATCGGCGAGTCGGCGCAGGTCCATGACCTGGGGCTGGATTCGATCATGGTGATGCAGCTGACGGACAGCCTGAACAAACACTTCGGCACCCGGCTGATGCCGGACCTGTTCTATGAAAAGCAGCAGTTGGGCGAGCTGGCGGCAAAACTGCAAGCGGTCCAGGAACCATTGCATTGATCTGAAGAATTGACCCGGCTGGCCAGGCCGCCGGGTAAACCAGGACGGTAAGGGCATTCAGAACAATGGATAACACTACGTTGAACGATACACAGGACATCCGCCTGCCTAATCAGCGGCCCACTCAGCAACCGCCGCACACCCAGGCACCCAGGCCGCGGCGGCAGATCGGCGCGGGGCCTCAAGGCGCCTTAGCAGCGCCCTTGCAGCTTCCCAGGGTGGCGATTGTCGGCTTCTCCGGGCGTTTTCCCGGCGCCGACACCGCCGAGCAGTTCTGGCAGTTGCTGCTGGAGGAGCGTTCGTCCATCAGCGAGTTGCCGTACTGGCATCTGCCGGGCATTGCCGAGCGTGTGCAACTGCGCGAAACATTCACCTGCCCGGGCGGCTTCATCAACGACCCCAGCGCCTTCGACGCCGACTTCTTCAAGATTTCCGCCCGTGAGGCCGAGGCCATGGACCCGCAGCATCGGCTGGTGCTGGAGCAGACCTGGGCGGCGTTCGAGGACGCCGCCATCTGTCCGCACGAGCTGCGCGGCAGCAACACCGGGGTATTCATCGGAATCTCGTCCGCCGACTACAACGGCCTGTTGGCCCGTTCCGAGGCCGGGGCCCACGACGCCACGGGCAATGCCCACTCGATCATCGCCAACCGCATCTCTTTTGTGTTCGATTTTCACGGCCCCAGCGGCCCCATCGATACCGCCTGCTCCAGTTCGCTGGTGGCGGTACACAGGGCGGCGCAGTCGATCCTCAATGGCGATTGCACGGTGGCGGTCGCCGGCGGGGTCAATCTGTGCTTCGAGCCCATGGTGTTCATCGGCGCGCTCAAGGCCGGCATGCTCAGCCCCACGGGGCGCTGCAAGGCCTTTGCCGCCGATGCCGACGGCTATGTTCGCGGCGAAGGCGTCGGTGTGCTGATCCTCAAGGACTATCAGCAGGCCCTGGCCGACGGCGACAACATTGTCGCGGCGATTATCGGCTCGGCGGAAAACCACGGCGGCCATGCCAACTCGCTGACGGCCCCCAACCCCAGAGCCCAGGCCGACCTGATCAAACAGGCCTGCCGCGGCATCGATATCAACAGCATCGGTTACATCGAGGTTCACGGCACCGGCACACGCCTGGGGGACCCGATCGAAATCAGCGGGCTCAAACAGGCCTTTGCCGAGCTGGGGGCCAACCCTGAACAGCGCTGTTACCTGGGCTCGGTGAAAACCAACATCGGCCACCTTGAATCCGCCGCCGGGATTGCCGGAGTGATCAAGACCTTGCTGGTCCTCAAGCAGGGCTATCTGCCCAAGAGCCTGCACAGCGAACAGCTCAATCCCTACATCGACCTGGCCGGCAGTCCGTTCGCGGTGTTGCAGGCCGGGCGGGAATGGCCGCAAGTGTCCGACCGCCAGGGGCAAGCGCTGCCACGCCGGGCCGGGGTCAGCTCCTTCGGGTTTGGCGGAGCCAATGCCCATGTGGTGCTCGAAGCGGTTGAGCCGGTGATTCCGGGGAGCGAGGCGCAGGGGGCGGCGTCGGTCTTTGTGCTGTCGGCCAAGACCCCTGAAGCGCTGCAGTCGCGGATCGAACAGTTGATCGACTTTGTGCAGCGCCAGCCGCAATTGCAGTTGGCGGAGCTGGCCGTCAGCCTGCAACTGGGCCGAGAGGCGATGGAGTACCGGTGCGGGTTCGTCGCGCACAGCCGCGACAGCCTCTTGAGCCAGCTGCGCGACAGCGGCGCCGGGGAGGGTGGCCCGCCTGCCGGCAAGATCGCGCCGGAGGCATTGCATCGGGCCCTGCAACAGCGGGATCTGGGCACCTTGCTCAGCCTGTGGCAGCAGGGCGCGACCCTGGACTGGCGGCAGCTCTATGAACAACCACGGCCACGGCGAATCTCGCTGCCGACCTATCCCTTCAGCCGCGAGCGCTACTGGATCAGCGAAGCTCCTGCCGCCTCACTCATGGGCGCCGCCTCGTTGCATCCTCTGGTGCAGCGCAACACTTCGGACCTGGCAGGACAGCGTTTCAGCAGCCGGTTTGACGGCAATGAATGGTTTTTCAGCGGGCACCGGGTCAACGGCCGCAAGGTCCTGCCCGGCGTGGCTTACCTGGAAATGGCCAGGGCGGCCGTGGAGCGCTCAATGGTCGATGCCGACGCTGTGGTGGCCCTGAAGCATGTCGCCTGGCGCCAACCCATGGTCCACGACGGCGGCGACCTGGACATCGATATCGAGCTGGTGGAGCAGGGCGAGGGCCAGATCCGCTTCGAGATTCGTGGCAGCGCGGCCGATGGCCCGAGCTATTGCACCGGCGTCGCCCTGGTTGGCAGCGCCGAACGCCTGGTGCCGCTGGACCTGGGCACCATCGCTGGCGTGACCAACCAGCAGCGACTGACCCCAGAGCAGTGCTATCAGGTTTTCGGCGAGATGGGACTGGCCTATGGCGAGTCCTTTCGCCGGATCAACACCCTGCAGGCGGGCAACGGCCAGGTGCTGGCCAGCTTGCTGCGTGGCGAGCAAGCCCCGGGCTGCGAACTGCCGCCGGGCCTGCTTGATTCTGCCTTGCAGGCGGCGCTGGGGCTGGCGTTGCTGGAGCCGCTCCAGGCGCAGCGGGAGCACCAGCCTTTGGTGCCCTTCGCCCTGGACCGGGTGGTGTTGGGCGAGCTGGATCTGCTCAAGCAGCCCTGCCAGGCCTGGGTGCGCTACAGCGCCGATCATCAGCCGGGACGCATCAACAAGCTGGACCTGGACATCTGCGACGAGCAGGGCCGCATCGCGCTGCGCCTGCAAGGTTTCTCGTCGCGAAAACTAGCGGCGGCGCCCCCGTCCATGCTGGCGATGACCCCGGTCTGGCGCGACAAAGCCCTGATCGACCCACCCCAGCGCAGCCTTGCCCGGCAACTGATTGTGCTGGCCGGCGCTCAATCCCAGGACCTGGACCTGTTGACCCAGCGCTGTCAGGCCCTGGTGGGGAACCGCCGGCAGATCCACATTGTGCCTTTGCCGGTGGTGACGCAGGACCCGGCCATTGCGCTGCCGGCCTTGGCCGGGTTTGTGATCGAGCTGGTGCAGAAAAGCCCGGCAAACAGCCTGGTGCAACTGGTGCTGGCCGACCTCGAGCACGCCGGCCCGGTCTTCGCCTCGTTGCTGGCCCTGTTGAAGACGGCAAAAAACGAAGGCCTGATCGACGCCGCGCAGTGCATCGAGCTGCAGGGCAGCCTGCAGCCGCAGTGGCTGGTGGACAATGCCTTGCAGGACGACGAGCGGGTTCGGTACCGCGACGGTCAGCGTCAGGTGGCGTCCTGGCAGGAAACCCAGCTGGCCCAGGGCACCGCGCTACCGTGGCGCGAAGGCGGGGTTTACCTGCTGAGCGGTGGCAGCGGCGGCCTGGGCTTGTTGCTGGCCGAACAGCTGGCCCGACAAGGGCAGGGCGTCAGGTTGATCCTGGCCAGCCGTTCGGCCGGGCAACTCTCACCCGAGGCCAGTCAGCGGGTCGCCGCGATCAGGGCCTTGGGGGCCCAAGTGCAACTGCACGCGCTGGACATCGCCGACCGCGGCGCGGTCGAGGCCTTGATTGCCCAGTGCGAGCAAGAATGGGGCACCCTCAACGGGATTTTCCACTGCGCCGGAATCACCCGCGACAGCCTGCTGCAGCACAAGAGCGCGAGCGATCTGGCGGCCGTCCTGGCGCCCAAGGTGGCGGGGGTGCTGAACCTGGATCGGGCCAGCGCCCACCTGCCCCTGGACTGCTTTGTGCTGTATTCGTCGGTGAGTGCGGTGATCGGCAATCCGGGCCAGGGCGACTACGCCCTGGCCAATGCGTACCTGGACGAGTGGGCCGGCTGGCGTGGGGCCCAGGTGCGGGCCGGCCGCCGTCAGGGCCGCACGCTGGCGATCAACTGGCCGCTGTGGCGCAACGGTGGTCTGCAGATCGATGGGCAACGCGAGCAGCAGATGATCGAGCTGACCGGGATTGAGCCCTTGAGTGACAGCGGCGGCCTGGGGTTTCTGCAGCAGGCGCTGGCCCAGGCCAGCGGCGCCGAACGCTGGATGGTGCTGGAAGGCGACATTGCGAAGATCAAGCGGTTTATCGCCGGGCAGTGGCAGCAAGACAGGTTCGAGGAGCCACCCGCGCCGCAGGAGATGCCTGCAGCGACAGCCCTGGCGCCATCGACACCTTTGGCAGCGAGCGCGGAGGGCGATCTGCAGGCGCTGGCGATCCGCTACTTCAAGCAACTGCTGTCGACCACCCTCAAGCGGCCGCTGGAGAAGATCGACAGCGATGCGTCGTTCGAGCGCTACGGGGCCGACTCGATCATGCTCACCGAGCTGACCCGGCAACTGGAGCGCCTGTTTGGCTCGCTGCCCAACACCTTGTTGTACGAGTACCAGACGGTGCGCGAGCTGAGCGCCTACTTCATCGGCCAGCATGCCCAGAGGCTGGACCAGTGGCTGAGGCCCGAAGGGGCCAAGGCCAGCGCACCCCGCGAAGAAACCAGCCTGATTGCCGAGGCCCCGGTCCGCCAGCGTGCGCGTAACCGGCAACAATGCGAGACGCCCGCCGTGGCCGGTAACAGTCGCGATCTGGCGATCATCGGCATCAGTGGTCGCTACCCCGGCGCCGCAGACCTGGAAACGTTCTGGCACAAGCTGGCGGGTGGGGAAGACCTGATCAGCGAAGTGCCGAGCGCACGCTGGGATCACCAGGCGTACTTTGACCCGGCCCGTGACCGCTTCGACAAGACCTACTGCAAATGGGGGGGCTTTCTTGACGGGGTCGAGGACTTCGATCCGTTGTTTTTCAACCTCTCGCCCCGGGAGGCCCACATCATCAACCCCAATGACCGGCTGTTCCTGGAAACCTGCTGGAACCTGCTGGAAAGTGCCGGGCTCACCCGGCAACAGATCCAGCAACGCTATCAGCAGCAAGTGGGTGTGTTTGTCGGGGTGATGTACCAGCAATACCAGGCGTTCGAGTCGGATCTGGTCCGGGAATCGCTGGTGTCAGTGACGTCCTACAGTGCCATTGCCAACCGGGTGTCGTATTTCTTCGATTTTCAGGGGCCGAGCCTGGCGATCGACACCATGTGCTCGTCGTCGATTTCGGCGATTCATGCCGCGGGTGAGGCGCTGCGCAATGGCGACTGTCGGCTGGCGATTGCCGGCGGCGTCAACCTGACCCTGCACCCGAAAAAGTACATCGGCCTGAGCGTCGGTCAGGTGTTGGGCAGCCATGCCGGCAGCCGCAGCTTTGCCGATGGCGATGGTTATCTGCCGGCTGAAGGCGTCGGCGCGGTATTGCTCAAGACCCTGGCCGACGCCGAACGCGACGGCGATCCGATTCTGGCGGTGATCAAGTCCACCGCGGTCAACCATGGCGGCCACACCCATGGCTTCTCGGTGCCGAGTGCAAAACTGCAGGCGGCGCTGATCGACAGCAACTTCAAGCGCGCCGGGATCGACCCGCGCACCCTGAGCTACGTCGAGTCGGCGGCCAATGGTTCGGCGATGGGCGATGCCATCGAGCTGAGTGCCTTGAGCCGTGTGTTCAGCGCAGCGGGAGTCGCCCCTCAGTCCTGCGCCATCGGCTCGGTGAAATCCAACATCGGGCATGCCGAGGCAGCTTCGGGCATGTCGGCGTTGAGCAAGCTGGTGCTGCAGTTGCAACACCGGCAGTTAGCGCCGTCGCTGCTACTGGGTGAGCTGAATCCGAAGCTGGACTTTGCTCACTCGCCGTTCGTGCTGCAACGCACACTGGCCGAGTGGCCGCAGCCGGTGCTGGAAATCGACGGCGTGGAGCAGCCGGTGCCGCGTCGGGCATGCCTCAGTGCCTTTGGTGCCGGGGGCTCCAACGCCCACCTGATCATCGAGGAGTACCCGAGCGCACCGACTCCGGACCTGGCAGCGTCAGAGCCGGGCCTGATGCAGATCGTGCCGCTGTCGGCCCACAGCAGCGCTGCCTTGCAGCAGGGGCTGGAGCGGTTGGCGCGGCACCTGGATCGGCATCCGCAGGTTCGACTCCAGGACCTGGCCCATACCCTGCAGAACGGTCGTGAAGCGATGCCGCTGCGGCTGGCGTTGCGGGTGAGCAGCACGGCGCAATTGCGCGGGCTGTTGGCCGAGATCCTGCAGCGTCTGCAGCAGGGCCAGGCCCTGGCCAGCCTGGACAGCGCGGATTTGCCGCTGGCCCTGGGTAATGTCGACGAGGTGCCGGCGGCCCTGGCCAGCCTGCTGTCCGGCCCAGGTGCCGCGGCCCTCAGTGCAGGCCTGATTGCCGCCGCTGACCTGCAGCAACTGGCGCTGCTCTGGACCCAGGGCGGCGAGATCCCCTGGCACGCACTGGGGCGCAACACCGGCGCGGCGCTGATCCCGCTGCCCACCTATGCCTTCGACAAGCAGCGTTACTGGCTGGAACAGCCCTCGGCGGTCAAGGCGCTGCACGAGCCGCTCACGGCGGCCGCCAGCACGCGCCATGTGGTTGGCCAAAAACCGCCGACGGCTGCCGAGCAGGGGCGGCAGCTGCTGGCCGACTTGCTGGGAATGCAGCCCCAGGACTTGTCGCCGAGCAAACCCCTGAGCGCTTACGGCGCTGATTCCATCGTGATGTTGCAGTGGGCCATGCAGGTGCAGGCGCAGATTGATCCCGGGTTGGCCCTGGCTGACATCCAGCAGTGCCAGACCCTGGGGGATGTCCTGCAACGGCTGAGCCGGGACGCCACGCCGGCCAGCGTGGCGGAGTCGGTACTGCCCGCGCATATCCTCGGTTTGCTCAGCGGCTCGACGACGCGCTTCCCGGAGTTGCAACGGCTCAACCCGGTGCAACAGGGGCGGCCGGTGTTCTGGTTCCATGGCGCCCTGGGGGGCAGTGAGATCTATCAGGGCCTGGCCCAGCATATTCAGCGGCCATTTTTCGGGCTGCAGGCCAGAGGCTGGATGACCGATCGGGCACCGTTGCAGGGGATTCAGGCCATGGCGGCCTACTACGTCCAGGTCATCCAGTCGGTGCAGCCACAGGGGCCCTATGACCTGGGCGGCTATTCCCTGGGCGGCATGCTGGCCTATGAAGTGACCCGACAGTTGCAGGAACTGGGGGAGACCGTCATCAGCCTGGTGATGCTCGACTCACCGGACGTGACCGGTGAACGTAGCGCACGCCTGGCCGACAAGACCCGCCTGTTGCAGACCGTCAACATGTCCTTGCAGATGACCCTCGGGCAGACGCCGGAGCGCTTCGCCGAGGTGTTGATCCACCGCGACGAGATCGATCTGGCACTGTCGCCAGCGGACTATCTGCAGCAGTTGACCGACCTGGCCCGACAGCGCGGCCTGAAGACCAGTGACCAGCGCTTGCAGCAGTTGATGGCGCAAGTGACGCAGATCCAGCAGGCGTATCAGGTCGAGCATTATCGGATTCAGCCCCTGCCCAGGGCGGCAGAGGTGGCCTGTTATTACTTTCGCAACGCCAGCGGTTTGTGGATGGGGGACCTGGAGCCGTTTTTCTCCACCGACAGTCAGGAGTTTGCCGCCTTCAACCATGCCGACTACTGGCAGGAGTGGCAGCGGCAATTGCCAAACTTCGAGATGATCGAGGTGGCTTCGGCCAACCACATGACGTTATTGACCCAACCGGAGGTGTTCAGGGTGATCGCGCAATTTTGCGCGACCCTGTATGGCCAAAGGAGTGTGGAGAATGCCGTTGGCTAGTCTTCCGGACGGCTTCTCCACGGGCTGGCGCAATGGTTCAGGCGGCCTTTTGCAAACGCCAGAACTTGTACGCCAGATGGCCGTTTTTATAAGCCTTGATGCCGCTGTCGTCGAAGAAGTGGAACAGGGTATCGAACGCATGCCAGACCTCGGGCGGCAGCGGCTCACGCTGCTGCTTTTTCTCCTCTACCAGGCTTCTGAGCAGGTGCTTGAGGTGGCCGTCCTGGCTTTCGAAGGCCCTGATCACGCCGTCGGAAATGTCACGGTGTTCTTCCACCTTGAAACGGGCGTGCTCAATCATGGCTTGGTGCTGGGCCAGCACGTTGCTGAAGAAGTCGACGCCTATGCTGTCAGGCTCGGACAGGGCGCTGGTGTTGTTGCCTTTCATGGTGTCGGCATAAAAAAAGCGCCCGTCCTGCTTCAACACCCGCTGCACCTCTGCACCAAAGGTGTTGAGGTCGGGGTAGCAATGGGACGACTCGATGTTGATCACGACGTCGAATTCGTTATCGGCAAACGGCAGGGCCATCGCGTCGCCGCCGACGAAGCTCAGCCCGGGCAAAGCGTGCACCCGGTTGCACAGCTCGATATGGGCCGGGCAGAAGTCCAGGCCGGTTACCGACGCCGCGCCGGTGTAGCGGGCAAGGTAGGAGCAATTGCCGCCCCGGCCCGAACCGATTTCAAGGACTTTCTTGCCGCGCAGGTCGCTATCGCCCAACAGGGTGCGAATCAGGTTTACCGAACATTTTTGCTCAAGGTCTGCGTCGTTGATCCAGTCGAAGTCGCTGTCTTGGGCCAGGTAGCCGTAGTTGAGAAAGGTCAGGCGTTGGTCGGGGAACATCCGGGTCATCATGTCGTACCACTGACTGATCGGCGATACGGTTTCGGGTGCTGGTGTCGTCATGTCTACCTCCGTGTAAGAAAACCCAAATGGGGTCGCTCGAGGAGCATAGCGGGCGCAAGGCCAGGCCCCGGAAGATTTTTTTGTTGATGTCGCAGGCCGTTTCAGATCGGCTCCTATACTGCGAGCCGTCACCTCAGCCATCCATTTCAGGACGAAATTTATGCCGTATCTTTTTCAGGGACAGACGTCTTGCGTGGTGTTCATGTTTCCTGGCCAGGGTTGCCAGTTCTATCAGATGGGCCGCGAGCTCTATCAGAACAATGCCGTGTTCCAACGCTGGATGAACGAGCTCGATACGCTGATTCGCGCCGAACTGGGCCAGTCGGTGATCGCCGGGATTTACCACGACAACAACCCGCGCTCGCAGGTGTTCAATGACATTCGCCTGAGTCACCCGGCGATCTTCATGATCGAGTACGCCCTGGGCAAGACCCTGATCGAACACGGGATCACCCCCGATTACCTGCTGGGCGCCAGCCTTGGCGAACTGGCCGCCGCGGCGCTGGCCGGGGTGATGACGCTGCCTGAGGCGATTCGCCTGGTGGTGCGCCAGGGGCAACTGTTTCATCAACACCAGGCGCCGAGCGGAGAGGGCGCGATGCTGGCGATCCTGGCCCCGCAGGCGCTGTACCAACAAATGCCGGTGCTGCACGAACACTGTGACATCGCGGCTTACAATGCGCCGTCGCTGATCGTCGTGGCCGGCCCGTCCAGCCGCGTCGCCGAAGCCGAGCGCCAGCTCAATGCGCAGGACATCGTGTTCCAGCGTCTGCCGGTGAATCAGGCCTTTCATTCGCGTCATATCGATGTGCTCAAGCCGCCAGTCGAGGCGCTGTTCAGCCAGATTCGTCTGCAGCCGGCACAGATCCCGGTGATTTCCTGCCTGAACACCCAGACCTTGCAGGTGTTGGATCGCGACCACTACTGGCAGAGCATCCGCCAGCCGATCCGCTTTTCCCAGACACTGCAACGGATCGAGGCTGAGGCCGCCGAGCGTGGCCAATCGATGATCTACCTTGACCTCGGCCCCAGCGGCACACTGGCCAACCTGATCAAGCAGAATATTCGTGACCGCGCCTTGCCGACGATCCACGCGGTGCTGAGCCCGTTCGGGCGCGACCTGGAAAAATTCGACGAGGTGCTGACCCTGGGCCGGGCCTTGCAGCCGCTGCCTGCCAAGGCCGAGGCGATAGCCGTGCCAGTGCCGCCAGTGGTGGCCCCCGAGCCGAGTCCGGTTGCGGCGCCGCTACAGGCAGCCGCGCATGCGGCCTTTGAGGTGCAGCAGCCGAGCCGCCTGGTACAGCGTCCCTCGGCGCCATTGGCGTCCGGGCCGAAGCGGGTCTATGTGTTTCCTGGGCAGGGCTCCCAGCGGCTGGGCATGGGCGCCGAGCTGTTCGAGCAGTTCCCCGAACAGGTGGCGCAAGCGGACCGCATTCTGGGCTATTCGCTGAAAACCCTGTGCCTGGAAGACCCCGAGCAACAATTGTCCAACACCCGCTTCACGCAACCGGCGCTCTACACCGTCAGTGCCCTGGCGTTCCTGGCCAAACAGCAGGCCGACCCGCGCAAAGCCGACTTTCTCGCCGGTCACAGCCTGGGGGAATACTGCGCGCTGTTTGCCGCGGGGGCTTTCTCTTTCGAAACCGGGTTGAAGCTGGTGAAAAAACGCGGCGAACTGATGGCACTTGCCAGCGGCGGCGGCATGGCGGCGGTGATTGGCCGCAGCCCTGAGGAGGTCAATTCGCTGCTGGTGCAGCACGGCCTCGGCGCTCTGGACGTCGCCAACTACAACTCGGCGTCCCAGGTGGTACTGGCCGGGCCCGTCGAGGCACTCAGCCATGCGCGGGAAATCTTCCAGGCGCTGGATATTACCTTTGTGGTGCTGCCGGTCAGCGCGCCGTTCCACTCCCGCTACATGCATAGCGCCATGGGCGCCTTTGGCGACTACCTCGCGACGTTCGACTATTCGCCGCTGCACACCCCGGTGATCGCCAACATCAACGCCGCGCCGTATCGGGACCAGGACCTGGTGGCCAACCTGACCCGGCAAATCTGCGGCTCGGTGCGCTGGCTCGACACCGTGCAGTACCTGATGCGCCAAGGGACCTTCGAATGCGAGGAGCTCGGGCCGGGCGAGGTGTTGACCAAGCTGGTCAAGAGCGTGCAAAACACCGCCGCCTTTTCGTGACCGCACTCGCCAATGGACGCCTTGTCATGGAAAGGACTATGAACGCCAGTTTCACCGATCAGTTGTTTGTCATCGCCAGTGTGCTGAGCCTGGAAAGCCGGCAGTTGATCTCGCGCCAGGCCATCAACCAGCCGTTCGACTTTGCGCCTTTTGTCGCCGCGGCTGCGGTCAATCCCGGGCCGCTGCGGGTGACCTTTGATGGCCTGAAAGCGTTTGGCTGGTTGAGCCAGCCCAGTGCCGAGCAGTATTTCTTCAATGGCCGTGCCTCGGCTATCGGCGCGCTGCCCGCGCAGGTGATCGAACTGTTTTCCTGGTTGGCGCCGCAGCGATTGCCACATGGGGATGACCTGCCGTGCCTGCGGCGTTGGCTGGCGCTGTCGGCGCTGGACTGGAATCTGCACTGTCCCGGGTTTATTCATGGGCTGAACCAGTTGCTGTCGCTGGTGCTGTTACGCCGCTTGCAACTGCACGGGGCGCTTGACCTCGACAGCGGACGGGTTGATCTGCGGCGCATCGACCATGAGCCGGTCGACCCCGATGGTATTCGCCTGTTGAGTGACTTTCTGCGCCGCCAACAGTGGATTCGCCGCCAGGAGCGACACCTGGTGCTGAACCCGCAGCATCGAGCCTGCCTGGCAGAACGGCTGAGCGAGCCTTTCCTGGCTTACTACGCCAGCCTGCCGGCCATCCTCGAAGACTTGCTGTTCAGTCAGGGCCAACCATGGGCGGAGGTGTTGCAATGGCTCAAGGGGGCAGGGGAGCTGCAGCTCTGGCCGGGGGATCGGCCGGCGCTTGAGCGGCTGCTGGGCGAGATCTTCAATGCGCAGCCTTTGTCCTCGCAGCCGGACTGGATAGTCGGCTTCGGCCGCCATCCCGGGGTTTGCTTGAGTGAGCTGTGGCAATGGTTGCGACAACACAGCGCCCGGGGCCAGGTGCTGGACAGCCAGCCGCTGCGCTGGCTGGTGCTGGAGGACGGGCTGGCGGGCGACCCGCAGTCCCTGCGCCAGCGTCTGCGCGACGCGGGTGTCGCGGCCACTGATCGGGTGATGTGGCTGGCTATCGGCCAGCAGAATCTGCAACCACTGGAAGCGTTCTCGACGCCACAGCTGCCATTGCCTGCGCAGCGCTTCTACCTGGGTTTCGACGGTTCGGCGGTGCCGGGCGCCACGGTGCTGGGCAGCCTGCAGCATTCGGCCAAAGCACTGGCCGCGTTGATCGGCGATCAACCGCTGGTGCTCAGCGAACGTCACTGGCGCCCGGACGGGCCTGTGGCGGATCACTTTGCCTGTTATTACCCGGTTGAGGCGGCGCAGTACCTGATGGCCCTGGCAGGGGCCGGGTTGTTTGCCGATCCGGGAATGCTGCACACGCAGCTACAGGAGGGCGTCGATTGCGTGGCCAGCAGTGGCTGCTACAGGGCGCGTGATTATCAGGTGCGCCACGTGACGCTCGCCGACATGCCCGCGCTGCTGACCCTCGAACACGCCTGCTGGCCCGAAGGCGGCCGGGTCGATGAAGCCATCCTCCGGCGCCGCTTGAGCCAGGACCCCGCCGGGCAACTGGCATTGGAGTTCAGGGGCGAGTTGGTGGGGGTGATCTATTCCCAGCGCATCGCCCATAGCGACGGCTTGTTCAGGGTGGATTTCGCCAGCGTCGACCAGCTGTTTCACGGCAAGGGCAGCACCGTCCAGATCCAGAGCCTGAACATTCTGCCGGCGCATCAGTACAGCGGTTATGGCGATCAATTGCTGGAGTTCATGCTGCAATATTGCACCCTGCGCCATGGCGTCGACACCGTGGTCGGCGTGACTCGCTGCAAGGACTATCCCAAGTACCGCCATCTGGCCCTGGCGGACTACATCCACAGCCGTGACGCGCGCGGCGAGCTGCTGGACCCGGTGCTGCGTTTCCACGAGTTGCACGGCGCCGGTATCGAGCGCCTGGTGGCCGGGTATCGTCCCGCCGATGCCGACAATGGCGGGCATGGGGTTCTGGTGCGCTACGACCTGGCTCGCCGTCAGCCCCAGAAGGCTGCAGCGCTCACCGCCATGGCCGCTCAGCCAACCATCGCCATCGACGACGCCGTGCGCCAGAGCATCAATCATTGCCTGGGGCACGCCCGGGACAGCCGGGTGTCGCCGCGCCACAGCCTGATGGAACTGGGGCTGGACTCAGCCGACCTGCTAGGACTCAGTGAACAGTTGGGCATGACCTTGGGACTGCCCCTGGAGCCCAGCTTCTTCTTTCGCCACAACAACGTGGAAACAATCATCGCCGCGCTGCAAGAACGCCGCGCACCCCAGGGGCCGTCGCCCATCGACACTCAGGCAGCCCCAGACGAAACCGCGCCGCCAACGCCCGCCGGCCTGGACCCTGACTTTGCGGTGATCGGCATCAGCGGGGTATTCCCCGGTGGAGAGTTGCAGGGGTTCTGGGGGGCGATTCGCAATAGCCTCGGGCAGATCCGCCCGGTGCCCGGCGAGCGCGCCATGGCCGGGCCGGTGGCGGGCTACATCGATGGGATCGAGTGTTTCGATCATGGTTTTTTCGCCGTCTCGGCGGCAGAAGCGGCGCTGATGGACCCGCAGCAGCGCTTGCTGTTGCAGCATGCCTGGCTGGCGCTGGAGGATGCCGCCATCGCGGCGCCTGACTTTGCCCGCCACCCCACGGGGGTATTTGTCGCAGCAGCGCCGAGCGAGTACCGCGAGGTCGTCGAGCTGCCCCGCACCAGCCCGTTTCTGCTGACGTCGTCTTCGCCGTGCATGTATGCCAACCGGATTTCCTGGTTTCTCGACCTGCGCGGGCCCAGCGAATACTGCAACACGGCCTGCTCGTCGGTGCTGGTGGCGCTGCATCGGGCCATGCAGGCGATCCGGGCCGGCGAGTGCCGACAGGCGCTGGTGGGCGCGGTCAACCTGTTGCTGTCGCCTGATGAAACGGCCGGCTACCGGCAGATGGGATTTCTCAGCGAACAGGCGCAAACCCGCTCATTCCAGGCCGGGGCCGATGGTTATGTGCGGTCCGAAGGCGTGGGCGTGTTGTTGCTCAAGCCACTGGCCGATGCCTTGCGTGACGGTGACCGGATTCATCTGAAGATCAAGGGCAGCGGAGTCGGCCATGGTGGGCGCGGACTTTCGCTGACCGCCCCCAATCACGACGGCCTGCAAGCGGCAATGGTTGCCGCTTACCGCAGCGCCGGGGTGACGCCCGACAGCGTCAGCTATGTGGAGGCCCATGGCACCGGCTCGGCGATGGGTGATGCCATCGAGGTCGACGCGATCCAGGCGGCACGCCGTCAACTAAGTGCTGGCAGGCAAGCCGGCACGCCCTGGAACATCAGTACCTTGAAACCGCTGATCGGGCATTGCGAGCTGGCCTCTGGCATGGCGGCCTTGTTCAAGGTGATCGATGCCGTGCAACAGCGCTATCTGCCGGGAATCCCGGGGTTGCAGCAACTGGGCCCGGCCATCAGGCTCGACCCGCAGCAACTGTCCCTTGCTCCCGAGAATCGGCCATGGCCGGCCCTCAAGGATGGGCAGGGGCAGGCATTGCCACGCCGGGCCAGCATCAACAGCTATGGCTTTGGCGGCGTCAGCGCCCATCTGGTGGTGGAAGAGTTTATCGCCCAGCCCCGACAGACGCCTGCGGCGACCGGGCTGCAACTGATCCTGTTGTCGGCACAAGATGCACAACGGCTGCGGGAGCAGGCGGGGCGCTTGAGTCAGGCTATCGACCAGCTGGCAGCGGTGTGTCTGGCCGACATCGCCTACACCTTGCAAGTGGGGCGCACAGCAATGGCTTGCCGCTGGACCTGCCTGGTGGACAGCGTCGCTGCTCTGCAACAGCAGCTCTCTGAGCTGGCCCAAGGTTTGCGCGACGACCTGGTGCAGGTTGACGAGCCGGCGAGCGCTGTTGACGGCGCGCTGGCCCAGGCACTGGCGCAACCAGACTGGCCGGCATTGGCCGAATACTGGCGACAGGGGGGGACGCTGGATTGGCACAGTCTGGCGCGCCAGGGGCAGCCCCGGCGCATTGGCCTTCCGGGCTACCCCTTTGCCCGACAGCGCCATTGGTTGGCGCCGCGACGGATTGCCCCCCATCAGCCGGCTGCCCCCGGCACCGCGCCGCCAGCGAACAGCTTGCGCCAGGTCCTTGCCCAAGTGCTGGGGTGTGATCCGCAGAGCCTGGCAGGTTGCGAGTCACGGAGCCTGGCCAGCCTGGGCCTCAACTCCCTGGGCGCGGTGGGCCTCAAGGCCAGGCTGGAACAGCAACTGCAGGTGTCGCTCTGCCTGGCACAACTGAGCCCGTACTTGAGTCTCGCCGAGGTCGAAGCCACTCTGGCGGCCCGCGCACCTCATGCGGAGGCTCAAGCCGGACCGGTATTGCAGCCGGCCCCCGACGCTGCCCATCAACCTTTTGCACTCAACGACATCCAGCAATCGTTCCTCTCGGGACGCACACTGCTGGCTGAGGCTGAACGGGTCGGTTGCCATATCTACCTGGAATTCGACTGGCCGGAACTGGATGTCTACCGGCTCAATCAGGCGTGGAATCGACTGTTGCTGCAGCACGATGCGCTGCGGCTCCGGGTGCTGGATGACGGCCGGCAACAGGTCGGCGAAGCCAAGCCTTATGGCTTCAACATCCGTGACCTGCGCCGCTGCGATCCCCAGGATCGCGAACGTTCCCTGGCGGCGCTGCGCGGATCGATGTCGCACAAGGTGTATCTGGCCGGCGACGACAGGCTCTTTGAAGTCGCCGTGTCGCTGCTGGATCGACAACACAGCCGGGTGCACTTGAGCATTGACGAGTGGATTGTCGATGCCACGTCCCTGGAGGTGCTGCTGCAGCAGTGGTTGATGTGGTATCGGGAGCCTGATGCCACGCTGGCGGATCAGGGGGTGTCGTTGCGTGACTATCAGCGGGCGCTGGAGTCTTGCAAAGACTCACCGCGCTACCGGCGCGACCTGCAGTACTGGCTCGACAAACTGGCGGCGGCGCCGCCGGGCCTGTACTTGCCCAAGGCACCGCGCCCGGCCGGCCGCCAGCGCCAACGGCTGACCTCGACCCTGGAGCCGAGCCGCTGGCAGCGCCTGAAAGAGCGGGGGGCGGCCCTGCAGGTTTCAGGCACGGCACTGCTGCTCAGCCTGTTTGGCCTGATCCTGCAACGGGCCAATGCCGGCCAGGCGTTCTCCTTGATCACCACCAGCTATGGCCGGCTGCCCCTGCACCCGGACATTGAGCGTCTGGTTGGCCCCCTGATCTCGACCCAATTCTTTGCCTTTGCCGCAGCCCGGGAACAAAGCCTGGGGGAATGGGTTCAAGGGGTGCAGCGCCAGTTGCTGGAGGACCTTGACCATGCCAGCGTCGGCGGCGTCGCGGCGCTGCGGGAAATCCGCCGGCGTGGCGAGCCATCGCAACCTTTCAAAGGCGGCGAGGTGGTCTTCACCTCGATGCTCAACAACCCGGTGCTCGACGCTGCCCCGAGCTTCGGCGATGCCCAGCACTACTGTGTGACCCAAACCCCACAGATCAACCTTGATCACCAACTGCGCGAGCGTGGCGGCGCACTGAGCCTGAGCTGGGACGTGGCCATCGACTGCTATCCCGACGGCCTGATCGAGCAGCTGTTTACCGACTATTGCCAGCTGCTGTGCCGGTTGGCGGACGCTGACGATCACTGGCAGGCATTGAAATCCACCGATCTGCTCCCTGTGGCGCCTTTTCAGCTGGTCTCCAGCGCGGAGCCAACCCAGCCCTTTGCACTGACGGATCAACAGCAGGCATATGCCTTCAGCCGCTCGCTGCACCCAGGACAGGGCGGCTCACAGCTCTACCTGGCCTTGAGCATCCCAGCCCTGGATGTTGCTCGGCTGGCCCGGGCCTGGCAGCAATTGCAGGCCCACCATCCGCTGCTGCGCACGCGGGTTCTGGCCAACGGCACCCAACAGATCATGCAAAGCCCGCCAGGAGGACAACTGGAAACGCTGGGGCAGGGTGTCAGCCCCGCCCAAGTCGCCGAAGAGCTGCTCGGCCGGGTGACTGCACTGGGTGACTGGCCCTATGCCGTGCTCAAGGTCAGCAGCGCCGACGCAGGTCAGAGCCTGGTGCATCTGGCCGTGGACCTGCTGCTTGTCGACCTGCCCAGCCGAGACCTGTTGATCCGGCAACTGCTCAAGCTCTACCAGGGCGCAACACTGCCCCCGCTGACCATCCACTTCGCGGATTACATCGCAGCACTCGGACAGCACAAACGCAGCCCAGCGGCGCAAGACGCTGCGCTTTACTGGCAGGAAAAATTCCGCCGCCTGCCTCAGGGACCGCAACTCGAGGCCAACCGCGACGTCAACGGCCTGTACCTGAAATACGAGCATCGCCTCGACTGCTGGCCACTGCTGCGCAAACGCATCGAACATGCGGGCATCAGCGCCGATGCCTTACTGATCAGCGTCTATGCCTTTTGCCTGGCAAAACACTGCGCACTGCCAGCCTTCACCCTGGTGGCCCCAGGCTGGAAACGCCCCCCCGTCCACCCACAGATCGACGCACTGGTCGGCGACTTCACCACCTTGAGCTGGATCGACTTCAACAGCCAAGCCCTGACGTTCATCGAACAAGCCCGCCGTTGCGATCGGATCTTCACCGAGGATCAACAACACAGCGCCATCAGCGGCTTGCAGGCACTGCGCAAGGTCGCAACGGACAAGCAGCACCCACGCACCCTGGATTTCCCGGTGGTGTTTACCCGACTCAACCCACAAGGACCACTGGAGCTGCCCGAAGGCGTGACCCTGGTTGACAGTGCAAGCCGCACCCACGGCGTGGCGCTGGACAATCTGAGCATCGAGACGCCAGGGGCCTTGTTGATCCATTGGGATCTGGCGACTGATCACCTGGCGGCGGCGCAGGGGGAGGCGATGTTTGGGGAGTATTGTCGATTGTTGGAGCGGTTGGCGGTGGAAGAGGGGGAGTGGGGCATGGATGGACTGTGATGGATGATCATAAGTCCGTTGTTCGCGGATGTCCGATAGATGAATAAGGAGGTAGGAACAAGCTTTTTTATTTGGTCTTTTCAGAGCATTTTACAGGTTTGCGCAAGTGCTGAATGCAAGCGGCGCCGAGGCACCAGAAACAGTAGTGCTTGTTGAAAGCGTTTAGGCTTAATAGTTTTAGCGTGGGAGTAAGCACACTACTAGTGTTTTCTGATTTACCGTTTGCACGAACAACTCCAAGGTGTGCTTTACTGAAAAAAAGATGGCTAACAGCCGTCTTTAAGGATCTTCATTCCAAGGGACTTATTACCCATGAACGACAATCTGACCTCTCAAGTTCAGTCCACCTCGTTGCTAGGCGCAGCTCCCTTGGACTGGAACAACGCAATGCGCACTATCTCTTTAAACTTGGTGGCAAAGACGCCTGGCGTTGGGTTCTTCGTCAAAAGTCTGGTCGATATTTTCTGGCGCCCCTCAAGTACGGACATCTGGGACGCGATCAAGCAAAAAGTTATCGAGCTGGTTGATAGCGCGGTCTTGCGCAAGGAATTCGAGACCTATCAACACGAAGTCGATGCCCTAAGAATCTCGCTCAATCGCTATGCATCCGAAAGGGCTCTAGCCGAAAAGGCGGCACACCTGGCCGCCTGCCTGGAGTCGGCCACTCGATTGCACCAGTGCCTGACACGTTCATCCAACATGATCCATCTATTGCCGGTAACCATCACATTCTCATACGCCCACCTGACAATCCTGCGTGAGCGCGTGCTCTATGGCCGCGATCTGTATGGCGAAACGGACCCGCAACGGGCTGAGGAACTTGACGAGACAATAAATGAATATAAGGCTTTCTTTGTTAGAGCCATGTCTGCCGTCAAAACTTGGCGCCGATCAAGAATTTCCGATCATCAGCATGGCTCTGGCGGCATCGTTCGCGATCAAACACGCACGATCAGGGACGAGGTCTCAGGCGATTCGATCGTATTTGTCAGTACACGCAGTACAGTGGACAACATCTACCCGCAAATGGCCGAAGCCGCCAAGCGCCGCCTGTTCAACCACTGGTATCAGGAGTTCTTGAAGATCTACCTGCCCACATTTCTCCTGGACAACTTTCGGCCCGGCCATGAACTGGACCTTCCTTGTGTGGACGCTTCGATGCGCACCTATGTCCACGGTCCCTATTGGGTGGATGAGAAGCTGAACTTTCTAAACCTGACGTCGTCGCCAATCGGCAGAATCGACCGTGTAGAAGCATGGACATCAGATCTTTTGAGCCAGATTACTGTTACAAACTCCACAAGTTCGGGAGTGAGCAATACGGCTATTGGCAAGAAGATCAGTGGTCAGGCGCCACAAGCGGCGAATATGAACGGCTGGGAACTAACAGGCATTATCAGCCATTGGGGAATCGGGGTGCTTAACGGATTAACACTTCTTGGTCAGAAGCCAACTTACGCCCCTCACAATCCTGAAGATAGTTGGATTGACGAGCTTGTAACCTATCATCCCGCTGGCTCACATTCTGGCTCCAGCGAGCTCAAGACCAGGTCAATCCAGCACCAGGACCTTGACCCCAATGTGGATTGGGTACTGGTGGGTGACAGTTACGTTTCTCGCAGGTCCCTGAGTGTAGAAATCGACATGTATAAATTTAAGCCGGACCGCACTCCCAAACATTTCAAGCACGGTGGTGTTGAGAACTTTCGCTGCGTGGCAATTCGAGGTCAACTGGGGCAGTCGTCACACGGCCATTCAGCGCTGTCAGCCGTTGAGTTCGAGTTCGCCTACTATGAAGATGAAGATTTCAAACGCTAGGTAAACGCCCCAGCTTTGCTGTTTCGAACCTAGGATAGGGCATGCTAGTTAAGTTGCAGAACCCTGGGTTTGGTGCTTACGTCATTTGATCTATCGGGCCCCGGTGCACTTGGCGACCTGTCAGGCGCGATCATCGACAGGCCCTGGTTTCCCTGCCACGAGATCCATTCCATGGACGCACAAGCAGCTGTCGACGGTATCCGCGCTCTCGGGGGGAGGTGTGTGGTGACCTTTCTGGGCTTTTCCGACGCGGGTTACGAGGATGAGGCTAAAGCCCGGGAGGTGCTCCTGGCGGAACTCAAGACACTCGATCCGAGGCACACTATCGTCTGCTCCGGCGCCACCACAGAAGGCATCGGCATGGTTTATCCGCTGGCGCTACGCGAGGGGTTCCGCACCGTGGGCATCGTATCGTCGCGGGCACGGGCCGAGGGAGTGCGCTTTTCCAGGGATTGCGAGTGCGTGTTCGTGGTGGACGACGATACTTGGGGCGGAAAGCAGGCCAACGAGCATCTATCCTCCACCTCACAAGCGATGGTGAACGCCAGCGACGTGATGATCGCCATCGGCGGCGGTGCAATAGCCCGCGATGAACTAGAGGAAGGGCGCAGCAACGGCAAGCTTGTACGCTTCTACAAGGCGGATATGAATCATGCCCGCGCCAAGGCCAATGCCATCAAAGACGGCAGGCCAGTTCCTTGTTCGTTCTGCGGCGACGCCCAGACGCTTTTCCAGGACGCTAGCAGGGAGTAAGAGGCATGAGGAAATATGCTGTCGTCTTTGTGCACGGGCTGGCAAAGAAACCTTCACCAGAAAAACTCGCGCAGATCTGGCGTTGGGGGCTGGAGCGAGGGGACACGCCTGCACCTTTTGACGGGGGCAACCCAGGGATCGATCTCGATATCCTGGGAGTGCCGAGTCTCTTCAACTACTACGCCGACGTTTTCTACGGCACCGACTACGAAACGGATCTCGACGCGTTCTACGAATCAGAGAACGATGCCATCGCCGATCAGGAGAATGTGGAGCAGGTGGCCGGTGAGCTTGCCATCCCAACACCGGTCAACGAAAAAGAGGCGAGATTCCTCGCAGAGGTGGAGCGCAAAATGCGCGAAGTACCGTGCCCTGGCGAACCGCCTGACCTCATGACTCTGTCCGTTGCACAGCAAGCTGCACAACTCGAGATAGCGTCCTGGCTGCCGAAGCCTGTGAAAGAGGCGGTCATCAAAAAGGCGGCGATGGAGGCCTATTATTTCCTGTTCGACAAGGAGTATGTCCGGCCGGTCGATGGCGTGACCTTCAAGGTGCGGGCGGAGCTGCGCAAGCGCCTGATCGATGACCTGAAAGAAGCCGCGAAGCGGGCGCATAACCTGGTTCTGGTGACCCACAGCATGGGCACGATGATCGCGTATGACGTACTACGCAACTGTAAGGATTGCCCACCGGTGGAGGTACTGTTTACCTTGGGTTCGCCATTGGGCATCACCGAGGTACAGGAACAACTACGAGCCGAACGCATGCCGCCCATCGACTTTCCGCCAGCACTCGGTCGCTGGATCAACGTCTATGACCCTCTCGACCCTGTCTGTGGTATGGACCCGAAAATGAACGACTACCATCCCACGGCGGGGCGCAAGGTGGAGGACGTGTGTGAGAGCAATTGGGGCAGTTGGCGCCACACCATCACTCACTACTTCGCTGGCAGACAGTTCCGCACGTTGCTGGCGCAGGCCCTCGAGGTACCGCGTTGATGCCGCTCCTGTCAGTCAGCGAGCTCGCGAACGCACTGAAACGCGGCGAGTATCCAAACCCTCCGTTGCAGTTACTGACGCAAGCTGTGCATTTCCTCACGGACGAGGTGCTTGGCAGCCAGCGGACCTCTCCGAAGAGCATCCGTGACGCCATGGACCTGCTGCGCAGGCACCGCCATTTCGAACACGTGCATGAGATCGGTGTCGCCTGGCACGACACACATGGCTGCGACGCTGTCATCCAGCGCCTACTTGCCCAGGCCAAAGTGGAACTCGGGGCTCTGGAGGGGGCCGACGAATTGCTCGACGAAGTCGACCAAATGGCAAGCAAGCACCCAAAGGATCTCGAATACAAAGCCCAGGACAAGGACTACAACGCTTTGCGCGGACGTATCCGCAAGCAACGGTTTGTGCTGACCGACAACGTGAATGTGCTCGACGAATCAATCGCCTACTACCAGAAGAAGCAGCATGCAGAGCCGAGCTTCTTTCTCGATGTCAACGTGCTGGCGCTGCGCGTCTGCCTGCACGAACGGATAGCGCAACAGGTCCAGGCGTTGATTGACCTGGCTCACGATGTCCTGAAACAGGCATCCGTTGCGATCCGAACCAAGCCTGCCGATCCCTGGGCGCTGGCGACTGCTTCCGAGGCATGTCTTGCGTTGAACCGCTTTCTACCGGACGAGAACTGGTGCGACTGGGCCGAGCTGTGGCTGTATCGGTTCCTGGCGCACCCTAAGTGTGGGCCGTTCGAGATGGAGAGCTATTTCCGCCAGGTGCGCGAAATCTGGAATGGAACACCACTGGATGACTCTACGTGCGCAGGTCGCCTAGCCAGAATCTTTGAAGGTCATGTGTTGCGCACCCAGCGACGCTGGTCTGTGGATGCCCGTCAAATGCAGTGGCTTCAGCAAAACCCCGAGGAGTTGGAGAAAAACTTCTGCGGAGAGAAGTCGTTCACCGTGGGGGACATCCGCAGGATGCTAGCTCTCGCGCCAAACATCGGCTGCGTGATGAACGACAAAGGTGTGCGTATGGGCACCGGTTTCCTGGTACAGGGGTCAACGTTTGGCCATGAGGGCCTGCTGTTCGTCACCAATGCACACGTCATCAGCGATAACTTGCCCAAAGCGATACACAGCGCAGACGCGCGCGTCACCTTCGAGACCGAGGCAGACAGCAGCATGCTGCCTTGCCTGGTGCAAGATATTCTGTTCAGTTCGGAGCCGGGGCAACTCGGCAACGTAGCCGAGGCGCCGGGCAAGCTGGACGTGACCGTCTGCCGTTTGAACCGAACACCGGTCGGCGCAGATGGCCTTCCCGTGGCGGCAACCATTCCCTGGCCCTCGCCGCGGACCAAGGCATTTGTTGTCGGTCATCCGCGCGCCGGCGAACTGCAGTTCTCGCTCCAGGACAGCGTCCTCCTCGATGTCTGCGAAAACGAGCGACTGATGCACTACCGAACGCCCACCGATCCAGGCAGCTCCGGCAGCCCGGTGTTCAACAGGGAGTGGGAGGTCGTCGCTCTGCACCACGCGGGCTCGCAGACGTGCCGGCGGTTGTCTGGTACTGGCTACTATGAAGCAAATGAAGGCATCACCCTGCAATCGATTCGTCAGCACTGGAAGGGTATCTGAATGGGATGGACGTGGGAAAGGCTTAGTCCTCGACCCAAGGAGGGTAGGGCCGAAACTTGACCAGCCTTGAGGCCCACTCTTTCTCGAGTTTCGAGTATGACCCCGCCTTGGCGTAATGCTCGGAATGCACGCCCCAAACGATTCGAGCGTGTTCAATCGCCTCCACGATACGCTTGTCTAGCGCAACGGCCGCGACGTGTTCATCGCGCTCGGTGAGACGACGCGGTAATGACCAACGATCCCAGAAAACGGGGCGCTGATGATCCAGGAGGCGCGTGGCAAGTTCAAATGCTGCTCGTGTTCCATCCATCATCCTGTAGCTGATGAAATCGGGTGCCATTTCTTCCAGGCGCGCAGCATGCTTCAACAAAAGAGCAGGATCAGCGATTTCGCGAAGAAACTGCAATGCTTGGCCAATCGCGGTGCGAGGTGTGTTCAGCAAATGACGTACATTGCCCTGCGCATCCATGGCCTTCAGTTCGCGCACGAGCTCGGTTGCATTGAATAGCGGGTACCACTCCGAATTGCCACTAGCACCGAATCTATACCGATCGGCCTTTCCCTGGCTCTTGGATACTTCCCCCACCTCGATCTTGCCATCCAGCGAAGGAGGTAAGGAGCCCCAAGGGCTACTGAGCTGGGAAAACAACCAGATCGTATCGCCAACCCCTACCCGTAAAGCGACGCCCGAGTTCAAAGGTACGGAATGATAGTTCGGCAAGCTGAAGCCTTGGCTTTCAGGTTGAGGCTCTACATAAAGGAGGTCACTGGCTTGGCTCCTCACTCCTGTGGTTACTACAGTACGCTTAATGTAATGCGCAAAGTGCCTCACTCGCAGAACCTCAGTACTTGGCAATGAAGGTTTTTGGTGGGCGAAGTCTAGTTCGAAGCTATGTAGCTTGCTCGATTCCGTAACGTTAACTCCTTTCCGCGCCCTCGCTTTTCTGAACTAAAGTAAATACGGAGCAAGAACACCTATCTGAGCAGAGACGAGTACCCCGAAAGCTAAATCCTGAAGTACGAATTGGCGGCTGAGTAAGCTGGGTACTCTGCTATGGCTAAAGTGCGTATGCCATGCACTGCGTTTCCAGCAGTCGCCAGACAAGCGTATCCCAATACACCGAGCAAGGGAGGCTCAGATGGCATCGATTTTCATCAGCTATCGACGGAAAGATTATGCGACTGGAGTTAGCGCACTTGAGCAGCATTTGCGAAGTTGCTTCGGGCAAAGGTCGATTGTACTTGATCAAGACGGATTTCTCGGTGGCACGGACTGGCGAGCGGAGATGAGGTCTGCGGTCATTCAAAGCAGCGTTGTTATTTGCGCAGTTGGGAATAGCTGGTGCGAGCCATCATTACCCGAGAGCGGTCCGGATTACTTGCATGAAGAGCTCAACGTTGCCCGCAGTCTCGGCAAACCGGTCATTCCCGTCATCGTTGGCAATGGCGAAGGAAAGCCAGACCTGAGCAAGCTGCCCGCCGACATCGCCTGGCTTGGCAAGCTACATGCTGTGGACTGTACAGGTCCTGACCTGGGGCGAATCAAAGCGCTCGAGCGCGCCATCAGCAGTAATATCTCATCTGATACTGCTCAAGGCGGGACGTTGATAGGCTCCATGTTTACCGATCTTTTCTACAGCCTTCTGTACCCGGTGAGTGCAGGTGGGATTGCGTTACGTGGTACGGCTTCAGGTATCACATCGGCATTGCTTGGTGTCTGTCTCTCCACAGCCGCGCTATTTATGCTGGGTGTGGTGCTATTTAAGGACCTCGATGCACTGGAGTCTTTGGGTAAAATCCTTGGAGTGATCTTCATATTTGTCGGCCTTGTCTACGGACTGGCTTCGTTGGTCATGCGTCTGGGACCTGCTCGGACTCACGCGCGTGGGCGGTTTGCATACTCACTGAGGTTCTGTGCTGCGATCATCAGTTGCTGGGTGCTTTACCTCTCTTTGTGGGCAATTTTTGCCCCAGAGAACGTCTTAAAACAGCTGACGAATGTTGAGGAGGGGGGCTTAATACCACCGGACAACATGGAGGAACTCAATGAGTTGCCAGCACATATAGTGCTTGTATTGATCATTTTTAATCTTAGCCTGATATTCCATCTGCTCTACATTACATGGGGCTTTGTTCGCAGTATGGCGGCGGTCGTGCGAACTGGCCGACTGTCAGCGTTCCTGTTTTTTTCGGCCCTTGTTGCAGGGATCGGAGCGATGGGGTGGATTACCTTATCTATCAGTACCGAGACGCGAACTCCGGACAGGAACATAGTGCGGATGGCGGATCAACTACCACGTGAGTTCTCACTCTCCAACGGGTCTGACAAACTGACGGAAACGGGAACGGAGTTGATGCCCATCAAGATCTATGCTCGCGGAACCGCCCGGTTCGATCACAATATGGTGATCTTGGACTTCAAAGAGTTGAAAGTCGAAAACCGAACAGACGGTTCCATCGTTGCTGACCGCGTTCACTTTACGCTGGCGCAACGCGTTAATGGAAAGTTCTCATGGACCGACCCTGTTCCATACAGTAATAAAGTAGCCATAGGCACGGTGGAGGGGCAGAGTGAACGTCGCCTGGAAAACTTCTCGTTGCGAGCCCGGCTGCATCCCAGTATGAAATCTGGTGAGACTGTGCTGACGGTATGGGTGACCATCAACTCCAAGAGCGAGTATCCGCTCAGCGACGGTGGCGACGCCATCTTGCGTTGGTGAGTGGGGGCAGCTCTAACCACCAGTTGTCATCAGTACAGTTGAAAAAGCTACCCAACTCGCTGGGTAGCTGATTCAACACAACAAGGCGATAAGGATTGAGTCTTGGACTCGCAGAAAAAAGGTTATTTGTTCTACTGAGAGCGTTTGACCGATTTGCGCAAGTGCCGAACTCAATCGGCGCCAAGCTGCCACAAACGACGCTGTTGTTGATGAACTGTCGAATTTCGCTGAGGTGTGTTTTTCGCTGGCTCGTTGCCGCGGCGGCTGGGGACTGTCATTGAACTTCGCCAGGACGCCAGGAACCGCAGCATTCAATAGCGCCAGAAAACCGGGGTAATCAGTACCAGCACCGTCAGGATCTCCAGGCGCCCCAGAAGCATGCCGATGGTCAGCAGCCATTTCGCCGCATCAGGCAGCGATGAGAAGTTGCCGGCAGGCCCAATGATGCTGCCCACACCCGGGCCGACGTTGCACACTGCGGTTGCAGCGCCGCTCAATGCCGTCATCCAGTCCAGGCCGATCAGGCCAAGCCCCAGGGCCAGTAGTGCGATGGTGATGGTGAAGAAGAACGAGAACGTCAGCAGCGAGCGCACAATATCCTCGTCGATGGGATGGCCGTTGTACTTTTTCTGAATCACTGCCCGTGGGTGAATCAACTGCTTCAGACTGCTGATCAGCAGACTTGCAGCGACCTGGAAACGGAAAATCTTCAAACCGCCGGCCGTGGAGCCCGAGCAGCCGCCGACAAAGGTCAGGTAAAAGAACAGCAACACTGCAAAACTACCCCACGTGGTGTAGTCACCCACGGCAATGCCGGTGGTGGTGACCACTGACGTCGCATTGATCGCCACAATCCGCAGTGCATCCCACCATCCGTAATCGCTGTTCCAGGACAGCCAGGTTCCCACCGCCAGGGAGATGACGATGAGGAAACCCAGGAAGCCACGGACCTGATGATCCTTCAACAGTGCACGCCGATTGCCTCGCAACGTCGCCACATAGAGCGTGAAGGGCAGGCTGCCGAGGATCATGATGACCACCGCGATCCAGTGTATGGCCGGTTGAGTCCAATGTCCGAGCGAAGCATCGGAAGTCGAAAAACCTCCAGTTGAAATCAGTGACATGGCGTGATTGACCGCTTCGAAAGGCGTCATCCCGGCAATCCACAGCGCCAGGGTTGCCAAGCCGGTGAGCCCCAGATAGACCAGCAGGATCGACTTGGCTGCGACGTGGGAGCGAGGCGCAACCTTTTCCGACCAGTCCGAGGATTCGGTCTGGAACAAGCGCATGCCCCCGACCCGTAACAATGGCAGCACCGCCACTGCCATGCCGATGAAACCGATACCGCCCAGCCAGTGCAGCATGGAGCGCCAGATCAGCAGACCAGGCGAGGCCGAGTCCAGCCCGGTAAGGACGGTCGAGCCTGTGGTCGTGATACCCGACATCGTTTCGAAGAAGGCATCGGTGTAGCTGATTTGGTGAATGAACACCATGGGCAATGCGGCAAAGATACACACAACCAGCCAACTGCCTGTGGTCAGCAGGTACATGTCGCGGGGCCGCAGTTGAGTGCTTTTGGCGCTGCGTTGCACAACCAGAAACAGGCCCGTGACAAAGGTAATCATGCTGGACCAGAGGAACGCGGACAGCTCCTCGTTGCGGTCATGGATCAGTAACGTGATCATCGGAATAGCCATGCTGATGGCCAGGGTGATCAGAAAAATACCCAAGATGAAACCGATAAGCCGCATTGCCGCGATTGACATAAAAACCAGCCTGCTGAGTGATAACCGCGCAGCATCGGATATCTTTGCCTGGAGCGCTATAAAGTTTCAGTAAATATTTGCCGGGAGGGCGCTCACGCCATTGAGGCCCTGCTTCATCCGTTGTGTTGTTCGGTGTTAAAGTCGCCGCCATGAAATTGTCCCGCCCCGACCGTTCGCTCATTGCCTGGACCCTGTATTTTTGTGTCCTGTTCAATGTGTTCGCCTGCGGTTTGGGGCACGGCCAGATGATGGGCTTTGCCCTCAACGGCGTAGGCGGGCAGTTCTGCTCCTCCCTGGGCAGCAAGGCCCCGGTGCAGGCATCCGACTTCAGCGATCAGAGCGCCAGTACCTGGGCCGGCAGTTTTTCCTGCCCGGTCTGTTCGGGAGCCGCGCTCAGTCTGGTCCTGCTGTTTTGCCTGAGCTGGCTGCTGCGTATCGGCCAGCTCAGGCGCCGTGCGCTTGAACCGCGCTGCAAGGCGCCCCCGCGCTATTCCTGGCCATCGGCCAACCCCAGGGCTTCTCCCCACGCTTGCGCATGACCTTTGTTATTCGCACGTCCCCCGGTCAATGGGCCGAAGACGTGTGCATGGTTATGGCTGAGATGGAAAGGAGCACGAGATGCCTCGAATCATTCAAGGTTGGCAACAGCGACTGCTGCCCGTAGCCCGCAAAGCGGGCAAGCGCCGCTGGAGGCTGACATGCGCGCACTAGCAATCCCTTCTGGCGCCTCCCGTCTGGTGAGTAAAAGCACACGGGTAAATAACCACGGCGACTTTCTGCTGCCGTTTCCCGATTACCCGAGCAACGCCCGCAGCTTCGTGCACCTGGATGCGCGCCTGCTGCCGTACTGGCACACCCTGTTCGATGTCTGTCCGGGGCTGCTCAAGCTTGATCCTCCGGATGGCTTGAATATCTTCCGCGGGTTCATGACCTGGGCCTATCGCAATCATCCGCCGCTGAACTGGACCTATTACCTGAGCGTGTGCCGCTGGCTGCTGGGTTCACGCTACCAAGCGCGGATCAACGAGGAGCACATAGAGGCATTCATGAGCGCAGCGGCTGCGCGCTGGATCAACACCGACGACAGTCAGGCACGCGGCCTGGTGCTGGCCTGGCGCGAGTCACCGGACTGGGTGTTTGACTGGAAGGTGGCGTCGCGTTCGGTGCCGGCGGCCAATGGCGAGCCGGAAGAATATCCGCCGGTGCCTTGGGACTTTGCCTGGTGCCCGTTAAGTGGCAAGGGGGGCTCGGGTTTCCGGCGCTGGTTGCCGATTCCTTGAGCCCGGCATCGGTCCAACGCCTTGCGGTGCTTGCTGAGCGGCCTTGGCGCAAGCGCTGACTTCCGGCAGACGCAAGGTCTGCCGGGGCCTTGCATTACTGCGGCAGCAGCACGCTGTCCACCACGTGAATCACCCCATTGGACTGCATGACATCGGCGATGCTGATCGCGGCCTTGGCGCCTTTGGCATCGATGACCCAGAGCTTGCCTTCATAGGGTTTGACGGTCAGCGCTTCGCCCTGGACGGTCTTGAGCGTGACCTGTCCGCCATTTTTCTTGGCCTCGGCCATCAGTTGCCCGGCGGTTTGGGTTCCGGGCACCACATGGTAGGTCAGGATCTTCGTCAGGTCGGCCTTGTGCTCAGGCTTGACCAGGGTCTCGACCGTGCCGGCCGGCAGCTTGGCGAACGCCTCGTTGGTGGGCGCAAACACGGTGAACGGCCCTTTGCTGTTGAGGGTGTCCACCAGCCCCGCGGCCTTGACCGCCGTGACCAGGGTGGTGTGGTCCTTGGAGTTGACCGCGTTCTCCACGATGGTTTTGCTGGGGTACATCGCAGCGCCACCGACCATCACCGTATCGGCGGCGAAAGCGCTGAGGGGGGCAGCGACGGAGAATACGGCGAAGCAGACAGCGGCCAGGCGTTTGCTAAAGGTTTGCATGATGCAGCTCCTCGATTATTCGGCCCTCCTGATGAGGGTGCTGAATGTACGGTGCGCATCGGCAAACGGATGCAGCGCTGGCCGATTTTTGCGGCCAGCGCTCGGTCAAGCGACTCGGAAGCGCCTGCCCAGGCTGCGCTGCAAGCGCAGAACAGGGCCGGGCGCGCGGCGCCTTACTTCGACATCCAACTGATCACCGCTTGGTAATCCTCGGCGCTGCAATCCATGCACAAGCCACGGGGCGGCATGGCATTGAAGCCTTCGGTCACGTGCTTGACCAATACGTCAGTGCCTTGAGCCAGGCGCGGCTTCCAGGCTTCCTGATCGCCTTTTTTCGGTGCCATGGGCAACTGCCCGCTGTGGCAGGCGGTGCAGGCGCGGTTGAACACCGCCTCCGGGTCCTGGGCGGCGTGAGCACTGGTGAATGCGAGTAAACAGGCGGCAGCCAATAGGGTCTTCATGATGGTCCTCATCGTGTTCTTATCATCAGGTTGTCGTGCAGGTGCGCGATCGAGGCAGTGTAGGGAGGGGGTTCTTACGCACCCACTGCGACAGCCTGCCGCAGGTGCCGGCGGCGAGTGCTCGGTTGGGCGATCCGTCTGGAGGTGACCGTCGCCCTATGGCAGGTTGTCGCACATCAGGCCGGCAACGCCTGCGTGCTACATTGCCGGCCGACGGGATGCTTTCTCCAGGCAGGGTTACATCACGTCACTGAGTGCCGGTGTTTCGCGAGGAGCCCGGCACTCTCATGATCTACTACCGGCACCGCATGCGGCAGGTTTTCAACGGCTTGCGGGTGGCGCTTCAAGGCCGTGCCGTCGGCGGCGAACAGATGCAGGTTGTCGACTTCCAGCTGCAGTTCGACCCGATCACCCGCCTGCCATCCGGCGCTCACCTCACAACGACAGACCAGGGGCTCGTCCTGACCTGTTTCGAGGTGCACATAGGTTTCGCTGCCCAGGTATTCGACCCCGGTCACGACGAGGCCGGCGGCTCCCTCAGCCGCTTTGAGGGAAATGTGCTCCGGGCGAATCCCCAGGCTCAGCGGCGTGTCTGCCGCCAGGTTCGAACTGTCGAAGGGCAGGGAGCGCATGCCCCAAACGGGGGTGTCGACCAGGCTGGTTTGGCCAGGTGTATGCAGGTGCGCCGCCAGAAAGTTCATTCTGGGCGAGCCGAGAAAGCCGGCGACGAAGCGACTGGCCGGACGTTCATAGAGTTCGCGCGGTGAACCGACCTGCTCTACGCGACCGCCATTGAGCACGACAATTTTGTCGGCCAGGGTCATGGCTTCCACCTGATCGTGGGTAACGTAGATGATGGTCGAGCCCAGTCGAGCATGCAGGCGGGCGATCTCGTTGCGCATCTGCACCCGCAAGGACGCATCCAGGTTGGAAAGCGGCTCATCGAACAACAAGATGTCCGGTTCCCGCGCCATGGCTCTGCCCATGGCCACACGCTGACGCTGCCCTCCAGACAGTTCTTTGGGCTTGCGTTGCAGCAGTTTGTCCAATTGCAGGATGTGCGCGGTTTTCAGCACCCGCTCGCGCAAGCTGCTCTTTTCAGTCTTGGCCAGTTTGAGACCAAAACTGATGTTGTCGTAGACGCTCATGTGCGGGTACAGCGCATAGGACTGAAACACCATGCCGACGCCACGCTCGCGCGGCTCCAGGTCGTTGACCCGTCGCCCATCGATCAGCAGGTCGCCGGCGCAGATCGAATCCAGTCCTGCGACCAGCCGCAGCAGGGTCGACTTTCCACAGCCCGAAGGGCCGACGAAGACCACGAATTCGCCCGCAGCGATCTCCAGGCTGACATCACGAAGAATCCGCACGCCGCCCAATTGTTTGTTCACGTTATCTAGCTTCAGTTTGATCACGATGCTGTTCCTTGTAGTTGTTGGGCATCAACCCTTTAACGCGCCGGCCGTGAGACCGGAAACAATTCGGCGCTGGAAGATCAGCACCAGAATCACCAGGGGCACGGTGACCAGCACGGATGCGGCCATCAACAGCCCCCAAGGCAGCTCATGGGGACTCCCGCCGGAAATCAGGGCGATGGCGACCGGCACCGTGCGCTGGGTGTCTGTGAGGGTGAAGGTCAGGGCAAACAGGAACTCGTTCCACGCGGCGATAAAGGCCAATAAGCCAGTGGTGACCAGTGCCGGCCAGAGCAGCGGCAGCAGCACACGAGTCAGCGCGACCCAGGGCGAAGCGCCATCCATGATTGCCGCTTCCTCCAGTTCGTGAGGGAGCTGCCCCATGAACGTGGTCAGCACCCAGACAGTGAAGGGCAGGGTGAAAATGGTGTAGCTCAGGATCAACGCCCAAGAGGTGTTGTACAGACCCAGGGCGCGGATCACTTCGAACAGCCCCGACAGTACAGCGACCTGGGGAAACATCGACACGCCGAGAACCATCATCAATACCGTGCCACGCCCACGGAACTTCACCCTTCCCAAGGCATAGGCGGCCGTCACACTGAGGAACAGCGCCAGGGCCACCACACACAGTGCGACCATCAGCGAGTTACCGATCGCCCGCAGGAATGAGGCTTGGTGAAGTACCGCCGCGTAGTGGGAGAAGTCGGGACTGTCGATCCAGTAGCTGACTGCGAACAAGGCACTGGACGGCTTGAGTGAAGTCACGATGGCGTAATAGAAAGGGAAGACCGCATACAGCAACAGCACCCCGATCAGGCACCAGAATCCGCAGCGCAACAGCGCTTTTTTGAGGAGGCGCGGGCTCATGCTCGAACCTCCATCTGACGGCGTCCGAGGTACAGGTAAAGCGTGGCGATTAGCGCAACGACCAGAAACAGCAGAGTCGAGGCCGCGCTGCCATAGCCAACATCCTGGAACTCCACCAGGTGTTGGCGGGCATAGACCGACATGCTCATGGTGCTGGACGAATTTGAGGTCAGCACATAGATGACATCGAATACCCGCAGGGAGTCGAGGATGCGGAAAATCGCGGCCACCAACAGTGCCGGCATCAACAGTGGAAGCGTGACGCGCCAGAACACTTTCAGCGGATGAATCCCATCGACCCTGGCGGCTTCGTAGCAATCGCTCGGCAACATCTGCAAGGCCGCCAGCATCAGCAGCGTGACAAAAGGCAAGGTCTTCCAGACGTCGACGATGATCACTGCCCACATCGACAGATCCGCATCTGCGGTCCAGGCCAGAGGCGCGTCAATCAGCCCGAGGCTCAGCATCAGGTGATTGATGATGCCGAACTGGTCATTGAGCATCCATGACCAGATCTTGGCTGAGACAATGGTAGGAATCGCCCACGGAATCAGGATCAGCGCACGCACCAGGGAACGGCCTGTGAACTGGATGTTCAGCAGCAACGCCACCAGCAGCCCCAGGACGACTTCAAGTCCCACCGACACCAGGGTGAAATACAACGTGTTGCGCACAGCGTTCCACCACTGTGGATCGACCAGGATGCCCGACCAGTTGGAACCGTCGTGGAACAGATAGTTGCTCAAGCCGACAAAGGTGCCGCCAGCGGTGTCCGCCAGGTTGGCGTCGGTCAGGCTGAACCAGAATGTGCGCAACAGCGGCCAGGCCGCCACCAGGGCCAGACACAGCAGCATTGGTGTCAAAAACAGCCATGCGGCGCGTACTCGGCGACGCTGTATAGGCGTCTCCCGGGTGAGCAGGAGCGCGTCACTGGAGACGTGGGTAGTAGAGACAGACATGGTGATTTCCTTCCCTGTGGCTTACCAGTTCCGACGTTTGATGCGTGTGAGTTCGCTTTCCAGTTCGGCCAGTGCCTGGTCGACAGGCAATTCGCCCGCCAGCACGCCATGCACGCGATCGAAGAACGCATTGGAGACCCGTGGATAGCGATCGGCGGTTATTGAGGCGGGGCGCATGACCCCATCGTTGAGGATGCTGTGGAGCTGAGCGTAGTAAGGCATGGCCGCGAGCAGTTCGGGATCCTGATACAGCGACTCGATCACCGGGTTATAGGCGCCTATCAGGGCACGGCGTTTTTGCTGTTGGGCGCTGGTCAGGTAGCTCACCAGCTCTGCGGCCAGTTTGGGCTGGGTGCTGTAGCGCGATACCGCCAGGCCCCACCCGCCGAGGGTGGATGCATGGTTGCCGGTCTCGCCGCCTCGGGGCAGGGGAGCGACCCCAACCTTGTCTTTTACGGCACTGTCCTGGCTTTGCACCAGGGCCCAGACATAAGGCCAGTTACGCATGAACAGCGCATTTCCCGACTGGAATACGCCACGTCCTTCTTCCTCGGTGTAATTGAGCACGCCACGCGGGGAGATGTCTCCTACCCAGCTTTTGGCCAGGGTCAAGGCAGCTCTTGAGGCCTGGGTGTTAACGATGATGTCTCCTCGTGGATTGACCAGTCCGCCTCCCGGTTGGCTGCTGATCCACTCCAGCGCATTGCACGTCAGCCCTTCGTAGGCGCGCCCCTGAAATATGTAGCCCCACACATTGGGGTTGCCGGCGTTGCGCTCGGCCTGTTGCACATCTCTGGCGGTAGCGGTCATTTCCTCCCACGTCTGGGGCACCTGCTTGTTGTACTTCTCGAGCAAGTCCTTGCGGTAATACAGCAGGCCCGAGTCGGTGAACCAGGGCATGGTCACCAGCCGTCCGTTTACCGTGGCGTTATCAATCTGGGCCTGGAAGTAGCCTTGGGTCGCGTCGGCTGGGAGCCCCTCGCGCAGATCCATCAGATGTTTGGCCAGCATCCCCGGCCACACCATATCGATTTGAATGATGTCGATGTCGGTGGACTGCGCACTGAGGATCTGTTGGTAGAACGACAGCCTCTCGGTCGCCGAGTTAGGCGTGGAAACCACCTCGACGTGGTTGCCGGTCTGCTTCGACCACGCGTCGACTGCCTCCTTGCAGAGTTGTAACTCTGCACCTACCGCACCGCACGAGATCGTCAAATCAGCGGCGGTGGAGACAGACGGAAGTCCGGCACTGAGGGTGAGCAGCACTGCTGGAAGGAGAGATTTGAGCTGTTTCATGAAGGCCTCTTTATTTTTGTTTTTAGAGAAGTTAACGTTAACACGGCAAATGTAACAGCACATTTTCGATAAGGCATCTTTTTTGTCGAATTGGACCCTCACCACTCGCGAAAAAAGCGCTCTGTCGCTGGAACAAAACAATAAAAATAAAACAGGGAAATCCACATGCAGAAAGCATCAAGATGGCTACTTGCAGGCGTGCTCAGCAGCTCGGCGGCGACCTCTCAGGCCGCGACTCTGGAAGAGCGCATGGCCGCGTTCGAGGCCCGTGCCAGTGCAGCGGAAAAGCGCGCAGCCGCAGCCGAACAGCAAACCCAGGCACTTGCCAGAGAATTGCAACAGATCAAGCTCGCCACCTCCGCTTTGCAGCCTGCAGCATCCACTGCATCCCAGGCCACGAATCCCGTTGTGGACACCCGACTGGCAAAACTCGAAGCCCGCCAGGAAAGCATGGAAAAGCAGGCCAGCACTTCAAACCTCACTGATGGATTCAGCTTCAACGGCTACGCCCGTTCCGGATTGCTGATCGACGAGGGGCTTGGTGGTGGTCGCGGCGGCCCTTATACGACTCCGGCCGGATCGGTGGGGGGAGCAGTCGGGCGGCTCGGTAACGAAGACGACACCTACATGCGCATAGACCTGTCGAAAGAAATCTATGCGCAGAATGGCACCCGTTCCAAATTCACGGTCTCCATCGCCGACGGAGTGGAAAGCTCCAATGACTGGACCGCCGACGAAAGCAAACTGAACGTGCGCCAGGTGTTCACAACGCTCGACCATATCGCTGCGTTCAAGGGCAATCCCGTGTTCGAGAACGCCACCCTGTGGGCAGGCAAGCGATTTGACCGGGATAACTTCGATATCCACTGGATGGACTCGGACGTCGTCTACCTGGCCGGTACCGGCGGTGGAATCTACGACGTGCAGATGAACAAGGATTGGCGCTCGAATTACTCCTTGATCGGGCGTAGCTACGGGGATTTCAGTCAAGGGGGTCTTAATGCCGATGTGGCGAGTTACATCCTGACCTCCAACCAGTTCTTCGAGGAGGGCCAGTGGCAGTGGATGTTCAATGGCATCGGCGCAAAGAAAAACGATTTCGGTACCCGCACCAATAAAGCGGGTTTGACGCCTGCGGATTCCGGCTTGCACAGCATGCTGGCCAATCACCAGAATAACTTTTTCGGCAGAGAAGGCTTCTTCAAAACGGCACTGCTCTATGGGCAAGGTCTGGGGGCAGAGGTCAAGAACGTTGGTTCGGATGGTGAACTGATTGACGAGGCCCGGGCTCTGCGTCTTGCTCTTTACGGCGAGACTCCAATTGCGCCTGACTGGCGCATCGGACCCAGCTTGCTGGCCGAGCAGAGCAAGGATAGATACGTCAAGGGTGACGACTACCGCTGGCTGACCCTGAACATGCGCTTGGCGAACACAATCAACAGCAACTTCGAGATGGCCTACGAACTGAGCTGGCAAACCATGGACCTCGACCCCAAGGGCTATCTACAACGTAATGCGGTCGACGGTAACTTCTGGAAATTCACCGTCGCCCCGACATTCAAACTTGACGTTGGAGACCTTCTCACACGTCCGGAAATGCGAGTGTTCGCAAGCTACATGAATTGGTCTTCGGATCTGGACAAGTACAGTACTTCAGACTCCTTCGGCAAGACGGACTTCAACGCCGGAGGTGTATGGCAATACGGTATACAAATGGAAACCTGGTTTTAATAGTTGAACGCGCCGGCAAACACGCCTTCAGTGCGTCTGCCGGCTGTTGTTGCATTGAGTAAGAAACTACCGGTCGGAACTGATCAGCCAGCAGTTATCCCGGTAACAAAAAATTGAGGAAATGAGATGGTATTGCCTCGCGCGGTCATATTTGGCGAAGCCCTGATCGACCTTGTCCAAGGCACGCCTGGACAGTGGAAGGGTTACCCCGGTGGTGCACCCTGGAACGTTGCACGAGCCTTAAGTCGCTTGGGTGTCAGCAGCGCTTTTGCTGGGTCGGTGAGCTTAGATTCATTGGGTGACGAGATCGTTTTGCAGTCGGAAGCGGCAGGATTGGATATGCGCTTTATCCAACGAGTCGATCGAGATCCTCTGGTCGCCATCGTTCCATCGAGCCGTCCTCCAAGGTACTTTTTTGCTGGAGAGGCCGATCTGTTTTTTGATCCGGACCTGATGCCCGAAGGATGGCTCAAGCAAGCAGAGCTGTGTCATTTCAGCTGCATCAGTTTAGCTCGACAGCCACTCGCAGATACGCTGGTTAACATTGCTCAGCAGGCCAAAGCAGCCGGTAAACGGGTTAGCTATGATCCGAACTGGCGCAATTTAATGGGTAGCCATTATCGGGAGCAGACCTTCCCGACCATGACCAGCCTTGCTGACATGATTAAGCTGTCCGACGAAGACCTGCGGCACATTTATCCAGGGCTGAGCGAACAGCAGGCAATGCATGAGCTTCGCGCGCTTAATCCTCAGGCGCAGATATTGTTGACCCGTGGGGAACACGGGATGACTCTCCACACCCCGGACAGCCAACTCGATCAGCCGGCTATTGCCGTGAACGTGCAAGACACGGTTGGAGCAGGGGACGCTTGTATGGCCGGTTGGCTGGCTGCAGAGTTGTTGGGGATCTCAGGCTTGAGAGAGCGCCTGCGATTTTCAGCGGCTTGCGCATCCGTATCCTGCCGCCATGCCGGAGCCCATGCTCCTTCGCTGGCTGATGTGGAAGGTTTGCTCACTACCTAGCGTTCAGTTGGAAGCGTTGCTCAATCGCTGAAGCTCAAGTTGCCTGGCGGCACTGGCTTCGAGGTTGGCACGCTCTTCATCCAGATACTGATAAATGCTCTGGAGGTTGGCGATCTTCTGTGTGATTTCTGCCATCTTCTTTTCGATTAACTTAGCGCCTTCAGCACAGTCGATCTGCTTGTTGCGTTGCGCATCCAGAATCTCGCCTATTTCCCCCAGGGAAAACCCCATGCTTTGCGCGCGCTGGATAAAGTCCAGATCTTGCAGGGTTTGCGCTGTGTAAACGCGATAGTTGTTCGTTCGCCGCTGCGATGAGATCAGGCCGATTTGCTCGTAGTAACGCAGCGTATGGCGACTGGCACCACTGCGGGCCTCGATTTCACCGATCTTCATAAAACATCCCTTGACTGTAGAGTTGGGTCGATAGTTTACGCTTGATTTCTTACCTTAAACAAGGAACGGGGAAATGAGCGTGGAGTGCTTTGTCACGGGGGGTACCGGCTTTATCGGCCAACATCTGGTGGCTCATCTGAGTGCAAAAGGTCACACCGTTCGGGTGTTGATGCGGCGCCCAGAGCGACTGACTGAATTGCGCGAGCAAGTCGTCAAATTGGGAGGGAGTGCAGCCCGGGTATTTGCCGTAGCTGGCGATCTGGAGCGGGACAACCTCGGTCTGAGTCCTGCTGACCGAGAACAGCTAAGGCAGGCCAGAGTCGTATTTCACCTGGGCGCCCACTTCGCCTGGGGGCTGTCCTTGGAGCAGTCTCGTGCGGTGAACGTAGAAGGGGCAAAGCGGGTGGCGCTGTTGGCGGTGGAGCAAAACAGCCGGTTAGTGATGATCGGCGGCTACATGCTGAAAAACCATGAACATCTGCAACGCATCGGAATTGATCCTCGTTCTGCGCAGCAGACTCATTGGCCTGCCGTCTACCGGCGTGTCGGCGGTTACGAGGCGAGCAAGCTGGAGGCGCATTTTGCGACCCTGGAGCTCATGTCCGCCAAAGGCGGGGAGATCACCGTTGTCCACCCCGCGACAGTTTGTGGCCACAGCCGCACGGGGCATATCCTTGACGGCCAGCCGCTGGTGGAGCTGATACGCAACCTGATACAGGGAAAGCTCACTGCCGTGCCCGGTACCGCCAAGCACTGGCTGCCACTGGTCACCGTGGATTACCTGGTTGAGCTGATGGTGGTGAGTGCTTTTGATCCTGCCATGGTGGGCCAGGAACTGCTGGCGCTGGATGAGCAAACTCCCAACTTGCAAGAACTGCTGGTACAGGTGGCACAACCTTTGGGCTTGAAGCCTCCCAGGCATCACGTTTCGCTGCGATTGCTGAAGTTGCTGCTGAGCATTCCTCCCGTCGCCCGGTTTATGAATACAAAACCCGAAGCCTTGGACTTTATCCAGACCACTCGTTTTGATACGGCGGCGGTCGAGCAGTTTGCCAAAAGCCATGGAATCGCCAAGCCGGATATACGTCAGTCCTTGCAGCACACCGCAACGTTCGTCAACTCATCTTGCATAGCCAAGGGCTAAGCCCGCCCAGTTCGCCCTTCGGGGCGACACCGCAGTCATCCGCACTATGCTGCGGCAGCTGTGGCGGTGCTGATGGACAGTGTCGAATCCAAGGCGTGCGGCTGGAGTACGCCTTTACACTTCAGAGGGCGATTAGCTTCCTGCTCGGGTCTTGCTGCATGAAGAGCAGGATGTCGAAAACCCGACCCGGTTCGACTTGAAGGGCAGGGTGATCGCTCTTCTGAACGGCCTTAATCAACAACTCCTTGTTTTGCCCCCAACAGTGGCCAAGCGAGAAGGGCAGTCTGCAGAGCTTTTGACCAGCCGCTTTGAGGGTGTCGCTGGGGAGCAGGTACTGAGTGCTACTGAATCCTCGAAAGCCCGCGTGCTTCAATCCATTCCTGACCTGGCTATCCAGTGCTGGCATGAATCCCGTTATGAGGAGTAATGCTTTCATGGGGTAGGTGACGTTGGTGTTATTAGCGAACAGCGCGTCTGCCAACATCCTCAAGACCCCGAGCAGCTCTGCATCAAAGTGAACCGCTGACGGATACATTCCCTCGGTGGTGAAGATCCGTCGATCTTCGGATGACAGCGCGAATGCCCCCAGTTGGTGAGTGTCAAAACGGACAAGCTTGGCGTGCAGGTTCGGATTGCAAAGCCCGGCTGCGGCTTCAGCCGGCAGATGCAGTATTGGGGCTTTCCGCGAGCCAGCGCCCCAGTTCAACAAAGCATTTCGAAGCACGTCGGCTAGTAATTCGGCGTTATGCGGCGTAGGTGTCGCCAGGTAGGCCTTGGAGACCTCCCTAACCCGAAAGAAGTCCTCATGGTAGGAGGAGTTGAAGCTGTTGATCGCTGAACGGATATCTTGCTCTTCACCAATCACTCTAAGCATGTCTGATCCATTGAATAAGGCGGGCAAGCACTTTTGATTTGCGCCCTGGGGGTGATGAAATAGCGCAGCGTCCGGCGCCTTGCTCATGTTGTGGAGCTGAATGCTCATGAATTGATGTTCATGAGCATTCAGCTCCCTATGGGGCCGCCCCTTTTTCGGGTCGTTTTTTTCGGGTCGCTGCAGCGCGTGCAGATTGAATGCGCTTGTCTCTTTCGTGCTAGACCGACGCAGCTCACCCCTGGGCGATTGACCCTGCCTGCTCTTGATAGCCTTTGCGCAGTTTCTCCGCGATCAGCTTTTCTGCTTCACGCAAAGCGCGTTCGGGACTGTCGAGGGACTTGATCAGGGTCTGGCCCTTGGTGCCGATACGGCCGAAATTCACCATCACCTCAGCCTCGGCGACGCCGATACGCCAGAACTTGTTGGAATTGCCCTCACCAAAGGTGAACTCGCGCATCAAGGGTGACGCTTCAGTGGTGACTGGCGGCTGGGCTTGGATCTCGATGGTTTCCTCTGGCTGTTGCGGTTCTGGAAGTGCAACGGCTTCCTCGCCCCTGAGTAACGCTTCGATGCGATTGAGCACCTCTTCTTGGTCGCGCAGCCAGTCATTACTGAGCACGTCGATGATCTTCCAACCAAAGCTGCGTAGTACCGTCGGCCGGAAAATGTAGCGCTCACGTACGTCAGGGGCGGCCGCGGTATCACTGTCCAGCAGTACGCCGAGGCTGAAGTGTTCACCACTGGCGTCACTGATCGCGAGGTCGCAACGGAACTGCGAACGTCCGACATATTCCTGAACCGAATGCCCGCGCTTTCGCAACGCGGCAGCGAGGGCACCGCGCAGGTGATCCTTGGGCAGGCTGACGGCAAAGGACTGCTTGGCGCCCGGATTGAGGTTGGCGAGGATACCCTGGGAGCGCGGTGCATCCCCGCTGGCACTGGCCTGGGCGAACTGCAGGAACGCGCGCAGTGCGGCGGCACCATCGTTGTGGGTGTTGGTGATGGCTTCGGACTCAATGCTGGAGACAATCGCCATGCGCTTGCGGGCACGACTGAAGATCACATTGAGGCGTTTTTCCCCACCACGCTGGTTGATCGGGCCGAAGTTCATCAGCATCTTGCCGTTCGGTCCTGGCGCGTAACAGATGCTCAGGATGATCACATCACGCTCATCGCCCTGGACGTTTTCCAGGTTCTTGACGAACAGGCCATTGAATTGCCCGGCATCTTCACGCACGTACTCGCGCTCAAGCCGTGTGGCAAAGGCCGAGTCGCCGCTGGCCAAGTCTTCCAGGGCCTGCTCGATGGCGCCTTGCTGGGCCTCGGAAAAGGCCACGATACCCAGGCTCAGCCCCGTCTCCCGTTGCAGCAGCTCCCGTACCAGGTTGGCGATGTACCGCGCTTCGGCCAGGTTGCTGCGGCTGAGGTAGACACCATCGGTCATCTTCAAGAAGCTGATCGGGCTGTCGAGCAGCGCGTCGGCGCCGCGGATGACGGCCTGGGCGTCCGTGGAGTCCAGTGCGGTTTGGGCCGGGGCAGGGCGCTCGATACGACGGTCGGGAATGGTGATCAGCCGCCCTTCGTAGAACGCCGCGTTAGAAAAGCTGATCAAGGCTTCGTGGCGGCTGCGGTAGTGCCAGGCCAGGAGGGTTGCCGGCAAGTTTCGCGCGGCCTGGCTCAGCAGGCTGTCGGCATCAAGGTTGATTGCGATCTGCTCACCATCCTCCATGGCAATCAGTTCGTTGTCGTCCTGGTCGCCGGCACTGGAGAAGAAGTTGGTCGGTGGCAATTGCATCTCGTCACCGACCACAATCACCTGCTGCGCACGGCTCAGTGCCGGCACGGCTTCTTCGCTGGGGATCTGACTGGCTTCGTCGAAAATCACCACGTCAAACAGGTCCGGTGTCAAAGGCAGGGTGTCGGACACCGACAGCGGGCTCATCAACCAGATGGGCTTGAGGTCGTTGATCACGAGGCCACTGTCGCCACTCGCCATTTCGCGAATGGAGCGATAGCGCATGGTCTTGCCCAGTTCATGTTCCAGTTCACGTCGGCCTTTGGCGTAGGCTTTCTTGAACTCACGGGCCTGGGCGTCGAGTTGAGTCACCGACATCGCCGATTGCTTCACATGCTCCAGAAAACGCTGGTGCAACGTGGCGCTAAGCACCTGCGCGTTGCTTGTGAGCAGGTTGCATTCAGCCTGGCTGACCGCGCGCGCGGCCAAACTCAAGGCCGGGCCGTCGAAGCGCGCCAGCTGCGGATTGGCGCGGTACAGGCGGGTCAGGTTTTCCTGGGCAATCAAACCGTCCAGTACGCGTTGCGCCAAGGCGTACTGTTGCACGACCGCCAGGCAGACAGGATCGGCTTGGTGCAGCTCATTGAGCAGGGGCAGGGTGTCGGGCAGTTCGTCGAGTTCTTCACGCAGATCGCGCAGGTACTCGGCCAACTCGACCAGGCTCAGCGCCGGGTCGAACACACAATGTTGCGCGACCAGCTCGGCCAAGCGCGCCACCGGCTGGCGCAGGCTGGCTTCCTGGCGTACACCGGACAGGGCGTCGGGATTACCCCGCAGGCCTTCAACCCATTGGCGCAACAGCGGTGATGCGCTCAGTTGCTGGAGCAAGGCTTGCAGGTTGTGCAGGAACAGGTCGACATCCGGGATGCCGTAACGCTCTTGCAGGCGTTGCTGCTCGGCGTGCAGCTCGGCAGTGACGCGATGCTCGCGGGCCAGGTTGTCTAGCACGCTCCCGAAACTGGGTCGAATCGCGTGCTGACTGAAGTCGTAGCGTCGTTGCAATTCACCGCGCAGCCGCCACCAGGCCGGTTGTAGCCAACGCAGCAGCGAGCCTTCCAGCCGCTGTACCAGATCGATGGCAGCCTGGGTGTCCTGGGGCGCGAGTTTTTCACGCCAGTGGTGGGTGGATTCACGGGCGTTGTGTTGCTGTACGGCCAGTGCTTGCAGCGCGGCCTGCTCGGCGTGCAGCGCTTGGGCGCCTGATGAGCCCGGTTCCAGCAGGTCGAGGTGCGCTGCCAGGTTGGCGCTGGTCAATTGTTCGGCGGCCTGGGTCAGCACGCACGCATCCGCCAGGCGGGTGTCCCCGGACAACAGGCTCGACGATGACTCCAAAAATTGCTCGACGCTGTCCATCAGCCCACTGGCTTCATCCAGGAACGCCTTGAGTTGGCCGTAGGCATGTTCGTGAGTAATCAGGCTTGAGGCCAAATGGCTGAAAGGATGACGTGCGAAGCTGTCGAGGCCGAAACGTTCTTTGATCGCCTGATACACGCGCCCCGTCAGCTCGCTTTGTGCCTGCCACTGACGCCATTCGGGTAAACGTTCCAAGGCTTCGGGGGGCAGCTTGGCAGCAACGGGCGGCAGTTCGATCAGATGACGTACCAGCTCGCGTACCGAACATGCCAAGGACTCCGGCACTCCACGCATTGCCTGTTCAAAACGCTCGATCAAGCCCAGCTGTTGGCTCAGGCCAGCCAGCAAGGTGTCGCGCTGGGCTTGCAACTGCGACGACTGCGCATCACCGGCGATCCAGCGCTCATAGCACTCGCGCAGGTTGCTCACGAAGGCCTTCTTGTCGGTCTGGGAATCGTGGATCAGGCAGCACAACTCACCCAGTTGACTTTGTTGCAGGCGATGGAACACAACGTCCAGCGCTGCACGCTTTTCACAGACAAACAGCACGCGCAGGCCACGAGCGGCGTAGTCCGCGATCAGGTTGGTGATGGTCTGCGATTTGCCAGTGCCTGGCGGTCCCTGGATGATGAAGTTACGCCCGGTACGGGCCAGGCTGACGGCCGCATTCTGCGTGGCGTCACCCGCCACCACGTTCCACTGTTCGGGCAACGGGGTCGGCTCGGGGGCCTGGACCTCGACGTCCCGAGGCTCGATGGAGAACATCCGGTCAAAGGCTTCGTTCTGCGCCGGTTCGTCGATCAACTGTGCATAGTCACGCACCAGCGACATCTTTCGATAATTGAAGTTGGCCAGGGTCACCTGGGTCAGGTCTATGTCCCAGGCGTAGCGATGCCCCTGGTTCTCGGGCATGGCGAAGGTGCTGTTTTCGGCGCTGCTGGCAACCATCTGAGGGTGTTGGTTGCGCAGAACGGGCTTGGCGCCTATGGCCAGACGCAGCGGCAACTCGCTGGGCAGCACCTTCTGCTGGAACAACTGCAGGCCCAGCGGACGGAAATCTTCGCGGTCGTAGCTGAAATCCGGCTTCACCAAAGGCGTCGACATGCGCTGGCGGGCACGACGGCGCTGGAAGTGGTGCAGATGCTGCACGGCTTTCTGGTGGATCAGTTCGATTTGCGGTTTGCTTTGCAGGTGTAACTCGACGCCGGGCTCGGTCAGTTTGATCTGGCGCGCAATATCGGCGTGGATGTCTTGCACCGAAGTCTTTTGCAGGTCGACGGTTTCCGGCAACTGGATGTCGTAGAGCTGACGCAATTGATGACGCAGTACCGGGTTGAATTCGGCCTCGGTTTCGTCGCACTGCAACACGAACTGGTCACGTACCCCCTTTTTGCGACTCAACTCTACCGGCAACCACAGCAGCGGGGTGACGATGCGTTCTTCCGGCGTGTCCTTGAGGTTGTGCCAGCGCATGAACGCCACCACCAGGCGCAGGTTGCTGAAGCCGAATTCGGCGCGGTCGCGACGGGTTTCCTGGATGATGCGCTCCAGCGACGCCTGCAGCCAGGTCTGGTCTTCAAAGCGCAGCCATTGCTGCAGGCCGACAGGTTTGCCGCCCAGCACTTGCTCGGAGAATCCGCCGAAGGTAGGTTGCCAGGTGCACAGCGCTTCGGGCCGGATACTTTCAATGCGCATCACCAACGGAACGCTGGCCACGGTCAAGTTGACGCTGGTCTGGGTCGGCCGGAAATACAGCAGGCGATTGCGACGCGAAAGGTCAAACAACCGGTTGCGCAGATGTTCCAGCACCACAGTGCGTCGCGAGGCCGGGCCTTCGGCCTGGGCCAACACACGCTCGACATCCAGGCTGGCCGGCTGTTCGCGCCAGGACTCCAAGCGGCGTGCCAGCGAGCCCACATCAGTGGCGCGCTCATGGCGGTTGAGCTCGGTCATCTCGACGATCAAGTTGGCCAGCACCGGGTTGAGCCGGCCATTGAGCTGGAACAGGTTGCGCCGGTGCGCGGCGAACGACTTGAGGTCGTTGACGTCGGCAAAATCCAAGCCGCAGGCCAGGCACGCGAGCAACTGACCGAGCTGGAAAATATCGGTGATTTCGTCGTGATGCCCGAGCCGATGTTCCCAACTGTGCAAGTCCGTGAGGAACACCGGGTGGTTGATGGGCTGCTGCGGGTCTTCCTGGACTTGCAGGTCGGTAATGGCCACGCCGGTTTCCGAATCCCGGGTCAGGCGGACCTTGCCGACGATATTCAGCGCCGACTCTGGATTGGGCTGCACCTGCTTGATCGCCTCCAGCGCCAGGCGCGGCGACTGGCCGTCGGGGTGGCGCAGTTGCAGGGTGCGTTCCGGGCCTAGCACCACATCCAGGTAACTGAGCTGGGCGACATGCCCACGCTCATGCAATTGCGCCACCTGGCGCAGCAGCGGCAGCGTCAGGAACAGCACATCGTCGATGGGCACGGCGGCGCCATCGTGGCTCTGCAGCAATTGAGCGAAGTTCAGCGGTTGAGTTATTGGGTCCATGTGTCGACCTCCGCCTTGAGCGCACGAACAATCGGGTCGAGCTCACGTTTGGGGAATTTGATATCGCGCTTGAGCACGTTGATGAAGTCGTCGGCGCTGCCGAGTTTTTTCGCCGTGCGAGCGGCATGCAGCAAGGCTTCATCCCGCAGGTCACGGTCGACCAGGCACAGGTCGAGCATGATGAAGTGCAGGTATTCGTGAATGCTCGCGTCGATGCGCTCGGCATTCAGCGTGCCGAGGTCCAGCGGTGTTTCAGGCGCCTTCCAGTCGGGAAAGAAGCCGCGCACCTGATTGAGCACCGCCTCGGACTGCAACACCGTATTGCCGATGAAGCTGGCGATGAAGCCGCGGGTGAGGGCGGTCAACTCGACCTGGTCAGTCACGTCCAGGCGGTTGAGCGACAAGGGCCCGCGCAGTCGGCGGTGCAGCCAGGCGTCGGTATCCGGGAGCTGTCGCCACCAGCTTTCCACCGCTTGGGAACGCAGAAAAGTCTCCGGATGGGAAACGCCCTGGGACAACGGCGCATCCTTGCCATCCAGTTCACGGGCCTGCTGCAGATAGCTGGCGGCATCGACGCTGAGAATCCCGGTGTGGACCTTGACCAGCGAGGTGATGGAGGCTTGCGCACAGCCAGCCGCCAACGCCGCCCCGCGGTCGGCATAGATTTCGGTGTGCAGGCTATATAAACGTGCGGTCTGTTCCAGGCTCGGAGGCGTATACACATCGGCCATCGCGTGATTGAGAATCCGCTCGGCGGTGAGGTAGTCGCCCTCGTGCTCCGACCACAAGCGGTAATGCGCCAGTTCATGCCCCAGCAACGCCAGCAGCTCCTGAGCATCGAGTCGTTCAAGGATCGGCCCGTAGAACACCACATGCACCTCACCGGCCAGGTAATACAGGCTGGCATTCATGGTGCCATCGCCGGCCTGGTAGAGGGTCGCGGGGGCCTCGATCTGCAGGCGTTGCAACGCCGTCTCACAGGCCTGATAAGCCTGCGAGTGCGTTTCCGGGCTCAGGCGATAGGTGTCTCGCAGCAATTGGGCGCGCACATCCTGGGCGTGTTCCTGCTGAACGCCCAGGGATGAGGCCCAAGCCCACACCGCAGGTTCACTGGTTTTCAGGTAGTCGACCACCTGCTGGTGGTAAGGCAATGGCGTCAGGCTGGCAATATCCAGCGCGGGGGTACTCATCGTTCAAACATCCTTGAGGATACGGCTCCATGAGCTGCGCCTGCGCAGCAGAGGCTTGGGCTGGCATCCCGGTATCAGTGATCGGCAATAAAAGCGGAGCATACCTAGGGGTTAGTGAAATTACTTGTGAAAGTACATAACCCTTTCGATCGACGCAAAAGCTGCTCCAGCTCATGGCGCCAAGTGGCCCGATTCGCTTGAATACGCGCCCGCATCGCCTGGCCAAACAAGAGGGCCGCCAGAGCGCAACCAAACACTAGAACGCAATACTTCGAAAGGACCCGGCATGTCGTTATCGCGCTGTCTATCTGGCCTGTCCAACTTGTTGCACTACCGCCGCGAATGGTTTCGCGCCGACCTGCGGGCCGGGTTGTCCGTGGCGGCTATCCAGATCCCGATCGCCATCGCCTATGCGCAGATTGTCGGCCTGCCGCCGCAGTACGGGCTCTACGCCTGTGTGCTGCCGATGATTGTCTATGCCTTGATCGGCAGCTCGCGGCAACTGATGGTCGGCCCCGATGCCGCCACTTGCGCCATGCTCGGCGGGGCCGTGGCGCCTTTGGCCATGGGCGACCTGCAGCGTACCGTCGAATTGTCGATGATCGTCACCGTGCTGGTGGGCCTGATGCTGATTGCCGCCGGGATCGCCCGGGCGGGTTTTATCGCCAGCTTCTTCTCGCGGCCGATCCTCATCGGCTACCTCAACGGCATCGGTCTGAGCCTGATCGCCGGGCAAATGGGCAAGGTGGTGGGCTTCAAGATCGAAGGCGACGGCTTCATTCTGGGGTTGGCGGACTTTCTCCAGCGGCTGGGGGAGATCCATGGCCTGACCCTGGCCGTTGGCCTGGCCAGCCTGGGCCTGTTGATCTGGCTGCCGCGACGCTACCCGCGGCTGCCGGCAGCGCTGCTGACGGTGGCGCTGTTCACCTTGCTGGCCGGGCTCTTGGGCTTCGACCGCTTCGGGGTGGCGATCCTCGGCCCTGTGCCGGCCGGGATTCCCGAGTTGTCCTGGCCCAAGACCACCCTGGAGGAAAGCAAGAGCCTGCTGCGCGACGCGCTGGGCATCGCCACCGTGAGTTTTTGCAGCGCCATGCTCACGGCCCGCAGCTTCGCCGCGCGCCATGGCTACGCGATCAACGCCAACCATGAATTCATCGCCCTGGGCCTGAGCAACCTGGCGGCCGGTGCCTCCCAGGGCTTTGCCATCAGCGGCGCGGATTCGCGTACCGCGGTCAATGACATGGCCGGAGGCAAGAGCCAGTTGGTGGGCATCATCGCCGCCCTGGCGATTGCGCTGATTCTGCTGTTTTTCACCGCGCCCATGGCGTGGATTCCGCAGCCGGCCCTGGGCGCGGTGCTGTTGATGGCGGGCTGGGGCTTGCTCGACGTCAAGTCCCTGAAGCAGATCTACCGCCTCAGCCGCTTCGAGTTCTGGCTGTGCCTGCTGACCACCGTCAGCGTGCTGGGCCTGGGCGTGCTGCCGGGCATCATCTTCGCCGTGACCCTGGCCATCCTGCGCCTGCTGTACAGCATCTACCAACCCACCGACGCGGTGCTGGGCTGGATGCCGGGCATCGAAGGCCAGGTGGACATCCGCCAGTACCCGCAAGCGCGCACCGTGCCCGGCCTGGTGGTGTATCGCTTCGACGACGCGATCCTGTTCTTCAACGCCGACTACTTCAAGATGCGCCTGCTGGAAACTGTGCAGCGCGAGAGCCAGCCCGAGGTGGTGCTGTTCAATGCCGAGGCGGTGACCGATATCGATGTCAGCGGCATCGCGGTGCTGCGGGAAATCCGCGAAACCCTGGCCGCCCAGGGCATCTACTTCGCCATCGCCCGTGCCCGCGGTACTTTCCTGGCGATGCTGGAACGCTCGGGGATGACCCGGGAAATGGACGGCCAGTTGCTGTTCAGTTCGGTGCGTTCGGGGATCAGGGCCTACCGCATATGGCGCAACAGCATGCGCGGCAAGCAGTGATGCAGAGGAGGGTGGCCGGCAGGGAGCGACCCCGCCGGCGCTTGACCGAAGTTCAGCCGAGCCGGCGAGGCCTCACTGGGTGATGGTCATGCTGCTGGTGGCCTGGACCGAGCCGTAGCGGATGCGCGGATAAGTCGGATCGGCGTAGCTGAAATCCATCACTGTGCCGACGGAGCCGAAGTACAGGGCCTGGCAATTGAAGTTCACCGCCACCTGGCCGCCGTAAGGGGTGACCCCGATGGCGACCTGGGTCGGCCCGGTCCATTCGATCTTGCACCCCAACGTACCGCCTGCTGCGCCGGCGTTGTATCCGCGACAGTTCAAGGTGGCGTTGCCGTTGCTGGTATTGGGAAAGCCTGCCCATTTGGCGATGGCCAGGTTGGCCGAGCAGGACGTGTTGACGCTGCTGGCGCCCGGGGCGAGCTTGTAGACCCCGGACGGTGGCGCAAGCGTTGCCGTGACGGGCGTCAATGGCAGGGCGGCAAGGCTCGATGCCGCCTGGTTTTCCACCACGGTGGTGGGCGACGGCGGGAGCTTGCACACCACCACGGCGCCGACGTCGTCGGACTTCTTCAACTCACCCAGCGCAGTGATATCGGCGCCGCCCTTCGACTCGCAGAAGAGTTTGCGTAACTGGGCTTTTTCTTCGCGGTCAGCCGTGGACGAGGCCTGGGCCAAAGGTGCAAGGGCCAGGCCAATGACGCCAGCCATCAGCACGCTTGAAAGTTTCATGATCGATTCCTTATCGGGGTTATGACTGGCTGCACCCTATGAGCACCAGGCGGTTTTTTTCATGACAAAAGCTCGGGTGTTGCGCGCAAACAGGGCCGCTGGAGTTTTGCCCTTTCGGGACTTGACCTGATGCCGCTGTCTGCTGTTGAATGCGCGCCCTAAAGCCTCTGCAACCTTTTCTCCAAGTGGTGAAGCCAGTGCCCTACGCCAGCCAACACGCCTGATACCGACGACGGTCCATCCTGCCTGATGGCTGCCCGTGCCTATGCGCGGCGGCGCTTGATTGCCATGCCTGCCTGATCCTGTCGTTGGTTTTTCTCTGTTTTCGAGGACAAACCCATGCACATGGATATTCGTGCCACCGCGCACAACCTGGAACTGCTCAAATACCCCCGCACACCCCATCTGCAAGGCTCGCGCCTGCAAGATGGCGACACTGACACTGGCCAGGTGCGCTATGCCGCCCTGGCCGGGCAGTGGCTGGTGGTGGAAGAAAAACTCGATGGCGCCAACGCCGGCATCAGCTTTAGCGCGAGCGGCGAGTTGCGCCTGCAATCTCGCGGTCACTACCTCACTGGCGGTGGTCGCGAGCGCCAGTTCAATCTGTTCAAGCAGTGGGCCGTGGCTCACGAACACTGGTTGCTGGAGCGCCTGGAAGATCGCTTCGTGCTGTATGGCGAATGGCTGCACAAGAAGCACTCGGTGTTCTACGACCGCTTGCCACATTATTTCTGCGAATTCGATGTGTGGGACCGCGCCACAGGGCTGTTCCTCTCCACCGCGGCGCGCCGGTGCCTGCTCGAGGGCGGGCCGGTGCTGTCGGTGCCGGTGCTGTACGAAGGCCCGGCGCCGCGCCGGCATGCCGAGCTGATGGCGCTGGTGGGTGATTCGCTGGCCAAGAGCGAGCGCTGGCGCCAGGTGTTCGAGCAGGTGGTACGCCGCGAAGGCCTCGATCTGGCCCGTGCCTGGCGCCAGTGCGACCGTTCCAGCCGCATGGAAGGCCTGTACCTGAAGCTCGAGGACGAGCAGCAGACCCTCGGCCGACTCAAGTGGGTACGCCAGGACTTCGTCCAGGCCATCCTCGATGCCGACCAGCACCATGCCAACCAACCCTTCATCCCCAATCAGCTGGCCGACGGCGTCGACCTCTATGCCCCGCGCCTGTCCATGGACTGGCAGGGCCCACGCCACGGCTACTGAAGGAGCATCCCGATATGGATATTCGACAACTGCAACAACTGGTCCCCGAGCCGGGGCGCGATATGGACGTCGCCGCTTGCCTGGCGACCATCCCGGCCCTGGCGCGCCTGGCCGATACACCGCAAGACCCGACCTACCACGCCGAGGGCGATGTGTGGATTCATACCCGCCTGGTAGTCGAAGCCTTGCTGGCCCAACCCGCCTACCAGCAGGCCAGCGCCGAGCAGCGCTTTGTGCTGTTCTTCGCCGCCCTGTTGCACGATATCGCCAAGCCCGACACCACGGTGATCGACCCGGATACCGGGCGTATCGGCCAGCCCGGTCACTCGCGCCGGGGCGCAGTGGACGCGCGGCTGCTGTTGTGGCGCGCCGGCGTGCCATTCGAGCTGCGCGAGCAGATCTGCCGCATCATCGCCGTGCATCAGGTGCCGTTTTTCGCCTTGCAGGGTGATCGCAGCGGCCGCAGCGCTGAGTTCCTGTTGCACAAACTGTCCTGGGAACTGCCGCTGTGGATGCTCTGTGCCGTGGCCGAGGCCGATATGCAGGGTCGCGATTACGCCGGCAAAGCCGATGTACTGGACGCCATCGAACTGTGGCGCGAACTGGCAGAGGAGGAGGGCTGCCTGCACGGGCCGCGGGCCTTTGTCGACGACTACACACGCATTCAGTACTTGCGTGGCGCCTGGGTACATCCCGACTACCCACTGCACGCGCCGCAGGGCTCGTCGGTGGTTATGCTCTCGGGCCTGCCGGCCAGCGGCAAGGACACCTGGACCGCGCAACATTACCCGGAGCTGCCGGTGGTGTCGTTCGACGACGCGCGCCAGGCCCTGGGCCTGCGCCACGGACAGAACGAAGGCGCCGCTGCGCATTACGCCATCGACCGGGCCAAGGCCTTGTTGCGCGAGCACAAACCCTTTGTGTGGAACTCCACGCACCTGTCGGCGCAGATGCGCAACCGCACCCTGGACTTGCTCTACGGCTACGGCGCCGAGGTGGAAATTCTTTACCTGGAGCGGCCCGAGGACGAAATCATGCGGCGCAACCAGAAGCGCGACACCTCGCTGCGCAACGAGGATATCCGCCGCATGTTGTTCAAGTGGGAAGTGCCGCTGCCGACCGAGGCGCACCGGGTGGTTTATCAGGCGGTGACGGGGTGAGTGGCACTTAGGTTCTTGATATAAGTCCGCACTTCATTAAAAGCTTTAAAAGTTTATAGCAGAGCAAAAGAAAATAAATAAATGAATTAACAAGTACGGATGGAGCCCCTCCTAAAAATGAAGCTTACAGATATCTACAGTAAAATAATCAGCGAAGAACCGTACAATGACATGGATGTATTCTTCGAGAACTATGAAAGCTTTGAAGAAATTCCACTTGTGTCAAGATACAGTCGCTTAAAGCTCTTGAAGGATGAGCTGAGCGGCAGCGGGGCTTCTAACTTTCTGACAGGGCTCGCTGTGTTTCTTTTGAATACTTTAAGATTGTTAGAAGTATCAAGAAGTGAACGTGTGTTTTTTGCCGTGAGCTTTACAGACTTTGAGGGATTGGAGGAACAAGGCATCCTCATACCTAATATATTTATTTATCCAAAGCCGGCCTCGGTCGGTTTTTTGGAAAAAGTACGAGAAAATGATGGAGGTCTTGAGTCACGGGAGATGCAAGAAGTAAAAAGCCATTTTTCCAACTGCGGGGTAGAAACTGCTTTTGATTTTTATGAAAGTAGATTTCATGACGCCGTTTGCGCTGAGGAAATTGTAAGGGTCTTTGCTGTTCCCAGGACTTGTTGAGTGCAAAGAACTCGTCTGTTCGATGAAGATGAGAAATTTCTTTGGCGCCTAGTTAAGGTTAAGTCCGTGGCACTGTAGGTGTTACTCAAGTCAGTACTTGATGGGAGATGGTAGAAGCTTTAAGTGTCTTGCAGATGGCAGTGTGGATGACTAGGTTGGCCTGAATGAAGCCTACCGCGTCTAGACGGATCATTCTTCAAGGAGCAGTGGAGTCATCCAGTTGTTGGCGCTGATATGACCTTGACCCAGTCGACTGATTTTGAATGAACCATCAGCCTCAGTGCCTTGAATGCGAAAGATGCATAACCGCGTGAGCGAGCAGCAGATCAATGCCAGCATAATACGTAATTTAACATAATATACATTATGCGTAACCTTGTAATCATCACTTTGAGCCCAGTCCCGTACATTTCAACGATTGGACACCTGCATCTGCTTACCCTATTTTGCGTTGCCCGTATGGCTGGGCAATTCGCCGATGCCTATCGCTTTCCAAGGACCTACTGCAAATGTTCCAACTCGATCCGTTGTGCGGTGATGAACCCCTGACCTCTGGAGGCACCATCAAGGAAGAGAACTTCGTCAAGAGTTTCTGGGGATGGAACAATTCGGCGCTGCACAATCCTATGGTCAGGGGGTACTTTGCTGAATTCCTGATTTATCGCGCTCTACTGAAAATGGACGGTCAGCGCTTCCAGGTGCCAATTTCGCATTTCGCTACGCGAATCGAATCTGATGTCCACGATCTCGTGTTTTTCCTCGACGATGTGAAATACACCATCCAGGTCAAATCCAAGGATTCCTATAGCCAAGACCAATTTTTCAAGACGTCCCTGGTTCAGGGCTTCAACTATGCGACCAATACGCCAATCAAGACGCCATCCCATTGGTCAGACTTCTATGTCTTCGCTTATCTGCAACTGGATGAGGTGTTGTGTGACTTGGTAAAGGGTTTTCATTTTGAATGGAACAAAAGCCTTGTCACACAAACCGAGAAGAACAAGCGGATATTCAAGCAATGCCAGGACGAAATTGTTCGCTCGGTACTGGAACTCGACAATTGGAGCTTCTATATCGTTGAACAAGCCCACCTGGACCTGAAATCCGAGATCAGCCTGGCTCAGCTAACAACCAGTGTCAGTGAGAGAAAGGCCTGCGTTTGCAACTATGAAAGGCTCCCCTACATGCTGATGCGAATGGCTTTATTAAAACGGGCAAGAGCCCTGTCCTGCTAAGTTGAAGGTTTGCAAACGAATTAACTCAACTAAATGGTTGTTTAGTTGAGTTAATCATATCTCCTCTTTCCACCCGCCCCCCTCATCCCGCAACGCTCTGCTTAGTTGAGGTTTCACCCTGCCCGGGACGCCAACGCAGAACTCGGGAGTGTCCAACTATTTTGTATTAACAGTGATAACAAAACGCTATTAGAGGCCTTGTTCCTCGAACTCGCATTCAGGCCAAGAGCCTTTAAGTTATGCGGTCTACAGCGCTAAACGCGGTGTGTCCGGAGCATCGCCAGAGGGTCAAAAACGCCTTTCGAACGCTTGTTCAGCGACCTCGACAGACGAACAAGCACACCTAGACTCTCACCCGGTTCAGCCAGCTGAATCATGCCCAACACACGAAAAGGATATTCAACATGAACGCCTTCACCTCGGTAAACACCGTCACCACCCCCCTGACCATCAACAGCCAGTCCACCGCGACCTACAACGGCGACCCCAACCAGACCACCAAAGTGACCTTCAGCTATCAGAACAACCTGCTGTGGGCCACCCAGGTCAACAACACCGCAACTGTCCAGACTCTCAGCGCTGACACCTCCGCCGGCCCGGTCATCCTGCGCAAGGGTGCCCAGGTCAAACTGCAGAACGTGGGCTCGGCGTTCAGCATCCTGTTCACCGGGGTGATTATCGACAGCGGCTCGGAAACACCGTTCAACAACACCAACATCGGGACCTTCACCCTGTCGTGATCGACTCGGGCTCCTAGGCCGGAGCCCATTTGCGAAGCCGGCATGGCGCCGGCTTTGCTTCATGCAATATGGGACATGGACGGTACCCTCGCGTGACCAGGCAACGGATGCTCTACACCCGGATTCTCTGGGCAACCCTCGGCGCGATCCTGGCGACTGCAATGTGGCTGATGACCACCGGCAGCCGCTTGCCAACGGTATCCAGCAGCCACGACCAGGCCCTTTCCAGTAGCGATGCCATCGCGCCAGCCGCAGATTGCGTCGACCTCTCGCCCTCCTCCTCTGCCACCACCAATGATCCTTGCGTACCGGGCCCCGTGCTGCTGCCCGGGATGAAGGTCAATCGCCAGGTCGGTCCGGTGTTGTTCGTGCTGGTGGTGGACAGCAACGAAGCCCGGGTCAATGCCCAGGTTTCCCTGGGCAACGCCGCCCTGACCGGCTTGAACATGACCGCCGCCGCTCCCACCGCCGACTTCAATCTGGCCAACGGCGATGGCCAGCGAGTCTGGGGCAGCCTGGGCGCCTTTTTCTGCGCACCGCCCAACACTTCGCACCTGCTGGCCGACTTCACCATCGAGAACCAGCGCGACAGCGGTAAACCCGTGACCCAGGCCTATCGTGGCGACCTGATGCGCTGGCAGAGCCCGATCACCAGTGTCCTGGCCCGCTACCGCCAGCCCTTGCTGCCGGACCTGCAGGTGATCGTGGAACTGCTGGACCCCTACAAGGCCGACAGCAGCAACGCGCTGACCGCCCAGGTGAGTTTCTATTACGCCAGCGATCTGATCGACCGCTACACCCTCATGGCCACCGCCACCCCGGTGAGCCTGCGACAGTCCAGCGTCGGACCGGTGCGCATCGAGGGCGGACTCCTGGACTTTCGTCCCGCCACCCAGGAGCAGCAAGGGCAGCTCAGCCTGGATGGCACTTTCCAGTCCGGTCACAACCCACCGAACCACTACGTTGGCAGCGTCGCCGACTGGTCGTGGATCCGTGGCCGCGCCGACAATTGCAGGGGATAGACATGACCAGCACGTCCGACTACCAGCAGATCGCCCACAGCGCCGCTTACGCCCTGCCGGATGCCAGCGGCTATGGCTGGCGCGGTTATGTCATGCCCAAAGGCACCGCGCCCGGGAGCCTGCCGGCTAGCCTGAGTCCGGCTGACGCCTTCGACAAATATGCCGGCCATTACCTGTTCGCCCCCAGCGAACCGGCCGCCCTGCGCAGCGACCCCACGGCATTCGTCAACGCCCTGTACGACTTTCTATTCGCCGTCGACCAGCGCAACTTCGTCGGCCGCGCGCTGCTGTGGCTGCCCGGCTCCAGCCTGCCGGCGCCTCAGGCCTTCAACAGCTACGGCCTGCGCATCAGCGTGACGGCCCCCAGCCAGGTGCAAAACAACCTCAACCTGCAGCTTGGCGATCGCCTGACGTTCTTCATCAACTTCGGCACCTACGTCAAATACGACCCGGACTTCAACGCCCTGCGCCTCAAATCCAATGCCGGCATCACCATGGGTTTGATCGACAAGCTGGCGGCCGACAGCGGCCTGCAGCTGACACCGCCGCAACAGCCGCTGGCCTACGTGCCCCTGGACGGCAATCAGGCCGGCAGCCTGACCTACGCCTTGACTTACAGCAGCCAGCCCGCCCTCAAGTATTTCCCGACCGGCTTTACCTATGTGGCCAACACCACAGGCGGCCAGAGCGTGCTCAATTACCCGGTGTTCAACCCCAACGGCATGCCCGCCAAACTGACCATGGGCGGCGTGCTCGACCCGCTGGACCCGCTCAATCAGAACATCGCCGCGGCGCAACTGGCCGCCGGTCTGATCCGTACTGCCATGAGCTTCGCCAACACCGGCACGACCGCGTTGCCCAGCCAGTGGCGCAGCACCGCCGGCAACCCGATCAGCCTGATCCCGCTCAATGGCCTGGACGCCAACGGTTGGCCCCGGCCCTACGCCGCCAGCCTGGTGTTCTGTGCCCAAGGCGGCAGCTACAGCCTGACCCTGGCCGGCGACTTTGGCCTGAGCCTGCCGGCCGCCAGTGCCGGGCAGAACCTGCTGTGCGGGATCTTCGGCACCGAGTGGCTGAGCTTTACCGCCTACAACTCTTCCCTGAGCCCGCAAGACAACGACCGCTTGCGCCTGTTGGCGGCGCAACCGGCCTATGCCCCGGTGTTTCCGTTCCAGACCAGCAGCCTGGTCACGCCCACCAGTGGCGCGGTCAGCGCCCTGCTGAACGACGCGCACCGGACCTCCTGGTGCAGCCTGGTGGCCGGCGCCTCCACCCCGGCCTACAGCGCCCAGCCCGACGGCAGCCCGCTCTATGGCCAGAGCCGCAGCAACGGCGCCACACCGCTGCTGGCCCCGGCCGCGCCGAGCACACCCCTGCCCCAGGACGCCGGGTTTGCCTTCCCTCTGGTGCCCTACGCGGGGGCCAGCAGCAATGCCAGCCTCAACCTGACCCAGTTCGAAAGCGAGATCCTCGCCGCCTCGCGCAAGAGCCTGATCAGCGCCGCGACCCTGCCGGGCAAACAAGCCGCGCGGGCCCGGCGCCTGCAACGGCTGCTGACCGCCGACGCGGCACAACCCAATCGGGCGACCACCCCGCAAGGCCTGCTGGTGGACCTGGACGCCGACGGCATCGGCTACGCCAAGGTGCTGCTGGCCCGCTCGCCATCCACCCAGGGGCCGCTGGACTTTGCCTTCGTGCAGCCCAGCGAGGCCCTGCACGAGGCTTTGCAGACCAACCAGCTGTTTCTGGTGGGGGTCAATCCGCTGCCGTTCTTCACCCAGGGCGCAAGCTTCAGCAACCGCATGGACATCGCCGACTGGCGCTTTATCGCCAACATCGGCGTCGGCGTGCAAACCACCAGCTACCGCAATGTGCTGATCATGAAGTACTGCGCCGGCAGCCTGAAGGAGCGCATCGACAACCCCAATCGCTGGACCATGCCCGAGACGTTCTCGAAAACCGCGGACCTGGCGCCGGGCCTGGAAACCCTGGCCTACACCGGCCTGTCCCAGTGGCTGCAGGACTTCATCGCCGTCGCCGAGGCCAAGGCCGCGGCCAGCCCCGACAGCCTCTACGCCGACTTCGTCGCCCAGGTCAGCGACCCGGCCTGGAACGGCTTCATGGTGCTCAACGCCGACCTGCCCCTGGACAGCCTGCCCGAGCAACTGGCGGGCATCGCCGCGGGCATCGACTACAGCCGCTTCCTGGCCCACCATTTTGGCGCCAGTGTCAGCCGCATCAGCCAACAGGGCGACACCCTGGATATCCAGGGCATCTCCACCCTGTTCGGTCTGATCGACTACCAGAACCCCGCCTATGAGCAGGCCCAGGCCAACGGCGCGACCCCGGACATGCCGGTGGCCCTGAGCACCAGCAACGGTTACGCCTTCAGTGTCCTGCAACTGCAGGCGCTGTTCCGCCAATCCCGGCTGGTGACCTTCAACAGTCGCATCCAGCTGAGCCTGGACCTGCTGTTCGGCTCGCCGATCCGCGCCACCCTGCGCGCCGGCCAGCCCAGCGCGGTGAACGCCATGGTGCTCGACGGCAGCGCCCTGCAACAGAACGACACCACCACCTACGTGTTCGAGCAGAGCCAGAGCTACCTGTTCAACCTCGACAGCAACGTGCTGCCGGCCGCCTCGGTCAACCGCATCCAGTTCAACACCCTGGGCAGCCCGGACGGCGGGGTCACTACCGCCAGCCGCTTTCTGCTGTGGGGCAAGCTGGATTTCACCCTGCTCAAGACTTCGGACGGGCCCTTCGACCTGCTGTCCTTCGGCAGCGCCGACGGCAGCCCGAGCAACCAGGGCCTGGCCTACACCAACCTGGAAATCGCCATGGCCTTTCCCAGCGCCACGCCCAATGCCGTGGGCTTTGCCTTCAACCCCGACAACCTCGGGTTCGACCCGGCCACCAGCCAGGTGCGCGGACAGAGTCTGTACAAGGGCTTCACCCTGCAGCTCAAGCAGTTCATCCAGGCACCGGCGCAGAAAAAGCCCGCGGACTATGGCTTCCTCCCGGTGCTGCCGCAGGACCTGGCGCTCAAGGCGCTGTCGGGCGCCTGGTCGGGCATCGTCTACAAGGTCACCATGGGCTCCCCCGGGTCCCTGGTGTCGGGCACCGGTTTCGAGTCCGACCTGCTGATCGCCTGGTCGCCCGGCAGCAAGAGCAGCGACGCCAGCCCAATGCTTTTTGTCGGCCTCAGCCTGCCCGGCGCCGCGCCGTCGGCCAGCGTGTTTTCCCTGCAGGGCATCATCAAGGTCTCCACCGGGCCGATCAAACTGCTGTACCAGACCATCCCCGGTCAGACCGACACCCAGGCCAGGTTCTTCAACCTGCAACTGACCGATATCGGCATCAAGATCCTCGGCATCGCCAAGTTGCCGCCGGGCGCCACCCTGCAGTTCTTCCTGTTCGGCGACCCGCAATCCTCCGGCAGCCTGGGCTGGTACGCCGCCTACGTCAAAGACCCGCAGAGCAAGACCGCCAGCCTGCTCGCCGTGGAGTCGGGCCAGTCCACGCAACCGGCATTGACCGGACCATCGGAGGTGACGCCATGACTCGGGTCCTGTACTGGAACATCGAGAGCTTCGGCTACAACAAGATCCGCCCGCTGAGCACCAAGCGCGATCGCAACGGCGCCCTGATTCCCGACCTTGACGCCGCCGACCGACTGGCTCTGATCCTGGCCCATATCACCGCGTTCAACCCGGACATCTTCGTCGTGGTGGAGACGGCCAGCGGTCCGAGCCATGGCCCCGGATCGCTGATTTCCCCCACCGGCGGCTGGCAGGGCTGCGCCGAACTGCTGCTGCGCATCCGCAACCAGACCGGCGTGCCCTGGAACCTGGTGCCGCCCCTGGTGGTTGGCCAGGCCGGGCGCGCCGAGGGCGTCGCGGTGTTCTACAAGCCGGTGATTCCGGCGGGCGGCGGCGTGGCGGCGGGCAAGCGCCTGTTCACCGGCCCCAACGCCTGGTCGCCGGCGGGCAATGGCATCAGCTTCAACCCCCAGGTGCTGGCCCCGCCGGCCGCCGGCAACTACCCGGCGTTGCAGACCCAGACCTGCTTCAGCGTGCCCAACCGGGCCATTCCGCCTACGGCGCTGAACCCGGGCAACCTCAACGAGAGCCGCTGCGCGGCGCGGGTCGCGTTCGTCGACAATTTCGGCGCCGCGATCAACTACGGCGGCTTGCGCGAACCCTACATGGTGACCTTCTGCGAAACCGTCGACGGCCCGCCAGTGGTGGTGCAGCGCAACCTCACGCTGTTTGCCATCCACTCGCCGCCGCAGTATGTCGCGGCCAATGCCTACCTCAACGCCCTGGCCAATGTGCGCGACATCAGCGCCGCCCTGGGCGCGCTGGAAACCCGGATCATCACCGGCGACTTCAACGTCAACCTGTTGAGCCAGAACGGCAACGATCCGGGGCGCTATGGCGCCCTTACCGCCCTGGGCTACGGCCTGCAACTGCAACCTCCGGCCCTGGCCCCGCCGCCGGCGCTGGAGGCCTACACCGGCTACTTCGCCACCCACCTGCGCAGTCGCAACGCGAGCATCTTCTGGTCGACCAACGCCGGGGCCGTGCCCTATCCGGGCTACCGCTACATCGGTTCGTCCAACAGCAGCAGCCTGTATTCCATCGACAACATCCTGGTGCGCGGCGGCGCGGCGGGCAATTTCACCATCGCCAACACCGTGGTCGGGGTGCCGCTGAACGTGGTCAACCCCGCGCCCGGCGGTGCGCCCATGGGCCTGGTGGCCATGGCCAGCGATTTCCAGGCGCCGCCGCTCGCCTGGATCCCGGCGCCCCCCGCCCCCGCCCCGGCATTCGCCGCGGGCGATCGGCAACGCTACCGCGGCTGGCGCAACCTGGGGCACATCCGCTCCACCAGCGATCACCTGGCCCTGTTTGTGACGGTCTGAACAAGGAGAAGACAGATGGCCAACAGCCCCCTGAGCAACCTCGCCGCGGCCCTGACCGGCGATGCCGGCGCGCCGTTCGTCCTCACCCGCGACTACCTGATCGCCGGCCTGGCGGATGCCACGGTCAGCGTCTCCGCGACCCTGGACAACGACCTCAAGGCGGCCTTCCAGTCGCCGGTCGCCGGGCTCACGGTCAACCTCACGGCGCAGAGCGTGCAGCCGCTGAACCCCGCCACCCAGAGCTTCAAGGTCACCGGGGTCAGCGCGCGCTTCCTGCAACAGGACATCCAGCAGGGGCTGGTACTGACCTTCGGCCTCACGGGCGCTGTCGGGGCCCAGAGCCTGAGCCTGGAAATCGTCACCACCCCGGCCAGCTGGACCTGGGCCGACCTGTCGAGCTTCGCCACCGGCATTCCCTTCAAGTGGACCGGAATCAGCAACGCAGTCTTCACCTTCAAGGCCAGCCAGGGCCCGCGCCAGGGCTTCGCCGCCCAGCTGACGCCGCCGACCCAGCTCAGCACCGCGGTCGCGGTGGTGCAGAACCTGGGATTCCCGACCCTGGCCCTGCCCTTTACCGGCAGCATGGACTTCGCCAAGGTCGACGGGGTCGAGGTGTTCATGCCCACCACCACCTTGCAGGCGCCGTTCCTCAACGTCAGCGGCGGCCTGAAGCTGCTGTACCTGAACGTCGATACCCCGGTGTTCGGCCTGATCATCGGCCCGCCGGAACTGCAGGACGGCGAAGACCCGGCCGAAGCCTTCTACGACCAGCAGGTCAGCCTGTATTTCGGCCTCAACCTGAGCCTGACCGACCAGAACGGCAAGTCCGTCGACTACCAGATGCGCGCCCTGGCCCAGATCAACAACGGCAGCGCCTTCAATTTCTACCTCGGCCACAGCGATGACGGCAGCGCCCTGCTGACCCCGGCGACCATCATCGGCCTGCTGGACAACAACGGCAGCTTCTTCAGCGGCACGCCGCCGGTGCTGCAACAGTTTCTCTCCGGAATCGGCCTGCGCAGCCTGGCCCTGAGTGGCGTCACCCAGCCGAAACTGGCCCTGAGCACCGCCAGCGTGACCCTGGGCGCCGACCCTACGGTGATCAATCTCGAGCATCCCTGGGTGCCCCTGCAGGACCCGACCAACCAGCTGGTGTTCGGCGTCACCGATTTCGAACTGGTGTGGGGGATCAACTTCCTGCCCGAGGGCAACGCCCAGAGCTTTCTGTTCCAGACCCGCTTCCTGTTGTTGCCCGAGGTGTTCAAGGGCAAGACCGCGGACGAAAACGGCCTGTTCTTTGTCCAGTTCAATTCCGACCTGCAACTGCTGGCGCGCTTCGACGGCACGGCCAACCTCAATGACCTGATCGCCACCCTGACCGCTCAGTTGATCCGCATCCCCAAGAGTTTCGTCGACGCCTCGCTGTCCGACGTCGGCCTGAGCCTGGATGTGGGTGCCAAGAGCTACGCCTTCAACGCCGGTTTCGAGCTCGACCTGAACCTGTTCAGCGTCGCTGGCAAGCCGATTCTCTCGGTCACCGACGGCCAGCTGTACATCAAGGCCACCACGCCCACCAGCGCCAGCGGCAACAATGCCCCGGCGGTGACCACCTACCAGGCGGGGATCGGTGGCCTGGTCGGCATCGGTCCGTATTTCGCCAATGCCAGCCTCGACTACGACGGCAGCAAGACCCCGGCCACCTGGCAAGTCGCCGCGCAGCTGGCGCAGCCGGTGGACGTGCAACAGCTGGTCAGCCAGTTCCTCAGCTTCGGCGGGACCTTCAGCTTTCCGGATTTCCTGCCCGGCCAACTGCTGGTCAACACCTTGGAGGTGGACGCCAGCCTGAGCACCGGCAACACCCCGCTCGACAGCTACACGGTGGCCGGCAGCCTGCGCTGGACCTTCAACCTGGGCCAGGCCTTCAGCGTCGACACCCTGGCCACCCTGAGCCTGAGCTACGACGCCAGCAAGCCGGCGAACCAGCAGTACAGCGGCAGCGCCACCACCCTGTGGGATTTCAGCTTTCTCAACGACAGCGTGCTGCTGGGCTACAGCTTCGCCCCCGACAACCAGGGCAGCAACGCCCAGCTGACCCTGTCCTGGGAAGGCCTGACGGCGGTCTATCAGGTCGACAAAAAGGCCCTGACCTTCACCCTGAAAAACTGGAGCCTGGGCCGGCTGATCCAGAAACTCATGCAGTCGCTGAGCGACCCGTATTTCACCCTGAGCTCGCCCTGGGACGTGCTCAACCAGATTTCCCTCGACGGCCTGTCGCTGATCATCAACCTGGAAAACAGCAGCGGCAGTAGCGTGCCGAGCATCAGCGCCAAGTACACCCTGGCGAGCAAGATCGACCTGGGGTTCATGAGCATCGACGGCCTGGTGTTCGAGCGCAAAAAGGTCAATGGCGTGGACAAGATCACCCTGGGCATCGACGGTTCTTCGGTGTTCAAGGGCAACAACCCCCAGGAGCAGCAGGACTGGAGCAACCTGCTGGACCCGAGCAAAGGCCAGCCAGTGGACAAGCTGCCTACGGTGCCGGGCCAGGGCACGGACTACTTCAGCCTGCCGCTGCTGGTCCTCGGCCAGCGGGTGGCCATCAGCGGCTACGACAGCTTTGCCAACACCAAGGCGGTGATCGACGCCCTGAAGGACGTGCCATCGACCACCGGTTACACCAACCCGCTGAACCCCAGCGACAGCGGCAGCAAGGGCGTGCCCTACTACAACCGCAACAGCGACTGGCTGATCGCCGGGCAACTGTTGCTGCTCAAGACCGGCAAGGACTGGACCGTCGACCTGATGCTGGTGTTCAACGACCCCAACCTCTATGGCCTGCGCCTGGCCCTGGCCGGGGAGAAAGCCAAGGCCCTGGGCAACCTGGTGCTGGACATCCTGTACAAGAAGATCACCGACGACGTCGGCGTGTACCAGATCGAATGGACCTTCCCCGACAGCATCCGCAACCTCAACTTCGGCGCGGTGTCCATCGTGCTGCCGGAGATCGGGGTGAAGATCTACACCAACGGCGACTTCTTCATCGACATCGGTTTTCCCTACAACCTGGACTTCACCCGCTCGTTCTCGATTTCCGCGATCGTCTACGGCGTGCCGGTGCTCGGCGCCGGCGGTTTCTACCTGGGCAAGCTGTCGTCGGTGACCGCCACCCAGGTGCCGAAAACCACCCAGGGCACCTTCGACCCGGTGATCGTCTTCGGCCTCGGCCTGCAGCTGGGCCTGGGCTACAACTTCGTCAAGGGGCCGCTCAAGGCCGGTTTCGCCCTGACCGTGTTCGGCATTCTGGAAGGCACCATCGCCGCCTTCCACGCCTATCGTCCGTCCACCGCCCTGGTGCCGGCCGGCAAGAGCGTGCAGGACGACTACTACTTCAAGATCCAGGGCACGGTCGGGGTCATCGGCCTGCTCTACGGCAGCATCGACTTCGCCATCATCTCGGCCGCGGTCAACGTGCGCATCACCCTGTCGCTGTCCCTGACCTACGAGAGCTACAAGCCGATTCCAATTGCCGCCCGGGCCACGGTGGAGGTCAGTGTCAAGGTCAAGATCGACCTCGGCCTGTTCAGCTTCAGCATCAGTTTTTCCTTCCATGCCGACGTCTCGGCGCGCTTCGAGATCAACGCCATCGAGAGCGGCCCGGCGCCCTGGGCCGAACCCGGCCTGCTGCTGGCGCGCCAGGCCCGCCATGACCAGCTGGCCAGTGCGCGGCGGGCCACCACGCCGCAACCGATGACGCTGCTGCGCGCCGCCGGCAAACCGCTGCTGAACCTCTACGCCACGCCGCAATTCACCGTGCTGTGCAACGAGGGCGCCAGCCACTACGCCGACCAGCAAGGAGCCTTCGTGTTCCTGCTGACCATGGACGCGCCCTCGCCGACCCGGGCCTCGGCCGACAGCGCCGGCATCAGCAGCTTCGAACGCCTGTGTGCCGACTACCTGCCCTGGCTGGTGGGCAGCCTGGGCTCGGCCAGCAGCGAGCAGGACACCCTGGCCGACATCCTCGGCACCCTGGTGGACAAGGCCATGCTTGTGGAGGACATCAAACGCCTGGCCGACCTGGCCAACCCGCCGTTCGGCATCAGCGAGCTGCTGACCTTCCTGTCGTCCTTCGAGGTCAGCATCACCCTGCCCGACGCCACCAACCAGGCGCAGATCCAGCAGGTACTGCAAGCCGGCTCGGTGCTGTTTCCGGTGTTCGACGGTCTGTCCCTGGGCGTGCCCCTGGCCAATGCCGGCAGCGCGACCGTGGATTTCGCCCACTACGTGGGCACCAACAGCACCTACCGCAGCAATGTCGCGCAGATGTTCAAGGAGCTGGCGGCGCTGGTGACCAGTGAGGAAACGCCGACGCCGGCACTGCGCGCCGCGGCGGACGACAGCGAATCCATGGCCGCGGTGATCTTCACCGATGCCTTCATGGTCATCGGCCGGCAACTGTTGCAGGTCGCGCTGAACGCCTTCGACGACTACGCCTATGCCACGGCCAACGGCAACTCCGTCAGCGCGATCCTGAGCTGGACCAACGACCTGCGCGGCAACAACCTGACCCTGGACGACATCGTCCGGCCCAACGCCGAAGTCGCCCTGAGCGACGGCCTGAGCCTGGATATCCCGCTGCCGGCCTACACCCTGCAGAGCGGCGACACCCTGGCCAAGGTCGCCGCGGCCTGGTCCGACAGCAGCGTGCCGGCGCGCTGGAGCACCAGCGCCTCGGGGCTGATCCTGGCCAATGGCAACTCGTTGGTGATCGCCGCCAATCAGGTGATCAGCCTGCCGGTGGGCAACGACATCCACCAGTGCACCACCGGCCCCGGGGAAACCTTCAACAGCCTGGCCCGGACCCTGGGCGTGACGCTGGCGCAACTGGCCCAGGACAGTGCGCTCTACGCCATGCCCGGGCTGCTGCTGGCCGGCCAGCCGCTGCTGCTGCCGAACCTGGCGTACCGCACCGCCGGCGACAGCCTCAACAGCGCCGGCGCGCGCTTCGGCGTCAGTGCCATGGCCCTGTTCAGCGACCCGGCGTCGGCCAACTTCAGGGTGGCGCCCCTGTTCGACAAGCCGCAGATCACCCTGACTTCACTCAACAGCCTGTACACCGAGGACCTGTGGAATCTGCTGGTGACCACCGACCAGCTGTCGCAACTGGCGGGCATGCTCTCGCGCTTTCTGGCCTACGGCCTGCGCCTGCCGGCGAACCCGGCGGGCATGGGCGGCCTGAGCCTGAGCCCGGCGTTTCTCTACCCCGCCCAGCAGAACGCCTATGGCCTGTACCAGTTGACAGGGCAGCAGTTCCCGACCCCGGCCGACCTCTTGCCCGGCAGTGACTTGCCCATCAGCCTGAGCCGGGCCGCCACCAGCCACGGGGTCGATCTGTCGTTCGTGCAGATCGCCGGGGCCAGCAGCGGCTCGATGAACCTGAATCAGGCCTACAGCAACCTCAGCGGGGTACTGGCCTACGCCCGGCAAGGCAAGTTCCAGCCGGCGCCACGCATCGAGCTGCTGCCCACCGTGGCCCGCAGCCCGAAAGACTACGCAGTGAAAAGCGTGTCCCTGTGGTCGACCGCCGACCTGCAGCAATTGCGCAACCTCTGTCAGCCGGGGCTGCGGGCCAGCAGCGAGGGCGGCGCCAGCGTGCAGCCCATGCTCTGGTCCCTGCCCGACGGCCTGATCCAGCTGATCAACCAGCGGGTTGGCAACCTCGCCCGGCAGTTGCCGAAGCTGACGCAGCAAATCCCCTACCTGCCGGCGTTCACCCCGTGCGAGGTGTCCACCGACCCGGCGACCCTGGAAACCACCCGCCGCGAGATCCCGGCCTACAGCTACGCGACCCGGATCGATTTCACCATCAAGCGCCTGCCCCAGGCCGAACCCGGGGCCATCGCCGGCAGCGGCAGCAACCTGTCCTACACCTATGAACTGCTCGGCCCGTCGGCCACCGACGCGCAATTGCTGGAACGCCTGCTGATCGCGGTCAGCGAGCTGGGCAGCGCGATCATCAGCGGCCAGTTCCTGCTGATGCCCCAGGGCAACGCCAAGGCCAGCAACCTGCTGAGCCAGGCGGCCAGCGACTTCCTGGCCTTCCTGACCCAGACCAACCTGTCCACCGAAACCAACCCGCCGCCGGCCCTGATGGCCGCGCGCCTGGCCGAAGAAGCCGGGCCGCGGGGCATCCTCAATCCGCCCGAGGAAGTGGTCAAGCTGCTCTGGGAACTGTCCACCGTGCGCTCCGGCGGCTACTACCTGAGCTACTACGATGCGATCGCCGCCGCCGGCCTGCCCGACAGCATCTTCGACGACAGCGGCACGGCCACCCTGACCCTGGTGGTGACCTACCCCCGCGACGCGCTCGACGGCCGCCTGTGCAACTTCGTCAACGCCTTCGTCAGCACCGACACGGTGATCCAGCAAGGCAGCCACATGACCCTGCGTTCGGCCGCCACCGCCGACAGCAGCCAACCGACCAACGCCGGCGACAGCCTGGACAGCCTCGCGGCCTTCTACGGCATCGGCACTGGACGCATCGCCGAGCTCAATGCCGGCGTAACGCTGAGCAAGGCGGCGCAGGTGCCGGTGGACGGCATCATTCACCTGGTGACCCCGGCCGAGGCCAGCGCCGGCAACGGCCAGAGCGCGAGCATTCTCGACAACCTGGCGCGCTACTACTCGGTGGGCGCGCTGCAGCCGATCAGCGCCACGCAGATCGCCAACCTCAACCCCGGGGTCAGCGCCGCCGGCGGCGTGGCGCTGTTCATCCCGGCCCTGACCTATGTCGTCGACGCCAGCCTGGCGCCGGGCAACAGCCTGCAGTCTCTGGCTACCTACTACGGCCTTGACCTGGACGCCCTGGCGGTGAGCGCCGCGCAGGTCACCGGGCTGTTCAGCGTCGGCAGCAGCCTGAGCATCGACACCCAGACCTTCGATCTGCAAGCGGTGTTCAAACAGGGCAACGCGGCCTTCAGTGTGCTGCGCAACAACCCGCCGCCGGTGGATTCGCCAAGCCTGGACCCGGACGGCTACGCCAGCGCCTACCTGTACAACCTGTACTCGGTGCTGTCCGCCGGGCTCGACGGTTCGCCCTGGTTCAGCGCCAGCGAGCTGGCCCTGCCCTTCGGCCCGCAGCGGCCGGACAGTGGCGTCGACTCGCCCGAGGCCCAGGCCCACCGCCAGGCCATGCGCGATCCGCAGAGCCGCGCCCGGGCCCTTGATGCCCTGGCCGAAGACAGCCAGTACAGCTACCAGCAGACCCTTGGCCTGGCCCGGCGCGCCACCAGCAATGCCGCGCCAGTGCCAGCCCGGCCCGGGCTGCCGAGCGCCGCGGACAACCCCTACCGTGGCGTGGGCAGCTTCGCCCAGGTCAACCTGACCTGGCTGGACATCTTCGGCAACATCACCGTCACCCCCTTCCAGGCCCCCACGCCTGGTTATCCCGGCAGCCTCAATCACCCGCCGCTGCCGCTGCGTTACTGCGACCGGCTGATCGCCCTGTCGGCCTGGCCCAATACCCGCAGCTTCTATACCTACGAAGCCGTTGCCGGTGGCGCGCAACTGGTGATCAGCCTGAGCCTCGACACTTCCAGCTATGACCCGGCCGGCGGTGACAACGTCAAGGAGCAGGCCAAGAAGGACCTGGGGATGTTCAACCTGATCTACTACCAGCTGAATCAGTCCTACAAGGATTTGCAGTTGCCCTGGTGCCAGGGCCGCGCAGTCAGCGTGGAGCTGGTCAACAGCCTGTTCGCCCAGCCCCTGAGCCGGCTCGACGACAGCCAGGCGCAGCCGCTGCTGGACTACGTCAACGGGGTGATCCTGTACCTCGCCCAAGTGGTCCAGGGCACCCGCCCCGCCGCGCCGGCCACGGTGCAACTGAAGCTGGCGGTGGACATCGACGCCCTGGCTCCGGGCTCGATCCTGCCCCTGAGCCTGACCCTCAGCCTGCGCCGGGTGGCGGCGCTGGTGGAGCCGGATGTCGCCGGCCTGGAAGGTGGCGTGGCGGTGACCAGCACCCTGCTGCCAGTCCCCGACGCGCTGAGCGCCAGCACCAGCGGCTACAGCCAGTTCGCCCGGGCCTTCGAGGCGCTGTTCCAGCGGGCCGGGGCCTGGATGACCCGGGTCGGCAGCGGCACCGCGGACCCGGGCAGCACCCCGGACGGCCGCAGCCAGACCCTGTGGGCCGCGCGCTTCGCCCTCGGCGACGGCAACGACGGCATCCGTTACCGCATCGATCCGGCCCCGGGCTACTTCGCCGCCCAGCCGATCGCCCGCAGCCTGACCTCGGACAGCGTGCAGATCTACCCCAACTACCAGCCGGACCAGCCATTCCCGAGCGGCGATCCAGTGACCCTGACCCTCACCGGGGTCGATCAGAACCTGTGGTTCGAAACCGCCCTCAAGGCCATCGACGGCTTCCTCGCGCCGACCTACGCGCCCTCGGTGTTTCTGCTCGACACCCTGCTGGGCAGCAAGGACCCGCTCAAGGACGGCAACCTGGGGAAAATCCTCAGCGCCAAGCAGACCCTGGCCGACGCTATTGCATCGACCATCAAGCCGGTGCTCTCGGCGGGCCCGCAGGATGGCCCGGCACGGGCCGCGGCGGGCGAGAAGCTGCGCCAGACCCTACTCAACCAGTTGTATTCGGCCTACAGCACCACCGCCATCGTCGGCTTCTCGGTGCAAGGCAGCGCCACCGGCGAGCCCCTATCGTTGTACGGCCAGCCAACGGTGGCGAGCGCCGCCAAAGTGGCGGGCAACAGCGAAGCGCCGGAGGCCGGCAACGACAACTATGCCTTTGGCAGCGGTCGTATCGGCCTGCCCGACGCCCCTGGGGAAAGCGCCCTGGCGTTTGTCTTCAATTCGCGCAACGAGGCGGCAAGAAGCTACGTGCCGCTGGACCTGGAGCTGCAGATCAGCCACCTGGAGCATGACGTGCGCAACGTGCCGGGCATCAGCGGCTACACCCAGTCGAACTGGATCTCGCTGATTTCCGGCCCTTTGCGGGTGCCCCTGGCCGACGGCCAGACCCTGAACCTGCCGGTGCTGCTGCGGGCCCTGCCCGAGCCGCCGACCATCCAGGGGCAGACGGCGACGGCCTGGGCCCCGGTGCCGCAGCAAGTCTCGGACCTGAGCAAGTGGACCTACGCCTTCGACTCACTGGTGCGCGGCACGGCCCAGGACAGCCTGAACGTGGCCATCGCCCTCAACACGCCGACCGTCGATGCTGCGCTGCGCAGTGTCGACAAGAGCCTGGTCACCGCCCTGGCGCAATTCGTCAGCGTGTACCCGAGCATTGAAGTGGCCATGCAGGACAACCTCAGCGCGATCAACTTCGGCGAGCCCACCGCAGTGCAGATTGCCGCGGCGCAACAGGCGGTGGAGGCCTTCGTCTACATCGTCCAGCAGGTCACCGAGGCCTATGACGCCTGGGCCCGGCCGCTGTTGCGCAGCGCCGCGGCGTTTGTCGCGCCCCAGGCCCTGACCTGCAGCTTCAGCCAGGTCCTGGCACCGGTGACGGTGGATGGCCAGGAGCGGGCCGAAACCCTGCTGCTGGATGTCAGCATCAATCAGGTGGCGGCCAGCTACGATCCGGCCAGCGGGCAGATCAGCGCCACCCTGCCAGAGTTCGGCAAGGTCAGCCTGCCGGTGCCACTGGTGCAGATCGCGCCGCAACAGTACGACGCGGTGAGCGTGGTCGATCCGAGCAACCCGGGGCTGATCGCCTATCGCTATCAACTCAAGGGCAGCCAGCCGGCCGTCTGGCTCGACTACGCGGACGCACTGCTGATCGACGAGCGCCGCACCAGCCTGCCGGCCCTCAACCTGTTCGACCACCAGAACGCCTGGGCCTCGCTGTCGGTGGAGCGCAACCGCATCCTGTTCCCCGCAGCGGATATCGGCACCCTGCAGACCAATGCGCTGTTCCGTTTCTCGACGCCGGTGGTGCGCTTTGTCGAAAGCATCAGCCCGCACATCAGCCAAGGCACCTTCTCCCTGGACAACCTGCAGGTACCGAACGCCAGCCTGGACGACTACCTGGAGGTGTTTTTCGCCGCCCTGGGCGCCGGCAGCAATGGCACCACGGTGCAGGTCGGCATGGAGGGCCGCTACAGCTACGAGGTCGCAGCGCCGGGCGTGGTCGCGCGCACCGTGCTGCCGGCGGCGCTGCTGTTGCCGGTGGCGACCTCGCTGAACAGCCCGCCGGCCTTCACCAGCGCCTTCAGCCAGGCCATCGACCGCTGGCGGCTGGCCGAACAGGTCACGCTCCAGGGCAACGCCCGGGTCGACCTGACCCTGCGGGCCTTCAGCGCCGACGATCCGGCGCAACTGGCGCGGGGCGCGGTGGCCGCGGACAACCAGCCACCGCTGCTGAGCATCGAAACCCTCTGGGTATCCGCAAGCAAGGTTCCACCGGAACAAGGAGGTGCATGAGGCCACCACTACCGCGCACTGTTGATGAAGATGACCGGTTTAAATCAAACATATTGGAGTACACCACATGAACGGACACACCAATCCCTCCTTTGACGAAGCCATGCCATTGGGGGTGTCTGATGCGCAATTCATCAATGACCTGCATGAGCTACTGGAGCGCCACGGCAACCTGGATCGCTTCGGACTCTGCCTGCTGCACGATCACTTCGCGGTCGCCGAGGACGAGATCCTGCTCGAGTGCAACGACCATGAAGCCCGCACCCTGCACCTGGATGTGGTCAAGCGCGGTGCGCTGCCGGAGAGCAAGTTCACCAGCTGGCGCATCGGCGGCCCTCGGGCCGAGGCCCTCACCGCTTGCGCCATGGATAAATGCAAAGTTGAAGCCTTGACTGCTTGCGCAATGGACAAGTGCAAGGTCGAAGCCTTGACCGCCTGCGCAATGGACAAGTGCAAGGTCGAAACCTTGACCGCTTGCGCCATGGATAAGTGCAAGGTCGAAGCCCTCACCGCTTGCGCCATGGACAAGTGCAAGTAGTTCCAGGTCCTGCCGATGGCCAGTGGCGGGCACGGGAGGCCGATCGGCTGCCGTGCTCGTCCTGGCTCGCGCAGTTTTATCAGCGGCGCTACGGTGCCTTGGTCGGTTCCGGCACCGCGGCGCTGGAACTGGCGCTGCGCCAGCTGGGGGCCACCGGCACCTGGCGGGTCGCGGTTCCGGCCGCCACCTGCCATCAAGTGGTGGCCGCCGTCCTCAATGCCGGCGCGATACCGGTGATTATCGAAAACGCCGCCGACCTGCTGCTCAGCAGCGAGGCGCTGGCGCCCCATATCCCTGGCCTGGACGCGGTGATCGCGGTCCATCAATACGGCTTGCCTTGCGACATCCCGGCCTTGCGCCAGTTGCTCGGCCCGCGCCTGCCCATCATCGAAGACAGCGCCGGTGCCTGGGATCTGTGCTGTCCCGGCGCATCACTGGTGGTCACCTCCCTGGGCCACGGCAAGGCCCTGGACATTGGCGGCGGGGGCGCGCTGTTCGGTGACCTCGCGGTGGATGGCGATATCGACGTCTGGTCGCCGGGCCAGCGTTCCCGCGCCTGCCCGGCCTTGAGCCCGGCCCTGTCGATTCATGCCCTGCCGGCGCTGATACCCGCCGTCGCCAGGGCCCAGGCCCGCAGCCAGCGCCTGCGGCAGCAGATGCCCGGGCTGCTGGCACGCCTACGCGATGCCGGCCTGGAGCCCTGGACCGCGGCTGGATCGGCGCTGCCCAACGGTCAATACCTGGCGATCCGCACCCGCGAACCGCAGTTGTTCGAACGCCTGCGCCACAGCCCCCATGCCGAAGCCCTGGGGGTCTGCGCCCCGGCGGCCGGCGCGCTGCGGGAACTGCCCATGCTGCGCGGCCGTGGCGAGGTGGCCCAGGGGCCGCAAGCCAGCCTGGAACTGCGCCGCAACTGGGTCCTGCTGGACCCCATCGCCGCCCTCGACCACCCCGGGCGCCTGGATGCCTGGGCCGGAGACACTCGATGAACAGTCCCGCCGCCTGGCAACCCCAGCACGATCTGAACCTGCCTTTCGCCGCAGGCCCACGGGTGCAACGACTGGCCGACTACGCCCAGAGCGGTCAGACGCTGAGCACAGAACAGTTGCTCGGGGTGGCCGGTGCGCGGGTGCTGTTCGCCAACTACCCGGCGCTGCGCGCCGACTTCGATGCCCCCTGGGAGGGGGCAACGGAGGAGGCCATCGATCGCTGGCTGCTGGACCACGCTGCTTATATATCCACCAGCCAGGCGGCGGCCCAGGGCATCAACACCCCGATTGCCCTGGACGATCGACGGGTAACGGGCTGGCGTCCGCCGCGTTATGGGCGCGCCGCGGTGCTGTGCGCGCCGGCCAGCGAGCAGGTGCTGTTCGACATCAAGGGCATTGGCGTGCCGCCGGACGAAGCCCCGCAGTTGCCCCATTCCAACGGCTTGCTGACCCTGGCCGAGGCGGTGCATGAAGTGCTGATGGAGCACCTGGTGTTCGCCGCCATGAACCACGCCGGCGCGGCGATCACGCCATTGCCGGCCTATGCCCTAATCGACCTGGGCTTCGATGCCTTGTGGCATGACGGGCGTGCGGCGGAACCGGCGGTGCTGCTGTTGCGTCGGGCCTGCACCCGCCCGCGCTGCCAGTGGCAACGCTATTGGCAGGGCCCCGAACTGGCCGGGGCCCTGATGCAGGCCGAGCTTCTGCTGCGGCGTTATGGCTTGACCGCCAGCAGCTGCGGCGCGGTGCGCTTTCACCTGTGCCGGGAGAACGGCGAACTGCAGGTCAGACGCGATGAGCAAAGGCTGGCGGTCAGTGCTCAGGTGGCCGCGACGCTGCACCGCCTGTTGAGCGCCAACCGGGGTGCGCCGTTACTGATTGATGGGGTCAATGTGCAACTGGCGGGGGTGTCCAGCGTGGCGCCGTTGCAACTGCAGCTGATGGACTTTGGCCGCTATCGGTTTGCCGAGCGTTTCGAACATCACCTGTACGCCTGGATCGACGCCGATTACCAGAACCTCAACGGCCTGTACCTGGCGCCGGACGATCCGCGCTACGTCCAGCCCGATCCGCGCCTGAGCCTGGCACGCAGTGCCGAGGGCCGGTGTTTCGCCGAACTGCAACGCCAGGTCGAGGGGTTTCGCCAGGGCGGCGAACCCCAGCGTCTGTGCCAGGCGTTGCGCGCTGCCCTGGCAGAAGCCTGCCGGCCATTGCACGGCCAGGCCTGAGTCCTGGGGCTGGACAGGGCTCAGTGCTTGACCATGCCTGTCGCTGGGCCGCCTCCACGATCAGGGTGATCGCGCTCGATGAAGCGGCGCAGTCCTTCCTGGGTTTCAGGGGCGTGGATCGAGCGATTGAAGCACTGGGCTTCTATCTTCAAGCCTTCGGCCAAGGGCAATCCGTATCCCCGGATGGCCGCTTCCTTGTCCGAGCGCATCGCCGGTTGCGGCAGACCGGCCAGCACCTGGGCCAGTTCCAGCGCGCGCTTGAGGGAGCGCCCGCTGGGCACTATTTCGTTGACCAGACCGATGCGGTACGCCTCTTGGGCATCAATCACCTTGCCGGTCAGAATCAGTTCCATGGCCCGGCCCATGCCGACAATCCGCGGCAGGCGCTGGGTGCCGCCGTCCGCCAGGCCGATGTTCCAGCGGCGGCAGGTGACGCCGAACGAGGCATGCTCTTCGGCAATGCGCATATCGGCAAAACAGGCCCACTCCAGGCCACCGGCATAGGCCACGCCATTGACGGCGGCGATCACCGGTTTATAGACGTCGACCCAACGGCTGGGGCCGATGATTCCGGGACGTTCGCCACGATCATGGGCGGCCATTTCTTCGGCGCTCGACGGCACCAGTTGCGCGGCGGCCTTGAGGTCGCCGCCGGCACAAAAGGCCCGATCGCCGGTGCCGGTAATGATCGCTACCAGGGCCGTCTCGTCGTCGCGAAAACGCGTCCAGGCGTCGATCAATTCAAGGTGGGTCACAGGGCCGATGCAGTTGCGCTGCTCGGGGCGATTGAAGCGGATGACCACTACGGGTCCGTGCTGCTCGTAGGCGATTTCCTTGAAGTTCATGGCAGCTCCTGTTGCAGGTCGTGGCGCGGTTGAGCAAAACCCGAGTGCAGTATAGGCAGCCCTGGCGAGCGCTCCCGTCCGGCATCCGCGCTCAGCTCAAACTGGCACCCTTGCAATCCACCCTGTTAGCCTGCTCATCCGTCCCCTGACCGCAGAGCTGCAGCATGACGCCTTCAGCGCAATTCTGGCGCGACCCGAACCTGCCTTACGTAGAAAGCCGCCGAGCCTGTGACAGCCGCGCCAACTACAGGGCCCACAGCCACCCGACAGTGTCCATCGGCGCCGTGGACCGTGGCGTCAGCCTGTTCAGTGGCGGCGCCGAGGGACCCACCCTGATCCAGGCCGGCAGCGTGGTATTCGTCCCGGCCCATTGCGCCCATGCCTGCAATCCCCAGCCCGACACGGCCTGGAGCTACCAGATGCTGCACCTGGAGCCGCGCTGGGTCGAAGGCGTGCGCCTGGAAGCACAGCAGCAGGCGGCATTGGCGCCTGGCCAGGTGCTGTTGAGTCACGACGGGGATCTGTACCAGCGCTTTTGCCGCCTCAACGACCTGCTGTTCTCCACCGCCAGTTGGCAAGACAAGGAAGCAGCGCTGATCGAGTTCATTGGCGACTTTCCGCTGCAGGGGCAGCCGGTGATTGCCCTGGCCGCCGATCCGGGCCTGGCCGGCGCCGGGGTCCGGCGGGTCATGCAATTCCTGCAACAGGGGGCGCAACAGGCTCACCCGCTGCAGCGCCTGGCAACGCTGGCGGGCCTCAGCCGCTACCAACTGATCCGGGCCTTTCGCGCCGCCACCGGGATGACGCCCCACGCCTACCAATTGAACCAGCGCATCATCCAGGCCCGCACCTCGCTGCAGGCCGGCGAGGCCCCGGCGGCCCTGGCCCAGCGTTTGGGCTTTGCCGATCAGGCGCACTTCCAGCGGGTGTTCAAGGCCCATGTCGGGGTCACCCCGGGTTTGTACAAGCGCTGAAGGCCGCGCAATTTTCTTCAATACCCCAGCGCTGACGCCCGGCAGACTTCCAGCCCCTTCTCGCCTCTGGAAGTCTGCCTTCATGATTCAACAGTTCCTGCTGGTCGCCGCCGCGCATTTTCTCGCCCTGCTCTCCCCCGGGCCGGACTTTTTCCTGGTGGCGCGCCTGTCCATGGTCAGCGGCTGGAAACCGGCCACCGGCGCCTGCCTGGGCATCGCCCTGGCCAACGGTCTGTTCATTGTCCTGGCCTTTGGCGGGGTCTCGGTATTGCGCCCCGACAGCTGGCTGTTCCTGGCGATCCAACTGGCCGGTTGTGGCTACCTGCTTTACCTGGGCTGGCTGTTCATCCGTCACGCTGGCACCAGTTCCCTGGCTGCGGTGGATGCCCAGGGCGACAGCCGGGCGCTGCACCGGGCCACCTGGTGGCGCGGCCTGGGCGCGGGTCTGCTTTCGGGCCTGCTCAACCCGAAGAACGCCCTGTTCTATGTCAGCCTGGCCTCACTGGTGGGCGCCCAGACCAGCACCGCCTGGAAGCTGGTCTATGGCGTATGGATGTTCAGCGTGGTGCTGCTGTGGGATGTGTTGGTGGCGCTGGCCATTGGCAATGGCCGGGTAAGGCTGCGCTTCTCTCGCGCCCTGCCCTGGCTGGAACGAATCACCGGGGTGATCCTGATCCTCATGGCACTGGCCGTGATCGCGGCCACCCTGTTGCGCCACTGAGCCGGGCACTTGAGTCAGGTTCTAAACCGAGCATTGAATCGACGGCCGTCCTGCACGTTGAAAGTTACAAATAAACAACAAAGCAACACGCGGTTGTCATCCTTGACAGTCGATAGTGTGCGAAGCGCACATCAGCTGCCGGGCAGGACTACGGGCCTTGCCCTTCTCCCCAACGCACAGGAGTACAGCCATGTCACAACAGCCTCGCCTGGGATGCGGCGCCGCTATCGTCCGCGATGGCCAGTTACTGCTGGTCAAGCGCCTGCGGGACCCCGAGGCCGGTTGCTGGGGATTGCCCGGAGGCAAGGTCGATTGGCTGGAGCCGGTGGAGCAGGCCATGCGCCGTGAAATCCTCGAAGCGCTCGGACTGACCCTGCAAGGCGTCAGCCTGTTATGCGTGGCGGACCAGATCGACCCCGAACGGCAGGAACATTGGGTTTGCCCGGTGTACCTGGCCTCCGCCCCGGCCATGGCGCCGCGTAACAACGAGCCGCACAAGCACAGCGATATCGCCTGGTTCGAGCTGGACCGGCTACCCAAGCCCCTGACCCTGGCCACCCGCGCCGCCGTGCGGGCGCTGGTGCAGATCGCGGCGCTGGAAGATTGAAGGCTCTCATCGCGCAACGCCCTGTGGCTGATCGGCCAGAGCATGGCTGCAACAGCAGGACCCGCCTCCGGGCAGCGTTCTACACTTGGCCGTGAGTCCGGCTCAATCCACAACCCAGACTGCGACCGATGGCCGCAGGCATTGGTCTAATTAGCCCGCCGCCGCTTTCGTCTGTTTGTTACCATGCGCGGGTTTTTGCCTGTCTGGCTGTTCAAAGGGCGTTATTTCATGAGTGTTTTGCTGACTCGCCGCACCCTGCTTACCAGCGCCGGGGTGCTCGGCCTGGGCCTGCTCGCCGGTTGCGACAACAGTCCCCGACTGTCCTTCAAATATGGCAAGGACCTGAGCAATCAGATTCTCGGCCGCACCTTCAAACTCACCGATTCCCAGGGCGAAACCAAGTCGCTGTCCAGCTACCGTGGCCTGATGCCGATGATCTTCTTCGGCTTCACCCAGTGCCCGGCGGTCTGCCCCACCACCCTGGCCCGCGCCGCCCAGGCCAAGAAACTCATGGGCCGCGACGGCGACCGCCTGAAAGTGGTGTTCATCACCCTGGACCCCGAGCGCGACACGCCCGAGGTGCTGGACGCCTACGTCAAGGCCTTCGACCCGAGCTTCGAGGCGCTTTACGGCACCCTGGAAGAAACCGCGGCCACCGCCAAGGAATTTGGCGTGTTCTACGAAAAGATCCCCAGCGGCTCGACCTACACCCTGTCCCACACCGCCACCAGTTTCGTCTACGACTCCCGGGGCACCTTGCGCCTGGGTCTGTCCCAGTCCCTCAACGCCCAAGAGTGCGCGGAAGATCTGCTCACCGTCATGGAGGTCTGTTAATGAACTCGCAACGTCGCCCATCCCGGATCCAATCCGCCCTGCTGATGCTCTCCCTGCTGGGCCTGGCCGGCACCGCCAGCGCCGCGACCCAGGTGGACAACGCCTGGGTCCGCGCCACCGTCCCTGGCCAGCACGCCAGCGGCGCTTTCATGGACCTCACCGCCAGCAGCGACAGCAAGCTGGTTGAAGTGCAATCGCCCGTGGCCAAGAACGTGCAGATCCATCAGTCGAGCATGCACAACGACGTGATGAGCATGCAGCAAGTGGACGCCTTGGCCCTGCCGGCCGGGAAGAAGGTCAGCCTGGACAGCCACGGCTATCACGTGATGCTCATGGAGCTCACCGGCCAGATCAAGGCCGGGGACACAGTGCCTCTGACCCTGATCGTGGAAAACGCCAAGGGCGAGAAGGAAACCATCAAGGTCCAAGCCCAGGCCCGCGCGCTGAATGCGCCGGATCACAGCATGATGAAGCACTGAGTGCGGTAAACGACAGCGCTCCAAAGATCTGAAAAAGCCGGTTTCTGTTCAGCAGAAACCGGCTTTTTTTTGCCCCGCACCTTGCCAAGAGACGGGGCGACTTGAGCCTCAGTAAATCCCCCGCGCCAACCACACCGTCAGCCCGCAGCACTCCGGGTCTTCACTGACCTGCTGCACCACCTCGAAACCGTGGGTATCGAGCAAGGTGCAGTATTCCCCCGGGTCCAGGCTCGCGTGGTACAGGGCCTCGCCTTCGAACTCGCCGATGGCCTCCCCTGCTGCAGGTCCGCTGGTGAACATCAGGGCGCAGCCGGGGCCGGCGTGGCGTTCGAACACGGCAAACATGGCGCGCTGATCGTCCGGGCTCAGGTGGAACAGGCTGTTCCAGGCCAGAATGCCGGCAAAGTCCTGGTCCAGGGCCAGACCGCGCATGTCGGCATTGATCCACTGCTGTTGGGGAAAGCGCTGGCGACACTGATCCAGCAAGGCGGCGCTGCTGTCGACGCCAGTGACCGCGTATCCATGTTCGAGCAGATAGCGCGCTACCGGCTCGCCACCGCCACACCCCAGGTCCAGTACCTGCCGGCCAGTCCCCATGACCTGGCGAAAGCGTTCGAACCAGGCTTGTTCGCTGTGAAATGCCTGGGTGTTGGCCCTACGCGCCCGGTCCCAAGCCTGGGCATGACGCTGGTACAGATCGACGATGTGACGGGCGGATTCGTGCATCCACAGGCTTCCTTGTGCTGTTCGGTGGCCGCGGATTACAGCACAAGGGCGCCAGGCAAAGCGAAGTTGGCGGTGCTGCGTTATGTGGCCTGGCCGTTGGCATCCCAGGCCACCGGGGCCTGGCCAAGGAACTGACGCAGTTCGGCCAGCAGCTTGTCGCTGGAGTGGCTGCTGGGCCGGTCGGCGACAAACCTCAGGCCCGGCATGATTGCCTGCACTCCGTCGTAGTGCCACTGCCCAGGAGTGCGCTCCGTTTCCTGCAAGGCCCGGGCGAAGATCGCCAGGTCCCGACGGGCCCGGGGAATGCCGCTGCTGCGCTCGACCCAGCTTTCATAACGCTGGCGGATTTCGATACGCCCCTGATTGACGATGGCCAGCACCGCGCAGCGGCTGCGATTGTGCAACGCCACCGGCGACAGGCCGAAGTACTCGCCCTCGCCCTGCCATGCGCCGTCAGGCAGGCGAAAGATCGCCAGATCGATGTCCGGGTACTCTTCGATCCGTGTGGCGGCATGCTCCACCAGCGCCGTGCTGCGCTGCAGCTCCTGCATGGCCGGGTCGTACAGCTCGGCGTAACGCCGGGTGTTATCCAGCACATCGGCCAGTTGCGGCAGCAGTGCGGTGAAACGCGCCATGAGTTGCCGGTCGTTGCCGCCCTGGCTGTGGCTGCGCACTCGGGCGGCCAGGGCATGCAGGGTAAAGGCGCAGTGCAGGGCCTGGGGCGAAGTGCCCCGGGTGAAGTCGCCGAGTCGTGCGATATCGATCAGCAATTGACGGTGCCGCAGGGCCTGCTCGGGGGCCAGGAAGGCGTAGACCGAGGCCAGCCCGTCAAGATCGAAATGATCGCTGGTGATCACCTGCGCCTGTTCCACCCTCAGCCCCTGCTGGAGAAAGATCAGGGCGCTGGTGGTGGACAGGTTGGCCTTGTAGGCGCTGGGGGTCTTGTTGGCCGGCCAATGGGACAAGGTCAGCACGGTGGCCGGATTGTCGATGGAATCCAGGGAGATATTGGACCGTCTGCGGGTCTGGCCCAGGGGCAGGAATCCATAGGGGCTGTGGGGCCCCAGGCGCCAGGGTTGCAAGCCAAGCTCCAGCGGCGCTTCGCCGGCGCCGGGCGCCAGTCGCTGATGCAACTGCCGGGGCAGCTCCCGCAGCGCCGGCGTTGCGCTGCTGAGTTCGCCCGAACCGTCCAGGCGATAACTGAACTGGCGCAGGTTCTCCCGGCGCAGGTCCCGGGGGTTGCCATTGCACACCCCGCAGCCCGGGCCGCCGAGGACGCTGAGCAGATCGGTGAACTGATTATCGGCAATGCCGATGGCGCGTCCCCCCAGCAGGCGAAGGTCCAGGTGCGCGAACAATGGGGCGACTCCCGGATCGAAAAGGAAGCCCTGTTCCTGGCAAGCGGTATTGAGGCTGTTCATCTGTATGTCCTTGAAGTGTGATGAGTCAGGCAGGCCTCAGGCCTCGGCCAGCGCCCGGGTATGGTGGCGCCGGACCTGACGCATGCTGATAAACAGCAGGGCCGATACCCCGGCGTAGAGACCGAACAGCCAGGCCGCGGCCTGGGCCGTACCGGCAACACCGGCGCTGGAGCTGAGTCCGGCCAGGTTGACAATCATCCCCGCCAGCGCCGCGCCCAGGGCCGTGGCCACCAGTTGCACCGTGGTGATCGAGGCGCCCGCCAGCTCCTTCTGGTCATCGGCCGCGTTTTCCAGGACTCGGGACAACAGATGGGGCCACGCCAGGCCGATCCCTGTGCCCACCAGCAACATGGCCAGGCACACCGCCCCCAGGCTCAGGAGCGGCGTGGCCGTGGCAGGCATGAACAGACAGGCCAGGAGCAGGCCGGCCACCACCAGAAACGGCCCGCTGGCGATGGCCCGGGCCGCGCCCAGGGGGCTCAGGCCAGAGCTGAAGATCGCCCCCAGTGTCCAGCCGGCCGCCATCAGCGCGGCGATGTAACCCGCCAGCAAGGGCGTCTGCTGATGCAGTTCTTGCAGGAACAGCGGCACAAAGACCTCGCTGGTCATGCCCACCACCAGCAGCGCCATGGAGAGGTACAGCGCCAGCAAGGGGCTGCCGGACTTCAGGCTGTCGCGGGGCAAGAGACGTTTGCCGGAGCGGTTCTCCAGCACCACCACCAGCAGCAACAGGCCCAGCCCGACGCCCAGCCCCAAAGCGTTGTACCCGGGCGAAGGTGTGATGCTGCCAATGGAGATCGCCAGCACCACCGCGGTCAGCAACACCAGTTGCAGCCCGGGAATGGGGCTGCGGGGCGCCGTTTCGCGGCTTTTGCCCGGTAACAGGGCGATCGCCAGCAGCATGAACAGCAAGGTGCAGGGCAGCAGCACCCAGAACGCCGCACGCCAGGCGCCGTGTTCGGCGAAGACCCCGCCCACGGCTGGGCCGATCAGGGTGGCCGCGCCCCACATGGCGGAAATCAGCGCCATCGCCCGGGGCCATAGCGGCTCGTCGAACACCAGGCGGATCATCGCGTAGGGCAAGGCGAACAGCAGCCCTCCGCCCAGGCCCTGGACACTGCGCCCGATGATCAGCCAGCCCATGTCCGGGGCCAGGGCACACAGGCCGCAACCGAGCATGAACACCAGGCCGGCCAGGGCATAGGCGAGCTTCGGCCCCAGTATCCCCAGGGCCCGGGTGGACAGCACCGAACCTATGATCGAGGCCACCACGAACAAGGTGGTATTCCAGGCGTAGTAGTCCAGGCCGCCGATATCCTTGACCACCGAAGGCAACAGCGTGGTGACCAGGTACACATTGATTGCATGCAGCGCCACGCCACCGGCCAGGGCTGCCGAGCGCAGTCCGTTCTTGCCCAGTAACAGTGCTGACCATCCGTTTGTCGAAGCCATGCCTTGCTCCCTTAGGGTGTTCGATAAAGCCGCACTGTATTACACAAGCAATTACTTTGATAATTAATTTTTCATCGTCTCGCTCTCTTGCCCAATCCGCCGTTCAAAGCGCGACAATCGCCGGGCCCCTTGGCCGGAGCCTGTTATGCTTGCGCGGTTAGCAGCGTCCAGCACGCCCTTGATACCCCACTTGCGCATTGGTTAATGGCCCAGCATGTCCTCGATATCCTCCCCTGCCGAGAAGAAGAACCCCGGAGCCACCGCCGAGCGAATTCTGTTTCTGCTGAAAACCCGCGGCCCCTTGAAAACCGCCGACCTGGCCCCGCTGCTCAAGGTGTCCCTGGAAGCCACCCGCCAGCAGCTACAGAAACTGCTGGACGCTGAACTGATCGCCGGGCAGATGATGCCGGCCCAGGGCGCCGGGCGTCCGTCGCAGAAATGGGTGTTGACCGAGCAGGCCCAGGCCCGTTTTCCCGACACCCATGCCCACCTGACCCTGCAACTGATCGATTCGATTCGCGCGGTCTATGGGGCCGACGGCGTGGAACGCATCGTCACTGATATGGAGCGGGTCAACACCGCGCAGTACCTCGACGTCTGCGCCCCGCTACCGACCCTGGAAGAACGGGTCCGGGCCCTCGCGCAGATCCGTGAAGTCGCCGGCTACATGGCCAGTGTCGAGGCCGACGGCGAGGGCTGGCTGTTGATCGAGAGTCACTGTCCGATCTGTGTCGCGGCCCAGCAGTGCCAGGGTTTCTGCCGCTCCGAACTGCAAGTGTTCCAGGCCGCCATTGGCGACCTTGGGCAGGTGCAGCGCGTGGAGCACCTGATCACTGGCGATCGACGCTGCGTTTATCGCATCAGCGCCCTCCAACCGAGTCCCCGCCAGTGATCGCCCCGACCCTGTCGCGCCTGCTCAAGGGTGGCGCGCTGATCCTCGGCGTTGCCGCACTCACCCTGCTGGCCTGGCGTGCCTACGACAGCGAGCGGGGCCCGGCGCTGCAACCCTGGCACCTGCGGGTGCCCCATGAACTGAGCATCGAACAGATCGATCGCGCCGACTGGGCGGCCTGGATGCAGGCCGAGGAGCGTTTGTTTGCCGAAGTCCGGCGTGAAGTCAGCGACCGCCTGGACCCGACCCAGGTCCCGCCCTTCAACCGTTATCGCGTGGACAGCCGGGTCTACCCGCCCCGCTTTGCCACCGACTGGAACCGCTCCTACCTGCTGCGGCCCTCAGGCACGCCACGGGGCGTGGTGGTGCTGCTGCATGGTTTGACCGACTCGCCCTACAGCTTGCGCCACGTTGCCAGGCGCTACGTCGAACACGGTTACCTGGCCATCGGCCTGCGCCTGCCCGGCCACGGCACGGTGCCGGCCGGCCTGACCGACGCCCACTGGCAGGACTGGCTGGCCGCCACCCGCCTGGCCCTGCGTGCCGCTCGGGCCGAAGTCCCGGCGCCTGCGCCCTTGCATGTCGTCGGTTACTCCAACGGTGGTGCCCTGGCGGTCAAGTACGCCCTGGACGCCCTGGACAATCCGCAGTTGCCGCAGGCCCAGCGCCTGGTGCTGATTTCGCCGATGATCGGCGTGGCCCCGTCGGCGCGCTTTGCCGGTGTGGCCGGCTGGCCGGCGGTGTTTCCGGCCTTCAGCAAGGCGGCCTGGCTGAACCTGCGCCCTGAGTACAACCCGTTCAAGTACAACTCGTTTCCGGTCAATGCCGCGCGCCAGTCATGGCTGCTGACCGATGCCCTGCAAAGCCAGTTGCTGGCCCTGGTGGGCGACCCGCGCCTGAACCGGTTGCCACCGATCCTCAGCTTCCAGTCACTGACCGATGCCACAGTCAGTACCCCTGCCCTGGTCTCCGGCCTGTACCGGCAACTGCCGGCCAACGGCAGTGAACTGGTGATTTTCGACCTCAACCGGGACCGGGACTTCGAAGGCCTGCTGGACCCCGCCAGCCTCACCTCCCTGGCCAGCCTGCTGCCGGCACCGCCGCGCAACTACAGCACCCGGGTGCTGACCAATGAAGGCAGCGGCGGCGCGACCCTGGCCGAAGTCAGCACCCCCGCCTTGAGCCTGGACAGCCAGCGACGGCCCCTGGACCTGGCCTATCCGGCGGGGGTGTTTTCCTTGTCCCACGTGGCCTTGCCGTTCCCAGTGGACGACGGTTTGTACGGGACCCAGCCCACCCCCCGTGAAGACTTTGGCGTGCACCTGGGCACCATCGCCGCCCGCGGTGAACGCGGCGTGCTGGTGGTGCCCATGGAGGAGCTGATGCGCCTGACCGCCAACCCGTTCTTCCCCTACCTGATCCAGCGCATCGAAGCCGATATAGATCAAGCAACAGTTCAATCATTGATTCGCTGAATAGCTGGATGTTAGCGTCTGCCCCCTTTTCCCCCTTGATTTCCGAGGGGGCACGACTGCCGCGATGGCAGGGAACCTTGATGAAAGCAATGCTTCGAACCCAAGCCGCGGGCCTGGCCCTGCTGCTGGCCGCCGCCAGCCAGACGCTGCAAGCCGCCGCGCAACAGGACTACTGGTACGTGCAGACCAGCGTCTACACCAACCACTGGAGCAACGATCCCGACCACAACAACCACCAGGATCTGATCGGCCTGGAGCGCAACTACGCCGACGGTCAATTGTGGGGCGTGAGCACCTTTCGCAACTCCTTCTCCCAGCGCTCCTACTACGCGTACCTGGGCAAGGCCTGGGAACACGCCGACTGGCCGGTCTACGCCAAGCTCAGCGGTGGGCTGATCCAGGGTTACAAGGGCGACTACAAGGACAAGATCCCGTTGAACCACTTTGGCGTGGCACCGGTGCTGATTCCGGCGGTGGGCGTGCACTACGGACCGGTGGGCACCGAGCTGGTGGTGCTGGGCGCTGCCGCAGTGATGGTCAACGTCGGCTACCGCTTCTGAGCCCCGGCAAACTCGCACAATCGTACAAGACGCTGTCTCGCTGCCTTTCCTAGACTCCATCGACCAATGACTGGGGCGCCGCTCCGGGTCTTTGCCTCGGTAATGAGCAAAAGGTGAGGAAACCTATGCAGGTCGAGCAACAGATGCCGTTCGCACAAAGCACGTCAGGTGCTCTGCGCAGGGTGGCCCCGGCCGCGCTGGCCATTGTCCCGGTGAGCATGCTGTTCGGCCTGCTGGCAGGTCGCGCCGACTGGTCACTGCTGGAGGTGGCACTGGTGGGGCTGCTGGGATTCACCGGCAGCGGTCAGTTCGCCGCCCTGCCCCTGGCCCAGTCGGGAGCCGGGTTCTTCACCCTGCTGCTGGTCTCGGCTTCGATCAACAGCCGTTACCTGCCCATTGCCTTCACCTCCAGCCCACGGTTGCCCCGGGGGTTCCTGCAAAAGGCCGCGGCGGCCCATATGCTGGGGGACGAGGCCTACGCCACCGAGCACGAACGGGACAATCCGGTCACGGTGCTGGTGATACGCGCAACGATCTTCCTGACCTGGGCACTGGTCGGGGTGCTGGGGGCATGGCTGGGCAAATGGCTGCCGCTGCAGTGGATCGGCACCGAGGTCAACCTGGGCTACCCGGCCAGCGTGGTGTTGATGTACCTGTCGCTGGCGCAGTTGCGCAGCCGCTTGAGCCTGGCGCACGAACGTCGTCTGGCCATCTTGTCGACCGTGGCGCTCTGTGTCGCGGTGACCCTGGTATTGATCATGCTCCTGGGCCTCCTGTACTTCTGGATTCCCAGTGTGCTGATCAGCACTGTCCTGCTTTCCAGGGCCAAGCCATGAGCGATTCGGCCTGGGTCACCATCGCTGCGCTACTGGCCACCAGTTGCCTGGTGCGGATCATTCCGGCGTTCGTGAGCATCCGCCTGCAACCCGGCCTGCAGCGTTGCCTGGAGCGGGTGCTGCCGGTGGCGGTGTTCATCAACTTCGCGGTGTACATCGCCTTCAGCGAGATGAGCCGCGAGCCCCTGGCAGCCTCGGTGTCCCTGTTGCTGGTGGGGCTCATTGCCCTGAGCAACAGCCTGGGCCTGATCAGCACCGCGGCAATTGGCACGGCGGCCTATTTTACGGTCCTGCACCTGAGCGCTGCGGCCTGATGCAGACCGGTTTCGGGACTATGGTTGATCCTCGCACCCCAGTCCCTGGCGCTGGGGCTCTTCATCCGCCAGGGTCTTGCCGGTACGGGCCATGATCTGCCCCTGCAAGGCCCGCAACTCACTGCCGTCCAGACGCTTGCAGCTGTTGATTTCCCAGACATCGCCGGTGGCGGTGCTCACCGAGAACAGCCCCCAGTACTCAGTGGCGCCGGCCTTGGGATCGTTGTAGCCGAGGCTGAAGTCGAAGTAGCCCGGATGCGGCGGCTGGCCGCTGTCGTCCTGCAGGTCACCATCGACAAAGACCCCGGGTTTGCTCAGTTGATAGTCCTGATGCTTCAAGGCTACCAGCAGCACTTCCTGGGCCTGCTCGCGGGTCAGGCCCGTGGCCTTGACCTCATCCGGCTGCAGCACTGCACCGGCACAGGCGACGAGTGCCGCGCAGGCCAGGGGCAGGCCCAGCAGCCATGCGTGGGGATTTTTTCTCAGCACGCCATGCGCCCTCTGACCGCGACAATGATCTTCGCCAGGTACTCGGCAAAACCGTTGCGGCCACCGGAGGCCGCGTCGCCACTGTTGTAGCCGCTGCGCACCAGGGCCTGGGCGAACTCCATGGGGTCGCGCTTGCTGCGCACCGACGAGCCATAGCGCAAGGCGAAGGACTGGGCACACTTCTGGAACGAGTCGAACTTCGCCACCTTGATGTTGGCGTTGCCCTGGGGCGCCTCGGCCCCGCTCTGCAGGGGCGCCGGGGCATGCAAGGAGAAATAGTTATTGAGCTCGCGGGCAATACGTCCGGCGCCGTACTGGCTCTCCTGGGCCGCCAGGCCAAGGATGTTTTCCACCGGCAGGTCCAGTTGATCGGCGATCGGCTGGCAGGCTGCCTTGTATTTGCTGACAAAGGTCACGGCATTGGTGTTGTTGCACAGTTTGGCGCTCACGATTGCTCCCTCATTTGACTGGTCGATTCCATTTGCCACAGGTGAAACATGCCGATTATAGAGCAGCATCCAGGCCTTGCCTCAGGCCTGCGCACCGATACCAATGACTGATTTCACGCAAAAAATTGACGCTTTTTTCTCGTTATACACTCTAGATTGCAAGTGATTTCTACGTGCCGCGCCTGTTCCTCATGAGCGGCGCCACTTTGAACAAGGACCGCACGATGAACAGTCCTGCCAGCGAAGCAGATGAATACTTGATGATGCAGGCCGCCCACTGGTGCATCCGCCTGCGTGAGGCCGATTGCAGCCTGGATGAACGCCAGGCGTTCGAAGACTGGCTGCAGAGTGACCCAAGCCACGCCTTTGAGTACGCCAAAATGCTCGAGGCCTGGGACCTGACCGGGCATCTGGCCCCTTCCGGGCCGACCTATTGAACGGCTGACACTCACAGGTCAAAGCGGTCGATGGCCCGGCGTCGTTAATTGTCATCACGCATGTCATAGCTGGCGGTGGTCTGGATATTGGTGTGGTGCGCCAGCTTCTGGGCGATCGACAGGTCATGTTCCTCGATCACCCGGGTAATGAACGAACGACGAAAGTCGTGGGGCATGATGCGCACGCCAACCTGGGCGCCCCGCTGGCGGGCGATGTAGTAGATGGCGTGCTTGCTGATGCGTTCACGGGTGATATGACCACCGCGACGGATCCGGTTGAACAGGAAAGCGTCGTCCTCAAGGCCTGCCGGCAAGTCTGCGCGACGCAGGTCCAGCCAGGCCTGGAGCTTGTCGAAGGCCCAGGCCGGGGCGTACTTGATCAGTTGCTTGTTGCCCTTGGCCAGCACCTGCAGGCTGCGCTGGACGAAGTCCACCTGGGCCAGGTCCAGGTTCACCGATTCGGACTTGCGCATGCCCGAGCCGTACAGCACCGCGATGATTGCCGCGTCGCGCACGCCCTGGGGCCGCGGGTCGGCGGCACACACCGCCATCAGGTCCTGGATCAGCCCGCGCTTGAGATTGCGCCCCCGGGACAGGCGTGTACCGCCCATGGCCTTGACCGAGCGCATTTTCAGCAGATGGTCCTGGCTGATCAGACTGCTGCGCCAGGCTTCGTTCATCACCCCCCGCAGGGCATTGACATACAGCGACGAGGTATTCGGGGCATAGCCGTCACGGCGCAATGTGGCCACCAGGGCCGTCACCTGCTCGGGTTGCAGGTGGTGCCAGGGGATGTCCTCAAGGTTGAGTTCGTCATACCCCAGGCGATCGGCGGCGTCCTGCAGCACGTAACGCAGGGTCGACTGGCTGGAGGGCGCCAGACGGGCCAGGTACAGGCGCAACGGGTTGGCCTTGTGCGCGTTGTCGGCAACGGCCGGTTGTTCCTGCGAAGTCATGCTCCCCCCGAAGGCAAAGACGATACCGGAGCGCAGTTCCCTGCGCCGTTCATGGCCAAGTTCAAGACACCGTTCAAAGCCTCCTGCAAGCGCTCCTTAAAGTGCTTCTTCAAGCCCTTGAAATGGCTGCCGGCACCCCGCCGCACTACAACCTTGACAGCAAACTGAACACTAGCTGTCTGGCCCGCAGAAAAACGGACTTTTGCCCTATTTTTCATATTCGTTTCACATTTTTCCGCTTAATCTCAGCCACCAACAAGCCTCCTGCCGAACGCAGTGCTTTCTCAGGTTGTCAAGATAACACCTTGATCTGCATTTACTTTTAACAAACACCTTCTTTACTCAAACGCTGCATGGATCGCCACCCCGGCCCAATAACTGGATGAGCCTTGATGACTGCATGACCTCCCCCGCGCTCCATCAATCGTTCGTTCGCATCACCCCGTATTTCCGGCATCAGCTAAACCCGAGGTAACCATGAACCAGGCTTTCCTTCCTTTCTCGCGCCCGAGTATCGGCGACGAAGAGATAGCTGCAGTGGAGCAGGTTCTGCGCTCCGGCTGGATCACCACCGGCCCGAAAAACCAGGAACTTGAACAGCAATTCGCCGACCGCGTCGGCGCCCGCCACGCCGTGGCCCTGTCGTCGGCCACCGGCGCCATGCACATCACCCTGCTGGCCCTGGGCATCGGTCCGGGGGATGAAGTCATCACCCCGTCGCAGACCTGGGTCTCCACCGCCAACATGATCTGCCTGCTGGGGGCGACCCCGGTATTCGTCGATGTCGATCCCGACACCCTGATGAGCGACGCCGCCACCATCGAGGCGGCCATTACGCCACGAACCAAGGCCATCATCCCGGTGCACTACGCCGGCGCCGCCTTCGACCTGGACCCCCTGTACGCCCTGGCGGACAAGCACGGTATCCCGGTGATCGAAGACGCCGCCCACGCCGCCGGCACCACCTATCGCGGCCGCGCCATTGGCGCGCGGGGCACAGCAATCTTTTCCTTCCATGCCATCAAGAACATGACCTGCGCCGAAGGTGCGATGTTCGTCAGCGACGACCAAGCCCTGGCCGACCGGGTGCGCATGCTCAAGTTCCACGGTCTGGGGGTGGACGCCTACGATCGCCTGACCCACGGTCGCAAGCCCCAGGCCCAAGTGATCGAGCCCGGATTCAAGTACAACCTGGCGGACATCAACGCCGCCATCGCCCTGGTACAGCTGCAGCGCCTGGACGACATCAACGCCAAGCGCGAAGTGCTGGCCAAGGCTTACCTGCAGCGCCTCGAAGGCCTGCCGGTACAACCCCTGCACCTGCCCCAGTACCCGCAGCAGCACGCCTGGCACCTGTTCATCCTGCGCATCGACGCCGAACGCTGCGGCCTGGACCGTGAAGCCTTCATGAAGGGCCTGCAGGAGCAGAACATCGGCACCGGCATCCACTTCATCGCCACTCACCTGCATACCTATTATCGACAGCGCTTCGCCGATGTGCGGCTGCCACACACCGAATGGAACTCGGCGCGTCTATGCTCGATCCCACTGTTCCCGGACATGACCCTCGACGATGTCGAACGGGTCTCCGATGCCATTGCCAACCTCCTGGACTGAAGCCTTTGAAACCTTACCCAATCCAGTTCGTGTCGATCGTCATTCCGGTCTACAACGAAGAACAGAGCCTGCCGGAGCTGCTGCGCCGCACCGAAGCGGCCTGCCGCCAGCTCAAGCACGACTTTGAAATCGTCCTGGTGGACGACGGCAGCCGCGACCAGTCGGCGACCCTCCTGCAAGAAGCCGCCGAGCGCGAAGGCAGCCCCGTAGTGGCGGTGATCCTCAACCGCAACTACGGTCAGCACGCGGCGATCATGGCCGGCTTCGCGCAGTGCCGCGGCGACGTGGTCATCACCCTCGACGCCGACCTGCAGAACCCGCCGGAAGAAATCCCGCGCCTGGTGGCCCAGGCCGAGCTCGGCTACGACGTGGTCGGCACTGTGCGCAACAACCGCCAGGACTCGGCCTTCCGTCGCTGGCCGTCGAAGCTGATCAACCTCGCTGTGCAGCGCTCCACCGGTGTGGCCATGAGCGACTACGGCTGCATGCTGCGGGCCTACCGCCGCACCATCATCGACGCGATGCTGGCCTGCACCGAACGCAGCACCTTTATCCCGATCCTGGCCAACAGCTTCGCCCGGCACACCACCGAGGTGCTGGTGGAGCACGCCGAGCGCGAGCACGGCGACTCCAAGTACAGCCCGATGCGCCTGATCAATCTGATGTTCGATCTGATCACCTGCATGACCACCACCCCCCTGCGGCTGCTGAGCATCATCGGTTTCGGCATGGCCGGCGTCGGCGCGCTGTTCGCCCTGATGCTGATCGTCCTGCGGCTGATCTTCGGCGCCACCTGGGCCGGCGACGGCACCTTCGTGCTGTTTGCGGTGCTGTTCGTGTTCACCGGTGGCCAGTTCATCGGCATGGGTCTTTTGGGTGAATACCTGGGACGCATGTACAGCGACGTGCGGGCCCGCCCGCGCTTCTTCATCGAAAAAGTCTTGCGCAGCCAGCCGGCGGTCCCCGCCCCGGCTGTCACTGTCGACGGTTTAACTTCCACTCATACTGATCAGGTTTCGCCATGAGCAATAAAGCTGTTGTCTTCGCCTACCACGATATTGGCTGTGCGGGCATCGAAGCCCTGCTCAATGCAGGCTACGAGATCGCTGCCGTGTTCACCCACGCCGACGATCCCAAGGAGAACACCTTCTACGGCTCCGTCGCCCAGCTGTGCGCCCGCAAAGGCATTGCCGTGCATGCCCCGGAAGATGCCAACCACCCGCTGTGGATCGAGCGCATCAGCAAACTCGACCCGGACTACCTGTTCTCCTTCTACTACCGCAATCTGCTGAGCGAACCCCTGCTGGCCACCGCCCGCAAGGGTGCGTTCAACCTGCACGGCTCGCTGCTGCCGAGCTACCGCGGCCGTGCTCCGGCCAACTGGGTGCTGGTCAAGGGCGAAACCGAAACCGGCGTGACCCTGCACCGCATGGTCAAGCGGGCCGACGCCGGGGCCATCATCGCCCAGCAGCGCGTGGCCATCGAACGCAGCGACACCGCCCTGAGCCTGCACCACAAACTGCGTGACGCCGCTGCCAGCCTGCTACGCGACACCCTGCCGGCGCTGGCCCAGGGCAAGATCACCGAGACCGCCCAGGACGAATCCAAGGCCAGCTACTACGGTCGCCGTACCGCAGCCGATGGCAAGATCGAGTGGAAGCGCCCCGCCGAAGAGCTGTTCAACCTGGTACGCGCAGTGACCCAGCCTTACCCGGGCGCCTTCTGCGCCGTCGGCGAGCACAAGCTGATCGTCTGGAGCGCCGAAGTTGCCAAGGGCAACGAAGGCCAGGCCCCTGGCCGGGTCATCAGCGTCGACCCGCTGCGCATCGCCTGTGGCGAAGACTCCCTGGTGATCACCTCCGGCCAGCGCAACGCCAACGGCCTGTACCTGGGTGGCCCGCAACTGGCCAATGAGCTGGGTCTGGTGGACGGCTCCCTGCTGCGCGGTGCCGAGTCCGGCCGCAAGCCACGCCGCACCCGTGTGCTGATCCTCGGCGTCAATGGCTTTATCGGTAACCACCTGTCCGAGCGCCTGCTGCGTGACGACAAGTACGACGTCTACGGCCTGGACATCGGCTCGGACGCCATCGAGCGCCTGCGCAGCCATCCGAACTTCCACTTCGTCGAAGGCGATATCAGCATCCACTCCGAGTGGATCGAATATCACATCAAGAAGTGCGACGTGGTCCTGCCGCTGGTGGCCATCGCCACCCCGATCGAATACACCCGCAACCCACTGCGCGTGTTCGAGCTGGACTTCGAAGAGAACCTCAAGCTGGTTCGCTACTGCGTCAAGTACAACAAGCGGGTGATCTTCCCGTCGACCTCGGAAGTCTATGGCATGTGCCAGGACAATAACTTCGATGAAGACAACTCCAACCTGATCGTGGGTCCGATCAACAAGCAACGCTGGATCTACTCGGTGTCCAAACAGCTGCTGGACCGGGTGATCTGGGCCTACGGCGCCAAGGGCCTGAACTTCACCCTGTTCCGTCCGTTCAACTGGATGGGCCCGCGCCTGGACCGCCTGGACTCGGCCCGTATCGGCAGCTCCCGCGCCATCACCCAGCTGATCCTCAACCTGGTGGAAGGCACGCCGATCCGTCTGTTCGACGGCGGCGAGCAGAAGCGCTGCTTCACTGACATCGCCGACGGCATCGAAGCCCTGGCGCGCATCGTCGACAACGACAACGACTGCTGCAACGGCCAGATCATCAACATCGGCAACCCGGACAACGAAGCCAGCATCCGTCAGCTGGGCGAAGAACTGCTGCGTCAGTTCGAAGCTCATCCGCTGCGCAGCAACTTCCCGCCGTTCGCCGGTTTCCGCGACGTCGAGAGCAAGGCGTTCTACGGTGCCGGCTACCAGGACGTGGAACACCGCAAGCCCAGCATCGCCAACGCCAAGCGCCTGCTGAACTGGGAGCCGACCGTGGAGATGAGCCAAACCATCGGCAATACCCTGGACTTCTTCCTGCGTGAAGCGATGCTGGAAATCGCCGATCGTTCCAAAGAAGAAGCTCGCTGATGCAAGCAAGTCTGCGCATTGATGTCGATACCTACCGCGGCACCCGGGAGGGGGTGCCACGGCTGCTCGAATCGCTGGAGGAAGCCGGGGTCAAGGCCACGTTCTTCTTCAGCGTCGGGCCGGACAACATGGGGCGCCACCTGTGGCGTCTGATCCGTCCGCAGTTCCTCTGGAAAATGCTGCGTTCCAATGCCGCGGGCCTGTACGGCTGGGACATTCTCCTGGCCGGCACGGCCTGGCCGGGCAAACCCATTGGCCGGGACCTGGGGCACTTGATGCGCCAGACCCTGGCCGCCGGTCATGAAGTCGGCCTGCACGCCTGGGATCATCACGGCTGGCAGGCCAACACCGGGCGCTGGAGTCAGGCACAGCTGATCGAACAGATCCGCCGTGGCGTCGACAGCCTCAACGATATTCTCGGGCAAGCGGTGAGCTGCTCGGCGTCCGCCGGTTGGCGCGCCGATGAACGCGTCATCGAAGCCAAGCAACAGTTCGGCTTTCGCTACAACAGCGACTGCCGCGGCCAGAGCCTGTTCCAGCCACGACTGGCGGACGGCAGCCTGGGCGCCCCACAGATTCCGGTGGACCTGCCGACCTTCGACGAAGTGGTCGGGCCGGTGGTGGCCGCCAAGGATTTCAACCGCTACATCCTCGACCGGTTCAGTCCGGACAAACTCAATGTCTACACCGTGCATGCAGAAGTAGAAGGGATTCTCATGGCCAATGATTTCCGCCAGTTGCTGGCCAGCGCCAAGCAACGCGACATCCACTTTCAACCCCTGGGGCAGATGCTCCCGGCGGATCTGGCCAGCCTGCCGGCGGGCAAGGTCGTGCGTGGCGCGCTGGAAGGTCGTGAAGGCTGGCTGGGAGTGCAAGGCGCATGACCAGACGTTGGGCCCTGCCACTGCTGCTGATCGCTTTCGGTCTGTTCTACCTGTTGCCCATGGCCACCCACGGCCTGTGGATTCCCGACGAAACCCGCTACGCGCAGATCAGCCAGGAAATGCTCCTGACCGGCAAATGGGCGTCGCCGCACTTCATGGGCATCCGCTATTTCGAAAAACCCGTGGCCGGCTACTGGATGATCGCCATCGGCCAGGCGCTGTTTGGCGACAACCTGTTTGGCGTGCGCGTGGCGTCGGCCCTGAGCACCGGCTTGAGCGTGGTCCTGGCCTACCTGTTGGCCCGGCGCCTGTGGAACGACCCGCGCAAGAGCCTGGCCAGCGCCCTGCTCTACATGAGTTTTACCGTGGTGGCGCTGCAGGCCGGCTACGCCAACCTCGATCCGCAGTTCACCTTCTGGGTCAACCTGAGCCTGGTGGCACTGTGGTTCACCTTCGACTGCCAGAGCCGACGCGGACAAATCGGCGCCTGGGTGCTGCTGGGCCTGGCCTGCGGCATGGGCTTCATGACCAAGGGCTTTCTGGCCTGGCTGCTGCCGGTGCTGGTGGCCCTGCCCTACGCCATCTGGCAGAAGCGCCTGCGCTCGCTGCTGACCTATGGCGGCATCGGCGTGCTGGTGGCGATCCTGGTCAGCCTGCCCTGGGCCCTGGCGGTGCATGCCCAGGAGCCGGACTACTGGCGGTTCTTCTTCTGGCACGAGCACATCCGCCGCTTTGCCGGTGAAGACGCGCAGCACGCCTCGCCCTGGTGGTATTACCTGCCGTTGCTGGTGGGCTTCTGCGTGCCTTGGGTGCTGCTGTTGCCGGCCAGCCTGAAGCAGGCCTGGGAACAACGGCGGCTGAACAGCAGCGGCTTCCTGCTGCTGTGGCTGGTGCTGCCCCTGGCCTTCTTCAGCCTGAGCAAAGGCAAGCTGCCGGCCTACATTCTGCCCTGCCTGCTGCCTGTGGCCCTGCTGATGGGCCACACCCTGATGGACCGTCTGGCCACCGGCACGACCCGGATCCTCAGCCTCAATGGTGTGCTCAACCTGCTGGCCGGCCTGTTGGCCCTGCTGGCCCTGGTGTACTTCCAGCTGAAGAAGCCGGTGTATGTGGACGAGCCCCAGCATCTGGTCCTGGTGTACATCCTGTTGCTGGGCTGGATCATCAGCAACCTGTTGCAGGCCATGCGCCCCTTGAGCCTGTGGGCCGCCCCGGCCCTGGGCAGCTTCCTGCTGGTGGCCCTGGCCCCGGCGGCGCTGCCGAACAAGGTGGTCTACAACAAGATTCCCGACCAGTTCATCATCGATCACGTGGCCGAACTGGGTCAGGCCAAGGCCCTGCTGAGCAACGACCTGGGCGCTGCCGCTGCGCTGGCCTGGCGTCTGCGTCGCCCCGACGTGACCCTTTACAACACCCAGGGCGAAGTGAAGTACGGCCTGGGCTACGAGGACACTGCGGCGCGCAAGGTCGACCTGAACCAAGTCCAGCCGTGGATCGAGCAAGCCCGTAAGCAAGGCTCGATCGGCGTGGTGATGCGGGTCAAGAGCAGCGACGAGGAACATGAAGTCGAGCTGCTGCCCAAGGATGCCAAGCGCTACGAGCAAGGCAATATCGTGATCTTCATCATTCCCCAGAGTCAGCCATGAGCCTGTTGTTGCTGTTGCTCGCCTGCGGGCTGACCTGCCTGGGCCAGGTGGCGCAGAAGTTCGCCGTGGAAAGCTGGCGTGACCAGCCCTCCGGCATCCTGCAAAAACTGCGTTCCGGCTGGCTGTGGCTGGCCCTGTTCAGCCTCGGCCTGGGCCTGCTGGTGTGGCTTTTGGTGCTGCAACGCATGGAGGTGGGTGTGGCCTACCCGATGCTCAGCCTGAATTTCGTGTTTATCACCCTGATCGCCCGCTTCGTCTTCCATGAGCCCATCGACCGTCGCCATTGGCTCGGCGTGGCCCTGGTAATCGGTGGCGTGCTGCTGTTGAGTCGCCACGCATGAGCCGGGTCAAGGGTTTTGCCTTCGCCCTGGGCAGTGTGGCTCTGGTCAGCGGCGCCCAGTTGGGCATGCGCTGGAGCATGACCCGCCTGCCCGCCCCGGATCAGTGGCTGTCGGCGCTGAGTGCTGGCAGCGTCGATCTGGCCGCCCTGGGGGTGGTGATCGCAGCCATCGCTGCTTACGCCCTGTCGATGCTCTGCTGGCTCCTGGCCCTGCGCGACCTGCCCCTGGGCCGGGCCTATTCGCTGCTCAGCATCAGCTACGCCCTGGTCTACCTGCTGGCCGCCAGCCTGCCGCTGTTCAACGAACCCTTCACGCTTGCCAAAAGCCTCGGGGTGGCCCTGGTCATCCTTGGGGTCATCACCATCAACTCTCGATCTGCACCCGCGACAAGTCCCAGGAATACCCCATGAAAATCAGTGTATTTGGAAGTGGTTACGTCGGCCTCGTACAAGCCGCCGTATTGGCTGAAGTCGGCCACGATGTCATCTGCATGGACATCGACGAGCAAAAGGTCAAACAGCTGCAACAAGGCTACGTGAGCATCTTCGAGCCGGGGCTGGCCAGCCTGGTCAAGGAAAACCTCGAAGCCAAGCGCCTGCACTTCACCACCGATGAAAAACTCGCGGTGCAACACGGCCAGGTGCTGTTCATTGCCGTGGGCACGCCGTCCAGCGAAGACGGCTCGGCGGACCTGCGCTATGTGCTGTCGGTAGGCGACGCAGTGGCCCGCCACCGTGAGAAGCCGGTGATCCTGGTGGAAAAATCCACGGTGCCGGTGGGCACCGGCGACACCTTGAAGGCGCACATAGAGAAGGTCCTGGACGGCCGCCCGCTGCAGTTCGATATCGTTTCCAACCCGGAATTTCTCAAGGAAGGCTCGGCCGTCACCGACTGCCGCCGTCCGGACCGGATCATCATCGGCTGTGAACGCGAGGAAGTGCGCGATGTGATGCGCAACCTTTACGCGCCGTTCAACCGCAACCACGACCGCATCATGTTCATGGACCTGCGCAGCGCCGAGCTGACCAAGTACGCGGCCAACTGCATGCTGGCCACCAAGATCAGCTTCATCAACCAGATCGCCGAGCTGGCCGAGCACCTGGGGGCCGACATCGAATCGGTGCGCTTGGGCATCGGCGCCGACTCGCGGATCGGCTATCACTTCATCTACCCCGGTTGCGGCTACGGCGGCTCCTGCTTCCCCAAGGACATGCGTGCCCTGATCCACAGCGCCGAGCAAGCCCACTGCTCCAGTGACCTGTTGCAAGCGGTGGAAGCCATCAACGAGCGGCAGAAACACAAGCTGTTCGAGCGTATCAAGGCGTTCTACAAAGGCGACCTTGAAGGCAAGACCTTTGCCCTCTGGGGCCTGGCGTTCAAGCCCAACACCGACGACATGCGCGACGCACCGAGCCGGGTGCTGCTGGACGCGCTGTTCGCGGCCGGTGCTGAAGTCCGGGCCTTCGACCCGGAAGCCATGCAGGAAACCCAGCGTCTGTACCCGGACGAATCGCGCCTGATGCTCATGGGCACTCCGGAATCGGTGCTCCATGGCGCCGACGCGCTGATCATCTGCACCGAATGGCAGCAGTTCAAGGCGCCGGATTTCGACCTGATCCAGCAGCGTCTCAAAGCCCCGGTGATCTTCGATGGACGCAACCTGTACGACGCCGAACGCCTGGCGCGCAACGGTTTCACCTACTTCCCGATCGGTCGCGGTGAATCGCGCAACCTGCCGATTCCGCACCAGCAGTGGTCCACCGAGGCCTGAATGAACCCGCACTCCAGTTCCCCTGCGAACACATTACTTTGGCAATCGTTGGGGCTGGGGCTGCTGGCCTTGCTGCTGTTCTGCGCCGGCGCCGGCCACGATTCGGTCATCGGCTTCGACTCGCGCTTTGTGCTTTTCGCCAAGGAGATGCTGCGCCATGGGCCGGGGTTCTTCCCTACCACCTATGGCCAGCCCTACGCTGACTATTCCAGTGCCTCGACCCTGCTGGTGTGGCTGTTTTCCCTGCCCACCGGGCAGGTCACCAGCTTTACCGCCTGGTTGCCGACGGCCATTGCTTCAGCGCTGATCGTCAGCCTGATCTATCGCCTGCTGGCGCCCTACTCCCGCACCTGGGCCCTGCTCAGCGTGGCTTTGCTGCTGCTGAGCAATACCTTTATCAGCGAAACCCGTGCTGTCTCCCTGGACCAGATGCTCGCCGCGGTATCCCTGGCAGTGTTCTACCTGGGTTATGCCCACGACCATTTCGGTGCCCGCCGGCACCTGGGCTGGATCTTCCTGCTGCTGGTGCTGGGCTTTGCCATTCGCGGCCCCATCGGCCTGGTGATTCCCACCGGCATGCTGTGCAGCTACTACCTGCTGGGCGGTCAATGGCGCCGTTTGTTCGGCGTCGGTTTCAGCGCGCTGTTGCTGCTGGTGGCCTGCGTCGGCCTGCTGCTGTGGCTGGCCAAGCTCAGCGGTGGCCAGGCCTTTGTCGACGAGGTGATCCGCATGCAGTTCATGGGACGCATGGACGGCAGCGAAGGCTCCAGCGACGTCTTCTATTACTTCACCAGTTCCCTGGGCAACTACGCCCTGGCCTATCCCCTGGCAATCCTGGTTTGGGTTGCGGTGTTGCTGAGTCGTCCCGCGGAACAGGGCCCGGCCCTGAAACTGTTGCGTCTGTGCACTGCTGCCGGGCTGATCGTGATGATCGGCTTGTCGATTCCCCAAGCGAAAAAGGCCCGCTACCTGCTGCCGATGCTGCCCATGGCGGCGATCGTTGCGGCTTATCCGTTCCAGGCCGGACGCGGGCGGGTCATGGGCTGGCTGCGGGGGCTGATCCAGGGCCTGTGGCTGCTGCTGCCCGGGTTGCTGATGGTGGGACTGCTGGTACTGCGGCGCAAATTCCCTGAACAGCTCACCCACCTCTTGCCCATGCTGCTGATCCTCGGCCTGTTGCAAGCGCTGTCCCTGGGGTTGCTGTTCAAGCGCCAGTGGCGCGCCGTGGGCCTGGCCTACAGCGCGGTGCTGGCGGTCTGGGCCTGTTACATCGGGGTCTTCGAACCGGCGGAGCACCGTCTCTATGACACTCGCGCCTTCAGCCTCGGCGCCATGCAACTGATCGAGGCCGACCCGGCACCGGTAGTCCTGTACCGCATGGGCAAGGACGCCAAGGCGATCAAGTTCATGGTCAACCTGGATCGGGACCTGCAGCCACAGTTCACCGATCAGGCTGCCGCCCTGGCGCAAGTGCCGGCCCCGGCCTGGGTGATTCTTGATCAGAGCGATCTGCCCAGCCTGCAAGGCACGCCCCTGGCCGGGCTGACTCCGGTGCTGAGCGGGCGTTTCGACAAGAACGACTTCGTCTTGCTGCACCTGCCCAAGAGCGCTGCCACGCCACCCTGAAAGCGTTGCGCACCCCCTGGCGGCTCCTTACACTCGCGCCCATGACTATTCAGATCCGCCGGGCGCGGGTGGCTGACGCGGCCTTCCTCCCCGCCATTGAAACCTCGGCTGCGGCACTGTTTCGCAGTGATCCGCAACTGGCCTGGCTGGCCGACGCCGAGGTGGCCGATGCCCAGAGCCATCGAGAAAACATCCAACTCCACCCGGTCTGGGTTGCGCTGACAGAGGACGGCACCCGCTGCGCCTTTCTCAATGCCCAGATCTGCGACCTGGAACTGCATGTGTGGGAAATTTCCGTTGCCACTGGCCACCAGGGCCAAGGCATTGGCAAGCGCCTGTTGCAGGCGGCACGGGAGTTCGCCCTGGAACAGCAGCTAACGGCCCTGACCCTCAGCACCTTCCGCGAACTGGCGTGGAACGAACCTTTCTACCAGCGCCAGGGCTTTGTCACCCTGCAACCTGCACAACTGAGCCCGCGCCTGCGCCAGGTCCTGGCCGATGAAACACAGCACGGCCTGCCCGAATCACGCCGCTGCGCCATGCGCCTGAGCTTGTAAAAACGCACTGCCACACTCACTGCTGGAGCTGGCCCAGGGGGCTGGCTTGCCAGCGAAAGCGCCCTCAAGACCCGCTCCCAACTCCAAGCCCTCTTCGCTCCCTTCGCCGGCAAGCCGACGCGTCATACAGCAAAATAAATGCACTTAAACGGCATTATTATGAATTTGTCAGCTACACCAATGCTCGGCACACTGTGCCCGTTCCTCCCCCAAATGTTGGAACGTTCAAGGGCTTTCTGGTGATCCAGGCAAGCCCTTCTTTTTGCCCGTCATTTAGCCCTGGACCGTTCTTGCCGATGTTTGCCCGCTGGAAACCCGCCGCCATCAATACCCGCCCACTGGAATGGAGCCGCGCCGCCTTCGGCATGGCCCTGGGCACCCTGTTCAGTGTCTGGCTCTGCGCCCAGGTGTTCGGCATGCCGGTGGCGCTGCACCTGATCGGTCCGCTGGGGGCCTCGGCGGTGCTGCTGTTTGCCGTGTCTTCCGGGGCCCTGGCCCAGCCCTGGTCGATCCTCGGCGGCTACCTGTGCGCCGGGGTCGTGGCCTTGCTGGTGGCTCATGTCCTGGGCCGGACCCTGGGCAGCGCCTGCCTCGCGGCGGGCATGGCCCTGGTGCTGATGTGCTGGTTGCGTTGCCTGCATCCCCCGGCCGGCGCCCTGGCCCTGACCCTGGTGCTGGCAGACCCGGCCAGCGTGGCTTTGGAGTGGCGGGAACTGGGTCCGGTGATGCTCGCGGCGGCCAGCCTGTTGGCCAGTGCCCTGGCCTACAACAACCTGACGCGGATTCGTTACCCCAAGGGCCCGAGCGATACTCCGGTGCTGCCGCCCTCGGCGGCCCCCGCCGACAGCCTGGCGATCACCGCCGAAGACCTCAAGCAGGCCCTGGCCGAGATGGAAGAATTCTTCGACGTCACCCCGGAAGACCTTGAGCAACTGATCCACGCCAGCGAAGCCCACGCCCGCCGGCGCAGCATTGGCCAGGTCCTGTCCTCGCGGCCCTGATAGCGCCCCAACCTTCGCCCTCGCTGGTGCTAACTTGCCAGCCAAGACAGCTTCAGAAGCGCCGCACGCGTAAAAGGCCTGTTGGCTGGCAAGCCGGTTCCTGCAAGGGCATCGTCGATTGCGCGCCAGGCTTAGCCACTGGCTGGCCAGCGCAGGTGCGCTCAAGTCCGGTGCCAGGCTCAAGTCAGTGGGTTCAAACCATCGGCGACCAGCGCTGGGACCAGTCGTGGTCTTGTTCGATCACCTCGCGCAATACCGTAAAAGCCTGCTGCAGCTGCGCCGAGTCGCGCTCCCGGGCATACAGCAGGTAAGTGGGAAAACTGAATTCCGGGGCCTTTTCCACCCGTTCCAGCACACCGCTGTCCAGGTAGCTCTGCACCACCCGGGTGCGGAAATAGCCGCTGCCACCGGCGTCGAGGATGAACTGCAGCGCCAGGGGCCCAAGGTTGAAGCCCACCGCGGCCTTGGCCTGCTCCGGCAATGCGGCGTCGTGCTGACGACGAAAATCATCGCCCCAGTCGATGTACACATAAGGCTCGGGACGCCCCGCCAGGCGCACCTGGATCAATTTCTCCTCCAGCAGTTGCTCGACCTGCAATCCCGCGCAATACAGCGGCTGGAACACCAGCGCCGCGTCCAGCACGCCCAACTCCAGTTGCCGTTGCAGGCTCGCGCCTTCGGCGATCTGGGTGCGTACCGCATGGTTGGGCAGTGCCTGGCGCAGGCCTCGTACCCAATTGAGCATCAGCGGATTGCACAGGCTCAACTCACCGCCGATGTGCAGCACGTTGCGATAGCCCGCCAGCAACGGCAGGTCGCGCTGGGCGGCCTCCCAGGTCTGCACCAGCTGATTGGCATAGGCGATAAAGGCCTCGCCATCGGCGGTGGGTCGGGCGCCGGCGCGGTTGCGTACCAGCAGTTTGCAGTTGAGCTGGCCTTCCAGGTTCTGCACCCGGGCGCTGATGGCGGTCTGGGTCAGGTGCAGGCGTTCGGCGGCGGCGATCAGGCTGCCGCTGCGGACGATTTCCAGGAAGGTGCGGGCCAGATCGATGTCCATGGTGCCTCGCCGGCAAAAAATTCGAGCGCCATTGTAGCGGCGCTCGCACCGTCGTGCCCCTAGGCCGCGGACATTCGCCGGATCGGCACCGACGCTGCGGGCCAGAGCGCTGGCGCAAGATTGAGGGCGGCTTTTTCAACATGCAAAAATGCACAGTCAACCTGCAGTTTTCGGGGTTGTACTGGGCAAAATTGCACTGTTACGATCCGTCGATGCTCGCGCGCGAGCCTCATATAAAAAACTATAAAAGCAGGGAGTTAGTGATGACTGCTCAGGTTTCATCCCAGGCGACACAGGACCTCGACGCCACCCCCGGCGAAGTACTGGTCGAGGTGCGCAACCACATCGGTCACCTGACCCTCAACCGCCCCGCCGGTCTCAATGCCATCACCCTGTCGATGGTGCGTACCTTGCAGCAGCAACTGAACATCTGGGCCCAGGACCCGCTGATTCACGCCGTGGTGCTGCGCGGCGCCGGTGAAAAGGCTTTCTGCGCCGGCGGCGACATCCGCTCGCTGTACGACAGCTACCAGAGCGGCGATACCCTGCACGAGGATTTCTTCGTCGAGGAGTACGCCCTGGACCTGACCATCCACCATTACCGCAAGCCAGTGCTGGCCCTGATGGACGGCTTTGTCCTCGGCGGCGGCATGGGCCTGGTGCAAGGCGCCGACCTGCGAGTGGTCACCGAGCGCAGCCGCCTGGCGATGCCGGAAGTGGCCATCGGTTACTTCCCGGATGTGGGCGGCAGCTACTTCCTCTCACGGATTCCCGGCGAACTGGGCATCTACCTTGGGGTCAGCGGCGTGCAGATCCGCGCCGCCGATGCCCTGTACTGCGGCCTCGCGGACTGGCACCTGGAAAGCGACAAGCTGAGCCTGCTGGACCAGCGCCTGGATCGCCTGCACTGGAGCGACTCACCGCTCAAGGACCTGCAGGGCCTGCTGGCCAAGCTGGCGGTACAGACCTTGCCCGATGCGCCACTGCAAGCCTTGCGCCCGGCCATCGACCACTTCTTCGCCCTGCCGGACATGGCCAGCATCGTCGAGCAATTGCGCAGCGTGACGATTGCCGACAGCCACGAGTGGGCCAAGACCACCGCCGACTTGCTGGAAATCCGCTCGCCCCTGGCCATGGCCGTAACCTTGCAGATGCTGCGCCACGGCCGCCACTTGAGTCTGGAACAGTGCTTCGCCCTGGAGCTGCACCTGGACCGTCAATGGTTCGAACGGGGTGACCTGATGGAAGGCGTACGCGCCCTGATCATCGACAAAGACAAGACCCCCCGCTGGAATCCGCCGACCCTGGCAGCCCTTGAGGCTGAACGGGTAGCGAGTTTCTTCAGCGGTTTCGACGGCAGCGGGAGCTGAACTCATGCACGACATCGAATTGACCGAAGAACAAGTGATGATCCGCGACATGGCCCGGGATTTTGCCCGGGGCGAGATCGCGCCCCATGCCCAGGCCTGGGAAAAAGCCGGCTGGATCGACGACGCCCTGGTGCGCAAGATGGGCGAACTGGGCCTGTTGGGCATGGTGGTTCCCGAAGAATGGGGCGGCAGCTACCTGGACTACGTGGCCTATGCCCTGGCGGTGGAGGAAATCTCCGCCGGCGATGGCGCAACCGGCGCGCTGATGAGCATCCACAACTCGGTGGGCTGCGGGCCGATCCTCAACTACGGCAGCCAGGAACAGAAACAGCAATGGCTACCGCGCCTGGCCAGCGGCGAAGCCATCGGCTGCTTTTGCCTGACCGAGCCCCAGGCCGGTTCCGAAGCCCACAACCTGCGCACCCGCGCCGAACTACGCGATGGCCAGTGGGTGATCAACGGCGCCAAGCAGTTCGTCAGCAACGGCAAGCGCGCCCAACTGGCCATCGTCTTTGCAGTGACCGACCCGGAACTGGGCAAGAAAGGCCTCTCGGCGTTCCTGGTGCCCACCGACACCCCGGGGTTCATCGTCGACCGCACCGAACACAAGATGGGTATTCGCGCCTCCGACACCTGCGCCGTGACCCTCAACCAATGCACGATCCCCGAAGCCAACCTGCTGGGCGAACGGGGCAAGGGCCTGGCCATTGCCCTGTCCAACCTCGAAGGCGGCCGCATCGGCATCGCCGCCCAGGCCCTGGGCATCGCCCGTGCGGCTTTTGAAGCGGCCCTGGCCTACGCCCGGGAACGGGTGCAGTTCGACAAACCGATCATCGAACACCAGAGCATCGCCAACCTGCTGGCCGACATGCACACCCGACTCAATGCCGCACGCTTGCTGATCCTGCATGCCGCGCGCCTGCGCAGCGCCGGCCAGCCGTGCCTGTCCGAAGCCTCCCAGGCCAAGCTGTTCGCTTCGGAAATGGCCGAGAAGGTCTGCTCCTCGGCGATGCAGATCCATGGCGGCTACGGGTATCTGGAGGACTATCCGGTGGAGCGCTACTACCGCGATGCGCGGATCACCCAGATCTACGAAGGTTCCAGCGAGATCCAGCGCCTGCTGATTGCCCGCGAGCTCAAGCACTATCAGCTCTAGGCACCAGTGGCGCCCACAAAAAATCGCAGCCCAGGCTGCGATTTTTTTGTGGCTGCTCCCCCGGAGCCGGCTTGCCGGCGAAGAAGCCTTTGAGCGTGGCGTCGCCCTGCTGGACGCCATCGCTGGCAAGCCAGCGCCTACACAAGCCTGCCCCTTCGCAAGCGGCTTTCTACAACAAGCGAGGTTCAACGGTCATGGCGGAAGCCTTCCTGTCTGAGGTATAGGCCGTCACGGGCGGGGCCGGACTGGCGAAGCAACGTCCAGAGGTCAGGGGCTGCTCAGCGGCTTGAACACCGTGATTGAGTAACAACAGGCAGCCCATCAACAACATTATGCGGTGCATCGAAACAGCCCTCTCCCTTTGACCCGGGTCTTCAGCGCAGCTTGATCAGCCAGCGCTAGAGATCATCCATCCAGTTGTCCTTGGGCCTCAGCTCAGCCAGAAACTCTTCCAGCGTGTAGTCCTCTTCCACAACCGGCCTCCGCGATGCGGCAGGAGCAGCCGGCGCTGGTTTTACCGAGGCGCCGTCGTCATGGCTGGCGGTTTGGGGCATCAGGTTGATGCCAAATTTGTTGCCAACGGGCTTTTGCCCAGGTGTCGGCGAGGTGATGGTGATAAGGGTCGCTTGATCCTTGCGACGCAGAGGCATGACCACGCTGGTGTCGGCATTCTGGTAACTGGCCATGGTCGCCAGCGCGATGCCCACGAACGGCGAGGCGGCGCCGGTATCGCCCAGGCGCTGGGTCAGGTCGTAGCCTTCGCGGGAGTCGAGCAGATCCAGAGAGCTGCGGGCAGCCGTCAGCGCAGGAAGCAATTCGGCCAGTGGCGTGCTGTTCAGGCCGCCGTCGTAGAACACCCGGGCCGGTGCGGGCGTAACGGCATCAGTGGCTTTTTTCCAACCAGCAGCCAGTTGAACGGTCAAGGCTTCGCGCTTGAGGCGCTCGCCGTTGTCCGGGCGCTGTAAGGAAACCGTGACCGGGCGATGAATCCTGGCCAGCACCGGCAGGGCGTCCCACTGTTCAAAAGCGCGCTCGGTCCAGGGTTGTGGGATGAACTCCGAAGGTTGGAACTCCACCGCCGGTTTACGCCAGCCCCAACCGGTGAATTCGGGATCGATCTTGTTCTGGTTGACCTTGGTGAAGGGGGCGTAATAGCGCAGCCATTCGACACGTTCGGGACGGCCGACGACCAGGGCGACCATGGCGTCGGTTAACTTGTCTGGCTGGCGAGGGCCGGCGACAGCCCCAAGCGACTTTAAAGAAATGTCCTTGCTTGATAGAGCGCCAGCCATATTGATGCCATCGAGGTTGTAAACCAGAACAGCCGGTAGATCGGGATTACGCTCAAACAACTGGAATAGACTCTCCACCAAACCTTCGGGGGTGTCATTGCAAACAATACCGTCGTGCACATTGCGGATGCGGTGCCAGTGCAAACCCGAGTCTGTCCGATAGCTATTTACCGTGTTTATCAGCATTCTTTGTGTTCTTTCGGGCCTAAAACGCAAGTTAGGCGTTTTAGGGTCCCAATCACGAACCACTGTAATAGTTGGGATTGGCCACTTCTCCATAAAGTCTCGCAGCCCCAGTTCCAGTGCATCGGCAATGCGCTTAGTCCATGCCATGTTTTTATCATCAGAAGTTACTGGGTACTTCGTAGGATCCATAGGCAAAACGCTACCTACGTGTAGTGATTCAGGCTGTTTTGCGCCTTGCTCTTGCAACTTCTGCCAGACCTGTCCCTGACGAAAAACGTCCAGGCTAACACCGACGCTGAGCACATCCAGAGTCTCCAACCGAGGCGAAGTAGTGGGTGCACGATAACGAGTGTCAACAGTCATGTTGGAGGCCTTTCTGGACGAGGTATAAGCAGTTACGGCCGTGGCCGCACTAGGAAAGCAACGAATAGATGCCAGTGAGAGTTCATCAGCCTGGGTCAAGTGACTAGTCAGTAGCAGGCTGGTGAGAGACCAGTACGTAAACATTCGGCGCATCAGACGGTTCCCCCAAAACTGACGGGGACTCCGGCTTTGCGCCCAGCAAGAGACTGGGTAGCTACCAGAGAAGGTATTTTGTCCTTCACACTTGTCGGTAGTACGCCACCGGTACGATATGCCACCGTAGAATCGATCAGCGCACGATTTTGAGACTCCTCTGCGAGGTATAGTTCTTCTACAGCGTCATCGGGCATATCAAAACTTTCCTCATCATTTTGGCCATTGATTTCAGTGTGCGTTCTCTCCCAATCCAACCGCCAATCCGCCACCCGACACAAATACGCATAAAACGTCACATCATCCAAGCTCTCCCCCGCCCCTATCGCCACGTCATACGCCAGCACTCGACGGCTGTGTTCCGGGTTGTTTGGAATGGCCGAGTGGAAAGACAGCGCTTCTTCGTGCTCCTTGTCCTTGCCGCCACTTTGCAGGCGCATGCGTGCCTCGTAGGGGGTTTCTGAACGGGTCACCAGCACCTTGCCGTCATCGGTCGCTCGTGCGGCAAACACGTGGGTGGTTTCAGATATCTCCTTGCCTTCGTTGAGGGCCTTTTGAACGCTGCCAATGTCGCGTCCGTGCTTGAAGGCGACGGCCTCGTCGATCGCCTCCAGCCGGCTGTGCCGGGTGCTTTCGGGGGTCCAGGCTTTATTGCTGATCGCAATGGCGGCGTCGATGGGCGCCAGTTTGTCCTTGATCTGATAGACACCGCTGTTGGAGTCCGCTCCCGGCATGACCACTGTGCCATCGGCGTCAAAGTTGGTTTCAACGGGCACTGGCAATAACGGTGCGGTCAACATCACCGACTTCCCTTGCTCAAGGGAGGCGCGGGCCACGGACATCCGCTGCAGGCAAGGCAGACCGGTGTCTTCCCAGGTGTCCTCCCCCTGAAGCAGCAATGGGTAGGCATGGGGCGGCGTGTGCAAACCGATCAGTTCCTTTTCGCCACCGCGCTTGCGCAGGGTAAAGATTCGCTGGTGGAAACTCAGCGGTAAGGTCCGGCGCAGGGGCTTGCCATACAGCTGCTCGTCAACACCCTGCCAGCCGATTCCCTGGACGTTGGCCAGGCCAACGGTCTGGTCCTGTGGAGTGAAATACAGGTAGACACTGCCTCGGTTATCGCGCTCGTTGAAGGCAATGCGCTTGGCGTCAATCGTGGTTTCGCAGGCGCTGCCGCCGCTCCAGCCAGGCCCGCCAATAGCGCCATAACCCTGGCAGTTCTTGAGGGCGATGCTCGACAAGGCCGGGTACGGATTGGGCGCTGCGGTAATGAACTTCAGGATCGCGTCAAGCGTCGCCAGGCGGGCCTCGGCCGTCTGCTGCGCGCCGAAGCCCTGAAGCTTCTCCATGTTGGGTTCGCGCAGGCTGTAGGGCGAGTTGATCATCACCACGCCGTCGGCCGGCCGCACCTTGTCATCATTGAGAAAGGCATGGGCCAATAACGTGATGAGCGTGCCTTGGCTGTGGCCCACCACATTCACCGTGTCGTTGGGGTAGCGCTTGCGGATGATCTTGATCAGCATCGCCAGGCGCATCGCCGCCAGCACCATGTAGCGACGTCCAGGCGCGGAGAACAATGGGTGAGTCAGCTCGCCGGCAAGCAGATTCAGGGAGATGAAGCCAAACAGCTTGCCGTTGAAGCCCTTGCCCCACATGTCCGGCAGGTTGGTGGTGGCATTGACGAAATGTCCCCCCTCCAGGGTGCCCGCCTTGTCCAGGCGGTTTCTGTTGCGATCCATCCACTCGCCGTGGGGCGCATCCTTGATGATGTGCTTCTCTTCCTCGCGAAAGCCCCAGTAGAACGGAATGACCACGCTGCGGACGTCGGTGCCATTGGCCGCGGCGGCGAATTTGCGCCGGTAGTACACAGCGTCAGGGTTGCTGGCCTTGCCCTCATCGTCCTCGGGCAGGCTGTAGCCGGCCGGACGCAGAAAGCCCGGATTGCTCACGCCATTGGGCAGGGTCGGCGCCATGTCCAGGCGCTCGTTGAGCCCCTCGCACAGGCCGCGCTCGATGCGCTCGTAGCAACCGGCCAGGTCGTTGACGCCATGCACCACGATGGTCACGCAGGGCTTGGGCGGCGGCGCGATCAGGTGGACGTCGCCACCGCCTGGCAGGGTGATCGCTTCACCGGTGCAAATGGTCCTCATCCGAACGGCGTCATTCATCGTGCTAGTCCTCCTTGATGGCACTGATGCGGCGCAAAACAAAGCCGGCGCCGCACCATAACAAAGGACCAGGACGATAAATCTAGGAGTTCTCTGAAAGGCGCTCGGACTCGGGGCGCCTGATTGTCACCGGTGCCGCCGAGGCAAAAAACATCGATTTGCCGGCGATCAGCGCGGTGCGTTGAAAAAGACATTCAACGCAAGATCCGGAGTTCAGCGCCGTTCGCCGCGGCCTAGGGTTGGCCCAACGCTCATGCAAAGGAGGTCAATCATGAAACAACTGCAAGACAAAGTCGCGATTGTGACGGGGGCCACATCGGGAATCGGTCAGGCTGCCGCCCGACTGTTCGCCCAAGAGGGCGCGCGCCTGATAGTGACTGGCCGTCGGGGCGACGCCCTGGATGCGTTGGTCGCCCAGATCCAGCAAGCCGGTGGCGAGGCACTCGGGGTTGCCGGTGACATTCGCAGCGAGGCACTGGCCGAACGTCTTGTGGCGCTGGCACTGGAGCGTTTCGGTGGCTTGGATATCGCGTTCAACAACGCCGGAATGACCGGTGAAACCCGGTCCGTCTCCGAGTTGACCCTGGGCCAGTGGCAGGCCGTGCTCGACTGCAACTTGACCAGTGCCTTTCTTGGGGCCAAGTACCAGTTGCCTGCTCTGCGCAGCCGGGGCGCAGGGTCGATCATTTTCACTTCCAGCTTTGTCGGGCACCACGTCGGTTTTCCCGGCATGGCGGCGTATGCCGCGAGCAAGGCCGCGCTGATCGGCTTGACCCAGGTCATCGCGGCTGAAGAAGGCCCCCATGGCATTCGCGCCAACGCGCTACTGCCCGGAGGCACCGACACGCCAATGGGCCGAGCAGCCACCGACACGCCAGAGAAACGCGCCTTTGTCGAAAACCTGCATGCCCTCAAGCGCCTCGCCCGTCCCGAGGAAATTGCCCGTGCGGCGCTGTTCCTCGCGTCGGACGCCGCCAGTTTCGTCAGCGGGACGGCGATGCTGGTTGAGGGGGGAGTCTCCATCAACCGCAGCTAGGGTCTGTTCCCGTTTGGTGACGAGCCGCGTTGCTGGGCCAAACGGGAACAGCCCCTAGGCGCTGCGGTTGAGGCTGCAGGGACGCTGGATGAACGCCGCGTCCTGCCAGGGGCGGTGCGCTTACTGATCCTTGAACTGCGGATCACGCTTGGCGATGAAGGCGGCCATGCCCTCTTTCTGGTCCTGGGTGGCGAACGCCGCGTGAAACACCCGGCGTTCGAAGCGCACGCCTTCGGACAGGCTGACTTCGAAGGCGCGGTTCACGCTTTCCTTGATCATCATGCTCACCGGGATCGATTTTGCGGCAATCAGGGCGGCGACTTTCAGGGCTTCTTCCACCAGGTCGTCCGCTGGGACGATGCGCGCGACGATACCGCAACGCTCGGCTTCCACGGCGTCGATAAAGCGTCCGGTCAGGCACATTTCCATGGCCTTGGCCTTGCCCACGGCGCGGGTCAGGCGCTGGGTGCCGCCCATGCCCGGCAATACGCCAAGGTTGATTTCCGGCTGGCCGAACTTGGCGTTGTCGCCGGCCAGAATGAAGTCGCACATCAAGGCCAGTTCGCATCCGCCACCCAGGGCAAAGCCGTTGACCGCGGCGATGATCGGCTTGCGCCGGTTGGCCACGCGGTCGCTGTCGCTGAACAGGTCGTCGAGGTAGATCTGCGGGTAGGTGAGTTCGGCCATTTCCTTGATGTCGGCACCTGCGGCGAAGGCTTTCTTCGAGCCGGTGATGACGATGCAGCCGATCTGCGGGTCGGCTTCCAGGCGGTCCAGGGCCTGGTTCACTTCACCGACGATCTGCGCGTTGAGGGCGTTCAGCGCCTGGGGGCGGTTGAGGGTGATCAGACCAACGCGGTCCTTGATGTCCAACAAAATGGTTTCGTAGCTCATGAATCAGCTCCTGCTAAAAGTCAGAGATTGCGCGAAATGACCATGCGCTGGATGTCGCTGGTGCCTTCGTAGATCTGGCAGATGCGCACGTCGCGGTAGATGCGCTCCAGCGGGAAGTCGCTCAAGTAGCCATAACCGCCCAGGGTTTGCAACGCCGCCGAACAGACCTTCTCGGCCATTTCCGAGGCGAACAGTTTGGCCATCGAGGCTTCCACCAGGGCCGGCTTGCCGCTGTCGCGCAGGGCGGCGGCGTAGTGCACCATTTGGCGCGCCACGGCAATCTGGGTAGCCATGTCCGCCAGGCGGAACGCCACGGCCTGGTGCTCGATGATCGGCTTGCCGAAGGTCTCGCGCTCACGGGCGTAGTCTCGCGCTGCTTCGAACGCCGCCCGGGCCATGCCCACCGCCTGCGAGGCAATGCCCACGCGCCCGCCTTCAAGGTTGGCCAGGGCGATCTTGTAGCCCTCGCCCTCCTCCCCCAGGCGGTTGGCCAGCGGCACCTTCACATCCTCGAAAAGGATCTGGCAGGTATCGCTGGCGTGCTGGCCGAGCTTGTCCTCGATGCGTGCGACCTTATAGCCCGGCGAGTCGGTGGGCACGATAAAGGCGCTGATGCCGCGCTTGCCGGCCGCCGGGTCGGTGACCGCGAACACGATCACCACCCCGGCGTTCTGCCCCGAGGTGATGAATTGCTTGCAGCCGTTGAGCACATAGTGATCGCCATCGCGACGGGCCCGGGTCTTCAGGCTGCTGGCATCGGAGCCGGCCTGGGGCTCGGTCAGGGCGAAGGCGCCGAGCATGGCGCCGCTGGCCAGGGGCTTGAGGAAACGCTCTTTCTGCTCGTCATTGCCGAATTTGAGGATCGGCACGCAGCCCACCGAGTTGTGCACGCTCATGATGGTGGAACAGGCGCCGTCACCGGCGGCGATTTCTTCCAGGGCCATGGCATAGGCCAGGTAGCCGGTGTCGCAGCCACCCCACTGTTCAGGCACCAGCATGCCGAAGAAACCCAGCTCGGCCATCTCGGCAATGGCTTCCTTGGGAAAGCGGTGCTCGCGATCCCACTCGGCGGCGAAAGGCTTGAGGCGTTCCTGGGCAAATTGCCGGGCCGCGTCGCTGATCTGCAGTTGTTCGTCATTGGGCAACATCGGGATTCCTCGTTACAGGCATTCAACGGCCATGGCCGTGGCTTCACCACCGCCGATGCAGATCGCGGCCACGCCACGCTTGAGGCCTTTCTGGCGCAGGGCCGACAGCAGGGTCACCAGAATCCGCGCACCGGAGGCACCTATGGGATGGCCCAGGGCGCAGGCGCCGCCATGGACGTTGACCTTGGCGTGGGGGATTTCCAGCTTGCTCATGGTCACCAGGCTGACCACAGCGAAGGCTTCGTTGATCTCGAACAGGTCCACGTCCTGCAAGGACCAGCCGGTCTTTTTCATCAATCGCTCGATGGCACCCACCGGAGCCACCGGGAACAGCCCCGGGGTGTCGGCAAAGGCCGAGTGGCCATGGATCACCGCCAAGGGCTTGAGGCCGCGTTGCTCGGCTGCGGAACGACGCATCAGCACCAGGGCCGCGGCACCGTCGGAGATCGAGCTGGAGTTGGCCGCGGTGACCGTGCCGCCGTCGCGGAACGCCGGCTTCAGGGTGGCGATCTTGTCCAGCTTGGCCTTGGGCGGCTGCTCGTCATCGCTGATCAGCTTCGACTCTTTGCCGATCATCACCTGCAGGGGAACGATCTCGTCCTTGAACAGACCGTCCTTGATCGCCTGCTGGGCACGGGTCAGGGAGGCCACGGCAAATTCATCCTGAGCCTGACGGGTGAAACCGTTGGCCTCGGCGCAGTCTTCGGCGAAGGTGCCCATCAGGCGGCCCTTATCGTAGGCGTCTTCCAGGCCATCGAGGAACATGTGGTCGAGGACCTTGCCGTGGCCCATGCGGTAGCCGCTACGGGCCCGGTCCAGCAGGTATGGGGCGTTGGACATGCTCTCCATACCACCGGCGATCACCACCTCGGCGCTGCCGGCCAGCAGCATGTCGTGGGCCAGGATGGTGGCCTCCATGCCGGAACCGCACATTTTGTTCAGGGTGGTGCAACGGGTGCCCTTGTCCAGGCCCGCGCCCAGGGCGGCCTGGCGCGCCGGGGCCTGGCCGAGGCCGGCAGACAGCACGCAGCCGAACAGCACTTCTTCTACTGCGTCAGCCGCAATGCCGGCGCGCTGCACCGCGGCGCGGATGGCCTCGCTCCCCAGTTGCGGGGCGCTGAGGCCTTTGAGTTCCCCCTGGAAACCGCCCATGGGGGTGCGGACGGCGCTGACAATGACAATCGGATCGTGGGCAATGGACATGAGAATTCCTCCTTACTTGGCGGCCATGCGCAAGGCACCGTCGAGACGGATCACCTCACCGTTGAGCATGCTGTTTTCAATGATATGCCGCACCAGCGCGGCGTACTCGGCGGGTTTGCCCAGGCGTGGCGGAAACGGCACGCCAGCGGCCAGACCGGCCCGTACTTCCTCGCTCATGCCGGCCATCATCGGGGTTTCGAAGATCCCCGGAGCGATGGTCATCACCCGGATGCCGAAGCGTGCCAGCTCACGGGCCACCGGCAGGGTCAGGCTGGCGATGGCGCCCTTGGAGGCGGCATAGGCGGCCTGGCCGATCTGCCCGTCGAAGGCGGCGATGGAGGCGGTGTTGATGATCACCCCGCGCTCGCCCTCGGCATTGGCAGTGCTTTCGGCGATGGCCGCCGCGGCCAGGCGCAACAGGTTGAAACTGCCGATCAGGTTGACGTTGATCACCTGGCTGAAGCTGGCCAAAGCGTGGGGGCCATTCTTGCCGAGGATTTTCTCGCCCCGCACGATACCGGCGCAGTTGACCAGCCCGTTGAGCTTGCCAAAGGCCTTGACCGTGGCCTGCACCGCCGCTTCGGCCGCCGCTTCCTGGCTGATGTCCGCCACCACGCTCTGGCAGCCCAGTTGCTGGGCCTTGGCCGCCACGGCCTCGGCGTTGAGGTCCACGAGCATCACTTTTGCGCCGGCGGCGACGAGCATTTCAGCGCTGGCGGCACCGAGGCCCGACGCACCGCCACTGACGAGAAACACCTGGTTTGCAATGTCCATCATTCAAATCCTGTTCATGCGGTAGCTGTTGACGCCGCGGCCTCTTGAGCCTTGGCGATTTCCTGGTTGCGCAAGATAAAGCGCTGCAATTTGCCGCTGGGGGTTTTCGGCAAGTCGCTGACAAATTCGATTTCGCGGGGGTAGGAATGGGCCGCCAGGCGCTTGCGCACGTGCTGGCGCAACTCCTCGGCCAACTCCGGGGTGGCGCGGTACTGCTCGCTGAGCACCACAAAGGCTTTCACCAGCTCGGTGCGTTCGGGATCGGGCTTGCCTACCACCGCCGCTTCCACCACCGCCGGGTGTTCGATCAGGGCGCTTTCCACATCGAAAGGGCCCACCCGATAGCCGGAGGTGGTGATCACATCATCGCTGCGGCCGACAAAGCTGATGCTGCCGTCCTGGTTCAGCTCGACGGTGTCTCCGCTGAGGTAGTAATCGCCGACAAAGGCCTTGGTCGGCACCCCGGCGTAACCGGCGAACCAGCACATCGGCGACTGCCTGCGGTCGATGGCCAGGATCCCCGGCTGACCGACACCCAGCTCCCGGTACTCTTCGTCCAGCACTACGATGCGGTGGCCCGGCGAGGCAAAGCCGGCGGCGCCGACATGCACCGGGTGGTCCAGGCCGTGGTGGTTGCACAGCACCATGCCCAGCTCGGTCTGGCCGTAGTGGTCGTGGATCACCACGTCCAGCTGCTCGGCGAACCAACGGATCACTTCCGGGTTCAGCGGCTCGCCGGCGCTGCTGACGATGCGCAGGCGGCCCTTGATCGACCGGGCGAACTGGTCGCCACCGGCAATCAGCAGGCGGTAGGCCGTGGGCGAACCAGTGAGGTTGGTGATGCCGTATTTGTTGATCACCCGGCAGGTGCTTTCCAGGGTGAAGGGGCCGTCGTAGAAAGTGATCGGGTGACCCAGGCCCAGGGGCCCGGTGACGCCGAAATAGATGCCATAGGCCCAGCCCGGGTCGGCGACGTTCCAGAAGGCGTCTTCCGGGCGCAGGTCCACGGCGTCGCGGGTGTAGGCCTGGAACGCGACAATGGCCTTGAGCGGCACTTCCAGGGCCTTGGACGGGCCGGTGGTGCCGGAAGTGAACATCAGCAGGAAGGGGTCTTCACCACTGAGCAGCACCGGTTCGCACTGGGCCGGGTACTGTTCCAACTCGGCCCAGAAACTGAAATCGCCGCGCACGATGCCCTGGCCCTTGGCGCCTCCCACTGTGACGACGGTAGGGCAATCGGCGACCTCCAGGAGCTTGGGTCGGTTGACCCCATCGGTGACCACCACCTTGGCCTGGGAACTGTTCAAGCGATGCTCGATGGCCTTGGGGCCAAAGGCAGTGAACAGCGGCTGGTACACCGCGCCGATACGCCAGGTGGCAAGCACCGTGATCAAGAGTTCGACATTGCGCGGCAACAGTCCGGCGACCTTGTCGCCCTTGCCGACCCCCTGGGCCAGGAGGAAATTGGCCAGGCGAGCGGCCTTGTCCTGCAATTCAGTGAAGGTGTAGGTGGCGCTGCTGCCGTCCCGGCCTTCCCAGAACAGCGCGATACGACCAGGCAATGCATGCCGGTCACAACATTCGACACAGGCATTGAGCGCCGACAGCGAGCCTGCAAGGGCGGCGTCGACGGTGTGCTGATAGTTGAACTCTTTGATAGCGGACAGGTAGTTGCGCATTGCCAGAATCCCTCGCTGTTCTTATTAGGATGGGAACCTCATGAAAACCGGGGAAATACTGGCGCCAGAGCCCTCGCGGAACAATGGTCAAAGCTATCAAGTTGCGTGACCGGTTTGGCCAAGCGCCCGCTCCAACAGATCCGGCGAGATGGCGGATCTGTCGGAGCGGCGCATGGCTTGCGGGCCTCTTCGCCGGCAAGCCGGCTCCTACGGACGGATGCGGTGATGGCGAGCTGTGTAGGCGCTGACTTGCCAGCGAAGGCGTCGGCCGGGGCGGAGCCTGGCTTGCGGGCCCCTTCGCCGGCAAGCCGGCTCCTACGAGAGGTCCGGGTCGTTGAGGATCAGGCTGCGATAGTGCCCGGGGTTGGAGCCGGACCATTTGCGAAACGCCTTGTAGAACGAGCTGGTATCGGCAAACCCCAGGCGCCCGGCTATCTCGGCGAAACTCAGTTGCGGCTCTGCCAGCCAGACAATCGCCAGTTCCTTGCGCACGCTGTCCTTGAGGGCCTGGTAGCTCTGGCCCTCTTCCGCCAGGCGCCGGCGCAGGGTCGAGGCGGACATGCACAGGCTCTGGGCCAGGCTTTCACTCTCCGGCCACTGCTCCCCCGGCAATTGCCGCAGTTGCTGCTTGATGCGGCTGGCCAGGCTTTCGGGATCGCGGTATTTCACCAGGATATTGGCCGGGGCATGGGCCAGAAAGCGCTTGAGTTCCGCTTCGCTGCGCTTGATGGGCAGGTCCAGGCAGTCGGCGGCGATGATCATCCGCGTGCGCGGTCGATCAAAGCGCAGGTTGTCGGAGAACATCACCCGGTAGTCGTCGCAGAAATCCGGCTGCGGGCAACGCAGTTCGATGGCCAGGATCGGAATCCGCCGACCTGCCAGCCAGCAGGCCACGCCGTGGACGATCATCCAGTAAGTGAAGTAGGTAAAGGCCCGCCGTGGCTCGTGTTCATCCTCCAGCAGGACGATTTCCGCCAGGCTCTGCTGGTGCACCAGTTGCGCCGGCAGGCGCTCGAACATCAGCGACAGAAAGCCCAGCACCGAGTCCAGCCCCATGGCCAGGGTCGGCTGGGCCATGGCCGAGCGGCAGAGAAAGGCCAGGCTGCCGGACTTCAGCTTGCGCGGGTCCATACCGAAGAACTCGTCGTCCAGACGCCGGGCCAGCAGGCGCCAGAGCCGCGCATAGGCACTGGCCGGGACCCGTGCCCGGCCCTGCTGCAAGCCCGCCGGATCGATGCCGACCTTGTGCAGCACTTCATCGGTGGCCGCGCCCGGAGCGCAGCTTTGCAGCAGCGCCTCACGCACCAGTTGCATGGAGATGGTGTCTTTTTCGGACATCGTGGCCAAGGGTTTCCTGGATCGGGGTTTAGGACGGCCATCTTAGGCAGTGATCGGAAAAATGCCAGTGGGCTTTGGGCTAAGAGTCGCCTCCCGCCCACCTTGAAACCGATACGGATTCGCGGGCTCCGTAGCGGCTTGAACCCGGGGCAAGCCCTGCAAATCGAGACCCGGGCCCTGGCAGCGGCAGCAAAGCAGTGCAAAAAAGTATCAACTCCAGTGTCATGGATGATTTGTCAGCGCCGCGTTTGAGGGCTGTAATCAGCCCACATTCTTCCTCTCTGGCGGAAGACATAACAACAATAACCGTCCTTCTGTCGCCAGCATTGGCGCAGAAGAGGAGTGACCGATGAAACCTTGCACCCAAGCCCTGCTCCTCAGCACCTGCATGACCCTCAGCAGCGTCACCTTCGGCGCCCAGACCCTGACCATCGCCACCGTCAACAACAGCGACATGATCCGCATGCAACGGCTGTCGAAAACCTTCGAGAGCCAGCACCCGGACATCCAGCTGAACTGGGTGGTGCTGGAAGAAAACGTCCTGCGCCAGCGCCTGACCACCGACATCGCCACCCAGGGCGGCCAGTTCGACGTGCTCACCATCGGCATGTACGAAGCCGCACTCTGGGGCGCCAAGGGCTGGCTGCAACCGATGCAGGACCTGCCCGCCGCCTATGACCTGGACGATGTCTTCCCTTCGGTCCGTGAAGGGCTGTCGGTCAAGGGCACCCTCTACGCCCTGCCGTTCTATGCCGAAAGCTCCATGACCTACTACCGCACCGACCTGTTCCAGGCGGCCGGCCTGAGCATGCCGGAGCGGCCGACCTGGGAGCAGATTGGCGAATTCGCCGCCAAGCTCAACAAGCCCGAGCAGGAGCAATACGGCCTGTGCCTGCGGGGCAAGGCCGGCTGGGGCGAAAACATGGCCCTGATCACCACCTTGGCCAACAGCTACGGCGCACGCTGGTTCGATGAACAATGGCAGCCCGAGTTCAGCGGGCCAGAATGGAAGAACGCCCTGAGCTTCTATGTCGACAACATGAAGAAGTCCGGCCCGCCCGGGGCCTCCAGCAACGGTTTCAATGAAAACCTGGCGCTGTTCAACAGTGGCAAGTGCGCGATCTGGGTCGACGCCAGCGTCGCCGGCTCCTTTGTCACCGACCAGAGCCAGAGCAAGGTCGCCGAGCAGGTGGGCTTCACCTACGCGCCGCACCAAGTCACCGACAAGGGCAGCGCCTGGCTGTACTCCTGGTCCCTGGCGATCCCCGCCAGCTCCAAGGCCAAGGACGCCGCGAAGACCTTCACCACCTGGGCCACCTCCAAGGAATACGCAGCCCTGGTGGCCGAGAAGGACGGCATCGCCAATGTGCCGCCGGGCACCCGCGCCTCCACCTACAGCCAGGCCTACATGAGCGCCGCGCCGTTCGCTCGGATCACCCTGGAATCGCTGAAGGCGGTGGACCCGAGCAAACCGACCCTCAAGCCGGTGCCCTACATCGGCATCCAGCTGGTGACCATTCCCGAGTTCCAGGCCATCGGCACCCAGGTCGGCAAGCTGTTTTCCGCGGCGCTGATCGGCCAGACCACCGTGGACCAGGCCCTAGCAGCCGCGCAGCAGAGCACCGAGCGGGAAATGAAGCGCGCCGGCTACCCGAAATAACCCGGCACGCCTTGTAGGAGCCGGCTGGCCGGCGAAGAGGCCCTTGAGTCTTGCGCAGTGTTCAAGGACGCCTTCGCTGGCCAGCCAGCGCCTACGCGCAGCCCGGCCACGCCAGCGCAGTGTCGCGCCCCCTCATACCCAACTGGTTGTGATCCTCATGAATACCTCGACTGCCAAGCTCCATCTGCCAGCGCAGGCGGCCCCCCGCAAGCGTCGCCTGGCCAGCCCCGGCTGGTTCCTGGTCAGCCCCTCGGTGGCGTTGTTGCTGCTGTGGATGATCGTGCCCCTGGGCATGACCCTGTACTTTTCGCTGATCCGCTACAACCTGCTGTACCCCGGTGAAAACCAGTTCGTGGGCCTGGAGAACTTCAGCTACTTCCTCAGCGACTCGGGCTTTGTGCCCGGGGCCACCAACACCCTGTTGCTGGTGGGCAGCGTGCTGCTGATCAGCGTGGTGCTCGGAGTGCTGATCAGTGCCCTACTGGAGGCCAGCGAGTTCCTCGGCCGGGGCATTGTCCGGGTCCTGCTGATCTCGCCGTTCTTCATCATGCCCACGGTGGGCGCGCTGATCTGGAAGAACCTGATTTTCCACCCGGTCTCGGGGATTCTGGCGGCGCTGTGGAAGCTGTTCGGCGCCCAGCCAGTGGACTGGCTGGCCCACTACCCGCTGCTGTCGATCATCATCATCGTCTCCTGGCAGTGGCTGCCGTTCGCCATCCTGATCCTGATGACCGCCATGCAGTCCCTGGACCAGGAACAGAAAGAGGCCGCGCGCCTGGACGGTGCCGGCCCCATCGCGATCTTCTGGCACCTGACCCTACCCCACCTGGCGCGCCCCATCGCCGTGGTGGTGATGATCGAGACCATCTTCCTGCTCTCGGTGTTCGCCGAAATCTTCACCACCACCAACGGCGGCCCGGGCTACGCCTCGACCAACCTGGCCTACCTGATCTACAACCAGGCGCTGGTGCAGTTCGACGTGGGCATGGCTTCCGCCGGCGGCCTGATCGCCGTGGTCATCGCCAACATCGCCGCGATCATCCTGGTACGGATGATCGGCAAGAACCTGACTGACCAGAGCTGAGGTGCCCGCCATGACCCTGCAACAATCCCGACGCCTGCAAAGCCTGCTACTGGGCACCCTGGCCTGGGCCATCGCGATCCTGATCTTCTTCCCGATCTTCTGGATGGTGCTGACCAGCTTCAAGAGCGAGATCGACGCCTTTGCCACGCCGCCGCAGTTCATCTTCACGCCAACGCTTGAGAACTACCTGCACATCAACGAGCGCAGCAACTACCTGGCCTTCGCCTGGAACTCGGTGGTGATCTCCTTCAGCGCCACCGCCCTGAGCCTGCTGATCGCGGTGCCGGCGGCCTACTCCATGGCCTTCTACGAGACCCGCAACACCAAGCGCACCCTGCTGTGGATGCTCTCCACCAAGATGCTGCCGCCGGTGGGCGTGCTGATGCCCATCTACCTGCTGGCCAAGAGTTTCGGCCTGCTGGACACGCGCATCGCGCTGATCGTGATCTACACCCTGATCAACCTGCCGATCGTGGTGTGGATGGTTTACACCTACTTCAAGGACATCCCCCGGGACATTCTCGAAGCCGCGCGCCTGGACGGCGCGACCCTGGCCCAGGAAATGCTCCGGGTGCTGATGCCCATCGCCAAGGGCGGCCTGGCCTCCACCGCGCTGCTGTCGCTGATCCTGTGCTGGAACGAAGCCTTCTGGTCGCTGAACCTGACCTCCTCCAATGCCGCCCCGCTGACCGCGCTGATCGCCTCCTACTCCAGCCCCGAAGGGCTGTTCTGGGCCAAGCTCTCGGCGGTCTCGACCCTGGCCTGCGCGCCGATCCTGATCTTCGGCTGGATCAGCCAGAAGCAACTGGTGCGCGGCCTGTCCTTTGGCGCAGTGAAGTAACCCTCGAATTCTGGAGACATCCCATGGCTCACCTGAAAATCAGCAACCTGCAAAAAGGCTTCGAAGGCTTCGAGATCATCAAGGGCATCGACCTTGAAGTGAACGACAAGGAATTCGTGGTCTTCGTCGGCCCCTCCGGCTGCGGCAAATCCACCCTGCTGCGGCTGATCGCCGGGCTGGAGGAAGTCAGCGACGGCAGCATCGAGCTGGACGGGCGCGACATCACCCAAGTCAGCCCGGCCAAGCGCGACCTGGCCATGGTGTTCCAGACCTACGCCCTGTACCCGCACATGAGCGTGCGCAAGAACATGTCCTTCGCCCTGGACCTGGCCGGGGTCGACAAGGCCCAGGTGCAACAGAAGGTCGACGAGGCGGCGCGCATTCTCGAACTGGGCCCGATGCTCGAACGCAAGCCCAAGCAACTCTCCGGCGGCCAGCGCCAGCGCGTGGCCATCGGCCGGGCCATCGTGCGCAATCCGAAGATCTTCCTGTTCGACGAACCCCTGTCCAACCTCGATGCCGCGCTGCGGGTGCAGATGCGCCTGGAGCTGGCGCGCCTGCACCAGGAGCTGCAGGCCACCATGATCTACGTGACCCACGATCAGGTCGAAGCCATGACCCTGGCGGACAAGGTGGTGGTGCTCAACGGCGGCCGGGTGGAACAGGTGGGTTCGCCCCTGGAGCTCTATCACCGCCCGGCCAACCTGTTTGTCGCAGGCTTTCTCGGCACACCGAAGATGGGCTTTCTCAAGGGCAGCGTCAGCCAGGTGGACGGCCAGGGGTGCGAGGTGCAACTGCAGGCCGGGGCACGCCTGCGCCTGAGCCAAAGCCATCCGCAGCTCAAGGTCGGCAGCCCGGTGACCCTGGGCATTCGCCCCGAACACCTGGAGCTGGGCGAGCCCGGCCCCGGCAGCCTGCCAGTCACCAGCGACGTGGCCGAGCGCCTGGGCAGCGACACCTTCTGTCATGTGCGCAGCACCTGCGGCGAGGCCCTGACCCTGCGCATCCGCGGTGATCTGGCCAGCCGCTGCGGCGAGCAACTGCACCTGCGCCTGGACCCCGAGCACTGCCACCTGTTCGATGCCCAAGGCGTCGCTGTTCCCCGTTCCCTGCGCGCCGCCGCCTGATGGCCGCCGCCCGATTACCGAGAGCCCTTGCATGAAACTCAATCGCTTCAACCTCAGCCAGCTCCCGCCCCAGGTGCAGGTGCCGACCTACAGTGCCGCCGACACCCGCCAAGGCATCGTGCACATCGGCGTCGGCGGTTTTCACCGGGCGCACCAGGCCTACTACACCGACGCCCTGATGAACCAGGGCCAGGGCCTGGACTGGAGCATCTGCGGGGTCGGCCTGCGCCCCGAAGACCGCCGCGCCCGGGACGACCTGGCGGGCCAGGACTGCCTCTACACCCTGTTCGAACTGGGGGACGGCAACGACCACGAAGTGCGGGTGATCGGCTCCATCAGCCAGATGCTGCTGGCCGAAGACGGCCCCCAGGCGCTGATCGACAAGCTGGCCAGCCCAGAGATCCGCATCGTCTCCCTGACCATTACCGAGGGCGGTTACTGCATCGATGACAGCAGCGGCGAGTTCATGCTCCACCTGCCGCAGATCCAGCACGACCTGGCCCACCCCCAGCAGCCACGCACGGTGTTCGGCTTCCTCTGTGCCGCCCTGGCCAAGCGTCGCGCCGCGGGCATTGCGGCTTTCACCCTGATGTCCTGCGATAACCTGCCCCACAACGGCGCCGTGACCCGCAAGGCACTGCTGTCGTTTGCCGCCCGGCGCGACGCCGACCTGCACGACTGGATCGCCAGCCAGGTGAGCTTCCCCAATGCCATGGTGGACCGCATCACCCCCATGACCAGCACCGCCCACCGCCTGCAACTGCACGACCAGCACGGCATCGACGATGCCTGGCCGGTGGTGTGCGAGCCCTTTGTGCAATGGGTCCTGGAAGACCAGTTCGTCAACGGCCGCCCAGCCTGGGAACAGGTGGGCGTGCAGTTCACCGACGACGTCACGCCCTACGAAGAGATGAAGATCAAGCTGCTCAACGGCAGCCACTTGGCCCTGACCTACCTGGGCTTTCTCAAGGGCTACCGCTTCGTCCACGAAACCATGAACGACCCGCTGTTCGTCGCCTACATGCGTGCCTACATGGACCTGGACGTGACCCCGCAACTGGCGCCGGTGCCGGGCATAGACCTGGCGGCCTACAAGGACACGCTGGTCCAGCGCTTTTCCAACCAGGCCATCGCCGACCAGCTGGAGCGGGTGTGCAGCGACGGCTCGTCGAAATTTCCCAAGTTCACCGTGCCCACCCTCAACCGCCTGATCGCCGAGGGCCGCGATACCGAGCGGGCGGCCCTGGTGGTGGCCGCCTGGGCCCTGTACCTGCGGGGCGTGGACGAAAACGGCGTGCGCTACACGATTGCCGATCCACGGGCCGAGTTCTGCCAGGCCCTGGTGGCGGACGACACCCTGCTGACCCAGCGCCTGCTGGGAGTGGAGGAAATCTTCGGCCCGGCGATCCCCAGGTCCGCCGAGTTCGTCGACGCCTTTGAGCGCTGCTTCAACAGCCTGCGCGAGCATGGCGTCAGCCGGACCCTGGAACGCCTGCTGGCCAAGCCAGCGCGTCCAGCGCGGAGCGCAGGATGAACACAGCCGCGCTGTACCTGGGTCTAGATTGTGGCACCCAGGGCACCAAGGCCCTGATCCTCGACAGCCACAGCGGCGCCGTCCTGGGCCTGGGCGCCGCCCCCCACAGCCTGATCAGCGGCGCCAACGGCCGACGCGAGCAAGACCCCGGGCAATGGCTGCAAGCCTGCATCAGCGCCACCCACCAGGCGTTGCAGGCGGCCGGGGTCGATGGCCGGGACATTCTTGGCCTCGCGGTCTCCGGTCAGCAGCACGGCCTGGTGCTGCTGGATGATCAAGGCCAGGTGCTGCGTCCGGCAAAGCTCTGGTGCGACACCGAAACCGTGGCCGAGAACCAGCGCCTGCTGGATCACCTGGGAGGAGAACAAGGGTCCCTGGAGCGCCTGGGTATCGCCCTGGCGCCGGGGTACACCCTGTCGAAGCTGCTGTGGACCCGGGAACAGCACCCCGCCTTATTCCAGCGCATCGCCCATATCCTGCTGCCCCACGATTACCTCAACTTCTGGCTGACCGGGCGCTGCTGCAGCGAATACGGCGACGCCTCCGGCACCGGTTACTTCAATGTCCGCCGCCGTGACTGGGACCGAGCCCTGTTGGCCCACATCGACCCCGAGGGCCGCCTGGAGCGTGCCTTGCCGGAACTGATCCAGGCCCAGCAGCCGGTGGGGCCGATACTGCCGCAGATGGCCGGGCTCCTGAGCATCAACCCCCAGGCCCTGGTGGCCAGCGGCGGTGGCGACAACATGCTCGGGGCCATCGGCACCGGCAATATCGAGCCCGGCATCATCACCCTGAGCCTGGGCTCTTCCGGCACCCTGTATGCCTATGCCGAGCAGCCGCTGGTCAGCCACGCGTCGGTGGCGTCCTTCTGCTCGTCCAGCGGTGGCTGGCTGCCGCTGATCTGCACCATGAACCTGACCAACGCCACCACCCTGGTGCGCCAACTGCTGGAGCTGGACCTGGACAGCTTCAACCGCTTGGCGGGCCAGGCGCCAATCGGCGCCGAAGGCTTGTGCCTGCTGCCGTTCTTCAATGGCGAGCGGGTCCCCGCCCTGCCCCAGGCCCGTGGCAGCCTGCTGGGCATGACCCTGGACAACCTGACCCAGGCCAACCTGTGCCGCGCGGTGCTGGAGGGCACCACCTTCGGCCTGCGCTACGGCCTCGACCTGTTGCGGGCCAATGGCTTGCAAAGCCAGAGCATCCGCCTGATCGGCGGCGGCTCGAAAAGTCCGCTATGGCGGCAGATGGTCGCCGATATCATGCACACCCCGGTGATCTGCACCCGTGAAGCCGAAGCCGCCGCCCTGGGTGCGGCGATCCAGGCGGCCTGGTGCCATGGACGGCAGACGGACCCGGCCTTTAGCCTGGCGCAACTCTGTGAACGCTGCGTAAGCCTCGACCTCGACAGCCAGACCTGGCCCCAGGCCGAACAGGTGAAAGCCTACGAGCCGGCGTATGCACGCTATCAACAGCATCTGGCAACCCTTTGAAGAGCGAATGACTATGTATCTGGTGTGTGGCGAAGCGCTGTTCGATTGTTTCAGCGTCGATGACGCAAGTACCCAAGCCAATAAAGTGCAGTTCCAGGCCATTGCCGGGGGCTCGCCCTTCAACGTGGCGCTGGGCCTGCGCCGAATGGGCATTGACGTGGCCCTGCTGGCCGGGCTGTCGCGGGATTACCTGGGCCAACGCCTGCGACGGGTACTGCAGGACGAAGGGGTCAACACCCGGTACCTGCAGGAGTTCGACGCCCCCACCACCCTGGCCATGGTGGCGGTTGGCGCCGACGGCTCGCCCCACTACAGCTTCCGTGGCGAAGGCTGTGCCGATCGCCAGCTTCTGCAGGAGCACCTGCCGGAGCTGGAGCCGAGCGTGCGCGGCTTGCACATCGGCTCGTTTTCCCTGGTGGTGCAGCCGATTGCCGACACCCTGCTGGCCCTGGTGCTTCGTGAGCGGGGGCGACGCCTGATCAGTCTCGATCCCAATGTGCGACTCAACCCGCAGCCGGATATCCAGCTGTGGCGCCAGCGTATCGGTGAACTGGTGCAGCATGCCGACCTGATCAAGGTCAGCGACGAGGACCTGGCCCAGTTGTATCCCGGGCAGGCGCCCGAGGAACTGATCCAGGGCTGGCTGCAAGAGCATGCGCAGTTGGTGTTCCTGACCCGTGGCAGCCAGGGCGCCACAGTATTCAGTGCACGACATGGCAGCTGGTCGGTGGCCTCGCCCCAGGTGCAGGTGGCCGACACCGTGGGCGCCGGTGACACCTTCCAGGCGGCGTTGATCGCCTGGCTCACCGAACAGGGCCTGGACTCGCCTCAGGGCCTGGGGCAACTGACCCCTGCCCAGATCGACAGCCTGCTGCGATTTGCCGTCCAGGCCGCGGCGCTGACCTGCACCCGCACCGGCCCGGACCTGCCCTACCGCCATCAACTGCAACCGCTATAGAAGCCGGCTTGCCGGCGAAGAGGCCCGTCAGCCTTGCGCCGATTCGGGCGACGCCTTCGCCGGCAAGCCAGTTCCTACAACATTCAGCGCCACCGTGGTGCTTTTCCTGGGCCTTGGTCAGAGCAACGAGAAGTTGTAGCTGACGATCAGGCGGGTCTCGTCCATGTCACGGGCGATCTTCTGGTAGTTGCTGCGGTAAGTGGCGTTACGCAGGCGCAGGCTCACGTCCTTGAAGGTGCCGCTCTGCACCACGTACTTGAGCTCGCTGTCGCGCTCCCACTCGCGACCTTCACGCAGGCTGCCCGGCACCTTGATGTGGTCACCGCTGACGTACCGGGTCAGGAAGCTCAAGCCATTGAGGCCGAGCGCCTTGAAGTCGTAGTCGTAGCGCAGTTGCCAGGAACGTTCCTGGATCGCGGCGAAGTCGTTGACCTGGACGTAGTTCACCAGGTACGGGTTGCTGCCATCCAGGTAGGGCATCGAGTTGTCGCCATACATGCGCTGCCAGCCGGCACTGAACACATGGCCGCCCAGGCTGTAGCCCAAGAGGGTGCTCAAGGCACGGTTATCGATGCTGCCGGCGCGCTCGGCGCCACTGTCGGCGCTCTTGAGCAGGCGCAAGTCGCCCTTCAATACCCCGGGCCCCAGCGGCTGGTTGGCCAACAGGCCGACAAAATGCTGGCGGTAGATGTCTTCCAGCTCGGCGTAGTGGTACTGGCCGGTCAGGCGCTCATTGAACTGGTAGTCCACGCCGTAGGTATCGAAGTGGTCCGCGGTGGTGTTGCAGGCATAGCGCTTGTTCTTGCAGTGCACGCGAATGTCCTGGGCATCGGTGGAATCCCGTGCGGTGTAGCGGTTCAGGCGCGCGGCTGTCAGGGTCAGGCCCTTGACCTCCTTGGACGTGAGCACGGCACCGTTGAACATCGTCGGCAGCAGGCGTCCGTCGTTGTACTTGAGCAATGGCAGGTCCGGCAGTTGCGCGCCGTATTTGAACACCGTCCGGGACATTCGCACCTTGGCGGTCAAGCCCAGCTTGGCGTACTGATCCGCAGAACCCCGTGGGTCGTGTCCGCTGGAAGGCAAGAGACCACTGTTGCTGCGGTCAGGGCTGGAATCCAGCTTGATACCCAACATGCCCAAGGCATCCAGGCCAACACCCACGGTGCCTTCGGTGTAGCCCGATTGCAGGTTGAGGATGAAACCCTGGGCCGACTCTTCACGCTTGGAAGCCCCCTGATCAGTGCGGGTGTGACCGTCGCGAAAGTCCCGATTGAAGTAGACCGTGCGTGACTCCAGCTTGGCGCTGCTGTCCTCGACAAAACCACCGGCCTGGGCCAGCGGGGCAAATCCTGCGCACAGGACGACAGCTCCGAGGCCCAGGAGTGGGCACGGATTGAGTAACGCAAAAGGGGGACGCATGAACGGGCTCCAGCAGAAAATCAGTGACGCGAGGTAAAGAAAGACCCAGGTGAAATCCATCCCACGAATCAAAAGTCGCAGGCTGAATTGATTGAATCAATGAAGGTCGGCAATGATGGCAGATGGCCCGCCCTGCCCCCAACCCGACTTTAGTCTGACTCCCCCAGTCGCCGCGACTGCACTCACTGCCCACGCCGTCGAACAGCCATAACCAGCAGAAAAGCTGTCAATTTTGGCAAATTTCAGCACGATAAGACCGGTCAAAAAACCTGACTAAATAATCAGAAAACCACCTGACCAAGACAGCGCAGTAGTCAATAGTGGCGAAAAAGCATCATATTTTTTACGTTTTTACCTACCGTTCGTCGGTTTTATTATTCTTTCTGAACAACTGATCAAGTATTTGACGCTTTCCATTATGACCATCATCAATCAATCTAACTTATTGTTTTAAAAGGATTTGTTATCAATAAAAGATTCACCGAAAACGCCAGCGTCATTTATGCATCACTGCAAAACGTCAATTAACCGTCTCAACCTTATGATAGTGTCAAAAAAAGAGCGTGATAGCGGCCAAGTGCCACACGCCTTTTTCAGAAGGTGAGGCATGCCCTCACCCAACACTCATCATGGACGAGGTCGTTCCCTTGGAAGTCAGCGTTTTTGGTACTGGCTATGTTGGCCTGGTGCAAGCAGTTGCCCTCGCCGATGTCGGGCATAACGTGGTCTGTGTCGATATCGACAGCCATAAGATTGCCCAGCTGCAACGTTCCATTCCTCCGATTCACGAGCCGGGTCTGGCGACCCTGATCGAAGAGAATCAAAAGGCCGGCCGACTGCACTTCACCACCCAGGCCAGCGATGCAGTGGGCCATGGCCAGGTGATTTTCATCGCAGTCGGCACGCCCTCCAACGAAGACGGCTCGGCGGACCTGGACCATGTCCTGGCGGTGGCCCGCAACATTGCCAGTCTGATGCACAGCGACAAGACCCTGGTGATCAAATCCACCGTACCGGTGGGTACTGCTGACCTGGTGATCGAGACGGTCGCCGAACAACTGGCGGACCTGGGCAAGTCCCAACTGCGGGTGCACGTGGCCTCCAATCCGGAGTTTCTCAAGGAGGGCTCGGCGGTGGCCGACTGCATGCGTCCGGACCGGATCGTCGTCGGCTGTTCCCACGAACGGCCCCGCCAGCAGTTGAGCGAGCTGTACGCACCGTTCAACCACAACCATGACCGCCTGATGTTCATGGATAACCGCAGTGCCGAACTGGTCAAGTACGCCGCCAACGCGATGCTCGCCACTCGCATCAGCTTCATGAACGAGATGGCCAACCTGGCGGAGCGCCTGGGGGTGGACATCAATGCTGTGCGCAAAGGCATCGGCGCCGACCCGCGTATCGGCTACCACTTCATTTACCCCGGCGCCGGTTTCGGCGGCTCGTGCTTCCCCAAGGACCTGCGGGCGCTGATCCACACCGCGGAAAGCCACGGGCTGGAGCCGCACATGCTCAAGACCGTGCGTGACGTCAATGAACAGCAGCGCCATGTGCTGTTTCGCAAGCTCAAGGCGCACTTGGGGGACAACCTCAAGGGCAAGGTCATTGCGTTGTGGGGGCTGGCCTTCAAGCCCAACACCGATGACATGCGCGAAGCCACCAGCCGCTACCTGATGGAAGCGCTGTGGCAGGCCGGGGCCAAGGTCCATGCCTACGACCCGGAAGCCATGACCGAATGCCGACGGCTGTACGGCTACCGCGACGACCTGCAGCTGTGCGCAACCCGTGACGACACCCTGCAAGGCGCAGACGCCCTGGTGATCTGCACCGAGTGGAAAGCCTTTCGCGTGGTGGACTTCAAGCTGCTGCACGACACCCTCAACGATCGCCTGATCGTTGACGGCCGCAACCTGTACAACCCGCAACAGGCAGCGGACGCCGGCCTGCATTACCTGAGCATCGGCCTGCCCTACCGCGTACCGGAGGCGCTGCGCGCATGAATATCCTGATCACCGGGGCCGCCGGTTTCATCGGCGCCCATACCGCACTGCGCTTGCTCAAGGATGGGCATCAGGTCACCGGACTGGATAATTTCAACGACTACTACGACCCCCAGCTCAAACGCGACCGGGTGCGCTGGGTCGAACAGCAAGTGGGACACTTCCCCCTGCAACGCCTGGACCTGGCGGACAGCGAGGGCCTGGAGCGGCTGTTCGCCGAAGTCCGGCCCCAGGTGGTGATCAACCTCGCCGCCCAGGCCGGGGTGCGCTACTCCCTGGAAAACCCCAAGGCCTACCTGGACAGCAACCTTTCAGGCTTCCTCAACCTGCTGGAAATGTGCCGGCGCTACCCGGTGGAGCACCTGATCTACGCCTCATCGAGCTCGGTGTACGGGGCCAACCAGCAAACGCCGTACAAGGTCAGCGACAACGTCGACCACCCGCTGTCGCTGTACGCGGCGAGCAAGAAAGCCAACGAACTGATGGCCCACAGTTACAGCCACCTGTTCGGGGTGCCGGCCACCGGCCTGCGCTTCTTCACCGTCTACGGTCCCTGGGGCCGGCCGGACATGTCGCCGATCCTGTTCGCCGACGCCATCAGCCAGGGCCGGCCGTTGAAGCTGTTCAACTACGGCCTGCACCAGCGCGACTTCACCTATGTCGACGACATCGTCGAGTCCCTGGTACGCCTGCTGGGCAAGCCGCCGGTGCGCGACCCGCTGTGGGACCGCGAACAACCGGACCCGTCCACCAGCATGGCGCCCTGGCGGCTGTTCAATATCGGCGGCCAGCGCCCGGTGGAACTCAAGGAGTACGTGGCAACCCTGGAAAAGCTCCTCGGACGCCAGGCCCAGGTGGAGTACCTGCCCCTGCAGCCCGGTGACGTGCTCAACACCTGCGCCGACGTCAGTGCCCTGGAAAACCTCACCGGCTTCGGCCCCCAGGTGACCCTGGAAGAGGGCCTGAAGCACTTCGTCCAGTGGTACCTGAGCTACTACCCGGGCGGCGCGTCCTGAGCCCACGCCCCTGGGCGTTTTTACCCAACCTTTGCTATGGAAGTATTCCCGGTGGATATGGAAAGACCCTTCTCATTGCCTGCAACCGAGGTGCCGGCGCCTGCTCGCATCGACCGGCGCAACGATCCGTTCCGGCGCAAAGTCCAGGCCGCCATCGAGCTGCAACAGCATGGCTGGATTAGCGGCCGCGACGGCGGCCGGCCCTGGACCCTGTCGCGCAGCAAGCGCCTGACCTCGGCGCTGCTGGCGGCGACGCTGCTGGTGCTGCTGTCGCCGGTGCTGTTGACGGTCGCGCTGTTGATCAAGCTCAGCAGCCCCGGGCCGGTGTTCTTCGTCCAGTTGCGCACCGGTTTTCGTGGCCGGCGCTTCGGCATGTACAAATTCCGCACCATGGTGGTCAACGCCGAAGCCTTGAAGGACTCGGTGCGCCACCTGAACAAGCACGGCCCGGATTCGGTGGACTTCAAGATCGACCGCGACCCGCGGATCACCGGCATCGGCGGTTTCCTGCGGCGCACCAGCCTCGACGAATTGCCGAACCTGATCAACGTGGTACTCGGCCAGATGCGCATCGTCGGCCCGCGCCCGACCTCGTTCCACGCCCAGACCTACAAGGAACACCACCTCGGGCGCCTGAGCATCTACCCCGGGATCACCGGCCTGTGGCAAGTGTCCGGACGCAGCGACGTGGACTTCGACGGTCGGGTCACCCTCGACATGACCTACATCTTCCAGCAGAGCCCCTGGCTCGACCTGAAGATCCTGATCAAAACCCCTTTCAAGGTCCTCAATGGCCATGGAGCAAGTTGAAATGGCGGCAGCAACCCTAGCCAGTCTGAAGATCCAGCGCCCCAGCGAAAGCAACCTGGCGGTGACCGTGCTCGACCGCGAGCTGCGGGTGATCCTGCTGACGGCGGCCAACCGCAACAGCGGCATCACCAGCAGCAGCCTGAGCATGGCCAGCGAACTGGCGCGCACCAGCCGCGGCCGGGTCCTGCTGGTGGACACCAGCCTTTCGGACAACAGCCTGACCCGGCGCCTGGACCTGGGCGAACGCCCGGGCTTTCTCGACCTGGCCCTGGCCGATACCCCGCCGCTCCTGGCGCAGTGCATCGAAAGCAGCGATGAACTGGGCTTCGATTTCCTGCCCCTGGGCCGCCGCCAGCAATACGCCGAGCGCCTGACCCCGGAACTGCTGCAGGAACTGTTGCAGGCCCTGGCCGCGGACTATCGCTTCGTGATCATCGACGGCGACCCGGTGTACAGCAGCGGCGACATCCTCACCCTGAGCACTCAGGTGGACGGCGTGGTGCTGGTGGTACGCAGCGAGGAAACCCGCTGGGAAGTGGCCCAGGCCGCGGCGCAGCGCTTGATCCAGGCCGAGGCGAAGCTGATCGGCAGCGTGTTCAACGCCCGCAAGTACTACATGCCCAAGTGGGTTTATGACCGTCTCTGACCGGCACAAGGACCGTGTAACCATGAACAAGCCAAGACTCTCCCTGCTGGGCCTGTCGTTGCTGGCCGCCCTCGGCGGCTGCGTCAACCGCGAGCCGCAGCAGATGCCGGTGCAGATCCTCAGCGCCCCGGCCGACCAGGCCCAGCTCACCGAGGTCATGCCCATCGAACAGGTGCTGCGCCCGCAGGACGTGCTCGATGTGATCTTCCATATCGGCACCACCAGCCAGCAGCCGTATCGGGTGCAGCCCGGCGATCAGGTGGACGTGAGCTTCCTCACCGCGCCGGAACTGGGGGGCAGCAAGCTGGTACTGCCCGACGGCAGCATCGACATGCCCTACGTGGGCAATCTCCAGGTCGCCGGGCTGTCCGCCGAACAGGCGCGCCAGGCCCTGGAAGCCCAGTACGCCAAAGTGCTGAAGAAGCCGCAGATCACCTTCTCGATCTCCCACGCCATGGCCCAGCTGGACAACCTGCGCACCAGCCTGACCAACCCGGCCACCGGCCTGAGCCGGGAGATCGTGGTGGGTTCCGATGGCCGCGCCAGCTTTCCGCTGCTGGGCAGCCTGTCCTTGCAGGGCAAGAGCCTCAGCGAGCTGCAGACCCTGGTCAACCAGCGCTACGCCAAGGAAGTGGGCCAGGTCAGCGTCGATGTGCTGCTCAAGACCACCGCCGCCAACGAAGTGTTCGTGATGGGCGAAGTCGGCCAGCCCGGGGCCTACCCGATCCGCCGGCCGATCTCGGTGCTTGAAGCCCTGACCCTGGCCAAGGGCGCCGGACCCACCGCGCGCCTGGACTCGGTGGTGATCATGCGGCGCAAGGGCAATCAGGTCGAAGCCCGGGTCTATGACGCCGATGCGGCGCTGGACGGCAAGGCCCTGCAGTTCGCCTACCTGCAACCGGACGACATGCTTTACGTGCCCAAGACCCGCCTGGCCAAGGCCGGCGCCCTGAGCAAGCAGCTGGCGGACGTGATCATGTTCCAGGGTGTCGGGTTCAGCTTCGGCTACCGCGTCGACAACAAAGAAACGAACAACAACTGAGTTCCCTCTTGATGACCAAGATCGAAAACTACCTGCACGAGTTTCTGCTCGTGTTCTTTGTCAATCGACGCCTGATCAAGCGGGTGTTCCTCGGTTTCGCCCTGATTGCGCTGGTGCTGCCGCTGGTGCTCAAGCAGAGCTTCGAGATCACCGCCGAAGTCATTGTGCAGTCCAAGAAACTGTCGCAGACCGACGCCAACACCGTGCTCACCCCGGACAGCGACAAGTTCATCCCGCCGTCCCTGGCGGATATGGAGACCGAGAGCAATATCCTGCGCTCGCCGACCCTGATTCGCGACACCATCGACCAGCTGCGCCGCGAAGGCCAGTTCGGCGGCAGCGAAGGCCTGTTGACCCGGCTGATCTTCAAGCCGATCCGCAACGGCCTGATCGATCCGCTGCGCAACCATGTGATCAACCCGGTGCGCGGTTTCTTCGGCCTGGCCGTGGACCCGGTGCGCGACACCAGCCTGGATGCCTTCACCGACCAGGCGGTCAAGGACCTGAAGATCGGCACCCTGCCCGGCTCCAATGTGATCTCCATCGTCTACGCCAGCACCAATGCCGCCGAAGGCACGCGCTTCGTCGAGCGCCTGCTGGCCAACTACCTGAAGAACCGCCAGGACCTGCAATCCAACGAACTGCCCGAAGCCTTCTACGAGCAGAAGAAGGCCCAGTACCAGTCGCGCCTGGATGACCTGGAAGGCAAGCGCCAGGCCCTGCTGGAAGCGGCCCATGCCTCCGACCCTAAGGAAGAGATCACCTTCCGCCTCAATGCCATCAACACCGAGGAACAGTCCCTCAACGGCTACCGCGACCAGGCCCTGGAGAACCAGCGCCGCCTGGATTACCTGCAGAAGAACCTGAGCGCCGCACGCAAGGCCGGCATCACCGACTACACCTTCCCCTTCGCCTTCGCCAACACCGTGGACAACGTTGCCTACGAAGACCGCGAGATCAAGCAACTGGGCGAACAACTGACCAATCTGGTCAGCCAGTACGGCACCACCGCCGACACCTACCGCGCCGACAGCGTGCCGATGCAGCAGCAGCGCGAGCAGATCGTGCGGGCCCGGGCGCAGTTCCTCAAAGTGGTGGAAAACCGTGTTCGCGAGCGCAGCAGCGACCTGCAGATCACCCAATCGGTGATCGCGCAGAAAACCGCGCGCATCAACGACTACAAGGCCCGGGTCCGCGACCTGCAGGAAGTGCTGAGCAAGCTGCGCCAACTGGACACTGAAATCGACGCCTTGCACAAAGCCTTCTTCACCTACACCCAGCGCTACGAAGAGAGCCGCGGCGAACGCCTGATCAGTGGCGAGCTGTCCAACGCCCGGGTGCTCAGCCAGCCTTACGAACCCAGCGAAGCGGCCTTTCCCAAGCCGATGCTGATCATTCCCCTGGGCCTGCTCACCGGCCTGCTGCTGGCGATTGCCCTGGGTTATGTCTACGAGTTCTTCGATCACCGCTTCAAGCACCCGGCCCAGGTCAGTGATCACCTTGGCCTGCCGGTGCTGATGGTGCTCAACGCGGTTGAAGAGCAACAGGTCAATCCCTATCCACGCTGGACCTGGCGCTGGGCCTGGTATTGGGCCAAACAGTGAACGACCTGAGCCTGGCCGCACAGCCTATCGTGCACCTGATCCACAGCGGCGGCTTCTATGGCGCCGAACGCATGCTGCTGGATCATTGCCGGATCACTCCGGGACAGCATCGGGTGGTGTTCATCAATGCACCGCAGAGCTTGCTGCAGCGGTTCAACGAGGCCGGAGTGCCCAGCCATAACTGCCACTGTTTGAAGGCGCTGCTGGCCCATCTGCGGCAGCAGCCCGGCCTGCTCAACGCCCACAACTTCAAGGCCCAGGTGTTCGCCTGGGTCTGTGCCCGGCGCCTGCAACTGCCCCTGGTGCTGACCCAGCACGGCTTCACGCCGCGCAGCCTGAAACAGAAGCTCTACACCTGGATCAGCCTGCGCCTGTGCCGCAGCCCTCAGGTGCGCCGGGTGGCCTGTGTGGCCCAAAGCATTGCCCAGTTGCACCGCCAGGCCGGCGTGGCCGAGGGCAAGCTGCGGGTCATTCCCAACGGCCTGCCCGAGCCCAAGCGGGTGCTGCCGGTGAACCAGGATGGGCCGCCGCTGCGGGAGGCCGAAATACGCCGCGACGAGATGGAGCCGATGGTGGGCTTCGTCGGACGCCTGAGCGCGGAAAAGGGCCCGGACCTGTTTCTCGACGCACTGATCAACCTGTGCCGGCAGCGCCCCACGCTCAAGGCGGTGCTGCTCGGTGATGGCGAACAGAACCAGGCCCTGCGCCAGCGCATCGACGCTGCCGGGCTGTCGCTGCGCATTCTGTTGCCCGGTTACCAGCAGGACATGCAGCCCTGGCTCAAGCGCCTGAATGTGCTGGTGCTCAGTTCGCGCACCGAAGGCACGCCGATGATCCTGTTGGAAGCCATGCAGGCCGGCACCCCGGTGGTGGCCTTTGCCGTGGGCGGCATTCCCGATGTCCTGCAACACCGGCAGAACGGTTTGCTGGCCAAGCCCCTGGACAGCGTTGACCTGGAGCGGCGCATCGGCCAATTGCTGGATCAACCGGCCCTGGCCGAGGAACTGGCCCAGGCCGCCCGCGTCACCCAGCGCAAGCACTATCACCTGCCCACCCTGGCCCGCAGTTGGGATGAGCTGTATCGCCTGGCCAGGGAGAGCACCCCGGTATGATCGCCGCCCCGTTTCTCGGCCTCCTCTTGGGCCTGGCCAGCCTGCTGCTGCTCGCCAGCCCCTGGCCGTTTCTGGCGCCGCTGGTGGTGGTCGGGCTGGTGGGCCTGGCCCTGCTCTATCGCCGCCCGGGCTGGGGCCTGCTGGGCATCTGCGCCCTGGTGCCCTTCGAGGGCCTGTTCAAGGACAGCGCGTTCTCCGGGGCCAAGCTGCTGGGGGCCTCGCTGATCCTGATCATGCTGTTCAAGCTGCTGTTGCGGCACATCCCCGATACCCGCCTGCGCAGCAACCTGTGGCGGGCCCTGGGGCCGTTCCTGCTGTGCCTGCTGCTGAGCCTGATGTACAGCGAGAACCTGCTGGTGTCCCTGGACAGCCTGCGAGAACTGGCCGTGGGCCTGGTGCTGTTCTTCGTCACCTTGCTGATCGCCCGGGAAACCAACCTGCTGATGCTCTGCCGCCTGCTGGCGGTCAGCGTGGCCATCACCTGCGTGATCGCGCTGATCTCCGCCAAGTATCAGGTCGGCGGCCGGGCCATCGGCCTGCTGCAGGACGCCAACTACTTCGCCCTGCTGATCGCCATGGCGGTGCCGCCGGCGATCCTCCTCGCCCTGCGCTCGCCCCATTGGCCGGGGCGGCTGTTCTGGGTCGGCATCAGCCTGACCCTGATGGCCGGGATGACCAAGACCGACTCGCGCTCCGGCCTGTTGGTGGTGCTGTTCACCATCGCTATTGGCCTGTGGCACTACCGCGACCGGCTCAAGGGCCTGCGGCCCAAGCACCTGGGGTTCGCCATGTTCGCCGTGGCGATCGTCGTGCCCCTGGGCATCGCCGTGCTGCCAGCCGAATACGTAGCGCGGATTCAGTCCCTGAGCATGCTCAAGTCCGGCGCGCATTCGGCGGACACCTCCCTGGGCCGACGGACTTCCTACCTGGTGGTGGGCGGCCAGATGATCCGCGAGAACCCGCTGCTGGGCTCGGGCCTGGGCACTTTCCCGATTCATTACGCGCAGACCGGCTTCGCCAGCAGCTTCTCGGAAAACATGAACGAGCCCGACCTGTTCCGCCGGGCCCACAACACCTACCTGGAACTGTTCAGCGAACTGGGCATTCCCGGCGGCTTGAGCTTCGTGGTGCTGATGCTCATGGGCCTGCGCAACTTCGAGCGGGCGCGCCAGGGCTTCCTCGCCCGGGGCCAGCGTGAACAGGCGGACATCGCCACCCACCTGGGCCTGAGCCTGTTGGCCATGGCGCTGTTCCTGCTGTTTCTCAGCGCGCCGAACCACAAGTACCTGTGGATCTTCCTGGCCCTGTCCAGCGTGCTGCGGCTCGAAGCCGAAGAAGATCCGGCGCCCACCTCATAAATGCAAACCTGGCCAAGGGAGGCAAAGATGCAAAGGATCAGCGTGATCGTGCCCATGTACAACGAGGCACGTCACATCACCCGGACCCTGGACAGCGTGATCCTCGCCGCCCGGGTCGCAGCCATCGACTACGAGTTGATAGTGGTGGACAACGGCTCCACCGACCAGGGGCCGCAACGGGCCCGTGAGCTGGGGGCGCGAGTGCTGCTGTGCCCGGGCCTGGGCATCGGCGCCTTGCGCAATCGCGGCGCCGCCGTGGCCACTGGCGACTGTCTGGCGTTTCTCGACGCCGACATCGAGGTGCCCGGCAACTGGCTGCAACTCTGGCAGCAGGCCCTGGCGGACAACCGCGCCGAGGTCTTTGCCCTGGACTGCGCCGCCCCGGACTGCGCGCCCTGGTTCGCCCGGGCCTGGCAGCGCCGCAGCCTGGCGGGCAGTCAGCCGGCGCGCCTGCTGCATTGGATGCCAACCCCCAACCTGTGCCTGAAACGGGTCTGGTTCGAGCGGGTCGGCGGCTTCGACGAACACTTGCGCACCGGCGAAGACAAGGACTTCGGTCTGCGGCTGCACGCTGCCGGCGCCCGCCAGTTGAGCCTGTCTGAGCCCCAGGTGCTGCATTGGGGCTTTGAAGGCAGTTGGGGCGAATGGGCCGGCAAGGAGCGCTGGCGCCAGGGCAGCCACCTGCAGTTGCTCAAGGGGGGCGGCCTCAATCTGCGTCTGTTGCGCTTTCCCCTGCTGTGCCTGGCCTGTGCCTTGCTGAGCCTGCTGGCGCTGTTCGGCCTGCTGCTGGGCCAGCCGGGCGGCGCCGCGCTATGCCTGCTGCTGGGTTCCCTGGCGCCTCTGGTCCTGGCCCTGCGTCAGGGGCTGCGCCAGCGCGATCTGCTGTTTGTCCTGCAACTCTGGCTGCTGCATTGGGTGCGCCTGCACCTGGGCGCCGTGGCCCTGGTGCAGGGTCTGTTCAACCGTTCCGTCGTGAGACCTGACCGTGGCTAAAACTATTTTCTGGCTGTGCCTGTTACTGCCCTTCTATGCCTGGATCGGTTATCCCCTGCTGCTGGCCCTGCTCAGCCTGTTCGTGCGGCCGCGCCCGCTGCAGACGGGTGAGCCGCTGTCGGTCAGCGTGATCATCGCCGCCCACAACGAAGGCCCGCACATCGAGCACAAGCTGCGCACCTTGCTGCAGCAGGACTACCCGGCCACGGACCTGCAGATCATCCTCGCCAGCGACGGTTCCAGCGACGATACCGTGGCCACCGCCCTGGCGGTGCGCGACTCGCGGGTGCTGGTCCTGGACCTGCCCCGGGTGGGCAAGGCCGGGGCCCTGAACGCCGCAGTGGAACTGGCGCGCAACGACATCCTGGTGTTCACCGACGCCGACAACCAATGGTCCGGCGACACCCTGGGCAAGCTCCTGGCGCCCCTGGCCGACCCTCAGGTCGGCGCCTGCGGCGGGCACATGATCATCCCCGACCCGGGGCACAACCTGAGCCTGGGCGACAGCCTGTACCGGCACTACGAAGCCTGGTTGCGCCAGGCCGAGAACCGCACCGGCTGCATGGTGTCCGCCGACGGCGCGCTGCTGGCCCTGCGCCGCGAGCTGTTCCAGCACATTCCCGCCGAAGTCAACGATGACTTCTTCATCAGCACCTGCGCCCCGGTGGCCGGCAAGCGCATCGTCTATGTGGAGGAGGCCCAGGTCCTGGACCAGGGCGTGGACGAAGCCGGCAAGCAATATCGCCGGCGCCTGCGGGTCACGGTCGGCGGCCTGCAGAGCCTGGCTCAGCGCCGCGAGCTGATGAACCCCTTGCGCCACGGTGCCTACGCCATTGCCCTGATCAGCCACAAGCTGATCCGCCGCCTGGCCCCGGTGCTGTTGCTGCCATTGCTGTTGAGCAATCTGTGGCTGTGGAACGCCGGCGCTTTCTACAGCCTGGGCCTGGCGGCCCAACTGCTGGGTTACGCGGCCGGCGTGATGGGGCTGCTGGACAGTCGCGGGCGCCTGCCCAAGGTATTTCGTCTCGCCGGCTTCGTGCTGGTGACCCTGGCCGGCATGAGCATGGGCCTCTGGCAGTTTCTCCGCGGGCGGCGCTACGCCCTGTGGAACCCACAACAGAATCGCTGACATGGCCATCAAACAATCCTTCAAGCGCCTGCTCGGCAGCGCCTATCTGCACAGCTTCGGCCGTATCCGCCTGAGCGACGCCGGCGTGGTGCTGATGCTGCACCGGGTAGTGGCCGATTCCACGGACGCCAGCCTGCCCCATCGGGCGCCGCTGTGCGTCGGCCAGGGGCATTTCGAACACTTGCTGCGCTGGCTGCGCCGGCACTTCGACTGTGTGCCCTTGCAGCACCTGCTGGAGTTGCCTGCGGGCGACCGGCCCCGGGTGGCCCTGACCTTCGACGATGGCTGGCGGGACAATGCCGAGGTCGCCTATCCCCTGCTGGAGCGCTACGAGGTGCCGGCGAGCATCTTCCTGTCCACGGACTTCATCGGCAAGCGCCAGGGTTTCTGGTGGGAGTCCATTGGTGAAACCCTGTGGCAACAGGCCGACAGCGCCGCCGCTCAACCGCTGTTGACACAGTTGCGGGCCCTGGCGCTGGCACCACCACCGGAGCTATTGCAACCCGGCGCCAGCCGCGCTCGCAGCGGCATCCTCGGGGGCTACCTGCAACAGCTCAAAGGCCTGCCGCCCCAGACCCTGCAAGCCCTGGCCGACAGTTGCCCCGACGACAGCGCGCCCCACAGCCTGGACTGGGCCCAGGTCCAGCGCCTGGAACGCTCGGCACTGGTGCGCTTTGGTCCCCACGGTGCCAGCCACGGCATTCTCACCCGGCTTGACGGCGCCGCGATGCGGGCCGATCTGCAGCGCTCCCACCACGCCTTGCAGGAGCACTGTCAGGCGCCGCTGGGGGTCTATTGCTACCCCAATGGCGATCACAATCCCGAGGTGCGCGCAGCGGTGGCCGAACTGGGTTATCGCTATGCCCTGGGCACCCGCCCGGGGCTGATCGAGGCCGATGGCAATCCGCTGCTGGCCCTGCCCCGCATCGATGTCAGCCACGCCAGCGCCGGACGCCCCGGGCTGCTGGCCTGGCGCCTGTTCCAGGGAGCCCGGGCATGAAGCGCGGCAGCTACCTCTGGCACCTGGCCCTGAGCATGGGCACCCGACTGGCGATGATCGGCCTGCGGCTGCTGCGCAACGTGTTGCTGGCGCGTCTGCTGGGCCCGGCGGATCGTGGCCTGTTCGCCCTGCTCAGCACCCTGCCGGACCTGATCGCGGCCCTGACCAGCGGCGGCCTCAATACCGCCGTCGGCTATGAAGCCGCCCGCCAACGCCCCATGGGACTGTTGCTGACTCAGGTGCTGGTCTACGGCTGTTTGCTGGCCAGCCTGCTGACGCTGGCCGGGCTGGCCCTGATGAACACCTGGGGCAGTCACTGGGAACTGAGCCTGCAACTGGGCGACCTGGCCTGGCTGTTGTTGCTGGCGGTGCCGATCACCGTGCTCAAGAGCGGTCTGTTGACCCTGCACAACGCGGACGGTCGGGTCGAAGCCTTCAATGCCCTGCGCCTGCTGGAATCCCTGGTGCCACTGCTGCTGTTCGTCGGGCTGTGGTGGATCTGGCGCGACCAGCCGCTGTCGGCGGCCCTGGTCAGCTGGCTGGGCGGCACCGTGCTGGTGGTGGTGGTCGGCTGGTGCTGGCTGCGCCGCTGGCATGACCTGCGCTTGCGCTGGCAGGCCGGTGAGCAGGGCAAGCTGCTGCGCTACAGCGCCCAGAGCCACCCGGGGGTGTTGTCGCAACAGTTGATGCTGCGCTCGGACTACCTGTTCATCGGCGCCCTGCTGGACCCCGTCGCCCTGGGCTGGTACGCCATGGCCAGCGCGGCCGCCGAACTGCTGCTGATCATTCCCGAGGCGGTGACCACGCCGCTGATGAAACGCCTGCTGCAGCAAGGTTCCGGTATCGAAGAACTGACGGCCCTGGCCCTGCGCCTGACGGCCACGGTAATGCTTGGCGCCTGCCTGGGCATGGCGCTGATCGGCCAGTGGCTGATCGTCACCCTGTTCGGCGCCGCCTACGCCCCAGCCTACGACGCGCTGCTGGCCCTGCTGCCAGGGCTGTTCGGCCTGTGCTACGCCAGCATCCTGCGCCTGGACCTGCTGGGCAAACAGCGCCCCGGCAGCCTGTCGCTGCTGCTGGCCGGGGGCGCGCTGCTGAACCTGATCCTCAACGCGGTATTGATTGCGCCACTGGGCATCGTCGGCGCCGGCCTGGCCTCGTCGATGGCCTACCTGGCGGTGAGCCTGGTGATGCTCGGCCTGTACTGCCACCTCAGCGGCGTGGCCTGGTACCGCACCCTGATCCTGCTACCTGGAGACATTGTCTACGTGCGCCATCTACTGCGCCCTAAGGAAACGGCCTGATGAAACCCTGTTCCCTGCTCGCCCTGATGCTGATCGCGGCGGCCTCATCCCTGCACGCGGAGCCCATGCAATGGGGGGATATCCGCGACGGCAGCCTGTATCTGCAAGCCGACAGCGCCGACACCCTGCAACTGCGCTGGAGCCCGGCCTGGCAAAGCGACGCCAACCAGGAACAGCTGTACCTGCTGCAACCGGACGGCCAGTTGCTGCAACAGCTGGACATCCGCGCCGACCAACCTTACGGCCAGCGGGAGATCCAGCTGCCCGCCGCCCGCGGCGACTATCGCCTGCAAGTGCCGGGCTACAGCTTTCGCAACTTCAAGGTCGGCCATGACCGTTCGACCCTGGCCCAGTTCGAGCCGGCCAAGGTGCATTTCAGTGCCGATGTGCCCAGCGGCGTCGAGCTGTACTTTCGCGTGGCCGCCGGAGAGCAGGCGCATCTGGCGGGCAAATACTACGGCGGGGTCAGCGTGCTTCAGGCCACGCGCCTGAGCGACGGCCAGCAGGTACGCCTGCCGTTGGTGGAGCACCCGAACTATGGGCAGTTCGACCAGAGCGCCTTGCCGGTGGCCCAGCAGGACGAAGTCTGGCGCCTGTCCCTGGGCGGCTCCGGCAAGGTGGCGTTCTGGCTCGACGGCACTGCCAACCTGTTCGCCCAGGACCTGCGTCAGCTGCACCCGCTGCAATGGACGCCGGCGCGGGTCGAGCTGCGCCTCAAACCCCAGGTGCGCGGTCCCAGCCCGCACCTGGGGATCGCCCTGCCCTATGCCGAGCCGCCGTCGTCGACCTTCGAACTGCTGCGCGCCCTGGGCCCGCAGGCTGCCAACTTCTACAGCTTCGTCGATGTGATCCAGCAAGAACCCCAGCGGGAAATCACCTTTCGCCGGCTGTACCGCGAAGACTTCAAGATCGAGCGCGACATCACCCTGCTGGCCGGCACCGGACGCCGGGCCGTGCTGGACGCCGACAGCGCCACCCTGGCCGGGCTCGACGCCTGGCTGGCGGACAGCGTGCGCCTGGGCAACCAGGGCCTGCATTACCTGGCCTTTGCCGACGAACCCAACCTCAACTTCCCCAGCTACGCAGCGTTTGCCGCCTATTTTGCGCAAATGCTGGAACACACCAAGGCCAACTCCGAAGCCCGCGCCGCCGGTGTGCGCATTGCCATGCCGGTGAGTTCACGACTGCTGGACGGTCCCTTTCGCATTGGCGCCGGGCAACGCCGGGGCATCGACTGGGCCCGGCAGTTGCTGGCCGAACACGGTGCCGACATCGATGCCCTGGCCTGGCACGAATGGATGGTCCGCGACCTGCTGGCCACCCGTCGCTATCGCACCAGCGTGCGCGCCGCCGCCGATCTGGTGGGGCTCGATGAGCAGGGCCGGCCACGCAAGGCGCTGTTGCTGAGCCAGACCAACATCTCCAGTGGCCCGGACCTGAGCCCCTATCAGCAGGACACCCACTACGCCGCGCTGTGGTGGACCTCGGTGGTGATCAACGCCTCCCAGGACGGTCTGCTGGACATGCTCAACTGGTTCCAGGCCGCCGACGAACCCGAATACCCCAAGGGCATGCTGTCCCAGCAGGATGCCCAGCGCTTCAGCCTGAAGCCGGTGGCCGTGGCCCAGCAGTTCATCCGGCAGCATTGGCTGGGCCAGGTCCAGGCCCTGGACAACCCCTCCTTTGAGGTGGATGCCCTGGCCCTGCGCGACGGTCAGCGCCACAGCCTGTTGGGGGTGGCCAAGACGCCGCGCACGCAAAACGTCGAACTGGGCGACGCCAGCATCTGCCAAGCGAACCCCACCCTCGAACTGCTGGGCGCCGATGGCCGCAGCCGTCACACCGAGCTGCACTGCAGCGATGGCCGGGCCAGCTTCCAAGTGCCCGGTGAAACCCTGTTTGCCTTGACCTGGAAAACCCTATGAGTCGCTTGACCGGCCTGTTGGCCAAAATCCGCCGCAAGGGCCTGCGGGGCAGCCTGCGGGTCTTTTCTGAACGCTTCTTCTATTACCACTGGGAGCTGCTGACCCTGGAGCGCTCCCTGGCCTTGCCGGTGCCCTGCCCCATCAACCCCAGCCGCTGGCCCCAGGTGCCCATTACCCGGGAGTTGCTGCCGGCCTTCGACAAGTACTTCAAGGCCCAGCTGCCGGCCATTCGCGGCCTGCTGGACAAGGGCAACCGGGGCAGCGCGCACCTGGACCCCGACGGCAACGTGATGATGATGGTCTGGGTCAGCGAGCGCGATTACTACGACGATCAGCTGTACCGCTGCTGGATGCGCATGCCGCCGGGCTGCCTGTATCAGTTCGCCGGTGAATGCGCGCCGCCGTTTCGCGGCTCGGGGGTGGTGATCCTGGCGCAGAAGATGCTCTGGGACGAGTACCGCGAGCGGGGCTTCAAAGCCACCCGGGCCCTGGTCAATGTGCGCAACGAGCCGGCGCTGAAGATGCACATGCGCCTGGGTTTCCAGGAAGTCGGCGAATCCCTGCACGTCTACTGCCTGCTGCGCTGCCTGCATTTCCACCGGCGTCGCCCTTATCACCAGACGCGACTGCATCACTTGCGCCGGGGTCGCCTGGCCGAGTCACCGGCCCCAGCCACTGAAATAGACAAGGAGCGGACGTGAACCTGCGTTGGCAATGGTGCACCAGCCTGAGTGCCCAGGATTTCCCCGTAAAGGCCTATGAACAGCTGCGGCAAACCGTCGAGCAGGCCACGCCGTTCAATCGTTTGAGCTGGTTGCGAGGCGCCGAACAGGCACTGCAGGATCAGCAGCTGCAGATTCTGCTGGGCTGGCAGGACCAGCGCCTGCTGCTGTGCCTGCCGCTGATCCGCGGCCGCGAATCCAGGGCCGGGCTGACCCTGCAGGTGGTCCGCCACCTGGGCCATCCCTTGAGCGACCGCCTGGCGCTGCTGGTGGCCGCTCAAGCACAAGACGCCATGCCCGCGGCCCTGCGGGAAATCCGCCGGCAACTGCCCCATGACCTGCTGCAATTCCATGAACTGGTGGATGCCGCCCCCCTGCTGGCGCCCTGGCGCCGGGCAAGCGGGTACAGCGAACAGTCCCTGAGCTGCCGCGCGCCAGAACACCTGATCGTCCCCAGCGACCAGGAGGAAGCCAGCGGCACCCTGCGTTACGAGCTGCGCCGGGCCAAAAAGCGCTGTGCGGAGATTGACGCCCGGGTGATCCGCGTGACGCCCCAGGCCGATGGTATCGATGCGGTACTGGACATGCTCCGCGAGGTGGAACAGGCCAGCTGGAAAGGCGCCGACGGCCTGGGGATCTTCTCTGGAGCACAGCGCCAACAGTGGATGCACACGGCGTTGCATGGCCTGGCGGCCGAGGGTTGCGTGCGGGTGGTGATGCTGGAACACCAGGGCCGCTGCATCAGCTATCGCCTGGGCCTGCTGGAGCGCGGTCGCCTGTATGACTACAACATCGCCTTCCTCGCCGACTACGCCAACCTGGGCAGTGGCCGCCTGCTGCTGGACGAATGGATTCGCTGGGGCCTGGAGGAAGGCTGGCAGTGGGTGGACGCCTCCCGGGTCAGCCTCAGCCGCTCCAGCCATCAGTTGCATGAACGCATGAGCGGCCTGGTGGAACACCAGCGCTGGAGCTTCTACTCCTGGCGTCCCCGGGGCCTGCTGGCCGGTGTTGCCGAGCGCCTCTGGCAACAGCTCAAACCTCATCTCAAGGCCTGGCGCGAGCGCCGCCAGACCACCACCGCACAAGGGGCTCGCCCATGAAACACACCCTGGCCGTCACCCGAGCGCAGCGGGTCATCGTCAACGCCGACGACTTCGGCCTCGACCTGGACTACAACCAACTGACCCTGCGTGCCTTCCAGCGCGGGGTGATCAGTTCCGCCACCCTGATGGCCAACATGCCGGCCTTCGAGGATGCCTGTCGCTTGAGCCACGAGCACGCCCTGCTGGGACGCATAGGCCTGCATTTCAACCTGACCTACGGCGCGCCCCTGAGCCAGGGCATCCGCAGCCAGGCACTGTTCTGCAATGCCCAGGGGCAGTTCGACCTGAACCTGCCGCGCTCCGTCCTGCGCCTGCCGCCGGCAGCCGCCGAGGCCGTGTGGCAGGAACTGGCGGCGCAATGGCAGCGCTGTGTCGACCAGGGGCTGCGGCCCAGTCATATCGACTCCCACCAGCACGTGCACAATCTATGGCCGGTGGCGGCCATCGTTGCCCGCTTCGCCGCCCGCCAAGGGGTGCCGGTGCGCCTGGCGCGCAATGTCGGCGGCAATATCGGCCCCCTCAAGCGCCTGTTCAAAAGTGCGTTGAACCAGCGCATTAGCTGGCTCGCGGGACGCTGGGTGAACACGGTGTGTACGCCGAAGGATCTGCTGGACGGCTTCATCCCCACTGGGGTGGTCGAAGTGGTGGCCCACCCGACGCAGTTGGCCGACGGCGATTTTGGCGACGATTACCTGCCCCCGGAACAATCCCTGGAGCAACTGTTGAACCGCGCCTTGCCCAGTCATCAGCGGATTGCCTACAGCGAACTGTGAAAGCGGACCGGGCGTGACCCGGGAGCAGTCGGTCGCTGGATCGTATATGGGACGGGAACTAAATATTTCAAAATCTATCAATGATCTCTTAATGATAGATTAATCCTAAATCAGCACTCTGTTCCGGAGCGCACTGGCCCGCAACGCTTTCAGGGCTTCGTGCAGCGGGTTCAGTCCCCAGACTGAACCGTCATTGCCTGTAATGGAGAACCAGTATGAACACACACAAGCGCTTTGCCCTGGCCGCCCTGGCCCTGTGCGGATTCAGCGGCCTGGCCCAGGCCTCGGATGTCAATGTCGAGGTGGTGCCCTATGAGTACGGCATGCGCCTGGACGTCGCCAAGGTCATCTCCATGACCGAGCCGCCGACCAGCCGCTGTGAGGTCGTGACCGCCAATATGCGCTACATCAACAAGGCTGGAGAACTGGCGGAAATCTCCTACCAGAAGCACGCCCACGCCTGCATGTACGAAAACTGATGCGGCGAGCCGTAGCCAGAGCGGCCGGCGCTGGTGAGCGTTGTCAGGGGACCGCGCTCAATGGGCCCTGCGCTTGAGGCCAGACAGCCCGCCCGGGGCATTGGCCAGGTCGTAGCGCAGTTCGGCGATCAATTCGTTGATTTCCCGGCAGCCATTGAGCTGCGCAGCGTCGATACCGCTGACCACCAGCTCGACCCGGTCGGTTTCATGGTCGCCATAGACCTTGACCGTCATCGACAGGTCCGGGCTCAGGGTGCATTGGCAGCGTTTGGGCAGAAAGCTGCTCTCAATGATGTTGCGCAGTTCCAGGGCAGATAAAAACATGCTGACGCTCTCCTTTTATTCAACACGACCAATGATTGGGCGAATGCCTGCTGGCCGCGACGTCCATGTTCGCTAGCGATTCTGGCTCAGGTCCGTTTTGTCCTGACAGACGAAGCCAGACTACAGAGTAAGCGGCTTTGGCGACCTTGCTAAATTCGATTTCGCTCTCAGTACCAGGGGTTTTGACTTTAACGCCGGGAATGGTAGGCGGTTGCGCTGTTGGTTTGCCGCCCCGCAGAATGCCCGGGTCGTTGTGCCAGCCTTGCTCAACAGCGTGGCCCGCTCGAAGAGTCACACCTGATACAAGGCTGATCCTTGCCCTCGCCCGGAGTTCCCTCCTTGATTACCTGCCATGTCAAATACGTGATCGATCCCTACCAACTGGCCGAGTTCGAAGCCTATTCCAAAGCCTGGATCGCTGTGGTCAGGCGTTTGGGCGGCACCCATCATGGCTATTTCCTGCCCTCGGAAGGGGCCAGCAACATTGCCTATTGCCTGTTCAGCTTCCCGTCCCTGGCCGATTACGAAGCCTACCGCCAGAGCGCTCTGAGCGATCCGGACAGCGTGGCCCTGGTGGCGTCGGTGATGAAGAAAAAATTCATCCTCAGTTACGAGCGCAGCTTCCTGCGCCCGCTGCTCTCCTAAGAACCAGCCGGGCGGCGTTCCGCTTGCCGGCGAAGAAGCCTGAAAGGCGGGTGCCGCCCTAGCCGGCATCTTCGTTGGCAAGCTCGCTCTACATCGGCAGGCTGCTCAAGGCGGCGCGTTCGACGACGTGGCGCAGGCTGTCGAAATTGATGTTGGCGCCGGAGTCGATGGCCACCAGGGTCTGGCCGCTGCTGCCGCTGCGGGCTACGTATTCCTTGATCCCGGCCACCGCCAGGGCGCCCGACGGCTCGGTGATGGAGCGGGTGTCGTCGTAGATGTCCTTGATCGCGGCGCACAACTGGTCGTTGCTGACGCTGATCACCTGATCCACGTGATGGCGGCAGATCTGGAAGCCATGCTCGCCGATCTGCGCCACTGCAACGCCGTCGGCAAAGGTCCCGACCCGGGGCAATACCACCCGTTCCCCCGCGGCGAGCGCCTGTTGCAGGCAATTGGAATGCTCGGATTCGACACCCACGATACGGATCTCCGGCCGCAGGTATTTGACGTAGGCGGCGATCCCGGCGATCAACCCACCACCGCCCACCGGGACGAAGATCGCGTCCAGCGCCCCCTGTTGCTGGCGCAGGATCTCCATGGCCACGGTGCCTTGGCCGGCAATCACATGGGGGTCATCGAAAGGTGAAACAAAGGTGCCCCCAGTGCGCTGGGCCAGGCTCAGGGCGTGGGCCAGGGCAAAGGGAAAGCTTTCGCCATGCAGGATCGCCTCGGCGCCACGACTGCTTACGCCCAATACCTTGAGCTCAGGAGTGCTGTCGGGCATGACGATGCTGGCCTTGATCCCCAGCTCCCGCGCCGCCAGGGCCACCCCCTGGGCATGATTGCCGGCGGACGCGGTGACCACCCCGCGCTGCCTTTGCTCGGCGGTGAGCTGGGCCAGACGGTTATAGGCGCCGCGGATCTTGAAGGAAAAGGTCGGCTGCAGGTCTTCGCGCTTGAGCAGGATCTGGTTGCCCAGTCGCTGCGACAAGGCGGGCGCCGCCTGCAGCGGCGTGCAGATCGCCAGGTCGTAGACCGGCGCGGCGAGGATCATCTTCACATAGCGTTCCAGCAGGGCCATGTCGGCGCTGGGCTGGGGCGTGCTGGCAAGACGGCTGGGGCAATGCATGATGGATCTCCTGGCTGTGTTCGGAGCCCGGGAGACAGAGAGAAAAAACCCGCCTCCAGGGCGGGTTGGGTGCAGTCGTCAGCAAGCCCGCCAATCAGGAATGGCGGTAATAATGCTTGGCTGGGAACGATTGGCAGAAAAAGTCATGGACCGGAAACTAACCGCGCCAGCCCCTGGCGGTCAACGCATTTCTGCGAGGCTCACGCACAGCAACACCGCTCCCCCACCTGCTCCCCGCTTGCGGCTGACCATACGAAACATATACGATTCATATATTCCCTCAAGAGAGCCCCCTATCCACATGGGTATCGTCAAAATCTCCGATGAACTGCACCAGCAGATCCGCGTCGCCAGTGCCGCCATGGACCGCTCGATCAACGCCCAGGCCGAATTCTGGATCAAGATCGGTCTCTTGGCCGAGCTCAACCCACACCTGGCCTATAACGACCTGATCAACAAACTGCTGCTGAACAAACCCGACCTGCTCAGGGGGCGCCCATGACCCAGGCCCTGATCAAGACTCCGGAACAACTGGCGCTGATGCGCGAATCCGGGCGCCTGCTAGCCCAGGTGTTCGACTTTCTCGACGGTTTTGTCGCCGCCGGCCTGTCCACCCTGGAGCTGGACAGCGCGGTGGAACATTTCATCCGCCATGAGCTCAAGGCACGCCCGGCGAGCAAGGGTCAGTACAACTACCCCTACTGCATCAACACCTCGATCAACGAAGTGGTGTGCCACGGCATGCCTCATCCCAAAGCGGTGCTCAAGGACGGGGATATCGTCAACATCGACATCACCCTGGAGAAGCACGGCTACATCGCCGACGCCAGCAAGATGTACCTGATCGGCCAGGTCGGCCCCAAGGCTCAACGCCTGGTCGACACCACCTTCGAGGCCATGTGGGCGGCGATCAAGGTGGTGCGCCCGGGCGCTCGCCTCGGCGACATCGGTCATGCCATCCAGTCTCACGCCGAAGCCAGGGGTTACAGCGTGGTCCGCGAATACTGCGGCCACGGCATTGGCCGGCAGATGCACGAAGAACCGCAGATCCTGCACTTCGGCCGCCCAGGCACCGGCCTGGAACTGCGCGAAGGCATGGTCTTCACCATCGAACCCATGCTCAACCAGGGCAGTGCCCGGGTCCGCGGGCTCAAGGACGGCTGGACCGTGGTCACCCGCGACCATGGCCTTTCCGCCCAGTGGGAACACACGGTAGCGGTAACCCGCGACGGTTTCGAAGTGCTGACCCTGCAAGCGCCTTAAGGCTCACATGACCTTGTCGCCATGGCCGGTGAGCCGACGCAGCCCCAGGGACATGGCCCCAGCGGCCAGCAACATGGCCAGCAGCAACAGCGAGTAGGCGACCCACCACGGCGTGCCCGCGGTCATCATGCTGAATTCGGACATGCCGCCGATGCTGGCAATCAGGTTCAGCGGCAGGAACACCACGTTGATCAGGGTCAGTTTGCGCAGCAACTGGTTGGTGCTGTTGTTCATCAGATTGCCCCGGGCATCCATCAGCCCGGCGAACACCGTGGAGTAGATCTCCGCCTGCTTGTAACACTGGTTGTTCTCGATGATCAGGTCGTCGATCAGGCCGATGGCCTGGCTGCCGAACTGCTCCTTCTCGGCGTGATTGCGCAGGCGGGTCAATAGCGCGCCGTTGCTGTGCAAGGCATTGAGGTAATAGATCAGGCTCTCGCTGAGATTGAACATCTGCATCAGGTGGCGGTTTTCCATCGAGCTGTTGAACTTGTGCTGCAGCTCCCGGGCCACCAGCTTGATCACCTTGAGGTGGCCCAGGTAGTGATGGATGTTGTTGAACAGCAGGTCCAGCAGCACATCCAGCGGGCTGTGCAGGTTGTGCCGCGCCCCCAGCCCCTGGAGCGGCGTATCGTCGGGGGCGATCACCAGCAACCGGTCCGCAGAAAACAGCAGGCCGCAGGACGACACCTCGAAGGACAGGCTGCCGCCGCCGGAATAGTTTTCCGGGCGCTTCCAGATCAGGAACAGGTAATCGGGATGAAACTCGATGCGCGACACCTCGTCCGGGTCCAGCGCCGAGGCCAGGGCGTGCTCATCGAGCTTGAAGGCACTGTGCAGCAAATCACGCTCTGCCAGGTCCGGGTTGCTGAACAGCATGACCTGGGCATCCAGTTCCGGGACGGCTTGCAGGCCGCCATGGGCCAGTCGATAGCTGTGGATCATCGCCGCCTCACCAGGCCTGGCCGCGACGCTTGAGCTCCAGGCGGCGCACGAACTCTTCCAGTACCAGGGAATACAGGTCGTCCTGCAGGTAGGCGTCCTCGATACCGGCGTCGAGATTGGGGTTGTCGTTGACCTCGATCACCACCACCTTGTCGCCGGACTGCTTGAGATCGACCCCGTACAGACCGTCGCCGATCAGGTTGGCCGTCTTCACGGCCAGCTCCACCACGGCCCGCGGCGCCTCGTGTACCGCCAGGGTGCGGCACTCGCCGTTGATGTCCTGGCCCTTGGCCTTGTGGTTGTAGATCTGCCAGTGGCCCTTGGACATGAAGTACTGGCAGGCAAAGATCGGCTTGCGGTTGAGCACGCCAATGCGCCAGTCGTACTCGGTGTAGAAAAACTCCTGGGCCAGCAGCAGCACCGAGTGCTCGAACAGTTCGGCGGTGGCCGCCAGCAAGGCCTGTTGGCTCTCGACCTTGATCACGCCTCGCGAGAAACAGCCATCGGGAATCTTCAGCACCAGGGGAAAGCCCAGGCGTTCGCCGACCCGTTCGAAGTCTTCCGGTCGCTCCTTGTAGAGGATCTCGGTAGCGGGCATCCCCAACTGATGGCCCTTGAGCAGGTCAGTGAGGTAGACCTTGTTGGTGCAGCGCAGGATCGAGGTGGGGTCATCCATCACCACCAGCCCTTCACTCTCGGCCTTCTTGGCAAAACGATAGGTGTGGTTGTCGACGCTGGTGGTTTCGCGAATCAGCAACGCATCGTATTCGGCAAGACGGGAGTAATCCTTCTTCTCGATCAACTCCACATCGATGCCCAGCCCCTTGCCAACCCGGATGAAGCTTTCCAGCGCCCGGGCATTGGAAGGCGGCAGGACCTCTTGGGGATCGTGAAGTATCGCCAGGTCATAACGGGCCAACTGCCTTGAGCGTGGAATACGCCAGACCTTGCGACTGAAACTGTCCAGAGAGTTGGCGAACTGATCTTCCTGATCCTCTCGCAACTTATGCAAGGCCCCGGACTTCACGCCTTCGATACGCCATGTGTTAGTTCGTTTGAAATCAACTAACAAGATCGGACACGGAAACAGCTCGAACAACTGACGAGCCAGTTCCTGCAAGGGCTCGATATGGGTCCGGCCAAAATACAGCGTCAGGGTAAAACCTTCGGTATCACTGTAGAGGTGATTGCTCAGGGCTTTTTCCAGGGCCTTGTCCAGGTCGTCCAGGGCCAATCCATAGAGGGCCTTGCGGGTCAGTTCACTGATGGTCCGTACCGATGGAATCACCCGGTGGCCGCGGGCTTCAGCCAGCAGCGAGCAGTAGTAGCCGTGTCCCAGGTACTTGTAGCTGCGGCACAGGTTGATCACCTGAACCCGTTTTCCCGGAGCACGTTCGCGGCTCTGCTCGAGGTACTCCTGGGCCGTGAGAATATCTTCACTGGGAAAGTAGGAAGCCCAGTCTTCCTTGCGTTCGACAATGATAATCACCTGACTTGAAGCTTTATCCCCGGGGGAAAAATAACTTGCCGAAGTGATTGTCGCCGGCAAACTTTGCTCGGATACTTCTCGCCAATGACCTTGTACCGCTGACATAAAGTTCGCTCTCGCTTAAGAACCTGACCCTTTCTATTAAGCACGAACTTTTTTCGAAGTCTCGTTTCGTTACGCAACTTTTACGGCGGTTATATGGATCTTGTCTTTCGCACTGCAACCCCCGACGATCTGCCGGCGCTGGTGGCCCTGGAACAGCAATGTTTCACCAGCGACCGGCTGACTCCACGCAGCTTCCAATGGATGATCAGCCGCGCCCACGGGCAACTGCTGGTGGCCGAGCATCAGGCGCGATTGCTGGGCTATGCCGTGGTGCTGTTTCATCGCGGCACCTCGCTGGCGCGGCTGTATTCCATCGCCATTGCCGAAGACGCCCGGGGCCTTGGCCTGGGCCGGCGCCTGCTGCAACGGATCGAGGCCTGTGCCCTGGAACACGACTGCGCCTATCTGCGCCTGGAAGTGCGCACCGACAACCCGGCCGCGATTGCCCTGTACGAACGCCATGGCTACCGGCGTTTTGCCCGCATCCACGACTACTACGAAGACCACGCCGACGCTTTGCGCCTGGAGAAACGCATTCTCCAGCACCGTGAGACCCGCAGCATCCGCGTGCCCTACTACCAGCAGACCACCGACTTCACCTGCGGTCCGGCCTGCTTGCTGATGGCCATGGCCGCCCTGCAGCCATCGCGGCCCCTGGAGCGTCGAGAGGAACTGCAGATCTGGCGTGAAGCCACTACCGTATTCATGACCGCCGGCCATGGCGGCTGCAGCCCCCAGGGCCTGGCGCTGTCCGCCTGGCGCCGCGGCTTTGCCGTGCGCCTGCAGGTCAACAGCGCCGGGCCATTGTTTCTCAGCGGCGTGCGCGACGAGCATAAAAAGGACGTCATGCGCCTGGTCCACGACGAGTTCTGCAAGGAGCTGGATGCCAGCGATGTGCAACAGGTACTGGGTGGCCCTCTGGACCTGCCGAGGTTACTGAGTGCGGGCGGCCAGCCCCTGGTGCTGATCAGCAGCTATCGCCTGACCCGCTCCAAGGCGCCCCATTGGGTGATAGTCACCGACTGCGACGAGGACTTCGTCTACCTGCATGACCCGGATGTCGACCACAGCCAGCATCGCCAGCCGATGGACTGCCAGCACCTGCCGGTCAGCCACAGCGAGTTCGACAAAATGTGCAGCTTCGGCAGCAGCAAATTGCGGGCCGCCGTCATCCTCTCCACGCGCCCCCAAGCGTAGGAGCCGGCTTGCCGGCGCAGCGGCCCTGCCCTCGCCGCCCCCCATGGCTGGCGAGCCAGCTACAGCAGCGAGCTGGCTCGGGGATGGGGATGGGGATGGGGATGGGGATGGGGATGGCGCGGATTATTCCAGGCCAACCTTGTACAGGCCGCCCTGATCCTCGTCGGTGAGGATGTAGAGATAACCGTCCGGGCCCTGGCGCACGTCACGGATACGCGCATTGAGGTCGCCCAGCAGGCGCTCTTCATGGATGACACGGTCGCCGTCAAATTGCAGGCGGATCAGTTCACGGCTGGCCAGGGCGCCGATGAACAGGTTGTGCTGCCAGGGTTTGAAGCGATCACCGTCATAGAACGCCATGCCGCTGATGCCGGGAGACTTCTCCCAGACATGATGAGGGCCCACGGTGCCTGGCGCTGTCTGGCCACCGGCCTCGGGAATCGGTTGGCCGGAGTAGTTGACCCCGTGAGTCGCCAGAGGCCAGCCGTAGTTCTTGGCCCGTTCGATGAGGTTGATCTCGTCACCGCCCTTGGGTCCGTGCTCGTTCTCCCACAAGGTGCCGCTCCAGGGGTTGAGCGTCGCGCCCTGCGGATTGCGGTGGCCGTAGCTCCAGATCTCCGGACGCACCCCGGGCTGGCCGACAAAGGGGTTGTCGTCCGGCACTCGGCCATCGGCGTACAGGCGCACGATCTTGCCCTGGAGTTTGTCCAGGTCCTGGGCGGTGGCCCGGTTGTTGTTCTCGCCCAGGGTGATGAACAAGTAGCCGTCGCGGTCGAACACCAGGCGAGAACCGAAGTGGTTGCCGGTGGACAGCTTCGGCTCCTGGCGGAAGATCACCTTGAAGTCCTTGAGCCCGCTGAGGTCGTCGGCCAATCGGCCCCGGCCGACCGCAGTGCCGGCTGTGCCGTTCTCGCCACCGCCTTCGGCGTAGGACAGATACACCAGGCGGTCCTGCTTGAAGTCCGGCGACAGCACCACGTCCAGCAAGCCGCCCTGGCCATTGGCCCAGACCTTGGGCACCCCGTTCAACGGGGCCGAAAGCTTGCCGTCCGGGCTCACCAGCCGCAGGCTGCCGGGACGCTCGGTGACCAGCATGCCTTGGCGATCCGGCAGGAAGGCCAGGGCCCAGGGGTGGTTCAATCCTTGCACCAGCGGCGTCAGGCTCAGAGTGCCCTGCTCGCTGGGAAACGACTGTTCGCCCGCCGCCGAGACCGGCAACGCGCTGCCCAGCAGGACGCTGGCGCACAAGGTGGCGAAAAGGGTTTTACGCAACATGCTCGCTTCCTTCTGTGGATCAAGAAATTCCTTCGCGCCCCCAGGCAGGCGGCGCCGACAACGCAGTGCACCGGCATCTTAGCGCCGGTTGTTCGGATCGTTGGCTCGGGGGCTTTGCACTCGGGGATCGGGGTTGGGTCGCTGCACGCCGCCCCGGGGATAACCGTTGCCGATACCGCCGTTCTCCAGGGTGGGCCGCCGGACGCTGGGGGCGGTGCTAGGGCCGCGCACAGGCGGGCTGATGGGCTGGGTGCCCTGCATGCTGTTGGGATTGGCCCGGCGAATGGGGTTGCTGTAGGGATCGTTGTTGCCGCTGTTGGGCAGGTTCTGCGCCAGCAGCAGAGTGCTGGGCAAGTGCGGGGACGGGAGCGGTTCAGGAGCGGCGGCCCAGACGGCGCCACTGGCCCAACTCAGCGCGATGAATGCGGCAAACCTGCGAGCCAGACTGTTCATGACAAGCCTCCTGAAGAGCGACAAGGTATCGAATACGATTCCACGCTACGCCCAGGGTTCGGCTTTGTTAATTAAATAATCCTGCAGAACATGTAACACCCGGTATCCGCGGCCCGCCAATTGGCGGCGCCGCGTTACCGCTGTGCAGAAGGCGGATGGCCCATCAGATATAGATGAACAGCAACAGCAGTGCGGCGAAGATCGCCCACTTTTCCAGGTAGTAACGGGTGCGGTTGCGCTTCTTCAGTTCCTTGCCCCGCAGGCGGATCTTGTACAGCTTGTTGAAGGCACGGTTCAGGCCACCGGTCTTGTCCCCGGCATCGTTGGGCGAACCGGCAGCGGACATCACCGTGCGGCTGAACCAGCCGTTGAACGCTGCAGCCCAGCGATACTTCATCGGCCGCTCCACGTCGCAGAACAGAATGATGCGGTTCTGATCGGTGGTGTTTTCCGCGTAGTGGATGTAGGTCTCGTCGAACATCACCGCTTCGCCGTCGCGCCAGTGATAGCGCTCGCCATCGACCTCGATGTAGCAGCCTTCGTTGTTCGGCGTGGACAGCCCCAGATGGTAGCGATAGGAACCGGCATACGGATCGCGGTGACGCACCAGCTTGGAGCCCGGTGGCAGCTCGGCAAACATCGCTGCCTTGATCGAGCCGATGCTCTGCACCAGCTCGGTGGTGCGCGGGCACAGCTTCATCGCCGAAGGGTGGCTGTCGCCGTACCACTTCAGATAGAAGCGTTTCCAGCCGGTCTTGAAGAACGAGTTGAAACCCACATCGTTGTACTGATCCGAGCGCTTGATCTCACCGGCCTGCAACAGGTTCTGGCCCTCGGCACGAATCTCCTCCCAGTGTTCCTGCAGCTTGTTCATCTCGGGAAAGTCGGCCGGGTCCAGGTAGGGCCGGTTGGGAAACTTGGAGAACAGATAAAGGAAGCAGTTGATGGGGGCCAGGAAGGTGGAGTGATCACTCAGTTGGCGACCCAGCTTGTGGCGCACGCGCCCCCGCAGGTGTACGTACGCAATGGATAAAACGTATACAGCGGCAATGATGAGTTTCACGGAAATTGTCACACTTCAGAAGAGAGCATGCTGCGCCCCTGAAAGCCCGAAGGGCCAAAGGCAAATGGCAGCGTCTGAGTTGAAAAAAGCGCAATCGGCGAACATCTTCGTCGTCGATCCGACCCTCGGCGTCCGGCCGTCGGATCGCATTTTAGCCACAGTTTGTAACCAATGGTTAACTCAAATTTGTGAAAAGCTGCGCGACTTCTGTCGAAATTTGCCTGTATTGCGCCAGGTTTTGCTTCAGCTCAATAAAATGCCCTCCAGCGCTCTGGCCAGCACAAACGAGCTGTGTTGGCCGGACTCCCGAGGTATCCTGCCGGGCGCTTTTTTTCTTTGTACCCGGCAAGGATCGCTGAATTGATAGACCCCACACCGCTCCCGATCCTGGTCCTGCTGCCTGGAATGGATGGCACCGGCAGGCTGTTCGACCCCCTGCTCCACGCCCTGCCCCCGAACGTAGCGGTGCAGGTGCTGCGCTATCCCACCGATCAGGTGCTGGACTACCCCGCCCTGGTAGAGCGGGTATGGCAACAACTGCCGCTGGACCGTCCTTTCGTGTTGCTGGGCGAGTCGTTTTCCGGGCCGGTGGCCGTCAGCATCGCCGCCCGACGACCCAGCGCCTTGCTGGGGCTGGTGCTGTGCAGCAGTTTTGTGCGCAATCCACGTTCGGCACTGGCGCCGCTGTCACCGTTGCTCAAGCTGCTGCCCTTGCGACACCTGCCATTCTGGCCGATGGATGCCTTGTTGCTCGGCGGTTTTTCCACTGCCTCCCTGCGCAGCGCCCTGGCGGCAGCCATCGCCCAGGTGACGCCCCAAGTACTGCGGGCCCGGTTGCAGTCAGTGATTGCGGTGGATGCTAGCCAGGCCCTGGTGGCCACGGATGTACCGCTGCTTTACCTCCAGGCCCGCCACGACCGGCTGGTGCCGGCCTCGGCATCCATCCTGATCCGGCAACTGCGCAAGGACGCCCGGCTGGTGGCCATCGACGGCCCCCACTGCCTGCTTCAGGCCGCACCCACTGAGGCCGCCGTGCACTTGCAGCGGTTCATGCACGAGTTGGCTCAGGCCCGGGTTGCACTTAACGGCAGTTGAACATCGGCCATTGCGGCGAAAATCCCTACCCGAGCGTCATACAACTGCTCGGTTACATATGCGACAATGCGCACAAATTCCAACATGCACCCCGCACTCTTTGCTCAGCAACCCGACCCCGTCGCCGGAATGTTGCGCTCGACGTACGCCCGCTGGCTCAGTTCCACACCCAGACCGGCCCGACCTGGAAGGCTCCAGATCGCGCTTCGTGGATTCAAGGCTGGCGCTAAATCATTGGTAGGTAAGTAATTGATCTCCACAGCTAACATCACCATGCAGTTCGGCGCCAAGCCACTGTTCGAGAACGTTTCGGTCAAGTTCAACGGTGGCAACCGTTACGGCCTGATCGGCGCCAACGGTTGCGGCAAGTCGACCTTCATGAAAATCCTCGGTGGCGACCTCGAGCCGTCCGGCGGCCAGGTCATGCTGGAGCCGAACGTGCGCCTGGGTAAACTGCGCCAGGACCAGTTCGCCTACGAAGAATTCACCGTGATCGACACCGTGATCATGGGTCACGAAGAGCTGTGGAAGGTCAAGGCCGAGCGCGACCGCATCTACTCGCTGCCGGAAATGACCGAAGAAGACGGCATGGCCGTGGCCGAGCTGGAAACCGAATTCGCCGAGATGGACGGCTACACTGCCGAATCCCGCGCCGGTGAGCTGCTGCTGGGCCTGGGCATTCCCCTGGAACAGCATTTCGGCCCGATGACCGAAGTCGCTCCAGGCTGGAAGCTGCGGGTGCTGCTGGCCCAGGCACTGTTCTCCGATCCGGAAGTGCTGCTGCTGGACGAACCGACCAACCACCTGGACATCAACACCATCCGCTGGCTGGAAAACATTCTCACGGCGCGTAACAGCACCATGATCATCATTTCCCACGACCGGCACTTCCTGAACAGCGTCTGCACCCACATGGCCGACCTGGACTACGGCGAGCTGCGCCTGTTCCCGGGCAACTACGACGAGTACATGATCGCCGCGACCCAGTCCCGCGAGCAGTTGCTGTCGGACAACGCCAAGAAGAAAGCCCAGATCGCCGAACTGCAGACCTTCGTCAGCCGCTTCTCGGCCAACGCCTCGAAAGCCAAGCAGGCCACTTCCCGGGCCAAGCAGATCGACAAGATCCAGCTGGCCGAAGTCAAGCCGTCGAGCCGGGTCAGCCCGTTCATCCGCTTCGAACAGACCAAGAAGCTGCACCGCCAGGCGGTGACCCTGGAGCGCATGTCCAAGGGTTTCGATGGCAAGACCCTGTTCCAGAACTTCAGCTTCACCGTCGAAGCCGGCGAGCGCGTGGCGATCATCGGCCCCAACGGTATCGGCAAGACCACCCTGCTGCGCACCCTGGTGGGCGAGCTGACCCCGGACGCCGGTACCGTCAAGTGGACTGAAAGCGCGGAAATCGGCTACTACGCCCAGGACCACGCCCATGACTTCGAAGACGACGTCAGCCTGTTCGACTGGATGGGCCAGTGGACCCAGGGCGAGCAGATGATCCGTGGCACCCTGGGCCGCATGCTGTTCTCCAACGACGAGATCCTCAAGTCGGTGAAGGTGATTTCCGGTGGGGAGCAAGGCCGCATGCTGTTCGGCAAGCTGATCCTGCAAAAGCCCAACGTGCTGGTGATGGACGAACCGACCAACCACTTGGACATGGAATCCATCGAGGCCTTGAACCTGGCCCTGGAAAACTACCCGGGCACCCTGATCTTCGTCAGCCACGACCGTGAGTTCGTATCGTCCCTGGCCACTCGCATCATCGAGTTGAGCCCAAGCGGCGTGACCGACTTCAGCGGCACCTACGACGACTACCTGCGTAGCCAGGGCGTGATGTTCTAAAGAGGCAGCCTGTTTCAAGCCACAAGCGTCAAGAGAAGCCCCGTCCGTTGTGACGGGGCTTTTTCGTATGCGCCCCCCCCCTCTCGTAGGAGCCGGCTTGCCGGCGAAAAGGCCCTTGAGTCGGCATTGCCTCTGAGAACGCCTTCGCTGGCAAGCCAGCTCCTACGGGGCGGAGGGGCAATATAGTTAGCCTGCTTCCTTTTATGATCGCGGCACGCGATGATGCGGATCTCTAACCGCCGCCCGCGAACGAGCCTTCATGCCCGAGCCACAGACCTCCGCTCAAAGCTCCATGGAGATCACCCTGCAGATCGTCTCCATCGTCTTCTATACCTTTATCGCCTTCCTCTGCATCGGCCTGCCAATCGCGGTGCTGCCGGGCTACGTCCACGAACAGCTGGGCTTCAGCGCGGTGATTGCCGGGCTGACCATCGGCGCGCAATACCTGGCCACCCTGCTCAGCCGGCCCATGGCCGGGCGAATGTCGGATACCGTGGGCACCAAGCGCTCGATCATCTACGGCTTGCTGGGGATTCTCCTCAGCGGGCTTTTGACCCTGATTTCAGTGTGGCTGGAACACTGGCCACTGCTGAGCCTTGCCGTGCTGTTGGGCGGACGCCTGCTGCTGGGCGTGGCCCAAGGCTTGATCGGGGTCGGCACCATCAGTTGGTGCATGGGCCAGGTGGGCGCGGAACACACGGCACGCTCGATTTCCTGGAACGGCATTGCCTCCTACGGCGCCATTGCCATCGGCGCGCCGCTGGGGGTGGTGATGGTTGAGCAATACGGTTTCACCAGCCTGGGCATCGCCCTGTCGGTTCTGGCGGTGCTGGCCCTGCTGCTGATTCGCAACAAACCCTCGGTGCCGGTGATTCGCGGCGAGCGCCTGCCGTTCTGGGCGGTCTTCGGGCGCATTGCCCCCTTCGGCGCCAGCCTCAGCCTGGCCTCCATCGGCTATGGCACCCTGACCACCTTCATTACCTTGTTCTACCTGAGCCGCGGCTGGACCGGCGCCGCCTATTGCCTGACGGTGTTCGGGGTGTGCTTCATCTGCTCGCGGTTGCTGTTCATCTCCAGCATCAGCCGCTTTGGCGGCTTTCGCTCGGCCATTGCCTGCATGTGCGTCGAAACCCTGGGGCTGGCCCTGCTCTGGCTGGCGCCGTCCACGGCCTGGGCGCTGATCGGCGCCGGGCTCACCGGCTTCGGCTTGTCGCTGGTGTACCCGGCGCTGGGGGTGGAAGCCATCAAGCAAGTGCCCAACAGCAGCCGCGGTGCCGGTTTGAGTGCCTATGCGGTGTTTTTCGATCTGGCCCTGGCCATCGCCGGCCCCTTGATGGGCGCGGTGGCCCTGAACCTGGGGTATTCGTGGATTTTCTTCTGCGCCGCCCTGCTCTCGATCACCGGCCTGGGACTGACGCTGCTGCTCAAGCGCCGGGCCGGTGCCTGAGTTACTGGTCGGCGGTCTGCATCCCTGCCCGGCTCGGCCGGCCCAGGGTATGGGTGAAGAACCTGCCGGCCTCGGCAATCAGGTTGCGATGGATATCCTCGCGGTCGACGCCGTCGGCATCGGTGCACAGGGCCGGCATGGCCGCCAACTGCTCGGCGCTGCACGGCGCCATGAACACGAAGTGCCCGGCGCCGGCCAGCAGCTTGAAGTCCGGAGCCACGGGCAGCTTGCGCGCCAGGGCCGCGGCATTCTTGTCCAGAGCCACCAGCTGGTCGCCATCGCCGCTATAGAGCAGCACGGGCACATGCACCCCGGCCAGGGTCTGGCGACCGAATTTCAGGCTCAGGGGCGCCATCAGCATCAGTGCATGCACCCGCGGGTCGGCCACTGGCTGCAGATCCTCGCGGTCGACAATCAGTTCGCCCTGGGTATTGCAGGCATCGCGATCATCGGGACGTTCCTGGCAGTAACGCCGCAGGCGGTCCAGGTCAGGCGTGGCGCCGGACAGGATCAAGGCGGTCTCGCCGCCGGCGGAATAACCGATGACCCCGACCTGATCGGCATTGACGAAGGGCGACAGCATCGGGTCGCCAAGGGTGGCGGTTATGGCTTCGGAAATCTGGATCGGCCGTCCGTAGAGGTTGCTCAAGGTGCCCAGGCGGCTGTGGTCCTTGGAGTTGTCACCGGGATGAATCACCGCCACCACGACAAAACCCTTGCGTGCCAGGGACGTCGCCAGGTCATGCAGGGCCAGGGGTGTACCGGTATTGCCGTGGGACAGCATCAGCATCGGGAAGCGGCCGATGGCGACCTTGGCATCCCGGGATGCGGCGATCTGATACCCCTCGACCCGACTGGGGTGCTCGATGCCGGTGGACGGGTAAAAGGCAATGGCGCGCATCGGCTGCAGGTCCAGGGGATCGAGAAAGCTCATCTCATGAAAGCCCACGCTCCAGTGCGGGTGTGGCGCGGGAGCGGCCTGCACTGAAATCGGGCTGCCGAGCAGGCACATCAGTAACACTGCACAAACACGCTTCATCACACGCCCACCTTTGCCGCCGGATCGAGAAAGCCCGTTACCCCTGCCATCCCTTGCTGCCAAGGCCTTGAAGCAAGATTGGCCCATCAATGCGAATGCACCGCCAGGGAGCACGACTCCCGGCCTCGAAAAACCTGCATAACCTGGGCCAGCAACACTGAGAACGCCCACAAAAAAACTCCGCATTCTGATCACTTCAAGCAGTCATCAGAATACGGAGTCTAGTGGCGCTTGCCGTACCGGAAAGCGTCTTTACACAAGCCTTACGCCGCGGCGAAGAGCTGTTCGCTGATCTGCGCCTGGGCGTCGCTCATGGCTTTGTTGCGCACGTCTTCACCGTAGGCCAGACCGTGGGCACGAACGAATTCGATATCGGTGATACCGAGGAAGCCGAACAGCACCTTGAGGTAGTCCTCATGAGCCGCCCCAGTGGCCTGGCCGACATGCAAGCCGCCGGAGGTGGAGACCACTATGACCTTCTTGCCGCCGCACAGGCCTTGCGGGCCGGCTTCGGTGTAGCGGAAGGTCTGGCCGGCCACGGCGATGCGGTCGATCCAGGCCTTGAGCTGGGTCGGGATGGTGAAGTTGTACATGGGCGCCGCAATCACCACCGCGTCGGCGGCCTGGAATTCGGCCAGGGCCTGGGCGCTGAGTTCGGCTTCGTGCTTTTGCGCAGCATCACGCAGCTCGGCGGCGGTGCCGGCGGCCACCAGGGTCGCAGCGGAGAAGTGGCTGATGGCATCGCCGGCCAGGTCGCGATAGGTCACTGCCAGGTCAGGCTGGGCGGCTTTCCAGGCCTGGACCACGGCGTGGCTCAGTTGGCGGGACGCCGAGTTGTCACCCAGGATGCTGGAATCGATATGCAAGAGTTTCATGTGGGATCTCCAAGTGAGGACCGCCACTGGGCGATCGGATGCTGGCAATCCTACAGATGAATTCAATAGCTGATTAGTCGGCATAAATGCGATAGTTCGTCCCATCAGCAGGACAATCGAGCCTTTCCCCATGCAAGACCTCAACGATCTCTATTACTTCGCCAAAGTGGTGGAAGCCGGTGGCTTCGCCGCCGCCGGGCGCCAATTGGGCATTCCCAAGTCGCGTCTGTCGCGGCGCATCGCCGAACTGGAGGAGCGTCTCAAGGCCCGGCTGCTGCAGCGCACGACCCGGCAGCTCAAGCTCACCGCCGTGGGCGAGCGCTACCTGCGCCATTGCCAGGCCATGTTGCTGGAAGCGGAGATGGCCGACGAAGCCGTGGCCAGCATGGCCAGCGAGCCCCGGGGACGCCTGCGGGTGTCGAGCCCGGTGGGCCTGGCCCATGAGTTGCTGACGCCACTGGTGAGCAGCTTTCTGGAGAAATACCCGCAGGTGCAGCTGGAGATGCTGTTGCTCAACCGCCGTGTCGACCTGGTGACCGAAGGCATAGATGTGGCCCTGCGAGTACGCGAGCAAGGCGACGAAGACCCTTTGTTGGTCACCCGGCGCCTGCGCCCGGCGCAGACGGCGATGGTCGCCTCCCCGGCCTTCCTGCGGGACAACCCGGTGACCCACCCGCAAGACCTGAGGCACCTGCCCATACTCGGCGCCCTGGAAGCCGACCGGCTGGTACACCTGCGGCTGCTGGATCAACAGGGCAACGCCTGCGACCTGGCCCTGGAGGCGCGCCTGGGCATCGATGACTTCATCGTCCGTCGCGCCTGCGCCCTCGCCGGCCTGGGCTGCACCGTGCTGCCGATGCTGTACTGCGAGGCCGAACTGGCCAGCGGTCAGCTGGTGCAACTGCTCCCCCAGTGGTCACTGCCCGGCGGCTGGCTGCAAGCGGTGTATCCTCACCGCCGGGGTGTGCTGCCGGCCGTGCGGGCCTGGATCGAACACCTGAGTGAATCCTTCGAACGTTGTGGAGAACGTGCCCTGTGAAAGCTGCATCCCTGAATGAAGAGCAAGTGGCGCAATTCTGCCTGGGCCTGCCAGGCGCGCGGGAAGACTACAAATGGGGCGGCGTGCGGGTGTTCTCGATTGCCGGCAACAAGATGTTTGCGCTGCAGAACCTGCGGGGCGAGTCCCTGGCCTTCAAGGTCGACCGGGAGCTGTTTCTTGGCTATGTCGACCGTCCGGGCATTGCCCCGGCGCCCTATCTGGCCCGGGCTCACTGGATCATCATGCACAGCCCCTACCCGCTGGGGGCCGATGAACTCAAAGCCCTGCTGCAAGCGTCCCATCAATTGGTGGTGAGCAAGCTGCCCAAGCGCACCCAGGTCGGCCTGCTGCTCTAGAACAGGCTCAGCAGACCGCTTTCCAGGAACAACCGATCAATCCAATAGACCTGATGCAAGGCCACGATCAGCCAGAACAGCGCCTGATAGGACACCTTGCGGGTCTTGTGCCGCAACAGTTGCTGAGCCAGCAAGGCACCGGGCCAGCCACCGGCCAGCTCCAGAGCGTGCAGGACCTTCTCCGGCGTGCGCTGCCCCTCGGCCCTGGCCCGGCGCTTGTCGTGCCAGTACAGCAGGAAGGTCAACAGGCTGACGGCGCCATAGGCGACCAGGGGGATGATCGAGATTGCTCGCCACCACAGGGACAACGAGCCGAACAACGGCAGTGCGCACAGCAGGCCCCATACCAGCAACTTGAGCTTCAGATTGTGGATGCGCGCGCCACTGCCGGCGCGCGGTTCGCTGCGGCCCGTCGTCACGGCTGGACCGCCGTCCAGTCGACCCAACCGAACTGCCAGGTCGCCAGGATCAGCAGGCCGAAGGCAATGCGATACCAGGCAAACGCCGCATAGCTGTGGCTGGCAATGAACTTCAGCAGGCCCTTGACCGCGATCATGGCGAAGATGAAGGCCGTGACGAAGCCGATGGCGAACACCGGAAAATCATCCGGCTGGAACAGGTCGCGGTACTTGTAGCCGGAGTACACCGCGGCCCCCACCATGGTGGGCATCGCCAGGAAGAACGAGAACTCGGTGGCGGTCTTGCGCGACAGGCCGAACAGCAACCCGCCAATGATGGTCGAGCCGGAACGCGAGGTCCCCGGGATCATTGCCAGGCATTGGGCGCAACCGACCTTGAGCGCGTCCTTCCAGGTAATGTCGTCCACCGTCTCGGCATGTACCTGATGCTGCCGGCGCTCGGCCCACAACATGATGATGCCGCCAACCACCAGGGCCGAAGCCACGGTGATGGGGTTGAACAGGTAAGCGTGAATCAGGTCGGCGAAGATCACCCCCAGCACCACCGCTGGCAGGAAAGCGATCAGCAGGTTGACGGTGAAGCGCTGGGCCTTGGGTTGGGTGGGCAAGCCCAGTACCACATCGAAGATCTTGCGCCGAAATTCCCAGACAACCGCAAGAATCGCCCCCAGTTGAATGATGATATTGAAGGCCATCGCCCGCTCGCCCCCGAAGTCGAGCAAGTCGGCGACGATGATCTGGTGCCCGGTACTGCTGATGGGTAAAAACTCGGTCAGGCCTTCGACAATCCCAAGTATCAATGCCTGCGCGGCGGTCCAAAAATCCATCAATCCCCCATAAGGCGATGCTCCAGGCATGCCTCTTTTTTAAGTATTCAAAGCCATTACTGCGACGAGCGTAGCCGAGTTTTCGGCGCCCATAAGATCAACACAAACCTATGAAAATTCTGTGAAAAATTCAGAAAGGTTCAGGTTTTGCGTGAAGGCGCCGAAATCCTAACAGACAGGCGCAAAATGCGCCTGTGGTGTTATTGGACTTCCGTAGGGTTGGCGCTCGAAGGCAGGCGTGCTTGGATGCTCACGGCCTTTTATGACAAGAACAAGAATCTGGAGTGACCGGATGATGAATAGCTTACGCAAGATGTCCATCAGTCAGCGTTTGTGGCTGATCCTGATCGTGGCGGTGCTGACCCTGGTGACCCTGGGCGTGATGATGCTCAAGCAGATTCATGGCGACCTGTACCAGGCCAAGGCGCAGAAGACCCAGCACGTGGTGCAGACCGCCGCCGGCGTGCTCACTTACTACCAGGGCCTGGAAGCCGCCGGCAGCATGAGCCGCGAACAGGCACAGAAACAGGCGCTGCAGGTGATTCGCGGGCTGCGCTACAACCAGAACGACTACTTCTGGATCAACGATCTGACGCCGGTCATGATCATGCACCCGGCCAACCCCAAGCTCGACGGACAGAACCTGGCGGCAGTCAAGGACCCGGACGGCTTCGAAGTGTTCAACGAAATGGTGGCCCTGGCCAAGTCCAAGGGCGCCGGCATGGTGGACTATCGCTGGCCCAAGCCCGGGGCCGAGCAGCCGGTGCAGAAGACCTCCTATATCCAGCTGTTCCAGCCCTGGGGCTGGATCATCGGCTCCGGGATCTACATCGATGACCTGCAACAGGAGTTCTATGCCCAGGTACTGCGGGCCTCCTCTGTCGGCCTGGTGATTGCCCTGCTGATGGCGGGCCTGGTGGTGCTGATCGTGCGCAGCATCGTCAGCCCGCTGCGCGAGACCGTGCACGCCATGGCCAATATCGCCAGCGGCGAAAGCGACCTGACCCGCAGCCTGGATACCCATGGCCAGGATGAAGTCACCGAGCTGGCCCGACACTTCAACGGTTTCACCGCCAAATTGCGTGGGGTCGTGACGCAGTTGCAGACCAGCGCCGCGGCCCTGGAACAGTCCTCCAACGAGCTGGGCAGCAACGCCGCCGAGGCCCAGGAGCGCAGCCAGCAACAGTCCCAGCAGATGGAACAGGTGGCCGCAGCCATCAGTCAGGTCACCAGTGGCGTTCAGGATGTTGCGAGAAATGCCGAGCATGCCGCCAGTGAAGTGCGCGAGGCCGAAGCCCAGGCCCAGCAAGGCCAGGTCAATATCGACGGCAGCCTGCAGCAGATCGATCAGCTGTCGAGCACCATCGATCAGGCGGTGGAAGTGATCCGCACCCTGGCGGCAGAAAGCACCCAGATCGGCACCGTACTGGAAGTGATCCGCTCCATTGCCGAACAGACCAATCTGCTGGCCCTGAACGCCGCCATCGAGGCGGCCCGGGCCGGGGAACAGGGTCGGGGTTTTGCCGTGGTGGCCGACGAGGTGCGCCTGCTGGCCCAGCGCACCCAGCAATCGACCGCAGAAATCCAGGGCATGATCGAGCGCTTGCAGAATCACTCGGAAGCGGCGGTCAAGGTGATTGGCGACAGCAGCCGCGCGTCGCAGTTGACCATCGAGCAGGCGGGCCTGGCCGGTACCAGCCTCAATGCCATCGGCCAGGCACTGCGTACCCTCAACGGCCTGAACGCCTCCATTGCCAGCGCCACCCTGCAACAGGCCCATGTGGTGGAAGACATCAACCACAACGTCGGCCAGGCGGCAGGCCTGTCCCAGGGCACCGCTCTGGCGGCCCAGCACTCCAGCGCCGCCAGCCGCCACCTCAAAGAGCTGTCGGAACAGCTCAATGGCCTGCTGCGTCAGTTCCGCGTCTGAGTCACTTCAGGGTCTGGGCCCCGGGCTGACGCCCAAGGCCCAGACTGGGTACAATCCGCCCCCTCCTCCACTTCCCCAAGGAACCGCCATGTCCGGGCTTGAACTGTTTGCCGCTGCGCTAGGCGTCATTGCCGTCTGGCTGACGGTTAAACAGAATCCCTGGTGCTGGCCCATCGGCCTGGTCATGGTGTTGCTCTACAGCTGGATCTTCTACGAGGTCAAACTCTATTCCGACATGCTGCTGCAGGTGGTCTACGCCGTGCTGCAGCTCTATGGCTGGTGGCAGTGGACCCGGGGCGGCGACCGCCATCAGGGGCGCCCGGTCAGCCAGTTGCAGCCCGTCGGCTTGCTCCAGGGCCTGACCCTCGGCGCACTGGGCAGCCTGATGCTGGGAGCGGCCATGGCCCACTGGACCGATGCCGCGCAACCCTGGCTCGACGCCGCCCTGACCGCCTTCAGCCTGGTAGCCCAATGGTGGATGGCGCAGAAGCGCGTGCAATGCTGGCCGCTGTGGATCGCCGTGGATGTGATCTTCGTGGGTCTGTTCATCTACAAGGAGCTGTACCTGACCGCGGCCCTCTACGCCCTGTTCACCCTGCTGGCGGTCCAGGGCTGGCGCACCTGGCGCGCCGACCCGGCGTTGCAGTCGTGAAGGTACTGGTGCTGACCGGCCCCGAGTCCAGTGGCAAAAGCTGGCTGGCGGCCGAGCTGCAAGCGCACTTCGGCGGCATCCAGGTGGGTGAGTACGTGCGCCACTTCATCGAGCAGGAGTGCCGCGATACCTGCCTGGCGGACATCCCCGAGATCGCCCGTGGCCAGTTGGCCTGGGAGGACCAGGCCCGGGCCCGGCAACCCGCCCTGCTGATTCTCGACACCCACCTGCTGAGCAACCTGCTGTGGAGCCGGACCCTGTTCGGCGACTGCCCGCCGTGGCTGGAAACCCAGTTGCTGGCCCGGCATTACCACCTGCACCTGCTGCTGTCCCCGGACGATGTGGCCTGGAGCGACGACGGTCAGCGCTGCCAGCCGCAACTGGCGCAGCGTCAGGCTTTCTTCGACGCCACGCAGCAGTGGCTGGACCTGCACGCGCAGCCTTATCGGATCATTCGCGGCGATTGGCAGGAGCGCCGGCAGCAGGCCTTCGCCCTGGTTCGACAACTGCTGCTGGACTGATCCCGCCGCAGGTGCGCCCCACCAGAGTGTCCATTCCTGAAACACTCCCCTGGCGATCAGGCCGCCATTTTCGGGGGCGGCGCCCACTGTCGGCGAAACTGTTGCGCCACTGATACACCCCCGCAGCAACCCTTGTTCCAGAGCATTGTCCCGGTTATGGCCAATGGCCGTCGGTGGTGTCTGTCTCAATCCTGAAACACCTGCTGCGCCCTTTTTCCCAGCATTTTCCCAACCCATTGATTCTTCGCAAGAAATCAAAAGCGGCACGGCTTCTGCTCTCTCCCTCTCAACGCTGACTAGGGCCAGCACAGAGAAGAAGGAATACCGCCGTGGGGACTCTGAACAAAAGTTTCACCCGCTTACTGCTGATCGGCTGTGCCGTCAGCGCGGTGTCTAGTCTTCCGGTTCTGGCGGCGGGCAATGGCGAGATCATCATCCAGCGCACCTTACAGGCACAGCCCCTTGGCCGTGCGCCTCTGCAGAAAGATCCCAATCCTGTTTCGGTCAATACCAACCCTTCAACGTTGGTCAATCAGATGACCGGCAATGAAATGACCGATGGCGATTTCGCCGGCATCAGGACTGGCGCGCTGATCCGCGGCACCGTGCTGTCCGGCAACAGCGGTGTACCGGGGATGAATGTCCTGAGCAACAGCAATAGCCATGGCCTGCCAGGCATGGCAGTGGGTCATGGTGGCGGTGCCGGGGCCAGTATTTCCGGCTCGATCAATCGGAGCATCAACACCGGCATGGCTCCCTTGAAAAATATCGGGGGCCAATAAGATGAATCACTCAGTCCTGTTCCTTGCCTTGCTCGCCTGCTCCGGGGCCATGGCCGACTCCGCCAATCAAGCCGCCGCCACCTCCAGCATCCAGAACTCCGGCACCGGCTACACAGGCAACTTCAACGTCAACCAGGCCGCCGGCGATCAGCAACAACAGACCAACGTGCGGGCCATTGCCATCGGCACCAACGCCACGGCCACCACCAGCGTCAACCAACGCATCACCACGCCAGCCGACCGCTCGGTCAATACCAGCAGCACCATCGGCGGCAACTCTTTCAGCAACGGCAGCGGCGCACTGGGCGTGAACCAGTCGGCCGGGGCCAACAACCAGATGGCCAATGCCCTGCGGATCAGCATCAGCGCCAATCCGCAAAGCATTGACGACAGCGCCCTGTCCCAACAGAACGTGGCGCTGTTACCAAACTCGGGAGCAACTGGCACTCAACAAGGCAGCCGCCAGGTCGTTACCAGCGACCAGGCCTTCACCGGCAGCCGTGGAGTGATTCAGGTGAACCAGAGTGCCGGGGTGGGGAACCGAATGGCTAACACCCTGAGCATACGGGTCGCAGATTGACCCCTCGTAGTGCAATTAGAAAGTACCAACACTTAACCAACTAATAAGCACCGGAGAAACACCATGAAACCTACAATGGCTCTCAAACCACTGGTTTTCGCACTGGCCGCAGTCATGGCAATGGCCGCCCAGGCAGGTGGAAATAACAACGGTCACAACGGCGGTCATGGCAATGGCCATGGCGATCATGATAGAGGTCCAGATCTCGGCACTCTGCTGCAAATCACCGCCGGGGCCGGTGCTGCAGTGATCGACGTGCAGACCAGCACCTCCAACGTGGTGAAAAACCAGGGCACCAACAACAACGCCAAGATGGACAACTCCCTCAACAACTCCAACGGCAACATGGGCGCCAACGTCGCCGCCGGCGACGGCAACCAACAAGACAACGCCGCTGCCCTGGCAACCGCTGACGAAAGCTTCATCTTCGGCAGCGCCGTGGCAGCTTCCAGCGCCACCCAGATCAATAGCAACAACCATGTGAAAAACTCTTCGACACAGAACAACGCTGTGTTGAACAACTCCGGCAACAACGGTTCCGGCAACATCGGCATCAACGTCACCGCCGGCAACTTCAACCAACAGAAAAACAACCTGGCCATCGCCGTGTCCGGCGGTCGCGTGGCAACCGCAGCAGCGGCGGCCAACCAGTCTACGACCAATCTGGTCGTAGAGAACAAAGGCGTCCAGGCCTACAAAAAAGACACCCTCTCGGGCGGCTTCGTGGCCTACGGCACCTATAAAGGCACCGGCAGCGGCAAGATCGAAGGCGACGATCATCACGGCGGCGGCTATGGCAATAACAACCGCGGTGGTGGCCACGACAACGACGATCAAAAATTCACCTTCAAGGAACAAGGCACCATCGAACTGGCTGGCTACTGGACCCAGCAAGTGCTGACCAAAGACGGCTGGAAAAACCCAGTGGTCAACAACGCCAGCATGACCAACTCGATGAACGGCTTCTCCGGCAACGGCGGCGCCAACGTCTCGGCTGGTGTGGGCAACCAACAAAGCAACTCGCTGTCCATCGCCGCTGGCTGCAAAGCCTGCATGTAATCGCGATCGTAACGAAAGCCCCGGAAACGGGGCTTTTCCACAGTCCGACTCAGGCGTAACGATCATGCGTACTGCGATCCTCTCCCTCCTGCTGTGCCTCTGTGTTCCCGTTGAGGCTGCGCAGATGGCCGTCGCCGGCCTGCCCGGTGGCAACCTGATCTTCAAACAGGTGCAGAGCGTACGTGAACGCAAGTTCAGCGACATCGTCGAGCAGAAGACCGACTTCAGTTGCGCCGCCGCCGCGCTGGCGACCGTTCTGCGCCAGGCCTACTGGCTTGACGTCGATGAGGAGCACGTCATCAAGGGCATGCTGGTCAATTCGGATCAGAATCTGGTCCGCACCCAGGGTTTTTCCATGCTCGATATGAAGCGCTACGTGGAAAGCATCGGCATGCGCGCCCGAGGCTACCGGATTCCGCCCGACAAGCTCGAAGCGGTGACCATTCCGGTGGTGGTACTGATGGAAATTCGCGGCTACAAGCACTTCGTGGTGATGCAGCGGGCCCAGAAAGGCTGGGTCTACATCGGTGACCCGGTATTGGGTCACAAGCGTTACTCCCATGAAGACTTCGTCAAAGGCTGGAATGGAATCGTGTTCGCCATCATCGGTCCCGGCTACGACAAGGCCAACGCCTTGCTCGACCCGCCTGCTCCGCTGACCGCGAAAAACAAGCTCGATGGTTTCTACCCGGTCAAAGACACGGACCTGATGGACTTCGGTTTTATCCAGAGCGACTTCTTCTAGAAGCCCGAACAATCATAAAGGGGCAGGACGCTCCGGGAGCAGCAAGCAGATGAAGACTTCATACTGGCTGGCCGCCGCCTGCCTGGCAGCAGCTCTTCCAGCCCATGCTGGTTTCAAGCCCGAACTTATCCAGGATCAGGAATTATCGCAGTTACGGGGCCGTTACGTGATGCCGGGGCGGATTATCAGCTTCGGCATTGTCATGAGCAGTACCTGGCGCAACGCCAGCGGTGACCTGATCGGTGCGACCACCTCGCTGCAGATCCAGCAAGCCACCATCAAGCCGGAATTCTACGTCTCCACCATCACCCAAACCGGTGACGGCACCACGCCGCCCCCAGGCACCGGCAATGTGATCGGCGGTGCAGGCCTGGCCAATGGCCAGGGCGTGACCCAGAGCGTGAGAGCCGCCGGTGATGGCAATTCTGCCTACAACAACATCAGCATCAATGTCACAGAGGCCAACCAGGCGCCCGCCTTGGCCGCTGGGGCCGGCCAGGCCTTGATGAGCGGCCAGACCATCACCGGCAGCAACGCCGCCGGTAGCGTGGCGGTATCGGCCCTCAATGGCGGTATCCAGATGGCGATACAGGCCAACGGCAATCAGGGCAGCGCCCTGCAGCAAGTGGCCCAGGGCAATCTGTTGCAGAACACCCAGTTGATGGGTAACAGCAACCTGGTCAACAACCTGACTCAACTCAATGTGGTGCTCAGAAACAACGGGCCCAGCAACGGTGTTTTGGACTGCAACCTGACAACGCTAGACGCTCTACGCAAATTCTGATCTTGAACTACGCTGATTCTCGACCATTGGGGTTCAAAAGGGACGGTTTATTTCATGTATCGATCGGTTTCACTGCGCGCAGTCATGTGTTTAAGCACTCTATTTCCAGCGGCGCTGGTTCAAGCCGCGCCGGATGCCGATGTAGAGACCCTGAAACGCGAACTTCTGGAGCTCAAGCAACGTTACGAAGTGCAGCAGAAGGCCCTGGCGGTACTGGAGCAGCGAGTCCGGCAGGTAGAAGACCAACCCGCGGCGCCACCGCCCAAGCGCCTGGCCAAATCGCCAGCTGATCTCAGAGGCAATCAACAGGTTGCCGGCACTGGCGCCGCAGCGGCGTCCGGAGGAGCAGCCGGGGGCGCTTCCTACGGTCAGTCGCTCAAGGATGATTCGGCTCCGGCCCAAAGCGTCAGCAACCTGTATGACGAGGCCAGTGGCTTCTTCGGTGGCGGCAAGTTCAGCGTCGAGACCGGCTTGACCTACGCCCGCTACGACGCTCGGCAACTCACGGTCAACGGCTTCCTTGCGCTGGACTCGATCTTTCTCGGCAACATCAACCTGGACCGGATCAAATCCGATACCTGGACCCTGGACCTGACCGCTCGCTATAACCTCAACAACCGCTGGCAATTCGACATCAACGCCCCCGTGCTGTATCGCGAGTCCACCTTCCAGTCCGGTGGTGGCGGCGGTGCCGGCACCCAGACCACCGAAGAATCGGTGACCCGTGACCCGACATTGGGGGACGTGAACTTCGGCGTGGCTTACAAATTCCTCGACGAATCGGAGTTCTGGCCCGACGCCGTGGCGACCCTGCGAGTCAAGGCCCCCACCGGCAAGGAACCGTTCGGGATCAAGCTGGTGCAATCTGCGGGCAACAACAACCTGTACGTGCCTGAAAGCCTGCCGACCGGTAACGGTGTCTGGTCGATCACCCCCGGGATCTCCCTGGTCAAGACTTTCGATCCGGCGGTGCTGTTCGGCACCTTGGCCTACACCCACAACCTGGAAGAGTCGTTTGACGACATCAGTTCCACGGTTGGCAGCAAGACCCCTGGCAAAGTCCGCCTGGGCGACAGCTTCCAGATCGGCGCCGGTGTGGCTTTCGCCCTCAACGAGAAGATGAGCATGTCCTTCTCGGTGTCCGACCTGATACAGCGCAAGAGCAAACTCAAGCAGGATGGCGGCGATTGGCAGTCGGTGGTTTCCAGCGACGCCAACGCCGGTTACTTCAACGTCGGCATGACCATTGCGGCCACCGACAACCTGACCATTGTGCCCAACCTGTCCATCGGCATGACCGAGGACGCCCCGGCCTTCACCTTCAGCCTGAAATTCCCTTACTACTTCTGATCCACCGGCAAAAACGCCAAGGCCCGCGGCGATTCCCCAATCGCAGCGGGCCTTGGCGTTCTTGCCGCCCTAGCGGATCCGGTGTTTGTGCAGCAAACGGTAGAAAGTCGGACGCGAGATGCCCAGGACCCGGGCGGCAACGCTGAGGTTGTCACTGTGCCGGTTGAGCACGTCGCACAGGGCCTGACGCTCGGCGCGGTGCTTGTAGTCCTCCAGGGTGCCCATGGGCAGATCCTGGGCTTGCAGGCCTTGCAAGCCCAGATCACTGGCCTGAATCTGCCGACCCTCGGCCAGTACCAGGCCCCGGCGCACCCGGTTGGCCAGTTCGCGGACATTGCCCGGCCAGTCGTGCTTGCCCATGGCCACCAGGGCGTCCTCACTGAAACTGCGTGGCCGGCGTCCGGTTTCCTGGCTGTAGAAGTGGGCAAAGTGGCTGGCCAGCATCCCTAAATCGCCATGACGCTCACGCAGTGGCGCGGTAATCACCTGCAGCACGTTCAACCGGTAATACAGGTCCTCACGAAAACGACCGCTGGTGATGGCCGCCTCAAGGTCCACGTGGGTCGCAGCCAGGACCCTGACATCCACCGGTATCGGCTGGCTGCCGCCCACACGCTCGATGTGCTTTTCCTGCAGGAAGCGCAGCAGATTGGCTTGCAGCTCCAGCGGCAGATCGCCGATCTCATCGAGGAACAAAGTGCCGCCGTGGGCCGCCTCGATGCGCCCGACCTTGCGCTGGTGCGCCCCGGTAAAAGCGCCCTTTTCATGGCCGAAGAGTTCGGACTGGATCAGGTGTTCGGGAATCGCCCCGCAGTTGATCGCCACAAATGGCTTGTCGTGACGCTGGGACTGGCGATGCAGGGTACGCGCCACCAGCTCCTTGCCGGTGCCGCTCTCGCCGCGGATCAGTACCGGCGACTCGGTGGGCGCCAGCTTGCTCAGCAGCTTGCGCAGGTCGCGGATGGGCCGGCTGCTCCCCAACAACTCGTGCTCGGGCTGGTCCACATGGACCGCGCCCTGGCCCCTGAGGCGGGCCATGCCGAAGGCCCGTCCCAGGGTCACCTGGACCCGGGAGACGTCGAACGGCAGGGTATGGAAGTCGAAAAACCATTCGCAGACAAAGTCACCGACCTTTTGCAGGCGCAGGACTTCCGGACTCAGCACCGCGATCCACTCGGTGCCGCTGTGGCTGATCAGGTCCTTGACCGCTTCCGGACGCTCCAGGTGAAAGGGTTGCAGGCGCAGCAAGCCGACATCGCAGGAGCGCTCGCGGGCAGACTCCAGGTCACAGCTGTCCACATCCCAGCCAATAGCGCGCAGCGCGGGCAGAAGACGATGGCAGTCATCACAGGGGTCGACCACCAGCAAGCGGCGCTGCACGGGAGCTTCGAGCATGACTGGTCCTTGGCGCCAAAAGAGGGAAAAGTTATTAGAAACAGTGGTTTGGCAAACCTGGCTGTAACGTTAGCAAGAACTTGACGCTTGAATGTATCAATTGCTTATAGCGCTGCTTACCAAAGGAACTAACGCGCTGCCAGAACTTCGCCCCGAGCGACTGATTGTCGCAGTCTTTTTTTAAGAACCCCGTAACTAATGGTGTTGTCACAGGGCCCACGTACGAAAGTTGTAAAAACTTGTTTTTCAGTGTGACCCGATCACTACCTCAGTGCATCAGTACAAGTGACCAGCCGAACGGTAAGCCCAACCGACGGCACATCATCTGATTGGGCACATAGAGAGAAGACCCCATGAACGCCCCGCTCCGTAGAAACGAAGCACTTTTGATCGCCGACCGCGCATTCAAGCCTTTTCAATGCGTGGCCTGGGCCCCACAGGACGGGAACGGCGAGCTCAGCCTGAGCGTCATCGACCGTACCAGTACCCGTATCGGTCACACCCAGATTCCCAGCAGCGCCTACTCCGATCCAGCCCAACTGGAAGACCTGCTCAAACAAGCCCGCGCTGAACTGAGCCAGGAAGGTTATATCTTGCAGTCCTGGGCCATGCCCAAGTAAGTGATGCTGTTAGCGGATCACCCGAACAGGTGATCCGCTACTTAGGCAAAACAACTAAGCACGCTATCTATTTTTCCCTCGCTGCAACTTTTATCTTCAGCGTAGTGGTTGTTTTCGCTAGTGCAGAAGCTGCACCTCCTCGCTATTTCCAACCAGTGTCCCTTTTGCTTCATCAATGCCCTCTCAGGGCCGCCCCATCAGCGGGTCACTGATACTGTGTGCCCCGGTTTCCAGTCGTCCGGCTACCCTGCGCAACCAGCCTGCGTCACTGCGCAGGGTCAAGTCATACCAGCCACCGCTGGACTCACAGGCGAAAACCTGGCGCACCTCTGCCCCCCCAGGCACGACCAGGGTCCATGGCCCCTGTTGGGTATAAGGGCAGCGATCGATAGTGACCGATACCCCACGCGTCCCCGGATTGCTCAGGGTGAACTGCAGTTGGTTATTGCTGGACGTCACCAACAGCTCAGGCTGGAGCTGTTGCAGTTGGCCGCTGAAGCTGCGGTGGAAGCCATTGGGACCCAATACCCACAGCTGGTAGCGCTCCACCACTGGCCAGCTGTCCTGCAGCGCCTTGCCGGCCTCCACCGTGTAGCGCCGCGGGATATCGCTCAGGTGCAGGCCGTCGTACACATGGAACACCGCGCCCTGCTCGCCAGTGTTCTGCAGGCTCAGGGACAGGGTCTTGGCCTTGGGGTCCACCTGGCTGTCGACATGCAGACGATAAGGCAGTGCCCGTGAAGGTCGGGCCAGCCGCGGCTGGTGCGGTGGCAACTGCTGGCTGGCCAAGGGTAGCGGCACCTGGAGCAGCTTCTCCTGGCGCTGGCGCAACGCGTCGGCGGCCTGACGGGTGGTGGTCTGCAGCGCCGGCAATGGCTCATGGTTGGGGTCGACGAAATTCAACGCCGACGTCAGGTCGCCACATACCGCCCGCCGCCATGCACTGATATTGGGCTCGCGCACGCCAAAGCGTTTTTCGAGAAATTGCAGCACCGAGGTGTGATCGAACACCTGGGAATTGACCCAGCCTCCCCGGCTCCAGGGAGACAGCACCAGCATCGGCACCCGCGGCCCGGGGCCATACACGCCGCCATCGGGCAGCGGTTGCTGGGTCGAACCGGGTGGCGCCGGATGCTTGAACAGTTCGCTGTCGAAACCCAGCGTGGACTTGCCGGCAAAGCTGCCATCCTGACGCTGGGAAGGTGCCGACGGCGACGGCATATGATCGAAGAAGCCATCGTTTTCATCGTAGGTCAGCAACAGCACGGTCTTGCTCCAGACCTCGGGATTGCGGGTCAACGCCAGGAGAATCTCCTGGGTGAACCAGCCACCCTGGACCGGACTCGATGGGCCGGGATGCTCGGAATAGGCGGCCGGCGCCACAATCCAGCTGACCTGGGGCAACTTGCCGGCCTGCACGTCATTGCGAAATCCACCAATGATCGCCTCCAGATTGCTGCCGCTGCTGGCCGGCAAGGTATTGCCATTGCCCTTGTACAGCGCAGCGACGGCGTTCAAGGCATCGCTGTAAGGCACAAAGGCATTGAAGTCCTTGGGCGGTTGGGCCGGATTGCCCACCTGTACGCTGGCGGCACGGTACTGACGGAAGCCGGCCAGGGGGTTGTCGCCGAAATTGTCCGGCAGGTGCTGGTAGACCTTCCAACTGACACCCTGCTCTTCCAGGCGTTCGGGATAGGTCTTCCAGCTGTAGCCGACGTTTACCGCACCCGGGCCATCCCATTCGTTGACCACCGCAGCGACCTTTGCCGCGCTCGGGCCGTTGCTGCCGGTCCAGAGAAACAACCGATTGGGGTTGGTCCCGGCGTGTACCGAACAGTGATAGGCGTCGCACAGGGTGAAGGTGTTGGCCAGGGCGAACTGGAATGGCAGCTCCTGCTCACGGTAATAGCCCATGGACGTCGCTGTCTTGTGGGTCGGCCAGGCACTCATGCGGCCATTGTCCCAGGCCGAATGGGCATCCACCCATGAATGAGGCGTGCCACTGACGCGCTGGGCGTTGCCTTTGCTGCTGTCCAGGTGATAGGGCATCACCAGCCGGCCCTTACCCTGTTGCTCCCAGACCGTGCGCTGACCGGGCAGTGGAATGGTAAAGCGGTCGCTGAAGCCCCGTACCCCGGGAAAAGTACCGAAGTAATGATCGAAAGAGCGATTTTCCTGCATCAGGATCACTACGTGTTCGACATCCATGATCGTCCCCGTACGGTTATTCGCCGGTATGGCCAGGGCTTGGCGAATAGCCAGGGGCAAGGATGAAAAGAATGAACCGATAGCGGCCGCTTGCAATAGCTTCCTGCGTGAAAGACTGGGCATGGGTCTTTGAATCCTTGTGGTTGCAGCGCGATATATGACGCTGCAAGCAAAAGTATTCATTTCAAATAACAAGGCAGTGACATTGCCATTGCAATTACATCAAGCCGATATTGCCCAGACCTGCGACTTCGCAAATTGACCATGTTTTCAAGGTTGCAAAAGAATGTTTTATGAAGAAAACACCCGAGCCTGCAAACTTGTCATCAATCGCCAGGTCCAGAAACAATATCGACCCGTTGCCTTACTGAAGATTGTCCGCCACTTCATTGCGTTGAACCCGCAACGGATTGAACGCCAGCCGGATAAACTGCGGGTCCCGCGCGAGTTTGTAGTTCGGACCGACAAAGTACTCCTTGGCCCCCGGATCACTCTTGCCGAGATATAGAATCCAGGCCGTTGTAATACCGGCGAACTCGTTTTCCCGGACACTGCGCACCGGACTGAAATGGGTGGCGTTATGGGCCGTGGCACTCCATCCCGGCACCGCCTTGATCAACCCGCCCTGCCAGAGCCGCGGCCAGGCCCAGGCCGGCACCACTACATCCGCGGCCCCGGTAAGCACCAGGGTCGGGGTCTTGACGGTGGAGCCCAGGCCTATGGGCCCGGGTTCGATGGGCAGTGAGCCGATGTAGCGCAGCTGTGGATCGATGCCCTGCAAGGTGCCAGGCAGCAGGCTCGACGAGAGGATCGACGCCCCGCCGCCAGCGGAATGCCCCGCCACTATCGTGCGAGTCAGATCGACCTTGCCGAACAACGGTGAGGTTGGGTCCTGGTTGAGCTTGCTCAGCTCAAGGGCGCCCAGGACATGCATGGTGGGCGCGGTATTGATGAAGTCGGAGGAGATGATCACGATAAAGCCGTAACTCGCCCACAGCCTCATCAAATCGGTGTATTGCCCCTGATTGGAAAGGATGCCGCCAACAAAGTTGACCACCGGCAACTTGTCCAGATTCCTTATATTGCTCGGATAATAAACACTGGTGGAAACCGGACTGGCAAACCCATAGGGAAAGGACGAATTGCATTGAACGCTGTTGTCCAGCAGCATGATCCTCGCCAATACACCCAACAGACCGCGACAGTCACTCAAGACCGCATTGGTAGTGACCTTGTAGGGCCCTGGAGACTTGGCATATTGATCATTGGCCAGCCCCAGCGCCGGAACAAGTTGCGAGGCACCGGCCAGACTCCCAAAAGCAACTAAGACTCCAGCCAAACATAGTTGCACTGCCACCTTGCGTATCGATCTCATTGATAGTTCCTTTATCTGCCTGCTTTCCCTGCAAGACCGGATACTCCCTCCTGGCCGTGCACTCACTACTGCCAATCACCTGAACTTCATCTCACTGCAACAAGCCTGAAACACTCAACCTTAGTTGCCCAGCGGACTCTGGCGACCCTAGAACAAGACAAATTCCAAGGTCAATCCTTATTCAAGCTAGAGCAGCCCACCGAAGCGCCGATAAAAGCTTTCCCCCACATCCGGTAGCGGGCCATCGGCGCTCTCCAGAGCCGTGGCCAGCCACTCCTCGGCCTTGGCCTGGATCAAGCGATAGATGTTGCGACACAGCTGGCGCGCAGCACGACCCTCCCAATCGCCGGGAAGCAGTTCGTCCGGCAACTGCGGGTCGCGCAGCAACAGCTTGCGGTACTCATGAATCAGCAGCAGGCGAGCCAGGAAACAGTCGGATGGTTGCAACTGCTCCTGCTCGCGCAGGGCCTGCCAGAGGGGGCGAAACAGTTGGATGAATTCACTGTAATGGGCTGCCAGTTCGTCAATGTTCCAGCTCTCGCGCACCTGCTGGCGCAGGGCTCTGGAGCCGAGCACGTCCTCGGGTGCAGTGGCAAAGACAATGGTGTCGTCCTGGGCGCCAAGCTCCAGCAAGGTGGCATTGATATCGGCGCGATCGCTGCGCGGGCACGCCAGCATCAGCGGCGACATCGCGGCAAACCCGTGCCACTCCAACTCTTCACGCACTTGCTTGCGCAACTCCGGTTGCAGTTGTCCGAGCATTACCAGGCTCCAGGAACCATCCCAGGCCGGCACACCGGCGCTGTAGACCCGCTTGAACGCCTTGTCGAATCGCCGGCGACCGGCAAGGGTCAGGCTGTAGTAACTGCGGCGCCCGACCTTTTCGGCAGTCAGCCACCCCTCCTTGCTCAGGCGGAAGATCGAAGTGCGGATCAGCCGCTCGTTGATCCCCATGGGCTCCAGCAGTTGAATCAGGCTGCCCAGCCAGACGGTGCCGCCATGGGGTTCGATGGCATCGCCGTACAGGGTGATGATCAGCGAACTGGCGCGGATCGGGGTCTGCTCCTGAAAGCGTTTGATCAGATGGTTCAGTGGCGCTAGGGACGACATGGGCGTACCGGAAAAAAAGGAAGGAATATAGCCGGTTTCAGACCGTCGCAGCGGCCCGGGGTGTTCATTGGCCGGCCTTGGGACGAAAGCCGCCGTCGGCGATTCGCGGCCGGTCGTCCTCGACCCGAGACAGCGGCTCACAGACTTGCATCTGCTCCAGGCAGCGACGGGTCAAGTGCTGGTACTCCCGAGTGCCGGCCAGCTTCCAGGCCACTTCCTCGTCGCTCAACTGACGCGTGACCCGCGCCGGCGCGCCCATCACCAGCGATTGCGGCGCGCATTCGAAACCGGCCTTGACCAGCGCCGCCGCCGAAACGAAGGAACGCGGCGCAATGAAGGCGTTGTCCATCACCACCGCATTCATGCCCACCAGCGCGTCGGCGCCAATCCGGCAACCGTGCAACACTGCGCCATGGCCGACATGGCCATTGCGCTCCACCACCGTGTCGCTATCAGGGAAACCATGCATCACACAGGTGTCCTGCAGATTGGCCCCCTCTTCGAGGACAATCCGGCCAAAATCCCCCCGCAGGCTGGCCAGGGGGCCGACATAGCAACGGGGGCCGACTATCACATCGCCGATCAGCACCGCCGAAGGGTGCACATAGGCACTGGGATCGACCACCGGAATCAAGCCATCAAGGCTGTAGCACGTCATGCTGCTTCCCTCTCTGATCAGCAGAAACTGCTGTTGTTGGAGCGGCTGGGGGGCGCTGCACTTGCCCGCGAATACAACGCCGAGAATGCACGACGCCACCCAATCCAGGATACCGATACAACGCGGACGGCATTTTGTATCAGGTTATTCTCGGTACACAACCGTTCTCCAAGACACAGGCCTGGCTCGCCACAGGCGCCACAACCCGCAAAGCATAAAGGATACGGCCTCAATTACCGGCCCAAGGCAGCATCCCATCGACCTGCCGCCCCGAATAGAACGCAGCTGAAGCCGAAAGATAGGACACATTAACAATCTATTAATCTTGATTTTATGTATCACATTGGCGATATACTCGGCGAAAACCGGCTCCCGGGCCGACCCGACAATCGAGCCGGCAACCGGCCGCATCACTCCGAGGACATCCGCCATGCCTCAACACCCGACCATGAACTTTGCCACCATCCTGTTCTCCATCAGCGAGGGCGTCGCCCTCCTCAGCCTCAACCGTCCCGAACAGCTCAACAGTTTCAACCCACAGATGCATGGCGAGGTGCAGGCGGCCCTCAAGCACGTGCGCAACAACCCCGAGGTGCGGGTCCTGCTCCTGACCGGCGAAGGCCGCGGCTTCTGCGCGGGGCAAGACCTTGGCGAGCGCGACGTCGCCCCCGGCGATGCAGCGCCTGACCTGGGGGAATCCATCGAACAGTTCTACAACCCGCTGGTGCGCGAGCTGCGCGACCTGCCATTGCCGGTGATCTGTGCGGTCAATGGCGTGGCCGCCGGCGCTGGCGCCAACCTGCCCCTGGCCTGCGACCTGGTACTGGCAGCGCGCTCCGCGAGCTTTATCCAGGCCTTCTGCAAACTCGGGCTGATTCCCGATTCCGGCGGCACCTGGCTGCTGCCACGGCTGGTGGGCATGGCCCGGGCCAAGGCCCTGGCCCTGCTCGGCAACCGCCTGAGCGCCGAACAGGCCGAGCAATGGGGACTGATCTACCAGTGCGTGGACGACGCCTTGCTGCGCGATGAAGCCCTGAGCCTGGCCCGACACCTGGCGACTCAACCCACCTATGGCCTGGCGCTGATCAAGCGCAGCCTGAATGCCAGCCTGCACAACAGCTTCGACCAGCAACTGGAGCTGGAGCGCGACCTGCAACGCCTGGCGGGACGCAGCGAAGACTATCGAGAAGGCGTCAGCGCCTTCATGGACAAGCGCCCTCCAGTGTTCAAGGGGCGCTGACATGGCCCCGCTGCGTCGTAGCGCAGAAACTGCCGCAGTGGGTGCCGGGGCATGGGCACCCCCCTGATCCGCCAGAGGCGCCAACCCGCGCCTGCAGAACTCCCCGCAAGCCCTTCGTGCCTCTTGCGGGTCATGCACTCAGAACCCGCAGTGACGGGTTGAACGACAACAACAATACGAGTGACACCATGAACATGCCGATAGCCAGAACCGTGCCCGAAGCGCCGCTGGACCCGATGGAAACCGCCAGCATCGACCACTTGCGCCAGCATCAGCTGGAGCGCCTGCGCTGGAGCCTGAACCACGCCTACGCCAACGTCCCCCTGTATCGCCAGCGCTTCGACGCCCTGGGCGTGCACCCCCAGGACATCCAGCGCCTGGAGGACCTTGCCCAACTGCCCTTCACCACCAAGTCCGACCTGCGGGACAACTACCCCTACGGCATGTTCGCGGTACCCATGCAGGAGGTGGTGCGCCTGCATGCCTCCAGCGGCACCACCGGCAAGCCCACGGTGGTGGGCTATACCCGCAACGACATCGACACCTGGGCCCAGGTGGTGGCCCGGTCGATCCGCGCGGCCGGCGGCCGGCCCGGCGACAAGGTGCATGTTTCCTATGGCTACGGCCTGTTCACTGGCGGCCTGGGGGCACACTACGGTGCCGAACGCCTGGGGTGCACCGTGATTCCCATGTCCGGCGGCCAGACCGAGAAGCAGGTGCAACTGATCAAGGATTTCCAGCCGGACATCATCATGGTCACGCCGTCCTACATGCTCAATATCGCCGACGAGATCGAACGCCAGGGCCTCGATCCCCACAAGCTGGCCCTGCGCCTGGGAATCTTCGGCGCCGAACCCTGGACCGACGAACTGCGCAGCGCCATCGAGCAGCGCCTGGGTATAAAAGCCCTCGATATCTACGGGCTGTCGGAGATCATCGGTCCGGGAGTGGCCATGGAATGCGCCGAGACCCGCGACGGCCCGACCCTCTGGGAGGATCATTTCTACCCCGAAATCATCGACCCGCTGACCGCTCAGGTGCTGCCCGATGGCGAAATGGGCGAGCTGGTGCTCACCTCCCTGAGCAAGGAGGCACTGCCGATGATCCGTTACCGCACCCGCGACCTGACCCGCCTGCTGCCGGGGACGGCGCGGCCCATGCGGCGCATCGACAAGATCACCGGGCGCAGCGACGACATGCTGATCATTCGCGGGGTCAATGTGTTTCCCACCCAGGTGGAGGAGCAAGTGCTCAAAGCCGTGCACCTGGCCCCCTGTTACGAGATCCATCTGTATCGCCACGGCAACCTCGACAGCGTCGACATTCACGTCGAGCTCAAGAGCGAGCATCAGCAACTGGGGGATGAACAGCAAAGGGCCATCTGCAGCGAGCTCAGTCGCCACATAAAGACCCATATCGGCATCAGCTCACGTATCGTTTTACAGCCCCCCTTCAGCATCAAGCGTTCGGAAGGCAAGGCCTGCCGAGTGGTCGACCGCCGCAAATAGCGTTGACGCAAGCACTGGAGCCCCGCCATGACGGGGCTTTTTTTCGCCCGCCATTCAAGCCGCGAGGCAAAGCGATACAGAAACAAAACATGACACGCTATTTTGTGTTTGATATTTATTTGTGTATCACATATAAACATTCACAGCCTCACCCACACCTGCAACCCGGGAGACACTCATGTACGCACAGCTGGTAGAGACGGGGATCAAGCGCATCAAGCCGCTGGCAGAAATGTCCGAGCAGGAGCGCACCTTCCAGGAAAAAATCGACGGGGAAATCAAGATCGAGGCCAAGAACTGGATGCCCGATGCCTACCGCCAGACCCTGATCCGGCAGATTTCCCAGCACGCCCATTCGGAAATCGTCGGCATGTTGCCCGAAGGCAACTGGGTCACCCGCGCCCCGACCCTCAAGCGCAAGCTGCAACTGATGGCCAAGATCCAGGACGAAGCCGGCCACGGCCTGTACCTGTACAGCGCCATGGAAACCCTCGGCGCCGATCGCGACGAGGAAATCGCCAAGCTCCACAGCGGCCGGGCCAAGTATTCGAGCATCTTCAACTACCCGACCCTGAACTGGGCCGACATGGGCGCGGTGGGCTGGCTGGTGGACGGTGCCGCCATCGTCAATCAGGTGGTGCTGCAACGCACCTCCTATGGCCCCTACTCCCGGGCCATGGTGCGCATCTGCAAGGAAGAGAGCTTCCACCAGCGCCAGGGCTACGAAATCCTCCTGACCATGATGCGCGAGGGCAACCCGGCACAGCGGGAAATGGTCCAGGACGCCATCAACCGCCTCTGGTGGCCAGCGCTGATGATGTTCGGCCCCAGCGACGAACACTCCCCCAACAGCGCCCAGTCCATGGCCTGGAAGATCAAGCGCCAGAGCAACGACGAACTGCGCCAGCGCTTCATCGACCAGACCATCCCGCAGCTGGAACTGCTGGGCTGCACCTGCCCCGACCCGGAGCTGAAGTGGAACGCCGAGCGCGGCCACTACGACTTCGGCGAAATCCAGTGGCAGGAATTCTACGAGGTGCTCAAGGGCAACGGCCCGTGCAACCAGGAGCGCCTGGAGACTCGCCGCCAAGCCATCGACGACGGCGCCTGGGTGCGGGCCGCCGCCGTGGCCCATGCCCAGAAGAAAGCCAACAAGAACGCCGCCTGAGCGCGCCCAGCCTGATCCGGAGTCAATGCCATGTCTGAATGGACCCTTTACGAAGTCTTCGTGCGCAGCAAGCACGGCCTCAATCACAAACACGTGGGCAGCGTGCATGCCGCCGACGACGCCATGGCCATGAACAATGCCCGGGACCTGTACACCCGGCGCAGCGAAGGCGTCAGCCTGTGGGTGGTGCCCTCGGCGCAGATCGTCGCCTCCTCCCCGGATGACAAGGACCCGCTGTTCGACCCTGCGGACGACAAGGTCTACCGCCACGCCAGCTTCTATCAGTTGCCCCCCGAAGTCGGACACATGTGAGGCCGGCCATGAACCCTGCAAACGATCTGATCAACCACCTGCTGCGCCTCGGCGACAGCGCCCTGATCCAGGGCCAGCGCCTGTGCGAATGGTGCGGCCGGGCCCCGGCCCTGGAAGAAGAACTGGCGCTGATGAATGTCGGCCTCGATCTGGTGGGCCAGGCCCGCAACTGGCTGGACTATGCCGCCGAACTGCTGGCCGATGGCCGCGACGCCGATCACCTGGCCTTCCGCCGGGACGAGCGGGCCTACCGCAACCTGTTGCTGGTGGAGCAGCCCAATGGCGATTTCGCGGTGACCCTGCTCAAGCAGTTTTTCTACGACGCCTGGCACCTGGAAACCCTCAAGGGCCTGAGCCAATCAACGGATGAACGGATGGCCGGCATCGCCGCCAAAGCGCTCAAGGAAGTCACCTACCACCTGCGCCGCTCCAGCGAATGGGTCGAGCGCCTGGGAGACGGCACCGAGGAAAGCCACCAGCGCATGCTGCAGGCGATCCCGCGGCTATGGCGCTTCACTGGCGAGCTGATCGACCAACACGCCGCTGAAATCGAACTGCACCGGGCCGGCCTGTGGGCCGATCCGGCCCAGGTGGCCGACGCCTGGCGCGCCTGCGTCGAAACCCTGTTCTCCCGGGCCACCCTGCCCGTGCCCGAAGCCCCGAGCCACTTCTACCTGGATGCGCGCCAGGGCCTGCACACCGAGCACCTGGGCCCGCTGCTGGCCCAGATGCAATTCCTGCCGAGGGCCTATCCCGATGCGGTCTGGTGAATTGATCGGCAGCGACCAGGGTGCGCGCGCGCTGCAACAAGGCGATCTGGAGCTGGCCTGGAGCACCCTGGATCAGGTCATGGACCCAGAGGTGCCAGTGGTCAGCGTGCTCGACCTGGGTATCGTGCGCGACCTGGGCTGGCAGGCCGGCCATCTGCAGGTGGCGGTCACGCCGACCTACTCCGGCTGCCCGGCCACCGAAGTGATCGAGAGCGATATCCGCCAGGCCTTGGAACAGGCCGGTTTCCAGGCCCCGCGGCTGATACGCCAGCTGACCCCGGCCTGGACCACCGACTGGATCACTGAACGCGGCCATCAGCGTCTGCGGGCCTATGGCATCGCGCCGCCCTCGGGCAGCAGCAAGCGCAGCCTACTGGGGGACGCGCCCCAGGTGCTCTGCCCGCAATGCGGCAGCGCCCACAGCGAGCGCCTCAGCGAATTCGGTTCCACCGCTTGCAAGGCCCTGTACCGCTGCCGCGACTGCCTGGAACCCTTCGACTATTTCAAGTGCATCTGAGCCGCTCGCCGCCTCAGAGGAGAACCATCATGAGCCAGTTCCATCCCCTGACCATCAAGGACGTGCGCAGCGAAACCCGCGACGCGGTGTCCATCGCCTTCGACATACCCCAGCACCTGCAAGCGCAGTTCCACTTCACCCAGGGCCAGCATCTGGTGCTGCGCGCCGAGCTTGAGGGCGAGGAGGTACGGCGCTCTTATTCGATCTGCAGCGGCGTCAATGACGGCGAACTGCGCATCGCGGTGAAGCGCGTCGTCGGCGGGCGCTTTTCGGCGTTTGCCAACGAACAGCTCAAACCCGGCCAGTCGCTGGACGTCATGCCCCCCGCAGGCCGCTTCCATGTCGAGCTTGATCCGGCGCGTCACGGCCACTACCTGGCGGTGGCCGCAGGCAGCGGCATCACGCCGATCCTGTCGATCATCAAGAGCACCCTGGAAGGCGAGCCGCTCAGCCGCTTCACCCTGCTCTACGGCAACCGTTCCAGTGCCTCGGCACTGTTTCGCGAACAGCTGGAGGACCTGAAGAACCTTTATCTGCAGCGCCTGAACCTGGTGTTCGTGTTCAGTCGTGAACAGCAGGACATCGACCTCTATAACGGCCGCATCACCCAGGACAAATGCCAGCAACTGTTTTCCCGCTGGCTCGACGTCCAGAAACTGGACGCGGCCTTCATCTGCGGCCCCCAGGCCATGACCGAGACCGTGCGCGACAGCCTCAAGGCCGCCGGCATGCGCGCCGAGCGCATCCACTTCGAACTGTTCCACGCCGCCGGTGACAGCCAGAAGCGCCAGGCCCGGGAAGCCGCCCGCGCCCAGGACCCGCAGGTCAGCCAGATCACCGTGATCAGCGATGGCCGGGCCCTGGCCTTCGACCTGCCGCGCAACAGCCTGAGCCTGCTGGATGCCGGCAACGCCCAGGGCGCCGAACTGCCCTATTCGTGCAAGGCCGGGGTCTGCTCCACCTGCAAATGCAAGGTCGTCGAAGGTGAGGTGGAAATGGACAGCAACCACGCCCTGGAAGATTACGAAGTGGCGGCCGGTTACGTCCTTGCCTGCCAGTCGTTCCCGGTCAGCGACAAGGTGGTGCTGGACTTCGACCAGCTCTGAGCGAACCGGTAGTGCGCGTGCCCATAACAAGAACAACAGAGAAAACCTCATGAGCCCACAAGAGATAGACCGCATCACCTGCCACCCGGACTTTATCCAGCTGGTGCGGCGCAAACAGCGACTCTACTGGTCACTGACCCTGATCATGCTCCTGGCCTACTACGGCTTCGTCCTGCTGGTGGCCTTTCACCCCGGCCTGCTGGGCCAGTCGCTGTCCGGCGGGGCCACCAGCGTCGGCATGCCAGTGGGGGTGGCGATGATCGTCCTGGCCTTCGCCCTGACCGGCTTCTACGTTTACCGAGCCAACCAGCTGCTGGACCCGCTGAACGACAAACTCAAGCGCGAGTACCGGTCATGAAGCGCGGTGCAGGAGTCATCCTGCTGCCCTGCCTGCTGGCCTCGGACCTGGCCCTGGCCGCCGACGACAGCGCCCGCGCGCTGAACTGGAACGCCATCGGCATGTTCCTGGTGTTCGTCCTACTGACCCTGGGGATCACCCGCTGGGCCGCCCTGCGTACCCGTTCGGCCAAGGACTTCTACACCGCCGGCGGCGGCATGAGCGGCCTGCAGAACGGCCTGGCGATTGCCGGTGACATGATCTCCGCGGCGTCCTTCCTCGGCATCTCGGCGATGATGTTCCTCAATGGCTACGACGGCCTGCTGTACGCCCTGGGGGTTCTGGCAGGCTGGCCGATCATCCTGTTTCTGATCGCCGAGCGCTTGCGCAACCTGGGCACCTACACCTTCGCCGACGTGGTCTCCTATCGCCTGGCCCAGACGCCGGTGCGCCTGACCTCGGCGTTCGGCACCCTGACCGTGGCCCTGATGTACCTGGTGGCGCAGATGGTCGGCGCCGGCAAGCTGATCGAACTGCTGTTCGGCCTCAGCTACCTCCACGCAGTGATGCTGGTGGGCCTGCTGATGGTCTGCTACGTGACCTTCGGCGGCATGCTGGCCACCACCTGGGTGCAGATCATCAAGGCGGTGATGCTGCTGTCGGGCACCAGTTTCATGGCCTTCATGGTGCTCAAGCACTTCGGTTTCAGCACCGAGGCGCTGTTCGCCCGAGCCAGTGCGGTACACGCCAAAGGCAGCGCGATCATGGCCCCCGGCGGGCTGCTGTCGAACCCCATCGACGCCATTTCCCTGGGTCTGGGAATGATGTTCGGCACCGCCGGGCTGCCCCATATCCTCATGCGTTTCTTCACCGTCAGCGACGCGCGGGAAGCGCGCAAGAGCGTGCTCTATGCCACTGGCTTCATCGGCTACTTCTATCTGTTGCTGATCGTGGTCGGCTTCGGCGCGATCGTCATGGTCGGCACCGAGCCCGAGTATCGCGACGCCAGCGGCGCCATCATCGGCGGCGCCAACATGATCGCGGTACATCTGGCCCAGGCGGTGGGTGGCAACCTGTTCCTGGGTTTCATCTCGGCCGTGGCCTTCGCCACCATTCTCGCGGTGGTGGCCGGGCTGGCGCTGTCCGGGGCCTCGGCGGTGTCCCATGACCTGTATGCCTGCGTGATGCGCAAAGGCCAGGCCAGCACCCAGCAGGAAATGCGCGTCTCGAAGATCGCCACCCTGTGCATCGGTGTCCTGGCGGTGCTGCTGGGGCTGTTGTTCGAGTCGCAGAACATCGCCTTTCTCTCCGGGCTGGTGCTGGCGATAGCCGCGTCGGTGAATTTCCCGGTGCTGTTTCTTTCCATGTTCTGGAAAGGCCTGACCACCCGGGGCGCGGTGGGCGGCAGCCTGGCCGGGCTGATCTCGGCGATTGTCCTGCTGATCCTCAGCCCGGCGGTCTGGGTCAATGTGCTGCACCACCCCCAGGCGCTGTTTCCCTACGCCAACCCCGCACTGTTTTCCATGAGCCTGGCGTTCTTTGCCGCTTGGGCCTTGTCCGTCAGCGACCGCTCGCCCCGGGCCGAGCTGGAGCGCGGCCGCTACCTGGCGCAGTTCATCCGTTCCATGACCGGCATCGGCGCCTCCGGCGCCAGCCATCACTGAGTTGCCTCCCGGCGCCCAGCACGCTGCACCGGCCCTCAATTGACCCTGACCCTTCGGAGCCTTTCTCCCATGCCACAGTCTCCTACCCTGCAAAGCTTTATCGGCGGCCGCTGGATCGGCCAGCACCCGGCCCAGGCCTTGCGCAGCGCCATCGATGGCCATGAAGTGGCGCGTACCCATGAAGAGCCCCTGGACTTCGCCGAAGCGCTGCAACATGGGCGCGTGAACGGCGCCCGGGCCCTGCTGGCCCTGGATTTCCAGCAGCGGGCCCAGCGCCTCAAGGCCCTGGCGCTGTACCTTGGCGAACGCAAGGAACAGCTGTACGCCCTGTCCTACCACAGCGGCGCGACCCGGGCCGACAGCTGGATCGACATCGAAGGCGGCAACAGCACCTTGTTCAGCTACGCCGGACTTGGCGCCCGCGAGCTGCCCTCGGGCAACCTGCTGCACGAAGGCCCGGCGCAATCCCTGAGCAAGCTCGGCAGCTTTGCCGGCACCCATATCCTGGTGCCCCGCGGCGGCGTGGCGGTGCACATCAATGCGTTCAACTTTCCCATCTGGGGCATGCTGGAGAAGTTCGCCCCCTGCTTCCTCGCCGGCATGCCGTGCATCGTCAAGCCCGCCAGCGCTACCAGTTACCTGACCGAGGCCGCCGTGCGCCTGATGCATGAATCTGGCTTGCTGCCCAAAGGCAGCCTGCAACTGGTGATCGGCGGCACCGGCGACCTGCTGGATCGCCTGCAAGGCCAGGACCTGGTGACGTTCACCGGTTCCGCCGTCACCGCCGGCAAACTGCGATCCACCCCCAACCTGATCCGCCACTCGGTGCCCTTCAATGCCGAAGCCGACTCGCTGAACTGCGCGATCCTGGCGCCGGACGTGACCCCGGACGACCCGGAATTCGAGCTGTTCATCAAGGAAGTGGTGCGGGAAATGACGGTCAAGGCCGGTCAGAAATGCACCGCTATCCGCCGCGCCATCGTTCCGGCCAAACAGCTGGATGCCGTGGCCACGGGCTTGCGCGAGCGCCTGTCGAAGGTGGTGGTCGGCGATCCGTCGGTGGAAGGCGTACGCATGGGCCCTCTGGCCTCCCATGAGCAACAGCGGGACGTGGCCGAACGCCTGGAGAGCCTGCTGCACAGCAGCGATCTGTTGTTCGGCGCCCGGGACGGCTTCGAGCCCCGGGGCGACAACGTCAGCCAGGGCGCGTTCTTTGCCCCGACCCTGCTGCTGTGCCGTGATCCCCTGGCTCAGGGCGGCGCCCACGATATCGAGGCCTTTGGCCCGGTCAGCAGCCTGATGGCCTACGACGACCTGGACCAGGCCCTGGACCTGGCCGCTCGCGGCAAGGGCAGCCTGGTGGCCAGCCTGGTGACCAAGGACCCGGGCATCGCCGCCCAGGTCATTCCCCGGGCAGCGGCCTGGCATGGCCGGCTGCTGGTGCTGGACCGCGAGTGCGCCGGCGAATCCACCGGCCACGGCTCGCCATTGCCGCAACTCAAGCACGGTGGCCCCGGTCGCGCCGGTGGCGGTGAAGAGCTGGGCGGCCTGCGGGCGGTCAAGCACTACCTGCAGCGGGCGGCTGTCCAGGGCTCGCCGAGCATGCTGGCGGCAGTGACCGGTGAATACGTGCGCGGCGCCAAGGTCATCGAAACCGAGGTCCACCCGTTCCGCCGGCACTTCCAGGACCTGCAGATCGGCGAGTCCCTGCTGACCCACCGCCGCACCGTTACCGAGGCCGATCTGGTGAACTTCGGCTGCCTGTCCGGGGACCACTTCTATATGCACTTCGACGAGATCGCCGCCAAGGACTCCCAATTCGGCAAGCGTATTGCCCACGGCTACTTCGTGCTCTCAGCGGCGGCCGGGCTGTTCGTGTCCCCGGCACCGGGCCCGGTGCTGGCCAACTATGGCCTGGACAGCCTGCGCTTCATCAGCCCGGTGGGCATTGGCGACACCCTGCAAGCGCGGCTGACCTGCAAGCGCAAGATCGACCAGGGTAAACAGAGCCCCCAGGGCACGCCGCAGGGGGTGGTGGCCTGGGACGTGGAAGTGAGCAATCAACTGGGTGAGCTGGTGGCCAGCTACGACATCCTGACCCTGGTTGCCAAGCGCACCCCCTGAGCGTAGGAGCCGGCTTGCGAGCAAATGGCCCTCACGATGGCATTGCCCCTGAGGCCGCCTTCGCCAGCCAGCTGGCTCCTACAAGAACTGGCCGCAACACCACCCGCTGTAAGAGCTGGCTTGCCGGCGAATGGCCCTCACGACGCTGTCGTCCTTGAGAACGCCTTCGCCAGCCAGCTGGCTCCTGCAAGTGGGTGCCGGCGCTCGTGCAGAAGCTTGGGTGGGGCAGATTGTGGCAAAAGATTTCATGGGTTCTTGATTCTCAATCCGGCTTGCGGCAAGTTGCGCGCTTCTCACTATTAGGAGCAGCCCATGTCCGGCTCAATGGCCCAGGCGTTCGCGCACAATTTTCTCGGCCACTCACCCCGCTGGTACAAGGCAAGCATTGTCGCGTTCCTGCTGCTCAATCCGCTGCTGTTCTTCGCGGTCAGCCCGGCCGCAGCGGGCTGGTGCCTGGTGATCGAGTTCATCTTCACCCTGGCCATGGCCCTCAAGTGCTACCCCTTGATGCCCGGTGGCCTGCTGTTGGTGCAAGCGCTATTGCTGGGCATGGCCACGCCCCAGGCGCTGTACGACGAGCTGGTGCACAATTTCCCGGTGATCCTGCTGCTGATGTTCATGGTGGCCGGCATCTACTTCATGAAAGAACTGCTGCTGTTCCTGTTCTCCCGGCTACTGCTGGGGGTGCGCTCCAAGGCGCTTTTGGGGCTGCTGTTCTGCTTTCTGTCGGCCTTCCTCTCGGCCTTTCTCGACGCCCTGACCGTGACCGCAGTGATCATCAGCGCCGCGGTGGGCTTCTACTCGGTGTACCACCGGGTGGCCTCCGGCAATGACCCGCGCCAGGACAGCGGCTATGGCGACGATCAGCATCTGCCAACCCTGCACCACGACGACCTGGAGCAGTTCCGCGCCTTTCTGCGCAGCCTGTTGATGCACGGTGCCGTGGGCACGGCGCTGGGAGGCGTATGCACCCTGGTGGGCGAACCACAGAACCTGCTGATCGGCCATGAGATGGGCTGGCACTTCGCCGAGTTCTTCCTCAAGGTGGCGCCGGTTTCACTGCCGGTGCTGGCCGCCGGACTGGTGACCTGCGTACTCCTGGAAAAACTGCGCTGGTTCGGCTACGGCACGCTGCTGCCGGACAACGTGCGCAAGGTACTGGCCAACTACGCGGCCGAAGACGACGCCCAGCGCACCGCACGGCAGCGGGCGGCGTTGCTGGTCCAGGGGCTGGCGGCGCTGATCCTGATTGTCGGCCTGGCCCTGCACGTCGCGGAAGTCGGGCTGATCGGCCTGATGGTGATAGTGCTGATCACCGCCTTCACCGGGATTACCGACGAGCACCGCCTGGGCAACGCCTTCAAGGACGCCATGCCCTTCACCGCCCTGCTGGTGGTGTTTTTTGCCGTGGTGGCGGTGATTCACCAGCAACAGCTGTTCGTGCCGCTGATCCAGTGGGTGCTGGCGCTACCGGCGGACCAGCAACCAGGCATGCTGTTCATTGCCAATGGCCTGCTGTCGGCCATCAGCGACAACGTGTTCGTCGCCACCATCTACATCACCGAGGTGAAACAGGCCTTTATCTCCGGGCAGATGAGTCGCGAACACTTCGAGACCCTGGCGATCGCCATCAACACCGGCACCAACCTGCCCAGCGTCGCCACGCCCAATGGCCAGGCCGCCTTCCTGTTTCTGCTGACCTCGGCGATTGCACCGCTGGTGCGCCTGTCCTACGGACGGATGGTGTGGATGGCCCTGCCCTACACCGTGGTGATGGGCCTGCTGGGCTGGTACGCGGTGAGTTACTGGTTGTAGCGCTGGAGGATGTTTTAAGGGCTAAAGCGCTGATCCGGGTGCAACAGGGTGCCGTCCATATCGCTGAGCAGGAACGCGATGGACCGCACCTTGCCCCCCTTCACCCGAGGGCGTGCCAGACGCGGCCATCCCGGGCCAGCAACTCATCAGCGGCATCCGGGCCATCCTCACCCGCAGGGTAAGTCTGCACGCTCGCGTCCTGCTTCCAGGCATCGAGGAAAGGCTGCACGGCGCGCCATCCGTTCTCGATATTGTCCGCCCGCTGAAACAGCGTCTGGTCACCGACCAGGCAGTCGTAGATCAGTGTCTCGTAGCCGGTGGACGGCTGCATTTCGAAGAAATCCCGATAGGCGAAGCCCAGTTCGATATTGGCCATGTCCAGGCTCGGCCCGGGCTTTTTCGCCAGCAGGTCGAACCACATGCCTTCGTTGGGCTGGATCTGAATCCGCAGATAAGTCGGCGACAGCTGATCGACTTCGGTATCGCGAAACTGCGCGTAGGGTGCCGGCTTGAAGCAGATGACGATTTCGGTGTCGCGCACGCTCATGCGCTTGCCGGTGCGCAGGTAGAACGGCACCCCGACCCAGCGCCAGTTGTCGATCATCACCTTCAGCGCGACATAGGTTTCGGTGTTGCTGTCCGGCGCGACATTAGCTTCTTCGCGGTAACCCGCCAGGGCCTTGCCCGCCACTTCGGCGGCGCGGTACTGGCCGCGCACCGAGTTGGCCCGCGCCTCCTCCAGGGACCAGGGGCGGATCGCCCCCACCACCTTGGCCTTCTCGCCGCGCACTGCATCGGCGCCAAAGGCCGCTGGAGGCTCCATGGCCACCATCGCCAGGAGTTGGAACAGGTGGTTGGGCACCATGTCTCGCAGGGCGCCGGTGTGTTCATAAAAGCTGCCACGGGTTTGGACCCCGACGGTTTCCGCCGCGGTGATCTGCACGTGGTCGATGTAATGGTTGTTCCAGAACGCCTCGAACAGGCTGTTGGAAAAACGGCTGACCAGGATGTTCTGGACCGTTTCCTTGCCCAGGTAATGGTCGATGCGATAGATCTGCTTCTCGCTCATGACCTTGAGCAAGCAGGCGTTGAGGGCCTCGGCGCTCTGCAGATCGGAGCCGAAGGGCTTCTCGATGACCACCCGGCGAAAGGCCTCCGGCCCCTCCGCAAGCAACCCCGAAGCCCCCAGGCGCTGCACCACTTCACTGAAGAAGCGCGGCGCGGTGGCCAGGTAGAACACCGCGTTGCCGGTGCCGCTGGCGGCAATTCGCGCCGCCAGTTCGGCATAGGTGGAGTCGTCGAGGAAGTCGCCCTGGACGTAGCTGATGCCACGGGTCAGGCGGGCCCAGACGGCGGCGTCCACGGACGCCCCCTGGCCTTGTTTGCTCAGCACTTCATCGCGAAGGAAGTCTTCCAGCAAGGTGGCGAACTCAGCGTCGCTCACCGCGTTGTGGTCGACGCCGACAATCCGCAGCCCCTCATCCAGCAGACCGTCGCGGCTCAGGTTGTACAGCGCCGGCGTCAACAGGCGCTTGACCAGATCACCGCGGGCGCCGAACAGGAACAGCGTGGTCGGCGGCGCGGGCAACGCCTTGGACTTCTTTCGCGTAGAGGTCATTTCTTACCGGTCTCCACGTGGCCGCCAAAGCCGAAGCGCATGGCCGACAGCAGCTTGTCGCCGTAGGTGCCCTGGCCGCGGGAGCGGTAGCGGGAGAACAACGAGTTGGACAGCACCGGAACCGGCACCGCCTGCTCCATGGCTGCTTCGATGGTCCAGCGCCCTTCGCCACTGTCGGCCACGGCACCGGAAAAACCGTCGAGCTTCGGATCGCCGGCCAGGGCATCGGCGGTCAGGTCCAGCAACCAGGAGGACACTACGCTGCCGCGCCGCCAGACTTCGGCGATGTCCGCCACATTGAGGTCGAAGCGCTGATCCTCCGGCAGGATGTCCGAAGACTTGGTCTTGAGAATGTCAAAGCCCTCGGCGAAGGCCTGCATCATCCCGTACTCGATGCCGTTGTGGATCATCTTGACGAAATGCCCGGCACCGGCAGGACCGGCATGGATATAGCCACGCTCGGCACGGTCGTCATCAGAAACACGGTCCTTGGTCCGTGGAATCGAACCCAGGCCGGGGGCCAGGGCGGCGAACAGCGGGTCCAGGCGCAGCACTTCATCGGCATCGCCGCCGATCATCATGCAGTAGCCGCGCTCCAGGCCCCAGACGCCGCCGGAGGTGCCGACATCGATGTACTTCAGGCCCTTTTGCGCCAGGTCCCGGGCACGGCGGATGTCGTCCTTATAGTAGGTGTTGCCGCCGTCGATGATCACATCACCCGGTTCCAGCAACTGGCTCAGGGTGTCGATGGTCTCTTCGGTGGGTGCGCCGGCGGGCAGCATGACCCAGACCGCGCGGGGTTTTTCCAGGCCGGCCACCAGGGCCGGCAGGTCGGCGACGCCCTTGGCGCCTTCGGCGGCCAGGGTGCTGACGAAATCGGTGTTGCGGTCAAAGACTACGGTCTCGTGCCCATTGAGCATCAGGCGCCGTGCAATGTTGCCGCCCATGCGGCCCAGTCCAATAATCCCCAGTTGCATGTGCTGATGCTCCTACTGCAAAAAATTCAGATCAAAAATGTATAGCCCAAAGGGCTGGGTGCAAACGTCGAGGGGCGCAACTATACAAGGCGAGACGCTCCAAGACAGCGCAATCTTCAGACATAACGCCAGTTTTTGCGGCCACCTGCGCGCAACGCAGCGCGCCCAAGCCCGATCTCTTGCCCCTCGGCCGGCGCGAACCGCGTGGAGATTAGTCCCGGCACTGGGGGCGAAGTTTCTCAGAACTTGGGGGGATAACGACGCAAAACACCAGGAAGGCACAACGACCACGAAAAATAAAAAAGTTCCAATTGCGCTAAAAAGAAATAAAATTGCCGCCTTCAGGCTGCGTGAAAACGTCACAAGTGAAGGCAAGACGGTTGCCTGACACCGTCATTTTCGCGCTGCCGACGATAGTGCTTTGCGCAAGGGATGCGACCAGCGAAGCATAGTTGAGGCACTCCATTTGCGAGGTGAAGCAATGGGCACAGTACTACCGGCACGACCAGCACAGACTCTCTACGTGACCATTCGTCGTGACGAATTGCGCCAACTCAAAGACGAGCGCGATCAACTGCAACGGGAACTCGCCCAATTGCGCCTGCTGTTGCAGAACCAGGGACAAGCCCCTGCCGTAGCGCTGCAGCGCCCCTGAGCAACCTCAGCTGTGCCCCGGAACGCAGGCCCGGCCTGCGTTCACCGCTCTACCCGCTCCCTTTCCTGCCAGCTATCTCCCGCCACACCTGATCCCACCGCCTGCTACGCCGGACAAAAATCCAACGCTGCGCTAACGAACTTTTCACACTTGCCTATCGATACTCCCGGCCATTGTGGCCGTCTTGTTACAGACGGCGGCCTTCATTCGCAGCGCTGAACCGGCGCGCAATGATCACGGAACGGCGGGGAGCGCTGAATGGCATTGTTCAAACGCAGTAACACGTCTGCGACAGGTTTTGACTGGATGGGGCTGCTCTGGCTGTTCCTGTTCTTCTGGTATTTCTCCGGCATCACCCAACTGCTGATTCAACTGACGGACACGTCCGGCTTCGCCGGTTTCCGCCAGGCGTTCTTCATGAGCGCCATCTGGCTGGCGCCGATGCTGCTGTTCCCGGCACGCACCAGAGTCATGGCGGCAGTGATCGGCGTGGTGCTCTGGGCCTGCTCCATGGCCAGCCTGGGCTATTTCTTCGTCTATCAGCAGGAGTTCTCGCAAAGCGTCATCTTCATCATGTTCGAGTCCAACCCCTCGGAGGCCGGTGAATACCTGACGCAGTACTTTGCCTGGTGGATGCTCCTGGCGTTCCTGGCCCACACCGCCTTCGCCCTCTTCCTCTGGACCCGCCTGCGCCCGGTGTACCTGCCCCGGGGCCAGGCCCTGGCGGCTGCCGTGGCAATCCTGGTGGCGATTGTCGGCTACCCGCTGATCAAGCAAATCGCTCGCACCGACACCCTGGCCGACGGCCTGGAGAAGTTCGAAACCCGTATCGAACCCGCCGTGCCGTGGCAGATGGTGGTCGCTTATCGCCGCTACCGTGAGCAACTGAACGGCATGCAGGGCATGCTCGACAGCGTCAGCAAGATCCCGCCGCTGACCAACCTCAAGGACAGCATGGCCAACCAGCCGGCCACCCTGGTGCTGGTGATCGGCGAGTCCACCAACCGCCAGCGCATGAGCCTCTACGGCTACCCGCGCCAGACCACCCCGGAGCTGGACAAGCTCAAGGACCAGCTGGCGGTGTTCGACAACGTCATCACCCCGCGCCCCTACACCATCGAGGCGTTGCAACAGGTGCTGACCTTCGCCGACGAAGAAAACCCCGATCTCTACCTCAAGACCCCGTCCCTGGTCAGCGTGATGAAGCAGGCCGGCTACAAGACCTACTGGATCACCAACCAGCAGACCATGACCAAGCGCAACACCATGCTCACCACCTTCTCCGAGCAGGCGGACGAGCAGGTGTACCTGAACAACAACCGCAACCAGAACGCCCGCCAGTACGACGGCGACGTGCTCGAGCCCTTCTCCAAGGCCCTGGCCGACAGCGCCCCGCGCAAGTTCATCGTGGTCCACCTGCTGGGCACCCACATGAGCTACCAGTACCGCTACCCGCCAAGCTACGACAAATTCACCGATCGCCAGGGCGTGCCGGCCGGTGTGCGTGACGATCAACTGCCGACCTACAACAGCTACGACAACGCGGTGCTGTACAACGACTTCGTGGTCTCCAGCCTGATCAAGGATTACGCCAAGACCGACCCCAACGGTTTCCTGCTGTACCTGTCGGACCACGGCGAAGACGTCTTCGACTCCGCCGGCCACGACACCCTGGGACGCAACGAAGGCAAGCCCACGGCGCCGATGTACACCATCCCGTTCATGGCCTGGGCCTCGCCGAAGTGGCGGCAAACCCATGACTGGAACTTTGCTTCCGACCTCAGCCGCCCTTACAGCAGCTCCCAGCTGATTCATACCTGGGCCGACCTGGCGGGCTTGAGTTTCGACCAGCTGGACCACAGCCGCAGCCTGGTCAGCGACAGCTTCAAGCCACGCCCGCTGCTGATTGGCGACCCCTACTCACGCCAGAGCAAGGCGCTGATCGACTTCAGCCTGATGAAACCCAAAGCGCCGACGGAAGCGACCGTGGTCCAGAAGTAAGAACCCGACTCGGGGGCCGCAACGGCCCCCATCCCTGCGGGGCCCGGCATGCCGGCAAAGGCACCATCCTGCCTTGCAGCGAGCTCTGCGACGCCCTCACTGGCCAACCAACTGCTACAGGCTTTGATTGTCTGCAGACACAGGCTGTGACTGCCTGCAGACACATAATGTCAAGAATGTAATATCCCGCTCAGGCTGACGTTAACCCTCACTTAATACACTTCGCTGAAACTTGCCCCATCACTTCTTGTGCAGGGACGAAACAAGTTACCGAACACTCTTAAGTAGGAAACGCAGTATGAAACTTTCAACTTTGGTATTTAGCGGTTTGATTCTCGCCACTTCCAGTGCAGCCTTTGCCGAAGGCGGAGCCGAGCATATGCAACGCTTTTACGAGAACTTCCGGGTCAACCAGCAACAGATTCACGGCGATAAAAACCAGAACCTCGCCAAGACCGAGCAAGACAAGGCCGGTACCCACTATTCCGCACCGGACGCCAAGCAACAACAGCCCGGCGCCTGATACATCTTCAACGCAGTACCCACTCTGGACAATGTGCTCCTTTGGCAGAGATGGACGTTTGGCGCCCTCTACAGGGCGCCTTTTTTTATCCGCTGGCAGGCCCTCACTGTCACGCCAATGACAGGAATATTACAACTCTGTCATCCGCCACTTTCCCTACGTGCAATCAACTAGCATGCCTGCGCCCAAGCACTCAGCCGCTATCGGGTGACCTGGCTAATCCTATGAATTAGCTGATTAACTTTCTTGACCCTGTAGCTACTTCAGGCTTCACCCTGCACTCATTCGATAATGCCCAAGCGGTTTGGAGAGGATCTGGCAATGCGTATTCTGGTGGTTGAAGACGAACCCAAAACAGCGGACTACCTGCATCAAGGCCTGAGTGAAAGTGGTTATGTCGTGGACCGCGCCAACAATGGCGTGGACGGCCTGCACCTGATACAGCAACAACCTTACGAGTTGGTGATCCTGGATATAAACCTGCCGGGCCAAGATGGCTGGCAAGTGTTGGAACATATGCGCGGACATTCTCCGGCCCGTGTCATGATGTTGACCGCTCGCGGGCGCCTGGAAGACAAAGTCAAAGGGCTGGATATGGGCGCCGATGATTATCTGGTCAAACCTTTTCAATTTCCCGAGTTGCTGGCCCGGGTCCGGACCTTGATTCGCCGCAGCGAACCCGTGTCCCAGCCGCAAGTATTGCAAGTGGCCGACTTGCAACTTGATCCTCGCCGGCATCGGGCTTATCGCGGCGACCGCCGGATAGATCTCACGACCAAGGAATTCACCCTGTTGCATGTATTGATGCGCCACTCGGGGGAAGTGCTGACCCGCACGCAAATCATTTCCCTGGTCTGGGACATGAACTTCGACTGCGACACCAATGTGGTGGAAGTCTCCATCAGCCGCCTGCGGGCCAAGATCGATGATGCCAGTGAGGTCAAGCTGATCCACACCCTGCGCGGTGTCGGTTATGTCCTGGAAGTGCGCCAATGACGCACCAGCCGGCGGCGCCGACCAACAGCAGCCTGTCCATGCGCCTGGGGCTGACCGTCAGCCTGATGGGGGCGGCCCTGGTCCTGCTGCTGGCGACCCTGGCCTATCTGGCCCTGAACCACGAGTTGGACAACCTGGCGCGCAAGGGCCTGGAGAGCAAGCTGGAACAGATCCAGCACAGCCTCACCAGCGACCTCAAGAGCAGCGACCTGGCCGCCCGCCCCCACTCCCTGCTGGACCTGGTGATGGGCCACGACAATCTGCAATTGAACATCCTGAGCAACACCCCTCTGGCCGAACCCTTGCTCAATGTTGGCGGCATCGCTGAGCAACCGCTGCCCCGGGCCCTGAGGGAGAGCAGCGCCGAGGGTTACCTCGACTGGCGTGACAGCCGCGGCAATCCCCTGCTCAGCGCCACCCGGCAAATGAACCTGCGCAATGGCGAGCCGGTGCGAGTGGTGTTGAGCCTGGACCGTGGCAATGACCAGGCACTGCTCAGCGCCTACCTGCGCTCCACGGTGATTGCCCTGCCCCTGTTGCTGCTGCTGATCGGCATGGGTGCCTGGTGGCTGGTACAAAGGGGCCTGCTGCCCCTGCAGCAGTTCACCCGGGTCGCCGCCAAGGTCACCACCCAGGACCTGACCCATCGCCTGAACCTGGACAAGCTGCCCCGGGAACTGGCGGAACTGGGCCAGGGCATCAACGTCATGCTGCAGCGCCTGGATGGCGGCGTGCAGCGCCTGTCGCAGTTCTCCGACGACCTGGCCCACGAACTGCGCTCGCCCATCAGCAACCTGATGGGCAAGGCCCAAGTGACCCTGTCCCGCGAGCGCCCCCCGGAGGAATACAAGGCCGTGCTGGAGGCCAGCATCGAGGAGCTGGAGCGGGTCACACGAATCGTCGCCGACATGCTGTTCCTGGCCCAGGTCAGCCAGCCGGCTTCCCAGGCCCGCTTTGCCCGGGTGTCTCTGGGCGAGGAAGCACGACGGGTCATGGACCTGTTTGCCCTCAGCGCCGAGGACAGGCAACTGCAGCTGGAACTGCGCGGTGACGCCTGGGTGCTGGGGGATCGCCTGATGATCCAGCGGGCCATTTCCAACCTGTTGTCCAACGCCATCCGCCATTGCCCGGATCAGGGCCGGATCGAGCTGCGGATCGAGCGCCAATTGCAGAGCGTGAGCCTCGTCGTGGGCAATCCCGGGCCGGGCATCGCCGCCTGCCACCTGCCCCATCTGTTCGAGCGTTTCTATCGGGTCGACAGCAGTCGCGCCCGAGCCGAAGGCGGCACCGGGCTGGGCCTGGCAATCGTACGCTCGATCATGAACCTGCATCAGGGCCGCACCGAGGTCGACAGCGTACCGGACAGCCTCACCGAGTTCCGCCTGGTGTTCCCCAAGCTCGACCCGGCATTGCACGACGCTTAAAGCAGTCAGCCCCGCTCCCCTACAGCACCAGGGCGCCAATCAGCCGGGGGGGCTGACATCGGACATTACAAAGCTTTGCTCCAGAACAGCATGCGGCCATGGGCGGGATCGAGCATGGCATTGGCGAAACCGTAGGCCTGGTAGGCGGCCTGGGCCTGGGCGTTGCCTTCCAGCACTTCCAGGGTGATCTTGCAGCAACCCCGTTGCCGGGCAATGTCCTCGACCTTCTGCAGCATCCGCTTGCTCAGGCCCTGGCCACGAAAGCTGTCCAGCACCACCACATCATGGACATTCACCAGGGGCCGGCAGGCAAAGGTGGAAAAGCCCTCGAAGCAGTTCACCAGCCCCACCGGCTGGCCACCGGCAAAGGCCAGTACGCTGAACGCCTGAGGTCGCTTGGCCAGCTCTGCCGGCAGTTGCTGAAGCTGGTCCGGCGCCAGGGCCTGGCCGCCGCCCATGGGGTCCTGGGCGTAATGATTGAGCAGCACGCCTATGGCTTCGGCATGCACCGGGTTGCTGTAACTGGCTTGCAGCACCACGACATCGGCAACGTCCATGTTCATCCTCGATCAATGCAGTGAAAGTGAGCGTTCAGGGCTCAGGCAGCCTCGATTGTAGGCTGGGGGATTTGACCAAACGAAGATTTTTCTCCCTCCTTCTACAGAAAAATCCTAATGATTGGCCAGGATGAACCACAGCCGGAAGCTCTTCCCCTCAAGCGCGAGGCTGGCTGGCAAACCGTTGCAACTGCATTTCCTGCAGGCGGCTCAGGGTGCGGCGGAAGGGAAACTCCAGGTAACCCTCGGTGTACAGCTGCTCCATCGGTACCTGGGCCTCCAGATAGAGCGGCACCTTGCGGTCGTAACATTCATCCACCAGGGCAATGAAGCGGCGCACGCTGTCGTCATGGATCGACAGTTGCGGCAATTCGCGATCCCCTGCCACCACCCGCTGGGCGCCATCCTCGGTGCCTCGGGCAATGCGTCCCGGGCGTTGCTGGGCACTGAGGTTGGGGACCTGGCTGAGGAGGATTGCGCTGAACCTGTCGCACAGCGCCATGAAGTCCATGGCGGAAAACGGCTGTTCGCACAGATCGGCAAAACGGCACCAGATCACGCTGCCGGCGGCCTTGACCACCTGTACCGGCCGATAGCCGATCAGCAGCGGCTCAGTGGAGACCGCCTGGCCGCCGCTCAATTGCTGGAACAAGGGTTCCAGGGCGCTGGGCTGGCCCTCGGCACTGAGCCAGTAGCGCTGCGCGGCAGCCCCCGGGTGCAGACGGTGATCCTGCTCGCCGTCCACCGCCACCACTTGCATATGCTGGCTGATGGCGCTGATGGCCGGCAGGAAACGTTCACGATTGAAGCCCTCGGCATACAGCTGCTCGGGAGGCTGGTTGGAGGTGCAGACCATGACCACGCCCTGCTCGAACATCACCTGGAACAGGCGCCCGAGAATGATCGCGTCACCGATGTCGTTGACGAACAACTCATCGAAGCACAGCACCCGCACCTGTTCGGCGAGCTCCCGGGCCAGGGCCTGCAAGGGATCGGCGGTGCCGGTAAGCTGGAACGAACGCTGATGCACCCAGCCCATGAAGTGATGAAAGTGCTGACGCCGCGCCGGCACCCGCAGGCTCTGGTAGAACTGATCCATGAGCCAGGTCTTGCCCCGCCCGACCGCCCCCCACAGATAGACCCCTTGCACCGCTGTACGCCCCTGATGCAGGGCCTCGTGGCAGTTCTGCAAGGCTTGCACGGCCCGCGCCTGTGCCTCGTCGGCGACGAAGCCGTCCTGCTCCAGGGCATGCCGATAGGCGCTCAAGGGGGAATCGAATGGCATGGGCCGCGGGCCTCCCGGCAAAAAAGCCGCAGTATGCCACCGCGCCCCACTCCATGGAGGAACCGGCTTGCCGACGAACCGCTCGACACACCGGTCGACAAGCCTCAGCGGGAGATATCCAGCCGTGCAATCCGTCCCTGCGGGTCCAGGCGAAAGGTGTAGCGCAGCGTCTGGGGGCTGGCGGAAAAATCCCCGCAGACCAGGCTGTCCAGCAACACCTTGCCGGTGCGCTGCTGGACCCCGAGGATCTGCAGCCGCGGACGCACGCGATGGCTGGCGTCCATCCAGCGGGCAATCTCCTGCGGCCCGACCCGGTGTTCTCGCTCGTCGAACACCTGGGCCTCGGCGGCAAAGATCGCCGCCGCCACCGAGCTGTCGCCAGTGTTGGCCGCCATCACGTAGGCGCGGATCGCCGGGGCCAGTGAAACGTCGATACCTGACATGAGAAAAGCTCCTGATGAGTCGATGATCGCGCCATGTTAAAAGCCCCGCGTGTCATTTCCTGTCAGGAGTGAATTGACCGCCCTGCTCGTCCTTTTGCAGGCACTGGCGCCAGGCTCGCAGCCAATCGCTGCGCCGCCCCGGATAGGTCTGTCCCTGCTCCTGGGCCGCGGCAATGCGGTCGGTGCGAAAGGTCCGGTAATCGCCCCGCAGCTCACACCAGGCAACGATCACCCGGGCCTCGTTGAGAAACCCCAGAGCCAAGGGCCAGATCAGCCGCTGGCTGGGGTTGCGATTGACGTCGGCATAGTCGATCAACAGCTTGGCCTGATGCCGGATCGCCTGGCGGAACACGTTCAACGACACGCTGTTGTCGGGAAAGCCCCAGCCCGCGGGGCCCGGCAGCAAGGTCGGATTGCGCAGGGCATCCTGGGCCGCCGGGGCCAGCACGGCGGCGATCTTGGCCATGGCATCGGCTGCGGCCTTGCTCAGCACCTCGTCGCCACGCTGATCGACATAACGCAAGCCCAGGACCACGGCCTCGGTCTCGTCGGCATTGAGCATCAAGGGCGGCAGGAACAGCCCGCTGCGCAACACATAGCCGATGCCCGCCTCACCGTAGATCGGCGCGCCCAGTGAAGTGAGCTCGGCGATATCGCGGTACAGGGTGCGCTCGGACACCTCCAGCTCCGCCGCCAGGGTGGCCGCGGTAACGGGACGGCTCTTGCCCCGCAGCATCTGCAACAGGGTGAGTAAACGGCTGGCTCGCGACACCTTGGGTGGACTCCGGAGAAAAAACACCGGCGCAGAATATCAGAGCCTCCTGACAGTCAGTGTCAGGAGGCTTGTGAGGCGAGACAGGCAATGTCCACGGATGCCACGGGCCCGAAGCGTGCTCCGCAACGGCTGGTGGTGCCGGTGTCGAAGGGCACGCCACCGAGGAAGACCTGCTGCGGGCCTTTGCCTGGGCCGTGCCGATCCCGGGGCATGGCCCCTCAGTAGGCCATGCTCCAGCTCAGGGTGTAGGTGCGGCCACGACCCTGGTAGTCATACAAGTAGTCCGGCCCATAGGTCGGTGAGTAGAACAGCTTGGCGCGCTGGCCCCAGACGGTGCTGTATTGCTTGTCCAGCAGGTTCTGGATACCGCCGCTGAAGGTGCCGAAGTCGGTGTCGTGGCTGCCCAGCAGGTCGAAGGTGGTGTAGCCGTCGATGGTGTTGGGGGCATCAACGCTGTGAGTGGCGTCGATGACCTTGACCGCATCGTCCTTGAGGGTAAAGGCGTGGTTGCCCTGCAGGCGAACGTTGCTGCTGTCACCCTTCCAGCCGACGAAGGCGGTGAGTTTCGACAGCGAGGCATAACGGGCGTCGCGCTTGCTCCAGCCGCCGTTCTTGTTCTCCTCCTCGGAACGCACGGCATGCAGGGTGCCGCCCACTTCCCAGCCGCTCTGGAAGTGCCGGGTCAGGGCGCTCTCAAAGCCGTAGTCGCGGCTTTTCTGATCCTTGACGTCAATGGTCAGGGTGGCCTGGTCGGTGCTGATCACCTTGTCCGACCAGATGTAGTACAGCGCCGCCTGGGCCTCCCAGTCGCTATCGGAGAAGCGCCAGCCGGTCTCCACCTGGCGGCTCTTGATCCCGGCCAGGGGGTTGTCGTCGACGCTCAGGCCCGGCTTGCCGTAGAACTTGGCCGGGTCCGGCAGATCGAAGCCCTCGCCGTAGTTGACCCAGACCTGATGACCGTTCTTGAAATCGTAGATGCTGCCCAGGTTGTACAGGTTGACCGCATATTGGTTGCTGCCACCGGGGACGTTCTTGAAGCGGCCGACATCCACGTCCATCTGCTGACGCCGGTAGCCGCCGGAAACCGTCAGGTTGTCGGTGGCATGCCAGTCCAGCTGGGCGTAGCCGGACAGGCCGTCGACCCGATAGCTGGGATAGCGCGGCGCCTTGCTCAGGGTCACCAGATCCAGACCGCCACTGTCCGAGGAAATCTGCTGATCGAAGGTGCTCTGCTCGGCGTTGAAGCGCTCTCGGTCCAGGTCAACGCCGTAGGTGAGCTTGAAGGCATCGAGCTCCTTGGCGAACAGCGCCTTGAGGCTGGTGACCTCGAAATTCTGCTGCGACGCGGCAAAGTACACGCCCTTGGAGCCCGCGGGACTGCCGCTGTTGTAGTAGGGGAACGGGAAGAAGTTGTTGTCTTCCTTGCGGTACGAGGCCTGCAGGTAGAAGTCCTGGCCCAGCACATCGCTGTGGTGATAGTTGGCGTTGAGCAGCAGGCGCTTGGTACGCGGCTCCAGGTCGGTGGAATAGCCGCCCCGCAGCTCGGCGTTTTCCAGGTTGGACGGTGCCCGGTACTTGAGGTTGGGGAAATAGATCCCGGTGCTGCCGTGGTTGCCCGAGTCGTAGTACTGGGCCAGCAGGTCCAGGCTCTGCTCGTCATTGAACTGCAGGGCCAGGCTGCCCATCAGGTCCAGGGTGCGGTTGTACTGCAGGTCGGTCTGGGTGTTGTCGATGAAGATCTGTTTGCCGGCGCCGTCATAGAACGCCTGGTTCTGCTCCCCCGCCACCGCCAGCCGGCCGCTGATGGCTTCGTTGCCGCCGCTCACCGACTGGGCGACGCGGGTGCTCAGGTCGTCGCTGTTGTTGAAGCCACTGCTGGCCCCCAGCTGGGTCTCGAACCGCGCCGGGCCCGGTTCGCCTTTCTTGGTGACGATATTGATGATGCCGCCGGTGGCGCCGCCGCCGTAGATGGCGCTGGCCCCGGACAGCACTTCGACGCGCTCGACGTTGAACGGCGAAATGCTGTCGAACTGCCGGGACAGGCCCCGGGAACTGTTCTGGCTGACCCCGTCGATCATCACCAGGACGTTGCGCCCGCGCATGTTCTGGCCATAGTTGGTGCGCCCTTCAGGGGCCAGGTCGAGGCCTGGCACCAGCTTGCCAATGGCTTCCTTGAGGCTGACGCCAGTGCTCAGTTGCTCGCGCAGCTGGCTCTGCTCCACCACCCACACCGTGCCGGGGATCTCACTGATGGCGGTGCTGGTGCGCGACGCCACGCTGACCTGGGTCGGCTTGAGGTTGAGGCTGGCGGCCGGCGCCGCGCGGCGCAGGATCACCGTACGCGAATCACTGAAGGACCAGCTCATGCCGCTGCCGGCCAGCAGTGTCTGCAGGGCCTGGGCCACCGTGACCTCGCCATTCAGGGCCGGTGCTTGCAGGCCGTCCACATCAGCGGTGGTGTACAGCAGGCGCAGGTCGGCCTGATCGGCAAAACGGGTCAGCGCCTGATCCAGGGGCTGGGCCACCAGCTTGAACGCCACCCGGCGCTCCTGGGTGCTGCTGCCCTGGCTGGTGGAGCTGGCGTCCTGCGCCTGGGCCAGCAGTGGGCTCAAGGCACCGGCGAACAGCGCCTGGGCCAGTAATGTGCGGCGCATGAGGTGTTGACCGCGCCCCAGTATCGACAGCTTGAACATAGCTTTCACGTGTTCCTTCCCAGCCCGTTGAAATGACGTCAATGAGAATGATTGTCTTCTCAGTCTCACTACGACGATTGGCCGGGAAAGAACTTGCAGTGCCCCAAGCAAAAAAAATCCACTCAGTGCAAAACCGCCAGCCACGGCAGGTAGGTAACCTGCAGCGGATAGCGCTGCTGCAAGGCCTGCAGCGAACCCTGCGGGTCGTGCAGATCGAACACACCGCTGATGGCCAGGGCCGCCAACTGGCTATCGGAGATCAGAATGCGACCATGCTGATAACGCTCCAGCTCGCCAATCACCTCCCCCAGGGGGCGACCGTTGAAGATCAGCTTGCCCCGCTGCCAGGCGGTGAGACTGGCAGCGTCCACGGCTTGCTGGGCCAGCAGCGGCTGGCCGGATTGATACTGCAGACGCTGATCGGCCTGGAGCAGCACCGGCGCATGATCACCAGTGAACTGCACCTGGCCTTCACGCACCACCACCGTCAACCGGCTGCCGTCGCGGCGCAGGCTGAAGGCGCTGGCGGCACTGTGCAGGTATTGGGCGTCGGCCTGCACCACAAACGGCCGTTGCGGGTCGGCAACCGGCTCGAACAGCGCCTCGCCAGATTGCAGGATCACCCGGCGCTCGCCCGCCGAGTACGCCACCGACAATGCGCTACCGCTGTTGAGCGTGACCCTGGAACCGTCCGCCAGGGTGATGTGCTGTTGCTGGCCGACCGCGGTGTGGTAGTCCGAGGTCAGGGCCGGCCACTGCCACCAACCGACGCCGCTGGCCACGGCCAGTACCAGGGACGCCACCAGCGCCGGCCAACCACGCCAGGAACCGGTGGCTGTCGCCGCCCGGTGCTGTTCGGCGGCCCGGGTCTGGCCCAGGTCGCCCCACAGCTGCTGCGCCTCTTGCGCTGCTGCCGCGTGGGCCGGACTGGTCTGGCGCCATTGCTGATAGGCCATGCGCTGGGCCGCCGTGGCGTTGCCGGAATGCAGCAACACCTGCCATTCGAGTGCAGCGTCTTCAAGGCTTTGGGAGTGTTCGGTCATGGGGATGTCGGCGGCGGGCAAGGGGGAATCACTCATGATGCTGTTGCAGCCAGTCGCGGCAATGGCGCAGGGCCTGGCCGATGTATTTTGCCACCATGCTTTCGGAAACGCCCAGGCGTAACGCAATCTGCGCCTGAGTCAGGCCTTCCAGGCGATTGAGCAGCAAGGCCTGGCGGGCGTTGTCCGAGAGTTGCGCCAGGGCCTCGTCGAGCACCGCCAGGCGTTCCTTGGCCAGCAGCACCGCTTCCGGCGCCGGTGCCGGGTCCACCACTTCACTGTGTTGCTCAGTGTCGCTGAGATTGGCCGCCAGACGCTGCTCGCGGCGCAGGGTATCGATGGCCAGGTTGCCGGCAACGCGAAAAATGAAACGGCGATCGTTGTGCACCTCCACCGTCTGCTGGTCGACCTTGAGCAGCTTGAGATAGGTGTCCTGGGCCACGTCCGCCGCCCGTTGGCGATCGCTCATGCGCCGGGTGAGAAACTTCAGCAGATCGTCGTAGTGCTCTTGAAAGCTGCGCAGCAGGCTGGGTATGGGCAGCATCGAGGGAAGGTCCGCAAATCGGGGAGGCGGATTATTCCACAACGGCAAATGAGAAACAGTATCTTTCGTATCCCTGCAAAATTGACCCTTTGCGCCTGTTTGCCCTTCTGACAACAGGACCTTTCTGGCATCCTGCGCCTCCTTTTTCTGACCGGGTGCGCAAGTCTTGTCTGATGCCATGACATTGCGGCCCAAGTCCCGTCCACTTTCCGGCGTGCGCCCTGGCGTTTTCGCACGCCACTGGCAGGCCTTCTCCCATGACCGCACCTGATCGTTCCCCTCCCCGCTACAAGTCCGACCTGATCTACGGCCTCAATGACCGTCCGCATTTCAGCGCGGCGATCTTCGCCGCCCTGCAACATGTGCTGGCCAGTTTTGTCGGCATCATCAGCCCGACCCTGATCTTCGGCGGCGTGCTGGGCCTTGAGAGCGAACTGCCCTACCTGATCAGCATGGCGCTGTTCGTCTCCGGCCTGGGCACCTTCGTCCAGGCCCGGCGCCTGGGGCCCATCGGCTCGGGCCTGCTGTGCGTGCAGGGCACCAGCTTCTCGTTTATCAGCGTGCTGCTCAGCGCCGGCTTCATGGTCAAGGGCCGTGGCGGCGACACCAATGAGATCCTCTCCACCATCTTCGGCATCTGCTTTGTCGCGGCCTTTATCGAGATGTTCCTCAGCCAGTTCATCGGCAAGCTGCGCAAGCTGATCACCCCGGTGGTCACCGGTACCATCATCACCCTGATGGGCCTGTCGCTGATCAAGGTGGCGGTCACCGACATGGCCGGCGGCTACGGCGCCAGCGACCTGGGTGCGGCGAGCAACCTGGGGCTGGCGGCCCTGGTGCTGCTGACCATTGTCGTGCTCAACCGTTTCAACCACCCGATGCTGCGCCTGGGCTCGATCGTCATCGGCCTGACCCTGGGCTTCGTGGTGGCCTGGATGCTGGGCCGGGTGGACATGGCGGCCATGCCCGAGGTGCCACTGGTGAGCGTGCCGGTGCCGTTCAAGTACGGTTTTTCCTTCGACCTGATTGCCTTTATTCCGCTGGCGGTGATCTTCCTGATTTCGCCCCTGGAAGCGGCCGGCGACCTGACCGCCAACTCGATGATTTCCCAGCAGCCGGTGAAAGGCCCGCTGTACATCAAGCGCATCAAGTCCGGGCTGCTGGCGGATGGTTTCAACTCGGCGGTGGCGGCGGTGTTCAACAGCTTGCCGATGGTGACCTTTGCCCAGAACAACGGGGTGATCCAGCTGACCGGCGTCGCCAGCCGCTACGTGGCCTACTTCATTGCCGGGCTGCTGGTGTTGCTGGGGCTGTTCCCGGTGATCGGCGCGGTGCTGCAACTGATGCCCAAACCGGTGCTGGGCGGCGCCACCCTGATCATGTTCGGCACCGTGGCCGTGGCCGGGATCAAGATCCTCGCCGAAGCCGGCCTGCATCGGCGCAACGTGCTGATCGTGGCCATTTCCTTAGGCATGGGCCTGGGGGTGGCGGCGGTGCCGGAAGTGCTGCGTGAGCTGCCCAAGGCGCTGCACAACATCTTCGAGTCGCCGATTACCGTGGGCGCCTTCTGCGCGATCTTCCTCAACATTTTCCTGCCGGAGGAATTCCTTGAGCTGGAAGAGGATGAGTTCGACCCCGAAGCGGCGACCCTCAAGGTGATGCAAGACCCGGACATGAGCGGCAAAGCGAACTCCTGAGGCTGGCGGGCGTCTATGCTGCGTGCGCGGGTGATGGGCTCTCGGCCTTGGAGGTTGGTCGGGGGTTTTCCGGCAAGGCCCTGCGGGCCTTGTCGCAGCCTCGCAGGCTCGGCAGCGGCTACAAGGTGCCGGTCCGCCATTCATTTCCATTGCCGACAGGTATGCCATGCGTAGATTGATCGCCTTGACCCTGGTACTGCTCAGTCTCAGCGCCTGTGCGCTGTTGCCCAACCGCGACCCGCTGGCGATCAACGTGGTGGGCATCGAGCCACTGCCCAGCCAGGAGCTGGAAATGCGCTTCGCGGTGAAGCTGCGCCTGCAGAACCCCAACGAAAATGCCATCGACTACAACGGCGTCGCCCTGGACCTGGAAGTCAACGGCCGCCCGCTGGCGTCCGGGGTCAGCGACCAGCGCGGGCATATCGGCCGTTACTCGGAGGACATCCTGGTGATTCCGGTGAGCGTCTCGGCGTTTTCCGTCCTGCGCCAGACCCTGGGGTTGAGCCAGACCCAGACCTTGGACAACCTGCCCTACGTACTGCGAGGCAAGCTGGCCGGCGGCCTGTTCGGCACCCAGCGTTTCATCGATCGCGGGCAAATCAGCCTGAGCAACCCGGGCGCCTGGTAAGTCCTAGAACACCGACCAGCCGATGCGTTGGCTGAGCAGCTCCAAGGCCGCCATGCCCACCAGGGAGTTGCCGGCGCTGTTGAGTTCCGGTGACCACACGCACACCGTGAACTGCCCAGGCACCACCGCGACAATCCCCCCACCCACCCCGCTCTTGCCCGGCAAGCCGACCCGATAGGCAAAGTTGCCGGCTTCGTCATACAGCCCGCTGGTGGCCATGATCGAGTTGACCTGCTGGGTCTGGCGCCGGGTGAGGATCTGCTCGCCGCTGTGCTTGCAGAAACCGTCGTTGGCCAGAAAGCAGAACGCCCGGGCCAGATCGACGCAGCTCATGCGCAAGGCGCAGTGGCTGAAATAACTGCGCAGCACCGCCTCCACATCGTTATGGAAGTTGCCGAAGGACTGCATCAGGTAGGCCATGGCCGCATTGCGGGCGCGGTGCTGGTATTCCGAATCGGCCACCCGGCCATCCACCATCACCTGACTGTTGCCCGACAGGCGCCGGACAAAGTCGCGCATGGACAAGGCCGGCGCGGCGAAGCGCGACTGGTTGATGTCGCAGATCACCAGCGCCCCGGCATTGATAAAGGGGTTGCGCGGCCGACCCCGCTCGAACTCCAGTTGCACCAGGGAGTTGAACGGCTGCCCCGAAGGCTCGTGACCCAGGCGCTCCCAGATCGCCTCGCCGGAATGGCCGATGGCCTGCACCAGACTGAAGACCTTGGAAATACTCTGCACCGAGAACGGCGTGTCGGCGTCACCGGCGCTGAACACCTGGCCGTCGTTGCCATACACGGCAATCCCCAGCTGGTTGGCTGGCACATCGGCCAGGGCGGGAATGTAGTTGGCGACCTGGCCTTGGCCGATCAGGGGGCGGACTTCATCGAGGATCTGGTTCAACAGGGCTTGCATGGTCGGGCTCATCGTCACGGGCCCCGATACGGCTGCGGGGCTATGGCTGCTAGACGCGCGCCAGAGCCTGCGCAGCACACCCGCGTGCAAATCCTCCGCCACCTCGCAGGCGCTAGCCGGGCCAACGCCATCGCGTAGGAGCTGGCTTGCCGGCGAAAACAATCCAAGCCCTGCACAGGTCCCGAGGGGCCCTTCGCCGGCAAGCCGGCTGCTACTCGCCAGTTGCAGCAATGCCCAGCACATGAAATCGAAATGCAATTGAGATTCGATCATTTTCAGCAGTCATAAAACACCGGATCGATGACCAGCATCAGCTTGAATTAAGGTTCAAGCGCTAGAATGGCACTCGGTCACGCGCACAAAACCTGTCATATCCAGCTTTGCCCCAGCGCCACACCATTCCATGCATCGCTCCCTTTGGCAGCGCCCACCCGTTGCAAAGGGGCCCTTTGCGGCAGTCGATGTTCATGCCATGACGGCATTTCCTGAGCGGAGTCATGCACCCTTGAAAACCTGGCACACGATCGTCGGTGTCCTGCTGATCACCACCTTCACCCTCCTGCTGGAGATTCCTTCCTCCACCTGGCTGACCTCCGCCACCCTGAGCATGATCCTGGGCAGCACGGCCTTGGCCTACATGGCCCTGTCCTGCTTGCTGGCCGCCCGCTGGGGTTTTGTCGAGCGCCTGTTCGGCGGCCTCGACCGGGTCTACGAGGTGCATAAATGGCTGGGCATCTGGGCCCTGGCGTTCGCCAGCTATCACCTGGTGTTCAAGGCCAACCTGGAAGAATGGAACAGCGTGCCGATCCTCGAACTGTCGAAGTACTGGACACGCCTGGTGCGCCAACTGAGCTACGTGGCCCTGGGCCTGATCGTGCTCCTGGCGCTGAACCGCAACATTCCCTACAGCCAGTGGCGCTGGTGGCACAAGCTGTCCGGACCGCTGTTTCTGATCGTCATCCTGCACGGGCTGAGCTTCAAGTCGCCCATCACCCTGGACTCGCCCTCGGGTATCTGGCTCGGCGCGCTGTGCATCCTCGGGGTGCTCGGGGCCCTGTACAAGCTGCTGCTCTACCCTTTCTTGGCCAAGGTCGGCGAATACCAGGTGAGCGCGGTCAAGGTGGAGAAGAACTCCCTGCACCTGGAACTGACGCCCCTGGGTCGGGGCTTTCCGTTCAAGGCCGGACAGTTCGCCTTTTTGTCGATGCAGGAAAAGGGCCTGCGCGAGCCGCACCCCTTCACCATCGCCAGCGCCCAGAGCGAAGACGGGCGTATCGAATTCGTGATCCGCGCCCTCGGCGACTACACCCAACGCCTGCGCAAGCAGGTGCAACCCGGCATGCGCGCTGTCCTCTACGCGCCTTATGGTCGCTTCAAGCGGCCTCTGGAGGCGGCTCGGGAAATCTGGATCGGCGGCGGCGTTGGCATCTCGCCGTTCATTTCCTGGCTGCAGGACTCGGCCGCCGGGCAGTTCGACAAGGCGACCCTGGTGTACTGCTACAACCCGTCCCGGGCCTTTCCCAGCGTCGACACCCTGCAAGGCATGGCCCAGGCCCGTGGCGTGGACTTCGTCGCCAACAGCGGCGGCACCGAGTCCCTGGCCCAGACCCTCAAACGCACGGCCACGGAAACCGACCCGCAGCAGATCCAGATCAGCTTCTGCGGACCCAAGGGCCTGCTGGCCCAGGTGCGGGAGTTGATGAACGAGTACCGGATTCCCGAAGGCAACCTGCACTACGAGTTCTTCGAGTTCCGCTGATCAGTCACGGGCCTGACACGGGTGGCGCGGCTCATGCAACGCCACCCTCACCACCAGGGCCGCCAGCAGGGTGATGACCATCAACACCTGCAACAGCAGGCTGAATGCCTGGGAGTAGATGTGCAGCAACCCTTCCCGGGACAACGTCGGCAAGGACCCGGCACTGGCCGCCAGATCGCCACCGGCCAACTGCCGCGCGGCCAGCAGCGACTCCCCCGGCGGCGCCTGGCTTGCAAGGCCGTGCTGCAACAGCCCCGCCAGCAGCGCCACCACCAAGGCCAGGGCAATGCCCTCACCCGCCACCCGGGTGGTACTGAAGATGCCACTGGCCATGCCGGCCCGCTCCTTGGGCACCACGCTCACCGACAGCCCATCCATCAAGCCCCAGGGCAATCCGCTGCCCAGGCCGATCACCAGCAATGGCCAGACCCGCTCGACCGCGGCCTGCCCCGGCTCGATCCGACTGAGCCAAAACAGCCCGCCGGCAGCCACCAGCAAACCGAGGCTCGACAGGTTGCCGGCGCTGAACCAGCGGTTGAGCCAGCCCGCGGCAAAGGGCACCACCAACATCGGCGCCGACAGGGCCATCATCAGGATTCCGGCGTCGATCTCGCTGAAGCCTTCGACGCCGATAAAGCGGATCGGCAGCAGGATCAGCAGCACCACGTAGCAGTAGCAGGTGGCGATGGGCAGCACTTGCACCCCGACAAAGCGCGGGTAGCGAAACAGCGACAGGTCAAGCATCGGCCGCGAGGCCCGGCGCTCCACAACAATGAACAGCCCCAGCGCCAGCAGCGCTCCCGCCAGCAACAACAGGACCCAGGGGCTGTCCCAACCACTTTGGGGCGCCAACAGAATGCCCCAGGTGAGCAGCACCAGGGCCAGGGTGAAACTCAAGGTGCCGGGCCAGTCCACGCCCCGGGCATCGGGGTCCCGGGACTCCTCCATGCGCGGCACGCCAAAGCCCAGGGCCAGACCGCCGATCAGCGCTCCGGAGACAAAGATCCCGCGCCAGCCGCTGTGCTCGATCAGGACCCCGGCAAGGATCGGCCCAAAGGCCAGACCGACGCCGAAGGTGGTGCCCAGCAGGCTGAAGGCACGGGTTCGCGCAGGCCCTTCGAAGGCCTGGGCCAGGGCGGCCGAGCCACCGGCCAGGGCAGCGGCGCCTGCCAGCCCCTGGACCCCGCGCAACAGGTTGAGCCACAGCAGCGACGGCACGAACACCAGGGCCAGGGAGCTCAGGCCGAACAGCGCCACCCCGAGACTGAACAAACGCTTGCGACCGTACTCGTCGGCCAGGGTGCCGGCCGCCATCAGCACACTGCCAAAGGTCAGCATGAAGGCATTGGTGGTCCAGCTCAGGGCCAGCGGGCTGCCCCCCAGTTCGCGGCCAATGGCCGGCGTCGCCACCGCCACGCCGACAAAGGTCAGGGGCAACATCAAGGCCGCCAGACAGACCGCGGCCAGTACGCCATAGGAAGCCCGCTCGCGGGCACGGGCCGGCTGCCCCAGGGACAATTCGAGTTCAGGATTCACACACACCTCTCAGCCCTGGCAACCCGGGCGATTTGCAGAAAAATCCATGATAGGTGTGCCGCAATAGGCGAAAAACCAGGCATTCTTCCGCTCTTTACGGACAAAAACGCTGCAATCGAGGTGAGCGATGGACAACCTTAACGGCCTGCAGGTGTTTGTCTGCGTGGTCCGCAGCGGCAGCCTGGTGGGGGCCGGCGAGCGTCTTGGACTGTCCGCCTCAGCGGTGGGCAAGGCCCTGGCGCGCCTGGAACAACGACTCGGTGTGCGTTTGCTCAATCGCAGCACCCGGCGCCTGAGCCTGACGGACGAAGGCGCGCTGTTCTACGAGCGCGGCCAGCGTATCGTCGACGAGGTGCTGGAGGCCGAGGCCGAGCTGGCGCGGATCAGCGACAAGCCCCGGGGCCGGCTGCGGGTCAGCCTGCCCGCCATCGGCTATCGCATGCTGCTGCCGATCCTGCCGGAATTCGCCGCGCGCTATCCGGACATCGAGCTGGACCTGGACTTCAACGACCGGCTGATCGACGTGATCGCCGAAGGCGTCGACGCGGTGATCCGCAGCGGCGAGCTGCCAGACTCCCAACTCAAGTCCAGGAGCCTCGGTCCCTTCGGCTTCGTGCTGATCGGCGCCCCCGGCTACTTTGCCCAGCGCGGCATCCCGCACACCCCCCAGGACCTGGAGCGGCACGCCTGCCTGCGCTACAAGTTCCCCGGCGGCAGCGTGCTGCAGCCATGGAATCTGCGCCTGCCCGACGGCGCGCCACCGCTGGTACTGGGCAGCGCCCTGACCAGCAACAACCTGGAGTCATTGATCCACGCCGCAAGCCAGGGCCTGGGCATCGCCTACGTGCCCGAATTCGTGGTTTGCGGCGCCCTGGCCGACGGCAGCCTGATCTCGGTGCTGGACGACTATCAGCAAGAGCGCGGCAAGTTCTCCATTCTCTGGCCCAGCAGCCGGCACTTGCTGCCAAAATTGCGGGTCTTCGTCGACTTTCTCAGCCAGCGACTGAGGCTAGGCAACGCCCACAAGGAGTCCCGCTCGTGATCGACCCTGTTCCCACCCTGCACACCGAACGCCTGCTGCTGCGCCCCCTGGAACTGGCGGACGCCGAGGCCATCCAGCAGCTTTTTCCGCAGTGGGAAGTGGTGCGCTACCTCAATGCCGTGGTGCCCTGGCCCTACCCGGCCGACGGCGCCCTGAGCTACCTGCGGGACATGGCCCTGCCGGCCATGGCCCGGGGCACAGAATGGCACTGGACGATCCGTTTGCGCAGCGAGCCTGAGCTAATGATCGGCAGCATCAGCCTGATGGACGAAGCCGACAACAACCGCGGCTTCTGGCTGGCCCCGCCCTGGCAAGGCCAGGGCTACATGAGCGAAGCCTGCACCGTGGTCGACGAGTTCTGGTTCGACGTGCTGCAACAACCAATGATGCGGGTGCCCAAGGCTGCGCCGAACCGGGGCTCGCGGCGCATCTCCGAGCGTGGCGGCATGCGCCTGGTGCGCTCCGAGAGCGGCGACTTTGTCGGCGGGCATTTCCCCCTGGACATCTGGGAAATCACCCGCGAGCAGTGGTGCCGCCGACGCTGAGCAACACCGGCGACTCAGATAAAACGCACCCCGGATCGGGGGCGCTGGTCCACGCTCAGTTCAAACACATCCGGACGCGCATAGTGGCCGACCACGTCGTAGTCATAGCGGGCCTTCACCAGGTCAGCCGTGTCGATCTCGGCGCTGATCAGCCCGGCGCTGCCCACCAGCGGCCCGGCCAATACATCGCCCATGGGCCCCACGATGACGCTGCCACCGGCAATTAGCGGGCGCTCTGCCGGCCAATTGGCAATCTTCAGCCCCAGCTCCTGGGGCGAGGCCTGGACCTGACAGGCGCTGACCACGAAACAACGACCTTCATGGGCGATGTGACGCATGCTCACCTGCCACATCTCGCGCTCGTCCACCGTGGGCGCGCACCAGACTTCGATGCCCTGGGCGTACATCGCGGTGCGCAGCAACGGCATCATGTTTTCCCAGCAGATCACCGCGCCGACCCGGCCCACCTGGGTGTCCAGCACCGGCAGGGTCGAGCCGTCGCCCTGGCCCCAGATCAGGCGCTCGGTGCCGGTGGGCATCAACTTGCGATGCTTGGCCACCAGCCCCTGCTGCGGATCGAAAAACAGCGCCGTGCAATACAGGGTGCTGCCACTGCGCTCGATCACCCCCAGCACCAGATGGGCTCCGGTACGGGCCGACAGCCCGGCCAGCGCCTCGGTCTCCGCACCCGGCACATCGATGGCATTGGCAAAGTAACGGGCAAAGGCTTCGCGCCCCTCCGGCAGGCGGTAACCCAGTTGGGTGCCGAAGCCTTCGCCCTTGGGATAGCCCCCCAGCAGCGCTTCGGGCATCACCACCAACTGCGCACCCGCTTCGATGATGGCGCCCTCATAGGAGAGGATCTGCTCCAGGGTGGCGGCCTTGCCTTCTGGCAAGGCACCGATTTGCAGCGCGGCGACGATGGACTTGGGCATGACATGACTCCTCGAACGATCAGGTGTTGCGCATTGTCCTGCCGCCGCTGATCATCGATAAACCCCAACCCAGTGCTTAATGATATGAACCAGATGAATATCGCCAGCGTCGACCTCAACCTGCTCAAGGCCTTCGAAGCCCTGCATGACGAGTCCAGCGCCAGCCGCGCAGCCCTGCGCCTGGGAGTGACCCAATCGGCCATGAGTGCAGCCTTGCGCCGCTTGCGCGAGTTGTATGGCGATCAATTGTTCGTTCGCACCGGCCGCGGCCTGGCGCCGACCCTCAAGGCCAATCAATTGAAGCCGGTGGTCACTGAGGCCCTGAACAAATGTCGCCAGAGCCTGGCCATGGTTGCCCCGGACAGCGCCGATTATCAGGGACGCTCGGTGACGGTCGGCCTGTCGGATGATTTCGAGATTGCCTACGGTCGGCGCCTGATCGAAGCCGTGGCCCGCCGTGCGCCCAAGTTGCGGCTGATCTTCCGCCAGACCCACAGCCAGATCGTCGCCGAGGCGCTGTTGCAGCGCAGCGTCGACCTGGCGATCAGTGCCGGTGGCTTTGCCGAGCGCCTGCTCAGTCGGCAGGTGCTGGGGGAAGGCGACTACCTGTGTTTGGCGGACCCGGCCAGCCTGGAACCCGGGCAACGACAGATCGACCTTGAGGAGTTCGTTCGGCGCGAACACCTGCTGGTGTCGTCACAAGGGTTTATCGGCATCACCGATGAAGGATTGGCGAATCTGGGGCTCAGTCGCCAGGTCTGCGCCTCGACCACGCATTTTGCCGCGCTGCCCTTTCTGCTCAAGGGCAGCCAGGCGGTGGCGACCATTCCTGCCCATGCCGCGCGGCGCATCGCCGAGTTCACCGGCCTGCAGCTGCTGCCCTGCCCCCTGGCGCTGCCGCGCTATCCGATCGAACTGGGCTGGCGCACCAGCCCGCAGATCGACCCGCTGCTGGTGAAGGTACGTGAAGCGATTGTCGAGTGTTTCGCGGTTACTTGTTCGCCGCCATCAGCCGATTGACTTCACTGCGCACCATGTTGGAGTACTCCGGCGGCGACATGCCGTCCAGTTCCGCGCGCACCCACTCGGCCCACTTGCCCTTGCGCTTGCCGCGCTCGCCGAACAACCGTGCCGCCTCGCCCTTGGCCTTGCCCAGGTTGCTCTGCCACAAGTCGAACAGACGGGACTTCTCGTCCTCGATGGCGGCGCGTTCGGCCAGGGTCTTGTTAGCCAGATTGAAACTCATGGGAAATTCCTGCTGCGTAAAATAGGCGCCATCTTACACTGTAGGGGCTGACGGTTTTACTCAAGGGTGGCGAGCAAGGTGCAAAATGGCTGCAACTTTTGCCCCAGCGCCGGACTCCATTGCTTGTACCCGATGACTGCAGCCGCTGCCGCAGGCTGCTAGCGACTTGGGCAATACGCCTGATACCGCAGGCGTGCCCTTGCACCACCGACCACATTTCCAAGGAAAAACTTCATGGCTCGCAAATCTGCCGCGCAAGCGGAAAACGATCAAATCAAGGACCAGGCCTTCAGCGAACTGCAGGCGCTGATCGAAGAATCGGAAAAGCTGCTCAAGGGCAGCGCTAGCCTGGTAGGTGAAGAAGGTGAAAGCTTGCGCCAGCAAGTGAGCCTCAAACTCAAGCAGGCGCTGGACTCGGTGAACAACGTGCGCGAGCGCAGCAAGCCGGTGGTGGACGCCACCGAGCAATACATCGGTGGCCACCCGTGGCAGACCGTGGCCATCTCCGCCGGCGTTGGCCTGGTGGTCGGCCTGCTGCTGGGCCGGCGCTCGTAACCGCCCCGCTCGCTCCAGGGCCAGGTGCGCCAGTGGCGGCCTGGCCTTTTTTCGTTTCAGGCCTGCGCCAGCGCCCGCAGCTGCTGCAGTTGCTCCACGCCAATCGCGATTCCCTTTTGCAGCGAACGTTCGCACTGCTGATGCCGACGATCCCCCGGTAGGCGCTTGAGTCCCACCGCGTGCATCTGCCGCACCAATTCCTGGCTGCGCTCGGCGAAGCTCTGTCCGGCGGCCTTGCTCGGATCGATGACGATCAGCAACTGCCCGGTCCAGGGCGTCTTGGCCCCAGGATGGTTGGACCAGTCGAACTCGAAGGAGAAGTGACCTCCGGTCAGGGCCGCGGCCAGCAACTCCACCATCATCGACAGGGCCGAACCTTTGTGGCCGCCAAACGGCAGCAAGGCGCCACCTTCGAGAATCGCCTTGGGGTCCTGGGTCGGCTGCCCCAGGCTGTCGACGCCGATGCCAAGGGGCAAGCGCTCGCCCTTGCGCGCGGCGATCTGCACATCGCCGTGGGCGATGGCACTGGTGGCCAGGTCGAAGACAATCGGCTGGCCCTGGGCCTGGGGCGCAGCGAAGGCAATCGGATTGGTACCGAACAACGGCCGGTCGGCGCCGTGAGGCACGACACAGGTCATGCTGTTGACCACGCTCAGGGCCACCAGCCCCTCTTCGGCAAAGGGCTCGACATCAGGCCAGAGTGCGGCGAAATGGTGCGAGTTACGGATCGCCAGCACCGCGATCCCGGCGTTGCGGGCCTTGCTGACCAGCAGCTCGCGAGCGGCCGCCAGGGCCGGTTGGGCAAAGCCGTTGCCAGCGTCGACCCGGACAAAGGCCGCCGCAACGTCTTCCACCACAGGCACCGCCCGACCATCGACCCAGCCACTGGCCAGGGTCGAGACATAGCCGGGGATACGAAACACACCATGACTCTGGGCACCGTCGCGCTCAGCGGCGGCGCAGTTCTCGGCCAGGCAACGGGCCACTTCGGCGCGGCAGCCATGACGCAGGAAAATCGTCTCCAGCAACTGCACCAGGGCCGGCAGAGAGAGGTATTCGCAAGGCGTTTCAACAACCAGGGACGATGCAGACATCTGAAGCTCCAGAGTAATTATTGGAGGGGGCGACAGCGTGTGACCCGGCGATTAGACAACGCTGACTGTTGGCCCTGTCAACCCGATCCCATGGCTCGCAAGGAAGGTGCCAGAGTTGCAGGCCAACAGACACGGCCGCAAGGCGTGCCCATTTGTAGACACTTTCGATACACAGCGGGTTTTCAGGGCGTGGCCGATGAAAATAAGTTCACTTTGATGCGCATTAGCCATGACGGCTGTTCTACAAGCCTTGCGCCGGAGGGTAGAATGCGGGAAATCAGGAAGAGTCAATGAGCGAACAGATCCTCTCAGAAGCCGAATACGACGCCATTACCCAAGCTGCCGCGCAATGGTGCATGCGTTTGCATGAAGCCGACTGCAGCGATGCGGAGCGTCTGGCCTTTCAGCAATGGCATGATGCCGACCCCCTGCACGCTTTCGAATACGAGGCGATGCGGGAGATATGGGAAGTGGCCGATCAACTGCCGCCCTCCACTCTGGCGCCGGCTCCGGTCAAGCCTGCCCCCCGGCGCACCTGGCAGCACTACGGTGCGGCCGCGGCCGTCGCCCTGTGCGCCCTGCCCCTGGCCGCCTACAGCGGTTGGGAACTGGGCTGGCTGCCATCGTCCTACGAACATTTCGAAGCCGGCGACAGCCTGCGCAACGTGACCCTGGCCGACGGCAGCCAGGTGGAACTGAACCTGGGCAGCAGCCTGACCTACAGCAACTACAAGGATCAGCGCCGGGTCACCCTGAAGAAGGGCGAGGCGTTCTTCAAGGTCAGCCACGACAGCAGCCATCCGTTCGTGGTCAAGGCCGCCCAAGGCCAGATCAAGGTCACCGGCACCCAGTTCAACGTGTGGATGTATGAGGATCAGGTACGGGTCACCCTGCTTCAGGGCTCGGTGCTGGTCACCAGCAATACCGCGCTGCCCGGCGAAGGTTTCCGCCTGGAACCGGGCATGCAGGCCCACTACAAGGATGGCGACTACGCGCCGCAGATCAGCCAGACCTACAGCAACGACAGTTCCCTGGCCTGGCGCAACGGCAAACTGGTGCTGGACAACCTGGCCCTCAGCGATGCCCTGCCACTGATCAATCGCTACCTGGACACCCCGGTGCAGCTGGCTGACAGCTCGACCGGCAAGATCCGCGTGGGCGGCATCTACAACACCCGGGAAATCAGGAGCCTCCTGACTTCGTTGCCCAAGGTGCTGCCGGTCTACCTGACGCGCAATCGCGACGGCAACCCGGTGATCAATTCGTTGCCCCAGTCCCCGCCAAAAAGCTGAAGGCCGCCCCGTTACGGGGGCGGCCTCGATTCCTGTCAACCTCTGACACCCACTACCTGGCCAATGGCTGCGAATCCTGGCGCGGCTCCTGGATCAGTTGCGACTGATACTGGCCATCGGCGCGGATCTGCGCCTCGGTAAAGGGCAGCACACTCCACTGATTCCGGGCAAAGGCCTCGGTCTGGTCGCGAAAGTGCGGCGACGCCGGATCGCTGGACAGGGAAAACGCCAGCAGGCCCAGGGCCCGCGGCCCCTGCTCATCGAAACTGACCACATTCAGGTAGCTGGTGCCGCTCACCACCTCGCGCTTGCCGTCGGCACCCGGCACGCTCTGGATAGCGTTGTACACCCCCAGGCTTTCCGGGCCGCCAGGCACCGGGGTCGGCCGCCCGCCCTGGCTCACCTGCTGGATATCGCCCCAGCGCACATCGGCGCCCAGCCCGGCCTGCGTCACTTGCTGCGCCGAAGCCAGCATCGCCTCGCGCAGGGCCTGGGCCACTGCTGGACGGCTGATGGCCAGGCCCCGTGGCGTGTGCTGCGGGTCCTTGGGGTCGAAGGCGACACGCCAGATATCCGGACGCTGCAACAGCGGCTGCATGATGCCCTGGAAATGCACGAAGCCCAGGCCCGTCTGCAACCCGGCGCTGCGATCCCAGGACTTGAGGCTGGCGCACAGCGCGGCCAGTCGCTGGGCGTCGGGGCCCAGGTCCTGCGCGCAGAATTGCAGCAGGTCCGGCATCACCTGACCGGCCAGGTACACCTGATCATCGGTGACCATATGCTGCAGATCGCTGACCTGGGCCTTGGGCATCCGGCTCAAGCGATCCAGGGCGAAACGCGCACGCATCTTCAGCGGCACGTCCTGCTGGCTGATCACCGGCGAAAAGCCCTGCAGCGGCGCCGCCGGATTGACCATCCAGGCCGAGTCATTGGAGTGCTGCAGGTAATCGTTGCGCGCCAGTTGCGGCAATTGGCCAGCGGCGAAGATCCCCGGCTGGGCCGCCGCCGGGTCGATGTCCCAGGCGCAGGTACTGCGGGAACCATCAAGGACGATGACCTGGGTGCCGCCCCGTGGATCGCTGCATTGGGCGAGCTTGGCCTGGGTGACGTTGGGCACCACCGACTGGTTCATGTACAGCGCACGGCCCTGGTCATCTACCGCCAGGGTGTTGACCCAGGGAATGCCCTGCAGCTGATGCACGCTGTCTTGCAGGCCCGTCACGCTGTCGGCCTGGTTCATCGCGTACCACTGGGCCAGCACCCGGGTGTTGTCGAGGTTGGCATCACGCAGGCTGTAGGCATGTTCGCGGTCCCAGTCCAGCTCCCCCGGCCACTGCACCACCGGGCCGAAGACCGAGCTGTAGAGGGTCCGCGACTCGCTATGCAACTGACCATCCGCGCCTTTGACCTGCACCGTCACGGTTTGGCGCTCCAGGGGTTGCGAGCGGCCGTCCAGCAGATAGCGGGTCGGGTCCTTGGGGTCCAATTGCAGGCGGTACAGGGTGAAATGCTTGGATGCATCCACCGTGTGGGTCCAGGCCAGGTGCTGGTTGAAACCTATATTGATCAGCGGCAGGCCGGGCAAGGCGGCCCCCATCACATCCAGCTGGCCGGGAATGGTCAGGTGCATCTGATAGAAACGCATGGCGCCGATCCAGGGGAAATGCGGGTTGGCCAGCAGCAGGCCGCGACCGTTGAACGAACGCTCGCTGCCGATGGCCACCGCATTGCTGCCACGGTCCAGGGCGAAACCTTGCTGGCGGGCTGCCGCCAGTTGCCAGTGCCCCTCGCTCAGTGCCGCCTGGGCCGTGACGCCCGGTGGCGTGGCTCCCGCCAGGGCCTCGGCGAACTGCCCGGCGCCGCCTTCCACCAGCAGGCGCCGGGTCAGCTTCACCAGGTCCGAGGTGGCCAGCGGCCGTACCCAGTCGCCCTGGCACTGCTCAGGCAGCCCCTGGCCCCGGCGCTCCGCCAACTGGCGGTTGTAGCCCTCGACATAACCCTGCATGCGCTCACGCACCGCCGGCGGCTGCGCCTGCCAAAAGCCGGCCACCGCCTGGGGCGTGTTCAGCCAACTGAAAAACACGTCGCTGCTCAGGTTGTCCCGTTGCTCCAGAGTCTGACCTTCGGCACCGAAGTACCGGGCCCGTTGGGCGTTCACCGTCAGCACTTCATTGGCCATCAGGCACAGATTGTCCTGGGCGTAGGCGTAACCGATGCCATAACCCAGGCCGCGCTCGTCGCTGGCACGGATATGCGGGACACCAAAGCTGGTGCGGCGAATCTCGGCGCGGGTCGGTTCGGGCTGCGCCTGTGCATGGGCACCGCAACTGAGACTTAGAAACAGGGCTGCAAGGCAAAAATGCGGTAACTGCCTGGAAATGATCACGCCGACTCCTGATGCAAAAATACAGAACCAGGACTGGTGTGCAGGAAGGGTTGGGCAACGCCGCCAGTCTGGGAATCCGGCCGCGCACGGATCAACCGACGCCTGCCTGCCCCTATGGACGAATGGCCGCCGAAAAAATTACCCCCCGGAGGTCAACACCGACCTGGCGCTGACAGGTCAGCGACTTGATACCGACAATTTTTCTACATCCCGGGCTTCATGATTTGCCGTGCTCGTTCGTCTAGTTACTAGAGCACCCATCATTCTTTTCCTGATAAGGCTCTGCTAAGGAGTTTTTGCATGTACAACCCGCAACTGCCAATGGACGGCATCACCGTGAACAACACGCCTTCCCTGAATGCCGGCGCCGGTGTCTTCGGCAAGAACGCCGAGCGCAACAGTAACGAACGGATCAAGCAGCTGCTGAAAAGCTTTGGCCTGCGCACCAGCCTGATTCGCCTGAAAGTCATCGACGCCCTGCTCACCGCCGCCCAGAGCGAGCGCTCCCTGGGTGTGCGGGGGGTCCACAGTCAACTGCTGGAACTGGATATTCCACTGTCGTTCTTAAGCGTGCGGGAAGTCTTGAAGCGCCTGTGCAGCGAGGGCGTGCTGACCCTCAACGCCGACAAGAGCTACAGCCTGCATCAGCAGGCTGCGGCAGTGCTCGACGGTCTCTCCTGAGACGGTCGAGCCACGGCTCAGGGCTTGACCTTGCGGCGCATCACGCCATTGATCACCACCACGACCACCGCCACGCCAATGGCGATGTACTGGAACAGTTTTTCACTGATGACGCCGTGGTTCTGCAGGTAGGAAAGGCCAAGCATGATCCCCAGTACCACCAGGGAAATCAGGATCGAGTATTTCAAGCGTTGTGACTGGGTCATTGCGGGGTCCTGAAGCTGAAAATGTATCCGCCGTGTATCAAGAACGATGCCAAGCACCTACCCGGATTCGGGGATGCGCCGGGGAAATCGGGGTCACATGGTACAGGCGCGAAAGAGATTTTTCTCCTTCATCGTCCTGTCGAGCTCCCTGTGCCCTTTGAGGATTGAGAAATGTTCCGTCGAATCACACTGCTGATTCCCCTGCTGGCGATCCTGACCCTGTCAGGCTGCATCATCATGCCCCGCGATGGCGGGCATCACCGTTACTACGACGGCGGCCCGGGCTACTACCACCGCTGAGTCATTCGGCCAGTCCATCGGCCCCGCTGAATCTGCCACTCCCCCAACCAACGCCCGCCCCGCTGCGGGCGTTCTGCTCTTTGTGACAAACCTTCAGGGTCGCGAGGTGCCATTGCCAGGGCGGGCGAACAACTCCAGCAGCCAGTCGACGAAGACCCGCACCCGGGTGGACAGATGACGCTGAGGCGGATACATCGCGGTCAGCGGCAGCGACGGCACCGGAAAATCCTCCAGGACCTCGCGCAAGACCCCGGCCCGCAACTGTCGGGCAACGTTGTAATACGGCGTCTGCACCAGTCCGTAACCGGCTTCGCAGGCCGCCAGGTAGCCGTCGGCGCTGTTGACCGCCACCTGCTTGGGCAACTCCATCGGGCGCAACTGGCCATCGATGTAGAACTCCAGGCCATAACGCTTGCCGCTGACACTGGAGAAATACTCCACCATCCGATGCCCTTGCAGGTCGGCCAGCGACTGGGGCGTTCCCTGTTGCTGCAGGTAGCCCGGGCTGGCGCACGTCACTTGCTGCAACTGCACCAGCGGCCGGGCCACCAGGCTGTCATCCAGGGTCGGGCCGCCCCGCAAGGCGCAATCCACGCCCTCACGGATCAGGTCCACGGGGCGGTCATTGAGGCCGATCTCCAGTTCGATCAGCGGGTAGCGGGCGGAAAACTCCGGTAACGCGGGAATCACGATCAGCCGACCGATGCCCACCGGCATATCGATGCGCAAGAGCCCCCGGGGGTTGTGCCGGGTCACCGAAAATGCCGCTTCGGCCTCCTCCAGGTCCGCCAGCAGGCGCACGCAGCGCTGGTAATAGGCGGCGCCGTCCAGGGTCGGGCTCACCTGACGGGTGGTGCGGTGCAGAAGCTGCACGCCCAGGTGAGCTTCCAGTTGCTTGATCAGGATGGTGACCGAGGCCGCCGGCATGTGCAGATCCTCGGCGGCCCTGGCAAAGCCGCCCAGCTCGACAATTCGGGTGAAGACACGCATGGCGTTGAAACGGTCCATGAAACAGGCTCACGATTATTTAGATAATGATAATAGTGATAGCGCTTTTAGCCTGTTTATACAGCTTTTGTCGAGTAGCACACTGAGCGCTCTTTCCCCCTCATCGGAGTATTGAGCGATGCACACTCGACAACTGGGCCATCAGGGTCCGCAGGTTTCTGCCATTGGCCTGGGCTGCATGGGCATGAGCGATTTCTACACCACCGGCAACGACCCCAAGGAGGCCATTGCCACCCTGCACCGCGCCCTGGAACTGGGGATCAACCTGCTGGACACCGCCGATATGTACGGCCCCCACAGCAACGAGGAACTGATCGGCCAGGCGATTCGCGGCAAGCGCCAGCAAGTGTTCCTGGCCAGCAAGTTCGGCATCGTCCGCGATCCGGGCGATGCGCAGGCCCGCGGCGTCAACGGCCGTCCCGAATACGTGCGCGCATCCATCGACGGCAGCCTGCGGCGCCTGGGCGTGGAAACCCTGGACCTGTATTACCTGCATCGGGTCGACCCGGACGTGGCCATCGAAGAAACCGTCGGCGCCATGGCGGAGCTGGTCCAGGCCGGCAAGGTGCGCTATTTGGGCTTGAGCGAAGCCTCGGCCAGCACGCTTGAGCGCGCTCATCAGGTGCATCCCATCAGCGCCCTGCAAAGTGAATACTCGCTGTGGAGCCGGGATCAGGAAGACAACGGCTGCCTGGCCGCCTGCCAGCGCCTGGGGATCGCCTTTGTCCCCTACAGTCCGCTGGGTCGCGGCTTTCTGACCGGCGCCCTGAAAAGTCCTGATGACTTTGCCGCCGACGATTTCCGGCGTTCCAACCCGCGTTTCCAAGGCGAGAATTTCCAGCGCAACCTGCAACTGGTGAAGCAGGTGCAGCAACTGGCGGCGGACAAACAGGTCAGCGCCGGGCAACTGGCCCTGGCCTGGGTGCTGGCACAGGGCGACTACCTGATCCCGATTCCCGGAACCAAGCAACGGCGCTATCTGGAGGAAAACGTGGCAGCGCTGCAGATCCGCCTGAGTGCCGCGGAGCTGGCTTCGCTGGAGGGCATTTTCAGCCCGCAGGCCACCGCAGGTCCCCGGTACACCGAGGAGGTGATGGCGCTGCTGAATCGCTGACGCAAGGAACGCGGCGCGGGCTCGGCAAGAGCGCGCGCCGCGGCTGGATCAGGCTTTGGCGGAGACGTTCTTGTCGGTCACCGTAGTGCCGTTGCCCTTGCCATAGTTCTGCAGGCTCTGCAGAACGTAGATGGCCTTCTTGTACTCGGGAACCAGGTAGTTGGCGTACTTGTTGCCCTTGATGTTGTTGTTCTGGATGTCATCGAGCTTCATCGCGAAGTATTCCAGGGCATTGAACGGCTCATCCGGGTTCTTCGGAATGCCGAAACGGTCGAACTTGTCGCCGGCGTTGATCAGGTTCAACGCGGTGATGTCGGAAATCAGGCCGTTGTTCTTGAGGAAGGTACTCATGCCACCCAGGGACTTGGTGGTCACGTTGGTCGGGTCGAAACCCTTGATCTGCTTGTGAAGCTTCAACTGGTCCATCTTGCGGATATCCAGCACGGTGGGGTTGCTTCCCACCAGGCTCAACATCTGCCGTACCTTGGCACTTTGCGAGACCGGCTTGGAGGAACCGCTGCCACCGCCGTCCTGCACCAACAGACCCGCCTTGCTGGTCCAGCCTCCAACGTATCCGATTGCCATGCTGACACTCCTGTAGTCCGGCTTGCCAATCCTCCTGTTCAGCCTGGCTCAGAGAGGACCGGAAAAGTCTTACCTGGCGTCTGAAACTGGGTGCAAGCCGTGTTGAATCATCTGAATGGGCGCAAGTATCAACGCCAGGACGACCTCCCAACAACGCTTTATTTCCACAAATTACAATTTCTGTACAAACTCGACACAATTAGCCAGAAGGCCCGATTTAAGCGGCGCCGGCTGTTTGCAGCACCCGCAAACCCTGATCTTTTCCTGCTTGCAATCGAACCGTTCAGCGGCTGTCTGACCCTCCTCTGTGTCACCTGCGACACTTTTTCAACGACATCGAAGTTTTTTGGACGATCGTACTAAAGAGCAGAAAAACCGCGCCGACATCCTGAGGATGCCCCGACAAGGCTCCCCCCTCTCCAAATAATAAAAAACGCTCGGTAAGGACAGGTCCCATGCCCGCTTTGCGCACGATTCAAGCCCGCTACACGCTCTTTCTGGTCCTGTTCATTGTCCTGATGCTGGTACTCACAGTCGTGGGCATCAGCCAAATGGTGGCGCCCAAGCTGCGCCACACCGAGGAACAGGTGGTCCTCAATCGCATCGCCGAAGTGGCGCAGCGCATTCAGGGCGAGTTGCACAAGGTCCAGGCCCAGCAACGCAGCATCACCCAGACCGTGCCCCTGCTCGACAGCGACAGCATCGACAAGGTCCTGCCCGGCCTGGTGGACCAGTACGGCGAGCAGAAGGTCTTCGGCGGCGGGATCTGGCCCCTGCCCGGCCAGCGCACCCCGGGGCGCAACAAGCACAGCACCTTCTGGCACCGTGATGCGTCGGGCCAGCTGGTGGTCAACACCTTCTGGAACAGCGACCCGGCCCCCAACTACTACGACCAGTCCTGGTACAAAGGCGGCCTGCAGAGCGCTCCCGGCCAGTGCGCCTGGGCCGCGGCCTACAAGGACGACGCCAGCGCCGAGCCACGCACCAACTGCGCCATGGCCATCCGCCGCGACGGCCAACCCTGGGGCGTGGCCACCATCGACGTCACCCTGGGTTTCTTCAACGACCTGGTGGCCCGCCAGGAGAAAGAGCTCGACGCCCAGATGCTGATCGTCGAGGCCGACGGCAAGGTCATCAGCAACAGCTCGCGGATCAATGGCCCGATCGTGCTGAAGAACATCCGGGAACTGGCCGCCGGCTCGCCCTTCGCGGCCCAGGTGCAGAGCGCCCTGGAACGTCGCGACAACAGCGCCCAACGTATCGAGTTCGATAACGCCGGGGTGCCCAGCACCTTCTTCATGCGCGCCATCGAAGGCACCCCGTGGTTCCTCGCCAGCGCCCTGCCCACCCACCTGATCACCGCCCAGCGCGACGATGTGCTGAGCACCCTGAGCCTGTTGCAGATCCCCATGGTGATCCTGCTGGTGCTGCTGCAGGTCTATGCGATCCGCCAACTGGTGCAGCGGATGAAGATCCTCAAGGGCAATATCGATGCCCTGGCCACCGGTGACGCCGACCTAACCCGGCGCATCGTGATCCGCGCCGAGGACGAACTGGGGGCCATCGGGCACTCGGTCAACCACTTCATCCAGTACCTGCAGAACATGATCGGCGAAGTCACCCAGGCCACCGAAGCCATGGCCGGCAGCCTGGCGCAGTTGCAGCAGACCTCGGCCCACAGCCAGCAGATCCTGATGCGCCACGCCTCGGAAACCGACCAGACCGTGACCGCCATCACCGAAATGAGCAGCACGGCCGACAGCGTCGCGGCCAACGCCGCCCAGACCGCGGACTTCACCCGGCGCGCCAACGAGCATGCCGAACACTCGCGGGTGGTGGTGGGCGAAGCCTCCGGCAGCGTCATTGCGCTGATCGACGAAGTGGCCGATGCCACCCACAAGGTCGAGGCCATGCAAGCCGACGCCCAGCGCATCACCGAGATCCTCGGGGTGATCGGCGCCATTGCCGGGCAGACCAACCTGCTGGCCCTCAACGCCGCCATCGAGGCGGCCCGGGCTGGGGAGCAGGGACGCGGCTTTGCCGTGGTCGCCGATGAGGTCCGGGCCCTGGCCGCGCGGACCCAGGACAGCACCTCGCAAATCAACGAAATGCTCAGCCGCCTGACCCAGGGCGTGAGCTCCTCGGTCAGCGCCATGGAAAACACCCAGGCCAGTTGCCAGTCCGCGGCGGATGCCACGGCCCGGGTCAACAGCGGCCTGGATGAAATGGCCGACTCGGTGAACCAGATCAACAGCCTGAGCACCCAGATCGCCACCGCCGCCGAACAGCAGAGCGCGGTGACCGAGGAGATCAACCGCAGCATGGTCAGCATCCGACACATGGTCGAGGAGCTGGTGGAGAGTGCCCGAGCCGGTGAAAGCAATACCCAGAGCCTGCTGCAGGCCAATGCCCAGGTCAGCCACCTGATGAGCCGCTTCAAAGTCCGCTGAACGGTCTGCCGCCGCCGCTGGCACCCCCAGGCGGCGGGACTATATTGGAGGCTCCGGTCACAAGGAAGTGGGGTGCATCATGGGTCAGCGCCAATCACATCTGCTGCAAGAGCGGCTCAGCCACGAGCTGTATATCCAGGCCGATATCGACACTGTCTATTACTACGTGACCCAGCCGGACCGCTGGCCGGAGTGGCAGCCCTCCTGCCTGCGGGCCGACACCGGCTTTTGTGGCTCGCTGCCGGCGGGTCACCGCTTCAGCGAAGTCATGAATCTCCTCGGAGTACAGATCCCCATGAGCTATCGCGTGCTGAACGCGGTATTTCCCAAGGAGTTCAAGGCCGTCTTCAGCTCCGCGGCGCTGGACGGCACTGTCCATTACCAACTGAACAAGCAGAGCGACGGCACGCTGTTGCGGCACACGCTGGACTACTGCACCGACCTGCAACTGAGCGGCCTGCGGGCGCGCATGGAACAGCTGTCGACCCAGGCCCTGGGCAATCTCAAGCAACGTCTGGAGCATCCGGGCGACTGACAAATCTGTAATGCCCGCCTCAGTTTCCTGACAGCCAGCGCTGATTAGAGTCCCCTCCAATCCGCTGACCGACTGGAAGCCTGCCATGCCGTTCCCCCCATCAAGACACAGCCCGTCCCGACGCACCTTCGTCAAGGCCCTGGCGGCCGGAGGCGTTTTCGCCGGTCTGGGGCTGTGGCGCAATCCGGTCTGGGCCATCAGCAGTCCGGGTCAGCCCGAGGTCGCGGCAGGCACCGATTTCGACCTGTCCATTGGCCAGTTGCCGGTGAACTTCAGCGGCCAGCCGCGCCAGGCCATGACGGTCAACGGCAGCCTGCCCGGCCCCCTGCTGCGCTGGCGCGAGGGCGACCGGGTCACCCTGCGGGTGCGCAACCGGCTGCACCAGATGACGTCGATCCACTGGCACGGGATCATCCTGCCCGCCGACATGGACGGCGTACCCGGCCTGAGCTTCGAAGGCATCGAGCCCGGCGGTCTGTACCGCTATTCATTCCCGGTCAAGCAGCATGGCACCTACTGGTACCACAGCCATTCCGGGCTCCAGGAACAACTGGGGGTGTACGGGGCACTGGTGATCGACGCCCGGGAGCCGGAGCCCTTCACGTACGACCGCGACTACGTGGTGCTGCTGTCGGACTGGAGCGACGAGGCGCCGGAACAGATCCTGCGCACCCTGAAAAAGCAGTCCGACTACTACAACCGGCACAAACGCACCCTCGCTGACTTCATCGAAGACGTCGGCCGCGACGGCTGGGCCGCCACTGTGGCCGAGCGCACAATGTGGGCGCAGATGAACATGACCCCCACCGACCTTGCCGACGTCAGCGGCGCCACCTACACCTACCTGCTCAATGGCCAGGCACCGGACAACCACTGGACCGGACTGTTCCGCCCCGGCGAACGCCTGCGCCTGCGGCTGATCAATGCCTCGGCCATGACCTACTTCGACCTGCGCATTCCCGGCGTGAAAATGACCGTGGTGGCCGCCGATGGCCAGCACGTGGAGCCGGTATCGGTGGATGAGCTGCGGATCGCCGTGGCAGAAACCTTCGACGTGCTGGTGCAGCCCAGCGCCGGTGCCCATAGTCTGTTCGCTCAGGCCATGGACCGCAGCGGCTACGCGCTGGGCTCCCTGAGCAGCGTCCCCGGCCTCAAGGCCCGTGCGCCGGCCCTGGACCCCAGGCCGCTGCTGCCCCTGGAGGACATGGGTATGGCCTCGATGCCCGGCATGGACCACGCGGAGATGCCGGGCATGCGGCACGAATCGATGGCCATGCCCGGCATGGACCACGGCGCGATGAGCAGCCAGATCCCCCATCCAGCCTCGGAAACCGCCAACCCGCTGGTGGACATGCAAGCCATGAATCCCCAGCCACGCCTGGACGACCCTGGCCTCGGCCTGCGCCACAACGGCCGTCGAGTGCTGACCTACGCCGATCTGAAAAGCACCTTCGCCGACCCCGACGGCCGCGAACCAAGCCGTACCCTGACCCTGCACCTGACCGGCCATATGGAAAAGTTCGCCTGGTCTTTCGACGGCATCGCCTTTGCCGAGGCCGAGCCCCTGCGCCTGGAGTATGGCGAGCGGGTGCGGATTGAACTGGTGAACGACAGCATGATGAGCCACCCCATCCACCTGCATGGCATGTGGAGCGACCTTGAGGACGAACACGGCCGTTTCCAGGTGCGCAAGCACACCATCGACATGCCGCCGGGCACCCGCCGCTGCTACCGGGTCACGGCCGATGCCCTGGGGCGCTGGGCCTACCACTGCCATCTGCTGTACCACATGGAGAGCGGCATGTTCCGCGAAGTCCGGGTCGAAGAACGGGAGGTGCCCCATGCCGATTGAGACGCCCCTGCTGCCACTGCTGCCGGGCGGGCTGAGCGGTCTCGGCCTGGGCATCGTCCTGCTGGCCTGGCCCGGTACCCCGGCCCATGGTCAGTCCATGCCCGGCATGGACCACGACACCCGGGCACCACAACAGATGCCCGGACACGACATGCGCGGCATGGATCACTCAGCGATGCCGGGCCTGCAAGTCGCAGCCCCCTTGCAAAGCCGTACACCGATTGCGCCGTTGACCGATGCCGATCGCCGGGCGGTCTACCCAAGCGCGGCCGGTCACGTCCTCCACGGCAAGTCGCTGAACAGTTTTTTCCTGGTGGAGCGGCTCGAATGGCAGGACGCCGAGCGCGGCACGAGCCTGGGCTGGGAGGTCAATGGCTGGATAGGTGGCGACCGTGACCGGCTGTGGCTGCGCAGCGAGGGTGAACGCACCCGGGGCGTCACTGAGCATGCCGAGCTGCAAGCCCTCTGGGGCCACGCCATCAGCCCCTGGTGGGATCTGGTCAGCGGCCTGCGTCAGGACTTCAAGCCCGGCACGGCCCAGACCTGGGCAGCCCTGGGCCTGCAAGGCATGGCGCTGTACAACGTCGAAAGCCAGGTCACCGCCTATCTTGGAGAAGGCGGCCAGAGCGCCTTGCGGGTCGAGGCCGACTACGACCTGCTGCTGACCCAGCGCCTGATCCTGCAGCCGTCGGCGCAACTCAACCTGTACGGCCGCAACGATCCGCAACGGGGCCAAGGCGCCGGCCTGGCCGAAAGCGAAATCGGCCTGCGGCTGCGCTATGAACTGCGCCGGGAATTCGCACCTTATATAGGTGTGACCTGGAACCGCAGCCATGGGCGGACCGCCGACTACGCCCGCAACGACGGCGAACCGGACAACGGCGCTCGCCTGGTGCTGGGGCTGCGAATGTGGTTCTAGAACCCTTGCTCCGCGCCCGGGGCTTGGTATCAACTTGAAACAAAAGCCGCCGGCAGCTGGCAAAAAAAGCCGCAAAATGCACCACCCCCAGCGTGTCCCCACAAGGGCCGGCCCTGCCAGCGCCCCTTATTCAACAGCGACAACGAGACTTTCGATGAAAACTTCACTGCGTCTGGCGGCCCTGTCCGCCCTGCTGATCGGCTCCCTGGCTCAGGCGGGCGAACTGATCCCCATCGACGTGCACCGCGACGCCAACTGCGGCTGCTGCAAAAAGTGGATCGAGCACCTGCAGGACAACGGCTTTGCCGTCACCGACCACGTGGAAAGCAACATGAGCGCGGTCAAACAGCGCTTGGGCGTGGCCCCGCGCCTGGGCTCCTGTCACACCGCGGTGATCGACGGCAAGTTCGTCGAAGGCCACGTGCCTGCTGAACAGGTCCTGGCCTTGCGCAAGCGCGACGACCTGCTGGGCATCGCCGCCCCGGGCATGCCCATGGGCTCCCCCGGCATGGAAATGGACGGCATGGGCGCCGACGCCTTCCAAGTCATCGGCCTGACCCGTGACGGCCAGGATGTCGTGGTAGCGGACTACCCGGCCCGTTGATCGCCAGCGCCTACCTCGGCCTGTTTCTCGCCGCCTTCGCCGCCGCCACCCTGCTGCCCCTGCAGTCGGAAGCGCTGCTGGTGGGCCTGCTGCACAACAGCCAACTGACGGTACTCGGGCTCTGGCTGGTGGCAACCCTGGGCAACGTCCTGGGCTCCCTGGTCAACTGGTGGCTGGGGCAGCGCCTTGACACCTACAAGGAGCGTCGCTGGTTTCCCGTTAGTCCGAAGCACCTGGAGCGGGCCCGGGTGCACTACCAGCGTTACGGCCACTGGACGCTGCTGCTGAGCTGGATGCCGGTGATCGGCGATCCGCTGACCCTGGTGGCAGGCGTCATGGGCGAACCCCTCAAGCGTTTCCTGCTGATCGTCAGCCTGGCCAAGGGCGCCCGCTACGCCGTGCTGGTGTGGCTGACCCTGGGCTGGCTCGGCTGAGCCGCTCCGCGCTCAACCGGACCTTGGGTCGCAAACAAATCCCCGGGGCCCTGCCCATTTTCGGGCAAGGCCACCAGCGATCTGCACCAACCCCTGGCGCGCCCTCACCGTTTTCGCGCCGAGGCCATGTCACCCGCGCTCTGCTGCGGTGCACGGCCGACCTTTCGTCGGGATAGATCCGTCGCCCTGCGCCCGCGCCGAATCAACGCCCCGCCCTGCCCGACGCTGCTCTAGGTTCTGTCCTAGACTGATTTTCGCATTGTGACCGAGCGGTCACTTTGGCATTGAAAAAGTCGAAACTTTTCGCGTCGGCCCAAGGTCAGGTTAAAGGTAGGGTCGCTGCCACTGGTGCATTCCTTGCAACGGCTCCTCCACCCTTTCTGCTGCAGCGCTCGAGCAGCTCAGGCTGATCGATGTGTGGCGCAATTGCGCCCGGCCACAGGAATGGCCCGACAGCAGCGCTTGAGACAGCAGAACAGATCAATAAAACGGGAGAGACCTATGATCAGCGCCGCATTGGACACTCAGGGAGAGCATCCTCAACAGCAGGCCGGTGAACGTGCCCCCCAGGCGATTTCCATCCCTGGAGGCAAGACCCTGCTGCCGCTGGCTCGTCAGAATCCCAACCGCAAGCGGGTGCTGTTCGTCACTTCGGAAATCGCCGATCTGGTGAAAACCGGCGGCCTGGGCGACGTCTCCGCCGCCCTGCCCCGGGCCATGGCCCACCTGCACGATGTGCGGGTGCTGATTCCCGGCTATCCCCAGGTGCTGCACAGCGAGAACCCCATCCATATCATCGGCGAGCTGGGGGGCCACGCGGCGCTGCCGGCCTGCAAGATCGGGCGCATGGACATGCCCGACGGCCTGGTGATCTATGTGCTGATCTGCCCGGAGCTGTACGAGCGCGAAGGCACGCCCTACGGCGCCAACAATGGCCGCGACTGGCCCGACAACCACATTCGCTTTGCCCGCCTGGGGCTGGCCGCCGCCGACATCGCCGCCAACCTGGCGCAGATCCACTGGTGCCCCGACCTGGTGCACGCCCACGACTGGCCCGCCGGGCTGGCCCCGGCCTACATGCACTGGCGCGGGCAGCGCACCCCGACCCTGTTCACCATCCATAACCTGGCCTACCAGGGCGTGGTCAGCCTGGCCTCGTGCCCGGAGCTGGGCATCCCCGAACACGCCCTGCAACAGGAAGGCATGGAGTTCTACGGCAAGCTGTCGTTCCTCAAGGCTGGCATGGCCTACGCCAGCCACATCACCACTGTGAGCGCCACCTACGCCCAGGAAATCACTACCCCGGCCTTCGGGTGCGGCCTCGACGGTTTTCTCGCCAGCAAGACCCAGCAAGGCTTGCTCAGTGGCATCCCCAACGGCATCGACGAAAGCTGGGACGCAGCCACCGATGCGCACCTGTTCTGCCCCTTCAGCATGGGTGATTGGGACGGCAAGGCGGCCAACGCCGCCCATGTGCGGCAGATGTTCGGTCTCGACCCCAGCAACGGCCCGCTGTTCGCCGTGGTCTCGCGGCTGGTCTACCAGAAGGGCCTGGACCTCACCGAGGGCGTGGCCGAATTCATCGTCGCCAACGGCGGCCAGATCGCCATCATCGGCCGCGGGGAACCGGAAGAGGAACAATCCATGCGCGCCCTGGCCCGGCGTTTTCCCGGGCGCATCGGGGTCAACATCGGCTTCAATGAAACCGACGCCCGGCGCATGTTCGCCGGCAGCGACTTTCTGCTCATGCCGTCACGCTACGAGCCCTGCGGGCTGAGCCAGATGTACGCCCAGCGCTTCGGTTCGCTGCCGGTGGCGCGCAACACCGGCGGCCTGGCGGACACCATCGAGAATGGTGTCACCGGCTTTCTGTTCGACGAGTCCACGGTCGCCAGCTACCAGGAGGCGCTGACCCGGGCGTTCAAGGTCTTCGCCTATCCAGCGCTGCTCAACGCCATGCGCTGCCGGGCCATGGCCGCCCCGTTCAACTGGTGCAAGGCGGTGGAACCCTACGCCGAACTCTACGAACAACTGGTGGCCAAGGCCCTGGGGCAGGCCACCCGACAATAAAGGGGCCTGGACCCATGCCATCAAGCACCCTGCACAGCTGGACCCACGGCGCAGTGATGCTGGATAGCGAGCACACCCGGTTCGCCCTGTGGGCCCCGGATGCCCGTGAGGTCAGCGTTGAACTGGCGGACGGCCAGTCACTGCCGATGCGGCCCGAGGCCGACGGCTGGTTCGTGACTCAGGCACGCTGCCCGGCGGGCAGCCGCTACCACTACACCATCGATCGGCAGATCCAGGTGCCGGACCCGGCCTCCCGGGCCCAGGACGGCGATGTGCATGGCCCCAGCCTGGTGGTCGACCACAACGCCTACGCCTGGCAGCAGCCCCAGTGGCGTGGCCGGCCCTGGCACGAGGCGGTGATCTACGAACTGCATGTCGGGGTCATGGGCGGCTACCTGGCGGTGCAGCAGGCCCTGCCGGCCCTGGTGGACCTGGGGGTGACCGCCATCGAGCTGATGCCCCTGGCGGAGTTCCCCGGCGAGCGCAACTGGGGCTACGACGGCGTCCTGCCCTACGCCCCGGAAGCCTCCTACGGTGCTCCCGACGACCTCAAGGCCCTGATCGACGCCGCCCACGGCCTGGGCCTGGCGGTGATCCTCGACGTGGTCTACAACCACTTCGGCCCCGACGGCAACCACCTGCAGCGCTACGCCAAGGGCTTCTTCCGCGAGGATCTGCACACCCCCTGGGGCGCGGCCATCGACTTCCGCCGTCGACAAGTACGCAACTTCTTCATCGACAACGCCCTGATGTGGCTGCTGGAGTACCGTTTCGACGGCCTGCGCCTGGACGCCGTGCACGCCATCGACGACCCGGACTTTCTCCATGAACTGGCCCAGCGGGTACGCCAGGCGGTGCCGGCGTCGCGCCAGGTGTGGCTCAACCTGGAAAACGAGTTCAACCAGGCCAGCCTGCTGCAGCGGGGTTTCGACGCCCAGTGGAACGACGACGGGCACAACGCCCTGCACGTGCTGCTCACCGGGGAAACCGACGCTTACTACGCCGACTTCGCCGACGACCCCACCGCGCAACTGGCCCGCTGCCTGAGCCAGGGCTTCGCCTTCCAGGGCCATGCCAACCGCCACGGCCAATCCCGGGGCGAACCCAGCGGCCACCTGCCCCCCAGCGCCTTTGTGCTGTTCCTGCAAAACCACGACCAGATCGGCAACCGGGCCTTTGGCGAGCGCCTCAACCAGCTGGCGCCGACCCAGGCGCTGCAGGCGGCCACGGTGTTGCTGCTGTTGTCGCCGATGATCCCGCTGCTGTTCATGGGCGATGAAGTGGCGGCCCAGGAGCCGTTCCTGTTCTTCACCAGCCACCAGGGGGAACTGGCCGAGGTCGTGCGCCAGGGCCGGCGCAACGAGTTCGCCGCCTTCAGCGCCTTTGCCGACGCCGCCCAGCGCCAGCGCATCCCCGATCCCAACGCCCCCTCGACCTTCCAGGCATCACGGCCCCGGCCCCAGTCGCAACAGGCCGAAACGACCCGTGAGCTGTACCGCAGCCTGCTGCGTATCCGCCACCGCGAACTGATCCCGCGCCTGCCCGGCGCCCAGGCCCTGGACACCCGGGTGCTGGCCGAAGGCGCCCTGAGCGCACGCTGGCGCCTGGGTGACGGCAGCCTGCTGCGCATCGACCTCAACCTCAGCCCACACCGGGTCGAACTGGAGCCCGAAGCAACAGCACAACTGTGGTTTGAACACCCACCGCGAGCCCTTGAACACTGGCAGCAGGGCTGGTTACCCGCCTTCAGCGCAGTGGTGCAACTGGACAGCGGGCCTTGCCCCACCGCCCCCCATGGAGAACGCCGATGAGCGATGCGCAACTGGAAATACTCGCCAGCCGCGCCGGCCTGGCAGTGGATTGGATCGACGCCAACGGCCGACCGCAAAAGGTTGAGGCCCGGGTGTTGCGGGCCGTGCTGGCGGGCCTGGGCCACCCCGCCGACAGCGACCAGGAAATCGCCGACAGCCTGCAGCAGTTGCACCAACTGCAGCAAAGCCGGCACCTGCCACCGCTGCTGACCGCCGACGTCGGCCAGGGCCTGGACCTGGCCCGGTACTTCGCACCCGGGACCCGCTGTGCCATCGAGCTGGAAAACGGCGAACCGCTGTCGTTGCAGCTCGATGAACAGAGCGTGCTGCCAGGGCAGATCCCGGTGGGTTACCACTCGGTGCGCATCGAGGAGGAACACTTCACCCTCGCGGTGGCCCCCGCACGCTGCTACAGCGTGGCCGACGCCGTGGGCCAGCCGACCCCGCGAGCCTGGGGCCTGAGCGTACAGCTGTATGCCCTGCGCCGCCCCGGTGACGGTGGATTCGGCGATACCCAGGCACTGGAAGAGCTGGCCCGGCAAGCCGCCGAGCGCGGCGCCGATGCCCTGGCCATCAGCCCGCTGCACGCCATGTTCAACAGCGATCCTCAGCGCTACAGCCCCTACTCGCCCTCCAGCCGGCTGTTTCTCAACAGCCTGTACGCCGCTCCCGGGGCCATTCTCGGCGACCGGGCCTGGCGCAGCGCCATCGAATCCTGTGGCCTTGGCCAGACCTTGCAAGCCCTGGAACAGCAACCACTGATCGACTGGCCCCAGGCGGCCCAGGCCAAGCAACAAGCACTGCGCGCCCTGTACGAAGGCTTCTGCCACGGCCAGCACCCCCTGCACGAGGACTTCGCCAGCTATCGCCGCAGCGCCGGCGAAGCCCTGGAAAACCACTGCCGGTTCGAGGCCATCCAGGCCGAGCGCGCCGCCCGCGGCGAAGACCTGGACTGGCGTCACTGGCCGCAACACTGGCGTAACCCGGCGAGCCCGGCCCTGGCCCGGTTCGCCGAGGAGCAGGCCCATGAAATCGGCTTCCATGCCTTCTGCCAGTGGCTGATCGCCCGCAGCCTGGAACGGGCGCAGAGCGCGGCCCACAGCAGCGGCATGGGCATCGGCCTGATCGCCGACCTGGCGGTGGGCGCCGACGGCGGTGGCAGTCAGGCCTGGAGCCGCCAGGAGCAGTTGCTGGCGTCCCTGACCGTGGGTGCACCACCGGACATCCTCAATCGCCAGGGCCAGGGCTGGGGCATCTGTGCCTTCTCTCCCGAAGGTTTGCAGCGCCATGGTTATCGCGCCTTCATCGAAATGCTCCGGGCCAACTTCGCCCATGCCGGCGGCTTGCGCATTGACCATGTGATGGGCTTGCAACGGCTCTGGGTGATCCCGTCGGGAGCGCCGCCCTGCGACGGCGCCTACCTGTACTACCCGGTGGACGATCTGCTGCGCCTGCTGACCCTGGAATCCCATCGGCACCAGGCCATTGTCCTCGGCGAGGACCTGGGGACGGTGCCCGACGGCCTGCGGGAAAAGCTCGCCGCCCGGGCCATGCTCGGCATGCGCGTGCTGCTGTTCGAACAGGACCACGGCTGCCACTTCAAGCCGATCCTGGACTGGCCGGACAACGCCCTGGCCACCACCAGCACCCACGATCTGCCCACCCTCAACGGCTGGTGGCAGGGCCGCGACATCGACTGGAACCAGCGCCTGGGCATGGTGGATGAACAGGGTGCGCGACAATGGCGCGAACACCGCCAGCGCGAGCGTGACGGCCTGCGCCAGGCCCTGGCCCAGGACCCACAGAACTTTCACCAAGAGGCCCATGAAGCCGACCAAGTGCTGGACGCCAGCGTGCGCTTTCTTGGCCATACCCGTGCGCCCCTGGTGCTGCTCCCCCTGGAAGATGCCCTGGGCATCGATGAACAGGCGAACCTGCCCGGCACCCTCGACAGCCACCCCAACTGGCGCCGCCGCCTGGCCAGTGCCAGCCGACGCCTGCTGGACGACAGCGATGCCGCCCGGCGCCTGGAACTGCTGGCCTGCGCCCGGCAACAAGCCCTAGAGCGTGACCGATGAACTTGCCGTCCCTGCCCTTGCTGCGGGCCAGCCTGCGCCTGCAGTTTCATCAAGGCTTCACCCTCGACGACGCCGTACCCCTGGTGCCCTACTTCGCCCGCCTGGGCATCAGCCATCTCTATGCCTCACCCCTGCTCCGGGCCCGGGCCGGCTCCCAGCACGGCTATGACGTGGTGGACCCGACCCAAATCAACCCGGAGCTGGGGGGCGAAGCGGCCCTGCGGCGCCTGGTGGCGGCCCTGCGTCAACAAGGGATGGGCCTGATCCTCGACATCGTGTCCAACCACATGGCCGTGGGCGGCAGCGACAACCCCTGGTGGCTGGACCTGCTGCAATGGGGGCGGCTGAGCCCCTATGGCGAATTCTTCGATATCCAGTGGCACTCCGCGGACCCGCTGATGGATGGCCAGTTGCTCCTGCCGTTCCTCGACAGCGACTATGGCGTGACGCTGCAGGAAGGCCGCTTGAAGCTGCGCCTGGACGACGACCTGAGCGGCTTTCACGTACAGCACCACGAACATTGCTTTCCCATCTGCCCCTGGGACTACGCACCACTGCTGCGACTTCCGGAGCCACTGGACGCCGAGTCCAGCGGCGCCCTGAAATCCCTGGCCGACGGTTTTGCGGCGTTGCGCTTCAACGGCGCCGCCCATGCCCAGGCCCGGCCCCTGCAACAAGCCCTGGCACACCAACTGCGCCAGCCGTCAGTGCGCCAGGCCATCGACGCCCACTTGCAAGGCTACGACGCGCGCCAGGCCGGCGGCTTCACCCGTTTGCATCAGTTGCTGGAACAACAGAGCTACCGTCTGGCCAGCTGGCGCACCGCAGCCGATGACATCAATTGGCGGCGTTTCTTCGACGTCAATGAACTGGGGGGCCTGCGGGTCGAACGCCCGGCCGTGTTCGAAGCCACCCACGCCAAGGTCTTCCAGCTGATCGAAGAAAACCTGGTGGATGGCCTGCGCATCGACCACATCGATGGCCTGGCCGATCCCCGGGGTTACTGCCGCAAGCTGCGGCGCCGGGTCGACCGCCTGCGTCCGGGCCAGCACCTGCCGATCTACGTCGAGAAGATCCTCGGCGCGGACGAGACCCTGCATCGCGACTGGGGCGTGGACGGCAGCACCGGCTACGAATTCATGAACCAGCTGTCGCTGTTGCAACAGGCCCCCGCCGGCCAGCCGCTGCTGGCAGAGCTGTGGAGCCGGCACAGCCAGCGGTCGCCGCAGTTCGGCGAGGAAGCCCTGCAGGCACGCCAGCAGATCCTCAACGGTTCCCTGGCCGGTGACTTTGAAAACGTGGCCCAGGCGCTGCTGCAAGTGGCGCGGCTGGACCTGATGAGCCGCGACCTGACCCTGGGGGCCATCCGCCGGGCGCTGCAGGAGCTGATCGTGCACTTTCCGGTGTACCGCACCTACATCGGTGCCCAGGGCCGCGGGCCTCAGGACCAGCGGTTTTTCCAACAGGCCATGGACGGCGCCCGAGGCCGCCTGAGCGAAACCGACTGGCCGGTACTCGATTGCCTGGAGCGCTGGCTCGGCGGCCAGGGCTGGCGCCGGCAACCCCCGGGCCGGGCGCGCAAGCTGCTGCGCCACGCCTGCGTGCGCTTCCAGCAACTGACCTCGCCGGCCGCGGCCAAGGCCGTGGAAGACACCGCCTTCTACCGCTCGGCGGTGCTCCTGGCGCGCAATGACGTGGGCTTCAACAGCGAACAGTTCAGCGCGCCGATCTCGGCCTTCCACAGCGCTTGCCAGCAGCGCCTGGACAGCTTCCCCGACAACCTGCTGACCAGCGCCACCCATGACCACAAGCGTGGCGAAGACAGCCGCGCGCGCCTGGCCCTGCTCAGTGAGCGGGCCCCCTGGTATGCCCGCCAAGTGGCCAGCTGGCGGCTGTTGGCTGCCCCCTTGCACCAGCACCCCGACGCCCCTTCGGCAGGCGATGAACTGATCCTCTATCAGACCCTGCTGGGCAGTTGGCCCCTGGATTTGCAGGCCGAGGATCAGCCAGGCCTGGAGCGCTATGCCCAGCGCATCTGGCAATGGCAACTCAAGGCCCTGCGTGAAGCCAAGCTGCACAGCAGTTGGGCAGCCCCCAATCCTGATTACGAAGAGGGTGTTCAGGCGTTCGTCAGCGCCGTGCTGGTCTCGCCGCAAGGCCTGGCCCTGCGCCAGTCGCTTGCGGCGGCAGCCAACAGCATCGCCCCTGGCGGCGCCCTCAACAGCCTGGCGCAAACTTTGCTGCGCATGACCGTACCAGGGGTGCCGGACCTGTATCAGGGCAACGACTTCTGGGACTTCAGCCTGGTGGACCCGGACAACCGCCGACTGCCGGACTACCCGGCCCGGCACCGGGCCCTGGACAGCCCGCGCGATCCTCGGCAGTGGCTGGCCCAGTGGCGTGACGGACGCATCAAGCAGGGCCTGATTGCCCGCACCCTGGGCCTGCGCGGTCAGTACCCGCAGCTGTTCCAGCGCGGCAGCTACCAGCCGCTGACGGTGCTGGGGCAGGAAGCCGGCCGGGTGCTGGCGTTCATGCGTGAATACCAGGAGCAACGAGCCGTGGTGATAGTGCCGATCCAGGTCGCCGGCCTGCTGGATGACAGTGCAATCCCCAAGGTGGATGCGCAGCGATGGGGCGATACCCGGGTGCAACTACCGTTCACCGCTTCGGGCCGCAACCTGAATGGACTTTTTTCAACCGGAGCAGTCACACCCCACAAGGAATTGCTGATCAGCGCCGTATTGCAAGACTTTCCACTCAACCTTTTGATTCAACATTGAGTTCAGTCCAGGAGCATTGCGATGAGTACCGACGACAAACGCATACGTGAATTCGCCTATCAGATCTGGGAGTCGGAAGGGAAACCGGAGGGCCACGAAGCCCGACACTGGGAAATGGCCCGCAAGCTCGCCGAGGCCGAGGCCCTGGCCCCGAGCCAGCCGTCCAAGGGCGCCAAGAGCAAATCTGCCGCCGCCAGTCCGCCCGGCAAGAGCGCTAGCAAACCCAAGGCCAAGTCGGCCGCCGCGGTGGTAGTGCCGCCGGGAGAGAAGCCTGCGGCGCCGAAGAAACCCCGGGCACCGCGCAAGCCGCCAGCCCACTGACGACACTCCCGCCCCTCTATCGCCCTGAACCGGTGGCGCGCCCGCACGCCACCCTGGATGGCTTCGCCCTGGAAAACCCACGGCGGGCCCCCTGATCCTTTTTGCAGGAGCAACCATGAGCAGATCCAAGCAGACTCCGCCGACTCCCGAGAACGAACCCTCGCGCATCCGTGAAGGCCTGCCCTTCCCTCTGGGCGCCACCTGGGATGGCCTGGGCGTCAACTTCGCACTGTTCTCGGCCAATGCCACCAAGGTCGAACTGTGCCTGTTCGACGCTGCCGGCGAAGTGGAGCTCGAACGTATCGAACTGCCCGAGTACACCGACGAAATCTTCCACGGCTACCTGCCCGACGCTCACCCCGGGCTGATCTACGGCTACCGAGTGCACGGTCCCTATGAGCCGGCCAACGGTCACCGTTTCAACCCCAACAAACTGTTGATCGACCCCTATGCCAAGCAGCTGGTGGGCCAATTGAAATGGTCCGAGGCGCTGTTCGGCTACACCATCGGCCATCCTGACGCCGACCTCAGCTTTGATGAACGGGACAGCGCGCCCTTCGTGCCCAAGTGCAAAGTCATCGACCCGGCCCATACCTGGGGCCACGACCATCGGGTCAGCGTGCCCTGGGACAAGACCATCCTCTACGAGACCCACGTGCGCGGTTTCACCATGACCCACCCCGCAGTGCCGGAACACCTGCGGGGGACCTTTGCCGGGCTGATGGTGGACGACGTGCTGGAGCACATCCGCAAGCTTGGCGTCTCGTCGGTGGAGCTGCTGCCGATCCATGCCTTCGTCAACGACCAGCACCTGCTGCACAAGGGCATGACCAACTACTGGGGCTACAACAGCATCGCCTTCTTCGCCCCGGACCCGCGCTACCTGTCCAGCGGCAAGATCGCCGAGTTCAAGGAAATGGTCGCGCACCTGCATGAGGCCGGGCTGGAGGTGCTGCTGGACGTGGTCTACAACCACACCGCCGAAGGCAACGAGCAAGGCCCGACCCTGTCCATGCGCGGCATCGACAACGCCTCCTACTACCGCCTGATGCCCGACGACAAGCGCTTCTACATCAACGATTCCGGCACCGGCAACACCCTGGACCTGAGCCATCCCTGCGTGCTGCAGATGGTCACCGACTCCCTGCGCTACTGGGCCACGGAAATGCACGTGGACGGCTTCCGCTTCGACCTGGCGACCATCCTCGGCCGCTACCACGATGGTTTCGACGAGCGCCACAGCTTTCTCGTGGCCTGTCGCCAGGACCCGGTGCTGCGCCAGGTGAAAATGATCGCCGAACCCTGGGACTGTGGCCCCGGCGGTTATCAGGTGGGCAATTTCCCACCGGGCTGGGTGGAGTGGAATGATCGTTTCCGCGACACGGTGCGGGCCTTCTGGAAAGGCGACGACGGCCAGTTGGCGGACTTTGCCGGACGCCTGACCGCCTCTGGGGAGATGTTCAACCAGCGCGGCCGCCGCCCCTATGCCTCGCTCAACTTCGTCACCGCCCACGACGGTTTCACCCTGCACGACCTGGTGTCCTACAACGACAAGCACAACCAGGCCAATGACGAGAACAACCAGGACGGCAGCAACAACAACCTGTCCTGGAACCATGGCGTCGAAGGTCCCAGCGACGACCCCGAGATCAATGCCTTGCGCCTGCGCCAGATGCGCAACTTCTTCGCCACCCTGCTGCTGGCCCAGGGGACGCCGATGCTGGTGGCCGGCGACGAATTCGCCCGCACCCAGCACGGCAACAACAACGCCTACTGCCAGGACAGCGAGATCGGCTGGATCAACTGGAACCTGGATGCCGACGGCAAGTCGCTGCTCAAGTTCGTCAAGCGCCTGATCAAGCTGCGCCTGAGCTACCCGATCCTGCGCCGCGGGCGTTTCCTGGTGGGCAACTACAACGAGGACATCGGCGTCAAGGACGTCACCTGGCTGGCTCCCGATGGCAACGAAATGACCACCGAGCACTGGCAGGATGCCCATGGCCGCTGCCTGGGCATGCTGCTGGACGGCCGCGCCCAGGAAACCGGCATCCGCCGCCCCGGGTCCGACGCCACGGTGTTGCTGGTGGTCAACGCCCACCACGACATCGTCAACTTCCGCCTGCCGCAAGTGCCGGCCGGTGAGTTCTGGACCTGCATGCTCGACACCCACCAGCCGGCGGTGCACGGCCAGGAGCGCTTCGCCTTTGGCCACGAGTACTCGGTGACCGGGCGATCGCTGCTGTTCTTCGAGCTTGAGCATGAACAGGACGACTGAGCGCCAGCCTTGCAGCGCGCCCTCGATGCCGCCTTGGCCGACAAGCCAAGCGTCGGCAAATTCCAGGCATTCGTCAGGAGTTCGGGCCTGGCAACAAAATGCGACTACCCTGAGAAACGGGTCGCAATCGACAAATTCAACTCAACCCTCTGTGTAGGCAGCCACGGGCTGAGTATGATTGCGCTCGGATCAGGGTGCCCCAAAGGTATGGAGCACCGGTACATGACGCTGAGGCAGATGCCATGGAATCAGCGTACGTGCAAACCCAGGGTCGCCACTGAACGGATGTTCAGGCCTCATTGCCGTGACCCGGAAAACAGGGATGTGACACCTCATGAAAGCCATAACCGCAATAGACAACAGCTGGCCCAGCCAGATCTGGAACGGTGCCCGCCACCTGGCCGACGTTCCCCCCATCAACCTTGGCAATCTGGTTCCACCCGGCTCCCGGGCCGTGATCATCGCCCCCCACCCCGGCGATGAAGTGGTAGCCAGCGGCGGCCTGCTGCAAGTGCTGGCCCACCATGGCCACCCCCTGCAACTGATCTCCATCAGCGACGGCAGCGCCAGTCACCCAGGCTCCGAGCTGTGGCCCAAGCGCCGCCTCAGCGTGTTCCGGCCCCAGGAAAGCGCCGAGGCCCTGCGCCGCCTGGGGCTGCCCCTGCACAGCCTGAAGTGGATTCGTGGTGGCTTTGCCGACAGTGCCCTGAGCGAGCGCGAACAGCAATTGGCACCATTCATCAGCCGTTACCTGCGCGACAGCGATGTGGTGTTCAGCACCTGGCGCGGCGACGGCAACCTCGATCACGAAGCCGTGGGCCGGGCCGCGGCCAAGGCTGCCGGCCAGGTAGGCGCGCGCTTCTACGAGATTCCGATCTGGGCCTGGCACTGGTCCTCGCGCGAGGAGCACCAGATTCCCTGGCAGCGGGCACGCAAGCTGCGCCTGGACACCTGGACCGTGGCCCGCAAGCGCCACGCGGCCCACGCCTACGCCAGCCAGCTGCAGGGCGAACCGGAAATCGGCCTGGAACCGTCGCTGTCGCCGATTCTGCTGGAGCGCCTGCGCCTGCCCTACGAAATCATCCTGATGTAGGCCGGGCCCGGGCGGAAAATAACCTGAACGCGAGTGCCGGCCATCAGTCCCATGAGAAACCGTCACTGATTCACAGGAGTGAGCGTGAGCAGCGAGTCCACCCGCCAGCCCCAGCCGGGAAGCATCCAGCGTCTGCAGATCCTGACCGTCAACACCCACAAGGGTTTCACCGCCCTCAACCGACGTTTCATTCTCCCGGAGCTGCGCGAAGCGGTACGCAGCACCCAGGCCGACCTGGTGTTTCTCCAGGAAGTGCTGGGCGAGCATGAACGCCATGCGTCGCGCCTGGACAACTGGCCGCAGCAGTCGCAGTACGAGTTTCTCGCCGACAGCATGTGGAGCGATTACGCCTACGGACGCAATGCGGTGTACCCCGACGGTCATCACGGCAACGCCCTGTTGTCCAAGTACCCGATCCGCCAGTACCGCAACCTGGATGTTTCCATCACCGGCCCCGAGCGCCGCGGCTTGCTGCACTGTGTCCTGGATGTACCCGGATACGCCGAGGTGCACGCCATCTGCGTGCACCTCGGCCTGTTGGAAAGCCACCGGCAACTGCAACTGGCGCTGCTCTGCCAGCTGCTCGAATCCCTGCCCGAGGACGCGCCGGTGATCATTGCCGGCGACTTCAACGACTGGCAGATGCACGGCAATGTCGCCCTGGGCCGGCGCGACGACCTGCACGAAGCCTTCGAACGCCATCACGGCCGCCCGGCCAAGACCTACCCCGCGCGCTGGCCCTTGCTGCGCCTGGACCGGGTCTACCTGCGCAATGCCAGCAGCCACCGGCCACAGATCCTCGGCAACAAGCCCTGGACCCACCTCTCCGATCACCTGCCCCTGGCGGTGGAGGTGCAACTGCCGCCCGTGGCCGCACCGCGGACATCGAGCGATGAACGCTAAAACCGCGATCGTCCCGGCTCACGGATTCCGGGGCGGTGCCGCCCAGTGGCAGCAGGTCTGGTCGACCTGCTGAACCCTGGCGACGAGCAAATCCACGGGCTGGAGTCGCCCCTGATCCCCCTGCCCACCTCACATCCCTGGCATTCGGACAAAGTGCCATTTTTCAGTGATTTGGCCGCCCAAAAATAACCCTTCCGTTTGTCAGTCATTTTCTTGACGAGCCCCCTGCTCTCTCCTTAGCTACCAATGACCACCCCTGGAAAAAGTAACCGGGAAAAGGCCGAAAAAACCTGCTGCAGAGCGGGTCGGCGGACTTTACCCGATTGAATCCGGCTGCCTCTCGAACGGGGGTGGGAGAGGCGCCCCCAACGAGATAAAGCATGCATTTGCAAGGTAGGCCTCCATGAATACCTCACTCACCTCAAGCCCTCTGCCGTTCGCCTTGTGCAGCCTGTACACATCCTTGCTGTTGTGCTCCATGGAGGTCGCGGCGTCCCCGGGGGAGGACACCGACAACACCGGGTACCCCTCAACCCTGAGCAGCCTGCCGATCAGCGCCCCACCCCTGGGCAGCCCGCGACCGAGCGACTTCGCGGTCCTGGACCGGCCCGGACTGCCGACCCACCTTGAAGTCGGCTACCTGGCGCTGCCCGGCGCTGGCGGCGAACCGCGCAAAGGCCCCCTGCTCTACAGCATCCAGAACAACGGCACCACCCAACAGATCGGCCTGCTGAGTACCCCCAACACCTACACCCTCACCCAAGGCAGCGCCCCGAGCACCGTCAACGACCCACGCAATGCCGGGCTCAGCGTCCAGGGACAAGGCCTGGGCGCCTTCTGGAGGCTGCAGGGTGCCGAGGGCTGGCACCTGGACATGTCCGCCAGCGGCGGCCGGGTCAGCGGTTTCAGTCGCAATGAGCAGGGCCGGGGCATGACCACCGAAGGCAACGCCATGACCTTTTCCGTGCAGGGCGGCGTGGCCATAGGCCTGAGTGACAACTGGGTGATCGAACCCCAGGCCCAGGTGATCAACCAACGCATTCGCCTGGACGGTGGCAATAGCAGTAACGACCTCAACGCCTGGAGCGGCCGGGTCGGCGCACGCCTGCAAGGGCGCTATGACGTCCACGGCCTGCCCCTGGAACCCTATGTGCGCACCAACCTCTGGCATACGGTCTACAGCGGCGAGACCCTGAGCCTGGACCAGGTGGACAAGATCAGCAGCAGCCGCAAATCCTCCACCGTAGAGGTTGGCCTGGGGCTGGTGGCCAGGGTCACCCCCGCCGTGAGCCTGTACGTCAGTGCCGACTACAGCAGCGATGTGGATGACAACGACCTCAACGGCCTGATCGGCAGCCTGGGCGTGCGCATGCGTTGGTGATGCACCCAGGACGGTGCCGGTAATGGCCTGATGTTGACCATTACCGGCCACCCGCGGCTAAAGGCTGTCGGGGCGCAGGATCAACACCGCCAGGGGCGGCAGGTTGAGCACCAGGGACAGGGCCTGGCCATGGCTGCCCTGTTCTTCACTGAAGGCTTCGCCGCCATTGCCATAGTTGGAACCGGCATAGAGTTGCGAATCGCTGTTGAGCAGCTCGCTCCAGCGTCCCGCCAGCGGCACGCCGACGCGGTAGGCCTGGCGCGGCACCGGGGTGAAGTTGGCCACCACCAGCAAGGGCTCACCGGTTTTGCTCCAGCGCAACCAGGCATAGACGCTGTTGATCGCATCGTCGCCGATCAGCCACTGGAAACCCTGGGGCACGTCGTCCTGGTCATGCAACGCCGGGTACTGGCGATACAGCCGGTTGAGGTCGCCCACCAATTGCTGCACGCCCCGGTGCTCGGGGTACTGCAGCAGGTACCAGTCCAGTTGCTGGTCGTGGTTCCACTCGCGCCACTGGCCGAACTCGCAGCCCATGAACAGCAGTTTCTTGCCCGGATGGGCCCACATGAAGCTCAGGTAAGCCCGCAGGTTGGCGAACTTCTGCCAGCGATCGCCTGGCATCTTGTCGATCAGCGAATGCTTGCCGTGCACCACCTCATCATGGGAGATCGGCAGGATGAAACGCTCGGACCAGGCGTACACCAGGCCGAAGCTCAGTTCGTTGTGGTGATGGGCGCGGTACACCGGGTCCTGCTGGATGTAATGCAGGGAGTCATGCATCCAGCCCATGTTCCATTTGTAGGCAAAGCCCAGGCCGCCCTGGTCGGTGCGCTGGCTGACCCCGGGCCAGGCGGTGGATTCCTCGGCAATCACCAGGGCGCCCGGCGCTTCCAGGGCCACCACATCGTTGAGGTGGCGCAGAAAGTCGATGGCTTCCAGATTCTCGCGGCCACCGTGGCGGTTCGGCACCCATTCACCGGCCTTGCGCGAATAGTCGCGATAGAGCATCGAGGCCACCGCATCCACCCGCAGACCGTCGACATGGAAATGTTTGAGCCAGTGCAGCGCCGAGGCCAGCATGAAACCGTGCACTTCCGTGCGCCCGAGGTTGTAGATCAGGGTGTCCCAGTCCTGGTGAAAGCCCTCCAGGGGGTTGCCGTACTCATAGAGCGCGGTGCCGTCGAACTGGGCCAGGCCATGGGTATCGGTGGGAAAGTGCGCCGGCACCCAGTCGAGGATCACGCCGATATCCGCCTGATGGCAGGCATCGACAAAGGCGGCGAAATCCTGGGGCGAGCCATAGCGGGCACTGGGGGCGAACTGTGACAGCGGTTGATACCCCCAGGAACCGCCGAAAGGGTGTTCCATGATTGGCATCAGCTCGATATGGGTGAAGCCCAGGTCCTTGACGTAGGGGATCAGGCGTTCGGCCAGCTCGGCCCAACTGTACTGGCGGGCCACCTCCCCAAGGTCATCCACTTCGCACTGCCAGGAGCCGGCGTGCAACTCGTAGATGGACAAGGGCGCATCGGTTCGCTGATGTTCGCCCCTGGCCTGCATCCATGCCTGGTCCTGCCAGTGGAATTGCAAGGGCTCGGCGACCCTGGACGCGGTGTCCGGCGGCAACTGGGTGGCCAGGGCCATGGGGTCGGCCTTGAGCGGCAGGATGCCCTGGGGCCCGAGAATCTCGTACTTGTAGGCCTCTCCAGGTTGCAGGCGCGGAACGAACAGCTCCCAGACCCCGGAGGGATGCCGCAGGCGCATGGGGTGGCGCCGCCCGTCCCAGATATTGAAGTCCCCCACCACCGAGACCCGCCGGGCGTTGGGCGCCCAGACTGCAAAGCGCACGCCCTGGACGCCGTCCACGGTGGTCGGTTGCGCCCCCAGGCAGGAGCCGAGGTCCCGATGATTGCCTTCGGCGAACAGATACAGATCCATCTCCCCCAGCAACGGGCCGAAGCTGTAGGGGTCTTCACTGACCTGCTCGCCACCGGCCCACTGCACCCGCAGCAGATAGGACCGGCTCTGGCTGAAATGCCCGGCAAACAGCCCGGGCACTTCGGCGGCGTGGAGGCTGCCGAGCACTTGCTGCTGCTCCCGGTCCAGCACCTGCACGCTCAGGGCGCCGGGCAGATAGGCCCGGATGAATTGCCCGCCGGCACCGTCTCCGTGGGGCCCGAGCACAGCGAACGGATCAGGATGCTCGGCCCGCACCAAGGCATCGATGACCTCGGCTGAAGGGAGCAATGCCGGTTGGTTCTTTCCCTGTTCCTTGTTCGAGACACTCATGACTGCTCTCCATCACGCTCAAGATCGGAAAAGGGTTCCAGTTCACGCAACAGCCCCACCAGGCCGTGCAAGGGCACAGGCAGCCAGGTGGGCCGGTTTTCCGCTTCATAGGCCAGCTCATAGGCGGCCTTCTCCAGACTGAACAGGGCCAGTGCGGCATCCGCAGCCGCCGGGTCCTGCCACTCATGGGCAAGACTAGCCGTCGCCAGCCGATACGCCTGGACAAAGGCTTGCCGCGCCTCCTGCAGATAACGACGAACCACCCGTTGCCGGGCCTGCTCGGCCACCTGCGCGCCCTCCACCGCTGGCGTCTCCAGGGCCATGGCGGCAGCGTAGTCGAAGGAGCGCAACACCCCGCTGACATCCTTGTATGGGCTGTGCTTGCCCCGACGCTCTGCCAGAGGCCGCGCCGGCTCACCCTCGAAGTCGATCAGGTAGGCATCGCCTTTGACCACCAGCACCTGCCCCAGATGCAGGTCACCATGCACCCGGATCCGCAGCCCACCCACCAACTGCCTGGCCAGTTGCTGGATGTGACCGAGGATTTTCGTCTTGTGCTGCAACAATCGGCTCACCCGTTTCTGGTCGCCAGGACTCAGCTCGCCCTGATGCTGCTGGAGCAACTGCAACCCCCGTTCCACTTGTGCCGCCACCTGACGATTCCAGGCCTGGGTGTCCTTGAGGGTGCTCACTTGCGGTGCAAAGTCCGGTGGGCTGTCGGGGGCCGCCAGCAACAGGTGCATTTCTCCCAGGCGCTGCCCCAGCAGGCCGGCGAAATCCTCAAGCTCCCCGAGGGCGTTGTAGTGCTGCTCATGCTCGGACATGGCCTGCGCCCACTCATCGCGGATGGCCCGCTCCAGGTTGTTCTGGGTCCATTCCCAGGCATCCCCCTGATTGCTCAGGTAGCCCTGGGCGATCATCAGCAGATGATCCTCGCCCTGCTCATCGCGGCGCACCACCGAGCCCAGCAAGGGCGAGATATGGCGGAATCCGGCGGCAGTGAGGAAGGCGCCCATTTCCAGTTCCGGGTGAGTGCCTCCTTCCACCCTGCGAATCAGCTTGAGCACCAGGCTGCCCCCCACCACCACCGAGCTGTTGGACTGTTGCGCCGAGAGGTAGCGCACCTCGGAGTCGCCGGTCAGCCCTAACTCGGCCAACAGCTCGGTGCCGTCGAAACGGATCTGCCCGGCAGCACTGTCCAGCCGGGTCTGCGCCTGCAGGGCCTGCAGCACGCTGCGCACGAAACTGTCGAGGGCGAAGGCGTCGGTGATCAGCCCGACCTGGCGCCCGCGCCGCACCCGGGCCATGGCCAGTTGCTGAGGCAAGGCACTGCCGAGCGGCTCTTCCGCGAGCAGGCCGAAGGGCAGTTGATAGCGCTGGCGCTGCCCATCGCTGGTGACCTCGATCTCGCTGAGCAGCACCGGATGCTGGGGATCGCCAAAACCTACGCCGTAGGCGATCTGTACCTGCTCGATGGCACTGTCCTTGCCAGCGAACCAGCGGCGCTTGGGCAGCCAGTGGGGCAAGACGCTGTGCTCCAGCGTGGTGCGCGATGGCGCTTCGAGCAATTCTTCGAGGCGTTTTTTCAGCACCAGGGTGGTGAAGTCCGGCAGGCTCTGGGCCGGCTCCACATGCCAGCTGGGCATCTGGTTTTCTGCCGCCAGAACGAACCAGTAGAAGCCGTAGGGCGCCAGGGTCAGGAGGAAACTCAACTGGCCGATGGGAGGAAAGGCATTTCCGCCGAGCATCTCCACCGGCACCATGCCGGCGAAGGCCGACAGGTCCAGTTCCGCCGCCTGGGCACTGCGCGAGACGTTGGCCACGCAGAGGATGATTTCCTGCTTGCCGTCAGGCCCCGTGTATTCCCGGGTATAGGCCAGAATCCGCCGGTTGCTCGGCGACAGCATCTTCAGCGTGCCCCGGCCAAAAGCCTTGGACTGCTTGCGCACCGCCAGCATGCGCCGGGTCCAGTTGAGCAACGAGTGGGGATCGCCGGACTGGGTCTCGACGTTGACCGACTGATAGCCATACAGCGGGTCCATGATCGGCGGCAGCACCAGGCTCGCCGGGTCGGCGCGGGAAAAGCCGCCATTGCGGTCAATGGACCACTGCATCGGCGTGCGCACGCCGTCGCGGTCCCCCAGGTAGATGTTGTCGCCCATGCCGATCTCGTCGCCGTAATACAGGGTCGGGGTGCCAGGCATCGACAGCAGCAGACTGTTAAGCAGTTCGATGCGCCGCCGGTCGCGCTCCATCAGCGGCGCCAGGCGCCGGCGAATCCCCAGGTTGATCCGCGCCCGGCGGTCGGCGGCGTAGTAGTTCCACAGGTAGTCACGCTCCTTGTCGGTGACCATTTCCAGGGTCAGCTCATCGTGGTTGCGCAGAAAGATCGCCCACTGGCAGTGGGCCGGAATCTCCGGGGTCTGGCGCAGGATATCGGTAATGGGGAAGCGGTCTTCCTGGGCCAGGGCCATGTACATGCGCGGCATGAGTGGAAAGTGGAAAGCCATGTGGCATTCGTCGCCGTCGTCGCCATTGGTTGATTGGCCAAAGTACAGCTGGGTGTCCTCCGGCCACTGGTTGGCCTCGGCCAGGAGCATGCGATCCGGGTAGTGGGCGTCGATCTCGGCGCGGATCTGCTTGAGCACGTCGTGGGTCTCGGGCAGGTTCTCGTTGTGGGTGCCATCGCGCTCGATCAGGTAGGGAATGGCGTCCAGGCGCAGGCCGTCGATGCCCATGTCCAGCCAGTAGCGCATCACCGAGAGCACCGCCTTCATCACCTGGGGATTGTCGAAATTGAGGTCCGGCTGGTGGGAATAGAAGCGGTGCCAGAAGTACTGGCCGGCCACCGGGTCCCAGGTCCAGTTGGACGTTTCGGTATCCAGGAAGATGATCCGCGTGCCGGCGTATTTCTGCTCGTCGTCGGACCACACGTAAAAGTTGCGCGCCGCCGAGCCCGGTTTGGCCTTGCGCGCCCGCTGGAACCAGGGGTGCTGGTCCGAGGTGTGATTGATCACCAGCTCGGTGATCACCCGCAGCTCGCGCTTGTGGGCCTCGGCGATAAAGCGCCGGACGTCGGCCAGGGTGCCGTAGTCGGGGCTGACCCCGCGGTACTCGGCGATGTCATAGCCGTCGTCACGGCGTGGCGAGGGGTAGAACGGCAACAGCCAGAGGGTGTTGACCCCCAGCTCCTTGATGTAGTCGAGCTTGGCGATCAGCCCGGGAAAGTCGCCGATTCCGTCGTTATTGGAATCGAAATAGGACTTCACATGCACCTGATAGATCACCGCGTCCTTGTACCAGAGCGGGTCCTTGATAAAGGTCGCTGAGCGGGGTTTCTTGGCCATGTCGGACTCCTGAAAAAATGAATGAGCGCCGACGCACCTACCGATGCGCCACGACAACCGTAGGAGCTGGCTTGCCAGCGAAGGCGTCAGCCAGCTCGGCGCAAGGCTCACGGGCCTCTTCGCCGGCAAGCCGGCTCCTACAGGGGACTGATGCGCCAGATGCCGAAGGGTTGCGCCGGCTCCAGGCGCATGAATTGGGTCTTGCCGTACCAGGTCCAGCGATGGCCGTTCATCAGGTCCTCCCCCTGGGTGGCGGCATCGTCAGCCAGCCCCAGCTCCCACAGCGGCAGTTCGAAATGGGCCTCTTGGGCATTGAAGGGATCGAGGCTGACCGCCACCAGGACGAAGTTGTCGCCCTCGGCGTTGCGTTTGCCGAAATACAGGATCTGATCGTTCCAGGCGTTGTACAGCTTGAGCCCCAGGTGACTGTGCAGCGCCGGGTTCTGCCGACGGATGCGGTTGAGCTGGGCGATCTCGGCAATGATGTTGCCGGCGGCGTTGAAATCCCGGGGCCGGATCTCGTACTTCTCCGAATCCAGGTACTCCTCCTTGCCCGGCACCGGCGCCGATTCACAGAGTTCAAACCCGGAGTACATGCCCCACAGTCCCGAGCCCATGCTGGCCAGCACCGCGCGGATCAGAAACCCCGGGCGCCCCGAGTCATGCAGAAACGCCGGATTGATGTCCGGGGTGTTGACGAAGAAGTTCGGCCGGAAGCACTCGCGCCACGGCGACTGATTGAGCTCGCTGAAGTAGCTGGCCAGCTCGCTCTTGGTGTTGCGCCAGGTGAAGTAGGTGTAGCTCTGGGTGTAACCGACCTTGCCCAGGCGCGCCATCATCGCCGGGGTGGTAAAGGCCTCGGCGAGGAAGATCACCTCCGGGTACTGGCGGCGCACGTCGCCGATCAGCCATTGCCAGAACGGCAGCGGCTTGGTGTGGGGGTTGTCCACGCGAAAGGTCTTGACCCCCTCCTCGACCCAGCCGATGACGATGTCCCGCAGTTCCAGCCACAGGCTGGGTATGGCGTCAGCGGCATAGAAGTCGAGGTTGACGATGTCCTGATACTTCTTCGGTGGGTTCTCGGCGTACTTGATGGTGCCGTCCGGGCGCCAGTTGAACCAGCCCGGGTGCTGCTTGAGCCAGGGATGGTCCTGGGAACACTGGATGGCGAAATCCAGGGCGATCTCCAGGCCGTGGTCGGCAGCGGCGGCTACCAGACGACGGAAGTCATCCAGGCCGCCCAACTGCGGATGGATCGCCTCGTGGCCGCCCTCCTCGCTGCCAATCGCGTAGGGACTGCCGGGGTCGTCCGGGGCCGCCGTCAACGCGTTGTTGCGCCCCTTGCGGTGGCTGCGGCCAATGGGATGGATGGGCGGGAAATACAGCACGTCGAAGCCCATGTCATGGATCATCGACAGTCGCGAGTGGACGTCGTTGAAAGTGCCATGGCGGGACGGATGCTCGGTGATCGAGCGCGGAAACAGCTCGTACCAACTGGCGAACTGCGCCTGTACCCGCTCCACATCCAGCGGGTACTCGGGGCTCAGGCTCAGGTAGGGCCGGTGGTCGGCCTCGGCCATCAGCCGGGCACTGGAATCCTTGAGAAACAAGGCGACCTGCTCGGTCTCCAGCAAGCCGGCAAGCTGTTGTTGCAGCGCCAGCAACCGCTCGCGCAACGGCCCTTCGCTACGCTCGGCGGCTTGCTGCACCGAAGTCCGCCCCTCTTGCAACTCAAGGCTCACCGGCACCCCGGCCCGGTGTTTTTTCTCCAGTTCGTAACAGAAGCTGGCGAACTGATCGATCCAGGCTTCGATACAAAAACGATAGCGGCCCACGGTGGGCACGGGAAAGCGCCCCAGCCAGCCGTCGTTGCCCTGGTCCTCAAGGGCCTGGCTGCTCCAGGCGTCCTGCTGCTCCTCGCGCCAGCGCACCCGCACGGCCAGTTTGTCGTGGCCGTCGGCGAACACCTTGCACGTCACCTCGACCTGTTGGCCGGCCACCGCCTTGACCGCGAACTGCCCACCGTCGAGGACCGGGCGGGTGTTCTCGATGGCAATGCGCGGCAGCAACAAGGCCTGAGACAAGGGCAACTGCGCCTGGTATTGCTGTTCAGTCGGTTTTTCTGCAGTCATTGAGCATCACCCCTTTAACGCGCCATGGACGCTCTGGTCGCAGGGCGCCCAGCGCCCCGATGAATCAATGCACCTTGTTTCCGAGCCACCGGCATCGGCGAAAGTTCACCGCGATCGCTGGCCAAATCGACGGGAATCAATTCCCTGCTCCCAGGGTCCACCCAGAGAGCCCGTGCATCGACAAGCACAAAGGAGGCCACAGCGATGAATATCCCGATCCCGGCAGAAACTCCCGATCCGAACATCGACCAACCGACCCTGCCCCCCAGCGAGCCGCAACCGGTTCCCGAGCAGGAACCACCAGAGACCACCCCACCGCCCAAGGGCGATCCTCCCAATACCATGCCGCCGGTGGTGGTCACGCATGGAGCGTCGACCCGCTGACACCACAGCAGCCAGCTTGCCGGCCAAAACACCCGCCCTCTTCACGGGCCTGTTCGCCGGCAGCCGGCTCCTGCACCCGCCGGCCTGCAACGACCACCGTTGATCGCCGCTGCCGAACCCTGGCCAGGCCCTGCAGCCTAATCTGTACGCCCATTGCCAAGAGGTACGCATCATGAGCCTGCGCATCGAAAACCAGACCTGCTACATCGACACCGACACCCTCCACCAACGCCTTCCCGCCAACGCCCTGACCGTCATCACCGACGCTGCCAAATCCATGTCGGCGGTGGAGCTGGCGGGAGAACGCATCTACATCACCGAAGCAGAAGCCGATGCTTTGACCGTAGCAGGCGCCACCGACGGTCGGCGCCATCTGAAGGCCACCGACGGTGATTCGGTGATTTGACTGATCTGGATCAGGGCTCGCCGCGAAGGCCTGTGCCAGAGGCCCCTGCGGCCCTCCCTGGTGGCTCTTGAGGGGGTGCAGCAAGTTGTCGCAGGGGCACCGTAAAGGCTCATCTGATACGGTTTTTTATCAAATACCTGAGTCTGTTATGCAAACAGATCCGTGGTCATAGTTGCGCGGCCTGATGGAGGCTGATGAGCGAACGACCATGAGCGAAAGAATCCCCGTCCGATTAGTAGAGACCTTCGAACCTTCACCCCCTAAACAGATGAAGTCGAAGACCACCGACAAACACGTTTACACCCGCAGCTTCACCGGTTTGTTCCGTACCCTGCGCATGACCGGCGCAGGTTTCCTGTTCCTGCTGTTCTTCGGCACGGTCTGGTTGAACTGGGGCGGCCGCCAGGCGGTGCTCTGGGACCTGGCCGAAAGCAAGTTCCACATCTTCGGCGCAACCTTCTGGCCTCAGGACTTCATCCTCCTCTCGGCGCTGCTGATCATCTGCGCCTTCGGCCTGTTCGCCATCACGGTGTTCGCCGGCCGGGTCTGGTGCGGCTACACCTGCCCGCAAAGTTCATGGACCTGGCTGTTCATGTGGTGCGAGAAGGTCACTGAAGGTGAACGCAACCAGCGGATCAAGCTGCAAGCTGCGCCCTGGGGCCTGAACAAGCTGGCCCGCCGGGCCATGAAGCACACCTTGTGGCTGGGCATCAGCCTGCTCACCGGTCTGACCTTCGTTGGCTACTTCACCCCGATCCGCCCTCTGGCCCAGGAACTGCTGACCCTGCAGATCGGTGGCCTGAGTCTGTTCTGGGTGCTGTTCTTCGCTGCGGCCACCTACATCAACGCCGGCTGGCTGCGCGAGGCGGTGTGCATGCACATGTGCCCTTATGCGCGCTTCCAGAGCGTGATGTTCGACAAGGACACCTTGACCATCTCCTACAACCCGGTGCGCGGTGAAAGCCGCGGCCCGCGCAAGCGTGACGTCAAGCCCGCCGACGTCGGCCTGGGCGACTGCATCGACTGCCAGGTGTGCGTGCAGGTCTGCCCTACCGGCATCGACATTCGCGACGGCCTGCAGATGGAATGCATCGGCTGCGCCGCCTGCATCGACGCCTGCGACTCGATCATGGACAAGATGGGCTACGCCCGGGGCCTGATCGCCTACACCTCGGAACACCAACTGCAAGGGGGCAAGACTCACCTGCTGCGGCCGCGCCTGGTGGGCTACAGCGCGGTGCTGCTGGTGATGATCGGCGCCCTGGCCCTGGCCCTGGTACAACGGCCGATGGTGTCCCTGGACGTGAGCAAGGACCGTGGCCTGTTCCGCGAAAACGCCTTGGGGCAGATCGAGAACATCTACAGCCTGAAGATCATCAACAAGACCCAGGAGCGCCAGAACTACCGCCTGGCCCTGGTGGATGGCGATGGTTTCGAACTGCAGGGCAAGACCGAACTGAGCCTGGCCCCGGGCGAAATCACCGACCTGCCGGTCTCGGTGGCGATGACCCAGGACCGCCCACAAAGCAGCTCCCAGGCCATCAGCTTCAAGGTCGCCGACAGCGATGAGCCAAGCGTCTACGCCATCGCCAAAAGCCGTTTTGTTGCGCCGATGAACCGCTGAGCCTCTAGAATGCCGTGGCCAGGGAGCCTGCTGCCGTCCCTCGGCCACGGGAACCCTGTACTCGACGCCGCCACGGGCCCCACCCTGGCCGTCGAGCCCTCCCTTGCGAATCTGAACACCTAGACCCGATGACCAGACTGGATCTTGCACCGCAGATGAAACGCTACGAAAAATTCGCCGACGACATCGCCGAACTGATCCGCTCCGGGGTCCTGGGCCCTGGCCAGCGCGTGCCTTCGGTGCGCTACGCCAGCCAGACCTACGGGGTCAGCCCGTCAACCGTGTTTCAGGCCTATTACCTGCTGGAGCGTCGCGGCCTGATCCGTGCCCGCCCGCGCTCCGGCTACTTCGTCAATGCCCACGCACCGAGCCCGTTCTCCGAGCCGGTGATCAGCAGCGAAGTCAATGAATCCACCGAAGTCGATGTCAGCGAACTGGTGTTCTCGGTGCTCGACTCGATCAAGGACCCGAGCACCGTGCCCTTCGGCTCGGCCTTCCCCAGCCCGACCCTGTTCCCCTTGCAACGCCTGTCCCGCTCCCTGGCCAGCGCCAGCCGCGAGATGGACCCGCGGGTGGTGGTCACCGACATGTCCCCGGGCAACCCGCAACTGCGCCGCCAGATCGCCCTGCGCTACATGGTGGCCGGGCTGATGCTGCCCATGGAGGAGCTGCTGATCACCAACGGCGCCCTGGAGGCCCTGAACCTGTGCCTGCAGGCCGTGACCGAGCCCGGCGACCTGGTGGCCATCGAGGCCCCGGCCTTCTATGCCAGCCTGCAAGTGCTGGAACGGCTCAAGCTCAAGGCGGTGGAAATACCCGTGCACCCGCGAGACGGCATCGACCTTGGGGTCCTGGCCCAGACCCTGGAGCGGCACCCGATCAAGGCCTGCTGGTGCATGACCAACTTCCAGAACCCCATGGGCGCGAGCATGCCCGAGGCCAAGAAGCAGGAACTGGTGGAACTGCTGCGCCAGCATCAAGTGCCACTGATCGAAGACGACGTCTACGCCGAGCTGTACTACGGCCAGCAAGCGCCGAAACCGGCCAAGGCCTTCGACACCGAAGGCCTGGTGATGCACTGCGGCTCCTTCGCCAAGAGCCTGGCCCCCGGCTACCGCATCGGCTGGGTGGCCGCCGGGCGTTACGCGCAGAAAATCGAACGGTTGAAACTCATGACCTCGCTGTGCGCCTCGATGCCGGCCCAGGCGGCGATTGCCGACTATCTGCAGCACGGCGGCTACGACCGCCACCTGCGCAAACTGCGCTACGCCCTGGAAGAACAGCAGAGCGCCATGCTGGCGGCGATTGCCCGCTACTTCCCGGCGCAGACCCGGGTCAGCCAGCCGGCGGGCGGCTACTTCCTGTGGCTGGAACTGCCACCGCAGATGGACTCGTTGAAACTGTTCCAGATGGCCCTGGCCCAGGGCATCAGCATCGCCCCCGGGCCGATCTTTTCCCCGACCCAGCGCTTTCGCAACTGCATCCGCCTGAACTACGGCAGCCCCTGGAACGAAGCGGCGGAACAGGCCATGGAAACCCTGGGGCGGATCATCCGCTCCTTTTGAGTGGTGCGGCGCAGGGGGTAGCAGGTTTAGCGTCTGCTGCGCCGGAATGCCGCCCAAGCCGTTCGCAGCCTGCGGCAGCGTCTACACAAATCCCCGATCGACATTGGCCCTGTAGCCGCTGCTGAGCCACGGCGAAGCTGCGCAAAGGTCCGCAGGACCTTGCTTGGCGATCGCCTGCCGATCTTGAGCGGCCTTAAGATCCCCGCGTCTCCTGCGGAGCCGTTCGCAGCCTGCGGCAGCGGCTACACAACCCCGTTCGGCATTGGCCCTGTAGCCGCTGCTGAGCCACAGCGAAGCTGCGCAAAGGTCTTCGCCCCTGCCAAGAGCAACGCCGCCCTGTAAAGGACAAATGAAACAAGGCCGGCCGCCAGGCCGCCGTCTTGCTCTTGATCTTGATCTGAACGCCCCGTTAACCACGATGGCCGAACGCAGGCATTGAGCCGTGGGTAACCCGGCAGGACGCCGGGTTAGCCGCCACCCGGCCAGGGATGGCCGGTGGCGGCGGCCCACGGATCAATGCCGGAGTTCGGGCATGCCGAGCCTAGGCGAGGCACCGAGTGGAGGGGCAAAGCCCTTTGGTTACTTTGGGGCCCCAAAGTGACTCGCTGTAAGAGCGAAACCACCAGCCGCCCCACCCGCAGCAACGGATATCCCCCTCCCCCCCCACACAAAACCAAACGCCCCCCTCACCACAACAATGAACACCTCCCAACATAAAAAAACCGCCAAAGCACCTTGCCCCACCCCCTCAATTCATTCAGCATCCGCGCTCCAATTTTCCAGGGAAAGGAACACGTCATGGTCGAAGACCTGTATTACGACGACTACCCAGAGGCCAAGGCCGAACTGATCAAGGCCATCGAACGCGGCCGCCTGCCACTGCTGACCCAGGAACTCAACGCCTACGACTGCATCCAGGCGATCTTCGAACTGGACGCCATCAACAACCCCAAGGACGAGGAAGACGCCTTCTTCGACCTGGCCCTGGCCCTGATCGGCTGGATTCCCGGCCCCGGGCACGGCCTGAAGATCCTCCTGCGCCTGATCAACCGCGCGCCCCAGCGCCACGCCGAAAAGCTCTTCGACCTGATCCGCCACACCCTCTTGGCCTGCCGTCTGAAAACCAGCCCCGAACAGCTGCTGGAAAAGTGCCTGGACCCCGTGCGCCTGGCCGAAGAGCTGCCCGAGATCATCCGCGGCGTGAGCGCCTCCACCACCTTCAACGGCCTCACGCCCCAGCAGCAACGCCTGGTGCTGCACAACCTCAACGAAGCCTGCGAACACACCGACTTCCTCATGGTGACGGTGCAAGAGCGCATCGCCCCGTGGATCGCCGAACAGCGCAACAACTCGGCCGCCGCCCACAGCCGCGGCCCGGCCCTGCAGCCCAAGCCACAGTCCTCCCTGGAAGCCGGCACGCCAACCATCAACCGCGCTGCGCAGCCTGAAACCCGCGATGCCGCGCGCATCACCCGGGACGTCAACCAGGGTATGGAACAGCTCACCGGCGAAGACCACTGGCTGGAGCTGAACCTGCACTACCCCAACCTGGAACCGGTGTCCGGCGCCGCCTACCGAGTGATCTTCAGCGACGGCTCGCAAGCCGAAGGCAACCTTGACGAAGAGGGCTTCGCCCGCCTGGAGGGCATTCCTCCCGGTCCGGCCAAGGTGTATTACGGCGAAGACCCGCGCCCCTACCTGCGCCAACCGATCTCGGCCCTTCCCGCCAATGCGCAGCAGCTGGAAGAGGAACTGGAGCAGCTCGACCTGGAGCCGGCCGAAGTGGACCTGGCGACCCTGCTGCTGGAAACCTCGCAGCGCAAGGCGCCCTTCACCCTGATTCCCGTCTACTGAGACAAGGCGCCAAGATGAACCGCAGACAAGTGTTTCTCAGCCACGCCCATTACCACCGCTACCTGGAAAGCCTGGCGGGCACCGAAGCCCGCTGGCAGATGCACTCGATGACGGCCGACAGCCCCGAGCAAGAAGCCGCCCTCAAGGCCGCGGAAGTCAAGGACGCGCGCCTGCATCATCTGATCCTGAACTACACCGGCGGTGCGTCCATGGAGGCGTTGGCCCAGGAACTGGACGGGTTGATCGAGGGCTACGAGGACTACCAGCGCAAGCTGGGGCTTTGTGAAGAACTGCCGAATATCGCGCCGCTGAACATCGACGACTACCCCCACGATTACGAAGAATATGTACAGGTCATCAGCCTGTGCATCCTGCTGCAACGCGGCGACCTGCTGCCCCGGGTGGCGCTGTTGCAGGACCGTGCCGGCTACCATGCCGAGGACACCCTGATCGAGGATCTGCTCAAACCCTACCTGCCGGATCGCGCCGACCTCGATGAGTGGTACCACACCCTCTACTCGCCCCTGATCTGGGCGATCTACAGCGAAGACCCGGACGAACCTCGGGACCTGCTGGTGGAGTACTGCAACCAGTGGTACCAGTCCTTCGAGCACGCCTCGTGGTACGACAGCCACCTGGACATGGACGAGGGTGGTTACTACTTCGGCTACTGGGCCTTCGAGGCCGCGGCAGTGGCCTACCTGTATGGCCTGGACGACAGTGCGGTCAAGCACATGGTCTTCCCCCGGGACCTGCTCGACTACGCCCGGCGCTTTACCCCGCCGCCGATTCCCCAGCAGGCGGCGCAGGACTGAAACACGCCTCCTGCCGGCGATGAGTGCCCCATTCCATCCTCGATCCAACCCTGCGGGCCAGCCCACTCGCGGGCGCCCTTATCCCTGATTCGCGTCTACCGAGCCAAGGCACCGACATGAACCGCAGACAAGTGTTTCTCAGCCACAAGCAGTACCACGACTTCCTCGAAAGCCTGGCCGGCGAAGAGGCCCATTGGCAGGCCCATTCGATGATGTCCGACAGCCCCGAGCAGGAAGCCTCCCTCAAGGCCTCCAATGTGTGCCGCGCGCGCCTGCACCACCTGATCCTGGGCTACACCGGCGGCGCACCCATGGAGCAACTGGCCCGGGAGCTGGATGGGGTGATCGAAGGCTACGAGGACTACCAGCGCAAGATGGGGGTTTATGAAGAACGGCCGGATATCGCGCCGCTGAACATCCAGGACTACCCCGACGAGTACGAGGAATATGTCCAGGTCATCAGCCTGTGCATCCTGCTGCAACGCAGCGACCTGCTACCGCGTCTGGTGCTGCTGCAGGACCGTGCCGGCTTTGGCGGCCAGGACACCCTGATCGAGGACCTGCTCAAGGCCTACCTGCCGGATCGTGAAGACGTTGATCAGTGGTTCCACGACGTCTCCACGCCCCTGATCCGGGCCATCTACACCGAAGATCCGGATGAACCTCGGGAGCTGCTGGTGGAGTACTGCAACCAGTGGTACGAGGCGTTCGAACAGGCCCCATGGCACGACAGCCACCTGGACGGCGACGAGGGTTCCTACTTCGGCTACTGGGCCTTTGAAGCGGCTGCCGTGGCCTACCTGTATGGCCTGGACGACAGCGCGGTCAAGCACATGGTCTTCCCCCGGGAGATGCTCGACTACGCCCGGCGCTTTACCCCGCCGCCGATGCCCTTCCACTGAGACCAGGTACTGACATGCAACGCAGGCAAGTGTTTCTCGACCCGAAGCAGTACCACATCCTTCTGGAGTTCCTGGCGGGTACCGAAGCCCATTGGCAGACACATTCTATGGAAGAGGACTACCCCGGGCAGGAAGCCTCGCTCAAGGCCTATGAGGTCAAGCGAGCACGCCTGGACCATCTGATCCTGGGCTACACGGGCGGCAAGGCCATGCCGGAGCTGGCCCAGGAGCTGGACGCACTGATCGCCAGCTACGAGGAGCATCAGCGCACCTTGGCCCTGTGCAACGAGGTGCCCGATATCGCGCCGCTGAACATCGAGGACTACCTCGACCAGTACGAGGAGTACGTGCAGGTCATCAGCCTGTGCATCCTGCTGCAACGCCGCGACCTGCTGCCGCGCATGGTGGCGCTGCAGGACCGCGCCGGCTTCCACGCCGAGGACACCCTGGTCGAGGACCTGCTCAAGCCCTGCCTGCCGGGCCGCGCAGACATCGATGAGTGGTACCACCCGGTCTATACGCCGCTGATCAGGGCCATCTACGCCGATCAAGCGGACGAGGCCCGGGAGCTGCTGGTGGAGTACTGCGACCAGTGGTATGAAGCGTTCGAACAGGCCCCATGGCACGACTCCCACCTGGACGGTGAATCCTACTTCGGCTACTGGGCCTTTGAAGCCGCGGCAGTGGCCTACCTGTACGGCCTGGACGACAGCGCGGTCAAGCACATGATCTTCCCCCGGGAGATGCTCGACTACGCCCGGCGCTTTACCCCGCCGCCGATTCCCCAACAGCTGGCGCAGCACTGATAGACCGCGTTTACCGCCCCTGCTTAAAGGTTATGCATTGCCCATGAAATCCTGGATCAAGACCCTGCTGATCACCCTGCTCGCGGCCGCCCTGTGCCTGCTGTTCGCCCGCGTTGTGCTGCCCCCGCTGCTGGTGCAGCTGATACCGCCGAGCTGGGAAGGCGGCCCGTGGTTCTGGGTCAATCTGCTGCTGGCGGGTTTCCTGGCCGGGCTGGTGGTGGCGCCCCTGCTGCGGACCCGGCGTTACTACCCGGTGCCGCTGCTGCTTCTGCTGTCCGTCCTGGTGGTGGTCGGCAATTGGGCGCATAACCGCTGCAACGACGCTCAGCTGCAGGCCATCGAACAGCTGGAAAGGCGCAGCGCGAGCCATTCGAACCTGGGGTTCTCCAATGAGCAACCCACACCTTCGGCGCCTGTGGACGTAAGCAGCACACCCGGCGTCTGGGCCCATGAACAAGGCAATGGATATGGCTACAGCTGCACCCGCCCGGGGGAAACCCAGGGCTACCTGATGCCACAGTTGATGAGCTTTGGCATCAGCGTGCTGGGGCTGCTGCTGGCCCTGCTGATCGGCCCCGGCCGCCGCCGCGCCCGCTGAGAAAACCGTAGGAGCTGGCTTGCCAGCGAAGGCGTCCGCAAGCGCGGTGCAAGACTCAAGGGCCTCTTCGCCGGCAAGCCGGCTCCTACACGGCAGATCACAAACTCGGAGGGGGCTGTAGGAGCTGGCTTGCCAGCGAAGGCGCCTGCGAGGTCGGCGCAAGGCTTGAGGGCCCCTTCGCCGGCACGCCGGCTCCTACGGGATAGGCCGCAGACTTGCGGGGGCTCAGCGGCCGCCGCCCAGGTCGACGAAGGTGCCGGTGGCGTAGGAAGCCTTGTCGGACAGCAGCCAGAGAATGGCTTCGGCCACTTCGTCGGGACGTCCGCCACGCCCCATGGGAATCGCCGACTCCAGTTTGCTGACCCGGTCGGCATCGCCGCTCAGGGCATGAAAATCGGTGTAGATGTAACCCGGGCGCACCGCATTGACGCGGATGCCCTCGCCCGCCACTTCCTTGGACAGACCGATGGTAAAGGTGTCCAGCGCGCCCTTGGAGGCGGCGTAGTCGACGTACTCGCCGGGAGCCCCCAGGCGCGCGGCAACCGACGACACGTTGACGATGCTGCCACCCTGCCCGCCATGGCGCGGCGACATGCGCAGCACCGCGTGCTTGGCGCAGAGGATCGGCCCCATGACATTGGTCTTCATGATCTTCTGGATACGGAATTCGGACATTTCGTCGAGACGGGACTTGTGCCCTACGGTGCCAGCGTTGTTGACCAGGGCAGTGACCCGGCCCAGTTCGTTGTCGACGCGGTGAAACAGGCCAATGACCTCGTCCTCGATGCTGACATCGGCCCGCACCGCAATGGCCTGGGCGCCCAGGGCACGGACCTGCTCCAGAACCTGCTGAGCCGACTGTTCGTCGGCCTGATAGTTGATGCACACCTTGAAACCCTGCTGAGCAGCCAGCAACGCCGTGGCTGCGCCGATTCCCCGCCCGCCACCGGTGATGACGATGACTTTGTCCATGCTGCCGACTCCCTGACTGATCGTTTCAACGCCCGTCATTAAACACTGCACCGGCAGCGATGAAAACCGCAGTGACATCAATCAGCCCCTATCCAAAGGTCGCAGGAACTGCAGCCAGGGATACGGTCAGGGCCCTGCTCAGGACTTGTGTTCAGCCAGCTGAATGCCCTGCATGAAGCCTTCGGGCGGCAATGGCTGGCCCAGGTAATAGCCCTGCAACGAATCGCAGCCCAGTTGGGTGAGGAAGGTCTGCTGCACCCCGGTTTCCACCCCCTCGGCGACGATGCGCAGGCCCAGGGCCTGCCCCAGGGCGACAATCGCCGAGACGATGGCGGCGTCGTCGCTGTCGTGCTCCAGGTCGCGGACAAAGCCACGGTCGATCTTCAGCTCGTTGGCCGGCAGGCGCTTGAGGTACATCAGGCTCGAATAGCCGGTGCCGAAGTCGTCGATGGACAGGTCCACCCCCATGTCCGCCAACTGCTGCAGGACGATCATGCTGACGTCGGCGTCGTTCATCGCCGTGGTCTCGGTGATCTCCAGGGTCAGGTTATTGGCCGGCAACTGGTAGCGCTGCAGGGCCTCCTGCACGCTCTTGACCAGCCCCACGTGACAGAACTGCAGGGCCGAGAGGTTCACCGCGATCCGCCAGTGGGTATAGCCCAGGACATACCACTCGCGCATCTGTCGGCAGGCTTCCTGCAGCACCCAGTCGCCGATGGCGATGATCAGCCCGCTCTTCTCCGCCAGTTCGATGAACTTGTCCGGCAGCAGCAGGCCGTGCTGCGGATGTTCCCAGCGCAACAGGGCCTCGGCCCCCACCGGACGACCGTTGCTGGCATCGAACTTGGGTTGGTAATACAGGCGGAACTGCTGATGCTCCAGGGCATTGCGCAGGTCCTGAAGCAACTGCAGTTGACGCCGGGCGTTGGTGTTCATCGAAGCGTCGAAAAAGCTGTAGCCGTTCTTGCCGGTGGCCTTGGCGTGATACATGGCCGCGTCGGCATTCATCAACAGTTCCTGGGCGGTCAGGCCATTGCCCGGATACACCGCGATGCCGATGCTGGCGGAGATCTGCAAATCGTGGTCGGCCACGCGGAACGAACGGGACACCAGGCCCACCTGGCGTGCCGCCAGCCGCAGGGCATCTTCCGGCTCGCCGAGCTGTACCAGCAGCACGAACTCGTCGCCACCGATCCGCGCCAGGGTGTCCTCAGTGCGCAGGTCCTCGCGCAGGCGCTGGGCCACTTCTCGCAGCAACTGGTCGCCCATGTGGTGACCGAAGGCGTCATTGACCGGCTTGAAGCCGTCCAGATCGATGAACATCAGCGCAAAGCAGCCACCATGGGCGGTGACCCGGTGCATGGCCTGATCGATGCGGTCCGCCAGCAGGATGCGATTGGGCAGCCCGGTCAGGGTGTCGTGCAGGGCCAGCTGGGTCAGTTCTTTGTTGGCCTCGGTCAAGGACTGCGCCAGCACTGCGGTGCGGGCTTCCAGGCGCGCATCCAGCACCGAGGTCAGCAAGGCAATGATCAGCACCGCCAGGGTGGTGATCAGCACCAGATTGTCCAGGCCGTTGCCGCTCAAGCCACTGCCCAGCGCACCGCAGAAGCTGCCATCGGCGAAACGCGCCGCGGCCATGCCGGTGTAGTGCATACCGACAATGGCAAAGCCCATCACAATCGCCGCGCCGGTACGGGCAAGACGCACATGGGGCGTGTTCTGGCGCAGGCGAAAGGCGATCCACAGCGCCGCCAGCGAAGCACCAAAGGCAATCAGCAACGAGGCGCTGAACAGGCTCGGGTCGTAGTCGATACCCGGCTGCATGCGCATGGCCGCCATGCCGGTGTAGTGCATGCCGCTGATGCCGGTGCCCATGATCAAGGCACCGAACAGCAATTGCCCCAGCGGCAGGCGCGGCTGGCTCACCAGCCACAGGGCAAAACCGCAGGACAGGATCGAGATCAGCAGGGACAAGGCGGTTAGCGCAATGTCATAGCCCAGCGCCACAGGCAGTTCGAAGGCGAGCATGCCGATAAAGTGCATCGACCACACACCAACGCCCATGGCCAGGGCTCCGCCGCACATCCATAGATAGGCTGCACGGCCTTTGGTGGTGGCAATGCGACCGGTGAGATCAAGGGCGGTATAGGAAGCGAGGATCGCCACGAAAATGGAAATCACGACCAGTGCGGGGGAGTAACTACCGATGAGCATGGGGCATCTCTTGGTCGTTGTGCCGACAGTTTGCTCGGCGGGAAAAAGCGCAGATTGTACTGATTGCGTAGAAGAACGCATCTACAAAGTGAGCAAAAAGCCAGTAGCCAGACAGAACGTCTGGCACGGGCCCTTGATGCCCCTACAGGCCTTGTGGGCAAAGGCTTTGCGCGCTTTGAGCCGTGCCTCCGGCCAGAGTCTGGATCAGGCCTAGCTCCAGCTTCGCTTTTTACTACAGGAACCAGAGCACTTTCGCCTGAACCTCAAGAATCATCCCATAGTCAGCGCCCCCCCCTCTCTCTAGCATCTGCGGGTAGCGTTCTCCCAAGCTTTTTTACCCCCTCCAGCTTAAGGACAAGCTCATGTTCGCACCTGCCCATTTCGCGCGCTTCGAACTGCTTATTCCCGCCGTCCGCCACGATTTCCAAGTACTGGCCTTTGATGGCCTTGAAGCCATCAGCGCCTTGTATGCGATCCACGTTGAGCTGGTCAGCGAAAACCCCGATTTCGATCTGCAAAGCCTGCTTTGCCAGCCCGCGTTTCTGCGCTTTGGCCTCAACGGCGAGGGCCTGCATGGCCGCATCGAAGAGGTCAGGGTCGGCGAGTCCGGCAGGCGCCTGACCCATTACCACCTGACCCTGGTGCCAGCACTTTATTATCTGCAGTTCAGCCACAACCAGCGGATTTTCCAGCACCTGACGGTGCCGCAGATCGTGGCTCAAGTGCTCCAGGAACATGGCATTTTGCCGGATGTGTTTACCTTTCATATCGGCAATGCCCCACAGCGCGAATACTGCACCCAATACGCTGAAAGCGATTTTGAGTTCATCCAGCGCCTGTGCGCCGAAGAGGGCATCGCCTGGCACCACCAGCACTCGATCGATGATCACCTGCTGGTGTTTAGCGAGGATCAGACCTGGTTCCCCAAGCTCGGCGTCACGCCCTATCAACCCGGCAGTGGCAGCGTCGCCGATCACCCGGTAATCAGCCGTTTTTCTCAGCGTTTCAGCACCCGTACCGCTGCGGTCACCCGCCGTGACTATGACCTTGAGCGGCCAAGCCGTTTGCTGGAAAGCCAGGACGCCTGCCAACAGGGCCCGTTGCTGGAGGACTATCGCTATCCGTTGTCGATGCCGACCGAGGCACGTGGCAAGCATCTCACCCAACGCGCCCTGGAAAGTCATCGCGTCGACTACCAGTTGGCCGAAGGCGAGAGTGATCAGCCGACCTTGCGCAGCGGCCACTTCTTGACCTTGGCCGGGCACCCGCGCCAAGCCTGCAACGATTTGTGGCTGCTGCTCAGCGTTCATCACACCGGCAAGCAGCCTCAGGTACTTGAAGAAGTGATGAGCGGCGACGCTTCTGAAGCGGAGTTCACCCAGGGTTATCGCAATCATTTCAGCGCCATTCCCTGGGACGTGCCTTATCGCCCGCCATTGCCGGCCCGCAGACCCCTGCTGGTGAGCCAGACCGCACGGGTTACGGGGCCTTTGGGCCATGAAATTTTCTGTGATGCCCATGGTCGGGTCCGCGTCGAACTGCCCTGGGACCGAGCAGAACTCAATAGCGACAAAAGCAGTTGCTGGTTGCGGGTTTCATCCAGTTGGGCCGGGGAGCATTTTGGTGCGGTGACCATTCCCCGGATCGGCATGGAGGTGGTGGTGACCTACCTTGAAGGCGATCCCGACCAGCCCTTGATCACCGGTTGTGTGGTCAACAAGGCGACTGCGGTGCCTTATCCCTTGCCGGCGAACCAAAGCCGCACCGTGCTGCGTAGCCACAGCACGCCCAACAGTGGCGGCTACAACGAACTGATGATCGAGGACCGGGCCGGACAGGAGAAGATCTTCCTGCGGGCGCAACGGGATCTCGAACAACTGATCCTCAACGACAGCGACACCCGCATTGGCCACTCGCGTCGTGAGCAAATCACCCAGGACAGCCATAGCCTGATCGGCAACGACCGTTCCGAGCAGGTCGATGGCAACAGCTCAAGCCTGATCCAGGGCGATGAAACCCACACCACCCAAGGCGCGCGCAACACCGCGATTGTCGGTGATGAGCTGCTCTCCATCAGCGGCAACGCCAGCACCACTGCTGCGGGGACTTTGGTGATCCAGGCAGGCGCCCAGGCCCGGGTCAACGCCGCCAACGTAGTGATCGATGCCGGTACGAGCCTGACCCTTCAGGCGGGTGGGCAGCATATTGTCATCAGCTCGGGCGGGATCTTCAGCAGCGTGCCGATTGTGGTTGGGGGGGCGCCGTTGGCGGGTATCGCACCGCTGCAAGCACTGCAAGCCTTGGCAGGAACACCCCAAGCAATTATCGATAACCCGCTGTCCATCGTGCGCGCGAGCAAGCAACAAGCCGTGGATTTTTGCCCATTATGCGAAGCCTGTAGCGACGGGCTCTGCGCCAGAGGAGAGATGGCGTGAATACGCCCGAGCAATGGTTGCAAGAGCAGGCCCGGTTGGGCCGTTGTCTCTATCTGATGCTGGACTCCGATGGTCAGATGCCAGAGCGCAATGCCCTGGTAGCTGAATGGGGCGACGACCGCTGCCGCGCGGTTTATCTCGGTACCCCAGCGCATTCACTGGCCAGCGCTGGGCCCTACCTGTTTCACATTCAGCGGATAGACCATCCAATACTGATGGCCCTGCTCAAGGCGCCTGAAACTGATTGGGGCTGGCTGGCCAGTGGTTCGGGCACGGACCTGGAGACCCTGACCCAGCATTGGCGCGACCGACTGGTCACGGGCGAGCCGTCGAATCAAGTCCTTTACCGTTTTCATGACAATCGCGTGCTGGGGCGAGCCCTGACGTGTCTACCGCCCGAACATTTCCCCGGTTACCTTGGGCCTATCGCCAGCCTGTGCTACTGGCAGGTCGAGCAATGGCAGGTCAGCGACAACCCCGATCCTGGGGTTCACCCGCTGCCATCCGAGCCTGCGTGGCTCAACTTGGCCACTCCACAGGCTATCTACAACGCCGTGCAGTTCGACAACATCCGGCGCTATCTCATGCGTGAGTACACGGAGCCTTTGGTGGCGCTGGCCGAGCAGCAGAACATCGACGTCTGGTTGCGTACTCAGCTCGATTTGGCCCGCACCTGGGATTGGCGCGAGCCCGAAGCAATCTATTTTCTGCTGACTCAGAGCTTGTACGCGGCGGATTATGCGCCGCCTGAATCCTGGCGCCCCAAGCCCAGTGAAACCCCGGCGCAGCATTTCGCACGCCTCTACCAGGAAGCGTTGTATTGGCAGGGAGAACAGCCATTATGAAAACGCCCCTCCAACGGCTGTTACTTGGAGCTTGTCTGGCTTTGGCCAGCGGTTGCTCAGCCATGGGCTCCTCAGACAGTTTTACCTTGAGTGCCGACTTGCCCGCCGACTTTGCCTATGTCGCGACTGTGACCTATGTCCCTGCCTGGGGCCAGAATTGCACCTTGGGTAAAGGGGACAATATGACCCCGCAGTTCAACCGTGAGTGGCGCACTCAATACAAACCCGATGCGCAGATCGCCATACGCCGAATCAGCAAAGGCTGTGAATTGCTGCTGTATCGCATCGAGTTGGATATCAACGCGACTTACGGCAAGGATTGGGGGGACATCGGTGGTGATTCTGCGGCAATCGCAGTGCGTGAAAACTTGAGCAGTGCTGATAAGGGCACCTTCAACGCTGCCGGTGAAAGTGAAATCCTGGGTCAGTGCCAGTGGTTGTTTCGGACGATTGGCCCTAAGCGCTACATCACGAAAATCCTCACCTGCAAAAGCACCGATGCCCAAGGCAACGTGACCCGAGGGCAGCCCTTCGCGGCTTACACCCTGGACCAACTGCCGGGTAAAACCGTGCGTTTGAAGATCAAGTTGGCGGCTGAGGAAAGACCCGGTTGGGGAGATACGTGGGTCAAGGTACCCGGCGGCTGGAAACGCTGCATGGGCAAAAACTTTGAAGATCAGCGTGCTTACTGCAATGGCAACTACACCGACTTCAGCACCTTCAGAATGCCCGATGGCCGTATTTGCAGCATTTACCCTGGCTGCAGTGAAAACAAGGAAGTGAGCCCATGAGCTTCAAGTCTTTACCGCCCGGTGACGGCCCCTCCATGGAGGGACGTATGTACACCTGCCCGTTGCGCGGCCAGGCGACCAGTTTTCAGTTGGTGGATGAGTTCGGTGACGGTCAGCCTTATGCGGGGCTGGCCTATGAGGTGACCGATTACGAAGATGTCACCTATACCGGCAGACTGGATGCCAACGGTGTGGGTCGTGTAGAGGATCATTACTGTGGCCCGGTGCTGCTAAAACTAAGCCAGCCTTATAAAGGTGGGGATGAACTATATAAGGATTTAAGAAATAGGCCTCACTACCCCCTCCCCATCACCGAGTTACAAGTCCGTGCCGAGAGCACCCGGTTTTTCAACAAGGATGGGGCTCGTACTCGCAGCAACCCGGCACAAGCCAAGGCTGGCAGTTTTTATCAGGTCGAAGTGGGTGAGCTGGTGGAACATGACGCCCACCTGCCACCTATGGTCGAGCGACACTTCCCCCCCAATCGGCATGTGTACTCGCTGTTTCGACAGCCGCCCCAGGCCACGGGTTTCCTCGATGGCGGGGCCGCGCAGGGCGACAGGTCGAGCGACAATGCAATGGCTGACCTGGGGTTTGCCCCGCCGGCGCCCAAGGTGCAGGGCATCGCCTTGCTGCCCAACCGCCACCATGTGCTGGAGGTCCGCCCGCTGCGGGCCTTGCGGCCGATGCTGTCGACCGGCGCGCAGTTTTGCGCGCTCAACCTCTACCAACTGGCGCTGCTGGCGACCTTGAGTTACAGCGGGTTTGGTCAAGAGCCGCGCTTTCACCCGGTGGATAGCCCGCGAGTGAGTTTTCCGGAGCAACCCAGCAGCGGTAACTGGTTTGGCGCCGTGCTGCCGACCTTTGCCGAGTTGTGGCAGGTCGATGCCGACCAGGCCGGCGGCAAAGCCTATTACCCGCTGTATGAAGAGGTGCCTTACTCCAGGCGCCTGGAAATTGTCCCGTTCGACCCGCAGTTGTACCCCGAGGTCAATCACCCGAGTCTGGGCGAAGCCCAGGAAAACCCGGCCAACATCCATTTCTTTGATGATGCCAATAAGCCTGAGGGGACGGACACCCAAGCCTACATCACCCATCACGAAGAGCTGATTCTGATCGCTGTGCGCGGCACGGCGGAAAAGGCCGATGCGTTGCGTGATATGGACGCCGAGCAAGTGCCTTTCGAGGAGGGCGAAGGCAAGGTGCATAACGGCTTTTATGGCGCGGCCAAGGCGCTTCGTGAGTTTGTTGTCCGCTATCTGGACAAGTTCTACAGCGGGCAAAAGCTAGTGATCACCGGGCACAGCTTGGGCGGGGCCGTGGCGCTGATACTCTCCGAGATGCTGCGGCGGAGTAAGCGCTACGAAGCGAATATTCTGCTCTACACCTATGGCAGCCCAAGGGTCGGCGATACCCGATTTGTCAGCGGCGCCGAAGCCCTGGTGCACCACCGCTTCGTCAATCATAACGATCCGGTACCAAGTGTCCCCGCCACCTGGATGAGCACTTCCAAGCCCAAGGTGCTGGCGGCGCGTGGGGCGGTGACGGTATTCAATGCTCCGGTGGGCTTGACGTTGTTCATTACCGGGTTGATCAATTTTACCGGCGAGCCCTACGCCCACCACGGCACGTTGCGCCACTTCCTGCCGGTGGATTTTGGCGCAGGGCGCAAGTCAGCGATTCTCTGGGCGCCGGGTTGTAGCACCATTCTCGATCAGGGCTGTGCCAGGGTCTTGCAGGAAATCGATGGCCTGCCGGTGCGTGGCTCGCTCCTGCGGCAACTGCTGGATAACGCCGATCACAAGATGGTCGTCAGCTATATCCCTCACTGCTGGGCCACCCTGCGCCGTTGGCAGGAGTCACAGGTGTTCCAACGCCCCTTGGTGACCGAGCGGGAGCTCAGTCGGGTCGACGGGGCATTGGCCAGTATCACCCAGCAATTGCGTGATCTGGACCGCAGCCTGTGGGGACGGCCCGATGCCTACCTGCGTTCTCAACAAAGCGTGCTCGCTGTCGACCGGCTGCGCACTGAAATCAATGCACTGAGCATGACTCGCCAACGCCTGCGTGAGTTGAGCGTTACCAGGATCGACGAAAGCGATGTGTACGGTGCTTTCGCCGGTCAAACGCAATTGCTGGCCGAAGGCCTGCCGCGTTGGCTGGATCACCCGGAAAACACCGTGCAGGAGCAATTGGCGATGATGGCGCCGCCAGTCGACGACTCTGAACAAGCGATAGCCGAGTTGCTGGGCGGCCATGTAGCGGGAGCGCCCTACGATCTGGATATCGATTCACTCATTTGAAACCCATTGCAGCTCGTCGCAGGGCCTTGCCTTGCAAGGGTGGCGGGAAGCGGGTTCGCTAGCTTCCCCCGGGCCTATTTCTGCTCTTCGCCCTGCACCTGACCATCCCAGCCACCCCCCAGCGCGGCGATCAATTGCACGCTGGCAATCAGCCGGCTCTGCAGCAGGCTGAGGACGCTGCGTTCGTTGCTCAGGGCAGTGGCCTGGCTGGTGACCACGTCCAGGTAAGCGATCAATCCGGCCTTGTACTGGTTCTCGGTCAGGCGCAGGGCCTCACGCGCCGAATCCAGGGCCTGCTGGCGCACCTGGGCTTCGTCTTCCAGAACCTTGAGCTGGATCATGTAGTTCTCCACCTCGCGGAAACCGTCGAGCACAGTCTGTCGGTACTTGGCCACGGTCTGGTCGTAGGCGGCTTCAGTGCGATCCACTTCCGCCGAGCGCTGGCCACCATCGAACAGGGTCATGGCCAGTTTCGGCCCCACTGACCAGAACCGGTTCGGCACGCTGATCCAGTCGGCGTAGGTACTGCTGCTGTAGCCTCCGGCCAGGCTCAGGGTCAGGTCCGGGTAATAGGCGGCCTTGGCCACGCCGATATTGGCGTTGGCCGCGATCACCGAACGCTCCGCCGAGGCGATGTCCGGACGCCGCTCCAGCAACTGCGAGGGCAGCGCCAGGGGCACCTGGGGCAGCGCCGGAATCTGCGAGGTTTCTGCCAGGTTGAACTGTGCTGGCGGCACGCCGATCAACACCGCGATGGCGTTCTCGAACTGCGCCCGCTGCCAGATCAGGTCGATCAGGTCGGCCTGGGTGCTTTTGAGCTGGGTCTGGGCCTGGGCCACCGCATCCTTGCCGGACACCCCGGCCTGATACTGGTTCTGGGTCATGGTCAGGGAGCGCTGGTAAGCCGCCACCGTGGCTTCAAGCAAGCGCTTCTGCTCATCGATCACCCGCAGTTGCAGGTAGTTCTGCACCAGCTCCGACTGCTGGCTCAGGCGCATGGCCGCCAGATCGGCGAAGCTCGCCTCGGCACTGGCTTGGTTGGCCTCCAGGCCGCGGCGCAGCTTGCCCCAGATGTCCGCCTCCCAGCTCACCCCCAATTGGGTGTTGTAGGTGTCACGAATGCCGCTGCTGGAACTGCTCAGCCCCGAGTTGCTGCTGCCGGTGCCCTGGCTGGCCCGGGTCTTGCCGGCGCTCAAGTCGACACTGGGAAAGAACGCCCCCCGGGAGCTGCGCACCAGGGCCTGGGCCTGACGGTATTGCGCTTCCGATTGGGCGACGCTCTGGTTGGAGTTGTTGAGCTTCTCGATCAGGCCATTGAGCTGGGTGTCGCCGTACAGCTCCCACCAGGCGCCACGGGCCAGGGCATCGCTGGGGTTGGCCTGACGCCAGCCCTGGGCCTCCTTGTACTGCACCGGTTCGGCCACCTGGGGCCGCTGATAGTCGGGACCGATGGCGCAGGCACTGAGCAGCGCCACGCACAGGCCCAGGCTCAAGGCCCGAGAACCCCGGGCCATGGCCAGGCGCTGGGCGGACAGCGGAGAAACAGGACGGGACGATTGGTCGGTCATAGCGGCGTTTCCAGAGCGGCATCGGTACGGACCCCACGCCAGTGGTTGAACTTGTGGCGCAGGCGATCGAGGTAGAGGTAGACCACCGGGGTGGTGTAAAGGGTCAGGATCTGGCTGAAGACCAGGCCGCCAATGATGGTCAGGCCCAGGGGCTGGCGCATTTCCGAGCCTTCGGCGTTGCCCAGCAACAAGGGCAAGGCACCCAGGATCGCCGCCAGGGTGGTCATCAGGATCGGCCGCAGGCGTTGCAGGCAGGCACTGCGGATCGATTGCAGCGGGTCCAGGCCCTGGTGGCGCTCCAGTTGCAGCGCCAGGTCGATCATCAGGATCGCGTTCTTCTTCACCACCCCGATCAGCAGGAACAGCCCCAGCAGCGAGATCAGGCTGAACTCGCCGCCCAGCACGTAGATCGAGAGCAAGGCGCCGACCCCGGCCGACGGCAGGGTGGAGAGGATGGTCAGCGGGTGAATGTAGCTTTCATAGAGCACCCCAAGCACCAGGTACACCGCCAGCAATGCCCCGAGAATCATGAACGGCTGGCTCTTCTGGGTGGCGGCGAAGGCGTCGGCGGTGCCGGCCATCTTGACGATCACGTCCTCGGGCATGCCCAGCTTGGCAATCGCCCGCTCGATGGCCGCGGTGCCCTGCTCCACCGTCACGCCTTCGGCCATGTCGAAGGAAATGCTTTCCGAGGCGAACTGCCCTTCGTGGCTGACCCGGTCGTCTTCCAGGCTGTTTTCATAGTGGGCGATGGTCGACAAGGGAATCCGCGCGCCCTCGCTGGTGATCACCTGCACCTGATTCAGGGTAATCGGGTCCCGGGCGTATTTCGGGTTGACCTCCATCACCACCTGATACTGGTTGAGGCTGTCGTAGATGGTGGAGATCTGCCGCTGGCTGTAGGCGTTGTTGAGCACGGCGGTGACCATGTCCATGTCCACCCCCAGGCGCTTGGCCTGGTCACGGTCGACGATCAGAGTCACTTGCTGGGCGCCGTGGCCTTCGCGGGCGTCGATGGCGGTCAGCTCAGGCAAGGCGCGCAGCGCGGTCACCACTTTCGGGTACCACTGGCGCAGCTCGCCCAGGTCGCCGCTTTGCAGGATGTAGGAGTACTGCGAGGTGGTCTGCTCGCGGCCGCCGCCGAACTGCAGGTCCTGGTCGGCCATCAGCATCAGTTGCGCGCCGGGCACCTTGGGCATTTCCTTGCGCAAACGCTCGATGACCTTCTGCGCCGAGATGTCGCGCTCCTTGATCGGCTTGAGGCGCACCAGCATGAAGGCGTTGTTGGTGCCGTTGCTGCCGCCGATAAAGCCGGCCACGCTTTCCACCGCGGCGTCCTTGAGCACCGCGCGGCGGAAGATCTCCATCTTCGGCTGCATCACGCTGAAGGACAGGCCGTCGTCGCCGCGCACGAAGCCGATCAACTGGCCGGTGTCCTGCTGCGGCATGAAGGTCTTGGGCACCACCACGTACAGGGCCACGTTGACGCCGATGGTGACCAGCAGGCTGAGCAGGGTCAGGCGCTTGTGCCGCAGCACCCAGTCCAGGCTGGTGGCGTACTTGCCCACCATCCACTCGTTGCTGCGCCGGCTCCAGCGTTGCAAGGCGTTTTCCTGGCCCGGGGTGTGGGGCTTGAGCCAACGGGCGCAGAGCATCGGGGTCAGGGTCAGGGACACCACCAGGGACACCACGATGGCCGCTGCCAGGGTGATGGAGAACTCACGAAATAGGCTCTCGATGATCCCGCCCATGAACAGGATCGACAGGAACACCGCCACCAGCGATACGTTCATCGACAGCAGGGTGAAGCCCACCTCCTTGGCCCCCAGGTACGCCGCCTTCATCGGCGCGACACCTTCGTCGATGTGCCGGGAAATGTTCTCCAGGACCACGATGGCGTCGTCCACCACCAGCCCGGTGGCGAGGATCAGCGCCATCAGCGACAGGTTGTTCAGGGAGAACCCGTACAGGTACATGATGGCGAACGTGCCCACCAGGGACACCGGCACCGCCAGGGTCGGGATCACCGACGCGCGGAAATTGCCAAGGAACAGGAACACCACCAGGATCACCAGGGCCACGGCGATCAACAGGGTCATCTCCGCCTCGTGCAGGGTGGCCTTGATCACCGGCGAGCGGTCCATGGCCAGGTTGAGCTTGACGCTGGCCGGCAGCACCGCCTGCAACGCCGGCAACTGGGCCTTGATCTCGTTCACCGTCTCGATGATGTTGGCCCCGGCCTGACGGTTGATCACCAGCAGCACCGCCGCATCGTCGTTGAAGAAACCGCTGTTATAGCGGTCTTCCACGCCGTCGCTGACCTTGGCCACGTCTTTCAGACGCAGGGCCGCACCGTCCTTGTAGTGGATGATCAGCGGCTCGTAGTCGCGGGCCTTTTCCAGCTGATCGTTGGCCTGGATCTGCCACAGCCGCTGCTCGTCCTCCACCGACCCCTTGGGCCGACGCTGGTTGGCGTTGGCAATGGCGTTGCGCACGTCGTCCAGGGCCACGCCGTACTGGTTGAGCAACTGCGGCTCCAGCTCGATGCGCACCGCCGGCAAGGAGCTGCCGCCGATCTGCACTTCGCCCACGCCCTGCACCTGGGACAGGCTCTGGGACAGGATGGTCGAGGCCAGGTCGTAGAGCTGGCCCTTCTCCAGCACATCGGAGGTCAGCGACAGCACCATGATCGGCGCCTGGGACGGGTTGACCTTCTTGTAGGTGGGCATGCTGCGCATGCCGCTGGGCAGCAGGTTGCGCGAGGCGTTGATGGCCGCCTGCACTTCCCGGGCTGCGCCATTGATGTCGCGGTCCAGGTCGAACTGCAGGATCACCCGGGTCGAGCCCTGGCTGGAGCGGCTGCTCATGGTGTTGACCCCGGCAATCGCGCCGAACGAGCGCTCAAGCGGCGTGGCCACGGTGGACGCCATGACCTCGGGGCTGGCCCCGGGCAGGCTGGCCTGGACCACGATCACCGGGAAATCCATCTGCGGCAGCGGCGACACCGGCAGCAGGCCGAAGCTGACCCCGCCCAGCAGCATGATCGCCAACGACAGCAGCATGGTCGCCACCGGGCGTTTGATGAAAGGTCCGGACAGGTTCATGGCTGAACGCCCCGGGCTGGAGGCTGGCTGCGGCCCTTCATGCCTCCACCTCTTGGGCGTCTTCACCTTTGCCGAAGCGCCGGCCCAGGCGGTCGAAGTACAGGTAGATCACCGGCGTGGTGAACAGGGTCAGCACCTGGCTCACCAGCAGGCCGCCGACCATCACCAGGCCCAGGGGCTGGCGCAGCTCGGCACCCGAACCCGTGGCCAGCATCAGCGGCACGGCGCCGAACAGCGCCGCCAGGGTGGTCATCAGGATCGGCCGGAACCGCAGCAGCGCCGCCTGGTAGATCGCCTGTTCCGGGGCCATGCCCTGGTGGCGTTCGGCGTCGAGGGCGAAGTCGATCATCATGATCGCGTTCTTCTTGACGATGCCGATCAGCAGGATGATGCCGATGATCGCGATCATGCCCAGGTCATTGCCGCTGAGGATCAGCGCCAGCAAGGCCCCCACCGCCGCCGAAGGCAGGGTGGAGAGAATGGTGATCGGGTGGATGTAGCTCTCGTAGAGCACCCCCAGGACGATGTACATGGTCACCACCGCCGCCAGGATCAGCAGCAAGGTGCTCGACAGCGAGGCCTGGAAGGCCTCGGCGGCGCCCTGGAAGCGGGTCTGCACCCCCACTGGCATGCCAATGTCCTGCTGCACCTGTTCGATGACGTTCACCGCCTCCCCCAGGGCCACACCGGGCGCCAGGTTGAAGGACATCATCACCGCCGGGAACTGGCCGATATGGGCGATGGCCAGTTGCGCCTGGCGCTCCTCGACATGGGCCAGGCTCGACAGCCGCACTTGCCCGCCGTCGGTGGTCTTGACGTGGATCTGCTCCAGGGCCTGGGGTCCGATGCGCTCGCCAGCCTGGGCCTGGAGCACCACCCGGTACTGGCTGGCCTGGGTGTAGATGGTGGAAATCTGCCGCTGGCCGAAGGCGTCATACAGGGCGTCGGTGATGTTGGCCACCGAAACCCCGACCCGGGACGCCGCATCGCGGTCGATCACCAGGTACACCTGCAGGCCCTTGTCCTGCAGGTCGCTGGCCACGTCGGTGAGTTCCGGGCGCTGGGCCAGGGCTTCGCTCAGGCGCCCGCTCCACAGGGCCAGCAGCTCGGCGTCCGGCGAAGACAGGCTGAACTGGTACTGGGTGCGACTGACCCGGTCCTCGATGGTCAGATCCTGCACCGGCTGCATGAACAGGCGGATGCCCAGCAGTTTGTCCACCTCAGGCTGAATCCGTGCAATCAGCTGGGCCGCGCTCAGGTCACGCTGGTTGTGGGGCTTGAGGTTGATCAGCAGACGGCCACTGTTGAGGGTCGCGTTGTCGCCGTCGACGCCGATGTAGGACGACAGGCTTTCCACGGCCGGGTCCTGCAGGATGATCTTCGCCAGGTCTTGCTGGCGTTGACTCATGGCGGCGAAGGACACCGACTGCGGCGCCTCGGAAATGCCCTGGATGACCCCGGTGTCCTGCACCGGGAAGAAGCCCTTGGGCACCACCAGGTACAGGAACACGGTCAGGCCCAGGGTGCCGACGGCCACCATCAGCGTCAGGAACTGGTGCTTGAGCACCCATTGCAACTTGCGCCCGTAGCTTTCGATCAACCAGTCGATCCAGGCGCCGCTGGCGCGGTAGAAGCGCCCCTGCTCTTCAGGCTTAGGCTCACGCTTGAGCAACCGCGCGCACATCATCGGCGTCAGGGTCAGGGACACCACCAGGGAAATCAGGATCGCCACCGCCAGGGTGATGGCGAATTCGCGGAACAGCCGGCCCACCACATCCGCCATGAACAGCAGCGGGATCAGCACCGCGATCAGCGACAGGGTCAGGGAGATCAGGGTGAAGCCGATCTGCTTGGCGCCCTTGAGCGCCGCCTGCATCGGGCTGTCGCCCTCCTCGATAAAGCGCGAGATGTTCTCCAGCATGACGATGGCATCGTCCACCACGAAACCGGTGGCGATGGTCAGGGCCATCAGGGTCAGGTTGTTCACCGAAAAACCGGCCAGGTACATCACCCCGAAGGTGCCGATCAGCGACAGCGGCACGGCAATCGACGGAATGAGGGTGGCGCTGGCCCGACGCAGAAAGAGGAAGGTCACCATCACCACCAGGGCGATGGCGATGAACAGCTCGTGCTGCACATCCTTGACCGAGGCGCGGATGGTCTGGGTGCGGTCGGTGAGCACCGTGACGTCCAGGCCCGCCGGCAGGTTGTCGGTGATGCTCGGCAGCAGCGCCTTGATCCGGTCCACCACCTCGATCACGTTGGCCCCGGGCTGGCGCTGGATATTGAGCAGCACGGCCTGGTTTTCGTTGGCCCAGGCCGCCAGCCGCTCGTTCTCGGCGCCGTCGACGATCTCGGCAACATCCTTCAGGCGCAGCGGTGCGCCATTCTTGTAGGCCAGGATCAGCTCGGCGTAATCCTTGGGCGAGGTCAGCTGGTCGTTGGCATCGAGCATCGAGACCCGGGTCGGGCCGTCGAAGTTGCCCTTGGGCTGGTTGACGTTGGACGCGGCAATCAGGGTGCGCACGTCCGCCAGGTTCAGGCCGTTGGCCGCCAAAGCCTCGGGGTTGACCTTGATCCGCACCGCCTGGCGCTGGCCCCCGGCGATGCTGACCATGCCGACGCCGCTGATCTGGGCGATCTTCTGTGCCATGCGGGTGTCGACCAAGTCATTGAGCTTGGGCAGCAGCATGGTCTTGGAGGTGATGGCCAGAGTCAGCACCGGGGTGTCCGCCGGGTTGACCTTGTTGTACACCGGCGGCGCCGGCAGGTCCTTGGGCAACAAGTTGGTGGCGGCGTTGATGGCCGCCTGCACCTGTTGCTCGGCCACGTCCATATTGATGTCGAGGCTGAAACGCAGGGTCAGCACCGAGGCGCCACCGGAGCTGGTGGAGGCCATTTGGGTGAGGCCGGGCATCTGCCCGAACTGGCGCTCCAGGGGCGCGGTGACCGCGCTGGTCATCACGTCCGGGCTGGCCCCGGGGTACAGGGTCATGACCCGGATAGTCGGGTAGTCCACCTGGGGCAAGGCCGAGACCGGCAACAGGCGATAGGCGATCAGGCCGGCCAGGACAATGGCCAGCATGCTCAGGGTGGTGGCTACCGGACGCAGGATGAACAGTCGCGAGAAATTCATGCGCCGACCTTTTGCGCCTTGCCATCAGCCGGCTTGCCATCCGCGGCCGGTGCAGCGGCGGGCTTGCCCTGCAGGTGTTCGGTGGGGCTGGTGGGCACTTCACTGCTGTCGTTGACCACTTCCACCTCGCTGCCGTCCTTGAGGCGGTCGGTGCCTTCCATCACCACCCGGTCACCGGCCTTGAGGCCGTCCTTGATCACCGTCAGGTCGCCGTTGCTGTCGCTCACCTGCAGTTGGCGGATCTTCACCTTGTTATCACCATCCAGGGCGTAGACGAAGGTGCCGTTGGTGCCGAACTGGATCGCTGCCGAAGGTGCCAGCACCACGTTCTTCAGGGTGTCGGCCAGCAGCCGCACATTGACGAACTGATTGGGAAACAGGCCCTGGTCGCGGTTATCGAAGCGCGCCTTGAACTTCAGGGTGCCGGTGGTGGTGTCGATCTGGTTGTCCAGGCTTTGCAGCATGCCGCTGGCCTGCAATTTCACATCGCCCCGGTCCCAGGCTTCTACCGGCAGCTTGGCGCCGCTGTGGTAGCGCTTGAGCACGGTGTCCAGGCTGTTCTCCGGCAGGGTGAAGGCCACGCTGATGGGCTGGGTCTGGGTGATGATCACCAGTGCCGTGGTGTCGTTGGCCGACACCAGGTTGCCCACGTCCAGCTGACGCAGGCCCACGCGTCCGGCGATGGGCGCACGGATATTGGTGAATTCGAGGTTGAGCTTGGCGTCGTTGACCGCCGCCTGATTGGTCTTGACCGTGCCCTGGTACTGGCCCACCAGCGCCGCAGCGGTGTCCAGGGTCTGTTTGGCGATGCTGTCCTGGGCGTACAGGCCGCGATAACGCTCAAGGTCGACCTGGGCGTTCTTCAGCTGGGCCTGGTTCTGCAGCAAGGTGCCTTCGGCCTGGAGCAAGGCGTTCTGGTACGGGCGCGGATCGATCTGCGCCAGCAAGTCGCCGGCCTTAACCATCTGCCCTTCCTCGAAGTTGACCTTGACCAGCTCCCCCGCTACCCGGCTACGCACATTGATGGTGTTGAGTGCCGTCACCGTGCCCAGGGCCTTGTAGTACAGCGGGAAGTCACCCTGAGTCACCGGCGCCACCCGCACCGGGATCGGCCCGCTGGCACCGCCGAAGCCAGGGCGCAGGCTGCCGCTGCGTCCGGTATGCCCGGCCGCGGCCTTCGCCTGTGCACCCTCTTTGGGGGCGCTGCCGGCGGGCCAGAATTTCCAGCACAGGCCGATCACCAGCAGCAGGACAAACAGGCCGAACAGCCAGCGACGAGAGTTGCGGGGAGCAGAGGATTGCATGGAGTGATCAACCATTGGGCGCGTGGGAGTCTTCTTTGGGGAAGGCTGAAAGATAAGCACTAGAGCGGTTTTAGCAAAGCGCCTTTACCGGCAATTTACCTTTGACTGACGTTTCAAGGTGCGGCGCTAAGCCACTGAAGCACAAATAAAAACGGCCTGGACAGAGCCAGGCCGTGAATAATTGTAAAACCTGTTACTTGAGCACGGCCAGGGCCGCGTCGTAGTTCGGCTCTTCGGCGATTTCCTTGACCAGCTCGCTGTGCAGCACGGTGTCGTTTTCATCCAGCACCACCACGGCGCGGGCGGTCAGGCCGGCCAGCGGGCCGTCGGCGATGGCTACGCCGTAGTTTTCGATGAACTCGCGACCGCGCAGGGTCGACAGGTTCTGCACGTTTTCCAGGCCTTCGGCGCCGCAGAAACGGGCCTGGGCGAACGGCAGGTCAGCGGAGATGCACAGCACCACAGTGTTGGCCAACTCGTTGGCCTGGGCGTTGAACTTGCGTACTGAGGTCGCGCAGGTCGGGGTGTCGACGCTTGGGAAGATGTTCAGCACCTTGCGCTTGCCGGCGAGGCTGCTCAGGGAAACATCGGCCAGACCGGCGCCTACCAGGGAGAACGCAGGGGCTTTGGAACCCACTTGCGGCAGTTGGCCGTTGACCTGAACCGGGTTGCCTTTGAGAGTGACTTGAGCCATGAACGGAGTCCTTTATTGAACAGTGATGATGGAACAGCAATGAGAAATTCTTGAGAGGCCGAAGTTAAGCATGAAACGGCGCGGGCACCTATTGCCGGGCGGATAAATTGTCCAACAAACCGCTTCAGCAACGCCCCGGCGAGCCGCGCAATGATCGCCGATCATGGATCGGTAATCGGTAATCGGTAATCGGTAATCGAAGGAGCTGGCTTGCCAGCGAAGACGTCCGCAAGAGCACCGCAAGGCTCAAGGGCCCTTTCGCCGGCAAGCCGGCTCCTACAGGTGCGCCAGCAGCAGGTCCGCTACCGGGCCGCCGGAGGCCGGGTTCTGCCCGGTGATCACCCGCTGGTCCTGCACGACAAATGGTGCCCAGGGCGCGGCGGCCTTCTGGTACAGGGCACCGCGCTTGACCAGTTCGGTTTCCGTCAGGTACGGCACGTATTGGTCCAGCTCGGCCAGCTTTTCCTCCTCATTGGAGAACCCGGTGACCTGCTTGCCAGCGATCAGCAACGAGCCATCGCTGAGCCTGATGTTCAGCAAGCCCACCGCACCATGGCAGACCGAACTGACATAACCACCCTGCTCGTAGATCTCACGGCTCAGGGCCTGCAACTCTGGGTTGTCGGGGAAATCCCAAACCACGCCATGCCCGCCGGCGTAATAGATAGCCACGTAATCCTCGGAGCGGACCTGCTCCGGCTTCAGGGTCGCGCCCAGGCGGCTCATGAAAGCGCTGTCCTGGTACCACTGCCAGTCGGTGTCGTCCGCCATGGCCAGGCTGTGGGGATCGATGGGCACATAGCCGCCCTTGGGGCTGACGTAATCCACCTCGAACCCTGCCGCCTCGACCTTTTTCACAAAGTGCACCGCCTCACCCAGCCACAGGCCGGTGGCACGGTTCAAGGTCGGGTACTTGGCCACGCTGGTCAGGACCACCAGAATTTTCTTGCTCACGGCATGCTCCTTGGCTATCCACACAGAGAATCACGAAGACGGCTCGACGCTCAGCAAGCGCACCATGTTGCGGTGCCGGGCATCGAAAATCCGCGCCATGTAGGCATTGACCACCAACCGTTCCAAAGGTGCACCGCCGATGGCCCGATAGGTCACCCGGTCGGTGTACAGGGTCCCCCCTTCGGCGGCCTCCACCCGATGCTCATGGCGAAAGGCTCGCAACGGCCCCTTGAGCATTTCATCGACAAAATGCCGCTCGCCCACCTCACGTATAACCACCGTCCATGTCGCCGGAATGACACCCCACATCCAGTGCCTGAAGCTGAACTGGCGCCCGGCGCTGATCCGCAGATCATGCAGATCGATGCCCCCCAAGGGCGTGACGGGCTCGGGAAAGATCTTCGGAAAGTTGACCCCCTCAAGACAGAAATCCAGGACCTGAGCCGGGCTGCAACCTGCCAGAAAAGTCGTGCGTTCAACTACGGGCATACCTGAAAGCTCCTTCCTCAACCAGAATACACATCACATAACGGATTAGGATAATCCTATAACTAGTTGTTTTTATTGGTTTTATTATTCTATAAACAACATTAACTTAACCTTATAAATAACAAGGTAATAGTCATAAATCACTTGAGGTTGTCCATTCCCTTCGAGCAGCCCCATACAGCTCGGAGCACAGCTTCCGCGCATGGCAAATCAGCGCAGACCCGATCCCTGCCGCCCCCTACGGCCAACGCTGAACCGTCCTGGCCTTCCTGCTTTTCAATAGACAGATTCGAGTCGGGGACTTTTATCCGGGAAACCGGTAGGGTGCGCAATTTCCTCCATCCATTACTGGATGTTGCTGCCGGTTGCACGGAGTTTTACCGCCCAATGAGTTGCTGGACCCTACTCGGCCTGCCCGCCACCGCAGATACCCGGACCATCAAGCGCCACTACGCCAGGCTGCTCAAGCAGACCCGTCCGGATGAAGACCCGCAAGGTTTCCAACGCTTGCGCGACGCCTATGAAGAGGCACTGGCCCATAAGGATTGGGAGCAACAGAACGAGCCCCTGGAGACGCTCGAGACCTGGGCAGACAACGCGCCGGCAACCTTGGCGCTGTCACCGGTGCAGCGGGTGGCCATGTTGCTCAAGGAGCTGCCTGTCGATCAGCTCGACCAGCGCTATCAGCAGGCCCAGGAGCAGGCGTGCGCCTATGAGTTCGAACTGGCCCTGCTGCGCTATTGCGTTGAACACCCGGCGCAAGCCGACGCGGTGTTGCACTGGGGGTTCGAGCGTCTGCGCTGGATGAGTGCCTGGCAACGCCTGGATCTGCCGGAGTATCTGGTGCAGGAGTTGCAGCAGCAGCTCTATCAGCGAGTACAAGAGCCACTGGCCGCAGCCCTGGAGGCCAAGGATGAAGCGGCGTTCCTGAAGGCCTACGCCCAGCGTTCAGCCCATGCCTGGCTGCTGCACCTGCAACACCGACAATGGTTCAACCAATGGCTGGCACAAACACTGGCCAACAGTCCTTATTGGTCGGTGGCGGTGTTCCAGGCGGTCTGTGCCGGCCAAGGCTGGCACACCAACAGTGCAGACAACTGCCCGGAACAGCTCTGGCCGCGGCTGTTGAAACGCCATCAGGCACCGCTGTACCTGGCCCACCAGCAACAACTGGCGAGCGAACCGCCGAGTACCCCGGAACACCGTGCGGCACGCTTGTTACTCGCGCCCCTGAGCTTCAGTCAGCGCCGCGCCTGGGCCCGACACCTGGGCAACCTGGACTGGCAGGCCTGCCACAAGCTGGCCGCAAGCCTGGCGGCAGACTACCCGCAAGTCGCCGCCGGCATGCCCGCCAGCAACCCCTACTTCTGGCGAGACTGGGAACACGCGATCAACAGCTGGCCGATGCTCCTGGGCGTGGTCCTGGCATGCCTGACCGGCGCCGTGAGCCAGTACAGCGGGCAAGACGCCAGCCCCTGGGAGATTGTCGGCGTCACGCTGGTCTGGGCTCTGTGCTTCTGCGCCGCGGGCGAAGGACTGCAGCGACTTTGGCGCCCCCTGAGCCAACGCCTGTTCCAGTGGGACGAGCGCCTCAGCCAACACCTGCCTCGGCACCAGACGCCCTATCACGACGTGCAGCTGATCCGCGACCTGCTGCCCGCGGCGCTGCTGGGCGCACTGCTGGGTGTGGTGATCCACCCAGTAGCCACTATCACTTATCTCGGGGTCCTGCTGCTGGTGGCCCTGGCCCGCCAGCGCCAGATCGACCCGCTGAACGCCTGGCAACGCATCAACCCCTGGCCGCGTCGCCTGCTGCTGGGCACAGGACTGGTGCTGCTGGTGGCCGTAATCGCCACCCTCAAGTGGTTCGACGAGCGCTACACCGCCGGGCGTTATCAAGGCCTGCAGCCCTGGACCGAACGGCTGTGCGCGCGCATGCCGGCCGATACCCCCGAGTGCGCAGCACCGGCCACCCAGGAGCAGTGGTACCCCAAGGAGGAGCGGCCATGAGCCAACGCCCCTTGTTGCTTTTCGGTTGCACGCTGATTTTCGGCTTGTTTGCGCTCCTGGCTGCCGGAGCCCCGATCGCCCGCTTCGAACTGTGGCTGGCCAGCCTGGACAGCTCCGCCAGCGCCCAGGCCGCGGCCAGGGCGCCGCTGATCGACTGCGTCAACCAATACGATGTGCCTTGGCGCCTGGGCTACTACACCTACGGCACTCAAGCGGCCTGGCGCGCGGCGTTCACCGACCTGCTGAACAATGCCAAGGACTTCGCAGACGGCGCGAAGACCGACATGGATACCCTGCCCGCCCGCGACTGCGAACCGCGCATGCTCTATCGGCTGCGCCACCTGCAACCCGACGCCCCGCTGATCGGCCTGGCCGAGCGCTACATCGACGCACTGCACCAGGCCAACCTGGCCCGTCGCGCTCATTCCAGCGCCGTACCCGGTGCTTACATGCCGGCCGAGGAAGACACAGCCACTGTTGCCTTGCTCAAGCCCAAGTTCGACCACTACCTGCAAGCCTCCGCCGACCTGCGCGCTGCCCTGGCGAGCGCAGACATCGGCGCCCGACGCGAGCAACAGCGGCTGCTTGAGCAACGCCTGGGGCAGGACATCCACTGGCACCTGCTGGACTACATGATCCAGGCGCGACTCACGGTGGAGCAGATCAGCCAGGGCATGCGCGAGAAAACCTTGACCCCGGCGCAACTGGCACAGGCCAGCCAGGACCTGCAACGGACCTGGGATGCCGGGCAGCCCTTGCGCAACCGACCACAGAGCAGCCGCACGCAACCGGCCCATTACCTGTGGAGCCAGATCACGCGGCCGGCGCAGCGCTATCAGCAAGCCTTGCTCGCCCTGCAGCAGGACTGGCAGAAACAGGCTGAGCCACAGCATCTGAGCGAGGACTATCACGCCATCATGCGGGCCTACGACTCGCTGCTCAGCTACTACAACAAGCAGGCCCAGGTGGACTATTGAAGCGGCAGCGGCCCTGTTGGCCGCCGCCGGACAGCCAGGCCCTAACGCCCCTTGAACTTGGCGAAAGACTGGTGGAAGTCCGCCGCCCAACCGTCGATGACGTTCTTCACGTCATCGGCCTTCATCACTTGCGTGTCGTTTTCCAGGGGCTTGCCAGTGCCCTTGCGCACCACCTGGGCAATGACCTTGCCGCTGCTGCCATCGAGAAACACTGCCTCGGTGCCCAGCGTGGTTTGCTGGTCGCGAATTCCGCTGGCGGTGCTGACCGCCGCGGCCACCAGGGCCACAGGAATGATTTCATAAGGCTTCAGGCCTTCGGTTTTACTGCTGACCGCCGTGATTGCCGCCCGCACCACTAGCACCCCTGGCCCGGGGCCTTGAGCCAGGGGCAGGCTGCGCGCCGCCTCACGCCTGAGGGCCTGGTCGTAATACTGATTGATGCCGTCGAGGGTGCTCTGAGGAATCTTCGCCGTGGCTTGTGGCTGCGGGTAGAACTGGGTGGGTTCGATGTAGATCGCCCGGTACCGGTCGGTATCCAGCTTGGGATCGATCCAGCGCATCACCTCCACCCCGGAGGGCGACTTGGCCTCCTTGAGTCGGCTGTAATCCTGGAGAAACCCGGAGTATTCGTCGGGCTGGGTCACGTTGCTGGAGCAGCCGACCATGGCCAAAGAGGCAAGGCACGCCGTGCCGATCATCAATGCAAGTTTCATGGGTAACTCCTGTAGGTGAAACAGCCAGAAACTGGCCAGGGGAGTTACAGGTATAGCCAAAAGTTTGTCGCTGGGCAGGGTGTTTTTAGGATGGAAAGGCCCCAGGGGCCCCGGCGAAAGCCATCTTCGGGGCCCCTTCGCCGGCAAACCGGCTCCTACGGGAAAGGTGCCGGCGGTTACCGACGGCGGAACAGCGGCCGGGGTTCGATCACTGAGCGGCCATAGAGCACGCTCATGCCCACCAGTCCCTTGAGGGCGTCCAGGGCGCATTTGTCTTCGCGCACGGCAAAGCTGTCGAAGCCGCACTGACGCATATGGCTCAGTTGATCGCGCAGCACGTCGCCAATGGCCCGCAACTCGCCCATCCAGCCCAGGCGGGTACGCAGCAGGTAGGCCTGGCTGTAGCCCCGGCCATCACGAAAGCTCGGGAAGTCCACGGCAATCAGCGGGATCAGCTTGAGCCAGGGCTTGAGGCTTTCCACTTCGTCATCCGGGCCGATCCATACGCCGTCCCGGGCCGGGTGATGCTCGATGCGACGCATCAGCCACAGGGCCAGGGGCAGGATCAGCGGCCCGTCGGGCAGCGTATCGTCAACCCCGCGCACCAGGCTCCAGGCATCGTCCTCGACCAATTGGGCTTCGCCCTCGCACAGCCGCAGCAGATTGTTCATGCCAGCGCCTCCAGGGCCTTGGGATAGACCCGCTCCTTGAACGGCTCCAGGCCGATGCGCTGCAGGGTCTCGACGAAGGGTTCGTCGCTTTCGCGGTAGCGCACGAAGGTGGCGATGATGCGCTCGATCACTTCGGGGATTTCCTCGGCGCTGAAGGACGGCCCGATCACCTTGCCCAGGGCGCTGTCACGGCCCTTGGCGCCGCCCAGGGTGACCTGGAACCACTCGCTGCCGTTCTTGTCGACCCCGAGGATGCCGATATTGCCGATGTGGTGGTGGCCGCAGGCGTTCATGCAGCCGGAGATGTTCAGGCTGATGTCCCCCAGGTCATGGAGGTAGTCCAGGTCCTCGAAGCGCTGCTGGATGGCCAGGGTAATCGGCAGCGACCGGGCGTTGGCCAGGGCGCAGAAGTCGCCGCCCGGGCAGGCGATGATATCGGTCAGCAAGCCCGCGTTGGCGGTGCCCAGGCCATGCTCAGAGGCACACTGCCAAAGCTCGAACAGCTGCGACTTGGGCACATCCGGCAAGACGATGTTCTGTTCATGGGCAATACGGATCTCGCCGAAGCCGAAACGCTCGGACCAGTCGGCCACCGCCTCCATCTGCTGACCGGTGACGTCCCCCGGCGGCGAGCTTGGCCCCGGTTTGGTGGACAGCACCACGCAGGTGTAACCCGGCACCTTGTGCGGGTGCACATTGCGCGCCACCCAGCGGGCGAAGGCCGGCGACTCGGCCAGGTGGCTGCCGTAATCCAGATCGGTGTCCGCCAGGCGCTCGTAGATCGGCGGCACGAAGGCGCTGGCGACCCGCTGGTACTCTTCGTCGGTGAGCTGCGCCGGACCATCCTTGAGGTGCTGCCACTCCTCCTCCACTTCCTTGGCGAAGGCCTCGATGCCCAGGGCCTTGACCAGGATCTTGATCCGCGCCTTGTACTTGTTGTCACGCCGGCCATAGCGGTTGTAGACCCGCAGCACCGCCTCGACGTAGGACAGCAGGTGCTGCCAGGGCAGCCCGTCGCGAATCTGCAGGCCAAGGATCGGCGTGCGCCCCAGGCCCCCGCCGACGATCACGCGCAAAAGCATTTCGCCGCTGCGGGCACGATAAAGATACAGGCCGATGTCATGCATCATGATCGCCGCGCGGTCCTGCCTGGCCGAGCAGATGGCGATCTTGAACTTGCGCGGCAGGAACAGGAATTCCGGGTTGATGGTGGACCACTGGCGCAGGATCTCCGCCAGGGGGCGCGGGTCCAGGTACTCATCGGCGGCGACCCCGGCAAAGGCCTCGGTGGTGATGTTGCGCACGCAGTTGCCGGAGGTCTGGATGGCGTGCATCTCCACCTCGGCCAGGCGCTGCAGGATGTCCGGCACCTGGGCCAGCTCGATCCAGTTGAACTGCAGGTTCTGCCGGGTGGTGAAGTGACCGTAGCCGCGGTCGAAATCCCGGGCGATGCTGGCCAGGGTACGCATCTGCCGGGCACTCAGGGTGCCGTAGGGAATCGCCACCCGCAGCATGTAGGCATGCTTCTGCATATACAGGCCGTTCTGCAGGCGCAGGGGCAGGAACTCCTCCTCACTCAGTTGGCCGCCCATGAAGCGCTCGACCTGATCACGAAACTGCGCCACCCGCTCAAAGACCAGGGCCCGGTCATAGTCGTCGTACTGATACATGTGCCTACCTCATCCTCATCGGTGCTGGTCGTGCTCGAAACGGCGCGTATTGTGAGGGGGCGACTATGCGCGTACGGCGCAGAACGTTACAGATTCAGGTAAAAACTAAAAAACCATATCAGCGGCCACCACAGCGCCGTGGACATGAGATAAATCTGATCCGTATTAATGCAGTTTTTCTGAGCCTGTTTTGTTTCCCCGCTGATTCCTACAGTGCACCCCGTGCCAGACCGGGTGGCCTGGCAAGACTTTGCAAACGTGGAAGCATTGACCATGAACTCAGCAACAATCGGACAGGCTTACAACTACAAGGTGGTTCGCCAATTCGTCGTCGCAACCGTGGTATGGGGCGTGATCGGCATGGCCATGGGGGTGTGGATCGCCTCGCAACTGGTGTGGCCGGAGATGAACCTCGATCTGCCCTGGAGCACCTTCGGCCGCCTGCGGCCGCTGCACACCAGCCTGGTGATCTTCGGCTTTGCCGGCAGCGCCCAGTTCGCCGCCAGCTACTACGCCGTACAGCGTACCTGCCAGGTACGGCTGTACTCCGACACCCTGGCCGCCTTCACTTTCTGGGGCTGGCAGTCGGTGATCGTGATCATGCTGATCACCCTGCCCCTGGGCTACACCACCACCAAGGAATACGCCGAGATCGAATTCGCCGGCGCGGTGTGGATGGCGGTGGTCTGGGTGGCCTATGCCATCGTCTTCTTCACCACCGTGGTAAGGCGCAAGAGCCAGCACATCTATGTCGGCAACTGGTTCTTCGGCGCCTTCATCCTGGTGATCGCCATGCTTCATGTGGTCAACCACCTGTCGATCCCGGTGGACTGGTTCAAGTCCTACCCGGTGTATTCCGGCGCCACCGACGCCATGGTCCAGTGGTGGTACGGGCACAACGCCGTGGGCTTCTTCCTGACCACCGGCTTTCTCGGGATGATGTACTACTTCGTGCCCAAGCAAGTGGGACGCCCGGTGTATTCCTATCGCCTGTCCATCGTGCACTTCTGGGCGCTGATCACCCTGTACATCTGGGCCGGCCCGCACCACTTGCACTACACCGCCCTGCCGGACTGGGCCCAGTCCCTGGGCATGGCCATGTCGCTGATCCTCCTGGCCCCGAGCTGGGGCGGCATGATCAACGGCATGATGACCCTCTCGGGCGCCTGGCATAAGTTGCGCACCGACCCGATCCTGCGCTTTCTGGTGCTGTCCCTGGCGTTCTACGGCATGTCGACCTTCGAAGGCCCGATGATGGCGATCAAGACCGTCAACGCCCTGTCCCACTACACCGACTGGACCATCGGCCATGTGCACGCCGGGGCCCTGGGCTGGGTGGCAATGATCACCTTCGGTGCGATCTACCACATGGTGCCCAAGGTCTTCGGCCGCGAGCAGATGTACAGCGTGCCGCTGATCAACCTGCACTTCTGGCTGGCCACCATCGGCACCGTGCTCTACATCGCTTCAATGTGGGTCAACGGCATCACCCAGGGCCTGATGTGGCGTGCGGTCAACGAAGACGGCACCCTCACCTACTCCTTCGTCGAGGCCCTGGTGGCCAGCCATCCGGGGTTCGTGGTGCGTTTTGCCGGGGGTGTGTTCTTCCTCAGCGGCATGCTGCTGATGGCCTACAACACCTGGCGCACCGTACGCGTGGCCGATGAAGATCTGGCCCTGGGCGACGCGCAGATCGCCTGAGCCAGGCATTGCCCGCCGGTCCCAGTGACCGGCGGCTTTTTTAGGGAGCCGGATGAGCGATGGATATTCTGTTCAATCTGCTGGGGGTGGCGTTTCTCTACCTCAGCATCGAGTACTGCCTGCGCCACCAGAGCGCCAAGAGCCTGGATGACGCCAGCCTGATTCCCTTTGCCGACGACCCCGACGTGGCGCATCGCGTGGAATTGGCCACTGGCAAGAAGATCAACGCCGTGGCGCCGGAAGAGCCCAAGCCGGGATGGATCAACCTGGACATGTAACGCACTCCGTAGGAGCCGGCTTGCCGGCAAAGAGGCCCGCAAGACTTGTACATGGCCGGAGGCCGCTTTCGCTGGCAAGCCAGCGCCTACAGTTGCCAGTGCTGCGTGTTGCCCCGTAGGAGCCGGCTTGCCGGCGAAGGGGCCCGCAAGACCTGCACATGGCCGGCGCTCGCTTTCGCCGGCGAGCCAGCGCCTGCATCAGGCGCGCTCGCGGGGGATCAGGCTCTGCAATTGGGCCGCCAGGAAGTTGCCGTCGAAAACGAAGGTGTCGGGGTCCTTGAGGCCGTTGGTCTTGCGCCATTGCCAGGCGCCGCTGGCCTCGCCCACCAGCGAAACACTGCCCAGGCGCGCCGCCGTCAGGCCGATCACCGCCAGGGAAATCTGCCCATTGGGCCCCATCACATCCGGGACGAACTCCACTGGTTTGCCAGCGATGACGATGGTCAGCTTCTCGCTGTAGAAGCTGGAGCTTTCTAACGGCAATGCCGGACTGAAGGCCACATAAGGCTCGCGGTGCAGCTCCAGCAGATCCGGCAGCAGCACCGGTGCCAGCCACTGTTCAATCTGCCCGAACAGCTCATGAATACGCCGGGCCCAAACCACCGACTGGCTGTCGAACAGCTGCTTCTTGTGGGCTTCGCTGGCGGCGTAGTGGCGGAGCATCTCGCCCAGTTGCTGGATATCGTCCATTGCGGTGTGTCCCTGGCATCGACCTTTGGGAACTGCAGGTCGCCGGTATTGATCATGGCAGATGCCGGTCCCGGGCGTTGGGGTGTTTACCCCAGGGCCAGCCCATTCCTCTAGCCGCTGGCACCGGCCTTGCCCCGGCATGTCGCTGCGGGCCGTTTACTGCTCGCGGCTGGGATACCGGACAGGTACAGGGAGACAGGAGTGAAAACGCAGCCGGTACTGGCGCGGGGTCAGGCCGAGGCTTTTGCGCAAGGCGCTGCCCAGGTGCGATTGGTGGGCAAAGCCGCTGTCGTGGGCAATCGCCGCCAGCGGCAGGTCCGTGCGCTCCAGCAAGCGCCGGGCTGCCTGCAGCCGCACCTCGGTGATCCAGGCATGGGGCGTCAGGCCGACGGCGCGGCGAAAGTCCCGCAGCAGGCGCAGTTCGTTGTGACCGTAAGTGAGTGCCAATTGCGCCAGGGACAAGGGCTGGGCGTACTGGTCGGCCATCTGCTCCAGCACCTGGCTCAGGCGTGGTAACGCTGCGGTGGGGCGCTGGCGGGACTGGGACAGGCCGACAAAGGCCAGGGCACAGTGCTCCAGGGCCAACTCATCGATGACAGGCGCCAACAGCAGGCGCCGGGCCTCACGCCCCAGGGCCAGGGCCTCGGCATGCCCCGGACGCTGCAGGCGGCGCTCGCCGGGGATCAGCGGCGTCTGCTCCTGCCAGCGCGCCAGCAGGTATTCGCCGCCACGGGCAGATTCGGAGAACACCTCAACGCCCTTGGGCGTCAAGGCCAGGGTGCCGGGCCAGGTGTCGAAATCCTCGCGCCGATCGGAGTCGATGGCATGCACCCCGCGCTGGCGTTCCAGGGTCACACCCAGGGTCTGCCACTGCGCCGGATCGCGCGCGCTGTAGGCGGCTGCGGGCAACAGTTGCAGAAGCAGCCGACCGCCCAGCAGACGGTGTTCGAGGACCTCGGGCATGTGAAATTTCCTGATAGATCGCCAGCTCGGGCGAGACGAAACTGAAGCTCACTCACCCACACCACAGAGGAGTTGCCCATGCGCACCATCGGCCTGATCGGCGGCATGAGCTGGGAGTCCAGCGCTGAATACTACCGCCTGATCAATCAGCAGGTTCGCGATCAATTGGGGCCGCTGCGCTCGGCGCGGTTGCTAATGTACAGCGTCGACTTCGGGCCTGTCGAACAGGCCCAGCACGCCGGGCGCTGGGATGAAGCGGCGCGGATTCTGATAGACGCCGCCCAGCGATTGCAGGACGGCGGCGCCGAGTGCCTGGTGCTCTGTACCAACACCATGCACAAAGTGGCCGAGCAGATTCAGGCGGCCACTGCCGTGCCCTTCCTGCATATCGCCGACCCCACGGCCCAGGCCGCTCTCGCGGCCGGCACCCTGAACGTCGGGCTGCTGGGCACCGCCTTCACCATGGAGCAGGAGTTCCTCAAGAGCCGCCTGAGCCAACAAGGACTGAATGTGCTGGTGCCCGATGCGCAGGAGCGCCAGGCGGTGCACCGGATCATCTATGAGGAATTGTGCGTGGGGGTCATCAGCGACGCGTCGCGCCGGGTGTACCAGCAGGTGATCGAATCACTCAGGGCCCGCGGCGCCCAGGCCATCATCCTCGGCTGCACGGAAATCGGCCTGCTGCTCAAGCCAGAGCACAGCCCCCTGCCCCTGCTCGACACCACCGAATTACATGCCCGGGCGGCGGTGGATTTTGCTTTGCTGGAGTGAACCTCAAGGCCCGCTGGGCCTTGCTTGGCGATCGCCTGCCGAACCTGGGGCGGACTCAAGATCTTTGCGTCTCCTGCGGAGCCGATCGCAGCCTGCGGCAGCGGCTACAAAATGGTTCGGCACTGGCCTGTAGCCGCTGCCGAGCCCTGGCGAGGCTGCGAAAAGGCCCGCAGGGCCTTGCTTGGCGATCACCTGCCGAGCCTCGGGCGGACTCAAGATCCCTGCGTCTCCTGCGTCGGAATGCCGCCCAAGCCGTTCGCAGCCTGCGGCAGCGGCTACAAAATGGCTCGGCACTGACCTGTAGCCGCTGCCGAGCCCTGGCGAGGCTGCGAAAAGGCCCGCAGGGCCTTGCTTGGCGATCGCCTGCCAAACCTGGAGCGGACTCAAGATCCCTGCGTCTCCTGCGTCGGAATGCCGCCCAAGCCGTTCGCAGCCTGCGGCAGCGGCTACACAAACCCGGCCTCAACGACGCAGACGGGCCATGCTCAGCACGTCGACGTATTGCCCGCCACGGATGGCGTAGTCCCGCAGCTGGCCTTCGGTTTCAAAGCCGAACTTCTGGTACAGGCCGATGGCCGCCTGGTTGTCGGCATACACCGTGAGTTCGACCCGGCGCAGGTTCATCCAGTTATCCGCCACCTCCAGCACCGCCGCCAGCAGACGGCTGCCGACGCCCTGGCGCTGCCAGGCAGGGGACACCCCCATGGCCACGTCCGCGCAATGGGCGCGGCGCACCCGCGCCACCTGCTGCAGGCTGCAACTGCCGATCACCGCGCCCTGGTGCAGGGCCACCAGGGCCACCAGCCCTTCATTGTCCTGCCCCAGCCCCACGCGCTTACGCCACAACTCGCGGGACTGGTAAGGCAGTTGCAGGGTCTGGGCCGCCACGCTGGGTTCGCTGTACAGCGCCGTCAGACCCTCGATATGGGCTTCGGTGCAACGCTCGATAACGATAGTGGGATTGGCGTTAGGCATGGCCGGTCTTCCTTGAAGTGGAAATGGCCATCGAGTGTAAGGGCATGAGTGCGACGCTGGCGAGGCACTCAAGCGCAGAGCGGCACAGGCCTCAGAAACCATTGCCCTACAGCTCGGGCGACTGACTGTGCTGGCGCCGCAGATCCTCGGCGTAGCGTGCAGGTGAAAGCAGCTGTAGCACCTGATGCTGCAAGGCATCAGGCAATGCCAGGTAGAGGAACAGCCCCGGGTTCAAGGCTCGTTGCCTCTCCAGGTGCAGTGCCGACAGATAAAAGCCCACATCACGCAGACACTCGTAGGGACGCAGGCCGCCGATACGCATGATCGACTTGTCTTTGCCGGTCCCGAACTCAGCATTGATGCAGCGCTTGAGGGTCGCTGACGTGATCTCCCCTTCAGCGCTAGCGGCACTCAAGGCCCGTTGCAGAATCTCACTCAAGCGTTGCAGCGGATTGCACAAGTACTCAAGCGGGTACTCACAGTGGGCGACTACGTAGCGGTTGTATTGGTGGATCATGATGAGCGCCACACCCGTACCCTCCAGCATGAGTTCGCGCTGGTAATGACCGAAAAGGGTTTCATAGTCCACTAGGTGACGAATACCCCGCTTATCGACACAGTCATCGAGAATCGCTTCCAGCTTATCCGTGGCATGGGGCTGCCCCCCTGGGTCGTACTTGTATTTAAAGGCATAGACAAAGGTGAGGAGCTCCGTCGCCAGCCACCCCAGGTGATGCTGGGCGTGATAGGTATTCAACAATGCCTGGAGCACATTGATCTGCTCACGAGCGGCATCGGCAAGCCGCTGTTCACGCTGCTGCCCTTCGGTGACTGCTGCCTCGACCAAACGTTCAAGCGTCGATGCCGCCTCCAGGAATTTTTTTTCGCCGAACTGCTGCCGAACCAGGGTCAAGGAAGAGGAAAAGATCGCGTTGAGCAGGAACAATGACAACGGCATGTCCTGAAAGAACGCCAGCCAATGCTCCCGGTCCAAATCAGACTTCGCAACCAACTCCAGGACACTGGTATTAACACGCGACATCCGGCGCCCGACATCCAGGTCGCACTTGATCTGCTCCAGCAAAACATAGGCATGGAACTGCCGAACGTTATGCCTGATCAGATGGCGAGTCGCCTCCGAGCGCCCCACTTGCTGTGCTTTCTGCGATAGAAAATCACCGGGCTCCACATGCCTGATCTGCTCTTTGAAAATGCTCTCCAGCCTGTCGAACAGCGGGCTCGACGAGCGTGCACCAAACGCAGCAGCGCCCCTGGCCTGCTGATAAAGGTTGCGGTGTATTTCCTGCAATTCATCCGGCAAGACCGGCCTGGGCTCAGGCTGCGACCACCGCCCTGCGGCGTGCAGCACCTTGGCACCTTCGAGCAACTGCTCCAGGTGCTGGATGACGGCCTTGGCTTTCTCCAGCGATCGGCCCAATGTCAGCTCCAGTTCCTTCAAGGGCCCGTCGACCGAAGTTCTGCCGGGAAACGAATCATGACGAATCAGGCGCCCCAACTGGCGCAGGAACTGCGAGCCAGCCGCATGCGCCGTTTCCTGCCTGATCCCCGACTCCTCCATAACCTGCATCAAAGACGCCTCCAGGCTCCCCAGAATGGCCTCCCTGGTCGCCACCGGGTCACCGAACAGCCGGTCTCCATCGCGCTGGTGGCAACGCGCCAGATAACGCAAAGGGATCGAACCCTGCTCGTTCTCCAGCGCGTCCTCGAACATCAGCTCAAGCTGCGGCCAGACGATCATCCAGAAGTACATATGCGTAGCGCATACGTCCTTGTCAGGAAACAAGGCCACAAACCCCAGGTGCTTGTGAATCTCGCGCAAATTGCCCAGTACCGGGGTCAGCAGTGGATCATCGGCCCCGCCCACCATCCGCCTGGTCACTGTTTCGAGCATTGCCTGTTGACGCTTCTCGCGCTGCTCCAGGCTCTGACCCCGCTGTGGCAACGGGTCCTTCGACCTTTTGAACAAACCACGTTCGTAAAACAGCTCGATGACTTCATGAAACTTGGGAACCCTGTTAATCAAACCGCACCCACCCTCCGTTGTTCTGCGCCCATCCTGAGAGGTTGTTCGCGGCGCTACAACATTTTCCCGTCATCCCCTGGTTGAATTGCGCAAACCGGAGCCCGGCCGCCGATTAACGTACCGGGCATCCGAGGTCAGCCACCAAGCGCCCCGGTAAACCCCATCACTGAACAAGCAATGCAACAGGAATGACCGTATGTCCTACAAAGATGACCACGAAGCGTATGAACTGAAACAACGGCAAAGCGACGCCATGGAACAAGCCCTGCTTGTAGCTCGTGGCACTCCCCGGGCTGAAGCGGCGGCGATCGTAGAAGCACGCAAACAACTGCAAAACGCCTACGAGGGGAATCCTGGCGTCAACCCGGCGCCAGGCGTATGGATCAACCCAGAGGGCGAGGACCTTGAGGGTGACGTGCCGGCAAACCGGCAGGAGGCCATCAAAGCCAACGCTATCGCCAAAGACCTGCTCGGCGACGAGTTCAGCACCGACACCCAGTGGAACATCGCCCACTTCCCCGACAAGAACACCAGCACCGCCGACATGCCAGACGACTGGGAGGATCTCATGCCCCCTGAAACCAAAGCATGAGCCTGAGTGCCCGGTCCGGACAGCGCCAGGCGTTCGGACCGGGCCACTCCCACGAGGCCGCGCGCCTCAAACAAACCAATCCTCACGCTCGCTGAAGGTGTTGAGGATCAGCTCCACCAGTTGCTGCACCTGTTCCTCATGCTGCACCTGGGCATTCACCGCCAGCCAGGCCCGGCGCTGCATGGGCTCGCTGAACAACCCCGGCAAGGCAGTCAGGCCGCGGTCGAAATGGCTGATGTACTGAGGCAGCAAGCCGATGCAGGCGCTGCAGCGGATCATCTCCAGCATCAGTTCATAGACATGGACGTGCACCACCCCTGCCAGGCGTTGTTCCACCAGGCTGTTCCAGGGCCGGAACGGCTCCACCTGACAGTCGTGCTGCCACTGCACCAGCATGTAGTCGGCCAGGTCGTCGAGGCTGTCGGGACGGGCCGCCACCCGCGAGTAGCGCTTGGCGATATGTGGCAGGTAGTCGATGCGCGCCAGGGGCAGCGGCTCGCGGGTGGCGAAACTGGGCCCCGGCAGCGGTGAGTCTTCGGCCGCCAGCCACAGCACCAGATCGGCGCTCAGGGCTTGCAGGGACAGGTCGCTGTCGATGGAGATGATCTCCAGGCGTGCGCTGGCATTGCGCCGCAGCAAGGCGATCAGGTCGCGACCGAGAATGTCGTGGAGAATGGTTTGCGCCACGGCAACCCGAATCAACGGCTGCTCGATCACCGGCAGCCGCCGCTGGTGGGCCAGGGCAATCAGTTGTGCCTGCAGTTGCAGGCCCTCGCGACTCAGGCTCAAGGCACTCCCCTGATAACAGAACAGTGAACGGCGCAGGTGCTCTTCCAGCAAGGCCAGTTGCTTGCGCAACAGCGTGGCCTTGATGTTCAGGCTGCGGGCTGCCTGCATGAAGCAACCGCAGCGGGCACTGACCAGGAAATACTGGGCGACCTCAGGATCGACCCCGGCGGCCAGGGCCAGCCAGGCTTCCCGGGGTTCCTGGGGCGCAACGTAGGGTGCGACACCCTGGTGTGGAGCGGGTTCGAGAAATGACATTGGTGACTCCCTGTCTTGTTGAGTGTTGCTTCCTTGGCGGGCGGCGGGGACCGTGAGATCGCCTTCGCTGGCAAGCCGGCGCCTACAGCTTGTCCTCCAGTACCTGATTGAGCACCGCGCCATCGATGCTCAGGGTCGCGGTGTTGAGCATGCCTTCCAAATAGGCCTTGGCGATCTGTTCCTGGCGCTGGGCGCGCAGGGCCTGGGTCAGGCGATCACGCAACTCGTCCAGGCTGGCAGTGCGCGCCGGTTGCTGTTCGGTGAGCTTGAGCACATGGAAACCCGCCGAGCTCTGCACCACCTCGGAGACGCCACCGACCTTGAGCCGGGCCACGGCGCTGCGCACTTCCGGCACCAGTTGCTGCAAAGGTTGCAATCCCGCGTCGCCACCGCGCTGGGCGCTGCCCGAGTCCTGGGAATACTGCGCCGCCAAGGCGGCAAACTCACCCGGCGCGGCCTGGGCCTTGCGGCTCAGTTCCTGCGCTTGGCGGCGTACCTGCTCGGCTGCCTGAGGATCGGCGACGCCCAGGAAGATCTGGCTGACCCGGTACAACGGCGGGGTCATCCACGCCGACTTGCCGCTGTCATAGGCCTGCTGCAGTTCGGCGGCGCTGGGGTAGTCCGCCGGGACCTGGCTGACCGACTGCAGATAGTCGCGAAACACGATCTGCTCGGTGGCGGCGCGGGTCTGCTGCTCCACCTCCGGGCGCTGGCGCCAGCCCTGGGCATCGGCCTGTTCCAGCACGGCCTTTTCCGCCAAGCGCGAACGTATCCAGGCTTCCAGGGCCGGGCGGTTGCCGCGCAATTGCGCCCGGGACTCCTCGGGCAGGCTGGCGAACAGCGCCTTGAGTTCCTCGGCCGCCACCTGCTGATTGCCCAGACGCGCCACCGCCGGCGTGCTCGCCGATTGCTGCAACACGGCCGGTGCCGGCTGCTGCGCCGCCACAGGGTCGTTGCCCGGGCGCAGGGCCAGCCCCAGCGCCAGGCCAAGCAGGGTCAGTGCCCCGGCACCGACCACCAGGGTCGGCTTTTTCACAGGCTCACCGCCTCTTCACGGGGTTGCTCCGCCGACGTCTGAGGCTGCTCGACCTGCTCCTGCAAGCGCGCCGCCTGCTGGCTGTATTCACGCAGGTAGACGATGAACTCCTGCAGCAACCGATCCCACAACTCCAGCTGGCTGCGCAGGTGAGTCTCGCCGACCCCCGCCACCACCACATCCATCTCCATCACCAAGAACTCGCCCTGCAGCGACAGCCGGGCAAAGCGCCGCGAAGCGTTCCACAATTGCGCCAGCCCCGCCGGCAGCTCGCCCTGCACCCGCAAGGCGCAGCTGTAGGTGAAGTCCACATAGTGCCCGGCTTCGCTGCCCGGGTTGCCGAAACGCACGGCGTAGCCGATGCCCTGGCTGGCGCTGAGCAGTTGCACGATGCCGTTCTGTTCGGTCTGGTTGACCCGGTAGCCGGCGCCTTGCAGCAGGTCGGTGAGGCTGTCGGTGGTGACGCTGGTAATCAAAGTCATGGTCATCTCTTCCCTGGTGATCAGTGGGCGCTCGCCGCCCGGGGGGCGTCGAACTGGGTCTGGTAAAGCTCGTCGCCAAAGCCCTGGGCCAGTTCCTCGAACTTGACCCGGGCGCTGCCGGCGAAGGGCTGGCGGATTTTCACCAACTCAGCCACGTCGATTTTTTCGTAGGCCGCCAGGATCTGTTTGGCGACGCCGTACATCTGTTGATTCTTGACCGCGCATTGCTGCACTTGTGTGTCACGTTCGCTCAATTGCGCCTGCAATTTCGCCCGCTGCGCCTCCTTGCCCCGGGCCAGCACCAGCAGGTCCTCATAGGCTTTCTTGAACTTGCCCAACTGCTCGCTGCTGGCCGCCGCCTGGGCTTGGGCCTGGCTTTGCAGGTTCTGCTGCTGGCTGGCCAGTTGCTCGGCCACGCCGCGGGTCTTGGCCAGCTCGGCGCTCAGTTGCTTGACCTCGGCCTGAGCTTGCTTGGCCGCGTTCTCGGCGGCGATCCGCGCCGCCGCGGCCTGGGCCTGCTCGCTTTGCAGGGCCTGCAACTGCTGGGTGGTGCTGCGCAACTGGGTGCGCAGGCGCTCCTCCATGCCTTCGGCGCTAGCGCTGGCGCTGGCCAGCACGCCCCAGGCCACTAACAGGCTGACCGCCCCTGCCCTCGCTCGGCTGTTCATAACCTTCCTCCTGATGCTTAGAAGCGCGTGTTGAGTTCAAGCTGCATGACGTCGACTTCATAACGCGGCCCGTAGACTTCCGAGGCGCTCATGTAGCGGGCCGTGGCGTAGATGTTCTTGTCGATGCCGTAATTGCCGCCGACGAAATAGCCCTTGGCGTTGGTGCCGCCCAGGTGGAACGAGGAATCGTTGAAACCGTCGGGCAAGGCATCGGGCTGGATGTACTTGTAGCCAGCCAACAGGTTCCAATCGCCGGACTTCTTCATCTCCAGGGCGTTGCCCAGGGTGAACTGCACCAGCAGCGCGTTGCCGCCACTTTCGAACTGACCGTTGCGGTTGATGTTGTTGACGATCTCGCCCTCGCTGCGCTTGAGCATCTCGCCCTTGTCGTAGGCCAGGTTGCGGATGAAGTTGGTCTGGCTGCGCAGACGCAGGTCGTCCGGCAGCTCGGTGTCCCAGGCCAGGTTCAGGTCGAGCACGTCGAACTTGGAGGCCAGGCCGACGAACTGCGGCTGCGGGGTCAGGCCCGGGGTGGCCGGGTTGGGGGTGATGTCACGCAGCAGGAACACGCTGTTGCCCTTTTGCATGAAGGCCACGCGCGATCCGTCGGTGTCGCAGCCCGGGGCCCCGGCCCAGGGCGCGCAGGGACTGGAGCGCTGGCCTTCGATGTCGTCGAAGCGGTAGTAGGCCAAGGCGCCTTTGAGGCTGTTGCTGCGGTTGATCTTCCAGTTGGCGCCGATCTGCCCGCCGAACAGCCACTTGGTGTCGCTCTCGTTCTTGTCGAAGCCGTTGCTGGTGGCGGTGTCGTTGGTGTACTCCACCGGGAAGGCGCCCAGGGTGCCGAACAGGCCCCAGTCGCTGCCCAGCTTGTGGTTGAAGATCGCCGCCACACCGTCGAAGTTCAGGTCGTTGGAATACAGCATGTCGGTTGCATAGAACGGGTTGGCGATCCGCCCGCCGGTCAGGGTCAGGTCCTGGCTGGCCTTCCAGGTCAGGTAGCCCTGGTCGAGCCAGATATCCTTCTTGCCGAAGCCGCCGCCCAGGGTCTGGGTGGTGGACACCGGGTTGTTGTCCGAGCCGGTGCCGATGCGGATGCCGGCGGTCCATTCCGGCGAGATCACCGCCTTCATCCCCAGGCGCGCCCGCAGGCGGAACAGGTTGTCGCGGTCCTCGCGGCTGTTGAGCAGCGGCGGCAGCTTGCTGTTGGTGTCCTTGTTGACGTCGTAGGGGCCGTTGTCGTTGAGCTTGGCGTAGTCGACAAGCTCGTTGCTGTTGTTGTCGGCAAAGAACCGCGATTCCTGGCGCAGGCGGATGTCACCGTCAAAGCTGATGCGCGAGACCCAGTCCGGAAAGGTGTTGGGCTGGGCCCAGTTTTCCTGCTTGGCGGTGGCCATGACCTCGGCCTTGACCTGATCGCGGATCTGCTCGCGGACGATGGCCGGTACGTATTGCACCCGCACATCACCGGGCGCCGCAGCGGGGCCGGTAGCGGCCACAGCGGTGGCGGCGCGGGCCTGCTGGGCCTCTTTCTCGGCCTGGGCAATCAGCCCGTCGGCCTGCTCCTGCTTCAATACCCCCTGCTGCACCAACAGACGGATCAGGTTGATCGTGGCGTTCTCCGAAGGCGCGGCGGCAGCCGCGGCCTGTCCGGCCAGGGTCAGGGCGACCATGCCGAGCGCCAGGGTCAATCGATTCACGGTGGAAATCATCTGCACACAACTCCTGTAGAAACTGCAAATAGGGGTTCGCTCATTCCGGACGCCGGCCCTTGAGGGACAGGCGCACCGGCAAGGTCAGGGAGGCCGGCATGCGCTCTTTCAGGCGCGGCGTGGCCCGCAGTGCCGCCAGCACCTGCTGGTCGGTCTCGGGGTTGCCGCTGGAGCCGGCCAGTTCGGCGCGGGTCACTTGCCCGTCGGCGCCGAGCCACAGGTCCACCTGCAGCGCATAGGCCTTCTTGCGCAGCTCCGGGTCCTCGCGCAGCGCGCGCTGGAAGGTCGCCGCCAGGTACTGCTTGTAGGTGCCGGTGCCCAGCCCGCCGCCACCGGCGCCGGCCATGCCGCCGCCCTTGCCGGCACCGACGTTGAAGCCGTCGTTGCCGGACTGGGCATCGCCGTCGATCTGCATCGGGTTGGCCAGATCGTCCGCCGGCGATGGCGGTGCTTCTTCCTCCGGCTTGACCTCCTCGGGGGTGGGCGTGGGTTCGGGTTCCGGGATCTTTTCTTCCACCGGCTCCGGCTCCTTGGGTTTTTCCGGCGGCGGTGGCGGTGTTTCCGGAGGCGGCGGCAGCGGGATGATGGTTGGCACTTTGGGCGCCTCCCGGCGCACCCCGGCCATGTCATTGGCCCACTGCCACAAAAACCAGGCGGCCACGGCCCCCAGCAGCAATCCGGCGCCCCACTTCAGCAGCTGCACGGCTCGCGGTTTGTTCTGCACCGGAGGCAGTTCGATGGGTTGTTGTGCAGTCATGGCTCAGCCCTGGCTCGGTTTGCCGGTGACCAGGCCGACCTGGGACAACTCCAGGCGGCGCAGCAGGTCGAGGACTTCGATGACCTTCTGGTACTGCACCGTGGCATCGCCACGGACGATGATCGGGAAGTCCGGGTTCTGCGCCTTCTCGATGCGCAGGCGCTCTTCCAGCTCGCCCAGGGTCACCGGGTAGGCATCGAGGAACACCTGACCGCCGTCGTTCACCGAAATGGCCTTGGTCTTGGCCTCGGACAGCGACACCGAGGCGCTGGCCTTGGGCAGGTGGATCTGGATGCCCGAGACCTGGGCGGTGGCGGTGAGGATGAACATCACCAGCACCACCATCAGCACGTCCACCAGGGGCGTGATGTTGATGCTGTCGACGGCGGCATCGTCTTCGTCGTCATGGGAGGCGTTCACGGAAGCCATGGCAGTTCTCCTCAGGCCGGAACCGACGCGTTGCTGTGACTGACCCGCCAGTGGGCGTTCTCGCTGTGCTGGCTCTCGCCATGCAGCTCCGCCAGCCGGGTGATGAACTCGTCGACGAATACCCGCATGTCGGCGCCGACTTCCTTGTTGCGGGTGATCAGGCGGTTGTAGCCAAACAGCGCCGGAATCGCGACGAACAGGCCCATGGCGGTGGCCAGCAAGGCCGCGGCCATGCCCGGGGCGATGGCGTTGATGTTGACGTCACCGGCCATGGCGGTGCCGAGGAACACCACCATGATCCCCAGCACCGTGCCCAACAGGCCGATGTAGGGGCCGCCGGCAATGGCGTTGGACAGGGTCGAGAGCTTGGAACTCAGCTGCTGGTTTTCCCGGGTACGCACTCCGTCCATGGAGCAGCGGATGGCCTCGATGGTGGCCGCCGACACCGAGGAGGTATCGGCGCCCTGCTCGCGGCGGGTGCGGATCTCTTTCACCGCCACCAGGTACAGGCGCCACAGCGAGGAGTGCTCCAGGCGACTGGCCAGGACCTGATCGTCGGCGAACATCTCCAGGCGCGTACCGACCTTGGCGAACTGCTCGCGAAACAGCGCATTGGCGGCGCTGACCCGGCCGACCATGCGGTTCTTGCGCAGCATGATCACCCAGGACTGGATCATCATCCCCACCAGCACCAGGATGATCACCCAGGCATCCACCGGCACCGCCTTGAGCAGGAAGCCCAGGCTGCCGAAACCGAAGCCCGACTGTTCTTCATCGACGCCATAAGCCACCAGCTTCGACTCCGCGCCCTGGGCGCTGGCATCGGCCAGGATCAGTGCCGCCGGACGCGCCACCTTGGACAGGCGCAGCTCGTCCAGGGCCCCGGTGAATGGCAGGAAGTGGCTGGCCTCGGCCCCGGCAGCCGGCGGCAGGTCGGCACCGATGGCCAACGGCGAATTGAAGGTGGGAATGGCCTGGGCCAGGCTCGCGGTCTCGCGGCCGTTGACGTACAGCGCGAGTCGGCTGCCCTCGCCGCTCAGGGCCAGGTGCTGCCATTGCCCCGGGTTCAGCGGCTGGGTGGAGGCGGCGCGCTGGCCGTCCACTTCGACGAAGGGCAGGCCCTGGTTGATGCCGACCAGCAAGCTGCCGGCGCCTTCGCGGCGGGCCAGTAGCAATTGTTCGCCGCTGGCCTGATCCAGGCGCACCCAGGCGCTGAAGGTGAAGGCGCCGCCAGCGTTGTGCTGCAGCGACGGGCTGGCCGGCAGTAACAGCGGCTGGCCGCTGAACTGCAAGGCCCGGCCGATGACCCCGTCAATCGCCGCGCCGGTGGCGTTCTGCGCGGTGTTGCCGTAGGCCGTGGTGTCTTTGGCCGGAGTGCCGTTGCTGCCGTCGAAGTGGTAGATCGCGGTGTAGCTGGGGTCGAAGGTCAGCTGGCCATTGGCGGTGCTCGGGGCCTTCTGGTTGCCGTAGTACATCCAGATGTCCTGGCGCTGGCCGCCTTCGACCTTGGGCACATCGACCCAGATCAGCGCCATGCCCATCAGCGGGTCGAAGCTTTCAATCTGGTGATTAAGCAGAGTCTTGTCATCGGCGGCGACAAAGCGCAGGTCGGCGCCGTCTTCCTTGACCCCGTCGAAGGTGAAGTTGCCGGTGTGCAGGCGCACCAGCAGCGCGGTGCGGCCCAGGGCCTCGTTGATGGCGGCGCCTTGCGGGGTGGTGTCCACGCTGATCTGCTTGCGGTAATGCCAGTCGTCCTGCCACCAGGCATGGGCCGTGGCCGGGAGCACGAAGCCCAGGCAGATCAACAGGCTCAGGAATAAGCGTTGCATGTGAAGGGTCTCCGTAAAGTCAGAACGTCGCTTGCACGCTGAAGTGCAGGCGCGGGTCGTATTTCTGGGTGTTGGGGCCGTCCTTGAGCGGGTAGCCCCAGTCGAGGCTGCCGGACAGCCACTTGCTCAAACTGGCGCGGGTGCCCAGGCCAACGCTGGCCAGGCTGTATTCGTCCTCCTGCTCGGGCAGCGGGTCGTGCAGGGACAGGTGCGCGCCTTCGGCAAAGGCATAGAAACGCCACTCCTGCACGTAGCTGCCGAGGAACTTGGCCAGGGACGGCGTGCGCAGCTCCTGGGAGAACAGGTAGCCCTCATCCCCGGTGCGCTCGGCGGCCAGATAGCCGCGCACCGAAGTGGCGCCGCCAGCGGAATACTGCTCGTTGGACACCAGGGGCCCCGAAGCCAGCTGGAAGGCGGTCTTGGACGCCGACTGCCAGTCGTTGGCGAAGGTGTAGGTGAAATTCAGGTCGCCCTTGAGCACCGAGAAACTGGCACTGGCCTCATCGCGCTTGTAGTGGAACTCCTCGGCGTCGCTGCCGTAGCCGAAGAAGCGCCGGGGGCCGACGATCAGGTTCAGGCCCAGGCCGAGCTGGGATTTCTCGCTGTAGCGGTAGCCGTTGTAGCCAAAGGTCACCGGGGCGTACTTCAACGGAATCTGGTCGCTGCTGCGGCCAAAGCGCATCTCTTCCTCGAAGTCCTTGAAGTCCACGCCCACCGACAGCGAGTTGGCCCAGTTGCCGGCCGCGGGCAAGGTGTAGATCGCCGACACCCCGTAGGAATGGCCCTTTCCCAGCACGTTGCTGCCACCGATGGTGGCGATGTTGCTGTCGGACTGGTAACCGGAGAACTGCAAGGCCCAGCGCTCGCTCAAAGGCGCGCTGTAGGAGCCAGACCAGACCTTGGCGTTGTCGGTGTCCTGGGGCGCGGTGAAATAGGTCAAGGAAATGCTGTGGCCCAGCTGCCAGAGGTTGTCGTAGCCGACGTTGACCACGCTGCGCAGCTTCTCGGTGTCGGCGCTGTAGTCGTTGTTCAGGCCGACGCTGGCGTGCCAGGGGTTCTGGTCTTCCACTTGCAGGTCCACGTCCATGGTCCCCGGGCGCTGGCCTTCACGCACCAACGGCATGACCTGGCGCCCGGCGCCGCGATTGAGCCCGGCCAGCTGGCTTTGCACCGTGGCAAAGTCCGGCACCTGGCCTTCTTGGAGCGCCGGCACCTGATCGCGGATCTCCACTGGCGAGTAATGCTTGGCCCCCACCACCCGCACCCGACCGACCTTGGTTTCACTGACCTGCAGGTAGACGATGCCGTCCTCGACCTTCTGCTCCGGCAGCTCGACGAACACCGACTGGTAGCCGCGCTCCTGATAGACCTTCTGCAGCGCATCGCGGGCGCCTTCGATATCGGCCAGGGCTTTTTGCGGGCCGAGGAACGGGTACACCGCCTCCTCGATGGCCCGGGCATCGAGCACCGTATTGCCGCGCACGAAGTATTCATTGACGTCCACCAAGCGCGCCGCCGTGGCTTCGACCGCAACCGGCTCGCCCTCCTCGGCCTGCACCGCTGGCGCCAGCGCCAGCAACGTCAACCAGCCGCACAACGGCCACCAGCGCCCGCCACTGCCGGGTCGCCCTGATTTGCCCAGATGCTCCACACCGCCCCCTAAAAAACTGAAAATTGGCGCGCGTACGCGCATTGCCGTCGCCGTCTGCACAGCGTTTGGCCGCTTCAATTGCTGCTGATCGAGGTGTTTTCGTGGCGCGCCAGCCAGGTGTGCAACAGCGCAAAATTCAGCGAGAACTCGGGCATTTGCAGCAGAGCGCCGCAAAACACTTCACCGATGATTTTCTGGATCAACTGCACCGCCCGCGGGTTGTTCAACAGCGTGGCGATGTCGCGACTCAGGACACTGAAGCTCCAGACCTTCTGGTTCAGATCCAGACCGACGAACCAACGGAACAACAGGTTGTAACTGAGCTGTTCATATAGCTGCTGCTCACTGGGCACCGAATACAGCAACTGCAGCAACAGAATGTGCATCACCGTACGCGGCGCGATCAGCATGCCGGGCTCGGCATTGAGGCCCTGGAGCAGATCGCGGTGCTGATCCAGCAACTCATCGATCTGCGGACGCAGCAGCACCAGCGAATGCCCCGGCGGGATATAGCTGGCCACCTCCTTCAAGGCGCCCTGCCAATCATCCTGGGACACGATCCAGACCCACGGCGCCCCGTAGCGATAGACCGACACCGGCTTCTTGCGCGCCGCCTCGACGATCTTCGACAGCCGTTGATCCAGCTCCTGCATGCCCACTTTCGAGTAGCGTTCCATAGTCCCCATAGCCTCACTCCCGGCGTCCCGCCTCGGCTTAAAAAAGTGGCCTGGCGGCCCCCTCAAGCGCGTTACATACCCAAGACGTGCGTGGCCATGTGCTACCGAACTTTTGTCATAAAAGCTTCATTCACAAGAGGAACGTGCAAACGTTGTAGGAGCCGGCTTGCCGGCGAAGACAGCCGGCCGGACAACGCAGACCTGTCTTTATTCCGCGCACGACCAGACCGCCCTCTTCGCCGGCAAGCCGGCTCCTACGGGAAGGAATTGTTGTGCTGGAGAAGGCTGAGAAATGCGCCGCCCGGACGGGCGCGCCGTTTGCCGTGGCTTTGGTTTTGGCTTTTGATCTTGATCTTCAAGCCCCTTCCCAGCCGGCCGAACGTAGGCGTTGCGTAGGGGGCAGCTCGGCAAGGATGCCGAGCTAGCCGCCACCCGGCCATGGATGGCCGGTTGGCGGCGGCCCCCGGAGCAATGCCGGAGGGAGGGAACCCCGAGCCCCAGCGAGGGGCCCATGGAGGGGCAAGCCCTTTTGGTTACTTTTACGGCGCTTGGTAAAAGTGACTCGCTGTAAGAGCGAAACCGCCAGCGGCCGCACCCGCAGCAACGGATATGTACCCCAACCCCCCAGAAAAACTGGCCGGCTCTCAGGCCGCCAAGTCCCCCTCCGCAATCCTACAAAACTTGCAGACGCGTCTGACTTGTCCCCCCAAGACCCAACGCCCATAGTCCCCACTCGCCCCAATGGCGACCGGGTTTGGCGACCTGGAAATCAACCAACAGGCAGTCACGCTTGCAGCGCTAGCCGTCGAACATTTATGGTCACGGCTGCCTTTCTATGGTGGCTGTGCGCGGGAGACCTTCAGGGTCTGCCGGTTTTCTGTTGGTTAATCCGGTTCGCCAACCTGCGTACAGCTGCCACCCTTTCGTTTGGCGACGATCTGAGCAGCTCCCTTAACCAACAGCGGAGTGATCCTCATGAACCAACGATTTATTCCCATCACCGGCATCGACTGCCTGATTCCCTGCCTCTTTATCGACAAGACCGCCCCCTTGGACGTGCTGCACGCCAACGGCGCCGCACGTTTACTGGCGGTCACTCAACTGCTGGAAAGCCTCTCCCGCGCAGAACTGAAGAATGCTGACGACACCGATCTGCAACATATCTCCAACGCAGCGGCGATTCTGCTGCGTGACAGTTGCGACCTATTGGGAGTGATGGGCTGGCGGCTTCAAGCCTGACGCCTGGACGCTCCGCGCTGCTTGGTAGCGCGGAGCGTTTCAAATGGGGTCTTGGACTTTTTAGGGGGGAAAAGTCTTTTAAAAGTGGCTGCAATCGGCCAAGAGTGGACGTTCGACTAGGGATCTTTTCAGCCGGTGGCAGTTATCCCATACCCAGCGCGCCGCGCTTTCAAGCTCTCTTAAGGCGACAGTAGCCCGGTCTAGAGATTGCGAATGTATATTGAGTGACCCCTTCCATCTGCTTGGGAATAGTGATGGCTGACCAAGAGTACGACGAGATGATGGCTCGCTATTTAGCGGACATCGAAAAACTGTCCCGCGAACGGCTGACCGATGCATCTGACCTGATTGCGAAGTTCATGGATCTAGCCGCGTCCAAAGGAGTGATCCTCGGTACGGAGAACTTCGAGTACATCCAGACCATCGGCATCGTTGCTAAGGCGCAAGGCATTGCAAGAACGCTATTAGGACCAATTAAGGTTGAGCGCGATGGACTGTTGCCGTTCAACGAAATCGCAAGCCGATTTTCTCCCAGCCCCCATTTCGAAGGATGCTTTACCGGTCCCGATTTTATTTTGATGGCACACACCGGTTACCGAAGGGGAATGCATCCGGTCAACAACTGGGCCCCGAGGTTTATAAACCTGTTCTGGCGGTTCGACAGTTCCGGCATAGAAAAATACATTGCCCTCGACGAAGACCGGGTCCGGATCGACGTCGGCGGGCTAGGCTATTTCGAGGCCGACACTTGGTACGGTGCTCCCTTCGACGAGGAAATACGAAACATCAAAACCGGAATTGCCAAGCTGCGCCCGCCCCTGGATCTCGAACCTCGACACATTTCTTTCTTATTTGCCAGCGCGTACTGTCTCGACATCAAATGGAGCGAGTTAAATGGCATCAAGTCGTTTCAGGCCCTGGAAATGAAGACGGAGGACATTCGGATCGAGGTTGAAGGGCAGCACTACTTCCCCGCTCGCTACCTGCACGCCGAGTTCGATCTCGCGGCCAACTGTTTCAGACACTTCGACGGCGCGATACAGCTTTTCACGGAAGACGAATATTTCCGGAGGCGCGATTCCGATTTCAACATGACGATGAAGAACCCTGCGCACATCAAGGCCAGATCACGCAAGCTCTTCAAGATAAATGGCCCGCTGAAAACGAAAGACTGGGTCGAATTCTGCTGCCACTTCTACACTGCCAACCCGCTCACCTTTGAGTATTTCAGCGGTGAATACCCGAAGCACGTCAACGAGACTCTCGAAAAGATCAGGGATAAAGCGTCGAAACTCACCGGCGAGACCTAATCTCGCTGCTGGGTTGGTTGAAGAAGACTCCGACATGCGTTGACTGCTGGCCTTGGTGACAGGCAGAAAACGGCCAGAAGCAACCTGTCGTGATGCGTGCATCATTTCCCCGGTGCTTGGGCGGCTTGGCTGTAGGGATCTTGAATATGAGGCGTAAAAATCTAGGAATTAATTTCGCTTTAAGCGAAATTAATTTTTGATTTTGTCCGCAGATGGTTGTACTTTTCATCTGCGGTAAGGAGATTCTCGCTTGTTGTGAGGGCTTCGGCCTAGTGGAGGCTTGCCTCTAATCCTTCCCCACGCAGTTCGCCCGCCCGTCCGTGATGCCGGGAGCGCGATATGCCGGGATACTGATTCCGTGCGAGACGGAATCAGGTGATTCAGATGGGGGGACAGACACTGCTTGATCCTTCTTCAGTCCAGTTGCGTGCGAGAGCCTGGGTATAACACTCAGGTGCCACTGGAGCTCCAAAAAATGAAGATTGAAAAACCCGCCAAGCAGCGTTCGGATGTGTGGAAAAGTAAGCGTAAGCGTGTCTTATTTCGTTGTTTTTTTGGTTTAGTGAAAATCATTGTTCAGGCTTTTTTGATCATTGATAAGATCTGGCCAAAGATTGTAGATGCTTATCGTGAGCTTTTCTGAGCGTCCTAACCCCCGCTGTTGTCACTGTATGGTTTGAGGACTTCCAATGCTAAACCAAGCGCTTCGCTTGATTAGGTCGTACCACGATCTATCACAAACCGAGTTGGCCGAGGAGCTCAGTGTTTCAAACTCACATCTCTCGGAAATTGAGTCAGGCAAAAAGCAACCGTCACTGGAGCTCTTGAATAAGTACAGCGAACGGTTTGATGTTCCTCTTTCGTCTATTTTGTTTTTTTCTGAAAATCTAGATACTACCAAGCCCTTGGATAATTTTAGATCTAGTGTTGCTCGCAAGGTCATTAATATAATGGAATGGGTGGGCAACAAAAATGAAGCAAAAGCCAGTAGAAAGTCACATAAAAAACTATAAGTCCTATGCGCTAAACCAATGTGCGATGTTCAATACATCATCAAGAACAAGGCTTGCTGCGATCCTGTTGAAACCATTGCACCTGATTATGGAGAGTATTGGCTCATATAGTAAATTTAAGAAAGATCCTAAGCCTGATCCGTTCTCACACAAAAAGCCCCGAAGACCTCGTTCTGTGCAAAAGCCCAAGGGGGAACTTCTGCATATCCATAACCGTATGCTAAGGCTTCTTAAACGGGTTGTTGTTCCTGATTACATGCAGGCAGCTTTGGCAGGCACGTCCTATCGCAAGAATGCTGCAATGCATGTGGGCGGGCCTTGCGTTGCTACGCTAGATATCAGAAATTTTTTTGTAGCGACTAATAAGTCAAAGGTATTCAATTTCTTTGAGACGGATCTACGGTGCACTGGTGATATTGCGAGTATTTATTCTGAGCTCGTCACCTGCAACGATTCTCTACCTACCGGCAGCCCTTTGAGTCCGCTGATGTCCTTTTATGCAAATAAAAGGTTGTTTGATGAACTTGATGTGTTAGCTCGTAATAATGGCTTTATTTTTACCTGCTACATAGATGATTTGACATTTTCAGGTAACAATATAAGCGGGTCATTTTTGTGGGATGTTGAAAGGATAGTTCACTGCTACGGCCATGAGGTTACTGCGGGAAAAACTAGGTTGTTCAAGGCTGGTCGTCCGAAACACGTAACCGGTGTAGTTCTGTTTGATAATGAAGTTAGTGTCCCGAATTCTCGGTATAAAAAGCTAAGAAATATCAATGCTGCTTTAGAGGGGCGTGCGAGCATGCACGACTTTAGTGAGGTAGAATTGCTGAATATGAAAGCGGGCGTGTTAGGTGAAATTGCTTATCTAGACCCTAAAAAAGGCTTTCTAGCGCGCCGCGCGATTGATGAGTTGAAGCTGCGAGATCTTAAAATTCTTGGTGATGGGAAATTAAAGATTTCGACATCTCCACCCGCGTATCTTTCTCCTGGTGAGGTTCCACCATGGCAGCCTCTTCCACTAGCCACTCCAGATTAGCTAGTGAATAGTCCAGATCTCATCTTAAATCGGCCCCAGTTTGCCGGAGACCATCAAGCCTTAAGATGGTCTCCCAACATATGCGAGACCGTCCCCTTAACGTCGATTTTTGACTACTGCCAAGGGCCGCTTCTGGCCGGTTCCTACCCTTCGTGAAGTGCCGCTTTGGGGGACTCTGTACGAAAACCCGGAACTCCAATCATGGCCCCTCGTTAGCTCAGTTTTTGTAAAGCCCCTACTCCTCTACAAGAAGGAATTCTGCAATTGCAAAGCGTTACGAGTTCTCGGATGAGACCTGGTACAGGTTGCCGATCTCTTCGCCCCCCAAAGTGGGCCATGCACGCGCCTGTAGCGCAGGTCGACGACCACTGTCTTGATGTGCCTGTTCGTGGCATCTGCCCTCGCCAGTGGCCCATTCCTACCCTGCCGGCCCCATCTCGACCGCTACACAACGCCCTTTCGTTCGCACCTTTTCCACCAGTCGTGCTCTGTTGACGAACACATTGATTTCGCAACTGCCTGAGTGCTGCACGTCTTCCCAGTATTCTGCGTGCACAAGTTGCCCGTTCTGCGGCCCCGTGTAAGTACCCGCTGCTTCACGTGAAACATAGCTACTGTCACGTACATATCTGAGCACGACCATATCTTCCTCCGGCGCCACCATGATCTGCCTTGGCACGCCGAAGAAGTCGATCAGTTCGCCCACCGGGCGATCTTTCCAGGCACTGCTGGCCGACAATGATGCGCAGCCACTGAGCAAGGTGGCGAGCAGGGCCAACATAAACAATCGGTTCATAAGGTCTTCTCCCTGAAGGCCGCGTTACTTGGCAGACATCTGCGCGAACCCTTCATCTATCTTCTGCATGATGGCCGCCTTGGCCGCCTCGCGATTCAATATCTCGAAGAACTGCGGCCCTGCCTTGCTCATTTGCGACGCGGACATCACACCCAAGTGCTCCATCTTCTTAGCCTGGCGTTCAGTCGGCTTACAGACAAAGTCACGGCTTTGTGCCAGCCAGGCGTCAGGTTTGCTCTGCCACTGGCTGGAATACTTCGCATTGCGAAATTCATTGAACACGCTGTGGAAATCCGCCGCATCCATGATGCGCACGCGGTTCTTCGCACAATCGATTTCGACATCGTAAGAGGTGAAGTTGGGTTTGCCGGGCTCTTCGTAAAGTTGATAGACACCCAATGATTTCGCGCCACCTGGACGATTGATGATGTGAGTGGGGTCGCCGTCGGCGATGAACACCTGATTCTTGCCCAAGGCACCCTGGTAGTGAACGACCCAGTAGTCGCCCTTCAGCACTTCGCTCGCCTGGGCAGCGAGGGCACTACACAGTAATGCGGCAGGCAAGAGCTGCCTTGTAAAAGCGATCATGGGGGCGCTCCTTTGCCGTTATTTTTGAAGGCAATAGCTTCGCACCCTGAACATGTAGCAAAGGGCTATCTAGCACATCCGTCCTATGTCTTTGACGAGAACAGCGGTCGCAAAACTTCCTGGAACTTGCTCCCTGAGAAAGGTACCGACACCGGCGAGTCCAAACGGGTAGCTTCCAAGAACCGCAGACACTTAGGCAAAGCCCCTACCAAGTGACAGGGCGTTTCCATGCTGCCTTTCTGAGCATCAGTTCAATAGCGCCGTATCGCCCTACCCCAACTGCAAAAAGAACCGACCAATCCCCGCGCCTGTCCTCTCTGAAAAGTCCTCATCCAGAAACAGATACCCCATGCCATCCGAAAGCACGCCTTTATGCTCAGGCAGCGCTCTATCCAGATCGCCCCCATAAATGGAAACCCTTCTACGCCCTGCCCCCGCTGAAACAGGCGACTGTAGCCAAGCGTCCACGCCATCCAACTTCGAAGCCAGGTTTTCATCATCGTCCACGTCGGCGTTCACCCCTAGCCGCACCGTCCCGCGATCTGAAATCGGCTGAGCCGCCTCATTCCGCTCGGAACCGGCTCGAACGTAGCCCATGACAATTGCTTGCGAACGACCGTCAATGGCGCGCAGCTTTCGATAGTGAGCCACTTCACCCGGCTGATACGGCATAAAAACCGAAACCCAATACTCCCCATCAATCAAGGCCTCTGAAAACCAACTTCCAGGAAAGGCCATGAGGTGTGTCAGCGGCACGCCATCAGGCGAACAGGGCCAAGCCAGATCAGTGGGCAGGCAGGCCCCAGCACCGACATAAGCATCTTTTTTCTCAGGTACTTCACAGGTAAACGTCAGCTCATCAAACATCCGTATCTTTCCGCTTAGTTAATGATTCCAACACGTGACTTTCCAACTGAGAAGTCTATTTAAATGGATGAATCCTCTCGTCATCCGCAGAAATGACCGGGAGCAACTTACTGGCGGTCAACCAGGATATGCCGAATGCGATCAAGCCAACCCGCTCACAATAAAAAGTAAGTCTCGGAATAAAGCCAGATAACGCATCATTAAAAACATGATCAACAACCATCACCAGCATTGAAAAAACTATTGCAACGCCACAGAAGGTATAAATCACCGATCGCCGCCTTGCCTCAACATGCCCCTTGGACTCAGCACGCCCACGAAACAAGTAACAAAAATAAGCCAATATGGAAAACATCACAGCAGCAGAAACATAGTGCACATGAGGTATGGTTTCTATATATCCATTACACCCGCATGGAAATATTGCAACACCAAATGCGGCAACGGCCGCCACTTTACTAAGCAACATCTCTTTTCGCGAAAAGCCATTGTACGCGAGCATAAAAGCAGATATCGCAAAAAGCAACCCAACAAACAAATTGCGCCCCCATTCACTCTCATGATACGAAGCACTTATAGAAGTTATGTCCCCTCCCGAAAGAAAGTCCGTTACATTCGCAAGCACCATGGCTATTATGCCCACTTGCAACTTTATCGTATTGTTATCTATTTCAGGTCGCTGAGGCGTTGAAAGCATAACCTGTTCCTCATATAGTCTGATTTTCATCAGAGCTTTTCAGGTACACCGTTGCCCCGGCGTGAATCGGATTGACAAACCTAGGCGCCGGGGCATTTTAAATCCATCTATAGGTGTTCCATCAGTCTTGTCGACACTGCGGAAATTACATCTTTATCAGACCAATACTCACCATGACTCGCGACGTTCCATGACGAAAGTATGCCGCCGGCATTTATCGAATGGTCATGAACGATATTGTAATTCTTTCCAAGTTGGCGTAATGGCCAGCCTAGTACGTCATCCTGATCATAGTAGTTATCCCAGGTAAAATTGGGGCTTGGCGGATCAAAGCAAACCCTTGCGTCCAGACCTGAGACGAAGATGGGGATATTGCACCCCGTTGTAATTAGATTATTGAGCGACTTCAGCTTAAGAAAATTCGCCTTCGGACCGGTATCGGGTGATGAAAATATATACCTTCCATTTTGGGCATCCCACAGATAATTCGATATGACTTGGCAACCCAAAGACTGAGCAATCAAAACTATTGGCGTATTCGGATCACTACCGCACTCTTTGAATGCAGACAACAAAACATTTTGGATTTCTTTTTGGACAGCTAGATATTTGCTCGGGTCCTTTTGCGCACTGTATTCCAAAGACCCGGCATCCCCAAAACCAAACAGAAAGAATTGTCGTATTTTCAGCGCATCAAGCTCATTGGTTTTCTCCTTCAACATGGCATTCCATAGCTCATCCTGAGGACCTTGTAAAACAGGGGCATACTGTATGTTCTTGAAGGATACTTTATCCCACTTCTTACTCCCGAGCTTTTCGATGACCCCCTCTTCAAGATCTCGAAAATATCCCGGTTTGATTTTCCCCATGCCATGAATCGTTATCAGTGCGACGCTTTTCATGAATGACTCCTTTCTTCGGAAGGTACATCTTACGCTTGGCCACATAGCTGCAATAGTGACCTAGATATAAACCAAGTCGAGCACATATCGCCCGTGAAGTAATATTCCTGAGTCGCCACTATGTAATCAGGAAGCATATTGCCGATTAATACTTGATCTACTGTGGCTGCTGGGGAAAGCATGGTGGTTAGAGAAGAACAGCCAAAAAGTTCGATTTTATATGGAAAAATGTGGAAGCTCGGGCTTGTCGACGTAGTACTACTCATTGGTAGATCCCTCTAAAACACGCTTCATTTAGATGTTTATAGCTCAGATAGTGGCAATGTGCTCCGAGCTCACCAATGAACCAAAAAACTCATCATTGAACGATGCAACCCATAGATAGAGGCCAGGCCCCCCCAAGGTCGACTCTCAAGGTATGTCAAAATTGGCTGCGCACCGGGTACTACAACGCGATGCAGGAACTGATCAAGCGCCTCAGGGGAAAACCAGGCTCCCTGCCCCTTCAACCTCGACGTGAATGCCCATGAACCCGCACCTCGCCCATCTTGTTTCCGACTACCAGGCCAGCATCCGCACGGCTGTCGAACTGATGCAACAATCCGCCATTCCCCTCCCCGCCAGCAACGCCGATTGGGTGGGAACCGATATCCCGGATCAAGGAGAACTAGCTGGCGGTATTCGTTACTTCAAGCACGGTTTTGGCTGCGCCGTTCACTTACCCACAGCAACGGTGAGCTTTGACTTTGGCGAGCAGGGAGAAATCGACGGAGTAACCCTATCGAGGCTGGCCGGCTTTGCCGAGAATAGGCTCCTGGAATACGGTTTTGCGGATGAGAATGAACTAAAGCACTGCTTCGACAACGAAGTGGCAGCAGGCTCCCTAGTGTATTCAGGCTATATCCTTTACTACGTCGCAACCGCCAAACCCCAAGCGAGAAGGCTCGAAGATAGCCACCCCCTTCATCACCCGAGCAACCCGAAAGCACATCATGAAATTCACCTCAGCCGACCAACTCATCGACCCAAAAACCATCGGCTATCGCAGCCTGGGCTTCGGCGAGGCACTGACGATCCCAGCAACGCCCTATGAACTGCGCATCCACCACCGCGATCTGCCGCAATGCTTTCTTGACTGCGCCGACACCTTTGCCGCCGAATGCAAAACCGACGATATCGACCAGGGTTTTGTCGACATTCCGGAGCTTGCACAGCTGGGTTACCCAAGCTTCAGGGCGCTCTTGCAAGGCCATCCCGATCTGGCGGCGCGCCTGGTGCAGGACTACCTGTATTTCGAGTTGTTGTTTTCGCTATTCCCGCATTCAAGCGGCCTTAATGTCGTGATCAACAGCATCACCCGCGTCAGCTCAAAAGAAGGCGTCATGCTGCTGACGGGCGAGACCTACGCTGCCAAACAGTCATGAAAAATCCCTGGCCTCAAGATCGATACCGGGAATCAGGCCGATGATGTCAAACAACGAATCACTATCGAGCGCGGTCCGAGCCCTCTGCCTCGCGGCTTGATGCGCCTTCAAGGCGATGGAAGATCCATCGCCTCAAACAGTGCAACCTCAAGTACCGAGAACATCAACAATCGGTGTGTACTGCGGACTATTCTCAACAGCGTTTTCCCGCACCTTTTTGGTGCGCTCGCACCTTTATTGTTCGCAAAAAAAAATGATGACACGTTAACTAAGACTGGATACTCTCCCGTCCAAGAGAAAGGAATCTCGTTGTACTAGTACACCCCTATTGGTATCGGACAAGGATGTGACATACATGTCTTCCCTAATTACCTCGCCTGCCACTCTCTACGAAACCGTCGGTGACGGCGTAGAGTCGAGTAATGCCTCATGGAGTTTCGGAGGCAGTACCCCGCAACACTTTGACTCCCATGTTTCGAAGTCCGTACCTAAATATAAGGACGGGCATAACATCGTGCTGTCGCTCAGCGACTTTTTTGTAAAGAGTGATAGCACCTGCTACGAACTGGGTAGTTCCACCGGCACCCTCACGCGACAACTTGCACAGCGTCACTGCGCCTCGGTGAAGTGGGTGGGCATTGATGTGGAAGAGGCCATGACGCGCAAGGCGAATGAGCTCTTGAGCGCGTCGCCGCAGCACAACGTCAGCTTCGTTACCGACGATATCCTGACCTTTCCCTATGAAAAAAGTGATCTGATAGTTGCTTATTACACTATTCAGTTCGTGCACCCGCGCATTCGCCAAGCCTTGTTCGATCGTATCTACGAGACCTTGAACTGGGGCGGTGCTTTTATCATGTTTGAAAAAGTACGCGGCCCAGACGCACGCTTTCAAGACATCCTCAGCAGCCTGTATGTAGATTATAAGCGCGACCAAGGTTATAACGCCGAGGAAATCCTGGCGAAGACCAGAAGTTTGAAAGGTGTACTTGAGCCTTTTTCCACGGCCGGCAATATCGACATGTTATCCCGCGCTGGCTTCAAGGATATAACCAGTATTTTCAAATATATTTGCTTTGAAGGCTTCTTCTGCATTAAGTGAATGGGGCTTCATTGTGAGTACAACTATAGAACAACAGTATTTGCAACTATTGCAAATGCCTGAAACCTTTCGTGCGCAGAAAATGGATTGTGAACTTTGCAATTCCAAAGATCATCGGGTTTTGCTGGAAAGTGTCCAGGGCCCCGGTGACCAGGCGGTGGCATTGCCAGTGCTCGGCTGCCAGGATTGTGGGCATATTTTCCAGCAATACCGCTTCGACGAAGCCTTCTACAGCGCTTACTACGACAAGTTCTACCGCCTGAGTTTGTTCGGCAATACGGAGCCGGAGCGCGCCTTCTTTCTGGACCAGGTACGCCGCGGCGAACACCTGTATCAGTACCTGCAAGATGTGCTTCCCGCCAAAGGCAAAATGCTTGACGTCGGTTGCTCCGCCGGCGGCCTGATGATTCCTTTTGCCAAGCGCGGCTGGACAGTCAGAGGCAATGACCCCGACCGGGCCTACGTCGAATACGGCAAGAATATCGGCCTGGACATCGACCTGGTGGGCGCCGAACACATGAGCCCCACGGGTGATTACAACCTGATCATCATCAATGGTTCGCTGGAGCATGTTCATGACGTCAACCAGGTCATGCAGCTTTGCCGGCAGGCCAGTGCCGAGGACGGATTGCTGCTGATTGAAGGTCGCGCGTTGGGTTATGGCATCAAACAAGGGTTTCTAACCCATAACCATCGCCGCTACTTGAGTGCCAGCAGTATCGAGCACCTGATGTACCGGCATGGTTGGCAGCCGATCCAGACCACCCATGAGCCCGTGTGCGGGCCGACCCGACCGGGGGCGGTGTTCGTACTGGGGCGAGCCTGTGCCCAGCCTGCCACCGAGCACCTCGAAAGCATCAAGGCTCAGGGCCGCAAGGCACTGCAGGAGTCCTACATGCCAAGCCTGCACTCGATGCGACCCCGCACATGAGTGCCTCGGCCTATGCCCTCGAAAAGTCGAGTGCCCGCGTCCATTCCTGTTTCAGGGATGATCTGGTCGTGACACCACCGCCAGCAGACGCGGTCACCCGGCGCTACAACCTCTACGACCCCCGTAGTGATATCGGTTTTGAACTGGGCCAGGCCGAGTACTCACTTGCCTTGCTGTTCGATGGCCAGCGAAACCTGCAAGCGATTGTCGACGCCGCCCTGGCGCAGCATCGAATCAAGGTCAGCCCCGAGAAGCTTGCGCAGTTCGAGCGCAAACTGCTCAACCTGAAACTGCTGAGCAACGAGCAAACGGATCATAAAAAGGACCTGCGCGATCCCGCCACGGGCATAACCTATGGCCCGCTGAAAGAGCATTTGCTGATTAACCTGGTTAAAACCAACCCGCAGCCATTGCTTGATCATCTTTACCGGTTGGCGCCCTGGTGCTGCCGCGCGGCATTCATTTTGCCGCTGCTGGCCTTGTCCCTGTTGAGCTTCGTGTACCTGGGCGCGCACTTGGACAGCTTCATGGCCGATGTCAGCGCCACCTATATCCACAGTTACCGCTGGCTGCTCTGGCACTTCCCGGTGATCCTGACCTCCATCGCCCTTCACGAACTGGGGCACGCGATGGCCTGTCGTCACTATGGGGTCAAGGTCAACGATTTCGGGATCGGCATCTACTTGTTGCTCGCCACCGGTTGGGTACGTCCGGTGCAGACGCAATGGTCGCAGCTACCGCTGAACCAACGGGTGATCACCATTCTGGCAGGCCCCTTGCTCAGCCTTCTGTATGCGGGAGTGGGCATTGCCCTGTGGGCGATGTTCCGTGACACCCAAGGGGTTTTACCCGCCCTTTTCGTGGTGATGATCGTGGCTTCGTGCATTTCCCTCATCCCCACCCTGCTGCCCATCTTCAATGGCGACACCTACCTGGCGATTACCGAAGTGCTGGGGCAACCGCGCCTGCGCCAGCGTGCTTTCAACTATGTAAAGCGCCATTGGCGCAGCGCGCCGCAGGAAAGCCTTTCCCCTGCATTGCGCAGGCTCTACTGGAGCACATTCCTGTTGACCTGCCTGGGCTGGGTCATCGCCTGGAGCTTCATCGCAGCCACCCTGATTCGCCTTTTCAACCACCCATAAGGACAGTGTCATGACTCAACCTACAGTGACTCCGGCTATTGCCACCATGGATGAACCCACCACCACAACCGCCCCGGCCGACGTCGCGCCGCAAGCCCTTACCGATGCACCGTTCGAGGAGTTCGACCTCGACGATATCGAAATCATCGAAAGCAAAGTTTTCGCCTGATCGCTCCGGGCTTCCTCGGCTTGACGTCGAGGGAGCCTCCCCTTCCTCAGACTGGGCAACCACATGGCTCACTTCGTTAAGCCCGAACCGATTGGTGTGGGTATCCAGTACAACCCCGAGATCCTCGACTGGTTTCCATTTGAGGACATCGAAGTCGATGTGCTGGAAATACTGCTCGACAACATCATGGCCCCTATGGATGGCCCGCAGATCATCAAGCCCGCGGCCCAGGCGATGATCAATCGGCTGGCTGAGAAATTCACCTTGCTGGCGCATTCCAACTACGGTTGCGACTTTGGTTTCAGCCCGCTTGAAGAAACCGCCGCTGTGCAACGCCATGTGCCCCTGGCCAAGATGCTGAACAGCCCATGGGTCGCCAACCATTGTTTTTATGGCGACAACTCCTGGCTGGATATCTGGAGCAGCCCGCTGCAGTTTTCCAATGCAGAGGTTCTGCGCTGCGCCGAACGCGCGAAGGCTTTGCAGGCACATTATGGGATGCCACTGGCCCATGAAAACGCCGCCTATTACTTGCAATGCCCGGGTGCAGAAATGCGCGAAGCCGAGTTCCTGGCCCGTCTCGTGCAGCAGTCCGGCACCTTCTTGCACCTGGACTTGCACAACATCTACACCAACCACCTGAACCTGAAAAACTTCGACTTGCGCGACTACCTCGACACCTTGCCGTTGGACAAGGTGATCTCTGTGCATCTGGCAGGTGGCAGCTGGCATGAGGGGCTCTACCACGACTGGCATGACTCGTGTGTGCCCGAACCTGTTTGGGATCTGTACCAGGAACTCATGTCCCGTTGCCAACCCTCGGCGATCATCCTCGAATACCAGGGGCAGGCTCACCACGCACTGACACGCGTGATGGACGCCAACGACGAACACATGATCGTCACCGATGTGCGGCGCGCACAGAACATCTGGAATCACTACACAAAAGCGGCACAGGAGCTGACGCATGGATGCTGAGCAGGTCTGGAAGCTGTGGCGACGCCTGCTACGCGATGAAACACTGCAGCAGCAGTTGTTCGAAGCTCAAGGCGCGACTCAATGGCTGGAGCACTTTCCTGATAACGAGCGGGTGATTCTGCAGGCCTATGGCAGTCAGTTTGAAAGAGTGAAATGGTTCGTCGAGAACTATCAGTTCCGCTTGGTCAATTCCTTTATCAATGCGCTGGAAACCGGCGCGCCGTTGACGCTGCGCGCGCTGCTCAACATCGACCTGGACCTGCCGGCACTGTCCAAGGCATTCCTGCGCCAACAAGAATGGTTCGACTACGGGCCAAGAGTGTATGGCTATTGCGATGCGGCATTGGGCTTTCTGCTCGAGCGCCAGGAACTCGCCGACTACCCGCAGATTCGCGACCTGATGGGCCTTGAGCGCGAATCTGTGCGCCTCTACATCGGGCTGGTGGAAACCAGTGCCGCAGTGCCGGGTACTTATCAACGCACCGATGGTGCACGCATTTACCAGAGCCGCTATGCGCTGTCGCACTGGTTGCGTGATAAAAGCCTGCTCGGGCGTAGCAGACCGGAGGAAGCCAGCGAGCACATCTTGGTGTATTTGCCCACCCCTGAGGCGCGCCACAAATTCACCCTGATCAGCCCGCGCGCTGCGTACCTCTATCACTGCCTGGAGCAACCACAGTCACTCGCAAGCTTGATGCAGATACTGGGTTCCAGCGCCGCACAACCCAGCGGCGAAGACTTGGCACTGCTCGATAAGCTGCATCGACTCAACGCCATCAGGATGCCGGCCTAGACCATGGAAAGCTCACAGTACTTCTGGCTGCGCTCGACCGGCTTCCCCATTCATCACTTGACGGATCTGGGCCGATTCGCCGACCTGCCGGCGTGCCGCGTCTTCGAGCAAGACTTCCGCTCCTTGCAGACGCTGAAGGCGACGCTACTTGAAAAGGCCAACGCGCATTCGCCCCAGGCCTGCCGCAAATTCATCCGCAAACTCAACGAGAACCAGGCCCTGCAACCCACCGATCTGCCAGAAGTACTGCGCGAACCTCTCGGTGAGGCTTTGCAACACTGGAACGCTTTGCTGGCGCGAACCTCAGCGCCTGAAGAAGCCGCCCGGGAATATGACGCCTATCTGGAGAGCGCCCGCCAAGGGCTGATCGACTTCCTGGATGACGAAGCGGTGGCCGAGGCCTTGTTCATCTCCAACCCGTCGGCGTTGACACGCATCCGTGAGTTGATCAGGGATCGGCACAGCAGGAACGACACCCGCAAAAAGCAAAAGCTGCGCTTGGGCTGGAGTTACGCGCAACGTTTCTGCGCCAAGAACGATACCTCCAGTTTTTTCGGACCTTTGGCCTGGGGCCGGTTCGATACCCGGCAGACGGCCAATGTGCATCTGACCCAGGATGACACGGCGTGGATCAAGGATCGCCACACCTTCTTCGAGAATTGGGTGGTACAGCGGTTGGTCGAACAGATCAACCAGCAATGCCCAGACACCGACCTTATGCCCTTGCAGCTCAATACCGGTTGCTACCTGCACGAACAGACCCTGTTCATGCCGATTGGCAAAAGCCAGCGCCTCAACCCGCAAACCGCCCAGGTACTGCAGTACATCAGCGAGCATCCGGGTCGAGCCGCCACTTGTGCGGGGATATTGAACAACTGTCCGCAAGATGCGGCTGGCACATTGCGCGATCTGCTGGAGCACCTGGTGAGCAAACGTATCGTGCGCCGGGGCTGGCAAATGTCGCCCCGCGAGCGTCACCCCATCGTGCAGCTGCAACGCTGTTTGGCCAACGCGGGGGTATTCGACCCGTTCAACCAGCTCTGGCAATCGCGCCTTGAAGCACTGGAGGGCTTGCGCCGTGACTATGCCCACGGCGACCTGATGCGTCGGACCGAATGCCTGGAGCGCTTGAACCAACTGCTTGGCGAGGCCGGGGTCGACCTCAGCCGAGAAACCGGCGCCATGTATGTCGGCCGTTACCCGCTGTACGAAGATTGTTCGAGAAACATGAACATCAGCCTTGGGCAAGCCATGCTCGACCAAGTCAACCAAGAACTGGCGCCGCTGATGCGCATCAATCAGTGGCTGATCAAAGCCATCGCGCACCAGCTCAATCAGGCCTTCATTGAGGTCTGGGAGCAGCGCCAGGTGGCCAACCCCGGCAAACCGGTTGATTTTCTCGACCTGCTCAACACCCTTGCTCCTCTGTTGCCTGCACTTGAAGCGCGCATCATCGGCGACCTCGATCAGTGCCTGGAAACCGCTTGGGCGCAACTGCTGCAGGACTTCCCGGAGCATGCCGAAGTGCGTCTGTGTGCTGCGGACGTCGAGCGCCTGATCAGCCTGCTGAACACTCGTCTGGATGTCGAAGGCTTCGAGGTGTTCGGCAGCGACTTTCACTCTCCGGATATCCTGCTCTCCAGCGCGTCGGTCGAGGCCTTCAATCGCGGCGACTACCAAATCATCGTCGGTGAAGTGCACCCGGCAGTTCATACGCTGAGCCAGCCCGTTGCCGCCCCGTTCGGCCCCTTCAATACGCAGATAAACCAACAGGTGGAGGCGATTTTCCAACGCCCGCGCCTGGTACTGGCTGACTCGCCCGAGAGCTATCAGCGCTCCCACATCGACTGGCCATTGCAGCCCTCCTACCTGCAATTGGTGCTGCCGTCTGGCGGCGGTTGTGTCGCAGCGCACCAGCAGTTTGCCGCCGGCAGGGCAAAAGTGCTGCGGGTGAACGGTCGCCTGCAAGTGGTCGACGCCCTGGGTCAGTTCAGCGAAGACTTGCTGTGCGTGTATTCCACACCCTTGCATCGGCTGGGCTTCGCCCTGGCCGGCAGCGCCGTGGCCAAACACGATCACCGCCGTATCTGGTTGGGCCGGACCCTCTACAAGCGCGCTTCCTGGCTATTTGCCCGCGATCGCCTGCCGGAACCGAAGGGCTCGATCGACGAGCTTGAACACGCCCTGCAATGGCGTGCCTGGGCTGGCGCTCACGGTTTGCCCCGCTATGCCTTCGTCAAGATCGATACCGAACCCAAACCGCTGTTCCTCGACTTCGACAACCCTTTGTCCTTCGACGGCATCAGCAATGCGCTGAAGAACGCTGGCCACGTCAAGTTCTCGGAAATGCGACCGTGCCCCGATGAACTTTGGCTTGAAGAGGCACGGGGGCGTTTCTGCTGTGAAATACGCACAACCTTTTCCACATGCGAGGCTCTTGCGACATGAGTAAAGAAAATACAGCCTCTTGCGCCAAGGCCGACCAGGAAATAAAGCACACGTTTGTGTACCTGTTTTTGACCATATTCATTCCCTTTGGCCTCGGCCATTTCGTCTCGTACCTGTTTCGCACGGTCAACGCTTTGATCTATGTGGACCTGGAGCAGGAACTGCATCTGCCCGCCAGCAGCATGGGCCTGCTGACCGGCGTGTACTTTCTGACCTTCGCCGCGGCGCAGATTCCGCTCGGCGTCATGCTCGACCGCTACGGTCCGCGCAGCGTGCAGGCCCCCATGCTGTTGTTCGCGGTATTGGGCTCGCTGATTTTCAGCTTCGCCCATACTGAGCTGGGTCTGATCATCGGTCGCGGCCTGATCGGCCTGGGGGTTGCCGGTTCGCTGATGAGTGCGATCAAGGCGTGCACCATCTGGCTGCCGGTCGAGCGTCTGCCGCTGAGTACGGCGTGCCTGTTGTCGGTAGGTGGCCTGGGCGCCATGGCGTCCACCACGCCGCTGCATGAACTGCTCAAGTGGATCTCATGGCGTGAAGCGTTCTTGATTCTGGCGCTGTTGACTCTGTTCGTCAGCGCGGTCATTCACCTGAGCGTGCCGCGCACCTACAAACCCAAGCACACCACTCTGGCCGAAATGTCCAAGGCCGTGGGGACGCTTTACTCCTCGTGGGTATTCTGGCGACTGGCGTTGTACTCGGTGTTTGCCCATGCGATCTACATGTCGGTGCTGTCGCTGTGGATGGGACCGTGGCTACGCGATGTCGCCCAGCTCAGCGAGTCGAGCATGGCCAATACCTTGCTCTGGGGCACCGTGGCGATGGTGGCAGGTTCGCTGGCTTTCGGTTCGATCACCGACTACCTGCGCCGCTTTGGTGTGCAGCCGATCATGGTGTGCGGCGCCGGGGTTGCGATTTTCATCGTGTTTCAATCGCTGATGATCAGCGGACTGCCGGTGTCGCCGCTACTGATTGCCATGGGGTTCAGCTTCTTCGGCACCTCCACCACCATGAACTACGCGATCGTAGCCCAGTCGGTATCGCCTGAACTGGCCGGGCGGGTCAGCTCGTCGTTCAACCTGGTGGTGTTCGTGCTGGCGTTCGCCTTGCAATGGCTGATGGGAGAGATCCTGAACCTGTGGCCGGCCAGTGGACAAGGGCATCCGGTGGAGGCTTATCAGTGGTCGCTGGGCGTGATGATTGCGTTGCAGGTACCTGGGGTGTTGCTGTGGCTGAGTTTCAAACCGTGGCAACTGAAAACAGCGACGGCGCGGTAAACGCTGGCGGCCAGCTGGTCTTCGTTGACCACAGGTCCGTCAACCCGCCGCAAAAACCCGCCAGTTGCGCTGCGTATGAGCGAGCAAGGCATGCTCAGCATCGAATCACTGACAGCACAGGCAACCGCTGATCAACGGTTGATCGGGGTCGCTTTCAAGAAAGGTGACCCTGACTTCCACCCCCGTTCGCAGTGGCGTCAATTCGCACTGCCAATTGGCAGCGCCTCCTAGCCAACAGCTGCTTTTGTCGTCAAACCGACCTTCCCGATCCCAGGGAAACTTGACCTTGAGCCTCGCGCAGCGCCCATCAGTGCGCAGCGCTTCATCTTCCATGGCGATAACCAGCGCAGTCTGGCTGGGCACCTGCGGTTTCTCGTGAGCCAAAGGCGGACGATAGAGCGCATCCCCCGGCACAAGCATGAAGCGATTGCAGTAACCCGGATGCCGGTCATCGTCAGCCGGGTCGCCACTGGCGTACTCATTCAATACCTGTGGCTGTCTGCCTTCATGGATGACCCGAGTCAGTAGCCATGGCTCATTGCGCTCTTGGCCCGGCGGGCCGGGAATTTCCAGAACATGACCACTGGCTAACCCGGTTTGCTGACCTTGGCTTTCAAGCGGACGGTAGGCCGCGCGGCGGTGCTCACCGGCCTGCGGGGTGAGCTGCCTGGCGGGCTTGATCAGTCGCTCGTTGGCCCGCCTGTCGCCCTCGGGGGCGACAGCCGTGGCTTGCTCGATCCTGGGAAAAACCGCCTGATGATCGCCAAACACCAGCACATGACCTTGAGCACTGTGCTGGAAGTGAAAGTGAATCCCCTCCTCCTCACACAAGCGCTGGATGAAGTGCAAATCCGTTTCACCAAACTGGGTACAGCAATCACGCTCGGGGTAGGTCGAGTCCAACTCAAAGCGGTAGGCATCGCCCAGAATCCCGTGTTCTTCGAGAATCAGGGCAACGATGGCCGGCACCGAAAACTGCTGATAGATCCTCTGGTTGGTGCGGTGGCGCAAGTAGGACAGGTGCGGAACCAGGGCCAGGTTGTAGCACTGGGTGTCCGCACATTGGGCGATGTGATAGATGCGCCCGTGAATGCCATTGCCGTGGCCATCGAAAGCCAGGAAGGCCTCCCTGTCGACGAGGCTTTGCAGTTCCAGGTCGGGTCGTTCACTCACACACTCCACCTTGAAAAAGTAAGGCTTGCTGATCGCCTCTTCCCCGGTGAATGCGAGCACTTGAACGTCATGCGCAAAACCGTCGATGGTCAAACAGAAGTGCGTTTGATTGGCTGGGCTGAACATCCACTGTGCTCCTCTTGGATCAGGTATTGAATGGACACAGGCGCATACCGCCATGCAGGAAAGTTAATTTCCCGCATGACGAATACATTTCAACGAATGTTTTAAATAATGAGCCCGCACTCGCTATAAAACGTGCATGGCGCAGGAGAGGAAGAGTCAAACCCGATCAGATACTGCTCTTCACCTTGGTCCAGACCCGCGTCCGGATGCGCTCCAACTTCAATGGCAGCGGTTCAAGCGGAACCAGTGTTGCGACGGTTGCCTTGTCTGGATATATCCATGGGTTATCGCGCAACTTCTGCTGGACAAACTCGGTGGCATCCTTATTGGCATTAGGATACAGCGTGTGATTTGACGTTTTGGCAATCACTTCCGGACGCATCATGTAATTGATAAACGCCAGGCCTTCTTTTGGGTGAGGGGCGTCTTTGAGCAGCACCAGGTTTTCCGACCAGACCAACGCGCCTTCGCGAGGTAGGCTGTAGTTGATCGTGCGTCCGGTATTGGCACTTTCGTTGGCAGCCTGCGCCGCCAGGGCGCCATTAGCCCAGCCCACCACGACACAAATGTTGCCGCCCGCCAAGTCAGTGTCAATTCTGGAGGAATCGAAATAAACGATATAAGGCCGGATCTTCAACAGCAGTTCCTGAGCCTTCTGGTAATCATCCGGGTTCTTGCTATTGCTGGGGAGCCCAAGGTAATTCAAGGCAATCGAAATGATCTCGCTGGGCGAATCAAGCATGGCCACACCGCAAGACTTGAGCTTGCTGATGTTCTCTTCCTTGAAGATCAAGTCCCAACTATCGACTGGCGCATGATCACCCAATGCCGCTTTGACTTTATCCACGTCATAGCCAATGCCGGTGGTGCCCCACAAATAAGGCACAGCGTAGCGATTGCCTGGGTCGTTGACCGCAAGTTGGGCCAGGATGGCCGGGTCGACGTGGGACAGGTTACTCAGCTGGGCAGGGTCCAGCGGCTGCAGCACCCCCGCCTCGATCAGGCTGGGCAACACATTGGAGGTCGCCACCACCACGTCATAGCCGGTGCGTCCGGCCATGACCTTGCTCTGCATGATCTCGGCGCTGTCGAAGGCATCCATGTGAATTCGGGTGCCCGTGGCCTGTTCGAACTCTTTTGGCGTTTCCGGAGCCAGCAGCCCGAACCAGTTGTACAGGTACATCCCTGGCTCTACTGCACCTGCGGATGTACTGATTCCGGCGCAGAGCAACGCGACCGAAAAAACGGTTCGCAAAGGTGATTTTCTCATGCAACATCCCTGTCTAGACGACGTGCCCTCATGGCTGTCGTAAACCTTGAAGGCGAATATACCGAGCCTTGGGCAATAGTAAATACCTACGATTACTTACCTTTTACCTACGACTCCCTAACCCTAAAGGGGTAGAAAATGCCACTCGACCTGCATAGCCTGGCTTGGCACCGCTCGATTGGAAAACTGATCATGCAGCTGAACCGTCCAGACTTCTGGAGTTCGCTTATTCGCACACTCAATGAATATGTGCAGATCGATAACTGGGTCGTGCTGATCTTCAGCAATCAACAAGTACAGGTGGTCAGTCTTCCCGAAGTAGCCGATGTGGAAGAGGTGGATGCGTTCATTCACCTGTATGTAAAGGGGCTATATCTGCTGGACCCCTTTTATATCGCCAATCGAGAAAACCCGCAGAGCGGATTCTTTCACCTGCTGGATATTGCGCCGGAGTACTTTCGGGAAACCGAGTACTACCACAAGTACTTTGCGCAATACATTTCTGTCGATGAAGTGCAATACAACATCCAGCTCGATGCCGACAGAACCCTGTGCATCTCCATTGGCAGCGGCGTGCACTTCAATCAAGAACAGATCACGATGCTGGATCTGATCAAGCCGTGGGTCACTGCGTTGATGCATCAGCGCATGTGCTTTGAAACGGATGTCGAGAAAAACCTCAGCGCCCCGCCGCAATGGCCCGAAACCATTAGCCAGCTAGGCACGCAAATAACCACCCGCGAGAGCGATGTACTCAGGCTGTTGCTCAGTGGCTTTTCCAACAAGGAGATCGCTGGCAAACTTTCCCTCTCGGCAGAGACGATAAAGGTTCACCGTCGCAACATTTACGCCAAGCTGAACATCAAGTCGCAATCCGAACTCTTCGCTCGATTCTTCATGCCAAAACAGGATGTTCTCTCTTGACGCTATCGATCTCGATGACGATCCCTGCCGGGAAACCGTAAGCAAACCACTGCATAGCCTGGATGCCTCACGAACCCCGCATCCCATCAGCAACACCCTCCAAGCCCCTCTCAACACGGATGTCGAACACCCCATGTTTAAAGCCATTCTCTTCGGCCTGCTCTCCTGCGCCCTGGTGCTGCCTGTTTTCGGGCTGGTGATTTCACAGTTTCTCCCGCCTGCGTTCGTTGCCCTTGGCGAACCGGGTTGGAAACAACAGCACAATCAACTGGTCAGCCTGCATAGCGTTCAATGGCTGACGGTGCTGAGCTGGGCCCTCATGGCAGGGCTGGGGGGATTTGTCAGCACCCGGACCCACGCGACCCGCTCCTTGCGTCCCGCCATCTGGGTCGGGGTCATCATTTTGTTGGTGTGGGGCGTTCCCGTGGGGATCTTCTCCTTGAGCCAAATAAGCTGGGTGCATATCAGCTGCTGCCTGGCCATCATGCCGGCGGTGCTGGCAGGTGGTGCGCTGGCGCGCAGAAAAGCTGAATCATTGACCTGAACATCAACCCTAAGCAGGGAGCACTTCGATGGATATGCAATTTCGCGGCAACGCAATGCCTGGCAACCCCGCTGCCGGCACCTGCGATGAGTACAGCCTGAGCGCCATTTCCAGCCTGGATGAGCTGATCGACGCCTACCGCCAGATCGCCGGCAACCACCCAGGCTTCAGGCCCCTCTTCTCGCTGGATGATCTGCCCCAGGCTCGCTACACCTGCGGGCATGCCCGTAACAACCTGGGACTGGACGAGGCCTCGGAACAGGACATTGCCCAGTTACCTGCCGAATGCTTCGAACAGGGCGAATACCTGGGCTATTCCACCACCAAAGCCGAGTTCGCAATCTGCTTGCGCAACTTCACCGAGCTGGTGGCCGGCAGCTCGTTCGAAGATGCTTGCGCCCACGGCCTGACCCTTGACCAGCCCGCCCTGCAGGAATGGATGGACTATCAGGACAATCCGGTTTCACTGCTCGACCAGCCTCTCTCGGCGCTCCTGGTTCCGGTCGAGCATGCCTGCCAGGCACTGGCTGCGTTTCCCAACGGCTATTTCAGTTGCGACCTGGGCCCCGCGCAAAACTATGCGCTAGCGCGCCATTTTGCCCAGGCCCACGGTTATGAATTGATGGGGGTTGGCGCGTCTTACCTCGGTTTCCTGCGTGCAGCGCCTGCCGACCTGCACGTCGCCAACGCCGTGGCGAAGGATTTTTGTGCGCTCTACAACACCCCTGATGAGAACCGGCAAGCGGTGATTTCAGCGGTCGTCCAGGCGATCCGCGAGCGGACACACCTTTGGCTGCGCTACGTGGAATGACGCTTGGAGAAAGGGCATTGCCAGAGCAGACGATGGATGGTGGCTGAGGCCGGTTATGAATCGAATAGAAAAGCCGATCGGTTAAATCTGCTTCAACTTTTCGGCAAACAGAGCGACTTGGGTCGGGGTGAGTAACAACGACCCATTGATCTGCCAATCACAGTCGTCATCTGAAGTTGAGCCTAAGTAGATGCGTAAAAAAACCAACCCTGGAAACAATGGATCTCTGCTGGCAGAAAAGGCCAGATCCTGGCCTTCAGAAAGCCAATCTTGAGCAGTGCCCTCTTCAAGTTGCGCTAGCGACCTGAAGAACTCGTCCATCGGTTGCTGCACATCTCCGGCTGAGGTCTTTTCCGAGGCTATTTCTGCGTGCAGCGCAGTGCCGGTGAGCCGAACCAGAACACAGCGTGGCCGGCCGCTTGGACACGACAGGATGGTCAGCGTCAGTCCATTCTTTTGACTTACTTCTGCTGGCATAGATTCTCCGTTGTTGCCGATCAGAAACACGAGATTGCTTAAGCAAGCGCTTAAAACTCAGAGGCTGGTTCTAGTCGGTTTTTGCCAGTATTGAAGGACTGCAGCCGCTTCTCCATCGGCTGATAAATCAGCCCGGCAAACTCGCCCTCCTCCCCAGCCAAGGCGAAACCGTAACCTTCGTAAGCTGCCACTGAGGACAGAGACGCTCTGACGGTTACCACATCGGCTCTGGCCTGCTCCAGAGCTGCGTTCACCAAGCGTTTGCCAACGCCGCGACGCTGCCACAGCGGCGCAACGAACAGCATCGCCACATGGCGTCCTTCCTTGAGCTCGATCAGTCCGACCAGGGTTCCCTCTGCGACACAAACCAGCATCAGGTTGTCACTCGCCATTCGTTCGGCAAACGCCTCCTTTGCCGCTACCTTGGCGAAGGTTTCCACGCCCTGCGCTGACAGCGAAGGCGCAACCGCCAGCATGAACGCTTCCAGGCAAAGGGCAGCGGCGCTCGGCAGGTCTTCGTGAGTCATCTTGCGTATCTGCACAGTCGTCGTCCTTGGCTTGAGTGGAGTGTTTCTATACCAGAACATCCAACCTTGCGATACGCAGCAACGCCGCGGCAAACAGACACCTCCTTCAGCGATGTCGCTGCTTGCTTCGGCAGGGTTGGTATAACCACACCGCCACATGCGTTCCATTTTCAAGCTCAGAAAAAAGTGCTGCATCGCGAAGTGGTCCCGGCGGGACTGTTGCGACTCAAACCTTGCTGCGGGCCATTTCGCGCCAGTAACAATCAGCTCCCTTCTTCACTGGATGACTTGCGCCAAGCGCAGCGCCAGCGTCGATGCCTGTTCGGCACTGGCAACGTTGGTGAAGCCCATCCCCAGACCCTGCCTGGACTGGGCTTCCAGGTACCACTGTGACAGCGGCTCAACCGCGATGCCCACCGCCCGGGCGCGCTGGGCGAGCTCGACATCATTCCCTTGCCCAAGACCGGCGACCAAGTGCATGCCGCCTGCTTGAGGGTTTATCTGTAAACCCTCGGCAAACTGTTGATGCAACGCATCGATCAGCCATTGACGGCGTCGCGCGTAGAGGCCGCGCATTTTATTTAGATGCCGTGCGAAGTGACCCTCGTTGAGGAAGGCGGTGACGGTCGCTTGAAGTAGATGCGGGCAGTGATTGTGCAGACGATCCGCCTGGCGGGCGAACGCTGGGGTCTGTTCGGCGGGCACCACCAGGTAGGCCAGGCGCAGCCCTGGAAACAGGACTTTGCTGAAGGTGCCGGTGTAGAGCACGCGGCCCTGCTGGTCGAGGCTCTTGAGGGCGGGCAAGGGTTTGCCTTGGTAGCGGTATTCGCTGTCGTAGTCGTCCTCGATGATCCAGCTGCCTTGGCGGTTGGCCCAGTCCAACAGGGCCAGGCGCCGCGGCAGGGACAGCGACATCCCCAGCGGGCTCTGATGGGTCGGGGTGACCACGGCAAAGCCGGCCTCTGGGGCGCGGGCGATGCCTTGGGCGACGTCCAGGCCCTGATCGTCCACGGGCACCGGCACCAACTGTGCGCCGGCTTCCAGCAGCGCGTTCCTGGCCATGAAGTAGCCGGGCTCTTCCAGCCAGCAGGTGGCGCCCGGGCCCATCAGCGTGTGGCTGATCAGGTCGAGGCAGGCGCGGTAGCCGGCGCAGACGAAAATCTGCTGCGGATGACAGGTGATCCCCCGGGAAATCCCCAGGTAGGACGCGATGGCTGCGCGCAACGGTGCATAGCCCTGCGCGTCCGGGTAGACGAGACCTTCCAAGCCCGTCTGTCGCAGTTGCCGGCCCGCCAGTCGCGTCCAGAGTTTGCGCGGAAAAGCGTCCAGCGCTGGCAGGCCCATTTGCAGTGCCAGGGGCGAGGTGCCGGCGTGGGTGGCCTGGTAGGTCGTTGCAGCCACTGGGACGCGCTGCACGGGCGCGCAAACCGGCGCCAGTTGCGGGGTGACAATGGTCCCGGCGGCCCCGCGAGCAGTCAGGTAGCCCTCGCCTATGAGCAGCTGGTAGGCCGCTTCCACGGTGCCCCGCGCCAGGTTCAGCTCCGCCGCCAGGGCGCGCACCGCCGGCACTCGGTCCCCCGGACGCAGGCGGCCATCGGCAATCGACTCGCGAAACCGCTGGTAAAGCTGGCGATAGATCGGCGCCGTCTGGCTGCGGTCCAATTCGAAAGGAAGGATCATGGCCTAGTCATTTATGCATTTTTTGGCCCTGTAGCTTAAGCCATTGACCTTCTACAGTGGGTCATCTTTTTGCAGCGGATGACGACCATGCCCTACCCCCTTCAACACCTCGACAGCGAAGCGGCCCTGGCGGCCAGTTTCGACTTGATGCGTGTCTTGCGCCCGCACCTCACCAGCCCGGCGGCCTATGTCGCCCAAGTGGCCCGGCAAACCGAGCAGGGCTACCGCTTGCTCGCCGCGTGGGACGCTGAGCGCATCGTCGGCCTGGCGGGTTACCGCGAGCTGGAAAACCTGCTCTACGGGCGTTTCATCTACGTCGATGACCTGGTCGTGAGCCCGGAGCTTCAGCGCAGCGGCTTGGGAGCGCGGCTGTTGAGCGCGGTGCGGGATGAGGCCGTGCAGCGTCAATGCGAGCACTTGGTCCTGGATACCGGCCTGCATATGCCCCTGGCCCAACGCTTCTATTTCCGTCAGGGGTTGCTGGCCCGTGGCATGCACTTCACCCAGCGACTTCAGGGTGGGGAGCCGGCATGAACAACCTGCTGCTGATCAACGCCAGTCCCCGTGGCCAGGTTTCCCATGGCCACCAGCTGGCACTGGAACTGGTGAGCGCCCTGCGCCAACGCTATCCGCACCTGGAACGGGTCGAGCGCGATCTGGGGGCCAATCCGTTGCCGCCGCTGGGCATGGACTACGCCCACGCCCTGACCACAGTCACGCCCTTCGACGCACCACTGTTCGAGGTATCCGAAGAGCTGATTCGTGAGCTGGAACGCTGCGATGTGCTGCTGATTGCCACGCCCATGCACAACTTCACCCTGCCGGCCGCGCTCAAGCTGTGGATCGACTATGTGCTGCGCATTCACCGGACCTTCAGCTCCGGCCCGGAGGGCAAGGTCGGGCTATTGAAGGACCGCCCGGTGCATGTCCTGGTCAGTTCCGGCGGTTTTCACCAGGGCGAACGGGCACGCCAACCGGACTTTCTGACGCCTTACCTGCGCCAGGTTTTGAACACCCTCGGCCTGTTCGACCTGCAGTTCACCTATCTGCAGGGCTTGGTGTTCGGTGAAGAGGCCGTCCGTGCAACCCTCGACGAGGCCCGCAGCGCACTGTCCTTGCAGCCCCTGTTCAACCCTCTCGTATGTGCCTGATCACTTTTTTCCCTATCGGAGTTTCACCATGAGCCAACTCAGACTGCCCTTTGCCACTTTGTCGCCGGCTGCCTATCAAGGCCTGCTCGCCACCAACACCGCCCTGGTCGCCAGCCCCCTGGGCTTGCCCCTGGTGGAACTGGTGTTTTTGCGCGTGTCGCAGATCAACGGCTGCTCGTTCTGCCTGGGCAAGCACTCGCAGACCCTGCGTGAATGTGGAGTCGCCCAGGAAAAGCTGGATTGCCTCGCCGGCTGGCGCGTCAGCGAACTGTTCAACGACCGCGAGCGCGCCGCCCTGGCCTGGACCGAGACCCTCACCTACGTTCACGACAAGGGCGCACCCGACGCGCTGTACGATCCCCTGAAAGCGCACTTCAGTGACGTCGAAATTTCCGATCTGACGTTGGCCGTGTCCTTGATGAATGCCTTTAACCGACTGGCGGTGGGCATGAAGCTCTAAGAGCAAGCAGAGCACAGCAGCCTCAATGGTTCAGCCGTTAACCGTTCGCGCGGGTGAGTCCACCGCCGGGGCTGCTGCGGGTGCTGGTGCGCCACACCACTATCGGCTTGAATCGTCGCCCTTCACGCCGGATGGTCTTTATCAACCGGCAACGAAGCAAACATCTCAGCGCGGCACACCTCAAGAATCTCATCCGCCAGCGCTGAATCATCCGGGCAGGCACGGGACAAAATAATCGCACCGACCGCACGCGACAGCAGGTCGATCATTTTCTGCCTGCCCTCACCCGGTGCGGCATCCGGCCGGGTCGGGTATTTGTCCCCCAGGGTTTTCAGGGTGTGCTCGATCCCTTCGGCAAACCTCGCTTTCACATCATCCGATTGACGCGCCGCGTCGCCACCCAATGCGGCCATGGTGCAACCGCCGCCACGTTCGTCGCGGTGTTCTCGGGTCACATAGACGTCGATGAAGCCAGGCACATCGAGCGCTTGCAGGCCAGCCAGCGACTTGGCAAGGCTGCAGGCCGAGGCCTCGGCCATGAGATCGGCCTTCGAACCGAAATGCTTGTAGAAACCTCCGTGGGTGAAACCGGCCGCTGCCATGAGGTCCGACACACCTACACCGTCGAAGCCGCGCTCACGGAACAACTCAGAAGCCGTTTCAACGATGTGCTCTCGATTGGCCTGCGCCTGGGCCTTGCTCACTCTCACCTGCAATACCTCCTATGCATCGGAAAATCATGGGGCCGATCATACATAGATGTCGACCATAATCAAAACCGTTGACAGCTTAGATTTCGATCATCATCCTAATTGCACGCACCACCGACCTCCACCCACGGGCACGCAAGAGACACCAGATGACCGATCAGAACCTGTTCACCCCTTACACCCTCGGCGCCCTCGCGCTGTCGAACCGCATCGTCCTCGCGCCACTGACCCGCAACCGCGCCGGCGCAGGCTCTGTTCCCAGCGAATTCGCCGCCACCTATTACAGCCAACGCGCTAGCGCCGGCTTGCTGATCAGCGAAGCCACGCAGATTTCCCAACAGGGCCAGGGCTATCAGGACACCCCCGGGATCTACACCCAGGCGCAGATTGAGGGCTGGCGCACCGTGACCGACGCCGTGCACGCCAAGGGCGCAAAGATCTTTGCGCAACTGTGGCATGTCGGCCGCGTGTCCCACGTTGACCTGCAAGAAAACGGCGCCGCCCCCGTGGCTCCTTCCGCGTTGCGCGCGGCCACCCAGGTGTTCGTCAATAACCACTTTGAAGACGCCAGCGCGCCGCGCGCACTGGACATCAGCGAACTGCCGGGGATAGTCACCGACTTCCGCCAGGCCGCGGCAAACGCCATTGCCGCCGGGTTTGACGGCGTGGAAATTCACGGCGCGAACGGCTACTTGCTGGATCAGTTCCTCAAGGACAGCGCCAACGTGCGCAGCGATGCTTACGGCGGCTCGATTGAAAACCGTGCGCGCCTGTTGCTCGAAGTCACCGCAGCCGTGATCAATGAAATCGGCGCGGATCGCACCGGGGTGCGCTTGTCGCCGGTGTCGCCGGCCAACGGTGTCTCCAGCAGCAATGCGCAGGCGCAATTCGATTACCTCGTCGATCAACTCGACGCCCTCGGCGTGGTTTACCTGCACATGGTCGAAGGCGCGACCGGTGGCCCGCGTGACGTGGCGCCATTGGATTTCGCCGCCCTGCGCCAGCGCTTCAAAAACACCTACATCGCCAACAACGGCTATGACCTGGAGCTGGCGACCTCGCGGCTCGCCGAAGACCAGGCCGATCTGATCGCCTTCGGTCGCCCGTTCATTGCTAACCCGGATCTGGTGGAGCGCCTGCAAAGCGGTGCGCCGCTGTCCGCCTTCAATCCCGCCACGCTCTATGGCGGCGGCGCGACGGGCTATATCGACTACCCGACCTTGGCCGAGTCGGGCACCCGCGCCAACTGAGCCCTACCCGCTCACACCAACTGTCTGTCCCTTTCCTGAAAGAGAGATCCCCCCATGAACACTCGCCCTACCGTTCTCATCACCGGCGCCTCCAGCGGCATTGGCGCCACCTACGCCGAGCGCTTTGCACAACGCGGCCACGACCTGGTGCTGGTCGCCCGCGATCAGGCGCGCCTGGACGCACTGGCCGCCAAGCTACGAGACGAACACCAGGTCGCCATTGATGTCATGGTCGCGGACCTGACCCAGCCCGGCGATCTGACGGCGGTGGAAGCCCGCCTGCGCGACGACGCCCGGATCGGCATCCTGGTCAACAACGCCGGCGCCGCGCTGTCCGGCCGCTTCACCGAGCAAAACGCTGATCACATGGCGCAACTGGTGGCCCTCAACACCACGGCGCTGGTGCGCCTGTCCAGGGCCATCGCCCCGCGTCTGGCCGAAGCAGGCGCCGGCGCGATCATCAACATCGGTTCGGTGGTGAGCCTGGCACCGGAATTCGGCATGTCGGTCTATGGCGCCACCAAGGCCTTCGTGTTGTTCCTGTCCCAGGGCCTGAGCCTGGAGCTGTCGCCCCTGGGCGTGTACGTGCAAGCCGTGCTACCGGCGGCCACCCGCACGGAAATCTGGGACCGCTCCGGCATCGACATCAACACCCTGGACGAAATCATGGAAGTGGGCGATCTGGTGGACGCCGCACTGGTCGGCTTTGATCGGCGCGAAGCGGTGACCATACCGCCGCTGCAACAGGCTGAGCGCTGGGATGATCTGCAGAACGCGCGTCAGGCCCTGCTCGGGCAGGTCCGCCAGTCCGAGGTTGCCCAGCGTTACCAGTCCCAACAGTGATCTTCAGGTAGCGAGCTTTCGCGGCGGATTCGCGGCAGGTACTGCGACGAATCCGGTCCGCTGTTCGGAGTAGCAATGAACCCAACACAGACAACTCTCCCCCCGGCTTTGCAGACGTCGTTCATCAACGCGGCGAACCAGTCGATCACGGTCAGGGGCATTCCCTTCGCCTATCGCGATACCGGTCCCGCGGGCGGCGTGCCCCTGGTGCTGTTCAATCATTGGGGCGCGGTGCTGGACAACTTCGACCCGGCCATCATCGATGGGCTGGCACAGACCCGACGAGTCATCACCACCGACTATCGCGGCATCGGCGGCTCGGGTGGCGTCGCCCCCCTGACGATCGGCGAAATGGCGCAAGACGCCATTGAGTTGATCCAGGCCCTGGGGTTCAAGAGCGTCGATGTACTGGGCTTTTCACTCGGCGGCTTCGTTGCTCAGGACATCGCCCTCAAGGCCCCCGAATTGGTGCGCCGCTTGATTCTCACCGGCACCGGACCGGCCGGCGGCAGCGGTATCGACAAGGTCGGCTCGGTGACCTGGCCCTTGATGCTCAAAGGCTTGCTGACCTTGCGCGATCCCAAGGTCTACCTGTTCTTCACGTCGACGGACAATGGTCGCCGAGCCGCCTCGGCGTATCTGCAACGGCTCAAAGCACGCCGAAAAAATCGCGACAAGGGCCCGACGCCGGGGGCTTTCCTGCGGCAGTTGCAGGCCATCACGGCATGGGGCAAACAGACGCCGCACGATCTGCAACACCTGAAAACGCCGACGCTGGTGGTCAACGGCGACAGCGACCTCATGGTGCCCAGCGTCAACTCGCGCGCCCTGGCTGAGCGCATCCCCCATGCGCAGCTTGTGCTGTATGAGGACGCCGGCCACGGCAGCATTTTCCAGCACCACACGGACTTCGTGACCCGGGTATTGACGTTCCTTGATGACTGACAGCACCTGGCCGCAACCGCAACAGAACACCCCCTACTGACGCCAACCCAACAGAGCCGCACCCCCATGAAGGCATTTTCAATTGATCGCTACGGCAAGAACAGCGGACGCCTGAGCGAAGTCCCCACGCCCGAGGTGGGGCCCCACGATGTATTGATCGAGGTTCATGCCAGCAGCGTCAACCTGCTGGATTCGAAAATCCGCCAGGGCGAATTCAAGCTGATCCTGCCTTATAAATTGCCGCTGATATTGGGCAATGACCTGGCAGGGGTCGTGGTCGAAGTCGGCCCGCAAGTGCGGCGTTTCAAACCCGGCGATGCCGTTTATGCTCGCCCGCCGCAAACGCGGATCGGCACCTTTGCCCAATGGATCGCTGTGCATCAGGACGCGGTCGCTCTCAAGCCGGCCAACATCGACATGGCGCAAGCCGCGTCCATTCCCCTGGTGGCCCTGACTGCCTGGCAAGTGCTGGTGGAAACCGCGCAACTGAAAAAAGGCCAGAAAGTGCTGATCCATGCAGGCTCAGGCGGCGTCGGCACCCTGGCCATCCAACTTGCCAAGCACCTTGGCGCCTTTGTCGCGACCACCACCAGCACGGGGAATGTCCAATGGGTCAAAGCGCTGGGGGCCGATCAGGTGATCGACTACACGCAGCAGCACTTCGAAGACGTCCTGCACGGCTACGACGTGGTGCTCAACAGCCTCGGCGACGACGTGCTGAAGAAATCACTCCAGGTGCTCAAGCCCGGTGGCCAGCTGATTTCCATCTCCGGGCCACCCACGTTGCAGTTCGCCCAGGAGCAAGGGCTGGCCTGGCCGTTGCAGCAGGTCATGCGCCTCTTGAGCTTCGGTATCCGGCGCAAGGCGCGCCAGCGGGATGTCCGCTACGCCTTTGTGTTCATGCGGGCCGATGGCGCCCAGCTGCAACAGATCACCGCGCTGATCGAGGCCGGCATCATCAAGCCCGTGGTTGACCGCAGCTTCAGTTTCGAATCGACGGCAGAGGCCTTGCAGTACGTCGAGCAGGGACGAGCCAAGGGCAAGGTGGTGATCAAGATCAAATGACCACAGCGCCTACCGATGACCCGACTGAATCGACGACAGCCCCTGAGCCCGACGAGGCAACGCCAGCGCAGGCGCCGGACAAACCTGCACCGCAAGTGCCGGCGGATGCTGTTGCGCCGCCACAGATCCTTTGGCGCCGCTTGATGCTGGAGCCGTAGGTCCGTCGGCTTTTCTGGCGACAACCCAGGCCGGCTAAACCTCGGCCGACGCCCCCTCATCGGCTTCGTGCAGAATCCGTTCAAGCGCCGGCCGCGTCCACTTTTCCCAAGGCAACTCATCCTGCCCATCCCCCGGGTGACGATACTCTCCGGCATCAAACGCGAGGTAGATGGAAAAGGCCGGCTCGGGCATGTCAGCGTTCAAGGACAGATCAACCATGTCACTGAACAAGGTATTCATGACCGCATCACCGTAATGAAAGTCGCGCCGCCCCTCGATAAAGAGCCGGGCCACCGCCATGGCGACTTGATTGAAAAGAGCACACCGGTCTATCTGCATCCCGTCATACAGACGATTCAGGTCATGGCAGGCGTCGCTTTCGATCGCTTCCAGCACCTTGTAAAGCTCGGCTTCACTCAACATCCTCTGCATCCACTGGCCCACCGTTTGTCCGGGAGGCGCAGATTAACATCCGCCAAACGCCCTGTTCATCGGATCAAGGCCACCGCTTGGCGCCCGTGGGTACGCGCCGGCCCAAAAACCGCCCCACTGGCGCGCAAAATCCCGGATAATGCCCGCCATTTTTTGCTTTGTGATGCCGGTGCCCCCCCATGGAAATCAAGGTCAACTTTCTCGACAACCTTCGACTTGAAGCCAAGTTCGACGACTTCACGGTGGTGGCCGACCAACCGATCCGCTACAAAGGCGATGGTTCGGCGCCGGGTCCGTTCGACTATTTCCTGGCTTCTTCGGCGCTGTGCGCGGCGTACTTCGTCAAGCTGTACTGCCAGACCCGCAACATCCCCACCGACAATATCCGCCTGTCGCAGAACAACATTGTCGATCCGGAAAACCGCTACAACCAGATCTTCAAGATCCAGGTCGAACTGCCGGCGGACATCTCCGACAAGGACCGCCAGGGCATCCTGCGTTCCATCGACCGTTGCACCGTGAAGAAGGTGGTGCAGACCGGCCCCGAGTTCATCATCGAAGAAGTGGAAAACCTCGACGCCGATGCCCAGGCGCTGTTGATGCCGCAATCGGGCGCCAGCGCAGGCACCTACATTGCCGGCAAGGACCTGCCCCTGGAGCAGACCATCGCCAACATGTCCGGGATTCTCGCGGGTCTGGGGATGAAGATCGAAATCGCTTCGTGGCGCAATATCGTGCCCAACGTCTGGTCGCTGCATATCCGCGATGCGCAGTCGCCGATGTGCTTCACCAACGGCAAGGGCGCGACCAAGGAAAGCGCCCTGGCGTCGGCCCTGGGCGAGTTCATCGAGCGCCTGAACTGCAACTTCTTCTACAACGACCAGTTCTGGGGCGAGGAAATCGCCAACGCCGAGTTCGTGCATTACCCGGACGAGCGCTGGTTCCAGCCGGGGCGCAAGGACGAGTTGCCCAAGGAGATCCTCGACGAACACTGCCTGGCCATCTACAACCCCGATGGCGAGCTGCGCGGCTCCCACCTGTACGACACCAACTCGGGCAACATCGAGCGCGGCATCTGCTGCCTGCCCTATGTGCGCCAGTCCGACGGTGAGGTGGTGTACTTCCCCTCCAACCTGATCGAGAACCTGTACCTGAGCAACGGCATGAGCGCCGGCAACACCCTGGCCGAAGCCCAGGTGCAGTGCCTGTCGGAGATCTTCGAGCGGGCGGTCAAGCGCCAGATCCTCGAAGGCGAGCTGGCCCTGCCGGACGTGCCCCAGGAAGTGCTGGCCAAGTACCCGAGCATTCTGGCGGGCATCCAGGGCCTGGAAGAGCAAGGCTTCCCGGTGCTGGTCAAGGACGCGTCCATGGGCGGTGAGTTCCCGGTGATGTGCGTGACCCTGATGAACCCGCGCACCGGCGGCGTGTTTGCTTCGTTCGGTGCTCACCCGAGCTTCGAGGTGGCGCTGGAGCGCAGCCTCACCGAACTGCTCCAGGGCCGCAGCTTCGAAGGCTTGAACGACCTGCCGCAACCGACCTTTGAAAGCCAGGCGCTGATGGAGCCGAACAACTTCGTCGAGCACTTCATCGATTCCAGCGGCGTGGTGTCGTGGCGTTTCTTCAGTGCCAAGGCGGACTTCGAATTCGTCGAGTGGGACTTCACCAGCCAGAGCGGCTTCAGTGAAAGGGAAAAAGCCAGCGCCGAGGAAGCCGCGACCCTGTTCGGCATCCTCGAAGGCTTGGGCAAGGAAGTCTACATGGCGGTGTACCAGCACCTGGGGGCCACCGCCTGCCGCATCCTGGTGCCGGACTATTCGGAAATCTACCCGGTGGACGACCTGATCTGGGACAACACCAACAAGGCGCTGTTCTTCCGTGAAGACATCCTCAACCTGCACAGCCTGGACGAAGACGGTTTGCGCTCACTGCTGGAGCGCCTGGAAGAAAGCGAGCTGGACGACTACACCGACATCACCACCCTGATCGGCATCGAGTTCGACGACAACACCGCCTGGGGCCAGTTGACCATCCTCGAACTCAAGCTGCTGCTCCACGTGGCCCTGGGGCAGTTCGACCCGGCCAAGGAACTGGTGGAGATGTTCCTGCAATACAACGACAACACCGTCGAGCGAGGGCTGTTCTATCAGGCCTTGAACGCGGTGCTGGAAGTGGAGCTGGACGACGAACTGGAGCTGGGCGACTACGAAGCCAATCTGCGCCGCATGTTCGGCAACGAACGGATGGACGCGGTGATCGGCTCGGTGCAAGGCAGCGTGCGCTTCTACGGCCTGACCCCGACCAACCTGCAGCTCGAAGGCCTGGACCGTCACCTGCGGCTGATCGACAGCTACAAGAAGCTGCACGCGGCACGGGCCAAGTGGAGCGCAGCCAACCGCTGACACAGCGCCCGCCTCTGCCTGTACCCGTAGGAGCGAGCTTGCTCGCGAAGCACTCAAAAACGCCGCGTTCACCCAGTGAACGCGGCGTTTTCGTTGACGGCCATCGCGAGCAAGCTCGCTCCCACAACTAGCCAGACGCCCCCTGGCTGATCACACCAGCAGATACCTGAGGAGCGCGTTTGCTCGCTCCGACAGCGACGCGTTAGCCATTGCGCATCCCCGGCGGCCAGGGCTTGCGGTCTTCTCGCTTGGGCGGGCCGTACAGCTCCTGCTCCCATTCCTCGAATGCCGGCACGACGGTGTAGCCCGGATCGCAATACTGGCGAATGTATTGCGCCGCCCGGTACTCGGCGTACTTGGCATTCACCGGTACGCCCTCTTCGTCCAGCTCCAGCACATTGGCAAAAATCGCGTAGGCCATCTCCAGCATGCTCGGCTCTTCGCTCAGGCAACTGCGATAGTCGACGCCTTCCAGCAGCGGGTAGCCGAGGGTGCCGTTGGCGACCCAGAAACTGAAGGTGCGCAACGCCCCGGAAAACTCCGGGCTGAGTTGTTTCGGGTAATGCATGCGGCTTGCCTCTGCTGGGTATCGGACCGGGTGGATTTTCCGGTACTGGCCGCTGTGCAAGCAAGCCGACGGCAGCCGCCGTGTTCAACTGACGGCTAGCGAGCGCTGTTCGGCTACCACGCAATTACGTCCCTTCTGCTTGGCCTGATACAACAACTGGTCGGCCTTTTCCAACGCAGCGGTGATCGAACCACTTCCCGGCTGCCACACGCTGACGCCCAACGAAACCGTAATGTGCCCGACGGTATCGATCTGCGCCGCGGCGATCGAGGCTCGCAGGCGCTCTGCGACATCGGTTGCAGCCCGTAGCGAACTGTTCGGCAAGAGCAGGACAAACTCCTCGCCGCCCACCCGGCACGGCAGGTCGTCAGTGCGCGAGTTTTGCTTCATCAGGTCGGCAATCGCTCTCAGGGTTTCATCCCCCACGCCATGGCCGAAGGTGTCGTTCACCCGTTTGAAGTGATCGATGTCCATGGAAACAATGGCGAACGGCTGATTGGCCTGTTGCCAGTGCGCCAGGGTGTCCTGCATCGCCCGCCGGTTGGCCAGCCCGGTCAGCGCATCACTTTGCGCCTGCTGGTTAAGCCGGCCGATCTTTTCCTGGAGCAGGCTGGTGCCCAGCAGCAGCGCCCGACGAATCTGCCAACTTTCAGAATACTGCGCCGGGATCGCGCTGATGCGCTCATAGCTCTCAGGGCTGTCCAGGCGCTTGGCACTCTCGGCCAGCCGCGACAGCGGCGCCGAAATCCTGGTCCCCAACCACCAGATCAGCACCAGGCCGAACAACGCCAGCGGCAGTATGCCCTTGGCGACTTTGGACATGGTTACCTGCAGCGTGGCCTGGATGTTGCCGAGGGGCTGCTGGGCGATCACCCCCCAACCGCTGCTGGGCACATGGGTGAAACCCGCGAGCATTTCCACGCCCTGGGCATCCAGCGCCTGCAATGAACCCCCGCCCTGGCTCAAGGCCGCATCGACGATCGGGTCCTCGGCAACGATCTGGCCGATTTGCTCGGGATAGGGGTGATAGAGAACCCGCCGATTACTGTCCACCAGATAGACATGGGCGCCATCTTCACGTACCTGCCGGTCCATCAAGTCTTGAAGGGCGTTCTTCTGTTCAAGTCGGATGCTGCCGCCGACCAGCCCCAAGTACCGCCCTTTACCGTCAAACACCGGCTGGGATACAAAAACCAGCAGATTGCCGGCAATGGACTTGAAGGCCTTGCTGATGATCGGTTGACGCAGCCTGAGCGGTGTCTGGTCTTGCAGGGACTGGCCATTGAGATTCAGGTGCTCGGGCATTGAGGCGATGATGGTGCCGGTCGCATTCGTGATCAGTACCGAGTTGAAGCTGTTGTCCTGCCCCAGCAAGCGCCGGGCTTCGCCGACCAGTCGTTGCGAGTCGTCAAAGTCCCCGCCCAGGACAGCGGCGGCATACTTCAAGCGTTCCTGATCGGAACTGAGCACCTGCTCCACACCGGAGGCGATCCGCGCGGCATAGGCCTGGTTGACTTGCAGGGCGTTTTCGATGAGTTCCTGCTTCTGGATCTTGAACATGACCCAGAAGCTGTTGGCCAGGGTGGCTAATGCTGCAAACAGTACGAAGACCAGAATCAGCACACGAAGATTAAGCTTGGGCTTGGGCCGGGTAGGCATGTAAAAAAGTCCGGATGAGCAAGCAGACAGTGGATTTCGATGTTGCGCCAACTGCCTGCCGGCTATGGATCATTCACGTCCGTGCGCCCTAGTCACATGGATAATCATCCGTCGAACATCGTCGAAACGCCTGCACTGTTTGGCTATAAAGGCGTCAGGTGTTAGAGCCGCGCAGTCTACCCGGGTTGCTCCGATTGGCAATCGATAAAATGACCAGGCGTCCAGTGGCGCACGGCCCGTGGTGTTCAGACCCGCCCCAACCCGGCACAATGCGCCACCTCAGGCCAGGGTTGCCCCCCAACCGCCCGCATCACTGATCGCAAGGACCGTCCATGAGCGTCTTCAGCACCTTGTTCGACCCTCTCGAAAAGCCAGCACCGTCGGCCACTGACACACTCCAGGCGCCCCATGAAGAGGATGCAACGGTCGATCCGGCCCAGCCCCAGGAACAGGCCGAGTCCGCCAACCTGGCCCTGCTCGAAGCCGCCGAGGCCTACTTCGCCTTTCACCTGTTCGCCGCCCACTTCCCCAGCCAGGCCGAGGCTGAACGGTTCGCCTTCGAACAGTGGGAGCCCGAACCTGCGGCGGATGCCAGCGACGCCGAATTCAGCGCCTGGGAAGCGCGCAATCCCAGCTGGCGCCTCAGGCAGGAATTGGGCTACTACATGGACGCCGATTTCGTCGAGCTGATCGGCAAAGACGACTGCCCGCAATACCTGGAATCGCTGATCCGCAGTGATGCCGAGCAACAGCGGCTGCGCTCGCGGATCAAGGCGCATTACAGCCACTTCATCATCGTCGGCAGCGAGTCGATTGATGGCGACCAGCGATCGGTTGCCTCCGGGCCCAATCAGCGCCCGCCGCAAAGCACGCCGACGCTGGACTACCTGGGCGAGTTCAACGGTTCCTCTGCCCCGCACTAGATGCTAAAAAGGCCCACAGTTTTCCCTTGCACCCCTTGTCGTGCCCAGCCGTACCACGAGAATCACCATGCACAGCCATTACCCGAACACCCGCGCTCCGTTGCGCCCTCTTGACCTCCTCACCCACCAGCCAACGGCGGTAGCCCCATGATCGAAGTCACCGAAGTGTCCATTGCCGACCTGCGCGCCGCCCTGGAATCGGGCCGGACCACCGCCGTGGAACTGGTCCAGGCCTATCTGGCGCGGATCGACGCCTACGATGGCCCCGATACCGCCACCGCCCTCAACGCCGTGGTGGTGCGCAACCCTGAAGCCCTGAAGGAAGCCGAAGCGTCCGATGAGCGTCGCGCCAAGGGCCAGACCCTAGGCCCACTGGACGGCATTCCCTACACCGCCAAGGACAGCTATCTGGTCAAGGGCCTGACGGCTGCATCGGGCAGCCCGGCCTTCGCCGAGCTGGTGGCCTACCGCGATGCCTTCACCATTGAGCGCCTGCGGGCTGCCGGAGCCATCTGCCTGGGCAAGACCAACATGCCGCCCATGGCCAACGGCGGCATGCAGCGCGGGGTGTATGGCCGCGCGGAAAGCCCCTACAACGCCGCTTACCTGACCGCGCCCTTTGCCTCGGGCTCCTCCAATGGCGCCGGCACGGCCACCGCCGCCAGCTTCGCCGCCTTCGGCCTGGCCGAGGAAACCTGGTCCAGCGGTCGTGGCCCGGCCTCCAACAATGGTCTGTGCGCCTACACACCATCGCGTGGGGTGATTTCGGTGCGCGGCAACTGGCCGCTGACCCCGACCATGGACGTGGTGGTGCCCTTCGCCCGGACCATGGCCGACCTGCTGCAAGTGCTGGATGTGGTGGTGGCCGAAGACCCGGACACCCGCGGCGACCTGTGGCGCCTGCAGCCCTGGGTGCCGATTCCCAGCGTGAGCTCGGTGCGCCCTGCGTCCTACCCGCAACTGGCGGCCGATGCCGCGGCGCTCAAGGGCAAACGCTTTGGCGTGCCGCGCATGTACATCAATGCCGACCCGGAAGCCGGCACCAGCGACAAGCCCGGCATCGGCGGCCCCACCGGCCAGCGCATCCACACCCGGCCCTCGGTGATCAGCCTCTGGGAACAGGCGCGTCGCGCCCTGGAAGCCGCCGGCGCCGAAGTCCTGGAAGTGGATTTCCCGCTGGTGTCCAACTGCGAAGGCGACCGCCCCGGGGCACCGACCGTGTACAACCGCGGCCTGGTCAGCAAGGAGTTCCTGCATGACGAATTGTGGGAACTGTCGGGCTGGGCCTTCGACGACTTCCTGCGGGCCAACGACGACCCCAAGCTCAACCGCCTGGCGGATGTCGACGGGCCGCAGATCTTCCCCCACGACCCCGGCACCCTGCCCAACCGCGAAGACGACCTGGCCGCCGGCATGGACCAGTACGTGACCATGGCCAAGCGCGGGCTCAAGACCTGGGACCAGATCGCCTCCCTGGCCGACGGCCTGCGCGGCCTGGAGCAGACCCGGCGCATCGATCTGGAAGAGTGGATGGATCGCCTGGGGCTGGACGCCGTGCTGTTCCCCACCGTGGCCGACGTTGGCCCGGCCGATGCCGACATCAATCCCGAGTCGGCGGACATCGCCTGGAGCAATGGCGTGTGGGTGGCCAACGGCAACCTTGCGATCCGCCACCTGGGCGTGCCCACGGTGACCGTGCCGATGGGCGTGATGGCAGACATCGGCATGCCGGTCGGCCTGACCTTCGCCGGCCGCGCCTATGACGACTCGAGCCTGCTGCGCCTGGCGTCGGCCTTCGAATCCACCGGCAGCAAGCGCCTGATTCCACCACGCACGCCGGCCTTGTCACCCGCTCGCTAAGCGCAAAGGCCCGGGGCGCCCATGAGGCGCCCCGGGCCTTTACCAGCCTGACAACGCACCACAGCGATGCACCGCCAGGGGCGCGCAACGTTATGCTGCGCAGGCTATTTCAGCTGATTGGCGAAACGCCCCACGGCCCCCACAACCTGGCGCGCACCCTCCTGGATTTCGAGAATCACCGAGCCGGCCTCGTTGGCAAGTGCCAGGCCTTCTTCAGCCTGCCCGCGACTGTTGGCCATGCCGCTTACGGCTGCATCCGCCAGACTCTGGTTCTGCTGTACAACGCTGACGATTTCTTCGGTAGCGGCACTGGTGCGCCCCGCCAACTGCCTCACTTCATCGGCGACCACGGCAAACCCCCGACCCTGCTCACCGGCCCGCGCCGCCTCGATTGCTGCGTTGAGCGCAAGCAAGTTGGTCTGTTGGGCAATGCCGCCAATGGTCTGGACAATCGAGCTGATCAGCAGTGATTGCTTGCCCAAGGCTTCAATCCCGGCGGATGCCGCCTGCATTTCATCCGAGATCATGCGCATCGTTTGCACGGTGTTCTGCACCACATCGGCGCCTCGGCGAGCGCTGATGTCGGTTTGTTGGGAGATCTCGAACGCGATGGTCGCCGCCTCGTTCACCTGCTGCTCGCGAGCCACTTGCTCGGTAATGACCGTGGCGAACTTGACCACCTTGTAAAGGACGCCCTGTGCGTTGTGCACCGGGTTGTAGGTCGCTTCCAGCCAAACGACTCGACCATGGGCATCGACGCGCTTGAAACGGTCAGCCACGAATTCACCGCGATTGAGGGTCGCCCAGAACTCCTTGTAATGACTGGACGCGGCATCGGCTGGGTCACAGAACATGCTGTGGTGCTTGCCTTTGATTTGCCCAAGTTCATAGCCCATTGAGCGCAGAAACTGCTCGTTTGCTTGCAGGATATGGCCTTGAAGATCGAACTCGATCACCGCGGTGGAGCGCAGCAGCGCTTGAATGAACGCCGAATTCTCCGCCGAAGTGTCAACGGTCTCGGTGATGTTCGAACCAAAGGCATGGATACTTTCCAATTGCCCCTGTTGATTGACAATCGGCTGCCAGAGGCCACGAAACCACGACAGTCCGCCATCGGGACGCTGAAAACGGTAAGTATCGATAACCGCGTCGTGGTTGTTCACGCTGTCGAGCAAACGACGATAACAATCCATCTGCCGCACATACTGCGGAATGAAATTGTCGAGCGGTTTGTTCAGCACTTGGTTGGCGCCACACCCCAACATGTTCAGAAAGCCTTCATTGGCATCTATAACGTTGTAGTGGGCGTCAAGGACCGCACGCACAAGGCAAGTCTCAATCCCGTTGAGCAACTGTCGAGCCACTGAAAGCTCCGACTGAAGAGACTGCAACTGCATTTTCAAACGAGTATTGAACATGGGCGCATCCTGCTAAAGGAGAGACTCTTTGCTATCGGCAACCGTTGGGGGTTTGTTTTCAGCTTTTTTTATGCTGCAAAAACACTATAGAAGCATTGTTTGCAGCGCTCCATTTTCTCCCCTGATATAAAGCCATGCACCCAGCCTGGTGGTTACAATCCCCGCGCCACGCCACTAGCGCCCTTCCCCCATGCACCGCCCGAGCCGGACCACTGACCATGACCACACACCGCATTACCCTCGCCAACGGCTGGATTGCCGAATTTGCCGAACAAGGTGAATTCCGCATGGGCGCCATCAGCTGGAACCTGCACCTACGCGGCCCCGAGCAACAGGCCATCCGCTATTTCGAAACCCAGATCGTGCTGGTCAACGACGAGGATGGCGAGCAGGCACGAAATCACATCAGCCTGTCCGAGGACGGGGTCTACGGGTACCTGGGCAACGGTATGAGTCACGGTTGGGTGATCGACTTTTCCCGCGGCATGATCGCGCCCCACCGGGTGACGATTTCCCACTACCACTACGCCTATGACGAATACATTTCGCTGCTGGAGCAACCGGCGTACAAGCGAGTGCGGGAGTACATCAGTGTCATCGGTCGCACCGTCTACCTGACCTTTCCCTTCACCCGGGACGAGGACTTTCCCAAGGTCTGGGAGGAGTACCTGGTGATCCGCCGGCGGCAGCTGGACGAGCTGTATTTTCGTAACTGAGTCAGCGCCAGACGCAATAATGGGAATGGGCCATTAGCACACTCGGGCTAATGGTCCCTGGCCCAGGGCGAGCTTATAGTCCGCACCACCACCCCCTTCAGGATGGCGCTCACAAGAACGTGCGGATTCATAACAAGGAGCTTTCCCATGTCACTCAAGAAAATCGTCTACGCCTCGGCCATCGCCCTGGCGCTCACGGCCTCCAACGCCCACGCCTTCGCCAGCGACTGCGGCGATTCGTTGTGGAAATTCAGCGCCATCGAAGCCCTGACCTGCGTCTTCTCGGGTCAGTGGTAAGCCGCGTCTGCCTGGGCTGACGCTGCCAGGCAGGAACAGAGTGCCCGCTGCTGCGGGCACTTTTTTGCTCTGGGCGCCCAACTCTCAGCGCAGGCTCCAGGACACGCCCAGGTACACCCCCAAACCCTCTCCCGGCGTCGAGCGCGCCGCGTCCAGCCCCTTGTCGTCGTAGCCCGGAGTCACGGTGGCGGCGTAGCGTTTGTCAGTCAGGTTGCGCACATCGACCCAGGTCTGCCAATCGTTCTTTGGCGCGTTGTAGCCCAGGGTGGCGCCGAACAGCGCGTAAGGATCGGCGTAGTAACTGTTGGCGTAATCCACCGCCACCTTGGACACCAGTTGGGTGTTGACGGCGGCGAAGAAACCCAGGGGCCAGTCATAACGCAACTCGCCCTGGTAATAGTGCATCGGCAGGCCCGGCAGGCGGTTGTCGCCAAAGCGCGAATCGTCGCGGTAGTGGAAGTCGCTGAAGGTGTAGGCCTGGCGCAGGCTCAAGCGGCCGACGCCCGGCTGCGACCACAGCTCACTCTGCAGGCTGGCCTCCACGCCCTGGTGCACCGTGGGGCTGGCGTTGAGTTCGTAGGGCGTGGTGGCGCTGGGGTCCGGCAATACCGAGAGCAGTTCGTGGCGCACCTGGGCGTAGTACCAGGCCAGGCTCCACTGCCCCAGGCCACTGTCGCCACGGCCGCCGAGTTCCAGGGTGGTGGCGGTCTGGTTGCGCAGCTTGATCGGATCGCGCTGGGCGCCCGTGGCGACGCCGCTGCCAGCCGGGAAGCGCAGGTTCGAGCTGTAGATCAACGACCAGGGGTGCGGAGCTTCCACCGAGCGGCTGAGGTTGCCAAACAGCTGCACATTCGGTGTCAGTTGGTAGCGCAGGCCCAGGCGCGGCGCGTAGTCCCAATCGCCGAGGCTGGTCTTGCCGCCGCCCTCGGGGTAGGTCACCGCGCTTTCGCGCCGGGTGTAGATGGCCGCCAGCCCCGTGGTCAGCCACAGGTCATCGGCGATCTCCAGATCATTGCCAAAGTGCAGGACCGTGTCCGAGCCCTGGTAGGTGAAATTGCGGATTCGCGTGCCTGGCGCATAGCTGGCGGTGTTGCCTGTGGGAATCCGCACGAACTCGCTGGCCCCGTCATTGGGCAGGTGCTTGGTGACCCGCAGGCCCAGGGTGCTGCGGCTTTCCCGGCCCCAGAGAGTGTCGCGGCGCTTGTAGTCGAAGGTGCCGCTGACGTCGCTGTAGGCCACCTTCAGGCGGTTGGGGCCTTCGCGCAGGTCCATGGGGTAGTCGTGGTAGACCAGACCGGTCTGAATGCTTGAATCGTCGTCGATGTAGTAGGTGGTCTTGTTGCCGACAAAGGTGCTGCCCGGTTGCTTGCGCCGGTCGTCGCGGCTGACATAGGCCGGGTTGGCCGCCCGCGGGTCGTGCTCGATGGAACGTTTGCTGACCCGTCCGGCCAGATCGTTGTCGGTCTCGCGGTAGCGCAGGTAGAAACGCGTTTCCAGGTTCGGGTTGAAGCGGTAGCCGAAGTTGCCAATCACCCCCTTGCTCTGGCTGCGGGTGTGGTCCTGGTAACCGTCGGCGTTGGCGTCGGTCAGCGACACGTAGTAGTCGAAATTCCCCAGCACTTGCCCGGAGCTGAGCTGACGCTGCTGATAACCGTGGCTGCCGGTGGCGTAGCGCACCTGCAACAGCGGTGCGTCGTAGCCGGTGTGGCTGATGTAGTCGATGGCGCCCCCCAGGGCCAGGGCGCCACGGTCGAAACCATTGGCGCCGCGCAGCACCTCTACGTGATCGACCCACAGGGGCTCCAGCAACTCATAGGGGGTGCCGCCGGGGCCGGTCAGGGGCAAGCCGTCGAGCATGGTGTACAGCCCCGAGGCATGGGCCCCCGGCGCGCGGTTGATGCCCGAACCACGGATCGAAATCTTCACCCCTTCGTTCCCGGCGGACTGGGCGTAGACCCCGGGCTGATAGGCCAGCACATCCTGGTTGCTGGCCACCCGGCCTTGCAGCGGTCGGCGCATGTCCACCACATTGCCGGCGCCCGGCACCTGGGCCAGCCGCGCCTCGGCCTCTGCCACCTGCTGTCCCTCAGCGCCCTGCTCCTGCCCCAGGACCTGCGCCGGGGCCAGCTCCACGCTCCGGGTCTCGGCGATTGCCGGGCAGGCAAGGGCCAGGCCCAACAGGGCCGTGGGCAAGGATTTTGGCGAAGACATCGAGAAAACTCCGACAGGCAGAAAGGGGGCAATGCAAGTTGCGACGCAGGAAAGAACCAAGAGAACACAGGGGAATCAGGCTTTTTTTCGCCAGGAAAGCGGATGTCGGCAGTCACACCTTCACTGGCGAAGCCACAGCGTCCAGCACGCAGCGCTAAGGGTTCTTGGCCCTCGCCAGAAAGTGCGCCACCAAGGCATTGGCATGACCATGGCCCATGCCGTGTTCGGATTTGAGCCAGGCCACCAGTTCCATGTGCTTCTTGCCGCTGAGGGCGCCAAGAAGCTCCAGCCAGTGGCTGATGGGCTGACCGTAGTTTTTTTCAATGGAAGGAAAGTACGACGCCGGGCCTTTGACCTGGCTGGCTTGGTTCTTGTTGTCTTCGCTCATGCTTCACCCTGTGCTTTTTTACTGCCCTTGATGTTTTCGATCAGATCGACCACGTAATTCTGGTTGAAACCCGCAACAAAGGACCAGAACAGCAACTTGCCATAGGCGGCGTAGCCGTCAGCGTGCTGGCAGAAAATCACATAGAAGCTGTTCTCGGGGTAGTTGCAAATCTTGTCCCTGACGATCTCGGGAAACAGCTCCCCTTGCACCACGCCGGAGATGAACAGGATGTACAGCAGGCCCGCCAGGATGCCGCCAATGAACGACGGCAGCAGCACATTGAACCAGGAACTGCACAGGCTGATGATCTCCTCCTCGCAAAGGTGTGACAGTTGCCGGTGAAACCCCACGTAACCGCCGATATTGCCGACGATGAACACCACCGAGGGGATGGTGTAACCGTCGGCCATGGCGACCGCTCCCAGGGACGCCGCCAACAGCAGCACAAAGATGATGAACAGTCGCTTCCATAGGATGTTCAGTGCTTCCTGGCGGTTCATGTTCAGCTCGTCGGTTCAGGTTTTCGGAGAGATCCGTCTACCTTGATGACGATAGATGAGCCTTGCCCGGCAGGACCTTTTTTTCGCCAGGGAATCCTTGCCCCTGCGACCTGCGCCTGCCGTGTCCTCAGGCCGGATACCCGGTGATCTCGCGGATGCTCTGATACAGCGGCTTGAGCTGGCGGTACATGCGCAGGTAGACCTCGCTGTACAGCCGCTGGTACATCTGCTGCGCTTGCGGCTGTGGCTCGAACACCGCGCCGACCCGGGTCATGGCGCTGATGGCCGTGGGAAAATCCGGGTACAGGCCCAGGCCCACCGCACAGGCGATCACCGCCCCCAGCCCCGAGGCTTCATAGACGTGGGGGCGCTCTACCGGCAGGCCGAAGATGTCCGCCGTCAGTTGCATCGCCGCATCGCTCTGGGAGCCACCACCGGCCACCCGCAAGCGAGTGATCTTCAGCTTGGAGCGTTTCTCCATGCGTTCCATGCCCTGGCGAAGGGCATAGGCCAGGCCTTCAAGGATGGCCCGGTAGATATGGGCCCGGGTGTGCACATCGCCAAAGCCGATCATCGCGCCCTTGGCTTCCATGCCCGGCTCGCGGATGCCCGGCGACCAGTAGGGTTGCAGGGTCAGGCCCATGGACCCGGGCGGCACCGCCTGGACCAGGGCATCAAACAGCTGTTCCGCCTCCAGCCCCTGCTCGGCCGCCTGCTGCACTTCCCGCAGGCCGAACTGTTGCTTGAACCAGCTGACCATCCAGTAACCGCGGAAGATCATCACCTCGCAGTTGTAGTGGTTCGGCACCGCCGCCGGGTACGGCGGGATCAGCGGCACCACTTCCAGATAGCGGGAACGGGTGGTGGTGATGGTGGCCGTGGTGCCGTAGGACAGGCAGGCCGTGGTGGAATCCTGGACGCCCGAGCCCAGGACTTCGCAAGCCTTGTCGGCACCGGCGGCAATCAGCGGCAGGCCCTCGGGAATACCGGTGTGGCGACTTGCTTCGGCGCTGATCCGGCCCAGGGTTTCGCCGGGTTTGAGCAGGGTCGGCAACTGCTCCTGACGCACCGCCAGGGCCTGCCATTTCCAGTCGCTGGGGGCGGCCCAGCGCAGGCGCTTGTAGTCGAACGGCAGGTACGCCACGCAACAGCCAACGGAGTCGACAAAGTTGCCGGTCAGGCGATGGGTGAGAAAGCCCGACAGCAGCAGGAACTTGTCAGTGGCGGCCCACACCTCGGGTTGCTGCTGGGCCACCCAGTTGGCTTCGGCCTGGGCCCGAAAATAGTCCACTGTGGCCTCGGCGCCGATCAGCTTGAACAGCCAGCCCCAAGGTCCCTTGATGCGGCCCTCGACCTCGGCCTGGCGCTGGTCGAGCCAGAGAATGGCCGGACGCAGGGCCTTACCCTGGGCGTCGACATTGATCAGGGTGCCGCGCTGGGTGGTCAGGGACACGCCGCGGATCTGCGAACGGTCGATACCGGTCTGCTGCCAGAGCAATTGGCAGGCTTCGCCGAGCTTGGCCCAGTAATAGTCCGGGTGCTGTTCGGCCCAGCCGGGCTGGCTTGAAAAATAGGCCTCCAGCTCCACTTTGCCCTTGCCCAGCAGGTTGCCCGACAGGTCGAACAGCAGCGCGCGCACGCTTTGGGTGCCGTTGTCGATCGCCAGCAGGTAGTCCTGCTTATTGTTGTTGTGGTTGTCCATGAGGCTCTCTTGGTTGGGGCATCAAGGGGTGACGGGCGGCAGGCTGTGATGGCGTTGCCACAGGTCGCGATAGCGCTGTTCTTCGGCCAGCCAGCGCGCGTCGTCCCAGCCCAGCCGGGGCTGGCACAGGCGGCGGATGGCCGGCAGGTACTGCGCCGCGCCTTCGGCCAGCAGCAGACCGAGCCGGGTACGGCGCAGCAGCAGGTCGTCCAGGTGCAGGACCATTTCCGCCTCGGCGGCAAAGGCCAGCTCGGCCCACAGGGTGTCGCTGGCGCCGACGCAATCGCCGCCCAGCTCGGCCACCCGCTGCGCTACGCGGGGCAAGTCGCGGCCATGGCGCCCGGCCAGACGCCGCACTTGAGCCGCGCTGAGCCCGGGAATATCCACCGGCGCCAGCGGGGCAAACACCGGTTCGCCGTCGTCCTCCACGCTGCGCCCGAGCATGGCGCCACAGGCTTGCAGCACCTCGATGGCCTGGGGCCGGAAGGTGGTGAGCTTGCCGCCGGCCAGGGTCACGCAGCCCGGCTCCTGCCACAGCACATGCTCGCGGGTTTCGTTGGACGGCTTGCCCTGTTGCTCCCCGCCCGGGCCGGCCACCACCGGGCGCACCCCGGCCCAGGTCGAGAGCACATCGGCGGCGCTTACCTGAGCCTGGGGAAACTGCTGGGCACAGGCGGCCAGCAGGTACTTGAGCTCTTCCTGGCTGATGCTGGCGCTCTGGTCCAGATCGTCGCGGTGATCAAGATCGGTGGTGCCCACCACCGTGGCGCCTTCCCAGGGGAAGACGAACACCGGCCGACCGTCCTCGGCATGCATGAAGCTCAACGCCTGGGCCACCGGCAGGCGCCAACCCGGCAACAGCAAATGACTGCCGCGCAACGGGCGCAGCTGGCGCGGAGCCTGGGCCGGGCGCAGGCGCTCGGCCCAGGCTCCGGTGGCCACCGCCAGGGCCGCGCAGCCAAGGGTTTGCACTGCACCCGTTTCACTGTCCTCGATCGCCACCCCGCAGACCCGCCCGTTCTCCCGCAGCAGGCGGGTCACCCGCAGGCCATTGATGGCCACGGCGCCATCGGCCCGGGCCTCGGCCAGCACCCGCATCACCAGGCGCGCATCGTCGGTCAGGGCATCCAGGAAACAGGTGCCCCCCAGCAGGCCCGGCTCCTTCACCCCCGGAGCCAGGAAGCGCAGGTGCGCGGCATCGTGAAAGCAGTGGTTGCGGCGCCCGGCCAGGGCGTCATACAGGGTCAACAGGCCACCGAACACCTTGGGCCCGGGAAACCTGCCGCGGTAATGGGGCATCAGGAAACTCATGGGTTCCACCAGCCCGGGGGCCTCCTGCAGCAGGCGCTGGCGCTCGCGTACCGAGTCCCGGGTCAGGCGCCACTGGCCCTTGGCGATGTAGCGCAAGCCGCCATGGACCATCTTCGAGGAGCGGCTGGAGGTGCCCCAGGCAAAGTCCCGCTGCTCCAGCAACAGGCAACGCCAGCCGCGCCGCGCCGCTTCCCGCAGGATGCCGGCGCCGCTGATGCCGCCGCCGATCACGATCAGGTCCCAGGGTTGCGCCCCCAGCCCGGGCAGCGCCTGTTGGCGCCACTGGCCGTTCCAGTCCTGGCTCATGGCGTCACTGCTCCAGCAGGGTGCCGGGGTTGAGGCGCCCGGCGGGATCGAAGTGGCGGCTCAAGGCCTGCAGGGTGTCGATGGCCAGCGCGCCCTTCTCCCGCCGCAGGTACGGCGCATGGTCCTTGCCCACTCCGTGCTGATGACTGATGGTGCCGTGGTGGTTGACGATGGTCTGGCTGGCGGCGTGCTTGAGGGCCTGCCAGCGCGCCAGGGTCGCCGGGTAGTGGGCGTCGGGGCGGAATACGTAAGTGGTGTAGATGCTCGACCCTTCGCCATAGACGTGGGACAGGTGAGTGAACACATGCACCTGCTCGCCCTCGGCGGCCAGGCCATCACGCAGGCTGCCCTCGATGCGTTGCAACAGGCGGTCAACGTTGCTCCAGTCGGTGGCGGTTTCCAGGGTGTCCACCAGGTAGCCGGCGTTCCACAGGCTTTCGCGCAGGTAGGGAAAGCGAAAACGGTTCTGCGCCCACTTCTTGCCCAGCAACGTCCCGGTAAAGACTCCGCCAAACCCCTTGAGCTGGCGCCGGGCGTGACGCAGGGACAAGGCGTTCTGCTGGCGATTGCCGGTCACGCCGAAGGTCAGCAGGCACTTGCCCGGCCCCGCGCCGCGCAGGGCCAGGTATTTTTCCAGCCAGGCGATCTGCGTGGGATGGCCGGCCAGGGCCAATTGGGTTTCGGTCTCCAGGGCATTGGACAGGCGCAGCATCGACAGCGGCACCCGGGCCTGGGCCAGGGCACGCACCGCTTGCAGCGCCTGGGTCCAGTCCGGCAGGAACACCCCGTAGAAGCGCTCGTCGTCCGGCAAGCGGCTGACCCTGACCTTGACCTCGGAAATGATCCCGAAGCGCCCTTCGCTGCCCAGTACCACTTCCCGCAGATCCGGCCCGGCCGCAGACGCCGGAAAGGTGGCGATGGGCATCGGCCCGGCAAAGGTCTCCAGGGTGCCCCCGGCGAACAGCTGCTCGATGCGCCCATAGCGCAGCGACTGCTGGCCACTGGAGCGGCTGGCCACCCAGCCCCCGAGGGTCGACAGCTCCCAGGACTGGGGGAAGTGCCCCAGGGTGTAACCCCGGGCGCGCAGCTGGCTCTCCACCTGCGGGCCACTGGCCCCAGGGCCGAAGGTCGCCAGCAGGCTGTCTTCGTCCAGCTCCAGCAGGCGGCTCATGCGCGCCAGGGACACCGTCAGCACCGGCCGCTCGGACCAGCCCGGATTGATGTGCCCGGCCACCGAGGTGCCGCCGCCGTAGGGAATCAGGCACAGGTCGCGGTCCTCGGCCAGGGCCAGCAACTGACGGATCTGCTCGGCGGTTTCCGGAAAGGCCACGGCATCCGGGTAGACCCCCAGCTCGCCTTCGCGCAGGGCCAGCCAGTCCGGCAGGCTCTGGCCGCGGGCATGCAGCAGGCGCTCCTGGGGATCGATGCAATACAGCGGGTGGGCAGCAAGGCGTGAGGCCGGCACCTTGGCCAGCGCCTGTTCCAGAGTCGCCTCCGGCAAGCGGCGCCCCGGGCCCAGGCGCTCGGCGAGAAACCCCGCGCCCTGGGCCGGCAATTCGACCACCGTGGATGCATCCCCCCAGCCGTTCCAGCGTCGCATACGTGTGTCCTTGTGCTGTTCTTATAGGTCTTGCTTCAGGCTCCCTATACTAGTGCGCGGCTGAACGCTGTCACGGTCGCATCGCGCCAGAGGATGTAGCCGATTGAGTCAGGCGCAGGTGACATCCGGCGCCAGTTACCGAAGAATCCTCCCCTCCCCATCACAGGCTCGCGTCCATGCCGGCACCCCTGAAAACCTGCGCCCCGCTGTTCTGGTCCACCGACCTGGGCATCGACTACGGCGCGCCGACCTTGCACCTGCACGACTTGCTGCCCGTGGTGGGCGAGGAACACTCGGCCTTCTTCCAGCACCGGGACGGCATCTTGATCGGCGAAACCCTGCAACTGATCTGGTGCCCGCCGGTTGCCGACCTCAATGGCTGGAACGAACAGCCTTCGGAAATTGCCCTGAGCCAGCTGCTGCAGGTCCGGATCACCGGCCCGGCGCCCGAGCCGCCAGCACCACGCAATGCCATCCACCATGGCCGGCCGAGGTACCGCTTCCTGGTCCTGTCCTGCCAGCCACTGCCGGCGGCCCTGCGCGCCCAACCGCTGGCACAGGACGCCTGGTCCATGCCGCTGATCGAGAGCGAACAGGGTAGCTGCCTGACCTGGGATGCCATCCATGACTGTGGTCGCGCCGAGGTCCAGGGGCTGATCTACCTCAGCGCCTACCGCCGCGACGAAACCTATATGGAAATCTTCCTCGAAGCCGTGGGCGAGCAACTGTTTGGGCTGTTTTCGGTGCACCTTGGCCCCGGGGGTGACGACTATGAATTGGGCCGCCGCGCCCTTGAAGGCGCAGAGTTGCGGGCCATCCGCCGCGCCCTGGACAGGGCCCAACCCTTGATGGATTCACAGGCCGCTTACCTGGCGAGCTGAGCCCTACCGACAGCAAAAGAACACTGAAAAAGACTAAGCAGCTGTTTTCAAACTCATTTTTTTGCTTTTGGGGCTTCACAGCCCGCGCAGAAATTGATAAATTTGCGCCCGTTCTTGCAGCGGCCCTCCCAGGACCGGCATTCAAAGCAAGTAACGTCGCAACAGCTACAGGGGCGTCGCCAAGCGGTAAGGCAGCAGGTTTTGATCCTGCCATGCGTTGGTTCGAATCCAGCCGCCCCTGCCATTTTTCTTCATGTTCATCCCCCCAGACTTCGTTCCAGCACCTCCAGCAATGCACTGACCTTGGGCAACCCCTGCCGGCTTTTCAGCCACAGCAGATGAATCGCCTGCCCTTCGCTGGCCCACTGCGGCAGCACTTCGACCAGGGTGCCCTGCGCCAGCTGCTGCTTGACCAGCCACGAAGGCAATTGCGCGATGCCGTAACCGTCCAGCACGGTCATCAACAGCCCCTCGCCATCCCCCACCACGCAACTGGCGGACATGACCCGGCGCTCGCTCTCGCCCGGACGCCCGGTCGCAAAGTTCCAGGGGCTGACCCGGCCGTCCACCCAGCCATAGGCAATGCACTGGTGCCGTTCCAGGTCCTGGTCGGTCAGCGGCGTGCCATGGCGCCGCAAGTAATCGGGGGAGGCGCAGAACAGGTGCCACTCACGGCCCAGGCAGCGATGCCCCAGTGCCGCCGGCCACAGCTCCGAACCGCCGAGGCGCACGGCAATGTCCACGCCGGCTTCGAGGGGGTCGATGGCGGAATCGGAAAAGGTAATGTGCGGCTGCAAACCGGGGTGTTCCCGGGCAAACCGCAACACGGCAGCCAGTACCTGGGAGCGGCCAAAGGTCCCGGGCAGATCGATGCGCACCCGCCCCCGCAGCTCGGTGTGTTCCGCGTTCAGTGCCAGCTCGGCCTCTTCCAGATCGGCCAGCACACCGCTGCAGGTGCGGTAGAAAGCCGTCCCCGCGTCGGTCAGCGCCAGGCTTCGAGTGGTGCGCTGGAACAGCCGCGCCTGCAACCGCCCTTCCAGCCGGGCAATCGCCTTGCTGACGGCGGAAGCGGTGAGGTTGAGGCGCTCAGCCGCGGCCTTGAAGCTGCCGCAGTCGGCGACGCAGACAAATACATCGATCCCCTTCAAGCGTTCGGAAGAAAACATCGGCGCCTCGCATTCATGAATCTGATTCCATTCATTGGGTAAAAATCATCATAAAACAGAATCAGATTCCCCAGTAAGCTGGCTGGCATTCTCCCAAGACCCTGCTACAGACGATGAGGCACGGATGCTGCGCACCCTGAAAGGCTACCCAAAGGCGATCAACCTGCTGCTCACCGGCACCCTGGTGCTGACCCTGGCCCGGGCCATCACCCTGCCCTATCTGGTGATCTACCTGAACAGTGCTTTCGGCCTGCCGGTCAGCGACATCGGCCTGGTGATCGGCAGCAGCCTGATCCTCGGTTCGCTGCTGAGCCTGTATGGCGGATTCCTGGTGGACAGGACTCCCAGCCACCGCCTGATCCTCGGCTGCTGTGCGCTGTTCACCCTGGGTTTTGTCGGCACCTTCACCGCCCGCCAGCTGTGGCTGTTCTACCTGTGCCTGGTGCTGATCAACCTGGCCTACGCGGTGATCGACATCGCGATCAAGGCCGGCTTTGCCCAGCGCCTGCCGGTGGAGCAACGCAGCGAAGCCTTTTCGATCAAGTACACCCTGACCAATATCGGCTACGCCGTGGGCCCGTTTCTCGGCGCCGGGCTGGCGCACCTGAGTATCAGCCTGCCGTTCCTGATATCCGCCGCCCTGGGCGCCGGGTTCCTGGCAATCCATCACATCTGGGGCGATAGACAGCTGGATGCCGCTGGCGCCACAGCCACGCCACTCTCCTTCCTGACCCTGGGCAAACAGCTGCTGCGGGACTACCGCCTGGTGTGCTTCACCCTCGGCGGCCTGCTCAGCGCCGTGGTCTTTGGCCAGTTCTCGGCCTACCTCTCGCAGTACCTGGTGGTTACCACGTCCCCGGAGGCCACCTACCGCATCATCAGCACCCTGGTGGCGACCAACGCCCTGCTGGTGATCGCCTTGCAGTACAGCATTGGCCGCAGGATTTCCCCGCGCCATCTGAACCGCTGGCTGGCAACCGGGCTGGGGCTGTTCCTGCTGGGGATCAGCGGGTTTGGCCTGTCCACCAGCCTGCCGCTGTGGGTACTGTCGATGGTGGTGTTCACCCTGGGGGAAATCATCGTGTTTCCCGCCGAGTACATGTTCATCGACCTGATCGCCCCTGAGCCGTTGCGGGGCCTGTACTACGGGGCCCAGAACCTCTCCAGCCTCGGCGGCGCCCTGGGCCCGATACTCTGCGGCATGGTCCTGGCCAGCCAGCCGGCGCACTGGATCTTCTACATGCTGGGAGCGTTCATTGTCGCCGGGGGGCTGTTCTACTGCCTGGGCGCGGCCAACTTGAGCCAGCCTGTAGCCAGGAAGGCGGTTTGAGGCTTGATCCTGTGCTGGCGCGGCCAGCAGATTCACACCCGCCACCTTCCGCACGTTCCTCTTTGCACCCCCAACAAAGAGGAATACCCGATGAAAAACACCGACCTCAGCCAACTCATCCTCAGCGACCACGCCCGCATCGAAGCCGCCATCAGCACTGGCGCTGCCTGGGAGGTGTGGTTTCAAGTGGAGTTTCTGATGCTGCTGCGTTCGGCCCATGTGGCCGCCGCCCGCGAAGTGCCCTATCCCAATCCGAATTCAGGCCTGCGCCTGGACGTGCTGGCCCAGCAAAACGGTGAGAACTACGCCATTGAGCTGAAGGTGGAAAGTGCCACCAACGCCGGCAACAAGCTGCTGGCCGAAACTCAGAAGGACATCGAAAAACTCACCAAGTACACCAGCCCCGTCGCGGCACGCTGGGCCGTGGCCGTGGGTTACAGCGACGTCGCCAAACGTGGCTTGCGGGACTTCGCCAACGCCCACAACACCCGGGTCATCTACCAGGAATCCGGCGCCATAGGCTGCATGATCGCCACGGTTTGACCACCCGCTGCAAAACGGCCCCGCCACGGCGGGGCCGTCGCTGCCCAGGGCCATACGCCCCCTGGACAGCACCTTCCTCCCACGCCTTGCTACCACGAGAGAACCTTACAGCGTCAGTTGCCCACGCTCCTCATCGGTCAGGCGCGCCCGGGCCTGTTCGCTCAAGGGCCCGGCCCCCAGGACCTGCACCGGGCTGTCGGGGTTGTAGCCCGGGGCGCGGCTGGCTTCTTCACGCTGGCGTTGCACCGGTTCGGAACCAAAGCCCAGCACTTCCACGGTGACGATGGACGCCCGGCCCTGCTTGGCCGCCGCCTGCTGGTTGCGCGCGGCGTCTTCCGCGGCCTGGGACGCGGCGGAGCCGGCGGCGCTGGCCGAGGTCATGGCGCCGGTGTTGACGGTGGCGCTCACCGGCACGCCAGAGGACTTGCCCTGGGTCTGGATGTTCGCCGCGTTGACCACTCGCAGGGCGGCGATGTTGACGTTGCCCGAGACCCGGATACCCGCCTCGCCGGCATCGATGGTGCCCAGGGGCGCGATCAGGTCGATGTCGCCGGCCGCCACCTCGGGAATCGGGTTGAGGGTGGCGATCCCGGCCCCGGTGCTGGGCACCGACGGCGACAGGCTGACATTGCCCCAGGTGTCGTAGACCCGCTTGGGCGGGGTGTAGACCACGGTGGTCTTGGAGCCCCGGCCGGCGTTGATGTCGCCCGCCGCCGACCAGCCCATGATCGAGCCGCCGAAGGTGGTCATGATCCGGCTCTGGCCCAGGAGGATGCTGCCCAGGGAGTACAGCTGGATGTCCCCCGCGCCCTGGGTGATGACCCCGGCCGAGGCCGGCGGCGCCGTGCCTTCGATGCCGAAGGTCTGGTGGCCACCCGGGGTCAGCATCTGGATATTGCCGCCGAAATCGGTGTGCACCCCGGCGCCGCCGAACAGGGTGATATCGCCCTTGTAGGTGATCGGGTTACCGGCCACATCGGTACTCGGGAACAGCCCGGCAATCGCCGCCCGGCCCCGGGCATAGCTGCCCTGGCGTATCCCGCCGTCCTGGGTGTACTCGCGGCCGGCGGCCTTGAGCTCGGCAAAATACACATCCCGGGCAAACACCCGCTGCTGCTCCGCCGGCAAGGCCGCGTAGTAGGCCCGGGCCTGGCTGCTGTCGCCGACAAAGCCGAAGCGCTGCGCCAGCCAGTCCACCAGCTCACCCTCGTAGGTCTTGGCCACCTTGCCCGCCGAGAGGCTTTCGCCAGGCTGAGCCAGGCGGCTCGGGTCCAGATAGGCCTCGACAAAGCGTCGATAATCCGGGCCGCTGGCACCGACCCCGGCCTGCATCACGATGCTCGCCCCGGGACGGCTGTCCCCCGCCGCCACAGCGCCGAGACTGGTGACGCTGACCCGGTCTTCCATGAGGATGTTGCGCCCCGCGGTCAGCTCCAGGGTCCCGGGGCCGGCAACGTTGAAGCTGCTGTAGAGAATGTCGCGCCCGGCACTGGCGATGGAGATGTCGCTGGGGTTGTGGTGCACGAACAGGTTGCCGCTGAAGGTGTATTCGCCATAGGTGCTGTTGCCGCCCTTGGCCCCGCCAAGACCGGTGCCGCTGCTGACGATGTCCTGGCCGGCCTTCATCCAGACTGCGCCACCGCCTTCATAGTAGGTCTGCCCCAGGCGTGGGTCGGACGCCGTGGTGAGGGTCAGGACGCGGCCGCTGCTGACCCCCAGCAAGTCGCCGTTGATGGCATAGAACCGCGACGGCTCGGTGTTGCCCGCCCACTGGTTGGTCGCCGTGTTGGGGCCGAAGGCAAACAGCGGGAACACCCCGCCGCGGGCCCGGTTGCCATCGGCGGAGAGATTGCCGCTGGCCGCCAGGGGAATCCCTTCCAGGGTCGCGCTGGTGGCCATGAAGGCTGGGTGCTCGGGGGTCGCCAGCGCCTGCGCCGAGGCGCTGGAGCGGCTGACGGTCAACTCGCCACCGTAGATCGAGTCACCAGCCAGCAGCTGCAGCTGGCCGTTCAGCGAAGGCGCCAGCACCAGTGCCGCCGGAACCACCGCCGCCCCCGCCTCATACAGGCTGGATTGGCCGTAGTAGAGGCTGCCGCTGGCCGCCACGGCGCGCAGGGTCGGCGGGTAGACGGTGGCCATGTCGGTTTCCGTGCCCCTGGTCAATGGCGTGAGGTTGCCCCCGGCCGAGTACAGGTCGATGGCGCTGCGCTCGGTCCACAAGGAGAACCAGCTCTGGCCGATGCCGGTGGCCCCGCTGGCGCCCTGGTAGGCCCAACCATTGGCCAGGGGCGCGCGCCCGGGGTCGGCCACGGTCTGCAGCACCAGGTCGCCACGGGTCGACAGGCTGAAGGTGGCATCGCCCGGCATCAGGGTCATGCCGCCTGCGGCTACCGCCAGGGTCGCCCGCTGCGGCTCGAAGGCCCGGGTTTCGCTGCGGCTCTGGTCCGCCGCCTGGGCGCCGTAGTGCAGGTTCAGGCTGCCCAGGGCCGCGCTGCTCAGTTGCGCATGGCCGCGCAGGTTCACCAGGGCGCCGTTGAACACGCCAAAGCCGACCTGGCTGTAGGGGTTGACCTGCCCGCCGACGCGCAGGGTCAGGTCGCCACCGCCGGTCACTTGCCGGCTGCCATCGGCGGCCACCCGGCCGGTGCTGCCCACCGCCAGGATCAGCCCGGTGCTGCGCGGGTTGACGTAGCTGGCGTAGATCGGCGCTGCCATGGGCGCCAGGGCACCGGCATCACCGCCGACCTCGACCTCCAGGTTGCCGCCGCCCAGGGTGCCGAAGCCGGTGAAGCCGACCATCTGGTCGGCACCGCTGGCGCTGTTGGCGGTGTAGGTGCCGAAGTTGATCCACCAGGCGGTGTCCCGCGCCACGCCGCCGCTCAGGTCGTTGCCCTGGCGCCACAGCCAGTTGCCCACGTTGCTGGAGTCGTTGCCGGTGTCGCTGGCCACCGGGCGGCCCGGGGGCAGTTGGTTGGGCAGGGTCACGATATTGCCGCCGAGGTTCGCCCCGACCTTGATCCGCAGGTTGCCACCGCCGTCCGGGTACCAGGCCCGGTAGACACTGCCAGCGCCACCGTCCACCAAGGACTCGTAGCCGCCAGCGACGTTGTTCAGCACTTTCTGGCCGTTGCCTCCCCGCGCCAGGTTGTACGGATCACTGGCCGAGGTGGCACTGGAGGAGGTGCCGGCGGTGTACACGCCGAACAGCGAATCCATGCTCAGGTTGCCCGCCGCCAGCAGGTCGAGGTCGGCGGCGCCGGTACGCACGACGCTGAACCGGGTGCTGCTGGGCACCAGGGTGTAGGAATCGCCAACGGCGCAGTAGCTGGGGGTGTTATCACACAGCGCAGGGTCACCGAACTCGTCGAAGTCGACCGGCTGGCCGACCATGCTGTCGTCGCCGAAGAAGTCCAGGGAGCCCTCTTCGGTCCAGACATACTGCGCCTGGCCGAACATCCCGTAATGGCTGTCCGCCAGGTGCAGGTTGCCCGCCGTGGGCTGGCTCTGCAGCACGCGGCTGTCGGCCGCCTCGGTGTCGGCCCCGGCCACCAGGCGCAGGGACCAGGACTGTGCACCCTCTGTCAGCATCGGCGCGATGGCCCAGAGCTTGCCCTGGCGCCCGCCGTTTTCCGGCCGCAACAGCACCGAGGCCACCCCGCCCGGCAGCTTGATATCGGTGCCCGACGGAATCAGCGCCCCACGGGACAGTTCTTTGTCACCGTCGAGCACCACCAGGTTACGCGCCCCGGCAACGCCCGGCAGGGGCACGCCCTTGGGCCAGGTCAGGGCATTCACCGCGGTATTGGCGGTCAGCAGGGTGCCGGCCTCCAGCACGCTGCCCGGGTTCAGGGTCAGGCTCTGGTTCAACAGGGTGCCGGCGGCGAACAGCAGCGTACCGTTGCTGTCGCGCACCGCGGCGGCCAGCACCGTGCCCGCTGGCAGCACCAGGCTCTCGCTGAGGGTCGCCGCCACTGGCAGGCGCGTGCCCTGCGGCAGGGTCAGGGCCTTGATCGGCAAGTCGTAGTTGAGGGTGCTGCCACCGGGGAACAGGGTGCCATCGGCCAGGGACAGGCCGCCCCCCGGAATCACGATATCGCCACCGGTGAAGTCGATGCCGGCCCGCAAAATCCAGCCATTGTCGTCATCGGTGCCCGGCGGCGGCGCGAAACCATCGTTGATGCTGCCGTAGACGTTCAGGTCGCCACCGGCGCGCAGGCTCAGGCTGCCCACTTCACCGGAGCCGTAGACGTTGTCGTCCTTCTGGGTGTGGGGGTTGAGGCTGGCGTAACGGTAGCCGGACAGGTCCAGGTCGCCCTGCACCACCAGGTCGCCGTCGGCGGTCTTGCTGACGATCTGCACCCCGGGCCGCAAGTGCAAGGCATCGGCGTAGGTGGCGTTGTTCAGGCCGGCCAGCTTGTTGTGCAGCAGGTCGTTGTTCTGCAGCGCAGCGTTGATAAAGGCAGTGCTTTGCAGGTGCTTGGCATCCAGGTAGGCCTGGGTGATCTCCTGGTAAGGACGCCCGCTGGCGGTGGCGTCGGTTTTTTCCGGGGCATCGTCGTAGCTGATCATGCCGTTGACCGCGATCGAGCGCGCACCCTGGATATCCAGGCGGCCACGAGCCTCGATGTCGATGTCATTGCTGCTCTGGTCCGCCTGGACGATGCGCGGCGCGTTCAGCTCCAGGGTGCCGCGGCTGCGGCCGTCGTTCTGCCCCGGGGCGCTGCCCGACGCCACATCGGTGCCGTGGCGCAGGTCGATGCGTGCGCCGTCGGCCAGGGTCAGGCGGCCCTGGCCCGAGCTCAGGACCACGCTGGCGCGGTTCGGCGAGTCGATGATCTTGCCGAAGCTGTCGACTCGCAGCGTGCTGCCGTGGGCATCCAGCAGCGCGCCGCTGTCCAGGGTCAGGCCCTGGCTGGCCGCCAGGTTGATGCTGCCGACCCGTGCGCCACTGGCGTCCACCCGCCCGGTGACTCGCAGGCTGCCATGGTCCAGCGAGACGTTGACGCTGCTGGCCTTGACCCCGTCGCCAATGCTCAGGTCGCCCTGCTTGAGCTGGAAGCTGCGGGCGCCAAAGACCTGTCCCTGGTTCAGGCGCTGGTTGAGGGCGGCGAACTGCTCGTCCAGGCTGCCGCTGCTGCCCAGGTGCTGGGCCTGGATTTCCACCGCGCCGCCGAGGAACGGCACCAGGGTGCCGCCGGCATCGTACTGGCCACTGCTGCCGCCGAGGATGCTGCCCGCCAGGTCGACCCGCCCGGCCGCGCTGTCCAGAGCCACCACCCGCAGCTTGCCGGCCTGGTTGTGGCTGGCCGAAAGATCAATGGTCGAGCCGGCCGCCTGCAGCACGTTGCCGCTGCGGCTTTGCAGCAGCACTTCGCCGCCGGCGCCGTATCGGGTCAGGTCGTTGAACGCGATGGCGCGACCGGCCACATCGACCCGCGCCGCGTCGGTCAGCAGCACATCGCCACGGGCGCCCAGGGTCACCTTGCCGCTGGGCAGGACCACGGCGCTGGCCAGGCGGATGCTGTCGCCCTGCAGGGACAGTTCCGCGCCCTGGCCATTGGCCGCGCCACGGGGGCCCGCCGAGGCACCGATGTCGATGGCGCCACCGGCAGTGATGCGGTTCACCGAGCCGGCCTCGCCAGTCATCAGCGGGGTGAGGATATTCAGGTTGCCGCCACTGTAGGCAAAGCCGCTGAGCGGGTCGAAGGCGCCCTGGCTCTGGTAGACCGCCAGGCTGCCCTTGTGGTTGGCGGTGATGCGCTGGCTGGCATTCAGGTTGACGTTGGCAAAGCCCAGGGCCAGGCGGTCGAAGCTCTGGGTGGTGCTGGGCTGGGCGAAGGCGCCGTAGCCGAACTCGATGCGCTCGGCGTCGATCTGCAGACGCCCGCTGCCGGTCCCGGCCCCTCCGGCCACCACCGCCCCGGCCGGGGTCACGGCGCCCTGCCAGATCAGGTTGGCGGTGTGGATGCTGGCCACGTCATTGGCCCCGCCCGCGCCGTAGATCGCCGGAGTGGAGAGCATCAGGTTGCTCAGCAGCGACTTGCCGCTCAGCGGGTCGTAGGTGTCCAGGGTGGCGCTGCCGTAGAAGTTGAAACCGTCCCGCGCCGAGAGCTGCAGGGTCTCCAGGGCCGGCGCACCGAACTGGGTGTCGCCGCGCAGCAGGCGGTCCAGTACCTGCTGGGTCAGGGTCATGCCACTGGGCAGGCGGTTGCCCGCCGCCGCGGCCGCCAGGGCTTCGGGGCTGCCGACATTGATGTTGTTCAGGCCCAGGTTCAGGTGGCGGGTGCCGTAGCGCACCTGATCACCCAGTTCGAAGGTGTTGTCGGTCAGGGCGACGATGCTGCCTTCGGAATACAGCGCGGTCTGCCCGCTGCAGGGCGCGCTGGCGCAGGAACCGACCTTGATGCCGCCGCTGCTTTGCCCGCCGGCCTGGACCTTGCTGATGACATTGAGCAGGCCATTGGACACCGCCAGCATATTGGCCACCTGGTAGGTAAAGCCGTCCCGGGCGTCATAGCTGGCCTTGCCGCGACCCAAGGTGTTGATGGAGGCGCCCTGCTCCAGGACGATCTCGCCGCTGTTGCTCACCAGGAAGACTTCCGGCGCGGCCAGGGTCACGCCTTCGCGCAAGGTGATGGAGCCCTTGGGCGTGTTGATGCCTTCGGCCAGGGTGATGTAGTTGCCGCCCTGGCCGTATTTGACCAGCGTCAGGCCACCGAGCATCAGCCGCGCCGCGCCCAGGGTATTGAGGCTGTCCGCGTCCAGGGTGACGCCGCTGAAGCCGCTGGTGGCCGACTTGCCGCTGGTCACCACTTCAATGCCGCCGCTGCCCATGTTCAAGATCGCCACGGTGCCGCCGTAGCCGCCCTGGGCGGCGTCGAAGCGACCGATGCCGCGGAAGGAGAAGGCATCCGCCCCGGCCCCCGCTTGCAGCGCCAGCTTCAGGGTCTTGGCGTCCACCGGCAGCATCGGCCGGGGCACCCCGAGGCGCGCCGCATCGGCCAGGGCGAACTGGGCGTAGCCGGTTTCGTTGTACTGGGAATAACGCCGCAGGGTATCGGCCGAGGTCAGGATCAACTGGCTGGCCACGCTGTTGCTGATCCCGGTGTTGGCGATCGACAGGCGCCCGGCGGTGGACCAGGAGCCATTGCGCAGCTGCTGGGCCGCGCTTTCGCTGCCAAGCCCGGCCAAGCCGTTGATCTCGACGCGAAAGGCCCCCGGCATCAGCGCATAGGTGGACGGCATCAGGGTGTAGGTGCCCGCCGCCAGCCCCGGCACGCCACTGCCGATGGTGATCTGCTGACCGATCAACGGGTCCACCGCGCCACCCTCCGGGGCCACCGGCGCATAGCCCGGCTGTGCCCCGGGGACGATGGCGTAGATCGGGTTACTGCCCAGGCCCGGCAGGATGAAGCTGCCGTTGGCGCCGATCTGCACCAGCGGGCTGTAGCGCGCATCGGTGGAACCGCCGCGCCCGGAAATGAACCCGGCCCCCAGCAGCTCGCCGCCACCGGACAGGTCCACGGTGGCATTGGGTTGCACCTGCACCGACTGGCCCCCGAGGATCACCCCGACGCTCAGGTCGCTGTTCTCATTCACCAGGGCGCCCTGGCCGAGGAAGGTCACGGTCTTGCCGTTGTACTTGTAGACCTGACCGTCGACGGTGCCGCCGTAAGGCAATACCAGGCCCTTGCCGCTGACCGAGGTCAGGCTGCCGGGCAGCAACTCTACCTGGCTGGCGCCCAGGTTGCCGATCTCGATCAGGCCCAGGGGCGCACGGATCACCCCGCCCTGCTTGATGGTGGCCGCGCCCAGTTGCAGGCGGCCGAAGGCCGAGTACGGCACCGCCGGGTCGCCATTACCGGTGCGGCCGATGGTCAGGGTACGGCTGGGGTCGAAGTTGATGCGGGTGCCGGAGATATCGTTGAGGTAACCGGCAATCACCCGGGCCCCGACCTCGGTGGCCGGGTACAGCTGCGCGGCCCGCAGGGTCATGTCGCCCTGGGTCAGCAACTGGGTGCTGATGCCCTTGGCGATCACATCGGCACCGGCCCCGGCGAGGAAGCGCAAATCGCCCTGGCTGGTCAGTTGCACATCGTCGAAGCCACGGCGCTCGACGCTCAGCAGGCTGTTGTCGGCCTGGCGCAAGCTGCCCTTGCTGCCGAACACCACGTTGCCGCGCACATCGATCAGGTTGGCGCTGGCATTGAACTGCGCCTGGGTGGCCCGTTGCGACGGCGTGCCGGTGGACACCGGCCGCAGGTACTGGTCCTTGGCTTCCAGGGGCGCGAGGATGCCCGCCAGCAACAGGTAGGGCGCCGACAGATTGACCCGGGCGTTGGCCGCGGCACTCTCGCTCAGGTTCAGCGCGCCGCTGTACAGGCGCAGGCTCTGGCCCATGTTCAGCGACACATCGCCGTCGAAGCTCAGCAGGCCGTTGCTCAGCAGCGCCAGATTGTCGAAACCGCCAGCCGTGACCTGATCCACCCCGAGGCGGCCATGGCCGTACTCCAGGCTGGCGGCTGCGGCGTCGGCGCTGGCGGGTAGCCCACTGCCCTGGTGGATCTGGCTCAGCACCAGCTCCCGCGCCTTGAGCACCCGGTCGTTGACCGCGTTCTTGATGTAGTACGGGCTTTCCAGGGCCAGGGACAAGGTGCCCCCCGCCGCGCCGGCACCGCCGGCCCGGGCGACGAAACTGCCGTCCAGGTACAGGCCGTTGTTGGAAGCGAAGCTGATGCTGCCACCGTTGCTGGCCACCTGCACCCGGCCCTGGCCGGGAATGTCCAGGGCCGCCTGGGCCCCGGAAGCGTCAAGACGCGCACCGTCGCGCACCACCACAAACAGGTCGCTGGCCTTGGCAATGCCGCTGGCCAGGTCGATCTCGCCGCCGATGGCGATCTTGCCGCCATTGCGCACCTGACCGTAAAGGCGCCCGCGATTGTCCACCGCGCTCACCGCCCGCGCCGCCACGTCGATCAGCGCCTGCTCGCCGACCCAGATCGAACGCCCGTGGCCGGCGGCATTGGCGGCCTCGGAACTGGCCACGGTCAAACCACCGAGGCTGACGCTGCCACCCCAGGCATTGAGGGTGCCGTTCATCGTCAGTTGACCGACGCTGCGCAGGTTGATGGCCTGCCCCGGGTCGACACTGATCACCGCGCCCTGCCCCACGGTCAACGCCGTGGTGGCCAACTGGGCAGCCGTGGAGTACTGATTGCCGGCGCTCAGGGTCAACCCGGCGCCACGGCGCTGGGTCAGCACGCCCTTGGCCGCGTCCTGCTGGTACAGGTCCGGCAGCCAGGGCTGCAGAACGCTGGCCGGATCGCTGCCAGTGGCACTGCTGCCAGCCTGGGCAGCGAAGCGGTAGACCGGCATCTTGACCTCGACCTGGGCGCCGTCGGCCACCGTCAGGCCTTCATTGCCGGTGATGTCGTAGGCACCAAACCCCTTGTTGAAGAAGTCCCCCGCCAGTTGCAAGGTTCCGGCTTGCGGGGCCACGTCCTTGGCGCCGATCAGCACCTTGTGCGCCTGCAGGGCCAGGGTGCCGCCACCGTTGACTCCATGGCCGCGCAGCTCGCCCTTGAGGTCGAGCTGGCCGTCGGCGGCCAGGGTCACATCGCCGCCCTTGCCGCCGCTGGCCTTGCCGTCATAGCCGAGGCTGGCGCCGGAGCTGGCATCCACCAGGGTGCCGTTGCCCAGGTTGAGGTCGCCGCTGCTGCGCAACGACAGCTTGCCACCGTTGATAAAGGCCAGGCCGCTGCTGTCCGACGGGTCCAGGGCCAGGTTGCTCCAGCGTCCGCTGACATCCAGCTTGACCCCATCGGCCACATTGACCCGGGCCTGGGCGCCGCCGCTGGGCGCGAGGATCACATCGCCGACCACGAAGTTGCGGTTCACATCCACCTGGTTCAGCACGTTGCCGGCGTTGATGCTGCCGCCGTGGGCCGTGAGGTTGGCGTTGAGCTGGACCTCTGGCCCGAACAGAGTGATGTCGCCACCGTGCGCCACCTGCAGCGCGCCGTTGACCTGAATCTGCTGTTTGGCGCCGACCTTGATCACCCCCAACTGGAAGCCGTTGAGGGTGTCGCTGTCGAGCACCAGCTGGCCCTGGCGGTTGGCCGGCAGGGCTGTGGTGAGGTCCAGGCCGTCGGCAATCTGCTGCTGGTTGGCCTCGATCAGCACCTTGTCCACGGTCGGGCTCAGGGCATAGCGCAGGGTGCCGCTGGCCTTGTTGTAGATCGGCGTGTAGTTGCCAATGATCAGTTGCGCGCGCTGGGCCGCGGCCTTGTGCGATTGCTGGTAGCCGTCGAGGTTGACGTTGGGCGCCTGGGTCTGGCGGTCGCCCTTGAACACTTCGCTGACCAGCTGGCCTTCAAGCACTGCATTGCCGGTGCCGATCACCAGCTTGCCGGCGTCGCGGCCGACGCTGTAGCCGGCCTCGTACCGGCGCTGCTGGGCGATCAGCGGGTTGTAGTAGTAATCGGTGCGGCCCCAGCGCGGGCTGCTGTCCACGTAGCCCTTGTAGATGCCGGTGTAGAGCAAATCCCCCGGGGCTCGGGACAGCTCGTACAGGCGCCCGTCAACGCCCTTGAGCCAGGTCTGCTGGATGTAGCCTGCCTGCACGTCGACGGTGCCGCCGGACAGGTTCAACTGGGCCCCGGACTGGGTCACCACCTCCTTGCCGGTGAAGGTCAGGGTGCCGCCCTGGGCCATCCACTCGCCAATGTTGTGGCCCTGGGTGCCCAGGTAGCCGCCCACTTCCAGCAGGCCGCCGGCGGTGTACCAGCGATCAGTGGCATAGCCGTTGGTACCCGCCGGAACGAACACCAGCTCGCGCAGGTCGACCCAGACGTCGTTGTTGATCAACTGGCCGCTGTCGCGGTTGCCCGCCGAGTCGCGCTGCTCGTTGCCCTGGACGTTGATCTTGATGGTGTTGGACTCCATCGCCACCTTGACCCCGACCGCGCCGGCCACGTCGATCACCGCACCGTCGCGCACCAGGCTGCGCTGCCCGGCACTGACCGCCACCTGGCCACCGGTGGCCAGGGTGATGGAGCCGTTCTGAAAGTCCACGGTGCCGCCGCTGACGATCTCCACCCGCGACTGGTCGCTGCGGTCGGCCACGCTGCTCAAGTTGTTGAACTGCCCGGTGATCAGGTTGGTCGGGGTGCCGTCGAGGTTGATCAGGCCATTGTTACGCTGGCTGTCCAGGGCGGTGTTGCCACTGCTGTCCAGCAGGATCGCGGTGGTGCTGCCCTGCCCCAGGGTCACGCTGCCGGTGCTGTCGCTGGCGGCGTTGAGCAAATGGATGGTGCCGCGGGTGTCCACCGAGGTGCTGGCCAGGGCCACGCCGTTCTGTTGCACCCGGTGCCCGGTCAGGGTGATGTCGCCGGTGGACGCCATGATCAGGCCAGTGTTGCTGACCGTGCCCGCCGTGCTGCCGGGCTTGAGCGAGGTGGCGACCTCGTTGCCCCGTGTCGTCGAGTGCTGGTTGCCGCTGGTGCCGACCCCGCGGCGGATGTAGAAACTGTCGCCGGCAGCCAGGGTGGTCTGGCCCTTGGCGGTGACGATGGTGCCGGCGTTTTCCACTTCCGACCCCAGCAGCAAGGCGTAGCCACCGGACTCGGTGGAGCTGGCCGCCGGGTGGGTCTGGATCAGCGCACCGCGCTGCACCTGGACCTTGCCCAGGGCATCGGTGAAGGTCGGCTGGGTGCCGTTGGCGTCCACATAGAGGCCTTGCTTGGTGAACTGCTCGTCGCTGATGGTGGCCGCAGCCGCCACCAGGTTGCGCACGTTGACCTGGCTGGTGCCGCTGAAGATCACTCCGTTGCGGTTCATGATCATCACCGTGCCGGCGCCCTTGATCTGGCCCTGGATCTCGCTGGGCCGACCGTTGGGGTCGTTGACCTTGTTCAGCAGCGCCCAGTTGGACTGCTGCTGGAAATCCACGGTGGTGTTGCGCCCGACGTTGAAGGTCTCCCAGTTGAGGATGGCTTTGTCGGCGGTCTGTTCGATGGTCACCGTGGTCTTGCCGCCGGACTGGCTCTGCACCGGACCCTTGGCGTTGATCCAGCCCTGGGCCAGGCTGTTGTCGACCTTGAGCCCGCCCTGGCCGAGGCCATCAGGAATCTGGCTCACCGTGCCGAACGCCGCCTGACGCGCTGCGGCCTGGGCCGCCTGCTGGGCGGCAATGGCGGCGACGCTGGCGTTGAGATTGCTCAAGGAACGCTGCAACTGCTGGTTGGCCCGGGTCTGCTGGGACAACGACGGAATCCCCGGCACCTGGCCGTTGGTGCGCGCGGCGGTGGCGGCCTGGGACGCGCCCTTGGCGGCAAACCAGCCGGAACTGAAGGCCGTGGCGCCATGGGCACTGCCCGCCACCATCAGCAAGGCAATGGCCTGGGCCAGGGGCTTGAGCCGCAGGCTCGGCAACTCGCCATCAAGGCGCAGGGCTGGGGATTTGACCGGTGGTTTGCAGCGAACCATGACTACTCATCCTTTGTTATGACGCCCACGGGAGCGCGACGCTGATAGGGCCCAGGGCACGCGTCACTGCTTTAGGGGATAGGCCGTTGGCGCGGGGCGCGACCGAACGGATGTCACGGAAAATTCATCTAGCGGGTGTAATGCAGGCGACGTTGGGCTCCGGCAACGGCCCAAGCCGCTGCCGGAGCCAGCTCACAGTGGCCGGCCGATGCCGTTGCAGACGTTGGGATTGCCGATGCTCAAGGCATTGGTGGCGCTCAGGAAGCTGGAACGCACGGCGACTTTCCAGGACGGGTGCAAGGGCAGCATGCCCTGAGCCCTGATTGCCTGATCATTGTTTCGGGCCTCAAGCGCGCCATAGTGGCGAGCCAAGAAGTCACGGACCTGATTGCTTTGAGTGGCATCGGCATAGCACTGGCTGAAGATCAGGTTGGTGTAGCCCAGGATCGGATAGCCGCTCTGCGGATAAGGCAAGACGCCCTGTTCCCAGTTCCTGCCGAACACCGGCACCCACTTGTCCGGGTTACTGCGCTCGGCGATGGGAGGCAGCGCAACGCTGTTGATGGCATTGACAATGTTGGCCGGCGCCGGCGAGACGCCGGTGATCCTGGCCACCTTGTTCCCGTCATCCAGACCGGCCAGGGTCGGTGCCGCAAGGGCCGGGCTCATGAAGGTGATGGCGCCATCCCAGGCATTCACCGCCGTCATGATGGCGTCACCGCTATTGGCCGCCAGCGCGCCGGCCGGCAGCCCGCCCGAATAGCTGGAATCAAAGTAGGTGGTCACGGCAAAGGTCCCGGTTTCATTGCACTTGGCATTCAGGAAACGCGTGAACAGCTCGGTGAAGCCGCTGCTACCTTTGGGATAAACCACGGTGATCGGGCCGCTACGTGCGGAACCCTGGATCAACTCCCAGCGGGACAGACGCCCCGAGAACACCCCACACAAGGTGTCGATGCTCAGGTCCAGTTCATGGCTGCCGGGCTTGTTGAACGGAATTGCAACGCTCGTCGCTGCCGAAGGCACCTGGATCAGCTTGCCGAACTGCGCCTGATGGGCCAAGGCGTAGTTGCTCAGTTCCACCGCGCTCAGCCTCGACTCACTGGCCACCCAATGCACGGTCTTGGGGGCTGCGCCAGGCACCAGCACGCTGTAGTTGTTCTGTAGAAAAGCCACCTTGTCCCGGCCCTGATCCGCGCCAATGTAGGGCGCAAACCCCGCGGTCAACACCCCGGCGGTCTGATACAGCGGCCGGGTAAAGGTCGAGCCTCCACCGTTGATATCCGCCTGGGCCTGCTGGACGCAGAACGCGCCGTATAACAGTGAAGCGATCAACCATTGAGCTTTGGGCATGACAAGACTCCTGTCCTATCCGGTGATGTCACTGGCCGTTCGGAGGGCGTAAGCCCGCTGGATGCGCGCTCTGAACAGATGCTGGATGAAAAAAATCAGCAACGGCCGAAACCGTTGCTGATCGGGTGTTGCCGCTCGGTGGGGTTCGCCGTTACAGCGGACGACCGATGTTGTTGCAGACGTTGGTGTTGCCGATGCTCAGGGTGTTGGAAGCGGTCACGAAGGTGGTGCGGATCGCGGTTTTCCAAGCGGTAGGCAGTGGTACGAAACGGTTGGCGGTGATGGCCGCGTCGTTGTTGGTGGTCGCGCCGTAGTGACGGGCGAAGAAGTCACGCACCTGGCCGCTCTGAGTGGCGTCGGCATAGCACTGGCTGAAGATCAGGTTGGTGAAGCCCAGGATTGGGTAGCCAGTATCGGGATAAGGCACGGTGCCGGTCGCGCCGGCCTTGCCGAAGACAGGTACCCACTTGTCCGGATTGCCGCGATCGGCCGCAGCTGGAACCGGAACGCCACCGATGGCGGCGGAAACGTTGGCAGGTGCAGGCGAAACGCCGGCCACCTTGGCCACCTTGGTGGCGTCGTCCAGACCGGCCAGGCTTGGCGCGGCGTAGTCCGGGCTCATGTAGGTGATGCGGCCGTCGCCGGCGTTCAGGGCATCCATCACGCCTTGGCTGCCCACTGCGGCCACAGCGCCGGCAGGCAGGCCACCGGTGTAGCTGGTAGCGAAGTTGGTGGTCACGCCGAAGGTGCCGGTCTCGGCGCATTTGGCGTTCAGGAAGCGGGTGAACAGCTCGGTGGTGCCGCTGCTTTCGTTGCGGTAAACCACGGTGATGGCGCCAGTACGGCCTGAACCGGCGATCTGGCTCCAGTCGGAAACACGGCCGGAGAACACGCCGCACAGGTCATTGACGCTCAGGTTGACCGCAGCAGTGCCGGCCTTGTTGAACGGAATGGCAACCGAAGTGGCCACCGAAGGCACCTGGATCAGCTTGCCCCAGGCGGCTTCGTGACCGGTGGCGTAGGCGCTCAGTTCAGCGGCAGAGAGCTTGGAATCGCTACCGGCCCAGTGCACGTTCTTGCCGGTAGTGCCGGCCACGAACTTGGTGTAGTCGTTGTTCAGGAAGGCAGCCTTGCCGTTGCCGCTGCCTACGCCGATGTAGGGAGCGAAGCCGGCGGTCAGTACGCCAGCGGTCTGGTACAGCGGTTGTGGCAGGGTGGCGCCACCGCCGTTGATATCAGCCAGGGCAGCCTGTGCCGAGCACAGGGCAGCCAGGGTCAGGGATGCCGCGAGAACGTTGCGCTTAAACATGAAGAATCTCCTTTCGTCGTGTTCGTACGTTGGGTGAATAGCTCTTGCATGACGCCATGGCACTCGGGCCAGAAGCCTTGATCCAGAGGGCTTGAGGGGTGAGGCCATGGAGAGAGAAGTTCGCAGCTTCCGGTGACAGATAAAGGAAAAAACCTCGGGAGAAACCGACTGTTTTGGCAAAAGATTCTCGGGTGTTTGGCGCCGTTTTCCGGGCCTTTCCCGGGTAGGTGAGCGCCAGGTTGCCCGAGCTGGCGCCGGCATCGCTCTGCAAGCGCCGAAGCGAGTGCAGACAGCGCCGGAACATGACAGAACAAGGAACCCGAGCTTGGCCGATTGCCGGGTCGGGAGTGAGGCAGGCCGCGTGAAATTTTCCAGCTGCCCTGCCCTTCGGACCACACCTTCGCTCTCGTAGGAGCCGGCTTGCCGGCGAAGGGGCCCGCGAGACCTGCATCGCCGGGGCCGACGCCTTCGCTGGCAAGCCAGCTCCTACGGACCGGGCCGGACGGGGTCAGGTCGGGTCGGGTTGTGCGGTTCAGGTCACCAGTTGGTTGATCTCGATGATCGGCAGCATCACCGCCATCACGATCACCAGCACCACACCGCCCATGACCACGATCATCAGCGGTTCGAGCAACGCGGTCATGCCCATGGCCCGGCGTTCGATATCCCGCGACAGGGTCAGGGCCGCCCGCTCCAGCATCGGCGGCAAGGCCCCGGTCTTTTCACCACTGGCGATCAGGTGGATCAGCACCGGCGGGAAGACTTTCTCCACCCGCAGCGCAGCCGCGAGGTTGGCCCCCTCGCGCACCTTGGCCGTAGCCTCGCTGACGCTCTGGCTCAGGCGGTCGTTGGACAGGGTCTGGCGCGCCGCGTCCAGGGCCCGTAGCAGCGGCACCCCGGCGCCACTGAGAATCGCCAGGGTCGAGGCGAAACGCGCGGTGTTCAACCCCAGGACAAAACGCCCGAACAGCGGCAGGCGCAGAATCCGGCTGTGCCAGCTCAAGCGTGCCCGGGGGTTGCGCAGGTACAGCCGCCACCCCCAGAACCCCGCCACCAGGGCGCCGAAACACTGGATGCCCCAGGCACGAATGAAGTCGCTGGCATTGAGCATGGCCAGGGTCAGCCCCGGCAGGTCCTGGCGGGCCTGGGAAAAGGCGCTGACCACCTGGGGCACCACATAACTGAGCAGAAAGATCACGATGCCGATGGACACCAGGCCCACCACCCCGGGGTAGATAAAGGCGGTGAGGATCTTGCCCCGCAGGCCGTTGCGCTCCTCGATATAGTCCGCCAGCCGCTCCATGACCTGGGCCAGGTCACCGGATTCTTCACCTGCGGCAATCAGTGCCCGGTAGATTTCCGGAAAGTCCCGGGGCCGCGCGGCCAGGGCCTCGGCCAGGCGCATGCCGCTGCGCACATCCGCGCGCACCGCGCTCAGGGTCTGGGCAATGTGCTTGCGCTCGGCCTGCTCCACCGTGGCACTGAGCGCCGCCTCCAGCGGCAGGCTGGCCCCCAGCAGGCTGGCCAGCTGGCGCGTGGCCCAGGCCAGGTCGTTGTCGCTGAGCCTGGGGCTGAAGAGCCCCCCAACTGCGCCGCTGCCTGGGTTGCTGTCCAGTTGCACCTGCAGCGCGGTCAAGCCACGGCTGCGCAGGCTGGCGAAAGCCGCGCCCTGGCTGTCGGCTTCCAGGTGGCCGGACTCGATCTTGCCGAGGGCGTCGGCGGCTTCGTAGCGATAGCGATTCATCAGGCGTCCCGTGTCACACGTAGGATTTCTTCCGGTGCGGTGGCGCCGCTGCGTACCCAGCGCTCGCCATCCTCACGCATGCTCAGCATCCCCGCCCGCCGCGCTGCGGCCCGCAAGGCCTGCTCGTCAGCGCCCTGGTGGATCAGGCTGCGGATGTCATCGTCGATGCAGAACAGCTCATGAATCCCGGTGCGGCCGCTGTAGCCGATGTGGTTACAGGCCGGGCAACCCACCGGGTGCCAGGTGCCGGGATTGGCTGGATCGGCTTGCTTGCACTGGTTGCACAAGCGCCGCACCAGCCGCTGGGCCAGCACCCCGAGCATCGACGAGGCCAGGAGGAAAGGCTCCACCCCCATGTCGATCAGGCGGTTGACCGCCGACACTGCGTCGTTGGTGTGCAGGGTGGCCAGCACCAAGTGCCCGGTAAGCGAGGCCTGGACCGCGATCTGCGCGGTTTCCAGGTCGCGGATCTCGCCGATCATGATCACGTCCGGGTCCTGGCGCAGGATCGCCCGCAGCGCCAGGGCGAAGGTCATGTCGATCTTGGCGTTGACCTGGATCTGGCTGATGCCCGGCAGGTCGTATTCCACCGGGTCTTCGACAGTGAGGATATTGCTGGTGCTGGCATCCAGCCGGGCCAGGGCGGCGTAGAGGCTGGTGGTCTTGCCGCTGCCGGTGGGCCCGGTGACCAGGACGATGCCGTGGGGCTGGCGGATCAGGCCATCCAGACGCGCCAGCAGGTCCGGGTCCATGCCCAGGGTTTCCAGTTGCAGGCGCCCGGCCTGCTTGTCCAGCAGCCGCATCACCACCCGCTCGCCATGGCCGGTGGGCACCGTGGACACCCGAATGTCGATGGGCCGGCCGGCCACCCGCAAGGCGATGCGGCCGTCCTGGGGCAAGCGTTTTTCGGCGATATCCAACTGGGCCATGATCTTGATCCGCGACACCAGCGCCCCGTGCAGCGCCTTGCGAGGCGAGACCACATCGCGCAGGGTGCCGTCGACCCGGTAGCGCACCACCGAGTGGGTTTCAAAGGGCTCGATATGAATATCACTGGCCTCATCCCGCGCGGCCTGGGTGAGCAAGGCGTTGATCATGCGGATCACCGGGGCGCCGTCCTGGGTGTCCAGCAGGTCGGTGATTTCCGGCATGTCCTGCATCAGGCGGTCCAGGTCCACCTCATTCTCCGCGGCCCCGACCACCGCTGCGGCGCTGCCGGTGTCGGCGTAGGCCGTGGCCAACAGACCGTCGAGCTCGTCGTCGCGGATACGTTCCAGGCGTGCGGGGCCGAACTGGCGGCGGGCTTCGCTGATGGACCAGCCGGGGGTCGAGGGGCAGACCAGCAGGGTGGCGCCCTCCTCGCTGTGACGCAGGAGAATGCGTTGGGATTTGGCCCAGGCGTAGGGGAGCTGGGTGGTCATGCTTGTGTCTCCTGGTGGGGTGCATATCCGGGACTGCGGGTGTGGCTGATTACGGTTTTTGTTCTTACCGTGGGTTTGGGTACATATCCGTTCTTGCGGGTGCGGCCGCTGGCGGTTCCGCTCTTACAGCGGCTCACTTTTGAAAAGCGCAAAAGTAAGCAAAACGCTCTGCCCCTCCACTCGGTGCCTCGCCTAGGCTCGGCATGCCCTCACTCCGGCATTGATCCGTGGGCCGCCGCCACCGGCCATCCATGGCCGGGTGGCGGCTAACCCGGCATCCCTGCCGGGTTACCCACGGCTCAATGCCTGCGTTCGGCCATCGTGGTTAACGGGGCGCTCAGATCAAAATCAAAAGCAAGATCAAAATCTGACGGCGGCCTGCCGGCCGGCCTGTTTCATTGCCGTTCGCGTTACCTGTAGCCGCTGCCGAAGGCTGCGACCGGCTCCGCAGGAGACGCTAAACCTGCCTCCCCAATTTTCCTGACATATCGCGTCGCCCTCTTTCGCAGCCTTCGGCAGCGGCTACAAAGAGCCGGCCTGCGCACCTTGGTTTTGGCTTTGGCTTTGGCTTTTGATCTTGATCTTGATCTTGATCTTCCGGCCCCTTCCCAGCCGGCCGAGCGTAGGCGTTGCGTAGGGGGCAGCTCGGCATGGATGCCGAGCTAGCCGCCACCCGGCCATGGATGGCCGGTTGGCGGCGGGCCCCCGGAGCAATGCCGAAGCGAGGGAACCCCGAGCCCCAGCGAGGGGCCCATGGAGGGGCAAGCGTTTTTTGGTTCCTTTTTTTGGCGTTTGAAAAAAAGGGACTCGCCGTAAGGGCGAAACCATAAGTAGCCACACCCGCAGCAACGGATATGTACCCCCTCCATTGGCCGTCAAAGCCCCTGCAAAAGTGGCCATGACCACAACAACGGACATAGGCTCCATGCCTCTGAATGAACACCTTCATTGCACCGGCACCGCCCTGATCGTCGCCCGCGGCCCCTGCCCAACCCCAGGCGTCTGCAACGACACCGGCACCGCCCCCGGAATCGCCTTCGCCGCCGAAGGCAACTGCGGCGCCTGCATATCCGGCATCGCCCAACTGCGCTCCGGCTGCAACTCCCCCTGCGCCCGGCGCATGAAGTCGTAACGATTGAGGGTAATGCTGCGCCCCGCGCCACTGTCGCGAATGATGTAAGGCCGCAAGAACACCATCAGGTTGGTCTTGGTAATGCTGCGCTTCTCATTGCGAAACAATGCCCCAAGTCCAGGAATACTCGACAGCCACGGCACCGCGTCATTGCTCTGGCTGTAACCGTCCTGCAGCAACCCCCCCAGCACCATGATCTGCCCGTCATCCAAGAGGATGCTGGTATCGATCGCACGTTTGTTGGTCACGGTCCCGGCATCCACCGAGGCGCGAGGGTCAACGCTGCTGACTTCCTGGTAGATGTCCAGCTTGACCGTGCCACCCTCGGAAATCTGCGGCCGCACATTAAGCTTCAGGCCCACTTCTTCACGCTGCACGGTCTGGAACGGGTTGTTGCTGGTGCCGCCGCCTCCGGTGACATAGCTGCCGGTGACAAAGGGAATGGTCTGGCCAACGAAGATGCTCGCCGCCTCGTTGTCCAAGGTCAAAAGATTCGGCGTCGACAACACGTTGGTTCCGCCCTTGCTCTTCAACGCTCGGGCCAGGACCTTGAGGTCCAGCACCTTGCCGATCCCCGGGATGTCCACGGTGCCGTTGACCACGCCGATGTTCAGGCCCTTGGGCAAGACGTCGATGCTGGTCTTGCTGGCCGGGGTGCCCACCAGCCCGCTGCCGCCCAGGTTGACCCCGCCAAAGCCACCACGCCCACCCAGGTTGCCGGCCTGCCACTGCACGCCGAATTCGCTGGCATCGTCCTCGCCCACTTCGACGATCAGGCTCTCGATCACCACTTGGGCGCGACGCTGGTCGAGCTGGTCGATGACTTCCCGCAGGTTGCGGTACAGCGGGTCCGGGGCGGAAATCAGCAAGGTGTTGGTGGTGGCGTCGGCCTGGATGGTGACCCCGCCGGCACTGAAGGCGGTGTTCTGATCCGCTGACTGGCCAGTGCCGCTCAAGCCGCTGCCGGAGTTGCTGCCCTGGCCATAGGCACTGCTGCCACTGTTGCTGACGTTGCCGCTGCCGGTGGGCGTGCCGCTGCTGTTCTGGGTCGGGCTCTGGCCGCTCTGGCTGTTGCCGCCCATGCCGCTGAGCATGGCCCGGGCGCCGTCGTTGCCGCCGCTGTCGCTTTCGCCAGTGAGCAGCCCGCGCAGGGCCTGGGCCAGTTTGCCGGCCTGGGCGTTGCGCAGGTAGACCACGTGCAGGTTGCTCGGGTTGCTCTGGGCGTTGTCCAGTTTGTAGATCAGGTTGCGCGCCAGCTCGGTGCGCTCCGGGCTGCCGGCACGGATGATGATGGAGTTGGAGCGCGGGTCGCCAATCACGCTGATTTTCTGGGTCTGGTCGGCGCCCTGGGTTTCCAGCAGTTCGGCCACCATGGTCGCGATGTCCACGGCGATGCCGTTCTGCACCGCCACCACATCGGTGTCGATGGCGCTGGGGGTGTCGATGCCGTCGATAATCTGCGCGACACGCTGCAGGTTCTCGGCATAGTCGGTGACCACGATGCTGTTGTTGCCCGGGTAGGCGTTGATTGGGTTGTTCGGCGAAACGATAGGCCGCAGCACCGGGATCAGGTTCACCGCATTTTCGTATTGCAGGCGAAAGGTGCGGGTCAGCATGCCGTTGCCCGCTGGCTTGTCGGCGCTGTAGATCGGTCCGCCCAGCAGCTTGGCATCGGCCTCGGGCACCACCTGGGCCACCCCGCCCACGTCCACCACGGAAAAGCCCTGCATGCGCAGCGCCGCCAGCAGCATGTCGTAGGCCTGGTGGGCCGGCACCTGGCCTTCGCTGACCAGGGTCAGGCTGCCCTTGACCCGTGGGTCCACCAGGAACTGCTGGCCGGTGGAGCGGGACAAGGCCCGCACCACCGCCTGGATATCGGCATCGACGAAGTTCAGTTGCACCGGCTGATCCCCCAGGGGGTTGCGCGGCACACTGGTGCTGCGCGGGCTGCTGTGGCCGCGACTGCTGTTGGTTAGCGGGTGCAGCACTTTCGGCCGCTGAGCCTGTTGCGCCTGCAAGCGCTGGCGATCCAGCAGGGCATCGCCGCTGCGCTGGGTATTGGCCAGGGGCTGGCCCAGTTCGCTGTCCACCAGCAAGGGCGGCGGCGTGGTGGACGGGGTGTTGCTGCAGGCCCCCAACGCCAGCAGCAGAAAAGGTGCGGCCTTGCGACACTGGCGCACGTAATTGCAACCTGACCACTTCATGAAGCTTCCTTAGCGCCCTGCGCCTGATCCATGCGAACGGTCCCGGACAGTGTGCCTGCCGAGTCTTGGGCGGCGGCCGCGGCTGCGCGTTGCAGACGGGCCTCCACCACCTGCAGTGAAAGCTGCCGGGGAGCCCCCAGCAGCCAGCCGACCACGGCATCCGCCGGGGCCTGCTCAAAGGTCAACCGCCAGCTCTCGGGGCCGGCTTCATCAGGCTGTTGCAACTGGTAGTGGTCCTTGAGCCCGGCGCCGTCCAGGGTCTGGCGCAAGGATTGCTCAAGGCTCGCGCCCCGGCTGTCAGGGCCCGCCGCCTCGTGCAACAGCACTTCCAGGGCCTCGGCCTGGGCGCGCAGCTTCGGCGTCTCGGCTTGCCAGTAGTCGATCGTCTTCAGCGGCGGCTGGATCAGCAGCCACCACAGCAACAGCCCCAGCACGCCCAGGGCGGTGGCGCTCAACAGGCGTTTTTCCCTTGGTGCCAGCGTGTTCCAATGGCCCTGGACCTGGATATGGACCTGGGTCCGCAGGTGTGACCAGCGCGCCTGATACTGCGCCAGCCTGGCCTTATTCATCTTCAACTCCCGAGGTGTTGTCGGCGACGTTGGCCGGCTCGTCTGCGGCCGGGCTCAGGCTCCAGCCATTGCCCTGCGCCTGGACGCTGTAGCCGGCCTGGGTCAAGGCGCCCTGCCAAGCGCTGTCGGCGTTCTTCGGCGTGTCCGGCAGCAGCTCCAGCTGCAAGCGGTCCTCGGCGAAACTCAGGCTCTGCACGCTGCCCACCATAAAGGGCATGGCACTGCCGGCCTGCTGCAACAGACGGCTGAACACCTGGGTCGGGTCCGCTGCCCCGCTCTGCTGCGCCGCCAGTTGCTGGCGGGCCTGTTGCAGGGGATTGAGCACCACCGGCAATTGAGGGAACACCTGCTTGACCCGCTGACTCATCTGCGCCTTGAGCCGCTGGCCCTGCTCGGCCTCACGGGCGGCATACAGGTTCAGCCCCACGACCCAGACCAGCACGGCCAGGGCGCAGCACCCCAGGGCCCGGCCCCAGCCTTGGACCTTCACGCCCCCCGCCACCGCGCCGGCGTGCAAGCCCCATCCCGGCAGCGGGCCACTCCAGCGTTGCTCGCCCGGCAGCAGCTGGCAGACCGGCGGTGCGGCATCGCCGATCCAGCCCACCTCGCAGCCCGAGGCCCGCAACTGCTCCAGGGTTTCTTCCACCAGCGGCTGCACGCTGCCCTGTCCGCTGCTCTGGCGCAGCAGCAGCTGGCCATCGAGCAGGCACAGGTTGGCTTGCCCCGGCGGCGGCACCGGCAAGGCATAAGGCGCCGGGTACAGCCCCTGAAGCTTCAGGCCGGCCTGTGCCAACAGACGCCCCAGGGCTTGCAGTGCGGTCTTGGGCAACCAGCTCAGGGCCACCTGCCCCTGGGCATCCCGGGCGCCATGGGCCACGTGCATCTGCTCACTGGGGCCGAGGATCAGCGCCTGGGCGGCGCAGTCCACCGCGGCCTTGATCCGCGCCGCCGGCAACTGAGGCAACTCGATATGGGTCAGCAGGCTGTCCAACGGATGCAGGAAGCACTCCACCGGCACCGGTTTGCCACCCTGGGTCAGTTGCCCCAGGGGACGGAGGCCGATCTCCCCGACCCGCCCACTGCGATCGAGCCGGGCGAAGTCCACCGGGCTGGCCAATGGCGCTTCAGCCGCAATCAACTCGGCCAGGGGCGGCAAGGCGATGCGCAAGCGACTCATGCCCCCACCCGCGACCAGATCACCTGGGGCATGCGGTCCTCGGGACGGTGCAACAGGGCCTCCAGGCTGACCCGGCGCTGATCGCGGCGAGCCCGGCCCTGGAGCAGGAACCATTCGCTGGTGATGCCGACCTTGATCTGCTCTACCGCAAGATGGGGCATGCGTAGACGGTTGAGGAAATCGCCACGGTTGATGAACCAGTGCCCGGCATCACGTTCCGCCACCAGGGCCTTGGCCCGGGACAGCGGCAGCCCCGGCACCGCTGCCGTCAGTACCTCGGCGCTGGCGGTATTGCCGTTGATCCAGGTGTTGCCCGGCAGGATGCTGACGTAGGGTTCAAGACGAGCCAACCGGGCCTCGTCCAGGCCCTGGATGCCCCGCAGGTCGTCCAGGCTGCGCAGCATCGGCTGCCGGGGCGGCAAGGTCTGGGTCGCCGCGCCCGGGGACGTCAGGCGACCGCTGTTGAAGCTGCCCGGTTGGCTGGCGGCGTGCGCTGTGCTGCCCAAGCGCTGGGGATAGGAAGCGATCACCCGCTGGCTGATGCGTCGGCTCAGGGCGCTGTCGATGCCGATCAGCTGACACAGCTGTTCGAAGGCCTGCAACTGCACCGGGTCCACTTGCTGGTTGAACACCAGATTGCGCAGGTTGAACTTGCCTTGCAGGTCCTGCAGGCGGCCCTGGAACCCCGCGTTGAAGCCGCCCAAGGCCTGATCGCCGATGGGCCGTGCCCAGGCCTGGTCGAGTCGGGTCAGGACGTCGCGCTGACGGGCGTCCCAGAGCAATTGCCGGCTGTATTCCAGGCCGCCCTGCAACACCCCGATCCCCACCACCCGCGCCTGCTCGGCTTCCACGCTGCGGGTCAAGGTGCTTTGCCGGGAGAGCATGGCGGCGGCCAGCACCGCCACCACCGCGGCGATCAGCAAGGCGCTGATAATGGCCATGCCACGCTGCTTCGCCGCATGGGGCGAATGGCTGTTCATGGCCGGCCTTACAGCTGCCAGGAGCCGATATCGGCATTCACGCCGTCGCCATCGGGCTGGCCGTCGGCACCGAGGGAGAACACATCCACCTCACCATTGGCCCCCGGGTTGAGGTAGTGATACGGACGGCCCCAGGGATCGTTGGGCAGCCGCTCCAGGTAGGAGCGCCAGTTGCTGTCCTTGGCATTGGCCGGACGCTCCACCAGCACCTTGAGGCCCTGGTTCATGTTCGGGTAGCTGCCGTGGTCGAGGCGATACAGCTTCAAGGCTTGCATCAGGCCGGCGATGTCCTGCTTGGCCGCCGTGGCCCGGGCTTGATCGGGACGGTCCAGGACCTTGGGCACCACCATCGCGGCCAGAATCCCGAGGATGACCACCACCACCATGATCTCGATCAGGGTGAAGCCACGCTGGCTTCGGGGTGCAGCAATTGAGGTGACAGGCGCGATATCCATCTCGACATTCCTTGGCTTGAGTTCGATTCGTCGCGCAGTGTTGCAAGAAGATATGTCAGTGGTATTGAAAAACCTCGGGAGTTTCAGTCGCCATTCGGTCAAGCCCGCAGGCTAGTCTGCGAGGCTGTTTCCCAGTCGCGAGGGGCCCATGCGAGCCGTGTCCAAACAAGCTGGATTTACCCTGATCGAGGTGCTGGTGGCCCTGGCCATCATTGCCGTGGCGATGGCCGCGGCAGTGCGCGTGGCCGGGCTGATGACCCAGAGCAACGGCCTGCTGCGGGACAAGTCCCTGGCCTTGCTGGCGGCGCAGAGCCGGCTCGCCGAGTTGCGCCTGGAAGGTCGTTTGCCCAGCGGATTGAAGAGCGTCGATTGCGACCAGGGACGCCTGCAGCTGCGCTGCGAACAGGCGATTGGCGCCGCGACCGCGCCCGGGCTGTTGCGAGTCAGCGTCCAGGTGCGCGAGCGCAGCCGCGAGGCGCCGCCCCTGGCCCGCCTGGAAACCCTGATCAGCCGGCCCCAGGCGCCGCGCCAGTGAGGGTCAGCGTGTCAGCCGTGGCAGCAGCGGCGAGTCCGGCAGCTTGCTGACCTTGATCCGCGACTGTTCGCCGCCGCGCTCGATCAGCACGCCGTCGGCCTCGACGGCGGCCAGGCGCACCCCCTGGGTCAGTTGCTCGCCGGCCAGGAAGCTGCGCGGTGGACCGTCGTTCAGGCTCAGGATCGCCACCGCGCCACGGGCGCCGGCCATGACCCCGGACACCTTGATATCCACCTGCACCGGCTGGTTGGCAAACCACTGCAAGGCCGGGTTGTCGGAGCGCGCGGCGAGCACCTGGGGCGCCACTGCCGGGGGTTGGGATTGCGCCGGGGTCAGCAGCAGCGACGACCAGGTGGCAACACCGGCCAGGGCCGCCAGCAACGCCGCGTATTGCAGCAACCGGGGGGCGTCAAGGCGCGACGGAAATGACATGGCACGTAGCATCGGCGGGACCTCCTGTTTGTCCGTTGCCACAGCCTACAGCTCAATTCTCACGGTTTTATTTCACTGCGCGATCATCTGCGTCGGGCGCGCCAGTCCCGTCGCCAAGGAGCACAAGGTGCGACACACAGGCAAGCAACAGGGCTTTACCCTGATCGAACTGATGGTGGTGCTGGTGATCATCGGCATCGCCAGCGCCGCCGTGGGCTTGAGCATCCGCCCCGATCCGCTGCAGACCCTGCGCAAGGACGCCGAGGGCCTGGCCCAGTTGCTGCAAGTGGCCCAGGCCGAAGCCCGGGCCGACGGCCGGCCGATCACCTGGCGGGCCACGGCCAAGGGCTATAGCTTCAGCCGCCGCGAAGACGAGGGCAGCGGCATCGACGACTTTCGCCACGACCGGCAACTGCGGCCACGGCAGTGGCTAAGCCCGACGCTGCAGGTGCATATCGAGCCCAGGCAGCGCCTGGTACTGAACGCCGAATGGATCAACCCGCCGCTGCAGGTGGTGCTGTCCGACGGCCAGAACAGCTTGCGGGTAGAACGCAGCGCCAGCGGCCAGTTGCGAGTGGTGAGCCAGCCATGACGACACAACGCGGCTTTACCCTGATCGAGGTGATGGTGGCGATCATGCTCATGGCGCTGGTCAGCCTGATTGCCTGGCGCGGCCTGGACAGCGTCACCCGGGCCGACAGCCATCTGCGGGCCAGTACCGAACAGACCGAGGAACTGCTGCGCAGCCTCAATCAGCTGGAGCGCGATGTGGCCTTGCGGGCCGCTTCCCAGTTGCGCGAACCGAGCCTGGGAGAGAGCGACGAGGCCGAACCCGACAGCCCCGCCCCGCTGAGTGTGCGCAGTTCCGACAGCAAGGGCTTTCGCCTGGAAGTGATCCGCAGCGCCCCCGCCCCGGGGGTTGGCTTGCAACGCGTGCGCTGGTGGCTCAAGGGCGACACCCTGTACCGCGCCGAGGCCGAGGTTCGGGACCGCTACCCCTTGCCGGCGCCCAAGAACGGAGTGGCCGTGCTCGGCCGGGTCAGCGATTTGCAGGTACGGGTCTGGAACCCTGACAAAGGCTGGCGTCAACTCAGTGGCAATCGCCAGGACAATCCCCCGGGCCTGGAGATCCGCCTGGTGCGGCAAACACCCCAGGGCGAAGAGCGCTACCGGCAAGTGCTAGGGCCCTTGCTCTAACACGCTGCGAACGGCTGCGTCGGTGACGCTGCGAGTTCGAAACGCTGAGGGTTCGACGCAAGATCGCCAGGCAAGGTCCTGCGGACCTTCGCGCAGCCTCGCCAGAGGCTCGGCAGCGGCTACAGGTCAGTGCCGAATCAGGTTTGTGTAGCCGCTGCCGCAGGCTGCGAACGGCTTGGGCGGCATTGCGACGCAGGAGACGCAGGGATATCGCGGGGTGTCAGCTGAGCAGTACCACGCCACCGGGCAGCTCGGTGCATTTGGCGCCATAGGCGTCGCGGATCAGCAAGGCCACGCCCGCCAACTGGTTGAGGTTGAAGCGCGCCTGGACCTTGCGCTGGCCCAACTCGGCATTGAGCAGCACCAGCATCCCCGGACGATAGCGGTTGATCTCGCTGATCACGGTGTTGAGGCTGGCGTTGTCGAACACCAGCACCTGCTCGCGCCAGGCGATCACGCTGCGGGGGTCCACGGCGATCGGCTCGCCCACCGCCCTGGCGTCGTAGGTCAGTTGCCGGCCGCTGTCCAGGCGAATGCTGCGCCCCGCCACTGCCACTTGCAGGCTGCCTTCGATGCAGGTCACGCACACCTGATGATCGGTGTTGCGCAAGTTGAAGCGCGCCTGGCGCGCACTCAGCCAGCCATCACCGGCCTGGACCTTGAGCGCCTGGGTGCTGTGGCTGAAAACTTCCACCTCGCCCTCCAGCAGCTCGATGCCCTGCTCGCCCGCGCCCGGGTCGCGGCGGCTGATGCGGGTCTGGGTATTGAGCTCCAGGCTCACGCCGTCGGCCAGGTCCACCCGCCGCTGCTCACCGACGTCGGTGGCGAAATCCGCGGTCAGCCCGGCAAAGCCGCCCGGGACAGTGAACCGCACCATGAACAGCGCCGCCGACGCCGCAATCGCGCCACCCAGAAACGCCCGACGCCCCAAGTGCCGGGGCCGGGACTGTTGCTCCAACTGCTGGGCTGCCGGTTGCAGGCAGTGCCACAGGGCCTTGGTGTGCTCGAAGGCGGCCGCGTGCTGCGGGCTTTGTGCGCACCATTGGCGCAGCGCCCGGGCGTCGGCCACGGTGGCCCGACCCGAAGTCAGGAGGACCAGCCAGTCCTGGGCTTCCCTCAACAGTTGCGGGTCCGCCGAGGCCTGGGGGGTGCAGATGCTAAAAATGTTCAAGCGCGCAGGTACTCACGGATTGATCAGGGACTCTTTGTCTAGGACAGTTTTCCGGCCCCGGGACCGAACCGCTGAATGACTTTTCTTTCAAGGCGCAAGGCGCAATGGCCCAGGGCAGCCTTGATTTCTTTCTCCACCATCCGTGTGGAAATGCCGAAACGCTGGGAAATTTCCAGGTGCGGCGCCTCTTCCAGGCGCGCGGCGATAAAGATCTTGCGCCGCCGCGCCGGCAGTTCGTAGAGGGCTTTGAGCAGGGTCTGGATTTCTTTCTGGCCGCCCACCACCCGCGACGGGTCCTGGGTGTCATCGGCGATGTGCAGCAGTTCCTCGACCTCGTCGCCGGTCAGCAGCCGGGCGTCGGACTGGCGGCGGTCGGCGGCAATGTTCAGTGCCATGCGATAGAGGTAGGCATTGGGTTGCAGCAGGTTGGGCGGCTCTTCCATGCGGTCGACCCGCAGGTAGGTTTCATGCAGGACGTCGTTGGCCAGGTCCTCGGAGCCCAGGCGCCTGCGCAAGCGCACCCGAAAGTCCTCGTAGGACGTCAGGAACAGCCTGACCATCGCACTCTGTGCGGTATTTTTCATACCCCGGAAGCTCCTTCCCATTCCCTGCAGTCCATGCGTTTCCCTGTTGTGTCCGGTATCAAGAGTAAGGTCAGCGGCTGGCGCAGCGAGCTGGGCGCCTGGCGCTGAACCCGGGTGTCCGCCAGGCGCTGCACCAAGGCTTCATCGCGCTGCAGATCGCCGGTGGAGCTCACCAGGCGGCTGTGCTGCACCCGGCCATCGGCGCCGATCCACAGTTGCAGCAAGGCGCGAAAGCGGCCCGGACGGGTCAGCGCCGAACCACACAGACTGTGCTCCACCGCCTGTTGCACGGCACTGGCATAACTGCTGTTGAGCCGCGCCGCCCGGCTGCTTCCCGCACCCGGTAGCGGCGTGGCCGGCGTGGCCTGCGGCACCTGCAGGGTGAAGGCATCGCTGCGGGCATAACGGGCCATCAGGCCACTGCCCGCCAGCAGGCGACTCAAGCCCTCCTGAGCGCTGTAGCGGCCCTTGATCCCCACCGACCGCCGCCCCCGGGTCAACTCCCGATCAACCAGCACCGCCATTCCTGTGGCGCGACTGAACAGCTCCAGGGCATCCACCAGGTTCTGCGCCGGAATCTCCAGCGTCAGCAAGGCCTGGGAATCCACCCGGGGCGGTCCCTCGACAGCGGGCTGGCCCCAGCCCTGCGGCATCAACGCCAGCAGCACGAACCCCAGCACACAGGTCGCCAAGCCCCCGTGCAATGAAGTCCATCGCCCGACCTGCGCGCTGCGTCGCTGCACTGCAGTCCAATCCCTAAAAGCGTCATCCTGAGGCCAGTTTATGAATCTGGTGTTACGGCCACGGCAAAAAAACCATCACTTTTTCAGTCATCGGTTTGCACTACACTCGGCCGGCATCGAGGCCCGCTTTCCCGGGCCTGCCAGGAGGCCAGGATGAATCGTTCAAGCCAATACGCCGCCACCTTGTTGCTGCTGTGCGCCCTGCCCTGGACGCTGCAGGCCGAGGAGGCCCGCGAGGGTTGCGTGGAAGTCAGCGTCGGCGGCTACAAGGCCCCCGACTACAACTGCCTGAGCAAACAGATGGGCAACGACCCGGACGCCGTCAAGGCGGCCCAGGCCAATCAACAGGCCATGGAGGACCCGGTGCACAAGCGCCCGCCGAACCAGGTCGGGCTCTCGACACCGGCCGCCACCAGCGTGCGCATGGGTAATACCTTCGGCACTTCGGTCAAGCCGCAACGGCCCTGAGGGCCAGCTCCTCGGGCCTGAAGCGGCCACTGCCGGGACTGCGCCCCTATACCGGCCGTTAACCTCGGCCGCGCTAGATTGCTGCACCCAAAAACCGGTGCCAGCAACCTGCCACGCCGCCATTCGTGCACGCGTTCGAGTGCTGGCCACCATACCGTCGGCTTTTTTTGTGTGTTGTGAACATGGAAAGCGTTCAAAAACAAATCTGGCAACGACCCGGCCTGAGTATTTTCCTGGTGGCCCTGGTGCTGTTCATGGGCCTGCAATACAAACCGGCCGTCCTCAACTACACCACGCGCTTCGTCGACTTCGCCGAGTACATGCTGCAGCACGGCATGACGCTGTTCCCCATCGCCGACGATCTGCAGCCGTATCCCGACTACACCGTTGTCAACACGCTGCTGGTCTACCTGGCGTCGCTGCCCTTCGGCCAGCTGTCCGTGCTGTCGATGGGCCTGCCCTTGTGCATTGCCGCGTCGCTGATGCTGGTGTTCATCTACAAACTGGGGGCCCTGCATGAGCAGAAATGGGGTGTCTGCGGCGTGCTCTTTGCGCTGTTCACCTGGGCGTTCCTGGACAGCGTCAACTCCCTGGCCCTGGACATCTACCCCGCCCTGATCACCGCGGGCTGCTTCTACCTGGCCTACACCGCCGATCTCAAGCAACAGCGCGCACGCCTGGCGCTGGTATTGCTTGGGCTGATCCTGGGCTTTGCCCTGCGCGGACCGATCGGCATGATCGGCCCGGCACTGGTGGTCGGCACCTATTACCTGCTGAGCCGGCAGTGGCGGACCCTGGTCGGGTTCTCGCTGCTGAGCGGCCTGCTGTTCGCCGCCGGGGTCGCCCTGCTGGCCTGGGCCGCCCACGTGCAGGGTGGTGACGCCTTCATGCAGCAAGTGCTGGAAATGCAGGGCCTGGGCCGGATCGCCAGCAATCACTCGCCACGCTATTACTTCTACTTCAGCGTCGGGCTGATCACCTACTGCTTCACCGCGTTCTACGCCCTGTGCGTCATGGCCAGAAGCGCCAGGCAGGGGTTCAGCGCGCCACCGCCGTCGGCACCGCGCCTGCTGCTGTACCTGGGCGCCTGGTTCTTGGTGCTGATCCTGTTCTTCAGCATTCCCAACTCGAAGAAGGCGCGTTACATCGTGTCCATCACCCCGGCCATTTCCCTGCTGGCGGCCTATATATTCATCGACCCCAACGGCCTGTTCAGCGCCACCCGCAAACGCCTGCTGCGCCTGTGCCTGAACCTGCCGGCCAGCGGCGCGGTCCTGGCGCTGCTGGTGCTGGGCTACAACGCGTTTGCCGCCCAGCCCTTGCAGCCCAACTTCGCCGGTGTGTTCGCAAGCTTTGTCCTGCTCAGCGGCGTGCGCTACTGGATCGGCCGGCAATACGCCGAGCACCGGCATTACGAGGTGATCGTCCTGGCGTTCGGCGTGGCGGCGTTTCTCTTGCTCGATGGGTTCTTTTTCAACGCCATCACCTATCACCTGGAACTGGCCAATGAGCCAACGCCCAAATTCCTGCCTTACTGGTTCTGGTAAGCCCGGGACACCGGGCGGCGGGCAATCCGGGGCGCTGCTTGCAACGCGCGTGCAAGATTTGGTAACACTCCCGCTGGCCAGCGGCCATGAAACCGAACTGGCACAGTGCTGTCACATCGCAATCGGTAACGGCAGCGGTCGTCCGGCGGCGCCCGGCCCAGGTGGCGGGCGCCGCGCAACACTGCCACAGGTTACCGGCCTGGGCCTGCCGCCCATGCGCCAGGCCATACTCCATCAAGGCTGAAAGAGCGAACCATGAAGCAAAACATCCTCCTCGTATCCGTCTGTGCCGCCCTGCTCCAGGCCTGCACCCCGGCGTCCACTCCCCCTGAAGGATCTTCTTCCATGCCCGCCAGCACTGCCTCCGTCAGCGCCCAACCCGCACTGGCCGCCTACTACTGGCAACTGGTCTCGGCCAGCGACGCGGCGGGCAAACCCGTTGCCGCCCTGGACAAGGGCATCGAGCGCCAGCTGCGCCTGACCTTCACCGGGCAGAACCTCAACATCAGCGGCGGCTGCAACCGCCAGTTCGGCGGTTTCCAGTCTGAAAACGGCGTGCTCAAGGTCCAGCCCCTGGCCTCGACCATGATGGCCTGCGACCCCAGCCTGATGACCCTGGATGCCGAAGTCGGCCGCCTGTTCAAGGGCGACTTGCGCACCACCTTCGGCGGCGACGAATCGACTCCGACCCTGCAACTGACCACCCAGGACGGCACCCAGCTCAAGTTCGTAGGCCAGCCCACCCCCGAGACCCGCTACGGCAGCCAGGGCCAGACGCGCTTCCTGGAAGTGGCGGCCCAGACCGTCAAATGCAGCCACCCGCTGATCCCCGACTTCCAGTGCCTGCAAGTGCGTGAGCGCCGCTACGATGCCGCCGGCCTGCAACTGCCAACCCAGGACGCCTGGCATCCGCTGTACCAGTCCATCGAGGGTTACGAGCACCAGGACGGCGTGCGCAACGTGCTGCGGGTCAAGCAATACGAATGGAAGAACCCGCCTGCCGACGCCCCGTCCACGGTCTACGTGCTGGACATGGTGGTCGAGCAGGACGCCTCGGCCAAGACCCGCTAAGCCTTACCCGACAACCGCCTGCCGGCACCGACGCCAGGCAATAAAAAAGCCCCGTATCTTGCGATACGGGGCTTTTTTGCTTGGGGCGGGGTCAGGCCGTTACAGCACCGACTGACCGCTCATGGCCAGGTCCAGCAGTTCCCGGTTGGCCACGGCATACATGGCGTAGTCGGTGCCGCTGGCGGCACGGATTTCCACCATCATGGCGCGCCAGCGATCAGCCATGCTCGCGTTCTGCTCCAGCCACAGGGCCACGCGGGCTTCCATGTCGTCCGGCGCATCGGCCATCTGCAGCACCTTGATGGTGATCGCCCGTTGCTGCCAGTCCACGTCATCGCGGAAGGCTTCACGGGCCTGGGCCTGCCAGTTGTTGCCCACCGGCAGATCGCTGATCTGCTGCAGGTACCACGGCAGGTCCAGGGCGCTGCCCACGGCGAAGTAGGCCTTGGCCACATCGGCCGCGCTCTGACCGGTCACGTCGGCCGCTTCGATGATCGGCAGCAGGGTGTACAGGTGAGTGGTGCCTGCAACCATGCGCGCCAGCAACTCCGGTACGCCGGCTTCGACATAGGCCTGGTAACGGTTCTGCCAGCCTTCGCGGGTCGGGCCTTCCAGCAGTTCGTCGAGCTTGAGGCCCAGCGCCGCCAGGTGCGGACCGAAGTGCGCGACATCGCGCGCGGCATCCTGCTCGTTACGACGGCTGCGCAGGAACCAGCGGGTCGCCCGACGGCCCAGACGCATCAGCTCGTCCATCAGCTCCAGTTGCACCTGGGCCGAGACCTGGTGATCCAGGGCTTCGATCTGACGGAACCAGTGCGGCAGGTGGAAGATGTCCCGCACGATCACGTAGGCACCGGCGACGTTCGCCGGGCTCATGCCGGTGGACTCCTTCAGGCGCTGCACGAAGGTGATGCCCATGTGGTTGACCAGGTCGTTGGCGATCTGGGTGCTGACGATCTCGCGCTTCAGACGATGGCGACGCATGGCCTCGGAGAACTTGGCCACCAGGCTCGGCGGGAACGCGGTCTCCATGTCACGGGTCAGGTAGTCGTCATCCGGCACCAGGGACTTGAGCAAGGCTTCCTTGAGGTCGATCTTGCTGTAGGAAATCAGCACCGACAGCTCCGGACGGGTCAGGCCCTTGCCGGTGGCGGCGCGCTCGGTGAGCTGCTCCTCGGTCGGCAGGTACTCGATGGCGCGATCCAGCTTGCCGCGGCCTTCCAGGTCGCTCATCAGGCGCTTGTACTCGGCAGCACGCTCGTAGGCACGGCGCGCGGCCAGGGACAGGGCCTGGGTCTGCTTGTAGTTGTTGCCCAACACCAGGCCGCCGACTTCGTCGGTCATGCTGGCCAGCAGCTGGTTGCGCTGCTTGTCAGTCATGTCACCGGCCTGCACCACTTCGTTGAGCAGGATCTTGATGTTCACTTCGTGGTCGGAGCAGTCCACGCCACCGGCGTTGTCGATGAAGTCGGTGTTGGAACCGCCGCCATTGAGGCCGAACTCCACACGACCCAGCTGGGTCATGCCCAGGTTGCCGCCCTCGCCCACCACTTTGCAGCGCAGCTCGTTGCCGTTGACGCGCAGAGCGTCGTTGGCCTTGTCGCCGACGTCAGCGTGGCTCTCGGTGCTGGCCTTGACGTAGGTGCCGATCCCGCCGTTCCACAACAGGTCCACCGGCGCCTTGAGCAAGGCGTTGAGCAGCTCGGTCGGGGTCAGCTTGTCGGCCTGGATGTCGAAGCGTTCTTTCATCTGCGGCGAGATGGCGATGCTCTTCGCGCTGCGCGAGAAGATGCCGCCGCCTTCGGACATGATGCTGGTGTCGTAGTCGGTCCAGGCCGAACGCGGCAGCTCGAACATGCGCTTGCGCTCGACGAAGCTGGTGGCCGGGTCCGGGTTCGGGTCGATGAAGATGTGCAGGTGGTTGAACGCCGCCACCAGTTGCAGCTTGTCGGACATCAACAGGCCGTTGCCGAACACGTCGCCGGCCATGTCGCCGATGCCGACCACGGTGATGCTGTCTTCCTGGACATTGATGCCGCGCTCGCGGAAGTGGCGCTGCACGCCGACCCACGCGCCCTTGGCGGTGATGCCCATCTTCTTGTGGTCGTAACCGGCGGAACCGCCGGAGGCGAAGGCGTCACCCAGCCAGAAGCCGTAGTCGATGGCAATGCCGTTGGCGATGTCGGAGAAGGTCGCAGTGCCCTTGTCCGCCGCCACCACCAGGTACGGGTCGTCGCCGTCATGCCGCACCACGTTGGCCGGTGGCACCAGGGCGCCGTCTTTCAGGTTGTCGGTGATGTCCAGCAAGCCGGAAATGAAGATGCGGTAGCAGGCGATGCCTTCGGCCGCGATCTCGTCCCGGCTGCCGCCCAGTGGCAGGCGACGGGGCAGGAAGCCGCCCTTGGCGCCCACCGGCACGATCACCGAGTTCTTCACTTGCTGGGCTTTTACCAGGCCCAGGACTTCGGTACGGAAGTCTTCTTCACGGTCGGACCAGCGCAGACCGCCGCGGGCCACGTTGCCAAAGCGCAGGTGCACGCCTTCAACCCGTGGCGAGTAGACGAAGATTTCGAACTTGGGCACCGGCTTGGGCAGCTCGGGGATCAGGTGCGGGTTGAACTTGAAGCTGAAGTAGGACTTGTTCTGGCCGTTGGCGTCGGTCTGGTAGAAGTTGGTCCGCAGGGTGGCCTTGATCAGGTCCAGGTAGCGTCGCAGGATGCGGTCTTCGTTGAGCACCTGAACGTCGTCCAGGGCGGTGAGGATCGCTTGTTCCAGACGCTGCTGCTTGTCTTCCAGGTCTTCACTGGTGAGCTTGCGCGCCAGGTAGAAACGGGTCTTGAACAACCGGGTCAACTCGCGGGCGATGTCGGTGTGGTTGTTCAGGGTGCTGGCGATGTAGCCCAGGTCGAAGCCCAGGCGGATCTGCTTCAGGTAGCGGGCATAGGCACGCAGCAGCGCCACGTCGCGCCATGGCAGGCCGGCAGTCAGCACCAGCCGGTTGAAGGCGTCGTTCTCGGCATCGCCACGGACGATGTGGACGAAGGCGTCCTGCAGCGTGTCGTTGAGCTGCTGGATGTCCAGGTCCAGGCCTTCGGCGGCGGTGAAGGCGAAGTCGTGGATCCAGTACTCGCGGCCATTGTTGTGGCGCAGGCGGTACGGGAACTCACCCAGCACGCGCAGGCCGAGGTTTTCCAGGATCGGCAGCACGTCGGACAGCGCCAGCGGGGTGTCGGCGTGGTACAGCTTGCAATGCAGCTCGCGCTGGCCGGACACCTGGCCCAGGGGCTGGTAGAAGCTCATCACCAGCGGGTTGGCTTCGGTCAGGCTCAGCAGGTGCTGCATGTCCACCACCGCCGAGTGCGCGGCAAAGCGCTCGCGGTAGCCGGCCGGGAAGCCTTTGGGGAAGTCCGCCAGCACGTTGGTGCCGTGGGCTTCGCCGAAGCTTTCCACCACCAGGCTGGCGTAGTCGTCCTGCCAGCTGCGGCAGGCCTGCACCACTTCTTTTTCCAGCAGCAGCGGGTCGATGTCGATGCGTTGTTTCGGGTCCACTCGCAGGATCAGCTGCACGCGGGCCAGCACCGACTCGGAGAAGAAGGTCCAGAACTCGCAGTCAGTGGCTTGCAGGCGATCCATCAGCACTTGCTGGATCTTCTGCCGCACTTCGGTGGAATAGATGTCGCGCGGCACATAGGCCAGGCAGTAGGCGAAACGGCCGTACGGGTCCTTGCGCAGGAACACGCGGATCTTGTTGCGTTCCTGGATCTGCACGATGGACATCACGGTGCTGAACAGCTCGTCCACCGGGGTCTGGAACAGATCGTCCCGTGGCAGCACTTCCAGGACCTGGGCCAGTTCCTTGCCCAGGTGCGCCTTGGCCTGGAAGCCCGAGCGCTGCTCGATGACTTCGACCTTGCGGCGGATGTAGGGAATCACTCGCACGCTTTCGCCGTACACCGAGGAGGTGTAGAGGCCCATGAAGCGGCATTCCTTGATCACCTTGCCGTCGGCGTCGATCTGACGGATCGAGACAAAGTCCGGGTAGGCCGGACGGTGCACGCGGCTGGGGTGCGCGGCCTTGGCGAACGACAGCGGCGTCGGTTCGCGCAGGTAGTTGACGGCGTAGTCTTCGATGCGCAGGTCATCGCTGGTGAGGCCGGCGCGCAGCAGCTTGGCCAGGCCGAGGAAGGAGCTTGGGTCATAGTCGATATGCCCGCCTTCCTGATCGGTGCCGACCACGAATTCTTCATAGCCGAGGAAGGTGAAGTGGTTGCCCACCAGCCATTCCAGAAAGCTCTTGATCTCGGTCTTTTCATCGGCAGCGATGGCGAACTGGCTGTTGTCGATGCTTTCGATCAGTTCCTGGACCTTGGCCTTCATCGGCTCGAAGTCGGCCACGGCGACCCGCACTTCACCCAGTACCTGTTCCAGCTCCTTGCCCAGCACGCTGAGTTCGGCGGCGTTGGCGCAGCGGTCGATCTCCAGGTACATCAGCGACTCTTGCTGCACGCCCTCGCCCTGGGTGCCCTTGGGCAGGATTTCTTGCAGCTCGCCCTTGCTGCCGCGACGTACGCTGAGCACGGTGGTCTGCAGGGTGTGGATGCTGTAGCCGCGACGGTTGAGCTCGGTACGGACCGAGTCCACCAAAAACGGCAGGTCGTGGTGCAGGACTTCCACCGCGGTGTGGGTCGACTGCCAGCCATGACGTTCGTAATCGGGGTTGTAGACGCGCACTTGCGGTTGCGCGTGATCGAAGCGCTCAAGCAGGCGCCAGGCAGAAAGGGTGCAGCCCGCCAGGTCGGACATGCGACGCTGGGTGAGTTCGTCCAGGGAAATGATGCCGAAGAATTGTTCAGCGAACAGCGCCACTTGTGGCAGTGCCTGTTCACTGATGTGCTGGGCCAGTGCCGCTTGCAGTTGGTGCTGGAAGTCGGCCTTGCTGGCTGCGGTGAAGAACGCCATCTGTGGTACTCCGCTTGGGCTTGTTATTGATGGTAGCGTCGCGTGCAAACCCCTTGCGGGGCGGTGGTGCATCCTGCTCCTGGTCTCGGGCAGAGGTTGCAGGATGCCAGGTGGGTGAAGCTGGACGAGACGCACAGGTCACATTCACCTTCCCGGGATGGGCATCTGCAAAAACGACTGGCGCTTGCAGAGCGCGCAATGCCTTTACAGGTGACCATCGCAAATCAGACGCAACCTATTGCACTTGAGAACAAATTGTCCGCTGCGCAGCTTAACGAGTGGAACGCGACAGCTGCTTGCGATGCTGCGACATATTCGGTCAACGGCACGCAACTGGCGGACGGTGCCCTGAACAACACTAGCAGGCGACGGAGAAAAACCAGGGTTTTTCCCCGGTTTCACGGTACTTGCGTACCAGAAGTGACGCTGCAGGTGATGACTGTTCACGACCTGTTCTCTGACAGACAAGCCAGCAGAAATTCCCTCGGGCTGGCAGAATTGTTTCTTTTTGCCCTGTCCGGCCGCTGCCGGCCCCCGCCCCAGGAATGCCCCCATGCTCATGACCACTGCCCACCTGATCGCCAACCCTTGCGACGACGAAGAAGACAACATGGCCATGCTCTGCTGCCACAGCAGCCAGGGCGAGATGTTCCTGATGAGCCGCTACCCGGACGAGGACGAGCTGGAGATCACCCTCGACGGCGAGCCCTCGACCCTCGATGGCGTCAAGGTCACCCTGAGCCCGACCACGCTGCTGATCGAAATCGCCGCGGCCGACGCCGACGCCCTGAACGGTTCCGACCACCTGGAAATCCGCCACAGCACCGCCGCCTCGGACCTGGCCGAAGTGGAACTGACCCTGCAGAACATCCTCAAGGGCACCGGCACCTACATCAGCCAACTGCCCTGACCCGCCGTCGAACCTGCGGCGCCCTCCAGATCCCCGCGTCTCCTGCGCAGCCTGCGGCAGCGGCTACAGGAACCGCCCGCGGGAATCGGTGGGTGGCGGTGTTTTTTTTCGACTAATTGGCTAAATCAGGTTTTCCCCGTTAGTCGCCGACCCCCGCTATGGATTAAAGTATCGCCCCCAGCCCCGACGTTAGTTCAACGCCCGGGGCGCACCCTCTCCAGGAACAGTCACCGATGGAACATCGTGAAGCGCTATTGGCGCTGCGAACCTTTCTTTCAACGCAGATTCTCGGCCAGGAAAAACTCATCGAGCGCTTGCTCATCGCCCTGCTCGCCGACGGCCACATGCTGGTCGAAGGCGCTCCAGGACTGGCCAAGACCAAGGCCATCAAAGAGTTGGCCGAAGGCATTGAAGCGCAATTCCATCGGATTCAGTTCACCCCCGACCTGCTGCCCGCCGACATCACCGGCACCGAGATCTATCGCCCGGAAACCGGCAGCTTTGTGTTCCAGCAAGGCCCGATCTTCCACAACCTGGTGCTGGCGGACGAAATCAACCGCGCCCCGGCCAAGGTCCAGTCGGCGCTGCTGGAGGCCATGGCCGAGCGTCAGGTCAGTGTCGGGCGCAGCACCTATGAACTGTCGCCCCTGTTCCTGGTGATGGCGACCCAGAACCCCATCGAGCAGGAAGGCACCTATCCCCTGCCCGAAGCCCAGCTCGACCGCTTCCTGATGCACGTCAAGATCGGCTTCCCGGACGCCGCCGTGGAGCGCCGCATTCTCCAGCAGGCCCGCGGCGAAGCCTTGAATGGCGAAACCAAGCCCGAGCGTCGGGTCAGCCAGCAGGCGATCTTCGCCGCGCGCAAGGAAATCCTCGGCCTGTACATGGCCGACGCGGTGGAGGAATACCTGGTGCAACTGGTGATGGCCACCCGCACCCCGGCCAAGTTCGACCCGGAAATGGCCGAGTGGATCGCCTACGGCGCCAGCCCCCGCGGCTCCATTGCCCTGGACCGCTGCGCCCGGGCCCACGCCTGGCTCGCCGGGCGCGATTTCGTCAGCCCGGAAGACATCCAGGCGGTGCTGTTCGACGTGCTACGCCACCGCATCATTCTGTCCTTCGAGGCTGAAGCGGCAGGCATCGACCAGGACCGTGTGGTACAGCGCATCCTCGACGTCGTTGCCGTCGCCTGATCTCCATGACTCAAGCCATCGCCGAACCCGGCATTCGCATCACCCTCGGCGAGCTGATCGAGATGCGCCATCGCGTGCGCGAGGTGCAGCTGTTCTCCACCCCCAGCCAGCGCAGCCCGCTGATCGGCTTGCATCACTCCAAGCTGCGCGGACGCGGCGTGGACTTCGATCAGGTGCGGGTCTATCAGGCCGGCGACGACGTGCGCACCATCGACTGGCGGGTCACCGCCCGTACCCAGGAACCCCACACCAAGCTGTTCCACGAGGAGCGCGAGCGGCCGATCTTCATCATGGTCGAGCAGAGCCGCCAGCTGTTCTTCGGCTCCGGGCTGATGTTCAAGTCGGTGCTCGCCGCCCAGGCCGCGAGCCTGATCGGCTGGGCCGCCCTGGGTCATAACGACCGGGTCGGCGGCCTGGTCTACGGCGACGACGAGCACTACGAGATCAAACCGCGACGCAGCAAGCAGAGCCTGTTGCAACTGCTCAACCGCCTGGTGCGGGTCAACCAGTCGCTGCACAGCGAAGCCCAGCCCCAGCGTGATGCCCTGGGCACCGCGCTGCTGCGCGGCCGTGAAGTGCTGCGCCCCGGCAGCCTGGTGATCGTGATCTGCGACGAGCGCGCCTTGAGCGACGCCGCCGAACAACAGCTGAGCCTGCTGTCGCGGCACTGCGACCTGCTGCTGATGCCGCTGTCCGACCCCCTGGACCATGCCCTGCCCGCCGCCGGCCTGTTGCGCTTTGCCGAGCGCGGCGCGCAGTTGGAACTGGATACCCTGAACTACGAACTGCGCCAGGCCTACCGGGCCCAGAGCGAAGCGCGCATCGCCCGCTGGGAACGCCTGGCGCAAAAACTGCGGGTGCTGCTGATGCCCCTGAGCACCCAGAGCGAAATGGTCGAGCAGTTGCGCGAGTACCTCAATCCGCAGCGTCCGGGAGCCGGCCGATGAGCAGCCTGGAACAACTGCAACCGCTGCTGCTGCCGCCCGATATCAGTCTGTGGCCGCCAGCACCAGGCTGGTGGCTGCTGGCGCTGTTACTGCCGGTGCTCGGCTTCGCGGCCTGGCGTTGGCGTCATCTGTGGCCACGCAAAGCCGCGCGCGCGCGCAGCGAACAGCCCCTGGACCCGGTGCGCCTGGCCGCCCTGGCGGAACTGGCGCTGTTGCCCAAGCCTTATGACGGCGCCCCGGCCGGCGCCTGGCTGCAGGCCCTCAACGCCCTGCTCAAGCGCCTGTGCCGCAACCACTATCCCTACAGCCAGAGCCACACCCTCAATGGCCGCAAGTGGCTGGCGTTTCTCGACAACCGCTGCCCGGCCGCCGGCCTGACCCGCTGGATGGTGCTGGTGGAAGGCGCCTACAAACCCGAGTGCAAGCTCGACGACAAAGCCATCGCCGGCCTGACCCAGGCGGTGGACACCTGGATTCGCAAGCATGTTTGAGTTCGCCTGGCCGTGGATCTTCGCCCTGCTGCCGCTGCCCTGGCTGCTGCGCCTGGTGCTGCCGGTGGCCGACAGCGGCGAGCCGGCGCTGAAGGTGAGCTTCCTCAGTGACCTGGAAGGCCTGTCCAAGCGCAGGGCCCGGGCCCACCTGCCGGCCTGGCGCCAGCAGGCCCGCTTCATCCTGCTCTGGGTCCTGTTGCTGTTGGCCGCGGCACGCCCGCAATGGCTGGGGGAACCGCTGCCGGTGGCCGCCAGCGGCCGCGATCTGTTGGTGGCGGTGGACGTCTCCGGTTCCATGGACTTTCCCGACATGCAATGGCAGGACGAAGACGTCAGCCGCCTGAGCCTGGTCAAGCACCTGCTGGGAGACTTTCTCGAACACCGCGAAGGCGACCGGGTCGGCCTGATCCTGTTCGGCAGCAAGGCCTACCTGCAAGCGCCCCTGACCTTCGACCGGCGCACGGTGCGGATCTGGCTGGATGAAGCGAAGATCGGCATCGCCGGCAAGAACACCGCCATTGGCGACGCCATCGGCCTGGCCCTCAAACGCCTGCGCCAGCGCCCGGCGCAGAGCCGGGTGCTGATTTTGGTCACCGACGGCGCCAATAACGGCGGCGAAATCCCGCCCATTACCGCTGCACGCCTGGCCGCCGAGGAAGGGGTGAAAATCTACCCCATCGGCATCGGTGCCGACCCGGACCAGGGCGCGACCCTCGGCCTGCTGGGGCTCAACCCGAGCCTGGACCTGGACGAGCCGGCCCTCAAGGAACTGGCCGAAGTCACCGGCGGGCGCTACTTCCGTGCCCGTGACGGTCAGGAACTGCAAGCCATCAAGGACACCCTCGACCAACTGGAGCCGGTGGCCCAGCAACCGACCCAGGCCCGCCCGGCCCAGGCCCTGTACCACTGGCCCCTGGCCACGGCGCTGCTGCTCAGCGTGCTGCTGGTGCTGCGCGAGCGCTGGCCGCACAACCCGCTGCAGCGCTTCTTCACCGAGTCGAACTTCCTGCTGCCTGCCCATGACTGGCGCCAGCGGCTCAAGCGCCTGCGCTTGCGGAGGCGTCGATGATCAGTCTCTGGCCTCACTGGTTCCGGCCCGGATGGTTGCTGGTGCTGCCACTGCTGGCGCTGCTGCTGTGGAAGCTCTGGCACCGGCAGAAGCGCGCCGGACGCTGGCAGATGATCCTGCCACCGGCCTTTCACGCCGCCCTGCTCAGCGGCGGCAACGGCCGCGAAAGCAAACTGCCCTGGGTGGCCCTGGGCCTGGCCTGGCTGCTGGCAGTGCTGGCCCTGCTCGGCCCGAGCTGGCAGCGGGTGGAACAGACCAGCCAGAAACCCGCCGACCCGCTGGTGGTGCTGCTGGAGCTGACCCCGCAAATGCTCGCCAACGATGTGCCGCCCAATCGCCTGGAACAGGCCCGGCACAAACTGCTGGACCTGCTGCAATTGCGCAGCGACGCCCAGACCGCGATCGTGGTCTACGCCGGCAGCGCCCACACCCTGGTGCCGCTGTCCGATGATCTGGCCACCAGCCGCAACCTGCTGGACGCCCTCAAGCCATCGATCATGCCCCAGGCCGGGCAGCGCGCCGACCTGGCCCTGCTCAAGGCCCTCAAGCTGCTGGACCAGGGCGCCCTGGGCCAGGGCCGGGTGTTGCTGATGGCCTCCTCCCTCAGCGAACAGGAACGCCAGGGCATCCGCCAGGCGCTTGACGGTGAAACACCGCAATTGCTGATGCTCGGCCTCGGCAGCCGCGACGGTGCCCCGGTGACCCTGGAAGACGGCAGCTACCTCAAGGACGACCTGGGGGCGATCCTGGTATCGCGCCTGGACAGCCCGGACCTCAAGCAGTTCATTGGCGAGGTGGGCGGCCGCTACCGTCAGGCGCGCCTGGACGACAGCGACCTCAAGGGCCTGGGTCTGACGGGCGGGCCGCAAGGCGTGCGCAGCGACGGCCAGACCCTGCGCCTGGACACCTGGGCCGACCAGGGCTATTGGCTGCTGCTGCCCCTGTTGCTGCTGGCGGCCTGCGCCGGACGCCGGGGCTGGCTGTTCTGCCTGCCGCTGCTGCTACTGGCCGCGCCGCAACCCAGCTACGCCTTGGACTTCAACGACCTGTGGCTGCGCCCCGACCAGCAAGGCCAGCGCCTGCTGCAACAGCAGCGCCCGGCCGAGGCTGCACGACACTTCCAGGACCCGCAATGGCAAGGCGTGGCCTTGTACGAGGCCGGCAACTACAATGCCGCCGCCGAGCGCTTTGCCGAAGGCAACGACGCCCGCGCCCACTACAATCGCGGCAATGCCCTGGCGCGCAGTGGTGAGCTGGAAGCCGCCATCGACGCCTACGAACAGGCCCTGGAACGCCAGCCCGAGCTGCAGCCGGCGCTACACAACAAGGCCCTGGTGGAAAGCCTGTTGCAACAGCAGCAAGCCACCCCGCCAACACCGCCGCCGCAGCCGGAAAACCCCGACAGCGACGACAGCAACACCAACGGACCCAGCGCTACGGCCACCCTGCCGAGCACCGCCAGCGCCCCGCCGGACACCCCCGGGCAGCCTGCGGCCAACGAGGGCCAGGCCACAGCGCCCGACCCGCAGCGCAACGGCTACAGTGAAGTGCCCGGCAGTGAGCTGGACGACCAGCACACCACCACGCCCCTGCGTCCGGCCCAGGACAGCCTGGACGCCGAACACCAGCAGGCACTGGAGCAATGGCTGCGCAAGATCCCGGACGACCCGGGGGAACTGCTGAGGCGTAAATTCTGGTACGAACAGCAACAACATCAGGATCAGGGAAAACTTCGATGACCCGCTGCACCGCCCTTCTGCTCGCCCTCGCGCTCTGGACCTCGGCGTCCCAGGCTGCCGGGCTGCTCGCCAGCCTGGACCGCAACCAGGTGAACTCCGGCGAGACTGTCGAGCTGACCCTGGAGTCCACCGACGTCACCCAGTTCGGCAAGCCCGACCTGACGTCCCTGGACAACCAGTTCGAAGTGCGCGGTACGCGCCAGGTCAACCAGCTCAACAGCCTTGGCGACAGCCACGCCAGCACCCGCTGGATCGTCACCTTGCTGCCGCGCCACACCGGCACCCTGGAGATCGCCCCGCTGCAGCTGGGCAACCTGCAGAGCCAGGCCCTGACCCTGCAAGTCAACGCCAGCCCGGTGCAGGATCAGGACAGCCGCCTGGAACCGGTGTTCATCAACGCCGAACTCGATCAGCCCAAGGTCTATGTCCAGGCCCAGGCCCTGCTGACCCTGCACATCTACCATTCGGTGCCGCTGTTCGACGACAGCAGCCTGAGCCCGTTGCAACTGAGCGATGCCCGGATCGAGCAACTGGGAGAGCCGCGCACCTACGAAAAACTCATCAATGGCGTGCGCCATGGGGTGATCGAGATGCGCTACGCCGTCTATCCCCAGCGCAGCGGCGAACTGCTGATCCCGGCGCTGACCTTCACCGCCACCCCGGCCAACCCGGGCACAGGCACAGAAGAGCCCACGTCCCAGGCACCCAAGCCCGGCAAGCTGATCCACGTCAGCTCCGCCGAACTGAGCCTGCAGGTGCTGGCCAAGCCTGCCGCCTACCCCGCCGATGCCCCCTGGCTGCCCGCCCGCAGCCTGACCCTGAGTGAAAGCTGGAGCCCGGAGCCCGATCACCCGCAGGTCGGCGACTCCCTGACTCGCAGCCTGACACTGAGCGCCGAGGGCTTGTCCAGCGCCCAACTGCCACCGCTGCCCCAGGCCGAGATCAATGGCCTGCGCAGCTACCCGGATCAGCCGCAACTGAGCAACCAGCACATCGAGCACGGCCTGCTGGGGACTCGCGAAGAGCGCCAGGCCCTGGTGCCGACCCGCACCGGTGACCTCGAACTGCCGGCCCTGGAGATCACTTGGTGGAACACCCTGGAAGATCGCCTGGAACAGACCAGCCTGCCGGCGCGAACCCTGCAAGTGGCGAACAACCCCAGCCTGGTGGTGGACACCCCAGCCGGCACGCCCCAGGCCAGTGTCGATAACAGCGACCTGTGGCTGTGGCAGCTGAGCACCCTGCTGCTGGCCTGCACCACCCTGCTGGGCTTTGGCCTGTGGTGGCGCGCGCGATCGCAACCGGCGGTGCTGCGGGCGGCCCAGACCGGCCCCAGCCCACGCTCGCTGCTGGACGACCTCAAGCGCGCCTGCCAGGCCAACGACCCACAGACCACCCGCCAGGCCCTGGATGCCTGGGCGCGCCAGCAACCGGAAACCCTGGCCGACATGGCCGCGCGTTTCATCCCCCTGTCCGATGCCCTGGACGGCCTCAACGGCGCCCTCTACAGCGAGACCGGCCAATATTGGCAAGGTGAGGAACTCTGGCGAGCGATCCGCGCCATCCCCATCAACGAGCGAGTGCAGGACCCGGTGGCGGACACCACCAGCCTGCCGCCGCTGTACCCCAAGTAACAGCAGCCGTGCAGCCCCCTGCCGCCTAGGAGCCGGCTTGCCGGCGAAGAGGCCCGTAAGTCATGCCGCGCCTGGGCGGGCCCTTTCGCTGGCAAGCCAGCTCCTACAGCCACCTCCCTGGAGCCAAGCCGCTGGGCCAATCGCGCCTGCATTTGCCGCAGCGTCGGGCATAAACACGCGTTTGCCAGTAAACTCTCGACCCTTTCGCCGCGGTCATCTTCTGTGCGGCCAGCCTTTTTCATGCGGAGTTTGCCTTGCGTCTGTTTCACACCTCCGACTGGCACCTGGGCCAGAACCTCCACGGCCAGGAGCGCGACTTCGAACATGCCTGCTTTCTGGAGTGGCTGTTGCGCCAGCTCAAGCACGAGCAACCGGACGTGCTGCTGATCGCCGGCGATATCTTCGATACCGTCAACCCGCCGGTCAAAGCCCAGGAACGCCTCTACGACTTCATCGTCAGCGCCCACGAGCAGCAGCCGGCCCTGACCATCGTGATGATCGCCGGCAACCACGATTCCGGTTCGCGTATCGAACTGCCCGCCCCCTTGATGCGCCGCCTGCGCACCCACGCCCTGGGCCGGGTGCTGTGGCTGGACGACGGCCAGCTGGACGCCGAGCGCCTGCTGCTGCCCCTGCCCGACGCCAGCGGCGCGATTGTCGGCTGGTGCCTGGCCCTGCCCTTCCTGCGTCCGGCGGAAGTCACCGGCCCGCAGCTGGGAGACGACTACCTCAAGGGCATCGCCCAGGTCCATGAATGGCTGATCGCCGCGGCCAATGCCAAGCGCCAGCCGGGCCAGGCCCTGATCGCCGTGAGCCACGCGCACATGGCCGGCGGCTCGGTGTCCGAAGACTCCGAGCGCAGCCTGATCATCGGCAATGCCGAGGCGCTGCCCGCCAGCCTGTTCGGCGCGGACGTCAGCTACGTGGCCCTGGGGCACCTGCACAAGCCGCAGAAGGTCAATGGCGAGGAGCGCATCCGCTACAGCGGCTCGCCGATTCCCCTGTCGTTTTCCGAAATCGACTACCCGCACCAGATCCTCGATGTGCGCCTGGACGGCCAGACCCTGGTCAGCGTCGAACCGCGGCTGATTCCCCGGGCGGTCAACCTGCAACGCCTGGGCCCGGCGCCCCTGGGGGAGATCCTGACCCAGCTCGGCGAGCTGCCGGACATCGACCTGTTGGCCGAAGAACAGCGCCAGCCCTGGCTGGAAGTGCGGGTGCGCCTGGACGAACCGCAACCGGACCTGCGTCAGCAAGTGGAAAGCGCCCTGCAAGGCAAGGCCGTGCGTCTGGTACGGATTGCCGCCGAATACGCCGGCAATGGCGGCCGCGATGGCGAGGACGAGACTGCCGAGCTGATCGAACTGGATCAACTGAGCCCCGAAGAACTGTTCCGCCGGGCCTGGCGCGACGCCTACGCCAACGAGGTGGACGACGCCACCCTCAAGGATTTCGCCCTGCTGTTGCAGGACGTTCAGCAAGAAGGTGAACAGCCATGAAGATCCTGGCCATCCGCCTGAAGAACCTGGCCTCCCTGGCCGGCCCGTTCGAAATCGATTTCACCGCCGAGCCCCTGGCCAGCGCCGGCCTGTTCGCCATTACCGGGCCCACCGGCGCCGGCAAAAGCACTCTGCTGGACGCCCTGTGCCTGGCGCTGTTCGGCGCGGTGCCGCGGCTGAACAAGATCGCCAAGGAAAACAAGGTTCCCGAAGTCGACAGCGATATCTCCACCGGCGACCCACGCACCCTACTGCGCCGTGGCACCGGCAGCGGGTTTGCCGAAGTGGACTTTGTCGGCATCGACCGGCGCCGCTACCGCGCCCGCTGGGAAGCCAACCGCGCCCGCGACAAGGCCAACGGCAAGCTGCAAGCCAGCCGGCAGAGCCTCACCGACCTGGACAGCAATCAATTGCTGGCCAGTAGCAAGCGCGACTACGAACAGCTGATCGAATCCAAGCTGGGCCTCAACTTCGAGCAATTCACCCGCGCGGTGATGCTGGCCCAGAGCGAGTTCAGCGCCTTTCTCAAGGCCGACGACAAGGAGCGCAGCGAGCTGCTGGAAAAGCTCACCAACACCGCGATCTACAGCCAGCTGGGGCGCCGGGCCTACAGCAAGAGCAAGGAAGCCGACGAGGCCCACAAAGCGCTCCAGGCCCAGGCCAGCGGCATCGTCCCCCTGGACCCCGAGGCCCGGGCCGAACTGGACCAGCAGTTCAACGACGCCCAGCAACAGCTCAAGACCCAGCAGGCCCAGCTCAAGCAACTGGAAGCCCAGCACAGCTGGCTCAAGGAATTGCGCCAATGGCAGGAGGCGCAGCAGGACGCCACCGAGCAGTTGCAACAGGCCGAGCAGGAGGCTCAGACCCTGGCTCCGGAGCGCCTGCGCCTGCAACGGCTGGAGCAACTGGCGCCGCAGCGTCACCAGTTCCTGCGCCAGATCGAGCTGCGCCAAGCGCTGGAGCCCCTGCGCCAACAGATCGAGCAGCAGGCCGCGCAACAGGCTGAGCTGCAACAACGTCACCAACAGCTGCAACAGCAAGTGCTCGACGCCGACAGCGCCCTGACCCAGGCCCAGAGCCAGCACAGCGACAGCGTCCCGCTGCTGCGCGAAGCCTTTGCCGAACAGGGCAACCTGAGCCGTCTTGGCCAGAGCCTGAGCGACGCCGGCGAAACCCGTGACCGCGCGCAAAGCGTCAGCGCCCAAGGCCAGCAAAGCATTGCCGAACTGCTGGAGAAGCAGCGTCTGGTGGGTGAGCGCCTGGAGCGGATTGCCGGGCAGCTGGCGCACAGCGCCGCCCTCGCCCCCTTGAGCGAAGCCTGGACGCTCTACCGCGAACGCTTGCAGCAACTGATGCTGATCGGCAACCGCCTGAACCAGGGCCAGGCCGAACTGCCGGCCCTGGAACAGCGGGCCGGCACCGCGGCTCAGCAACTGGCCGAACAACGTACCCACCTTGAATTGCTCTACAGCGAAGCCGGTGCCGAACCCCAAGCCGTGGCCGAGCAGATCCAATTGCTGGACGGCTTGCTCAAGGACAACCGCAAGCAACAACGGGCCACCGAAGAGCTGGCACGGCTCTGGGCCCAGCAACAGGAACTGGACCTGCGCGGCCGCGCCCTGCAAGACAAGCAACAAGCCGTGGCCGCCCAGCGTGAAGCACTGAACCAGGCCGGCCTGCAAGCCAAGGCCGAACTGAGCGTCGCCGAGCAGACCCTGAGCGTCACCCAGGCCTTGCTGGAGCGCCAGCGCCTGGCCCGCAGTGCCAGTGTCGAGGAACTGCGCGAGCAATTGCAGGACGATCAGCCCTGCCCGGTGTGCGGCAGCGTCGAGCACCCCTATCACCAGCCCGAAGCCCTGCTGCAAAGCCTGGGGCGCCATGACGAAAGCGAAGAAGCCAACGCCCGTCAGGCGGTGGACAGGCTCAAGGAACAGCTCAACGAACTGCGGGCCCAGGTCCAGGGCCTGATCGCCCAGCAGAAGGAATTCCTCCAGCAACAGGAACAACTGGCCAGCCAGCAACAGGCGCTGGCCCCCAGCCTGCAAGCCCACCCGCAGAGTGCCAGCCTGCTGGACCAGGACCCGGCTCGACGCGATGCCTGGCTACGCCAGCAACTGGAACAGTTGCAACAGAGCATCACCCAGGATGAGAGCCGCCTGGATGCCTTGCTGACCTTGCAAAAGGACGCCACGCGGCTCCAGCAGCAGTTGCAGCAAGCACAAGACGCCAGCCAGCAGGCAGCCCAGCAACTGCACAAGCAGCAGGAGCAATTGGCCGCCGACCAGCAGCGTCTGGAGGAAGAACTGGCCAGCTTCAACAACCTGCTGCCGGCCGAGGTGCTCGAAGGCCTGCGCCGTGATCCGGCCAGCACCTTCATGCAACTGGACCAGCAGGTCCTGCAGCGCATCGAACAACTGCGCGAGCGCCAGGACGAAACCGAAGAACAACAGCAGCGCCAACTGCTGCTGGACAAGGAACAGGACCGCCAACTGACCCGCCAGCAGCAACTGAGCGACGCTCAGCAGCAGCTCGACGCCCTGAGCCAACAGCAGCAGGCCTGCCAGGACCGGCTGGCCGCCCTGCTGGGGTCGCACCCTAGCGCCGAACTCTGGCAGCAACAGCTCGATCAAGCCGTGGAACAGGCCCGCACCGCCCAGGCCAAGGCCCAGCACGAGCAGCACGAGCTGCAGCAGCAACTGATCCAACTGAGCGCCGAACTCAAGGCCCGGCAAGAGCGTCTACAAGCCCTGGACAGCGAACAGCAGCAACTGGCCGGCAGCATCGAGCAATGGCGCGCCCAGCACCCGGAACTGGATGACGCCGGGTTGCAACAGTTGCTGGAACTGGATGACACCGACGTTGCGCACCTGCGCCAGCGCCTGCAGGCCAACGACAAGGCCATCGAACAAGCCAAGGTCCTGCTCCAGGAACGTCAGCAGCGCCTGCAACAGCACCAGGCCCAGCACAACGGCAACCTGGAGGCCGGGCAACTGCTCCAGGCCCTTGAACAGCTGCAGCAACAAGCCCTCGCCAGCGAGCAGCACGTAGCGGAACTGCGCGCCCGACAAAGCGAGGACCAGCGCCGCCAGGAAGCCAACCAGGCCCTGAGCCAGCGCATCAACGAGGCCTACAACCAATGGCAGCGCTGGGCCCGCCTGAATGCCCTGATCGGCTCGGCCACCGGCGACACCTTCCGCAAGATCGCCCAGGCCTACAACCTCGACCTGCTGGTGCACCACGCCAACGCCCAGTTGCGCCAACTGGTGCGGCGCTACCGCCTCAAGCGCGGCGGCAGCATGCTCGGCCTGCTGGTGCTGGACACCGAGATGGGCGACGAACTGCGCTCGGTGCACTCGCTGTCCGGTGGCGAGACCTTCCTGGTGTCCCTGGCCCTGGCCCTGGGGCTGGCGTCCATGGCGTCCAGCACCCTGAAAATCGAATCGCTGTTTATCGACGAAGGCTTCGGCAGCCTCGACCCCGAGTCCCTGCAACTGGCCATGGACGCCCTCGACGGCCTGCAGGCCCAGGGACGCAAAGTGGCGGTGATCTCCCACGTGCAGGAAATGCACGAACGGATTCCGGTGCAGATCAAGGTCAGCCGCCAGGGCAACGGCCTGAGCACCCTGGAGGTGAAATGAGCAGCATGGACACGCCAGAGGCGACCCTCTACTCGTTCCGCCGCTGCCCCTATGCCATGCGTGCACGCCTGGCGCTGCGCTATGCCCGGGTGCCGGTGCGGATCGTCGAGGTCAGCCTCAAGGCCAAGCCGGCCGAGATGCTCGCGCTGTCGGCCAAGGGCACGGTGCCGGTGCTGGATCTGCATGGGCGGGTGATCGATGAGAGCCTGGAGATCATGCACTGGGCGCTGGAGCAGCATGATCCGGACAACTGGCGGCTCATCGGCGTCCCCGAGGCCCAGACGCAGATGGCGGCCTTGATTGCCGAGAATGATCAGGTGTTTAAGGTGCACCTCAATCGCTACAAGTACGCCGAACGCTACCCCGAAGCGCCCATGGAGCATTACCGGGCCCAGGGCGAGGTGTTTCTGGCGCAGTTGGATCGTCTGCTGCAGGAGCGACGCTATCTGCTGGCGGCGCATCCGAGCTTGGCGGACATGGCCCTGCTGCCGTTTGTTCGCCAGTTTGCTCATGTGGACCGGGAGTGGTTTGCGCAGACGCCTTATCGTGCGTTGCAGGAGTGGTTGCGGGGGTTTCTTGAATCGGAGTTGTTTGTGGGGGTCATGGCCAAGACTTTGGCGTGAGTTTTTGTTGTGGGGTTGGGTACATATTCGGGGCTGCGGGTGCAGCGGCTTATGGTTCCGCTTTTACAGCGGGGTTGGGTACATATCCGTTCTTGCGGGTGCGGCGGCTTACGGTTCCGCTCTTACAGCGGGTTTGGGTACATATCCGTTCCTGCGGGTGCGGCCGCTGGCGGTTCCGCTCTTACAGCGGCTCACTTTTGAAAATCCGGAATGCCGGCCCAGACAAAAGTAAGCAAAACGCTCTGCCCCTCCACTCGGTGCCTCGCTTAGGCTCGGCATGCCCTCACTCCGGCATTGATCCGTGGGCCGCCGCCACCGGCCATCCATGGCCGGGTGGCGGCTAACCCGGCATCCCTGCCGGGTTACCCACGGATCAATGCCTGCGTTCGGCCATCGTGGTTAACGGGGCTAACAGATCAAGATCAAAAGCCAGAGCAAGATCAAAATCTGACGGCGGCCTGCCGGCCGGCCTGTTTCATTGCCGTTCGCGTTAATGTAGCCGCTGCCGAAGGCTGCGACCGGCTCCGCAGGAGACGCTAAACCTGCCTCCCCGATATTCCTGACATATCGCGTCGCCTGGTTTCGCAGCCTTCGGCAGCGGCTACAAGGAGCCGGCCTGCGCACCTTGGCTTTGGCTTTGGCTTTGGCTTTGGCTTTGGCTTTTGATCTTGATCTTGATCTTGATCTTCAGGCCCCTTCCCAGCCGGCCGAGCGTAGGCGTTGCGTAGGGGGCAGCTCGGCAAGGATGCCGAGCTAGCCGCCACCCGGCCATGGATGGCCGGTTGGCGGCGGGCCCCCGGAGCAATGCCGAAGCGAGGGAACCCCGAGCCCTAGCGAGGGGCCCATGGAGGGGCAAGCGTTTTTTGGTTCCTTTTTTTGGCGTTTGAAAAAAAGGGACTCGCCGTAAGGGCGAAACCATAAGTGGCCGTGACCGCAGGAACGGATATGTACCCACCCCCCAAACCCCAAACCATCAAGACAAACCCGCTATCCCCCCCCCTTTCAAAATCCCCCCACATGCTAGTGTTCCCCCACTGCCCAGAAGCTGCGAGCCCCCATGTCTTTCGTGATCCGAACCCACCCCCGCCTGACCTTCGGCGTGCTGATCGGCTGCGCCGTCGGCATCCTCGCCCCCGCGCAAACCCTGACCGGCAAGCTCCTCATCGGCTGGAACGCCGCGGTCTGGACCTACCTGGCGCTGATGTTCTGGCTGACCGTGCGGGCCCGGGCCGAGGACGTGAAACGCATCGCCGAAACCGAGGACGAAAACGCCGGGCCGGTGCTGTTGATCGTCTGCGTCGCCGCCATCGCCAGTCTGGTGACCATTGCCCTGGAGCTGGTGGGCAGCAAGGACCTGGATACCCCTCAGCGTCTGCTGCATTACGGCTTCACCGGGTTCACGGTGATCGGTTCCTGGTTGCTGGTGGGGGTGATCTTCAGCGTGCATTACGCCCGCCTTTACTACACCTGGAATGGCAAGGAACCGGCCCTGCGCTTTGCCGAGGAACTGACCACGCCGAACTATTGGGACTTCCTCTACTTCTCCTTCACCATCGGCGTGGCGGTGCAAACTTCGGACGTCGGCGTGGCCACCCGCGAGCTGCGCAAGATCGTCCTCGCCCAATCGTTGATCGGCTTTGTGTTCAACACCGCGATCCTCGGCTTTTCCATCAATATCGCCGCCGGGCTGTTCAGCTGAACCGTTACATAACGGCTAGAACCCAGTCCTGGCCCCTCGCTAGTTCGTCGGTAAAAATCGCGACAGCTTCGTCCGAAAGCCATATAGCGAGTGTCAGGATGGGTGACAGCACTTGATCTAAGTCGAACGACTGCCAAAACTAATCAACTAAAACCAGTTGCACAGATCAATCTGCCCCAAAAAAGCCGCCCCACCACCTTAAGACTAATTTAAGAATCATCTTAAAGACCCGCCCTCTTACTTAAAATAAAATTGCCGACTTTTGCAATCATGGATTTAGTTAACTAACTTCTTAAAGTTAGTTTCGAGCTTTCAAGTAACTTCACATCCCTGCTCCACTCTTGAAGTTCGCCAGCCTCGTCATACCCAAATGACGAGACCACCTGCACTACAGAGCTCGCATGCTCAATCCATGGTTCCAAAGCAATCAGCCAAACCCAAAAGCAGCCTGTAATTTCTACAGGCTGTTATGTTTTCTGCTTCGCAAAAAGGTTATGGAATTGAAATACCCATCCGTGATAACAGCGATCACTCTGCTATGCAGTGCTGTTTACTCAAACCAGTCTCATGCACTAACTACGATCGACACCATTGACTTAAGTTCTTCGAATCCAGGATTTTCCATGGCCTTTGGCGTATCCGCTGACGGTCGTCTAGTTGCCATAAACGTAACGTCAGACACAAACGAAGATCGCGCCTTCAAATACAGCGATGAGACTGGCATGGTCGATCTGGGCACCTTGGGCGGAGACTATGCCTTTGCCCATGCCATATCCGCCGACGGCAATGTGGTCGTGGGAAAGGCCGCCACCCCTGACTCAATTCACGCCTTCAAGCACTCCGATGCGACCGGCATGATCGATCTAGGCACATTGGGCGGCGCGGCATCCAGCGCCAATGGCGTATCCGCTGACGGCGCCGTGGTGGTTGGCGACTCCTTGAATCTCCAGGGGAACATGCGTGCCTTCAAGCACACGGAGGCAACCGGGATGGTCGATCTGGGTACCTTGAATGCAAGCAACAGTGGCAAGTCCTATGCATCTGCGGTGTCCGGCGACGGTCGCGTGGTCGTGGGGCAGGCGGACATCGATACGGTTTCGGGCATACAACACGCGTTCAAACATACCGATGCAAGCGGCATGGTCGACCTGGGCACCCTCGGCGGAGAGTCCTCCCTGGCTTTGGGTGTATCTGCCGATGGCCAGGTTGTCGTGGGCAGTTCACAAACAATCACCGGTGGCACTCAAGCGTTTAAACACACTGACGCCAACGGCATGGTCGAGCTCGCTTCCTGGGGCGGCAACTCCAGCGCTTACGCAGCCTCCGCCGACGGCAGCGTTATCGTCGGGAGCGCCATCACCGCACAGGGTGATAGCCACGCGTTCAGACACACCGATGCTGGCGGCATGATCGATATGGGCACTTTAGGTGGGCAACATTCGGCAGCATCTGCCGTGTCCGCCGACGGCAATATTGTCGTGGGTCTTAGCCTCACGGCGAGTGGCGCCGTACACGCCGCGCTGTGGAAGATCACGGAAACCGGCACTCACCTCCTTGATCTGGACAACACCCGGACCGCGATGGCCAAAAGCGCCAATCAGGCATGGGGAGTCCTGGACCTGCGCAGTGCACAACTGGATCGGTTGATGAGCCAGGAGTGCCAGATCGACAGCGGCTCGTTCTGTATAGGTGTTGGTCCGAGCTACAGCAGAAACCGCGAGACCCGCCAGACCTCCACGAGCCTGACCCTGGGCGCCCGTCCCAGCGAACATCTGCGCGTAGGCATCACCCTGGATCAGAACCTCGATCAACAGTTGCCGGACAACTACACCAAGGCAGGGTCCAACGCACCCGCAGTGGCAATGTTCGTTGCCGTGGACGAATCGGGCCAGGGCCTGGGTTGGCAGGGGCGTCTGGCTGCGGCCTATCTGTCGTCCAAGGTCGATATCCGCCGTGAGCAACTGGCTTATACCGAAGCCGGTAAAGGACGTTCGAGCCTGCGTGGCAGGGCCTTCAGCATAGAGGGTGCCTATGGCCTGAGGCTCGATAGCCTGACCGTCACCCCTTATATCGGCCTCAGCCAGACCCAAGTCAGCCGCCAAGGCTATAGCGAGGACAGCGGCGCCGTCATGGCGGCCAGCTACGCAAAAATGGACCGTTCGGTGACCAGCCTGAACGCCGGCGTACGAACAGCCAAGCGCCTGACAAAACAGCTGGAGCTCAATGCCAATCTGGGCCTGATCCAGGACCTGGACAAAGACCAGGATGCCTTTCAAGCCCGCATGGACTACTTGGGACGCTATACCTACCAGGCCGATAAACAGCACTACACGCGTTTTGCCGCGAGCACCGGGGCAAGCTACACCTTGGACCAGCACAGCGCCGTGCATGCCGGTGTGTTCTGGACACAGGAACCAGGTGGCAACGACACGACCGGTATTCAAACCGCCTTTACCTATCAGTTCTGATAGCGGACCCGGCCCTGTTTCGCGGTATTGCCTATCAGCCCAACTGAGGCTGCACCACACTGCAACACCCCAGCCCTGGCACAACGGCCAACCGCCAGGGCTGCTGCTGATCGCTACCTGGATGAGCCTGCGGGCGTGAAGTGCGCCCGGGCAGTCGCCACAGGGCAAAAGCCGGTCGCTACAGAGCGCTTCCCGGACCATCAGGGCCACGTAAGGTGGCCAGTACGGCGCAACAAGACGCCGCTCTGAACAACAAGCCACCTGCCGGAAGAGATCCTCTGATGAAAACACCGTTCAAGCGTTGTTTCCTGCTCCTCTGCGCCACTGCACTGCTCAGTTCCCCCACCTGGGCCGCCGAGCCTGCGTCCTGCAAGACCGTGCGCATGGGGGTGGTCAACTGGACCGATGTGATCGCCACCAGCGCTGTGGCCGATGTGCTGCTGGGTGGTCTGGGCTATGACAGCAAGCAGACCAGCGCGGTGCAGCAGATCATCTTCGCCGGCATCCGCGACCAGCGCCTGGACATCTTCCTCGGCTACTGGAAGCCCGCCATGGACCAGAACATCGCGCCCTTCCTCGAGGCCGGGCAGGTCAAGGTCATGGCCCAGCCCAGCCTCGTCGATGCGCAGGCAACCCTGGCGGTGCCGGATTACGTGGCCCAGGCGGGCCTGAAGACCTTCGCCGACATCGCCCGTTTCAAGGAGCAGCTGGGGGGCAAGATCTACGGCATCGAGCCCGGTAGCGGCGCCAACACCACGATCAAGACCATGATCGACACCGACCACTTCGGCCTCAAGGGCTTCAAGCTGATCGAGTCCGGCGAGGCCGGGATGCTGGCGGCGGTGCAACGGGCGATCAATCGCAAGGAGTTCGTGGTGTTCGTCGGCTGGACCCCGCACCCGATGAACATCAACATGGCCATCACCTACCTCACCGGCAGCGAAGACGTGTACGGCCCCAACGAGGGGGCGGCCACGGTGTCCACAGTCACCGCGCCGGACTACGCCGAGCGCTGCCCCAACGTGCATCGGCTGCTGCAGAACCTGACCTTCAGCGCCGCCCAGGAAAGCCAGCTGATGGTGCCGATCATGCAGCGCAAGGCGCCCCAGGAAGTGGCCCGCCAGTGGCTGCGCGAGCACCCCGAAGACCTGCAGCGCTGGCTGACGGGGGTCACCACCTTCGACGGCCGCGATGGTGTGGCTGCGGTCAAAGCGAACCTGTAACCGCCCCTGTAGGAGCCGGCTTGCCGGCGAAGGCAGTCTCACGGACCTCTTCGCTGGCAAGCCAGCTCCTACCCCTGTGAGGCTATCCATGAGCCATTACCCACTTTCTGCCGAGCTGGCGGCCTTCGTCCAGCGCACCCTGAGCTACACCAGCGCCGACAGCAGCCTCAAGGGCCTGCGCGACAGCTATGAGCGCATGTGCCGGGACTTCACTCCGGCCCATCCGCCCGGCCTTGTCGTGCATCAACGGCAACTGGCCCAGGTGCCGCTGCGTTTCTATCACCCCGACCGCGTCGTCCCGGAGTGTGGCTGGCCCTGGCTGCTGTACCTGCACGGTGGCGGCTGGGTGCTGGGCAGTCTGGATTCCCACGATTTCATCACCGCCCATCTGGCCCACGAGTTGCAGGCGCTGGTGATCGCGGTGGACTACCGGCTGGCCCCGGAACACCCGTTCCCGGCCGCCTTCGATGATTGCCTGGCGGTATGGCGGGCTCTGGAGCAGGGGCTGGGCCCTGTGCCTCTGGATCACCGCCGTCGGCTGGTGATGGGCGACAGCGCCGGGGGCAATCTGGCCGCCGCCCTGTGCCTGGCCCTGCGGGATGCCGGTGAACCCTTGCCCGCCGCCCAGGTGCTGGTCTATCCCGGGCTCGGCGGTGCCGCCAGCCTGCCCTCGCGCAGCCAGTGCGCCGATGCCCCGCTGCTCAGCAGCAGTGACCTGGAGAGTTTCCAGGCGCTGTACCTGCCGGAGCCCGAACCCACCTCGCCCTATGCCCGGCCGCTGCTGGCAGAGGACTTCAGTCACCTGCCGCCGGCCTTTATCGCGCAGGCAGAGTTCGACCCCTTGCGCGACGACGGCCAGTGCTATCACCAGCGCCTGCTGCAGGCCGGCGTCGCCAGCCAGCTGTACCCGGGCCTGGGCCTGGTGCATGGCTGCCTGCGGGCCAGAGGGCTGGCGGCGGAAGTCGATGGGCTGTACGACGCCCTGCTGCGAGCCCTGCGCGAGTTTCTTGAGCCAACCCGAGCCCTACCGTTGGTCAGCCAACTTGAGCCCTGATAGCGATTTATCGACGTTGCGCCCTTGACGGCAGAATGGGTTTTGCGGTTTCCTGAAACCGGTTTCAGCACCGTACCCGGAAGCACTGCAAACCGATAATTCCAAGAATAAGGTCGTTGCCCGTGAATCAGTTTTCCGCCGCCCAGCGCAGCCGCGTCACCATGCTCGATGTCGCCCGCCACGCCGGGGTCTCCAAGGCCAGCGTGTCGCGCTTTATCGGCGAAGACCGCGCCCTGCTCTCCGATGCCATCGCCTTGCGTATCGAGCAGGCCATCAGCGCGCTGGGCTACCGCCCGAACCAGATGGCCCGCGGTCTGAAACGCGGGCGCACCCGCCTGATCGGCATGCTGGTGGCCGATATCCGCAACCCCTACTCGATTGCCGTCATGCACGGCGTGGAAACCGCCTGCCGCCAGCACGGCTACAGCCTGGTGGTGTGCAACACCGACCGTGACGATCAGCAGGAAGCCCAGCACCTGGCCAACCTGCGGGCCTACAACATCGAAGGCCTGATCGTGAACACCCTGGGTCATCACCTGGAGCAGTTGCTGGAGTTGCAGCAGGAAATGCCCATGGTCCTGGTGGACCGCAAGCTTGAATCACTGCACGCCGATCTGGTGGGCCTGGACAACCCGGCGGCGGTGCACAGCGCCATCGAGCACCTTGAGCAACAGGGTTACCGTGACCTGCTGCTGGTCAGCGAACCCCATGACGGCACCAGCTCGCGGCTCGAACGCAGCGCCGCCTTCCAGGACGAAGTCGCCCGGCGCCCGGCCTTGCGCGGCCAGTCACTGGAGACCGGCGCGGCCCTGGCCCGCCACCTGAAAGACTTTCTCGACGCTCCCGGCCCTGGCCCCAAGGCGCTGTTCTGCGCCAACGGCGTGGCGGCCTTGGCGGCGACCCGGGTCCTGCGTGAACTGGATTGCCCCTTGTTCGAAGGCATCGGCCTGATCGCCCTCGACGACCTGGACTGGTACCCCCTGGTGGGCAGCGGCATCACGGCCCTGGCCCAGCCCACCGAAGCCATAGGCACCGCCGCTTTCCAATGCCTGCTCAAGCGCCTGCGAGGTGATGCCGGCCCGGCGCGGGTGCTGGACTTTGCGGCGCAACTGATGGTTCGCGGCTCCACCCGAAAACCCCCTGTGTAATCCCGGGCCCCCTGCATCGCAGCGTGTCCCGGGTTTTCTCGAATAAAAATGAAACCGGTTTCAGAGGTCTGAAGCATGCATCAATCACCCGTCTCCATCAGCCTGTCCAGCTACGGCGCGGATCTGGTCCGCCAGCACGGCCAGGGCCATTTCATTCCCCTGGTGGCCGCCGCCGGCGCTTCGTGCATCGAGTGGCGCGAAGAACTGCTGACCCACGAGAAGCCCGAGGAACTGGCCCGCAGCGCCCGGGAACACGGCCTGGAAAGCGTATTCTCCTCGCCCCTGGAGCTGTGGCTGGCCGAGGGCTACGAACCCAACCCCGAGCTGTCCGCCACCTTGCAACGGGCCCGGGCGTTCGGCGCCAAGCGTCTGAAAGTGTCCCTCGGTCAGTTCACCGAACATCACGATCTGGGCAGCCTGGCCAGCCTGCTGTCAGGCCAGCCCCTCACCCTGCTGGTGGAAAACGACCAGACCGTGCATGGCGGACGCATCGAGCCCTTCCAGGTTTTTTTCAACGCCGTGCAAGGGTGGAACCTGCCCCTGCGCATGACCTTCGATATCGGCAACTGGGAGTGGCAAGAGCAGTCGGCGCTGACGGCCGCGCGCCTGTTGGGCCGGCATGTGGACTACGTGCACTGCAAGGCGGTACGCCTGCGGGGCGACGGCAAGCGGGTGGCCCTACCGCCCGGCACCCCGGAGTTGCAGCAGTGGGAACACCTGCTGCAGCACATGACTCAAGGTCTTACCCGGGCCGTGGAATACCCCCTGCAAGGCGACGACCTGCTGCAGGTGAGCGCCGAGCAGGTCGGCTTGCTGGCCCGCCTCGGCCAGTCGCGACTGGAGCCAGCCCATGTCTGAGATCGATGTTCTGTCCTTCGGGGAAACCATGGCCATGTTCGTCGCCGAGCACAGCGGTGACCTGGCCCAGGTCGAACACTTTCACAAGCGCATTGCCGGGGCCGACAGCAACGTGGCCATCGGCCTGTCGCGCCTGGGTTTCAAGGTGGCCTGGCTGAGCCGGGTCGGCAACGACTCTCTCGGGCGTTTCGTGCTCGACACCTTGCAGGCCGAGGGCCTGGACTGCCGCTTCGTGCGCCGCGACCCGCTGCACCCTACCGGCTTTCAGCTCAAGTCCCGGGAAGAAACCGGCGACGACCCGCGGGTCGAGTATTTCCGCCGCGGCTCGGCCGCCAGCCACCTGAGCCTCGACGACCTGGCTCCGGCCCTGCTCCAGGCCCGCCATCTGCACGCCACCGGCATTCCCCCGGCCCTTTCGGACTCGGCCCGGGAACTGTCCGGCCACCTGATGCAGACCCAGCGCGCCAGCGGCCGCAGCCTGTCCTTCGACCCCAATCTGCGTCCCGGCCTGTGGCCCAGCGAGTCCCAGATGATCCGCGAGATCAACCGCCTGGCGGCCCTGGCTCACTGGGTGCTGCCGGGCCTCGGCGAGGGACGCCTGCTCACCGGGCGTGACGACCCGGCGGACATCGCCGCCTTCTACCTGGACCAGGGCGCCGAAGCGGTGGTGATCAAGCTCGGGGCCCATGGCGCCTACTACCGCACCCATCTGGACGCCGGCTTCGTCGACGGTGTGCCGGTGGCCAAGGTGGTGGACACCGTAGGTGCCGGCGATGCCTTCGCCGTGGGCCTGATCAGCGCCCTGCTGGAAAGCCTCAGCGTGAGCGAGGCGGTGCAGCGGGCCAATTGGCTGGGCAGCCGCGCAGTACAAAGCCGTGGCGACATGGAAGGCCTGCCCAGACGCCACGAACTGCCCGACCAGGCAGCGCCCCTGAAAACCGCCTGCGCCTCGTAGGAGCTGGCGCCGGGAAACGAACACCCAGAACCACCTGTTGCGACAAAAACAACAAGCTCAGGAGAACTTTCATGGACACGCTCAAACTCGCCGCCCGCCGCTGGTGGTACATCATGCCCATCGTCTTCATCACCTACAGCCTGGCCTACCTGGACCGCGCCAACTACGGCTTTGCCGCCGCCTCCGGGATGGCCGACGACTTACAGATCACCCCGGGGCTGTCCTCGCTTTTGGGGGCACTGTTCTTCCTCGGCTACTTCTTCTTCCAGGTGCCGGGGGCGATCTACGCGCAAAAACGCAGCGTGAAGAAGCTGATCTTCGTCAGCCTGATCCTCTGGGGCGGCCTGGCCACCCTCACCGGCATCGTGTCCAACGCCTACACGCTGATCGCCATCCGCTTCATGCTCGGGGTGGTGGAGGCCGCGGTGATGCCGGCGATGCTGGTGTACCTGTGCCACTGGTTCACCCGGGCCGAACGCTCCCGGGCCAACACCTTCCTGATCCTCGGCAACCCGGTGACCATGCTTTGGATGTCGGTGGTCTCAGGCTATCTGGTGGAGCATTTCAGCTGGCGCTGGATGTTCATCATCGAGGGTTTGCCGGCGGTGCTCTGGGCCTTTATCTGGTGGCGCCTGGCCGATGACCGGCCCAGCCAGGCCCAGTGGCTCAGCGACCAAGAGAAGCAGGACCTGGAAAGCGCCCTGGCCGCCGAGCAGCAAGGCATCAAGGCGGTGAAGAACTACGCCGAAGCCTTCCGCTCGCCCAAGGTGATCATCCTCGCCCTGCAGTTTTTCTGCTGGAGCATCGGGGTCTACGGTTTCGTCCTGTGGTTGCCTTCGATCCTCAAGCACGGCGCGCAAATGGACATGGTGGAGGCCGGCTGGCTCTCGGCCCTGCCCTATCTGGCGGCGGTGATCGCCATGCTCGGGGTGTCCTGGGGCTCGGACCGGACCCAGAAACGCAAGCGCTTCGTCTGGCCGCCGCTGCTGGTGGCCGCCATCGCCTTCTACGCCTCCTACCTGCTGGGTGCCGAACACTTCTGGTGGTCCTACGGGCTGCTGGTAATCGCCGGAGCCTGCATGTACGCGCCCTATGGGCCGTTCTTCGCCATCGTTCCGGAGATTCTCCCGGCCAACGTCGCCGGCGGCGCCATGGCGCTGATCAACAGCATGGGCGCCCTGGGTTCCTTCGGCGGCTCCTATCTGGTGGGTTACCTGAACAGCGCCACCGGCTCGCCGGGGATGTCCTACCTGCTGATGAGCGGCGCCCTGCTGCTCTCGGTGCTGCTGACCCTGCTGCTGACACCCGGCGCCGGAGCGCCTCGGGCCAAGGGCCTGCCCCTGCCACGCCGCCTGGCCCACTCCTGAACTGCCACAGAGAACCGTCATGAAAAAACACCTGGTGCTGTACAAGAAACTCTCGCCGTCGCTGATGGCGCGCCTGCAGGAACAGACCGAGGTCACCCTGATCGAGGACCTGGGCCCAACCGGCCTCAAGGCCCTGCGCCAGGCCCTGCCCAGCGCCGACGGCCTGCTGGGGGCCAGCCTGCGCCTGGACGCCGAGCTGCTGGACCTGGCGCCGCGCCTGCAAGCGGTGGCCAGTGTCTCGGTGGGGGTCGACAACTACGACATCGACTACCTGACCCAACGTGGGATTCTGCTGAGCAACACCCCGGACGTGCTCACCGAAACCACCGCCGACACCGGTTTCGCCCTGATCCTGGCCACCGCCCGGCGCGTGGTGGAACTGGCCAACATGGTTCGCGCCGGGCAATGGAACCGCAACATCGGACCGCTGCATTTCGGCAGCGACGTGCACGGCAAGACCCTGGGCATCATCGGCATGGGGCGCATTGGCGAGGCGTTGGCCCAGCGTGGACATTTCGGCTTCGGCATGCCGCTGATCTACCACAGCAACAGCCCCAAGCCGGCGGTGGAGCAACGTTTCAATGCCCGCTACCGCAGCCTGGAGCAACTGCTGCAAGAGGCCGACTTCATCTGCCTGACGTTGCCCTTGACCGAGAAAACCCAAGGGCTGATTGGCCGTCGTGAACTGGCGCTGATGCGCCCGCAAAGCATCTTCATCAATATTTCCCGAGGCAAGGTGGTGGACGAAGCGGCCTTGATCGAAGCCTTGCAGGAACGACGGATCCGCGGCGCCGGGCTAGACGTGTTCGAGCGCGAACCGCTGGACCACCGCTCACCGCTGCTGCAATTGCCCAATGTGGTGGCCACGCCGCACATCGGTTCGGCCACCCACGAAACCCGTGAAGCCATGGCCCGCTGCGCGGTGGACAACCTGCTGGCGGCCCTGTCGGGGCAGCGCCCAGCCAATCTGGTGAACACCGCCGCCTGGACCGCTCCATCACAGCGTCAGGCCTAACCGCCGCGTGCCCCTGGCGAACACCTTTGCAGCCGCGGGCTTGCCGGCAAACGCGTTCGCCAGGGCGGTGCATGACATGCAAGCCGGCGCCTACAGGTGGAGGGTTGCGGGGCGTTGTTCGAAAATCTGCTCGGTGCAGCGGGCAATGCGCCGGCAGGCCTCGGCCAGGCGCTCGCAGTCCAGCACCAGGCCGATGCGAATGTGGCCCGCGGCGCTGGGGCCGAAGGCTTCACCGGCCAGTACCGAAACGCCATGGTCGTCCAGCAAGCGGTCGGCAAAGCGCTGGGCGTCCAGCCCGGTGCGGCGTACATCCACCATGACGAACATGCCGCCATCCGGGCAGATCGGGGTCAGCCCCGGACACTGGCCCAGCAGCGCGCACACCAGGTCCCGGCGCCGTCGGTACTCGTCGCGCATCTGCGCCAGCTCCGGCAGGTCGCTGTCCAGGGCCACCACTGCGGCGTTCTGCACAAAATCCGGCAGGCCGTACAGCATGCACAGGGCCAGGTTGCTCAGGTGCCCGGCCAGGGTCGGCGGGGCAATCACCCAGCCCACCCGCCAGCCACTCATGGCATGGGACTTGGACAGGCTGTTGATGGTGGCCGTGCGCTCGCCCATGCGCGGCAGGCTGCCGGGGCTAAAGTGCTGGCCCTCGTACAGCAGGTCGCAATAGACCTCATCGGAAATCAGCCACAAGTCGTGGGCAAAGCACAGCCGCGCCAGGGCTTGCCAGTCGTCGAGGGACAGGCTCGCGCCCGACGGGTTGTTCGGGCTGTTGAGCAACATGGCCCGGGTGCGCGGGGTGATCCGCGCCGCCATGTCCCGCGGATCGACGCGAAAGCCCTGCTCGGCCCGCACCGGCACCGGCACGATGCGGGCCCCGCAGGCGCCGAACACGCCTTCGTAGGTGACGTACATGGGCTCGGCCACCAGAACCTCGTCCCCGGGATTGAGCAGGCACTGGGCCACGGAAAACACCGCGCATTGGGCGCCCGGCAAAACCACCACATGCTCGGCGTCGACAATCTGTCCGCAGCGCTGATGATGGCGCCGGGCAATGCAGCTGCGCAGCGCCAGGTTGCCGCGCACGTCCGAATAGTGGGTATCGCCGGCCAGCAGGCTGTCGATCGCAGCCTGGACCACGGGCTTGGGGGTATCGAAATCCGGGTCGCCGATGGTCAGCAGCAACACATCCCGCCCCTGCTCGCGCAGGGCCAGGGCCCGGTAGTGGATGTTCCAGGCTGCGGAACCTTCTCCGACAATCCGTTGGGTCAGGGCTGAGTAGCGCATCGCTTTCTCCATGAAAGATGCTTCAGCCAAAACCCTAGGTGCTGGCGGGGCACTCGTCGAGCGCCCGGCCCCACCGTTCGCGCCCTTAGACCACGAAGCGCGCCACCATGGCGTTGAGATCCACCGCCAGGCGCGACAGTTCATGACTGGCTGAACTGGTCTGGTTGGCCCCGGCCGCCGACTGGATCGCCAGGTCACGGATATTCACCAGGTTGCGGTCCACCTCGCGGGACACCTGGGCCTGTTCTTCCGAGGCACTGGCGATCACCAGGTTGCGCTCGTTGATCTGATTGATGGATTCGGCGATCTGCTCCAGGGACTCGCCAGCGGCGCGGGCCAGCTCCAGGGTGCTCTGGGTCCGCCGGTTGCTCTGCTGCATGGACTCCACCGCTTCGCCGGTGCCGTTCTGGATACCGGCCACCATCTTCTCGATTTCCTGGGTCGACTGGGCGGTGCGATGGGCCAGGGCCCGCACCTCGTCGGCCACCACCGCAAAGCCACGCCCGGCCTCGCCGGCACGGGCCGCTTCGATGGCGGCGTTAAGCGCCAGCAGGTTGGTCTGCTCGGCGATGGCGCGAATCACGTCCAGCACCTTGCCAATGTCCCGGCCCTGGGTCGCCAGGCCTTCGATCATCACCGAGGTGTTTTGCACGTCATGGGCCATGGTCTGGATCGCCTCGACGGTCTGCACCACACGGTCGCGGCCTTCGCGGGCGGCCTGGGTCGACTGCTGGGACGCCTCGGAAGTGGACACTGCGTTGCGTGCCACCTCTTCCACCGCTGCGGTCATTTCGTTGACTGCGGTGGCGGCCTGCTCGATCTCGGTGTTCTGCTGCTGCACGCCGCGAGAGGCTTCCTCGGTCACTGCGCTGAGTTCTTCCGAGGCCGAAGCCAGCTGGGTCGCCGAACCGGCGATCTGCTCGATGGTGCGGCGCAGGCTGGCCTGCATCTGCGCCAGGGCGCGCAACAGGCGTGCCGGCTCGTCCTGACCGTCGACCTCGATGGCCTGGCGCAGATTGCCGCCGGCGATCACCTCGGCGACGTTGAGGGCCTTGTTCAGGGGGGTGACGATGCTGCGGGTCAACAACAGCGCCAGCACGATGGTCAGCAATGCGGCCAGCAGCGCGACGATGACGATCCCGGCAATGGCACTGTCGTAGTGCTCGCCGGCCGCCTTGGAGGCACTCTTGGCGCCCGCGGCATTGATCGCGATGAGCTTGTTCAACTGCTCGCCCATCTGGTCGGTGCCGTCCTTGATCCGGGTGTTGATCAGGGTGCGCAGCTCTTCCAGCTTGTCCTGGCGTGACAGCTCGAGCATCTCCTTCTGCGCCTGCAGGTAATTGTCCAGGGTCGCGCTGAAGGTCTTGTACAGCGCCACTTCCTCCGGGCCCGCCGGCAACGCCGCGTAGCTGGCCTGGGCCTGCCTGGCCTTGTCCACCAGCACGCCGATGCGGGTCTGGGCTTCGGCAAGGCCGGCCGGCTCGCGGTTCACCAGCACGCGAAATGACAGAATCCGCAAGCGCAGGACGTTCTCGGTCAGGTTGCCCAGATAACCGACGCTGGGTAGCTGATTGCTTTCCATTTCCAGGGACGCGTCGCGGATGATCGACATGCGGTTCACCGCAAACACGCCCAACACCATGACCAGCAAGGCAATAAAGGCAAAACCGAGGAAAGCACGCGGGGCGATATTCAGGTTACGCAAGGACATAGGACGAGTCTCGAAGGAGAACGGGGCGGCGAGCATCCATGCCCTTGATCGGCCGACGCATCAGGACTGCATCGACGAGGGACACCACGGAAAGAGCGTCCATGGGCCTATCAGAGATATCGGCCGAACTTGAGCTTTCATCTGTCTGATTGGCAAAAATATTTCGAAATGTGCCCCCTGTTTCAGGCCTGAGACAAGACAACGCGAAGTGAATCGATAAAGCCGTGATTCGCCGCTCCAGAACAGTGCGCCGTACCCAGCCCGAGAGCGCCAACGCGCCCTATGAAAAGTGCAATTCATTCGCCGTAAAAGCCATTTTTTCAGCGCCCGCCCCTGCCCATCATGGCCCCAGTCAATAAAAACAACGCCGAGACTGGATATGAAACCTGAAGACTTTCGTGCCGCAACCCACCGCCCGCTGACCGGTGCCGAATACCTGGCCAGCCTGCGCGATGATCGTGAAATCTACATTTATGGCGACCGGGTCAAGGACGTCACCACCCACCCGGCCTTCCGCAACTCGGCGGCCTCCATGGCCCGCCTGTACGACGCCCTGCACGACCCGGCCACCCAGTCACAACTGTGCTGGGACACCGACACCGGCAACGGCGGCTACACCCACAAATTCTTCCGCTCGGCGAAAAGCCCCGATGAACTGCGCCAGCAGCGCGATGCCATCGCCGACTGGTCGCGCCTGACCTATGGCTGGATGGGCCGCAGCCCCGACTACAAGGCCGCCTTCGGCAGTGCCCTGGGGGCCAACCCGGAGTTCTACGGGCGCTTCGCCGACAACGCCCGCACCTGGTACAAGCGCATCCAGGAAGCCTGCCTGTACCTCAACCACGCCATCGTCAATCCGCCCATCGACCGCGACAAGCCAGTGGATCAGGTCAAGGACGTGTTCATCTCGGTGGACGAGGAAGTCGAGGGCGGGATCATCGTCAGCGGCGCCAAGGTGGTGGCCACCAACTCGGCCCTGACCCACTACAACTTCGTCGGCCAGGGCTCGGCCCAGTTGCTGGGGGACAACACCGACTTCGCCCTGATGTTCATCGCGCCAATGAACACCCGCGGCATGAAGCTGATCTGCCGCCCTTCCTACGAATTGCAGGCCGGCATGACCGGCTCGCCCTTCGACTACCCGCTGTCCAGCCGCTTCGATGAGAACGACGCGATCCTGATCATGGACAAGGTGTTCATCCCCTGGGAGAACGTGCTGATCTACCGCGACTTCGAGCGCTGCCGCCAGTGGTTCCCGCAAGGCGGTTTCGGCCGGCTGTTCCCGATGCAGGGCTGCACCCGGCTGGCGGTCAAGCTCGATTTCATCACCGGGTTGCTGGTCAAGGCCCTGCAATGCACCGGCTCCCTGGAGTTTCGCGGGGTCCAGGCCCAGGTCGGCGAAGTGGTGGCCTGGCGCAACCTGTTCTGGTCGCTGACCGACGCCATGCACGGTAACGCCAGCGAATGGATGAACGGCGTCTACCTGCCCAGCACCCAGGCCCTGCAGGCGTACCGGGTGCTGGCGCCCCAGGCCTACACCGACATCAAGAAGATCATCGAGCAGGTGGTGGCCAGCGGCCTGATCTACCTGCCCTCCGGCTCCCGCGATCTCAAGGACCCGGTGCTCAACCAGTACCTCGGCACCTACTGCCGCGGTTCGGGGGGCATGGGCCACGAAGAGCGGATCAAGATCCTCAAGCTGCTGTGGGATGCCATCGGCACCGAGTTCGGCGGTCGCCACGAGCTGTACGAGATCAACTATGCCGGCAGCCAGGACGAGATCCGCATGCAGTGCCTGCGCCACGCCCAGGCCAGCGGCTCGATGAAGGCCATGACCGACCTGGTGGACAAATGCCTCGGCGACTACGACCTCGATGGCTGGACCGTGCCGCACCTGAGCAACCCCGACGACATCAACATGCTGGACCGCATCCGCCAGTAGCCACGAAGCCGGCTCCTACGGAAAAGGCCAATGTCCACCTGTTGTCGTAGGAGCTGGCTTGCCAGCGAAAGCGCCCGCCAGAGCACCACAAGGTCCTCTTCATCGGCAAGCTGGCTCCTGCAGCGCAATGCCCTGCGCCCACGAGGAATTCGTCATGTCTGTACTCGATCCCAAGCAACTCGCCTTCCGCAACGCCATGGCTCACATGACCGCTGCGGTCAACGTCATCACCAGCAACGGCCCCGCCGGGCGTTGCGGCATCACCGCCACCGCGGTCTGCTCGGTCACCGACAGCCCGCCGACCCTGATGGTCTGCGTCAACCGCAACAGTGCCCTGAACCCGGTGTTCAAGGGCAACGGCCATTTGTGCATCAACGTCCTCAGCGGCGAACACGAGGACGTGGCGCGGCATTTTGCCGGCATGACCGGGGTGGCCATGGACCAGCGCTTCGGCCTGCACCCCTGGCGCGACGGCCTGCAGGCCCTGCCGGTGCTGGACGGCGCCCTGGCCAGCCTCCAGGGACGCATCACCGAGGTCCAGGAAATCGGCACCCACTCGGTGATGCTGGTGGAGCTGGATGAAATCAGCGTGCGCGAGCAAGGCGACTCGCTGGTGTATTTCAGCCGTTGCTTTCACCGTTTGCAGCACCCTTGCCCCGCTGCCTGATCCTCCCCTAGCTCCTTCCCTGCCAACGCCCGGCTGCCTCGCCCGCCGCATCCGGGCCATGGGCCACCTCCTGCATCTGTAGGATGGCGCGGTGTTGCCAAGCCATCGATACTCGCACCAGGCCCTGCCCACGTCCCCCAGGCGTAATGGTCCTCAACCCCTTCCGTGACGAAAACAATAACAACGTCGCACAGAGGTACAGACCCATGAACCGACTCGATCACGCTCCGGCCAGCCTGTTGCAGGCCTTCAGCGAGCTGACCCTGGAACTGCAACAACTGGCGCAGAACAAGGACATCGAAAACCTTCACCAGCATGCTCTGGCGCGCATCTGCAAACTCTTACCCTTCGACAGTGCCTGGTGGGGCCGCGCCGCATTGATCGACGGCTTGCCGGATGAACACAGTTGCTACCTGTACCGCCTGCCACCGAGCTACCTGGCGGACTGGCAATCGATCCGCCACATCGACGTCACCGTGAACCGGGTGCACGAAGTACCGGGACGGGCGGTGATCGTCGACATGACCGATCCGCACAACGGCCCCGGGCTCAACTGGCTGGGGCGCCAGTACAACATCGGCGAGCTGCTATGCGTGGTGCACATCGATCCCCATACCCAACTGAGCAACCACCTGGCCCTGTACCGTGCCCCTGGCGCCCCGGCCTTTACCCGGGACGACTGCCATGTGCTGAACAACCTGATGCTGCACCTGGTGGCAGCGGTGTCGGCCAATCAGATCCGCACCCTGGTGGCCATGCGCGAGAAACTCACCCGCCCGCGCAATCTGGCCCTGGCCGTGTGCGACCAACGCGGCGTGCTGCAGTGCGCCGAGCGCGGTTTTGTCGATCTGCTGCTGCATGAATGGCCGCAGTGGAACGGTCCGCAACTGCCCATGAAGCTCGATGGCAACGGTTTCGAGGGCAAGCGTCTGCAGATCGACTGCTCGGCCGTGGGCGACCTGTACCTGCTGGCGGCCCGCAGCCGCAGCCTGCTGCCCAAGCTCAGCCCCCGGGAAAATGCCGTCGCCCAGTGCTTCGGTGATGGCAAGACCTACAAGGAAGTGGCTCGGGACCTGGGCATGTCGCCCAACACCGTGCGCCATCACATCCGCGCCATCTACAGCAAGCTCGGGGTCAAGGACAAGGCGCGCATCGCCCAGTTGCTCCACGCCCCGCCCGACTGACCCCAACCCCTGACCTGCGCTGATTTACGCCGTCGTATTTGACGGCCACGGGCAGCCTTTGCCCTTTTTTTGCCCCACTGCCGTGTGCCGGCGAGCCCTTCGCCGAACAACAACTCCAACAAGAGACGCACCGCCCATGACAAGGCTCATTACCCGCACCACCCTGGCCCTGGCTGGCACCCTGGCCAGCCTGTCGCTCAACGCCGCGGACCTCAACGCCCGGGACTTCTTCGCCGCCCCCGTGGGCACCAGCCTGGGGGTGCTGTACCTCCCGGCCACCCGTGCCGGCGACTTTCACGGCCCGGCCGACAGCACCGGCAAGGCCGAGCTGCGAGTCAATGCCATGGCCTACCGCCAGGTGTTCTTCAGCGACCTGTGCGGCACCCTGTGCACCCCACAGTTCATCGTGCCCTTCGCCGACATCAACGCTCGCTTGCCCGGCGCCGAACGCCATACCGGGGAAAGCGGTTTCGGTGATCCTCAGGTGGGAGGCACGCTGTTTTTCATCAACCAGCCGCAAACCCGCACCTACAGCGGCCTGTTGACCCTGGTCACGCTGCCGCTGGGCGAGTACCACAGCCGCAACCCGGACGTCTCCCCGGGGGCCAATCGCTGGGGCGCGACCTTTGTCTACAACTACACCCAGGGCCTGGGGGAAAAATGGGTGCTGGAGGCCAACCTCGAAGCCCAGTTGTACGGCACCAACGACGACTATTTCGGCAGCGACCTGAAGCAGGACCCGCTCTATCGCCTGCAAGCCTTCGCCTCCTACGACTTCACCCCTGCGACCTACGGCGCCCTGCGCCTGATCCACGCCGATGGCGGCGAACTGCGGATCAACGACCGACGGATCAACGACACCCACAAGCGCTACACCCAGGCCGGATTCGAGGTCGGGCACTGGCTGGACCAGCGCAACCAGCTGATGTTCAGCCTGTCGCAGAACGTCGCCACCGATAACGGTTTTGCCGGCACCGACGCCCTGCTGCGCCTGGTCCACGTGTTCTGAACCCCTTGCCTTTGGAGCCTGTCCATGAACACCCAGAACGCCGTTTTGAGCGCCACCGCGCCAGCTACTCGCCAACCCCTGGGGCTGCTGGCCGCCATAGTGCTGTTCGCCGCCATCACTCCCGCCGTACTGCTGATGGCCCCGGCCATTGCCGCCCAACTGGCCAGCCAGTGGCACTTGAGCCCCACACAGATCGGCGACCTGTTCTCCGCCGAGCTGGGGGCCATGAGCCTGGCCACGTTGCCGGCCATCTGGTGGCTGAAACACATCGACTGGCGGCGCGCCGCACTGTGCAGCGCCGTGCTGTTCATCGTTGCCAACCTGCTGTCGATGCTGGCCCACGACTATTCATTGTTGCTGATGGCGCGCTTTGGCAGCGCACTGGCGGGCGGCTCGCTGATGATCATCTGCCTGGCCAGCGCCGCCGCCAGCCCCAGTCCCAGCCGGGCCTACGGCTTCTGGGTGATGGGCCAGCTGGTGCTGGGCGCGGTCGGCCTGAGCTTGTTGCCCATGCTCTTCCAACGCTTCGGCCTGGGGGCCTGCTACCTGATCCTGGCGCTGCTGATGACCCTGTGCCTGCCCCTGGCCCGCTGTTTTCCAGCAGGCGCTGCGCGCCCGGCCGCCGACGCCGCGCAAGCCCCAGCGATCTCCTGGCTCAAGGCGAGCCTGGGAATACTCGGCATCCTCACCTTCTACATCAGCCTCAGCGGGGTCTGGACCTTCATCGGCGCCATTGGCAGCCAGTCCGGCCTCTCGGCGCAGACCAACGGCGACATCCTGGCCGTCGCCACCTTGATGGGCATCGTCGGCGCGTTGTGCGCCACCCTGTTCGGCGACCGCCTGCCCCGCAGCGCCCTGCTCCTGCTGGGCTACGGCCTGATGGCGGGCTCGGTGCTGGCGCTTCTGGGCCAGCCGCAGCTGGCGCGCTTCGCGCTGGCGGCGCTGGTGTTCAAGTTCACCTGGACCTTCATCCTGCCGCTGATCCTGGCGCGCATGGCCGAGATGGATCGCAGCGGGCGGTTGATGAACGCCTCCAATCTGGTGATCAGCGCCGGCCTGGCCATAGGCCCGACCCTCGCCGGGCGCCTGATCGAAAGCAGCGGCGGCTTCCAGGGCCTGTTGCTGGGGGGTGCCGTCATCACTTTGCTGTCCCTGGCGCTGGTACTCAGTTGCCGGCCCGCCCTCCAGGCCCCTTCCCAGCCCCAGGGGCGATGACTGCCAGCGGGCAGCGCCAGCGCGTCCTTGAACAACACTTTCCTTGAAAAATGGATATCACCATGACCTGTAGAACGGCTTTTTTCTTCGATGAACGCTGCCTGTGGCACAGCGGCAGCCCCCACGTCCTGACGCTCCCGGTAGGCGGCTGGGTCCAGCCGCCGTCTGCCGCCGGGCATGCTGAATCACCGGAAACCAAGCGCCGGCTGAAAAGCCTGATGGATGTCTCCGGCCTGACCCGACAGTTGCATCTGCGCAGTGCCCCTGCGGCCACCGAGGACGATCTGCTACGGGTCCACAGTGCCGCCTACCTGCAACGTTTCAAGGCCTTGAGCGATGCCGGCGGTGGTCAGCTGGGCGACGAGGCGCCTGTGGGGCCCGGCAGCTATGAAATCGCCAAGCTGTCCGCCGGGCTGGCCCTGGCCGCCGTGGACGCCGTGCTCAGCGGTGAAGCCGACAACGCCTACTCGCTGTCCCGTCCACCGGGACACCACTGCACCCGCGACCAGGCCATGGGCTTCTGCTTCCTGGCCAACATCGCCATTGCCATCGAGGCCGCCAAGGTCCGCCATGGCCTGGGCAAGGTAGCGGTCATCGACTGGGACGTGCACCACGGCAACGGCACCCAGTCGATCTACGAAGAGCGGGCCGACGTGTTGACCCTGTCCCTGCACCAGGACGGCTGCTTTCCACCGGGTTACGGCGGTGAGCAAGACCATGGCCGCGGCGCTGGCCTGGGCTGCAACATCAACGTCCCGCTGCTGCCCGGTGGTGGCCATGATGCCTACCTGTACGCCATGCAGCGCATCGTGGTGCCGGCCCTGGAACGCTTCGAACCCGAGCTGATCATCGTCGCCTGCGGCTATGACGCCAACGCCGTGGACCCATTGGCGCGAATGCTGCTGCACAGCGACTCCTTCCGCGAGATGACCCACTGCCTGCGCGACGCGGCCGAACGCCTGTGCCGGGGACGCCTGGTGCTGGTGCACGAAGGCGGCTACTCCGAGGCCTATGTGCCTTTTTGCGGGCTGGCGACCCTGGAAGCACTGTCGGGCATCCGTACCGCGGTCCAGGACCCGATGCTGGAGTTCGTGCGCCAGCAGCAGCCCAAGCAGGACTTCGCGGCCTTTCAGCGCCAGTTGCTGGACCGTCAGGCCGTGGCCATAGCGACCGCCGCTCGCTGACCCGCCCGGCGCCCTCCCAGGGCTGATGTTCAGCGGCCTGACGCCGGACATCAGCCACTGCCTGCCTTATCACCTCTCGCACGCGTTATTGCGCCGCGCCAAGAGCCGCGGCCCCGCTCCTCTGCCTGCTGCCTCGCGCAGCCCTGCGACACATTCGCCCTGACGATGGCCAAAGATTTTCTATTCTCTCCTCAATAACCTGACCCACGGGTCCGTTTTTTCGCCGTTCACCCCAGGAAGAACTCTCGCGTGCCGTAGCAACGCGCCTTTGCCTTCGGGATCGGGTGTGTCGTGCGCCGGGGCCTGTCCGTCTGCTTGCCCGCTATCCCCGGTTGCCGGGATTTCCCACTGATCGGGGGCTTGCCTATCCGCTGAGACAAAGGAGATGTCCATGGACCGCAAGACCAAGCAATACCTCGACGAGATCTACTTCTGGCAGAGGGCCCGCGCCCGCCTGTTGCAGCAAGCGGCACAACTTCACGAACCTCCCCCTGGCCCAAGGGAAACCACCGTAGCCGATACCGCCAGGGAACCGCTGGACGATCTGTTGCACAGCTGCGGCCTGGCCGCACTGCGTCGCGGTTCCGAACAGGCTGCGCCACCCGGGCACGGGGCCGCCGGGAGCACGCCGCCGACGGAACCGGCGGACTGAAGCACCGCGGGCAATGCCCTGGCTATAACAGCTCCAGGGCCCGGGCCTCACTGGGTGTCTGCTGATAACGGGCCTTGAACGCCCGGGCAAAATGCGCCTGGCTGACAAAGCCATGACGGTAGGCGATTTCACTGATGTCCAGGCTTGCCCCCTGGCTGCTGCAAAGCAGCTGGCGGGCCTGCTGCAGGCGTTTTTCCAGGATGAAGCGGCTGGGCACGGTGTTCTCCATGGCGAACAGCCGGGCCAGGTGCCGGGTAGAAATGCCGGTCTGGGCCGCGACCCGTTCGCAGCTCAGGGCCGGGTCCCCCAGCTGTTCATGAATGCACTGTTTGGCCGCCAGCAGGTAGGAAGCACTCAGGGCATTGATGGGCCGTTCTCCAATCTGCCCGGCGATGATGCTGGCCAGCAGTTCGAAGGCCTGCTCCTGGTAGGCCTCGGCCTCGCCACACAGCGGCTGCTGGAAAAACGTCCGGGTGCGCTCGCCAAGGGTGCGCAACAGCAAGCGCTGGACTCCGCTGTGCACGCTGATCTTCAGCGTCCGGTCGAAACGCTTCAGGCAGCGCTCGGCAAACTGCTCCTGGGGAATGTCGAAAATGAACTGGCGCATCGCCCCGCAGAAGCCGAACAGGTAAGGCCTGTCGGTGCGGTAGACCACCAGTTCCCCAGGCTCCAGTGCCTGGCAGGCGCCGTCCTGATAGAAGAACGAACCGCTGCCGGTGACCAGGGACACGAAGATCGAATCCTTGGGTACACCACGGATCATCGACGTGTCGCGTTCCACCACGTGTTCATTGCCCACGATGCGCGCCAGGCGCATGGCACCCAACTGCAGGTTGTCCTGGCGGGCGGTGAAACCGTCGTCGGCGTAGGAGTTGCACTTGAGCCCCACCAGGGTGCTGGCGTTGTAGTCCTCCCAGAAGCTCAGGCGGTGATCCGGGTCGACCGCCTGGGTGCTGGCGTGCCGGGTTTCGAGCAAGGCGCATGGAGACATTGTTGTTCTTCTCATGGGCGGCTGGATATTCCCCGGACGGCAAGGCCGTGTCCGGGCACCTGGGGCCGCATGATCTGCGGGCTGCGGCCATTCATTAACATCTGAACTATATAGCCTGTCAACTTGAAACGCAGTGAGAGCCGTTCGCTGGAACCGCCTCGTCACCTCGCTATTTTCGGTAGGAAAAATCCCCGTCCGAAACAGACAACAAATCGGTCCGATTCAATCAAACCGGCGTCCAGCCGTGGGCCTAAAGTCGCCTCAGTCATCCCCATGACGCCCCCTATAACAACAATCGAGGTCGACCATGCCTGAAGCCGCCACCCGTGAGTTCTGGAAAGACCTGCAGCCCATCGCCCAATGTTTCAAACCCGACGCCAAGCCCGAGGTCTACCTGCCGAATGCCGCCAGCGACGACCTGAGCCTGTACGTGCCCTTCACCGAAACCGTGTCTTCGCGACCGCTGTGGATTTCCCCCAGCGAGAACCGCTGGTGCGACATCCTCATGGCCCGCAGCGCCGGGCTGGTCAACCGCCACTACCACCCCCACGAAGTCTTCGCCTACACCCTGTCCGGCAAGTGGGGCTACCTGGAGCATGAGTGGACAGCCACCGCCGGCGACTTCGTCTACGAAACCCCGGGCGAAGGCCACACCCTGGTGGCCTACGAGCACGAGCAGCCGATGCGGGTGTTCTTCATCGTCAAGGGCCCGCTGATCTGGCTCGACGAACAGGGCGAGCCCGACGGCTACTTCGACGTGCACTCCTACATCGCCCTGTGCCGCGAACACTACGAAAAGATCGGCCTGGGCGCGGCCCATATCGACACCCTGTTCCGCTGATCGACGTAGCTCACGCCTCCTCGGAGAACCACCATGGCTTATAAAAACAACAAGGCCGGTTACGAGAACACCTTGCTGGGGGTGCTGTTCCTGACCTTCGGTTTCGTCTTTTTCGATCGTCTGGCGCTGTCCTTCCTGTTCCCTTTCATGGCCGACGAACTGCAATTGAGCAACAGCCACCTGGGCATGCTGTCGTCGGTGCTGGCCCTGGCCTGGGCGGTGTCCGGCGCCCTGGTGGGCGCCTGGTCGGACCGCCGTGGCGTGCGCAAGCCGCTGCTGATCGTCGCGGTGATCCTGTTTTCCCTGTGCTCGGCCCTTTCCGGGCTGGTCACCGGCTTCCTCAGCCTGCTGCTGTTTCGCGCCATCATGGGGCTGGCCGAAGGGCCGATCCTGCCGCTCTCGCAATCCTTGATGGTGGAGGCTTCATCACCCCAACGCCGGGGCTTGAACATGGGGCTGCTGCAAGGCTCGGCCGCCGGTTTGCTGGGGGCGGTGATCGGACCACCGGTGCTGATCGCCCTGGCCGAAGCCTATGGCTGGCGCCATGCCTTCATCATCTCGCTGGTTCCCGGCCTGCTGATCGCCCTGCTGATCTGGCGCTATGTACACCCGGACCCGCCACGGAGCGAGCCCCGGACCAACGCCGCACCGAGCAACGGCGGCGGACATCGGCTGGCCTTGCTGAAAAGCCGCAACATCGTGCTCTGCACCCTGATCAGCTGTGTGTTCCTGACCTGGTTCATCATTCTGATTTCCTTCACCCCGACCTTTCTGGTCAAGGTCCGCGACTACAGCCCGGCCAGCATGGGCACGGTGATGAGCTGCCTGGGCGGCGCCTGGGTGCTCTGGGGCTTCGGCGTGCCAGCGATCTCCGACCGCATCGGCCGGCGACCGACCCTGGTGCTGTTCTCGCTGATCGCCGCCTGCTGCCCCATGGCCCTGCTCTACGCATCTTCGCCCTGGATGCTCGGCGTGCTGATGCTGCTGACCTACACCGGCCTGGGCTGCTTCACCCTGTTCATGGCCACCATTCCGGCGGAAACCGTGCCCCGTGAAGTCATGGCCACGGCCTTGGGCCTGATCATGGGCATCGGTGAACTGGTGGGCGGCTTCGTCGCCCCGACCATCGCCGGGTTCGCCGCCGACCGCTTCGGCCTGTCCATCGTCATGTGGATGTCCTGTGGCGGCGCCTTGCTGGCAGCGGTACTGGCGCTGTTTCTCAAGGAAACCGCCCCAGCGGTGCTGGCCCGTCAACAGCGCCAGCACGCCTCCTCTGTCCTGCAAGGAAACCAGCCATGAACGCACTGCGTTGGCATGCCGCCCGAGACCTGCGCCTGAGCCAGGTGCAACCGCGCCAGCCCGGCCCCGGGGAAGTCCTGCTGCAGGTGGCCTACTGCGGTATCTGCGGCAGCGACCTGCATGAGTACGCCGATGGGCCGCACTCGATTCCCCAGCACGCGGCCCATCCGCTGTCCGGCTGCCGGGCGCCACTGACCCTGGGCCATGAGTTCTGCGGCCAGGTGGTGGCCTTGGGCCCCGACGTCGATCCGAGCCTGCTGGGGCAACGGGTAGCAGTGGAGCCGGAGTATCGCTGCGGCGAATGCCAGTACTGCCGCATGGGCCAGTACAACCTCTGTGAATCCATGGGCTTTATCGGCCTGATGGGCGACGGCGGTTTTGCCGAGCAGGCGCTGGTGCCCGCCTACATGCTGCACCGGCTGCCAGAGCGCGTCAGCTTCAAGCAGGCCGCCGTGCTGGAGCCGGCAGCGGTGGCCTACCACGCCCTGAACCAGAGCAGCCTGATGGCCGGCGACAGTTGCGTGGTGTTCGGTCTGGGCCCCATCGGCCTGCTGCTGATCCTGCTGGCACGGTTGCGGGGCGTGGAGCGCATCTACGCCGTGGACCTGGACCCCGAGCGGCGGCGCCTGGCCCTGGAACTCGGCGCCTCGGCCGCCCTGGACGGCCGCGATCCGCAACTGCAGGAACACCTGCGGCAACTGAGCGACGGCGGCCTCGACACGGCCTTCGAGGCCGCCGGCACCCAACAGACCCTGAGCCATGCCCTGCACTGCCTGCGCAAGGGCGGTGAAGCCGTGCTGGTGGGCCTGATGGGCGAAGTGCAGGTCGACGCCTTCCACCTGGTGAACAACGAACTGCGCCTGCTCAGCAGCGTCGGCTACCGCCATGTGTACCCCGAACTGATCGAGCTGTTGGCCAGCGGACGCCTGGACCTGTCCCGGGTGGTGACCCGCTGCCTGGCCCTGGAGCAGGCGGTGGAACAGGGCTTCGAGGCGTTATTGCACGACAAGAGTCAGATCAAGGTGCTGGTCAACCCGACACCGGCCCTGGCCGAGGCCTGACCCCTCGCTTTCAACACTCAAGACAAAAACAACAAGAAACGAGTACCCGACATGAATGCTTCCTATGCGCTGTGCCCGCTGCTGGCAGCCTTGCTGCTGCCCCTTGATGGCTTCGCCGATGCCCCGGCTGCGCCCCGTAGCGGGCCGCTGTCCGGCCTGGGCGATTACCTGGCCGACCAGGGCATTACGCCCCACGTGCAGTTTCTCAGCCTGGCGATGAAGAACCTCGATACCGGCCCCCGGCCCCACAGTTTTGGCAACAGCGGCGATCTGTTCGTGGGCGCCGATATCGACCTGGGGACCTTCGCCGGCCTGGACGGCGCGGCGCTGCACTTCGAACAGACCCTGTTCATCCTCGACCACCAGACCGGCGTACCCACCTCACGCAACTGGCAAGGCGCCGCCGGCAGCTACTTTGGCGGCGCGCCGATCCACAACGACCTCACCAGCAACCAGCTGAGCCTGTTGACCTACCAGCAGACCTGGCTCGACGGCCAGGTCGACCTGAGCCTGGGGCGGACCAACGCCCGGCGCTATTTCTACATCTACAACTGCGAAAGCACAGTGACCTGCAACGACCCGATCATCGACTCTTCTACCGGCATCCTGCCGCCGCCCTACGGCAGTTGGGGCGGCTACCTGAAGTACCAGCTGACGCCCCAGTGGTACGTACACGGCGGCGCCTTCGAATCCAACCCGGTGGACTATCTGAAGGAGCGCAAGGGTCTGGACTTCAGCACCGACGATGCCAGCGGCACCAGCCTGCTGCTGGGCATCGGCAGCCAGAACCGCGACGCCTACAGCTCCCACTACGAGCTCAACGGCTACTACAACACCTCCAAGCAGGAGGACCCGCTGACCGGGGCCACGGCATGGGGCAGCGGCGGCGCCTTCTTCAAGTTCCAGCAGTCGCTGTGGCGCGCCGACGCCGGATCGGGCAGCGCGCCCCAGGCCCTGCTGTTGTTCGGCTCGCTGTCGGCGGCGGCCGATGACAAGCAGCCCTTCAGCCACTTCGCCGAGGCCGGGCTGACCTACATGGCGCCCTTCGACCGGCCCCAGGACAAGCTCAACGTCAAGGCCAGCTACCTGCGCCTCAACGATCACCAACTGCACTTCCAGCAACAGGCACGGAGCGCCAACGGCGGCGACCCGCGCCTGGGCGAGCGCAATGTCTATGCCCTGGAAGCCAACGCCCACATCGCCCTGACCCGGCAACTGGCGGTGGAGCCCAGCGTCCAGTACCTGATCAACCCGGACAATTTCTACAACCCCGAGGCCCGCGAGCTGAGCGGCAACGGCTTTGTCGTCGGCCTGCAAGTGACCCTCGACGTCGGCTCGCTGCTGGGGCTGTGAGATGGATTTTTGTGACTGCCCAAGAGGTATCCCCCATGACTGAACACACCACGCAAACCTTCGACTACATAGTGGTCGGCGCCGGCTCCGCTGGTTGCGTGCTGGCCAACCGTCTGTCCGCCGACCCCAAGCTCAAGGTGTGCCTGATCGAGGCCGGGCCCAGTGACCGCACCTTGCTGCCCGCCGCCTATGTGCGCACCCCGGCAGGGATCATCCGCCTGATCGCCAACCCGCGCTGGAACTGGATGCATCAATTCAGCCCCCAGGCCGCCAGCGGCGACCAGCCCATCCCCTGCCCCCGCGGCCGGGTCTGGGGCGGCTCCAGCGCCATCAACGGCATGATCTACATCCGTGGTCACCGGCAGGACTTCGACCGCTGGGCCGCCGCCGGCAACCAGGGCTGGAGCCACGACGAGCTGCTGCCCTATTTCAAGCGTTCGGAGCATTTCGAACCCGGCGACTCGCCCTGGCATGGCCAGCACGGCGAGCTCAACGTGGCCGAGCAGCGCAGCCCGAGCCCGGTCAATCAGGTGTTCTATGAGGCGGCCACGGAGCTGGGCTGGAGCTACAACCCGGACTTCAACGGCCCGGAACAGGAAGGCTTCGGGCCCTTCCATGTCACCCAGATCAACGGCGAACGTTGCAGCGCCGCCCGGGCTTTCCTGCATCCGATCCTGCAGCGGCAAAACCTCACCGTACTCAGTTCCACCCTGACCCACCGGGTGCTGCTGCAAGGCACTCGCGCCAGCGGCGTGGAGATCAGCCACAACGGCCAGGTCCGCCAGTTGCAGGCGCGCCGGGAGGTGATCCTCTGCGCCGGGGCAATCAACTCGCCGCAGTTGCTGCTGCTCTCCGGCATCGGCCCGGCGGAGGAACTGAAAGCCCACGGCATCCTGCCGCGCCACCCGTTGCCGGGGGTCGGCCTGAACCTGCAGGACCACCAGGACATCGTGCTGATGTACCGCAGCGACCCCGAACTGGGCTACGGTCTTTCGCCCAAGGGCCTGCTGCCCCTGGCCCGTTCGCCCTGGCAGTACCTGACCCGGCGCCAGGGACCGCTGACCTCCAACACCGTCGAGTCCGGAGCATTTCTGCGCCTTACGCCCGAGGACCCGGTGCCGGAGCTGGGGCTGATCGTCGCCCCGGCCCTGAAGAACCAGCCCCAGCGCCTGATTCCCGTGGGCCATGGCATCAGCCTGCACGTGGCGGTAATGCACCCGCAAAGCCGCGGCCGGGTGCGCCTGAACTCCGCCGACCCGCACGACAAACCACTGATCGAGGCCAACTTCCTCAGCCACCCGGAGGACCTGCGCAAGCTGGTGGCCGGCTTGCGCTTGGTGCGCCAGTTGGCCGCGACCCGAGCCTTCTCCCAGCGCCTCAAGGGCGAACTGGTGCCCGGCCCGCAGGTACAGAGCCAGGAGCAGATCGAGCAGTGGATTCGTCAGCACCTGGGCACGGTGTTCCACCCGGTGGGCAGCTGCAAGATGGGCCACGACGAGTTGGCAGTGGTGGACGACCAACTGCGGGTCCACGGCCTGCAGGGGCTGCGGGTGGCGGACGCCTCGATCATGCCGAGCCTGATCACCGGCAACACCAACGCGGCAGCGATCATGATCGGGGAAAAGGCCGCGGACCTATTGCTGGGTACGGCACCCGCGCAACCGCGCAGCATGCCTCAAGGCGCAACATGCACTTGAGCCGGGGCTCAGGGGCGCTTCGGCGTCTCGGCCGCAGGCGGGTTGGTCTGCCCCTGGCGTGCCCGGTACTCCCCCGGCGCGAGCTTGGCGTAACGCTGGAAAAACCGGCTGAAATAGGCCGGGTCCTTGAAGCCCAGCTGGTAGCAGATTTCATTCACCGAACTGGCGGTGAACAGCAGCAAGCGCTTGGATTCCTGCATCAGGCGTTCGTACACCAGGCGCTTGGACGGCAGGTCGGCGATGCGTCGGCAGACGTCGTTGAGCCGCGCTTCGGTGACCCCCAAGGCGCTGGCGTAGCGCGCCAGGGGCCAGTGCTCCAGGTAGCGGGCCTCGATCAACTCGTTGAAGCGATGGAAGATCTGCAAGTCTTCATGCCGTGCCGGACGGGCCTTGAGGGAATTGGCCGAAAGCCTGAGCAGGCTGATCATCAGCAACCGGGTCAGGGCTTCCAGGGCCGGCTCGCGCCCAGCCCCCTGCCCGCCGATTTCCTGCTGCAACGCCTGGAACAGGGACTCCAGGCGCTGTACTTCATTGGCAAACTCCGGCCCCAGGCGCGCCAGCGCCACGCACACCGGCGGTACCTGGGGCGCGGGGGCCAGCGTCGGATCGGCACCGATCAACTCCCACACCAGTTGCTGGCGCACGGTGAGCACGTGGCCCTCGCTGTCGGCTTCGGTGACGAAGGCATGGGGAATGGTCGGCGGAGTGAGGAAGAACATCGGTCCCGACTCCAGGTATTGCTGGTCGTCGAGGTAGACCCGCACCGCGCCGCTTTGCACGTAGTGCACCTGGAAGAAGCGGTCGTGGCGATGCACGGGCATGTTGCGCCCGAAGAAGCCGGCGAGGTTGCTCAGCTTGTCGTAATGCACCTGGGCATCGGCGTAGCGCTGATCGTAGACCTGGCCGATGTTGATGTTGGGAATGGGTTGACGTGGGTTCATGGCACCCTTCTGTTTTTTATTTTTCAGCACGCAGAGCGTTGGCATCCTGCGCGATTCGCGGCTTGCCCGCCAGGGCAAGACGCAATCGTTCAGGCTGGCGCTTGACGATCATTAACATATTAAATATAACGTTAATACATTAACGAATTCGCCCCGCTAGCGGCAAGCGCCACTGCGGGCCCCCACACCAGGAACCAGGAGACGCTCGATGAGCCGTGCACTGAACGATCACGCCGGCGGCACCCTGTTCGGCGTTGCGCTGAACTACCAGGGGTTGCTGCACAGCCATCTGCAAAGCTTCACCCAGCCGCCCTACCAGAAGCCTCCGGTGAAGCCGGTGCTGTTCATCAAGACACCCAACACCCGCAATACCCATGAAGCGCCCGTGGTGTTCCCCAAGGACGTCGAACGCCTGCAACCGGGCCCGGCCCTGGGGGTGGTGATCGGCAAGCGCGCCAGCCGGGTGAGCCTGGAAAACGCCCTGGAGCATGTGGCCGGCTACACCATCGTCAACGAGTTCAGCTTGCCGGAAGACAGCTACTACCGCCCGGCAGTCAAGGCCAAATGCCGCGACGGCTTCTGCGCCATCGGCCCGCAGCTGGTGCCGGCCGCCCAGATCAGCGATCCCCACGACCTGAGCCTGGAGCTGTTCGTCAACGGCGAGCGGGTGCAGCACAACAGCACCGCCAACCTGGTGCGCAACATCCCCCAGCTGATTGCCGAGATCAGCGAATTCATGACCCTGCATGCCGGAGACGTGCTGATCACCGGCACTCCCGAGGGCCGGGTCGATGTGCGCCCCGGCGACCGGGTCGAAGTACAGATCAGCGGCCTGGGCCGTCTGGCCAACAGCATCGTTGCCGAATAAGGAACCGACATGAAACACGCGCGCATCCGCTATCAGGGCCAGGTCCACGACGCTCGGGTCACCGGCCCCAATACCCTGCAACTGGAAGACGGCCGGACCCTGGCCGAGGATCAGGTGCAGTGGCTGCCCCCGGCCACCGGGACCATGTTCGCCCTGGGCCTGAACTACGCCGACCACGCCGCCGAACTGGCCTTCACGCCCCCCACCGAGCCCTTGGTGTTCATCAAGTCCCCTGGCACCTACACCGGACACAACCAGGTGACCTGGCGCCCGGACAACGTCGCCTACATGCACTACGAGTGCGAGCTGGTGGCGGTGATCGGCAAGACTGCGCGCAACGTCAAGCGCGAGGACGCCCTGGACTACCTGGCCGGCTACACCCTGTGCAACGACTACGCGATCCGCGATTACCTGGAGAACTACTACCGGCCCAACCTGCGGGTGAAGAACCGCGACGCGACCACCCCGGTCGGCCCGTGGATCATCGACGCCGCCGAAGTGCCGGAGCCCAACAAGCTGACCCTGCGCACCTGGGTCAACGGCGAACTGCGCCAGCAAGGCAGCACCGCCGACATGATCTTCGACATCCCCTACCTGATCGAATACCTGTCCAGCTTCATGACCCTGCAACCGGGGGACATGATCGCCACCGGCACCCCCGAAGGCCTCAGCGATGTAGTGCCCGGCGATGAGGTGGTGGTGGAAATCGAAGGTGTCGGCCGGCTGGTCAACCGCATCGTCAGCGAAAGCGAATTCTTCGCCCATCACGCCCACCCAGAGCCCACCGCCGTGGCCAAGGAGCACGCATAAATGATCAAGCACTGGATCAACGGCCGCGAAGTCGAAAGCCGTGAAGTCTTCACCAACTACAACCCCGCCACCGGTGAAGCCATTGGCGAGGTGGCCAGCGGTGGCGCCGAGGAAATTGCCCTGGCCGTGGCCGCGGCCAAGGATGCTTTCCCGAAATGGGCCAATACCCCGGCCAAGGAACGTGCCCGGTTGATGCGCCGCCTGGGCGCGCTGATCGAGGAGAACGTGCCGCACCTGGCGGAGCTGGAAACCCTGGACACCGGGTTGCCGATCCACCAGACCCGCAACGTGCTGATTCCCCGGGCCTCGCACAACTTTGATTTCTTCGCCGAGGTCTGCACCCGCATGGATGGCCACAGCTATCCGGTGGACGACCAGATGCTCAACTACACCCTGTACCAGCCGGTGGGCGTGTGCGCCCTGGTGTCGCCATGGAACGTGCCGTTCATGACCGCCACCTGGAAGACCGCGCCCTGCCTGGCCCTGGGCAATACCGCGGTGCTGAAGATGAGCGAACTGTCGCCGCTGACCGCCAACGAGCTGGGCCGGCTGGCGCTGGAAGCCGGGATTCCCGCCGGGGTGCTGAACATCGTCCAGGGCTACGGCGCCACTGCCGGCGACGCCCTGGTGCGCCACCCGGACGTGCGGGCAATCTCCTTCACCGGCGGCACCGCCACCGGCAAGAAGATCATGCAGACCGCCGGCCTGAAGAAGTACTCCATGGAACTGGGGGGCAAGTCGCCGGTGCTGATCTTCGAGGACGCCGACCTGGAGCGGGCCCTGGACGCCGCGCTGTTCACCATCTTTTCCCTGAACGGCGAGCGCTGCACCGCCGGCAGCCGGATCTTCATCCAGGAAAGCGTCTACCCGCAGTTCGTCAAGGAGTTCGCCGCCCGAGCCAAGCGCCTGATCGTCGGTGACCCGCAGGACCCCAAGACCCAGGTCGGCTCGATGATCACCCAGGCCCACTACGACAAGGTCACCGGCTACATCCGCATCGGCCTGGAAGAAGGCGCGACCTTGCTGGCCGGCGGCCTGGAACGCCCGGCCAACCTGCCGGCACACCTGGCTCGCGGGCAGTTCATCCAGCCCACGGTGTTCGCCGACGTGGACAACCGGATGCGCATCGCCCAGGAAGAGATCTTCGGCCCGGTGGTGTGCCTGATCCCGTTCAAGGACGAGGCCCAGGCCCTGCAACTGGCCAACGACACCGAGTACGGCCTGGCTTCCTACATCTGGACCCAGGACATCGGCAAGGCCCATCGCCTGGCCCGGGGCATCGAGGCCGGCATGGTGTTCATCAACAGCCAGAACGTCCGCGACCTGCGCCAGCCGTTTGGTGGCGTCAAGGGCTCGGGCACCGGCCGCGAAGGCGGCGAATACAGCTTCGAAGTGTTTGCCGAGATCAAGAACGTCTGCCTCTCCATGGGCAGCCATCACATCCCGCGCTGGGGCGTGTAAGGTTTACAACCGTCCCGGATCACGCCAACAAGAAGATGTTTCAGGAGAAGCACCATGGGCGAAGTCGTCATGGCCGCCAAGGTCTGCCACGTTCCATCGATGTACCTGTCCGAACTGCCGGGCAAGCACCACGGCTGCCGTGAGGCGGCCATTGCCGGGCACAAGGAAATTGCTCGTCGCGCCCGGGCGCTGGGGGCCGACACCGCGGTGGTGTTCGATGTGCACTGGCTGGTCAACAGCGGTTACCACATCAACTGTGGTGAAGCCTTCAACGGCACCTACACCAGCAACGAGCTGCCGCACTTCATCAAGAACATGACCTACGACTACCAGGGCTGCCCGGAGCTGGGGGAACTGATCGCCGCCGAGGCCAACGCCGCCGACGTGCGTACCCTGGCCCACAACATCCCCAGCCTGGAGCTGGAGTACGGGACCCTGGTGCCCATGCGCTACATGCACATGGATGTGCCCGCCGCCGAGCATTTCAAGGTGGTGTCCATCGCCGCCTGGTGTGCCTGGCACAAACTGGAGGACAGCTTCACCTTCGGCGCCGCCGTGCGCCGGGCGATTGAAAAGAGCGAGCGCAAGGTCCTGGTGCTGGCGTCCGGCTCGCTGTCCCACCGTTTCTCCAACGACCGCGAAGCCGAAGCCAACATCCACAACTGGACCCGGGAATTCGACAAGCAGGTGGACCAGCGGGTGGTGGAACTGTGGCAGCAAGGTCGCTTTCGCGAGTTCTGCGCCATGCTCCCGGACTACGCCAGCAGCTGCCACGGCGAGGGCGGCATGCATGACACGGCAATGCTGCTGGGCCTGCTGGGTGGCGCTGAGTACAACCGCCCGGCCGAGATCGTCACCCCACTCTTCGGCAGCTCCGGCACCGGTCAGATCAACGCCATTTTCGACATATAGCCGCGACGGCAAGCGTCGAGCCGCTGGCCACAGGAGAGTCTCCTGTGGCTCGTAGCTTGCCGCCTGCCATTGCCTGAGAAGGAGGTTTGCGTGCCGCATTTCATCGCTGAGTACACCGACAACATCGAACAGGCCGCCGATCTGCCGGGGCTGTTCAGCAAGGTTCATGACTACCTGGGCGCCACGGGCGTGTTCCCCCTTGGGGGCATTCGCAGCCGCGGCGTGCGCCTGGACACCTGGCGCATGGCCGACGGCAAGCACGACTACGCCTTTGTCCACATGCGCCTGCAGGTGGGCGCCGGACGGGACCTGGCCACCCGGCGCCAAGTGGCCGAGGGCCTGTTCGACATCATCAAGGCGCACTTCGCCACGCTGCAGGCCCAGCGCTTGCTGGCGCTGTCGTTCGAGATGAGCGAGCTGGATGCCGAGCTGAACTTCAAGCACAACAACGTGCATGAGTTTCTGCGCGGACAGGCCTGAGCATTGTGCCAGCCCTTTCGCCGGCCAGCCGGCTCCTACACAACGCCCATGCCACCCGTAGGAGCTGGCTTGCCAGCAAACAGGCCCGCAAGCCAGGCGCCAGCCCCTAGGCAAACTTCGCTGGCAAGCCGACCCACACAAGAACAATAACGAGATCTCCCCATGTCCCATCCCGCAATCGCCGAGGCTCCTGTGGCCGAGGTCAACGACTGCTATCGCAAGATCACCTGGCGGCTGATGCCGCTGTTGTTCGTCTGCTACATCTTCGCCCACCTGGACCGCATCAATATCGGCTTCGCCAAGTTGCAGATGACCCAGGACCTGGGCTTCAGCGACAGCGTCTACGGCCTCGGCGCCGGGCTGTTCTTCGTGGCCTACGCGCTGTTCGGGGTGCCCAGCAACCTGGCCCTGGAGCGGGTCGGGCCACGGCGCTGGATCGCCTTGCTGATGCTGGTCTGGGGCCTGCTGTCCAGTGCCCTGATGCTGGTCGACAGCGCCTGGGGCTTCTATGTGCTGCGCTTTCTGCTGGGGGTCGCCGAGGCGGGGTTCTTCCCTGGCATCCTGGTGCTGCTCAACCGCTGGTTCCCGGCCAGCCGCCGCGGTCAGGTGACCGCGCTGTTCGCCATTGCCGTGCCCATGGCCGGGGTGATTGGCGGGCCCCTGTCGGGGTGGATTCTGGAAAGCTTCCACGACGTCGGCGGCCTGCGCGGCTGGCAGTGGATGTTCCTCATCGAAGGCTTGCCCGTGGTGCTGCTGGGTCTAGTGGTGCTCAAGGCCCTGCCGGAAAGCATCGAGCAGGTGGACTGGCTGACCCCGGCGCAGAAAGCCCAGCTGTTGCAGGCCCTGCAACAGGAAGAACAGCGCAAGTCCATCAACCGCTTCAGCGACATCCTCACGGAGCACCATGTCTGGCTGCTGGTGTGCATCTACTTCGCGGTGATGCTGGCGGTGAACACCATCGCCTTCTGGATGCCGACCCTGATCCACCACGCCGGCATCGCCCGGGACAGCAACGTCGGCCTGCTCAGCGCCCTGCCCTATCTGGCCGGTTGCCTGTTCATGCTCGGCGTTGGCCGTTCCTCGGACCGCCTGCGCGAGCGCCGCTGGCATTTGGCGATACCGCTATTGATGTCCAGCCTCGGCCTGACCCTCACCGGGCTGGCCCCGGGCGACCCGTGGCTGGTGATGTTCGGCCTGCTGGTGGCGGGCATGGGCGCCAGCGCCGCGCTGCCGATGTTCTGGCAGTTGCCGCCGGCGTTTCTGGCCAGCAGCACCCAGGCCGCGGGCATTGCCCTGATCAGTTCCTTCGGCAGTGTGGCCGCCTTCCTCGCGCCCTACCTGATTGGCGTGGTGCGCGACGCCACCCAAAGCGCCAGCCTCGCCCTCTATGCCCTGGCCCTGCTGATCGCCCTGGGCGCCTGGCTGGTGCTGCGGGTGCCTGCCCATATCGTCAACCCTCGGGAGAAATAACCATGCTCAGCCCTTCGGATATCCAAGAAGCCGCCGCGCGCCTCAACGCTGCCGAACGCAGCCGCGAACAGATCGGCCAGTTGTCCCTGCAATACCCCGACATCAGTATCGAGGATGCCTACGCCATCCAGCGCAGCTGGGTGGAGCAGAAGATCCGCGACGGCCGCAAGCTGGTGGGCCACAAGATCGGCCTGACGTCCCGGGCGATGCAGGTATCGTCGAACATCACCGAGCCGGATTTCGGCGCCTTGCTGGACGACATGCTGTTCGATGAAGGCACGGACATTCCCTTTCAGCGCTTTATCGTGCCGCGGGTCGAGGTGGAGCTGGCGTTCATCCTCGGCAAACCCTTGAAAGGCCCCCACTGCACGCTGTTCGATGTGCTGGACGCCACCGACTGGGTGATCCCGGCCCTGGAGATCATCGACGCGCGCATCCAGCAGCTGGACCCGCAGACCCAGGCCACCCGCAAGGTGTTCGACACCATTTCCGACAACGCCGCCAACGCCGGGGTGGTGATGGGTGGCCGCGCCGTGCGTCCCGGGGATGTGGACTTGCGCAAGGTGCCGGCGGTGCTCTACCGCAATGGCGTGATCGAGGAGTCTGGGGTCTCTGCCGCGGTACTCAACCACCCGGCCAAGGGCGTGGCCTGGCTGGCCAACAAGCTCGCGGCCTACGACGTCGGCCTGGAAGCCGGGCAGATCATTCTCGGCGGCTCCTTCACGCGCCCGGTGGCCGCCCGTCCCGGGGATGTCTTCCACGTGGACTACGATCAGTTGGGCAGCATCGCCTGCCGCTTTGTCTGAGGAGACCGCCATGGACATGCCTCTGAACCTGTTCAAACAACGCCTGCAACACAGCGAACCACAGATCGGCCTGTGGCTGGGGTTGGCCGACGGCTACTGCGCCGAGCTGGCGGCCAACGCCGGTTTCGACTGGCTTTTGCTGGACGGCGAACACGCGCCCAACGATCTGCGCAGCCTGCTCGCGCAACTGCAGGCCATCGCGCCCTACGCAGCCCAGGGCATCATCCGCCCGCCCATTGGCGATACCGCGCTGATCAAACAATTGCTGGACATCGGCGCCCAGACCCTGCTGATTCCCATGGTGGAAAGCGCCGAACAGGCACGTCAGCTGGTGCGCGCCATGCACTATCCGCCGCTGGGGGTGCGCGGTGTCGGCAGCGCCCTGGCCCGGGCATCGCGCTGGAACAGCATCGCCGGCTACCTGGATCAGGCGGACGAGCAGATGTGCCTGCTGGTGCAGATCGAGAACCTCGAAGGCCTGCGCAACCTGGATGAGATTCTCGCGGTGGACGGAGTCGACGGCGTGTTTATCGGCCCGGCGGATCTGTCGGCGGCCATGGGCCAGCGGGGCAACCCCGGGCACCCCGAGGTGGTGGCCGCGATTGAAGACGCCATCGTGCGAATTCGTCAGGCGGGCAAGGCCGCGGGGATTCTCAGTGCCGATCAGCGTCTGGCACGGCGTTGCATCGAACTGGGGGCCAACTTCGTGGCCGTGGGGGTAGACACCACAGTGCTGATGAAAGGCCTGCAGAACCTGGTCGGCCAGTACAAGACCCTGGACGCCCCCACGAGCGAAGGCGGCGTCTACTGACGAACGCTGGCTGGCAGCCTCTTCGCTTGCCAGCCAGCTCACTGGGAACACCCCGCACCCCTGCTTCAGGCCGGCCGCAAGGCCGCCGTCTGGCTCTTGATCTTGATCTTGATCTGAACGCCCCGTTAACCACGATGGCCGAACGCAGGCATTGAGCCGTGGGTAACCCGGCAAGGATGCCGGGTTAGCCGCCACCCGGCCATGGATGGCCGGTGGCGGCGGCCCACGGATCAATGCCGGAGTTCGGGCATGCCGAGCCTAGGCGAGGCACCGAGTGGAGGGGCAAAGCCCTTTGGTTACTTTGGGGTCCCAAAGTGACTCGCCGTAAGGGCGAAACCACCAGCCGCCGCCCCCGCAGAAATGGATATGCCCCCCAAACCGCCACCGTGAGAACGAAACCCTAAGCGGCCATTACCGCAGCAGCGGATATGCCCACCACCGGCCCTAATTAACGAACTTCGCTGACCAGCTCCAGCGAGTATCTAGCGGGCGTTGCGGGCCAGGCGCCAGACGCGGGCGATGTCGGCGGCGCGTTCGCGCAGCAGGCGCGGGGCCTCGCGGCAGGCCTGTTCCAGGCTCATGGGACCGCTGGTCAGGGCGAAGGCTGCGTCCACACCGTGGGCGTACATCTGCTGGTAACCCTCGCCCAGGGTGCCGGCAATCACGATCACCGGAACGCCCTGCTCCCGGGCAATGCGTGCGACACCAAAGGGGGTCTTGCCGCGCAGGGTCTGGGCGTCGAAACGCCCTTCGCCGGTAATCACCAGATCGGCGCCCTGCATGGCCTGTTCCAGGCCCACCAGCTCCGCCACCACTTCCACGCCGGGGCGAAATTGCGCGCCGAGGAACGCCTTGGCGGCAAACCCCAGGCCGCCCGCCGCGCCGCTGCCGGGTTCGTCACGCAGGTCCTTGGGCAACACCTGGGCACACAGGTCGGCGAAGTGCCCCAAGGCCCGGTCCAGCGCTTGCACCTGTTGCGGCGAAGCACCTTTCTGCGGGCCGAAGATCGCCGAGGCACCGTGCTCGCCACACAGCGGGTTGTTGACGTCGGCGGCGATTTCAAAACGCACCTGGGCCAGACGCGGGTCCATGCCATCGAGCTCAATACCGGCCAGATCAGCCAAGGCCAGACCACCCCGGGGCAGTACCTGGCCCTGGCGATCCAGCAATTTGAGACCCAGGGCTTGCAGGGCACCGGCGCCGCCATCGTTGGTGGCGCTGCCGCCGATGGCCAGGATGATGCGCTGGGCCCCGGCCTCCAGCGCGGCCAGGATCAGTTCCCCCGTCCCGAAGGTGCTGCTGTTGCAGGCATCGCGCTGGTCCAGCGCCAGTAATTGCAGGCCGCTGGCCTCGGCCATTTCGATGATTGCCGTGTGGCTCTGGGGCAGCCAGCCCCAGCGGGCTTCGACCGTCGCCCCCAGCGGCCCCTGGACCCGATGGCTGCGCAGTTGCCCGTCACAAGCGGCGAGAATCGACTCCACCGTGCCCTCGCCGCCGTCGGCCATCGGGCATTGACGTAGCTCGGCGTCGGGCCAGACCTCGGCCAGCCCCAGGGCAATGGCCTGGGCCACGCCTTCGGCACTCAGGCTGTCCTTGAACGAGTCGGGGGCGATGATGATCTTCATGGGGTGTTCTCCGGTTCTTGTGCCGCCATGCTGCCACTTGGCCCAGGCGCTGGCCCCGGTCCGCTGCACAAGTCCGGGGGCGCTTTATTGTTCATTGCTACAACGGCGCAACCTCGCCTAGCGTTGAAACCGCTGCCGCAGGCTGCGAACGGGCGCGTAGCGCTCGCCAGGGGCTTGAAGGCGATGCAGGTTTGATGGGAGGTTGCCAAGCAAGGCCCTGCGGGCCTTTGCGCAGCCTCGCCATGGCTCGGCAGCGGCTACAGGGGATTGTGTTGAGCCGTGTTGGGGGGCAGCAATTGCCCCCCCAGGTACAGGGCCAGCATGCCGTCCAGGCGCAAGGGGTCGACGCCGCTGAGTTCGGCAATCCGCTCCATGCGGTAGCGCAGGCTGTTGCGGTGAATGCCCAGGGCGTCGGCGCAGGCCTGGCTCTGGCCATCGTGGTCGCACCAGCTGCGCAAGGTCGCCAGCAACTGGCCGTTGCTGTCCTTGGCCAGCACCTTGCGCAACGGTGTCAGCAACTCGTCCAGGGCGTCGTCGTTGCGGTGGCGCCAGAGCATCACCGGCAGGCGGTAGCGGTTGAGGGTCAGCAGGCGCGAGTCCGGCAGCAGGTCGCGGCCGTAGGCCAGCAGGTCACCGACCCGACGATAGCAGCGGCGCAAACCGGCCAGCCCCTCGGCCTGCCCGCCCACGGCAACCCGCAGGATGTTCCAGCCCTGGCCGTCGAGTTTTTCCAGCAGGCGCGGGTTGTCCAGGCTGAAGTTCGCCGGGCGACACCAGAGCAGGGAGGTCTTTGACGAACTGACGCACCAGCTGTCCGGGTAGCGGCTCATCAGCCAGGTGCTGAGGGTCTCGACGCCCTGCCCCACGGGCTGCTCCGGCGCCAGTTCGAACAGGTAAGGGGTGCGCGCCAATTGCGGCTTGAGGCCCATCTGCCGGGCTTCGTCCACCAGCCGTGGCGAGTCGCCGCTGTCGCTCAACAGCAGGGCCAGCAGATCGTCACAACGCTGGCGCCGCCATTGCTGTTCGGCCTGTTGGTGGCGCTGGCTCACCAGCATCTCGGCGGTCATGCGCACCAGTTCGGCGTAGGTGCGCAGCAAGGCCGGATCGCCGGTGATGCCCAGCACGCCGATCAGCCGCTGGTCGTGCAGCAATGGCAGGTTGATCCCCGGCTGCACCCCCTTGAGCTGGCGCGCGGTGGGCTCGTCGATCTCCACCACCCGGCCGTTGGCCAGCACCAGTTGCGCGCCTTCGTGGCGGGTGTTGATGCGCTCAGGCTCGCCGCTGCCCAGGATCAAGCCCTGGCTGTCCATGACGTTGACGTTGTAGGGCAGGATGGCCATCGTGCGGTCGACGATGTCCTGCGCCAGGTCATGATCGAGTTCGAACATAGAGGGAAGGTCCTTGGACGTTGTTCAGTGGCACAGGGTCGGCGGCCAATCGCTGTGCGCCGGCACAAAGACAGCGACCTCGGTGTGACTGAGACTCTCGGGGCGGTCAACGTTACCCTTGCACCGCAAAAAATCATAATAAAGAGAGACACTCCATGTCACAGAGCGCCGCTGCCCCACTGGCCCAGGCTGACGACAAGCACGCCGTCTACAAGCGCATCACCTTGCGCCTGATCCCCTTCATCTTCGTTTGCTATCTGTTCAACTACCTCGACCGGGTCAACGTTGGCTTCGCCAAGTTGCAGATGCTCGATGCCCTGAAATTCAGTGAAACGGTCTACGGCCTGGGCGCCGGGATCTTCTTTATCGGTTACGTGCTGTGCGGCGTACCGAGCAACCTGGCGCTGAACCGGTTCGGCCCACGGCGCTGGATCGCGCTGATGATGATCACCTGGGGCACCCTGTCCACCTGCCTGCTGTTCGTCACCACGCCGACCCAGTTCTATACCTTGCGCCTGTTCACCGGAGCCGCCGAAGCCGGCTTCTTCCCCGGGGTGGTGCTGTACCTTTCGCAGTGGTTCCCGACCTTCCGCCGAGGCCGGATCATGGCCCTGTTCATGTCGGCGATCCCGGTCTCAGGGTTGTTGGGCAGCCCGTTTTCCGGCTGGATTCTCAATCACTTCGCGGCCGGGCAAGGCGGCCTCGCCGGCTGGCAGTGGATGTTCCTGCTGCAGGGCGTTCCCACGGTGGTACTCGGCGCCCTGGCGTTCTTCCTGCTCAGCGACAGCTTCGCCCACGCCAAGTGGCTGACGCCGGCTGAACGCGCGGTGCTGGAGGCCGACCAGGCCGCGGACGCCGCCAACCAGCCGAAAACCGCCAGCGATTCCCTGGCGGCCGTGTTCAAGAATCCGGCGATCTGGGCCTTCGGCCTGATCTATTTCTGCATCCAGAGCGGGGTCTACGCGATCAACTTCTGGCTGCCGTCGATCATCAAAAACCTGGGCTTTGCCGACAATCTGGTGATCGGCTGGCTGAGTGCGATTCCCTACCTGCTGGCGGCGGTGTTCATGCTGCTGGTGGGCCGTTCGGCAGACCTGCGCAAGGAGCGCCGCTGGCACCTTGTGGTGCCGATGCTGATGGGCGCCGTAGGCCTGCTGATCGCGGTGAACTTCGCCAGCACCCCGGCCCTGGCCATCCTCGGCCTGACCCTCGCCACCATGGGTGCCCTCACCGGCCTGCCGATGTTCTGGCCGGTGCCCACCGCCCTGCTCAGTGCCGGAGCCGCGGCCGGTGGCCTGGCGCTGATCAACTCCATGGGCCAGATGGCCGGCTTCCTCAGCCCCTACCTGGTCGGTTGGGTCAAGGACAGCACCGGCTCCACCGATGCCGCGCTGTACCTGCTGGCCGGGGTGATTGTCGGCGGTAGCCTGCTGGCGCTGCGCATGACCCGCACCCTGAACCGCTGAACCCCGGCAACACACAGCCCAGCAACGAAAAAAGCCCGTTCGAGCCTCTGCTCCAACGGGCTTTTTCATGGCCGGCCTCAGTTCGGGGCACCACCGTGCCGGGCGTAGTCGTGGCTGATGCTCAACTCCCCCGCCGCCGGAGCATCCAGCTCCAGCACCAGGCCGCCGGGCAGACGGACAAAGATCTGCCAGATGCCGTCTTCCGGGACCTGCGCCACCTGATGCTCCAGGCCACTGGCTTGCACCCGCTGCAACACGGCTTCGGCCGCCTCCTGGGTGCTGAAGGCGATGTGACTCAGTTGCGGCTCTGGGCTATCGGCCTGTTCGATGACGTGGACCAGCGCCTGCCGGTCCTGATACAGCCAGCGTCCGGGAAAGGGAAACGGGGGACGCCGTCCCGCTTGCAGGCCCAACAGATCGGCGAATGCCTGCTGCAACGCCTGGCCCTCGGCACAGTTGAACGCCAGGTGATCGAAGCGCCAGCTCATAGCAGGCCACCGCCATCGACGTCGATCAGGCTGCCGCTGATAAAGCCGTTCTCCATGGCCAGGATAAAGGCTGCGGCGATGTCATCCGGCTGGCCGACACGGCCCACCGGCAGGCTGGCGGCGGTGCGCGCAAACATCGCCTGACGCGCCTCTTCGGACATTCCGGCATAGGCTTCGGTGGCGGTGACCCCAGGGCTGATGACATTCACCCGGCATGGCGCCAGTTCCTTGGCCAGGTGCTTGCCCAGGGCTTCGAGGGCGGCATTGAGGGTGGTCTTGAGCACCTGTCCGGGAACCATTTTGCGTGACAGCAAACCTGAGGTCAGGCCGATGCTGCCTTGAGCCGCCAGATGGGGCAGCGCCGCCTGGACCGCGCGCCACACGCCCCAGAACTTCACCTCGAACGCCCGCTGGGCATCCAGCAGATCGGTGTCGGCCAGGGGCTTGGCGGTGATCGCCGGACCGGCACTGATCACCAGATGGTCAAAGGCGCCCACGGCGCTGAACAGATCACCGAGGCTGGCGGCGTCGGTGATGTCCACGGCGAGGCTGCGGGCCGAGGGCGGCAACTGCGCCTGCTGCCGTTGCAAGGCTTCGAGGCTGCGCCCGGCGAGCACCACCTTGGCCCCGCGTGCGGCCGCCTGACGGGCCACGGCAGCACCGATGCCGCTGCCGGCGCCAATCACCACCACGGTCTTGTGCTGCAAGCTTGGATTGGAAAGAGTCATTGCGATCACCTGGGTCATGTAAAGGTGATTGCATCTTCACAGCTTGCCAATCGAGGAAAAATCCCGCTAAAACGCAAAGATCTTTAAAGGATTTTTACTAATGAGCTCAATCCTCGACCTGGAAATTTTCGTGCGCACGGCCGATTCCGGGAGCATTTCCGCCGCCGCCCGCTCCCTGGGCATGACGGCCGCTGCGGCCAGCATCGCCCTCAAGCGCCTGGAAACCCGCCTGGGCAGCCGCCTGCTGGCGCGCTCCACCCGCAGCATGCGCCTGACCGAAGAGGGGCGCCGCTACCTGGAAAGCGTGCGTCTGGCCCTGGCCAACCTGGAGGACGGTGAACAGGCGCTCAAGCAGCAGAGCCAGGGCCTGGCCGGTGTGCTGCAACTGTCGGCGCCCTCGGATTTCGGACGTAACGCGCTGCTGCCCTGGCTTGACGAATTCAAGGCCGAACACCCGCAACTGCGCCTGCAACTGCGGCTCAACGACCGCCATGCCGACTTGTTCCGCGACACCGTGGATGTGGCCCTGCGCTTTGGCGTGCCGGCGGACTCGAGCCTGGTGGCCCTGCCGATCCTCCCCGAACATCGTCGCCTGGTGTGCGCCAGCCCGGCTTACCTGGCCCGTTGCGGCACCCCGCAGTCCCCCGAAGACCTGTCGCACCACAGTGCCCTGCTCTACCTGCGTAACGGCCAGCCCTATGACAGCTGGCGCTTCAGCCGTGGCGACGAGACGCGCGAGGTGCCCGTGCGCGGCGACTACCTGTGCGACGACGGCGAAGTGGCCCGGCGCTGGGCCCTGGCCGGCCACGGCATTGTCTACAAGGCCCGGCTGGACGTGGCCGAGGACATTCGCGCCGGGCGCCTGGTGCCGCTGCTCGGCGACTGGCAAGGGGAACTGGCGCCGTTCAATCTGCTGTGTCCACATCGCCTGCAGGTTTCCGAGCGGGTGCGCCTGCTGCACAGCTTTGTGTTGCAGCGCTGTCGGGCGCTGTGCCCGTGTTAAGCGCCGGTCCAGGGGCGGCTGGCCGCTGCGCGGTTCGCCGGCAAGCCGGCTCCTGCGCAAAGTCCTTGCAGGCGATCTCACGGACCTCTTTGCCGAAAAGCCGGCCCCGGCGAGGAGGCGCCATTCAGGCATTGCGCTAGCCCGGCGTTGTGGTATTTGATGGTCGCCCCCCATGGCCGGAGATGCCCCGGCCACCCTTCTAGCACAAGGATTTCGCCCATGAGCTATCGCACCCTCGGCCACTCCGGTCTCAAGGTTTCCAGCCTGACCCTGGGCACCATGATGTTCGGCGAGCAGACCAGCACCGAAGACTCGCTGCGCATCATCGACAAGGCTTGGGACCAGGGGATCAACTTCATCGACACCGCGGACGTCTACACCCAGGGCCGCTCCGAGGAAATCGTCGGTGAAGCCATCGCCCGCCACCGCCATGAGTGGGTGCTGGCGTCCAAGGTGGGGTTCGGCCCGGTGGACGGCCTGCCCAACCGCAGCGGCCTGAGCCGCAAGCACATCTTCAACGGCATCGAGGCCAGCCTGACCCGCCTGGGCACCGATTACCTGGACATCTACTACCTGCACCGCGAGGACCACAACACCCCGCTGGAGGTGAGCCTCTCGGCCATCGGCGACCTGCTGCGCCAGGGCAAGATCCGCTACTGGGGCCTGTCCAACTACCGGGGCTGGCGGATTGCCGAGGCCATTCGCGTGGCCGACCAGTTGGGGGTGGACCGCCCGGTCATCAGCCAGCCGCTGTACAACATCGTCAACCGCCAGGCCGAGGCCGAGCAGATCACCGCGGCCAAGGCCTATGGCCTGGGCGTGGTGCCTTACAGCCCCCTAGCCCGTGGCGTGCTCAGCGGCAAGTACGCGCCGGACGTGGCCCCGGACAGCGGCAGCCGCGCCGGACGCCAGGACAAGCGCATCCTGGAAACCGAGTGGCGGGTGGAATCCCTGCGCATCGCCCAGCAGATCCAGGCATACACCCAGGGCCGCGGGGTCGGCATCGTCGAGTTCGCCATCGCCTGGGTGCTGAACAACCAGGCAGTGAGTTCGGCGATTGTCGGCCCGCGCACCGAAGCCCAGTGGGACGCTTACACCCGGGCCCTTCAGGTGAAGATCAGCCCTGAGGACGAAGCCTTCATCGACGCCCTGGTGACCCCGGGGCACGCCTCGACCCCGGGCTTCAACGATGTGAGTCATTTCGTCTCCGGTCGTTTTCCGCACCTGGGCTGAACGCTGCCGGTGGCGGCGCAAAGGCGCGCGCCACCGGCCTTGGGCTCAACACGCTCGGCGGCACTGTGGCCATAAACGAGAAAAAATCCCGCCGCGATGGCGCAATCAGAGCAAAAAACTCGCGCCTGACCCTCTATATTCCCCCTCGCTTCTCCCCCCTATTTCTATGTGTCCCGAGCGTTCGGGTATTACGAGGACAGTGTGTCTAAAGGAATTGCGTTATCGGTCCTGGCGTCGGTGCTGTTTGCCGTCATGTATTTCTACACCTCCCTGCTGACGCCTCTGACCGGGGTGGAGATTTTCGGCTGGCGGATGCTGCTGACCCTGCCCTGCATGACCCTGTTCATGATCTTCAGCGGCGAGTGGCACCGGGTCGGCCAAGTGCTGCGCCAGGTGGCAAGCAAACCGCTGCTGAGCCTGGTGCTGCTGCTGTCGTCGGCCCTGGTGGGGGTGCAGCTCTGGCTGTTCATGTGGGCGCCACTCAACGGCTACAGCCTGGATGTGTCACTGGGGTACTTCCTGCTGCCGCTGACCATGGTCCTGACCGGACGCATCGTGTATGGCGAGCGTCTGTCGCGCCTGCAGAAAGTGGCCACGCTGCTGGCCTGCCTCGGGGTGCTCAACGAGCTGTATCAAGTGGGCAGTTTTTCCTGGGCGACCCTGGTGGTGGCCGTGGGTTACCCGGTGTATTTCGTCCTGCGGCGGCGCCTGGGCACCGATCATCTGGGTGGCCTGTGGCTGGACATGGCGCTGTTGATCCCGGTGGCACTGTGGTTTGTGCAAGGCGGCGAACAGGGATTTGCCGTGGTGGACAGCCATCCCGGCCTATACCTGCTGATTCCTCTGCTGGGGGTGATCAGCGCCTCGGCGCTGGCGTGCTACGTCATCGCCAGTCGCTTGCTGGCCTTCAGCCTGTTCGGCCTGCTCAGCTATGTGGAGCCGGTGTTGCTGCTGTTTGTCGCGCTGCTGCTGGGGGAAAGCATCAAGGCCGGGGAATGGCTGACTTACATCCCGGTCTGGCTGGCGGTGCTGGTGCTGGTGCTCGAAGGGGTCAGGCACCTGCTGCGCCAGCGCCGCAACTGATCGACGCGCCCGCATGGGCCTGGGCAGGCAAGGTTCGGGCGCCGCTGGGGATCAGGGCTTGATCTGCTTGAGCTCATTGAGCAGGGCCAACAAGGCTTGCATCTTGTCCTCGCCAAATTGCTGCTGGATTTTCTGGTAGTTGATTTCCATGTCGCCGCTCATGGACTCGAAACACGCCTGGCCCTTATCGGTCAGGGTGATGAACAGGCGGCGCTGGTCTTCCGGGGATTTGCGGCGGCTGACGTACTCGTCACGCTCCAGGCGGGTCAGCACGCCGGTCATGCTCGGCGGCAGGATGCAGGCCATCTTTGCCAGTTGGTGGCTCTCCAGCTCGCCGTTCTGGCGCAGGATGCGGATGACCCGCCATTGCTGCTCGGTCAAGTCGTGCTGGTTCAGCGAGGGGCGGAAAAAGGCCATGGCGGCCTCACGGGCCTGCAACAGGGTCAAGGTCAGGGACGGTCTGGGTGTGTTCATCGAGGCATCGGTCAAGGGCTGGGAAACAAAGGCGCAAACATTAACACATTCACTATCGCCAACCGACAGGCAATATAAAGCCCGATCAGGCAAGACCTGATCGGGCTCTGTGTTCAAGCCTGCCGAGGGTTACTCGGTGGCCAGTACCCCACGACGCACCTGGTCGCGTTCGATCGATTCGAACAGTGCCTTGAAGTTGCCCTCGCCGAAACCATCGTCGCCTTTACGCTGGATGAATTCGAAGAATACCGGCCCCATCAGGGTTTCCGAGAAGATCTGCAGCAGCAGGCGCTTGTCGCCAGCTTCCGAAGAGCCGTCCAGCAGGATGCCGCGGGACTGCAACTCGTTGACCGGCTCGCCGTGGTTCGGCAGGCGGCCTTCGAGCATCTCGTAGTAGGTTTCCGGCGGCGCGGTCATGAAGCGCATGCCGATCTTCTTCAGCGCGTCCCAGGTCTTCACCAAATCGTCGGTGAGGAAGGCCACGTGCTGGATGCCCTCGCCGTTGAACTGCATCAGGAACTCTTCGATCTGCCCGGCGCCCTTGGACGATTCCTCGTTCAGTGGGATGCGGATCATGCCATCCGGAGCGGTCATGGCCTTGGAGGTCAGGCCGGTGTATTCGCCCTTGATGTCGAAGTAACGGATCTCGCGGAAGTTGAACAGCTTCTCGTAGAAGCCGGCCCAATAGGCCATGCGCCCGCGATACACGTTGTGGGTCAGGTGGTCGATGATCTTCAGGCCGGCACCCGGTGGGTTGCGGTCCACGCCTTCGAGGAACACGAAGTCGATGTCATAGATCGAGCTGCCTTCACCGAAACGGTCGATCAGGTACAACGGCGCGCCGCCGATGCCCTTGATTGCCGGCAGGTTCAACTCCATCGGCCCGGTTTCAATGTGGATCGGCTGGGCGCCGAGTTCCAGGGCACGCTTGTAGGCCTTTTGCGAATCCTTGACCCGGAACGCCATGCCGCATACCGACGGGCCGTGTTCAGCGGCGAAGTACGAGGCGACGCTGTGGGGTTCGTTGTTGAGGATCAGGTTGATCGCACCCTGGCGGTACAGATGCACGTCTTTTGAACGATGGGTCGCGACTTTGGTGAAACCCATGATCTCGAAGATCGGTTCGAGGGTATTGGGGGTAGGCGATGCGAATTCGATGAATTCAAAGCCCATCAGGCCCATTGGGTTTTCGAAGATATCTGCCATGGTTGGCGCCTCATCATATTTTTAGAATTAACGGATCGTTAGTTGCTATCAATGCTGAGGAAAGAAGGCGGTGCGCAGGAGATGCCCCGCACGCTGCGGGCGAGGAAGTCACCGTAGATCAGTTGAAACCCGAGAATCTTCATTTCGACCCTGTCTTACAGGCTGGGGGACGAGGCTTCTGCTGCCAGAAGACTTTATTATTGTATGCGTAACCGGATTCTACACAGCGTAAAAGCCTTTGTCCGCATTCTCTATAAAATCGCCTTTTTCGCCTGGCCCGCAAGGGGTTTGTTGCACTGGTAGATGCCGCCGAGAATCAACACCCCGCCCATTCCCATCACCAGGCTCAGTTGCTCTCCCAGCAACAGTGCGCCCAGCAGCACTGCCGTCAGCGGGTTGAGGGCAATGAACACGCCAGAGCGGGTGGCACCGATGCGTCGCAGGCCGTCGTAGTACCAGATGTAGGCCAGCGCGGAACCCAGGACGCCCAGGTACAGCAGGCTCAAGCCCTGGCTCAGGTCCAGGCGGACAATGGCATGCAGGTCGAACTCGCCCCGGGCCAGGGTTGCAACCCACAGCATCAGGGTTCCCATCAGGATCGAATAGGTAACGGTCTGCAACGGGCCAAGGTGCTGATTGAGGCCTTTGGAAAACAGCGAGTACACCCCCCAACCCAGGACGCAGCCGAGTATCAGCAGGTCGCCATACCAGCCCCCTGCCCCGGCAGCCAGGGCCGAAGGATCGCGACTGCAGATCACCAGGGCCGCGCCACTCAGGCACGACAGGATGCCCAACAACTTGCGCCGGCTCAGGCGTTCCTTGAACAGTGCCCAGGACGCCAGGGCAATCACCGCAGGATTGAGCGCTACGATCAAGGACGCCCGCGAGGCGTTGACCTGTTGCAGGCCGAGGAAGAAACACAGGTTGTAGAAGAAGATGCCGAAGAACCCCAGGAGCGCCAGTTGGCCGAGCTGCTTGAGGCTGGGTCGGGCCAGGGCAATGCGCGCCACCGCCATGAAGCCAAGCAGGGCCAGGCTGGCGAGCAAGAAGCGCAGGCTGGCAGCCAGCCAGGGGGAAAGCCCGCCGGCCAGGTAACGCCCGGCGACGAAGGTGCCGCCCCAGATCATGGTCACTGCCGCCAGTTTGCAATAGACCGCCAGGTCCCCGCGATCGGCCGCCAGGGGGCCGCTAATACTGCTTTCACTCATGATCATGCTGCTCTGTGGTCGTGGATTTGTGCTGTGAGGTCATTCTTTGTCTAATAGCCCATCATCGTAAAATGAGCTTTTACTCATGACCCTGACCCAATTGGAGATCTTCTCCCGGGTGGCCGAACTGGCGGGTTTTACCAGCGCCGCCACGCGCCTGGGCATCACCCAGTCGGCCGTGTCCCACGCCATCAAGTCCCTGGAACAGGAACTGGGGGTCGAACTGTTTCGCCGCCATCAGTCCCAGGTCGAACTCACCGATATTGGTGGCCAACTGTTGCTGCGGGCCCGGGCCATGCTGGGGCTGGCGGCGACCTTGGAACAGGAGGCCGCCGATGCTCGGGGCATGAAGCGCGGCACCTTGCGCATCGGCTCCTTTGGCCCCACCTCCTCCATGCGCCTGTTGCCATCCATCCTCGAGGAGTACCGGCGCGAGCATCCGGGAATCGAGGTGCATATCGACGAGGGGCCGGATCGCCAGGTGCTGCAATGGCTGGAGGAGCGACGGGTCGACGTGGGCTTCGTGGTGTTGCCCGAGGAGCGTTTCGACACCTTCGCCCTGATCGAGGACCAGTTGATGGCGCTGATTCCGGCGGGCCATGCCCTGGCCCGGGAGCAAGAGATCCGCCTCGAACAGCTGTGTCACGATCCCTTCGTGCTGACCGAAGCCGGCTCGGCCGAGCTGGTTACGCGCTTGTTCATCGGCGCCGGCCTGAGCCCCAACATCCGCTACCGCAGTTCGCAACTGCTCAGCACCCTGGAAACCGTGGCCCGGGGTGAAGCCTTGAGCATTCTGGCCGAGCTGTCCTTGCCCCCGACTGCGGACGCCCGCTATGGGAGCAAGCCCCTGTCGCCGCCGGTGCGGCGCCAAGTGGGGATCGCCGTGCTCGATCGGCGCCAGGCATCGCCGGCGACACTGGCCTTCATCCAGCATGCGCAACGTCTGTATCGTCATCCAAAGCCGTCTATCCTGCGATGATCCAGACAACGTCAGGAGGCTGCCGCCCGCGCTGCAGCAGCCAGACGCTGGCCCGCCCCTCCTCCGCCACAGGTTCGATCCATGCCCCTGACCGCCAAAGGTCCGCTCAAGCGTTCTACCCGCAGACTCTGGACAGTGTTGGCGATTGTGCTTCCCATCGGACTGGGGGCCGTCATTTTCTACGCCCAGGCCGAACGAGCGCTGGTGCGCAGCAGCCTGGAAACCGCCGAGGAAGCCATCCGCCAGTTCGACCTGATGCTGGACAACACCGATATTGCCGCCAGGGCCCTGCTGCCCCAGGCAGGCCTGGAGTGCGACGAGGTGCGGCAACTGGCCCTGAGGGACCAAGTGACTCGCCGACCATTCGTGCGCTCGACCAACCTGGTGTGGCGCAACAACAACTATTGCAGTTCATTGCTGGGCAGCTATCCGGTGCCCCTCGATCCCCGGGATTACGTTGACGGCCGGCTCTGGCTCATGAGTGGCAATCCCGTCACCCCCAACACCGCGCTGCTGGTCTACCGCTTGAGTGAGGGGGAGCGCTCGGCCCTGGCGACCATCGACGGTTATCACCTGACCAACGCCCTGCGCCTGATCAGCCGCTTCGCCCATTTGCGACTGCAGGTGGGCGAGCATTGGCTGTCCAGTGATGGCGGGGTCCACGACGGCGCACCGCCACTGGCAGCAGTGGCCCCCCAGCATCTGAGTTCATCGCGTTATCCCTACAGCGTCAGTACAGGATTTCCCGAGGGGGACATCTGGAAATACATGAAAAGCCAGTACCCGGCGTTGTTCAGCCTGCTGGTCTTTCTCGGTGCCGGCGCTGGTGTCCTGGCCCACTGGTTACAGAAGCGCTCCGCCTCTCCCAGCCATGAATTGCGCCGGGCACTGGAAGCCCGGGAGTTCATTCCATACTTTCAGCCGGTGGTGCGCGGTGACACGCTGCAATGGGCCGGCATTGAAGTGCTGATGCGCTGGCAACATCCGCGAGAGGGACTCGTGCGTCCGGACCTGTTCATCCCTTTCGCCGAACATTCGGGGCTGATCGTGCCCATGACCCGTTCGCTGATGCAGCAGACGATGCAGGTGCTGGCTCCCCACGCCGCCGGCTTCACCGATGGTTTTCATATCGGCATCAACATCACTGCCAGTCACTGCCATGACTTGCAGTTGCTGGAGGACTGCCGGGAGTTTCTCGCCGCCTTCCCTCCCGGCAAGGTGATCCTGGTGCTGGAGTTGACCGAACGCGAACTGATCGAGCCCACGGCCACCACCCAGCAGCTGTTTGCCGCTCTGCATGAACTCGGGGTAATGATCGCCATCGACGACTTCGGCACCGGGCATTCCAGCCTGGGTTATCTGCGTCAGTTCAATGTCGATTACTTGAAGATCGATCAAAGCTTTGTCGCCATGATCGGTGCCGACGCACTGTCGCTGCATATACTCGACAGCATTATTCAACTCTCGGCCAAACTCGATCTGGGCATCGTCGCCGAAGGTATTGAAACTGCCGAGCAGCGGGATTACCTGGCGGCTCAAGGCGTGGATTTCCTGCAGGGTTATTTATTTGGGCGCCCCATGCCCAGTGCAGAATTTGTTGCGGCCCTGGCGCGCCATTAAATAGCCATGTCAGAACATTAAGTGCTCGACTACGGTAACTCGGGATACGCACCAATTTGATTCAATTGGCAAATACAGGCTTGAACAAGAACAACCTGATTTACTCTCGCGCCATTAACTACTACAATTTTTCCCGCCTGTACAAGATTCACAGGTAGGCCACTTAATCGAGCCTTAACCGGCTTATGGCTTATAGCTTTGTTTGTGGTTTGTATCAGCCAAAATAGACTATTGGAGTGAAGATATTGTCCAGACTTGCTGAATTTCGTGCTGCAGAAAAAGCACTTCAAGAACAGCTCGCGCAGCTTGAATCCCTGAAGAACGACGCCGGCCTCAAAAAGGAAATCGAGTTCGAAGAGAAACTTCAGGCCCTGATGAAATCCTATGACAAGAGTTTGCGTGACATCATCGCAATCCTTGATCCCAACCTGGGCAAAAGCGGCCTGCCACAAGCCAACGCCCCTAAACAGCGCCGCGCACGCGTGGTGAAGGTCTATCAGAACCCGCACACCGGTGAACTGATTGAAACCAAGGGCGGCAATCATCGCGGCCTGAAAGCCTGGAAAGAACAGTACGGTGCTGCCACTGTGGATTCCTGGCTGCGCGCTTGAACAAAGCCGCCACCTGAAAAAGGCCCTGCATATGCAGGGCCTTTTACATTGATAAGAATATTCTTATTACGACTTGAATCTAAGGGAAGATCCAGCCCAACCGATGGCAATCAGCCATCCCGCGATAGGCCTTGCTATAAAGCCAGCCCCCAAAGCAACTACTCGCTTAATGCCTTTCTCGAAAACGAACTCGCTACACGCGAAAAGCAAACCGACTGTTTCAGATTTTTCCTTAAAGTTTGAGGCTATTTCGTACAGCCAGTATCTGGTCCTGACTATCGGCATAAGCCGCCGCCTGACCGGCGTATGAAAGTACATAAGCCTTATCCTCATCCAGTGCCGCCACCAGTGTTTGCGACAACACATGTCGCCCATTCTGGGTAATGGTACAAGTGGTCTCCAGAGCGTCCAGACGACTCAACTGCGCAGCATGAATCTTGTTACAGACACTCTGATATCCACTGCGGGCAAAGTCCTTCTGCACTGACTTGCGCATCTCTAGCAATACCCCTTGAAGATTGACTACATGCCCACGTTCCACCTGGGTCATGGTCAACTCCATGACCAGTTGCGGATTGCCCGCGGCATCGTTCTTCACAGCCCGCTGCCGGGAAACCTGGGCAGCCTGATCCGCCTCCTGGACCGGCACTGGCTCCACAGTCCAGCCCTCGGGCCAGGCAACCTCCGGTTGCGCCTGGACAACGCCCGCAAACATCAACAGCAAAACGGCCACAGCCTGGGTTCTAAGCGACTCGATCATGGATTGGCACACTAAAGAAACTGGCCTTGAAGTCTGAGCCCGGCGCCAGGAATGGGCAATAGATCAGGAGCTTTGGGTTTGGCGCCATCCTGTCCAGTTGCGTATCATTGCCCGCTTCCAAGGATGTCCGAACCATTGCCAGACAAGGACTTCCCCGCCCTCGCGGGCAGCCTTTGCCGCACTTTCTTCTGGAGGGCCCATGAGCCTCAACGAACTCAACACTTTCCCTGGCGTGACCGCCCAACCGGACGCAGCCACTGCTCGTTTCGTCTTCAACCACACCATGCTGCGGGTCAAGGACATCACTCGCTCCCTGGACTTCTACACTCGGGTCCTGGGCTTTTCCCTGGTGGAAAAACGTGATTTCCCCGAAGCCGAATTCAGCCTGTACTTCCTCGCACTGGTGGACAAGTCACAGATTCCGGCCGACGCTGCGGCCCGTACCGAATGGATGAAGTCGATCCCCGGGATTCTCGAACTGACCCACAACCACGGCACCGAGAACGATCCGGACTTCGCCTACCACAACGGCAACACCGACCCGCGTGGCTTCGGCCATATCTGCATCTCGGTGCCGGATATTGTCGCCGCATGCGAACGTTTCGAGACCCTGGGCTGCGACTTCCAGAAGCGCCTGAATGACGGCCGCATGAAGAGCCTGGCCTTCATCAAGGACCCGGATGGCTACTGGGTCGAGATCATCCAGCCAGCGCCGCTGTAACCCGATGCAGGTGCAGAGCTGGCCTGTGTAGGAACTGGATTGCCAGCGAACGCATCCGCAAGGACTGCGCCAGGCCCAACAGCCTCTTCACTGGCAAACCGGCGCCGACCCAGGCAGCCATAAAAAAACCCCATGAGCCAGGCTCATGGGGTTTTGTTTGTTCAGCGGCCGATCAAGCCGGTGCTGATGTGCGGATCAAGTGATCGAATGCACTGAGGGAAGCCTTGGCGCCTTCGCCCACCGCAATCACGATCTGCTTGTAGGGCACTGTGGTCACGTCACCGGCAGCAAATACGCCGGGCAGCGAAGTCTCGCCACGGGCATCGACGATGATCTCGCCACGAGGCGACAGTTCTACCGAGCCCTTGAGCCAGTCGGTGTTGGGCAGCAGGCCGATCTGCACAAAGATGCCTTCCAGGTCCACGGTGTGGAATTCACCCGAATCGCGATCCTTGTAGGCCAGGCCGGTGACCTTCTGCCCATCACCCTTCACTTCACTGGTCAGGGCACTGGTGATGACCTTGACGTTGGGCAGGCTGTACAGCTTGCGCTGCAACACGGCGTCGGCCCGCAGCTTGCTGTCGAACTCCAGCAAGGTGACGTGGCTGACGATACCCGCCAGGTCGATAGCCGCTTCGACGCCGGAGTTACCGCCACCAATCACCGCCACCCGTTTGCCTTTGAACAGCGGACCATCGCAGTGCGGGCAGAAACACACGCCCTTGGCCTTGTACTCCTGCTCACCCGGCACACCCATTTCACGCCAGCGGGCACCTGTCGCCAGGATCACCGACTTGGCCTTCAGGCTCGCGCCGCTTTCAAACTGAATCTCATGCAGGCCGCCCACTTCCTTGGCCGGCACCAGGGCACTGGCTCGCTGCAGGTTCATGATGTCGACGTCGTATTGCTTGACGTGCTCTTCCAGTGCCGCGGCCAGTTTTGGCCCTTCGGTCTCTTTCACCGAAACAAAGTTCTCGATGGCCATGGTATCCAGTACCTGGCCGCCGAAGCGCTCGGCCGCGACCCCGGTACGAATGCCTTTACGAGCGGCGTAGATGGCTGCCGAAGCACCGGCTGGACCACCGCCGACCACCAGCACATCAAAGGCCTCTTTGGCGTTGAGCTTCTGCGCTTGCTTCTCTACCGCACCGCTGTCGAGCTTAGCGAGGATCTCTTCCAGCCCCATGCGGCCCTGGCCGAAGTTCACGCCATTGAGGTAGACACTGGGCACCGCCATGACCTTGCGCTCATCGACTTCGGCCTGGAACAGCGCGCCGTCGATCGCCACATGACGGATGTTCGGGTTGAGCACCGCCATCAGGTTCAAGGCCTGGACCACGTCCGGGCAGTTCTGGCAGGACAGCGAGAAGTAGGTTTCGAAGTTGAACTCGCCTTTGAGCGAGCGAATCTGCTCGATCACTTCAGCACTGGCTTTCGACGGATGGCCGCCCACTTGCAGCAGGGCCAGCACCAGGGAAGTGAATTCGTGGCCCATGGGAATGCCGGCGAAACGCAGGCTGATATCGCCTCCTGGGCGATTCAACGTGAACGACGGCTTGCGCCCATCGGTACCATTGTCGAGCAACGTAATCTGGTTGGAAAGACTGACAATGTCTTTGAGTAACGCGAGCATTTCCTGGGATTTCGCACCGTCGTCGAGGGAGGCGACGATCTCGATCGGCTGGGTGACCCGTTCCAGGTATGACTTCAACTGAGCTTTAAGATTGGCGTCCAACATACGGGCGATTTCCATGTTCTGAATAAAGAGATGGTTCGGTAAAAAAAAACGCCCGAGCGAATCTCGCCCGGGCGTTTTGGGGGCGGGTGCAGCTGACTTAAGTGCGGATCACCGCCCTTGGGTAATGCATGGACTTAGATCTTGCCAACCAGGTCCAGGGACGGAGCCAGAGTGGCTTCGCCTTCTTTCCACTTGGCTGGGCAGACTTCGCCTGGGTGAGCGGCAACGTACTGAGCGGCCTTGATCTTGCGCAGCAGCTCGGAAGCGTCACGGCCTACGCCGCCATCGTTGATTTCAACGATCTTGATCTGGCCTTCCGGGTTGATCACGAAGGTGCCGCGGTCAGCCAGACCGGCTTCTTCGATCAGCACGTCGAAGTTGCGGGAGATGGCCAGGGTCGGGTCGCCGATCATGGTGTACTGGATCTTGCCGATGGCTGGCGAAGTGTTGTGCCAGGCAGCGTGAGCAAAGTGGGTGTCGGTGGAAACGCTGTAGATCTCAACGCCCAGCTTCTGGAATTCGGCGTAGTTGTCGGCCAGGTCTTCCAGCTCGGTTGGGCAAACGAAGGTGAAGTCAGCCGGGTAGAAGAACACGACAGACCATTTGCCTTTCAGATCAGCGTCCGACACTTCGACGAATGCGCCGTTTTTGAATGCGGTAGCTTTGAACGGTTTAACTTGGCTGTTGATGATAGGCATCGTTGACTCTCCATCAGTGGTTGAAAACATTGGGTGAAAACTTGATGGGGAGAATCCTAACCAATGACTTGCCGCTTGGCTCATTGGCAAACCTGATGCTATCGATTGGCTTTGACTATCAGCCGACAGTATTAATAGAAGAAACCTTTGACTACCGACGGACCGGCTGCGGGTCAATCAGCGCCATGCCCATGAACGGGCTGGCCTCAACGTAGCGCATGGCGGACTTCAGGTCCTTCCAGCCCACATAGCTCATCAGGGACTTGAGGTCCCACCCGCTGCGATGGGCCCAGGTGGCAAAACCACGGCGCAACGAATGGCTGGTGTAATGCTCGGCATCAATGCCGGCGCGCTCCAGGGCCTGGCGCAGCAATGGAATCACGCTATTGGCGTGCAACCCCTGTTCGCTCAGGTGACCCCAGCGGTCGATGCTGCGAAACACCGGACCGCGCACCAGTGCGGCGCTGTTGATCCAGTCGACATAGGCCTGCACCGGGCATAAGCGCTGCAGCGCCGGCGTGTGAAAAGTGCGCCCCAGGTTGTCGCGATCACCCTTGCTGCGCGGCAGATAGAGGCTGATGCCGGAACCGGCCACAGCCTGCACATGCTCGATCTGCAAGCGGCACAGTTCGTCACTGCGAAAACCCCGCCAGAACCCCAGCAGGATCAGCGCCCGGTCGCGGCGTGCTCGCAACAGGTCGGCCTGACGGCCTTCGGCGGCAGCGGCTGCGCCCTCCTCGTCAAGCCAGCCAATCACCTGCTCCAGGTGTCGTAACTGCAAGGGCTCGGCTTGTTTCTCACGCACTGGATGCAATGCACGAATGCCCTTGAACACCTGGCGTACCACGGGCGCCTTGGTCGGATCGGCAAAGCCCTGGCTGTTGTGCCATTGAGCCAGGGCAGAAAGGCGCAACTTCAGGGTGTTGATCGATAACTCCCCGGCGTAGGCCGCGAGATAACGGGCCACGCTCTCCGCCGTCGTCGGCAGGAACCCGCCCCACTGCACCTCGAAATGCTCGATCGCTGCCCGATAACTGCGACGGGTGTTATCGCGGGTAGCGGCTTGCAGGTAACGATCCAGTTCACTCATGACAATTCAACCCCGGCAGATGTACGGCCATAAAAGACAAAGAAGCGCCGCATGCCCCGTGACACGGGGTAATACTACAATATCCCAGGTCATATTTTCTCTATCTAGCAGCTTCATCCATCTGTACAATCACTATCAATTACATACCATGTATCACAGTATCAAATCGTTGGAGGAGCCATGGCTCGCGGAGGCATAAACAAGGCGGTGGTGAAGAAAGCGCGTCAGGCGATTCTTGCCCGCGGTGAACACCCCAGCATCGATGCAGTACGCATAGAAATGGGCAATACCGGTTCGAAAACCACCATCCACCGCTATTTGAAGGAGCTGGATGACGGCACCAGCCGCCGAGATGCGGGCCCGATGCCGCTGGATGAAGAGTTGAGCGAACTGGTGGGACGACTGGCTCAACGCCTGCAGGAGCAGGCCCAGGAACCTCTGGAACAGGCCCTCGCCCACTCCGAACAACAGAAGCAGGCCTTCGAGCAGCAATTGGAGCAAGCGCGGCAGACCCAAGAGCAACTGCAACAGCAGCTACAGATCCAGGCCAGCGCCCTAGCCGGGGAAAGTGCCGCCCTGCAAGACACCCGCTCCATGCTGCAGAGCGAACAGACCCGCAACGCCGAACTCAATCAAGCCTTGAAGGATTGCCATCTGCGCCTGGAAGACAAGGAGCAACAGATCCGCTCCCTGGAAGAAAAGCACCTGCATGCCCGGGACGCCCTGGAGCACTATCGCGCCGCCAGCAAGGAACAACGCGAACAGGAACAGCGTCGCCACGAAGGCCAGATCCAACAGGTGCAAATGGAGCTGCGCCAGGCTCAGCAGAGCGCACTGGTACGCCAGGACGAAATCACCCAACTGCATCGTGACAATGAACGTCTGCTCAGCGAGCAGCGAGTCACCCACAAGGAGCTTAAGCTGGCCCAGGACGCCGCGAGCAAGAGCACCGTATCGCAGGCACTGCTCAGCGAGCAGCTGGCGCGTCAGGACAGCGCCGTCACCCTGCTCCAGGAACGCTTGCGCGTAGCCTCGGAGGAGATTCAGGCACTCAAGGAAAGAGCCGACAAACAGGCTCGATTGAGCAAGGAGATGGAGTTGCGCGCCGCCAAGGCCGAGGCCGGCCTTGAGGCGCTGCGCCTGGCTGCGGCAACCAAGGCGCAGCCAGACACGCCTGCAGACGCGTGATCAGTCCGCGACAGGGGTACGCAGGGTAACGAACTCTTCGGCAGCCGTCGGATGCACGCCGATGGTTTCGTCGAAGTCGCGCTTGGTGGCTCCCGCCTTCAGGGCAATCGCCAGGCCCTGGACGATTTCCCCGGCATCAGGTCCAACCATGTGGCACCCCAGCACCCTGTCGCTCTCGGCATCCACCACCAGCTTCATCAGGGTGCGCTCCTGGCAGTCGGTCAGAGTCAGCTTCATCGGCCGGAAACGGCTTTCGAAGATCTGCACCTTGTGCCCCGCCTCGCGCGCCTGCTCTTCGGTCAAGCCAACAGTGCCGATATTCGGCAAGCTGAAGACCGCCGTCGGAATCATCCGATAATCCACCGGGCGATACTGTTCCGGCTTGAACAGACGCCGAGCCACAGCCATGCCTTCGGCCAAGGCCACAGGTGTCAGTTGCACGCGACCAATTACATCGCCAATGGCCAGGATCGACGGCTCGCTGCTCTGGTACTGGTCGTCGACCTCGATAAAGCCGCGCTTATCGAGTTTGACACCGGTATTCTCCAGCCCCAGGTTGTCGAGCATCGGCCGACGCCCAGTGGCGTAGAACACGCAATCTGTTGCTAGCTTGCGACCGTCCTTGAGGGTGACCTCCAGACTGCCATCGGCCTGCTTGTCGATGCGTTCGATATCCGCATTGAATTGCAGCCCCAGGCCGCGCTTGGTCAGCTCTTCCTGCAAGTGCTTGCGCACCGCGCCATCAAAGCCACGCAGGAACAGATCACCGCGATACAGCAACTGGGTATCGGCACCCAGGCCGTGGAAGATCCCGGCAAACTCCACCGCAATGTAACCACCGCCCACCACCAGGACACGCTTTGGCAAAGCCTTGAGGAAAAACGCCTCATTGGAACTGATGGCATGCTCGCGGCCCGGAATATCCGGAATCTGCGGCCAGCCACCTGTGGCAATCAGGATGTGCCTGGCACTGTAGCGCTGGCCATTGACTTCCACCTGATGAGGATCGATCAACTTGGCATGACCTTCGTGCAGGGTCACGCCACTGTTGACCAGCAGATTACGGTAGATGCCATTAAGGCGATTGATTTCGCGATCCTTGTTGGCGATCAGGGTCGCCCAATCAAAGTTCGCCTCGCCCAGTGACCAGCCAAAACCCGAGGCCTGCTCGAAGTCTTCGGCGAAGTGGGCTCCGTACACCAGGAGTTTTTTGGGCACGCAGCCGACGTTGACACAGGTACCGCCCAGATAGCGGCTCTCGGCCACCGCGACTTTCGCCCCGAAACCCGCAGCAAAGCGTGCGCAACGTACACCGCCGGAACCGGCACCAATTACATAAAGATCAAAATCGTAGGCCATTTCACTCTCCCAGGCAGGCTGACAGCATAACCGCAGATGGCGATCGGGTCAGCGCCGTGGTTTTACATAAGGGCGGGCAATGAAAAAGCCACCCGAAGGTGGCTTTTTCCGACAACCCCGCGAGGCGACTATCAGTACGCCTTGCCGGTCTTGTAGAAGTTCTCGAAGCAAAAGTTGGTCGCGTCGATGTAACCCTCGGCGCCACCGCAGTCAAAACGCGTGCCCTTGAACTTGTAGGCCATTACACAACCGTTCTGCGCCTGCTTCATCAGGGCGTCGGTGATCTGGATTTCACCCCCCTTGCCCGGCTCGGTCTGCTCGATCAGATCGAAGATGTCCGGCGTCAGGATGTAACGACCGATGATCGCCAGGTTCGACGGAGCGTCTTCCGGCTTTGGCTTCTCGACCATGCTGTGAACGCGATAAATGTCGTCGCGAATCATCTCGCCGGCGATCACGCCGTACTTGTTGGTTTCCTGCGGGTCGACTTCCTGGATGGCCACGATCGAGCAGCGGAACTGCTTGTACAGCTTGACCATCTGGGTCAGTACGCCGTCGCCTTCAAGGTTGACGCACAGGTCGTCCGCCAGTACCACGGCGAAGGGTTCATCACCGATCAGCGGGCGACCGGTCAGAATCGCGTGGCCCAGGCCTTTCATTTCGGTCTGGCGAGTGTAGGAGAACGAGCACTCATCCAGCAGTTTGCGGATACCAACCAGGTACTTTTCCTTATCGGTGCCCTTGATCTGGTTTTCCAACTCGTAACTGATGTCGAAGTGGTCTTCGAGGGCGCGTTTGCCACGGCCGGTCACGATGGAGATTTCAGTCAGTCCAGCATCCAGCGCTTCTTCAACGCCGTACTGGATCAGTGGCTTGTTCACCACCGGCAGCATTTCTTTAGGCATGGCTTTAGTCGCTGGCAGGAAGCGAGTACCGTAACCGGCTGCTGGGAACAAGCATTTCTTGATCATATGAGTCCTTAAAAAGGCTGTGCGTACGAGTTTCGGCGCAGTCTAATCAGGCCGCGTGCACCTTACAATGCCCCGCGCTGGCTAACCGCTGCCATCATAGAGAAATAAAGCGCCAGATAGTTCCGCAGCATCCTCCAGATAGCGCACGGCGTAAACCTTCATCACCTCACAGGGCTTGTAAACCGCCGCCTGGAGCCTTGATCAGCCAGATCGAGTGCTTCCCATGCGAGCCCGCAAAGGCACAGACAATTGCATTGTCCACGCAACACTGATGGCACCGTCGACGGCGGCGAAATAACCCTTGGATTCCCGACACAAGAGCTGCCATATCCAGATGCGGCACTTTTCGGCAATGCCTGCGGACTAAGGTGATGCGCTGTACCGAAATGGCCATTAGCTATAGCATCGCCACATCGATACCCGCCTCTCAATACATCCCCATCCCAGACGACGAAATCCCCCCCATGAACAGACTTCTCGCAGTCACCGCTGTACTGGCTCTGACCGGATGCGCCACGGCTTCCAACACCTATCTGACCAATGGCGAACAAGGCCTGAGCATCGACTGCTCCGGGGAAGCCGGCTCCTGGGCCAGCTGCTATGAAAAAGCCGAAGCGTCCTGCGCCGGCACGGGCTATCAGATCGTCAGCACCGAAGGCACACCCGCCCCCAAGGAAAGCGACAAGACCCTGGGAGTCGACGTTGGCAACTACAAAAGCCGCAGCGTGGTAGTCGTCTGCAAGTAGCGGGCAAACACCCCACTACATGTGAATCTCGGCAAACTTGATGCCCAGGCCGCGAATGGTTTCGATCAGATCGTCAAGACGGGAAAAGGATTCGACCTCGTCGCTCTCATCCACCAGAAAGTAGCTGCGTCCGGCACTCTTCTTGAAAAACACAATCCATTCCCCGGAGTTGGCCGGGTTCTGAATCACGTGAGTGGCAGAGATCAAGCCCTCTGCATGCTTTTCCCTGACGTGTTCCCGCTTCATGCTTTCTCCCAAAAAGACGATGCCGCCAAGGCTTGAACCCGGGCGGCATCGTTGACGATAGGAGATAGTTTATCGGATGCCCTGGCCTATCAGCACGCCCTCTACTGTCTGACCGTACAAATTTACCCCGTCATTGGCGTGAAACTTGATTCGGGTCTTCTCGATGGAGCCCTCCACCAGACGCGGGTCCTGGGGCCGCTCGTGGCTGTTGACGAAGGCCGCCACATCCCAGGCCTGCTGGTCGCTCAGGCTGCCGCCCTTGCCCAGGGGCATGTTGTGCTTGATAAAGGACGCCGCCGTATTGATCCGATGCATCCCCGCGCCCCAGTTGTAGGAATCCTTGCCCCAGAGCGGCGGCATCACATAGTCCGCACCAGCCTTCTGGCCCTGACCTTGCTCGCCATGGCAGACCGCGCATTGTGCCTGATACACCGCCGCGCCCTGCTTCAGGTCATAGCCCCTGGCAGGCTGGGCCACATCCGGATACCCCCTTCCAGGCAGCTCCACGCCCAGGGGCGCCTTGCTCGCCAGCCAGTACGCATAGACCGACAGCGCAGTAATCTCCGGACTGTCCGCCGCCGGCGGCTTGCCACCATTCATGCTGAACTGGAAGCAGCCCTGCAAGCGTTCGGCAAAGGTGTTCACCTTGTCGTTCTTCTTGCGGTAGGCGGGATACATCGGATAGGCGCCCCAAAGCGGCGCGGAGTTGGCCAGGCGGCCCTGGTCAAGGTGACAGTTGCTGCAATTGAGCCCGTTGCCCACGTACTGCGGCGCCAGGCGCTTGGTGTCGACAAACAAGGCATGACCTTCGCGCACCAGCTTGCCGTAGGCATTGTCCGGTAACTCGCTCTCGGCCGGCGGCTGGAAGTACTGGGTATGAGCGGAAGCGCTTGGCGCTGGTATCTGCGACTGATCTTCCATGGCGATGGAGGCCGCCTGCACTTGAACCGCTAGCAACGCCATCAACGGCCCAGCAATCAATAATTTCATGGCTGCGCCTCCTGGGGTTTCAAGCCGGCGAAATAGTCCGCCACTGCGGTGACTTCTTCGGCACTCAAGGACTTGGCGACATGCCCCATCATGTCATTGGGGTCGTTGTGCCGACTGCCATCGCGCCAGGCATTGAGCTGCGCCACCAGATAGCCTGCCGGCTGTCCGGCCAGGGGCGGAAAAGCCACACCGACACCGACACCGCCAGGCCCGTGACAACTGACGCATTCGGGAACCTGCCGCTCCCAGGCGCCCCGCAAGGCCAGGCGCTCACCGACACCGCTGGCGGCCTGGCTACGGCCGATCGCTTGGGTTTTCGGCCCGGGCATGGCTGCGAGGGTACCGGTCACGGCGGTGATTTCATCTTCGCTCAATGCCTTGGCCAGAGGCTGCATGACCGGACTGCTGCGTGCACCGCTGCGAAAGTCGTGCAACTGCTTGGCCAGATAGCCCGCCGGCAAGCCGGCAAGACGCGGGAACCCGGCGGGGGCCAGGCCCATCGCGTCCGCTCCATGACAGGCCAGACAAGCTGTTGCCCCTGGCTGGGCGCCGCCTTGGGTGAAGACTTTCTGCCCATCCACGGCGTGGGCAGATTGCGCAATCAGTAGCATCAGGCCACTCAATAGCATTCGATCCAGTGGGATCATATGGACTCCATTATTCTAGTTATATGCTTAGACCCAGCGGGCATAAGCACACAAATAGTAGGGCAATCGATCCATAGCGACAATGCGAAATTGGTGCAGGTATCTGATGCTGCTCACGAGAGCCGTTTCGGGCCCTGGCGCGGCCCTGGGCTTGGGGTCAGCCGGAGATGCAGGCCTCCCCCGCCTTGCGCACATCCTGTGGCCGCAGGGGGTTGTTGGACATTTGCTCGTGCAGCTTGATGCTGCTGCCTCCGGAACGCTCATCGATGTAGAACACCGCCGCCGGAGCCGCCGACAGGCTCTGCGGGACGATCACCCGGTAACCTTCCTTGCGCGGCTCAACCTGCAGTGCGCCACGGCTGCCGGAAAGCTTCCCGGACAGGCAATTGGCGTACTCCTGGGGCTTCTTGCCAGAGATGACACTCAGGGTCGGCGGCGTCTGGTTGATATCCGAGACGGAGGCACAACCGCTGATGGCCATGGCCAGAACCCACACCCAGCGCTTCATATAAAATCTCCAATAAAAATCCATCCGACAGCACAGGCGCTGCTTTTCTCCAGAGGCACGGCTTTATCGCCGATAAAAATCCAAATAACTGTTTTAAATTGTCAAAGCCCGAGGCCGGGGCCGAATAATAACCCTTTGGGCCTGATAAACTGCGCCATCGCCCACGCCAACGTTTTGTTTTTGTAGATATAGCCCTTCTGGAGGCGCCCATGAAATTCATCCACCAGCGCGAGCACCTGAACGAAGACGATATCGTCGTCATCGAATGCTCCCAGGTCTGCAACATTCGCCTGATGAGCGACGCCAACTTCCGCAGCTTCAAGAATGGCGGTCGTCACACCTATCACGGCGGAGCCTTCGACAAGTTCCCCGCCAAGATCACCGCCCCCAGCACCGGCTTCTGGAACATCACCATCGACACCGTCAACCGGCGCCCCATCAGCGTGACCCGCAAGCCGAACCTGACTCACTCGATCCGCATCATTCGTCGCTCCAGCTCGAAACTGCGCTAAGCCCCAACCTCCTCGCGACAACAGGTAACCCCGTGCCTCAGACCACCAAATACGTCATCAAATACAAGCTCAATGGTGAGCGCCGCTTCGAATTTGCCCAGCTTGAAAACGGTACCCAGGAAGAGGCCCGGGCCGCCCTGGAAGCCCTGCATGGCCAGTCTGACGACGTCATCAGCGACGTCAGTGTCAGCAAGGCCTTGTAGACCGTCTTTGCCCAAGACCGATTCAAGCGCAAGCAGCGGAGTGTGCATGGGGTGCCTGAGCCCCAGACTGGAGGAAATCTCTTGCACCCAGGACACTCCCGCCATGCCTGTTTCCTCGCTCCAGGATCGCCTGCAACAACTGGACTGGGCCCGTATTGAGCAGGCCCTCGACGAGGACGGCTGCGCCCGCCTCGAAGGCCTGCTGACTGCCGGCCAATGCCAGTCCCTCAGGGACCTGTACAAACACCCCGCGCTGTTTCGCTCGAAAGTGATAATGGCCCGCCATGGATTCGGCCGTGGCCAGTACCAGTACTTCCGTTACCCCTTGCCGGAACCGGTCGCCGAGTTGCGCCAGCAGCTGTATCCGTATCTGGTGGACCAGGCCAATCGTTGGAACCAGAGCCTGAATATCGACATCCGCTACCCGGCAGAACATTCGGCATTCATCCAGCGTTGCCAGAGCGCGGGACAGCAGCGCCCCACTGCGCTGTTGCTGCAGTACGGCCCCGAGGACTACAACTGCCTGCATCAGGATCTGTATGGCGAGCACGTATTTCCCTTGCAAGCGGCCTTCCTCCTGTCCCAGCCTGGAACGGAGTTCACCGGCGGCGAACTGGTGCTCACCGAGCAGCGTCCGCGTATGCAGTCACGGCCACAGGTCATTGGTCTGAAGCAAGGTGATGGGGTGATATTCGCCGTGCATCATCGGCCGGTAAAAGGTTCCCGCGGGTACTATCGAGTCACCCTGCGCCATGGTGTCAGTCGCGTGCACAGCGGCCAGCGCCACACCCTTGGAGTGATTTTTCACGATGCCTTGTAGCCATGAGCCGCCCGGCAGCCTCGGGCTTTTCGATGAAAGCGATCTGCAACAGCCGGCACGCATCGAGGTGCTTGGCCCCCAGTCACGCGTCCTGCGCGGCTTCGCCCTGCCGTGGATTGAAGGGCTACTGCCACAACTTGAGGAAGTGCTGGCCGCGGCGCCGTTTCGTCACATGATCACGCCCGGCGGCTTTACCATGTCCGTCGGCTTGAGCAGTTGCGGTCAGTTGGGCTGGACCAGCGACAGCAACGGCTATCGCTACAGCCCCATTGATCCGCAAAGCCTGCGTCCCTGGCCGGCAATGCCCGAGGTGTTCCGCCAGTTGGCGCAGACGGCAGCCGAAACCGCCGGTTTCAAAGGCTTCAACCCCGACTCGTGCCTGATCAACTGCTACCGGCCCGGCGCGAAGATGTCCCTGCACCAGGACAAGAACGAACGCGACTTCAGCGCCCCCATCGTCTCCCTGTCCCTGGGTCTGCCGGCAATGTTCCTTTTCGGCGGCCAGCAGCGCAAAGACAAAAGCCAGCGGGTGCCATTGCTGCACGGCGATGTGGTGGTCTGGGGCGGCGTCGATCGCCTGCGCTATCACGGGGTGCTGCCCCTCAAGGACGGCAGCCATCCCCTGCTCGGCCAGCAACGGATCAACCTGACCTTTCGCCGTGCCGGTTAAGAGGTAGAGTTCAACCGCAAGCCCCGGAGTGCCGATCAGGCACCGGGCCGTTAATCTGGCCGCCACTCCGCGCCGAGCACCGACCATGAATGCCCTGACACGCAAACAACAGATTGAACAGGACCCACGCTGGCAAGCCGTGCTCAAACGCGACGCCCGCGCCGATGCGACGTTCGTCTATGCCGTCCGGACCACCGGGGTTTACTGCCGCCCCAGCAGCCTGTCGCGCCTGCCAAAGGCGGAAAACGTCGAGTTCTTCGACAGCGCCCAAGAGGCCGAGGCGGCGGGTTATCGTCCGAGCAAGCGTCAGGCCAGCGACCAGACCCAGGTGGCCGCGCACCATGCGGCACTGGTGGCCGCGGCTTGTCGGCAGATCGAGGCCGCCGAGTCGGCCCCCAGCCTGGAGCAACTGGCGCAGCATGCGGGCGTCAGCAGCTACCATTTTCACCGGGTATTCAAAGCCGCCACCGGGCTTACACCGCGGGGCTACGCCAATGCGCAACGCTCGCGCAAAGTCCGCAGCCACCTGCAAAGCGGGCACACGGTGACCACCGCCCTGTACGACGCCGGCTTCAACTCCAACAGCCGTTTCTATGAAGCTGCAGATCAGTTGCTGGGCATGAAACCCAGTGACTACCGCGCCGGCGGGCCCAACACCGATATTCGCTTCGCCGTGGGCCAGTGCTCCCTGGGCGCGATCCTGGTGGCCCAGAGTCACCGGGGCGTCTGCGCCATCCTCCTCGGGGACGACCCCACCCCGTTGGTGGAGGAACTGCAGGACAAGTTTCCCCGCGCCAACCTGATCGGTGCCGACGCAGATTTCGAACGCCTGGTCGCCCAGGTCGTGGGCTTTGTCGAGGCGCCGGCCATCGGCCTGGACCTGCCCCTGGACCTGCGCGGCACCGCCTTCCAGGAACGGGTGTGGCAGGCCTTGCAAAGCATTCCCGTCGGCAGCACCGCCAGCTACGCCGAGATCGCCCAGCGCATCGGTGCCCCCAAGGCCATGCGCGCAGTGGCCCAGGCCTGCGCGGCCAACACCCTGGCGGTGGCGATCCCCTGCCACCGGGTGGTGCGTAGCGACGGCAATCTTTCTGGCTACCGCTGGGGCGTGGAGCGCAAGCGTCAGTTGCTGGAGCGCGAAACGCTGTCCGAGGCCTGAATCCCGATGTAGATCGCCAGCGAATCGACGCTGGTATAGACCTCAAAGTCCGTGGCAAATGCCCGATCTTGAGCGCCCCCGGGAAAAGTCAGCTGGCCGAGGACGCCCCTCTCCTGCTAAAAACCACCGGCTGCCTCGTCCAATCCTGCCGCCGGAGAACCATGCACATGAGCCAATGGACCGATAGTCGCCTCCTCGATCTGCTGGGCATCGACCTGCCCATCATTCAAGCCCCCATGGCGGGCGCCAACGGCTCCGCCATGGTGATTGCCGTGTCCCGGGCTGGCGGCCTGGGCTCGTTGCCATGCGCCATGCTCACCCCGGAACAGATCCGCCAGGAAGTGCAGGTCATTCGCTCAGCCACTCGGCAGCCGCTGAACCTGAACTTCTTCTGCCATCAGGTACAGGCCGTGGACAGCGCGCAGGAGAGCCGCTGGAAGAACGCCCTGCAACCCTACTACCGGGAACTGGGCGCCGACTTCGATGCACCGACGCCGGTCAGCAATCGGGCGCCCTTCGACGAAGCGGGTTGCCAGTTGGTGGAAGAGCTGCGGCCCGAGGTGGTGAGTTTTCACTTCGGATTGCCGGAGCCGGCGCTGCTGGCCCGGGTCAAGGCCACCGGGGCCAGGGTGCTCTCTTCGGCCAGCACCGTGGACGAAGCCCTATGGCTCGAAGCGCGTGGCTGCGACGCGGTGATTGCCATGGGCTACGAAGCCGGTGGCCACCGGGCAATCTTCCTCAGCGACGACCTCAACACCCAGGTGGGCACCATGGCCCTGGTGCCGCAGATCGTCGACGCACTGAAGGTGCCGGTGATCGCCGCCGGCGGCATCGGCGACGCCCGGGGCATTGTCGCGGCAATGGCTCTGGGCGCGTCGGCGGTCCAACTGGGCACTGCCTACCTGTTCACTCCAGAAGCCAACATCAGCGCCGCCCATCACCGGGCCCTGCGTACCGCCAAGGAAAGCCAGACCGCACTGACCAACCTGTTCACCGGCCGCCCCGCTAGAGGCATCGTTAACCGGGTGATGCGCGAAATCGGCCCCATCAGTTCCCTGGCGCCAGCGTTTCCCCGCGCTGGCGGAGCCTTGCTGCCGCTGAAGGCCAAGGACGATGCCGACTTCGCCAATCTCTGGTCCGGCCAGGCCCTGCGCCTGGGCATGGAGCTACCGGCCTACGAGCTGACCCTGCGTCTGGCCGAACAGGCCCTGGCGCAGCTCAAGCGGCGCTGACCGGCCGGCGCCGCGACCACAGTCGCGGTGCTGGTTGCCGCACCGGTTAATGTGCCGGTTGCAGCCCTTTGCCAGCGAGGCCTGCGGCACAGTTCCGCTCATCGAGAATTCGCTATATATTTCGCTATACAGCGACACTCGCTGCCCCGGGTGCAGATTCCCTCCGAGCATTCGCTGCCCAACGCGCCCTTCTCTCCAATGGAGCTGTTCGATGAACCTTCGTGCTTCAGGTTTTGCCCCGACTTGCCTCGCTAGCCTGCTCGCCCTCTTCGCCTTCGGCTCGGCCCAGGCCGCTGAAGTCCAGGTGGCGGTCGCTGCCAACTTCACCGCACCGATCCAGGCCATCGCCGCCGACTTCGAAAAAGACACGGGCCACAAGCTGGTGGCCGCCTACGGTGCCACCGGGCAGTTCTACGCCCAGATCAAGAACGGCGCGCCTTTCGAGGTCTTCCTCTCTGCCGACGACAGCACCCCGCAGAAACTCGAAAGCGAGGGCGACATCGTCAAGGGCTCGCGCTTCACCTACGCCATCGGCACCCTGGCCCTGTGGTCGGCCAAGAACGGCTACGTCGACAGCCAAGGCCAGGTACTCAAGGACAATCAGTACCAGCACCTGTCCATTGCCAACCCCAAGGCGGCACCTTACGGCCTGGCCGCGACCCAGGTGCTGGCCAAGCTGGGCCTGACCGACAAGGTCAAGGCCAAGGTCGTCGAGGGCCAGAACATCACCCAGGCCTATCAGTTCGTCTCCACCGGCAACGCCGAACTGGGTTTTGTCGCCTTGTCGCAGATCTATAAAGACGGCAAAGTCACCAGCGGCTCAGCCTGGATAGTCCCGGCCCAGATGCATGATCCAATCAAGCAGGATGCGGTGATCCTCAACAAGGGCAAGGACAACCCGGCCGCCAAGGCGCTGGTTGACTACCTCAAGGGGCCCAAAGCCGCCGCCGTCATCAAATCCTACGGTTATCAACTGTAAATGAGCCTTTCGAGTGCCGATTTTTCCGCCATCTGGCTGACCCTTAAACTGGCGTCCCTGACGACCCTCATCCTGCTGGTCATCGGTACTCCGATTGCGTTGTGGCTGTCGCGCACCCGCTCCTGGTTACGCGGGCCGATCGGCGCCGTGGTGGCACTGCCCCTGGTATTGCCACCTACGGTGATAGGTTTCTATCTGCTACTGGCCCTCGGGCCCAACGGCTTCTTCGGCCAGTTCACCCAGTCCCTGGGGCTGGGCACCCTGACCTTCAGTTTCAGCGGCCTGGTGCTGGGCTCGGTGATCTATTCCATGCCCTTTGTGGTGCAACCGCTGCAAAACGCCTTTTCTGCCATTGGCAGCCGCCCTCTGGAAGTGGCCGCCACCCTGCGCGCCAATCCCTGGGACACTTTCTTCTCGGTGATCCTGCCCCTGGCCCGGCCGGGCTTCATCACCGCCTCGATTCTCGGCTTTGCCCACACCGTCGGCGAGTTCGGCGTGGTGCTGATGATCGGCGGCAACATCCCTGACAAGACCCGGGTGGTCTCGGTGCAGATCTACGATCACGTCGAGGCCATGGAATACGCCCAGGCCCACTGGCTGGCCGGAGCCATGCTGGTGTTCTCGTTCCTGGTGCTGCTGGCGCTGTACTCAAGCCGCAAGACCCGTGCTGGCTGGAGCTGAGTCGATGAGCATTCACGTCAAGCTGAACCTGGACTACCACGACTTTGCCCTGGACCTCGACCTGCAACTGCCGGGGCGCGGCGTCACCGCGCTCTATGGCCATTCGGGCTCGGGCAAGACCACTTGCCTGCGCTGCATTGCCGGCCTGGAAAAGGCCGGACGCGGGCGGATCCAGATCAACGACGAAATCTGGCAGGACAGCCAGCGCAAGCTGTTCGTCCCGCCCCACAAGCGCTCCTTGGGTTATGTATTCCAGGAGGCCAGCCTGTTTCCCCACCTGTCGGTCCAGGCCAACCTGGAGTTCGGCCTGCGCCGCATTCCCCGGCAGCAGCGCCGGGTGGACATGGCCCAGGCCACCGAGTTGCTGGGCATCGGCCACCTGCTCCAGCGCCACCCGCAGAACCTCTCGGGCGGCGAACGCCAGCGCATCGGCATCGCTCGAGCCCTGCTCACCAGCCCACGGCTGCTGCTGATGGACGAACCCCTGGCGGCCCTGGACTCGAAACGCAAAGGTGAAATCCTGCCCTATCTGGAACGGCTGCACGACGAGCTGGATATCCCGGTGCTGTACGTCAGCCACTCCCAGGATGAAGTGGCGCGGCTGGCCGACCATATCGTGCTGCTCAGCGACGGCCGCGCCCTGGCCAGCGGTCCCATCGGGCAAACCCTGGCACGACTGGATCTGCCCCTGGCTCTGGGGGATGACGCCGGGGTCGTGGTGGAAGGCCGGGTCAGCGACTATGACGCGACCTACCAACTGCTGACCCTGCAACTGCCCGACAGTCAATTACAGGTGCGCGTGGCCCACCAGCCTCTGGCGCTGGGCAAATCCCTGCGCTTCAAGGTCCAGGCCCGGGACGTCAGCCTGAGCCTGCAGGCCAGCGAACACAGCAGCATTCTCAATCGCCTGCCGGTGACCGTCAGCGACGAGATTCCCGCAGATAACGCCGCCCACGTCCTGGTACGCCTGGACGCGGCCGGCACCCCGCTGCTGGCCCGCATCACCCGCTACTCCCGGGATCAGCTCGACCTGCACCCCGGCCAACAACTCTGGGCGCAGATCAAGGCGGTGGCGGTACTGGCATGACACCGGGCAAGCCAGCCCTCTGGCATGCGCGCCGAACCGGCACCGATCGCCTGAGCTTCACGTTGAAACGCGCCTGGGTATAAAAAAGAGGTCATGACACTAGAACGAGTTCGATTACTTCATCGTAGTTGCCCGGGAGTCTCGACCCATCGAGCAACTACGACAAATGACAACACTGTTTCAGAGGGAAATAGTTCAGGTAGTAAATTCAACCACTCCGCCGTTCAAGTGATACATGGCACCGACTATTTTTATTTTCCCTTCTTTTTCCAACTGGCTCAGTATGGAACTTTCCTGGCGAATTTCATTGATGGTGTTCTGCACGTTGGTCTTGGCCACTGCATCCACAAACTCATCGTTCTTACTGCTGCGCTCTCCAGCGTACTTAGTTGCACCGACGGCCGGTTTGATCTTGTTCAACAGCCCGGTCAGGCTACCCAGTTCGACATTGTCGATAGCACCTTTGATGGCGCCACATGCGGTATGCCCCATCACCAGAATGACTTTGGCCCCGGCGGCCGCACAGGCGAACTCCAGACTGCCAATCAGGTCACTGTTGGCGACATTCCCGGCGATACGGGCATTGAAGGTATCGCCAATCCCAGCATCCAGAACGATCTCCGCCGGCGCCCGTGAATCAATGCAACTGAGGATCACCGCCGCCGGAAACTGCCCACTCGCACTGGCTCTTTTCTGTGCCAGATAGTCGTGTTGATCCATTTTTCCGTTGCGAAAGCGCAGGTTGCCTTCCTTCATACCGGCAATGACTTGATCCGGCGTCATGTTATCGCGCTCTTCCTTGCTCAAGGACGCGGCATAGGAAAAACTTGATATACCCAGCCCCGCCCCTGCGACAATACTGGCAGCAGTCAAACCCAGCGCTTTTTTCAACACCGTACGTCTACTACTGGATGAGCATTCTTCACAATTATTAGTAACGTTGTTTTGCATGTCAGTTACCTCGAACAATAAATTCCGGAGATCCACCATCTGAATTAAAGTTCGCACCTCAAACTTAGTCAACCCAACAAAACCCGAACAACCCAAAGATCAAAAAACTGCAATTAAAACAATAACAACAAAGAATAAAAAAACTTTCACATTGATAATTCCCAGTCTCGCTCCTGGGCTGAGGAGCCTTCTGCGGGACCTGGAGCAAACGGCGCAATCCATATGAAAGTTCCCGTCGGCGAATCAGCGGGCTTGTCAGCCAGATAATTCCGCGGTTAGGCTACGCACCTTCTTTCCCGTCCCTGGACGATTGCCGACGTGAACAACTAAGCCTTCCCAAAATGTCTTCGCAATGAGCCCTGCAAGTGCTCATTGGCCTGCTAACACATTTTCCGGAGGTGCTGATGACTCACGTCACCCGGCTGCCTGCGCTGGTCTCACTGAACCAGCTGACTTATCAATTCGCCAATGGCGAAACCTTGCTCGATGCCCTGACCCTCAGCTTCGATCGCCTGCCCACGGCCATAGTCGGGCGTAATGGCATGGGTAAATCCCTGTTGCTGCGCCTGATCGCCGGAGAACTGCAGCCCTCTTCCGGCAGCCTCAATTGCGCCGCCAGCCTCGCCTATGTCCCCCAGGACCCGCTGCCTGCTCCGCAGCAGACGGTGGCCCAAGTCGCAGGCGTCGCTGAAACCCTGCGGGCCCTGCAGCGCCTGGCAGCCGGTAACGCCGACCCGGAGGACCTGCTGCGGGTGGATGACCGCTGGGACCTGGCCGAGCGCCTGCGTCAGGCTCTGGATGAGGCCGGCTTGCAACACCTGGAACCGGATCATCCGGCAGCGAACCTGAGCGGCGGGCAACTGGCCCGAGTGGTGCTGGTCGGTGCTCTGCTCAGCGACGCCGACCTGCTGTTGCTCGACGAGCCCAGCAACCACCTGGACCGTGCCGGACGCCGCTGGCTGATGGAGCAACTGCGCCACTGGCGCGGCGGCTTGATCCTGGTCAGCCATGACCGCCAGCTGCTGATGCAGGTACGACGCATCGTTGAGCTCAGTCCCCAGGGAGCCCAGGTCTACGGCGGCAACTACGCGCTGTACCAGGCTCAGCGTCAGGCCCATGACGATGCCGCCCAGGCGGCACTGGAACACGCCCGCACCCAGCGCAGCCGTGAACACAAGCGTCTGCAACGCGAGCACGACACCATCCAGCGCCACGCCGCTACATCGCGTAAATACGCCAAGACCGCCAACATCTCCAGCTTCGAGCGAGCCAAGATACTGGGCGCCGCCCGGGACATCATGGGCCAGGTGCGTCACAGCCATCAGGGGCACAAGAGCGCCCTTGATGAGCAAGTACGCAGTGCCTATGCCCGGGTTGCCGCGCAACAACCGACCCTGCTGACCCTGCCCGATACCACCCTGCAGGCAGGCCAGCCAGTGCTCAACCTGCAGCAGGCGCAATTGCCCTGGCTGGACCGCCGGTCGCCGGCGTCCTATCTCACCTGCAACATCAGCGGACCGGCGCGCATTGCCCTGGTCGGCCCCAACGGTTGTGGTAAATCCACATTGCTGAAGATGCTCGCCGGTCAATTGCAACCCCTGAGCGGCGACTGCCGGGTGATGGTGAACAGCGCCTATTTGGACCAGCACCTGCTGCAACTGGCCCCCGGCACCTCATTGCTGGAGCAACTGGCCAAGGCCGCTACACCACTGGAGGAAAGTGCCTTGCGCACCTGCCTGGCACGCCTGCAACTGGATGCTCGGCGGGTGCAGCAACCCTGCGCCCTGTTGAGCGGCGGAGAGCGACTGAAAGCGGCGTTGGCGCTGGCATTGTGGGGGGGCAGCCCGGCGCGCTTGCTGCTGCTCGACGAGCCAACCAATCACCTGGACCTGGAATCGGTACAGGCCTTTGAACAAGCCCTGCGGGACTACCCCGGGGCACTGGTAGTGGCGTCCCACGATCAGGACTTCCTCCAGGCCCTGGCACCGACCCATGAGCTGCAATGGTCCCCACGGGGCTGGGAGTTACTGGAGCGTCGCCAATAACACAGTGCCTTACCGCAAAAAACCGCGGACAGGCGCGTGCCCATGCTAGGTTCACGTCCTCTTATCCATAGACAAGGAGCGTCACGCCATGCAGTTCGGCTACACCATCATCTATGTGCCCAAGGTCGAAGATTCCCTGGTCTTCTTTGAGCAGGCCTTCGGCATCAAGCGGCGGTTTCTCCATGAGTCCGGCACCTATGGCGAACTGGAAACCGGTAGCACCACCCTGGCCTTCGCCGATCACGACCTGGCAGAACTGAACTTCAAGGCCGGCCACGTCGCCGCCCATTCCTCGCCGCACCCCCTGGGCATGGAACTGGGACTGGTGACCGACGACGTCCATGCAGCCCATGCCCGAGCCCTGGAACAGGGCGCCCAGGAACTTGCGGCCCCCAGCAGCAAACCCTGGGGGCAGACGGTGTCCTACGTGCGTTGTCCGGATGGCACCCTGGTGGAGCTCTGCACCCCAGTGGGTGCTTGAGTACAAGGAGTGCGGGAGGAAGTCGGGCAGAACGTTACTTGAGCTTGACGGCGGTCCCGGTGGCAAACACCACCACCATGCCGCCACGCCCTGAAGGCATGCTGATCTCGAAATCCACGCCGACCACTGCGTCGGCGTTGAACTGACGGGCCCGTTCCTTGATTTCACTGGTGGCCTGGATCCGCGCCTCCTTCAAGGCGCGCTCCAAGGTCTGAGAGCGACCACCAAAGAAGTCGCGCATGCCGGCAAAGAGATCGCGGACCACGTTGATACCCTGGACGGATTCAGCACTGACGATATCCAGATACGCGGCAATTTCCCGACCTTCGATATGGGCGGTGGTGGTGACAATCATGTATTTCTCCCTTGAACAGACATTCCGTCCCGAATTCCCGGGACATTAAGGCTGGCGATGGTATCAGAGCGACGGTGAGGGTCGGTCATGGGCAACAATGGCGTCGCCACACACAACAGCCCCGCTCTGGAGCGGGGCTTGGGATCAGGGCTTCAAGGGACGTTCTTCGTCCAGTTCCGACAGGCTCTTGCCATCGTCCGGGTGTTTCCAGGTTTGCGGTGGCGGCTCCTTGTGTTCGACCTGGTACTGCGCCGCCTCGTCACTGCGCTCCTGCTCATAAGGGCGTTGCTGTTGTGTTGCCATGCCCACCTCTCTTCCTGAAGGGATTTTTAACTCGCCATTTCAGGTTAGAACAGATCCGGCAACGGCTCGTTTTTGCCGACAAAACACACCCTGAGCAAGATGAAACTTCTTTCACCCAGACGCTAACTCCGTCTGTGTATAGTTGCTTCGCTCATTCAAGCAACTACAGTTCGCCCGCGCGCTCGCGCGGGCTTTTTTTGCCTCAAGCCCCTCTGCGAGGGAGCTGTTACTGCGGATCGATCTCCTGGCAGTCCTTGAGCAGTTGCTGCTCCTTGGCGGTGTGATCGGCCTCCAGGAACGACAACACGCCCAGCTTGCCCTTGGTGTGCCAGCGAAAGCTGTTCTGTTCGTCGTCTGCCACATACAGCGCGCCGGAAGCCGAGCGAGCAATGTGCATGGGAATCAATTGGTCCTTGTAGTAGAGCGTGGCAAACGAGGTGCCATTGTCGATATTCAGGTAGGCCGCATCGATGCGGACATTACCCTCGCACTGATAGCGCGCCACTTGGCTCTGATAGGTCGGCTCAGGGGCAGGCGCCTGCGCCTGGGCAGCCTCGGTCAAAATCGGCAGGGCCGAAGCCAGAGCTGCGGCGCAGAGCGTTGCGAGACGAGTTTTCACGGTATTTCCCCCGATTGGTCAAAGATGCCCCATGGGACTGGTGACAGCGATTTTAGTTCATGCCCGAGAGGCTTCACCCTGCGCTGCGAACCGTTCCAGGACGCGGTTGCTCATGTGCTGGACTGGCGCTCGCAGCCTCGGATATTGACGCCCTGCCCCACCCGGCACAGAGCGCACTATTTCCAAGCGTTTTTTCTCAGACTGACACCGGGGGCTCGACCCGATCGCGGGGCATCAGGGTCAGGTAGTCCTCAAGAGAATCCAAGGACAGCGGCTTGATCATGATGCGCACCCGGTGCCGTAACTGGCCTAGCTCGATCCCATCGCGGGTACGAGCCTCAACATAGCCACAGGCTCTCCAGAAGCCCTCGGCCCGCACGTTCGCGAACACCACGCTCAGGCGCAGCCAGCGCGCGCCCTGCTCGGCCGCCCAATCTTCAAGCTCGCGATGCAGCTGCCGGGCAATGCCCCGGCCCCGCAGCGAACTGGCCACCATGAACAGACCCACGTGCCAGACCCCGGGCGCCAGCAGATCGCTGACGATACTGACCATGGCCACCAGGGCACCTGTCCCTTCGAAGTAACCGATCTTCCACTTGCGAGTGAAGGACCAGCCCTCTGGCAAGCGGTCATCGATTTCATCGCGGGCTTCGTCCGGCTGCGGTGCACAGCCGTGAACAATGTGGAAGTAGTCCGGATTCTCAACGAAGAACGCCTGCAACCGCTCGACATCCAACAGGGTGATTTCCCTGGCCACCAGTCCGGTGGATGAATGAGGCAATGGTCCTTGTTGCATGGGGTAACGCTCCGAAAGGGCCACAAGACCCGAGCATGAAAAGGCAATCCTAGCGTTCCCTGTGCAATCGGGGGCATGGCTAATTTGTTGAAAAAATGTGTAAGGCACTCTGCCAGACCAAGACTCAGGCAGGCGCCAGGACTTATCATCGACGCCCCTCGCCAGCGGCTCAGCCCGGCCCCACCCAGCAGCGGATTCCAACCATGTCCACCCCTCTGTCTTCGCCGGGCTACCAGCGTTTGCTGGCCCTGCAGCAACGCATCCATGACTTCACACGGGACCAGGCAAGCGAGCGCGACGACCACCCAGAAGACCTGACGGGGCCGCTGTGGGTCAGCGATTACAACTACCTGGCCCTGGCACCGATACGTGGTGGCCTGCATCTGGAGTTTCATGGCGAGCTGTGGGATGAGCCCTTTGCCTGGACCCTGGAATGCCTCGCCGACCAGGCAGTGGCCGACACCCTAAGTTCCCTGGCCTTTTCCGGCCCGGACCAAGGGGCAAACGGCACCCGCGAATGGGAGTTCACGCCCTTGTTGGACAGCGACGTGAACTTTCCCATTCTCAGGTCGCTGTCGGTTCGCCCCAGCGAGCCCCAGGATCACAATGCCTCGCTGATCCAGAAAGCCGGCATGCTGATGGAGGAAGCAGGAGAAATCGCCCGTTTTGTCGCCAAGGCGCCGCATCTGAGCGAATTGACCCTGCCCAATGCCCCCGACTCGAGCTTCTTCCAGGTCCATCTACCGCACCTTACCCACCTGCGCATTGGCGGCCATTGGGACACCCAGCACTTCATTGCCAACCTGGCCGGCTCGGACAATCTGCCGCGGCTGAGCAACCTGGACTTCACCGAATCCAGCGCGCTGCAGAACAACTGGACGGATCAGCGCGAAGAACAGTCCGTCACCTCCTTCGCCGACTATGAACAACTATTCGCCAGTGCTGCCTGCGACCCTTTGAGCGTGCTGCGCCTGCGCAACACCTGCCTGAGCCTGGAACAGCTCGAGAGCCTGAAACACCTGCGCCCTGCATTGCAGTTCATGGTGATCCAAGCCACTGGCGGCGGCTACGTAAAGCATTTTACCCGGCAAGTATTTCCCTGGCGGCATCTAGTGCAGCCGGATCCGGGACAACGCTGAAACAGCCAAGGAACAGCAAGCGACAATCAGTGCTAGGTTTAAGCGTCGATTAATTGAGTTTCCACTCTGGGCGCAAGTTTGCAGTCTCCGCCATGACCGAAAGGAATCGTTCATGAACGCGGACTACAAATTGAAAAAAACAACCGGAAACACTGCCAAAAACCTGCTTTATCTGCTCTACAGCCTCTGCAGCTACGTGATTTTTCTCCTGACCTTCCTCTACTTGATTGGTTTTCTCGGTTCGTTGTTGGTACCAAAAAACATTGACTCAGGGGTATATCGCCATGGGCTGGTTGCAACAGTTATAGATATCGCCCTTATCACCCTGTTCGCGGTCCAGCACAGCGTCATGGCCCGCGAAGGCTTCAAGAAAAAAATAACCAGGCTCATTCCCGCCCCCATAGAGCGAGCGACTTATGTTCTATGCAGCAGCCTGATGCTGATCCTCTTGTTCATCCTGTGGCAACCCATCCCGGCCAAGGTATGGAGCGCTCAGTCCGAGGTGCTCAGGGCGTTGTTGAACGGCTTGTACTGGGCGGGATGGGGACTCGCATTACTGACGACGTTTCTGATCAGTCATTTGGAGTTGTTTGGTTTGAAACAGGCTTTCCGTGGTTTCTACAAAACTCAGCCCGAGCCCCTGAACTTCATTGCGCCCTGTCTCTACAAAGTTGTTCGCCACCCCATGTATCTGGGTTTTCTCATAGCCTTCTGGGCAACGCCTGAGATGACTATCGGACACCTCGTGTTCGCACTGACCTGCACCGCTTACATATTCGTGGGAACCCATCTCGAAGAGAAAGACATGGCCAGAGTCTTTGGCAAGCAGTACCTGGCTTATCAACAGCAGGTTGGCATGCTGCTGCCTTCACGCAAAAAGCCCTGAGTTGCGAAGAAGGTTGAACGCTCTTGAAATCCTGATTGGGAGGACGTCTCCAACAGTCACTCCCCTCCCCCACAGGTCCTGCAAGAGAAACGCACCTGCCGTCGACATGGATCTGATATGACCAATACGCCGCTATTGAAGAGGCGCGACAGTCACATCGGCCTGCCCGCTCCGGGCCAATGCGGCCTTGACGAATCCTTCGGCCTTCTTGCGCTTGATGAAGTCCCTGACATAGGTCGCGCCTGCTTCCCGCTGCCGCGGCACTGCCATGGCCTGACGAATAGCCGTAAACGCACCCTCCAGTACACGATAACCCGCAGTGTTGGCCGCCATCTGCTCCAGGGGTTGGCGCACGCCGGCCGCCGCATCCAGATGCTGGTGAAGATAAAGATCGACCGCACCCGCCGAGGTTTCCGCCCGTTCAAGTTGAGCATGTTTCAACGTACGAGACAGAAACAGGTCATAGGCCGCGCCTTTGCCCACTGCCAAACGCAGGCCTGGCTGGTCGAGATCCTCGACCGCCTGGAAAGGTGAATCCGCCGCCACCAGATAGGTGCCCTCAATGATGACGTATGGCTCGCTGAAGGCGATCTGCTCCTCACGCACCGGCTCGATAGCCAGAAAAGCGACATCCCAGACGCCCTCCTCCAGCGCCGCAAAGACCTTGCCGGCAGCATCGAAAGTGGCGCACTGCAAACTTACGCCAAGCTCTTCAGCCAGAGCTTCTGCCAAAGCGACCGACACACCTTGTGGCGAACCATCGCTACCTTTTTGCGCCAGGACTGGGTTGCCAAAGTTAATCGCGGCCCGCAGCACGCCTTGCGGTGCCAGGTCGTCCAGGACCGCGCGGTTGATAGCACTCATGTTTTGCTCCGTGAATGAGGTTCTGTGAAAAGCAGGACCGATTTAGCCGATACAACTACCTGATGAGCTCTGACTAGCGCGTAACTGTCAACGCACTCACACAGCAGCCACCTCAATCCTTCTGCCGTTGCGACCAACCGATAATCATAAAGACGCTCCCGGGTATCCAAAAACCGGGGTTCGAGGTTCCCATCCCTACAGCAAGCAAGGTCATGCCAACTACGAACAATGGCTGCCGGAACACATTTTCCATAACAAAAGAACCTCCTGAAAAAATCAGCCTCATTTAATCAGAAACTCTCCGTTTAAGTGCAGTCAACACCACATACCGTCTACCGCGCTCGGTTGGAGCGCCTGCCGATGTTTTCTCAAGGCAATAAAGAACCCGCTCAGGGCGGGTTCTAAGGGAGCCGCTTAAAAGCCTGCTCGGGAGTGGACAGTACCAGCTTCAGAAAGCAGGTCCGGATTCAACCGGACCTGCCAGATGACCTGCCTAAGGGCATTCACAGGTAGACGGACCAAACACCGGGCCACTGCACGGGTCCTTGGATGGGCCAAATACCGGGCACGCGGCCTGGGCAGTCAGGGAAAAACCACAAAGCAGCAGTACAGCCAACATGACTTTCTTCATTTGTAACCTCCTGGTCAGTAGACGAGCAATCCATGCCCCCCCTGTCGAGGGCACAAGCCAATATCAGGGACATTCGCAAACCGTAGGCCCTAGAACCGGTCCCGCACAGGGATCTTCCCCAGGCCCCAGTACGGCGCAATCCGCCTGCGCCGTCAGTGAGAACATCCACAACAGCAGCGAAGCCGCCAACATTTTCCTTTTCAATGTGATCTCCTTGATCGAAACAATGATAACTATCCGTGTTCGCCCCTGTAGCCAGGCCATTACCCGCTGAAGGCTCAAACACCCGTCCCTCACGCACCTACCGCCAGATCGGTCCGCGAGCACGCCAAAGGACCCGAAACAGAAAAGACCAGTCACGTCGGTTGCGCCAGTGCGGTGTATTGTCGCGCCAGAGGCGAAGCGGATCCGAAGTCATCATTCCTATCGGATAGGCTAAGACCTTGTCCAACGCGCTATCAGGAGTCCGTTTTTCACCATTGGTTTAACGAGGCACTTGCTTCAAAAGGCGCGCTTATCGTTATCGATCGCAGCCATAACCAAGTGATCGGCTCCTCTCGCTATTACGAATTCGATGAGAAGAAACGAGAAGTGACGATCGGGTACACCTTCCTGGCTCGTGATCGTTGGGGAGGCGAAACCAATAGAGAGTTGAAACATTTAATGCTGCCCCATGCATTTCAATGGGTGGACACTGTTTGGTTTCACGTTGACAGCCAGAACGTTCGCTCTCAACGCGCCATGGAAAAAATCGGCGGGCGCCTCTCCCATCGCGCCATCAGACAACTCACTGATCGCACTCAAGAGTACCTGCTCTACAAAATAGAGAAGCCGAGTCGCTTTGATTAATACAAAAGCCCGGCATTTGGCCGGGCTTTGCATTTCACATACAGGAGCATTCAGCTATGCACCACCAATACACTTCCTGTCTATTTCAAGCTCACCGCGAACCTGGACTTCTCGCAAACCAATCTCGGTTGCTCGTGAGCCCTTGACTCCAGCAGAGCACTCACCATAGATCTGTGAGCCTTGCACACCCGAGTATCTCATGCACTTGTACATGATCAGTCACTGGCAATGAAGGATGCCGCGCCCCCTTAGAGCTCTGTACCCGCGCCTCCTCTAAAAATCATCGGCTTTTTAAAATCACACCACTCATATATTGATTTAAATCGCGAAAATCATTAACCCGCCAAGAGAATGGCGATAGCTTTACACCATTCTCCCGTAAAGTTCTTGGAATCAAGTCGCCATTGGGTCGCAGTATTACTGATGAAACAATAACGCCTGGATAATCATTTAGGCGCTTTTTAAATGCGGATGTCGTTAGATCAGGCGTGGGCGGATTGCTTTTATTTGCCAATGGCCCCGTCCCCTTGATATCTGCTCCGTGACACATAGCGCATCGCTGTAGATAGAGATTTTTTCCATTGGCATTATCCGCGAAGGATAGGGATGCTTGAATCAACGACATAACCCCTAGCGAAACGATGAGCAGTACTTTTTCTTTCATTTTTTATGTGGCCTTATTGGACAAACAAGATCTGAATCGCAGGAAAACCCCGGTCATACCTCTACAACACTCAACTCTCTCGAGAACATCTAGACCGAGATTATTCATTAGCAAGGTGCTTACCCCCCGAGAAGTAAACTTCAGACCAAACGGTATTTCGCTTGACATGCCCGACCACTAGCCTGATATCAGCTCGTTGATTTAACAGAACTGATCCTAATGACGGTGATTAGAAGCCCGCCATTCTCCTTCGAGACGCTCTTGCGTGCAACGATCGTCCAGAAAGGCTAATGAACAATCCCAAGGCTGTGCACACGTAAAGAAGGACACCCGCGGTGCTTTCTTCCGGCAAACCTGGCCACACCGGGCTCTGTGCCCGATCGATAATTGGTTCGAGCGACTGGATGAAGGCGGCCCCGAAAAGCCTTTCATTGACCTGCCGTTCACTCGCACGCAGATCTGCTGTCATACAGTTGCGCAGTACCTTGAAAGCCTACGTCCAGCCATGATCATTTTTTACTAAGCTTGGTATGTTTTAGCTCGCAGCCTGCGAGTCGCATGACTACAAGGAGTCTGTCATGGGTCGTGAAATACCTAAAAAGTACATTAAACAGCAGAAATTTTATAAACGAAAAGAACTGGCCTGGTCGATTATTCACTACACGCTTGGGGTATCAGCAGGAGCATTTGCTTTCTTGGCAGCCCACACTGCAAGGCTCAACGCAGACGACGCCAGTACGATGGCGATGTTGTCTGGGATAGTAGCGGCAGTGCTGACTTTTCTATCGCCAGCATCAAGGCGAAAAGCATATACGGAAGCTAGGGACTTAATGAGAATCGCGCGAATGCGATATCAGGAGGAAGGCAATTTTACGATAGCGCAGCTCATTGACGCGATGGAAACCGCATCTCAAGTTATACGGCGCCGATAAGTAAGCCACCATCCCTTACCACCGTTACTACGCCCAGGCACTGGCAGGCCTTCCCTGAAATGCATACGTCTCAGTTTTTGCTGCTGCCTCTGCTTGTTGACCGTTAATCATGTTCGAGGAGCAAGTCACCAGCAGTGCCAGTCCCAACTCCGCAATCAAAATCCGCATGCTTTCAGCTTCTTGTGAGATCGGAAGACGATAGCATCCAGAGGCTGGAAACTAAAAAGCCCAACGAAAGGTTGGGCTTAGAACCTGACAATCTATTTGAAGTAACCGGTTCGACGCAGCCGCAGGTTGTAGACCCAAACGGCAATCAGCAGGATTGCTTGCAGAGTGGACGGCAACACATGCCAGGCAACCTGCGCGTACATGCTGGCCGGTACTACGAAAATTTCCGGCAACATAAGCGGTATCAGCGTCAGCCCCAAAAGCAGTGCCCCCATGAGGCACCACGAGGATTTTGCGCTACGCACCCAAAACAACAGGCCGCCCGTAGCCAGCAGTAAGCAAGTCAGTACAGGGGGTAGCAGCATGATCAGCGCGATATCTCCTGTCCTGGCTAAGTCCCAGCCTTCATTGACCAGCCAATATGCAATTTTGAGCGTCAGGAGCAGGCAGTAGGCCACTCCGAAGATGACCGGTGCCGGGCGTGAAGCGTTCCTTACTTGAAGCGTACTTGTGTCCATAGTTCCAGATCTGAGGATATGACTGGCCAGCCCAATCGACCTGCGCAGTGTACCCGAGGCTCAGCGCATCACTAAGGGATCGACGTATCCGCCTGGGTCATCACCAGTCAGAAAGGAAAGAAGCTTTCCCCTCTAGAACTGGCCGACGGCATCAGCAGCACGCAATTCAGTGGTGACGCGCTGCACGCCAGGAAACTGGGTGAGCTGGAAAAAGGTTAAGCCCGCACGCGCCACGCCCAGTCTGTCTCGTCCAATTAACTATAACGCTCATGGCTGGAGTAACGCCCGCAGTTGCAAAGGAACCTCAATAACTTCTCTGGTAATCGGTGAGACACAAACGTGTGTAAGGCTAGAAGTAAATGCCATAACATCTGGCGTCAAACTGCCCTCGACTAAAAATGTGAACGAGTGAAGCCCAACACTGGAAACACTTACCTTAATTGAAAGCTCGTCATCCCAAGTGACCGGATGAAGAAACTCTAGCGAGAAGGCCCTTGCTGGAGGCAGTAAATTAAAACCTAGCAGCGTTCTTAATCCGGGACCGGACAGCCAAACTGTAAGTGCATCATGAACGGCCTCAACCACAAAGTACGAAAACCTAGGTGTATAGACAATCCCCTCCGGATCACAGTCGCCGAACAATACCTTCCTCTTGATAATCACTGAGTTCGGCACAAGATCAATCCTTAATATTGAGTGACGAAGTTATAACAACCAACTCGCAGCTGCTGTTTGCCCAAGGACACGATACCTCCCTCCCTTCTCCACTGCATAGACGGTATAGCGGCCAAGGACGAAGTCATTTCTGAAAAAAGTCGTGATGCAGCAATCCCCAGAAGCCGCGAGCATCGAGACCGTGGCCGGCTGGGTCGCCGCCGATGGACGTGTCTGGGGTAACAATGAGCATATACCGCGCTGGTGCGGCGCTACGTGACTTCAGCAAGCGTCAGCTCAAGGGAATGCTCCACTTTGAAGGTGTCGTGCGTGGCCGTCAGACTGTTCAGCAAGGAAAGACCAGGGCTAAACGCCATGTTGAATTCATCGGCGAGCTGAAGATTGTTCTTGATCGAATAATGGCAACGAAGAAATCCCACCAGCTCCGCTCGATGCGGCTGATCGTGGCAGAAGATGGCACCCCGATGACGGCGGCGATGTTACGCAGGCGCGTTTGATATGACCAGAGAGGCCGCAGGAGTTGAAAAACCCGACTTCCAGATGCGTGATTTGCGCGCCAAGGCTGGCACAGACAAGGCGGAATCGAGCGGCAATATCATGCAGGCCAAAGATCAACTTGGGCATACCACCGTAGTGATCACCGAGCAGTACATCCGCAACCGTAAAGGCAGAAGGTCTCACCCACAAAGCGAATTGCGGACCATTGGATTAATTGCGGAGCGGAAAGGTACGGGCATCTACACTGGCTTTCGCCCGTAAACCCTTGATTTTAGATGGTGCCCGAAGCCGGAGTCTAATTCAGGCAAAAAACACCCGACTTTGCTGGGCCAACCTCAAAAGCACGATTTCCGATGTACTGCCTGCTGTACTATTTTTCCGGCGCTGGCTCAAATCTAGAGCTGTGCTGAAACTGATGATCCCTCTTCCTCCGGCGTCCTGCCGAACGAGAAAATCTCTTAGGAACCTGAGACAATGCTCCAATCGAGGACAGGTTAACCTGCATTCCCTTATCCAACACTAAAGGCAAAACTCTTCCTGTGAGAAATACTGCGATCATCCTGTTTTTAGTCCTTTCGGTCATATCCATCCCGGGGGTACTTAAGTACAAAAATCCTAGAGCCATAATCAGCTGCTGGGGTGACTCGCTGACGTCCGGTACTGCAAAAGGAGTTTCAACACCATACCCCAAAATGTTGCAAATCCTGGCGCTTAAGAATTTGGACATCAGGGCCGTCACAAACAACGGTATCGAGGGAATGACATCCACCCAGATAGCTTCGAAGTTCGGCGCGAAGCCACCGCTGATGACCGTAGCAGGTGGGGTCATCCCCGCATCAGGCGAGGTTGCCATTGAGTCAACGACCCACTCAAATCTGTCCAGCAAGTCGAACTACGGGAAGCTGAAGTATTCGGGCTCGCTGGCGGGCGTGCCGGGCATGCTGTCCGTCGACTGGAATGAGCAAGCACCAGACCTGGCCGGGACAACCAAATTCAAACGCGCGAAGTCAGGCGATCCAGTAGCCGCAAGCCCTAATACCCCCTTCATCATCGATCAGGCCGACTGGACAAGCAGCGTCGTCGTAATCTGGTCAGGTCGGAATGACATCCTCAGCAAACTCTCAAACGAGACCATAGTTGAAAACATTGAACTCATGATTAACTCGCTGAAAGACAACGACCACTTTGTTGTCATGGGGGTTACTGATGCCATCTTTGAATCATCCGAGAGCGCCGAGTTTAAGCAAATAGTTGAACTCAACAAGCAGCTTTCCGAGAAATACCCAGAGCACTGGATTGATATAAGAGCGACTCTTGTAGGTAGCTACAATCCTGCATCATCTGACGACATGGTCGCGTTCAACTCCGGCAAGATTCCGCCATCGCTGCTGATTGACGGCCTTCACCTGAATGATGCTGGAAACAAGATCGTTGCCAGTACTGTTTACGACTTCATCAAAGCAAAGGGCTGGTAGTCACCTGTCAAACGCATCATAGGCCTGCTCGCCTGTCACTCCTCTTGCTCCTCGTTGATCAGCAGTCGCTGCCAGATCTGCCGCTCTTTGATCAGCGCGCTTGAGCACGTCGGAAAGCACCAGGACGGCGCGGGAAGCTGCCGCGCTTGCGGCGGCAGTGCAGGAATTACTGCGGCCTTGGGCTGCGAGACGGCCTGAGAGGTCGTCGACTGTACGCTGCAGGCTCCCAGCAGCAACGCGAGCGGTAACAGCATCAGTTGCAGCTTGATCGATTTTCCGTTGCCCATCTTGCACCGCCTTGTTGATTGAGTTTTGCATCGCCTGCTCTTTCTCGCGCTCCTCACGCTCAGCCAGGGCCCAAGCCTGTTTGTCGCCGGCGTCACGGGCATTCCAGCGCGCTTGCCACTCTTTGCCCTTTGCCAACAGGCCTTGGTTGTATGAGTCCGTCAGCGCCCAACCTGCCAGGGCAAGCAGTAGCAGCACCAGAGCGACCCCGCCAACCTTTATCGCCAGGGCGTTCATACCAGCACCTTCAGCGCGAGGTCATACAGCTCCTTGCGATCTGCAGCGCCATTTGGAATCCGCCCTGGCTGCCCGGTGTTGATGATGCTGCCAATGTCTTGAAAGCGGCCGGCGTCGGCGAGCTCGTTGAGCCCATGCTGCGCCCACCACCACGCGGCAGACTGAGCGGCCTGCTCTGGTTGCTCAAGCAGTTCGGGCTGGATTTCAAGCGGCAGGCCCAGGCCTTCACCGGCTGCGCGGTAGTTGCTGCGGCCGGTGAGTTGAATCAGCCCGCGCCCGCGGTAACGGAAACCATCGCCAGAGGCCTCCGGGCCATTGCCCATACGCCCGCCGTAAACAGCATCGCCGAAGTGCTCCGGCTTGCCGCCCAGTTCATCCGCCCGCAGCACCAACGAGCGCCACCGGCTGCCAACAGCGGAGGCCTGGCCTATCTGGCGGATACGGTCGGCGCGGTAGTTGAGGTTTTCCACAAGGTTGCACAGTTGGCCCGACTCATGACCGATCTGCGCCAGAAACGCAGCCTGACGCAGGCGGGAATCGATCTTCCAGCGGGCCATGGCGCGGTTGAGCGTAGGAACAAAAACGCCCGCGACTGGGCGGGCGCATTCGAACGCTGTAGTTACAGCTGTGGATTGAACGGGTATGGGTATTCAGCAGTGTCTATGTACGAACAAGAAGGCATGCGATCTGAAAGCAGCGACATGACCCCCTGGGGGGGGGGCGTGCTGTAAACACCGTCATATGTGGTCTCCGGCGAGTTCCACATGCAGTGCACAATTGACCCTTGCTGGCCGTAGCAGCCCTCATGTACAGCACCTCTGAAGACAGTGCTACTGGTCCGTGCGTTCAGGAGCGATCAGCCCCTGCTTACGCAGGTAGACCCGCAGATCAGCCTTCGCGAATCCGCCGTTCTGCCAGAGCCCGACGAGCGTGGTGATCATCTGCAGATAAGCTGTCAGCTCCACGAACTCTTGGTTGACCTGGTAAGCGACCTTCTTGTCAGTGATGCCCATGTACGCGCAGCACCACATGAGCGCCCTGGTGTAGGCCTCACTGACGTTGGCCACACACCCGGCAAGGACCGAAGTCGATGCAGACTTATCGCCGCGGGCCTCGGTTGCCGTTTTGGACGACAGAGACGCCACGACCATGCGAGCACCCAACTCGATCATCATCTGGTTCTTGTCGGCCATGGCCTCCTTGACCAGCGTATTGGGCAAGGGCTGCGCATATGTAATCCGCCCGCTTGAAGGAGACGTCGTTGCTCATCGGGCGTATCCCATTTTGATAGAGGTGACGATCGCTTTGATCGGATAACGCTTGGCAATGAAGTAGCCAGCAGCATCGTTCATGTGGTCGTGCCCCTTCTTCGGATCTTTGTCAGGCTCGCCCTTGTCGTTGTAGGTCTGCCGCTCGAGGCAGAGAGTGAGCTGAGGGCACTGGTCGATATTGACCATCAAGCCGGCACAGCGAATCAGGTGCCCGCTCTTGAGCGTGATCAGCATGCCCGACTCGTTCGGCTTGTACTCACGCCACTCACGGGGGATAGCCTGCTTGAGCCGACGCCAGAAGACCCGGCGAGCCTGTTTCTGTGTCGGGGCGGCGTACCATATTTCATCCTCGACGCTTTCGCCCCACTCCGCAGCCAGGCGGGCCGCGCGGCGCATCTCTGCCTTGCCGAGGAAGGTCTTACCAAATCGGCGACCACACACGGCATCGCGGAACCACGCACTACGCTGGAAGCCCCACACGTAAATGTTCGCCTGTTTTGGCGTCAGCCTTACCGGCGCTTCATAGGTGCGGGGTAGCGGGGACATTCTCGTCTGGCTCCAGCTTGTACTCAGCAACGGCGTACTGTTGGTCTGCCTGGGAACCCAACCGCCGGCGCGGAACGCTACCTGCTCGGCCTGGCCAAGAACTATCCGCCCCTGCTTCTCGAAGCTCGACGATGCCCACATAACCCGGATGTCTGCATCCAGTAGGTGGGTATGGTCTTCGTTGTGGATGCTGCCGATGTGGGCGAGGATCTCGGTTTGGATCCACTCCCACACTTCAAGGGCTGGGGCCAAGCGGATACCGAGGTCGGACAGATTGGTTAGCTCAAGCAGTGAGAGGGTAGGCACAGGCCTGTTCATTCGCTCACCTTCGCGATTCCGACATGACCTCAATGTGGCTCTTGAATGCAACCAATGCTGAGACGATCTGCTTACTGATCTCTAGGTTCTCTGCGATGCCCGCCTCATCCATTCCTTTAGCGAGCAGATTCACAGTTATCGACGCAGGCTCGACAACTATTGCGGACATGGTGTTCAGCACCAACCGAAGCGCCGCTTGGGCATGACTCGCACGAGGTGAAGCGTTAAACAGTGCAACCGGCTTATCAGGAAATTCATGGCTGGCCACAAGCCAATCTAAGGCGTTCTTGAAAGAACCAGGTATTCCACGAGCATACTCAGGGCACGAAATAAGGATGCCATCTACCTTACCCACCAAAGCCCGAAACTCTGCGACGATCTGCGGCGGATCATCAGCCAGGTCCGGATCGAAGTGCGGTAATTGACCGACCGCCAGATAGTGCTTGATCGACACCCCCTCAGGGCTCAGCACCTCAGCCGCACGTAGCAGTGCGGAGTTAGAAGATGCTGCGCGAATGCTTCCGGACACCGCTAACAGTTGGACCATTTGTAAACATTCCATTCCCGTGAGATAGCACAGTGTCGCATACGTGAATCAGGACGATCTCAGACATGACTGGAGCCCTGTCCGGGAGGCTCGTTCGGTCACCTCCCAGTCGGGTTGCTTGGTTGTCATTAAATTGCCTCTGAATTGTGGGATAGCCCAACATCGATAAACTGCATTGAGTTGAGTTATTCCAGTTCTGTTGATCTAGATACTGGGTATCGAGTTCTTAAATCACAGGAAATCGATAATGCAGCGCTCGACTAAAGCAATCATCCTCATCGCCCTACTAATGCTCCCCACTACCACTCACCATGATCTGGGTCTGTGTGTGGACGTGCCCATGCAGCATAGAAGTTACCTCTCGCGATATCCGCACCACAAAATGGCGCATCCGTGATTTGTGGTGCGGGCGCTGTTAAGCTCGCGACTTATGCCGCCATCCAAGGAAAAGGAAATGAGCTTCGACTGGCACGCAGGGCCAATTACCCGTAACACGCCGCTGGACAAGAACTATCGAAATACGCAAAAGGTGCGACAGTTCCTGACTGGAGAGTGCGGCGACGCATTCAAATTCAATCGCACCTTCATGGCTTGGATCAAAAGCGGCGAGCCAGTGACGATGGGCGATGTAGCAGATGAGTGGATACGTACCCGAGGCTGACCATGGGAAGGTCCGTTTGAGGGCGTCATCAGCTAACGTGAACGACGCCGTTCAACCCCATCTGGCCCATACCGGTAATCCTTCAAGCAGTGCTCGCAGTTCAGAGCCCGGCACAGCCAGACCTTCACCCTCTGCCAGTACGTGACCATGAAGACGTGCCGAACGCCGGCCAAGGCCAGGGAGGCGTATAAGGTCGCCTCGGCCACCGACTGGGACATGATCAGCCTATCGTTGCGTACCAGGAGCGCGTAGCCGCTCAGCGCGATAGTCGCGTAGATCAACTTCCCTAGCACCCCGTCGCGGACCTTCCCACTCAAGCAGCACCAAGTCGCCCATAGCGCGATCAGGCCAGCCGACCACGTTGCAACGTGCTCCAGGATCATGTGCCACCTCCCCCAAACTTCGAACGAATGAACGCCCAAAGGTCAGCAGCTTTGATTGCTCGGGTAATGGCAGCGATCAACGAGCCGCCGAAGGTGCCGAGCAGAAAACCGATACCGGCAACGCTGCGGGGCTCAACCACTCCCAGGTAAGCGCTTACCAGTCCAGTCAAGTAATGGGCGCAAACAGCACCCGAGAAAATGAAGACGGCCCAGGCTTTTCGGTCCACTAGGTCATCGCGGTGCCACCAGCTCGCGGCGAACGCACCAACCAATCCCGCGGTAAACCACGTATCAAGCCTGTCGAGCAGGCGGTACAGAAACTCCATGCGCTCGACTCCGTGGGCATGATTCGAGAAAAAAGGGGGGCATCGGAAGCTCAATGGGATTGAGCATTTCATGCTTTTTTTGCAGGAAGCAGAACGTCCGGCACAAAAGCCGGACGCTCATGAACGCTTACAGGTTGTCGTAGGTCATCCATACGCTGGAGTTGTCATTCCCAGGGGCCCAGAAAATACCAAGCCCAGCCGGAACCACCAGCTCATAAGGAAGAGTGTCGAAGTTGGGACCGGACGACGCCGCAAAAATTGCAGGGTAGCTATCCATCCGATGGCTGAGAGGCGGCTTCACGGTATCCGCATACAAACGGCCACCGCATGCTGAGAACGTACGAATGACGATGCCAGTAGTGTTTGCCGCAGGCTCTACAAGAGCATTGACGTATTGCCTGTAACCTACTTGGTTGATGAACTTGCTACCCACAGTAGCTTGAGTCATGAGATATACCTTTTGAGTGAAATGAGTGGTGCGGATAGTTCCGCTTTCATGTCGCTCAAAGGCGATGGCTTGAAGCTCTTGGCTTTCAGTCAGCTGGCGACTACAGCCTGATACGGCTGAGCACCATCTGTTTATCTGGTGATGAGCATGTCGATGGTGCTGGTGTCGCAGACGTAGTTGGCCTTCTTGTCGAGGACCACGTAGAGAGCAGAACCTTTGGTGACAGGCACTTTGCTGGCCGAAAAGACAGCACCGTTACCTCTGCCCAAGCTACCGGACTGAAGAACCGTATCCCCCTGATTCAAAGACCAGGCAACGCCATCACCACAACTATTGTGAATACTGCTTACTCGCCCGAGAATATTGACCTCGCCCACCACAGGACTGGTCCAACGGATGACGGTCTGGCTGCTCTGGCCTGGGTGAAATGCCACGTCACCAGCTGCAATGGTAAAGCTGCCGTTTGCCGTGTAGGTGTAAGGTTTCAGGTGAACCGACACATGTGCCCCAGATACTTGATCCATCCAGCATGTAGCCGGGAGGTTGCTGCATGAGTCGGCTTTGAAGTGCGGCAGCGGGACGTAGTTTTCGGCCTTGTTCACACCAGACGAGTTCTGCATAAACGACCAAGGAGAACCTTGTGGAGCACTCTCCTTTGCCAGAATTACATCCCTTGCCAAGTTCCAGGACATTGCTGTGTCAGCAAAGGCACTCATGCTGGCACCAAAAAGCGCCAACAAACCGAGCAGGGAAACACTGATAGTCTTTTTCATTTGGATTGCCCTATTGAGTCGAATGATTTGTCGCGGATGATTCCGCTTTCATGTCGCTCAAGGGCGATAGCTCGAGGCTCAAAGCCTTCACTCGGTCACATGCAGATCAGCACCTTCATAAAGCTGATACTCGCATCCTATGTACTCGAGGAGTGGAGTGACTATCTCAACAAAACACTGTCTATTCAACCAGTATTTTACGAGATACGTTTCATCCCTATAAATCTCATTCTTTCGATAAAATTCCCGGCGTCGACACCTCAGCGCATCGATCTCGCAACTCCAGTCTCGCGCCACACTGTAAGCATTGATGGAGCAGAGTGCGCGGGCTGCCTGTGTTGATTCCGTACGTCACACTATCCGGCTATCGACGTCCAGGCTATCCCGAGGGCTGTCCTGGCTACAGGTGAAATCGGAGCAATAAAAAACCCGGCGCAGTGGCCGGGTTCAGGGTTTTGTGTGCGTTTCGCGTTACTTCAGCAGGACTGCGTTCAGCAGGTGCTTCATGTTCATCACCGGGTGGTGCAGGTAGTGCCCGAACTTCTGCACCTGGAACGGCAGCGTGTCGATGGCGCGCAGTACCTTGCCGATCGTGGCCAGGTGCGCAGAGCGCGCAGTGGACCGACCTAAACCATGGCGCAGTTCGCCCAGGTCTTGAAGGTTTTGCAGGCCTGGTCTTTCGGGCCCGGCATGTCGGCGAGAATTTCGACTCGGTGCACCTCAATGCGGTCAAGTACCACCAACCCGCCAGAGCTGGGCGGCAAAGTATCTGCCGTAATCTCTGGGGTAATCTCTGCTGTAGTCTCTGTAATAGCCTGCGGCTTTCTAGCACTCTTGCTTGCAGGCTTGCTGCATCCTTGTTTGCAGGATTCCTGCAAACTGGATTGCGGGTTTTCCGCAGACAAGTTTGCGCGAATGGCGTCGGTGTTGACCCGGTAAAACAGACGGCACGGGACGCCCTTTTTCATCTCCTGCAGCGCCCCTACCTTGACCAACTTCTCGCGCGCACTCTCCTGGTCCGAACGCGTCACCCCCGTGTCGGCCTCCCACTCCTCCATGGTTTTGTAGAACCAGCCGTCCTTACGCCCCAACTCCTCTGCCGCGCTTCAACCTGCCGACATTCCCTGGCGAACGCTGGTAGGTGCGGTATGTCCTCTTCACTCATGATCTGGTCATCGAAAACTTCGCTGCTGGTATCGATCACGTCACCCAGCGCACTAACCAACGCGCCAAAGCTTTTATTGGCCCACTGCTCGCTCTGCATTTGGCGGGCGCCGATCAAGCCGTGGCGGCAGGCAAGTTCGTTGATGCAGTGATCGCGAAACTTCGGCTCCAACGCGTTGACCCACGGTTCCTCCAACCAGGACGGAATCTCCTGATCACCAGACAGCCAGCGGCCGGTGGCCTTCACAAACTCGCTTACGTCGCCTAGGCGAACGAGCTCCTCGAAGTCCGGGACCTTGGTCTGAACGATCTTCGCGGCGGGAACTCGCAGGCAAATCTTCCGGCTCAATGCTTGGGCGAAATCGTCCTGGCTCAAGCTGATGCGGGCGATCTGGTTTTGAGCGTGGGCGACCAGAACCTGATCACGGGTTTGTAAGGCATGTCTGGAACTGGACGTTTCCATGGAGCTCGCTCTCTTCTAATCTGGATTTACTGAGTAGGTTGATAGGCAGTCGCTCAGGCGACCATCTCGCCCCAGGAAAACGAGGGACAAAGCTGCCCCCACTTAACTTCGCCACCTGTAAGCGCCTCGAGTTGAAGCGCCCTTGCTGCCGGAACAGGCCGATCCCCCGAACACCACTGACTAACAGTTGGGGTTCGAACATCAAGACGGCTGGCCAGCGCTGTTTGGCTGCCCAAAATCCCGGCTGCCTTCCGAACCGCTTCTGCTGGTGTCATGGATTTTCTCCGGTTTGTCACGCGCCAAAAAAAGGCATTAGCTAACCATAAAAAGCCATTGCCTACTCAACAACCGACTAGGCTTAATTAGGCAATGCTTACAGGAATAGAATTAGGCGCAGCCATCGAGCAAGCTCGGGTCGCCAAAGGCGTTACAAAGAAAAAGCTCGCCGAAGATTTCGGCGTGGCGGGCCCCTCTGTCCAAGGCTGGGTAAAGACGGGGCGAATTGACAAATCTAAGCTCATGGAGCTGATTGCGTATTTCTCAGATGTCGTTACGCCTGCGCACTGGGGGTTGAGTGAGCGGATGGGGGATATTCTGAGCGTCGCTGAAGCTCCAGTGACCAACGACTCCTCACGAAAGGCAGGCGTCAAGCTCTCCAACATCGAGACCTGGGATGACGCAACCCCGCTCCCTGACGATGAGGTCTACGTCCCTTTCCTGCGGGAAGTGGAACTGGCGGCTGGCTCTGGACGGTTTGTGATCGAAGAAAGTGACACCGCCAAGCTGCGCTTCTTCAAGAGCGATCTGCGCCGTAATAATGTGCAGTTCAGCAACGCAAAGTGTGTGATCGCCCGCGGCAACAGTATGTTCCCCGTGCTACGTGATGGCGCTACAGTCGGCGTGAACACCGGCAAGAACTCGTTTGGCGATATCGTCGACGGTGACCTCTACGCGATCAACCACAACGGCCAGCTACGCGTGAAGCAGGTCTACCGCCTGCCTACTGGTTTGCGTCTGCGAAGCTTCAATCGTGACGAGCATCCGGATGAGGACTACACCTTCGCCGAAGCCCAGGAGCAACAAATTTCGATCCTGGGCCATGTGTTCTGGTGGGGGATGTTTGCTCGCTGACCCTCAAGCTCCACGGAAGTGTTGAATGCCAAAGAAACAACCATCGCACAGCAAAGCAGCAACTGCTGCTGATATCGAGCGATCCATCCAGGCCCTCAACAGAATGGCCGAGAGGCTTTGGGGTGAAGGTAGGGAGGTCGAAGCGAAAGCCCTCCTGGACGCACTGGATGGATTAAACAGGGCCTTGGATCGAATCAGGATCGGCGAAAGTCGCAAGGTTAGGACGCTTCATTAAGGAGCGCGGCTCAACACAGTTAAAAGCATTGAGGCTTACAGATTCCCTCTGCTGAACGGAATCGTCTGTCGTTGCAGGGATTTATAGTCGCTATCGCGCATCATCTAAAAGGAACTGAGATGACTGACATTCACAGTGAATTCGAGCGGAGCAAGTATTTCCATAGCTCCAGGATAGATAGACGCTCAGCTGACGCTCTCGTTGGCTTGGCAGCAGGCCTCGCCGCCGACGGTGTCGTGTCTACCGCCGAAGGCTTATTCCTCAAGGACTGGCTTGAAACGAATCTCACTCACCTTGATGATCCTGTCATCAACCTGCTGTATTCGCGGCTCTCTAACATGCTCTTGGATGGGGTGCTAGACCCAGAGGAGTCCCTTGAGCTTATCGGCTTGCTGCAGAGCTTTTCGGGCCTGAGTGCCGAAAAGCCAAAGGCTAGCGATCAAACCTTCAGCACGCCCAACGACCTTCCCTTCAATCGTCCAGAACCAGATCTCACTTGGGACGGCAGATTGTTCGTTTTCACTGGAATCATGGCCTACGGACCTCGAAAAGACTGCCAGGCCTTAGTAGAAGAGCGTGGCGGCATCATCGGTGGAGGGGTAAGTAAAAAAACTCACTACCTAGTGGTTGGCAGCATTGGAAATGACCAATGGCGCCACAGTTCCTATGGGACAAAAATAATGAAGGCGGTGGAGTTGAGAGAGACTGGAACACCTATCGCCATCATCGGCGAGCAGCAATGGCAGCGCGCGCTTTTTGGGTGAGTTGATGAGGTAGGGCTAATTCCTGATGGAGTTTCTAGAGTTCTTGGGAAATCTTTGCAGCTCACTCTGCAATTACCAACCCTATCAAAAACCTCGCCGCGTCTTCACACGTGGGTTTGTAGCTTTCTGTGTGATGGTTGTCGTGCTTGAGCTGATGACGTTGAGCCATTTTTATGGGCAACCTGGCTGGTGCTTGGGGCTGTGTAGAGAAATTTGAGCAAGCGCGTAGTTTGGTGGGGCGGGTTGCTGCAGGCCGGCGCGGATGAGCAAGGCACCTACGATCTAATGAAGATCGCCCTCTCCTTCCAGGAAACCGAGGTCACGCTGGCGGTGATATCATCGCGACACCTTGATTTAGACGGAGCTTGATCAGTGTCTCTCATAAAAAAGCTTGGGGCTTTCCTGGTCCTGTTGATCATCTGTGGCTTCCTGGCAAGAGCATGGAGCGAACACAACGATTTTGAAACAACCAGCGAGAAGCTGGTCCGCCAGCTTGGCACCTCAATAGTCCTGAACCTTGGAAAGCTGAATACATCCTGCATGGCAAATGCACGAATAGACTCGGTATCCATTGATAGCGATTGGCTGCTAGCGAAAAAGGGTACAGCAACTCTTTACATCTCAGGAAACAATGGCGCTGCGGTCGCTATCTCCTACAAGGCAGAAACCTCGAATGGGAAGGTATTTTTACAGCCACAAGACACGTCAGCAACTCCGCTTTCTGTCATTCAATTCGGATTGAAAGGCTGCAGTTAAGAATTTTCAGAAATGCAAAGCCCGCCTAGCGCGGGCTTTTTCATGCCTAATCGAAAATAGCTATGCATTAACTAACCACATAAAATTAGCCTATGACTAATACTTCTTCCAAGCCAACGCAACACCGGCCCAGCAGCGAAAGCCGCGCCGCTCTTTAACAACCTGTGCCGTTAACGATTATCCGGCGATTCGCTGGGAGGTCAGCCCCGGCCACACCTGTGGGGCGAGAGAAAGTCAGGTGAACAAAATCGCGCTGCCACTAACGGCGACCGGCGATCCGATAGCCCCGAAAGGCTACCAACGCGCAGAACTACGACGTCGGACGAGGTGTTGACCGAACTGGCGAATGACCCGGTAGGAGGCGCGAAACGGATTCAAAAATTAGCGCCCCCGACAGCCTCGGCTGGGGACGTCGGACCTCATGCACCCTGCCCCACTCAGCCAGGCATTCAGAGCTGTAGCGTGCATGTTGTAAGGACCTGTGTCCGTATCGAACAGGTGCTGTTTGACGCCTCGCGGAGGAAGCTCCAAGCCCACACCGACGAAGATCGGCCAGCCCTGCAATCAGCAGTGAGTAACTGGCCAACATCGCTGACGCAACAACCCCGGTCTGATGCCAGTAGCGGGCCCGGGGATTTTGATACGCATCACCCCTACTGCTTCCTCGAGGCAGTAGCGGGATACCAAGCAATAGAAGCATCAGTCATTCAATCGCGAAGGAATACGCACGTCCATTGATCTCTACACCAGCAGCACCGACAAGGTCGCCAACCTCGACCTGAACAAACCGACGCTCGACAGCGGAAACATCATTCTCTCCATCGGACCACTGAACCTGCAGGCCGGAGACATTCTGGATGTCACATTCGCACATGAAGTAACCAGCGAATTGCCGTTCACCGTCGGCATCGGTCGGGGCCTGAGATCAGCCTTCCCACAGCGCTGCTCCTCAAGCTCCAGCGCGCGGTTAGCGAAGCTGCGTTACCGTAACTCAGCCGGAGCATTCATGAGTTCTGTCAGTGGGCGCACCGGATTTGCCTGCACGCGTTCAAAAATGGGTGGGGTTTCACCTCTCATTCGATAGATGCACGCCTTACTCAGTCGCCTCAGTCTGTTGTCCTTTGGCAGCTCAACAAAATGCCCAAATGTACAGTTTTCGTCGTTAACGATATAGGCGGGATCCTCCGCCAAGAGCGAGAGAACCATCACTAGCAGAAACATTGATTGCAGTCCTTGGCGACACTTTGGGCCGGCTTTTTAACAGTCACCGGATTCAACAGCAACCCCACTCCCGCCCCTCAAACCGTCAGCACTCTCCTCCGCGCCCATCGGCAACCAGCGGAGCGGATGAGTGCATCCGAGTTTTGTTGGACCAGCAGTGGCATCGAAGAGGTAGGCCATGGCTGCGACTCAGGAAGAACGAACAACCAAACTTGCCGAGAGGCGGCAAGAGCTGGGCGAGCAGGAACTACGAAACACGGTTCCCTGCAGAACACGACAGATGCTCGACGAGCTGATGCGCTGGCGTGAGATCGAGGAAGTCAGCGAGGCAGTGCAACTGCTGGTGATCAACGCCACGCCCGAGGATATGCCGCCAGCGCCGACAAAGGTCAAAGACCCGTCCGACATCATCAGGCACTACTTCCGCCAGGGAGTGCGTGACAGGTTAGCGACCATCACCGCCGCCCTGGGCGAGTCAAAGGACCGAAACACCATCTGGCGACTGATCGCATACGCCCACTCGCTGGGTCCCGACGGCTCCGCGAAGCTCTTCGAAATTCCGCCCCACAAAATCGAAGTGTCGCAAAACGTGGCGCGCAAATTACGGCATGCAGGTTTTGCCGAATCGCTGCAGATGAACGCCGACGACGACGGCGACGAATAACCCACCCTCCTAGCGGCATCCTGATGGCGACCTCTCCCTGAAAATGATCATTGCAGAGAGGGGAAAGGTAATGCGCAAACCGAAATCTGAGCCCTCTACTGAACTGTAGAGTTGCTGTCCGGGTAAACTTCATCGCCGACGCTGCTGGTGCTGAATCAGAAAGGCACGGACGCGTATTTCCTTTTTCTGGATTTAAGCAACAGAACATCAATATCGGAGGATAGGGATATGAATCACATCTACAAAACGTTTCTACTACCTATGGGTATCGGTATTGCGGTGCTGTGCTCGATGAATGTCGAAGCGATAACGCGGGAAGAAATGCTCAAGCTCAATGCCGCGTACCCGCCCGGTAGCGTTGTTAGCTGTGAGACGCAGCTTGAAGGAAACGGCAAAAATATACTGCCAACGCTCCTAAAAACTCGCGCGCACATCAAAGAGAGAACGGGAAACTTGACGCGTACTGATGTCAGCGTAACGTTTATCCCAAAGGGATTATCAACCAACACAATGACCGTGAATTACCAGTCGCGGGCAACCATGGAAGATGACGGTGAGTTAATTGATATTGACCCTGCTAGCCTAACTGTCTCATTCAGCGCCGCGAATCCAGCGGGTGAGGAAATTGTAGCGCAGAAAATGCGCAGTACCCTCCCTCCTACTGGAAGCGATCTCAGGCTATACAAGACGGTAAAAGTCACCGATTTTCCATCGTTCATAATCACTCCCCAAGATCAGCCTCCCACCTACTGTTTTAAGGAAGAATAAGCAGTGATACTTTGCTGAGCTGATCCAGGCCAGGAATACCCAGCCCTGGCTGACCTGATGGCCTGGGCTTGCATCGAGGAACAGGGCGAGGCAATGCCCCTGATGATTCACCACCTGCATGAGCTTGGTCCGGCCGGTTCTGCGAAGTTTCTAGCGCCGCCGCGACACGAAATCACGATCAGCGAAAACGTGTCGGCAAAGTTGCAGCTCGCATACAACCGCGAATCGCTGCGCATCTGCCACGACGAATAACCCACCCTACTCGCTGCATCCGGATGTCATCGCAAATGTGAATAAAGCCTTCTAGTTCAGGCTCAGACCTTTGTCGACTGAGTGAACATCCAACCAAGTGCAACGGCAGCAATGATAGGGCGTACTAGATCCGTTGCCGGAGCCGAACCAGCAAACACCTGCAGGCCGCTTGTTACGAAGACTGCCAATGCAGCAAGAATGCCCAGCACCGAAATCCAGCGGAAGTATCTTGGAAACATCGAGTAGCTCCTTTTAGAGGGGCATGATCGTAATTGCAATTAGCCACCACATCAACTATCGCTGCATCCGGCTTCGGAGGGCGGCGCGCACCCGAGGTAATCGCAATGCCAGTACTCCACAGCATCATCCACAAGATCGACAAGAAGCCGGACGGAAGCCCTGCAGTGCTCCACTACGCGGGCAGCGAACTGGCGGAAAGCGTCGTCGGTGGCGACCTGATGCACCAGCTCAACGAAAGCTACAACGCCAAGCAGGGTAAAGCCTGGGGCCTGTTCCATCCTGAATCCGGTGCATACCCTCTCAGCGGCTGGCTGGCCAAGTACTCGGCCGGTGGGGAAGACTTCATCGGGTTCAGCAGCTCGGCGGTCGAGCACCTGACCAAGCTCATGGAGGAATCCAACCTCTCCGTAGGTGGGCACGCCTCTTCTGCCACTACCAGCAAGGCCTGACCCAGTACCTGGTAATCGCTCTACTGCAGGAAGCTGAAGCGGTTACAGTGGCCGACGGCCTCGCCCTGGCTCCTGTTCGGCGCCTGGATCTGGACCACATCCACCTGGCCGCCCGCATCAACCTGAGCGAGTGGAAAGGCAACCCGAAGTCGCGCCAGTACATTTCGTACATAAAGGGCAAGAACGGCCGCAAGGCGAACGACTACTTCAGTGACTTCATCGGCTGCCAGGAAGGGATCGACGGCCCAGGCGAGACCCGCACCCTGCTCAAGGCCTTCAGCGACTTCGTGGAAAGCGAGGACCTGCCGGAAGGCTCGGCCCGGGAGAGGACCCAGGCCCTGGTCAGCTACTCCATGGCTCAGGCCAAGCTTGGCGAGCCGATCAGCCTTGAGGAGCTGTCCGAACTGATCGACGAGGATCGCCCCAAGACGTTCTTCGACCACATCCGCAACAAGGACTACGGCCTGTCGCCGGAGATCCCCGCGGACAAACGCACCCTCAACCAGTTACGGCGCCTCTCCGGACGGACCGAAGGCCTGTCCATCAGTTTCGAGCAGCACCTGCTGGGTTCAAAGGTTGAGCTCGATCAGTCGGGCGGCCCCCTCACGCTGCGCGGCCTGCCAACCCAGCTTGTCGAGCAACTCAAGAGCGCAGGTGCCTGACTTTCGGGGGCTGCCCGCCGACAATACTGACGAGCAGCCAAACTTCTTCAGCTACCCCTTCTTGCCGGATGGCGCATTACCTCGATCGCCACCAGACACTTTGCCTGTTGTGCTAGGCCAGTTTCCGCCTGGGCCTGGATGACTTGACGGACCGCGAGAAGAGCCGCTGGAACCTTTTCCTGCACCTCCAGAGTTGCCAGAACCTTTACCGCCGCCACCTTTGGACATGTTGACCTCCTTGGAATATGGGAACAGCTCCTGGAGGGTAGGTTACTCCCCGCAACATCCAAGGCCGCCTGTCAGCTCCCGCACATTCCGCCGAATCAAAACACGCCTGCGGGCCAAACGCGCGCGGCTGGCTCCCGAGGTACGCAAGCATGTCGAAAGCGGCCTCAACGCCACGCAGATCGGCACCGCTATGTCGATTCCTGTTCAGCGCATCTTGATGATCGCTGCAGAGAACAACATCCAGATTGAGGGGATATCTTGAAACCGGAGAAGACCGGAGCGGCTAAACATTCCGCTGACTATCGCGACAGGAAGAAAGCCGAGGCTGATCGCTTAGGCATTGAGGCCTGCAACCAGAAACCAAGGCTGCGATGACGGTTGAAATGGAGCCTAGTATCAACAGGCGCCGAGTCACTGCCATCCAAACTTGGGTCGCCCCAGACTAAATGAAGCGGGCGCGACAATTCGAATGGACTGGCGCACGCTGTTTACTGTCTCCCCCGGAAAAAGAATTAATCCAGTTTTACAAATTTTGGTTTAGGTGAAATTACCGTGGGCTGCATTTTTTTCACATGCAGCCAATGCGGGGCATTTACACTAATCAATTTATCATTGGCACTAAGCAGGTCTTGCTGTGCCGCTTCGTTCAGGGCATCAACAACCTCAATGGCGGTAGCATCTTTATATTTGATGATTTGATCCCTTAGTTTTTGCGCCTTTGCACTAGGAACCGCCCAGTAGTTGGCAGATTCGTGTTTTCCGATCGTCAGAAAGGCTCTAGCCACAGCGCCGTAGCCGTCGTTAAACAAACCCATGAATCCGTTCGGGTCCGCCAGCGAAACCACCCATAGTCCTTTAGACTCGTCATAAGTAACTTCTTTCTTATAGGCCGTGCTTGGATGCTCAGGAACAATTCCCACTCTAAGACCTTGCCCCCCCTCCAGCTGCATAACATTCGATTTCACAGTAGCTGCAAAGTATCGCGGATCATCCTCTACAGACAAGAACAGATCTGTTTTCCAGATTTTTTTGATTCTCGCGTTAAGTTGATCTTCAGCCGTGTATCCTTGGGCTGCTACTGAAACCCAGTGACCAAATCGGAAAGGCCTGCCGCTACCCTGAGGCAAAAGGAAAGAATCATTACCAGCTTCATCCACCATGGCCTCTAGAAAGCCAAGATATTTAGCACGTTCCTGTCCAAACAAAAGAGAAGTAGGGCAAGCATCTTTTAGAATCTTAGTCGACGCTCGATTCAACGCTTGGCTAACAGGATTGATAACTTTGGGCTCCTTACCCAAGATAGCTTCATGAACAGCCCATTCGAAGCCATCTCCACGCATACCCTTATCACGATCTAGCCTTGCAATTTTAGCCAGCTGTCGCAGCCTTACTTTATCAAGTGGAGTATTAATATCCGCAAGATCCTCTTCTGACAGGGAATCAATAAAGGCCCGGATAACAGAGCGGGCCACTGCATACAACGCGCGACCATACTCATCAATTGGTGAGTTTTGCTCTAAGAAAGTGACCTTTGCCCTGCTCCCAGATTTTGAGGATGCGCTTGGCTTTTTATCTGCCATTACCATTGTCCTTTTGGTTTGATCTGAACATTGAACAACATCGCCAATCGAAACACTATCACTATGGCATCACGGGTAACCGCCTGAGCCTACTGCGCTACTCACCAGCACGCCACCCTACCCCATCGATCACGCCAGCCAGGCCACGGCCATCGGCCGCACGGAGGAAACCTATGCAAGAAGTCATCTGCGCGGGCCTGCGTAACGGCGCCCGCGACCAGAAGATCCATGATGCCCTGATCTACAAGCGAGTGATCGAGGTAGCCCGGGAGTTCCAGCTTTCCCCGGGCACTATCCGCGCAGCTGAGAAACGCATCTCCAACACATCTGTTTTCGAGCTGAGCCTACTGGGGGGGGGGGGCAGTCCGATGCCGATCAGCAAGGTCGTGGCCGACTCCTTCCGCAAGGCCGCGCTGGGTGCCTACCGGAACTACCACGGCACCTTCCGAAACCTTGAACTGCCCTGCTGGGTGATCACCGACAGCACGCAGAAAATCGAAGTGCTCGAACTCCGCAAGATCGATACCGGCGAAGTCTCGATTTGACCCGCCCTCACCTATTGCTCCGGAAGATAGGAAAGGACTGCTTGGCTTATCGCGGCAATCGCAGCAAATCCGGCAGCCCACTTGTTCCATTTTGTCTGAAGTTCTGCTGTCTCAAGCACATCGAAGTGCCCTCTTTCAGTTTTGAAAGAAATACTTGCCTCCAGCATTCCGCTCGCATCTTGCTTCGCTTTATACGGCGCCTTAGCTGTCGCGGAGCGCACCCAAAATGCACAAGAGACGGCTGAACTGGCACATAACACCAGCGTGAAAACATCCTTCATGCTCTCCATCCATATCCCAAAAGGTTTGACGTTATTTGCCCCATTGCAATAGATCGCGTCAGCCTCGCCAAGTCGCGCGGCTGGCCGTCGCGGCGTAGATCATGCAAACCACAGTTGCCAAGGTAAGCCAGCGATCCAGTCAATCGCGTAATGAATGTGTTTCTCCATCTGCTCAATCAGCATTTGGATAAGCAAATCTTCAAAGATTCGAATAATCACCATAGAGCCCCTCGTTAAGCTAACCGGTAAAAACCGCTCGTACTTGTAAAGGTATCTCTGATCTCAAAAACGCAAGTCCGTATGCGCAATTAGTTAGTTCCGGCCTTCCGCCCCCCACAACACCACCCGGGCAAGCCCCGGATAGGACGCCCACAGTAAGCGGAGAACCGCTGAATATCCTTTGGTGCGGCGATGAGCCCGATTTCATTGAAGATGGCACGGTTGCGCACACCGCACTATCCGCCAGCGTAGAGCCGATCAACGACCTCTGCGCAGAAGGAGCTCATGAGTTCGTTCCGCTTCGTAGCGACTGCGTGAAGTGTGGCGCGCTCTACAGCGCAGAGCCGAGCGCGCCGGTTGCGGTTGTGCCCGACGGCTACCGCATCATGCCCCGCCACCTTACAGCGGAGAACGGCGCCAAGGCCCTGCTACTTGGGGAGTTCAAGCTTCGAGTTATCACAGAATGCCCTGAATGCTGCGAGCTGGAGGAACCCACAGAGGGCTGCGACATCTGCAACGCTGAAGGCGAGTACGGGCAAAAACACACCGTCCCGTGGGACCAGATCAAGTTCATCTACAGCAAGGCGGTAGAGGGCCTGGCCGTGAAAGCTGAACCAGCCAAATCCTGACAGGAGTACATTTGTACTCCACCCATAAAAATCGAACTCTCATCTAACTCAGCCGCTGAAAAATCGAATGACTGGAGCCAGAAAGCTGATCTTGTCCATCGATTTTACAAAGCGTTCAAAGGCCTTTTCGCTAAGGATGAACGCGGGTATGAAAAAGATGCTCGAAACCACAACAGTCAATAAAAATCCAATCCAATCAGTACTAACAAGGACGGCGATCGCTACGCCCAGCATCAATAGCCCGCCTGAAAAGAACAACCGCCGAGCAAATTTTTGATTTGGATATTGATTGAACATGATGAGACCACCCTTGACGCTTTCAATCACATTAGTTCCAGGGTGGTTTTTTGTCGAAACATGCCCTCTTTCACCACCTCTTAATTCCCCTTAGCAGCGGCTGCCCAACCCTCCCCAGCAGTAACCCATCCCCCACATTCAAGTCAGCCGCTATAGCGACCAAGGACGAAGTCATGCCTGAAATAAAAGAACGGCCGATCCTGTTCTCGGCGCCGATGGTGCCCGCCATCCTGGAAGGCCGGAGGACGGTTACGCGCTGCACTGTGAAGCCGCAGCCTGAAGTGCGCGAGGTCGACATAATCGGTCCAATGCTGACGTTCAAAAACAAGCGCGGCGGCCACTGGCTTTACCCAAATGCCAAAGCTCAGATCATTGCCGATTGCGCCTACGGCCAGCCCGGTGACCGGCTGTGGGTGCGCGAGAGCCTCGGCTATGACTGCGAATACGGTCACTATTTCGCCGCCGGCGGAAAGCATGGCGAAACGGTTTATCTGTGCTCGCTGTTCGATGATGAGGATGCTCAGACAGGCCCAAGCTATGACGGTCTGCTGCCCGAGCGATCCGTGCCAAGCATCCGCCTGCACCGGCGTTACAGCCGCATCCTTCTGGAGACCACCGACGTCCGCGTCGAGCGGCTACAGGTGATCAGTCGGTCGGACATTCGCGCCGAAGGCCTGGAGTACCCGCCTGAACTGGCCAGCGACGACGTGTCGCCCAACTACAGGGACTGGTACCCGATGGCCTTCCGGGCACTGTGGGAGTCCACCGGCGGCGACTGGGACGCCAACCCCTGGGTCTGGGTCGTCGAGTTTCGGAGGGTGCAGCCATGATCCTCCCCGCCCTCTACATGCTCTACCTGATCTACACGGGGCCAAGGCCATGAATGACGTTGCCGAACCTGCGCGGCCTAGACCAAATCCAGCGTTACCCATAACCGTAAATGCACTTTTGGTTCATTGCCCGAGGTTAGGCTGGACCGGAATCAGATCCTGAACTTTTGCGCAAGAGTAGGTGTTGGAATAGTCGAAGAATTTCGGCCTTAATTCGGAGCCGTAGCTCATACATTGGAACGCAGACGAGCCTTTTTGCAAGATTAGAAAGTGAACCGTGCCGACTCTTGCTGGCGACTGGTAGGCGGCTTTGATCTCATAGCCACTGCTTAACAGATCGGTCACCTTTTGAGTTTCTGCCAAGGCCAATGTGCCAGTGACTAGTAGGCCCAGCAGCGAGATGCTCAGGGCATTTTTTGCAATACGATTCGTTCTTGGCATGAATCCGTCATCCGTGAAGTGAAAATGCCAAGTTACCTAAGTTCAACAAAACCGTCACGGCCCAAGCAAGCTGAGTCGTAAAACTCAGCGGACTGGTCACACTCCGACAGGACTGGTCAAGAAGAGTCCACCCGACCCGAGAGCCCAGGACTTGAAATGAAGGACTAGGCCGGGCGAACGCTGCAAACCACAGCCAGGCGCAACGCCAGGGCAAATCAGCAACATCTGAAACAACACCCTCAACAATCGGAAAGCCTGCCGGCGATGGCGGGCGAGAGACACGCATGTCCGACATAAAAGTTCAGTGCTGCCGCCGCAAGAACAAGCACATGGAAAGCGAGCGGCTAAAAGTGCCAAGCAAGAAGTACGGCTCGGGCGTCAGCGACATGATCTGTCCAAGGTGCCGGTGCACCACCTACTACCGGCTGCAGGCCGAATAACCACCTTCTGTCGCTACGCGCGGCGTGGATACCCTATGGACATTCAATTTTTATCGCACCAAGAGGTCGGCGAACTGACCGGAGCAAAGACTAAGGCCGGGCAGATTTCCGTGCTTGTTCGAAACGGAATTCGGCACACCATCAAACGCAATGGCTGGCCTTGTGTGATCACCGCGACGCTTACAGACAACCCTAACGAAGCGAAAGAGAAGCCCACATGGAAGCCTCGCAAGGCGGGATAAAGGCAGGATAAATGGGACGCAGACCAACAAAGCCAGGAAGCATATCCCGGCTCAGAGAAAGGAAGCGCGGCAAGTTGGTGTATTTCACTTACGACCTGGGTGGCAAGCTCTGACCAGGCGTGAATCGGCGCCTGTACGCGCCAATCGGGAGAAGGCTCTATTTAGTGCGATCTGGAACTATGCCCGTAACAAGGGCTATACAGCTCTCGCCAACCCCTGCACAGGGATCAAGGGTAACAAGGAGACGGGGCAAGACAACTACGTTGAAGACGAACTATTCCAGAGGGTTTACGAAAAAGCTGATGTCGGGCTCCAGGACGCAATGGACCTCTTCTATCTGACCGGTCAGCGCATTGCCGACACATTGAAAATGGATGAACGCGATGTTCGCGATGGCCGCTTAGCTGTTCAGCAAGGAAAGACCAAGGCAAAGCGCCGCATCGAAATCACTGGCGAACTGAAGATTGTTCTTGATCGAATAATGGCGAGGAAGGACTCCCACCAATTCCGCTCGACGCGGCTGATCGTTTTGGAAAATGGCACACCATTGACGGTGGCAATGCGACGAAGAAGATTCGACCTTGCTCGAGAGGCGGCCGGGGTTAAAAAGGCTGATTTTCAGATGAGGGATCTGCGCGCAAAAAGCAGGCACGGAGAAGTTCGAAGCTAGCGGAGATATTCTGCAAGCACGCGACCAGCTTGGGCACACAACTGTCGTCATGACCGAGCACTACATTCGCAATCGGATAGGTAAGAAGGTCTCGCCTACAAAGTGAATTGCGGAGCAGTATTTGAAATTGCGGAGCAGTTCAGGATAAGGCTCACTCAAAAAAACCGTGCAAGCCCTTGAAATAGATGGTGCCCGAAGCCGGAATCGAACCGGCACGCCCTTACGAGCGGGGGATTTTAAGTCCCATGCGTCTACCAGTTTCGCCATTCGGGCGGTAGCGCGATCACGCGGCACTGGAACAGTCAATCGGCATCAGGCCGGCCAGTGCTTAAAGCAGGGTGTGGAATATATACATCCAGTCCTTGTGAAGCAAGGTCGAAGCAGGCAAAAAAACCTCTCCCTTCACTCTGAGCTCTGTGTAAAAAAACCCAGTAAATCAGCAGCCTACAGCGGCGGTCTGATCATCCTGGATAGGGTCACCAAACATCGCGTCGACTTGTTAAACGGCGCCAAGACTAACACGGAGAATTTATCCAACCAACTGATTTATAAAGACTTATCACCAACCACAAGCTCATTCGAGAGGGGCGCCAGTCAAACCATGCAATGCGTTCAGCGCGAAGCGGGCCCTTGGCAGGTCTCAAGCTTCAGCCAGAAAATTCAACGATAGTTTGAGTTTGAGCGGGTCGTCCTGGGGGGCGGTCAACTCGGTTTCCAGGTGAGTCGAAAACGCCTGTTCCACTGGCGCCTCGGGGCCCTTGACCTGGGTCACTGTGCGGTTGTTTTCCAGCACCTTTGACAGTTGTGCGTAGGTGTAATTGGCGGGAGGCGTATTGCCTATGTTCATGGAGGTCTTCCTTGATATCGAGTCAATCCGCAAGGACAGATCGAAGAGTCAAAAGTCATGGCATGCCGCGTCCCGGTTCATTGACCAGATACTGACGCTGCAATGAGATACTACAGACTCTGGGCTGGAAATAAGCACATCGATAGCCAACGGAGTTCGCCCAGTACACATGACCTCGCCATCCATGAACCGGTAAAGAGTCATAGATACCGGGCGAACGCCACAAAACTATGCGTTCAGAATGACATGTTCAACTGTCACCAATGACAACCGGTGGGGTGTCAACCAGCGTAGTTGGTAAAACCACCGGCAAAGCCTCTGCGCCCTGCCCGGAGCTCAGTACGCAACTCGCCGATCAGGTTGGAGATGTCGCGCACACTGGTGAGTTCGGCAGTCGAGACTCCGGTTAACAATAAATCCACCCGGCCTGAATCGGCATCGTAGATCTTGATCGTCAGGGAGCCGCTGGGATGCACGCTGCAGACGCAGGAAAGCGGGAGAAAGCCGGACTCCAAGATGTGACAAAGCTCGCTGGTGGAGAGCATGGCTTATCGCCTGTGTGGAGTTTTGTGGATTTTTCCCATTCAGAATAGGTCAGCACCTGATCCTTTGTATCGAAAAAACACACAACAAATGCTAACTACCTCTCAGTTCTACTGCGCAGTTTCTGCGCCAGGCCACGCTCTGATCGCCTGGGCCTACCTGCTTCTCCAGCGTTATTCTGCGCTGTGCTTTTTTCCGTCAGTTGTGTAAGTTTCAAGCCTATGAACCTGAATCTTCAGTCCCGCCCCGCCGCGATTATGACCGCCTGCACCAGCAAGGTGGGCTAGCGGTCGTTCAACCCCTAATCAACCCGCCTCAGAGGCGGGTTTTATCACCCGTCTTCTGAAGCGCAACCCCCCAGGAGACAAGCATGAGTCACTCATCCCCTGCTGTTCTACACCTGCTGTGCGGCAAGATCGCCTCGGGTAAATCCACACTGGCCAAGCGACTGGCCCAGGCTCCCGGCAGCGTGTTGATCTGTGAGGACCAATGGCTGGCGCAGTTGTATCCGGGCCTTATTCATTCAGTTGCTGACTATGCGCTGCATGCCCAGCGCCTGAAAAACGCACTGGAGCCTTTGCTGATCAGTCTGTTGCGTGGTGGCAACAATGTCGTGCTGGACTTCCCCGCCAATACTTTGGCCCAACGCGCCTGGTTGCGAGCCTTGGCAGATCAAGCACAGGTCGAGCATCGACTGCACCTGTTGAATGTCGATGAGGATGTCTGCCTGACAAGACTGCGGGAACGTAACAGCCTGGGAGATCACCCCTTTAGTACCAGCAAGGAACAATTCGAGCTGATCTGCCGTTACTTCGAGCTTCCACAGACGGAAGAAGGACTGCACATCCTGGAGCACTGAATTGCGGGATTGTCGCCCGCGATGCCGGGCCGGCTTCTGAAGCTTGCGTAGGAAGGGTGCGTCGAGAAAGGCGGCGGAGACAAATTTCAGGCAAAAAAAAGCCCAAGTAGCTGATGGACACTTGGGGCTAAAAATGCATAAACCGTGGTAGGTGAACGCGGAGCTATAGTAACGGAACAGTACATTCTGTAACAAGATATTTTGAAGAAAAAACGCAAATAAAATCACCTAAGTCATTAAATATCCACACTTTTTTTGAGCATTTGAGTTTCATGTCACGCCTTCTCGCACCTTTTTAGGCGCCAAGATGATGCGCCTGAATTGCCCATCACCGCAGTGCGAGAGCCCGTCCACCGTTAAACGAAAATGCGCTGAAAATTCACAGAATCGCAACAGACAGACAACGTTGCTCACCTTAAATTGCCGGCACTTGCCTGAATGGAATGTGTGGGTATGAATGACTTTCTCGACGCCCTGCCCCTGATGCTGTGCCTGTCCACCTTTGCCTGGTGTTGCTGGGGCTAGGCTTTGTACGAAAAGCCTTGTACTCGGTGATGCTGCGTTGAAAACGGTTCCAGCCCCCTTCTCACGCCGACTCGACGACTGCCGTGGTACTGAACAGTGCCTGCCCTAGCGCTCGTGCCCGCTCCAGGCAAGGCGCCACATCACCGCTCTCCGAGTCAAACATCAGTTGCGAGGTCAGCACCCTGGCGCCGCAGTAGTCGAAGATTCCATGGTCGATCTGGGTCTGCATCGCGCCGAGATAACCATGTCGCTCATAAGTGCCAACGTCGGCCCCGGCAACGCCTATCAGGTGCACGCTCAGACGCCCTAGCTTCTTCTCCAGCTTGGCGTCCGCGCGAAAATCGAAGGCCCAGCCATTGGAGAACACGCGATCAATCCAGCCCTTGAGCAGCGCCGGCATGGACCACCAATAAACCGGGTAGACCAGCACCAGAGCATCGGCGCGGTCGATCCGGGCCTGTTCGGCGAGCACATCGGCGGGAGGAAGCACCTGGGTACGATGCACTGCAATATCGGCAGCACCGAAGCGTGGTTCGAACCCTTCAGCCCAGAGATCGGCAATCTCGAATGAATGCCCGGAACCGCGTCCCACCCCCTCGGCAATCTGCGCCGCGAGGCTATGGGTGAGAGACTTGGGATCATGATGAGCGACAACAATAAGTGCATGCATGGCGAGTACTCCTGCGGACGGATTGCGCTGGGGGATTGAGCTTTATATACTTTTAGTAAGTTACTGCCGATAAGTTACTTTTGGTATATAGCCATGTCAAGCAGTCAGAAAACCGATTCCACTTCATCGCCGCGACGGCGCCTGTCGCGGGAGCAACGCCTGCAACAACTGATGGCCGTAGCCTGGCAGATTGTCCGTGAGCACGGCACCGAGGCGCTGACCCTGGGATATCTGGCGGAACAGGCCGGCGTCACCAAGCCGGTGGTCTACGACCATTTCGGCACTCGAGCGGTGCTCCTGGCGGCGCTGTATCAGGACTTCGACCAGCGCCAGACGCTGCTGATGGAACAGGCCCTGCAAACCAGCGAACCGACCCTTGCCGCCCGCGCAGCGGTCATTGCCACGTCCTACGTCGACTGCGTGTTGTTGCAGGGCCGCGAAATCCCCGGGGTGATTGCCGCCCTGGCCAGTTCGCCGGAGCTTGAGATCATCAAGCGCGACTACCAGGCAATATTCCTAGAGAAATGCCGTCATGCTCTGGAACCCTTCGCCGCCGGAGCCGTGATCGCAAGGGCCGGGCTGCGCGCCATGCTGGGTGCGGCCGAAGCGGTTTCCCACGCGGCGGCGCTGGGAGAAATCACCCCCGCACAAGCCCAGGAAGAACTCTGCGCCACCATCGTGGCCATGGTTGAAAGAGCACGTGCCAGCACCTCTGCAACCCAATGAGCCACTGCCCGGATATCAATGACCGGCCCCAGCGCCAGTCCTGCAAGGGAAAAGCAATGTTGCTGACACGATTGGAACCGCTGGATCAATTGCTGGAACGCTATCGCCAAGAGTTGGGCAAGGACTTCACCGGCTATCGCAACCATGTGTACCGGGTCATCAACTTCTGCAACCTGCTCATCAATGCCGATGCCCAGCAGTTGCAGAAACTGGTCATAGCCGGCGCCTTCCACGACCTGGGCATCTGGACCGCCAAGACATTCGACTACCTACCGCCATCGCTGCGCCTGGCTGAAAACCACCTGGATGAAATAGACAGGTCCGAGTGGAAAGCCGAAGTGCTGGCAATGATCGAACAGCACCACAAGATCACCGCCGCCCCACACCCAGGCAGCCTGGTGGAAAGTTTTCGCCGAGCCGACTGGATAGATGTGTCGCTGGGAATGTTGAGTTTCGGCCTCTCGCGAGACGATCGCCGCCGGGTATTTTCAGCCTTTCCTGATGCAGGCTTTCATCTGCGCCTGGCTCAGCTGTCTTTCAAGCAACTGCTGATCCGCCCCTGGAAACCTTTGCCCATGCTGCGCCTCTGATCCTCCGGCTATCCGGCCCGCGGCTAAAGGCTGGAGCGCGTAAACTGCATCCATTACTGGCAATACCGGCCGCGAATCAAGCGGCTGCAACCACCGAGAACAGCTATGTCGCCCCACCCTAAGACCCTGCCGCCCCTGAGCGCTGAGGCTGAAACACAGCCGCTACCCCCGGACGCCGTTGGACTCAACGCCGATGCCAACCCAGTGCTTTCGGTATTCGACTTCGACGGAACCCTCACTCGCCACGACAGTTTTGTGCCCTTTCTGAAGTTTGCCTTCGGGCAACGCGGGTTCAACCAACGGATACTCAAGCTGGCGCTACCCAGCCTGGGCTACCTGACTCGTCGCGTTGACCGCGACCGACTCAAGGCGCAATTGATCAGCACCTTTCTCAAGGGCATCGAGGCGGCGTGGCTCCAGCAACAGGCCGAAGCCTTCTGTCTGAAATCCTGGACCCGACTGATGCGCCCGAGTGGGCTGCAAGCCGTAGCCGGGGAACTGCGTTCCGGAGCGCTGGTGACCCTGTGCTCGGCGTCGCCGGCCCTGGTGCTGCAGCCTTTCGCCACACGCTTGGGCATCAGGCTGATCGGAACCGAACTGGAGGTGGTCGATGGCGTGCTGACCGGCCGCATCGCCGGCCACAATTGCCGTTGCGAAAACAAGGTACTGCGCCTGGAAAGTGTCTACGGCCCATTGAACCAATATCGACTCAGGGCCTGGGGCGATACCCGGGGTGACCGCGAGCTCCTGGCGGCGGCACAGGACGCCCACTGGCGACACTTCCACCCGGCCTGGCGCCGCGGGCTTGGCGCTCGCTGACACCCGCCGCCCCCTACAAAACACCCGACCAACGGCAAACGGCCAGGAAAAAGATTCGCTATACCCAACAGCAGGCGCCCCAGCGGCCATGAGCCGGAGGGCGCCCGCGACGTCAAGCAGCCTGGGGACAAGAGCGGCCTCGCAGACCAAGGAAAAACAGCCGCCTACACAAGGAGAGGGCCTGCCACGATGAAAAACAATGGCTATCTGCTGCGTACGCTGGCCGTGTTGCTCGCGACCGGCGCACCCGCCGCCCTACTTCTGAGTCACCCCAACCCTCCCCCGTACCTGACAATTGCACCTGCTTTGGACTGGCCACGCCTGGGCGCCTGGGCCAGTTGCCTGGCCGGCCTGTTCGTCTTGTTCGTCCTCGCCGGTCTACGAATTCGCGGCCGGGTGCTTGGGGTGCTGATTGACGAGCGCAATCGGTATTCGCTGTCACGCCTGCAAATGACCCTGTGGACACTGCTGGTACTGGCCACTCTGTATACGGTGTACATCGGCAACATTGTCCGGGGAAACGCCACTACAGCGCTGATGGTGGACTTGGACTACAACCTGATCGCGTTGATGGGCTTCAGCCTGGCCAGCTTCGTCACAGCCCCCATGGCCTTGAACCGCAAGGCCGAGCAGCCTGCAGACACCAGCGCTCTGGCAACCACCGGCCAGCAGTTGCTCGACAGCCAGAGCCTGGTCGCTCTGCCGTCGGCCAAGGGCCAGGTGCTGATGAAGAGTGACCCGAAGGATGCGCGATTGGCCGACCTGATTCGCGGCGAGGACGTGAGCAATGGCGTCATCGTCGACCTGCCACGCCTGCAGATGCTGCTGATCACCATGGTGGTGGTGTTTGTCTATGGCGCCGCCGTCGGCCATAGCCTTGGCTCAGGCAGTTGGGTGCTGGAGGTGTTGCCGAAACTGCATAACACACTGCTGTTGCTGGCCCTGATCAGCCACAGCGGCTACGTGGTGGGCAAATTAATCCCCAGTAACCTCAATCCTTCCGTCCTTCTCCCGGGACCCACCGTCCAGAGCGAGCCGCCCGGCAGCGCAGCCGCTCCACGGAGCCAGCCCCAAACCGGACTCACTCCACCATAGCCATCAGTCGCTGACGCATGCCGACGCTGGCAGCAGGTCCCGCCTGTACCGTGCACGCCTGCAACGGCACCAGATGACCATCGGCAACATCCACCATCACTGGCTGCACAGGTCGTCCGCTCTCACGCTCGACCAGTTGCACGCTTTCGCCCTCGGGCGCGTAGTGGCGATTGCCCCAAGCTACAAAGGCCATGAGTACGACACGGAAATCCTCGCCCTTGGCTGTAGGCACATATTGATAGCGCAAGGGGCGCTCGCTGTAGGCCTGGCGCTCCAACAGCCCCGCCTCCACCAGTGAGTTCAAGCGTCGGGTCAGCATGTTCGGGGCGATCTCCAGGCTGCGGGAGAATTCGTCGAAGCGCCTCAGGCCATGCAGCGCGTCGCGCATGATCAAGATGCTCCACCATTCGCCGACTCGCTCCAGGCTGCGGGCAATGGGACATTCAGCGTCGATCAGACTTTTTCGTTGCATGGCTGGCTCCTGCGATGCACCTCAGTATTTGTGGATTCGGATGTTACTTTCATGATGATAGTATCGTCCACGTTTCGTTGTTCCCCACGCAAAGCAACTGAAGGAGCAGGACCCGCATGAGTAAACGCATCGTAGTCACCGGTATGGGCGCAATCACTCCACTGGGTTGTGGGGTCGAGCAGGTCTGGCAGCGCCTGCTGGCGGGACAATCCGGAATCCGTCAATTGCCCGAAGAGTTTATCCAGGATCTGCCCACCACCATTGGCGGCCAGGTGCCCGGCGCGCTCGAGGATCCCCAGGCAGGCTTCGACCCGGACCGGCTGCTGGCCCCCAAGGAACAGCGCAAGATGGACCGTTTCATCCTCTTCGCCCTGGCAGCGGCCGAAGAAGCCCTGGCCCAGGCCAACTGGAAACCCGATAGTCCCCAGGCCCAGGAACGTACAGCCACCATCATTGCCTCTGGTGTAGGCGGCTTCCCGGCCATCGCCGATGCCGTGCGAACCACCGACAGCAAGGGCCCGCGGCGCCTGTCGCCGTTCACCATTCCGTCATTCCTGAGCAATATGGCGGCAGGTCACGTTTCGATCCGCCACGGCCTCAAGGGACCACTGGGAGCGCCAGTCACTGCCTGTGCTGCCGGAGTCCAGGCCATTGGCGACGCCGCGCGGATGATCCGCGCCGGTGAAATAGACATCGCTGTCTGTGGTGGAGCTGAGGCGGCGATCCATCGGGTCAGCCTGGGTGGCTTCGCCGCAGCCCGCGCGCTGTCCAGCGAGTACAACGACACCCCGGAACGGGCTTCACGCCCCTTCGATCAGGCACGGGATGGCTTTGTCATGGGTGAAGGCGCCGGACTGCTGGTCATCGAAGAGCTGGAACATGCCCTGGCTCGGGGCGCACAGCCCATTGCGGAGCTGGTGGGCTATGGCACCAGCGCCGACGCCTACCACATGACCGCGGGTCCGGAAGATGGCGACGGCGCCCGGCGTGCCATGCAGCAAGCCTTGCGCCAGGCCGGCGTGCAAGCCTCTCAGGTCCAGCACCTGAATGCCCATGCCACCTCCACGCCAGTGGGCGACAAGGGCGAACTGGCTGCCATCAGGACTGTATTCGGCACCGGCAGTGGCCTGGCCATCAGCGCCACCAAGTCCGCCACCGGGCATCTGCTGGGTGCCGCCGGCGGCATCGAGGCGATCTTTGCCATCCTCGCCCTGCGTGACCAGATCGCGCCCGCAACCCTCAATCTGGACAACCCGGACAGCGCCGCCGAGGGCCTTGACCTGGTGCGCAACCAGGCACGCAAAATGGCCATGGAATACGCACTGTCCAATGGTTTCGGCTTTGGTGGGGTCAATGCCAGCGTGCTGTTCAAGCGCTGGCAATAACGCTTCGAGAAGACGGACTCGATGTTGAGATTTCAGCCACGACAGGCTGAAACCTCAACAGGCCCGCCAATCAGTTGAGGACGTCATTGAGCACCTCGTAGATGATCCCGCTGGCGATAGCCACCAGAATCAGGTCGGTTCCGGCCTGCCGCCATTCATAACCGTCATAGCGAGGAAGCTGCCCCAATAGCCGGTGGTCCAGCTTCTTGGCAATTCCCGGGGGCAGAGGTTTGCCCCGAGCCAGGTTTTTCTGAATGCCTGGAGGCAGTGCCGGTCCCGGGCTCCAGTAGTCACGGTGCCCACCCAATATGCCCAGGACACTGCCGCGATCGACACTGGGGCCATGACTCCAGTCATCGGCGCCTGACTTCTTCCCCTTGCCATGCCCCCCCTGGTCACCCTGAGAACTGTGTTTGGAATGCCCCTGCCCCTTGCCATTTCCGGGGTCGGCCAATGCCAGAGGGGAAGCGCCAGCCAGGAGCACGCCGGCAAGAACAGCGATCAACGAGCGAGACTTGAGCATGTCGGTTCTCTTTAGGAAGCCAAGGTCACACTTAACTGTAGACGGTCGTCTCTGTCAGTGATCGAAGGTCAGACACATAGAGGCCGCCATGAGTGAGCGGCAGGTCATCGGCCAGCTCAAGATCAAAGCGTGCAGCTGTACTGATACTCGAAGGGAAACATCAGCGTATCCACCACGCCGGAGAATGGAGCATCCAACGCCAGAAAAGGCCAGAGCACACCGTTGTTCTCCTTAGCCAATGCCCAATCCATGCGCACGCCGATATAGGGGCAACTCATGGGAGTAGTGCGAGTCATCAGGGCCGTGCATCCACTCAAGACAAAGATCAACACCAGCAACAACAGACTTCGCAACACATAACTTCCTTATTACGTTCATGACATGAGCGCTATGGACTCGGCAGCCGAGCCCAGGACGACGGTTCCTGGCTATCAGGCCTTGTAGTCGCAATGAATCTGCAGGCTTTCCGTGTGATTGCGATGAATCTCGAAACCGTGACGCTTCAACAGGTTCTTGACCTCATCAACGACAGCCGAGTACCGCCCTTGCAACTGTTGCTGGCGCGCCGGCGGGGTAAACACCCCCAGTGGCAAAAAGCGCAGGCGCTTGCCATTGAAGACAATGGACACATCGATATGAGTGCCATCCACATCATGGCCATTGGAACCGAAGATATCCTCCAGCTCCTCTTTACGCCCCGGATAACACAGGCAGAACAACCTGATCCCCAGCCAGCGTGACAGCGTCCTGAAAAACCCCAGGTAACTGCTTTTGCGCTCGTAGCCCCGGGTCACCAGCAACTGCACCGAACGCGGCAGGCTGGACTGGACCTTGAGCAGTTGCACAAAGACTTCGCGCTCCATCAACACCTTTGCGGACGGCCAGCGCGGCCCTACCCTCAAGCCCTGGTTGTCGCCCTTTTTCAATATCAGCATGCAGATTGCCTCTGGTGCTTTTTTCGCGGGCAGCAATGGTACACAGGGCTGCCACAGGCGTGCTGAAAATTCAGAAGCGCAAACGCCTATCAGCCCGCAACACCGCCCATCTTCTCCCGATGACAGCGCACCTGCCGTTTAGTTAAAATAATCATGGCTCATAGCCACTACTCATAAGCACAGTGACCATAGGGGCTGTATGTACGACTTAACGAATCTGGTCATTGTCGATAACCGCTTTGGATTGAATGTCCTGCAAGTCACCGCAGACCTGGTGGCCGGCGCCCTGGATGAACTCCTGGCCAATTGCGCAGGCGGCGCCAACATCACCCAAAAGCTGGATTACTCGATTCTGACGATCTATCAGGACAAACTCGCCGCGGCCATTCGCGACATGGGCCTTCCACCCCTTTCCCTAGCCTCTCCAGCCGATAGCCTTTGCTGAATAGAGCAACTTGCCACCCTGTGGCAAGTTGAGCCCGGGGCCGAATCACCGCCAATGGCCAAACTTGCATCGTCCCTAGTGAAGCACGCGCAACATCGTTCACCTGGAACCTTTTTCCTCAATGAGGATCAGTGCTGGGCATTTCCCTATCAAACAGTGAGCGAGTGCCAGCATGGCCCTGAGAAAAACCGTCCTCTACATTGCCTTGGTGTCCGTCGGCTTCTTTGCCGGGTACGCGGCAAAACCAACAACTGGACTGCAGGTCACGGCGGGACAACTGATAAGTTGCGGCAAAAGCACCATGCCGACCATTGAGATGTGATGGCCAGGCAACTCAGCACTCAGTGACACAACGCCCAATACTCAGCAATACCGCGTCTTTCCAGAACCACAGTTTCCAGCATCAGGCCGCCGGAAACGAAAAAGCCCGGCAAGAGAACCGGGCCATAAGCAATCGTGAAGACTCATTTGGAGGACATGAACAACCAAGCGACCACAGCTGCACCGGCCGCCATATAGGTACCGACCGTCTTGGTCTTCTCCCAACCATCCTTCTCGGCCCAGGACTTGCCTGGCTCAGGCGAACCTTGCGGTTCTTTGTGCTGGGTCTGCTTAGGTGTTATCGAAGCAACAAGCTGCTTCAGATAAGCGACTACTTGCGCCCCGCCCTTGCTGAAGTCTTCAAGATCCACCTCGACAACACGCTCATGAACCGCCTTGTTGCGCACGCTCGCAATCCAGCGGATCTTTTTCGCCATTGGCGGCTGATCATTCCCTCAATGGAACTCAGTTTTTCATGCAGACCTCGGCCTGATGCCCCCAGCTGCAGGAGCAACGATTCGACCTCTGTCGAGATATCCAGTATCTGGCCCCGCATCCCGCTCTCCCTTTTCAGTGGCGGCACTTTAACACCGCACCTGTGCATGCCCAAGGTTCTGATCATGCAGACGACCGCCACTCACAGGTTTCGTTGACCCGATCGATAACGGCAATGCGCCATTAGCACATCCGCCCTAATCGACCGCTACTGCCGGCCAGACCTATATTCCTTCTTCTGGACGGTCCCATGCGGCCACGGACAAGCCCCATCAAGGAAGGAAATATCATGGCGATTCCATTCCCCCACGCCAGATGGTTGCCGCTATCACTCATCCTGCTGTGTACCAGCGGCACGGCACTCGCCACGCCTCAAGGTGAATACTGGATCGTCTACGGCAAGGGCGAGCGTTACCACAACGAGGTATTCGTCGCCGATGCCGCCGGCATCCTGCAAAAGCCCCAGGGGGTGCAGTCGGCCATGATCATGCAGATCTTCGAAGACCCGGCGATGCCCGTGCTGGCGGCCTACGAGATCCAGTACAAGTGCAAGGAGCGCAAAGTGCGCTTCGACAGCGCCCGCGCCATGCGCCGCTTCGACCACGCCATGAAGGACGTGACCACTGCCCAGGGCTGGATCGCCCCGAAAGACTACTGGCTGCAACGCACCTTCGCCTTCGTCTGCGCAGCAGGCAACCGCGAAAACAACCAGATGCTGCCAATGGGCAAAATGGCCGCCGGCCGCATGGTCGAGACCGTCCAGGCCATGTTCCAGCAACTTTACGGCATCCAGGCCAACAGCGAGGCCGTGCAGAGCCTGGACGCAATGCTCGGCAACAGCGCGCAATGAAGGAGGCTGTCATGACCCGGCACCTACTTGCCCTCGGCCTGCTGTTGCCTTTGCTGAGCGGCTGCATTCCCACCCTCCCGGAATACAGGGCCGGCCAGCAATGGAAGGGACGCGATGCCAAGGAAGCCATCGACTTCTTCGGCCCGCCCGGACGCATGCAGCCCTCGCCCGACCGCAGCGAAGTGCAAATGCAGTGGTACCGCGACACTTCCTACGTGAAAAAGGAAGTGGTCGGCAGCTCCAGTGAGATGCAGGGCGGCGTGATGGTCCACACTAACTACTGGGACGATGTCACTCACACGAGCGGCTGCACCCTCTCCATGACTGTCGACAAGGCCAGACAGATCAAGGACTTCTCCATTCGTGGCCGCTGCACGGGCGTGGCCTTGGCGCCTTAGTGGCTGGCCCGACATAGATAGTTCAAGGACTGATACATGAGACTGTTCCGACTGCGTTTTGCCCTTCCCACGGCGTTGCTTCTCTCTCTATCTCTCTCCGGCTGCGTCTCCGATCTCGATTCGGGTGCCTACGGCAGCATGGACGATCCGCGCTACGCGCAGCTGTTGGACCAAGTGGACGCAGCACTCAAGGCGAACATGGCGGTAGTGCTGGTGGCGGACGTGATGCCGCACAAGTCGCTGAGCGATGCGCTGACCATGACGCAATGGACGCCAACGGTGATCTGGGAATACGAGAAAGATCCGAAGGTGACCTTCGGCCGCAAGTTCCAGACCAACGCGCTGCAGAGACCGCCTGGCGAAACCTACCTGTTCAAGGCCTTCGAGGTGCATATCCTGCCACCCGGCAAATACTTGCTGACCGGCGGCGATGACTACCAGCTCCGCGGTTTGCTTGACCAGGTCGACGCCCGCAGCGGTCCACCCGGTTCAGGCCGTGGCGCCAACGGGACCGCCTACCTGTCCCCAGAACTGTATCGCGAGTTCTACAGGGAAGAGGTCTGGAAGGACGCTACCTATGGCAGCGAGACCAAGACCGAGCGTGTCTGTACCGCTGTAGTCAGGGCCTCGGGTGCCTGCGTGAGCTGGGGTGAACAGCAATATACCCAGACGACGGCGGGCTCCCCGGCCGGTTATTACCAACAGACCGACTCTCGCGACATTCCCGCGATCAAGGTCCAGGCGCGCCTGCCGGTCGACAAGGCGCTCGCCAGTTTCACCATCCAGGGCGGGCAATTGCTGCTGGCCCCGCGCATGCATCTGAAGACCCCTGGCTACAAGTACCAGCAGTCGAAGTGCCGAGCGATCGATCCGAAAAAAATCGAGTGTCCGCTCGACAACCTGACCGTCTACACCTGGCCGGCACCCATGAGCTTTTCGCAGCACCTCATCGAGCAGCGCAACCTGAGCGAGAAGCACCGGCAACTGCTGTCCAGGCTCCAGCCCATGCAGATCACGCCGCTGGGCAAACAAGGCATGGAAGATCCCATCTGGGGTGTGCCGTTGTCGCTGTCCAAGTAAGGCAAGTCCGGGGGTATGCGGGGCAGGATTTTGATTGCGGAACTGATTTCTTAGGGGCTTCCAATGCTCAAAAGGGGTCAGTCATGAACGGCTGCTTTCAGGTCCGGCGATTCGTTGAGCTGAACTTCAATTGCTTGAAGCTCTTTCATTTGCGTCTTCAACTTGGCGATTTTCTCTTCCAGCCGCACGGCGTTGGGCTCGGAGACTGTTGGTTCCTGCCGATCGGCAGCATCAAGTGCCGTCAGGTAACGGTTGATGCTCGATTCAATTTCTTCCATTCGCCGCTTCAGTTTGGCGCTGGTGAAATTGCGTTGAGCCTCTCGCTCCAGGCGCCGGGGTTCTCGACAATGTTTTGTTCACGATTTCAGGCCAAAAATAGATCCTACACTTGACCTACTCCGGATCGTGACAACAGACGCAAAGCTTGTTTCCTTCAGGGTCTCGAAAATACGCCCCATAAAAATTCGGGTGGTATTCGGGTCGCAAGCCCGGAGCGCCTTCACATGTTCCATCCAATGCCAACGCCAGGGCATGAGCGTTGTCTACGATCTGTCGATTAGGTGCCAGCAGAGCAATCATTTGTCCATTGCCTAGCGCCGCAGATTCGCCGTCGAACGGCTTGCCCACCACGAAAAGAGGGCGTGCAGTGTCGGGGTGTTTCCAGCCCGCCCATGGGCGTTCAAGGTCTGTGAACTTGAGCTCAAGTCCGAGCATCTGCATGACCCCTTGATAAAACACAAGTGCTCGATTGAAGTCATTCACTCCGATGAATACATGTGAAATCATTTTTTGTCCTAATAAGAGGAAGCCTTCTCGCACCATACCAAGAATTTCCAGGCTGTTTTCAACTCCTCTCCTGAAACATACTCCGTCGGTCTTAGAAGCTTTTTTACACACTCTGGGCCAGGAGCGGTCACTGCATAAACTCCACGCTCCTGAAAAAAGACTCAGTTGCCCAAGCACTTTAACAACAGGGCCAACACCCAGTCTTCTTGCGAAGCCAATGCCGCGCTGATCTCCTCGCATCTCCCATTCAGAGACAGCAGGTCGCCAGCCAGTACTTCTCCACTGGACATGCACATATCCAAAGCAATACTAAAAACCCCGCTACTTACCTGCTTGCTCTCAAAAACAAGCTCAACCTCTTTAGGGAAGATCGTCACGTAGACGAAGAGTATTTCATCCGCGTATGTGTAGTGGCCATGATTCCTTTTGAGTAAAACACTCTGACTTTTCGAAGCCCTCTCATAAACATTATCTAGAAACCTTTGAAGGATGAACAAAAGCTCTGGCTTTTCAGTGCTCATTGGATTCCCTTGCGAGCAATAGACTTCAACACGCTATTCTAACCAACATCGACGGTGCCCGAGCTGCACGATGCGCAGGGGCGATTCAGTTTGGCGTATGGATTGATCATTTTTGCCCCACAACCTCACCTCACTAGCCAACAACCAGTTCGCCAAATGCAACCAGGGTTGCAAAAATAGGGATTCGAACCCCTTCCCGAATCTGCTCAGGCCGCTTTAGGCCGATTGCTGCTGCGCGATAAGAGTAAAAGATGGAGCTGTATAATGATTGATAGCCTGGAGGTTCAAGAGTTTGATTGCCTTGAGGAGGCGTTACTTGAAGCGAGCGTGTCTTTCGGTGAAATGACACGTCAGTACGCTCGCTATTTGCTCAGTCTGATTGACGGTGGTGTACTTGCTACCATTTCTGATTCTAAGTTGAAGGTGCTGATTCCATATATCGAAGAAAGTATCCTGCGAGAGCGTATAGAAAGCGATGGAGATCTCCGAAGAAAGCTTGTACTAGAACTCTGGGCGGTAGAGAAACAGCAACGTCAATCAGATGAAAACTTTGCGTTTCTCATACGCTGTGTTCTTTTTTGCTTTGAAACTGAAGAGCACTGGATAGATCGGCCAGGCCGGGCATCTCCAGGCGCACATCGGCGGTGCTGCGCTGAAACGCAGCCAGGCGTAACTGATAGCGGCTTACGTCGCCACGGGTGATGGTGACGGAGCCAAGGGCTTTGCCGCTCGAGGCTTGGCCCGGCCTACCGAGGCTGCACCAAAAGTTTGCCTTCGATACTTGGCTGACGACCCTCCTGAACTGGACATTCCCCTTCCCTCCCTTGATAGAAAACTCCACTCAAAGATCATAATTGAAAGGAACTACGCGGCCTCTCGACGAACCTCCAGAGCACCGTCAATCCAAGCCATGCAGGCCTTCCAGAGCTGACGAGTCCTCTCTTCGCCGAACTTCATTTTCTTGCCGACTTCCACCAGAAAGGTGTCTCGGCTGGTGTGGTACCGCATCAAGGGGCAGAACGATACAGAGCTGATCATTCTGAATGTAGTCGGCTTCATCGAGGCTTGAGCGCTTGACTGGCTCGTGCTCGGCAAAACGATGATTTCCTCGAACTCGCCGGGATATTCGCCATTACTCGCGGTATATCTTAGAATGGCCGGCTGCCGACGAACCGTAATGACCATAGCCATCGAGGGCTTCCATTAATAAGTGTGGTTAAGATGAACAAGCCTTTCATTTCGCTGTGCCCTGAAATTACTCGGGCGCACGCGCTGACGTTGATGGATTGGTTGGAGGATGAGCGCGTTACCTGCTATCTGAGCGATTCACGCGATGTCTCTCGCTCCATCGAGCAAGTCATCGATCGAACTCAATTGCCGATCCTGACCCATCTGTTCAACCGGGGCGGCCGATTTTTCATGGCCTATGACCGGCATGACGCGCCGGTGGGCTTTGTCCGTCTGATCAAGACCGGCTCCAATTGCGAGATAGTTCTGGTCATCGGAGACAGCGACAAATGGGGCCGAAACCTTGGCGCTCGCACCATCCGCGAAGGCATGAAACTGGCCTTCCTCGACATGCGGGCCGAGAAACTCATCGCCAAGATCCACCCGGATAACACGCGCTCGCTGAAAGCCTTTCAGCGCAGCGGCTTTCTGCTTGAAAGCGAAACGCCGACATTGAAATCATTTTCCATGACGGCCGGGCGCTATCTCCAGTTATTGCGCGAAGGTACCGTTTCCGACGCCACTGAGATCTACATCACCGAAATTGACAAGGCCAGGCTCGAGAGCCTGATCGCGCTCGAGCAAGGCCCGGCCGTTTTTGAACTCGAACATGAGCTTGAACGAGCCATTGTCGTCAAGCCGCAGCAGGTTGCACGCAATGTGGTCACGATGAACTCCAAGGCCTTGCTGCAACTGGACGACGAAGAGATCGAAGTGGCCTTGGTCTACCCGGAAGACGCGGACAGCAACGCAGGGAAGCATTCCGTGTATTCCGATATAGGCGCCGCCATCCTTGGCTATCAGGAGGGGGACACCATCGACTGGCGGATTTCTGATCGGACCCGCCGGATTGAGATCAGGAAAGTGCTTTACCAGCCGGAGGCTGCGGGCGATTTCCACCTGTAGTTGCGTCTTTCCCTCGGTGTTCACCCATCAGACGCGAGGGCTCCCCAAAGGACGGCGCCTCGCTTTCTGTGCCTGAGCGGCTCGTTGTAGGGTCAAGGGTGGGCGCGGAGCCAGTTGCGAAAGCAGGAGTCGGCAGAACGGATCTAGCCGGCTCCTACGACAATTTGAATTCTCTAAATCGACGGATTCCCGTAATCCCCCAACCCAAATCAAATTGCCACCACCGGTCACGGAGGGCGGCGCCTGCAGCATTGAAGAGCAAATAGGAAACTGACTAATTTATTGCTTGCGGCCTCCTCCCAAGACCGAAAGCACCGCCGCCGACAGTGATCACACTGCGACCTTTCTTCTTTTTCTTTTTTGGGCTGAATAAGAGTCGCAGGCATCTGGCTCTGGCGGCACCAGCCAGGTCACAAACTCCCATGCCTACAGGGCCTTTGCATGTGTCGAGATGTTTGCGTAAGTGCTTAAAATTCTCGATCCAGGCGATGCAAGCCGGTTTCTCGGACACTTGAAACAGGAGACTACGAAGAAGATTTACGTTCGCGTCCAAGACATCGCGAACCCGACGAAATAGGAAAGTTTTGGTACGCCAGCACTTTCAAGCAGGCAATAAAAAACCCCGTAGACGTTAATCTACGGGGTTTTCAAGGGTGGAGGCCGAGGTCGGAATCGAACCGGCGTAGGCGGATTTGCAATCCAGATAAAATTTCATGTTTTCAATAAGTTGAGGAATATTCAGTTCCGCAAGTGCCACTCCCTAGAAAGGCTGCAACCCATGGCCTACGCGGGTCATAAATTTGATTGCGGAACTGATTTCGCAGGGGCTTCTAATGGCCAAAAGAGGTGAGTCATGAGCGTCTGCTTTCGGCCATCAGGAGTCATTGGACATCTCTACCAACAGTCGTTGGCCTCGACCGTCACCGAAAATCAATTGTCTCGTAACTCTGAATTCCGACAAACTAAGCCAATGATAGAAAAGGTTAACTCTGGCTGAAAACCCAGCCAGAGTTGTATACAAAAAATCTCAAGCAAGCAGAAAATTCACACCTAGAAATTAGACAGCTTTACAAGCTGCGCCTTAATTCCCTTTGAAACCTCAGAGTCAAAGCCGTAATTCACAAGACAACTTTTGAGAAACTCAATCTGGCTTTTATAGACAGTAAGCGTTCTAGCTGACTCACCATCTTTTTGATTAAGAGCTTTGATTTTTTCAATGACTTCAATCGTCATCTCCTCAATCATATCAGCCGTCTCTTTATACTGCCTTAGATCGATTTCCTTATTAACAAAATCATTATAATTATCCTTGGCCGCCATGTTAAATGCATTTAGCGTTAACTCATACTGGGCAACCAAAGCCATTTCCGCCTGTTCAATAAATTCATCAAGCGAATAGCTAATAAGATATCCATAACGATAACAATTCATAACTTTATTATCAAAAAACCCTTTCTCCTGCGTAACATTACACGCTACGGCAGCAAATATCCTTAAACCTTGCCCGATTGGAATTGAATTTTTCGCCGAGCTAATCTGCACCTTGCTAGACTTGCCGAATGAATTCACAATGCCCGATAGTAAATTCAAGCAATTTGCTGCGACCAACAAGCGTACATCTTGTGTTATCCCGCCGTCCTTATTAATCTCTGCTACACCCTTAGATACTTCCGCACCATCTGGCAAGTCCTTAACAGGACCCAATGCGCCCACAACAGCGTTAGTTATATTTTGGATCATTGCACTTAGATTATCAAGACTCCAAGTAGCCGAGGTCTGGAAATCCGAATGAGCACCACTCACGTAATCTGAAAACTTCCAGTTTCTCTGGCTATTCTCGTAAAAATACCCTTGTTCCTCCCTAAGCTCATTTTTCATATGAGCCACTTTAGCCTCTAGATCATTATTAATTTCCTCAAGTCGCTTTCTATCTCGCTCACTTTTCTCCAACAGTTTTTTTACACTATTACTAGTTCCCATCTCATAGCATCCTTGATATGTTTAACAGAAAACTAAGACCAGCTAAAAACTCTAAGCTCTCTTAGCCCAAACCACGTACAACCTTACAGCTCGAGCAAAAAAAACAACACCTCACTTTTAAAATTAGAAACCAACAGATCAATGATCACCAAAAATCAAACACCCTCAAACTTGAATGGTGGCGAATCTTTAAAATCGCGAGAAACCTCACCCGAGTAGACTTTTCTTTGATCAGCCTCAAGATTCAACTTTTTAACCTTACCAGTCGCCTCACTAAAATCAACCTTCCGCAGATCAACCCAAAAAGTATTAGGGGTAATAGCTGACTCAAAGAAATACTGCATTTGTTTATGATCTGCCACGGTTCGCCAGCGAGTTGATGAAATATTGGGTTTACCTGGAGTAGTAATGCCATAGGGCACCGATACGTTTCGTATAACACTAAAGACACTTGCTAACGAAAATCTCGCATCCTGATTCTTAGGGACTGCATTCACATAGAAAGATGCGCGGGCAAAACGATCGGGCGAACGATTGGTTCCGGGCAAATCCTCCGTTCCATCAATACCTTCCCAATAAGAGTTCATCGCCAACTGTTCTTCAAAAGTAGGAGAATTTGTCATCACCTGATAAGAACGGCCATGATGAATAACTTGCTTTCCACCAATATACTCGACAATGGCACTATCTCCAGACGCATCAGAGATTGATAGATGCAGTGTTGCTAATCGAGTCTCTTTAGGAACTGGCGCTGTAACAACATTGAAAGGTTCTGTTTTGAGGATCTCAACAGCTTCAGCTACCGTTTTGAAGTTATCAAGAACATATTGAGCCCAAGCGGCGATACTTAATCCAGCCTTACGCTGATCTACTTCGGGGTACTCAGACTCTACTAGCCACAGTAGGTTTGCTGACAACCCTGCCTCATTCATACCGTCCGTCGTCGAGATATCATAACCCGAGGCAATCACACTGCCATATTTGGAAGTCCATGTGACTGAGTTGGGGCCAGCCTCACCATGACGGAGCATCCCCTTCGGAAACACCCACAAGTTAGTTTCCACGTCCTTTGCCCAGTCCATTGAACGCGCAGTAATAACCTGCTGATTATCTCCCAGATATACCAAGCGAGTGCAAGCATGTGCCATCGGTAGCGATGAGCAGAATCCAACCAAGAGCATCACAACCCATTTTGCCTCTTCTAACATTTTCATTCCTTCGCCCTCCTTAATTCCCTATTAAACGTATTTCACTCTCACACCAACAACATCCGTTGCTCGCATAAAAACAAACCTAGCTAGGTAATTCGACAAAATCAAGGAGACTGACTTTTTGATCTAATGCAAAAAAAGTCCTGCCAAGCCCTTTCAAACTACTAGAGTGCTAGTAATCTCACATCGTTAAGCGCCACAACATCTGATCCGTATTTTTATTTCAAAACTGAGTCTAGAAAAAACCAAATAGCCAATTAAGCAGCCGCCTGTGGCACTTGACGCGCCTAATCCCTTCAATCTCAGACCACCTACTAATTCCCAACCTTGGCTTAACTGGCCAGCTTACTTCTAATTCTCTAAAGTTTTTTTGGTGACATCACCGACGGCCTCAGATAGTTCGGCGTCGATCATTGACATAGTGGAAGAGTCCTTGCGATGGGCCTAGCCCGCTACCAAGATCAGCAGTGTCCAACCTTCGGCTAGACACTGGGTGGCCCTCGCCTGGTTTAGCTAGACCTTCACTTATCCGAGTAACGATCTTCATCGGAATCGCTTCTTTGGGGTGTTGGCTCCGTTCAGTCACGCCGGCGCCAACGGTTGGGTTCCTTTTCCTTCGTTACTTAAACGCCGCTCAACGCGCCCACACTTCCTACAAAAGCTCCGAGTGCCTGCCCAGCAGTTTGAACAGCCTAACCAGTTCAGCTTCACCACAGTTCGGTGGCTTCATGTTCGCCGCGGCTCTTCACTTCGTGAAAACGACTTCTTTTATGTAGTCCTGGCATGCCGTCAGGGCGATCAGTCCTTGGTCACCGTCGCCGGCTATGGTGACAATTCGTTGAGCAGCCGCTGGGTCAAGTTCGGCTCGCGCCGCTCCATGAACCACGCCGCAGGTGCCGGCGGTGGCTGACACCCCACCGCTACCACCCGAGGCGGCGGTACTGAGTAGGACTGACAGCCGCAGATCAGCAGTAGCAAGCCGATCACGCAGGCGAGCCTGGTTCGTTTGAGCATCGCGCAATTCCTTGTAGTGGGTTTCGTCATTCGCCTGCAGGCGATCCTCCAGGGCCCGGCGGGCTTCCTGCTGAGTTTCCTGCTGAGTTTCCTGCCAGTTGATCACCGCCGTGGCGGCCTGCTCGCGATCAGTGCTGTACGCCTCGGCCTGATCAGCGAGATCCTTGCCGTAGGCGTTGGCCTGCCACGTCCAGGCCAGCCAACCACCCAGGGCGAACCCCAGCACCAGGGCCAGGACCGGCAACAGCCACCCCGGGGCCTTCAAGGCAGCACCTTCAATGCACGCTGATATAGCGCCTCACGATCCGCCAGGCCGTTGGTTCCTCCGTTGATGCGCTTGGTGATGGTGAGGAAGTCGCCTTTATCGGCCAGGGTGTTCAGCCCTGCCCGCTGCCAGAACCAACCCGCCGACAGCGCGGCATAGACCGGGGCTTCCAGCAGCTCCGGGGTGTTGAGTAGTCGAGCATCGCTGAACAGCGCTTCACTGCAGGCTTCGTAGTTCGCCCGGCCGGTGACCTGAATCAGTCCCCTGCCCCGGTACTTCTGGCCGTCGCCATCCGCTTCGGATGTATTGCCCAGGCGCTTGGCCAGGGTGCCAGTGTCGTACTTGGTCAGGTACTGATTGCTGCCCAGCTCGCGTACCCATTGCAGCTGGCCGGACTCATGGCCGATCTGCGCGATGAACGCTGCCATCCGCAGCCGGGTGATAATTGCGTACTTGCTCATGGCAGCGTTGAGAGCAGGAACAAAAACGCCGGCTTTAGCGCCGGCGTTGGGGAGGATCTGCAGCAGCTGCTGCACGGTAATCATCATGCCTGATATCTCCAGTGATGATGGGGGTTAAAGCTGCACAACCTTGAGCGGCTTGGTTTCTTTCTTTTTCTTGCCTTTGGCTTTCGCCTTACCCTTCTTGCCGCCGTTGCATTCGACCGTAGTGCTCCACCCGGACTGGGTGAACACCTGTTCGACCGAGTCCACCAGATACTCGCCATCGAGGCCGACCTTGAAGCCCTGGGCATTGATCATGCGTTCAGCGAATAGATCGGTTCGGCCGGACATCTCCAGGCGCACACCGGCGGTGCTGCGGTTGAATGCCGCCAAACGGGCCTTGGCGGCCTGTTCGGCGGCGGACTTGTTCGGGTAGATGTGGCGGTCGGTGTGCACCGGCGGCAGGCCGTCCGGGGAGTCCTCGTTGCCCAGGTCGACAACCCGCAGCTTTCCGCTCTTTTTGTCCTGGTGCTTGGTCTGTACCGCCTTGTGGGTGCTTTTGTCCCCCAGGCGGAACTGATAGCGGCTCACGTCGCGGCGAGTGATGGTGACGGTGCCAAGGGCCTTGCCGCTGGCGCTCTGCCCGGCCTGTCGGGGCAGCACAAGCAGCTTGCCGTCGGCCACCTTGGCCGTGCAGTCGTACTGCTTGGCCAGACGGGTGATGAAGTTGAAGTCGGATTCATTGAGCTGATCGACCCGGGGCACCTTGGTGGTCACCGGGCACACCGGCTGCCAGCCATTGCGGGTCGCCACATCGCGCACGATCTGCTGCAGCGGGACGTTTTCCCAGCTCCCGCTGCGGGTAGTCTTGCCACTGCCGCGCATGTCGCTGGCCTTGCCCCGGATCTCGATAGAGTCAGGCGGACCCGTCACCACGACCTCGTCCACCATGTAGCGCCCCAGGCGGGTCAGTGACTGGCCGGCGTAGCCCATGAACACCTCGATGCTCGCGCCCCGGCTGGGCAGCGCCACAGCGCCGTCGCGGTCGTCGATGCGCAGCTCAAACTCGTCCGACTCCATGCCGGGCTTGTCCGAGGTGCGCAGGGTCAGCAACCGGTCATTTATCAGCGCGGTAATATCCCGACCATCAGCGACGATTCGGAAGATCGGAGTCATAAGTGTACCTCCATAAACGACAAAGCCCCGCACAAGGCGGGGCTTCTTCATGTAGACCAAATGCTAAAACGACTCAACAGGCTTTTTGGCTGCCTCTGAAATCTTATTAGATTCAAACTTAGGATAACTAAAACGAATAATCAGACCTGTATCACCCTCCTCACTCACCAACATAATCTCTGCTGCTCGAGTATTATCAGGAGATGCCGCCAGAAGACTGGTTGTATTCGTATTTTTTTTACCCACGCCTTCTAGGAGGGTATAGGTCACATTGCCACCAGCCAATGCAGCTGCCTCATAATTTGAAAGCCGGGATGCAAACTCATCACGACTTGATGCCTTAGCAGCTAACTCGACTACGTCCAAATGAGACTTACTGTCTGAGATAGATGTGAGGCGAAACGTTTTGCCAATAGATCCTATCGCTGTAGCAAAAAGACTTTGATCGTACTCACTCATTAATGACACCATGATCAACTTCGAGTTTGAGAAAATCAGACCAGCTGTAAATTCTTTCCCCAAAAACTCCACACCATCAAGACACTTGGCAGTACCACCTAAAATTTCAGAACAATCATAGTAACCTTTGGCCTTTGTATAGGAGGACATCGGAGAGCCATAGGCGTAAGACTTGAACAAGTTATCTGCTGCCGAAGCGCTCAGCGCGCTACCTAGCATCCCAACACCCACCAATAGCCCTACGAGCATATTCTTATTCATTCAGTCACATCCCTGCGTAATACTAGAAATAGGTGGCCGGATGCTATCAAACCGTTCCCCCTAATCCCAGAGCTGCACCGTAGTCTCGGTCTGGCTCTGCAGATCCAGCAGCACAATCAACACCCCAGCCCAGAACGGCTGGGGCTCATCAGCCAGCCCCTGGTTAGCATCCAGCACCGCTTCGACACTACCATTCAAGTGCCCGTAATACTGGTGACACAGGGTGTCCAGCAGATCCCCGTCAGACGTTCTGCATGTCGTCGCCATAGCTCACGAACTCCATTGAAAAGCCCTGCTTACGCGGGATGCCCCCGGCCAGCAGGCAGCTCTGTTCTTCCTCAAGGCTGGTCATGCACCAGGTGCCCAGCACTTCGCCATAGCCCGTGGTCAGGCTCAGCGGCTGCAGCCGTCGCCCGATGCTACGCAGTTTTTGCAACTGACCCAGCCCCCCCTTGAACCCAGGAAACACCGCACCCTTGCGGGTGATCTTGTCGTCGCCCTGCCCCACTGCCTGCTGCGCGATGCTGCGGGTCAGGTGTTCCTGGCCAGCCCAGCGGAACCCCGCCTGACGACGCAATTCTTCAAAGGCTGCAGTGTCAAGGTTGAAGTAGTACGGCTGTCCGCCAGTCTTAAGCGGGTGGATGATCAGCAAGTGCGGGAACGGCTTCACCGCCTCGGCCGCCGGTGTGCTCAAGTTAACGAATGATCCAGTCGGAAGGATGTTGCCCAAGGAAGGACTGACTTGCCCTCCGATCCGGTTGATCGCAGCGCTGGCCTTGGCGGTCTGCTCCTGCAGCGTACCGAGGCGCTACTGGATCTGCCCCACCGCCGTCACCGCCTGGCTGTGCTTAGCCAACACCTCGCCGACAACGGACTGCACGGTGATGCGGCGCAGGGTCCGCTGGAGCTTGGCGCCCATCTCAAGCCCCACAAACGGGATGTTCTCCAGCTCCGAGGCAGCACCGGTAATCTCGCTAATGGCTCCGTTCAGTCGGGTCAGCATCCATCCGCACTGCTGCGGCCCGCCTCCCCATCTGAATACCGCAATGACAGAGCACTCAGACAACTCACAGCCAAAACGCTCAACATCTCACGCTCAATGCAGGGAGATTTTTCTTAAATTCGACGCTAAAACCCGCGATTTGCAGAAGCGATCCAAAAATTTGCGGAAGCGATTGCCCAAATCCCAGGCAATAAAAAACCCCGTAGACGTTAATCTACGGGGTTTTCAAGGGTGGAGGCCGAGGTCGGAATCGAACCGGCGTAGGCGGATTTGCAATCCGCTGCATAACCATTTTGCTACTCGGCCCCAAATGTCCAATGCCTGAAAAACAACACTGGCCACATACAAACTAGAACGGTTTTCGAGATCAACCTCATCTCGCAACTCTTTGATTTCTAAAGAGTTTTTCCGTTTCCTCGCTGAGGAATGGTCGCAATTATGGACATGTTTTCCATTCCTGGCAACTCCTATTCGATATTTTTTCTGCCGGGCTGTTTCTACAGGTTTCCGGGTGGGCAAATACGCCTCGAAGTCGCCGACGGGGCTGGATGATTGCATAAATCAAGTCCGATAGCTCGCCCTTGCCTGTTCCTCACTCACCTACCCGATCGGGTTATGGCGTGTGTGCGACCGCTCGCGGACAGTAGCGCCAACGGCTCGACTCGGGCTCCTCCCATCAGGCTCAAGGCGGAATTCCAGCATGCGTACAGCATTCCCTGCGGTGTTTGGCGTGGTTCTGATAGTGGCGGCAGCCTGGGTGCAGGCCGAGGAGCCCGCAAGCAAGACGCTGCGGCTGTACAACTGGTCGGACTATATCGGCGAGAACACCCTCGACGGCTTCGAGAAGGCCAGCGGCATCAAGGTGATCTACGACACCTTCGACTCCTATGAAACCGTCCAGGGCAAGTTGCTGCCCGGGCGCTCCGGCTACGATCTGGTGGTACTCAATGCGGCGCTGGTGCCGCCCTTGATCAAGGCGCAGGTATTCCAGCCGCTGAACAAGCAGTGGTTGCCCAGTTGGCAGAATCTCGATCCCCAGGTGCTGACAAGCCTGGAGAACTACGACGCCGGGGTGCAGTATTCGGCGCCCTATACCTGGGGCAGCAATGGGGTGACCTATAACGTCGACAAGATCCGTGAGCGGATGCCGGACGCGCCCATCGGCTCCCTGGCAATGCTGTTCGATCCCAAGGTGGTGTCGCGCTTCGCTGATTGCGGAGTGACGCTGCAGGACTCGCCCACGGACATTCTGCCGCTAGTGCTGGCCTGGCTGGGGCGCAATCCCAACAGCGCCGAGCCCACAGACCTCAAGGCCGCGCAAGATGCCTTGATGGCCATACGGCCCTATATCCGCAAGTTCGACTCCACCAGCTACCTCAATGGCCTGGCCAATGGCGACCTGTGCCTGAGTGCGACCTGGTCCGGCGATTACGCCACCGCCCAGGCCCGGGCCAATGAAGCGGGGGCACCGGTCAAGCTCGACTATTTCATTCCCAAAGAAGGTTCGCTGATCTGGTTCGACAACTTCTACATTCCCGCCGATGCGCCGAATGTGGCCAATGCCCATGCCTTTATCGAGTACCTGTTGCAGCCGCAGGTGATGGCCGAAGTCAGCGACTACATCCGCTATGCCAATGCCAACCTCAAGGCCACCCCGCTGCTCGCTGCCGAGGTGCGTGACAACCCGGCGATCTACCCCGATGCCCAGACCCGGGAGCGACTGTTCAACCAGAAAATCCAGTCTCCCGCCAGCACCCGCCTGATCACCCGCACCTGGAACATGGTGAAGATCGGCAAGTGATCCATGCCTACCCATTCCACGGACGTTGCGTCCAATGGTTCAACCCGAGGTGAAGCCCATGGCTATCCAACCCGAAGCCTTTTTTCAACAGTTCGACGACCCACAACTGGTGGCCGCCGACAAGGCCCATTACATGCACGGCTTTCATATGTTCGACGAGCACCGCGAGCAGGGCTCGCTGAACATCGCTGCCGGTGACGGTGCCTATATCTATGACACCGCCGGCCGGCGCTACCTGGATGCGGTCGGCGGCATGTGGTGCACCAACATCGGCCTGGGCCGCGAGGAAATGGCCGAAGCGATTGCCGATCAGGTACGGCAGTTGGCCTACTCCAATCCGTTCTGCGACATGGCCAATGTCAGCGCCATCCAGCTCTGTGAAAAACTCGCCAGCCTGGCGCCGGGGGACCTGAACCACGTGTTCCTCACCACTGGCGGCTCCACGGCGGTAGACACCGCCTACCGCCTGGTGCAGTTCTATCAGAACAGTCGTGGCAAGCATGAGAAGAAGCATGTGATCTCGCGGATCAATGCGTACCACGGCTCGACCTTCCTGACCATGTCCATCGGCAACAAGGCCGCCGACCGAGCTCCCGAATTCGACTTCATGAGCGACCTGTTTCACCACATCTCCTGCCCCAACTACTACCGAGCCCCGGCAGGTATGAGCGAGGCGGATTTCCTCGATTTTCTGGTGGCCGAGTTCGAGGACAAGATCCTCACCATCGGCCCGGACAAGGTGGCCGCCTTCTTCGCCGAACCCATCATGGGCTCAGGCGGAGTGATCATTCCGCCCGAGGGTTATCACCGGCGGATGTGGGAAATCTGCCAGCGCTACGACCTGCTGTATGTCGCCGATGAGGTGGTGACCTCGTTCGGTCGCCTGGGCACCTTTTTCGCCTCCCAGGACGTGTTCGGCATGCAGCCGGACATCATCACCACCGCCAAGGGCCTGACCTCGGGCTACCTGCCCCTGGGGGCCTGCATTTTCTCCGAACGCATCTGGCAGGTGATCGGCGAGCCGGGCAAGGGCCGTTGCTTCACCCACGGCTTCACCTACAGCGGGCACCCAGTCAGTTGCGTCGCGGCGCTGAAGAACATCGAGATCATCGAGCGGGAAAACCTGCTGGCCCATGTCGAGGAGGTGGGGGTCTACTTGGAGCAACGCCTGCAGACCCTGGCGCAGTTGCCCCTGGTCGGCAATGTACGCTGCAAGCGGCTGATGGCCTGCGTCGAGTTCGTCGCCGACAAGCACAGCAAGAGCCTGTTGCCGGAAGCCCTGAACATTGCCGAGCGCATCCACCTGCGAGCCCAGGCCAAGGGCTTGCTGGTGCGTCCCATCGGCCATCTCAACGTCATGTCGCCACCGCTGATCATTACCCGTGCGCAGATCGACGAAATCGTCGATACCTTGCGCGAATGCATCCTCGAGGCTGCAGCCGAGCTGCGCCGTGACGGCCAGTACCTGGGTTGATGAGTCGACAACGGGCACCGACAGCACTGCGAATCGGGGTCTTACCCGGCCTGCGCCCGGCAGTTAAACTGCCGGGCATGAGCGCATCTGCCAATCCCCCCAACGCCCCACTCTCCCTCGATGCCCTGCAGGCCTGGCATGCCGGCTTGGCCAAGGCATTCGACAGCGTGGACGATGAGGCCTTCCTCAGCCATCTGGCGGCAGCGCTGAATGCCCTGACCCCCATCGAATCCATGATGATCAGCCTGGAACGCAAAGGCTTGCCACCCCAGTTGCTGCATGAGCAAGGCATTGTCGGCGCGTACCGCGACGAGATCATCAACCGCTATTTCTCCCGCGGCTACCTGCTCGACCCCTTTTGCCTGGCGGTGGAAAACGGTCTGGCGGAAGGTTTCTACCACCTCTCGGAAATCGCCCCGGACGACTTCTTCGCCAGCGAGTACTACAAGACCTACTACCTCAAGACCGGGGGCGCCGAAGACAGTTACTACATCGTCGACCTCGACCCGCACAGCAAGATTTCCCTGTGCATGTTCCAGGGCTTGAGTGGCGCACGCTTCGCCAGCGAACCCTTGGCGCTACTGCGGGCGGTGGAGCCGCTGGTGCGCGAGCTGATCCGTCGTTTCGGCAGTGCCGGCGGCCTGCAGCAACTGGTGCGACACGCGACTCAGGGTTCGCTGCCGGCCCTGGCTCCGGCCGACCTCAACCAACAGATCGAAGCCGCCTTCATGAGCTTCGGCACTCCGCTACTGACGGTGCGTGAACGGGAGATCGCCCACCTGATCCTGCGCGGTCACTCGGTGAAATCCACGGCCAAGGTGTTGGAAATCTCTCCGGAAACCGTGCGCATGCACCGTAAGAATCTCTATACCAAGCTGGCCATCAGCTCCCAGGCGGAGCTGTTTTCGTTGTTTATCGACTGGCTGACCCTGCGCCCTCAAGCCCCCGCCCATTGAGCCGACGGGTGTGCCCAGCTCGCCGCCGCCCCGGCAACGTCGTCAGGTCCCGGAAATCGGACCAGGGCCTGCACAGCTTGTGCAGGCCCTTTTTTCCTCAGTGCATCAGTGATGCATTCAACGGGCCGCCCAGGCGTTGAAGCGCTGCTCCAACTCCTCGCCATGGTCGACCCAGAACGCCGCATCCACCGCCCGCGCGTCCCGCAGGTTGGCCTCGTAGGTCGGCAGTTGCTGCTGCACCGCCTCAGGCAACAGGGGCAGTGCCTGACGATGCACCGGTCCATAGGGAATGTTCTGCGAGAACACCTTCTGCACCTGGGGCTGGCTGGCGAACAGGATGAAATCTTCGGCCAGGGCCTTGTTCGGCGAGCCTTTGACTACCGCCCAGTACTCCGGATCGTACAGGCTCTGGGGCCAGAGGATACTCAACTGCATGCCCTCCTTCTGGGCCATGGCAATGCGTCCGTTGTAGGCCGCGCTCATGACCACATCACCGGCCACCAGCCATTGCGGAGGTTGAGCCCCGGCTTCCCACCACTGGATGTAGGGCTTGATCTGATCCAGCTTGGCGAAGGCCCGGGTCACGCCTTGCGGGGTGTTGAGCACCTGATACAACTGGGCCGGCGCCACACCGTCCGCCAGCAGGGCGATTTCCAGGGTGTACTTGGCGCTCTTGCGCAAACCGCGCTTGCCGGGGAAGTCCTTGAGGTTCCAGAAGTCGGCCCAGGACCCGGGCGCCTTGGCCAGCTTTTGCGGAGCAAAGGCCATGACCATCGACCAGACGTAGGTGGCCACGCCGCACTCGCTCAGGGTGCCCGGGACGAACTGCGCCGGATCACCAAAGCGAGCCAGGTCCAAAGGTTCGAACAAGCCCTCGTCACAGCCGCGCAACAGCTCCGGGCTCTCCACTTCGACCACATCCCAGCTGGTCTTGCCGACATCGACCATGGCCTTGATCTTCGACAGTTCACCGTTGTACTCCCCCGCCACCACCCGGGCTGCCCCGCTCTGGTTGAAGGGTTGGAAATAGGCTTTTTCCTGAGCCTGTTTGGTGGCTCCGCCAAAGGAAATGACGGTGAGATTCTGCGGCTGGGCCGAAGCCCCGGCGCACAGCAGAACCCACGACAATGCAACGCCGCAACGCAAGGTGTTGGACATAAAACCCATCCTCAAAGAAAGCCGGCTCGCCCGCACGAACCCGCACAGCAGGAGCCTGGAAGCGACCGTATTCACGGGCGGTACTGCACCAGGCACTACGAGTCTTGGTCAGCGGTGCAAGGCGCCTGGCAGCACAGGCCAGGTAGCCGGATCGTCACCGTTGCGGGCTCTGTGGCCCCGTTCGCTTGGAGTGTTTGCAACCGATCCGGGGTGAGCGGACGCGGTCTTGCTCGAATGGCGGTTCATCGCTTGCTCCCTGTTGTTTTTGTAGGAAGAACAAATCGATCGGCAGTGCATCGCCGCAGGCGCCCGTGGCAGTCGGGCAGGCGTATGCAGGGGGTCATTGTTTCCATAACCCGGAACGTTGCGAAACGAGGTTTTTGTGAGGCACAGGCAAGGGAAAAGCTGCTTTGCGGGAAGCTGCTGCAGGTTTTCGCAGGGATCATCAGCCCTGCAGCGAACGCCGCAGGACAGGCAAACAAAACACCCCGCAAGCGCCTAACGCTTGCAGGGTGCAATGGCCGGTCATGTGCCGGCAGGCTTGAGCATCAGTCCAGCACGACCAGCAACCCCGAGATCACCCCGATGCCCATCACCGCGGAGAGCAGCATGCTGCTGGAGACCTCCGTCTCATAGGTCTTGTAGCGCGACGCCAGGATGAAAACGTTAACCGCCACCGGCAACGCCGCCATGATCACCGCAATCTTGATCAGAAAGTCGCTGAGGCCAAACACATACCGGGCGGAAACGAACACCAGCACCGGCAGCACCACCACCTTCAACAGTGCCAGCGACAGGGCGTCGCCCTTGATCAGGCTCTGATTGCGATGCACGGCAAAGGCGGCGCCCAGGGCTACCAGGGCCAAAGGTCCGGTGGCGTTGGTCATCTGCGTGGCGAAAATCTGCAGCGGACTGGGCAACTGCCATTGCAGGGCAATGAACAGCACGGCCAGCAGCACCGCCAGGATCAGCGGGTTGGTGACAATGGAACGGGTCGTGGTGAGCAGCACGCGGCCGATATCCGGCTTGGCCTGCACCTCCTGTTGCGCGGTGAGCTCCATGATCAATGCGCCACCCGCCAGGATCACCAGGTTGTCGGCCATGGTGATCATCAACGTTGGCAAGGCCGCCTCATCGCCAAAGGCCATGACCATCAGGGGCAAGCCCATGTACCCCACCACCCCCGAGATGGACGACAACCCACGCAGGCCGGCTACGCGCCCATTGCCGCCCCAGATCAGCCAGCCACCTACCGCAGCGATGATGAAGGTCACCAGGCAAGCCAGGTAGTAGGCGCTGAGCAGCCCCCAATCCAGCTCGCCATGGTCCCGAGTGCCCAGGGTCTTGATGAAAATGAAGCATGGCAGGAACAGCCAGAACACGACGCCCACCAGGCCCTTTACCGTTTCCTTGCCGATGACCCCGATCCGCACTATCCAATAGCCGGCGAAGATCATGGCAAACAACGGCATCACCACCGTAAAGACCTTATCCATGAGCAGCATGCCCCCGAACAATCCACCGTTCGGCATACTGCGCCAGTTGCCGGGGGGTGTAGGTCGAGGCGCGGTAGAAATCCATCACCCCGCCCATGACCCGCCGATAGTGGGACTCGATGTCCTTCATCGAGGCCCGCATCTCCACTTTCAGGCTCTCCACTATGGGCCACAGGTCTGCATCGGCCATCGTCGCCACATTCAGCCCTGCCGTTGAATAGTGTCTCAGGGCCTGGCGAATGGTTTGCGGATGCAGGCCGACATAGTTGACGAAGTAACTCTTCTCATCCTGAGTTTCAAGAAAGTCCGGAATATTCAGAACACCGTAATTGGAAAGTGTTTCCAACTTGCCACTCACCGGCCGATAAACACTGGGCACTTGCAAGAAGGCGTCTTCACACTGATGAGCTGCATCGATCAACTTATCCAGATCAAGTTCACAGGAGCCCAGAGTTATATTATTGGTCTTGCACAACTTGACCACTTGTTCCAAGGGCGCAATACCCGATCTATTGCCAAAACCGGCGAGCGCCCCTTCAACCATCTGAAAGCCCGAGTGAATGGCTTGCATGGTATTGGCAAGGGCCAGTCCGTTGTCGTTATGGGCATGCAGGCAAAACACCAGCCGGGGGTAATCCTTGACCAGCTTCGAACACAGCCACTGGGTCACATGGGGCTGCAGCGAGCCCACCGAATCGTTGATCCTGATGATCTCCACCCCCAGGCTGGCAGCCCAGTCGATTTGCCGGCAGATTTCGCCATAGCGCTGCTCAGACACGCCCCTGCGAAAATTATTGAGCACGCTGGCCTTGAATCGGACGGCACCGATGCTGCGGAACGCCTCGATGGCCCGCTCGAACTCCCGCTCGCCCTGTCTGTAGGTGATCATGCCGAAGCTGAACACGGTGTCGGCGATCCACTGGCGATGTTGCTGGCGGGACTGGAAGTAAGCGAAAGCAGTCTCCCAGCAGTTGAGCAGAATGATGAAGGTGGCGCGGGTATCGGCGGGCAGTTCATGGGCTTCCCGGGCCTGATGCAGGCGGTCCCAGACCAGCGGCTCTTCAGGCCCGCAGCCCACCACGAAATCTCTCAAGCCTGCCGCTGCCATGGACTTGAGAAGCGCCACCTTGGCGTCCACGGAAATGGGAAAGGCCGTGCGTTCAATTCCTTCCCGAAGGGTTTCATCCACTAGATAGGGGACCGAATAATCACGATAGCGAATTCCACTTTCAGCCGTCATTGTCCTGCTCCTTGGCGGTTCGATTATTGTTATACCCACTTAGGTTTAAACCTTGAACAACTCCAATAACCGCCACACCATATAACACCAACTAAAAAACACAACCTAAGACAATCCTTAAAAAATCCAGAAACAAACAATGACAAATAAACAGAAAAAAGTGCCTTGACACAAACCCCATAAAACAAAAGAAAAACAATACTCCGCTTTAAATAAACACCCGTTTCAACTTCAATATTTCAGTCTGCAAACAACCCACATTTTTCGCACCCACTCCCTCACCTTGAATCCCCCCTTTGCCCGGGCCTGGCCCAACCCAGCCTGCCGGCCAACCTCAGGGAAGGCTAGAATCCCTGCACCTTCCCCATGCGATTCGACGAGACCCGCTCATGAGCTTCGATTTCGATACCCTGCATCCGCGCCAGGGCACCGGCAGCACCAAGTGGAGCCGCTACCCCGAGGACGTCCTGCCCATGTGGGTGGCGGACATGGACTTTGCCGTGGCGGACAGCATTCTCCAGGCCTTGCACCAACGCCTCGAGCACCCGCTGCTGGGCTACAGCGTGGCCCGGGATGAACTGCGCGAAGCCGTGGTCGCCGACCTCTGGAACAACTACGCCTGGCGCGTGCAGCCCGACGAGTTGATCTTCCTGCCCGGGGTCGAGCCCGGGTTCAACATGGCCCTGCACGCCTTCGTCCAGCCCGGGCAAACAGTGCTGGTACAGACCCCCAACTACCGCCCGCTGCGCATGGCCCCGGACAACTGGCGCCTGGACAAGGTCGAAGTGCCGTTCCAGCTCACCGAGCAAGGCACCTATGTCACCCCCATGGACGCACTGCGCCAGGCCTTGCAAGGTGCTGGCGCGATGCTCCTGAGCAACCCCCACAACCCCTTGGGCAAGGTCTTCCCCCGGGAAGAACTGCAAGCCGTGGCCAACGCCTGCCTGGACCAGGGCGCACTGATCATTTCCGACGAGATCCATGCCCAACTGTGCTTCGACGGGCGCCGGCATATTCCTACCGCGTCCCTGAGCCCGGAGATCGCCCGGCGCACCATCACCCTGATGTCGGCGAGCAAGGCCTACAACATCGCCGGGATGAAGACCTGCTTCGCCATCGTCCAGGACCCGGCCACCCGCCTGGCCTTCAACCATGCCCGCGCCGGCATGGTGGACAGCGTCAGCCCCCTGGGCCTGGAAGCGACCCAGGCCGCCCTGACCCACGGTGGCCCCTGGCTGCAGGCGCTGCTCGGCTACCTGCAGGACAACCGTGACTACCTGCTGCACGCGGTGCAGACCCGCTTGCCGGGCATCCGCATGCACGCCCCACAAGGCACCTACCTGGCCTGGCTCGACTGCAGCGCCCTGGGCCTGGCCGACCCCTACGCCTTCTTCCTCAAGGAGGCCAAGGTCGGCCTCAGCGCCGGACTCGAGTTCGGTGACGACTGCGGGCAATTCGTGCGCCTGAACTTCGGTTGCCCCCGTGCCTTGCTGGAAGAAGGCATCCAACGCATGGAGCAAAGCCTGCAGCGACGCTGAGCCAGGCGGCTCGGAACCCTCGCCGGGACCAGGGCCCGACAGCCTCTGTACCGCAGCCGATCAGCGGCTGCGGCCATCAGGTCGACGCAGACGCCAGCTCAGAAGGACAGCGGGTAGCTGACGATCAGCCGGGTCTGGTCGAAGTCACTGCTGAAGCTGCGCCGGGTGGTCGCGTTGTTCAGCCGCAGGTTGAGGTTTTTCAGACGACCGTTTTGCAGGGTGTAGCCCAGCTCGGTGTCCCGCTCCCACTCCTGACCGTCGTTGCCGACCCGGGTCGTGGCACTGTCGCCACGGCCATAGCGCACCATGGCCAGCAACCCGGGAATGCCGGCGGCGGCAAAATCGTAGTCGTAGCGCAGTTGCCAGGAACGCTCGCCGGCATTGCTGAAGTTGCCGTTGAACATGTCGTTGCCCAGGGTCCGTCCACTGCTGCCATAGACCGACATCCACGGGCTGTCACCGCTGACTTTCTGCCATCCCAGGTACAAGGCATGTCCAGCACGGGAGGCAGAAAACAGGCCATAGGCGGTGTGGCTGTCGACCTTGCCGATGCGCGCGCGACCCTCCTCGCGGTCGATGAAATAACCCAGGTTGGCCCCCAGCACCCAGTCGCCTACCGGCTGTTTATGCAGCACGTTGAAGTAGCTCTGCCGATAGATATCCTCCAGCTGCGAATGCCAGACACCCAACAGAGTGCGCTGCTGATTGAAGCGGTACTCGGCACCGCCATAGTTGAAACCGTCGGACTTCACCCCGGGGGCAGCCCAGGCCGCAAGGTCCTGCATGTCCGAAGAGTCGCGCAGGCTGACCGCACGGTATTGCCCGGCCTGCAGGCCCAGCCCGGAGATCTCCCGGGACACCAGCATCGCCCCGCGAAAGGTCTGGGGCAGCAGGCGTCCGTCGTCATAACGCAGCAATGGAACATCCGGCAGCAACTCCCCCACCTTCAGTTCAGTGGCCGAAATCCGAGCCTTCAAGGCCGCCCCGGCGCGCCCGAAGTTGTCGGCCGCCCGCCCGTCATCGTGCACTGGCAGCAACTGCGAGCCACTGACCCCACGGCCGCTGTCGAGCTTGAGACCGAACAAGCCAATGGCGTCCAGACCAAACCCCACGGTGCCCGGGGTGTAGCCGGAACTGAACTTGAAAATAAAGCCCTGGGCCCACTCCTCCACTTGCCCCTTGGGCGCATCGTGATCGCGAAAGTCCCGATTGAAATAGTAGTTGCGCAACAGCAGGTCGCTCCGGGCGCCCTCGACAAATCCACTGTCATCGGCCCAGCAAGCGCCACACAGTCCCAGTGACAAAGAGGCCCCGAACAAGGAGCGGCAAAGCATTGGCTGACGGTCGTTCATTATTATTGTTCTCCGTTTTTTTGGCGCAGCCGTACCCCGACAGGCCGTTGCCGGCCCGTGCGTCAAGGATGCGCAGAAAACCCGGCCAGGACGGCCGGGGGTCATTCAGGGCACTGGGTCAGAAGGGGTACTGACGCGGCCGATGCTGCAGGCTGATCCACTGATCCCGGGTGAACTCGTCGATGGCCCAGTCGCCGTTGAAGCGGCCCAGCCCGGAGTTCTTCTCGCCCCCGAACGGCGCATTGGCTTCGTCGTTCACCGGTACATCGTTGATATGGGTCATGCCGGCCCGCACCTGGCGGGCAAAGTTCACCCCGCGCTCCAGGTTGCGGGTAAACACGGCGCTGGACAGGCCGAACTCGCTGGCATTGGCCAACTCCAGGGCATGGGCTTCATCCCGGGCCCGCAGCAGCCCCACCAGAGGCCCGAAGATTTCATTGCGGGCCAGATCCATGTCGGCGCGAACCTCGCCATACACATGGGGCGCCAGCAGGTTGCCGCTGACTCCGCCTTCGTACAGCGGCTCGGCCCCCTCTTCCCGGGCGAGGGCGATCTTGTCCTGCAAGCCTTGCAGTTGCCGGGCATTGATTACCGGGCCGATCACCGTTTCCAGCGATTGCGGATCGCCGACCTTGAGCTGCCTGACCCGCGCCACGAAGCGCTCGGCAAAGGCGTCATACAGCGACTGGTCAACGATGATCCGGTTGATCGCCATGCAGATCTGCCCCTGGTGCAGGAACTTGCCAAACACCGCGGCATTCACCGCTTGCTCAAGGTCGGCGTCGTCCAGCACCACGAACGGGCTGTTGCCTCCCAACTCAAGGGCCACAGGCTTGAGGTGCTCGCCGCCACTGGCGATACGGCCAATGCCGCGCCCCACCGGAGTCGAGCCGGTAAAGGTGATCAGGGAAGGCACCGGGTGCTCGACGAAGGCATCGCCGATCTCGCTGCCGGCCCCCACCACCACACTGAACACCCCGGCGGGCAAGCCGGCCTCTTCGAAGATCCGCGCCAGCAACAGGCCACCGCACACCGGCGTATCACTGGCCGGCTTGACCACCACCGCATTGCCCAAGGCCAGGGCCGGCGCGATGGATCGCTGGGTCAGGTGCAGCGGGAAGTTCCACGGGCTGATTACCCCCACGACCCCCAGGGCGCTGCGATAGACCCGGCTTTCCTTGCCCGGGACATCGGACTCGACAATTCGCCCATGAACCCGCGCCGGAAACGACGCCGACTCCAGGGTGATGGCCCGCGCCGCGCCCCACTCGGCCAGCGCCTTGATTCGGGTACTGCCGGATTCGCGAATGATCCAGTCGACGATCTCTTCCTGGCGCTGGTCGAAGATCGCCACCGCCCGATGCAGCACCGCCGCCCGCTCCGACGGGCCGAGCGCGGCCCATTGCGGCTGCACTTGCGCGGCTTTCGCGTAGGCGGCATCCAGGTCACTGCGGTTGGCCTGGACCACTTCCAGCAACAACGAACCGTCGAACGGATTGCTCACTGCCAGGGTTTTGCCCGCAGCGCCGATGCGCCAGGTTCCGGCGATGGGTTGCAGATGCAGATCGCAATAGACAGCTTTGGAATCGCTCATGACACACCTCTTCAAATAACAGCAGTCAAATAACAGCAATCAAATACCCCTGTTTGCGGCGGCTGATCCCTCCCCCAGCCGCAGGAGCTGACTTGCCAGCGAAAGCGTCCTCAAGCCCCACACAAGGCTCGCGCGCCCTTCGCCGGCAAGCCGGCTCCTACATTCGGGCTTCGATCAGGCGCAGCAGCCCGAGCAGGGTTTCGGTGTGGGGCACGGCAATACCGGCCTGCCGTGCCCGAGCCAGCACCTCACCGTTGATCGCGCCGATCTCCGTCGCTCTGCCGGCCAGCACGTCCTGCAACATGGACGGCTTGTGATCCCGGTGATTGGCCATGGCGAACGCCACCGAGTCCAGGCAACGCTGCTCATCCACCGCCACCCCGGCCGCCCGAGCCACCGCCAGCACCTCCAGGACCATGTGCCTGGCCAGGGCTACGCCCTCGGGCGCGGCTCCCAGTTGCCCCACCGTACAACCACTGGCGGCGCACAGGCTGTTCAAGGCGGCGTTGAACGCCACCTTTTCCCAGATCGAGGTCCAGACGTCCCGGTCCACCCGGCATTGCAGTCCCGCGCCATCGAGCACCTGGGCAACCTGTCTGGCGCCCCGAGACGTCCCCCCTTCCAGCCCCAGGACCCGGACCACGCCCTCACCATGGGAGCGCACATGCCCAGGCCCCAACAGATCGGCGGGCCAGTTGGTCATGCCGATCAGCACCCGTTCCCGGGCGACGTGACGGCTGACCGCCTCGGCATTGCCCAGGCCGTTCTGTAAGGTCAGCACCAGGGTTTGCGCGCCGATATGGCCAGCCGCGCTGCGCAATGCACGCTCGGTATGCAGGGTCTTGGTGAACACCAGCAACAGATCCGCGTGCCCGGGGGCCTGCTCCGGACGGCACGCCGCGAGGCCGTCGATGCGCCGGTCGCCGCTATCGGTCTCCAGGCGCAAGCCCTGGCGGCGGATGGCCTCAAGGTGCCGCTCGTCAATATCCAGCAGCCTGACCTTCTGCCCACTTTCCGCCAGCAGGCCGCCGAACAGCGAGCCCATGGCGCCCGCTCCCAGGATGGAAATATTCATCGAATTGCCCTTCTCAAGATCATTGTTCACCGGCCAGGCCCTCCCTGTGTGGCGAGGCACTCATGCCGCTCCCGGCCTGCGCCGGGGAATGTGCCGACGCACGATCAGCAGGGCGATCAGGGCCAGCACCATCACCGAGCCCAGCAACGTCAGGTAGCCCTGTGCCCCGCCCTGAGTGATCACCGTGGCACCGGCGAAGGCACTGAGAATCGCTCCAAGGCGGCCAAAGGCCAGGGCCGAGGCGGTGCCAGTGGCACGTACCCCAGTGGGATAGATAAAGGCACACAGGGCATACAAGGTGGATTGCACGGCGTTGACGAACAGGCCATGCACGCCGATGCCGAAGATCAGCAAGCTGGTGTTCTGGTGGATGTCCACCGCCTGCAAAGCGAAGGCGCTGACCGCGCCCCCGGCGCAACAGATCGCCAGCGGCCAGAACGACCCCCAGCGGGTCATGGCCACCGCGCAGACCAGCGCCCCGATCACCCCGCCCAGGTTGTAGGCGGTGAGGCCGGAGCTGGCCACCGCCAGCGGCAGCCCCGTGGACTGCAGCATGGTGGGCAACCAGCTGAAAGCGCTGTAGACCGCGGTCAGGCACATGAAGAACGCCACCCACACGGCCAGGGTGTCGCGGCCGTAGCCGATGGCGAACAAGGCACGAAAACCGCCCTGCTGCTCGCTCTTCTGCTCCAGGGCATCGGTATAGCGAACGCCCTCGGCCATGGGCCGCCCCATGCGCCCCAGCAAGGCGCTCAATTCCCCCCAGCGCTGGGGCCGACGAGCCAGGAAACGTGGCGATTCCGGCAGTGTCGCCAAGAGCAAGAAACCGAAGACGATGGGCAGGCTGCCGCCGAGGAAAAACAGTGTGCGCCAGCCATACACCGGCAACACCTGGGAGGCGAACAAGCCGGCGAGCATTCCGCCCAGGGGCACGCAGACAATAGTGGCGGTCACCGCCAGGGTACGGCGGCGCGCCGGGGTGAACTCCGCGGTCATGGTGGTGGCACTGGGCAACGCCCCGCCAATGCCCAGCCCGGCGATAAAACGCAGCACGGCCACCGCCAGCGCATCCGGTGCCAGGCCAATGGCACAAGTCGCCGTGCCGAACACAAAGACGCTGGCGATCACCGCCATGCGCCGTCCGAACCGGTCGGCGAACAGACCGGCACAGGCACTGCCAATGCCCATGCCGATCAGCCCGGCTGCCACCGCCGGCGCGAAGGCTTCGCGGGTGATGCCCCACTCCTTGATCATCAGCGGTATGGCAAAGCCGATGAGCTGCCCGTCGAAGCCGTCCATGACGATGGACAGCGCGGCCAACAGCACCACGATCTTCTGCATTCGGGTATAGGGGCCCTCATCCAGCAAGGTGCCGATATCGGCGTTGCCGGATACGGGACGCACTGGCAGGGAGGCTCCCCCCAGCACTTGGCTGACGGATGTCGCGTTCATAACCACCTCTTTTTTATTGTTGTGGTGTATCCGCAGGCTTTGTACGAAAAGCCTCGATACTCGGTGATGCTGCGTTGAAAACGGCTGGCGCCGCCGGGCCCCGTGCCCGGCGGCGATGGCACCCTCAGGGTTCGATGGTCAGGGTCGGCACCTCGATCAGCACCGGGCGCTTGCCCGCCAGCGCTGCGCTTAAAGCCTCGGCGAATGCCTCACGGGTCGTGGCCTGCACGGCGTGCACGCCATAACCGCGGCCGATGGCGCAGAAGTCCAGGCCGGGCACATCCAGCCCCGGTGCGTCATCGACCTGCAGGACATCGGCGAACCAGCGCAAGGCGCCGTAGGTGCCGTTCTTGAGGATGATGAACACCACCGGAATCTGGTACTGGGCCGCGGTCCACAGCGCGGTGATGCCGTAGTTGGCCGAGCCGTCGCCGATGATGCCGATCACCCGACGCTCGGGGCGGGCCAGTTGCACCCCCACCGCCGCCGGCAGGCCAAAACCCAGGCCCCCTGCCGCCGGAAAGAAATAGCTGCCGGGCTCGCTCATCTCCACCCGCTGCCAGAAGGCGCCCACCGTGGACGTGGACTCCTTGACGTAGATTGCATCCCTGGGAGCCAGCTCGTTGATCACATCGAACACGGTTTCCGGACGCAGCAACCCACCCTGTTCCTGGATCGGCGTTGGCCGCGCCAAAGCCTGGGGCGGCTGGCGATCGCTGTCCGGCAAGGCCCAGACCAGGGCCTGCAGGGTTTCGGCGATGTCCCCCACCAGCGCATCACCCATGGGCGCCCGGGCCGCTTCACCGGCATCGCAGGTGATGTGCAGCAACTGCGTGCCGTCGGGCAGGTAGTCCCCCGGCGCGTACTGGTGATAACGGAACACCGGGGCGCCCACGACCAGGATCAGGTCATGGGCGGCCAGGCAGCGGCTGATGCCGGCAATGGCCGCCGGCAGCACCCCGCGAAAACTCGGGTGGCGGGTTGGAAACGGGCAACGGGACGCGGAAGGCGCCACCCAGGCCGTCATCCGCAGTTTCTCCGCCAACTGCACCGCCAGCGCGTTGCTCTGGCTGCCGTCCACATCCGGCCCCAGCACCAGCACCGGGTTGCGCGCCGCCACCAGACGCTGCACCAGGCTGCGCAGTTGCGCCGCCGAAGGCAGCCCGGCGCTGGCCACCTGGCGCCGCGCCAGGTGCTCGACCCCAGCCGGTGCGGCGCGGGCCCAATCGTCATAGGGAATCGACAGATACACCGGGCCCTTGGGCGCCTGGTTGGCCAGGTGAATGGCCTGGCTCAAGGCCCGAGGCACGTCCTCGGCACAGGCCGGCTCATGGCTCCATTTGACCAGGGGCTTGGGCAACTGCGGCGCATCGACGTTGGCCAGCATCGCCTCGACACCGATCATCGACCGCACCTGCTGGCCGGCGGTGATCACCAATGGGCTGTGGGAGTACCAGGCATTGGTCAGCGCGCCCATGCCATTGCCGGTGCCGGCGGCCGCATGCAGGTTGACGAAAGCCGGCTTGCCACTGGCCAGGGCGAAGCCGTCGGCCATGCCCACGACGGCGCCTTCATGCAGGCCGAGGATGTAGCGAAAGTCTTCGGGAAAGCCCTTGAGAAAGGGCAACTCGTTGGAACCCGGATTGCCGAACACGGTGGTCAGGCCCTGTTGCCGGAGAATGTCGTAGGAGGCGCTATGGACGGTTTGCATAAAGACCCTTGCCGCTGCTTTTTTAGAATTTGAGTGACTCTTGCAGCCGCCGCCAGATTGATCAAATTGATACTATCTCTATCAAAAATAAGACCCGTCTATATCCGTGAGGCACCATGAGCCACATCGATCTGAACCTGATCCGCACCTTCGTCACGCTCTACGAGGCCCGCAGCGTGACCCTGGCTGCCGAGCGCCTGTTCGTCACCCAGCCCTCGGTCAGCTACGGCCTGGCACGGCTGCGGGAGCTGTTCGACGATGCCCTGTTCAGCCGCACCCGCGACGGCATCCAGCCGACCCATCTGGCCGACGAGCTGTACCGGGGGTTCAGTGAGTCCCTGACGCGGATTGAAAATGCCGTGCACAGCACCCGCCGCTTCGACCCGGCCACCACCGAGCGGCGCTTTCGCATTGCCCTTTCGGACCTGGGGGAAATGGGCTTTCTGCCGCTGATCCTCGCGCGTCTGAACCGCGAGGCGCCGGAGGCCGAAGTGGAGGTGCTGCCCTTGCAGGTGGACCAGGCCGGGGACTGGTTGAGCAGCGGCAAGGTGGACGCCCTGATCTGCCGCAAGAACGTGCCCGGGGCCCGCAGCCAGGTGCTGATTCGCGAACGTTATGTGTGCCTGCTCAGCGATCGCCATCCACGGATCAACGAGCTATTGAGCCTGGAGCAGTTCCTCGCCGAGCGGCACATCGCCGTGACCCGGGCCACCGGCCACGGCAGCGTCGAAGACGTCCTCAAGCAGATGAACCTGCAGCGCCGGATCAGCCTGCATGTGCCGCACTTCTCGGTGCTGCCCAAGGTCTTGCCCGGCACCGAGCTGCTGGCGGTACTGCCGGCGCAGATCGCCCGGCTGTTCACCCTGGAGGGCGGCCTGAAACAGCTTGAACTGCCGTTCCCGGTGGGCGAGTTCGAAGTGTCCCTGCACTGGCACCCCAACAGCGACAGTTCCGCCGCCCTGCGCTGGTTCTGCCAGACGGTGGCCGGCGCCATCATCGACGGTCAGATGTGAGCCCAGCACAGGGAATCAACTGCGAAACGGATTAGGCTCCATCAGAACGTCAGGCAGATTTTCCCCAGGTGCGCGCCCGAGGCTTCATGAGCGAAGGCCTTGGCGATCTCGGCCAGGGGGAAGGTGCTGTCGATGATCGGCTTGATCCCCGTCGCCTCCAGGCCACGAATCATCTCCACCTGGTGCTGGCGACTGCCGACGATCAGGCCCTGCAGGCGCTGCTGCTTGGCCATTAGCGCCGCGGTCGGCACCGGTCCGGCCCAACCGGTGAGCACGCCGATCAGGGCGATATGACCGCCGATACGGCAAGCGGTGATGGACTGCGGCAAGGTGCCCGGGCCGCCGACTTCCACCACATGGTCGACGCCTCGGCCGCCAGTCAGCTTGAGCACCTCGTTGCCCCATTCAGGCTGGGTGCGGTAGTTGAGGGTGTGGTCGGCGCCCAGCTCGCGAACCTTGGCCAGCTTGGCGTCCGACGAAGAGGTGGCAATCACCGTAGCGCCCATGGCCTTGGCCAGTTGCAGGGCGAAGATCGACACGCCGCCGGTGCCCAGTACCAGCACGGTTTCCCCGGCCTTGAGCCCGCCGTCCACCACCAGCGCACGCCAGGCCGTGAGACCGGCGGTGGTCAGGGTCGCCGCTTCGGCATGGCTGTAGCCCTTGGGCGCATGGGTGAACCAGTGGCTGGGCTGGATCACCACTTCACGGGCATAACCGTCGACGCCATCGCCCGGGGTGGTGCTGAAGTCGGCGATGGCCGGGCCACCGTCATGCCAGTGGGGGAAGAAACAGGAGACCACCGAATCCCCCACCTGGAACTCCGTGACCCCGGCGCCCACCGCTTCCACCACCCCGGCGCCGTCGGCCATGGGAATCCGCCCGTCGGCGGTGGGCAGTGCGCCGGTCACCACCGCGTAGTCGTGGAAATTCAGGGAACAGGCATGCAGACGCACGCGGATCTGCCCGGCGCCGGGTTGCCCGGGATCGGCCAGTTCCACGATTTTAAGGTTGTCCAGGGATGCCGGCAGGCTGAGCTTGATGGCTTGCATGGGATGCTTCTCCACAGATCGATAATCATCAGGGGGCTAACCCTACCACCAATACCGGCTATCTGTAGCCGCTGCCGAAGGCTGCGAACGGCTGCGCAGGAGACGCAGGTTTTCAGTGCCGCTAGAGGCTCGGCTCGGGACTGCCAAGCAAGGCCCTGCGGGCCTTTGCGCAGCTTCGCGGGCTCAGCAGCGGCTACAACGCTCAGCGAGTTCCGGCGTGCTCCGCCCGCCTGGCTCGCACAAAACACTGCTCGGTCACCGCCGCGCCCCACTGCTCGCCCACCTGCTCCTGCACCAGGACGAAACCCTGTTGCTCATACAGCGTGCGCGCCGCATCCAGACCCTTGAAGGTCCACAAGCGGGTGGCTGTAAAACCCCACTGGTCACAGAACCCCAGGGCCTCGACCAGCAGCCGTCGGCCCAAACCCTGGCCACGCGCCGAATCATCGAGGATGAAGCAACGCAGGATCGCCTCGCCGTCCGCGCCCTCCCCGTCAATGGCGATGGAACCAACAATCCGCTCACCCTGCAGCGCCACCCAGACCTGATTGCGCGGGTTGTGCAAACGTCCCATCAGCTCAGCCATGTCCGCTGCCACCAGGCTTTCAAAGGCCTGGCCGAAACCGGCGCGGGCGGCGTAGTAGCAGGCATGCATTTCGGCAATACGGCCAATCACCCCCGGTCTATAGCCACGAGCGATGGACCAGCACGCGGGCGGCTCGGGCGCCTCGCCCAGGCGCACCGCACGCAGTGCCCGGGCGTAGTCGGCGATGCCCGTCGAGGCGCAAAGCTGCTGGTCCGCGCTCAGGTGCACCAGGGCTGCGGCCACCTGGGCCTGGGCAAAACGGTCGATACCGCTCAGGGTCTGGCGTCCCTGGGCGGTGAGGTGCAGGCGCTTCGAGCGGGCATCCTGTGCATCGGCCTGTTCGCGGATCTCGCCGGCCTCCACCAGCTTGCGCACCAGACGACTGACGCTGGATTTTTCCAGCCCCAGCAGCGTCACCAGATCGCCAGCGGTCAAGGCATTGCCCTGGCCGATCTCCAGCAACGCATGCACTGCCGAGGGCGAGTAGTCGGTGGCGGCCAGGGTGCTGTGCATGAAGCCCAGCTCACGGACCATCTGCCGGGAAGCCTGGCGCAATTGCGGGATGAAACCTGCGGATGGGCTCGACATAAAGGTGACCTCTCTCGTGGAATATTTAGTTGTAACCTACAACTACATGACCGACAAGCCCCGCGTGCTCGGGCCCTGGCCGGCAGCGATAAAAACTTGAGCGCGCACTAATGAGAAGCATTACCATAAACACCCTTTTCGCTCGCCTCGGTCCCGGAACCCCTATCGATGGTGCCCAACTCTTCGCTACAGCACGCCGTGGGCGAGCTCTACGTCCAGCATCACAACTGGGTGGTGCAACTGCTGCGACGCAAGCTCGGTAACCAGGACCAGGCCATGGACCTGGCACAGGACACCTTCCTGCGGATTCTGCGCAGCGAACAACTGCCGGTACTGCGTGAACCCCGGGCCTATCTGAACACCGTGGCCAGCCGACTGTGCGGCCAGTATTTCCGCCGCCAGGCCCTGGAGCGGGCCTACCTTGAATCACTGGCGCAGTTGGACCCGCAACACCAGCCCTCACCGGAAACCCGCCTGCTGGTGCTCGAAGCCCTGGACGCCGTGGGTCAGGTGCTGGACGGTCTGGGCCATCGGGTGCGGGACGTGTTTCTGCTGTCCCAGCTCGAAGGCCTGACCTACCCGCAGATTGCCGAGCGCCTGCAGCTCTCGGTCAACGTGGTACAGAAAGCCATGCTCAAGGCCTACCGCCACTGCTATGCGGCGGTGTACCCGGCATGAGCGCCTTTAAGCCCATGGACGATCAGGGCGCGGTGGACCACCGCGTACTGGACCAGGCCCTGGAATGGCTGGTGCTCCTGCAGTCGGGCACCAGCAGCGCCGAGCAACAGGCCGGGTGCCTGGCCTGGCGCCGGGCCGACCCGCAACATGAATTGGCCTGGCAACGCCTGGCCGGACTCGGGCAGGACCTGCGCGACAGCACCCGCAGCCTGCCCGCCGCTCGCACCCGGCAGTTGCTCCAGGCCCGCAGCCACCCTTCGCGGCGCACCTTGCTCAAGGGCGTCGTCGGCCTTGGAGTGGTGGCCGCCAGCAGTTGGAGCGTGCGCGAGCGGCTGCTGTTGCCGCAGTTGTTCAGCGACTACCACACCGCCACCGGCGAACGCCGCCAACTGCAACTGGCGGTCGGCACGGCGCTGCAGCTGGACACCCGCACCACTCTGGATCTTCAGGACCGTGTGCAAGGACCGCAACTACGGCTCAACAGTGGACGCCTGCTGCTGACCCTGGGCAACGCCGCGCCAGTGCGGGTCGTCACCGCCGAAGCCAGGATCCACCTGGCACCGCTGTCGCAGTTGATGGTCAGCGTCGGCTTGCCGGGACACCGCGGCACCCGGGTGCAACTGCTGAGCGGCAGTGCCTCGGTCAGCCTGGGTCAGGGGCCCGGACAGGTCCTGGGCCCGCGCCAGCAGGTGGACATCGAGCAACGCATGAGCCCCGTAACGCCAGTGGCCGCCGCAGCCAGCGCCTGGACTCAGGGCCTGCTGATCGCCGAACGCATGCCATTGGCCGAGGTGATCGCCGAACTCGACCGCTATCGTCCGGGCCTGCTGCGCTGCGCCGCCGAGGTCGCCGGGCTGCGGGTGTCCGGTTCGTTCTCCCTCGACCAGCCGGACGCCAGCCTCGACTTGCTGGCCCGAACCCTGCCCATTCGCATTCAGCGGGTCATGGGCTATTGGGCCTCAGTGACGGCGGCCTGATTTTTTTCCAGGAAGGCGGCAGTTTTTCCAATCTCACGCATCAAGACCAGGGAAGAAGCTGGAAAACAGCTCAGCGCCAACCCTTCCCAACCCATGGACTTTCTTATGCACATCCGCCTCACGCCCCTTGCCGCGGCCCTGCGCCCGTTCCTCATCGGCCTGTCGATCGCCAGCACCAGCCTGCCGCTGCTGGCCGCCGAGGCCAACGCCGAAGTGGCTGACAGCCAGCGCCACGACTACGCAATCGCCCCAGGCAACCTGGATCAGGTACTGGGCGCCTTCGGCCAGCAATCCGGGGCCATGATCGCCGTCGATGCCAGCCTCAGCGCCGGCAAGCACAGCCCAGGCCTGAGCGGCCGCTTCGCCATCGGTGAAGGCCTGCAACGCCTGCTGGCGCCCCTGGGCCTGCAAGCGGTGGCCGAAGGGGCGGGCTATCGAGTGCTCAGGGCCGGCGGCGAACGCGTGGAACTCGGCACCACCACCGTCAGCACCAACCAGTTGGGAACCATCACCGAAGGCTCCGGCTCCTACACCCCCGGCACCATCGCCACCGCCACCCGGTTGGTGCTGACACCCCGGGAAACCCCGCAGTCGATCTCGGTGGTCACCCGCCAGGCCATGGACGATTTCGGCCTCAATTCCATCGACGACGTGATGCGCCATACCCCAGGCATCACCGTGGCCACCTACGACAGTGACCGCACCAGCTACTTCTCTCGCGGCTTTGCCATTCAGAACTTCCAGTACGACGGAATTCCGATCCTGCAGGACGCGCAGTACTCCTCGGGCCACACCCTCACCGACACGGTGATCTACGACCGCGTGGAAATACTCAAGGGCGCCACCGGCCTGCTCACCGGTGCCGGTGGCCCCGGCGGCACCATCAACATGGTGCGCAAGAAACCCACCGCCGAATTCGCCGGGCATATCGACCTGGGGGCCGGTTCCTGGGACAACTACCGCTCGCAGGTCGATGTCAGTGGCCCCCTGACCGACAGCGGCAATGTCCGCGGACGGATGGTCGCCGCCTATCAGGACAAGAAATCCTTCCTTGACCACTACCAGCGCCAGACCAGCGTCTACTACGGCATCCTGGAGTTCGACCTGTCACCGGACACCCTGCTGACCGTCGGCGCCGACTATCAGGACAACGACCCCAAGGGTTCCAGCTGGTCGGGCAGCAGCTCGCTGTACGACTCCAAGGGCAATGCCATCAGCACCTCGCGCTCCTACAACAACGGCGCGAGCTGGAGCCGCTGGTCGCAATACACCCGTACCGCGTTCACCACCCTGGAGCACAGCTTTGCAAACGGCTGGGTGGCCAAGGCCCAGTACAACCACCAGATCAATGGCTACAACGCTCCCTTGGGTTCGTTGATGTCGCCCAATGCCGAGACCGGCATCGCCTCGCTGCTGACCCGCAAGTACACCGGCGAGACCGTCAGCGACAGCGGCGACCTCTACGCTACGGGGCCCTTCGACCTGCTGGGGCGCGAGCATCAGCTGGTGGTCGGGGCCTCGATCTCCAACTCGCACTGGAAAGGCCGGGACTTCACCAGCGCCACCAATCACAACAATTTCTACGACTACTTCAACTGGGACGGGCACAGCCCCAAGCCCGATTGGGGCCGCATCACCAAAAAGAACGACGAGACCACCCGCCAGAGTGCCGGCTACATGACCGCGCGCTTTAGCCTCAACGATGATCTTTCGTTGCTGCTGGGCAGCCGGGTCAACAACTACGAGGTCAGCGGCACCAGCCGGACCAAGGACACCGGCAAGGTCATTCCCTACGCCGGGGTGGTCTACGACCTCGACCAGAACTTCTCCGTCTATGCCAGCTATACCGAGATCTATCTGCCCCAGGACGACTACCGCGACCGCAACGACAAGGTGCTCAAGCCCGACGAAGGCACCAACTACGAGGTGGGCCTCAAGGGCGAGTTCTTCGACGGTCGCCTGAACTCCAGCCTGGCCTACTTCGAGGTGCATGAAGAAAACCGGCCCGTGGATGACCTGGCCTATAACGCCAACCCCACCACCCCCGGGCTGGACTATGCCTCCAAGGGCATCAAGTCCAAGGCCAAGGGTTATGAAGCGGAAATCTCCGGAGAGCTCGCCCCCGGCTGGCAGCTGCAGGCCGGTTACACCCACAAGATCATTCGCGACCAGAGCGGGGCCAAGGTCTCCACCTGGGAACCGGAAGATCAGGTCAACCTCTACACCAGCTACAAACTGACCGGCAGCCTGGACAAGCTGACCCTGGGCAGCGGCGTCCGCTGGCAGGGCACCGGCTGGAAGATACTCAGCAACTACGGCAAGGGCACCGAGGAAAAATTCGCCCAGGACCCTTACTGGCTGGTGGATCTGATGGCCCGCTACCAGATCACCGAGAACGTCTCGGCCACCCTCAACGTCAACAACCTGTTCGACAAGAAGTACTTCACCAACATCGGCTTCTACAACTCGTCGTACTACGGCGACCCGCGGAATGTGATGCTCAGCACTCGCTGGAACTTCTAAAGCAGCCCCCTCGTCGTGGCCCGTCCCACCAGCGGCTGGCCACGACGTCTGTTACCCCTCCCCCCGTAGCATTTTCTAACCTTTGCCGCCGACCGCTGCGCTGAAAATGAGTGCCGTCATCCCGGCACATCTGTTAAAAACGCGCTGTCGTCCGTCCTGTGGTGAAGCCCTGCATGTCCCCATCCCTGTCCCAGCGCCTGCGCCGTCGCTGGTTTGCGCTGCTGTGCCTGGCCACACTGATCGTCGGCCTGCCGGTGAGCTGTGCGGTGCTCGAACACAAGGAGCGCCAACTGGTGTTTCGCATCGAGCCGGGCAACGCCGGCTGGTATCGCGGTCTGCCCAGCACAGTGCAGGAACTGCAACTCAAACCGCAAAGCTTCAAGCCCGGACAGAACATCCACGCCTGGTGGTGGCCGGCCAAACGCGCCGATGCCCCGGCGATCCTCTACCTGCACGGCGTGCGCTGGAACCTCACCGGCCAGTTGTTTCGCATCGAGCAACTGCACGCCCTGGGCTACTCGGTGCTGGCCATCGATTACCGGGGGTTCGGCCAGAGCCATGGCGACCTGCCCTCGGAAAGCAGCGTGTATGAAGACGCGCGCGTCGCCTGGGAGCGGCTCAAGGTGCTGCAACCCGATGCCAACAAACGCCTGATCTACGGCCACTCCCTGGGAGGGGCGGTGGCCATCGACCTGGCTGCCGAACTGGGGCGCAATGCCGCCGCCGAAAAGACCCCGATTGCCGCTCGCGGGCTGATCGTCGAATCCACCTTCACCACCCTGGCCGATGCCGCTGCCGCAGCGACCAAGACCTCGCTGCCGGTACGCTGGCTGCTGTCACAGAAGTTCGACTCCATCGACAAGATCGGCGAGATCGGCATGCCCTTGCTGGTGGTCCACGGCCTCAAAGACGACTACGTACCGCCGCGCCTGAGCCAGCAACTGTTCAAGGCCGCCCTGGAGCCGAAGAAGCTGTTGCTGGTGCCCGGCGGCACCCACAACAACAGCATGCGCCTGGCGGGCAAGGACTACGGCCAGGCCATCAACGCCCTGCTGCGGACCAGGCCGGCGTCCAGCATCGCCGGCCCGGCAGCGGTCACGGTGCCCACTGGCTGAACCTGCAGACCAGGGCTCCAAGCGCTCGCCAGGCAAGGCCCTGTGTACCGAACGCGGCCCGGCCTTTTCGCAGCTTCGCAGGCTCAGCAGCGGCTACAGGAAACCCTCTGTGTAGCCGCTGCCGCAGGCTGCGCGAGGCACCGAAGGGGCCTCGGCGCCCTCAGGATCGCTGCGAGCCTGCGCCAGCGTCTACAAGGCGCTTTGTCCGGCGCTCACTGCCACGCTCGGCAAGGCCGCTGGCGGACACAACGCGTCGCCAATGGTGCGCAACTTCAGGCAGGTCTCCTGGTATTCACTCTCGGGGTCCGACTCGCCCACAATCCCGCAGCCGGCAAACAGGTGCGCCTGGTTGCCGCGAATCAGCGCCGAGCGCAGGGCCACGGCAAACTCGCCGTCGCCCTCGGCGTTGAGCCAACCCACCGGGGCGGCGTACCAGCCCCGGTCCAGTTGCTCATGCTCGCGGATGTACTCCAGGGCCTTGGCCCGAGGCAGGCCGCCCACCGCCGGGGTCGGGTGCAGGGCGTCGACCAGTTGCAGCAGGTCCACCTGGGGCCGCAACCGCCCCAACACCGGGGTCAGCAGATGCTGGACGTGGGCCAGGCGGTGCAGTTGCGGCTGCGCAGGAATTTCCAGCATGGCGCAATAGGGCTGCAGCGCTTCGCGCAGGGTCTGCACCACCAGGGCGTGCTCGTGGCGATCCTTGGCGCTGTCCATCAGGCCCTGGCCCAGTTCGGCATCCTGTTGCTCGTGCTGACCGCGGGCGCAGGTGCCGGCCAGGGCCACGGTGCTCAAGGTGCCCCGGGCCACGCGCACCAGACGTTCGGGGGTGGCGCCGAGGAAGCAACTGTCGCCGCGGCTGAAGGCAAACAGAAAGGCCTGGGGATAGGCCGCCCTGAGGTTCTCCAGCAAGGGGCCGCAGGGAATGCTGCGCGGGGCCCGCAAGCAGACTTCCCGGGCCAGCACCACTTTGCTCAGTTCACCGGCGTTGATCCGGCCGATGGCGCCGGCGACGGTGGCCTGCCACTGCTCGGCGCCCAGGGCGTCGTCGTCCTGCCGGGTGCCCACCGGCACCTGCAGTGACGGTGCATGGGCATAGCGGACCTGCAGCAGGTTCCATTCCGCCGCAAGGCCGGCAGCGCAATGGGCCACATCGGCGCCCGGCTCGATCCACAGGCTGAACAGCCAGTGCTGCTGTTCGCCTTCGCGCAACAACAGTATCCGTGGCAGTACCAGGGAGGTGGCGGCGAACGACTGCCACTGAGTACTGCGCGGCGCCTGGGGATCGAAGGCGAAGCCGCCGCACAGATAAGCCTTGCGCGGGCCGACCTGATGGGCCTGCTCCAGCAGTTGGCGCCAGACCTGGGTACTGGCGGCAAAGCGCTCGGCGGCCGGCGGGCTGATTTCCTCGGTGCAGCCGAACCCGGCCAGGGCCAGAGCGCCCTGGTCGCTGGACCAGAACAGGCTCTGGCCGAACACCTGGCGGTTGGCAGCAAACAGCCGCAGTGGCTCCAGGCGCTCGGCGGCCAGGCTGAACACCACCAGTACCGCGCGACCATTGCGCCGAGCCTGGGCCTCACCTTCACGCAGGGCCTGGGTCAGCCCGGACAGGCACGACTCATTCATTGCCGACTCCTTGCTCAAGCCCACGCTGAACGCGCCAGTGGCGCACTTGCTGGGCGATGTTCCAGTGGATGATCTGGGCAAACAGCGGCACCACGAACATCGGGTCCAGGCCTGCCTGCTCGGCCCATTGCTGACGCTGCGGGAGCATCGCCGCGACCCGCTCCGGCGCGGCGATGCTGTCCTGGGTCGGCTTGAATTGTGCGGCCGCCTTGACGTAGGCCAGGCGCTGGCCGAGGGCCTGGATGATCTGCTGGTCCAGGGTGTCGATCGCCCAGCGGATGTCTTCCAGGGCGCTGCATTGCTCGGGGGTTTTCATGTTGATGACTACCAAGGGAAAATTCACGGGGTCGAGGGCCAGCACTGCCACGGCTGCTCGCCGTGGCCGGCCAGCAGCCGGGTCAGGTGCCGCAGCACTTCGGCCTGCTGCTCGCGCAGATAGAAGTGAGCACCGGGGAAACTCTGGAAGTCGGTGACCTGGGCGCTGACCTCGGCCCAGGCATAGGCTTCGTCCGCATCGACTTCCGGGTCCTGCCCCCCCAGGCACACGCTCAGGGGCAGGTCCAGGGCGCGGCCGATGTCGCCGCGATAGGACTCGATCAGCCGATAGTCGTTACGCAGTGCCGGCAGGTACAGGTCCCGCAGCGTCGGGTCGTCCAACAAGGACGGCGCACCATCGGACAGGCGCCGTACATCCGCCAGCAACGCCTCGTCCGACCCCAGGTGCAGCTCGCTGTGGCGCTGGCGATGGGGCGCCGGGTGTGCCGACACAATCAGGCGCTGAGGGGCCGAGCCTTGCTGCTGCATGCGCCCCGCCACTTCATAGGCCAGGGCCGCGCCCATGCTGTGGCCGAACAGCACCAGGGGCCGGTCCACCAGGTCCGACAGGGCCCGGGTGATAGTGCCCGCCATCCACTCCAGGCTGCCGGGCCAGGTCTCGTTGAGGCGCTCTTCACGCCCCGGGTACTGCACGCTGATCAACTCGATATCGGCGGGCAACCCCGCCCGCCAGTCATTGAAAAAACTCGCGCTGCCCCCGGCATGGGGCAGGCACACCAGCCGGCAGCGCGGCGGTTGCGGCTGCGGGTAACGGCGCAGCCAGGCACTGGGAGCCTTTCTCACAGCACACCCTCCTCTAGCTCGGCCAGCGGAGTACCGGCGCCCAGGCCCAGGCTGACCCGGGTGTCCGGCAACCACTGACAGACCTGCTCCAGGCAGGCTTGAGCATCCAGCACCTGGGCCGCGTAATGCAGGCCTTGGGGCAATAGCTGCCAATGCAGCGCGCAAAACGCCGCGACGCTGCCGGTCAACCGCGAACCGTCGCCGGCCCGCAACCAGGCACTGGCCTGCTGCGGGCGGCCATCACGCAGGCCGTCGACCTCCACCGCCAGCAGTTGGTATGGCCGCCGTCCGGCGACATCCAGGGCACTGGCCTGGACCAGCGCGGCGATGTTCTGCGGCGTGTTGCGCGCCTCTGGCGCCGAGCCCTGGATACGCTGCAAAGTCGCCGCCAGTTGCCCGCCCTCGAACAGGTTGAAGCCCTGTCCATGGGGCACTTGCAGGTCACTGAACAAGCGCTGCTGCTCGGTGCTCAGGTAGGGATAGGCCTGTACCCCGGCCACCGGCAGCCAGTCCCGTTGCAGAGGCTGCCGGGCGCTGCCCGTGCTGCGCACCACCTGTCCCTCGCGCCAGCCGCACTGGGCCTGGCCGAAGCCATTGCCCAGGCTCAGCAGGAAGTCCTCGGCGGCCGTGACGGACAGCCGTCCCAGGCCGCCGGCATAGCAGCGCATCTCGTCGACTCGCTGGAAGGACTGCGCCAGCAACCGCGGAAACACCCCCGACAGCCCCGGCAGCATGCCCGCCGACAACAGCACCCGGCGCCCTGCGGGCACTTGACCGGCCAGACGCTCGTGCACCGGGTCGTCGCCACCCACATCCAGGTAATCGGCGCCCGCCGCCAGCGCGGCCCGGGCCACCCGGTCGAGAATCCGGTAGCTGGGCCCGGCGCAATTGATCACCAGGGTGCAGCCGGCGCAAAAGCTGGCCAGGCTTTGCTCATCCCACAGGTCAAGGGCGCGCACGTCGGCGCACGCCCCCAACTGCTGGTTCAACTGCTCGGCCTGCTGCCGGTCGCGTCCGCCCAGGCGCAGGGCAAGCCTGGGTGCCAGCAGTTGCGCCACCTGACGGCCGACGCTGCCATACGCGCCGACCAGACCAATAAGCGCCCCACTCATGCCGCCACCTCGGCGGCGTCGAAGGCCCGGGCCACGGCTTGTACCTGAGGCTGCTGCATGCAGCTGAAGTGATCCCCAGGCACATCCACCACCCGCAGTTCGCCCAGGCACAGGGCCTGCCAGTAAGCGCTCATGTCGCGGTGCATGCCCGGCAGTACCTGGACCTCTCCGCTCTGGCGAATGAACAGCAAGTCGCCCTGATACGGCGTGGCCTCATGCAGGGCCACCGCCGCCAGACTGTGACGCAACACCTGCAATTGCTCGCGCAGCCAGTCCAGGTCACTCAACTGCGAACCGGCGTGGCGCATGGCTTCGGCAATCGCCTGCAGGCGCTGCTCGGGGGTCTTCTCAGCCAGGCGCCGCAGACAGGCCAGGGCCGAGGTGCATTGGCCATCGTCGCTCAAGGCCAACAGCGAACCCTGGGGCACCCGTCCTGGGGTCTGGGCCAGGACCCGGGCGATGCTGCGCTCCATGGCCTGCTCGTCCTCGGGATACCCCAGCACCAGCGGATCGGCCTGCATCACCCGGGCGAATACGTACTCGGCCAAGAGGTCGTCCTCGATCATGAACGGCACCCGGTAGCTGCTGATCACGCTCAGCTGCAGCACCTCGATGGAACGCGCCGCCAGGCATGCCGCCAGTTCGGTGGCCAGCAACCCGCCCAGGCAGTAGCCGACGATGCTCACCTGGCGCCGGCCTTCGGCCTGCAGGGTGTCGGCATAGCGCTCGGCCAACCGGCGAATCGCCGTGGCCGGCTCCAGCGCCAGATACCCCGGCACGTCGTTGAGCACCAGCCCTTCCAGGGGCGCGTCTTCCCCCAGGGCAGCGAACAGCGCGCGATACGGCGCCAGGGTGCCGCTGCCGTCGTGGACGAAGATCCGTGTCGGGCCCTGCACCTTGTCGCTGATGCGCACCAGCGGTGAATCGCCTTGCCCCCCCTGCCCGCGCAGGTAGTCGGCCAGGGCCGCTACGGTGGGCTGGTTGATCAACTGCCGCAGCAAGTCGCTCCAGGGCAACTGCCGGGCCTGGGGCAAGGCTTCGCGCAGGCGACCCACCACTTGCGCCACCAGCAACGAGTCGCCGCCCAGCTCGAAGAAGCCCTGCTCGCGGCCCACCGCCGGCACCCGCAACAGGGTCTGCCAGACCTCGGCGATGCTGCGTTCCAGATCGTCCACCGGTGCCGCGCCGCTGTTGACCTGTTGCTCGGGCCCGGCCACGCCGATCCGGGCCAGGGCCTGGCGGTCGACCTTGCCGTTGGCGGTCAGGGGCATCTCGTCGAGGATCTGCCAGTCCGCCGGGATCATGTAGTCCGGCAGACGCTGGGCCAGATGGGCACGCAGTGGCTCGGGCTCCAGGGTCTGGCGCTCGCTCTTGAAGCGGGTGATGAACAGGTGCTGACCGATCTGCGACATGGCGTCATCGGCCTTGGGCAGGCACAGCGGGGTTTCGCCCCCGGCCTCCAGCAGCAACTGCTGCCACTGCTCGCGCCGGATGAAGGTGGTGTCCAGTTCCGCACGGAAGTCCTCGAACGCGGTCAGGCCTTCCTTGAACTCCATGGAGGCCATGATCTGGTAAGTGTCGCGGGTGGCTTCGATGAAGATCAGCCAGCCCCCCGGGGCCAGCATCTCCCGCAGCCGCGCCAGCACCCGGCTGGCATGCCGCGAGTTGTGCAGCACGTTGGCGCAGAGAATCACGTCCAGGGAGTTGGCGGCCACGCCCTGGGCCCAGTGGTCCTGGTTGAGGTCGAACAGCCCGTAGCTGACCCAGGGATAGGCGGCGAAATGTTCCCGGGCCTCGTTGAGGAAGAACTGCGACAGGTCGGTGAACTGGTAGTCCACCGGCAGGCCGTCCAGGGCCGGGATCAAATCGGCGCTGGTGCCGCCGACCCCGGCGCCGATTTCCAGCAGGCGCAGGCGCTGACCGGCAGGACGCTGGCGGATGATCTCCTGCACCGCAGCGCACACTGCCTGGTTCAGGTACTGGCTGATCAGGTTCTTGCGGTAGGCGCCCTCGGCGGTATCGGTACGGCCCTCGGGGAACAGCAGGTGCAGCGGGTCCAGCTGATCGCTCATCAGCGCCGGCAGTTGCTCCTGGCTTTCGCGCAGATAACGCAGGACCTCGGCGCCCCAGCCTACGCAAGGCTCCAAGGCTTCGATGCGCTGCCACAGCTGAAGGTATTCCTCGCGCTGCACCCGCAGGTCCGAGTAGCCACCGGACTGCCGGTCATGCTGCACCAGCCCTTCTTGGGCCAGGGCCTGCAACCAGCGCCGGATCAAGCGCTGGTTGCGCGGCGCGACCTCGCTCAAGGCCCACACTTCTTCCAGGGAGTGACGCTGCCCCGCCTGCTGGAACAGCCCGGGACGCTGCAGGGCCAGGCCCATGGACAGCAGCGCGGCGCGCTCGACACAGGCCGACATCTCGCTGACCAGGGCATCGCTCAGGTCACCGCGCACGGCCTGGGCCGCGGCCTGGGTACGCGCCTCCAGCTGCTCCGGCCAGGCCAGCGGCATGTCCCGCAAACTGGCCCGCAGACAGGCCTGCAGCCGCCGTTCGAAGGCCCCTTCGCCAGCGGCCACCACCACCGCGGACTCCACATGGGGATGGCTGAGCAGTGCACTTTCCACCTCCGCCAACTCAATGCGATGACCGCGCACCTTGACCTGGAAATCCTCGCGACCAAGGAACTCGATCAGGCCATCTTCCAGGTAGCGGCCCAGGTCGCCGGTGCGGTACAGGCGCTCGCCGCTGCGAGGGTGATCGACAAAGCGCTCGGCGGTTTTCTCGGCGTCCCCCAGGTAACCCAGGGCCAGGCCGCTACCGGCGATGTACAGCTCGCCGGCCACCCCTTGAGGACGGTCGCGGCCCTGCTCGTCGAGGACCATGAAGCGCTGGTTGGCCAGGGGCGCGCCGTAAGGAATGCTGCGCCACTGCGGATCGACCTGGGTGATCGGATAGTAGATCGACCAGATGGCCGCTTCCGTGGCCCCCCCGAGGCTGATCAGCCGCAACTGCGGCAACAGCTGGGCAGCCTCCGCCGGCAGGTTCAGGGGAATCCAGTCCCCCGACAGCAGCGCCAGGCGCAGGGTTCCGGGGGCCATGGACGGCACCGCCTGCAGGTAGTGGGTAAGCATCTGCAATTGCGCCGGCACCGAGTTCCACAGCGTGACCCCATGCTCCCGGGCACACGCCGCCCAGTGCGAAGGATCGGCGCGGCGTTGCGGGTCGGGCAGCACCAGGGCGCCGCCCACGGCCAGCAGGCCGAAGAGGTCATACACCGAAAGGTCGAAGCCCAGGCTGGCCAGGGCCAGGACCCGATCCTCGGCGCCGATGGCAAAGCGCTGGTTGATGTCGACGATGGTATTGAGCGCCGCCTGATGGCTGATCATCACCCCCTTGGGCACCCCGGTGGAGCCGGAGGTATAGATCACGTAGGCCAGCTGCTGCGGATCGATGTCCAGCACCGGCAACGGAGCTTGCGCCGCCAGCGGGCCCTGATCGACCTGGATCACCTGGGTCACCCGCGCCGGCCAGCACAACTCATCGCTCAACCAGGACTGACTGAGCACCCGGCCGACCTCGGCGTTATCCAGGATCAACTGGCGCCGGGCCTCGGGCTGGTTGGTGTCCAGAGGCAGATAGGCCGCCCCTGCTCGCAGAATGCCCAGCACCGCGATCACCTGCTCCAGGCCCTTGTCCATGCACACCGCGACCCGCTCTCCCGGCTGGCAGCCGGCGTTCAGCAGGGCCTCGGCCACGGCTTCGGCGCGTCCGGCCAGCTCGCCGTAGCTCAGTTGCCCGGCACCCTGGATCAAGGCCACACGCTGGGGCGCAGCAGCTGCCTGACGCCAGAACGGCTCATGCAACCCGCCGGTGGGCAACGGCGCCGCTGTCTGGTTCACCAGCTCGCGTTGCAGGCGCTGGGCCGCCGGCAATTCCAGGCAATCGTCCAGGGTCCAGGCCGAGGGTTCCCGGGCCAGGCGCTTGAGCAGCCGCTCAAAGGTATCGAACAAGTCGTCGAGCAGCGCCTCGCTGAACACCCCCTCGCGAATGTCCCAGTTGATCGCCAGGCCGTTGTCCCGTTCGCTGACCTGGCAATCGATCAGCACCTGGGGCGTCTGGCTGATGCCGAACACCAGCTCGGCCCCTGGCATGAAGGCCCCGCCGCCGCTTTCGCCACCTGCGCCCAGGGTGCTGGTGAAGGCGTACGGCATCAGCGCCGCATCCTGGCCCTTGCGCCGCGCCAGCTCGCGCAGCACTTCGATGCCCGAGCACAGGCGATGGTCCATGTCCTGCCACAGCCGTTCCTGCAACTGCTGGCTGCGCTGGCCGAAACTGCCCCCTTGCAGAGTCTGCACTTCCAGCAGTTCCACCGAGCTGAAATCCCCCACCAAGCGGTCGACCTGAGGGTGCAGGGACAGGCGATTGAGCAGGGTCAGGCTCAGGCAGAAGTGTCCGCGCCGACTCCAGCGGCCCAGGGTTTCGGCATAGGCCGAGAGAATCGCCGCCGACACGCCGACCCCGGCGGCGGCCGCATTCAGGCGCAGGGCGTTGCAGTCCCGCGCTTCCAGGCTCATGGCCCGGCGCTGGAAGCGTGGCCCGGTGGGTGACCCCAGCAACGGCAGCTCCGGTGCCCCCGGCAGGCTGTCGACCCGCGCCCACCAGTAGTCACGGTCGCGCTGGTAGCGCGGTTGCTCGCGCAGGCGCCGCTCGCCCAGCACGTAGTCGCGGAAGCTGATCTGCGCCGGGGCCGGCAGGGCCTCACCGCGGTACAGCTGCTGCAACTCGGCCAGCAGCATGCGCACGCTCTGGTAGTCGCACACCAGCAGGTCCACCGACAGGTGCAGGCGCGAGGTGTCGCGGCCCTGGCTCACGCACAATTCGATCAAGGGCCATTGCTGAGGCGTGGCGCGGCGCAGTTCCATGCGCTCGCGCAGGGCCTGCAAGGCACTGCCGTCGTCCTGGCTCAGGTCGTGGTTCGCAATGGCGTAATGGGGCACCTGGGGCAGTATGCGCTGGTAGCCCTCCTCCAGCACCACGGCGCGGAGCATCTCGTGACGGGCGATCAGCTGGTTCCAGGCCTGTTCCAGACGCAGTGGGTCGAGGTCCTGCTGGGCGAACTCCAGATAACCGTGGCAGGCCACGCCGCCAAAGCTGAAGGCCGTGGTGCGGCCCAGCAGATAGGCCGCCTGCACATCGGTCAGCGGGAAGGGTTCTTCCCGGGCCGGCAGGTCGGCCTCCAGGGTCGGCATCTGCGCCGCCTGCAGCTGTTGCAGCAGCGCGTCCTTGTGTTGCCGAAGTTGCTGCAGGCGTGCGTCGTCCATGACCCCGGCCGGGGCCCGATAGCGCAGGCGACCCTGTTCTTCCCAGAGCTCCACGCCCAGTTGTTGCAGATCCTGTTGCAGTTGCTGCAGCGTCATAACACGCCCTCCACCATTGCGTTCTGAGTGACGGGCCGCTGTTCCCGGCGCGAGGCGAGCAACTGCCCCTGCAGGGCCACGGTGGCCGCGTTGAAAAAGTCCTTGAGCGACAGTTCCAGCTGGAACTGCCGAGCGATGCGTTCGATCAAGCGGGCGGCCAGCAGGCTGTTGCCACCCAGGGCGAAAAAGCCCTGGTGCCGGCCCACCTGTGGCACCTCCAGCAACTCCTGCCAAAGGGCGGCCACGGCCTCTTCCCACTCCCCTTGAGGAGGCTCGGCGCTGTGCGGCGCGATGCCGCGTCGCTGCTCCTGCAGCAGCCACAGCAAGGCCGCGCGATCGACCTTGCCGTTGCTGCTCAGCGGCAGCTCGGCCAGGGTCAGCCAGCTGTCCGGGAGCATGTGTTCGGGCAGCCATTGGCCCAGCCACTGCCGCAGGGCCTGGGTCGAGGGCAGCGGCTCATGGGCCACCAGCACCACCGCCAGCTGCGGCTCGCTGCCGGGCAGCACCAGGCTCAGGGCACGGCTGATGGCCGGGTGGCGCTCCAGGGCCAGGTCGATTTCCGCCAGTTCGATGCGAAAGCCGCGGACCTTGACCTGATGGTCCAGGCGTCCGAGGAACTCCAGGGTGCCGTCGGCCCAGTAGCGACCCTGGTCGCCGGTGCGGTACCAGCGCCCGCCGTCATGCTCGACAAAGCGCTGGGCACTCAGGCTGGGCAGGCCGCGATAGCCCGCGGCAACCCCGGCGCCGCCGATCCACAGCTCGCCCGGCACCCAGTCGGGGCAATCCCGGCCCTGGCTGTCCACCACCCGGAAGCACTGGTTGTCCAGGGGCCGGCCATAGGGGATCGAACGCCAGTGCCCGGGCACCGCGTCCACGTCCTGGCAGTTCGACCAGATCGCCGCCTCGGTGGCGCCACCCAGGGCCACGAACTGCAGGTCACGCCCCGCCGCCTCTCGCAAACGGCGTGGCAGGTCGAGGCCGACCCAGTCCCCGGAAACCATGGCCAGGCGCAACGACGCCAGGCCGCCAGCGTCCCGTACCTGCAAGGTCAGCATGTCCAGCAGCGCCGGTACCGAGTTCCACAGGGTGACCCGCTGTTCGCGGATCAGGCGCAGCCATTCCTGAGGCTCCTTGCGCAAAGCGTCGGCCGGCAGCACCAGGGCGCCACCGACACTCAAGAGGCCGAACAGGTCGTACACCGACAGGTCGAAATCCAGGGCCGAGACGCCCAGCATCCGATCCTCGGCGCTGACCCGATAACGCCGGTTGAGCGCCTCGATGGTGTTCATCGCCGCCTGGTGCGACAGCTCCACCCCCTTGGGTTCACCGGTGGTGCCAGAGGTGAAGATCACATACGCCAGGGCATCGGCCGCAAGCGGCAAAGGCTGTGCCAGGGCGGCTGCCGGGCGCGCCTGGGCCAGGGTCACCACCCGCAGTGCGGCGAGCCAGATGCCGCCGTCACGGTGAGCCGTGTCAGTGAGTACCACGCGCACTCCGGCACGCTGATAGATCATGTCGCGTCGGGCCGGTGGCTGCTCGATGCCCACCGGCACGTAGACCGCACCAGCGGCGAGAATCCCCAGCACCGCGATCACTTGTTCGCGGCCCTTGGGCAGGGTGATCGCCACCGCCTCGCCGGGTTGCACGCCCCACTCCACCAGGGCGCCCGCCAGTTGCAGGGCTTGCCGGGCCAGCTCGGCATAACTCAACTGACCCTGGTCGCAGATCAGCGCCAGCCGCTCGGGATGGGCCTGGGCCTGTTGGAAGAAGCCCTGGTGCAACAGCTGGGCCGGGGTCGCGTGCCGGCAGTCGTTGACCGCGCTGCGCACCCGCTGCTGGTCGGCCGGCAGGGGCAACGGCGCCACCTGTTGCCAGTCATGCTCGCAAAGCCACAGCAGCAGATTGCGATAGGCCTCGAACATCTGCTCCAGCAGGCCCTCGGGGAACAGCCCCTGCACCGCGTCCCAGTTCAGCAGCAGGCCGTCGGCCATGGGGTAGCTCTGGTGATCCAGCCACACCTGGGGCGTCTGCGACAGCGCCCAGCCAGGCTCGCCCAGTTGCTGGCGGCAGGTGTCATCGACAAAGGCCGGGCCCAGGTTGCAGGCAAACACCACCGGCGCCCCCTGACCGCCGCCCTGACGCAGGCGCGCACGCTCGCGCAGCACCTCGACCCCGGGCCAGGCGCTGTGGGCGATATCCCGGTGCAACTGAGCCTGCAGCGCCAGGGCCTGCTGGCAGAAATCCAGGGGCTGGCGCTGATCCACTTCCAGCAGCACCAGATTGGAGAAGTCCGCCAGCAGGTGGGGCACGCAAGGGTGCAATTCCTGACGGTTGAACAGCGGCACGTTGAGCAGGAAATGCTGACTGGCACTCCAGCGCCCCAGCACCTGGGCATAGGCGCAGGCCAGCACGCTGGCCAGGGTCAGGCCGTGCTGCCGGCCCTTGTGCTCCAGGGCCTGCAACTGGCCTTTATCCAGGCGCATGGCCAGACGCTGGAAGCGTGGCCTACCCAGTTGCTGCGGCTCCCGGGCCAGGGGCAATTGCGGGCCGTCGGGCAACTCCTCCAGGCGCGGCAGCCAGTAGTCCCGGGCCGTCGCCAATTGCGGCGCCCGGGCCGCCTGCTCGGCTTTCAGGTAATGGGCAAAGTCCCACTCCAGCACCGGCAGTTGCTGTTCGAGACCGGCATGGATCAGGGCCAGATCCCGCAGCAGGATGCCAATGCTCAGGACATCCGCCACCAGCAGGTCGATGTTCAGGTGCAGACGGCTACGGCCTTCGGGCAGCAGGCTCAGTTGCACATCGAAGACTTCCCCGCTGCTGACCTCCAGGCAGCGGTGCGACAGTTGCTCACGGATCTGCTCAAGGGCCTCGGCGACGCCCACACGGGACGCCTGGCGCAGGTCGTGGACGGTCAGCCCGGGCCAGGGGCTGTGGGGCAGGATGCGCTGGCAGGTTTCATTGATGAAACAGGCCCGCAGCATCGGGTGGCGCTGGTACAGGCGGCGCACGGCCTGCTCCAGGCGCTGGGGTTCCAGGCCCTGGCCATCCAGTTCCTGATACAGGTGGCAACCCACGCCCCCCAGGGGCATGCCCGGATCGCGACCGAACCAGTACGCCTGTTGCAGCGGGGTCAGAGGAAAATCAGCGTCGTCGCCGGCGTCGGCTACCGCCTGCAGGCTTGGCGCCGCAAGGCCGCGACGGGCCTCGATCAGCGCCCACCAAGCGTCCAGGGTCGGCTGCTGGATGAGTTCGGCAAAACTCAGGGTCACGCCCTCGGCGGCCAGCAACGCCGGCAGGCGCATGATGCTCACCGAATCGAGACCCTGCTCGATCAGCGAAACATCCGCCTCAAGCTCCTCGGGCGCGTAGTCGAGCAGCCGGGCTATGCCCGCGCAGAGGCCTTGGGGTGAATGACTCAGGCCGGCGTGCGCTGGATGAGCGCGTGCCAGTGCTGGGTTATCAGTCATGGTGGACGGTCCTATGGGGTACGGAAGGGGTAGGTCGCAAGCGCCAGCGATTGATCGCCTCGCGCTCGTGGAACAGTTCGCGATAACGGCCGGTAGCCGCCATCAGTTGGGCATGGGTGCCGCGCTGGCCCAGGCGGCCCTGGTCCAACAGGAGGATCTGCGCGGCGTGGGGGGCCAGGGTCGGCTTGTGGGTCACCAGCAGCACCGTGTGCTTGCGCGCCAGTTGCAGCAGGCTGCGGTTGACCCGCGCCTCGCTGATGGCGTCCAGGGCGGCGGTGGGTTCATCCAGCAGGATCAGCGTGGCGTCCTTGAGCATGACCCGGGCCAGGGCCAGGCACTGGCGTTCGCCGCCGGAGAGGCTGACGCCGCCCTCGCCCACCCGGGTCTGCCAGCCCTGGGGCAGGCGCTGGGCCAGGCGGTCAAGGCCGGTGGCGTGGGCCGCGCTCATCAGTTGTGCCTCACTGGCCTCGGGGCGGCCCAGGCGCAGGTTGTCCAGCAGGCTGGCGGCCAGCGGCGGACAGTCCTGGAACATCAGGGCAATGTCCTGGTCGCGCTGCCGGGCCGAGAGCTGGCGCAGGTCCACGCCCCCCAGGAGGATGGCGCCGCTGCTGACATCGCAAAAGCGCGCCAGCAAGCGCAACAGGCTCGACTTGCCGGAGCCCGAGGCCCCCACCAGCAGGTTCAGGGAGCCCGGTTCCAGCTCGAAGCTGATGTCCTGCAGCAGCGCTCGGCCCTGGCGCACCAGCCCCAGCTCCCGCACCTCGACCCGTTGCCCCTGCGGCGTCTGGGGCTCGCTCGGCTCCGGCAGGGGCGGCAGGTTCAGCAACTGGCACAGGCTGTCCACGCCGTGGCGGGTCTGGCGCAAGGTGGTGCCCAGATTGACCAAGGCGCCCATGGGCTCCACCAGGCAAGTGGCGAGCACCGCCAGGGCCAGGTACTGCACGGCCCCGAGACTGCCACCGAGGACCGCGTAGAGCCCGCACAGCAACACGGCGGTGTAGCCGGCCTGGAGCACCACCACCAGCCCCAGGGCCGCCGGAAAAGTGCGCCAATGGGCCCGGCGCTGGGCCTGACGCTGTTGCTGCAAAGCCTCGCCCAGCAGGCTGAAGCCTTCAGCGTTGCGCCCGCTGGAGCGCAGCAGCGGCTGCTGCCGCAGAAACTCCAGGACCCGCGCCGCCGCTTCGCCGGCCGCCGCTTCGCTGAGGCGCTCGGCCTGCCCGCCCCAACGCACGCCCCAGTGATAGAACAACAGCAGCAGGGGCACACTGGCCAAGGCGGCCAGGGCCATGGAGCGGTCGTAGAAAAACAGCGCCAGCAGCAACGCCAGGGGTGTGAGCAAGGCGTTGGCCATGGGCTGCAGCAGGTGCGCCGGGGCACTCATGATCTGCGCCACGGTGTGGGTCACCAGGCGGTTGAGCTCGGCGCCGCGCCGCTCGACGAACCACTCCAGGGGCAGGCGCGCCAACTGCTGGCCGATGCGCAGGTTCAGCGACTGCGCGGCCGCCGCCCCGGCCCTGTAGCCGGCCAGCTGGGCATGGCGGCGCAACCCCAGGCACAGCCCGGCGAACCCGGTAAAAGCCGCGGCCCAGAGCCAGGGCGCCTTGCCCGACGCGGCGTCGAAGACACCGGCAAACGCCATGGGCAGCAAGGCCAGCGCCAGGCCCTGGGCCAAGGCACTGGCCGCCATGGCCAGCAGCGCCCGGCGCAGCAGGCCGGCTTCCTTGGGCTGCAAGCTGCGTAACAGGGCAGCGATCATGACAGGGCCCTCGTCAACGGGGCCGCGCCAAACTGCTCCGCCGCCCACAGCCCGGCATACACCCCCTGCTGATCCAGCAGGGCCTGGTGCCGACCGCACTCGCGCAATTGCCCGCCCTGGAGCACAGCGATCTGGTCGGCGTCCTGGATGCTGCTCAAGCGATGGGCGATCACCAGCACCGTGCGCCCCGCTGCCAATCGCGACAGGGCCTGCTGGATCGCCGCTTCCGATTGCGGATCGCTGGCCGCGGTGGCCTCGTCGAGCACCAGGATCGGTGCCTGGCTGAGCATGGCCCGAGCAATGCCCAGGCGCTGGACCTCGCCGCCGGACAACTGCACGCCGGTCCCCAGCAGGGTGTGATACCCCTCGGGCAAGGCGCAGATGCGTTCGTGGATCTGCGCGGCCCGAGCCGCCTCTTCGACCTCTGCGAGGCTGGCCTCGGGGCGCCCCAGGCGCAGGTTATCGAGGACGCTGGCGCGCAGCACACGCACCTCTTGAAAGACAAAGGCCACCTGGCGATACAGGGTCGCGCTGTCCATGTCCCGCAGGTCGACACCGCCGATGCGGATCGCCCCGGCGCTGACATCGGCAAAGCGCGCAAGCAAGGTGGCCAGGGTGGATTTGCCGGCCCCGGAATCCCCCACCAGGGCGGTCAGGGTGCCGGGCTGCAGGCGCAGATCGATGCCCCGCAGCACCTGAGTGCCGTCGGGGTAGCTGAAGTCCACGGAGTCAAAGGTCACCAGGGCGCCTTCGGGCTCTCGGGAGAACGCCGGCTGCGCCAGCACCGGCGTGCTCAGTACCGCGCTGATGCGCTGCGCCGCCGCCCGGCCCTGGACCAGGGAATCGGCGCCATGGCCCAGGGCCGCCACCGGCGCCGCCAGGGCCGGGCCCAGCAAGGCAAACGCCAGCAACTGCGCCGGCTGCAGCCCGCCGCCGGCAATCAGCGCCACCCCGCCCACCAGCACCAGAGCCAGCACCAGCAGAGGCGAGAGCAGCACTTCGACACTGGCCCCCAGGCCGGCCCAGCGCTCGACCCACTGGGAGAAGAAACGGCCGAAATCCTCTACGGCCTGGAAAAAGTCGTCCTGCACCCGCTCCACCCGGCCAAAGGATTTGACCATGGCGATGCTCTGCACAAAGTTCAGGGTCGCCGTCGACAGCGCGCCCATGGCCGCGCCCAAGCGCTGGCGCTCGGCGTGGTACGCCGGGGTACGCATCACCCGCAGGCGCCACAGCGCAACCAGCGGTGGCGCCAGCACCACCAGGGTCATGGGCAGGCTCACGGTCAGCAGGTAGATCAGGCTGGCCAAGGGCACCACCAGGGCCGCCACCAGATTGTTGGGCAGGTGCGCCACCAACTGATGCAGGGCGCCGACATCCTCCAGCAACACCCGCTCGGCGGTTTGCCGCTGCCCATCCAGCCAGGCCAGGGGCACCCGCGCCAGATGGGCAGCGATGCGCTGGCGCAGATGGCGCTGCAGGTCACTGTCGGCCAGATGGGTGATCTGCAACCCCGCCGCCAGCCCCAACAGACGCAGGAGCAAGGCCCCGCCCCCGGCCAGCAGCCAGAAGCCCGCGCGGTCCACGTCCAGCTCACCCGCCAGCAGCAGCGGCGCCAGTTCGGCCACGGCGATCAGCGGCAGCAGGCCCACCAGCGCCGCCAGCACCTGCAGCAGCATCGCCGCCAGCAGACGCCCGCGCACCGGTTGCAACAGTTCAGTCAATCCTGGTTGTTCAGCCACGGGCATCAGTTCCCACCCGGGTTTGGGCCTCAGCACCGAAGTACAAGGCCTGAATGGCCTCACGCAGGTGTTTGCGGCTGACCTTGCCGACCCCGGTCTGGGGAAAGGCCGGGATGAACTCGAAGCGATCCGGCAGCTTGAACGCCGCCAGGCCCTGGGCCCGCAGATGGCGCAGCAGTTCCACAGCCCGGGGCGCCTGGCCACGGGCAATGACGAAGGCGCAGGTGCGCTCGCCGAGGAAGGCATCGGGCATCGCCACCAGGGCGATGTCGGCCACCGCCGGATGGCTCAGCAACAGGTTCTCCACTTCTTCGGCGGCGATCTTTTCGCCGCCGCGGTTGATCAGGTCCTTGTCCCGCCCTTCCACCATCAGGTAGCCGTCGGCGGTGAGCTGCACCCGGTCACCGGTGCGATAGAAGCCGTCGGCGGTGAAGGCCTGGGCATTGTGCTCGGGATAGCGGTAATAGCCGCGGATGGTGTAGGGGCCACGGGTCAGCAACTGGCCCACCTGCCCCACCGGGACGGGCTGGTCCTGCTCGTCCACCACGCGGATTTCGTCCGCCGGCGACAGGGGCCGGCCCTGGGTGTGCAGCACCCGCTGGGGCGGGTCTTGCGGGTCGGTGTAGCAGATCAGCCCTTCGGCCATGCCGAACACTTGCTGCAGGCGGCAACCGAGCACCGGTTCGATACGCCGCGCCGCCTCGAAACTGAGCTTGGCCCCGCCCACCTGCAATAGCTGCAACGACGAAAGACCCCGTCCGCGAGCCTGGGCCGCCTCCATCCAGACCAGGGCCAGGGGCGGCACCAGGGCGGTATGGGTCACGGCTTCGCGCTCGATCAGTTCGAAACAGACTTCCGGGCTTGGCGAGTGGCCGAGCACCACGCGCCCGCCGACCGACAAGGTGCCCATGAACCCCGGGCAGCACATGGGAAAGTTGTGGGCCATGGGCAGCACCGCCAGGTACACGCTGGCACTGGACAAACCGCAGCGCTCGACGCTGGCCCGCAGGTTGTAGAGGTATTCGTTGTGCCGCCGCGGGATCAGCTTGGGAATCCCGGTGGAGCCGCCGGACAACTGGAAGCAGGCCACGGCATCGGCACTCGGCGCCGGGAAAGCCGGCGACGGGGCCGGGTCATACAGGCCATCAAGGGCGGTGAATTCCTCGGCCTCGCCGGCCACTATCACCCACTCCAGGTGCGGATGACCGGCCTTAAGATCCCGGGCCATGGCCCGGTAATCGAAGCCGGCGTCACAGTCGGTGCACAGGTAGGCCCGGGCCTGGGCGAATTCGCAGAAACGACCGATCTCCAGATGCCGGTGCGCCGGCAAAGCGAAGATCGGCCGCACGCCGAGGCGGTACAGGGCAAAGCAGGTTTCGACGAAAGCGCTGCGATTGGGCAATTGCAGGACCACATTCTCCCCGGCCCGCAAGCCCAGGCGGTACAGGCCGGCGGCCAGTTGATCGACCCGCAGGTCCAACTGCCGATAGCTCAGGCGCTGTTCGCCATCGGTCAGCGCCTCGCGCTCGGCAAAAGCCTGGGCCGCCACCCGCAGCAGGTCGCCAAAGGTTTCCTCGCGCCAGTAACCGGCCTGGCGGTAGCGCTGGGCAAACGCCTCGGGCCAAGAGGGGCAATCCTGCAGATCATCGAAAGTGGACATGCTGTCTCCTGAGTTTTTTGACGCAAAAAGCGGCCCTGGACCTGAGGTGCCAGGCCCTTGGAATGAACGGAAAAACGTCGTCAGCGCGGAAGGAAATGAAGCTCCACAGGCGCTCCTGCGGTGCTGTTGCGTGGGGTGTCGTCCATGAAGGGCTGCCGTGCTTGCAAATGAGAGTGATTATTAACCGGCAATTTCCAAGGCCCGGCAATCGGCAGGACATTCGTTTGCGCGGCTTTTTCTTTTGATTGCGCGGCGCGGCCCCGGCAGGCCCTGACAGGACGGGGCCAGAAAGCTAAAGGATAATCATTCTTAATTACAGGGGCGGATTTTCCTGATAGCTTATGGCCTCTTTTTCGGGTTCACAGGGAGTTCGCCATGCTCAGCCCCCACGCTGCGCCGCAGCCTGTCCAAAGGGATTTCACCCTGCAGTTTCCCAATCCGCAGCACGCCGGCACGGCGGCGGTGGTGCCGGAAATCACCTTGTCCACCGGGACTGTGCTGATGGACAGCCAGATGTGGATGCAAGAGCCGCTCTGGCAAGGTTTGAAAATCATCCTGGTGCTCAGCGGCCAGCTCAATTGCCGGGTCGAGGGCCAGCCGGAAGTGGAAATTCGCGGCCCGACCCTGTGCGCCGTGGCCAACCAGGGCGAGCACTGCGGCGACCACCTGTTCGCCCGTGGCGTACCGGTGCGCTACACCACGGTGCAACTGGACTTCCCGTCGATCCGCAATGCCGGCCTGGAACCCGAGCGCCTGCTGGACCCGCGAGGCGGCGGGCCGATGCTGTTCTGCCAGCCGGCCAGCAAGCCACTGCTGGCCCTGGCCCAGCAAATCTTCACCTGCCCACTGCAAGGCCCGACCCGCTCCTTCTACCTGGGAGGCAAGGCCCTGGAGCTCACCGCCCTGGGGGTCGAGGGCATCCTCGCCCATGCCGAGTCGCGGCCGCTGCAGGACAGCCCCGGCAGCGCGGCGGACATCGAACGTATCCACGCCGCTCGGGACCTGCTGCTCAACTCATTGCAGGACTCGCCGTCGCTGTCGGAGCTGTCGCGTCAGGTGGGTCTGAATCCGCGCAAGCTCACCGCCGGCTTTCGCCAGGTGTTCGGCACCAGCGTCTATGCCTATCTGCAGGAGCAGCGCCTGGGCGAGGCTTACCGCTTGCTGGCCAGCGGCGAGACCAATGTCTCCAGCGCGGCCTATCGGGTCGGCTACAGCCCGGCGCATTTCTCCACCGCCTTTCGCAAGCGCTTCGGGGTTTCGCCCAAGTCCCTGCGCTGAGTCCGGCGCACTTGCCCTTGACCTTGCCCCGCCGTACCGCAAACGAAAGAAATGATCGCTCAAGCCAAAGTTTTAGGCCCTAACCCATGCTCACAAATGAGATACGTTTGCATTCTCATTTAATCCCCATCACGGAGTGAAGCATGGGCACCAGCGTTGCGCACCGAAACACCTCAGGTTGGCCAGTCGATTCTGCAGTTCCTCGCCCGCCCCTGCGCCGCAGTCCGCTGGCGTGCCTGATCCACGGCCTGGCCCTGGGCCTGTCGTTGACCCAGGCCGGTAGCGCGCTGGCCGCGGACGCCGAGCGCGAGCCGCAGCCGCCGCTGACCCTGGACACCAGCGTGATCAGCGCCACCCAGGTCGACTCCCCTACTGGCCAGCAAAGCGGCTACGTGGCCAAGCGCAGCCTCAGCGGGACCAAGACCGATGCCTCGTTGAGTGAGATTCCCCAGTCGATTTCCGTGATCACCCGCGACCAGATGGATGCCCAGCAGGTGCAGTCGGTGAACGAGGCGCTGCGCTACACCGCCGGGGTGCAGGCCAATACCACCGCCGCCAGCCAGCGTTTCGACACGATCTCGATCCGCGGTTTCGACGTCACCACCGGCATGCTCCGCGATGGCCTCAAGGGCAACACCGCCCAGGCCTGGCCCAAGGTCGAAGCCTATGGCCTGGAACGCATCGATGTGCTCAAGGGCCCGGCCTCGGTGCTGTTCGGCCAGAACTCGCCCGGAGGCGTGGTCAACCAGATCAGCAAGCGCCCGCTGGAGCAGCCCTTCCATGAAGTGCAGATCCAGGGCGGCAGCTTCGATCGGGCCCAGGGCCAGTTCGACTTCAGCGGCCCGCTGGACGATGAGGGGCAGTTCCTCTACCGCCTGGTGGGCCTGGAACGTGACAGCGGCACCCAGTTCGAGCACATCAAGGACGACAAGCAGTACTTCGCGCCCTCCTTCACCTGGAAGCCCAACGACGACACCCGCCTGACCCTGCTGGCCGACTACACCCAGGATGCGTTCGGCGCGCCCAGGGTGTCCCTGCCGGCCCAAGGCACCCTGCTCGGCAACCCCAATGGCAAGCTCAAGCACAACGTCTTCCTCGATGAACCGGGGCTGGACAACGACCGCACCCAGTACTCACTGGGCTACTTGCTGGAGCAGCGTCTGAACGATGTCTGGAGCCTCAATTCCAGCGCCCGCTACGGCCACGTCAACCTGCTGACCAACACCGCCAGCGGCAGAGCCCTGGAGCCCGATCTGCGCACGTTGAAACGCGATGCCTATCGCTTCCGCATCGTCGGCGACACCTACTCCCTGGACAACAACCTCCAGGCCCGCTGGAACCTGGGCAATACGCACATGGTGTCGCTTTTGGGGGTCGACTACCGGCGCACCCGCGAGGACTACTACCTGCGCGGCGGCGCTGCCTCGTCCATCGACATCTACAACCCGGTGCATGGCGGCGTGTTCAACCCCAACACGCCGTTCACCAACACCGTGCAGCGCGCCGATCAGGTCGGGGTCTACGCCCAGCAGCAGTTCACCTTCGACGAGCATTGGGTGCTCAGCGTCGGTGGCCGCCAGGACCGCTCCAGCGCCCGTACCGATAACCGCATGAACGACAGCGGCAGCAAGCAGAACGACGAGAAGTTCACCTACCGCACCGGCCTGGTGTACCTGGCGGACAACGGCCTGGCGCCGTACATCAGCTACTCCACGTCCTTCGACCCGGTACTGGGCACCAACTTCTACGGCACGCCGTACAAGCCCACCAGCGCCAAGCAATCGGAAGTGGGGGTCAAGTACCAGCCACCGGGGATCGACAGCTACATCACCCTGTCGCTGTTTGACCTGACCCAGGAAAACGTCAAGACCGCCGACCCGGCCCAACGCCTGAACACCCTGCAGACCGGCGAGGTGAACGTGCGCGGCATCGAGCTTGAAGGCAAGGCCAGCCTGGCCCGGGGCCTGGACCTGCTGGCGGCGCTGACCTACAACGACGCCGAGGTGAGCAAGAGCAACAACCCGCTGGAGAAAGGCCAGCGCCCCACCGACACCCCGGAAAAGATGGCCTCGCTGTGGGCCGACTACACCCTACCCGAAGGCCCGCTCGGCGGCCTCGGCTTTGGTGCCGGCGTGCGCTACATCGGGTCTACCCAAGCCGATGCCGCCAACACCGTCAGCGTGCCCTCCTACACCCTGCTGGACGCGGCGGTGCACTACGACTTCGACAAGCTGATCCCGGCGGCCAAGGGCCTGCGCCTGGCGGTGAACGCCACCAACCTCACCGACAAGCGCTACTACGAAGGCTGCTCGCTGACCAATTGCAGCGCCGGTTATGACCGCAGCGTCATCGCCAGCCTGCGCTACCGCTGGTAAGCCGCCGATGCTGCCCATGCGTGAACTCTGGCTGCGGCTGCATCGCTGGCTGGCCCTGAGCCTGGGGCTGCTCCTGGCGCTACTGGGCCTGAGCGGCGCCTTGCTGGAGCTCAAGGGACCGATCCTGCGCTGGGAGGTCGGTGCAACGATGCTGCAACTGGCCCCCGGCGAGCACGGCACGCGGCTGGAACAGGACGCCTGGATCAAGGCCGCCTCCGACGCCTACCCGCAGTTGCACAAAGTCTTCGGCGCGGCGCCACCGCGCCAGGGCTTTCTCGAATCGGACAACGTGATCGTCTTCGGTGCCCTCAAGGAGCGTCCCGGCACCGGCATCGCCATGATCGATCCCTACAACGGCGCGCCCCGGGGCTTCTTCGTCTTCGAGGACCTGTGGCTGGCCAAGCTGGTGGCGCTGCACCGCAGCCTGCTGTTGCCGCAGGCCTTGGGCTCGACCCTGGTGCTGGTGTGCGGCCTAGTGCTGCTGGGCTCCCTGGGCAGCGGCCTGTACCTGTGGTGGCCGGGCCGCCGCAGCTGGTGGAAAGCCGCCAGCCTGCGCCCCGGCAGCCAGGGCACCCGGCGCCTGCGCGAATGGCACAACCTCGCCGCCGCGTGGTTGTGCCTGCCCCTGCTGCTGATCGCCGCCAGCGGTGCCTGGCTCGCGCGCCCGGAGCTGTTTGGCTGGCTCACAGCCACGCCGATGGCGGTCAAGCCGCTGTTTTCCGCCGCCCACGGGCATTTGCTGCTGGGCACACCCGGCGCCTGGCTGGCTTTTCTCTGCGGTATTTCGTTACCCCTGCTGTACATCACCGGCCTGTTGTTGTGGTGGCGCAAGCGCGTCGCTCGCCGGGCCGTTCAATCGTTCAAGGAAACCTTACATGACACACCGTGATTTCTTGCGCCGCGCCCAGCGCGGGCTCTTGCTCGGCCTGCTGCCCCTGGGCCTGCTGTGGGCCGCCACGGCCAGCGCCGCGACCCTCACCGATCTGGCCGGACGCCAGGTCCAGGTGCCGGACAAGGTCGAGCACATCCTCCTGGGTGAAGGACGGATGATCTATTCCCTGTCGCTGCTCGAAGGCCGGAATCCCTTCGCCCGTCTCGCCGGTTGGCAAGGGGACTTTCGCGGCCTCGACGTGCAGGGCTACGAGGCCTACCACAAGGCTTTCCCCGAGGCGGACAAGGTGCCGCTGGTAGGCGGCACGTCCGCCGAAACCTTCAGCGTCGAAAAGGCCCTGGCGGTGCACCCGGACCTGGCGATCATGGCCCTGAGCGGCGGCCACGGGCCCAGCCCCCACAGCGAAGCGGTGAAGCAGCTGGAAGCGGCTGGGGTGGCGGTGATCTTCGTCGACTTCAGCGACCATCCCCTGAGCAACACCGTGCCCAGCATGCGCCTGCTGGGCCAGGCCCTGGGCCGTGAACAGCAGGCCGAGGCGTTCATCGCCTTCTACCAGCAGTCCCTGGCCCGGGTCAGCGACACCCTGGCCAAGGCCGGCAAGGTCCCGCAGCCGAAGATCTTCGTCGACATGCTCGCCGGCTTGCAGGATTGCTGCGGCTCCCCGGGCACCGGCAACTTCGGCGAAATGATCAAGCTGGCGGGCGGGCGCAACATCGCCGACGGGCGCATTCCCGGGCCCATTGGCGTGCTCAACGTGGAGTACATCCTTTCCAGCGATCCGGATGTGTACGTGGCCACCGGGGTGTTCGCTGCCGGCCAGGGCGGCGTGACCCTGGGTTATTCCGCCACCCTGCAACAGGCTCGGGACAGCCTGCGCCAGGCCGCCCAGCGCCCACCGCTGAACGAGTTGCGGGCGGTGCGCGAGGGCAATGTGCATGGCCTGTGGCACATTTTCTACGACTCGCCAGAGCACCTGATCGCGGTCCAGGCCCTGGCCAAGTGGCTGCACCCGGAGCTGTTCAAGGACCTGGACCCGGACCAGACTCGCCGCGAGCTGTACCAGCGCTTCATGCCGATTCCCGCCAGCGGCGTGTTCGCTACGAGCCTGCAACCATGACCCAGGCTGCCACCGACGTGCAGGAGCGCGTTGCCTCAGGGCATTACCAAAGACGCCATGGCCGCCGGGTGCTGCTGTTGTCCGCTCTGGCCCTGGCCTTGCTGCTGTCCCTGGCCCTGGACATCACCACCGGGCCTTCGGGCATGAGCCTCTCGCGCCTGCTGCAGGTGCTCTGGGACCCGGGCTCGATGCCCCGGGTCGAAGCGGTGATCGTGTGGAACGTGCGCCTGCCCTACGCCCTGATGGCGGTGCTGGTGGGCGCCGCCCTGGCCCTGGCCGGAGCGGAGATGCAGACCGTGCTCGACAACCCGCTGGCCAGCCCCTTCACCCTCGGCGTGTCCGCCGCCGCAGCCTTTGGCGCGGCCCTGGCCATTGTCCTGGGCCTGGGCCTTCCCGGGGTGCCGGCGCAGTACCTGATCTCGGCCAATGCCTTCCTGTTTGCCCTGGCCTCGGTGGCCTTGCTCTACCTGCTGGCGCGCTGGCGTGGCTTCGGCGTGGAAAGCCTGGTGCTGTTCGGCATCGCCCTGGTGTTCGCCTTCAACGCCCTGGTGGCCCTGCTGCAATTCGTCGCCACCCAGGACAGCCTGCAGCAACTGGTGTTCTGGACCCTGGGCAGCCTGGCCCGGGCCTCCTGGGAAAAGCTCGGGGTGCTGGCCGTGGCGCTGTTGCTGTGCCTGCCGTTTTCCCTGCGCCAGAGCTGGGCCCTGACCGCCCTGACCCTGGGCGAGGAACGGGCCCGCAGCTTCGGCATCGACGTCGGTCGCCTGCGTCTGCTGGCGCTGCTGCGCATCAGCCTGCTGTCGGCCCTGGCGGTGTCCTTTGTCGGCACCATCGGCTTTATCGGCCTGATCGCCCCGCACATCGCCCGGCTGCTGGTGGGCGAGGACCATCGGCTGTTCCTGCCGGCCAGCGTGCTCAGCGGCGGGCTGATCCTGTCCATGGCCTCCATCGCCAGCAAGGCCCTGATCCCCGGGGTGCTGGTGCCGGTGGGCATCGTCACCGCCCTGGTGGGCATTCCGTTTTTCATGGCCATCGTCATGCGCAACCGTCGAGGTGTCCTGTGAGCCTTAACGCCCCCTCCACGCCCGGGCTGAGCACAGCCGGCCTGAACATGCATTACGGCAGCCACCAGGTACTGCGCGACGTGAGCCTGCCGCCCCTGGCCCCCGGCACCCTGACCGCGCTGATCGGCCCCAACGCGGCGGGCAAATCGACCCTGCTGCGGGGCATCGCCGGGTTGCAGAAAACCACCGGGCAGGTGCTGCTCGATGGCGTCGACCTCAACCGCCTGCCCCAGGTCGAGCGCGCGCAGCACATCGTCTACCTGCCCCAGAGCCTGCCGGAACGCACGCGCCTGTGCGCCTTCGAAGCGGTGCTCAGCGCGGCCATGGCCGGGCATCGCGGTGCCGGCTTCGCCCCCGGCCGACCCAGCGCCGCGGTGCTGCACGGGGTCGAACAGGTGCTCCGGGACCTGGACCTCACCGCCCTGGCCGACCGTCCCATCGATGCCCTCTCCGGCGGCCAGCGCCAGTTGGTGGGGCTGGCCCAGGCCCTGGTGCGCCAGCCTCGGGTACTGCTGCTGGACGAACCCACCAGCGCCCTGGACCTGTACCACCAGTGCCAGGTGGTGGAGGCCATTACCCGGGCCACCCGCGAACGCCAGTTGATCACCCTGGTGGTGGTCCACGACATCAACCTGGCCCTGGGTTTCAGCCAGCAGGTGGTGGTCCTGCACAACGGCCGTCTGGCCGCCGCCGGACCGGCCCTGGAGGTGATCAACCAACAGCTGCTGCGCGACGTCTATGGCGTCGACGGGCGCCTGGAACAGGTGCGCGGTCGACCGCTGGTGATGGTCGACGGCCGCCTGCCCTTTCACTCAGCCCTGGGATAAACCATGACCCACTCACAACAGTTGCCCCTCGACACCCTGGACACGCCCCAGGCCGCCCCGGCCTTCGACCTGCGTCCGCTGTTGGTGGCCAACCTGGCCTGCACCATGGCGATGATGGCCTTTGTCTCGCTGATCGGTCCCATCGCACGAATTCTCGGCCTGGCAACCTGGCAAGCAGGCATGGCGGTGACCGTTTCCGGGGTGATCTGGATGCTCCTGGCCCGACCCTGGGGCCGGGCCAGTGACCGCCTGGGCCGACGGCAGATCCTGCTGCTGGGCACCGGCGGCTTCACCCTGGCCTTTCTCGCCCTGAGCCTATTCATCGACCTGGCGCTGCACGCCCTGCCCTCGGCCATCCTGGCCTTTGCCGGGCTGCTGCTGGGACGCGGCCTGATCGGGGTGTTCTACGCGGCGATTCCGGTGGGCGGCTACGCGCTGATCGCCGACAACATCGAGCCCGAGCACCGGGCCCGGGCCATGGCCTCGCTGGGGGCGGCCAACGCTTGCGGCCTGGTCCTGGGCCCGGCGATTGCCGCACTGCTGGCCCGCTACAGCCTGAGCCTGCCGTTCTATGTGCTGGCGCTGCTGCCGCTGCTGGGCTTCGCCTTCCTCAAGGCGCGGCTGCCGCGTCAGGAGCTGCACCTCAAGCAACCGCCCAAGTCGGTGAGCCTGACGGACCCGCGCCTGCGCCGGCCGCTGCTGGTGGCGTTCGTCTCGATGCTGTGCGTGGCCATGGCGCAGATCACCGTCGGCTTCTTCGCCCTCGACCGCCTGGGCATGGGTCCGGCGGAGGCGGCGCAGACCGCCGGTGTCGCCCTGACCCTGGTGGGGCTGGCGTTGATTGCCTCGCAACTGCTGGTGCGCAAGCTGGAGTGGCCGCCACTGCGGATGATCCGCGTCGGCGCCCTGGTGGCTGCAATGGGCTTTGCCGCGAGCATCCTCGCCGCTCACGCCTGGGTGCTGTGGCTGGGGTTCTTTGTCTCGGCCGCCGGCATGGGCTGGATCTTCCCCTCCTTCGCTGCCCTGGCCAGCAACGCAGTGGACGCTGCCGAGCAAGGCGCCACCGCCGGTTCCGTCGGTGCCGCCCAGGGCCTGGGGGTGGTGGTCGGGCCCTTGGCGGGCACCCTGATCTACGCGGTGGAGCCGCGCCTGCCCTACCTGCTGGCGGCGTTGCTGTTGTTGCTGGTGGCCTGCTGGCCTGAGGCCCGACGCCGCTGACCTTGGCGGGCGACCGGCTTGGGCGGCATTCCGACATAGCGCTCGCAAAGATCTGCAAGACAAAACAGGTTCGGTGGTCGATCGCCAAGCAAGGCCCGCAGGGCCTTTTCGCAGCTTCGCCGGGGCTCAGCAGCGGCTACACATGACAAAGGCAGCGCGGTCCCTGTAGCCGCTGCCGAGCCTGTGGCGAGGCTGCGAAAAGGTCCGCAGGACCTTGCCTGGCGATCTCCCGCCAAACCTCTATCGGCCTCAAGATCGCCGCGTCTGCCAGGTCACAATGCCGTCCGTTCGCAGCCTGCGGCAGCGGCTACACGTTGCTGCGGGCCATGCGCCGCAGGGCCAGGCTGTAGAGCAGCAAGGCCAGGCCCGCCAGGGCGCCGCCCGCCAGCCCGACATAGGCAAAACCCAACTGTCCGCCGACCCAGCTGCCGAGCAACGCACCACCGCCGATGCCGATGTTGTAGATCCCGGAGAACATCGCCATCGCCACGTCGGTGGCGTCCGACGCCAGCACCAGCACCTTGGATTGCAGGGCCAGGCCGAAGCCCATGATCGCCATGCCCCAGACCACGCTCAGCACCACCAGTGACCAGACATGGCCGTTGAGGGGCAACAGCAGGCTCAGGCACAGCGCCAGCAGGGTCACCGCCGTCAGCAGGAAGCCCTGGGGACTGTGGCGGTGCAACCAGCTGAACAGCAGCGAGCCGATGATCCCGGCACCGCCGAACACCAGCAGGATCAGGGTCACCACATCGCCCCCCAGGCCCGCCGCTACCTTGATGAACGGCTCGATGTAGCTGTAGGCGGTGAACTGCGCGGTGACCACCAGGGCCGTCAGCCCATAGATCGCCACCAGCGCCGGGCGTTTGAACAGCAGCGGCAGGCTGCGCAGGGAGCCGGAGTTCTGGCTGGGCAGCAGCGGCAAGGTGCGGATCAACCACAGCACCAGCAAGCCGGCCATGGCCGCGATCACGCCGAAGGTGGTACGCCAGCCCAGGGCCTCGCCCAGCAGGCGCCCCAGGGGAATGCCCAGGACCATGGCCAGGGAAGTGCCGGTGGCCAGCAGGCCCAGGGCCTGCACTTGCTTGCCCGGCGGCGCCAGGCGCACCGCCAGTGACGCGGTGATGGACCAGAACAGGGCATGGGCCAGGGCCACGCCGATGCGGCTGAGCATCAACAGGCCGAAGCTGTTGGCCAGGCTGGACAGCACATGGCTGACGATGAACAGCCCGAACAGCACCGTGAGCAACCGGCGCCGCTCGACGTTGCGGGTCAGCAGCATCACCGGCAGCGAGGTCAGGGACACGATCCAGGCGTAGATGGTCAGCATCAGCCCGACCCGCGCGGTAGGCAGGTCGAAGCTGGCGCCGATGGCGCTGAGCAGCCCCACCGGCACGAATTCCGTCGTGTTGAAGACAAAGGCCGCCAGCGCCAACGCGATGACCGGCTGCCAGTTACCTTGAGGTGTAGCCGCGGAGTTGCTCATGGGCGGGTCGTAATACTCTATCGATGATCGAACAGGTCCAGGACCCGATAAAAATGCACAACCCGGGCCAGGAACCATGACCGGGGGCTGCCCGCTTGCGCAGCTGGTGCGCGGTGTCGCTGCCTGTTTTTTTTGCGCGACACAGGCTGGCAGGCGCCTGGTCAGTTGCCCTGCGCCGCCTCGAAGACCGTCATGGCCAGCGCCACCCCTTTGAGCAGGCGCGCCTGGGGGACCCCGTCCCGGGCCTGTACCGACAGCCCGTGCAGCACCGTAGAGTAATAATCCCCCAGGGAAGTTGCATCGGTGTGTGCCGGCAGTTCGCCGGACTGCACCGCCGCTTCCAGGCGCTGGATGATGCTCGCGGTACGGGCCCGGCGATGCTCGGCCAGCCACTCACGCACGCCGTCGTTGTCGCTGGAGCAGTTCACCGCCGAGGACACCACCATGCAGCCCTGGGGATGACCGGCCCGGGTGTAGAGCGCCACCGCCTCTTTGAGCATGCGCTCGATGGCGACATAGGCGCTGGCTTCGCCCAGGGCCTGGTCGGCAAAGCCGCCCTCGTGGCTTTCATAGAGTTCGATGGCCTCGCGAAACAGCGCCTCCTTGGAACCGAAGGCGGCGTAGATCCGCGCCGAGGCGATCCCCAGGGCCGCCACCAGATCGGCCATGGAGGTGGTTTCAAATCCACGGGCCCAGAACAGCTCGAGCGCTTGGCGCAACGCCTGGTTGCGATCGAATTCGCGGGGTCTTCCAGCCATGGGGGTCGGGTATCTCGTCAGGACAAGGAAACTGACCGGCAGGGGCCGGTCAGTGGGTTGGCGCAAGGCGCCGCGACGAAATGATATTAGATTTGCACCGGCCCCGGCCATTTTCCATGGCCCGGGACCGCCTGCCCTTTCTTCAGTCGGCGCCCTCCTGAAGAAAGGGCAGCAGGTGAGCGAGGAACTCCTCCGGCGCCTCTTCCATGATGAAGTGCCCGCAGTCGGGCACGATGGCGCCGCGCAGATCCGTGGCATGGCCCTGCAGGGTCAGCAAGGGCGCATCGTTGGTGGCGTGCTCGGCGCCAATGGCCAGCACCGGCATTGCCAGCGGCCGCTGCGCGCGCAACTGATTCTGGCGCACGGTCTCGGGAATCGCCCGGTAGTAGGCAAAACCCGCACGCAGGCCACCCGGCGCGGCGTAAGCCTCGATATAGACCTCGGCGGCCACCGCCTCGCGGCGATGGGACCAGTGATCGAAGATGTAATTCAGGTAGGCCCGCTCGCGTCCGGCGATCAAGGCTTCCGGCAGGTCCCGCAGCTGGTTGAACATGAAGTGCCAGAGAAAGATGTTCTGCTCTGGCGCGACGAAGATCGGCGGCGCCGCCGCCAGCCCCGGGATCACCGCTTCGGTCAGCGCCAGGCGCTCCACCGCCTGCGGATGATCGCTGGCCAGGGCGTAGGCGATCCACATGCCGACGTCGTGGCCGACCACGCTGTAGCGCTCGAAGCCCAACTGCCCCATCACCTGGTGCAGCACCCCGGCCACATGGCCGGTGTCGTAGCCCTGCTCCGGGCGGTCGGACTGGCCGCTGCCCGGCGGGTCCACGGCAATGGCCTGGAAGCCCCGGGCAGCCAGGGCCTGGATCACTTCGCGCCAGGCGTACCAGGTCTGCGGCCAGCCGGGAATCAGCAGCACCGGCCGGCCCGTGCCGGCGCTGACACAGTGGATGCGCTGGCCGTCGATGCGCACATAGCGATGGGTCAGGCCGCCAGTGTCGGCCTGGGTGTTGTCGGTGAATGCAGTCATGGGGGTTCTCTTGATGAAGGGTTCAGGCAATGCCGAGCATGCGGTTGATCTGTTGGCGGTCGATCCCGGCCCCGGCGAAGTCGTCGAAGATCCGCTCGGTGACCTGGATCATGTGGCGGTTGATGAACTCGACACCTTCCCGGGCGCCGTCCTCCTGATCCTTGAGGCAGCACTCCCACTCCAGGGTCGCCCAGCCCGGGTAGTCGTATTGCGCCAGCTTGGCAAAGATCCCCTTGAAGTCGACCTGGCCGTCGCCCAGGGAACGGAAGCGCCCGGCCCGCTCGACCCAGGAGCTGTAGCCGCCGTAGATGCCCTGGCGGCCGCTGGGATTGAACTCGGCATCCTTGACGTGAAACATGCGGATGCGCTCGTGGTAGATGTCCAGGTAACTCAGGTAGTCCAACTGCTGCAGCACGAAATGGCTGGGGTCAAAGAGGATGTTGCAGCGCGGGTGACGGTCGACCAATTCATAGAAGCGCTCGAAGCTGGTGCCGTCGTGCAGGTCCTCGCTGGGATGGATCTCGTAGCACAGGTTGACCCCCTGCTCTTCGCACAGATCGAGGATCGGCCGCCAGCGCCGCGCCAGCTCCTCGAAAGCGGCTTCGATCAAGCCTTCTGGGCGTTGCGGAAAGGGAAACAGATAGGGCCAGGCCAGGGACCCGGAAAAGGTGCCCATGTCACCGAGCCCCAGGCGGCGCGAGGCCTTGGCCGCCAGCTTCATCTGCTCTATGGCCCAGGCTGTTCTGGCTTGGGGATTGCCCCGCAGCGCCTGGGGCGCGAAGTTGTCGCACATTGCGTCGTAGGCCGGATGCACCGCCACCAGCTGGCCGAAGATATGACTGGTCAGCTCACTGATCACCAGACCCTTTTGCGCCAGCTGGCCCTTGAGGTCATCGCAGTAATCCTGGCTGTCCGCCGCGGTGGCGACGTCGAACAGACGCGCATCCCAGGCAGGAATCTGCAGTGCCTTGAAACCCAGATCAGCAGCCCACTGGGCAATGCCCGACAGGCTGTTGAAGGGGGCGCTATCGGCACTGAACTGTGCCAGGTGCAGGCTGGGGCCCTTGAGGGTTTTCATCGAATTGCTCCCTATTCTTTGTTGGTCGACAAAGAATAGGGAGCCGCTGTTGCCACGTCAATCATCGGTGTGCGGAAAATGCTTTGGGGGCGGGCTGATCACCGGTAGCAGCTGGCTTGCCAGGGATGGCGCCGTTCTGCAAACGCGAACGCGCCGGGTACATGAACGGGAAGCGCATGGCGCTCTCCACACACTCGCCAGCTCGCACACGTTCAGTTGTTGGTTTCGCCTATCAATGAGTCCTGCGGGCAATAGCCTTCTACAACTGAATGAACAGCACATCATGAATGTGACTAAAGACTCAGTGAAATCAATTCATTACCCCTCAATTAATAGCCCAGCATAAACTGCAGCTCAATGATCGATAGCTTAGAAACACCACTAAGCAAAAGAACCTAGCAATAACATTGGAAAGTACAGAGAGCCGATAAATAAACTCAGGTTCCATCTCGGAAACCAGGACGCCATGAACAAAGAGCTTACATTTACCATCAAAAGCATTTGCTTCGACGAAAACTATCACCCCTCCGAAAACACCCGTATCACTACCAATTTCGCCAACTTGGCCCGTGGCAAAAGCCGCCAAGACAACTTGCGCAACACGTTGAAAATGATTGACAACCGCTTCAATGCCTTGGCGCATTGGGACAACCCCAAAGGCGATCGTTACGCTGTCGAACTTGAAATCGTTTCCGTTGAAATGGACATTGATACTGAAAACAGTGGCAACGCCATCCCTTTGATTGAAATACTGAAAACGAACATTTTCGACCGAAAGACCAATGAGCGCCTGGAAGGCATTGTCGGAAACAACTTCTCCTCTTACGTACGAGATTATGACTTTAGCGTTCTGTTATTGAACCACAACAAGGACCAGCCAGAATTCAGCACTCCCGACAACTTTGGAGAGCTGCATGGAAAGCTGTTCAAGCACTTCATCCACTCAAGCGCCTACAAAGAAAACTTTAGCAAACCACCGGTTATTTGCCTCAGTGTTTCCAGCAGCCGAACCTATCATCGGACTGAGAACCAGCACCCTGTCTTGGGTTTTGAATACCAGCAGGATGAATATTCTTTAACCGATGATTACTTCAAGAAGATGGGATTGAAGGTTCGCTACTTCATGCCTGCAAACAGCGTTGCGCCTTTGGCTTTCTATTTCGTCGGCGACTTGCTCAGTGACTACACCAATCTTGAGTTGATCAGCACCATCAGCACGATGGACACCTTCCAGAAGATTTACCGCCCTGAAATCTACAATGCCAATTCTGCGGCAGGAAAATCCTATCAACCAAGTCTGAAACACCAGGATTACTCACTGACTCGTATCGTCTATGACCGAGAGGAACGTAGCCGCCTGGCTATTGAGCAGGGGCAGTTTGTTGAGGAGAACTTCATCAAGCCGTACCAGGCCATCCTTGAGCAGTGGTCCGCCCATTGCGCTCTTTGACTCATTGAAATCACAAGGCCATTGATGATGAAAAAACTGTTACCCACCTCAACTGCCGGCAGCTTGCCTAAACCCTCCTGGCTTGCACAACCTGAAACACTGTGGTCGCCCTGGAAGTTGCAAGGCGAGGAATTGGTCGAGGGCAAACACGATGCTTTACGTTTGTCACTGCAGGAACAACAACAGGCCGGTATTGATATCGTCAGTGATGGCGAACAAACGCGCCAACACTTTGTCACTACCTTTATTGAACACCTCAGCGGCGTTGATTTTGCAAAACGTGAAACCGTTAGAATTCGTGATCGCTATGATGCGAGCGTGCCAACGGTGGTGGGTGCTGTTGCTCGGCAAAAACCGGTATTTGTTGAAGATGCCAAGTTTTTACGTCAGCAAACCAAACAACCCATAAAATGGGCGCTGCCAGGCCCCATGACCATGATCGACACGCTTTATGACAGCCATTATAAAAGTCGCGAAAAACTGGCTTGGGAATTCGCCAAGATCCTCAATCAGGAAGCCCGAGAGTTAGAGGCTGCCGGTGTGGATATCATCCAGTTTGATGAGCCCGCCTTTAACGTCTTCTTTGATGAGGTGAATGATTGGGGAGTGGCCACCCTGGAAAGGGCCATTGAAGGCCTCAAGTGTGAAACGGCGGTCCATATTTGCTATGGCTACGGCATCAAGGCCAACACAGATTGGAAAAAGACTCTGGGATCAGAGTGGCGACAATATGAAGAGGCTTTCCCCAAGCTGCAAAAATCCAGTATCGATATAGTCTCGCTGGAATGTCACAACTCTCATGTCCCAATGGATCTCATTGAACTCATCAGAGGCAAAAAAGTGATGGTCGGGGCCATTGACGTGGCCTCCAACACCATTGAAACACCAGAGGAAGTGGCCAATACCCTACGCAAAGCACTGCAGTTCGTAGAGGCCGACAAACTCTATCCATGCACCAACTGTGGCATGGCGCCATTAGCTCGTGGAGTGGCAAGAGGCAAGCTAAAGGCATTAAGCGCTGGTGCAGACATTATCCGAAGAGAACTCTCGAACCCGTGCTGAGCTGAAGCCGGAAATGCTGTGCGGGAGGATTGAAGCAGTGGATTAAAAAGTTACCGGGCTGCTTCAGGCCCTCCTCGACACTTTCGAGCAGCACCCGATATTTAGGACCCTCCATGTCACTTCCCAGAACGGCTATCGAGCCATTGAGCTTTCGCGAAGCGCTCGGGCACTACGCATCCGGTATCACGGTGATTACCTCGCAGGTTGCTGGCGAGCCGATCGGCTTTACCTGCCAGTCGTTTTATAGCGTGTCGATGAGCCCGCCACTGGTGTCATTCAGCGTCATGTCCGGCTCGGCCAGCTATCCCAAGATTCGCCAGGCGGGTCGATTCGCGGTCAATATCCTGTCCGGTGAGCAGGTCAGGATTTCCAACCAGTTCGCTCGCAAAGGCACGGACAAGTGGCATGGCGTCCAATGGCAGGAATCGCCGCTGGGTAATCCGATCATTGCCGGCAGCCTGCATTGGCTGGATTGTGACATTCACGCCGAACACGCCGCAGGTGATCACCTGATCGTGATTGGTGAAGTGAAAGCGTTGAACCTGCAACAAGCGGCGGCTGCGCAGCCATTGCTGTATTTCAAAGGGCAGTATTGCAACCTCGCAGCCCATGGCTCGGTTTGAAGCCTTGAGCTGCGCGGTGCCCTTTCGCTGAGGGCCTGTTGCAGGCCACTGGCTTGCTTGCGAATCAGACAGACGCCGTTGCCGCGGCCTCTTGGCGATAGTGCCGAACCACGACGCCGCCGATAGCCGCCAAACGGCCGCACCTCCCCCTCACTCTTGTACCGGAATCTGCCGCAACGGCTTCACCGACTTGAAGGAAAAGCTCGAGTAGATTTCCTTTACCGCCGGCAGGGTCTGCAGCACCTCTCGGGCAAATTCGCCGAAGGACTCCAGGTCCTTGGCCAGCACTTCGAGAAGAAAGTCATAGCGCCCGGAGACGTTGTGGCAGGCGATGATTTCCGGGATTTCCAGCAGCCGCTGCTCGAAAGCCCGAGCCGTCTCCCGGGAATGGGATTCCATCATCACGCTGACAAAGGCAGTGACCCCATAGCCCAGCGCCTTGGGCGAGAGGATCGCCTGGTAGCCGGTGATCACCCCGCTCTCTTCCAGCAACTTGACCCGGCGCCAGCACGGCGAGGTGGTGAGGGCCACGCTGTCCGCCAGCTCGGCATTGGTCAGCCGGGCATTGTCTTGCAGGGCAATCAGCAGGGCTTTGTCCGTACGATCCAGGCTCTGGGGCATGTTTTGCCTCTTTATCTTGTTTTTATGATGATTTATTCCAATCAAGTGCTTTTTTTGGAGCCAGATTAGAATTTATTGCGCCGGATTTGAGCATAGCATTAGGGAAAATCCGAGAGTGTTCACCATGAACAATAAAAACAGTGACCTTGGTTTTTCCACCCGAGCCATCCACCACGGCTATAACCCTCAGGAGCATCAGGGCGCGCTGATTCCGCCGATCTACCTGACCTCCACCTTTACCTTCGCCACCACCGAATATGGCGCTGGCTGCTTTGCCGGCGAAGAACCCGGCTACTTCTACACCCGCATCGGCAACCCGACCCTGGCGTTGCTGGAAGCGCGCATGGCGGCCCTGGAAAATGGCGAAGCTGCAGTGGCCTTCGGTTCCGGCATGGGCGCCATTGCCGCCACCCTGTGGACCCTGCTGCGCCCCACCGACGAAATCATCGTCTGCCGGACCTTGTATGGCTGCACCTTCGCGCTCCTGCACCACGGCCTGGCCGAGTTCGGGGTCAAGGTGCGCCATGTGGACATGAGCGATCTGGGCAACCTGCGGGCCGCCATCAGCCCGGCCACACGCATGATCTATTGCGAGTCCCCGGCCAATCCCAACATGCAACTGGTGGACATTGCCGCCGTGGCCGAAATCGCCCGCCAGCATCCGCGCATCACCTTTGCCGTGGACAACACCTATTGCACCCCTTACCTGCAGCGCCCACTGGAGCTGGGGGCCGATCTGGTGGTGCATTCGGCGACCAAATACCTCAACGGCCACGGTGACATCACTGCCGGTATCGTGGTCACCCGCCAGAGCCTGGCGGAGCGCATTCGCCTGCAGGGCCTGAAGGACCTCACCGGCGCCGTGCTTTCGCCGCAGGACGCCTTTCTCCTCATGCGCGGCCTCAAGACCCTGGCCCTGCGCATGGAGCGCCACTGTAGCAACGCCCAGATCATCGCCGAGTACCTGCAAGAGCATCCGCGGGTGCAGTGGGTCGCCTACCCCGGCCTGCCGTCCTTCGCGCAATACGGCCTGGCGCAACAGCAGATGAAATTGCCCGGCGGCATGCTCGCCTTTGAACTCAAGGGCGGCCTGGCCACCGGCAGCCGCTTCATGAACGCCCTGCAACTGTTCAGTCGCGCAGTGAGCCTGGGGGACGCCGAGTCCCTGGCCCAGCACCCGGCGAGCATGACCCATTCCACCTACACCCCGGAAGAACGGGCCGAACACGGCATCGCCGAAGGCCTGGTGCGCCTGTCGGTGGGCCTGGAAGACATCGCCGACCTGCTGGCCGATCTCGCCCAGGCCCTGGATGCCTGTGTCGAACCTGCGGCGCCGCTACCGGCCGTCGAGGCCGTGGCCAGGATCGGCAAGGCCCTTCCTTGAGCCGGGTCAACGCCGTTCCGGGCTGTCCGGTCTACAACCCCGAGTTGCCGATGCGCCGCTGCCTGCGGCGCATCATGCATCCAAGCAACACCCGCAACACCCTTTGAATCGTTACCCACAGGAGTGGAACAACATATGAGTCGTATCAATAACAAAGCCACCCAACTGCTCAGCGCCATGATCCTTGCCGGTCTCGCCTGCCATTCCCTGGCAGCCGACAGCATCCGGATCGGCATCGCCGGGGCCAAGACCGGCCCGGTGGCGCAATACGGTGACATGCAGTTCAGCGGCGCGCGCATGGCCATCGAGCAGATCAACGCCAAGGGTGGCGTCGACGGCAAGCAACTGGTGGCCGTGGAATACGACGATGCCTGCGACCCCAAGCAAGCGGTGGCCGTGGCCAACAAAGTGGTGAATGACGGCGTCAAGTTCGTGGTCGGGCACCTGTGCTCCAGCTCCACTCAGCCGGCGTCCGACATCTACGAAGATGAAGGCATCGTGATGATCACCCCGGCGGCTACCAGCCCGGAGCTGACGGCCCGGGGCTACAAGATGGTGTTCCGCACCATCGGCCTGGACAACGCCCAGGGCCCGGCGGCGGCACGCTACATCGCCCAGCTGAAACCGACCAATGTGGCGGTGCTGCACGACAAGCAGCAGTACGGTGAAGGCATCGCCAGCTCGGTCAAGGACATCCTCGGCAAGGAAGGCATCAAGGTCGCGATGTTCGAAGGCATCAACGTCGGCGAGCGCGACTACTCGTCGATCCTGGCCAAGCTCAAGCAGGCCAATGTCGATTTCGTGTACTTCGGCGGCTACCACCCGGAAATGGGCCTGCTGCTGCGCCAGGCCAAGGAAAAGGGCCTGACCGCGCGCTTCATGGGCCCTGAAGGCGTAGGCAACGACTCGATCTCGCAGATCGCCAAGGACGCCTCCGAAGGCATGCTGGTAACCCTGCCCAAGTCCTTCGACCAGGACCCGGCCAACAAGGCCCTGGTGGAAGCCTTCGAAGCCAAGAAGGAAAACCCCAGCGGCCCGTTCGTGCTGCCGTCCTACTCGGCCGTGGAAGTGATTGCCGGGGGCATCGCCGCGGCCAAGAGCGAAGACCCGGAGAAAGTCGCCGAGGCGATCCACAAAGGCACCTTCAAGACCCCCACCGGGGACTTGAGCTTCGACGAGAAAGGCGACCTCAAGGACTTCAAGTTCGTGGTCTATGAATGGCATTACGGCAAGCCCAAGAGCGTAGCGGTAGAAAGCGCCGGGCTGTAAGCCGGTAACGGCGCGCCGCTCCTCCCCGGGAGCGGCGCGCCGCTGGCGTCAAAAAAAAAACAATAACCTCAAACAAAACAGGGTCTTAGAGCAAAAAACTTTACTACTCCGCCCCCCCGCAAAAATAATACCCTACTTATCAACTTGGGAATAACCACCCCACAACAGCAACTAAGACCTGTTACCGCAACACTTCAAGCATGCTGTAAATCCGCCAAAACCCAGACTAGACAAGCAATACTTTCGGCGTAGATCGTTAGCACGCTTAGTTACTTGACAATGAACTTACGATTCCGAAAATCCGAACTCAAAAGCCTGCACCCTGCCTGAACATCCCGCCTTCACCCCCGCCGCCGTTGGACATAACGCCCTGAACCGAGCGACAACCAGTAACACTGTGAAAGACTTCCCTCTTGAAATCTCTTAGCCAAATAGTCAACTACCTGCTAATAGACACCCCCTCCGTTAATTACCACCAAACAACTTGAAATAACATTTGCACACTAAATTCACTTTTGTTTATTGTGCGCCTACGCCCTTGCTAGCCTATTAGTAAGAGACGGATTCCCGGCGTCAAAAACTTGTTCAAGGAGAAAAGAACGTGGATCCTTTTATCGGAGAAATTCGCTTGTTCCCCTGGGGCTGGGCACCTGAGGGTTGGCTCCCTTGCGAGGGCCAGGTTCTACCCATCAACACCCATGTGGCGCTGGCTTCCCTACTGGGCAGAACCTATGGCGGTGACGGCAGTACGACGTTCGGCCTGCCGGATCTGCGTGGCCGGGTCGCTCTGGGGCAGAACTACAGGGCCTCCACTGTCGATCCGATCATGGATGTGCACGCGCTGGGCACCAAAGGCGGTAGCGAAACCGTGACGATGCCGCAAAACTCGGTGGCAAAGCATAACCACGCCACGCACGTCTCCAACGATCCGGGCAACGATGACCCGGGCGGCAATATTCCCGCTGTCAGCTCGAACACCAAGGGGGTCCCGGCAAAACCGACCTATACCCCGGCAACCGGCACTCTGATCGCCCTCAACAGCGCGACCGTCACCCCAACGCCAGGCATGCCCATGCCGAATGTGCAGCCCTCCATCGTGGGCTATTTCTGCATCGCTACGACGGGCATCTACCCGCCGCGCCAGTAACGGCTGTCTACAGACCCTCAAGCAAGGAAACTGACATGTCTGAAGCTTTCGTCGGAGAAATCCGCATGTTCGCCGGCAACTATGCGCCAGAGAATTGGGCGTTCTGTGACGGTTCGCTGATGCCCATCAGCAACTTCCAGGTCCTCTACTCGTTACTGGGCACCCTGTACGGCGGCAACGGCAGCACCAACTTCGGTCTCCCGGACTACCGTGGCCGGCTCCCCGTGGGCCAAGGCGCCGGCACCGGACTGACCCCAAGGACACTAACGCAGAAGTTTGGCGTGGAAACCGTGACCATGAGGCCGGAAAACACTGCCCCCCACACCCATGGCTTTATGGTGAGCGCCCAAGATGCCACGTCGCCGATCCCATCCCCAGCCGCAACGGCCAATAGCATGACCTTTGGCAAATTCCCGGGCGCGGGGATCATCACCGGACTGTACAGCGCAGGAACCGGAACATCCGTCACCGTTGCGATGAACCCGCAGTTTCTCGACTCGGCACTGACCCCGAGCGGTGGCGCCACGACCCCCCACAGCAACCTGATGGGTTCGTTGGCGATCAACTACATCATTTGCCTGGTCGGCCTCTATCCGACCCGACAGCAGTGACCCCCTCACTCAATCTGGAATGACCGATCATGGACGCTTTTACCGGTGAAATCAGACTGTTCCCCTACAACTTCGTCCCGCAAAACTGGGCGTACTGCGATGGCTCGCTCATCACCGTCCAGCAGAATCCAGCCCTCTATTCGGTGATTGGCAACCTGTATGGCGGCACTCCCGGACAGAACTTCAATCTGCCCAATCTCAACGGGCGCGTGGCCATGGGGGCCGGGCCCGGCCCCGGGCTGACCGACAGGCCAGTTGGCACGGCCGTGGGAGCCGACCGGATAACCATGGTGGCCAGCAACTTCGCCCCGCATACCCATCAGGTGTTGGCCAAGGACGGCAGCGAATCGGCGGCCGCTCTGGATATTCCCAACAACACCGCCTACCTGGCACAACCGCGCAACGTCCGCCTGTACAACAACACCGCACCAACGGCGACAAACCAGACACTGGCGGCCACCACGGTGGGCGACACCGGTAGCGGCGCAACGTCGACGGCCTTGCGCAACACCATGCAACCCTTCCAGACACTGTCCTACTGCATCTGCCTGGATGGCGAGTACCCGATCAGAAGCTCATGACTCACATCACCGCTCTCCATTTGCCGGCAGGCAACGTGGCTGTACTGCGCAAGCAGAACAGCCATGACCTGGGATTTCTCCAGGCGCTGTACGCCTCACGCCGCTGGGCCGAAGTCAGTGCAGTGCCTGGCTGGAACGACGCCCAGCGCCGGGCTTTCCTGCACTCCCAGGCCGAGCTGCAACGCCAGCATTATGAAAAACACTTTCCCGCCGCGGACTTTCTGATCGTCGAACAGGCCGGCAGCCCGATCGGGCGCCTGTGTGTGCAGTACGCGGCCGACGATGTGCGCATTGTCGATATTGCCCTGCTACCGGACTGGCATGGCCGGGGCATCGGCACCCAGTTGCTGCGCACGGTACTGGCCAAGGCCGACGCCCAGCGTCAGAGCTGCAGCCTGAGCGTCGAACAGGGCAGCCGTGCCCGCCGGCTGTATGAGCGGCTGGGCTTCCGGGCCGGTGCCGACAGTGGCCTGTACACCCAAATGCAGCGTCCCGCGCGGATGGCCGCCCGGGAAGAGATCGACAGTCCCTGAGCATCAAGTAATACCTGCCCCCCAAGGGGCCGGCTGTAGCCGTGCTGTAACCGCTGGACCTTTATCAACACTTACGCTGGACACGACCCTCAAACCGGTCGCAAGGCAGGAAGCCCTCATGAGAACACCGCTGACCGCGCCAGGTAACTGGCTGACACGCCCGCTGATTTCACTGTTTCTGTTGCTGGTCATGCTGAGCATGAGCAGCCAGGCCATGGCGGTTGCCCCCGTGATCACCAACCCGGCCTCCGGCAGCACCTTGCCCACCATCGCGGTGGGTCAGAGCATGAGCATCACCATCAGCTCTGTCGGCGGCACCATGCCCCTGGACCGCTGGGTGGAGTGCGACGCCAACGATCCGGACTACGATGGTGTGACCCCCTGCCTGCCACCGGGCCTGATCCTCGATGCGTCCCCCGGCAGCGCGACCACGGTGTTGCACGGCACCCCGACCACCGCCGGTAACTACACCTTCAGCATCACCCTCAATGACGGCAACAACGATGGCGGGGTCGCCACCTACAACCTGCTGGTCACCAGCTCCGCGACTCCGACCCTGACCTCGGTCACCCCGAACACCGGCAGCACCGCAGGCGCCACCTCCGTCACCCTCACCGGCACCAATTTTACCGGCGCCACAGCGGTGAGCTTTGGCGGGACAGCCGCCACCGGTTACATCGTCAACAACGCCACCACCATCACCGCCACCACCCCGGCCCATGCTGCAGGTGCGGTCAACGTTGCAGTCACCACACCGGGGGGCAGCGCCACCCTGACCAATGGCTATACCTACGCCGTGCCGGCCCCTACCGTCGGCCCGGTCAGCGCCACGGTGGCGGCCAACAGCAGCGCCAACCCGATTACCCTGAGCCTCAGCGGCGGCGCGGCCACCAGCGTCGCCGTGGCCAGCGCGGCCAGCCATGGCACCGCCACCGCCAGCGGCACCAGCATCACCTACACCCCGACCGCCGGTTTCTCCGGTTCCGACAGTTTTACCTACACCGCCACCAACACCAGCGGCACTTCCAGCCCGGCCACGGTGACCATCACCGTCACCCCGCCGACCCTGGCGATAACGCCGACGACGCTGCCCGACGGTACCCAGGGCGCAGCCTACAGCCAGACCCTGAGCGCCACCGGCGGTACCGCGCCGTACACCTACGCGATCAGCGCCGGCAGCTTGCCGGCCGGCCTGAGCCTGAACACCAGCACAGGCGTGATCAGCGGCACGCCGAGCGCCAGTGGCACCAACAACCTGACCGTCACCGCCACTGACGCCAGCAGCGCCACCGGTTCCCGCGCCTACAGCCTGGTGATCAACGGCCTGGCGCCGGTTGCCAACGCCGTCAGCGCCACCGTCGCGGCCAACAGCAGCGCCAACCCGATCACTTTGAACATCACCGGCGGCGCTGCCACCAGTGTCGCCGTGGCCAGTGCAGCCAGCCATGGCACCGCCACCGCCAGCGGTACCAGCATCACCTACACCCCGACTGCCGGTTTCTCCGGTTCCGACAGCTTCACCTACACCGCCACCAACGCCAGCGGCACTTCCAGCCCGGCCACGGTGACCATCACCGTCAGCGCGCCGAGCATCGTCCTCAGCCCCGGCTCCCTGAGCAACGGCACTGTCGGCACGGCCTACAGCGCCAGCCTCAGTGCTTCGGGCGGCGCCGCGCCCTACAGCTACACCATCACCGCCGGCACCCTGCCGACCGGCCTGAGCCTGAACACCAGCACCGGTGCAATCAGCGGTACGCCGAGCGCCAGCGGCACCTTCAACCTGACCATCACCGCCACTGACGCCAACAGCGCCACCGGCTCCCAGGCCTATTCCATCACCATCGGCGCCCAGGCACCGGTGGCAGGCGCCGTCAGCGCCACGGTGGCGGCCAACAGCAGCGCCAACCCGATCACCCTCAACCTCAGCGGTGGCGCCGCCACCAGCGTGGCCGTGGCCAGCGCGGCCAGCCATGGCACCGCCACCGCCAGCGGCACCAGCATCACCTACACCCCGACTGCCGGTTTCTCCGGTTCCGACAGCTTCACCTACACCGCCACCAACGCCAGCGGCACCTCCAGCCCGGCCACGGTGACCATCACCGTCAGCGCGCCGAGCATCGTCTTGAGCCCCGGCTCCCTGAGCAACGGCACCGTCGGCACGGCCTACAACGCCAGCCTCAGTGCTTCCGGCGGAGCCGCGCCCTACAGCTACACCATCACCGCCGGCACTCTGCCAACCGGCCTGAGCCTGAACACCAGCACCGGTGCAATCAGCGGCACGCCGAGCGCCAGCGGCACCTTCAACCTGACCATCACCGCCACTGACGCCAACAGCGCCACCGGCTCCCAGGCCTACTCCATCACCATCGGCGCCCAGGCACCGGTGGCAGGCGCCGTCAGCGCCACGGTGGCGGCCAACAGCAGCGCCAACCCGATCACCCTCAACCTCAGCGGTGGCGCGGCCACCAGCGTGGCCGTCGCCAGCGCGGCCAGCCATGGCACCGCCAGCGCCAGCGGCACCAGCATCACCTACACCCCGACCGCCGGTTTCTCCGGTTCCGACAGCTTCACCTACACCGCCACCAACGCCAGCGGCACTTCCAGCCCGGCCACGGTGACCATCACCGTCAGCGCACCGACCCTGGTGCTGACCCCAGCCTCCCTCGGCGCCGGTACCGCGGGCAGTGCCTACAGCGCGGCCCTGAGCGTCTCCGGCGGCACGGCGCCCTACAGCTACAGCATCAGCAGCGGCAGCCTGCCGGCGGGCCTGAGCCTGAACACCGCCAGCGGCTTGATCAGCGGTACGCCGAGCACCAGCGGCACTGCCAACCTGACCATCACCGCCACCGATGCCAACGGCGCTACAGGCTCCCAGGCCTACTCGATCACCATCGCCGCGGTGGCAATCAGCGTGCCCGCCTCCAGCCAGATCCTCGCTGCGGGCCAGTCGGCCACCGTCGACCTGACCCAAGGCGCCACCGGCGGTCCATTCACCCAGGCCGTCCTGGGCTCGGTCACCCCGGCCTCGGCCGGCCAGGCGAGGATGATGGGTCCGTTCTCGATGCGCTTCGTACCGTCGGCCGCTTTCGCCGGCACCGCGATCGTCAGCTTCAGCCTGCAAAACGGCAGCGGCTCCAGCGCCTCGAGCACCATCACCTTCACCATCCAGGAACGTTCGGACCCCACCAAGGACGCCGAAGTGATTGGCCTGCTCAACGCCCAGACCCGAGCCGCGGAACGCTTTGCCAGCACCCAGATGGACAACTTCAACCGGCGTCTGGAGCAACTGCACCAGATCAGTTGCGACCGCAATTCGTTCAACGCCAGCCTGCGCAAGGAAGGCCGCGAAGTGCCGCTGGGCGAGATCGCCAAGGCCGTCCAGGACCAACTGGGGGCCTCGGCCAACCAGACCGAGCAGGAAAAACGCGAAGCCGCTGCCGCCCTCAAAGACAATTGCCAACAGGATGCCCTGGCGTTCTGGAGCGACGGCTTCGTCAACGTCGGCTCGACCCACGCACGGGGCGCCCGGGACAACAGCTTTACCACCCTGGGCCTGAGCGCCGGGGTCGACTATCGCCTGTCGCCCACGGCCGTTGCCGGGATCGGTTTCGGCTACGGCAACGACCGCAGTGACATCGGCAAGAACCACACCCGCAGCGACGCGGACGCTATCGGCATCGCCACCTACCTGAGCCTGAACCTGGCCCCGCAGGTGTATGTCGACGGCCTGCTGGGCTACAACCGCATCAGCTTCGACTCACGCCGCTACATCACCGGCAGTGCCGATGACTATGCCCGTGGCTCGCGGGATGCCGACCAGTTGTTCGCCTCCCTGACCGCCAGCTACGAGTACCGCCAGGGTCCGCTGTCGCTGACCCCTTACAGCCGGCTGAATGCCAGCACCACCCGCCTGGACGCCTACCGTGAAAGTGGCGGCGGCATTTATGGCCTGTCCTACGACGAGCAGCGCCAGCAGAACTTCACCTCCTACCTCGGCGTGCGCTCGGGCTACGACCTGATGACCCCTATCGGTGTGGTCACGCCCAAGGTCGGCCTGGCCTGGGGCCACAACTTCAGTAACAGCAGTGACTACAAGATGCGCTACACCGACCAGGGCGACGAAGGCACCCTGTACCGGCTCAAACCCGATGCCCTGGACAGCGATTTCGCCAGCCTGGACATGGGGGTGGACTTCAACCTAGGACGCGCCTGGCAACTGGGCGTCTCGTACAAGACCGCCCTGGGCTCGGACGAACGCAACGACACCTTCCGCCTGGGTCTCAACGGTAAGTTCTGAACCCTGGCCACAGATTAGTGGCCCAGGGCTGAACCCCACAGATGGAAATGGCTCCCCTTGAGCCACGGCAACAAAACAACACCCCGCCAGAGTCCGACTCTGGCGGGGTGTTGTGTTTTAACAGCGCCGACAAGCGCTCGATCCAGCAGCAGTCCTCAGGCCGTCGGCAGTTGCCCGGCCTCGATTTCCTGGGTCGTGCGCTCCACCGCGCGCCGGGTCTTGTCGATCAACTCATCGATATCACCGCGGCTGGCCACCAGGGCCGGGGCCATGATCATGCGCCCGAAGGTCGAGCGAATGATCACGCCTTCTTCGAAGCCCAGGGTGCGACAGCGCCAGGCGATGTCGTTCTCGTTGGCAAAGCGTTTGCGCGTGGCCTTGTCCTCGGCGAACTGCAGGGCCGCCACCAGCCCGGTGCCCTGGATCTCGCCAATCAGCGGATGCTTGCCGAACACTTCGCGCAGGCATTGCTGCAGGTAGGGACCGGTGTCGTTCTTGACCTGGCTCACCACGCCCTCATCGCGCAGGGCCTTGAGGTTGGCGATGGCCACGGCGGCCGCCACCGGGTGCCCGGAGTAGGTCAGGCCATGGGCGAACACCCCGCCCTGCTCCACCAGCACCTGGGCGATGCGTTTGCTCAGCACCAGGCCGCCCATGGGGATGTAGCCCGAGGTCAGGCCCTTGGCGATCGACAGGGTATCGGGCTCGAAACCGAAGTGCTGGTGGGCAAACCATTCGCCAGTACGGCCGAAACCGCCGATCACTTCGTCGGCACACAGCAGCACGTCGTACTGGCGGCAGATGCGCTGGATCTCCGGCCAGTAGCTGTCCGGCGGGAAGATCATGCCGCCCGCGCCCTGGAACGGCTCGGCGATGAACCCGGCGACGTTCTCGGCCCCCAGCTCAAGGATTTTTTCTTCCAACTGGCGGGCGCAGCGCAGACCGAATTCGGCGGGCGTCAGGTTGCCTTCGTGGGCGAACCAGTAAGGCTCGTCGATATGCGCCACGTCCGGGATCAAGCCACCCATGTCGTGCATGAACTTCATCCCGCCCAGGGCGGTGGCCGCCAGGGTCGAGCCGTGATAGCCGTTCCAGCGGCCGATCATCACCTTCTTCTGTGGCTGGCCGAGGATCTGCCAGTAGCGGCGCACGCTGCGGATCAGCACCTCGTTGGCCTCGGAACCGGAGTTGGTGTAGATGGCGTGGCTGTAGTGCCCCGGCAGCAGGCTGAACAGCAACTCCGACAGCTCCACCACCGCCGGGTGGGTGGTGTGGAAGAACATGTTGTAGTACGGCAGCTGTTCCAGCTGGGCGCTGGCGGCGGCCGCCAGGTCCTTGCGGCCGTAGCCCAGGTTGGTGCACCACAGGCCGGACATGCCGTCCAGGTAGCGCTTGCCGTCGTTGTCCCACAGGTGCAGGCCCTGGCCACGGACGATGACCCGCGGGCCTTCGGCGTTCAGCGCCTTCTGGTCGAGAAAGGCATGGATATGGTGCGCGGCGTCGGCGGCCTGGTAGTCCTGGGTACTGCGTTGCGGGGCGTTGTCTGGCTGAGGGTTGGAAGCACTCATGGTCATTCTCCTGCACGGCAAGTGGGTTCAAGGGAAGAGGTTGCAGCGGGCCCCGGTTCGAGGGGCAACAGCGGCTCGGGAACAAACAGTGGCTTGCGCATCACCAGCTTGATCCAGAGCACGGCAATCACCGAGATCACCCCGAGCACCACCCCGGCGCTGCCGAAGATCCGCGCGGTCATCTGCGGCGACGGTGAGACGTGATAGATCGCAAACAGCATGCCGACGATGCCCAGCACCTGAGGCCAGGGGTAGAAGGGTGAACGGAACGGCCGTGGCGCCTCGGGGTAGCGACGCCGCAGGGCGATCACGTCGATGTGCACGATGATGTAGGCCAAGAGCCAGGCCAGGGCCGCGGCCAACAGCAGCAGGCTGATGGAATCCGGGTCCTGGCCCAGCAGCAGGATCGGCAGGCCCGTGAGGGCGGCAATGAACAGCACCGCCACCCAGGGCGTACGGGTGCGCGGACTCAGGCGCTTGAACTGGGGAAAGGCCTGGCCGTTCTGCGCCATGCCGTAGAGCATGCGCGGCAGCGCCGCCAGGGACGAATTGACCGTGCTGCAGGTCGCGGTGATCACCGCGCCCACCAGGAACAGCTTGCCGGCCTCACCGAACACCGAGGTGGCGAAAAGGAAATGCGGCAGCGGGTTGCTCGCCAGTTGCTCCCGGGGAATGCACAGCAGTGCGCCGAGGCAATACAGAGTGATCACCAGGAAAATGATGCTCAGGCCAATGATCATCGAGCGCGGGATATTGCGTTCCGGGTTGCGGGTTTCCTCCACCAGCGGGCAAACGAACTCGGCACCGACAAAGCCCCAGATGGCCATCGCGGCCAACGCCAGCGCCCCCACTTCCATGGGGTTCCAGCCCTGATCCAGCGGCAGTTGCAGATCCGCCTGCGCGCTGCCGATGGCGCCCAGGCCCAGGGTCAGCAGAATCACCACCATCACCACCGCCAGGACCGTCTGCAGCTTGGCGAAGACGTCAATGCCCAGCAGATTGAGCAAGGTGAAGGTGCCCAGCACGCCATAGGCCACCAGCATCGGCGGCAGCGAGCCGGGGTAGACCTTGCCGATGATCAGGTCCAGGAGCAGCAGTTCGGCGGACAGGGCGAACATCGCCACCACCATGTAGCCGGAGAAGGTGGCGAGGATCGCCGGGAAGTGCCCGATGGCCACTTCGGTGTAGCTGCTCAAGCTGCCGGCCCGAGGCACCATCAACGCCAGCTCGGAAAAGGACAGCGCGTAGGTCAGGGCCATCAGATAGGCCAGCAGCAGGGGCATGAAGAAGCCCAGCCCGGCCATCCCCGCCCCTTGCAGCATCAGCACCATCACCCCCTGGGACACCACCAGGCCGACGGCCACCGAGACCAGCGAACCCAGGCCCAGGACCCGGCGCAAACCGCCGCGTTGCAAGGGGCTTGCGGCCCCGATGGAGACACTTGCAGTCATGGCACACACTCCGCTTTTTATTGTTGTGGGCCTGCCGCCGAAGCGGCAGGTAAAGACGCGCTTTGACGGCGCGGCACTGGACCTGGCGAGCAGGTCGCAAGGCATGGCTCAGCGCAACTGGAACCAGGTGGTTTTCAGTTGGGTGTACTTGTCGAAAGCGTGCAGCGACAGGTCGCGACCAAACCCCGATTGCCGACCGCCGCCAAAGGGCACGGTGACGTCCAGGGCGTCCACGGTGTTCACCGACACCGTGCCGGCCCGCAGTTGCCGGGCCACCCGGTGGGCACGGTTGAGGTCATCGCTCCACAGCGACGCCGCCAGGCCATAGACGCTGTCGTTGGCCAACGCTACAGCCTGTTCCTCGTGGTCAAAGGCGGTCACCGCCAGCACTGGGCCAAACAGCTCTTCGCGGAACAGGGTCATCTGGCGATCCACGCCAGTGAAAATGGTCGGTTCGATGTAGTTGTCGCTGCCATCGATGATCAGTTGCCGGCCGCCGCACGCCAGCTCGGCGCCCTGCTCCCGGGCGCCCTTGATATAGCCCATGACGCTGGCGGTCTGGCGGGCATCGACCATGGCCCCGGCACGGCTGGCCGGGTCCAGGGGATTGCCCGGCCGCCAGTCCCGAGCCTTGGCTTGCAGGCGTTCGACGAACTGGTCATGAATGCTACGTTCCACCAGCAGCCGCGAGTTGGCCGAACACACCTCGCCCTGGTTGAAGAAGATGCCAAAGGCGGCTTTTTCCGCGGCCAGGTCCAGGTCCTGGCAGTCGGCGAACACCAGGTTCGGGCTCTTGCCGCCACATTCCAGCCAGACCTGCTTGAGGTTGGATTGGGCCGAATACTGCATGAAATACTTGCCCACTTCGGTGGAGCCGGTGAACACCAGGCAATCCACATCCGGGTGCAGGCCCAGGGCGCGACCGGCCTCGACGCCCAGGCCCGGCACCACGTTGAGCACCCCTTCCGGCAACCCGGCCTCGAGGGCCAATTCGGCCAGGCGCAGGGCCGAGAACGGCGACTGCTCGGCGGGCTTGAGCACCACCGAGTTGCCCACCGCCAGGGCCGGTGCCAGCTTCCAGGCCGCCATGTCCAGGGGGAAGTTCCAGGGCACCACGGCGCCGACCACCCCCAAGGCTTCACGGCTGATGCTGGCGTGGCTGTTGCGGGCGCCGGGGGCCACCTGATCGTAGAGCTTGTCGACGCTTTCGGCGTACCAGGCGAAGACGTTGGCGGCGCCGGGCACGTCAATGTTCCAGGCATCCATCACCGGCTTGCCCATGTTCAGGGATTCCAGCAGGGCCAGTTCCTCGCGGTGGGCGAGCATCAGCTCGGCCAGACGCAGCAGCACCTTCTTGCGTTCCACCGGGGCCATGCGCGCCCAGGGCCCCTGGTCGAAGGCCCGGCGCGCGGCGGCCACCGCCAGGTCCACCTCGGCGGCGCCACAGGCGCTGACCCGGGCCAAGCGTTGATTGGTGGCGGGGTTGATGGCATCGAACGTGGCGCCGGACTGGGCGGACAACCGTTGGCCGCCGATCAGCGCCTGGTCAATGAATGTTTGCCGGGCAGCTCGCTGCTGCCAGTAACCGAGATCGAACACGCTGCACTCCCTCGTCGACCGTTGTAACGGCCTGGTTGTTAGGTAGGTAGGGAGGATGGTGCGGCACCGCGAGCGAGAGGAAAAATACTAAAAATATGCTCCGGCACCATGAAAAAGCTCTGTAGCCAAGGCCCTGGGCCGGGCCGCACAAACGCCAACGCCCAGGCCATCCGGGAGATGGCCTGGGGCGTGAAACGGAGCCCGTCAACCGCTGGGCAAGCTCAGGTCGGACGCTCCAGCCAATCCCCCAGGCGCCGCAGCATGGCGTCGCAGGCGTGCAACTGCTCAAGGCTGATGAACTCGTCCGGCTTGTGCCCCTGGTCCATGCTGCCCGGGCCACAGACCACCGTAGGGATACCGGCCTGATGAAACAGCCCGCCCTCGGTGCCGAACGCCACAGTGCCGAACGCCCGCGAACCACTGAGCAGTGCCAGCAGTTTTGCGGCCTCGCTGTCGGCGGCGGTGGCCAGCCCGGGGTAGGCGCTCAAGGGTTGCAGGGCGATCCCGGTGTCGGCCTGTACCGCCTGCATCTGCGGCAGCAATTGGTCTTGGGCATAACGCTGCAGTTCATCCACCACCGCCTGGGCATCGAACTCCGGCAGGGTGCGCACCTCGAAATCGAACTCGCAGTCCGCCGGCACGATGTTCAGCGCCCGACCGCCCTTGATGGTGCCGGTCTGCACCGTGGAGAACGGCGGATCGAAGCGCGGGTCGTGGTGTTCGGGACGGGCCAGTTGGCCGCCGATCTCCCCCAGCTTGCCGATCAGCCGCGCCGCGTACTCAATGGCGTTGACCCCATACGGCGCATAGGCCGAATGACAGGCCGCGCCACGCACCTGGCAACGCATGGCCAGCTTGCCCTTGTGGCCCAGCACCGGGCGCAGTTCGGTGGGCTCGCCGATCAGGCACAGCAACGGCTTGTGCGGGCGCTGCTGCAATCGTTCGAGCATCGGCCGCACGCCCAGGCAGCCCACCTCCTCGTCGTAGGAAAAGGCCAGGTGGATCGGTATGCGCAGCTCTCGCCGGACCAAGCCCGGCACCGCCGCCAGCACCGAGGCGATAAAGCCCTTCATGTCAGCGGTGCCACGGCCGTACAGGCGCCCTTCCCGCTCGCTCAAGACAAACGGCTCGACGCTCCAGGCCTGGCCATCCACCGGCACCACGTCGGTGTGCCCGGACAGCACCACACCGCTGCGATCGCTGGGGCCGATGCTGGCAAACAGATTGGCCTTGGTGCGCTGCGGGTTGTAGATCAGTTCGCTGTCCACCCCATGGCCCGCCAGGTAGTCGCGGATAAAACCGATCAGCTCCAGGTTGGAGTCGCGGCTGACTGTGGCAAACCCCACCAGCCGCGCCAGCAGCTCGCGGCTCGAATGCTCACTCATTGCCCGGCACTCCGTAGTTGGGCGCCGCCGTGGGGTCCAGGGCCCGAGTCAGGTAGTCCTGCATCTGCGGCCGATAGGCCTGCCAGAGACCGGCCAACTGACCGATGGGGTCTTCATCGGCCCAGTCCACCCGCAGGTCGACGATGGGCCAGGTCAGGTCATCCACCACGCTCAGCGCCGCCGAATGCACCGGCCCCGCCTCGCCCCCGGCAGCCATGGCCGCGTGCATGGCCGCCAGCAGGCGCTCGACGAGAATGCCCGGCGTCTGTTCGAACGCCTCGACCATGGCCTCGATCACTCCTGTGCCCGCCAGCAGGTTGCCGGCGGCCACGCATTGTTCGCCCGCCAGCGCGTTGTGCAGACCCAGGGCTTGCTGGCCACTGAACAGCGCTGTGCGCCCCTGGCCGTCGATCACCGTCACCTGGCGGTACTGGCTCCAGCCGTTGCTGCCCAGGGCCTTGTCCAGGGCCGTGCCGGGATCGAGCTTGTGGTTCTCCAGCAGGTCGAGAATCTGCGGCCCCAGGGCCGGCAGGGTCACGTTCTGGGTGGCCACCGCCCCCACTCCCGCTCGCACCCAGGGGCAACGAGCGCCGACGGCGATGCTCGACGAACTGATGGCAATGCCCAACTGGCCGGTTTCGGCACAGCGGCCAACGATGGAAAAAGTCATGGCAACTCCTTGGCCCACTGGGCCTGCATGGGCGCTCGACTCGGCGCCGCTGGAAACAACCGCACAGGGGTCACTCGGGAATGACCGCGATCACGTCGATTTCCATGAGCCACTGCGGCTGGCCGAGGGCCGAGACCACCAGGCCGGTGGAAATCGGGAATACGCCCTTGAGCCACTTGCCCACCTCCTGATAGACCGGCTCGCGGTAACGCGGGTCGGTGAGGTAGGTGGTGGTCTTGACGATATGGGACAGGTCGCTGCCGGCTTCTTCCAGCAGTTGCTTGACGTTTTTCATCGCCTGTTCGGCCTGGGCTCGCGGGTCGCCGAGGCCCACCAGCCGACCGTCGAAATCAGTGCCGACCTGACCGCGCACATACACCGTGTTGCCGGCACGCACCGCCTGGCACAGGTCATTGTCCAGGGACTGGTTGGGATAGGTGTCCTTGGTGTTGAACATGCGAATACGGGTATGAGTAGGCATCAGTGGGCTCCCACGCTGTCGAGGTTGTGGATCGGTGTCTCTGGTTGCGCTGAAGTCTGCGTCGAGGACTGCCGGGCTTGGCTGTAGGCCAGGTATTTGCGCTGGGTCGCGATGTGATCGGCGACGTGCTTGGCGTCGTGCCAGACGCCCCAGATAAAGGAGGAACCCCGACGCGACAGCCAGGGCAGGCCGAGGAAATAGACCCCGGGCTCGCGGGACACACCGCGCTGGTGCAGGGGCTTGCCCTGTTCGCTGAAGGTGTCCACCTGCAGCCAGGAAAAGTCCACGGCATAGCCGGTGGCCCAGATGATCGAGGTGATCCCCGCCTCCAGCAGGTCCAGCTCCAGGATCGGCTGCTTCACGCACTGCGGATCAGGGACACGCTGCCGAGCCTCGGGCTCCGGCGGCAGGTCGAGGCCGTTGCGGGCGATATAGGCATCGGCCGCGTCCAGCAGCGCCAGGTAGTTCTCGTCGCCTCGGGCCAGGTTGTCCACCAGGTCAGCCCGGAAGGTCACCCGTTCACCGTCGAAGGCCTGGGTCAGCCCCACCAGGGTGATGCCTTGATGGGCCAGGGCGCGGAAATCGATGGTCTGGCCGCCGCGGGCACCACTGACAGCGATGGTCACGTGCTCCCGGCCCGGTTTGGCAATCTCCGCATCCCATTCCCCCAGCACCCCGAGCCACCAGCAGAAGTCCCGGCCACGGTAGGCGCGCGGCGGACGGTCATGGGCCCCCACCGACAGGTAGACCTGGCGCCCCGCTCGCTGCAGCTCATCGGCGATCTGCACGCCGGAGGAACCCGCCCCCACCACCAGCACCGCACCCGCCGGCAGTTGCTGCGGATTGCGGTAGGCGGCGGAATGGATCTGCTCAACCCGCGCATCCTTGGGCGCAATCGGCGGAATCACCGGGCGCTGGAAAGGTCCGGTGGCGGCCACCACGCGCTGGGCCTGGATCACCCCCTCGGAGGTCTCGACGGTGAAGCCGGGGCGTCCGATATTGCGCTGCACCTTGCGCACTTCCACACCGGTGCGGATTGGCGCATTGAACTGGCGGGCATAGGCCTCGAAGTAGTCCGCCACCTGATCCTTGGCCGGGAAGGCATCGGCAGGGGTATCGAATTCCAGGCCGGGAAAGCGGTCATGCCAGGCCGGCCCGTTGGCCACCAGCGAGTCCCAGCGTCCGGTGCGCCAGGCCTCGGCGATGCGGCTGCGCTCCAGCACCAGATGGGGCACCCCGAGCTTGCTCAGGTGTTCGCTCATGGCCACGCCGGCCTGGCCCGCGCCGACCACCAAGGTATCCACTTGTATTTGTTCTACGGTCATGTGTGTGTCCTTCTGCAAGACGAAGGGCGTCAGCGCAAGCGCTGGACACCTGGTTCAGAACCCGGGTGTGAGTCGGATGCAGCAGATGGTGCGACAGACGTCGGCGAAGGAAAATGACTAAAAATGTGCTCCCTGGATAAGAAAAAACGAGGCAGCACGAGGGCCTGCGGCCACGGATTGCACGAGGCCGGACTGTGATCGGGGACGTCCGGGCGTTAACCCGCGGCCATCAGACTGATCAGTTTGGCCGTTCAGATGATTACCCGGCGAAAATGCATTTCCGTGCTTTCGATCTGCAGGCACTGAGGGCACAATGCCTACCTTTTTGGCTGGCCCTGCCGGAGACCCTGAAATGATCAAGACGCCGTACTACCTCATCGACAAGCAGAAGCTTTTGAGCAACATGCAGAAGATCGCCTACGTGCGCGAGCAGTCCGGCGCCAAGGCCCTGCTGGCCCTCAAGTGCTTCGCCACCTGGTCGGTGTTCGACCTGATGCAGCAGTACATGGACGGCACCACCTCCTCGTCGCTGTACGAGCTCAAGCTCGGCCGGCAGAAGTTCGCAGGCGAAACCCATGCCTACAGCGTGGCCTGGGCCGACGACGAGATCGAGGACATGCTCGCCAACTGCGACAAGATCATCTTCAACTCCATCAGCCAGCTGCAGCGCTTTGCCGATGCCTCCAGCGGCAAGGTCCGCGGCCTGCGGGTCAACCCCCAGGTGAGCAGCTCGGACTACCTGCTGGCCGACCCGGCGCGCCCGTTCAGCCGCCTGGGCGAGTGGGACCCGGCGAAGATCGAAGGCGTGATCGAACAGATCTCCGGCTTCATGTTCCACAACAACTGCGAGAACGGCGACTTCGGCCTGTTCGACCAGATGTTGACCACCATCGAAGAGCGCTTCGGCCACCTGCTGCACAAGGTCGAATGGGTCAGCCTCGGCGGCGGCATTCACTTCACCGGCGAGGACTACGCCCTGGACGCCTTCTGCGCGCGCCTCAAGGCTTTCTCCGAGAAGTACGGCGTGCAGGTCTACCTGGAGCCGGGCGAAGCCGCCATCACCCAGAGCGCGTCCCTGGAAGTGACCGTGCTCGACACCCTGTACAACGGCAAGCACCTGGCGGTGGTGGACAGTTCCATCGAAGCCCACATGCTCGACCTGCTGATTTATCGCTTGAACGCCAAGCTGTCACCAAGCACGGGTGAACATACCTACATGGTGTGTGGCAAATCCTGCCTGGCCGGGGACATCTTCGGCGAATACCAATTTGATCGTCCGCTGGCCATCGGCGATCGACTGTCGTTCATCGACGCTGCGGGTTACACCATGGTCAAGAAAAACTGGTTCAACGGTCTGAAAATGCCGTCCATTGTCGTGAAACAACTCGATGGCAGCATCGACGTGGTGCGCGAGTTTGGTTTCGAAGACTACCTGTCCAGCCTTTCCTGAGCGGACAGACACGAGGAGAAGTAAATAAATTGAAGAAGAATGTTCTTATCATTGGTGCAGGAGGTGTCGCCAAGGTGGTGGCCCACAAGTGCGCGCAGCACAACGACGAACTCGGTCGTATTGCTATCGCGTCGCGCAACATCTCCAAATGCCAGGCCATCATCGACAGCGTCAAGGCCAAGGGCAGCCTCAAACAGCCCGCTGAAATAAAAGCCTTCGCCCTCAACGCGCTGGACATCGAAGCGACCAAGGCGCTGATCCGCGAAACCGAATCGCAGATCGTCATCAACGTCGGCTCCGCGTTCCTCAACATGTCGGTGCTGCGTGCCTGCATCGATACCGGTGTGGCCTACCTGGACACCGCGATCCACGAAGAGCCGGGCAAGATCTGCGAGACCCCACCCTGGTACGGCAACTACGAGTGGAAGCACCTCGAGGAATGCCAGGAGAAGAAAGTCACCGCCATTCTCGGCGTGGGCTTCGATCCGGGCGTGGTCAACGCCTATGCCGCCCTGGCCAAGCAAGAACATTTCGACCGCATTGATTCCATCGACATTCTCGACGTCAATGCCGGTTCCCACGGCAAATACTTCGCCACCAATTTCGACCCGGAAATCAACTTCCGCGAATTCACCGGACAGGTGTGGAGCTGGCAGGACAGCCAGTGGACCAGCAACACCATGTTCGAAGTCAAGCGTACCGACGACCTGCCCGTAGTCGGCTCGCAGAACCTGTACCTGACCGGCCACGACGAAGTGCACTCGCTGTCGAAAAACCTCGACGTGCCCAACGTGCGCTTCTGGATGAGCTTCGGCGAGCACTACATCAATGTGTTTACCGTGCTGCGCAACCTCGGCCTGCTCTCCGAGCAACCGGTCAAGACCGCCGAAGGCCTGGAAGTGGTGCCGCTCAAAGTGGTCAAGGCCGTACTGCCTGATCCGGCCTCCCTGGCCCCGGGCTACACCGGCAAGACCTGCATCGGTGACCTGGTCAAGGGCACCAAGGATGGCCAGCCGCGCGAAGTCTTCATCTACAACGTGGCTGACCACGAAGAAGCCTACGCCGAGACTGACAGCCAGGGCATTTCCTACACCGCCGGTGTACCGCCAGTGGCTGCCGCCCTGCTGGTCGCCCGTGGCGAGTGGGACGTGCAACGCATGGTCAACGTCGAGGAGCTGGCGGCCAAGCCGTTCCTCAAGGCGCTGGACGTGATGGGCCTGCCGACCCGTATCAAGGACGAGCATGGCGACCGTCCTTGGGACGCCGCCATCTGATCCTGCCCCACCCACAGCGGGCGCCGACCCAGGCGCCCGCTGTTCCCCGCCCTGTAACATCTTTCGTTTGTGCGCCGCTTTTGCATTTCTGTGCGACAGATCCCACATCCGGGACTCCCGCCGCCCTCCTTCGTAGTGTTAGCTTGGGAACGTTTCTGTCTGAAACATCAGACACTTCCCACTCATCACCTGCAAAGGAATGCCCTCAACAATGGATTTTTCTCTCAAGCACCTGGCTGCGGCCACCCTGATGCTCGCCAGCCTGTCCGCGTTTTCCAGCGCCGCCCAGGCCAATATCACCCCGCAACAGAGCGCGGCCATCCTCAAGTCCTTCAGTGACCACTCGGTCAGCGACTTCCGTCAGTTCCTCGGCAGCCTGGCCAAGAGCGAAGCGGGCAAGGACGCCAACCTGGGCCCGGCCATCAGCGCCTTTCTCGACAACAAGAGCCTGTCCGCCGAACAGCAGAACGAAATCCATCGCCTGCTGGGCCTCTACGCCCGGGTGAAGTACGGCAAGGCCGCCACCGAGACCCTGCGTGAACTGGTGGCCATTCCCACCTTCAACATCGACGGTGTGCCGCAGTACAAGAACCCCGAGTTTCTCAAGATCGCCGAGAAGATCCAGGGCCTGGCCAAGGCCTTCAACCTGAACTTTCGCAACATCGACAACCGGGTCTACGAGATCTCCCTGGAAGGCACCGGCGACGAAGTGGTCGGCATCCACGCCCACGCCGACGTGGTGCCGGTGACCCCGGAAAACTGGGTCCTGGAAGACGGCACCCGCCTCGACCCGTTCAAGGTCACCCTGATCGGCGACCGCATGTACGGCCGCGGCACCGAGGACGACAAGAACGGCATCGTGGTCGCGCTCTACGCCATGAAGATCATCAAGGAAGAGAAGCTGCCCCTGGCACGCCACTTCAAACTGCTGGTGGACACCACCGAGGAAACCAGCGGCGACGCCATCCCCTACTACTTCGAACGCAACCCGACGCCCAACTACAACCTGGCGCTGGATGGCGGCTACCCGGTGGTGATCGCCGAGAAAGGCTACGGCACGGTGATGGCGACCTTTGCCCGGCGTGCCGCCGAAGGCAAGGGCGCGGAAATGACCGGGCTGACCGGTGGCCTGGCCACCAACCAGATTCCTTCCACCTCGGTGGCCACCTTCAAGACCGACACACCCGCCGAACTGGTGGCCAGCCTGCAGCAAGCCGGTGCCGCCTATGCCAAGGCCAACGGCGGCAACTTCCAGATCACCGCCAAGGTGGTGGACAAGGATGTGCAGTTGACCGTCACCGGCGTGTCCGCCCACTCCTCCGAACCCGAGTCCGGGGTCAACCCGGTGGCGCGGATGCTGGACTTCATCAACAGCCTCGACGGCAAGATCGCTCTCAAGCACAACGCGTTCACCGACGGAGCCCGCTATGCCGCCGACAACTGGGGCCTGGACTACCTGGGGAACAAGCTGGGCATCGGTTTCGCCGACGCCTTCATGGGCCCGCTGACCACCTCCCCGACCTTCGTCGGCGTGGATGACAAAGCCTTCAAACTGGCGGTCAACCTGCGAGTGCCCAAGGGCAAGACCCCGGACGTGCTGAAGGCTGAAATCACCGACAAACTGGCGGCCTGGAGCAAGAAGACCCAGGTGGCGGTGACGCTCGACACCTCCATCGCCGCACCGATGTACCGCAACCCCGAAGGCGAATGGGTCAAGGCCTTGCTGGCGGTGGCCAGCGAGAACCTGGGCATGCAACACCAGTTCGGCACCTCCGCCGGTGCCACCTCGGTGCATGAACTGCCCAACGGCGTGCAATTCGGCCTGGCGCGGCCCGAAGTCAAGTACACCGGCCACACCGACAACGAGTTCAAGACCGTGGATCAGTTCCTCCTGGACTTGCAGATCGTCACCGAGATGGTCGGGCGTATCGGGCAACTGCCCAAGCTTTGACACACCTGTCGGACCCGCTGCAATGGCGGGTCCGATGACCTTGTTCCGATTGATTGCCCAGCGCCTTCTATACTCCCCTCCCATAAGCCATTCGGCATTTTCCTGTCCATTTTCCCGAACGTCATCAAGGCCCAGCCAAGCGTTTGCGAGGCCGTCAGTGGGTCACGGAGAGTTCAATGAACAAGCTGGGTGTCCTCCTGCTGGCCTGCACCGTCGGCCTACTGGCGCTGCTTGCGCCCCTGTCGCTGTCCCTCTACCTGGCCCAAAGCCAGGGCCGTGAAGCGGTCATGTCCTCGTTGCACGAGGTGGCCAACGACGTTCTGGAGCGTGCCCGCCTGCAGCGCGCGCAGATCAATGCCGCCATCAGCCAGCTCAACCAGCAACCTCCTCAAGCCTTCTGTTCCAGCCAACAGCTCCAAGACATGCACAGACTGGTACTGGGCTATCGCCACATCGTGGGCATGGCCGGCATGGCCGGCTCGACGCTGCTGTGCAACACCCTGCAAGCCCAAACCGAACCCCTGGCGTTGGGCGCTTTTTCGGGCCCGGACCCCAGCGGCCTGCGCTTCTGGAACAAAGTACATCTGCCCGGTCTGCCGGATCAGGTGTTTGCCGTGGTGGCCCGGGATAACTACGCCGCCATCATTCACCCCGACTTTGCCCTGGACCTGCTGAATCAGCAGTCATCGGTGTCCAGCGCCTTCCTGCAAACCCGGCTGCGCAGCATCATCGGCCAGCGCGGCGTGGTGAAGGAGCAATGGGTACAGCGCTACAGCGGCGATGGCAAAGCGCTGGAATTCGAAGATGACGGCTACTTCGTCGTCATTGTGCCGGCGTCCAACAGCGAAACCGCGGCATTGGCCGCTCAATCCTCATCGGTGGTGGCCGAGCGGGTACGGCGCCTCGCGCTGATCATCGCGCCTTTGGGGCTGGTGCTGGGCCTGCTGTTGGCCGCTCTGGTCGCCTATCTGGCCCGGCGGCGCCTGTCCCTGAAGGGGGAGTTGCAAGCGGCCTTGGAACGCGACGAGTTTTTCATCGAGTACCAGCCCATCATCGACTTGCACAATGGCCGCTGCGTCGGTGCCGAGGCCCTGGCGCGCTGGCGCACCCAGGGCGGCAAGCTGATCAGCCCCAGTGTCTTCATTCCCATGGCCGAAGCCAACGGACTGATCCAGCGCATCACCGCCCGGGTCATGGAAATCGTGGTGCGCGATGCCGCGGAACTGCTGCGCGCCGATGAACGCCTGCACATCGCCATCAACCTTTCCAGCGAGGATCTGAAGACTCAGGACGCCGAACAGCGCTTGAAGAAACTCTCCGAAGAAGCCGGCATGGGACCGCGCAGCCTGATGGTGGAAATCACCGAGCGCGGCCTGATGGACCCCGACAAGTCCCGCGCCGTACTACTGGCGGTCAGGGCCAACGGTTTCCAGGTGGCCATCGACGACTTCGGCACCGGTCATTCCAGCCTGTCGTACCTGGCCACCTATGAGTTGGACTACCTGAAGATCGACAAGATGTTTGTCGACACCCTGGGCACCGACGCCCCCACCAGCCTGGTGACGATGCACATCATCGAACTGGCCCGCTCCCTGGGCCTGCAGATGATTGCCGAGGGCGTCGAAAATCCGCTCCAGCGCGACATTTTGCGCAAGCATGGCGTGCAGTACGCCCAAGGCTGGCTGTTCGGCCGCCCGATGAGCATTCAGCAACTGCGGGAGTTCATCGATCAGCATCCGGGGGATGGGACCGGGGACGTCGCAGAGAGTCAGGCCGCCGGCGGCTTCAACGCCGGGTAGCTGACATCCCGCAGTACCCCGATGTAGCCGCCATAGAGATTCGCCGCAGGCAGCAACTGCCGCGCTGCCAGTTGTTCATGCAGGCCGCGCAAATGGTAGAACGGCACGCGCACATAGAGGTGATGCTCGATGTGGTAGTGAATCCCATGGGGACCGAAGAAGAAGGTCTGCCCGTTCGGACGCACGATGCTGCGGGCGTTCTGGCTCTGGTCAGCATGAGCGGGCAAGCCGGCGTGCTCCATCAGCGCCCGGACCCGGCCCATCAACGGCAGCAAAGTGATGGCCGGCAACAACCACAAACCCAGGTAGAGCCAGGGGTGCCCGAACGCACTCAGCAAGCCGAACAGCACGCCGTTGACCAGCAGCATTGAACAGATCTCCCAGGACACCTGCCTCGCAGACTTGTCGACCTTGGGCATGATGGCGCGGTAATCACCCCGGGCAAATTTGCAGGCACTGATGAAGTAGCCCACCCCGAACAGGTCCGCCAGCAAGCGCCTGGCCAGCTTGCCCCGAGGCAGCGGGTAGTCCCCCATGCCAAACACCGCCATCACCGGGTCGTCATGCAGCATCGGCTGCCGGTGGTGCTTCAGGTGGCCGGCGCGGTAGGTGGCCATGGAAAGAAACAGCGGGCCAGCCGCCAACAGCTGACCCACGCCATCATTGAGTGCCTGCCGGCGCAGGAGCAGGCCATGGGCACTCTCATGCATGATCACCGCCAGGGCCAACTGGCTGCGGGCAATGATCAGCGCCGCCAACAGGTAGGTGACCGGGTGCGGCCAGCGTGCGGCACAGACGAACGCGGCAGCGATCAGCAGCCAGTCGGCCAGCAGCGCCAGCATCCCGATCCAGGGCTTGAGGACAAACAGCTCGGCGGCCGGGACAAAGGCCTTGAGCGCCTGATTGTCGCCGGCGCGGGCATTAGGCTGGGACACGGGCATGGGTTCCTTGTCGTTGGGTGGCCAGGGCGCAGACCAGGGCCAGCAGGAGGCCGCCTGCGACATCCAGCAGCGTGTGTTGCTTGAGGGTCAGGGTCGACAGGCAGATCAGCAGGCCGGTGATGCCGATCAGCCATTTGCCGGGGTGGGACCAGAGCGCACGGCAGGCCAGGCACGTTACCGCCACATGCAGGCTGGGACAGCCGTTGGACGCCAGGTCCAGCTGCCACATGCGGCTCAGGCGCTGATGCAAAAAGGCATTGTCGAGGTTGCCAAGATCGGGCCTGGGCAGGTGCTCGGGGAACAGCCAGAAACACAGGAGGGCAATGGCGAAGGCCATCCCCGTGGCGTTCTTGAACATCCTGAACGCTTCGGCACTGGCGTAGGTCGCCGCCAGCAGCACGAAGGGAAAGAACAGCACGTACAGCCACCAGGACTGGGCAATGAAAGGAATCCATTCATCCAGCGGCGTGACCCAGGTGTAGCGCGGCGTGATCAGTCGCTGCACGCCGATGAAAATGCTCAGGCCCAGCAACAGGCCCAGCAGCGCAACCAGCGTCTGTCGATAGTTGGCTCTCGGGGTCGGGCTGGGCAAGGGATTGCTCATGGCTGCTCGCTTAGTGGATGCAAGAGTGGATCGCGGCCCATAGCGGCGTGTTCACAGGCTGAGCAGGCGGCTGACCCAGGCGTCGATCCGCCCCTGGGCCCGCGCCCGACCGGCAGCCGCTGTCGACTCGGCCCCCGCCGCTGCGGTCAATTGCTGCGCCGCTGCAGCCACCTGGCGGCGAAAATCCGCGGCATCGCCGCGCCAGGTCACCACCCGATGCAGTAGCTGTAGCTGGGCGGCACGCGCCGCGTTGCGGGTCTGTTCGGGCTGATCGCTGAGCACCAGGAGGATCGGCCGCTGATAGACCCGAGCGATGGACAGTGCCGCCATGCCCGGCGCTGACACTATCAGCCGGGCCTGGGCGGCGCGGCTGGCCCAGTACGGGTCGACCCCGAGCCAGCCATGGCGCCCGGCATAGCCCTCGCCCACCCGATGCGCGTCCAGGCCGGCGTCCTCCAGGCCCGCACCCAAGGCATCGGCCAGGCTGGGCTCGCTGAAATGCGGATTGAGGTACACCGCAGCCCCGGGGGCCGCAGGTTCCGGCATCACCGCCGCCAGGGCCACCGGAGTCGGCAGGCGATACAGCAACGGCGCCTGGGCGTCGTCCACTTCATAGGCGAAATCATGCTCGATGCAGGCTCGCGCCGCGTTGATCTGGCGGTCGACAATCCAGCCGAACAACCGCCCGAACTGCCGCGGCCACATGCCCGCGAAATTGTTCAGCAGCGCCACCTTGAGGCTCGCGCCGTACACGTGCACGACCTTGCGTCGCCATCCCGGCAGCATGCCCATGTACAGCAGCGCCGGATGGAAGGAGTCGTTGATCACCAGATCCACACTGCGCAACCTGCGCCCCAGACGCAGAATGTCCCGTAGCATCCGTCCGGGACGAAACAGGTAATGGGCGACATTGCGATTGGTGGCTTGGCGCAGCATGTTCTGCTCGCTGTCGAACTGCACCGCATAGTGCGTGGACAGCAGCTCGGCCTCGATGCCGAAGCGTTGCAGAAAGTGCTGCCCCTGCTCCGAGGTCGTCAGCACCTCGACCTGGGCCCCCGCCTCGCGCAGGGCATGCACCAGCAACTGCGCACGCATCAGGTGGCCACGGGCATCGGCGGTCGCCAGATAAAGAATCCGTTTACTCATCGGGCCGCGCTGCCCACACCGCCCAGGACCCAACCGGCGACGTACATGGCCAGGGCACCGGTCACGCCGAAACTGGCATCCACTGCGCGAATGTCCTTGAGCAACAGGTCCAGGTGTACAGACTCATGGGGCGCGACGATGCAGCGCAAGGTGTTCTCGCACAAGCGCACGTGGGCCTTCTCGTCGGTCAGGACCCGCGACAGCAACGGATACAGCTCATGCCCGGTGCCGATCACCGCACAGTGGCGGCTCAATACCCGCTGGGCCATCTGCTCGGCACAGAGCCCGGTGGCGTAGGCCGGCACCAGCAGGCCATGCTCGAAATGTGCCGCATAGCGATGGGCCAGGCGCTGCCAGCGGCGGATCTTGCGCCGGCTGAGCCAGTCCGGTTCCAGGCGCACCGAGCCGTCGTCGCCCAGGCCGCGCAAAGCGTCGGCAAACAGCGTCACATGGCGACGCTCATCGGCCAGGTGCTGTTGTACCTGACGCTCAAGCCAGGGCGGCGACTGGGGGAGCAAGTCTTCCAGCAGCGTGCGCTCGGTGGCGTCTTCGCCGGCCAGGTACATGCGCAACAACAAGCGCTCCCCGTGGGGGCTACGGTGCAGGCGTCGCAGCGCAGCGCGCTTGATGCGATCCACCAGGCGCGCCTGCACCGCCCCCAGGCCCTGGGCCTGAGGCATGCTCAGGCAGCTGAAGTCCGCCTCGGTGGCGACTGCTTCACCCCCACTCATTGCGCAGGCTGCGGGGCAGTGGCGGATACCGTGGCTACCTGCTGGCTGCGATGCCAGGCCAGGATCAGGCCGATAAAGCTGTCACGCATAAAGGCCGTTCCGGACGCCCCGGCATTGGCAAAGGGTTGTTCATGGCCGTTGTAACGCAGGTAGCCCTTGCCGTTGACCGCCCCCAACTCGAGGACGTCGCGCTTGTTCAGGCCGCGTTGGCGTACCTCCTTGAGCAGAGGACTGTCTTCGAGGCCGAACACGAACAATTGGCGCTGAACCACCCACAACGGAATCTGGCCGCTCAGGGCCTGCAGGTTAAGGTTCCAGGTGCCCGTTGCCAGCAACGCATCCAGTTCGCCAGTGCCCGGTTGCGCCGCGGTGAAGCTGGCACGCATCACCGACTTGGACAGTCGTCCGACACCCAGGCCGATGGTGATGTCGTCGGCCGCCGGGTTCTGAGCATCGCTGGGACGCACGACCACGAAGTAGCTGGCCACTCGTGCGGCGATTGACGGCTGTGCCAGGACCTTGCGCGCCTGCTCGGCGGTGAACAGCACACGCTCGCCGGCGCCTTCACGGACGCTGATCTGATAGGGGTCGAGGACGATGTCGCGGAACTTGCCGCGCACGGGCGAGTGCACATAGGTGTCGGACTTCCACTTCGTGCCCGAGCGCCGCAACAGCACCTGCAGGCTCAGCGGCACGCGCTGGCCATCGGCGGCGATGCCACTGCCGTGCAGCAGCACGTCGCCGATCACCGTCTTGCTGTCATGGTGGTCGTCAGCGCCAATCACGATGGCGTGGGTTTGCGGGTCGACGCTGGCCTGGGCATCTGCCACATCCAGGGCAATCCGGTTGCAGTCGCGGTCGGTGCTGCGGGTGACGGTCGCGCAGCCACTGTCCGAGGCGAAGTGAAACACCCCGCGACCACTGAACTCGGAAGGCGCGGCATTGGCCTGGCCGCTCAAAGCCAGCAATGCCAGGCAGGCCAGGGAGTAGCCGAATGAAGCGAGCGAAGGTGTTTTCATGGGGGAGTCCTGTGGGCACGCAGCCTGCGTGCGACGATACGGCGCGACGGGGGTCAATCCAGGTTGCGGTGATACGACAAGGCTTCACTGTGAGCGGCGCTGCGGCGCCCGACACTGATGCCCATGCCACGCACCACAGCGCCGGCGGTGTCGAGCAACGACATGCCGATGACCACCAGCGTCGCCCCAAGACGTCGGAGCCCGCGCAAGGGCGGCAAGTCCTGATGGTTGAGGGCCCGCAGGCTGTAGCCGAGGCGCCCGAGCATCACGCACAGAGGGCCGATCGGACCACTGCGCCCAAGCCATTGCAGCCAGCCCGGCATATAGGCACGGACCAGATAGGGGGTCAGGCCGACGCTGTCACCGCCCCTGAGCCAGCGCAGCTTGAGCACTTCGCCCTGGCTGTCGGGCAGTCGATGCTCGGTATGGGCGCCTGGCGCATAGACCACCGCCACGCCCGCCGCTTGCAAGCGCAGGCCCATGACCTGGCAATGGGCGCGATAGATGCCATCGAGCGGCTCATAGCGATATTGCTCGAAGGTGTCACAGCGAAAGGCCACGTTGTTGGCGTAGAAATTACGCGTGGCGCCGCGGCGCAAGGGGCTGGGGAAGTACATGAAGTCGATGGCGGTCAGGGCACTGCCGGCGACGCTGGGCGCATAACTGGTACGCCCGGCAACTGCCAACGGCGCGTCGTCCTCGGCGAAAGGCACGAGCAACTGCTCCAGCCAATGGCTACAGGGAATGCAATCGGCATCGGCAAAGACCACGTACTGGCAGCGCCCCTGGTCGACCGCGTCGAAACCGACATTCTTGGCATCGTAGTAACCGGTGAGGGTATCGATCTCGACAAAGTCCAGTTCCCGTCCGGCCAGTGCACACAGGGCCTGGCGCGCCACAGGATCAAGGCCATCGTGGGTGATGACCCACTGGGCAAAATTCTGGGGTGGCAGACTCTGCAGAGCAAGGCGTGCGATCAGCCGCTTGAGGCTGTTCAAGGCCTCCTGTGCATCCTTGCCGCCACGCAGGTTGTTGGTCTCCAACACCAGCGCGGTATGGGCTGCGATACCCACCAGGCGCTCGCGCCTATCGCTGCCGGGAGGCAGCTGCGACGTCCTGGTTGTCATTGCTTGGCTATCCATTTCACTGAATCTCTGAAAAAAGCGCGGCCACCCGGGGGCGCGACGGGCGCAATCACAGCATTATTCCCGAGATTATTCAAACGCCAAGTGCGCCCCGTGTGATGGCCAACGCAGTCGCTGGACCCAGCTGCGATTCGAGACCCCGGATTCTTCAGGAGCACCATTGAAGTGCCCCCCACATAGCCGCTGGAATCTGTCCTGATGGAGCGATTGGATAAGGTATTCTTCGGCGCGAATCAGCTATCACTACTCTCGGACACGTTCGAGCGGGCGGAGCCCATGGGCATGAAACAGCATCACCCCGAAGTTTTTCACAAGATCACCATCCTCCTGAAACAGGACGATGACGGTTACCCACCCGTCGCTGCCGAATCCCTTTGGGGCATCAAACAAGGCGAAACGACCTACATCGTCGACAACACGCCCTATTACATTTATGGACTCAGCAAAGGCGACCTGATTGATACGCGACAGGAAAACAACGAGCTGATCGCTACCGTCGTCATTCAACAAGGAGGCCACTCCACCCTCAGAGTCTTCGCTGAAAATGCACAGGACAAAGCCAATATCATCAAGACACTGCAACAGTTGGGTGCCCACTGTTCAGTGACTCATAGCCTGTCGCTCTTCTCGGTTGATATAGCGCCAGAGTGCCGCTTCGAACCTATAGACGCCTACCTTTGCTCGATCGCTGACGATGACCAGATTGCCTATGAAGACGCCTGCCTGCAGCATCACGGGATCGACTTCGCACGACAATCGCAATGCTCATCCCTGGCATCGTTACCACGCATGACCCATTGAGCGGTCAGCTCAGCAGAAGGCAAGCACCACGGCACTCTATGGCCCGGCCTGAGAAGCCGTGACCGAGGCTCATCGATCAGCGCCAGCCCCCCTGCGCTCTTGAACACTTCGACGCCGTTACCCGGCTAACACGCAGCCCTTGCTTTGGGACCGCTCGCGATCAGGCTGGCGCCACACGCGGTCTTCATACCGTCAAGGGCCACTGCAATACCACCGACATCCAACAGGGCACTGCCTTCTGCAATAGGAAACACCCCTTTGCATAGAGGACACACAACCTTGTGCCCGACACCCGCCATGGGTTTACCGTTCAAGTCGGTTTGGCTGAATGCCTCAATGACAGTACCGCCATGACTGGTACTGTCCCCAAGTCGAATAATGTCCATGCCCACTCCTAAGCGACCTTAAAGGTCATCCATCCAATTGTCCTTGGGCCTCAGCTCGGCCAGAAACTCTTCCAGCGTGTAGTCCTCTTCCACAACCGGCATCCGCGATGCCGCAGGAGCAACTGGTGCAGGGTTTACCGGGGCGCCGTCGTCACTACTGGCGGTCTGCGGCATCAACCTCACACCAAAATACTGATTAGCCGGTTTTTTTCCCGGTGTCGGCGAGGTGATGGCAATAATCGTCGCCTGATCTTGACGGCGCATGGGCACGACCACGCTGGTATCGGCGTTCAAATAACTGGCCATAGTGGCCAAAGCGATCCCCACGAACGGCGAGGCGGCGCCGGTATCGCCCAGGCGCTGGGTCAGGTCGTAGCCCTCACGGGAGTCGAGCAAATCCAGCGAGCTGCGGGCAGCCGTCAACGCAGGAAGCAGCTCGGCCAGTGGCGTGCTGTTCAGGCCGCCGTCGTAGAACACCCGGGCCGGTGCGGGCGTAACGGCATCAGTGGCTTTTTTCCAGCCAGTGGCCAGTTGAGCGGTCAAGGCTTCGCGCTTGAGGCGCTCGCCGTTGTCCGGGCGCTGCAGGGAAACCGTGACCGGGCGATGAATCCTGGCCAGCACTGGCAAGGCGTCCCATTGTTCAAAAGCGCGCTCGGTCCAAGGTTGCGGGATGAACTCAGAAGGTTGGAACTCGACGGGAGGTTTACGCCAGCCCCAACCGGTGAATTCAGGATCGATTTTGTTCTTGTTGATCTTGGTGAAGGGTGCGTAGTAGCGCAGCCATTCGACACGTTCGGGGCGACCGACGACTAGGGCGACCATTGAGTCGGTGAGCTCCCCAGGTTGTCGAGGGCCGGTTCCAAGTCCTATTGGCTTATTGCCTTTCGTTGTCAATGACAACGCCATGTTGAAGCCTTCATTGACGTACACCAGCAGCGCCGGGAGGTCTGGGTGCTGTTCGAATAGTTGGAACAGGGACTCCATGACGCCCTCGGGGGTGTCATTGCAGACAATGCCGTCCTGTAAGTTACGAATACGATGCCAATGTAGTCCAGCAGGGGTTCGCATGTTATTGACCATGACAGACAAGCTGCGCTGAGTTCTTTCAGGCGAGAAGCGAAGGTTCGGTGTTTTAGGGTTCCAACCTCGAACCACAGTGACGGTAGGAATCGGCCATTTCTCCAGAAAGTCCCTGAGCCCTAACTCAAGCGCATCGGCTTCACGTTTTTCAGAGGCCGTATCTTTGTCATCAGCAGTGACTGGGTACTTCTTTGGATCCATGGGCAAGATACTGCCTACGTGCAGTGACTCCATTTGCTTCGCACTCTGCTCTTGCAAAGCCTGCCAGGTCTGCCCTTGACGAAATACATCCAGGCTTATGCCGATGCTGAGCACATCCAGGGTTTCTAGACGAGGTGAGGTAGTCGGTGCTCGGTAGCGAGTATCAGCAGACATATCAGCGGTCTTCTTGGTTAGAGGGTAGGCAGGCACGGGCGTCGCCGGGTTGGCAAAACAGCGGGTCAGCGTTAATGGAGTTTGCCCGGCCAACGTTGAACAACTGACCAGCAGCAGGCTGGCAATACTCAAACTGATAAATATCGAGCACATCAGATTACTTCGCCTCCCTGGCCAATAGGCTTGCCAGCTTTTCGCTCCGCCAAGGTCTGCGAGAACACCAAGGAGGGCATGTTGTTCACGACCGTGGTTGGTAGCGTGCCAGTTGTTCGGTATCTAGCTGTGGCATCGATAAGGTCTCGATTTTTCTCTTCCTCTTTCTGATAAAGCATCTCCACCGCTTCATCTGGAAAGTCGTGGTCAACCTCCGAGTCAACTTGGCTCCTTCCCTTTGCTTTCGTGTTTTCCCAATCCAACCGCCAATCCGCCACCCGACACAAATACGCATAAAACGTCACATCATCCACGCTCTCCCCCGCCCCTATCGCCACGTCATACGCCAGCACTCGCCGGCTGTGTTCAGGGTTGTTTGGAATGGCCGAGTGGAAAGACAGCGCCTCTTCGTGCTCCTTGTCCTTGCCGCCACTTTGCAGGCGCATGCGTGCCTCGTAGGGAGTTTCTGAACGGGTCACCAGCACCTTGCCGTCATCGGTCGCTCGTGCGGCAAACACGTGGGTGGTTTCAGATATCTCCTTGCCTTCGTTGAGGGCCTTTTGAACGCTACCAATGTCGCGTCCGTGCTTGAAGGCGACGGCCTCGTCGATCGCCTCCAGCCGGCTGTGCCGGGTGCTTTCGGGGGTCCAGGCTTTATTGCTGATCGCAATCGCGGCGTCGATGGGCGCCAGTTTGTCCTTGATCTGATAGACACCGCTGTTGGAGTCCGCTCCCGGCATGACCACTGTGCCATCGGCGTCAAAGTTGGTTTCAACGGGCACTGGCAATAACGGTGCGGTCAGCATCACCGACTTCCCTTGCTCAAGGGAGGCGCGGGCCACGGACATCCGCTGCAGGCAAGGCAGACCGGTGTCTTCCCAGGTGTCCTCCCCCTGAAGCAGCAATGGGTAGGCATGGGGCGGCGTGTGCAAACCGATCAGTTCCTTTTCGCCACCGCGCTTGCGCAGGGTAAAGATTCGCTGGTGGAAACTCAGCGGCAAGGTCCGGCGCAATGGCTTGCCATACAGCTGCTCGTCAACACCCTGCCAGCCGATTCCCTGGACGTTGGCCAGGCCAACGGTCTGGTCCTGTGGGGTGAAATACAGGTAGACACTGCCTCGGTTGTCGCGCTCGTTGAAGGCAATGCGCTTGGCGTCAATCGTGGTTTCGCAGGCGCTACCACCGCTCCAGCCAGGCCCGCCAATAGCGCCATAACCCTGGCAGTTCTTGAGGGCGATACTCGACAAGGCCGGATACGGATTGGGCGCTGCGGCAATGAACTTCAGGATGGCGTCAAGCGTCGCCAGGCGGGCCTCGGCCGTCTGCTGCGCGCCGAAGCCCTGAAGCTTCTCCATGTTGGGTTCGCACAGGCTGTAGGGCGAGTTGATCATCACCACGCCGTCGGCTGGCCGCACCTTGTCTTCATTGAGAAAAGCATGGGCCAATAACGTGATGAGCGTGCCTTGGCTGTGGCCCACCACATTCACCGTGTCGTTGGGGTAGCGCTTGCGGATGATCCTGATCAGCATCGCCAGGCGCATCGCCGCCAGCACCATGTAGCGGCGTCCAGGCGCGGAGAACAATGGGTGAGTCAGCTCTCCGGCAAACAGATCCAGGGAAATGAAGCCAAACAGCTTGCCGTTGAAACCCTTGCCCCACATGTCCGGCAGGTTGGTGGTGGCATTGACGAAATGTCCCCCCTCCAGCGTGCCCGCCTTGTCCAGGCGGTTTCTGTTGCGATCCATCCACTCGCCGTGGGGCGCGTCCTTGATAATGTGCCGCTCTTCCTCGCGAAAGCCCCAGTAGAACGGAATGACCACACTGCGGGCGTCGGTGCCATTGGCCGCGGCGGCGAACTTGCGCCGATAGTACACCGCGTCGGGGTTGCTGGCCTTGCCCTCATCGTCCTCGGGCAGGCTGTAGCTGGCCGGACGCAGAAAGCCCGGGTTGCTCACGCCATTGGGCAGGGTCGGCGCCATGTCCAGGCGCTCGTTGAGCCCTTCGCACAGGCCGCGCTCGATGCGCTCGTAGCAACCGGCCAGGTCGTTGACGCCGTGCACCACGATGGTCACGCAGGGCTTGGGCGGCGGCGCGATCAGGTGTACGTCGCCACCGCCCGGCATAGTGATTGCCTGGCCGGTGCAAATGGTCCTGGTGCGAAGCGCGTCGTTCATCGTGCAGTTCCTCCTTGATGGCATCGATAGCGAGCTTCCAGGCCTCGCCACGGGGTTACATCCAATCAATATCAGCGGCGAGACTTACGCTCTTCGGCATTTCTTCGAGCCAGGCAGAGCGCCGGATCCTGGATTTGCCACACGCCGTCGTCTTCTATCACGCAAAACTCCAAGAAGGTGCTAGAGACCGTCTGTTTGTGCCAGCGACTGCGCTCATTGAAGTAAATACCAAGGTTGTAACTGCCTCCCGGCTGCAACGCTTCGGGGTTCATCGTTCTGACAACCGCACCTGGGTAGTCCCCTAACAACACTATTCGGGATTGAATCCACCCATCAGGAAGATCAATGTCCCATAGCGTTTCGTAACACTTGCTGGCGGTCCGACGGCAGAGAAATACATGAGTGATTTCTAGATTTTTGGTGTTGGCCAACAAAAGTCCAAGGTCTGCCACTGGGCGCCCGAGTTCCATCATCACGGGAATATCCGGAGGACGCTTGGACACGGCCTCTGCTACTGATGGCATGAACAACGCAACACACAACGCAGCCCGTATCGAGTACCTCATGATTCAGTACCCAAGCGAAAAATTGTCCAGCACTCGATGAAACTGCGCCTGTGCCTCGATGTATCCCAAATCCGGGCCCTGGTAGTAGTCACGCACATGTCGCCTTGCTGCTCGTTGTTGAACTTCTTGAGCGCTTGCCCTGATAGCCACACCGTTCATTGGCGCGTTCCATGTTGTTCGGCGATTCTTCGGGCTCGGCAATCTTTCCGGGATAGGACTTGCAAGGCGCCCGTTTTTCTTTCCAGACAAAACTCGGTAACCGTGTTGTCAACGGTCTGCTGATGCCGTCGGCTCCGCTCGTTAAAGTTAATGAAAAGGTTGTAACTGCCTCCTGGTTGTAAAGCCTCCTTTCTGAGCACTCTTACGATGGCTCCCGAATAGTCGCCAAGCAAAGTGATTTCCGGCTGCTGCCAGCCAGCAGGAAGATCAATGTCCCATATCGTTTCAGCGCAGCGCAGCGCAGTAAGGCGACAGAGAAACACATGTGTAATCTCTACATTGTTGGTTCCAGCCAGCAAGGGCCGAAGATCAACAACAGGCTGGTCATCCTTGATCAATACAGGGGTTGCTGGCGGCATTTTGGAAATGGCATGGACAGGCGTTGTAATCAGGACCGTTGTCATGAGTAAAAGAGATAATTGTTTTTTCATGACTTAGTACCCTGCCGGAAAGTTTTTTAATGTGGATGCAAATTTGGCTATCGGCTCAGCTGTCCCTTTAATCATTGCCATAAAGTAGTCGCGGACGATGTCGCCTTGCTGCTCGATATTGAAGTCTTTGAGAGTTTTTCCTGGCTCTAGGTGGTAAGCGTATTGATTGCTTACCAAAAATTGTTTTACCTGTTGATAGGCACCCACTAACAGTACGTTCACTCCGTGTTGGTGTTGCCAGACATGAGTCATTTCGTGAATGAAGAATCCCTGTGATTCCGGCTCCTCAAGGCTCCAGTCGGAAACGCCACGCAAGCTTTCTCCAAAGTAAATATGCCCATTGGGTGAAATGGCATAAGTTGCCCCCTGCCACGGCACATAGTCCTCATCACGCAAGCGCACCTTGTCGTAATCGATAGAGTCGCCAAACACACGTTTCGCCAGAGTGATTTCTCCCTCCGTCAGGGCCCGCCCTTTTTCACTATCAGGTTCGGAGAAAACCTTTGCCACGAGAGCGGCCGCTCCCACTGCTGCAGCGGCCGTGACCAGCGGCTTGCTCGAACGCTTCATGCTCACATTGGCAATACTCATGGCATCTTTCTGCAACAGCTGCGTTGCGCCTTGCGCATCGGTCACGCCTTCGACGATTTCGCCATTGGCCAGGGTGATCGTGTAAGGCACGTTGGGCATGGCCGACTGACCATCGATCTGTTTGAGCATGAAGCGCCGCTGGGTATCGCCCACGTTGAAGTTCGGCAACTGCGCCGCAAGACTGGCCCCGCCCACGAGGCTGTGCTTGGCCGCCTTGACCGTAAAATTCCCCGGCATGCCCAGCTCGATATTGCCGCCCTTGAGCGTCAGGTAGGCCCCGCCGCACATCAGGGTGATGTGCTCCTTGGCAGACACCAGCACGTGCTGCTGGCCCGCGCTGACTTCCACGCTCTGATCCGCTTCCAGGCGAATGCTGTTCTGTTGCGCCTGCAGCAACATCGGCCCCTGGTGGGTGATGTGGCGCATCTCGCCGCTCTGGGCGAACAGGCCCAGATCGCTACCGGCATTGACCACGAATTTCTGTCCCGAGGTGAGCTGCTGATTCTGCTGGGCGACGCTGTCGATATGCTCGCCCGCCGCCAGGGTGACGCTCTGGGGAGACACCGCGGCGATGCCCGCCTGGCCACTCAGGGCAATGGCCGGGTTGCCGCCGTTGCTCTGCTGCGACTCGTCGTTGGCGCCATGCCCCAGGTCGCGCACCGCTTCGCTGAGGGTTTGCTGCGGTTGGGTGTCGTGCCCGACGCCTTGATGGTCTTCGGCATAGTCACCCAGCCCCTTGGCCAGTTGCAGCGCGGCTTCCAGCACCTGGATGGCGGCGCCACGCTGCAGCTGCCCGGCATTGGCCTGCAGTTGCGCTTCGGTACTGAGCAGCAGCCCTTTGGCCGCGCGCAAGGCGCCGCGCTCGTCGGTGCGCAGTTCAAAGCCCTCGCCACGGGGTGCGCCCCCTTCAGGCCGGGGATGGGTCAGGTACCCCAGGTGCAAGGCACTGCTGCCGTGGTCGCTCATCAAGGCGGCGCTGATCTGCTGGGTGGTGTCATCGATGCGCAGTTCGTTGGCCCGGCTGCCCTTGTGTTCCTTGCTCTTGAGGGTGTTGAGCGTCTTGTGATCCGGCAGGCGGTAGGGCGGCATATGGCTGGCCCGGTAGGTGCGTCCGGTGATGATTGGCTGGTCACAGTCGCCATCCAGGTAGTCGACTATGACTTCCTGGCCAATGCGTGGGATTGCCATATGGCCCCACTGCGCCCCCGCCCAGTTCTGTGAAACCCGCACCCAGCAGGAACTGAAGCCGTTGTGCTTGCCCTCGCGGTCCCAGGGGAACTGAATTTTCACCCGGCCATATTCGTCAGTGTGGATTTCCTCGCCTTCCGGGCCTACCACTGTGGCTATCTGCGGGCCGTCAATGACCGGCTTGGGCAGTGGTCTCGGCCGCCATTCGCAGTCCTCGGCAATGATCTGGGCGCTGAAGTCGTAACTCACGCCCATCTCGGCGCCAGCGGCCTCTTCTTGCTGGCTGGCGTGCTGTATCCCTTTGTGGATGATGCGCACCGAGCGCCACCAGCGGTTGAAGTCGCCACGGGGGTGCCCGGTCAGTTGGAAGGAAAACCCCGGAATCAGCCGCGGATCATCCCCTTCCACCGTCGCCACCCGGGCATCGCGACGATGGCCCAACAGGCGGTTTTGGGTGAAGGGTTGGCCGACGGCGCTGCTCTTGTAGCGGCCCGGATAATCGTAGCGCTCATAGCGCTGGGCCTGATGCTCAAGGTCATCGCCGAGCATTCGCTGCTGCTGGTCGAAGGCCGGGCGCTTGAAGCTGTAGTCGCGCTGCGTCTGCTCGGCGGTACGCACGTTTTCCGTGTAGCTGAAGGCGTACAGCACCGGTTGCGGGGCATCCCCGGCCGGCTGGGTGGTGTACAGCACCGGCCCGCCCTGGATGCGCTCCTGGACGTACAACTTGTCACCCTGGACCAGGGTGTGGGCGTTGGCATCGTGTTTGAAGAAATAGAACAGGCCTTCCTCGGTGGACAGGCGGTCGAACAGATAGAGGTCGGTGTCTCCGGCCTGGACGCAGTATTCACGCGGCGCATGCGGGGTGTGGATATAGGGCTGGTAATCAAGGACGCCGTGCTCGTCGAGCACCGACTTGAGGATCTCGGGCACCGTTTTCTGCTGAAAAATACGCCAGTCGGAACTCAGGGCAAGGCGTGCCAGTTGCGGCTCCACCAGCAGGCGGTAACGGGTGCGGCGAAACCCGGTTTTACCCTGAGTGAAGCTGCTGACCAAGCCATGGACATGCCGCACCTGCAGGCCGCCCTGCCAGATCGTCAGCAAGGCCGGCTGGTCGAGGATCTGGCCAAAATCGATGGCACCGTTGTCGCTGGCCAGTTCGAGCGTCAGGCGAAAAGGCTCGGACAAGGCCTCTTCCAGAGTGAACTCGACAACCTCGAACGCCACCTGTGCGGTCAGCACGGAAAACGTGAATTTCAAATCCCTTTGGCGCATGACACACATCTCCACTTAGAGAACCATTGGCCTTCCGAGCCCGACGAAAAAGACCGGAACCCTCCCCACTCACGGGCTATCTTCTGCATCGCGACATCCAGCGCGATATCCAGGACGGTTGCGCGCCCAGCGCCTCACGCAGTGCCTGAAGGCCGCCGCTACGTTCCTCCACATTGAAGGCCAACGCCGCTCGCAGGGCGGGCCAGCAATGCCCCGGAAGATGCTTGGGCGCCTGCAGGGTGCGCTCCAGTCGCTGATCACGCGCCTGGGTCGACGGCAAGCCTCGGAAGGGATGCTTGCCAGAGGCCAGTTCAAAAATCACGCAAGCAACGGCATACAGATCGGCAGCGACCGACAAGGCACCGCCCTCCAGCAATTCGGGGGCAGCGTAGCCCGGCGTCCAGGCATTGAAGCGACTGCGGCTCAAGTGAGGCAGGCCAGGCAAGACACCTGCCTCGGCCTGACCCAGGCCGAAGTCGAACAGGCGCACGCCCTCTTCACCGAGCATCACGTTGCTCGGTTTCAGATCCCCATGCAGCACGCCGCGCCCGTGGCTGTAAGCCAGGGCGTCAAGCAGCGGCACGGCCACCTGCTGCAAGGCTGTCCACGGCAGGCCCGTCGGGTGCTCGCAGAGCAGCTTGTCCAGCGTCAGCCCGCGCATCAGCTCCATGGTGATGAACGCACACTGACATTGGGCATCCACTTCAAAGCTGTGCAAACGCACGATGTTCGGATGGCGCAAGCGGCGCGTCAGGGCGAACTCGCTATACAGCACCAGGCCCGCATCCGGCGACTCGGAAAACTCCTCGCTCAACACCTTGAGGGCGATGTAGGGGTCGGGGTCGCCAAACTGTTCATGCAGCAGGTCGCGCGCGCGATAAACCGTGCCCATGCCTCCAGCACCGAGCAGCCGCTCAAGACGATAGCGACCCGCCAGCAATCGCGGCAGCGTGCCTAACGGCGCAGTTTGCGCAGGTTTGGCTTTGCCACGTTTTCGCGCCCGGCTGCGGCCCTTGCCCCTGGGACGCGCCACGGCAGGCGCAGCAGGTGGGGGTTTGACGAAGGCGAAATAGGTCAGGTCGCCGGCCTCAGCCTCACCGGCCAGGATGCGCTGCATATCGGGCTTCATATCCGTCATTGGCGGATCACCACGGCCGTCAGGTTGTCTCTGGCTGCGCCGCGCAATGCCCCTTCAAACAGGCGCTCCAGGGCAATCCGTGGCGACGCAAGGCTCAGCGCCCGGCCCAAGGCATCTCTGGTAAGTCCTTGGTAAAGACCATCGCTGCACAGCAGAAAAACATCGCCCGCATGGACCTCGAACTCCAGCACATCTAGGGCCAACCGCTCGCTGGCGCCTACCGCGCGAGTCAGGGCATTGGCGTCGGGATGAGCACTGGCCTGCTCCGGGCTCATCCGCTGCTCGTCCACCAATTGCTGCCTCAGCGAGTGATCCTTGGACAGTTGATACAGGCACTGCCCACGCCACAGATAACAGCGGCTGTCGCCCGCCCAGATACAGGCCGCGCGGTTGCCTTGCAGCAACAGCGCCACCACGGTGCTGCCAACAATGCTGTCTTGGCGCCCCACACTGACCGTCAACTCCTGGCCAAGGCGCCGGTTGAGCCAGTGCAGGCATTGGCGCAAGTCATTGAGCCGCCCCTCGAAACTGTCATGCAGCGACAACTCCGCCAGGCTGGCGACAATCAGCTGGCTGGCAACATCTCCGCACTGGTGACCGCCCATGCCATCGGCGACCACCCAGAGCCCCTGCTCCGGGCAATCGAGAAAGGCATCTTCATTGCGCAGCCGCACCTTGCCCGGGTCGGTCCGTGCGGCGCTGCGCCAGGTGCCGGCAACCGACATCAGAGCTGCGCCGGCATACGGAATGAGCGCAGCACGCCCATGTCGAACGGATTCGGCGTGCGCTGGCTCAGCAGCAGATAGTTGGCACGCAAGCCACCCAGCTCAGCCTTGAGTACCAGCACATCACGACCGGTCAGGTATTCGGTCTGCATCAGGTCGAGCAGACGGAACAACGACCAGGGCCCGGTGTTCTTCTCGATACCGATGGGCCGGCCGACCATCTTGTCCAACACCAGGCTGGCACGCCCTTCTTCAGCATCGGTGGGCCACTTGAAGGACATGGGCACAATAGGGCCATGCCGGTATTCCAGTTGCCGGTTGCCAAAACGGAACTCGGCACGACTCACCGCCGGGTCGAGGGTGTAGGGCTCAAGCCTGAACTGCACCTGGGGCTCCGCCGGGTTCTCGGCGAAGAATCCCTGGCGAATCACTTGCGCGGCGACCATCTGCTCAAGGTACGCCTTGTTGATCGGCAGGCTTTGGCCGTCGATGCTGCGCAAGCGGTAGCTACCCGGATCACCACTGACGAAAGGTCGTATGTAGGTGTCGAAGAAGCGCTCGGCGATGCCCTGAGCCTTGAAGAACTCGCGAAAATCGTTGATGGCCACATCGCTGGTGCTATGGGCATTGAACGGATAACGCTTGCGGATCGCCTTACCGTAGAAACTGTACAGCTCGCTCTGGTATCGCTGGTTGAGGTACTGGTACGAATCATTGAGCACCAGGCGCCAGGCGTCCTCGGCCAGCGTGTTGAACCACAGGCTCACCGGACGCGGCAGGCGCACCGAGGCATTGCGCAGGCTGCTCAAGGCATCGCGCTGGCCGCTCATGCGCGCCTTGGCCATTTCAAAGGCAGCCTGATCAGGCTGGCTGGCCCGCGCCAGGCTGGACAACTGCAGCTGCAGGTCGTTGATTGCCAGCAACGCCGGGGTCAGGTCCGCCGCCGGGCCGTTGTTGTCGTCCAGCAAGCGGTGCAGCGACTCGAAGCGACGTTGCAGCGCCTTCTTCGCCGTATCCGGCAGGCCCTTGGCCAGGGCCTGGCGGGCCTTACCTGCGACAGCGGCCAGCCCCTCGCCCTGCACAGTCGACTGTGCATCCCCCTGCTCCGCCGCCTTGCCTCCCTGCGCTGCCACCTCGTCGGCAGGCTCGAGCACGCTCTGGAAGCGGGTGTTCTCCCGGATCTCCACCAGCAATTGCAAGAGCGGCGAGTTGGCCGCGGTCAGACTGGCCAGTTGTTCGGCCCCATCGCTGGCATCGTTGAACGGCGGCAGGCTGACCCGGCCCAGGGCTTCGCTCCAGTGGTTGGCGTAGTCGCGAAAGTACAGTTGCTCCAGCTCCACCATCAGCCGACGCAGATCCATGCCACTGATTCCCGAACCTTCGCCCAGCACCCAGTTGTCACGCAGGATATCGGTGACCAGCGCCGTACCCTGGATCGAAAAATACTGCTGATAACCCTGCTGGGTATAAAAACCCGGGATCACATAGTCAGTGCCGACAAACAGATTGCCTTGTGGCCCCAGGTGCTGGCTCAGACGGTATTGCGGCAAGCTGCGAGCCTGCTCGCGCAACACTCGGTAGACCACATTGGCCAACGATTCGCTGCGCAACACCTGACGGGCCTGACTCACCAGAGCCTCGTTGAGCGGATAGCTGAATGGCAATTGGAGCAGGCGTTCGAAGTGCCCATTCAGACCGTTCTGCAAGGCGCTGTTGCCGGCGTAGCGGCTCGACCATTCTCGCGCCACCCAGTCCTTGAGCAAGGACGGATCACGGCGATCCTGCAGGTTCAGCATCAGATACGCGCGCAAGCTGTTGAGCAGGCGTTCGCGATCGCGCATGTTGGCGCGAACCTGCCCTTCGAGCATCTGCGCAACCCTTGGCAACAGTTGCTCCTGCAACTCACGCTCATAGGCACGCAAGAGCACCGGACGACTGGCATCGCCTTGATACAGCCCGACACGCTCATGCAGCGCCACCTCGCCCCCGGGCGCAAAGACCTGGGTGGCCGCATAACGAGTGTCGAGGGGTTTGAGCAGGGCCTGCGCGTCATCCCGCGCACTCAAGGCCGCGCGTTGCTCACTCCAGCTCTGCGCCAGTGAACGCAGTTGCTCCAGGCGCCCGTGGTTGGCCGAGAAGCTCCCGGCCCACAGCATGCCAAACACCGCCAGGGCCGCCAGGGCGCCCACGTACAGGGCGCGCTGGCCCCAGTGAATGCGTCGGCGCTCGCGCTGGTCCAGGCCGGCAAGGTCGGCCTCGGGAAAAATCACCCGGCTCAACAAGTGATGAATAAAGCGCGAGCGACCGCCGCGCAGGGTCGGCAGGACGGCAGCCGACATGCCCAGGGTCGCGCCGATACTGGCCGTGTCTTGATCGAGCTGTTCGATCAGGTGCGGTGCACTGGTCAGGTAGAAGCCCCGCAGCTGGCTGGGCCGCTGATAGCGGTTGCCGGTGAATGCCATGTCGACGAACAGGCACAAGCGCTCTCCGATCTGTCCCAATTGGTGTGGGAAGTCGAGAATGCGCCCACGCCGCTGGGTGTCTCGCTCCTGATGCATGCGCATGATCACCTGGCTGTTCAAGCGCCGCAGCAACTCCTCGAACTCCTGGCGAAGAACTGCCACATCGGTGCCGCTTTGTTCCTTGCCAAAGCTGGCGCCGAGTACCTGATCGCTTTCCTCACGGCTCATGTGATCAAAGAACTCGTCAAACCCCGCCAGTTGGTCGGCCTTGCTGAGCACCAGGTAGACCGGGACATCGACATGCAATTTCTGATGAACATCCTGCAAGCGCATACGCACCTGCTGCGCCAGAGTCTCCAGTTCCTGCTCGTCGGCGCTCAGCAGTGCCGCTACCGGAACCGTCACCAGCACTCCATTGAGCGGGCGGCCACGACGTCGCTTGCGCAACAGACCCAGCAAGGTGTTCCAGGCACTGGCGTCGACGTCGGCGGCGCCTTGGCTCAGGTAGCGGCCGGCCGTGTCGATCAGCACGCCATGTTCGGCGAAGTACCAGTCGCAGTGCCGGGTGCCGCTGGTGTCGCGGGTCAGCTTGCGGCCCATTTTGTTGAGTGGAAACTCCAGGCCCGAAAAGTCCAGCAGGCTGGTCTTGCCGCTGCCTTGTGGACCGAGCAGCAGGTACCAGGGCAGGTCACTGCGCCAACGCTCGCTGCGACCGCGGTACAGGCTTGAGGTCTTGAGGGTGCGCAGCGCGTCCTTGAAGCGCTCATGGAGCTCTTTGTGCTCCTGGTCGATCAACTCGTCGCGCTGCATGCGCTGCTGTCCGGCCTCGCTGTCTTCGACGGCTTTCTTGCGGACACCGGCGCGCCAGCTGACAAAGACCATCGCCAGGCCCCAGATCAGGAACAACGCACTGATGGTCAGTAGGCGCGATGTTGCGCTGGCCCAGAACTTGTTGTCGTTGACGGCCAGTAGCGGCCCGACGAACCACACCAGCAACGCCACACTCAGCACCAACAGCAGCGTCCAGACCCAGGTCTGACGCAGCAAGGCGCCGGCTTTCTTGAAGAAGTTTTTCATCACACGTCCCTGTCTTACTGCTGGGGCTGGACCACCACCGGGTCAAGCGGTTGATACGTCTGCAACAGGCTTTCGCGCTGCTGGCCCAGCACCCAGGCAAACCCCGAGTACATCACCAGCAGGCAAACCACGGTGAACAGCGCAACCATCCACCCCGGCACAATGCGCACCAGGCTGCGACGCTGATCGCCGAGCCCTTCCCAATGTGGCGACAGCTCACGAGGCACATCGCCACGCAGCTGGCGGATCTGCCGGTACAAGGCGTCGCGAATCCCCTCAAGCTCGAGCACGCCGCGGGGAATGACCCGGTACTTGCCCTCGAACCCCAACGACAGGCACAGGTACATCAGCTCCAGCATCGGCAGATGCTTGACCGGGTTCTTCGACAGCCGATCCAGCAGTTGGAAGAACTTTTCGCCGCCGAAGGTTTCGTTGTGAAAGCTGCTGAGCAGACTCATTTGTGACCACTGGCTTTCATTGCCCCAAGAGGTGCTCACCACCGCCTCGTCGACCACGGTGCACAACACATAGCGGGCGGCCATCACCTGGCTGCTCAGCGCACCGTCCTGCAGGGCTCGCGCGTCGAACTGCCTGAGGCCGGCACTCAGGCGCGTATTGAGTGCACGCAAGTCTTCAGCCGCCTCGCTGTGCTTGAGGCGAACCACTTCCGACAGCAGGTCGGACGCCGCCGCCACGAGCGGGTTGAGGCTGACGCTGAAGGATTGCGCAGGGCCCAGGCGTGCGGCATAGATCATCCGTTCCTCTAACTGCTCGAAACGCGGGGGATCGGCGAAGTCGGTCAGCGGGTTGCGCGCCGGGCCATGCCCAAGGCGGTCAAGCAAAACGGTTTTATCGTCCTGAGGGTGTTCCAGATCCTTGATCATGTCGTTCAGTTCCTGATGGCCCAGAATTTCAGTTCAAGCTCGGCGAACTCACCGGAGACGTGGAAGGCGAAACCGCCCGAACGCTCCAGTTGCGCCAAGTCCTCGGGACTGAGGTCGAGGATGAAATAGGTCTTGTTGGAGTGGAATGCGATCTGTCGCGGCGCCACCGGCAAGGGCCGGACCTTGATCCCCGGCAGATGCAGGTTGACCAGTTGCCGAATGCTTTCCACCGGCCCGACCTTGAGGTGCGACGGCAAGCGATGACGCAGTTCTTCGGAGTCGCAGTTGGCACTGGCCGCAAGCACGAACGAGGCCGACTCCAACAGCTTGTGATCATGCAGCGGAGACACCAGCACCCCGTACTGACGGGCCTGCAGCACCAGCTCGATGGCGTGCTGCTCAAGCACCATCGACAGCACCTGGCGAATGGCGTCCATCAGTTTGCGAAAGCTCGCCCCCTGGTCGCTGTGCTGATAGCGGCTGTCCAGCCGAGGGCGCTTGCTGTCACTGGCGAAAGTCGCCAGCTCCCCGAGCATGACCAGCAGCGAGCGATAGAGCTCCTCCGGATGGACATGTTCAAGATCCAGGTAATGGCGCAACAGCAGTTCGGTGCGGTTGATCAGTTGCAGCATCATGAAGTCGCCCACCTCGGCACCACCGACCTTGCCGTTGGAGCGAATCCGCTCGGCGATGGTGTCCCCCCGATGACTGAGCATGCTGATGATCTCTTTAAGGCACGAAAGCAGATAGGTGCTGGCATGGGTGTGCAGGAAGGTCGGCACGAAATCCGGATCGAGGCTGATCACGCCATCGGAGGTGGCATCCAGCACTTCACAGACTTTCAACTTCACATAGGCCTGCCCGCTCTGCTGCTCGCCCAGTAGCAGACGGAAGTCCGGACGGGCACAACTGAGCTGGCTGCTGGAATCATCACCGGCGTTGGAGTCGGCGATTTCCGCCTCGTAGACGATGTAGCGCGCCAGCACATCGGATTGCTCTGCGCGCCGCGCTTCGATGTGGTTGCCCGTGACCAGCGGCAAAGCCAGGTAGACCGGGGTGCTCCCCGTGTTGGGCGGTACATCCAGGGCCAGTGGCTCGGTATCGTCCCCCAGCTCGAACAGGCTACCGTCCGGCAAGATACCGGAGGCCCGGCTGATCACCAGCTTGCCCATGTTGAGAAACTGCAGATCGATCTCCAGCGCCAGAAATCCCCAACTGTAACAACCCAGCAGCTGGGTACGGGTTTTCATCTGGTAATCGTAGTAACGATCGTTGTGCTGGAAATGCTGAGGCCGCAGCAACATGCCTTCCTGCCAAATGATTTTATGCACGTTCATCAATTGTCATCCGCTTGGGTGGACACATCGTTGCTGTTGCGGATGCCGGACTGGTCGAGGATCAGGCCGACCTCGGTCACCTCCTGCGGGGTGAGCTGCACCACATAACGCCACTGGCTTTCCGGCAAATCACGATAAGCCGCAAGCACGCCGACGAAACGGCTCCCGTCCTCGACCCGCAACTTGAATTCGAGGCTTTCCCCCGGGCGCAACTCCAGCTCTTCACTGGCCACCAGATCCGGTGCCAGGGACTCCCTGGCGCGCTCGTAGAGACTGAAAAAGTCGGCGTTCTCGAACGCGACGGGATGCTTGAGTTCCATCAACCGCACCACGATCGGCGACGCACGCCCATTGAGATCGGGGTTGAGCCGGTCGCTGGCACTGAGCTTCAGGTTCAGCTTGGTCAGGGTCGAATACGGCGACATCGATGCGCAGCCGGTCAACAGCGCCAAGGCCATGAGCAGCGTCAGGGCCTTGAGTAATGGGTGGGTACGGCGAGACATGCAGGTCATCCTTGATCATCGAGGTGGAGGGTGGAGATCAGGCGGATCTGCTCTTCATAGGCCTGAGCAAAATCCCGCGCCAGCAGGCGCTCGTTCCAGTCGTCGTCCTGGCACAGCACCTGGTGATAGCGGCGGTACGCTCGCCAGCGGCTACCTGAAGTCGCCAGCAACGGTTGCTGGCCATCGCGCTCGAAACGTAGCGTCAGCTGTTGCGGCGAAAAGTGTTCGAGGGTGCTACGCACTGCGGCGCGGCTGGCGCTGAGCAGCGCCACCTGGTGCGCCTGCAGGTCGCGAAAAGCGCGGGAAATCGCCTGCTCGGCAGACAATTGCCCTGGCTTGTGGTCCAGCAGCAGGATGCCCAGTAGCGCTTCGCAATCCACGGCGAACTTGAGCGGGTTCTGACTGTTGCCCTGGGCCGTGGTGAGGGCCAGGCGCAGCTCGTTTTTCAGCTCGCTACGGGTTCGCAAGCTCTGCTGCAAGCCCCCCATGCTCTGCTTGAACAGCCCCGCGACATTGACTGCCAAGGCCTCGCGCTGATCGTTATCGAGCGCCTGCAGATCCACCCCCAGGACCGCGCCAAAACGCGCCCAGAAAGCCTCACTTTGGCAGGCCGGCGCCTTGGGCTCGGGTAGCGCCTGCGGCTCGGGGTGGGCCACCAGTTCCGGGACCAACAGGCATTCCCTATCGATGCGGGCATAGTCAGCTCGCTGCCCAGGCTCCTGGTGTGGCACATCAAGCGCGCTCAGCTCGTCAAGCTCTACCCCACTGTGTTCCTGCTGGTCCAATGCGTTGAGCGGGTCGAGGTCAATGAATGCGTTATCCGGAATGATGCTGCCGGCCCCTTGTGGACGACCGGCCTCAACGGCGAAGGCCTCCGGGGCTTGCACCAGGCGTGCACGGATCTCGAAATCCCCCAGCAGGTAGACACTGCCCTGCTCGATACGCTGGGCTTGGCCCTTGCGCAGACGCGCGCCACTGCCACGGTCCTGAATACCGTTGCTGCTGGTATCGGTGAGGAAAAACTGGCCATCGCGATAGCTGACCAGCGCATGATGGTTGGACAGATGACGGTTGCTATCCGGAATCTGCCACTCGCAATCCTCTGCCCGGCCGATGGTGCCACCCGCCCGCCTGAAAGTTTTGCTGCTCAAGTCCGCCGGCACGAATTGCTTGGCATTGAGCACTTCAAAAACCAGTTCCATGATGCTGCTCCTTGCGCTCACTTGCCGCGATTGACCGCCTGCGGATCACCCAGCGGGCGATAGGTGTCATCGTTGAATTTGTAATTGCCGCTGCAGGCGCCGAGGCCGACCACAACAACCAGGGTCAAGAGGACGGCTTGCCAGTGACGAACAGACATCAGAAGGTCTCCATAGGTAGACAGTGCACAAAACGCCCTCCCTTGCAGGCGCGCCCAGAAGTACGAAAAACCAGCCAAGGCTGCATGCCTCGCTAGACCACAAAGTCGTCAAGATTGATGTTCAGGCGCCCCAGGCGGTACAGCAGCGTGCGACGGGGCAATCCCAGCTCCCGGGCCGCCAGGGTCTGATTGCCGTCGTTCTTGCGCAGGCAATCGAGCAACAGGTGGCGTTCGACTTTTTCCAACTGCTCGCGCAGGTTCAGACCCGGCTCTTCGGGCATGACTTCAACGTTCAGGGAGAAATGCTCGGCCATCAGTTCACCGTCTTCACAGAGCAGCACTGCACGCTCCACCAGCCCCTTGAGCTCGCGCACGTTGCCTGGAAAGGCGTAACCGGACAGATGATTGAGGGCCGTCGGCGACCAGCTCACCGGGTCCTTTTGCAGGAAGGCACAGGCCTTGTCGGCGAAATGCCGGGCCAGGTCGAGAATGTCGCCTTCACGCTGTCGCAAAGCCGGCAACTCGATCGGGAACTGAGCCAGGCGGTAATACAGGTCCTCACGGAACTTGCCTTCGCCCACCAGCGCCGCCAGATCGCGGTGGGTGGCGGCGATGATCCGCACGTCGATGGTGTGCGTGTCGTTGGAGCCCAACGGGCGGATCTCGCCGTCCTGCAGGACCCGAAGCAATTTGGCTTGCAGGGACAGCGGCATGTCGCCGATTTCGTCCAGCAACAAAGTGCCGCCATTGGCTGCATCAAACAGTCCAGGGCGATCGCGGTCAGCGCCCGTGAACGCCCCCTTGCGATAACCGAACAACTCGCTTTCCAGCAGGTTTTCCGGAAACGCCGCGCAGTTCTGCACCACAAATGCCTGGGAACGACGCGGGCCGTAATCATGAATGGCACGCGCCACCACTTCCTTGCCGGTACCGGTTTCGCCACGCAGCAACACGGTGTAAGGGCTGTGCAGGACCTTGCTGATCAACTGATAGGCCTGGCGCATCGCCGGACTGGTGCCGATCAGGCCATAACCACTGGTGATGACCTCGGGGGGCAGAAGCGGCGCAGGCTCGCCCGCGGGCAGACGCAAACGCTGGAGCAACGCCCATTGTCCAAGGACAAACGCCCCCAGTTGGCCCAACGACTGGGCAAAGGCTTGCAGGTCTTGCTGTTGCGGGCTGGCACACAACAGCAAGCCTTCGACAGCCTTGCGCGCGTTGACCAGCGGTACGCATAACAGTGACTGCCACGCAGCGCTGTGCACGGGCAGGAAGCTGGTGTCGTGGAGGCTGTGGTTCAGACCCACCAGGCTCACCACCCGGTTCTGGCACAGGGCAAACTGCAGCAGTTGCTCACCGCTGTAATCGCTCGGCAGGTTGATCACTTCCCGCGGTTGTAAAAGGCCGCCGAGGCATTCGGCGCGCAGTTGCAGGCAGCTATGGGTGGCATCGAGCAGATACAGCTGACTCAGTTCACAGCCACTGAGCTGTGCTGCGCCTCGCACAAAGTCTTCAAGCAGCACAGCGCCTTGCGCCGCCCGGGACAAAGCGGAAAATTGCGCCAGCAGTGCCTCTGCATAGGCCAGCGGCTGCGGCACCCGAGTGAACATGACGCCCACCTCAGGTGAACTCGCAGGCCACGCCACCGCTGCTATCGAGCGTTGCGTACACACGTTTGAGGTTCTCGCCGGTGGCCATGGCCGCCAGCAGGCGGTCGGCCACCAACGGCAGGACGTGCAGGTCGAGCAAGTAGTCGATCAGGCGTGCACCGCTTTCGCTCTGAGTACAGCGTTCGGCCAAGTGATCGACCAACGCCTGGCAGTGGCTGAACTCCAGCTGCCGAGCGTTCAGCCGCTCACCCAGTCGCGCCAGCTTGATTTCGATCAGTTCACGCAGCACCGGGCCACTCACCGGGTAGTAAGGCACCACGCGCATACGTGCCAGCAGCGCCGGTTTGAAATGCTTGCTCAATATCGGACGGATCGTCTGCTCCAGGGTGTCGACACTCGGGCGCTCGCCGTTCTCGCATAGCGCGCTGATCCGCTCGCTGCCCAGGTTCGAGGTCATCAGTATCAGCGTGTTGCGAAAATCGATCTCACGCCCTTCGCCATCGTTGGCTACGCCCTTGTCGAAGATCTGATAGAACAGGTTGAGCACATCCGGATCGGCTTTCTCGACTTCATCGAGCAGCACCACGGAGTAGGGTTTTTGCCGCACCGCTTCGGTGAGCATGCCGCCTTCGCCATAGCCGACATAACCCGGCGGAGCGCCAATCAAGCGTGAAACGGTGTGTTTCTCCTGGAACTCGGACATGTTGATGGTGGTGATGAAACGCTCACCGCCATACAGCAGGTCTGCCAGGGCCAGGGCGGTTTCGGTCTTGCCCACACCGCTGGGGCCCACCAGGAGAAATACGCCGACTGGTGCGTCTGGTTTATTCAGGCCTGCGGCCACGGCACGCATCGAACGATCCAGAACCTGTACCGCCTGGTCCTGACCGCGAATACGGGCACTCAGGTCAGTGGCGAAACTCGCCACCTTGGCGTTGTGCTCACGGGCCAGTTGCGCCAGCGGTACGCCGGTCCAGGCGCTGATGACTTCAGCCACCAGGCGTGGACACACCTCGAAACTGACCAGGCGCTCCCGGGTTTGTGCCTCACTCAGGGCGCGATGGGTGTCGTTGAGCGCCGACTCCAGCTCCACCACGCCAGGCCCGGCTTGTACATCAGTCTCCCGGCCGGCATCCGGCGAGCCTTCGCTGTCTTGTGTCGAGCGCAGGGGGCTGGCGTCGCGGGCCCTGGCCAATTGCACACGTAACTGCAGCAGGCGCTCGGCCAATGTGCGTTGCTCATGCCAGAGTGTTTCCAGGGCCTGCTGTTGCTCCGCGGCATCGGCCAGCCGCGCTTCCAGGCTGTCCAGGACCTCCTGGTCGATCTTCAGTCCGGCTTCGGCATCGCGCCGCAGAGCCTGGCACTGACGCCGTCCCTCAGCACACTCGCCACGCAGACGCTCCAGACGCTCAGGCGCCGCTGCAAGGCTGATGCGAACCCGGGCACAGGCGGTGTCGAGGACATCGACGGCCTTGTCCGGCAACTGGCGCCCGGCGAGGTAGCGGGCCGAGAGCTCGGCGGCGGCCACCACTGCGTCATCACGCAGGTAGATACCGTGGCTCTTCTCATAGACCTGGGCCAGGCCTCGCAGAATAGTCACCGCCTCGGCAACGGTGGGTTCGTGCAATTGCACGGGTTGGAAACGCCGGGCCAGGGCCGGATCTTTCTCGAAGTATTTTTTGTATTCGCTCCAGGTGGTGGCCGCAATGGTACGCAGCTCACCACGGGCCAGGGCCGGCTTGAGCAGGTTGGCCGCATCGGAGCCTCCGGCATTAGCACCCGCGCCGATCAGTGTATGAGCCTCATCAATGAACAGGATGATCGGTTTGGGCGAGGCTTTGACCTCGTCAATCACCCCTTTGAGGCGCCGCTCGAATTCACCTTTGACGCTGGCGCCCGCTTGCAGCAGCCCCATGTCCAGCGAGAGCAGCTCAATGTCCTTGAGCACGGGCGGTACTTCTCCGGCGGCGATGCGCGAGGCCAGGCCTTCGACGACCGCGGTTTTCCCGACACCGGCCTCACCGACCACAATCGGGTTGTTCTTGCGGCGACGGGCGAGGATGTCGACCATCTGCCGGATCGCATCGTCGCGGCACAGCACCGGGTCGAGTTGGCCGTCTCGCGCCTGTTGGGTGAGGTTATGAGTGAAACGCTGCAACAGCGACTCCCCCACTGCCGCCGGCCCGCCGCCGGAGGTTCGGTCCTCTTGTGACAGGGCAAAATCCTTCAAGCGCTCAATGTTCAGTTTCGCCAGCAACGGCTGGTAGCGACTGCCGGCATAACGCATCGGGTTGCGCAGCAAGGCCAGAATCAAGGCCGCCTGCTCGACCTGGCTTTGACCCAGTTCAAGATTGGCCACCAGTAATGCGTCCTGCAGCCACTGCACCAATTCCGGAGCGAACACCGGGCTGCGCGAGCCGCCATCGCCGACTTGCGATTGCAGTGCCTCAATCAACTCGCCGGCCTCGACTTGCGCGTCCTGCAAAGCCCGGGCAAGCAGACCCTGGGGACGCTCCAGCAAACCCAGCAGCAGGTCTTCGACCAGCACCTTGTTGCCGCCACGGGCGACGCAGCGCTCAGCGGAACGCTCCAGGTCGCGGCGGGTTTCAGCGTCCAGTGCCTGGATAAGTTGTTGCAGGTCTAGGTTGATCATGGGTCATCTGTCCTTAATGAATTTTGCTGCCCAAGGTCACCACGCCGTCGGCCTTTTCATGACCGAGCCAACTGGTCCACCCCAGACGACAGGTGTTCTGTTCACCGATGCACAGTTCGCGGATTTCCTCCTGGCGCAGCACCAGGCGAATGTCGTAGTCCAGCGGATCGCGCAGGGTGAACCGCACCAGCGCGCACAAGGGCTGGTAACCGAATCCGATCGGCAGGAATTCGTGGAAGCGTTGCCAGTCGAGCTGGCTGATATGAATGCGGAACTTGCCGCTGCGGTCGCGCACCCGCTCACCCAGTACCAGGTCCTCAGCGAGCAGGCTGTTGGCCTGCCCCAGGCAATTGCGCTGCTCGTCGAGAATCTCTACCCGGCGCTCGATGCACTGCTCGATCACCAGGTCTGCGTGCTTGAAGTAGTAGCGCAGCACCGCCTCGATCAGCGCCGCCGAATGGGCGCGCAAGCTGAGCAATCCCAGGTATGGCAGCAAGCGTTTCCAGTTCAGTTCCTTGGCCTTGCGGATCTCTTCGCCACCCAGGCCGATCAAGGCAAATAACTGAGCTGAAAACGGGTCCAGGGCACCACTCTTGAAGCTGGCGCGGTAGCGGTATTTACTCCAGATCGGCAGCATCAGGCGTTGCAGGCGGTGATGGAACAGATCGAGGAAGTTGCGTGTCGGGTTGCCCTCCTCGCCATCGCCCAGGGCCTGCTCGCCATAGAAGGCCGGCAAGGGCGAGCCCGCGCCGAACAACCCGATCAGGTTGAAACGCAAACGTGCACGCATCTGGCCGCGCTCTTCAAAAAACTCCACGCGATCAACATCGCTGCCAGGGAAACCCAGGCTCGGATTGGCCTGGAACTCCAACTGATCGTAGAGTTCCTCTTCACTCAGGTACGGATGGGCATCACGCAAGCGATCGACGACCAACAGTACGGCCTGAAACAGCGAATACTCTCGTATTACCGTGCTCAGTCTGCTTAAAGCAGGGGCTGCAGCCCCATGCGTGGAGCCCATTTGTACACCTCTCCCTGTGTACTTTTTACCCGCAGCTCATGGTAGGAATTGAGACTGGCGTAAAGAGCAAAAAACTCGTTAAGAACCGACGCGAAAACGAACAGGTCGCCTTCACCGATATAGCCTTGGGGATCGATACTCAGCTCGGTGCGCAATCCACGCAGCGGCAAGCCTCGGTGCAGGCGGTCGACGTGCTCGTGACGTATCGACTTGAGCCCGCCCAGTAAACGCTTGCTGACCTTCTCCAGATGCTGGTCGTAGTAGCGTGGCAAATCGTAGGTTTCGAGGATCACCTTCAACGCATCGACGTTGGCCAGCGACAGATAGTTGAGCGACATGTTGCTGATGAGCTTCCACAGAAAATCGCGGTTCAGCGGCGGCGCGTAGCTCGACGTGACCGGTGTGATATTGCGGAAGCTGAGAAACTCCGGGGTTTCCTCGCACAACTGGTTGATGTCGCCGAGCTTGAGCCGACGCGGCAGGTTCTGGTTGGTGCACATCAGCTCGATCGACAGGGTTTCCTGAGCATCGGTGTGACGGATACCGAAGCTCAGGTAGGTATCGAGGCCGTCGTGCAGCAACGATGAGCGCTGGCGAATGCTGTAGTGCGGACGGCTGTGGGGCACGTCGAAACTCGGATCATGCTCGAACGACTCGAAGGGTACATACGCCTGATAACCCAGGCCGCCCGGCTTCCAGCCGGTGACGCTCTCAATGGAAAATACACCGCAATGTTCCAGTTCGTACTTGGCAGGCAGCAGCAGGTACTCGTCCTGCTTGCCGTCCAGACGAATCGGCAAGGCATCGTGCTTGAACAGGTTGACGATAGGCGTGCAGTAGAGCTTCACGTTGTCCAGTGTCGGACGCAGACGTTGCACCCCACTGTTGCGAATATCGAAGCGCAACTCCAAACCGTGCATGCGCTGAAGGATGTCTTGCGCCAACCTCTGCAGCAGATCCAGACCACTGAGATCGACAAACAGGAACTTATCCTGGAGCGCAAAATACTCCTGCAAATAGCGATACCCGCGGAAGGTATTCAGCGGGTACGGGATCAAGGCCTCTTCTTCAGCAAAGCCCACAGGCTGTACACGATTGCCCGGTATCTTGAAGGACATCCCAACGCCGTTGACTCCGGCCAGCGGCTCGCCGTCCACCCCCAACGGCACCAGCTCGATGCCCTCAAGGTTGCGCAGCAGGCTGAGGTAAAGCATCTGACTGATGTAGCGCTCACCGGCCAGGTGCAGGCGCAGACGCTCCAGGTTCAGTTCACCAATATGACCGTCGCAACTCATTTCCAGACGCAGGCTCAACAGTGCACCGTCACCCTTGACCGAGTAACTCAATGCCGTCAGGTCCAGAGGCAGCACGTCGGTCGGATAGCAGGTGCGAAATCGGCAGCAGACATCATCGATGGGCTTGCTCTCTACCGGCGTATCTCGCGGTATGCGCTGGGCGGGTCCGGACTGCTGCAGGGGATCGAACTGCAAGATGCTGAACGCCGGCAATGGCCGCATGTAGTTCGGCCACAGCAGGTGCATCAGCGAGTGGCTCAGCTCGGGCAGTTCGTCGTCGAGCTTCTGGCGCAGACGTCCCGTCAGAAACGCAAACCCTTCGAGCAGGCGCTCCACATCCGGGTCTCGTCCGGCCTCCCCCAGAAAAGGTGCCAAGGCCGGACTGCGCTCGGCGAAACGACGGCCCAGCTGGCGCAGCGCGGTAAGCTCACTTTGGTAGTAGTGGTTAAAGGACATGGGCTCAGTGCCTGGTAGTAAGAGTCATGGATCACTGCGGTGGAACGCGTTGCCAGTAGCCGCGCCGCGTTACCCCACTCTCCAAAGATCCTTGCCGTGTTCGCGACGCGTACCGGATAGCCAACAAAGGTCGTGGCCTGGGCAGCCAACAACCCGGCTGGTGCAGACTGCGTGGTTTGCTGTCATCGTCGTCTCCTTAACTGACCTTGACTTGCCCGCTGCCATCCAGGCAGGCGGAAAAACTGACCTGACGCTTGATCCCTTCCACCTCAAGCAAACCTTCAATGCTGAACGCCAGCTTGAGCGGGTCATGATCACGCGGCAGAGAAACGACACGCACCTGACTGAGCCGCGGCTCGTAGGCTTCGATGAAGTGCTCGATGGCCAAGCGGGCCTGGCTCAGGGCATCGTGCAAGCTCAAGCGCATGTCGTTGAGATCGGGCAACCCGTAGTCGGAAAGCGTTTGCACGCTCCCCGCACGGGTGCTGAGCATCTTGCCCAGATGGGCAGCCACCGATGCCATCGCGCCGACCTCGCGGCTCCAGCCGACACGCTGGTCGGCCTCTGCGCTCAGGCGTTCAAACAGGCTGCCGTATCCGCTCATGACCTGGCTCCCGGTTACTCTTTATCCAGTTTGCCAACCAGAGAAAGCGTGAAGTCGGCCCCCATGTACTTGAAGTGCGGGCGCACGTTCAGGCTCACGCGATACCAGCCCGGCTCGCCTTCCACATCGCTGACGATGATCTGCGCAGCGCGCAGCGGACGACGGCCACGGACTTCGGCACTGGGGTTTTCCTGGTCAGCCACGTACTGACGGATCCATTTATTGAGCTCCAGCTCAAGATCGGTACGCTCCTTCCATGAGCCGAGCTGTTCACGCTGCAGCACCTTCAGGTAGTGAGCCAGGCGGTTGACGATCATCATGTAGGGCAGTTGGGTGCCAAGCTTGTAGTTCAGCTCCGCCGTCTTGCCTTCAGCGCTGATGCCAAAGAACTTCGGCTTCTGTACCGAGTTGGCAGAGAAGAACGCGGCGTTGTCACTGCCCTTGCGCATGGTCAGGGAGATGAAGCCCTCCTCGGCCAGTTCATACTCACGACGATCTGAAACCAGCACTTCAGTCGGGATCTTGGTTTCGATTTCACCCATGCTTTCGAAATGGTGCAGCGGCAAGTCTTCCACCGCGCCACCGCTCTGCGGACCGATGATGTTCGGGCACCAGCGGAACTTGGCGAAGCTGTCGGTCAACTTGGTGCCGAACGCATATGCGGTGTTGCCCCACAGGTAGTGCTCGTGGTTGTTGGCAACGGTTTCCTTGTAGACGAAGGACTTGACCGGGTTTTCTTCCGGATCATAGGGATTGCGCAGCAGGAACCGCGGCAAGGTCAGGGCAATGTAGCGAGAGTCTTCCGATTGCCGGAAGCTCTGCCACTTGGCAAATTGCGGGCCTTCGAAATGATCCTTCAGATCCTTCAGGTCCGGCAGGCCGGTGAAGCTTTCCAGGCCAAAGAAGTTCGGGCCTGCGGCGGCAATGAACGGCGCATGTGACATGCAGGCAACGCTGGAGACGTACTGCATCAACTTCACGTCGGGAGAACTGGGCGACATGAAGTAGTTGGCGATGATCGCGCCGACTGGCTGGCCACCAAACTGACCGTACTCCGCGGTGTAGATGTGTTTGTAAAGGCCGGCCTGCATCACTTCCGGCGAATCTTCGAAGTCGTCCAGCAGGTCCTGCTTGGAGACGTTGAGGATTTCTATCTTGATGTTTTCACGGAAATTGGTGCGCTCCACCAGTAACTGCAGCCCCCGCCAGGCAGACTCCAGCGACTGAAAGTCTTCGTGGTGGAGAATCTCATCCATCTGCTGGCTGAGCTTGGCATCGATCTCGGCGATCATGCGATCGACCATGGCCTTCTTGACCGGCTCGCCGCTGTTCTGCGGTTTGAGCAGCTCCTCGATGAAGGCTGACACTCCGCGCTTGGCGATATCGTAGGCTTCGTCGTTCGGAGTCAGACGGGTTTCGGCGATGATGCCGTCGAGAATGCTGTACTCGCTGCTCTCGTTACTTTGGTGTTGCGCGGCACGGGTAGTCATGTGTTGTGGCTTCCTTGTCTGATGGGTCAGGCGTCTGGGGCGGCGGCGTTCAGGCCAAGCTCACCGAGCACGCGAACGCGGGATTCGTCGTCGGCGAGAACGCCTTCGATGGCTTTGCGAAACGCAGGGGCATTACCCAGAGGCCCCTTGAGTGCCACCAAGGCATCGCGCAGCTCCATCAGCTTTTTCAACTCGGGCACCTGCTCTACCAAGCTGGCCGGGTTGAAGTCCTTCATCGAGCTGACCCGCAGACTGACCGCCAGCTCATCAGCGTCACTGTCCTCCTGAAGACGGTTAGGCACGCTGAGCGTCAGACTCAGATCCTGCTTGGCCAAGACTTCGTCGAAGGTCATTTTGTCGATACTGATCGGCTTGCGATCTTCCACCTTGCGTTCATCCGGACGCTGGGTGTAATCGCCGATCGCCAGCAGTTTCAGCGGTAGCTCAATCTCCTCCTGAGCTCCGCCGGTCGCGGGTTTGAAGGTGACGTTGATGCGTTCCTTAGGGGCTACAGAGCCTTCTTTGGCCATGGTCCTTTCCTTGCGATTGTCGGCCCGTGGGCCTATTCGAGTACCACCTCGAGGTCGAGATGGCACAGCCTGCGATAAATCTCTTCCTTGCGTTCTCGCACTGCGTGGTTCTGCGGCAACAACTCACAGCAGCTATGCAGGAGGTGCAGCACTTCCAACGCAAGATCCGGCTCCCAGGCGTGCAAGCCTGAGTTCTGCAATTCTTGATCAAGGGTTTCCAGCTGGGTCTTGGCCAGCTCGTACTTCTTGGCGATGAAACACAGCCGCGCCAGGCTGAAATGCCAGAAGAACCTCACGCGACCGCCACGCGCACTCTGCAGGCCTGGCTTGAGTACTTGTACCGCCGCCTTGAGGCCATCCTTGCGCAGGATCGGCAAGACCTCTTCCAGGGCCTCCTCCCAAATTGGCTGGCTGGAACTGGCGTCGACCTGACGCGGTGCACTGGTGGCGGATAGGTGAGGCATGACATGGGCGCTGATCCAGCTTCGAGTGGCCGGATCGGCGAAGGGAGTGCCGTCGTGAAAGCGCAACTCCACCACTCCCGGTAGACGCTGCAGCAAGAGCGCAAAGTGAAATTCGACTTCACGCATGGCCTGATCGGCGTTCAACGCTTGCAAGCACTCCCAGACCATGCGCTGCCCGTCGAACCAAAAGGGTGCCCTGGACAGGCTGGCTTCGAGCTCCAGCAACAAATCAGCGAACTGACCACCGGCAAAGCGTTCCTGGTAAGCCTTGAGTTTGTCCCCAGGCAGCCCTCGCAATGCCGTGACCTGTTCAGCGTTACGCTCCGGGACACTATCGATAGGCAACCACAGCATGGTGCGGTTCAGGCGCAGGGAGCGCACGTCGGTAGCCTTCTGCTTGAGCCACCAGGCGCACAGAGGTCGGGCATGCTCCTGCAGCGCACGCAGGATCCTCTGAGCATCCTTTTCGTTATCGATCGACGAGGCCGATGAGAAGAGCTGGGTCGCTGCCTGCTTGACCTGTGCTACCACCGTGCCGACGGCGCCGGGCTCTGGCTGATGCTCGACGGCACGCTGGATCATGCTCGACAGCCGCCGACAGATGGGCAGCAACAAAGGAGCGTCATCGCCAAGATGCTGGGTCAGTACTGCATCAAGCTTTTCCAGATTCAGCACCAATCGACGAAACAGCGGTAACTGTTCCTTGATCGCGATGTTTTCGCTTAACGCCTGCTCCAGTCGAGGCACCAGCCAACTGATGGCGGCACCACGGGTACGCAGTTTATTGGGGTGGACCTCGACCCAATGCTGTTCACACAGGTACTGCAAGAGGCTGGAACCCGCCAGCAATCCTGCGAAGGACTCGCGCTGATACAGCGCCCAAGTGAGCCAGGCGGCCACCCGCAGATCCTTGGACTGCACACGTAGCAGGTTTTCACTGTTTTCAAGAACTTTCAGCCAGTCGATCTGACCGCTTTCATGCATGGACTGGGCTTTGGCCAACTCGTTTTCAAGGGCTTCGTATTCACTCGAAAAGCGAACATCCGCGCCCGCAAAACTCTCTTTGGAAATAGAGACTTTGGCGATCTCAAGATAATGAGCAGACAGTTTATTTGAGTAGTTCATCCATGACCTGTTTAAAGCTTTGCCGCAGAACAAATGGCTAGTGCTTTAAAAATATACCCCCTAACCCATAAGTATTAATTTAAGAAAAATCCTAAACTTACGAGAATAATTCCCTTAAAGTTTCAATTTTTCCTACAAGCGCACTCCGCGCCAGGACCTTTGTTACCGGCCTTTTCGCTCATGCAGTGCCGTCACGATGCATTGCCACAGATATATACCTCCATTAACCATGCTGTATCAAAAAGTAAAATCGAGGCGAGACAACCTTATTCAGCTAACGGCGCACCGAGAGAAAAATATAATTAGTTCATGTTTATCAATAACATAAGAAAATTACTTAGAAACCAAAACACAACCTCCTTTCAAGGTCGCGTCCAACAAGAGGAACACTCGGCTCAAGGTGTAACTCCCTGAAATAGCGGTACAACAGCTTCCAAAAAAAATGGAAATTGCTTATGAGAGTGCTGGCTTTGCGTTGTTGTAGCACCGGACATTGGCTATGTTTTTGCTTACCCAAGATGGTCCTGATGTGTTGTTTGGTCATGGCGTTTGAATGCAGGGCGGAGCCCTAGGCCTAAACATCACCGTTCTTAATTGAGGGCAACTTTTAGGCTCAGAAGTTTCAACTGACTTTACAGATCGGTCTCATATTAGCGTTTGCTCACGCTTTGCCAGATTGAGCGCCATCTTGCATCCGAGCCAGGCAAGGTGCGGGTCTGGCCTCTCTAAAGCTTAAGGATGAGTCTATGTTCGCGTCAGTCGACACTGCACATTTTGTGCTGTCCATCCCTGCCGTTCGCCACGACTTCAAGGGGCTGGTCTTCAAGGGTTGCGAAGCCATCTGCGAGCTGTATGCGATCCGTATCGAGCTGATTTCGGACAACCCTAGGCTTTGTACGAAACCCCTTGATACTCGGTGATGCTGCGTTGAAAACGGTCTCGTGCGCGAGTCCGATCGGAATGCTCATTTACACCCAGTAAAGTCGAACGCGACCCCGGCCGTTCCTCGGCCACTTTCGCCTTGCCTGACCTTCGTTCGGACAGAGCCTAATGTCGAGCTGAAAAGCCTACTCAACCAACCGGCGTTCTTGTAGTTCGGCCTGGACGGTGAAGGCATCCACAGCCTGATCAACAATCATCGAAATCGGCGACTGCGGTAAATGCATGACCCGCTATGCCAGCGAGAAACTTGGCCATGAGGCAATCTGATCAGCCGCGCATCGAAAACGCCCTCGGCCTTCCCAGCCAGACCTACAACTTCCATACCAACCAGATCGGCACACCGCAGGAAATGACCGATGTCGGAGGACTCGAGGTGTCGCGCGTACTACAAAGCATGAGGAGAACGTTATCGCAGAATCGGATGGAGCAGAATCTGTGTTTTCAGGGGGGATCACGTTTGGGAAAGAGGACTGAACTACAGAACCTTCAGTAAGACTGATCCCGCGGTGGGGCGATTTCCCACGCAAGGTCCGATTGAGTTGATGGGCGGGGATAACCTAAATCGGTATGCGCCGACAACAAACCGTATTCAGCACTTGACCAGATTTGAGCGTTTGAAACGTACTCAATTCTGGACTTAAACGCACTGGATAATGCTGGATTTGAGTGAAAACCACAGAAACGAAAAAAGGACCCGTAGGTCCTTTTTTCGATCGTAGTAGAAATCGACTGAATTCTACAACGCTATATTTGGAGCGGGAAACGAGACTCGAACTCGCGACCCCGACCTTGGCAAGGTCGTGCTCTACCAACTGAGCTATTCCCGCATCGTCTTGGTGTTGCGCATTCTATAGAAATCCGAATGCGCGTCAAGCCCTTGATTCAAAAATACTTATTTTTTCTCGTTGTCGATTTTCAGATGCGGCCAGGCGGCCCGCAGATACTGCAGCATCGACCACAAGGTTAGCCCCGCCGCTACCAGCAGCAAGGCATAGCCCACCAGGACCCAGAAGCTGAAGTCCGAAGGGTTGGCCAGGAGGATCACCAGCGCCAGCATCTGCGCTGCTGTTTTCCATTTGCCCATATTGGACACTGCCACCTGGGCCCGGGCGCCAAGTTCGGCCATCCATTCGCGCAGTGCCGAAACAACAATCTCGCGACCGATGATCACGGCTGCCGGCAAGGTCAGCCACAGGTTGCCGTGCTCTTGCACCAGCAGCACCAGGGCCACCGCCACCATCAGCTTGTCGGCTACAGGGTCGAGGAACGCGCCAAACGGCGTGCTCTGCTGCAGGCGTCGCGCCAGGTAGCCATCCAACCAGTCAGTGGCAGCCGCGAAGGCAAAGACTGAACTGGCCGCCATGTAGCTCCAGCTATAGGGCAAATAGAACAGCAATATGAAAATCGGGATGAGCAGGACGCGTAGAACGGTGATCAGATTAGGGATATTCATCGGCACAACTGGCTACGAGGTGATTGGGCATTCTACTCGCTGTGCAGGTTTGCATAAATCAACTCTGCGAGCTTTTTACTGATTCCCGGTGCTTTGGCTATCTCGTCGATGCTGGCACGAGACAGTTCTTGCAATCCACCAAAATGTTTAAGAAGGTCCCGCCGACGCTTCGGGCCAACGCCCGCCACCCCTTCCAGGGTCGAGGTACGCCGGGTCTTGCCACGTCGGGCACGGTGACCGGTGATCGCGAAGCGGTGGGCCTCATCGCGGATTTGCTGAATCAGGTGTAACGCCGGTGAGTCGCCTTTGAGGGTGAACTCGTGGGCGGCGTCATTCAGGTACAAGGTCTCGAAACCCGCCTTGCGGGTCGCCCCCTTGGCTACGCCGAGGAGGATCAGGTCCGGTACCGCCAGTTCATTGAGCACGTCGCGAGCCATGGACAACTGCCCCTTGCCGCCATCCACCAGAAGGATATCCGGCAGCTTGCCTTCGCCTTCCTTGAGCTTGCTGAAGCGCCGGGTAAGAGCCTGATGCATGGCCGCATAGTCGTCGCCGGCAGTGACACCTTCAATGTTGTAACGGCGGTAATCGGATTTCAGCGGCCCTTCCGGACCGAACACCACGCAGGAAGCCACAGTCGCCTCGCCGCTGGAGTGGCTGATGTCGTAGCACTCCAGGCGCTGCGGTGGCTCGTCCAGGTTCAGAACTTCAGCCAGGGCTTCAAAGCGCGCGGCTACGTGCTGGCGGTTGGCCAAGCGTGCACTCAGAGCCTGTTCGGCATTGGTCACCGCCAGTTGCTGCCAGCGGGCACGGGTGCCACGGACCCGGTGACTGATGGTCAGCTCGCGGCCCCGCAGTTCGTAAATGGCGGCGACCAGCGTCGGGAAGTCTTCGTGCACCACGTTGACGATCAACTCCGCAGGCAGATCGCGCTCAGGACTGCTGACAAAATACTGACCCAGAAAGGCCGACATGACTTGCGCCACGTCTTCCTCGATGCCCACCTGGGGAAAGAAGTTCTTGCTACCCAGCACCCGACCGCCACGCACGCTGATCAGGTGCACGCAGGCGCCACCCGGGTTGACGAAGGCCGCGACCACATCCACATCACCGGTGCCACCTTCCATGCTTTGCTGGTCCTGGACTCGGCGCAGCAGGGAAATCTGGTCCCGCAACTCGGCGGCCTTTTCAAAATCCAGAGTGCCGGCGGCCGCCTCCATCGCACTGGAAAGTTCGTCGGTCAAGGCATTGCTACGACCTTCCAGGAACATGACCGAGTGGCGCACGTCTTCGGCATAGATCTCGGGTTCCACCAGACCGACGCAAGGCGCCTTGCAGCGTTTGATCTGGTACTGCAGGCAGGGCCGCGTGCGGTTTTTGTAATAGCTGTCCTCGCACTGGCGGACCATGAAGGTCTTCTGCAACAGGCTGAGGCTTTCACGAATGGCACCGGCACTGGGGTATGGTCCAAAGTACTTGCCCTTGTGCTTCTTCGCCCCGCGATGAATGCTGAAACGCGGAAAATCGCCATCCGAAAGAAACACATAGGGATAGGACTTATCGTCGCGCAAGAGAATGTTGTAGGGCGGCCGCCACTCCTTGATCAGCGTCTGCTCCAGCAGCAGCGCTTCGGTCTCGTTGGCGGTAATGGTGGTTTCGATCTGCGCGATACGCGCCACCAGGGCTGCGGTCTTCGGTGCCTGGCCGGTCTTGCGAAAATAGCTGGACAGCCGGTTTTTCAGATTCTTGGCTTTGCCCACGTAAAGCAGGCGTGCATCGCTGTCGAACATGCGATACACGCCGGGACGGCCACTGCAGGTAGAAAGAAAAGCACTGGGATCAAACAGGTCAGTCATTTCAGAGGCTGGCATCAACCATGCCATGACGAACCGCCAGCAGCGTCAACTCGACATCACTACTGATCGACAGCTTCTCGAAAATACGATAGCGGTAGGTGTTCACGGTTTTCGGCGACAGACACAGCTTGTCGGAGATGATCTGCACCTTCTGGCAACCGACAATCATCAGCGCAATCTGAATTTCCCGCTCCGACAAGGCATCGAACGGGGAATCACTGGAAGGCTGGAACGATTTGAACACCAGTTGCTGAGCAATCTGCGGGCTGATGTAGCGCTGACCAGCAAAAACCAGGCGAATGGCCTGAACCATTTCATTGAGGCCCGCGCCCTTGGTCAGGTAGCCCGCCGCACCGGCCTGCAGCAACCGCGTCGGAAAAGGATCTTCCTCGCAGACAGTCACCGCCACGACCTTGATATCCGGATGACTTCGCAGCAATTTGCGCGTGGCCTCAAGGCCGCCGATCCCGGGCATCTTTACGTCCATCAGGACCACGTCGGGCTTCAACTCCCGAGCCTTGAGCAGGGATTCTTCCCCTGACTCCGCCTGCCCGACTACTTGCAGGCCATCGATGTCAGCCAACATTCGTGTAATGCCCGTACGAACGAGATCATGGTCATCGACTACTAGCACCCTAATCAAGCAGACACCTCGCGATTTGGTCTTTATAGGTTGCCGGATACCTTAGCAAAAAGCGACGTACAAACCTAATCACAAGCGCTATATAAAAAACATCGGCAAGCGATAAGAGACGCCGCCAACCAGAAGCAAGAAAACGCTCTGGCTTCAGGGCTCGGCGATCAGGGGCTTTTTGCGCAGACTCTGGATCTACGACAACTCGCCAGGGTCCTGGTCAGACGAAAGATTGCCCTCTGATCGTCCTTGAACAGTACCCTCCAGCAATTTGAACGGTTTTGAACTATGCCCGGTATCCGCATTGCCGCACAAGCCAAGCCAGGCGCGAGCTTCAAGGTAAATCGGTTCAACACTTTTCCCACTGGCAGAGGCTCGATCCCGCGCATACCTTCCCACCTCTGGCGGGCTGCAAGAACAGCAAATGGGATTGAACCCACAAGGTTGCGCTCAATTGCCGCAGGAGCCATCCAGAGGATCTGAGGCGGATGAGCATTCCATCCGCAAAAAGCACTCCTCCTCACCCACCACCTTCAACCCCACCCGCTCGTATAGACGCTGTGCCGGGTTGCCCTTGAACACTGTCAGACGCAACAAGCCCCGCCGCTCCGAGCGGGCCTTTTCCATCACCTGCAACAGCGTCCAGGCCCCGGCTCCCTGCCCCCGCCACGCCTCCAGTACGTGCAACTCACGGATGTAGACGGCGCGCAGGTCCCTGCTCAGGCTGACAAACCCCAATACCTCGGCTCCCGAGCAAATCAAAAGATTCTCGCGACCGCCCCACGCCACATCAAACGCCTCGTCAAGCCACAACAGATCATTGCGAATGTAATAGCGCAGCATCGTGGAACGCGTCAGATCCCGGGCGAAGGCCAAATCCGCGTCAGCCGCCGGACGCAATTGAAAGGCGCTCATCAACCCGCAACCGCCCGCACTTCGACCCGCCATTGCCCCCCATCGCGCTGGGCGATCAGCAGCGCTTCGCCGACACCTTCCACAGCACCCAGCAATTGTCCCTGGGCGCCCCAGATTGCGCTGCGCCCGGCACAGGACCAGCCGCCGCTGGGGCCGCCATGGTTGGCCATCAGCACCAGAATCCCGTGGTCCCGGGCATACCCTTGCAACAGAGCACTGTCGACGGCATACCCGCCTTCACTGATCAACACCCCGGCGGCGTAGATGCCGGCGCCAGCGTCCACCGCAGCCTGCACATGGCTGGCATGACAGAAATCCGCGCATACCGCCAAGGCCAGGACTTCATCCCCCAACTGCAACGACGCACCACCGCTACCCGGAGCAAAAACCCGCTCCTCTCCAGGGTGCAGATGCTGCTTGCTATAAACCGCCAGCGAGCCGTCCGCCCCCAGCACCAGTGCGCCAATCAGCACCGGTCCATCGACGGACAAGCGAATCGGCATGCCCACCACCGTCGTCAGCTTCAACTCGCGGGCCAGATTGCGCAGTGGCTGCAGCCGCGGGGAGTCGGGCAGCAGCGCTAGTTCTGCGACCAATTGCGGTTCATAACCAGTCAGGGACAGTTCAGGAAACACCAGCAACTGCACCCCCTCCTGCGCTGCCAACCCCATCAAATGCTGATGTCGGGCCAGATTCGCCGACAAGTCTCCAGCAATGGACACCGATTGGGCGGCAGCGAGGGTCAGCACGGTCATGAACGTTCCTTGGCGAGACAACGAGAGGCAGCGGCGAGTGTGGCATAAATCCTTTCACGGCTTAATCCATGGCTCATTGCATCAGCTTCCATAGAAATTACTGATTGAATCGCGGCCCCGGCCTCTAGTAAGCTCGCCCCACTTCACGGAGAAACTCATGTTGTCCCAGACCCTTTCCCTGCATCGCCACACCGCCAGCGCACTGCGTTCGGTTGCGGCTGCTCGGGTCAACGGCACCAGCGCTCCAGCGAGCTTTTATTTTGGGTATTGGTTTAGCCACTGGCGCGCCTGATACCCAACCGGCGCCCACTTTAACGGGTCGCCTACCAGAGAATTCTCAACCCCCGGTCGGCCTCCCGACCGGGGGTTTTGTTTTTTCAGGCCCAACGTTTTTAACCACGACTTTCAGCAACACACCGAACTTACAGAGGATTTGCCCCATGAACTACGCCACCTATTACCGCTACGACATGTTCTCCACCTGGCGATTTAGCAGCCTCCGCTCGGGACAGCCTGCCGCCTCCGATCGGTCACCTACCGGTGGCAATTGCACACTTGTGGCCAGTACGGCCAATTGTCGAACACCCCAGTAGGGCCGCGCGCGGGACATCACCCGCCGCCCGCCCAGGAAGACCGAACATGAACTCGTCCGTATCCGCTCTGCCCCTGTCCGCCCAAGTCAGCGCCAACGAAACCCTGACCCAGCGCCTGCCCAGCTCTCTGGAGCTCAAGCAGCAATTGCCCCTGTCACTGGCCCTGAGCCAGCAGGTCGCCAACCACCGCCTGGCGATACGCGCCATTCTCGATGGACAAGACCACCGCCTGCTGGTAATCGTCGGTCCCTGCTCCATCCATGACCCGCAATCAGCCCTGGAATACGCCGCCAACCTGGCCCGCCTGGCCGAAGAGGTGAGCGACCAGATGCTCCTGGTGATGCGTGCCTACGTCGAAAAGCCCCGCACCACCGTGGGCTGGAAAGGCCTGGCCTACGACCCGGACCTGGATGGCAGCGACGACATGGCCGGCGGCCTGACCCTGTCCCGGGAGCTGATGCGCGAAATGCTACGCCTGGGCCTGCCGATTGCCATCGAATTGCTGCAGCCCATGGCCGCCGGCTACTTCGACGACCTGTTGAGCTGGGTCGCCATTGGCGCCCGCACCACCGAATCGCAGATCCACCGCGAGATGGCCAGCGGCCTGGAGATGCCCGTAGGCTTCAAGAACGGCACCGACGGCGGCGTCGCCATCGCCTGTGATGCCATGCGTTCGGCTGCCCACCCCCACCGCCATTTCGGCGTCGACAGCCAGGGCCATCCGGCGATCATCCAGACTCCGGGCAACCCCGACACTCATCTGGTATTGCGCGGCGGCCACAGCGGCCCGAACTACGACCGCCAAAGCGTGGCCCAGGTCCAGCGCGACCTGCACAAGCTGAAGATACCGGCGCGGATCATGGTGGACTGCAGCCACGCCAACAGCGGCAAGGACCCACTGCGCCAACCGGCCGTATTCAACGACGTACTGGAGCAACGCCTGCAGGGCGACACCTCGCTGATGGGGGTGATGCTGGAAAGCCACCTGTTCGAAGGCTGCCAGCCCCTGAGCGGCCAGCTGCGCTACGGCGTCTCCGTGACCGACGGCTGCCTGGGCTGGAGCGCGACCGAGCAATTGCTGCGCAATGCCGCGCAACAACTGCAGCACGCACACAAGGTCGCTGCCGTCCCCGCCTGACTGCCCCTGCTGCAGGCACTGGCTTGCCAGCGAAGACGTCCCCAAGAGCAGCGACTTCTTCGCCAGCAAGCCGGCTTCTGTAACACCTGCCGCGCCCGCAGGAGCGTGGCAGCCCGCGAAGGCGCCAGACGGCAACGCCTTGAAGGAACTTTGAGAAGAAATAGCCACCTGAATCCGGTAGGCTCTCAACTTTCTTGAAAGGAGCAACATCCATGGCCAAAGCCACTGCCCGTCACATCCTGGTTGCCAGCGAAGCCAAGTGCAACGAACTCAAAGCCGAGATCGAAGCCGGCGCCGACTTCGCCGAAGTCGCGAAAAAGAACTCCACCTGCCCGTCCAGCCGTGACGGTGGCAACCTGGGCTCCTTCGGTCCGGGCCAGATGGTCAAGGAATTCGACACCGTGGTGTTCAGCGCTCCCGTGAACGTCGTGCAAGGTCCGGTGAAAACCCAGTTCGGCTACCACCTGCTGGAAGTCACCAGCCGCCAGGACTGATCCCCTCGCGACTGCGTCTGCTCAACGGCCCGCCTCCTGGTGGGCCGTTGTGTTTGTGAAAGCGGCTGGCCAGTCACGCGCCGCTAGCGTACAAATCGTGGTCATCGATCACCCGGCTCGTAAGGCTGACAATGCGACTGCTTTTCCCCACCGTGCTTTTCACCGTCCTGTTGCTGGGGGCCACGGGTGCCCAGGCGGCCCCGCAACACGCCATGACCGTCTACGGCGAACCAGCCAAGTACCCCCAGGGCTTCAGCCACTTCAACTACGTCAATCCCCAAGCCCCCAAAGGCGGGACCCTGCGCCGCTCGGCCATCGAGATCGGGCGCTTCGACCACGTGCTGCCTTATATAGACAAAGGTATCGGCGTGTCCCAGCTCGACGGCCTGGTCTATTCGCCCCTGGCCCTGCGCTCCCTGGATGAGCCCTACACCGTCTACGGTCTGGTGGCCGAAAAGATGGAGCGCGCCGAAGACGGCCTGTGGCTGCGTTTCTACCTCAACCCCAAGGCGCGCTTTGCCGACGGCACCGCGATCACCGCCGAGGACGTGCGCTACAGCTATGACCTGCTGATGACCCAGGGCAGCATGCGCTACCGCACCCAGTTCGAGGACGTCAAAGGCGTCACCGTGGAATCGCCACGAGTGGTGCGCTTCGACTTCAAGAGCAATGAAAACCGCACCCTGCCCCTGGATATCGCGACCCTGCCGGTGTTCCCCGAACACTGGTGGAAGAGTCGCGACTTCGCGGGCGGCGGCGGTTACGAAGCCCCCCTGGGCAGTGGCCCCTATCGCGTGGCCAAAGTGGATTCGGGCAACAGCATCACCTTCGCCCGCAACCCCGACTGGTGGGGCAAGGACCTGCCAGTGAGCCGCGGCTTGTACAACTTCGACCATTTCAGCGTCGAGTACTTCGGCGACATCGACGTCGCCCGCCAGGTGCTGCGCGGCGGCGCCTACGACTACAACCGCGAGTTCTCCGCCACCGGCTACTCCATCGGCTACGACAGTCCGGCCCTGAACGACGGCCGCCTGCAAAAGGCCCACCTGGCTCAGTCGGCGCCGCAACCGGCCCAGGGCTATGTGTTCAATCTCGACCGGCCGGTGTTCCAGGACCGCCGGGTGCGCCAGGCCCTGGCCCTGCTCTGGGACTTCGAATGGAGCAACCGGCAGATGATGCGCAACCTCTACATCCGCCAGCAGAGTTTCTTCTCCAACACACCCCTGGCCGCCCGCAGCCTGCCGGACGCCGAGGAGCTGAAGATCCTCGAACCCCTGCGCGGACAGATCCCCGACGAAGTCTTCACCCAGGTTTTCCAAGCGCCAAAAACCGACGGCAGCGGCGTGATCCGCGACAAGCAACTGCAAGCCCTGGCCCTGCTGGAACAGGCCGGCTGGAAAGCCGAAGGCGACAAACTGGTCAACGCCGAAGGCGAGCCCCTGAGTTTCACCTTCCTCATCACCCAAGGTTCCATCGAGCGCCTGCTGCTGCCCTACAAGCGCAACCTGGCGCAGATCGGCATCAGCCTTAACATCCGCCGCATCGACTCCTCGCAGTACGTCAACCGCCTGATGGCCCGGGATTACGACATGATCGTCACCGGCTACCCGGTGACCACTTCGCCGGGCATGGAGCTGTACAACTACTTCGGTTCGGCGGCGGCCAACGATCCGGGCTCCAACAACTACATGGTGCTCAAGAACCCGGCAGTGGACCGCCTGCTCAACGGCCTGGTGAAGGCCACCAGCCAGCCGGAGATGCTGCGCTACGCCCACGCCCTGGACCGGGTGTTGCAGTGGAACTACTACTGGATCGCCAACTACTACCCGCCCGGCACCTCCACGGTGTGGTGGAACCGCTTCGGCATCCCCAAGGTGCCGGCAAGCAACGACGAAGCCATCGAAAGCTGGTGGGAAGTCAGCAGCACCGCGCTGACCAATGAACAAATGGCCGCCGAGCTGATCCGCCGTGGCAAACCCGGAGGACGCCACTGATGCTGGCCTACATTCTGCGGCGCCTGCTGCTGATCATTCCGACCCTGCTGATCATCCTCCTGGTCAACTTCGTCATCGTCCAGGCGGCCCCCGGCGGCCCGGTGGAACAGGCCATCGCCCGCCTGCAAGGCATTGGTGGTGGCGGCAGCGTCGGCGGCTCCGCCGATGCCATGAGCAGCAGCGGCTCCCGGGCCAGCCGCGGGCTCGATCCCAAGCTGATCCAGGACATCGAAAAACAGTACGGCTTCGACAAGCCGGCCCATGAACGCCTGTGGCTGATGCTCAAGAACTACGCCCAACTGGACTTCGGCAAGAGCTTCTTCCGCGGCGCCACGGTCACCGACCTGATCCTGGAGAAAATGCCGGTGACCATTTCCCTCGGTCTCTGGGCGACCTTGATCACCTACCTGGTGTCGATCCCCCTGGGGATTCGCAAGGCCGTGCACCACGGCAGCCATTTCGACATCTGGAGCAGCACCGCGATCATCATCGGCTACGCCATGCCGGCCTTTCTGTTCGCCATGTTCCTGATCGTGCTGTTCGCCGGCGGCACCTCGCTGAACTGGTTCCCGGTGCGCGGCCTGGTCTCGGACAACTTCGAACAGCTGAGTACCCTGGGCAAGATCGCCGACTACTTCTGGCACCTGGTATTGCCGGTCAGCTCCCTGGTGATCGGTGGCTTCGCCACCCTGACTATCCTCACCAAGAACTCCTTCCTCAACGAGATCACCCGCCAGTACGTGGTCACCGCCCGGGCCAAGGGCCTGAGCGAGCGCCGCGTGCTCTATGGCCACGTGTTCCGCAACGCCATGCTGCTGGTGGTCTCGGGGATTCCCCAGGCCTTTATCAGCGTGTTCTTCGCCGGTTCCTTGCTGATCGAAGTGATCTTCTCCCTCGACGGCCTGGGGCGCATGAGCTACGAAGCCGCGGTGTCGCGAGATTATCCGGTGGTGTTCGGTTCGCTGTTCATCTTCACCCTGTTTGGCCTCCTGATAAAACTCATCGGCGACCTGTGCTACACCCTGGTCGACCCGCGTATCGACTTCGCCGCGAGGAATGCCTGATGCTCAAGCTTTCTCCCGTCGCCCGCCGACGCTTGGACCGCTTCAAGAAAAACCGCCGCGGCTGGTGGTCGCTGTGGCTGTTCATCGGCCTGTTCATCCTGACCCTGGGCGGCGAGCTGATCGCCAACGACAAACCCCTGGTGGTCAGTTACCAGGGCTCGCTGTACTTCCCGGTGTTCAAGCGCTACACCGAGCAGGAATTCGGCGGCCAACTGCCGTTCCAGGCCGACTATCGCAGCGATTACGTGCAGCAGCTGATCCGCAAGGACGGTGGCTGGCTGCTGTTCCCGCCGATCCCCTTCAGCGAAGACACGCCCAACTACGACCTGACCCAGCCGGCCCCCAGCCCACCGAGCCAGGTCAACTGGCTGGGCACCGACGACCAGGCCCGGGATGTGGCCGCGCGGGTGATCTACGGCGCCCGGGTATCGATCCTGTTCGCCCTGGCGCTGACCGCCATCAGCGCCCTGATCGGCATCGCCGCCGGCGCCCTGCAAGGCTATTACGGCGGCTGGGTCGACCTCTTGGGCCAGCGTCTGCTGGAAGTCTGGTCCGGGCTGCCGGTGCTCTACCTGCTGATCATCCTCTCGGGCTTCGTCGAGCCGAACTTCTGGTGGCTGCTGGGAATCATGGCGCTGTTTTCCTGGCTGGCCCTGGTGGACGTGGTGCGCGCCGAGTTCCTCCGTGGGCGCAACCTGGAATACGTCAAGGCCGCCCGGGCCCTGGGCCTGAGCGACCGCAAGGTGATCCTGCGGCACATCCTGCCCAATGCCATGAACGCCACCCTGAGCTACCTGCCGTTCATCCTCACCGGCGCCATCTCGACCCTCACCGCCCTGGACTTCCTCGGCTTCGGCATGCCCGCCGGCAGCGCTTCCCTGGGCGAACTGATCGGCCAGGGCAAGCAGAACCTGCAGGCGCCATGGCTGGGGCTGACGGCGTTTTTCACCCTGGCGCTGATCCTTTCGCTGCTGGTGTTTATCGGCGAAGCGTTGCGCGATGCCTTTGATCCACGATCTTGAAGCGGACTGTAGAAATGCCTGACAACCTTATCGAAATCCGCCAGCTCAAGGTCACCTTCGGCGAGCAGACCGTGGTTCGCGACCTGAGCCTGGACATCCGCCCCGGCGAATGCCTGGCCCTGGTGGGCGAGTCCGGCTCGGGCAAGTCGGTGACCGCCCACTCGATCCTGCAGCTACTACCGCAGACCGGCTGTAGCAGCTCCGGCAGCGTGCGCTACCGCGGCCAGGAGCTGATGGGCTGCGATCCGGCAACCCTGCAAAAACTGCGGGGCAACCGCATCGCCATGATCTTCCAAGAGCCCATGACCTCCCTCAACCCGCTGCACAGCGTGGAGAAGCAGATCGGCGAAACCCTGCTCCTGCATCGCGGCCTGGGGGGCAAGGAGGCCCAGGCGCGGATTCTCGAACTGCTGGAACTGGTGGGCATCCAGAAACCCAAGGAGCGACTCAAGGCCTACCCGCACCAGCTTTCCGGCGGCCAACGCCAGCGGGTGATGATCGCCATGGCCCTGGCCTGCGAGCCGGAGCTGCTGATTGCCGACGAACCCACCACCGCCCTAGACGTGACCGTGCAGCGCAAGATCCTGCTGCTGCTCAAATCCTTGCAACAGCGCCTGGGCATGTCCCTGCTGCTGATCAGCCACGACCTCAACCTGGTGCGGCGCATCGCCCAGAGGGTGTGCGTGATGAAGGCCGGGGAAATCGTCGAGCAGGCCGATTGCGACACCCTGTTCAACGCCCCGCAACATCCCTACAGCTGCGAACTGCTGCACGCCGAGCCCGAGGGCCGACCGTTGTGCCGCGACAGCCGCGAAACCGTGCTGGAAGTGAACAATCTCAGCGTTGACTTCCAGATAGGCGGCGGCCTGTTCCGGCGCAAGGAATACCTGCGGGCAGTGGACGACATCAGCCTCAGCGTGGAGCAAGGCAAGACCCTGGGCATCGTCGGCGAGTCCGGCTCGGGCAAGTCCACCCTGGGCCAGGCGATCCTGCGGCTGCTGGATTCCCAAGGCAGCATCCGCTTCCAGGGCCAGGCCCTGGATGGCCTCAACCAGAAGCAACTGCGGCCCTGGCGCAAGCAGATGCAGGTGGTGTTCCAGGACCCCTTCGGCAGCCTCAGCCCGCGCATGTCGGTGGCGCAGATCATCAGCGAAGGCCTGGAAGTGCACAGCCAGTACGACGCCCGCCAATGCGACGAACAGGTGATCCGCGCCCTGGAGGAAGTCGGCCTCGACCCCGGCAGCCGCCACCGCTACCCCCACGAGTTCTCCGGCGGCCAGCGCCAGCGCATCGCCATTGCCCGGGCCCTGGTGCTCAAACCGGCGCTGATCCTGCTGGACGAACCGACCTCGGCCCTGGACCGCACCGTGCAGAAACAGGTGGTGGCCCTGCTGCGCCAGTTGCAGGAAAAGTACGGCCTGACCTACCTGTTCATCAGCCATGATTTGGCAGTGGTGCGGGCCCTGGCCCACGACATGATCGTGATCAAGGACGGCCAGGTGGTGGAGCGCGGCGCCAGCCATGAAGTATTCGCCAACCCGCAACACCCCTACACGCAGGAACTGCTGGCCGCCGCCCACCCCGGCTGACCCGTCGCCGACGTCCCTTTTTCGCAGCCTCGCCAAGGCTCGACAGCGGCTACAGATGCTGCATCGTGTAGCCGCTGCCGCAGGCTGCGAATGCTCTGGGCGGCACTCCGTCGCAGGAGACGCCGCCCTTGAGACCGCCGAAGGTCCTGCGGCCCTTTGCACAGCCTCGCAGGCTCGGCAGCGGCTACAGAAGGCGCGCTGTTCTTTGTAGCCGCTGCCGCAGGCTGCGAACGGCTGCGCAGCAGGCGCTGCCCTCGAGGCCGCCGAAGGTCCTGCGGCCCTTTGCGCAGCCTCGCTGGCGCTCGGCAGCGGCTACAGCGCAACAACCAGGGCAGACTGCGGCATAATCCCTGCGCCCATTTTCAGGATGCCGCCATGAACGACAGCGAAAGCCTCAAGGATTACCAGCGTGTGCGCCAACTGGCGATCCGTTCGCTGTTCGAGATCATCGAGCAGTCCAGCGAAGGCACGGTGATCGTCGATCGCGACGCCAATATCGTCTGGATGAACGAGCGCTACGCCCGGCGCTTCGGCCTGGAATCGGCGGCCTTCGCCATCGGCAAGCCCTGCGAAAGCGTGATCCCCGGCAGCCTGCTGCGGGAAGTGGTACGCACCGGCCGCCCGATCCTGCTGGACATGCAGGACACCCCCAAGGAACCGCTGGTGGTGATGCGCCTACCGATCCACGACGCCGCCGGCACAGTGATCGGCGCCATCGGCTTTGCCCTGTTCGACGAATTGCGCAGCCTGTCGCCGATGCTCAAGCGCTACCTGAGCATGCAGGAAGAATTGGCCTCCACCCGCTCTCTGTTGCGGGCCCGGCAGACCAAGTACAACTTCGCCCATTTCATCGGCACCAGCGCCGCCAGCCTGGAAGTCAAACGCCGGGCCCGACGCAGCGCCAGCGCCGAATCCCCGGTACTGCTGCAAGGCGAGACCGGCACCGGCAAGGAACTGCTGGCCCAGGCCATTCATGCCGCGTCGCCCCGAGCCCACAAGCCCTTTGTCAGCATCAACAGCGCGGCGATTCCCGAGGCGCTGCTGGAGGCGGAGTTCTTCGGCACCGCCCCTGGGGCCTTCACCGGCGCCGACCGCAAGGGCCGCGCCGGCAAGTTGCAGATCGCCCAGGGCGGCACCCTGTTCCTCGATGAAATCGGCGACATGCCCCTGCCCCTGCAAAGCAAGTTGCTGCGAGTGCTGCAGGAAAAAGAGTTCGAGCCGGTGGGCTCCAACGAAGTGATTCATAGCGATGTGCGGGTGATCGCCGCCACCTCCTCCGACCTGGAAGCGGCGATCAAGCGCGGCGAGTTCCGGGCCGACCTGTACTACCGGCTCAACGTGCTGCCCATCCAGGTGCCGGCCCTGCGCGAACGCCTGGACGATCTGCCGGCCCTGAGCGAAGGGATTCTCGAAGAGCTGCGCAGCCAGCATGAACTGGATCGCGAAGCCCTGGCCCTGCTGGCGCAACATGCCTGGCCGGGGAATATCCGCGAACTGCGCAACGTGCTGGAGCGCGCGGCGCTGCTCAGCGACGACCTGATACTCAATGCTGCGGACATTCGCGCGGCGATTGGCAGCTTCAGCCCGGTGCAACGCAATGCGGCCCCGGTGCCGGCCGAGTCGCCGAACCAGGACACCTTCGCCGCCGCCCGGGAGCGATTCGATCGGCAATTGATCAGCACCACCCTGGCCCAATGCGCCGGCAAGGTGGATGAAGCGGCCCGACGCCTGGGGCTGGGGCGCTCGACGCTGTACAAGAAGATGGCGGCGCTGGGAATCGTCGAGTCTCAATAACGAGACATAGATCCCGATTTAGAGACAGCTGCTTTTGTCGCGAGGGGTTTACTTTCACTGGGCCGGACAGTGCCCCCAAACCCTTTGATTGTGGACTTTCTGATACAACCCGACAGCCAGCCTGGGGAGTGCCGCGCACTCCAGCGGGAGCCTGCACCTTCGTCTTACTGTCTCCATTTGGAGAATAAAATCTGGATAACACTTAAAAAAATAAAAAATACTCATATATTTCAATTACTTATCTGTTTGGCACAGTTCTCGCTATAACGCTCTCCACACGCAACACCCGACAAAAATAACAATCCTGGAGAGACACACCATGAGTGTGATCATTGCCTTGGCAGCCCTGGCGCTGCTGATGCTGGCTGCCTACCGTGGCTACAGCGTTATCCTCTTTGCCCCCATCGCCGCCCTCGGCGCGGTGCTGCTCACCGATCCCTCTGCCGTGGCGCCCGCCTTTACCGGGGTGTTCATGGAGAAGATGGTCGGCTTCATCAAACTGTATTTCCCGGTATTCCTGCTGGGCGCGGTGTTCGGCAAGCTGATCGAGCTGTCGGGCTTTTCCCGCTCCATCGTCGCCGCCGCGATCCGCCTGCTGGGCACCCGCCAGGCGATACTGGTGATCGTTTTGGTCTGCGCCCTGCTGACCTACGGCGGGGTTTCGCTGTTCGTGGTGGTGTTCGCGGTCTACCCGTTCGCCGCCGAGATGTTCCGCCAGAGCAATATCCCCAAGCGCCTGATCCCGGCCACCATTGCTCTGGGTGCATTCTCCTTCACCATGGATGCGCTACCCGGCACCCCGCAGATCCAGAACATCATCCCCAGCACCTTCTTCAACACCACCGCCTGGGCCGCGCCCTGGCTGGGGGTGATCGGTACCATTTTCGTGTTCTGCGCCGGCATGCTGTTCCTCCAGCGCCAGCGCAACAAGGCGCAGAAGGCCGGTGAAGGCTACGGCACCGAGCTGCACAACGAGCCGGAAACCGCCGAGGACCTGAAGCTGCCCAACCCCTGGCTGGCGCTGTCGCCGCTGCTGCTGGTGGGCATCATGAACCTGCTGTTCACCCACTGGATTCCCCAGTGGTACGGCAAGACCCACAGCCTCAGCCTGCCGGGCATGGCAACACCGGTGACCAGTGAAATCGCCAAGCTCACCGCCATCTGGGCGGTGCAGGCTGCGTTGCTGGTGGGCATTGTGATGGTGCTGGTGTGCGGCTACTCGGCCATTCGCAGCAAGCTCGCCGAAGGCAGCAAAAGCGCGGTCAGCGGCGCCTTGCTGGCCGCCATGAACACCGCCTCTGAATACGGTTTCGGTGCGGTAATCGCCTCCCTGCCAGGGTTTCTGGTGCTGGCGGACTGGCTGAAAAACATTCCCAACCCACTGGTCAACGAAGCCATTACCGTGACCCTGCTGGCGGGCATCACCGGCTCGGCCTCGGGAGGCATGAGCATCGCCCTGGCGGCCATGTCCGAAAGCTTCATCAGCGCCGCCCATGCCGCCAACATCCCCCTGGAAGTGCTGCATCGGGTGGCCTCCATGGCCAGCGGCGGCATGGACACCCTGCCCCACAACGGCGCGGTGATCACCCTGCTGGCAGTCACCGGGCTGACCCACCGCGAAGCCTACAAGGACATTTTCTGCATCACCCTGATCAAGACCCTGGCGGTCTTCGTCGTCATCGCCACTTTCTACGCCACCGGCATTGTGTGAGGTATTCATGACCACTCTTTCTGGCAAGACCGCCCTGGTCACCGGCTCCACCAGCGGCATTGGCCTGGGCATCGCCCTGGTCCTGGCCAAGGCCGGGGCCAAGCTGATTCTCAACGGCTTTGGCGATGCCTCGAAGGCCATCGCCGAGGTCGCACAGTTCGGCGGCCAGGTCGGCCATCACCCGGCGGACGTCAGCGACCCGGCACAGATCGCCGAGCTGTTCGCCTACGCCGAACGGGAGTTTGGTGGCGTCGATATCCTGGTGAACAACGCCGGCATCCAGCACGTGGCGGCGGTGGAGGAGTTCCCCGTGGAGCGCTGGGATTCGATCATCGCCATCAACCTGTCCTCAGTGTTCCACAGCACCCGCCTGGGGTTGCCGGGGATGCGCGCCAAGGGCTGGGGACGGATCGTCAACATCGCCTCGGTGCACGGCCAGGTGGGTTCGGTGGGCAAGGCCGCCTACGTCGCGGCCAAGCACGGGGTGATCGGCCTGACCAAGGTAGTGGGCCTGGAAACCGCCACCAGCAACGTCACTTGCAATGCCATCTGCCCAGGCTGGGTGCTGACACCACTGGTGCAGAAGCAGATCGACGACCGGGTGGCGGCCGGGGCTGACCCGCAACAGGCCCAGCATGATCTGCTGGCGGAAAAGCAGCCGTCCCTGGAATTCGTCACCCCGTCGCAACTGGGCGAGCTGGTGCTATTTTTGTGCAGCGAAGCCGGCGCCCAGGTGCGCGGTGCGGCCTGGAACATCGACGGCGGCTGGTTGGCGCAATAACCCCGCGCCCTGCATCCGGCATTAAAATCGGTTTGCGTGCAATTCAAGAAAAATAAGAGGCATCCCATGTCCGAAATACTCTGGCAACCCAGCGCCGAGCGCATCAGCAAGACCCGCATGGAAGCCTTCCGGCGCCTGGTCAACCACCGTCACGACCTCAACCTGGCCGACTTTCCCGCCCTGCACCAGTGGAGCATCGACCAGCGAGAAAGCTTCTGGCAGACCATCGTCGACTTCTTCGAGGTCAGCTTTCACCAACCCGCTGAATCTGTGCTGCGCGAAGGCCCGCAGATGCCCAGCGCCCAATGGTTTCCAGGGGCCACGCTGAACTTCGCCGAGCACTTGCTCAAGCGCCGGGACGACGCCGTGGCGGTGGTGGCGATCAACGAGAACGGCGAGCGCGAACCACTGACCTACGCCGAACTGGCGGCCCAGGTCGCCGGCCTGCAACGCAGCCTGCGGGCTGCCGGGGTCGGCCTCGGCGACCGAGTTGCCGCCTGCCTGCCCAACACCTGGCAGACCCTGGTGGGCATGCTGGCCAGCACCAGCCTCGGCGCGGTGTGGTCCAGTTGTTCGCCGGATTTCGGCACCCAGGGGGTGATCGACCGTTTTGGCCAGATCGAACCCAAGGTGCTGATCACCTGCGCCGGCTATCGCTACGCCAGCAAGGACATCGACCAGACCGCCAAGGTCAACGAGATCCTTGAGCGCCTGCCGTCCCTGGAGCAGTTGCTCATCGTGCCCTACGCCCGTCCGCAAGCCCGGGTCGAGGACTACCGTAGCCAGGCCCGGATCAGCCTCTGGGACGACTTCTATCAGCCCGGCGGCGAACCCGAATTCGTCCCGGTGCCCTTCGCCCATCCGCTGTACATCCTCTATTCCAGCGGCACCACCGGGGTGCCCAAGTGCATCGTCCACGGCACTGGCGGGGTGCTGCTGCAGCACCTCAAGGAACATGGCCTGCACACCGACCTGGGGCCCGGCGAGCGGCTGTTCTACTACACCACTTGCGGCTGGATGATGTGGAACTGGCTGGTCTCGGCCCTGGCCACCGGTGCCAGCCTGGTGCTCTACGACGGATCGCCCTTCCATCCCACCAACGAGCGCCTGATCGACCTGATCGATAGCGAAGGCATCAGCGTCTTCGGCACCAGCCCCAAGTACCTGGCCGCCCAGGAAAAGGCCGGCAGCCGACCGCGCCTCAGCCACCGCCTGGACAGCCTCAAGACCCTGCTCTGCACCGGCTCGCCGCTGTCGCCACAGAGCTACGACTACGTGTACCGCGAGATCAAAAACGACCTGTGCCTGGCCTCGATGTCCGGCGGCACCGACATCGTCGCCTGTTTCGTCGCCGGCAACCCGATCCAGCCGGTGCGCCGTGGCGAGATGCAGGGCAAGAGCCTGGGCATGGCCATCGAAGTGTGGAACGACCAGGGCCAGCCGGTGACCGGCGAGAAAGGCGAACTGGTGTGCACCCGGCACTTTCCGAGTATTCCCGTAGGCCTGTGGCACGACCCGGACCAGAGCAAGCTCAAGGCCTCGTACTTCAGCCTGTTTCCCGGGGTCTGGGCCCAGGGCGACTACGCCGAACAGCTGCCCCATGGCGGCTGGCTGATTCACGGACGCTCGGATGCGGTGCTCAACCCGGGTGGAGTGCGGATTGGCACCGCGGAAATCTACCGCCAGGTGGAGAAGCTGGAACAGGTGCTGGAAAGCCTGGCCATCGGCCAGAGCTGGGAACATGACGTGCGGGTGGTGCTGTTCGTACGCCTGCAGGATGGCGTGGTGCTCGATGAGCCGTTGCAGGAGCGGATTCGCCAGGTGATCCGCAGCAACACCACGCCGCGCCATGTGCCGGCAAAGATCCTCGCAGTGACCGACATTCCCCGGACCATCAGCGGCAAGATCGTGGAGTTGGCGGTGCGCAATGTGGTGCATGGCCTGCCGGTGAAGAATACCGACGCCCTGGCCAACCCCGAAGCCCTGGAGCAGTTCCGCGACCGCGAGGAATTGCGCCACTGACGACGGCCAACCACCGCCGGCGCAGCCCTTCGCGACGCAGGACCTGTAGCCGCTGCCGAGCCCGCGAGGCTGCGCAAAGGGCCGCAGGACCTTCAGCGATCTCAAGAGCAGCGCTTCCTGCGACGCAGTGCCGCCCAGAGCGTTCGCAGCCTGCGGCAGCGGCTACAGAGACCGTTCAGCCCCTCTAGACTGGTCATCTGCCGCAAAAGCAGGTGAAAATAACCCCGCCAGAAACACCTACAATCCATCCGTTTGAATATGCACGGCATGTCCATGCGACTTTTCCAGTACGCGAGCCATGACCTTGCCGCGTAACACCGCTGCGCCCAGGACACACCCGAGATGAATGCCCCCCACTCCGGCAGCGAAGCCGCCCACCTGATAGCCCGTCTGGACTGGTCCGCCACGGCCCTCGGTGAATCCGGCCACTGGCCCCAGAGCCTGCGTACCGCTGTGGACATCGTGATCCATTCGCCGATGCCGATGTTGCTGCTGTGGGGCTCCGAGCTGACCCAGATCTACAACGACGGCTTCGCCCTGCTGGCAGGCAACAAGCACCCCCAGGCCTTCGGCCAGCCGGCGCACCTGATCTGGCCAGAGCTGATGGACTTCACCGACCCGGTCTACCGCGCGGTGCTCAACGGCCAGGTGCGCAGCTTCAGCGAGCAGCGCTTCAGCCTGCAACGCAGCGACGGCACTGCACACGACCTGTGGCTGGACCTGACCTACAGCCCGATCCGCGATGAACGCGGCGACGTTGCCGGAATCCTGGTGACCGCCATCGAGACCAACGAGCGCCGGCGCATCGCCCTCGAACTGCAGCAGCGCTCCGACGACAGCCTGCGGGCCCAGCACGAGACCGAGGAGCGCCTGCAACTGGCCCTGGCGGCCACCGATGCGGTGGGCACCTGGGATTGGGACATTGGCGAAGATCGCTTTATCGCCGATACCCATTTTGCCCAGCTGCACAGCGTCGACCCGCAGCGATCCCGACAACTGCCCATCAGTGAGTACCTCAAAGGCGTGCACCCGGAAGACCGGGCCATGGTGGCCCGGAGCATCAAGCACTGCATCACCCAGGGCAGCGAATACGCCGAGGAATACCGCCTGCAACTGGCCGACGGCCAGGTGCGCTGGGTGTTCGCCCGGGGTCGCTGCTACAAGGATCACCACGGCCGACCGACGCGCTTTCTCGGCGCCGCCCTGGACCTGACCGAGCGCAAGCAGATGGAGCAAGCACTGCGTCAGAGCCAGACCGAACTGCAACTGATCATCAACGCCATGCCAGTGCTGATCGGTTATGTCGACCGCGAAGAGCGCTTTCGCCTGAACAACAGCGCTTATCTGGACTGGTACGGCCTGACCCCGCAGGAGCTGTACGGCAAGACCATCCGCGAAGTGGTGGGCGACGAGATCTACGCCACCCGCGCCGAGAACATTGCCGCCGCATTGGCGGGCAAGCCTTGCAGCTTCGAAGCCAACTCGCCCCACCGCGACGGCCGCCCGCGCCATGCCCTGATGAAGTACCTGCCCCGCCATGGCGCCGACGGTGCCATCAACGGTTTCTACATTTTCGTTATCGATGAAACCGAGCGCAGACAGACCGAGGAGGCTCTGCGCAACCTCAACGAAACCCTGGAAGAACGGGTCAACCGCCGCACCGAGGCGCTGGCCGCCGTCAACCAGCGCCTGCAGAACGAAATGTTCGAGCGCGAGCGCGCCGAGGACGCCCTGCGCCACGCGCAGAAGATGGAGGCTGTGGGCCAGCTCACTGGCGGCATCGCTCACGACTTCAACAACATGCTCACCGGCATCATCGGCAGTCTGGACCTGATGCAGCGCTACATCGACAACGGCCGCAGCGATGAGATCGGTCGTTTCACCGAAGCCGCCATGTCCTCGGCCAAACGTGCCGCGTCCCTGACCCACCGCCTGCTGGCCTTCTCCCGACGCCAGTCCCTGGACCGCCAGCCCCTGGACCCGAACCAGCTGGTGCGCTCGCTGCAGGAGCTGTTCAACCACACCAAGGGCGAACACATCCAGCTGCAGATGCAACTGGCGGACGAGGTGTGGCCGGTAAACACCGATGCCAGCCAGCTGGAAAACGCCTTGCTCAATCTGGTGATCAACGCCCGCGACGCCATGCCCGACGGCGGCCGACTGCTGATCGAGACCGCCAACAGTTACCTCGACGGCAGCGACATCAGCACCCTGGAGCCGGTCAAGGCCGGCGACTACGTGATGCTGGGGGTCAGCGACAACGGCGCCGGCATGAGCCCACGGATTCTGGCCAAGGCCTTCGACCCCTTCTTCACCACCAAGCCCATCGGCCAGGGCACGGGCCTCGGGCTGTCGATGATCTATGGTTTTGCCCAGCAGTCCGGCGGCCACGTGACCATCAGCAGCGAGCCGGGCCAGGGCACCTGTGTGCGCCTGTACCTGCCGCGCCTGCACAGCGCGCCCCTGGAACCGCTGCAACCCACGGGCAGCAGCGAGGCGCCCCAGGCCATGGCCGGGGAAAGCGTGATGGTGGTGGAGGACGACCCGGCGGTGCGCATGCTGGTGCTCAACGTCCTCAGCGAACTGGGCTACCGCGCCATTGAGGCCGAGGATGCACGCAGCGCCCTGCCGTTGCTGGAGTCGCCACTGCGCGTCGACCTGCTGGTGACCGACGTCGGCCTGCCGGGCATGAACGGCCGACAACTGGCGGAAATCGCCCGCCAACAGCGCCCGGGGCTCAAGGTACTGTTCATGACCGGCTACGCGGAAAAGGCCGCCGAGCGCCAGGGCTTTCTGGAGCCGGGCATGGACCTGATGGCCAAGCCGTTTTCCATCGAAGAACTGGCGCAGAAGATTCGCCAGATGATCGGCCGCGAGTCCTGAATTCAGGCATAATCCGCGGCCGCCGATTTCCCGCTACAAGGTCACGCCATCATGAAAGCCCAAGCCCGCCACATCCTGGTGAAAACCGCCGAAGAAGCCGAGCAGCTCAAGCAGCGCATCGCCAAGGGCGAAGCCTTCGACGTGCTGGCCAAGAAATACTCCACCTGCCCGTCGGGCAAGCGCGGCGGCGACCTGGGGGAAGTGCGTCCGGGGCAGATGGTCGGCGCCATTGATCAGGTGATTTTCAAGAAGCCCCTGCGCACCGTGCACGGCCCGATCAAGAGCAAATTCGGCTATCACCTGGTGCAGGTGTTCTTCCGCGACTGACCACTCAAGCCCCGCTCTGTGGGAGCTGGCGTGCCAGCCAAAGCGCCCGCAACCGGCAAAGGCCTGTTCGTCGGCCAGCCGGCTCCTACAACGCGGGCTCCCGGGGAAGCAACGCCCCGGGATGCTGAATCACCCGACTCGCCAATCGATGCCCGGCCTCTGCGGCCTGCACCGGGCTGCCGCCGCGCAAACGACAGGCCAGATAAGCCGCGCTGAAGGAGTCTCCCGCCGCCGTGGTGTCCACCACCTGCGCCACTGGCAGCGCCGGTATCTCATGACTCTCGCCGCCGCAACGCACCAGGCACGAATCCGCCCCGCGCTTGACCACCACCTCGGCAATGTTCGGGTAAGCCGCAAACACGCCATGGGCATAGTCATGGCCAAACAGTGCCTGCTCGTCCTCCAGGGTCAACAGCGCCAGGTCCACATGCTCCAGTACCTGCAGATAGGCCGCTCGCGCCTGCTCCACCGAGGCCCAGAGCCTTGGCCGATAATTGTTGTCAAACACGATCTGCGCCCGACGGATGCGCGCTTCCACCAGCAGGTCAATCAGCTTTTTGCGTCCCACCTCCCCGAGCACCGCCAGGGTGATGCCGCTGAAATACAACACATCGTAATCGCACAAGTCCGCCAGGATCGGCCCCGCCGCCGCGGTGTTGAAGCAGTCCCGTACCGCCGCCTCATTGCGCCAATACAGAAAACGCCGCTCCCCCCGGGCATCGGTCTGAATGCAATACAACCCCGGCAAACGCCCTGGCAGGCGCTGAACCTTTCCCAGGCCGATACCCTCCTGCGCCCAGCTCTGGCACATGGCATCGCTGAAGCTGTCGTAGCCCAAGGCAGTCACGTAATCCACCTGCGCCTGCTGCCCGAGCTCCCGGCACAGATACACCGCAGTGTTCAAGGTATCGCCACCAAAGCTCTGTTGCAGACTGCCGTCGTGACGCTGTTGCAGCTCGATCATGCATTCGCCAATGGCGGCAATGCGCTGCTTCCCGTTCATATTCTTGACCTCTCCTCAAAGCACACACCACCTTGTAGAACCTGGCTTGCCAACGAAAGCGTCCTCAGAGTTGCGCCCTAACCCAGGGTCTGTTCGTCGGCGGGCCGGCTGCTACGTTCAGAAGCAGGTTTCCAGACTCTCGATCACCTGCAGGCGCTCATCCACCAGCAAACCGGTGCGCCACTTGTCGAAGGTCAGGCACGGGTGCGATGTACCAAAGGAAATGATGTCGCCAATACGCAGCTCCACTCCCGGCGCCACGGTGAGAAACGCGTGCTGATCCATCACCGCCGTCACCTTGCACGCCGCGACATCATCACCGGCACCAGCCTCGGCTCCCGCGCGGTAACGCCGCAGCGGCACCGGCAAGCCAGCGTCATAGGCGACATCGCGCTTGCCCAGGGCCACCACCGCAAAGCCCGGCTCCGGCAGCGACTGCACATGGGCCCAGACCTCCATCGCCGGACGCAGGCCTTCGCGCAGATCACTGCGTCGATCCAACACACAGCACTGAGCCTCTTTGTAGATACCGTGGTCATGGGCGACATAACTGCCCGGACGCAGCACGCTGAGGAAACGCCCCTTGGCGTTATGGGTCTCGAAGGACTCGGCGATCAGGTCGTACCAGGCCGAACCCGAAGCCGTGATGATCGGCCGCTCGATGGCAAACAAACCATCGTTGTGCAGATCCACCGCCAGACGCACCAGGGAATCGGCAAACTGGCGAATGCCACTGATGGCCTGGTCGCCGTGGATCACCCCTTCGTAACCTTCGATACCGCACAACGCCAAAGCTGGCTGCGCCTGGATCGCCTTGGCCAGGGCCAGTACTTCCTGCTCGCTGCGGCAACCGCAACGACCGCCCACCACTCCGTACTCGATCATCACCTTGAGGGTGACGCCACGCTGGGCGAAAAACGCCCCCAGATCGGCCACGTTGTCCGGGTGATCCACCATGCAATAGAAATCGAAATCCGCGTCCGCCAACAGCTCGGCGATCAGCGCCATGTTCGGCGCCCCCACCAGTTGGTTGGCCATCAACACCCGGCGCGCGCCATGGGCGTAGGCGGCGCGAGTCTGTACTGCCGTGGCCAGGGTGATACCCCAGGCGCCGGCGTCCAACTGCCGCTGAAACAGCGCGGGCATCATGCTGGTCTTGCCGTGGGGCGCCAGCTCGGCGCCGCTGTCACTGACAAACTTCTGCATCCAGCGAATGTTGTGTTCCAGCGCCTCGCGGTGCAGCACCAGGGCCGGCAGGCTGACGTCGCTCAGCAGACTCGCGCCGATAGCAGCGGCGCCCTTTTCCACCAGGGGCAGATTCAAAGCAGAAGACATGTTGGCACTCCTTATCAAGGCGGCTGCGCACAGCCGCGACAAAGTCATCAATCGTTGATACGCCGGGCCAGGCGGTTGGCGCTGTCGATCAGCACCCGGCGATAGTCCTGGTAATGGCTCTGCGCATCGGCCCTGGGCGCGACGATGCACAGGGTGCAGATGCACACCCCGTGCTCATCGCGTACCGGCGCGGCAAAACAATGGGTGAAGGTGTCGGCGACGCTGTCGAAGGAAAAGAACCCCTCCTCGGTGGCCTGACGGATTTCCTTGAGGAAGGTCTCCAGCGGCAGCCGCTCACCATTAGGCAGCATGAAGTCCTGGTCATCGATCATCTCGACGATCTGCTCATCGCTCATATGCCCCAACAGCAACCGCCCGGAAGCGGTCCAGGGGATCGGCGCATTCTCGCCAATGTCCGAGGTAATGCGGAAATTCCGCTCGCCCTCCTTCATCAGCGCCACGGTGTATTTGCGCCCGTTGAGCAGGCACATCTGCGCGGTTTCCCGGGTCTGACTGACAATTTCCTGCAACGCCTGATCAGCCTCGCGGCTCAGATCGAAATGGCGCAAATGAGCCTGCCCGAGAAAATACAGCTGGCGGCCCAGATACACATGACCGTCCTTGCCCACCGGCTCCAGAACCCGCCGCTCCAGCAAGGACGCCACCAACTCATAAACCGTGGACTTGGGACTGCCAATGCCCTTGGCGATATCGTTGGGCCGCAGCGGCTGACCGATCTCCTTGAGGAAATCGAGAATATCGAACGCCCGATCCAGGCCCTTGGCCCGGCGCTTGATGCTGTCTTCAGTCATCTACCCACCCCTATGCAAAACACAATCCCTGTAGCCGCTGCCGCAGGCTGCGAACGCCCTGAGCGACACGCCGTCGCAGGGGCCGCAGCGATCTCATCACCCTGCGCCCGCGTTGCGGTCGATCGCAGCCTCGCCCAGGCTCGGCAGCGGCTACAGAAGCGCACTCAAGGCTTCTTCTTGTAGGCCACACAATCGATCTCGACCTTGCAGTCCACCATCATGCTGGCCTGCACACAGGCCCGGGCCGGCGCGTGTTCGGGCTTGAAGTACTCGCCGAACACCTTGTTGAAACTCCAGAAATCCCGCGGGTCTTCCAGCCACACGCCAACCCGCACCACATCCTCCAGGCCGTACCCGGCCTCTTCGAGAATGGCCAGCAGATTGCGCATCGTCTGATGCGTCTGCTCGACGATCCCACCGTGAATGATCTCGCCATCCAGCGCCGGCACCTGGCCGGATACATGCAGCCAGCCATCGGCTTCGACGGCGCGAGCGAAAGGACGCGGCTGGCCACCGCCTGCGGTGCTGCCGGTGCCGTAACGGGTGATGCTCATGGGGAATTCTCCTACTTGAAAGAGCAGCGATGTATAGAAAAAGAAAGTAAAAAATCCGCTATAGCGGATTTTATTTCTAGATAACGGAAAAAACACCAAAAGTGTGCCACAGGAAACTCCTGAAGGGCACAGGATTTTAAGAACCGAAGGATTAGCGACATAAAAGACATAAAGATTAAAAATCTTTAGCACACAACCTAAGCAAGATTAAATTCAACTAAAAATAAATACGCATTAGCGACGCCGACACCCTATCAAACCGAAATACACTAATAAACAGCAATAAATTTTCAAAACATCCAGCCTAAAAAGCCGAACTGAATCGGCTAACACCTACAAACCTACTTTATTAAACATCATCTCTGCTTGGCATACCCGAACTGTAATTACAATAAAAATATTCAGCCACCAAAAATAAACAACCAGTTAATTTTGGCCAACATCCAGCAGTAATCTCAATAAACTCATCGGTAGCATGTGCACCCTGATGAACATTTGAATTGCGAATCGAGTAAATAACTCCTGAAAGTGCACGCATAAACTCATCGCCCTGCTTACCCTTCAGTTTCTCCTTGACACAAGAGATCTCCGAAGGATTACAGGCTTCCATCGCCACAACAGGAACAAGTTCAAAGAGCTTCGAAATTGATGCCTTTTCCTTGTGAGCCCAAGCCGCAGACTCTTTACACTGCTGGGAAAGCTCATGCTCTGTCAAAGTGCTTTTCAATGCTTTTTTTAAACTATGCATCCAGCCAAAATAATACAACCCTTCCACGACCCTATAGACTTCCAGAAAGCTATGCTTCCAGTGACTCGCAGATAGTGAAAGATAAATATTTTCATGCGGCACATAACTAAGATCACTCAATCTGTGCGCTAAGCTCGCAATAGAATCAGGTATAAAGGCAGATCTTGCGCGACGAAACCTTACAGCCAAATGGCAAAGAACCTTCCAGGGAGAGAGATCAACCGCATTACTAATATCGAAAATACGAAGATCCTCATACAACCTAAACAAATCTTTAAAATCAACCTTAAACATCTCGCTTAAGTCCAACTCATCTACAATCCTTTTAGGCTGATTCAAATAACCAGGAGAAAGATCAAAAAGCCCATCAAAATTATAAAAAAATGAAAGCACACACTCAATTGTCAAATTTTCTTCATAAGCTTTAAGCTCAGCCATCTGCGAGCATATTTTATGAATTTCATCATCATGAAAATTGCGCAGAGAAAGTGCAATAAATTTACGACCTCCGCCTTCAAAGGCAAAACATACTCCCCCCCCCACCCCAAAAACCACATCCTGCTCTGGCATATTATAATTTTTCAAAGCGCTGACAAGATACTCTACTCTCGACAACCCAATTGAAGCCGACTCAACAATCAAATCTGTAGCAGCCTCCACAGGACGCACAAGCGACTTACACAACTTTCCAATATCAAAAACATTAGAAAAAACACCAACAGCTCTCTTAAACCCGAAATCAAAACTCTTCGCCATCCACGAAAGATTTAACTCACCGGCTGGCGTGCAAATCAAAAGTTCCAAGAGCATCCTTTCATCAAAACCAGGCACCAACTCCCAAACAAAAATATCACCATAACATCTCTTGGCAATATCAAAATCCAGAACAGCTCTTTTATTATTGGAAAGATCAACTGATCCTTTTAAAACCGCAACATCTAAGCTTGTACGCAGTGGAAGATCCAAAGAGTCAATAAGAAATAAAAAATGCGCATCAGTGAACTCCAAACATGGCATATTATGCCTCTTTGAAAACTCACCTACAGCCGCACATAAATCAGACGCCGACTCAATATCCCTACGAAACACAGCTGCATACTTCTTATCTTCAGCACAGAGAAAAACCAAAAACCCTTCAACACCAAAATAAACATCCCCTCCCTCTTTAAACCTAAGTGTCTCAACTAATCCAGCAGCAACTTTACGCTCCTCACTAACAGCACTCGTAATCAACTCTTGCCCACAACCAAGAGGTAAAAAAACTTTAAGTTTCTCCGTAACAACTGAGATATAGTGCTTCCAGTCCACTGCCATTTCAGTATGCCAACCAGCACGCTTGGAAATTCTTAATCCTGTCAGAGTCTTCAAAAAGAACACTAAACGCCTTCTCAAAAAACTCTCGCTCAAAGCGGCCAACTTGAGAGGCTCCCACTCGATGCTTAGCAATTCTTTCCTCTAAATCCTCAAGCTTTAAAATAAGCTCTTTTTCCTCTGGAGTCTGGGCTTCCTTTATCTTATCAATCAATTTATTAACATTAGCTTTCACCACTTCAAATTTTGACTCAACAGCATCCCAGTCAGTATCAAAACCAGGCTTATCAAAAAGAAAAATAGATAGTGCCGCAATAAATCCTGCTTTTGCAGGAAAGCCACGAAACACTTCCTTCCCAGCAACATACCTGGTCAAACTTCCAACATGTGATGGACCAGCCTCATATGTAGCCATAGCAAAATTCAGCTCACTTAGCAGTATTAAAGCCTCACTAAAATACCTAATTAGATCAACATGCGATGATGATTCAATCATATCCAACCTGACAAAATCTTGAGCTATCTGATCCTTCAAATTAAGTTCTCTCTTTCTTGAAGAGAAAATAAGCAACAACTCTACAACATCTTCTGTCTCATATATATTGACTGACAAATTTGAGCGACGCCCATCATCTCTAGAAAGAAAACTTACAGCCCCTTCGACCGCCCCCTCAACTTGCTTTAAAAGAGGCCTATAAACCGCCTCAAGCTGCCTAGCAATGTCCCATGGGACTTGCCCCGTATTTAGCACAAGCATCCTATATATTAGGCTATTAGCCCCTTCAGAAATCCAAAACTCAACCCTAACATCACTCACACCGGCATCAACATCCCCCTCAATTGCTTCATGTATTGCAGTTGTACGCTGCATACCATCAATTATTGATAATTCAGCATCCCCAAGCTCATCAAGAAACTTTTTGAAATCTTCACGACTTTCAACATCTAAAAGCGCAGCTTTATATGCAACACTGTCAACTAAAACACCAACCACCAACGGAGGCAGAGAAACACCCTTCAATATATCTACCACCATACGATCACGTATAGTCTTTGCAGTTTTTGTTTTTAAAGCAGCGCGCTGCCCTACAATACCGCCTTGCTTTGTACGATAGACATCATCAACAAGAGCCAAGTATTCTCTTGCAGGCATATCTATCATTATAGAAGTACACCTTACTTTAGGTTGCGCTATTTTATGAAACATACTTCCTCCATTTGCCCAGCCAATCGAGTTCAGAAAACCAATTCAAACACGGAACAATATTAAACCAACATAGAGCAACATACAGAAAACCGGCTCACAATAACAAAAGTATCGAAACACTCAAGCTAAAAGTAAATCCATCTGATTTTGCCAGAGCAGCCTCCTTGCACTATATCTTCTGTCTCACTATAGTTCCCACCGTCGCTGCCAATTCAGCGACCTGACTTGGCCGTCAGCATCCTAAGCGCACAGGCGCTCCCCATAACAAGGCAAGCGCTTTTTTTGCGCTCGCACGTTCGTGTTATGGCGACTGTGCGTGGGACACCTTCGGGTGTGCCGGGATGCTTAGGCCCGGTCGGCCAACCCGCGTACAGTTGCCACCCTGCTTCGCTTGGCCGCGATTGGTGGTAGCTACCTAAGTTATGGAGCGTCACTGATATGGATTACCAACCGTTCACTTCCTCCAGTGCCACCGACCACCCCGTCGCCTTCATCAACCCACAAGCGCCGCTGCTCGACCTGCTGACCTACGCCGGCCTGCGTATCCGCGCTGCCCGGGACATGCTGGACAGCCTTACCGACATGACCAGCCGCCACGCCGATCACCTCGACCTGCAGCGCTTCTCCAGCGTGGCGACCCTGTTATTGCAGGACGGCTGCGATGTATTGCAGGTAGCGGAACAACAAGCGCTGCAACTGCCGGAGTAGTAACCCAAAGCACCGCCAAGGCTCCTGCTTTGCTCGGCTCAGATTTGCTTTGGCTTTTGATCTTGATCTGTTAGCCCCGTTAACCACGATGGCCGAACGCAGGCATTGAGCCGTGGGTAACCCGGCAGGGATGCCGGGTTAGCCGCCACCCGGCCATGGATGGCCGGTGGCGGCGGCCCACGGATCAATGCCTTCGTTCGGGCATGCCGAGCCTAGGCGAGGCACCGAGTGGAGGGGCAGAGCGTTTTGCTCACCTTTTGCGCTCTTCAAAAGTGAGTCGCTGTAAGAGCGAAACCGCCAGCGGCCGTGACCGCAGGAATGGATATGCACACCTAGTAAATCGGAGAATCAGGTTTACGGAGGATCGACCGAAAGCAAGCTCCCTTGCCACAGAGGTCGCAACCACAACAAGCGCACGAGAACCACCTTAGCAACCGCTACCTGCGCCACACCATCCACCGGCATCCTCGATGCCGCCTTCGCTGAAAAGCCAGCGCCTGTATAAAAAGCCTGGCACCCACAAGCCATCAATCAAAGTCAGCAACGCACAACACCCACCACAGATTCCGCGCCCCCTGGCAGGCGACATAGGCAGAAGAAATAGTCGAATCCCTGGTCAACTCAGACCAATCGGAACTATCGAACCGATACACCACCAGCTCGGAAAACGGAGCCGGAAACACCGCCTCCAGCGCCTCCCCCACCAACTTCCGAGCGTCGGCCAGGCTCAACCCACGGGGCGCGTGATGACACCCGCCCCGCAGCACCACCGCCAGCAACGAGCCCTCGAACTCGTATCGATTCAGCATGGAAAAGGGCCCGAACTCAGGCTCAATCCGCCCAATAGCCGTCGACCTGGCGAGGTTGCTGAAACGCTCCAGAAACTCGGCCAGTCGCGCTCTCTCATCCAACGCCTTGATTGAGGGATCTGGCTTGAAGAAGCTGGACACCACCTCGCCACACTGAGCAAGCACGGCAAGCAGTTCGACAAGGGGGGACTTGTCGACGACGAACTCGCTGGCTCCGGTAAATGGCGCTACAGCATCGCGCTTCAGACTTTCATCTTGATTCATGATCGAGCACCCGACTTTGGCCACAAACAGGCAACCACCAGAGCAACTACCGTGCCCTGGGCTTTTGCGGCCGCAGATAAAAACCAGAAATAAGCGCAATCAGCACCAGCATCAACGCCAGGCTGGGATCACCTTTAGGCAGCATGAATTGATAAAGACCAGCGCCCATCGAGAGCATCGACCCCATGCACAACACAAACCAAACAGCTTTTTTAACCCGCTTCACGATCTGATGACGTCCCTTCCACAGATAACTTCAACGGCACCACTCAGAACGACCAGGCCGGGGGGACGACAATGTATCGGCCGCACTGTTGCACGGCAAACCCGAAAGCCATCCCCGCCCCACAGCTCCTTCGTGCTTACGCCTTGAAGGTCAAGATCGGCGAAAACCGCGCCATCACCGATACCGTCCCTTCTTCCACCTGGGAACGAATCACCTGGCCGATTTCCTTGTAGGCCCCTGGCGCCTCTTCGATCATCCGCTCTTCCTTGGTGGTGATGCACTCAACGCCCTGCAAGCCGAGGAAAGCCTTGTCCTTCTTGGCCTTGAACACGATCTCGCTGCGCGACATCGAGCGCCCGGCGCCGTGACTGGCCGAACGCAGCCAGCGCTCATTGCCCAGCCCGGTGAGCAGGTAGGAGTCATGCCCCATGCTTCCCGGAATCAGCAGCGGCTGCCCGGCATAGGCCGGTGTCGCGCCTTTGCGATGCACATTGCCGCCCTCTTCGCGCAGCACGATGTTGTGCGGCACATCGACAATCAGCGGCGCTTCGATGCCCGCGCCAAACACTTGCCGGGTACGCTGGCGGACCATTTCCGCGATCAGCGCGCGGTTGGCGTCGGCGTAATGGGCGGCGCTGTGCATGGCCAGCAGGTACTCATCAGCCATCTCGCCGAACAGGGCGAAGATCTTCGAGTCGGGATGCTTGATCCCTTCTGGCCAGAGGGCCTTGGCCTTGTCCATCCAGCGTCGCCCCACATAGAAGCCCACGTCCCGGGAGCCGGTGTGAATCATCATCACCACCTGCCCCACGGACAGGCCCTGAGCAAAGCAGGCCTGACGATCCACCAACTCGGTGACCACCTGGATCTCGACAAAGTGGTTGCCGCCACCCAGGGAGCCCAGGCCCGGGTCGCGAAGGATTTTCCGCGAGCGGTCCTGCAAGGCTTCCGGCGCATAGTCGGCGCTGCCGCGGGCGAACGACGACTCATGCAGGCCCGACAGCTCTCGCTGCAATTGGGCGAAATCCGCCCCGGCGAACAGCCCGATGGGGTCCTGCTGCTGCACCTGGGCCCAGAAGTCCCCCAGTCCCGCTTGAAACAGCGCGGTCATGGCCGTTGGGCTGGTGGGAATGTTGCGCGTACCCTCCAGCAGATCACCACGTACCAGGGCGGTCCACTTGGCTTTCTGCGCCATGAACTGTTCGTAGTTCAGCCCCAGCTTGTGCAGGCGCATGCCGCAATTGATGTCGGTGCCGATGGCTTGCGGCACCACCATGTCGTGGCTGGTGACAATCACACTGCCCACCGGGATCGGGCTACCGGTGTGAAAGTCCGGCGTGGCGCAGGCGCACTTCACTTCACCGCCATGGGGGTGGGCGACCTTGGCGAAATCCATCAGTTGGAGGATGGCTTTCTCTTCGATGGCAAAGCTATCGGGCAGCAGCAGATCCACCTTGAGCCCGGCGTCATTGATCGAAGAGATAGAGAGGGAATTGGAATTCAGGCGTTCGATGGCCACCCCGGAACGGGCGAGCTTGTGCTGAATTCTTTTCAGAGGAGTCTTGGTCATTTTCAACTGCTTTTCTTGGACGCAACAAAACAACCACCCTTTTGGTGGCTGGAATTGTCTGGTCAGCAGCGAAACTTAGACGGCGCGGATAATGGGGAATGACGGCGTGGATGTAAAGAGCCGGGGAGCAATTATTTGACGAGGCGCCTGCCTGGCGACGTGACGTCAGTGTGGCTTCGGCCCGCCTTTCCACGGCGTGTAAAACACGCTGGCATGGATCGGCGGCACCTTGCCCTGCTCGAGCGCAAAACCCAGTATCTGCCCTGGATCCTAAGGCCGCTCGCTGGTTGAAAGCCAACGACAATTGCCGGCGATGACCATCGCTCCTCCAAGCCGGCGATTGTCGCCAAAGCTGTAAAAGCTTCTCCAGGTGCCCGGCAAAAACGGGTTACCCTGGCGCTCCCCACCCGCTCATCGCCCCAAGCAAGGAAGCTCCATGACCCGCGCCATCACTATCATCTGCGACAACTTCGCCGACTGGGAAACCGCCCTGATCAACGCCACCGGCCGTGGCTACTATGGCTTCGACTGCCGTTACGCTTCCCCCAAGGGCGCTATCGTGACCTCCATGGGCGGCCTGCGGGTGACCCCGGACCTGGCGTTGGAAGACATTCGTCTGGACGAAGTGGATCTACTGATGGTTTGCGGCGGGAGCGTCTGGCAAAGCGACAAGGCGCCGGACATCGGCGACCTGCTGCGCGCCGCCCAGGCACGCCACCTTGTGATCGCCGGCATTTGCGACGGCACCCGCGAATTGGCTCGGGCCGGGGTGCTGGACGCGGTGAAGCACACCTCCAATTCGGCGGCCAACCTGCTGGCAGTCGGTTATGCCGGCGCCGCGCACTACCAGGATGTGCCCCACGCGGTAGCGGACCAGCGCGTGATCACCGCTCCAGGCAGCGCGCCGGTGAGTTTCATGGCGCAGATTCTCAGCACCCTGGGCATCAACGACGACAACCTTCGCGCCTACCTCGGCATGCATGCCGCCGAGCACCAGCAGAAGATCTGACCTCTCCCTTGTAGGAGCCGGCTTGCCGGCGAAAGCGATCTCACGGCCGCCTTCGCTGGCAAGCCAGCTCCTACGGAAGGTGGTGGGTGGGGCGACAGTGCGGGCATGTAGCCGTGGACTATTTCACCAGTCGGAAATCCCGGTGGCCCAACCAAGCCGCAAAGTCCGCGGCGCTGAAAATGCTCTCACCCTCATGCTCGATGATCGCCAGCCCCGCCAGAAATTCGGCATCCCGAGTGTAGGTATGGATACTGGCACAGAAGGCCACCACGCCATCCAGACGACGGACCAACGTCAGCGCCGCCTGTCCTAGTCGTTGGTGATCCAACTGGTCTTTATCCATGGCCGCCAGGCTCAGGATGCCTTCAGGGAGCCATCCAAGCTCCCCGGCCAGCCCGGCATATTCCGCCAGTTCCTCCGGATAGTCGGCCCCCAGCGCGCAAAGCATGGGACTGCCTTCGATAAAGAACGCCCCCCTACCCGCCCAGGGCTGATCCGCAACCTCGGCCAAGCAGGCGCGCACCAGGCTTTCGACCAAGCCATCGATCTTGCGCGGCAACAGCACCCTGACAGTTGGCCCGGACATTGATTGATTTTCTCCAGCGGACCGCCTCCGCATGATAGGGAGCGGCAAGACATGGTGGATTGCATCCGCTCCGATGCCCCGGAGCAGATCACTTCATTCACCGGACCGAGAGCATACAGACAGCAACAGACGTGTACAAAAACCTGTGCCACATTGATGCGACTCAACGCCTGGAGCCATTGACCGCCAACCAGCTCCAGGCATTTGTCCCAAACGCCCTGGCTGGACAAGAGCAGTTCCCGCTGCTTTGATTCAACCTTCGTTCCGATCGCATCGCACCCAAGGAGGGGAACATGCCTTTTAAAGTCGTGATGGTTTTCGGTACACGCCCTGAAGCCATCAAGATGGCGCCACTGGCCAGGGTGCTAAAACACTGGCCAGGTCTGCAACTGCACATTTGCTCCACCGGTCAGCACCGGGACATGCTCAAGCAGGTACTGGACTCCTTCGAGCTGCAAGTCGACAAAGACCTGGAAGTGATGACCCAGGGCCAGTCCCTCAACGGCCTCTCGCAGCAACTGCTAATCCATCTGGATACCACCTTCGAACGCCTGCAACCGGACATCGTCCTGGTGCATGGCGATACCACCACCAGCTTTATCGCCGCCCTCGCCGCTTTCCACCGCCAGTTGCCCATCGGCCATGTCGAAGCCGGGCTGCGTACCGGCAACCTCAGGGCGCCCTGGCCCGAGGAAGCCAACCGGCGCCTGACCGGAGTCATCGCCGACCTGCACTTCGCTCCGACCGCCGAGGCCCAGGCCAACCTGCTGCGGGAAAACGTGCCCGCCGACACCATCGAGGTCACCGGCAACACGGGGGTCGATGCGCTGCTGTGGATGCGGCATCACCAGCAACAGACCCAGTGGCGCCCCGCCGCCGATTCGCCCCTGGCGGTGCTGGAACACCAGCGGCGCATGGTGCTGATTACCGGCCATCGCCGGGAGAATTTCGGCGACGGTTTGCGCAACATCTGCGAAGCCGTGGCGACCTTGGCCCGGCGCTACCCGGACGTGCAATTCGTGTACCCCGTGCACCTCAATCCGCAGGTGCAGAGTGCGGTCTATGGCGTGCTCTCGGACACGCCCAACATCTACCTGATAGCGCCTCAGGACTATCAGCATTTCGTCTGGCTGATGGGGCGCTCGCACCTCATCCTCAGCGACTCCGGCGGCATCCAGGAAGAAGCACCGGCCATCGGCAAGCCGCTACTGGTACTGCGGGACGTTACCGAACGGCCACCGGAACCAGAGGGCGGCACCGTGTTGCTGGTGGGCACCGACCGCGAACGCATCGTGCACCATGCCAGCGAACTGCTGGACGATGCCGAGCTCTATGCCCGCATGAGCCGAGTACACAGCCCCTATGGCGACGGCCATGCCAGTGAACGCATCGCTCGCCGCCTGTACACCTGGCTGGAGGCAAAAGCCCTGCGTGACAGGGCATGAACCTGGGCCTGAACCTCTGCGCTCAAGCCACGCAACGGCATAGCACCTTGCAGCGCCAACTCCAGGACTTCTCCCGTCAGGCAGGCACCTGCCGAGACAGCTGGACCTGAGTCACGCGGCGCTCTTCCACCGCCATCACCTGAATGTTCCAGCCCTCCCATTCCAAGCGGTCGCCCTTGACCGGCAGACGGTCCAGCAGGCTCATCACCAGCCCGGCCAGGGTCTGGTAGTCCTCGGTAGGCTCGGCGCCAAAGCCGGTACGCTGGCGCACCTGGGGCAGGTTCAGGGCGCCATTGACCAGGAACCTACCCTCGTCTTCCACCACATCCGGCCCTTCGACCTCGCTGGCATCCGGCAGCTCGCCGGCAATGGATTCGAGAATGTCGGTCATGGTCAGGATGCCCATGAAGTCACCAAACTCGTTGATCACGAAGGCGATGTGGGTCGACGCCTTGCGCATCTGTTCCAGGGCGTTGAGGATCGAAAAACTGTCCAGCAGGTTGATGGTCTTGCGCGCCAGGTGCTCAAGGTTCGGCTCGTTGCCGGCCAGGTATTCCTTGAGCAACTCCTTCTTGTGCACGAAGCCCAGCGGCTCATCCACCGCACCATCGCGAATCAGCGGCAGGCGCGAATAGGACGAGTGCATCAACTTGGTCCGGATGCTTTCCGGGCTGTCCGTGAGGTCGATGGAGTCGACCTCGGCGCGCACCGTCATCAGCGTACGGATCGGCCGCTCCGCCAACTGCAGTACGCCGCTGATCATCACCCGTTCGCGGCGGTCGAACAGCTCGCTGCTCGGTGCATCACCGTCTTCCAGCAAATCGGCGATTTCCTCACCCACCTCTTCTGCCGCCAGCTTGCGGCCACCCAGCAGGCGCATCACTGCATAGGCCGTGCGCTCACGCATCGGGCGCAGGCCCTGCATGGACTTCTTGCGTCGAGCCCGGGCGATCTGGTTGAACACCTCGATCAGAATCGAGAAGCCGATGGCCGCGTACAGGTAGCCCTTGGGAATATGGAAGCCCAGGCCTTCGGCGGTTAGGCTGAAGCCGATCATCATCAAAAAGCCCAGGCACAGCATGATCACTGTCGGGTGTTCGTTGACGAAACGGGTCAGCGGCTTGCTGGCGACGATCATCACACCGATGGAAACCACCACCGCGATCATCATCACCGACAGATGCTCCACCATGCCCACGGCGGTAATCACCGCGTCCAGGGAGAACACCGCATCGAGCACCACAATCTGCGCCACGATCGGCCAGAACAAGGCGTAGGTGGCACTGCCGGCACGCTGGCTGACATGCCCCTCCAGGCGTTCGTGCAACTCCATGGTGGCCTTGAACAACAGGAACACACCACCGAACAGCATGATCAGGTCGCGGCCGGAAAAGCTCTTGTCGAACACCTCGAACAGCGGCTGGGTCAGGGTCACCATCCAGGAGATGCTGGCCAGCAGGCCCAGGCGCATCAGCAATGCCAGGGACAGCCCGATCAAACGGGCGCGGTCACGCTGCTCCGGCGGCAGCTTGTCCGCGAGGATGGCGATAAACACCAGGTTGTCGATGCCCAGCACCAGTTCCAGGATAATCAGTGTCAAAAGGCCAAGCCAGGCCGTGGGGTCTGCGATCCATTCCATAACGACGACTCAAGTTCTCCAGAAAATTCAAACGGCCAGGCGCGACGAAGCACCAAGGTGCAGGACAGGTGCAACCTGGGTGACGGGCTGGTCAGTGCGGGAAGTGGCAAAGGCCGGGGACGTGCGGCCGGGAGAATGATTGCCTGAGCGTCTGCGTCTCAATGGGGCCGGATGGCGCGAGAAGTCATGGGGCAAAGCGAAGAAAGAGCGCCGACTGGGGGGCTCCGAGAGCGTGTTCATGCAAGTCCTGAGTGAAAAAACGGACTTGGAGGTTACAGGGGCAGCGGCACTTTTCCCCAGCGGGAAATCATTACAAAAGTTTATCCGGGACACCCCCTCAAACCGCCTACACCCGCTCGGCAATCTCGATGAGGTTCAAGTCCGGGTCCCGCAGGTACACCGAGCGGATCGGTCCCGTGGCTCCGGTGCGCGCCACCGGGCCCTCGATGATCGGCCAGTTGACTTGCAGCAGATGGGCAATCACCTGCTCCAGGGGCACGCTGGCGATAAAGCACAGGTCCAGCGCCCCCGGTACCGGCAGGTGGGCCTTGGGTTCGAATTCCTGGCCACGCACATGCAGGTTGATCTTCTGCTGGCCGTACTTGAAGGCCTTGCGCCCGCCGGCAAAGGTTTGCAGTTGCATACCTAGCACCCGAACGTAAAAGTCCTCGGCGGCCACAGGATCGATGGTGGTCAGTACCAGGTGGTCAAGTTGGTCGATCATCGAGGACGCAGCTCCTGAAGGAAGAAAATAGCCCGGCGGATTATGCTCGCCGGGCGCAGCGCTGAACATGCCGTATCAGGCCGAACGCCGGTACTCGCGCTTGACCTGGTCGATGTAGCGCACCACCGCCGGGGCCTGCTCGAAACGCCGGTAAATCAGCGACAGCCAGGACGACGCCGAACTGCCGCCGATCGGCCGGTACACCACATGGGGCAGGCTCAAATGCCCCACCACCGATTCGGGCACCACCGCCACGCCCTGCCCCAGGGAAACCAGGGCCAGCACCGCCACCAGGCCGCCGGGCTGGGCACCGAGCTTGGGGGCATAGGCCCCCTGGGCCGCCACTTGCAAGGTGCCGCTGATCTGCTCCGGGAGGATGAAGGTTTCATTGAGCAGGTGCTCGGAGGCGATCTGCGGCAGCCGGCACAGCCAGGACTCGGCGGACAGCGCCAGGACAAACCCCTCGGCGTCCAGGCGAATGGCCTCCACGCCGTCGGGCAGGGTCATGGGCGAACGAATGTAGCCGACGTCCAGGCGTCCGTCGGCAATCCGCGCCGGCAGGGTTGCCATCGGACACTCGCGCACATTCAGGCTGACGTCCGGGCAGTCGCGGCTGAAGCTCTGCACCTGCTTCTGCAACAACCCGGAATACACCGCCGAGGCCACATAGCCCAGCTCGATGTGGCCGATCTCTCCGCGCCCGGCGCGCTGGGCGTTGCGCTGGGCGAACTCGAACTGGCGAACCGTGGCTTCGGCTTCCAGGAGCAAAGTGGCACCGGCCTCGGTGAGACTGACCTCGCGCTGCTGGCGCAAAAACAGCCGCGTGCCCAGGGTCTTCTCCATGTCCTGGATCTGTCGGCTCAAGGTCGGCGGGGCAATCCCCAGTTGCTCGGCCGCGCGGGTAAAATTGCGCTGCCGGGCCACCGCCAGGAAGTAGCGAAAGTGACGAATTTCCATAAAAGGTATTAGCTCAAAGGTAACGAACTGACCGCCAGCAGCTAACAAAGACCCACAAAGGCCGGGATAAGCTGAGCGGACCTTCACAGTAGAGAGCCTTTGCCATGCGCGTCAAACCCCTGATTCTGGCAATGATCGCCTGCTGCTGCCTGCAGAGCGCCGTGGCCGCAGAGATCCAAGCCAACGTTGCCCACAAAGCAATCCTGCCTTTGAACAGCCCCCCAATCCCGCTCAAGTCCGGCCAGCAAACCACCCAGGCCAAAGGCTGCCCCTGTGCAGTGATCATCCTCGATGACGGGGTACCGGTGGTGGCGAGCATCGAACTGACAGCACTGTCCATCCTCAGTCGGCGGACAGCGCCATGAGCCGCCTCATCAATCCCCGCCTGACCCTGCTGACTGCTTCCGGGGTCTGCTCGCTGATCGTCCTGGACACCAACATCGTCGCCGTGGCCCTGCCGAGCATCGCCCGCGACCTGGGGGCCAACTTCGCCGATATCGAATGGGTGGTCAGTGCCTACATGCTGGCCTTCGCCGCCCTGCTGCTGCCGGCGGGCAGCCTGGCGGACCGCTTCGGACGCAAGAGGACCCTGCTCTGCGGCCTCGGCCTGTTCATCCTTGCCTCCCTGGGTTGCGGCGCCGCCCCCAACGCCCTGCTGCTGGACCTCGCTCGGGCCCTCAAAGGCGTGGGCGCGGCGCTGCTTCTAACCTCGGCCCTGGCCTCCATCGGCCATACCTTCCATGACGAAGTGGAGCGGGCCAAGGCCTGGGCCTTCTGGGGGGCCTGCATGGGCATGGCCATGACCGCCGCGCCCACGGTCGGCGGCTTGATCACCGAATACTTCGGCTGGCGCTGGATCTTCTACTTCAACCTGCCGGTAGGCGCCCTGCTGCTGTGGAGCGTGCTGCGCAACGTGCCGGAATCCCGGGATACCCAGGCGGCGCGCCTGGACCCCTGGGGCAGCCTGGCCTTCAGCGCCAGCCTGCTGTGCCTGATCTGGGGCCTGATCGAAGCCAACCGCATCGGCTGGAGCCACCCAGCCACCTCCACCCGCCTGTTGGCCGGAGTGGCGCTGCTGGGGCTGTTCGTGCTGATCGAGCGCCTGCAACGCCGGCCCATGGTCGATCTGCAACTGTTTCGCCATCCGCGGTTCATCGGCGCCCTGCTGGGCATGTTCGCCTACGCCGGCTGTGCCCAGGTGATGATGACCCTGCTGCCCTTCTACCTGCAGAACGGTCTGGGCTTCTCCGCCATTGCCTCAGGCCTGGGCATGCTGCCCTTTGCCCTGACCATGCTGATCTGCCCACGCATCGGTGCCCGCCTTGCCGGGCGCTACAGCCCCGCCGCCCTGATGGCCGCCGGGCTGACCCTGGTGGGCTGCGGCAACCTGCTCAGTGCTTGGGCGGTGCATGCCGGGGGCTACCTGAGCTTCGCGGCGGCGATTGCCGTGACCGGTGCCGGGGCCGGCCTGCTCAACGGCGACACGCAGAAAAACATCATGGCCTGCGTGCCCCGGGAACGCACCGGCATGGCCTCGGGCATGAGCACCACCATGCGCTTCAGCGCCATCATGCTGGCCATAGGCGTGTTCGGTGCGCTGTTGGCCAGCCATACCCTGCAACGGCTGCAAGGCAGCCTCAGCCAGGTGCCCGGGCCTTGGCTGGCCCAGGCGCCGGACATCGCCTCGCGGGTGGTGGCCGGGGATATGCAGGGCGCCTTGGCGAGCCTGCCGGAAAGCACCCGCGCCCTGATTGAACCCCTGGCCCAGCAAGCCTTTGTCGGCGGCTTCGGGTTGGTACTGACGGTGGCAGGCATTCTCGCCCTGCTTGGGGCCCTGGTGGTGGGCCGGTTGATGCGCAACCCCCTGCCCCAGGCCCAAGGCCTGGTGCTGAAAACCCAATGAAGCATGGGGATGCCGATTGGCTCTCTGGGCCGCCGCCAAGGTGGGCAGCGGCCCGCTGCTTGCAATTTCAGAACAATAAACAAATGGCTTGAACAACAAATGGCCGGCTAAGGTACGGCCTTCAGTAGACGAGGTCAGTGTGAAGCCTACAAACGTGATTGTGGTCGGTGCCGGCATCGTCGGTGCATCCATCGCCTACCACCTGGCCAGACAGGGCGCGCAGGTCACGGTGGTCGAGCAAGCCAGTCCCGGTTCCGGGGTCACTCGCCATTCCTTTGCCTGGATCAACCCCCACGGCGAGTTCCCGGCAGCCGCTCGGCCGCTGCGCTCCCTGGCGCTGGCGGACTATCGACGCCTGCAGCAGGAGTTGCCCCAGTTGCAGATTCAATGGACCGGAGCACTGACTTATGCCGAAACCGGCCCGGACTCGACAGACACCGATACCCAGGGGCCGATGTCGTCCGCCCATTGGATCGACCGTGACCGGATCGGTGAACTTGAACCCAATCTGCAGGAACTACCGCAACGAGCCCGGTACGCCCCCGGCGAAGGCAGCCTCGACCCGGTAGCCACCACCCAGACGCTGCTCGAAGGGGCCCGGACCCACGGCGCCCGGGTGCTTACCCAGACGCCGGTACAGGGGTTGCTGGTGGAGGGCCGGCGCGTGCTCGGCATCACCACTGCGGCCGGGCCTTACCTAGCCGAGCACATCGTCCTGGCAGCGGGCTGCGCCACCCCTGCCCTGTTGGCGCCCCTGGGAATCCAGCTGCCGGTGCAGGCCTCGCCGTCGATCCTGATCCGCTTCGATGCCCCGCGCGGCCTAGTCAAGACCCTGGTTTCCAACAGCCTGCTGGAGATTCGCGAAGCGGCGGACGGCAGCCTGCTGGCGGCGGAAGACTACATCGACGACAGCGGTCCTCAAGGGCCCGAGGCCATAGCGCAGCAAGCCATGGCCACGATCCGCCGCCTGTTCCGCGGCGCCGAGAAGATAGCGCTGCGCAGCGTTGAGGTCGGTCAACGCCCAATGCCCTGTGATCAGTTGCCGATCATTGGCCCGAGCCAGCAGTACCTGGGCCTGTACCTGGCGGTGATGCATGCCGGGGTGACCCTGGCGCCCACCGTCGGCCGCCTGGTCAGCCAGGAGTTGCTGCTGGGCCAATGCTCTGCCGAGCTTGCCTCGTGCCGCCCGGCACGTCTGGGCTGACGGGGTTCAGCGGGCTCGTCATCGGGCGTCCGTTCTTCGAATCAAGCCACCCGTGAGCTTGAGCCGGGTCATGACCTGAGTGGCTCAGCCATCCCTGGCTCCTGGTTGCGGACAGCAAAGTCAGGTCCGGAAATTTCAAGCGACTTTCCAGACTCATCCCATATTAGTTTTTGCGCACCCTTTGCTAGGTTGAGCGCCACTTTGCACCCGGGCCAGGTACGGCGCGGGTCTGGCCTCTCTCAAGCTTAAGGATGAGCCTATGTTCGCGCCGGCCGACACTGCGCATTTCGTGCTGTCCATCCCTTCTGTTCGCCACGACTTCAAGGTGCTGGCCTTCAAGGGTCGCGAAGCCATCAGCGAGCTGTATGCGATCCATATCGAGCTGGTTTCGGACAACCCCAATGTCGATCTGGAAAGCCTGCTCAACCAGCCGGCGTTCCTGCAGTTCGGCCTCAAGGGTGAAGGCATCCACGGCCTGATCGACGACATCGAAATCGGCGACAGCGGCAAGCGCATGACCCGCTATCACCTGATCCTGCGTCCTCACCTTTATCAGTTGCAGCACCGCCACAACCAACGGGTCTATCAGAACCTGACGGTGCCGCAGATCATTGCCAAGGTGCTCAAGGAACACGGCATCCTCGCCGACCAGTACCGCTTCAACATTGCTCCCAAGCCTTCAGTACCCAGGGTGTATTGCGTGCAATACGGGGAGACGGATTTCCAGTTTGTGCAACGCCTGTGCTTTGAAGACGGCATTCACTGGCACCACGAACACAGCCTCGACCAGCACCTGCTGGTATTTTCCGACAACCAGACCGACTACCCGATCCTCGCCACCGCGCGCTATCAGCAAGGCAGTGGCCTGGCCGCCGAAGACCCGGTGGTCAGCCATTTCGCGGTGCGTTTCAGCACCCGCACCAGCCAGGTGGTGCGCCGCGACTACAACCTGAAAAAGCCCGACCCGCGCAGCGCCTCCAGCGGCGCCCCGCTCGATCCGGTGCCCAGCACCCTGCACAGCTGCGCACAGAGCGAGGCGCTACCAATCCTTGAGGACTATCGCTACCCGGGCCGCTACAGCACCGGCGCGGTGGGCCAGCAACTGAGCCAGATCGCCCTTGAAGGCCATCGCGCCGATTACCAGTTGGCCAAGGGGCAGAGCGATCTGTCGAGCTTTCGCTGCGGCCATCTGGTCACCCTCAGCGAGCATCCGCGCGGCGAATACAACCAGATGTGGCTGCTGGTCAGCGTTGAACATGAGGGTCGACAACCGCAGGTGCTGGAAGAGTCGGTCACCAGCGACGACCGCCACGGCGGCTTTACCCAGGGTTACCGTAACCGCTTCAGCGCCATCCCCTGGGACACCTTCTTTCGGCCGCAAGAGCCCGCCCCCAAGCCCCGCCTGAGCAGCCAGACCGCGCTGGTGACCGGTCCTGCCGGTGAGGAAATCTGGTGTGACGAATTCTCACGGATAAAGATTCAATTTCATTGGGACCGCGAAGGCGAGCGCAACGAGTTCTCCAGCTGCTGGGTACGGGTGGCCACCAGTTGGGCCGGTGAAGGCTTTGGCCACGTGATCATCCCGCGGATCGGCATGGAAGTGCTGGTCAGCTTTATCGGCGGTGATCCCGAACAGCCCTTGGTGACCGGCTGCGTACCGAACCAGCACACGCCCGTGCCTTATCCGTTGCCGGCGAACAAGACCCGTAGCGTGTTCAAGACCCGCAGCAGCCTGGGCGGCAATGGCTCCAACGAGTTGCGCATCGAGGACAAAAAGGGCGCCGAAGAGATCTACGTCCACGCGGAGAGGGATCAGAACATCGAAGTCGAACACGACGAAACCCACTGGGTCGGACGTGATCGCACCAAGACCATCGACCGCCACGAACGTGATCGCATCAAGCGCAACTGGTCGATCAATGTCGACTGCTTCAAGACCGAGACCATCAACCTGGCCTCTCTGCAAAACGTCGGGCTGGCCAAGATGATGAACATCGGCACGGTCTACAGCCAGAACGTCGGCCTGCACATGAACACCCTGGTGGGAATCAACCAGAGCACCCAGGTGGGCCGTAGCCAGAGCACGGTGGTGGGCACGTCCTACAGCCTCAAGGTCGGCGATGGCAGCGTGCAAAGTGCCGCACCGCCTGCGGGTGAGGAGCCTGCGCCGGAGGCCAGCGGACCAGGATCGAGCATCAAGCTGGACGGTGAAAGCATCACCTTGCAGGTCGGACGCTCGAAAGTGGTGATCACCGATGCCGGGATCTACCTCGACGGACCGGACATTCATCTGGTGGCAGGCAACACGGTCAACGCCGATGCCCCCGCAGACGTGCACCTCAACAGCGGCACCGCACAACCGGCGCCGAACCTGCCGGTGGACGCCGAAACCACCCAGCTCAAAGGCCTGGATGTGACCGATGCCATGCCGCTCTTGATCGACGGTAGCTGGTGATGGGCGTCATCCACATCGAGAACCACACCGGGCTGCCACACCTGCTGTATGAAAAAACCACCCCGGCGGGCGTGCCCATGGACATCCTGGTGATTCGCGGCACCTTTGATTTTGCGCAGGGCTTGGCCATGCCCTTGAGTGTAGATCAGAGCGCGATTGTCCTCGGCGATCGCTTCGATGGACCGATAGCCACTTTTCCCTTGCAGGCGGTGATCGCCGAAGAAGGCGATCTGCTGTTGGGCAAGCCCGGCACCGATGTGCTGCTGCAAGGCAGCGTGCACAGTGCTGAGGGGCAGTGGCGCACGAACTGGCCGGTCGAGGTGCAGGTCGGAGCGGTGCGCAAGAACTTGCAGGTCCATGGTCCGCGTACCATGCACAAGGGGCTGATGGGCTGGACGCTGAGTGCCCCCGATAAAGTGGAAAAGGTCACGCTGGATTACCGCCTGGCGTTTGGCGGCTGCTTCTACGACCCCGAGCCATCACCCGGGCAGACGCCGATTCCCAGCGTCAGCTACCCCAGCAACACCGCCGGTTGTGGCTGGCTGCCGAGCGCGGCTGAATTGAACACCCTGGAGGCTTCGGTGCGCCAACGCATCGAGGCACAGATCGCGCAGTTGGACAGCCTGCCCGCCCCTCAGATTGAAGACCCAGCACATCCCTACAAAGCCCCCTCGCAGCGTTTGCAGCCCGTGGGCCTGACCGCGCTGGCGCGCTGGTGGCAGCCGCGCGTGGGCTTGCAAGGCACGCTGGACGCGCAATGGTTCGCTGAACGCTATCCACTGCTGCCGGACGACTTCGACCCACGCTTTTACCAGAGCGCCCCGGCCGATCAGGTGGCCGTGCCCTATCTGACCGGTGATGAGAGCGTGCGGCTCAAGGGCTGCCTGAGCGAGGGCGACTACCTCATGCATTTGCCCGGAGTTGCACCGCTGGTGGTGTGTGAAAGCACGGACGCTGAGCCCTTCGTCAGCGTGCCGGTGCTCGACACCCTGCGCCTTGACCTGGACCAGCGCCAGGCCGTGCTGCTCTGGCGCCTGCCCGTGACGGCGGGTATCAGCCAGATAACCATGGCGCTGGTTGGCACCGCCGCGTTGCCAGGGAAGGCTTGAACATGACGGACAGATTGACGATCTCCGACAGCGCCGATGATGCGGCAGCGGAACAACGCTTGATGGATGAGCGCAGGCTCAGTGAGTTGCAGCAGCTGAAAGCTGAGCTGGACGCGCAAAAAGCCGCCGCCACTCAAGCGGTAGCCGCCGAGTCGGCGCCGGTGGATAGGGACGCGGCCGCCACCGCCAAAGGGGGCAGCAAGCGCCACGTCGCCCATGACAGCAGTGAATGGCAAGCCGTGTGCAGTGTGCCGGACTTCTGCTGGGTCGGACCGGTGGTGGTGGCCTTTGACTCGTTCGCGACATTGGACAGACCGGTGCTGGCTTCCAGCGACGTCAAGGCCCGTGGCACCAAGGTCTATCGGCTGGGGGACCTCTTCAATCAGGTCCAGGCCGATGCCGGCGCACATGTGGTGGCCGGCACCTCGCTGGGCGCGGGCAACGTCAAGCTGCTGGAGGGACATGGCAACGTCAAGGTCAATGGCCTGCCGCTGGCCCGGCATGACAGCGCCTGCCTGATCAACTGCAACGCCGCCGGTGTAGGCGGCACCCTGGGCAAGATTGTGACGACGGCCCAGTCGGCCACTGCGGTTGCCAGCGAGACGAGTGACCTGGCCCCTCCCGGAGAGCGGACCAGTGCCCGTCTGCAGGAGTTGGAGGCCGAGCGCGAAGCCCTGAAGCAGCAACAGTTGGACATCGATGGCCTGGATAAATACATCGATTTTGATGGCTGGAATAAAAGCGCCGATGAGGGCATCGCCAGCATCAAGCAAGGCGCGGTGCTCGGCTTGACACCCGCAGGCCCGCTGATTGCCCATTACTTTCCGGCGGTGGCGGACGCCGATGCGCAAGTCACTCGTGGCGTGACCGGGTTTGCCAAAGACACGGTCATGGGAATCGGCGAACTGGCCTACACCGGGGCCAAGCATCAAGCCAAGAGCCTGCAGAGCAACTACACCGCCGATGGTCTGCGCGGCCGTGCCTTGGATGCGCAGATCCTCGCGGAGAACATGCGCCTGGGCAACATCACCCCGGGGACTGTCGGAACAAGCATCAGCAACGGAGCCAAGGCCGTGGGTTCTGCCTTGGTCAAACCAGTCACCGATGCCTGGTCCAAGGGCAATCACATCGAGGCCGTGACCCGGGCGGGCGTGGAGATCCTGACCTTGCCCTGGACGCTGTTCAAGGCAGGCAAGGCTGCGGAAGCGGCCAAAGCCGCCAATGCCTTGAAAAACGCCAACCGCACTGAAACCGTCGCCCATGCCGGCGACGGCGTTCACGTCAGACCCCAAGGTGCCGCCCACGGCAGCGCAGAAGACGTGAAAACCGGGAGGACCTCCGACAGCGGCAAGAACTGTGAGACCAGCAAATGCAGTCTTGAAGGCGAGCCGGTGGACGTCGCTACCGGTGACTACCTGCAAACCTGGCCAGTGCTGGAGATCCCCGGCAGCCTCCCGCTGAAACTCTCGCGCCTGTATCGCTCGCGGGCAGACTTTCGCGGGCTATTTGGGTGGCAATGGGCGGACGATTGGTCCCAGCACTTGGTGCTCGATCACCAGCGCATTACCTATCACACGGTCGACGGCAGCACCCTGGACTACGAGGCGCCGGACGACGAAGTCCAGGCCCATAACCGACGTAACGGGCGCTACCTGCTCAGCGGCCAACGTTCGGGCACCTTGCGCCTGTATGACCGCGCGACCCAGCAGACCCTGAGCTTTGCCCACAGCCCGAACCACACTCGCCCCCTGACCGCGATCGAAGACAGCAACGGCAACCGCATCCGCTTTATCTACGGTCCACAGCAGCGGTTGCAGCGCGTCGAACACAGCGACGGCTATCAGTTGCACATCGAGCTCAGCAGCACAGGCCATCTGACAGGCATCACCCTGCACGACGGCGAACAACACCCGCGCCGCTTGCTCAGTTGCCGCTATGAGCAACACAGCATGCTGACCGACTGCGCCAGCCATCAGTTCGGCACCCTGTATCACGCTTACGACAACGCCGGCCACATGACCCAGTGGCACGACACCGACAAAACCCATTTCCACATTGCCTACGACGCCAAAGGGCGAGTCATTCGCACCCATGCCGACAGCGGGCATTACACCGACCGCTTCGAGTACCACGAGGCCAACCGCTGCACCGACTACCACGACGCTGAAGGCGGTAGCAGCCGGCACTACTACAACAGCGACTTCCTGGTGGTGCGCAAAATCGATGCGCTGGGCCACGAATGGCTGACCGAGTGGGACGAATACACCAACAAGGTCGCCACCACCGACCCTCTGGGTCGCACCACCACCTACCGCTACAGCGACTTCGGCGAGCTGCTGACTCAGATCAACCCGGACGGCACCCGGCACACCTTTGACTACAACACCCAAGGCCTGCTGACACGCTACGTCTCCGCCGACGGTGTCACCTGGCAAATGAAGTACGACGCCCAGGGCAACCTCAGCAGCGTCAAAGACCCCGATGGGCGTACCACCACTTACCAACATGGGGCCCATGGCGAGTTGCTGAGCCAGACCTGGCCGGAGGGCACCCAGACCCTTTACCGCTATGACCGCAAACAGCGCCTGAGCGAAATCCAGCAACCGGACGGCCAGATCAGCCGCGTACAGCTGGACACCCTGGGCCGCCCTCTCCAACAGCAAGACGCATTGGGCCAGATCACCCGTTATGCCTACCACAGCCAGCACGCCCATCCCCGAGGTTCCCTCAGCGGCGTGACCCTGGCCGATGGCACCGAACAGCACTGGGCTTACGACAGCGAACACCGACTGGTCAGCTTCATCGATGGCGAAGGTCATCGCACCCGCTACGCCTACGGCGCCTTCGACCTGCTGGAAAAGCTCACCTACCCCGGCGGGCAAAGCCTGACCCTGGGCTACGACAGACTCACCCGCTTGACCCGCCTGACCAATGGCGTCGGCGACGTGTATCAATACGCCTACGACAAGGCCGGGCGCTTGATCGCCGAACGCGACTTCGCCGGCACCCTCACCCGCTATTGCTACAACGCCGTCGGTTGGCTCAGCGAAAAACACTGCGCCGACGGCGCCCGCGTGGCCTACCACTACGACATTGCCAGTGCGCGCCTGCTGAGCATTGCTCACTACCGGGCCAACGGCGAACTGAGCGAACAGACCGAGTTCAACTACAACGACGTCGGACACCTGATCGGCGTCAACAGCCCGGGCGCCCGTATCGAATACCAACGCGACGCCGTAGGCCGCTTGCTCAGCGAACGCATCAATGGCCGCCTGATCGAACACCAGTACGACCCCGCCAGTGGCCTGCCCATCGGCCAGCAAGCCGGTGCCATCGCCGAACAGGCCAACGCCCAGGAAGCCTTCGCCGCCCTGCCCCAGGTGCAGTGGCAGCACGACCGCAATGGCGGCCTGGCGCAACTGCTGATCGCCGGCCATGCACCGCTGCAGATCAGCCGCGACGCCCTGGGCCGCGACATCCAGCGCAGCAGCGCCGCCGGCTTCAACCTGCACCAGCACTACAACAGTCTCAGCTTGCTGACCGAGCAAAAGGCCGGCGCAGCAACAACCTCTTTTGTCGAACGCCACTACCGCTACGACAAAGCCTTCAACCCGATCCAGATCGACGACAACCGCTGGGGCCAGAGCCACTACCGCTACAACGCCAACCAGCAACTGATCGCCGCCCACCTGGGCCAGGGCCAGCCACAGCAATGGCTCTACGACAACGCCCTCAACCTGCTCAGCGAAGGGCAGATCCACAGCGCAAAAGGCATGGGCGTCAAGGCTGAGCAAAAAGGCGGGCGCGTGGTCAAATCCGGAGCCAACCGCTACCGCTACGACCCCTGCGGCCGCCTGGCCGAAAAAATCGTCGACCGCCACGGCTTCCGCCCCCAGCGCTGGCAATACCGCTGGAACAGCGACAACCGCCTCACCGACCTCTACACCCCCACCGACGAACACTGGCGCTACGAGTACGACGCCTTTGGCCGTCGCACGCGCAAGTTCAACTTCAGCCGCAGCAACAAACGCAACTCGATCTACGCCCACAGCGAACAACACATCATCGGCGAGGAATACCTGTGGAGCGGTGAACAACTGCTCGAAGCCGCGCCCATCTACGCCGACGGCACCGTCGCCTTCGAACACGCCACCCGCTGGAGCTACGCCCCCGGCGGCATCACCCCACTGGCGCAACAACAAGGCGAAAAACTCTGGTACATCGTCACCGACCACCTCGGCACGCCCCGAGAGTTACTGGACGAAAGCGGCCAACTGGGCTGGAGCAATAGCCCCAACGTCTGGGGCCAGGCAAGGCTATGGCGAGCCGCGAATGACGAGTTCGCCAGCAGCAACGTGGTGCCGATCAACAAGACCACCTGCCCGATTCGCTTTCCGGGCCAGTACTACGACGAAGAGAGTGGGCTGCACTACAATCGGCACCGATACTACGATCCGGAGACGGCGCAGTATTTGAGTCCGGATCCGTTGGGGCTGGGTGGTGGGACTCGGCCGCAGGGGTATGTGCATAACCCGAATAGTTGGGTTGATCCGCTGGGGTTAAATGGACTAGAAAAAGGAGCCTCCCTTCCTGCTGACACTAAAATTTATAGGGTTAGTATCGACGGCCCTTATAGTTTTGATTTTAACTCACGAGAAATGGACGCAATTAATAAAGGAAAATTGAATCCTCCTGGGGTATCAGTGATCAGAGCAGATAGCGCTGACGATGCTACCAACATATGGAACAAAGCCTTTCCTAACAGACCAGCGATCAGCGTAGGCGAAGTAAGTGCCGGCGATTTGAGAGCTATTGGCTATGATGTAATACATGACCCTTCTAAAGGTGCGCTAGGACAGCATCATGCGAGGCTAATTCATCCTGACGGCACCAATGGCTTTAACACAAACAAAGAAGAATTACTCAATACCTTTAAGAGGTGCGGCGACTAATGAAAGACTATATCATTTCTTATAGAACCAAAGAAAAATATGCACTTATCGAATATAAAAAAGAAGACGAGATAGAATATTACTGCACAGGAAGAATATTAAAGTTCAGCTTTCCAAAAAAGCTACATGAATTGATCAACGAATATAATGAACTTGTGAACACAATAACTCTATCTCTATTAGATGAAATAGAAGAGAAAATCTACTGGTATGATCTTATGCTGAAATCTTCAGAAAATAGAATTTTTAACATTTCATTAAAAGAAAATGAATACATCTCTTTTTTCTTAAAGTATCCTACAAGCGATGGTTTTCTAGATAGATATCCATCAATCTGACAAAGCTGAACAATTGGCAGAGAAAGGAAAAACTCAGGACGCATAATCACTGTTTTTGGTTGAAACGGAGCGTCCATTGGAGGTTTTCCTCCTGCTCCTGAAACACCAACAACTTCTGAAATAATTACATCAGCCCCCCCAAACCTAATGGTGGTTCTCCACTCCCAGCAACGAAGATATAACATGTTTAATATTTCATGCATGCAAATTAAAACTTACCCCTCACCTCAACCCACTTATAAAAATTTTAAAATAAAGTATGCCTTCGGGGGAAACTCATCAGTCATCTCCCTTTCAAATGGAAAGTCAGGTATTGGCTCTGAGCATTGGTTTTCTGAAAACTCAGAGCTTTTTTTGTTTAGTATTGATGGTGACCTCGTAAGAACTGAACTCTCCATCCCCAATAAAAATACAAAAAACACTTCAAGTGAGCACTCATCTTGCTGGGGTGAAGTAAAACTTAGAAACCCAAAACATTTCTTGTTAGAACCTACAAAACTAAGAAATTTTAGCGCAGAAAGAAAAGAATTGACCTGCCTAAACTTCACCCCCTCTTCAAGCGTTACTCACATACATATAAAAAAGACTTTAGCTTTATCTTTTCAGAAAATAAATATTGCGGATATCGGTTAAAAAATCCAATCCGTTACCTTTGCGAGTCAGTTGACGAAAACTTAGACCTGATCAAAGAGCCGAATCATGCAGAGTACTGCCTGATGGAAAAAATATTTAGCAATCATGTCAGACAATAGACTTGACGAACTGAATCAGAACATGGAATCACTGGTTTTGGAGTTAAGCAAAGAAATATCACCTCACCTTAAAGCTATAAGATGCAATCGCAGACGGAGGATTATTGAAAAATCAATAATCGATTTATTGGATTTTTATTTGTGAGCCTAAATAAATTTATAATTATCAATTTAAGAGTATGAGACATCCAGTGCAGCAGCACGGCTGGCTTCAAATTGCACCAGCACTACAAAAGCCTCAGCCTGCTGACCGAGCAAAAGGCCGGCGCAGCCGCAACCTCCTTTGTCGAACGCCATTACCGCTACGACAAAGCCCTCAACCCGATCCAGATCGACAACAACCGCTGGGGCCAGAGCTAGTACCGCTAGAACGCCAACCAGCAACTGATCGCCGCCCATCTGGGCCAGGGCCAGCCACAACAGTGGTGCTACGACAACGCCCTCAACCTGCTCAGCGAAGGCCAAATCCACAGCGAAAAACCTATCATCGGCGAAGAGTACCTATGGCGCAGCGAACAACCGCGCAAAGCCGCGCCCATCTACACCAACGGCGCCATCGTCTTTGAACAGATCCCCCACAAGAACTCCACCCTCCTCGGCCACTCCCTTGCCATCCGCCAGCCCCCACCTAAAGAGTTCGTAAAGACTGCCCGGCCGCCACTGACCCAGCCAGGCAAATGCGCTTCAATTCTCCTTGAGCCAAGCCTGAAACGCCCGGAGAAGCCCATGAGCAAGCTTGCCCGCTATCTGCAGGTCGAGGACATCCTCCTCGACGTCAATGTCTCGAACAAACAGCGCCTGTTCGATCAGGTTGGCCAGCATCTTCAAGAGACGCGGCAACTGCCCGGCGATTGGGTCACGGCCAGTCTGTGGCGCCGGGAACTGGCCGCCAGTACCGCCATCGGCGATGGTGTGGCCGTGCCCCATGCGCGGCTCGCCGAGCTCGACAGCATCCATGCGCTGTACCTGCGGCCGCAGACCGCCATGGCCTTTGCCGCACCCGACCAGCAGCCGGTGAGCGATATCCTCGTACTGCTGGTGCCCGCGCCCGCCGATCAGCAACACCTGGAACTGCTGGCGGACACTGCCCGGCTGTTTTCCAATCCACGCTTTCGTCAGGCGCTGCTGCGTTGCCACGATGCGTCGCAGGTCAAGCAACTGGTTGACCACTGGTAGAGCGCATGCGTCAGTATCGCGGCCAGATCGAGGGAGGCATCTGTGTCCGGCGCCGGGAGGACTACCTGGAGGACAGCGAACGGCGCTACTTCGTGCTCAACGGCAAGGCCCATGCTGCACAAGGCGAGGTGCCGGCACTGGTGAACGAGTGCGCTGCGCTGATCGACAGCCGGTTTTTTTCGGTGAATGTGGTCTTGCGGGCCGACGGCGTGCTGCGTCTGGTGGAACTGGGGGACGGTCAGGTATCGGACCGTAAGGAGTGGTCGGCGCAGCGCTTTGCCGCCATGCTCGGCGCTGCCGACTGAGCACTGCGCAGCGCAGCAAGCCCCGCAGCCCCGCTTCAAAATCGCCCTCAAGCCCCTGCTGCGCCTGCTGGGGCTGTTCGATCCGCTGCTGCGGGAGATGGTGGAGATGCACTACCTGATCAGCTCGCCGCTGATCCTCGATGACTCGGCCCTGCAAGGCTTGATCGGGCCCATCGCCAAGACGTCCTATGCCGAAGGCGTGCGCCGGGCCTTGCAGGCGGCGCACAACGCCCGACAGCCGTGAAGTCGCCTAGAAGACGGCCACCTGATCAGCGGAGAATTCCAGTAACCGGGGTTCGACTCAACGAGCCGGTGCCGGGGCAATCGCCAGGCGACTGGTGGCCTTGATCTCCCGCAGCGCCAGGCTCGACTGGATCGAGGCGATGCCCGGCTGGCGCCTGAGCACCTGCTCGACAAAATCGCTGTAGCTGTCCAGGTCCTGGGCCAGCACCTGCAACAGGTAGTCGGCGTCACCGGTGATCTTGTGGCAGGCCTGGACCTCGGGCAAACGCATGATCACCGCCTCGAAGTCATCCGGAGTCTGGTCGGAGTGGGTGGCAAAACGCACATGCACGAAGGCCATGATGTCCAGCCCCAGCAGGCGCCGGTCGAGGTTGGCCTGGTAATCCTTGATCACCCCCTCCTCTTCCATGCGTTTGCGCCGGCGCCAGCAGGGGGTGAGGCTCAGGGACAGGCGCTCGCTGAGTTCGGCGTTGGAAATGCTCGCGTCCTGCTGCAACAGGGCGAGGATTGCCAGGTCGGTTTCGTCCAGGGACACCCTTCGAGTCATTTTTTTCACAAGTAGCCACTCAATGGAAAAATATTACCCAAAACTCTAATTCCATCAGAACAAAAAGCAAAGAAGTCGCAGCCATGCCGGAACAAACTATTTGCACCGGACAACAACAATGGATGCGTTCAGCATGCTTACCGTCTTCAGCGAATCCCACCGCCTGCACCACGGCACCGAGTTGAAGGATGGGGTGCTCAAGCCCTCCTTCGAGCAACCCAGCCGGGCCGATACGGTCCGCGACCGGGTCAGGCACGTGGGGCTTGGCGACATCATCGTCCCCCGCCGTTTCGACCGCTCCTGCTACGTCGCCGCCCACAGCGAACGCTACGTGACCTTCCTGGAAAGCGCCTGGAGCGAATGGCGCGCCACCGGCCGCAGCCACGACGCCCTGCCCTTGGTGTGGCCGGTACGCGACCTGGCCAACCAGCAGGTGCCGGAGTTCATCGACGGCAAGCTGGGCTTCTTCGCCATGGATGCCGGCTCGCCCATCACCGCCACCACCTGGGATGCCGTGCGCACCAGCGCCGATATTGCCCTCACCGGCCTGGCGCTGATCGACGAAGGCCAGGACAGTGCCTTTGCCCTGTGCCGTCCGCCGGGCCATCACGCGGCCCGGGAATACATGGGGGGCTACTGCTACCTGAACAACGCCGCCATTGCCGCGCAACACGCCGTGACCCGGGGCGCGAAGCGCGTGGCGGTGCTGGACGTGGACTTCCACCACGGCAACGGCACCCAGAACATTTTCTACGAGCGTGATGACGTCCTGTTCGTCTCGCTGCACGGCGATCCGGCGGTCTCCTACCCCTACTACTCGGGGTTCGCCGCGGAGCGTGGGGCCGGTGCCGGTGAAGGCTGCAACCTGAACTTCCCCCTGCCCCGAGGCACCACCTGGCAGCGCTACCGGGAAGCACTGATCCAGGCCTGCGCCCGGCTTCGCGAGTTCTCCCCGGAGCTGCTGGTGGTGTCCCTGGGCGTCGACACCTTCAAGGACGATCCCATCAGCCACTTCCTTCTGGAAAGCGAGGATTTCCTCGGCATGGGCCAAGTCATCGCCGGCGTGGGCGTACCCACGTTGTTCGTCATGGAGGGCGGCTACATGGTGGATGAGATCGGCATCAACGCGGTCAATGTGCTCCACGGCCATGCCAATCGCTAATGCACCAGCGTCGCACTGCCCAGCAGTTTTCAACGTTCTGACCGAGAGGGAAAAGACATGACCTTGTTCATCGATGTGGATCACGCAGCGGACCTGTATTCGCGCCTGGGCATAGGCCGGGCGATCCGGGAAATGGCCGGCTACATCCAGGCCGACTACCAGCGCTGGCAAGCCTTCGAGAAATCCCCGCGCACCGCCAATCACTCCGCCACTGGCGTCATCGAGCTGATGCCCGCCGACGATGGCCAGCAGTACGCGTTCAAGTACGTCAATGGCCACCCCGGCAATCCAGCCCGACACCTGCTGACGGTGATGGCTTTCGGTGTGCTGGCCCAGGTCGACAGCGGCTACCCGGTGCTGCTCAGCGAGTTGACCCTGACCACCGCGGTGCGCACCGCCGCCACTTCAGCGCTGGTGGCGCAATCCCTGGCCCGCAAGGACGCCCGCCGCATGGCGCTCATCGGCAACGGCGCCCAGAGTGAATTCCAGGCCATCGCCTTTCATGAAATGCTCGGCATCAGCGAGCTGCGGATCTTCGACATCGACGTTGAAGCGTCCCACAAGCTCAAGCACAACCTGCAGGCCTGGCCGGGGCTCGAGGTGCGCATCGCCGACTCGGTGGCCGATGCGGTCAAGGGCGCGGACATCGTGACCACGGTCACCGCGGACAAGGCCTACGCCACCATCCTCACCCCCGAACTGATCGAGCCTGGCATGCACCTCAACGCCGTGGGCGGCGATTGCCCGGGCAAGACCGAGCTGCACGCGGACATCCTGCGCAACGCCCGGGTGATCGTCGAGTTCGAACCCCAGACCCGCATCGAAGGCGATATCCAGCAGATGCCGGCGCACTTCCCGGTCACCGAGTACTTCCGCATTGCCCAGGGCCTGGCGCCGGGCCGCGAGCATGAGGCCCAGGTCACAGTGTTCGACTCGGTGGGTTTCGCCCTGGAAGACTTCGCGTCCCTGCGCTACCTGCATGACCTGGCACGCCAGCACGGCATCGGCGAGCAGATTCAGCTGGTGCCCACGCCGGCCAATATCAAGGACCTGTACCAGTTGCTGCAACAGCGCCCTGCCCCCCTGGCGACGGCACCACGACGGATCACCGCCGGCTGAAAGATCGCTCCTGTGGCCCATGAACAGGGAACCGGCCTGGTGCCCCTGTTCACGGGCAATACCTGACCCGGCTGCACCACAACAATCACAGACCGCAGCCCCCCAACGACCTTCCACTGCCAAAACTCGACAACTATAAAATCAAGAGGTTTTGTGATGATTCCAGATACCTTCGGGGCCTGCGAGCACCCGACGCTGCAACGCACCCTGCATAACCGTCATATCCAGCTCATGGCCATGGGCGGCGCCATCGGCACCGGGCTGTTCATGGGCTCGGGCAAGATCATCGCCATGTCCGGCACCTCGATCATCCTGATCTACATGATCATCGGCCTGTTCGTGTACCTGGTGATGCGCGCCATGGGCGAGCTGCTGCTGTCGAACCTGAACTTCAAGAGCTTTGCCGATTTCGCCGGTGCCTACCTGGGGCCCCAGGCGGCGTTCTTCCTCGGCTGGTCCTACTGGCTGAGCTGGAGTGTCGCGGTGGTGGGCGATGCCGTGGTGGTGGGCGGCTTCTTCCAGTACTGGTTCCCCGATGTACCGGCCTGGGTTCCCGCCATCGCCATGATGCTGACCCTGTTCGCCCTCAACGTGCTGACGGTGAAACTGTTCGGCGAGGTGGAGTTCTGGTTCGCCATCATCAAGATCATCGCCGTGGTCACTCTGATCGCGGTGAGCCTGGTGCTGATCGCCACCGCCTTTGTCTCGCCGTCCGGGGTGAGCGCCTCCCTGAACCACCTGCTGGACCGCCAGGCCGCCTTTCCCAACGGCCTGCTGGGCTTCTTCGCCGGTTTCCAGATGGCGATCTTTTCCTTTGCCGGCACCGAGCTGATCGGCACCGCCGCGGCGGAGACCCGCGACCCGCGCCGGACCCTGCCCAAGGCCATCAACGCGATTCCGCTGCGCATCATCCTGTTCTATGTGCTGGCCCTGGCATGCATCATCGCCGTGACCTCCTGGCAGCAGGTGTCGCCGAGCAAGAGCCCGTTCGTGGAGTTGTTCCTGATCGCCGGCTTCCCGGCTGCGGCGGGCATCGTCAATTTCGTGGTGCTGACCTCCGCGGCTTCCTCGGCCAACAGCGGCGTGTTCTCCGCCAGTCGCATGCTCTTCGGACTGGCGGACCAGGGCAACGCACCACGCGTGTTCAAACGCCTGTCAGGGCATAGCGTGCCGGTGATCAGCCTGGCCTTCACCAGCCTGCTGATGCTGCTGGGGGTGCTGTTGCTGTACGTGGTTCCGGAGGTGATGACCGCCTTCACCCTGGTGTCGACGGTGTCGGCGATCCTGGTGATCTTCACCTGGTCGACCATCCTCGCGTCCTACATCGCCTACCGCAAAAAGCACCCTGAACTGCACGCCGGTTCCCAGTACAAGATGCCGGGCGGCGTGCCCATGGCCTGGTTCGCCCTGGCGTTCCTGCTGTTCGTCCTGGCCTTGCTGGCCCTGCGCCCGGATACCCGCCTGGCCCTGTGCGTGATGCCGGCGTGGTTCGTCTGGCTGGCCATTGCCTATCGCCTGACGGCCGGGCGCAAGGGGCGGACACCAGTGCAAGCGGCGGCGCAATACCGCTGAGGCGCGATCCTGAAAGACTGGGCCAGGGAGCGGCCCTGTCGGAGCCCGGTCCTGCGTGCAAAAGCATCGACAGAGCCCCACTCGTCTTGTTCTACTCCCGCCGCCATCGCCGTTGCCAGGGAGTGCCCACATGCAAGTCGCAGGACCCACCTTTGAAGAGGTGTTCAGGAAAAACCTCAAACGCGTCCTCAACTACTGGAGCCAGATCGGCACCGTCATCGGCCTGAGCGCCGCCGCGCTGGGGCTGTTCAGCCTGTACATGTACACCCGGGCCATCGGCCGCACCGACCTGTTCATGGCCTCCATCGATGCCAGATCGGCGCTGGTGGTCTGGCTGGTCATGGTGCTGTTTCTCATGCTGATCTACTTGCTGCTGCTTACGGTCACCACCCTGCTGTTCGGGCTGGCAAACGATGTGTTTCGCAACACTCCAGAACACATGAACGATGTGGTGGTATGGCTGACCTTGCCGGTCCTGGCAGGCTTCCTGACCCTGATCGTGCTCAGCTACTACGTGCATCTGGGTGAGGCACTGGCGTCGCTGATACTGGTGGCGGTGGTGGTACTGGTGACAGCGCTGGTGATGTCACGCCCCGCGTTCAAACGCGTGATCCACAGCAGTCTGGAGAAACACCCCGCTGCGGGCAGGGGCACCTGGGGTGGCCTGTTCGTGACCCTGACACTCTGCCTGCTGGGCACGGTGATCTCGGGGATCTTCACCAGCCTGCTGATCATCAATGCCTACAGCAACGAAGCGTCCAATGACTCGCCACACTTACCGGCCTTGTTGAACTTCCTGGGGCTGCTCTTCTCCTTGCTGCCCATCGTGTTCTTCTACTGCAAGGCCGGTAGTCCCTACAAACGGGTCTTCTATGCCCTGATGTGCACCCTGCTCCTGACCGCAGCCTTTCTTCTGGTGCTGCCCGGAGCCATGAGCCAGATCACCTACAAGGCCGCCGGCAGCCTGGATGTGCGTCAGGACGGAATCGAACGATTCGTGCTGCACGATGACCTCGAACTGCATGACCTGGACCCACTGATGTGGAACACCCGCCTGACCTCGGAGCAGCGCCTGGAAGTTCAGGGCTTTCAACTCTTCTCTTTCGGCGAGGCCCTGTTGATCTGCCCCAAGGGGCTGCGCAACCTGGCGCTGAACCAGATGCACCGCTATACCCGCACCTGCATCAGGACCCGCAACAGCGCGGTAACCCGCAAGCCGGCAAAACCGCTGTATGGCCAAAACCGCGCCTGTGCCGGTGCCGCGCCACCGGCGGCATGCTGGAAACCCCAAGGCTCCTGAATCCCCCACCTGCTGAACCCCCAGACCGCAGCCGGCCTGCTGGCTCAGGGCGACGGATTGACCATCAACGAGGGTGCCAGGCTGTCTTGGTTCTGCAAGCCAGGAGCGCAGGCGACAAAGTCCTCCTTGCGCAGCACCACCAGGGCAATCAACGACACCACCCCGGTGGCCACGTAGAAATACCAGGGCGAGGTGATGTCTCCGGTGAGCTTGATCAGCCAGGTGGAGATCAGCGGTGCACTGCCACCGAACACCGCCACGGGAATGTTGTAGGCCACGGCAATCCCGGTGGAGCGGATGCGGGTCGGCAGCAGTTCGCTCATCAGGGCATAGGTCGAGGAGGCGTAGAGTCCGAACAGGATCGCCACCGCCATCAGCGGCCAGAACAGCGTGGCCGGGGTGGCGTTGGGCGCCGACTTGAAGAACCAGTACATGGCCAGGGTAGCCAGGGTGCCGATCACCATCAGGAACGGCTTGCGTCCGTAGCGGTCGGTGAAGGCGCCGCCCAGGGGCATGACCAGCGCCGCCGAGAGGCTGGCGACGAACACATAGAGCAAGGTAGTGCCGCTGTCGAACTTGAGGGTGTTGGACATGTAGGTCGAAGCGAAGGTCAGCACCAGGTAAAAGATCGAGCTGTGCAGGGTGATGATGAAGAACACCAGGGCAATCGAGCGCTTCCACTGCCAGACCTCCCGCAGCGGTGCCTTGGAGGTCTCTCCGGCGTGCACCAGGGCGAGGAACTCCGGGCTGTCTTCGAGCTTCAGGCGGATGTACAGCGAGATGAACCCCAGGGGTCCGGCGATCAGGAACGGAATTCGCCAGCCCCAGTCCTGCATCAACTCGGCCCCCAGGGCCCAGGTCATGCCATTGGCCACGGCGCCGCCCAGCAACAGGCCGAGCACCGCGGTGACCATCAGCCAGCAGGTGGCGAAGCCCCGGCGCCCGGGCCCGGCGTACTCGGAAATGAAGCTGGTGATGGTGCCGATCTCGCCTCCGGCGGAAAACCCCTGCACGCAGCGGATCAGCACCAGGAGGATCGGCGCGGCGATGCCGATGCTGGCGTAGGTCGGCAGCAGGCCCAGCAGGCAGGTGGAACCGGCCATCAGCATCAGTACGGTGATCAGGGTCTTGCGCCGACCGATCTTGTCCGCCAGGGGGCCGAAGAACAGCCCGCCCAGGGGACGGATGAAAAAGCTCAGGGCAAAGGCCGCAAAGCTCGCCAAGAGGCTGCTGGTGGGGTCATCGGAGACGAAGAACGCCTTGCCGATGTACAGCGCCAGGAACCCATAGACGCCGTAGTCGTACCACTCGATCAAGTGGCCCGAGGTCGCGCCGATAAAGGCCCGGCGCCGCTGGCGCTGGGGATTGCAAGAGGTCATGTCCATGTTGGGAGACTCCTGTCGTATTGCTGTCCATGGAAAAAATCTTTCAGAGGTCGGCGATGGACCCTGTGGGGTCCTGCAACCACTGGCGCAAGCGGGTCTTGAGAATCTTGCCGTAGCTGTTCTTGGGCAGCTCGCGGCAAAACAGGTATTTCCTGGGCTTCTTGAACGAGGCCATGCGGGTCACGAACCATTGGTTGAGTGCCTGAGCATCGAGGCCGCCAGGGCAGCGCAGCACCACGAAAGCCACCACCGACTCGCCCCACTCGGCATCCGCCTGCCCCACCACACAGACCTCGAACACCCCGGGATGCTGCATCAGCACCTCTTCCACTTCCCGTGGGTAGATATTGCTGCCGCCGGAAATAATCACATCCTTGGAGCGGTCCGTGAGGGTCAGCAACCCGCGACTGTCGAGAAAGCCGATATCGCCGGTGAGCAACCAGCCATCCACCAGGGCCTCCTGAGTGGCTGACGGGTTGTCCCAGTAGCCGTGCATCACCGGGGCCCCGCGCACAGCGATTTCCCCGGGTTCGCCGGGGCCCAGGCGCTGTCCATCGGCATCGACTATCCGCACCTCCACACAGGACTGCGGCCGCCCCACCGAGGCCGCGATTGCGGGCCAGTCGGGATGCTCGCGGTCGGCGATCAGCTCCCGGGACAGGGCGCTGATGGTCATCGGGCACTCGCCCTGGCCGTAGATCTGCACCAACCGCGGGCCGAAGGTATCCAGGGCCTGGCCCAGGTCCGCCAGGTACATGGGGGCCCCGCCGTAGACAAGGGTCTTGATCCCCGCGCCGTCATAGCCTTGCTGCCGGGCCTGCTCGACCATGCGCTTGACCATGGTCGGGGCGGCAAACAGGCTGACCTGCCCCAGTTCCTGCGCCAACCCGAACAGCTCCTGCGCATCGAACCCCCGTGACTCCGGCACCACATGCCGGGCCCCGCAGCGCACGTGAATGAAGTTGTAGAGCCCGGCCCCGTGAGACATCGGCGCGGCATAGACCACCGCATCAGTGGCCTGCACCGGGTCCACATCCAGCGGGTAGCACAGCGACATGGCCATCAGGTTGCCGTGCGACAGCATCACCCCCTTGGAACGGCCGGTGGTGCCTGAGGTGTAGAACAGCCAGGCCAGATCATCGTCCCTGCGCGGACAGGGTTCCAGCAGCTCGTGGTCCGGGGCTACCGTCGGCGCGGGGCTGGCGTAACCGGGCAACTCGCGGCAGTTGTCCGGCAAGTCCTTAAGCTCGAAAGTCCGCCCGCTGTCGGTATAGATCGCCCGAGCCCCGGCGTTGCCGACAATCCAGGCCGCCTCCCGCGGATGCAGCTTGCTGTTGACCGGCACCGCCACCGCCCCGCTCCACCAGATGGCGTAGAGCAGTTCCAGGTAGTCGCAACTGTTCTTCATCAGCAACGCCACCCGCTCCCCCGGAGCGATGCCATGGCCGTGGCGCAACTGCAGGGCCCGAGCCCGAACCCGGGTTGCGAAGTCCTGATAGTCGGCCACCTGGCGGCAGCCCTCGAACAGCGCTGGACGCTGAGGCCAGCGTTGAGCCGCATCCAGCAGCCAATGAGCGATGTTCATGCTCAGGTCCTGACCGCTTGCAGGACCGAGGCGTAGTTGGCCACCGCCATCCCGCCCATGTTGAACAGCAAGCCGAACTCGGCACGGGGCACGCCCAGGCCAATGGGCTCGCCGATCAATTGGCGAAAGCCCAGGGCATGCATCGAGACCCCGGTGGCGCCCACCGGGTGGCCCTTGGCCTTGAGCCCACCGGACAGGTTGACCGGCAAACGACCGCCCTGGCGCACGATGCCCTCGTCCAGCGCCCGATGGCCTTCGCCCTTGGGCGCCAGCCCCATGGCCTCGTAGATCAACAGCTCGGCGATGGTGAAGCAGTCATGGACCTCGGCGAAGTTCATGTCCCCCAGGCTCACCCCGGCCTCGCGCAAGGCGCCGTGGATGGCCCGCTGCGGGCCGTCGAAGGCGAGGATGTCGCGACTGGCCATCGGCAGCAGGTCATTGACCTGGCTCAGGGAACGGATCGCCACCTCGCGCCGGAACGAGCGGGCGCGCTGCGGTGACGCCAGGACAATGGCCGCCGCGCCGTCACTGATCAGCGAGCAGTCGGTGAGGCGCAGCGACGGCGCGATCAGCGGATTGCTCTGGGACACATTGTTGCAATGCTCGAAGTCCATCGGCCGATGCATCTGCGCCAGCGGGTTGGCCATGGCATTGGCGTGGTTCTTCACCGCAATCGCCGCCATCGAGGCCAGCGGGCTGTGGTAGCGCTCGGTGTACTGCTGCGCGACCCGGGCAAACAGCTGCGCAAAGCTCAGGCCGGCCTCCTGCGGATCATTCTGGTAACCGGCTCCGGCCAGGGCTTGGGTGACCTCGGCGGTGGAGTTGCCGGTCATCTTTTCCGCCCCCACCACCAGCACCAGTTCAGCGGCGCCGCTGCGGATCGCGTTGACCCCGGCCTGAATCGCCGCCGAGCCCGAGGCGCAGGCGTTCTCGCAGCGGGTGGCCGGTTTGAAGCGCAATTGCGGGTCGGCCTGCAGCATCAGCGAGGCCGGGAAACCGTCCGGCACCAGGCCTGAGTTGAAGTGTCCGAGGAACAGGGCGTCGATCTCGGCGGCGTCAATCGCAGCATCCGCCAGGGCTTCACGAGTGACCTGGACAATCAGGTCCTCAAGGGTCGAACCCTGCAGACGGCCGAAAGACGTGTGGGCAGCAGCAACAATGGATACGGAAGCATGGGTCATGGTGATTTTCTTCTGTGCTTGAAGCGGGCATTCCATACAATGGCGAGCGCCGAAATCAGACGCTAGTTGGGGCAACTACGTACAGCAGTAAGTAGTACCCCGCTCGCCAGAGCGGCGCACCGACTTCCACGAGGCAGGATGCCCCATGACCGTATATGCCCAGCAGCTCCAGGACCTCGAGCGCCTGGCCTTTCAGGTTTCACCCGCACCGCAGTTGATCACCGGGCATCGGCGCATGCTCGATTGCAACCAGGCCTTCCTGCGCCTGTTCGGCTATGAGCGCGAACAGCTGCTGGATCACCTGACCCTGTTGCTGTATCCCTCCCAGGCCGATTACCAGAGCATTGGCGAACGCAGCGAACACTGGCTGCGCAACGGCCAGGGCGCGTCCTACACGGACGAACGCTTTATGCAGCACCGCAACGGCGAAGTGTTCTGGGCCCGGGCCCACGGTTTTTCCCTGACCCCGGACGACCCGTTCGGGCTGATGATCTGGCACTTCGAACGCCTGGACCGGCCGTTGGCGCCGACCGTGCGCCTGACCCCTCGCGAGCGGGAAATTTCCCTGCACATCGTCAACGGCCTGACCTGCAAGGAAGTGGCGCGCAAACTGGCGATTTCCCATCGCACGGTGGAAGTCCATCGCGCCCGGCTGATGAAGAAGCTGCAGGCCAAGAACAGCGCCGAGCTGGTGTCGAAGATCATCTACATCCGTTGAAGCGCCACCCAGGGGCGCCTGCCGCTAAGCCAGCAGCTCGCTGGCGCTCAGGCGCAGCAGACGTGAAGCCCCCAGCGTGGTGCCCTGCAGGGATTCACCCGCAAACAGCAGCTGATTGGCAGCGGCCATTTCGGCGCTTCTGTTGGCGACGAGTTCGTAGGTCTTGCGCGGCAGCACCTCGCTCCAGCCGTTTTCAAAGGTGTCGTAGGCCAGGGTCAGCGCGGCGGTGAAGTAGTGCTGGCCGGCCACCGGAACCCGGACCTCCTCACCCTTCTCATCCAGGGCGATGAAGTGGTTGGGCAGGTGTTTCACCCCCAGGCGCTTGAGCACGATCCAGGCCAGGGCCGATGGCACGAAGGCGTTGAGTTTTTCCGCGGCGATGGCCGAGTAGCCACGCGCCTGCAGCAGTTGGACGATGTCGTCCTCGCTGGCCTCGGGGTGGTCGGCCATCAACCCCAGGGTATCGAGTACGCCCTGATGGGCATTGGCGTGATCCAGGCAGCAGCTGCAGTCCGGCGAGTGCGAATCGTCATGCATGATCGGTCGATGATCCCTATCGGTCTTGGTGAGGGGGCGCAGGATAAACCCTGCGCCCGCCTCTCCACCAGCAAGCGCCGGTTACTTGATGACGATGGGGTTCACCGGTGCCCCGCTGCCGCCGACGATCTTCAACGGCGCGGCGGTGTAGAGGAAGGTCCACTGGCCGTCGGCGGCGCAATCCTCGGCCAGGTCTTCGAGCAGCACGATCTCGGTGAAGGCGATCCCCAGGTTGCGCATCAACGCGCAGTGCAGCGGAATCTGCACCCCGGACACCGGGTCGGTGATCACTTCGTTGGCGATGGTGTCGGTCACCAGATTGGGGATTTCCATCTGGTTGAACCAGTCCACCAGTTCGCGACTGTAGGTCAGCCCCGGCTCCACCAGGTCCTTGAAGAACTCGGTCTTGCCGTACTCGTAGAAGGCGCCCATGGAACCGGTGCGGATGATCAGGATGTCGCGCTTCTCGATGGCCACGCCCTGGGCCTTGGCGGCGGCCAGCAGATCCAGGTGGTTGAAGGTTTCGCCGCGGCCCAGGTACTTCTTGCCGCGGTGCCGGGCCATGTCGATCAGCACCGCGCGGCCCACCACACCGCGCTCGGCAATCGGCAGCACGCTGGCCTTGGCCATGCCGCCGACGGTGCTGCTGGCGTCGTAGCCGTTCCACAGCTGGTTGTCGTACCAGGCGTGGCCCAGGGCGTCGTACTGGGTCGAGCCCTGGAGTTGCATGAAGATCACGTCGTCGCAGTACTCGGCGCCACCGGTCATGGACGGCTGCTTGCCGGCCTGATAGTGGCTGCGGTCCAGGGTGTTGAAGCGCATCGAGGGGTTGCGCGCCGGCCACATCGGGTCGCCGCCAGGGTGGCCGATCTGCACCTGCAGGGTGAAGGTCTTGCCCTGGCGCACCGCAGCAACACCGCGCAGCACCTCGGCCTGTTGCAGGTAGTTGAGGGCGCCGACCTCGTCGTCCGGGCCCCACTTGCCCCAGTTCTTTGGCAGGCCTTCAAGCAGCTGCTTGGTATTGGGGTGGCTGGTGTTGTTATCGATCCCACACATGTCGAATGCACTCCATTGATTGGGTTGAAACGGGCGAAAATGCCCGCGGGGCCTTGCTTGGGTGATCAACCGTCAAGCCCCGGCGCCCGCTGGAACTTTGCAGCCCTGCGGGCCGTTCGCAGCCTGCGGCAGCGGCTACACCAGCCCGGATTGACACTGGCTGTAGCCGCTGCCGAGCCACGGCGAGGCTGCGAAAAGGCCCGCAGGGCCTTGCCTGGCGATCAACCGTCAAGCCCCGGCGCCCGCTGGAACTTTGCGGCCCTGCGGGCCGTTCGCAGCCTGCGGCAGCGGCTACACAAAGCACGGATTACCCGCGGGCCTGGAGGGTTTTACAGATCATCACACGCAACGTCCACCATCCACTTCCAGGCAGGTGCCAGTGATGAACGCGGCTTCGTCGGAGGCCAGGTACAGGCAGGCGTTGGCCACGTCCTGGGGGGTGGAGAAGCGCCCCAGGGGAATGCTCGCCATGAATTTCTGGCGGTTCTCCGGGGTGTCCGGCACGCCCATGAACTCACTGAGCAGGGCCGTGGCGCCGACCACCGGGTTGACGCAGTTGACACGGATGTTGTCCGGCCCGAGCTCGGCGGCCATGGTCTTGCTCATCACTACCACCGCGCCCTTGCTGCCGTTGTACCAGACCAGCCCCGGGCGCGGCCGGATCGCCGCGGTGGAGGCAATGTTGATGAACACCCCGCCGCCCTGGCCGCGAAAATGCGGCACGAAGTGCTTGGCGCTCAGATAGATGCTTTTCACGTTGACCGCAAACACCCGGTCGAACTCGGCCTCGTCCACTTCCAGCATCGGCCGGTTGCGATGGGTGGTGCCGGCGTTGTTGACCACGATGTCCAGGCCGCCGTAGTGCTCCAGGGTATTGCGCAGCAAGGCGCCCACGCTGGCGTCCTGGGCCACGTTGACCTCGATGAAGTGGGCCTGGCCGCCGGCGGCGCGGATCTCGTCCACCACCCGCTGGCCGCCCGTGGCGTTCATGTCGGCGACGATGACCCGGGCGCCCTGCTGGGCGAAGGTCTTGGCGATGCCCTCACCAAAGCCGGAACCGGCGCCGGTGACGATGGCAGTCTTGTTGGCTAGACGCATGGGAGTGACTCCTGTTTTTGTTGTTATGGGCCGCCGTCGTGGCGGCCATCAGTCGTGACGAATGGCGATGGTCTTCAAGGTGGTGAAACCCAGTAGCGCCTCGAAGCCCTTCTCCCGGCCATACCCGCTGGCCTTGACCCCGCCGAAGGGCAGTTCGACACCGCCACCGGCGCCGTAGTTGTTGATGAACACCTGGCCGCAGCGCAGCTTGTGGGCCATGCGCAACTGCCGCGCGCCGTCGCAGGTCCAGACCCCGGCCACCAGGCCGAAGGCGCTGTCGTTGGCCAGGCGAATGGCTTCGGCTTCGTCCTCGAAGGGCAGCACCGCCAGCACCGGGCCGAACACTTCCTCCCGGGCCAGACGGCTGTCTGGCGGCACATCGCGAAACAGCACCGCCTCCTGGAAATAGCCGCCGTTGCCGGCCTCGGGCACCACCTGCCCGCGCGCCGCCACCGGGATACCGGCGGCCTCGGCTTCGCGGACGAATTCGCGCACCTGGCGCAGCTGCTTCTGGTTGATCAGCGGGCCCATGTCCAGGTCCAGCTCCGAGGGCCCGGCACGCAGTTGGCCAAAGCACTGGGCCAGGCGTTCCAGCAACGGCTCGTAGAGGCTGCGCTGCACCAGCAGGCGGCTGCCGGCGGAACAGGTCTGGCCGCAGTTCTGCACGATGGCGTTGATCAGCACCGGTAGCGCCCGCTCCACATCGGCGTCGGCAAACACGATCTGCGGCGACTTGCCCCCCAGCTCCAGGGTTACCGGGCAATGGCGTTCGGCGGCGGCCTTGGCCACCAGTGCGCCGGTGCCGGTGGAACCGGTAAAGGAGATATGCGCGATGCCAGGATGGGCGCACAACGCGGCGCCGGCTTCGTGGCCATAGCCGCTCACCACGTTGATCGTGCCTGCCGGGAAGCCGACCTTGGCCGCCAGTTCCGCCAGGCGCAGCAGCGACAGGCTGGCGTCCTCGGCGGGCTTGACCACACAGGCGTTGCCCGCCGCCAGGGCGGCGCCGATGCTGCGGCCGAAGATCTGCATCGGGTAGTTCCAGGGAATGATGTGCCCGGTGACGCCGTGGGGCTCGCGAACCGTGAGCACGGTGTAGCCGGCCTGATAGGGCAAGGTGTCGCCATGGAGTTTGTCGGCGGCCCCGGCGTAGTACTCGAAGTAGCGCGCCAGGGCGGTGGCGTCGGCTCGGGCCACCTTCAGCGCCTTGCCGGTGTCCCGGGCCTCGATCTGCGCCAGCTCTTCATGGTGCTCCAGCACTGCGTGTCCCAGGCGGGCCAGCAGGCGCCCACGCTCCAGGGCGCAAAGGCTGCCCCAGGGCCCGTCGAAGTTGTCCCCCAGGGCCCGTTGCGCGGCCTGCACCGCCAGGTCGATGTCCTCGGCGGTGCCCCGGGCGATGTGCGCATAGGCGATGCCGGTGCTGGGGTCGAGTACGGGAATGTCCTCGGCCCAGGACGAGGCTTGCCATTGGTTGTCGATGTAGTGTTCGAGGCTCATGTTCATCAGTTCCTGTTTCCAGCCAGACATTCGGCTATGGCCCGCCCGACTTCCACGGTACTGGCATTGCCGCCCATTTCCCGGGTGCGCGGGCCTTCGGCGAGCACCGTCTCGATGCTGGCGACAATCGCTGCCGCGGCCCGCTGGTAGAGCTCATCCCCCTGCCCCAGGTGCTCGATCATCAGCGCCGCCGACCAGATCTGACCAATCGGGTTGGCCACCCCCAGCCCGGCGATATCTGGCGCCGAGCCATGCACCGGTTCGAACAGCGAAGGGTACAGACGCTCGGGGTTGAGGTTGGCCGAGGGCGCGATGCCGATGGTGCCGGTGCAGGCCGGTCCCAGGTCGGAGAGGATGTCGCCGAACAGATTGGAGGCCACCACCACATCGAACCAGTCCGGGTGCTGGACGAAGTGCGCGCAGAGAATGTCGATGTGGAACTTGCGCGTCTCGACCTGGGGATAGGCCTTGGCCAGCGCCTCCACCCGCTCGTCCCAGAACGGCATGGTGATGGCGATGCCATTGGACTTGGTGGCCGCCACCAGGTTACGCCGGGGACGGCGGCTGGCCAGCTCGAAGGCGTACTTCACCACCCGGTCCACGCCGTGACGGGAGAACACCGACTCCTGCAAGGCAATCTCCCGCGGGGTGCCCTCCCACATCCGCCCACCGACGCTGGAGTACTCGCCTTCGGTGTTTTCCCGCACCACGATGAAATCGATGTCCCCCGGCACCCGTCCGGCCAGCGGGCACGGCACCCCGGGCATCAGGCGCACCGGACGGATATTCACGTATTGGTCGAACTGGCGGCGGATCTTCAGCAGCGAGTCCCAGACTGCAATATGGTCGGGGACGATGTCCGGGGCGCCGACGGCGCCGAAGAAGATCGCCTCGTGGTCGCCGATCTGCTCGGCCCAGTCCTCGGGCATCATGCTGCCGTGGGCCTGGTAGTGCTCGCTGCACCAGTTGAAATGATCGAACTGAAGATCGATGCCGAAGCGCCGGCTGACGGCTTCCAGCACGCGCAGGCCTTCGGGAACCACTTCGCGGCCGATGCCGTCACCGGCGATCACCGCGATGCGATGGGGAGGTTTTACAGCGGGATTGATCCTGGACAAGCCGTATCTCCTGGTCTGACGTGTTGTTGTTATCGAGGCAGGTCAAGCGCACGGGCGAGCCCATTCTGGGCACGGGGAAGCGCCCAGGGGAATTGCTCATTGTGGAAACCGCCTTCGCAAAATTCGAAGGCTCGCGGCGCCAAGCAGCCAGGGGCACGCGACTAGGGCGGCGGCGCCGCGCTGCGATCGCAGTCAGCCAGGTAGTCGAACAGCTCGCGGCTGGCAAGGGAAGGTTGCTCCTGGCGTCGGCACAGGAACATCTGACGATCGGCCCAGGGGTCGTCGATTTCGATAAAACGCAAGGCCATCTCCTTGCGAAAGATCTGCACCGCGCCCTGGGGCAACACCCCCACGCCCTGCCCGGCGGCGATCAGCCGGCACACCGCCTCGAAGCTGCGCACCTGCACCCGCAGGCGCAGGGGCATGCTCACCGCAGCCGCAGCCTCGGTGATCAACGGGGTGATGGCGGCGTTGTCTTCCAGACCGACGAAGTCGTAGCCCAGCAAGTCCTGGAAGCGCGCATGGCTCATCTTGAACGGATGAGCCTGGGGCACGATCAGGCACAGGCGGTCGCGGCAATAGGGCTTGAAGTACAGGTCCCGGGCCTGGGGCAAGGTGGTGACGATGCCCACATCGGCGATGCCGTCGCGCACCGCCAGGAGAATCTCGCGGCTGCGCTCTTCGCGGATGTCCACGCGAATCCCCGGGTGCAGGTCGCTCCACTGGGTCAATTGCCGGGGCAGCTCCTGGCTCATCGCCGAGCTGTTGGCGTACAGGCTGACCCGGCCGGTGGCACCCTTGGCAAAGTCGGCCAGGTCAGCGTGCATCACATCCACCGCCCGCAGGAGGCTGCGGGCATGTTCGGCCAGAGCCTGCCCCGCCGCCGTCGGCTGCACCCCGGTGGAGGTGCGGGTCAGCAGCGCCACCTTGAAGTGTTGCTCCAGCAGCGACAGACGCCGGCTGGCGGCCGACAGCGACAAGTGCGACTGCTCGGCGGCCCGGGACAGGTTGCCCAGGGTCAGGGCCTTGAGAAACAGCTCGATGGAAGTCAGGTCCGGAGACATGGCGGAGTCCTTGTGCGCAGTGCGTGAAAACTACGCAGTTGGCGCCGCCCTGTCCAACGCTGCTGCGACGCTTCAAGCCCCTCGCAGAGCGCCCCGCCAGCAGACCCGTATATTGTCCGACAATAATCGTAAAAGCCCCGTATACACAGGCCGAAACATGCACTAATGGCAAACTGGCATTTCGCCAAAACTGGACAATACTGGTCGCGACGGACCTCCCTGTCCGCCTCCCAGCGAAAAGGACTTCAGCATGAAACCTCAAGAACTCGAACTCGATGTCGCGGTGGTCGGTGGGGGTGTGTCCGGCACCTACAGCGCCTGGCGCCTGCAGCATGAACAAGGTGAAAAACTGCGTATCGGCCTGTTCGAATACGGCGACCGCATCGGCGGCCGGCTGTTCAGCATCAACCTGCCGGGGCTGCCCAACGTGGTCGCGGAAGTCGGCGGCATGCGCTATATCCCCGGCCCCACCGGCCATGTGCTGGTAGACAGCCTGGTCAAGCAGTTGCGCCTGCCAAGCCAGAAATTCCCCATGGGCGCGCCGCCCCCGGTGGGCTCGCTGAACAACCTGTTCTACCTGCGGGGCAAGCGCTTTCGTTATCGCGACTTCAAGGAAGCGCCGCACAAGATCCCCTACGACCTGGCCTGGTCCGAACGCGGCTTCGGCCCCGAGGACCTGCAAGTCAAGGTGATGAACTACGTCTACCCGGGCTTCGACCAGCTCAGCCTGTGCCAGCAGATGCAGGTCAAGGTGTTCGGCAAGGAAATCTGGCGCTACGGCTTCTGGGACCTGCTGTACCGGGTCATGAGCAATGAGGGCTACCAGTTCATGAAGGACGCCGGCGGCTACGACGCCAACGTCGCCAACGCCAGCGCGGTCACCCAGCTGCCCGCCACCGAATACAGCGACGACACCGAGTTCCTCACCCTGACCAAGGGTTTCCAGAGCCTGCCCCTGACCCTGGAGGCCAAGTTCCGCAAGCTGCCGGGAATCTTGCCCGGCGCCCAACGGGTGCAGATGAACCAGCGCCTGGTGCAGATCAGCTACGCCAAGGACCGCGACTTCCCCTATCGCCTGCATTTCCAGAGCACCATCACCGAACAGGGCAGCACCCGGGACATCGACGGCAGCCAGGTGGTCAAGGCGAAGCAGATCATCCTGGCCATGCCCCGTCGTGCCCTGGAGCTGATCGATGCGCCGCTGTTCGACGATCCCTGGCTCAAGGAGAACCTCGGCTCGGTGCTGATGCAGTCGGCGTTCAAGCTGTTTCTGGCATACGAACAGCCCTGGTGGCGCAGCCTCGGGCTGGTGGCCGGGCGCTCGGTCACCGACCTGCCGGTGCGCCAGGTCTACTACATGGGCACCGAGTGCGAACAGCCCGGCGGCCAGCCGAATCTCAACTCGCTGTTGATGGCCTCCTACAACGACATCGGCACCGTGCCCTTCTGGAAAGGCCTCGAAGGCGGTGCGCCCTTTGTCGGCCATGTGCCGGCCAGCCTCGCCGGGCAGTTGCAAGCCGCAGCAGTGGTGCCCAAAAGCGAGTTCCAGGTCAGCGACGAAATGGTCCGGGTGGCGCAGATGCAAGTCACTCAACTGCATGACCAGGTGGAGCTGCCACGTCCCTATTCGGCGGTCTACCACGCCTGGGATGCCGATCCCTATGGCGGCGGCTGGCACGAATGGAAGGCCAACTACCGGATCGACCAGATCCTGTGCCGCATGCGCAAACCGGTGGCCGACCAGCAGATCCATATCGTCGGCGAGGCCTACTCCATGGGCCAGGGCTGGGTGGAAGGCGCGCTGACCGTAGCCGAGTCGACCCTGCAGGATTTCTTTGGCCTCAAGCGCCCCAACTGGCTGCCCAAGGACTATGCCCTGCTGCCGGTGCCGACCCCGGACGGCTGCACCCTGCCCGGCGACCAGCCGCTGCCCTGCCAGAACTGCGCCAAGACCCTGGACGGCGTCACCCAGTTCGCCTACGAGGGGATCGCCCATGGCCAGCAATGACCCCTTCAGCGTCGCCGACTACCTGCTGACCCGCCTGCAGCAACTGGGCCTGACCAAGGTGTTCCAGGTGCCGGGGGACTACGTCTCGCACTTCATGTCGGCCCTGGACGACTTCGACGGCATCGACGCGGTGGGCGAAGTCAACGAGATGGCCGCCGCCTACGCGGCCGACGGCTATGCCCGTTACACCGGGATCGGCGCGGTATCGCTGCAATACAGCGTCGGCACTTTCAGTGCCCTGAATGCCATTGCCGGCGCCTATGTCGAACGCAATCCGCTGGTGCTGATCAGCGCCAGCCCGTCGGCGCAGAACCGTGACCTGATCTGGTCCCAGGATGTGCTGTTCCACCACTCCACCGGTGATCTGGACGTGGGCCGCAAGGTCTTCGAGCCGGTGACCGTGGCCAGCCTGATTCTTGACGACAGCCTGCGCGCCCCGGCGCTGATCGACGAGGCGCTGGTCAAGGCCATCAGCGAGCGCCGGCCGATCTACCTGGAAGCCTGGCAGAACGTCTGGGGCGAACCTTGCCCGCGCCCTCAGGGCGAACTGCAACCGCTGCCCGCCCGCTGCGACGAGGACTCGATGCGCGCCGCCATCGAGGCCAGCCTGCTGCGCCTGGGCAGCGCCCGCTCGCCGCTGATCATGCTCGGCATCGAGGTGGCCCGCTACGGCCTGCAGGAGCAGGTAATGCGCCTGATCGAGGCCAGCGGCCTGCCCTTCACCACCAGCCTGGAAGCCAAGACCGTGGTCGACGAAAGTCACCCGCAGTTCATCGGCACCTATGCCGGCACCGCTTCGCGTCTGTGGACCCAGGCCTTCATGCAGGACGTGGACTGCATCCTCGCCCTGGGGGTGATCTTCACCGACGACTACCTGCAACTGCTGAACCAGGACTTCAGCCGGATCATCCTGGTCAACAGCCAACTGGCCCGCACCGGCCTGCAGTACTACCCCCACGTACCGCTGCCGGAGTACGTGCAACGGCTGCTGGGGGCCCTGGGCCTGGACAGCGATTACCCCCTGCGCAACCACGTTCCGGAACCCGCGCGCCCGCCGCTGCTGCAACAGGGCGCACCCGACGATGCACTGGGTTATGACCTGTTCCTGGAGATCCTCGACGGTTTCGCCCGGCAACAGAACCTGTGGCCGGGCAGCAGCCTGATCCTCGGTGAAAGCTCGGCCCTGTATGCCGCCAGCAACATCAACGGCCTGCCTCGGGACAGCTTTGTCGCCGATGCCATCTGGGGTTCCCTGGGCCATGAAACCGGCTGCGCCCTGGGGGTGGCCATGGGCAGCGGTCGGCGGCCGATCGTGGTGGCCGGCGACGGCGGCTTCATGATGATCTGCCAGTCGCTGTCGACCCTGGCACGCAACCGGATCAACGCCCTGGTGTTCGTCATGAGCAACGAGGTCTACGCCATCGAACAGGCGTTCGTCGATATCGATGCCTTCGAACCCGGCGGCCAGTTCGCCCCGTTCGACACCCTGCCGACCTGGGACTACCTGGCCCTGGCCAAGGGGTTTGGCGCCGAGGGTTTCAAGGTCTCGACCCGGGCCGGGCTGGAGCAGTTGCTGCCCCAGCTGATGCAGATCAAGGACCGCCCGGCGCTGATCCAGGTGGTGATTCCCCGGCAGGACCTGGCACCGCAGATCAAGCGCCTGGCCAAGCCGGACGGCCCGTCGTTCGTCGCCCGTCACAGCCACGACAACGACAACGACAACGACTGAACCCTCGCGCTGCAGGAGCCGGCTTGCCAGCCCACACCTCGGCAAGCCGGCTCCAACCCAGCGTTTCCTGCAAGGAGCAACACAGCATGGACGTCCCCTTCCTGCGCTCGACCCTGGCCGCCGGCCTGCTGCTGGCCAGCGCCAGCGCCCTGGCCCACACCATGAACCACGGCAGCGATGAACACAGTGGCGGCTTCACCCCGGTGCCGCCGGACACGCCCTACCTGCAAGTGCTGCACAAGTGCGTCAGCCCCCAGGACACCGAGGGCGACCAACTGCTCTCGGGCCTGGGCGGCACCCGTTACCCCCTGGTCAGCCTCAAGCAGCCGGAGCAGGTCCAGGCCTTCTACAGCCAGGGCATGGCCCTGCAATACGGTTTCAATTTCTCCGCGGCGATCCGCGCCTTCTACCAGGCCAGCCGCTTCGACGAGGGCTCGGCCATGCCCTATTGGGGCATCGCGCTGTCGGCCAACTCCAACATCAACAGTGTCGCCACCACCGGTTGCAACCAGTTGGCCTACCGCTCGGTTCAGATCGCCCTGGAGCACGCCAGCGCCCGGCTCAAGGACAGCGCCGCACAAGCCACCTTCAGCCAGCGTCAGTTGCAGCGCGAGGTGGACTACGCCAAGGCGCTGCTGAGCCTGTATAGCGAAAAGGACGGCCAGGTCAGCCTTGGCGATGAGGGCAACAAGCGCTACGCCGACGCCATGAAAAAACTGTCGGAAGACTACTTTGACGACCTGGATGCCGCGACCCTGTATGCCGACGCCCTGCTCAGCCGCGACCCGTGGAAATGGTGGGACGGCACCGAGGCCGTATCCAATCAGGTCAAGCCGACCGACGCCGCCTACGAGGCCCTGCAAGTGCTCAACCGGGTACTGGTCCAGGACCAGCAGCACACCGGGGCCAATCACTTCTACATCCACGCCATCGAGGAATCACCCTTCCCCGACAGCGGCCTGCCCATGGCCAATCGCTTCCGCGACCAGAACCCGGCCATCGGCCATCTGGTGCACATGGCCTCGCACATCTACCAGCGCACCGGCAACAACAACCTGGCCAGCGTGGCCAACTACACCGCGGTCTCGGTGGACCGCGCCTACGCCCACCAGGTCCAGCCGCAAAGCCCCTATGCCTTGCACTACCTGGGGCACAACATCCACTTCCTGACCTGGACCCTGTCCATCGAAGGCCGGCAGAACGAATCCATGAACATGGCCGAGGAACTGGTGGAGAACACCACCCGCTACGCGGCCGTGCCCTTCCTTTGCCAGCAGTACCCCGAAGAGCTCAAGACCAAGAGCGACTACTTCTACGCGGTGCCCTACTACTTCGCCGTACGCTTCGAGGACTGGGACGCCCTGGCACGGATCGAACCGAAGATCGACGCCGGCCTGGCCACCCTCAACCAGACCTGCCGCGAGGCCAACCAGGGAACGGACAAGCCCTGGCAGGACTTGACCAAGCCCTACACCCAACTGATGAAGGCCTATGCCCTGGCGTACCGGCAACTGAGCGCCCAGAACCTGAACCAGGACCAGGCCCGTGATGCCCTCAAGGGTTTCTGGCAGGCCGTCGCCACCTCGCCCCAGCCCCTGACCGGCAAGGACGCCCTGCAATATGGCAACAATCCCGCGCTGCAGCTGCTGCGCATCGCCAACCTGACCCTGCTCGACCGCGCCCTGACCCGTGCCGCCGGCCCACTGGATCTCGCAGCCTTCAAAAACCTGGGCAACCAGGTATTCAACAACGCCAAAGAGGGCCTCAACGCTGACCTGCAGGCCCTGACCGGCGATGCCGGCCAGCAGCAGATTGCCGCCTGGCGCAAGGCGGTGGAGGTGCAAGACGCCCTGGCCTACAACGAGCCGCCGGACTGGTACTACACCCTGCGCGAGTCCCTGGGTTACGCCTTGCTGGCGCAGAAACGCTATGCCGAGGCGGAACAGGTGTTTCGTGAGGATCTGGCGGGCAACCGCCTCAGCGGCCGCTCCCTCAACGGCCTGAAGCTGAGCCTGGAAAACCAGCCCGGCAAACAGGTCCCGGCGTTGCTCGAGGAGCAACTGCAAACCGCCTGGCGCAATGCCACGGTGAGCCCGGCGCCGCGGTTGTAGGCCTGAGGCAAAGGCTACCAGGGGCGGGATCGCAACCGCGGGCGATCCTGCCCCTGGGCAACCTCAGACAACGACTAGGACAAACCCCGCGGATGACGAGGCCAGGGCCAATACCAGCGCAAGCCCCGAGGCCGCAACAGGCGTTCGTAGAGCATCCACAGCATGCCCAGCAGCATCAGCGCCACATGCCCCTGTTCCAGCAGCACCGGCAACAGCATCAGCGGCCAGCAGGAACCTACGCACCAAGCCCCGGCGGACAGGCCAAAACCCAGGCAGTCCCTCAGATAGCCCAGGCCAAAGGCACAGATCCGCGGCTGCCGGTGGCACTGGTTCAGGCAATGTTGCTTGAACGGCGAGGCCTGCCAGACCAGGCACAACAGCAACACGGCGAAAAAACCCTGCCACGCACTCAGGCCGAACCACACCCGGACCGCCACCACCAGCCCCATCAGCACCACGCCTGCCAGGCTCCAGACCGCGCCGAAGCCCAGCACGAACAGGGCAACGCCCTGCCAACGCTTGCGCCGTAAGCTACGGTGCCAGACATAGAGCAAGGGCTGCACCAACAGCAGTGGCAGCATGGCAAGCAGCATCAGCCACCAGCCCTGCAACAATTGCTGCGGTGGATTGAACAGCAACGCCTGCTCGATGCCCCGCCAGCCCAAGGCATAACCGGACAACGGCAGGCTGCCGCAGAACGCCGGAATCGACAGCATCGCCGTCGACCCCAGCAACCACCCCCACCCCACCAGGCTGATCAGCAGCAACCAGGGCCGCGGGTTCTGGCCCAAGGGTCGCAGGCCACGTAGCACGCCCCTCAACCGCCCAGCCGGGTAAGGCTGACCCGCGCTACCGTGATCTGGTCCTCGGCAGGCACCGCCGCCCTGGACACCAGACGGATATTCAACTGATCCGCCGAGGTGATACCCCCCAGGTGCAGGGCATCGATGATATCGGTGATCTCGAACACCTCGGTGATGCCGTGCCCGCCGTGCTCGTGGTCGGTACGACTGGCATCGCTCACGCCGAACAACGACAAGACCCCGGCCCGCAGCTCCGGATGCTGAGCCGGATCGGCATCGGCCGGCAGGTTGACATAAACCTCCAGCAACACCGCATCGCTGTTGCCGCGAATATTTTCCAGGTTGAGAAATACCCGGTCCGGCGGCGTAAGGCTGGCCGCGAACAGGTTCGACTTCAGGCTGCTGAACACCTGTTGCGCGCCCTGCTTGTCCAGTTGCACTGAGGTCTGCACCGAGTGCCCGACGATTTCCAGCGGCGCACGATTGGCCCCTATCACTTCTGTTTCCGGTTCCTTGGCCATCAATGCTCCGCTGGCGCTGAAGTTCTGCAATTGATCGGTTGCCAGCCCCAGGCGCTGCAAGCGCTGGTGCAGACGGTTGCCCTGGCTCTTGGCGGGAGCCGTGGTGTCGTATCGATAGTTGAGCCTGGGCGCCAGGGTATCGAGCACCTCCGCCACCTTGAACTTCCATGGTTCGCCATCGACCTGGGGCACGATAAAGGGCCGGCTCAGTTTGTCGGGGCCGTTGTACCAGTTGGACTTGTCGGGGTTGCTGTGCTCCCCGGGGCTGTCCAGCCAGACCTGCCACAAGCGGTCGATATTGGCATGGTGCAGCCAGAAGATCGGGTCCAGCGCGGCGGTATTGGGATAGCTCATCAGGCCACGAACCGTATACCGAGAGCCGTCGGGAGCGGTTCGCACCTGATCGCGGCCACCGACTTCGGTATGCACGACGTTGTGCGGGCACGACTCCAGGCCGCCTGTGACACCGCTTCTAAGCAGGGTTTTCGGGGTACCGCCAAAGCCGGGCGGGCTGCCTTCGCTGCCGCCCTCGTACCTCGGGTCGTCCAGACAGCCGAGACCGATCAGACTGCCATCGAGCACGACGTTGCCGTCGCCCAAAAGGCCAAAGCGCTTTTCAACATACAGCGGGTTGGGCCCCTCATTGTTTGGCAGGGTCTTGGCGGCAAAGCACGCGGGCAGGTGCAGGGACTGCTGCCCCTCGTTGTAATTCCAGTAAGGCAGCGCCCAATCCTTGGGACCACCCAGCTGGACGACCACATCGCGGACGATCTGTTCGAAGGACGCCAGGTAACCGCGGTGCCAGGGCAGGAAGAACCAGTTGCCATGCTGGCACTGGTCCCAGTACAGCAGCTGTTCCGCTTCGTTGGGCAGTGCCTCACCGGCCTTGAGGTAGCCGTCCATCCTCCACCACGACTCGGAGAATCCGTGAATCGCCGCGAGGAATCGCCAACTGGTGCGATCGGTGATCGGGCGCTGGAGCAGGACGCCCACCGCCCTGGCATACCACAACAGGGTCGGGTCCCAATCGCCGCTCAATTTCCCTACATCACGCCGTACATAAACCATGATTTATCTCCCTGAAAAGGCTCCGTTGCGGAGGGAGCGCTCGCTCCGCTGGCAACGCTAGATCAGGTGATATCAATCTGCCTGCCCGGCCCCGGTAAAAGCGGACCGATGGCAGGCCGTTCGGCGGCTCGGTTCAGCGCCCGGAAAAACGCAGGCGCGACAGCTGGCGCAAGTCGCCTTCCAGGTAATAGTCATCGCTCCAGCGGTCGTCCACCGCCAGGGGCCGGACCTGCTTGAGGGCCAACTGCCTGGCGAAGTAGCGAAACCGGTAATGCTCATAGAAGCGCAGCAGTTCCAGGCCGTAGCGATCCGCCAGATCGGTGTCGCCACGGATGATCAGGTAGTTCTCGTCATTGCTCTGGCTGGCGCCGACGCTGAGGTTGTGGCTGCCGCTGATGATCACCGGAGCCTCGCTGGTGAAGTCGGTCACCAGTGCCTTGGTGTGCACCAGCAGGTTGCCCCTCTGGCCCTTCAGTCCCTCCTTGAGCCAGCCTTCCAGGCCCTTGTTGAGCAAGGCGGTGGCGGCAAACTCGGCGGTGCGATCGGCGTGGAAGCCGGTGATGCGACTGGCCGTGTTTTGCAGGCCATAACGCAGCACATCGTCGTGGGGCTGGCCGAGCAAGGCGTCGAGAATCCTGTCGGGCAAGGCAAAGGCGGTGACGAACAGCAGGTCGCGGCGGGCGCCGTTGATGATGTCGACGAACTCACTGAGATCGCCCTGCCCCCTGCGCGGGGAAAAACCGGCGAACAGCGGCGCATCCGGCTGCATGGGATTGTCCTGGGTCAGCCATTTGCGGGTGGCGCCCACGTCCGTCGGCGCCTGCCAGATCTGCTCGAACACCTGTAGATAGCGCCCGGCAATGTCCGGGTGATCGAGGCTGTGCAGCACATTGGCCTGGCGGTAGACCCCGTTGGCGGTGAAGTTGGTGCTGCCGCAGAGCACCGCTTCGGGCTGACGCTGGCCGGCGGCGTCGAGGCGGCTGAGGACGATGAACTTGTCATGGAAGATCCCGTGGGTCACCCGCCCACGTTTGCTGTGCTCGGGCAGGTGCTGCAGGCTGGCCTGGTTCTGCGTGGTGTCGTCGTCCCCGGGGCCGGCGTGGTACAGCACCCGCACTTGCACGCCACGGTCGAAGGCGGCGTTGACCGCGTCAACGACGGCCTGCAACTGGTACTCGTAGATGGCGATGTCCAGGCTCCAGCTGGCATCCGTGGCGCGCTGGATAAACCCCAGAAGCGCCTCCAGCAGACCGTTTTCCAGCCATTGCCGCGGGGCGTCGGGCCAGGACTCGATAGGCAGTTTCTTGTTGTTGCTGAGCAACGCATCCAGTTCCGGAAACTTGCGCGAGAAGGCCTGGCTGGCGGCCACGGCACGGTTGAAGATCACCTGCTGCCCCGGCGGTTGGCCGTTGTCGGCGGTGATGCTCAGTTCCAGGGCCTCCCCCAGTTGCGGCGCATCGGGGCTGCCGTAGGCCAGATGCACCCGATAGTTGAGGGTGGTGCCGGGGCGGACCGCGTAGTCGGCCCAGCGAAACTTCTGCAGCGGCGCCTGATCGCTGGGGGTGGCGTTGTATTGGGGGAAGGTATGGGTCTTGCCGGGGAAGGTCAGGCTATTGAACAGAAACAGCCAGGGCTTGCTGCCGACCTGCTTCTCGATGGCGAAGCCCAGCAGCCCCTTGCGCCGTGACGCATCCAGATCCATGGCCAGCAACACCCCATTGGTCCCGGCATAGGCCTTGACCCGGAAATCGTCCTTATCGTTACGCACCAGTACCCGCATCGCTTCACTCCTGTGTTGGCGCTGGCAGTGTAGCCGCTGCCGCAGGCTGCGAACGGGCCCGAAGGGCTCGCAGGGGCAGGCTCCGCGTTGTTTCTGGGAAGGATTGGGGGCCTTTGCGCCGACTGCGTCGGCGGTCGCAGCTTCGCAGGCTCAGCAGCGGTTACGGGGTTACGGGGTTAGAGGCTACAGATCGAGGTGGTGGTAGGCGGCGTTGAGGCGTGTCGCCAGTTCGCGGGCGCGGCCCAGGCGGATCGGGCCGCGTTCAATGTCGAGCAATAAGGTCGGGCAGTTCAGGGGCTGCAACAGCGGCAGGGTTTTCAGGCGGCCGTCGGTGATCAGCAGTACGCGCTGCTGTTCCGCCGGCAGGCGCCGCTGGCGCTGTTCCAGCCACTGGGCCGCTTCGCTCAGGGCTTGTGGCAAGGGCGTGCCGCCAGCAGCACCGAGGCCATCGAGCCAGTGCCGCAGGTCCTTGGAGGCTTTCAGGCCCTGGACCTGCCAGCTCGGTGCGCGGCCACTGGCGGTAAGCAGGGCCAGGCGCGCACGCTGGCGGTAGGCGTCGTCGAACAGTTGTGCCAGCAAACCCTTGGCGTCGCTCAGGGCGCTGTGGCGGCGGGTCGAGGCCGAGGCGTCGACGATCACCAGCCACAGTTCATGGGGCGCGCGGCTGCGCAGGCGAAACAGCAGGTCTTGGCGCAAGCGCGGCCGGCCCTTGAGCAAGGTGCCGGGCCAGTTGATGGAACCGGCGCGGGCCTCGCGGCCTTTGCCTTGCCGGCCATGATCCAGGTGCCCCGCCCGGGGCTTGGCATCCGCCCCCCGATCAGTGCGGGGACGAATGCCTAGGGCTTTTTTGGCCAGCTGGGCACTTCACGCCGGGCGCCGGTGGGCAACGCCTGGGCCGGCATTTCGCCCCATTGGCCCTGGCCTTCACTGGGGTTGGCGTTGGCTGACGCCGGCGTCTGGGGGCTGGACTCCGATTGCGGCGCACTGGGCGCCGTCTCTCGGCGGCGGTGGCGCAAGGCAAACTCGGCGACCGCGTCGATGTCTTGCTCGGTGATGGCGCTGGCACCGCGCCAGGCGGCGTGGGCCCGGGCGGCTCGCAACCACACCAGGTCGGCGCGCAGGCCGTCGACGCCTGCAGCGAAGCAACGCTCGGTGATCAGCTCCAGGGACAGGTCATCGAGGGCGATGGCCGGCAGCAGTGCTCGGGCCTGTTGGCAACGCTCGCGCAACGCCGTTTGCGCCTCGGCCCATTGGCCGCAGAAGCCCTGGGGATCGCTGTCGAAATCCAGGCGCCGGCGGATGATCTGCCCGCGCTCCTGCGGCGCGGGCTGGCCGCTCAAGGCGACGTTGAGGCCGAAGCGGTCCAGCAGTTGCGGACGCAGTTCGCCCTCTTCCGGGTTCATGGTGCCGATCAGTACGAACTTCGCCGAATGGCGATGGGAAATACCGTCGCGCTCGATCAGGTTGGTACCGCTGGCGGCCACGTCCAGTAGCAGGTCCACCAGGTGATCAGGCAGCAGGTTGACTTCATCGACATAGAGCACACCACCGTCGGCCTTGGCCAGAACCCCCGGCGAGAACTGCGCCCGGCCTTCGCCCAGGGCGGCGTCCAAATCCAGGGTGCCCACCAGGCGCTCTTCGGTGGCGCCCAGGGGCAAGGTGACGAACTGGCCGCTGGCCAAGAGATCGGCCAGGCCCCGCGCCAGGGTCGACTTGGCCATGCCCCGCGGACCTTCGATCAGCACACCGCCGATCTTCGGGTCGATGGCGGTCAGGCACAGGGCCAGTTTCAGGCTTTCGGCGCCGACCACGGCGGACAGCGGAAAATGGGGGGTGTCGCTCATGTCGGGGTCTCGCTCAAGGGTTGTGCAAACATCAGGGGGTGGCCGCTGCTACAGGTTGCGATCGGCACCGCAGAGCCGTCTGCGAAGAGGTTCGGGGCGGTAGCAGGTGACGTCGACGTCGTCGGCGTTCGCAGCCTGCGGCAGCGGCTACAGGCTCAGCTGTCTTCTTCAATATCCAGCAACAGGTGCTCCAGGGCTTCACGATAATCGCCGGGCTCTTGCCACAGGCCGCGCTGCTGGGCTTCCAGCAGGCGCTCGGTCATGTCGCGCAGGGCGTGGGGATTATGCTGGCGGACGAACTCGCGGGTCGAGTCGTCCAGCAGGTAGGCGTCTGCCAGCAAGGCGTACTGGTGATCGTCGATCAGCTCGGTGGTGGCGTCGAAGGCGAACAGGTTGTCCAGGGTCGCGGCCATTTCAAAGGCGCCCTTGTAGCCATGGCGCTTGACCCCTTCGATCCACTTCGGATTGGCCGCCCGGGAGCGGATCACCCGGTTCAGTTCTTCCTTGAGGGTGCGGATCTTCGGCAGGTCCGGCTGGCTGTGGTCGCCGTGGTAGCTGGCAGCCTTGGCCCCGCTGAGGCTTTCCACCGCGGCCAACATGCCACCCTGGAACTGGTAGTAGTCGTTGGAATCCAGCAGGTCGTGCTCGCGGTTGTCCTGGTTCTGCAACACCGCCTGCACCTGGCTCAGGCGGGTGGCGAACTGCTCGCGGGCGGCGGTGCCTTCGTCGCTGCCGCCATAGGCATAGCCGCCCCAGTTCAGGTAGACCTCGGCCAGGTCCTCGCGGCTCTGCCACAGGCGACCGTCGATGGCACCCTGGACCCCGGCGCCATAGGCCCCGGGCTTGGCGCCGAAGATCCGCCAGCCGGCCTGACGCGCGGCCGCGTCCTGCTCCAGGCCGGAGGCGATCAAGGCCTCGCGCTCGGCGCGAACCCTGGCCGCCAGGGGGTTCATGTCCTCAGGCTCATCGAGGGCCGCCACCGCTTGCACCGCTGCGTCGAACAGGCGGATCAGGTTGGCGAAGGCGTCGCGGAAGAACCCGGACACCCGCAGGGTCACGTCGACCCGCGGCCGGTCCAGCAGGCTCAGGGGCAGGATCTCGAAATCGTCCACCCGCTGGCTGCCGGTGGCCCACACCGGGCGCACGCCCATCAGGGCCATGGCCTGGGCAATGTCGTCACCGCCGGTGCGCATGGTGGCGGTGCCCCAGACCGACAGGCCCAGTTGCAACAAGTGATCGCCGTGGTCCTGCAGGTGGCGTTCGAGAATCAGGTTCGCCGACTGGAAACCGATGCGCCAGGCGGTGGTGGTGGGCAGGTTGCGCACGTCCACCGAATAGAAGTTGCGTCCGGTGGGCAGCACGTCCAGACGCCCGCGGCTGGGTGCACCGCTGGGCCCTGCGGGGACGAAACGGCCGTTCAAGGCGTCCAGCAGGCCACGCATTTCCGCCGGGCCGCATGCGTCCAGGCGCGGCGCGACCACTTCGCGCAAGGCGTCGATGATGACCCGTACCGGCTCCCAGCCCGGCTCATCCAACTGCGCCACCGGGCCCTGGAGCGCGGCTTCGATCAATGCTGCGGCGTACAGTTCCAGGCGTTCGCGCACATCGCCCGCCGTGCGCCACAAGGCATCGCTGAGCTGTCGCAACGGCTGCGGGCGACGCCCGGTCCAGGGTTCGGCCAGGGCGCAGTCCAGCGGATCGAAGCCCAGGTCGAAGGCCTTGGCCAAGGCCCGCAGCAGACTGGCATGGGCGCCCTTGCCATCGCCCCGGGGAATGCGCAGCAGGGCCAGCAGGGTATCGATGCGCAGTCGGCCGTCGGGGGATTCGCCGAACACGTGCAGGCCATCGCGGATCTGCGACTCCTTGAGGTCGCACAGGTAAGTGTCCAGGCGCGGCAGCCAGATCGCCGCGTCGGCGTCGCTGTCCAGCTGTTCGCCCAGTTGCAACTCACGGTCGATGTGGGTCTCGCGCACCAGTTGCAGGATGTCCCGTTGCAGCTCCCGAGCGCGACGTGGGTCCAGCAGCTGGGCTTCGTAGTACTCGTCCGCCAGCAGCTCCAGGTTACGCAGCGGGCCGTAGGTTTCGGCACGGGTCAGGGGCGGCATCAGGTGGTCGATGATCACTGCCTGGGTGCGGCGCTTGGCCTGGGCGCCCTCCCCCGGGTCGTTGACGATGAACGGGTAGATATTCGGCAGCGGCCCCAGCAACGCATCCGGCCAGCAGTTCTCCGAGAGGCCGACACCCTTGCCCGGCAGCCATTCCAGGTTGCCGTGCTTGCCGACGTGGATCAGCGCATGGGCGCCGTAGGTCTGGCGCAGCCAGAAGTAGAACGCCAGGTAGCCATGGGGCGGCACCAGGTCCGGGTCGTGGTAGACCGCGCTGGGGTCCACCTGATAACCCCGGGCCGGCTGGATGCCGACGAAGGTCAGGCCAAAACGCAGGCCGGCGATCATCATCCGCCCGTCGCGGAACATCGGGTCTTGCTGCGGTGCGCCCCAGCGCTGCAGCACCGCCTCGCGGTTGGCGGCGGGCAGGGCCTGGAACATCAGCGCGTAGTCGTCCAGGGCCAGGCTTTGCTGACACGGGCGCCGGTCGAGGCTGTCCAGGTCATTGCTGACCCCGCCCAGCAGTTGCCGGATCAGCTCGCTGCCGCTGGCGGGCAACTCGGCCGGCAGCGGGTAGCCTTCGGCGTGCAGGGCCTTGAGGATGTTCAGCGCCGCAGCCGGAGTGTCCAGGCCGACGCCGTTGCCGATGCGCCCGTCGCGGGTCGGGTAGTTGGCCAGCACCAGGGCGATGCGCTTGTGGCCGTTGTCCAGGCGCCCCAGCTCGACCCAGCGCCGGGCCAGTTCGGCGACAAAGTCCATGCGCTCGGGCTGGCCGCGATAGCAGACCACGTCCGACTGGCTGCGCTCGCTGCGCCAGGCCAGGTCCTTGAAGCTGATGGGCCGGCTGATGATGCGCCCGTCCAGTTCCGGCAAGGCGATGTGCATGGCCAGGTCCCGCGGGCCCAGGCCTTGCTCGCTGTCGCGCCAGCCGGGCTCGTTGTCCTGGGCGCAGATGGCCTGGATCACCGGAATGTTGCGGCGGAACGGCCGCAGGTGCGGGGCTTCGGGGCTGGATTGGGCAAAGCCGGTGGTGTTGAGGATCACCCCGGCCGCGGTTGCCTCCAGCCACTCTTCCACCTGGCTCAGGCAGCCGGGCTCCTTGAGGCTGGCCACGGCGATCGGCAAGGGGTTGAGCCCCGCCGCCTGCAAGCGCTGGCAGAACAGGTCGATAAAGCCGGTGTTGGCCGCCTGCAGGTGGGAGCGGTAGAACAGCAGCGCCGCCACCGCTTGATCGGGCTGCCAATCAACCTGCCAGTCGCTGAGAGTGGCCTGGCTCTTGTGCGGGTGGTAGATCGCCGTGCGTGGCAGGGTCTGCGGCTCGCTCCAGGGGTAGTCGCGCCCCAGCAGGCCGCTGGCCAGGCAGCGGTAGAAATTCAGCGCGTTGTCGCGCCCGCCCTGGCGCAGGAACTGCCACAGGCGATCGCGCTCGACGGGGCCCACGGTGCTCAGGTCGCTGAGCTCCGGGTCGGGGCGGTCGTCCCCCGGCACCAGAATCAGTTGCACCCCGCGCTGGGACAGCTCCACCAGCCGCTCGACGCCGTAACGCCAGTAGCCGATGCCGCCGTGCAGGGAAATCAGGATCACCTTGGCGTGGCGCAGCACCTGGTCCACATACAGATCCACCGAAGCGTGGTTCTGCACCTGCATCGGGTTGGCCAGGCGAAAGCTGGGGTAATCCTCGGGCAGCTGCTCGGCGGCATCTGCCAGCAGCGCCAGGCTGGAGTCGCCGCTGCACAGGATCACCAGCTCGGCGGGGGTTTGTCCAAGGTCGGCAATGTTGTCATCCGACACGAAACCGCCGGGCTGGGTCCTGAGCAGGTGCATGGCTTACACGCTGAGGGCGGCGCGCAGTTGCGCCTCGAGTTGGGCGGCGTCCAGTTCCTGGCCGATCAGCACCAGGCGCGTGGTCCGGGCTTCGTCAGCGCCCCACTTGCGGTCGAAGTGCTTGTCGAAGCGCGTGCCCACGCCCTGGATCAGCAAACGCATCGGCTTGTTGGGGATCGCGGCAAAGCCCTTGACCCGCAGGATGCCGTGCTTGACCACCAGCTGGGTCAGGGCGTCCAGCAGCAGGCTTTCGTCGGCCTGGGGCAGTTCGATGGAGATGGAGTCGAAGGCGTCGTGATCGTGATCGTCGTGGTCGTCGTCACCGTCGTGGTGGTGATCGTGGTGGCTGTGGCGACCGTCGATGTGTTCCTCGGAGCCGGCACCCAGGCCCAGCAATACGTCCAGGGGCAGGCGGCCGCTGCTGGCTTCGATGACCTTGACCGCCGGCGGCAGCTCTTCGGCCACTTCCAGGCGCACCTTGGCCAGGTCTTCGGGGTTGATCAGGTCGGTCTTGTTGAGGATCACCAGGTCGGCGCTGGACAGCTGGTCGGCGAACAGCTCGTGCAGCGGCGATTCGTGGTCCAGGTTGGGGTCGAGCTTGCGCTGGGCGTCCACTTGATCGGGGAACGCGGCAAAGGTGCCAGCGGCCACGGCCGGGCTGTCGACCACGGTGATCACCGCGTCGACGGTGCAGGCGCTGCGGATTTCCGGCCACTGGAAGGCCTGGACCAGGGGCTTGGGCAAGGCCAGGCCGGAGGTTTCGATAAGGATGTGGTCCAGGTCGCCACGGCGCGCCACCAGTTCGCGCATCACCGGGAAGAACTCTTCCTGCACGGTGCAGCACAGGCAGCCGTTGGCCAGCTCGTAGACCCGGCCGCTGGCCTCTTCCTCGGTGCAGCCGATGGAGCATTGCTTGAGGATCTCGCCATCGATGCCCAGCTCGCCGAACTCGTTGACGATCACCGCGATGCGCCGGCCCTGGGCGTTGTCCAGCATGTGCCGGAGCAAGGTGGTCTTACCCGAGCCAAGGAAGCCGGTGACGATGGTGACGGGAAGTTTGGCCAGTGTTTTCATCGGATGCCCCTTGGCAAAGGTGGCGGGCATACGGGACGAGAGCCGCAGCGCAGAGGCGCGCGGAGATTTCGCCACCGGATCACCCCGCCCGGTTGTAGTGAGAATCTGGGATCGAGGCAGGTCTCCTGGCTGGGGGCTTGCCAGTCATTGGACTGGCGGTTTCTGCGCCTTCCCGCAGGCGTTACGAACGCCAATGCAGTGGCCTTGCAGAAATGAAACCCTTCACAGTTGCGGGGGCAGCCGCGGCATCGACCGCGTTCCCTTCTTAGCTTCGACCGCTGGCCGAAGAACCTCGAAGGCGCAAGGCTACGCAGAGCGCGGGGGACGGTCAATCGGCAATACACCGGCATCCGCAATTGACGACGTTACCCCGCCCATGATTTGCTACGCGCCTTGTTACGGGTGCCCTTCACAGGGTGAAACGGGAAACCGGTGAATCACGTGCTTTACTAAAAAGTCGTGACCAGTCCGGTGCTGCCCCCGCAACGGTAAGCGAGCGAAGTGTCAGATCCACTGTGCCAAGGCATGGGAAGGCGACACTTGTCGGCACGGCATGACACAGCCCTGCCCCTCGCAAGCCCGGAGACCGGCCCGCAACACACACATAACAAACCCGCGGTGGGCGGGCGCTGTTGCAAACCCTGCGTGCTCCTCACGCGGGGTTTTCCTGCGCTCCTCCCCCGCCGACACTCCAAAGGGAAGCGCCATGTCGATCATCAGCAGCACCAGCCACTCCGCCAGCAGCACCTCCACCCTGAGCCAGCGCCTGGTGGCCGCCATCGGCGCTTCGCTGCTGGGCGCCTGCCTGGTGTATTTCGCCGGTTTCTCCCATATCGAAGCGGTGCACAACGCTGCCCACGATACTCGTCACAGCGCTGCTTTCCCTTGCCACTGAGACCTGCCGACATGATCAAGCGTATTGCACAAACCGCAGGCTTCAGCGGGTTGCTGGCGGCCTTGCTGCTGACCCTGCTGCAGAGCTTCTGGGTGGCCCCGCTGATTCTGCAGGCGGAAACCTATGAACAGGCCCCGGCCGTGGAGGCTCATGAACACGCCGCAGGCGCCATGGCCGGCCACAGCCACGACGCCGAAGCCTGGGAACCGGAAGATGGCTGGCAGCGAGTGCTGTCCACCACCGGTGGCAACCTGGTGGTGGCCGTCGGCTTCGCCCTGATGCTGGCAGGGCTCTACACCCTGCGGGCACCCAGCCGCACTTCCCAGGGCCTGCTCTGGGGCCTGGCCGGTTATGCGACCTTCTGCCTGGCGCCGACCCTGGGCCTGCCGCCGGAGTTGCCGGGCACCGCTGCCGCCGATCTGGTGCAGCGTCAGGTCTGGTGGATCGGCGCTGCCGCTTCCACCGCCGTGGGCCTTGCCCTGATCGTGTTCGCTGGCAACTGGCTGCTGAAACTGCTGGGCGCCGCCATCATCGCCGTGCCTCACGTGATCGGCGCACCACAACCGGAAGTGCATTCGATGCTGGCCCCGCAAGCACTGGAGACCCAGTTCAAAATCGCTTCACAGTTGACCAACGCCGCCTTCTGGCTGGCCCTCGGGCTGATCAGCGCCTGGCTGTTCCGGCGCAAGAACACGGATCCGTACTCGGCATGATCGAGGTGCGCGCAGCGTCGACCCTGGTGGTCGGCCTGGGCTGCCAGAAAGGCTGCCCGGCGACCACGCTGCGCGCGCTGCTGGATCAGGTGCTGGAAGCCCATCGCATCGATACGCAGCAGGTTTTCGCCCTGGCGAGCATCGACCTGAAACGGGCCGAGCCCGGACTGCTGGAGTTGGCCGAACAACTGGCATTGCCGCTGACCTGTTTCAGCAGCACGCAGTTGGCGCCTTATGCTTTGCGCCTGAGCCACCGTTCACAGATCGCCTTTGAACGCACCGGCTGCTACGGCGTTGCCGAAAGTGCGGCCCTGGCCATGGCTGAACAGCTGCATCCCGGCCCGGCCAAACTGCTGATCCCTCGTCAGAAATTCGCCCAGGCCACCCTGGCAATGGCCGCTTGCCGGTAAAATCCTCGATAATCCCCCGCCTTGATCATGAGCAATCTTCATTTGAAGCTGGCTCCAGCCCCTTTTTCACAGGACACAGCCATGACTGTCTATTTCATCGGTGCCGGTCCCGGCGATCCGGAACTGATCACGGTCAAGGGCCAGCGCCTGATCCATCGCTGCCCGGTGATCATCTACGCCGGCTCGCTGGTTCCCGAGGCTGTCCTCGAAGGCCACAGCGCGATACGAGTGATCAACAGCGCCGAGCTGCATCTGGAACAGATCATCGAGGCGATCAAGCACGCGCACGACCAGGGTCAGGATGTAGCCCGGGTACATTCCGGCGATCCGAGCCTGTATGGCGCCATTGGCGAGCAGATTCGCTGCCTGCGGGAGCTGGGTATTCCCTTCGAGATCATCCCTGGCGTCACCGCCACCGCCGCCTGTGCCGCCCTGCTGGGAGCCGAATTGACCCTGCCGGATGTATCCCAGAGCGTGATCCTGACCCGCTATGCGGACAAGACCGCCATGCCGGCCGGTGAAGAATTCGCTAGCCTCGCGGCCCACGGCGCCACCATGGCGATTCACCTGGGGGTCAACCACCTGGAGAAGATAGTCACAGAGCTGCTGCCGCACTACGGCGCCGACTGCCCGATTGCCGTGGTACACCGAGCCACCTGGCCGGACCAGGACTGGGTCCTGGGCACCCTGGCGGACATTGCCGATAAAGTCGCGGCCAAGGGCTTCCGGCGCACGGCGCTGATCCTGGTGGGCCGGGTGCTGGCCACGGACGCGTTCAGCGAATCATCGCTGTACCGCGCCGGGCACGCGCACCTCTATCGCCCCTGACCCCCTTTGCGGGAACTGGCTTGCCAGTGGAGGCAATCTCGGCATTGGCGCAAGGCTCAAGGGCCCTTTCGCCGGCAAGCCGGCTCCTACGGAGGCTTTTTTGCGGGGAGCTGGTTTGCGGGCATAAAAAAACGGCGCTCACGGGGCGCCGTTTTCTGTTCGCAGCGAACGCCTTAGTAGTAGGCGTTTTCTTTCTGCGTGTGGTCAGTGACGTCGCGCACGCCCTTAAGCTCGGGGATGCGCTCGAGCAGGGTGCGCTCGATACCTTCCTTCAAGGTCACGTCGGCCTGGCCGCAACCCTGGCAACCGCCACCGAATTGCAGCACGGCGATGCCATCGTCAACGACGTCGATCAGGCTGACCTGGCCGCCGTGGCTGGCCAGCCCCGGGTTGATCTCGGTTTGCAGGTAGTAGTTGATGCGTTCGTTGACCGGACTGTCGGCATTGACCATCGGCACCTTGGCGTTGGGCGCCTTGATGGTCAGCTGGCCGCCCATGCGGTCGGTGGCGTAGTCGACCACCGCGTCATCGAGGAAACCTTCGCTGAAGGCGTCGATGTAGGCGGTGAAGCTCTTCAGGCCAAGGGCCTTGTCTTCGGGTTTCTCTTCGCCCGGCTTGCAATAGGCGATGCAGGTCTCGGCGTACTGAGTCCCTGGCTGGGTAATGAAGATGCGGATGCCAATCCCCGGGGTGTTCTGCTTGGATAGCAGATCAGCCAGATAATCGTGGGCGGCGTCGGTAATGGTTATGGCGCTCATGGTGGTTCCTCGCAGACGTGGGCGCAGTTTACGCCAATCGACGCCGCTGACAAAGTCCTAGTATTTTTGTCGGGATAGACCTTGGTATAGGGCTTCCCCGGGGCCCGCCAGCGGGCGTCCCGAGGACAGATAGCGGCCCTGTATCAGAGGTTTTCGTAACGGTTCATGTCCATGACTCCGGCCTCGACCGGGTCGACTTCCTGCAGATAACGGGTCTGGTCGTGGAAGTACTGCCAGAACTGCGGATGACTGCGACGAATCCCCCAGCGATCGACGATCTTCTCGAAGCCGGCGGCGTCCCTGGCGGCTTGCATGGCCTGGACAAATGCCGGCACCTGCTCGCTTGGAACGTTGAACATGAAGTTCGGATAACTGCTGAGAATGCCCGGAAAAATGGTCAGGGTGTCCAGGCCCGGCTGGTAGCGTAGCGACTCGCCCAGCATGAAGGCCACGTTACTGTGGGCGCGATTGCGCAGCATGCTGTAGAACTCGCGCTTGCCGCTCGGGGCCTGGACCCGCAGCAAGGTGGCTTCCGGCAACTGCTCGATGACCTTGAGTCCCGCTGCCGGACGCGACGCCAGGCGGCTCAGGGCCTGATCGGCATCCTGCAACGCCGGGTCGATATTGGGCCGCGAGCAATAGGCACTGTCACAGCGATTGATTGGGTCCGGCTTGGCGTTGAGCTCGCCATAGCGGGCCAGCAACTGATGGGCGAAGTCTTTCTTCGGGTCCTTGGGGTCCAGTTTCAGGGCGCTGCGCTTGTCGTCGTCGATGGACTCGTAATCCAGCCACATCTTGAACTTGCCGCTGTTCTGGTACCAATCGTCGAGGAAATCCTCACGGCTGCCAGCGGGCATCAGGCGCAGGAAGTTCTGCTCGGCACCGTTGCGGATCAGGTCGAAGTACAACCGGGTCTGGGCCTGGTGGGAGACGTTGCCGAACACATCGAAATTCACCGCCAGCTGATAATAGGTGCGCTCCAGCAGCGGGTAATCGAACAGCCACATCGTCTGCGGCACCTCGCCGATCAGGCCCTTGCTCACCGAAGCACTGTCGAAGTGGCGGAAGATGCTCAGCAGCGCGTTGTCGTTGCCGGCCCACAGGGTCGACCAGCTGGGGGCCGGAGAATCGGCATAGAAGTCGCGGCGCAGGGCTTCGTACTCGTTGCGCTTGTCGCGATAGGACAGCCACAGGCTGAGCACGCTGCCGACATCGTCGTTTTGCCCGGGCATGGCCAACAGCGGCGTGGCTTGGCCGCGATAGGCCGGATCGGTGATGTACAGATCGTGTTCCGGGGCCTGGAACAGCGCCCAGAAGTTGTCGCGGATCACATCGGTGGCGATCTGCCCGCGGCACACCGGACCACGAATGAAGGTGCGCACGAAGTATTCGGCGTTATCGAGCATGAACTGGTAGCGGGCCTTGGCCGGAATCGCCTCGAAGGTCTCGAACGGATTGGCCCGGCGCCCCGGCCCGTAGCCCGGCAAGGCGGTGACCTGCCAGTCGCCGCTGTAGAACAGGGTCTTGACCCGGGCCATCTTCGCCGCGCTCAGCGGGTAGGTGATGTGGGTCTTGTGCACGATCACCCCTTGCACCGGCCACAGGCGGTAATACACCTGGGTGCCCGGGTCGTCGTTGGGGCGACGGGTATTGATCAGGTCAATGGGCTGGCCGCTGGGGGTCCGCGAGCGCACCCACTGGAAGAAGTGCCCCGGCTCGCCGCCTTCGAAATAGACATGGGCCAGGAACCAGTGTTCGTAGAGCCAGCGCGCCACCAGGCTTTCCCGAGCGCCGGGGGCGTTGAGCAGGTTCTCCCACTGGGCCACTTGCAGGCTTTCCCGGGCACTAGGGGCCAGGCCCTGCTCGTCGATGGGCGCACCGGAGGCCAACCAGCGTTGCAGGGTCTGGTATTGCTGCTCGGTGAGACCGGTGACCGCCAGGGGCATGCCCTCTTTCGGGTGCGCACCGGCATAGGCGTCGAACTCCGCCGGCTGCGGGCACATGTTCTCCCGGCTCAGGCCCAGGACGATCTCGCTGGGCAACTTGGCATTAGGCTGCAGCGGGGTGCGATGACCGAGCTCGAGCATGCGCGCCATCAGTGCGGCCTGGCTGCCCTGGGCGTCGAGCACCGAAAAAAACCCATGGCGCTGCCAGGCCGACTTGCCGCTGGCGTCATAGAACAGCCGGGTAGGCGCCTGCGCCTGACTCCGCTCGCCGTCGTACACCGGAATCTTCGAGGCACCGCGACCGGCCCCTTCGCCGCTGCCCAGGTTGAGCTGACAGGCGGAGTCGTAGCAGGCATGACAGGCCACGCACTTCTCGGTGAAGATCGGCTGGATGTCGCGGGTGTAGGAAATCGCCGGAGCCGGACCTTGGGCCATGCACACTGAACTGAGAAGCAGCAGCGCGCTGCTGACGATAAAACGAAACGGCATGTCCCTGGTCCCGAAAGAAAAAACGCCGCAATTCTACCGATCTCGCCCCACGACCAACGTGAGCGATATTCATGTAAAACCCGTACATGCCGCAAATCCATGCAGGTTTGCTATGATCCACGCCCTTCGTTATGGCCCTACCAGGTAGTTCTCATGTCTGATCGCAGTGCTCGCCTCCACGCTCTCCAGCAAGCCCTCAAAGAGCGCATTCTGATTCTCGATGGCGGCATGGGCACCATGATCCAGAGCTACAAGCTCGAAGAACAGGACTACCGTGGCAAGCGTTTCGCCGACTGGCCCAGCGACGTCAAGGGCAACAACGACCTGCTGGTGATCACCCGTCCGGACGTGATCGGTGGCATCGAAAAAGCCTATCTGGATGCCGGCGCCGACATCCTGGAAACCAACACCTTCAACGCCACGCGCATTTCCATGGCCGATTACGGCATGGAAGAACTGGCCTACGAATTAAACGTAGAGGGCGCACGCCTGGCCCGCAAGGTGGCCGACGCCAAGACCCAGGAGAACCCGGACAAGCCGCGCTTCGTCGCCGGCGTCCTGGGCCCGACCAGCCGTACCTGCTCGCTGTCGCCCGACGTCAACAACCCCGGCTACCGCAACGTCACCTTCGATGAACTGGTGGAGAACTACACCGAGTCCACCAAGGGCCTTATCGAAGGCGGCGCCGACCTGATCCTGATCGAGACCATCTTCGACACCTTGAACGCCAAGGCGGCGATCTTCGCCGTACAGGGCGTGTTCGAAGAGTTGGGCGTCGAGCTGCCGATCATGATTTCCGGGACCATCACCGATGCCTCCGGCCGTACCCTGTCGGGCCAGACCACCGAGGCCTTCTGGAACTCCGTGGCCCACGCCAAGCCGATCTCGGTGGGCCTGAACTGCGCCCTGGGCGCCAGCGAACTGCGCCCCTACCTGGAAGAGCTGTCGAACAAGGCCAGCACCCACGTCTCGGCGCACCCCAACGCCGGCCTGCCCAACGAATTCGGCGAATACGACGAACTGCCGGAGCAAACCGCCAAGGTCATCGAGGAATTCGCCCAGAGCGGCTTCCTGAATATCGTCGGCGGCTGCTGCGGCACCACTCCGGGGCACATTGCCGCCATCGCCAAAGCCGTGGCCGGTTATGCCCCGCGACAGATCCCGGACATTCCCAAGGCCTGCCGCCTGTCGGGCCTGGAGCCCTTCACCATCGATCGCAACTCGCTGTTCGTGAACGTTGGTGAACGCACCAACATCACCGGTTCGGCCAAGTTCGCCCGGCTGATCCGCGAGGACAACTACACCGAGGCCCTGGAAGTCGCCCTGCAGCAGGTGGAAGCCGGCGCCCAGGTGATCGACATCAACATGGACGAAGGGATGCTGGATTCGAAGAAGGCCATGGTCACCTTCCTCAATCTGATCGCCGGCGAGCCGGACATCTCCCGCGTACCGATCATGATCGACTCCTCCAAGTGGGAAGTGATCGAAGCCGGCCTCAAGTGCATCCAGGGCAAGGGCATCGTCAACTCCATCAGCATGAAAGAAGGCGTCGAGCAGTTCATTCACCACGCCAAGTTGTGCAAGCGCTACGGCGCCGCCGTTGTGGTGATGGCCTTCGACGAGGTCGGCCAGGCCGACACCGAGGCGCGCAAGAAGGAAATCTGCAAGCGCTCCTACGACATTCTGGTCAATGAAGTGGGCTTCCCGCCGGAAGACATCATCTTCGACCCGAACATCTTCGCCGTGGCCACCGGCATCGAGGAACACAACAACTACGCAGTGGACTTCATCAACGCCTGCGCCTACATCCGCGACGAGCTGCCCTATGCCCTGAGCTCCGGCGGCGTGTCCAACGTGTCGTTCTCGTTCCGCGGCAACAACCCGGTGCGTGAGGCGATCCACTCGGTGTTCCTGCTGTACGCGATCCGCAACGGCCTGACCATGGGCATCGTCAACGCCGGCCAGTTGGAGATCTACGACCAGATCCCACAGCAGCTGCGCGATGCCGTGGAAGACGTGGTGCTCAACCGCACGCCAAACGGTACCGACGCGCTGCTGGCCATCGCCGACCAGTTCAAGGGCGATGGCAGCGTCAAGGAAGCGGAAACCGAGGAATGGCGCAACTGGGACGTCAACAAGCGCCTGGAGCACGCCCTGGTCAAGGGCATCACCAGCCATATCGTCGAAGACACCGAAGAGTCGCGCCTGAGTTTCAGCCGCCCGATCGAAGTGATCGAAGGCCCGCTGATGTCCGGCATGAACGTGGTCGGCGACCTGTTCGGCGCCGGCAAGATGTTCCTGCCCCAGGTGGTGAAGTCCGCCCGGGTGATGAAACAGGCAGTAGCCCACCTGATTCCGTTCATCGAACTGGAGAAAGGCGACAAGCCGGAGGCCAAGGGCAAGATCCTCATGGCCACGGTAAAAGGCGATGTGCACGACATCGGCAAGAACATCGTCGGCGTAGTTCTGGGCTGCAACGGCTACGACATCGTCGACCTCGGGGTGATGGTGCCGGCGGAGAAGATCCTCCAGGTGGCCAAGGAGCAGAAGTGCGACATCATCGGCCTGTCCGGGCTGATCACTCCGTCCCTGGACGAGATGGTCCACGTCGCCCGCGAGATGCAGCGCCAGGATTTCCACCTGCCGCTGATGATCGGTGGCGCCACCACCTCCAAGGCCCACACCGCGGTGAAGATCGAGCCCAAGTACAGCAATGACGCGGTGGTCTACGTCACCGACGCCTCCCGCGCCGTGGGCGTGGCCACCCAGTTGCTGTCCAAGGAGCTCAAGGCTGGCTTCGTCGAGAAGACCCGGGAGGAGTACGTGGAGGTGCGCGAGCGTACCGCCAACCGCAGCGCCCGTACCGAGCGCCTGAGCTACGCCGCAGCCATCGCCAAGAAGCCACAGTTCGACTGGGCCAACTACCAGCCGGTCAAGCCAACCTTCACCGGCGCCCGGGTGCTGGACAACATCGACCTCAAGGTGCTGGCCGAGTACATCGACTGGACGCCGTTCTTCATCTCCTGGGACCTGGCCGGCAAGTACCCGCGCATCCTCGAAGACGAAGTGGTCGGTGAAGCCGCCACCGCCCTGTATAAGGACGCCCGGGAGATGCTCGACAAGCTGATCAATGAAAAACTGATCAGCGCCCGGGCGGTATTCGGCTTCTGGCCGGCCAACCAGGTGCAGGACGACGACCTGGAAGTCTACGGCGACGACGGCCAGCCCCTGGCCCGCCTGCATCACCTGCGCCAGCAGATCATCAAGACTGACGGCAAGCCGAACTTCTCCCTGGCGGACTTCGTCGCGCCCAAGGACAGCGGCATCACTGACTATGTCGGCGGCTTCATTACCACCGCCGGGATCGGCGCCGAGGAAGTGGCCAAGGCCTACCAGGATGCCGGCGACGACTACAACTCGATCATGGTCAAGGCCCTGGCCGATCGCCTGGCCGAAGCCTGCGCCGAGTGGCTGCACCAGCAGGTGCGTAAAGACTACTGGGGCTATGCCCAGGATGAGCAGCTGGACAACGAGGCGCTGATCAAGGAGCAGTACAGTGGCATCCGCCCTGCCCCGGGTTATCCGGCCTGCCCGGATCACACCGAGAAGAGCACCCTGTTCGCCCTGCTCGACCCCGAGGCCAGCGAAGGCCGCGCCGGCCGCAGTGGCGTGTTCCTCACCGAACACTTCGCCATGTTCCCGGCGGCTGCAGTCAGCGGCTGGTACTTCGCCCACCCGCAGGCGCAGTACTTTGCGGTGGGCAAGGTCGACAAGGACCAGGTGCAGAGCTACACCGAGCGCAAGGGCCAGGACCTGGCCGTAAGCGAACGCTGGCTGGCGCCGAACCTGGGCTACGACAACTGAACCAGACTCTGTAGGAGCCGGCCCGCCGGCTCCTACACCAGCCCGCCATCACAGGCGACATTGTCTATGCTCTGTTGACACCCAACCGTGTCGAGGGATTTATGGACGATCCAAGCAGCGACAATCAGCCCCCAACCTTCCTGCAGATGCTGCAAAGCGTGCTGGCGGCCGCCTTCGGCGTACAAAGCGGGAAAAATCGCGCCCGGGACTTCAGTCACGGCAAACCCAGTCACTTCATCGTGCTGGGCATTCTCTTTACCACCCTGTTCGTGCTGGTGCTGCTGGGTATCGCCAACCTGGCGATGCACCTGGCGGGAGTCTGAAACGGCGTCAGTGCAGCAGCAGCTGCAAACTGAAGGGATAGCGGTAGCTGTCCGGCTTGCCTTGGGCGGACAGCCCGCGAAAATCGACCCGGGCACCGACCTGATCGCCCAGGCGCATTAGTTGCCGGGCCTGGTCACGGGTCAATGACTGGAACAGCGACAAATGCCAGTCCGGCCCTCCCAGACGTCGGGCATCGAGCCCCAGCGCATCATCATGCAGGGCCACCAGGGCCCAGCCGCCGCTGGTGAAATGTCCGGCCATCAGCACCGACAACTCCCCGTCGATCAATGCCTGCAAGGCTTCGGGCGAACTGTTGAGTCCACTGAACAGCAGATCGCGCCCCGGCTTGCGGCCCAACTCCCGGGCAGCCTGCATGGCCCCCAGAGCCATTTCGTCGTTAGCCGACCAGATCAGTTGCGTCTGTGGATAGCGCTGCAACAGCTGTTGTGCTTGTTCGTGCGCCCGCTGCCGGTTCCATTCGCCATACACGAGCTGGCGCAGACGCACCTGAGGATTTTCCGCCAGGGCCCGGTGCAGCCCTTGCTCGCGCAACTGCGCCGCCGGTGTGACTTTCACCCCGGAAAAGGCCAGCAAATCGATTGTTTGCCCGGCAGGCAAAGGGCCATGCTGGCGCAACAACTCCTTGAGCATCCGATAACCGGCCTCTTCATCGTTGCTCATCATGCTGCCGATCCAATCGGAGTAACTGCTGCGGCTTTGGCGAATCAACGCCCGCTGATCCTCGGTCAGTGGGCTGTTGACGATAAACAGCTTGACCCCGGAACCCTGAGACATGCGCAGGATCTGCGGAGCGACATACTGTTCGTTGACCAATATCAGGTAATCGGGCTTTTGCGCTCGCTGAAACAGCTCCCGAGCCTGATCGAGAGAGTTCTGGGGATTGCGTTCGCCATAGAGAATTTGCAGGTCCATGCCCAGATCCCGGGCGGCTGCCTGCATGAACCGCGAATAACTGACCCAGAAGGTTTCCGTTGAATTACCGGGGTTGAGAAACACCACCGACGTTGCTTGAGCCACCGCCCAGAACGGCAAACTCAGACATATCACCCACTTGCACAGAACCTTGAACATTGTGAAAAGAGCCCCTGGATTATCCCAGGCAGTATAACTGGCAAATTGCTGGCCAACGGCGGCAAATTGTCCTGATTGTCCGACAATTCGGGCTCTTCTTTTACCCTCGACTACTGGTGGCTGACCCAAAACACGGCCGTACCAACGACCAGTATGATCAGAAAGAGAATGGCCCAAGCATCAACGCTACTGTCACTTTTCCTTACTTTGGTTGGATGGCTCATAGCATCGCCTCTAGTAGATTTTGTCGGTGACTGCTCAAAGACACGACCACAGTTAAGACCAGGATTGTCCCCACCTCAAATGTGGATACTCATATACCCCTACCGTTAGTCGTTTTGGTTCTTTGCATATACTCAAACATCACTTTTGCGCATAACCACAAACTGGTATCGTTCGGCGGCTCCGACCGGAGTGCGCGGCCGTGCGCGCAGATTTGCTTACATGGGTGGGGTTGAGCGAGAACGAAGGCAGGACGAGGTGAAACCGGCGACAAGCCCCGGTCGACGCCAGTCGAAGCAACGTACCGAAGCCGTTCACCGCAGTATTTGCCAAGTGCGCTTTGGCGCCACCTGTAGCCTGAGAACTGGACCTATATGTACGTATACGACGAGTACGATCAGCGGATCATCGAGGACCGCGTCAAGCAGTTCCGTGATCAGACCCGACGCTATCTGGCAGGCGAGCTGAGCGAAGAGGAATTCCGTCCCCTGCGCCTGCAGAATGGCCTTTATATCCAACGTTTTGCCCCAATGCTGCGGGTAGCCGTGCCTTACGGCCAATTGACCTCGCGCCAGGCGCGGATGATGGCCAAGATCGCCCGCGACTACGACAAGGGCTATGCGCACATCAGCACCCGGCAAAACGTGCAGTTCAACTGGCCAGCCCTGGAAGACGTGCCGGACATCCTGGCCGAGCTGGCCACCGTGCAGATGCACGCCATCCAGACCAGCGGCAACTGCCTGCGTAACGTCACCACCGACCAGTTTGCCGGTGTCGCCGCCGACGAGTTGATCGACCCGCGCCCCTGGTGCGAGATCGTCCGTCAATGGACCACCTTCCACCCCGAATTCGCCTATCTGCCGCGCAAGTTCAAGATCGCCATCAACGGCTCGACTTCCGACCGCGCAGCCATCGAGGTCCACGACATTGGCCTGGAGCCGGTGTACAACGCTGCCGGCGAGCTGGGTTTCCGCGTGCTGGTCGGTGGCGGTCTGGGCCGTACCCCGGTGGTCGGCGCCTTCATCAACGAGTTCCTGCCCTGGCAGGACCTGTTGAGCTACCTCGACGCCATCCTGCGGGTCTACAACCGCTATGGCCGTCGTGACAATAAGTACAAGGCGCGGATCAAGATCCTGGTCAAGGCCCTGACGCCGGAAGTGTTCGCCGAGAAGGTCGAGGCGGAAATGGTCCACCTGCGCGGCGGCCAGACCACCCTGACCGAAGCCGAAGTGCACCGTGTGGCCAAGCACTTCGTCGACCCTGACTACAAGACCCTGAGCAACCAGGACAGCGAACTGGCTGCCCTGGATCAGCAGCACCCAGGTTTCGCCCGCTGGCGCGCACGCAATACCCTGGCCCATAAGAAGCCGGGTTATGTCGCCGTCACCCTGTCGCTCAAACCCACCGGCGTAGCGCCTGGGGATGTCACCGACAAGCAGTTCGACGCCATCGCCGATCTGGCCGACCGCTACAGCTTCGGCCAACTGCGCACGTCCCACGAGCAAAACGTGATTCTGGCGGACGTCGAGCAAAGCCAACTGTTCACCCTGTGGGGCGAGCTGCGTGAAAACGGCTTTGCCACGCCGAACATCGGCCTTTTGACCGACATCATCTGCTGCCCGGGCGGCGACTTCTGCTCCCTGGCCAACGCCAAGTCGATCCCGATCGCCGAATCCATCCAGCGCCGCTTCGACGACCTGGACTACCTGTTCGACATCGGCGAGCTGGACCTGAACATCTCCGGCTGCATGAACGCCTGTGGTCACCACCACGTGGGCCACATCGGCATCCTCGGTGTGGACAAGAAAGGCGAGGAGTTCTACCAGGTGTCCCTGGGCGGCAGCGCCAGCCGCGACGCCAGCCTGGGCAAGATCCTCGGCCCGTCCTTCGCCCAGGACGACATGCCCGACGTGATCTCGAAGCTGATCGACGTGTACGTGGAACAACGTACCGAAGACGAACGCTTCATCGACACCTATCAACGTATTGGCATCGACCTCTTCAAGGAGCGCGTCTATGCAGCGAATCATTAAGAACAACGAGGTCATCGACGAAACCTGGCACCTGCTGCCCAAGGACGCGACCCTCGACGGCATCTCCAACTGCGACGACCTGATCGTGCCGCTGGCCCTGTGGCGCGATCACGCCCATGCCCTCAAGGCTCGCGATGGCGGCCTGGGCGTGTGGCTGGATGCGGACGAAGAAGCCGAGGAGATCGGTGACGACGTCGAGCATTTCCAGGTGATTGCCCTGAACTTCCCGGCCTTTACCGATGGCCGCAACTACTCTAACGCCCGCCTGCTGCGTGACCGTTATGGCTACAAAGGCGAACTGCGAGCGATTGGCGACGTGTTGCGCGACCAGCTGTTTTACCTGCACCGCTGCGGCTTCGACGCCTACGCGCTGCGGGCCGACAAGGACCCCTACGAAGCCCTGGAAAGTCTCAAGGACTTCTCGGTGACCTACCAGGCCGCTACCGACGAACCGCTGCCGCTGTTCCGTCGCCGCTAAGCCCTGGCGCCAACAAAAAGCCCTGAACCGGTTTCCCGGTTCAGGGCTTTTTTGTACCTGCTTCCGACCCTGGCGCAAAAGCCCGCTTGCCGGCTTCTGCAAGTGAGGCTTACCAGAACCGCTGCTGGGTCAGGCGGCTCCACCAGGTCAGCAGCACGCGGTCGATGGAACCGCTGGCCGCCAGCCCGACACGCTCCTGCAAGCTCTTGCGCTCGGCATAGTGCAGGTGGAACACCTCGGCATTCTTGGCTTTGTCCGCCAGGTACTCATCGCTGGTTTTCAGCTCGTCCACCAGCAGCTTCTCCTGCGCCGCCACGCCCAACCAGACTTCACCGGTGGCCACTTCATCAATGGCCAATTGCGGGCGATAGCGGGACACGAAGTTCTTGAACAACTGATGGGTCACATCCAGGTCTTCCTGGAACTTCTCCCGGCCCTTCTCGGTGTTTTCGCCAAACACCGTCAGGGTGCGCTTGTACTCGCCGGCGGTGAGCACTTCAAAATCGATGTCGTGTTTCTTCAGCAGGCGGTTGACGTTGGGCAACTGGGCCACCACGCCGATGGAACCGAGGATGGCGAACGGCGCACTGATAATCTTCTCGCCGATGCACGCCATCATGTAGCCGCCGCTGGCCGCCACCTTGTCGATGCACACGGTCAAAGGCACCCCGGCCTGGCGAATACGCGCCAGTTGCGACGAGGCCAGGCCATAGCTGTGCACCATGCCGCCACCGCTTTCCAGACGCAGCACCACTTCATCCTTGGGCGTGGCCAGGCTCAGCAAGGCGGTGATCTCATGGCGCAGGCCTTCGGTCGCCGAAGCCTTGATATCGCCATTGAAGTCCAGCACGAACACCCGGGGCTTGGCCTCGGCCGGTTGTTTCTTCTGTTTCTTCTCGGTCTTGCCCTGGGCCTTGCGCAAGGCCTTGAGCTGATCCTTGTCCAGCAGGCTCTGCTCCAGGCGCTCGCGCAGGTCCTTGTAGAAATCATTCAGCTTGCTGACCTGCAACTGCCCGGTGCCTTTGCGGCGGCCCTTGCTGCGCAGCGCAGCGGCAGTGATCAGCACCACCAGGATGGCGACCACCAGGGTCACGGTCTTGGCCAGAAAACTGGCGTATTCGGCGAAAAACTCCACAGGGACTCCTCAAACATGAACCGCTGCCAACCAGCAGCGCAATGGGCTCAAGCATACCGGCGCGACCGGTCGGCCACCAGTCGCGAAACCTCGTGTTACGAGGCTCCAACAAGCATTTCAAACAAGCGTATGTTTTTTCATTGACAGCTCACTGGCATCCTCATAACCTCGCAAAACTTTCAACGTACCGGGACGACACGGACGTGGGCAGCATCTATTTGATTCGACATGGCCAAGCCTCTTTCGGTGCAGACGACTACGACGTGCTGTCTGCCACCGGCGTGCGCCAGGCTGCCGTGCTCGGCGAGCATCTGGCGGCGCTGGGCATCAGCTTTGATCGCTGCCTGTCCGGCGACCTGCGGCGCCAGCAGCACACCGCGCAGGCCGCGATGGAACAGATGAGCGCCGCCGGGCTTGACCACCCGCCATTGGAAATCGATTCAGCCTTCAACGAGTTCGACGCCGATGCCATCATCCGCGCCCTGCTCCCAGACCTGTTGCCCCAGGAACCCGAAGCCCTGAACATCCTGCGTAACGCCGCGCAGAACCGCGCCGAGTTCCAACGCATCTTCGCCCTGATCATCCAGCGCTGGCTGGCCGGCACCTACGATCCGCCCGGGCTGGAAAGCTGGCTGGGATTCGTCGAGCGCGTCCAGGGCGGTCTGCAGCGGATTCTCGAAGCAGCGGACAACCAGCACAAGATTGCCGTGTTCACCTCCGGCGGCACCATCACTGCCCTGCTGCACCTGATCACCCGGATACCTGCCCAGCAGGCGTTCGAACTGAATTGGCAAATCGTCAACACCTCGCTCAACCAGCTGAAGTTCCGCGGGCGCGAGGTGTCTTTGGCTTCCTTCAACGGTCATGCCCATCTGCAACTGTTGAAGGCTCCGGAGCTCATCACTTTCCGTTGAGCCCGGCTTACTGTGACCCTTGCTGTAACCACCCATAAAAGGATCGAACCATGACCTCCGTAGCTGACGCCGTACAAGCCATGCAAGCCAAGTTCAACCCAGCTGCCGCTGCCGGCCTGGACCTGGTTTTCGGTTTCCGCATCGATGATTCCAAGCATTTCTCGCTGGTCGTCAAGGACAGCACCTGTGAACTCAAGGAAGGCGAGAACCCAGACGCACAAGTCACCCTGGTGATGGACGGTGAAACCCTGGACGGTATCGTCAGCGGCGAAACCGACGGCATGCAAGCCTTCATGGGCGGCAAACTGCGCGCCGAAGGCGACATGATGCTGGCCATGAAACTGAGCGAGCTGTTCCCAGCCTAAGACCCGCAAGGTCCGGCTGTAGACAAATCCCGCCCCTGAGGCGGGATTTGTCGTTTCTGCATCACGCAACGCCTCTAGCCCGCCGCTTTGCCCTGGATCAATACCACTGGGCGGCTCAGTCTTCCGGCCGCACGCTTGATTGATCTCGGTCAGTTTGTGCCTCGCACCCCCCCTCTACTCTTGCGCCTCCATTGCGGCCAGGGACGGCACAGCCGGAGCCCTTTGCCACACCGCTATCACTCACGGAAGAGTCTGCTTATGCGATCACTGAAGATCATCCTGCTGTCCACCGCCTTCAACGGTCTGACCCAACGGGCCTGGCTCGACCTGCGCCAGGCCGGGCACCGCCCCAGCGTGGTGCTGTTCACCGGTGAAGAAGAGGTCTGCCGGCAGATCGAAGAAGCCGAGGCCGACCTGGTGATCTGCCCGTTCCTCAAGGACCGGGTACCGCAGCAGCTGTGGAGCAACGCCAAGCGTCCGGTGGTGATCATCCACCCAGGCATCGTCGGCGACCGTGGTGCCAGCGCCCTGGACTGGGCCATCAGCAAGGAGCTCAAGCGCTGGGGCGTCACCGCGTTGCAGGCGGTGGAAGAAATGGACGCCGGGCCAATCTGGTCGACCCATGAATTCAACCTGCCCAGCGGACTGCGCAAATCCGAGCTGTACAACGGCCTGGTCAGCGACGCCGCCATCCATTGCATCCGCGACGTGGTGGAAAAATTCCGCAACGGCTTCCGTCCTGAGCCCCTGGACTACGACAACCCCGCGGTGCTTGGCCGCCTGCAACCGAACATGAAGCAGTGCGACCGCACCTTCAGCTGGCACGACAGCGCGCAGTTCATCAAGCGCAGCATCGACGCCGCTGATGGCCAGCCCGGCGTCCTGGCCAGCCTCGCCGGCGGCCAGTACTACGTCTACGACGCCCACCTGGATTCACGCACCGGCATGCCCGGGCAACTGCTGGCGGTGCACGACGATGCGGTGCTGGTGGCCTGCGGTGATCACAGCCTGTGGATCGGCTCCCTGCGCCTCAAGCCCCAGCCCGGCGAGGAAACCTTCAAGCGCCCGGCGCGCCACGTACTCGGCGAACGCCTGGCCGATGTACCGGTGCTGGACTGGTCGGTATCCAGCAGCCCGTTCAGCACCGAAGCCTACCAACCGATCCGCTACCGCGAGTCCGGCCGAGTCGGTGAGCTGACCTTCGAGTTCTACAACGGCGCCATGAGCACTGAGCAATGCCAGCGCCTGGTCAGCGCCCTGCGTTGGGCCAAGGCCCGGGACACCCAGGTGCTGCTGGTACGCGGCGGCCGCGGCGCCTTCAGCAACGGCGTGCACCTGAACGTGATCCAGGCCGCCGAAGTGCCGGGCCTGGAAGCCTGGGCCAATATCCAGGCCATCGACGATGTCTGCCTGGAACTGCTCACCGCCCGCCAACTGGTGGTCAGCGGCCTGACCGGCAATGCCGGCGCTGGCGGCCTGATGCTGGCCCTGGCGGCGGACGTGGTCCTGGCCCGCGCCGACACCGTGTACAACCCGCACTACAAGAGCATGGGCCTGTACGGCTCCGAGTACTGGACCTACAGCCTGCCCCGCGCCGTCGGCCAGGCCATGGCCAAGCAACTGACCGAAGCCTGCCTGCCCATCAGCGCCCTCCAGGCCCTGCAGATGGGCATGGTCCAGGAGATCGGCCCGCGCTGCCCGGACGAGTTCGGCCTGTGGCTGCTGCAACGGGCCAATGGTGTCCTCACCGACCCGCGCTACCAGCACCTGCGCCAGCGCAAGCTGGATGCCGACCCACAGTTGATGCAGCACTGCCGCAACGCCGAGCTGGAAGAGATGCACATGGACATGGTGCAAAACCGCAAGGGCTTCGCCGAGAAGTGCAGCAACTTCGTCTACAAGCGCAAGACCTGCTGCACACCAGAGCGACTGATCGAGGCCTGGGCCAAGCCCCAGGACATCGCCCTGGTGGGCTGATTCACCGCCTGAGCGGCAGGCTTTCAAAGCACCGCCAGGCCACGTACCATTCGCCGCCTTTTGTTGCCGCCCCCCAGGGGCGGCAATCGTTTGCAAGGAGGCGAGCATGCAAGACATTCCAGGCCACGCCACGTGGCGCAGCATCGAAGCACAAACCCAGGGCTGGTCCAGCGATCGAATCTTTCATATCGTCGACGAACAAGGCCAACACCTGCTGTTGCGCACCAACGATTCATCCCAATACGTCAACAAACGCGACGAGTTCCAGTGGACCCAGCATCTGGCGGCAAAGGGCATCGCCATGTCCCAACCCTTGGACTTCGGTCTGTTTGATTCAGGACGCCAGGTTTACTCGTTGTTGTCGTGGATCGAAGGCAAGGATGGCGCGCAATGGGTTGCCGAGCAGCCTGCCGCCGCCTGTTATGAGCTTGGCCTGCAAGCCGGTCAAATACTCCAGCAGATCCACAGCGTTGCTGCGCCTGAGGGCACTGAAAACGCCGAACAGCAGATGCGAGCCATCTACCGTAAAAAGCTCGAACAGTACCGGAGCTGTGGCCACAAGGTGGCCCATGAGCAAGACTTCCTGCAGTTTCTCGAACAGCACTTTCATCTGCTGGCGGACACGCCGCTGGTGTTTCTCCACGGTGACTATCACCTGAACAACATGATCGTGGGCGCCGATGACCAGTTGTCGATCATCGACTTCAACCGCTGCCGTTTCGGAGATCCGGCGCGGGACTTCAATCGGCTGGCGCTGTTTTCCTGCAACCTCAGCAGCGACTTCGCCCGCGGCCAGATCGACGGCTACTGTGCAGGCCATCCCGAGCCGGTTTTTCTCACCCGCATGGCCTTCTACGCCGCGTTTGACAGCTTCTTCAGCGTGCTCTGGGCCATGGCCTTCGGCGAGCAGGAAATCCACGCCAGCCTGCAACGCACACAAAAGGTCTGGGAAGACTTCGCCGGTTTTTCCCGGGATGTGCCTCATTGGTATTGCTGATAGGCGACGCAGCTCGTGCTGCAATTCCCCACGCGCGCCATTGCGTGCTGCAACGATTGCCGTGCCGCCCGAAGCAGAGTTGTGGACTAGAAGACACTGCTAAAAAATCTAAGGAAAGACTGTGAACGCCAAGGTTAAAGAAACAGAAAAAAAACTTGAAAGCACCGATAAACGCCGGATTACCTGGGGGCTTAACAGCTCGCTCATCCTGGCAATCAGCACACCGTTCTTTTATTTGAACGGCAAGGCCTTTCACGACGGTTATCTCAGCTACTTCAAGCTGGCACCCTCAATGTTTCCTCTGGACACCTCCGCCACCTTCGTAACAGCCGTGATGGCCTGGCTTTACGCCATGAACAACGGCCTGGGGAGTATCCTCGGGATCATAGGACAACATTGGCAGCGGACCTTACTCATTGGCCTGGGCCTCATCCTGACCCTGGCTGCATTCAACTACCTGATCAAGTGGCTCGGGCACAAGATCGACGAAAAAAGCTCGCACAGTCCCCAACGGCAGCCGAACACCCAAGCACTTTCATTTCTCAAAGAGTTAGAAAGATCTGCGCTGTACGTATTCATTCCATCCTATGGCCTGCTTTTAATCATGCTGATCATTTCGGTGATCTTGATAACCACCCTCAAGCCCTTTGTCTTGCTCGGAAAGGAAACCGCGGCCGAGGATCTGAAAAACGGCTTCAAAGACTCACCCCAAGTGACCGTCAACGACCCGGATGGGCATAAGGGCACTTACCGGGTCATGCAGTGCTCGGCATCCTTCTGTGCGCTCTACGCCGATGGCAAGGCGATCACGGTTCCGATCGCCACGCTGAATTGGGTGGTGTCCGATGTCGCGGAAAAACTGAAGGCGCAGCCAGGGAACTGAAACCCGCCACAGCGCAAGCCTCGGCTTCGACTGAGGCCCCGCATTGAACCTGTGGCGCGCTTGATCCACACTCGCGCTCCTGAGTCCTACAGCAAACTCAGAAAGTCCTGTCCTGCCAGTGCCTTGTCCCGTTCTGGAGCGCATGCCTATAGTCCCGGGTCGTCCTGATGACGAACGGGTTTGGCGACCCGGTGAATGGAACGAAGCAAGGTTCTGACAGATGAGTCAGGGACTTTGTTAGCGCATGACCGCTTGATGGCGGCTGTGCGTGGGAGACCTTAGGGTCTGTCGGTTCATCCATTCCCGGCTCGCCAACCCGCGTACAGCTGCCACCCTTTTGTTTGGCGACGAATGAGTAGCGGCGCTCACCCCTGAATGGAGTTGGACTCATGAATCGCTACATGCCGATCACCGGCCACGACTGCACCATCCCTTCCCTGCTGATCGATACCCAGGCCCCTGCCGATGTGCTGTACGAAGCGGCCGCCTATCGCATCCGCGCCGTCACTCAACTGCTGGAAAACTTCGCCGCACGCCCCGACATCCCCGGCGATGCCGTGGTGCTGCAAGAGCTGGCATTGGTTTGCGCCATTCCGCTGCGCGATGGCTGCGATGTACTGGATGTGCTGGGCCGCCAGTTGCAAGCACAGCGCCCTTGACCCCGCGCCGGCTTGCCGGCGAAGAGGCAAGGAAACACGCCGCCCCAGTGCTCACAAAAACGCAACACCACACTGCGTCCTTTGTGATGGTTGGGCTAAGGTGCAAGCGCTACAGTCGGGTCATCAGCAACCCGACTGACGCCCGACACAAGGATGCGTTCGATGACTGATTTGCACGATCTATCCACCACCCAGCTGCTGGCGCAATTCGCCAGCCGCACCCTCTCGCCACTGGACTATTACGAGCACCTGCTGGCCCATATCGGGCGCTGGGAGCCGCATATCCGTGCGCTCTACGCCTTCGATCCGGAGCAGGTACGCCAGCAGGCCCGGGCCGCCACCGAGCGCTGGAACAAGGGCACCCCCAACGGTCCGCTGGACGGGATTCCGGTGACAATCAAGGAGCTGATCGCCACCCAAGGCACGCCGATTCCCCTGGGCAGCGCGGCCACCACATTGAAACCAGCCCTGCAGGACGCGCCACCGGCCGCGCGGATGCGTGAAGCCGGAGCGATCATCCTGGCCAAGACCACGGTGCCGGACTTCGGCATGTTGTCCTCGGGGCTGTCGAGCTTCCACGGCATTACCCGCAACCCCTGGAACACCGCCTGCAATACCGGCGGCTCCAGTTCCGGAGCCGCGGCCGCTGCGGCCGCCGGTTATGGACCGCTGCACATTGGCACCGACATCGGCGGCTCGGTGCGCCTGCCGGCCGCCTGGTGCGGGCTGGTGGGGTTCAAGCCGACCCTGGGGCGGATTCCCATCGACCCGTATTACACCGGGCGTTGCGCAGGCCCCATGACCCGCAGCGTCGAAGACGCGGTGCTGATGATGCGCTACCTGGCCAAGCCCGATGCCCGGGACGCCACCAGCCTGCCGCCCTTGACCGGCGACTGGAGCGATGCGCCGGTGTCGGTCAACGGTTTGAAGATCGGCCTGATGCTGGAACCCGGCGCGGGGCTGCAACCGGAAGGCTTTGTCTGCGCAGCAGTGGAACAGGCCGCGCGGTTGTTCGAGAGCCACGGCGCCCAGGTCCGCAGCCTGGCGCCGATCATGGATCGCGCCCAACTGGACGGCCTGGACCGTTTCTGGCGTGCCCGGCAATGGGCTGAACTCTCGGCCCTGGGTGCCGAGCAGTTCGCCAAGGTGCTGCCCTATATCCGCGACTGGGCAGCGCCGGGGGCCGACCTGTCCGGGGTCGAGGCGGTGCTGGGTTTCAACCAGACCTTCGAGATGCGCCGCCGCGCCGCCCAGGTGTTCAGCGAGTTCGACCTGGTGCTGTCGCCGACCAACCAGGTCAACCGTTTTCCCGCCGAGTGGCCGTCGCCGAGCAACGACCCGCAACAGCCGTTCGAGCACATCGTCTTCACCCTGCCCTGGAACATGGGCGAACAACCGGCGCTGTCGATCAACTGCGGTTTCGCCGCCGATGGCCTGCCCATCGGCCTGCAGATGATCGCCCCGCGCTTTGCCGATCAATGGCTGCTGCAAGTGGCCAAGACCTATGAGAGCTGGCGCGGAGCAATCCACAGCTGGCCGAATCCGCCGTCCCACTGACACACCGAAACTGCCACCTTCACCCCAGCCCCGGGCCCCGCCGCCCGGGGCCTGGGCAACCTATGAATAAAAATTCGAGGGGCCAGTATGCACAGCCAAGCGTCCAATCCATCCGCCACACCCGAGCCCGAAACGCCCAACGCGGCGGGGGGCAAGCGCAGCGTGTTCGCGGTGATCCTCGGCAACGCCGTGGAGTTCTTCGATTTCGGGGTCTACGCCACCTTTGCGGTGATGATCGGCCACACCTTCTTTCCCTCCGACAGCGCCTTTGTCAGCCTGATGCTGTCGGTCACCGCCTTCGGTGTTGGGTTTATCGTGCGGCCCCTGGGGGCCGTGCTGATCGGCGCCTACGCCGACCGCGTCGGGCGCAAGCCGGCGATGCTCCTGACCCTGGTGATGATGGCCGTGGGCACCGGCAGCATCGCCATCCTGCCCAGCTACGAGAGCATTGGCATCGCCGCGCCGATCCTGCTGGTAATCACCCGGCTGATCCAGGGCCTGGCCTGGGGCGGCGAGGCCGGCCCCGCCACCACCTACATCCTTGAAGCCGCACCTCCGCACAAGCGCGGCACCTATGCCTGCTGGCAGGTGGTGGCCCAGGGCGTGGCCGCCATGGCCGCCGGCACCGTGGGCTACACCCTGACCCAGGTGCTGTCCCCCGAGGACCTCAACACCTGGGGCTGGCGCGTGCCCTTCGTGTTCGGCCTGCTGGTGCTGCCAATCGGCATCTACATTCGCCGCAACCTGGCGGAAACCTTCCACGGCCAGGGCGAAGAGGCCAGCACCGGCAGCCTGGTGCGCCAGGTGTTCGGCGAGCATCGCCGGGCCCTGGTGCTGGGGCTGCTGATTCTGTCGGGCAGCACCATCACCCAGTACTTCATCAACTACATGACCACCTTCGCCCTCACCGAACTGAAACTGCCCACCAGCATCTCCATGCTCTCGACCCTGGTGGCCGGCGCGGCGATGGCGGTGTGCGCGATTGCCGGCGGCATGCTCTGCGACCGCTTCGGCCGCCGCACCATCCTCATGGCGCCAAGAGTGGTGCTGTTGCTGGTGCTGTTCCCGGCCTTGCAATTGATGACCGAGCATCCCAGCCCGGCGACGTTCCTGCTGACCCTGGCGGTGCTCTCCGGCTTGCACGGCATGAGCGGCGCGGCGCTGATCGTGCTGCTGGTGGAGAGTTTTCCCAAGGCGGTGCGCTCCACCGGTTTCTCCATCGTCTACGCCTTTGGCGTGGCGGCCTTCGGCGGCACCGCGCAGATCATCATCACCTGGCTGATCGGCACCACCGGCAACCCGATGTCACCGGTGGGCTACCTGCTGGTGGCCAACCTGGTGTGCCTGACCGCGGCCTGGTTCGCCAAGGAAACCCGCCCACAAACACCCGGGCGCAGCCACCCCGGCCAACGGCTCGCAGAAGCCCGCGCCCGCTGATCCCGCTTGGCACTGCCCAGCACTCTTTTGCGCCACCGCGTTTTTCTCTACCCTGCCGGCCGCGCACAGCCGCGGTCGGGCGGTGGCTTGACGCCTTTGATTTGTGGGGAAGCAATATGAAACAGCTCGTACTTTGCGTCCTGGCCATGAGCGCCAGCGGCACACTGCTGGCCCAGGACAACCCGCGCGCGAGCCAGCAGGATCAGGCGCCGGGGTTTATCCAGGGCAGCCACCTGGACCTCAACCTGCGTCACTACTATTCCAACCAGCACACCCAGCGCGACACCTACCTGTCGATCAAGAAGGCCGACGGCATCGAGCGCACCCGGGTGCGGGAAACCTGGGTACAGACCGGCATGCTCAAGTACAGCTCCGGCTACACCCAGGGGCTGGTGGGTTTTGGCGTCGACGCCGGGCTGTTCAGCGCAGTCAATCTTGAGCGTGGTCATGGCCGGGTGGCCAACGGCGGCGACCGAGTGCTGGTGGACAGTGACGGCGATGCCCTGCCCACCTGGAGCCGCCTGGGCATCGGCGATGTGCGCCTGCGCCTGTCCAACACCGAGCTCAAGGCCGGGCGCCTGATGACCGACAACCCGGTGCTGCGCTACAAGGACAACCGCGCCCTGCCCTCAAGCTTTCAGGGCGTGGGCCTGTACAGCAATGAAACCGACTGGTTGTCGGTGCAGGCCGGCAGTTTCGACCGGGCCATCCCGCGCACCGGCACCGGCAGCGAGCACCTGACCACCACCTTCGGCAACCGCGCCTACAGCGGTGAGCGCATCAGCTACCTGGGGGCGACCGTCAAACCCGGCCTTGGCCTGGAAGGCAGCCTCTACGCCTCGCGCTTCGAGAACATGTGGGACCAGTACTACCTGGGCCTGACCCACCGCGCCGGAGACAAAAGTCAGCTGGCGCTGAAGACCGCGTTCAACTACTACCACACCCGGGACCAGGGCCAGCAGCGCCTGGGCTACATCGACAACGACGCCTTGAGCCTGGCGCTGACCGGCAGCCATCAGGCCCACAGCCTGACCCTGGCCTGGCAGCAAGTGTTCGGCAACGAGTACTTCGACTATGTCTGGGAGTCCACCGGCAACTACATGGCCAACTCCCTGTACTCGGACTACAACGGCCCCAATGAAAAATCCTGGCAGCTGCGCTACGACCTGGATTTTGCCGCCTATGGCGTGCCGGGGCTGAGCGCCAGCCTGTGGCACGCCAAGGGCTGGGGCATCGACGGCACGCACTATGATGGTGATCGCGATGGCCGCAACCGCGGCTACAACGTGCGCGGCCTGGACGGCGCCAAGCACAACGAAAACGGCCTGATGCTGGCGTATGTGGTGCAGTCCGGGCGACTCAAGGACGCAGTGCTGCGCACCATCGTCTACAACCATCGCGCCAGCGGCGGGCAGATCGACGGCAGCTACGACGAATTCCGCCTGGTGGGGAATTTCCCGTTCAACCTGTTCTGAAACACGCTGCAGCGCGAGCCCTCGTGGCCGCTGCCGCGGACACGGCGTTCTCAAGGCCGCCAGAGGTCATTGACGGGAGATCGCCAAGCAAGGCCCTGCGGGCCTTTGCGCAGCCTCGCCACAGGCTCGGCAGCGGCTACAACAACCCCTGGCAACCCTGTAGCCGCTGCCGCAGGCTGCGTACGGCTGCGCAGCAGACGCGGCGATTTCAAGGCCGCCAGAGATCATTGACGGGAGATCGCCAAGCAAGGCCCTGCGGGCCTTTGCGCAGCCTCGCCACAGGCTCGGCAGCGGCTACAACAAACCCCTGCGACCCTGTAGCCGCTGCCGCAGGCTGCGTACGGCTGCGCAGCAGACGCGGCGATTTCAAGGCCGCCAGCGGCAGCCGACAGGCGGCCCCCAGGCAACGCGGCCCCTCCTCCAGGCCGTCAATCGACCAGGGCGTAGTGCTGCATCGCCCGGGCAAGCATTTCCTGGCATTTCAGGGTGGCCACCGACAAGGGCCGGTTGCGCACCACGCACAGATCCACGCGGATCCGCTCCAGGTGTTCGTCATCGATCGGCACAGCCACCAAGCCATCCCCCAGGTCCCGGGCCTCGGCATCCACCTGGGGCAGGATCAGCACCGCCGCGCGCTGGCGAGCCAGGCTTTTCTGTACCTCCAGGGAACTGGTGGTAAACACCGGCAGGATATTCACCCCACGCTTCTTCGCCGCACCCTCCAGGGCCTGGCGCACGCCGTAGGCCGAATCGGGAATGGCCAGGGGCTGGCCCTGCAGGTCCTCCAGGCGAATGCTCGGGCACTGGGCAAACGGGTGCTCGGCACTCACCAGTACCCGGTGCCACAGTTGGCAATGGGCGGTCACTTCGACCTCGGCGCGCTCTTGCAGATAGAAGGCCAGGCCCAGATCGGCCTCGCCGCTGCACAGGGCATCCAGGGTGGCGCCGGCACTGGCGATGACAATGTTGAAGGTGACTTTGGGGTGGGCCCGGTTGAACGCCGCCAGTACCGGCGCCAACACGCTGGAAACGATACTTTCCGACACATGGATGCTGACGTTACCCGCTACCTGGCTCTGCCGGCTGGCGATCACGTCGCGCACCTGATCGAAGCCGCGCAAGGTGGAACTGACCTGCTCGGCCAGGCACTCGCCTTCCACCGTCAGGCGGATGCCCCGAGGGCCGCGCTCAATCAGCGCGGTGCCGAAGAAGTGCTCCAACTGCTCGATCTGCCGGCTCACGGCGGTGGGGGTCACGTACAGCCGCTCCGCCGCCTGGCGCAGGGAGGCACAACGGGCCACCTCGTGAAAATAACGCAACGCTCGTAACTGCATGGTCGCTCGCCCCCATCGCTGAACAGATCCCTGAAACACGCAATTACTGCGCCAGAGCACTTGGAATGCCCCGGCGCCCGCCTACAAAATATTGATCTGCGCGCCCGCCATGCCTACCCTGCTAAACAGCCGATTGCGCAATGGCACACGAACCACTTCCGGCGCCCCTGCCGACCTGTTGCCAAGGATTTTCCATGACTACGCTGCCCCACACTGCACCGCTAGCCCTGCTGCTCGCAGCCCTGACGCTGCTGAGCGCCTGCTCCAGTGTCACCCGCAAGATCGACCCTGAACCCACCATCACCTCCGCCGGCATCCTGGCCTTTCGCGATATCTGCCTGAAGTCCGCTCCGTCTTTCGCCGGTGCTGAAACCGCCGCCCGGTCCTATGGCATCGTTGAGCTTACCGACGCCGGTTTCGCCAAGATGGGCATGGACCAGGATCAAACCCTGGGGGTCCAGGTCCAGGCCAACAAGGAATGTGCGATCACCACCCCGAGCCAGAACGACAGCTCGCTGACCCAGCAGTTCTTGAGCAGCGTCGGCAAGTTTTCCAGCACACCGGTGGCGCAGAGCGTGCCGGCGCGGATCACCCTCGAGGGCCAGACGTTCATCATCATGCACGATCGCCGTGGTGGTGAAGCCTATGTGATGCTCAAGGCGCCGTAATAGCCTGAACGGCGCCCAGGACCTGTCGCCCCGCCATCCTCAGCCCCGAGCGGCTGAGGACACTGCGCAAACTTCCCACTTGAGTACAGCCCTCATAGACTGCGCGCGCGCCCTGGCAAGAAGCGTCTTGGATATTTACCAGTCGCTTCTTGCGCCAATCTTTTGCCCGTTTTTCTGAACTAACATGCTTGCGCTGTTTACCAAGCCTTCACTCTCTTGGGGTTATGCCGCGCTCTTCGCGACCCTGCAAAACATCGTTGACCCCATGCAAAAGAGTCATTGGGCCTATGACTTCCACAATAAAAGCAGTGACTGCCGAGTGACCCATTTTACGCAACGAGCCCTAACAGCTCTGACCAGGGTTTCTTCCGAGGACCCCATGAAAAAAAGACGCGTGCTTATCGTCGACGACCATCCCATCATCTGCGCCGCGGTCAGCGAGCTGCTTGAAGAGAACGGCTACAAGCCCATTGGTGAATCCTCCGACGGCTTCGACGCACTGGACAAGATTCACAAGCTGCGCCCGGACTACATGCTGCTGGACATTTCCCTGGACAACCTGGATGGGCTGTCGGTCCTGCAACGCATTGCAGTGGACCAACTGGAGGTCAAGACCCTGGTATTCACCGCCAGCCGCGCCAGTACCTATGGCGTGCGCTGCATGCAAGCCGGGGCCATGGGCTTCATCAACAAGAGCGCCGGACTGAAGGAACTGGTCAAGGGCCTCGATGCCCTGGCCGACGGCTACTTGTACTTTCCCAAGGAAGTGCTGGAGATGTACCGGGGAACCGGCCACGACCCGAGCGATGCGCTGAGCAACCTGACCAACAAGGAGTTGGTGGTCCTGCAGTTGCTTGCCAACGGCCACACCAACCTGGAGATCGCCACCAAGCTCAACCTGAGCAACAAGACCATCAGCGGTCACAAGATCAATGTGCTGAAAAAGCTTGGGGTGCGGACCACCATCGAGCTGGCCACCATCGCCAGGCAATTGAACCTGATATGAGGAGCGCCGGCCCGCTGCGCAGCTAGCCCTGACGAATCAGCCGCAGCGGCGCGTGGCTCGCGTTCAATACCTGGAGCAGCGCCTGACCCCGCATCGGCTTGTGGAACAGATAGCCCTGGGCCGCATCGACCCCCAGGCGCTGTAAATGCGCGCGTTGTTTCTCCGTCTCGACGCCCTCAGCCACCAGTTCCAGATTGAGCGAACGCGCCAGCCCCACCACCGCCTCGATGATCCGGGTTTCCTTGAGCCCCAGGGCGTTGGCGACAAAACCCGAGTCGAGCTTGATCTGGCCGAAGGGAATACCCGCCAGGCGCATGATCGACGAGTGACCGGTACCGAAATCGTCAAGGGACAGGCGCACACCGCCTTTGACCAGAACGCTGATGTTTTCGATGCTCTGCATGTCCAGAACCAGAGCCTGGCGCTCGGTGATTTCCAGGGTGACCTGCTTCTTGGGCACACCCGCCTCCTCGACCTGCAGCAGCATCTGGGCGGCAAACTCGGGATCAGTCAGCTGGCTGGCCTCAATGTTGTAGGAGAACACCAGGGCATCACCCTGGGTGTGGGCCTGCAGTTGCCGCTGCAGCATCAGGCCCTGTTGCAACAGGCAGTCGAACAGCTGTCGATGGCGCTCCGGGCTGTCGACCAGATCGAGGAACGACTGCGGTCCCAGCACGCCCCTGTGCGGATGCTGCCAACGGACCAGGACCTCGGCGCCGGTGATACGCCGGGTCTTCAGGCACACCTGGGGCTGGAAATAGGCAACGATCTGTTGCTGTTCCAGCGCCTGGGCAACATCCAGCTGCGCCCTCCAGTCATTGCTGGCAGGGGCGCGCCGATCGGCCGCCAGCCTGCTGCGCGAGTGATTTTTTACCGTGCGCTTGACGGTCAGCGCCTTGAGCAACAAGCCACTGATCTGCACCGTGTCCAGATCGCTGTAGCTGCCGACGCAATACTTGCCGGAACGCACGCGAAAGTTCGCCAGCCCCCAGCGAATGGGCGCTTCCAGGGCTTCGCACTCGATCATCGAGAAGAAACCGTAGTGTTCGCAGAGCCGGCGCAGGTAATAAATGGCCGTCACGGAATGCAGCGAATCGCAGATCACCAGGTCCAGTTCACCCAGTTCCGGTGGGAATTGGGTCCAGTCATTTTCCTGGCTGACTACCTGCACCCGGGCAAAGCCCGAAGCTGCCAATATTCTGGAAAACCGTCGAACGCGAAAAGCGTTCGAACACAGCAGCAGTACGCTCAGCGTCGACATCAAAGCGGCTCCGGAGAAAAAAGCATCCTATCCAAAACAGCTTCAACTGAACTCAGGACACTTCTTAAATTTAGATTGGATATTTCCGATGGTGACCAGTTACTTGCTAAAAGCGGGCAATCGCAGGGGTTAGCGGTAATTGAATATTAAATCAGCACGGACACTTGCCTTGCCCAATAAGGAGAGAGGGAGCATTGGGCGCTGCTGCGCCAATTTTCAGCGACAGGGACGGCGCATTGCCCAAGGACACATTCGTGCCAGCAGCGCCATTGAGATCGCCGACACTCACCGAACAGGTGCTGGCGGTGATCGAGCCGGTGAAGTTGATTTCGCCGTCTGCCGCCATGGCCTGGGCAGCGATACAGCACAGAGCGACAGTCAGGGCGGACTTGATCAATTGCATTGGTTTTTACCTATCTCGAGTTTGACGTTTGCCTTGTTCCTCAAGGCCGGGAAAGCCTACAAACGTTAGCTTGTAAATGAGATAGGACGACTCTCGGGCGCTACCGAGAAGGCTCTTGATTGCAAACCGCAGGCCCATCAAGACGTTCGGCCTCGAGCCCCCCGAAAGCCTTGGCCCGAGTGGCCTGCAACAACTAAGAAAGAAGCCGCGCCAGTGGCTTTTTTCGGGGCCGAGCCTGTGCTCTTCATACCCGCGTCGCAGGGGCAATCGCGTTGATATTTCCGTGCAACCACTGCCCCCCGACGCCAGCTGTTACTGGCGATGCCAGATCAGGTTGAGACGCCGGACCTTGGCCGCGCCCAGGACAATCTCCAGCGGCGATCCGAGCGCTGGATACTTCGTGGCGCCCCCCAGGCTGTCAGTAACGGCAACCGGGGGCACGTGAATCACTTGGCCAGGGCGGGATCCGGATCCTGCTGCGGCAGGAACAAACGCGCGGTCAGCCAGCAGGTCATGGCGGCGGCCAGGAAGATCAGCAACAGCGTCACTAGCGGCGCCAACACGGGCATCAGCAGCAGCTCCCCTTCTCCTGACTTCGCCAAGCAAGCGCGGATTGCTGATCAGATGAGCAAGCAGCAACACGAAGTTCAGCAGGCCGAGGGCTAACGGATGACATACAAGTCTTCCCGACGGATCTTTTCACTGGCTCTCCGGGCATAACCGGGATCGCTTTGCAGGATCGATGCAAAACGTTCGGTCAGTTCTTGCACATTGGCCTCCAGGCGATCCGGCCTCAAGCTCTGCACATCCTCCAGTTCGCATGCCTCCATGATCAGACTACAGAGCTCGGGCGATAGCCCCTTGTTCTGCAAAATGCTTGCGGTACGCGGCGTGAACAGGATCCACTCGGCCTCCTCCAGGGAGATGGCCTCGGTGCGCAACGACGTCAACAAGCCAATCGCCAGCGTGCACACCAGCCGGGTGGCCTGTTCAGAGCCCAGAGCTTCAACCATCAACGATATTTCCTTCACCGGGTATTACTCCAACCGTTCTTGGTCTTCACGTTGAAGACCTTGCCACTTTCACTCTGGAAATAGTGCACCGAGACACGTGCACCCGCGTTATCGAAACCATCCTTGTACACCTTGCTCCACTTGCCGGGCTCCACCTTGCGCAAGTCAGCCAGCGCCTCCACGTTCTTGACCGCATTGCGGGTGGTTCCTCCGGCGCGCTCCTTGAAGCCCACGGGGTACTCCGGCGCTTTGCGCAGCGAATCATAGACATGCTTGATGCCGCCGTTCTGGCCGGCCCCGCCGCCAACGATACCGCGCTTGATCCCATCCGCCAGCCCCTTGGCGCCACCGCCCGGGGTGAAGAGTTTTGACCTGGGGTCCGCGGCCTCGAGGATGTAGTCGGCAGCCACCACCCCCAGGGTTCCATACTTGTCCCGCTGAGCGTTGGCAATGTAGCGATTGAGCGCGACCTGATTGTTGCCCATGACAAGATACAGATCGGTCAACTGAGCAAACAGGTCGGGCCGGTCCGATTTGCGCAGGTCGCTCATCCATTGCTGATTGGTCCCTTCCTCGGACCTGAGGCGCTCGAATACCGCCTGGCACAGTGTCGGGTTCTGCTGGCAAAGCTGCGGAAACTCCTTGTTCCGGGTCTCATCCAGATTGCGGTAGTAGTCGCGAATGCCATCGCATTCGGTTTTCGTCGTACAAGCACTCAGCTTGCGGTCTTTCTCGAGTATTTCCTCGTGGAACAGATAGTTGTAGGCCGTGGCCATCTGGGCAATCTGCGCCCCTTTGTCCAGGTCCTTGCCCACTGCCGCAGCTGCCACCAGACCGGTCAATTGTGACAGCGCCAACTGCAGGTCCTTGTTGCCGTCGGCCACGCTCGCCAGTTGGTTGATCAGAGCCTCGTTCAAACCGGCTGCCGCGGCGCCGGTCTTGAAATCGCCGCCCGTGGCTTCCGCCAGCAGACCGCCCATCAGGGCATGGGCGACGATCTTCTCGAGACCGCCATTGGGGAAGCGGACGTTGTCGCCGACCCAGTTGAACCCTGTCGCCATGGCCACGTTGCCCGCCTCGCCGAGCAAGGCCGCACCAAAGTTGTCGCCAAAACTGCCGCCCCCGATCGCCGTGGAGATGCCGCTGGAGATCAGCGCCCGGCCCGTGGTGCGGGTCACGGTGTCGGCCGCCGTGCTCCAGCGGAAGATGTCCTTGGACGGGTTGGCATTCTGCAAGGTCGAGGCCGTGCTGCCCTCGGTGCCCGGGACTGCGGTACCCGCTCCGGCGCTGTCCGCACCGCCGAACCAATTGGCATCGGCGTACTCGAAGGCACCGGCGGTGAACCCGGCAATGGCGGCGTTTTTCAGGCTGTCGGCGCTGAAGGTTTCCTTGAGAGCCAAGCCCAGGTTGCCCTTGTTGCTGATGGTGCTGCTGACCCCGGTGGTGGCCAGGCTGCCGGCCACCGCTGCCTGGGGCGCTGCCAGGCCAAGGCCTGCCGGGCCCATGGCCAGGGACATCAGAATCGCGACCACCAGCTTGGCCCCCGCGCCGAGGCCCGAGGAGTCGTATTTGAAGCTTTCGTGGATTTCCTTGACCTGGCGCCAGTCGATATCCCCACGCGCCTGGGCGTCCTTCATCCACGCCAGGCCCGGATCGGCCTGAACCATGGCATCGATGGTCTGGCTGACCGTCTGCTGGTCGACCTGGCGGATATCGATGCGCATGCCATCGGCCGCCTTGATCAGCAGATTGCCCTGGGCCACCAGGGTGCTCTGGCGCAGGGTTTCATCGGTGCGGCCCTTGCCCTTCATCGAGTACCAGGAGAGATCGCTCTTGCTCTTGGTATGGGTCTCGTCATGCAGGTCCTTGACCCCCTCGAAGGTGATCGCGCCGCCACTGTCCAGGGTCAGGTCCTTGGCGCTTTCCAGCTTGGCCACCTGGTACTTCTGGTCGCCGCCGCTCTTGAGGGTCAGGTCGCCGCCAGTGCTGATCTGGCTGCCAACGTGGGTGACCTGGGTCACCTCGTCGTGGCGCGCTTTCTTGCGCCCCCAACTGCCCTTCTTCTTCATGTCGTACAGCGAGTAGTCGCTGTCCTGGGCGGCCAGCAGTTCCAGGTCGTCACCGGCCACCAGGTAGGCTTCGTTGCCGGCGCTGATGCGACTGGAGATCAGGCTCAGGTCCTTGCCCGCACTGAGCACCACATCGGCCCCGGCAGTGAGAGAAGTGCCGACCTGACGCTCATGATCTTCCTGGCGGGTGACCTTCTTGGTCTTGGAGTAGCTGTGCTGCTCATCCGCGGCCGAGGCCAGGGTCATGTCCCCCACAGCATCCATGGCGATGGTCCGCTTGGCCTCGATCTGGCTGGCGACTGCCGTCAGGTCGCGTCCGGCGCTGACTGCGATGTCACGCCCGGCACTGACGCTGGAACCATGCTGAGTGACGCTTTCGTTCAGGTAACGATCGCGGGTGATTTTGTCGTGCTCCCGGGCCGACGTCAGGTTGACGTCGCGCCCCGCCACCAGGGCGATGTCGGCACCACTGCTGAGCACCCCGCCGACGTTATTGATATCGCGGCCTGCCTGCACACTCAGGTTATTGCCGGCCTCGATCCGCGCCGCGTTGTTGGCGTAGTCCAGGCGCTGGGTGGTGCTCCCAGGGTTGCTCTGGAACGTGCTGATGCTGCGCTCGTTGATCACGTCCCCGCCCAGGGCGCGGACCGTCACATCGCGCCCGGCAATGATGCCGCCCGCGCGGTTGACCAGATTGTCCCCGGCCAGCAGGTTGAGGCGCTCGCCGGCCTCGATCAGGCCACCATTGACCAGGTTGTTGCCGGTGGTCGCACTCAGGTTCTCACTGGCACGCAAAGTCCCGGAGTTGACCAGGTCCTTGCCGGCAATCAGGGTCACGTCCCGGCCCTGGACCAGCGCGCCGTTGGCCGCCAGGCGGTTGTTGGCGTTGGCCAGGTACAGCACCGGCACCAGCACCTTCTCGCCGTTCACCTCCTGCTCTTCGAGCCAGACGATGTCGTGGGTCAGGGCCGCCACTTGCTGGGAGGTCAGGGTCACGCCCACCGCCAGGTTGAGCGAGTCCTTGCTGGCGATGGCGTTGTTCATCAGGTACTTGAACATGCCTTCGTCGCTGTTCTGGCCATCGAGGAACCGCTGGCCGGTGCGCGCCGTCACTGCCTGCTGGATCAGCCGCTGCTCATAGAAGCCGTCACCCAGGCGCTTGGCACTCTGGTCCGGGTCATACCCGAGGTTCGACAGCAGATAATCGGAGCTCATGAACTGCTTGAGGTCGGTGAGCAGCGGGTTGGTTTCGATCAGGTATTTGTGGGGATTGCTGCGCACGCTGCTGTCCGGCAGGCCCTGGACCCGGCTGACGCTCTGGTTGCCGGTGCCGCCCACGGGCAGCACGCCCAGCGGCGAGTCCGCCGCCGTCGCGCTGACCTGGACCGCTGCGGTGCGGCCATCGACGCCGGTGGCCTGGTGATCCTGCAGATTCAGCTCACGGGCGCCCAGGGCCACCTGCGGCAGCGGTTGACTGCTCAGGTCCCGAGGGCGGATCGGCTCCGGCCCGGCCTGACGCGAGGTCAGTTCCAGGCTGGCACCGCCCATGTTCCAGCTTTGCGCCGGGCCCGCAGGCTGCGCGGTGCCCCCCTGGCCACTCAAGCGAAACAGCCCGTTCTGCCCCGAAGGCAGGCTGAAGTTCGGCAGGCTCAGGGGATTGACCTGCTGCTGCGCCAGGTCCGGCGGCAGCTGGGAGTTGAGCACCACCATCAGCGGCTTGCTCGCCGCCCCCACGCCGGTGTCCCGGGCGCGATCGCCCACGGCAATGGCGCTCTTGATCACGCTGATGTTGCTGATGTCGTTGGCCGCCGTGAGCCGGGCCTTGCCGCCGGCCTGGATGATGGCCGGCGCGGAGGATGAACTCAGGGTCGAGGTCTCTACCGGCCGGTCGATGCCATAGAAGATCCCCGGGTTGAACTTGGCCACTAGGGCCGCGAAATCCTGCTGGTTGAAGGCACTGCCCTGGGGGTGCGCCCGATCATAGGCCTGCACGTCACGGGCCAGCTGGAAGAACAGCCCGCGCTTGATCTTGACCCCAGCACCGACTTCATAGCCGGAAGAACCGGACGCCACCAAGGAGGCCTGGTTGGTGATAGCGCCGCTGGTGATGGTCAGGTCATTACCTGCCGAGACGGTGCTGTAGCGGTTGAGGAAACTGCTGCTGTTGACCGTCAGGTTGCCCCCCGCATTCAGGGTCGACTGCGGCGAGTCGCTGCTCACCACGCCTTCCACCGTCCGGTAGATAAACACCGGCCCCCGGACCCAACTGGCGCCGCCGCCACAGTGCTGGGCGCAGCGGATGGTCATGCGGCCATCGGTGATCTGCTGGCTGGCCTCGTATTTTTCACGATCGTTGACCAGATCCAGGGCAGCAATATTGATATCGCCACCGCTCTGGATGTTGCCGGAGATGTTCTTCAGGCTTTGGGCCGAGGTGCCGGCCGCCATGCCGGCCACGGTCAGGCCGCCCAGGCTGTAGAACTCGCCATAGCTGTTGGTCAGGGTGTTGACGTTGAGGCTGGCGTTCTGGCCGCTGAAGACAAATCCATGGTCGTTGACCAGGGTCGGGGTGGTCAGGCTCAGGCCCTGGGCGCCGCCCAGGGTGCCGGTGTTGAGCACGCCGCCGGCATTTACCGTGAGTGTGGCGTTGGAAGTCAGGCGCCCGGCGTTGTTCAGTTGCCCGCCGATGTTGACCCGGGTATCAGCGCCGCCGGCGATGCTGCCGGTACTGCCCAGGTTCACCTGGGCAGCAGCGAAGGTCATGTCGCCCAGGCTGGACACCCGGCCATTGCCGGAATAGGTGCCGCCGATCTGCAGGTCCAGGCTGCCATCGCTGGCCAGCAACCCGTCGTTGCTCCAGTTGCCGCCCCGGGCCTGCAAGTGCTGGCTGGCCAACAGTTGGCCGCTGGCGGTCTGGGCGAATTGGTTGACGTTGAGGTTCAGGCGTCCGGCCTGGATCACGCTGCTGTTGGTCCAGCTGTCGGCAGTGAGGGTCAGGCCGCCACGGGTGATCAGGCTGCCGCCGGCATTGATCACATTGCCGGTGGCGATATCGAAGTTACCTTCGCCCAGGTGCAGCAGGCTGCCGCCCTGATTGAGGAAGTCCGACGCCGCCAGGGTCAGGTCGGTGTTGGCGGTTTCCAGGAGGCCGTTGCGGTTGTCGAACTGGCCACCGATCTGCAGTTCGGTCTTGCCCCCGGTCGCCAGGGCCCGCAGCTTGCCGCCCTGGTTGTCGAGGCTGGCGCCTCGCAGGGCCAGGCTCTCGCGGCTTTCAATCAGGCCGCCACGGTTGTTCACTGGCCCCTTGAAGTCCAGGTCGATGTGCTGGCCGTTGATCTGCCCCACACCGTTGTTCAACGAGTGGCCGCTGGCCTTGACTCGCCCGCTGGCGTACAGCCCGCCGTTGCTGTTATCCACCCCCGCGCCACCGGTATCGAGCAGCAGGTCGCCGCCCTTGGCCGCCATGCGCCCGCCACCGTTATCGATCCCGGCCAGGGCCTGCAGGTCCAGGCTCCGGGCCTCGACCTGGCCGCCATGGTTGTTCAGTTGCCCCCTGACACGTGCCTCAAACAGCCCCTTGAGGCTCGACAGCACCCCGCCGCGGCTGTCCAGGTTGGCGCCCTGGATACGCAGGTCGCCGTCTTCGGCGATCAGCTTGCCACCCTGGTTGTCGATGTCCCCGGTCATGGTCAAGCTCTGGGCCTTGGCGCTCTGGATCGCTCCCTGGGCATTGTTCAGGCTGCCGGCATTGAGACTCAAACCGGCATCGCGGCTATAGATCAGGCCATCACCCTGGTTGCTCAATTGGCCAGTGGTGGTGACTTGCAGCGCACCGTTGGCGGCCAGGGTGCCGCGATTGCTGTTGTCCAGGCTGGCGCTGAACAGGGTCATCAGGTTCTGGCTGATCAGTTGCCCGCCCTGATTGTCGATCCGGCTCGAACGCTTGAGCAGCAGCGGACCACTGGCGGCCAACTGGCCCTGGGCATTGACCAGGGCGCCCAGCAGGTCGAGGGTCACCGCGCCTTCGCTGCGCAGGTTGCCACCCTGGTTGTTCAGGCTGTTGCCGGTGAAGCTCAGGGCACCCGCGGCGCTGAGGCGGCCGCCCTGGTTGTCCAGGTCGCCGGCGGCGATGTCGAGGCTGGCGCTGCTTTCAATCAGCCCGCCCCGGGCGTTGTTCAAACCGCCACTGCCAAGGATCAGTTGCTGCTCGCCCTTGCTGGTGACGATGCCCTTGTCGCTGTTGTCCAGGCTGGCGGCCGTGAGGGTCAGCCGACCCTGGCTGGCCAGCCCGCCTTGCGCACTGTTGAGCAAGGCGCCGCTGAGGTCGATATTCAGCTCCCCCAGCAGGCTCGACAGGGTGCCTTGCTGGCGGTTGTCCAGGCTGCCACCGCTGAGGTTGAGCCCCTGCCAGCCGGAGACCAGGCCCTGCTGGTTGGTCAACTGCGCAGCCTCGACCCCTAGCTGCTGCTGGCTGATCAGCGTGCCGGCGCTGTTGTCCAGATTGCGCCCGGCCAGGTTGAAGCCCTGGGCGCTGGAGATTTCACCTTCGCGGTTCTGCAGGTCCCGCAGGTGGGCGATGCTCAGCACGCCCTGGGTGTTGATCAGGCCCTGGCGGTTGTCCAGGTCCGAGGTCTGTGGTCCGAGGTCGATGCTCAATCCCGTGCCACCCAACAGCTTGCCGCCCTGATTGCCCAGGCCCTTGGCGCTGAGTTGCAAGTGCCCGGCGGACTGGATCAGCCCTTGGTTGTGCAGCGGACCGGCGACCCTCAGGCCCAGGTCGTGGTCGCTGAGTAGCGAGCCGCTGTTGTCCAGGCTGCCGGCATCGATCTGCAGGGCGGCAGCGGCAATCTTGCCCTTGAGCGCGGTCAGCGCGCCGTCGATACGCAGGGTCAGCGCCTGATGGCTGAGCAGTTGCCCGGCGCTGTTGTCCAGGCTTTGCGCCGCCAGCTCGAAGGCCTGCTCGCTGGAGATTTCACCCTGGCGGTTGTTCACCGTGCCCAGGTTGCTCAGCACCAGTGGACCGGGGGCGTTGATGAAGCCGCCCTGGTTGTTCAGCGTGCCGTGATTGAGGTCCAGGCTCAGGGCGGTCTTGCTGAACAGCTTGCCGCCTTGCTGCTGCAGGCCACTGACCGAGGCCTGCAAGGCCTTGGCGCTGCCGATGCTGCCCTGGTCGTTGTTGACCTGGGTCGCGGTCAGGTTCAGTGCATCACCGCTGTTGAGGTTGCCGCCCTGGCTGTTGTCCAGTTCGCCAGTGTCCAGTGCCAGCTTGGCCTTGCTGCTGATAACGCCCTGTTGCTGGTTGTCCAGGCGCGCGCTGGACAGGGTCAGCGCGGCGTCGCTCAGCAGCTTGCCGCCGCGGTTGTCCAGGGCCTCCCGGGCGCTGATCTGCAGGGCGCCCGCGCTGGACAGACTGCCCTGGCGATTGCCGAGGTTGCGCACCTGGATGCCCAGGCCGCCTTCGCTGCTGATGCGGCCTTGATGGTTGTCGAGGTCGCCGGCAAGCGCCAGGTCCAGGCGCTGCAGCCCCACCAGATCCCCGCCCTGGTTGTCCAGGCTCGTGCCGTTGAGGCTCAGGCCCTGGTCCGCGCTAATCAGCCCCAGGCTCTGGTTGATGACCTGGGCCACGGTCAGCGTCAGGTCGCCGCTGGCCAGTACCCGCCCGGCAGCACTGTTGTCCAGGCGCTCGCCGACCAGGCCGATCTGCTGGCTGGACAGCTCACCGCCACGGTTGTCCAGTTGCCCGATGTTCAGGTCAAGCTGCCGGGTCGCCCCCAGCAGGCCGTCCTGGCGGTTATCCAGGGTGCCGGCCTTGAGAGTCAGTTGGGTGTCGGCCAGGATCACTCCGCCCTGGTTGTCGGCCGCCTCGGTGACCTGCAACTGCAGGTCGCCACGGCTGTGCAGCTCACCCTCGCGGTTGTCCAGGCGGGTGCTGCGGCTGTCCAGCGCCGCTGCCGCCATCAGGCCCTTGACGTTGACCAGGGCCTGTTCGATGCGCAGGGTCAGCGCCTGGTTGCTCAGGACCTTGCCGCCACTGTTGTCCAGTTGCCGCGCGTTCAGGTTGAAGGCCTTGGCCCCGGATATCTCGCCACCGCGGTTGTCCACCTGATCGAGGTTGCGCAACAGCAGTTGCCCGGGGGTGTGAAGATTGCCGCCCTGGTTGTTCAACTGTCCGTGGTTGAGGTCCAGGGTCAGGTCGGCGTTGCTGAACAGCTCGCCGCCCTGCTGATCCAGACCGCTGACACTGGCGCTCAGTGCCTGATCGCTGCCGATCCGACCCTGGTGGTTCGTCAGTTGTGCGGTGATCAGGCGCAACTGCCCGGCGCTGGTGAAGCTGCCGCCCTGGCTGTTGTCGAAGTCCCCGGTGCTCAGGCGCGCGTCGGCCTTGGCGCTGATCACACCCTTGGCGCTGTTGTTCAGGCTGGTGCTGTCCAGGGCCAGGCCTTGCTCGGCGACGATGGCGCCAGCCTGGTTGAGCAGCGCCCCGCTGCTGTCGATGCTCAGGGCCTGGGCGCCGGTCAGGCGGCCGCCCCGGTTGTCCAGGCTGCCCACCTTGAGGGTCAGCAGGTCTTCGCCGCTGATCAGGCCACGCTGGTTGTCCAGGGCTGCGCTCAGGGTCAGCAGCAAGGGCTGCTGACTCACCAGCTGGCCGCCGCTGTTGTCCAGGCTACTGCCGCTGAGATTCAGCCCCTGCTTGCTGAACAGCAGCCCCTGGTTCTGGTTGATCACCCGGGCCACCTTGAGCAGCAGGCGATCATCGGCCAGGACCTTGCCGCCGTCGCTGTTGTTCAGCCCCTGGCCGTTGATCTGCAGCTCGCCCCGGCCCGACAGCGCACCGCCACGGTTGTCCACCTCAGCGACGTCCAGGGTCAGGGACTTGAGGGACGCCACCAGGCCTTTGTCGCGGTTGTCCAGGTGCTGGCCTGTAAGGTGCAGGTCACCTTCGGCCACCAGTTCGCCGCCCTGCTGGCGCAGGCTGTCGACCTGGGCCTGCAGGTCGCTCTTGCTGGCGATCCGGCCGCCGTTGTTGAGCACTTCCCGGGTCTTGAGCGCAAGGCCGGAGGTGGCACTGAGCAGGCCGCCGCTGTTGTCCAGCCGGCGACCTTCTACCGTCACCGCGGCCTGGCTTTCCAGGCGGCCCTTGTCCCGGTTGTCCAGCTCGCGGCTCAGCAGGTTCAGGGCCTGGTCCGCCCGCATCACCCCGCCGCGGTTGTCCGCCGTCTCGCCACTGACCTGCAAGGTGTCGCCGGCGGAAATCCTGCCCTTGCGGTTATCCAGATGCCCGGCCTGTACCTCAACGACTCCGGTGGCCTGGATCAGTCCCTTGTCCTGATTGTCGAGACGCCCGGCGACCTCGGCACTGAGGCGCCCCTCGCTGCGCAGATTGCCGGCCTTGCTGTTGTCAAGGGCCGCGGCACGTACCTTCAGCAGGTGCTCCGCCCCCAGGGCCCCGCCCTGGTTGCTGATCTTCCCGCTGGCGCTGATGTCCAGGGTGTTGCCCGCCATCACCAGCCCGGCGACGTTGTCCAGCGAGGTCACTTGCAGGGTGAGTTGGGTCAGGCTGCTCAGCTCACCCTGGTCATTGCCCAGGTGGCCGACATGGGCCTTGAGCTCGCCATCACTGGTGATCAAGGCGTTGTGATTCAGCAGTTGCCCGGCTTGCAGCACCAACGCATCGCTACTGAGCACCCGGCCCTGATTCTGGTTGTCCAGGGTGCCGGCACCGAGCGTCACCTGACGTTGCCCGCTCAAGGTACCGCCCCGATTGTCCAGGGTCTGGGCGGTAGTGATCGTCAGATCGCGGCTGGCGACGATGCTCTTGCCGCGGTTGTCCAGATTCTGGGCAGTAAGGGTGATGTCCGCGTCGGGGTTGCGGCTGTTGTCGGCATTGACCCCGGCCTCGATGATGCCCTGGTTGGTCAACTGGCCACCGCTGTCGAGGCTGATGCGGTCCCGGGCGGCGAGGGTTTTCTGGCTGCTCAGGTCGCCCCGGGTCTGCACCTTGAGCTCGCTGCCGGCGTAGACCGCGCCCTGGGCATCGAGGCTGCCGGCCTTGATCGCCACTGCGCCCTTTTCGGCGGTGGCGTCAGCCATGCGCAACTGGCCGTCGGCATCCAGCTGAATATCGCCGCCACTGGCGATCAATTTGCCGTCGAGTTTGACCCCGACCCCAGCCTCGGTGCCCACCAGCTTGATGGCCCCGGCGTACATGCCGCCCAGGGCTGATGAGTCGATGGCCAGTTGCGGTGCGCCCGCCGGGTTGGCGGTCCGCGCCGTGGCGTTCAAGGTCTTGGCGTCAACGTCGTTGGCCCCGGCGATCACCGCCAGGTGCTGGGCCTGGATCTCGGCGTTGATTTTCGCGCTGCGGGTGATGATTTCGAACTGGTCGATGTTGCTCGCGTTGAGCCCCGCGCCTTCAATGGCGACGCTGCCTTGATCCACCTGGTAACGCTGGATCTGGCCGTTCTCGATCACCGGTTTGCCGGTGGTCAGGGTGGCTTTCGGGGTGTTGATGAAGCCGCAGCCGTTGCAGCTCACCCCGTAAGGGTTGGCAACGATGACATGGGCCGATTGCCCGGCCACTTCGGTGTAGCCCTTGAGCTGGCTGGGGCTGCCGCCGTTGACCTCGTTGAGGATCACATTGGCCGCGCGGCCACCCAAATTGGCGTTGCCGAGGATGATCCCCCCCAATTGGGTGGACTGGGTACGGTTGGTGGCGTTGTTGAGGATCACGCCCTGCTGGCCGACGTTGTAATCGCTGAACGTGTTATGGGACAGACCGCTGCCATTGGGCGCGGCAATGTTGACGATGGGCACGCCATTGCCGGCCTGACCCAGTGTGGTGCCGCTGCCGTTGACCACGATGCCGTCGGCCATCACCACCAGCGGCTGCCAGAACATCATGTTGGCGAGAATGAACGCCAGGCTGCGCTTGGAAAAGCCGCAGAAAGAGTCACGCGATTGCAGGGCAGCCGAAGGCTGGCGGGCCATAAAGGCGAGTTGGCGAACGTCCATGTCAGTCTCTCAACAATGCAGGAGCAAAAAACCCCAAAGGCCTTCATCCCGAAGGCCCACGGCGAGCGATAATTGATTTCGCGAGGCAAGATCGAACTGGTAATCCATCGATCCGCAGCAGAGAAAAGCGGGTCAAAAGAAACAGAACATCAGCAAAAGTGATATCAATTTGATGGCAAAATACTAAATAGCCACTATTCTGGCGTCAATCTTTCATTCACCCCGCTACCGCCTCGCCCCCCTTTCCCGCGCCGCTTTTCACCGCCGGTTCGGCTTGATGAATACCGCTCAATCCCACTGTCCATTGGCTGGATAAAGGGTCGACGGCTACGCTGCTGCCCACAAGAACAACAACGGGAAACAGCGCTGTGCGAACCACCACCCAACACTTTCGCGAGCAGTATCGAGCCGCGGTCAGTCCGCGCTACAACCCCTGGCTGCATGGCGGCTTCGTCCTCGCCTACGGCGTGCTGTGCATTGCGGTGCTGTGCAGCACCCTGGAGCGGGTGCAGCCCCTGGAATGGCTGGCGGTGCCGGTGTCGCTGCTGTTCTTCAACCTGTGCATCTACGTGGTGCATCGCTGGCTGGGGCATCACAAGCAGCCTTTCGCCCGGCTGTTCTATGCCCGGCATACCGGCGACCACCACAGTTTCTTCACCCCGGGACTGATGACCTATGAAGGCCGCAAAGACTGGCGGGTGATTCTGTTTCCGGCCTGGCTGATCGTGGTCCACAGCCTGCTGTTCGCCCTGCCGCTGTGGGCGCTGCTGCGCCTGTGGAACGGCAACGTCGCGGCGCTGTTCGCCAGTTGCACCTTGGTCGGCTACCTGGCCTATGAAGTTTTCCATGCCTGCGAGCACTTGCCCGCCAGCCATCCCCTGGCGCGCCTACCCTGGGTGCGGCAGATGCGCCGCCTGCACGAACTGCATCACCGCCGAGAACTGATGCAGGAGCGCAACTTCAACATCGTCCTGCCGCTGATGGACTGGCTGTTCGGCACCTTGCACTGGCAACCGGAAGAAGTACCGGCCCCCACTCCCTTTCCTGACGAGTCCACGCCCATGACCCGCATGCAGCATCAGATCGAGATCCCCCGCAGCGCCGCCGCCACCCTGGCCTACGCCGCCAGCCCATGCTGCTGGCCACAATGGCATCCATCCTCTCTCAAAGTGTTGGGTGACGATGGCCCCCTGTTCGCCGGGCAGGGTTTCGAGGAAGACATCCATGCCGGCGGACGCAGCGGCCACCTGAGCTGGCAGGTCCGGGAGTACCTGCCGGGGCACCGCTGGCGTGCCACCGCCCGGGGCGATCATGGCCTGGAGCTGCAAGTGACCTATGAGTGCCAAGCGCTGACGGGCGAACGCACGCGCTTTGTGCGGACCCTGGAATACCGCTTCGACAACCTGCTGATGCGCCTGGGCAATCAGCTGTTATTCAAACGGCGGATAGAGCGAGAATCCGCCGCGTCATTGCTGGCATTGTGCGAGACGGCCCAACAGGCCATCCCGCTGACAACCACCGCCCCGGCCAGCAGCCCATCCTGAAGCCGACCCTGACAGGAGTCCTTGCATGAATCAGATTGCCCCCCGACGTTTTTCCCCCGGCCGCCTCCTCCTGCTGCTGGTGGTCGCGATCCTGGCGTTCCTGCTACTGGCACCGACCCGGGTCCAGCCGGTGGCCTGGACCCCCGCCCCCGCCCCCTCACTGAGCCAGGGCACCTATGCCGAGAACCACAAGCTCAAGGCGGTGCAGCCCGTGGGCGCCCGGGACATCGACGGGCCCGAGGCCCTGCTTCTGGAGAAGGACCAACTGATCACCGGCCTGCATGACGGTCGGGTGATCCAAACCAGCCTCGACGGCAGTGCCCTCAAGGTGCTGGTCAACACCGGCGGCCGGCCCCTGGGCCTGGCCCGGCATCCGGATGGACGCCTGATCATCGCTGATGCCATCAAGGGCCTGCTGGCCCTGGACCCGCAAGGCCAGTTGCAGACCCTGAGCACCGAAGCCAATGGCCTGAAATTCGGTTTCACCGACGACGTGGCGGTGGACGCCGCCGGGCGCTATGCCTATTTCAGCGACGCCAGCAGCCGCTGGGGTTATGGCCACGACGGCGAGGCGGTGATCGAGCATGGCGGCGACGGCCGCCTGTTGCGCTACGACTTCCAGAGCGGCACCACCGAGGTGTTGCTGGAAGGCCTGGAATTTGCCAACGGCATTGCCCTGGGACCGGACGAGGCGTTTGTCCTGGTCAATGAAACCGGGGCCTACCGCATCAGTCGTTACTGGCTCAAGGGCGACAAGGCCGGCAGCCATGACCTGTTCATCGACAACCTGCCGGGGCTGCCGGACAACCTCAGTTTCAATGGCCGGGAGCGCTTCTGGGTGGCCCTGTATGCACCGCGCAATGCCCTGCTCGATGGCACCGCGGCCTATCCCCTGGTGCGCAAGATGCTGGTACGGGCCATGACCGTGCTGCCCAAGCCGGTGGAAAAGCGCGGCTTTGTCCTGGGACTGGATACCCAGGGCCGGGTGATTGCCAACCTGCAGGATGGCAGCAGCGGCAACTACTCGCCGATCACCACGGTGCGCGAATATGGAGACGACTTGTACCTGGGCTCCTTGAGTGCCAGCCATATGGCGCGGCTGCCATTGAAGGAGGCGCTGGCGCCTTGAGCGTTAGAGTTGCGGGGAGCCACTGCGGGGGTCAGGGCGGACGAGCCGCGCTGGGAGAAATCAGGGCGACAAGCCAGGCTGCTAGAAGTTTAGGCGGCAAGCCGCGCTGTAGAAGTTAGGGCGACAAGCCGCGCTGCAGAAGTTAGGGCGGCAAGCCGCCCTGGGGGAGCAAGCTCCCTCGCAACGGTTTGGGAGGTCAGGAACGGGCGGTGAGTTTCTCGGAGATCTCATCCTTGATCAGCAGGCGCTTTTCCTTGAGTTTCTTCAGTTCGTCGTCTGCGGCGGCGGCTGCTTCGGCCTTGAGCACCTGGTTGTCGATGCTGGCGTACTTGTCGAACAGCGCATTCAGGTGGGGGTCACTGGCCCGACGCTGTTGAATGTCCTCTTTGCTGCAGCTCAGGTCCTGGTAAAGGTCGTGGATCACCGGCATGGAACACCTCCGTGGTTGATGGCAACAAGGGCTTCATTACGCCCCTGCCAGTGATCAGAATGGGCTTGGCGCCCCGGGTCTGTCGACCGCCAATCAGACCAGCGGTAACCGTTCGTCACGGGCCCCTGTTCTGGATCAATTTCCGGCCAGGGCCTGGGCCAGAAACGCCGCGGTACGGCTGTTGCGCTGCGTGGCCACATGCGCCGGCGTGCCGCAGGCAACCAGGGTGCCGCCCTGGTCGCCCGCGCCCGGGCCGATGTCCATGACCCAGTCGGCCTGGGCCACCAGGCGCATGTCATGCTCGACCACCACCACGCTGTGGCCCGCCTCCACCAGTTTGTCCAACTGTTCCAGCAGACGGTCCACATCCCGTGGGTGCAGGCCGGTGGTGGGTTCGTCCAGCACGTACAGGGTGGCGCCCCGGGCATTGCGCTGCAGCTCGGTGGCCAGCTTGATGCGCTGGGCCTCGCCGCCGGAAAGCTCGGTGGCCGGCTGGCCCAGGCGCAGGTAGTCCAGGCCGATGTCGCGCAGCACTTGCAAAGCGCGACGGATGCCGGGCTGTTGCGCGAACACCGGCAAGGCCTGCTCGACACTCAGTTGCAGTACCTGGGCGATGTTCAGGCCCTGCCAGGTCACGGCAAGAGTCTCGGGGTGGTAACGGGCCCCATGGCAAGTGGGGCACGGGGCGAAGACGCTGGGCATGAACAGCAACTCGACGCTGACAAAGCCTTCGCCCTCGCAGGCCGAGCAACGGCCCTTGGCCACGTTGAAGGAAAACTGCCCGGCGTCAAAGCCGCGCTCCCGGGCGGCAGGGGTGGCGGCAAACAACTTGCGCACCTGATCGAACAACCCGGTGTAGGTCGCCAGATTGGAGCGCGGGGTACGGCCGATGGGTTTCTGGTCCACCTGCACCAGGCGCTTGATCTGCTCCAGGCCGGCACTGACCCGGCCGCCGCTGCTCTGCGGTTCATCGTCTTCCAGGTCCAGCTGCGGCGCCTCCTCGCCGCCGGCCACCTTACCCAGGTGGGCCCCCACCAGTTCCAGCAGGGCCTGACTCACCAGGCTGGATTTACCGGAACCGGAAACCCCGGTCACGGCGGTGAAACAGCCCAGGGGAAACGCCGCGTCCAGGTTCTTGAGGTTATTGCGGGTGATGCCCTCCAGGCGCAGCCAGTCCCGGGGCTGGCGCGGAGTACGCCGGGCCGGGGCCTGTTCGGCAAACAGATAGGCCCGGGTCTGGGAGGCTTCGACGGCTGCCAACCCCGCTGGCGGCCCGCTGTACAGCACCTGGCCGCCGCGCTCCCCCGCCGCCGGGCCAACGTCCACCAGCCAGTCGGCGCGGCGCATGGTCTGCACATCGTGCTCCACCACAAACACTGAGTTGCCCGCGGCCTTGAGTCGTTGCAAGGCCTCGAACAGGGCCTGCGCGTCCGCCGGGTGCAGGCCCGCCGAAGGCTCATCCAGCACATAGATCACCCCGAACAACTGCGACCCCAACTGCGTGGCCAGGCGCAGGCGCTGCAACTCGCCGGACGACAGGGTCGGGGTGCTGCGCTCCAGGGCCAGGTAACCCAGCCCCAGGTCAGTCAGGGTGCTGACCCGTTCCAGCAGATCCTGGGCGATGCGTTGCGCGGCCAGGCGCTTCTCCAGCGAAAGGTTGGGGGTATGCCGCACATCCGGCGCGCCACGGTGCTCCGGGGCACCCTGGGCATGGCGCTGCTGGCGCGCAGCCCGGGTCTGCGCCTGGCTCAGCACCTCATCACCGGCCGCCGCCTGCTCCAGGTAGTCGGCCGCCGCCACAGGCCGGAGCACCTCGGCCAGTTGCAGCAACGGCAGGCGCGACAGTTCGCCAATATCCAGCCCGGCAAAGGTCACCGCCAGCGCCTCGCGCTTGAGGCGCTTGCCTGCGCACAGCGGGCACGGGCTGCCGCGCATGAATTGCGACACGCGCTTTTTCATCAGCGCACTCTGGGTGTGGGTGAAGGTGTGCAACACGTAGCGCCGGGCACCACTGAAGGTGCCCATGTAGCTGGGCTCCTGTTTACGCTTGAGAGCTTCACGGGTCTGCTCCGGGGTCAGCCCGGCGTACACCGGCACCGTGGGGGTTTCCTCGGTGAAGAGAATCCAGTCGCGCTGCTTTTTCGGCAGGTCGCGCCAGGGAATGTCCACGTCGTAGCCCAGGGTCACCAGGATGTCCCGCAGGTTCTGCCCCTGCCAGGCCAGGGGCCAGGAAGCCACGGCGCGCTGGCGGATGGTCAGCGAAGGGTCCGGGACCATGGTCGCTTCGTTGACCTCATACACCCGGCCCAGGCCGTGACACTCGGGGCAGGCACCCTGGGGTGTGTTCGGCGAGAAGTCCTCGGCATACAGCATCGCCTGCCCCGGCGGGTAACTGCCGGCCCGGGAATAGAGCATGCGCACCAGGCTGGACAAGGTGGTCACGCTGCCCACCGAAGAACGCGTGCTCGGCGTACCGCGCTGCTGTTGCAGGGCCACCGCCGGCGGCAGGCCGTCGATCCGGTCCACATCCGGCACCCCCACCTGATCGATCAGCCGTCGGGCATAGGGCGCCACCGATTCGAAGTAGCGGCGCTGGGCCTCGGCGTACAGGGTCGAGAAGGCCAGGGACGACTTGCCCGAGCCGGACACCCCACTGAACACCACCAGGGCATCCCGGGGAATGTCCACGTCGACATTCTTCAGGTTGTGTTCGCGGGCGCCACGCACCCGGACAAAGCCGGAACTGTGGGTGGGCAGCGTGCTCGTCAGGAGATCACGGGGGGCGTTGCGCGAAGAAGTCATGGACCTGCCTGGAGTCGAAATTCGGGAAGTGTCGCAAACGGCGCGAGCGGCGATCATCACACAACCTGCAGGTGCCGGGGCAAGCCCTGAAGCGGCGGCGCGGAAAGGACTCAGGCCCCCAGCAAGGAGCGCACCATGGCGCTCAGGTCCTCGGGGCCGTAAGGCTTGCTCAACAGATGAGTGTCCGGGCTGAGCTGATGATTGCGCGAAATCATGTCCCGGGTGTGCCCCGAGGTGAACAGCACCGCAATCGGCGGTGCCTGGGTCCTGGCCCAGGTGGCCAGATCGGTGCTCTTGATCCGGCCGGGCATCACCACGTCGGTGAAGATCAGATCGACCTTGAGCCCTGCCATCAGCAATTGCATGGCGGCATCGCCATTGGCCGCGGTACGCACCCAGTAGCCCTCGTGCTTGAGCATTTCCACCGCCGCACTGCGCACATCGGCGTTGTCCTCCACCACCAGGATGCGTTCCTGCCCTGTTGGCCCACGCGCCGGGCAGGCCGATGCACGCTGGGCCTCCTGAGCGACACTGCGGGCGAAATACATCTGCACCCGGGTGCCCTGCCCGGGAAGGCTGAGGATGTCGATATGGCCGCCGCTCTGCTTGACGAACCCGAACACCATGCTCAGGCCCAGGCCGGTGCCATGGCCGTCGGACTTGGTGGTGAAAAACGGCTCGAAAGCCTGCTTGAGCACTTCAGGGGACATGCCGCTGCCGCTGTCGGCCACGGTCAGGCGCAGGTACTCGCCGGGGTTGATGTCCTTGCCGGCACAGAAGCTGCGGTCCAGCAGCAGATTCTCCGCGCTGATGCTGATGGTGCCCTCGCCGCCCATGGCGTCCCGGGCATTGATTGCCAGGTTGAGCACGGCGTTTTCCAACTGATTGCGATCCACATGGATGCACCAGGGTTGGTCGGGCAGTTGCACCTTGATAGCAATGGTTTCACCCAGGGCGCGCTGCAGCAGTTCACCCAGCCCCTCGTACAGATGGCGCGGGTTGTAGATCGCCGGCGACAACGGCTGGCGCCGGGCAAAGGCCAACAGTTGGGCCGACAGCTTGGCCCCGCGCTCCACCGCCGCCAGTGCGGCCCCGGTACGGCGCTGCACATTGGCGTTGTCCGGCTCATGGCGGGCCAGCAGGTGCAGGTTGCCGGAAATCACTTGCAGCAGGTTATTGAAGTCATGGGCCACGCCACCGGTGAGGCCGCCAATGGCTTCAAGCTTCTGCGCTTGACGCAACTGCTCCTCGGCGCTCAGCCGTGCATTGACCTCTTCCAGCACCCGCTGCTCAAGGTTGCGGGTCATCTGCCGCAGGTCATCCTCGGCGGCCTGCCGGCGCTGCTCGGATATCACATGGGCGGTGGTTTCCACGACGATGGCAATAACCCCGGCCGGGGCCTGGTCGTCACCGGCCACCGGGCTGTAGTAGAGGTCCAGCCAGACGTTTTCCGGTTCGCCGTTGCGCAGCAGCACCAGTTCCTTGTTGCGGTAGGACAAGGTGCCGCCACTGAGGCAGGTGTTCATCACGCCGCGATTGAACTCGGCCACTTCCGGCCAGCCCAGCTCCACCGCGCAACCCAGCAGATAAGGGTGGCGCCCGCCAGCGAACACCGCGTAGGCATCGTTGTAGATCATGTAGCCCAGCGGCCCCCAGAGCATCACCATCGGCACCGGCGAGCCGAGCATCAGTTGCACTGTGCTGCGCAGGCTATGGCTCCAGTGCTGCAATGAACCCAGGCTGGTGACGGACCAGTCGAAGGCACGGATGCGTTCGGCCATCTCGCCTTTCCACCCCTGGCACCCGTGATGATCTGATAAGAACGGCATGAACGGACTCTACGAAAAACGTGATACAGCATGGGTTTTCAAGAGGTTGCGCACAGCCTCCAGAGCCTTTGAGCACGGCCCGGGCGGATGGTTTCACGGTTTTCAGCCCTGGACCGGAAAACCTGGACACGCCCGGTTCAACAGCACTGAAGAGACAGGATAGGCGATCCCGGCCAGTCCAGGAGGACGCCAGCAAGCGCCTCCCAGACAACGGGCGGATTGCCCGCCCGCAAGGACCTCAGTCGGTGCCGTATTTCGGCGAGCGCGGACCGTACAGCAGACCGGTGCGTTGCCCGGCCGACAGCAGGCGCTGGCTGGTGATGCCGGCGATCGGGTGCCCGGCGTCGGTGGAGGTGTTGATGATCTGCTTCACCGCGGCAGTGATCAGCATGCCCACCAGGCCGCCGCTGTTGCCGCTGTTGCCTTCCTCGCTGGAGGCGCGAGCGCTGCCGGTCCATAGGGTGGTGCCGGTCTTGAGGTCCACCAGGGTGGCGCTGGCGGTGACCACGGTCTCGCTGCTGATCAGCATGTAGCTGGTGCCATATTCCTTGACCGTGATGTACAGCCCGGCGTCGGCACCGAAGATCTGGTTGAGCTTGGCCGGCGACAGGCCGTGGATGTCCGCCGGGTTGGTCAGGCCGTTGTGGCGGAAGGTTTCATCCACCACGGCAATCGGCATCACGTAGTAACCGGCTTCGGCCAGGGGAAAGGTCACCTGGGACAGCATGCTGTAGGTGGCCTTGACGTCCGGCGACTCATTGAGCGGCGGCAGCACCAGGATCGACTTCGGCCGGGCCTGCTTGTAGGCCGAATAGTCCACGGTCTTGGGCGCGGCGCAGCCCACCAGCAGGCTGACGCTCAACAGGCCCAGGAGGTTGCGCAAGGTGGTGAAGTTCATTGGGCGGCTCCCTGCTTGGCGTTCTTCAACAGAAAGTCCATGTACGAGGCAGACTCGGGGAACAGCGCCTTCTCGGTATTGAACTGCTGCACCATCTGGTCATCCTTGCCCAGGCCCGCATAGAGCATGCCCAGGTGAGCGTGGTAACCCGGCGGCACGGCCTTGCCGGTGGACTTGATCTTCTGCAGGTCGCGCTCCAGCGCCTCGACCTGTGCCTCGCGGGCTTCCTCGCCCTTGAAGTATTCGTAGGTCTGGGCCTGATAGGTTTCCCACTGGTACAGCGTCTTCGGCCCGCTGCAACCGGCCAGCAAAACGCTGCCCAGCAAGGCGCCGGCCAGCAGTGGCCGCGCGGTGATGGTCTTGAACATGCTTACGTCTCCCTGTCAGCAATATTGATCAGCGGCCGGGTTTCCAGGCCCCGGTATCGATGGCTTCGACCATGCGGTTGACCGCCTCGCGCATGGCCAGGTCCAGCACCTTGCCGTTGAGGGTCGAGTCGTAGGAAGCGGTGCCGCCAAAGCCGATCACTTCACGGTTGGACAGGGCGTACTCGCCGGCGCCCTGGGTGGAATACACCACTTCGGAAGTGCTGATATTGACGATGTTCAACGCCACCTTGGCGTAGGCCACCTGGGTCTTGCCGCGGCCGAGAATACCGAACAGCTGGTGGTCGCCGGTTTCCTTGCGGCCGAACTCGGTGACGTCGCCGGTGACCACGAAATCCGCGCCCTTGAGCTTCTGCGCCTGGCCCTTGATCGCCGCTTCCTGCTGAATCTCGCCCATGTTGTCGCGGTCCAGCACGTTGAAACGGTTGGTCTGCTGCAGGTGGGTGATGAGGATGGTCTTGGCCTGACCGCCGAGGCGGTCGACGCCGTCGGAGAAAATCCCGCGCATGTAGCTGGAACGGTTATCGAACTTGCCCACCGCCATCGGCACCCGGGCCCCGGTCCACACCTGGCTGGCGCTCTGGACCTTTTCCACCGGCAAGGCGCGGGAGCTTTCAGTGGCGCAACCGCTCATGCCCGTCAGCACCGCCAGTGCTGTAGCGGACAACATCAACTTCGAGATCACTCTCACTCTAGGTTCCTTTTTGAGTATCCATTTGGGTGCATCGTCTAGATGCACTTTCGCCCTGCCGTAAGTCTCTGGCCCCAGTCTGTGCGGGCTCGAAAAGCATCGGCGGGACGTTCTGAAACTTGATGCAGGGGGCATCATCGGCGGCGATTATGCCAAAGCGCCATCATGCCGAAAAGGAATAAAAAATCATTAGCGTCCACCTGTGATCGCTCCAAAACCTCGGGCCGGGATCTGTGTCGCCGCTGCCGCAGGCTGCGAACGGCTCCGCAGGAGACGCAAAGTCCTGAGATCGCTAGAGGCTCGACGGCAGATCGCCAAGCAAGGCCCTGCGGGCCTTTGCGCAGCCTCGCCAAAGCTCGACAGCGGCTACAGGCCAGTGCCGAGCCAGGCTTTTGTAGCCGCTGCCGCAGGCTGCGAACGGCTCCGTAGGAGACGCAAAGTCCTGAGATCGCTAGAGGCCCGGCGGCAGATCGCCAAGCAAGGCCCTGCGGGCCTTTGCGCAGCCTCGCCCAAGCTCGGCAGCGGCTACAGGTCAGTGCCGAGCCAGGCTTTTGTAGCCGCTGCCGCAGGCTGCGAACGGCTCCGAAGGAGACGCAAAAGTCCTGAGACCGCTAGAGACTCGGCGGCAGTCAGCGAAAGTCCCGACTGCGCACGCTGATGCCATCCAGCAACGGGCTCAGATCCGTCAGGCGCCCGGCAATCAGGTGGCGCACTTCACCCACGGTTTCCAGGGTGCCGTCGACCTTAAGCAACTGCGAACCCACCAGCACCCGACGCTGGCGTTCGGCCAGGTCGCGCCAGACCACTACATTGACGTTGCCGAACTCATCTTCCAGGGTGACGAAGGTCACCCCGCTGGCAGTGCCCGGGCGCTGGCGTCCGGTGACCAGCCCGGCCACGCTCACCGAACGCCCGTGCTCCACCTCCAGCAGTTCCCGGGAACTGCGGCAGCGCCGGGCCTTGAGCTGCGCGCGCAGCAGCGCCAAAGGATGGGGCCCCAGGGTGGTGCCGAGGCTGTGGTAATCGGCCTGCAAGTCTTCGCCGACGCTGGGCCGGGGCAGGCTCACCGGGGCTTCCTCCTGGCGTGGCAGCTCGGCAAACAGCCCCAGTTGCTTCTCCACCCCGGCCACTTCCCAGCGCGCCCGATAGCGATCTCCGGCCAGCGCCCGCAAGGCTCCGGCATCCGCCAGCAGCTCCTGGGCGCGGACATCCAGCCGGGCGCGCTCGGCCAGGTCGGCAATATCGACAAAGGCCCGCTGCTGCCGGGCGCTTTCGATGCACCGGCCGTCCTCCTGGCGAAAGCCCTTGATCATGCGCAGCCCCAGGCGCACGGCAGGCTGCCCGGACAGGCCCTTTTCAGCGCGTCCGGGTTGGGCAGGGAGCGGCTCCAGGCTGCAGTCCCAGTCACTGGCGCTCACATCCACCGGCAGGATCTGCAGACCATGACGCCGAGCGTCCTGGAGGATCTGGTCCGGACTGTAGAAACCCATCGGCCAGCTGTTGATCAGGGCGCAGGCGAAGGCCGCCGGTTCGTGGCACTTGAGCCAGCAACTGGCGTAGGTCAGCAAGGCAAAACTGGCGGCATGGGATTCGGGAAAGCCATAGCTGCCAAAGCCCTTGATCTGCTCGAAGATCTGCGCCGCGAACTCGTCGCTGTAACCGTTCTTGCGCATGCCTTTGCGCAGCCGTTCGCGGTGCGGCTCCAGGCCGCCATGGCGCTTCCAGGCGGCCATGGAACGGCGCAACTGGTCGGCCTCCCCCGGGGTGTAGTCGGCAGCGACAATGGCGATCTGCATCACCTGCTCCTGAAACAGCGGCACGCCCAGAGTTCGCTTGAGCACCGCTTCCAACTTCGGCGACGGATACGTCTCCGGCTCTTCACGGTTACGCCGACGCAGGTAGGGATGCACCATGCCGCCCTGGATCGGCCCGGGGCGGACGATGGCCACCTCGATCACCAGGTCATAGAAGTTCTGCGGCTTGAGCCGGGGCAACATCGACATCTGCGCCCGGGACTCGATCTGGAACACGCCAATGGTGTCGGCGCGGCCGATCATCTGGTAAGTGGCCGGGTCTTCGGCCGGAATGCTGGTGAGGCTGTAGCGCTGGCCGCGGTAGCCGTGGATCAGGTCGAAGCAACGGCGGATGGCGCTGAGCATGCCCAAGGCCAGGATATCCACCTTGAGCAGGCCGACCATGTCCAGGTCGTCCTTGTCCCACTGGATCACCGTGCGCTCGGCCATCGTCGCGTTTTCCACTGGCACCAGATGGTCCAGGGGCTGCTCGGAAATCACGAAGCCACCGGGGTGCTGGGACAGGTGCCGGGGAAAACCGATCAATTGCCCGGTCAGGCTCAGGACCCGGCGCAGCACCGGGCTCTCGGGATCGAACCCGGCCTCCTGCAGGCGCTCGACACTGGGCGGCGTATCGCTCCAATGGCCGCAGCAGTCAGCCAGGGCATTGACCTGATCCGGCGGCAAGCCCAGGGCCTTGGCCACATCGCGCACCGCCCCGGCGCCGTGGTAGGTGCTGACCACCGCGGTCAGCGCCGCGCGATGCCGGCCGTAACGCTGGAACACGTACTGCAGCACCTCTTCGCGGCGCTCGTGCTCGAAATCGACGTCGATGTCCGGCGGCTCGTTGCGTTCCCTGGACAGGAAGCGCTCGAACAACAGGGTCGAGCGATCCGGATCGATCTCGGTGATACCGAGGGCGAAACACACCACCGAGTTGGCCGCCGAACCCCGGCCCTGGCAGAGAATGTGCTGGCGCCGGGCAAAATCGACGATGTCGTGCACGGTGAGGAAATAACTCTCGTAGCCCAGGTCGCAAATCAGCGTGAGCTCCTTGTCGATCTGCTTCAGTACCTCGGCCCGAGCCCCGGCCGGCCAGCGGCGCAGAATGCCGCGCTGGGTCAGCACCCGCAGCCAGGACCCGGCATCATGCCCCTCGGGCACCAGCTCCCGGGGGTATTGGTAGCGCAGTTGGCCGAGGTCGAAAGCGCAACGCCCGGCGATGGTCAGCGACTCGTCGAGCAGGGTTTGGGGATACAGCCCTTGCAGCACTTCGATGGGCCGCAGGTGACGCTCGCCATTGGCGAACAGGCGCTGCCCGGCCTCGGCCACCGGCAGGTGATGGCGGATCGCGGTCATGGTGTCCTGCAGCGCCCGGCGCCCGCGCACATGCATGTGCACATCGCCACAGGCCACGGCTGGCAGCCCCCATTGCGCGGCCAGGGCCAGCCGATCCTGCAGGCGCCGGGCATCGTCCTGGCCGCAATGCAGTTCCAGCGCCAGCCATAGGCGCTCGGGGAATATCTGGCGCAGCCAGTGGCCGTGGTCCGGCGCCGGGCCATCGTCCGCCAGCCACAGGGCCAGCAGCCCCGGCAGCGGTTCGGCAAAGTCTTCGCGCAGCAGGCGATAGCTGCCCTTCTCGGCCCGGCGCCGGGCCCGGGTGATCAACCGGCACAGGCCCTGGTAACCCGCCAGGTCCTCCACCAGCAGCACCAGGCGCGGGCCGTCCTCGACCTGCATTTCGCTGCCGATGATCAGCTTGAGGCCAGTATCGCGTGAGGCCTGCCAGGCCCGGACAATCCCCGCCAGGGTGCATTCATCAGTGATCGCCAGGGCCTGATAGTCCAGGGCCTTGGCGCGCTGGAACAGTTCCTGGGCACTGGAAGCACCACGCTGGAAACTGAAGTTGGACAGGCAGTGCAGCTCGGCGTAAGCGCTCATGCGAACCAGCCTTGCAGCAGCAAGGGCCCGGGCTCGCCGACCTGACGATAGGCCCAGCCCTGCTGGCCGGCGCAGGTTTCGATCAGGTAATAGTCGCGGCGCACGTCGGCGCCGTCCCACCAGCCGGACTCGATGCGCTCCGGGCCCATGAGAATCCGCACGCTGCCTTCGTTCAGGGCCTGGGGTTCAGTGAACAGCCAGCCAGGACGGCGCAATCCGGGGCTGGCCGGACAGGGGCGCGGATCAGTCTGGGCCTGCCAACTGCGCTCCGGCCGGTGATCGGCGCGATGCCCCAGGCCCTGCACCGCGTCATCCCCCAGGCGGGCCCGCAGGCGTTCGCGCAACTGCTCCCAGGGCAGGTTCTGCTGCGGACGCGGATCGAACAGTTCAGTGTGCTGGGGCACGAACAGCGGCAAGTCCTCGGCCACCAGCCGCAGGTTGCGCACCGGCGCCGGCACCTGGATCTGCTCTAGGCGCCCGCGGGCCAGTTCAAACAGCATCGCCGGATCGCGCTCGGCACTGAGCAACCCCACCGGGATCAGGGTGTCGGCACCTTCGGCATGCTCCAGGTGCAGGGCGAAACGCTGCACGCCGCTGTCGCGGCCACAGAGAAAGGCCGCCAGATCGGCGGTCAGCCGACGCAAGGGGAACAGCAGCGCCTGATGAGACAGCACATCGAAATTCAGCTCGATGCGCAGGTCGAAACGATCCGGCGGCTGATAGAACGCCAGCCCCAGCGGACGCTCGCCGAGCAAGGTGTCCAGGTGCTTGAGCAAGCGGCCGTCAAAACGCCGGGCCAGACTGGACCGGGGCAGCTCGCGCAGTTGCTCGAAGCTGCGCACCCCCATGCGCGACAGGGCCGTGGCCTGCTCCGGGGCCAGGCCCAGGCGCTCGATGGGCATGGCCCCCAGGGCCTGGACCAGGGCCGCGCAGTCGGCCACCGCCAAGCCGTCATAGGCATTGGCCAGGACCCGGGCTGCCGCCGGGTTGGGCGCGACGACGATGCGATGACGAAAGCCCAGGGCCTGCAACTCCCGGCGCAGGCGCGCCTCCAACTGCGGCCAGGGGCCGAACAGGCCCAGGCTGGACTCGATCTCCAGCACCAGGGTACGGGGGTAGGCAACGCTGACCTGGGAGCTGAAACCGTAGGCCCAGGCGGCCAGAAACTGCTGCCAGTGCTCGATCTGCTGCGGGTCGTATTCGGCGCTGGCAAAAGCCTTGGTCAGGGCCTGGGCAGCGGTCAGCGATTGCCCGGGGCGCAGGCCCAGCTCGCGGGCGGCGCCATTCACCGCCTGGATCACTCGACGCTGCGGGGTGCCACTGAGCAGCGCCAGGGGCGCCTCGGGTTCGGCGCGCTGACGCAACACCGCGTCCAGCGCCAATTGCGGGAACAGAATGCACACCCAACGCATGCCAACCTCAGTGCCCGGCGGGCCAGGCAATAGGCGCCGGATGGGCCAGTCCGCCCCGGCACTTGAGCACCCGCAACTGCACAGGGCGGCCCTGCACGCTGATCCTCAAGGCCGCCGGCGACGGGTTGTGCGCGGCGTCCAGGGGCCGGTAGGCGAAGGCCAGGGTCTGGCCGCTTTCCGCCGCCACCTGCAAGCGCCGCAGGGCGCGGTCGTCGACTTGTTGCGGCCAGCACAGCACCGCGCCGCAACTGCCGGAACGCAGGCATTGCTCGGCGGCCCACAGGGCATCGCGCTCCCCGGCCTGGATGATCGACAGCTGGCGCACATCCACCCCGGCGTTCTGCCAGGCCTGGGGATAGGGCACGAACGGTGGCGCCACCAGCACCACCCGCTCCCCCGCCATGGTCAGCCGCGCCAGGCTCGGCCACAGCAACTGCAGCTCGCCCAGGCCCTGGGCGGCAATGAGAATTTCCGTCAGCGCCGCCTCCGGCCAGCCGCCCGTGGGCAGCACCGCATCCAAAGCAGCATGCCCCGTCGGGTGCAGGCTGACCGGCGCAGACGCCGGGCGGCCTTTCCACACCCGTCCGCCATTGAACAGGGTATCCAGTGCGACCACGGCGCCCATCAGCCTGGCCTCACCAGACCGCAGAACACACCTTCGATAAACAGTTCGTGGTCGTCGGTAACCTCGATCGGCTGATAGGCCGGGTTGCGCGGCAACAGGCGAATGCCCTGCCCCTTGCGCTCGAAACGCTTGATGGTGACCTCGCCGTCCAGGCGGGCGATCACCGTCTGGCCGTTGCGCACCTCACTGCTGCGGCGCACCGCCACCAGATCGCCGTCGAGGATGCCGTCATCGATCATCGAATCGCCCTGGACCCGCAGCAGGTAATCCGGAGTGCGGGAGAACATCCCCGGGTCCAGCCACAACTGACCGTGTATTTCGGCATCGACGCCAATCGGTGCACCGGCGGCCACCCGCCCCAGCACCGGGATCTCCAACAGCTCCGGGCGCCGCGGCTGATTGAGCAGGCGAATGCCCCGGGCCTGATGGGGGTTGACCTCGATAAACCCGGCCTCGGTCAGCGCCAGCACATGCTTGCGCGCCACGCTGCGCGAGGCAAAACCGAACGCCTCGCTGATTTCAGCGAGGCTCGGGGGCTGGCCGTGATCGGCGATGCGTTCGCGGATAAAGGTCAGGATGGCACTGCGGCGGGGGGATAAAGTCGTCATGGAGTACATTTGTACTCCTCTCGGATTTATCTGACAAGAACCGCCAATCAGTCCTGCCAGAAAACCAGCGTAGAAGTCGATGAACGCCCGCAGCCACCGGTCGTCAAGCACCCTTCACGGCTGAATCCGGCCGCCAGCCAACGCCTTTCCTCAAACGCCCAGCCCAGGAGCACGGCATGCCAACGCGAAACGTTGTCCTCACCGCCCACCAAAAGCAGCTCATCAACAACTTGGTCAAATCCGGTCGCTATCAGAACGCTAGCGAGGTCATGCGCGAAGGTTTGCGTCTGCTGGAACAACGGGTTGCCGAGGACGCGGCGAAAATCGAGGCGTTGCGCCAAGCCACTGCGATCGGTATCGCGGACCGGCAACAAAGACGCTTCAGCCAGGTACGGGAAGAAAACCTGCAGCAATACCTGGATGAGCTGGGACGGGAAGCGGTTGCCACGGATCAAGAGCAACACTGAGATGGTCCAGTAGCGGATCTCCAATGCAGCCCGAACCGACATCGTCGACGCACTGCGGTTTTCCCAAAGACACTTTGGCGAAGCGGCCCGCGTGACTGGCACCCGCCTCAAGAACGCCTTCGCTGGCAAGCCAGCTCCTACACGGAAATGCCCTGCCCCCCCGTAGGAGCCGGCTTGCCGGCGAAGAGGCCCGAAAGGCGGACGCCCCGGGCTCAGCCGCGCTGCAGAATCCGATCCATGACCCAGTCGGTCTTCAGGGCTTCGCTGGCCAGGGCCGGGTGCCGAGACTCGCCGCGGATATGGGCGTTCATGCCTTGCACGTGATGCCACTGGATGTGCACGGGGTTGTCGATGACCAGGCTCAGGGACTCTTGGGCTTCAAGTTGCAGCGGATGCTCGTCGAACACGGAAAAGGTGATGCGCCCCTGGCTGCCGATGATCTCCACCCGGTCCACCCGGCGGTCGGCGACGAAGTTCCATGCGCCGCTGCCCAGAGCCCCGCAAGCGAAGCGCCAGCTGGCGCTGACTGCATCCTCGGCGGCATACAGCCCGGCCTGGCGAGTGCTGATGCCGGCCACCTCGACGATGTCCCCCAGCAGGTACTGGAACAGGTCCAAGCCATGGCTGGCCAGGTCGGCGAAATAACCGCCACCGGCAATCTGTGGGTCGGTCCGCCAGTTGGCCGCGCCGCTGCGGTCGGCCTCGGAGGCGGCCTTGCTCAGGCTCCAGTGCAGGTGCCGGACCTCTCCGATGCGCCCGTCCGCCAGCCATTGCCGCACCTGCGCAAAGCGCGGCAAGGAACGCCGGTAGTAGGCAACGAACAGGTGCAGCCCGGCCTGCTCGAAGGCCTGCTGCATGGCCAGGCTCTGCCCGGCATGCAAGGCCATGGGCTTTTCCACGCAGCAATGCTTGCCGGCGGCGGCCACTTGCAGGCTGTAGGCGTAATGGCTGTCGGGGGGCGTGGCGATGTACACCGCGTCCACCTCGGGGTCGTCGATCAGGGCCTGGGCATCGGTGTACCAGCGAGCAATGCCGTGGCGCTGCGCATAGTCGCGCACCGCCTCGGCCCGGCGCCCCATCACCGCCACCAGCGCCGAACCCGGAACCTTGTAGAAGGCCGGGCCGCTCTTGCGCTCGGTGACACTGCCGCAACCGATCATGCCCCAGCGTACGGTGCCCAGCGACCCGGCCTCGGTGTTCATTTCGGCGCTTGCAACGCGCGCAGATCGAGCTGACCGTTGTGCAGCGGCGGGCACCAGTAGTAGCCACCGGTGATCGGCCGGCTCATGCGGTACAGGCCGTCGACGATGCCGTCTTCCAGGCCGCTCATGCGCCGCAGCTGGACTTCGAAGGCGTTCAGGCTGTGACCGAAGGCGAGGAACATCAGGCCGCCCTTGTCACCTTCGATCCAGGGCATCGAACGACGCACCATGAAGGCCTCCGGGGTGAAGCTTTCCTGGGCGGTGCGCTTGACGTGGGCCGATTCCGGGGCATCGTCCAGTTCTTCGTTATCGCTCAGGCGCCGGCCGATGATGTGGTCGCGCTCTTGCTGGTGCATCGCGGCAAAGCCCTTGAAGTCGTGCTGCCACTGCTGGATCGCGGCAAAACTGCCACCGCGCAGGCCGTCTTCACCCTCGGCCAGCGCCGCAGCCACGGCGGCCTCTTCATGAGGGTTCTCGGTGCCATCTTCATAACCGGTCAGGTCGTGTCCGCTCTTGTGGCGGAAGGCTTCCTGCATGCCGACCAGACGAAAGGCCGGGGCCAGCGCGGCCTCCAGCTCGTTGCTGCGGTGCAGCAGCTCGCCGCGCTCGTCACCGTGCAGCCAGACCCACAGCGCGTGCTGGGTCGAAGGGTTGTCGACGCCGACGCCGGTCAGCGCCGGAAACGCCTTGAGCCCTTGCACCCGAGCGCCCAGGGCCTTGACCAGCGAGGCGCCAAAGCCTGCCACCGCCGTTGCGCCGTCGACCCGTGCCAGCAACTGGTCAAGGGCCTGGGGCAACGCCTCGATGGACTCAAGGGCAAAGAACAGGTGACGGGCCTGGGACGGAACGGGTGCAGCGAGGATGCCGGGCTGGTAATAACTCATGGGAACTCCTGAATAAAGGCCGCGAGTTTACCGTCCTGAGCTGTCGGCGTCAGCGTCGATACAGACAGGCGCGCAGCGGCGATGCAAGGCCGTGGTGAAAATGCCGGGCCGGGATCTGTGTAGCCGCTGCCGCAGGCTGCGAACGGCTCCGCAGGAGACGCAAAAGTCCTGAGATCGCTAGAGGCTCGGCGGGCGATCGCCAAGCAAGGCCCTGCGGGCCTTTGCGCAGCCTCGCGGGCTCGGCAGCCGTTACAGGGGCGCTCTTCAATGCAGCGCCGCTTCTTCGCGAAAGGCGCTGGGGCTCAGCCCGGTCCAGCGCTTGAAGGCCCGGCGGAAACTGCGCACGTCGCTGTAACCCACCTCTTCGGTGATGCGTTCGATGGACAGCTCCGGGTTGCCCAAGAGGTTCAGGGTCCGCGCCTGGCGCACCCGCTCCAGCAGGGCTTCGAAGGTCAGGCCGTGTTCGGTCAGGCGCCGGCGCAGGGTGCGCCCGCTCATGTTCAGGTCCCCCGCCACCTGCTCGATATGGCTGCCGGCCCGCAGGTCCCGGCTCAGGGCGCGCTCCACCGCCTGGATCAGGTCCATCTTCTGGTGCACCTGGGCGCTTTCCAGCTCCAGCAGCTTGAGGGCCTGGCGCAGGGCCACCGGGTGATGATTGGGCAAGGGCATCTGCAGCCAGCGAGCCTCGATCACCATGCGCGCGTGCAGGCAGCCGAAGCGGACATGGGGGCCCAGCAACTGCCCGTAGAGCTCGGCGTAGGCCGGCGCGGCATGCATGAACTCAACCCGCAGGGCCTGGAAATCCCTGCTCAGCAGGGCCCGGCCATAGATCAGCAGGCTGGCGAAGAACTCTTCCGCAGCAAAGATCTGCACCTCGCCGTAGGGCAGGCGGCATTGCAACTCGACAAAGAACTCCTGGCCCTGACGCCCGAGATCGGCGCTGACGATGGTCCCAGAGGTGTGCTGATGACGGATGCCCAACTCGAAGGCGTCCCCCAGGGTCCGGCACAGGGACAGGGCATGCCCCAGCAAGCCCAGGGTGCCCAGCACATTGCGGCTGCCGACCCAGAGCCCCAGGCCTTGCTGGGGCAGCGCCGCCAGGGCGCGCTCGATCATCGCCACCGCCTGGCGGTAGGAGATGCGCAGGGTCGGGTCCTGCAGGTCTTCCAGGGTGAAGCCCAGGCCGCGACACAGGCGTTCGGCGCTGATCCCTTTGTCAGTGGCGACGTCCGCCAGGGTCTGCAACAGGAAGGGTGAAACCAGGGCCAGCTGGTCGTGGGGATCGACGGCTTTGATGTGCATGGGTATCGGCTTCCGGGCCGCTTGAGCGGCTGTTTTTATTGTCTGCTACCGCCGGTGCCAAGGCATCACCGACCGCTGCAGCATATCCCGTCCCACGGGGTTTTACGGAGGAATGTAACAAAGCATTGCGGCCTGTCCGACAAAGTTCCCCTCCCTGTCCGCCAATACCCTGCCCCACGCCCGGCCCAAGGCTTATTTCTATGGGGCCTGCGGCGCGCCTGCCGCCGCGTTCCTCACTAACAATAAGAATGAGCCCAACCATGCACCCGACCCGCCTCACTCGCTCTCTGCCCCTGCACCTGGGCGTAGCACTGGCCGCCTGCGCCAGCCTGAATGCCCTGGCCAGCGAATCCGGGGTCGACAACATCGGCCCCGGCACCGACGGCTTCTACGTGCTGCCCCTGAGCCCCGACCAGCTCCCGGAACACATGTTCGCCTTCAACCTCTATTACAACCACTACCAGGCCAAGAAGCTCGACATCAGCGCCTTTGGCGGCAAGGTGCAGGAAGTCAAGATCACCTCCGACGCGATCATCCCGCGCCTGGATTACCTGAGCCCACTGCGGGTCTTCGGCGGCCGCCTGGGGGGCTACGTGGCGCAGCCCTACCTGCGCCAACAGGTGTCGCTGTATGGCCAGAGCGACCGCCGCGAAAGCATGGGCGACACCACCTTCGCGCCGATCATTCTCTGGGACCTGGGGCCCAGCCTGACCCTGGGCGCGGCCGTGGAAGTGACCCTGCCCACGGGCCAATACGATGCCGAGCGACTGGCCAACACCAGCAACAACTTCACCACCTACAAGCCGCTGTTCTCCATGACCTGGCTGCCCAGCGAACGCACCGAGCTGTCGTTCAAGACCACCTACAGCTTCAACCGGGAAAACCACGCCACCGACTACCGTTCCGGGCAGATCTTGCACTTCGACTACTCGGCCAGCTACCGCCTGACCGACAACCTGAGCCTGGGGCTCAACGGCTACTACCTGAAGCAGACCAGCGACGACAAGCAATACGGCAAGACCGTGACCTTCATGGGCGAGGACGTGAGTGACGGGGTGCGCGGGCAAGTGTTCGCCATCGGCCCGGCGCTGCACCTGCGCTTTCTTGAATACGCCAGCGCCGAAATCCGCTGGGCCAAGGAATTCGACGTGGAAAACCGCCCCGAGGGCGACATGCTCTGGGCCAAGCTGAGCATTCCTTTTGCCCTGTGAAACCCGCGGCAGAATTGAAGCCGCTACGAGTTCGGCGGGAGATCGCCAAGCAAGGCCCTGCGGGCCTTTGCGCAGCCTCGCCAAAGCTCGGCAGCGGCTACAGGGCGGGGATCAGTACACCGGCCAGCGGTCGACGATGCGTCCGCCGCGCAGCGCCAGCAGGTCGCCAAATTGCAGGAGCACCGCTTCGCTCTGCTGCGGACGCAGGAAGACTTGGTCGTCCACCTGCAGGCCCACGGCGCGGGAGCCGTTGACCATCTCCTGGTTGGAGCTGCGACCGAACAGCTGGTTGCTCTGCAAGCCCGCCGGCGATTCGAAATCCGCCAGCCAGTGGCCGCCATAGATAAAGAAAGTCTGGCGCTGGTTGCGGTCCCACCAGGACAACAGCCGCGACTGGTCGTCCAGGGCCGGAATCCGCACCGGCCCGGTGCTCTTGAGCACCGGGGTGGCGATAAAGGCAGCCGGCACATGCTGCTCCAGGGAGGGCAGGTCGTAGTGACTGGGCTTGAGCAGCGCAGTGCCCACCGAGACCTCGCTGCTCAGGCGTTCCTGCTCGTGCCGGCGATAGCTGGGGCTGCCGGCGGTGTTCAGGGTCAGCTCGGCCTGCCACAGCGCCGGGTACTGCTGACGGGTGAAATCGGCAAAGCCGTTGTAGCGCTGCATGACCTTATCGAACAGGCTTTGCGGTGACCCGAGAATCCCCGGTACGCCCATGTCGACAAAGGGGTCGTAGCCCATGAACCCGGCAAACTCCAGGTGCCGGGGGTTGGCGCTGATCAGCGCCAGCATCTGCCCGAGCACGGCGTGGTCCGCCACGCCGCCACGGTGCAGCCCCACATCCAGCTCGATGTTGATGCGCATCCGCGTGCCCAGGCCTTGGGCCAGCCCCAGGTATTGCTGCAGGCGTTCGGGGGTATCGAGCAGCCATTGCAGTTGCCGGCGCGGGTCGAACGGGCCCTTGAGCTGCTGGTAGAACAGCTCGGCGGCGCGGATCGGCAAGGGTTTACCGAGGAGGATATCGGCGTCGGCAAACACCTCGGCGTCGTGGTTGAGAAACGGCTGGTGGAAGGACATCAGGCGCCGGGTGCCGGCACGCTGGGCGATATAGGCCAGGAGCCCCGGCGACGGCAGGGATTTTTCCACCAGGCGCAGGTGCTTGCCGCCGCGCTGCACCGATTGCATGACCACATCGATGTTGTGGTCCAGGCGATCCAGGTCGATCAGCATCACCGGCTGCATCGGCCCGTTGGCCTTGAGCTCGCGATTGAGCTCGGCGAAATACGGGCTGTAGGGCGCTCCCCGGTCGCCGGGCCGCAGCCAGGCACCGACACCGGCCAACAACACACCGGCCCCCAGGGTGCCGGCCATGAAATGACGACGGTTCATGGGTCTGATCTCCTGTTCACGCCACACCCAGCACCGAGGCCAGGTGGGCGTTGATGAATTTGCCTTGCGGGTCCAGCGCCTGGCGCACCTTGGCGAAGGCCGACCATTGCGGGTAAAGCCCCTGCAGGGTGCGGGCATTGAGGCTGTGGTGCTTGCCCCAGTGTGGACGCCCCTGGTACTTCCAGAAGATCGGCTCCACCGCGGCGAAGAAGTTGTGGTGATCCATGCTGTAGTGCTGATGCACCGAGATCGAGCAACTGTCGCGCCCCTCGAACATGCTCAGGGGAATGTCGTCGGCCTTGACGTAGCGGTACTCGATGGGAAACCAGGTGCGCAGGTCCTTGTCGCGGATCAGCGCCAGGATCTCCCGCAGGCACTGCGGCCCCAGGTGCGCCGGCACCGAGTACTCCATCTCGTTGAAACGCACGCTGCGCACATTGGCGTAGACCTGATAGGAATCCCCCACCCGCTCATCAAACCGGGCCAGCCAGCGCAGGCTGTTGAGCAGGTGACGGCGAGTGTCGGGGAAGTCGCTGACGTACTTGTCGAGGTTCTCGATCAGGCTGACGAACTCGTTGCCGCCCTCCTCGGCCGGGTCCCTGGGTGGGGTCGCCGGGTCGTCGGTCTCATTCAGGGCCACCGCCAGGGCGTAGTCGGAATGGGTGACCACGAGCATTTCCCAGTGCTGGTTGTCGCGAAGGTTGTTGGCCATGTCTTCCAGCAGTTCATCGGTCCTGGCGATCCATTGTTTTTCCCGCAGGCGATAGGCGGCGCGGTTCTGCAGGCGCACCCGGGTCGCCACCCCCAGTGCCCCGAGGGACACCCGGGCGGCGTGGAACACCTCGGCGTTGCGCTGGGGATCGCAGTCCAGCACCTCGCCGCTGGCGGTCACCAGTTGCAGCCCGCAGACCTGGGACGAATAGGAGCCAAAGCCGATCCCGGTGCCGTGGGTCGAGGTGGCAATGGCACCGGCCAGGGTCTGGTAGTCGATATCCGCCATGTTCCACAACGCCTGCCCCACCTCCTTGAGCGCCGGGCCCATCAGCGACATCGGCGTGCCGGCGGCGAACTCGGCTTGCAGGGTCTGCGGATCATGGGCCAGCAGGCCGTTGAAATAGGCCAGGGACAGCAAGGTGCCGTCGGTGGGCACCAGGGCGCTGAAGGAGTGGCCGGAACCCACCGGACGGATCTTGCCCGGGGCCTGGCGGATCAACTGGCGCAACTCATCCAGGTCCTTGGGCGCCAGCCGCGCTGCGGGCAGGCAGCTTTGCGCGCCAGACCAATTGCGCCAAGGGATCAGCCGCGGGGGCCGGGCCAGCTCGGCCAGCAGCGGGTTGCTGCACAGCGCGCCGAAGGCGCCGAGGGCACCGGCGCCTTGCAGCAGCCGGCGTCGAGAGAGGTGCATGTGCATAAACGAAGACCTTGTCTTTTTATTGGAATGAATGGCCGGACATGAAGCTGATCAGGGCCAGGAACTGCGCTTCGCTGCACTGCATGCACAGGCCCATGGGGGGCATGCCCTGGTAGCCGTTGATGCTGTGATCGAGCAGGGTCTCGGCACCCTGGGCCAGGCGCGGGGCCCAGGCCTTGGCGTCGCCGGCCAGGGGCGCACCGGAGGCCGGGTTGGCGTGGCACAGCTGGCAGCTGCTGGCGTAGACCTGGGCCAGGGCCGGGTCGGCCGGGCTCAGACGCGCAGCGTCGAGTGGCGCAGCGTCGAGGCGCACGGCGGCAGGCGGTTCAGCCTCGCCGCAAGCGCTCAGCAGCAGGCCCAGAAACAGGCCCAGGGCGCGGCGAATCAGCAGGCAAGAGGGACGCCGCAACGGGCGCGAACAGGCGGGGGTGACAGTGGGCATCGGTGGTCCTCAGTGCGGCCAGGGCAAAGGGCCCGCCCCGACAACAGAGGCGGCCCCTATTGAGCAACACTAAGACACCCGCCCCCTGGGGTTGAGGGCATTGGCGGCCAGCCAAGGGTGCAGGGTCGGCCAGCCAAGGGAGCTGAGTCGGTCCGCCAGGAGGCTGCCTGGACGGTAACGGACGCACGCCGCCCCCGCGCCTTACTGGATCCGATAGTGGAAGGTGTTGCGCACCGCCGGCACCGTCACCGCCTGGCCATCGATCAGCCGTGGCTGGTAACGGAAAGTCGCCACCGCCGCCAGGGACGGGCGCATGAACAGCGGATGGCAACCGTCGATGACCCTGGGGTTCTCCACCCGCCCCTGGGGATTGACGCTGTATTCCACGGTGCAGTCGCCTTCCAGGTTCTTGTCCAGGGCCCGTTGCGGGTAGTCCGGGGCCTCCTTGCTCAGGGGCTGGTACTGGCGACTGTCGGCCGCCGCCTGGGCCGCCTGCCGGCGCGCGCGCTCGGCGGCCAGCCGCGACTGTTCGGCGCGCTGGGCCTGTGCTTGTTCCTGGGCCACACGTTGCTCGGTATCGCGCTGGCGCTGCTCGGCCTCCAGGCGCTCGCGCTGCTGGCGCTGCTGCTCTTGCAGCTGCTCACGTTTCTTGTCTTCCACCCGCTTGCGCGCCAGGGCCGCCTGCTCCAGCTTCTGCGCCTGCACCTGGGGGTCTACCCGGGGCCTGACCGGCTCCGGCGCAGCCGCGGGCAGTGGCAGTGGCGGTGGCGGCGGCGCCACCTCGGCCAGCGCCGGCAGCGGTTCCGCGGGGGCGGCAGGCGGCGCCAGCATCACCAGTTGGGTGGTCAGTACCGCCGGCGCCTCGACCTGCGGTTTGTCCACCGACCAGCCCAGCACCAGCGCCACCAGCACTCCGGCGTGCAGGGCCAGGGCCAGGCTGGCCGCCAGGCTGTTGCGCCAGAAACCGGATGCCTCGGGCCGCAGGGGCATCGCGGTGGGGTTGTGCATGATCATCGCCGTCATTGCGGGGCCTCGGTCACCAGCCCCAGGTTGTGCACCCCGCCCTGCTGCAACGCCGCCATGGCCGCCACCACGCTGGAATAGGCGGCGTCCTGATCGGCGCGGATGTACACCTGGGTATCGCCGCGCTGGGCAATCACCTGGGCCACCTTGGCGCGCATCTGCTCCAGGTCCACGGCGCTGTCGGTCTGGTGCCGAGTGTCCAGTTCGCTGCCCAGGTTCCAGTAGTAACCACCCTCGGCTTTCACCGACAGAGTGAGGATCTGCTGGCGGCTGTCGGTGGCCAGGGCCTCGCTGGCGACCTTGGGCAATTCGATCTTCACCCCCTGGGTGAGCATCGGCGCGGTGACCATGAAGATCACCAGCAGCACCAGCATCACATCGATGTAGGGCACCACGTTCATTTCCGCCTTGGGTCCGTGCTTGCGTTGCGGCCTGACTAACATCGGCTTGCTCCTTCTCTCAGGCCGCCACGGCCAAGTGGCTCGGGGTGCCCTGCAAGGTGCGGTGCAGGCGCACCTGCAGTTCGTTGCCAAAGGCGTAGTAGCGGGTCAGCAGGGTCTGGCTGCGGGCCGAGAAGCGGTTGTAGGCGATCACCGCGGGAATCGCCGCGAACAGGCCGATGGCGGTGGCGATCAGCGCCTCGGCGATGCCCGGGGCCACGGTGGACAGGGTCGCCTGTTGCACCTGGGACAAGCCGAGGAAGGAATTCATGATCCCCCATACGGTGCCGAACAGGCCGATATAGGGGCTCACCGAACCCACCGTGGCGAGAAACTGCAGGCCTTGTTCCAAGCGGGTTTCCTGTTCGCTGATGGCCACGTACAGGGCCCGCTCCACGCCTTCCAGCACGCCTTCGCCGTTACCGCCGGACTGGCCGCGCAGGTGGCCAAATTCCTGGTAGCCGGCGACGAAGATCGGCTCCACGCCGCCTTCGCCATCAGCCTGCGGGGCCACTTCGCGGTACAGCGGCAGCAGCTCGGGCGCGGCGCGAAAGCGTTGGACGAAGGTGTTGCAGCGGCGTTCACAGGCGCGCAGCACGGCGCCGCGCTGGATGATCAGGTACCAGCTGAGCAGGGACGCCAGGAGCAAGGTCAGCATGACCGCCTTGACCAACAAACTGGCATCGCTGATCAGCCCCCAGATGCTCATGTGTTCGAGTGTGGCCTGCATGGTGAAACTCCTTCTCGGCTGCCCGCCAGGGCTGGCGGGGCTATTCGATGACATTCAAATGACCGGGTGATGACAACCGGCTCAGGGCAGTTTCAGGGCCTGGGTAACCTCGGCCCAGGGCACGAACTTGAAGTTCTGGGTCTGCTCGGGCATGCGCTTTCGCCCGTCCTGGACCACCAGCAAACCCTGGCTCCAAGGCCCGCCGAGGTTGGCCGAGGTGACTTCCAGGCCATCGGTTTCCGAGGCGCCGTCGATCCCCGCCTGGGCGTTGAGGCTGACCCGGAACGCGCCATGGGAGGCGTACGGTGGCTCGGCGTCCAGCACCAGGTAGCTGTCGTTGCCCTGGCTGGAAATCACCAGATAATCCCGAGCGCTGCTCTGATACAGCGCCAGGCCCTCGACATCGGCCTGCAACAGGCCGCCGACCTTGATCACGCTGTGCAGGGTCGCCGGCTGCTCGGGCCGGGCGTCCAGGGCCCAGACGCCAACATCCTCCTCACCGAGGAACAGCCGCTGGCGCTGGTCATCGGCGACACAGCCCTCGGGCTGGCTGGCCACCTTGAACTGGCGCACCAGCTCGCCCTGGGCAATGCCGGACGGTGCACTCAGGCGGTACTGGAGGAAGGTGCCGTCCTTGTCGTTGGCAATGGCATAGAGCTCGCCGCTGGCGGGCTGGAACAGGCAAATGCCGTAGATGTCCTTGAGCGGCGTGGCGATCTCCCCGGCTTCGCGCAACTCGCCGCTGGCGCGGTCAATGGCGAACAGGCTGAGGCTGTTGTGATCGCGATTGCTGGCCACGGCCAGGTCCACGGCCTGCTCGCCGAGCTTGAAGTTGGGGCGCACGTCGACGTTGTTCAAACGCCCCACTGCCAGTTCCTGCAGCAGCTTGCCCTGCAGGTCGTAGGCCAGCAGGCCCTGCTTCTTGTTGGTGCCCAGCACTCGGCTCAGGGACGGCTGCTGCGGGTGGACCCAGATCGCCGGATCATCAGCGGCATCGCCCTGGCGCCCCACCGGCTCGCTCTGCACCGCCGCCTGCACGATGGGCAGTACCGGCGGCAAGGCCATCGGGGTGGCCCGCCAGTTCAACTGGCCCTGGTACAGGCGCCCGTCTTCATCGTCACGCAGAAGCACCTGCAGGCCCTTGGCGCTGGTACGCAGGGCAATGTTTTCCGGCTCCTTGAGGCCGCTCAGGGGCAGCGTGGCCTGGGCGGCCCAGCCCTTTTCCTGTTGCTGATAAAGGTGCAGTTGCGCGGCTTTCGGGTCCAGGCCCAGCACCCCACCCGGCACCAGGGCCATGGCCCCGGCGCTTTTCTTGATCTCGCCGAAAGGCGCGCGTAGGGCCACCGGCTGACGCAGGGTGTCGGCTTCGGCATGGGCCGGGTAGGCCCACCAGCCGACATTCTGTTCATTGACCAGCAGTTGCTGGGCGGCGTCGTCCACCTGGCAGAACTTGGCCTCTGGCGGCAGTGGCAAGCCACGCACCCGCTGCGGCTCGGTGCTCAGTTGTGCGCCATGGCCCACCAGCCATTGCTCGCCCTTGCCCTCCTCGCCCACCAGGAACAGGAACAGGTTGCTGGCCTCGTCGCGGTACAGACACAGGCCGTTGACCGGGTAGTCCCGGGTGGGCAGGTACAGCGGCTGGCCCCAGGTGCGGGTGGCCGGGTCAAGGCTCACCAGCAGCGCTTGCTGACGCTGGTTGTCGAGGCTGGCCACCAGCATTTGCTGGCCGGCGGCGCGGCTGTCCAGGCCGTTGAACGAGCCCTTGAAGCGGGCCAGCTGACGGCCCTGTTCATCCAGCAGCAACAGGCCTTCGCGTTCACTGGCCAGCAACCGGTCGGTGCCCGTGCCCGCAGGCACAAAGCCCAGGCCGGTGACGCCCGAGGTCTGCTCGGCCCAGGGTTTGAGGTTCAGGCCCGGCACGCTGGGGGCGGCCAGGGCCATGCTGCTGGCCAAGGCGACGCCACCGGTCAAGCCAATGCACAGGCCCAGCAGGCGGTTTCTTGCGGTCAATACAGTGCTCATCACAATCCTTGAGTGTGCTGTCGGGCAAGGGCCCGCTACTTAGAAATGGGTGAAGGTCAGGCCGAGCTTGTAGGTCGGGCCGTATTCCTCGTACTGGGCGTTGTAGGAGCGGTTGCCGGTGTAGACGAAGTACGGCTGGTCGGTGAGGTTCTGCGCCTCGAAACTCAGTTGCAGGTGCTTGGTCAGGGCGTACTTGGCGCTGAAGTCGACGAAGGTCTGGGCGTCCACGTGCAGGTCGTGGGCCTTGTCGCTGATGGAGGCCAGTTCATAGAGGTAGGCCGACTTGTAGTTGGCCGACAGGCGCAGGCTGAGCTTGTCGTCTTCCCAGCCGAGCATCAGGTTGCCCACGGTGTCCGACTGGTTGGGCAGGTCGATGTCGCGCTTGCGGTTGACCCCGGCCTTCTGGTCGAAGCCCTCGATGCTCGCGCTGGAGCGGCTGAAGGTGCTGTTGGCGCCCAGCAGCAGGCCGTTCCACGGCGCCGGCAGCCAGTCGAATTTCTGCGAATAGGCCAGTTCCAGGCCGTACAGCTTGGCGCTGTCGCCGTTGGCGAAGGTGTGCGCCTCGGAGAACCCGCTCCAGGCGCCGGTGCCGGCCAGGTCGGTGTTGTAGACGAAGTTCTGGATGTCCTTGTAGAACACGAAGGCCGAGACGCTGCCGGCGCGGCCCATGTAGTGCTCGATGCCCAGGTCCAGGTTGCTCGACTCCAGGGGCTTGAGGTCGGGGTTGCCGAAGGTCGCCTCGTCGCCGTCGATGACAAAGCCCGGGGCCAGTTGGCCGAAGGTCGGGCGCACCACGCTCTTGGTCCAGGCCGCGCGCAGCTGGGTGTTCTTGTCCAGCTGGTAGCGCGCATGCAGCCCCGGCAGCCAGTGCTGGTAGCGGCGTTGGGTGTCGGTGGCGGTGAAGGCGCCGTCGGTGACCCCGGTGCCCTTGGCCTCGAACTCGGTGCCCTCGTAGCGCAGGCCGGCGATGAAGCGCCAGTCGTCGATGTCCAGGGTGTTCATGAAGTAGCCGGCGTTGATGTCTTCGCGGATCTTGAAGTCGTTGACCCGGGATTCTTCCTCGTCGTAGAAGGCCGCCTGATTCAGGCCGCCGATCAGTTGCTTGATGGCGCCGCCGCTGATGCCCGGGCCGAAGCGGCCGAGGGAATAGTCCACGCTGCCTTTCTGGAACTGCCCGAGGTTGAGCTGCTGGTCGGTAAAGCCCAGGGTGTCGAAGTCCTTGTAGACCCAGGCTTCCAGGTCGTTGTCCTTGTTGCGCCGGCTGAGCTTGCCACCGAACTTGAACTGCGCGGCGTAGCCACTCAAGTCATAGTCCCGGGCCAGGTCCAGGCGCAGGTTCTTCTCGGTGTCGGTGGTCTTCTGCTGTTCCCAGTCGACCTTGTCCAGGGTGAAGTTGGCCGGGTCATAGAAACCGGCGCCGATCACCGGGCGCGGCTTGCCGTTGTCGTAGAAGCCGCTGTCGGAAAAATCGCTGTTGCCCTTGAAGGTGGCTCCGGCGATATGCGCCGGGCTGTCTTCGCTGGAGCGGCTGTAGCCGGTCTGGCCGCTGAGGGTCCACAGGCCCAGCTGGCGCTCGCCGCCGAACACGTAGGACTGGATCTCCTGGGTTTCCTCGCGCTGCTTGAGCTTGCGCTTGGCCTCGGCGTCGCCGCGCTCCCCGGCGGCCAGGGGGTCGGCGAACTCGATGCTGGTGGAGTTGCGGGTTTCGCTGTCCTTGTAGCGGCTGTACAGGGTACGCAAGTAGTAGCTGCTGCTGTCGTCGGGCTTGTAGTCGAAGTTCAGGCCGCCACCGGCACGCTCGCGGCTGATGGCGTAGTCGCGCTGCTCGAATTCCTGCAGCTTGGCGCCTTGTTCGAAGTCCCAGGCGCCGCCGGTCTCGACGTTGTCGGAGCCGAAATCGCGTTTCTGCCAGCTCAGGGCCGCGGCCACGCCGAAGTTGTCGACGCCGTCGCCGAGGCTGAAGCGGTTGCTCGCCGCGCCGGAGAATTTCGGGCTGGTCTGGCGGGTGTTCTGGTCGTAGCTGGCCTCGCTGCTGCCGCTGTAGAACAGGCCCTTGTGGTCGAAGGCCGAGAGGCTTTTCACGTCCACGGTGCCGCCCAGGGAGTTGGCGTCCATGTCCGGGGTCAGGGTCTTGATCACCGACAGCGACTGCACCAGCTCCGAGGGCAGTACATCCAGGGCCACGGCGCGGCGCGCGCTTTCCGGCGAGGGCACCAGGGTGCCGTTGATGGTCACGCTGTTGAGGTCCGGGCCCAGGCCGCGGACGCTGACAAAGCGCCCTTCGCCCTGGTCGCGCTCGATGCTGATGCCCGGCAGGCGCTGCGCCGCCTCGGCAACGTTCTGGTCCGGCAACTGGGCCACGCCGTCGGCGTGCACCACGCTTTCGATGCTGTCCGAACGTCGTTGCTCCTTGAGCGCCTGATCGATGCTGGCCGCCTGGCCTACCACTTGCACGTGCTCGGTGGCGGCCGTTTCGGCGGCGCTCAAGCGTTCACTGGCGATGGCCATGGCCAGCGCGGTCAAGGTAAAGCTGACAAGCCCGGGACTGCTGCGCTTGTACATGATGGTCCTCCCCCAAGAGTCCGCTAACGCCGGGCAAGGGGCCCGGCAACTGGGAGGGCACGCTAGGGATGGCGAATGACGGTTCTGTGACAGGGTCGAGCGACGGGTAACGTAAACACCCTTTTGCCCGCAGATCGGTCGGCACAATGAGCTGAAATGACCTGTGATTCAGCGTCTGATAGCAGACTGGGACTGGGCTCGCGACCGTTTGCGCCGCGGCGGCTGCCGGGCAATTGCGGTGGCTGGCTGGAGCAGTCGCGGGCAGGCTTTAGGTGCGCTGCGCACGCCAGTATGAGCAGGCATCCTCGCCACCTAAGGCGAATTCAGCGAGGCTTGTGTCGGCAAAAAAACGCCACCGGCGTGAGCTGATTCGACCTCTCAGCGGTTTCTCCCGACGTCACCGCACTGTCACAAACATCTGCTGTGCTGGCGCCCTCTCACTCCCGGCAAAAGGATCGCGGCCATGTTCTGCGTGCTCAACCCCCACCGTTGGAAACTGGCCGCGCTGTTGCTGGCGGCCAACGCCGGGCTGCTGTTGCATCTGGCTTGCGGCACGCTGAAACCGGTCAGCGAGTGGCAATGGCTGGACATCATCGGCGAAGGCGGTTCGGCGCTGCTGGCCCTGGTCTGGCTCGCGCTGGTGCTCAAGAGCCGCCCTGCCGGGCGGGTCACCCACTACCTGGCCCTGGGCCTGAGCTGCATTTTCTTTTCCTGGTGGATCGACAGCCTCGACGAGTTCATCCGCCTGCCTCCCAGCATCACCTGGGACCACTGGCTGGAATCGGCGCCGATGCCCATCGGCATGATCCTGCTGACCATCGGCATCTACCATTGGCACCGCGAACAGCTGGCCATCAGCGCGCAGATGGAAAAGAAGGAACGGCTGTTTCGCGAGCACCGCCAGTTCGACAAGCTCACCCCGCTAGCCGGCGCCGACTACCTCAAGCGCGAGCTGGCCGCCAGCCTGCAAGACAGTCGCCGCCAACAGCAGCCCTTGTCGCTGCTGGCCCTGGACCTGGACCACTTCGCCGCGATCAACCAGGACTACGGCCACGCCGAAGGGGATGCGGTGCTGCAAGCCCTGAGCCATGTGCTGCTGCTCAACCTGCGACGCCAGGACCTGCTGTGCCGGCTGGCCGGCGACCGCTTCGTGGTGCTGCTGCCCAACACCGGCGAGAGCCAGGCGCGACTGCTGGCCCTGGAACTGCAACAGGCGGTTCAGGGACTGGCGCACAAGACCCGGCAACACGGCGAGCGCCTGCACCTGGCGGCCAGCACCGCGGTGGTGATGGCCCTGGAGGAGACCCCGGAGGTCCTGCTCAAACGCCTCAATCTGGCCCTGGCCCGAGCCAAGCAGCCCCTGGCGAAAACCGCCTGAGGCGCCATCATGACCGTGAAGACCCACTGGTACGAAGCCGATACCCGCTTCATCCCCGGGCACTATCAACCGGCGGCGCTGATCGACCTGGCGCTGTCGCGGGACATCGACAGCCATCGCCTGCTGCGCGGCACCGGGCTGTTCCACGAGGACATCCTCGCCGGCCAGACCCGTCTCAGCCCGCAGCAGTTCCTGGCGCTGATCGGCAACAGCCGGCGCCTGCTGGACGCCGACGACAGCAGTTTCCTGTTTGGCCAGCGCCTGCTGCCCGGGCACTACGGCGCCGCCAGCCATGCCTTGCGCCATGCCCAGAACCTGCATCAGGCCCTGGACACCCTGGTGCAGCAGCAGGCCCTGCTCAGCCCCCTGCTGAGCCCACGCCTGGTGCTGGATGAGCAGCATGCCTATTGCTACTGGCTGGACAGCTGCGGCGCCGGCGAGCACGGGCGCTTCCTGCTGGAAGCCAGCATGACTTCGCTGGTGGCCATGAGTCAGTGGCTGGCCGGCCAGCGCCTGCCCTGGGAATGCAGCTTCAGCCATGCCGAGCCGCGCTACGTCGAGCAGTACTGGGTGCACCTGGGGGAACAGACCCAGTTCCAGCGCCCCCTGGACCTGATGCGCATTCCTCGGGAATACCTGACCCGGCCCTGGCCCGGCACCTCGGCCACCGCCGGCCAAGTGGCGCGCCAGGAAGCCGCCGAGCACCTGCGGCAGTTGGGGTTTTCCACGAGCTTCCTCGACGCCCTGTACCGCTACCTGCAAGCCAATGTGCGCAGTGCGCCAAGCCTGGAACAGGCGGCCCAGGCCTTTGTAATGAGCCCGGCGACCCTCAAGCGCAAGCTGAGCAAGCACCACAGCGGCTACCAGCAGCAAGTGGATCGGGTGCGCAAACACGTGGCCCTGTACCTGTACCAGATCAAGGGCTGGAGCAACGAGGCAGTGGCCGAGTACCTGAACTTCAATGACCCGGCCAACTTCCGCCGCTCCTTCAAGCGCTGGACCGGCAGCACCCCGACCCTGATCCGGCAGTTGCTGGGCGACAGCTGAAACGTTTAACCTCGAACCATGACCGCGGGTGTGCCAACTGCACAAAGCGCTAAAGCCGCAGGCCATTCAGGCGTATAAACCTTGAAGCGATGGCGCCACTGTCATCCGCGCCGCAGCCATTTCCAACACGGGGTAGAGTCATGACCACAGCCAATGTCCTCAACAACCTGTTTCCTGCTGCCGCCGACATCCCCGAAGCCTATCGCCTGCCCGATCCGGTGGAGCAGCGCGACTACCTGGTAGACGGTGAACTGCGCACCTGGAACGGCCCCCTGGCCCAGGTCCGCAGCCCGATCTACTTGAGCGGCGCCGACGGCGACCAGCAAGTGATTCTCGGCAGCACACCGCTGCTGGACGCTGATACCGCCCTCACCGCCCTGGACGCCGCCGTGCGCGCCTACGACCGCGGCCAGGGCGCCTGGCCGACGATGCGCGTGGCTGAGCGCATCCAGCACGTGGAAGCCTTCCTGGCGCGCATGCGCGAACAGCGCACAGCAGTGGTCAAGTTGCTGATGTGGGAAATCGGCAAGAACCTCAAGGACTCGGAAAAGGAGTTCGACCGCACCTGCGACTACATCGTCGACACCATCGGCGCGCTCAAGGAACTGGACCGGCGCTCCAGCCGCTTCGAACTGGAACAGGACACCCTCGGCCAGATCCGCCGCGTGCCCCTGGGCGTGGCCCTGTGCATGGGCCCCTACAACTACCCGCTGAACGAAACCTTCACCACCCTGATCCCGGCGCTGATCATGGGCAACACCGTGGTGTTCAAGCCGGCCAAGCTCGGCGTGCTGCTGATCCGGCCGTTGCTCGAAGCCTTCCGCGACAGCTTCCCGGCCGGGGTGATCAACGTCATCTACGGCAGCGGCCGCGAAACCGTCAGCGCGCTGATGGCCAGCGGCAAGATCGACATCTTCGCCTTCATCGGCACCAACAAGGCCGCCAGTGACCTGAAGAAACTCCACCCCAAGCCGCACCGCCTGCGCGCGGCCCTGGGCCTGGACGCGAAGAACCCGGGAATCGTGCTGCCCGATGCCGACCTGGACAACGCGGTCAGCGAGGCCGTTACCGGCGCGCTGTCGTTCAACGGCCAGCGCTGCACCGCGCTGAAGATCCTGTTCGTCCATGAAAGCGTGGTGGAGCGCTTTATCCAGCAGTTCAACGCCAAGCTGCAAGGCCTCAAGCCGGGCATGCCCTGGGAGCCGGGCGTGACCCTGACGCCACTGCCGGAAAACACCAAGGTCGATTACCTGCACGCCCTGGTGGCCGATGCCCAGGCCCACGGCGCCCAGGTGGTGAACCCCCATGGCGGCGAGTCCCGGGCGTCGTTCTTCTACCCGGCGGTGCTGTACCCGGTGAACCCGCAGATGCGCGTCTACCACGAGGAGCAGTTCGGCCCGGTGGTGCCCATCGTGCCCTACCACGACCTGGACACGGTGATCGACTACGTCCTGGAATCGGACTTCGGCCAGCAACTGAGCCTGTTCGGCAGCGACCCGGCGGTGATCGGCCGGCTGGTGGACACCTTCGCCAACCAGGTCGGGCGGATCAACATCAACGCCCAGTGCCAGCGCGGCCCGGACACCTTCCCCTTCAACGGTCGCAAGAACTCCGCCGAGGGCACGCTGTCGGTGCATGATGCGTTGCGCACCTTCTCGATCCGCACCCTGGTGGCGACCAAGTTCCAGGAGCGCAACAAACAGCTGATCAGCGACATCATCCGCAATCGCGACTCCAGCTTCCTGACCACCGACTACATTTTCTGAAGCGCCTGGCCGGGGCTCGCCACGCGGCGAGTCACGGCTACTGATTCAGCCACTCATCAACTACTGGAGAAACCGGTCTGGGCCCGTTCAAACACCTGCGGGGCATCCACCTGCCGCCCTTGCTGCAGCGCCTGCTGCGTCCCCTGCTGGACCCGTACCGGCGCTACCGTCACGCCCGCCTGATCCATGCGGTGCGGGTCGCCCTCGGCCTGATCGCCACCATTCTCCTGACCACTGGCCTCAACCTGCCCCACGGCGAGTGGGCGTCGGTGACCATGCTGGTGGTGATCGGCGGCCTGCAGCACCACGGCAACATCGGCAAGAAGGCCGCCGAGCGGGCCATCGGCACCCTGGTGGGCGCCGGGGTCGGCCTGGTGCTGGTGGTGCAGCAGGCGTACTTCGGCCATCCCTGGCTGACCTACCTGGGCATGTCGGCGGTGTGCGGCTACTTTTCCTACCACGCCATCGGCAAGGGCGGGTATACCGCGCTGCTGGCAGCGATCACCGTGTTCATCGTCGCCGGCCATGGCGACAACCAGATCAGCGACGGCCTGTGGCGCGCGGTGGACATTCTCATCGGCATTGCCCTGGCCCTGGCGTTTTCCTTCGCCATTCCGCTGTACGCGGTGTATTCCTGGCGCTACACCCTGGCCAGCGCCCTGCGCGACTGCGCTCAGTTGTATGGACGGATCATCCAGGGCCAGTCGGTGACCGACGACGAACACCTCAAGCTCCTGGGCCGGGTCAACGCCGCCATGCTGCAACTGCGTTCGCTGATGCCTTCGGTGTCCAAGGAAGTGCGGATTTCCATGACCGAGCTGGACGCCATCCAGCGCAATCTGCGGATGTGCATCAGCACCCTGGAGATCCTCGGCAACACCCGCCCCGATGCCAGCGACCGGCAAGCCATGGCGCAGATGCAACTGGCACTCAAGGCCGAGCACCGGCAGATCCGCGTGCAGTTGATCGGCATGGCCCGGGCCCTGCAAACGGGGGGCACCCAGCGCCTGGACAAACCCCTGGAAGGCCATGCCGACAAGGCCCTGGAGACGCCTGTGTATTCGCCCCTTGACGGTTACCGGCTGCTCACCCGGCAGTTGGCCGCGACCCTGGGCGAAATGCGCCAGCGACTGGCCAAAAGCGCCCGGCACTGGAAGATTTAAAACAACTCGCTAAAGGGAATGAAACGCGCCGCGTCGCCCACCTGCAGGGTGTGGCCTTCAAGGATCTCCACCAGGCCATCGGCCCAGGAGGCTCCCAGCAATACCCCCGAGCTCTGATTCGGGTAGAGCACGGCGCGGCCGTTTTCCAGGCGCGCCCGCAGGTATTCCCGGCGGCTGCCGGCCTTGGGCCAGTTGAAGGCCACGCTGACCGGCACACTCAAGGGCGCAACCTGCTCCACTCCCTGAATCCGCAACAGGTAGGCCCGGGCCAGCAGGCCGAAGGTCACCAGGGCCGAGGCCGGATTGCCCGGCAGGCCGATCACCGGCACCTGGCCGAAGTGGCCCACCGTCAGCGGTTTTCCGGGTTTGATGGCGAGCTTCCAGAACAGCGGTCGACTATCGCTCCTCAGCACCTGGCCCAGGCAGTCGGCATCCCCCGCCGAGACCCCGCCGGTGGTCAGGATCAGGTCCGCGCCGTGCTGCAACTGTTCCAGCCTGAACCGGGTCTGCTGTGGCTGGTCGGGAAGAATCCCGGCGTCGATGACCTCGCAGCCCAGGCTGTCGAGCCAGTGGCGGAGCAAGGTGCGGTTGCTGTTGTAGATGCAACCCGGGCGCATGGGCATGCCCGGTTCCAGCAGTTCATCGCCGGTGGACAGCAACGCCACTCGCGGACGGCGCACCACTTGCAGCTCGGTGCAGCCCTGAGCGGCGGCCACCGCCAGTTCGAAAGGCCCCAGGCGCTTGCCGGCTTGCAACAGCACATCACCGGCCCGGTTCTCCTGGCCTTGGGGACGGATGTTCTGTCCCGGTTTCAGCGCCTGGGTGAAGCGCGCCCGGCCATCCTCCAGCAACTCGACGTTCTCCTGCATCTCCACGCAGTCAGCGCCGGCAGGCACCGGGGCGCCGGTGAAGATCCGCGCACAGGTGCCCGGCTGCAAGGGGTCGCCGGGCTGACCGGCAAAGATCGTCTGTGACACCACCAGTGGCTGGCCGTCCCAGTGCTGCAGGTTGAGGGCATAACCGTCCATGGCGCTGTTGGCCCAGGGCGGCAGGTCCAGGGTCGCCAACAGATCGCTGGCCAGCACCCGTTGCCGGGCATGGTCCAGGGCCAGGGTTTCGCTTTGCGTCAGACGTTGGGTATCGGCCATGGCCAGCAGGCTGGCCAGTGCTTCTTCCAGCGGCATCAAGTGGCCCTGGCTCATCCCCGGGACTCGCAGGCCTGCACCGGCTTGAGGTGCGGCACGAAATTGCACGGCCGATGGCGGGCATCCAGCTGCTCGGCGAGGATGCCTTCCCAGGCGGTGCGGCAGGCCCCGGTGGAGCCCGGCAGGCAACACACCAGGGTGCCATTGGCCAGCCCGGCCAGGGCCCGGCTCTGTACCGTGGAGGTGCCGATATCGAGGATCGAGATGGCGCGAAACAGCTCACCGAAACCGTCGATATGCTTGTCCAGCAGGCAACTCACGGCTTCGGGGGTGCTGTCGCGACCGGTGAAGCCGGTGCCGCCGGTGATCAACACCACCTGGATGCGCTCGTCGGCGATCCAGGTCGCCACCTGGGCGCGGATCTTGTACAGATCGTCCTTGAGCAGGTTGCGTTCGCTCAGGGTGTGGCCGGCTTCCAGCAGGCGACTGACCAGCAGTTGCCCGGAGGTATCCGTGGCGTATTCCCGGGTATCGCTGACCGTCAGCACGGCCATGTTCAAGGGTACAAACAACGCATCCGACTTCACGCTCATGTCATTCTCCGACCGGCAAGATAAAAACCATGAGTGCAGGCTAAAGGCCCGAAAGCGCGGCTGTCTAATCGTTCTGGCTGACCAGATTATCGACCCGCTCTATCGTCACCCGGGGGTTTGCGTGACGGTTGATAAAGCCCGTCAATCGGCCATTCAACACTTCCGATTGGACGTGCTCGAAGGACAATGCCATCGTTTGCGCCACCGACCTGATATGCGTCCCGCCATGACCCCGATCCAGCCTGCACCCGCCTGTTCCCTGCCCTGCTCGATCCTGCTGCTGGCCGGTGGCCGCGGCTCGCGCATGGGCGGCCAGGACAAGGGCCTGGTGACCTGGCACGGCCAGCCGCTGATTGCCCATGTGCAGAAGGTGGTGCGGCCCTTCAGCGATGACCTGATCATTTCCTGCAACCGCAACGCCGAGCAGTACCGGCCCTATGCCGATCGTTTGGTGGCGGATGAGCAGGAGGACTTTCCCGGCCCTCTGGCGGGCGTGCTGGCAGGCCTGGCAGTGGCCCGGCATCCATGGCTGTTGGTGCTGGCCTGCGACGCGCCGCGGATCGACAGCGCGCTGATCCAGGCCCTGCTGGATGCCCGCGCAGCGCACGCCCCTCATCCGCTGATGGTGCGGCAGGCCGGCTACTGGCAACCCATGTTCAGCCTGATTCCAACGGCGCTGGCAGCGAGCTTGCGCCAAGCCTGGAACCTGGGTGAACGCAGCCTGCTGCGGGCCCTGGCGCCCCATGGGCTGAGCGCCCTGCCCTGCGCCGTGGACGACCCGCGACTGAGCAATTTCAACACCCCTGAACTACTGTCTGAAACACACCCCTGGCCCTTGGCCTGAACACCTAAGGTGTTCCCCGAAGGTCCGGCCCGGGAAGATTGAAGGCCTTTCCATCGGCCGGACACCTGCGTTACTACTGACTCCGATTTCCTCACCACAGGTGCCATTGTGGACATCAAGCAACTCAAGTTTCTCATCGCCCTGGAACAGACCCGACACTTCGGCCAGGCCGCAGCGCGCTGCCACATCACCCAGCCGACCCTGTCCATGCGCCTGCGCAACCTGGAGGACGAACTGGACCTGATCCTGGTGACCCGGGGCCAGCGCTTCGAAGGCTTCACCGAGGCCGGCGAGCGGGTCCTGGCCTGGGCCAAGACCCTGCTGGCGGCCCATGACGGGCTGTTCGCCGAAGCCGCCGCCTGCCGTGGGCAACTGGTGGGTAACCTGCGCCTGGGCCTGGTGCCGCTGAGCGGCTTCAACCCCATCAGCTATGTACAGAAGCTGTCGGCGAGCTTTCCCGAACTCAAGTTCAGCCTGTCGTCCGCCAGCTCCGACCGGATCATCGAGGACATCGGCAACAACCAGCTGGACCTGGGGGTCTGCTACCTGGACCACGTCAACCCCAACTACCTGGACTTCTTCGAGATCGGCGAGACCCGGGTCGGCCTGCTCTACGACACCCGGCACTTTCATTTCGAAGGCAGCGAGATGAGCTGGGAGGACGCCGCCGAGCTGCCCCTGGGGATGCTCAGCACCGGCATGCACTATCGCAAGTCCATCGACCTGAGCTTTCGCAGCCGTGGCCTGAACCCGACGCCGATCCTGGAGAGCGATTCCACCTACCAGCTGTTCCAGGCGATTCACGAAGGCTTCTGCTGCTCGATCATGCCGTTGGACAGCGGCCTGGATTCGCCCATCGACAACCTGGCCTTTATCCAGCTGCCGGACGCCAGCGTGCTGGCGCCCCTGGGGCTGGTGATGCGCAAGACCGAGCCACGCTCGGCGATTGCCGAAAAGTGCTTTGCCGAAGCCAGGAAACTCTTTGCCACCAAGGGCGAATGAACGCCCCCGGAGCCAGCGTGCCCCGGAGTGAATCGACTGTATTGAGGTGTCGTCATGGTTTGCCGTATCGAACAAACGGAGCAACAGCCCGAGGCCAATGCACCGGCCCCCGCGCCGCAGCGCGTGACCTATCGCGAATACAGCCCCGAGGGCGGAGTGGCCGAGGCGCCGCTGGCCGCGGAGATTGCCCTGGCCATCACCTACAACGGCCTGAGCCAGGCGGTGATGATGGTGTCTCCCGGCAACCTGGAGGATTTCATTCGCGGCTTCAGCATCACCAACGACATCGTCAGCGACCTCAGCGAAATCTACGACATCCGCCTGAGCCACTTTCCCCAGGCCTGCCAGGCCGATGTGCAGATTTCCAGCCGGGCCTTCTGGGCCCTCAAGGACCATCGCCGGCAAATGGCCGGAACCAGCGGCTGCGGGTTATGCGGCGTGGAAGCCCTGGAACAGGCGCTGCCGCAACTGCAGAGCCTCGAACCTTCGCCGCTGCCCCCCGCCGAGCATCTGCAAGGCCTGCGCGAGCGCATCGAACAGGCCCAGCACATGGCCCGCAGCAGCGGTGCCCTGCACGCGGCGCTGTACGTCGATGAACAGGGTGAAGTGCGCCTGTGCCAGGAAGACATCGGCCGCCACAACGCCCTGGACAAGCTGATCGGCGCCCTGCTGAACGCCGGGATCGATGGCCGCCAGGGCTTCACCGTGGTCACCAGCCGCTGCAGCCTGGAGTTGATCCACAAGGCCGTGCGCGCCCGTCTCGGCACCCTGGTCAGCCTCTCCGCGCCTACCGCACTGACCGTGCAATGGGCCAACAAGCACCACCTGAACCTGATTCACGTGCCCCACCGCAACGCCCCGCGGATCTACAGCCCGGTGTAAATGCACAACGCCGGATGACAGGCATCCGGCGTTGTTCCCCACCTTCCCTCAAGCCTCACTCACCGGCATAAGCTCAACGTTCTGCCGCTCAACGTTCTGCAACCCAACGTTCGGCAGCCCGCCGGTCGCTCTCGCGTCCGTCGATCCAGCGTTCGCCGCCGGGGGTGACTTCGCGCTTCCAGAACGGGGCGCGGGTCTTGAGGTAATCCATGATGAAGGCGCAGGCCTCGAATGCGGCTTGCCGGTGGGCACTGGCCACGCCGACAAAGACGATGGGCTCGCCCACCTGCAGCAACCCTACCCGATGCACCAGGCTCACCCGGTTCAGCGGCCAACGCTCCCGGGCCTGTTGCACGATGCCCTGCAGCGAGCGCTCGGTCATGCCCGGGTAGTGTTCCAGGTACAAGCTCTGTACCGCCTCCCCCAGGTTGAGGTCGCGCACATAACCGACAAAGGTCACCACCGCGCCGACACGGCTATCGCCGGCCTGCAGGCCGGCGCTGAGTTGATCAAGGTTGAAGGCCTGGGTCTGCACCTGAACGCTCATGCCTCAGCCCCCGGTCACTTGAGGAAAGAAGGCGATTTCATCGAAGTCCTCGATGACCGCATCGAGCTTGCACAGGTCCTGGTTCAGCGCGCACATCAGGCTGCTTTCCCCCAGCACCGTGGCCCAGGTTTCACCCCGGGCCATCAGCAACTGGCGCACGTCATCGACGGTGTGCAGGTCGGCGTCCAGGGGCAGTTTCTCGCCGCCGCTGCCCAGCTGTTCGCGGTAGCGGGCAAAGTAATTGACCAGAATCATTGCGTTTCTCCAGCGATGAACAGCCCTGATTTGCCGCCCTGCTTCTTCAGCAGTTGCAGGCCCTCGATGACCATGCTCCGGTCCACCGCCTTGCACATGTCGTAGATCGTCAGCGCCGCCACGCTGGCGGCGGTCATGGCTTCCAGCTCGACCCCGGTGGCGCCGTTGAGCCGGCAGCAGGTGGTGATCCGTACCCGGTCCGGCGGCAGCGCTTGCAGTTCGACGCGGATGCCGCTGAGCAGCAGCGGATGACACAGGGGAATCAGTTCGTAGGTCTTCTTCGCCGCCATGATCCCGGCGATGCGCGCCACGGCGAACACGTCGCCCTTGGGATGGCCGTTGTCCTGGATCAGTTGCAGGGTCGCCGGGAGCATGCGCACCCAGGCCTGGGCCTGGGCTTCGCGCTCGGTTGCGGCCTTGCAGGTGACATCCACCATGCTGGCCCGGCCCTGGGCGTCCAGGTGAGTGAGTTCGTTCATGTGCAACCTCGGATAAAGACAGTGGATCAGCTCAGGACATAGTCCACCGGCACCAGGGCCGGCGGCAGTTCAGTGGCCCCCAGGGCGTCGAGAATCTCGCGTTCGAGGGTGCGCACCAGGGCGTCCATCGGCAGGTCGTTCTCGTCGTGGCCAAAGGGGTCTTCCAGCTCGTCGCCAATGGCGTCCAGGCCAAAGAAGGTGTAACTGACGATGGCGGTGAAGATCGGCGTCAGCCAGCCCAGGGGCTCGGCCATGGCAAAGGGCAAGAGGATGCAGAACATGTAGCTGGTGCGGTGCAGCAGCAAGGTGTAGGGGAACGGCAGCGGCGTGCCCTTGATCCGCTCGCAGGTGGTTTGCGCGGCGGTGATCCCGGACAGCAGATTGGCGATCAGCAGGTAGCGCCACTCGCTGATCACGCCCGAAGTCGCCAGGGCCGAGCACTGGCGCGACACCTGGCGCAGGATGCTGTCCGGCAGGTTCGGCGTCCGGGCCGCCGGCCAATGGCTGAGCCAGGTGCCTGCCGCGCTGAGCTCGTCTTCCTGGCGCAGCCGGGCCTTGAGGGCGTGGGCGAAACCGCACAGGTCCCGCAGGATGCTGCTGCGGGCCTGGGCATCGCCGAGCACCTGGGTTTCGCGGATCAGCGAGCGCACCTCGGTGAGCACCGCGCCCAGGGCCTTGCGCCCTTCGTACCAGCGGTCGTAACAGGCGTTGTTGCGAAAGCTCATGAAGATCGACAGCGACAGCCCGAGCAAGGTGAAAGGCGTGGCATTGACCTTGGAAAAGTATGCCGGGTGCAGGGTTTCGATCAGCACGATGGCCGAGGCCAGCAGGGTCACCAGCAGACTGCGCAGGGCGATGCGCTTGGCAATCGAGCCCTTGAGGGAGATCAGCACGCTGATCAGGTTGGGTTTGGATCTGACGATCATCGGGGCACGGCCTGTAAAGCAAAGAAGGCGGAGATGGCGGACCGATCAGCCGCCGGTCATGTTCATGAAACGCACCACCTGGACCTCGTCGTTGAGCTCGAAATGGTGGCGATAGGGCTTGAGCTTCATCGCCTCGACAATGGCCCGCTGCAGGCGCTCGGCGTCGCCGGGATGGGCGCGCAGCACGGCCTTGAGGTCCACCGAGTGTTCGTTGCCCAGGCACAGCAGCAAGCGCCCTTCCACTGTCAGCCGTACGCGGTTGCAGGTGCCGCAGAAGTTGTGGCTATGGGGTGAGATGAAGCCCAGGCGGATCTGCGGCGCCTCGGCCAGGCGCCAGTAGCGCGACGGCCCCTGGGTCGACTCGGCGGACTCCATCAGGGTGTAGCGCTCGGCGATCCGCTCACGGACCTGGGCGCTGGAAAAGAACGCATCGCTGCGGCTGTGCTCGCTGATGCTGCCCAGGGGCATCTCCTCGATAAACGAGAGGTCCAGGCTGCGGTCGATGGCGAACGCCACCAGTTCGTTGATCTCCTGGTCGTTGCGCCCTTTCATCACCACGCAGTTGAGCTTGGTGCGCGCAAAACCCGCAGCGTTGGCCGCATCGATGCCGGCGATGACCTGGGCCAGGTCTCCGGTGCGGGTCAGTTGGCGAAACAGCTTCGGGTCCAGGCTGTCGAGGCTGATGTTCAGGCGCTTGACCCCGGCCTCGAACAGCGGCGCTGCCAGCTTGCCCAGTTGCGAGCCATTGGTGGTCATGCACAGCTCCCGCAGCCCCGACAATTGCCCGATGCGCTCGCACAGTTGCACCACCCCGGGACGGATCAGCGGCTCGCCACCGGTGAGGCGGATCTTGCGCGTACCCAGGGCGACGAAACGCTGCGCCAGCTGGTACAGCTCTTCCAGGGTCAGGATGCGTTGGCGCGGCAGAAACTGCATGTCCTCGGCCATGCAATACACGCAACGAAAATCGCAACGATCGGTCACCGACATACGTAAATAGTCGACCCGTCGAGCAAAGCCATCCACCAATACTTGATCTGACATAACAGCCTCTTTCGACGGATTCGACTTATAGGTCTTAGTTGTAGTTCTCGGCCAAAAACGACCGTTAAGGAGTTGTTGCCGGCAAGACTAAGAGCAATTAAAAGTTGCGTCCAATCGCTATTTACGACTGATTGATCGATGCACTCTATCAACGAAAAAACCGCCCGCAATCAGCAACAGCAGTTCAACTCAAATCATTGATTATCATGACTTTTAATTCGTGATAGAGGCTTTCGATCAGCCGGTCATTAATTGCGATTAGACAGCCCATACAGGCGCCGAATAGGCTTTATTCGTGGCCCATGAAACGGGCCCTATAAGTGACTCCGTTGCCCCAAACAGATCCGAACTTAAACGGCTTCACCACAAAACCGCATTTAGCCTGTGCAGTAAAACAATCACTGACATTGATTCAACGTCGGGCGGTTGCCTGCGTGCGCTGTATTGGAGAAATATCATGAGCGAAGTTGATCGATATAAACCCTACAAGGGGGCGGCCGCCGGTTGGGGGGCACTGATCGCGGTGACCAGGAACTGGCTGGGCAGTGAAAACGCCTTCAAGAACATCCGTGCCATGCTCAAGACCAACCAGAACGGCGGCTTCGACTGCCCGGGCTGCGCCTGGGGCGAGTCGCCGGAAAACGGCATGGTCAAGTTCTGCGAGAACGGCGCCAAGGCGGTCAACTGGGAAGCCACCGGGCGCCTGGTGAACCCGGCCTTCTTCAACAAATACACGGTCTCGGCCCTGGCCGCGCAGAGCGACTACTGGCTCGAATACCAGGGCCGCCTGACCCACCCGATGCGCTACGACGCCACCCAGGACCGCTATGTGGAAACCACCTGGGACGAAGCCTTCGAGCTGATCGCCAGCCACCTCAAAGGGCTGGACTCGCCGAACCAGGCGGAGTTCTACACTTCGGGCCGGGCCAGCAACGAGGCGGCGTACCTGTATCAGCTGTTCGTGCGCGCCTATGGCACCAACAACTTTCCCGACTGCTCGAACATGTGCCACGAGGCCAGTGCCGTGGGCATGTTCGAAAGCGTTGGCGTGGGCAAGGGCACGGTAGTGTTCCATGACCTTGAAGAAGCCGACGCGATCTTCGTCATCGGCCAGAACCCCGGCACCAACCACCCACGGATGCTGGAGCCGCTGCGCGAGGCGGTGAAACGCGGTGCCCAGGTGATCTGCTTCAACCCGCTCAAGGAGCGCGGCCTGGAACGCTTCCAGCATCCGCAGCACCCGCTGGAGATGCTCACCAACGGCTCCGAGCCCACCTCCTCGGCCTACTTCCGCCCGGCCCTGGGCGGCGACATGGCGGCCTTTCGCGGCATCGCCAAGTTCCTCCTGCGCTGGGAGCGCGAGGCCCTGGCCAACAATGGCGAAGCGGTGTTCGACCGGGCCTTTATCGCCGAGCACACCTCGGGCCTGGACAGCTACCTGGCCGAGGTCGATGCCACGTCCTGGAACCACATCGTCGAGCAGTCCGGGCTGACGCTGGCCGACATCGAGCTGGCGGCGCGCATGTACCGCAAGGCCAAGCGCGCAATCATGTGCTGGGCCATGGGCCTGACCCAGCACACCCATTCGGTGCCGACCATCCAGGAAGTGATCAACGTGCTGTTGCTGCGGGGCAATATCGGCCGCCCCGGCGCCGGCCTGTCGCCGGTGCGCGGCCACAGCAACGTGCAGGGCGACCGCACCATGGGCATCAACGAACTGGCGCCCACCGAGCTGCTGGATGCCCTGGAAACGCGCTTTGGCTTCAAGCCGCCACGGGAGCACGGGCACAACACAGTGATGGCGATCTCGGCCATGGAACAGGGCCGGGCCAAGGTGTTCATCGGCCTGGGGGGCAACTTCGCCCAGGCCACCCCGGACACCCCGCGCACCCACGCCGCCCTGCGCAACTGCGAGCTCACTGTGCACATTGCCACCAAGCTCAACCGCAGCCATCTGGTGACCGGTCGCGAGGCGCTGATCCTGCCGTGCCTGGGCCGCACCGATATCGATATCCAGGCCAATGGCCCCCAAGGCATCACCGTGGAAGACACCTTCAGCATGGTGCACATCTCCCATGGCCAACTGAAACCCAAGTCGCCGCACCTGCGCTCGGAACCGGCGATCATCGCCGGGATCGCCAACGCCACCCTGGGCCAGCACCCCATCGACTGGCTGTGGACCATCGAAGACTACGGACGCATCCGCGACCTGATCGCCGACACCATCCCGGGGTTCGAGGACTTCAATCTCAAGCTGCTGCACCCCGGCGGTTTCCACCTGGGCAACGACGCCACCCAGCGGCGCTGGAACACCGCCACCGGCAAGGCGCGCTTCATCCCCAGCGTGCTGCCCGAGCACCTGATCAGTGCCGGGGTGCGCAAGCTCAAGGTCAAGCCGGACCTGATCCTGCAGACCATGCGTTCCCACGACCAGTACAACACCACCCTGTATGGCCTGGATGACCGCTATCGCGGGGTCTACGGCATGCGCGAGGTGCTGTTCGCCAACGAACAGGACATTCGCCAGCTGGGTTTCGAGCCGGGGCAGAAGGTCGACATCGTCTCGCTGTGGGACGACGGTCGGGAGCGTCGGGTCAGCGGTTTCACCCTGATCGCCTACGACATTCCCACCGGCCAGTCCGCCGCCTACTACCCGGAAACCAACCCCCTGGTGCCCCTGGAAAGCTATGGCGACCGCACCTACACGCCGACCTCCAAGTTCATCGCCATCCGCCTGGAGCCGGCTGCGGCCAGCAACCTGATCCAGTCCGTCGGCGTGTGACCCAGCCTGGGGCGGTGCGATCGCCACCCCAGCCTTTACCTGTGCAGTACCCCTGCCCCCGCCACGAGCCCACGGGTTCGCGACGGCCGCGCAGTGCCTGCTCGGGCATCAAGCCATTACGAGGGTATCGTCATGTTTCATCTACAGGCGCTCGACCTTGCACGCATCCAGTTCGCGTTCACGGTCTCGTTCCACATCATCTTTCCCGCCATCACCATCGGCCTGGCCAGTTTCCTGGCGGTGCTCGAAGGGCTGTGGCTCAAGACCCACAACAGCACTTACAAGGACCTGTATCACTTCTGGTCGAAGATCTTCGCCGTCAACTTCGGCATGGGCGTGGTCTCCGGGCTGGTCATGGCTTATGAGTTCGGCACCAACTGGAGCCGCTTCTCGGACTTTGCCGGGAGCATCACCGGGCCGCTGCTGACCTATGAGGTGCTGACCGCGTTCTTCCTTGAAGCGGGCTTTCTCGGGGTCATGCTGTTCGGCTGGAACCGGGTCGGCCGCGGGCTGCACTTCTTCGCCACGGTGATGGTGGCCATCGGCACCCTGATCTCGACCTTCTGGATTCTCGCCTCCAACAGCTGGATGCAGACGCCCCAGGGCTTCTCCATCGTCGATGGGCGGATCATGCCCATGGACTGGCTGGCGATCGTCTTCAACCCGTCGTTCCCCTTCCGCCTGGCGCACATGGCGATTGCTGCGTTCGTCGCCACGGCGTTCTTCGTCGGATCAAGCGCCGCCTGGCACCTGCTGCGGGGCAACAACACGCCGCCAGTACGCAAGATGTTGTCCATGGCGCTGTGGATGGCGCTGATCGTGGCGCCGATCCAGGCGGTGGTCGGTGACGCCCACGGCCTCAACACCCTGGAACATCAACCGGCAAAAATCGCCGCCATCGAAGGCCACTGGGAAAACCACGGCAGCGAACCCTCGCCCCTGGTGCTGTTCGGCATTCCCAACATGGACGGCGAAAAAACCGACTACGCCGTGGAAGTGCCCTACCTGGGCAGCCTGATCCTGACCCACAGCCTGGACAAACAGATCCCTGCACTCAAGAGCTTCCCCAAGGAAGACCGTCCCAACTCGGCCATCGTGTTCTTCAGCTTCCGCATCATGGCCGGGCTCGGCATGTTGATGATCCTCACCGGGGTGCTGGGCCTGCTGTTGCGGCGTAACGGCGCGCTGTACCGCAACCGCCTGTTCCTGCGCCTGGTGCTGTGGATGGGCCCCACCGGCCTGATCGCCATGCTGGCGGGCTGGATCACCACCGAAGTCGGGCGCCAGCCCTGGGTGGTGTACGGCCTGCTGCGCACCAGCGACGCCGCGTCCAACCACAGCGTGACCCAACTGAGCATCTCCCTGGCGCTGTTCGTGGTGATCTACTTCTCGGTGTTCGCGGTGGGCATAGGCTACATGATGAAGCTGGTGCGCAAGGGCCCGCAGCCCCACCACGAGCACCCGCCGACCCACCCTGTCGGCCAGGAGCCAACGCCGCGCCGTCCACTGTCCGCCATCGCCGAGACCTTTGCGTCCAGCGACCACCACCACTGAAACAAGGGATATCGACATGACGATTCAAGGCATAGACCTGTCGTTGATCTGGGGCGTGATCATTGCCTTCGGGGTGATGATGTACGTGATCATGGACGGCTTCGACCTGGGGCTGGGGATTCTCTTCCCGCTGATCCCCGATGCCCGGGAACGGGACGTGATGATGAACACCGTAGCCCCGGTCTGGGACGGTAACGAGACCTGGCTGATCCTCGGTGGCGCAGCGCTGTACGGTGCCTTTCCCCTGGCCTACTCGGTGATTCTCGAAGCCCTGTACCTGCCGCTGATCTTCATGCTGGCGGGGCTGATCTTCCGCGGCGTGGCCTTCGAGTTCCGCTTCAAGGCCAGCCCGCAAAAACGCCACATCTGGGACTGGGCCTTTATCGGCGGCTCGCTGCTGGCGACCCTGTGCCAGGGCATCGTGATCGGCACTTACATTTCCGGCATCCCGGTGGTCAATCGCCAGTTCGCCGGCGGTTCCCTGGACTGGCTGGCGCCCTTCCCGCTGTTCTGCGGCCTGGGTCTGATCGTGGCCTATGCGCTGCTGGGCAGCACCTGGCTGCTGGTCAAGACCGAAGGCATGCTCGAAGCGCGCATGCGCCACTACACCCGGCCTCTGGCGTTCGCGCTGATGGCCGTGGTGGCGGTGTTGTGCGTCTGGACCCCGCTGCTGCACCCGGAGATTGCCACCCGCTGGTTCAGCCATGCCCATATCGTGATCTTCAGTGCGCTGCTGGTGCTGGGCCTGCTGGCGTTGTGCGGACTGCTGGGCACCTTGCGCCAGCATCATTCCCACTGGCCCTTCGTGTTCACCCTGGTGCTGGTGTTCCTCGGCTACATCGGCCTGGCGTTCAGCATCTGGCCGAACATCGTGCCGCCGTCCATCAGCCTGTGGGACGCGGCATCGCCCCTGTCCAGCCAGTTGTTCATCCTGATCGGCACCCTGTTCATCCTGCCGATCATCCTGATGTACACCTGCTGGAGCTACTACGTGTTCCGCGGCAAAGTGAGGATTGGCGATGGCTACCATTGATCGAGCAAAGTCCCTGACCAGCCAGCCCTGGCACCGGCAAGTGGCGCAGTTGAGTCTGCTGTTCTTTGGCCTGGTGCTGATGCTCGCCTGCAGCGGTGCACTGATGCTGGAGCTGGCTCATGGATAAGGTCACGACCCAATCTGCGCAACCGGCACCCGGCTGGCAGCGCCTGCTGTGGATGCTCGGCATCTGGCTGGCCAGTGTGATCGGCCTGGGGCTGGTGGCCGGCCTGTTGCGGCTGCTGATGCAGGCCGCCGGAATGCACAGCCACTGAGGATGGGTATAACGCCTGGAACCCCGACTCGCAGCAACGGGCCGGGGTTTTGCCGTTTACTGGTCGGCTGCAGCGCGCTCGGCCAGGTCTTCCAGCAGATCGGCAGATGGCACGAAGAACAGCCCGCCGGTGACCGCCGTACTGAAATCCAGCAGGCGATCGTAGTTGCCCGCCGGGCGACCGACGAACATGTTCTCCAGCATCTGCTCCACCGGCCGTGGCGAGCGGGCGTAGCCGATGAAGTAGGTGCCGAATTCCCCGGCGCCCGGACGGCCAAAGGGCATGTTGTCGCGCAGGATCTTCACTTCCTCGCCGTTCTCTTCCAGGGTGGTCAGGGAGCTGTGGGAACAGCTGGGTTTGACTGAATCATCCAGCTCGATATCCGCCAGCTTGGTGCGGCCGATGATGCGTTCCTGAGCCTCCACCGTCAGTTCGTTCCAGGCCGCCATGTTGTGCAGGTACTTCTGCACCAGCACGTAGCTGCCATTGCAGAACGGCGGGTCCTCATCGCCGATCAGGGTGAAATCCACGGCCTCGCGGCCTTCCGGGTTCTCGGTGCCGTCGACGAAGCCGACCATGCTGCGCATGTCGAAATAACGAAAGCCCTGGACCTCGTCCACCACCTTGACCGCATCCCCCAGAGGCTTGAGCAGTTGCGTGGCCAGTTCGAAGCACAGGTCCATCTGCTCGGCGCGGATGTGCAGCAGCAGGTCGCCCGGGGTGGATGGCGCGCGGCGCCCTTCCACGCCCACTTCACGGAAAGCGTGCAACGCAGCCGGACGCGGGCCGCCGAACAACCGGTCCCAGGCACTGGAGCCAAAACCGCAGACACAGGACAGATTGCCCCCCGGCACGCGCTTGCCCACCGAACGGGTCAGGGCGGCGACATCGGCGCACCACTCACGCACGGTTTTCGCCGCGCTGGCGCCGGGGGCCAGGGTGGCGACGATAAAGATGGCGCTACGGGTGATGGGGTTGCAGATGGCTTGCGGCTCGGGCTTGCGCTCGGCCAGGGAGTAAGGCTGGGTCATTATGGCTTCCACAGGCTGCGGTCGGAAAAATCACCGACAGGAAAATAGCAGATTGTGGCCGTGGCGAGGGCGCTTGCTGCCGCTGGAAGGCTGGCGTGAAACCCTTTGCAGGCCCCCGCCCAGCGCCCCCCGCGCTCATTGCAAAACGCTGCGCCGACGCTTGAGGGTCCAGCCCTGCTGCATGCCGGCGGCGGCCAGCAGAATCGCGCCGACGCCCACCCATTGCAGCAGGCCCAGGCGATGACCGAAGGCCAGCCAGTCGACGAAGATCGCCGCAATCGGATAGATGAAGGACAAGGCCCCGGTCAACGCCGTCGGCAACTTCTGGATCGCCCCATACAACAGCACGTACATCACCCCGGTATGCACGATGCCCAGGGTCAGCAGGCTGGCCCAGGCCGTGGCCTGCTGGGGCGGTGCGCCGAGGTTGGCCCAGGGCGCCAGCAACAGAACCCCGGTGCACACCTGGATCAGCGCGATCAGGTGCGGCGGCGTGCCGCTCAGGCGCTTGATCAGCAGCGCGGCAAAGGCGTACAGCAAGGCCGCGCCCAGGGCCAGGGCGATGCCCAGCAGGTAGTCGTTGCCGGTTTCGCCCTGGGTGCCGTGGGCGCTGACGATGGCCAGCATTCCGGCAAAGGACAGGCACAGCCAGAACAGCTTCTGCGGGGTGATCTTCTCCCCCAGGAACAGCGCCCCCAGGGCCACCAGGATAAAAGGCTGGACGTTGTACACCGCGGTGCCGATGGCGATCGAGGCTCGGGAATAGGAGCCGAACAACAGCACCCAGTTACCGACAATGGCCACGCCGCTGAGCACCGCCAGGATCAGCGCACGCCTGGTCAGAATGTTCTTACGAAGAAAACCGAAAGCGCCACAAATAAGTAGCAAAGTCCCGGCGCCGAACAGGCAACGCCAGAACACCACGTCCAGCACCGGTTGCCCGGACACCAGGACGAACCAGCCGATGGTTCCGGAAATCAGCATGGCGGCGGTCATTTCCAGCGAGCCGCGGCGCGTCAGTGCATCCATCATCAATCTCCTCTAACAGTGGCCAAATTATGCCCAGCGCAACCAGCCCATCGCCAGTTCAAAACCTAGGCTAGACTCAATCAAGGCCTTTTTTATCAAGGCAAAACAGCCATCCTACCTAACGAGATCGCCATGCTTGATGCCATCGACCAGGCACTGATCAGTGCCCTGATGCAGGACTCCCGCCGCTCCCTCAAGGCCCTGGCGCAGATCAGCGGGCTATCCGCCCCCAGCGTTGCCGAGCGCTTGAAAAGATTGGAAGAACGCGGCGTGATCAGCGCTTATACCCTGGAGATCGATCCAAAACTTCTGGGCTACCAGTTGCAGGCTATCGTCCGCATTCGCCCCTTGCCGGGCAAACTGCAGGAAGTGGAACGGCAGATCCTGGCGATTGCCGAGTTCACCGAATGCGACAAGGTCACCGGTGACGACTGCTTTATCGCCCGCCTTCAAGTGCGCTCCATGGAACAGCTGGACAGCCTGCTGGACCGCCTCAACCATTTCGCCGAAACCAACACCGCGATCATCAAGAAATCGCCGATCAAGCGGCGTTTGCCACCCCTGGATTAAGACCGTGAATTGGGCGTCTTCACCCCAGAAAAAGCCCCTGGAACAAGCAAGAAATTTCCCTCTGGAGCGGCCGTTCTAGAGGCGTTTCTTACAAAAACCTACCCGACTTCTAGGCCGCTTTTCAGAAAGCTTCCCATCAGACATAAGACGATTCTTAAAATCCCCCAGACGTCTTTTTGGCGTCAATTTCAGTGATACCCTGCGAATCCTCTGACGACCCCACTAGCAAAATGCCTGCTCCTTTGCGGAAGCTGCGCATTGTTGTGGGCTCATGCCTGTCGAAAAGCCGAGTACAAGAACCCATGCCGATCCGCGTCCAGATAGCCGATGACCATCCCTTGACCCTGATTGGGATTCATACCCTGCTGGAAAACCGCGCCGAACTGGAAATCGTTGCCCAGGCCCACAGCGTGGAAGCCTTGTTGGAAAACCTGCAGCGCCAGCCTTGCGACCTGCTGCTGACCGACCTGATGATGCCCGGCGGCGATCAGGTGGATGGGATTCGTCTGATCAGGCGACTGCGTTCACGCTACCCGGAGTTGGCCATCGTGGTGATCACCATGCTCGACAACCCGGCGCTGATCAGCAGCCTGCTCAAGCTCGGAATCCAAGGCTTGGTGAGCAAGCGCGGTTTGCTCAACGACCTGCCCAAGGCGATTGCCGCCCACCCGCGGGCACCTTTCGTGTCGCCGTCGATCCAGCATCTGCTGGACACCAGCACCGCCTTGCATGGCAAGCCGCTGCTGCAGCCCGAGCAGTTGTCGGCCAGAGAGATCGAGGTGCTGCGTCTGTACGGCACCGGCATGAGCATCGGCGCCATCGCCCAACACTTGTGCCGCAGCAAACAGACCATCAGCACGCAAAAGAGCAGCGCCATGCGCAAGCTAGGCCTGGACACCTCGGCCAGCCTGTTTCTGTACATCCAGGAACACGGCCTGAGCTGAGCTGTCCTGAAAAATTCTGGAGCTTCCCCCCTATGCCCCTGATTTCCCGCCCCCCCCAGTTCTGGAGGCTGATACGTGTCTGCCTGCTGTTCAGCTTCATGGTGCTGGTCAGCCTGTTTTTCAGCCTGCCCGCGCACTGCGCCACGTCGCAAGAGCCTGGCAACCCGTCGTTGACCCGACTGCTGGACATGCGCAGCGCCCTGCCCCACAAGGTGCTGCGGGTAGCAACCATCGTGCCCCCTGAGCGGCCTCTGGAAAGTGCCGGCAACCAGGTGCTCAAAGTGATCTCCGACGAGTACCTCAAGCTCATCGGCAAGCAGCTTGACCTGCGCTTTGAGTACGTCGAACTGGCCTCGCCCCAGGACGCGATCCGAGCCCTGCTCGAACACCGTATCGACCTGCTGCCACGGGCCACCGCGCTTGAAGCACGGACCCCCGGCCTGTCCCTCAGCCGTGCGTACCTGAACAACCAGCCGATCATTGTCGGGCGCATCAACGACAAGAGCCTGCCACCGGACCTGGAAGACAAGCGGGTGCTGGTACTGGACAACTACCTGGACCTCAAGACCGTCAGAAAGACCTATCCACGGGCCGACGTCAGCGGCGTGCACACCACCGCCCTGGCCCTTGAGCAACTGGCGGGCAAACAGGCCGACGCCTTTATCAGCGACCGCTTCCGCACCACCCTGTACATGCAGGCCCGCCCGGATCTGCGGCTGCACAGCAAGTTTTCTGCGCAATTGCCCGACGCCGGCTTCGCCTTCGCCGTGCGACGCGAGGATGCCACCCTGCGGGCACTGATCGACTACGTGCTCAACGCCATTCCCGAGGAGCACAAGCGCCAGATCCAGAACCAGTCGAGCCAGGAGCCCTTTCCCTTCGCGCCGACCGAGTCGTTTTCCCTGACCCCCAGCGAACTGAGCTGGCTCACCGCGCACCGGCAGATCAATCTGTTGGTGGAAGAAGCGCCGCCCTACATCTACCGCAATGCCGAGGGCCAATGGGCCGGACTGAGCATCGATATCCTGCGCACCCTGGCCGACTCGTTTCGCCTGCAACTCAACATCCTGCCCAGTCGCTCCAGGACCGATGACCTGGAACAACTGGCCGCCGGCAACGCCGACCTGACCACCCGCGACCTGGGTCTGCCCGACAATGCCCGGGGCATCGGCCTGAGCCAGAGCTACGGCACTCGCAACTGGGCCTTTGTGGTGCGCCATGGCGACAGCTCCCCCAGTTCCCTGGACGCCATGCTGGGGCGACACCTGGCGCTGCCGCGCAACCACCCGCTGCTCGAACACCTGAAACAGCGTTACCCGGATATCCATCTGGTGCTCACCGACGATCATCGCCAGGCCCTGAACCTGGTGCTGCAACGTGAGGTCGACGCCACCCTGGATACCCCGGTGGGCACCGAGGCGTTGTCCGGTTCCGGGCTGCAGTTCGGCCTGGCCTTCGACGCCCTGCCCGCCCCCCATCGCTTTGCCGTGGCCCCAGGTTCCAGAGAGTTGCTGAGCGTGCTCGACAAGCTGCTCGATTCCATGGCCAGGAATCCGCAAAGCGACATCCAACTGATCGCCGAACAACACTCCAGCACCGCGCTCTGGAGCTGGGTCGTCGAGCAGGCCTGGCATGTGGGTGTGGTGATCCTGATCATCTTCGTGCTGTCGCTGATCTGGAACTGGCGCCTGAAGATCCAGGTGCGGGAAACCATCTGCGCGCAGACCCGCCTGCAGGACAAGCTGGCGTTTCAGTTCTCCCTGCTCAATGGCCTGCCGACACCGCTGTATGTCTGCGACCTGGACGGTCGGTTGAGCACCTGCAACCGCGCCTATGAAGAGTTCTTCGCCACCTCCCAGGAACAGGTCGAGGGCTGCCTGCCCACCGAGCAGCCGAACATGCCGCGCGAGTTCGCCGAGGTGCTGCAAGAGGAGCATCAACTGCTGCTGGCCAATCACCGGCCCCGCTTTCTCGACACCAGCCTGTGGATCAACGAGCAGCAATTCTGCCTGTACCAATGGCTGGTGCCGTTCTACAACGCGCGCGGAGTCCTGCAAGGGTTGCTGGGGGGCTGGCTGGACATCTCCGAGCGCAAGAACCTGGAACTCAAATTGCGCGAGGCCAAGCAGGTTGCGCAAAAAGCCAGTGCCGCCAAAAGCGAGTTCCTCGCCTCCATGAGCCACGAACTGCGCACCCCGCTCAATGCCCTGGTCGGTCTGCTGGAACTGGAGACCAGCGCCAGCCAGGCGCCCTCGCACAATCTGCGGGTTGCCCAGCAATCGGCGACCTCGATGATCGACCTGATCGGCAACATCCTGGATCTGGACAAAATAGAGAGTGGCCTGATGCAACTAGCGCCCCACCCCACCGCCCTGGAACCCCTCTTGGCCAACGGTCTCGGGCTGTTTGCCGTGCAGGCCCGGGAGAAACGCCTGCAACTGAACTTCGACTATCAGGCCAGCCCCAACCGGCTGTACTGGGTAGACTCGCTACGCCTGCAGCAGATTCTGCACAACCTCTTGAGCAATGCCTTGAAGTTCACCGACCGCGGCCACATCCAGGTCACCCTGCGCGAAACCCATGTACAGGACAGCAACAGCCTGCTGACCCTGAGTGTTCGCGATACCGGCATCGGCATTCCCCTGGCCAATCAGGCGGGGATTTTCGAGCCCTACCGCCAGGCCACCGCGCGCACGGCACACCTGTACGGCGGCTCGGGACTGGGCCTGAGCATCTGCCATCAGCTGGTGCAATTGATGGGGGGCCGCATCTGGCTGGAAAGCGAACCCGGACAAGGCTGCTGCATTCACGTCGAACTGCCCGTGAGCTGGCAGACGGCGAACGCGGAAGTGGCGGAACAACCGGAGGTGAAACCAATCACCGGCAAAGCCTTGCGGGTGCTGGTGGTGGACGACGTCTCCACCAATGGCCTGGTGCTGACCCTGCAGCTGGAGCGCATCGGCCACGTTGCAGAACACGTCAGCAGTGGCGAAGAAGCCCTGCAGTTACTGCGCCACCGCCACTACGACGTGTTGATCAGTGACTGCAACATGCCGGGCATGGACGGCTACAGCCTGGCCCGTGCGGTGCGTGAAGCCGAACAACAGAGCGGTGCCCCGCCGCGCCTGATCGTCGGCTACACCGCCAGCGCCCTGAGCAACGAAGCGACCCAGTGCTCCAACGCCGGGATGAACGATCTGATGATCAAGCCCGTGACCCTGGCCCGGCTGCAGGAAGTGCTGGGCAGCCACACCGGCGCCGGCGAAGAGCGGGTGCGCGCCTTCGACATCGACCACCTCAGGGACCTGGGGGAAAACAGTCCGACCCTGCATCGGCGCATCCTCAACGAACTGACCAAGAACCTGCAGCAGGAAATCGCCGAACTGCGCACCTGCGTCCTGGCCAATACCCCGCACCTGATCAACGACCTGACCCATCGCCTGAGCGGCGTGGCCTGCCTGATCAACGCGCAGGACATGGCCAGAACCTGCGACGCCCTGAGAAAGGTCGACGTGACCCATCTGCCGTCCGTGCGCAACTGCCAGCAAGCGCTGCTCAACGCCATGGAGCAGGTTTACGAAGAGGCCCGCAAGCAGCTGGCCAGCCTGCGCGAAGCGCCCGACGCCGACAGCCCGCCTCTGCCCCAGACACCCCAGGTCCAGGGCTAGCCTCCCTGAGGCGGACGCCGGGGCGCCGGGCTGCGCGCCCCGGCCCGGCACTGCCGCCATTCTCGTACTTGTCTCATTCAACCGCCGCCCCCGCCTGCCTAACCTTGCGCCGGCTTTCGAGCACTGACAGTCAATGGCGCCAGACTCCCGGTGAGTCGCTACGCCAGCTCTCGATTGCTTGTTGAATCCAATAACGTCCAATCAGGGAACAATCGATGATCACGCGGCATACCCTCCATTCATTCCTCAAGCTTCCGCTGGCGATGGCCATCGGCCTGGCGGCACTCAGCGCGCAACAGGCGGCGGCGCACGGTTACATCGAAAAACCGAAATCCCGCGCCTTCATGTGCAGCAACCTGGGTGGCAACCTGAACAGCAACTGCGGCGGCGTGACCTACGAGCCGCAGAGCGTCGAATACCTGGCCAACGGCAGCCGCGACGGCTACCCGAGCACCGCCCAGGCCTGCCACGGCGAGTTCACCAAGTGCGGCCCCGCAGATGGCACCATTGCCGCCGGTGGCCTGCGCAACTTCGCCGGCCTCAACGAACAGACCGCCAACCGCTGGACCAAGGTCAACATCAAGCCCGGACTGAACACCTTCGACTGGCGCTACACCGCGGTGCACGCCACCCGTAACTGGCAGTTCTACATCACCAAGAAAGACTGGAATCCCAACCAGCCGCTGACCCGCGACTCGTTCGAACCGGTGCCACTGCTGACCGACAACTGGAACAACACCCTGCCGACCAAGACCGGCGGCACCACCAGCCACAAGGTCAACATTCCGGCCGACCGCAGCGGCTACCACATCGTCCTCGGCACCTGGATGGTGGGCGACAACACCAACACCTTCTATCAGGTGGTGGACGTGAACATCGAGAACAGCGAAGTCGCGCCTTCGAACTGGAAGAACATCGGTGCCGTTCAACCCCAGGCCCTGAGCATCGGCGACAAGGTCATGACCCGGGTGTTCAACGACCAGGGCGAACTGTCGGCCAAGCAGGTCACCCTGAACATCGACAGCGCCGAACTGGCCAAGGACAGCATCTGGCCCAAGGCCCTGGCCGAGAAGGTCAACCGGGCCAAGCTCGGCTATCAGATCGGTGAGCTCAACGACAAAGACCAGGTGGTGCCGCAGTTCGGCAAGAACAGCATCTTTGTCGACAAGAACAGTGACATCAACAGCGTGCTGATCGCCAAGGAACAAGCCGCCAAGCCGGGCGAACTCAAGGTCACCGGCATGCAGTCCGAGTACAGCCTCAAGGACGGCAAGGTCGACCTGCACTTCAACGCCATCGCTCTGAACGGCGACTTCACCATCACCGCCAGCGTGCTCAATGCCAAGGGTGAAACCGTCGCTCACCAGCAAGCCGACAGTGGCAACAATGCGCCGCACTTCAGCCTCGCGCTCAAAGGCCTGACAGCGGGCCAGTACGATCTGGTGGTGCTGGCCACGTCGAAGAAAGGCGAGCTGCTGCAACAGACCATCAGCTTCAACCTCAAGGCCGAGCCGGTGGTCGAGGAAACCCCGGGCGGTGGCGGCAATGATGGCGGCACCACCCCCGAGACCCCGGCCAAGTACGACCACGTGTTCCCTGAGGGCTTGAAGGCCTACAAGGCCGGCACACGGGTGCTGCAACCCAAGGACGGCAAGACCTACCAGTGCAAGCCGTTCCCTTATAGCGGCTACTGCGTGCAGTGGAAGGCCGGCGCGACTCACTACGAGCCGGGCATCGGTTCTCACTGGGAAATGGCCTGGACCCGCCAGTAATCCTGCAACTCCCCAGTTGCTCCTTGGGGCGTGACGCGCAAGCGTCACGCTCATTTTTTTTCCCGTCGGCTCGCGTGCGCAAGGCCGCAAAGGCTCACTCGACGTGCCGCGCCAGCCCTCGCCAGATCCGGCAAAAAACCTGTTCTAGAGCCTTCCGACTCTCGTACTCGTCCCATGTGAACACCCTGGAGCAGCACGTAGCCTGTGCTCGCTGGCAAGGCTGCCGGAGCAGCGGACATCACGGGTGTCCCTGTGCCCCATCACCGGCCCCTCGCAGCGCTTCAACACTCATTTTTTAATTGCTCAAGGCATACACCATGATCAACTCCAACCGGACTCGCTCCTTCCTCAAGCTGCCAATCGTCATCGCCATGGCGACGGCGGGACTGGCCGCCCAGCAAGCCTCCGCCCACGGTTATATCGAGAGCCCCAAGTCCCGCGCCTTCATGTGCCATTCCGATGGCGGCAGACTGAACGTCAACTGCGGCCCGGTGATGTACGAACCACAAAGCACCGAGTACATCGGCGTGCCTGGCCGTAACGATCTCGAGCACTTTCCAAGCAACGCCCAGGCCTGCACCGGCGACTTCAAGGTATGCGGCCCGGCCGACGGCACCATCGCCGCCGGCGGCCTGGTGCGCTTCTCCCCGATCAACGAGCAGAGTGCTACCCGCTGGGCCAAGACCACCATCAAGCCGGGCCCGCAGAACTTCACCTGGCACTACAAAGCCGGTCACGCCACCCGCTACTGGCAGTTCTACATCACCAAAAAAGACTGGAATCCGAACCAGCCGCTGACCCGCGACTCGTTCGAAATGACCCCACTGCTGGATCAGCCATGGCCGTCTGGCACCGTCCCGGCCCCGGCCAACGGCGAAACCCATCACACCGTGAACATCCCGTCTGACCGCTCCGGTTACCACGTGCTGCTGGCCACCTGGAAAGTCAACGACACCGACGCCACTTTCTACAGCGTGGTCGACCTGAACATCGACAATGGCGAGGTCATCCCGTCGAACTGGAACACCGTGGGCGCGGTACAACCTGAAGCCCTGAGCATCGGCGACAAGGTCAAGACTCGCGTCTTCAACGCACAGGGCGAGCTCAACGCCAAGCAAGTGGTGCTGAACATCGACAGCGCCGAACTGGCCAAGGCCGACGTCTGGCCGCACGCGCTGGCGAAGAAGGTCAATGCCGCCAAGCAGGGCTACCAGATGGGCCTGCTCAACGACAAGGACGAAGTGGTGCCGAATTTCGGCAGGAACGAAATCCTGGTCAAGAAAGGCAGCGACATCGTCAACGTGATGATCGACAAGGAACAGGCCGCCAAACCGGGCCAGCTGTCCATCACCGGCATGCAGACCGAATACACCCTGAAAGACGGCAAGACCGAACTGCACTTCAACGCCATCGCCAAGGGCGGCGACTACACCGTGAAGGCCACCGTGCTCAACGCCAAAGGCGAAAGCGTGACCTTCCAGCAAGCGCCGGCCGGCAACACCCCGCACTTCTCCATCCCGCTGAACAATGTCAGCCCCGGGGTCTACGACCTGGTGGTCGTGGCCACCTCGAAGAAAGGTGAAGTGCTGCAAGATGGCGCCCGCTTCACCCTCAAGGCCGAAGCCGGCGGTGGTGAAGGTGGCAACGAAGGCGGAAACGGCGGTGAAGGCGGCGCCAAGTACGACTACGTGTTCCCCAATGGCCTGAAATCCTACAAGGCCGGCACCGTGGTGCTGCAACCCAAGGACGGCAAGACCTATGAGTGCAAGCCAGGCGCCGTCGCCGGCTGGTGCACCCAGTGGACCAGCAGCGCCAATGCCTACGAGCCGGGCGTAGGTTTCGCCTGGCAGTCGGCCTGGAACGTCAAGTAACTCAATCGCGTCAACCACCCGAGCGTGGCGCCACGGCGCCACGCTCCTTGTTAGCGGTCAAGCCCCCCCATGAGCTCAACCCCCTATTCAAGAACCCATGTGCTGCTGCACTGGCAGGGTGAAAACCTGCCCAGGCGCATGTGCTTATGAGCGCCCTTCGCCTCTCACTTCGCGCTGGCCTGCTGGTCGGCGCCTTGTCGTTTCTGGCGGCCTGGCTGACTTGGCTGGCCTACAGCAGCTGGCAGTTCCGGCAAAGCCTGAACCCGGCGAGCCTGCAGGCGCCCTCCGTCGCGCCGCCGACGCCCCGGGCCCAGCCCGACCCGCAAGCCATCGCCCGGCTGTTCGGCGTGCAATTGCCGGAGCATTCCAGCGACCTGCCCCGGGTGCCGCTGAACCTGGTGGCCAGCCTGGTGGCCGGGCAACCGGAACAGTCCCGGGCCCTGATCGAATCGCCCGAAGGCCGCCGCTTCTATGGCATCGGCGAGCCCCTGCCCGGCGGTGGCAGCCTGCGCCAGATCGGCACCGACCAAGTGCGGGTGCAACGCTTTGGCGAGGAACTGATCCTGAGCCTGCCCCAGCACGAAACGCTATTGCTGACCCCGCAGGACCAGGACGCCGCCGCGGCCCAACCCCATCCACAGCCAGGCAGCGGGAGCCTGCTGCAACCGTCTCTGCAACCCCCTGGAGCATCATGAATCGAGCATTTATCGCCGGGTCCCTGCTGACCCTGGGCACCCTGATCAATCCCGTGTACGCCACGGAAAAAACCACCGCGGCCCAGCAATGGACCCTGAACATGAAGGACGCCGAGCTGCGCGACCTGGTCAACGAAGTGGGCCAGATCACCGGCAAGACGATGATTCTGGACCCGCGCCTGAACGGCAAGGTCACGGTGCAGTCCAGCACCGCCATGGATCAGCAGGGCATCTACTCGCTGTTTCTCACCGCCCTGCGCAGCCAGGGTTTTGTCGCCATGGACCAGGGCGACCGGGTGCTGATCCTGCCGGTGGCCGAAGCCAAGACCAAGGCCCACGCCGAGCCCAGCGGCGCCAGCGAAGAGTTCGTGACCCAGGTCATCGAACTGAACAACGCCAACGCCAGCGAAGTGGCCAGCGCGGTGCGCCCGCTGGTGGCCGCGGACGCCTACATGGCACCTTCCACCACCTCCAACGCCCTGGTGATTTCCGACAGCGCCAACAACGTCGAGCGGGTGCGTATGGTGATCAACGAGCTGGATAACGCCGGTGGCCGTCAGTTCAGCATCGTGCAGCTCAAGCATGCCTGGGCCACCGAAGTGGCCAAGACCCTGACCGACAGCCTGGCCGACAGCAACAGTGCGATGACCAGCGCCAAGGCCATTGGCGACTCGCGCAGCAACCGCCTGATCCTGGTGGGCCCGGCGCCGATCCGTCAGCAGATGCAGCGTCTGGCGCAAAGCCTGGATGTGCCGACCAATGTCGGCGACACCGCGCGGGTACGCCGCCTCAACCACAGCGATGCGAAGAAGCTCGAAGAACTGCTCAGCGGCATTGGCAAGCGCATGGAATCCGGCAACCGTAGCGGCGACAGCCAGAAGCCCGACAGCCCGGTGCTGGTCAGCGCCGACACCAGCCAGAACGCCCTGGTGCTGATGGCCTCGCCGGCCCAGCTGGCGACCTTCGAAAGCATCATCAACGAGCTGGACCGGCCCCGGGCCCAGGTGCTGGTAGAAGCGGCAATCGTCGAAGTCAGCGGCGACATCAACCAGGCCCTGGGCGTGCAATGGGCCGGCAACCGCGGCAAGCTGTCCGCCGCTGCCAACTTCAACAGCGCTGGCCTGTCCATCGGCACCCTGCTCAACAGCCTGCAGGACGAAAAGCGCCCGAACCTGCCCGATGGCGCGATCATCGGCATCGGCGGCAGCAACTTCGGCGCGCTGATCACCGCCCTGTCCAGCGACTCCAACAACAACCTGCTGTCCACCCCGAGCCTGCTGACCCTGGACAACGAAGCGGCGGAAATCCTCGTCGGCCAGAACGTGCCGTTCCAGACCGGCTCCTACACCACCGACACCGCCGGTGCCAGCAACCCCTTCACCACGGTGGAGCGCAAGGATGTGGGGATCACCCTCAAGGTCACGCCGCATATCAATGAAGGCAACTTCCTGCGCCTGAATGTCGAACAGGAAAGCTCCGAACTGGCCGCCGCGCCGCCAGGCATCAACACCAGCGACGTGATCACCAACAAGCGCTCGGTCAAGAGCACCATCCTGGCCAACGACGGGCAGATCATCGTCCTCGGCGGGCTGATCAAGGACAACGTCAAGGTCCAGGTCAGCAAGGTGCCGCTGCTGGGGGACATTCCCTGGGTTGGCCGTCTGTTCAGCAGCAGCAAGGAAGTCAACGAGAAGACCAACCTGATGGTATTCCTGCGTCCGACCCTGCTGCGCAACGCCGCCAGCACCGAGCAGATGAGCCAGCACAAGTACAACAACATGCGCTCGCTGCGCAGCCCGGACGGCAAGACCGGCGGCCAGTTGCCTGCTGACGCCAACCGCCTGTTCGACGCCAACCGCCAGGGCGATGCGGGCCTGATCGACATGCGCGCCCCCGGCGCCCAGCGGCAACCATGATCGCCACAGCCGAAGACGCGCGTCTGGCCTTTGCCTACGCGCGCCGCCACGGTGTGGTGCTGGACCATCAGCCGGACGGCGCGGTGCTGTATTGCCGCGCCAGTACGCCGTTGTCGGTGGTGGCCGAAGTGCGCCGCTTCAACGGTGCGCTGCTGCGCAGCGAGGTGCTGGACGACGAGGCCTTCGCCCAGCGCCTGGCCGCTCACTACCGCGACGGGCAGAACGGCGCCAAGCAGGTGGCCGACGGCCTGGGCGAACAGTTCGACGAAGAGTTCGATCTCAACAGCCTGGCCGAGCAACTGCCCAAGACCACCGACCTGCTGGAACAGGAAGATGACGCGCCGATCATCCGCCTGATCAACGCGATCCTCAGCGAGGCGGTCAAGAGCAAGGCCTCCGACGTGCACCTGGAAGCCTTCGAAGAACACCTGTCGGTGCGCCTGCGGGTCGACGGCCTGCTGCGTGAAGTGCTGCGCCCGCGCCGCGAGCTGGCGACCCTGCTGGTGTCGCGGATCAAGGTCATGGCCAAGCTGGACATCGCCGAGAAGCGCATCCCTCAGGACGGTCGGATCGCCTTGCGCATCGCCGGCCACGAGGTGGATGTGCGGGTCTCTACCCTGCCCTCCAGTCATGGCGAACGGGTGGTGATGCGCCTCCTGGACAAACAGGCCGGGCGCCTAAATCTGAGCCACCTGGGGATGAATGAGACGGTGCGCCAGCGCCTGGAAATCGCCCTGCACAAACCCCACGGCATTCTCCTGGTCACCGGCCCCACCGGCTCCGGCAAGACCACCACGCTGTATGCCGGGCTGGCCAGCCTCAACAGCCTGGAGCGCAACATCCTGACCATCGAGGACCCGGTGGAGTACCACCTCACCGGGATCGGCCAGACCCAGGTCAACGCCAAGGTCGACATGACTTTCGCCCGGGGCTTGCGGGCCATCCTGCGTCAGGACCCGGACGTGGTGATGGTGGGCGAGATCCGCGACCGCGAAACCGCGGAAATTGCCGTGCAGGCTTCCCTCACCGGGCACCTGGTGCTCTCGACCCTGCACACCAACAGCGCCATCGGCGCGGTGACCCGGTTGGTGGACATGGGCATCGAACCCTTCCTGCTCTGCACCTCGCTGCTGGGGGTATTGTCCCAGCGCCTGGTGCGCCTGCTGTGCCCGGAGTGCAAGGAGCCCCACAGCGCCGATGCCGCCGCCTGCGAACGCCTGGGGCTGAGCGCCGACGCCGCGCCGCAGTTGTACCGACCCAAAGGCTGCAGCGCCTGCCAGCACTCGGGGTATCGCGGGCGCCGGGGCATCTATGAACTGGTGCTGTTCGACGACACCTTGCGCCAGTTGATCCACACCGGCGCCGGCGAGTACGAACTGCTGGAGCATGCACGCAAGCACAGCGCCAGCCTGTTCGACGACGGCCAGGCCATGGTGTTGCAAGGGCAGACCAGCCTGGAAGAACTGCTACGCGTGACCCAGAGGGACTGATCATGGCCGCTTACGAATACCTGGCCATGTGCGCCGCCGGCAAAAAATCCACCGGCGTGGTGGAAGCCGACAGCCCGCGCCATGCCCGGCAACTGTTGCGCGAGCGCCAGCTGGTGATCCTCAAGGTCAGCGTCGCGCAGAGCAAGCGCGTGCGTGGCAAAGGCTTGCTGCAGGTGTCCGGCGGCGGCTTGAGCAGCGCCGAACTGGCCTTGCTCACCCGCCAGTTGTCGACCCTGGTCCAAGCCGCCCTGCCCCTGGAGGAGGTGCTGGCCGCGGTCGCCGCGCAGTGCGAGAAACAGCGGATCAAGAGCATGCTCCTGGCCATCCGCTCCCGGGTCCTGGAGGGCTATAGCCTGGCGGTGGCCCTGGCGGCCTACCCGCGGGCCTTCCCGGATCTGTACCGGGCCACGGTGGCCGCCGGCGAACGCTCCGGACACCTGGGCCAGGTGCTGATGAACCTGGCCGACTACACCGAGGCCCAGCAAGCGGCCCGTCAGCAGATCCAGCTGGCCATGCTCTACCCGAGCATCCTGATGCTGGCGGCCGTCAGCATCGTCGGCTTCCTGCTGGGCTTCGTGGTGCCCGATGTGGTCAAGGTGTTTATCGACAGTGGCCAGGAACTGCCGCTGCTGACCCGCGGCCTGATCGCCAGCAGCGCCTTCCTGCAGGACTATGGCCTGCTCATGCTGCTGGTGATAGCGGCCCTGGTCCTGGCCGCCCGCGGCGCCGTCCGCAACCCGGCCACCCGCGAGCGCTGGCATGCCCTGGTGCTGCAACTGCCGCTGCTGGGCAGGCTGATCCGGGCTAGCAACTGCACGCGTTTTGTCAGCACCCTGGCGATTCTCGGACGCAGTGGCGTGCCACTGCTGGACGCCCTGTCCATCGCCAGCGAAGTGGTGGCCAATCAGAAAATTCGTACCGGTCTGAAAGACATTGTCCGGGGGGTACGCGAAGGTATCAGCCTGACCCGGGCCCTGGAACTCAACGGCAGTTTCCCACCGATGATGCTCTACATGATCGCCAGCGGTGAACGCTCCGGCGAGCTGGACAGCATGCTCGAACGCGCCGCCAAGCAGCAGGAAGAACAACTGGCCAACCGCATTGCCTTGCTGGTGGGCCTGTTCGAACCGGCCATGCTGGTGTTCATGGGCGCCTCGGTGCTGATCATCGTGCTGGCGATCCTGATGCCGATCCTCAGCCTGAACCAATTGATTACCTGAATGCGGAACCCCCTACGTGCAGACTCAGAACAAACAACGCGGTTTTACCCTGATTGAAATCATGGTGGTGGTGGTCATTCTCGGGGTCCTCGCGGCCCTGGTGGTGCCCCAGATCATGAGCCGTCCCGACCAGGCCAAGGGCGCCGCCGCCCAGAGCGATATCAAGGCCATTGCCATGGCCCTGGACATCTATAAGCTCGACAACCACCAGTACCCCAGCAGCCAGCAAGGGCTCGAAGCCCTGGTCAGCAAGCCCAGCGGCAACCCGCCGGCACGCAACTGGAACCCCGACGGTTACCTCAAGCGCCTGCCCATCGATCCCTGGGGCAATGCCTATCAATACCGCGTGCCAGGCGCCCGCGGCACGGGCTATGACCTGTTCTCCTTTGGCGCCGACGGCAAGCTCGGCGGTGACGGCCTGAACGCCGAGATCGGCAACTGGGACCGCTGAGCGGTGCAACGCTCCCACGCCAAGGGCTTCACTCTGGTCGAAGTACTGGTGGTGGTGCTGATCATCGCCCTGTCTGCGGGCATGATCGGCCTGATCAACCCCGACTCCGCCAGCCGTCAGGCACGCCGTGAAGGCGATCGCCTGCTGGCGCTGCTGCAACTGCTGCGCCAGCAGGCGGTGTTGAGCAACAGCGACTACGGCCTGCGCATCGAACCCGACGCCTACTCCGTGCTGCGCCTGGATGAACAGGGGCAGTGGCTGACCGACCGCGACTGGCGGGGCCAGAGCCTGCCCGACAACCTGCGCCTGCGCCTTGAGGTTGCCGAAGCCGGCCCGGCCCTGGGCCAGGCGGTGAGTCGCAGCGCCCTGCCCCAACTGCTGGTGCTGTCCAGCGATGAAACCAGTGCCTTCACCCTGTGGATCGAGCACCGCAACACTCCGTTGCTGACCCTGTCCAGCGACGGCATACAGGAGCCTCGACTTGAAACCTCGAACTGAGCAGGGTTTTACCTTGTTGGAAGTCATGGTGGCGCTGGCGATTTTCGCCACGGTGTCGATTGCGCTGTTCAGTGCTATTCAGCATGTGGCCATCAACAGCGGCAATCTGGCCGAACGCACCCAAGCCACTTGGATTGCCGACAACTACCTGAATGAACTGCGCTGCGGCATGCAGCCGCGCACCCTTGGGCGCCAGCAACGGCAGGTCGAGTTTGGCGGGCGCAACTGGTGGCTGTTCAGCGAGATCGAAGCGGCCCCGGACTCGCGGTTGCTCAAGGTCAACCTGCGGGTCTCGGCCGAGCAGGACCCGCAACGGGCCCGGCAATACAGCCGCGCGCAGCTGCTGGGTTACATCGAGGCCAACCCATGAACCAGCGCGGCTTCACCTTGCTGGAAGTGGTGGTGGCCATCGCCATCTTCAGCCTCCTGGGGTTGGCGACCTATCAGTTGCTGGATCGGGTGATGCGCAGCGACCAGCGCATCCAGAACCAGGAACAGCAGTTGCGCCACCTGCAACGGGCCCTGAGTCTGCTGGAGCGTGATCTGGTGCAAGTGCAGCGTCACGCCCTCAAGGACGACCACAGCCATAGCCAGGCGCTGATCAGCCAGCACCAGGGGCTGCGCCTGCTGCGCGGCGGCTGGCGCAACCCCCTGGATGCTCCGCGCAGCGATCTGTTGCAGGTCAACCATCGCTTGAGCGACGGTGCGTGGATTCGCGAAACCCAGGGCCTGGAACGAGACAGCCTCAGCCAGGTGCAACCCTTGCTCAGTGGGGTCGAGCTGGTCCACTTGCGCTTCATCGACGCCCTGGGCCAGCCCCATGACAGCTGGCCCATCGGCAGCGAGGCCCTGAGCCTGCCGGCCGCCGTGGACATTGAGCTGAGCGCGCCCGGCTTCCCGCATATCCGCCGGGTCATTCTGCTGCCCGGCGGCGCCGAAGTGGACGAGGACGCACCCCGTGAATAAGCCTCGTGCACAGCGCGGCGTTGCCTTGCTCAGCGTGTTGCTGATCACCGCGCTGGTGACCCTGGTGGTGAGCAATATGCTCGCCCGCCAGCGACTCAGCCTCGCCAGCAGCAGCCACCTGGTGCAACACCAGCAGCTCTGGCAACTGGCCCTGAGTGGCGAAAGCTGGGCCCGTAGCCAGTTGCAGGAAGATGCCCGCAGCGAAGGCGGCCTGCTGGTAACCCATCTGGGCCAGCATTGGGCCCGGCCGGCCCCGGCGTTCCCGATCGAGGGTGGCAGGATTGCGATCCAGATCGTCGATCTGGGCGCGCGCCTCAACCTCAACAGCGCGCTGGTGCAGGACGATGTCATCCCCCGTGCCCGCTACCAGCGGCTGCTGGCCCTGGCCCAGATCAAGCCCCACGACCCGGCGGCGCTGTCGCGCCCTCTTGATCGCCTGGGCCGCCCATTGCCCCTGAGCGACATCAGCGAGCTGCGACAATTGCCGGAAGTCGACCGTGACACCCTGCAACGCCTGTCGCCACTGGTCGCGGCCTATGAACAAGCCCACATCAACCTCAATACCGCCAGCGCCCTGGTGCTGGCCAGCATCGAAGGCATCGACCTGCCGACCGCCCAGACCCTGGCCCAATCGCGCCCGAGCAAGGGCTATCCCACGGTCGCCGCGTTCCTCGCCAACCCCATGCTCCAGGGCCGGGACATTACCCCTCGCGGGCTGAGCGTCAACAGTCGCCAGTTCCGCGCCACCATCGACGTTGAACTGCATGGCCGACGCCTGCGCCTGGTCAGCGACCTGCGCGTCATGAACGCTGAACAGGTCCGGGTGCAACAGCGCACGCTGCTCCCCGGACCGTCCAACGCCCATCTGCTTACCGAGTAACCATTGATGAGCCATTGGCTTTACCTTTCGCCCCATACCACCGGCGACACACCGTGGCGTTGCCACTGGTGGTCAGCCGGCAGCACGCCCCAGCAAGGCAGCCTGGAACAGGCCGCCGAACAGCTTCGCGAGCATGGATTTGTCCTGCTGCTGCCGATGGAAATGGCCAGTTTTCATCAAGTCAGCGTCCCGGCCCGCAGCGGTCGCTGGTTGCGCCAGGCGCTGCACAGTGCCCTGGAAGAACACTTGATCGACGACGTCGAGCACTTGCACATGGCCCATGGCCCGTTGCGCGAGCGACGTCACTGCTCGGTGCTGGTCATCAATCGCGAGCGCCTGCAGCGTTGCCTCAAGCGCCTGGCCGAACACGGACTGCAACCGTCGCGCATGCACATCGATGCCGACTGCCTGCCCCAGGACCGGCCACGAGCCCTGGCCTGGGACGGCCGCTGGCTGTTGGGCGGCAGCGCCCCACTGCGCCTGACCCTCAGCGACCAGGAGCTCGGTGACCTGAATCGGTTGGTGCCGGATGGTCTGCTGTGGCAAGGCGCCCAGGCCCCGGGCATCGACGGCCTGGAACCGCAGCACTGGCAGGCCGAGGAGCAGCCTTGGCAAGTGCTCAGCCAGGGCAGCCTGCAGGCAATCGACCTGTGCCAGGGCCAATTCCAGCGTCGCACCCGCAAAGCGAGGCCCTGGCGCCTGGCGCTACTGGTGCTGGCGATTGCCGGCGGCGCCCATCTGCTGCAGAACATCGGGCACCGGTTGTACCTGGAGCAACGCAGCGACCAGTTGCACGCCGCCAGCCAGAGCCTGTGGCAAGAGCGCTTTGCCGATGAACCGGTTACCGCCGATCTGGCGCGTCAGGTGCGGCTCAAGCAACGCCAACAGGTGCAGGAAACACCGGGCGTAGCCCTGCGTCTGTCGCAACTGGCGGAGCAATGGGTCGCCAGTGGCGGCGCGCTGTCGATGATCCAGCGTCTGGATTACCAGGCCGAGGAAGGCTGGAGCCTGCAAGTGAGCGCCCCGGCCTTTGCCGATCTGCAAATGCTGCGCGAGGGCCTGATCAACCAGGGCCTGAGCGTCAGCACCGACTCATCCGTGCGGGACGCTCAAGGCGTCTCCGCGCGTTTTCAAATCAAGGAGTAAGACGTGAATCCATCCAGCGCCACGACTCCGACCAGGACCGCCCTGGCGAACCCACTCCGACAACGCTGGCAGCGTCTGGCAAAGCGCGAACAACGGGCAGTACAAGCCCTGGTGGTCTTCGCTGGCCTGACCAGCCTCTATCTACTCTGGCAACCGCAACAACAGGCTCTGGCCCTGGCCGAGCAACGCTATACCGAGGAAACGCAATTGCTTTTAGATCTACAACGGCTGCCCGTCAGCACCTCCGCACCTCGTGGCCCAGTCATTTCCGGTGATGCCCTGCCGGGCATGCTGGCACGCTCCAGCAGCCAGGCCGGGCTCAACCTGGAACGCATGGACCAGGAGGATGAAGGACGGGTCAACCTCAGTCTGGAGGGGCCTCTCAACGGCCTGATCACCTGGATCGACCAGTTGGAGCAGCAGCAAGTCGCCGTGCTGTCGTTCTCCATCGAGGTCAACAAGGACGCCATGGCCAGCGCACGCTTGCAGCTGCACAGCCCTTGAAACCTTGTCACGCTTGAAACCTGGACAACAAAAAGCCCGCCGAAGCGGGCTTTTTTTATTGGCTCAACAACCGGATTCAGTCATCGCGGCCCATGATGCCGAACAGCTGCAGCAGGCTGACGAACAGGTTGTAGATCGATACATACAGGCTGATGGTGGCCATGATGTAGTTACGTTCGCCGCCATGGATGATGGCGCTGGTCTGGAACAGGATGCACACCGAGGAGAACAGCACGAAACCGGCGCTGATCGCCAACTGCAGACCGCTGATCTGGAAGAACAGGCTGGCCAGCACGGCGCCCATCAACACGAAGAAACCAGCGGTGATGAAACCACCGAGGAAGCTCATGTCCTTGCGGGTGATCAGCACGTAGGCCGACAGACCGCCAAACACCAGCGCCGTCATGGCGAAGGCCGAACTGACCACTTCAGCGCCGCCCTGCATACCCAGGTAACGGTTGAGGATCGGGCCGAGCAAAAAGCCCATGAAACCGGTCAGGGCGAAAGCCGAGACCAGGCCCCAGGCCGAGTCACGGAGTTTGTTGGTGAGGAAGAACAGACCGTAGAAGCCGATCAGCACCACGAAGATGTTCGGGTAGCCGACGCGCATCTGCTGCGCCACATAAGCCATGACACCACTGAACGCGAGGGTCAGAGCCAGCAAGCCATAAGTGTTGCGCAGGACGCGGCTAACCTCTAGCTGCTCGGCCTGCACGCCGTTGTTAACTGCGTAATCCTGTTCGCGCATGGCGACACTCCTGTTGGGGGAAACATTTAGTGGCAAGGATGATAACAGAGGCTCTGTAACTCGCGATGCAGAGAGTTTGACAGTGTGTTTCATTCGGGTATTATGGCGCCCGCAATGCGATCTGGAGGTGTGGCCGAGTGGTTTAAGGCAGCGGTCTTGAAAACCGCCGACTGTAACAGGTCCTAGAGTTCGAATCTCTACGCCTCCGCCAAATCTCAACGAGAAAGCCCTGATTTTTCAGGGCTTTTTTGTGTCTGGGGTTTGGCATTTCTGACGCAGTGATGCATGGCGTTTCCGCATCTTTTCGCTGATTTCCGCAACTCAACACTCTTCTAAGGCGTTCTGCCTGACATCATTTTGTAAAAATTCAGCTGCAATACTCCGCATACAAAGCGTGCTTTTTTTCCGGCTGCCACCTAGGGCAGCTTTTTTTTGCCCGCTGGTTTTGGGAGCCGCTTTGCCAGATTGACCAATTGGACCTCAGCCTTTTGCAGTGCTGTAGCGGCAGCAGACAACCAGACCTGCTTCAGAGGCCGCAGGTCGGTTTCAATCTGAGCTTTTTGACACCACTGGTAATGGTCATGCCAGGCGCCCAATGCCGACTGCAATTCCTTGAGAGCCCTGGCTGACTTTTTTGACAGTGGAGACAGTTCGGGGAAGGCCTCCGTCAGATAACGGGTCCGCTTGACCAGTATTCTCAGCTCGTGGCGATCATATTGGGAGTCATCCACGGCAGCATGCAATCGGTCGATCTGCTTGCAAAGCGCCGTCTTAATTTGCGTCTCAATACCTTTCAATTCGCCATTGGCTTCAATCAAGCGAAAGCTTGATGGCCATTTATCCAGCCGAACCAACAGGCTCTTGATGGACTGCCCATTGAGAATGCTTTCGTAGCTTGAATCCAATCGAGACGCCCTGGTTTGCGCCAGCCCGGCAAACCCCCTCTCCTGAAGCTCCAGGATCATCACTTCCAGATCCCGGGCCGGGGTCGTTTCTCTGCCGACCTCTGCCGCCGCGTCGTTTAACGCAGCCACTTCATTCAATAAACGAAATGGCTTCAGCAGGCTTCTAATCTTCCTGACGGCTATTCTGAGATCGTGCAAAGCCTCATTGTCGGTACGACACTCCAGGCGCGCCTGCGCGTGATAAAGCGCAACCTGGAGGGTCAATATCTCGGCCACAAACTTGTTCACAAATGACATTCAGAGCAGCCTCGTCGAGAGATTGCTGGGTTAGATCAAGCAACGACCTTAAGCACGTCCTTCATGTGCGAACGACAACGGGATAGGCCAAGTGCAACGAACATTTACCTTAGCCTACTATTTGATTTCATTTTCATGACGGGTCGCTGCGCCCCATAACTGCCACAAGCCCAGTGCGCTGTCTTTCTCCTATGCCGGTCCTTGCAGGTGTCGGTATCCAGCCGCTTGAATGAAATCAGCCAAGTGCCAAATCTCTCCATTCGCAGCCCATAAACCATCTTTGACTTCATCAAGGATGATAGAAGTCATGATGATCCGTTGATCGCCGGCTGCTCGCGCCTGGCTGACAGCCTGATGCAAACGCTTCACATAGTCGCTTCGCATCGCCTCATTCAACACGCCGTCAGGAACCTTGACCTGCACGATGCAGGGAATGGCCTGAGCGCTGATATCCATCGCGCCGCATGTCCAGGCGCCTGCAGGCACTTCATCAATGAGCGTCCAACACAGCCCCTGTTGACGAGGATCATCGCCGATTTGTTCGACTGCCACGGCCACTTTCGTAACCTCTTCGCAAAGCCGTGCCCGTTGCTCGGGAGAAAAAGAACCTTGGGGCACTTTGATCAGAATATTTGGCATACCGGTTAACGCTCGATGAAATGGAGGCGTCATTAAGCCTGTCATGCAACACTGCAACCAGAGACCGATTTGACATCTTTCATGCATAATCAGCCAATGAACGACTTCACGATTTTGGTCGCCAATGGCGCCTTCGCCTCCAGTGTCGCCCTGACTCTGGACATCCTTTCGACGGCAGCCGTAATCGCCCAGCGACAAGGCACTGCCGTACCACGCTGGGAGATCTGCGGGGTAGACACCGATTGCGTGACACTCGGCCACGGCATGCAAATTGCCGTTCAGCCCTTGACCACTCGATTCGATGACCGCTCTTGCTGGATTATCCCCGGCATCGGAGTCGCCGATGCCCTTACACTCGAACACCGATTAAAACAGGCGGATATTGCGCTGTTGATTCCGGCACTACTCTCCCACGTGCAATCAGGGGGCGACGTAGCCGCATCCTGTTCTGGGGTATTCGTCCTGCAGGCTGCGAAGCTGCTCGCCGGGCACTGTGTGACCACTTCCTGGTGGCTGGCCCCCTTGCTCCGGCAGTGGGCACCTGAGTGCCAGGTAGATGCCGATCGCATGGTCATCATCGACCCGCCGTTGATCACTGCGGGCGCAGCGCTGGGTCATAGTGATCTGATGTTGCATCTTCTGCGAAGCCGCTTCTCCCCGGCTTTGGCAGATGCCGTTGCAAGGGCGCTACTGATAGATGGCAGGCAATTACAATCGCCCTTCATGGTTCCGGCAATGATGGCTCAGGGGAACGAATTGATCGCACAGTTGACGGCCCATATTGAAGACTCGCTACCAGCGACTATCAGTGTCAGTGCACTCGCCTCCAGCTTTGGTTTGTCAGAACGGACCTTGTCTCGACACGTCCACAAGGCAACCGGTTATAGCCCGTTACGGCTGATCCAACGAGTCCAGGCCAATAAAGCCCGAGAACTGCTGGCAAACAGTAAATATTCAATCGACACCATTGCCGAACACGTCGGATACAAAGACGCCACCTCCCTGCGGCGACTGATGAAAAAGATGCTGAACGCAACACCACGGCAATTGCGCTAGCGGCCATGGCGAACTGTTTTCAATCCAACTGTCCGATTTGGAGTGCAACTCGAACAGCTCGCTTGTTCATAATCACCAACGAGAGGGCGGGAAATGTTCACGTATTGGCCAGAATCTACCGGCCACCAAACGCTCGCACGCAAAAAAACGATACGTTAAGTCGCTGGCAAAGATAATGCCCCTGCCCCCAAAAATTTCGTCACTTTTGAAGAGATTCAGCGCAGCTGTCGGCATTTCAGCAGCGATTTTTTACTGAACCCAATCGTAATTACTATAGAGCGCATAGAAAAACAGGCATTAAGTTCCTCAGCGACTACAATAAAAAAATAGAACACTCAAACCCTTGTCACGCCTCGGCATTACAGCACTTAAAAACAATCCTTATCCTTCGCTCCTATTAATGGATCATGTATGAAGATTGAAATACTTAAACAAGCAGTTATGGATTCGCGAGACGGGATCACCATCTCCGACAACTGTATTGACGACAATCCGTTGATTTTTGTAAACCCTGCCTTTGAGCGAATGACCGGCTACTCATCCGAAGAAATTACCAACATCAACTGTCGATATCTACAAAGAAACGACAGAGATCAACCTGAACTGGAGCTTATTCACAACGCTGTAAAAAAAGGCGAGTACTGCCTTGTAACCTTGCGAAACTACCGCAAGGATGGAACCATGTTTTGGAATGAGTTAAGCATATCGCCAATCCATGATGAGAAAGGGACTGTCACTAACTTTATCGGCATCCAAAAAGATGTAACATCGCGAGTGATAATTCAGCAGCAACTTCGCGACGAGCATCAGTCTCTCGAGGAAATGAAAATACACTTCGAGCAACTGTCCATAAAAGACGGGCTCACGGGGATATACAATCGCCGTTTTTTTGATACGCAGTTCGAAATCCAATGGAAAATTGCCTGCCGCAATGGCGACTCATTGACGCTTGCCATGATTGATATTGATCACTTCAAATCCTTCAATGATATTTATGGGCATCAAGCGGGTGATGAAGCGCTCATACGCGTCGCTGACAGTTTGAATAAATCCTTTCAGCGTGGCTCTGACTTTGCAGCCAGGTATGGCGGCGAAGAATTTGTAATCCTGTCCAATGGCATGACCCAAGAGCAAGCCTCTCTGTACGTCAAAACACTATGCCAACGAGTTCGGGATCTAAAAATACCGCACTCCGCCTCCAGCACGGGATACTTAACCGTAAGCATCGGTTTTTCAGTTCATACATTCGGTCCGCTACACCCGTCTAACGTATTACTGGCTCAAGCCGATAAAGCGCTCTATGCAGCTAAAAAACGCGGCAGAGACCAATCATTTAGTCTCTAGGCTCTGTAGCAAAAACCGGCATTTGCATCACCCGCCTGTCGATAACCCATCGAAACGCCTGGACGCGCTTCCTTCATTTGTCCAGATTCAGTAGTTCCTGCATCCGTGAGCCAATGATTCCTCGCAACCACGCAGCATGAAACTCCATTTCTTCCAGAGAAGTACCCTCAGCCAATCGATATACGAACTCCTTGTCCCTCGGTCCCTGACACACGACACTCAAATGGCCATCGCGGTCATAACTGGCGAGCACGTAAGGGCAGATGCAAATAATGTCGCTAAATGGCACCTGCACTTCGGTGGGCTTGCGACCGCGACGGGTGACAGTGAGGGTCAGCAGTTGCTGGTTTTCGTCGAACGTGAAAGCCAGCACTCTAGGTGCAGAGAAGATCCACGCAAAGACCAGCCCCATGAGCACAACAGAACCACACAGGAACTGGATGAGCAACGACGTTGTGAGGCTAGACCCATCGCTGCTCGGTTCACCTGGCATCGCTTCGAAACCGAGAAGGAGCAGTATCGTCAGCACTAAACCCGGCAACAACCCAAGCACCACAAAACAGAAACCCAAAATGGCCGCACCCGTGCTTCCAATGGTCAGTAAGTCCGGGCCGCGATGCCAGATAGGTGAGTGGACGGCAGGGTTTTCAGTACTTGGCGCGGCTAGAGGCGTTGCGACAAGCTGAGGTGGGCTTTGACGATGCATCTAGCAGACTCCAGGTTTTGCAGCGCAGACGGTAACACTACAACCAGATGGCCAGGTCCAGGATCATCGGATTTTTTCACTGCGGTTATTGATCGATGCTCTCCCCAGAACCCAGCCCTTTCATATCCCATATGACCGCAGACACGCTATGAATAGCGTCATTCCTCTCTTCAAGGCTCGGGACGCAAGTAGTCAAATCAAGGACCGACTCAAGAAAGTTGTTGAGCACTGCCTTGCTGATAGCAAAATAGTATCTAGACTTCAGGGCGCTTCACCTGCATTGACTGGCAGTTCTAGTTAGGTTGTATGGAACAACATAACGACTGTAAGCATTGGATAGCAGTCAATAGCCAGATCAACTAAACCTCAATCTAAAAGGAATATAGAGATGGGTATTACCGTTACCAACAAATCATCGAAAAAGATTGAAGTCTCGATCAATAAATGGGGCAGCGACGGCGACACCACCTTCTTTGGAGTCGACAGCGGCAAGCAGGAAAGCTGGGACCGATCGGACGACCGTGGCTTTGTGTTGTCCCTGAAAAGAAACGGCACCCAGGCGCCTTACTATGTACAGGCCACGAGCAAGATCGAAGTTGATAGCAGCACCGTGAAAGACCACGGTGAGACTATTCACCCGGTTGCCTAAGGCACTAACAGCAGCCAAGGCTGCCGTCGGCGGCCTTGGCTCAACGTTGATAAGTTGCAACTCCCCTGAATAACCCTTTACTTGTCCGAGCCCACTTTCGGCCCTCAGTTCGACAGGTCGTGCTAATCATCAATCGCTAAGTGAACCTCGACGCGAAACAACCTGGCGCGACCATCCGGCGCCTGCCTTGCTGCGAAGCAAAAAAAACCGGCGAATAATCGCCGGTTTTCATCCCTCGCCGCTGCAGAGGCCTTGAGCGCCCCTGCCCGGCGACCGGATCAGTGCGGTGCGTTGAGGGTCAGGCGCATCTGGCGGTTCACATCCTTGTACAGCAGGTAGCGGAAGCGACCCGGGCCACCGGAGTAGCAGGCCTGCGGGCAGAACGCGCGCAGCCACATGAAGTCGCCGGCCTCGACCTCGACCCAATCCTGGTTCAAGCGATACACCGCCTTGCCTTCCAGAACATACAGGCCGTGCTCCATGACGTGGGTTTCGGCAAAGGGAATAACACCGCCCGGCTCGAAGTTGACGATGTTGACGTGCATGTCGTGACGCATGTCGCTCATGTCGACGAAACGGGTGGTGCTCCAGCGACCTTCGGTGTCAGGCATCACCCGCGGCTCGATGTCCTGCTCGTTGGTGACGAACGCGTCCGGGTAAGGCACGCCGTCGACTTTCTGGTAGTGCTTGCGGATCCAGTGGAAACGCGCTTCGGTGCCGCTGGTATTGCGCAGCTTCCAGTCGGCGGCCGGTGGGATAAAGGCATAGCCGCCGGGCTTGAGGACGTGCACCTGGCCTTGCAGGGTCAGGTTGACTTCGCCTTCGACGACAAACAGCACGGCTTCGGCGTTGGGGTCCTGCTCGGGCTTGTCGCTGCCGCCGTTGGCGCCCACTTCCACGATGTACTGGGAAAAGGTTTCGGCGAAACCCGACAGCGGACGGGCGATGACCCACATGCGCATGTTGTCCCAGTGCGGCAGGTGGCTGGTGACGATGTCACGCATCACGCCCTTGGGGATCACCGCATAGGCTTCGGTGAACATGGCGCGGTCGGTGAGCATTTCGGTCTGCGCCGGGTGCCCGCCGTGGGGTGCGTAATAAGTGGTTTTGGACATGGAGACTCTCCTCATTGTTGTTTTGCTGCCCCGCGCAGCAACGCCGCCGGGGTGAACAAATCTGCGGAGCGACGCGCCAGGCAATGCTGCGGATCGCTGCTGACCATCACGATATCCAGCGTCGCTTTCATGCACAAATTAAATACCGAACTACGGCGTATTCATTTATCGAATGCCAAGCGGATTCAGCCACGGGTGTCCTGGGCCAGCACCCGTGACAATACCCGCGCCAGCTCCTTGACCATGGGATCGGCCGCCGGACGGTGCAGCAGCGCCACCTCGAACACATCCACCGATGGCAGCCCGATGCTTTTGGGCAGCACCTCATGCCCCGCCGTCACCGCCCGCAGCGGCAGCAGGCCGATGCCCATGCCATCGGCAATGGCCGACTGCAGGCCACTGAGACTGGAGCTGGTGAAACTGATGTGCCAGCGCCGGCCGATGGTTTCCAGGGCATTGATCATTTCATCGCGATACACCCCGCGAGGCGGGAAGGTGACGATGGGCAACGGGTCGAGGTCGATGCAGGGGTTTTTCGCACTGTCCACCCAGCGGGTCTTCTCGGGCCAGCACGCCACGGCCTCACGGCTGTTGCGCAATTGCTTGAGCACCACCAGGTCCAGTTCGCCACGGTCATAACTGCCACTCAGGTCGCGGCTCATGCCGCTGGTGACTTCCAGCTTGACCTGGGGGTAGCGCCGGTTGAACGCCGCCAGTTGCTCTGTGGTGCGCCCCGCGGCGAAATCGTCCGGTACGCCGATACGCACCGTCAGCGCCACCGTGGCCCCGGACAGTGCCTCGAGCATCTCGTCGTTCAACGCCAGCAGCCGCCGGGCATAGCCCAGCAAGGTCTCACCAGCATCGGTGGGCAGCACGTCGCGGTTGCCGCGCTCCAGCAGCCGATGCCCGGCCATGTCTTCCAGGCGGCGAATCTTCTGGCTGACGGTGGACTGGGTCGAGTGCAGGCGACTGGCGGCCGTGGTGAAGCTGCCGCAATCGGCCACCGTGACCATGGCGCGCAGCAAGTCGAGGTCGAACAGGCGGCTATTGGGTTTCTCAATGTCGCTCATGCAGGTATCTGTTTTCTGAATGCGAGGGTTCTTTCTACCGGTTCTTGTCCCGGGAGACAAATCCATGCGACAGCAGTGGATATGCCATCATGCGCCACCACCGCTCACCCATCCGAGAAGGACATCAGGATGCAGTTCATCCCGCTAGTCGATGCCGATCCCGCCACTCAGGCCCATGTACGCACGCTGCGCAACCAGGAACAGGTGCGCAAGTACATGTACACCTCCCATGAAATCAGTGAGCAGGAACACCAGCGCTGGCTGAGTTCCTTGCAGGGCAATCCGGCCCAGGCAGTGTTTGTCGTCATGGACGAAGGCCAGGCCCTGGGCATCGTTTCGCTGAATGCCATCAATGCCCGACAGAAGACCGCCGACTGGGCGTTCTACCTGGACGCCAAGCAGCAAGGCAAGGGCCTGGGCAGCCTGATCGAGTTCTGGATGCTGGACTACGCCTTCACTGAAGCCGGTCTTGAAAAACTCAACTGCGAGGTACTGGCCAGCAACCCTGCGGTGATCAACATGCACCTGAAATTCGGTTTCCAACAGGAGGGGTTGCGGCGCCAAAACATTCTCAAGGATGGCCAACGCATGGACGTGGTCCTGCTGGGCATCACCAAAGCGGAGTGGCAGAGCAAACGCCCGACGCTTGAGCCCCTGATCGCCCGCCTCGGCAGATAAGCCGCCAAGGCGCCCGACGGTGCTTGCCACGTATCGGGCGCCCTGTCCTGGACAGGAGCAAGCGGCGGATCAGCCCTTGTTGCGGTTTTTCGCCCCGCCCTGGCGCGCCTTGAAGCGAGGGTTGGATTTGCAGATCACGTAGATCCGCCCGCGACGCTTGACGATCTGGCAGTCGCGGTGACGGTTCTTGGCTTCTTTGAGGGAGGACAGGACTTTCATGGGAGAGGCTCCTTGGGGTGATCTTAAAATGTAATAACATATCTTATTTACAAACAAGAATAATTATCAACACCAAATCACCTCCCCCCTCGAAAGAGGGTTCAGCTGGCGACCTAGAGCATTGGCTCTAAAGATCAGCGCAAAGCGGTCGTTATCTTTTATTCACCCCACTCAAGGATGCAGTGACATGGAAATAAACAACCGTCCCCTCCCGCCACTGACCGCCGGCGGCTCCCAGCCCGGCATCAAGCTGCCTGACTCGGGCAAGGTGCTGACCCCTCCGCCACTGACGGCGGAACAGAAAGAGGCGCTGGAAAAACTCAGAGACAAGGCCAAGGAACAGCCTCAGCCACCGGTCACGGTCACGGCGCCAAAAACCTCATTGATCGACGAAGTGGTCTGATCCGCGCTCCCCGGATGGCCACGGCCGTGCCTTGGCCACAGGCAAAAAACACCGGGCAGGTGACCAAACCTGCCCGGTGCCCGACGACCTGTCGTGTTGCTGCAATCGGCCTCAGCCCAGACTGTTGAGGCACACCACCTTGGGCTGGGTCATTTCCTCATAGGCGAAACGCACCCCCTCGCGGCCCAGGCTGCCGTACTTGAAGCCGCCAAACGGCATGGCATCGAAACGGTAATCGGACGAATCGTTGATCATCACCCCGCCCGCCTCGATCCGCCGCGCGGCGTCCATGGCGGTGCGCAGATCGTTGGTGAAGATCCCCGCATGCAGGCTGTATTCGGGCTGGTTGGCCAGTGCGATGGCCTGATCCAGATCGTCGAACGGCTGCAAGACCACCACTGGCGCAAAGACTTCGTCCTGCCACAGGCGACTGCCATGGTCGACATTCTCCAGCACCGTGGCGGCGTAGCAGGAACCCCGGCGCTGATGCCCGCAGAGCAGCCGCGCGCCCTGCTGTAGCGCTTCATCCACGACCTTCTGCGCGTTCTGTGCCGCCTGCAGGCTGATCATCGGCCCGATATCCGTGCTGTCGGCCAATGGGTCGCCACTGACCTGCTCCCGGGCCAGGCGCACAAAGGCCTCGCGAAACGCCTCATAGATCGAGGCCTGGACCAGCAGGCGCTGGGTGCCGATGCAGTTCTGCCCCGCCGCCCAGAACGCCCCCGACACGCAGCTCTGTACCGTGGCCTGCAGATCACAATCGGCCATGACGATCACCGGGGCATTGCCTCCTAGGTCCATGGCCAGCTTCTTCAGGCCGGCGCTGCGGGCGATCTGCTCACCGGTGACAAAGCCGCCGGTGAAGGAAATCATCCGCACCTCGCGCGCCGCCACCAGGGCCTTGCCCAACTCCGCGCCGCCGGTGGCCAGGGTCACCACCGAAGCCGGCAGCCCGGCATCGCGCAAGTAGTCCACCAGCTTGATCGCCGACAGCGGCGCCAACTCCGACGGTTTGAGAATCACCCCGTTGCCCCCGGCGATGGCCGGGCCCAGCTTGTGCGCCACCAGGTTCAGCGGATCGTTGTAAGGGGTGATCGCCAGAATCAGCCCCAGAGGTTCGCGAGAGAACCAGCCCTGGCGGTTTTCCGAGCCTTCATAGGCATCGAACGGCAGCACCTCGCCGGCATTGCGCTTGGCCTCTTCCGCCGACAGCTTGAGGGTATTGACGCAACGTTTGACCTCCTTCTGCGCCTGCTTCAGGGTCTTGCCCGCTTCGTCGACGATCAGCCGGGCAAAATGCTCGGCGTCGCGCTCGATGTTCAAGGCCGCCCGCTCCAGAATCCTCGCCCGCTGATAACGCGGCAGCGCAGCGCAGTCCTTTACGCCCTCGCGGGCCTGCTGCAACAGGTACGGTACGGCACCGGCCTCAAGGCGTGGCACCGCACCAATGACGCGGCCATCGAAAGGGCTGCAGACGTCAATCGAATCGGCGACCGGCGCCAGGCGTGACAGATTCATGGGCAGGCTCCTAGCGGCTCGAGCGCGACTGGTGGATGTGGATGATGTCCGAGAGCAAGGCAAAGGCGGTCTCGATACGCCCGGCGCCCGGCCCGGACACCGTCACCGCGCCCAGCAGTTCGGTGTTGAACGACACCGCGTTGATCGCCCCGGAAATACCCGCCAGCGGATGGGCCAGCGGCAACAACCGCGGCTCGACACTGGCCTGCAGCGAGCCATCGGCCAGGCGTTGGGCCGAACCGATCAGCTTCCAGCGCGCACCCTCGGCCCGAGCCTGCTCCAGGTCCGCCGCCGTCAGGCCGGAGATGCCCCGGCAGCTGACATCGCTGACGGTCAACTGTGCACCGAGCAGCTCGTTGGCCAGGATCACCACCTTCAAGCGCACATCAAAGCCTTCGACATCCGCCGTCGGATCAGCCTCGGCATACCCCAGTGCCTGAGCCTCGGCCACCGCCTCGGCAAAGCCCAGTCCGCCTTCCATGCGGGTCAGGACGAAATTCGAGGTGCCGTTGAGAATGCCCTCGAACCCCAGCAGCTCGCTGCCGGCCAGGGACTGCTGGGCCAGGCGGATCACCGGAGTGCCGCTCATCACCGCGCCTTCGTACTCGAACGCCGCCTGATTACGCTGGGCCAAAGCCTTGAGCTCGGCGCCGTGCAAGGCAATCGGCCCCTTGTTGGTGGTCACCACATGCTTGCCCTGCTCCAGGGCCCAGCGGCAGAAAGTCGTGGCCGGTTCGCCGTCCACCGGGTTGGTGAAAGTGGCCTCGGCAATGATGTCGGCGCCAGAGTCCTTGATCACCTGCTCGTTGAGCGCCTCCACCTGGCCGCCCGGCAGTTGCGCCAACGCGCCTTTGGTTGCCGGCAGCTTGCTCAGCAGACCGGCATCCAGCCCCTGGGGAGCAACGATGGAGCCGAGGAACAGATCGCTGATGCCGACGATTTTCAAACTGAAACCCAGCTGTTTTTTCCATGCCTGATTGCGCTCGGCAATCAATTGCGCCAGGGCCCGATTGACCCCGCCGAAGCCCACCAGGGCGATGTTGTATTCAGTCATTTTTGTTGTGTTCCATCCGGGTTGAGAAGCTGATGGACACAAGGTTAGGGGCCGGGGCCGGGCAGTGAAATATGCCGTTTTGCTGTATTTGCTGAGCATTTTGCCCACACCTGGAGCCAGGTGCGCGGGCATAGAAACATGGCGGGTTGCGCAGGGATGCCTTCGGGAGTGCCAGGTCCTGTATCCCTGGTCCGCCAACCTTGTGCAATCCGTCACCCTTCTCTGCTTGGCGGCAGAAGGTGATGGCTCTGATTGATACAGGAGTAAGCCCCATGAGGACTCTGAATCGATACATGCCGATTACCGGCCACGACTGCAACATTCCCTCGCTGCTGATCGATACCCAGGCCCCCATTGACGTCCTGCACGATGCAGCGGCTTACCGCATTCGCGCCGTGACTCAACTGCTGGAAAACTTCGCGATTTCTGATGACGCGCCCAAGGGCGCAGTGGTGCTTCAGGAACTGTCGCTGGTGTGCAGCATTTTGCTGCGCGATGGATGTGATTTGATGGATGTGGCAGGGCGACGGATGCAAGGGCAGCCATCCGCATAAGCAGACAGGGGCATTATAAATCCACCTCCTTTAGCCAACCGCTGCGGGCGCTCTGCCAGAGACGCCCGCACATTCAACTCCGGTCTTCCGCATTCGTGGCAGCCTTACCTCGATTTCTCTTAAGCTTCTTATCAGCACAGATCCCTAACAAATCACCAACAACCTCAGCTTAAATTCTGCTTCAATATCGCCGCCATATGCACACATCAACATTTTCAAGAAACCACCTACAACATCACTATCCTTCATTAGCTCGCTCACGCCGATCCTCCTCAGGGTTAGTCGACAACATCAACATCAAATCCATCACTATCGCCTTTCTCAAAGCCAAACTTTCTACTCCCGTCAGCTTGAAAAATTATAAACCTATCATTAACCACATCAGCTTTATGAAGGTAGTCACCTACAGCAACTTCAGCTTCAAAGTTCTCAGCAAGATATTTCGCAAACCCAGCCAGAACCTCGCCAACAACTTCAAAGCAGCAATAGAATATAGCCAAAGTCCTAAAACCCACATCATTATATTCCAGCCTGATTCCGATAGATTTCTCCTGCATAACTTCTGACAACTCCCAAAAAGCATCGACACTTAAAGCATTAAAATCCGAAAATTCAAAAAAATACGTAAGCGCAACCGAAATTTCTCTTATATTGATTTCTTTTCTGATCGAGACTTCAAATATTGAAATATTCATTTTTCGCTATTAAAAATAGCCTATTAGTTTTTGACGAGATACCTCATTCAACGCGGCATTTTCTATACAAAATCTAATAAAGCGCCAAAAGTTAAAGTAGTGCCACAGGAAATGTCACTGGTGTGCAGAATTCTGCTGCGCGGCGGGTATGATTTGATGGATTTTACAACAAGGTGAATACAGGAGCAGGTACTTCAGCAAGCAAAAATCGCGGCTTGAAAGTCGCGATTTTTCTCTCGTGCTCTTCGACGCTCAGTTCGCGACAAGATAGTTACTCTTGTTTTCAGAAGCAACCCCTCTTCCAGCCAGAACAGTATCATCAACATCAGTTTCTTTACACCAAATATCAGTCAAGAAAAATATTCACATCTAATATCAGAAAAACCAAAGCCACTCACAACCTCCTTAAGTCTAAAAACATACTCAGTAAAATCCGGCACAGTGCCAAAAACACAAATTCTATTTATTGAAATAGACAACGATATACAATCTCGACTAATTAAGAACTCCCCTCCAAACCTACCATCAAAAACCATAGCAATACCAATCCTCCCGAATGGCGAATGAGAGTCGAGAAATTCCTTTAAGTTGAAATGCTCAGCATACTCTTTCTGCCAATCATAAGAGTCAATATCTGATGACAACAAAAATAGAACATCCCCTTCAAAATCAAAACTCCACCCAGAATCAAGTAGTGCCATCACTATATCTTTTGGACTACAAGGCCGAGACAGACTTACATCTACAGATGCTTGGCTACCCATATTAATACTCCTTAAAAAATATCCCTTTTGAACTCAGCCACTCCTTGGCATGCTGAGGAATCGGTGTATTGGAATGGACCTCAAAAGAAGCGCCATTATCTTTAGCTATTCGAGCATGCGCGCCGACATCTGACTTAAACTTATCAAAACCTTTAGATCCGGCTTGAGCATGATCCTCCCAGTATCGGCCAGATTTAGCCTCGTACCATATAGAGTTATTCGCTCCATAAGCCCCGTCAAACTCTCGTCCATTCGTCGAAAAGCTTGGTTTTCCACCCAGTTCTTTATAAAGATATTTTTCAAAATCCTGTCCGATTAAACCTTTTGCAGCTCCATCTTCACTATACATCACCCCCGGATTCAGCTTGTGCTCCGGAGTCACATAGGCACCATCCTTCTGCACCCCATCCAGTTGAGTACCGCCAGTATGAGGCGTTGTAATAACTCCACCACCCTCAGCGTAGCCCCCACTGGCAGGATTCCATCCTGATGCATCAACAATCGGATTGACCAGCTTTCGGTTTTCATCATCTAGCAGGTGAATTGGAAACGGCATGTGGATTACCAACTCCCAAAGCCCCATCGAAACCCTCAGCCGACTCTGCACTTGCTCCTTTGTTTCAGAGACGCCCCGGCTGACACTTTCAATCATGGAGTTGGCCGCGTTACGCATCCGCGCTTGATTTTCAGGTGTGGACGCTTGATAAGCCAGTGCGCCAACCAGGGCAAGCATAACCCCCGAACTAGCGAGCCCCTGAGCATAGTTATTTGCGCCTGCAGGAGAATCGCTGAGGCGGCCGATGAGCGCTGTCAGTTCAACTGACTTCTCAGGGCTCTGACGGGCAATTTCCTGCATTCGAGCGACGAGAAGCTTTTCCCCGTCAGATTTTGGATCTCCGAACTTCTGCTTGAGTCGAAACTCAATAGCCTCCGCACGTCTGTTCTCATCTTTGCTGAAGGCTTTTAGGTAGTTTTCAGTTTCTACCAAGACTCTATTAATTTCTTCGGATGTGCCCTGAAGATTGTCTGGCGACGCGATTAGAACGCCCATGCTGGCCAAGAGAAGGGTCAGCTTTACCATCGTCTCCCGGCTTTTTTCCCCATACAACTCAACACTCTTCTTCCACTGTTCGTACGCCTTCTTCGGACTCGCCACCGCCCCAAGGGAAGAACTGCTCGCATACAGATCCGTACGCGACTCCTCATCCTTGGTGATCTCATACGCCTTGCTCACATCCCGATTCAGCCCGGCCGTTGAATCGGCTCCGGTCTCGGCATCCTTGCGCACCACGATCTCGCCCGCCCCGACGGTGGCGCGCACGATCTGCTCGCGGTCCTTCTGGGAATCCCAGCCGCTGACGCTCCAGCCGGTTTCACCTTCCTTGCCTTTACCCACCTGGCTGCTGTCTTGTGTGGTGCCACTACCGGAGCTGTAGGTGCCGCCCACGTTCAGGTAATAGCCGTGTTCCTTGTCCTTGCCGGCGATATCGCTGAAGCCCAGGGTGCCGGTGTCCAGCTTGAGGTTGCCGTTGTCAGCTGCGATCAGCGCGCCGTCTATCTGGGTGTGGTTTTCGGTGCGGATATCAACTTTGTTCTTGCCAGTGATGCGGGTTTGCTCTTCAACCCAGTCGGTCTTGCCGGTGGTCTGGCCATAACCGACTGAGCCACTGAGCCCCGGAGCAGGACCAAAGGTGGCGGTGACGCTGATGTCGAATTCCTTGCCCTTGACCTTGCCGGTGTCGGCGACCGAAGCAACGTTCAGGTCCCCCCCGACACGCCCGATCACTTCATCACCACGCAGGTTGGCACCAGAAATGTTGGTGTCCTTGCCACTGGTGAAGCCCAGACGGTCCCCGGCATAGAGATAGGCCTCTTGCTGGCGCTCGCCTTCACGCTCCAGATTGCCTTTGCCCATGCTGACGCTGACGTAGACGCCCACGCCTTCTGAACCAAAGGTGAAGCCCGCTTCCCCGCCACCACTGTTGCGGTTGTTCTCGCTGCTGTGGTCGTTCTGCGCGGCGCGGATGTTCAGGTCGTTGCCGGCATCCAGGTCGATGTTGCGTCCGGCCTGGGCCTGGGTGCCGATCAGGTTCAGGTCTTTGCTGGCCTTGAGGTTGATGTCGCGCCCGGCATCCAGTTGGGTGGCGGTGGAGGAACCTTGGCTGCTCTCGGTGTTGGCGGTGCCGAAGCTGCCGCCAACGCCGATCTTGACGCCGCCACTGGTGCCGCCGTGGATGCCGCCCCACATCTCGGTGTTGCGGGTTTCCTCGCTGATGCTGCCCTTGGCCACATCCAGGGTGACGTCGCGCCCTTTGATGTTGATGTCGCGCCCGGCACCCAACTGGCTGCCCTTGACGGTCACGTCGTTGTTGGCCGTGAGGTTCAGGTCGTTGCCGGCCTGCAGGGTTGAAGAGCGGTTGCTCTGCTCGATGATCTCCTGGCTGCTGCTTTGCCTGCTGTTGCCAAGCTTGACGTCAGCGGTCGGCCCGGCGAGGAACTGGCTGACCGAGTCGACGGCCTTGAGGGTGCTGGAGGCTTTGCTGGTGTTGTTTTCACCGTCGCCGGCGCCGTTGACCGCGTCCTTGGTCTTGCCATAGTTGTGGTTAATGGTGACACCCAGGCCACTGCGCTCGCTTTCACGCTGCTGCTCGGTCACCCGCACTTCCCGGGCGGCGTCGATCTTGATGTCGCGGCCGGCCACCAGATTGATGTCGTGATCGGCCCGAAGGTCGGAACCGATCTGATTGATGTCGCGCTTGGCGTTGACCGACAGGTCTGCACCGGCGCTGATCTGGCTGGCGGCGGCGGTCTGGATTTCGACGCGGTTCTTTTCCTTGTTGCGCTCAGCACCGGCAAAGAAACTCACACCGTTGTCGTCACTGCTGACGCCAACGCCGACTTGCTTGCTCTTTTTCCAGTCCTGCTCCGCCGAGCTGTTCTGTGCCGCGACGACATTGACGTCACGTCCGGCGTCGAGGCTGACATTGCGCCCGGCGCTGATGCCGCTGCCCACCACGTTGATGTCGCGCTCGGCCTTCAGGCTCGCATCGCGCTCGGCCAGCACCTGGCTGCCCACGCTGGTGCTGCTTTGCGCCTGGCGCCCGGACTCCTTGGCCGAGGCAAAGGAGACGCTGGCCCCAGAGGAGGAAAGCCCGACCTTTTTCTTGTACTGCTCGCTGCGGCTATAGGCGGTGTCGTTGGCCGAAACCAGGTTGATATCACCCGTGTCCTTGACCAGCCCGGCACGCAGTTCCACATCGTTTCCGGCGGTGGCTTCACTGGCCCGCAAGCGGATATCGTTGCCCGCGGCCACCACCACATCGTTGCCAGCGCTCAGCTCGCTGCCGACCTGGGTCGCGGTGGTTTGCAACTGGCTCTTACCGCTTTTGGACAGGCCAAGGAAACCGGACTTGGTCTTCTTGCTGTAGGAGCCGTGTTCCTCGACGCCGGAGAGGATCGCCACATCGCCGGTGGCGCCCACCATCAGGTCTGCACCAGCCTTGAGCTGGCTGCCGATCACCGTGACATCGCGGCCACCGTTGATGCTCATGCCGCCATCGGCTTTCTTGCTGGTGTTGAGGGTCAGGTCTTTCCCGGCCTCGACCACAGAGGCGATGTTGGTGCTGTGGTAGCTCTCCTGCTGCTTGCTGCTGCTACGCCCGAAGGAACCTTTGCTCTTCTTCGAGTAGAAAGAGGCGCTCTCGTCCTTGGCGGACAGCAGATTGAGATCACGAGTGGCGTCCAGCGCGACGTTTTGCTCGCCCTTCACCTGGCTGGCCACCAAGGTCAGGTCCTGACCCGCCTTGATCGACAGATCGCCGCCAGCGGTCACCGAAGACGCCTGCTGACGTACCTGATCGTTACTGCTGGTGACCTTCTTGCTCTTCGACGCGCGGTGGCTCTCATTGGCCGCAGCCTCGATGGAGACATCACGCGCCGCTGCCAGTGCCAGGCTGCCCTGGGCAGCGACCTTGCTGGCCACCATCTGCAGATCCTGGCCGGCCGTGGCGGAAAGATTGCCACCGACCTGCACTTCACTGCCGTACTGGGTGGTCTGGCTTTGGCTCCAGCTGGTCTTCTTGTGGCGTCCGCTGCTGCTGTTCACTTGCTCGGTGGCCACCAGCGCCAGATCACGCCCCGCCTTGAGACTCGCATCCCCCCCGGCCTGGAGCACGCTGCCGCTGTTACGGATATCGCGTCCGGCGTCGATATTCAGGCTGTTGCCCGCCTCGACCCGAGCCGCGCTGTTGAGGTAGTCGTTGTGCTGGACCCCGCCGCCATAACGGGTGTCCTGGCTGACTTTCGAGCGTTCGTTGATGACGTCGCCCTGGGTCGCTACCAGGCTGACGTCCTTGCCTTTGAGAATCCCACCCTGGGCGTTGCGGATGCTTTGGGTGGCCAGCAGCGACAGACGTTCGTTGGCTTCCATCAGGCCGCTGTTGTCGATGCTCTGGGCGCTGGCCTGCAGTTGAGCACTGGCGCGCAGGGTGCCCTGGTTGGCCAGGGTGCCGCCGGAGATCAGGTTCACATCGCGCCCCTGGATCAGCGCGCCATTGGGCGCCAGGCGGTTGTTGGCCTGGGCCATGTACAGCACCGGTACCAGGACCTTCTCGCCGTTGACCTCCTGTTCCTGCATCCAGACGATGTCGTGGGTCAGGGCCGCAACCTGGGCGGAGGTCAGGGCTATACCGGGTGACAGGTCAAGGGCGGTCTTGCTGGCGATCGCGTTGTCCATCAGGTGGCGGAACATCGCTTCGTCGCTGTCCAGCCCGGCGATGAAACGCTGGCCGGTGCGGGCAATCACCGCTTCGCGGATCAGTCGTTGTTCGTAGAGCCCGTCGCCCAGGCGGCGCTGGGTCTGGTCGCTGTTGAAACCGATGCGGCTGAGCAGGTAGTCAGAACTGATGAACTGCTTGAGGTTGGCGAACGCCGGGTTGGTTTCGATCAGGTATTTGTGTTGCGGGTTGCGGCTGACCTTGAACAGGCCGCTGTCACCTTGCGGCAAGCTGAAACCGGGCAAGGCCAGAGGGTTGACCGCTTGTTGCTGCAGGTCCGCAGCGGCTTGCAGGTTCAGCTGTGGCAAGGTCTGAGTGCTGCTATCCACAGCAGTCATGCCGACCCGGCTGGCACTGGCGGCCACGGTTTCACCCGGACGAATCACGCTGTTTTCCAGCAGTTGGGTGCCGGTGATGTCAACCTTGCCGGCGCCCTGGATGACTGCCGCGGCGACTTCGCCACTGCCGGAGGTCTCGACCTTGCTGAAGCCGCTCAGGCTACCGAGGGCGATAGCTCCCAGTGGCATCGCCGTAGGGTTGTAGCTGGCAGAGTTGGGGTCGTTGTAGGCGTTGTAGCGCCCTATGTTGTTGACGAAGGTGTAGTAGGCACCTTCGTCCTTGGTGTAGATCGAGTAAGCGTAATTACGGATCTCGCCGCCACCGGCACCGATGTTCTTCAGGCTGTTGCTTTGCAAGCTGATATCGCCCGCGGCAGAGACGGTACTGAACTGGTTCTCAAAGCTGTCGCCCTTGAAGGTCAGTTCGGCACCGGAAATCAGGTTGCCGCGCTGGGAGTCCTCGGTGATTTTCGTGCCGTAGACCTCAGTCACCGAGTAATAGGCTTCGCAATGCTTGCCCTTGCAGTTGTCGGTGGAGTGCAAGGTGATACGCCCGGAGGTCAGGGCTGGAATAAAGGCGAACTTCTCCTTGCGGTTGATCAGGCGGTTGGCCAGCAACTGCATGCCATGGGCGCTTTCGATGGTGCCTGAAATGTTTTCGATCAGGCTGGCCGGTTGTTGTCCCGGTGCATTCACATCCAGGCGCCCAAGGCTGTAGATGTCACCCTTATCGTTGGTCAGGCTGCTGATTTCCAGCTGCGTGTCGGCGCCGCTGAAGATCAGCCCGCCCTGGTTGACCAGGGTCGGGGTTTCAATATGCAGGGCATTGCCCGCCCCCAGGGTGCCCAGGTTGGTCAGGCTGTCGACTTTGAGTTGCAGGTCACCAGCCGCCGTGAGCGTGCCGAGGTTCTTCAGGTGACTGCCCAGGGTGAAATCGGCGGCAGCACCGCTGCGTACCTGAGCCTCCTGCCCCAGGTCGGCACGGGCGGCGGAGAAGGTCATGCGCCCCTGGCTCTTGAGAATGCCGTTGCCCTGGTAGGAGCCACTGAGGACCAGTTTCAAGTCGCCATCGGTTTCCAGGCCGCCGTCGTTGATCCAGTGGTTACCACTGGCTTCGATGCCTTCCACTGAAATCAGCTTGCCACTGCGGGTCTGGGTGAAGGTCCCGACCTTCAAGCCGATCTTTTGTGCCTGGATCTGACTGGTGTTGCTCCAGTCCGCCAGGTCCAGATCCAGCCGGCTGTTGGTGATGAAACTGCCGCCGGCATTGCCGGTGTCCGCCAGGGACAACGCAAAGCCTTGCTGCCCCAGGTGGTGCACCAGCCCTTGCTGGTTGCTCAGGCCCCCACTGCTCAGCAGCAAGCGCTGATTGCCGATCTCCACTAGGCCCTGGTCGTTATCGAAACGACCACCAATGCTGAAGCGGCTCTCGCCCTGCTCGCCCAGGGCCCGCAAACGGCCCTTGGCGTTGCTCACTGAACCTGCGTCCACCGCGAGGCTTTCCCGAGACTCGATCAGCCCCGCGTCGTTGTCCAGCTTGCCGGAAAGTGCCAGCCCGATGGTTTCGGCGCTGAGGCTGCCCTTCTGGTTCTGCAGACTGTCGACGGAGAGTTGCAGGTGCTTCTGGCTGGCGATCTCGCCCTCGTTGTTGCGGACCTCGCCGCCCTTGAGTTGCAAATCGCCTGCGGTGGACAGTACATGCCCCTGATCATTGATCAGACGGGAACTGCTGCTGATCTCGACTGCCGCCCCGCGGGCCTGCCCCTGAGAGTTGTCGAAGGTCGCGCTCTTGACTTCAAGCTTGCCAGTCTGGGCGTTCAGTCGTCCTTGCTGGTTGCGCAGTTCATCAGCTTCCAGGCTCAGTTTGCCGGCACCCGTGAGGATCTTGCCGCCGCCGTTGTCGAGGACCTGCTTGACCCTGGCCTTGAGCTCGCCCTGGTTGGCTTGCAGGGTGCCCTGGCGGTTATCCAGGCTGCCGGCATTCAGGGTCAAGTCTGCGCTTTTGCTGAGGATCAGCCCCTGATCGCGGTTGTCCAGAGTGTCGAGCACCACCTTGACAGTCTGCTCAGCGGCCAGGGTCCCGCCACGATTATCCAGACGGCTGCCTTCAACCTTCAGGGCTTGCTGGCCAATCAACTGACCGCCACGGTTATCGATGCTACCGGCCTTGAGGCTCAGCTCGCCCGCTGCCACCAGTTCCGCGCCCTGGTTATCCAGGCGCTCAAGATCAGTCGTGAGACTGCCCCGGGCGTTGATACTGCCCGTGTTGGTCAGACTGCCACCCTGAAGCTGCAGATGGCTGGTGGGGTTGATGGTCTCGATACCCTCTTGCCGCTGAAGCCCCGCATTGAGATGACCGCGGCTGACCACCTGCTGGCCTTCGAGGTGCAGGTTGCCGCCTGCGGTCAGGTTTTTGTCCACCGTCAGTTTTTCAGCGGCAACCACTTTGGCGTTCCGCTCCGCATACACCGACTCGGTCAGTTGCACCGCTTGCGCCTTGAGTTGCACGTCGCCCTGAGCTTGAGCACGAGCCAGGGTCAGCTTGCCGTTGGCATCGATTTGCAGGTCACCACCGCTGGTAGCCATATCACCTGCCAGCTTCACCCCTACACCGGCTTCCGTGCCCACCAGCTTGATCGCCCCGGCGTACATGCCGCCCAGGGCCGAAGAGTCGATCGCCAGTTGCGGCGCATCCGCCGGGTTGGCGGTGCGGGCGGTGGCGTTCAAGGTCTTGGCGTCGACGTCATTGGCCCCGGCGATCACCGCCAGGTGCTTGGCCTGGATCTCGGCGTTGATTTTCGCGCTGCGGGTGATGATTTCGAACTGATCGATATTGCTCGCGTTGAGCCCCGCGCCCTCGATGGACACGCTGCCCTGGTCCACCTGATATCGCTGGATCTGACCGTTCTCGATCACCGGCTTGCCGGTGGTCAGGGTGGCTTTCGGGGTGTTGATGAAGCCGCAGCCGTTGCAGCTGACGCCGTAGGGGTTGGCAACGATGACATGGGCCGATTGCCCGGCCACTTCGGTGTAGCCCTTGAGCTGGCTGGGGCTGCCGCCGTTGACCTCGTTGAGGATCACATTGGCCGCGCGACCACCCAGGTTGGGGTTGCCGATAATGTAGCCACCCAGCTGGGTGCTCTGCAGCTTTTGCGTGGCGTTGTTGAGGATCACCCCCTGCTGGCCGACGTTGTAGTCGCTGAACTTGTTATGGGACAAGCCACCGCCATTGGGCGTGGCAATGTTGACGATGGGCACGCCATTGCCGGCCTGCCCCAGTGTGGTGCCGCTGCCGTTGACCACGATGCCGTCGGCCATCGCCACCAGCGGCTGCCAGAACATCACGTTGGCGAGGATGAACGCCAGTCCACGTTTCGGCAGGCCCCAGAAGGAGTCGCGCGATTGCAGGGCAGCCGAAGGTTGACGAACCAGAAAGGCGAACTGACGAACGTCCATGTCATGTATCTCGGGTAAAGAGCGGAATTAAAGGAACAGGTCCAAACGGAAATAGATCGGTGCTTCGCGTTCACTCAGGGCATCTGGCCGCTTGAGGAAATGGGCAAAGGTCACGCTGGCGGCGAAGCGCTTGCCGCGGAAAAGTCTTTGAGTTGTTCGAGACGCCGCTGCTGTTCCAGCAGGCGATTCTGCCGGTCGCGGATCAGGTCCTGGTCGCCGGCGTTGAAGGTCGGTGCGGGCAAGAGGGCGGCAATCGCCATGTGCAAAGGGCCAGTCTGCTGCAGGCAGGACAGCACACAGCACAACCTCATCCTGAAGGTGGAGATGGACATATTCGATCCTTCGAAAGGGCAGCAAGGGTCACGACAGGGCGGGCGATATTAATGTGCCACTATCCTGGCGTCAAATAAGCGCCGAACGCCTAGACAAACTGCGTATACCCCCGGAATACGGGCCTTGCAGTGGGCGCCGATACTAGATTGACCCCGGCAACCGACACATCAGACGCTTCTGAATCTTCAGGAAAGGTTTCTTGTTAGCGGACTGTTGATACGCCAGCAGACAGCGCCTAACTCACCGACGACAAAACAAAGGACGTCACGGTGTTTTCCACCCCAGGCAAGGCGGCGATGTCATTCCACACCCGGTGCACCCGCTCCGCACTGGCGGCGCTGACCCGCACCAGTACATCGAACTCGCCGCTGAGCACTTCGCACTGGACGATCTCCGGCATCGCCCGCAAGGCCTGCAATACCTCGGCGCCGCGCATGCGGTCGTAGCGGTAGACAAAGATCAGCGCATTGATCCGGGTCTCCGCCCCGCGCCCCTCGCCCAGGCGAATGGTGTAGCCCTGGATCGCGCCGTCCCGCTCCAGGCGTTCGATGCGCTGGCGCACGGCATTGCGCGACAGGTTGACCTTGGCCGCCAGCTCGGCGTGGGCGGCCCGGGCATTGAGGGTCAGTTCGGCCAGGATGCGCTCGTCCAGAGGATCAAGAATCCGCTTCATGGGCTCACCTTGCACCGGTCCATCACCAGGACTCCAGGCAGTGCAGCAGCGCGCCAAAGTCATCCGCGGCCAGCCTCTGCCACTGCAGCGTCGAAGGCGGTGCCACCGGCTCTTGCGGCAACCCGGGGAGGCCCAGCGAACTCAGCAGGCGCGCCGACTTGGCCGGTGCAATCTCCCCCAGGGTGACCATCGGCGCCACCAGGCTGCGGCGGTACAGGCGCGCCGCCAGGACGCCGGTGGCGGCATGGGGATCAATGACGTAGCCGGTGTCCCGGTACAGGCTGACGATCTCCTTGCCGGTCTCTTCATCACTGACCGAATAGGAGTCGATGATCATCCGCGCCTGCAGCCAGGCCTCGTTGTCCAGGGTCATCTCGCCGCTGTCCTCGAAGCCCTGCATCAGCGCCGCCACCGCCTGCGGGTCCTGGCCGTACAGCTCCCAGACCAGGCGCTCCAGGTTGGCGAACAGCGACAGGTCCATGGCCGGCGACAGGCTCTGGCTGGCCTGCCCCCGGGAATACTGGTTCTTCAGGAACAGTTGGTGCAGGGCGTCATTGCGGTTGGTGGCCACGATCATCTGGGTGATGGGCAGGCCCATTTTCTGCACGATGTAGCCGGCATAGACCTCGGCGAAACTGGCCGCCGGTACGCTGAAGCCGATGGGCCGCTGGCCCCCGCCCAGTTGCAGCACGGCATGGAAGTACAGCACCAGCTGGGCCATGACCCCGACCCAGTTGCTGGAGTTGAAGCCGATCACCTCATGCTCGGCCAACGGCCACTGGCGCAGCAAGCGGCTGACCAGGGTCTGGCAATCATCGAAGCTGCCCTCCACGGCGAAGCGCCACAGGCCCGGGTGGTGCGCCGCCTGCAACTGCCGCCCCTGCTGTTCCGGCACCCCGTGCTGCGGATAGAACACCAGCACTCGCGTCTGCGGGCAGTCCTTGAAGGCCTCGATGGTCGCCAGCCCGGTGTCGCCATTGGTGGCTCCCACCAACACCCCGGGGCGCTGCCGGCGCTGGAGAAAGTAGCCCACCAGTTGGGCCTGCAGGCGTGCGGCAAAGTCCTTGGCCGAACCGCTGGGGCCATGAAACAGCTCCAGCAGCCATTCGTTGCGATCGATCTGGCGCAGCGGCGCCACCGCGCGATGGCCAAAACCGCTGTAGGCCTGGCCAAGCAGATGCTTGAAGTCGGCCTCGGGCAGGCTGTCGCCGACAAAGGGACTGAGCACGCGAAAAGCCAGTTCGGGGTAATCCAGGGTCGACCAGTTGGCGATTTCCTGGGGGCTGAAACTCGGCAGCTGCTGCGGCACATAAAGCCCGCCATCGGCAGCCACGCCAGACAGGACCACGGTTGCAAAATCCACCTGTTCGATGGCACTGCGGGTACTCACATAACGCATGCTTGGCTCCGGCCAGTCATTTGTAGCGATGGGCCTGCTCCACCAGCCAGGTGGAAAACTTCAGCGCATCGGGGTGTTGCTCGGCGTCAGCGCCGCGCACCAGATAAAAGGATTCGCTGGCCTCGATACGCTGCTCGAAGGGCTCCACCAGACGCCCGTCGGCCAGCATTTCAGCGACCATCGAGGAACGGGCCAGGGCCACGCCCTGGCCCAGTTCGGCCATGCGCAGGGTCGAGATCAGGGTGTCGAACTGCATGCCCCGGGACGAGTCCACGCGGCTGGCGCCAGCGCGCTTGAGCCAGTAGCCCCAGCCCTCCTCATAGCCCAGTACATGCAGCAGTTGATGCCGGGCCAGATCGTCCGGCACCTGCAGCGGCAAGCGCGCCAGCAAGGACGGGGCGCAGACCGGGAACAGGCTGTCCCAGGTCAGGCGCTGGGCCACCAGCCCCGGCCAGTGGCCGCGGCCCCAGCGGATCTCCATGTCGTCCTCGCCGTCCAGTTCCTTGACCCAGATATTGCTGATGTAGCGCAGGTCCACCTGGGGCTGGGCCTGCTGGAAGGTCACCAGCTTGGGCGCCAGCCAGTGGACGAAGAACGCCAGGCTGCCGCGCACCTTGATCGGCCGGTGCTGGTGCTGGCCGAAGATCTCGTTGGTGCCCACCGCCAGCCGGGTAATGGCGTCCTGCACCACCGGCAGGTAGGAGCGCCCCTCCTCGGTCAGGTCCAGGCCCCGGGGCAGGCGCTTGAACAGCGCCACCCCGAGGTGGCTTTCCAGTTGGCGGATCTGCTGGCTCACCGCACCCTGGGTGAGGAACAGTTCCTCGGCGGCGTGGGTGAAGTTCAGGCAGCGGGCGGACACTTCGAAGGCGCGCAGCCAGTTCAGCGGGGGCAAGCTTTTCTGCTTCATGGCCTGACTCTCATGGACACCCTGGAGACCGCTCCCGTTCTTCAGCCCTGAAGGGCATCGGACGAGCGTGCCAGAGGTGCCAGGGCCAGGCGCCGCTGGCGGCTACTGCGGGTAATGTAATACACGAAGTAGCACCAGGCGATGAAGGGCACACCGAAGTACAGGGCCACCCGCTGCTCGGGGTCGAAGCCGATGCCGACACAGGCCAGGGCGCAGCAGAACAAGGCCCCCAGCGGCACCCAGGGATAGCCGCGGACACGGAACTTGAGCTCGCGCACATCACCGCCGTTGGCCACATAGTGACGGCGGAAAGCGATCTGGCTGGCGGCGATGCTCATCCACACCACCACCACCGCCAGCCCGGAAATCGACACCAGGGCCAGGTAGATGGTGTCCGGGGCGAACACACTGCTGAGCAACGAGGCCGCACCGCCGGCCATGCTCACGATGATCGCGTTGAGCGGCGTGCCCATGCGGGTCAGGGCCGAGAACTGCTTGGGCAGGTGGCCCTGGTCGCTCAGGGTCCAGAGCATCCGCGAGGCGGCGTACAGCCCGGAGTTGGCGGCGGACAGCAGCGCGCTGATGATCACGAAGTTCATGATGTCCGCCGAGTACGGAATGCCGATGTAGGTGAACACCGTGACGAACGGACTTTCCACCAAACCGGCCTGCTCCCGGGGCAACAGGGTGGCGAGGACGAAGATGGTGCCGACGAAGAAGATCGCCAGGCGCAGCACCGTGGTGCGGATCGCCCGTGGCACATTGCGTTGCGGGTCGCGGGTTTCACCGGCGGCAATGCCGATCAGCTCAGTGCCGGAGAAGGCGAAGGACACCGCCAGCAGGGTCATGGCAATCGGCATGAAGCCGGTGGGGAACAGCCCCTCGCGGGTGAAGTTGCTCAAGCCGATACTGTGGGCCTGATCGATGTTCAACAGGCCCAGGATTGCCCCGCCACCCACCACCAGGAACACCAGCACGGTGATCACCTTGACCAGCGACAGCCAGAACTCGGTCTCGGCGAACAGCCGCACCGAGACCACGTTGGACAAAAACACCACCAGGGCGAACAGCGCGCTCCAGATCCACACCGGGGTGTCGGGAAACCAGCGGGTCATGAGGATACCGGCGGCGGTGAATTCCGAGCCGATGGCCACGGTCCAGGTCAGCCAGTACAGCCAGGCCACGGTGTAGCCGGTGCCGGGGCCGAGAAAGCGCGTGGCGTAAGTGCTGAAGGAGCCGGTCTCGGGCATCTGCACCGCCAGCTCGCCGAGGCACATCATCACCATGTACACCATCAGCGCGCCGATGATGTAGGCGATCACCGCACCCAGCGGGCCGGCCTGGTTCACCGTGTAGCCGGAGGTGAGGAACAGCCCGGTGCCGATCACCCCGCCGAGGGCGAGCATGACGATGTGCCGGGTCTGCATTTCTTGCTTGAAGCCGCCGCGCAAGTCGGTCTGTTGTTCTTGTAGGGACATGATGGTTCTCATGAAAGTTGTCAGGGCAAGTCTCAATTTCTGCGACTGTGGAAATGGGCAGAAAACAAATCGGATGCCACCAGGTTTTTATTGTTATTCCTCTTCATGAAGCCCCCACGGGCTGCCTTGCTGTGGGGGTGTTGCGCGCTCTTTCAGTGGGCGACCTCGGCCCGGGCATTCAGGGAAGGGACGGCGTCGGACGCCGGGTTGTGCTTGAGGGATTGGCGCAGCCAGGCGAAGGCCTGTTGCAGGTCGGCCAGCAGGTCATCGGTGTCTTCGATGCCCACCGAGATCCGCACCAGGCCTTCGGAGATGCCCAGGGCCTGGCGCTCTTCAAGGGTGTTCTCCACATGGCTGGTGGTGCGCGCCGGGCCGTAGATGGTTTCCACCGCCCCCAGGTTGCCGGCGCAGTGGGCGTAGCGCAGGCGCGGTAACAGCAGCTTGACGCTGTCCATGCCGCCCACCAGGACGAAACTGACGATGGCGCCGAAACCGCGCATCTGCGCACAGGCCACGGCGTGGTTCGGGTGGCTGGGCAACCCTGGGTAATTCACCGCTTCCACCAGCGGCTCGTTGAGCAGGAACTGCGCCAGTTGCGCCGCGCTGTGCTGTTGCTGACGCATGCGCAGGGCCAGGGTCTTGATCCCGCGGATGATCAGGTAGGCCGAGAACGGATCGAGGCTGGCGCCGTTGATTTCCCGGTAGTGACGCACCTGGCTCATCAGCGCTTCGCTGCCGCAGGCCACGCCACCGAGCACGTCGCCGTGACCGCTGAGGAACTTGGTGGCGCTGTGAATCACCACATCCACGCCCAGGGCCAGGGGGTTCTGGTTCAGCGGCGTGGCAAAGGTGTTGTCCGCTACCACCAGGGCGCCGACCTTCTTCGCCGCACTCACCAGACGCTGGATGTCGACGATCTTCAGGGTCGGGTTGGTCGGGGTCTCCAGGTACAGCAGGTCGCAACCCTGGGCGATCTCGGCTTCGATCTGCTGCTGGTCGAAGGTTTCGCAGAGGGTCACGGCCACGCCCATGCGCGGCAGGAACTCTTCGAAAATCTTGTTGGTGCCGCCGTAGCTGTCCTTGGTCGACACCACCCGCTGGCCGTGGCGCAGGAAGCTGTAGAGCACGCCGCTGATGGCTGCCATGCCGCTGCTGAAGGCCACCGCCGACTCGGCGTTTTCCAGGTCCCGCAGCTTGGCTTCCAGGGTTTCCACCGTGGGGTTGCTCATGCGGCTGTAGATAAAGCCCGGGGCCTTGCCCAGGGCCACGTCGTACCATTGGTCGATGTCGTCGTAGCCATAGGCGGCGCTGGCAACAATCGGCGTTTGCGTGGCGTTGTAGGGATGACGGATCTGCTCCCCGCCCCAGACCACGCGAGTGGCGGTCCCGGGATTTTCCAGCCCTGTGCGTTCAGGTTTTTTATTCATTGCAACGGCTCACCATAGAGGGCGCGCGGCCTGTTGCCGCGCTGGATCTGGTGGCCAATATAGAGAAAAGCCCAAGCCCCGAGAAACGATGTTATCGGGGCCAAAGGGGCGGTTTTTTTAATGCCTCGTCGGCCGGAAAAACGCCCATCGCACGGAGATTTTCAAGCCGCCCTTGCGCGCTGGCCATGCACCTTGCGAAGCTGACGACCGCCTGATCGAGCGCCCCACACCACCACCAGGAACGGCCATGAACCGCACCGAGCACCTGGGCCTGATGGCCCGCTACAACCAATGGATGAACGCCAAGCTGTACAACGCCGCCATGAGCCTGCCCGAGGGGCAGATCGTCCTCGACCGCCAGGCGTTTTTCGGCTCGATCCTCGGCACCCTCAATCACCTGCTGGCCGGTGACACCATCTGGCTCAAGCGCTTTGCCCAACACCCGACGCAGCATCCGGCGCTGGCCCCGCTGCAGCAGGTGGCCCTGCCCCAGGACCTCAAGACCCTGCTGTTCCCAAACCTCGACGGGCTCTGGCAGCAGCGCCAATGGCTGGACCAGTTGATCCTGGATTTCAGCCAGTCCCTGAGCGACGCCGATCTGGACAGCAGCCTGCATTACACCAACACCCGGGGCGTGGTCGCCGAGCGCAATGTGTATGCCCTGCTGGTGCATTTTTTCAATCATCAGACCCATCACCGGGGCCAGGCCAGCACCCTGCTGACCCAAGCCGGCGTGGACATCGGCGATACCGATCTGCTGCTGTTGATTCCATCAGCGCTCTGATCGGGCGCCGATTATTTATTCGAGCCTATCTAGCGTGTGCCCCAGGCTTCTGCGACGATGCGCGCGGCAAAAATCTGCTCGCTAAGGAATGGCATCATCAAAGCCCTCAACGCTGTACTTCTGTTATCCGCAATATCCCTGACGGGCTGCGGCACCCTGATCGCCCGCACGCCCAACGCCCATAGCGGCTACGACTACTACAAAGGCACCCAGGCCAATATCGAGCTGCTGACCATGCGTGGCTCCAGTGGCTACGACGGCTACGCCACGGTCTTCTGCTGGGTCAGCATCGTCTGCCCGGTGGTGGCCATCGTCAGCCTGCCGGTGGATGCGGTGGCCGACACCGCGCTGCTGCCCTATGACGCGATGAATCACTGATTCGCGCCCGACCCTGTTTCGCCCCTGCGTGGAAGCCCGATCATCCGAATCCTCCATTACCTGTTGTTGCTCAACACCCTGCTGCTGTCCGGCTGCGGCACCTACATGACTCGCGGCAATGCCCTGGACTTTCGCGACGACCGCTACTACCGCAGCGTCAAGACCAACGCCCAAGTGCTCACTGGCTACGACATGGGCTACGCACGCATGATCACCGGCGGCTGCTGGGTGACCGTGGTGTGCCCGATCCTGCTGGTGGCCAGCCTGCCCCTGGATGCGGCGCTCGACACCGTGCTGCTGCCCTACGACGCGTTCCAGCCGGAGCGGCCCAAGCGCAACAGGCACGTGAAGAAGAAGGAGATTCCCGAGGAAGAGCTGCCGGCGTTGCCCATCAGTGCCGAGGTGCAAGGCCCGACGGCCCACACCCCGCCCATCACCCCGCAGGCTGATTGACCCCCTTCAGGCGGGCATGCGCCGTGCCTTGGCGCAACCGGGCTACGCCTGATCCGACGCGCACAGCGCTGCCCTGCGCTGCTCCAGGCAGCAGCGCCGCCCCAGCCGATCCACCTGCGGGCGACCGAACAGATAGCCCTGCCCCCACTCGCCACCACAGGCGGTGGCCAGGTTCTGGTCGCTGCCCGTCTCCACCCCTTCGATGATCACGCACGGCGCCAGGGTCTTGCACAGCTGCACCAGGTGGCTGAGGGTCTGGGCGCTGTTGAGTTCGCCACGGGCACGCTGGATGTAGCCCTTGTCGATCTTGACGATGTCCGGCCGGGTCTGGCGAATGAACTCCAGGGTGCCCAGGCCCGCGCCGAAATCGTCGATGGCCACCCGGCAGCCCATTTCGCGCAGGCACAGGACGAATTCGCTGGCCGCCTCGATGCTCGGCGGCGTGGCGCTTTCGGTGATCTCGATCACCAGTCGCGCGGCCACTGAAGGTGAGTCGCGCAGCACCTGCAGAATCGGCAACCAGAAGCCGTCGATGATCGCGCTCTGGGCGGAAATGTTGCAGCCCAGGCGCAGGCGTTCATCACGGTGCAGCGCCTCGATCACGCAGCGCACCACGCTGTGATCGAGCTCGCGCATCAGTTGGTGTTTTTCCAGCAGCGCCAGAGGATAGACTTCGCCGCCCTGGGCATCGATGTGGCGCAGCAAGCCTTCGTGGTACAGCACCCGGCTGCTGTCGGGCAGCCACACCACCGGTTGGAACGCCAGCATCAGGCGGCCTTGGGCCAGTTCACGATAAAAGTCTCTGACGCTTTGCATGACAACTCCCCGGGCAAGACAACGGCACCCTCGCGGCGAACCGGATGCGACGCGCTGGCCGTCACCCTTCCCAAGGGCCCTGGCCGAGCATGATCGACCCTGGCACAGGCCTTGAGGAAGTGTTCCTGGATACCTTTCGCTTGTCCTCGGAAACGCGCGGCACTGCCGAATCGTCTGTGGCCCCGTGTTTATTGCAATCATGCCAATGGCCTCTCCGATATCACTTAGCCATCAGTCCAGGAAGACCTATGCATAGAATGACCAGCGCCAGCTTTCGGGTGCTTGCCGATGTCATGAATGAGGGCGGCGCCCACGTCGAAACCTTGCTCAAGCAATTGGGCAGCAGCCTGCGGGATGTGTATGAAAACCCCAAGGGCGTGAGGCTGGAACTGGTCTATCAGGTGATACAGGAAGCCGTGCGCCGCACCGGCAAGCCGGACCTGGGCCTGCTGGCCTACAGCAAGGCCCATCCGGCCAACCTGGAGGCATTGGGGTATGCGGTGATGTCCTGCGCCACCCTGGGCATCGCGCTGCAACGCCTGGTGGATTACCACGCGCTGATCAGCAACGGCTTCTGCATGTGCCTGGAACGCAAACCGCAGATGCTGACCCTGATCGGCTTCGACGTGGCCAGCGAACCCTCGATGATGCCCCGGGCCTTTATCGACGCCGGCGCGGCCCAGACCCTGGGCCTGCTGCACTGGCTGTTGCCGCAGCACAAACTGCGGCCCCTGGCGGCCACCTTCACCTACGAGGAGCCGCTGGACACCGGGTCACTGCGCCAACTGCTGGGAGACAACCTGCAGTTTTGCGCGCCCTACAACAGCCTGTCCTTCAGCAGCCAGGATTGCGCCATTGCCCTGCCCACCGCCGACCCGGCCCTGGATGTGCTGCACCTGGAGTACGCGCGCAATCGCCTCAACCTGCTGCACAACGGTTCGATGACCGCCCGGGTCCGCCGAGCGCTGTCCGAACGCCTGGCCCAGGGCGCGCCGAGCGACCTGCCGAACATTGCCCAGATCGTCGGGGTCAGCACCCGCAGCCTGCAACGCCGCCTGGGACACGAAGACGTGCATTTCTCCGCCTTGCTGGACGAAGCCCGCTTGATGCTGGCCCACAGCTTCCTGCGCAACTCCATGCGCAGCGTCAAGTACATCGGCGCGCTATTGGGCTTTCGCGACCAGAGCAGTTTTCACAAGGCCTGCCTGCGCTGGTTCGGCATGACCCCGGGGCGCTACCGCGAGCAGTGAGCCGCGGGAAACGACAACGCCGAGCGAAAGCTCGGCGTGAAGGGAACGCAAGGTGGATCAGTGAGCGGCCAGCTGCGGCTGAACTTCCGGCATGGCCGAGGAGTGATGGTTGAGGATCTTCCACTGGCCATCGATGCGCTCGTACAGGAAGGTGTAGCGCGCCTGGACCTTCTCGGCCTTGCCCGACGCATCGGTCAGGGTGAAGGTGTAGACGCCGCTGTCCAGGGCGGCATCGGGGCCCAGGTGACGGATTTCACGGTAGTTGATCTGACCTACCGGCTTGGACGCCAGGAAGTGCTCGAAGTAGTCCTGGATCTGTGCGTGAGTGCTGCGCACCTGGTTCGACACGGTCGGCTGCAACACCGCGTTCGGCGCATACAGGCTCACCACCGACTGCGGATTGCCGGTCTGCAGGGCGCTGTTCCAGCGGTCGAACAGGCCGGCGATCTCACGGTCCTGGGCCGCTTGCGGCTGCTCGGCAACGGCGCTATAGACATAGGGCTTGACCTCGGCGGCCACCGCCAATGGAGCGGTGAAGGCAAAAAACAGGGCCAGGGCAGTGGTTTTCAGTTTCATACGATTTCTCCAGTGGGTTTCAATGAGCCACACTTTGCCCATCGCCGTCGCCCGCGCCATCGGCCAACTGGAGCTTTTGGCCTATGCCATTTGGCAGATAGGCGTGACGTGCAGCAGCGGGTCTAATGCCCGCTTTTGTTCAACAGCAGCGCCGCCACACTGGAGCCCCGCCATGTCCACCCCATCCTTCGACCCCGCCAGCGCCCTGGCCCTGCGCAGCCAGTATCGACAGTCCCAGAGCCGCGCCGCGCGCCTGCGGCTGCTGGTGGACACCGGCCAGGAGCTGCTGCAACTGCCCCCCGAGCAGATGCGCCAGCGGGTGGTGCAACGGGCCTGTGCCTTTGCCGCCATGGACCACGGGCTGCTGCTGGAATGGGCCGAAGACGGTGTGATCCACACCCGCGCCGCCCAGGGTCATGAAGAGCGCCTGCAAGGCCTGCGCGCCCTGGCCGATCACCCGCAGTGGCCGGAGCCGCCGCCGACCCCGGACAGCGCCGTGCTGCGCGTGCTCTTGCACCGCGCCGACGGCCGGGCCTTCGGCGCCCTGCTGCTGGCCAACAGCGTGCCCATCAGCCCCCCGGACAGCGAAGACCTGGAATCCCTGCAACTGCTGGCCACCCTGCTGGCCGCGCACCTGGAAAACCAGCGCCTGCTGCGCGACCTGCAAGCCCGGGAGCGCAGCATGTCGGAACTGGTGCAGCGCCTGTTCAGCGCCCAGGAAGACGAACGCAAGCGGGTCGCCTATGACCTGCACGACGGCCTGGCGCAAACCCTGGCCGGACTCCATCAGCGCCTGCAGGGCTTCGCCGGGCGCTGTCCGCCGTTGTCCGCCGAACTGCAGCAGGACCTGCAGACCATCCTGCAACTGGCCCAGGGCTGCGTCGGCGAGGGCCGGCAGCTGATCGGCGGCTTGCGCCCTCACGTGCTCGACGACTTCGGCCTGCTGCGGGCCATCGACCGCGAGGCCGACCGCCTGCGCGACGCCGGTCTGCTGGTGTACTGGGGCCAGCGCGCGCCGCAGCGCCTGCCCGACGCGGTGGAAATCGCCCTGTTCCGCATCGCCCAGGAAGCCATCAACAATGTCCTCAAACACGCCCGGGCCTCACAGGTGCACCTGAGCCTGGCCCTGGAGGACGGCCAGGCGCTGCTCGGGGTCAGCGACGACGGCTGCGGCTTCATCAGCTCGCCGGCCCCGGTGGCCGAACAGTTGGGTCAGGTCGCCATGCACGAACGCGCCCATCTGCTGGGCGGCTACTTCAGCTGCGACAGCCGGCCCGGCAATGGCACCCGGCTGCTGGCCCGGGTTCCCGTCCAGCCCTTGGAGCCAGCGCTATGAGTACGCTGATACGCCTGGTCCTGGCGGACGATCATGAAGTGACCCGCACCGGTTTCGTCGCCCTGCTGGCGGGCAATCCGGAGTTCGAAGTGGTGGGCCAGGCCAGGGACGGTGAAGAAGCCCTGGCCCTGTGCGAGCAACTGCGCCCGGACATCGCCATCCTCGACATCCGCATGCCGCGGCTCAATGGCCTGGGGGCCGCGCGCCTTCTGCAGCAGCGCCAGCCCGAGGTCAAGGTGGTGATCTTCACCATGGACGACAGCCCCGATCACCTGGAAGCGGCCATGACCGCCGGCGCCGTGGGCTACCTGCTCAAGGACGCCAGCCGCGACGAAGTGATCGGCGCCCTGCAACGGGTGGCCCAGGGCGAGGAAGCCCTCAACAGCGCGGTCAGCGCGCGCCTGCTGCGGCGCATGACCGAACGCGGCAACGGCCAGGCGCCCCAGGTCCAGGCCCTGACCGCCCGCGAGCGCCAGGTGCTGGGGCTGGTGGCCGGCGGCTTCAGCAACCGCGAGATCGGCGAAAAGCTCGGCATCACCACCGGCACCGCCAAGGCCCACGTCGAGCGGGTGATCGGCAAGCTCGGCGCCTCCGACCGTACCCAGGCGGCGGTGCGCGGCATTGCCCTGGGGCTGGTGACCCAGCCCAGCGGGCAGTGGCCATGAACCTGCGCAGCGCCCGGCGCTGGGCCGACCTGCCGCTGCGGGGCAAGGCGCTGGTGGTGATCTCCCTGCCCCTGGTGATCCTGCTGCTGTCGCTGGTGCTGATCTACAGCGCCGAACGCCAGACCGCCCGCGCCGAAGAAGACGTACGCCGGGTGCTGCTGGTGCAGGGCGACATCCAGACCGTGCACACCCTGCTGGCCGAGGCCGCGGCCAGCGTGCGCGGTTACCTGCTGACCCGCAGCGAGGACTTCCTGCCCGCCTACCTCCAGGCCCGCCCGCAGATTGAAGCCGCCTTGCAACGCCTAGACCGCAACGTGCGCGACACGCGCATGCGCGAGTACCTGCACACCATCACCCCGTTGATCCAGACCAAGCTCGAAGGCCTGGTGGCCCTGCGCAACGGCAGCCGCGACGACAGCGCCACCGTGACCGCGATCCTCATCGACAACAAACAGGTGCTGGACGTGCTGCGTGAACAGATCAGCGCCATGCGCATCCACGAGGACGCGCTGCTGGCCGAACGCACCGCGGCCGCGGCGGCAACCCGCATGCGCCTGCTGTTCGCCACCCTGCTGGCCGCCGGTTGCGGGCTGTTTGGCGCCATCGTTGCGGTGCTGCTGCTGTCCCGGGGCATCGTCACTCGGGTGCAGCAGGTCCAGGGCAACGCCCAGCGCCTGGCCCTGGGTCAGCCCCTGCTGCCGCAAGCCCCGGAGCTGGATGAGATCGGCCAGTTGGGCACACGCCTGGTGGAAGCCGGGCAACTGCTGGCCGAGCGCGAGCGCGCCCTGCGCGACAACGAAGAACGCCTGCGCCTGATCATCGACGGGGTCAAGGACTACGGAATCTTCGCCCTGGACACCGCCGGCATGGTCACCACCTGGAACTTCGGCGCCGAGCGGATCAAGGGCTACCGCGACCAGGAAATCATCGGCCGCCATTTCTCCCTGTTCTACCTGCCGGAAGAATGCCCGCAGCACCCGGACATGGCCCTGCGCGAAGCCACCGCCCACGGCCACTACATGGAAGAAGGCTGGCGCTGCCGCAAGGACGGCAGCCGCTTCTGGGCCAGCGTGGTGATCACTGCGCAATACGACGCCAGCGGCGCCCTGCGGGGGTTTTCCAAGATCACCCGGGACATCACCGACCGCCGCGCCGCGGAAATCGCCCTGGGCACCGCCCGCGAAGAAGCCGAAAGCGCCAGCCGCGCCAAGAGCGAATTCCTCTCGCGCATGAGCCACGAACTGCGCACCCCGCTCAATGCCATCCTCGGCTTCGCGCAACTGCTGGACATGGATTCCAGCGCCGGCCAGCGCCCCCAGGTCGGGCATATCCTGCGGGCCGGCCAGCACCTGCTGGCGCTGATCAACGAGGTGCTGGACATCGCTCGCATTGAAGCCGGGCGCCTGCCGCTGAACGTCGAGCCCATGCCCCTGGCGGCGGTGCTGCATGAAGCCCTGACCCTGGTGTCGCCGATGGCCGCCGACGCCGGCATTCACCTGGCACCACTGCCGGAACTGCCGGTGGACAGCGGAGTGATCGCCGACCGCCAGCGGCTGATCCAGGTGCTGCTCAACCTGCTGTCCAATGCCATCAAGTACAACCGCAGCGCCGGCCAGGTGAGCATCGAGGTGGCGATCGACGGACCGCGCCTGCGTATCAGCGTCATCGACACCGGCGGTGGCATTGCCCCTGATCATCTGGAGCGCCTGTTCAAGCCGTTCGAACGCCTGGATGCCGACCCCAAGGTCGAAGGCACCGGCCTGGGCCTGGCCCTGAGCAAGAGCCTGCTGGAAATGATGGACGGCGACCTCAGCGTGCAGAGCACCCTGGGCAGCGGCTGTCGCTTCAGCCTGGAGCTGCCCTTCGTGCGCCTGCCCGATGCCCCCGCCGCAACGCCTTTTGCCGCTCCGGCACTGAGCCTGCCGACGCCCCAGGCGCCGGCCCGGCACCAGGGCAAGATCCTCTGCATCGAAGACAACCTGCAAAGCCTGGCGCTGATCGAAACCCTGCTGCAGCGCCGGCCGGGCATTCAGTTGCTCTCGAGCATGCAGGGGCAGATGGGCCTGGATCTGGCCCGCCAGCACGCACCGCAGATGATCCTGCTGGACGTCAACCTGCCGGACCTGCAGGGCCTGGAAGTGCTGCAACGCCTGCGAGCCTCCGCCATCACCGCCAGCACACCGATCCTGATGATTACTGCCGACGCCAGCGAGCTGACCCAGCGCACCCTGCGAGAAGCCGGGGCGACCGCGATCCTCACCAAGCCGATCCATGTACCGGCGTTCCTTGCCCACCTCCAAGCCTGCCTAGTGGAGCCCGTATGACTGCCGATATGCGCATCCTGATCGTCGACGACCAACGTCCCAACCTCGACCTGATGGAACAACTGCTGGCCCGTGAAGGGTTGCACAACGTCCTGAGCAGCACCCAGCCGCTGCGCACCCTGGAACTGTTCAACAGCTTCGAACCGGACCTGGTGATTCTCGATCTGCACATGCCCGAGTTCGACGGCTTTGCGGTGTTGGAGCAACTGAACCGGCGAATTCCGGCCAACGACTACCTGCCCATTCTGGTGCTCACCGCCGACGCCACCCGCGACACCCGCCTGCGGGCCCTGGCCCTGGGCGCCCGGGACTTCATCAGCAAGCCACTGGACGCCCTGGAAACCCTGCTGCGGATCTGGAACCTGCTGGAAACCCGGGCCCTGTACAAGACCTTGCGCACCCTGGTGCCGCCGGAGTGCATCGAACTGCTGCGCCCATCCAGGGCCTGACCTGCCGCGCCGCCGCACTTGCCGCATCGTCGCACCCTGTAGCCGCTGCCGCAGGCTGCGATGGGCTGCGCAGCAGACCCAAACCGGGCTTGCTGATATAACGCAGCGGCCGCTTCGCGACCGTTCGCAGCCTGCGGCAGCGGCTACAGGAATCGCGGGGTTTCAGAGGTCGCGGAAGAACTCGCCGGGGGTGGCGTCGAACTGCTGGCGAAACGCGGCGATAAACGCCGAGGTCGAGTCATAGCCACAGGCCAGGGCAACATCGGTAACCCGCTCGCCCTGCTCCAGCGGGGTCAGCGCGCCGAGCAGGCGCAGACGCTGGCGCCAGGCACGGAAGGTCAGCCCGGTGTCCTTGAGAAACAGGCGGCTGAGGGTTTTCTCCGTGACCCCGAGCTTCTGGCTCCATTGCCCCAGGGTGGTCGGCTGTTCCGGGTGTGCCTGCAAGCTGCGGTAGATCGCCCGTAAGCGCGGGTCCAGGGGCAGCGGCAGCATCAGGTCCAGTTGCGGCGCGGCGGCCAGCTGGTCCAGCAGCACCTGGGCCAGGCGCCCGTCGGCGCTGTCCTCGACATACTCCACCGGCAATTCGCTGAAGGCGCGGATCAACTCCCGTAGCAGGCTGCTGACTGCCAGCACCTGGCAGCTGTCTGGCGCCGCCCAGGTGGTAACGCTGCAATCGAGGTACAGGCTGCGCATCTCGGTGCGCGGCGAGCTGAACACCCGGTGCGGCACCCCGGCGGGAATCCATACCGCACGCTGCGGCGGAGCGACAAAGCGCCCGGCGCTGGTCTGGATCTCCAGCACCCCGGCAATCGCGTAGGACAACTGCACCCAGGGGTGGCTGTGGCGCCGGGTCAAGGCGCGGTTGGGCAAGGATTCAGTGCGCCCGTACACCGGTCGCGGCAGACTCGGCAGCCCGGGAATACTGCGGCGGACGATTTTTTCATGTCCTTTAGGCGGCATTAATGGGCTCCTTGGCGTTAGTCGGTAAATTCCAGCCACGTTAGAGTCGCCCCACCGCACTTGGCAACCCCCGGATGATCCCGCTATGACTCGCTCGCGTCTTTTGCCCGACAACTTCACCCTGACCCTGATCGGCGTGGTGCTGCTGGCCAGCTTACTGCCCGCCAGCGGCCAGGTGGCGGTCGGCTTCGGCTGGCTGACCAACCTCGCCATCGGCCTGCTGTTCTTCCTCCACGGCGCCAAGCTGTCGCGCGAGGCGATCATCGCCGGGGCCGGCCACTGGCGCCTGCACCTGCTGGTGTTCAGCCTGACCTTCGTGCTCTTTCCGCTGCTGGGGCTGGCGCTCAAGCCGCTGCTGTCGCCGCTGGTGGGCAACGACCTGTACCTGGGCATGCTGTATCTGTGCGCCCTGCCGGCCACGGTGCAATCGGCCATCGCCTTTACCTCCCTGGCCCGGGGCAATATCCCGGCGGCCATTTGCAGCGCCGCCGCGTCGAGCCTGTTCGGGATCTTCCTCACCCCGCTCTTGGTGACCCTGCTGCTGAACGTGCACGGCGACAGCGGCTCGACCCTGGATGCCATCGTCAAGATCAGCGTGCAGTTGTTGCTGCCCTTTATCGCCGGGCAGATTGCCCGGCGCTGGATCGGCGCCTGGGTCGGGCGCAACAAGAACTGGCTGCGCTTCGTCGACCAGGGCTCGATCCTGCTGGTGGTCTACGGCGCCTTCAGCGAGGCGGTGAACGAAGGCATCTGGCAGCAGATCCCGCTGTGGGAACTGGGCGGGCTGCTGGTGGCCTGCTGCATCCTCCTGGCCATGGTGCTGCTGGCCTCAAGCTTTCTCGGCAAGCTGTTCGGCTTCGACCAGGAAGACCGCATCACCATCCTCTTCTGCGGTTCGAAAAAGAGCCTGGCCACCGGCGTGCCCATGGCCCAGGTGCTGTTCGCCGGCAGCACCATGGGCGTGCTGATTCTGCCCTTGATGCTGTTCCACCAGATCCAGCTGATGGTCTGCGCGGTGCTGGCCCAGCGCTACGCCAAGCGTCCGGAATCGGTGGCCGAGCTGATGGGCCAGGTCGACCCGTAACCTTTCCTGCAAGGCGGCCCGGCAGCTGGCCGGGCCTGCGCGCAGATGGCGATGAAGCGTGCGCAATGGCATGATGCCGCGGCGAAAATCATCAAGGACCGCTGATGTTTCCCCATCGAATTCAAGCCCCCAGCCAGGCCGACCTGGAACTGCAGGTTAGCGCCCGCCTGGAGGCCGATGACCAGGCCCAGGTCATCGTCCAGTTCGCCAAGGCCGAACAGTACGATGGCGAACTGCTGAGTCAGCTCGACACGCTCTGCGCCCGTTTCGGTGAACGCCTCAAGGTGCGCTTCTATAGCCATTACCCGGGCAGCGCGTTCGATGCCCGGGTGTTGCTGGCCCTGCCCCATGTGCAGTCCCTGAGCCTGGACTGCCTCGACACCCTGGATCACTACAAGGCCATCGGTCACCTGCCCCTGCTTCGGGAGTTTGCCCTGCAGGTGATCAGCGCCGACCTGCCCGGGCTGCTGGCCCTGCCCAACCTCAAGCACCTGCAACAACTGCGGCTCTCCCTGGACAAGGGCCCCGCCATCGACCTCGCGCCCATCGACCAGATGCCCGACCTGCACCAGCTATCCATCAGTGTGCAAAGCCACAATCTGGACGTCCTGAGCCAGTGCCCGAACATCGCCACCCTGAACTTGCACCGCATGCCGGCCAAGACGCCCCTGGGCATGGTGGCCCGTATGTCCGGCCTGCACAGCCTGTCGGTGAGCTTCGGCAGCCGCGAGGGCATGCCGGAACTGCGCAACTCGTACGTTAAGGAACTGGATATCCTGCGGGTCCGTGGCCTCAACCGCCTGGACCTGGAAGGGTTTCCACAGCTGCAAGTGCTGCAGATCGAGGATCAGGCGCAATTGAGCCGGCTGGCGCTGGGCGACACTGCGCATCTGCGCAGGCTGCGCTTGGCCAATCTCAAGGCCTTGAAGGAACTCAGCGGCCTGAACACCTCGAACATCGCCGACCTGCGCATCATCAAGGCCCCACAGATGGATCTGCTGACACTGATCGACAGCCAGCTACCGCCCAGCGTGCAGCATCTCAAGCTGCTCAGTGGCAAACGCGCCGTGGACAAACAGCTCGAAGCCCGGCAACAGCTACTGGGCATCCCTGAACCCCGCGGCCCGTTCTAACCGCCGCCCTGTCGTAGGAGCGCGCTTGCTCGCCGAGGACGTCAACGATAACCCGCACTCACCGGGAATAGGCGGCGCTTTGGAAAGCATCGCGAGCAAGCTCGCTCCTACAGATGGGCATTAATCTGACCGTTCCACCTATTCGAACCTGATAAGGAGATCCCATGTCCTTTGTTCCCCGCTTTACCGAACTGCTGCTGACGCACCTGCAACAGGAAGAACGCCAGCGCATTCTCAAATCGATTGTTGTCAGCGTCGCTCCGGAACTGTGGCTGAGCCTGGAATCGGCGGCATTGCTGGACATCAATCGCGAGCATTTCGGCCTCGGCGGCCAGTTGGATGAACGCGACGACTACCGCCCCAGCCACATCAGCGTTCCTCGCTGCAACGTCCCGCGCTGGCTGATCGCCGCCGAGCGGCGCAAGGTGGATATCTGGGTCGAGGACAGCTACGGCGAAAAGGCCGCAACCGCCATCGAGTTCAAGGTGGTGCACAACAACAAGAACGCCTATTACAAGATCTGGGAAATCCGCAAGGACCTGGTCAAGCAGATCCCCCGCACCAGTCCCGATGAGCGCATCGAGCGCTGGGGCATCGTGCTGCTGAGCTACTCACGCTTCTACAGTGACCAGCAAGGCAACTACAGCTATGGCAAGTTCGACAGTTGCCAGGCGTTTCTCGACGCTTTCGAGAATGGCCTGAACGACAACAACGAGTGGTACGCCGACGCACCGGAGCTGGAACTGGAGATGAAACCGACCCAGATAACCAATCTGGACAGCGCGAATTACATCGAACCTGGGAAAGGCTCGGGGGTGTATCTGGCACTGGTCCGGTGCAAGGCCTGAGGCTTGCCTGCAGAGCCCAAACCGCTGCGGTTTACCCACACCGCCGTGGAGCGCATCAGTGCTTCGCGGCTGTGCTAACGTTCGCCAACGTCCCGGCTTGAAACCCTGCCCATGTCCATCACCGACAACCTCCTGGCCTTCACCTTCGCCGCCACCCTACTGACCCTGACCCCGGGCCTGGACACCGCCCTGGTGCTGCGCACCGCCACCGTGGAAGGCAAGCAACAGGCGCTACGCGCGGCGCTGGGGATCAACGCCGGTTGCCTGCTTTGGGGCGCGGCCGTGGCTTTCGGCCTGGGGGCCTTGATTGCGGTGTCGGAACTGGCCTTCAACCTGCTGAAATACTGCGGCGCGGCCTACCTGGCCTGGCTGGGGCTAAACATGCTGTTGCGCCCACGCCGCTCGTTTGCTCCGGCAGACGCAGACGGCAATCCCGGGGCCAACTGGTTTCTCAAGGGCATGCTGGGCAACGTGCTCAACCCCAAGGTGGGGGTTTTCTACGTGTCCTTTCTGCCGCAGTTCATTCCCCAGGGACAGCCGCTGGTGCTCTGGACCTTCGGTCTGGTGAGCATCCACGTGGTGCTGGGGCTGATCTGGTCCCTGCTGCTGATTGGCGCCACCCGCTCCCTGAGCGGGGTGCTGCAGCGGGAAAAGGTGATCCAGTGGATGGACCGCACCACAGGGATGATCTTCGTGCTGTTCGCGGCTCGCCTGGCCTTGAGCAGGCGTTGAACATCGTTCCCCTCAAACCTCAGCCAGCACCGCCCCACGCTCTTCCAGCAGCTTCACAAAACTGCTCAAACTCTGGGACACGGTGCCGCGCCGCCAGACCAGCCAGGTGCGCAGGAAGCGAAAGCGCGGCGACAGCGGCCAGACGCTGACCGTGGCGCAGCCGGGCATGCTTTCCAGCATGCTGCGGGGCATCAGCGCCAGCCCGGCACCGGCGCTGACGCAGGCCAGCATGCCGTGGTAGGACTCCATTTCGTGGATCTTGCCCGGCACCGCGGCGTCCTGGGTAAACCAGCTTTCGAAGTGATGGCGGTAGGAGCAGTTGGCGCGAAAGGCGTAGATGCTTTCGCCGTTGACCTCCCGCGCTCGGGTAATCGGCGCGTGCCCCAGGGGCGCAATCAGCACCATTTCTTCCTCGAACACCGGCAGCCCTTCCAGGGCCGGATGGCGCACCGGGCCGTCGACGAAGGCCGCCACCAGACGCCCGGAGAGCACGCCTTCGATCATGGTCCCCGAGGGGCCGGTGGACAGGTCCAGTTCGACCTTGGCGTATTGCTGGTTGTAGGCCGCCAGCAGCGCCGGGATGCGCACCGCCGCCGTGCTTTCCAGGGAACCCAGGGCAAACGGGCCCTGGGGTTCCTCGCCGGCCACGGTCAAGCGCGCTTCGGCCACCAGATCGAGAATGCGCCGGGCGTAGTCGAGGAAGTTCCACCCGGCAGGCGACAGGCGCAGGCGGCTCTTCTCGCGGATAAACAACTCCACCCCCAGGTCCTGCTCCAGTTGCTTGATCCGCGTGGTCAGGTTCGACGGCACCCGGTGGATCAATTGCGCCGCAGCGCTGATGCTGCCCTGCTCGGCAACGGCCTTGAAAATTTCCAGCTGGACCAGATCCAATTCATTCTCCAAACGTGAACGACTCGCTTAATATTATTCAGTTTTCAGCAAAGAGCCAGCACCGTAACCTGCCGTCATTCCCACCCAGCAGGACGGTGCCATGAGCCTTGTTTCCAGCCACACCCACGCCTTGTCGATCAACCCCGCCAGCGGCGAGCAGATCGGTGCCTACCCCTACCAGTCCGAAGCGGAACTGGACGCCACCCTGGAGCGCGCCGCCCGCGGTTTCGCCCTGTGGAAACGCCAGAGCGTCGCGGCGCGCGCCAGCCGCCTGAACGCACTGGCTCAGGCCCTGCGGGACAACAGCGAGGCCATGGCACGGATGATCAGCCTGGAAATGGGCAAGCCCTTGCCCCAGGCCCGGGGCGAAATCGAAAAATGCGCCCAGCTGTGCCTGTGGTACGCCGAGCACGGCCCGGCCATGCTGGCCCCGGAAGCGACCCTGGTGGAAAACAACAAGGCGCGCATCGAGTACCGCCCCCTGGGCCCGCTGCTGGCGGTGATGCCGTGGAACTTCCCGATCTGGCAAGTGCTGCGCGGCGCGGTGCCGGCGCTGCTGGCGGGCAACACCTACGTGCTCAAGCACGCGCCGAACGTCATGGGCAGCGCTTACCTGCTGCTGGACGTCATGCAGCGCGCCGGTTTCCCTGAAGGCGTCTTCGAGCTGCTCAACGTCACCCCGGACGGCGTGTCCCGCGCCATCGCCGACCGCCGCATCGCCGCCGTGACCCTCACCGGCAGCGTGCGCGCCGGCATCGCCATCGGCGCCCAGGCCGGCGCCGCGCTGAAAAAATGCGTGCTGGAACTGGGCGGCTCCGATCCCTTTATCGTGCTCAACGACGCCGACCTGGACGAAGCGGTCAAGGCCGCGGTGATCGGCCGCTACCAGAACACCGGCCAGGTCTGCGCCGCCGCCAAGCGCCTGATCATCGAACAAGGGGTGGTCGCGGAGTTCACCCGCAAATTCGTCGAAGCCACCCGCACCCTGGTGATGGGCGACCCGCTGGCCAGCGACACCTACCTCGGCCCCATGGCCCGCTTCGACCTGCGCGACGAGCTGCACCAGCAAGTCCAGGCGACCCTGGCCGAAGGCGCCACCCTGCTGCTGGGGGGCGACAAGGTCGAAGGCGCCGGCAACTACTATCAGCCCACGGTGCTGGCCAACGTCACCGAGCAAATGACCGCCTTCAAGCAGGAACTGTTCGGCCCAGTGGCCGCCATCATCAGCGCCCGGGATGCCGAGCACGCCCTGGCACTGGCCAACGACAGCGAGTTCGGCCTCACCGCGACAATCTTCACCCAGGACCTGGAACGGGCCCGGCAGATGACCGACGAACTGGAAACCGGCGGCGTGTTCATCAACGGCTACAGCGCCAGCGACCCCCGGGTGACCTTCGGCGGGGTGAAGAAAAGCGGCTTCGGTCGCGAGCTGTCGCACTTCGGCGTGCGCGAGTTCTGCAATGCGCAGACGGTGTGGCTGGATCGACGTTGAGGTCGGGCACGGGGCTTGAGCCACCGGCCAGGCCCTGATGCCAACGGACATTCAGCGCTGGCGAGGGGGCTGACACCCTCTGCGCCAGTTCTTGATTGAGCGGCCTGGCTTTAGGCAGCGCAATGCCCTGATTCGCTCAGCGAGTCGCCCACCCTGCTCAGCGAAACTAAGCCCGATCTTGCTGTTTTTTCAGAATTTTCTTGAAGCCCTGCCTGCCCCGACCTTTCTATGATGTTTCTTTTTGATATCACCCGAGGTCCGGCATGTGCGCCCCCGCTCAAAAATTCATCGTTCGCCTGCCTGGTGAGCTTCACACCCAAGTCAAGCGCATCGCCAAGCAGGAAAACCGCAGCATGAACAATGAAATCGTCGACCGACTGGAAAAGTCGCTGGTCGCCACCGAAGTCCGTAGCCACGACAAGAAACTCATCAACATCCTGCTGGGCAAGATTGCAACCCTGGAACAACAGATCGAATCCTTGCAAATGAACACCCCTGAACCTGACCGGTAACGCCGTTTCTTTTCATGCATCAGGGCCGCCCCCCTCGGTAACCTGAGCCAATCCCTCTCCCGCCTTTACCCCCGCGCCGCAGCTTGTATGATGGCGCCTGCCCGACAGCACCCAGCGGCAACCGCCAGGCCCTTGCCTGATGCCCGCAGGGCTCCCGCGCTGTTCCTCACTACACACTCAGGTCGACGATCGTAGCCTTCTCAGGAACCTCCCCCGGCTTCTGCCATGGGGACCGCGTCGCCTTCTAGGATTGTTCATGAGCCGGACTCACCCGACGCCCCCCACACGCGCCAGCTCCACAGGATTGCCTTTCAATCGCCTGACCCTCAGCCTGCTGCTGGCCGGTAGCCACGCGGTGGCCAACGCCAGCGGCACCCAGTTACCGACCCAGACCGTCAGTGGCGAAGAGCAATACGGCTATCGCGCCGACAGCGCCTCGGTGGGCGGCTTCAGCGAAACACCGCTGCTGGACACCCCGGCCTCCATCAGCGTGATCAACGAAGAGCTGATCAAGGACCAGCAGGCCCGGCTGCTCAGCGACGTGCTGAAGAACGACGCCTCGGTGGGCCAGAGCTACGCGCCGGTGGGCTACTACGAAAACTTCGAGGTGCGCGGCTTCTCCCTGAACGCCGCCAGCAGCTACAAGATCAACAACCGCACCATCACCGGCGAGCAGAACGTCGCCCTGGAAAACAAACAGCGGGTGGAACTGCTCAAGGGCCTCTCCGGCCTGCAAAGCGGGGTCAGCGAACCGGGTGGCTTGATCAACTACGTGACCAAGCGGCCCACGGATATCCGCTCGGTGACCGTCTCCACCGACGATCGCGGCAGCGGTTATCTGGCCACCGACGTCGGCGGCTGGTTCGGCAGCGAACAGCAGTTCGGCCTGCGCGCCAACCTAGCCCATGAAGACCTGCACTCCTACGTCGAGCACACCAACGGCCAGCGCGACTTTGCCTCCCTGGCCTTCGACTGGAACATCAGCCCCGATGCCCTGCTGCAACTGGATGTCGAATACCAGAACAAGCAACAGCGCTCGGCCCCGGGTTATCAACTGCTGGGCGGCTCCAGCCTGCCCCACCACGCCTCGCCGAAAAAGCTCCTGGGGCACCAGAGCGGGTCAAAGCCGGTGACCAACGAATCGCTGAACATCGGCGGCAGTTTCGAGTACCGCTTCAACGACGACTGGAAGGGCAACCTCAGTGCGTCGCGCAGCAAGGTGGTGATCGATGACTACAGTTCGTTTGCCTGGGGTTGCTACGGCTCGACCAGCTGCTCCAGCGTCAAGGTGCCCAATTACTTCGGCCCCGAAGGCAACTACGACATCTACGACTTCCGCAGCCCTGACGACACCCGACGCAACGATGAAGTGCAGGCGGTGCTCAATGGCCGCTTCGACGCAGCTGGCCTGGGCCATGAGTTGAGCGTGGGGACCAGTGCATTTCGCCGCGTGGTGGACCGGCGCGAGTCCATCAATCAATGGATTGGCACGGGCAATATCCAGAGCGAGCCGGAAAACTTCGACCGCTACAACGGCGCCCTCAACGACACCCACAAACGCCTCGACAGCCGTCAATACGGCCTGTTCCTAAGCGATCGCATCAGCTTCAACGAACAGTGGCAGACCGTCCTCGGCGGACGCGAAGTACGCCTCGACGAAGAGAGCTTCGACAAGGACGGCGTGCGCGATCGCCACACCCAGCGCTATGTATTCCTGCCCCAGGCCGCGTTGATCTACAAACCGATCAGCGAACTGTCGCTGTACACCCAATACAGCAAGGGCCTGAGCCTGGGTGGCCAGGCCCCCTGGTTCGCCAGCAACAGTGGCGACACCCTGGCCCCCACCGTCTCCCGCCAAATCGAAACCGGGATCAAATATGACTGGCAGCGCATGAGTTTTACCGCCGCCCTGTTCCAGATGCGCCAGGCCTACCAGTACTCGCGCCCGGACGCTGCAGGCGGTTTCACCTACGTCCAGCAGGGCCAGCAAAAGAACACCGGCCTGGAGCTCTCCGCCAACGGCTGGGCCACCCAGCGCCTGCAGATTGCCGCCAGCGTCGCGGCGATCCGCTCCCGGGTCGAGGACACCGGCACCCCGGCCTACGAAGGCCATCAAACCCTCAACGTCCCACGCCTACGAGCCAGCCTCCAAGGCGACTACGCCCTACCCTGGCTCGACGGCCTGGCCCTGCTGGGCGGCATGCAATACAGCGGCAGCATATACGCCGACCGCCAGGGCAACGTCGCCACCGGCGCCTACGCCATCTTCAACATCGGCAGCCGCTACAGCACCCGCATTGATGGCTACGAAACCGTGTTCCGCCTGACCGTGGACAACCTGTTCGACAAACGCTACTGGCGCGATGCAGGGGAATACATGGGCGACGACTACCTGTTCCAGGGCGCGCCGTTGACGGCGCGGTTGAGTGCTTCGGTGAATTTCTGATGCAGACCGCCCCTTCCTACCTCTCCCGTAGGAGCCGGCTTGCCGGCGAAGGCGTCCTCAAGACCGCCCTCGCCAGCAGAAAGCACACCCAAATGCAGACCCGCCCCACAGAACGGCCGCTGTAGCACTACCGGGTGCTGACTTGATCGCTTACTTGATCGCTTACTTGGTCGCTACTTGGTCGGTTTGTTGGGTGGCATGCCCAGGCCCCGGGGAAGATCAGCAGTCCAACCACCAGTTCAACAGCGTCTCGTCCTCATCGTCATCGAGATTTTTATAGACATTGGCGTAGTACCACTCGATCCCGGTTTGCTCGCGGAAGCGATCGAACACCGCATTGATACGGTCCATGCCATTCCTCGCGGGAACAGCGAATGACAGGTTCCCCTCGAACAGCCCATCCAGGGTTCCACCCAGCTCACCAGCGACCTCGTTTTCAAGCGCACTGATCACCGAAGGATCAATGTAATCGGCATAGATCTGAATGCAGAAATTCCCGCCCCGTTTCAGCACTTGCGCCGGAGCATCGGGATTGCGAATTGAAACGATATCGCCCCGCGCCAGGTTCTGTGCCAGCCCCGGCGAGGACAGCAACTCGTAGGTATGCTCATCGATCTGCCGCGCCAGCAACTCCTCGCGAACGGCGCCATCGTCATCGGCCATGTACACCTGAATCAACACAGGGGATTGCTTGTCATCCATACGAGGCTCCACAGTTTCCAGGTTCAACACCTGATCCTTGTTCTATTACCCAAGGCTTCCATCCCCTGCCTCAAGGCAACGGCTCAAACCGCCCACTGCCCGCATTCCACGCAAACCCCGGCAACTTGCAGTCCTGAAAGCCAATCCGCAACTGCTCCCCCTCAGCCTGCACCTGCAAGGTATCCACCCCCAGGTTGCGACACCCCGGCGCCGCAACCGCCAGGCTCTGCAGCAACTTGCCGGAGGCCTTGTCCATCACCTCCACCGTCGTGATTCGCTGATCATTGCCCGGCATCGGCACCTGGAAATACCAGCGTTTGGTGGAAGCACTCTGCAACAGCGTGGTGACCGGCTGCGGCCACGAGCGATCCGAATCCACCAGGCCCACCAGCTTCAGCGCAATGGGCAAGGACTTGCCCGTGCGATAACTGGTCCAGGTGCCGCGCACCTGCTCCTGCTGGCGGGAATTCATCAAGTCATTGAACTGCAAACGCGCCACCGGCAAGCCCTGCTCGTCCAGCTCATCCATGGCCAGCGTCTTGTTGCTGTAGCTGAAGGTCGGCTTGAGGCGGATCGGCGTGCGATAGCGCTGATAGGCATAGGTGCCCTGGTAGACCGCATTCTGGCTACCCAGGGTCAAGACAATCGCCTGTTTGCCCAAGGTCCCCTCATACACCCCGTGGGACGCCTGCGCCGGCAACAACCACAGCGCCAACACCAGCACCACCAGCCCCCGAGCAACATCAAACCCGCGCATCAGAAACGCTCCTCGCTCGACGACAGATATTCCAAACGCTCAGGGGTGATCACCCGGTAATAATCCCAACGCCGAGTGCGCTGGTCGTAATTGATAAAGTCCTGCTTGCTGAACTCCATCTGCCCACTGGGGGAAAAGCGCAGATCACCGTCCACCGCGAACTGCTCCAACTGCGGATGACGCCGATAGGTCCGCAGATCCCGGCTGTACAGGTAATACTGCGTGGGCGAGCACCACACCCGGCCATCCGCCTCCCCCACGCGATAGCCCTGGACCTGAAAGTCCATCCGCGCCTCGGCATGAAAATGCCCGAAGGTCAACGTCCTGGTGCCCACGGACGACAGACACCACTGCCCGCTAATCTCCTGCACCCGCTTACCGGTGGCCCGGCTGATCACCCGGATACTGTCCACCTGCGCCACCTCCTCCCCGGCCTTGCGCGCGGCATGCACACTGAAATAGAAATCCCGATCGAACACCGGCTGCAACAACTCCCCCTCAAACGCCTGCCGCTGACTGTCGCCAAAACGTGTCACCCGCTGCAACTGCAACGGCTGCTGCGTGCCCGTACGCAAATCCACCAGACTGCCCTGCAGCGCCTCCGCCCCCTCGGCGAAAGGCTGCAACGACACCGCCGTCGCCGGCAGGGTCGGGTTGTCCATGATGTTGATCAAGAGCGCAGAGCCGGGATGGAAAGGCGTGGATTCCAACGCCATGGGCAGGCGCTCGGACTCGGAGAACCAGTAGCCGGACATACCGCCGCCGTATTGGGAGTCGTAGGTGAGCGCCAGTTCAACCGGGGTGTCGCCGAGGGTGCCGCGGTAGGTGGTGGTGGGGTTGGCTTGGGCGGTTGGGGTGATTAGCCCGAGGCCGAGCAAGAGTGCTGCGGTCAGGCGGAACAGGAGGTGTGGCAGGTGACGCTGTTGGCCAGCCCTTGTTTGTGAACTGCTGCCAATGGGCTGGGTCATGCCTGCGTTCCTTGCGATGGGGAAAAGGGGCGCAGGATAGCAAAATCGCTGGGAGACAGAGGGTATTGCTGATGCGGCTCGCCTCTAATGCAGCGGATATGAAATCTTCAGGAAACTCAGCCTGTCCCTACCCGGTATGGAGACCGTTCCTACAGCACACCTGTTGCCCCTAATTCCTGGCACTCCTATAGTTTTTCAGACCCTCGATTCTGGTCAGCAGCACTTCAAAGCTCCGTCGAAAGGAACAAACTACACCCCGGTTGATTCGCAGCAACAGGTGGCGACTTTTCATTCTTGGAAGGAACGACACCATGAGCAATATTGACCCGTCCGAACGTTTTATCCCGCTCACTCCAATTGCTAGCGATGGCCCAGTGTTGTTTATCGACAGTCAGGCGCCATTGGTGGATCTGCATGCGTGTGCGAGTGAGCGGCTGGTGACTGCGCTTGATTATCTGAATCTGATGGCCTGCGCCACGTTGAGAGACGCGAGCGATAAGGACATTGGTACTGTGACCAATACAGCCCGGTTATTACTTCAGGATGTGCGGGATGTGTTGGCTGCGATTCAAACAAGGGCATTTAGCAAGTGATTTAGGCGCCAAGGAAGCCGGCTACGAGCCGGCTTTTTAATGCCTCAAGCGTTTGTAAAAAAACGCCAGTATTGAAGGACATAGTTCCCTTCCTTACTTGGGTCCATATCCAAACTTTCAGCACTTTTCATCAGGCATATCGTTGCTAGCGGCATGTTCGTATGCGGCCTGATCTTTGATCAATGGGAATAGAACCCACACCGGAGCACTAGCTCCTGTCCCAACCCATAACCGCCATTTCTACATGGACCGCTACAGATAGGCTGTCCGACAGGTTAGACTTGCCGCTTTGCCTGCACTCCAAGGAACTCCCGCGTGAACACTGAAAATCATTCCCAGACGGCCGCCTTTCTCTGGTCGATTGCCGACCTGCTGCGTGGTGATTTCAAGCAATCCCAGTACGGCCGCATCATCCTGCCATTTACCCTGCTGCGGCGGATGGAGTGCGTGCTGGCACCGACTAAGGCCGAAGTAATCAAACAGACCTTCGCTCAGGAAGGCCGTCCAGATACCGTACGCGAGATAATTCTGCTGCGAACAGCGGGTCAACAATTTTTCAATGCTTCGCCACTGACCCTGGAAACCCTGTCGGATACCCAGACCGCCGCTGACCTGATGAGCTACGTACAAGCCTTCAGCAAAGACGCCCGCGAGATCTTCGAACATTTCCACTTCGAGGACTTCGTTCAGCAACTGGCCAGCGCCAACCTGCTTTACCAGGTGGTGCAACGTTTTGCTGCCACCGACCTGAGCCCCGAGCGCATCAGCAACTTTGGCATGGGCATCATCTTCGAAGAGCTGATCCGTAAGTTTGCTGAAAGCTCCAACGAAACCGCAGGTGAACACTTCACCCCACGGGATATCGTGCATCTCACCACCTCGCTGGTGATCACCAATCAGGACCACAAGCTGGCCCCCAATAGCATCGTCACCATCTATGACCCAACCGCAGGTACGGGCGGCTTTCTGTCTGAGGGTGATGAATACATTCAGTCCATCAGCGAAAAGGTCAGCGTCTCTCTGCACGGCCAAGAGCTGAACCCCGAGTCCTACGCCATCTGCAAAGCAGACATGCTGATCAAGGGCCAGGACGTGGCCAGCATCAAGCTCGGCAACACCCTGTCCAACGACCAACTGGCCGACAAGCGCTTCGACTTTATGCTCAGCAACCCGCCGTTTGGCGTGGAATGGAAGAAGGTGCAGAAGCAGATCACCGATGAGCACAGCCACAAGGGCTTCGACGGCCGCTTCGGCCCCGGCCTGCCGCGCGTGTCCGACGGTTCGCTGCTGTTCCTCCTGCACCTGGTCAGCAAGATGCGTGACCCGCGCGACGGTGGCTCGCGCATCGGCATCATCCTCAACGGCTCGCCGCTGTTTACCGGCGGCGCGGGCTCGGGTGAATCGGAGATTCGCCGCTACCTGCTGCAAAACGATCTGGTCGAAGCCATCGTCGCGCTGCCGACGGACATGTTCTACAACACCGGCATCGCCACCTATGTGTGGATACTCAGCAACCACAAGACTGCTGCGCGCCTGGGCAAGGTGCAGTTGATTGATGGCAGCCAGCACTACGCCAAAATGCGCAAGTCACTAGGCAGCAAACGTCAGTACATCACCGAGGAGCAAATCAACGAACTGGTGCGCCTGTATGGCAACTTTGAGCAAACCGCGCAGAGCAAGATTTTCCCCATCGAGGCCTTCGGCTATCGACGCATTACCGTCGAACGTCCGCTGCGTCTGAACTTCCAGACCAGCGCCGAGCGCGTCGCCAAAGTGCTGGAAGAAAAAGCCATCCAGAAACTCGACAGCGCCGCGCAGCAGCAACTGATTACAGCCCTGCAAGCGATGGATGCCAGTCAACTGCACCGCAACCGCGAGCAGTTCAGCAAGCTACTGAAAAAAGCCCTCACCGCGCACGGCATCAGCCTCAGCACGCCAGAGCTAAAAGCGTTGCTCAATGCCTTGAGCGAACGTGACCCCGAAGCGGATATCTGCACCAGCAAAGGCCAGCCGGAGGCGGACGCAGGACTGCGTGACAATGAAAACGTACCGCTGGGTGAGTCAGTGTATGACTACTTCCAGCGGGAAGTTATTCCTCATGTACCGGATGCCTGGATCGACGAAAGCAAAACCGATGCACTGGACGGAGAAGTCGGATTCGTCGGCTTCGAGATTCCGTTTAATCGGCACTTCTATGTGTTCCAGCCACCACGCCCGCTGGAAGAGATCGACCGCGATCTAAAAGCTTGCACCGACCGGATCAAACAGATGATTGAGGGACTTTCGGCATGAGTTTTTCAGCGTATCCGGAATACAAGGATTCTGGAGTTGATTGGTTGGGAGCCATCCCTAAAGGCTGGAGCATTAAGCCTCTCTGGGCATTATTTCGAAGGCACAAACTAACTGGCTTCCCCAATGAGCAATTGCTTTCTGTTTATCGCGACTATGGCGTCATTCCTAAAGCATCCCGCGATGACAATTTCAATAAACCTTCGGACGATTTGGGTGCGTACCAACTTGTCCAGGCTGGCGACTTAGCAATAAATAAAATGAAAGCCTGGCAGGGATCTGTTGGGATATCTATTTACAAAGGCATTGTTAGCCCGGCCTACCATGTTTATGCACCAAACCATTCAGAAGCCCCACAATATCTCCATCATCTTTTCCGGTGCAACGAATACATCGCTGGTTACTTGGCTAATTCAAAGGGCATTCGGGTAAATCAGTGGGATTTGGAACCACAGCAGCACTCACGCATGTCAGTTCTGTTGCCGCCATTTCAAGAGCAAACCCAAATCGCCAGTTTCCTCGACCACGAAACTGCCCGCATCGACGCACTAATCGAAGAGCAGCAGCGCCTGATCGAACTGCTCAAGGAAAAGCGCCAGGCTGTCATCTCCCACGCAGTCACAAAAGGCCTCGAGCCCACGGTTCCGATGAAAGACTCCGGCGTGGAGTGGCTGGGCGAGGTGCCGGCGCATTGGGCAATCAAGCGACTCAAACAGCTCGTATTGGATGCCGCAGGCATCCAGATGGGGCCGTTTGGTGGAATGTTGGTCGATCTTGATGATTCTGATACGGGATACAAGGTTTACGGTCAGGAAAACACTATCTCAGGGGATTTCTCTTCTGGAAATAGGTGGGTTCCAGAGTCTCGGTATGTCGCGCTCTCGAACTACCACCTTGAAGTTGGGGATATCGTCCTGACCAGAAAGGGAAGTTTAGGCAACTGCCGAAGGATTTCACTACTGCCGCAAGCAGGAATTATTGATTCGGACACCATTCGCGTCAGAGTTCAGAGTCAAATAATAAATCCGGACTATCTCGAACTTCTCCTGCATGAAGCTGGTTATATTTCTACTCAACTGAGCCTTGTGAAACGGGGGGCAATCCTGTCAGGGCTGAACTCCGAGATAATTGCGAATTTGGTTATTGTTGTTCCTCCTCCCGAAGGGCAGGAAGAATTATTGCTAGAAATCAAAGCAGCCTCATCTAGATTTGATCAAGGAATATCCGACTGTGAGTATGCGGTCGGACTACTTCGCGAGCGCCGCTCCGCTCTAATCTCCGCCGCCGTCACCGGCAAAATCGACGTACGCGGCTGGCAGCCCCCAGCCAGTGCAACATCCCCTGAATTAGCACAAGAGGCCGTGTAATGGCGGACAGCAAGGAAGCTCAGTTTCAGCAGGACATTATCGCGGCCCTATCCGCCCAAGGCTGGCTAGTCGGCACGGCCAGTGGTTACGACCGTCGCACTGCGCTGTACACCGAAGATGTGCTGGGCTACTTCAAGGACGCCTGGCCGGAGCGTTGGGACAAGTTCGCCAAGGCCAACCCCAATGCCCCTGAGGACGTACTGATCCAGAAACTGGTGCGCGAGCTGGAGCAGAGCGGCACCTTGGATGTGTTGCGTCATGGCTTCAAGTTGCCAGCGGTGAAGGTGGAGTTGTGCAGCTTCCAGCCCGACCACGGCATGAACCCCGACACCCTCAAGCGCTACCAGCACAACCGCCTGCGGGTGGTGCCAGAGGTGTCTTACTCGCCACACGCCCGCGAAGCGGGTGGCAGTGGGCAGAGTTACAACCCTCGGCTGGACTTGGTGCTGTTCGTTAACGGCATCCCCACCGCTACGCTGGAGCTGAAAAGCGAGTTCAAGCAGTCGGTGGAAAACGCCAAGCGTCAGTACCGTTACGACCGCCCGGTAAAAGACCCGCTAACACGCAAGCCCGAACCGCTGCTGACCTTCAAGCGTGGCGCGCTGGTGCACTTTGCCGTGGGCCAGAACGAAGTTGCGATGACCACCCAGTTAGCGGGCAAGGACACCTTCTTCCTGCCCTTTAACCTCGGCACTGAGGAAGGCGGCGCCGGCAACCCAATGCCCGCCGACGACAGCCAATACGCCACCAGCTACCTCTGGCAACGTCTGTTGCAGCCCGATGCTTGGCTCAAGGTGCTGGGGCGCTTTCTGCACCTGGACAAAAAAACCAGCGAAGGCTTCGACGGCACGCTGGTCACCAAGGAAACGATGATCTTCCCGCGTTACCACCAATGGGAAGTGGTCAACAAGCTGGTCAACACCACCCGCACCGAAGGGCCAGGCAAGCGTTACTTGATCCAGCACAGCGCCGGTTCGGGCAAGTCCAACTCCATTGCCTGGACGGCCCATCAACTGGCCTCGCTGTACGATGATGCCGGCCAGCGGTTGTTCAATTCGGTGATCGTGGTCACCGACCGCACGGTGCTGGACAGCCAACTGCAAAACACCATCTACCAATTCGAACACGCCCAGGGCGTGGTCAAACCCATCAGCCGAGACCTCGGCAATCAGAGCAAATCCGAACAACTGGCCGAGGCGCTGGCTGAGCAAACGCGCATCATCATCGTCACTATCCAGACCTTCCCTGCCCTGTTCGATGCCCTGGACAAGTACCCCAAGCTTGCCAGCGGGCGCTATGCGGTGATTGCCGATGAGGCGCACTCCTCGCAGACCGGTTCGTCGGCCAGCAAGCTGAAACAGATTCTTGGCAGCGATGCACTGGATGGTGAGGAAATCAGCGCCGAAGAACTGCTGGACGCAGCCGTGCAGGCGCGCCAACCCAACGAGCGCATCAGCTACTACGCCTTCACCGCTACGCCCAAGCCCAAAACGCTTGAGCTATTTGGTCGTGAGCCTGATCCGACGTTACCGCGCAGTGCCAACAACAAGCCGGAGGCGTTTCATCTGTATTCCATGCGTCAGGCCATTGAGGAAGGCTTCATCCTCGACGTGCTGCGCAACTACACCACCTACAGCACCGCCTGGAAGATCGCCCACCCGGAGGGCGATGACGACGAGGTGGACAGCAAAAAAGCGCGCATCAAGCTGGCGCGCTGGGTGCGTTTGCACCCGTACAACATCAGCCAAAAGGTGGAAGTGATCGTCGAGCACTTCCGCGCCAATATCCGCAAGCTACTCAATGGCCAGGCCAAGGCCATGGTGGTGACCAGTAGCCGCCAGGAAGCGGTGCGCTACCAGTTGGCGGTGCGGGCCTACGTACATCAAATGGGCTACAAGGATGTGCACCCGTTGGTGGCGTTCTCTGGCAGTGTGCTCGCGGATGAGGTGATCCCCGAAGAGGTGACGGAAAACAGCAACCTGCTTAACCCCGGCCTGCATGGCCGTGACCTGGCAGTGGCCTTCGACACCCAAGACTTCAACGTGATGATTGCCGCCAACAAGTACCAGACGGGTTTCGATCAGCCCAAGCTGTGCGCCATGTACGTGGACAAGAAGCTGCAAGGCGTGGACTGCGTGCAGACCCTGTCGCGGCTGAACCGCACTTTTGGTGACAGCAAAGAAACCTTCATCCTCGACTTCTTCAACGAGCCTCAGGACATTCTCGATGCCTTCTTGCCTTACTACACCAAGGCCGAGCTGACCGATGTCACCGACCCGCAGATCATCTACGACCTGCAGAAGAAACTGGATGCCGAGGGGATCTATCACTGGCAGGAGGTCGAGGCATTCGCCATGGCCTTCTTCGACCCCAAAGCGGCCGCCAGCAAGCTCAGCTATTACTGCACACCCGCCAGGGAGCGCTTTGCCAAGCGCTACGCCTTTTCGCTGGAGTCGCACCAGCAGGCACTTGATTACAAACGCACCGCCGAAGCCAATGGCGACAGCGCTGGCTTGAAAAAAGCCGAGCATGCATTGAAAGAAGCCGGCGAACAGATCGATCAGCTCGACCTGTTCCGCAAAAACCTACAGAGCTTTGTGCGCCTATATGAGTTCCTCTCGCAGATCATCCCTTATGAGGATCGCGAACTGGAGCAGCTCTGCGTGTACGCCAAGCACCTGCACACGCTGCTGCGTTCGGATCGTCTGCAACAAGACGACGTCGATGTGGGCGAGCTGCAATTGAGCCACTACCGCCTAAGCAAGCGTGCTGAGCACCAGTTGCGCCTGAGCGAAGAAAAAGGCGAATACACCCTTAAGCCCGGCAGTGATGTGGGCAGCGGCAAGCCCCATGACCCAGAGAAAAAGCGCCTGTCAGAAATCATCGACGCGCTGAACGATATCTTTGGTGCCGAAACGCAAGATGATGACCAACTGCATTTTGCTACGGGCATCACCCAACGCCTGTTGCGCCAGGATGACTTGATGGCTCAAGTCAACAGCCACTCGGTGGACCAGGTTATGCACGGCCTGCTGCCAAAACGCGTGGTGGACACCGTACTCGACGCCATCACTGACAACGAGAAATTGTCGTTGTCAGTGCTGGACAACGAAACCAAGAGCCGAGCCTTTGCGCTGGTGATTTTGAAAATGCTCAAGGCAGCGGCAGGCCTCGCTGAGAGCGATCAACTGGGTTAAGGAGTGACCATGGCAATTCCGGACTTTCAAAGCGTCATGCGGCCGGTGCTCACTACGGTGCAGAACGGTGCACCGTTGCTACTCAGAGAACTGCGCGAGCGCATTGCCGATCAGTTCCAACTGACCGAGGAGGAGCGCAAAGAATACCTGCCCTCTGGGAATCAGACGGTAATCAATAACCGCGTAGGCTGGGCCCGAACGTATCTCAACAAAGCAGGGCTGCTGACCATTCCCGCCAAAGGCATGGTGCAAATCACCCCACGTGGCCTCGACGCCTTGGCCAATGGGCCCGCGCGCATCACCGTGAGCTGGCTGAAACAATTCCCCGAGTTCGCTGACTTCCATACCGCCAAGCCACAAACGGCGGACATCCCCGCTGCGCTGGATATCGCCCCATCGGAAACCACTCCCGACGAACAACTGGCCGAGGCTCATCAGGCACTGGTGCAATCACTGGCCGATGAACTGCTTGCTCAAGTACGAGCCGCAACACCGAGCTTCTTCGAGCAAGTGGTGGTCGACCTGATGCTAGCCATGGGTTACGGAGGCTCACGTAAAGAAGCCGGCAAAGCCACCCAACTCACGAATGACGATGGCATCGACGGCATCATCAAGGAAGACAAACTCGGCCTCGACGTGATCTACCTACAAGCCAAGCGTTGGAGCAACACGGTACATCGCCCGGAGATCGACAAATTCATCGGCGCCCTGACCCGCCAGCGGGCGCGCAAAGGTGTGTTTATCACCACCTCGGATTTCTCCATGGGCGCAAGGGACGCGGCGCTGGGCTTGGATATCAAAGTGGTGTTGATCGATGGCGTCGAACTTGCTCGGTTAATGGTCGAGCACAACCTCGGGGTGAGCGTGAAGCAGGTGTACGAGGTGAAGCAGCTCGACAGTGATTATTTTGCTGAGGAGTAAGTTGTAAGCGTCCAGCTGGCTTAGCTCGACTGGCGTAAGTATTCAGGGGGCGGCTTACTTCAGAAGTACAGCCAAGCCCTGATAGCTTTGTATGATACTTAGTCAGATTGAGCCCTAGGTAGGCTTAAGTGGCTCGAGCCCATAACTGACACATTGCCGAGCATTAATTCCTAGCAAATCGGCTCTCACCGTGCTTTCAGCACCGCCTCAAAATCCGAAGCCTGGATGTCCGAGGCCCCACTCAACATATCCCGCGCCAACGCTCGTCGTTTACTTAACAACTCATCCAACGTTGCCTCAAACGTCGGCATCACCGCATCCCGAACCGTCGGGTAGTACACATACACATCTTTCTCCTGCCCAATCCGATAAGCCCGATCCGTAGCTTGATCTTCCTTGGCTGGATTCCAACACCGAGTAAAGTGAATAACGTGGTTGGCCGCCTGCACATTCACTCCAAACCCGACTGCGATAGTGGACAGGATGATTACTGCAAAGCCAGGCAATTCTTGAAATTGGTCGATCAACTTCTGTCGACTATTGGCGCTCTGACTGCTGGTACTGGTATCGCCGTTGATGACAGTCGCCCGAAACCCGAAATGCTCTTGAATCGAATGCTGCAATTCCCGCTGGATATCACGCAACTCGGTAAAGACGATGACCTTGTCGCCGTTCCCAGCTTTTTTTATCGACTCAAGCGTCTGCAACAACCATTGCAGTTTTGGCGAATTGTCGCGCAGTCGCTTGTCAGGTTGGACGCTATACGGGTGGGCGCAAATGAGCTTGAGTTTGTGCAGCAACCCAAGCATGCCGGAGGTCTTTTGATCGAGCTTCTCTTCGATCTGTTGCTTCTGGCTGTACGCAGATACTTCGGACAGGTACAGGTTTCGCTGCAAGGTATGCATGCTCAGTGAACGGCAGGCCGTATCTTCGATTTTGGCAGGCAGATCCTTGGCAATGTCTTGCTTGGTACGGCGCAGAGTCTGTGGATCAATAAGCCCTCGAAGGCGCTCTAGGGCAGCTGTATCGCGCTCGAACACGGCTTCGATTGGGCGTTGATACTCACGACCGAACTGGTTCAAGCCGCCCAGAAAGCCTGGCTGGATGAAGTCGAATAAGCACCAGAGGTCTATCAGGGTATTTTCGACAGGCGTACCAGTGCACGCCACTCGAAATCTCGCAGGAATGGCTTTAATCGCCTGAGTCACCAGTGCTGCGGGGTTCTTCAGCTTCTGTGCTTCATCACACACGACTATCGACCACTGCTGGCGCGCCAGGGAAAACTCCTGATCGCGAAGCGTCTCGTAAGTCGTCAGAACGATTCGGGAGTCACCCATCCAACCCGGACGCAACAGATTCCTGATGCCCTTGGCTTTCAAGTCAGCTGGGATTTCTTCTTTCTTGAACTTCACCGCACTCAAGGCTGAGCCATACAACTTCAGCACTGGCAGCGCATCAGCGAAGAAGAATCGGTGAAGCTCTTGTTCCCAGTTATCGAGCAACGAAACAGGGGCAACGATCAGGGTTGGTCGGTCATCTGGGTACTGTTCCAGATACCAGACCAGGAAGGTGAGCAACTGGATCGTTTTTCCAAGTCCCATGTCATCAGCGAGTAAGCAACCTGATACGTCCGAGGGTGACAAACGGAATAAATGCTGCAACCACGCAACACCTTGAAGCTGGTGCTCACGCAAGACGACCTCAGGCTTGAGCAAACCGGGCAACTCTGGCGTTGCGTCCAAAGCAGCGCGTAGGGCTGCCTGACGAATTTGAACGTAGGTCGGCTCTTCGATGTTATGGCCGATTTGTAGTATGGCGCGGCCAACCTTTTCCTGTTGCTGGAGCAGGCTGGTCTCAACAGGGGCGATCTTCCTGGACCAGACATCAAACAGTTGCTCGGCGGCGGCAATCGAGAGTGGTGTTTTGGACTCTGGTAAGAAGACCGTTTCATCACCGGCAGCACGAGCTTCGTCCAAACGCTGCCCAAAAGCTTCAAATTGAGAACGGTCGGATGGATCCCAACGGCCAAGAGTTTCTGCATCGATGCCCAACGCCGCCACATCCTTCGGCAACCAGTTTTCGGTCGCCTCTTTGACGAGGAAAGGCGAAGTTATTTTTTCCGCCTCCCCGATGCCAGTCACACGGTCGCCGTATAGAGACAGGTCCAGGACTGAGTCGAACTCAATACCGGCCGCTTCGTTTTGCCAACGCTTAAGCAGGTCACTGATACCTGCCATCTGTCGCAAATCAAAATCGCTGAGTTCCAGCTCATAACCCTGCCAGAAACCAGCTGGCATGCCAGCGGCTAATTTCAGCTGCAACTCATGCACGAAGGGCGCGAGGTCATAGGCCGCTTTGAATTCAACTTCGATAGGGGCTTGCGGAGTTGGTGAGATTGGTTCGAGTGTCAGGTTTACCTGCTCAATGTACTGTCCCATTTCATCCAGTTTGGGCTCCAGATGAAAGCGGTGAAAGAAAATCCCAGCCTCCGCTAGTTCATCTTCATAGGTCTCAGCATCCAATACTTGCGCGGCGCTTTCACCGAGTGCGCTGTAAGGGTTGCGCAGGAAGGAAAGTGCATCGTCCCCAGCGACCCGACGCCCGGGCAACGAGCGCACATAGTCCAATACAGATTTGACTTCAGGCTCAATCAAGACGTGGGTCAAAGATCCATCATCACCGGTCACCCGGTATCGATCCTGAACCTGATTGGCACCGTCAAAACTCTCAACCCAGTTTGCCGGCTGACCTTCGAAGGTTGGTTGCAGCTCTATAATCGGCGTATTACCTACTGTCGATTTTCGAGGATTGAGTCGCAGGCTTTCAGGTTTGATAACGACGGTCTTATCCAGAAAGCCATCCATACCAGCACCAGCCTTGCGTGCCAACTTCCTGATGCTGGCCCAGCCGATCTGGTTGGTTATTTCACCCGGCTCATTTTGTTGAGCCATGTAAAGTTGCCGTAAGGCACAGGTCAGTTTCCAGCACGCCTCAGACAAAATCTCCATTTTTCCGTGGTGCCAGACTATAGCGCCCGTACGCTGCACCTGCATATTTGCGTTGGATTGCGGGTCGCGCCATCCACTAACGGTTACTTTGAAATCATCGGAGGCAAGGCTGCCCTGGCTGCTCAGTTGAGGAATGAGAGCTGTCTTTGATGGCAACCCCAATAGCGGCAGACTTGTTAAGTGCTCTGGCTCATCAAGAAGCCGATAAAGCTCATCCCATGTCATCAGCCAGCGATCACTGAGCTGGGAGACAAACTCCTCCTCTTCTAACTGATCGAGATAGCTTGCCAGAGGCCAGGACTCCCCGTTCTCCGCCAAGCTCAGGGGGTAACAAATGCCCTGCTCCTCAATGGAAAAAACAGGCTCAGTATTTTTTATCGCCGAACTTGGCTGCCGGCCGATGCCTTTCAGCAAACGCTTGAGCATTACTGCCTCCAAAACCTGAGTGGTTGGTGATTGACGGGCTTGAAGCCCAGGCGTTGGAGCGCTGCAATAGCAGCCTGATCATTGCTATCAAGCTGGACCTGAAATGCGCCACCGCGCGCGCGCTGGTCATAGACTTTGTGTTTGACCGACTTTAGGGCGTCACGGACTTGCTCTTCAAAAGCCATAGGCTTAGATGATCCGGGCGAGCCGGCCTGACTCTGCACACGAATGCCCAATTTCCCTAGAGAGTCATCGAACTTGCTCAGCCAACCCTCTATACGGTTCGGGCGACTAGGTGCAGGTGAGTGCCGCATTCGGTCCAACGCTCGATTTGCCTGCTTCAGCTCGGCAGTAAGCTCAAGCTGGGATTTGTCTGGGTTAAACGGCGAATCATCTGCTTTGTACACATAGCAGGCATTACCTGTTCCAGAGAACTCCACGAAAAAGTAGTTCCCAATCTGCATCACCACAGCATTGTTATACCCAGGACCGCCTACCAGCTTGCTCAAGCGCCCTTTATTTTTTTCACGGAAATGAACGAAGTCCCGCCCGCGGTCATTCCACGCATCCGCGCCCATGACAATTCGGGTATAGCTCATTTGGTTGGCAAATCTTAGCCAGTAATACAGACGCGATTGATCAACCTCGGAGTCTCCCTTCAACAGGTTGAAGAAGTGCTCCAGATCTTCCTTCGCGAACCACGCAACGACCATTGCACAGACATCTTTTTCAACATACTGCAGCCAGCTGTTTTGCCTGGAGCGGATCTGAGGGCTGCCCCAACTCTCGAGTGCAACCTGTTTGAGCAGCGACGACGGCTTTTCTCGATAAGCAGCTACGTGATAGCGCGACAGACACGCACTCAGAATTTCGTTCATGTAGCGCGGATGCTGCCGGCCGATGTCGACAAGGTCGGCTAAGCGCTGAGAAAACTCGGTGTCATCCAACATGAAAATACGAGAAATCAGTACGTTAAAGATCCTTCGCCACAGCCAACTGCTGTCAGGGATCTGCGCAATCGTCTGCAACGCTGAAAGGTCGCTAATTTCACCATTGAACATCTGGTCGCCCAGCCTGGCGCCTGCCTGCTCGGAAAAAAGCTCCTGATGATGCTGGACGATATGTACCCATTCCTTCTCGCGTTTTTGCTGACCTCTGACGCAATCGAAACCAAGCTGAACGTCGGTCCGCAACACACACCAATTGGCGTTCTGATCAGGATTGGCGGCCTCGTACCCAAAGTAGCTAAAGCACAGCGCCAACCAGTCTCGACGACTCAACTTTCGCTTTTCGATACGGTGATGAATTTCTTCATGCACTCGGGCATAAAGATGATCATCGTCCAGTATCGGACCGACTCGCTCACTCTTGTCCGAGAGGCCTGCGAAAACCAAGCGCCATTCAGAGGCGTTGAGTGGGAGTACATTGCGGAACTTGCTTATCGCAGCACGGCGCTTTTCCTGAGGTGGCGGCAAGGCCTTTTCAGCGCGTTCGAATCGCTCGTAAAGATCAATCCCCGCAGCCCCCAGACGGGGGAATCGCGCCAACGGTTCAGGCACCTGCCCCGTTCGATGCGTGGAAAGACTCAGGTTAATAGCAGCGGAAAGCCTCGCGATTGGGCTGGTCATCGATTCATTGCCAACTGACATTTTTCCATATCAGTGTTGTTGAAAACCGGGACCTCTGGCTTGAGGTTGTATTCCTTTTCCTTCAAACCAAAGAACTGCATGCGCAACTCCACTCGCCGGCTTTCTTCCTTGGTGTCCTTTGCATTGTTGAAAGACACACCGCCCGCTAAGAACATAGATCTGATTTGCTGTTGGTGTTCTGGCGACAATCCAACTTGGAGTGGGCTGCGGCTATCGAGCAAACTGCACATCACCCACTCTGAACGTTGCAGTGAAAGGTGCAGGTTATAAAGGTAGGAGCCATCGGTGTCTGTCGATCCCTCAATCACAACCTGCTTGAACCATTTACGGCCTACCTCACTGTTGGCCGCCTCCAGAATCATCGGCACAACCTCTTGAAGCGCCGACTGACCATCGTTACTCAGCGCGTACTGGTTGTGCCCAAAACGGCCAGCATCGCCGAAGCTAATCCGGTTGTCTTTGCAATCCACCACGATGGTCTTGCTGGCAGTCTTCGCCTTAAGGCTCAGGTGCTCGCAGATCTGACTGATATCCCTATTACGCTGCTTCTCTCCTTGCTCCGCTTGGTTAATGCGCTGTGTCACAGAACTCAACGCTGCCACCATGACCACAAGAAATAGAATCATCATCGCGGTCATCAAATCAGCGAAGGAGATCCAGAAAGGCTTCTCTCCCTCGTCTTTTGAACGGGCAACCGAAGGCATTTGCTTACCAAACATCAACTAGCCTCCGTTATTGCCTGATTTTTTCCATGATTTCACCAAACTCCTCGAGACTGTCCTTGACCCCGTCTACTCCGCCCGCGAGGCTAGTCACCGCTTTATGAAGCTCGTTATCCAAGCTGCCCAAAGTTTGTTTCAACGCGCCTTCCATGCCATCACCGAACTCTTTGAAGCCGTTACCCAGCACACCACTGATGTTTTCCAAGTATTCATACACTTCACGGTTAAGCGCCTGCATCCGTTCGCTTTGGACCTTCAGGTCCTGGAGATACTGGCTACGACCACTGGCCTCCCCTTGTGCACCAGCGACAACCCCTTCGATGACTGTGAGAGTTTTCGCCAGCGCTTCACGATTGTTTCGATAATCTGCGACCACGGTGTTCAGCTCACGTGATGCCTGCGCAAGCTCAGTACCTGCACCCTGGATTGTTCCCATCAGACCCGCAGTGGATTCACTGGCCCGCGCAACGCTTTGTCCGGCCGTTTCAAACCGCTCTGCAGCAGCCCTCATCTTGTCTGCGCCTAACTGCATGCTCTGCAAATGCTGCTCGGTTTGGGCGCTCAATGCCTTAACAGTGTCCTGTGCAGACTTCTGTTGCTCAGAAACTGTTTGCAGCAACGCCTTGACCTGCTCGTCAAGGCCGCCTACCAGGTCGCGGGTGCCTTGATGTAGGTCAGCCTGTGCAGCGCGGGTGGTTTGATCCATCTGCTGCTGGCCGTGCTCCAGTTGCTTAAAGACTGCCGAGAGTTGCTCACTCAGCACCTCAACAGAGCCCGCAATTTTCGCCATGGTTTCCTGTTGACCTTGGCCGATGTTCTGCTTAATCGTCTCAACAAAAGCCTGGAGATTCTCAGCCATTGCCTGTTGGCGCGCCTCGCTTTGAGCAAACAACTTCTCCAACTGCTCGGCCATTCGAACACCTGCCCCCTCCCCTTCGTTGCCGATACGGGCAACCGAATCCTGGAGATTGGCAAGCATCTCGTTCATCCCCGCTTGCATGGCGTTCTGTCCGGCCTGCATATCGGAAAGTAACTGGGCGATCATGGTCGAGCTGTTTTGGGCCGAGGACTCGCTAGCCGAGCGCATATCTTGAATCAGCGTCGAAAAGCCTTGTTGCATCGACTGCATGGCAGCAACGGACTGCCCCATCAGTTCGTGTAGACCGTTGAACTGCTGGCCGAACGTACCTTCGAGCTTGTTCATGAAGGCAACTAGAACATCCTGAAGAAGGTTCTGTACTTGCCCTGACTGGTCGCCACTGGCGGCTTGAACCGCACCCGCGATAGCTTCAAGGGGGGATTTGAGACTGCTTTCAATCGCACGGCTTACCTGATCGGCCAACAACTGCCCAGAGTCACGGTAAGTCGTTGACAAGGTATCCGCTAATTTGAGGCTTTCGCGGACTTGGGTATCTACGAGGTTCTGCAGCATTTCCCGCAGATCGGTTACCAGGCTGTCCTTGAGCTGACGGGTTTGCACGGAATTTTCAGCACTCGAGCGCACAAGTTCCGCCAGATACTCCTCGCCAACACCGCTATCGAAGAGACAATCGATTGTTTCGTTGAAGGTTTCAAGGTGCTTATAGCAACGACTCAGGCGCCATTTCTCAGTAATCGTCACAGCAATAGACGCCATGATCGAAATGAAAGAACCGATAAACGCAAACAGCACGTCTTTTAGAAGCTTATCAACGCTACTGTTTACCAACTCTGGAGTACTGGGGTCGAAGTGCTGTAAGCCCAACATCAAACCGAAAAAAGTTCCGACAATGCCTATGCCAGTCAAGATGCCAGGTAGGTGCTTATAAAACTCTGTACCCAACGGAGTATCGATAACACTCTGAGGCGAGAAGAAATGTGCGGCACCAGCAGTCGCACGCGAACGGACAAGAACCTGCTCCCCCTCTATAAGCTCGAACTGGTCGTGAAGCGTTTCAGCATATTCCTGCCATGAGTGGTCGAGGTTAGTATCTTTGAACAGACTCTCAAGTTCAGAGCGGCGTTGAGGAGCAGGTAGAGTCTTAGCTATCAGCAAGCTCGCTGTCAGTCTCTTTAGCCGTGCACTCAACCGGAACGAACGATAGAAATAGCGAATCAAGTACCAAACACACAAAATGACAACCAGGCTAACTACCATTCGTGGTGCGATGAGTTGCTCTGAGCTCGCGGCACTCCACAACTGCACCAGCGTCGAAAAATCCATGATTCTAGCCTTCAATTACCAGTATTTGACGTTCGGGATGCCCAGCTAAATTAGCTGGAACATCCATCGCCATACCTATTGGCAATCGATGACAGCACTTTGCTTGGCAGCTTTTTGTAGAAAAATCATGTCGATGTAGGAGAGCGAAAAACTCGCACCACTAGTAGGGAAACCATCCTTGGCTCAACGCCAGAACTCATATCCTTATGCCAGCACCTTATCCTGAGCCATAAACGCCGTAAAGCAGAGGACGATCAATGGAACGTCGCTTGAAGGTTAGTCATTGTCCTGGCGAAAAAGAACCGAAGTGACTGCTGAGTAAGTACAGAAGAAGGAAAGCTGCGACCACTGGAGCGCGTGGCGAACCAGTTGTTTTTCGCTGCGAGATTAAAAACAACTGGCCACCTACTCAGGCCTAACTCTGATATCGGTTACTCGTTAGTCACTCCTACCTCAACCTCCGCCTTGGCTTTACTGCCATCCCCCACAAACACGTCACGAGCCACATTGCCCACCGTGTTTGTAGTCACAGAGTCAAACGTCGCACCTACTAGTCCACCCAGCAGAGGAACGGCTTTGCCCAGGTTGACCACGCCGGTGCTGCCAAATTTGGTCAACAAGCGAAAGCCCACGGCCTGGTTGATTTTAGTGAGGGTAGCTCCACTGATTTTCTGAATGGAGCTGATGGCCAGTTTATTGGCAAAGGAGATGCCTACATCCTTGAGGATGTCTTTGGCGGCGTTACCGGCCAGGCAGGTGTAGACCAGCGTTTTGACCCGATCATCACGAGGGTCGTGGCCACCGATATAGGCAATGGCGGTGATCATGCGTAACTGCACGTACATGACGCTGGCGATGTTGGCCGGGATGGTCACCGGCAAGGTGATAACACCACCTAGGCCTGTCAGGAAACCGGAGGTCGCGGCTTTGGTGTTCTGCCAGCGGATAAGGGAGTTGGTTGCGTCTAACGCGTTGTCGTTGTTGCTCAGGTATTCATCTGCGAATTCTTTCGCTGTACCTGTGCCTGGGATACCGTCCATTGCCTTTTCGTAGGCCCATTCCAGTGCTTGCTGGAGCTTGCTTTCCGTTAATTCCTTGCTCATTGCGAACCGGCGTCCTTGTTGATGATTGTTGTGTTGGCTAATCCCGACCACGAATAATGGCTGAGAGCCATCATTCTGACTAGTGCGCCTTTAGTCAAATACAAACGCCTCAACAGGTGGACGTGCGAGCAGGCGAAAACAATTGTGATTCAGCGGGGACCCTAGCTTTTCAGGCATGCCGGCGGGGTTTGGCCTCTAGGCCGTAGTGGTATTTCGGCTGCCTTCGCTGGCAAGCCAGCTCCTACACGTGCTGGCGTCAACCGATGACTGTGCGGTGTCAGCGAACATTCCGATAAAGCATCAACCGCGCCCCCTCATGCATCCCCCGCGTCAACTCCAGCAACCGTTCAAACTCCTGCGGATGCTCCTGTGCCACATCCTCTCGCGGGGTGCTCGACGCTAAATCATGCAAGGTCGCGCCACTGCCGTCGTGTTGCATCTGCAACAAAAAGTCCTTGGTCACGCCGCCAATCACCGGAAACGTCCCTTCCCTTAATACCAGCGGCACCACCCGCTCCCCCTCCGGCGCGGGCTGCTGAATGTCCCGCCCCATGGCGCCATTGGTGAAGGGCATCCCGGCCATGCCGGCCACGGTGGGCAGCAGGTCGGCGAGGCCGACGGCTTCTTCGATCACTCTGGGCTGCAACATCCCCGGTGCATGGATCAGCAGCGGTACGTTGTTGCTTTCCAGCCCAAGCTATTCAAACGCGGGGGCCATGTGGGGGATCTGGCTGATGCGGGTGTTGTGGTCGCCGAAGAACACGAAAATCGTGTTGTCGTAGTAGCCCCCCGCTTTGGCGATCTCCAGCAGGCGGCCGATGTTGAAGTCCAGCAGGCGTACGGCGTTGTATTGCTCCAGGCTGCGGGAACCGGCCTGGGCTTGTTCCAGGGGCAGGTCGAGGTCGGAGATGCCCCAGACGTCCACCAGGGGCGATTGCCAGTGGCTTTCGTCGTACAGGCGGACGTTGTCGATGCTTCGGCAGATCAGGCCGTTGATATTGGCCCAGCCGGCGTTGCCGCCGATCAGCTAGAGCTTGTGGTACTCGATATTGCTAAAGCACTCTCAATGATCTGCCACACCCGTGGCCGCGTAGTGAGAGCATCCCGTCCCTCCCCTGCTCGCCTCCCTTTCCTACTCACTGCTGAACTCCCAAACCTGTTGGGAAAAGAATATCCTTACGGCCTCTTGCGCTGTGTCGTACAGCGAATCGGGAAACCTACGGATAGCTCCCGCATGCCCCCTGCACCTACCCGCAATCAATCCAACCCTGTTTGGAGCCGCGACGAGCTCGCTCTTGCCCTGAACCGGTATCTCCTTCACCGCAACGGTTTACCCGGTAAGCGCCAACCTGATTTGAAGATGGATACCTGCCCATCGTGACTGCCTGACGCCGACGTTGCTCGCTTGGTGCTCAGGTGTTGGCTTTCCAGCAACCCATTAGAGAAATCCATATGAACCCCAATCCGACAATCGATAACGTATTACGCGTCGCCTTGGTTACAGGATCCACTTCCGGTATCGGCGCAGCCATTGCACGTGTACTAAGCCAGGCAGGCTATGCGGTGGTGATCCATTCGCGAAATTCTGCGGATACGGGACGCACTATGGCTGCCGAAATGCAGCAGGCTATTTACGTGCAAGCTGATCTTGCTGTCGAAGCTGACAGGGTCAGGCTTATTAACGAGGCGATCGCCGCGTGGGGGCAGCTCGACGTATTGGTCAATAACGCCGGTATTAGCAAAGTGATTCCCCACGGCGACCTTGCCTCGGCCAACTCGACGGTGTGGCACGAACTTAACGAGGTGAATGTCGTGGCGCCGTTCCACCTCGTCACATTGGCCGAGTCGGCATTGCGCGATGCCGCCCGTTACCGTCGAGCAGGTTGCGTCGTAAATATCAGTTCCCATGCCGGTATTCGTCCTAAAGGTGCATCGATTCCCTATGCGGTCAGTAAAGCCGCGCTTAATCACATGACCCGCTTGCTCGCGTTATCCCTGGGGCCAGATATTCGCGTAAACGCTGTGGCGCCTGGCTTGGTCGACACACCTATGACCGCAGAGTGGACGGGTGCCCAAGAGCTATGGCGAACTCGCGCCCCTATGCGCAGGGCCGCTAGCCCAGACGACATCGCAAAAGCTGTTGTAATGCTGGTCGAGTCGGACTACTTAACCGGCGAGATACTCCTCTCAGACGGCGGGTTGAATCTGACCTAGGTTTAGCGTGCTCCGGTGGAGCAGATGAGTAGACGAGTCACTCTGTTTCACCGACTCGCCCAAAGGATGGACACCATAGTTTTCAGAGCGGGCTAAAGGACACTGGCGCGCGGATACCCTATCGATTTAAGTGCAGCGGATGACCCAGGCTTCTTCGAAGCAGAGGAAGGCAAAGTGCTCACCCGGGTGCATCGGGTACGGGAAAGAGACAAGAAAATCGTTAAGCGCAAAAAGGAAGAGGCGCTGAAGCAACATGGAGCGCTGCAGTGTTAGGCGTGTGGTTTTAACTTCAGCCAAACCTGTGGTGCAGATGTGGAGGGTGTGATTGATGTCCATCACACTAAACCTCTGCACACGCTCCAGCCGGGTGACAAAACTAAGCTCGCTGATTTGGCGTTGTTGTGTGCCAATTGCCATCGGGTGGTGCATTAGCAACGCAAGTGGCTGAGCGTGGCTGAAGTCAAGGAGCGCTACCAAACAAACCAAAAATCAAATACCCATTAATGGTTGTTAAATACCATTTCGCTGACGGCTAACGCCGTCTGGAAAAGAGGACAGCTTAAGCGCCCTTGCAAGCTCCAGGGCAGGCCCTAACCCTTATCTGTTACCTGAAAATTGGTTGATTTAAAGCAGTTGTCGCTCCGCATGACTTTGATCGCGATGCCAATTTTTCCAGATTGCTTCTTCCTCTTTAAACGACTCTGCACACTCAATTCTTGGACGGCGGGTACGCATATCGTGTTTTTTTGTAGAGAACACATAACGATAAGCATGCTCCACAATGATTTTTTCTATCTGCATAGCAAACTCAATGGACACCTTCTTTCCACGAGGAGGCATACGCTGACCAAAACTTGTGAACAATAGATGCTTAGGACTTAGAGGAAGCAGGATAAAGCCACTTTCGCCGCCCCATCTTCCTTTAAAGTTATACGGTTTGCTCAACGTATCCAGGCGTATTACAGGATCGTCACTGGTAGACCATTCGAAATCACCAGGTGCAGTGAAAATCGTCCACTTGTGCTTCATCAGCTCAGGCATCACGTTTTGCAGTACATACCGCGTGGCATCCACCCAAAGCTTGCGGCCAATGAGAGTCTTTGCCTGAATCGTACCGCCTGGTCGATCCGAATGGGGCTCAAAGGTCACCTTTACTGGTGCTGAATCGAGTTGCTGCTGAGTAGAAACTTGAATGTCCAGACCGAGGCTGGCTTGGGTTTCCAACTGTTTAAGAGTACGCGGGAGCACCTCGTCTAGTTGGCTTGGAAGATGCTCCTGCTGATACACAAGAAACTCCCTTAGTCGGGCAGGCGTCCGAACATCTTGCGCAGCGAGATACCGTATTAAAAGTTCCCAATCTCGCGGAGTTAAGCGCTGCCCAGTTGTCGCCCTCTCAATGGCAGCTTTAGCCGGAGACTCAAACTCGCTATCAAGCCATCGCTCGAACTCGTCGGTTTCACCTTTGGCGTAGGTGTAGACATAAAGGTGCCGATAGTAAGCAATACCTTTGGGCGTGTACTTTTTCCATTGAGGTACGTTGGGGTTTTGAACCAGCAGTCGATAGGCAAGTACTTTGCCCTCAATCGCCCATTGCTTGAGATACAGCTGTGGAACGTAGTGATTGTCATTGTGTTGCTGAGACATGCAGCCTCCTTGCTGACGCTGGCCTGTGGACTTCAACAAAGCTCGATGTTCTCAGCCGTTTTGGCTATAGGTCATCAATCGGGCGCCGAACTTATTAAAGCGACCACTCGATGTCAATCAAGACGACAACACCTGTACCGGAATGTGAGCCAGTACGTTAGTTAATGCGATGAAGTCGAAAGGTCTAACGCACATTCCTATACAGCATCAGGCGTGCCGTTTCGTGCAGCCCCCTAGTCAATTCCAGCAACCGCTGAAACTCTTCAGGGTGTTGCTGGGCCACGTCGTCGCGTGGGGTGGGTGAGGCCAAATCGTGAAGGGTCGGTCCGCTACCGTCGTGCTGCATCTGCAACAAAAAGTCCTTGGTCACGCCGCCAATCACCGGAAAGGTCCCTTCCCTCAATACCAGCGGCACCACCCGCTCCCCCTCCGGAGCAGGCTGTTGAATGTCCCGCCCCATGGCGCCATTGGTGAAGGGCATCCCGGCCATGCCGGCCACGGTGGGCAGCAGGTCGGCGAGGCCGACGGCTTCTTCGATCACTCTGGGCTGCAACATCCCCGGGGCATGAATCAGCAGCGGTACGTTGTTGCTTTCCAGCCCTAGCTGTTCAAACGCGGGGGCCATGTGGGGGATCTGGCTGATGCGGGTGTTGTGGTCGCCGAAGAACACGAAAATCGTGTTGTCGTAGTAGCCCCCCGCTTTGGCGATGTCCATCAGGCGGCCGATGTTGAAGTCCAGCAGGCGCACGGCGTTGTATTGCTCCAGGCTGCGGGAACCGGCGGCCTGGACCTGTTCCAGGGGCAGGTCCTGGGCTTGAAAGCCGTCGTTGTCCTTGGGGATGGTGAACGGGCGGTGGTTGCCGGAGGTTTGCAGGTAGGCGAAGAACGGCTGGTCCTGGGGGATGGCGCGCAGCAGGCGGTCGCTTTCCTTGAACAGGTCGAGGTCGGAGATGCCCCAGACGTCCACCTGGGGCGATTGCCAGTGGCTTTCGTCGTACAGGCGCACGTTGTCGATGCTCTGGCGGATCAGGCCGTTGATGTTGGCCCAGCCGGCGTTGCCGCCGATCAGGTAGAGCTTGTGGTAGTCGCTGAAGGCGTTGATCAGGCTGTGTTGGCGGGTGATCAGGGGCTGGCGGGTGGCGGTCTCTTGGCGGGTGACGTCGGGCACACCGGTGATGCTGGCCCACACGGTCTTGGCGGTGCCGGTGACCGGGACGTAGAAGTGTTTGAAGAACCAGCTCTGGCTGGCCAGGCGGTCGAGGTTGGGGGTGGGGTTGAGCGGGTTGCCGTAGGCGCCCACGGCGCTGGTGCCGAGGGATTCGAGCATGACGAAGATGACGTTGGGCGGCCGGGGGCGGTCGATGCGGTACGGCTGAATGCCTTGTTGGCGGGTGAAGTTCAGGCTGTGCGGGTCCGGGTGGTCGACGCCGAGGTAGCGGGCCAGGGCCGGGTAGTGTTGCCGCACTTGGGCTTCGTCGTACTGGGCTTGGCCGGCCTTGAGGGTGTCGTAGAAGAACAGCATGGGGTTGAGGCCCAGGGCGGCGATCTGGCTGTTGCCGGAGAAATAGGCGTCGCTCCAGCGCAGGGGCACGGGGTTTTCCAGGTTGAGGTTTTCCACCCGGCCCAGCAGGGCGAGGAACACGGCGGCGATGCCCAGGGCGCTGACGCTGGCCAGGGACCAGCGGCCCAGGGGTTGCGCCGGGCGGTCTAGGGTCAGGCGTTCCAGGCGCAGCAAGGCGTAGCACCACAGGCTCAGGGCGCTGCCCCAGGCGAGGACGATCCACAGCACCGGGTAGCTTTCCCAGAGCATTTGCTGGGAGATCTGTGCGTCGTCGAGGTAGCGCAGCACCGTGGCGTTGATGCGTACGCCGAGGTAGGCGTAGTGGCCGAAGTCGATGATGTACAGCAGCCCTACCCCGCCCAGCACCAGCAGCAGGTAGGCCCGGGCCAGCCAGCGCAAAGTTGGCAGGCGCAGCAGGTTCCAGCGCGGCAGCCAGGCCAGCAGGGCCAGGGGCAGCAGTAGCAGCAGGGTCAGGCGCAGGTCGAAGCGCAGGCCGATGCCGAGGGTCTGCAGAATGGCCTCGCGCTGATCGGCGGCGCTCAGGTCCACCCCGGAAAAACCCACGGCGAACAGCAGCCGCAGCAGTGCCAGCAAGCCGAATACCAGCCCGATTGCGCCCACGCCGTAGCGCAGGCGGCGTGATTGCAACCCGCCCATCATTGACCTCTGTGTGGTGTTGTCGAAGGCCGCGGCGCGGCCGGTTGGTTTACCCGGCAAGGGGCTGCCCGCGGCGGCGCTGGGTGACGCGGCGCCACAGCCACAGCAGCAGACCGCCGCTGCCGGCGATCAGGCAGTAGCCCGCCAGCAGCGGGTCCAGCAGGTAGTCCCAGTAGTTTTCCGAAGGCTTGAGGCGCAGGGCAAAGGCCAGGGTCCCGGCTGCCAGCATCAGTACCCCCAGCAGGTTGCGCTGCCACAGCAGCACCAGCGCCGCCAGGCCCATCAGCACGATCATCGGCCGTGGGTTGTAGCCCCAGCGGTAGGGGTCGAGGTAGGTCAGGCCCAGGGTCGCGGGGTACAGGCTCAGGGTCAGGCCGATAAACAGCAGCAAAACCTGCACCCGGTGTTTGGCTGGCAAGGGCGCAATCACCCCCAAGTGCCGCAGGCTGACCCAGCCCAGCAGCACCAGGGTGCTGATGGCCAGATCATCGGTGAAGCTGCGTACATAGGCCGCCAGCGGCAGCTGGTTCAGCGGAATAAAGCTGACCAGCGCCAGCACGGGCAGCAGCCAGGGCCGCCAGGGTGCGGTCAGGCGCAGGCTGCCAAGCAGCACAAAGCCCAGGAGGATAAAACTCAGGTGGGCTTGCCATAGCGACATCATCACAAGCGCTCCGCCAGCCACGCCGCGTTGAAGCTGACGTGCTTGATAAAGGTGTTGTTCCAGGAATAGACCAGGTGGTACAGGCCGTCCGCCCCGCGGCTGAAGTAGGGGTATTCGTACTCGAAGTCGCAGCCCTGGGGCTTGCACACCCGGTAGTCGAGGTTGCTCAGAAAGCGCTGTTCGAGGGGCAGGCGGCGGGCGCCGCTGGAGGCGCGGAAGCCTTCGCCGATGATGTCCTTGTAGGCCTCGTGGGAAAACGGCTGGCCCAGGGGGTCGGGGGACTGGTCCAGTTCCACCAGAGGGCGCCATTGGCTGAGGCCGGCGTCAGTGCCGTACAGGCTGAGCTTGAAGCGCCCGTCCTGCAGGTCGTTAAGGGCCACCAGCAGGCCCTGGTCGTCGGTGCCCACCGCCGCCAGGGACGAGTTGGGGTTGGACGGTTGCAGCGGATAGGGCTCGCTCCAGGTCTGCCCGGCGTCTTCGGTGCGGCTGGCCAGGACCTTGTGGTGGGTGTCGCCGGCGTAGCGCAGCATGGCTATGGCGCGGCGTTCGTCCAGGGGCACGATGGTCGGTTGCAGGGAGTGCTTGCCACGGCTGATGCGGAATTTGTCGATCACCGCGCCATCGGCGCTCAGGTACAGATACTCGGCGAACTTGCCCATGAACTCGTGGTACACCGGCAGGCCGATCGAGCCGTCGGCATGGAACACCGGCGCGGCGCGCACCAGGGTGCTGATGTTGAAGAACGGCGAGGTCACCAGCTGTCGCGGCGCCGACCAGCTGCGCCCCAGGTCGTCGGAAACCATCAGGTTGATGGCGCTGGTGGCCCAGCCGCCCACCGACACCGAAACGTAGAACATCCACAGGCGCTGGTCCGGGCCCAGGGCGATCACCGGGTTGCCGAGCTTGCGGATATAGCGCCCGGTGCCGTCACGGGTCGATTCGCGGGTGGCCAGCACCTGCTCGGCGCCCCACTCGCCAGTCTTGGCGTCAAAGCGTGCGCTGCGCACCTGGACGTCGGCGGCGCCTTCCCGGGAGCCGGCGAACCACACGGCCATCAGGTCGCCGCCGGGTAAGGCGGTCACCGAGGACGAATGCACGAAGTCATCCAGGTCCGAGGAGACGAAGCGGCTGTTGTATTGCGGCGTACTGTTGGTCGTAGCCGTATCGCTGCTGACCGCAGCCTGGGCAAACGGCGCCAGCTGATGGGGAGGATGGCTGCGCCAGGCGGCGATAAAGACGGCGGCCAAGAGCAGGCTGCTGCAGATGAAGCTCAGGCGAAAGGACAGCGCACGCATACAGGAGCCCGTGGCAAATACAGGGTGGGTACAAGGGAAAAACCATTAGTGCCGATCACTGTCCGGCAAGGGTCGGCGGCGGCCGGTGAGCATCGACAACGGCAGGTTGTCGCGCACTTGGAAGCTTTCAAAAATCGCCGCGCACACATGCAGCAGCACCAGGCCCAGCAGCACATCGGCGCTGGTTTCGTGCACTTGCAGCGGCCAGTCGGCGCCCCACAGGGCATCGACCTCTTCCATCAGAAAACCGCTGATGCCGATCAGCAACAGGGCCAGCAGCATCAGCAGCATCACTAAGGCACCGAGGGGTGAATGCCCCAGGCGATGCTCGGGGCGCCCGGCCCGCAGCGAGCGCAGATGCCCCGCCAGCCGGGCCCGGGTCGGCCAGAAGTCGGACCAGCGCGCACTGCGCGGCCCGACAAATCCCCACAGCGTGCGCAGCAGCAGCCAGGCCATGGCGTAGTAGCCGAGCCAGACATGCCAGTCGTCACCGGCTTCATTGAAGAAGTAGTTGCCGATAAAGACCCCGGCGATGGACAGGTGAAACAGTCGCACCAGCGGGTCCCACAGCCGCAGGGAAGCGTGCGGCATCAGCCTTTGATCTCGGTCTTCACCGCTTTGCCGGTGACCGGGTCGTGGTAGATCTCGACCTTGCGCTGGTCCTTGTCGAAGCCGTAGATCTCGTAGCAGTTGCCGTCAGTGACCTTGAACTTGTTGATCTGATAGCCCTGGGCCTTGAGCTGGTCCTGGAAGGCTTGCGGGTCTTGCCATTGCGAACGTTCGGCGGTGGTGCATTGCGGGCCGGCGATGGCCAGGGGGCTGGCGAGAACCAGGGACAGCAGCAGGACTTTGCGCATAGAGAAACGCTCCGGTAATGGGGGAGATTGCACTGTGCAAAACCAAGCTTAGTGAAAGCTTAGTTGGCAACGCGCGGTAACATTTTCCCCGCTAAAAACCCCTGCCGATGGACCCTGGCCGGCGTCATCATGCGCCCCTTCCCTGCCCCCTCGCCCTACCGAGAACCGCCCCATGCGCCTGCTGCTTGTCGAAGATGATCGTGCCCTCGGCCAGGGCATCCGCGTGGCGCTGAGCGCCGAAGGCTACACCCTGGACTGGCTGCAGGACGGCGCCAGCGCCCTGCACGCCCTGCGCACGGAAAGCTTCGACCTGTTGCTGTTGGACCTGGGCCTGCCGCGGCTCGACGGTCTGGAGTTGTTGCAGCAATTGCGCGCCGCCCAGCAGGACCTGCCAGTGCTGATTCTCACCGCCCGCGACGGCACCGCCGAGCGCATCGCCGGGCTGGATGCCGGGGCCGACGACTACCTGGTCAAGCCCTTCGATGTCGAGGAATTCAAGGCCCGGGTCCGCGCCCTGCTGCGCCGCAGCCAGGGTCGTGCCCAGCCGCTGCTGGAACACGCCGGCATCCGCCTCGACCCGGCCAACCAGCAGGTGCACTACCAAGACAACGAAGTGGTGCTGACGCCTATGGAATACCAGTTGCTGCACCAGCTGATGGTACGCCCGGGCAAGGTGGTGACCCGCGAGCGCCTGTCCCGGGCGCTGTACGGCTGGCAGGACCGGGTCGAGAGCAACACCCTGGAAGTGCTGATCCACAACCTGCGCAAGAAGCTCTGCAGCGAGCTGATCCGCACCGTGCGCGGCGTCGGTTACGTGCTGGCGCTCAAGCCATGAACTCGGTGCGCACGCGGATTCTGCTGCCGGTCCTGGTCCTGGTGTTGCTGGGGGATTTGCTGATCAGCTGGCTGGTGCTGCGCGACAGCCACCATGAAATCGAAGAGGTCTACGACGCCCAGCTGGCCCAGAGCGCGCGCCTTCTGCAAGGGGTGCTGCGCCAGCGCGACCCGGCTCAAAAGCCGGACGCAGCGGACTGGGAGCGCCTGCACCAGGCCTTCGACCAGGCCATGAGCCGGGTCGGCGTGGACGGCGCGGCCCACCCTTATGAAACCCGCCTGACCTTCCAGGTCTGGCGCGACGACGGCCAGTTGCTGATGCGCTCCGCCGAGGCCCCGCTGCTGGAGGCACCGCCCACAACACTGGGCGCCCACGACATCCTGGAAAACGGCAAGGACTGGTGCGCCTTTCTGCTGGCCGACCCGCAACAGGGCTTGCTGATCTGGGTTGGCGAGCGCGATGACATCCGCCAGGACCTGATCCAGCGCATCGTGCGCCATACCCTGTGGCCGACCCTGATCGGCGTGCCGCTGCTGGCGTTGCTGATCTGGCTGACCATCGGCTGGGGCCTGGCGCCACTGCGGGCCATGGCCCGGGCCATTCGCGGGCGCAGCAGCGACACCCTGCAACCCCTCGGTCTCAAGCCCCTGCCCCAGGACCTGGAGCCGATGCAGACCGCCCTCAACCAGTTGTTGGCGCAGATCGACAGCCTGCTGGAGCGCGAGCGACGCTTTATCGCCGACGCCGCCCATGAACTGCGCACGCCCCTGGCGATCCTGCGGATTCACGCGCAGAACGCCCAGAGCGCCGGCAGCCCGGAGCAACGCCAGGAAGCCCTGGACTTTTTGCTGAGCGGCGTCGACCGCGCCACCCGCATCGGCAGTCAGCTGCTGACCATGGCGCGCATCGAGCCGCAGCTGAGCAACCCGCGCCTGAGCCGCATCGACCTCAGCGCCCTGGTGCGCGAAGAGCTGGCGGAGCTGACGCCTTTGGCCCTGGAGAAGGATGTTGAACTGGTGCTGGAAGGCGACGAAGGCTGCCTGATCGACACCGACCCGGTGGCTTTGGCCATTGCCCTGCAGAACCTGGTGACCAACGCCCTGAACTTTGCCCCCGCGGGCAGCGAAGTGCGGGTCGGCCTGCGGCCCCAAGCCGATGGCGCGATGCACCTGTGCGTGGAAGATGCCGGGCCCGGCATCAATGAAGAGGAGCGCGGGCGTTTGCTGGAGCGCTTCTACAGCCAGGGCAATGCCCATGGCGCTGGGCTGGGGCTGGCGATTGTGCAGATGATCGTCAGCAAGATCGGTGGCCGTCTGGAATTGCGCAATCGGCCTGAGGGCGGGTTGTGTGCGTTGTTGTTGCTGGGGCCAGCGCTTTAGTCGGCGGCGCGGAAGGCCTATCCTGTGCGCCGCTCGGGAATGGGGGGTGGTCTGGCGGGCGTCTTCGCTGGCAAGCCAGCTCCTACACAAGCACGCACCATCCCCCCGTAGGAGCCGGCTTGCCGGCGAAGGCGATCTCGCGGCCCCCTCCACCAGCCGTATGAAATGACAATCAAGGAGATACCCATGGCCATGCCGGAACGGCTGAAACCAACACCCGCGACGCCGAAAATACGGGCGTTGATGAAAGACTTGCTCAAGCAGATCCTCGACCGGATCTGGGACAACCAGGAACGGGAAAGCCCCGAGATCAGTGCGCTGATCCAGCAGTGGAACAGCCACGCCGGCCGGCCTTTCGAGTTCCACGAATTTCGCGACATGCACAGCCATACCAGCGCGGCGAACTTTCTGCGCACGGCCTTTCATCAAGAGCGCTACGTTGACGACCTGAGCTTCGACGAAGCGTGCGCCGTGGCGGATTTCATCTGCCAAGGCGAGGGCACGGAGTCTGATACGGACTACGCCCTGAACCTGCTGGAAACCAACTTCCCCGAGGCCAATACCTCGGACCTGATCTTCTGGCCCAACGCGTGGTTTGACGATGAAGACCTGTTGCATATCGAGCTCAGCTCGGCGCAGATCATCGGCTATCTGATGGCGAAGTCTTCGCGGCCTTTGCAGGACGCGCCGCCCATCACCCTGCCCTATGCCATTCCCCAGAACAGGTCATAGCGCCGCTTGGGCCGTCTCCACCCAGTGCTCGGCTGTGGCCATGGGTGGCAGCGGCCAGCGCCTGCTTCATCCCTTGCTGTTTTTTTTCGATCGCCCCGCGCGCCCGTCGTACTCCGGGCGGCCCGACACCACCAACCCGAAGAAGTAGGGATCAGCCCCTGGGTCTTCCAGTTGTCCGGAAGATTTGTTGTGCACTTCGATCACTGAAAACAGATCGACAAGGCGGTCCTGGATCTCTTCGATTTCCGCCGCTTTGAGCGTGACCATCGCGCTGTACTTGAATGATCCGGACACATTGAAATATTCGCTTTGCTCGGGCTTGGTCAACGATCGGTCGATCTCGTGACGCAGGAACCGGTCCTTGAGCGCCAGGGCCTCTGCGGTTCTGGGCATTCTCAAGGTGGGGGCATGGCGCACGAAGGGTGACTGCGGGGTGCTGCGCTCCTTGGCCACAAGGCTCAGGAAGGCTTCGGTACGCGCGTTGTAGGCCAGGCCGAGCTGCTGGCACACCGCCTGGATTTCGGCCACCGAGGCGCTGTCCACCATGTACAGATAGGTCATCAACGGCAGCAGTTCGAAGTGTTCCTTGAAGGCTGCAATGATCTCTTCGGTGACGATGAACTCACGTTCGTAGCGGCTCAGGCTCAAGGCGCGGCGCAGTAGCTTGGAGTCGTGTTCGCGCACCTCGAGCATGGCGGAAAGATCCTTGACCTCCACCCCTTTGCCAAACAGCATTTCGTGCACGGGGGCCGGCAACAAATCACGAAAGTAATGCCAGTAGTAATCGAAACTCGACTTGCTGGCGGGGACGATGCCCAGTTGGTCATGCAGTTCGACGGCTGACTCAAGGCTCAGGTGCTTGCGCCCTGCCTCGACGTCCCGGTAGTGGTTGGCGGAAAACGGAATGTTCACGGTTTCCAGAAAAGTTGAAATTTTCAGGTGGCCGCTTTCGAGGCGCAACTGGGTGAGAAACGCGCCAAAGGCCTGCTGGTTCTCCGACATTTACTCAACCTCTACCGCGAACGAGACAGCGACCCGGGTGGTGTTTTTCCTGATTTTCATGCTGGCAGTGACGGCCCCTATCTCTCGCGTATTGCCGACATGCACGCCGCCACAGGGGATTGACCATTCGCCACACTGCCACCAGCGATAACCTGGACCTTTGCCGGTATCGGCCTGGGTTCTGACGGCATGACCGGCCGCGCAAAAGCGATTCAGCTCTTGCGTGGCGCGCTCCAGGCTCTGCTCATCGAACTCGCCCATGAACTCATAGTGATTTTCCCCGCCCTGGTCATTCAACGGCGAGCGGACCGGGTGTGGAATCGAGCGCCCCAGCGTCTGCTCCAGCAGGCAGTGCATCAGGTGCATGGCCGAATGAATGCGCATCTGCTGATAGCGCAGGGACCAATCCAGGGTCGCCGTCACCACTTGCCCCGGCACGAGTGATTGCAGCTGCCCGAACCCGGCGTCATCCAGCTTCAGGTAATGCCTGATCTCGTCGTCCTTCCTTTTGGTGGTGGTGATCTCGATCACCTGCGACACATCACCGGCCCCGGGTTCGCTGAGGGTCAGCAGCCCCCGATCCCCCAGTTGGCCGCCGCCCTGGGGATAGAACACCGTCTCGCTCAATAGAGCGAAGGGCGCACCCGAATCGTCCCGTTCAAGCCGATGGATCTGGCATTGCACGGTTTGCAGGTAGGGTTGCTGGTGAAACAAAGGAAGGGTTGGGTTCATGTGGGCCTCGCGTCCTTGAGCATTCACGGCCGGCCGGGGATTCCCATGAATAGCCGTTGCCTGTGTGGTGCATTAAGAACCATCTGCCGATAAATATTCAACCCCGGGATTAATAATAAATCCGCTGGATTAATTTTCGGCACACACAATCCCCAGCCTACCCCTCGTGCGAAAGCCAACCCAATACGCGATTACCGTAACAGCCGGCTTGCCGGCGAAAGCGATCTCGCGGACGCATTCGCCGGCAAGCCGGCCCCTACAGGTCGGTCATTCAGCAGGAGACTGCCCCTCAGCCCTGGTCGCCGCCGCCCACCGGCAGCACTGTGCCGGTGATGTAGGAGGCTTCGGCGGAGGCCAGAAACAGGATGGCTGCGGCTTGTTCGTCGACGTTGCCGTAGCGTTTCATCAGGCTGCTGTCGAGGGTCTGATCGACGATCTGCTGGTACCAGACTTGCTCCTCGGGGCTTTGTTCAGCGCTGTTGCGCGGAATGCGCCGCGGCGGGGCTTCGGTGCCACCCGGAGCGGTGGCGTTGACCCGCACGCCACGACCGGCGGTTTCGAAGGCCAGGCAGGCGGTGAGTGCGTTGATCCCACCCTTGGCCGCGCCGTAAGGCACGCGATTGAGGCTGCGGGTAGCGATGGACGAGACGTTGACGATGGCGCCGCTGCCCTGCTCCAGCATCTGCGGCAAGGCGGCGTGGCAGCACCACAGGGTGGGGAACAATGAGCGACGGACTTCGGCTTCGATTTGCGCCGGTTCGTAGTGTTCGAAGGGCTTGGCCCAGATGGTGCCGCCGACGTTGTTGATGAGGATGTCGAGGCGGCCGAAGTGGGCGATGGCCGCCGCCATGATCCGGCTGCATTCGCTGTACTGCTCCAGGTCGGCGGTCAGGGCCAGGACCGGGTAGCGGGGGCTCAGTTCGGCGGCCAGTTCGAAGACCAGTTCGGAGCGGTCCACCAGCACCACGCGAGCGCCCTCTTCGGCCAGGCGTTCGGCAACGCGACGGCCGATGCCTTGGGCGGCGCCGGTGACCAGGGCGACTTGGTTGTGGAAACGGTTCATGGAAACCTCGTGAGTGCAAAAAGATGGACAGGACGCAGCCCAACGTAGGAGCCGGCTTGCCGGCGAAGAGGCCCTTGAGCCTAGCAGCGCTCTTGTGGACGCCTTCGCTGGCAAGCCAGCTCCTACAGCGGCGAGGCGCCCTTCAGGCGGCGCTGGCGGCGAACTTCTCGTAATAGAAATTCGCCGGGGCGATGCCCTGTTCGCGGATGAACTGGCTCACTGCCTCGACCATCGGCGGCGGGCCGCACAGGTACACGTCCACATCACCCTGGTTGAGGTGCGCCGGCTCGATGTGCTGGGTCACGTAGCCCTTGCGCGGGTAGTCGCTTTCGGGGTTGGCCACGCAGGCGCTGAAGCTGAACTGCGGGATGCGCGCGGCAAAGTCTTCCAGGCGATCCAGTTCCACCAGGTCGAAATCGTTGGTCACGCCGTAGATCAAATGCAGCGGATGCTCACTGCCCTGCTCGGCAATTTTCTCCAGCATGGCAGTGAACGGCGCCAGCCCGGTGCCGCCGGCCAGCAACAGCAGGGGCCGGCGAATATCCCGCAGGTAGAAGCTGCCCAGGGGCCCGGCCAGGGTCATGCTGTCACCGGCTTTGGCGAGACCGGTGAGGAAGCTGCTCATCAGGCCGCCGGGCACATTGCGGATCAGGAAGCTGACCTCGCCGTCGCGCTGCAGCGAGCTGAAGGAATAGGCCCGGGTTTGTTCGCTGCCGGGTACCCCGAGGTTGACGTATTGCCCCGGCAGGAACGCCAGCTGGCTCAGGGCTTCGCCCTTGATCGACAGGGCGATGGTGCTGTCGGACAGCTGGCGCACCGCGCTGATGCTGGCCTGAAAGATGGCCTGCCCGGCGCGGCAGACCTGGGACGAAGCCGGCACCCGCACCACGCAATCACCGAGGGCGCGCATCTGGCAGGTGAGGACAAAACCCTGCTCGGCCTCGTCGGCGCTCAGAGCGTCTTCGATGTAGTCCTCGCCCAGCTCGTAGCGCCCCGCCTCGGCAAAACATTTGCAGGTACCGCAGGCGCCGTCGCGGCAGTCCAGGGGGATGTTGATGCCCTGGCGGTAGGCGGCGTCGGCCACGGTTTCGCCCGGGTTGGCGTTGACGAAACGGGTGACGCCGTCTTCGAAATTGAGTGCGATTTGATGGCTCATGGCAGTCGCCTCAGAGGTGGTAGATATCGACGACCTGGCGAACGTAGTCGTTCTTCAGGATGACTTTCTTGGCCAGGATCAGCGGGTTTTCGCCGCGCACATCCAGGGTGTAGAAGCTGCAGCCGAAGTAGCTGTCCACGGTCTTGTAGCGAAAGCTGAGGGTGTGCCAGTTGAAGCGCAGCTTGCACAGGCCGTCGCCCTGCTCCAGCAGCTCGATATTGCTCAGGTTGTGGGAGGTGCGGGTGTCGGGAATGCTGGCGCTGGAGCGCTCGGTCTTGATGCGGAACACCCGGTCTTCCAGGCCGCTGCGGTTGCCGTACCAGATCAGCGAGATTTCCCGCTGCGGGTCTTCGGTCAACTGGTCGCGGTCATCCCAGGAGGGCATCCAGAAGGTGGCGTCCGGGGCGTAGAGCTCCAGCCAGCTGTCCCAGTCCTTGTCGTCCAGGTAGCGGGCTTCGCGGTACAGGAAATCGCGCACGACATCGTAGGAAATATTCATTGCACGGCCTCCACTGCGATCTGCAGTGAGGCTTCACGCTCCAGGGCCGCGAGCAGGGTCTGCTGCCAGTACTTGTGCTGCATCACGAACAGGCCTTCGTCCTCGGTGCGCACGCCGCTGAGGATCGGCTGCAGGTCAATTTCTTTCGCTGCGTCGTCCGCGCCCTGGACCCAGTGCTCGGCGCCACGGGACATGTCGTTCCAGGCCGTGCTGCTGCCCTGGTAGCCGAGCTGGCAGGAGCGGAATTCCTCCAGGTCGTCCGGGGTGGCCATGCCGCTGACGTTGAAGAAGTCTTCGTACTGGCGGATGCGCCGGGCCCGGGCTTCGTCGCTCTCGCCCTTGGGCGCAATGCAGTAGATGGTGATTTCTGTGCGGTCCACGGAGATCGGCCGGGCGATGCGGATCTGCGAGCTGAACTGGTCCATCAGGTAGACGTTGGGATACAGGCACAGGTTGCGCGAGTTCTCGATCATCCAGTCGGCCCGGGCCTGGCCGAAGTCCCGGGCCAGCTCGTCGCGGCGTTCGTACAGCGGCCGGTCCTCGGGGTTGGACCAGCGGGTCCAGAGCAGCATGTGGCCCTTGTCGAAGGAGTAGAAGCCACCGCCCTGCTTGGCCCAGGTGCCGGCGCTCATGGTGCGGATGTCTTCCCCGGCCTCGCGCTGCTTGCGCTGGTTCTGGGTGGCGGCGTAGTTCCAGTGCACCGAGCTGACGTGGTAACCGTCGGCGCCGTTCTCGGCGGTGAGCTTCCAGTTGCCTTCGTAGATGTAGCTGGAGGAGCCGCGCAGCACTTCCAGGCCGTCGGCGGACTGGTCGACGATCATGTCGATGATCTTCGCCGACTCCCCCAGGTGCTCCACCAGGGGCAACACGTCGGGGTTGAGGCTGCCGAACAGAAAGCCACGGTAGGACTCGAAGCGCGCGACGCGGGTCAGGTCGTGGGAGCCTTCGCAGTTGAAGCTGGCCGGGTAGCCGGCGGCGGCCGGGTCCTTGACCTTGAGCAGTTTGCCGGTGTTGTTGAAGGTCCAGCCGTGGAACGGGCAGGTGAAGGACGCCTTGTTGCCGGTCTTGTGCCGGCAGAGCATGGCGCCGCGATGGCTGCAGGCGTTGATGAAGGCGTTGAGTTCACCGTTCTTGTTGCGGGCAATGAAGATCGATTGCCGGCCCATGGTGGTGCTGTAGTAGTCGTTGGGATTGGGGATCTGGCTGTCGTGGGCCAGGTACAGCCAGTTGCCTTCGAAGATGTGCTGCATCTCCAGATCGAACAGCCGGGGGTCGGTGAACATCTCCCGCTTGCAGCGGTAGACGCCCTGGTCGGGGTCTTCTTCAAGCAGGGAATGCAGGTATTCGGGTCGCAGGGACATGGCCGCCGCCTCCATTGTTTTTATTCAGGCAGGGCCATGCTAGGGCGGGCTTGGAACGGGCAATAGCCAATGCGTGCAGACCTGTATCCGTTTTCTGCAGATTGCTCTGTAGCCGCTGCCGCAGGCTGCGAACGGCCCGAAGGGACGCAAGGATCTCAAGGCCGCAGGAGGTTCGACTGGCGATCGCCAGGCAAGGTCCTGCGGACCTTTTCGCAGCCTCGCAGGCTCGGCAGCGGCTACAGGGGTATGTAGCCGCTGCCGCAGGCTGCGAACGGCCCGTAGGGACGCAAGGATCTCAAGGCCACTGGAGGTTCGGCTGGTGATCGCCAGGCAAGGTCCTGCGGACCTTTTCGCAGCCTCGCAGGCTCGGCAGAGGTTACAGGGGTATGTAACCGCTGCCGCAGGCTGCGAACGGCTCCGCAGGAGACGCAGGGATCCCGAGGACGCCGAAGGTCTGCCGGGTGATCGCCAGGCACAGGTCGGAACGAATGCCCATAGCGGGGCGGGCCGGGCAGTGGCGGCGCTTGAGGGTGTCGGAGGGCAGTTCGCCATATTGCTGGCGGTAGCTTTGGGCAAAACGCCCAAGGTGCAGGAAGCCAAAATCCAGGGCCAGTTCGGTAACGTTGCGCACCGGGCATTGCGGGTCGCTGAGGCAGGCGTGCACCCGTTGCAGTTTCTGCTGGCGGATGTAGTTCTTCGGCGTGGTGCGGGCATTGCGTTCGAACAGCGCGTACAGCGAGCGCAGGCTCATGCGCGCCTGTTGCGCCAGCTCTTCGCAGCCGATGTCGTGCTTGAGGTTGCGTTCGATGTAGTCGGCAATGCATTCGAAGGTCGCCGCCGACGCGCTCAGGGTGCCGCGCTGGACGTTGGTCTGCATCAGGCCCAGCAGTTTGCCCACCAGAATGTGCGCGTAGTGCTCCTGGACCTTGGGCATGGCCTGCAGGGCTTCGGACTCCTGGCACAACAGGCTGAGCAAGGGCACGAAGCCTTCAAGCTCCTGCAGTTGGTAGCGCTGGCGCAGAAAGCGCACGCCCTGCCCCGGGTACTGCCAGCGCTGTTCCTGGCAGGCAGTTTCCAGCAGGCGGGTGGGAATCTTGATGATGAATTTTTCGCAGTCGTCGGAATAGGTCAGGTCCACCGGGTCGTCGGGGTTGATCAGCAGCAGTTCCCCCGGGGTGAAGTAGTGTTCCTGGCCACGGCCGCGCCACAGGCAGTGACCCCGCAGCAGCACTTGCAGGTGGTAGATGCTTTCCAGCGCCGGCGAGGTGACGCGCACGCTGCCGCCGTAGCTGATGCTGCACAAATCCAGGCTGGCCAGGGCCCGGTGCTGCAGGCTGGCCTGGGGCTGGCCAGCCCGGGGCAGGCGGATGCAGTGGCTGCCCACGTGCTGATTGACGTAACCGGACACGGCATGGGGATCGGCTTGAACAAACACGCGGCTGCGTTCACTCAACAGATGCATTTGCATAATCGGGTCACTCTGATTGTTCTTGTTGGGCTGCACCGCGCGGTGGCAGGCCGCGCAGGCAGGCAATCACGAAAGGTCAAAAAGCCCAGGCCGACAACGAAAAAAGCCACGGGCCGCACAAGGCGTCCGTGGCTCGGTCTTGCCGTGCTGGGGTCAGGCCTCCAGGGCACGCACCCGTTCGTGGCGCTGCTGCTCTTGCGGCTGGGCCGAAGACTGCAGGGTGAAGTCGAAGTGAATTTCCGCGAAGCGGCCACTCACGCCCAGTTCCTTGGCCCGGGCCTGGTCTTCGCTGAAGGTGATCTTGGCGATCAGCTCGTCGCGGGTGGCGTAGGCGAAGTCGTCGTGCAGGTACGGGTCGCCGTCCAGGTTGATCTGGGTGGTCAGGTGGCGATGGTCATCGGCCGAGATGAAGAAGTGGATGTGCGCCGGGCGCTGGCCGTGACGCCCCAGTTGATCCAGCAGTTGCTGAGTCGGGCCTTCTGGCGGGCAGCCGTAGCCGGACGGCACGATGCTGCGAAAACGGTAGCGGCCCTCGGCGTCGGTGACGATGCGCCGGCGCAGGTTGAACTCCGACTGGCTGCCATCGAAGTAGGAATAGGTGCCACCGGTGTTGGCGTGCCAGACGTCGACAATGGCGCCAGCCAGGGGTTCGCCGGCAGTGTTGGTCACTTGCCCTTGCATGAACAGCACCACACCCGGGTCGAGGCCGTCGTCCAGGCGCGCTTCGCCCTGGCTCAGGGGCGCGCCGGCCACGTACAGCGGGCCTTCAATGGTGCGCGGGGTGCCGCCGGTCTTGCCGGCCTGTTCGTCGGCGGCGTCCATCAGCAGGTCCAGGTAGTGTTCCAGGCCCAGGCCCGCGGCCAGCAGGCCGGCTTCCTGGCGGGCGCCGAGGACGTTGAGGTAGTTGACGGCTTTCCAGAATTCTTCCGGGGTGACGTTCAGGTCTTCGATGATGTTCACGGTGTCCCGCAGGATGCGGTAGACGATGGCCTTGGCCCGAGGGTTGCCGCCTTCGGTGAACTGGCCGCTGGCTTCTTCAAGAAAGCGTTGGGCGCTGGCAGTCTGGGAAATTCTGACGTTCATGATTAATCCTCATCTTGTATTTATTAGAGTGGTGAACGGGCTGATGCGAACTCAGCGGTCATCCTCATGAATGGACGAAGGATGCCTGCACAGGGCGTTAACTTCGATGGCCATGTACGGGTACAGCGGCAATTGCATCAGGGTGTCGTGCAGTTCCTGCACGCTGTCGACGTCGAACACGCTGTAGTTGGCGTACAGCCCGGCGATGCGCCACAGGTGACGCCACTTGCCTTCGGCCTGCAGGCGCTGGGCCAGGGCCTTTTCCTCGGCTTTCAGTTGCGCGGCGCGCTCGGGGTTCATGTCGACCGGCAGGTTCACGGTCATTTTCACGTGGAATAGCATGCAGCCCTCCTCAGGTGTGATGCAGCACGGGGGTGGTTTTGTCGCGACGGAAGAACGCCAGGCGCTCTTCGTCCAGGCTCAGGCCAAGGCCCGGTGCCCTTGAGACATGCAGGTGGAAATCCCGGTACACCGGCGCCTCGGCGAGGATGTCCTCGGTCAGCAGCAGCGGGCCGAACAGCTCGGTGTCCCAGCTCAGTTTGTTCAAGGTCAGGAAGGCGTGGGCCGAGGCCAGGGTGCCGATGCCGCCTTCGAGCATGGTGCCGCCGTACAGGCCGATGCCCGCTGCCTCGGCAATCGCCGCGGTGCGCAGGGTGGCGCGGGGGCCGCCGTTCTTGGCGATCTTCAGGGCGAACACCGAAGCAGCGCCTTCCCGGGCCAGGTTGAAGGCGTCTTCCACGCATTCGATGGATTCGTCGGCCATGATCGGCGCCGGGCTGCTGGCATTCAGGCGCACCATGCCGGCGCGGTTGTTGCGCGAAATCGGTTGTTCGATCAGGTCGATGCCGTTGCCGCCGAGGATGCGGCAGGCGCGCAGGGCCACGGCTTCGTCCCAGGCCTGGTTGACGTCGACCCGCACGCTGGCGCGATCGCCCAGGGCCTTCTTGATGGCGATCACGTGGGCCAGGTCGCGGTCCACTTCACCGGCGCCGATCTTCAGCTTGAAGATGCGGTGGCGGCGCAGGTCGAGCATTTTCTCGGCTTCGGCGATGTCCTTGGCGGTGTCGCCGCTGGCCAGGGTCCAGGCCACCGGCAGTGCATCGCGTACGCGGCCGCCCAGCAGTTCGCTGACCGGCAGGCCGAGGCGCTTGCCCTGGGCGTCGAGCAAGGCGCTTTCGATACCGGATTTGGCGAAGGTGTTGCCGCGGATGCTCTGCTCCAGGCGCAGCATGGCGGCGTTGATGTTGCTGGCGTCCTGGCCGATCAGCAGCGGGGTGAAGAAGCGGTCGATATTGGTCTTGATGCTGTCCGGGCTTTCATTGCCATAGGCCAGGCCGCCGATGGTGGTGGATTCCCCCAGGCCTTCGATGCCGTCGGCGCAGCGCAGGCGGATCAGCACCAGGGTCTGGTTCTGCATGGTGTGCATGGCCAGCTTGTGGGGGCGAATGGTCGGCAGATCGACGATGATCGTTTCGATCGATTCAATGGCAAAAGCGTGCATGTCCATACCCATGAGGTTCTTGAAGTTCTGCGCTCGATTCTGTCCCGGCTTTTTCCGGGGTTCCAATATAGAATTGGTCTGGCTTGATACCTTAAAGGTATGTACTTCTCTACAGGGGAGCTGTCATGGAATTGCGTCATCTGCGCTACTTCCAGGTGCTGGGGGAAACCCTCAATTTCACCCGCGCCGCCGAACGCCTGCACATCGCCCAACCGCCTTTGAGCCGGCAGATCCAGCAGTTGGAGGACGAGTTGGGGGTGGTGTTGCTGGAACGCAGCCGACCGCTGCGCCTGACCGCCGCCGGGCGGTTTTTCTATGAACATTCCAACCGGGTGCTGGAGCAGTTGGGCAAGGTCTGCGACAACACCCGGCGCATTGGCCTGGGGCACAAGACCTGGCTGGGCATCGGTTTTGCCCCCTCGACCCTGTACGGCGTGCTGCCGCAACTGATCCGCCGCCTGCGCAGCAACGAAACCCTGGAGCTGGAACTGGGATTGTCGGAAATGACCACCCTGCAACAGGTGGAAGCCTTGAAGGCGGGACGCATCGACATCGGCTTCGGGCGGATTCACATCGACGACCCGGCCATCGTGCAGAGGGTGCTGACCGAGGACCGACTGGTGGTCGCCCTGCCCGCCGGCCATCCCTTGCTGGGACAAGAGGTGAGCCTTGAGCAACTGGCCAACGAGCCCTTTGTGCTGTATCCGGCCAACCCGCGGCCGAGCTACGCCGACCATGTGATCGCGCTGTTCAGTGCCCGCGGCCTGAACCTGAAGATCGCCCAGTGGACCAACGAATTGCAGACCGCCATCGGCCTGGTGGGCGCCGGCATCGGCATCACCCTGGTGCCGGCCTCGGTGCAGGTGCTGCATCGCGACGACATCGGTTTTTGCCCGCTACAGGAACCCGAGGCCACTTCGCCGATCATCCTCAGCCGCCGGGTCGGCGAGCCGTCGCCGGGGCTCACCCACTGCCTGCACCTGATTGCCCAGTTGCGCAGCGAGATCGGTCGCGAACAGCCCGTGGTCAGCTGACTCGGTGCGGGTGCAGTAGGCCCCCGTCAAAACCACTGCTACACCCCGCCCTGCGGGGATTACACTGCGCCCGATATGATGGAAAAAACTCTGGAATCGACCATGGAAGTCTCAAGAACCCAACTAATCCTGCGCCGCGCCGCCGCCTTCATGCTCGACCAGGTGCTGGCGCTGGCAGTGTATGTGCTCCTGTCGCTGAGCCTGCACGGGGTGCTGGCGTTGCAGCCGGTCAGACGCTTGCTCGACCTCGAGCAACAGACGGGGCTGGAGCCCTACCTACACTCAATGCTGTTCATGCTGGTCTGGCCCTTGTACTTCGTGGCCTGGGAGTATTTCTTCAAGGGCCGCACGCCCGGCAAGTGCGCCCTGGGCCTGGTGGTGATCAACGCCGCCGGGACGCCGCCGACGCTGATCCAGGTACTGATCAGAAGCGCCACCCGCCATCTGGAGGCCGCATTCGCCTTTGTCCCGCTGATGGCCTGTGCGGAATCAAGCCGCTGCCAGCGAATAGGCGATATGCTCGCCCGCACCTACGTGATCCCGCACAAGGATCTGCAGCAGATACGCAGTGAAATGCCAGCACATCCCCTGTCCCGGGCTTGATGCCTGAAGACTGTCCGTTCCCCTCAAGGAGCCCCGATGCCCGCCGATGCCCTGCACCACGAAATAGCCTTGGAAAGATTTCTCGCCGCCCGCCCCGAACTGCGCGAAGCCCTGGACAAGCTCAATCCGCTGGAGGCCCAGGTCAAGGGCGAGACGCCCGAGCAGTACCGCAACGAACGCCTGCATGAAGCCTTTGAAGCCGAAGCCGAGCGCCTGGGGCTGTTCGCCTGGGAGTTGAGCCTGCAACTGACCGCCGCCAGCCCCGAGGAATTCCACGCCCAGCGCCTTGAAGTGCACAGGGAAGTGGCGGAAATGGCCGGCATGCCGTGGGATGAATACTGCGCCCTGCATCCTCTCGATCCACAACCTTGACCCGCACGCGTCCCCCGTAGTCCCTGTTCAGGAGAACCGACGATGTTGCCTTCGACTTCCACCCAATCGGCCAGCGCCGCCCTGCAGCACACGCAGAAATGGCGTGGGCGGGTCGGCCTCGGGCTGGTGGCTTGCCTTTCGGTGCTGGCTGGCATGACCGACGCCATCGGCTTCATGGCCACTGGCGATTTCGTGTCTTTCATGAGCGGCAACACCACGCGCATGGCGGTGGCCATCAGCGATGGCGAGCTGGGCCTGGTGCTGCGCCTGCTGCTGTTGGTGGCGACCTTTATCGTCGGTAACGCCCTGGGCGTGGTGGTCAGCCGCCTGGCCGGGCACCGCGCCCTGCCCTTGCTGCTGAGCATCGGCGCATTGCTCTGCGCGTCCGCCGCCTGGCCCTTCGAGCAGCATCTGCCGGCCCTGCTGGCGGCCATTATCGCCATGGGCATGCTCAATGCGGCAGTGGAGGAAGTGAACGGCCTGCCCATTGGCCTGACCTATGTCACCGGGGCCCTGTCGCGCTTTGGCCGTGGGCTGGGGCGTTGGATGCTCGGTGATCGGCGCAACGGCTGGCGAGTGCAACTGGTGCCTTGGAGCGGGATGTTCGCCGGAGCGGTGCTGGGTGCCCTGCTGGAACAACACCTGGGGCTCAAGGCGCTGTATGTCAGCGGGTTGTTTGCAGCGTTGCTAGGGGTGGCGTCATTGAAGATTCCGCGCCGCTGGCAACTGGGCTACAAGACCCGCTGACCTGTACGTCCATCAGTCGAACAGACCGCCGCTGTCGGTATCGATGACGATCGATGACAGGCTGATGTGCCGCGGTCGGGTCAGGGCGAAGACCACCGCTTCCACCACGTCGCGGTTGGTGCCCTGCTCGCCCTTCTGTCGTGCCGGAACCTGCTGCCAGGCCGGGTCCAGCGGCGAAATGTCCTCCAGATACGGCGGATGCACACACAGCGAGCGCACCGGCGTGCCCTTGAGCACCTGGCGCAGACCGTCGGCCAGGGCCAGTTGCCCGTGCTTGGCCGCGTAGAACGGCAGCGACACGCTGTGCAGGGGGGCATTGGGCAAGCCGCTGATGGAGCCGATGGTGACGATGTCTGGACGCGTGGAGGCCTTGAGCGCCGGCATCAGGCCCTGGGTCAGTAGGAAGGTGCCCGTCAGGGCCGCATCGATCACTCCGGTGACCTCGGCCGCGCTGTGGGGCTGCTCGCTGGCCTCCAACCACATGGCGCCGTTATTGATCAGAATGTCCACCTGGGGCTGGCGCACATGAATCTCCGCCAGGGCCGCCTTGACGCTGTCGCTGTTGGCCAGATCCACCACCACGCAATCGGCAGCCTGGCCGGTGCGCGTCTCGATGGCCGCACTCACCTGCGCCAGGGCCTCGGCATTGCGCCCACAGAGAATCAGCTTGCAGCCCAGGTCCGCCAGACTGATGGCCAGTGCCGCGCCCAAACCACGACCGGCACCGGTGACCACCACCACCGCCGAATTCAAATCCATCATCCCTTGCTCCTTGTCCCAGGTTGATTGAAGGCGCGAGTCTATCCCTGGTTGCTGCTTCAGGGCCCGGGCAAAGCTTTACCCGATATGTCCTGGGCTCCCGGAGCCAGAGCCTTCGGGGCGAAAGGGGTTTAGCCGATCCAAGGAGAAAGCTTTATCATGGCCGCAGTTTTATCCATCGAGTCCGTCATGAAGTTCGCCATCGCCCTGTTCTCCGCCGCTCACGCGCCGTCCTCGCGCCGCGCCCTGCTGTTCGCCCAGGCGGCGCTGGCAGGCGGGCATGAGATTGTCCGGCTGTTTTTCTACCAGGACGGCGTCTACAACGCCGCCAACAGCATCGTCACGCCCCAGGACGAACAGGACATGCCCCGGGAATGGCGCGAATTTATCGAGCAGCATCAGCTCGATGGCGTGGTGTGCATCGCCGCGGCCCTGCGCCGCGGCGTGTTGAATGCCGACGAAGCCCAGCGCTATCAGCGCACGGCGGTGAGCGTCGAGGCGCCGTGGGAGCTGTCGGGGCTCGGGCAATTGCATGACGCGGTACAGGCCGCCGACCGCCTGATCTGTTTTGGAGGGGCGTGAGATGGCCAAATCCCTGTTGTTGATCAGCCGTCAGGCGCCCTGGTCCGGCCCTGGTGCCCGGGAGGCCCTGGATATCGTCCTGGCCGGCGGCGCCTTCGACCTGCCGATCGGCCTGCTGTTTCTCGACGATGGCGTGCTGCAACTGGCGCCGGGGCAAAAGGCTTCCTTGCTGCGGCAAAAGGACCTGAGCGCCAACCTGCAGGCGTTGTCGCTGTTCGGCGTCGACGAACTGTTTGCCTGCAGCGCCAGCCTAGCTGCTCGTGGCCTGGACCCGGCAACCTTGAGCCTTGACGCGGTACAGCTGCTCAACGCCCCGGAACTGGCCGGGATCATCGACCGTTTTGACCAGGTGATTACCCTCTGATGTCGACCTTGCACGTGTTGTCCCACTCGCCCTTCACCGACACCCGCCTGAGCAGTTGCCTGCGTCTGCTGGGCAGCGCCGATGGCCTGCTGCTGTGCGGCGACGCCGCCTATGCCCTGCAGCCGGGCACCACTCTTTACGGCGAACTGGGCGCCCGCAGCGGCCTGAAGCTGTATGTGCTGGAAGAGGACTTGCAAGCCCGGGGCCTGGAGCTGCCGACCTGGGCCAAGGCGGTGGATTACCCAGGCTTCGTCGACCTGTCGATTGAGCATGACAAGGTCAATACCTGGCTATGAGTACCCTGACTGTGGGCGCTCGCGCCATCGAACTGGACAAGGACGGTTACCTGGTCAACCTCGACGACTGGTCCGCCGACGTGGCCCAAGCCCTGGCCGCCAACGAAGAGCTGGAACTGAGCGCGGAACACTGGGAAATCCTCGAATTGCTGCAGGGCTTCTATAAAGAGTTCCAGTTGTCCCCGGCCACCCGCCCGCTGATCAAGTACACCGCCCTCAAGCTGGGCCCGGACAAGGGCAACAGCCTGCACCTGAACCGTCTGTTCAAAGGCACTCCCGCCAAACTTGCCGCCAAGCTGGCGGGCCTGCCGAAGCCGACCAATTGCCTATGAACGATTTCGCCCCCCTGATCACCCAGACCCCGCAAGAGCACCCGTTCGCCCAGTTCGTGCGCATCCTTGGCAAGGGCAAGCGCGGCGCGCGCAACCTGACCCGCGAAGAAGCCCGGGAAGCCATGGGCATGCTGCTGGACGGCAAGGTCGAGGACACTCAGCTGGGCGCCTTCCTCATGCTGCTGCGGCACAAGGAAGAAAGCCCGGAAGAGCTGGCGGGCTTCACCGAGGCCTTGCGCGAACGCCTCAACACCCCGGCCATTGCCCTGGACCTCGACTGGCCGACCTACGCCGGCAAGAAGCGCCACCTGCCCTGGTACCTGCTTGCGGCCAAGTGCCTGGCGCAGAACGGCGTGCGCATCCTGCTCCACGGCGGCGGCGCCCATACCGCCGGGCGCCTGTACACCGAACAGTTGCTGGAGCCCCTGGGGATTCCACTGTGCCGTGACTGGCCATCGGTCGGCAAAGCACTGGACCAGGGCAACCTGGCCTTCATGCCGCTAGGCGACTGGGCGCCCCAGCTGCAACGGATGATCGATTTGCGCAACATCCTCGGCCTGCGCTCACCGATCCACTCCCTGGCGCGCATTCTCAATCCCCTGGGCGCCCGTTGCGGCCTGCAGAGCATCTTCCACCCCGGCTATCAGGCGGTGCACCGCGATGCCAGCGGCCTGCTGGGGGACAACGTCATCGTGATCAAGGGTGACGGCGGCGAGATCGAGATCAACCCGGACACCACCAGCCATCTGTACGGCAGCACCGGTGGCGTCAGCTGGGACGAGGAATGGCCGGCATTGTCGGCACAACGCCATGTGAAGCCGGCCAGCCTGGAACCCGAGCACCTCCTGGCGCTGTGGCGCGGTGATGTTGAGGACAGCTACCCGCAACTGGCCCTGCTGGCGACCATGGCCCTGGCTTTGCGCGGCCTGGGCATGCCTCGGGAGCAGGCCTTCGAGCGCGCCCAACAATACTGGGACGCCCGGGACAGATCGATCTAATCGATCCTGATTGCCCAAGTTTTGCGCTTTTTGTTCGAACCCAGCGCAATAGACTGCACTCCAACGCAAAATCGCTGAGGAGCATTTCATGGGTCTGCTGATTGAAGGGCGCTGGCATGACCAGTGGTACGAAAGCGGCAAGGACGGCGCCTTCCAACGGGAACAGGCGCAACGCCGCCACTGGGTCACCGCCGATGGCAATCCGGGACCCAGCGGCGAAGGCGGCTTTGCCGCCGAGGCCGGGCGCTATCACCTTTATGTATCGTTGGCCTGCCCCTGGGCCCACCGCACGCTGATCCTGCGCAAGCTCAAGGGCCTGGAACCGCTGATCGACGTCTCGGTGGTCAGTTGGCTGATGCGCGAGAACGGCTGGACCTTCGACAGCGCCTTCGGCTCCAGCGGTGATGCTCTGGATCACTTCGACTTCATGCACCAGCGCTATACCGCCGACAGCGCCGACTACACCGGTCGCGTCACCGTGCCGGTGCTGTGGGACAAGCAGCAACAGCGCATCGTCAGCAACGAGTCGGCGGAGATCATCCGCATGTTCAACAGCGCCTTCGACGGCCTGACCGGCAATGACCTGGATTTTTATCCGCAACCATTGCGCGCACAGATCGACGAACTCAACGGACGCATCTATCCAGCGCTGAACAATGGCGTGTATCGCGCCGGGTTTGCCACGTCACAAAAGGCCTATGAGTCGGCGTTCGATGATGTCTTTGCCGAGCTGGACGCTTTGGAAGCGTTGCTGGACAAGCAGCGCTACTTGGCCGGCGAGTACCTGACCGAAGCCGATGTGCGGCTGTTCACCACGCTGATCCGTTTCGATGCGGTGTACTACGGCCACTTCAAGTGCAACCTGCAGCGGATTGCCGATTATCCCAACCTGTCGAACTGGCTGCGGGAGTTGTACCAGTGGCCGGGGATTGCCGAGACGGTGGATTTTGCCCATATCAAGGGGCACTACTACGCCAGCCATAGCACCATCAATCCGACCGGAATTGTGCCAAAGGGGCCGCAGCAGGACTTCAGCCGCGCCCATGATCGGCAACGGTTGAGCGGACAAGGGGTTTGGTGCAGGGGTTGAGAACGCTTTCGCTGGCAAGCCAGCTCCTACATCGATCCTGTAGGAGTCGGCTTGCCGGCGAAGCTTTTCAGACCTCGGACTGAGCGCCTTCGAACCAGGCCAGCTTCTCGCGTAGCTGGACCACTTCGCCAACGATCACCAGGGTCGGCGCGTGCACTTCGTGCTCCGCCACCAGCGTCGGCAGGTTGGCCAGGGTGCCGGTGAAGACTCGCTGGTTGCTGGTGGTGCCCTGCTGAACCAGGGCCGCCGGAGTGTCGGCGCTGCGCCCGTGCTTGATCAGTTGCTCGCAGATGGTCGGCAAACCCACCAGGCCCATGTAGAACACCAGGGTCTGCGCTGGCGCCACCAGGTCGCTCCAGGGCAGGTTGCTGGTGCCGTCCTTGAGGTGACCGGTGACAAAGCGCACCGACTGCGCGTAGTCGCGGTGAGTCAGGGGAATCCCGGCATAGGCCGAGCAACCACTGGCCGCGGTAATCCCCGGCACCACCTGGAATGGAATGCCGTGGGCCGCCAGTTCTTCGATCTCTTCGCCGCCACGGCCAAAGATGAACGGATCGCCACCCTTGAGCCGCACCACGCGCTTGCCTTGCCGGGCTAGGTTCACCAGTTGCTGGTTGATCTGCTCCTGAGGCACGGCATGATTGGCGCGGCGCTTGCCAACGTAGATGCGCTCGGCATCGCGGCGGCACAGGTCGAGAATCGCCGGTGCCACCAGACGGTCGTAGAGCACCACGTCGGCCTGTTGCATCAGGCGCAGGGCGCGAAAGGTCAGCAGGTCCGGATCACCCGGGCCCGCACCCACCAGATACACCTCGCCCGGCGCATGGGGCGCCTTGCCGGCAATCTTGGCCTGCAACAGACGTTCGGCTTCCGCACCCTGCCCCGCCAGTTGGCGATCGGCGATAGGACCCTGGAATACGTCTTCCCAGAACGCCCGGCGCTGCTGCACATCCGGAAACAGGCCTTTGACCTGTGCCCGAAAACGCGCCGCCAACCCGGCCAGTTGGCCATAAGTGGAGGGAATCCAGGTTTCCAGCTTGGCCCGGATCAACCGCGCCAGCACCGGTGCATCGCCGCCGCTGGAGACCGCGATGACCAGCGGCGAACGGTCGACGATAGCGGGAAAGATCACGCTGCACAGGGCCGGCGCGTCCACCACATTGACCGGGACGCAACGCCGATGGGCATCGGCGGAAACCTGGGCATTGAGGGATTCGTCGTCGGTGGCGGCGATGATCAGGGTGCAGCCGTCGAGGTCGGCCTCGACATACCCGCGCAGCAGGGACTCACCGCCGCTGGCGACGATCAGTTCCTGCAATTGCGCTTCTATTTCAGGTGCGACCACTCGCAGCTGCGCACCGGCATCGGCCAGCAGACGGGATTTGCGCAAGGCAATCTCCCCTCCACCGACCACCAACACACGACTGCCGCGAAGGTTGTGAAACAGCGGCAGATATTCCATTTAGCCGATGACCTCAAGACCACCCATGTAAGGCTTCAGCACGTCCGGCACACGGATCGAACCGTCGGCCTGCTGGTAGTTCTCCAGCACCGCCACCAGGGTGCGGCCCACGGCCAGGCCGGAACCGTTGAGGGTGTGCACCAGCTCCGGCTTGCCGGTTTCCGGGTTGCGGAAGCGTGCCTGCATGCGCCGGGCCTGGAAGTCGCCGCAGTTGGAGCACGAGGAGATCTCGCGGTACTTGTCCTGGCTCGGCACCCAGACTTCCAGGTCGTAGGTCTTGACCGCGCTGAAGCCCATGTCGCCGGTGCACAGGGCCAGTACGCGGTACGGCAGTTGCAGCAGTTGCAGGACCTTTTCGGCGTTGGCGGTCAGGCCTTCCAGGGCTTCCATCGAAGTCGACGGCTCGACCACCTGGACCATCTCGACCTTGTCGAACTGGTGCTGGCGGATCATGCCGCGGGTGTCGCGGCCCGAAGCACCGGCTTCACTGCGAAAGCACGGCGTGTGGGCGACGAACTTCAGCGGCAGTTGCTTCGGATCGAGGATCTCGCCGGCCACGATGTTGGTCAGGGACACTTCGGCGGTCGGGATCAGGTACAGATCGGCTTCGCCTTCGCGAGTGATCTTGAACAGGTCTTCCTCGAACTTCGGCAGCTGGCTGGTGCCCACCAGGGCCGGAGCCTGCACCAGATACGGAGTGTAGGCCTCTTCGTAGCCGTGCTCGCCGGTGTGCAGGTTGATCATGAACTGCGCCAGGGCGCGGTGCAGACGGGCGATAGGGCCGCGCAACAGGGCGAAGCGCGCGCCGGACAGCTTGGCCGCGGTTTCAAAATCCAACCAGCCGTGGGTTTCGCCCAGGGCCACGTGGTCCTTGATCGGGAAGTCGAAGGTGGTCGGGGTGCCCCAGCGGCGCACTTCAACGTTGCCGTCTTCGTCTTCGCCGACCGGCACCGATTCGTGAGGCAGGTTGGGAATGCCGAACAGGATCGAATCCAGTTCGCTCTGGATGTTTTCCAGCTCCACCTTGCCGGTGCTCAGCTCGTTCCCCATGCGCTCAACGTCGGCCATCAGCGGGGCGATGTCTTCGCCGCGTTGCTTGGCCTGGCCGATGGACTTGGAGCGCGCGTTACGTTCAGCCTGCAGTTGCTCGGTGCGGGTCTGCACGGTCTTGCGCTGTTCTTCCAGCGCTTCGATGCGTGCCACATCCAGGGCAAAGCCGCGGGATGCCAGACGATCCGCTACGTCCTGGAGGTTGCTACGTAACAGTTTGGAATCGAGCATGTCGTTCTCTCGTTTATCAAAGTTTGGTCAAGGACAGGCCGGCCCAGGTAGCAAGCAGCCCGCCGAATACGCTCAGTGCCGCATAGCCCAGGGCCAGCACCACTTGTCCGCTTTCCAGCAGACGCACGGTATCCAGTGAAAAGGATGAAAAAGTCGTCAGGCCACCGAGGAAGCCCACTATCAAACCGGCACGCACTTCGATCGGCACTTCCGGACGGACCAGGAACAGTCCGTACAACACGCCGATCAGCAGGCAGCCCACGATATTAACGGCCAGCGTCGCGGTATAGAAGTGCCGCGGCCAATTGGCGTTGATCCAGTTGCCCGTGGTGAAGCGCAACAGGGTACCGGCCACGCCGCCGGCGGAAACTGCGAGGATCAGAGGGATCAAGGTTTTCTCCGCTGCAGGGGGCTGGCCCGGTCAAGGGCGGCCAGGTGCTTGAGCTTCTCGCCGATCTTCAGTTCCAGGCCACGGGGCACCGGCTGGTAGAGCGGCAAGGGTTCGAGTTCTTCGGGAAAGTAATCTTCACCGGCGGCGTAGGCATCCGGCTCGTCGTGGGCGTAGCGGTACTCGTCGCCGTAACCCAACTGCTTCATCAGCTTGGTTGGGGCGTTGCGCAGATGGATCGGCACTTCCAGGGAACCGTGCTCGGCAGCGGCGCGCATGGCGGCCTTGAAGCCCATGTACACGGCGTTGCTTTTCGGCGCACAGGCCAGGTAGGTAATGGCCTGGGCCACCGCCAGCTCGCCTTCAGGGCTGCCCAGGCGCTCCTGTACATCCCAAGCCGCCAGGCACAGGCTCAGCGCCCGCGGGTCGGCGTTGCCGATGTCTTCGCTGGCCATGCGCACCACGCGCCGGGCCAGGTACAGCGGGTCGCAACCGCCATCAAGCATGCGTGAAAACCAATACAGGGCGCCGTCGGGGTTGGAGCCGCGCACGGATTTGTGCAAGGCGGAAATCTGGTCATAGAACGCCTCGCCGCCCTTGTCGAAACGGCGGCGGGTATCCCCTAACAGGCTTTGCAACAGATCGACACTGATCTCGCCGCCGTCTTCGGCCAGGTCCGAGGCGTTCTCCAGCAGATTGAGCATGCGCCGGCCATCGCCATCGGCCGCCGACAGCAGCATCTGGAAACCTTCGTCGCTGAGGCGCAACTGGCGCTTGCCCAGACCGCGCTCCTCGGTCAGGGCGCGCTGTACCAGGGTGCCCAGGGCCGCTTCATCCAGGCTCTTGAGCACATAGACCCGGGCCCGGGAGAGCAAGGCGTTGTTGAGTTCGAAGGACGGGTTTTCCGTGGTGGCGCCGATAAAAATCAGCGTGCCGTCTTCCACGTAGGGCAGGAAGGCATCCTGCTGGGACTTGTTGAAACGGTGCACTTCATCGACGAAAAGGATGGTCCGCCGCCCGTATTGCCCGGCCTGCTGCTTGGCGATTTCCACCGCCTGGCGGATCTCCTTGACCCCGGCCAGCACCGCCGAGACGGTTTCGAAGTGAGCATCCGAGACTTCCGCCAGCAGCCGCGCCAGGGTGGTCTTACCCACTCCCGGAGGGCCCCAGAAGATCATCGAATGCAGGGCACCCTGCTCCAAGGCCTCACGCAGCGGCTTGCCCCGAGCCAGCAGGTGCTGCTGACCGACGTACTCGTCCAGGTTGGTCGCACGCAAGCGTGCGGCCAGTGGCTGGGCGATCGGGGCACTACGAAACAGGTCCATGGACTACCTTCGAAACCTTGCGGTTGCGGCTGCTTACTCTTGGATCACATCGGCACCCTTGGGGATGTCGAACTTGAACTTGGACGCCGGGATCGCTTCGTTGGCCTTGACCCCGGTGAACAGGATATTGGTGCGCTGGCCGACGCTGTCGATCAACTGCATGTCGTTGATCATGCCGTTGCGAAACGACAGGCGCAGGCTGTCGAACAGAGTGTCGCGGGTTTTCGGCTTGAGGGTGAAGTCCATCACACCACCGGCCTCCTTGGAGGTGATGTCGAAGCTTTCGCTGATCTTCGACACGTCACCGGACAGCAGCAAGGCTGGGGTCTGGGTCAGGCGCTGGTCGAGCTTCTTGATGGTCACCTGCTCCAGGTCCGGGTCCCACAGGGAAACTTTCTGGCCGTCGGAAACCATCAGCTGTTCTTGTGGCGCATCGGTGTGCCAGTAGAACAGGCCTGGGCGCTGCAGGGACATCTCGCCGGCGGTTTCCTGCAACTGGGTGCCGCTGCCGTCCAGGGTCAGCTGGGAGAAACGCGCGGTCAGGGTCTGGGACTTTTCCAGCAACTGGGTCAGGCGGGCCACGTCTTTGGGGTCGGCGTGGGCCGACAGGGAGGTCACAGCCAGTACCGGCAGCAGCAACATGCGAATCAGGCGCATGGAATTCCTCATAAATTGGATGGGTATGCGAGCGGCGTGGCCTCACGCCGCTGAAAACGAAACAGGGATCAGTCGCGCATCGGGCCCGGCGCCAGCACTTCGCGGGAGCCGTTGGTGTTCATCGCCGTCACCACCCCGGCCATTTCCATGGCTTCGATCATCCGGGCAGCGCGGTTGTAGCCAATCTTCAGCTTGCGCTGTACCGCCGAGATCGAGGCCCGGCGGCTTTCCAGGACGAACTGCACGGCTTCGTCGTAGAGCGCGTCGGCTTCCGGATCATCACCGTCACCACCGCCGCTGCTGCCTTCGAAACCGCTGCCCGCCTCTTCGACGCCGTTGAGGATGTCGTCGTTGTATTCCGGCGCGCCGCGCAGTTTCCAGGCTTCCACCACGCGGTGCACTTCATCGTCGGAGACGAAGGCACCGTGGACACGAATCGGCAGACTGGTGCCCGGTGGCATGTAGAGCATGTCACCGTGGCCCAGCAGTTGTTCGGCGCCGCCCTGGTCGATGATGGTCCGCGAGTCGATCTTGCTCGACACCTGGAACGCCATGCGGGTCGGGATGTTGGCCTTGATCAGGCCAGTGATCACGTCCACCGACGGCCGCTGGGTCGCGAGAATCAAGTGGATGCCGGCAGCACGGGCCTTCTGGGCGATACGGGCGATCAGTTCTTCAACCTTCTTGCCGACGATCATCATCATGTCGGCAAATTCGTCCACCACCACCACGATGGTCGGCAACTTGGTCAGCAGCGGCGCTTCGTCGTGGATGCTTTCGCGGTTGTACAGCGGGTCCGCCAGCGGCGTACCGGCCTCAATGGCTTCCTTGACCTTGGCGTTGAAGCCCGAAAGGTTGCGCACGCCCATCTTGGCCATGAGCTTGTAGCGCCGCTCCATCTCCGCCACGCTCCAGCGCAGGGCGTTGGCCGCGTCCTTCATGTCGGTGACCACCGGGCACAGCAGGTGCGGAATGCCTTCGTAGATCGACAGTTCGAGCATCTTCGGGTCGATCATGATCAGCTTGGCGTCTTCCGGGCCGGACTTGAACAGGATCGACAGGATCATCGCGTTGACCCCCACCGACTTACCGGAACCGGTGGTACCGGCCACCAGCAGGTGAGGCATTTTCGCCAGGTCGGTGATGATCGGCTTGCCGCCGATGTCGTGACCCAGGGCCAGGGTGACCGGGGATTTGAAGTTGTCGTATTCCGGGGTCGAGAGCACTTCGGAGAAGCGCACGATCTGCCGGTCTTCGTTGGGGATCTCGATGCCCACGGTGGTCTTGCCGGGAATCACTTCCACCACGCGCACACTGGTCACCGCCAGGGAACGCGCCAGGTCCTTGGCCAGGTTGGCGATACGGCTGACTTTCACCCCGGCCGCCGGCTGGATTTCGTAACGGGTAATCACTGGGCCGGGATGGATGGAATCCACCGCAACTTCGACGCCGAATTCCTTGAGCTTGATTTCCAGCAGATGGCCGACGGCCGCCAGGGATTCGGGGGAGTAATTGAGCTGTTTCTTTTCCGCCGGATCGAGGATCGAGATCGGCGGCAAGGTGCCTTCCACCGCGCTGTCGACGAACAGCGGTGCCTGCTTCTCTTTCTGCACGCGCTTGCTCGGCTCCGGCGCCTTGGTGACCACCGGAGTGATCACCGGCGGCACCTGCTTCTCGCGCTCGGACATGTGCTTGCTCAAGGCCTGTTCGCGCTCGATAAGACGCTCCTTGACCTTGGCCTGCTCGCGCTTGTCGGCAATGCTCGGGGACACCACCTCATCGACCCGGGCATCCACTTCGCGCAATTGCGCCACCAGTTGCTTGCGCTCGACGCGAGCATCCCACCAACGATTGGCGGCGCTCTGGAACAGTTCGAACAGGTCAAGTGTGATCTTGCCTGTGACGTCCATCACCTTGAACCACGACAGGTCGGTGAACACCGTCAGGCCGAACAGGAACAGGGCAATGAACATCAGGGTACTGCCCTGCACGTTCAGTGCATTCTTGGCCAGGTCGCCCAGGCTCTCGCCCAGAGCACCACCGGCACCGGCCGGCAGGCCTGTGGCAGCATGGAAATGAATATGTGCCAGGGCAGCGCCAGACAGCACCAGGAACACCAGGCCAATCAGCCGCCAGGAAAACAGCCAGCCGCTCCACTGCCAGGGTTCATGGCGCTGGCGGAAGATCTGGTAAGTCTTGATCGCCAACAGCAACGGGAAGATATAGGCGAAGTAACCCAACACCATAAACAGGATATCGGCGCTGTAAGAGCCTGCGGGACCGCCGAAGTTCTGCACATCTTCGATCTTGCTGTTATGACTCCAACCCGGATCATCTTTACCGTAGGTCAGAAGTGCCATCATCAAGAACAGGCACAGGGCTCCAATGGCGATCAATGCACCTTCCTTGAGCCGGTAGTGCAATTGCTGACGCCAGAGCGGAACAACAGGTTTAGGTGCTGCGGTGGATTTCTTCAAAACGCGTCTTTTCCTGCGCCATAAGCGCGTCCAACGGGTGATTGACTACAAGATACTGCTCAATCCGAGCAGGTAAATAAAGTTGACCGGCGTAACTGGGGCTACTTTTAACACTCTGCCCCTTGCTTCTGAAACGGTGCAATTCTGAATAAGCCTGGTACATCGTCGTATTGTACGGGTTTGTTCACACCATGCCACGTCAGAACAGTCTGTTAAGCATAGCCAATTGCGTAATACGCACTGTTCAATTGGAGCATGCATTCTCTTTTGTGACAAAGGCTTATGAGGTGTTTTTATGAACCAAGCGAAGCATTCACGCCTGATCATTCTGGGCTCTGGCCCTGCCGGTTACAGCGCCGCCGTTTATGCCGCGCGTGCCAACCTCAAACCGACAGTGATCACCGGCTTGCAAGCCGGTGGCCAACTGACTACCACCACCGACGTCGACAACTGGCCTGGTGACGCCGAAGGCCTGACCGGCCCGGTGCTGATGGAGCGCATGCAGAAACATGCGGAGCGCTTCGACACCCAGATCGTCTATGACCACATCCACACCGCTCAGTTGCAGCAACGGCCGTTTATCCTCATCGGCGACAGCGGCACCTACAGTTGCGACGCGCTGATCATCGCCACCGGCGCGTCGGCGCAGTACTTGGGCCTGCCATCGGAAGAAGCGTTTGCCGGCAAAGGGGTTTCCGCCTGCGCCACCTGCGACGGCTTTTTCTATCGCAATCAGGTGGTGGCCGTGGTGGGTGGTGGCAATACCGCCGTGGAAGAGGCCCTGTACCTGTCCAACATCGCCAAGGAAGTGCACCTGGTGCACCGCCGCGACAAGCTCCGCGCAGAAAAAATCCTCCAGGACAAACTGTTCGACAAGGCCACCAACGGCAATATCCGCCTGCATTGGAACCAGCATCTGGACGAGGTGCTGGGTGATGCCAGCGGCGTTACCGGCGCCCGCCTCAAGGACAGCCACAGCGGAGAAACCAAGGATCTGGCACTGGCTGGGGTGTTTATCGCCATCGGCCACAAGCCCAATACAGAGCTGTTCCAGGGGCAACTAGAGATGCGTGACGGCTACCTGCTGATCAAGGGTGGCAGCGAAGGCAATGCCACCGCCACCGGCATCCCGGGAGTATTCGCCGCCGGCGATGTGGCCGATCACGTCTACCGCCAGGCCATTACGTCCGCCGGTGCCGGCTGCATGGCAGCTCTGGATGCAGAAAAATTCCTCGACGACAACTAAGCCCTCGCCCTACGCTTGTGGCGGGCCATCATCGGCCTGCCACCGCCCTCCCCTGCCGTAAGTCTGGATGCCATGCTGACCTGGTTACAACGCAACAAGCTTGATTTCCCCCCATTGGAAAAGGCCATGCGCGAGCCCAACGGGCTGCTGGCTGCGGGTGGTGATCTGTCCGCCGATCGCCTGATTCAGGCCTATCGTCACGGCTGCTTCCCTTGGTTTTCCGAGGGTCAACCGATCCTCTGGTGGTCCCCTGACCCGCGCACCGTGCTACTGCCGGACGAGCTGCATGTCTCCCGCAGCCTGGGCAAGCTGTTGCGCAAACAGCGCTATCAAGTGACGTTCGACCAGGACTTCGCCGCGGTCATCAGTGCCTGCGCAGCACCTCGGGCTTATGCCGACGGCACCTGGATCAGCGAGGCGATGCAACAGGCCTATTTGCAATTGCATCAGCGCGGCTATGCCCATTCGGTGGAAGTCTGGGATCAAGGCATGTTGGTGGGAGGGCTGTACGGCCTGGCCATGGGCCAACTGTTTTTTGGCGAATCGATGTTCAGCCGTGCCGACAACGCCTCGAAATTCGGATTCGCCACTCTGGTACAGCATATGAAGGAGTGGGGATTTGTATTGATCGACTGCCAGATGCCTACCGAGCATCTGCACAGCCTGGGTGCGCGCTCCATTTCCCGACCCGAGTTCGCCGACTACCTCGCGCGTCACCTGGATCAGCCGAGCCGCGCCATATGGGTTTCCTAGGCGGGTTTGACGGCTGTGGCTTACACTTAATTTCAAAGCTTATTCCGAGGGTTGACTCATGACCGAGTTGGCGCGCCTGAAGTTTTATGCCACTCAACCCCATTCTTGCAGCTACCTGCCCGACGAACAGGCCACCACCTTGTTCCTCGATCCCAGCCAGCCCATGGACGTGCATGTCTACGCAGATCTGTCGGAAATGGGGTTTCGTCGCAGCGGCGATCACCTGTACCGCCCCCACTGCCAAAACTGCAACGCTTGCGTCCCGGCGCGCATTCCAGTGGCGCAGTTCCTACCCAATCGTCAGCAAAAACGCATTCTCAAACGAAACAGCGACCTGAGCGTACAAGCGGCCAAACCCGGCTTCAGCGAAGAGTACTTCGACCTTTACCAACGCTACATCGAGCAACGCCACGCCGACGGCGACATGTTCCCCCCCAGCCGCGACCAGTTCTCGACCTTCCTGGTGCGTGACCTGCCGTTTTCCCGCTTCTACGAGTTCCGCCTGGAGGGGCGCCTGCTGGCGGTGGCCGTTACCGACCTATTGCCCAACGGGCTTTCGGCGGTCTACACCTTCTATGAACCCGATGAAGAGCGCCGCAGCCTGGGGCGCTACGCAATCCTCTGGCAAATCGGCGAAACCCTGCGCCTGGGGCTGGACGCGGTGTACCTCGGCTACTGGATCAAAAACTGCAAAAAGATGAACTACAAGACCCAATATCGCCCCATAGAGCTGCTGGTTAACCAGAGATGGGTGATCCTCAACTAGAAGGTCTTGGCTTAAACCCCACTTTTCGGGCACAATGCACGCCGCTTTTGCCTGGCGCAGTTGCACCGGGCCATTCATTGGACACCGAGGGCTTTACTGCATGTCGAAAGAAGACAGCTTCGAAATGGAAGGCACTGTCGTCGACACCCTGCCCAACACCATGTTTCGTGTGGAGTTGGAAAATGGGCACGTCGTAACCGCGCATATTTCCGGCAAGATGCGCAAGAACTACATTCGTATTCTTACCGGTGACAAAGTGCGCGTCGAGCTGACGCCCTATGACTTGAGCAAAGGGCGCATCACTTACCGCGCTCGCTAAGCAAGTCAATACAAGACGCCCGGTTATGCCGGGCGTTTTTGTTCGTCGGCAAAAAACTGTTCAACCCCCAGATAGCACAAAGGCACCCTCCGGTGCCTTTGGCGGTACTGCTGCGTTACGCGGCCATCAAGCCATTTCCGCCGTGGTCTCGAAATCGAAGGTCAACTCGCCATCCTTGATGTCGATGTGTACCACACCGCCATGATCGGACAATTCGCCAAACAGGATCTCCTCGGCCAGGGGACGTTTGATCTTGTCCTGGATCAAACGCGCCATCGGGCGTGCACCCATGGCCACGTCGTAACCACCGGCGGCCAGCCAGCTGCGAGCGGCATCGGTCACTTCCAACTGTACGCGCTTGTCTTCCAACTGCGCTTGAAGCTCGGTAAGGAACTTGTCCACCACGCTCTTGATCACTTCGTGACTCAGGCGACCGAACTGGATAATGGTGTCCAGACGGTTGCGGAACTCTGGCGTAAAGCTCTTCTTGATCACTTCCATGGCATCGGAAGAGTGATCCTGATGAGTGAAGCCGATAGAGGCTCGCGCCGCGGTTTCAGCACCGGCGTTGGTGGTCATGATGACGATCACATTGCGGAAATCCGCCTTGCGCCCGTTGTTGTCGGTCAGGGTGCCGTGATCCATCACCTGCAGCAGCAGGTTGAAGACTTCCGGATGCGCCTTCTCGATTTCATCGAGCAGCAATACGCAATGCGGCTGCTTGGTGATCGCTTCGGTCAGCAAGCCACCCTGGTCGAAACCGACATAGCCGGGAGGCGCACCAATCAAGCGCGATACGGTGTGCCGCTCCATGTACTCGGACATGTCGAAGCGCACCAGCTCGATACCCATAGCCTTGGCCAACTGCCGAGCCGCTTCGGTCTTGCCGACACCGGTAGGACCGGCGAACAGGAACGAACCCACCGGCTTGTCCGGAGACTTCAGGCCCGCACGGGACAACTTGATGGCGGTAGACAGCGAATCAATCGCCGCATCCTGGCCAAACACCGTCAACTTGAGATCGCGCTCAAGGTTGCGCAGCAGCTCTTTATCGGAACTGGTGACATGTTTTGGCGGAATACGGGCAATTTTCGCCACGATATCCTCGACCTGAGCCACCTCGATGCGCTTCACGCGCTTCTCGGCCGGCTGCAGACGCTGGTAGGCGCCCGCCTCGTCGATGACGTCGATGGCCTTGTCCGGCATATGCCGGTCATTGATGTAGCGCGAGGCCAGTTCAGCCGCGGCACGCAGGGCTTCATCACTGTATTCGATGCTGTGATGCTGCTCGAAGCGACCTTTGAGACCGCGCAGGATACCAATGGTGTCCTCGACCGAAGGCTCGGACACATCGACCTTCTGGAAGCGCCGAGCCAGGGCCCGGTCCTTCTCGAAGATCCCACGGAATTCCTGGAAGGTGGTCGAACCGATGCAACGGATATCACCTGAGGACAGCAGCGGCTTGAGCAGATTCGAGGCATCCATTACCCCACCGGAGGCCGCACCGGCACCGATGATGGTATGAATCTCGTCAATGAACAGAATCGCCTGAGGACGCTTCTTCAATTCGCCCAGCAACGCCTTGAAGCGCTTCTCGAAATCGCCACGGTATTTGGTACCCGCCAGCAACGCCCCTAGATCCAGGGAGTAGACAACGCTGCTGGCCAACAGGTCTGGAACCTGATTGTCGACAATACGCTTGGCCAAGCCTTCGGCAATGGCGGTCTTGCCCACACCCGCTTCACCTACCAATAACGGATTGTTCTTGCGTCGACGAGCGAGGATCTGCGCAACGCGCTCCACCTCCTGCTCGCGACCCACCAACGGATCAATCCGCCCTTGACGGGCCAATTCATTGAGGTTGCTGGCATAGGCATCCAGAGGATTGCCCGAAGAAGACGACTCACCACCCTCTTCGTCCTGCATATCCTGTTCACCTTCAGAATGATCACCATGCCCAGGCACCTTGGAAATGCCATGGGCGATGTAATTGACCACATCGATACGGGCAACGCTCTGCTGTTTCAGCAGGAACACTGCCTGACTCTCTTGCTCACTGAAGATTGCCACCAGCACATTGGCGCCGGTGACTTCACGCTTGCCCGAGCTCTGTACATGAAAGACAGCACGTTGCAGCACACGCTGGAAACCCAGGGTCGGCTGAGTCTCGCGATCCTCGTCGTGCACAGGAATCAGCGGCGTGGTGGAGTCGATGAACTCCTGCAGGTCGTGCTTGAGTTTGTCGAGGTTTGCTCCGCAGGCACGTAAAACGGTGGCGGCGGCCTCATTATCCAAAAGAGCCAACAGAAGGTGCTCGACGGTCATGAATTCATGACGCTTCGAACGGGCCTCCTTGAAGGCGAGATTGAGGGTGACTTCGAGCTCGCGGTTTAACATAGCTTCACCTCATACCCAAGTGGTCGGCGTTAACCGTCCTTCTCGATTTCACAGAGTAGCGGATGCTGGCTTTCCCGGGCGTACTGGTTGACCTGCATAGCCTTGGTCTCGGCGATGTCGCGGGTAAACAATCCACACACTGCCCGCCCTTCGGTATGGACGGCCAGCATGACCTTGGTCGCCAGCTCGCGATTCAGGTTAAAAAACATCTCGAGCACTTCGACGACGAAATCCATCGGGGTGTAGTCATCGTTGAACAAAACCACCTTGTACATCGGCGGCGCCTGTAACGCAGGCTTAGCTTCCTGTACAGCCAAGCCAGCGGAATCGTCGTCGTGCAAGTCCGGGCGATCCTGATTGAATGTTAGTCGAATCTGGCTGATTGCATGCATGGAAAGAAAGGTTCGTCAGTTGTGCAAATACAGTGGTGGGGGCGCCCTGGACGGAATTCAACTCCGACTGCCGGGTCACCTTGACTATCGGCAAAACGGTGTTACAACCAATAGGGCCCACATTGGGTAATAAACGTCCGCGGCGTCAACCTTTTTACCAAGTTTGGCGGCGGATGAACTGGATGATACTCCAGTGATGGAGTCTGTTGCAGAGGGATATGAGTATGGCTAGCGGTAAGGTCAAGTGGTTCAACAATGCCAAGGGCTATGGCTTTATTAATGAGGAGGGCAAGACTGACGATCTGTTTGCCCATTACTCGGCCATCGATATGGATGGCTACAAGACCTTGAAAGCCGGGCAGGCAGTGAGCTTCGAGATCATCCAAGGCCCCAAGGGGCTGCATGCAATCAAAATCAGCGCCTTGAAGGTACCCGGCGAAATCGTCACCGCCGAGGTCCAGACCGAAAGCGCCCTGAGCTGATTCATCCAACATCCAGTCATAAAAAAACCGGCCGACTCAAGGGATTGAGTCGGCCGGTTTGCTTTCAGCCCAAATTCGCTTACATGTGCGAGATCAGTGCATCACCGAATGCCGACGAAGACAGCAGGGTCGCTCCCTCCATCAGACGCTCGAAGTCATAAGTCACGGTCTTGGCCGAGATGGCGCCGTTGGTGCCCTTGATGATCAGGTCGGCCGCTTCAGTCCAGCCCATGTGGCGCAGCATCATCTCCGCGGAGAGAATCAGCGAACCCGGATTGACCTGATCCTTGCCGGCATACTTGGGCGCGGTACCGTGGGTCGCTTCGAACATGGCCACGGTGTCAGAAAGGTTGGCACCCGGAGCGATACCGATACCACCCACTTCCGCCGCCAGGGCGTCGGACAGGTAGTCACCGTTGAGGTTGAGGGTGGCGATCACATCGTATTCGGCCGGGCGCAGCAGGATCTGCTGGAGCATGGCGTCAGCGATAGCATCCTTGACGATGACGTTCTTGCCGGTTTTCGGATTCTTGAACTGCATCCAAGGACCGCCGTCCAGCAGGGTTGCGCCGAACTCTTCAGCCGCCACTTCATAGGCCCACTCTTTGAAGGCACCTTCGGTGAACTTCATGATGTTGCCTTTGTGGACGATGGTCAGCGAGTCGCGGTCGTTATCCACTACATACTGCAGCGCCTTGCGCGCCAGACGCTTGGTGCCCTGCAGGGAAACCGGCTTGACGCCGATGCCGCAGTTTTCGTCGAAACGGATCTTGGTGACGCCCATTTCTTCTTTAAGGAACTTGATGACCTTGGTGGCTTCTGCCGTACCGGCCTTCCACTCGATACCGGCGTAAATGTCTTCGGAGTTTTCACGGAAGATGGTCATGTCCACATCGCCAGGCTTTTTCACCGGGCTAGGCACGCCTTCGAACCAGCGCACCGGGCGCAGGCACACATACAGGTCCAACTGTTGACGCAGGGCCACGTTCAGGGAACGGATGCCACCACCGACCGGAGTGGTCAGCGGCCCCTTGATGGAAACCACGTAGTCCTTTACCGCGTCCAGGGTTTCCTGAGGCAGCCAGGTATCCTGGTCGTACACTTGAGTCGCTTTTTCCCCGGCATACACTTCCATCCAGGAAATCTTGCGTTCGCCGCCGTAAGCCTTCTTAACCGCAGCATCGACAACCTTGATCATGACCGGGCTGATATCAACACCAATACCGTCGCCTTCGATGAAAGGAATAATCGGGTTGTTAGGAACATTGAGAGAATGGTCTGCGTTGACGGTGATTTTGTCGCCGACTGCTGGAACCTGAATCTTCTTGTATCCCATGCTGAACTCCGTTGTGTGGATTGAACATCTGGCTGCGTTCGAGCGTAACCCAGTTGAATCTGGACGGGAACCTCATGTTCCACCCATATGCCGTGAAAGCTGCACAGTTCGCGGCCTACAAGCCTGAAAGCAAAGGGAAAAGTGCCAAAATCGAGCACCTCGAGCGACTCTACGCCTACCCCCCGCCTGCGACCTTTAGACCAATGGACGAGAACGGGCTCCTATGAAGCATCGGCGTTTTGCTAGCTACCTATGTATAATGCCGCCGCTGACCACAGAGTCACGACGGCCGAACGCTCTGCTACCGAAAAAAACAAGCCGAGAATGGCCGCCCAAAGCCGGGTTGTTACCGCAGCCCACCCGCTTGACGCTCGACTGATGCACCCAACATCACCGCGAAGAAACCTCGACATTCGGCTCATGGATGACCTTTGAACGAAAGCGCTTACCCGGCGCACCTCGAGTTTCTGCGCACGCTTTAGCAAAGAAGAGAGTTAATCCGAATATGCCCACCCGCTCGAAGATCATCTACACCTTCACCGACGAAGCCCCGGCCCTAGCCACCTATTCCCTGCTGCCTATCGTAGAAGCCTTCACCGCTTCGGCTGATATCGCCGTGGAAACCCGCGACATCTCCCTGGCCGGCCGCATCCTCGCCAGCTTCCCTGAGCAGTTGGGTGCCAAAGCGGTACCGGACCACCTCGCCGAACTGGGCGAACTGGCCGTTACCCCGGAAGCCAACATCATCAAGCTGCCGAACATCAGCGCCTCGGTACCGCAACTGCAAGCCGCGATCAAAGAACTGCAGGCCCAGGGCTACGCCCTGCCGGACTACCCAGAAACCGTGACCTGCGACGCCGACAAAGACGCCAAGGCGCGTTACGACAAGGTCAAGGGCAGCGCCGTGAACCCGGTTCTGCGTGAAGGCAACTCCGACCGCCGCGCTCCGCTGTCGGTGAAGAACTACGCGCGCAAGCACCCGCACAAGATGGGCGCCTGGGCCAAGGACTCCAAGTCCCACGTTGCCCACATGAGCAACGGCGACTTCTACGGCAGCGAAAAAGCCGCCCTGATCGAAGCCGCAGACAGCGTCAAGATCGAACTGATCGCCCAAGACGGCACAGCCACCGTCCTGAAAGAAAAAACCACCGTGCAAGCCGGTGAAATCCTCGACTGCGCCGTGATGAGCAAAAAGGCCCTGCGCGCCTTCATCGCCGCTGAAATCGAAGACGCGAAGAAACAAGGCGTACTGCTGTCGGTGCACCTCAAGGCCACCATGATGAAAGTCTCCGACCCGATCATGTTCGGCCAGATCGTTGCCGAGTTCTATCAGGACGCCCTGAGCAAGCACGCCGCTGTGCTGCAGGAAATCGGCTTCAACCTGAACAACGGTATCGGCGACCTGTACGCCCGCATCAAGGCCCTGCCGGCCGACCAGCAAGCTGCAATCGAAGCCGACATCCAGGCGGTCTACGCAGCCCGCCCTGCCCTGGCGATGGTCAACTCTGACAAAGGCATCACCAACCTGCACGTGCCGAGCGACGTGATCGTCGACGCCTCGATGCCGGCCATGATCCGTGACTCCGGCAAGATGTGGGGCACCGACGGCCAGCTGCACGACACCAAGGCGGTGATCCCAGACCGTTGCTACGCCACCATCTACCAGGCCGTGATCGAAGACTGCAAAGCCAACGGCGCGTTCGATCCGACCACCATGGGCAGCGTGCCGAACGTTGGCCTGATGGCGAAAAAAGCCGAAGAGTACGGCTCCCACGACAAGACCTTCGAAATCAAGGCTGACGGCGTGGTTCGCGTAACCGACAGCAAAGGCAGCCTGCTGCTGGAGCAGAAAGTCGAAGCTGGCGACATCTTCCGTATGTGCCAGACCAAAGACGCGCCGATCCAGGACTGGGTCAAGCTCGCAGTCAACCGTGCTCGCGCCAGCAGCACCCCAGCGATCTTCTGGCTGGACCCGATGCGCGCCCACGACGGTGTGATGATCGAAAAAGTTCAGGCTTACCTGAAAGATCACGACACCAGCGACCTGGACATCCGCATCATGTCCCCGGTTGAAGCCATGAAGTTCACCCTGGCCCGCACCCGTGACGGCAAGGACACCATCTCGGTGACCGGCAACGTACTGCGCGACTACCTCACCGACCTGTTCCCGATCATGGAACTGGGCACCAGCGCCAAGATGCTGTCGATCGTGCCACTGATGAACGGTGGCGGCCTGTTCGAAACCGGCGCCGGCGGTTCGGCTCCGAAGCACGTGCAACAGCTGCTGGAAGAGAACTTCCTGCGCTGGGACTCCCTGGGTGAGTTCCTGGCCCTGGCCGCTTCCCTGGAGCACCTGGGCAACACCTACAACAACCCGAAAGCCCTGGTACTGGCCAAGACCCTGGACCAGGCTACCGGTCAGTTCCTCGACAACAACAAGTCGCCATCGCGCAAAGTCGGCAACATCGACAACCGCGGCAGCCACTTCTACCTGGCGCTGTACTGGGCACAAGCCCTGGCCGCCCAGACCGAGGACACTGCCCTGCAAGCACAGTTCAGCACCCTGGCCAAGACCCTGACCGAGAACGAAGCGACCATCGTCGCCGAGCTCAACGCCGTACAGGGCAAGCCTGTGGACATCGGTGGCTACTACAGCGCCAACCCTGAGCTGGTGAGCCAGGCCATGCGCCCGAGCGCCACTCTCAACGCGGCCATCGCTGCGCTGGTGTAAGCACGAGCGAACACACGAACCCCGGCCCCGCGCCGGGGTTTGTGCTTCTGGAGTCCGCAGGAGCCGGCCTGCCGACGAAACAGACAGCGCTCGCTTCGCCGGCAAGCCGGCTCCTACAATGCTCACCCTTTATAAAGGAGTGCCTTTATGGAATGGCAACCGCATATCACTGTCGCCACCATCGTCGAGGACCAGGGCCGCTTCCTGTTCGTCGAGGAGTACTCGGGCGAACAGGCCGTGCTCAATCAGCCCGCCGGGCACCTGGATGCCAATGAAAGCCTGCTCCAGGCGGCCATCCGCGAAACCCTGGAGGAAACCGGCTGGGACGTGGAGTTGACCGGCGTGGTCGGCATCTACCTGTACACCGCCCCCAGCAACGGCGTGACCTACCAGCGCGTGTGCTTTGCCGCCAAGCCGCTGCGCCATCATCCGGACTATCAACTGGACGACGGCATCATCGGCCCACGCTGGCTGAGCCGCGAGCAACTGCTGGAGCAACGGGCCAACTGGCGCAGTGAGCTGATCCTGCAGTGCCTGGACGACTACCTGGACGGCCAGTTGCACAGCCTGGCGCTGATCCGACCAATGCTTTAACCGCAGTTTTAGCCTTGCAGGCCTCAGCCTGTTAGAATCGCGTCCTTTTTCAAGACACCCATTGAATTCCTATGCGTGATCCAGCCCCTTCTGACACCCAAAAGAAGCGCGTCATTGTCGGCATGTCCGGCGGCGTGGATTCTTCCGTTTCCGCCCTCCTGCTGATGGAGCAGGGATACCAGGTGGAAGGCCTGTTCATGAAGAACTGGGAGGAAGACGACGGAACCGAGTACTGCACCGCCATGGACGACCTGGCGGATGCCCAGGCCGTGTGCGACAAGCTTGGCATCAAGCTGCACACCGCCAACTTCGCCGCCGAATACTGGGACAACGTGTTCGAGCACTTTCTGGCCGAATACAAGGCCGGTCGCACGCCGAACCCGGACATCCTGTGCAACCGTGAAATCAAGTTCAAGGCGTTCCTCGACTACGCCATGATGCTCGGCGCCGACCTGATCGCCACCGGCCACTATGTGCGCCGCCGCGACATCGACGGCCGCACCGAACTGCTCAAGGGCCTGGACCCGAACAAGGACCAGAGCTATTTCCTGCATGCCGTTGGCGGCGAGCAGATCGCCAAGACCCTGTTCCCGGTGGGCGAGCTGGAAAAACCCGAAGTACGCGCCATCGCCGAGAAACACGACCTGGCTACTGCAAAGAAGAAAGACTCCACCGGCATCTGCTTTATCGGTGAGCGGCGCTTCAGCGACTTCCTCAAGCAATACCTGCCGGCCCAGCCCGGCGAGATCAAGACCACCGAAGGTGAAGTCATCGGCCGCCATCACGGCCTGATGTACCACACCATCGGCCAACGCCAGGGCCTGGGCATCGGCGGCCTGAAAGACGCCGGCGAAGAGCCGTGGTACGTGCTGATCAAGGACCTGGAGCACAACGAGTTGATCGTTGGCCAGGGCAACGATCACCCCTGGCTGTTCTCCCGCGCCCTGCTGGCCTCCGACATCTATTGGGTCAACCCCATCGACCTGAGCCAGCCACGGCGCCTGACCGCCAAGGTGCGCTACCGCCAGAGCGACCAGCCCTGCACCCTGGAAAAGACCGCCAACGGCTACCGCGCCACCTTCGACGACCCACAGCGCGCCGTAACCCCCGGCCAGTCCGTGGTGTTCTACGACGGTGAAATCTGCCTCGGCGGAGGCGTCATCGAAGTCGCCGAACCCTGGAGCAGCAAGGACGTCCGTCCATGAGCCCGATTCAGGAGCAACTGACGGCACTGGGCGGCGTATTCCTTGCCGCAGTGCTGGTGGACCGCATTGCCAAGACAGGTCAGGTCAGCGAAGCGGCCTTGAGCTGCATGCTCGGCAGCCTGCTGATCCGTGATCCGAAGGACACCCTGGAAGTCTATGGCGGCGACGATATCAACCTGCGCGAGGGCTACCGCGCCCTGATCGGCGCCCTGGAGCGCGACCCCAGCACTCTGCAACGCGAGCCGCTGCGCTACGCCCTGTCGATGCTCGGCCTGGAACGTCAGCTGGCCAAGCGCGAAGACCTGCTGGAAACCATCGGCAAGCGCCTGCCGCAGATCCAGTCCCAGGTCGAACACTTCGGCCCGGCCCACGAAAACGTCATTGCCGCGTGCGGCGGGCTGTATCAGGACACCCTGAGCACCCTGCGCCAGCGCATTCAGGTACATGGCGACATGCGCAACCTGCAGCAACCGAGCAATGCCTCGAAAATTCGCGCCCTGCTGCTGGCCGGCATTCGTTCCGCACGCCTGTGGCGCCAGTTGGGCGGCCATCGCTGGCAACTGGTGATCAGCCGGCGCAAATTGCTCAAAGAGCTTTATCCATTGATGCGCAGCAGCTGAGCTGCGCCTGATTTTTCAAGAGCTGCGCGTAAGACGCTGGTCAGTTGGCAACGGACCTGCGGATATTTTCATGTATGATACGCGCCCCATTTCGTTGCCCGACTGTCCGAGAACACCCCATGCAGCTCTCTTCGCTCACTGCGGTTTCCCCTGTTGACGGCCGCTACGCCGGCAAAACCCAGGCCCTGCGCCCCATTTTCAGCGAATACGGCCTGATCCGTGCTCGCGTCCTCGTTGAAGTGCGCTGGCTCCAGCGCCTGGCCGCCCACAGCGCCATCAGCGAAGTGCCGGCGTTCTCCGCCGAAGCCAACGCCGTCCTCAATGCCCTGGCAGAGAACTTCTCCCTGGAGCACGCCGAGCGTGTCAAAGAGATCGAACGCACCACCAACCACGACGTCAAGGCCATCGAGTACCTGCTCAAGGAACAAGCCGCCAAGCTGCCTGAGCTGGCCAACGTCAGTGAATTCATCCACTTCGCCTGCACCAGCGAGGACATCAACAACCTGTCCCACGCCCTGATGCTGCGCGAAGGCCGTGATGAAGTGATGCTGCCGCTGATGCGCCAGACCGCCAACGCCATCCGCGAACTGGCGATCCGTTTCGCCGAAGTGCCGATGCTGTCGCGTACCCACGGTCAGCCGGCCTCGCCGACCACCCTGGGCAAAGAACTGGCCAACGTCGTGTACCGTCTGGAGCGTCAGATCGCTCAGGTCGCTGCCGTGCCATTGCTGGGCAAGATCAACGGCGCCGTGGGCAACTACAACGCCCACCTCTCGGCCTACCCGGACATCGACTGGGAAGCCAACGCACGCGCCTTCATCGAAGACGAGCTGGGCCTGGCTTTCAACCCCTACACCACTCAGATCGAGCCGCACGACTACATCGCCGAGCTGTTCGACGCCATCGCCCGCTTCAACACCATCCTGATCGACTTCGATCGCGATATCTGGGGCTACATCTCCCTGGGCTACTTCAAGCAGCGCACTATTGCCGGCGAAATCGGTTCCTCGACCATGCCGCACAAGGTCAACCCGATCGACTTCGAAAACTCCGAAGGCAACCTGGGGATCGCCAACGCCCTGTTCCAGCACCTGGCGAGCAAGCTGCCGATTTCCCGCTGGCAGCGCGACCTGACCGACTCCACCGTCTTGCGCAACCTGGGCGTGGGCTTCGCTCACAGCGTGATCGCCTACGAAGCCAGCCTCAAGGGCATCAGCAAACTGGAGCTCAACGCCCAGAAGATCGCTGAAGACCTGGACGCTTGCTGGGAAGTCCTGGCCGAGCCGATTCAGACCGTGATGCGTCGCTACAACATCGAAAATCCGTACGAAAAGCTCAAGGAACTGACCCGCGGCAAGGGCATCAGCCCTGAAGCGCTGCAGACTTTCATCGACGGGCTGGACATGCCGGCCGCGGCCAAGGCCGAGCTGAAGCAGCTCACCCCGGCCAGTTACATCGGCAATGCCGTGGCCCAGGCCAAGCGCATCTGACCGACTGCTCGACCTTTTGACGCCCGGCCGCGCCGGGCGTTTTTATTCCTGCTAGAAAAGTAAACTTTTTCAATAGGTTACAAATGAATCCTGACATTCCACTTCAACTTCTGGGCGGCATCACTGCACGGGAATTTCTGCGTGACTACTGGCAGAAGAAGCCCCTGCTGATCCGTCAGGCCCTGCCTGACTTCGAAAGCCCGATCGAACCTGACGAACTGGCCGGCCTGGCCCTGGAAGAAGAAGTCGAATCGCGCCTGGTGATCGAGAAAGGCGAACGCCCCTGGGAGCTGCGTCGCGGCCCGTTCGCCGAAGACGAGTTCAGCAAGCTGCCGGAGCGCGACTGGACCCTGCTGGTCCAGGCCGTGGACCAGTTCGTCCCGGAAGTCGCCGAGCTGCTGGAGCACTTCCGCTTCCTGCCGAGCTGGCGCATCGATGACGTGATGATCAGCTTCGCCGCACCGGGCGGTAACGTCGGCCCACACTTTGACAACTACGACGTGTTCCTGCTGCAAGGCCACGGCAAGCGCAACTGGAAGATCGGCCAGATGTGCGACTCCGAGAGCCCGCTGCTGCAGCACGCGGACCTGCGCATCCTCGCCGAATTCGAAGAGACCGAAAGCTGGGTCCTGGAGCCGGGCGATATGCTCTACCTACCCCCACGCCTGGCCCACTACGGCGTCGCGCTGAACGACTGCATGACCTACTCGGTGGGCTTCCGCGCCCCGAGCGCCGCTGAAGTGCTGACTCACTTCACCGACTTCCTCGGCCAGTTCCTGCCGGACGAAGAGCGCTACACCGACGCCGACGTGCAGCCGGCCAGCGACCCGCACCAGATCCAGCAGGATGCCCTTGATCGCCTCAAAGGCCTACTGGCCGAGCACATGAGCGACGAACGCCTGCTGCTGACCTGGTTCGGCCAGTTCATGACCGAGCCACGCTACCCGGAACTGGTGGTCGGCCCGGAACTGGAAGAGGACGACCTGCTGGGCAGCCTGGAACAGGGCGCGATCCTGATCCGCAATCCAAGCGCACGCCTGGCCTGGTCGGAGGTCGATGAAGATCTGCTGCTGTTCGCCAGCGGCCAAAGTCGCCTGCTTCCCGGTAAACTGCGCGAGCTGCTGAAAATGATTTGCGCCGCCGACGCCCTGCATATCGACAACCTCGGCCCTTGGCTGGCGGATGAAGATGGGCGCGGCCTGCTGTGTGAACTGGTCAAGCAAGGGAGCCTGGGGTTTGCCGATGAATAAGATTCACGTACGTGTCGCAGACTGGCAAAAGGATAACGCCGAGATCCGGCGCATTCGTGAAGCAGTGTTCATTGCCGAGCAATCGGTTCCGCCCGAGCTGGAGTGGGATGCCGACGACGACAGCGCGGTGCACTTTCTGGCCTGCGAGGGTGATTTCCCTATCGGTACCGCGCGCCTGCTGCCGGACGGCCATGTCGGCCGGGTCTCGGTACTCAAGGACTGGCGCGGCCTCAAGGTCGGCGATGCGCTGATGCGTGCAGTGATCGACGAAGCCGAGAAGCGCGGCCTGAAGCAACAGATGCTCAGCGCCCAGGTCCAGGCCACGCCGTTCTACGAGCGCCTGGGCTTCTCGATTGTCAGCGAGGAATTCCTCGAAGCGGGAATCCCCCACGTCGACATGGTTCGCGGCGCCTGACCGACAAGCCCCAGCGGCAATAGCCAGAGCGAACGCCCCGCCATCCCCTTGCGCCCACCAGGCGCAAGACCAGGATGCCGGGGCGTTTTGCCGTCTAGGATTCAACTTGCCCCACCCAAAGCCGACAAAGTGTCAAACTCAAGGCTTTACGCCAGCTACTCGCGGAGATAACGGATATGTCCCTACGCACCTTGCTCACGACGCTGCTGCTGACCTTCAGCTGCTCGGTCATGGCCGCCACCGAGATCGTGCCCCTCAACAACCGCACCAGCGCCGACCTGCTGCCCGTGGCGCAGAATTTTCTGGGCAAGGATGGCAAGGTCAGCGCCTATGGCAACCAACTGATCGTCAACGCCGAGCCGGGCAAGATCGCCGAACTGCGGGCCTTCATTGCGCAACTGGATACCGCGGCCAAGCGTCTGCTGATCACCGTCGACACCAACGAGAACAACTTCCAGGACAACCAGGGTTATTCGGTCAATGGTGCACCGCAAACGCGCATCATCAATCGCAGCACCGAGAGCCGCGATGGCGGCATCCAACAGGTCCAGGCCAGCGAAGGCGTGCCGGCGCTGATCCAGGTTGGCCAGAGCGTGCCCCTGACCACCACCCAGACCGATCCCTACGGTCGCCTGCAAAACCAGACTCAATACCGCAACGTCACCCAGGGCTTCTACGTGACAGCCAGCGTCACCGGCGAGACCGTGCACCTGAGTATCAGCACCAACCGCGACCGCATGAGCCAGGAACGCCCTGATGTAGTGAACGTGCAAAGTACCGACACAACTGTCAGCGGGCGCCTCGGCGAGTGGATCACCCTGGCCGGGGTCAATCGCCAGACCCAGGCCGACAAGCAGGCCCTGGGCCGCAGCTACTCGACTCAAGGACGGGATGACATGACCTTGCGCGTCAAGGTCGACGCCTTGGACTAAAGCACCAAAAACTGACTGATTAGTCGTATTAGACCAAAGATGTAGTGCCATAAAAAAAGCACTACAAAACATTTGACGAGCCAAAAAACCGCGGGCATGATGGCCTCGCTCCCGCTAATCAGGGGCCCTGGCAAGGGCCTTCGGATCGCCGCTCTAACCTACCCACCTGAGCCGATTCGTGTCTGTACTGCCCACAAGGTGTGTTTGACGAGATTGCGACTGGAACGAAGTTGTCCCGAGGGACGGAAGCGTATTTAGGTCGATCGGCAACACACTGATGGAACGCACCAAGGCCCACGACGCCCGCATGCGCACCGCAGCTCGCCTTCACCTGCTCACTCTCCCCTCGAGCCCATCGTTCACCCGTCGCCATCCCCGCCAGACCCGACTGGACCGCCTAAGCTTCCTGGTCAGCGAGCAGCCTTCCACGCAACGTTACGACGCGTGATCGGCGGAGCCGGAATTCTCCAACCAAGAACGACTTTTTACACAAGACGCGACGAGGTTTATCTCCATGGCACTGACACGCGAACAGCAAATTGCAGCCCTTGAAAAAGACTGGGCTGAAAACCCGCGCTGGAAAGGCGTGACTCGCACTTATTCCGCTGCCGATGTGGTCCGTCTGCGTGGTTCGGTCCAACCCGAGCACACCCTGGCACGCATGGGCGCCGAGAAGCTCTGGAACCTGGTCACCCAAGGTGCCAAGCCGTCCTTCCGTCCTGAGAAAGATTTCGTCAACTGCATGGGCGCCCTGACCGGCGGCCAGGCTGTTCAACAGGTCAAAGCCGGCATCCAGGCAATCTATCTGTCCGGCTGGCAAGTGGCTGCGGACAACAACTCCGCCGAATCCATGTACCCCGACCAGTCGCTGTACCCGGTGGATTCGGTTCCGACAGTGGTCAAGCGCATCAACAACTCGTTCCGTCGTGCCGACCAAATCCAGTGGAAAGCCGGCAAGAATCCGGGCGACGACGGCTACATCGACTACTTCGCACCTATCGTAGCTGACGCTGAAGCCGGTTTCGGCGGCGTACTGAACGCCTACGAGCTGATGAAGAGCATGATCGAAGCGGGCGCCGCCGGCGTTCACTTCGAAGACCAGCTGGCTTCCGTGAAGAAGTGCGGCCATATGGGCGGCAAGGTACTGGTTCCAACCCAGGAAGCCGTACAGAAGCTGACCGCTGCCCGCCTGGCGGCCGACGTTGCCGGTGTACCGACCATCATCCTGGCCCGTACCGACGCCAACGCTGCTGACCTGCTGACTTCGGACTGCGACCCGTACGACCAGCCGTTCGTGACTGGCACTCGCACCCAGGAAGGCTTCTACAAAGTAAAAGCCGGCCTGGATCAAGCGATCGCCCGCGGCCTGGCTTACGCTCCGTACGCCGACCTGATCTGGTGCGAAACCGCCAAGCCGGACCTGGACGAAGCTCGTCGCTTCGCCGAAGCAATCAAGAAGGAATACCCGGACCAAATCCTGTCGTACAACTGCTCGCCTTCCTTCAACTGGAAGAAAAACCTGGACGACGCCACCATCGCCAAGTTCCAGCGCGAACTGTCCGCCATGGGTTACAAGCACCAGTTCATCACCCTGGCCGGCATCCACAACATGTGGCACAGCATGTTCAACCTGGCGCACGACTACGCCCGCAACGACATGACCGCCTACGTGAAGCTGCAAGAGCAGGAATTCGCTGACGCCGCCAAAGGCTACACCTTCGTGGCGCACCAGCAGGAAGTGGGCACCGGCTACTTCGACGACATGACCACTGTGATCCAGGGTGGCTCGTCCTCGGTAACCGCTCTGACCGGTTCCACCGAAGAAGAGCAGTTCCACTGATTCCAGGCCTCGCGCCTTGATCGAGCGGCCAATGCAGGCCCGGTAAAAACAACTGCATTGCTGTACAACTGACGCCCCGACTGGTTCGGGGCGTTTTTTTGCCCGCCAAACCTGCAGCAGCCAGCTTGCCGGCGAACCGCTCCCCTGCAGCCCCCTCAAAAACCTCGAGACGCCCGGCCCCTGCAAAAAAGCTCGCCAAACATTGATCCAGAGCGGTGTTACCCAGAGCGAAACAGGTTAAAAGGTGCGCCCCTGCTACTTGCAGTAACAGGGATATAACAAGCAACTTTCCCACTCCCCGAAGGAAAGCAGATTAAAACAACACCCAAACAATATTGATTATCATTTAGCCGCTATAACTTTCGTTGCAGCTGCAACAAAACATAATTAACAAAACCTCCCCTAATGCCCACAGGCCGCGGCTTACGGGGCTACAGGGGTGAGCTATGTCCTTATTACGATAAACAATTTCGCTTTAGAAATTTTACTTGCCCGGTGTTTAGCCATAAAATCAGCGCGATTGATTGCGCTGCGACATATCGTCACTGCTTTATTTCTTTATCAAGCTCAGAGACTCTTGCTCTCTGTTAAGGATTACCAGCATGCCCGAAGCGACAGGACTCATGGCCCACAACTGGGGCTTTGCCATTTTCCTTCTGGGTGTTGTCGGCCTTTGCGCCTTCATGCTCGGCGTCTCCAGCCTCCTCGGGTCAAAAGCCTGGGGCCGCAGCAAAAACGAACCGTTCGAGTCCGGCATGCTACCTACCGGTGGCGCCCGCTTGCGGCTCTCAGCCAAATTCTATCTGGTCGCGATGCTCTTCGTGATCTTCGATATCGAAGCCCTCTTTCTCTTTGCCTGGTCTGTGTCCGTCCGCGAAAGCGGCTGGACCGGATTCGTCGAAGCTCTCGTTTTCATAGCAATTCTGTTGGCAGGTCTTGTCTACCTTTGGCGAGTGGGGGCTCTTGACTGGGCTCCGGAAGGTCGTCGTAAGCGGCAGGCGAAGCTAAAACAATGAGGCTTTGGCGATGCAATACAATCTCACCAGGATCGACCCCGATGCTCCTAACGATCAGTACCCGATCGGCGAACGGGAAACCGTTTCCGATCCGTTAGAGGATCAGGTCCACAAAAACATCTTCATGGGCAAGCTGGAAGACGTGCTGAGCGGCGCGGTCAACTGGGGGCGTAAGAACTCCCTGTGGCCGTACAACTTCGGTCTGTCCTGCTGCTACGTGGAAATGACCACTGCCTTCACGGCGCCCCACGACATCGCGCGCTTTGGCGCCGAGGTTATCCGGGCATCGCCGCGTCAGGCGGATTTCATGGTTATTGCCGGCACCTGCTTCATCAAGATGGCGCCGATCATCCAGCGTCTCTATGAGCAAATGCTCGAGCCTAAATGGGTTATCTCCATGGGTTCGTGCGCCAACTCCGGTGGCATGTACGACATCTACTCCGTAGTTCAGGGGGTGGACAAGTTCCTGCCCGTGGACGTCTACGTACCTGGCTGCCCGCCCCGCCCTGAAGCATTCCTGCAAGGCTTGATGCTCTTGCAAGAATCCATTGGCCAGGAGCGTCGCCCACTTTCCTGGGTCGTCGGTGATCAAGGCGTATACCGCGCCGAAATGCCGTCGCAAAAGGAGCAGCGCCGCGAACAGCGTATTCAGGTCACCAACCTGCGCAGCCCTGACGAAGTCTGATCCAGATCTGTTCTGACAAAGAAACGACACTGGCTTCACTCTTTACGTTGACCGAAAGCGATAAAAAACCATGACTACAGGCAGTGCTCTGTACATCCCGCCTTATAAGGCTGACGACCAGGATGTGGTTGTCGAACTCAATAACCGTTTTGGCCCTGAGGCGTTCACCGCCCAGGCCACCCGCACCGGCATGCCGGTGCTGTGGGTTACCCGCTCCAAACTCGTTGAAATCCTGACCTTCCTGCGCAACCTGCCCAAGCCGTACGTCATGCTCTATGACCTGCATGGCGTGGACGAGCGCCTGCGCACCAAGCGTCAAGGCCTGCCGAGTGCCGATTTCAGCGTGTTCTACCACTTGCTGTCGATCGAACGTAACAGCGACGTGATGATCAAAGTGGCCCTGTCCGAAGGCGATCTCAGCCTGCCGACCGTCACCGGTATCTGGCCCAATGCCAACTGGTACGAGCGTGAAGTCTGGGACATGTTCGGCATCGACTTTGCCGGCCACCCTCACCTTTCGCGGATCATGATGCCGCCGACCTGGGAAGGTCACCCGCTGCGCAAGGACTTCCCGGCCCGCGCCACCGAGTTCGACCCGTTCAGCCTGACCCTGGCCAAACAGCAGTTGGAAGAAGAAGCCGCGCGCTTCCGTCCAGAAGACTGGGGCATGAAGCGTTCCGGTGCCAACGAGGACTACATGTTCCTCAACCTGGGCCCGAACCACCCATCGGCCCACGGTGCCTTCCGCATCATCCTGCAGTTGGACGGCGAAGAGATCGTCGACTGCGTACCGGACATCGGCTACCACCACCGTGGTGCCGAGAAGATGGCCGAGCGCCAGTCCTGGCACAGCTTCATCCCTTACACCGACCGTATCGACTACCTCGGCGGGGTGATGAACAACCTGCCGTACGTGCTCTCGGTCGAGAAGCTGGCCGGCATCAAGGTACCGGAGAAGGTCGACGTCATCCGCATCATGATGGCCGAGTTCTTCCGCATCACCAGCCACCTGCTATTCCTGGGTACCTACATCCAGGACGTCGGTGCCATGACCCCGGTGTTCTTCACCTTCACCGACCGCCAGCGTGCCTACACCGTGATCGAAGCCATCACCGGCTTCCGCCTGCACCCGGCCTGGTACCGCATCGGCGGCGTCGCCCACGACCTGCCCCGCGGCTGGGAAAAGCTGGTCAAGGACTTCGTTGAATGGCTGCCCAAGCGCCTCGACGAATACACCAAGGCCGCCCTGCAGAACAGCATCCTCAAGGGTCGGACCATCGGCGTTGCCGCCTACAACACCAAGGAAGCCCTGGAATGGGGCGTCACCGGTGCCGGCCTGCGTTCCACCGGCTGCGATTTCGACCTGCGCAAGGCTCGTCCGTACTCCGGCTACGAGAACTTCGAGTTCGAAGTTCCACTGGCGGCCAACGGTGACGCCTACGACCGCTGCATGGTTCGCGTCGAGGAGATGCGCCAGAGCATCAAGATCATCGATCAGTGCCTGCGCAATATGCCGGAAGGGCCGTACAAGGCGGATCACCCGCTGACCACGCCGCCGCCGAAAGAGCGCACCCTGCAGCACATCGAAACCTTGATCACGCACTTCCTGCAGGTTTCGTGGGGTCCGGTGATGCCGGCCAACGAATCCTTCCAGATGATCGAAGCGACCAAGGGCATCAACAGTTATTACCTGACGAGCGATGGCGGCACCATGAGCTACCGCACCCGGATTCGCACCCCAAGCTTCGCCCACCTGCAGCAGATCCCTTCGGTGATCCGCGGCAGTATGGTCGCGGACTTGATCGCGTACCTGGGTAGTATCGACTTCGTTATGGCCGACGTGGACCGCTAAGCATGAACAGCACGCTTATCCAGACAGACCGTTTCGCCCTGAGCGAAACCGAGCGCTCGGCCATCGAGCACGAGATGCATCATTACGAAGACCCGCGCGCGGCGTCGATCGAAGCCCTGAAGATCGTCCAGAAGGAACGTGGCTGGGTGCCGGACGGCGCGGTCTACGCCATCGGCGAGATCCTTGGCATCCCCGCCAGCGACGTTGAAGGCGTGGCGACGTTCTACAGCCAGATCTTCCGTCAGCCAGTGGGCCGCCACATCATTCGCGTCTGCGACAGCATGGTCTGCTACATCGGCGGCCACGAGTCCGTGGTCAGCCAGATTCAGAGCGAGCTGGGCATCGGCCTCGGCCAGACCACCGCCGACGGCCGCTTCACCCTGCTGCCGGTGTGCTGCCTGGGCAACTGCGACAAGGCCCCGGCGCTGATGATCGACGACGACACTTTCGGCGACGTACAGCCTGCTGGCGTGGCCAAACTGTTGGAGGGCTACGTATGACCCTGACCTCTTTCGGCCCTGCGAACCGCATTGCGCGTACCGCAGAAACCCACCCCCTGACCTGGCGTCTGCGTGACGACGGCGAGCCTGTATGGTTCGACGAGTACCAGGCCAAGAACGGTTACGCGGCGGCCCGCAAGGCTTTCGCCGACCTGTCCCAGGACGATATCGTCCAGACCGTCAAGGATGCCGGCCTCAAGGGGCGCGGCGGTGCGGGCTTCCCCACCGGCGTGAAGTGGGGCCTGATGCCCAAAGACGAGTCCATGAACATCCGCTACCTGCTGTGCAACGCGGACGAAATGGAACCCAACACCTGGAAGGACCGCATGCTGATGGAGCAACTGCCCCATCTGCTGATCGAAGGCATGCTGATCAGTGCCCGTGCACTGAAGACCTACCGCGGCTACATCTTCCTGCGGGGCGAATACACCACCGCCGCCAAGCACCTGCGGCGTGCCGTGGAAGAAGCCAAGGCCGCAGGCCTGTTGGGCAAGAACATCCTGGGCAGCGGTTTCGATTTCGAGCTGTTCGTCCACACCGGCGCCGGGCGTTACATCTGCGGTGAAGAAACCGCACTGATCAACTCCCTGGAAGGCCGTCGCGCCAACCCACGCTCCAAGCCGCCCTTCCCTGCGGCCGTAGGCGTGTGGGGCAAGCCGACGTGCGTGAACAACGTCGAGACCCTGTGCAACGTGCCGGCGATCATCGGCGACGGTGTGGAGTGGTACAAATCCCTGGCCCGCGAAGGCAGCGAAGACCACGGCACCAAGCTGATGGGCTTCTCCGGCAAAGTGAAGAACCCTGGCCTGTGGGAGCTGCCCTTCGGCGTGACCGCACGCGAGCTGTTCGAAGACTACGCCGGCGGCATGCGCGACGGCTTCAAGCTCAAGTGCTGGCAGCCAGGCGGCGCCGGTACCGGCTTCCTGCTGCCAGAACACCTGGATGCGCAAATGTATGCCGGCGGCATCGCCAAAGTGGGCACCCGCATGGGTACCGGCCTGGCCATGGCGGTGGACGACAGCATCAACATGGTGTCGCTGTTGCGCAACATGGAGCAATTCTTCGCCCGTGAATCCTGCGGCTTCTGCACCCCTTGCCGTGATGGCCTGCCATGGAGCGTCAAACTGCTGATGGCTCTGGAGAACGGCCAGGGCCAGCAAGGCGACATCGAGACCCTGCTGGGTCTGGTGGGGTTCCTCGGCCCAGGCAAGACCTTCTGTGCTCACGCACCGGGTGCCGTGGAGCCGTTGGGCAGTGCCATCAAGTATTTCCGTCCAGAGTTCGAAGCCGGCATCGCGCCCACCAGCGCCGCCGTCCCGCCTCTGGCCCGACCGATCGTAGTCGGCGCCTAACGCTTAGATGAGGGCGCAGGGTCCGTGCCCTGCGCTCGACGTGCGATGACGCCGTGAACGGCTGTGTTGATTCGCACGCATAACAAGATTCCATTAGCCACGCCCGCTGACACCGGGCCAACGAAGAACTTTGAACCATGGCCACTATCCACGTAGACGGCAAAGCGCTCGAAGTCGATGGGGCGGACAACCTGTTACAGGCTTGTCTGTCACTAGGCCTCGACATCCCTTATTTCTGCTGGCATCCCGCTCTCGGTAGCGTCGGTGCCTGTCGCCAGTGCGCGGTCAAGCAGTACACCGACGAGAACGACACCCGTGGTCGTATCGTCATGTCCTGCATGACCCCAGCCACTGACAACACCTGGATCTCCATCGACGATGAAGAATCCAAGGCCTTCCGCGCCAGTGTTGTCGAGTGGCTGATGACTAACCACCCCCACGACTGCCCGGTCTGTGAGGAAGGCGGTCACTGCCACCTGCAAGACATGACGGTGATGACCGGCCACAACGAGCGCCGTTATCGCTTCACCAAGCGCACCCACCAGAACCAGGACCTCGGCCCGTTCATTTCCCACGAAATGAACCGCTGCATCGCCTGCTATCGCTGCGTGCGCTTCTACAAGGACTACGCCGGCGGCACCGACCTGGGCGTCTACGGCGCCCACGACAACGTGTACTTCGGTCGCGTTGAAGACGGCACCCTGGAAAGCGAGTTCTCCGGCAACCTCACCGAGGTCTGCCCGACCGGTGTGTTCACCGACAAGACTCACTCCGAGCGCTACAACCGCAAGTGGGACATGCAGTTCTCGCCGAGCATCTGCCATGGCTGCTCCAGCGGTTGCAACATCTCCCCGGGCGAGCGCTACGGCGAGCTGCGGCGCATCGAGAACCGCTACAACGGTTCGGTGAACCAGTATTTCCTCTGCGACCGCGGCCGTTTTGGCTACGGCTACGTCAACCGCAAGGACCGTCCGCGCCAGCCACGCCTGGCCGATGGCACCCAGCTGACTCTGGACCAGGCGCTGGACCAGGCGGCCGACCTGCTACGCGGTCGCAACATCGTCGGTATCGGCTCGCCTCGCGCCAGCCTGGAAAGCAACTACGCGCTGCGTGAGCTGGTCGGTGCCGAGCACTTCTACAGTGGTATCGAAGCTTCTGAACTGGAGCGCATCCGCCTGGTTCTGCAGGTTCTGAACGACAGTCCGCTGCCGGTTCCGAACATGCGCGAGATCGAAGACCACGATGCCATCTTCGTCCTTGGCGAAGACCTGACCCAAACCGCCGCACGCATGGCCCTGGCCCTGCGCCAGTCGGTCAAGGGCAAGGCCGAGGAAATGGCCGACGCCATGCGCGTCCAGCCTTGGCTCGACGCCGCCGTGAAGAACATCGGCCAGCACGCGCTGAACCCGCTGTTCATTGCCAGCCTGGCTGAAACCAAGCTCGACGACGTGGCCGAGGAGTGTGTACACGCCGCTCCAGACGACCTGGCGCGCATCGGTTTCGCCGTGGCCCACGCCATCGACGCCAGCGCCCCTGCCGTGGAAGGCCTGGACAGTGAAGCCCTGGAACTGGCCAAGCGCATTGCCGACGCTCTGCTGGCGGCCAAGCGTCCACTGATCATTTCCGGTACCTCCCTGGGCTCCAAGGCACTGATCGAAGCTGCGGCGAACATCGCCAAAGCCTTGAAGCTGCGCGAGAAAGCCGGCTCCATCAGCCTGATCGTGCCAGAGGCCAACAGCCTCGGCCTGGCCATGCTCGGTGGCGAATCCGTGGACGCGGCCCTGCAGACGGTGATCGACGGTAAGGCCGACGCCATCGTGGTGCTGGAAAACGACCTGTATACCCGCACCGACGCAGCCAAAGTGGATGCCGCACTGAACGCGGCGAAGGTGGTGATCGTTGCCGATCATCAACAGACCGCCACCCTTGAGCGCGCGCACCTGGTGCTGTCGGCGGCCAGCTTTGCCGAAGGCGACGGCACCCTGGTCAGCCAGGAAGGTCGCGCCCAGCGCTTCTTCCAGGTCTTCGATCCGACCTACCTGGACGCCAGCATCATGGTCCACGAAGGCTGGCGCTGGCTGCATGCCCTGCGCAGCACTCTGCTGAACAAGCCGGTGGACTGGACCCAGCTGGACCACGTGACCGCTGCCTGCGCCGCGAGCACCCCGCAACTGGCTTCCATCATCGACGCGGCACCTTCCGCAGCGTTCCGTATCAAAGGCCTGAAACTGGCCCGCGAACCGCTGCGCTACAGCGGCCGTACCGCCATGCGCGCCAACCAGAGCGTGCATGAACCGCGCACCCCGCAAGACCCGGATACCGCCTTCGCCTACTCCATGGAAGGTTACTCGGGCTCCGCCGAACCGCGCTCGCAAGTGCCGTTCGCCTGGTCGCCGGGCTGGAACTCGCCGCAAGCCTGGAACAAGTTCCAGGACGAAGTCGGCGGCCATCTGCGTGCCGGTGATCCGGGTACTCGCCTGATCGAAAGCCAGGGCGACCGTCTCAACTGGTTCGCCAGCGTACCGCGGGCCTTCTCTCCGGCTCAGGGCACCTGGCAAGCGGTGCCGTTCTATCACCTGTTCGGCAGCGAAGAGAACTCTTCGAAAGCCGCTCCGGTACAGGAACGCATTCCGGCGGCCTACGTGGCCCTGGCCAAGTCCGAAGCCGATCGCCTGGGTGTCAACGACGGTGCCCTGCTCGCGGTGAACGTAGCCGGCCAGACCCTGCGTCTGCCACTGCGCATCAACGAAGAGCTGGGTGCTGGCCTGGTGGGGCTGCCTGCCGGTCTGGCGGGGATTCCTCCGGCGTTCTTTGGCAAATCCGTTGACGGTCTGCAGGAGGCGGCGCAATGAGTTGGTTTACCCCTGAAGTGATCGACGTGATCCTGACGGTCGTCAAGGCCGTCGTGATCCTGCTGGCGGTGGTAATCGCCGGTGCGCTGCTGAGCTTCGTCGAACGTCGCCTGCTGGGCTGGTGGCAGGACCGTTACGGTCCGAACCGCGTTGGCCCGTTCGGCATGTTCCAGATCGCCGCCGACATGCTGAAGATGTTCTTCAAGGAAGACTGGACCCCGCCGTTTGCCGACAAGGTGATCTTCACCCTGGCACCGGTGGTCGCCATGTCCGCCCTGCTGATCGCCTTCGCGATCATCCCGATCACCCCGACCTGGGGCGTCGCGGACCTGAACATCGGCCTGCTGTTCTTCTTCGCCATGGCGGGCCTGTCGGTCTACGCGGTGCTGTTCGCCGGCTGGTCGAGTAACAACAAGTTCGCCCTGCTGGGCAGCTTGCGGGCTTCGGCCCAGACCGTGTCCTACGAAGTGTTCATGGGCCTGGCGCTGATGGGCATCGTGGCTCAGGTCGGTTCCTTCAACATGCGCGACATCGTCGAGTACCAGGCGCAGAACCTGTGGTTCATCATTCCGCAGTTCTTCGGCTTCTGTACCTTCTTCATCGCTGGCGTGGCCGTGACTCACCGTCACCCCTTCGACCAGCCGGAAGCGGAGCAGGAACTGGCCGACGGTTACCACATTGAATACGCCGGCATGAAATGGGGCATGTTCTTCGTTGGTGAGTACATCGGCATCATCTTGATCTCGGCACTGTTGGTCACCCTGTTCTTCGGTGGCTGGCACGGTCCGTTCGGCATCCTGCCGCAACTGTCCTTCGTCTGGTTCGCCCTGAAGACCGCGTTCTTCATCATGCTGTTCATCCTGCTGCGCGCCTCTATCCCGCGCCCGCGTTATGACCAGGTGATGGACTTCAGCTGGAAATTCTGCCTGCCGCTGACCCTGATCAATTTGCTGGTGACCGCTGCGCTTGTGTTGTTGAACACGCCTGCGGGCGCGGTTCAGTGAGGATTTGACCCATGTTCAAATATATTGGCGACATCGTTAAGGGTACTGGTACCCAGTTGCGCAGCCTGGTGATGGTGTTCGGTCACGGCTTTCGCAAACGCGACACCCTGCAATACCCCGAAGAGCCGGTGTACCTGCCGCCACGCTACCGTGGCCGTATCGTCCTGACTCGCGACCCCGATGGCGAAGAGCGTTGCGTTGCCTGCAACCTGTGCGCCGTGGCCTGCCCTGTGGGTTGCATCTCGCTGCAGAAAGCTGAAACCGAAGACGGTCGCTGGTACCCGGACTTCTTCCGCATCAACTTCTCGCGCTGCATTTTCTGCGGCCTCTGCGAGGAAGCCTGTCCGACCACCGCAATCCAGCTGACACCGGATTTCGAGATGGCCGAGTTCAAACGTCAGGACCTGGTTTACGAGAAAGAGGATCTCTTGATCTCCGGTCCCGGAAAGAACCCTGACTACAACTTCTATCGTGTTGCAGGTATGGCCATTGCCGGTAAGCCAAAAGGCTCCGCGCAGAATGAAGCCGAGCCGATCAACGTGAAGAGCTTGCTGCCTTAAGGAAGAACGATGGAATTCGCTTTCTATTTCGCATCAGGTGTTGCCGTTGTTTCCACGCTGCGCGTGGTCACCAACACCAACCCTGTGCACGCCCTGCTCTACCTGATCATTTCGTTGATCGCCGTGGCCATGACCTTCTTCAGCCTCGGCGCACCGTTCGCCGGTGCCCTGGAAGTGATCGCCTACGCCGGCGCCATCATGGTGCTGTTCGTGTTCGTGGTGATGATGCTCAACCTCGGCCCGGCCGCGGCTCAGCAGGAGCGCATCTGGCTCACGCCCGGCATCTGGATCGGCCCGGTGATTCTCGCCGCCCTGCTGCTGGCTGAACTGCTGTACGTATTGTTCAGCCACCAGAGCGGTGCCGGTATCGGTCAAACCACCGTCGACGCCAAGGCCGTGGGCATCAGCCTGTTCGGCCCTTACCTACTGGTGGTCGAACTCGCCTCGATGCTGCTGCTCGCCGCAGCCGTCACGGCGTTCCACTTGGGCCGCAACGAGGCGAAGGAGTAACACGATGCCTACTATCCCTCTCGGTACTATCCCGATGGAACATGGCCTGGCAGTTGCCGGCATCCTGTTCTGCCTCGGTCTGGTCGGCCTGATGGTCCGCCGTAACATCCTCTTCGTGTTGATGAGCCTGGAAGTGATGATGAACGCCTCGGCATTGGCCTTCATCGTTGCGGGCGCCCGCTGGGCGCAACCGGATGGACAAGTGATGTTCATCCTGGTGATCAGCCTGGCAGCCGCCGAGGCCAGTATTGGCCTGGCGATCCTGCTGCAGCTGTACCGCCGCTTCCACACTCTCGATATCGATGCAGCCAGCGAGATGCGCGGATGAACCTTCTCTTTCTGACTTTCGTATTCCCCCTGATCGGTTTCCTGCTGCTGTCGTTCTCCCGGGGACGCCTCTCGGAAAACCTCTCGGCCCTGATCGGCGTCGGCTCCATTGGCCTATCGGCCATCGTGGCCGCCTACGTGATCTGGCAATTCAACGTTGCGCCGCCTGAGGGTGGTCACTACACCCAGGTGCTGTGGCAGTGGATGTCGGTGGACGGTTTCGCGCCGAACTTCGCCCTGTACCTGGATGGTCTGTCCGTGACCATGCTGGGTGTGGTGGTGGGCGTGGGCTTTTTGATCCACCTGTTCGCGTCCTGGTACATGCGCGGTGAAGCCGGCTACTCGCGCTTCTTCGCCTACACCAACCTGTTTATCGCCAGCATGCTGTTCCTGGTGCTGGGCGATAACCTGTTGTTCCTGTACTTCGGCTGGGAAGGCGTGGGCCTGTGCTCCTACCTGTTGATCGGTTTCTACTACAGCAACCGCAACAACGGTAACGCCGCACTCAAGGCCTTTATCGTCACCCGTATCGGCGACGTGTTCATGGCCATCGGCCTGTTCATCCTGTTCCAACAGGTGGGCACGCTGAACGTCCAGGAACTGCTGGTGCTGGCACCGCAGAAATTCCAGGCCGGCGACTTCTGGATCACCCTGGCGACCCTGATGCTGCTGGGCGGCGCCGTGGGTAAATCCGCGCAACTGCCGCTGCAGACCTGGCTGGCGGACGCGATGGCCGGCCCGACCCCGGTTTCGGCACTGATCCACGCCGCGACCATGGTCACCGCCGGCGTCTACCTGATCGCCCGTACCCACGGCCTGTTCACACTGGCACCGGAGGTCCTGCACCTGGTAGGCCTGGTGGGCGGCGTGACCCTGGTACTGGCCGGCTTCGCCGCGCTGGTGCAGACCGACATCAAGCGGATCCTCGCCTACTCCACCATGAGCCAGATCGGCTACATGTTCCTGGCCCTGGGCGTTGGCGCCTGGGACGGCGCGATCTTCCACCTGATGACCCACGCCTTCTTCAAGGCCCTGCTGTTCCTTGCTTCCGGTGCGGTGATCGTTGCCTGCCACCACGAGCAGAACATCTTCAAGATGGGCGGCCTGTGGAAGAAACTGCCTCTGGCCTACGCCAGCTTCATCGTCGGTGGTGCTGCCCTGGCAGCCCTGCCTCTGGTAACCGCAGGCTTCTACTCCAAGGACGAGATCCTCTGGGAAGCCTTCGCCAGTGGCAACCATGGCCTGCTGTACGCCGGTCTGGTGGGTGCGTTCATGACCTCGCTGTACACCTTCCGCCTGATCTTCATCACCTTCCACGGTGAAGCCAAGACCGAAGCCCACGCCGGCCACGGGATTTCCCACTGGCTGCCGCTGGTGGTGCTGATCGTGCTGTCCACCGGGATCGGCGCGATGATCACTCCGCCCCTGCATGGTGTACTGCCGCTGAGCGTCGGTCATGCCGGTGGCGAAGCCAAGCACAGCCTGGAAATCGCCTCGGGCGCCATCGCCCTGGCCGGTATCCTGCTGGCCGCCCTGTTGTTCCTTGGCAAGCGTCGCGTTGTGACCGCCATCGCCAACAGCGGCATCGGGCGTCTGCTCTCGGCCTGGTGGTTCGCCGCCTGGGGCTTCGACTGGATCTACGACAAACTGTTCGTCAAGCCATACCTGGCCATCAGCCATGTACTGCGCAAGGACCCGCTCGATCAGACCATCGGTTTGATCCCGCGTATGGCCAAAGGGGGTCACAACTCCCTGAGCCGTACCGAGACCGGTCAACTGCGTTGGTACGCCGCCTCGATGGCAGCCGGTGCCGTGCTGGTCATCGGCGCCATTGTGCTGGTAGCGGTCTGATATGAACCTTGCGAACTTGCGAAAGGAATTGAGCCCGTCATGATTCTGCCTTGGCTAATCCTGATCCCCTTCATCGGCGGCCTGCTGTGCTGGCTGGGTGAGCGCTTCGGCGCCACCCTCCCCCGCTGGATTGCGCTGTTGACCATGACCCTGGAACTCGCTCTCGGCCTCTGGCTGTGGGCCCACGGTAACTATTCATTTGCTCCGGCGCCTGGCGCCGATCCAACTTGGGCCATCGAGTTCAAGCATGTGTGGATCGAGCGCTTCGGCATCAACGTGCACCTGGCCCTGGACGGCCTGTCGCTGTTGATGATCCTGCTGACCGGCCTGCTGGGTATCCTCTCGGTACTCTGCTCCTGGAAAGAGATTCAGCGTCACGTGGGCTTCTTCCACCTGAACCTGATGTGGATCCTGGGCGGTGTGGTCGGCGTGTTCCTCGCGCTGGACCTGTTCATGTTCTTCTTCTTCTGGGAAATGATGCTGGTGCCGATGTACTTCCTCATCGCGCTCTGGGGTCACAGCTCGGCAGACGGCAAGAAAACCCGGATTTACGCAGCAACCAAGTTCTTCATCTTCACTCAGGCTTCCGGCCTGATCATGCTGGTGGCGATCCTGGGTCTGGTGCTGGTCAACTTCAACAACACCGGGGTGATCACCTTCGATTACGCCCAGTTGCTGAAGACCAAGATGTCCACCGCCACCGAGTACATCCTGATGCTCGGCTTCTTCATCGCCTTCGCGGTGAAGCTGCCCGTGGTGCCGTTCCACTCCTGGCTGCCTGACGCTCACGCCCAGGCACCGACCGCCGGTTCCGTGGACCTGGCGGGCATCCTGTTGAAGACGGCGGCCTACGGCCTGCTGCGTTTCGCCCTGCCACTGTTCCCCAACGCCTCGGCAGAGTTCGCACCGATCGCCATGACCCTGGGTCTGATCGGCATCTTCTACGGCGCCTTCCTGGCCTTCGCCCAGACCGACATCAAGCGTCTAATCGCCTTCTCCAGCGTTTCCCACATGGGCTTCGTGCTGATCGGTATCTACTCCGGCAGCCAGCAGGCCCTGCAGGGCGCGGTGATCCAGATGCTGGCCCACGGTGTTTCGGCAGCCGCGCTGTTTATCCTCAGCGGCCAGCTGTACGAACGCACCCATACCCGCGACATGCGTGAAATGGGCGGCCTGTGGTCGCGTATCGCCTACCTGCCGGCCATCAGCCTGTTCTTTGCGGCCGCTTCTCTGGGCCTGCCGGGCACCGGTAACTTTGTCGGCGAGTTCCTGATCCTGATCGGCACCTTCGTCAGTGCGCCATGGATCACCGCGATCGCGACGTCCGGCCTGGTGTTCGGCTCGGTCTACTCGCTAATCATGATCCACCGTGCCTACTTCGGCCCGTCCAAATCGGACGCGGTGCTGCACGGCATGGATGCTCGCGAACTGATCATGGTGCTGGGACTGGCGGTCCTGCTGATCTACATCGGCGTGTACCCGCAACCGTTCCTCGATACCTCTGCCGCCACCATGCATGGCGTGCAGCAATGGCTCAGCACCGCCTTCACTCAACTCGCTTCGGCCCGGTAAGAGCGCTATGGACTTTACGATTCAACACTTTATAGCCCTGGCGCCGCTGCTGATCACCAGCGCCACCCTTGTGGTGGTGATGTTGGCGATCGCCTGGCGGCGCAACCACGCCCAGACCTTCCTGCTGTCGGTGGCCGGTCTGAACCTGGCATTGCTGTCGATCTTCCCGGTGCTGAAAGTGGCACCCCTGGCGGTCACCCCGCTGTTGCAGATCGACCAGTTCGCCTGCCTCTACATGGCCCTGATCCTGGTGGCCACCTTGGCCTGCGTCACCCTGGCCCACGCCTACCTGGGCGACGGCAGCAGCGGCTACCCGGGCAACCGTGAAGAGCTGTACCTGCTGATCCTGCTGGCCGCCGCCGGTGGCCTGGTGCTGGTCAGCGCGCAGAACCTGGCCGGCCTGTTCATCGGCCTGGAGCTGCTCTCGGTACCGGTCTACGGCCTGGTGGCCTATGCCTTCTTCAACAAGCGCTCCCTGGAAGCCGGCATCAAGTACATGGTGCTGTCGGCCGCCGGTTCGGGCTTCCTGTTGTTCGGCATGGCCTTGCTCTACGCAGAAGCCGGCAGCCTGAGCTTCAGCGGTATCGGTCAAGCCCTGGCCGCCACTGGGCTGCCAAGCCCGCTGGCGCAACTGGGCCTGGGCATGATGCTGATCGGCCTGGCCTTCAAGCTGTCGCTGGTACCGTTCCACCTCTGGACTCCGGACGTCTACGAAGGCGCCCCGGCCCCGGTCGCCGCCTTCCTGGCCACCGCCAGCAAGGTGGCGGTGTTCGCGGTACTGGTGCGTCTGTTCCAGCTCTCGCCAGTGGCCAGCAGCGGTGTCCTGAGCAACGTGCTGACGGTGATCGCCATCGCCTCGATCCTGGTGGGCAACCTGTTGGCGCTGACCCAGAGCAACCTCAAGCGTCTGCTGGGTTACTCGTCCATCGCCCACTTCGGTTACCTGCTGATCGCCCTGGTGGCGAGCAAGGGCCTGGCCATGGAAGCCATCGGCGTGTACCTGGTCACCTACGTGATCACCAGCCTCGGTGCCTTCGGTGTGATCACCCTGATGTCCTCGCCGTACAAAGGCCGTGATGCCGACGCCCTGTACGAGTACCGTGGCCTGTTCTGGCGCCGTCCGTACCTGACCGCCGTCCTCACCGTGATGATGCTGTCCCTGGCCGGTATCCCGCTGACCGCGGGCTTCATCGGCAAGTTCTACATCATCGCTACCGGTGTCGAAGCGCATCAATGGTGGCTGGTCGGTTCCCTGGTCATGGGCAGCGCCATCGGCGTCTTCTACTACCTGCGAGTGATGGTCACCCTGTACCTGATCGAGCCGAACCTGCGTCGCGTCGATGCCCAACTGCACTGGGAACAGAAAGCCGGTGGCGTCATGCTGCTGGCCATCGCGGTCCTGGCGTTCTTCCTCGGCGTATACCCACAGCCGCTGCTGACCCTGGTCCAGCACTCCGGCCTGGCGGGTTGATCGCTTAGGTTTCAACGCAACAAACAGAACGGCACCTTCGGGTGCCGTTTTGCATTTCAGGGCCCTGCCCTCCCCTCTTCCCAGCGAAACTCGGAATCGCCCTTCCTGTCACGTCGGCCCGGTCCGACATTCAGCCCAATGCCGCAGGCATAGACTGTTGCCAGATCAAACGCGGCGCTCAGCGGGCCTTGACCAAAGCTGCAGCGTCATCCAATCTATACGCAGGAAGCGTATAAAATGAATGCTCTGTTTATTGAACTACCGGCATTTGCACGATACCGAAAGGACTTCCTTGACGACGAGTTGTTCTGCGAACTGCAGATCGAGTTGCTGCGCCACCCGCACGCGGGGGTTCTGATTCAGGGCACTGGCGGCTTGCGCAAGATGCGTTTCGTCGATGAGCGACGCAACAAGAGCAGGCGTGGCGGGCTGAGAGTGATTTATTACTGGTGGTCCGGAGGGGCGCAGTTCTGGCTCTTCACCCTGTTCGACAAGGAGCAGATGGACGACCTGCTACCGCAGCACCGACAACTGCTCAAACAACTGCTGGAACGTGAAATCGAGGCCAGAAGACATGACCAAACGTGACATCTTTTCCGAACTGGTAGAAGGCATCGACGCCCTCACCCAGGAGCGCCAGGGCAAGATCACCCTGCGCAGCCATAAAGTGAAGCTGGACAAACTGCCCCCCATCACTGCTACCGAGGTGATGAACATCCGCCAGCAACTCAACCTCTCGCGTTCAGTATTCGCCATGTACCTGCGCACCAACACCCGTACCCTGGAAAACTGGGAACAAGGCCGCGCCACACCCAACGCCCAGGCCACGACCTTGATGCGCCTGGTGGAGCGCTACCCGGACACAGTGGAGCGCCTCGCCTCGCTGGCCTGATCCGGCACTGTTCGAAGGGCAACAAAAAACCCGCACCAGGCGGGTTTCTTGTTGCAGCAAACGCCAGCTTAGTCAGCCAGGCGCCAGGTCGTACCGCCCTTGCCGTCTTCCAGAATCACGCCCATGGCGGTGATCTGATCGCGAATACGGTCGGACTCAGCCCAATCCTTGTTGGCACGGGCTGCCAGACGGGCCTGGATCAGCGCCTCGACCTGTGCCCCATCGACCCGACCTTCGGCACCGGCCTGCAGGAAGTCATCGGCTTCCAGTTGCAGCACGCCCAGCACGCTGGCCAGCTCTTTCAGACGCGCTGCCAGACCCGCCGCCGCATCGATATCGCTCTCACGCAGGCGGTTGATCTCACGCACCATCTCGAACAGTACGGCACAGGCTTCCGGAGTACCGAAGTCGTCGTTCATTACTTGGGTAAAACGTTCGACGAAGGCTTCGCCACCTGCCGGAGCGACTTTTGGCAGGCCCTTGAGCGCGTGATAGAAACGCTCCAACGCGCCCTTGGCGTCCTTGAGGTTGTCTTCCGAGTAGTTGATGGCGCTGCGGTAGTGGCTGGCCACCAGCAGGTAACGCACCACTTCCGGATGGTACTTGTCGAGCACGTCGCGAATGGTGAAGAAGTTGTTCAAGGACTTGGACATCTTCTCGCCATTGATGCGGATCATGCCGCAGTGCATCCAGGCATTGGCGTAGGTCTTGCCGGTCGCCGCCTCGCTCTGGGCAATCTCGTTCTCGTGGTGCGGGAACTCCAGATCGCTGCCACCGCCATGAATGTCGAAGGTCTCACCCAGGCAGCAGGTGGACATCACCGAGCACTCGATATGCCAGCCCGGACGACCAGCCCCCCACGGCGACTCCCAGCTCGGCTCGCCCGGCTTGGCGGCTTTCCACAGCACGAAGTCCAGCGGGTCCTGCTTCGACTCATCCACTTCGATCCGCGCACCGATGCGCAGGTCTTCGATCTTCTTGCGCGACAGCTTGCCATAGCCCATGAACTTACCGACGCGGTAGTACACGTCGCCATTGCCCGGAGCGTAGGCATAACCCTTGTCGATCAGGGTCTGGATCATCGCGTGCATGCCAGGGATATGGTCGGTGGCCCGCGGCTCCATGTCCGGCTTGCGGATATTCAGCCGCGCCTCGTCCTCGTGCATCGCCGCGATCATACGCTCGGTCAAGGCCTCGAAGGACTCACCGTTCTCATTGGCACGATTGATGATCTTGTCATCGATATCGGTGATGTTGCGCACGTACGTCAGGTCATAACCGCTGAAACGCAGCCAGCGGGTAATCAGGTCGAAGGCCACCATGCTGCGGCCGTGCCCAAGGTGGCAGTAGTCGTACACGGTCATGCCGCACACGTACATGCGCACCTTGTTGCCATCCAAAGGCTTGAAGACTTCTTTGCTCTTGGTGAGCGTGTTGTAGATCGTTAGCACGTTAGTTCCTTGACTGAATCACTGACCCCAGGAGTCGCGCAGGGTCACGGTACGGTTGAATACCGGAGCACCGGGTTTCGAGTCCTTGATATCCGCGCAGAAGTAGCCTTCGCGCTCGAACTGGAAACGGTCTTCCGGCTGTGCGTTGCCCAGCGAGGGTTCGGCACGACAACCAGTGAGCACTTGCAGGGAGTCAGGGTTGATGTTGTCCAGGAAACTCGCGCTGTCCTCGGCCTTCTCCGGGTTCGGAGAACGGAACAGACGATCGTACAGGCGCACTTCGCACTCGACGCTGGCGGCAGCCGGCACCCAGTGGATCACGCCCTTGACCTTACGGCCTTCAGGGTTCTTGCCCAGGGTGTCCGGATCGTAGGAGCAGCGCAGCTCGACGACATTGCCCTCGGCATCCTTGATCGCTTCATCAGCACGGATCACGTAGCTGCCGCGCAGACGCACTTCGCCGGCCGGCTCCAGGCGCTTGTAGCCCTTCGGCGGCTCTTCCATGAAGTCATCACGGTCGATGTAGATTTCACGGGCGAACGGCAGCTTGCGCACGCCCAGTTCTTCTTTCTGCGGATGACGCGGCAGTTCGAGGTTCTCGATCTGGTCTTCCGGGTAGTTGGTGATCACGACTTTCAACGGACGCAGCACGCACATGGCGCGCGGGGCATTCGCGTCGAGGTCCTGGCGGATGCTGAATTCCAGCATGCCGTAGTCGACCACGCCGTCAGAGCGGTTGGTGCCAACCATCTCGCAGAAATTGCGGATCGATGCCGGGGTGTAGCCACGGCGGCGGAAGCCCGACAGGGTCGACATGCGCGGGTCGTCCCAACCATTCACGTGCTGCTCGTCCACCAGTTGCTTGAGCTTGCGCTTGCTGGTGATGGTGTAGTTCAGGTTCAGGCGGCTGAATTCGTACTGACGCGGGTGCGCCGGCACCGGCAAGTGCTCGAGGAACCATTCGTACAGCGGACGGTGGCTTTCGAATTCCAGGGTGCAGATCGAATGGGTGATGCCTTCGATGGCGTCCGACTGACCGTGGGTGAAGTCGTAGTTGGGGTAGATGCACCACTTGTCACCGGTCTGGTGGTGATGGGCATGGCGGATGCGATACATGATCGGGTCGCGCAGGTTCATGTTCGGCGAGGCCATGTCGATCTTGGCCCGCAGCACCCGTGCACCGTCTGGGAATTCGCCGGCACGCATGCGGGCGAACCAGTCCAGGTTCTCTTCAACCGAACGCTCGCGGAACGGGCTGTTCTTGCCCGCTTCGGTGAGGCTACCGCGGTACTCCCTGGCTTGCTCGGGAGTCAGGTCGCAGACGTAGGCCTTGCCTGCCTTGATCAGTTCCACGGCCCAGTCGTGCAATTGGTCGAAATATTGCGAGGCATAGCGCACTTCACCGGACCACTCAAAGCCCAGCCACTTGACGTCGCTTTCGATGGCGTCGATGTACTCCTGGTCTTCCTTGGCCGGGTTGGTGTCGTCAAAGCGCAGGTGGGTGACACCACCGAACTCCTGAGCCAGGCCGAAATTCACGCAGATCGACTTGGCGTGACCGATGTGCAGGTAACCGTTGGGCTCCGGAGGGAAGCGGGTCACGATCTGTGTGTGCTTACCCGAGTCCAGGTCCGCCTGGATGATCGGGCGCAGGAAGTTGACCGGTACGGCCGGTCCAGTCTTGGAATTCGAGGTAGGGTCGACAGTGGGCTTGCTCATAGGATCCTTGAACGTACAAGTGCGCGGCCGGGTGCGGCCTGATAAATCAAAACGAGTATCATAGCCGATGCTGTCAAGTGCCTGACAGAGCGCAGCTTTAAAACTGCGGCTATTAATAGCGTGCAAGTGAAAAAACAGCCTCGAAATTCATGGCGGTCACGCTAAACTGCGCTCCTTGGCTGCAGGATGGCCAAATCGGTGCGGACCGCATGCGTGCCCCGCTACCCAGGATTTTCTTGAAAACGCTTCTCCTTATAAAGAGTACCGACCATGACCCAAGTCAAACTGACCACCAACCACGGCGAGATCGTGCTGGAATTGAACGCCGAGAAAGCCCCGTTGACCGTGGCCAACTTCGTCGAATACGTGAAAGCCGGGCACTACGAGAACACCGTGTTTCACCGCGTCATCGGTAACTTCATGATCCAGGGCGGCGGCTTCGAACCTGGCATGAAAGAAAAGAAAGACAAGCGTCCAAGCATCCAGAACGAAGCGGACAACGGCCTTTCCAACGACAAGTACACCGTCGCCATGGCCCGTACCATGGAGCCGCATTCGGCCTCCGCGCAGTTCTTCATCAACGTCGCCGACAACAGCTTCCTCAACCACAGCGGCAAAACCGTTCAAGGCTGGGGCTACGCAGTATTCGGTAAAGTGATCGCCGGCACTGAAGTGGTCGACAAGATCAAAGGCGTGGCCACCACCATGAAATCCGGCCACCAGGACGTACCCGCAGAAGACGTGATCATCGAGAAAGCCGAGATCATTGAGTGATACTGCTGATTTCAGATTTGCATCTGGAAGAGGAACGCCCGGACATTACCCGGGCGTTTCTGGATTTACTCGGTGGGCGCGCCCGCGCCGCCGAGGCGCTGTACATCCTCGGGGACTTCTTCGAGGTATGGATCGGCGACGACGCCATGACCCCCTACCAGCTTTCCATTTGCCAGGCACTGCGCGAGCTCAGCGACAGCGGCACGCAGATCTTCCTGATGCACGGCAATCGCGACTTCATGCTCGGCCAGGCCTTTTGCAAGGCAGCCGGCGCCACCCTGCTCAAGGACCCCAGCGTCGTCGACTTCTACGGTGAGCCGGTACTGCTGATGCACGGCGACAGCCTGTGCACCCGCGACGAAGCCTACATGCGCATGCGTCGTTACCTGCGCAACCCGTTGAGCCTGTGGATTCTGCGGCATCTGCCCTTGCGCACCCGGCGCAAGCTGGCGCGCAAGCTGCGCAACGAAAGCCGCGCCCAGACGCGCATGAAAGCCAACGACATTGTCGATGTGACCCCGGACGAAATACCGCGGGTCATGCGCGAACATGGAGTGGGCACCCTGGTTCATGGCCATACCCACCGCCCGGCGATTCACAAGTTGCAGATTGGCCAACAGGCCGCCAAACGCATCGTGCTGGGGGATTGGGATCGACAGGGCTGGGCATTGCAGGTGGACGAGCAGGGTTTCCAACTGGCTGCGTTCGATTTCGTACCCACGCAGCTGGCGTTGCCCGGTTCGTCCTGAACAGACGCCTTCGCTGGCAAGTAGCCCCTACAACAAATGCCCCACCGTAGGAACCGGCTTGCCGGCGAAGTGGCCAGCAAGCCTTGCATCGCCCTTACGGACGCCTTCGCTGGCAAGCCAGCTCCTACAACAAATGCCCCACTGTAGGAGCCGGCTGCCGGCGAAAAGGCCAGCAGGCCCGGCATCGCCCTTACGGACGCCTTCGCTGGCAAGCCATCGCCTACAAGGGAGCTGGTTTACCGGCGAAGGGCATCAATGCCCCGCCGACGCCGGGCCGGCCTTGGCGGCAAACGGTGGCTTGGCCAACCACACCAACAGAATCAGGCCCATGAAGCCCCAGCCCAGCAAGGTGAAATAGTCCACGGTCGAGAGCATGTACGCCTGGCTGGTGAGCACTTGGTCCAACTGCGCGTAGGCTTGGGTGCTGGCACCGCCGAGGTTGTTCAACGCATCCCGGGTGACCGGATCGAAGATGCTCATGCTTTCGCTCATGTAGGCATGGTGCTGATCCGCCCGACGAATCCAGATCCAGGTCGTCAGCGACGCCGCAAAGCTCCCCCCCAGCGTCCGCAGGAAGGTCGCCAGGCCGGCGCCGTCGGCGATCTGGTGCGGCGGCAGGTCGGACATCAGGATGCTCAGGGTCGGCATGAAGAACAGCGCCACACCAATCCCCATGAACAGCTGCACCAGGGCGATGTGCTGGAAGTCCACCTCATTGGTGAATCCGGCACGCATGAAGCAGCTCAGGCCAATGGCCAGGAACGCCAGGCCAGCCAGCAGGCGCAGGTCGAACTTGTGGGCGTACTTGCCGACAAAGGGCGACATCAGCACCGGCAAAATGCCAATCGGTGCCACGGCCAGACCGGCCCAAGTGGCGGTGTAGCCCATCTGGGTCTGCAACCATTGCGGCAGGATCAGGTTGATCCCGAAGAACCCGGCGTAACCGCCCACCAGCACGATGGTGCCGATGCGGAAGTTGCGATGGGCGAACAGCCGCAAGTTGACCACCGGATGCCGATCCGTCATTTCCCAGATCACGAACACCGCCAGGGCAATCACCGAGATCAGCGTGCCGGCGATGATGAAGTTGGACTCGAACCAGTCCAGGTCGTTGCCCTTGTCGAGAACGATCTGCAAGGCACCGACCCCGACGATCAGGCTCAGCAGGCCGATATAGTCCATCGGCTGGCGACTGGTCACCACCGGTCGCGCCTTCAGTTGCTGCTGAACCACCCAGGCAGCAAACAGGCCGATCGGCACATTGATAAAGAAGATCCACGGCCAGCTGTAGCTGTCGGTGATCCAGCCACCGAGTATCGGCCCGGCAATCGGCGCCACCACCGTGACCATGGCCAGCAGCGCCAGGGCCATCCCCCTCTTCGCGGGCGGGTAGACGGCAATCAGCAGGGTCTGGGTCATGGGATACAGGGGACCTGCTACCACCCCTTGCAGCACCCGAAAGCCAACAAGCTCGGGCATCGAGGTGGAAATACCGCAGAGAAACGAGGCCAGCACAAACAGCAGGGTGGCCCAGATAAACAGCTTCACTTCACCGAAACGCCGGCTCAGCCAGCCGGTCAGTGGCAAGGCAATGGCGTTGCTCACGGCGAACGAGGTAATGACCCAGGTGCCCTGCTCCGAACTCACCCCAAGGTTGCCAGAGATGGTCGGCAACGCCACGTTGGCGATGGTGGTATCGAGCACCTGCATGAAGGTCGCCAGTGACAGGCCGATGGTGCTCAGCAGCAGGCTGGGAGGCGTGAAAGACGCGTTATTGCTCATCGCGAATCCTTAGGAACTGGGCTGGCACCCTGGTCTCTAGACGAAACCAGGGTTGACGGATTGGCGAATCAGCGCTGGGCCGTCTTGCCGATGGTCGCGCTGTTGTCGTGGATCAGACGGGCGATCAGGGCATCGGCCTCGCCCAACTGACGGTCATAGACGTTGGTGCTGAAGGAAGCCTTTTGCGGTGGTTGCTGGGCCAGTACCGGGCCGCTCTGATCCCGCAGGTTGACGTTCACCAGGGTCGACAGGCCGACCCGCAGCGGATGCTTGGCCAGCTCATCGGCATTGATGTGGATACGCACCGGTACACGCTGCACGATCTTGATCCAGTTACCGGTGGCGTTCTGCGCCGGCAACAGGGCAAAGGCGCTACCGGTGCCGGCGCCGAGGCTATCGATGGTGCCGCTGTACTTCACATCGCTGCCATAGATGTCGGCCTCGATGTCTACCGGCTGGCCAATGCGCATGTCACGCAGCTGGGTTTCCTTGAAGTTGGCGTCGATCCACAGCTGGTCCAGGGGAATCACCGCCATCAGTGCAGTGCCCGGCTGGACCCGCTGGCCCAGTTGCACGGTGCGCTTGGCCACATAGCCGGTCACTGGCGCAATCAGCGTGCTGCGGGCGTTGTTCAGGTAGGCCTGGCGCAACTGTGCGGCCGCGGCCTGCACATCCGGGTGGTTGGAGACTACGGTGTCGTCCACCAGGGCATTGGTGGTGTTGAGCTGCTGCTGGGCGTTGGCCAGGGCATTTTGTGCCGAGGTCAGGTCATCACGAGCGTGGGACAGTTCCTCCTGGGAAATCGCTCCGCTGGCCGCGAGGTTCTTGCGGCGATTGAAGTTGTCCTGGGCTTTCTGCACTTCGGCCTTCTGCGCCGCCACTTGGGCCCGCATGCCATCGACGTTGCTGTACAAGCCGCGCACCTGGCGTACGGTGCGGGCCAGATTGGCCTCGGCACTCTGCAGGCCGACCTGGGCATCGTTGGGGTCGAAGTTGATCAGCACCTGGCCCTCATGCACCAGATCACCATCGTCGGCGCCGATGCTGACCACCGTGCCGGTGACCAGCGGGGTGATCTCCACGACGTTGCCGTTGACATAGGCATCGTCGGTGCTTTCATTCCAGCGCCCATAAAGTTCGTGCCAGGCAAACACGCCCAGACCGCCGAGAATGACGATGGCCGTCAGCCCCAGGAGCATGACTTTGCGCTTGCGGGAGTTACCGGCGTCCGGGGTGTTTTCGGTTGCTTGAGTGTCGGCAGTGGCCATGACAAATACCTCGAATTATTTAGTCTGAGGAGCTGGGGCTGGGTCGGCCGAAGCCAGGTTCTGGGCACCGAAGCCGCCCCCCAACGCCTGCATCAATTGAATCGACAGATCGATCTGCTGAGCATTCAGCGTGGCCAGCTGGCGCTGGGCCTGCAGCAGTTGCTGCTCAATGCTCAGCACGTCCAGGTAGTTGCCGATCCCGGAGCCGAAACGCTGGACCACGGTGTTGTAAGAGTCCTGAGCGATGTCGGTGGCGTGCTGCTGGGCGACGATCTGCCGTCCGATTTCCCGCAGCTGGGAGATGCTGTCGCTGACATCCCCCAGGGCAGCCACCAGGGTCTTGTTGTATTGCGCGACTGCCAGGTCGTAGTCGGCATCCCGGGCGTCCAGGTCAGCCCGCAGCCGCCCGCCGTCGAAAATCGGCAGCGAGACAGTCGGCGCGATACTGAAGAAGCGACTGGCGGAACCGAACAGCGCATCCCCCAGCAACGCCTCGGTGCCCGCTCGCGCACTGAGGTTGAGGTTGGGGTAGAAACGGGTCTTGCTGGCATCGATGTTCTTGCTCGCCGCTTCCACCCGCCAGCGAGCCGCCACCAGATCCGGCCGGCGCCCCAGCAGTTCAGCAGGCAGCGTCGAAGGCAGGGCTACGGCGCTGGCTTGCAGGACCTTGGGTCGGGAGATGTCATCGGCCCGATCCGGACCCTTGCCGAGCAACACGGCCAAGGCGATCTTCGCGCTCTGCAATTGCTTCTCGGCGTCGATCAGGCTGGCCTGGGAGCTGGCCTCCAGACTTTCGGTCTGCTGGTACTGGTACTGACTGTCGATCCCGGAGTCCAGGCGACGGCGACTCAGGTCGAGCATCTGCCGGGTACGCTTGAGGTCCTCGTTCGCCAGGTCGTACACGATATGCGCACGCCCCAGGTCGCTGTAGGCACGCGCTACATCGGCGGCCAGGGTCAGACTCGCTGCCTGGCGGTCGACTTCAGCGGCTCGGGCCTGCCCCAGCGCTGCTTCCCAGGCCGCGCGCTGGCCCCCCCAGAGATCGAAGTTGTAATTGAAGCTGGCGCCAATGTTGCGCACCGTGGAATAGGCCCCGCCCTGCCCCAGCGGGTCCTGGTCACGGGCCAGGCGCGAGCGGCTGATACCGGCACTGGCATCCAGGGTCGGCATCCGCTCGGCATCCGCGGCATAGGCCGCAGCATTGGCCTGATGGGCACGGGCACTGGCGATCTGCATGTCCGGGCTGTCCCGCAGGGCTTCCTGGATCAGCCCGTCAAGCTGGGTATCGCCCAGGCTTTTCCACCAGTCACTTTGTGGCCAGGCTGCCGGCGACAAGGTCACACCGTTGAGAGACTGTCCCGCTGCGAGGCTTTTCGCCTCAAGGCTTACGCCGGAGGTATCCAGGCCGCTGTAATTGGCACAACCGGCCAGACTCATGGCCAACAGCACCAGGCTGAGGCGGGTACGCGAGGTTTTACTGCTCATTTTTCACCTAAACGCAGGATGGTGATCGGGTCACCGGCAGCCAGCAAAATTTTCTTGAGAATCTGCTCAAGGGTGCGCAACTCCTCGGGAGAGATGGCACCCGCCAACTGGTTCATTGCATTGGCACCGATGTAAGGCAGCCGATCAGCAAGCTTGCGACCTTCCTCGGTCAGCACCAGGCGCACCTGGCGCCGGTCGTCCTCCGAGCGTTGACGCGCCAGGAAGTCCTTCTGCTGCAGGCGGTCGAGCATGCGGGTCATCGAACCGCTGTCCAGGGACAGGTGGCGGCACAGCTCGGCCGGGGTATCGACGCCGAACTGGGCCATGATGATCAGCACCTTGAACTGCGCGGCTGTGATGCCGTGGGGCTCCATGTGGGTGTCAATGATCCGGTCCTTGAGCAGGGCGGCACGCCCCAGCAGCAGGCCGAGATGGCAATTGTGAAAGTCGTCGGGTTTGAAATGCTTCATCTGACCACCAGTTAGCTGCCTAGGCAGAGAGTGTGTGTCGAGATATTACTGCCTAGGCAGCCAATGTCAACGCAGTGATTAGCTTGCTGTTTATTTGATTGATCAACGGCGCAGCGCCGCCGGTTTGAAAACCAGCGGGCGCCTTGTTCGATCAGGGAGAGGTGGTGTGGACAAGAAGGGGGCCATGCCCCCTTTGGCGACGAGCCTTAGAAGTCGCGCTTGTAGAAGATGTCCAGGGAGCTGGCAAAGCCGCTGGCCGCTTCCAGGTAGACCTTCTTGCTCAGTTTGTAGCGCAAGGCAATGGTGCTGGCAGGTTCGAACACCCCGACGCCATAACGCAGGCTGAGCTTCTCGGAGATATTGCCGCTGGCCACCACGCTGGTGCTGTTGCCACTGCCCTGGGTATCGAGCTGGAAGTCCTGGATGCCCAGGTTCTTGGCAATGCCGCCGGTAAGCTCGGAACTGCCCATCAACCCCAGGCCCAGGGCGGCCTGGGCCAGCATGTTGTTGTCTTCACCGGTGGAGCTCAGCGGCCGCCCCAGTACCAGGTAGGACAAGGCCTGTTCCTGACTCATGGCCGGTTCGGAGAAGATCTGCGTCGCCGGTTGCTCGGCGCTGCCACTGAGGCGGATGCCGGCAATCACGTCGTCGGTCTGGCGCACTGCCTCGATATCCAGGTACGGCTGGTCGATGGGGCCGGCAAACAGCAACCGTGCACGACGCACCGTCAGGCGCTGGCCATAGGCCCGGTAACGACCGTCGTTGAGCCACAGCTCGCCGCGGGTATCCATGTTGTCGCCAATGTGCACATGCCCCCGCAGGTTGGCGGTAAGGCCGAACCCGGCAAAGCTGAGCTTGTCCTGGCCCACTTCCACATCGATGTTCATCGCCATGGCCATGGGCTTCTTACCCTCGTCGGTCTGCTGGCCGACGATGACCGTGTCATCGGAAACCTTGACCGTCGAGGGCGGCAATTCGCGTACGGTGATCTGCCCCTTGGGGATCAGCACCTTGCCGTCGATTGCCAGCTTGTCGTCTTGCAGTGAGATCTTCAGGTCCGGAGCCATTTCCAGCGCGGCATAGGGCTCGACAGTGACGGGCAACTGCGTGCCCTTGAGGCTCAGGTCCACCGCCAAGGCTCGCCCCCAGGCGATATTGCCATTGAGGTTGCCCTGCCCGGCCTTGCCGCTTTTCCAGCCGCCGTTGAGTTGCACGCTCTCGCCCATGATCTGCGCGCTCAATTGCAAGTCTTCAAGGCTGATGGGCAGCTCGGAACCGGAGACCTCACCGCCACTGAGTTGCAGATTGCCGTTGACCTGAGGCGCCAACAGCCCGCCAGACAAGCGTCCACTGCCGTTCAGGTTGCCACTGAGTTTCTCCACCATGGGCACAAACGGCCGTACCACGGACAGATCCAGACCACTGAGGCGGAACTCCCCGGACAACGGTTTGCTTTTGGGCAACGGATTGATCTGTGCCTGGACCATCAGTTCGCCCAACTTGCCGCCGTCGAACTGCAGTTGGGTATCGATGCGCCGCGGGTTGAGGCGGGTATCGAGCTTCAACGCCTGATAGGGGAAGTCCAGCCATTGGCCCTTATCCTTGACCCGCAGGGTGCCACCACTGGCATCCAGCAGGATCTGGCCTTTGGGACCGCTAGCCGGCAGGTCCAACTGTACCTCGGCATTGAGCATGCCCTTCCAGGCGAAATCCTTGGGCAGCCATTGAGCCAGGCTGTCGATGGGGAAACGCTTGAGGTGATAACGCAGCTTCGGATCGGGCATCAATCGCTGGTCTTCGCCACACAGACTGGCATCGCCGCTGGTCCAGCAATGGGCGCCAAAGTTGAGGGTGCCATTGGCCAAACGCTCCAGCTTCGCCGGGTTCTGCAGTTTCCAGTCCTGGCCGCCGGTCTGTACATCGCCACTGGCCAGGCGCCCCCGCCAGTTGCCCTGATCCAGCGCGCCATCCAGCCCCAGGGCCAGTTTCAACAGTGGGCCTTGCAGGTCCAGTTGCAGTTTCTGTTTCTTGATATCGCCCTGGCCGGCCAGGGTCAGGGTGCCAAGCTGGGTGTCTCCGGCCTGAATTCCACTGCCCTTGAGATCCACCTGGGCCTGTTGCGCGCCGTCGAGAGTCGCCCCCAGCTTGAGGCTTTGCAGGCGGTTGTCGGCAAAGGCCAGTTGCTGCCCCGAGAGGTCCACCTTGCCCTGTGGCGCCTTGAGCGTGCCTGCCAGATCTACCCGGCCATTGAGTTGCCCGCGCAACTGCGGCCATAGCTGGCCCAGACGCGGCAGCTTGATGTCCAGCTGGCCGGCGATTTTCTGCTGCAGGCTACCGGAGCCATTGATGCGGTTGTCCCCCAGGCGGATATCCAGGGCACTCAGGTTCCACTGCTCCCCTGCTCCGTCGGCCTTGGCCAGCAGCACGGCCGGCTGCCCCCGCAGGCGCCCCTTGAGGTCGAGGTCGGCTGTGACCTTGAGCTGTTCGTTCTTCATTTCCCCCTGGCTGCGCAAGGGGCCGGCCAGGGTACCGGGCAACTCGGCCAGCCAATACGCCGGGTTGATGGCCGACAGTTCCAGCGCCGTATCCCAGGCCACACCGTCGGCAAATTGCAGGTTCAGGTGCCCCTGGGCCTTGCCTTGTCCGGCCGTGAGCTGGAATTGCGGCAGGAAGATCTTGCTCAGGTCGCCGCTGAAGGGACTGCTCAAGCTGAAGGCGCCTGCCGGGCCATCCAGATCACCCTTGAAATTGCCCAGGTAGTTGCCATCCCGGTAGGCCACTTCTGCATTGAAGCTGCGCAGCGCCACGGCCGGTTCTTCGATCAATGGGTAAAGGCGATGCCAGGGAAAATCCAGCCAGGCAAGCTTGGCCTCGGCCGAAAAGCCTTGGCTCCAATCAAGCTGACCGCTGAGATTGAGGCTCTGCTTGTCGTTGGCTCGCAGGTCCAGCGTGGCGATCTGCGCGCCCTTGGCGTCGACCTTGCCTTGCAACAGCAGAGCCACCGGCCCTTGCTCCGCCGGCAGACTGGCCTTGCCGTCGAGCTGATAGCCGTTTTTCAAGTCCCCCTTGCCGGTCAGTTCCAACTGATCCAGTTGCAGGGTGTCCGGCAAGTCGGCGCTGGCCTTGAAGCCACTGGCAATGATCCGCACTTGCGCCGGTAGGTTCTCCACCAGAGGTTGCAGCTCACCGCTCAACTGCCCTTGCAGATAGCCACTGCTGTCGGCCTTGAGTTTCAGGGTCTTGAGCAGATCACCTTCGACCTTTATAGCCAGCGCCCAGGGAACACCGCCAGGAGCGGGCAAGCCGAGGCTGCCCTGAGCCGTCAGGGGCCAGTCACCACTGGGTTGCAACAGACCGGACAGGTCGAGGCTCAGGTCATCGCGCTGCAGGTGCACCGAGTCGATCTGCAAGCCCTGAGCGGTCCAGTGCGCCGCCAGTTGCAGCCCCTTGAGTTCTTCACTGCCGTTGAACAACAAGCGGCCGACCCGTACCTGTCCCAGCTCGATGGCCACGGGCAGACGCAGTTCCGGCAGGCTGATGGGCCCTGTGCTTTCTTCGGTATCGTTGCTGGGAGCGAACTGCAGACTGACCTGATCGGCCTCCAACTGCTCAATGCACAGGGTCATGCGCAACAGGCAGGCAGGAGACCAGGCAAATTTCACCGAATCGAGCTCGACCCGGCTGCCGTCCTGCTGCCAGAGCAGATGGTCTGTGCTCCATTGGCCACCCAGATGGCCCTGGAAATTGTCCAGGGTCAGCCCCGGCACCAGGCCCAGGGCCCAGCGGCTGCCGGCCTGGGTCCCCAGCACCGTGGTCAAGGCCAGAAGCGTCAGGATCACCAGCGCAAGAATCGCCAGCAGCGTTATCTTCAAGGTGCGCTTCAAAGCTCTGGCCCCATGGAAAAGTGCAAGCGAATCCCACCGTCGTCATTCATCGCGTGGGCCAGGTCGACCCGGATCGGACCTACCGGCGACACCCAGCGCAGCCCCACACCGACCCCGGTCTTGAGGTTCGGTAGCTCCAGTTTGTTGAACGAGTTGCCCTGATCGACAAAGGTCGCGATCCGCCATTTCTCGGCAATGGAGTACTGATACTCGACACTGCCAGCCACCATGTAACGCCCCCCGATGCGATCCCCTTCGGAGTTCTTCGGGGACAGGGTCTGGTAGTCGTAACCACGCACGCTCTGGTCGCCACCGGCGAAGAAGCGCAAGGACGGCGGAATGGACTTGTAACCGTTGGTGGCGCTGCCTCCAAACTGCACACGCCCCAGAAAGCGGTGATTGTCCCAGGCCGTGGTCAGGCCTTTGAGCAGGACCGTTCCGTACAACAGGTTGGTGTCGGAGCCCACGCCTTCCTTGGCCAGCTTGGTATCGAATTGAATGCGATAACCATTGTGCGGATCGATGCGATTGTCGCTACGCAGGTAGGAATAGGTCAGGCCAGGCATCAGCAGATTACTCAGGCCCGAGTCGTCCCCAAGGCGATACTCCTCACGTTGATACTTCAGCGAGACCACGCGCTGCCAGCCGCTGGGCAACTTGCTGTGCCACTCGGGGCCCACTGTGAGCAACTTACTCAGGGTATCGGTGCCGGAGATTTCTTCATTCTGATAACCACCGGCGAAGCGCAGCTTGTCGGTCAGGGGCGGGTCCAGGGGAATGTCATACCACAGGCCGACGTTCTGCCGGGGCGCCGAGACTTCGGCCTCCCAGCCATAACTGTGACCCTGTGGATTGACCCAGTGCCGGGTCCAGTTGGCCTTGACCCGGGGGCCGACGTCGGTGGAGTAGCCCAGGCCAAGCCCCATGGTCCGGGGCTTGCGGGTTTCCAGCAGGACCGCCACTGGAATCACCTCGTGCTCGGCAGCCGTGGGCGCGGCATCGACCCGCACGCCCTCGAAATAGCCGCTGGACTGTAGCGCCTGGTTGAGTTCGGCAATCAGCTCCGAGTCGTAGGGAGCACCGTTCTTGAAGGGCACCATGCGCCGCAACAGGTCTTCGTCGAACAAAGAATCCCCGGTGAAGCTGACCTTGCCCAGGGCATAACGCGGACCGCTGTCATACACCAGTTCGATGTCCGCCACCCCGGCCAGAGGGTCTACCGACAATTGCTGGCGGGTAAAACGCCCGCTGAAAAAACCGTAGCGCGAGGCCTGGTTCTGGATCAGGCGCTTGGCATCTTCGTAACGGCCATGATTGAGCACAGCGCCAGGCTTGAGCTGGTCACTGTCAGGGGTGCGGAAGGACTTGAGGGAAGCCGCCGGGCCTTCGACCCGGATCGTCACGTTGCGCAGATGCACCGGCTCGCCGGGGTCGATACGCAACAACAGGCGGGGTTTCTCGCCGCCGCGCACTTCGCTTTCGATACGGGGCTGGTAGTAGCCCAATGCCTGGGCGGCTTTCTTCGCCTGCTCCTCGGCGCCCCGGCTGAATCGCAGCAGGGCTTCTTCATCGCGATCACCGACACCGCCAATGTAACCTTCCACATTGGCTTTCAGCTCGTCATTGGCGGGCTTTACCCTGACATCCAATTCGCTCTGCGCCAGCGCCGCAAAGCTTGTGAACAACAGCAAAAAGCCGCTGGTAAATCTTCCTGGAAACTTCATAGGCGCGGATGCTATCACGAGCTTGGGGGGGCGATAGAGCGCTCAAGTGCTGGGAAAGTTCTATATCAGGCTGTTGCTCTTTGTAAGAGTTGCGGGTTCGGATGAAAGAATACGTGCTCGCGGACCGGCCCTACCGCGATCTCTCCAATCTCTTCATAACCCTGGCGTTTATAGAACTCCAGATAGCGCGGATTACCCGTATCCAGCACCACGCCCTGGGAATGCTCATCCACAGCACACCAATTGTGCACCGCCTCCAGCAGCTGTTCGCCGAAATGCTGCCCCTGGAATTGCGGGTGCACGCCTAGCAACGGCAACACATGGACCGCATCGCCGGGCAGGCAGGCCTGCACCGCCTCGTGGTACTCCAGATAGCGCCGCGTGCAACGAAACCCGGTACTGAGCACCATGCGCAGCCGCCAGGCCCAGCTTTCGGTAATGCCCAGGCGGCGTTGCGGTGGGGCGATCAGGGCAATGCCGATCAAGCGATCGTTGACCAGTAGGCCGATGGCCGGCAGGTCTTGCAGAAAATGCTGTTTCACCAGCTCACGCACCGTGGCCCGCACCCGCTGTTCATAACCGGCACGCTCGGATTCGAAAATGAAACCGAAGGTCGGCTCATGGCGATAGGCCTGGTACAGCAGCGACCGCGCTTCACGGGAATAGCCGCTGTCGAGCATATGGATATCGGCGATGGCGTTGGCGGTATCAGGCATGTCGGTCACTCTCCCCTGGGCCCGGCTCGAATGGCCGCGCTCTTGTTATTACGAACCTGGCGCGGCGCTGATCGTTCCCACGCTCAAGGACATTAGCAGCGCATTCGCGGGGCTGCCATGCTGGTCGACCCGGGCGTAGTCAGCTAGCATCGCTGTTTTGCCAGGACCGCCGACCATGAAGATCGTCTCGTTCAATATCAACGGGCTGCGCGCCCGCCCCCATCAGCTGGCGGCGCTGATCGACAAACACCAGCCGGACGTGATCGGCCTGCAGGAAACCAAGGTCGCCGACGAGCAGTTTCCCCTCGCCGACGTCCAGGCCCTGGGCTACCACGTGCACTACCACGGCCAGAAGGGCCATTACGGTGTCGCCCTGCTCTCGCGCCAGGCACCACTGGCCGTGCATAAAGGCTTCGAGGGCGATGACGAAGACGCCCAGCGGCGTTTTATCTGGGGTACTTTCGCCGATGCCAACGGCACGCCGGTGACCATCATGAACGGCTACTTCCCCCAAGGTGAAAGCCGCGACCATCCCACCAAGTTCCCGGCCAAGGAACGCTTCTACAGCGACCTGCAGCACCTGCTGGAAAATCGCTTTAGCAACGACCAGCCCCTGGTGGTCATGGGTGACGTGAATATTTCCCCGGAAGACTGCGACATCGGCATCGGCGCCGAAAATGCCAAGCGCTGGCTCAAGACCGGCAAATGCAGCTTCCTGCCGGAAGAGCGCGAGTGGATGGCACGCTTGAAGAACTGGGGTCTAGTAGACAGCTTCCGTCACCTGAACCCCGAGGTGAACGATCGCTTCAGCTGGTTCGACTACCGCAGTCGCGGCTTCGAGGACGAACCCAAGCGTGGCCTGCGCATCGATCTGATCATGGCATCCCAGGGGCTGCTGCCCCGGGTCAAGGACGCCGGCGTCGACTATGAACTGCGGGGCATGGAAAAGCCCTCTGACCATGCGCCGATCTGGCTCGAGTTGAGCTGATTCACAGGCACAAAAAAGCCCATCGCAAGATGGGCTTTTTACTACCGCTTACATGTGGACCACTTCAACCCGTTCAGTGGTGCCGGCTGCTGCGATGGCGTTGATGGCGCTCTCGAGAGTGGGCTCCGAATCGTACAAATGGCTGACCAGAATCACTTCCTTGCCGGCCTTGAGCTTGAAATAAGGTTTACCGCCCGATGAAATTTTCTTGACGTAGCGCTCAGGAGAAGCGCAGTGTGCGCGGAACAGGCCGAGAGCCGCCTCGGCACTGTCCCGGCAAGGGAATCGGTCGCTTTGAAGCATGGTCTGCGCCTCCTTTGTCTTCAGCAAGAATCTGCATGCACCACTGCCATACTGCTTCAGCTCGAACCAGGCACTCATTTGTAACTCCTTTGCTTACTACGAAATAGCAGCACAACACTGCCGAGGCATCTGCGGGGGGATGACGCGTTGGCAGTCGCCCCAATCCCCGCCAGACAAAGTTGCCAACTCTACGCAGCCTCCGAAGACTGGTCTTTAGGACAAGTCTCAAAAAATCTAGAGAAAACAGCTATTTACGATGTAGGACTTTCGCCATTTATCGCCAGAAAGTGCCGCCCGTCACATACCTGTCACCTCCCTGACTTAATCTCGCCAGCACTCTCCTCTTTCTCAATAGAAGGCCAGTGCCGCCATGCCCCGCGCTTCCACCGTCAGTGAACGAGATATCTGGTGCCGGACCATCAGCCTGTTTCTGATCGGCTTTGTTTGCTATGCCCTGCCTTGGTCGGTGTTCGCCGCCTTGCCCCTGGCGCCCGACAATGCCGCCGTGCTGCGTATCCAGGGCTCCAACACCATCGGCGCCCAGCTTGGCCCGGCGCTGGTCAAGGGCTTGCTTGAACAACAGGGTCTGCACAACGTCAGGATTGAGGGCGGTGGCAAGGACAATGAGAAACGCGTTCTAGGACAGAGCGCCCAAGGTCGGACAGTCAGAGTGGACGTTGCCGCCCACGGTTCGAGCACCGGCTTTAGCGCACTGAAAAACGCCCAGGCCGATATTGCGGCCGCCTCCCGACCGATCAAGGACAGCGAACTGGTGGAGCTGGAAAGCCTGGGAGACCTGAAAAGCCCTGGCGCCGAACAGGTCATCGCCATCGACGGGCTGGCAATCATCCTTCATCCGCGCAATCCGCTGAGCCAGCTAAGCACCGAGCAACTGGCCCGCCTGTTCAGTGGCGAGATCAAGACCTGGGAAGAGCTGGGGAGCACGGGCGGGCCGGTCCACCTGTATGCCCGGGATGATCAGTCCGGCACCTACGACACCTTCAAGGAACTGGTCCTCAGCCGTCGCGGCAAGGCGTTGAACCCGGCGGCCAAGCGTTTCGAGTCCAGCGAACAGCTGTCGGACGCGGTGAGCCGGGACCCTCAAGGCATCGGCTTCATCGGCTTGCCCTACGTACGCCAGGCCAAGGCCGTGGCGATTATCGACGGTGACTCCCAGCCCATGCCGCCCCTCAACAGCCTGATCGCTACTGAGGACTACCCACTGTCGCGGCGTCTGTACCTGTACTTGCCGCCCAATGGGCAGAACCCCTGGGCGGACGCCCTGGTGAGTTTTGCCCAGAGCGCCAAAGGCCAGGCCATCGTCGCCGCCAACGGCTTTGTCGCCCAAACCGTGCAAGCCATGCGGGTAACGCCCAGCCCACAGATGCCCAAGGCCTACCAGCAACTGAGCCGGGACGCGCAACGCCTGAGCGTGAACTTTCGCTTCGAGGAGGGCAGCGCCAATCTGGACAACAAGGCACGCCAGGACCTGAATCGCGTCCTGGATTACCTGCGCCAGCACGGCAAGATGAACCGGCACGTCACTCTGGCCGGATTCGGGGATGCCAAGAGCGACCCGGCACGCGCTGCACTGCTGTCCAAGCTGCGGGCCATGACAGTGCGCAGGGAACTGGTAAAAAACGGCGTGGTGTTTCGCGAGATCCGCGGTTTCGGCGCTGAGCTGCCAGTGGCGGCCAACAACGCCGACGAGGGCCGGATCAAGAACCGGCGCGTAGAAGTCTGGGTGTACTGAATACACAGCAACCGGCCTGCCACAGGCGTCGCCCGGCAGGCCGGCTGCATGATCATCAATGGCTGCTGCGCAGCATTTCCTTCGGCACATACTTGCCGATTTCGTACTTGCCAATGGCCGCGCGGTGTACTTCATCCGGGCCATCGGCCAGGCGCAAGGTGCGCTGCATGGCGTACATGTAGGCCAATGGGAAGTCATTGGATACCCCGGCCCCACCGTGAATCTGGATCGCCCGGTCGATCACCCGCAGGGCCACATTCGGCGCCACCACCTTGATCTGGGCAATCTCGCTCTTGGCCACTTTGTTACCCACGGTGTCCATCATGTAGGCCGCCTTGAGGGTCAGCAGCCGAGCCATGTCGATCTCCATCCGCGAGTCGGCGATCTTGTCGATATTGCCCCCCAGGCGAGCCAGCGGTTTGCCGAACGCAGTGCGATTCACCGCACGCTTGCACATCAATTCCAGCGCCCGCTCGGCCATGCCAATGGAACGCATGCAGTGGTGAATGCGGCCCGGGCCGAGGCGTCCCTGGGCAATCTCGAAACCACGCCCCTCTCCCAGCAGCACGTTCTCATAAGGTACGCGGACGTTGTCGAACAACACTTCGGCGTGACCATGCGGCGCATCGTCGTAGCCAAACACCGGCAGTGGACGGACGATCTTCACCCCGGGGGTATCCACCGGCACCAGGATCATCGAGTGCTGCTGATGACGCGGCGCATCCGGATTGCTCAGGCCCATGAAGATCAGAATCTTGCAACGCGGATCACAGGCGCCCGAGGTCCACCACTTCTTGCCGTTGATGACCCACTGATCGCCGTCGCGCACCGCGCGGGCCGCCATGTTGGTGGCGTCGGAGGAAGCCACATCCGGCTCGGTCATGGCGAACGCGGAGCGGATCTCGCCACGCAGCAGCGGCTCCAGCCAGCGCTGCTTCTGTTCTTCGCTGGCATAACGCACCAGCACTTCCATGTTGCCGGTATCCGGCGCCGAGCAGTTGAACGGCTCGGGACCCAGCAGCGATCGGCCCATGATCTCCGCCAGTGGCGCATATTCAAGGTTGGTCAGGCCGGCCCCCAGTTCCGACTCAGGCAGAAACAAATTCCACAGACCTTCAGCCTTGGCCTTGAGTTTGAGCTCTTCCATGATGGCGGTCGGCTGCCAACGATCACCTTCGGCAACCTGACGCTCGAAGACCGCTTCAGCCGGATAAACATAGGCATCCATGAACGCGGTGACGCGCTCACGCAGCTCTTGAACCTTGGGGGAATAGGCGAATTCCATGGGCAGTTCTACCTTTGTGAAGAACGGGTGTTGGGGGACTGAAATCGATGCTAGATCAGCTACGAAAATTTACCTAGCCTATTCTCGGCGTGTATTAACATTCATCACCGATATATGATCGGCTGATCCGAAAGGCCTCCGAGCCTCCCTCACAGGCCCTAACAATAAGAGTGCAGCGCCATGAATCTGAGCAAGGTCGACCTCAACCTCTTCATCGTTTTCGACGCGATCTACACCGAAGCCAACCTGACCCGCGCCGGGCAGATCGTCGGCATCACCCAACCGGCGGTGTCCAACGCACTGGCGCGTCTGCGCGAGACCTTCAATGATCCGCTGTTCGTCAGGACCGCCCAGGGCATGGTGCCCACCCCCATGGCACAGAACATCATCGGCCCGGTGCGCAATGCATTGTCACTGCTGCGGGTTTCAGTCCAGGAAAGTCGGATTTTCAACCCTCTGCAAGCGGTCAAGACCTACCGCATCAGCATGACCGACCTGACCGAGGCAGTGATCCTGCCCCCCCTGTTCCAACGCCTGCGCCGCCTGGCACCGGCGGTGATCATCGAGAGTTTCCTCTCCAAGCGCCGGGAGACCACCAAGGAACTGGCAGCCGGGCGCCTGGACTTTGCCGTGGACGCCCCCCTCAACACCGACCCCCAGGTGCGCCACGTCAAGCTCATGGAAGACCGTTACGTGTGCGCCATGCGCAAGGGGCACCCCCTGGCCGGCAAGGAAAAGTTCACCCTGGACGACTACCTGTCCCTGACCCACATCCATATTTCCAGCCGTCGCAGCGGCCTGGGCCATGTCGACCTGGCGCTGGGCAAGATGGGCATCCAGCGCAAGATCACCCTGCGCTCCCAGCACTACCTGATGGCTTCACAAGTGTTGCAACAAACCGACATGGTCATGACCGTCCCGGAACGTTTTGCCCGACGCCATGACCTGCAGGCCTTCAATCTGCCGGTCAATGATGTACCACCGGTGGAAACCCACCTCTATTGGCACGAAAGCACCGACCAGGACCCGGCTAACCGTTGGATGCGCGAACAGATGATCGAGTTGTGCCAACAGGTGACCGCCCACGAAAAGAAACTCGACCAGCAGACAGCCTGACCCCTTCGCCGGCAAGCCCTCACTGTAGGAGCCGGCTTGCCGGCGAACGGGATCGACGCGGATTGCTTGACGTATACGTAAACCTGCCTTTAGCTTAGCGCCAAGTCCCACCTTGAGCGCCTCCATGAGCAGCCAGACCTACAGCATCTCCGACCTCGCCCGCGAGCTCGACATCACCACCCGGGCCATACGCTTCTATGAAGAGCAGGGCCTGCTGGCCCCTGAGCGTCGCGGTCAGGAACGCATCTACTCCCCTCGGGACAAAGTCAGCCTGAAGCTGATCCTGCGGGGCAAGCGCATCGGCTTTTCCCTGGCCGAATGCCGTGAACTCATCGAGCTCTACGACCCCAGCAGCGGCAACCTGAAGCAGTTGCACAGCATGCTGGCGAAAATCGGCGAGCGCCGTGAGCAGCTCGAACAGCAGTTGCTCGACATCGAACAGATGAAGCTGGAACTGGACACCGCCGAAGAGCGCTGTACCCAGGCGCTGGAACAAACCATCCAGAACCAGAAAAGCACCGCACAATAATCCTTGGGACACCTGCGCCGCTCGCGCCGGCATCCGCCCTCCCTCATAGAAGGTGAACCTGAATGTCACTCCCCAGCCATGTACGCCTGATCGAAGTGGGCCCCCGCGACGGTCTGCAGAACGAAGCCCAGCCCATCAGCGTCGATGACAAGGTGCAATTGGTCGATGCCCTGACGGCGGCAGGCCTGGGCTATATAGAAGTCGGCAGTTTCGTCTCGCCCAAGTGGGTACCGCAGATGGCCGGTTCGGCCGAGGTCTTCGCCCGCATCCAGCGCAAGCCGGGGGTGGTCTACGGCGCGCTGGCGCCGAACCTGCGGGGCTTCGAAGACGCCCTGGCGGCGGGAGTCAAGGAAGTCGCGGTATTCGCCGCCGCATCGGAGTCCTTCTCCCAGCGCAACATCAACTGCTCCATCAGCGAAAGCCTGCAGCGCTTCGTGCCGATCATGGAGGCCGCCAAGCAGCATGGCGTCAGCGTGCGCGGGTATGTGTCCTGTGTGCTGGGCTGCCCTTACGAAGGTGAGGTAGCCCCGGAGCAAGTGGCCCTGGTGGCCCGTGAGCTGTACGCCATGGGCTGCTACGAAGTGTCCTTGGGCGACACCATCGGCACCGGCACCGCCGGCGCCACCCGCAGAATGTTCGAAGTGGTGAGCGCCCAGGTGCCACGGGAGAAGCTCGCCGGCCACTTCCACGACACTTATGGCCAAGCCCTGGCCAACGTCTACGCCAGTCTGCTGGAGGGCATCGCGGTGTTCGACAGTTCGATCGCCGGCCTCGGCGGCTGCCCCTATGCCAAGGGCGCTAGCGGTAACGTTGCTACCGAGGATGTGCTGTACCTGCTCAACGGCCTGGGCATACACAGCGGTATCGACATGGATCGCCTGATCGATGCTGGCCGGCAGATCTGCACGGTGCTGGGCCGCCCCAGCGGTTCTCGTGTGGCAAAGGCACGTAGCGCCGGGTGAGCCAATGTGCGGCCGGGTGTTACCGGCCGCTCTAAACGGTGGCGGGAACGAGTAACACGGAAACAGTTTGTCGATTTTATTGCGACACAGATTGTCCTACAAAAACATCAAGCTGTTGATTTTAAAGGACTTTAAAAAGTTGGCACGGCTCCTGCTATCTCTATGGCATAACAAGAATAAAAAGCAGCAAACCTAATAAAAATAAGACGTAACGACTCTGACATAACAAAAACAACACGGCAGAGACGCAGCTAACAGATTTTTTTGGAGAGGATGTGATGTGCAGGAGGGCTTGCAAGAGCCACCCGCAACCGGTCAGAGAACAATAAAACTACCCTGAGGTAGCTCCCGAACTGGTTGGATTGCCCTGGCGACACGTTAGATCAGCGCTCAAAAAAATACGTTTGCTCTTGATCCCGGATGGGGATCGCCAAAAACAGCGGTAAAGGGCCACGGTTGCCAAAAACAACAATAGACCGCCCCTCAATAATAAAAAAAGAGCACGCAACGACAAATTAAAGGGGAGCTTCGGCTCCCCTTTGTGCTTTCTGCGATTTAGCTTTTGCCTGCCCTTCTCGCCCATAAAGCGTGCACCCGTCCAGATGCACGCTCCAGCAATGCTCACACCCTGCTCACCTGCTCGCGCAACTCCTCGATGCTGATTTCGCGCATGCGGAATTTCTGGATCTTGCCGGTTACCGTCATCGGAAACTCCTCGACGAACTTGAAGTAACGCGGCGTCTTGAAGTGGGCGATGCGCTCCTTGCACCAGGCCTGCAGCTCGACTTCATTGGCGCAATGCCCGGGATGAAACTTGATCCAGGCAACGATTTCCTCACCGTACCTGGCGCAGGGAATGCCGATCACCTGTACATCGGCCACGGCAGGATGGGTGAAAAAGAACTCTTCCAGCTCCCGCGGGTAAATATTCTCGCCACCGCGGATGATCATGTCCTTGTTGCGCCCGGCAATGCACACATAACCCTGCTCGTTCATGGTGGCCAGGTCGCCGGTGTGCATCCAGCCTGCCTGATCGATGGATTCACTGGTGCCCTGGGGATTGTTCCAGTAACCGAGCATGACGCTGTAACCCCGGGTGCAGAGTTCACCGATGGTGCCTCGGGGCACCAGATTGCCGGCCTCGTCGATGATCTTGCTCTCCAGGTGCGGCTGGGTACGGCCCACGGTGGTGACCCGCAACTCCAGATCGTCGGCAGGACCGGTCTGCAACGACACCGGACTGGTCTCCGTCATGCCGTAGGCGATCTGCACCTCGCTCATGTGCATCTCGCTGATGACCCGGCGCATCACCTCGATCGGACAAGTGGCACCGGCCATGATCCCGGTACGCAGGCTCGACAGGTCGAACTCACCACGCCTGGGCTGGTCGAGCATGGCGATGAACATCGTGGGCACCCCATACAAGCCGGTAGCCCGCTCCTCGGCCACGGTACTGAGGGTCAGCAACGGGTCGAAGGCATCGTTGGGGTAGATCATGGTGGTGCCGTGGGTGATACAGCCCAGGTTGCCCATGACCATGCCGAAGCAGTGATACAGCGGCACCGGGATCACCAGCCGATCTGCCGCGGTCAGGCCCAGGCTCTCTCCCACCATGTAACCGTTATTGAGGATGTTGTAATGACTCAGGGTCGCACCCTTGGGGAAACCGGTGGTGCCGGAGGTGTACTGGATATTCACCGGCTGATCGAAATCCAGGCTGTCCTGGCGCGCCTGCAATTGCTCGGCGGTGGCTCCAGCGGCCAGGGCCGTCAGTTGCGACCAGGGCAGAAAGCCGGAGGGCGGCTGGACATCCAGGCTGATCACTCCACGCAACTCCGGCAGGCACTCACAGTGCAATTGACCGATGGATTGCTCCGCCAACTCGGGGATCAGCCCCTGCAGCATGCCGTGGTAGTCAGAGGTCTTGAAGGCTCCGGCGCAGATCAGCCACTGGCAGCCGGACTGCTTGAGCACATATTCCAGCTCGGAACTGCGATAGGCCGGGTTGATGTTCACCAGGATCGCGCCGATCTTGGCACTGGCAAATTGGGCGATGCACCACTGGGCGCAGTTGGGGGCCCAGATCCCCAGTCGATCCCCCGTCTTCAGCCCCAAGGCCAGCAGCGCCCTGGCATGCAGGTCGACTGCCTCGCGCAGTTGCTGCCAGCTGTAGCGCAACTGCTGATGACGCACCACCAGGGCTTCCCCCTGGGGATAGGCAGCGACGGTGTTGTCGAAGGCCTGACCGATGGTCAGCGCCAGCAATGGCTTGTCTTGCGTACCACGGGTGTAACTGCGATCCGGCTGGAAACCCGAGTGTTCCATGACGACCCCTATTGTCTTTATTAGTGGGTGTTCAGGAGCCTGGCCGATGGTGCGAAAAAGCCTGGCTCCAATCGAAAGCCCTGCTACTCTGGCGCAAGTTGACGTTTACGTAAAGGGCGATTGACAGCCTTCGGTCGCAGGTTTACGTTAACGTAAAGGTGAGAGCTAGACAGCGCCGCTCTCTGCAGCCCATTCCCTCAATAAAAACAAGTTTGAAGGTGCCCCGCCATGAGTTACCCGACCCTGAACTTCGCCCTCGGTGAAACCATTGACATGCTGCGCCAACAGGTCCAGGCCTTCGTCAAGGCGGAACTGGCTCCTCGGGCGGCACAGATCGATGTCGACAACCTGTTCCCCGCCGACATGTGGCGCAAGTTCGGCGACATGGGTCTCTTGGGCATTACCGTAGCGGAAGAATACGGCGGCGCCGGGCTGGGTTACCTGGCCCACGTGGTGGCCATGGAAGAGATCAGCCGCGGCTCCGCCTCGGTGGCACTGTCCTATGGTGCCCACTCCAACCTCTGCGTGAACCAGATCAACCGCAACGGCAACCATGAGCAAAAGAGCAAATACCTGCCCAAGCTGATCAGCGGCGAACACATTGGCGCCCTGGCCATGAGCGAACCCAACGCCGGCTCCGACGTGGTGTCGATGAAGCTGCGCGCCGACAAGCGCGGTGACCACTTCGTCCTCAACGGCAGCAAGACCTGGATCACCAACGGCCCCGACGCCAACACCTACGTGATCTACGCCAAGACCGACCTGGAAAAGGGCCCCCACGGCATCACCGCCTTCATCGTCGAGCGTGACTGGAAAGGCTTCAGCCGCAGCAACAAGTTCGACAAGCTGGGCATGCGCGGCTCCAACACTTGCGAGCTGTTCTTCGATGACGTGGAAGTGCCGGAGGAAAACATCCTCGGCGTGCTCAACGGCGGGGTCAAAGTGCTGATGAGCGGCCTGGACTACGAGCGCGTAGTGCTCTCCGGCGGCCCGACCGGGATCATGCAAGCCTGCATGGACCTGGTGGTGCCCTACATCCACGACCGCAAACAGTTCGGTCAGAGCATCGGCGAGTTCCAGTTGATCCAGGGCAAGATCGCCGACATGTACACCCAGCTCAACGCCAGCCGCGCCTACCTGTACGCCGTGGCCCAGGCCTGTGAGCGTGGCGAAACCACCCGCAAGGACGCCGCCGGGGTGATTCTTTACAGCGCCGAACGTGCCACCCAGATGGCCCTGGATGCGATCCAGATCCTTGGCGGCAACGGCTACATCAACGAATTTCCCGCGGGCCGCCTGCTGCGTGACGCCAAGCTCTACGAAATCGGCGCCGGCACCAGCGAAATCCGCCGCATGCTGATCGGTCGCGAACTGTTCAACGAAACCAAGTAAGAGCAGCCGCAAGTTGCGAGCTACGAGCGGCAAGCCAAAGCTGCCGTAATACCGACTTACTTTTGCAGCTTGAAGCGTGTCGCTTGAAGCTGCCGTAGGCCCTCCCATGATTCTGAAGTCTCAGCTCAACCCGAAATCCCCCGAGTTCGCGCAGAACGCGGCCAGCATGCTGGCCCAAGTCGACGCCCTGCATACCCTGCTCGCCCAGGTCCAGCAAGGCGGTGGTGCCAAGGCCCAGGAGCGCCACACTTCCCGGGGCAAACTGCTGCCGCGCGAACGTATCAACCGCCTGCTCGACCCTGGCTCACCGTTTCTTGAAGTCAGCCCCCTGGCCGCCTACGAGGTCTATGGCGAAGACGTGCCCGCCGCCGGCGTGATTGCCGGCATCGGTCGGGTAGAAGGCATCGAATGCATGATCGTGGCCAACGACGCCACGGTGAAAGGTGGCTCCTACTACCCGCTGACGGTAAAGAAACACCTGCGGGCCCAGACCATCGCCCAACAGAACCGCCTGCCCTGCATCTACCTGGTGGACTCCGGCGGCGCCAACCTGCCGCGCCAGGACGAAGTATTCCCGGACCGCGAGCACTTCGGCCGGATCTTCTTCAACCAGGCCAACATGAGCGCCCAGGGCATCCCGCAGATCGCCGTGGTCATGGGTTCCTGCACCGCCGGCGGCGCCTACGTGCCGGCCATGGCCGACGAAGCCATCATGGTTCGTGAACAGGCCACCATCTTCCTCGCCGGCCCGCCCCTGGTAAAAGCCGCCACCGGCGAGGTGGTGAGTGCCGAAGAGTTGGGCGGTGCCGACGTGCACTGCAAGATTTCCGGGGTTGCCGACCACTACGCCGACAGCGATGAACACGCCCTGGCCCTGGCCCGGCGCAGCGTGGCCAACCTCAACTGGCACAAGCAGGGCCAATTGCAGCAACGCACCCCGATTGCTCCGCTGTATGCCCGTGAAGAGCTTTACGGCGTGGTGCCGGCCGATCCCAAGCAGCCCTTCGATGTACGCGAAGTCATCAGCAGGCTGGTGGACGGCTCGTTGTTCGATGAGTTCAAGGCCCTGTTCGGCACCACCCTGGTCTGCGGTTTCGCTCACCTGCATGGCTACCCTATCGCCATCCTCGCCAACAACGGCATCCTCTTCGCCGAAGCCGCGCAAAAAGGCGCGCACTTCATCGAACTGGCCTGCCAGCGCGGGATTCCCCTGCTGTTCCTGCAGAACATCACCGGCTTCATGGTGGGCCAGAAATACGAGGCTGGCGGCATCGCCAAGCACGGCGCCAAGCTGGTCACTGCGGTGGCCTGCGCCAAGGTGCCGAAATTTACCGTGATCATCGGCGGCAGCTTCGGGGCCGGTAACTACGGCATGTGCGGTCGCGCCTACGATCCACGCTTTCTGTGGATGTGGCCCAACGCGCGAATTGGCGTGATGGGTGCCGAACAGGCGGCCGGGGTGCTGGTACAGGTCAAGCGCGAGCAGGCGGAACGCGGCGGACACCCTTTCGACGCCGCCCAGGAAGCCGAGATCAAACAGCCGATCCTCGATCAATACGAGCACCAGGGGCACCCTTATTACTCCAGCGCCCGACTGTGGGACGACGGCGTCATCGACCCGGCACAGACCCGTGACGTCCTGGCCCTGGCCCTGTCTGCGGCCCTTAATGCCCCCATCGAACAGAGCCGCTTCGGCGTGTTCCGCATGTAATCCTGCGCGAGAAGAACATGAGCGACTTCAATACCCTGGAACTGCTGCGTGACCCTCGTGGCTTCGCCACCCTGTGGCTCAGCCGCGAAACCAAGAACAACGCCTTTAACGCCGAGATGATCCGCGAGCTGATCCTGGCCCTGGATCAGGTGCAGGGCGACCCGAGCCTGCGCTTCTTGCTGCTGCGCGGACGCGGCAAGCACTTCAGTGCCGGCGCCGACCTGGCCTGGATGCAGCAGTCCGCCGAACTCGACTACCAGACCAACCTCGACGACGCCCGGGAACTGGCGGAGTTGATGTACAACCTGGCCAAGCTGAAGATCCCGACCCTGGCCGTGGTGCAAGGCGCAGCATTTGGTGGCGCCCTGGGCCTGATCAGTTGCTGCGACTTGGCAATCGGTACCGACGATGCGCAGTTCTGCTTGTCGGAAGTCCGCATTGGCCTGGCGCCAGCGGTCATCAGTCCCTTTGTGGTCCAGGCCATTGGCGAGCGCGCCGCCCGACGTTATGCCCTCACCGCCGAGCGCTTTGGCGGCCAACGGGCACGGGAAATCGGCTTGCTGGCGGAGAGTTACCCGGCTGCCGAGCTGGAACAGCAAGTCACCCAATGGATCGACAATCTGCTGCTCAACAGCCCCCAAGCCATGCGTGCCAGCAAGGACCTGCTGCGAGAAGTGGGCAATGGCGCCGTCACCACAGCCCTGCGTCGCTACTGCGAAAATGCCATCGCGCGGATTCGGGTCAGCACCGAAGGCCAGGAAGGCCTGCGGGCCTTCCTGGAAAAACGCCCGCCCAGCTGGCAGTCCGAGACCACGACCAAGGAGTCCCGCTGATGAGCGCCCCTGTTCTAGATACTTTGCTGGTGGCCAACCGTGGCGAGATCGCCTGCCGCGTGATGCGCACCGCCAAGGCCTTGGGCCTGACCACCGTAGCCGTGCACAGCGCCACCGACCGCGATGCCCGGCACAGCCGCGAGGCAGATATCCGCGTCGACCTGGGGGGCAGCAAGGCCGCCGACAGTTACTTGCAGATCGACAAGCTGATCGCTGCGGCCAAGGCCAGCGGCGCCCAGGCCATTCACCCCGGCTACGGTTTTCTCTCGGAAAACGCCGGTTTTGCCCGAGCCATCGAAGCGGCGGGCCTGATCTTTCTCGGCCCGCCCGCCTCGGCCATTGACGCCATGGGCAGCAAGTCGGCGGCCAAGGCTCTGATGGAAACCGCCGGCGTACCTCTGGTGCCGGGTTATCACGGCGAAGCCCAGGACCTGGAAACCTTCCGCAGTGCCGCCGAGCGCATCGGCTACCCGGTGCTGCTCAAGGCCACCGCTGGCGGCGGCGGCAAGGGCATGAAAGTGGTCGAGGACGTCAGCCAGTTGGCCGAAGCCCTGGCCTCGGCCCAACGTGAAGCCCAATCATCCTTTGGCGATTCGCGGATGCTGGTGGAAAAGTACCTGCTCAAGCCCCGCCACGTGGAGATCCAGGTGTTCGCCGACCAACACGGCAACTGCCTGTACCTCAACGAGCGCGACTGCTCGATCCAGCGGCGTCACCAGAAAGTGGTCGAAGAAGCCCCCGCTCCCGGCCTCAGCCCCGAGTTGCGCAAGGCCATGGGCGAAGCCGCCGTGCGCGCGGCCCAGGCCATCGGCTACGTCGGCGCCGGCACCGTGGAGTTTCTCCTGGATGCTCGCGGCGAATTCTTCTTCATGGAAATGAATACCCGGCTGCAGGTGGAACACCCGGTTACCGAAGCCATTACCGGCCTCGATCTGGTGGCCTGGCAAATACGCGTGGCCCAGGGTGAAGCTCTGCCCATCAGCCAGGAACAGGTCCCGCTGCTGGGGCACGCCATTGAAGTGCGCTTGTATGCCGAAGATCCGGGCAACGACTTCCTTCCCGCGACCGGGCGCCTGGAGTTGTATCGCGAATCCGCCGCTGGCCCGGGCCGTCGGGTCGACAGCGGGGTCGAGGAAGGCGATAGCGTGTCGCCCTTCTACGATCCGATGCTGGGCAAGCTGATCGCCTGGGGCGAAAACCGCGAGCAGGCTCGTCTGCGCCTGCTAAGCATGCTGGACGAGTTCGCCATCGGTGGCCTGAAAACCAACCTGGCGTTCCTGCGGCGCATCATTGCCCATCCAGCGTTCGCCGAGGCGCAACTGGATACCGGATTTATCCCACGCTATCAGGAACAATTACTGCCAGCGCCCAGCGAACTCGGCGCGGACTTCTGGCAAGCGGCCGCACAGGCGTTTACACAAAGCCAGCCGGAACGGGTGCGTAGCGACGACCTGCAGTCCCCATGGTCGGCAGTCAATGGCTGGCGCAGCGCGTTACCGGCCCAGACCAGCCTGCACCTGAGCTGTGCCGGACAGGATCAGGCCATCAGCCTGGGCGCTCGCTCGCCAGCCTTCCAGTTGCAAGGTGAACACCTGTGGGTAGAGCAACAGGGGCTGCGTCGTGAACATCGCGCCATTCGCCGTGGTGACACTCTGTACCTGCACTGGCAGGGCGAGATGCACAGCGTCACGGCTTACGATCCGATTGCTGCAGCCGATGCCAGTCACAGCCACCAGGGCGGACTTACTGCGCCCATGAACGGCAGCATCGTGCGGGTGCTGGTCAGCGCCGGGCAAAGCGTCGAAGCCGGTGCGCAACTGGTGGTGCTGGAGGCGATGAAGATGGAACACAGCATCCGCGCGCCCCAGGCAGGCGTCATCAAGGCACTGTATTGCCAGGAAGGCGAAATGGTTAGTGAAGGCAGTGCGTTGGTAGAGTTGGAGTAAACCCACTAATAAGAAAGCCCCTTCCTAGCTGTAGGAAGGGGCCTTTCAAGCAAGTTAAAACTTCGCAGTAGCTTGTACGACTACACCAATAACCCGGCACTCGTCGCTGTAGAGCATCTTCGGATAGGTGGGATTGAGGGGAACCAGATAATGCTGACTGCCCTCTTTCACCCACTTACGAAAGATCGCCTCGGCATTACCGGGACACTGTACGACCACCAACTTCCCAGGTTCGGCGGTAATAGCCGGGTCCACCAGAATCAGCATATCCTGACTGATGCTCAAGCCGCTGGGCGCAATCATTGCGTCACCGACTACCACCAGCCAGAACGCCGCGCCTTGAGCCTGATAATCGGAAAGCTCATAGCGCTCCGGTACATAGGCTGACTTGCCATCTTCACGAACTTCCCCAGCAGCTCGCCAATCGCTCACCGGATAACGGAAATACGGATTGTACTTGTGCAACAGTGAAGGCTCGTTCACCAGGGGTTCGCCATCGTCACCGAGCATGGGTTTCTCGCGGACCACCAGGGCAACTTCCAGAAAGCCCATGCCGATCTCTTCAAGCACCCGATTCATGTCTTCGATCTTTGGCTGACGGCGTTTGCTCAACCAATGACCAATACCACCTTGAGACATGCCCAGACGCTCGGCGAGTTTTTCCTGTGTGACCTTGCGGCCTTTCATGTTGGCTTTGACCAACTCGATCCATTTGTCCATGGACTGAACAATACGTTGTGTATTTCCCGCCTCAACACACAACTTGTAGTATTTGAAATCTCGTCACAATTACAATACGTATTAATCTAGTTCATACCCCTCTTTCCTTTTCTCAAACAGGACGGAACACTTTATGAACGCAAGCAGCAAGGACGTGCCGGAGCTCGATACAGAGACCACATTGAATTCACTCAAGGGCAGCCACGCAGCACGACGGGCGATGGACTACTACTTGAAGCCCGCGCTAACCGGATCGGACAAGGAAGAGAAGTTTTTCGAGGTCAGGCGCAACCTCAGCAGCGAGGAAGCCATGATCCATGCATCCGATCTGCTGCGCTGTGCAGCAGCCACCGCCTATGACGCGGCCGACAATCTGCGGGGGGCCAAGCGTGACCTGGCTTTTTCCGTGGTGCACATGATCGACCTGGCCAAAGCCCTGGTGGACAAGTCCCTGGAAAGTCAGCGCTTTGAGTCCAGCTGAGGCGCCGGCAAGGAATAAACAGCGGAAACAGGAGAAATGGAAAAATATTTTCCAAAGGGCAGGGAAAAACATTTGACTTGCAAATGATAATGATTATTATTGCAAGCAGCTGATCGCGAGATCAGTCGATAGCCCAAAGGACCTTAGGTCGGACCTTTGGATTATCTCCTCATCAGGCTAATCACGGTTTTTGACCCGGCTTTTTGCCGGGTCTTTTTTTTGCCAGTTTTCTGGCTTGGCTTCAGGCTAATGAAGACGTGGATGCAGCTAAAATAATGGCGGCGATGATAGCAAAAGAATGTCCTTTTGCAAGATAGCAGCCGTGCTAAATGGCCAGGAAAGACAAAAGTAGCGCTTGAGAATCAATCGCATAGCCACTAAGCTGCTTCTGCGTCAAGGACGACGCCCCCCCTTCTATTACCCCCCTCAGTGTGTAGAGTAGCGGTCATAACAATCCTATACAGGGACCGACCATGACCGTGGGTAATCACACTTCGTTTCAAATTACTGCCGACTTCGACAGCGGCAATATCAACGTGCTGGACATCAGCAATCCGCTGCAGGCACTGCTGGCCATCCGCCCGGATACCCAGAGTCCGCACTTCCAGTGGTTTCACTTCAAGGTCAGCGGCCTGCATGTCGGCCAGGAACATTGGTTCCGCCTGACCAACGCCAGCCAGTCCTCCTACAACAAAGCCTGGACCGGCTACCAGGCCGTCGCTTCCTATGACCATGTGAACTGGTTTCGCGTACCGACGATCTTCGAAGGTGACGCCCTGCGTTTCAATCTGGAGGCCACCCAGACTCACGCCTGGTTCGCCTACTTCGAGCCCTACAGTCGCGGGCGCCACGACTGGCTGATCGATCAAGCCCTGAGCAAGGCCGACACCGAACTGCTGGCAGTGGGCAAAAGCGTCGAAGGCCGGGATATCCAGCTTCTGCGCAAGGGCAGCGGCAAGGAAGGGCAGCGCAAGATCTGGATCATTGCCCAACAGCATCCCGGCGAGCACATGGCCGAATGGTTCATGGAAGGCGTGATCGAACGCCTGCAGCACCGGGATGACCCAGAGCTCAACTCGCTGCTGGCCAAGGCCGATCTGTACCTGGTGCCCAACATGAACCCGGACGGCGCGTTCCACGGCCACCTGCGCACCAACGCCAAGGGCCAAGACCTGAATCGCGCCTGGCAGAACGCCAGCCAGGAACTGAGCCCGGAAGTGCTGTTCGTCCAGCAGCAGATGGAAAAGTACGGTGTCGACCTGTTTCTTGATGTGCACGGCGATGAAGAAATTCCTCACGTCTTCACCGCCGGCTGCGAGGGCAACCCGGGCTACACGCCACGCCTGGCGGGACTCGAAGAGCATTTTCGCAGCCACTTGAAGCGCCAGACCCGAGACTTCCAGACTACCCACGGCTACGCCCGGGACAATCCCGGAGAGGCCAACATGACCCTGGCCTGCAATGCCGTCGGGGAGAAATACGACTGCCTGGCGCTGACCCTGGAGATGCCTTTCAAGGACCACGACGATAACCCCAACCCCGTCACCGGCTGGTCCGGCAAGCGCTCCATGCAGCTGGGCAAGGATGTCATGAGCACCCTCGCCGACCTAGTGGACCACCTGCGCTGAACCCGACTGACGGCTGCGCGAGCCTGTGCGCAGTCGTCACTCATCGGCGCCAGCCGGCACCCGTCGGCAATCCTCCGGCCCCAGCAAGCGCCCATCCGCCGCACGCAGTTCCAGCGCACGTAACGGTTGCCCGGTTTCCCGGTCGACCATTCGCGAATGCGCCTCGCCCTCCTCGTAGAAAAACGCCTCGCCCCATTGGCGCAAGCCGATGATCAGGGGAAACAGCCCCTTGCCCTTTGGCGTCAGCACGTACTCCTGGTAGGCACTGCCATCCGAGGCCGGCACCACTTCAAAAACCCCGTGTTCCACCAGGGTGCGCAAACGTGCGGCAAGAATGTTCTTGGCCATGCCGAGGTTGCGCTGGAACTCGCCAAAGCGACGGATGCCGTCAAAGGCATCCCGCACAATCAGCAACGACCACCAATCACCGATGGCGTCCAGTGAGCGGGCCACCGGGCACTCGGCATCTTGCAGGCTGGTGCGTTTAACCATGCTGGGCAGTCTCCGTTCGGGCCACAGAAAAGTGGTTGCAATATAAAACCACGACCTCTACCGTACAACTGGTTTTATAACGAAACCAGATACGGAGCCCGACATGTCACGCGATCCTTCCCCTCCTGCCCCCTCGACTCTTTCACCACGGGTGGTGCTGCTGTTCGCCATCGCCTGTGGCCTGGCGGTGGGCAACGTCTATTACGCCCAGCCGCTTCTGGACGCCATGGCCCGAACCTTCGACCTGCCGCCGGCCACGGTGGGCATCATCATCACCCTGACCCAGGTGGGCTACGGCCTGGGGCTGCTGTTGCTGGTGCCTTTGGGCGACCTGCTCAACCGCCGGCGACTGATCGTCACCCAGACTCTGCTGTCAGTGCTGGCCTTGCTAATGGTGGCCCTGGCCCCCAGCAGCGCCTGGCTGCTGTTGGGCATGGCCAGCACCGGCCTGCTGGCGGTGGTGACCCAAACTCTGGTGGCCTATGCCGCGAACCTGGCACCCACAGCCCAGCGTGGACAGGTGGTCGGCATGGTGACCAGCGGCATCGTGGTGGGCATTCTGCTGGCCCGCACCGTGGCCGGAACCATGGCCGATCTGGCCGGCTGGCGTTCGGTCTATCTGTTGTCGGCCGGTTTGACCCTGCTGGTGGCCCTGACCCTGTGGAGAGTGCTGCCCAGAGTTGAACAGCCACCCGCGGTGCAACGCTACGGGCAATTGCTCGGCTCACTGTTGCAGCTGTTCAGGGAAGAAAAAGTACTGCGCGACCGTGCGGTGCTGGCGATGTTGATCTTCGCCGCGGGCACCGTCTTGTGGACCCCGTTGGTGCTGCCTCTGAGCGCCCCGCCGCTGTCGCTGTCTCACACCGAAATCGGCCTGTTTGGCCTGGCCGGGGCCGCCGGCGCCCTGGGCGCAGCACGGGCCGGGCACTGGGCGGATCGCGGCCTGGCGCAGTGGACCAGCGGCCTGGCTCTGGCGTTGATGTTGCTGTCCTGGCTGCCCATCGCCTTTACCCAATCGTCCCTGTGGGCACTGCTACTGGGAGTCATCACCTTCGACCTGGGCTTGCAGGCCGTCCACGTCACCAGCCAGAGCCTGATCTACAGCGTGCGCCCGCAAGCCCAGAGCCGCTTGGCCGCCGGTTACATGCTGTTCTACTCCCTGGGCAGCGCCGGCGGCTCGATTGCCGCCACCGCCACCTACGCCTGGGCTGGCTGGATCGGTGTCTGCCTGCTGGGAGCCGCTATCAACAGCCTGGCACTGGTCTATTGGCTGTGGAGCCTGAACCCCGGGAAAGCTCGGGCCGAGGCTCGCTGTGCCATTTGAACGACACAGCAGGCTTGCTCAAGGGAGACTCAACCACGCCCCCGCAGCATGCTCTGCAATACCCCGTCTCGGCGGACCCAGCCATGGAACAGTGCCGCCGCCAGATGCAGCAACACCGTCAGGAACAGCAGATAAGCCAGGTAGCCATGGGCCTTGCGCAAGAGAGCGAACACCTGGGCATTGGCCGGCAGGATCGCCGGCAACTGCAACGAACCGCTCAGCATCACCGGGTCCCCGGCCGCCGAAATCATGGCCCAGCCCAGTACCGGCAAGCCCAGCATCAGGGCGTACAGCAGCACATGTGAGGCTTTGGCCGCCAACACCTGCCAGCCCGGCAAGTCTGCCGGCAGCGGCGGTTGTCGAGTGGAAAAACGCACAAACAGGCGCACCGCCGCCAACAGCAGAATGGCGATGCCCAACGGCTTGTGCAGGTGGATCAGCCACTCATGACGGGCGGACACCGAGGTCACCATGCCGGCACCGATAAACAGCATGGCAATGATCATCAGCGCCATCAGCCAGTGCAGCAGACGCGCCAGCGGGGCGAAGTGTTGAGGTTGGCTATTCATGGACGCGGTTCCTGGGCGGAGGGCAATTGACTGACTTCACTGGTGCGACGCAGGTAGGAACTGGCGTAGGCGGCAGAACGTGCCGCCAGCAGTGGATCATCGGAGGCCTGGATGCCATTGGGCAGGATCAGCGGGTCGTAATTGATGTCCCGGCACTGGCCACTGTTCTGCGGCTGGGTGCCTTGCAGCACCAGGGTCCCGGCATTGATCACCGGACGCTCTGCGGGCCAGGCCTTGCTGGCGTCATTGGTGGGGTCATCAGGCGCCGCCAGGGTGATCTGCAAACGCCAGCGCAACGGCCCTTGAGCCAGGCGCTGCGTCAGGTCCTGTTCCAGGTAGTCCGCGCCTTGCGGAGCACTGCCCGGGGCTGGCGCCTCACCGGTCTCGGGGACCACACCCCAACGCACCGCCTGGCGCTGGCCACTGGCATTGACCAGGTAGAAGGCATTGATCCCGTTGTAGCTTTCACTGGCGTAGCTGGCTGAAGGCTTGGCGCTCTTGACCCATTGCAGGAAGGGCCCAGCCTCGGGGTGAGCGGCAAAGAACGCCGGCACCTTGGTCGGGTCCGGCTTGCCCGTGGCCGGATCAGGGGAGCTGGCCTGCTGCAGTTGATAGAACGCCTCGGGAGTGCCCACCGGAAACACCGGCATGCTGTTCATTCCCGTGCGCCACTGCTGGCCGTTGGCCTGGAGGAAACGCAACGCCAGGCTGCGGATCGGCACGCTGCTGTCCGGCGCATAGGGGTTGCCGCTGGGCAGGGCAAAACGCCCCACCACCGGCGTTTGCGCCTCGCTGAACACCTGTGCCGTGGAGTAGGCCCGGGCCTCGCCACTGCTCTGGAAGTAACCGATGACACACACGCCCTTGGCGTGGTTGCGGCGAAACCCCGGATGCACGCCGTTATTGGTCTCCAGCACATCCACCAGGGCCTTGGGGGTCAGGCGTTGCGGGTCGAAATTGCCGTGCACGTAGGCCAGCGCCGCGGCAGCGGCGGCCACCACCCAGGCAATGGCCCCCAGGCGCAAGGTCAGGCTGACAGCACTCAAGGGCGGACGATCGGGTGGCGAGGATGGGGCAACCATGGACATCTCCAGTACGCGGGGCCAAAGGGGCAAGGACCTGTCAGACGCAACCCGGTACCGGTTATTCCAGACGCCGATATTTATTTTTCCGCGACTGGAATAACCTGCAGCACGGCGCGTCTTCCTAGTCCCAAGCCTAGTGACTGGCCCAGCACCTGCAGGACTTCATGAACGATTTCGACGAACAGCTACGCCTGCTGCTCCCCCGCCTCAGGCGCTTTGCCCTGTCCCTGACGCGCCAGCCCAGCAGCGCCGACGATCTGGTGCAGTCCTGCCTGGAGCGCGCCTTGTCGAGTCGGGCCCATAAACGCCCCGAAGGCGATTTGCGAGCCTGGCTGTTTTCCATCCTCTACCGGCAGTTTCTTGATGCCCACCGACGCTCCCGGCGTTACGCACGCATGCTCGAATTCTTTACCGGCCGTGACGACGCCCAGCCTTCGGTGGAGCGCACCGTAGTCGCCCAGTCGACCCTGGCAGCCTTCGACCGCCTGAACGCCGAGCAACGCGCCCTGCTGCTCTGGGTCTCGGTGGAGGGCTTGAGCTACAAGGAAGTGGCAGAGATCCTCCAGGTCCCCGTCGGCACCGTGATGTCGCGCCTGTCCAGGGCCCGCCAGGCGCTGCGCCAACTCAGCGACGGCGAAATCAGCAGCCCCTCTCTACGGATACTCAAATGATCAGCCTGCCCCCCAGCGACAGCGACCTGCACGCCTACGTCGATCACCAACTCAGCGAAGCGGACCGCCGGGTGCTGGACAGTTACCTGGCCAACCATCCGCAAACGGCAGCCCAGGTCCAGGCCTGGCAGCAGGATGCCCAGCACCTGCGGGCCGCCCTCGGTGGCGCCCTGCTGCAAGCGCCCAACCCGGCGCTGGAGCCGACGCTGATCCGTGCGCGCCACCAGCAGCGGGGCTTGCGGCGCCTGGCCAGTGCCGCGGCACTGCTCGTGGCGGTCGGGGTTGGCGGTCTGAGCGGCTGGCAGGCCCGGGAGCTGACCCTGGCCGGCAACAGCGTGCTGCCGATGACCGATGCCCTCCAGGCGTATCGCCTGTTCGCCGAGCAAGGCATCCTGCCGGCGGACTTCAAGGTCCAGGACAACGGCGCCATGCAAGCCTGGCTGGATCGCTACTTCACCCAGGCCAGCCCGCTGCCGGACCTGCACGACGCTGGCTTCAAAGCGGTCAGCGGGCGCCTGCTCAGTACCGAACAAGGACCGGCGGCAATGGTCCTGTACCAGGATCGCGAGGGGCGCAAAGTCAGCTTCTACATCCGCCCGCCAGGACCGCAAAACACCCTGCTACCCCGTGGCAGCCGCCGTGACGGCCCGTTGCAGGCACAGTACTGGTCCGGCGGGGGCTACAACTACGCCATGGTCGGCCCGGTGGAAATTCCCCTGTAGGCCTTCAGAACCCCACGTCCAGGACCACGTTGTCGATGTAGGTGCCGGCTGGGGGAGTGTTCTGGTCGGTGTAGATCCTGGCGTTGTAGTTGAAGATCTGGCTGCCGGTACCCAGGCCATTGCCCGGGTTCACTTCGGCATCGGTGCTGGAGCGCCGGGCACTGCCGACGCTGCCCCAACGGGTGTTGCCGGCACTTTTGAAAATGTCGTAGGCCAGGTAGTTGCTGCCGGAAATCATCCGCCGTCGCCCTCCCGCGCTCACGGGTTGCTGGCCGTCGCTCAAGCCCACGGTATAGGCACTGCCCTTGGTGCACGACAGGTTGATGGTCTGCCCGGTGACCGTGGCGAACGCACTGACCACCGGCGCACTGCCGAAACTGATGTTCGGCGCGGTGATCACACAATCGTTGGACACCGTCATGTTCACCGTAAGGGCCTGGGTGCCGCTGCCGATGTCCCGTCCCAGGCAGATCCCCAGCGCGCCGATCCCGGCGCAATAGTTCCAGCTCCAGAAGATGCTCAGGTTCTCGGTGTAGACCCCTGCCGCTACGTTGCTGCCGGTGATGGTCCCCATGTAGATGGGCACGGTCTTGGCCACGGTGGCGCTGCCCAGCAAGCCCAGGAGGTCGATGATCGAGTTGCGCGCGAAGTCGAACTGCACGCCCCGAGTGATCGGATAGCTGGTGCTGTTGTTGGCGTACAGGGTGTAGCCGATGATATCGCCCGTGGGGCCGACCATACCGCTGGTGCTGGAAGTGATGGTGGCGTAGAAGTGGTCGTTGCTGGCCAGCAGGCTCAACAGCGAGCCGGTACAGCTCAAGCCCGCATTGGTGGTGGAAGCCGGCTGCGAAGTGGTACGCACCAGGATCGAGCTGACGCTGCCGAACCCCGCCGGTGCGGTGCTGACGGTGTTGCACAGCGCCTGGGCCTGCAGCGTCAGCAGACTCGCCAGCAGCCCCACTATTGTCTGTTGCCATCCCTTGAACCTGTCCACCCTCAGCACTCCCTTGCCTCGTGACGCCACAACTACTGGCAGACCAGCGGGCCGATCAACGGCACCTGCTGCTGTTGCAGATCCATGTCGAACTGCGCACGGCAGTTCTGGCCATCAGCCAGGCTGACTTGCAGGCTGTTGTGTTGCGAAAGATTCTCCAGATACACCAGCCCATCCCAGCCGACCACCGCCCGAGCCCCACTCTGCTCATGGGTCACGGTGCTGCCCAGGGGCAGTTCCCGTTGCTGGGCGTCCACCAGCACCACGCTGGCGGCGATGATCCGGGTCAGTGGAAACTCCAGCAAATAGCCGCTGCCACGACGCACCGCCACTCGCTGCTCCACATTCGGCGTCTGGACGTTGGCCGGCAGGTTCAACGGATCGATCTCGTACTTGCCCCGGTAATAGGCACTGCTCCAGGGCACCAGCAAGTGTCCGTTCTTGTCGGTCTGCCCCACCAACTGGTTTTCATAGCGCACCGGGATGTCCTGGTAACCATCGGTGCTGACCACCACGAAGGCATCGTCGATCTGGTTGGCGGCGAACACCTGGCGGTCCATCCACACCAGCGAGCCACTGGCATCGGCCCAGCGGGTCTCGGCATCGCGGGTGCCATAGACCCCCGCCTGCAGGCGCACCGACTGCAGGCGCCAGGTGACATCCGCCTGGCGATAGTCGGCGCTGCTGCCCGTGGCATAACCCAGGTTGTAGCCAACCCCGCCCTCCAGGGGCACCGAACGACTGAAATTGACCCGCTGGCGGTTTTCCCCCGTCTTGCTGCGTTCGTTGCTCAGGCTCAGGCTGCCGTGCAAGTCGAAGGGAATCACCAGCTGCGCCTGCATCGCCCACTGGCTGTCGCCGATCTCCCGGTTGGCCGACAGGTAGAAGCTGCTGTTGTGCCACAGCGGCTTGCTCCAGGTCAGGTTCAACAACCGGGTGCGGCTCGAGTCGGCGGCCCGCACATCGAAGTAGCCGGCCCCCAGGCTGCCGTAGCGATCCAGGTTGAGGCTCAGGGTCAGTTGCTCGCTGCGCTGGCTGAGGCTGATGTAGGAGCTGTCGACCACCGTCAGGTCGGCATACTGGTCACGACGTTGCATGCGCTGGTACGCCAGGCTGAAACGCTGGTTGTTGTACTGGTAGCCGAAGCTGAACTGCTGGCCGCCGCTGCCGTCAAAACGGCTCTGGCTGAGCGCCGTGTTGAGCACGCCGAAGTTGCCCAGGCGCAGATTGCCGCCCACCCCGCCCAGCGTCAGGGAGTCCGAGGCCTCGGCATGCGCTTCCAGGGTCAGGCTGTCGCTCAGGCCATGGCGCAGGCTGCCGGAGGTGACACCCGGGCCATAGCCAAAATCACGCAGGGTGTAGTCCCGGCGCAGGTTCCCTGCGGCCACCGAGAAATCCGTCAGGCCCTTCTGCAGCAGGCTGCTGGTGACGTAGAACGGCACCGTGGTCGACACTTGCCGCCCCAGGGCGTCCGTGGTCACCACCACCGCCTCCCCCGCCCCGTTGATAAAGGGAATGTTGGTCAGGGTGTAGGGCCCCGGCTGCACCTCGCTGCTGCTGGACTTGTAGCCATTGATGAACAGGTCCAGGGAGGATGGCACCGCCGCTTCACCGGCAAACTGCGGCAAGGGATAGGTCACCAGGTCCGGGCGCACGGCGAAATCCCGAGACAGCTGGACCCCACCCAGACGCACCGAACTGCTCCAGGGCAAGGCGCTGCTCACCACGTCACCCGCCTCATAGGTCAGCAGGCGTTCTTCATCGGAAAAACGCCAGGTGGTGTCATAACGCCGATACCCATTGTTCAACGAGCTGCTGGCAACGCCGGACAAGGTCCGCCGGTACTGCCCGGTATTGGACAAGGTGCCCCAGGTGTCGAATAGCCGCACTTCATTCCAGGCCGCCAGGTAGGTGCCGCCTTCATCGGTGTCATTGAGGTACAGATCGTAGTTGAGTAGCGCGCCGAAGCTGCTCAGGGCCGGTGTCCGCGGATAGGCCTGGCGACTGCCGATGAACTGCTCCGGCAGCCAATCCGGCGGCACATCAATCAGCAGGCGCTGGCCCTGACTGTCGTAATCACTGTGCAGGCCCGGCAGGCTGTCCAGATCGACTTCGCTGCCCAGCCCCTCCGGCAGCTTGATGCCGGTTTCCCGCAGCGTCTGCACCGGCATGAACAATCGTCCGGCACGCTGCTCCACCGCCACCACCTTCCCTGTGTTCATCTGATTGATCACCAGTTCCAGAAACAACTGTGCATCGGCCAGCGACTCCAGGCTGCTGGGCGGTGGCGGCAGCTCGCCAGCTTGGCAAAAAGGCGCCAGCATCAGACCGCACAGGCCAGCCATCAGTCCTTTCCAGCAGCGCAAACAACGAGCAGCGTCCTGGCTCATGGCGGGTTCAAGTCCATCTATGGACATCTCCATCCCAAGGCGGATGCGTCACCGCGCTCACATCCGTCCGTACCTCTTCCTACCGCCACCTGGCAGGCGCTTGCATGACTGCAGTGGATCAGTGCGCAGGCGCCAGACTCTGCACCTGCGGCGCGCCATTGACCCGCAGTTGCAGGGTCGAATCCATTGTCAGGGGGTCCGTCACCGGCCAGCGCATGACCGCCCCGGGCAGCACGTAACCGAGCAAGCCCGGCGCCAGCGGCCGGGTCTGCCCGCCCTGCTTGAACGCCACATCGGTCAGGCGTGCGTGCACTGCCCCCTGGTTACGCAGCTCGAAAAACGTCTTGCCGTCCACCGCCACTTTGCGCCAGCTCAGGTCCGGCACCCCGGCGCCCTTGGGATCGCGAGGGCGGGAAGTGTCTTCCTTGCTCCAGAGCCCGGCGCCATAGGCGAACAACGGCACCGAGTAACGCATCTGGAAGCGGATCGCCGCCGCACTCTTGGCCCCCTCTTCCGGGGTGATGGGCTTGGCCGAAGGAATCTCGTCGATGATGATCCGGTACGCCAGCTCCTGCCCCGGCGGCACCTCACGGGTTCGGGTCAGGCGCACCAGTTGCTTCTGCCCGGGTTCGATCTTCGCCACCGGCGGGCTGCCGATGACGTCACGCTGGTTCTGATACTGGTCGGCAAAACCGCTCTGGCTCCAGGCAAACACCCGGATCTGCAGGTTGGCGGTTTCAGTACCGCGGTTTTCCAGCCACAGTGCACTGGCTTGCTGATCCGCCTCCAGAACCGGATCGATCGGCCAGATCAGCACCGAGCTGGCGGCCTGGACCCTGGGCACGCCGGACAACACGCCGGCCAGTATCAGGTAACCGGTGGCCCGAAGGCCCCGCAAAGGTAAATGCATACTGCTACTCCTTGTCCGCCTGCCGACTGGTTGTCGACTCGCCCCATCACCACGACAGCTGCACCTGCAGCACATCGCTGTAAGTCCCCCCAGGCTGATTGCCCGGCAACTGCACCTGCCCGTAAATCGGCAGGCTGATGTTATTGGCATCGCTGTAAGCCACGGCCACGCTCTGGCCTATGCCCAGGCTCTGGCTGTACGCCGCATCGCGAAACAACTGATAGGCCACCCGGGCACTGCCGCTATTGAGCTGCATATGTCGCCCGCTGCTGTTGTACTGGCCGCCGTCCACGGTCATGTTCAGGGCCACTCCCGGTGTGCACTGCAATTGCACGCCCCCGATCAACGCCACTCGCACGGTGCTGGTGGACAGCGCCGACTGGCTGCCGAAGGACAGGCTGCCGTAGTTGCTGACACCGCCTACCACCAGACAACCGGCGGTGATGGTGGCACTGACCTGGAAGTTCTGGCTGGTGGCCGCCCAGATCCACGCCGGCCAGGCACTGGCGCAGATCAGGGCAAACAGCGCAAGACCTTGGCTGGCCATGGCATCAGAAGGTCAGCTGCACGGACACCGTATCGGTGTAGGTGCCGGCCGGCAGCCCGGCCTTGCCCACGGCCTGGCCATAGAGGTTCACGGTCTGCGCGACCCCGGTGCTCGGCGCCAGGTTGATCACCCCATTGATCGCCACGATCTGCGAGTGGCCGGAGTCGGTGTACAGGTCGTAGGGCACATAGTTGGCCACCCCGTCGTACAACGCCCGGGTGCCACCCGAGGACATACCGTCATTGTTGCCGCCCTGGATGGTCAGGCTGGGTGTGGTGCCGCTGGAGCAGAGAATCGACAGAGCCCCGCCACCGCCCCCCAGCACCTGGCCAGTGGCCGTCGTAAACAGGCTGTTGGTGGTGCCGAAGTTCAAGGCGCCGAAGTTCAGACCGGTGCTGCCGCCCACCCCGTTGACCTGGCAACTGCTGGTGAGGATCAGGGTCGAGCTGATCTGACCGGTGACCGTAGTGGCGGCGTTGGCCGTGGAAACCATGACCAGTCCCAACAAGGGCCAGCCAATCCTGGATACAAGCGCGTGCATGATGTGCGTCCTCTCGTGAGTTACCAATCCAGCGTGATGGTCAGGGTGTCGGTATAGACCCCTGCCGGAACCGCGCGGGTATTCGCGACCACAGAGCCGAACACCGGAATGGGAATCCGCCTGCCGCTGCTCACTGCGAAATTGCGCTGCTGGCCGATGCTGTAGCTGTCGCTACCGGATGCATCGACAAACAATCGATAGGGAATGGTCTGGCGTCCGTTGCTCAAACGCCGGGTTGTACCGTCGCCGTTGAGGCCGCCATTGATGGTCACGGTGAAACCGGTGACCGAGGGATTGCAGGCCACCTGCAACTGGCCTTCGGCACTGTCGGTGAGGCTGGCCTTGATGGGATTGACCCAGGTCGGCCCCTGCTGCCCGAAGTCGAGCATGCCCAGGTTGCTGATGGGGTTCGTGGAGGGCGCGCTGCCGCCACTGCTCACCTGACAACTGGCAGTGATCACCAGGCGCGCCTGGATCTGCCCGCTGATCGCCGCCTGGGCATCATCAACCAGCAGACACAGCGAGCCCAGGGCGACGATCGTCCAGGTCCTGCCTTTCATTGCACCCATCCCGGTTCCATCAGGACTCCCACGTGAGCCGTTCAACCTGAACGGCTGTCCCTGCTCTGCCCGGGTCCCCCGTGGCAGCTGTCATCCCCCCGACCTCACCAGGTCAGGGTCACCTTCAATACATCGGAATAGCCCCCAGCCCGGGGAATCTCGGCCAGAGGTTCAATGCGCCCGTACAGGGGCAGATCCACAGTGCCGGAGTCAGGCACCCGTCCACTGACCGGGACATTCACCGGCAACGCAATGCGCCGGGCCGAGTCCTGGTAGAGGCGATAAGGAATGGGTTTGCCCAACGCACTGTTACTGGCCAGGTAACGCACCTCGCCGACACCGCCATGCAGGCCGCCGTCGATGCGCATCTGATAAGGGGTATCGGGATTGCACTCCAGGCGTGGCAGACGACCACTGACCAATGCCGCAGCCAAAGGCCCCGCCGGATCGTTCAGGCGCGCAGTACTGCCAAAGTCCAAGGTACCGAGTTGCTCGACACCCGCCTCCCGCTGCTGACCCACCAACTGGCAGCCACGCTGCACATCGACCCGGACCTGCACCTGCAAATCCGCGGCCACCGCCGTCGTGCTGAGCAACGCGCTCATGACTGCCAAACCCTTATATCCATTCAAGGCCTCAATCCTTATGAGGAGCATTCGCTGAAATCAGGTTAGCAACCGCGGGCGAAACTGCCAGTTAGCGTATTAATCGGCCTGCCCGGTGTGAATAGCCGTCTATCGCCGCCATGCCTTTTCGAGATCACTGGCTGTTGGGTTTTCTATTGGTTAAATTGTCGCGCCGCTTTTAAGGTAGGCGGCCTGGAATCATCGGGGTAACCACCATTGGCCGCTTTACCGCCAACACCTGCACAGACTCAATCACCCTGGCGACGCCTGTTCGCCCGAGCCTTGCGCCGCCCGAACGGTGCCGGTGGCGTGATCCATGACTACTTTCGCCACAAGGCCCAGGACCTGGGATACACCCTCAGCCACAGCCAATTGCGGGTGATCGACTGCATGGCCCGGCAGGCCGACGACCTGACGCACACCCCTGGCAAGGCCCAGAGCCTGTACCTGTACGGCGCCGTCGGCCGGGGCAAGAGCTGGTTGCTGGACGGCTTCTTCCGCGCCTTGCCCATCGCCGAAAAACAGCGCCTGCACTTCCACGACTTCTTCGCCCAGTTGCACCAGGGCATGTTCCGCCATCAGCAGCAGGCCGACGCTCTGGAAGCCACCCTGGATGAACTGCTCAACCAGTGCCGAGTGCTGTGCTTCGATGAGTTCCATGTCCATGACATTGGCGATGCGATGCTGATCACCCGGCTGTTCAAGGCCCTGTTCAACCGCGGCATCACGCTGTTACTGACCTCCAACTACGCCCCCGAGGGCCTGCTGCCCAACCCGCTGTACCACGCCCGCTTCAAACCGGTGATCGAACTGATCAACGGGCGCATGCAGGTGATGGAGGTGGGAGGCCCCCACGACTACCGGAGCCAGGCCCGCTCCCACGATCAGCAGCTCTTCACCCAGGGTCACTATGTGTGGCCCGGCACCCCGGCCCAGCGCCAGGCCCTGGAACTGCCCGAGCGCCATGCCGCGGCGGCGCAACTGACAGTAGGCGCCCGGCAATTGACCGTGCGCCAGATCCAGCAGCGCAGCATCCGTTTTGAATTCAACGATGTGTGCGAACAGCCCACGGCCGTCATGGACTACCTGGAACTGAGTCGCCACTTCGACACCTGGATCATCGACGAACTGCCGGAGCTGGGAGAATGCTCGATCGCCGCCCAGCAACGCTTCATCAACCTGATCGACGTGCTCTACGACCAGGACAAACGCCTGCTGCTGATCGGCCAGCGCCCGCTGCACGAGTGCCTGGGCGGCCACGCCATCGACCTGGCGCGCACCCGCAGCCGCCTCGGGCAACTGCGGGAAATCGGTCCCGGGCCGGCCCATGGCTGAGCCAGCGCACACCTGCATGCACAGGCTGCCGCTGACTTTTTTCCAGCTGCTTGACCTGCACCTGAGCAACTTGACGCTCGAACATCCGTGCCGGTTTGGCCTGCTGGCGTTCTCCCCCGCCGAATTCGCGGCAAAGGGCTACGAACTGATCGGCGAGCCCACGGACTTTCACTTCTACGAAAAGAGCCACTTGACGGATTACCACCAGCGAACGCTGGAGGTGATTTTCAAGTGCTACTTCTTCGGCCAGCAACGGATTGACAGTGGCTTCAACCTGGTGTGCGGCGTCCGCCTTACAACCTTGCTCAAGTACCTCAAAGGTTGGACCGAGCCGGGCCACAGCCTGGCCTTTTACTTCTCGCACGACAAGAAAGAAGGCGCAGTGATTCTGGATGACCGGCATGTGATGCGTTTCAACCAATGGAGCGCCAGAGGCGCCTATCTGATTGCCACCCTGGAAAGCGACTTTGACTCAAGCACCCCCTCGGGCAGGATGGCCACCGAGTCAGTCAAAAAGACCTTTGAACACTACAGCCTGGCGTTGATCTTGCGCGACGCCAGAAATACCAAGCAACCCGCCGCGTTCCGCAGGCTGGCTAGAGAAATGAATGATGCAATCATTTGATCGCGATGAAATCTATCGACTCATAGCCGCTCTGCTCAAAGCCATTCAAAACGGCGAGCGACCCGCGTTATCGGCATTTGCAGTGAGCCCGGCCATCCATGAGGAAATCATCGAGGAGCTGGAGTACTCGGGGGAGCAGGTTACGAACCTGACGGTCCCGCCTTATCACCTGGCCTTCAAGCCCGACAGCAGCGGCCGAGTTCCTCTGGACGTTTACCCGACAGAGGACGATCCACAATCGAGGCGAGTGGCGTGCCAGCTATGGTCTGCGGGCCAGAGGACGGATCTCACCCTGATGGCCGACTACTCGGAAAAACAGGAGGCAGCGGCCCTGACGTTCAGGCTGTTGGAAACACAGTAACCCTCGGCCCCGTCGGCAAATGGCCTATCCAGCAGCAAAACCCACCGATCTCCTTTATTCTGCTGCCCCTTTTCCTTCTTTCGAGTACTGACGCTGTTCATGGATACCCTTGCTCAACTGCGGGCCGGCCAGCTGGCCGGAATCAAGCGCCTGGACCTGTCCTGTGGACTGACCGAGTTCCCCCGGGAGATCTTCGATCTCGCCGACTCGCTGGAGATCCTCAACCTCAGCGGCAACGCCCTGAGCAGCCTGCCCGACGACCTGCATCGCCTGACCCGCCTGCGCATCCTGTTCTGCTCGGACAACCAGTTCAGTGAAGTACCAGCCTGCCTCGGCCAATGTGGGCAACTGAGCATGATCGGCTTCAAGGCCAACCGTATCGAACGGGTGCCGGCCGCCGCCCTGCCGCCGCAGTTGCGCTGGCTGATCCTCACCGACAACTGCATCAGTGAACTGCCCGAAGAGCTGGGTAAGCGCCCGCTGTTGCAAAAGCTCATGCTGGCCGGCAACCGCCTGACCGCCCTGCCCCAGAGCCTGGGCCAGTGCCACAACCTGGAGCTGCTGCGGATCGCCGCCAACCGCCTGACCGAGCTGCCGCCGTTCCTCCTGGCCCTGCCGCGCCTGACCTGGCTGGCCTACGCCGGCAATCCGCTGGAATCGGAAGCCGACGCCACGGCGCTGGCATCCACGCCAAGCATTCCCTGGAGCGAACTGACCCTGGAGCAGCGCCTGGGCGAAGGCGCCTCGGGAGTGATTCACCAGGCTCAGTGGCAACCCGCCGGGCAGCCGCCGCGCGCGGTGGCGGTCAAGCTGTACAAGGGCGAGATGACCAGCGATGGCTCGCCGCTGCATGAAATGAACGCCTGTATCAGTGCCGGGTTGCATCCGAACCTGATCCGGGTCGAGGGCCGCATCGTCGAGCATCCCCAGGGCCAGAACGGGCTGGTGATGCAACTGATCGACCCCAGCTACCGCAACCTTGCGGCGCTGCCGAGCCTGGATTCCTGCTCCCGGGATATCTACCCGGATAACGCGCACTACCGTGCCGGCGTGATTCTGCGAATCGCCCGCGGCATCGCTTCGGTGGGCGCCCACCTGCATGCCCAGGGCATTACCCACGGCGACCTCTACGGCCACAACACCCTGTGGAATGAACAAGGCGACTGCCTGCTGGGGGATTTTGGCGCGGCGTCCTTCCATGCCAAGGACGACACCCCAGAGAGCCGGGCGCTGCAACGCCTGGAAGTGCGGGCCTTCGGTGTCTTGCTGGAAGAATTGCTGGAGCGCGGGGATGGCTCGCTGAGCCTGGAACAGCGGCAGAAACTGGCGGCGCTGGTGCAGCGCTGCTGTCGGCCAGAGGTGCTGGCACGACCGGACTTTGCCCAGGTCTGTGAGGAATTGGCGGAGCTTTAAAACAGCTTCGCCGGACAGCCGGCTCCTACAGAGGTATGCAGGAGCCGGCTGGCCGGCGAATCACGGTTTTAACCCGCCAGGCCGACGAACATGTCCTGCACGTCGTCATGGTTGTCCAGACCTTCGAGGAAGGCCTCGACTTCAGCCATCTGCTCATCGCTCAGGCCGCTCACCGGGTTCTTCGGCTGATAGCCCAGCTTGGCCGACAACACGGTGAAACCTTGCTCGGGCAATGCCTTTTGTACGGCATCCAGGTCCGCAGGCTCGGTCAGAAACAGGGTCGCGCCCTCTTCGCCCGGCTCGAAATCCTGGGCTCCGGCCTCGATGGCCGCCAGTTCCGGATCGGCGTCCGGGCTGTCTGGCGAGGCTTCGATCATGCCCACGTGGTTGAAGTCCCAGGAGACCGAGCCCGAAGCGCCCAGTTGGCCCTTGCGGAAGGCCACACGGATTTCCGCCACGGTGCGGTTGATGTTATCGGTCACGCATTCAACGATCAGCGGCACCTGGTGCGGGGCAAAACCTTCGTAGGTCACGCGGTGGTACTGCACGGTCTCGCCCAGTTGGCCCGAACCTTTCTTGATGGCGCGCTCAAGGGTCTCGCGGGGCATCGAGGCCTTCTTGGCCTGTTCGACCACCAGCCGCAGGTGGGCGTTGGTGGCGACGTCAGCGCCGTTACGTGCGGCAATGGTGATCTCTTTCACCAGCTTGCCGAAAATCTTGCCCTTGGCGTTGGCTGCCGCTTCTTTGTGTTTAACCTTCCACTGTGCGCCCATTACTCACTCTCTTGATCTATGGCGTCGAGTTGGATTTGGCCGACGCGATGGGCAAGTTTATACGTCCTCAGGGCCCTGATCGACCAAAAAGTCAGCGACCGGCCCTACCCCGCCAGGCTTCAGCCCTTGTCGGCCTTGCCGGCGGCCGCAGCGAAACGCGCCAGACGCACATCCAGATGCCGCGGCCGACGCCCATGATCCTCGGCCCGCTCCTTGCGGCGAATGGCGTTGCGCACCATGAGCGAGCCCAGGTAGCGGATCGGCTCCGGGGGGAAGTAACCCAAGGGACCGTTGACCAGGGGCGAACGGGTCCAGGGATTGTCCAGGCCCTGGACCAGGGATGCGAGAATCTGCCCTCCCATATGACAGGGGCCCACGCCGCTGCCGGAATAGCCGAACCCATAGAAGAGATTGCCAGCGCGGCTCATCTGGCCGAAGAACGGCAACCCGGTGACCGAGCGATCCGACGGACCGTTCCAGGTCGCAGCCACCGGCACCTCGGCAAAGGCCGGGAAGAACTGCCCCAGGCTCTTGTGCAACAAACCGGCATAGGGCGACGGCTGGTCGAATACCGGCAGCATGCGCCCACCGTAGGCAAAGGTGTTGCCGCCCTTGCCGAGCATGATCCGGCCGTCCGGGGTGTTGTGGTAGTAGTGCACGAAGATCCGCGAATCCAGCACCGTCACCCCGCTGGTCAAGCCGATCTGCTGCAGCAACTGCGGACGCGGCTCGGTGATCAGCATGTCACTGGAAACAATCGCCACACTGCGTTCGAACTGCGGGAAGGCCCGGGCCATCCAGGCGTTCATCGCCAACACCACGCGCTGGGCACGGATCTGTCCCAAAGGGGTGCGCAACAGCGCCGGGCGCCCTTCTTCCAATCCGGTCATGGCGCTGTGCTCATGGATTCTGACCCCCAATTGCAAAGCAACCCGGCGCAAGCCACGCACCAGCAACCCCGGCTGCACGCTGGCGGCGGCCGGCGAGTACCAGCCTTCCAGGTGCTGGCTGGAACCGGCCATGCGCCGCACATCGGCCAAGGGGCGCTTCTCGAAGGAATTGATGCCCCGGCGTTCCAGGGCCGCGATCACCCCGTCGGTGGAGCCGACCTGGGCCTGGTTGGTGGCGGTGTACAAGGTACCGTCGAGGCGATAGTGAGCCTCCACTCCATAGCGCTCGCAGAATGCGCCGATGGCATGGATGCTGCGCTCCGACTCCTTGACCAGGCGCACCGCCTCCTCGATGCCGAACAGACGCTCCAGGGTGAAGTACTTGGCCGACCAGGACAGCGCACAGCCGCCATTGCGCCCACTGGCACCGGCGCCGCAGATATCCGCCTCGATCAGCAGCACATCCAGCCCGGGGTTCTGCTCCTTGAGCATGATGGCTGTCCACAAACCGGTGTAGCCGCCGCCGACAATGGCCACCTCGCAGGTGGTATCGCCTTGCAGAGGCGGACAGGGGTCCGGGGTTTCCTGTTGCAGGGCCTGTTCCAGCCAGAAAGGTCGCATGGGTAAGTCTCCAGGAAAAAAAACGGCAAGTGGGTGCGCTGGCAAGCCAGCGCCTACAACACTTCGTAGGAGCCGGCTTGCCGGCGAAGAGGCAGAAAAGTCAGGAACGCAACGGCTTGATCAACAAAGGTCCATTGGGAACGAGCCCGCTTACCGGCTCGACCCCTTGGGGCCGGCTGTTCCAGAACGGCATGAGCAACAGCGCAGAGACCAGGGCACACCCGGCAAACACGATGAACACCGTCACCGTGTCGAAATAGCCCGGCAACAAGCCCCCCAGTACCGCCCCCACCGAGCCACAGCCATTGACGAAGCCTGCCGCCGTGGCCCCGGCCTTGGCCGAACCGAAATCAATGGCCGCCGCGCCGCTGATCATCGAGTCCGGCCCGTACAGGGTCAGCCCCATGAAAAACAGCAGCAGCATCACCAGCAGCACGCTGCCGGTGTGCAGCGCCCCCATGAACAGCGCCAGGGACACCGTCAGCGCCAAGAGGCTGAGGACACAGGCCGGCATGCGCCGGGCACCGAACAGCTTGTCCGAGGCCAGGCCGATCATGATCGGCCCCAGCAGCCCGGCCAGCTCGAAGGTGGTGGGCACGATCGCCGCCCCCACCTTGCCCACCGACGGCATCTGCTCATAAACGATCACCGGTCCCCACAGCAGAATCGCGTAGCGCGCCGGTTTGAGCAGGAAGTACGACAGGCCGAGAACCAGCACCGTGCGATTGCGCAAGATCTCCCGCAACGGCTCCCAGACACTCAGGCGGCGCTCGGCGGCCTCCTCCTCGGCACTCTGTGGCGCCAATGGCTCCACCGCCGGCAAACCCACATCCTGCGGGGTGTTGCGCTGAAAGATAAAAAACAGCACCGCCGTCAGCCCCACCACCACGGCACTGGAGATGAACGCCGCATGCCAGGTGCCGATCAGGGTATAGGCCCACCAGCCGGCAAAAGGCGACGCCACCAGCCCGCCAAAGGCGTAGCAGGAACTCCATAGCCCCAGGACCCGGCCACGCTCCCGGGCAGGAAAGAAACTGCCCATGTTCTTGCACAGCCCGGACCAGCCGGTGGACTGCGCCAGGCCCTGGATCAGCATGCACGTGGCGAACACCGGCAAGGTGGCGAAGCTGCCCATGACCAGGGCCGCGGCCGCGGAGATCAGCAGGCCGCCCAGCACTACCACCCGCGGGCCGAAACGGTCGGCGAAGATTCCCCAGGTGAACTGGCCCACGGCGTAGGCCGCCAGGTAGATGGCGTCGAGGTTGGCCATGGCCATCTTGTCGAGGGTGAAGTCGGGATCGTCGGCGATCCCCAGTTTGGCGACGGAAAAGGCTTTGCGGGTGAAGTAGAACGCCGCGTAGGCGATCCAGGTGATGGCGAAAATCTGCACGCGCCAACGTTTGATGGTGCCGTTGTGCTTATTCATTGTGGTTCTGACCTCAGGGTGAGTGTGCCGGCAGAATGAGGAGCAAACGCCTGTGTTTTTTATTGTTGAGCACTGCAGCAGAGCCCTTGAGGCAGGCACTGCTGGTCAGATGAGTCCTGTTGCTTTCCCTGTTTCGGGACTTGGGGGTGCACGCACAGGCATCAGGGCCGGGTACGGGTCGACTGACGGGTCACCCGGCCTTGAAAGATGGAAGCAATTACCAACTAATAAGTGAAATCGATTTATCGTATTTCAAATATAAGCCCAGCTTTTAAGAGGATCTGCCCATGTCGGTTTCCCACGCACAGTTGAAGGCCTTTCATGCGGTGGCCGTGCACGGCAACTTCACCAAGGCCGCCGAACGCCTGTTCCTCACCCAGCCGGCGATTTCCGATCAGGTGCGCAAGCTCGAAGAGCGCTTCGGCGTCATCCTGTTCCATCGCAACAAGCGCTCGGTACGCCTCACGGATCTGGGAGAACGCCTGTTGGCCATCACTCAGCGCCTGTTCGTGGTGGAGGCCGAAGCCAAGGAACTGTTGCAGGATTCCCAGGCCTTGCAGACCGGCAGCCTGGTACTGGCGGTGGATGCCCCGGTGCATGTGCTGCCGCAGATCGCCCGGTTCTGCGAGCTGTACCCCGGGATCAATGTGAAGATCGAGACCGGCAACACCGATGAATCCCTGCTGCGTCTGTTCAACTACCAGGCCGACCTGGCCCTGCTGGGACGCGAGGTAGACGACGAGCGCCTGCTGTCCTTGACCCTGCGCAACGACCCGATGGTGGCCTTTGTCTCGCGCAATCATCCCTGGGCCGATCGCCAGTCCATCTGCCTGGCCGACCTGGATGACACGCCCCTGGTGCTGCGGGAAGTCGGCTCGGTGACCCGGCAGACCCTGGAAGAGGAAATGAATCGGGCCGGCCTGCGGATACGCCCGACCATCCAGGTGGAGGGCCGGGAAGCAGCGCGGGAGGCGGTAGTGGTGGGGATTGGCGTGGGGGTGGTCTCGGCCGCGGAGTTCGGTGCCGACTCCCGGGTCTGCGCCCTGCCGATCATCGACTGTCAGCGGCGCATGACCGAAACCCTGGTGTGCCTGCGCGAGCAGAGTTCACGGCGGATCGTCGCGACCTTTCTCGACCTGGTACGCGAAAGCCTGGCCTCCCCCACCGCTCCGTAGGCGCCGGCTTGCCGGCGAAAGCGATCTCCAGGCACAACTACCGTAGGAGCCGGCTTGCCGGCGAAGGCGATCCCTCGGGCCTCTTCGCTGGCAAGCCAGCTCCTACAGGGCGGTCAAGGAGCCAGGGCGAAAAACGCCTGGATCAGGCGCAGGTCACGGCGCCGTTCCATGCAACCGAGCATGTGCCGGTTGATCAGGCCAGCGCCACGAATCGGCACCGTGCACACCCGCGGGTCGTGCCCCACTTCCACTGAACTGACGATCCCGACCCCCAACTGCGCCGCCACCGCTTCGGTCACCGCCTCGCGGCTGTCCAGTTCCAGCAGCACGCGGGGCTGGACCCTGGCCAACACGCAAGCCTCATCAAAGGTGCGCCGGGTGATGGAACTGGGTTCGCGCAGCACCATGATCACCTGATCCAGTTGTTCGATGGCAATGCCTTCGGGCAGCTCCAGCCAGGGATGCCCCTGGGGCACCAGGGCACACATCCGCGACTCACCCAGGCTTTGCAGGTGCAGGCCCTTGCGCGGCTCGACTTCGGTCAGCACCGCCACGTCGGCGTGTTCCGACAGCAGCGCCGCCAGGGTTTCCTGGGCATTGCCCAGGCGCAGGTTGACCGTCACCCCCGGATACTTCGCCCGCAGGCTGGCCAGCATCGGCATCACCATGTGCGGGCCGTCCGCCGCCACTTCCAGGCGCCCGGTCAGCAATTGCCGGTTGGCCTCGAGCATGGCCTGGGCCTCTTCGGCCAGGCCGAACATGGCCCGGGTGATGGCCGCCAGCTTGATGCCTTCCTCGGTCAGCTCCACCCGGCGCGCAGTGCGCCGCAGCAGGGTGATCTGGTAATGCTCTTCCAGGGCCTTGATATGCCCGGTCACCGCCGGCTGGCTGATAAACAGCCGCCCGGCGGCCCGGGTGAAGCTGCCTTCACGGGCCACGGCGTCGAATGCGCGGAGTTGAAACAGATTCATAGCTATCGGCCTCACTGATGGCTGGCATAACAACAAACAATTTGATTGATGACAAGGCAAACTGCAATTTAGTCCCCGTAGCTTCATCCCATCACTTTCGAGGACACAGCATGAGCATCGCCGAGCCAATCCTGCTTACCCCCGGGCCCCTGACCACATCCGCCCGCACCCGCCAGGCGATGCTGGTGGACTGGGGTTCATGGGATGACCGCTTCAACCAACTGACAGCCAGCCTGTGCCAGCAACTGCTGGCCATCGTCAACGGCGCCGACAGCCACCACTGCGTCCCCCTGCAAGGCAGCGGCACCTTTGCCGTGGAAGCCGCCATCGGCACCCTGGTGCCCCGCAACAGCAAGGTCCTGGTGCTGATCAACGGTGCCTACGGCAAGCGCCTGGCGAAAATCTGCGAAGTGCTCGGCCGCGACTTCAGCACCTTTGAAACCGCCGAGGACGAACCCACCACCGCCGCCGACGTCGAGCGCCTGCTCCAGGCCGACCACCGCATCAGCCACGTGGCCCTGATCCACTGCGAAACCAGCACCGGCATCCTCAACCCGCTGCCGGAGATCGCCCAGGTGGTGGCCCGCCACGGCAAACGCCTGATCATCGACGCCATGAGCTCCTTTGGCGCCCTGCCCATCGATGCCCGGGAAATCCCCTTCGACGCATTGATCGCCGCCTCCGGCAAATGCCTGGAAGGCGTGCCCGGCATGGGTTTTGTCTTCGCCCGCAAGGAGTCCCTGGCCCAGGCGGCGGGCAACGCCCATTCCCTGGCCATGGACTTGCACGACCAGCACAGCTACATGGCCAAGACCGGCCAGTGGCGCTTCACCCCACCGACCCACGTGGTCGCTGCGTTACATGAAGCCCTGCTGCAGTACAACGAGGAAGGCGGCCTGCCGGCACGCCATGCGCGCTACGCCGACAACTGTCGGACACTGCTGGAAGGCATGGGGAACTTGGGCTTGCGCAGCTTTCTGCCGGAAGCAATCCAGGCGCCGATCATCGTCACCTTCCATGCCCCGCAAGACCCGCGTTACCAGTTCAAGGATTTCTATGAACGGGTCAAGGCCAAGGGCTACATCCTCTACCCGGGCAAGCTGACCCAAGTCGAAACCTTCCGCGTGGGCTGCATCGGTCACGTCGACCGCCGCGGCATGCAGGCCGCCGTCGCCGCCATCGCCGAGGTACTGCAGGAAATGGAAGTCCAGAACATCTGACTCCCCGCCGTGCCTGCAGGAGCGAGCTTGCTCGCGAAACAGGCGATGCGATCCCGAACCTTTTTTCGCGAGCAAGCTCGCTCCTACACAGGCATTGAAACCATGAACTACAGCAACCCTTCTCAGCTGCAAGCGGCGATCCTCGACTGGGCCGGCACCGTGGTGGACTTCGGCTCCTTCGCTCCGACGCAGATCTTTGTCGAAGCCTTTGCCGAATTCGATGTGCAGGTATCTATCGAAGAAGCCCGCGGCCCCATGGGCATGGGTAAGTGGGACCATATCCGCACCCTGTGCGACCTGCCGGAGGTGGCCGAGCGCTACTGCAAAGTCTTCGGCCGTACGCCCACCGATGCCGACGTCACAGCCATCTACGAGCGCTTCATGCCATTGCAGATCGAGAAAATCGCCGAGCACTCGGCACTGATTCCCGGCGCCCTGGAAGTGATTGCCAAGCTGCGCGAGCAAGGCATCAAGATCGGCTCCTGCTCCGGCTACCCCAAGCAGGTGATGGACAAGGTGGTGGCCCTGGCCGCCAGCAACGGCTACGTCGCCGACCATGTAGTGGCCACCGACGAAGTGCCCAATGGTCGCCCCTGGCCGGCCCAGGCCCTGGCCAATGTGATCGCCCTGGGCATCGATGATGTTGCCGCCTGCGTGAAGATCGACGACACCGTGCCAGGGATTCTCGAAGGCCGGCGCGCCGGCATGTGGACCGTGGCCCTGATCTGCTCGGGCAACGCCCTGGGCCTGAGCTATGACGGCTTCCGAGCCCTGGCCAGCGACACCCTGGCCAGCGAGCGCAAGCGCATCCATAAACTGTTCGAGGCTTCGCGCCCGCACTACATGATCGACACCATTGCCGATCTGCCTCAGGTCATCGCCGACATCAACCAGCGCCTGGCCCGAGGAGAGATGCCCCAGAGCCACTGATTCAGGCCCCAGCTCCACAACTAAACGGCGGCGCTCCTGGCACCGCCATTTTTTTATCGGGCATTGCCCCGCCTGGGCCCTGGCAAGGGCGATAAAAGCCCCTGTCGACTCAGGCAAACCCTCGGATAGCGGATTACAGTTACAGCACTCCGTCATGCAAGAACGGAGGCTTCAGACCTGATGACCGAGGATGTCCCATATGCCCTGGAAAAACACTGAGTCTCGCTACAGCAGCATGACGATCACCCTGCACTGGTTGATGCTGGTGCTCTTGGCGGTGGTTTACGCCTGTATCGAATTTCGCGGCATCTTTCCCAAGGGCAGCGGCGCTCGCACGCTGATTGTCGAAGCCCACTTCATGCTCGGCCTGACGGTGTTGGTGCTGGTCTGGCTGCGCCTGTTCGCGCGCACCCAGGGCGTCGCACCGAAGATCGTGCCCAACCCGCCGCAGTGGCAAAGGCTGCTGGCGACGCTCATGCACTGGGCGCTCTACCTGTTCATGATCGCCATGCCGCTGCTCGGTTGGCTGACCACCAGCGCCAAGGGGCATCAAGTGATGTTCTACGGTTTCGATCTGCCGCTGCTGGTGGCAGAGGACAAAAACCTGGCCAAACAACTTCAGGGCTGGCACGAACTGCTGGGTAGCCTGGGTTACTGGCTGATCGGACTGCATGCCCTGGCCGGGCTCTATCACCACTACGTGATGCGCGATAACACCCTGCAACGCATGTGGCGCAAAGCGGATCAGGCCTGATCGGCGAATCCACGGCGGCCTTGCAAGCCGCCGGTATGCACGAAGATCAACCGGCTACCCGCGGCAAAACGCCCGGCCAGGACCTGCGCCTGCAAGGCCAGCAGGGCCTTGCCGGTGTACAGCGGTTCCAATGGCAAGCCGCTGTATCGCTCACTCAGTTGGATGAACTCCCGCAGCTCTGCGTCGACCTTGGCAAAACCGCCACGACTGCTGTCCAGCAGCTCATAACGGCCACTGTTCAGCCCGGCCTCCTGCAAAATATCCGCAACCTGCTGCGCCACCCCGTGATCCGCAGGCACCGCCAGTGCGCCATACACCGGGTGCGCGCCAGCCTCCGCCAGCACCAGCCCGGCCAGGGTGGTGCCAGTACCGACGGCCAGCCACCAACCGTGATAGTCGCTCCAGCCCAAGGCCGGCAACTGTTGCTGCACCTGTTGTAGCAACGGCCGGCAGCCTGAAGCCCCCGCCAGGCCACCGCCCCCTTCGGGCACCGGATACAGCTCGGGGTACTGCGCCTGCCAAGGCGCCCAGAAACCGGGGGAATGGCGCTCCCGGTAACCGGCGTAACCCAGCCAGTGCACCTGCATGCCGAAACGCTGCAGGTCGCGCACGGTCGGGGTGTCTTGTGGATGGCCGCGCAACAGCCCGACCGTGGGGAAGGCAAAACGCCGACCGGCAGCGGCCAGGGCGTGCAAATGATTGGAATGGGCACCGCCCAGGCTGATGATGCCGGTGGCACCACACTGGCGTGCGGTTGCCAGGTGTTCGGTCAGCTTGAACCACTTGTTGCCGCTGATCAGCGGATCGATCAGGTCCAGGCGCAGCACCGCCACCTTGACCCCGGCTTGAGACAGCCAGTCCAGGTCCAGCCGTTGCAGCGGTGCCTGGGGCAGCCAATCGAAGGAATCGGGAAGGGACATCGGCGTCAGGTTCAACATGCAAAGAGGCGCAGTCTACCAGTGCGCCTCTTTGCCCGCTGCGTGTCGCTGACGCCGTTACAGCTGTGCCGCCAGGCGCGAGCCCTGATTGATGGCACGCTTGGCGTCGAGCTCCGCGGCCACATCGGCGCCGCCGATCAAGTGCACATTCTGCCCTGCGGCCAGCAGGCCGTCCTGCAGCTCACGCAGCGGGTCCTGACCGGCGCAGATGACGATGTTGTCGACCGGCAGCACCTGGGGTTCTCCTGCCTCGCCAATGCGGATATGCAGACCGGCGTCGTCGATCTTCAGGTATTCGACACTGTTGAGCATCTGTACCTGCTTGTTCTTCAACCCGGTGCGGTGAATCCAGCCGGTGGTCTTGCCCAGGCCGTCGCCGACCTTGGTTTTCTTGCGCTGCAGCAGGAACACTTGGCGGGCCGGTGCATGGGGCTCAGCCTTGATTCCCGCTACGCCACCACGGGCCTCGAGCTGGGTATCGATGCCCCATTCCTTCCAGAACGCTTCACGGTCCTGGCTGGTGGCCACGCCCTGGTGCACCAGGAACTCGGAAACGTCGAAGCCAATGCCACCGGCACCGATCACTGCCACGCTCTTGCCGACCGGCTTGCGCTCCAGCAGCACGTCCAGATAGCTCAGGACCTTGGAATGCTCCACCCCGGGAATCGCCGGCACACGCGGGGCGATACCGGTGGCCAGGATGATTTCGTCAAAACCGCCGGCTACCAGTTGCTCCACATCCACCCGGGTGTTCAGGCACAGCTCGACATGGCTGGTCTGCAGCTTGCGCTTGAAATAACGCAGGGTTTCATAGAACTCCTCCTTGCCCGGCACCCGCTTGGCGATGTTGAACTGGCCACCGATCTCGCTGGCGGAGTCGAACAGGGTCACCTGATGGCCACGTTCAGCGGCCACGGTAGCGGCGGACAGGCCTGCCGGGCCGGCCCCCACTACGGCAATCTTCTTGATCTGCGTGACCGGCAGGTAGTTCAGCTCGGTCTCGTGGCAGGCACGGGGGTTGACCAGGCAACTGGTGAGCTTGCCGCCGAAGGTATGGTCCAGGCACGCCTGGTTACAGCCGATGCAGGTGTTGATCTCGTCGGCGCGACCGGCGGCGGCTTTATTGACGAAGTCCGGATCGGCGAGGAACGGCCGAGCCATGGAAACCATGTCGGCATCGCCCTCGGCGAGGATCTGCTCGGCGATTTCCGGGGTGTTGATGCGGTTGGTGGTGATCAGCGGAATGCTCACCGAACCGCGCAGCTTGGCCGTGACTTTGCTGAATGCGGCGCGAGGCACCTTGGTGGCGATGGTGGGAATTCGTGCTTCGTGCCAGCCGATCCCGGTATTGATGAGGGTGGCGCCGGCCTGTTCGATGGCCTGGGCCAGCTGCACGATTTCTTCCCAGGTGCTGCCGCCTTCCACCAGGTCGAGCATCGACAGGCGGAAGATGATGATGAAGTTCGGACCGACCGCCTCACGCACCCGGCGAACGATTTCCACCGGCAGGCGCATGCGGTTTTCGTAGCTGCCACCCCAGCGGTCGGTACGGTGGTTGGTGTGGGCCGCCAGGAACTGGTTAATGAAATAACCTTCCGAGCCCATGATTTCGACGCCGTCGTACTCGGCTTTCTGGGCCAGGGTCGAGCAGGTGACGAAGTCGCGGATCTGCTTCTCGATGCCTTCCTCGTCCAGCTCCTTGGGCTTGAACGGGTTGATCGGCGCCTGGATCGCGCTGGGGGCGACCTGCTTGGGGCTGTAGGCATAACGCCCGGCGTGGAGAATCTGCATGCAGATCTTGCCACCCGCCTCGTGCACCGCACGAGTGACGATCTGGTGCTTGAGGGCCTCTTCCTCGGTGGTCAGCTTGGCGGCGCCGGAATACACCCCGCCCTCGTCGTTGGGACCGATACCGCCGGTGACCATCAGGCCCACACCGCCGCGGGCACGCTCGGCAAAATACGCCGCCATGCGCTCGAAACCGCCGGGCTTCTCTTCCAGACCGGTGTGCATGGACCCCATCAGGGTACGGTTGCGCAGGGTGGTGAACCCCAGGTCGAGGGGGGCCAGCAAGTGCGGGTAAGGTGCGGCAGCCATGGTGTCACTCCAGATCGGGCAATCACGGAAAATGTGGAAGCTCTGCGTCTTCCATCGGTAGTGCTCCACAGACTAAGAGCACAGTACCCGGTGCTCAATGACCGTAACTGACAACTTATTGATCCAAACGCACAGCGCCCCTTGGCAAGCGTCGGCCCGGGCCCTACCCTAGTCGACGACTCCTGCACACGGCCGCTGACTGTTTCCCCATGCGCAAACTTCTCTACATCATCCTCACTCTGGCCCTGCTTGCAGCCGCCACCCGCTACGCAATCTGGACTCGCGACCGTCCAGAGGCGCACTACCTGTCGGACCTGCGCATCCAGCTCGCGGTGGATCAAGGCGTGCCAGCCGATCATGGCAACCTGCTGGCGATTCAGCCTGAACTGTTCCCCACCGACTACCAGAACATCGAACGCCTGCATCGCAAGCTGGCGGCCTACTTGCAGCAAGCCACTGACAAAGGCCTGGTCAACGCCAAGACCATCGTCGTGCTACCGGAGCATATCGGCACCTGGCTGATGGTCAGTGGTGAAAAGAACGAGCTGTACCAGGCCGCCTCCTTGAAAGAAGCGATGAACTGGCTGGCCGTGAGCAACCCATTGCCGTTTCTCAAGGCGCTGATCAGCGCCAGGGGCGACAGTCGCCTGGACGATGCGTATCTGCGCATGAAGGCGAAGAAAATGGCCAAGGACTATCAGTGGCTGTTCGGCGGCCTGGCCAAGGAGTTCCAGGTGACCCTGGTGGCCGGCACCATCATTCTGCCGGAGCCCAGTGTCAGTCAGGGCACCCTGCAGATTGGCAGCGGCGCCCTGTACAACAGCAGCCTGGTGTTCGGCAGCGATGGCCTGCCCATGGGCCAGCCCCAGCGGCAGATCTACCCGACCTATGCCGAAAGCGGCTACCTGAAGGGCGATACCGATACAGCGCTACGGGTGATCGATACCCCCGCCGGACGGCTCGGCGTATTGATCGGCAGCGACAGCTGGTACCCGGAAAACTATCGCAAGCTCAATGAGCAGAGCACTCAATTGGTGGCGGTTCCGGCCTTTGTCATGGGCCGCGACGGCTGGGACAAACCCTGGCGCGGTTACAAGAGCATCGCCACCCCCAGTGAAGTCAGCCTCAAGCCCGAGGAAGCCAGCGAAGGCGAGGCCTGGCATCGCCTGACCCTCACTGCCCGCCCGCCCAGCAGCCTGGCCAGTGCCGGGGTCAGCGTGTTCCTGCGTGGCCAGTTCTGGGACCAGCGCAGCAGCGGCCAGAGCTTTATCAACAGCAATGGCCAGACCTTTGCCGACGAGGGCACCCGGGGTGCTCGCTTGCTGAACATCTGGTTGTAGTCGATGAAGACGCCGCCGATGCGCCTGGGAGACCTTTCGGTGGGGTTCGTCCACAGCCTGGTGGACGCGGTCCGCAGCCATGGGCTGGACCCGACACCGTTGCTGGAACAATACGCACTGGACGCCGCCAGGCTGGGGGAAGCCGGGGCACGCTTGTCGATCCCCCGCTACATGCGCCTGGGCCACGGGGCGATCCAGCTGACCGGTGACCCGGCACTGGGTCTGCGCATGGGCCGCCTGAGTCGCCTGAGCCAGATGGGCCTTGCTGGGGTGACTGCCGCGCAAGCCCCTACCGTGCGCGAAGCGGCTCGCTGCCTGACCCGTTTCGAGGCCTTGTACGGCTCCAACTATCGCGGCCAGTCGAGCTTTCACGAAGACGCCAACGGTGCCTGGCTGCGCTTTTATTCCATCAGCCCCTACAACGCCTACAACCGTTTCGTCGTGGACTCGATCATGTCCGGCTGGCTTCAGCAGCTGTCGAGCCTTTGCGGCCAGGCCATTCATGCCGAGCAGATCGACATCGAGTTCGAGCGCCCGGACTATCACGACGCCTATGCCCTGCTCGGCCCAACGCCCATCCAGTTCGGTGCTGAACAGAACCAGCTGCGCTTGAGCCAGGCCAACCTGGCCCTGCGCAATCCGGAGCATTGCCCCAGCACCTGGCGGCATCTGGTGCAGCTATGTGAAAGAGAACTGGAACAGTTGACCCGGACCCGCAGCCTGCGCGAACGCATCATTCAGCTGTTGGGCCCTCTGCTCAACGGTGGCCGTGAGCCGGACCTGGAAGAAGTGGCGATGCGCCTGAAGCTGCCGACCTGGACCCTGCGGCGCAAGCTGGCGGAAGAAGGGACGCAGTTTCGAGCGATTCTCAACGACACTCGCCGCGACCTGGCCATGACCTATATCCGCGATACCGAACTGGCATTCGGCGAGATCGCCTATCTGTTGGGCTTTGCCTCAGCCGAGGCATTTCAACGGGCTTTCAAGCGTTGGAACGGGCAGACCCCGGGGGAATTCCGGCGCAGCCACCGACAATTCGGCTAAAAAAAAACGCCACCGGCGTTACAGCTCGGTGGCGTCTTCTGCTGGTTCCAGGGGATCGAGCTCGAAAGCTTGATACTCCAGCAGTTCCTCTTGGTATTCGTCCATGGCGGACTCCTTTTCCGTTGATTGAATAACCCTGTGCCTAATGACTGTCGGGACCAGCATAAAGTGCCGGGATGACAGAAAAAATACTACCCCTCCGGTCAAGATTTATGTCGTTAAAACGTAACAGCCCGTGAGAAATTTAAGCTGTGGATACCTGTGCAACGGCAATGATTGCAGTCGAAGGCGAGCGCGATGTAAACATCGGGCCGACTTTAAAGAGTCGGCCCGAGCACCCTAGAACCGATCAGTGCCCGCTGCCCGGCAGAGCGGGAATCGGCTCGGTCGGCGGCGGCAGACTGCTGGCGGGGGGCGCAGTGACGGCTTGATTGGCAGGCGCCGGCTCGCTGCTGGCAGCCGGCACAATCGGCGCGACTTCCGCTGGTGGAGCCACGGGCTGGGAGAGCGTTGGCTCAGGCTCATTGGCGGGCACCAGCGGCGCGACCACAGCACTCGGCTCGATCACTGGGCTCTGTGGCTTGGACTCAGGCTTGGGTTCCGCCTCGGGCTTGTTTTCAGGAACCCCCAGATCAGCCTTGGGCTTCTCTTCGATATGTGCAGCCTTCTTCACTTCCTGGGGCAAAAACAGCTCGACCAGGGCGAAGTAGCGCTCATAGAACTTGGCGGACGACACCGTCTCACTGGCCACCTTGACCATGGAATCGTCGGTGGAACCGATCGGCATTGACACCGAACCCAGCACTCCGACGCCCAGGCTCGCCGAGTTGTTCACCTTCTTGAGTGCATAACGGTCCTGCAAGGCGTTGGCAAACACCGTCGAACGTTGGTCGCCGCTGCCATCCTGGGCACAGACCACATTGAAGCTGATCTCCAGATGGGTCTCACCGGTCTGCTGGAAGCTCTTGTGGCCACTGACCAGCTTCGGGTCGTTGCTGGTGATGATGTAGCCCTGGCTCAGCAGAGCCCGGCGTGCGGCTTCACAGGAAGCGGTATCGCTGACCGGGTAATTGCGCGAAAAAGTGCCGGAATCATCGAAGCTTTCATGCTCGTAGATGGCGGTCTTGTGCGTCGAACAACCGGCGACAGCGGACAGCAGCAATGCCGTGGCTGCGGCGCGCAGATGAAATGATCTAAACATCGAAAATCCTGAGGAAAACGCTCCGGCGCGTATTGTGCAACAGATCAATGCCACACCGCGCAGGTAATTGGTGTCTTAAATTTCACACAAGTTTACTGACCGTTGTTTGCCGGAAAAAGTCGCTCGCTCAAGTGCTCGATCAACACCCTCAGCTTGGCCGCCGCATGTCGGCTCGATGGCCACAGCACCCAGAACGTGCCGCTGTGTTCCAGGTACTCGTCGAGCACTGTCTGCAACGCTCCCCGGCGGACCGCCGCCTGCACCATGAAATCCGGCAAACAGGCGATACCCAAACCGCTGCGGGCAGCGTGTTCCACAGCCTCGATGGAGCTGCTGGTCAAGCGGGTCGGCAGCAGCGGTTCCGGTAAGTGGGCCTGGGGCTTGAACGGCCACGGCTCAAGTTTGCCGGTGTGGTGAAAGGTGTGCCGCAGGCAGGCGTGCTCGCGCAGTTGCTGGGGACATTGCGGCAAGCCGCGCTGCTTGAAATAGTCGGGACTGCCCACCAGCACCATATGAAAGCGCCCCAATTGTCGGGCCAGGAGCCGGGAGTCCTTGGGATTGCCCGTGCGCACTACCAGGTCAAACCCCTCCTCCACCACGTCCACCATGCGATCGGAAAGGTCCACGTCCAGCTCGATCTGTGGATAGAGCTGCATGAACTCCGCCAGTACCGGCATCAACAGCCCGTGAACTTGGGGAGCGCTGATCCGCAACTTACCTACAGGCGCACTGGAGGAATCGCACAGCTGGAACTCCGCAGCCTCCGCTTCGGTAGCTATCCGGCGGCAGCGCTCGAGGAACCCGGCCCCCTCGGCGGTCAGGCTGATACTGCGGGTGGTGCGATGGAACAGGCGCGTCTCCAGACGCTCCTCAAGCCGCGCGATGCTCTTGCCCACGGCTGAAGAGGACACTCCCAATAGCCGCCCCGCTTCGGTAAAGCTACGTGTCTCGGCCACCTGCATAAACACCGGAATACTGCCCAGCCAGTCCATTCTGCCTCCTGCGATTAAGGACTTCTGTGTCCGATAAGTTCGGAACCTTAGCCTATTTTTCCGCCATGAACAGAACCCTACCCTGTGAGCTTCATTTCTGCCCCTGCACAACGGTGCCCGACCATGAGCAACTCCGCCAATGCCTGTGAACTGCTACAAGCACCCGCCGAGACCCGCGAACGCCTGCCTGTCGGCGGCCTGCTGGCTCTCGCCAGCGCCGGTTTCATTACCCTGATGACCGAGACCCTGCCGGCCGGGCTGCTGCCACAAATGAGTGCCAACCTTGGCGTCTCACCTGCACTGATTGGCCAACTGGTGACCTTCTATGCCCTGGGTTCGCTACTGGCCGCCATCCCGCTGATCATCCTCACCCAGGGCTGGCGGCGGCGCCCCTTACTGTTGCTGGCCATCGCCGGCTTTGCCCTGGTCAACAGTGTTACCGCCCTCTCCAGTGACTACAGCCTGATTCTGGTGGCACGCTTTTTCGCCGGAGTCTTCGCCGGCCTGCTCTGGGCCTTGCTGGCCGGGTATGCCAGCCGTATGGTGGCGCCCCACTTGCAAGGACGGGCAATCACGCTGGCCATGCTCGGCGCGCCGGTGGCTCTGTCGGTGGGAATGCCCGCTGGAACCTGGCTGGGCAACCTGGTGGGCTGGCGCATGAGCTTTGCTGTCATGACCTTGCTGACCCTGGGGCTCATTGGCTGGGTACTGGTTCAGGTGCCGGACTTCCCGGGGCTGCGCGCACAGAAGCGCTTGTCGCTGGCTCGAGTCCTGGCCTTGCCGGGGATCCGACCAGTGCTGTTCGTGACTTTTGCCTATGTGCTGGGACACAACATTCTCTACACCTACATCGCGCCCTTTCTTCAGCCGATCGGGCTTGGTGAGCAGATCGAGCGGGTGTTGCTGGTATTTGGCCTGGCTGCATTGTTGAGCATCTGGCTGGTGGGCCTGCTGATCGATCGCTGGCTGCGTCAACTGGTGCTGGTCAGTTGCCTGCTGTTCATCGGCTCGACCCTGATGCTGGGGCTGCTGAGTGACTGGCCAGTGGCGATCTATGGGGCGACCGCTATCTGGGGGCTGTCCTTCGGCGGCATGGCCACCCTGCTGCAAACCGCACTGGCCAAGGCCGCAGGCGAGCACGCTGACACCGCGCAGTCGATGCTGGTCACCCTATGGAACCTGGCGATCGCCGGTGGCGGCCTGGGTGGCGCCTTGCTGCTGCAAGGGCCGGGAGTGGCGATCTTCCCCTGGGTGATCGCCGCGCTGTTGCTGATCAGCCTGGTGGTGGCGGTGAACGCCCGGCACCAGGGCTTTCCAGTCAGACGCTGATCCTCGACCCAAGCCTTGGCAACCGGGCGTTCTCGCGGCAACAGAGCCTGCCAGGTCGCTAGCCTTCAGCCGAAGCGCCAGTCTGCAAAGCAGTATCCACTTTTGCGTGCGCAGCGGATCGGGCTTTGCGACTGCGTACCAACGGCCAGAACAGCTCCTCCTTCCAGCTCACCGACGCCAAGTGCTCGATACCGAAGGTAACGGGCCGGCGGCGGGTGATCTTCGCGGTGCCAAACAGCACATCCCAGAGGAACAGCAAGTTACCGAAGTTGCCCTTGTAGTGGGTCACGCCATCCTCGGCGCTCAGGCCATGGTGAGCCGAATGGGTCGAAGGCGTTGAAAAGACTCGCTCCACCAGCCACATCAGTGGCCGGAGAAAACCGATGCGGTACAGCTTGTCGTCCCAGGCCACGCTGCTGTGTGCGGCGAAGATCACCGTCATCTTGAGAATCAGGTAACCGTAATAGACCGGCGCCAGCCCCAGGTAGATCAGCACCCCGGAGAACCAGATTCCGGGCATCAGCAGGTAATAGAAGCTGTTGTTGCGATAAACGATGCGAATGCTCATGTAGGGCGCTGAATGGTGAGCCCGGTGCAGGGCATACAGCGCGGGGAGACGATGGGTCAGGCGGTGCCACCAGTATTGGGTCATGTCATCGAAGATCAGGAACAACAGCAGACCAAGCACCCAGGGCGTATCCGCCAGCATGCCCTTGGCTTGTGGCAGTGCCAGGCCCATGAGCGCACCGCTGGCCCACATCACCAGGGGAAAGGTCACGCCGAGCAACAGGCTTGAGCCCACCGCCTCGATCAGCACGTCGCGGCGCTGGCCACGGGGTTGGCGAAAGGCTGAACAAGCTATTTCCAGGAGGATGAAAAACACAAAGATCGCCGAAACGATCAACAGGGGGTTGTTGGTCATCAGATCGTGGTTCATGGCATTCTCGCTCTTATCCTTATGGGCAACGCCCGACCATTAGAGATCAGCAAGGCAGCCCTCTCTATGCGCGAAATGGACAGAATCCAGCGAGATCCGGCCAACCGAGCGGCCCCGCGCTTTCATCGAGGACGCCTCGGTGAAGTCTTGCAACGCTTCCTCAATGACCAGAGCGCCGCCACGCACCAGGACTACAACCTGCTGCACCTGGAACAGCTATGGCGCGCGGCGGCGGCGTTGGAGCCGGCCATAGGCCTCAAACTGTTCGAACGCTTCACGCCCCAGGACTGGCACGTTATTGCCCACGCCAGCCTCTACTGCCCGGATGTTGCCGCGTCCATGGCATTCTGGGTTCGCTATGCGCCGTTGGGCTCGGACACTGATCGCGTGCAACGGGTGACGGATGCCCGAGGTTCTGGTGTTGAAATCCATATCGACACCTCGGCGGAGTTGAGCCGCTACCTGATCGAACACTATGGAGTCATGTCCATCACTCAACTGCGGCGTGGTACTGGTCTTGCGGTTCGGCCCGTGCTGGCCTGCTTCAGCCATTCGCGTCCCGACTATCACGCGCAATACCAGCATTGGTTTGGCGACCGTATCGAATTCGATTGCCGGGCCAACCGTTTCTACTTCGAACCGCAAAGCCTGCAACTGCCACTGCAGACCCGCCACGCCGGCATGCTCGACCTGTTGAGCGAAGAGCTGGATCGACGGGTGGCCCTGCACCAACGGCTGAGCGGTTGGGCAGCCAAGGTGGCCAGGGCCTGTCGTCAGGCCCTGGCGGCGGGCCATCCAGTAACCCTGGAAAGCCTTTGTGCCCATCTGCATCAAACCCCACGCACGCTGCGGCGACGTCTCGCGGAACAGGGGCTGAGTTTTCGCCAGTTGCTGGACCAGACCCGCGCCGAGCTGGAAATGCATCTGGAATTGCAAGGCGAATCCCGGACGCAGATTGCGCTACAGCTGGGCTACAACGATCAGGCGGCCTATCTGCATGCGCGCAAGCGCTGGCACACCACCGGCACCTGAGGTTTATCCGAGCTCAAAAAAAGACCCCGGCATTGCGGCCGGGGTCTTTTCAACACTGCGGTTCAGGCATTAGTAACGCTTGATGTCCGCCTGGTTTTCCAGCTGCTTGCGGTAGGCGGCAAAATCTTGCTGCCCTACCCGCGAGGCCAGGAAGCGACGGTATTGAGCCTTCTCTTCCTCGGTCGGCGCAGCGGCTTCATTGACGGCATTGAGCTGCAGCACCAGCAGATTGCCGTTAGGCAGGGTCACGCTAGTGAAGGTCGGTTTGTCCTTGGACTCAGGCTTGCTCATGCGGAACAACGCCTGCAGAACAGTTGGATCGATACCATCCTGACCACGGGTCACCGCTTGTGCGACTTTCCAGTTCTGGCCATCAACCGGCTTGTTCAGCGCGGTCTTGCCATCACGCAAGCTGGCAATCAGCTCTTCAGCCTTGGTCTTGGCCGCAGCACTGGCGTGCTCCTTGGCCAATTGCGTGCGAATGGCACTGGCGACGCTTTCCAGAGGCAGTTGCTCAGGTTTGCGATGCTCTTTGGCTCGCAGCACCACGACAGTTTCCGGGTCCAGTTCGATGGCGGTGCTGTTGGAACCCTCGTCGAGGACTTCGGTGCTGAACGCTGCTTGCACCACTGCACGGTTGGCAGCGATACCGTCGCCACCGTCACGGCCGAACGGCGCGGAGGTGTGAACAGTCAGCTTCAGCTCCTGAGCCGGTTGTGCCAGATCGGAGGCTTCGAACGAAGAGTCCTCCAGCTGCTTGGTCGCCTCAACGAAACGCTGCTCGACCTGCTGAGTTTTCAAGTCGCGGGTCAGCTTGTCCTTGAGACTGGCGAAGCTCGGCACTTCCGGTGCTTCGATGCCCAACAGCTTGATCAGGTGGAAACCGAAGTCCGTACGCACCGGAGCCGAGACCTGATCCTTATTCAGCGCATACAGCGCCTTCTCGAAGGTTGGGTCATAAACACCTGGACCGGCGTAGCCCAAGTCGCCACCGTTATTAGCCGAGCCTGGATCCTGGGAGAATTCCTTGGCCAGTGCCTCGAAGCTTTCGCCTTTGGCCAGACGCGCCTGGATCTCTTCGACCTTGGCCTTGGCCTGAGCCTCGTTCACCTTGTCGTTGACTTCGATCAGGATGTGCGCGGCACGACGTTGCTCGGACAGGTTGGCGATTTCCTTCTGATACAGCGCCTGCAGGTCCTCGTCCTTGACACTGACCTGATCAAAGAAGGCAGCCTTCTTCAGCTCGATGTAATCAATCACCACTTGGTCGGGAGTCATGAACTCCTTGGCGTGCTGATCGTAATAGGCCTTGACCTCGTCATCGGTCAGCTTGATCGCTGCCGGATCAGCCTTGATGCTCAGTGAAGCGAAATCTCGGGTCTGTTTTTCCAGACGAGCGAACGCCAGTACCTGAGCATCGGTCACGAAACCACTGCCCGCCAGACCGGCACGCACCTGACCGATCAGCATTTCCTGAGCCAGCATCTGGCGGAATTGCAGACGGGTGTAGCCCAACTGACGAATCACCTGATCGAAACGCTCAGGGCTGAATTTGCCTTCAACCTGGAATTCCGGCGTTTGCAGGATCACCTGATCCAGCGCGCCCTCGGAGAAGGCAAACTTGGAATCCTGTGCACCTTGCAGCAACAGTTTGCGGTCGATCAGCCCTTTCAAAGCGGCTTCGCGCAGCATCTTCTCATCCAGCAGGGAGGCATCGAAATCTTTGCCCAACTGTTGCATCAGTTGACGACGTTGCATGTCGACGGCCTGGCTCAACTCGTTCTGAGTGATTTCCTCGCCGTTGACCTTGGCCGCGTCCTGGTTATGGGTAGTGGCCTGGAAAATGGCATCGAAACCGGTCAACGCCAGCAATGCGACGATGACCCCGATGATGGTTTTGGCAATCCAGCCTTGTGAGTTGTCCCTGATATTCTGCAGCATGCGTCCCCCAGAAACGGCTGTACTTCAATTTAAGCAACCGTGGAGTGTGGGTAGAGTCCGGATAGAAGAAAGGCGCATCCGAGGATGCGCCTTCTCGTAACTGGCGGAGCGGACGAGAGCTGAACCTGCGACCCTCGGCATTGGCCGGTGATGCACCGGCCTACTGGCGCCCCGCTGCCAGATCAGGCATGACCCCGACCCGGATGGGCAAAGACCCTGAAGAAACTTAGTTTACGGCTTCTTTCAGTGCTTTACCGGCTTTGAAACCTGGCTTTTTAGCAGCAGCGATTTCCAGAGTCTTACCGGTCTGTGGGTTGCGACCGATACGAGCTGGACGATCCGTTACGGAGAAAGTACCGAAACCAACCAGAACAACAGAGTCACCGGCCTTCAGAGCGCCAGTAACGGATTCGATTACTGCGTCCAGCGCACGGCCAGCAGCAGCTTTCGGGAGATCAGCAGATGCAGCGATAGCATCAATCAGTTCCGACTTGTTCACTCTAAGTCCCCTTACATATCTATGAGTATGATTCTAAGTTTTTTGGTGAAAGCAAAAACGAGTGCTGAATGGCCTACAGACACTTAAGAGCCGCTTTATAACAAGGGCTCTAAAAAGCTGTCAAGGAAGCCCCCCAGGCTAATGCGTACTAATGCGTGCTAATTCTTTCCTTAGAGTCAGACTCGCGTTTTTCGTCCTTTGCAACTATCTCGGGAGCCACATCCGGCAAGGGCTCCGGCGCGTATTGCAGCGCAATTTGCAGGACTTCGTCAATCCATTTAACTGGTTTAATCTGCAGATCCTGCTTGATATTGTCAGGAATTTCTTTCAAATCGCGAACATTCTCTTCAGGAATGATCACCGTCTTGATTCCACCCCGATGAGCTGCAAGTAATTTCTCTTTCAGCCCGCCGATGGCCAATACCTGACCGCGCAGGGTGATCTCCCCTGTCATCGCTACATCAGCCCGCACCGGAATGCCGGTCAGCGCCGAAACCAACGCCGTGCACATGCCTATGCCCGCGCTAGGGCCGTCTTTAGGGGTAGCCCCTTCCGGCATGTGGATGTGGGTGTCGCGCTTCTCGTGGAAGTCCAAGGGAATACCCAGGCTCTTGGCACGACTGCGTACCACGGTCAGCGCGGCAGTGATCGACTCGACCATGACATCGCCCAGGGAGCCGGTCTTGATCAACTGACCCTTGCCTGGAACCACAGCGGCTTCGATCGTCAGCAACTCACCGCCTACCTGAGTCCAGGCCAGGCCGGTCACTTGGCCGATCTGATCCTGCTGCTCGGCCAGGCCGTAGCGGAATTTACGCACGCCCAGGAAGTGTTCCAGCAGATCGGAAGTGACCTTAACAGAGAAGCGTTTTTCCATCGCATGCTCTTTCACCGCCTTGCGGCAGACCTTGGCGATCTGACGCTCCAGGCCCCGCACACCGGCTTCGCGGGTGTAGTAGCGGATGATGTCGCGAATCGCATCGGGGTCGAATTCCAGCTCGCCTTTCTTCAGTCCATTGGCCTGAATCTGCTTGGGCGACAGGTACTTGACCGCGATGTTGATCTTCTCGTCCTCGGTGTAGCCAGGCAGACGAATCACCTCCATCCGATCCAGCAATGCTGGGGGAATATTCATCGAGTTGGAGGTGCAAAGGAACATCACATCGGACAAGTCGTAATCAACTTCCAGATAATGATCGTTGAAGTTGTGGTTCTGCTCAGGGTCCAGAACCTCCAGCAACGCCGACGCCGGATCACCACGCATATCACTGCCCATCTTGTCGATTTCGTCGAGCAGGAACAGCGGGTTGCGAACGCCCACCTTTGTCATCTTTTGAATCAATCTTCCTGGCATCGAACCGATGTAAGTTCGACGATGACCACGGATTTCCGCTTCATCACGTACACCACCCAGCGCCATACGCACAAACTTACGGTTGGTCGCATTGGCGATCGACTCCGCAAGAGAGGTCTTACCTACCCCAGGAGGACCGACGAGGCACAGCACCGGACCACGAATCTTCTTCACGCGCTTTTGTACGGCGAGATATTCGAGAATCCGCTCTTTGACCTCTTCCAGACCATAGTGATCGGCGTCGAGAATATCCTCGGCACGCGCCAGGTCGAGACGCACCTTGCTCTGGGCCTTCCAAGGCACTTGAACCAGCCAATCGATATAGGAGCGAACCACCGTAGCCTCGGCAGACATCGGCGACATCTGCTTGAGCTTGTTGAGCTCGGCCTGAGCTTTGGTCATCGCATCTTTTGGCAGGCCGGCGGCATCGATGCGCTTTTTCAGCTCTTCGATTTCATTGTGACCTTCGTCACCATCGCCCAGCTCCTTCTGAATGGCCTTCATCTGCTCATTCAGGTAGTACTCGCGCTGGCTGCGTTCCATTTGCTTTTTAACGCGGCCACGAATGCGCTTTTCAACTTGCAGCAGGTCGATCTCGGCGTCCAGCAATGCCAGGACGTGCTCGACCCGAGCAGACAGATCAATGATCTCGAGGATTTCCTGTTTCTGCTCGATCTTCAACGCCATGTGCGCGGCCATGGTATCTACCAGGCGGCTTGGTTCGTCGATGCTGTTGAGGGAGGACAACACCTCGGCAGGAACTTTCTTGCCCAGTTGCACATACTGCTCAAACTGGGACAGCAGACTGCGAACAAACACCTCTGACTCACGATCAGGAGCATCTACTTCGTCAATCAGGGAGACTTCGGCACGGCAATGACCATCAACTTCACTGAAGCGTTCGACAGCGCCGCGTTGCTCGCCTTCAACCAACACCTTGACGGTGCCATCAGGCAACTTGAGCAACTGCAAGACAGTTGCAATGGTACCTACGCGATAGAGTGCATCTTCACCGGGATCGTCATCAGCAGGGTTTCTCTGTGCCAGCAAGAGAATCTGCTTGTCGCCCGTCATCGCTGCCTCGAGGGCTTCGATCGACTTCTCGCGCCCCACGAACAGCGGGATAACCATGTGCGGATAAACCACAACATCACGCAATGGCAGGAGAGGCAATTCGATGGTTGTCTTCATGATTTCGCCTCTACGGCGGCCGTACGGCCGTAAACAGATGGAAGTAAGCTTGAAACCAAGATGGGGGCTGCCTGTAAAAAAAACAAGCTTAAAGACAGCACTTTAAGACGCTAAAAGCAAAGGGGCCCGAAGGCCCCTTCTTTCAATCCAACAGCGCGACGCTTACGCGTCTGGCGCCGCCTTGGCCGTCGGCTCACTGTTTTCATAGATGTACAGTGGCTGGGACTTGCCTTCAATGACGCTTTCATCGATCACTACTTTACTCACCTCGGATTGCGAGGGGATCTCGTACATAGTGTCGAGCAGAACACCTTCGAGAATCGAACGCAGGCCACGAGCACCTGTCTTGCGTTCAAGTGCCCGCTTGGCGACTGACTTCAAGGCGTCAGTGCGGAACTCCAGATCAACACCTTCCATCTCGAACAACTTGGCGTACTGCTTGGTCAAGGCATTCTTCGGTTCAGTGAGAATCTGAATCAATGCAGCTTCATCCAACTCATCCAGGGTCGCCAGGACTGGCAGACGGCCAACGAACTCCGGGATCAGACCGAACTTGACCAAATCGTCAGGCTCGACTTCACGCAGGGACTCACCAACCTTCTTGCCCTCTTCCTTGCTACGCACTTCAGCATTGAAACCAATGCCGCCACGGGTAGAGCGGTTTTGAATAACCTTTTCCAGCCCGGAGAACGCGCCACCACAGATGAACAGGATGTTACGAGTATCGACTTGCAGGAATTCCTGCTGCGGGTGCTTGCGACCACCTTGTGGCGGAACGGAAGCAACCGTGCCTTCAATCAACTTCAACAGGGCTTGCTGAACACCTTCACCGGAAACATCCCGAGTAATCGAAGGGTTGTCAGACTTGCGGGAAATCTTATCGATTTCATCGATGTAGACGATGCCCATTTGAGCTTTTTCTACGTCGTAATCGCACTTCTGCAGCAACTTCTGAATGATGTTCTCGACGTCCTCACCCACATAACCAGCTTCGGTCAGGGTAGTTGCATCGGCGATCGTGAACGGTACATTCAACAGACGGGCCAGGGTTTCCGCCAGCAGCGTCTTACCCGAACCTGTAGGGCCGATCAGCAAGATGTTGCTCTTGCCAAGCTCGACGTCGTCACTTTTCTTGTCACGCTGATTCAGACGCTTGTAGTGGTTGTACACCGCTACAGCTAGAACCTTTTTTGCACGTTCCTGACCAATCACGTATTGATCAAGGATGCCGCTGATCTCTTTAGGCGAAGGCAGTTTATGCGCGCTGCTCTCGGCCTGTGCTTCCTGCACCTCCTCACGGATGATGTCATTGCACAAGTCGACGCACTCGTCGCAGATAAAGACCGAGGGGCCGGCAATCAATTTGCGTACTTCATGCTGGCTTTTGCCACAGAAGGAGCAATAAAGCAGTTTGCCGTTGTCCTCGCCGTTGCGGGTGTCAGTCATTCGTTCGATCCAAATCCGATAGGCTTGCAACACAAGATGAAGGCTATTGCGGGCTTTTTCAAGCCCGCCACTGATCAGAACAACTGACCAAGCCTATTTTGAGCTGCTTATTTTAAGCGGGGCGTTGGTTGATTACTTCATCGATCAACCCGTACTCACGCGCTGCTTCGGCGCTCATGAAGTTATCACGATTGGTATCGCGCTCGATTTCTTCCAGAGTGCGCCCGCTATGCTTGGCCATCAGCGTGTTGAGACGCTCACGGATGAAGAGGATTTCCTTGGCATGGATTTCTATATCCGACGCTTGGCCTTGGAAACCGCCCAGGGGCTGGTGAATCATCACTCGGGAGTTTGGCAGGCAGAAACGCTTGCCAGGGGCACCGGCCGTCAGCAAGAAGGCACCCATGCTGCATGCCTGACCAATACAGGTGGTTGAAACGTTAGGCTTGATGAACTGCATGGTGTCGTAGATCGACATGCCAGCCGTTACCGAGCCGCCCGGGGAGTTGATATAGAGATGGATGTCCTTGTCCGGGTTTTCCGCTTCAAGGAATAGCAGTTGCGCACAAATCAGGTTGGCCATGTAGTCTTCTACAGGACCTACCAGAAAGATCACTCGCTCCTTGAGGAGGCGCGAGTAGATGTCGTAGGCGCGCTCGCCACGAGCGGACTGCTCGACAACCATCGGGACCAGGCCGCCTGCGGCCTGGATATCAGAGTTCTGCTGAATATAAGAATTACGGAACATGCTCTGCAGTCACTCCCAAATAGTCACGTCTTGAATACGCATAAGCCAGCGCGAAGGCTGGCTTATGGTGTGTGCTTCGAACGAGAAGAAAATCAGTCGGCTTGAGGTGCTTCTACCGGCTTGACCGCTTCTTCGTAAGAGACCGATTTGTCGGTCACGCTAGCTTTCTGCAGAACAGTATCCACAACTTGTTCTTCCAGCACAACCGAACGGACTTCGTTCAATTGCTGCTCGTTCTTGTAGTACCAGGACACGACCTGCTCAGGCTCCTGGTAAGCCGAAGCCATTTCCTGGATCAGCTCGCGAACGCGGTCTTCATCAGGCTTCAGATCGAATTGCTTAACAACTTCAGCAACGATCAGGCCCAGCACTACGCGGCGCTTGGCTTGCTCTTCGAACAGCTCGGCAGGCAGCTGATCCGGCTTGATGTTGCCACCGAATTGCTGGACAGCCTGAACGCGCAGACGATTAACTTCGTTGTCCAGCAGCGCCTTTGGCACTTCGATCGGGTTGGAGGCCAGCAGACCGTCCATTACCTGATTCTTCACCTTGGACTTGATGGCCTGACGCAGCTCACGCTCCATGTTCTTGCGAACTTCGGCACGGAAACCTTCCAGGCCGGCTTCCTTGATACCGAATTGAGCAAAGAACTCTTCAGTCAGCTCAGGCAGCTTAGGCTCGGAAACGCTGTTAACAGTCACGGTGAACTCGGCAGCCTTGTTGGCCAGATCCAGGTTCTGATAGTTCTCAGGGAAGGTCAGGTTCAGAACACGCTCTTCACCAGCCTTGGCGCCAACCAGACCGTCTTCGAAGCCAGGGATCATGCGGCCGGAGCCCAGTACCAACTGAGTGCCTTTAGCCGAACCGCCTGCAAAAGCTTCACCATCAACCTTACCCACGAAGTCGATGTTCAGTTGATCATCGTTCTGCGCTGCGCGATCAACAACTTCAAAGCGAACATTCTGCTTACGCAGGATCTCCAGCATGTTGTCCAGATCAGCATCAGCTACGTCAGCGCTCAGACGCTCAACAGCGATGTTTTCGAAACCAGCAACCGTGAACTCTGGGAAGACTTCGAAAGTGGCAACGTATTCCAGATCCTTGCCCTTCTCCAGCACTTTAGGCTCGACCGAAGGAGCACCAGCTGGGTTCAGCTTCTGCTCAACAACGGCCTCATAGAAGGAAGCCTGGATCACATCACCCACTGCTTCTTGACGCGCATCAGCCTCATAACGCTGACGAATCACGCTCATTGGAACCTTGCCAGGACGGAAGCCCGCAATTTTGGCCTTTTGGGCAGTCTGCTGCAGACGCTTGTTGACCTGGCTCTCGATGCGCTCAGCCGGCACGGTGATGCTCATGCGGCGCTCAAGAGCAGAAGTATTTTCAACAGAAACTTGCATGGATATTCCTCGTTGCACAGACGTTAGCCGGCCGTTTTCCGACCCCAGAATCAAGGGCATGCATTCTAGTGGGTCAAACTCAAGAAGTCACCCTACTGAAAACGGGTAAAAAACGGCCGACAATGTGAAGGCGAGGACAAAGGGTTGAGCCTCGCCATGAGAGCAAATACTACGAATCCAACCAGAGCCTCTACACCAACCCTTCTATATATAGAAGGAGCCGGCCAGAGCTTCCCTGACAAACACCAACCAATAGCCAAGATCCCAGCATCCAGCGACCAAAGGCCAACCATTGCCCAACCCAGCTGCCCCACCGCTCGTGGAAACACCAGACATATCGGACCCAGAAACGAAAACGGCGCAGCCCTTTTCAGGTGCTGCGCCGTAATCTGCTATTAACTAGCTACTTTATTGGTGCGGACGAAGAGACTCGAACTCTTACACCTTGCGGCGCTGGAACCTAAATCCAGTGTGTCTACCAATTCCACCACGTCCGCTTAACAATCTTTTAAAGCAAAGGCGCCAGACTATTAATCTGGCGCCTTCTTCGAATATGGGGTGGACGATGGGGATCGAACCCACGACAACAGGAGTCACAATCCTGTGCTCTACCAACTGAGCTACGCCCACCATATTGCGTTACTTGTGCCAAAGCTGCCTAATGGCGCACCCGGCAGGACTCGAACCTGCGACCATCCGCTTAGAAGGCGGATGCTCTATCCAGCTGAGCTACGGGCGCCTTATTAATCTGTATTCTTTAACGATTACAAACTAATTGCTTTCAGTCGTTATGAGCTAAACATCAACTCTGCCCGACTTTCTTAACCAGTGCTAGGCTGTGCCCGACAAGTGCGACGAATGTTATAGGCGAGCCTTTAGGTCGTCAACTCTTTTTTGAAAAAAATTCATTTAATTAAAGGAGTTAGGGGAATTTGCAGACCAAGCGCCTTTGCCCTCACGTTCCGACATGCGAGAATACGTTCTCTTTTTCTCTCCCTCTCGATGGTTAATCACGCGTCATGACTGCACAACTAATCGACGGCAAAGCGATCGCCGCTAGCCTGCGCCAGCAGATCGCCAAACGTGTCGCCGAGCGTCGCCAGCAAGGCCTGCGTACTCCGGGCCTCGCGGTGATTCTGGTCGGCAGCGACCCGGCCTCTCAGGTTTATGTCTCGCACAAGCGTAAAGACTGCGAAGAGGTCGGCTTCCTTTCACAAGCCTATGACTTGCCCGCCGACACCACTCAAGAAGCACTGGCGGGCTTGATTGATCGCCTCAATGATGACCCGAACATCGACGGTGTCCTGCTACAGCTGCCACTCCCTGAGCACCTGGATGCCTCTCTACTACTAGAACGCATTCGTCCGGACAAAGACGTGGATGGCTTCCATCCTTATAACGTTGGTCGTTTGGCCCAACGCATTCCCCTGCTGCGCCCCTGCACTCCCAAAGGCATCATGACCCTGCTGGAAAGCACCGGTGCCGACCTGTATGGCATGGATGCAGTAGTGGTCGGCGCATCCAACATCGTTGGGCGCCCGATGGCCATGGAGTTGCTGCTGGCTGGCTGCACCGTGACCGTCACTCACCGCTTCACCAAGGATCTGGCTGGCCATGTCGGCCGTGCCGACCTGGTTGTCGTTGCTGCTGGCAAGCCAGGCCTGGTCAAGGGCGAGTGGATCAAGGAAGGCGCTATCGTCATCGACGTCGGCATCAATCGCCAGGAAGACGGCAAGCTGGTGGGCGACGTGGTTTATGAAACCGCCCTGCCCCGCGCGGGCTGGATCACTCCAGTGCCTGGTGGCGTAGGCCCCATGACCCGCGCCTGCCTGCTGGAAAACACCCTGTACGCCGCAGAATCGCTGCACAGCTGAGTTTTCGACAGCGCACAAAAACCCGCCAATGGCGGGTTTTTTTATGCGCCAACGTTACAACCCCACAGCGCTCTTTATCGCCCCTGAATCTTAGCGTTCAGGATCGCACTCAGCCTATTCTGAAACCGCAGTAGCGCTCAGGAAAAAACGGTGTTTTTTCTTGGTTTTTAAGGGTTTTCGACTGACCACTGAAGAACAATCGACAGTTCTTCAGCCATACTCATAAAATGTAACGCTTTTCCGAAAAAGCCCGTTGCCAAACGGCATATCCATTATTATCGAGTCCGCCCGCGTGAAAATTCGTCTCTCCATCCTCAGCTTATTGTTTGCTGTGTCCGGCACCTTGATCGCGCACAGCGTCGACGCCAGCGAAACCACCGCGGCGCCAAGAGACACTTCACAATTGCATATTGCATCCGGCAGCGCCCTGCTGCTGGACCTGCAAACCAACAAAGTCATCTATTCCAGCAATCCGGACGTTGTGGTGCCCATCGCTTCGGTGACCAAACTGATGACCGCCATGGTGGTTCTGGACGCCAAGCTGCCGCTGGACGAACACATCTCCATGAACATCAGCGACACCCCAGAAATGAAGGGCGTGTTCTCCCGGGTCAAGCTCAAAAGCGAACTAAGCCGTCGAGACACCCTGCTGATTGCCCTGATGTCCTCGGAAAACCGCGCCGCGGCCAGCCTGGCCCATTATTACCCGGGAGGCTATCCGGCCTTCATCGCCGCCATGAACGCCAAGGCCAAGTCACTGGGAATGACCCACACCCGCTATGTGGAACCCACCGGTCTGTCGATCCATAACGTTTCCACGGCTCGCGACCTGAGCAAATTGTTGGTGGCTGCCCGCAAGTACCCTCTACTGAGCGAGCTGAGTACCACCAAGGAAAAGACCGTGGCATTCCGCAAGCCCAACTACACCCTGGGCTTTCGCAACACCAACCATCTGGTCAACAAGGAGAAATGGGACATCAAGATCACCAAGACCGGCTTCACCAATCAGGCCGGTCACTGCCTGGTGCTGGTCACCAGCATGGGCAATCGCCCGGTAGCCCTGGTGATTCTCGATGCCTTCGGCAAGTACACCCACTTTGCCGACGCCAGCCGCATCCGCAACTGGGTAGAAACCGGCAAGAGCGGCTCGGTACCGGACGTTGCCTTGCGCTACAAGGCCGATAAGAACCTCAAGAACCGCCAGACTGCAGCCCCTCAAGCCTCGCACTGATACTCAAGCACAACAACGGCGCCCAATGGCGCCGTTGTTGTCTGCAGGCTTCAGTGGCTGTCGAGCGCTTTAGCAGCCCTGGCCGCCGCCTGTTCCTGACCGGCCTGCCCCAGGTCATTGGCGGCTTTCAACCAGCGCTGGCGATCGACCTTGGCTGGCAACTGGTTGGGCGCCTGAATCAATACCGCAAAGCTCCCGGCGCTCTTCCAGGACGACTCGAACTCACGAAAGCTCATCAGTTGCCGACGGCTTTTCGCTCCGCGCAGCAACACGGTTTGCTTGTCCCGGTTGTAGCCGGCCAACACCGCATAACGCGGCTCAGCCCAGAACGTCGAACCTTCGGTAAAGCGCACCAGTACCGGATAACCCGCCGCGACCTGGGTCAGCAGGGACGCTAGATGGTCATCCAGGGGATAGACCACCATGCCGTACTCACGCGCCAGGCTTAGCATGTTCTGCTGCAATTGCGCCTCGGCGCCAGGCAGGTGCAAGGGTTTGTCCAGCAACCCCGGAGTAATCACGATGCCCTGTTGCGACAACATACCGGCCAAGGCTGCGGGGCCACTTTGGTACATCTCTCCACGGAAAAACGGCACGCTGTTGAGCTCTACCCGCTCCGGCAGGCGCTGGATCTCGGGTTGCACGCTGCCGGCACAACCGACCAGGCTCAAGACACAGGCGCTGACCAGCAACGCCGCTCGAAATCGAGGAAATACCCGCACCATCATCGCTCTCTATATTCAAACGCCGGACGACCCGGTCCCGGCTGGGGCCTTGATCATAGGGTGCTCACGGGCGAGGGTATAGCGTTAGGCGGCAGTTAATTGAAAACCATAGAGCGAAGTGTTCGAAGACTCTCGACTATTGGTCAATAGCCTGAAACACAGAGACTACTAGACTAACCATTGGTAAGAGTGTGTGCCCTGGACAGGGCATCAAGGAGGCACTTATGAGCCTGACAACGACGATAGTGATGCTGATCCTGAGCTGGCTGGCCGTAGCCGCCGCAATGCTCTGGGGCGTGCTACGCATCACCCGCCGTCACCATCATCGGCCCCAGCAGTCCACCCCTGACATCAAGACTGGAAAAGCCGCCCGGCGCCCAGCCACTGCTCACTGATCAACATTCCCGCCCTGCCGAAAACAACACGGCCGCCTGACTCCAAGGAGTACAGACGGCCGTTCGTCATGGTTGCGAATCAGCCCTCGGCCTGCGCCGCCTGACGCTTCTGGCGGACCCGACGGGCCAGTATGTTCAGGCTTTCAATGGCAGCCGAGAACGCCATCGCCGCATACACATACCCTTTGGGTACATGGGCGCCGAAACCTTCGGCGATCAGGGTCATGCCGATCATGATCAGGAAGCCCAGGGCCAGCATCACCACGGTCGGGTTGTCATTGATGAACTTGGCCAACGGCTCGGCAGCCAGCAGCATCACCAGTACCGACGCCACCACGGCAATGATCATGATCGGCAAGTGCTCGGTCATGCCCACGGCAGTAATGATGCTGTCGATGGAAAACACCATGTCCAGCAACAGGATCTGGCCAATCGCAGCAGCAAAGCCGATCGCCACGCCCGATGCCTGGGTTTTGTCCGCCTCAGGCTCCGGAGTCATGCTGTGGTGAATCTCCGTGGTGGCTTTCCACACCAGGAACAGGCCACCGGCAATCAGGATCATGTCCTTCCAGGAGAAGCTCTGCCCCATGACGTCGATCACCGGCTCGGTGAGCTGGACGATGAAGGCGATGGTGCTGAGCAGCGCCAAACGCAGGAACAACGCCATGCCAATACCAATGCGCCGCGCCTTGGCCCGATGCTTTTCCGGCAACTTGTTGGTGAGGATGGAAATAAAGATCAGGTTATCGATGCCGAGCACGATTTCCATCACCACCAGGGTGGCCAGGGCGACCCAAGCAGTGGGGCTAGCAGCGAGTTGTAAGAGGTAATCCATGGGTCAATCCTGAATCGGTTGTATGAAAGATCAGATTTCCTGGGACGACTCCGGCTTCTTCGCCGCGTCTTCCTGTGGTTTTTCCTTGCCGGTCACACTTTGCGTGGCGTCACTCAACGCTTGCTCTGCGGCCTTGTGAGTATCGTCGATGGCTTGCTTGGCAGTCTCGGCCGCCTTGTCCAGCACCTGTTGCGCGCTTTTTTCCGCCTGATCGCAAGCTGCCAGGGTCAGCATAGACAGTGCCAGCAGCGACGCTGCACCCAGTTTTTTGAATGACATACCGTATTCCTCGATAGAACGGGCGTGGCCAAGTGGGGCCCCGTCGATAGCGGGGCATTCTAAGGAGAGTAATACTTCAGGAAAATTCGTATTTTTAGCAGTTATACTTCGATTTTCACGAACTGATAGTCGCCATGCTCAACTACCGACAACTGCATTATTTCTGGGTTGTAGCCAAGACCGGCAGCATCGTCCGCGCCTGCGAGCAGCTCAACCTGACTCCACAAACCATCAGCGGCCAGATCAGCCTGCTGGAGCAGACCTATGGCATCGAACTGTTTCACCGGGTCGGACGCCAACTGGAACTGAGCGAAGCCGGGCGCCAGGCCCTGCCCTACGCCGAACAGATGTTCCAGCTCGGTGGTGAACTGGAAGCCATGCTTCGGGCCAGACCCGACGAGCAACAGATCCAATTCCGCGTCGGCGTGGCAGACGTGGTGCCCAAGTCCATCGTCTATCGCCTGATCGCGCCCACCATGGAACTCAGCGACCCGATTCGCCTGACCTGCCGCGAAGACAAACTAGAGCGCCTGCTGGCAGACCTGGCCATCCAGCGCCTGGACCTGGTGATCTCCGACAGCCCCATGCCCTCGCATCTGGACATCAAGGGCTACAGCCAGAAACTCGGAGAATGTGGCGTCAGTTTCTTCGCCACCGAGGAACTGGCGCGATTGCACGGCGCGGACTTTCCCCGGGGCCTGCACGGCGCCCCGCTGCTGATCCCGGGCCAGGAAACCGTGGTCCGCAGTCGCCTACTGCGCTGGTTCGCCGAACAGCAATTGCAACCGCGCATCATCGGCGAATTCGATGACAGCGCTCTGATGCAGGCCTTCGGCCAGTCCGGCAGCGGAATCTTTATCGCCCCCAGCGTGATTGCCGATGAGGTCCGGCAACAGTACGGCGTGCATCTGATTGGCCAGACCGATGCCGTGACCGAATCGTTCTACGCCATTTCCGTGGAGCGCAAGGTCAAGCACCCCGGCATTGTCGCCATTACCGAAGGGGCCCGACGGGAACTGTTCACCTCCATCAACCACTGATCAGGAAGGACAGGCGTGCGGCGCCTTGAGCTTCATCAGCAGCAACGCCAGGGCAATGGACAGCACAATGAAGCAGGACGCTGCAAATCCCAGGCTACCCAGCCCCAAGGTGTCGATCACCCGACCGCCGACCATAGCCCCCAGGCCGATCCCCAGGTTGGCCCCGGCGATGTTCAGCGACGCAGCGAACGCCGGCGCTTGCGGCGCCGCCTTGATCAGCCGCACATGGCTGACCAGGAACAGGGCTGCCTGGGTCACGCCCCAGACACCCATGGCTGCCGCCAACCCCAGGGTCGAATGAATGCTCGGCACCAAGGCCAGCATGCCGCCGATCATCAACCCACAGAACACCATGGAAGCGATCAGCGGATGCCGGTCCACAGCCCGGCCGCCCAGGGAATTGCCGATCACCCCCACCGCGCCAAAGCCCATCAGGCACCAGCCCACCACGGTGCCGTTGAAGCCCGCCAGGCGCTCGAGAATATCCGCCAGGTAGGTATAGGCAGTGAACATGCCGCTGAACACCAGAATCGACAGCAGTACATGCCCCTGCATCAGCGGGCTGCGCAGGATGCGAAACTGCGAACGCAGGCTCGCCTGTTGGTTATGCGGCGTGGTTGTCGGCAGGTAGACCCACAGCAGCAAGGCCTTGCCGAAGGCCACCACAGCGAGGAGGCCAAAGGCGCTGCGCCAGCCAAAGGCATCGGCGATCAGGGTGCCCACGGGAATCCCGAACACCGTGGCACAGACAATGCCGAAGCCGATCTTGGCAATGGCGCGCCCGGCATAGTCCGGGCCGACGATATCCACTGCCGTTTCGCTGGCCAGGGCCCAGAACACCGGCAACCCCAGGGCCGGCACCAGTCGTGCCAGGGACATCACCCAGATATTCGGCGCGAGCGCCGCCAGGGTATTGGCCAGGCCAAACATCAACAGCACGCTGATAAACAGCTGCTTGCGCGGAAAACGCGCGAAGTAGGCGGTCAGGAAGGGCCCGAAAGCGGCGACGGTGAATGCGAACAGGGTCACCAGCAAGCCGGCCTGGGACACGCTGACCTGCAAGTCCCGGGCAATCGACGGCAACAGGCCGACGATGATGAATTCCGTGGTCAGCACGGTAAAACCCGCGGCCGACAACAGCAGGATGGGCAACAACATCAAGAACTCCAGAAACGGCGACAGCAGCGATAGCCCGAAGGGCCCGCTGACTGGATAGGAAAAGGGGGTGGCGAATGTTAACAGAGTGAGTACGGGTCAGGGCAACCGCCACGTCGCCGCTTTTCTTGCTGCGCCAAGTGGCAGATCGTCACATCGACGCGGGAAGCACTGGCTGCTGTGATAAAGTCCGCCCCCTGCCAAAAACAGGCCTGATCGCGCACTGCCACTCAAGTCGCCCGATCGCCAGTTGCAATTGACCACCGCAGCCATGGGTGCCGCTGCAGCCCGGGCCACTTTAGGCCCTGGGTACCCGGCATGCACTGCACATTAAAATAAACAGAGATACCGCTATGAGCGCTTCCCCCCCTTCCTTTCTGCAATCCCTCAAACGCCTCAGCCTGGTCACGCAGATCGTTATCGGCCTGATTGCCGGTATCGCCCTGGCCCTGCTGGCTCCAGAGGCCGCGAAGTCCACCACCTTTATCGGCAAGGTCTTCGTCTCGGCGCTCAAGGCCGTGGCGCCGATCCTGGTGTTCGTGCTGGTGATGGCCTCCATCGCCAACCACAAGCACGGCCAGGAAACCCATATCAGGCCGATCCTGGTGCTCTACCTGCTGGGCACCTTCGCTGCCGCCGTGGTAGCCGTGATCGCCAGCAGCCTGTTCCCTTCCGCCCTGGTGCTGTCGACCCAGGACGTCGCCATCACCGCTCCCGGCGGCATCAGCGAAGTGCTGCAAAGCCTGCTGCTGAGTGTGGTGGACAACCCGGTCAGCGCCCTGATGAACGCCAACTTCATCGGTATCCTGGCCTGGGCCATCGGCATGGGCGTGGCCATACGCCACGCCGGCCAGACCACCCGCACGGTGCTCGACGACCTGTCCAACGGGGTCACCGTCATCGTGCGTGTGGTGATCCGCTTCGCACCCCTGGGGATTTTCGGCCTGGTGGCCTCGACCCTGGCCACTTCAGGCTTCGATGCGCTGCTGGGCTACCTGCACCTGCTGGCGGTACTGATCGGCTGCATGCTGTTCGTGGCCCTGGTGATGAACCCGCTGATCGTGTTCTGGAAGATCCGCCGCAACCCCTTCCCACTGGTACTGACCTGCCTGCGCGAGAGCGGCATCACCGCGTTCTTCACCCGCAGTTCGGCGGCCAACATTCCAGTCAACCTGGAGCTGAGCAAGCGCCTGGGCCTGCATGAAGACACCTATTCGGTGTCCATCCCCCTGGGCGCCACCATCAACATGGCCGGCGCGGCGATCACCATCACCGTGCTGACCCTGGCCGCCGTGCACACCCTGGGCATCGCCGTCGACCTGCCGACCGCCGTGCTCCTCAGTGTGGTGGCGGCGATCTGCGCTTGCGGCGCTTCCGGTGTCGCCGGTGGCTCGCTGCTGCTGATTCCACTGGCCTGCAGCCTGTTCGGCATCCCCAGCGAAATCGCCATGCAGGTGGTGGCCGTGGGCTTCATCATCGGCGTGCTGCAGGACTCGGCGGAAACTGCGCTGAACTCCTCCACCGACGTGCTCTTCACCGCCGCCGCGTGCATGGCCCAGGAAGACAAGGCGCAAGCCTCAGCCTGATTCACGGCCACTAAAAAGCCCGGCCAGGGTCAACCTGGCCGGGCTTTTTTATGCGCGCTGAAAGGCTCGTGCCGCTCTTCAGCAGGACGCCTTAGAACGCGCCCATGTAGTCGCGCTTGCCCACTTCCACACCGTTGTGACGCAGGATCGCGTAGGTGGTGGTGACGTGGAAGAAGAACTGCGGCAGGCCGTAGGTCAGCAGGTAGGACTGGCCACTGAAGCGCTTCTCTTTCGGAGTGCCCGGACGGGTGACGATCTCGATGCCTTCCTTGCCATCGATCTGCGAAGGCTGGATGCCTTCGATAAAGGCCAGGACCTTGGCGATCAGCGCCTGCAGGTCGGCGAAGGTGACTTCAGTGTCGTCGTACTTGGGCAGCTCGACCTCGGCCAGGCGAGCCGATACGCCCTTGGCGAAGTCCACGGCGATCTGCACCTGACGCACCAGCGGGAACATGTCCGGATACAGGCGCGCCTGGAGCAGGGCATTGGGTTCGATATTCTTCGCCGTGGCGTGAGCTTCGGCCTTGTGCAGTACATCGCTCAAGGCGTTGAGCATTTGCTTGAAGACAGGAACGGAAGCGGCGTACAGGGAAATAGTCATGACAGTCTCGACATGGATGGCGGAAATACAACGAGCAGCGATTATAGCCACAGCGGCCGACCCCGGGGCCTTTATCCCGGCGGCCCTTGGCGATAGGCGCTGGGCGCGACGCCAAACCAGCGCTTGAAGCTCTGGGAAAAACTCGACAGGTCGCTGAAGCCCAGCCGCTCGGCGATCTGCGTCAGGCTCAAGGCCGGGTTGCCCAATAGCTCCAAGGCCCGGGCGCTGCGGTGCTGGCTCTGTAATTGCCGGTACGACGTGCCCTCCTCCTGCAAACGACGCTTGAGGGTGCGCACGCTGGTCCGACTCAACCGCGCCATGCTCGGCAGGTCCGGTACGCTGCCGGAGGGGGCGGCCTCAAGATACTGGCGCACCAGGGCCGTAGCCCCCTGAGGCGCTGAACGACGCTCCAGCAACTGTGCACACATCTGCTCGCACATCGACACCGTCAGTGGATTGGCCTGGGGCAAGGCCCGGGTCAGGAAGCGCCGGTCGAAGGCCAGGCCATGCTGCTCGGCCCGATAGGCGGGACTCAGGCCCAGGATCTGCTCCACCTCCCCCGTGCTGCGCGCCACAGGACGGCCATTGCACCGGGTAAACCGCGTCAGGCGAAAGTCCGGGCCCACAATCTCCTTCATCAATACCGCCGCAGCGGCCATGTCCCGCTGCAGCAGAAACTCCTGTACCGCCGGGTCCGCCACCGCAGGCTCAGCAAACGTCAGCACGCCCAGCTCCTGCTCCAATCGATAGCCGATCGTGGCAAAGGCATAAGTCAGGGGTAAAAAGCGCAAGGCCAGGTTCAAGGCATCCGCCGCGGTCGTACTGCTGATCAGGCCATAGCCAAACAGGCCGTAGCTGGAGAAGTGATAGCGCGCGCCCACGACGTAACCCAAGCCCCGGGGATTGCCCAGCAAACCCAGCAGATTGCTCACCAGTTGCAGTTCCTGAGCCGCCGTCAACAGGCTGTTGGGGTCCTGCAACTGCTCCAGGGACAACCCAGAACCGGCCAGCAAACTCGCCACTGGCAAGCCCTTTTCGCGGCCGAAGCTCACCAGCAGCAAGGCGCTGGAAGGTCCTCGGGTGTAGGTCTGGATACTCATGGGCCGGACTCATGAACCGCTGATTTGGCCCAAATACTAAAGCACTTGTCCCGTTACAGCATGGGGCCTGCACTTTATTCCCTGCATGCTTCACTGATCGGGGCTGCACCACAGAAACAAGGACGTGGCCTCGGGAGGATCAACCCAGTGCCGCACAACAATAACAACGAGGTCGTCATGCCCCAATCAACACCTGCCTGCCCCCCACCCTCCAGCCCAACCGCGCCCCTTGAGGCCCTGATCATCGGCAGCGGCTTCGGCGGCCTGGGCATGGCCATCGCCCTGCGCAAGGCCGGGGTCGATCAGTTCATCCTTCTTGAGAAAGGCCAGGACGTTGGTGGCGTCTGGCGCGACAACACCTACCCCGGCGCCGCCTGCGACGTGCCTTCGCACCTGTACTCGTTTTCCTTCGAGCCCAACCCGAACTGGTCCCGGGTGTTCGCCCCCCAGGCAGAGATCCACGGTTACCTGCAGCATTGCGCCCAGCGCTACGACCTGCTGCGCCACATCCACTTTGGCAGCGAAGTGCGCCACGCCCGGTTCGATGAAGCCAGCAGTTGCTGGCAGGTCATCTGCCGCGATGGCCAGGCGCACTTCAGCCGCCTGCTGATCAGCGCCACTGGCCAACTGAGCCGCCCCGCCCTGCCCAATCTGCCGGGCCTGGACAGTTTCCAGGGGCATGTATTCCATTCCGCAGCCTGGGACCATCACTACCCTCTGGCCAACAAGCGGGTAGCGGTGATCGGCACCGGCGCCTCGGCCATCCAGTTCGTTCCGCAGATCGCCGATCAGGTGGCCGCGCTCAAGGTCTTCCAGCGCTCCCCGGCCTACATCATGCCCAAGGCCGACCGCGCCTACCGCCCGGAGGAAAAACAGCGATTCGCCCGCCATCCGCTATGGGCCAAACTGGTGCGCGCCGCCCACTACCTGCATTTCGAATCCCGGGCCCTGGGCTTTACCCGCCTCAAGAGCCTGACCCAATGGGTGGTCGGTATTCCTTTTCACAAGCTGCTGAATGCCTCGGTGCCCAACCCCGAACTGCGCCAGCGCATGACCCCGAACTATCCCATCGGCTGCAAACGCATCCTGCTGTCCAACGACTACCTGAAAACCTTCGCCAGCCCCCATGTCGAGCTGTTGACCCAGGGCATCGAGCGCATTACCGAGCACGGCATCACAACCCTCGACGGCCAGCAGCACCCGGTGGACGCCATCATCTATGGCACCGGCTTCGCCGCCACCGAATTCCTTTCGCCGATGCGCATCAGCGGCCGCGGCGGGGTCGACCTGAACCAGGCCTGGCAACATGGCGCGGCAGCCTACCTGGGGCTCAGCGTGCCCGGCTTCCCCAACTTCTTCATGCTCTACGGGCCCAACACCAACCTGGGCCACAACTCCATCATCCACATGCTGGAAAGCCAGATATCCCACGTGATCAAGGCCCGCCGGGCGCTGCTCAAAAGCGCGGCGAAAACGCTGGAGGTGGACGAGTCGCCCTACCAGCGTTTTCAGTGGCGCATCCAGCGCCGCCTGGCCACCTCGGTGTGGAGCGGCTGCCAGAGCTGGTATGTCGACGCACAGGGGCACAACAGCACCAACTGGCCCGGTTTCACCTGGAGCTACAGATGGCTGACCCGCTATGGCGGACTGTCCGCCTACCGATTTGCCAGCCCCCTGGACGCGCCGTTTTCGCCCAGCGATGGACAGCGAGTGGCCCCACCCGGGGATTGGCTGGAACGGTGCAACGCGGCTTTCTTGCGGCTTTTCCTGAGAGCCAGTTTCAGGACCCTGATCGGCCCGCCGCGGCAGCTGGTGAGCCAGCGCAAGCTCGTCAACGCTCTCTCCTGGCTGATGCCCGGTGGCCTGGGCGTAACCCGCAAGCGCACGAGCCTGGGTCAGTTGGCGGTGCAGTGCGTCGAGCCCAAGGCCCGGACCTCGAACGCAGTCATCCTCTACCTGCACGGCGGCGCCTTCTGCCTGGGCAACCCGGACACCCACTACAGCGTCACCAGCCGCCTGGCCAGGGAGACTGGCTGCCGCGTCTGGGCGCCCGACTACCGACTGGCACCGGAGCATCCCTACCCGGCCGCGCTGGACGACTGCCTGGCCTGTTATGACGCCATCCGTGCCCAGGGCTGCCCGGCGCAACAGCTGCTGATTGCCGGTGACTCTGCCGGGGGCGCCCTGGCGCTGGCACTGGCGCTGACCTTGAAGCAACGCGGCGAGCCGTTCGCGGCCGGGCTGATACTGCTCTCGCCGGTTACCGATCCCGACCTGGGCGCAGACCGCCTTCAATCCCGAACCGCGGTCGACCCGATGATCCGCCGCGACTGGCTGGAACAGGCCCTCACGGCCTACGCCGTCCCTGCGCAGACGCTTTCACATCGCCCCCTGGAAGCAGACCTGCGCGGCCTGCCGCCGATGCTGATCCAGGTCGGCGACCAGGAACTGCTGCTGTCCGACTCCCTCCGCCTAGCCGAACGGGCACGGGCGTCCGGCGTACCCTGCCAGCTGGAAATTCACGACGGGCGCTGGCATGTCTTCCAGTTGCAGGCCTTCTATCTGCGCTCTGCCAGGAACGCCCTGCGCAGCATCGCCCGGTTTGCCCAGCGGTGCCTGGAACCCGTCGCCAGTCCCCCAACGCCGTCCACGCCGCGGGCCGCAGCCGAACCGGCACAAGCTGCGCAATCCAGCTGAAACCTGCCGCCGCGCCGACTGCGCGGCGGCCTTGCCCTGCTTGAAAGTCGCAACCCGATCCCCCTCCCCACCAAGTTCTGATGGTCAGAACCGGCTTGTGAAGGTAAAACAGAGCCCCTCGAAGAAGGCCGACTCGGCCACGGAAAACTCAAGACCGCCCTAGCGCGCCCTGCACCGGGTTTTCCACGACCTCATCCATCAGTGACCAAGGGACCAGCACTTATGAGCAACGAGCACGACACCCCCAACGAAGCACTGCGCCTGAGCAGTACCGACATCCGCGTTCTGGGTTCGTTGATCGAAAAGCAGGCCACCAGCCCGGAAACCTATCCCCTGACCCTCAATGCCCTGGTGATCGCCTGCAATCAGAAAACCAGCCGCGAACCGGTGATGAACCTGACCCAGGGCCAGGTCGGCCAGAGCCTGCGCGCCCTTGAGGCCCGGGGCTTCACTCGGTTGGTCATGGGCAGCCGCGCCGACCGCTGGGAACAGCGCCTGGACAAGGCCCTGGAACTGGTGCCGGCGCAGTTGATCCTGTGCGGCCTGATGTTTCTGCGCGGTCCGCAGACGGTCAACGAACTGCTGACTCGCAGCGGGCGCATGCACGATTTCGAAGACAGCGAGCAAGTCCTGCACCAGCTCGAACGCCTGATCGCCCGGGGCCTGGCCCTGCACATCCCGCGTCAGGCCGGCCAGCGCGAGGACCGCTACACCCACGCCCTGGGTGACCCGGCGGATATCGAAGCGATCCTCGCCGCCCGGGGCAACCCGGTGGAGCGCAGCGCCGGCGGCGCGGTTTCAGTGGAACGCATCGAAGAACTGGAAGCGCGGATCGCCGCCCTGGAAGAACGTCTGGCCCAGCTCGAAGGCTGAGCTGACGCGTCCCCATGGGCCGCTGACGAAATTGCCGGCTCAAGCCCGAGCGAAGGCCACCGCCTTGTGGAACTGCTCCTCGCTCGGGCGCACGCCGGTATACAGCACAAACTGCTCCAGCGCCTGAATCGCAATCACCTCCAGCCCGGTGATGACCTGCTTGCCTTCGGCCCTGGCCCGCAGGATCAACGGTGTCTCCGACGGCACGGCCACCACATCGAACACCCGGTCCGCCGCAGCAATCGCCTCGGCCTCGAACGCCAGCTGCTGCGCTTGCGGGCCACCGCTCATGCCGATCGGGGTCACGTTGATCAGCATCTGCGGCCGCAGGCTGCCCAACTCCGCCTGCCACTCATATCCCAAGGCACTGGCCAGGGCGCGCCCGGTGACTTCATTGCGCGCGACGATCACGCCCTGGGCATAACCGCCATCACGCAAGGCACTGGCCACCGCCTTGGCCATGCCGCCGCTGCCGCGCAGGGCGAAAGTCGATTCCCGTGGCACGTCGTGCTCGGCCAGCAACTGAGCCACGGCAATGTAATCGGTGTTGTAGGCCTTCAGATGGCCATCGGTGTTGACGATGGTGTTGATCGAAGCGATGGCCCTGGCCGAGGCATCCAGCTCATCCACCAGGGCGATGCAGTCCTCCTTGAACGGCATGGACACGCCGCAGCCGCGAATCCCCAACGCACGTATCCCCCGCACCGCACCAGGCAGATCCTGACTGCTGAAGGCCTTGTAGTAGAAATTGAGCCCCAACTGCTCATACAGATGATTGTGAAAACGCAGGCCGAAGTTCCCCGGACGCCCGGACAGCGACATGCACAACAGGGTGTCTTTGTTGGGGTTCATTTGCATATTCATCTCCTCGCTGGGCACTTTCGGATAGACGGGCTTGGTCAGCCAAGCCCCTTGTGCCTGATCATATCGGCGCTGGTTTGCAGGCCCCTGCAGCGCCCAGGGATGACGGTAAAGAGGCCGGTACAGACCTTACACAATATTTACTCAGCGGCTGTGCAGATTTTCCAGAAACCGCTGTCTTAGCAGTATCCCCGCGTCAGTTCTTGAGTCTGGTGCAGACCATAAACGCAGGGGTTGAACCGAGGACCAATCATGATTTCCAAAATCCCCAAGATTGCCCTGCTCATAGGTGCACTGGCTGTCGCCGGCCAGGCATCGGCCCACGGTGGTGGCTGGGCCGGCCCCGCGGCACTGGGCGCAGTTGTCGGTGCAGCCGTTGTGGGCTCGGTGATCGCCAACCAGGATCGTCCGGTCTACGTGCAGCAGGCGCCGGTGTATGTGCAACCCCAGCCGGTGTATGCCGCGCCACCACCGCCGGTCTACTACCAGCCGGCACCGGTCTATGTCCAACAACCGGTCTACTACCGCCCGGCGCCGGTGTACTACGGCCCGCCACGGGGCTACTACGGCCACCCTCATTACTACTACGGCCCACGTCCCGGCCGCTGGTAACCGTCCACTGAAACAGCCACAGGCCCCGCCCTCGAAGCGGGGCCTGTTGCATTCTGCCATCACCCGGATGTCTGAATAATCCCGAACAATGTCGCGACTGGAACAGTATTTGCCTGCAAATCCGGGAATAGTGTGCTGATCCCACGACGGCCCTGAGCAACGCGGGACTGTCATGTTTGTGTCATTCAAGGACTGCAAGATCGACCCAGTCCGCTCGCCACAGGCCCATAACAACAAGGACGACCCCATGCCCACGCAAAACCCCCACCGCGTCGAAGGCCTCTGCACCTCCAGCCGGGTGTACGACGCCCTGACCGAACTCAAGCATCTGGAAGGCCATCGCTGCGCCAAGTTTCTCTCGCTGCTGGCCCAGAACCTGGTGCGCAAGGGCCTGCTCAATGAGCAGGAAGTGCTGCACATGCTCGATCAGGTGGTGGACTGAACCACCGCAACCGCTAGCACCGGCATCAATGTCCACTATCAGACTGGGTGATTTTTCGTAGCACTTGAGGCTTTGTAAGGTAACTCCTCGCCCATCGAGGAGGTTGTCATGCCCAAGGTTCAGATCATGTCCGTTATCGGCAGTGCCGTCCCCGCCTCGCTCAGGGAACTGGGCTTGCTGGCCTGCTGGTACCTGGTACGCGACGGCGAAGCCGTCAGCGGCCCGCTGACCTCCCTGCCCGCCGCCCAGGCCCTGTCCAGGCAACTCGATCTGCACAGGGTCCACTGCTAAGGCAACTGCACCCGAGGCCGGGTTTCGACGAACAGCGCCCAACTGGACATGAACAGCGCGGCGATCAAGGGCCCGATGACAAAGCCGTTGAGGCCGAAGATCGCCAGCCCGCCCAGGGTCGAGATCAGGATCAGGTAGTCCGGCATCTTGGTGTCCTTGCCCACCAGGATGGGCCGCAGCAGGTTGTCCACCAGGCCGATCACGAACACCCCGAACACCCCCAGCACTACCCCTTGCCAGATCGCTCCGCTGATCAGGAAGTACGCCGCCACCGGCCCCCAGACAATCCCCGCCCCCACCGCCGGCAGCAACGACAGAAACGCCATCAGCACCGCCCACAACAGGGCACTGGGAATATCCAGGAACCAGAAGATCATTCCCCCCAGGGCGCCCTGGGTCACCGCCACCAGCACATTGCCCTTGACCGTAGCCCTTACCACCCGATTGAACTTCAGTTGCAGCCGGCGTTTCTGGTACTCGGCCAGGGGCACGGCGGTGCGGATCTTGCGCGCCAGTTCGGCGCCATCACGCAAAAAGAAGAACAGCAGGTAGAGCATGATGAAGAAGCTCACCACGAACTCGAAGGTGCCCTGACCGAAGCTGAACGCCTGGGTCGCCAGATACTGACTGCCCTGCATCGCGCTCTTGACCGTTTTCTCCTGCAAGCCCTTGAGCTCGCCAAGGCCCAAGCGATCCAGCAAGTGCTGGAAGTAGGGTGGCAGGCTGTGCTTGAACTGGGCCAGGTAGCCGGCGATGTCCAACTGACCGCTTTCGATCTTCTTGTACAGCTCGGCCCCTTCCTGGACCAGCAACACACTGGTGATGATCACCGGCAAGATGGCGATCACCAGGCAGATCAGCAGGGTGCATAAGGCCGTGAGATTGCGCGGCCAGCCGAACTTCAATTGCAGGCGGCGCTGCAAGGGAGCAAAGACGATGCCCAGGATCACCGCCCAGAACAGTGCTCCGTAGAACGGCAGCAAAATCCAGATGAACGCCACCGTCACCAGGACCAGTAACAGCAGCAGGCTTTTGTTTTGCAGGTTGTTTTGATTCATGTCCGATCCAGATCAGTCAACGCCCCATCACGGCGTCCTGAGGTTAGTCCGCAGCCGTGATGCCGAGTGCGTTTTTTTCTGCATCAGACATAGATCCAGATCAATGAATGCCCGCCAGCACTAGCTTACCCTCGCGACCTTTTGCGACCGACAGCACCATGACGCTCCTTGCCAAGCCCGAACTCCTGGCCCCCGCCGGCACCCTGAAAAACATGCGCTACGCCTTCGCCTACGGCGCCGATGCGGTGTACGCCGGCCAACCGCGCTACAGCCTGCGGGTGCGCAACAACGAATTCGACCACGCCAACCTGGCCCTCGGTATCCGCGAGGCCCAGGCCCAGGGCAAGCGTTTCTACGTGGTGGTCAACATCGCCCCGCACAACGCCAAGCTCAAGACCTTTCTCAAGGACCTGGAGCCTGTCATCGAGATGGCCCCGGATGCGCTGATCATGTCCGACCCGGGGCTGATCATGCTGGTGCGCCGGCACTTCCCGGCCATGCCGATCCACCTCTCGGTGCAGGCCAACACGGTGAACTGGGCCAGCGTCGAATTCTGGCAACTGCAAGGGCTGACCCGGATCATCCTGTCCCGGGAACTGTCCCTGGAAGAAATCGAGGAAATCCGCCAGAAAGTGCCGGCCATGGAGCTGGAAGTCTTCGTCCACGGCGCCCTGTGCATGGCCTATTCCGGACGCTGCCTGCTCTCGGGCTACATGAACAAGCGCGACGCCAACCAGGGCACCTGCACCAATGCCTGCCGCTGGAAATACAAGGCCGAAGCAGCCACCGAGAACAACCTCGGGGACATCGTCCAGACCTTCCAGCCGGAGCCGACCCTGGGCCTGGGGGCACCCACCGACCAGGTGTTCCTGCTCCAGGAAGCCAATCGCCCGGACGAGCTGATGCCGGCCTTCGAGGACGAGCACGGCACCTACATCATGAATGCCAAGGACCTGCGGGCAGTGCAGCACGTGGAGCGCCTGACCCGCATGGGCGTGCACTCGCTGAAGATCGAGGGCCGGACCAAATCCCACTTCTACTGCGCGCGCACCACCCAGGTGTACCGCCGGGCCATCGACGACGCGGCGGCCGGGCGCGAGTTCGACCGCAGCCTGATGAACGATCTGGAGTCCCTGGCCCAGCGCGGCTACACCGAAGGCTTCCTGCGGCGCCATGTACATGACGAGTACCAGAACTACCAGAACGGCAGCTCGGTGTCGGAACGCCAGCAGTTCGTCGGCGAACTCACCGGCGAACGCCGTGACCGTCTGGCAGAAGTGAAGGTGAAGAACCGTTTCGCCCTGGGCGATCACATGGAACTGATGACCCCCAAGGGCAACTTCCATTTCGATCTGCACGAACTGCAGAACGCCAAGGGCGAAACCATCGAAGTCGCCCCGGGGGATGGCCATACCGTGTACCTGCCGATCCCCGATCAGGTGGACCTGCGCTTTGGCCTGTTGATGCGCGACATCAGCGCCTGAAGCGCAGCGCTCTTGCCAGCCGCCCCAGGCGGCTGGCTGAGCACAACATCAGATCCGGAACTGCCCCACCAACCGACCCAGGCGCTGCCCCAGGTCCGCCAGACTGCGTGACGTCTGGGCGCCACGCTGGGTTTCATCGGCCACGCTATCCACCGCCACAGCGATCTGATGCACGCTGCGGTTGATCTCCTCGGCCACTGCGGTCTGCTCTTCGGCGGCACTGGCAATCTGCGCGTTCATCGAATTGATGGTGCCAATCAGCTGGGCCATGGTGTCCAGCGAAGCCCCGGCTTCGTTGGCTTTCACCGAGGTGCCATCGCCGGCGTCGCTGGAGCGGCGCATGGCGTCCACCGCCACCCGGGTGCCCTGCTGCAGGCGATCGATCATGCCCTGGATTTCCTGGGTGCTTTGCTGGGTACGGCTGGCCAGGGCCCGCACTTCGTCGGCGACCACGGCAAAACCGCGCCCGGCCTCCCCGGCCCGGGCCGCTTCGATCGCGGCGTTCAAGGCCAGCAGGTTGGTCTGCTCGGCGATGGAGCGGATCACATCCAACACGCTGACGATCGACGCCACGTCCTGCTGCAAGCTGTCCAGGGAGGTGCCGCTGTTGCGAATATCGCTGACCAGGGCATGGATCTGCTGGATGCTGCCATCCACCACGCGCTTGGCCGCCTGGCCTTCCTCATCGGTCTGTTGCGCCGCCACCGCCGCCCCCTGGGCACTGCGCGCCACTTCCTGGGCAGCCGAAGACATTTCATTGATCGCCGTGGCCACCTGATCGGTCTCGTGACGCTGACGCTCCATGGCCTGTTCCGAACGCTGGGCCTGATCCGAAACCTGGGTCACCAGCTCGGTGAGCTGCCCGGTCATCTCGGTGATCTGGCGCACCAGACCGTGGATCTTGTCGACAAAACGGTTGAACGAACCGGCCAGTTCTCCCAGTTCATCCTGGCTGGTGATCGCCAGACGCCGGGTCAGGTCGCCTTCGCCGGCGGCGATGTCATCCAGGTTGGCTTTCATCAGGTTCAGCGGCCGCAGCATGGTGTTGGCCACCAGCAGGCCCAGGGCCGCAATCACCAGCAGCACCACCGCGGCGATCCCGAGGATGCTCAGGACCATGCCTTCCATGCGTTGGTTGACGCTGTCCTGGACCGCCGCCACCTGGGCGTCGATGCCGTCGAGATTGACCGAGGTGCCCAGCACCATGTCCCACTTGGGCAGGTACTCGGTGTAACCCAGCTTGGGCACCAGCACGTCGCTGCCCGGCTGGGTCGAGCTGTATTGCACGTAATGGCTGCCGTCCTTGCCCACGCGCACCAGCTCGCGGTTGACGTAAACGCCGTTGGGGTCGCGATTGTCCTTGAAGCTCTTGCCCACGCCGTCCGGGCTGTTGCCCTTGAACAGACGCACGGTTTCGGAGTCGTAGCCGAAGAAGTAGCCGTCCTTGCCGTAAGTGATGTTGGACAGCAGCTTGACCACCTCGGCCCGGGCCGCCTGATCCCCGGGCGCCGCCGCGTCATACAGGGGCTTGATCGTGTTCAGGGCGACTTCGACATAGCTCTGCAGCGTGGTCTTGGCCTCGCCCAGCAGACGACTACGGGTTTCCTCAACCTCTTTCTGGGCCTGCTGGCGCAACATAAACACCGTGCTCAGGCTGATCACCAGCGCGAACAGCAGTACCGGGAGTACCGCCAGGGACAGGACTTTGGCCTTCAGGCTCAAGCGCATAGTGGGCTCACTCTTGGTTTTTTATTGGCGTGATAACCGCGTTAACGGCACGCCAAAACAAAAGTTGAGCCTGAACCCGTAGGAGCCGGCTTGCCGGCGAAGAGGCCCTTGAGCCTTGCACCGACCTTGTCGACGCCTTCGCTGGCAAGCCATCTCCTACAACAACCCCCGGCTTCTAGGAGAGCGAGATAATCAGAGGACCATGGCCGCGACCCAGCCAAAGGCCAGCAGCGGCAGGTTGTAATGCAGGAAGGTCGGGACCACGGTGTCCCAGATGTGATGGTGCTGACCGTCGATGTTCAGCCCCGAGGTCGGGCCCAGGGTCGAATCCGAGGCCGGCGAGCCCGCGTCCCCCAGCGCCCCGGCGGTGCCCACGATGCAGACAATCGCCAACGGGCTGAAACCCAGCTGCACGCACAAGGGCACGAAGATCGCGGCCAGAATCGGCACCGTGGAAAACGACGAACCGATGCCCATGGTCACCAACAGCCCCACCAGCAACATCAGCAAGGCGCCCACGCCCTTGCTGTGGCCGATCCACGCCGCCGAGGCTTGCACCAGGGAATTGACCTCGCCGGTGGCCTTCATCACTTCGGCGAACCCGGAGGCGGCGATCATGATGAAGCCGATCATGGCCATCATCTTCATGCCTTCGGTGAACAGGTCGTCAGTCTCGCGCCAGCGCACGATGCCCGACACCGAGAAAATCAGGAAGCCGCACAAAGCCCCGATAATCATCGAGTCCAGCAGCAACTGGATCACGAACGCAGCGACGATAGCCGCCCCCGCCACCAGCAGGGTCCGCGGGTTGTACTGCACCGCCACCTGCTCGACTTTCTCGATCCGATCCAGGTTATACACGCGCTTCTTGCGGTAGCTGACAAAGGCCAGCAGCAAGCCGCAGAGCATGCCCAGGGCGGGAATGCCCATGGCGTGGGTGACGTTGACCTGGCTGATATCCACCCCGCTGCGGGCCACGTTGGCCAGGAGGATCTCATTGAGGAAGATGTTGCCGAAGCCCACCGGCAGGAACATGTAGGGGGTGATCAGGCCGAAGGTGATGACGCAGGCGATCAGCCGCCGGTCCAGTTGCAACTTGGTCAGTACATAGAGCAGCGGCGGCACCAGCAGTGGGATGAAGGCAATGTGGATCGGCAGAATGTTCTGCGAAGCAATCGCCACCACCCACAACAGGCCGATCAGCAGCCATTTGACCTGGCCGCCGCCGTGGGCGTCCTGGCGATCCACCAATATCAGGATCTTGTCCGCCAGGGCATGGGCCAGGCCGGACTTGGCGATGGCCACGGCGAAGGCGCCAAGCAAGGCGTAGGACAGGGCCACGGTGGCACCGCCACCCAGACCACTGTTGAACGCCTTGAGGGTAGCCTCGATCCCCAGGCCACCCGTCAAACCACCCACCAGGGCACCAATGATCAGGGCGATCACTACATGCACGCGGGACAGGCTGAGCACCAGCATCACGCCAACCGCGGCAATTACTGCGTTAATCATCGTTACCTCATTACTGCGCCGCTAAAAAAGGCGCAAAAGCCTGTGACCGACCGGAAGGCAGCGGGCTGCCGACATCGAGATGAAAGAGGTTCTTATTAGAGGGCGCGCACTTTGCAGCAGCGCAACCAGCTTGTCAAAACCCGCACCCCGCCGCCCGCAGGAGCAAGCTTGCTCGCGAAGCACCCAAGCCCCCCGTACCCGTGGCGAGGGCGCTCGTTCCCGACGGGCTGCACAGCAGCCCCAGAGCCTCACGGCTTATTTCGAACAAGCGTTTAAAGAACGCCGTTCGTCGGCCGTTACAGTGCAAAGTCTCAGATATTTATCGAATAAAGGACGCCTCCATGTCGCTCAGACAACTTTCCATCCAATGGAAGATCACCCTGCTGGCCGGACTCTGCCTGTTGGGCATCGTGTCGCTGTTGGTGGGGCTTTCGCTGTATCGCATGGAGCACAGCTCCGAGCTGGTGAAAGCGTCGAGCATGGAGATGCTCAACGAAGCAGCCCAGGCGCGGATCGAAGCCCAGGGTGAAGTCCAGGCACTGGGCATTCGCCAACAGTTCATGGACGCCTATCAATACGGCCACGGCTTTTCCCGCCAGGTGCTGTTCCTGCGGGAACAGGCCGAGAAACGTTTCCTCGACGCCTTCGACCTGCGTGAAGACCTGACCCGCCAGGTCAAGTCGGCGCTGCAGGCCAACCCCGACCTGCTGGGCCTGTCCCTGGTGTTCGAAGCCAACGCCCTGGATGGCAAGGACGAGTTGTTCAGCGGCCAGAGCGAATTGGGCAGCAACGAAAAAGGCCGCTTCGCCCTGTACTGGTCCCAGCCCACCCCGGGCCAGCTGACCTCCATGGCGTTGCCGGAAAGCGACATGAGCGACACCCGCAGCGGACCCAGCGGCCAACCGGCCAATGCCTGGTTCACCTGCCCGCGCAGCACCCTCAAGCCCTGCGTGATCGAGCCCTACTTCTATGACATCGACGGCCAGAAGGTGCTGATGACCAGCATCGTCTTCCCGCTGCTGGTCAACGGCAAAGTCATCGCCTCGCTGTCGGTGGACATCAACCTCAACAGCCTGCAGGCCATCAGCCGAGATGCCAGCCAGAAGCTCTACGCCGGCCAGACCAGCGTCAGTATCCTCAGCCCCGCAGGCCTACTGGCCGGCTATAGCCCGGATGCCAGCAAGCTCAGCCAGCGCCTGGACAGTGTCGACAGCGTCAACGGCGCCGAACTGATCCGCCAACTGGCCGATAGCACCCAGACCCACAGCCTGCACAGCCAGCAGAAACTCAAGGTCCTCGCCCCCTTCACTCCGATCCCTGGCGGCAAGCCTTGGGGCGTGCTGCTGGATGTGCCGGAAAAGGTCCTGGTGGGTCCGGCCGAAGCCTTGAAAAGCGAACTGGACGCCAGCAACAACAGCGGCACCCTGATGGAGCTGGGCCTGGGCCTGCTGGCGGCTGTAGTGGGCCTGCTGCTGGTGTGGCTGATGGCGCGCAGCGTGACCCGGCCGATTCTCGGCGTGGCCCACATGCTCGAAGACATTGCCAGCGGTGAAGGCGACCTGACCCGGCGCCTGGCGTACAACAACAAGGACGAGCTGGGGCAACTGGCCGGCTGGTTCAACCGTTTCCTCGACAAGCTGCAGCCGATCATTGCCGAAGTGAAACGCTCGGTGCAGGACGCCCGCGGCACCGCCGACCAGTCATCGGCCATCGCTACCCAGACCAGCGCCGGCATGGAACAGCAGTATCGTCAGGTGGACCAAGTGGCCACTGCTTCCCACGAGATGAGCGCCACCGCCCAGGACGTGGCCCGCAGTGCGGCCCAGGCGGCCCAGGCGGCGCGGGATGCCGACCAGGCCACGCAACAGGGCCTGACCGTGATCGACCGCACCACCCGCAGCATCGACCAACTGGCCGCCGACATGAGCGCCGCCATGACCCAGGTCGAAGGTCTGGCCGCCAACAGCGAACAGATCGGCACGGTACTGGAAGTGATTCGTTCGATTGCCGAGCAGACCAACCTGCTGGCCCTCAACGCTGCCATCGAAGCGGCCCGCGCCGGAGAGGCCGGGCGCGGTTTTGCGGTGGTCGCCGACGAGGTGCGCAACCTGGCCCAACGCACCCAGGAATCGGTGGAGGAAACCCGCCAAGTGATCGAGCAACTGCAAACCGGCACCCGGGACGTGGTGGGCTCCATGAACAGCAGCCACCGCCAGGCCCAGGGCAGCGTCGAACAAGTGGGTCAAGCCGTGACCGCCCTGCGCCAGATCGGCGACGCGGTGACGGTGATCAGCGACATGAACCTGCAGATCGCCAGCGCCGCCGAGCAGCAGAGCGCAGTGGCCGAGGAGATCAACAGCAACGTGGCGACCATCCGAGACGTCACCGAATCGCTGTCGGAACAAGCCAATGAATCGGCGCGGGTCAGCCAGTCCCTCAACAGCCTGGCCAATCAGCAACAGAGCCTGATGGACCAGTTCCGCGTCTGACCTGTAGCCGCTGCCGCAGGCTGCGATGGCCCCCAAGAGGGCGTCGCCCTTGAGGACGCCGAAGGCCCTTCGGGCCTTGTCGCAGCCTCGCTGTTGCTCGGCAGCGGCTACAGGTCTACAGATCGGGGTCGAACCGGGTTGGTGTAGCCGCTGCCGCAGGCTGCGATGGCCCCCAAGAGGGCACCGCCCTTGAGGACGCCGAAGGCCCTTCGGGCCTTGTCGCAGCCTCGCTGTTGCTCGGCAGCGGCTACAGAGGGCGCCAAGGTTCGACGGTTGATCGACAGCCGCCACGGGCGCCGAACCTCGCGCCCGGCGAGTTCAGCGCTTGGGCAGCTCGACCTCCACCCGCAAGCCGCCCCACTCGCTGTCCCCCAGGCTCAGCGTGCCGCCGCAGGCGTCGACTATGTCGCGCACGATGCCCAGGCCCAGCCCGTGGCCATCGGTTTGTTCATCCAGCCGTGCGCCGCGGCTGAACACCTCGTTACGCCGCGCTTCGGGAATGCCCGGGCCGTCGTCCTCCACCCGCAGGCAAAAGCCCTGCGGCCGCTCCTCGACGCTCAGGCGCACCTGGGCATCGGCCCATTTGCAGGCGTTGTCCAGCAGATTGCCCAGCAGCTCCAGCAGGTCTTCCCGGTCCCAGGGCAGGCGCAGCCCCGGTGGCGCCTGGTAACTCAAGTCCAGGTGCTCGCCATGGATCATGTTCAAGGTCGCCAGCAAACCCGGCAGTTCGGCATCGCATTCGAACAGCACCCCGGGCAGTGCATCCCCCGCCAGCCGCGCGCGGTTGAGTTCGCGATTGAGGCGTTGCTGCACTTGCTGCAATTGCTCCAGCAGCACCCTGCGCACCTCGGGGTGGCCCTCCAGCTTGGGCCCCGAAGCCAGACTCAGGAGTACCGCCAGTGGGGTTTTCAAGGCGTGGCCAAGGTTGCCCAGGGCGTTGCGCGAGCGGTTCAGGCTGTCTTCGGTGTGGGCCAGCAAATGGTTGATCTGCGCCACCAGCGGCTCCAGTTCAACCGGCACCTGGGCGTCCAACTGCGAGCGCTGGCCCTGCTGCAACTGGGCGATCTGCTCCCGTGCGGTCTCCAGGGGACGCAAGGCCCGGCGCACGGTAATCCGCTGCAGCAGCAGAATCAGCAGCAACCCGGCCAGCCCCAGGCCAAGACCGACCTGACGCATGCGCTGGAAGCTCTCGCGCACCGGGGTGTAATCCTGGGCCACGCTGATGGAGATCGATTGCCCGAGGCGCTTGTAGTCGCTGCGCAGCACCAGCAGTTGCTGGCCTTCCGGCCCCAGTTGCAGGTCGCTTTGCAGGCCGGCGCGCTGCAGCTGCGGCAGCTCCTGATCCCACAGGGAACGGGAACGCCAATGCACATCAGCGAAATCGATACGGAAGTAATGCCCGGAAAAGGGCCGTTGATAGGCAGGCGACAGGCGACGCTCGTCCAGTTGCAAACCTTGAGGACCACGGACCAGCGCCAGCAGCAGGCTTTCACTGTCTTCCTGAAGTCCCGCCTCCAGGTAACGCTGCAGGCCCACCTCAAACAGCCAGAGGCTGGTCTGCGCCAACACCAGACCGACCACCAGCATCACCGTGATCAGGCCCAGACTCAGGCGCCGCTGGATCGACCTCACGAATCACTCCCGCCGAACAGGTAGCCCTGGCCGCGGCGGGTTTCGATCACGCTGCGCCCCAACTTGCGCCGCAGGTGATTGACGTGGACTTCAAGGACATTGGAGTCGCGTTCGGTTTCACCGTCGTACAGGTGCTCGGCCAGATGGCTTTTGGACAGGATCTGCTGCGGGTGCAGCATGAAATAGCGCAACAGGCGAAATTCCGCGGCGGTCAGCAACACGTCCTGGCCATCACGGACCACGCATTGGCGACCTTCATCCAGGTGCAGCCCGGCGGCCTGCAAGGTCTGCTGATTGGCCTGGCCGTGGGAGCGACGCAACAGCGCCTGCACCCGCAGGTGCAACTCCTCGGGGTGAAAAGGCTTGCTCAGGTAATCGTCGGCGCCGGCCTTCAGGCCCTCAATGCGCTCGGCCCAGGAGCCGCGGGCGGTGAGGATCAGCACCGGGGTCGCCAGGCCACCGGCGCGCCATTGACGCAGCACCTCAAGCCCCGGAACCCCGGGCAGGCCGAGGTCGAGAATGATCAGGTCATAGGGTTCACTGGCACCCTGGTACAGGGCATCGCGGCCGTCGGCCAGCCAGTCCACCGCGTAGCCCTGGAGTTTCAGGCCCTCCAGCAGTTCATCGGCCAGGGATACGTGATCTTCCACCACAAGCAGGCGCATCAGTCGTCTTCCTCATCTTTCAACAGGCGCCCAGTGGCGGCATCCAGGTCCAGCTCGCGGACCACGCCGTCCAGGGTCAACAGCTCAACCTCATAAATGTACACATCATGTTTTTCTTCCAGTTCGGCTTCCAGCAACTTGGCGCCGGGATAGCGGTCCATGGCTTGCTGCAGGAGTTGCTCCAGGGGCAGGATCACCCCCCGCTGGCGCAGGCGCAGGGCCTCGTCCTGGTCCAGGTCACGGGCCACGGCCAGGGAGCAGAATAGCAACAGCGCCAGGGCCACCCGGCTGCCGGCGCGTATCGTCGAGTTCATTAAGTGTCCTGATGATCCTTGAGTACCTGGCCGGTCACGGCGTCCAGCTCCAGGTCCCACTCCAGCCCTTGCGGGTCGCGCAGTTCAACCTGGTAGATGTACTTGCCGTACTCCTCTTCCAGCTCGGTTTCACTGATGCTCGCCCCAGGATGCCGGGACAGGGCCGTGGCATTGAGTTTTTCAAAGGACACAATGGTACCAGCGTCGCGCAGCCGCAGGGCTTCGTCGGGGCCCAGGTCGCGGGCATGGGCCAGGCTGGCGGCCAGGCTGGTGGTCAGAGCGATGAGGCTGGCGCTGAACAGCGCGGTCAGGGTTTTCATGACAGGTCTCCAAGGTCAGTGGCCAAAGGCCGATGGCGCCGACGATACCCAAGGCAACTTAATTGAAACTGAATCGCCATCATGGCCCTGACACAAGTTTCACTCGGCCCGAAGCGCCCGGGTTCTCTATACTCGGCGGCTGATTCAAGAGTGAGCCCGGTATGACCGCCATCCATATCAAGTTTCCCGCCCTGACCCTCAAGGCCGGCCCCCGCGCCCTGGCCCGCATCCGCCGCCAAGGCCTGCACGCCGGCGAAGTCGGCACCTTGCCGGGCGCCGCCGGCGGCCCCAAGGCTTTGGGCATTCAGGGCCTGGACCTGGCGCTGTTCGGTGAATGGCTGCCGGCGGTGCCCCGTGAGCGTTCGCTGATTGGCGCCTCGGTGGGTTCCTGGCGCTTTGCCAGTGCCTGCCTGCCGGACGCCGCCGAAGGCATCCGCCGCCTGGGCCAGCTGTACAACGCCCAGAGTTTCGCCAAGGGCGTGACCATGGCGCAGATCAGCCACAGCTCCCAGCGCATGCTCGATGAGCTACTCGATGGCCGCGACGCCTCGATCCTCGACAACCCTCACTACCGACTGAACATCATGGTGGTCAAAAGCCACGGCCTGCTGGCAGACGATCACCGCGGGCGCCTCGGCCTGGGCCTGTCTTCGGTGATCGCCGACAACCTGCGCGGCCGTGCGCGCCTGTCGCGGCACTTCGAACGCCTGGTGCTGCATGACCCGCGCCTGGCTCCGCCGCTGAACGCCCTGGAAGACTTCCCTTCGCGCTTCGTGCCCCTGGACCGCAGCAACCTGCGCCAGGCGCTGCTGGCCTCGGGCTCGATCCCCATGGTCATGCAGGGCGTGCGCGAACTGCCCGGCGCCGGGGCCGGCACCTTCCGCGACGGCGGCCTGCTGGACTACCACCTGGACCTGCCCTACAGCGGCAGCGACATCGTGCTCTACCCGCACTTCACCGACCGGGTGATCCCCGGCTGGTTCGACAAGACCCTGCCCTGGCGCCGGGCCAGCCCGGAGCGCCTGCGCGACGTCCTGCTGCTGGCGCCGTCGAAGGAATACCTGGCGCGCCTGCCCTACGGCAAGCTGCCGGACCGCAACGACTTCAAGCGCTTCATGGGCGACGACGCCGGCCGGCAGAAATACTGGCGCAGCGCCATGGACGAAAGCCGCCGCCTGGGCGATGAATTCCTCGAGCTGGCAGCGCAGAACCGCCTGGGCGAACGCCTGCAAAGCCTGTGAGGCTGCCCCAGGCCGCGCACTGACCCTTTAGTCAGGGTTTTTCCGCAGCCCGGGAGCCAAGCTGATAAACTCGCCGCCTGCCTCAACTCGCCCCCCGGGCGACGCCACCTGACAGAGCTGACCGACACTGTGGAAATCTTCAAAGAATTTACCTTCGAATCCGCCCATCGCCTGCCTTTCGTGCCCGAGGGCCACAAGTGCGGCCGCCTGCATGGCCACTCGTTCAAGGTGGCGATCCACCTCAGCGGCGAGGTCGACGCGCACACCGGCTGGATTCGCGACTTCTCGGAAATCAAGGCCATCTTCAAGCCGCTCTACGAGCGCCTGGACCACAACTACCTGAACGACATCCCCGGCCTGGAAAACCCCACCAGCGAAGTCCTGGCCAAGTGGATCTGGAACGAACTCAAGCCGCTGCTGCCGGAGCTTTCGGCGATTCGCATCCACGAAACCTGCACCAGCGGCTGCATCTACCGCGGCGAATAAGCCGAGCCATCTACAGGTCGCAAGGAAGCTGCCCCATGAGCCCACGTATCTACCTCGCCGGTTTCGATGTGTTTCGCGCCGACGCCCAGGCCCATGGCCAATACCTCAAGCAACTGTGCAGCGCCCAGGGCCTGCACGGTCTGTTCCCCCTGGATAACCAGGCCCCGCAGAAGCTCTCGCCAGAAGCCACCGCGCAGTGGATCTGCCAGCAGAACCTGGCCATGATCCGCGCCTGCGACGCCCTGCTGGCCAACCTCAACGACTTTCGCGGCCTGGAGCCGGATTCCGGCACCGCCTTCGAAGTGGGCGCGGCCATCGCCCTGGGCAAGCCGGTGTGGGCCTACTTCAGCGGCCCCGCGACCCTGCGCAAGCAAGTACCCCACGACGCCCAGGGCCGCGATGCCCAGGGCTTTGCGGTGGAAGATTTCAACCTGCCGCGCAACCTGATGCTGGCCTGCACCTGGAGCGGTCGCAGCACCTGTGTGGAAACAGCCATCCGTGACCTCGGGCACTGGTTGAACGCAGCCCCTGCGGCCCACTGAAGATAACCAACAGCGTCACTTTCTGCCGAAAACGACCCCGTCGGACAAAAGCCTTGTTTTGTCGCGAAAGCCGATGTTATGTTTCTAACACGAATTACAAAAATGAAACTTCAATAACATTTTCCGCGAACGCCTGGCGAGATGGTCATGGACAAGAACAGTTTCCAAATCACCCTGGAACAGCAGTTTGCAAGCCTGACGCCCACCGGCAAGCGCATCGCTACCTACCTGTTGGCCAACCTCCAGCAGTTGCCTTTCGAAACCGCCGACAGCATCGCCCAGCAAGCCGGCACCACGGGCATTTCCGTGGGGCGCTTCCTGCGCTCCCTGGGCTACCGCAACCTGGATGACGTCAAGCAAGGCCTGCGCGGCGATGCCCCGACCTCCTGGCTGATCACCGACCGGCTCGGCGCCTTTCGCAGCGAAGCCCATCAGGACGACGCCCTGGAGCGCTCGATGCACCGCGAGATCGAGGCCATCCAGCACGTCTACGGCCTGGCCCGCAGCCAGGTGTTCGCCGACATCGTGCGGCAGATCGTCGAGGCCGATGCGGTGTTCATCATCGGCATCCAGTCGACCCGGGGCATCCTCAACGCCTTCCACAGCCACCTGGAATACATCCGGCCCAAGGTCTACTACGTCGATGGCCTGTCGGGCATCTATGCGGAAACCCTGAACTCGGGCTTCGCCAAGCCCTACGCGATCATTTCCGATTTTCGCGCCTACTCCGCCGTCACCCAGACCTTCTGTGAAGTAGCCAACGCCAACGCCCTGCCCCTGGCCCTGGTCACCGACCTGCAATGCCCCTGGGCCCGGGACTACCCGCTGGACCTGCTGCAACTGAAAACCGATGTCGGCCAGTTCTGGGATTCCCTGGCGCCGTTGACCTGCCTGTTCAACCTGATGGTGTCCGCGGTGGCCGAGGGCTATGGCGAGCGCCTGGATGAGCGCCTGGCGAAGAACCGAGCGTTGCAGGAAGCCTTCGGCCAGTTCGAATCCTGACCTTCAAGCGTGCCCCAAGATGGAGTGAGTGAGTGAACAACAGCCCCCTTGTCGAAATCGACGCCCAGCGCCACCAACTGGAAATCGACCTGGTCTACGCCAGCGCCGACAACCTGGCCGGCCAGGTGATCTACCGCAACGCCCGCTGCCTGCTGCACAAGGACGCCGCGGCCTGCCTGTACAAGGCCAGCCAGCTGGCGCGCATGGCCGGCCTGGGCCTGCGCATCTACGACGCCTATCGCCCGGCCTACGCCCAGCAGCTGCTGTGGCAGGCCCTGCCCAACCCGGACTACGTGCGCGACCCGCGCCTGGGCTCGCACCACACCCGGGGCGTGGCCGTGGACCTGACCCTGGTGGATGAAAGCGGCCAACCGCTGGACATGGGCACCGCCTTCGATGCCATGGAGCCCAAGTCGCACCAGTTCTACAGCGACCTGCCGCCCCAGGTGCAGCGCAATCGCCTGATGCTGCTGGGGATCATGCTCAGCGCCGGCTTCGAGGCGATCCCCACCGAGTGGTGGCACTACGAGTTGCCCAACGCCGAAGACTTCCCCCTGATCCAGGAGCACGACCAGCCCTTCGAACACTGATCTCCCGTTCCCCAGCCGGCCACAACAACAGGCAGCTCACTGCCCCAAGCCGGTCGTACTGCAACACCGCTTCAGCTCCAACTGCCCGGTTATAGCTTTTATAAAAAACCTGACGAACTTCCCAACATCGAATGATCAAGGAAACCGGCATGACCCCCAATCTGCGCAATAACCCTGATGTGCGTCTGTCCACCCGTGTCGCCCTGTCGCTGCTGTGCGCCGCCCTGAGCCTGGGGGCCTGGCAGGCGGCCAGCGCCGCCGCGCCCAAGGACACCCTGATGATCGGCAAGGCCGCCGACCCGCAGACCCTCGACCCGGCCGTGACCATCGACAACAACGACTGGGCCGTGACCTACCCGGCCTACCAGAAGCTGGTGACCTACAAGGTCGAGAACGGCAAGGGCAGCACCGAAGTCCAGGGCGACCTGGCCGAGAGCTGGAGCACTTCCGCCGACAACCTGACCTGGGATTTCAAGCTCAAGCCGGGCAACAAGTTCGACGACGGCAAGCCGGTGGACGCCGCCGCAGTGAAGTTCTCCTTTGACCGGCTGATGCAGCTCAAGCAAGGCCCATCCGGAGCCTTCCCGGATGACATGAGCGTGGCCGTGGTCGACCCGCTGACCGTGCGCTTCACCCTGAAGAAGCCCTACGCGCCCTTCCTCTACACCCTGGCCCACAACGGCGGCGGCATCATCAACCCGGACGTGGCCAACAAGGGCGAGGACGTCAACGCCTACCTCTCGACCCACACCGCCGGCTCCGGGGCCTTCCGCCTGAGCAACTGGCAGAAGGGCCAGTCGCTGACGCTGGAACCCAACAGCTACTACGCCGGCCCCAAGCCGAGCCTGAACAAGGTGGTGATCAAGATCATCAGCGAGGCCTCGGTGCGCCGCCTGCAACTGGAGCGCGGCGACCTGGACATCATCGAGGACATGCCCGAAGACCAGCTCGGCACCCTGGCCGGCAAGTCCGGGGTGGTGATCCAGACCTTCCCCTCGCTGCGGGTCAACTACCTCTACCTGAACAACCAGCGTGCGCCCCTGGACAACGTCGAAGCGCGCCAGGCACTGGTCCAGGCCATCGACTACAAAGGCATCGTCGACGGCATCCTCAAGGGCCAGGCCAAGCTGATGAACGGGCCGATCCCCGACGGCATGTGGGCCCACGACCCGAGCCTGCCGCTGATGCAGCAGAACCTCGACGGCGCCAAGGCCAGCCTGGCCAAGGTCCCGCAGAAGATCAGCAACCTGACCTACCTGTACTCGGACAAGGACGCCAACTGGGAGTCCATCGGCCTGACCCTGCAAGCGGGCCTGGCGCCCCTGGGCATCAACCTGAAGATGGAAAAACTGGCCAACGCCACCATGCGTGAACGGGTCGGCAAGGGTGACTACGACGTGGCCATCGGCTCCTGGAGCCCGGACTTTGCCGATCCCTACATGTTCATGAACTTCTGGTTCGACTCCAGCCTGCAGGGCTTGCCGGGCAACCGCTCGTTCTACAGCAACCCGGAAGTGGACAGCCTGATCCGTGAAGCGGCGGCCACCAACGACACCGCCCAGCGCATCGAGCTGTACCAGAAGGCGCAGAAGATCGTCCTCAAGGACAACGTCTACGCCTACCTGTACCAGAAGAACTACAGCCTGCCGATGCGCGATTCGGTGAAGGGCTACGTGTTCCATCCGATGCTGGAACAGGTGTTCAACATCGCCGAAATCAGCAAGTAGGACCGGCCCTGCGATCCCCGTCGCCGGCCCCTGAACCGGGCCGGCGCCGGGTTGCCGTGTCCCCGCTGCGGGGCCGTTATTGCCCCTGCCGTTCGTCAAGCGTTAACGAGGTTGCCTCATGGCCTTCCTGAATATGTTGCGCAAACGCCTGCTCGGCCTGTTGCTGGTCGTGATCGGGGTTTCGCTGATTACCTTCACCATCTCGCACCTGATTCCCGGTGACCCTGCGCGGCTGATCGCCGGCGACCGGGCCAGCGATGCCATCGTGCAGAACATCCGCCACCAGCTGGGCCTGGACCTGCCGCTGTACCAGCAATATGGGCGCTACATGCTCGACCTGCTGCACGGCGACCTGGGCACCTCGATCCGCACCAGCCGCCCGGTGCTGGAGGACTTGCAGACCTTCTTCCCGGCCACCCTGGAGCTGGCCCTGGCGGCGCTGCTGCTGTCGGTGCTGGTGGGCGTGCCGCTGGGGGTGTTGTCGGCGGTCTATCACAACCGATTTATCGACCAGATCGCTCGCACCCTGGCGGTCACCGGGATTTCCACCCCGGCGTTCTGGCTGGGCTTGGGGCTGATCCTGCTGTTCTACGGCAACCTGGGCTGGCTGCCCGGCAGCGGGCGCCTGGACGAAGGCCTGGAGCCGCCGCCAACCATCAGCGGCTTCTACCTGATCGACTCGCTGCTGGCCGGGGATATTCCGCTGTTCCTCAATGCCCTGCAGCACCTGATCCTGCCGGCGGTGACCCTGGGCTTCGTCAACCTCGGGGTGGTGGCACGGCAGATCCGCTCGGCGATGCTCGACCAGCTCGGCGAGGACTACATCCGCACCGCCCGGGCCTACGGCCTGTCGCGCTGGGCGGTGATCCTGCGCCACGCCCTGCCCAATGCGCTGATCCCCTCGGTGACGGTGCTCGGCCTGACCCTGGGCGATCTGCTGTACGGCGCGGTGCTGACCGAGACCGTGTTCGCCTGGCCGGGCATGGGCGCCTATGTGGTGAAGTCGATCCAGGCCCTGGATTTCCCGGCGGTGATGGGCTTCGCCATCCTGGTGTCGTTCATTTATGTGCTGCTGAACATGGCGATCGACCTGTTGTACCGGGTGATCGACCCGCGCATTGGCGAGGTAAATTGAGATGTCCGCTCCCTTGATCGTTCCCCTGCCAGTCCCTGCGGCCCAAGCCAGCGGCTGGCGCGCGCGCCTGGCCTACCTGGGCTACCGCGTGCGGCAGAGCCCGCTGACCATCGCCGGGCTGTGCATGACCCTGCTGGTGCTGCTGTGCATGGCCTTCGCCCCCTGGCTGTCGAGCCATGATCCCAATGCCCTGAACCTGGCCCAACGCCTGGCCGCCCCCAGCGCCGCCCACTGGTTCGGCACCGACGAAGTCGGCCGCGACCTGTTCAGCCGGGTGCTCCACGGCAGCCGCCAGTCGGTGGGCGTGGGCCTGTTTGTGGCCTTCGCCTCGTGCCTGGCCGGGGGCCTGCTGGGCTGCCTGTCGGGGATCATCGGCGGGCGCTTCGACAGCCTGATCATGCGCCTGATGGACATCATGCTCTCGGTGCCGTCCCTGGTGCTGATCATGGCCCTGGCCGCCGCCCTGGGCCCGAGCCTGTTCAACGCCATGCTGGCGATCACCCTGGTGCGCATTCCGTTCTACGTGCGCCTGGCCCGGGGCCAGGCCCTGAGCATCCGCCAGATGGGCTACGTCAAGGCGGCCCAGACCTACGGCGCCGGGCGCTGGCACATCGTCAGCTGGCATGTGGGGCGCAACGCCATGCCGCCGTTGCTGGTGCAACTGAGCCTGGACATCGGCAGCGCCATCCTCATGGCCTCGGCCCTGGGCTTCATCGGCCTGGGGGCGCAACAGCCCACCGCCGAATGGGGGGCGATGGTGGCCACCGGGCGCAACTTCATCCTCGACAACTGGTGGTACTCGACCTTTCCCGGGCTGGCGATCCTGTTCACCGCCACCGGCTTCAACCTGCTGGGTGACGGCATCCGTGACCTGCTCGACCCACGGCAACAGGGGAAATGACCATGAGCTCATCCGCCGTTCTCAACATCGACAACCTGAGCCTGGAATTCCCCGCCTACCGCAGCAACGTGCAGGCCCTCAACGGCGTGTCGCTGCACGTCAACCCGGGGGAAATCGTCGGCGTGGTCGGCGAATCCGGCTCGGGCAAGTCGGTGACCGCCATGCTCAGCCTGCGCCTGCTGCCCGAACGCAGCTACCGCATCACCTCCGGCAGCCTGTCGCTGCTGGGCCGGGACATGCTCACCACCCCGGAAAAACAGCTGCTGCAGATCCGTGGCCGCGACGCGGCGATGATCTTCCAGGAACCGATGACCGCCCTCAACCCGACCCGGCGCATCGGCCGGCAGATGCTCGACGTGATCATCCATCACCAGCGCCTGAGTCAGGACGAGGCCCGGGCCAAGGCCATCGCCCTGCTGCGGGACATGCACATCGCCGACCCCGAGCAGGTGCTCCAGGCCTACCCCTTCGAGCTGTCCGGCGGCATGCGCCAGCGGGTGATGATCGCCCTGGCATTTTCCTGCGATCCGCAGTTGCTGATTGCCGACGAGCCGACCACCGCCCTGGACGTCACGGTGCAGCGCCAAGTGCTGCTGTTGCTGCGCGAGAAGGCCCGGCAACGGGGCACCGCGATCCTCCTGATCACCCACGACATGGCGGTGGTCTCGCAGTTCTGCGACCGGGTCTACGTGATGTACACCGGCGCCGTGGTCGAGCAAGGCAACACCGCCCAGGTCATGCTCGATCCGCAGCATCCCTACACCCGCGGCCTGCTCAGCGGCCTGCCGGAACAGGTGGCCCCCGGCGCGCCACTGCTGACCATTCCCGGGCAGGTGCCGAACCTCGCCCACCTGCCCGCTGGCTGCACCTTTCGCGAGCGCTGCCCGCAGGCCATGGCGGTGTGTGCCCAACGGCCACCGCTGCATTCGATCAACGCCGGCGAGCAGCGCAAGAGCGCCTGCTGGCTGGCCGCCCCGGAGTCCGCCCAATGACCGCCACCCACTCCCAAACCGGTAACGCGCCGCTGCTGCGGCTCAACGACGTGCAAGTGCGTTTCCCCCTGAGCAATGACTGGCTGGGCCGGCCCCGGGCCTTCGCCCACGCGCTGAACGGCATCGACCTGGAACTGCGCCCCGGGGAAACCCTGGGCATCGTCGGCGAGTCCGGCTGCGGCAAGAGCACCCTGGCGCAGCTGCTTATGGGCCTGGTCCAGCCCAGCAGCGGCGACCTGCGCTGGGCCTACGCCAGCGACCGCGAGCGCCACAGCCACGTGCAGATCGTGTTCCAGGACCCGCAGTCGTCCCTCGACCCGCGCCTGCCGATCTGGAAGATCATCACCGAGCCGCTGTTCGCCCTGGGCACCACCCCGGCCGCACAGATGCGCGAGATCGCCGCCAAGGTGGCGCAGCAGGTGGGCATTCGCGGCGAATACCTGGAGCGCTACCCGCACCAGTTTTCCGGCGGCCAGCGCCAGCGCATCGCCATTGCCCGGGCCCTGGCGTCGAACCCGGACATCATCGTCCTCGACGAACCGACCTCGGCCCTGGACATCTCGGTGCAGGCGCAGATCCTCAACCTGCTGGCAGACCTGCAACGCAGCCGCGGCCTGACCTTTGTGCTGATCTCGCACAACGTTTCGGTGGTGCGACACATGGCCGACCGGGTGGCGGTGATGTACCTGGGGCAGATCGTCGAACTGGGCAGCGCCGAGCAAGTGCTGGAGCGACCGCGCCATCCCTACACCCAACTGCTGCTGGATGCGGTGCCACGCCTGGGCGCACCCCTGGCGGACAGCCAGGTCTCGGCCCCCACCGAACTGCCGGGCAACCGCAAGCTGCCCGCCGGCTGCTTCTTCTTCGACCGCTGCAGCCGGCGCGGTCCGGGCTGCGAACAGCCGCAACAGCTGCTGGGCGATGCGACGCAGCAAGTGCGTTGCCATCTGCAACACCTCACCGGGTGATCCAAGCGCACCACGCCGCCGGCCGCGGCGTGGTGCTTGCTCCCTGCTCGCCAAGGGCTTAAAACAAGCGCCTTCTCTCTGACGTTGCAGGAACCCCACCCATGGAAAGCCATTGGCTGACCCACGCCAAACGCTTGCAAGCCATCGCCTCCACCGGCCTGCACTTCTGTAAGGACGTGCACGACCGCGAGCGCTACCAGGAAATCGCCGACATCGCCCACGGCATGCTGGCGCAGCTGGGCAACGTGCCCCTGGAGCGCATCACCGATCTGGTCTCGGACTTTGCCCAGCGCTATTCGACGCCGATGGTGGAAGTGCGCGGCGCGCTGATCGAGGACGGCAAGATTCTGCTAGTGCGCGAACAGCACGACGGCCTCTGGGCCCTGCCCGGTGGCTATGCCGATGTCGGCCTGTCGGCCAGCGAAAACGTGATCAAGGAAATCCACGAAGAAGCCGGGCTTGAGGTGTCGGTACGCGCCTTGTACGGCGTCCGGCACAAGGCCAAGGGCCCCTACAAGGCTGATCACCGCGACTTCTACAAGCTGTACTTTCTCTGTGAACGCCAGGGAACCCAGCCCCCTTTGGCCGGCAGTGAAGCCACCGAGGCCGGCTTCTTCGCCCCCGACCAGTTACCGCCCCTGTCCCAGGGCCGCACCGTGGAACGGGATATCCGCGAAGCCTTCGATTTTCATCAGGGCCGGACCACCCAGGTCATGTTCGACTGATCCGCACCCGCGTGGCGTGACTCAAGATGACGCCGCTTGCACCGCTTTCGTGCCAGTGCCGGCGCTCATCTGTGGCTGAATACCTGTCATCGTCTATACCTGCCGGGCAGCCCCCGGTTGTCAGGCCGCTTGGCACGCTGGCTGCAACAACCGGCTATCACTCCGACCAGGGACAGGCCCATGACCCAGCACGAACCCGGCAACGACTACCCCTTGAGCGAAGTTCCAGCGCACGCCCGCAAGGGCCTGGCCTCCATGGCCATGGTGCTGCTGGGCTTCACCTTCTTCACCGCCACCATGTTCGCCGGCGGCAAGCTGGGGGTGGCGTTCAACTTCCCTACCCTGCTGGCGGTCATCGTCCTCGGCAACCTGTTGCTCGGGGTCTATGCCGCGAGCCTGGGCTACATCGCCTTCAAGAGCGGGTTGAATACGGTGCTGATGGGGCGCTTCTGCTTTGGTGAACGGGGCAGCAAGCTCAGCGACCTGATCCTCGGCCTGACCCAGGTGGGCTGGTACGCCTGGGGCACTGCCACCGCGGCGGTGGTGCTGGGCAAGTATTTCCAGCTGGATCAAGGCGCGGTACTGGGGCTGATGCTGCTGTTCGGCATGGCCTTTTGCGCCACGGCCTACATCGGTTATCGCGGCCTGGAGATCCTGTCGTGGATCGCGGTGCCGGCCATGGGCCTGCTGCTGGTGCTGTCGATGGGGGTGGCAAGCATTCAGGTCGGCGGTCTCGACGGCCTGCTGGCCCTCAGCCCCAGCGCCACTATGGACCTGTCCACCGCCCTGACCCTGGTGTTCGGCACCTTTGTCAGCGGTGCGACCCAGGCCACCAACTGGACCCGTTTCTCCCGCTCGGCGCGGGTGGCGGTGAGCGCCAGCCTGATCGGTTTCTTCATCGGCAACGGCCTGATGGTGCTGATCGGTGCCTACGGCGCCATCGTCTACCAGCAGCCGGACGTGGTGGAAGTCTTGCTGCTGCAAGGCTTCGCCATGGCGGCCATGGCCATGCTGCTGTTGAACATCTGGAGCACCCAGGACAACACCATCTACAACTTCGCCGTGGCCGGCTGCAACCTGCTGCGCACCCAGCGGCGCAAGACCGTGACCCTGGTGGGCGCACTGATCGGCACCTTGCTGGCGATGCTCGGCATGTACGACTTGCTGGTGCCCTACCTGGTGCTGCTGGGCACGGTGATTCCGCCGATTGGCGGGGTGATCATGGCCGACTTTTTCTATCGCTGGCGCGGCCGCTACCCGCGCCTGGCCGACAGCCAGTTGCCGGCCTGGAACTGGCCAGGGCTGTGCGCCTATGGCCTGGGCACCCTGGCGGCTTTCTGCTCGCCCTGGGTCGCGCCGCTGGTGGGCATCGCGGCTGCCGGCCTGAGCTACATCCTGTTGAGCGCGATGCTGGGCGCACGCGCCCCCCAGGCCGCCGACATCCAGGCCTGATTTGCTCACCCGGCACCTTCCGGGTCTATCATGGCCCGGTCACGCAACACCCTGCCCCCTGCCGCACCGCGCATTGACGCCTGACCGGGGGCCGTCCAACGACCGTGGGACAAGGACCTGCCCTGATCCGACGGCTGAACCACTGATTGCCCGACCCGAGGAACTGCTCCGATGCTGATCACCAACGCCCGCCTGCGCCACCGTGAAGGTCTGTACCAACTGCACCTGGAAAACGGCCGCATCGCCCGCATTGTCCTGCAAGGCGCCGACACCTCCGGCGCCGTCCCGGCCTTCGGCCCCGAACACCTGGATGCCGGCGGCAACCTGGTGGTGCCGCCCTTCGTCGAACCGCACATTCACCTGGACGCCACCCTCACCGCGGGCGAGCCGCGCTGGAACATGAGCGGCACCCTGTTCGAAGGCATCGAATGCTGGGGCGAACGCAAGGCCACCATCACCGCCGAAGACACGCGCACCCGCGCCCACAAGACCATCCGCGCCCTGGCGGCCCACGGCATCCAGCACGTGCGCACCCACGTCGACGTTACCGACCCGGACCTCACTGCCCTCAAGGCCATGCTGGAAGTGCGCGAGCAAAGCGCGCACCTGATCGACCTGCAGATCGTCGCCTTCCCCCAGGAGGGCATCGAATCGTTCCGCAACGGTCGCGAGCTGATGGAAGAAGCCATCCGCCTGGGCGCCGATGTGGTGGGCGGCATTCCGCATTTCGAATACACCCGGGACCAGGGCGTGAGCTCGGTGAAATTCCTCATGGACCTGGCCGAACGCACAGGCTGCCTGGTGGACGTGCACTGCGACGAAACCGACGACCCGCACTCGCGCTTTCTCGAAGTGCTGGCCGAAGAAGCCCGCAGCCGCGGCATGGGCTCGCGGGTCAGCGCCAGCCACACCACCGCCATGGGTTCCTACGACAACGCCTACTGCGCCAAGCTGTTTCGCCTGCTGGGGCATTCCGGCATCAGCTTTGTCTCCTGCCCCACCGAAAGCATCCACCTGCAGGGGCGCTTCGACAGCTTCCCGAAACGCCGCGGCGTGACCCGGGTCAAGGAGCTGCTGGATGCCGGGATGAACGTCTGCTTCGGCCAGGACTCGATCGTCGACCCCTGGTACCCCCTGGGCAATGGCAACATCCTGCGGGTGCTCGAAGCCGGCCTGCACATCTGCCACATGCTCGGCTACAGCAACCTGCAAAGCGCTCTGGACCTGGTCACCGACAACAGCGCCAAGGCCCTGGCCCTGGGCGAGGGTTACGGCCTTGAAGAAGGTCGCCCGGCGAACCTGCTGATCCTGTCTGCCGACAGCGACTACGAAATGCTCCGCAGCCAGGGCTTGGCGCTGTATTCGATCCGCCACGGCAAGGTGCTGATGCAACGGCAGATGGCCCAGGTGCACCTGGCCGACGACTGACCCGTGGCGACGCTTACTTGACCCGAAACGGCTGGGCCGCCATGAACGCCACCGGCAACAGCGGCAGGGCGAGGATCGTCAATACGCCGTCTGCGGTGAGGGTCACCGGCGTCAACAGCACCTGCCCGACCTTGCTCTTCTCCCGGTACGCCGAGAAGTTCAGGGTGTAGGTGCTGTTCAACGGGTTGGCCTGATAGGCGCTGATATCCCGCTTGGACTTAAAGCGGCTGCCGCGAATGGCATAGCGGTGCAACAGGGCGTTCTGCGACCTCGCCACCACGAAACCCAAGGCCTTGGCTGCCTCGATCTGCTGGGCGTCGAGCTGGTCCAACCCGGGAATTCTCAGGAGCAGTTTACCGTCCAGGTTCTGCCCCGCATTGACGAGGATCTGCGAAAACTCGGCCTGCATTTTTCCGTGCAGGTCCGACTTGATGGCCTTGAGCAACTCAGGATCGACTATCACGAAGTAGTGGTACTTCTTGCCCAGGATGACAAAGCTCTGCGCGTCCGCCGTGATGTAGAACTGGCTGACGGTTTCCGTATAGACCTCATTGCTGGCGCGGCTTTCGTACAGCTGGCTGGTCAGGCAACCGCCAAGGCTGCCAGCGACTAAAGCCCCCAGAGCCATAACCGAGCCTTTGAGCAAGGCGCGGCGGGGCATTCCTTTTTGCATGTCGAATCCCTTCCATGAATGCGGGCGGTATCGGGAGATAGGCCACGACTGCCGTCACGCTACATAAACCCCAGCCGTTTTGCACCCGGCCAGCGCCACGGCGGCGCCCTGCTCAGTCAGCCAGGGCCCGCGCCGTGCCAAACAGGCTCACCCGGGTTAACACCCCATCGGTCTCTTGCAACAGCAACGGCGCGGTACCGCCCGGCATCAGCACTTCGACCCGTCCGGCCTGGACCCAGCCCACCCGCCAGGCCGCACAAGCCACAGCGCTGGCGCTGGTGCCGGACGACGCGGTGGGACCTTCGCCACGCTCGAAAACCCGGGCCGCGATGCGCCCTTCACCTGCGCGCATGGCCCATTGCAGGTTGACCCCGGCCGGGCAGGGCTCGCCGTTGCCGATGGGCCGGGCGAACGCGATACGGGTCAGGCCCTCGAACAGCGGCGTTTCGAGCATCTGCGGGTTGCTCGGCAAAGCATCGGCCGCCTCCACCAGGGTCACGCAATGGGGATTGCCGATACGCACGAACTGGCTGTGCTGCCACTGTGCATTCAACGCTTGCAAGGGCGCGACCCGGCTCAGTTGGCAGCCATTGAAGGTCAGGCTTTGCACCCCATCAGCTGCCACCGCCTCAGGTCCGAAGCTCGGCTGCCCGAGGTCCAGCCAGAACCCCGACACCCCCGCCACCCGCGCCGGCTCCACCGCCGTGATCACCGGCGAGTCGCCACCGGGCTGGTCATGATGCACCCGCAATAGCGTCTCGCCTTCGACCGCCATCAGCCCTTGTTCGGTGAGGGCTTGGGAAAAAATCGTCAGGCCATTGCCGCTGCGCTCGGCCAGGGTGCCGTCGGTATTGACGATCAGCAGATCGAAAGGCGCACCGGCCTGGAACGGCCCCACCAACAAGCCGTCACAGCGATGAGCCTTGGCCCCTTGCGGCCGGGTTCCCGGCGCCCAGTCACACAGCGCGGCGATGGCCTGCACAGCCCACCGTCGCCGCTCCAGGGCCGCCTGCGCCGCCGTATCGGGCAAGGCAACGCCAAGGCTGCGCAGCGCCTCGGGCGACACCACGCCATAAATATTGCCCCGGGCATCGTAGAACGCCGCCATCACACCGCCTCCAGAAAAAAACCGAGCCGCTGACATTACGGACAATCCAGCGGCTCGACCAGAGGGGACTAAGCAACCTGGGTGAACATCGCGCGCTGCTGAAGAACAACCATCCGCCAGGCTAGCGAATGGGTAAGGCCATGGGCCGGATCGGTGCCGCGTCGGCGCCCCGCAGTTTGAGTGAGGCACCGATAAAGGCGAACTGATAGACCTTGTCCCGGGACAAGCCTTCCAGGTTCACCAGCTCCAGGATCGGCGCGCCCTGCATCGCCAGCAGGTAAGTGTGCAACGGCAGGTAATTGCCCTCGACCTCGGAAGGGAAGGTTTCAAAGCTGAGGTTGTCCGCCCCCACCACCATGGCGCCGCCCTCTTCCACCAGGAACTTCGCCGCATCCAGGCTCAGCCCCGGCGGGTTGGCCATATAGCGCTGGGCATTGTCGTAGTCACGCATACGCCCGGTGCGGATCAGCACCACATCGCCCTTCTCCAGCGCCACCTTCTGTTTGGCCAGGGCCTGTTGCAGGTCGGCGCGGGTCACCCGGTAGCTGTCCGCCAGCTGTTCCAGCCCCTTGGCCGCAGCCACATCGATCAGCACTCCGCGGGCAATGATCGGCGGCAGTTTTTCCGCCCCGGTGACGTTCCAGCCCCGATCCCCCAGATGCTGATCGGCGCGGTAGCCGTTCCAGATCTTGCCGTTGAGGCCAAAGTGGTTGAGGGCGTCGATATGGGTGCCCATATGGGCGTACATCGACACCGCCGAACCGCTGTAGCTGACGTGCTGGTTCATCGGTTCGCCGACCTGCATCGGATCGGCGACCACATTGCCGTGGGGCGTGTGGGTCATCCACATCTGATAGGGCGGATCTCCAGCGGCCTGCCAGCTGGGCATGCCGACAAAATAATCCACGGCCAGGTCGTAGGCCTGCTCGCCGCTGACCCGGGCCATGATCGCCGCCCGGGACTCGGGGGTGATCAGGTTCAAGCGACCGATCTCATCCTTGGGCCCCCAAGGGCTGATCCCAACCTCGGCACGGGCCGCAGTGGCGGCACTGCAACCACCGCTGAAAAGGGCCAGGGCGAGCACCCCGGGAAGGATCTTCGACATTGCGTGATGAGCCATGACAACACTCCTGTGAAATGAAGTGCCCATGGTATTGAGGGATCAATCAGAGATAATCAGCCGATTCGTGGATAGATATTCAACCCAGGGGAAACAATATGGACGTACTGATGGCTATGCGCACCTTTCGCCGGGTGGTGGAACGGGCCAGCTTCAGCCAGGCCGCCGTCGACCTCGGGCAATCCACCGCCGCCGTCAGCAAGCAAGTGCGGCAACTGGAAGAGCGCCTGGGCAGCCTGCTGATCCTGCGCACCACCCGACGCATGAGCCTCTCGGAAGCCGGGCAGAGTTACTTCAATGAATGCTGTCACCTGCTGGATGAGCTGGACGCCCTGGAGCGCGCCACCCAGGCCGGCAGCCACGAACCCGGTGGCCGCCTGCGGATCAATGCGCCGCTGTCCTTCGGGCTCAAGGTGCTGTCGCCGATCCTGGTGGCCTTCATGCAGCGCTACCCGCAATTGCAGGTGGACCTGACCCTCAACGATCAGGTGCTGGACGTGGTGGGCGAAGGCTTCGACGTGTCCCTGCGGATTCGCCGGCAACTGGAGGATTCGACCTTGATCGCGCGTCACCTGGGTCAGGTTGAGCAGGTGATCTGCGCCGCGCCGGCCTATCTCCAGGCCCAGGGCACGCCCAGCGCCATTGCCGACCTGCATCGCCACCGCTGCCTGGCCTACCGGCTGGCGGAGCATCCCGGGCGCTGGCAACTGGAGGGCCCGGAAGGCCAGACCCGGCTGGAGCTGCCGGTGCACTTTGCCGTGGACAACAGCCTGCTGCTCGGCGACATGCTGGTGGCCGGCCTGGGCATCGGCGCCCTGCCCGGCTTTGTCGCCCAACCGCTCCTGGACAGCGGCCAACTGCTGCGCGTGTTACCGGAACAACGCCTGCCCAGCCGCCAGATCTACGCGCTGTATCCCAGCCAGCGCCACCTGTCACAGAAAGTCCGGGTGTTCATCGATTTTCTGGTGGAGGCGCTGCAGACCCCTTGAGCCTCAACCGTCGGTGGGCACCTGGAGCCCGACCTTGACCCGGTTCATCGCCACCAGGGTCTTGAAGCGCTTGACGTTGTCATTGCCAAAGAACAGCTCACGGGTCAGCTGGGTGTACTGGGCCATGTTGCGCACGCAGAAAATCAGCACGAAATCGCATTCACCGGCCACGTAGTAGCACTGCTGGACCTGGGGGCAGGCCTGGAAGCTGCGCTTGAGCGCATCGATCTGGTCGATGCGCTCACTTTCCACTTCCACCTCGACGATGATGCTCAGCTCATGGCCGAGGGCATCCGGGGCGACTTGCGCGGTGTAGCGCTCGATCACGCCCTCGTCCATCAGGCGCTTGAGCCGCCGATTGACCGCCGCCGTGGACAGGTTGACCCGCAGGCCCAGTTCGCTCTGTGCGGTACTGGCATCGCGTTGCAGCTCGGCGAGCAACTTCAGGTCATAGGCATCGAGACTGGTATTCATGAACGGCGCAACTCCGGAAAACAACGGCGCACAGTGGAATGTTTTTGTGCAAAAGCCGCCGATTATGCGCAATAGATGCGCCCCCTGCGCACTAATATTTCCGCCAACAGCAGCGCCCGCGGAATGCCTCAAGCATTGCCGAGGCGGCGACGAATGTTTCGTTCATGGGCCCGGATGGGTTTTTCTGCAACCTTCAACCGTTAGTTTTGTCACAATCCCCCCGGCCACCCTCGAAGCCTTCTGAAGGCGCCACCGATACCAGGCTGCACGAACAAGGGATCGGTGCGACAGCACAACCGGTCAGCCAGCGTTGCCCCCCTCGCTGGCACCTGACCGCCAAGGATTTTTATGACTGCCAGCAACACTCACCTGCAGGCCACCCCCGGCCGCCTCGAACAGATGTCCACGCGCATCGCCTTTTTCATCGCCGGTTTCGGCATCGCCGCCTGGGCCCCGCTGGTGCCCTACGCCAAGGCCCGGGCCGGGCTCGACGAAGGCACCCTGGGCCTGCTGCTGTTGTGCCTGGGCGTGGGTTCGATCCTGGCGATGCCGATTGCCGGGGCCCTGGCCGGGCGCTTTGGCTGCCGTCGGGTGATGGCCGGCGGCACCTTGCTGATCTGCCTGGCCTTGCCGCTGCTGGCGACCCTGACCTCGATCCCGTTGCTGATGGCCGCGCTGTTCCTGTTCGGTGCCGGCCTGGGTGGTGTGGATTCCACGGTCAACCTGCAAGCGGTGATCGTCGAGCGCGCCAGCGGCAAGACCATGATGTCGGGCTTCCACGGGCTGTTCAGCCTCGGCGGGATTGTCGGCGCCGCCGGCGTCAGCGCCCTGCTGGGCCTGGGCCTGTCGCCTCTGGGGGCAACGCTGGTGGTGATTGCCCTGATGCTGGTGGCCCTGCTCAAGGCCGCGCCGCACATGCTGCCCTACGGCAGCCAGAGTTCGGGCCCGGCCTTTGCCGTGCCCCATGGCGTGGTGCTGTTCATTGGCTGCCTGTGCTTTGTGGTGTTCCTCGCCGAAGGCGCGGTGCTGGACTGGAGCGCAGTGTTTCTCAGCGCCGAGCGCAACCTGGATGCGGCCTACGCCGGCCTCGGTTACGCCGCCTTCGCCCTGACCATGACCCTGGGCCGGCTGACCGGCGATGCCATCGTCCATCGCCTGGGCGCCCGGCGGGTGATCATCATCGGCGGCAGTACCGCGGCCGCCGGCCTGCTGCTGGCGACCCTGGCCCCGGCCTGGGAAGCGGCGCTGCTGGGCTATGCCCTGGTGGGCGCGGGTTGCTCGAACATCGTGCCGGTGCTCTACACCGCCGTGGGCAAGCAGAAGGTCATGCCCGAAAGCATCGCCGTGCCAGCCATCACCACCCTGGGTTATGCCGGCATCCTGGCCGGCCCGGCGGTGATCGGCTTCATCGCCCATGGCAGCAGCCTGAGCGCGGCCTTCGGCCTGATCGCGGTCCTGCTGCTGGCGGTGGCCGCCAGCGGCAGAGTGCTCAAGCTCTAGCAAGCTCCAAGCTCCAAGCTTGAGGCTTGAGGCTTGAGGCTTGCAGCTGTGACTGTGGCTTTTGATCTTACTGCCCCTTCAGGAGGCCGAGTGCAGGCATTGCGCAGGGGGCAGCTCGGCATGGATGCCGAGCTAGCCCCCCATCAACAACCTACCCCTACTCCAACAACGCCGGAGAACCTAGGCCAACAGCATCTCTCGGAGCACCATCGAGCAACGCCTCCACCACCGCCCGCGCCATCTCCACCGAATGCACCATGGACCAGATCAACCCTGTCTCCAGGCCACTACCCTGCCGGGTGATTTCATCACTGACCTCCTCCGCGCATTTAAGCAGCAACGCCACATGCACCAGCGCCTCCTCGACGCCCACGCCCGGGCGCACGCTGAACAGCGAGTCGGGAGCAACGGCCTGGGCCGTGGTCTTGAACTGGAACATCGCAGGGTCCAACGGATGCCGGGGCAGCGCTTCACGCAACGAAGCATTGGCGGCCTTGAGCTGGGGATCGCGATAGGAAGTCGGTGGATCGGGAACGATCTTTTTCATGGTCAAACTCCTAGCTAAGAATAGGAGCCGACACCGTTCGCTTGCACACGAATAAGGGTGGCAGCCGTACGCAGGTGTGCAAGACCGAGTTTGCTAGGACACCCGGCAGATCCGAAGATCTCCCGCGCACGGCCGCCATAACGCAGCGGACATGAAAAACGCCCAAGCATGGCTGAGCGTTTCTACGCCTTAGCAAAATTCGGACTTGCACATCCGAGCCATCGATTTGGCGATGGCCCAGGCACCCTAGCCCGCCCACCAGGCGCATTCAAGCGGCCCGCAGTTTCTCGGATTTGCCTTACAAAAGAAAGCGACCAAACCCCGCCCCAACAACCTTTAAGCCCGCCTCAGCCGCAAGCTCCAAGCTCCAAGCTCCAAGCTCCAAGCTTGCCGCTAAGCCTCATTTGCCGTGCACCGTGGAACACCTACCGAACATCGCTAGCCGCCCAGGCATTTATCTGCCACGCCAAGTCTGGAATCATGGCCCCCCGCCTCAACAGGAGTGAGCACCGATGCCGCCGTTCTCCCGCGCCCCCCTTCTCGGCCTGCTGCTGGCCAGCCTCGCGGCCCAGGCCGCGCCAAAGCAGGACCAGGAACCGCACATCTACTACAGCATGGTGCCCGGCCAATTCATGCTGATCGGCAAACAGCCGGACGGCGGCCCGACCTACTCCGGCACTGCGCAGATCCGCTACGAGAACCAGGCCCTGACCCTGGTCAAGACCGTCAACGGCAAGACCACCACCGCCATCGGCAAAGTGGAACGTGCCCGCATGGCCGAGGCCGATGTCTTGCGTTTCAACTGGCCGGGGCGCGCCGCCACCTGCCTGGTCCGTGGTGACCTGGACAACTACTCGCGCTTGTCTTGCTACTGGACCAAGGACGGGGTGGACCACCGCGAGCCGGGCCTGGAGGCGTATTTCCCAACCGAAACCTGGCCGGGCCACCAAGATTGAACCCCGGGTCAGCATGGGCAAGGTGATCACCGCCAACCTCCCGGAGCACCGGAGCGGCTGACGGCAACTTCGCCGCCTTCACCAGTTGTGCAGGTTGCTGCGCGGCGGCGCCAGCAGTTGCTGGGCCAGACTGACGGCGGCCAGCGGCGAGGCACTGTGCAGCAGTGGGTAGCCCCAGAACTGCTCATAGGTCCTGGCAAAAGCCTCGACCTGCGCCTGGTTCTCCGGCTGCGGGGCGATGACGATCATCGCCTTGATCCAGCGGCGGATCGCCGCCTTGTTGCACTTGGTCCACATCGAGCCCTGCTTGAGCAACGCCTTGCCCTGAGCGCTGTTGCGCTGCTCGGGCTCAGGTATCAGATCGCTCATCAGGACAAAAGCCTGGGCACGCTGCGTCAGCGCCTCCAACTGCTGGTAAGGGTCGACTACCGGCTGTCCTGCGCCTTCGGCGCGACGCATCCAGACCAGGGGAAAATGCTGATGATCGAAGTACATGGGAACACCTCCAGAAGCTGACAAACAAGAATGCTTATCATCTTCCCGCCAACCATTGTCCGCATCAGCCGAGATCGACAAGTTATTGACCAATCCAGCCAGATATTGCCACTGCCACAGGCGGCACTCTGACCTGGCGGCCACCGCGATCTTGAGTTTGACGAGGCATCGCCAGGCAAGGCCCTGCGGGCCTTTTCGCAGCCTCGCGGGCTCGGCAGCGGCTACAGGGCGTGGTTTTCCAGGGCTTGGCGACGCTCGGCAAAAAATCGCCCCGGCGGCTGGCCCACGGCTTTCTTGAACATGCGGATAAAGGCGCTGGCGCTGTCATAGCCCAGGGTCAGCGCCACACACTCCACCGAGTCGCCCCGGCCCAATTGCTTGAGCCCCAGAAGGATGTGCAACTGGCGCTGCCAGCGGCCGAAACTCAGGCCGGTCTCGGCCACGATCAAGCGGCTCAGGCTGCGTTCGCTGAGGCCGATCTGCTCGCCCCATTGCCCAAGGCTCAGGCGCCGTTCCGGCTGTTCAAGGATCTGCTGGGCCAGACGCCGCAGCTGTGCGTGCCGGGGCATGGGCAGGTGGATCTGCTCACGGGGCGCGACCGCCAGCTCATCCAGGGTCACCGCGACCAGGCGCCCGGCGGCGCCGTCCTGGTCATACAGGAACGGCAGTTGCGCACAGCGCTTGAGCAACTCCTGCAACAGCGGCGACATCACCAGGGTGCAGCAGGCCTGCGGCAACGACCGGGCGTGCTCGGGCTCGACCAACAGGCAATAACCCTGGGCGTTCTCCAGCCCCTGGACCCGATGCTCGATCGCGCTGGGAATCCACACCGCGCACTGCGGCGGCGCCAGCCACAGGCCCTCGGCGCTCTCGCAACTGAGCACACCGCCCGCGGGAAACAGCAACTGGGCCTTGCGATGGCTGTGCCACGGCCGTTCCCAGCGCTCTTCTTGCATCGAGATGCGCAGGGCACATACCGGACGTGCAATCGCGTCCGGGTCCTGGTCCTGCTGTTTCAAGACGGGCATCCACCTTCCTCCACACTTCCGGGGCATGCCGGCCATCGGCCCGATGCCGGCGCCTGCCCTGCAAGGTCGAGGATTGTGCCGGGCCCACGGGGCTGAGCCAAGCCACTGGCCACGCGGGCCAGTGGCTCTGGACGCCGGGGCATTGGCGCTATTGATAAGGGCCTGCGGCCACCGCCTCCAGCAGCCAGGCCTTGAAGGCGCTCATGGCCGGGGTTTGCGCCCGCGACTGCAAGCGCGTCAGCCAATAGCTGCCGGTGACGATGCCGATGTCGAACGGCTGCACCACCGCCCCGCTGGCCAGTTGCCGCTCGAACATCAGCGGCGGCGCCAGGGCCACTCCCAGGCCTTGCAGGGCCGCTTCGAGCATGCCCAGGGAGGAGTCGAAGACAATGCTCTGGGGCAAGGGACTGCCGCCGCCCAGTCCCGCCTCCTGGAACCATTGCGGCCATTCATCGGTGCGATAGGAGCGCAACAGGGTCTGGCCCAACAGGTCCGCCGGGCTGTGCAACTGGTGGGCGATCTGCGGTATGCACAAGACCGACAGCGGCGCCTGCAACAGCTCCAGGGCCTCGATGCCGTGCCAGGCTCCCGTGCCAAAACGGATGGCGTAGTCCAGGCCTTCGGCGGCCACGTCGACACGGTTGTTGTTGGTGCTCAGGCGCAGGTCGACAAAGGGATAGCGCGCCTGGAAATCCCCCAGGCGTGGCAACAGCCAGCCCACGGCAAAGGTGCCTACGGCCCCCACCGTCAGCACTTCGCGGTAGTGCCCGCCCTCGAAACGCCCCAGGGTCTGGGCGATGCGATCAAAGCACTCACGCAGCACCGGCAGCAGGGTCTCGCCTTCGCTGGTCAGCATCAGCCCCCGGGGCAAGCGCTTGAACAGGGTGACGTTGAGCTGGGCCTCCAGGCTCTTGACCTGATGGCTGACCGCCGCCTGGGTCACACAGAGTTCGATGGCGGCGCGGGTGAAACTCAAATGACGGGCCGAGGCTTCGAAAGCCCGCAGCGCGTTCAAGGGCAGGTGTGGACGGAGCATGGGCATTCCCTAGTTTTTCTAATGGCTCCTGCGAAATATCGTCGTTTGCCGATCCTGCGCAGACTGCCTACATTGGCCTCGCTCGCGCAGCGCTGACCACGTTCTCCCTTCCCGGGAAGACTCCGCGAGCACTGCGCCCCAGGGTTCCCGCAAAGAACCCCGAAGCCGGAAAGTCGCTGGGAATAGGCGGCAAAAAAATCAGAACCCATGGAAAACAGCACATCATGCGCCATAAAACCTCAACCGGATTAGGCATCATCAGCGCCTGCGTACTGCTCCTCGGCAGCGTCGACGCCCTGGCCGAGAACCCCCAGGACAGCCATCTGAAAACCACCGTGGATGCCACCATCCGTCCGCTGATGCAGCAGCAGGGCATTCCCGGCATGGCAGTGGCGATCATCGCCAACGGCAAGCGACATTACTTTAACTACGGCCTTGCCTCCAAGGACAATCAACAGCCGGTGGACAACGACACCCTGTTCGAAGTGGGTTCGGTGAGCAAGACCTTCAGCGCGACCCTGGCCGGCTACGCCCAGGCCAGCGGCAAGCTGGCCCTTGAGGACCACGCCAGCCAGTACTGGCCGGCCCTGCGCGGCAGCGCCTTCGACGGCATCAGCCTGTTGCAGTTGGGCACCTACAGTGCCGGTGGCCTGCCGCTGCAGTTCCCCGATGAGGTCCAGGGCGAAGATAAGATCCTGGATTACTACAACACCTGGAAGCCCACCTTCAGCCCGGGCACCCAGCGCCTGTACTCCAACCCCAGCATCGGGCTGCTCGGCTACCTTGCCGCCCGCAGCCTGGGCCAGCCGTACGATCAACTGCTGGAAAAGAGCCTGTTCCCCAAGCTGGGGCTCAAGCACAGCTACATCAAGGTGCCCAAGGACCAGCAGGCCCACTACGCCCAGGGCTATGACAAGCAGAACAAGCCGATCCGGGTCAGCCCAGGTCCCTTGGACGCCGAGGCCTACGGGGTCAAGACCAGTGCCCCGGACCTGCTGCAGTTCATTGCCGACAACCTGCAACCGCAGCCGTTGGACGACACGCTGCAAAAAGCCATCGCCAGCACCCAGAGCGGCTATTACCGGGTCGGCGACCTGACCCAGGGCCTGGGCTGGGAGCGCTACGCCTACCCGGTGCCGCTGGCGCGGCTGGTGGCGGGCAACTCGACGCCAATGGCCCTCGAACCGCACCCGGTAGAATGGCTGACTCCGGCCCAACCGCCCCAGGCCGACGCCTTGTACAACAAGACCGGTTCCACCAGCGGCTTCGGCGCCTATGTACTGTTTGTCCCCAGCCAGCAGATCGGCATTGTCATGCTGGCCAACAAGAACTACCCCAACGAGGAACGGATCAAGGCCGCCCATGCGCTGCTCAGCGCCCTGGAGGCGGCAAAGTAACCGAGCTGCACAGCAGCGTGCCCCCTGGGGCGCCCGATAAAAAACGCCACCGGCCTTCAGCGCCAGGTGGCGTTTTGCTTGTTGCTTCGGCCATGGCGCCTAGACTCAGGAAATCCCCTTCGACCGTTGACCTCAGCCAGCTGTGCAACGCCCGATTCCCTGGAGGGCGACAAGGCTCGCATTGAGCCTGATTCAGGGTTGAGGCTGAACCTTCTGCCAGGCTTTCCGGTCGATAACTGCAACCTGGACCAACGCCGCCGCTTGCACACCGCGGGGTGTCCGGGAACCACAGCCGCCGGAGAAATGCCCCGTGATATCGACCCTGCAAATCGCCAGAATCAAAGCCTGGGGCGCCCATGGCTTCACCGCCACCGGCGTGGTCAGCGCCCTGCTCGCCACCCTGGCACTGTTTGAAAACCAGCCCAAGGCCTGCCTGCTGTGGCTGGGGGTGGCGCTGCTGGTGGATGGCGTCGACGGCTCACTGGCGCGCAAGGTCAACACCCGCTCGGTGCTGCCCAATATCGACGGCTCGGTGCTGGATCTGGTGATCGACTACCTGACCTATGTGTTCATCCCGGCGCTGTTCATCTACCGCTACATTCCCCTGCCGGAGTACAGCGCGCTGCTGGCCACCTCGCTGATCCTGCTGTCGTCGCTGCTGTGCTTCTGCAACGTCAACATGAAGAGCCACGACAACTACTTCCAGGGTTTTCCCGCCGCCTGGAACGTGGTCGCCCTGTGCTTCTACCTGATCGAGCCCGGCCCCTGGCTGAGCTTGCTGAGCATCTTCGCCCTGGCCCTGCTGACCGCCACTCGGGTGCAGTTCCTGCATCCGTTCCGGGTGCGCAAGTGGATGGGGCTGAACATCATCGTGACCTTCGTCTGGCTGCTCAGTGGCGCGCTGCTGATCCTCAGCCACCCATTGCACAGCCCGTCGATCATGGGCCTGTGGCTGGCGGCTTCAGCCTATTTCCTGGGGATCTGCCTGTGGCGCTCGGCCCAGGAGTGGATGAAGGGCAGCCACCAGCCATAGACGGCGGCGGCCTGCATCACAGCGGCGAGTCGTTGCCGATTGCGGCACTCAAGGCCTGGGCCAGGGCCGCCACCGAGTAGGGTTTCTGCAGGAACACGAACTCCCGGGTCTGGCCCTGGGCCAGGGCCGGGCTGTAGCCGCTGGTGAGGATCACCGGCAACCCGGGGTAATCGCTGCGGATGCGGGTGGCCAGTTCGATGCCGCTCATGCCGGGCATCACCACATCGGAAAACACCGCCTGGAACACCCCCGGCTCCTGGCTCAGGCGACGCAGCGCCTCGATAGCGCTGGTGGCCCATTCGGTCTGGTAGCCCAGCTCGTTCAAGGCCTGGGCCAACAGCACGCCCACCTCGGGATTGTCTTCCACCACCAGCAGCGTGGCCCCCTGGCCATCCACCTGCAGCGGCCCCGGGCGAGGGGCCGCTACCGGGCTGACCACAGCTTCAGAGCGCGGCAGGTACAAGGTAAAGCGCGTGCCCTGCCCCGGCTGACTGTGGACCACCAGGCCACCGCCAGACTGCTTGGCAAAACCGAACACCTGGGACAGGCCCAGCCCAGTGCCCTTGCCCACCTCCTTGGTGGTGAAGAAGGGCTCGAAGATCCGCTCGATCTGCTGCGGGTCGATGCCGGCACCGGTGTCGGTCAGGGACACCGCGACAAAGTCGCCGCTCTGGGCGCCCTGGCTGGCGCTGGCGGGAATCTGCGCCACCCGCTCCACGGCAATCACCAGCAGGCCCTCGCCCTGCATGGCGTCCCGGGCATTGACTGCCATGTTGATCAGCGCGGTATCGAACTGGCCGGCGTCGGCATGGATGCAGCACGCTTGCTGCGGCAGTTCGATACGCAGTTCGATGCAGGCGCCGATCAGCGGATTGATCATCTGTGCCAGCAGTTGCACGCTGACGCCGACGTCGAAGGTTTCCGGGCGCAGATTCTGCTGGCGGGCATAGGCCAGGAGCTGGGCGGTGAGCTTGCTGGCGCGGTCCACGGTGTCGGAAATCGCATCGATGTACAGCTGCCGGCGCTCCTCGCTGAGGTTGCGTCGCAGCAGGTCGGTGGACGAGCGGATCACCGTCAGCAGGTTATTGAAGTCGTGGGCGACCCCACCCGTCAGTTGCCCCACCGCCTCCATCTTCTGTGCCTGGCGCAAGATGTCTTCGGTCTTGCGCAGTGCCTGCGCGGCTTCACGCTCGGCCTGAATGTCACGCCCCACGGCATGCAGGTGCTGGGGGTCGGGCACGGCACTCCAGGACACCCAGCGATAGCTGCCGTCCTTGTGCCGAAAGCGGTTTTCCACCCGTGAAAAACTCTGACCCAGCGCCAGTTCGGTGCAGGCATTGACCGCCGCCACACTGTCCTGGGGGTGGATGAAATCGTAGAAGCTGCTGCCTTCGAGTTCGTGCCGCTGCCAGCCCAGCAGTCGGGTCCAGGCCGGGTTCACGGCGACGATGCGCCCGTTGAAATCCGCCACCAGCATCAGGTCGGTGGACAGTTGCCAGATCCGGTCGCGCTCCTGGGTGCGCTCCTGGACCCGCTGCTCCAGGGACTCGTTGAGGCGGCGTAATTGCTCCTCGGCCTCGCGGGTGGCGGTAATATCCCGGGAGATGCAGAGGATCTTCTCCGGCTGACCGGCCTCATCGAGCATCGGCGTGACCTGCACATCCCACCACTTGGCGTTGCCGGCCAGGGTGTTGGCGGCGCCCTGGAACCGCGCCGATTCCCCGGCCTGGGCAGCGGCGATGGCGGCCTGGGCGTCAAGGTTGCCCTGGCCCTGCCAGAAGTCCGGCCAGGGGCAGCCGGCAATGGCGTTGAAGTCGCTGACCTCCATGACCCGTAGGCCACCCTCGCTCATGAACGACAACTGACCATCGAGATCCAGCACCTTGATGCAGTCATTGCTGCTGGCCAGCACCCGGGTATTGAGCTCGCGGGTCTCGCGCAGGCGCGACTCGGTGAGCCGGGCGTGCAGCCCCAGGCGCACCCGCGCGGTGGTTTCCACTGTGTGACAAAGCACCCCCAGCACCTGCTCCTGGCGCTCGTCGAATATCGGGCTCATGGAAAACGACCACCAGGTCAGTTCCTCTCCGGGATAGCGCTGCATGTTCACCGGCAGGTCTTCATGACGGCAGGCCTGGCCGCGAAACGCCTGCTCGACCATGGGCTGCACATCCGGCCAGGCATCGGCCCAGAGCGTCTCGATGGTCTGCCCCAGGGCATGGGCCAGGCGCGGCCCCAGCACCGGACGATAGGCGTCATTGAAGAAGAACTGCTTCTGCGGGCCCCATAGCAGGTACAGGCTTTCAGGGGATTCGAGCACCAGGCTCAAGGTGCTGTGCAGCAGGCTGGGCCAGTGCTCCCGAGGGCCCACCGAGGTCTGCGACCAATCGAACTGGCGGATGGCGGCACCGGTCTCGCCGCCGCGCCAGGTCTGGGGGGCGGCACCATCAGCAGAGGAAATAGTCATGGACTGCATCACACAAGGGGAAAAGGGGCTGCGCCGCCCATCAAAGGCCTGCGCAGGATAACTGACCCCTGGAATCCACGGAAGTTAGCAGGTGACGGCGAGCATGGCCCGGCTGTGGGCCTCAGAAGGCCAGCTTGTAGCCGATGGAGAACAGCATGACCGCCAGGCATGGGCGCAGGATCTCGTCGGAGATCCGCCCGGTCATGTGGCTGCCGATCCAGATCCCCGGCAGTGAGCCCATCAACAGGAACCCCAGCAGGTGCCAGTCCATGTTGCCCATGCTGGCATGACCCAGGCCGGCCACCAGGGTCAGGGGCACGGCGTGGGCGATTTCGGTGCCCACCAGGCGCTTGGTGGCCAGGAACGGATAGAGGATGAACAGCGCCACAGTGCCCAGGGCGCCGGCGCCGATGGAGGTCAGCGCGACCATGGTGCCGAGGATCAGCCCGGTGACCACGGTCAGGCCGTTGAGACCGCGGGGGCTTGGCTGATAGTCGCTGCCGTGGCGCTGGGCGAAGGCCATGAGCTTCTTCTTGAAGACGATGGCCAGGGCCGTGAGCAGCAGGACGAAGCCCAGCCCTTGCTTGATCACCGAGTTCAAGGCTTGGGGATCGGAGTCCAGGTTGTTCAAGAACCCTAGGGTGGCCAGTACCGCCGGCACGCTGCCCAGGGTCAGCCAGCCGGTGATGCGCCAGTCGATATTGCGGTTCTTCTGATGCACCAGCACCCCACCGGACTTGGTGATGGCGGCGTACAGCAGGTCAGTGCCCACGGCGGTGGCCGGGTTGATGCCGAACCAGAGCAGGATCGGGGTCATCAGCGAGCCGCCGCCCACCCCTGTCATGCCCACGATGAATCCCACTACCAGGCCTGCGATGACAAAACCGAAATTACCCACATCCATCAATAAAACCCTACAAATCACACGGCCAGGTAAAAAACTGGCGGCAGCATAGCGGCTAAAGCTTATGTCCATTTATATGAATAAAATCTAACGTTATAACCAGGTCCATTTTTTCCATGCACCAGACGCATCCAGCGCCCGCTGCCCTTGCATCCGCCACATACCCATCCAGCCCTCCCTGAACCCCCGGTGACATACACCGCAACCTGCGCATCCGGTATTCTGCTGGGCGCTCGCCGGGGCAACCGATCCTGAGCTCACTCAGGTCCCGCCCCTTTCGTTTTCCAAGGAAGGCCCATGACACCCGACTCGACCCTCTACCAGATCGAGCAACAGCGCATCCGTTTCAGACGCCTGAGCCTGCATCAGCAAGCCCCCGGACCCAGCACGCCGCAGCGCGGCAACTGGGGCCTGGCGTTGTCCGGGGGCGGCATCCGCAGCGCCACCTTCTGCCTCGGCGTCCTGCAAGCCATGGCCCGGGCGCCGGCACCGGCGACGGCCTCCACGGCCCCACTCCAGCCCGCGCCTGAAACCGCCACCGAGCACAGTCTGCTGTCACGCATCGACTACCTGTCCACGGTCAGTGGCGGCGGCTATATCGGCAGTTTCTTCTCCAGCCTGTTCCTTCCCGGCCGCCTGCGCGAGCCCGATCCCCAGGACCCGGTGGGCCAGGCCGCCCGCGATGCCTACCAGGCGCTGCGCTTCGAGCCGCCGGGACGTATCAGCACCGGCGTCGACTACGCCCAGCAGCCCGTGGGACAGGGCCCGGGCGCCTGGCTGCGGGAAAACGGCCGCTACCTGACGCCCACCGGCTCCGGCGACATGCTCTATGCCCTGGCCATGACCTGGCGCAACTGGCTGTCGCTGCACGCCATGATCGGCATGCCGATCCTGTTGATGCTCAGCCTGCTGACCCTGTTCCAGGTGCTGAGTCAGGCCAGCCTGCTGTTGTGGCCGCTGATGGCCGCCCTGCTGTTCGCCCTGCCCTGCGCCGTGGCGTACTGGCTGGTGATCCCCCAAGGCGATCTGGACCAGCCGCCAAACCTTGGCAACCCGGCCTTGCGCTTCATGCTGGCGATCGTCACCGGCCTGTGGATCGGCGGCGCCCTGGCCTATGACGTGGCCCAATGGCAGGTGGTGGGCACCCTGGCCCTTGGGGCCGCCCTGGTCGGCAGCAACGCGCTGCTGATCACCCACCGGCTGGTCCGTCGGCTGGCGGATCACCGAGACCCGGCCAAGGACAGCACCTGCAACAACTGCGTGCGCAACTACCGGGTGCAGATCACCCGCGCCCTGGGGCGAGCCATGGCGGCAGTGGCCATTCTCGCTTTCCTGGCCCTGCTGGTGACCGGTGCCGAAGCGTTGTATCGCTACCTGCTGGACTATCAGGCCCTGGCCACGCCCCTGCTGCTGGCGCTGCTGATGTGGCTGGTGCGCCGCCTGGTGCTGCTCAAGGATGAAAAGCCGCTGCCCGACTGGATGCGCAAACTGCCCCTGGATGTCCTGGCGCTGGTTGCCGGATGCCTGCTGATGAGCCTGCTGTGCCTGTGCTGGGCGCTGCTGGTGCAATGGGTCGCCCATGACGCTGGCGCCATCAGCTACAGCGCCGCCGCTGCCTGGCGCCTGCTGGCCCTGAGCCTGGTGACCGCCTTGCTGGTCTGCGTCAGCGGGCGCTTCATCGGCTTTCTCAACACCTCGTCGCTCCAGGCCTTCTACAGCGCCCGGCTGACCCGCGCCTACCTCGGCGCGTCCAATGGCCGGCGCTTCAACGGCCCGCCACAGCAGCGCCGCACCTACCTCAGCGTGGCCGAGCCGATGTCCAGCGACGACCTGTCGCTGCAGCAGTACTACGCCACCCCCAGTGCCGGGCCGGTGCACCTGATCAACGTCACCATGAACCTGACGGTGGACCCCGCCGAGCAACTGGTGCAGCGCGACCGCAAGGGCAAGCCGTTGTGCATCGCGCCGAACTGGGCCCCGTCAACCGAAGGCAGCGTCGCCAGCGACGGTCCGGCGGAACGCTACACCCTCGATGGCAAGCCCTACCGCCGTGACCTGAGCCAGGGCCCGGCCTCGGAAATCATGAGCCCCCTGAGCCTGGGCCAGTGGATCGGCGTCTCCGGCGCCGCCTTCAGCACCGGCCTGGGGCGAGCCAACAGCCTGGGCATGTCGCTGATCCTGGGGCTGGCCAACATACGCCTGGGCATCTGGTGGCCCAGCCACTTCCTCGATCCCGGGCAACAGCACTGGAAGCCCCGTGACCTGAAGCCCTGGACCTACTTCGGCACCCAGGCCTACCTGTTCTATGAGCTGACCTCGCGGTTTCATGGACATCGACGCGACTACCAGTACCTGTCCGACGGCGGGCATTTCGAAAACACCGCCACCTACGAGTTGCTGCGTGAGGGGCGCGGGGTGGAACTGATCGTCACCTGCGACAGCGGCTGCGACCCGGATTACCAGTTCGACGACCTGGCCAATCTGGTGCGCCTGGCGCGCATCGACCAGGCCCTGGAGATCCGCGAAGACCCGGGGGTACTGGCCCATCCCCAACTCAAGGCGCTGTTCGGCAGCCTGGAAGAGTTTCGCCAGCCACCGAGCGCCGACAGTCACAAGTGCGCCTTGCTGCTGAACGTCTACGCCCATAGCCCCGACACCCAGGCGGACATCGCGGCCACGCCCCACTGCCGGATCCTAGTGCTCAAGCCGCGGCTGATCGCCGGGCTGACACCGGACGTCGTCAACTACGCCCGGGCCAACCCGGGCTTTCCCAACCAGAGCACGGTGGATCAGTTCTTCGACGAGGCGCAGTTCGAGAGTTATCGCCAGCTGGGGCTGCATATCGGCCAGCAGTTGTTTGGCCGCAGTGGCCAGTCCAACGAAATGGCCGAGGCCTTGTGGCGTTACCTGGATGATCCGCAGCCTTGAGGAAGAGCCAGCGGATCAACCTGAACCTCAGCGCGGCTGGTGCACCTTGACCGCTTCCAGCCACTGCGCCTCCAGGCGCTCCTGCTGTGGGTCGATGCCCTGCTCGGCCAGCAACGCCAGGTGGCGCTCCACTTCACCCAGCATCTGTCCGTGGGCACTGGAGTTGGCGTCCAGCTGATGCATCTGGGTCAACCCCAGGTGATAGAAACGCAGCAGCTTGAGGGCCGCCGGATCGCCCGCCGCCACCCCGGCGGTGACATGATGCATGACATTGGTCACCCGCATCAGGCTGCGCTTGAGGCGCCAGCCATAGACCGCCGAGGCCATCCACGGCTGGGTCCAGAACACCGTGCGCAACAGCACGGCGCTGATCACCAGCCCGGTGAACACGCCGCCGGCATTCCACACCAGGTTATCGCCGCCGGGCTGGCCGAACACCGCCACCGCAGCGCTGGAAAACAGCATGGCCAGGGCGATGAACACCAGGGCGATGATCAGGGTGCTGCGGCGGGTTTGCCGACGGTAGAGTTCGGGGTCCTGCGGGGTGATGACGAACATGGGTGCGATGGGCTCCGGAAGCAGTAGGGAAATGAGCAGGCGGGCATTATCACCGCTGGGACCGGGAGCGGTGGCTTAAATCGTCGGCGAAGGGCAGAAATACTGCATAACCCTGATCCAGGTCGCGGTATTGCGCCCTTCCCCGCCTCAACGCCGACGCGCACGCAATGCACGCCCCAGGCGGCGCCAGCCCAGCACCACACCGCTGACGCTGATCAGCAAGCCTCCGGCGCTGAACAGGATCATCCACAGGTCCCACAAGGGGCGGTTGGCCAGCAGCGGCAGCCAGTCCCAGCTGTGCAGCAGGCCGAACAGCCAGCGCGAGGCGCGGCGCGGCTGGTCCAGTTGCCCGACGATGGCGCCGGTGTGCAGGTCCAGGTGCAGCCAGGTCTGGGCCGGGTCGTCAAAGCGCACCCGCAACACCGGCAGGCGCTGCTGCAAGTGGCCCATCATGCTGTGGGGCTCGCGGGCGTAGTAATAGAAATCGTAGGCAGCCAATTGCTGGACAACCATCGGCCGCTCGGGACGAATGGCCCAGGCCGCTTGGCGCAAGGTGTCGGGGTTGAACTGGCGCAGCACCTGCTGATCGTCCATGGCCAGAATCCGCGTGCGTCCGGCACCGTCGTAGCCGATCACATAACCCTTGCCGCCGATCATCCGCCACTCCAGTTCCCGGGCCTGCAGGCCGTCATCGGCAAAGCGTTGCAGGGCCTGGGCCGCGCTCAGTGGAAAGGCCGCAGCGTGCAGCGGTGCGCCTTGATAGGCCGCCACCGACAGGGGCTGGGAGCTGCTGAAGATTTTCCACGGGTTCATCGACATCAGGCCGCTGAAGATCCAGGTGATCAGCAGCACGCCGAACAGCATGCCGCCCACATGATGCCAGCGGGCAAAGCCCTGGTACGGCGAGTGCGAACCGTTGCGATAGGTGCGTTTGAAGCGCCAGCGCAGCACGCCCACCGCCAGGCCGAGCACGGCCATCAGGGTCGCGGCCAGGGACAGGTAAGTGACGATCGGCCCCCAGGCGCCATCGATGCCGATGCCCCGCAGCGGGTACAGCCAGTGCAGCCAGGCACCGATCCAGTTCCAGCCACGCTCGGTGGCAGTGGCATCGCGCACCACCTCGCCCGTAGTGCCGGAGACATACAGCAGACGTCGTTCGGCATCGGCGGTGGCCACCCGCAGCAAGGGTCGGTCGGCGTCCAGGGCTCGGGACTGACTCCACATGTCGCCATTCACTGTCCCGCGATCACGCACCGCCACACCGGGGGCAAACTGCCGGGCCGCGGCCAGGGCCTCGACCCGGTCAGTGGGCAGCGCCCGCAGGCCGCTATCGGCCTCGATCGCCACCTTGCGCGGTCCTGGGTATTCGAGGATATAGCGCGGGGCGCCGGCCACCGTGGTCAAGCGAATGCTTGACGGCGCCAGCTCGGGATCAGCAGCGTGCAGCACCTGTTTCAGCTCAATGGGTGCATCGTCCAGTTGCAGCACAGGCAAGCGTGACCAGTGTTCGGCGGGGGTCAGTTTGGGGTAGCCGACATACAGCATCACCACCCCGGAGATAAACCACAGGGCCATGAACAGGCAGGCAACAATGCCCAACCAGCGGTGCCAGAGGTACAGATAACGCTTCATCACAGGCTGCTCGCAAATGCGCGGGGCGCCATCGGACGCCCCGCGGTCTCAGGTTAAAAGCGCGTTTGCAGCGCCAGCTCGAAGGTCCGCGGCGCCCCCAGGTAGAGCTGGGTGGGTGCGGTAGTACGGGCGTAAACCTGATCGGTCAGGTTGCGCACCCGGCCGGTGATCCGCGTATCGGCATTCAACTGGTAGCCGACGAACGCGCCGAAGATCGTGTAGGCCGGCGCATAGCGGGTGTTGGCCGCATTGGCGTACATCGACGACACGTAGCGTGCATCGCCACCGACCTGCCAAGACGGCGCAATGTCATAGCTCAGCCACAGGTTGCCTACCTTGTCCGGGGTGTTGGTGGGGCTGTTGCCCTTGCGCGACACCGGCCGGCCGCCGACGTTTTCATAGAACTCGTCGTACTGGGCGTCGACATAAGCGAAGTTGCCTTCGGCCAACAGCTTGGGCGTGACCTGCAACGAGCCCGCCAGCTCCACGCCCCGGGACGATTGCTGGCCCACCGGCTGGCTGCTGCCGGGGTTGCTCGGATCGGCGGTGGACAGGTTCTTGCGTTCGATGCGGTAGGCGGCCAGGGTCGCCGAACCACGGCCGTCGAGGAAATCGAACTTGCTGCCGATCTCCCACTGGTTGCCGGTGCTGAGGTCAAAGTCGCGCACCTGACCGTAGCTGGCGGTGGTCAGGATGCCTGCCGGTGGATCGGCAGCGGTGCTGTATTGCACATAGACGTTGGCCGCCGGGGTCAACTCATAGACCAGCCCCAGGCGCCCGGTGGTGGGCCGATATTTACGCTGGAAGAACGCCGGATTGGCCTCGGTGACGGCGCGGTAATTGGTCACTTGCAGGTCGATCTGATCGTGGCGCAGGCCGCTGAGCAGGGACAGGCGATCGGTCAGTTGCAGGCGGTTTTCCAGGAACAGGGCCCAGGTGTCCACCTGGTTGCGGCGGTTCTTCTCGAAGCCGCGCTGCATGCCTGGCAAGTCCCAGAAGCTGCCCGGAGCAAAAGCGTCCGGATCGACCCCAGGCAGCGAGCCCGACACCGAGCGCGGGTAGTTGCTCATCACGTTGTGGCTGTAATCGATACCCGCCGACCACTGGCTGTCGAGGCCGAACAGACTGTTGTGGTGCAGCAGTTCGAAACGGTTGCCGTTGAGTTCCTGGGCGTGGCGCTGGAGCAGAATGCCAGAGCGCACCACCTGGCTGTTGTCACTGTTGTAGGCGAAGTTTTCCAGGTTGCGGTATTCGCGATCGGCGTTGTAGTGGTACAGGGTGTTGCGCACGGAAGTGCGGTCATTGACCTGATAGTCGATGATCGAACGCAGCCATTGCACCCGCTGTTCATAGCGACCGTCGCTGACGTTGTAGTTCTCGAAGCGCCGACTCTTGTCCACCTCCATCTTGCCCCCCAGCGGGTTCAGCGCCGGCGTGCCCCAGTAAGGGCTGTCGACGCTTTCGTTCTGGTACTCGTAGGCCAGGGTGTGGGACAGCTGGTCGTTGAAATCCGTCAGCAGGGAAAACGCCGTGGTCCAGGCATCGCGCTGTTCGCGGTCGACATAACCGTTGCTGGTGGTGTGGCTGACATCGAAACGCGCGTAGTGGCGCGGCCCGGCGCCGTCGTTCAGCGCATGGTTGAAACCCAAGGAAGTTTCGCGGCTGTCGAAGGAGCCATAGCTGACCCGCCCTTCATTGAATGACTCGGTGCGCGAAGGCAGCTTGGTGATGTAGTTGATGGAACCGCCCACCGCGCCAGTGCCGTAGAGAAAGCTCGACGGCCCGCCGACCGCCTCGACCCGGTCGTAGATCCAGCTGTCCACTGGACGGGCGGCAATGGAGTCGTATTGCACGCTGATGCCGTTGAACAGCTGGGTGATCTGCGGCCCGGAGAAGCCGCGATAGGAAACGAACCCGGGAATGCCCGGGGATGCCGCGGCGTTCATCCCCGGCACGCTGGCCAGTATGTCCTGGGTGTTGGCGGCGCCGCGCTGCTCGATCTGCTGGCGGTTGACCACATTGACCGTGGCCGGGGTTTCCCGCGGGGTCAGGCCCAGGCGCGAGCCGGTGGTGGTCTGGGTATCCAGTTGCAGACCAGTGGGTTGCACTTCATCGGCGCTGATGCGCGTCTGCGGCAATTGCAGCGTGCCCTCGGCCAGGGCATTGAACGACAGGGCACAGCACAGCGCCGCACAACTGGGGGAGCGATACAGGAACTTCATGGACTCGGACTCGAAAAAAATCATCGAACACACCCGGCCGCCGTCGCCATCGCGACCGCAGACTTAAGTACCGGGAGATGAAAAAGACGCGACGCCAGGGCAATCGCGAAGCAGCGCTAGGCGCTCAGAGGGGGAGCCCGAGGATTGAGTGACGGCCAGGAGTAACGCGGCGGCGCCTTGCTGCCCCGCTCGACCTTGACCCGCGCCGAGTGCCGTACCAGCAGCAGCCAGGCCAGACAGAACAGCAGCCCCAGGCCCAGGCTCACCGCCGAGCACAGGGGGCAGACAAAAGCCCCCATGGTGCTGGGGCCAGTCTTGTCGCTGGAGCTGTCATCCAGAGTCGATGCAGATTCGCCCATGGCGTGACAGAACTGCCCACCCACGCCGGTGATTTCCAGTGCAGCCATCTGTCCATGACCCAGACCGCAGACGAACACGTTGAACAGCACGCAGAAATACAGCGTCCAGGCAATGTGAGGGCGATGTGCGGAAGAATGGGTCATGGCGGCAAGGTTAACAGTGAAAAACGCACTGGAAAATCACCCATGCATGGCGAGCGAAACTCATGGGCCCGCCTGCGGTGAGGTTGTGGCGAGCTTTATAGCCGACTCGCGAAGCGCGAAGGATCGGACCAGAACTAAAGTCGCCAGGTGAGCCCGCGCCTGGGCGGAACTATGCCGCCTATGCCCATGATGGCTTTTAGCCTTGATGCGCAAGAAGTTGCGCACTCAAATGTGAGTAAGCCTGTGGGCACATCGCTGTAAGCATGACGGTCAGGGCTCTACAGAGGAGTGCGCAAGAAGTTGCGCAGTACTGCGCAACTTCTTGCGCACTTTCTATAGGAATTCAGGCTGGAAACAGCCTGTTGAACCTTGGATTTCTATCAAGTGATTGATTGGCAAGGGGTATTGGCAAGTTGGCATGACTCTTGAGATGTCCCTGGAGCCCGGCCGGCCATTCAGGCCTCCGGGTTTTCCGTATATCCAAGCAAGGAGAGCAACAATGGCAACCCCAGCGTACATGTCCGTCACCGGTACCAAACAAGGTCTGATCACCGCCGGTGCCTTCACCGCTGACTCCGTTGGCAACACCTACCAGGAAGGTCACGAAGATCAGGTCATGGTCCAGGGCTTCAGCCATGAAGTGATCATCCCCCGCGATCCGCAGTCCGGTCAGCCCACCGGCCAGCGGGTACACAAACCGGTGAAGATCACCAAGGTTTTCGACAAGGCTTCACCGCTGCTGCTCGCGGCCCTGACCTCCGGTGAGCGTCTGAGCAAGATCGAAATCCAGTGGTTCCGCACCTCCGCCGCCGGCACCCAAGAGCATTACTTCACCACCACCCTGGAAGACGCGATCATCGTCGACATCAAGGACTACATGCACAACTGCCAGGACCCGTCGAACGCGCATTTCACCCACCTGGAGGACGTCGAGTTCACCTACCGCAAGATCACCTGGACCCATGAAGTGTCGGGCACTTCCGGCTCCGATGACTGGCGTACCCCGGTCGCCGGCTAAATCCAGCGGCATGTTCCAACCCATCGGTCAGCCGGGCTGATCGATGGGGTTCGCGCTCCCAGGCACGCCTGAGGAGGCACACCGGTCATCCGTTGGATGGGATGAGGCTCGGGAAAACCGAGCACCGACTGCACACTCCCTGATCGCTCGTGTTGTCAGGGGGGATGAGCACTTCACGAAGTGGAGGTGTGTGTCATGCGTCAAAGGGATTTGCAGTTCACGTTTTCCGTGCTGACCGCGCAGGTGGCGTTCGAGGTTGTCGAGTTCACTCTGGAAGAGGCCTTGTCCGAGCCTTTTCGCTTGACGCTCGAGCTAGCCAGCGACAACGGTGCCATCGATTTTGGCCAGATCCTCGACCAGCCGGCCTTGCTGACGATCTGGCAAGGCGGCCTGCAGGTGCGGCATGTCCATGGCTTGGTCAGCAGCTTCACCCAGGGTAAAACCGGGTTTCGCCGCACCCGTTACCGCCTGCTGGTGGAGCCGCAACTGGCACGCCTCGCCCTGAGTTCCGACTGGCGTATTTTTCAGCAGAAAACGGTGCCCGAGATCCTCAAGTCGGTGCTCGACGAGCACGGCGTCCTTGATTACCAGCCCTATATCCACACCCCGCATGCGCCGCGTGAATACTGCGTCCAGGCCGGTGATACCGACCTCTATCTGTTCGACCGCCTGTCCACCGAGGAAGGCCTGTTCTATTTCTTCAAACACGATGCCAACGCCCACACCCTGGTCCAGGGTGACAAGTTGTACGTCCAGGAGCGCATCCAGGACGGGCCGGTGCTGTACACCACCCAACCGGCCGGGGATGCCCCGCAACCAGTGCTGTACGCCTTCAGCTACACGGAAAACGTGCGTACCGCCGAGCAGACGCAGCGTGACTACAGCTTTAAGCGCCCGGCCTTCGACCAGCAGCAGCGACAGCTCGGCGATGACCTTGAGCATCAGGCCCAGCGTTATGAGCACTACGATTATCCGGGCCGCTACAAGAGCAGCGCCGTCGGCCAACCCTTCACCCAAAACCGCCTGTTGGGCCATCGTCGCGATGCCCGGGTGGCGACGGTGGAAGGGGATGATCCGCGGCTGATTCCGGGGTTTTCCTTCCAACTGACCGGGCACCCCCGGGGTGACTTCAACCGCTGGTGGCGCTCGGTGCGCATCATCCACAAAGGGATACAGCACGCCAGCCAGCAAGAGGAGGCTGCCGGTGCCGAGATGGGCGTGAGTTACGACTTCAGCGCCCAGATCATTGCCGAGGACTGCGAATGGCGCCCTAGGCCACTGCCCAAGCCGGTCATTGACGGCCCGCAGATAGCCACGGTAGTGGGCCCGGAAGGCGAGGAAATCCACACCGATGAATATGGCCGGGTGAAAATTCAGTTCCCCTGGGACCGCGAGGGCAAGCACAACGGCTTCAGTTCCTGCTGGGTGCGGGTCTCACAGAACTGGGCGGGGGCGCAGTGGGGCCATATGGCAATCCCACGCATTGGCCAGGAAGTCATAGTCGATTACCTGGATGGCGACTGTGACCAGCCAATCATCACCGGACGCACCTACCGGGCCAGCCATATGCCGCCCTACCGCCTGCCGGATCACAAGACGCTCAACACCCTCAAGAGCAAGGAACACAAGGGCAGCCGGGCCAACGAACTGCGCATCGATGACACCACCCAGCAGATCAGTGCAGCCTTGATGAGCGACCACGGCAGTAGCGCCTTGCACCTGGGGTACCTGACCCATCCCCGGCCTGAAGGGGGCGCACCCCGTGGCGAAGGCTTTGAACTGCGCACCGACGAGCGCGGCGCCTTGCGCGCGGCCAGGGGGCTGCTGCTCAGCACCGAAGCGCAACTGCAGGCCAAGGCCGGGCAACTGCAGCGTGGCGTGGCCATCCAGGTGCTGGAAGCCGCACTGCAACTGGCCAAGGGGCTGGGCGACTATGCCGAAGACCATCAAGGCGTCGGGCACGACACCGAGCCACAGAAAACCCTCAGCGAAGCGGTGCGCGACCTGGGGCATGGCGCCAACGACGAGTCACAGCAGAGCAACGGCGGCCACCCGGCCATTGCCCTGAGTGGCCAGGCGGGCATCGCCGCGGTGTCTCCCCAGAGCGTCACCCTGGCGGCGGGCGAGCATATCGACAGCGTCGCCCAGCAGAATCAGCAGCTCACCTCGGGACAGAAATTCGTGGTCAATGCCGGTAGCGATCTGGGCCTGTTCGCCCAGAGCGGCGAGATGCGCCACATCACCCACCAGGGGCCGATGTTGCTGCAGGCGCAACAGAACAGCATTCGCCTGGAGGCGGATCAGAGTGTGGAGGTCAGCGCGGGCCAGCAGCACGTGCTGGTGTCTGCCAAGGAGCACATCACCCTGATGTGCGGCGGGGCCTACCTGACGCTCAAGGGCGGCAATATCGAGTTGGGTATGCCGGGGAATTTCACGGTCAAGGCAGCCAAGCACTCCTCTATCGGTCCCGCACATGCCTCGACCACGTTCAACTCATGGGAGTCGACCCCGTTCAATGACGCCTATGTGCTGCGTGATGAAATCACCCTTGAGCCTCTGGCAAACACCACCGTAGAACTGCGGCGCGGCGACGGTGGGGTCACCACCCTCACGACCGATGGACAAGGCCGTCTGCCCAGGCAGCAGGACCTGGCCATGGATCAAGTCCAGATGCGCATTCTGGCCAAGGGAAATAGCTCCAACGACGACAGGGAGTCCACTGCATGAGCAGCCAAGCAGCCGATAACACTGAGGACGTCATCATTCCTCGCTCGCGCGACAATCTGGGGCGACCGGTCTACAAGACCCAACTGACCCGCACCGAGGACCAGCGTGAAAAGGTCCTGCTGGCGAGGCAGGCCGCGCCGATTCCGGTGATCTTCATTCCAGGCATCATGGGCAGCAACCTGCGTAACAAGGAGGACCAGAGCAAGGTCTGGAGTCCGCCGAATGCCAGCTTTTGGCCCACTGATATCTTCCCCGCTCTCGCAGCCTTGGCTGTCTGGTGGGGCCGCGGCCCCAAGGATCGACAGATACTGCTAATGCCGGAAAACGTCGAGGTGGATGATCGAGGCTCGATTGATACGTGCTCATCCGGCCTGAGCAAAGAGGCGGCGCGCATTCGTGGCTGGGGGACGGTGATGCGCAGCGCCTACAACCCGTTCATGGCCCTGATGGAGGGCCGCTTGGACAGCATCGTCAGCCGACAACAAATCCAGCCATGGTGGAACACTGAAAGCCTGCATGAACCCGCAGCCTATGGCGAAGAACTGGGGCAAGCGACGCCCCTCAGCGAAGACGAACTGAAACAAGCGGGCAAGTATCAATTCGACGTCTGGTGCGCCGGTTACAACTGGCTGCAATCCAACCGGCAGTCCGCCCTGGATGTGCGTGACTACATCGAGAACACCGTCCTCGCCCACTACCGCGAACACGCAAGCGTCAGCCCTGAGCAGGCGGATCAGATGAAGGTCATCCTGGTCACCCACTCAATGGGTGGGCTGGTTGCACGCTCCCTGACCCAATTGCACGGTTACAAACGAGTGCTTGGCGTGGTCCATGGCGTGCAACCGTCAATCGGTTCATCGGCCATCTACCACCACATGCGCTGCGGCTATGAAGGTATTGCCAGCATCATCCTTGGCTACAACGCAGGCGAAGTGACCGCAGTGGTGGCCAATGCCCCAGGGGCGCTGGAACTGACACCTAGCAACGAGTATCGGGAAGGTCGCCCCTGGTTGTTCCTGTGCGATGCCCAGGGGCAGGTCATCAAGGATATGGACGGTAAACCCCGCGCCTATCCGCAGAACCAGGACCCCTACGAGGAAATCTATAAGAGCACCGCCTGGTATGGGTTGGTGCCGGAGCAGAACACTCAGTATTTGGATATGTCAGATAGTGCCAACACGAACAACCTAAACGGTCCACGAGCTATTTTCAGAAAGCGAATTGATGCCGTAGCGAAGTTCCACCGTGAGTTAGCCGCATCGAGCTACCACCCGGAAACCTATGCCCACTATGCAGCAGACGATGACCGCCACAGCTGGCGAGACATGATTTGGCAAGGCGATCCTGCTCCTCTGGAAACACCCGGTTCCGCGCTCAAGGATAACGAGACCGGCAGCTACAGCAGTTGGTTTCGCCGTGGCCTGCCCGTCATCGTACCTACGCTTGAAAACTGGACGGTCAAGGAGGAGGACCAGTCTGGCAGTGGTGGCGATGGCACCGTGCCAACCGACTCAGGTCAAGCCCACAAGAAAGCGGGGGTCAAGGCCAGTTTCCGCCAGGGCGGCAAGGGCGCGGGGCAGTACAACACCGACAAGGGTTACGAACACCAAGAAAGCTACAACGACAGGCGAGCCCAATGGGCCGCGCTTTATGGCGTGATCAAGATCGCTCAGTTGGCTGACTGGCACCCTGACGACCAGGGGGGCTTATGACGCTCACTCGTCGCTTACTTACTGTTCTTGGCCTGGTCGCTTTAACCAGTGTGGCCAGTTGTACTTCGTTTTCATCTTCTCGGAGTCCCACCATGGACAAAACCGGATGGATTACTCATTGCTATGGACGCTTTCTAATTGATTTACCACCCCAGGCAAAGGTCAAAGCAGGGTATGGCCTATGGGGCAGCAGCATCAAAGCACTCGACGACACTGCAGCAACCTTGGCTACCAGAATTGATCAACGGGAGAAGGAGCTAAAAGGGCAACAGCATGATACGAAGGGCAGCATGTTTCTTCGTCGGCTAGATCTTGGTGGAGGCTCAACTGGATTGTTGTCCTGGGCTTCCGACGCCAGCATAGAGACTTATTACTTGAGTACCTACGTTCTTTCTAAACCGACATGGCAACCATATTCTTGGAGAGTTGAAATGTCTCCAGACAGAGAACATCGCGGCATTGAAATCGCTACCTCTCTGGCTCGTAACCTACGCTCTCGCGCCCCCTACGAAATCCCCACCGAACCAGGATTCTGTATCGACCGGGCTTATATCGCGGGTGATAGCTTTCAAAGTGAAAACTTCGGGATTGGCGTGACATTTCCGGAACACCCTAGAACCTTTTTGGCATTCAGATCCAGCACCGGAGCCGAACGTGATCGGTTACTGGATCGAGTAAGTGGCTTTCTGATGGGCGCGGCAAAGATGGTTGCAGGCATCGAGACCCTGCGCAAAAGAGAGCGCGGCGGTGCCATTCCCGCCGATGAGTACCTGCTGGCAGGCAGCGCAAAGGGCCAGCGCACCTACACCTTCCTCTGGGAAGCTCAGGGCAAGGACGAGTCGATCAACGAGCCCCATCTCAAGGTAGAACTGAGCGTGGAGGAAGCTGATGTCGATGACGATGGCAAGCCACCGGCTCCCGCTTTCAAGTCCGATAAAGCCGCACTGGAACTGTGGGATGCCATCATCGATTCGATTCGCCTACGACCGGTATCGGCGTCTGGGCGCAACGACAATGCTGGCCCACCCTCCCCGCCTACAGGCCCGCAACGGATGGCCAACAGCTCAGCGGTAGATGATGACTACGCCCTGGGAGAGTTCCTCGCTGAGCTGAAGCCCAAAGATAACTGGATGGATGATTTGTGAGTTTCCTAAGGAAGCGCGCGCTACCACAGCACACTCGCCAATGGGCCGCACTATCCGACGTGATCAAGATCACTCAACTGGCTGACTGCCAGCTGGATGCCAAGGAGGGTTTATGAAGCGCGCTCGTTGCCTAATAACGATCCTTGGTCTAATCGCTATGACTAGCGTTATCAGTTGCACATCGATTTTTTCCTCTCGGAGCCCGGCCATGGACAAGAGTGGATGGATTACTCATTGCTACGGACGCTTTCTAATTGATTTACCGCCCCAGGCAGAGATCAATGCTGGCTACTACCTGTGGGGCGACAATATCAAAGCGCTCGACGATACCCCTGCCGCCCTAGCAATCAGAATCGATAAGCGTGAACAGACACTAAAAAGTGAACGCCACAGAAAGATACAAGAGAGCATGTTTTTAAGGCGGACTGAACATCAAAACGGTTCAATTAGCCTGTGGTCATGGGGCTCAACGGCTAGCAACTTGTCATATAAAGTTGACTCATACTTGGTGGCTCCACCGAGAGGCTCTGTTTATTACTATTCTGGGAAAGTTACATATGACAGAGAGAAAAGAGGATTAGAAATAGTTAATGATTTAGCCCGCAACCTACGCTCTCGTGCCCCCAACGAAATCCCCACCGAACCAGGATTCTGTATCGACCGTGCCTACATCGCGGGTGACAGCTTTCAAAGTGAAGGCTTCGGAATTGGCGTGACCTTCCCGGAACACCCGAGAACCTTTTTGGCATTCAGATCCAGCACTGGAGCCGAACGTGATCGGTTACTGGATCGAGTGAGTGGCTTTTTGATGGGCGCGCTGAAGATGGTTGCGGGCATCGAAACCCTGCGCAAAAGAGAGCGTGACGGTGCCATTCCCGCCGATGAGTACCTGCTGGCGGGCAGCGCAAAGGGGCAACGCACCTACACCTTCCTCTGGGAAGCACAGGGCAAGGACGAGTCGGTCTACGAGCCCCACCTCAAGGCGGAACTGAGCGTGGAGGAAGCTGACGTCGATGACGATGGCACCCCACCAGATCCGGCTTTCAAGTCCGATAAAGCAGCACTTGCGCTGTGGGATGCCATCATCGATTCAATTCGCCTGCGTCCGGTATCGACGCCTTAAAGCGATGGCAATGACCGAATGCTCAAGGCTGCAATACTGCAGAAGCAGCCTTGAGCAAAGACCCTGAAAGGGCTGGCCGTAGCGGCGAAATCCTAAGCCGGCGTTACCGCAGCAACGGGCATGTCTCCCCATCCTTGTCGCCACTTCGCCGACGGCCAGCATACTTTGATTTGAAGAAGACCGGGGACTCAGGCTTTACGAGCGCGGCTCGTCCGAGCATGAGCAGACACCTCGCGGGCTAGCGTCCAGCAACGCCTCCACCACCGCCCGGGCCATCTCCACGGAATGCACCATGGACCAGATCAGCCCGCGCTCGATGCCGCTGCCCTGCTGGGTGATTTCATCGCAGACCTCCTCGGCGCATTTGAGCAACAACGACACATGCACCAATGCCTCTTCAGCACTGACGCCTGGGCGCACGCTGAACAGCGAGTCGGCAGAAACAGGTTTGGCTTGGGTGTTGCGCTGGAACAGCGCGGGGTCCTGCGGTTGTCGAGCCAGAGCCACGCGCAAGGTGGCGTTGGCGGCCTTGAGTTCGGGATCGCGGTAGGACGTGGGGGGATCGGGGACGAGCTTTTTCATGGTCTAACTCCTTGCAGATAAAAGGAGCCAACACCGTTCGCTTGCACACGAATAAGGTGGCAGCCGTACGCAGGTGTGCAAGACCGAGTCTGCAAGGACACCCGGCAGATCCGAAGATCTCCCACGCACGGCCGCCATAACGCAGCGGACATGAAAACGACCAATCAGTGCTGATCGTTTGTGCGCCTTTGCAGAGTTCGGACTTGCACATCCGAGCCATCGATTTGGCGATGGCTCCAGCACCCTAGCCCGCCCACCAGGCGCATTCAAGCGGCCGGCAGTTTCTCGGATTTGCCTTACAAAAGAAAGCGAATGGGCGTAGTTCCAAGCACCTTTCAGCACTCTCTGAAACAGCCAAAGATTTGTGGCGATAGCGTTTTCCCCCGGCGGGTTAGCTTGTCAGCAACCAGCCCGCTCACCGTCCCGCCGCCTTGTTTTCGTATCGGCGATGTACCTGATGCACCGCGCCAACTGGCCGGGCGATGCTCGCCCGTTCGCAGCCTTCGGCAGCTCCTACAAGGGAAGGTGCTCCCCCCCATTCCCGCTCCAGGCCGGCCGCAAGGCCGCCGTCTGGCTCTTGATCTTGATCTTGATCTGAACGCCCCGTTAACCACGATGGCCGAACGCAGGCATTGAGCCGTGGGTAACCCGGCAGGGATGCCGGGTTAGCCGCCACCCGGCCAAGGATGGCCGGTGGCGGCGGCCCACGGATCAATGCCGGAGTTCGGGCATGCCGAGCCTAGGCGAGGCACCGAGTGGAGGGGCAGAGCGTTTTGCTTACTTTTGCGCTTTTCAAAAGTGAGTCGCTGTAAGAGCGAAACCATAAGTGGTCGTTACCGCAGCAACGGATATGTACACCGCCCACCGCTGTAAGAGCAAAACCGCCAGCAACCACACCCGCAGCAACGGATATGCCCACCAACAAGACCGCCCCCTCATGCTCCACGACCACCACGCCCCCAAACAGGAACACCCCCCCTCACCAAAACAAGCCCCCCACCCAACAGAAATGCCGATCGCCCGCCTATGTGCCCCAACGCACAGACACCCTCCCCCACGCCCGCCACCGTCAAGGTTGCAGCTTTTTGCCTGAAACGTTCGTCGCGACGGTGCATCGATTTGACCGCACACCCCGCTCCCGGCCCTCCCTCGCACCCCGTGCCGAGGGACGGCTCTGTTATGCCAAGGAAAACATGGACAGTCATTGGACCCACACATTCCTGAGGTTCTGCCGTCTGCCCGCCGCCAGATACGGCCAATGGAAGGCCTCGCGCAACAGCGTCGAATACGAAGCGCCGCTGCGCTCGGAATTGTTCAGCAGTGAACAGATGGCCAGCCACGGCACCCTGCTGGCGCACCAGCACCGCCTGAGCCAAAGCCGCAACCCCGACTGGCTGCTGGCACGCCTGTCGGACAACGCCAGCGCCCTGGCCAGTTGCTGCAAAAGCCTGACCGCCGCCACCGGCAGCTCGCCCCGGGCCACCCCCGCCGCCGAATGGCTGCTGGACAACTACTACCTGCTGGAAGAACAGATCCGCATCACCCGCACTCACCTGCCCCGGGGCTACAGTCGGCAATTGCCGCGCCTGGCCAACGGCCAGTCGGCGGGCCTGCCACGGGTCTACGACATCGCCCTGGAAACCATTTCCCACGGCGACGGCCGGGTCGACAGCGAAAGCCTGGGGCGTTTCGTCGACAGCTACCAGAGCGTCACCCCGCTCAAGCTCGGCGAGCTGTGGGCGATTCCGATCATGCTGCGCCTGGCCTTGATCGAGAACCTGCGGCGCGTGGCCTTCCGGGTCATGGCCAACTGGAGCGAGCGCAATCTGGCCAACGACTGGGCCGACCGCCTGATGGAAACCGCCGAGCAGGACGCCAAGAGCGTGGTGCTGGCGGTGGCCGACATGGCCCGCTCGGCACCGCCCATGAGTGCCGCCTTCGTCGCTGAACTGGCGCGGCGCCTGCAGGGCCAGAACGCCGCCCTGGTGCTGCCCCTGGCCTGGATCGAGCAACTGCTGGGGGAAACCGGGCTGAACATCGAGCGCCTGGTGCAACTCGACGCCCAACAGCAAGCCGCCGATCAGGTGTCCATCAGCAACAGCATTTCCAGCCTGCGCCTGCTCTCGGCCAGCAACTGGCGCGAGTTCGTCGAACTGATGAGCCGGGTCGAACAGGTGCTCCAGGACGACCCGGCCAAGGTCTACCGGCGCATGGATTTCGCCACCCGCGACCATTACCGGCATGTGCTCGAACGCCTGACCCGCCACTGCCCCCTGAGTGAAGACCAGGTGGCCCGCCAGTGCATCGAACTGGCCCGGGCCCACTACCGCGCCGAGGCCCCGGAAGCCGTGGCCGGCCACGTCGGGCATTACCTGATCGGCGCCGGACGCCGCACCCTGGAACAACAGATCGGCGCTCGGGTGCCCTTGGCCGAACGCGGCCGGCGCCTGCTGACCCAGGCGCCCCTGGGCTTTTTCCTGGGGCCGGTGATGCTGCTCTCGGCGCTGTTCGCCTGGCCGTTTCTCGATGCCCTGTATCAGGAAGCCAGCCCCGGCCATTACTGGCTGGCACTGTGGGCGGTGCCGGCGTTGCTGCTGGCCAGCCGCCTGGCCATCGGCCTGATCAACGGCCTGGTGACCCTGACCGTGGCCCCGGGCATTCTGCCGCGCCTGGACTACAGCGAAGGCATTGCGCCCCGGGCCCGGACCCTGGTGGCGGTGCCCTGCCTGTTCGGCAACGCGGTGGATGTCGAAGAGCTGGTGGAAGGCCTGGAAGTGCGCTTTCTGGCCAACCGCGATGCCCAGCTGTACTTCGCCCTGCTCAGCGACTTTCTCGACGCCCCCAGCGAAACCCAGGACGGCGACACCGCCCTGCTGGCGCTGGCCCGACAAGGCATTGAGGCGCTGAACCTGAAGTACCCCGAAGAGGCGGTGGACCGCTTCTACCTGCTGCACCGGCCACGACTGTGGAACGCCGCCGAACATTGCTGGATGGGCCACGAGCGCAAGCGCGGCAAGCTCGAAGACCTCAATGCCCTGCTGCGCGGCCGGGGCCAGGAGCGCTTCTCGCTGATCGTCGGCGATATCCAGGCCCTGCCCGAGATCACCTACGTCATCACCCTGGACAGCGACACCCAACTGCCCCGGGACGTGGCCCAGCAATGCGTGGGCGCCATGGACCATCCGCTGAACCGCCCACAGACCGACCCGCTCAGCGGGCGCATCGTCAGCGGCTACGGAATTCTCCAGCCGCGGGTCGGCATCAGCCTGTCGAGCACCGCGCGCAGCGCCTATTCCCGGCTGTTCGCCAGCGATGCCGGGATCGATCCCTATACCCGCGCGGTGTCGGACGTCTACCAGGACCTGTTCCAGGAAGGCTCCTTCGTCGGCAAGGGCATCTATGCCCTGGACACCTTCGAGCAGACCCTGGGCGGGCGCTTTGCCGACAACCGGATTCTCAGCCACGACCTGATCGAGGGCTGCTACGCCCGTTCCGGGCTGCTCAGTGATGTGCAGCTGTTCGAGGAATACCCAGCGCGCTACAGCGCCGACGTCAAGCGCCGCCAGCGCTGGATTCGCGGCGACTGGCAACTGCTGCCCTGGCTCCTGCCCTGGTCGCCCAAGGCCGCCGGCGGCCTGGAAAGCAATCGCCTGAGCCCGCTGGCACGCTGGAAAATCCTCGACAACCTGCGTCGCAGCCTCGAACCCCTGGCCTTGCTGAGCATGCTGCTGTGGGGCTGGCTGGGCTCCACCCAGCCCCTGGCCTGGACCCTGGCGGTGCTGATTGTGCTGCTGGTGCTGCCCCTGTCCGCCGCCTTGCGCGAGCTGGTGCACAACACCCCGGAAGTGCCGTTGCTGCAACAACTGAACGCCGCCCTGGGCAGCGCCGGCCAGCACCTGTCCCGGGCCCTGTTGCCCCTGGCCTGGCTGCCCTATGAGGTCGCCTACAGCCTGGACGCCATGGCCCGCGCGTTGTGGCGCATGGGCATCAGCAAAGCTCATCGCCTGCAGTGGCAACCGTCCCGGGAAGCCGAGCGCGGTCCGGATGACAACCTCCTGCAGCTGTACCGGCGGATGTGGATCGGCCCGTTGCTGGCCCTGCTGCTGACAGGGCTGCTGTGGCCGCGGCCGCAACTGCTGATGGCCGCGCCCTTGCTCCTGGCCTGGCTGGCCGGCCCGGCCCTGGCCTGGTGGCTCAGCCGCCCGGCAAGCCAGGTGGCGTTCGAGCCTTCCAGCGGCCAACGGCGTTTCCTGCAGAGCCTGGCCCGCCGCACCTGGGGCTTTTTCGACCAGTACGTCGGCCCCGATGACAACTGGCTGGCTCCGGACAATCTGCAGGAACAGCCCCAGCAGCGCATCGCCCATCGCACCTCGCCGACCAACCTCGGGTTGGCCCTGCTGGCCCATCTGGCGGCCCACGACTTCGGCTACCTGAGCAGCCGCCGGCTGATGCAACGCCTGGAGCAGATGCTGGCCAGCATGGGCCGGCTGGAACGCTATCGCGGGCACTTCTACAACTGGTACGACACCCAGAGCCTGCAACCCTTGCCGCCGCGCTATGTGTCCACCGTGGACAGCGGCAACCTGGTGGGCATGCTGCTGACCCTGCGCCCCGGCCTGCAGGCCCTGGTGGACAGTCCTCCGGCGCTGCTGCAGATCGCCAACGGCCTGCTGGACAGCCTCGATGTGTTCCAGGACGCCCTCACGGCGGCCGGCCAGGACACCGCCCCAGTGCTGCGCTGGCGCCTGGAAACCCGCGCCGTGCATGAGCACCTGAGCCTGCATGCCGATGTGGCTCCGGATGCCTTGCTGGGGCTGCTGCAACGGATTGCCGACAGCGTCGAGCAGGCGCAGACCGGCACAACGGACGATGTGGACTTCTGGCGCCAGGCACTGGCCGCGCAATGCCGTGACCTGCATGACGAACTGCAATGGCGCTGCCTGCCGCCCATGGCCGATGGCCGCCGCTTCGGCACCCTGAGCTGGCGCCAGTTGGCCCAGCTGGACGCCGGGTATTGGTTGCCGATGCACCACGAGCGGATCGCCGCCGTGCAGGAGCTGGCCCTGGAGCGCATCAGTTGCCTCAGTCGATTGCTGGAAGCGGTAGCCAGCATGGCGCAGATGGACTTCGGCTTTCTCTACGACACCCGTCGTCACTTGCTGGTGATCGGCTACAACGCCGATGAACACCGCCTGGATGCCGGTTACTACGACCTCTTGGCCTCGGAAGTGCGCCTGACCCACTTTGTCGCCATCGCCCAGGGACAGTTGCCCCAGGAAAGCTGGTTCGCCCTGGGCCGCCTGCTCACCAGCAGCGCCGGCACCCCGGTGCTGCTGTCCTGGACCGGTTCGATGTTCGAATACCTGATGCCGATGCTGGTAATGCCCAGCTACCAGGGCACCCTGCTGGACCAGACCTGCCGCGCCGCGGTGGCCCTGCAGATCGAGCACGGCCAGCAACTGGGCCTGCCTTGGGGCGTGTCCGAGTCGGGCTACAACACCCTCGACAGTCAGTTCAACTACCAGTACCGGGCGTTCGGCGTACCGGGCCTGGGGCTCAAGCGTGGCCTCGGCGCGGAACGGGTGGTGGCGCCCTACGCCAGTGTCCTGGCGCTGATGGTGGCGCCCCAGGCCGCCTGCCAGAATCTGCAGCGCCTGGCACAGCTGGGGCTGGGTGGACGCTTCGGCCTCTATGAAGCCGTGGACTACACCGAGTCGCGCCTGCCCCGGGGCCAGGACCATGCCGTGGTGCGGTCGTTCATGGCTCACCACCAGGGCATGAGCCTGCTGGCCCTGGCCTGGTTGCTGCTGGATCAACCCATGCAACGGCGCTTCGAATCCGATCCGCAGTTCCAGGCCATCGCCCTGCTGCTGCAGGAACGGGTGCCGAAAACCGCCGCCCAGTACCTGCACGCAGTCGGTGCTCCGGAGGCCGACGAAGCGGCCCGGGCCCATGAAAACAAACTGCGGGTATTCGCCGACCCGGACCGCAAGCGCCCGGCGGTGCAACTGCTGTCCAACGGTCACTACCACCTGATGCTCAGCAGTGCCGGTGGCGGCTACAGCCGCTGCAACGAACTGGCAGTGACCCGCTGGCACGAAGACCCGACCCGCGATCACTGGGGGCAGTTCTGCTACCTGCGGGACGTGGCCAGCGGCGACTTCTGGTCCGCGGCCTACCAGCCAACCCGCCACCGCCCAGAGCATTTCGAGGCGATCTTCACCGATGCCCGGGCCGAATTCCGCGTGCGTGAACGGGACTTCGACAGCCACCTGGAAATCGTCGTGTCCCCCGAGGACCCCATCGAACTGCGCCGCCTGCACCTGTGCAACCGGGCCCGGGGGCGCCGCAGCATCGAGCTCACCAGCTACGCCGAGGTGGTCCTGGCCCCGGCCCAGAGCGATGCGGCCCACCCGGCCTTCAGCAACCTGTTCATCGAAACCGAACTGCTGCCCAGCCTGCAGGCCATCGTCTGCAGCCGCCGGCCACGGGCCCAGGAGCAGCCAGTGCCGTGGCTGTGCCACCTGCTGGCGGCCCACGGCGTGGACATCGATGCCATCTCCTATGAAACCGACCGCGCACGCTTTATCGGCCGCGGCCGGGATCTGGCCGCGCCCCTGGCCCTGGACCCGCAGGTCGAACGGCTCTCGGGGAGCGATGGACCGGTGCTCGACCCGATCGTGGCGATCCGCTGCCGGATCACCCTCGACCCCGGCCAGAGCGCCACCATTGACCTGGTGACCGGGGTCGCCGAGAGCCGCGAACACTGCCTGCAACTGATCCACAAATACCGTGACCGGCACCTGGCGGACCGGGTCTTCGACCTGGCCTGGACCCACAGCCAGGTGCTGTTGCGCCAGCTCAACGCCTCACTGGCCGAAGCCCGGCTGTTCCAACAGATGGCCGCCTCGCTGCTCTACGCCAACGCCAGCCTGCGGGCCGACAGCAGCCTGCTGCTGGCCAACCGCCGCAGCCAGTCCGGGCTCTGGGGCCAGGGCATTTCCGGGGACCTGCCGATCGTCCTTTTGCAAGTGGGCGATCTGGCCAACATCACCCTGGTGCAGCAACTGATCAAGGCCCACGCCTACTGGCGGCAGAAAGGCCTGGCGGTGGACCTGGTGATCTGGAACGAGGATCAGGTCGGCTACCGCCAGCAGCTCCAGGACCTGATCATGGGCCTGGTGACCTCCGGCAGCGAAGCCAGCCTGATCGACCGTCCCGGGGGCATCTTCGTGCGTCCGGCCCAGCAACTGTCGGGCGAAGACCGCGTGCTGATGCTGGCGGTGGCGCGCCTGGTGATCAGCGACAGCCGCGGCAGCCTCGCCGAGCAGGTCCACCGGCGCCGCGCCGATCCGTCGCTGCCGCGCCTGGAAGCGCCCCTGGTGCGCCTGCCACAAACGGCCAGCAGTGCCCCGCCAGCCCCGTTGCCGGAACTGATCCTGGAAACGCCCTACGGCGGCTTCAGCAGCGACGGCCGCGAATACCTGATTACCCTCAACCCCGGGCAACCGACCCCGGCGCCCTGGGCCAACGTGCTCGCCAACCCGCTGTTCGGCACGGTGATCTCGGAAAGCGGCGGCGCCTACAGCTGGCGCGAAAACGCCCACGAGTACCGCCTCAGCCCCTGGCACGACGACCCGGTCAGCGACCCCAGCGGCGAGGCCCTGTACCTGCGTGACGAAGACAGCGGCCAGGTCTGGTCGCCCACTCCCCAGCCCTGCCCCGGCAACGGCAGCTATCGCACCCGCCATGGCTTCGGCTACAGCGTGTTCGAGCATGAGGAGAACGGCATCCACAGCGAGCTGACGATCTATGTGGCGCTGCAGGCGCCGATCAAGTTCTCGCGGTTGAAGATCCGCAACCGCAGCGGCCGGCCACGGCGCCTCACAGTGACCTGCTACGTGGAATGGGTGCTGGGGGAATTGCGCGGCCGCTCGGCCATGCATGTGGTCACTGAAAGCGATCCGGTCAGTGGCGCACTGTTCGCCCGCAACCCCTACAACATGGAGTTTTCCGGGCATGTGGCGTTTCTCGACACCGACTCGGCGGTGCGCAGTTTCACCGGCGACCGCAGTGAGTTCATTGGCCGCAACGGCAGTCTCGCGGCGCCGGCCGCGTTGACTCGGGGGCGTCTGTCCGGGCGTTCCGGCGCCGGTTTCGATCCGTGCGCGGCGATGCAGGTGGCGCTGGAGCTGGCGGACGGCCAGAGCCAGGAAGTGCTGTTCCGCCTGGGGGCCGAGGTGGATGCCAAGGCCGCAACCCGGCGGGTCCTGCAGTACCGCGGTACGCAGATGGCGCAGAGCGAACTGGCCGCCGTGCACCAGCACTGGCAGGACAGCCTGGGCACACTGCAAGTGCATACCCCGGACCCGGCCGTCGATGTCATGGCCAACGGCTGGCTGATGTACCAGACCATCGCCTGCCGCTTCTGGGCTCGCAGCGGTTTCTACCAGTCCGGTGGCGCCATCGGTTTTCGCGACCAGTTGCAGGACAGCATGGCAATGATCCACGCCGAGCCGACCCTGGCCCGCGAGCACCTGCTGCTCTGCGCCGCCCACCAGTACCCCGAGGGCGACGTCCAGCACTGGTGGCACCCGCCACAGAATCGCGGGGTGCGCACCGGCTGCTCCGATGACTTCCTCTGGCTGCCCCTGGCCACCAGCCGCTACGTGCAGATCACCGGCGACCGCAGTGTGCTGGAGGTTGAAGTGGGTTACCTGGAAGGTCGCCAGCTCAACCCCGGGGAAGAGTCCTACTACGACCTGCCCCAGGCCAGCGGACTGCGGGAAAGCCTCTATCGCCACTGCCAACGGGCCATCGAGCACGGCAGCCGGCGCGGCGTCCACGGTTTGCCGCTGATGGGCACCGGGGACTGGAATGACGGCATGAACCGGGTCGGCGAGCGGGGCCTGGGGGAAAGCGTGTGGCTGGGGTTCTTCAGCCACGAGGTGCTGCAGCGGTTCGCCGTCACCGCCGAACAGCACGACGACCCGGCCTTCGCCCGGACCTGTCGCGAGCAGGCCCTGGCCTTGCGCGCCGCCCTCGACAGCCAGGCCTGGGACGGACAGTGGTATCGCCGGGCCTGGTTCGACGACGGCCAGATCCTGGGCTCCGCCGACAACCAGGAATGCCGCATCGACTCCATCGCCCAGAGCTGGTCGGTGCTCTCCGCTGCCGCCAGTGACGTCCGCCAGCATCAGGCCATGGAGTCCCTGGACCGGCATCTGGTGCGCCGCGACAGCGGCGTGGTGCTGCTGCTGGACCCGCCGTTCGCCCACAGCCCCCTGGACCCGGGCTACATCAAGGGCTATGTGCCCGGGGTGCGGGAGAACGGCGGCCAATACACCCACGCGGCGATCTGGGCCAGCATGGCCTTCGCCCGCCTGGGGGACAGCGCCCGGGCCTGGGAGCTGCTGCACATGATCAACCCGGTGAGCCGACGCAGCGCCGAGCAGGTGGCTACCTACCGGGTCGAACCCTATGTGATGGCCGCCGACGTCTATGGCGTGGCGCCCCACACCGGACGCGGCGGCTGGAGCTGGTACACCGGCTCGGCGGGCTGGATGTACCGGCTGATCGTCGAGTCGTTGCTGGGGCTGCGCCGCGAAGGCGAGCAGCTGTACATCGAACCGGTGATCCCGGCCCACTGGCCGGGCTACAGCCTGGACTACCGGTTTGGCGCGACGGTCTACCACATCGAGGTGCAGCAGACTCCAGGCGCCAACCTCAGCCTGAGCCTGGACGGCCGCCCCCTGCCGGGGCTGGCCATCCCGCTGCTGGACGACGGCACCACGCGCCGGGTGTTGCTCACCTGGCCCGTCAGTGTCCCACCGCCGCAGACCGGGCATTCCCCGACAGCGGCCATCACCGAGTCGGCGCCATGACAGACACCGGGCAACGCCCTGGACTACCCTGAGTGAGCGCTGACGCCTTGCCATCCGGTGGTTCTGAGATGTTCGACAACCTTGGGCTCGGGCCCAATCACTTGCTCAACGCACTGCCGGCCGAGGTGCAGGAGCGCCTGCTGCCCCACCTCAAGCCGGTGCCCCTGGCCCTGGGTCAGGTGCTCTACGAGTCCGGGGATATCCCGCGCCACGTGTATTTCCCCACAGACGCGGTGGTGTCGCTGCTGTACCTGATGGAGAACGGCGCCTCGGCGGAAATCGCCGTGGTGGGCAACGAAGGGCTGGTGGGCGTGTCCCTGGTCATGGGCGGCGAGAGCACCACCAGCCGGGCCATCGTGCAAAGCGCCGGGCATGCCTTGCGCCTGCCCGGGCAGCGTCTCAAGGACGAATTCAACCGCCACGGCGAGATGCTCCTGCTGATGCTGCGCTACACCCAGTCGCTGATCACCCAGATGGCCCAGACTGCGGTGTGCAACCGCCACCATTCCATCGACCAGCAACTGTGCCGCTGGCTGTTGCTGTCCCTGGACCGCCTGCCGGGCAACCAACTGGTGATGACCCAGGAGTTGATCGCCAACATGCTCGGGGTGCGCCGTGAAGGGGTCACCGAGGCCGCCGGCAAATTGCAGCGCCAGGGCATCATCGAGTACAGCCGGGGGCGCATCAACGTCCTCGACCGGCCTCGCCTGGAACAGCTCAGTTGCGAGTGCTACGCGGTGGTGCGCAAGGAGACCGCGCGGCTGCTGCCGTACCTGCCGGGCAGCCAGCGCGACGAGCCGGGCTGAGGCTCGTCGCTGACGGGGTCAGAGCGGGGATTTCAGTTCGGGCTCAGCGCCTTCACCGCCAGGATGCTGCCCGGCATCGAGTACAGGGCCCGTTCGGTGGTACTGCCGATCAAGCGGCCGAAGCCGGTGCGGTGCACGGTGCCCATGACCACCACGTCCACCAGGTACTCGTCGACGAACTGGGCGATGCCCGGCACCGGCGGCCCCATGATGAAGTGACGGAATTCCTGGGGCACGTTGTGTTCATCGCCCAGGCGCTCGAACTCCTTGTGCAGGGAGTCGCGCAACTCGTCCAGGCAGTTGACGCTCCAGGCGGTGGACGCCACCGGCGCGACACCATCGAGCATCGGCATCAGGTCGTAGGCATACAGCAGGTGCAACTGCGCATCGCATTGCAGGGCCAGGGCGTTGGCGGTCTGGATGATCAGGCCGTTGAGGCCGCTGATCTGGGTGTCGGACTGGGCCGGGTCGACGGCGGCGACGATGCGCCGGGGCAGTTTGTGCGGAGCGTCGTTGACCAGATGCACCGGCACCGGGGCTTCACGCAGCAGGTGGCAATCCAGGGGGGTGACGAAAACCCGCTTGAGGGCCGATTCCAGGGTCACGTCCTTGATCAGCAGGTCAGGCTGGAATTCGTTGATGTAGGCCAGCATGTCCTTGAGCACCTGGGTGCTCCAGATCACCTGGGTGGTGACTTCCACGCCCTGCTCGCGCATCCATTCGGCTTCCACCTGCAGCCAGCGCTCATGGCGTTGCAGGTAGGCCTGGCGTTCACTCTCCTCCAGGTGCTCTTCCCACAGGTAGGTACGCGCCGGTGGTTCGACGAACACCAGGGCATGCAAGGCCGCTCCGCTGGCCTTGGCCAGGGCGGCAGCGCGGCGCGCCGCGGGAGACTGATGCTGTTGGGGATCGGCAATCAGCAACAGACGCTGGTACTGGCTCATGGTTGACCTCCTTGGACGTTGATGGGCCTGAGTGTCGAGGCAGACGGCCCCGGGCGCCTTGATATGCATCAAGGCCACCCGGTGCTCGGATCATGGTGTGATGGCGATCTTCATTACGCCGTCGCGCTGGCTGGCGAACAGTTCGTAGGCGGCTTCGATGTCATCCAGCTTGAAGCGGTGGGTAACCAGGGGCTTGAGGTCCACCTGGCCACTGGCGACCACCTCCATCAAGCGGCGCATGCGCTCCTTGCCGCCGGGGCACAGGGTACTGAGGATGCTCAGGTCGCCGAGGCCGGCGGCGTAGGCGTCCAGCGGGATGCGCAGGTCGGAGGAATAGACCCCCAGGCTCGATAGCTTGCCGCCCGGGCGCAGCACCCGCAGCGCCGATTCGAAAGTGCCCTGGGTGCCCAGGGCCTCGATGGACACATCGACCCCGCGGCCGTCGGTGAGGTCCATGATCTGCTTCACCACATCGCCCTGCTTGAAGTCCACCACATGGGTCGCTCCCAACCCGCGCGCCACGCTCATGCGCGCGGCCACGGTGTCGACGCCGATGATGGTGGTGGCGCCCTTGAGCCGGGCTCCGGCCACCGCGCACAGGCCGATGGGCCCCAGGGCAAACACCGCGACGCTGTCGCCGATGTTGACTTCGGCGCGCTCGGCGCCGGAGAAGCCGGTGGACATGATGTCCGGGCACATCAGTACTTCTTCGTCACTCAGACCGTCGGGAATCGGGCACAGGTTGGCCAGGGCGTCCGGCACCCGCACGTACTCGGCCTGACAGCCGTCGATGGTGTTGCCGAACTTCCAGCCGCCCGTGGCGCGAAAGCCATGGCGGGTGTCGGGCCCATCCTGGGAGCCGCAGCCACAGAGGCAGGCGTAGCTCTGGCCGCTGGGGGTGATGGCCCCGGCGATCACCCGCTGGCCCTCATGAAAACCGCGGACCTGGGAGCCGAGGCGCTCGATCACGCCCACCGGTTCGTGGCCGATGGTCAGGCCCTTGGCCACCGGGTATTCGCCGCGCAGGATGTGCACGTCGGTGCCGCAGATCGTCGTGGTGGTGATGCGCACCAGGGCGTCCAGCGGACCGATTTCGGGGATGTCCTTGTCTTCCAGGACGATGCGGTTCTTTTCCACGAATACCGCAGCTTTCATCTTGGCCATGTTGCCGATCTCCATTTCCGGGAAGGGGCTGCGCCGTTGCACAGATCTGCCAACAGGCTGCGCGGATGCGCCGGGCAACGGCTTGATCATGGTCAAACAATGGACCCTTCAGGGACGGTGCGGCGACCGCGTGTCGCAAACCCGGCTTTCATGTGCGGTGGCGCGCCCCCAGGCACAGCAACAAGGCCGCCGCGCCGCACAGGCAAAGGCTCGGGCCCAGGGCCTGCCCCCAACCCACCAGCAGCAGGCCGGCGCCGATCAGCAGGTAATAGAACAAACCGAACCAGGCCCCGGCGCTGCCCAGCCGGTCGCTGTAGGCCGCCAGGGCCGAGCCGAGAATGTTCGGGATCGCCAGGCCAAAGCCCAGCACCACCCCGAGCATCGGCAGCACCAACCACAGGCTGTGCTGCAAGGCCAGGACCCCGCCACCTCCGGCCAACACCGCCAGGGCTGCCAATACCAGTAGCCGCTCGCTGCACCAGCCCCGGCCCAACAGCCGGCGATTGAGCCAGGCACCCAGGCCGGACCCCAGGGCCAGCAACGCGCCGCTGTAACCGAACCATTGCGCGCCCTGCCCCAGGCTACGGAACACAAAGGGCCCGAGGCTGTAATAGCTGAGCAAGGCCAGGTTGAACACCGCCACCAGCAGCGCCGAGCGCCAGATCGCGGGGTCCCGCAGCATCTGCCACAAGGTGCCGGCCAGGGGCGCCAGAGGCTGCGCAGGCGGACGGGTTTCCGGCAAGGCCCGGGCGCACCAGCCGAACAACGCCAGGGCCAGCAACAGCAACCCCGTCAGTGCGCCCTGATAGCCAAAAGCGCGGCTCAGGGCCGCTCCCGCGAACAGGCCGATAGCGGGACTGGCCGCCAGCACCATGCCCATCAGCGAGAACACCCGGATCAGTTCGCGGCCTTGGAACAGGTCCCGCAGCAGGGTCTGGGTCACCACCGAACCGGCAGCCACGCCCAGGGCCGCCAGGCCCTGGCACAGCAACAGCTGGGCAAAGCTGCGGGCCTGCAACTCCAGGACCAGCGCCAGGGCATACAGCGCCAGCCCGCCAAGCAAGGCCGGGCGCCGCCCCCAGCGATCGCTCAGGCGTCCCCAGAGCACCACCCCCGGCGCGAACCCCAGGATAAACACCGACAAACTCTGGGCCGCCTGCTGCGCCGGGACGCCAAAGGCCCGACCGATATCGGTCAGGGCCGGGCTGAAGAGGGTCTGGGCGATCTGCGGGAACATCAGCAGGGCCATGGCCAGGGGTAACAGGGAACGGGGACTCATCAGGTGGGTGCTCGGCAAAAAAAACATGCCGGCGATTCTAGGCAGGCGCGGCTGGCGTATTATCGCAACCTGGCCAATAAACAGCGGAAATCGGACAAAGATGGCATGGCTCGATCCCCAGGCACGCTTCGACCCGGACCCCTTCAGCGCACCGGTGATCGGCGTTGCCGCCACCCTCGGCGATCATGACTCCGGCCTGCACCGGCACCGTCGCGGGCAACTGCTGTACACCCGCCAGGGCTGCACCCGAATCACCCTCGCCGACCGCCTGTGCCTGCTGCCCCCCTCGCGGGCGGCCTGGATTCCCGGTGGGGTGAAGCACCGGGCGCAGATGCAACAAAGCGTGGATTACCGCTCGCTGTATTTCAGTGTCGAACTCAGTCCGCGCCTGCCGGCGGACGTGGCGGTGATCGATGTCAGTCCCCTGCTGCGCGCCGTGCTGGAACCCATGGCCCTGGCGGCGTTCGATTGCGACTGGAGCCAGGGCCGCTACCCACACCTGCTGGGCCTGTGCCTGGAGGAAATCGGCGCTGCGCTGCACCAGCCGCTGTCCTTGCCGCTGCCCCGGGACAAGCGCCTGCAGCCGCTGCTGGAAGACCTGCAGCACCTGCCACCGGAGCTAAAGGTGCTGGCCACCCGGGTCGGCGCCAGCAGCCGCACCATCGGCCGCATCTTTCAGCGCGAGACCGGCCTGGGTTACCAGCAATGGCGTCAGCAATGGCGGCTGATGCGCGCCATCGAGTTGCTGGCCACCGGCCGCAGCATCGGCTACACGGCCTTCGAACTGGGCTTTGCCAGTGACAGCATCTTTATCGCCTTCTTCAAGGCCATGACCGGCACCACGCCCCGGGCCTACTTCAAATGAGAAACCGCGACGGGGCACCTCAGGTGCGGCTGCGCAACCACTGCAGAAAGCCCTTCTTGGCCACAGGCTTGGGCGGCGACTGGGCCAGGCTCTGGGCAATGTGCTGGCGGAAGTCCAGCAGGGTCTTCATGGCGTCGCCGATGTCGTGACGGGCATCCAGGCAGGGTTTGAGGAACTCGTTGTCGATGCGGTACAGGCTGCAGAAGGTCTTGGCGGAAAACTCCGCGATCGTGGCCTGCTCGGCCACCACGCCCGCCTCGCCGATCACTTCACCCGGGCCCATGCGCCCGGCTTCGAAGGGCTTGCCGTCACGCTGCATGGTCACCGACACCACACCGGACTCGATGATGAACAGGTGATCGCTGACCGCCCCCGCCGGCAGGATGGTTTCGCCGGCACGGAAGGTCTGCAACTGCATGTTCTGGCTGAAGGTGTCCTTCTCTTCCTGCCGCAGGGTGGAAAAGATACTGGAGGCGTCCAGCAGCGCCCGAGGTCGGGACAGCGCCGGGTTCTGCACCGGCTCGTCACTGGACAGCAGGCTGATGCCGCTGGCCTGCAGATGACGGAAGGCCAAGTCGAACAGCTGGTTTCGCACTTCGCGCTTCTGCCCCATGGTGGCGACGAAGCCGCTGATCTCGTATTCCGCGCCGCTGCTGCCGGAGCTTTTCAGGGCCACGCTGGGGGCCGGGGTGCCGAGCAGGAAACGGCAGCCGAGCATGGCCCGCTCCAGGGCCTCGATGACCTTCTGCGGGCGAGCGTGGGGGCTGACCTGCACGCTGATGGATAAACCATAGATATCGCTGGGGCGGCTGAAGTTGGTGATCTTGGCCTTGGACGCCAGGGAGTTGGGGATCACCACCATGCTGCCCTGGGAGGTCTGCAGCCGGGTCGCCCGCCAATCGATGTCCACTACCCGGCCTTCGGTGCCGTCGATGGCGATCCAGTCATCGATCTGATAGGGCTTGGTGGTATTGAGGACCAGGCCGGAAAACAGGTCGCTGAGGGTGCTTTGCAGGGCCAGGCCGACGATGATTGCCAGCGCCCCGGAGGTGGCCAGTACGCCCTTGACCGGCAGGTCCAGCACGTAGGCCAGGGCGGCGATGATGGCGATCAGGAAGATCACCGCGCCCATCAAGTCCTGCAACAGCCGCCCGGTGTGACCGACCCGCTGCATCATCAGGGTGCCCAGCAACACCGTCAGGGTCCGGGCGCCGAACAGCCACCAGCCGATCTGCAAACCGGTGGCCGCCAGGTGCAACGGCACATCGTCCGGCCAGGGCGCCGTCTGCATGGGGCTCAGGCCCTGGTTGAACAGCATCAGGCTGTACAGGCAAAAGATCAGCACCCGCACCGCCAGCTTCCAGCGATCGCCCTGGGTACCGATCAGGTGCCACAGGGCAAGGTCCAGCAGCAACAGCGTCATCGCGGCCAACAGCAGGTGATCGGCGAATGGGGCAAGCATCGAGCAACTCCAGCAGGACAATGGCGGCAAGATCGCACGAAAGGTACAGGAGCAGGTATAGCCGGAAAGGCCCAGGGCGCGGAGCGCGGAGCCCGCCGCCAGCGCCAGACTGTGCCGCGCATGGCCAACACACAACCGACGGTGAGGGCATGCACGCCCTCACCGCCGGTTAGTTTTCGCAGGCTCCGGCGCTGGGCGGCCATCCGCCGCGCCAGGAGCTTATTTGCCCTGGGTCAGGGTGTTGTAGCTGGTCATCAGGTTGCGGTAGTCCGGGATGTGGTTGGAGAACAGGGTCGCCAGGCCTTCCACGTCGTTGCGCCAGTCGCGATGCAGCTCGCAGGCCAGGCCAAACCAGGTCATCAATTGCGCGCCAGCGTTGGACATGCGGTTCCAGGCCGAGTCGCGGGTCAGTGCATTGAAGGTGCCGGAGGCATCGGTGACCACAAAGACTTCAAAGCCTTCTTCCAGGGCCGAGAGCGCCGGGAACGCCACGCAGACTTCGGTGACCACCCCAGCAATGATCAGTTGTTTCTTGCCGGTGGCCTTGATCGCCTTGACGAAGTCTTCGTTGTCCCAGGCGTTGATCTGGCCGGGACGGGCAATGTACGGCGCGTCGGGAAACAGTGCCTTGAGCTCCGGCACCAGCGGGCCGTTGGGGCCGGTTTCGAAACTGGTGGTGAGGATGGTCGGCAGCTTGAAGTACTTGGCCAGGTCGGCCAGGGCCAGCACGTTGTTCTTGAAGCGATCAGGCTCGATATCGCGGACCAGCGACAGCAGGCCGGCCTGGTGATCAACCAGCAGAACAGCGGCATTTTCCTTGTCGAGACGTTTGTAGGCGTTAGTCATGGTAAGTCCTCGTTAATGATCGATGCCGGATAACCCGGCTGGGGTTAAACCCATGGCCGCGCCTGCTGCGTGAGGGCGGACATTGGGGGGTAGCGCGCGACTCGCAGAGCCTAGTCGGCCAAGCGCGCCGCGCCAGCGCTGCCGGTCAGTGACCGGTAGCGTCCATCTGGCCGAAGCGTCCCGATTGAAAATCGACGAAGGCCTGATGAATCTCCTCTTCGCTGTTCATCACGAACGGGCCGTGACCGACGATGGGCTCGTCGATGGGCTCGCCGCTGAGCAACAGCACAATCGCGTCGCTGTCGGCTTGCAGGCTGATCAGGTCGCCCTCGCGTTCCAACAGTGCCAACTGTCCTTGCGCGACCCGCTCCTGGCCATTGACCTGCACCGTGCCACGCAGCACCACCAAAGCGGTGTTGCGCCCCGGGTGCAGGGGCAGCTCCAGGTGTTTGCCGGCCAGCAGGCGCATGTCCCAGACGTCAATGGGGGTGAAGGTCCGCGCCGGGCCGCGCTGGCCGGCGAACTCACCAGCGATCAGGCGCAGGCTGCCGGCATGGCCGGGCAGCGGGAGCTGCGCAATATCCGCCGCGACGATGGTCTGGTAACCGGGGGCTGCGAGCTTGTCCTTCGCCGGCAGGTTGACCCACAGCTGGACCATTTCCAGATTGCCGCCACGCCGGGCGAAATCGGCGGAGTGGAACTCCTCGTGGAGAATCCCCGAAGCGGCGGTCATCCACTGCACGTCGCCCGGACCGATCTTGCCGCCGCTGCCGGTGGAATCACGGTGTTCCACTTCGCCGTCGTAGACGATGGTCACTGTCTCGAAGCCGCGATGGGGATGTTCACCGACCCCACGGCGGGTGCTGGTGGGGCTGAACTGGGCGGGGCCGGCGTGATCCAGCAGCAGGAACGGGCTGATGTGCTGACCCAGGTTGTCGTAGGAAAACAGGGTGCGGACCGGGAAGCCGTCACCGACCCAATGAGGCCGGGGGCTGGTGTAGATGCCGATGATGTTTTTCATGTCGTCCTCCAGAACTATCTGATGGACACACCTTAAAACTCACACCTTTGCCGCGCTAGACTGCAAAAATCGCCCTTAGCGTTCTATTTGGAGAACGATCTTGGAAGACCTGAACACCCTCTACTACTTCACCCAAGTGGTGGAGCACCGAGGATTCGCCGCCGCCGGGCGCGCCCTGGACATGCCCAAGTCCAAGCTCAGCCGACGGATTGCCCAGCTGGAGGAGCGCCTCGGCGTGCGCCTGATCCAGCGCACCAGCCGCCACTGTTCGCTGACCGAGATCGGCCAGGAGTATTACCAGCGCTGCCTGGCCATGCGGGTGGAAGCCGAGGGTGCGGCGGAAGTCATCGAACGCAATCGCTCCGAACCTCAAGGCCTGGTGCGCGTGGCCTGCCCCACGGCCCTGCTCAACTCCTGGGTCGGGCCGATGCTCACCCGTTTCATGCTCAAGTACCCCCTGGTCGAGCTGTTCATCGAAAGCACCAACCGCCGGGTCGACCTGATCCACGAGGGCTTCGACATTGCCCTGCGGGTGCGCTTCCCGCCCCTGGAAAACACCGATCTGGTGATGAAGGTACTGGGCAACAGCACCCAGAGCCTGGTCGGCCATCCGGACTTTCTCCAGCGCCTGTCGAGCCCGGCCACACCGGCGGATCTCAGTGGCCTGCCGAGCCTGCACTGGGGAGCGGCGCAACGCGATTACCAATGGCAGTTGCTGGGGCCTGACGGCGCCGAAGCCTTGATCCGCCATCGGCCGCGGATGGTCACCGACGACTTGCTGGCCCTGCGCCATGCGGTGCTGGCGGGCGTCGGCATCGCCCATCTGCCCAAGGTGGTGGTCCGCGAGGACCTGGACGCCGGGCGCCTGCTGGAACTGGTGCCCGGCTGGGCGCCGCGCTGCGGGATCGTCCACGCCATCTTCCCGTCACGCCGCGGTCTGCTGCCTTCGGTGCGCAGCCTGATCGACTTTCTCGGCGAGGAGTTCAGCCACAGCGACATGGCCTGAACCCGGCCTCGCCTGCTCAGCGACGCCTTGCCCGAAGCGCAACGTAAAACGGCATCCCCTGGGGATGCCGTTTTGCATAGAGCGCGGTTCAATCAATTGGCACTGACGCGCCAGCCGCCGTGCTGCAGTTCCGGCAGCCACTGAATGCCTGATCTGGCGCCCCTGAACACTGGGGGATCGATCTGCAGCATCAAGCGGCGGATCGCCTCGCTGTCAGGCAACTGGGCGCGGCTGGCCTGGATCCGGTGCCGCAGGCTGCTGGGGATGGGTGGAAAGCGCTGGCTGTCATAGATCAAGGCGTGACCGAGCTGAGGGTTGTCCAGGCAGAAGTCCAGAAGATCGAAACCGCTGTGGATGGCCAGGCTGCCGTTGATGATCAGCAGGTCGAACGGATCGCAGGCGTACTCCACCAGCGAAAGCAGCTCCTCCAGCGTGTGCACGGGGGCAATGCGGTAATAACTCAGTTGATTCAAGGTTCGTTCGATCTGCATCCGATGAAAATGTTGATCATCGGCAATCAGTATGCGCAGCGCTCTATTGGACATTTCTGGATCCTGCTTTTGAGACTACGACCGGCGGCTGCCGGCCTTTCCTCCTAGGTCGGTAGAAGGCTAGGGAAGTGCCTGTAGGTTTTCTCTAGGAGTATTCTGAAAACCATGTCCAGCGTGCTCTTGCCGTAGTTTTTTTCGGACAAGTCAGCTAGTGCACAAGCACAACCGCTAGCTCTTTCTAAGTCGCTGACTACCTTAATCGCCGCCCGTTTTTTTTAGCAGAGGGGTAGGAGACTGAAAGGTCTTGTTGTTTTGTAAGGCTTTTCCCAGAACCCACTACAGGTCTCTGAGAACAGCAAAAGACAACAGGCTAGCCATCATCGAGCCCCTATCACTCGGTGGTGCTCGGGCTCCAGAATGCCTGCTGCACCAGGGCCGAAGTGGACAGCCGCGCCACCAGCGCATCCAGTTCTTCACCGTCCACCGAGGTGCTGGCCAGAGTCGCCTCGATTTCCACTTCATCGTTGCCAAAAGCATGCACATCGACATCGCTGGCCGGGTAATTGCTGCGCGTCAGCTCGGCTTCCAGCAAGGCGAACACGGCCTTCTGGTTCGAACGCTGGGCAATGACGTAGACGATGTTGGTGACCTCGGCGGAGATCACGTCCAGTGGCTGGCGGTTGATGTTGTTGACGATGGGCCGCAACAGGGTATTGGCGGCCAGCACGAACAGGGTGCCCAGCAGGGCTTCGAGAACCAGATCGGCACCGGCACAGGCGCCCACCGCCGCCGAAGCCCAAAGGGTGGCGGCGGTGTTCAGCCCGCGGACGTTGCCCTCCTCGCGCATGATCACCCCGGCGCCGAGAAAGCCGATGCCCGACACCACGTAGGCCACCACCCGCACCGCGCCGTCGGCACCGCCCAGGCGGTTGGCCATGTCGACGAAAATCGCCGCGCCCACCGCCACCAGCACGTTGGTGCGCAAGCCCGCGGTGCGCTGCCGGTACTGGCGTTCAAAGCCGATCAGGCCACCAAGGATAAAAGCCGCGCTGAGGCTGACCAGGGTATCGATCAGCGAGTCCAGGTTGATGTTGTGCAGGGCCTGCATGGCGAAAATCCTCTTGGCGACTAGCGGCAAGCTACAAGCAGCAAGTTACAAGCAGTACGCCGCAAACCCGAAACTTGCCGCGGGCCACCACGACGCGGCAAGAGGAATCGAAAAGTTCTCAAGCCAAGGTTCAGGAACGCCTTCGCCGGCAAGCCGGCTCCTGCAAAAAACACCCGGGATAACCCCGAACGGCAGGAGCCGGCTTGCCGGCGAAGAGCTCTGCAAGAATGCCTTGGCGCCCGTCCGCGCAGGCCACGCAAGAGCGGCCGTGGCGCCGGTCAGCTGGCGGTGGCCAGCAGCAGGTCGCGGACCGAGCGGCTGTGACCGCGGGTCTTGCCATGTTCGTACAGCGAGTCGGCAATCTCCTGGGCACGAATCGGCAGCACCGACAGCAAGGTGTCGCTTAGGCCATGGCTGGCCTGGCTGAAGCCCTGCATGTAAATACCGGCCTTGCAGCGTTCGTCGGTGATCACCCGATAGTTGCGGTCCACTTCGAAGTCGCCCAGGTATTCCTGCAGAGGCGCCAGCAACTGCCGATGCATCTGGCGCTCATAACCGGTGGCCAGCACTACCGCGTCGTAGTGTTCAGTGGTGCAGGCGCCGGTGGCATTGTTGCGCAGCACCAACTCGATGCCTTGATCGGTAGCCACGGCTTTTTCCACCAGGGTCAGGGTGCGGAATGCGTGACGGGCGATCCCCGAGACTTTCTGGCGATAGAAGATCCCGTAGATGCGTTCGATCAGGTCGATGTCCACCACCGAATAGTTGGTGTTGTGGTACTCGTTGACCAGGCGCTCACGTTCACTGCTGGCTTGCTGGAACACCAGGTCGGTGAACTCGGGCGAGAACACTTCGTTGACAAAGGGACTGTCGTCGGCTGGCTTGAGTGCCGAGCCACGGATCATCATGTCCACCTGCACCGACGGGAAACTGTCATTCAGATCAATGAAGGCCTCCGCCGCACTCTGACCGCCACCAATGATGGCGATTTTCATCTTCTTGCCGGCGACACAAGGTTGTTCAGCCATGCGCTCCAGGTACTGAGAATGGTGGAACACCCGAGGGTCGCCCTTGAGCGCCTTGAAGGTCTCGGGAATCCGCGGTGTTCCACCGGCGCTGACCACCACCGAGTGAGTGCTGCGGATGAACTCTTCCCCCTGGGCATTGCGCGAGATGACCCGCAGCGCCTCGACGTGCTGGTTGTGCAGCAGCGGCTCGATGGCCAGAACCTCCTCGCCGTAGCGGCTCTGGTCCTTGAATTGAGCGGCGACCCAGCGCAGATAGTCGTTGAACTCCATGCGGCACGGATAAAAGGTCCCGAGGTTGATGAAGTCCACCAGGCGTCCATGGTGCTTGAGGTAGTTGACGAACGAGTAAGGGCTGGTGGGGTTGCGCAGGGTGACCAGGTCCTTGAGGAAGGAAATCTGCAGTTCACTCTGGGTCACCAGGGTATTGCCGTGCCAGCGATAATCGGCCTGTTTGTCGAGAAACAGCACGTCCAGAGGACCCTGAACCTGGCCGCGCTCCTCCAGCGCAATGGCCAGCGCCAGGTTCGAGGGACCAAAACCGATACCAATCAAATCGTGAACGATGGCCGATGCCATTGCCTGTGTCATGTCCAGTGTCCTCTGGAGAAGCCCCTCAACGCGGGGAATTACGCCGGTGACCTGGCCGGCCCCTGAGGGCCAACAGGTCGTCTGTTGAGTAGGAACGAGGACGATGAAAAAAAATTTAACCCACTGCCCCGGCGGTCCGGCAAACAAAAGTCAGCCGCCACTACACCAGGCTCAGTGCCGCCAGCGTGCGCCGCTGGTCACTGAGCTTCCCACTGACGCAGGCGCACCCGGCAATGCTTCATGGCATTGACGATGTGTTTTTCCACCAGGCTGCGGGAAATGCCCAGATGCTCGGCAATCTGCACATGGGACAGACCTTCAAGCTTGCGCAGCAGAAAACTCTCGCGGCACAGCCGGGGCAGTTCCGCCAGGGCTCGCTGGAGCATCTCCAGGCGCTGCCCCTGATCCAGGCTCGCCTGCGGTGACGGACTGAAGCAGTGCTCTTGCTGGTCGAGTGCTTCCAGGGGTTCGGATTGACGCAGCTGGTTACGCCGATGGTCGTCGATCACCAGATTCAGCGCCGTGCGATAAAGGAAGGCCCGCGGCTGCTCGATGGGAGGAGCGCTGGGGCGCTCCAGCACCCGCACAAAGGCGTCATGGGCAACGTCCTCGGCGACCTGGCGGTTGCCAAGCCTGGCGTTGAGGAAGCCCATCAGCTCGCGGTAGTAACTTTCCAACATGACTCCCGACCCAGGTGGGTGATTTCTGTCCTTGAACAAGATCCGTGGCAAGGGGACTGATCCAGTCATTCAATGATGGCAGTTTAGGAGCGACGTAATTTATAGTAATTCTCATATAGATTTAAAGTACTGCTGCTGCGATACGCTGATATTTCGTGTTCAAGCAGCTGTAACCCCATGTGTCGGGAGTTAAATTCCCCCACGCGCTTCTCGTTTACCTGACAGCTCCCCGTATCTGCCGCCCCGACGGCAGCGCCCGGCCTTGCCTCATGAAGCAGCAACGGCTGGATGACGGGCCGATTTCCCCTGGCCGGAACCCTGCATGAAACGTCCCCGACATACCCGACGCGCCCTGCTTGCAGCACTCTGCTTGATTCCCGTTGTAGCCATCACTGCCTGGACCTTCATTCCCCCTGGACGCGATCAGTTCGCGACGGTGCAAGTCAGCCGTGGCGATATCGAAAGCAGCGTCACCGCCCTGGGCACCCTGCAGCCCCGACGCTATGTCGACGTCGGCGCCCAGGCCTCCGGGCAGATCCGCAAGATCCACGTCGAGGCCGGCGACACCGTCAAGGAAGGCCAATTGCTGGTGGAGATCGACCCCGCCACCCAGCAGGCCAAGCTCGACGCCAGCCGTTTCGCCATCGAGAACCTGCAGGCCCAGTTGCAGGAGCAGTACGCCCAGAACCAGCTGGCCCGGCAGAAATACCAGCGCCAGCAGAACCTGGCAGCCGGCGGCGCCACTCGCGAAGAGGACGTACAGACCGCCCAGGCCGAACTCAAGGCCACCCAGGCGCGCATCGACATGTACAAGGCGCAGATCCGCCAGGCCCAAGCCAGTTTGCGCAGCGACCAGGCGGAGCTGGGCTATACGCGCATCTACGCCCCCATGTCCGGCACCGTGGTGGCGGTGGATGCCCGCGAAGGCCAGACCCTCAATGCCCAGCAGCAAACGCCGCTGATCCTGCGCATCGCCAAACTCTCGCCCATGACCGTCTGGGCCGAAGTCTCGGAAGCCGATATCGGCCACGTCAAACCCGGCATGCAGGCCTACTTCACCACCCTGAGCGGTGGCAACCGGCGCTGGACCAGCACCGTGCGGCAGATCCTGCCCATTCCGCCCAAGCCGCTGAACGAAACCAGCCAGGGCAGCGGCAGCCCCACCAGCACCAGCAAGAGCGGCAGCGGTCGGGTGGTGCTCTACACCGTGCTGCTGGACGTGGACAACGCCGACAATGCGCTGATGGCGGAAATGACCACCCAGGTGTTTTTCGTCGCCAACCAGGCAAAAAATGTCCTCACCGCCCCCATCGCCGCCCTGCAGGGCAGTACTGAGCCGGACCTGCAGATTGCCCGGGTGGTGGCCAAGAACGGTTCGATCGACGAGCGCAAGGTCCGGGTCGGTATCAGTGACCGCCTGCGCATCCAGATCCTCGACGGCTTGAACGAGGGTGATCACCTGCTGATCGGCCCGGCCAACAGCAGCGAGGGTTGAATGCAGACTCCGCTGATCGACCTCAGAGACATCCGCAAATCCTATGGCGGCGGCGACAGCCCACAAGTCGATGTCCTGCGCGGCATCGACCTGTCGATCCACGCTGGGGAATTCGTCGCCATCGTCGGCGCCTCGGGCTCCGGCAAGTCGACCCTGATGAACATCCTCGGCTGCCTGGATCGCCCCACGTCCGGCGAGTACCTGTTTGCCGGAGAGAACGTCGCCCAGCTCGACAGCGACGAACTGGCCTGGCTGCGCCGCGAAGCCTTTGGCTTCGTGTTCCAGGGCTACCACCTGATCCCCTCGGCCTCGGCCCAGGAAAACGTCGAGATGCCGGCCATCTACGCCGGCACCCCGACCGCCGAACGCCACGCCCGCGCCGCCGCCCTGCTGGAGCGCCTGGGCCTGGCCAGTCGCAGCGGTAACCGCCCGCATCAACTGTCCGGCGGTCAGCAGCAACGGGTGTCCATCGCCCGCGCCCTGATGAACGGCGGCCACATCATCCTCGCCGACGAACCCACCGGCGCCCTGGACAGCCACAGCGGCGCCGAAGTCATGGCCCTGCTGGACGAACTGGCCAGCCAGGGCCACGTGGTGATCCTCATCACCCACGACCGTGAAGTGGCGGCCCGGGCCAAGCGCATCATTGAGATCCGCGACGGCGAAATCATCAGCGACACTGCCCACCACGACCCGTCGGTGCAACTGAGCGCCAACGCCGGCGCCCTGCAGGCAGTGGACCTGCGCCAGCGCCTGGCCGACGGCAGCGAAGCCACCGGCGCCTGGAAAGGCGAGCTGCTGGAAGCGGTGCAGGCCGCCTGGCGGGTGATGTGGATCAACCGCTTCCGCACCGCCCTGACCCTGCTGGGGATCGTCATTGGCGTCGCTTCGGTGGTGGTGATGCTGGCGGTGGGCGAAGGCAGCAAGCGCCAGGTGATGGCGCAGATGGGCGCCTTCGGCTCGAACATCCTTTACCTCAGCGGACACGCGCCCAACCCGCGCGCACCGCAAGGCGTCATCAGCCTCGACGACGTCGCCGCCGTGGCCACCCTGCCCCAGGTCAAGCGCATCATGCCGGTCAATGGATCGGAAGCCGTGGTGCGTTTCGGCAATGCCGATCACATGAGCTACGTAGGGGGCAACGACACCAACTTCCCGCACATTTTCAACTGGCCGGTGGTCGAAGGCAGCTACTTCACCGAGGCCGACGAACGAGCCGGCGCCGCGGTCGCGGTGATCGGCAAGAAGGTCCGGGAAAAACTGCTCAAGGACGTTGCCAACCCCATCGGCCAGTACATCCTGATCGAAAACGCCCCCTTCCAGGTGGTCGGCGTACTGATGGGCAAAGGCGCCAGCTCCGGCGACCAGGACAGCGACGATCGCATCGCAGTGCCCTACTCCGCCGCCAGCACCCGCCTGTTCGGCAGTCGCAATCCGGAGTACGTGGCCATCGCCGCGGCGGACGCCAGCAAGGTCAAGGAAGCCGAGCAAGCCATCGACCAACTGATGCTGCGCCTGCACAACGGCAAGCGCGACTATGAGCTGACCAACAACGCGGCGATGATCCAGGCCGAGGCCCGCACCCAGAACACCCTGTCCCTGATGCTCGGCGCCATTGCCGCGATCTCGCTGCTGGTGGGCGGTATCGGGGTGATGAACATCATGCTCATGACCGTGCGCGAACGCACCCGGGAGATCGGCATCCGCATGGCCACCGGCGCTCGCCAGCGCGACATCCTGCGCCAGTTCCTCACCGAAGCGGTGATGCTCTCGGTGGTCGGCGGCCTGACCGGCATCGCCCTGGCACTGCTGATCGGTGGCGTACTGATCCTCAGTGAAGTGGCGATCGCCTTCTCCCTGGTCGCCGTCCTCGGCGCCTTCGGCTGCGCCCTGGTCACCGGCGTCATCTTCGGCTTCATGCCGGCCCGCAAAGCTGCCCGGCTCGACCCGGTCACGGCCCTTACCAGTGAATGATCGATCGATGAAAACACCCCTGAGCCTTCTGGCCGCCTGCATCCTGCTGGCCGCCTGCAGCAGCCCCGCACCGCGCCCGGACAGCGGCCTGCAAGCACCCGCCACCTGGCAAACAGCCACCCCCCCCGCCGCCCAGGCCGACAACCGGCAATGGTGGAGCCAGTTCGCCAGCCCGGACCTGGACCGCCTGATCGCCCAGGCCCGCGATGGCAGCTTCGACCTCGCCGCGGCCATGGCGCGGGTACGCCAGGCCCAGACCAGCGCCGTGATCGCCGGCGCGCCACTGCTGCCCGAGCTCAAGGGCGGGCTCAACGCCAACCGGCAGAAACTGCTGCGCGGCAAGGGCTACAGCAAGTTGGACGCCACCAGCGACAACCAGGCCGTGGACTATTTCGACGCCAGCCTCAGCGCCAGCTACGAGATCGACTTCTGGGGCGGCCGCCACGCCGCCCGCGACAGCGCCCTGCTGGGGGTCAAGGCCAGCGAGTTCGACCGGGCCACCGTGGAACTGACCCTGCTCAGCGGCGTCGCCAACAGCTACACCCAGGCCCTGGCGCTGAGCGAACAAAGCCGGATCGCCCAGCTGAATCTGGACAACGCCCTGAACGTGCTCAAGCTGGTGCAGACCCGCTACGACTCGGGCTCGGCCACCGCCCTGGAACTGGCCCAGCAACGCAGCCTGGTCGCCGCCCAGCAACGCCAGTTGCCCCTGGCGCAGCAACAGGCCGAGGAAGCCCGGATCACCCTCGCCGCCCTGCTCGGGCAACCGGTGCAGGCGCTCAACCTGGGTCACCAGGACTTCGCCCAACTGCAATGGCCGAGCATCAATGCCGGCGTCCCCAGCGACCTGCTGACCCGGCGCCCGGACATTGCCAGTGCTGAGGCCAAACTGGCCGCAGCCCAGGCCGACGTCAAAGTGGCGCGGGCGGCCATGTTGCCCAGCGTGACCCTGAGCGCCAGCCTCGGCTCCGGTGCCAGCCACGCCCCGGATCTGCTGCGCAGTCCCTTCTACAACCTCGGCGCCGGGCTGGTGGCGCCGATCTTCAACGCCGGACGCCTGAGCGCCGAACGGGACAAAGCCACGGCCCGCCAAGAAGAACTGCTGGAAAGCTATCGGGGGGCGATCATCAATGGTTTTGCCGATGTGGAAAAAGCCCTCAACAGCATTCGCGGCCTGGACCAGCAACGCCAGTGGCAGAGCGAGGAGTTGAATCAGGCGCAACGGGCCTTCGAGATTGCCCAGAGCCGCTACCAGGCAGGCGCCGAAGACCTGCTGACCGTGCTGGAAACCCAGCGCACCCTGTACGCCGCCCAGGATCAGAACGTGCAACTGCGGCTGTCACGGCTGCAGTCGAGCATTGCCCTGTACAAGGCCCTGGGCGGCGGCTGGAATCAATGAATCACCAAAGTCTCGCATGGCCGGCGGTATCACCACTGGCCATCGTCGCAGCGACGGCCAGGGCGCTGATGACCTAGAATCGTCCGACCACCCACAGACGCGAGCAACGCCCCCACCATGCCCCTCGGAACCGAGCTGGACGCCTCCCTGGCAGACGTACTGTCGATGCTGAAAAGAGCATTCCCGAACGGAGTCAGCCCAACCGATTACCGCCCTCTTCTGGCAGCGCTATATGAACATCTGTCAGATCGAAACCTGGCGAATGTCATCTCACAGCTCACCCACAAGGATCCGGATCTGGTCCTCAACGAGATCTACGAGGCCGTGACCAGCAAGAAACCGAAAGCTCAGGAGATAGCATCGCTAACTCGGCTCCTGAACCATCACGGAGCGTCTGAAACACTGGCCGACACCTGATGCCTCGCCCCTCAAGAAGACCTGGACAATGAACTTCAGTGAATTTGAACAACTGCTGAATGCCAAGAAGAACCTCCATCCGATCTGGTTTGAGCTCCCTTCGGACAGCGCCGCCACCGAGGAGGACATCACCGAGGCTCAAAATGACCTGGCGCTGCGACTTCCTGTCGAGTACCGCCAGTTCCTGCTGAAGCATGGGGGCGGCTACTTTGCCTTGGGAATCGTCTACTCACTGGACAGAGACAGCGATTTCAACCTGGCCAGAATCAATCGACAACACCCACTGACTGGCAAGTGACATCTGTTGTTTTCAGAGAACGGCTGCGGCGACTTCTACGGATTCCGGATTGAAAATAACCAATGCCTGGCAGAGGTGTGCTTCTTCGATCATGAAACCCAGGCATGGCAGCAGACTGGATATCCAGAACTGTTCAGCTTCCTGGCCGAGGTGGCCCTTTCGATCTGAACACCCCTAGCAACGACCTCCAGATTCGAAGTTCACAATCAGTCCGGCGCCGCTATAGCAGCCGCTGCCTGACCTTCAGATGCCGCGCATACCAGGGCCGGCGCGGCACCTTGCGCAGCAGATCGGCCAACTGCTTTTCATCCTCGATAAAGGTGATGCGCAGGGCCAGCTTCATGGTTTCCGGGTCCATCTCCACGGTCTTTCCGGTCTGCAATCCGGGGATGGTGCTGCAACCGTGGGTCACCGGCCCCAGCCAGGGGTCGCCGGCCTCGACCCAGCGCCCCGGGGCGAACCAGGGCACGCCATTGACTTCCAGGCGTTTGAGCTCGCCGGGATGGAAACGCTCGTGGGCGCGGAACCAGTCCTCCAGGCGGTCGTCGATCCAGCCATGGAAACGCCAGAACACCGGGCTGACATGGGACGAAAACGGATCGCCGAGAAAGTCGTTTTCCGGCTGGTACCAACGCGGGGAAAAGTCCGCCGGATCGCGGGCCATGGGCACCGGTGCACCGCTGGAAGGATCACGCGGCACCGAGGCCCAGCGCATGTGCAGCCAGTCGTGCAGGCCCAGTTCAATCTCCGAGCCGAACTGCCCCAGGGTCAGGTTCGCCAGGTAGCGCGGGTTGCGGTACTGCGACTCCCAGACCTGGAAATTGCTGTGGTAGGTCTCGCCGGCCTTGATGTCGCTGACCCACTGGCTGTAGTCGTCATCGTCATCAGCCAGCCACGCCGGCGGCAGGGAACCGCCGTCATGGTTGTCGAAATAGCGGGCGAAACCCAGGCGATCCCGCAGCAGTTCCGGCTGCGGCAGGGGGAAATGCTGCCAGGACGGCAAGTCCTGCATGGAACGCGCCGTGCCTAGCATGTGCCGGTGCATGAAGAAGAAATCGATGCCCGAGCCATTGCGATCCTTCTTCGGACCGCGCGCATCGCGCTCCTGCCCCCGGGGACCGGGCTGCCAGCCGATGCCGCGCAGGGCGTCACGCTTCTCTTCGGACAGCCGGTGCCACTTGTCCCGGGTCGCGTGCCACAGCTGGTGGAACAACCGATGCTCGGGCGACACCAGCCAGGCCTGCAGCGTCGGGTTCAGGCCGATACGCTGGCGAGCCTCGGGAAACATCTGCTTGGTGGCGACAAAGCGGTTGTCCAAGGCGGGCAGCGCCAGGGGCCGGTCCAGGCGCTCGACACGGCCGCTCAGGGTGCCGCTGCCGGCGTTGGCGAAATCGGCCCAGACTTCATCCAGGCTCATCTTGAACTCATAAGTGGCGGCACCGTCCACCGCCGTGGCAGGAATCAACCGCCAGTACATTTCACCCGGCTGTGGGCTCACCAGGTCGGCAACGATCCGGTAGCGCGGCTCGGCGGCGCCGCGCAGGCCCTCGGCGGTGTCCAGGTAACCGCGCAGGCCACGCCCGCGCTGGGCGATGTCGAGAAACACTTCCAAGTCCTGGCGCCCCAAGCCATCGAGCCCGGCATCGGCACCTTCAAAGCGAATGCTCCAGATGCCCCGCAACTGGTCCGCCAGGCGTTGCCCGGTGGTATCCGCCAGCTCCACTGTGGCCTCGCCCGGGGTGATCGGGAATTCCTCACGCGTCAACTCGCGATGCACATAAAACGCCGCCGGCACTGCAGCGCCAGTCAGCGCCAAGCCCGCCATGAACCCTCGTCGAGAAATCGTCATTGCCCTACCTGTGTCAGCCCTGATGCAGGCTTTATCCAAGCTAGAACGTTTATTGCCCACGGAAATTTACCGCCCGCGCAGGGGGCTTAAATTTCTTCGTCACTGGCTCGTTCTTCCCAGATAGCAAAGGCCCCTGTGCCTGCACCTTGACGGCGAATCCGACTGAGATGGCAATGACAAAACCACGTTCGAAGAAGGCTCTTTACATCGGCCTGCCGCTGGCCCTGGCGATTGGCGCCGGCGCCGGCTTCCTGGCCTGGGACTACTGGTTCAGGGACAACCCCGGCTATCCGGTCAAGGTGATGAAGCAGGCAGAAGAACTGCAGGAGCGCATCCTCTCCTTCGACAGCCACATTACCGTGCCCCTGGATTTCGGCAGTGCCGGCAACGAGGCCGACAAGGACGGCAGCGGCCAGTTCGACCTGGCCAAGGCCGGACGCGGGCGCCTGTCCGGCGCAGCCCTGACGATCTTTGGCTGGCCGGAAATCTGGAACGGCGCAAATGCCCCTCATCGCCCAACGGCGGGCTTTGTCGACGCCGCGCGCAACGAGCAGGAAGCGCGCTACAAGATCCTCACCGGCATGGTCCGCGACTTCCCCAACCAGGTGGCCATTGCCCACACCCCGGAAGAGTTCCGCCGCCTCAACGGCGAAGGCAAGTTCGCGGTGTTCCTCAGCATGCTCAACGCCTACCCCCTGGGCACCGATCTCGACCAGCTCGATCTCTGGGCGGCCCGGGGCATGCGCATGTTCGGTTTCAGCTACGTGGGCAACAACGCCTGGTCCGATTCCTCGCGGCCACTGCCGTTCTTCAACGACACCCCGGATGCCCTGGGCGGGCTGTCCGACCTGGGCCGGCAGGCCGTGCGCCGGCTCAACGACCTGGGGGTGATCATCGATGTTTCGCAGATGTCGACCAAGGCCCTGGAGCAGGTCAGCCAGCTCAGCCGCGCGCCCTTCGTCGCCTCGCACTCGGCGCCCCGGGCCCTGGTGGATATCCCGCGCAACCTCAGCGACAAGGAAATGCAGCTGATCAAGGACAGCGGCGGCGTGGTGCAGATCGTCGGTTTCCCCACCTACCTGCGCCCCCTGAGCCAAGCGACCCGGGACAAGCTCAACGCCCTGCGCGCGCGTTTCGACCTGCAACCCTTGACCGGGCTGGAAATGGCCCTGATGCCCGGCGACGCCATCATCACCGTGTGGCCCGAACAGCGTTTCGGCGAATACGCCGGCGAGCTGTACAGCATTGTCGAAGCGGAACCCAAGGCCACCCTCAAGGACTTCGGCGACGCCATCGATTACGCCGTGAAGAAGATCGGCATCGACCACGTCGGCATCAGTTCGGACTTCAACGACGGCGGCGGCCTGGACGGCTGGAAGGATGTCAGCGAGGGCCGCAACGTCACCGCCGAACTGCTGCAGCGCGGCTACAGCGAAGCAGATATCGCCAAGCTCTGGGGCGGCAACTTCCTGCGGGTCTGGGAGCAGGTGCAGAAATCCGCCAAGCCCCTGGCCAATCGCTGATCCCCCCTTTTGCCAACCAGTGAAATGAGCTCATGACCGATCGCCGTACATTTCTCAAACAGGCCGGCATCCTCGCCGCCGGCCTGCCTCTGGGCGCCGGCGCCCTGGCCGCGTCCGGCACCAGCGCTAGCGCCCCGGCGCCCACGCCCAAGGCCCCATGGGCGCAACTGCGCCTGCTGTTCGACCAGGACCCGGACTCCATTCACTTTTCCAACTTCCTGGTGACCTCGCACCCAAGGCCCGTGCGTGAAGCCATCGAACGACATCGCGCCAATATCGACCGCAACCCCGGGCTGGCCATGGACTGGGACCTGCAGGAACCCTGGAAACGCGAGGCCGAGGTGCGTCGATGGGCGGGTCGCTACCTGCAAGCCAAGCCCGGCCAGATCGCCCTCACCGGCAGCACCAGCGAAGGCCTGGCGATGATCTATGGCGGCCTTCACGTGCGGCCCGATCAGGAGATCCTGACCACGGTGCACGAACACTACGCCACCGAGTACAGCCTGGAATATCGCGTGCGCAAGCAAGGCACCCAGGTGCGCAAGATCAGCCTGTTCAAGGACCCGCACCGGGTGTCCAAAGATGAAATCCTGGACTCGATCAAGCGCAGTATCCGCCCCAATACCCGAGTCCTGGGCATGACCTGGGTGCAGTCGGGCAGCGGCGTGAAACTGCCTATCGGCGAGATCGGCCAGTTGGTGGACGAGTTCAACCGCAACCGCGACGACAAAGACCGAATCATCTATGTGGTGGATGGGGTCCACGGGTTTGGCGTGGACAACCTGGACTTCCCCAACATGCACTGCGACTACTTCATTTCCGGCACCCACAAGTGGATGTTCGGCCCTCGCGGCACCGGGATCATCTGTGCCCGTTCCGAGGAGCTCAAGGACGTTACCCCCAGCGTGCCGACCTTTTCCGAGGACAACAATTTCGCCACCAGCATGACCCCCGGCGGCTACCACGCCTTTGAACACCGCTGGGCCCTGGATGAAGCCTTCAAGCTGCATTTGCAATTGGGCAAGGCCCAGGTCCAGGCGCGCATCCACGCCCTCAACAGCTACCTCAAGCAACGTCTGCAGGAGCTGCCCCAAGTGGAGCTGGTCACCCCCCTGAGCCCCGAGCTGTCAGCGGGCTTCACCTTCTTCCGGATCAAGAATCAGGACTGCGACAAATTCGCCGCCTACCTGATGGCCAATCGGGTGGTGGTCGATGCCGTGGACCGCGACGTCGGTCCGGTGATCCGTACCGCGCCTGGCCTGCTCAACGACGAACAACAGATCGATCGCTTCATGGACCTGCTGCGCAAAAAGGTCTGAAACCGCTCCTCCTTGCGCCCTGCGTCACTTTTAAAAAGAGAGTCATGATGAAACAGCATTCACTGAGCACCGCCCTCCGCCCGCCCCTGGCCAGTCTCTCCCTGGCCCTGCTGTTGAGCCTGTTACTGCCGACCGCCGCCCAGGCCGCCGCCTCGCCCCAGCCGGGCAAGGTGTTCAAGGACTGCAAGGACTGTCCGGAAATGGTGGTGCTGCCCGCCGGCACCTTCATCATGGGCACCCCCGCTGACGAGGTCGGCCGCCAGGAGGACGAAGGTCCGATGCATGAAGTGACCTTCGCCAAGCCGTTCGCCATCGGGCGCTTCCAGGTCCTGGCCGGCGAATGGGCGACCTACCTGAAGGAAACCGGCTACCAGATGCCCGACGGCGACACGCGCCCTGGCCGCGAATGCAAGGCCGGCAAACCCCGCTACGAAGTCGGTCCGCGCCAACCGGCGGTATGCATGGACTTCAACGAAGCCCAGGCCTACACCGCCTGGCTGTCCAAGCGCACCGGCCAGCACTACTTCATCGTCAGCGAAGCCATGCGCGAATACGCGGCCCGCGCCGGCAGTACCGGCCCCTTCCCCTTCCCTTTCGACGAGGGCAAGGAGTACAGCATCGCCAAGCACGCCAACACCTACGGCCCGGAAGACGGCTTCAGCTTCACCTCACCAGCCGGCTCCTTCCCCGCCAACGCCTTCGGCGTCTACGACATGCACGGCAATGTCTACGAGTTCACCCCCGACTGCTGGCATGAAAACTATGTCGGCGCCCCCACCGACGGCAGCGCCTGGACCGAGCCCAACTGCAGCGTCCTGCAGATGCGCGGCAACGATTGGACCGAAGCGCCGATTTTTTCCCGCTCAGGCAACCGCAACAACATCTACCCCACCGATCGTGGTGACTGGCTGGGGTTCCGGGTTGCCCGCGACCTTTGACCTTCCCCCTCATCGACTGACGGAGACACACCATGAAAGCAGCTTTGTTCACCCTGTCGCTGAGCGACGGTTCCACCGCCAGCGTGCATGACGCCGAAGAGAACCAGGGCAGCCTGCACACCGAGGGCTTCGCGGCACTGACCTTTCGCAGCGATGGCGAACTGATCGAGATCGCCGGCGAGATTGCCCCCAACTACCCGGCCAGCGCGCTGCTAGCCTTGTTGGGCGGGCATTTCTGCTACAAGAAAAAGTCCGCCCAGGTACGGGTTCGCCTGCGTGCCAGCCGCGACTTTGCCGTGTCAGCCATCCGCCAGGGGGTCTTTGACACCTTGCTCGCCGCCGATGCCCACCAGGTGGAGCTACAGTGCCGACGCAGCACCTTCTGGCAGCACCCGCTGCCCTGGCTCAGCGCTCCGGCCAGCGCCCACACCGCGCCCTTCTACCAGTTCAGCGGCGAGAAACGTCACCCACAACGCCCGCCACTGCCCCAGGGCGAGGTGTACCGCCGTCGACTGCCGGGGCTCAACACCGAGTTCAGCCTGCGCACCATCGATCCGGACCGTGACCTGCAAGCCTTCAATCGCTGGATGAACCTGGAGCAGGTGGCGTTCTTCTGGGAGCAGGCCGGCAGCCTCGACGAGCACGCCGCCTATCTGCAAGACATGCTCGCCGACCCGCGGGTCCATCCGTTGATCGGCTGCTACGACGACGAGCCTTTCGCCTACTTCGAAGTCTACTGGTGCAAGGAAGACCGCATCGCCCCCTACTACGACGTGCAGGACCACGACCGCGGCTGGCACGTGGTGGTGGGCGAGAACAAGCACCAGGGCATCGGCAAGCTCAAGGGCTGGTTCAATTCGCTGATGCACTACATGTTCCTGGATGATCCACGCACCCAGCGCATCCTTGGCGAACCGCGCATCGACCATGACCGGCAGATCGACTTCCTCAAGTCCCAGGGCTTCGGTCACTTGAAGGACATTCAACTGGCCCACAAGAAAGCCGCCCTGCTGCGCCTGGAGCGCGAGTTCTTCTTCGATCGACCACTTTGAGCTGATCCAGCGGTCGCTGCAGCCTCCCTGCAGCGACCGACGCACGGCGCGACGCCAGGCCTGCGCTAAATCCCCCCAGCGCCACTTCGTCTTCTCTGCAACGGTCTTGAGTCAAGCCCCGTCCCGAACGCGACAGCCTCCTCAAGCCCGGCATTGAAGCGCACGGCACTGCACGCCGCGTCGCGCTGTGCACCCCGGCCCCTTGCCCGTATCTCGATCCATTCCAGAGGAAGCGCACCAGATGAACCCGACGGCTGCACCCCGGCCCCCATGCCCCAACGCAAACCGCCTCTCACCCGCCCTTATCCGTGCTTGAACCAGGAGTCATCATGAACAGCCCTCCGCGTAGCCGCAGCGCCATCCGTGACCTGCTGGGCCTGCTCAAACCTTTCTGGCCCACCGTGGCCGTATCGATCGTGCTGGGCATCATCGGCGGCCTGAGCATCACCGTCCTGTTGGCGACCATCAACCAGGCCCTGAACGGCGCCGACGGCCTCAGTCGCGGCGTGGTCCTGACCTTCGCCGGGCTGTGCCTGCTGGCGCTGCTGTGTTCGATTCTGTCGGACATCGGCAGCAACTACGTCGGCCAGCACATCATCAGCAAGCTGCGCAAAGACCTGGGGGAAAAAGTCCTCAGCGCGCCCATCGAGCAGATCGAACGCTATCGCAGCCATCGCCTGATCCCGGTACTGACCCACGACATCGACACCATCAGCGACTTCGCCTTCGCCTTTGCGCCACTGGCCATTTCCCTGACCGTGACCCTGGGCTGCCTGGGTTACCTGGCCCTGCTCTCATGGCCGATGTTCCTGCTGATGCTGGTGGCCATCGTGATTGGCTGCAGCGTGCAGTTTGTCGCGCAGACCAAGGGCATCAAGGGCTTCATGGACGCCCGGGATGAAGAGGACAACCTGCAAAAGCACTACAACGCCATTGCCGACGGCGCCAAGGAACTGCGCATCCACCGGCCTCGCCGCAACCGCATGTTCAACCAGCGGATCAAGCACAGCGCCGAGCACATCTGCAACAAACAGATAGAGTCGGTGAACATTTTCATCGTCGCCAAGACCTTCGGCTCCATGCTGTTTTTCGTGGTCATCGGCCTGGCCCTGGCCCTGCAGTCCTTCTGGCCCAACAACGACCGCGCAGTGATGAGCGGTTTCGTCCTGGTGCTGCTGTACATGAAGGGCCCCCTGGAGTTGCTGATCGGCAACCTGCCGATTGTCAGCCGCGCCCAGGTGGCCTTCCGCCGCATCGCCGAACTGTCCGAGCGCTTCTCCTCCCCCGAACCGCACCTGCTGCTCAGTGAAACCGCGAGCCAAGCCCAGACTGTGCACAGCCTGGAACTGCACGATGTGCGCTACGCCTTCCCGGCCGTCGAAGGCAGCGCGCCCTTTGCCCTGGGCCCGGTGAACCTGCGGATCAAGCAGGGCGACATCGTCTTCATCGTTGGCGAGAACGGCTGCGGCAAGACCACCCTGATCAAGCTGCTACTGGGCCTGTACCGACCCCAGGAAGGCGAGATCCGCCTCAACGGCCACGCGGTCACCGCCGAGACCCGCGACGACTATCGGCAACTGTTCACCACCATCTTTGCCGACTACTACCTGTTCGACGACCTGGTCCAGGGTGGCGAACAACTGCCCGAAGAGGCCGAACAATATCTGCGCCGCCTGGAGATCGGGCACAAGGTGAGCATCCGCGACGGGGCCTTCACCACCACCGACCTGTCCACCGGGCAACGCAAGCGACTGGCGCTGGTCAACGCCTGGATCGAAGAACGCCCGGTGCTGGTGTTCGACGAATGGGCCGCCGACCAGGACCCGACCTTCCGGCGCATTTTCTACACCGAGCTGCTGCCGGACCTCAAACGCCTGGGCAAGACCATCATCGTCATCTCCCACGACGATCGCTATTTCGACATTGCCGACCAGTTGGTGCGCATGGAAGCGGGCAAGGTCAGTTGCGAACTCGAACCGGCTTGATTTTTTTCGTCTCGGCTTTCCGGTTTTCGGGAAGTCGAACGTCTCATAACAAGTTTGAGAAACATTCACATTTAAAACGAATTCCCATTGCCGCTTAATAAGAGCAAATGAACATGCCAGCACCTCTTGGACTCACCCCCCTGAAAACAGCCCTGCTCATGCGCCATGCGCTGCGGCCGAGCTTGCGTCCCTATCTGCTTGGGGCCGTATTGGCGCTGCCCTGTGCCGCCCAGGTACAGGCCCAGCAAGCCAATTTCGATATTCCTGCACAGTCACTGGGCAGCGCCTTGCAGACATTCGGCCAGCAAGCCGACCTGCAAGTGCTCTACAACCAGGACAGCGTCCAGGGCAAGCGCAGCACGGCGATCAAGGGCGCCTTACAGCCCGACCAGGCCCTGTCGCAACTGCTGCGCGGGACCGGGGTGAGTTATCAGCGCCAAGGCAACACCGTGACCCTGGTGCAAAGCAGTGGGGCTGTGGAGCTGGGGACCATGAACATTTCCACTCAGGGGCTGGGGAGCACCACTGAGGGGACTGGTTCCTACACCACCGGGCAAAGCAACTCGGCCACGCGCATGGACCTGTCCCTGCGTGAAACGCCGCAGTCGGTGAGCGTCATCACCCGCCAGCAGATGGATGACCAAGGGTTGACCGAACTGGCGCACGTCATGCAGCAGACCCCCGGGATCACGGTCAACCGCGAGAGCTCCGAAGGCTACGTGTATTACTCGCGGGGCTTTGAAATCCAGAACTTCCAGTACGACGGCATTCCCAGCCTGGGCACCGACGGCGGCAACATCCGCGACAACTACAGCATCGGCAACACCCTGATCTACGACCGCATCGAAGTGCTCAAGGGCGCCACCGGCCTGGTCAACGGCATCGGCTATCCGTCCGGGGTGATCAACATGGTGCGCAAGCGCCCCACCCGGGAATTCCAGGGCCACGTCGCCGCTGGCGCCGGTTCCTGGGACCGCTACACCAGCGAAGTGGACGTTTCCGGCCCGCTGGTGGAAGGCGGTGCGATACGCGGACGGATGGTGGCCGGCACCGGCAAGCGCAACAGCTTCATCGACTATCAGAAAGGTGAGCAGAACGTCTTCTACGGCATTCTCGAAGGCGACCTGAGCGACGCCACCACCCTCAGCGTCGGCTACGACTACCAGAAGAACAACAACGACGCCACGACCAACACCAGCTTGCCGGTGTTCTACAAGAACGGTAATCGGATCAAGTTCTCCCGTTCCACCAACCCGGCGGACAAGTTCGCCTACCGCAACCAGGAAACCCAGCACGCCTTTGTCGGCCTCGATCACCAGTTCGACAACGACTGGACCTTCAAGGCGACGGTCAACACACGCAAGTACACCTCGCGGGAAATCATCGCCGGCATGTCCAGCGAGCACGTCAACCTCGACAACAGCCAGGACTATGGCTACCTGCCGCCGGGCGGCGTGGCCAACTTCGGCTCTAACAGCGACGAGAAGTCCTTCGATGCCTACGCCAAGGGTCCGTTCGCGCTGTTTGGGCGCACCCACGAACTGGTGCTGGGCTACAACTATTCCCACGCCACCACCCGCTCCAAGCGTATCGACGGCACCACCACTGGAGTCATCGACGACGTGCTGAACTGGAACAACAGCATGCCCTACTCGACCGACTGGGCCTGGTGGTCGACCTTCGACATCAAGAGCACCCAGAAAGTCTCCTACGCAGCGGTGATCCTCAAACCCACCGACGCCCTGAACTTCATACTCGGTGCCCGGGTCACCGACTACGACTGGCAGATCGATCGGGTCAACGCCCTGCGCCAACTGCCGCGCATCTCCACCACCAACTCCGGGGAAGTCATTCCCTATGCCGGCATCACCTATGACCTGGACGACTACCACACGGTCTACGCCAGCTACACCGACATCTTCAAGCCACAGCCCTACAGCCTGGACGTCAGCGGCAAGTCCCTGGAGCCGCTCACCGGGCAGAGCTACGAAGTGGGGGTCAAGGGTGAATACTTCGACCGTCGCCTGAACGCCAGCCTGGCGCTGTTCCAGCTCAAGCAGGACAACCTGGGCGAGAATACCGGCGTCATGGGCGTTGACGGCTTCGAGGCCATGCGCGCGATCAAGGGCGCCACCACCAACGGCATCGAACTGGAAATGGCCGGTGAAGTGCTGCCGGACTGGAACGTCAACGCCGGCTACGTCTACCAGGAATCCTACGACGCCAAGAACAAGCGCGTGGCCACCACCCAGCCACAGCACTTGTTCAAGGTAGCCACCACCTATCGCCTGCCTGCCGAACTGAACAAAGTCACCGTAGGCGGCAACATGCAATGGCAGAGCTCGACCTCCTTCGTCGACAACAGCTTCGTCGATGCCGCCTACAACCAACTGCCCAGCCACAAATTCACCCGTGCCAGCTACGCCGTGGTGGGCCTGATGAGCAGCTACGACTTCAACCAGAACCTCAAGGCCACGGTCAACCTGAACAACGTCTTCGACCGCAACTACTACAGCGGTATCGGCACCTACAACTCGATCTACTACGGCGACCCGCGCAACGTCATGTTCAACGTCAAATACAGCTTCTGATTCCCCTTGGTTGAACCCCTCCCCGCCCCGGTCACCGGTGCGGGGATTTTTTTGCCCGAGGCGCCAGCATCGACCTGATGTCTCGCCCTCAGTCTTCGGCATACGCATTGGTATTGGATTTTCGTAGGAGCCGGCTTGCCGGCGAAGAGGCCCGCAAGTCATGCGTCGCCTGGGCGGACGCCTTCGCTGGCAAGCCAGCTCCTACACAAACGCACCCCACCCTTAGCTTCAGGCCGGCCGGCAGGCCGCCGTCACGCTCTTGATCTTGATCTGAACGCCCCGTTAACCACGATGGCCGAACGCAGGCATTGAGCCGAGGGTAACCCGGCAGGGATGCCGGGTTAGCCGCCACCCGGCCAAGGATGGCCGGTGGCGGCGGCCCACGGATCAATGCCTGCGTTCGGGCATGCCGAGCCTAGGCGAGGCACCGAGTGGAGGGGCAAAGCCCTTTGGTTACTTTGGGGCCCCAAAGTGACTCGCCGTAAGGGCGAAACCGCCAGCCGCCGCACCCGCAGCAATGGATAAGCCCCCTAACCGCCAGCCAGCACCCCCGCAGCAATGGATCTGCACTCCAACCCCCGCCGCAAAAGCCCAACCACCACCAGATTTCCCCCATCCAAAAAAAACGGGAGAACAGTCACCTGCCCTCCCGCCCTTCACTCCAATGTCCTGTACCTAAGCCCCCACTCGCACCTCCCGCTGAGACCGAGTCCCACCCAGCTGCGCCAACACCTGCGCCAGCGAGCGCGCCGGCGAACCATCTGCCAACACCCCAAGCAACTGCACCAGTTGCAGATTCACCCCCTGCACCGCCGCCTCGCTAAAGGCCTCAAGCCGATGGTCATAGTGGAACTGCAACTGCCCCTTGAGCTCGACATACAAGGTCAACGCCGAACTGGTCTGCTCGAAACTGTGCATGCTCTCCAGACGCAAATCACCGACATCACCACCGGCCGACGCCGCACTGACCGGATAGTTCTCGAACACGATCACCGTGTCGCTCAACTCCCCGCCCGGCAACCCGGCCCAGCGTTCGATATCGCTCAAGGCACTGTAGCCATGCTCACGCATCAGCAAGTTGCGTCCTTGCAGCGCTTGCAGCCAGTCACCCACGCTCTGCTCTGGCTCGATACGGGCCACCAGCGGCACATCGTTGATGTACAGCCCCAACTGCTGCTCAATGCCCTTGAGCTGTGGCGGGCGTCCGGCGATGGTGGCGCCGCAGGCCACCGTCGACTGACCGCAATGCACATGCAGGAGCAACAGCCAGGCCGCCTGCACCAGGGTGTTGGCAGTGATCTTCTGCTGCCGGGCGAAACGAGTCAGTTGCTCGGTCTGGGCCTCGTCGAATTCGAAGTAATGCTGGCGATGCCCACCCCGCTGCCGATCACCCTGGGCCATCGCGCAGGCACTGAGCAAGGTCGGCACCTTCAGTGGCTTGAGCTGTTCACGCCAGAAGCGTTCGTCGGCCTGCTGGTCACGGGCCTGCAGCCAGGCAATGTAGTCATGGTAGCCAGCCGGTCGGTGACTGATGGCCTGCCCGGTGTAGGCCGCCAGCACATCGTTGAACAACTGGAACCCGCTCCAGCCGTCCAACAGGATGTGATGGTTGGTACAGATCAGCCGGTAGCGTCCCTCCCCCAGCTTGATCGCCTGCAGACGCAGCAACGGCGCCTGGGCCAGGTCGAAGCCCTTGAGCCGGTCAGCCAGGGCCAGACGCTCCAGCGCATCGCTGCTCAACACAGTGCCGTCGAGCTCCTGGAACGGCACCTCGACCTGCTTGTGGACCACCTGCAGTGGCTGCACCAGGGACCCGCCCCAGACAAAACGGCTGCGCAGGATCTCATGGGTATCCATGGCCTGCTGCCAGGCCTGACGCAGTCGCTGCGGGTCGACGCCTTGCACATCCATGCACATCTGGTTGACGAAATCCCCCGCCTCATGGTCCTGCAACTCATGCTGCAACAAGGCCTGCTGCATCGGCGCCAATGGGTAGATGTCCTCAATCTGCGCCGGCACCAGCGTCAGGGCGTCGAGCTGTTCCTGAGTCAGCCGCGCCAGCGGGAAGTCCGATGGCGTGACGCCGCCGCGGGCCTGGCAGCAATGCTCCACCAGTGCCTGCAGCGCCTGGACATAGTCCTGGGCCAGTGACTCGATCTGCGCACTGTCGAACATGCGCTGACTGAAGCTCCAGTCCAGGCGCAATTGACCGTCGTACACCTTGCCGCTGATGGACAGCCAGTTGCCCAGGGGCGCATCGATACTGGCATCCGCGCCATGGGCCTCGGGCGCCGGAATGAACAGCGCCTGAGGATCATCGAAACTGCCGTCGAACTGCCCCAGGTAGTTGAAGGTGACCCGAGGCTGGGCAAGCCCCTGCAACGCCTCGCGACTGGCGGTATCCCCCAGGTAACGCAGGGCACCGTAGCCGATCCCCTTGTTGGGGATCGCCCGCAGCTGTTCCTTGATCCGCTTGATCGAAGACTCGGCGCTATCCCCGGCGCTCAGGCGCACCGGGAACACCGAGGTGAACCAGCCCACGGTGCGGCTCAGGTCCAGGTCCTCGAAGAGTTGCTCACGCCCGTGGCCTTCCAGCTGGATCAGGGTCGAAGGCTGTCCGGTCCACTGCCCCATGACCTGGGCCAGGGCCGCCAGCAACAGGTCGTTGACCTGGGTCCGGTAGGCGGCCGGAGCGCGTTGCAGCAAGCGTTGGGTGGTCGCGGCATCGAGCTGGACCTGCACGCTGCCGGCGTCGCGGCTCAAGGCCTGGGTGCCGGGTTCAACCCCAGGCAACGATGCCTGTGCACCCGAAAGTTGCGCGTGCCAGTAGGCCAGTTCGGCCCGGGCCTCGGGCCCATGGGCATACGCTTGCAGGCGTCGGCCAAAGGCCTGATAAGAACTGCTCTTGGCAGGCAACTGCACCGCTTGCCCGGCCAGCGCCTGGGTGTAGGCACTTTGCAGGTCTTCGAACAGCAGCCGCCAGGACACGCCATCCACCACCAGGTGATGGGCCACCAGCAACAAGCGCTGAGTGGAGTCCGCCAGGGTCACCAACAGCGCCCGCAACAAAGGCCCGCGCTGCAGGTCGAGGCTGCACTGGACCTTCTCGCAGAGTTGCTCCAGCTCGGCGGCGTTGGCGGCTTCGGCCTGCCACAACAGGTCCGGACCGGGCCCGGACTGATCCAGCGGACCATGGCTGGCACTCCAGCCTGCGCTCCCCTGCTGGAACTGCAGACGCAATCCGTCGTGATGCTCAAGCAAGGCCCGCAAGCCCTGCTTCAGGGCCAGCGGGTTCAAGGGCGTGGCCGGAATCAGCAGCACCGACTGATTGAAATGGTGCCGCTGGGGTATCGGCTCGGCAAAGAACAGACGCTGGATCGGCAGCAGCGGCATGTCGCCGGTCACCGGTCCCTGATCGATGTCGTCCTGCACCCCGCACTGCGCCACCGCCGCCAGCCCCTGGATGGTCTGTTGCTCGAACAGGTCCTTGGGGGTAAAGCGGATCGAGGCCTGACGCGCTCGACTGACCAACTGCAGGGAGATGATCGAGTCCCCACCCAGCTCGAAGAAGTTGTCGGTCAGACCGACCTGCGCCAGCTTCAGCACGTCCTGCCAGATCTGTGCAAGGCGCTTCTCCAGATCGCTGCGCGGTGCCACATAGGCGTGGCTGGCCTGGGCCATTTCCGGCATGGGCAGCGCCTTGCGATCCAGCTTGCCATTGGGCGACAGCGGCAAGCGTTCGAGGAACAGCCAATAGGACGGCACCATGTAGTCGGGCAGGCAGGCCTTCAACGTCTGGCGCAGGGTTTCACGCAACCTTTCCTGGTCTTGCTCGTCCTCAAGCGCGGTCGCGGCCGTCACCAGATAAGCCACCAGACGCCGGCCATGGGCGGTGTCCTGGGCCAGAACCACCGCCTCGCTGACCTGCTCATGGGCCATCAGCCGCGCTTCGATTTCACCCAGCTCGATGCGGAAGCCGCGGATCTTCACCTGGTTGTCGATACGCCCCAGGTACTCGAACACCCCGTCACTGCCCTGGCGCACCACGTCCCCGGTGCGATACAGGCGTCCCCCCAAGGGGCTGTAGGGATCGGGAACAAAGCGCTCGGCGGTCTGGGCGAAACGCTTCAGGTAGCCTCGCGCCAAGCCATTGCCGCCGATGTACAGCTCTCCGGCGACCCCCACTGGCAAGGGATTGAGATCGGCATCCAGGACATAGGCGCTGCGCTCGCCGACGCAATGGCCGATGGGCGCATAAGCAGCCTTGCAAGGCTCACCGGCAGCGGTTTTCCACACCAGCGGCGTGACCACGGTTTCGGTGGGCCCGTAACCGTTGATCATGTACTGGGGACGCAACACCTGCTGGACCAGCTCGAAGCTGGCCTGAGGCATGGCATCGCCGCCAAAGCTGTAGAGGCGCATGGGCGGCGGATTGCCGACCCGCTGCACATGCTCCGCCAACTGATGCAGGTACGCCGGCGGGAAGCCGGCCATGGTCACGCCATGGCTGCGAATCGCTTCACAGGTCTGCTCCGGGGTCCACAGGCTGTCGTCACGCAGCAGCAGGCTGGCACCGCAGACAAAGGCGGTCAGCCAGCGTTCATGGGCGCCGTCGAAGGAAAACGACAGGAAGTGCAGTTCACAGTCATCGGGCGTCATGCCATAGCGTTCGCCGGTGGTGCGACAGTGCATCGCCAGCGGACCATGGGCCACGGTCACGCCCTTGGGCTGCCCGGTGGAGCCCGAGGTGTAGATCACATACGCCAGGCTCTCTGACGCCACCGTCACCGCAGGCGCGGTCAGCGGATGCTGCCCGACCTTGAGGCGCGACAGATCGAGCACCGCCAGACCGGCGGCCGAAGGCAGGCGCTGCAACGACTCGCTGTCACTGAGCAACAGGGCCATGCCGGAATCCGCCATGAGGTAGGCCAGGCGGTCGGCTGGGTAGCTCAGGTCCAGCGGCACGAAGGCACCGCCGGCCTTGAGCACCGCCAGCAAGGCCACCAGCAGCCCCTCGCCCCGGGGCAGCGCCACGCCGACCCGGACCTCCTGGCCGACCCCGCGGGCCACCAGTTCATGGGCCAGGCGGTTGGCCCGGCGATCCAGTTCACCGTAAGTGAAGCGCTGCCCGGCAAACAGCACCGCCTGACGCTCCGGCCAGCGTTGTGCGAGGGCACCGATGCTCTCGTGTACCGCCGGCTCGATCCCCGGCGCGACGGGCGCTACGCATTGGCTCGCCGTCTCTGCCGGGGTCAGCAGCTCGATGGCGCCCAGTTGCAACTGGGGGTTATCAATCAGCTGCGCCAGCAGGTGCAGCAGATGGCCGTTGAGGCGCTCGATCACCGCCGCGCTGAAGGCCTCCCGGGCATAGCCGTAGCTGATGCTCAGGCGCTGCTCCAGCGCCACCGCCACCGACAACGGATAGTTGGTGCGTTCACGACTGTGCACGGCACCGAAGCGCACGCTGGAAGCCTCCTCCTGCTCCAGGGCCTGGGCCACCGGGTAGTTGTCGAAAACCAGCAGGGTATCGAACAGCGCTTCACCGCTGCTGCCGGCCCAGCGCTGGATATCGTTGAGCGGCGTATGTTCGTATTCGCGCAGTTGCAGATTGTGCGCCTGCACCTGTTGCAGCCACTGCGCCACGCTCATCTGCGCATCGGGGGTGGCGATCACCGGCAAGGTATTGATGAACAGACCGATCTGCTGCTCGATCCCCGGCAGCTCCGAAGGACGCCCCGCCACCGTCGCGCCAAAGGCCACGGTGCTCTGTCCGGTATAGCGCTGTAACAGCAGGAGCCAAGCCGCCTGCAACAGGGTGTTGGCGGTGATTTTCTGCTGCCGGGCGAAGGCCACCAGGCGCTCGGTCCACGGCTGGGTCCAATCATGGTGGAACTCGCCATGGCCGGCATCCGCGCCCGGGTTCTCCAGGGCGATGCTGCCCGCCAGGCGGGTCGGGGTCGACAAACGCCCCAGTTGCTCGCGCCAGAAACTTTCACAGGCGCTCAGGTCCTGGCGTTGCAGCCACTGGATGTAGTCGCGATAACGCCCCGGAGCCTGTGGCGGCACCACCCCGGCGTAGCGTTGCAGGACCTCGCTCATCAACTGCGAACTGCTCCAGCCATCCATCAGGATGTGGTGGTTGGTGTAGATCAGTTGGTAGTCCTGGGCCGTGGTCTGTACCAGGCACAGGCGCAACAGCGGTGCACGATCGAAATGCGCACACAGGCTGCGCTCTTCGCCGGCCAGCGCTTCAAGGGCCGGCTCGGTGGCCTGCCCGGCCGACCAGTCGAGCACCCGGAACGGCAGCGCCAGCTGACGCTGGACAATCTGCACCGGTTGCTCCAGCTCCGCTTGCCAGTGGAAAGAGGTACGCAGAATGTCATGGGCCTGCAGGGCATCTTCCCAGGCCCGGCGGAAACGCTGCGGGTCCAAGCCCTGCACCGACACCCGGACCTGATTGACGTAATCGTCGCTGGCCTGCTCGTAGAGGGTGTGGAACAGCATGCCCTGCTGCATCGGCGACAAGGGATACAGGTCGACGATGGTTCGTGGGGCCACCGGCAGCGCATCCAGCTGAGCCTGGTTCAACCCGGCCAGGGGGAAGTCCGACGGCGAGACACCAGCCGAGGTGTCCAGGGTGCAATGCTCGATCAGTGCCTGCAGTTCCAACAGGTAATCATCGGCCAGGCGCTGAACCGTCTGCGGCTTGAACAACTGATGGCTGAAGCTCCAGCTCAGGGACAGTTCGCCCCCATAGACCTGGCTGTTGACCGTCAACCAATTGCTCAGTGGCGCCTCGTGGTGACGTTCGTCACCGGCCGCTTCCGGCGCCGGAGCCAAAAGTGACTGCGAGTCGAAGCTCTGGTCGAACTGCCCCAGGTAGTTGAAGGTGATCCGCGGCTGCGCAAGCCCCTGCAGGCGTTCGCGGACCGCGTCCTGCCCCAGGTAACGCAACGCGCCGTAACCCAGGCCATTGGCCGGGACCCGACGCAAGTCCTCCTTGACCGCCTTGATCGAATCCGAGAGTGACTGCGCCGGCGTCAGGCACAGCGGATAGAGGCTGGTGAACCAGCCCACCGAACGCGACAGGTCGACATCGGCAAACAGTTCCTCGCGCCCGTGACCTTCCAACTGCACCAGCATCTGCGAATGCCCGGTCCAACGGCAGATCACCCGCGCCAGGGCGGCCAGCAACAGATCGTTGATCTGTGTGCGATAGGCCTTGGGGGCCTCCTGCAACAGCTGGCTGGTCAGTTCCCGAGGCAGCCGGGCGTTGATCGCCGTGCCATGGCACGCCAGGTTCGCCCCGGCGGAATAGTCCAGGGGCAGGCCCTGAGGCGCCTGCTCCAGTTGCCGGCACCAGTAATCCAGTTCGTCGGTGTGCCCAAGGCGCTGCGCCCAGTCTTGCAGGTGCACGGCCCAATCCTGGAAAGCACTGGTCTTGGACGGCAGGACCGGCGCCGCCCCCTCGGCCAACTGCCGATAAAGGCTTTGCAGATCCTCCAGCAGAATCCGCCAGGACACGCCGTCCACCACCAGGTGATGAATGACCAGCAACAAACGCTGGCTGCCATCGTCCAGGTCCATCAGCACCGCGCGCAACAACGGTCCCTGTTCCAGGTCGAGACTGCTCTGGGCCTGTTGGCCCAGTGCCTGAATCGCTGCGGCATCCGCCACCCGCTGCCGCCAGAGGCTGACCGGCTCGGGATGCTCCTGGTGTTCGGCCTGCCAGAGGCCGGCGTGCTGCCGGTACCTCAGGCGCAAGGCATCGTGCTGCACCAGCAGTTGGTTCAGAGCGCGCTCCAGCAGCGGCACCTGCAGCGGCTCGCGTGGGGTCAGCAGCAGCGACTGGTTCCAGTGCTGGCGCTGGGGAATGTCACTGGCAAAAAACACCTGCTGGATCGGCGTCAGCGGCATCGGGCCACGCACCGGGCCCTGATCGATGAGCAAGGCCGTGCCTTGCTTGGCCACCGCTGCCAGTTCAAGAATGCTCTGGCAGCGGAACACGTCCCGGGAGGAAATCTGCAAGCCCGCCTGGCGTGCCCGGCTGACCATCTGGATGGCAATGATCGAGTCGCCACCCAGTTCGAAGAAGTTGTCGTTGATACCGATCCGCGGCTGGTTCAAGACCTCCTGCCAGATATCCACCAGTGTCTGTTGCACGGGGTTCTGTGCCGCACGGTAGAGGTCCTGCGGACGGCCCTGCTCAGGGCGCGGCAGGGCCTGGCGATCGAGCTTGCCGTTGGGGCTCAGGGGCAGCGCCGGCAGCAACAGCAGGTGGCTGGGCACCTGATGGGCCGACAGCTGCGCATTCATGTGCTGCTTGAGCCCTTCCTTGCACTGATCCGGGTCGAGCCCGGGCTGGCACACCAGATAGGCCACCAACTGCTTGCCCTGGGGTCCATCCAGAGCCAGTACCGCACACTCGCGCACCCAGGGATGACTGTGCAGGCAAGCCTGGATCTCTCCCGGCTCGACCCGGAAGCCACGAATCTTGATCTGCTGGTCGATGCGCCCGCAGAACTCGATGCTGCCGTCGCGGCGGTAGCGCACCTGATCGCCGGTGCGGTACAGACGGGCACCGCCCTGCGGGTCGAAAGGATCGGGGATGAAGCTGGCAGCGGTCAGCTCAGGACGCCGATGGTAATCACGGGCCAGTCCGGCACCGGCCAGATACAGTTCGCCCAGGCTGCCGACGGCAGCCGGCTGGCCTTCGCTGTCCAGCACATAGGCGCGGACATTGGTCAGTGGCCGGCCCAGGGGAATCGAGGCGGCCTGGGACCAGTCGCCCTCCACGGCCTGGGTCAGGGCGCCCACGGTGCTTTCGGTCGGCCCGTAGTGGTTGACGATCCGGCACTGCGGCGCCAGGCGTTGTATGCGCTCAACCAGGCTCACCGGGCAGGCTTCGCCACCCAGCACCAGGCACTGACGTGGCAGCACCGCGCCATTGTCGTCACCCAACAGCGCCGCCAGGTGCGAGGGGACAATTTTCAGCACATCGATCTGTTGCTGTTGCAGGTACTGGCCCAGGCCCGCACCGTCCACCGCCAGATCGGCGCTGATCACATGCAGCGCCTGGCCGCCGCACAGGGCACCGAACAGCACCGTGTGCCCAAGGTCCGCCGCCGGCGTGGACACCAGCGCCATGCTGCGGGCCGACGCCAGCGGCAGACGCTGATGAATGGCCGCCACGTAGTTGGCCAGGGCGCCGTGGCTGATGGTCACGCCCTTGGCCCGACCCGTGGAGCCGGACGTGAAGATCACATACGCCAGGTGCCCGGGAGCCGTCAGGGGTTCGAGGTTGTCGCCACTCAGGGCCTGGCGTGCCGGCGAATCCTCAAGGGGCTCGATACAGAGCCCGGGCAGATCGGCAAAACGCCCGATCAGCTGCTGTTGGGCCAGCAACTGGGTAATCCCGCTGTCCTCGATCATGCCGTTTAGGCGTTCCTGGGGGTATTCGGGGTCCAGAGGCACGTAAGCGCCGCCGGCCTTGAGCACCGCCAGCAGGCCCACGATCATCTCGATCGAGCGTTGCGCGGCAATGCCCACCAGCACATCCGGCCCCACGCCGCGCTCGCGCAGCTGACGCGCCAGGCGGTTGGCCTGCGTATTGAGCTGTTGATACGTCAGTTGCTGACCGGCGCAGACCACGGCCGGCGCATCGGGGCTGCGCAGCGCATGTGCCTCGACACAGGCCGGTACCGACAGGGGTGGACGCTCAAAGGCGCTGCCGAGGTTCCACTGCTCCAGTATCTGCGTGCGCTCTGCCGCATCGAGCATGGGCAGTTCGCCCAGGCGACGCTGCGGTTCGCGCACCACCGCCTGCAACAGGTTGTGCCAATGCCGGGCCATCTGCTCGATGGTCTGCGGGTCGAACAGGTCGCTGGCGTAGACCAGCGCCCCCTGCAGGCGCCCGCCTTCTTCATGAGTGTTGAAGGTCAGGTCGAAGCGCACGGATTCGCTGTCGCTGGCCAGGGCCTCGATCTTCAGCCCGGGAATCTCCACCCGCGCGCCTTCATTGTCCCCCGCCAGGTGGTTGTAGAGCACCTGGAACAATGGGCTCTGGTTCAAGCTGCGCTCAGGCTGCAGGGCATCGACCAGTTGCTCGAACGGCAGGTCCTGATGCGCCTGGGCCTCCAGCACCCGGGTCTTGACCTGGGCCAGCAAGGCACTGAATGACTGCTGCGGGTCGATCTCGGCCTGCAGCACCTGGGTGTTGACGAAAAAGCCGATCAGCCCCTCGACTTCGGCCCGCGTGCGGTTGGCCACCGGCGTGCCCACGCGAATGCTGCGGGCACCGCTGTAGCGCTGCAGCAGCACCTGCAGGGACGCCAGCAGCACCATGAACAGGGTGCAACCGGTACTCGCGGCCAGTTCGCGCACACCGCGGTCCAGGTCCTGATCGAAGACCATGGCGTGACGCCCGCCCCGGGCACTGCGCACCGGCGGGCGCGGCCGGTCCAGAGGCAGTTCCAGGGTCAAGGGTTCGCTGCCCAGGCGCTCGCGCCAGTACTGCAACTGCCGCTCGGCTTCACCGGCTTCCAGCCACAGGCGCTGCCAAACGGCGAAGTCGGCGTACTGCACCGCCAGCGGCGCCAGGTCCGGCGCGCGCTGGTATTGGCGCCAGTGCTCATAGGCGCTGGTCACCTCGCCCACCAGGATCGGCAGCGACCAGGCATCACTGATGATGTGATGGGTACAGAACAGCAGCACATGTTCCTGGGGCCCGAGCTTGATCAGGGTCGCCCGCAACAGCAGGTCGTGCTCCAGGTCGAAGGGGCGTTCGCCCTGCTCCGCCACCTGTTCGGCCACCTGTGGGCCGGCGTCCTCAAGGTGGCTGTAATCCAGGCGCTGCAGGAGGAATTCGCGCTGCGGATGAATCACCTGCATCACTTGCTGGCCGTGCAGGCTGAAGGTGCTGCGCAGCACTTCATGGCGGTCGATCAGGTACTGGATACTGCGTTGCAGATCGGCGTCCTGCAGGTCGCCCTGCAAGCGCAGCACCGCCAATTGGTTGTAGGCGCTGGAGGTCGGCTCCAGTTGCCAGAGAAACCACAGGCGCTGCTGGGCATAGGACGCGCACATCAGCGTCTGGTCCTGGCTGCGCCCAGGGATCGGCAACAGGTCCAGGGACAGCCCCTGCTCGATCATCTTGCGCTGCAAGGCGCTACGCTCCTGGGGGCTGAACGCGGCGAACCGCTTGGACAGCGCCAGCATGCGCTCGGGTAACGGATTCATCACTCCTGGGCCTCCGCAAACAGGGCTTCCAAGGCATCGACCTTGTCCCCTGTCACCCCGGAATCACGATGCAGCTCGACCTGTCGGGCCAGCAGCTCCACCGTTTCGCCCTCGAAGAACACCCGCAGCGGCAAGGACAGGTTGAGCTCGCTTTGCACCTTGGAGCGAATGCGCGTGGCCAGCAGCGAGTGGCCGCCCAGGGCAAAGAAGTTGTCATGCACACCGACCCGCTCCAGTTGCAGCGCCTCTTGCCAGATGGCGGCCAGGGTGGCCTCCAGCTCGTTGCGCGGCGCCACATAGGCGCTGCCTTGCAACTCCAGGGCGCTCAGGGCGTTCCGGTCCAGCTTGCCGTTGGGGGTCAGGGGGAAACGCTCCAGGACACTGAGGAACGACGGCACCATGTACTCGGGCAACTGCTCGCGCAGCTGGGCCAGCAGGGCCTGCTCCTGGGCCTCGCGGTCGTCGACCTGGGCCAGCACCACATAGGCCACCAACTGTTTGCCGGCCGCCGTGTCCCGGGCCACGACAGCGGCTTCGCGCACATTGGCAGCTTGCCCGAGCAGGCTCTCGATCTCGCCCAGCTCAATGCGAAAGCCACGGATCTTCAGCTGGAAGTCAATCCGGCCGAGGTAGTCGAGCGTGCCCTGGGGCAAGCTGCTGACCCGATCCCCGGTGCGATACAGACGCGCGCCGGGGGTGCTGGCGAACGGGTCAGGGAGGAAGCGGCTGGCAGTCAGGGCCGGACGCTTGAGGTAGCCACGGGCCAGGCCCGGACCGCCGATGAACAACTCGCCCTCGCGACCGATACCGGCCAGTTCGGCTTCTTCATCCAGCACCCGCAGGCGCGTACCGGCGATAGCGCCACCGATGGCCACCCGCTCATCCACAGGCGGCTGCTCCACCGCGAAGGCCGAACACCAGACCGCACTTTCCGAAGGGCCGTATTCATTGACCAGCAAGGTCTCGGGCAGCCGTTCCCGGTGCCGCAGGGCCAGCTCCACCGGACAGGCTTCGCCGGCCACGATCACACAGCGCAGTGATGGCTGCTGCAGGGCTTCGAGGATTTGCGCATAGAACGATGGCAGGGCCAGGAAGTGGGAAATCCGCTGCGCGTCGATGAGTTCGGCGACCTGCTGCGGGTCCTTGTGCTGCTCTTCGCTGGGCAGGTACAAGGTCGCGCCCTGGCTCAGGGTCCAGAAGATCCCCGCCACGGAGCTGTCGAAGGAGAACGAGGACAGCATCAGGAAACGGTCCAGGGGCGCCTGGTAGAACGCGCCGCGGGCCAGGGTCGAGGTGCTGGCATTGGTGTGGGACACCATCACGCCCTTGGGTTTGCCGGTGGAGCCCGAGGTGTAGATGACGTACGCCAGGTTATCGCCTGTGCTGCGGCTCGGCAGCGCTTGGGCGCTGCCGCTCAACAGCTGCGGGTCCAGGCTGATCTGGGGCAGCTCGGCCGGCAAGACGATGTCCGGGTGCAAGGGTTGCAGGCTGATCAGGCAGCGCACCGCTGCGTCCTCGAGCATGAAGGACAAGCGCTCGCTGGGATAGGCCGGGTCCAGCGGCAGGTAGGCGCCACCGGCCTTGAGAATCCCCAGCAGGGCCACCACGATTTCGATGGAACGCGCCCCATAGACCCCGACGATGGCATCGCTGGCAACCCCTTGCTGGCGCAAGCTGTGGGCCAGCTGATTGGCCTGACGGTCGAGCTCGGCGTAAGTGATTTCCCGGCCATCGACATGGATCGCGGCACGCTCGGGAAAGGCCCGGACCGCCTCTTCGAACAGCTGGTGCAGCAGTGGTGCATCGGCGGCGCTCAGGTCCGCGCTGCGATCGAAATCCTGCAACAGGCGCTGCGCCTGATCAGCGCTGACCAACGGCAATTGCTCAAGGCTGAGACTGCTGTCCGCAGCGGCCGCTTTGAGCCACTGGGCGAATTGTTCGAGCCAGGCGACTGGCAGGCCGTCGGGCAGCAGATGGGGCTGCCAGCTCAGTTGCAGCGACAGCTGGTCGGCCTCGGCCCGGGCCTGCAGGTGCAACTTCTCGAAGCACGCCTGATCGAGGAACAGCTCCTGCACCTCGGCGCCTTCGCTGTAGGAGCAACCCAGGTCCAGGGGACGGGGTTGCTCGGCGCCGAACGCTTCCAGCTCGTTCAGGCAATCCTGCCAGGAGCGGCTCAGGTCCAGCTGATGACAGAACGCCTGCAGGTTGTCCTGCAAGGTGGCTTGGGGCTGCAACGTGACGGCCACGGGCAGGCGCCGGCTGAAATGGCCCAGGGTCTGCTGCAACTGGTCGCTGCGACCGTCCACGGTCAGCGCCACCAACAGCGAGTCCTGCTGGCTCAGCCCGGCGAGGAAACCGGCCCAGAGGAACAGCAGGCTGTCCTCGACACTCAGCTCGGCCGCACTGGCCAATTGGCGCAATGCCGGTGCCAGATCGGTGTCCAGGCGGCATTCCTGCAACTGCGGCGTAAAGTCCAGGCGGCGCTCGAACGGCAGGCGCACGCCCGGCTGCTGTCCGGCATACAGAGTGCGCCAGAACTGCAGGCCTTCGCGACCGATCGCCTCCTCCCCCAGCTCGCTCTGCCAGGCGGCGTAATCGGCGTACTGCAGGCTGTCGAACGCTGGCAACTGCCCTCCCGCGCACAGTTGCTGCAGTTCGGTCATCAGCAATGCCAAAGACTGGCGGTCACAGCTGGCCAGGGCCACGCTGACCAGCAACTGGCGATCCAGCAGCGAGGCCACCAGGGGCACCTCGGTCAGGGCCAGGCGATCCTCGGCACGGGCCTGTTGCAGGCTGCGCCCCGTTTCCAGCGACAGGCGCAGGCGCACCTGGGGGGTGATTTCCTGCACCGGTTGCTTGAAGCCGGGCACCTGCCGGTAGCGGGTGCGCAGGATTTCGTGGCGCTGGCACACCTCGTTCAGTGCGGCCTCCAGCACAGCACGCTCGGGCGGCGCGTCGAAGGACAGGAGCGCCTGCGCCGCCAGCGGCTGGCCCAGGTACTGCTGCTGGGAAAGAATCGCGGCCTGCTGGGCCGAAATCTGAAACGTCTCTGCTGGGGAAAAGTCGGTCATGCTGATGTCCTTAACCAATGGCCACGTCGGTGCTTTTCAGCGGGACGGCCATGGCTGTGAGTATTTTGCGCGGGCCTGAATATTCGTTGCGGGCGTGCAGGGTGAGGATGTTGTCGAGCATCACGACGTCGCCCTTCTCCCAGGGAAACTCCACCATCACCTCGCGATAGAGCTGTTGCAGATGGGTGATGTAGTCATCGGGGATCGGGCTGCCATCGCCAAAGAAGGTGTTTTGCGGCAGGTCCTCGGGCGCGAACTCCGCCAGCAGGCTGTCGCGGATGCTCTCTGGCAGGGTCAGGGCATTGAAGAACGTCGCATGGTTGAACCACACGCTCTCGCCGGTACGCGGATGCCGGACCATGGCCGGGCCCTGTTGCCGGGTGCGCAGGCGGTTGCCGGATTTCCACTCAGGGGTCACGCCGATCTTCGCGCAATAGGCCTCGACCTCGGCGCGGTTGTCGGTCTGGAACACGGTCTGCCAGGGCAGCCCCATGCCGTCGCCATAGTTGCGCACATAGAGCACGCGCTTGTGTTGGAACTCTTCGCGCACCTGCGGATCGATCCGCGCCAGCAAATGCCGGGTGTCGCCAAATGGCGTCTCGCCGCCGGTGGTCGACGGCACGTCGCAGTAGAAATACAGGTGCAGCGGAAACACCGGGGAATAGGAGTGCTCGTTGTGGGGGAAGATCTTTTCCACGGCCGGGTAGTCGGTGGAGCTGTAGACATTGAGTTTCTTGGTGATCTGGGTCCGCGGCGAGGCCCGGAACAGGTACTCCAGGGCCCCACCGGAAATCGAATCGACGCACTGGTTGAATTCGGTGATGTCCTGCACCGCGAAGCCGCGGAACAACAACGTTGCGTGCCGATCGAGCTTTTCCTGGAGCAGCTCGCGGTTTTCCCCGGCCCACTGCGCCAGCCCCACGCCAGGAACGTTCGGCGTACACAACAGGGGAATCGAGCTGTTCTCGAACAGCGGCGTAAACGTCACCAGGCTGGATTGGTCCAGGCTCAAGCTCTTGCGCCGTCCCTTGCCCAATGCCGGTATGGCTTGAGACTCGAATTTCGACATGACCCACCTCCGATTCGCGGTATCAGGCGCGGCGATCGCACGCGCCTGCATGATTCTTCAATATGGCTTCACTCGACCGGCACCCGTCCTGGACGGCGCCGCTGAATCGGGTGCTGTTGCTTGAGCAGGGCCTGGCGCTGTTGCAGCTGGTCTCGCTCACGCAGGTATTGGATATCCCGTGCCTGGTTCAGCAACGCCGCCAGCGGCGCCTGGGTATCAATCACCATCAACTCGAACACCGCCTGCAACTGCTCGAACAGGCACGCCATGTCCGCGGCGGTGTAGAGCCCTGCATCGCACTTCAGGCCGAGGTAGATGCCCTGTGGCGCATTGACGAACTCGGCCACCAGGTCCAGCTCCGCCGCGGCCCTGCCGGCAGCCACCGGCTGCACGTCCAGGCCGTCGATCGACAAGGGCTGATCGAGGCTTTCCTGGTAGATGAACTTGATGCTGAACAACGGCGAGCGACCCGCGCGCCGGACCACTCGGAGCGCCTCCACCAGGCGCTCGAAAGGCAGGTCCTGGTGATCCGAGGCACCGATGACCGTGCTCCGTGTCACCTGCAGCAGATCGCTGACGCACTGTTGTTCCTCGACACTTATCTGCAATACCAGTTGGTTAACGAAGAAGCCCACCAGATCTTCAACGCCGGCGTGATTGCGGTTGGCGATATCGGTCCCCAGACGCACCCGCGAACTGTCGCTGCGCTGCCCCACCACCAGGGCAAAACCTGCCAGCAGCAGCATGTACAAGGTCACCCCCTGGGCACTGGCAAAGGCGCGCAGCGCCTCGCTCTGGGCCGCCGAAAAATGGAATTCGTGGAGATCGCACAAGGGTGACGGCGCCTGCCCTGGCTGCACCGTGGCACTGGCGGGCAAGCGCGTGAGGTGATGGTCATCGCCCAGGACATCACGCCAGTAATCGAGCTGGCGCTGCAGTTCACCGCCTTCGAGCCATTGCCGCTGCCAGACAGCAAAGTCCACGTAGTGCAGGGCCGGCTCCGGCAACGGGCTGGCCTTGGCGGTCCGATGAGCGTGATACAGGCTTACGAACTCGGTCGGCAGAATGCCGAACGACCAATGGTCGGCGACGATGTGGTGCAGGGTCATGAGCAGCAGGTGCCGTTGCGGCTCCAGCCGCAGCAGGCGTACACGCATCGGCGGACCGGCGATCAGGTCGAAGGGCTCCGCGGCTTGTTGCTGCAACTGCCGCTGGGCCATGGCCTCGCGCTCGGCCAAAGGCAAGGCGCACAGGTCATCGAACACGAACGACAGCGGCAGGTGGCGATGGACGTGCTGCCAGCTCTCGCCTTCGACCTCGCTGTAGGTGGTACGCAATACCGAATGCCGCTGCATCAGCGATTCGAAGGCTTGCCGCACTGCCTCGATGTCCAGTTCGCCACGCAACTCCAGGGCCCGGGCGATGTTGTACATCGAGCTCTGCGGCTCCAACTGCCAGAGGAACCACAAGCGCTGCTGGGCAAAGGACAACGGCTGTGGCCGCGAGTCATCCACCCGACACAAGGCCGGGGCCGCCTCCGGAGCCTCAGTGGCGCCCAGGGCGGCGACAAAGGCCTGCAGGTCGGGCGCATCGAACAGGGTTCGCAGCGCCGCCTGCAAGCCCAGCTCATGCCGCACCCGGCTGATGACCTGGGTGGCCAGCAACGAGTGCCCGCCCAGGGCGAAGAAGTTGTCCTGCAGGCCGACCCGCTCGACTTCGAGCACGCCCTGCCAGATCGCCGCCACCTGCTGCTGCAGTTTGCTGTGCGGGGCCACATAGGCTTGTTGCAAGGCACTCAAGTCCAGCTTGGGCAGGGCCTTGCGGTCCAGCTTGCCGTTCGGGTTGAGGGGCAGGCGCGGCAACAGCAGCACGTGGCTGGGCAACATGTAATCCGGCAGCGTTTCCTTGAGCCCGGCCTTGATCAGCGCGCAACGCTCGGCCTGTGCCTGAGCATCGCCCAGGCCGTCGTCGGTATCCCCAGGCAACGCAGAGGGCACCACATAGGCCACCAGTTGCATGCCGTTGTTGGCCGGCACGGCCAGCACCACCGCCTCACGCACATCTGGCCGAGCCGACAGGCGCGCCTCGATTTCCCCCAGTTCGATGCGGAAGCCGCGGATCTTCACCTGATGATCGATGCGGCCGATGTACTCGATCGCCCCTTGCGGGTTGTAACGCGCCAGGTCGCCACTGCGATACAGCCGGGCGCCGGGCTGACCGGCAAAGGGGTCGGGAATGAAGCGTTCGGCAGTCAGTCCCGGCCGGTCAAAATAACCCTGGGCCAGACTCGATGCAGAGCCGATGCACAGCTCCCCGGTGCCGCCTTCGGGCAGCAGATTGAGGTCGCCGTCGATGATCCGCAGGGCGCGGCCGATGATCGGCTGGCCGATCGGGATGCCGTAGACCTCGCTGGCATCCTGCTCCCGGCAGTCGTGGACACTGGAGACCACGGTGGCCTCGGTCGGGCCATAGGTATTGAGCAGGCGTACACCCCCAAGCCCAGCGGCGTGCCACAGGCGCAAGCCCTCCACCGACATCGCCTCGCCACCGACATGCACCTGGCGCAGGCGCCCCAGGCTGCGGATACCGTCGGCCATGCACTGCTTGGCCAGCAAGTGCCAGTAAGCCGCCGGCAGGTCAGCCAGGGTCACGCCCTGGCTGACGATCACCGCCGCCAGTTGCTCGACGGCCCAGGGCTCGTCGCCGCGCATCACCAGGGCCGCGCCGAGGCACAGGGCTGGGTAACACTGCTCGACGAAACCGTCGAAGCTGAAGGTGGCGAATTGCAGCACCTTGTCGGTAGCGGTGAGCGCCGAATAATCAGCCGCCGCTTCGCAGAACGCCGACAAGGCCCGGTGATCGATGGCCACGCCCTTGGGGACCCCGGTGGAGCCCGAGGTGTAGATCACATAGGCCAGGTCTTGCGGGCTGGCGCGGTTCTGCGGATCGGCGCCGGAGCAATGGCTCAAGCGTTGCGCCAGACTCGGTAGATCCCAATGCAGCACGCTGTCGGGCAGCAGCGGCGCGGCCCAGGTGCCGGTGTCGCTGAGCAGCAGGCTCAGGCGGCTGTCGGCAATCATGAACGCCAGGCGCTCTTGCGGGTATTGCGGGTCCAGGGGCACATAGGCCGCGCCACTCTTGAGCACCGCCAGCAGGCTGACGATCAGTTGCGGGCCGCGCTTGAGTGCCAGGCCGACCCGATCCCCCGGGCCAATCCCCTGGGCTTGCAGACAATGGGCCAGGCGGTTGGCCTGGGCGTTCAACTGGCCATAGTCCAGTGACTCGCCATCAACCACCAGCGCCAGCGCCTCGGGCGTGGCCGCCGCCTGCGCCGCGATCCGCTGGTGCACCAGCGGCGCCTGGGCGGGCACCACCTCGGCCAGCTGGCTGTGCTGCAGCAAGTCCTGGCGCGCCTGTTCGCTCAACAACTGCAAGCCCCCCAGGGCCGCGCCGGGATCGGCCATGAACTGCAGCAGCAAATGCCGCAGCTGGGCACAGAAGCCCTGGACCTGATCGGCACTGAAACGACTGCGGTCATAGCTGAAGTCCAGGCTCAGGTGCTCGCCCAACTCGATGCCCAGGGTCAGCGGATAGCTGGTCTGTTCGTGGTTGGCCAGGCCGGAGAATTGCAGCCCTGCCGGAGCCCCCTCCTTGAGGGCCTGGGCCACGGGGAAGTTCTCGAACACCAGCAGGCTGTCGAACAAGGGGGCGCCCTGGTGCCCGGCCCAACCCTGGATCTCGTAGAGCGGCACGTGCTCGTGTTCGCGCAGGCCCAGATTGAGCGCCTGCATCTGCTCCAGCCATTGCCCCACGCTGCACTGCGAACGTGGCTGGCAAATGATCGGCAAGGTGTTGATGAACAGCCCCAACTGCTGCTCGATACCCGGCAGCGGCGCCGAACGCCCCGCCACGGTGGCACCGAAGATTACGCACTGCTGCGCGCAGTACCGCTGCAGCAACAGCGCCCAGGCGGCTTGCAGCACGGTGTTGAGGGTGACCTTCTGCTGCCGGGCAAAGCTGCCCAGGCGCTGTGTCAGCGCCTGGTCGAACCCTTCCAGGTACTGCCCATGGCCGCTGCCCGACACCGGCCTGCGCACTCCGTCGGCGAGCAAGGTCGGCGAGTCCATGGCATGCAGGCGCTCGCTCCAGAACTGTTGTGCAGCCGGGGCCGACTGCTGCTGCAACCAGCCCAGGTAGTCGCGATAGCGGCCTTGGGGCGCCGGTAAGCGGGCCCCGCCGTACAACTGGATCACTTCGGCCAGCAGGCTGGCATTGCTCCAGCCATCGAGCAGCAGGTGGTGGCAGGTGTAGATCAGGTGCCAGTGGTTGTCGACGATGGGCACCAGCAGCAGGCGCAGCAAGGGCGCCCGGTCCAGCTCGAACCCCCGGGAACGCTCTTGCGCGGCCAATCGATCGAGATCCGCCGGGGCCGATGCCAAGACCTGCAACGGCACCTTGACCCGGTTCCTGACCAACTGATGGGCAGAGTCCAGCCCTTCCCAGTGCACGCTGCTGCGCAGGATCGGGTGGCGATCCAGGGCACTCTGCCAGGCATCGGCAAAACGCTGGGGATCAAGGCCGTGGATGTCCAGGCGCAACTGGTTGATGTACGCCTGTTCCTGGGGCTCGTAGAGGGTATGGAACAGCATGCCCTGCTGCATCGGCGTCAGCGGATACAGGTCCTCGATGGCGGCCGCCGGCACCGGCAGCGCGTCGAGCTGTTGCTGGGAGATGCGTGCCAGCGGGAAGTCCGAAGGCGTAGCCTGAGCCTGGTCCAGCCCGCAGCAGTGCTCGATCAGCAGGCGCAGCTCGGCGAGGTAGTCATCGGCCAGCTGCTGGATGCTGGCGTCGCTGAACATTTCCTCGCTGTAGCCCCACTGCAACGCCAGTTCGCCGCCGTAGACCTGGCCCTCCAGGGTCAACCAGTTGGCCAAGGGGGCCTGTGGGTCCTGGGCCTGCCCGCTGCTCTGGCTGGCCGGCGTCCACAACGCCTGCTCATCGAACTGGCGGTCGAACTGGCCCAGGTAGTTGAAGGTGATGCGTGGCTGCGGCAATGCCGCCAGCGCCTGACGCTGGGCCGGGCTGCCCAGGTAGCGCAGCAAGCCGTAGCCCAGCCCCTTGCCGGGGATCGCGCGCAACTGCTCCTTGATCCCCTTGATCGCGGCCCCGGCTTGCTCGGCTGGCTGCAGGCGCACCGGGTACAGGCTGGTGAACCAGCCCAGGGTGCGGGTCAGGTCCAGATCGTCGAACAGGTCCTCGCGGCCATGCCCTTCCAACTGGATCAGGGCCGAAGCCTGCCCGGTCCAGCGGCACAGTACGCGAGCCAGGGCGGTCAACAGCAGGTCGTTGACCTGGGTGCGATAGGCGCTCGCAGCCTGCTGCAGCAGTTTGCGGGTCAATCCCACATCCAGTCGCGACTCGATCTTGCGGCCATGACGGTTCTGCAGGCCGCCCGCCGGGTTGTCGCAGGGCAAGTCGCCGGCTCCGCTCTGCTGCGCCAGCCAGTACGCCAGTTCGGCCTCGCGCTGCGGCGCATGCTCCTGCAAACGCCGGGCCCAGGCCTGATAGGCGCTGGTCTTGGGCGGCAGTTGCACCGTCTGAGCCTCCGCCAACTGCCGGTAGGCCTGTTGCAGGTCCTCCAACAGCACCCGCCAGGACACCCCATCCACCACCAGGTGGTGGATCACCAGCAACAGTTGTTGGCGACCCGACTCGCGCTCCACCAGGACCGCGCGCACCAGCGGGCCGGCTTGCAGGTCCAGGCTGCGCTGGGCCTCGTCGCACACTGCCGCCAGGGCCTGGTCATGCTCGACCCGGCACTGCCACAGGTCGAAGTGGCTGGCAGGCTCGGCATAGGCCTGCTGCCAACCCTGCTGCGTGCCGACAAAGCGCAGGCGCAAGGCATCGTGATGATTGACCACCTGCAACAGCGCCGCCTGCAACAGCGCTGGCTGCAAGGGCTGGCGCGGGTCCAGCAGCAACGACTGGTTCCAGTGCCCCGGTCGAGGCACCTCCTGAGCCAGGAACCAGTGCTGTACCGGGGTCAACGGCACCTCACCGGTCACTGGTCCCTGGTCGATCTGCGGCTGATCGTCGAGGACCGCGACCTGGGCCAGGCTGCGCACGCTCTGGTACTGGAACAGGTCCCGGGGCGCCAGACGGACCCCGGCCTGACGGGCGCGACTGACCACCTGGATCGAGATGATCGAATCACCGCCAAGTTCAAAGAAATTATCGTCAAGACCCACTTGGGCCAGCCCCAGCACATCGCACCAGATGCCCGCCAGGGCCTTCTGCATGGCGCTTTCCGGGGCCACGTAGGCCAGTTGCGGCGCCGCCTCGGGCAGCGGCAAGGCCCTGCGATCGAGCTTGCCGTTGGCGGTCACCGGCAAGCGATCCAGGGCCAGCAGGTGATGGGGCACCATGTACTCCGGCAGGCTGCTGGCCAGCCAGGCCTTGAGTTCGTCGGTCCACCCCTGGGCCTGAGCCTGGGCCTGGGCGCCCTCTTGCAACACCAGATACGCCACCAGGTGCTTGGCGTTCTGCACCAGCACCACGGCCTCGCGCACGCTCGGGTGCTGCATCAGCCGGGCTTCGATTTCACCCAGCTCGATGCGCAGGCCCCGCAGCTTGACCTGATGGTCCAGGCGGCCCAGGTATTCGATCACCCCATCGGCCCGCTGGCGCACCCGGTCGCCGGTGCGATACAGCCGCGCCCCCTGGTGGAAGGGGCAAGGTACAAAGCGCTCGGCGGTCAGGGCCGGGCGCCGGTGATAACAGCGAGCCAGCCCGAGGCCGCCCAGATAGAGCTCACCGGCAACACCCGCCGGTACCGGTTGCAACTGGGCATCCAGAACATGGGTGCGCAGGTTGGCGATCGGCTGGCCGATCGGCACGCTGCTTGCGCCTTCGTCGACACAGGTCCAGTGGGTGACGTCGATTGCCGCCTCGGTCGGGCCGTAGAGGTTGTACAGGCCAGCGCCCGGCAATCGGGCGAAGACCTGCTGCTGGGCATCCAGGGGCAAGGCCTCGCCACTGCAGACGATGCGTTTGAGGCTGGCGCAGGCCGACACGCCCTGCTCATGGATGAAGGCCTGGAGCATCGAGGGCACAAAGTGCAGGGTGCTGATGCCGTGGTCGATGATGGTGTCGATCAGGCGCGCCGGCTCACGGTGAGCCCCCGGGGCCGCCACCACCAGCCGGGCACCGGTCATCAGCGGCCAGAAAAATTCCCAGACCGAGACGTCGAAACTGAACGGGGTTTTCTGCAGCACCGCGTCACTGGCGTCCAGGCCATAGGCCTGCTGCATCCAGTACAGACGGTTGACCAGCGCCGCGTGGCTGTTGCCCGCCCCCTTGGGCTTGCCGGTGGAACCCGAGGTGTAGATCACATAGGCCAGGTTCAGCGGGTCGACCAGCGTCTCCAGCGGGCCGCTGTCATAAGCCAGCAGCGCGTCCTGATCCTGGTCCAGAAGGATGACCTTGAGCGCCTCTTCATCGGCTTGGAAATCCAGCAGCGGCAGCAGCGAACGCTGGCTCAGCAAAAGGCGGATGCCGCTGTCCTCGATCATGTAGGCCAAGCGGTCCCGGGGGTATTCCGGGTCCAGGGGCACGTAGGCGCCACCGGCCTTGTGGATCGCCAGCAGGCCCACGACCATTTCGATGGAGCGTTCGATGCAGATGCCCACCAGCACATCCGCCGCCACACCCTGCTCACGCAGCAAGCGAGCCAGCCGATTGGCTCGGGCATCCAGTTCGGCGTAGCTCAGTTGCTGCTCGCCGAACACCAAGGCGCAGGCGTCGGGGGTACGCCGGACCTGAGCTTCGATCAGTTGCGGCATGCTCAACCCGGTGGGGTAAGCCTGCGCCGTAGCGTTCCAGTCGTGCACCAGGGTCTGGCGCTCCCGGGCATCGAGCATCGGCAACTCGCCGATGCGCTGCTCGGCATCCTCCAGCATGCCTTGCAGCAGCGCGGTCCAATGCCGCGCCATGCGCGCGATGGTGCCGGCGTCAAACAGATCATCGGCGTAGGTCAGGGCGGCGTGCAGCTTGCCGGACTTCTCGTAGGTGTCTAGGGTCAGGTCGAACTGGGTGGTGCGGCTCTGCCATTGCACCAGGCCCAGCTCCAGCCCGGACGCCGTCTGTACCGTGCTGATATCCGCCACCTGGGGCTGGTGGTTGTACATCACCTGGAACAGCGGTGTGTGGCTCAGGTTGCGCTCCAGCTTCAAGGCTTCAACCAGTTGCTCGAACGGCAGGTCCTGATGAGCCTGGGCACCCAGCGCCGCTTCTTTGACGGCCTGCAGCAGTTCGCTGACCCGGGTCTGGCCGGTGAGCTGGGTACGCAGCACCTGGGTGTTGACGAAAAAGCCGATCAGGCCTTCGACCTCGGCGCGGTTGCGGTTGGCGATGGGCACGCCGACGCGAATATCGCCCTGGCCGCTGTAACGGTGCAGCAGCACATTGAAGGCCCCGAGCAACAGCATGAACAGGGTGACGTTGTGCTGTTTGGCCAGGGCCCGCAGCTGCTCGGCCAGCTCCGGCGCCACGGCAAAGTCATAGCGGGTGCCACGGTAGCTGGGCATCGCCGGGCGTCCATGGTCAGTGGGCAGTTCCAGCACCGGATGCTCGCTCCCCAACTGCGCCTGCCAGTACTCCAGCTGCCGTGCCTGCTCCCCCGCCTCCAGCCAGCGCCGCTGCCACAGGGCATAGTCGCTGTACTGGATTGGCAACGCCGGCAGTTGCGGCTGATCACCCCGTTCGAAGGCGTCGTAGCAACGGATGAACTCGTCGATCAGCACGTTCATCGACCAGCCGTCAGAGACGATATGGTGCAAGGTCAGGAGCAACACATGCTCCTCGGCGGCCAGCCTGATCAGCTTGACCCGCAGCAACGGACCGGTTGCCAGGTCGAACGGCTGCAGCGACTGCTGCTGCGCCTGTGCCGCCACCGCCTGCTCCTGTTCCGATGCGTCGGTTGCACTCAGATCCAGGTATTGCACGGCCAGCTCGACCTCTGCCGCAGCCTGCTCCAGACGATCGTCGGCGTGGCGCTTGAACACCGTGCGCAGGGTCTCGTGGCGTGCCACCAGGGCGGCGAAGGCCTGCTCCAGCGCCTGGTGATTCAGCGCCCCCGTCAGGCGCACCGCCCCCGGTAGGTTGTAGGCGCCACTCTCGGGGTCCAGCTGCCACAGGAACCACATGCGCCGCTGCGCGTAGGACAGTTCCTGACGGTCCTCCACGGCCACATCGGCCGGGATTGGAAACAACGAAAAGTCGATATTTTCCGCCCGCAGACTATCGAGGAACAACCGGCGCTTCTCCAGCGGCAGCTCGATAAATCGGCGTGCAAGTTTCAGGGACTTTTCAGCGTTCATCTGGATTCATCCGTACATGTTGGGTATCGAGCGTTGGCTCGGCTATCCCTACGAAACGGATGGGCCTGGTGAAAAATTAACCCTCTGCGCGACAGGCAGATCAGGGCTTGCACGGTAAATTCCAGCGCTTGCGGCTCGTCAAATCAGGACCTTCCCCTTAATAAGGTCGCGATCATGTCCTCAGCCACTTCCCTGGCCAGCTCACTGGCAAATGGCTTGCGCAAGCTGGTAGGTGCCGGCGCCCAACAACCCCGGAGCTACCGGCTGATCAACGTCGAACTCAAGCAACGCATCGACCTCAGCCCCTCCATGACCCGCCTGGTGTTCGGCGGCGAGGACATCGCCCAGGCCCGCACCCTGGCCCCGGACCAGCGCATCAAGCTGCTGTTTCCCGGGGCCGACGGCACGTCTGCGCAATTGCCAGTGGACGGCGACTGGCAAGCGGCCCGGCGCCAGTTGCCGGCCGAGCAGCAGCCACCGATGCGCACTTACACCATTCGTGCCTTGCGCATGCAGCCGGCAGAGATGGATGTGGATTTCGTGCTGCACGGGGTCAACGGGCCGGCCTCCGCCTGGGCCACCCACGCCCGGCCCGGCGACCGCCTGCAGATGGTGGTGCCGAACAAGGCCTACAGCGGCGACCCCGGCGGTTATGAGTGGCTGCCGCCGGCGGGGATTGGCAAGGTGCTGCTGATGGGCGATGAAACCGCCCTGCCCGCCATCGCCGGGATTCTGGAGGAGTTGCAGGATTACCCGGATTACCCGGACGTGCAGGTGTTCATCGAGGTGCCCTACGAAAGCGACTGCATCGACCTGCGCTGCAATCCGCAGACCCGGGTCAACTGGCTGCCTCGGGACGTGCTCAATGCCCAACACGGTGAAACCCTGATCCATGCCGCCCGGGAGCTGGCCGAGCTGCCGCCGGCCAATAGCGGCCGACGGCCGCTCAAGGTTTCCGAGCGCCACGACGCGCAACGGCTTTGGGACACCGCAGCGCCGGCAGACAACCATTTCTATGCCTGGGTAGCCGGCGAGTCGGCGACGGTGATGAGCATCCGCCGCCACCTGATCAACGAGCGCGGCCAAGAGCGGCGCAACCTGACCCTGATGGGTTACTGGCGCCTGGGTATGTCCCTGGGTTGAGCCCACCAACCGCCCCCTATTCCCTATAGCCGCTGCCGAGCCCGCGAAGCTGCGCAAAGGCCCAAAGGGCCTTGCTTGGCGATCGCCAGTCGAACCTTTGGAGCCCTCAGGTTTTTGCGTCCCTGCGGGCCGTGCGCAGCCTGCGGCAGCGGCTACAGGAAGCCTGTCTGTAGCCGCTAGGAAAGCGCGGCTACCGGTTGCAGGTGGCGCCGGCGGTGCACTTCCAGATGGCCCTTGATCAGGCTCAGCACCTTGGTTTCCTGTTCGTGGATGAAGAAGTGCCCGCCCGCGAGCATGTCCACGGAGAAGCTGCCGCAGGTTTCCTGGCTCCAGCCAATCAGTTGTTCGGTGGTGGCGCGGTCGGTCGTGCCACCCAGCACATGCACCGGGCAATTGAGCAACGGGCGCTGCAGCGGACGAAAACGCCCGCACAGCAGGAAGTCGGCCCGCAGGATCGGCAAGGTCAGGCTCATCAGTTCCTGGTTGGCCAGCACCTCTTCGCTGGTGCCATTGAGGGTGCGCAGCTGCTCGATCAGCTGTTGGTCAGTCTTGGCCTCGGCAAACCCTCGGTCGTATTCGCTGCGCAAGGTCGGTGCCGCTGTCCCGGAAGCGAACAGCGCCACCGGTTCCGGACACCCCAGGGCGCGCAGGGCGTGGGCCAGCTCACAGGCCAGCAAGGCCCCCAGGCTGTGGCCGAACAGGGCATAGGGCGCGCGCAACGTGCTCTGGATTTCCCGGGCAAGCTGCATCGCCAGCACCCGCATGTCGGTGTGCAGGGGCTCGGTGTAACGGGCGCCGCGCCCGGGCAGTTCCACGGGTGTCAGGTGCAGCCACTGGGGCAGCTTGCGCCGCCAGCGGCTGTAGACCATGGCGCTGGCGCCGGAATACGGCAGGCACAGCAGGTTCAATTGGGTCACGGTTTATCCCTCGACAGATGATCTGTTAAGGAAACGCAGTGCAAGGCGGACAAATTAGGGCGCGCTCGCCCCCGGCAAGCGGACGGCAACCCATGGGCCGGCGCTAACCGGTTGTCTGCGCCGCAGCGTAAGCGTGGCGAGCCGGCCCAAGGTGCTCATAGCTGGAAGCGCTGGACCTGGCCATGCAGGTCTCCTGCCAGGCTCGCCAAGTGGTCGCTGACGCTGGAAGTCTGTGCCGCGCTGTCGACGTTGTGTGCCGCCACGTCGCGAATCGCCAGCAGATTCTGATCGACTTCCCGGGAAACCAGCGCCTGTTGCTCTGCGGTGCTGGCAATCGCCTGGTTCATTTCGTTGATCTGAACGATGCGCTCGGCAATCTGCGCCAGCACCCCGTCAGCCTCCAACGCCTTCGCGTTGCTGCGTTCGACGTACTCATTGTTCGCGACCATCGCCTGCACCGCCTCACGGCTGGTGGCCTGAACGGAAGTGATCATGCCTTCGATTTCCGCAGTGGAGCTCTGGGTGCGTTGCGCCAGCGCTCGGACTTCGTCGGCGACGACGGCAAACCCTCGCCCCTGCTCGCCTGCCCGGGCGGCCTCGATGGCCGCATTGAGGGCCAGCAGGTTGATCTGCTCGGCAATGGCGCGAATCACTTCCAGCACTCGGCTGATGGACAACACTTCATCGGCCAGCCGCGTGATGGTGCCCGACGTCGTCTGCAGCCGCTGTCCCAGCTGTTCGATGGTGAGGCAGGTCTGCCCCACCTGTTCACGCCCTGAACGGGCCTCGCGCTGCGCATCACGGGTGGAGTCGAAGGTCAGGTTGGCGTTGCGAGCGACCTGATCCACCGCCAGGGACATCTGGTTGACCGCTTTAGCGGCCAGCTCGATTTCCTGGTTCTGCTGGCTGATGCCCTGTTTGTTGCTGGTCGCGGTCACACGCAGCCCCTGGGCTTGCTTGTGCAATTGCGTAGCGGTGGCCTGAATCGCCTGCAAGGTATCGCGCAAGGTGTTCTGCATGCTCTGCAGCGACAGCTGGACCTGACTGATCTCGTCGCGACCGGCGACCTTCACCGGCTCACGCAAATCCCCCGAGGCGGTGCGGGCCACCGTCTTTTGCAGGCCGTCCAAGCGCTGGGTAATGCTGCGGCTGAGCAACCACGCAAAGCCGCCACCGCCACACAGGAGAATCAGCAGCAGTCCCCAGGTGAACAACACATTGTTCTCGTAGACCCGCTTGCCCTGTTCGTAACTGCGAGACGACTCTTGCAGTTGCACGGCAATCAGTTGATTGAAGTCCTCTGACAGCGGATCAATCACCGGATACAGTTCCTGGGCGGTGAACAGCGCCAAGCCGGCCTTGTCTTCGCTGCCGAGCAAGGTCTTGAGCTTGTGCAATGGCTGCTTGGCCTGGGCCATCAAGGGCTCGATGCGCTCGATCAGGCGCACCTCTTCATCGATCAGCAACGTGGCCTTGTAGGCCTTCCAGATGTCCGCGATCTGCTGCTCGGCCTCCTCCACCCGCTGCAGAGCTTCCTTGAATGACAAGCTGCCATTGCGGGCCTTGTGGCTGCTGTCCACGATATTCACCGCGTACAGATCAGCCACCTGCTTCAAGTCCCGCAAGGGCACCACACGATCCAGATAGACGCTGTTGAGCCGCCCCAGAACCCCCTCTACCCCCAGCAGACCCGAAACCCCTATCGCCAGGCTGCCCACCAGCATCAGAACGATAAGAACAATGAGCCGTGCTCGTATGCTGAAATAATTCATGTGCAATTCCCGGCCAGAAAAAACGCGGCCGCGACGCACAGGTCAGGCAACGTGGGGCAAGTATGGTCGGGAAATACCCACTTCGCCTGGCCGGATGAACGCACCGACCACGCTCAGGCGCACGCCAGCAGGAGGCGCCCACTCAGGCCACACGCTTGCTGGTGGTTTTGAGGCGACGTCGGATTCAGCTGACGTCGGACTCAGGTGGCATCCGGCTCAGGGGCATCGCGCATCAGGCGTCGATAGCTCTGCAACGCCGCCCCCAGCACCACCGCGCCGCCGCCCAGGGCCAGCCAGAAGCCGCTGCGGGCGCCGAAATGGTCCACCAGGAGCCCGGACCCCGCCGCCCCCAGGGCCACGCCAATGCTCAGGCCGGTGACCAGCCAGGTCAGGCCCTCGGTGAGCTTGGCCGGGGGCACGATGCGTTCCACCAGGGCCATGGCGACGATCAGGGTCGGGGAGAAAAACAGCCCGGCGACGAACACCGCCAGGGACAGGCCAAAGATGTTGCTCGCCCAGAGCAGCGGCAAGGTGGCCAGGGCCGTGGCGATACCGCCGTACATGAACAGCCGGGGCAAGGGCGTGGCCAGTTTCAGCGCGCCGAAGGCAATGCCCGCCAGGCACGAGCCGATGGCGTACACCGAGAGCACGACACTCGCCGCCGCCGGCTGCCCCTGGTGCTGGGCGAAGGCCACGCTGACCACATCCACCACGCCGACTATGGTGCCCATGGCCACCATCAACAGGATCAACAGGCGGATTTCAGCGGAGCGAATGATCGAGCCTGTATGCCCCTCCTCGTGGGGGTGCACCGGCGGCTCGGTGCTTTTCTGCATGACGAACACACTGACCCCCAGGGCCAGCATCAACAGCGCGGCCAGGGGCCCGGCCTCGGGGAACAGCCCCACGCACAGGCCCACCGACACCGGGGGACCGATGATGAAGCAGACCTCATCGAGCACCGATTCCAGGGCGTAGGCGGTCTGCAACTGCGGCTGGCCACGGTACAGCTCGGTCCAGCGGGCGCGGACCATGGCCGACATGCTGGGCATGCAGCCGGCCAGGGCGGCGCAGATGAACAGGGTCCAGTGCGGGGCCTGCAAACGCGTGCACAGCAGCAGGGCCAGCAAGGCACCGCCTCCAAGGCCCGCGGCCAGGGGCAGCACCCTGCCCTGGCCGAAGCGATCCACCCAGCGTGACACCTGGGGCGCGCAAAAGGCCGTGGCCAAGGCGAAGGTGGCCGCCACGGAACCGGCCAGGGCATAACCGCCATGGAGCTGCGCGAGCATGGTGATCAGGCCGATGCCGGTCATGGAGATCGGCATGCGCGCGATCATTCCGGCCAGGACGAACGCCCGGCTGCCGGGGGCCTTGAACAGTTCGCGATAGGGGTTTGCCATTTACAACGACTCCTTGGGGGGCTGCAACTTGCCACAAAGTGCTCGCGCAGTAGAAATACATACGCCGCGTATGTCAAAAATCATGTAAACATACGCTGCGTATGTCAACCCACCCTTTGTTGGAGAACTGTGATCATGAGCAGCCGCCCTCGCGCCGAGATGATCGAAGCCACCCGCGCCAGGCTGATTGCCAGCGCGCGCCAGGCCTTTGCCCGCCTGGGCTATGCCAAGACGTCCATGGACGACCTGACCGCCGAAGTCGGCCTGACCCGCGGCGCGCTGTATCACCACTTCGGTGACAAGCAGGGCCTGTTGGCGGCGGTGGTGGAGCAGATCGACGGGGAAATGGATCAACGCCTGGAGGCCATCTCCCGCGAGGTTGCCGATCCCTGGGAGGCTTTCTGCCAACGTTGCCAGGCCTATCTGGAGATGGCGCTGGAGCCGGAAATCCAACGCATCGTCCTGCAAGACGCACGGGCGGTGCTGGGGGACGTCACCCAGGCCGGCGAGGATCAGTGCATCGACACCCTTGGCGCCCTGCTGAGCCGGCTGATCCAGGAGCAGGTGATCGAACCGGCGTCGCCCCAGGCCCTGGCGCGATTGATCAACGGCAGCCTGGTGGAGGCAGCGCTGTGGATTGCCGCCGCCGAGCAGCCTGAGGCCCGCCTCGATGAGTCGCTGCAGGGGCTTGAGCTGCTGCTGCGCGGGCTGCGGCGGCAGCAACCGAACTGAACGCTCTGACACCCTGAGCCCGGCTCCGGTGCTGACCGAAGCGCTCAGCCCTTTGTGCCCGCCAGAAACGGAATTGGCCCCATGCCCGACTCTCCGATCATCGCCGTGATGATCCACGCCGCCGACTGGCGCGCCGCGACCCTGTGGTACGCCCAGGCCTTTCCCCAGGCCCGCCGGGTGCTGCACGAGCCGGATGATTTCGGCCATTTGCAGCTCGATGGCCTGTCCCTGGAAATCGTCCCCAGCGACGCCAAGGTGGTCCAGGGCCCGGCGGGCACAGTGGTGTATTGGCAGGTCAGCGACCTGTCCGCCGAGGTGCATCGCCTGGTGGCCCTGGGCGGGCACCTGTATCGCGGCCCCCTGGCCATCGAAGGCGGTGAATGGATCTGCCAGGTGCAGGACCCCTGGGGCAACTGCATTGGCCTGCGCCAGCCAGCGACGCTCGCCTGACGCGTTAACTGGCGGCACACTGACGAGCTTTTCACCCGAGCCCCAAGGAGAAACGGCATGCATCAGGTGCTGCTGATCATTGATGTGCAACCCTGTTTCAACCCACCGCCATGGCTGGTGGAAGGCATCAACGCACTGCTGGGACAGATGCCCTCGGTGGCCACGGTGGAACGCCATGATGAAAGCCGCACGCCCTTCGCCCGGCAACTGGGCTGGCAACCGGCGGCGGACGACCAGAGCCTGGTGGCCGCCGATAAGGTTTTCATCAAGCACGGCTATGGGCCAACGGCAGAGCTACTCGACTACCTGAAAAGCCTCTGTCCCGAACGCGTGCTGGTGTGCGGCATCCAGACCGACACCTGCGTGCTGGCCGCCGGCTTTGCCCTGTTCGATGCCGGATTGCAGCCGACCCTGCTCACCGACCTGACCGTGGGCTCATCCCTGGACCGCAGCGGCGGCCTGGGTATTGACCTGTGGCGGCATCACTTCAAGCACCTGATCCGCAGCGACGAACTGTAGAAGCCGGCGTGCCGGAAGCGATCTTGCGGGTGACACCACGCTAGAATCCGCACCTCGCCCCATCGTACCGACAAGGAAACCCCATGAGCCTGGACCTGCACCTTGAAGCCGACCAACGCCTGACTTCGGCGCTGCTCGGCCGTTTACTGCAAGGCTTCCCGGGCACCGAGGTGCACTGCCTGCCCGGCGCGGTCCAGGCCTGGTTCCCCTCAGGCCTGAGCCTGCACAGCGAAGACTCCAGCCTGGAACCCGAGATCCGCGCCGAAGAGCGCAAGGGCTGCGACTTCGCAGTCGGCCTGCGCTGCTACCTGCGGATCAAGAGCCCCGAACCCGAAGGCCACAGTTCTCTGGATGACACCCGCCGCTTACTGGAAGCCATCGCCCAGCACTGCGAGGCGCGATTCATCCTCTCGTTCCAATACGAATCCACCCTTTACTGGCGCGATGCTGACGGACTGTGTGAAGCCTGAGCCGCGAAAACACAATGGAGTGATTGCAGCCCGATGAAAAAACTCTTCGCCCTGCTTGCCCTGTTGTTCTGCAACCCCGCCTTGTGCGCCTCGTTCAGCGATTCGCCCGAAGCGCTGGTCCGGCAATTCATTGCCGACTATCAACAGTGGAGCGACAGGGCCAGTGCACGCCAAGCGGACAACGCGCCCATGCAATCGATGGATCTGGCGCAGCAGGAGTACGCCCGGTTGCTGGCCAAGTTCTGCCTGCCGGGCTTTCAGGGCCAGCCCATTGCCTTCAGTTCCCCGGCCAGCCACGGCACGGCGTATGAGCAGATCCTCTCCAGCAGCCGAACCGCGGATCGTGCGCTAGTGAAAACCCGGGCGATCAGCCCCGGCGAGGGCTTTGCCGCCGATTACCACTACCACCTGATCTTCAGCGGCCAGCGCTGGTACCTCAGCGAGGTGTTCTACGTCGACCAGGACGGCCAGTATGAGTCGCTCTAGATCAGCCGTAACCGTTTTGAGCTAGGGTGTTTCAAGCCACCGAACCCCGGAGCCACCATGCCCAGCTCAGCCTCCCTGCATCGGGTCACGACCCCCAGCCTGCACCTTGCCTATGAAGAACACGGCCCGGCCAACGCCGAACCGGTGATCCTGCTCCACGGTTTTCCCTACGACGTGCGGGCCTACGACGAGATCGCCCCGCCGCTGGCCGAGCGCGGCTATCGGGTCATCGTTCCCTACCTGCGGGGCTACGGCCCGACGCGCTTTGTCAGCGAGCAGATCATGCGCTCCGGGCAGCAGGCCGCCCTGGCCCGGGACCTGCTGGAGCTGATGGATGCACTGCACCTGCCCCAAGCCACCCTCGCCGGCTACGACTGGGGCGGTCGCGCCGCCTGCATCGTCGCCGCCCTGTGGCCGCAGCGGGTCAAGGGCCTGATGAGCGCCGACGGCTACAACATCCAGGACATCCCCGGGGCCTGCGAACCCAGGGCGCCAGAGATCGAGCACCGGTTGTGGTACCAGTACTACTTCAATACCCAGCGCGGGGTGGATGGGCTGACCGCCAATCGCCGGGCGTTCTGCGAGCTGTTGTGGCGCCAGTGGTCGCCGACCTGGAACCAGGGACCGCAGTGCTATGGCCTGAGCGCGCCGTCCTTCGACAACCCGGACTTTGTCGAAGTGGTGATCCATTCCTACCGCCATCGCTTCGGCTACGTACCCGGCGACCCCAGCCTGGAAAGCATCGAGCAGGCGTTGCAGGCACAACCGCCGATCCAGGTGCAGACCATCGCCCTCTGTGGCGCCGATGACGGGGTCGGCCCGGCCACCGAGCCGGACCCCGATATCGGCCTGTTCAGCGGGCCCTATCAGCGCAGGATCCTGCCCGGCGTCGGCCATAACCTGCCCCAGGAAGCCCCGCAAGCCACCCTCGACGCGCTGCTGGAGTTGCTCCAGAACGCCTGAGAAGAGCAGCAGGCTGCACGCCATGCCGGGGAAAAATCGGTACACTTCGCGCCTTTGATCCCCCCACAGGACATGGAATGTTACCCGCAACGACTTCCCCCCGGCCCGGCCTGCGCCGGGCCCTGGTGCTTTGGCTCTACGCTGTCGGCGCCGGCCATCTGCTGGTCGGACTGCTGCTGACCTGGGCCGGCCACAGCGGCCTGTTCAACGACTACCTGGCCAGCATCGAACAGGCCTTCTGGGGCGCCGCCGCACCGGCACCGGCCCGGGCCCAGCAGGTCTGGTGGCTGGGTCTGTTCGGCGCCACCCTGCAAAGCTATTCGTTGTACCTGCTGGGCCTAGTGCACCTGGGCAACCGCCTGCGGGCCCCGGCGGCCTGGGCCTGGCTGATGGCCGGGATTGTGCTGTGGGCGCCCCAGGACATGTGGCTCTCGTGGCAGATGAACATGACCGCGCACCTGTGGATCGACAGCTTCGCCCTGCTGGTGCTGCTGCCACCGTTACTGTGGCTGCAGCGCCACGACCGCCGTACCTCTCGTCTTCCCTCGTAAAAGGACTTCACCATCGTGGCTGATTTGCCAATCCTGCAGTGGGCCATCGCCCTGTTGCTCGCCCAGGGCGTGCTCGGCGCCCTGGACACGATCTACCATCACGAACTCACCGTGGCCCTGCCGCAACGCCACGGCGCGCGCAAGGAGCTGGCGATCCATGCCCTGCGCTCGTGCTTCTACGGCGTGCTGTTCATGGGCATCGCCCACCTGGCGTTCCAGGGCATCTGGGCCCTGGTGATCGCCGTGCTGTTCGCCCTGGAAATCGGCCTGACCCTGTGGGACTTCGTGGTCGAGGACCGCAGCCGCAAGCTGCCGGCCATCGAACGCATCATGCACACCGTGCTGGCGATCAATGCCGGGGCCTTCTTCGCCTTGTACGGCCTGCAACTGTTGGAATGGTCGCGCCTGCCCAGCGCCTTGAACCCCATCGATCTGGGTTGGCAAGGCTGGGCCCTGAGCCTGTTTGCCGTCGGCGTGACAGCGTCGGGCATTCGTGACGGCCTGGCGGCGTTGCGCTTGCAACGCCAGGGCCAGGGCGCCAATCCCTTTGCCGGTGGCCGCGGCAAACGGGTGCTGGTCACCGGTGGCACCGGCTTTATCGGTGAAACCCTGGTCAACCAACTGCTGGATGCCGGGCACACCGTCAGCGTGCTGGCCCGTGATCCGCTGCGCGCCGCCTACCTGTTCGACGGTCGTGCCCGCTGCTTGCGCTCGTTGAGCAAGCTGGGCCACGGCGAGGCCTTCGACGTGATCATCAATCTGGCCGGCGCCCCGGTGGCCGGGCCGCGCTGGTCGGCCAAGCGTCAAGCGCAACTGTTGGCCAGCCGGGTTGGCACCACCGAAGCCCTGCTCAACTGGCTGCAGCACGCCCAGCACAAGCCGGAGCTGTGGATCCAGGCGTCGGCCATCGGTTTCTACGGGGTGCGCGACGCCAGCCAGAGCCTGGATGAAAACGCCGAGCGCGGTGAAGGCTTCATGGCCGATCTGTGCGCGCGCTGGGAATCCTCGGCGGAACCGGCGACGCGCTTCGGCGTGCGCCAGGTGGTGCTGCGCTTAGGCATCGTGTTCGGTCCCGGCGGCGCCCTGAAACCTCTGCTGATGCCCTTTCATTTCGGCTTTGGCGGACGCATGGGCGATGGCCAGCAGATCATGAGCTGGGTGCACCGCGACGACGTGTTGCAGGTGATGGCCCGGGCGATGAACGACGCGTCCCTGTCCGGCACCTACAACATGGTGGCGCCGGAAGCGGTGAGCCAGGGCACCTTCGCCACCACCGTCGGCAAGGTGCTCAAGCGTCCGGTGTGGCTGCATGTGCCGGCCGCGCCGGTGCGGGCCCTGGCCGGGGAAATGGCCGAGCTGTTCTTCGACGGCCAGAAGGTGGTACCCGCGCGCCTGCTGCAGGCCGGCTACCGCTTCCGTTACCCGACCCTGGACGCCGCCCTGCGGGACCTGGCCTGAGCTGAGGAATGCCCATGAGCAAGCCCCTGTTGTACCTGCTGGCGGGCAATGGCAGCGCCGCCGATTGGTGGGACGATGCCCTGCCGCACTTTCAGCGCTATCAGGTGCAGCCTCTGGAGCTGCCGGGCTTTGGCGACAATCCGCTGCCTCCTTGCAATGACCTCGCTGAGTACGCCGAGGCCCTGCTGGGCATGACCGAGCCGGGCCAGGGGATTGTCGCGGTGGGGGTCAGCGCGTTGATCGTGCTGCACGCCTTGCAACGCCGCCCCGGGCATTTCTCGCGCAGTGTGCTGCTGTCGCCGGTAGGGGCCTTTCTCTGGCAACGGCGCCTGCCGGCGCTGATGTCGCCGCTGCCGGCGCGCCTGCTGATTCATGGCTTGCTCAGCCATAAACCGACCTTGTTCGCCGGTAAATTCTCGCGCCAGCCGTGGACGCCGCAGCAGTACCTGCGCATGGGCTCGGGCTACGCCCGTTGCCGGGCTTTCGTGCCCCTGTGGGAACAGCTGCGGGCCGACACCGCGCTGCCGCTGCTGGAGTGGATCAAGGACCCGGTGCAACTGGTCTGGGGCGACCAGGACCGACTGCTGGGGATGGCCCAGGCTGCGGCCTGGTCGGCGATCCTGGCTCGGGCCGACCTGCGGATCAGCCTCAAGCCGGGCTGGGGCCATTACCCCTGGATCGATGCGCCGGCGGCGTTCGTCGACTGGCTGGAGTCCGGCGACCCGGGTTTTGTCGCCCACACCAAGGGCGGCCGCCTGCGTCTGGCGGAACTGGCCGGGCAGCCAGTGCCCAGCGCACTGTCCCTGGACAGCGCCGGCGACCCGCGCCTGCCGGCCCTGCTCGCCAGCCAGCCGGAGGCCCTGTGGGCGGTGCGCTCTTCCAGCTACGGCGAGGATCAGGCCGACTCGGCCAATGCCGGGCTGAGCACCACTTACCTGCGGGTCCCCCGGGATCAGGTGGCAGCGCGCATCGGTGAGTTGCGGGACGCCGGCGTCGAGGAAGTGGTGGTGCAGCGCTTCATCCAGCCGACCCTGTCGGGGATCGCCTTCGTGCGTCATCTCGCGGTGGAGCTGGAGTGGGTCGAAGGCCATCTGGAAAGCCTCGCCGACGGTCAGGTCAGCCCCCAGCGGGCGGTGCTGTCGCGTCTGGGCAGTGCCTGGGAAAGTGGCCACTTCGCCAGCACCCAGGGACTCGACGCCAGTGCCTTGTGGGACTTCCTGCAAGGGGTGCTGAAGGTCTTCCACTATGTGCCCGGCGATGTGGAGTGGGCCTGGGACGGCCAGCAACTCTGGCTGCTGCAATACCGACCCATCAGCGACTACGGCTGGCGCCGGCACCTGACCGCGGCCAATATCGCCGAAATCCTGCCGCCGCAACCCAGCCGCCTCGTCGAGTACGGCCAGCGCCGGGCAGCGGCGAGCATCCCGGCGATCATGGCCCGCTGGGACAGCCGAGTGCTGCAGGACAACGAACCCTTCACCGCGGTGTTCGGCGGCGCCTCCTATATCAACAACGACCTGTTCCTGGCGCGCCTGGCCGATTGGGGCCTGCCCTCCTCCAGCTACGCCGGGGAAGTCGGTGGCGCCACCCCGGAGCTGCCCCTGCGCCCGCTGCGGCTGCTGCGCTCGCTGCCGCGTTTCCTGCGCATGCAGCACGTCGCACGAGGCCATCTGCTGACCCTGGAACGCGGCCTGCGGCGCTTCGATGACGAGTTGGCGCAGTTGCACCAGAGCGCTGCCGATGGCCAACAACTGGCGGACTGGTTCAGCCGTTTCTATGTGTTCGTGGTGCAGGGCAACCTGTGCATCGCCACCGCCCTGGCCAGCAGCGGCGGCGCGCTGTTGGGGCGCCCGCCCACCGCCTACGACAACCTGGACAACAGCCCCCATCGCCTGCCCTGGGAAACCGACCCCGGCACCCCACGCCCGCCCTGCACCGAATTGCCACTGCAGGCTTTCCCGCACTGGAGCCCGGCCATCACCCTGGCCCATCGCCTGGGTTTGCCGGGCATGCGCGGCTTCTACCTGCAAGTGCGCGAGTGGTACCGGGACAACCTGATGCGGATCTTTTTCCGCCTGCACCACGCCGTGCCCGAGGCCGATCGCGACTACTGGTTCGCCCCCCACGAGCATCCGCGCAGCCGCGGCGGCAGCTTCTGGCAGGACGGCCGCGAAGGCAGCGAGCAGGCCGCGGGCTTCATGATCTATCCGGGGCAGGTACAGGGCGTCTTGGGGGTCGATATCCTCCTGGAGGACACCCTCGATCCCGGGCGCCACGCTCACTACCAAGCGGCCCGGGCCGTGATCGCGCGCATGGGTGGGCGCCTGTCCCACGGCTCCACGCTACTGCGGGAACTGCGCAAGCCGTCGGCGGTGCTGCCGCAAGTGGACCCGGCCTGGGTCGGCCGCGAAGTGCTGTATAGCGACGGCCAGCTGAGCCTGGTCGAAGGCTGAACCGCGCGCCCCGGGCTCAGGCCTGCTCGGTGCTGGCAAAACGTTCGCGGTAGGCCTGGGGCGTCACCCCCAGGGCTCGCAGCAGGCTGCGGCGCAGGGTCTCTTCACTGCCAAAACCGCATTGGGCGGCGATGCGCTTGATCGGCAGGCCGGTATCGGCCAGCAGGCGCCGGGCGGTTTCCACGCGGATCAGTTCGATGGCTCGGGCCGGGGTCTGGCCGGTGTCGGCGCGGTAGTGACGGACGAAGCTGCGCTCGCTCATGCCCGCCTGCTGGGCCAGGATCGGCAAGGTCAGTTCGCGACTGAGATTCTCGGCAATCCAGGCGTGCAGCCCATCGAAACGCCCGCCCTTGTTTTGCAGCGACAGGGTCACGCTGAACTGCGACTGGCCGCCCGGGCGCTTGAGAAACACCACCAGTTGCCGGGCCACATCCAGCGCCGCCTCGCGCCCCAGGTCGGCCTCCACCAGGGCCAGGGCCAGGTCGATACCGGCGGTGACTCCGGCCGAGGTCCATACCGGGCCATCGTTGATGAAGATCGGATTGGGCTCCACCCGCAGCTGCGGGTATTGCTCGGCCAGTTGATCGCAGCGGGTCCAGTGGGTCACCACCCGGCGCCCGTCCAGCCAGCCACTGGCGGCCAGCAAAAAAGCGCCAGTGCAGACCGAGGCCACCCGCCGCGAGACCGTTGCGCGCCGGGCGACCCAGGCCACCAACTGCGGGTCCCGAGCCGCCTCGTAGACACCCCAACCGCCGGCAATGATCAAGGTGTCGCAGGCCACCTCCGGCGCCGGCAGGGCCTCGGCCAGCAGCGCCAGCCCCGATGAGCTCAGGGTCGCCCCGCCCGGGTTGGCAATGACCCGAGGGTTGTAGGGCAAGGGCAAGCCCAGGCCACGGGCCCGGTCATTGGCCGAGGCAAACACCTGCAACGGGCCGGTGACATCCAGCAACTGAGCATTGGCAAAGGCCAGGACAAACACGTTTTTCGCGGAGCTGGACATGATTGGCGTAAATCGAGGGCAGGTTGGCGTATGCGCCAAATCCTAGAACGCTAGAGTCAAGCCGTCCACCCCACCCACACAAGGAACAGGCCATGACAGTGCAGATAGGTTTTCTGTTGTTTCCAGAGGTTCAACAACTGGACCTGACCGGTCCCCACGACGTGCTGGCATCGCTGCCGGATGTACAGGTGCACCTGATCTGGAAGGAAACCGGGCCGGTGATCGCCAGCTCCGGCCTGGCACTGCAGGCCACCACGAACTTTGCCGACTGCCCGCCCCTGGATGTGCTCTGCATTCCCGGGGGCGCCGGTGTCGGGCCCTTGATGGAAGATCCCCAGACCCTGGCGTTCATCCGTCGGCAAGCGGCCCGGGCGCGGTATGTGACGTCGGTGTGCACCGGCTCCCTGGTGCTTGGCGCCGCCGGCCTGCTTCAGGGCAAGCGCGCCACCACCCACTGGGCCTACCACGAACTGCTGGCGCCCCTGGGGGCGATCCCGGTGCGCGAGCGGGTGGTGCGTGACGGCAACCTGCTGACCGGCGGCGGCATTACTGCCGGCATCGATTTCGCCCTGACCCTGGCCGCCGAACTGTTCGACGCCGCCACTGCGCAGCGGGTACAACTGCAACTGGAGTACGCCCCGGCGCCGCCGTTCGAGGCCGGCAGCCCGGACACCGCCCCGGCCAGCGTGGTGCAAGAGGCCCGCAGCCGGGCAGCGGACTCCCTGCACAAGCGCCGGGAGATCACCCTGCGGGCGGCTGCCCGACTGCAAACCGGCTGAGCCGCGCAACGCCTCCTCCCTTCAGGCGCGGCGTACCTGCCCATGGCGATCATTGCTCAGCAACTGAGCAATGGCGCCGTCACCATAAGTGCGTTCGACTTTGGAAATCACCACCTGATAACCGGCGTACCAGCGCCGGTACTGGCGCTTGGCTTCCAGGTGCCTGGGGTGACGGGCGAAGGCCTGGATCGAAGCCTCGTCCTCCCAGTAGTAACTGGCATTGATCAGCGCCTGATCCGCGCTGGTCCAGGATTGGGCGCCGACAAAGCCCGGCAAGCTGATGGCAATTTCGTCGATCAGCGCGCTGAGGCGGTGGAACTCCTCGTCCCGCTGGCCCGGCTTATAGATAAAGGCGGCGATGTACATGCTTGAACTCCGTTGAGGTGATAAGTCAGACCGGCCGGGCCAACAGTGCCAGGCGCAAGGCCAGCGCCAGCAACACCGCCGCCAGCAGCCAGGATTGCAGCCGGGCAAAACGTGCCGTCGTGCCGGAAAAGCTCCGTGCCAGGAGCGCGCCGAAGATCCCCAGGCTGGTGTGAAAGATTCCGCTGACCAGGGTCAGCAACAGTCCCAGGACAACCAGCTGCAAGGCGATGCTGCCGTGATCCGGCCTGACGAATTGCGGCAGGAACACCATGAAGAACAACAACGCCTTGGGGTTCAGCAGACTGTTGTACAGGGCGCGGACAAACACCGTGGACAGCGGCACCCGGACGGCATCGACGAGGTTCAAGGCGCCGTTACCCGCCAGGGCTTTCCAGGCCAGCCACAGCAGGTAGGCGACCCCGGCATAGCGGAGCAGGTCGAACGCCGGCGGCCAGCTGGCCACCACGGCGGTGACGCCTGTGGCCGTGAGCAGGGTCAGGCCGATATCCGCTGCACCGATCCCCAACCCCGATGCCACCCCACCGCGCCAGCCATAGGCTGCGCCGTGGCTGATGACAAAGGCCATGTTGGGTCCCGGCGACAGTAGCAACAGCAACACGGCGCCCAGGAAGATCGACAGAGTGGAAAGGTCCGGCATGTGCGCGCTCCTGCGCAAAAGCCGCTAGATTAGGCGCCCAATCTGATACAAACAAAAAAGTGTTCTAGATACACAAGGTGGCCAAGCATGCGCCGTACCCGCTACAAAACCATCGTCGATCACTTCGCCCAGCGCATCCGCGGCGGCCAGCTCTGCCCGGGCACCCAACTGCCCACGGTGCGGGCGCTGATGGCCAGCGAACAGGTGGCCCTGGCCACGGCGCTGCGGGTCTATCACGAGCTGGAAGCCATCGGCCTGGTGGTCGGCGAGCCCGGGCGCGGCACCTTTGTCCGCGACACCAGCCTGCCCCGGGGCATGGGCCTGGAACAGCACCCCGCCGGCGCCGCCTCGGTGGACTTGTCGTTCAACTACCCGTCCCTGCCCGGCCAGGCGGAAAGCCTGCGCGAGGGCCTGCGGGCGATTGCCGCCTCCGGCGACCTGGATGCCCTGCTGCATTCCGCGCCCCAGGGCGGCCGCCCCCATGAACGCCAGACCGCGGCGCGCCACCTGCGCAACCGCGAGATCCGCGTCGCCGCCGAGCAGGTGCTGATCGTCAACGGCGCCCAGCAGGGGCTGGCGGTGAGCCTGCTGGCGCTGCTCCAGCCCGGGGACATCCTGGCGGTGGACGCCCTGACCTACCCGGGCCTCAAGGCGCTGGCCCAGGTCCAGCGCCTGGACCTGGAACCACTGCCGCAACACAACGGCCAGATGGACCTCGACGCCCTGCAGGCCCTGTGCCGCCGGCGCCCGGTGCGGGCGCTGTACTGCATGCCGACCCTGCACAACCCGCTGGGCACGGTGATGCCCCTGGCCGAACGTCGACGCCTGGCGCAACTGGCCCGCGAGCATGACCTGCTGCTGATCGAGGACGGCGCCTACGCCTTCCTCGCCGAACCGGCTCCGCCGCCGCTGCAGACCCTGGCCCCGGAGCGCACGCTGTACATTTCCGGGCTGTCGAAAAGTGTCGCTTCGGGATTGCGCCTGGGGTTTATCGTCGCGCCGCCGGAGATGATCCCGGCCCTGGAGCGGGCCATTCGCGTGTCTACCTGGAGCACCCCGTCGCTGACCGTCACCCTGGGCTGTCGCTGGATCGAGTCGGGGCTGGTGGACAGCCTGGAAGAGCAGAAGCGCAACGATGCCCGCAGCCGCCAGCAACTGGCCAGGCGGGTACTCAAGGACTGCGATGTTCAGGCCTGGCCATCGTCGTATTTTCTCTGGCTGACATTGCCTGAAGGCTTGCGAGCCGAGGCCGTGGTGTCGGCCCTGGAGCATCAGGGGGTGACGGTGACTTCGGCAGAACCCTTCGCCACCACCGCTCACGTGCCCCAGGCTTTGCGGGTAGCCCTGGGCTCCATTGGCCTGCCGCTGCTGGAACAGGCCCTGGTAAAAGTCCGCAACGAAGTCACCCGCTGAGCGTGAGCGCTCCGGGTTGCGGCCAGTACATCACCCGCCGAACTCAACCACTGTTCGTAGGAGCCGGCTTGCCGGCGAAAGCGACCTGAACAGCCCCTTCGCCGGCAAGCCGGCTACAGGGTTTATCGAGGACTGCGGTACTGGAAAATGCAGACGAAAAAAAACCCGCCGAAGCGGGTTTTTTCCAAGACCATCATGACTTCCTGTCTGCAGCATCCGTGCTAATGGTCGATCTTCCTTGATCCTGAGCGCTTCCTGCGCTGCAGTTGTGGGAAAGAAGATTAAACACAAAGCCCGGTGCGCAGAAGGCGCATTGAATTACAGCGCGTGTAGGAAATTCGCTATAGCTCACTTACGCAAACCCCTAGCTCAATACGCCAGTGCCTGAACGGCCAAAGCCGCGACTTTGAGCTGGTGGCGGGCTCCGGCCTGGTGGTCATCCTGGAGGAACCAGGCGGCGGACAGGCCACTGAATGCCAGCACCCATTGCACCAGGCGTCGAGGATCGAGCTGCGCCGCCGCGGCGATCACCTGCACCTGCCGGGCAAAGCGCAGTGGATCGGTGGCGCTGGGCAAGTCCGGATTGCAGATCAGGTTGGCAAAGTCGAAGGTACGCTCGCCGTATACGCGCTTTGGGTCAATCACCCGCCAGCCGCGCTCGCCGAAGTCCAGCACATTGTCGTGGTGCACATCGCCGTGCAGTACCACGATGTCCCGAGGCGCGGCCAACAGTTGCTCGGCCATGGCCAGGCTGTTGAGCAACAAGCCACCCTGCTGTTGCGCTGCCTCGCGCAGATCCTTGAACCAATGATCCAGGGGCAGCAACGCCGGCCAGGGTTGCGCACGTGGCGCATGCAGGCGCGCCAGCGTGGCGCAGACAATGTGGCTGACGGCGTCGTGCTCGCCCGCCAGGGCCATGCGCATCAATGAACGCGAGCCCAGCGCGCGCTCCATCAACAGCGCCTCATCCTCCTGGGCATAAACCTGCGCCGCGCCCTCCCCGGCCCACCAGGCCATCAGGCGGTTACCGCCCTGCTCGTCCTCATCCAGGGCGAGTTTCAGCATGGCTGGCGCGCCGTCTTCCAGGCGTACGGGCAGCAAACGGCTGCCCAAGGTGATGATGGCCTCGCCATCGGGCAGCAGACGCCAACGTTCGAGATAGGTTGCGAACAAAAGAACAGCTCCAAGCGGTAAGCGGCAAGTTTCAAACACCACGACTCGATCCGCAATGTGCCGCTTGCCGCAAACGACTTCAGCGCAGCTGCAAGTAATTTTCTATGTTGCTCATCTGCTCGTCCCAACCACGGCTGTTCATGCGAAAGGCCTTGAGCCGACGCTCGCTGGGAATACCATCGAAGCCCGATTCGACCACCCGCAGCAAGGTGCCGCCGCCATGGGGTTCCAGTTCGAACTGCACCAGGGTGGTGGGCTCCGCCGAGTAGTCATGGACCGGGTCAACGGGGTAGGGATGCCAGCGAAAGGAAAACAGCTCTTCGGGCAGCATCTGCTCCACCTGCACATCCCAGGTCAGGTGTTCATAACCTGGGTAAGTGACCGCCCCCCGGGTGCGTTGGCCGGGAGCGAAATGCTGGCCCTGCAGGGCCACGCCGAACCAACGACCGAAGGTCTCGGCTTCACTCAGTGCCGCCCATACCTGCGCCGGGCTGGCATGCAGCAGGATCTTGCGTTCGATGCGATCTGAAGAGTTCATGGATCACCTCCAGTGATGAGCACTAGCTCTGTACGGAAACTACCTGATCTTCGTTCGGCGGGTTTTCGTACAGACCTTAGACCTCTGTGAGTCCAGCGCAACCTTTATCTGGCCGAAGGCGCGACTGATCGTCCCCAACGAAAAATGCTACTGTCGCCGGCGCCACTGCACCTCTACTTTGCAAAGGATCTGCCATGCCCCTCTCCCTGATCGACCGCTACCGCGGCAGCCTGCTGGGCCTGGCCTGTGGCGACGCCGTCGGCACCAGCGTCGAATTCAAGCCCCGTGGCAGCTTCACGCCAGTCACCGATCTGCTGGGCGGCGGCCCCTTCAACCTCAAGGCCGGACAGTGGACCGACGACACCTCCATGGCCCTGTGCCTGGGGGAAAGCCTGTTGCGCAAGGACGGCTTCGACCCGGCCGACCAGATGGGCCGCTACCTCAATTGGTGGCAATGGGGCTATTTGAGCGCCACCGGCGAGTGCTTCGATATCGGCATGACCGTGCGCCAGGCCCTGAGCGACTTCCAGGAACACGGCCAGCCCTTCGCCGGCGCAACCGACCCGCAAACCGCCGGCAATGGTTCGTTGATGCGCCTGGCGCCCGTGGTGCTGTTTCACTACCCCGACCTGGCCCGGGTCCGTGAATTTGCCGGCGCCAGTTCCCGCACCACCCACGGCGCCGCCGAAGCCGTCGAATGCTGCCAGTTGTTCGCCGGGCTGATCGCCAAGGCCCTGGGTGGCGCCAGCAAGGTGGAACTGCAACAGCTCGATGATCAGGCTTTCAGCCAACCCAAGGTCACAGCCCTGGCCCAGGGCGGCTACCTGGAGAAAAGCCGCGAGCAGATTCGCGGCAGCGGCTACTGCGTCGACTCCCTGGAGGCCGCGCTGTGGTGCTTCCAGCACACGGACAGCTACGCCGCAGCGGTGCTCGCCGCCACTAACCTGGGGGACGACGCCGACACCACTGCCGCCATCGTCGGTCAGCTGGCCGGAGCCTTTTATGGGGTACAGGGGATACCGCCGCACTGGCTGGCCCGGCTGCACATGGGCGATGAAATCCAGGCCATGGCCGACGACCTGCTACAAGCCTCGCAACGCCACGCATCTGCCCGACCACTCAACGGCAGCTGCCTGTGCCAGGGCGTGCAATATCAGGTGCAGCGCCTGGACATGCCCATCGGCCACTGCCATTGCCAGACCTGCCGCAAAGCCCATGCCGCGGCCTTTGCCTCCACCGCCGGAGTCATGCGCGAACACTTTCGCTGGACCCGGGGCCAGGAGCTGCTGAGGGCATTCGAGTCCTCGCCGGGCAAGCTGCGGCACTTCTGCTCGGTCTGCGGCTCTCACTTGCTGGCGGAGCGGCCGGGCCAGCCCCACGTGATCCTGCGGGTGGCGACCCTGGACGATGATCCGGGGCAGACGCCACAGGTGCATATCTGGACCTCCCACGATGTGCCCTGGCTGGCCGACGAAGCGCTGGAGCGCTGGCCCGAGTGGCAACCCAGCCGCGGCTAGACTGTTTTTTCTCATTGACCGATTGCGAGACTTTCCATGCGTCCGATCCTGCTTCTGGCCCTTGCGCCGCTGCTGCTGGCTCCATTGGCCCAGGCCTATGACTGCAACAGCAGCACCCAGACCGATATGACCCTGTGCGCCAACGCCCTGAACAAGGCCGCGGACAAGGAGCTGAATACCCTTTACCAACAGATCAACCAGCGCCTGAAAGACCAGCCACACAGCAAAAAGCTGCTGGTCAGCGCCCAACGCGCCTGGCTGGCGTTCCGCGATGCCGAGTGCCGTTTTTCCACCTCGGGGGTGGAAGGTGGCAGCCTGTATCCGGTGGCCTACAGCAACTGCATCACGGCCTTGACCAAGACTCGGGTGGAAAGCTTCAAGCAATACCTGAAGTGCGAGGAAGGGGATTTGAGCTGCCCGGTACCCAGGCAGTAGGTGCGGGCTTACCCGCAAAGCATCGGTGAGGACGCCCCACAGCGTGCGGGCCTGTTCGCCGGCCAGCCGGCTCCTACCACAGGAGCCGGCGGCGGGAGGCGCAGTCAGCGGATGAAGATCTGCGCGGTGGTGATGGCCATGTCGCCCCCGGGCAAGGTGATCTTGCCGATCTGCTGCATGCTCTGCACATCGAAGATCGCTACGTCGTTGAAGGTCCCCGACAGGTAGATCTTGGTCCCCGCCCGGTTGAACGAGATGCAGTAGTAGGAGTGTTCCAGGGTTGCGGCCTGGAGCAGCTTCTTCTGCTTGATGTCGTACTTGGCCAGGCGGTTGAGCACGCCGAACATCAGGTTCGGGTCCTTGGGCGAACGCATGCCGCTGAAGTAGATTTCGGTCAGGGGGCCGAAGTCGGTGGTCTCGGTCTTGCCGGTCGCAAGGTCGACGCTGAACAGTCCGTACAGCGGCTCGGCGGTGGCCGGGTCCTGCTGCTTGTCCTTGAACTTCGCGGCGGTGTAGAGCAGCGAGAAGTCATGCCGGTAGGTTTGCTGGTTCCACACGTAGAGCACGTCCGGAGCGCTGTAGTTGGGACGTTGCCAATGGCGGCTGGGGATCAGCACCTCGAACTTGCCGGTCTTGACGTCAACCTTGTACAGGTCCGGCCCGGCCACATACAGGGTGCCGTCATCGCCGCTCTGCATGATGGTCAGCTGGCGCGGCGCGGGGAAGCTGCGCACCGGCTTGGCATTGAGCCCGGCGTCGGTGGCGTAGACATCCAGCCGCGGCTCCTTGACCTCGTAGCGGTCATTGAGCAGCAAGGTCGGGTTGGCCACGGTGTACAGCTCCTTGCCGTCGTGGCTGACGGTGAAGGCGAACATCGAGCGCGCCTTCTCCCCCGGGTGCTGGGTGATGCTGGCGTGGAACACCTGCTTGCAGCTGTCGAGCTCGACGCCGTAGACATCCGCGTAGTGGTTGTTCAACACGTAGGCGATCTTGCGGTCCGGCGACAGTTGCACGGTGCCGGGGCCGAAGGCGTCGGGCATCTTGCAGGTCTTGTACAGGCTGTCGCTGGCCAGATCGATGACGTGCAGGTTGTTCGGGTAATTGGTGGTCACCATGTATTCGTGGCCACTGTTGAGCGCCAGGCTCTCATCGGCCAGGGCGCTGAAAGAACAGGCGCCGAGAACCGCGAGTGCGACCAGGCCGCAGGCTTTGATGCTGTGCATGCTGGAATCCTTCTTCTTGTTCATCACTTGTCTTTGGGGAAGACAGTGCCGAGGTTGCGCCAGTTGTCGTTGGAGGCCTGGGCGTCCTTGTTCCAGTCGGGGTAGGTGCTCATCATGTCGGGCACCTGGGCCGGCCACCAGCACGGGTCGGAGCAACCATAGAGGTCGGCCTCCATCGGCTGGCACAACGACGAGACGCCACCAAAGGCGTCGATTTCCCAGCCCGGGTCGGTGGTGGAAGCGCAACCGGCCACGGAGTTCATCGCCAGCACGTCTTCGATCCGGTCCTGGGCCGCAGCCTCGGTCAGTTTCTGAGCTTTGTTATTGATTGGCTTGAGATGTTTCATGTCAGTGGGCCTTGCGCGGAGTGATGTAACTGCTGATGAACGCAGGGTTGTGCGCCATGATCCGGCTGTAGACTTCGATGCCGAAATCCACCCAGTCACGCATCAGTTCGCAATAGTGATACGTCGGGTGCGCCGGGTCGCCGTAGCGGGCGTAGCTCTCGTGGTAGCAGCCACCGGAACACAGGTTGCGGATGCGGCAGCTGTCGCAACCGGTGTGGGTCCGGTCCAGGCGCTGGGACAGAAAGTCGTTGAGTTCCACCTGCTTGACCCCGCCGTCATGCACGTTGCCGAAGGTCGGCAAGGATGAGCCGGTGAAGCGGTGGCACAGGTTCAATTCGCCCTTGTGGTCCACCGCCAGCATCTTCAGCCCGGCGCCGCAGGGCAGCGCCTTCTTGTGGCCTTCGTGGATATCGGTGATCAGCTGGTGCAGGTTGGAGAAACCGATATTGCGGTGCTCCAGCGCCGCCTCCAGGTAACGCCGCCCCAGGCGCTTCATGCTGGCGAAGACTTCGATCAACTCCTCGCTGCTGAGGTTGAAGCTGCTGATGTCGCCCGAGGTCACCGGGGCGAATCCCACCTCGGCAAACCCCAGCTCGTTGAACAAGTGGTCCCAGATGGTCTCAAGGTCGGTGACCCCGGTGGTCAGGGTCACCCGCGCCCCCACCGGGCGGCTGTTGTAGCGTTCCAGGAGCATCTGCGCCTTGCGCCGCACCACGTCATAGGTGCCCTGCCCGCCCACGGTGATGCGGTTGCGATCGTGCACGGTCTTGGGCCCGTCGATGCTCACCGACAGCCCGAAACGGTGGGCGTTGAGGTAGTCCACCACCTCTTCGGTGAGCAAGGTGGCGTTAGTGGTCATGACGAACTCGACGAACTTGCCGGCCGCGCTAAAACGCTGTTCGCAGTAGTCCACCATGGCCTCGATCAGCGGCCGGTTGCTCAGGGGCTCGCCGCCGAAGAACACCACGGTGTAGCGTTCCTCGTCGGGGGATTCCTGAAGCAGCATCTCCACCGAGGCGATGGCCGTATCCAGGCCCATCTTCTTGCCCGCCGAGGGCTTGTCCAGGTCTTCTTTGTAGCAGTAGGTGCAGCTCAGGTTGCAGCCAGTGTTGACGTTGAGCACCACGGTATTGATCGCCGTGCGCTCGACCCGCTTGACGCCGATTTCCGGGGTCAGGGGCGAGCCGTCGCTGACCAGCTCCAGGGCGATCAGCTCACGCAGGGTGTCGCTGATATCCAAGCCGTCGTAAGCGCCAGCCAGCTGTTGGATCAAGTCTTCCGGGGTACAGCCGGGCCCGCGCAGGGCATCGATGATGCTGCAGGTCAAGGCATCGCTGGCGAACAGCGAACTGCTGGGGATATGGAACAGCATGCGGTCGGCGTCCACCTGCACTTCATGCAGGTTGCGCTCCACCAGATTCAGAATTGCGCCCATTACAACCTCCTGTGCAAGCCCCGCTTTCGGGGCCTGCGGTCATTGCCTGAAAGTGTCTGTCGGTAGCGTTCGACGGCCCTCAGGGAATGGGTGGATTGTTCCAGCGTTGCACGGTGACGATCAGTTGGCCCTCGCCGGTCAGGGCCTTGCCGGCGTCATCCACGGCGGCGATCACCTTAAGGTTGCCGGCGTTGTTGGTGGACATCTTGCGCTGCGGGTTGGGTCCCGCATCGCCGGGGGTGAACACCCCGCTGTCGGCCTGCATGCTGCCGGCGTACTTGACGTCTTCGTCCTTGGCCGCCTGCTCGTCGAAGGCCTCGACCTTCCATTGCGCCGGCATCACGCCGATGCGATAGGCCTTGCCGTCGGCGCCCTGGCCCCAGGCCTCGGCATCGAAACGCCCCTGGACCTTGGGCGTCGAACCGCCGCCGTCACCCACTCGCGCCACGGCGAACGCCGGCACCACCTTGACCTCGGCGATGCGGTTGTACACCGCCAGCGTGGCGCCCTTGAGGCTGCCGACACTGACTTCGCGCAGCCCCGGCTGGGCGCTGGCTGCCGCCTTGAGCTTGAGGCGAATGCGCTCCGGACTCTGCTCCAGCACCTGCACCACCTCGACGCCCTTGCCGAAGCTCGGAGTGCCCGCAAGACCGGCGCCCACCAGGGTCACTTCGGCCTCCTCGCCAGCCTTGAGGTAACCCGGCTGCACCGCCAGCAGCCGGCTGCTGCCCTGCTTGGCGGCGATGAAGTCCAGGCCGCGCTCGTCGTGCTCGGCCTCGAACATCCGCCCTTGCAGGGTGTTGCCCTGGGCCGCCAGCACCTGGCGCATGACCACGCCGTCGACCGTGACGTTGCCGCGCCACTCATAACCGCTGTAGAGGATCGCGCTGCCCTGGCCATTGAACGGGCTGCCATCGGCGTACTGGCCCTTGACGCTGACCTTGAACTGATCGCCTGCCCCGGCGCTGACGCTCATCACCCCAGCCAGTTCGCCCTTGCCCGGCAGGTGGCCGCTGAAGCTCCAGTCGCCGGCCAGTGCCGCCGCTTGCGGGCGGGCCTGTTGCCAGGCCTTCCAGGCCGGGTTGTCGAGGGGGTAACGCTGGGCCAGCAAGGGCACCATTTCCTTGAGGGCGGTGGGCAACCACTCGCGGTCCCGGGACAGGGCCTGGTACTCCAGGGACGGCCACTGGCCGAGGTGGAAGTTCACCAGGCGCTCCCATTCCTGGGCCGGACGCCGTTGCAGGGCGATGCGCGCGCCAGAGTGACAACGGGCGCACATCTGGGTGGTCTGCTCGTCGAAGTGCTCGACGGTGTTCAGGCGCCGCTCCAGGGCGTAGCGCACGCCGTCGGTCTCGCTGGGGGCCAGGCCCTGGGTATCGGCGAGGTACTTGACCAGGGTGCGGCGGTCGTCATCGCTGATTTGCAGCCCGTGCATGACCTGCATGCGGGCAATGCTCATCAGCCAGCCTTCCGGGGTCTTGCGCTGATGGCTGATACGGCTCAGGGCGCCCCCGGCCTCAGGGGTGTGGCAGCCCTTGCAGGTTTCCTTGAGGATGCTCTGCGCATCCCGGGCGGCGAAACTCGAAGGGGCATGCAAGGCGCTACAGGTGGCAATGGCCAGCAGGCTGGCGCTCAGCCTCAGGCGGAGTTTTCTCTTCATCAGGGTCGAACCTCCCACGGTGCTTTCTTATTTTTAGCGAGTCGTTTTTTTGGTTTCTGCCATGTCCGGCGATACCGGCCATGGAGGCAAGAGAAACGTCTGAAGCTATGCAATACACGGAGCGTGCCAGCTTACAAACCAGCGCCCGATCAATGACTTAGACAGATGCCCGGGGCGCCATCGGGCTGCTGGGTGTTACTCGACGTACAATTTCGCGACAAACGTCTCAGTCTGAGACAGGGTTTAGCGCTGTACCTGTGGTTTTCTTTGCAATTGGATCTTGCATTTATCCGGCGCCACCGCAGAATCTCCCGCGCTTTGCCCGCCCCGTGTTTCGGGGCGCTCTGCACTACCCCTCATTTACAAGGAACCTGAAGTTCATGGATAGAAGCGCCTGTGCCCGTCTCGGCTCGCTGATCCTCTCGTTGTCTGCTCTGACCCTGGTCGGATGCAAGGAAGACTCCAGTCCCAAAACCACCACCATCGCGCCGGCCCCGGCTCCGGCGGCCATGGTCATGCCGATCTGCGCCAATGGCGAATGCGCCGTACTGGACCAGAACGGTGCGGTACTGGTCAGCGCCGACAATGACTACGACGCCGTGGTCGCCATGCCCCTGGAAAAGAGCTTCCTGTTCGCCAAGGACGGCACCTGGAACCTGGCCAGCGCCGATGGCAAGCAAATCATCAAGGCCGACTTTACCGATGACCTGCGTCTGCTGACCCCCGGCCTCTTCGGCTTCGGCCAGGACGGCAAGCTGGGGATCATCGACCAGGCCGGCCAGCAGATTCAGCCGCCGCGCTTCGACGATCTGTACGTGGGCGGCAACGACGATTTCATCGTCTACGAGATCGGTGGCAAGCGCGGCATTCTCAGCGCCACCGGCCAGGTGATCACCGAAGCCGTGTTCGACAGCAGCATGGTCCGCGACGATTTCGCCAAGCGCGGCTGGTGGATGATCGCCGAGCGTGGCAGCGACAAGTGGGCGCTGAACCTCAAGACCGGCGAGCAGAAAAAGATCGACTTCGACAGCATCGACTACTTTGCCAACCAGCATCTGGTGGTCAGCACCGAACAGGGCAAGGCCCTGGCCGATTCCAAGGCCCAGTTGATCAGCGCCGCCACCTACAACTGGATGGGCGAGCCGGGTGACGGCCTGGTGGCCTTCCGCGAACAATACGACAGCCCCTGCGGCTACATGGACTTCCAGGGCAAGACCGTGATCCAGGCCCAGTTCGGCACCTGCCAGGTGTTCGGCAAACAGGGCGCGCTGGTCACCGCCAAGAACGCCGACGGCAGCTCCGGCAAGGCCGGGATGATCGATCGCCAGGGCCAGTGGAAGGTACAACCGGTCTATGACTCGGCAGACCCGGCCGGCTTCAGCCCCCTGGGGATGTTCAAGCAGGTGTCGGGGCTGAATCAGGTCGCGGTGCTGCAGAACGTGTTCAGCGCCACCTTCGGCATCTTCGATGTGGACAAGGGCGTCGAGCTGTTCAAGCCCACCTACGCCCAGATCGGTGCGATCAACGCCGACCTGTTCGTCTTCAGCACCGCCAACAGCCCGACCAAGCAGGCCACCCTGTTCGGCCAGGCCACCCAAGTGCGCACCGTGGGCCTGATGGACGCCAGCGGCAAGGTGCTGGTGGAGCCGGGCCAGTACGTCGACATCCACCTGGATGCCAGCGGCCACTACCTGCTGGCCACCGACGACACCTCGCCCCTGGCCACCTCGGCCCTGTATGACCTCAAGGGCAAGCGCCTGATCGCCAGCAAGTGGCAGGAACTGGTGGTGGACCAAGCCCGCGGCGCGATCTTCGGCTATGCCGTGGAAGGCCTGGGCGACGACCAGACCCGCAGCCTCAAGGCCCTGTATCGCCTGGACGGCACCCCGAGCTTCCAGGTCAGCCAGGTAGAATGCGGCGCCGAGCAGGTGCGTGACGGCCAGGACAAGGTGCTGTGGCCGGCCAACCCACAGGAGCACTGCCCGCAACCGGACGAAGAAGAAGACCAGGGCGAAGGCGACAACGCTCAGGGCTGAGGCCACCGGTCACGGTTGGGATCAAGCCTGCTAGGATGCGGGCTTGATCGATTCAGCCAACCGGCCCGGATGGGGCCCGACAGGAACTGTCCCATGCTCAACGCTCTGCTTTTCGACCTCGATGGCACCCTGACCGACACTGACGCCCTGCACCTGCTGGCCCTGCAACAGTTGTTGTGGGAAGAAGACCGCCGGGTGTTCACCGAGCAAGAGTTCGCCGCCCACGTCAGTGGCCAGGCCAACGCCAACATGTGCCGCTACCTGTTCCCCGAGCGCAGCGTGGCGGAACATGAAGCCTTCGCCGAACGCAAGGAAGTGCGTTTTCGTCAATTGTCCCCCCAACTCAAACCCATGCCCGGCCTGCTGCGCCTGCTGGACTTTGCCGCCGAGCACGGCATTGGCGTGTGTGTGGTGACCAACGCCCCGCGGGCCAACGCCGAGCACATGCTCAAGGTGCTGGGCCTTGAGGAGCGTTTCCAGACGGTCCTGGTGGCCGAGGAACTGCCCCGGGCCAAGCCCGATCCCCTGCCCTACCTCAGCGGCCTGGAATGCCTGCAAGCCAGGGCCGAGCATTCCCTGGCCTTCGAGGACTCGGTCCCCGGGCTGACCGCCGCGGTCAAGGCTGGCATCTGCACCTTCGGCCTGGCCACCAGCCAGCAACCACAGACCCTGCTGGATGCCGGCGCCCATCGGGTGATCCAGGACTTCGACGACCCGCAACTGTGGGCCGAGATTCATCGCCGCCTCAACCTGGCCTGAAGGACGGGCCGCCACGAAGCCGGGCGCCCATAAAGGCACTGAGCATGGATCAGGTCTTGAAAGGAATGTCGCTGGAGCGTGCAGCGGGACGGTTGGCGCAGGCCAATCAGAGCGGAAACAACAGGTGAGGAGCGATAGCTGGGAAGCAAACAGGTGGGAAACGAGAAGCAGGAAAAAGCAGGAAGAAAAAAGTGCTCGCCCATCACTTCGGCAGTGGCACCTAAGCCGAAGTACCCCCTTTGGCTGGGCGAGCAGGGAGGAATATACGCAGGTGCTGGGGACGGTCCTATCGGACAGATCCTAAAACGCCGTGCGATCTGGACAAATGACTTTAGGCTTTTTCCTCAGCACGACCTTTTTTCACAGGACTTTCACCTCGCCTCCCTTAGATTGATGGCTACTCCTGAACGAATCCCATTTGGCCCGCCTCTATAAGCGGGCTTTTTTTTGTCCGGGCATCCAGCGGCCGGCACAACAGGGTGCCGGCCACGGACCCGAGCCGCTCAGCGAGTCGCGGGCTCCAGGACGGATTCCGAGGCTGGGGTGAACCTCAGCACTCGTTCCGGATAAAACCGCGCCGCGGCATTGATCACCGCCTGCACCGAAGCGGTGACGGTGTTGGCATGGCACCCGGCGCCAAAGCGGGAACCGGCAACCCCTGGCCACGCCGCTTCAACAATGGCCAGCGCCTGGGCATCGGCCCCTGCTGCCAGGTTGCGCTCTTCAAAACTGTCGATGCGCAGCGGCAAGCCCAGGGCGGCCGAGGTCGCGGCGACAGGTCCGTTGCCCACTCCACGCAAGCACAGCGCCGGGTTTCCGGGGATGGCGATCCGCAACTCAATGCCCTGCCCCTCGGGGGCCTCGAACAATCGGTGACCGAGATACTGCAGGCCGGCCGTTGCCTCTGTGCAAGCCAGATAGGTGCGCTGGAACACCTCCCATAAAGCGTCACTGCTCAACTCGGCATCACTGGCATCGGCCAGCTTCTGCACGATGGCGCTGAACTCGATCTGCATGCGCCGAGGCATGACGATGCCGTGGTCGCGCTGCAGCAGGAAGGCGATTCCACCTTTGCCGGACTGGCTGTTGACGCGCACGATGCTGTCGTAGGTCCGCCCCAGGTCCTGCGGATCGATGGGCAGGTAGGGCACCTCCCAGAAACCGTCGGCCGCCTGGGCGGCAAAGCCCTTGGCGATGGCGTCCTGGTGCGAGCCGGAAAAGGCGGTGAACACCAGATCGCCGACATAGGGATGGCGCGGGTGGATCGGCAGCGCCGTGCACGCCTCGGCAACCCGGGCCACCGCAGCGATATCGGAAAAATCCAGCCCGGGGCTGATGCCCTGGGTATAGAGATTCAGGGCCAGGGTCACCAGATCCAGGTTGCCACTGCGCTCGCCATTGCCGAACAGGCAACCCTCGACCCGCTGGGCCCCGGCCAGCAGCGCCTGCTCGGCGCAGGCCACGCCGGTGCCCCGATCGTTGTGCGGGTGCACCGACAACGTCACCTGATCACGGCGCTCCAGGCGCTTGTGCATCCATTCGATCTGGTCGGCAAAGACGTTGGCGGTCGCCACCTCGACGGTGGTCGGCAAGTTGATGATGATCGGGCGCCCGGGGCCGGCGTCCCAGGTGCGGATCGCGGTGTTGCACATGCGCAGCGACACCTCAAGCTCCGCCATGCAGAAGGTTTCGGGGGAGTACTGCAACACCCATTCGGTTTCCGGCTGCTGGTCGGTCAACTCGCGCAACAGCCTTACATGGCGCTCCACCAGGGCCTCGACCTCGTCCACCGAAAGCCCGAACACCACCCGCCGCAAAACGGGGGCGATGGCGTTGTACAGGTGGACGATGACCCGGCGCGCGCCCTGCACACTGCGTACGGTTTCGCGGATCAGGTCCTCGCGCAGTTGGGTCATCACCATGGGCGTGACGTCGGCGGGAATCCGTTGCTGTTCCACAAGCTCACGAACCACCTCGAAATCGGTACGCGAAGCGGCGGGGAATCCCACTTCGATTTCCTTGAAGCCCAGGCGCACCAGCTCCTCGAACAGGCGCAACTTGCGCTCGCGGTTCATCGGCTCGAACAGCGCCTGGTTGCCATCGCGCAGGTCGGTGGACAGCCAGATCGGAGCCTGGGTGATGGTGCGTGACGGCCACTGGCGCGAGTCCAGGTCCACAGGGGCAAGGGCACGATATTTGGTATGGGGATGGGTGAGCATACTGACCTCGAAAGAAGCATGGAGAAAGAAGCATGGAGAAGGCGATGGATCTCCCCCGCTTTCAGCATGGAAAGCGCTTCGAGGCCGGAGTCTGGGGGAGATCAGCCTGGGTGCCAGCTTCCTGGCAGCACCGGCAGACCCCGGCCGTAAGGCAGGGGTAGGGCTAGTAGCAGGGTCAGGAAGCGGGGATTCATGGGCGGTGGCAACCGTCTGGAAGAAAGGAGTGACTGGCAGTCTAGGGGGCTGCTATCTGAATGTACTGCGCTAAACAGCCTTTTATTGTCGCGAAATGGACATTTGAATTTATGATGGTCGCCCCATGATCCCTTCCGCTCCGGAGGCGCTGCGCTGCATGTCCGATCTGCTGGTTGTCTCGTCCATCGATAGCCTGGCGCTGCCGGTCACCAGCATCGCCGTGGATTACCCCAACGGCCATGCAATACCGGCCCACAGTCACCCTCGCTCACAACTGGCCTATGCCATCGAAGGCGTGCTGGTGATCGACACCGAATCCGGACGCTGGGTGGTACCGCCCAGTCGCGGGGTGTGGCTGCAGGCAGGCGTCGAACACCGGGTGCGGATGCGCGGCGCAGTGCGCATGCGCAGCCTGTTCATCAACGCTGATGCCATAGATGGCCTGCCCGAGCATGACTGCGTGATCGAGGTCTCGCCTTTGTTGCGCGAGCTGATCCTGGCCGCCGCCCAGGTCGGCACCCAATATGCGCCGGACAGCCGCGACGGCCGCCTGATGCGCCTGATCCTCGATGAGATGCGCTCGCTGCCGGTGCTGCCGTTCAGCCTGCCCTGGCCCCATGAGCCGCGGATGCTGCGGGTGTGCCAGGCGCTGGCGGACGACCCGGCGGACAATCGCACCGCCGAGCAATGGAGCGACTGCCTGGCCATGAGCGCCAAGACCTTCCATCGCCAGTTCCAGCGCCACACCGGCATCACCTTTGGCCGCTGGCGCCAGCAGGCGCGCCTGCTGATGTCCCTGGAATGCCTGGCCGAGGGCATGCCGGTGGTGCAAGTGGCGCTGCAACACGGCTACGACAGCCAGAGCGCCTTCGCCGCCGCCTTCAAGCGCCAGTTCGGCACACCACCGTCGGAGTTCTACCGCTGAAGGCTCAGGCCCGGCGCAGCAGCAGGCCGGCCACCACGCACAACAGCATGGCCAGCCCCGCCAGCAGGAAGGCATCGCTGTAGGCCAGCAGCAAGGCGTCGCGGTGCAGCACCTTGTCCATCAGGCCCAGGGCTTGCTGACGCAACGGCGCCAGCGCCGCCGAGTGCAGGGCCCTGGCGGACTCCACCGGCGCCTGGGCCAGCAGCCGCACCAGCTCCAGCAAACGCTCCTGGGTGGCCTGGGCAAACAGGTTGATGGATTCGCCAATGCGCTGGGCATGGAGCTTCTCGCGCTCCACCACGATCTGGCTGGACAGCGCGATACCAATCGCCCCACCCACGTTGCGCACCATGGAGAACAGCCCGGAGGCCGAGCCCACCTGGTCCTTTTCCAGCCCCTGGATCGCCATCACCCCCAGCGCCACCACCACCAGCGACTGGCCGATACCGCGCACCACCAGCGACGGCACGATGACGTTGACCGAGGCATCGGGGTTGAGGTGGATGTTCATCAGGCAGCCGATGCCGGTGATGGCGAAGCCGGCAATGATGATGGTACGGGCGCTGGTCCAGCGCATCAGGCGCGGAGTGGCGAACGACATGACGAACTGGATCAGGCCATAGGGAATCATCATCAAACCGATCTGCCGGGCGTTGTAGCCGTGGATCTGGGCAAAGTAGTTGGGCACCAGGAACACCACGCCGAACACCACCGCACCGAAGGTGAATTGCATCAGGCTGGCGATGCCGAAGTTGTAGCGGCCCAAGAGGCGCAGGTTGATCAGCGGCTGCTCGCGGCGCAGTTCGATGGCCACGAAAGCCAGCAGGCCGACCGTGGCCAGGACCGCGCAATTGAGGATGAAGCCCGAGGCGAACCAGTCATGGCGGCCGCCCTCCTCCAGCATGATCTGCAACGCCGAGAGGCCCACGGCCATGCTGGCGATCCCGCCCCAGTCGCCCTGGCGCAACGTTGCCAGGACCATGGGCTGGGGCCGCACCGACCAGCCGATGGCCGCCAGCAGCAACAGCCCCGGCGGCACTTGCAGGTAGAAGATCCAGCGCCACGAATAGGCATCGGTGAGCCAGCCGCCCAGGGACGGCCCCGCCGCCTGGGCCACGTTGTTGGCCACGGCGAACAGGGCCATGCCCATGGGGTGCCGGGCCGCCGGCAGCTCGGTGACGATCAGCTGGAACGACAAGGGAATCAGCACCCCGCCAAAGGCCCCTTGCAGCACCCGGGCGAAGATCAGGCTGTGGATAGTCGGTGCCAGGGAGCAGGCAATCGAGAACAGCACGAAACCGGCGGTGCCCACCATCAGCACCCGGCGCATGGAAAACACCGAGACCAGCCAGCCGGTCATGGGAATGATGATGATCTCCGCCACCAGGTAGGCGGTGGTGATCCACGAGCCCTCCTCGAAGGTGGCGCCCAGGGAACCGCGTACGTCCGGCAATGAAGCGTTGGTCACGTGCACGTTCATCCCGGCCATGAAGCAGCCCACCACGCTGCCCAGCACCGCCACCCAGGTGCGCAGGGAAATCGCCTGCGCGCCAGCCTCGCCCGCGGTGTCCTGTACCGCCTGGGCACTAGTCATGACGGGTATCCACGCTCACCACCACCGACATTCCGGGGCGCAGTTCCGCCTGTCGCGCCTGCCCCGGATCAAGACGAATGCGCACCGGCATGCGCTGCACGATCTTGGTGAAGTTGCCGGTGGCGTTGTCCGCCGGCAGCAGGGCGAATTCGGCGCCGGAGGCCGGGGCAAAACTCTCCACCCGGCCCAGCAGCACGTGGCCGCCCAAGGCATCGACCTCGACCCGCGCCGGCTGCCCAGGGCGCATGCCGTCAACCTGGGTTTCCTTGTAGTTGGCCACCACATAGGCGTCCTCAGGCACCACCGCCAAGAGCGGCGCGCCGACTTCGACGTACTGCCCCAGACGCAGGCGGCGCTGGCCGGCGATACCGTCCACCGGGCTGCGGATCAAGGTGCGCGCCAGATCGATACGGGCCAGCTGCCGCAGGGCACTGACCCGGGCCACGCCCGCTTCGAGCTTGTCCAGTTGCGCCCGGGCGCTTTGCTGCTCGGTATCGAGCACCTGCACCTGCTGGCGCCGCGCCGCCAGCGTAGCCCGGGCCGCACCCAGCGCGGCATCGGCCTGACGCGCCAAGGCCGCGGCGTTTTCCAGTTGCTGCACGCTGCTGACCTGCTGGCTGGCCAGGTGCTGCTGGCGCCGCCCTTCCTGGCCGGCCCGTTGCGCCTCGGCCTCGGCAGCGCCGACCCGGGCCTGGGCCTCGGCGATCAGGCTCTGTTGCTGTTGCTGACGGGCTGCCAGATTGGCCAGCCGCGCCTGCCCGGCACGCTGTTCGGCCAGGGCCTCGCGCAGCGCCGCCTCGGCCTGTTCGACCCGGGCCCGATAGTCGCTGTCATCGATCCGCGCCAGCAGGTCGCCGGCCTTGAGCGGCTGGTTGTCCTGGACCTCGACCGTCGCCAGGTAACCGGCCACCCGGGGCGCAATGGTGACGATGTCCGCCCGCAGGTAAGCGTCGTCGGTCTCCACCAGGAAACGCCCGCTGAACCACCAGTTCAGGCACCAGGCGAGGATCAGCAACAACACCAGCGCCAACCCGGCATAACCGAGCAAGCGACGGCGGGTGACGGCTTGCGCCGGGGAAACGGGAACAGGATTGTGGGTCATGGCACAGGCTCGTCGGAAGTTCGCAGGAAAAGGTTGGCCGCCGCCCGGTTCGGCGGCGGCAGGACAATCGGCGGCGCGCTGCGCCAGCCACCGCCCAGGGCCTTGAACACCAGCACCTGGGTATCGATCACCGCCGCATCGGCCTGCGCCGCCGCGGCCCGGGTGCGCACGGCGCTGCGCTGGGCGTCGAGGTAATCCAGGGCGCTGGAAGCACCGGCCGCGCGGGCCAGCCCGGCCAGGTGCAAGGCCTGGTGGTCGCGCTCGGCCGCCAGGTGCAGGGCATCCTGGCGCTGCAACGCGGCCTGGTAGTCGCTCAAGGCTTGCTGCTGTTCCTTCAAGGCCGCCAGGATGCTGCGGTCAAAATCCGCCAGTGCCGCGCTTTCCCGGGCGTCGGCCTGGGCGATGCGCGCGCGGGCGGCATTGAGGTTGGGCAAGCTCCAGGACAGCAGCGGCCCCAATTGCCAGACCGAAGCGTCGCGCTCGTCGAAACCCGAGGGCTGGTGCGCCGACGTGTAGACCCCAGCCCCCAGGCTGACCCGCGGATAGAGATCGGCCCGAGCCACGCCGATGCGCGCCGTGGCCGCCGCCAGCCGACGCTCGGCCTGACTCACATCGGGACGCCGGCGCAGCATGGCCAAGGCATCGCTTTGAGGCATGGGCGAACCCAGGCGCGGGGCCTGGTGACAAGCCTTGGCCGCCGCCGGTGCATCGCCCGGGGGACGCCCCAGCAGTACCGCCAGTTCCGCCAGGGCCCGCTGCCGCCCGGCCTGCAACGGCGGCAGGCTGGCCTGCACTTGACCCACCAGGCCCTCGGCGCGCACCACATCCAGGGTCACCGCGGCGCCGGCCTGATGCAGCTGGGCGCTCAGGGCCCGGCCCTGCTCCACCAGCGCCAGGGACTCGCCGGCCACCTGCAGGCGCTGGCCGTAGCTGCAAGCCTGCAACCAGGCGCGGGTGGTTTCCGCGGCCACCACCACCCGCAGGCCATCTTCGGCGGCACGCGCCGCCTCGGCATCGGCCCGGGCAGCATCCGCCAGACCGTGCAAACGGCCGAACAAGTCAGCCTCCCACTGCACATCCAGGCCAACCCCATAGCGGCTGCCGGTGCGAATCCGCTCGCTGTCCTGCAAGGCGGCTTCCAGCTGGTCATCCGCGGTACTGCCGTAGCCGGCCCGGGCCGTCACCTGGGTGGCGGGCTGACGCAGGGTATCGGTCTCGCGCAGCAGCGCCCGGGCCTGCAGCAGGTTGGCCGCGGCCATCCGCAGATCGCGGTTCTGGCTCAGGGCCTCCTGCACTGCGGCGTTCAGATCCGGGTCACGGTAGAGCTGCCACCACTGGTCGAGCCCCTGCTCGGCGTGCATCTCCAGACGGCTCACAGGCAGGGGCACGGTGCTGCCGGGCGGCTGGTCCGGCCCCAGGGTGCAGCCGGCCAACAGGGCGCACAGGGCCCATGCAGGCCTTGGGTAAATGGGCATGGGAAGTACTCACGGATTCAAAGCGGCTACTGTAGAAACCCTCACTGGCGACCGTCTAACGAGAACCTCCTTTCAATTATCGCGAAATGGTCAACTTTCACTCTGAGCCGCTTCGCTCCAGGCTTGCGGTCATGGGCCCAGACCGACGAACCGGTGCGTCTCTTGAATCTCACCGGGCTGTCGCAGTTTGCGAAAAGCCACCGCCGCGCCAGCCTCGGCAGCGCGCCCAAGCCCCCGCAATCCCGAGGCCACGCCGCCACGACGGAACTGGCATAGCCATTGCGAAAGACCCTGCCTCACCTACAACAAGAGGCTTCGCCATGGCTATTGCCCCACTGCTCGCCGCTACCACGGCGTTTATCCAGCGCGCCCCGCGCATGTTGATCGGCGCCCACTGGGTCGAGGCCGCCGATGGCCAGACCATGCCCCTGCGCAACCCCGCCACCGGCGAACAGCTGTGCCTGGTGCCCCGGGCCACGGTGGATGATGTCGATCGCGCAGTGCTGGCAGCGCGCCAGGCTTTCGACGACTCGCCCTGGACCCGCACCCGCCCCCGGGAGCGGCAGAACCTGCTGTGGAAACTCGCCGACCTGATGCAGCGCGACGCCGAACTGCTGGCCCAGCTGGAATGCCTGAACAATGGCAAGAGCGCGGCTGTGGCCCAGGCCATGGACGTGCAATTGTCCATCGACTTCTTGCGCTACATGGCCGGCTGGGCGACCAAGATCGAAGGCACCAGCGTCGAGGTCTCGCTGCCGCTGATGCCCGACGATCAGTTCCACAGTTTCATCCGTCGCGAAGCGCTGGGCGTGGTCGGCGCCATCGTCGCCTGGAACTTCCCCTTGCTGCTGGCCTGCTGGAAACTCGGCCCGGCCCTGGCCACCGGTTGCACCCTGGTGCTCAAGCCGGCGGATGAAACCCCGCTCAGTGCGTTGAAACTGGCAGAACTGGTACAGGAAGCCGGCTACCCCGACGGCGTGTTCAACGTGGTCACCGGCACCGGCATCACCGCCGGCAGCGCCCTGACCCGCAACCCTCTGGTGGACAAACTGACCTTCACCGGCTCCACCGCCGTGGGCAAGGAGATCGGCAAGATCGCCATGGACTCCATGACCCGGGTCACCCTGGAGCTGGGGGGCAAATCGCCGACCATCGTCATGGCCGACGCCGACCTGGGCAGTGCCGCCGCCGGGGCCGCCAGCGCGATCTTCTTCAACCAGGGCCAGGTGTGCTGCGCCGGTTCGCGGCTGTATGTGCAGCGCAAGCACTTCGACAACGTGGTGGCCGACATTGCCGGCATCGCCAATGCCATGAAGCTGGGCAACGGCCTGGACGCCAGCGTCGAGATGGGCCCGCTGATTTCCGCGCGCCAGCAGGAACGGGTCTACCGCTACATCGAGATGGGCCGGGACAGCGGCGCCACCATTGCCTGTGGCGGCGAGCAGTTCGGCCCGGGGTATTTCGTCAAGCCGACGGTGATCGTCGATGTCGACCAGAAGCACTCGCTGGTCCAGGAAGAAATCTTCGGCCCGGTACTGGTGGCGATTCCCTTCGACGACGAGGCCGACGCCCTGCGCATGGCCAACGACAGCCCCTATGGCCTGGGCGCAAGCATCTGGTCCAACGATCTGGCAGCGGTGCACCGGATGATTCCGAAGATCAAGTCCGGCTCGGTGTGGGTCAACTGCCACAGCGCCCTGGACCCGGCACTGCCGTTTGGCGGCTACAAGATGTCCGGGCTCGGCCGGGAAATGGGCCACGCGGCCATCGAGCACTACACCGAACTGAAATCGGTGCTGATCAAGCTCTGATCCACGGCCAGCACAGCCTCCCCCCTCCGGACGTTCAGCGTCCTCGCCAGGGGCGCCAGATTTTTTTCGGCGCCCCCCGGCCTTCACTCAAAGCGCTGCTACGCTCAGCCCGGGCCCGCTCGACAGCTGGTACAAGGAGCCCGGCCCCTCTTCCTGCACCCCTCATACCACCGCACCGCCGAGGAACGCATCATGGGATCGAATGGAAATGATCACGACCACATCCAGTGTGGATGCCACAACCCGATCTGGGAGGCCTTGAAGCACAGCCTGAACCCCACCGGCCATCTGACGGGCCAGCCTGCCAACGCCCATGGCCCGGGCCTTGAGACGGGTGGCGAATCCATCGTCTTCACCCATGGCCACATCTATCCGCTACGCAACGGCAACATGGACGAGCGGGTCGAGGCACTGGGCATCCACGCCGGCGATGTGGTCGCCTCAGGCACCCTGGCCGACGTCGAATCCCGCCTGCGAGCCCTGGGCATCGCCTACAGGGTCCAGTCGCTGGAAGGCAGGACCCTGCTTCCGGGCCTGGTGGAGCCCCACGCGCACATCGTGCAGAGCTGCGCCATGGAAGACTGGATACCGGTGGGCGCGTTCGATCAAGAGCGACAACGCCTGCGAGAAACCTATGATTGGAACTGGTTGGTCGAGACCCTGCGCAGTGCCCCGGTCAAAGACCCTTCGTCATGGATTCTCGGGCGCATGGTCGATCCGGCCTTGATGCCGTTCAAGAAGGTGGAAGGTGGCCTGAACCAACTCATAACCCTGGGCTGTGGCTTCGATGAAGAGATCGGTAACCTGGACAGCATCGACGCCGAGCGCCCGATCCTGCTGATCAGTGCATCGATGCACACCGCCTACATGAACAGTGCGGCGAGCGAAGCGGTCTTTCGCAAGACCGGCGTCAAAGCCAACAAAGGCCTGTTGCAGGAGCGTGAAATCCTGCACGCCATTCGCTCCATTCCGGTCCAGCAGCAGTTGCAGATGCTGAAGATCTTCAAGCACCTCGAAGACTACTTCAACACCGCCACGCAACGCGGAATTACCCTGCTGTACGACGCCATGATGGACCCCATCTCAAGACTGGTGCTGGACGCCTACTTCCTGACTCATCCCAGGAATCTGCGGATCGGTTACGCCGCCGCCTGCGACGGCTCCGCCAAAAGCCTGCAAAGCCTGCCACCCTATCGACCCGCCACCCGCGAAGAAGCCAAACGCATCTACCAGGGCTCGGTGAAGCTGGTATCAGACGGCTCCAACCAGGGCCTGACCGGCTACCAGAGCGTGGACTATTGCTGTGAAACCACCCCCCGCCGGGGCAATTTCAATGTCTGCGACGAGCAGCAGCCAGAGCCGCAAACCCTCCCCGTGGCCTACCAGACCCTGGTCAGCAAAGCGGTCGAGACCGGCTGGCCCCTGATGATTCATGCCAACGGCGACCGAGCCATCGACTTCACCCTGCAAGCCTACGCAGGGGCCTTCAAGGACGGCAACGGCCTGGAAAAGCGCCATCGCATCGAACACTGCTCGCTGCTGAACGCGGACAGTCTTGAGCGCATGAACCAGCTGGGGGTGTCACCGAGCTTCCTGATCGGGCATGTCGGTTACTGGGGCTACTCCTTCCAACAGGCGATTTTCGAGCAGCGGGCCGAGACCATGCTCGACCTGTGCAAATCGGCCCTCAAGCACAATCTGCGCATTTCCCTGCACAGCGACTGCACGGTCACCCCACTGGGCCCGCTGCGCTCCATGGAGCAGGCCGTGACCCGCAAGATGGAGGGCATCCGTAGCGCACAATCGCCGTATCCGGTCCTGCAGAACCCTGAAGACTACCCGGTGCTCAACGCTGGCGAATGCCTGACTCGCCAAGAGGCGCTGAAAGCCATCACCTACGATGCCGCCTGGCAATGCCACGCCGAGCGCTGGATGGGGTCCTTGCAGGACAACAACTTCGCCGACCTGGTGATTCTCGAACAGGACCCGCTCGACGAAAACATCCCGGCTACCGGCATCAGGGACATCCAGGTCTACCAGACCTGGAAAGGCGGCCAGCGGGTGTACCAGCGCTAACTGAACCTACCCTCAGGGCAGTGAACCTGAGCCCGCTCGCTTGTGCACGGCGGGTTCAGGGTCGGTAGCCCTGGGCCAGCAACCAGCCCCGCACCACCCGCCCCTGTTCCGGGCTCAGGTCCGCCAGGGCCTGGCTCGGGGGCTGGTGCTGCAAGCGGCGCAACAACGGCGCCAGCTCCACGCCCTGCACATGCCAGATGCCCAGGGGCTGGTCCGGGGTGATCACCACTTCGGCCTCATCCACCAGGCCATCGCGCAGTACCGGGGCGTGCTCGATACGCAAGGCTGCAAAGTCCACGGCCGCGTGCGCCGGCTGCTGGTCTGGCCAGTGCCGGCGGGCCTGCCAGAACGGTTGCTCGGGCCAGCGCTGCTCGTCGGCGTAGAAATCCCGGCCGATGCGGGCAAACCGCAGGAACAGCTGCTCCACCCGTTGCTGATGAAAGCGCCCGGCCAGGGCTCTGCGCTCCGGCCGCTGCAACAGGGTATTGATCACCGCCGGCGCCTGCAGCGCCGAGGACAGGGACTGGAAGATGCCATTGCCTGACAGCGGGTCCACCGCCATGGCCGCATCCCCGACCCGCAGCCAGTTAGCGCCGCACACCTGGGGGCAGAGAATCGCCGTGCTGCTACGGGCGTGCAGCTGCAGATCCTGTTCGGCAGCGCCGGCAAAAAAATCCGCGGCCAGGGCTGACGCCTGACGGCTCTGGCGGCAGTACTCCAGCAACTGCGCCTTGCCCGGCAGTGCGGCGCTGGCCACATCCAGGGTCAGTTGCCAGTAGCACTGGCCGTCGCTGCGCCGGGCCATCCAGGCCCAGCCGTCCTCAAGGCTGTGCACGGCACTGGCGGCAGTGCCGGACGGCCCTTGCCAGCGGTTGAGCAGGCTGAGGGTTTCCGGGCCACGCCGGCCATTCCCGACGCCCTGCTGCAGTGCCTTGTCCAATGCAGGCGCCTGACGCCCGCGGGCTTCGACCAGGAACTCGCCGAGCAGCTCCTCGTGCCCCTGCACCTGCACCCGGTGCCCGAGCGCCGTGGACTGCACCCTAAGTACACGGCCGTGGATCAGCGTCACCCCGGCCTGATGCAGGGCATCGCGCAGGCCACGGTCGAAGGTCGGGCGATCCAGCAGGTATTCGATGTTCTGCGCATGCTGCGCGCCGTTCCACGCCACTTGCCGCTGGGAAGGATGCAGGGCCTGGGCCAGTGCCGACTCCAGACCGGCGCCGCGCAAGGCCTCCAGCACCCGCAGCGAGACCCCTTCCAGCGCCGGAAAACGCCGCCAGTCGCTGATCAGGGTCACCGGGTAACCGAGGCGCCGCAGCCCCAGGGCCACGGCCGCGCCGGCCGGCCCCGCCCCCAGGATCAGGATCGATTGCATGGCACGCTCCGGCGCTCGGGCCCCTGGTAGGCGGCCTGCTCCTGCAGCCACTGGCGCACCTGCAGATTGCTCGCGCCGGGCTGGGTATTGAGGTAGGCGGCGATATGCCCGCTCAAGGCAGCACAGCCCAGGCTGGCGCCGGACGGCCCCGGGCGGCCGGCGCGCACGCAGGCGGCGAAATCGGCCTGGGCCGTGTTCAGCCAGGACCACTGCTGCGCACCGCAACGCGCATCGCCGGTAACCCGCAACACGCCGGGATAGCGGGCCGGGAATACCGGCTCGCCCTGGGCCGGGCTGGACGCACAGAGCAGTACGCCGCGTGCCACCGCCTCGGCACAGGCGGCGCGCAGTGAATCGCGATCCTGGCGCAGCCCGAGGCTGAGGTTGATCAGGCGTACATCCTGTTCCAGCAGCCAATACAGGGCGGCACTGACTTGCGCGGCGCTGGTCACCCCGCGCTGATCGAACACCTGGGCCAGATACAGCTGGGCATCGGGCGCGCGCTGCTCGATGGCCTCGATGATCGCGCTGCCATGGCCGAGGACGTCCTGCTGCAACTCGCCCTCGCCCATGCCTTGCGCCAGCAGAAAGAAACGCCGGCCGGCCGCCACCCGTTGATGGGGGGCATGGCCGCTGTCGATCACGCCAATGCGCAGCTCAGGCTTCATGGGCCACCGCCACGCTGTGCAATACCCCGTCCAGCAACTCGAAGCGCAGGTCAGCGTCGGCCAGGGTCGAAGGCCGGTGGCTGATCAGGATGCGCGTGCGCCCGGCGAACAGGCGGTCGATGGCTTCGATCACCTCCCGCTCGGTGGCTTCGTCCACCGCCGAAGTGGCTTCGTCCAGTACCAGGATCATCGGGTCCTGGAGCAATGCACGGGCGATGGCGATGCGTTGTTTCTGCCCGCCGGACAGCTGCTGGCCACGCTCGCCTAGGGGGCTGTCCAGGCCCTCGGGCAGGGACTCGATCAGCCCCTGCAATTGCGCCAGCCGCGCCACTTCGGCCACGGCCTCGCGGCTGGCAGCGGGCACGCTGTAGGCCAGGTTGTCCGCCAGGCTGCCGCGAAACAGCACGATGTCCTGGCTGACCACCGCCACCTGGCGGCGCAATTGCGCCAGGTCCAGTTGACGCAGGTCGATGCCCCCCAGCAGCACCTGCCCGGCCTGGGGGTCGTGGTGACGCTGCAAGAGGTCGATCAAGGTGCTTTTACCGGCCCCCGAAGTGCCGCTCAGGGCCACCTTGAGGCCATAGGGAATCCGCGCTTCGATGCCCTTGAGGGTCGAGCCGCGCCCCGGATGACTGAAGTGCACATCCTTGAAGTGCAGCTCGCCATTGTCCGGCACCGGCAACGGCGCCGTGGGGGCGCTGATGCCCGGCTCCTCGCCGCGCAGCTCCATGACCCGGCCCAGGCTCACGGTCATGCGCTGGATCGCCACGTACAGCCCAAGCAGGCTCTGTACCGGTCCCACCGCCATGCCCAGGTAGGTGGAGAAGGCAATCAGCGCCCCCAGTTGCCAGGTGCCCTGCACCACCCAGTAACCGCCAATCAGGAAGGCGCAGGCCCGGGACAATGAGGTCAGGGTGCCGGGCACCGCCTGGGTGAAGAACTCGGTGACCTGCAGCTTGAGCAACTGGTTCATGTAGCCCTGGCCGAGGCGGTCCAGGCGCTGAGCCTCTCGTTGCTGCTGGCCGGCGCTCTGGATGAATTTCATCACTGGCAGGGTTTCCACCATGAACGAGGACATGTCCGCGGAACGCTCGCGCAGCTGACGCACATCGCGCTCCACCTTGCGCCGCATCCAGCGCAGCCAGAGCACGTCCAGGGGAATCAACACCAGGGCCAGCAGCGAGAGTTGCCAGGACAGGGTCAGGAGCATGGCCAGGGCGACGACAAGACCGATCACGCTGGACACTGCGGAAAACAATGAGTCGACGGCAAAGCGCTGGATCTCCGCCACATCGCCGTCCAGGCGCGACATCAGGTCGCCGATTCGCCGCTGCCCGTAGAAGCTCGGCGACAGCCGTTGCAGATGGCGGTAGAGGTCGTCGCGCAGGGCGAACAGGATGCGTCCGGACAGGCGCGTATGCAGGTAGCGATTGACCCCGGACAGCAGCGTGCCCAGCAGACCGGCAAGGATCATCAAGCCGGCGATCAGCACCAGTTTGGAGAAGTCCCGGGCCAGCAGGCCGTCGTCGATCAGCAGCTTGGTCAGCCAGGGTTGCACCAGCACCAGCAACGAGGCGCACACCGACAGCCCCAGCAGGCCGCCGATGGCCAGCCGATGGGGCCGCACGAAACTGTAGAGCCAGCCCAGGGCGGCACTCAGGGCCTGGGGGTCGCGGCTGTCCACCAGCCGGGTGATCAGGCGCCGCATCAGGCGCGCAACTGCTTGAGCTTGCGGTACAGGGTCGCGCGGCTGATGCCCAGGGCGTCCGCAGCCGCCGAGACATTGCCCTGATGGTTGTCCAGGGCACTGCGGATCAGCTCCAGCTCGTTCTCGCGGATGCTCCCGGTCTGCGGCCGCTCGCTGGCCTGCAGATCGTCGAGCATGCTGTCGGGCAGATGTTCCAGGCCGATGTGGCACTCGCCTTCTTCGCGCAGGGCCAGGGCGGTGCGCAGGACCATCTCCAGCTGGCGGATATTGCCCGGCCAGTGGTAGTCCGTCAGCAGCCGGCGCAGTTCGTCGCTGAGGCTCACGTCGGCGCCGCCGAGCCTGGCCAGCAGGCTGTCCACCAGCGGCTGCAGGTCTTCGCGTTCACGCAGGGCCGGCAGCAGCACGCTGATGCCGTTGACCCGGTAGAACAGGTCTTCGCGAAAGGCCTGGTCCTGCACCTGCTGCTTGAGGTCGCGGTGGGTGGCACAGATCAGGGCAATGTCGATGTCCTGCTCCTCACCAGCTCCCAGGGGCGCGACCTTGCGGTCTTGCAGCACTCGCAGCAGGCGGGCTTGCAGGGCCAGGGGCATGTCGCCGATCTCATCAAGGAACAAGGTGCCACCGTGGGCCTGTTGCAGGCGTCCGATCATGCCGCCGCGGCGCGAGCCGGTGAAGGCGCCTTCGCGGTAACCGAACAGCTCCGACTCGATCAGGCCTTCGGGAATCGCCGCGCAGTTGACCGCGACAAAGGGTTTCTCGGCGCGGCTACCCGCACGATGCAGGGCCCGGGCCAGGACTTCCTTACCGGTGCCGGTCTCTCCCAGCAACAGCACTGGCAAGCCGTTGGCCAGGCCCTGGCGGGCCATGCGCAGGGTGCGGGCGTAGCGGCTGTTGCCCCCGGCCAGGGCTTCCAGGTCCTGGGGCATGGGCGTGGCTTTCGGTGTGCTGCGGGGCGCGCGGTGCAGGTTCAGCGATGGCTGCGGCGCCCGCAGGGCCTTGTAGAACAGCTCGCCCTTGGCGGTCTGCAGGCTGCCCACGGCGCCTTGCTGCAGGCGGGCCAGCAGTTGCAGGCCGTCGAGCCCGAGGAACTCTTCGCAACGCCGCCCCACCAGGGCCGCGCGCGGGGTGTTGAGCAACTGGCAGGCCTGGCCGCTGACCGCAAGAATCTGCCCGCCCAGGCTCAGGGCCAGCAGGCCTTGCCAGGGCGATTCGAGGTATTGCCGACGACTGTGGAAGGCCAGGACGATCTGCTCCGGGTAGGACGCGTGGAACACTCGCGCCTCGATCTGGCTGACCGCCATGGACAACAGCGCGGTGCTGTCCTGAACGCGGCCCAGGGGGCCTTCGCGGGTCAGGTCAAGAACGCCGAGGATCTCGCCCTGGGGGCATTGGATGGGCACCGATGTGCAGGAGAAATGGCTGAGGCGATCCAGGTAGTGTTCGCCGCAATCGATGAGGGTCGGCCGGGCTTCCACCAGGGCCGTGCCCAGGGCGTTGGTGCCACGGGTGGCCTCGCTCCAGCAGGCGCCGAGGGTGATGTCCTGCACGCCGCTGTCCTTGAGCCGGTCGGCCCGGCCTTCGATGGCCAGGATGGTGGCGTCGGCGTTAGCGAGGATGATCAGGCCATCCTGGCCCTGATGCTGGGTCAGGTAGTCGATGGCCGGGGTTGCCGCGTCCAGCAACAGGCGGTTGCTGGCCAGCAGCACCTCGAGGCTGGCGCTGGATTCCAGGGTCAGTTGATGCTGACTGCCAAAGTGCACGCCATGGCTGAGGCTGCGTCGCCATGAGGCATCGATTTCCGCACGCAGGACCCCGTCGGGGATCTCGCCTTCCAGGTGCAGCCGCTCCCGGGCCAGCCGGGCTTCGTGTTGCTGCTCACCCTTTGTTGTTTTTATAAGAGTCATCAAGCGCTCCGAATCGGTCCGCCCGCTGCTTCCCGCTCCACTCCCTTGGATTGCGCGAAGCACGCAAGCCGTGGTCAATGTCTACACCGGGTTCAGAGGGCAGTAAAGGGGCTTGGCCCGGATCATCGGGCAGCCCTGCATTGCTTACCCTGTCATTCGAGATCAAGCAAAACCTGCGCCAGTGGAACGGGCGCCCGAGCATCTTGACGTTAACGTAAAGCAAATGGCAAGTACCCCACGCCTCCTCCCAGCCCCTGCTGCAGGAGCTGGCTTGCCAGCGAAAAGGGCATTGAGCGGAACACCGCCCGGCTGGTCCTAAAGGGCCCAGGCGGCGCTGTCGGCAAAGAAGGCGCGGGCGTTGTCTTCCAGGCTGTCCAGGTGGTAACCCCCTTCCTGGACAATCAGGCACGGCAGGCCAAGGCTGCGGATGCGCTGGCCAAGGATGGCGAAGCCGTCTCGGGTCACCGCGACCTTGCTTTGCGGATCGAGCTCGTAGATGTCGAAGCCCAGGGACAGCACCAGCACCTCGGCGCCGAATGCCTTCACCGCAGCCAGGGCCTGTTCCAGGCGGGCGAGGAAATCCGCTTCGCTGGCGCCATGCGCCATCGGCAGGTTGAGGTTATAGCCCTCCCCCGCGCCACTGCCACGCTCCTCGGTGAAGCCGGCCACCCCCGGGTAGAAGTTGGTCGGGTCGCCATGCACCGAGACATACAGGACGTCGGCACGTTCGTAGAAGATTTCCTGAATGCCCTGGCCGTGGTGCATGTCGGTATCGAGCACGGCCACCCGGGCGAACCTCTCCCGCAGTACCTGGGCGGCAATCGCCGCGTTGTTCAGGTAGCAGAAACCACCGGCGGCTTCGGCCCGGGCATGGTGGCCGGGCGGGCGGCACAAGGCATAGGCCGCCGGCTCGCCATCCAGCAGGGCACGGGCCCCGGCAATGGCGCTCTGGGCCGACCAGTAGGCCGAGCGCCAGGTCTGCTCGCCCACCGGGCAACTGCCGTCCGCCAGGTAACGTGCTGCCTGGGCAAGGATGCCGCGCAGGGCATTGGGCTCGCGAACGAAGATGTTGGACATGACTTCATCACCCCAGTCCTCGGGGATGTCTTTCCAGCGTCGATGGGCCTCTTCAAGGAATGCCAGGTACGGCGCGCCGTGCACTGCCTGCAGCGGTTGCAGGCCGGCGTCCTCGGGTTGCCTGACCTCGAAGCCCAGGGAGTGCGCGGCCTGCACCAGGCGTTGGGCACGCTCGGGGACTTCCTGGGGGGTGCGCATCTGGCCGCGGGAATAGTAGCTGCGGGGATGGTGAAGCAATTGTTCAGGGTGGAAAAAACTGCGCATCAAAGTCTCCTCAGGCCACCCGGCCGGCACGGGCCAGCACGGCGTTAAGCAATACATCGGCGCCCTGGCACACGTCCTCGGGCAACACATCTTCGGCTTCGTTATGACTCAAGCCTCCGACACAGGGAATGAACACCATGGCGGTGGGGCAATAACGCGCCAGCAGGATGGCATCGTGGCCCGCGCCGCTGACGATGGACTGCTGAGGATAGCCAAGCCCATCCACCGCCTGCTGCACCGCTGCCACGCACTCGGCATCAAAGGGCGTGGCCGGGCTCAGCCAATGGCGGTCGATGCGGACCTTGAGCCCGCGCTCCCGGGCAATGCGCTCCAGGCGTTCCTCAACCTGCTGCTCCATGGCGGCGATCTGTTGATCATGGTGGTGGCGCAGGTCGACGGTGAAGGTCAGCCGCCCGGGAATGGTATTGCGCGATGACTTGGCAACGCTCAGCTCACCGACAGTGGTCAGGCCTTGCGGGGCAAAATCCGCTGCCACCTGCTCCACGGCGAGGATCATCTGCGCGGCGCCATACAGGGCATCCTTGCGCAGTGGCATCGGCGTAGTGCCAGCGTGGGCGGCCATGCCTTCAACCTGAACGTCGAGCCAGCGGATCGCCTGACCGCCACTGACCACGCCGATGCTCTTGGCGTTGTCTTCAAGGATCGGGCCCTGTTCGATATGGGCTTCGAAATAGGCATCCACTGCCCCGCCCAAAGGCCGATTGCCGGCGTAACCGGTGCGTTGCAGGGCCTCGGCGACGCTGATGCCATCGGCGTCGCGCACCGCCAGGGCGGCGTCCAGGGCCATGACCCCGGTGAACACCGCCGAGCCGAACATCGCCGGGGTGAAGCGCGCACCTTCCTCGTTGGTCCACACCACCAGCTCCAGAGGCTTGCGAGTCTGGACTCCGAGATCATTGAGCGTGCGCAGCACTTCCAAGCCGGCCAGCACGCCGTAGACACCGTCGAAACGCCCGCCCTCGGGCTGGGTGTCGAGGTGGCTGCCCATCATCACTGGGGCTGCGTGCGGGTCACAGCCGGGCCGCCGGGCAAACAGGTTGCCGATGGGGTCGACGCTCAGGGTCATGCCGGCTTGGGTGCACCAGTGGGCGAAGAGTTCGCGCCCGGCCTGGTCTTCAGCGCTCAGGGCCAGGCGGCAGCTGCCGCCGCGAGCGGTGGCGCCGATTTCGGCCATGGCCATCAGGCTCGCCCAGAGGCGTTGGCCATTGATTTTCAACATCGATCGTGTCTCCGGACAATCAAGCGTGGGACGCCATTTCCAGGCGATGGGCGTGGGCGTGACGGCGCGACAGGGCCAGCACGCAGATCAGCGATACCGCAGCGATCAGGCTGTAGAACAGCGCCATCGGCCACCATTGGCCGATGAACCTGTGGGCCAGCCAGGTGCCGATCAGCGGGGTCAGGCCACCGGCCAGGGCACCGCAGACTTGATAGGCCAGGGAAATGGCGGTGTAGCGCACCCGCGTCTCGAACATGCCGCTGACGTAACCGGCGATCACCGCGTAGAAGGAGGCCATGCACACCACTGCCAGGGCGATGCCGAGGATCATCAGCGGCGCCTGGCCGGAGCTCACCAGGACGAACATCGGATAGGGCGAGGCCATGGCCAGTACTGACACCAGGCATAGAAAGCGCGTGGCGCCGATTTTCTCGGCGCTCCAGGCCGCCAGGGGCTGGATGCAGAACTGGATGATCGCCACCACGAACAGGCATTCGAGAATCAGCGAACGGGGAATCTCCAGTTGCTGGGTGGTGTAGGCAATCATGAAGGTGTTGGTGAAATACACCCCGGCGATTCCCAGGGTATTGGCGCCGATGCACAGCAGCAGCGGGCGCCAGGCCGTGCGCAGCACTTGCATCACCGGTGCCTGTTCCTTGCGCAGCGATTTGGCCGCCTGCTCGCGGCTGGCGAGAAACTCCGGCGACTCGTTGACTCCCAGGCGAATCGCCAGGCCTACCAGCAGCAGCAACGCGCTGGCGAGGAACGGCAGGCGCCAGCCCCAGCTCATCAACGCGTCCTCGGGCAGGCGGGTCACGGCGCTGAAGGCCAGTAGCGAGAGAATCAAACCCGCCGGGCTGCCCAATTGGGCGAAGGAGGCGAAGAAGTTGCGCCGGCCCTTGGGCGCATGTTCGCCGGCCATCAGCACCGCTCCGCCCCACTCGCCTCCCACGGCAATGCCCTGAACGATGCGCAGCAGAACCAGCAGCACCGGGGCCAGGGCGCCGATCTGTGCATAAGTCGGCAACAGGCCGATGCCCACGGTGACCACGCCCATCATCAGCAAGGTGATGACCAGGGATTTCTTGCGGCCGATACGGTCGCCGATATGGCCGAAGATGATGCCCCCCAGGGGCCGGGCGAAGAAGCCCACAGCGAAGGTCCCGAACGCGGCCATGGTGCTGAACAGTTTGTCGTCGGAGGGGAAGAACAAGGCACCGAACACCAGCGCCGCAGCGGTGGCGTAGATGTAGAAGTCGTACCACTCGATCATGGTGCCGATAAAGGCGGCGGCCGCGGCCCGGCGTGGCTGCGGCGAAGCGGAAGGCTTCATGGTTGGCTCCTTTGGTTATTTTTGTGGCAGGAGAAAGGGTCAAGCGCAGGGGCTTCTGTGGGCGCCTGTCTGGGAGGGATTTATCCGTTTCGCCAGATAATTAGTCAATTTTCTATTGGTTATCTCGATTATTATCCTGGCTTATTATTCGCCTAGATCCCGATCCAGAGCCCTGCCATGTCCGACCGCGATGCCCGACGCCTGCTCAATGACCGCCTCGACTGGAACCTGCTGCGCACCTTCCGGGTGATCGGCCAGGAACTGAGCATCAGTCGCGCAGCGGCGCGCCTGCACCTGACCCAACCGGCAGTGAGCCAAGCCCTCAAGCGCCTGGAAGAACAGCTGGGACGGCAGTTGATCGCCCGACGCGGGCCGCGTTTTGCCCTGACCGAAGTGGGCGAACAGATCTTTGCCCTGGCCGGGGAAATCTACGGCCAGATGTCCCAGGTCAGCAGCGTGCTGGAGCAGCCCGCCGACGAGGTGATCGGCAAGGTGCGGCTGTTGATCATCAGCCGGATCTTCAATGAGCGTTTCGATGACTTTCTGGCCGACTTCCATCGCCAGCATCCGCGCGTCGACCTGGAGGTCGAGGTGATGCGCAGTTCGGATATCGTCAGTGCCCTGCAGGAGAAGACCGCGACTCTGGGCCTGAGCCTTAATCGGCGGCCACAGCCACGCTTGGAGCAACGGCTGTTCCTGCGGCAGCGCTACGCATTTTTTTGCGGCAAGCATCACCCGCTGTTCGGGCGTCAGGACGTGGCCGAGGGCGATCTGCAGCGGGAGAATTTCGTCAGTTTCACCAGCGACCAGATCGGCGGCATGCTCTCGCCACTGACCATCTTCCGTGACCAGCAAGGCTTCAGCGGGCGCATCGTCGCCTCCTCGCCAAGCCTGGAGGAAGTACGGCGCCTGGTGATTGCCGGGTTTGGCATCGGCTGCCTGCCAGAGCACGTGGTGGCGGCCGATGTCGACGCCAGGCTGCTGTGGCGCCTGCCGCCCCACGACGGCATCGCCGATGTTGACATCCATCTGCTGTGGAACCGTGAACAACGCATGAGCCGTGCCGAGGTGCTGTTCCTGGAGCTGCTGCAGGAACGCCTCACCGCTCAGTGACGCAAGGGACGCTCGGGCGGACTCACAAGATGCCGGGCAGCCCGGTGTTGCAACGACTCAGACGTGGGGATCGCCAGGGGCCTTGGCGGGTGTAGCGTATTGCGGCTTGAGGTGGCCGTTCTGGTCCAGCAGCCAGGCGTCCATGATCTGTCGCACCACGGGCCCTGCGACCCGGCCGCCAGCCTCACCGTTCTCGATCATGACCGCGATCACGATCTGTGGGTGCTCGGCGGGGGCGAAGCCGACGAACAAGGCGTTGTCGCGGTTGCGCTCGCGGGTCTTGAGGCGGTCATAGCGTTCGCCCTGCTTGATCGCCACCACCTGGGCGGTACCACTCTTGCCGGCGATGCGGTACTGCGCACCGGCGGCGGCAGCGCGGGCGATGCCCCGCGGGTCGTGCATCACCATCTGCATACCGTGGTTGACCTGATCCCAGTCGTGGGGGTTCTTCAGCAGGATGTTGGGCATCGGATGCTCATCCACTGGAGCCACGCCATCGATGGTCTTGGCCAGGTGCGGACGGTTCCACACGCCCTTGTTGGCGATCAGCGCTGTGGCCTGGGCCAGTTGCAGCGGCGTGACCTGCATGTAGCCCTGACCAATGCCGAGGATCACGGTTTCCCCCGGGAACCAGGGCTGACGGCGGGTGGCGCGCTTCCAGGCTTGGGATGGCATCAATCCTGGGGATTCCTCGAACATATCCAGGGAAACTTTCTGACCCAGGCCGAACATCGCCATGTAGTCGTGCAGACGGTCGATACCGAGCTTGTGGGCCAGATCGTAGAAGTAGGTGTCGTTGGAGCGCATGATCGCTGCGTCCATATCCACCCAACCATCGCCGCTGTGGTTCCAGTTGCGGTATTTGTGATCGAAGTCCGGCAACTGGTAGTAACCGGGATCGAAGACTCGGGTCGAGGCGGTCACCACGCCGGTGTCGAGGCCGGCAATCGCCACCTCCGGCTTGATGGTAGAGCCCGGTGCGTAGAGGCCGCGCAGCACCCGGTTGAACAGCGGGCGATCGATGGAGTCGTGCAGCGCGGCGTATTGCTTGAAGCTGATGCCGGTGACGAACAGGTTGGGGTCAAAGCTTGGCTTGCTGACCATGGCCAATACTTCGCCCGTGGCAGGGTCGAGGGCCACTACTGAGCCGCGACGGTCCCCCAGCGCCTCTTCGGCAGCTTCCTGGAGCTTGATATCCAGGCTCAGGACGATGTTCTTCCCGGGGATAGGATCTGTGTGTTTGAGCACGCGCATGACCCGCCCCTGGGCGTTGGTCTCCACCTCTTCATAGCCGACGTGACCGTGCAACTCGGACTCATAGAACTTCTCGACGCCCGTCTTGCCAATGGACTGAGTGCCACGGTATTCCACCGAGTCCAGGGTCTTGGTTTCTTTCTCGTTGATCCGCCCAACGTAGCCAATGGAGTGGGCAAAGTGGGCGCCCATGGGGTAATGGCGGACGAACTGGGCTTGCACATCCAGTCCTGGCAGGCGGTACTCGTTGACCGCAAGGACGGCGATTTGCTCTTCGGTGAGCTCGTAGAACAGGGTCACGGGGACGAAGGGGTGGCGGGCCTGCTTCATTTCCTTGTCGAACAGGGTTCGATCCTCTGGCGGCAGGTGCAGCAGGTCGATCACCGTGTCCAACTCGCCTTTGAGATCGGTGGTGCGTTCGCGGGTGATGGTCAGGTTGAAGCTGGGGCGGTTGTCCGCCAGGACCACGCCATTGCGGTCATAGATCAGCCCGCGGGTCGGGGTGATCGGCAGCACGTGGACACGGTTGTTTTCCGAGACGGTGGAGTGATAGTCGAACTCCACCACTTGGAGGAAGTACATACGCCCTACCAAGGCGCAGGTAATGGCCACCACCAACATAGCGCAGGCGAGCAGGCGCTTGTTGACCAGGCGGTTCTCTTTTTCGTGGTCCTTGATCGGAATCGCTTCGGGCATTGCTACAACTTCTCGTTGAATAGAGGTCGACGCTGATCCGTGCGGGTGAACTCAAGTCCTTAAAAAGAGCTGCACCATAGCAAAAACCACTCACTGTTTTTGAGGGGATTTCCATCACGAGTGATCAATGGTGCTGGCCCTACCTGCGGTTGTGGGGCTATGCGTGGGCAATGTCCTTTCTGGTCGCTGTAGGACTTGGCTTTTTCTCCGCGCAAAAACAAAACCCCAATTGCTTTCGCAATTGGGGTTTCGGAATTTAATCTTGACGATGACCTACTCTCACATGGGGAAACCCCACACTACCATCGGCGATGCATCGTTTCACTTCTGAGTTCGGGATGGGATCAGGTGGTTCCAACGCTCTATGGTCGTCAAGAAATTCGGTAGCCAGTCCGTTGCTGATGCAACGTGCCAGCGAATGGGTATGTAATAGATTTGTGTGTTGTGCAAACTTTCGGTTTGTTTCGTCTTCACACACCGCAATCTGGTCTCTTTCGAGTTCGCAAATTGCTTGGGTGTTATATGGTCAAGCCTCACGGGCAATTAGTATTGGTTAGCTCAACGCCTCACAGCGCTTACACACCCAACCTATCAACGTCGTAGTCTTCGACGGCCCTTTAGGGGATTCAAGATCCCAGTGAGATCTCATCTTGAGGCAAGTTTCCCGCTTAGATGCTTTCAGCGGTTATCTTTTCCGAACATAGCTACCCGGCAATGCCACTGGCGTGACAACCGGAACACCAGAGGTTCGTCCACTCCGGTCCTCTCGTACTAGGAGCAGCCCCTCTCAAATCTCAAACGTCCACGGCAGATAGGGACCGAACTGTCTCACGACGTTCTAAACCCAGCTCGCGTACCACTTTAAATGGCGAACAGCCATACCCTTGGGACCGGCTTCAGCCCCAGGATGTGATGAGCCGACATCGAGGTGCCAAACACCGCCGTCGATATGAACTCTTGGGCGGTATCAGCCTGTTATCCCCGGAGTACCTTTTATCCGTTGAGCGATGGCCCTTCCATACAGAACCACCGGATCACTAAGACCTACTTTCGTACCTGCTCGACGTGTCTGTCTCGCAGTCAAGCGCGCTTTTGCCTTTATACTCTACGACCGATTTCCGACCGGTCTGAGCGCACCTTCGTACTCCTCCGTTACTCTTTAGGAGGAGACCGCCCCAGTCAAACTACCCACCATACACTGTCCTCGATCCGGATAACGGACCTGAGTTAGAACCTCAAAGTTGCCAGGGTGGTATTTCAAGGATGGCTCCACGCAAACTGGCGTTCACGCTTCAAAGCCTCCCACCTATCCTACACAAGCAAATTCAAAGTCCAGTGCAAAGCTATAGTAAAGGTTCACGGGGTCTTTCCGTCTAGCCGCGGATACACTGCATCTTCACAGCGATTTCAATTTCACTGAGTCTCGGGTGGAGACAGCGCCGCCATCGTTACGCCATTCGTGCAGGTCGGAACTTACCCGACAAGGAATTTCGCTACCTTAGGACCGTTATAGTTACGGCCGCCGTTTACCGGGGCTTCGATCAAGAGCTTCGCGTTAGCTAACCCCATCAATTAACCTTCCGGCACCGGGCAGGCGTCACACCCTATACGTCCACTTTCGTGTTTGCAGAGTGCTGTGTTTTTAATAAACAGTCGCAGCGGCCTGGTATCTTCGACCGGCATGAGCTTACGGAGCAAGTCCTTCACCCTCACCGGCGCACCTTCTCCCGAAGTTACGGTGCCATTTTGCCTAGTTCCTTCACCCGAGTTCTCTCAAGCGCCTTGGTATTCTCTACCCAACCACCTGTGTCGGTTTGGGGTACGGTTCCTAGTTATCTGAAGCTTAGAAGCTTTTCTTGGAAGCATGGCATCAACCACTTCGTCACCTAAAAGGTAACTCGTCATCAGCTCTCGGCCTTAGAACCCCGGATTTACCTAAGATTCCAGCCTACCACCTTAAACTTGGACAACCAACGCCAAGCTGGCCTAGCCTTCTCCGTCCCTCCATCGCAATAACTAGAAGTACAGGAATATTAACCTGTTTTCCATCGACTACGCTTTTCAGCCTCGCCTTAGGGACCGACTAACCCTGCGTCGATTAACGTTGCGCAGGAAACCTTGGTCTTTCGGCGTGGGTGTTTTTCACACCCATTGTCGTTACTCATGTCAGCATTCGCACTTCTGATACCTCCAGCAAGCTTCTCAACTCACCTTCACAGGCTTACAGAACGCTCCTCTACCGCATCACTTACGTGATACCCGTAGCTTCGGTGTATGGTTTGAGCCCCGTTACATCTTCCGCGCAGGCCGACTCGACTAGTGAGCTATTACGCTTTCTTTAAAGGGTGGCTGCTTCTAAGCCAACCTCCTAGCTGTCTAAGCCTTCCCACATCGTTT
>NZ_CP116502.1:5837500-6722326 GCF_042980055.1 Pseudomonas danubii
GATGCCGTGGAGGACCCGGGGGATTACCCCTTCGGCCTGAACCCAGCCGGTTACACCAGCCGCAGCATGATCATCATCTGCAAATAGTGGCACCGTTCAATCTTCGGGCAGCCCTTCCAGCTGCCCAATGATCTGTTCATGGCTCGACGCCAGCACCTGCTGCTGGATACTCGGGCTCACCAGCATTCGCGCCACCACCAACGCGCCGACACACTGCGACAGAATCGACCAGGCCAGGCTTTCGCTACCTAAAGTCTGCGCCCAAGCCTGATGCAAACGGCAGATCCAGTCTTGCGCCTCCTGTCGGACTTCGACACTGCCCCGAGCAATCTCCGCACCCAACGCTGGCAACGCACAGCCCGCTCCCGGCTGCTGCAGATGCGCCACACTCAAATACTGCTTCAGACAGCGCCGCAGCTTTGCCTGATTCTGCCGCCCCTCCCCGCCCAGGCGCTCCAGGCTCTGGCTCAACTCGCGCTCGACAATGGAACCGAACAACTCGTCCTTGGACGTGAAGTGCGTATAAAAAGCCCCGCCACTGAGGCCGATGGCCTTCATCAACGCATCCACACCGACAGTAGAAAAACCGTTGTTCTTGGCCTGGGTGGCACTGCTCTGCAGCAGGCGTTCACGGGTTTCCTGCTTATGGCCGACTGAATAACGCATTCCTGATGGACTCCCCTGCTCGCTTGACGACAGAAAAATCATAGCATAACGTTCGTTTAGTTAACGATCGTTTACCCAATAGCGAGCCTCCCATGACTACAGCCTCGAACAAGAACAAAGTCGTACTGGTGGTCGGTGCCGGTGATGCCACCGGTGGTGCCATTGCCAAGCGTTTCGCCGCAGAAGGCTTTACTGCCTGCATGACCCGACGCAGCGCGGACAAACTGCAGCCGCTGGTGGAGGCCATCCAGCAAACCGGTAGCCAAGCCCATGGTTTTGCCTGCGATGCGCGCAAAGAAGAAGACGTGGTTGCACTGATCGAACAGATCGAAACCCAGATCGGTCCGATCGAAGCCTTCGTCTTCAACATCGGCGCCAACGTGCCCTGCAGCATCCTTGAGGAAACCGCACGCAAATACTTCAAGATCTGGGAGATGGCCTGTTTTTCGGGCTTCCTCAATGCCCGCGAGGTGGCCAAGCGCATGGTTACCCGCAAGCGCGGCACCATCCTGTTCACCGGCGCTACCGCCGGGGTCCGCGGCGCTGCGGGCTTTGCCGCCTTTGCCGGCGCCAAGCACGGTATCCGCGCCCTGGCCCAGAGCATGGCCCGGGAGCTGGGGCCCTTGAACATCCATGTCGGCCACATCATCGTCGACGGCGCCATCGACACCGACTTCATCCGCACCAGCTTTCCCGAGAAATATGCCCTCAAGGATCAGGACGGCATCCTCAACCCCGAGCATATCGCCGAGAACTACTGGTACCTGCACAGCCAGCCCCGTGATGCCTGGACCTTCGAACTGGACCTGCGCCCCTGGAACGAACGCTGGTAATCCCCTTCCATAACAACAATCAGGGAATCTGCATCATGAATAAAAAGGTGGAGTTCTTCTTCGACCTGGGCAGCCCGACTTCATACCTGGCCTACACCCAACTGCCGAAGATCTGTGTCCAGACCGGCAGTCAACTGGTCTACCAACCCATGCTGCTGGGCGGCGTCTTCAAGACCACCGGCAACGCGTCCCCCATCAGCGTCCCCGCCAAAGGCCGCTACATGCTGCAGGACTTGGCGCGCTTCGCCCAGCGCTACCAGGTGGAGCTCAATTTCAACCCGCACTTCCCCATCAACACCCTGCTGCTGATGCGCGCCACGACCGGAGTGCAGATGCATTTGCCGGAACGCTTCATCGATTTCATCGACTGCCTGTTCCGCGCACTCTGGGTCGACAAACGCAACCTCAACGACGCCGCCAGCGTCGCCCAGGTCCTGGAACAAGGCGGTTTCGACCCACAGCAGATCCTCGACCTGAGCAATGCCGAGGACGTCAAGACCGCTCTCAGGAACAACACCGAACAGGCGTTGCAGCGGGGAGTATTCGGTGCTCCCAGCATGTTCGTGGGTGAGGAATTGTTTTTCGGTCAGGATCGGCTCGACTTCGTCCGGGAAGCCTTGAGCAAGTGACCACCGGCATCTGCGGCGTCGCTTGAGTCGCCGCAGTCACCTCACCCGCGTTACGCGGGTGAGGCCTTGCATCAGATCGCCGCAGTACGCGCCTGCAACCACTCCAGCGCCGCCCCTTCCAACAGTGGACTGAGACGCCGGCGAACATCACCGTGATAAGCGTTGAGCCACTCGCGCTCATCCTGAGTCAGCAACGACGGCTCCAGGCAACGGCTGTCGATCGGGCACAACGTCAGGGTTTCAAACTTCAGGAACTCACCAAACTCGGTCGTACCTGCCTCACGGTTCAACACCAGATTCTCGATCCGCACCCCCCAACGCCCGGGACGATAGGTCCCCGGTTCGATGGAGGTAATCATCCCCGGCTGCATCGCGGTTTGCGGCGCCGGTGCGGCCTGATAGGCAATCACCTGCGGCCCCTCATGCACATTCAGGAAGTAGCCGACACCATGCCCGGTGCCATGTCCGTAATCCACGCCTTCGGCCCAGATCGGCGCACGGGCGATGGCATCCAGCAGCGGCGAAAGAATGCCCCGAGGGAACTGCGCCCGGGACAAGGCGATAACGCCCTTGAGCACTCGGGTGCAATCGCGCTTCTGCTCGGCACTCGGTTTACCGATCGGCACCATGCGGGTGATATCGGTGGTGCCGCCCAGGTACTGGCCGCCGGAGTCGATCAGCAACAGGCCATCGCCCTCGATCACCGCGTGTTCTTCAGGTGTGGCGTGGTAATGAGGCATCGCCCCATTGGCATTGAATGCGGCAATGGTATTGAAGCTCAGGGAGACATAACCCGGACGCCGCTCACGGGCGGCGGTCAGGTGTTCATCAATGGTCAGCTCGGTGACTCGTTCACGCCCCAGGGCACTCTCCAACCAGGCGAAGAATTCACAGAGGGCCGCGCCGTCTTGCTCCATGGCCTGGCGAATGTGCTCGGCGTCCGCCAGGCTCTTGCGCGACTTGGCCAAGGTAGTGGGATTGAGCCCTTCCAGCAGCTTCACCCCGGGAAGCAGATTGTCCAGCAGGCCGCTGGTGACCCGTGCCGGATCAATCTGCAAGGTCGCGTCTTCAGGCACTGCGCGCAGCGCCGCCGCCACTTCCGAATAGTCCCGCAGGCTCACGCCATCCGCCTCCAGCACCCCACGCAGGTGGTCATCGACCTTGCTCAAGGCCACGAACAAAGTGGCCTGCTGCTGGCTGATCAAGGCAAAGGACACAAACACCGGGTTGAACGAAACGTCCGCCCCCCGCAGGTTGAACAGCCAGGCGATATCGTCGAGGGTGGCGATGAAATGCCAATCCGCGCCACGCTCCTTGAGGGTTTCCCGCAGCTTGCCGAGCTTCTCCACCCGGCTCTGCGTCGCCTGTGGCGGCAAGTGTTGATAGACCGGCTGATCCGGCAACGCGGGACGATCACTCCACACTTCCTGGAGCAGATCGATGTCGGTCCGCAGACGGGCTCCGCGCTCCTGCAACTTGGCGCTCAGGGTGCGGGCCGAGGCCACGGCCATCACCGCGCCATCCACCGCCACCACCGCGCCTTGCGGAGTCTGCTCCGCCAGCCAGTCCAGGGGGCCAGGCTGGCCCGGCTGCAACTTCACCAGTTCGATACCACTGCCCTTGAGCTCCTTGCTGGCCTGTTCCCAGTAACGGCTGTCAGCCCAGACTCCGGCAAAATCCGCGGTCACGATCAGCGTGCCCACCGAGCCATGGAAGCCCGACAGCCACTGGCGCCCCTGCCAGTAACCCGGCAGGTACTCCGACAGATGCGGGTCGGCCGACGGCACCAACAAGGCATGAATGCCTTCGCGGCTCATCAACTGACGGACGTGCGCCAAGCGCTGGGGGACCACTCCCTGGGTCGAAGGCTGGGTACTCATTGTGTCTCCTTAACCGGCTTATTCATTGTTATGGAAGATCGAGATCACTCGACCCTCAAGACTGGGCTCCGGCCCAGAACGCCGGAGCAGTGGCGCATGACGCCTTGATCAATTGTGCGGCGCGATCCACATCCTCCTCGGTGGTAAAACGCCCGAGGCTCAAGCGAATGGTGCGACTGGCCTGCAATGCATCGTGCCCCAGGGCCAGCAGCACATGGGAAGGCGCATTGCTCGCCGAATTGCAGGCCGAGGTCGCGGAAAACGCCAGGGACGCACTCAGAGCTGCCGAATCGAAGCCCCCCTCGCTGAAAGTCAGGCTCAAGGTATGGGGAATGCGCTGGCTGACACTGCCATTCAAGCGCAGGCCGGCAATGCCCGCCAGTTGCTCCAGCAGTCGCTGGCGCAAGCGGACGATGGCCGCGGTTTCTTCCTCGAACAACTCACCCGCCAGGGCAAAGGCCGCGCCCATGGCGGCGATCTGATGGGTGGCCAGGGTCCCGGAACGCAATCCGCCTTCATGACCGCCACCATGAATCTGCGCCAGCAGCCGCTGCTGCGCCCCCGGCCCGACATACAGCGCGCCGATGCCCTTGGGGCCATACACCTTGTGCGCGGAGAACGACATCAGGTCCACCGGCCAGTGCCCAAGATCAATCGCCACCTTGCCGGCCCCCTGGGCCGCATCCACATGCAGCAGCGCACCTCGCTCACGCACCACCTGGCCAATCGCCGGGATGTCGTTGAGGGTGCCCAGTTCGTTGTTGACCAGCATCAACGACACCAGAAAAGTGTCGTCGCGCAAGGCTTCACTGACCGCCTGGGCGGTGATCAACCCGTCGGCGTCGGGCACCAGATAGGTCACCGCCACGCCGGCTTCCTGCAACTGGCGGGCGGTGTCGAGCACCGCCTTGTGTTCGATCTGGCTGGTGATGATGTGCCCACCGCTCAGGCCCCGAGCCTGCATCACGCCCTTGAGCGCCAGGTTGTTGGATTCGGTGGCGCCGGAAGTCCAGACGATCTGCTCAGGCTGCGCGCCCACCAACTGTGCGACTTGCTGCCGGGCGCGCTCGACACTGCGCCGCGCCTCCTGGCCAAAAGCATGGGAACTGGACGCCGGGTTGCCGAAATTGGCGTTGAAACCCAGACATTCCAGCATGACCTGGATGACCCGCTCATCCACCGGCGTGGTGGCGGCGTAGTCGAAATAAAGAGGACGTTTGTTCATGACTGAAGACCCGCAGAGCTTGTTCCAGGATCGGCATTGGCTCAGAGAAGATGATGCACAAGCGCGCCGTACAAGAACGGCGCGTCAACAGCGGGCACTGAGCAATACGCGATCGGATGCAGTTAAAGAAGAACACCTTCGTTTAAAAGTGCGTAGGAACGCTCCTGGGACGCAGCTTAACAGGCTCGGGGCAACGCGTTGAAGCGCCGCTTAACTGATGTTCTCCAGCAGCAAGGGCGCCAGGGAAATCACCAGCAATCCGGCCATTCCCAGATTGAACAGGCGCAGCCAGCGAGGGTTGCGCAGCACATTGCGCAACAGGCTGCCGCACGCGGCCCAGAGGCTGACCGTAGGGGCGTTGATCAAAGCGAACACCGCCGCGATCACCAGCACATTGGTGAAATAACCCTGTAGCGGGGTGTAAGTGCTGATGGCCCCCACCGCCATCACCCAGGCCTTGGGATTGACCCACTGAAACGCCGCAGCCCCCCAATACCCCAAAGGTTGCCCCTGGCCCTGTTGCTCCTCGGACATGGGCCCGGAACGGGCGATCTTCCATGCCAGGTACAGCAGGTACGCCGCTCCGACATATCGCAGCACGCTGTACAGCAACGGATAAGCCTCGAACACCGCCCCCAGGCCCAGGCCAACCGCCAGCACCAGAACGAAAAAACCGCAGCTGATGCCCAGGATATGAGGAATGGAACGGTTGAAGCCGAAGTTCACCCCCGAGGCCAGCAACATGGTGTTGTTAGGGCCGGGCGTGATGGAAGTGACCAGGGCAAACAGGGCGAACGCCAACAGCAGGTCAACGGAAAGGGTCATGAATGCAAGGTCCTGGGCAAGGGCGATCAGGCCTCGACCCTAACTCAGGGCCTGCCTGAAACCCACGGACAGTTACGCAAAACTTCGACCCGTACAGTTCTCTTCAACTGGCCGGATGGTGTCGACTGATATTGCGCTGGGCGCTCATCTCGCCCTGGCGGTCGAACGCCGCAGGACGGCCAAGCAACTCGGCCTTTTTCTGCTGGTACTCATCGAATGACAAGCCGCGGCGATTCAAGGCTTCCAGCGCCAGTTCGCGGGTTTCCTCGGCCGTGTAGGGACGCAGCTCAGGAGTGCCCGGGCTGGCACAGCCGGCCAGCACACTAAAAACCAACATCGACAGAACAACGGAGGAAGCCTTCATGGCGAGCACCTGGAGCGGGTTGCGAACAATGAACAAAGGCTACTCGCGCACCGGCACTGACAAAAATCATCCAGCTCGATAGTCGCTATTGACCGTTCCAAGGCCTTGGCAGTCGCTCCTTATATTCCATAAAGACCTATAAATATGGAAACAAGCTCTTTTGAGGAATAACAGCAAGCCTTTATAACAGCTGCATTGCGTTGCCCAACTGTTGCCCTGGCAACTGTTCGTCCGGCAACAGTCGATCAACAAAACAGTGCCTGCGCAACAGCAGCCAATCCGCACCGGATCGCCGGAAAGCCCCGTAATACAAGGCTTTAACGGGTTGGTACAGCTCTTGCTCCCGATCCAGGACACCTGCCATTGCTCGTAGAGCCACTGTTTAAAAAGGAACCGATCATGTCCCGTCCCTTGAACGTCGTTGCCCTCTCCGGTGGAACCTGGCGCCCGTCCCGCACCCTGGTGCTGACCCAGGCCCTGCTGGACGAACTGTCCGGGCACCTGCCGATCAACAGCCACCTCATCGAACTGGGCGATATTGCCCGTCCGCTAGGCGCAGCCCTGTCGCGCCAGGAACTGCCGGCCGAGGTCGAGGCCGAGCTCCAGGCCATCGAAAACGCCGACCTGTTGATCGTTGCCGCCCCGGTCTATCGCGGCTCCTACCCTGGCCTGCTCAAGCACCTGTTCGACCTCATCGACCTGAACGCCTTGATCGATACCCCGGTGCTGCTGGCCGCCACCGGAGGCAGCGAGCGCCACGCCCTGGTGCTGGATCACCAGTTGCGTCCGCTGTTCAGTTTCTTCCAGGCCCTGACCCTGCCGATTGGCGTGTACGCCACCGAAGCCGACTTCAGCCACTACCAGATCACCAGCGAACTGTTGAAAGCCCGCATCCAGCTGGCCGCCGAACGGGCCGCGCCGCTGTTTGGCGCTCACCCGAAAAACCTGCTGAAAATCGCTTAAGGACCTGTCATGGATGTGTTCTGGTTTCTTCCGACCCACGGCGACGGCCACTTCCTGGGCACTGCCCAGGGCGCCCGCCCGGTCACTCTCAACTACCTCAAGCAAGTCGCCCAGGCTGCGGACAGCCTGGGCTATCACGGCGTGCTGATTCCCACCGGACGCTCCTGCGAAGACTCCTGGGTCATCGCCTCGGCCCTGGTGCCGCTGACCGAGCGCCTGCGCTATCTGGTGGCGATTCGCCCGGGGATCATCTCCCCCACTGTTTCCGCGCGCATGGCCGCCACCCTGGACCGGCTGTCCAACGGCCGCCTGCTGATCAATGTGGTCACCGGTGGCGACCCGGACGAGAACCGTGGCGACGGCAGCTTCCTCAGCCACAGCGAACGCTACGAAGTGACTGACGAATTCCTGCAGATCTGGCGCCGGGTGCTGCAAGGCGAAGCCGTGGACTTCGAGGGCAAGCACCTGCATGTGCAGAACGCCAAGGCCCTGTATCCACCGGTGCAGAAACCCTACCCCCCGCTGTACTTCGGCGGCTCCTCCGAGGCCGCCCACGAATTGGCTGCCGATCAGGTGGATGTCTACCTGACCTGGGGCGAGCCTCCGGCGGCGGTGGCCCAAAAGCTGGCCGACGTGCGCGAACGCGCCGCGCGCAAGGGCCGCACGGTGAAGTTCGGCATTCGCCTGCACGTGATCGTCCGCGAAACCGAGGACGAAGCCTGGAAAGCGGCGGACAAACTGATCGAACACATCAGTGACGACACCATCGCCGCCGCCCAGCAATCCTTCGCGCGCTTCGACTCCGAAGGTCAGCGGCGCATGGCCGCCTTGCACGGCGGTCGCCGCGATCAACTGCAGATTGCTCCCAACCTCTGGGCCGGGGTCGGCCTGGTGCGTGGTGGCGCCGGCACCGCCCTGGTGGGCAACCCGCAACAAGTGGCCGAGCGCATCAAGGAATACGCCGACCTAGGGATCGAGAGCTTTATCTTCTCCGGCTACCCGCACCTGGAAGAGGCCTATCGCTTCGCCGAACTGGTGTTCCCACTGCTGCCGGAACCCTATGCCAGCCTGGCCGGCCGCGGTGTGACCAACCTGACCGGGCCGTTCGGCGAAATGATCGCCAATGACGTGTTGCCCAACAGCCGCTGAAATCCCCAAAGCTGTTGTAGGAGCCGGCTTGCCGGCGAAGGCGATCTTCCGGCCCTCTTCGCTGGCAAGCCAGCGCCTACAGCTCGCAGCACCTTTTCCCGGCCGCCGCAACGGCCACGAACGAGGAACACCGCGTGACTGCCAAACCGCAAAGCGCCCTGTTGTCCCCCTTGCAGACCGCCCGCCAACTGGCCGCCGAGTTTGCCCTCACCGCCGTCGAACGCGATGAACGTGGCGGCACCCCCAAAGCCGAGCGTGATGCCCTGCGCCACAGTGGCCTGCTGGCCCTGAGCATCCCCACCCAGTTCGGCGGGCTCGGCGCGCCCTGGAGCGAAACCCTGAACATCGTCCGCGAGTTCGCTCGGGTCGACAGCTCCATCGCCCACGTCTTCGGCTTCCATCACCTGATGCTGGCCACCGTGCGCCTGTTCGCCAAGCCCGAACAATGGCAACCCTGGTTCGAACAGACCGCGCGCAAGAACTGGTTCTGGGGCAACGCCCTCAACCCGTTGGACACCCGCACCCTGGTCAAGAACCTGGGCGGCTGGCGCGAGTTCTCCGGCAAGAAGAGCTTCTGCTCCGGGGCCAGCGATTCGGAAATGCTCATCGCCTCGGCGGTGGATGAGAGCAACGGCGGCAAATTGCTGATCGCCGCCATTCCCAGTGGTCGCAGCGGCATCACCCTGCACAACGACTGGAACAACATGGGCCAGCGCCAGACCGACAGCGGCAGCGCCACCTTTGAACGGGTCAGGGTGGAAGAGTCGGAACTGCTGCTGGACCCGGGCCCGCTGAGCACCCCGTTCGCCTGCCTGCGCCCGCTGATCGCCCAGCTGACCTTTACCCACATGTTCCTCGGCATTGCCGAAGGCGCCTTCGAGGAAGCCCGGCAATACACCCTGAGCGAAACCCGGGTCTGGCATAAGTCCAGCGCCCAGGATGTGCGCCAGGACCCTTACATCCTCAGCCACTACGGCGAATTCTGGGTGGCCCTGGAAGGCATCCGCCTGCTGGTGGAACGGGCCGCCGCGCTGCTGGACCAGGCCTGGGCCAAAGGCCCGAACCTCAGCGCCGAGGAGCGCGGACACCTGGCCACCGCCATCGCCACCGCCAAAGTTGCCGCCAGCCGCCAGGGCCTGGACCTGTGCAGCCGGCTGTTCGAAGTCACCGGTGCGCGCTCGACCCACGCCTCCCTGCGCCTGGACCGCCATTGGCGCAACCTGCGCACCCAGACCCTGCACGACCCGCTGGATTACAAGCTCCACGAACTGGGTGACTGGGCACTGAACCAGTCCCTGCCGACCCCGACTTTTTACTCCTAGCCCTTTTGTTCACGGAGAGTGCCGATGCAGCTGCTGACCCTACCCCCTTCGCCTGCCCTGGCGACCTCGATCCGCGCCACCGCCCAGGTGTTCGAGGACCCGAAATCCCAGGCCCTGCTGGCGCACCTGCAACAGGTGGCACCCAGTGAAGCCAGCGTGCTGATCATCGGTGAAACCGGGACCGGCAAGGAACTGGTGGCACGCCATATCCACAACCTCAGCGCCCGGCGCAACCGGCCGTTCGTGGCGGTGAACTGCGGCGCCTTCTCCGAATCCCTGGTGGAAGCCGAACTCTTCGGCCATGAAAAAGGCGCTTTCACCGGCGCCCTTAGCGCCAAGGCCGGCTGGTTCGAAGAGGCCGACGGCGGCACCCTGTTCCTCGACGAGATCGGCGATTTGCCCATGGCCATCCAGGTCAAGCTGCTGCGGGTGCTGCAAGAACGGGAAGTGGTGCGCCTGGGCTCGCGCAAAAGCATCCCCATCGACGTGCGGGTCCTGGCCGCCACCAACGTCCAGCTGGAAAAGGCCATCAATGCCGGGCACTTTCGCGAGGACCTGTATTACCGCCTGGACGTGGTCAGCCTGGAACTGAGCCCGCTGCGCGAACGCCCCGGCGACATCCTGCCCCTGACCCGGCATTTCATCGAGGCCTACAGCCAGCGCCTGGGCTACGGCAGCATCAGCATCAGCAAAGAGGCCGAACACAAACTCAAGAGCTACAGCTGGCCGGGCAACATCCGCGAACTGGAAAACGTCATCCACCACACCCTGTTGATCTGCCGCAACGGCGTGATCGAGCGCGATGACCTGCGCCTGTCGAACATGCGCATCGAGCGTGCCGATGACAGCCATCCCAGCCACGACGACTCCGCCGAAGCGCTGCTGGACCGGGCCTTCCAGAAACTCTTCGCCGAGCAGGCCGGCGCCTTGCATGAAAAGGTCGAGGACGCCCTGCTGCGCGCGGCCTATCACTTCAGCCACTACAACCAGGTGCACACCGCCAACCTGTTGGGCCTGAGCCGCAACGTCACCCGCACCCGGCTGATCAAGATCGGCGAACTGGCGGTCAACAAGCGGCGCCCGGTGGACGCCCACAGCGAACGCACCCTGCAGTTGTCGATCTAGAGCAGGTTGCAGTGCAAGGCATTGTCCTGGCTGCGGGCAATACTGCTCAGCACCTGGAACGAACCGAAGGTCACGGTCTTGGCCTGATGGGTCAGGATCAACTGCCAGAAATCCTGCTCGCCGCTTTCGAAACGCTCGAAGGCTGCCTCGCCGGCTTCCCGGGATTGCCATTGCAGGTAATTGAGCACCCGCCGACCGTCGTCGCTGGCCTGCACACTGGCACTGAGAAAGCCGTCATAGCCCTGGGCCAGGCGCTCGGTCTGCGCGGACAAGGCCGACACCAGAGCCTCCTGCTGGTGCGGTTCGATCTCGAACTCGATCAACTGGGTGAAACTGCGGTTTCTCTCAAATGCGGTCATGAACAGCTCCTTACAGCGGTCGGACAGAATCTTGCGATTGAATGCGCTGCAGGGTAAAACCTCTAGTTAAGTCAAGGTCAAGCCTGTTTTTCATCCTGGTGCCCTTTAATGATCGAACCCGACGCCCTCCACAAAGAACTGACGGTGGGCCAGCTCTCGGCCCGCAGCGGCGTGGCCGTGACCGCGCTGCACTTCTACGAAAGCAAAGGACTGATCAAGAGCAACCGCAACGCCGGCAACCAGCGGCGCTACCCGCGTTCGGTGCTGCGTCGCGTGTCCCTGATCAAGGTGGCCCAGCGCCTGGGCATTCCCCTGGCAGAGATTGGCCAGGCCCTGGCGACCCTGCCCGCCGACCGCGCGCCCACTGCCGCGGACTGGCAGCGCCTGTCGGAACAGTGGAGCCGCGAACTGGACGAACGCATCCGCCAACTGAGCCTGCTGCGCGAGCGGCTGAACCAGTGCATTGGTTGCGGCTGCCTGTCCATGGAAGGGTGTCCGTTGCGCAACCATGGGGATGCCCTGGGAGACGCCGGCCCGGGCGCTCGCCTGCTGGAGCCCGACGCCACCACCCGGTAGCCGGCTTCCCTCGTAGGAGCCGGCTTGCCGGCGAAAGCGATCTCGCGGGCCCCTTCGCTGGCAAGCCAGCTCCTACGGCCGGGGATGGGGCGATGGTCAGAAGCCGGGGGCGATCTGGCCTTTGTAGCGGGTCAGGATGAATTGGCGCACAGCGTCGGAGTTCAGCGCCTTGGCCAGTTTCTGAATCCGCGGGTCGTTGCGGTTGTCCGGGCGGGCCACCAGGAACTCGATGTACAGGTCCTTGCCCTTCTCTACGATCAAGGCGCTGTTGGTGTCGATCCCGGCCTCCAGGGCGTAGTTGGCGAAGACGAACGCCAGGTCCACCTGGCTCACCGAACGGGCCAGCAAGGCGCCTTCCAGTTCACGGATCTTCAGGTGCTTGGGGTTGTCGACAATGTCACGCGGGGTGGCCAGGGTGTTGCTCGGGTCCTTGAGCTTGATCAGCCCCGCCTCATGCAGCAGCACCAGGGCACGGCCGGTGTTCACCGGGTCGTTGGGAATCGACACCGTGGCGCCGTCCTTGAGCTCGGCAATGTGCTTGATCCTGGTGGAATAGGCACCGAAGGGCTCGATGTGCACCCCCACCACCGGCACCAGGTCGGTGTGCCGGGTCTTGTTGAAGTCGTCGAGGAACGGCCGGTACTGGTAGTAGTTGGCGTCGAGGTTCTTCAACGCCAATTGCTGGTTGGGCTGGATGAAGTCGGTGAAGACCTTGATGTCCAGGTCCACGCCCTCCCTGGCCAACTCGGGTTTGACGAATTCGAGGATCTCGGCGTGGGGAACCGGGGTGGCGCCCACCACCAGTTTCTCGTTGGCATGCACGCTCAAGGACAGCACAGCGGCCAATACGGCCAGGGTCTTTTTCATGGAGTTGCTCCTAAGGCAGATGACTGACAGCCGTCGTGAGGCGCACGTGGGCCGTGTGTTTTGGGTGTTTGTTATTCACGGGTTTGATTCAACGTCGGCTGTAGCGCGCCACCAGACGGTCGCCGGTCATCTGCAGGGCCTGCACCAGCACCAGCAGCAGGACCACGGTGACCAGCATCACGTCGGTCTGGAAACGCTGGTAGCCGTAGCGAATGGCCAGGTCCCCCAACCCGCCAGCGCCGATCACCCCGGCCATGGCGGTGTAGTCCACTAGCACGATGGCGGTCACCGTGACCGCTGCCAGCAGGCCGCCTCGGGCTTCGGGCAACAACGTGTGGCGGATGATCTGCCAGGTGCTGCCGCCCATGGCCTGGGTCGCCTCCACCACTCCACGGTCCACCTCCCTCAGGGCGGTTTCCACCAGCCGGGCAAAGAACGGCGTGCAGCCCACCACCAGCGGCGGGATGGTGCCCGGCACGCCGAGGGAGGTGCCCACCAGCAGCGTGGTCAGGGGAATCAGCACGATCAGCAGGATGATGAAGGGCAACGAACGCAGCACGTTGACCAGCACCGACAGCACTCGATAGATGCCCTGGGCTTCATGCAACTGGCGCTGGCCGGTGAGAAACAGCAGCACCCCCAGCGGCAGCCCCAATAGCACGGTAAAGCCCAGGGCCGCACCGAGCATGCTCAGGGTGTCGAGACAGGCCTGGGCGATATCGGCCCAATAGATGTTCTTGAACCACTCGGCCATGGCATCAGGACCAATCGTGGCGCGGTGGCTTGATGTCGTTGAGCAGCCAGTTGCCCACCACGTGGTACTTCCAGCGCACCGGGTCGTGCAGGGTGTGCACCCGGGCATTGCGCCAGTGGCGGTCGAAGTTGTGGCGCTTGAGGGTCGAGCGGGTGCCGCCCAACTCGAACAGCTTGTTGCTGGCCTCGATGGCGATCTCGGTGGTCAGCACCTTGGCCTTGGCCACCGCCAGGGACGCCCGGGCGACACTGTCTTCATCAGGTGCCGAACGCGCCGCATCCAGGGCCAGGCCGGCGCGCTCCAGCAGGGCTTCGGCGGCCTCCAGGCGGATCTCCAGGGCCCCCACCTGGATGATGGTCAGTGGATCTTCACTGGCCTTTTCCACCCCGGCGTCGATCCACGGCCGGGCGTGCTGACGAACAAAGGCGATGGTGTCCCGTAGCGCCGCCCGGGCGATGCCGGCGTCGATGGCCGCCGTGGTCAGCTGGGCGAAGGGCCCGGCCAGGGTCGGGCTTTCATAGGAACGATAGGTGGGGAACAGGTTGAAGGCCGGCACCAGCAGGTTTTGCGCCAGCACCGTGCCGCTGGACGTGGTGCGCTGGCCGATGCTGTCCCAGTCATCGATCACTACCAATCCCTCACTGCCCCGGGGCACAAAGGCCAGTTGCCCGCGGCCCTGCTCGTCCAGGGCCAGCACCGCCAGCCAGTGGGCATACAGCGAACCGGTGCAGTAACCCTTGCGGCCATTGATCACATAACCGTCACCTGAGCGACGGATGCTGGCCTGAATGTCCTGAACGTTCTTGCCGCCGGTTTCCGACAGGGCATTGGCAAAACGGTGGCCTTGCAGGGCCAGGGCAAAAAAATGCGCCTGCTGCTCCGGGGTGCCTTGCAGGCGGATGTCTTCCAGCAGGCAGTAGTGATTCTGCGGGATCTGCCCCAGGGACGGATCGGCGGCGGAAATGATGGCGATCACCTCGGCCAGCACCGCGTAGGACACCTGCGCGCCGCCATATTCCCGGGGCACGCTGATGCCCCACAGGCCACTGTTGGAATACAGGTCGACCACCTGCGACGGCACCTCACGAGTGCGGTCGCGCTCGGCGTCCTGCTCCAGCAGGACGGCAGCCACGCGCCGGGCCACGATCAACGCTTCGACGCCATCGCGGATCACATGGGCGGCCGGGGTATGCAGGGGATAAAAGGCAGATTCAGGCAATGAAGACATACAGCGCTCTCGGGCGAATGAAGGTTCCACCCCGCTATTGCAGCTTCTGTGCCGAAAGATCAGCCCTGTGAAATCAAGGGTTTACAGGCCGTTCCTGGCGGTTGCCCAGCGGGCCGCCAGACAAATTGCTGGAGGGCTGTTGTTGGGCCAACAGTGAGTCGCTGTTGCCTGGACGACACCTCGTCAGCCCACACCGATACCGAAGGTTCCCGGGTATAGAGTGAAAGCTGCTCGATCCAGCGACGGACCCGTTTCCAACAACAACATCAAGGAGAAACCCAGATGAGCGTCAAACCCATTCCCGAAGGCTTCAACGGCGTCACTCCCTACTTGGGCATCAAGCGCGCCGCCGAGGCCATCGAGTTCTACAAGCAGGCCTTCGGCGCGGTGGAAACCATGCGCCTGGAGATGCCCGACGGCAGCGTGGGCCATGCCGAACTGCGCATCGGCGGCTCGGCCATCATGCTCGGCAGCCCCTGCGAGGAAACCCCGATGGAAAGCCCGGACAGCCACAAGACGTCGGTTGGGCTGCATCTGTATGTGGAGGATGTCGATCGCAGCTTCGCCCGGGCATTGGCCGTCGGCGGCACCGAGGTGTCGGCAGTCAAGGACCAGTTTTACGGCGACCGCAGCGGCAGCCTGCGTGACCCGTTCGGCCATGTGTGGTTCCTGGCCAGCCGCAAGGAAGACCTGAGTACCGAGGAAATCAGCCGGCGGGCGCAGGAAATGTTCCAGCAACAACCCCATTGACCCGCCCTGACGCCCAGCCGGCGAAGGCGATCTCACGGTCCCCTTCGCTGGCAAGCCAGCTCCTACACCGGTCAGCCGCCCCTGATGCACAAATCGAACGACCAGGAATCCCCGTTTCACGGGGCTTTCCTGGCTTCGTAACATTTACTTTCATATCGCCTTTCAGGATTTACGATTCTCATTCGTCTTAATTAGATGCAGCAGGCCGCGTTGGCCAAGGCTATGCCCGGCACCTTTGCGCCGGGCTCGGCCCAGGGTTCCAGTGCCGCTCCATTCCTCGAATCAAGACGCCCACTCCATGTCGAAGAAGTCCCGTTCAAAAATCTGGTTTCTGGTGCACAGCTGGCTGGCCCTGCCCATCTGGTTCTTCGTGCTGATCGTCTGTGTCACCGGCACCCTGGCGGTGGTCAGCCAGGAGATCGTATGGCTGGCCAATCCGGATATCCGAGCCAGTAAACCCAGCGATGATGCCCAGCCGCTCAATTACGACCAGATCGTGGCGGCCATCAAGCAGGCCGACCCCAGCACCCGCATCGATACCATCGTGACCCCGGACGAAAGCCATTTCGCCCTGAGTGTCAGCGTCAGCTACCCGGACGGCCGTTCCCCAACGCTGTACGTCAACCCCTACACCGGGGCGATCCAGGGCACCAGCCCAGTGTTCGACTTCCAGGGCTTCACCCGGGCCCTGCATGGCTGGTGGCTGGTGCCCTTCACCAACGGCTACAGCTGGGGTTGGTACCTGGTGTCGTTCCTCGGCCTGCCGCTGCTGATTTCGTTGATCACCGGGCTGGTGGTCTACAAGAAGTTCTGGAAGGGCTTTCTCAAGCCGACCCTGCGCCTGCGCCATGGGGCACGGATCTTCTGGGGCGACTTCCACCGCCTGAGCGGCATCTGGTCCATCTGGTTTATCACGGTGATCTCGATCACCGGCATCTGGTTCCTGATCGAGGCCGTGCTCGCCGACAACCACATCAGCATTTCCAGCCAACCCATTGTTCCGGTCATCGCCCGGGAGCAGGTGCCGACCACCACCGATGGCAGCCCCGCGCCGATGATCGGCCTGGACCAGGCCATCGGCATCGCCACCCAGAAGATCCCCGGTTTCGACATCAGCTTCGTCAGCCTGCCAAGCAATGCCTACAGCCACCTGTACGTAGGCGGTCGTGGCTGGTACCCGCTGATGTACCAGACCGCCAACATCAACCCCTACACCGGCTCCCTGGACACCTCTCACCTGCTGGGGGACCGCAGCACCCTGGAGTTCGTCACCGAGTCCATGCGCCCGCTGCACACCGGAGATTTTGGTGGGATCTGGGTCAAGCTGATCTGGTTCTTCTTCGGTCTGGTGCTGAGCATGATGGTCCTCAGCGGGCTGTTGATCTGGACCAAGCGCACCGCCCTGGCCACCGCCAACGCCCTCAAGCGTGAGGAGAAGGCCGCCCGGGCGCGTCCCGCGAGCAAACCCGTGCCGACGCCCACCCCGGCCATGAGCATCGAAACTTCGGAGAGCCACTCGTGAGCCAGACCCACAGCGCAACCGCGCCTTCGCAGCTGAGCCGGCTTTGGCATAAATGGCGCTTTCACCTGAACATCCTGCTGTTGCTGATCCCCCTGGGCTTCATGCCCAAGTACCTCGCCGATGCCTCGTTGTTTCGCGGCGACAGCGGCCTGGGGGAACGGGAGATCGGTGAAATCCAGGTCGGCCCCTGGAGCCTGCGCCTGGCCGAGATGCGCAACGAAGCGCCCCGCAGCGATGGCCCCGCCGGCTACCTGAAAAGCTTCAACGCCGCCCTGTGCCAGGCCTGCATCGAACCGGTCAAGGCGACCTACCTGCGCATCGGCAAACCCCGCAGCCTGCGGGCCGCCGGGGTGATCTTCTTCGGTAGCCCGTACCGCATGGGGGCCAGCCTGCCGATTCCGCAAAAGACCAAAGCCGACGCTGAGCTGTGGATCACCCTGGAAGGCTGGGACGGCAGCATGCACCAGGCATCCATTCCCCTGAGCCAGGCGTCCCCCGCCACCGTGGCCTGGCTCGAAAAACAAGGAGGCAAATGATGATTCGCGCAGTATCTACCCGGCGCCTCGGCGCCGCTGCCCTGTTGCTGCTGAGTGCCGCCTTCAGCCACAGCGCCCTGGCCCACAACCCGATGTGCGAGTGCAAGGCCATCGACGCCGAGCAGATCCGCTGCACCGGCGGTTTTTCCGATGGCAGCGGCGCTCCGGGGGTGACCCTGGACGTGATCGGCTACGACGAAACCATCCTCGTACCGGGCAAGCTCGGCAGCGATTCGACCCTGACCTTCAAGAAACCCTCCAGCGAGTTCTACGTGCTGTTCGATGCCGGCCCCGGTCACGTGGTCGAGATCGACCAAGCGGATATCGAGACCCCATGACTCCTGCCACCACCCAGGTCGTGCGCCCCGCCGGCGCCGGTCACGAAACCCTCTACGTCCTGTTGCTGTGCCTGCTGATTCTGTGTGTCGCCGGCAGCGTGGTGCTGTGGCGCGGCGAAACAGTCGAAACCGCCAGCGTCGCCAGCCACCAGCTCGACGCCCGCCGTGATCTGAGCGCCGGCGAACAAGGCATTTACGCCGACCTGCGAGTGACCCTCGACGAGATCCATCTGCTGCAGGCCGAAAGCCAGACGCTGCCGAGCCCGGAGCAACTGGCCGAGGAAGGCTTCGCTCCCTTTGCCCAGGACGCCAGCTCGGTGAGCCGCGGCGGCCATGCCTGGCAATTGCAGGATCAGGCCTACCTGGGCCTGAGCCAGAACCCGCAAGTGGCCGGCTCCTTCCTGATGCGCCTGGACACCGAAGATCAGGCCAAGGTGGACATCTGGCTCAACCGCGCCCCGTCTGTCGCCGTGCCGGTCGATCTCAGCGACGCGACGCTGGCCGCCGCCGGCTGGCAACAGGTGGTCGCGCAATTCGATGCAGGGGTGACTCGCCAGCATCGTCACTGATCTTTTTGCATTCACCCGAGAGAAGAACGCTAGCCATGCCCATTTCATCGCAACGCCGCCCATTCCTGCGGGTGCTGCTGGTCAGCCTGCTGGCCCTGGTGCTCAGCCCCCTGGTCAGCGCCGACCCGGCCAAGCGCCTGCGCATCGGTATCACCCTGCACCCTTATTACAGCTACGTGGCGAACATTGTCGGCGACAAGGCCGAGGTGGTGCCGCTGATTCCCGCCGGCTTCAACCCCCACGCCTACGAGCCCCGGGCCGAAGACATCAAGCGCATCGGCAGCCTGGACGTGATCGTGCTCAACGGCGTGGGCCACGATGACTTCGCCGACCGCATGATCGCCGCCAGCGAGCGCCCGGACATCCCGGTGATCGAAGCCAACGAGAACGTGCCGCTGCTGGCCGCCACCGGCGTCGCCGCCCGGGGCGCCGGCAAAGTGGTCAACCCGCACACCTTCCTGTCCATCAGCGCCTCCATCGCCCAGGTCAACAACATCGCCCGGGAGCTGGGCAAGATGGACCCGACCAACGCCAAGACCTACACCCAGAACGCCCGGGCCTACGGCAAGCGCCTGCGGCAGATGCGCGCCGACGCCCTGGCCAAGCTGACCCAGGCGCCCAACGCCGACCTGCGGGTGGCCACGGTACACGCGGCCTACGACTACCTGCTGCGCGAGTTCGGCCTGCAAGTCACCGCGGTGGTGGAACCGGCCCACGGCATCGAGCCCAGCCCCAGCCAGTTGAAGAAGACCATCGACCAACTGCGAGAACTGGACGTCAAGGTGATCTTCTCGGAGATGGACTTCCCCTCCACCTACGTCGAGACCATCCAGCGCGAATCCGGGGTCAAGCTCTACCCGCTGTCGCACATCTCCTACGGCGACTACAGCGCCGAGAAATACGAGAAGGAAATGAAAGGCAACCTCGACACCGTGGTCCGGGCCATCCAGGAGGCCGGGGCATGACCGCCATCGAGACCCTGCTGCGGGGCCCGGCCATCGAGTTCGACCAGGTCAGCCTGACCCTGGGCCGCACCACCATCCTCGACCGCGTGACCTTCCAGGTGCAGCCCGGCAGCGTGCACGCACTGGTGGGGCCCAACGGCGGCGGCAAGAGTTCGCTGATCAAGACCCTGCTAGGGCAGATGCCGCACCAGGGCCAACTGCGCCTGCAATGGCCCGGCGCGGCCGGCACCATCGGCTACGTGCCCCAGGCCCTGGAGTTCGACCGTGGCCTGCCGATGACCGTGGACGATTTCATGGCTGCCATGTGCCAGCGCCGCCCGGCCTTCCTTGGCCTGAGCCGGCATTACGCCCAGGCGATTGGCGAAGCTCTGGAACGGGTCGGCATGCAAGACAAGCGCAAACGGCGCATGGGCGCCCTGTCCGGGGGCGAACGCCAGCGCGTGCTGCTGGCCCAGGGCCTGATCCCGGCGCCGCAACTGCTGGTGCTGGACGAACCGATGTCGGCCCTGGACGAAGCCGGGATCCAGGTCTTCGAACGCCTGCTCCACGATTGGCGCCAGAGCGGCATCACCCTGCTGTGGATCGAGCACGACCTTGAGGCGGTGGGCCGCCTGGCGGACCGGGTCACCGGCCTCAACCGCCGAGTGCTGTTCGACGGTCCGGCGCAACAAACCCTGACTCCGGAGCGCCTGCTCAGTCTGTTCTCCACCCATCCACGAACCGCCGGGAGCGCTGCCTGATGACCTATGAAGCATTTCGCCTGATGGTCCAGGGTTGGGCCTCGGCCGGCTACCTGCCCGAAGCCCTGGCCTACGGCTTTGTGGTCAATGCGCTGCTGGCCGGCCTGCTGATCGGCCCGGTGCTCGGCGGCCTGGGCACACTTGTCGTAGTCAAGCGCTTCGCCTTCTTCTCCGAAGCCGTGGGCCATGCGGCGCTGACCGGTGTGGCCATCGGTATCCTGCTGGGCGAACCCTACACCGGCCCCTACGGCAGCCTGTTCGGCTATTGCCTGCTGTTCGGCATCCTCCTCAACTACCTGCGCAACCGCACCGGGCTGGCTCCAGACACCCTGATCGGGGTGTTCCTCTCGGTATCTCTGGCCCTGGGCGCCAGCCTGCTGCTGATCCTGGCCGGCAAGATCAACGTGCACATCCTGGAAAACGTGCTGTTCGGCTCGGTGCTCACGGTCAACGGCAACGACCTCTTGGTGCTGTTGATCGTCGGCGCCCTGGTGCTGGGCCTGAGCCTGCCGCTGTACAACCGCATCATGCTGGCCAGCTTCAACCCGCAGCTGGCGGCCGTACGCGGAGTGGCGGTGAAGACCCTGGACTACCTGTTCGTGATCCTGGTGACCCTGATCACCGTGGCCGCGGTGAAGGTCATCGGCGCGATCCTGGTGGGCGCGCTGCTGGTGATTCCGGCCGCAGCGGCCCGCCTGCTCAGTCAGTCGCTCAAGGGCTTTTTCTGGATCTCGGTAAGCATCGCCACCGTCAGCACCTTGTGCGGCATCTTGCTGCCCATCGTCTTCGACCTGCCGGTGCCTTCCGGCGCGGCCATCATCCTGGTAGCCGGCGTGGCCTTCGCCCTGGCCGCCATCGCCCGCGGCACCGTCCCCAGCCTGAAAGGGAATATCGGATAAATGCACAGTTCACTGCGTCACTTGTCATTGCCTCAACTGAGCCTGGCCCTGATCCTCGGCGGCCTGATCAGCAGCCCGGCCCTGGCCGAGCGCGACCACTTCGAACCGATGCGCGTGGTGGCCAGCCACGGCATGGGCAATACCGCGCTGCACAGCGCCGCCTCGCAGAAACCGCTGACGGTGCTGGCCTCGCTGCCGGTGACCTTCGGCCTGGGGCAGATCCTGCTGCAGGGCACCCACGTCAAGCTGGAACGGGCGGCCCCGGCCAATCTTCCCGGCTCGCGGCAGACCGCCTATTTCACCGGGCGCGGCGCTGCAGCCCTGAGCAAGCTGGCGCTGGATGCCGACGCGGTGATCGGCCTGCGCTCGATCTGGCCGGACGACCCGCTGTACCCCAATGCCCGGCGCAGCAATATTCGTATCGTCGAGATCGATGCCGCGCGCCCGGTGGATGGCGCCCTGGCCGGGGTGGCCCTGCAACCGGGCCAGAGCGACGGGCTCAATGCCCAGCCCTGGCTGTCCAGCAACAACCTGGGACGCATGGCCGACGTGCTCGCGGCCGACCTGGGACGCCTGGCCCCCGAAACCAAGCCACAGATCGAGCGCAACCTGGCGGGAATCAAACAACGCCTGCTCAAACTCAGCGCCGACAGCGAAGCGCGCCTGGCCGAGGCCGACAACCTCAGCGTGCTGAGCCTCTCCGAGCACTTTGGCTATCTGGTCAGTGGCCTGAACCTGGAACTGGTGGGAGTCGACGCCCGCGCCGACAACGAATGGACGCCCGAAGCCCTGCAGAAGCTGCAAGCCCGGCTCAAGGACAACGACGTGGCCCTGGTCCTGCACCACCGCCAGCCGTCCGAGGCACTGAAAGCCGCCATCAGCGCCGGTGGCAGCCAGTTGCTGGTCCTTGAAACCGACGGCGCCGACCCGCTCAGCGAACTGGAAGGCAACCTGCAGAAAGTCACCCAGGCCCTAACCCTGTAGCCGCTGCCGCAGGCTGCAAAGGCCTGGGCGGCACTCCGGCGCAGAGACGCGGCGCTCGACAGTAATCGCCAGGCAAGGTCCTGCGGACCTTTGCGCAGCTTCGCCATGGCTCAGCAGCGGCTACAGTCGGGGTCAGGGGACCGGGGCCGCTTACATATTTGCTCAAGATCGCGGTCATTTCCCGGTGCTAGTCTGCGCGTCGCAACAATGCCCAGACAGGAAGACCAGGCCATGAGCGAATACCTGACACTCAACAAGACCAATTGGGACGAACGCGCGCCCTTGCACGCGGCCTCGGTGGATTACGCGGTGCAGCGCTTTGTCGACGACCCGCAGTTTCTCTCCGACGTGGTGCAGTTCGACCGTCCTCTCTTGGGCGACATCCAGGACCTGCGCGGCGTGCATCTGCAATGCCATATCGGCACCGACACCCTGTCCCTGGCGCGCCTGGGCGCGCGGATGAGCGGGTTGGATTTTTCCTCGGCCTCCCTGGCTGAAGCCCGGACCCTGGCCCAACGCTGCAATACGCCTATCGACTACCACGAGTCGGACGTGTTCGCGGCCACCGACGTACTGCCCCACGGCGAATTCGATCTGGTCTACACCGGCATCGGCGCGCTGTGCTGGCTGCCGAGCATCGAGCGCTGGGCACAGACCGTCGGCGCCCTGCTCAAGCCCGGTGGCCGGCTGTTTATCCGCGAGGGGCATCCAATGCTCTGGGCCCTGGATGAAGAACAGCGCGATTCGCTGCAAGTGGCGTTTCCCTACTTCGAACGCAGCGAGCCGCTGGTCTGGGACGAGGACACCACCTACGTGGAAACCGAGAGCAGCCTCAAGGCCACGGTGACCCACGAGTGGAATCACGGCCTGGGGGAAATCATCAGCGCCTTGCTGGCCCAAGGCCTGGAAATCACCGGACTGGTGGAACACCAGAGCATTCCCTGGGAGGCCCTGCCCGGGCAAATGGTGGTGGATGAACGCGGCGAATGGCGACTCAAGGAAGCGCCATGGCGCCTGCCGCTGAGCTACACCCTGCAGGCCGTCAAGCGCACGGCCTGATCGCCCGGCATGAAAAACCGCCAAGCTCAAGACGCCAGCGCCTTTGTAGCCGCTGCCGCAGGCTGCGAACAGCTGCGCAGGAGGCGCTGCTCTTGAGATCACAGAAGGTCCTGCGGCCCTTTGCGCAGCTTCGCCGTGGCTCAGCAGCGGCTACACAACAATCTCGATCCGGTTTTTTGTAGCCGCTGCCGCAGGCTGCGAACGGCTCCGTAGGAGACGCTGCTCTTGAGATCGCAAAAGGGCCTGCGGCCCTTTGCGCAGCTTCGCCGTGGCTCAGCAGCGGCTACAGCAACAATCTCGATCCGGTTTTTTGTAGCCGCTGCCGCAGGCTGCGAACGGCTCCGCAGGAGGCGCTGCTCTTGAGAACGCTGAAGGGCCTGCGGCCCTTTGCGCAGCCTCGCAGGCTCGGCAGCGGCTACAGATCAGCCGGCCACGGCCTGCTGGTCCATCTTCTGGCGCAGGCTCAGGGGCCGCATGTCGGTCCAGACTTCTTCGATGTAGGCCAGGCACTCTTTCTTGAAGCCGCTCTTGCCCACAGTGCGCCAGCCCTGGGGCACGGCCTTGTAGTCGGGCCAGATCGAGTATTGCTCTTCGTGGTTGACCACCACCTGGAACAGGATGTCCTCACGGTCGAATACTGAAGTCATTGCTTGTCTCCGTCGTTAATAAGGTGTGCCGCGCCCCAGGCGTGGCAGTTGTGTAGAAGGAACGAACCAGGGCCGCGAAAAATTAGAGGCTGGCCACCGCGGCGGCCACTGCCTTGCTGAAGATGTCCGCCACCTGATCGATCTGCGCCGCGCTGATGATCAGCGGCGGCAGGAAGCGCACCACGCTGCCATGGCGCCCGCCCAGTTCGAGGATCAGGCCGCGCTTGAGGCATTCACGCTGCACCAGCGGCGCCAGGCGCAAATGTTGCGGCGGATGGCCCTGGGCATCCGGGGCGCCGGCAGGGTCCACCAGCTCGACGCCAAGCATCAGACCACGGCCACGGACATCCCCCAGTTGCGGGAAGTCCCGCTGCAGGATCAGCAGGTGCTCGCGCAAGCGCTCGCCCATCGCCGCCGCGTGCTCGGGCAGACGGTGCTGCTTGAGGTAGCGCATCACCGCGGAACCGGTGGCCATGGCCATTTGATTGCCACGGAAGGTCCCGGCGTGTGCCCCCGGCTGCCAGGTGTCGAGCCAGTCGCGATAGACCATCACCGCCAGCGGCAGGCTGCCGCCGATGGCCTTGGACATCACCACCACATCGGGAATGATCCCGGCGTGCTCGAAGGCGAACATCTTGCCGGTGCGACCGAAGCCGCTCTGGATTTCATCGACGATCAGCGCCACCCCGGCCTGCTCGGTGATGCGCCGCAACCCTCGCAGCCAGTCCAGGTCCGCCGGAATCACCCCGCCCTCGCCCTGCACCGCCTCGACGATGACCGCCGCCGGCAGGGCCACGCCCGCTTCAGGATCGCTCAGCAGGTTTTCCAGGTAATGCAGGTTGACCTTGACCCCCTCGGCGCCCCCCAGCCCGAACGGGCAGCGGTAGTCATAGGGAAAGGGCAGGAACTGCACACCATTGTTCAAGAGTCCCGCCAACGCACGCTTGGGCCCCAGGCTGCCCATCAGGCTCAGCGCGCCCTGGCTCATGCCGTGGTAACCGCCCTGGAACGACAGCACGGTGCTGCGTCCAGTGGCGGTGCGCACCAGCTTCAGCGCGGCTTCCACGGCATCAGTGCCGGTGGGGCCGCAGAACTGGATCTTGGCTTCGGCGGCCAGGGCCTCGGGCAACAGGCCGAACAGGTCCTGGACGAACTGATCCTTGACCGGGGTGGTCAGGTCCAGGGTCAACAGCGGCAGTTCATCGGCCAGCACCTGCTGGATCGCGGCGATCACCACCGGGTGGTTGTGGCCCAGGGCCAGGGTCCCGGCCCCGGCCAGGCAATCGATGAAACGCCGGCCTTCGACATCCTCGACATGAATGCCACTGGCCCGTTTCAGGGCCAGGGGAATGCGCCGCGGATAGCTGCGGGCATTGGATTCCTGACGGCTCTGACGGGCCAGCAGGGGCGACTCCTCGAACTGGTAAAGCGCCTCGGCCGGGGCGGGAGCAAGGCCCACCGGCTGATCGTCCATAAGGCTGGTAACGGCTGACATGTCTCGAACCCTCGCGCTGCAATTTGAGCAAAACGACCACCGGCCGGATGCGCAGCCCAAGCGCGGGTGCGCACTGACAGGTTTTCCTGTTCTAAAAACGCATCAGCGCGGTCGGGATTTACACCCCAGGACGAGGAAATTGCACATACCGCCCCGTAGGAGCCAGCTTGCTGGCGAAGGCGATCTCAGGGGCCTCTTCTCTGGCAAGCCAGCTTCTGCGGCGGGCAGGGGGGAACGTACAAGGCACTGTAGGAGCCAGCTTGCTGGCGAAGCCGGCCTCAAGGGCCTCTTCGCTGGCAAGCCAGCGCCTACAGGGGACGGTGATGGGTCAGGCGCGGTGGGCAGGCAGGGTCAGCTCGACCCGCAGGCCATCAGGAAGGCTGTCGAAGTGCAGCTCGCAAGCGCAACGCTGGACAATGGCCTGGACAATCGCCAGGCCCAGGCCGCACCCGGTGCTCTGGCTGTTGCGCCAGAAACGCTGGGTCAGGTGTTGCAGGTCTTCCTGGGCAATCCCCGGGCCATGATCACGCACCTGGAAACGCAGGCGACCGGCCACCAGCTCCAGGTTCAACTCCACCGGGCAGTCTTGCGGGGTGTGCCGCAGGGCGTTGTCCAGCAGGTTGCGCAAGGCGGCAATCGCCAGGGTCGAGGGCATGGCCACCGGGGCCTCGGCGGTGTGCTCTCCCAGGTGCACCTTGACCCGCTGCCGGGCGCCCACGGCGGCATCCTGGATTGCCAGGCGAACCACTTGCTCGGCATTGCAGTGCACGCCGTCATCGAACGACAGGCTGCCCTCGACCCGAGCCAGCAACAGCAGTTGCTCCAGGGTCCGGTGCAGGCGGTCGGCGCCCTCCTCCGCCCGGGCCAGGGATTGATCCCGGGCCGCGCCGTCGGTCATGCGCGCCACCTGCAGGTGAGTCTTGATCGCGGTCAGCGGGCTGCGCAGTTCATGGGCGGCGTCGCCAGTCAGGCGGCGTTCGCGCTCGATGGTCTTGGCGATGCGCTGGAACAGCTGGTTCTGGGTGTCCACCAGCGGCCGCAATTCGCTGGGCATGGGCCGGATCTGCAACGGTTCCAAGGAATCGGCGCTGCGGCGCATCAGCGCGTCGCGAATCCGGTTCAGCGGCGCCAGGCTCTGGCCGATGCCCAGCCACAACAGCCACAGACAGCCCAGCAAGGCCACCCCCACCGGCACCGAAGCGGCCAGCAGCACCGACATGTTCAGCGCCTCGCGTTCCACCTGGCGGTCGGCGGTGGTGATGCGCAGATCACCGCGCACCAGGGTGAAGGTGCGCCAGGGCGCGCCGTCGATCATCTGGTCGTGAAAGCCCAGTTTCTCGGCTTCCAGGGTGTGTTCCGGGGTGCTGTGGCTGCGGGCCAGGACTTGCCCGCGCAGGGAGCTGACCTGACAGGCCATGCCCCCGGGAATGGTCAAAGCCGCGCTGGCAATCGGATGGGCATGGGTATCGGAGGGCAGCGCCGGCATCTGTTCCAGCAGACCGGCCACCATGCGCGCCGAAGCCACCAGCCGCTGATCCAGGGAAAACATCATCTGATTGCGCAGATCGCTGAGCATCCAGGCCGCGGCCAGGGTCCAGATCAGAATGAAGGCGGCGCCCAGGGTCACGCTCAGGCGCAGGCGCAGGCTCCTCACTTAGGACTGCTCCTGGCCATCGGCCGGCCCCAGGCGATAACCCAGGCCGCGCACCGTCTCGACGATGCCGTTGCCCAGTTTGCGCCGCAGGTGGTGGATGTGCACGTTGAGGGCGTTGCTTTCCAGTTCGTCGTTGAACCCGTAGACGCTGTCCTTGAGCTGTTCGCTGGACAGCACCCGGCCGCGGTTGTGCAGCAGGGCCTGAAGCAGCGCCTGCTCGCGCCGGGACAGATCCACCGGCTCGCCGCCCAGGCGGGTTTCCCGGGTGCTGGGGTCGTAGGTCAGGCGTCCGTGCTCGATCAGGTTGACGCTGCGCCCCGCCACCCGGCGCAACAGGGTATGCAGACGCGCCGCCAACTCCCGCAGGTCGAACGGCTTGAGCAAATAATCGTCGGCCCCGGCCTGCAGGCCGTCGACCCGATCGGTCACCGAATCGCGGGCGGTGAGGATCAGCACCGGAATCTCCAGGCCCTGCTGGCGCTGTTGCTTGAGCAACTTCAAACCATCTTCATCCGGCAGGCCCAAGTCCAGTACCATCACGTCGAAATCGGCCACGCCGAGCATGGCCCGCGCCGCCGAAGCGGAGGCCACATGCTCGACCGTCAGGCCCTGGGCCGTGAGGCCGGCGACTATTCCGCTGGCAATCAGCTCATCATCTTCACAGACAAGTACGTGCATGGTCGGTCCTGTAACAAAGGCGTTGATTAGACAGGCGGCGGATTAAGCGGACATTATGCCCGCCACCGCCGTGCAACAACCCAAGTATGGTTAATCATCGGTTAATCAGGACCCGCCATTGTGCATCCCACTTGCACCGGTTTAAGGCTTGACCATGCGTCGATTGCTCATTTTGCTGTTTATGCTGTTCACCACCCTGGCAGAAGCCAGCAACAATCCGTTCGAGGTCAAGCCCGACTTCCTGCCGGTGGACAAGGCTTTCACCTTCACCTCCGAGCGCCTGCCTTCCGGAGAAACCCAGCTGTTCTGGCAGATTGCCGACGGCTACTACCTGTACCAGAAACGCCTGAAGTTCGATGGCCTGGCCCAGGAGCATCAGCCGACGCTGCCGGACGGCGAACACCACAGCGACGAATTCTTCGGCGAGCAGACCGTGTATCGCCAAGGCCTGGAAGTGAAGCTGCCGCCCGCCGCCAGCGGCAAGGTCAAGCTGGGCTGGCAGGGCTGCGCCGACGCCGGCCTGTGCTACCCGCCGCAAACCCTGGAACTCGACCTGGGTGGTGCGCCCGCCGCCGCCAGCAGCCCGGTCGCCGCCGGCCCTGGCACGGCCCAGGACCAACTGCTGGCCAACGATCTGCAACAAAAATCCTGGGGCCTGGGCCTGCTGGCCTTCTTCGGTTTCGGCCTGCTGCTGGCCTTCGCCCCTTGCTCACTGCCGATGCTGCCGATCCTCGCGGGGATCGTTGTCGGCAGCGGCGCCAGCCCGCGCCGGGGCTTGGCCCTGGCCTCCAGCTACGTGCTGTGCATGGCCCTGGTGTATGCCGGCATGGGGGTGATCGCCGCCCTGCTGGGCAGCAACCTGCAGGCCTGGTTGCAACAGCCCTGGGTGCTGGGCAGCTTTGCCGCGCTGTTCGTGCTGCTGGCGCTGCCGATGTTCGGCTTCTTTGAATTGCAAATGCCCGCGTTTCTGCGCGACCGCCTGGAAGGCGCCAGCCGCCAGCGCCAGGGCGGCAGCCTGATCGGCTGTGGCGCTCTCGGCGCCCTGTCGGCGCTGTTGGTAGGTCCGTGCATGACCGCGCCCCTGGCCGGTGGCCTGCTGTACATCGCCCAAACCGGCAACGCCCTGTTTGGCGGCCTGGCGCTATTCGCCCTGGGCCTGGGCATTGGCCTGCCACTGCTGTTGCTGGTGACCGTGGGCAACCGCTTCCTGCCCAAGCCGGGGCCGTGGATGAACCTGCTCAAGGGCGTGTTCGGCTTCCTGTTCCTGGGCACCGCTATCTATATGTTGCGCCCGGTGCTCGACACCAGCCTGTGGATCGGTCTGTGGGGCGCCCTGGCCCTGGTACTGGCCTATTGCGCCTGGCAGCAACGCGCCATCGCCGGGCGCCTGCTGCACCTGTTTGGCGCCGCAGCCGTGCTGTTTGGCCTGTGGGGCAGCGTGCTGCTGGTGGGCGCCGCTGGTGGCAGCGATGACCTGTGGCGACCGCTGAAGGTCTACAGCGGTGGCAGCGTGGCCAGCAGCGCCACGGCCCACGATGCCTTCACCACCGTCAAGTCGCCTGCGGAACTGCAACGTGCCCTGGACAGCGCCCAGGCCCAGGGCCAATGGGTGCTGCTGGACTACTACGCCGACTGGTGCGTGTCCTGCAAGATCATGGAGAAAACCGTGTTCGGCCAGCCCCAAGTCCTCGACGCCCTGAAGGACGTGCGCCTGCTGCGCCTGGACGTCACCCATGACAACGCCGACGGCCGCGAACTGCTCAGCCGCTACAAAGTGCCCGGCCCACCCAGCTTCCTGTGGATCGGCCCGGACGGCAGCGAACGCCGCAGCCAGCGCATCACCGGTGAAGTCGATGCCACGGCCTTCCTGCAACGCTGGACTCAGACCCGGGAAGCCCGTTGATGCTGACCTTTACCATCGGCACCTTCGCCATCGCCCTCAACCACCTGCTGCTGATCAGTGCCCTGGCCCTGGCCACCCTGGTGGGCTGGCGGGTGGCCAAGCGCGGCGGCGACAACCCGGAATCGGTGCTGTTCATGCTGTTCCTGCTGGGCATGCTCGCGGCGCGGATCTGCTTTGTCATCGCTTACTGGAAGCACTACCAGCACAACCTGTGGCTGATCATCGACCTGCGCGACGGCGGCTTCCTGGCCTGGCCGGGGGTCATCATCATGCTTCTGGCAGCCCTGGCCTGGGGCTGGAAACGCCCACCGCTGCGCCGCCCACTGGGCGCCGGTATCGCCAGCGGCCTGGCCTTCTGGCTGCTGGCCAGCCTGTCCCTGACGCTCTACGACCAGGGCACCCGCCTGCCGGAAATGCCCCTGCGCAATGCCACCGGCGACACCGTGCAGCTCACCGACTACCAGGGTGGGCCACTGGTGATCAACCTCTGGGCCACCTGGTGCCCGCCGTGCCGGCGAGAAATGCCGGTCCTGGAGCGCGCCCAGCAGCAACGTCCGGACCTGACCTTCCTGTTCGTCAACCAGGGCGAAAGCATGCAAAGCGTGGCCACCTTCCTCGCCACCCAGGAACTGAACCTGAACAACGTGCTGTTCGACAGCGGCGGCCGCCTGGGCCAGGCCGTGGGCTCCATGGCCCTGCCCACTACACTGTTCTACAGCGCCGACGGCCGTCTGCTGAGCAGTCACCTGGGTGAACTCTCGGAAGCCAGCCTGGCCCGTGCCCTGGAAAACTTCGACGACGCCCATCCGACCCCGGTCGCCCCTGCAAGGAAACTGCCATGCCCTTCATCCGCCACCTGCTGAGCCTGTCCTTGGGCGCAGCCCTGCTCAGCGCGCCGCTGCTGCACGCCGAAGAACTGCCCGCACCGATCCGCAAGATCGAAGAAAAAGGCGCCAAGATCCTCGGCAGCTTCGATGCCCCGGATGGCCTCAAGGGCTACGCCGCGCAGTACCAGAACCGAGGCATGGCCCTGTACCTGACCCCGGACGGCAAGCACGTGCTGCTCGGCAACCTGTACGACGCCGACGGCAAGGACCTCAGCGCCGAGCCGCTGCAGAAACTGGTCTACGCACCGATGGCCAAGGAAGTCTGGAACAACCTGGACAAGAGCAACTGGATCGCCGACGGCAAGGCCGATGCGCCGCGCATCGTCTACCTGTTCAGCGACCCCAACTGCCCCTACTGCAACATGTTCTGGCAACAGGCGCGGCCCTGGGTGAACGCCGGCAAGGTGCAACTGCGGCACATCATGGTGGGCATCATCCGCGAAGACAGCCCGGGCAAATCCGCCGCCCTGCTGGCCGCCAAGGACCCGCAACAGGCCCTGCAGGACCACGAGAAAGCCGGCAAGGCCAGCGTCCTGAAACCCCTGGCGAGCATTCCAGCGGCAGTGCAGGCCAAGCTCGACGCCAACATGAAACTGATGGAAGAACTGGAGCTGTCGGCGACCCCGGCGATCTTCTACCTCGACGACAAGGGCGAACTGCAACAACAGCAAGGCGCCCCGGCCCCGGGCAAGCTGACGCAGATTCTCGGCCCGAAATAACCCCGCCCCCGTAGGAGCCGGCTTGCCGGCGAAAGCGTCTGTCAGGCTGGCGCCCGGCTTGCGGGCCTCTTCGCTGGCAAGCCAGCTCCTACAACGCGTATCCCCACCCGTAGAAGCCAGCTTGCCGGCGAAAGCGTCCGTCAGACTGGCGTCCGGCTTGCGGGTCTCTTCGCTGGCAAGCCAGCTCCTGCAACGGAAGAATCGGGCTTCAACCGTGGCGCTGTAAAAACGCCAGCAAGGCCCGGGTCACGAACTCCGGGTTCTCACGGCTGGAGATATGCCCGGCCTCGGGCACCAGCTGATAAGGGCAGCCAATGCGCTCGGCCATCTCGACGGTTTCCGCCGGCGGCCGCGGCTGGTCCTGATCACCACACAGCAGCAAGGTATTGCGCCCATCCAGGCGTTCCAGCTGATCCAGCACATCCGCCCGGCTGAAGGTAATGCGCCCCATGGGGATCACGCTCTGGCGCAGGCGCTCGGCCGGCAGCGCCGCGAGGCTGGCGCGAAAGTCCTGGAACAGCGCCGACTGCCGGTCGATGCCCGGACGGAAGAAGATCGGCACCACGATGTCCAGCAGCGGCTCGGCGATCAGGCCGCTGTCCTCGATCTGCTGGAACAGCGAGAAATAGTACTGCCGGGTCGGCTCAGGCTCGGCGCCCAGGTAAGTGTCCATCAGCACCAGACCGTCGATGCGCTGCGGCGCCGCCAGGGCCATACGGGCGCCCCACATGCCGCCCACCGACAAGCCCACCAACGTCACCCGCTCAATCTGCAAATGGTCGAGCAAGGCCAGCATCTGCCGCGCCACATCGTCCAGCGACGCGGTGCCTTGCGGCAACGGCCCGGACTGGCCATGGCCCCACAGGTCCACGGCAATCACCCGGTACCGCGCCGACAACGCCTCGATCTGCGGCGCCCACATGCCGGTGTCCCACAAATAACTGCCGGCCAGGAACACCACCGGCCCCTGGCCCTGGTCAAGGTAGTGCAACGGTTGTCCATCGATGGTCGCGAAAGGCATTGGCTAGCTCCTGCAGGAAATGACGAAAAAGGTCCGACAGACTGTGCCGTGAAAAAAGCTCAGTCAATCGGACCGGGGCGACAAAAACGTATCAGGAAATGCCCGGATTCAAGGCCCGCGCTGGCCGTCGAGCAAGGCTTCGACCACCGCCCGCGCCATCTCCACCGAATGCACCATGGACCAGATCAGCCCGCGCTCCAGGCCGCTGCCCTGCTGGGTGATTTCATCGCAGACCTCTTCGGCGCATTTGAGCAGCAGCGCCACATGCACCAAGGCCTCTTCGGCGCTGACGCCTTCGCGCACGCTGAACAGCGAGTCGGGGGAAACGGGGTTGGCTTGGGTCGTGAGCTGGAACAGCGCGGGGTCCAGCGGTTGCCGGGCCAGGGCCACGCGTAGGGTGGCGTTGGCTTCCTTGAGGGCGGGATCGCGATAGGACGTGGGGGGATCGGGGACGAGCTTTTTCATGGTCAAACTCCTGGTAATGACAAGGAGCTGACACCGTTCGCTTGCACACGAATAAGGTGGCAGCCGTACGCGGGTGTGCAAGACCGAGTTACCAGAACCCCGGCAGATCCGAAGATCTCCCGCGCACGGCCGCCATAACACGGCGAACATGAAATCGCTCAGGCATGACTGAGCGCTTATGCGTCTGGTAACAGTCGGACTTGCACATCCGAGCCATCGATTGGGCGATGGCTCCGGAACCCTAGCCCGCCCACCAGGCGCATTCAAGCGGCCCGCAGTTTCTCGGATTTGCCTTACAAAAGAAAGCGACTAAACGCCATTCCAGCGACCTTCCAGCCCGTTTCCGAAATCACCTTGCCCCGATCGGCATTGGCCTGTGGACCTATGGCCCTGCGGACCTGTAGCCGCTGCTGAGCCTTGGCGAAGCTGCGAAAAGGTCCGCAGGACCTTGCTTGACGATCTCCCGTCAAAGACCGCTGGCGGCCTTGAAATCGCCGCGTCTGCTGCGCAGCCGTTCGCAGCCTGCGGCAGCGGCTACAAAAAACCGATTGGCATCAGCCGCAAGCATGACTCAGCGGTATTCTTCCGGCGCCTCGCGTTCGAGAATTTCCTCCAGATCACTCAGGCCTCCGCGCTCCTTGAGAATGCCGCTGACCTGGTCGATCCACGTCTGCTCCGAGGCAATCCCCGCCCAGGACTGGCTGCCGAAGCCGTGATACGGCCGGTCGTCGAAGGTGCTGATCAGCAACTGGTTGAAGCGCCCGGTGTCCAGTTTTTTGCGCTGGATTTGCACTTGCAGCGCCCCCAGCACCTTCTGCTGCTCTTGCGGGTTGGGGCGATAGCGGTAGAGCCGCGGCGAGCTGAGCACCAGAAACTCCGGCGGCAGGTTTTCATCGATGGCCGCCTGCAGGCGGTAATGGCCATCGAGAATCAGATAGCAGCTCAGACCGGTGACGTACCACAGCAGGATCGGCGGCAAGCTGCCTTCGCGGGCTTTTTTGCGCCACCACTTCAAGCGCCCGGAATGCGGGTCCACGGCATGCAGGCCGACTACTGCGCCACCGTACTCCCCCAACCCGACCCAGCGCGCCGTACCGGCCTGTTGGTTGTCGAGGATGTTGCGGCCATAGATCGCCCACTGCGGCATATGGCTCAGGGCATCTTCACCGCCCTTGAAGTACCAGGCTTCGGTGCCACTGAGCAGCGGCCGCAGCGGCTTCTGCGATGCCGGGCGCAGGGCCCGCACCAGCCAGTAGCCGGGGTAGAAGAAGTCCGGCTGGTGCTGCATCAGTTGCTCGACGAAGAAGCGGCTCCAAGCCTTGAGGCGCAGCGCCGGGTCGAGGCGCGCCTGTTGTTCCACCTGAGGTGAGTCGATGGGGCCCACCAGGGTTTGCGGCAGTTGCTCCGGCAGGTGATTGCGCACCAGCCATACGCCATACAGGCAGCGGGACATGGTGCCCCAGAGCAGGGTCTGGTCGCCCAGCACCAACTGCATACGGCAGTTGTTGCCACTGAGCAGGCACAGGTTGGGTTTGCCGTTGGCCGGGCGTTTGACGTCCACGCCGAGGCCGTTCCAGTGGCCGGCCAAATCCTCGATGTCACGCCAGAAAATCTGTTCCACGATTGTCCCTAATCCTTGATCAATGACCGGCCCAGCGGCAGGCGGGCGCGACTATAGCAGAGGGCTGGAGGGCGCATTCGCCTGTAGGAGCTGGCTTGCCAGCGAAGGCGGCCGGCGCTTTACCCATGGCGCGCAATGACCGCGTCCACTTCGTCTGCCAACCCTTGCCCGCCCAGGCACTGACGCACCTCGTCACACCACTGCGACTCCGGTTCATTGCCGGCCCAGGCCGGGGTAGCGCTGCGGTACTGCGGCCGGTCATCGAACGCCTGGATCAGCACCCGGTTGAGGTTGTCGGTGCTCAGGGCCGGGTTGCGCGGCACCGCGTCGCCGCGCTTGCGCAGTGAATCCATGACCCGTTGCTGATGCTCCAGGCTCGGTGCGAAGCCGCGCTCGCGGGTGGCGCTGAGGACGATGAATGATGGCGCGAGGTTTTCCGCGATGGCCGCCTGCAAACGGTAATGGCCGTCGATCACCACGTAGGACGCCAACCCGCCGACGTACCACAACAGGATCGGCGGCAGGCTGCCTTCGCGGGCCTTCTTGCGCCACCACTTCAGGCGCCCAGCCTCGGGGTCGACACGGTGCAGGCCGATAAGCTTGCCGCCGCCGTGCCACCAGTCGATCCACTCCAGGGTCTGGGGTTGCAGGTTGTCGAGAAAATCCTCGCCGTACAGCCGCCAGTTGGGCACGTGGGTCAGGGCATCTTCGCGGGAGCTGAAGCGCCAGTTGTCCAGGCCGCGCGCGGTGCTCTCAGGCTCCGGCAGCAGGCCCTGGGCCAGCCAGAAACCGGGGGTGAGGAAGTGCCGGGCGCTTTCACTGAGATGGCTGACGAAATAGCGGCTCCAGGCCTTGATCCGCCGCTCGGGCGCCAGCGCCGCGTGCTGCTCCACCGTGGGTGAGTCGATGGGTGCCAGCAACCGGCATTCGGCGCCGTCCGCCAGCGGGTTGCGCACCAGCCAGACGCCGCCGTGGTCGCGGGCCAGGGTGGCCCAGAACAACGGCGTGTCGTGGTGCATCAACTTGATCCGGGCATTGGCGCCGGTGCGCAGGTACAGCGGCGGTTTGTCCGTGGCGCCCGGTTCGACCTCGACACCGAGGCCACTCCAGTTGCCCAGGGTGTCGTCGATGTCGTGCCAGTAAAGCTGTTCTGCCATGGTTCCGGTCCTTGAACTGTCTGAAACGACAAAGCCCGACAGGACTGCTGTCGGGCAATGCGCGGCGAACTATTTCAAACTGAAGGTTATTTAGCCATTGGCCCCATTCATGGTTGCAGCAATGGCAGCAGCCCATGCGTCACGGCCAAATAGTACAAATCGAGACTCTATACCCTGCTTTGTAAAAACAGATAAAGAGTTGGGGAAAACGGGGATAAGACCTAAAAATCTAGTCCATGCCGGTTGCAATGACTGGATGTTTGAGATTTCAATCTCGTCAGGAGCGCTTTGGAAGTTAATTTTATGCGCGACAAATAGTAGACGCTGGTTCGTCAGAAAAAGCCTTCCGCCCACCGTCTCAATATTTCTTTGAAGGTTTGCCGCCCCTTCTTTGATGATTTTTTCGCCGCCTCGCAACTCTGCTTTCATTCGGTGCATCCTTGTTATTTTTTCTTCATGCTCAGTTCAATCGATAAGGGCAAACAAAAACCCTTAGCTGAATACTGCCTTTCTATTTCACCCCTGAATAGGCTTCCTGTAGAGACCGCTCGGTTATGCAGCGGCCGTAAAGCCTGAATGCGCGACCTTCCTGAAGGATTGAGGCGCAGCCTTTGGGGTGGCTGCGCCCGCCGCAAAAGCTTACAAGCCCTCCAACTCGGCCATCAGGTCGCTCAAGCGATCGACCTTCTCCTCGCTGATCTCGCTCCCGGCCAAGCCGTCGATGTACGCGGCCAGCTCCTGCACTGTGCTGCATTCGAACATGGCCCGCAGCGGTACGTTGCGTTGCAGGGTCTTCTGTACCCGCGAGGCAATCTGCGTGGCCAGCAAGGAATGCCCGCCCAATTCGAAGAAGTTGTCGCGCACGCCCACCCGTTCGACCTTGAGCACCTCGGCCCAGATATCGGCCAGGGTTTGCTCCAGCTCACTGCTCGGGGCTTGATAGTCCTGGCTCTGCAACTGGCCGATCTCCAGGGCCGGCAGGGCCTTGCGATCGAGCTTGCCGTTGGCGTTGAGCGGCAGGCGCTGCAGCCACAGCCAGTGCAGCGGCACCATGTATTCCGGCAGCTCGGCGCGCAGACGCGGTTTGATCCGCTCCAGGCATTCGCTCGGGCTCAGGCTTGAGTCACTGGCCACCAGATAGCCCACCAGATGCTTGCCGTTGACCCCTTCCTGCACCCCCACGGCGGCATCGCGCAGTTCCGGCTGTTCGTGCAGGCGCGCTTCGATTTCCCCCAGTTCAATGCGATAGCCACGGATCTTCACCTGATGGTCGATCCGGCCGACGTATTCCAGTACGCCGTCGCTGCGCCGGCGTGCCAGATCGCCGGTGCGGTACAGGCGTTCGCCCGCCGCACCGAACGGATGGGGCACGAAGGCCTGCGCGGTACGCAACGGGTCGCTGACGTAGCCACGGCCGACACCGGTGCCCGCTACGCACAGCTCGCCGACGGCGCCCAGGGGTACCAGCTCCAGGGCTTCGTCCATCAGGTACAGCCGGTTGTTGTCGGTGGGCGTACCGATGGGCAGGTAGGCGCCCCGGGTCGAAGCCAGGTCCACCCGGAAGAAGGCCACGTCATCGGAACATTCCGCCGGACCGTAGGCGTTGACCAAACCGATCTGTGGATAACGCAGCAGCCATTGGTGCGCCAACTCCGGTGGCATGGCCTCGCCGGTGGGCAGCATCCAGCGCAGGCCATCCAGGGCAATGGCGTCCTGGGCGAGCATGCCCTGGATCAGCGACGGCACGCTCTCCAGCACGGTGATGCCCTGCTCCTGGACGTGAGCCAACAGGCCCTGGGGATCGTGGGCGATGGCGTTGGGCACGATGTCGACCCGGGCGCCGAACAGCGGTGCGGCAAGGAACTGCCAGACCGAAATGTCGAAGCTCTGGGACGCGGTCTGGGCGATCACGTCGGCTTCGCTTAAGTGCAGGTACGGCACCTTGCTCAGCTGGTTGTTGAGCATGCCGCGCTGCTCCACCATCACGCCCTTGGGCAGGCCGGTGGAACCGGAGGTGTAGATCACGTAGGCCAGGTTGTCCGGCGCGCTGTAGCGGCCCGGATTGTGCTCGGCATGCCCGGCGCCTTGCAGCTCTTCCCAGACCAGCAACCGTGGCCGCCCGGCACAGGCGAACTCGTCCAGCAGGGCCTGGGCCTGTTCGCGGCAGGCCGCGCTGCAGACCAGGATCGGCGTGCGGCTGAGCTCGATAATGCGCCCCAGGCGCTGGCTTGGCAGGCCCGGGTCCAGGGGCAGGTAGCCGGCCCCGGCCTTGAAGCTGCCGATGATCATGCCCAAGAGTTCCAGGCCGCGCTCGGCCAGCAAGGCCACCGGTTGGTCAAAGCCCACGCCGTTGGCAATCAAGGCATGGCCCAGGCGGTTGCTGCAGCGGTTCAACTCGGCGTAGCTGTAGCGCTGGTCCAGGCAACTGGCGGCAATGCGTTGCGGATGGGCCGCCACCTGGGCCTCGAACAGCTCCACGTAGCTGCGCTGCAGCGGGTACTCATGCTGGCTCTGGTTGCAGCCGGCCAGCAGGAAGTCCTGCTCCTCTTCACCCAGCAGCGGCAGTTCGGTCATGTCGCCGTGGAAACCCTGCATCAGGGCCAGCAGCAGGCGCTTGAACTCGCCGAGCAGGCGCTCGATGGTCGCCTGTTCGAAGTAGCGCTGGTCGTAGGACAGGTGCAGGCCCAGGTCATCCCCCGGGTAGCACACGGCGGTGATCGGGAAGTTGGTGTGGGTACGGCCGGAATCCGAACTGGCGTTCAAACTCTGGGCACGGTCCAGCACCGAGACTTCCACCGGGGCGTTTTCGAACACGAACAGGCTGTCGAACAGCGGTTGGCCCTTGGGCAGCTCGCTGCACTCCTGAATCGCTACCAGCGGCAGGTATTCGTATTCGCGCAGTTGCATGTTGCGGTCGAGCAAGCCGCTGAGCCACTGGCGCACGCTGCAGCGCTCCCCCTCCTCGGGCAGCTTGACCCGCAGGGCGATGCTGTTGATGAACAGGCCGACGGTGCGTTGCATCTCCGGCATTTCCACCGGGCGCCCGGCCACGGTGACGCCGAACAATACATCGCGATCGCCGCTCATGCGCCGCAGCACCAGGGCCCAGGCCGCCTGGGCGAAGGTGTTGACGGTCAGCTGATGCTGCTGCGCCAGCTCGCGCAGTCGCGCGCCGTCCCGGGCATCCAGGCGGGTGTAGCAGTCGCCGACGATCATGCCGCCGCTGTCACCGGCGTGTTCCCGCAGGAACGGCCGGTCGCTGGGGATCGGCGTGGTGCGTTCGAAGCCTTCAAGGTTCTGCCGCCACCACTGCCGCGCCTCGGACAGGCTCTGGTGTTGCAACCAGCCGATGTAGTCGCGGTAACGCGGCGGTACCGCCAGCTGCGCCTCGCGGCCTTCGCCCAGAGCGGTGTAAATCTCGAAGAAGTCGTTCATCAGCAGCGAGCGGCACCAGGCATCGATGAGGATGTGGTGGTTGCTCATCATGAACCAGTAACGGGCCGCACCGACGCGGATCAGCCGCAGGTGGAACGGCGCCTGATTGAGCAGATCGAAACCGGCCTCGCGCTCCTGTTTATGCAGGGCTTGCAGCTTGGGCTCCTGCTCGGCCTCGGGCACCGCGCTCCAGTCGAGGAACTCGATCGGGGTGCGGCCCGGCTTGTGGATAACCTGCAGCATGTCTTCGCCGACGTTCCAGCAAAAAGACGCGCGCAAGGCTTCGTGGCGCGCCACCACCGCCTGCCAGGCCTGGGCGAAACGCTCGGGGTCCAGCTCGCTGTTGATGCGGTAGCGATCCTGCATGTAATACAAGCCGGTGCCCGGCTCCAGCAGGGTGTGCAGCAGCATGCCTTCCTGCATCGGGGTTAGCGGGTAGACGTCTTCGATCTGCACAGCCGGCACCGGCAGGCCATCGAGTTGGGCCTGGGTCAGGCGCGCCAGGGGGAAGTCCGACGGCGTCAGGCCACCAGCATCGTCGCGCAGGCAATGGGCAATCAGACTCTGCAGCTCGCCCAGGTAGGCGTCCGCCAGTTCGCCGATCAGCTCGGCGTCGAAACGTTCGCCGCTGTAAGTCCAGCGCAGCACCAGCTCGCCGCCATAGACCTGGCTGTCGATGCTCAGCTCGTTGGGCAACGGTGCTTCAGGTGCATGGGTCGAACCGACGGATTCATCCAGCGGACGCAGCAATGCGTCGGCGCCGAAGCTCTGGTCGAACTGGCCCAGGTAGTTGAAGGTCACCGGCGCCAGCGGCAGCGCCGCCAAAGCCTCGCGGCAGGCGTCATCGGCCAGGTAGCGCAGCACGCCATAACCCAGGCCCTTATGCGGCACCGCTCGCAGTTGTTCCTTGATGGCCTTGATCGAGGCGCCCTGCCCGGCCGCTTCTTCCACTTGCAACGGGGTCAGGCGCAGCGGATAGGCGCTGGTGAACCAGCCGACGCTGCGGGTCAGGTCGATCTCGTCGAACAGCGCCTCGCGGCCGTGGCCTTCCAGTTGCACCAGGGCCGAAGGCTGCCCGCTCCAGCGGCACAGCACCCGGGCCAGGGCGGTCAGCAGCAGGTCGTTGACCTGGGTGCGGTAGGCCGCCGGGGCCTGTTGCAGCAGCTGGCGGGTGCGCTCGGCATCCAGGGTCACGCTGTGGCTACGGGCCTGCTGATGCTGCTGGCGGCCGGCGGCATTCAAGCCCGGCAATTGCGCGGCCGGGCCGGCCAGTTGCTGCTGCCACCAGCCGAGTTCTTCACGCAGGGATTCGCTGCCGGCATAGGCCTGCAGGCGGCTCGACCAGTCCCGCAGGGCACTGGTCTTGGCCGGCAGGTTCAGAGCCTGCCCGGCTTCCAGCTGACGATAGGCGTTCTGCAGATCCTCCAGCAGCACGCGCCAGGACACGCCATCCACCACCAAATGGTGGATCGCCAGCAACAGGCGTTGCTCGCCTTCCGGCCCGTCCACCAACACCGCCCGCAACAGCGGTCCGTGTTCCAGGTCGAGGCTGCGTTGAGCGTCGGCGAACAGCGCCTCGCAGGTGGCCATGGACGGCACCCGCACTTGCCACAGCACAGGCGCGTCGGACAGCGGCAGGTACTCGGCGCGCCACTGCCCGTCCGCTTGAGAGAAACGCAGGCGCAGGGCGTCGTGCTGCTCCAGCACCGCCAGCAGCGCTTGTTCCAGCCGTTGAGCATCAAGCACGCCCAGCGGCTCCAGCAGCAGCGCCTGGTTCCAGTGCTGCGGCTGGGGAATGCGGCTGTCGAAGAACCAGTGCTGGATCGGCGTCAGCGGCGCTTCGCCACTGAGCTGACCCTGCTCGGCGCTGACGCGCTGAGTGTGGCTGGCGACCCGGGCCAGGGTCTGCACGGTCTGGTGCTGGAACAGGTCCCGCGGGGTGAAGTGAATCCCCAACTGGCGGGCACGGCTGACCACCTGGATAGACAGGATCGAGTCGCCCCCCAGTTCGAAGAAGTTGTCGTTGAGGCCCACGCGCTGCACGTTCAGCACTTCGCCCCAGACCTTGGCCAGGGTCTGCTCCAGATCATTGCTCGGCGCCACGTACTGCTGGCGATTGAGCTCTGGGTCCGGCATCGGCAGGGCCCGGCGGTCGAGCTTGCCGTTAGCGGTCAAGGGCATGCTCTCCAGCAGGATCAGGTGGGTCGGCACCATGTAGTCCGGCAGCTGGGTTTTCAGCTGCTGCTTGAGGGCTTCACGCAGGTTGGCCTGCTGCACCTCGTTGTGCTCGGCAACTTCGCTGACCAAATAGCCGGCCAGCTGTTTGCCAGCCGGGGTGTCGAGAGCCAGCACCACCGCTTCACGCACGGCCGGATGATCCAGCAGACGGGTTTCGATCTCTCCCAGCTCGATGCGGAAACCGCGAATCTTCACTTGATGGTCAACCCGGCCGATGTACTCCAACTGGCCGTCGGCGCACTGGCGCACCAGATCGCCGGTGCGGTACAGGCGCCCGCCATCGCCGGAGAACGGATCGGCCACGAAACGCTCGGCGCTCATCCCTGGACGACGGTGATAACCCTGGGCCAGCCCGGCGCCGCCGACATACAGCTCACCGGTGGCACCGGGTGGCACCAGCGCCAGATCGGCATCGAGAATGTAAGCCACCCGCGCCCCGACAATGCGGCCGATGGGCACGCTGGCCACGCCTTCGGCCAAGTGCTGCGGCGCCAGGCTGGCCAAAGGCATGACCACGGTTTCGGTGGGGCCGTAGGCGTTGAAGAACAGGCTCGGCTGGAACGCCGCGCGAATGCGCTGCAGGTGTTCGCCGGTCAGGGCCTCGCCGCCAGTGATGCACATGCGCACCGGTAGAGTCTGCTGCTGGGTGGCCAGATGCTGGGCCAACTGGCTGCCGTAGCTCGGGGTGAAACCGAGGATGCTGATGCGATGCTGACGGATCAGTTGGCAGATTTCCTCGGCGTCCCACTGGCCCTGGGCCCGCAGTACCACCTGGGCGCCGCTGAGCAGCGGCACCAGCAGGCGCTCGGTGGCAGCGTCGAAGTTGATGGAATAGAAGTGCAGCTCGCAATCGTCCGCGCGCATGCCGAAACGACGGATCACCGCCTGGCAGTGCATGGCGATTTCCCCGTGGGACACCACCACGCCCTTGGGCTGGCCGGTGGAGCCGGAGGTGTAGATCAGGTACGCCTGATGCTGGGGCAGGCTGATCAAGGGCAGCTCGCTGGCCGGGTAGTTGGCCAGCAACGCGCCGTCCTCCTCCAGGCACCAACGACCGACACTCGCCGGCAACTCACCCAGGGCAGCGAACATCCGCGCATCGCTGAGCAGCAGGCCGAGGCCGCTGTCTTCGATCATGTAGTGCAGGCGGTCCAGGGGGTATTCCGGGTCCAGGGGCACGTAGGCGCCACCGGCCTTGAGGATCGCCAGCAGGCCGACGACCATTTCCAGGGAACGCTCCAGGGCCAGGCCGACCCGCACTTGCGGGCCTACGCCACGCTCGCGCAGCATCCAGGCCAGACGGTTGGCGCGGCTGTCCAGTTCGCTGTAGCTCAGGGTCTGCCCGGCGAAGGTCAGGGCCGGGGCGTCGCGACGGGCCAGGGCCTGTTCGCTGAACAGGTAGTGGATGCACTGGTCCAGACGGTGCTCGCCGGGCTCGACGCTCAGGCTGTCCAGCAGTTGCTGCTGTTCCTCGGCGTGCAGCAGCGGCAGTTCGCACAAGCGTCGTTGCGGATCGTCAATCAGGGCCTGCAGCAGGTTGCGCCAATGGGCGGCCATGCGCGCAATGCGTGGTTCATCGAACAGGTCGGTGCTGTAGGTCAGGCAGCAACCCAGACGCTGATCCAGATCGGTGACTTCCAGGTTGAGGTCGAACTTGGTGGCCCGGGCATCGTTGACCAGGTAGTCCACGGTCATGCCCGCCAGTTGCCGGCTTTGCTGGAACTCCCAGCGCTGGACGTTGCACATCACCTGGAACAGCGGGTTGTAGGCGGTGCTGCGCGGCGGTTGCAAGGCTTCCACCAGCTGGTCGAAGGGCAGGTCCTGGTGCGACTGGCCCTCGATCACGGTGTGGCGCACCTGCTCCAGCAACTGGCCGACGCTCATCTGCCCGTCGAGCTGGCAACGCAGCACCTGGGTGTTGAGGAAGGCGCCGATCAGCCCTTCGCTTTCCGGGCGGATGCGGTTGGCCACCGGCGCGCCGATGCGCAGGTCGGTCTGGCCGCTGTAGCGATAGAGCAGCAGCGACAACGCGGCGGTCATGGTCATGAACAGGGTCAGGCCGTGCTCAGCATTAAAGGCCCGCACCCGGGCCGCCAGCTCGTCGCTCAAATCGAAGCGGTAGAGCTCGCCCTGGTGGCTTTGCACCGCGGGCCGTGGCCGGTCGCTGGGCAGTTCCAGCAGCGGGTGTTCGCGGCCCAGTTGCCCGGTCCAGTAGTCCAGCTGGCGCTGGCGCTCGCCGGATTCCAGCCACTGGCGCTGCCACACGCTGTAGTCCAGGTACTGCACCGGCAGCGGTTCCAGGGGCGATTCGCGGTCGTCGAGGAAGGCTTCGTACAGCGCGCCCAGCTCGCGGGCGAAGATGTCCATGGCCCAGCCTTCGGTGACGATGTGGTGCAGGGTCAGGACGAAGTAGTGCTCCTGCTCGCCGGCCTTGACCAGGCAGGCACGCAGCAGCGGGCCGGTCTCCAGGTCGAAGGGCTGGTGGGCTTCGCTGTCCGCCAGTTGTTGCAGGCGTTGTTGCCGGGCATCCGGAGCCAGGGCCGAGAAGTCCTTCCAGGCCATGCGCAGGCCGGTGTCGGCATGCACCTGCTGGTGGGCCACGCCATTAACGCTGGGGAAGGTGGTGCGCAGGGTTTCGTGGCGCAGGATCAACGCTTGCAGCGCGGCCTCGAAGCGGCCCACGTCCAGCACCCCGGACAGCCGCGCCATGCCGCCGACGTTGTAGGCCGGGCTGTCGGGCTCCATCTGCCAGAGGAACCACATGCGCTGCTGGGAATAGGACAGCGGCACTGGCTGGCTGCGGTCGACCCGGGCAATCGGCGGCTGCTGGTTGCGCGCGCCGGACTGCTGGATCAGCAGCACCTGTTCGGCAAAGTCTCCCAGCTCGCTGGCTTCGAACAGCGCCCGCAGCGGCAGCTCGACATCGCAGGCCTGGCGGGTGCGGGAAATGATCTGGGTGGCCAGCAGCGAATGCCCGCCCAGGGCGAAGAAGTCGTCCTTGAGGCCGATCCGTGGCTGACCCAGCACTTCGCGCCAGATCTGGGCGATCTGCCGTTCCAGATCGGTGCTCGGTTCAACGTGTTCGCGTACCTGCCATTGCGGTTCCGGCAGGGCCCGGCGATCGAGCTTGCCGCTGGGGCTCAGGGGCATGGCCTCCAGGCGCAGCAGTTGCGCCGGCACCATGTACTCCGGCAGTTCGGCGGCCAGGGCGGTGGTCAGCCGAGCGCGTTGCTCGGTTTCATCTTCGTCGCTGGCAGGGGCGGTGTAGTAGCCGATCAACTGCGGGCCGGCAATGGTGTCGCGCACCAGCACCGCGGCCTGGGCCACGCCGTCCTGGGCCAGCAGCCGCGCTTCGATTTCCTGCGGCTCGACCCGAAAGCCCCGCAGCTTGACCTGCTGGTCGAGGCGGCCGAGGTATTCCAGCACGCCGTCGGCGCACCAGCGCACCCGATCGCCGGTGCGGTACAGGCGCGCGCCCTCCTCACTCAGCGGGTCGACCACAAAGCGTTCGGCGGTCAGCGCCGGGCGTCCCAGGTAACCCCGGGCCAGGCCATGGCCGCTGATGCACAGCTCGCCGGGCACCCCGGCGGGCAGCAGGTTGAGCTCGGTATCCAGCACCCGGCACAGCACATTGCCCAGCGGCCGGCCAATGGGCGAGCGCTCGCCGTCATCGACCGAACACTGCCAATGGGTGACGTTGATCGCAGTTTCGGTGGGGCCGTAACGGTTGTGCAGTTGCGCGTTCGGCAACTGCTCCAACAGCCGGTTGCGCAGTTCAGCGGGCAAGGCTTCGCCACCGGAGAACACCCGGCGCAGGCTGTGGCAGTCGGCGCTCAGCGGTTCATCGACGAACAGCTGCAACAGCGGCGGCACGAAGTGCAGCGTGGTCACGCCGTACTCCTGAACCAGCTGGGCGATGCGATGCGGGTCGCGGTGCTCGCCAGGGGCGGCGAGCAGCAGGCGGCAACCGCTGATCAGCGGCCAGAAGCACTCCCACACCGACACGTCGAAGCTGATGGGAGCCTTCTGCATCAGCACATCGTCGGCCTGCAATTGATAGCTGTCCTGCATCCATTGCAGGCGCTCCATCAAGGCGCGATGGGTGTTGCCCACGCCCTTGGGCTGGCCGGTGGAGCCGGAGGTGTAGATCACATAGGCCAGGTGCTCGCCGTCCAAGTGCAGGCCCGGAGCCTGGCTCGGCCAGCTGTCGAGCTTGAGGCTGTCCATGGCGATGGCGCTGACGCCTGGGGCCTCGGGCATCTGGCCGAGTAAATGGGTTTGGGTCAGCAGTAATTGCACGCCGCTGTCTTCGAGCATGTAGGCCAGGCGCTCGGCGGGGTAGTCCGGGTCCAGGGGCACGTAGGCGCCACCGGCCTTGATGATCGCCAACAGGCCGATCAGCAGTTGCGGCGAACGTTCGGAGGCGATGGCCACGCACACGTCCGGGCCGACGCCCTTGTCCCGCAGGTAATGGGCCAGGCGGTTGGCCTGGGCATGGAGTTCGGCAAAGCTCAGTTGGCCGCCGTTCCAGATCAGCGCGGTGCGCTCCGGAGTCTGCTGCAGTTGTTCATGCAGGCGTTCCGGCAGCCAGCGTTCGGCGCTCGCGCAAGGCGCCACGCTCCATTGTTGCAGTTGCGCCGCTTCGACCTTGCCGAGCAACGGCAAGTCGCCCAGGGCGCTGTCCGGCTGCTGGCAGGCATGCTCCAGCAGGCTGATGAAGTGCCCGGCCAGACGCTCGATGGTCGTCGCGTCGAACAGCTCGTCGGCGTAGTCGAAGGCCAGGCTCAGGCGGCCGTTGCGGTCTTCCTCGGTGTGCAGTTGCAGGTCGAACTTGGCCTCGCGGCTGTGCCACGGCAGCTCTTCGGCCAGCAACCCCGGCAGGCGGCGCAAGGCACTGAGGTCGCGCTGCTGGTGGTTGAACATGACCTGGAACAGGCCTTGCTCGCGGGCGTCGGGGAAGGCTTCGAGCAACTGTTCGAAGGGCAGGTCCTGATGCGCCTGGGCTTCAAGGGCGATGCGGCGGGTCTGTTGCAGCAGCTCGGCGAAGGTCTGGCGCGCATCCAGCTGGCCGCGCAGTACCTGGGTGTTGATGAAGAAGCCCAGCAGGCCCTGGGTTTCCAGGCGTGGACGGTTGGCGTTGGGCACGCCGATGCGGATGTCGGTCTGCCCGCTGTAGCGGTGCAGCAGGGTCTGGAAGGTGGCCAGCAACAGCATGAACGGCGTCACTTGCTGGGCCTGGGCAGTCTGGCGGATCGCCTCGCTGAGGGTCACGCTCAAGCGCTGGCTGTGGCGCGCGGCGCTGTGGCGGACCTGGGCCGAACGCGGGTGGTCGGTGGCCAGGCTGAGTACCGGGGCCTCATCGGCCAGTTGCTGCTTCCAGTAGTCCAGCTGACGCTGGCCTTCGCCCTGGGCCAGCCATTGGCGCTGCCAGCTGCCGTAGTCGGCGTACTGCAAGCTCAGGGGCGCCAGCTCCAGGCTCTGGCCCTGGGCCGCCGCGGCGTAGAGCCGGGAGAACTCGTCGATCAGCACATTCAGCGACCAGCCGTCGGCGATGATGTGGTGCAGGGTCAGCAGCAACTGGTGCTCTTCATCGTCCAGGCGCACCAGGGTCGCCCAGTACAGCGGGCCTTGCTCCAGGTCGAACTGGGTGCGGGCTTCGTCTTCGCGAATCTGCTGCGCCCGGGCTTCGCGTTCGGCCACAGGCAGGTCGCTGATATCAATCACTTGCAGGTTGAATTCACCGGCGGCGTCCACCTGTTGCAGGGCCTGGCCGTCGCGCTCGAAGAACCGCGTGCGCAGCGCTTCGTGACGCTGGAGCAGGTGCTGGAAGCTGCTGCGCAGGGCGTCTTCGTCCAGTTCGCCACGCAGGCGCAGGCCGCCGGGAATGTTGTAGGCGCTGCTGTGCGGGTCCAGTTGCCAGGTGATCCACAGGCGGTTCTGCGCCAGGGATTGGGGCAGCGGCTGCTGGCGCGACAGGGCCTGAATGCTGCCCTGGGCCACGCCGCCGTCCTGTTGCAGGCGCGCCACGGCGGCACTGAATTCACCCAGGGTCGGCGCTTCGAACAACAGGCGCAGGCTCAACTCCAGGCCCAGTTCCTGCCCCAGGCGGGCCATGACCTGGGTGGCCGCGATGGAGTTGCCCCCCAAGAGGAAGAAGTGATCGTCGGCGGCCACTGCCGCGCATTGCAGTTGCTCCTGCCAGATTCGCCCGATCAGTTTTTGCAGTTCATCTTCAGAACCTTCACCGACGCGGGCGGGTTCGCTGCCGGCCTGCGGGAACAGCGCGTAGTAATCCAGGCTGCCATCGGCCAACCGTGTGCGGCAGGCGGAGCGCTGCAACTTGCCGCTGGAGGTTTTCGGCAGGGCCCCGGGGTTGAGCAAGACCACCACGCTGGGCGCTTCCTGACAGGCTTCGGCCACGGCCTGGCGGATGGCCTTGATCAGCGCTTCGGGGGGCAGGATCTTCTGCACGCTGCGGCTGATTTCCGCAGCGATGCCGATGCCTTCCTGGCCCTGGTCGCTGACCGCAAACGCCGCCACCCGGCCCTTGCGCACCACTTCCACTTCGCGCTCGATGGTTTTTTCGATGTCCTGGGGGTACAGGTTGTGCCCGCGTACGATCAGCAGGTCTTTCAGGCGCCCGGTGATGAACAGCTCGCCGTCACGCATAAAACCCAGGTCGCCGGTGCGCAGCCAAGTGCGGCCGGCATGCTGGACGAAGGTCTTGGCGCTGGCTTCGGGATTGCGCCAGTAGCCGTGGGCAATGCTCGGCCCGGCGGCCCAGACTTCGCCGATGCGGTTGTCAGGCAGTTCGCTGAGCTGTTGCGGGTCCATCACCAGCACGGCGTGCTCCGGCTGGCTGAAGCCGCAACTCATCATGGCGCTGCCCTGCCCCGGCTCGGCACGGTTCTGCGCTAGGGCCTGGTCGTCCAGACGCAACGCCGGGATGCCGCGGCCGCGCACGCCGCCGGCGACGAACAGGGTGGCTTCGGCCAGGCCATAGGAAGCCAGGAAGTTGTCGCGACAAAAACCGCTGGCGCCGAACTTCTCGGCAAAGCCTTCCAGGGTGTCGAGGCGGATCGGCTCGGAACCGGAATAGGCCACGCGCCAGCGGCTGAGGTCGAGGCGCTCCAGGGCCGATTCACTGACTCGCTCGCTGCACAGGCGGTAGGCGAAATCCGGGCCGCCGCTGATGGTGCCGCCGTATTCGCTGATCGCTTCCAGCCAGCGTACGGGGCGGGCCAGGAAGTAGGCCGGCGACATCAGCACACAGGGCACGCCACTGAAAATCGGTTGCAGCAGGCCACCGATCAGGCCCATGTCGTGGTACAGCGGCAGCCAGCTGACGATCACGTCGTCCGGGTTGAGATCGATACCAAAGCCGCGGCGGATCAACAGCTCGTTGGCCACCAGGTTGCCGTGGCTGACCTGCACGCCCTTGGGCAGCGCGGTGGAACCGGAGGTGTATTGCAGGAAGGCGATGTCGTGGTCCTCAAGCTCAACCGCCTGCCAGTCTTCGGCCTGCCCGGCGTCCAGGGTGTCCACACAGAGCAGTTGCGGCGCGCCGGCGGCCTTGAGTTCGTCCATCTGCAACAGCGCATCGCGCAGCCCGGCGCTGGTCAGCAACAGCCGTGGCTCGGCGTCGGCGAGGATCGAGATCAGGCGCTCCTGGTGATGACGACGGGTCGATTCCGGCGGGTAGGCCGGCACCGCGATCACCCCGGCATACAGGCAACCGAAAAATGCCGCGACGTAGTCCGGACCACTGGGGAACAGCAGGACCGCCCGATCTCCCTGCCGGGCATTGGCTTGCAGGGCGGCCGCAATGGTCCGCGCGCGAAGGTCCAGATCCCGATAACTGAGGACCACGCTCTGCGCCTGCTCTTCGGCGAGGAAACGCAACGCCACTTGATCAGGTGCCAGGACTGCCCGGCGTTGAAGGGCTTGGGCCAGGGTACTGGGGAGTTCGAACGCGTCCGTCATGGGGTTTCCTGCCAGGATTATGCTTGCAATGGAGATCGGGCCCTGCTCTGCCATAACCTAAAAAACTATCTATAAATCAAATAGTTATAAGTAAATCATGGGCATCCGGAAGGCGCCGTGGCCGGGCTTGCTGCCCGGAATCTTTCTCCAATGAGAACGGATGACGTCTTGAAATAATTAGTCCGCATGCTGCCCTTCAAGGCCCTGATCCACCCCATGAACGAGCAGCCGTTCTCAATCTTCACCGGCAGAGAGCATTAGTTCTTTTTCTCAATTGACAATCATTATCATTCAGCCTAATTTGTCGCTCGATGTGTAGGACAGGTCGGATTTTTCTGACGTCCCACTTACCTCTTTGCAACAAGGTGATTTCCATGACGGAACAAGTATCCACAAGCAGGTGCGATTCACCGTTACTCCAGGCTTTTGTCGACAACCGTCTGATCCTGGTCAAGATCGCAGCCCGAATTACCGGCTGCCGATCCCGGGCTGAAGATGTGGTCCAGGATGCCTTTTTCCGCCTGCAGTCGGCGCCGCAAATCACCTCCTCGTTCAAGGCCCAGCTCAGCTACCTGTTCCAGATCGTGCGCAACCTGGCCATCGATCACTACCGCAAGCAGGCCTTGGAGCAGAAGTATTCAGGCACTGAAGAGGAAGGCTTGAATGTGGTCATTCATGGCGCTTCACCTGAAACCTCCCACATGAACTTTTCCACCCTGGAAAACATCGCCGAAGCCCTGACCGAACTGCCCAGCCGCACGCGCTACGCCTTCGAGATGTACCGCCTGCATGGCGTTCCGCAAAAGGACATCGCCAAGGAACTGGGGGTCTCGCCGACCCTGGTGAACTTCATGATTCGCGATGCCCTGGTGCATTGCCGCAAAGTCTCGGGCAACCGACCCGACACCTTCGCCCGCCGCTGACCTGCGACCGGCACCCTGCAGCACCTGGCTTGAACCGTGTTCACACCTCAAGCAGGCCACTCTGGCCAAGCACCAGCAATGCCGCACGTTTGTGCAACAGATCGAACTCCTGCTGGCAGTACCGACAACGGTTATGCCCGGCACAGGCGGGGGCGTGGGCGAATGCCGGGGGCGCTTGCGTGCCCGGCGGGTCCAGGTACAGCGCGTGCACCTGCGCCGACAACCAGAATGCCAGCCGGTCCTGCCGGGCCGCTTCGACGGACTGGGCATCGGTGGGCGCCGCCCCTCGGGCACAGATCCATTCGAACAGCCGCTGCCGGCCGGCAACCTCGTCGATCACCGGCGCCCTGCCTGCGGACACAGCCTCGACACTCAGCGGATTCACAAGGGACATGGCAAGGCTCACCGTCAATGGGCATTCAACCAAGTGACGTGGGCCGCCGGGAGAAATTTAGCCGCGCTCCCCGCAGAAGCGGGAAAAACCGGGCCTCAGGCGTGGGGCACGGGCATCACGACGATGCGGTAGGGATCGAAGATTTTGCGCATCTGGCCGTTGTCCCGCAGTTTTTGCAGGAACCCGGCAAAGTCTTCGGCGCTGATGGGCGCCTTGGGCCGGATCAGGGTGTAGTGGTGGTAGACCTGATCGATGCGCTGGGACACCAGCAATTGGCCGCTGCTCTGGGCGTTGCGGGCCAGGAAGTCGCTGAGGTAGGAACGGGTCACCAGGGCCATGTCCGCCCTGCCCCGCAGCACCATCAGCAGGTTGCTGTCATGGGAATAGGTGAGCGTGGCGTTGTAGCTGTCGGCCAGGTACTTGGGGTCGGCATTGAACTGGGCGAAGGCGTAGTGATAGCCGCTGAACAGTGCCAGGCGCTTGCCCTTGAGCTCAGCAAAATACTCCTGGCCGCGACCGGGCTCACGCTGCGCAACGAAAATCTCCGCATCTTCCAGGCCCATGTCGACACTGGTATGGGCAATCTTCTCCCAGCCCCAGGCCGGATTCTCGAAGATCGCCAGGTCCACCCGACCTTGTTCGAAGTCTCGGAAGCGCCGGGGAATCGACGTGGGAACCAGGACGAACTGGTAGTCGTTCTGGGACTGGTTGAGCGCTTCCACCAACTGCGGCAGCAAACCGGTATCGGCACCGGTTTCAGGACGGACGGTATAGGGCGGAAAATGCGCCGCCGCGACCCGCACCAGCTGCGCCGAGAAGGCCGGACAGACCCAAAGTGTTGCCAGCGCCAGCAAGAGCATTCGCAAGGCTGACCGCAGCGGCAAGGACATCAAGGCAACACACCTCGGAGAAAAGAAAAGGAATGCCGTAAAGCTAGGCGTTTTCAGACGCTTCGACAATCTCGCGGCAGAGAATAAATCAGCGCCTCAATGATCCTTGAGCACCAACAGCAAGGCTTCCTGGGCCAATTGCTCCAGCGTCATGCTGCCCTGGGCGCGGAACCAGGTAGTGGTCCAGGACAAGGCGCCGGTGAGGAAGCGCCGGGTAATGAACACATCGCCCTTGATGAATCCGGCGTCCTTGGCCTCGCCCAGCACCTGCAGCCAGATCTGTTCGTAGATGTCCCGCAATGCCAGGACCGCGGCCTGACCTTCCGGGGACAGCGAACGCCACTCATAGACCAGCACCGCCATGGCTTCGCCGCTGCCGCCCATGATCGATTGCAGTTCGCAGCGGATCAGCGCCAGCACTCGCTCGCGCACGCTGCCGGCCTCGGCCAGTTCGGCGCGCATCAAGGCGGTGTTGTAGTGGATGGTTTCCTGCATCACCGCGCGCAGGATGTCGTCCTTGCTCTTGAAGTGGTGGAAGATGCTGCCGGATTGAATACCCACCGCGCCGGCCAGATCGCGCACCGTGGTGCGTTCGTAACCCTTGTTGCGAAACAGGTGCGCGGCAGTCTGCAACAGCTTGCCCCGGGCGCTCTCGGGATCGGTCACTTGTCCGCTGGCGATCAGCTCGCGTACTACCTGCAAGGCTTTTTGCTCATCCACCGGTGTTCTCCTACCGTCACTTCGTCAAAAGCCCAGCCGGAAACCGGCTGTAGCGCGCGCAATTTAAGCCCCTCACTGCTACCAAGCAAGCGCTTGGGTCGAAGAATCCACTCGCCCATTTACAAACCAAGCGCTTGCTTGGTAGCCTCCTCGCAGTTCTTTTCTCGAGAGCCCTGCCATGACCAAGACCGTACGAATCGGCTGCGCCAGCGCCTTCTGGGGCGATACCAGCAGCGCCGCCGCGCAACTGGTGGAAGGTGGACGCCTGGATTACCTGGTGTTCGATTACCTGGCGGAGATCACCCTGTCGATCATGGCCGGGGCCCGCATGAAAGACCCGGACACGGGTTACGCCACGGATTTTGTCGAGGTGCTCAAGCCGCTGCTGGCGTCGATCCACGAACAGCAGATCCGCGTGATCAGCAATGCCGGCGGGGTCAATCCCCACGCCTGCGCCAGTGCCTTGCGCAGCGCCTGCGAGCAGGCCGAGGTGCCACTGAAGATCGCCGTGCTGCTGGGGGACGACCTGCAACCGCAGTTCAAGCAACTGGCCGGCGCCGGAATCAAGGAAATGTTCAGTGACGCCCCCTTGCCACCGATGTGCGTCTCCACCAATGCCTACCTAGGCGCCCCGGGCATCGTCGAGGCCCTGCGTCTGGGAGCGGATATCGTGATCACCGGTCGCGGGGTCGACAGCGCGGTGGTCAGCGGCGCCCTGGTCCACGAATTCGCCTGGTCCTGGCGGGACTACGATCGCCTGGCCCAGGCGGCCCTCGCCGGACACATCATCGAGTGTGGCGCCCAGTGCAGTGGCGGCAACTTCACCGATTGGCGCGAGGTGCCGGACTACGAGCACATCGGCTTTCCCATCGTCGAGGTCGACGCCGACGGCGGGTTCGTGGTCAGCAAGGCTCCGGGTACCGGTGGGCTCATCAGTCCGCTGACAGTCGGTGAGCAGTTGCTGTACGAAATCGGCAATCCACGGGCTTATCTGCTTCCCGATGTGGTGTGCGATTTCTCCCTGGTGCAGGTGCAGCAGTCGGCACCGAATGAAGTCCGGGTCCAGGGCGCCAAGGGGCTGCCCCCGAGCCACCAGTACAAGGTCAGCGCCACCTACCCGGACGGCTTCCGTTGCACCGCCAGTTGCCTGATGGCCGGGATCGACGCGGTGGCCAAGGCACGCCGGGTCAGCCAGGCGATCATCGACAAGACCCGCGAAATGTTCAGCCAGCGCGGCTGGCCGGACTACAGCGAGGTCAACATTGAACTGCTGGGCAGCGAAGCCACCTACGGCCCCCACGGCCGTCGCCAGGACAGCCGCGAAGTGGTGATCAAGCTGGCGGTGCGCCATCCGCAAAAGGCAGCGCTGGTGCTGTTTTCCCGGGAAATTGCCCAAGCCGCCACCGGCATGGCTCCAGGGCTGACCGGCATCGTCGGCGGACGGCCCACGGTGTATCCAGTGATCCGGCTGTTTTCTTTCCTGCTGGACAAGGACGCCTGCCACCTGGAAATCGACCTCGCCGGCCAGCGTCATCCTTGCGCCCTGCCCGAAGTCGACCGCCTGGACGCCAGCGCCCTGCCCGCCCCGCATTCACTGCCCAAGCCCCAAGGCCGTCCCGATGCCAGCGTGCCCCTGGTCAAGTTGGCGGTAGCGCGCTCGGGCGACAAGGGCAACCACAGCAACATCGGTGTGCTGGCGCGCCATCCCGACTACCTGCCATGGATCGCCGAAGCCCTGACCCCCGAAGTGCTGGTGGACTGGATGGGGCATGTGCTGGACCCGGTCCACGGCCGGGTCCAGCGCTGGTACCTGCCGGGCATTCATGGCCTCAACTTCCTGCTGGAAAACGCCCTGGGCGGCGGCGGTGTCGCCAGCCTGCGCATCGACCCGCAAGGCAAGGCCTTCGCCCAGCAGTTGCTGGAAATCCAGATCCCGGTGCCGCAGAGCATTGCCGATGCCGTCAATTAAAGGAGCTGCCGTGGTGTACGACTCGATTTTCAAAGCGCAACTGTTTGCCGGCCAGACCATCATCGTCACCGGCGGTGGCAGCGGCATTGGTCGTTGCACGGCCCATGAGCTGGCGGCCCTGGGTGCCCAGGTGCTGCTGGTGGGGCGCAAGGCGGAGAAACTGCAGAAGGTTGCCGGGGAGATTGCCGAGGACGGCGGCCAGGCCCACTGGCAGGCCTGCGACATTCGTGACGAAGAAGCGGTCAAGGCCCTGGTAGGGCAGTTGGTCGAGCGCTTTGGTCCGATCCACGGCCTGGTGAACAATGCCGGCGGCCAATATCCGGCGCCCCTGGCTTCGATCAACCAGAAAGGTTTCGAAACCGTGCTGCGCACCAATCTGGTGGGCGGCTTCCTGATGGCCCGGGAAGTGTTCAACCAATCCATGAGCCGCCACGGCGGCAGCATCGTCAACATGCTCGCCGACATGTGGGGCGGCATGCCCGGCATGGGCCACTCCGGCGCGGCCCGCTCGGGGATGGACAACTTCACCAAGACCGCTGCCTACGAATGGGGCCACGCCGGGGTCCGGGTCAACGCCGTGGCACCGGGCTGGATCGCCTCCAGTGGCATGGACACCTACGAAGGCGCGTTCAAGGCAATCATTCCCACCCTGCGCGAGCACGTGCCGCTCAAACGCATCGGTACGGAATCGGAAGTCAGCGCGGCCATCGTCTTTCTGCTCAGCCCCGGTGCGGCCTTTGTCAGTGGCAGCACCTTGCGCATCGACGGCGCCGCCAGCCTCGGCAGCCGCGCCTGGCCGTTGGCCAAGGCGCGCAACAGTGAGTCGTACAACGGTTTTCATCGGGCCTACCTGCCCGATGTGCTCAAAGGCGAGGACTGAGCCATGCCGGTGATCCAATCCCAGCTCGATCCCCACAGCCCGCAGTTCGCGCAGAACCGCGAGGCGATGCTGGCGGGCTTGCAACAGTTGCAGGCCCTGCAGCAAAACCTGCTGAACAAAGCGGCCGAGGCCAAGGCCAAATTCGACCAGCGCGGCCAGCTGCTGCCCCGGGAACGCCTCAACCTGCTGCTGGACCCCGGCGCGCCCTTTCTTGAACTGGCCAGCCTCGCCGGCTACAAGCTGCACGATGACAAGGACGGCAGCCAGGCCGGCGGCGGCCTGATCGCCGGCATCGGCTATGTGTGCGGGGTGCGCATGCTGGTGGTGGCCAACAACAGCGCGATCAAGGGCGGGACCATTTCCCCCAGCGGCCTGAAGAAATCCCTGCGCCTGCAACAGATCGCCATGGAGAACAAACTGCCCGTGGTGACCCTGGCGGAAAGCGGAGGCGCCAACCTCAACTACGCGGCGGAGATCTTCGTCGAGGGCGCGCGCAGTTTCGCCAATCAGGCGCGAATGTCGGCCATGGGCCTGCCACAGATCACCGTGGTCCACGGCTCGGCCACCGCCGGTGGCGCCTACCAGCCCGGGCTCTCGGATTACGTGGTGGTGGTACGCGGCAAGGCCAAGCTGTTTCTCGCCGGGCCACCACTGCTCAAGGCCGCCACCGGCGAGGTGGCCACCGATGAACAACTGGGCGGCGCTGAGATGCACGCCCAGGTCGCCGGCACCGCCGAGTACCTGGCGCAGAACGACGCCGACGGCATCCGCATCGTCCGCGAGATCGTCAGCCTGTTGCCGTGGAACGCTCAACTGCCGGTACAGCACGCCAGAACCTGGAGCGAGCCGCTGTATCCCATCGACGAACTGCTCGGACTGATTCCCTTTGATCCGAAAAAGCCCTATGACGCCCGGGAAATCATCGCCCGCCTGGCGGACGGCTCGCAGTTCCTGGAATTCAAGGGCGAGTTCGATGCCCAGACCCTGTGCGGCCACCTGCAGATCCAGGGCCGGCCCTGCGGTTTTATCGGCAACAACGGCCCGATCACGCCCCAGGGCGCGAGCAAGGCGGCGCAGTTTATCCAGCTCTGCGATCAGAGCCGCACGCCGCTGCTGTTTTTCCATAACACCACCGGCTTCATGGTGGGCACCGAATCTGAGCAGCAAGGGGTGATCAAGCATGGGGCGAAGATGATCCAGGCGGTGGCCAATGCCCGGGTGCCGAAGCTGACCATCGTCGTCGGCGGCTCCTACGGCGCCGGCAACTATGCGATGTGTGGCCGTGGCCTGGACCCGCGCTTCATCTTCGCCTGGCCCAACAGCCGTACCGCGGTGATGGGCGGCGCCCAGGCCGGCAAGGTGCTGCGCATCGTCACCGAGGCCAAGCATGCGAAGAACGGCCAGGAAGCCGACCAGAAGATGCTCGACATGCTGGAGCAGGTCACCGCGCAGAAGCTCGACAGCCAGTCCACGGCCTTGTACGGCAGCGCCAACCTGTGGGACGACGGCCTGATCGACCCCCGGGATACCCGCACGCTACTGGGCTACCTGCTGGACATCTGCCATGAGGCCGAGGCCCGGGTGTTGCAGCCCAACAGTTTCGGTGTGGCACGGTTTTGATAGGGCATTTCGCGGTCTGACCCCACTTGAGGAGAACAACAATGATCTTCACCCAGGAACACGAAGAGCTACGGCGCACGGTGCGCCAATTTGTCGACCGCGAAATCAACCCCCATGTGGAGGAATGGGAGAAAGCCGGGCGCTTTCCCATCCACGAGATTTTCCGCAAGGCCGGCGAGCTGGGGCTGCTGGGCATCTCCAAACCGGAAAAATTCGGCGGCATGGGCCTGGACTACAGCTATTCCATCGTCGCCGCCGAAGAGTTCGGCACCATCCATTGCGGCGGCATTCCCATGTCCATCGGCGTACAGACCGACATGTGCACCCCGGCCCTGGCGCGCTTCGGTTCCGATGAGCTGCGCGACGAGTTTCTGCGCCCGGCCATCACGGGCGAGCAGGTGGGCTGCATCGGCGTCTCCGAAGTCGGCGCCGGTTCCGATGTGGCCGGGCTCAAGACCCACGCCCGCAAGGACGGCGACGACTACGTGATCAACGGCAGCAAGATGTGGATCACCAACTCCCCCAGCGCCGACTTCATCTGTCTGCTGGCCAATACCTCGGACGACAAGCCGCACATCAACAAGTCGCTGATCATGGTGCCGATGAACACCCCGGGCATCAGCCTCAGTTCGCATCTGGACAAGCTCGGCATGCGCAGTTCGGAAACCGCCCAGGTGTTCTTCGACGATGTGCGGGTGCCCCAGCGCAATCGAATCGGTCATGAAGGCGCCGGTTTCATGATGCAGATGCTGCAGTTCCAGGAAGAGCGGCTGTTCGGTGCGGCGAACATGATCAAGGGCCTGGAGTACTGCGTCGACAGCACCATCGAGTACTGCAAGGAGCGCCGCACCTTCGGCAGCCCGCTGATCGACAATCAGGTGATCCACTTCCGCCTGGCCGAACTGTCCACCGAGATCGAGTGCCTGCGGGCCCTGGTCTACCAGGCCACCGAGCAGTATGTGCGCGGCCAGGACGTGACTCGCCTGGCCTCCATGGCCAAGCTCAAGGCCGGGCGCCTGGGTCGCGAAGTCAGCGACAGCTGCCTGCAGTACTGGGGCGGCATGGGCTTCATGTGGGACAACCCGGTGGCCCGCGCCTATCGCGATGTGCGCCTGGTTTCCATTGGCGGCGGCGCCGACGAGATCATGCTGGGGATCATCTGCAAACTTATGGGCATCCTGCCGGGGAAAAAGAAATGAGCCCGCTCCCGACCTGCCAGACCCTGCTGCTGGAACCGCGCAATGGTGTGCTGTTCATCACCCTCAACCGCCCCGAGAGCCGCAACGCCATGAGCCTGCAGATGGTGGCGGAACTGCGCAGCGTGCTCGCTGCCGTGCGAGATCGGCGGAGTATCCGCGCCTTGGTCCTGCGGGGCGCCGGTGGCCATTTCTGTGCCGGTGGCGACCTCAAGGACATGGCCGGCGCCCGCACCCGAGGCAGCGCTGCCTACCGTGAACTGAACCGGGCCTTCGGTGCGCTGCTGGAAGAAGCCCAGCAGACGCCCCAGGTGCTGGTCTGCGTGCTGCAAGGAGCGGTGCTGGGCGGCGGCTTCGGCCTGGCGTGTGTCAGCGATATCGCCATCGCCGAACACAGTGCGCAGTTCGGCATGCCGGAAACCGGCCTCGGCCTGCTGCCGGCGCAGATCGCCCCTTTCGTGGTGCGGCGCATCGGCCTGACCCAGGCCCGACGCTTGACCCTGACCGCCGCCCGCTTCGACGGTGCCGAGGCCCTGCACCTGGGCCTGGTGCATTTTGTCGAGGCTGATCCCCGGGCCCTGGAAGAACGCCTTGAACAGCAGTTGTCGCAAGTCCTGCGCTGCGCGCCCGGGGCCAACGCTGCGACCAAGGCCCTGCTCCTGGCCAGCGTCGACCAGCCTCTGGGGCCCCTGCTGGATCAGGCCGCCGAAGACTTCGCCCAGGCTGTCACCGGAGCGGAAGGCCTCGAAGGCACCCTGGCCTTTGTGCAGAAACGCAAACCGGCCTGGGCCAGCTGAGCCCTTGTAGGAGCCGGCTTGCCGGCGAACGCCCCCCACCGATTCCCGGGAGCCTGTATGCCCACCTTCAACAAGATCCTGATCGCCAACCGTGGCGAAATCGCCTGCCGCATCCAGCGCACCGCCCAGGCCCTGGGCTATCGCACCGTGGCCGTATTCAGCGACGCCGACGCCGAGGCCCTGCATGTGCACATGGCCGACGAAGCCATCCACATCGGCCCGTCCCAGGTGCAGCAGTCCTACCTCAACAGCGAGGCGATCCTCGACGCTGCCCGGCGCAGCGGTGCCGACGCCATTCATCCGGGCTACGGCTTCCTCTCGGAAAACCCCGAGTTCGCCGCGGCCTGTGCCGCCGCCGGTATCACCTTCATCGGCCCCAGTGCCGCCGCCATCGAACTGATGGGTAGCAAGCGCCGCTCGAAGATCGCCATGCTCGAAGCCGGCGTGCCTTGCATCCAGGGTTACCAGGGCGAGGAGCAGGACGACGCCACCTTGCAGCGCGAGGCCCAGCGCATCGGCTATCCGCTGATGATCAAGGCCAGCGCCGGCGGTGGCGGACGCGGCATGCGCCTGGTGCAGCAGCACGAAGATCTGCTGGAGCAGATCCGTACCGCGCGCTCGGAAGCCCTGCATGCCTTCGGCAGCGACGAGCTGATTCTGGAACAGGCGCTGATCGAGCCGCGGCACGTGGAAATGCAGGTCTTCGGCGACCAGCACGGTCACTTGATCTATCTGGGTGAACGGGACTGCTCGATTCAGCGCCGCCATCAGAAGGTCATCGAGGAAGCGCCCTGCCCGGTAATGACCGAGGAACTGCGTCGGGCCATGGGCGAAGCGGCGCTCAAGGCCGGGCGCGCGGTGAACTATGTCGGTGCCGGCACTGTGGAGTTCCTGCTGGACGCCCGCGGTCAGTTCTACTTCCTGGAAATGAACACCCGTCTGCAGGTGGAGCATCCCGTCACGGAATTGGTCACCGGCCTGGATCTGGTGGCCCTGCAGTTGCAAGTCGCTGCCGGCGAGCCCCTGCCCCTGACCCAGGAGCAGGTGCAGCTCAACGGCCATGCCATCGAAGTTCGCCTGTACGCCGAGGACCCGGCGCAGAACTTTCTGCCCCAGACCGGCCAGGTCCTGCGTTGGCAGCCGGCGCCGGGGATACGCACCGACCACGGCTTGCAGGAAGGCCAATGGGTCAGCCCCTTCTACGACCCGATGCTGGGCAAGCTGATCGCCCACGGTGCCACCCGCGAGGAAGCCCGGCGCAAGCTGTTGCGCGGGGTCGAGGACTGTGTGCTGCTGGGGCTTGAAAGCAATCGCCGGCTGCTGGCCGGTCTGCTCAGGCACCCGGTATTTGCCAGCGGTCGGTTCAGCACCGCGTTCATCGCCGAACATTTTGCCGAGGACCTAAGCCTGCAACCGCAGTGCCCCAGCCTTGAGGAACTGGCCATCGCCGCTGCGCTCTTCTATCACCACAGCGCCAGCGCACACCGCTCAAACCTGAGTGCCTGGCGCAACAACGCCAGTGTGCCCCTGGGCTACCGCATCGGTCTGGATGACCGTCAATGGTCGCTGGAGCTGAGCCCTTCGACATCAGGCCTGTTGCACGTACAGCAGGGGGATGACGTGTGGGCAATTCAGGTGATGGCCGCTGATGGCCTTCGGGCCACGCTGGAGATCGCGGGCATTCGCCGGCACTACGCCTATCGGTTGCAAGACGGCGAACTCTGGCTGAACAGCCGCCAGGGCAGCCTGCATCTGCAGGACCGCACCCATGCGCCGGTACAGAGTCAACTGAGCACCGATTCCGGCACCCTCAAGGCGCCCATGGACGGGGCCATAGTCGACGTACTGGTCAGCGAGGGCATGAGTGTCAGCAAGGGCCAACTGCTGCTGGTGCTGGAGGCAATGAAGATGGAGCACCCGCTCAAGGCCGGGATCGACGGAGTGATCACCCGAGTCCAGGTCAACCTCGGGGACCAGGTGAAGAACCGGCAGATTCTGCTGGAGGTGGAACAAGCCGGCCCCGCCGCGGAAATGGAGCACTAGGCGGATGCCTCAGCTTTGGCTACGCTCAAGCCTCATCAGGAGCTTGAAGGCTGGAATTAGCGATGCCCCACTGGCTGGTAATAGATCTGGAAGCCACGACGGATGAAGGGGGCTGGCCGGTAAGCGAGATGGAAATCATCGAAATCGGAGCCACCCTGGTCAACCGCCAGGGTCGGGAACAGGACCATTTCCAGCGTTTCGTCCGCCCCTTGCGACGTCCCAGGCTGACGCCGTTCTGTCGCGAGCTGACCCATATCACCCAGGCCAATATCGACAGCGCCGCACCGTTGGGCGAGGTCTGGACCCTGTTCGAACGCTGGCTGGGCCAGCATCAGTCGCGCCTGGAGGGCTGGGCCAGCTGGGGCGACTATGACCGCAAGCAACTGCAACTGGAGTGGCACAACCAGCAACTGCACAGCCTGTTGAATGACGTCCCCCACATGAACCTCAAGCAGCGCTTTGCCAAGGCCCGGCGTCTGGAGCGCCCCCTGGGCCTGAATGCAGCCTTGCAACTGGCCGGCATGCAGTTCAACGGCCAGCAGCATCGAGCCCTGGAAGATGCACGCAATACAGCGCGCTTATTGCCGCTGATTCTTCCATGATGGCGGCAGGTGACGGCCTTTGAGGCCTTGTGCATACTGGCCGACCTTTTTGACCCTTTCTTGAGGAATCGCCCATGTTTAAAGTCAACGAGTACTTCGACGGCACCGTCAAGTCGATTGCCTTCGGCACGGCCGAAGGTCCAGCCACCATTGGCGTCATGGCCCCGGGCGAATACGAGTTCGGTACGGCGCAACGGGAAATCATGCACGTGGTGTCCGGCGCCCTGACCGTGCGCCTGCCCGACAGCGCCGACTGGGAAACCTTTCCTGCCGGCAGCCAGTTCAACGTACCGGCCAACAGCAAGTTCCAACTGAAAGTCGCCGTGGAAACCGCCTACCTGTGCGAATACCGCGGTTGATTGACCTGTCACGGCTGTCGCGCTGACAAAAAAATGCCCGTCTCCTAAAGAGACGGGCATTTTTCATGGGGCCAAGAAACGCTATTCGAGGACAGTCACTGGCATCCCCACCTGCAAGCGACCATTGCCGTCGTTGACCAGATTCTGCCCGAACATCGCCCCGTCAGCCTGGGCGCGATATTTCTGCAAAGTGGCCAGGGGTTCGCGGTCGGCGCTGCGTTCGCCAGTCTGTGGGTCAATGGTGGTCAGGATGCAGCGCGAGCACGGCTTGACCACACGAAACTCGACATCGCCAATCCGTATGCGCCGCCACTGGTCCTCGGCAAAGGGCTCGCTGCCTTCGATCACCAGGTTGGGTCGAAAACGCAGCATCTCCAGAGGCCGCCCGACGCGACCGGCCAGGTCCTCCAGGGACGCCTGGCCAATCAACAAGAGTGGAAAACCATCGGCGAACGCCACTTGATCATCGTCCCTGCCATAACCGGCGGCGGTGCTTCGCGCCCGTTCCGCGGGTACCTGCACCAGGCGGGTGGGCTTGCCGATGAACTCACTGACCCAGGCGCCCGCTTCGTCACCGGCATCAGGCACCCGCAGGCTGTCATGCCAGATGGTCACGCCGCGCAGTGCGGCATCGGCCGCTGGCAGGGGCACATCAAGGGTGGAAAACCCGGGAGCGCTGAGGGTCAGGCCACCCTGGTCATTGCACAGCGCCGAGAGCTGACTCATGCGGCCCACGGCACGCTGGGTGAGGAAGCGCCCGCTGGCCTCGTCCACCAGCATCCAGCGGCGATCCCCCTCCAGGCCGAGCTTGTCCAGGCCGATCTGTTGCAGGGTTTCGCCCTTTGCGGATTTCAACGGGTATCGATAAAGCGCGCTAAGACGCATGTCCAGCTCCCTGTGTGGGCAAAAAGCCTCACCCTATACCAGCGCTTCGACGAAACAAAGGTGCAAGGGAAAAGCAGCCGGACATCCTCATGAATCAGACGCTGACTTCATCCAGCATCAAACGCTGACGGACCACGTCCACCAGTTTGTCCGGCTGAAACTTGGAGAGGAAGTTGTCGCAACCGACCTTCTTCACCATCGATTCGTTGAAACTGCCGGACAAGGATGTGTGCAGGACCACATAGAGCCCACGCAGGCGCGGGTCGTTGCGGATCTCGGTAGTCAGGCGATAGCCGTCCATCTCAGGCATTTCCGCATCGGTGAATACCATCAACAACTTGTCGGTCATGTCGACCCCGGTGTCGGCCCAGGCCTTGAGCATGTTCAGAGCCTTGAGGCCATCGCTGGCGATGTGCATCTTCACCCCCAACTGGCCGAGGGTGTCGCGCAGTTGTGAAAGCGCCACGTTGGAGTCATCCACCAGCAGCACTTCACGGCCGCGAGCACGTTCGAGCACAGGATCTTCCAGCTTGTCCCGGGAAACCTTGGCGTTGTAGGGCACGATTTCCGCCAGGACCTTCTCGACGTCGATGATTTCCACCAGTTGCTCGTCAACCTTGCTGATGGCCGTCAGGTAATGCTGGCGCCCGGCGCTGGTGGGCGGCGGCATGATGGCTTCCCAGTTCATGTTGACGATGCGGTCCACGCCGCCCACCAGGAACGCCTGCACCGAACGGTTGTACTCGGTGACGATGATGGTGCTGTTGGGCCCCGGAACCAGCGGGCGCATGCCGATGGCCTGGGACAAGTCGATGACCGGCAAGGTCTGGCCACGCAGGTTGACCACACCGCAAACGAACGGGTGGCGTTGCGGCATCAGGGTCAGCTTGGGCAGTTGCAGGACTTCCTGGACCTTGAAGACGTTGATCGCGAACAGCTGCCGACCGGCCAGGCGGAACATGAGGATTTCCAGGCGATTCTCACCCACCAGCTGCGTGCGTTGATCTACCGTGTCGAGAATGCCGGCCATTAATGACTCCTGGGCTTGTTCTGATGAATTCACTAAAGACAGATATCGGCGGGATCCGCCGGATCTTGACCCGCATGCAAATTGCCACATGAAAGCCATTGATGTCACATTAACATCATGCTTTACTGAGCCGGTCAATTCATCAGCACGACTCTCCGACGGCGCGACCTTCTTCGCGGCGTGAAGTTCCCGCGCCTAAGGGTTTCCCCTAGCAACAATCAGGACCATCCTGATATTCGCAATATCCAATAGCCATTAATGTGACGCCATTCTCATTGCATGAACGGAGTCAGGCTTTTGTTTGTGATCGCAGAAAGGTGGCCCAGCACCCTTTCAAGCCTCAGCACCTACGCCCATCAAGCCCCAGCGCAAGTGCGCCGCATTGCTGTGGCCGGCATTCGGGTTGCTTGCAAAAGCGATGAACAACCACTCTCACAGCCGCTCGCGCCACCTGAAAAAAAATCAGATTTATCTGATATACAAACGCAAAAAACGCGTCATACCTTAAAACCGTTCAGCCAAGGCCCTATCCCGCCATCGGACTCGAAGTCATGGAGATAAGCATGCTAAAGGACGGCCATGAGTGCGCTCCCCCCCTGCCTGAGTTCCTGCTTGAAGCTCAGGCTCTACTGGCTAAATCGGAAGATTGCCTGAGCCATCTGCACTTGATCAGGAATGACGAAGAAGCGATCAACTGCCTGCTCGCCAGCCTGTTGTGCCTGGCCCAGACGGCAGCACGCCATTCCATCAGCCCGCTGGCCGAATTCGCCTTGCACATTCATGGCGTGTTGAAACGTACAGCACATCCAGTGGACCTCAACGATCCGATCCTCGACGCCTTGAAAAGCTGCCTGACCCTGATGGCCTGGCAACTGGAATTGATCGACCCGCACAACGGCCAACTCAATCTGGATGACAGCGAACAGGCCCTGCTGATCAACGAACTGACCGATCAAGTGGCGCAAAACTGTACCTGCGCTTATCCATCCTGCACCCATTGAAGTTGCACTTGTGCCGCTGGCTGGCAGATAAAACCCGCAGTTACAATAGCCAACCCGAAATATCAGTAGAACTTCAGGCTCAGGGTCAACTATCTGGTCGTTATTGAGTATTTCATACCCAAGAGCGACATTATCGATTCAACAACTCCAACTAGCGCCAGCCCCGGGACTTACTGTTCAGAGCCCTGTATGGGCCCGCAACATCGCCCACATCCCGCGCTTTCATTACCCCTCCCGAAGTCCATGGAGGAAATGGAACAAACGTGCAGCAGATCCATATTCCTGACTTTCAGGACATATATAACTGTGCGTATAAACGCGACCAACGGTATCTTCGGTGGTATTATGTCGCCCATAAACGGACACAGTAATGGCACTTTGATTCCAATGTCGGCAGTCACTACTCGGCTTGTACAAGACAAACAGACAACGTTGATTGAAACCCAGTATTCAAATAACACCGTTTCTCAAACAAGCCTCGTCATCCACTTCTGACAAGGCTCTCGCAGCGAACATTCATTGGCTCCATCCGCTATGTACGCCAGCCTCAAGTCACTCTTCTCTTGGCCCCTCTCTCTAGATCATCTGCGCTGGCTCAGCCTGTTGCTGTGTTCCTGCTCGACCTTGGGCAACGCACTGATCTATTGCCTGGACCGGCCCTTGCCGCTGATCTTGCTGCTGCTCAATATCGCGGCCCTGACCTGTATCTGGGTGCAATACGGCTATTCGCGAAAGTCCATCCGTTTCCAGCCCCAGGAGCTCGCCGAACGCCTGCTAGAGGTCAAGGAAAATGAGCGACACCGCCTCAGCCGTGAACTGCACGATGACATCGGCCAGTTGCTGACAGCGGCAAAACTGCAGACCGATTGGCTCAAGCGTCGCCTGCCGGACGACCTGCAGGACTCCTGCGCGGTGCTCGGCACCACTCTGGAAGAGACCCTGGCCAAAGTGCGTGACGTGTCCGCAATCCTCAATCCCCGGCAGTTGGCCAGCCTGGGACTGGAGGCCAGCCTGCGCGCCCACCTGCTCAAGACCCTGGAAAACACCTCGGTGCACTGGAGCCTGGAATGCCGCCAGCGCCTGTCGGGAATCCCGGAAGAGATGGCCGTCGCAGCGTTCCGCATCACCCAGGAAGCGGTCACCAACATGCTGCGCCACGCCCAGGCGAAAAACCTGTTGGTACGAATACAGCGACTGCCGGAAGGTCTTTCGCTGTTCATCAGCGATGATGGCCAGGGGTTCGCCCCGGCCAGCGATCCCGGCGCCCTGGGCCAGCGCGGCATGGCCGGGATGCAGGAACGAATCAGCCAGTTGGGTGGCCTGTTGCAGGTCACCAGCGAGCTCGACCAAGGCACCCAGATCGAAGCACTCTTTCCCTGGGCCCCTCGCACCCTGGAGCGGGCCAGCACGAATAAGGTTTCACATTGACCTGTAATTTACTCTTGGTGGATGACCACTCGCTTATCAGGGCTGGCGTGCGTGCCCTGGTCATGGACATTCCCGGATACGCGGTGATCGGTGAAGCCGATGACGGCGCGCAACTGCTGGAAATGGTCGAGAAACTGCATCCGGACATCGTCCTGCTGGACCTGTCGATGAAACGCATCGGCGGCCTGGACGCCCTGCGCCGGCTCAAGGCAATGCGGCCCCAGAGCAAAGTCCTGATTCTGTCGATGCATACCGATCCCTCCCTGATCATGCAGGCCCTGGAATCCGGCGCCCACGGCTATTTGCTCAAGGACACCACCGCCACCGAACTCGAACACGCCCTGGAAGCCTTGCGCAACAACGAACGCTACCTGAGTCCGGCCATTGCTCACACCGTGATCAACCAGGCGCTGACCCGAGCCCAGAAGCACCAGCCCCAGCCTGCGGAAAACCACAACCTGACGGCTCGCCAGCTGGAAATACTGCGGCTGATCGTGCGGGGCAAGTCCACCCGGGAGATCGCTCTGGGCCTGGGTTTGAGCATCAAGACCGTGGAAACCCATCGCTCGCAGATCATGAAACGCCTGCAGATCTTCGACGTCGCCGGGCTGGTGCTGTTCGCCGTGCGCGAGCGCATCATCAGCCTCGACGACTGACTCAGCGAGCGGCGCCGAGCAACGGCGAATCCGCCGGCAAATGCACCTGTAAAGCCGCAGGACGTGCGGTAAACCGCAAAGTGTCGCCCTGCAGCGGTTCGCCATCAAGATTGATGTCCAGGCCTCTTGAGGCCTTGATCTCGACCCAGGGCAGACGCGCGCGGACAAACATATTGTCGATCCCCAGGCCACCGGCCAGCAGACTCTTCAGAGTGCCCACCAGCTCCTGAGGCGCCGGCAGAATGCTGATATCCAGCAAGCCGTCGTCGGCCATGGCTCCCGGGCAAAGCTCGTGCCCGCCTCCCGCCTGCCGGCCGTTGCCGATGCCCAGGGCCAGCAATTCACCACGCCAATGGAAATCCGGCCCCTGCAATTCGCCATAAGCCGCACTCAACTCGGCAAAACGCGACAGCCCGGTGAACAGATAAGCGGCACCGCCAAGGACTTTCTTCAAGTCTTCAGAGGTGTTGGCAGTGACCTGGCTACCAAAGCCGCCGGTGGCCATATTGAGGAAAATCTGCCCGCCAACCTCCCCCAGGTCGATCGTCCGGGCCGGGACGTCCAGCAGCTCCAAGGCCGCCGCCGGGTCAAGGGGAACACCGGCAGCCCGGGCAAAGTCATTGGCCGTGCCCAATGGCAGCAGCGCCAGACTGGCCTGGGTCGACGCTTTGGCCAGGGCCTCGGCGATATCGCGCAGCGTACCGTCGCCGCCTCCGGCGATCAGCCGGGTATGCCCGGCGTCCAGCGCCTCGCTCACCAGACGCTGGGCATCTCCCGCCTCCCAGGTCAGACGCACCGAAACCTCCCAGCCGGCAGCACGCTTGGCCTCAACCGCAGCGCGCACCTCATCGTTGAGGGCCTGCTTGCCGTGCAGTATCAACAGTGCCTTGCGCTCATTCATCAACCATGACTCCGGTTATGGGTTCCTTGAGGGATGTTGACCTCGGGCACAGCGAAATAAGTCTGTCCCATCGATTATTTTTTTGCCCAAGCCAGCCTGGCTCGTACCTCACCACTCATGACCCAGATTAGCCTGCCAACGAGGAAAATCTTTCATAGCTAGTACGCCGAGTCGCTCTTCGACAACCGGCTGCGCTTGCAACTGATCCTGTGCAATCTGCCGCTGCCGGGCTGGCGCCGGTCAATAACTACCGTGACGAGCCTCATACCCTGGAAAAAATCGAAAAACGTGTCGAATTCGACCTGGAATACATCGAAAATTGGTCAGCCTGGCTTGAACTGCACATCCTGCTCCGCACCATTGCGTCCGTCATCATGATCCACGAGGCCTTCTAAATGAGCCCGCTCATTCCCTGCATCATTGCTGGCGGCGCCGGCACCCGCCTGTGGCCGGTGTCCCGTGAGGCGCTGCCTGGAACAGAGCCACCACAGGCAAGGCCAACGCGAAGTACAAGTGGAGCTGGACCGCGACAGCTTCGCCCTGGCGCCGGACATCTCGATGGAGCGCTCGAAGGAGGTCGCCGTGGAGCGATATCGGCTCCTGGCAGGCAGTGCGCGAGCTGAGCCCGGCGGACGTACACGGCAACCAATGCAACGGCGAGACCGTGCTGCATGATGTCCGCAACTGCTACATCGATTCACGCCAGCGCCTGGTGGGCGGTATCGGCCTGGACAACCTGATCATCATCGACACCCCGGACGCCCTGCTGATCGCCGACGGCAAGCGCAGCCAGGAGGTCAAACTGATCGCCCAGGAGCTCAAGCGCCTGGGCCACGACGCCTACCGCCTGCACCGCACCGTGAACCGCCCCTGGGGCACCTATACCGTGCTTGAGGAAGGACCGCGCTTCAAGATCAAGCGTATCGAGGTCAAACCCGGCGCCTCGCTGTCGCTGCAAAGGCACCACCACCGCAGTGAGCACTGGATCGTGGTCAGCGGCATGGCCCGGGTGACCAACGGAGAAGACGAGTTTCTGCTCGACACCAATGAGTCGACCTTTATCAAGCCCGGTCGCCCTCATCGACTGAGCAATCCCGGGGTGATCGATCTGGTAATAATCGAAGTGCAAAGCGGGGAGTACTTGGGCGAAGACGACATCGTGCGCTTCAACGACATTTATGGCCGAGCTCCCGCCACCCCCGGTAACACCTGAAACAGCGTTGGCCCCGTGAATCTGCCACAACGGCAAGTGACGACGCTGCTCGTCAGGCAACTCGCCCGATAAATAAACCCAGGCCCACGGGTCGGGCAGTCTCAGTACAGGCGCCTGAAAAGAGACGTAGGACTCAAAGTGAATTTTCTGACCGAAGAATGAGATTTGCCTGAATTGACCCTGCGGAGCCAATCAGTGACTGTGCATGCCAGGCGCTGACGCCTCATACAAGGAAGTGCACCGTCATGAACGACAAGGGGTTTTATCCACAAGGGCATTCAACGCTCAATCGCATCAACGACAGCTCCTGGCTGGCGGCTCCTACACTTCGGGAGTTCGATCTGCCACTCTCGTCAGAAGCACATCCGCCTCATTCCAGGCCGCTATCGATAATCAAGCGCCTGGCCTGGTTGACATTTGCGGCCTCGGTAATGGCAGGGCTGGTGACCTGGGGTTTCCACAGCCGTTTCGGACTGCTGCTGTTATTGCTGCTGCGCTGAAGCAAGGCACGGACCCGGCGCCTAACCGGGCCCGTGGCCGATCAATCCAGCACTTCAATCCAGCACTTCACTCAAAGGAATGAAATTGACCACGTCACCTTCCTCCAGGGTCCGACCTTCCAGCACCTCTACCAGACCTTCCGCCCAGGCAGCGCTGCGCAGTACGCCAGAGCTCTGATTGCGATAGATGATCGCTCGCCCATTCTCCAGGCGGCCGCGCAAGTATTCGCGACGATTGCCGGGCCGGGGCCAGACAAAGCCTGCCGGCACCTGGAAGCTCAATGGTTGCACCTGCTGCACGCCCTGGCGCCGCAGTAGATAAGGCCGCGCCAGCAGGGCGAAAGTCACCAGGGTCGATGCCGGATTGCCCGGCAGGCCAATCACCGGTACCCCACGAAAATGTCCGAAGGTCAGGGGTTTGCCAGGCTTGATCGCCAGTTTCCACAGGGCCAGTTCACCGGCCTCCCGCAGGGCGATGCCGAGAAAGTCCGCCTCCCCCACCGAGACACCACCGGTGGAAAGAATCAGGTCCACATCCCCCAGCTCCGCCAGGCGCTGACGGGTCGCGGGAAGATCGTCGGGAAGGATTCCCGCATCCAGCACCTCAGAACCCAGGCGCTTCAACCAACTGCACAGCAGCACTCGATTGCTGTTGTAGATCTGCCCCGGACCAAGAGGCCGACCAGGCTCCACCAGTTCGTCGCCGGTGGACAACACCGCCACACGGACTCGACGCAGCACCTCAAGCTCGGCACATCCCAAGGACGCTGCCAGGCCCTGCTCGATGGGCCCCAAGCGCGTACCGGCAGCCAAGACCTGCTCGCCTATGGTGGTTTCCTGGCCCTGGGGACGGATGTTCTGGCCGACCTTCAATGGCTCGGTAAAACGTACGCGCTGATCATCCTGAACCTGGGTGTTTTCCTGCATCTCGACGCAATCCGCACCCGCCGGCACCGGAGCGCCAGTGAAGATCCGCGCACAGGTTCCCGGCTGCAAGGGCTCGGGGGACTGCCCGGCGAAAATCCGCTGGCTGACCGGCAAGGGCTCGCCCTTCCAGTCCTCCACGCGCAAGGCGTATCCATCCATGGCGCTGTTGGGCCAAGGCGGCAGATCCAGGCTGGATACCAGCGCCTCAGCCAGGACGCGGCCTTCAGTGGCTGCCAATGGCAGCCGTTCACGCTCGACAATGGGCGCTGCCTCGGCCATGGCCAACAGGCGCGCCAATGCCTGCTCCACCGGCATCAAGGCCCCCTGCTTGCCCGGCTTACCCACGGGATTCACAAAGTGCCGCCTGTTTCAGGTGAGGGACGAAGTTGCACGGCCGATGCCGCGAATCCAACTGCTCGGCCAGTATTGCGTCCCAGCCGGTACGTACCGCATTGGTGGAACCCGGCAGGCAGCACACCAGGGTGCCATTGGCCAGCCCGGCCAAGGCACGGGACTGCACAGTGGAAGTACCTATATCCGCCACCGATATCTGCCGGAACAGCTCGCCAAAACCATCGACCTGCTTGTCCAGCAGGCAGGCCACAGCTTCCGGAGTACTGTCGCGACCAGTAAAACCGGTGCCGCCGGTGATCAACACCACCTGCACCACGTCATCGGCGATCCAGGTAGCGACCTGGGCGCGGATCTTGTACAGATCGTCTTTGAGCAACACCCGCGCTGCCAGACGATGGCCCGCGGCGCCCAGGCGCTCGACGAAGACCTGGCCGGAGGTATCGGTTTCCAGGGTGCGGGTGTCACTGACGGTCAGCACCGCAATATTCAGGGGAGCAAAAGGTACATCAGCCTTGGCTTTCATAGGCTCGATCCAGAGGTAGGAGACACAGCCCGGTGTTATATCACAGCGCTTTGATCCGGCGCCGCTGCGGGGCCGACCTTCACCTTGCCCCGGACTGCCAGCACACGCAGTCCAGCCGTCGAGAAAGCCAGACCGCGGACAAACAGGCGCTGTGAGCTAAGCTGCAGCCGCCAACGCCTGCGATCCGCCCGGCAACGTGACAGAATGTCCCTGGCCAAGGAACTTGCAGACGTTGTATACGTCTGAAGACCAGCACTCAAAAGTACTCATTTCGGAGACACACAATGACTCAACGGACCCTCGCCACTCTCATGCTCGCACTGGGCCTGGCCACTCTCGCCGGTTGCGCTTCGCCGACAGTGATCACCCTGAATGACGGTCGCGAAATCCAGGCCGTCGATACCCCTGAATACGACAAGGATTCCGGCTTCTACGAGTTTGAACAGCTGGACGGCAAACAGACTCGCATCAACAAGGATCAGGTTCGTACCGTCAAGGAGCTGTAAGCCCGGCGGTGGTTGCTCTGATGTAATAAAACCCGCCTGTTGCGGGTTTTATTGTTTCTGCGAGACGGTTTTTCACCACTGCAGGCTGATACGGCTTTCGAACTCGCGCTCCTGCCCAGTCAGCGGATCGATGAAGCGCAGGCCCTGAGCCAGCAGCTTCAGTGGATTGTCATAGTCATCCTCGGCGTCCTTGAGCACCTCGGGGTAGAACGGGTCATTGCAGATCGCCGCTCCAAGGGCACTCATGTGTACCCGCAACTGATGCTTCTTGCCTGTCACCGGGTACAAGGCATAGCGCCACAGATCGCAGTGCCTTTCCCTGACGTCGATGGCGGTTTCGGTATTGCTCGCCCCCTCGCCTTCCTGCATGCGGAAGAAGGGCTCCCCGTCCACCAATCGGCTTTTGTGCACCAGGGGGAAATTCAGGTGTGGCAAGGCACCGGCAATGGCTTCATAGCGTTTCTCGATCTGCCGGGTAGGGAACAATGCCTGATAGGCCGAACGACTGCCGGGATGGGCAGAAAACAGCACCAGCCCTGCCGTATGCCGGTCAATGCGATGCAGGGGCACCAGATTCGGGTTGTCCAGGCGGCGGATAAGGCGACGCAGCAAAGTCTGCTCGACGTACTCGCCCGCAGGGGTGACCGGCAGAAAATGCGGTTTGTCCGCCACCACCAGATGCTCGTCGGCATAGAGGATGGTCTCCTGCACCGGGATCACCTTCTCATCCGGCACCTCGCGAAAATAATGAATCCGCAAGCCTTCGCGATAGGCCAGGTCCAAACTGATGGGCTGGCCCTGCCCGTCCAGCACTCGGCCGCGGGCGATACGATCCAGCCATTGTTCACGACTGATGGCCTTGAAGTGATCACACAGGCAATCCAGCACCGTCGGCCAGGAGCCAGGGGGCAGATACAAGGTACTGGCCTGATGCTGTGCAGCGTAAAAGCTCGCGGTGGACATACAAAAGCTCGAAAGATCAATGCAAGGCGGCATTATCCAACAGCGCCCCTCAGGAACCTAGAAGCAGTTTGCCCGACCTCAGGCACACGAGTGCTTGGCCTGGGCCTCTGCCTCGGTGAACTCCTTGAGCCAGCGCAGCACATCCACAGCCTCCCAGCGACCTGGATCATAGAGGGCATAGAGCAGCCCCTGATAACCCACCACATCCAGCTGCCGGTGGTAACCCGCTCGCTGGAACAGGGCTTCGATCTCGGCAAAGCAGGTATTGAAGTGCAGCTTGTTGAAGGGTGTCTTGCCCTCGGTGACCAACCCATCCAGGCGTAACTCAAGCACCGCCTCACGGAGCACATCGGTGGACATGCTGTTCACGCTGTTTTTCAGTTGTTCGACATTGACCATCATTTATTCCTTTAACCGTTTGAAGCGTCCGCCATATCCATCAGGGCTGCTTGCGTCCCACATAACTGACCACCCACAACACCACGCCCCAGATCTCGATCGAGCCCAGGTCATCCAGCACCAGGGAAGGGATTGAAGGGCGCGCCGCCTTGAGCAAAAGACCGCCACGAGGATCGGGAGCCAGCAGGCGCAGCGAGTATTCATGGGCGCCTTGGGGACGTACCACCAGGTACTGATCCACCACCGGATTGGCTGAGCGATCGACGATCAGCCGGTCCCCGGGGTAGATGCCGAACCCCAGCAGGTTGTCGTCGTCCACCAACAGGCCGTGGATCTGGGGAGACCCCAGACCCAGGGTCCGATCCAGGGAAAAGCCGCTACCGGTGGGCTCATTGGCAACGGCAGCGCAGCCGCTGTCACCCAGTTCCAGAAAACAGGTTGGCAACGGCTGTGAGCGTTCGGTACCGGTCAGGAAAGTGAGAGACATGGCGAGACTCCTCGATAGCTGTATATGCATACAGTAAACCAATCGACAGATCTCGCCAATGAATTCCGACCATGGGCGACAGGCGGAAGCTCCGATGTTGCAAGCCAAGTGTCAGCGCAGGAACGCCACCACCTGCTCGGCGTCGAAGGGCCAGCCGAGCTCGGCGCCATTGTCCACCCGGCGCAACACCGGGATACGCAGGCCATAGCTTTCGAACAGTTCCTGACTCTCGGCGATGTCCACCAGCTCGACCATCAGGCCGTGCTCCACTAGCGGCATCAACTCGGCCTCGGCCAGTTCGCACAGGTGGCAACCAAGGGTGCCGAACAATTGGCATTCAGGGGGCATGACAGGGCAACCGTGTGAAGAACGGGTGCTTATTTTAGGCCCGAGCGCGAAAGCCGTCGACCCGCCTCTGTCCAGATATGCCGAGGCCCCATGCCCCTCTGCGGCCCTGCGCAGAGAATGCTCCGACAGGCGTACAGCACCTCGATAGACACCTTCTGAGCCTGGCCAAGGCTCGCGAATATGCGAAATTCTCAACAAAAAATGACATGAGTCAGAATTATTTACCGCCAACCGGGCGATCCTCGCGGCCTTTTTGCCTCTAGGCTTTGCCCTGCCCGCCCCCTTGTCCGGAGATGCCCGTTGTTTGCCAATCTGCTGATCATTCTCGCTTCATCACTGGTGGTCATTGCGCTGTTCCGGCGCCTGAGCCTGCCACCGGTCCTGGGCTATCTGTCGGTGGGGCTGATGGTCGGGCCCACCGCCCTGGACTGGGTCAATGACAGCGAGGACCTGCCGGACCTGGCGGAACTGGGGGTGGTCTTCCTGCTGTTTTCCCTGGGCCTGGAATTCTCCCTGTCGAAGATGCTCGCCCTGCGCCGCGTGGTGTTTGGCCTGGGCAGCCTGCAAGTGCTGTGCAGTGGCCTGATCCTCGGCGTGCTCCTGGCCTTGTTCGGTATGCCCCTGACCTCGGCGCTGATGCTCGGCACCGGCCTGGCCCTGTCGTCCACCGCCATCGTCAGCAAGGAGCTGACCAGCCTCGGCGAGATCTTCAGCAGCCACGGACAGAATGCCATCGGCGTGCTGCTGTTCCAGGACGTGGTGGCAGTGCTGTTGCTGACCCTGGTGCCGGTCTTCGCCGGCCACAGCGACCAGGCCTGGTACTGGGCCCTGCCTGTCACCCTGGGCAAGACCCTGGTGCTGTTCTTCGGCCTGCTGCTGGCCAGCCGCTGGCTGCTGCCCCGGCTGTTCCACGAAGTCGCCGCCTCCCACTCTGCCGAGCTGTTCGTATTGCTGGCCCTGGTGATTGTGCTGCTGACCGCCTGGCTCACCCACTTGCTGGGCCTGTCGCCGGCCCTGGGGGCCTTCCTTGCCGGCATGCTGCTGGGAGAAAGCCACTACCGGCACCAGATCGAAGCCGATATCCGTCCGTTCCGCGACATTCTCCTGGGGCTGTTCTTCGTCAGCATCGGCATGCTCATCGACCTGCAACTGTTCATCGACCACAGCCTGTTGATCCTCGGCCTGACCCTGGCCCTGCTACTGATCAAGGGCAGCGTGGTGGCGATCCTGCTCAAGCTGCGCGGCAGCGACGGCGAGACGGCCTGGCGCAGCGGCCTGGCCCTGGCCCAGGGTGGTGAGTTCTGCTTCGCCCTGATGGCGCAGATGCAACTGACCCAGATGATCCCGTCGCACTTGAGTGGCCTGCTGCTGGCCGCCACCTTCAGCTCCATGCTGCTGACCCCACTGTTGCTGCGCGCCGCGCCGGTGATCACCGCGCGTCTGCACCGCAAGCCCAACCAAACCGCGCAATTGGAGGAAATCAGCGCGCAGAACGCCGAACTGCAGGGCCATGTGGTGATCTGCGGCTATGGCCGGGTCGGCCAGTCCATCGGCCGCTTCCTGCGTCACGAGCAACTGCGATTCATCGCCCTGGACGATGATCCGGTGCGGGTCCAGGAGGCCTCGGCGGCAGAGAGCTGCGTGCATTACGGCGATTGCCGCCGTGGCGACCTGCTGGCCGCCGTGGGCCTGGAGCGGGCCCGCCTGCTGGTGATTGCCGTGGACAAGACCGACATTGCCCTGACGGTGCTCAAGGCCGCGCGGCGCCTGGATCGCAACGTGCCGATCCTGGTGCGGACCCGGGACGACAGCCAGCTGGCCGAACTCAAGGCCGCCGGTGCCAACGAAGTGGTACCCGAACTGCTGGAGTCGAGCCTGATGCTGGCTTCCCACGCCCTGATCATGCTTGGCCTGCCGGAGCAACGGGTACAACGCACCGTGGACGAGGTGCGTCACAGCCGCTACCGCCTGCTGCACGGCTTCTACCATGGGGCGCAAAGCAGCACCCAGGACAATCACGAGCCACCCGCAGTGCAGATGCACGCGGTCAACCTCGACGCCGACGCCCACGCCTGCAACCGACTGCTGCAAGAGCTGGGACTGGAAGCACTGGGCGTGGATGTGCAAGGCGTGCAACGCAATGGCAGCGAACTGCCGCTCAATCCGGCCCCGCGCCTGCGAGCCGGAGACCGGATACTGGTGTCCGGCTCGCAGGCCGCGATTGAGGCCTGCGAAGCACGCCTGCAGGGCGGTTGAGGCCGTCCCGCCCCGGCCCTGAGCAGTTCGCTGCCTGGGCCCGTGGCCCCTCAGTCCTGACTCACCGCACCGATCTTGTGCAGCGACAGGTCGGCGCCGTAATACTCCTGCTCCTGGGTCAGGCGCAGCCCGCAGACGGCCTTGATCAGGCCATACACGGCGAATCCGCCCAGCAGCGCCACCAGTACCCCAAGGCCGGTGCCAATCAACTGGCTGGCCAGGCTGACACCGCCCAACCCACCCAATGCACTCTGGCCGAAGATCCCGCAGGCAATCCCGCCCCACACACCGCACAGGCCATGCAGCGGCCAGACTCCGAGCACATCGTCGATCTTCCAGCGGCTCTGGGCGGCCATGAAGCACCAGACGAACAAGGCCCCGGCCATCGCTCCGGTGACCAAGGCGCCCACCGGATGCATCAGGTCGGAGCCGGCGCAGATCGCCACCAACCCGGCCAGCGGCCCGTTGTGCAGGAAGCCCGGGTCGTTGCGCCCGACGATCAACGCCGCCACGGTGCCGCCGACCATGGCCATCAGCGAGTTCACCGCCACCAGCCCGCTCACCCCTTGCAGGGTCTGGGCGCTCATCACGTTGAAGCCGAACCAGCCGACAATCAGGATCCACGAGCCCAACGCCAGGAAGGGAATGCTCGACGGCGCGAACGCCACCAGCTTGCCGTCGCGGTAACGGCCGTTGCGCGGCCCCAGCAACAGCACCGCCGCCAGCGCCAGCCAGCCGCCCATGGCATGCACCACCACCGACCCGGCAAAATCATGGAAGCCGGCGCCAAAACGCTGCTGCAACCAGGCTTGCACCCCGAAGTTGCCGTTCCACACCAGCCCCTCGAAGAATGGATAGACGAACGCCACGATCAGCACCGTGGCGCACAATTGCGGTACAAAACGCGCACGCTCGGCGATGCCGCCGGAGATAATCGCCGGAATCGCTGCGGCGAAGGTCAGCAGGAAAAAGAACTTCACCAGACCGTAGCCGTGGTCGGCACTGATCACCGCCGCCGGTTGCAGGAAGCTCACGCCGTAGGAGATCCAATAGCCTATAAAGAAATAGGCCAGGGTCGAGACGGCGAAGTCGCTGAGGATTTTCGACAGGGCATTGACCTGGTTCTTCTGCCGGACCGTGCCCACTTCGAGGAAGGCAAAACCGGCGTGCATGGCCAGGACCATGACCGCCCCGATCAGAATGAACAGGGTGTTGGAACCGTGGACCAGGGTGTCCACAGCGCTTTGCAGATTTTCCATGGAGTAGGCAGATCCGAAATCGGCCATCATCTCCCCGGCTTCACGGCCGGCCTTGCACCAAATTGGCTCCGGGACACGCCATCACGCGTAATCGGTGAACCGTTTTGGCGCGCCAGGGGCCGCACGCGAAACCACGGGAAGGAGATTGACCTGAGGTTGTGATTTTTTGGCCAGGGTTTACGCGGGCTGCAGCGCCACCCTTGCTCGTTTTCGGCGCAAGCCTCACGCCTTGCGCACCAGGACAAAGCAAAAGCTGTACCAGACAATTACAGTGAACCTTCACTCGGGGCTCACACTCATAGCTCACACACGCAATCAACGGAGAAACAACCATGGCCAGCAAAACGGCGAAGACGGCTCAAGAAGTACTGATGGCGGATTTTCAGGCACTGGTCAGTGACACGGAGCGTCTGCTGGAACACACCGCGACCCTGGCCGGCGACCAGGCCGATGAACTGCGCGAGCAGATCCACGACAGCCTGCTCAAGGCCCGGGAAACCCTGCAACTGACCGAGGACTCCCTGCGCCAGCGTGGCCAGGCTGCAGTCACGGCTGCTGAAGACTATGTACAGAGCAACCCTTGGCAGTCCGTCGGGATTGCTGCCGGCGTCGGCTTTCTCATCGGCCTGCTGGCGACGCGGCGCTGATATGGCTATCGGCGAATCCACTTCGTCCGGCAGCGGTCCAAGCGCGTCCTCGCGGCGCCTGGGGGCCGCTGTCCTGGGCCTGTTGCACAGCCACGTCGAATTGTTCGGCATCGAGTTACAGGAACAGAAAGCCCGCACCGTCAGCCTGCTGCTGTTCGCCGGCCTGGCCCTGGTGTTTGCCCTGCTGTTGCTGGTGGGGTTATCGGCGCTGGTGCTGATCCTGCTGTGGGACAGCTATCGCCTGGCCGGGATCATCGGCCTGTGCGTGTTCTATACCCTGGCGGCAGTGTTCTGCGGCCTGCGCCTGAAGTCGGCGATCTTTGATGAATCTTCGCCCTTCCACGCCACGCTCGAAGAGCTGGCCAATGATCGGGAGCGCCTGCTGCCATGAAGTTGCCGGACATTCCGCAGAACACCTCACGCCGGGAAATGCGCAAGGTACTGATCCGCCTGCGCATGGAAATGCACCGCCAGGAAATCCGTCACGAGTCCCAGCAATTGCTGCAACCCCTGCAACGGGTTCGCGGCCTTGGGCAAAGCTGGCAGGAAGGCTTTGGCATCAAGCACGCCCCACTCTGGGGCGTGGCGGCGGTGACCCTGCTGGGGTTCATCACCGGCAAGGGTGCCAAGAGCGGCGGCACCAGCAGCCTCACCCGCCTGATACGCCTGGGCACTAGCCTGTTGCCACTGATCAGACTGGCGCTGCAAGGCGCCTCGCGCAAACCCTGAGCGAGCATCGGCAAGCGCCTGCAACAGGCAACGGCTGATCTGGCTGCATTCTTGCTAAGCAACCCGGATCGGCCCCTTTACCAAGGGGTCGACCCAGGGTGGGTGAAAACGCCGTATTGCTGAACGCGGCAATGTTCACCCAGCCTGGACGCCTGTCTGTCTACCCGACAGCCACAGCCCCCCTACCAACAAGACTCTATAAGGAGGCCCTGTGATCGACGGGCAACCGCTCGCCTGCTTCCAGCCATTCATCGATACCGCTACCGGGCGCATTGCCGGAGTCGAAGCTCTGGGCCGCCTGCGCCAGGGCAATGGGCAACTGGCGTCGGTGGGGCCGCTGTTCGCCGATCCCCGCACCCCTTCCAGCGCCTTGCGCCGTCTTGATCGCCTGGTCCGCGACGATGCCTTGCGCCGCCTGCACGAAGCCCCGGCGGACTGGTTCCTGAGCCTGAACATTTCCCCACGCTGGATCAGTCGATTGCGGCCAGGACAGCCGCTGCCCAGCCTCAAGCAGTTGCAGCAAAACGAGGTCGATCCGCGGCGCATCGTCTTCGAGATCACCGAGCTGGGGGGCAACAGCCAGCGCCTGACCGAGGTGGTGGCGCGCTATCGCCAGGCGGGGGCGCGAATCGCCATCGACGATTTCGGCGCCGGCTACTCGCAACTGGACCGGGTGCTGGCGCTGCAACCGGACATCCTCAAGCTCGACATGCGCCTGTTCCAGGCCGCAGCCCGGGGCGGGCCCAGCAGCGATGTGGTCAAGGCCCTGGCACAAATGGCGGAAAAAACCGGCTGCTGGATCATCGCCGAAGGGGTGGAAACCGAGGCCGAACTGGATTTCGCCCTGGAGTGCGGCTCGCGTTACGTACAGGGCTTCCTGTTTGCCCGGGCCGAGGAACAGCTGTTCGCCAGCGATGCCTTCGTCCAGCCCTTCGCCCGCCTGCGCGAGCGCTATGTGCGGCACAAGCTGGCCGAACGCAACCGCCTGATGCGCATGCGCCTGCAACTGGCAGAGCTGATGAATCTGTTGCAGGCCTGGGCCCAGGCTCAGGCTCCCATCAGCCAGCTGCCCGCCGTGGAGGCCTTTCCCTGGCTGCTGCGTTTCTACCAGTGCGACCGCCACGGCACACAACTGACGCCCAACCTGGAATGGCGCCATAACCGCTGGCAGGCCGACAGCAGCTATGTGGGCCACAACTGGTCCTGGCGCCCGTACTTCTATCACCTGCTGGCCGAAGGCTGGGAGGAGCGCCGCCTGACCCTGTCCAACACCTACCGCGACGCCACCAGCAACCAGTACTGCCTGACTGCCGGCCAGTTCTTCGACAACGGCCAGCGCCTGCTGCTGATCGATATCGACGCCGCCGGCCTGTAGCCCCGTCCCGTTTGCCGGCGAGCGCAGCGAGCGCGGCGAGCGCGGCGAGCGCGGCGACACGATGGGTGCACGGGCTGCGGGCCCTTTCGCCGGCAAGCCGGCTCTTAAAGGTGGGGCGCAGGCCACGCCATTTCCGCGTAGGAGCTGGCTTGCCAGCGAAGGCGTCGGCCCTATAGATGCACCAGCGCAGACCATGCGCCTCTTGCGGCCACGCCCAGGAACCCGGAAGCTCTGCCCTTCAGTTTTTTTTCGGAGAGACCCCGCCTTGGATTGGCAGACCCTGCTCAACCGCGAACGCCTCGGAAAGCCAGTGCACAGCCCGGAAGAACTCGGCCGTAGCCCTTTCCATAAAGACCATGACCGCATCATCTTCTCCGGCGCCTTCCGCCGCCTGGGGCGCAAGACCCAGGTGCACCCGGTGTCCAGCAACGACCATATCCACACTCGCCTGACCCACTCCCTGGAAGTCAGTTGCGTCGGTCGCTCCCTGGGCATGCGCGTCGGCGAGACCCTGCGCGGCGCCCTGCCCGACTGGTGCGACCCCAGCGACCTGGGGATGATCGTGCAGTCGGCCTGCCTGGCTCACGACATCGGCAACCCGCCCTTCGGCCATTCTGGCGAAGACGCCATCCGCCACTGGTTCCAGCAGGCCGCCGGGCGTGGCTGGCTGGACGCGATGAGCGAGGCCGAACGCCAGGACTTCCTCAATTTCGAAGGCAATGCCCAGGGTTTCCGGGTCCTGACCCAGCTTGAATATCACCAGTTCGATGGCGGCACCCGGCTGACCTACGCCACCCTCGGCACCTACCTCAAGTACCCCTGGACCGCGCGCCACGCCGATTCCCTGGGCTACAAGAAGCACAAGTTCGGCTGCTACCAGAGCGAATTGCCGCTGCTGGAACAGATCGCCCACAAGCTGGGCCTGCCGCAGTTGGAGGAACAGCGCTGGGCCCGGCATCCGCTGGTGTATCTGATGGAAGCGGCGGACGACATCTGCTACGCCCTGATCGACCTGGAAGACGGCCTGGAGATGGACCTTTTGGAGTACGCCGAAGTCGAGTCCCTGCTGTTGGGGCTGGTGGGCGACGACCTGCCGGAAACCTATCGCCAGCTGGGCCCGGGGGATTCGCGCCGGCGCCGCCTGGCGATCCTGCGGGGCAAGGCCATTGAGCACCTGACCAACGCCGCCGCCCGGGCCTTTGTCGAACAGCAGGACGCACTGCTGGCCGGCACCCTGCACGGCGATCTGGTGGAGCACATGCATGGCCCGGCCAAGCGTTGCGTGCTCAATGCCAAGGACGTGGCGCGGCGCAAGATCTTCCAGGACAAGCGCAAGACCCTGCACGAGATCGGCGCCTACACCACCCTGGAAATTCTCCTGAACTCGTTTTGCGGCGCGGCATTGGAGCAGCACGGCGGCAAGACCCCGTCGTTCAAGAACCGGCGGATTCTCGATCTGCTGGGCAATAACGCGCCGGACCCGAACTGGCCGCTGCATACCTCGTTCCTGCGCATGATCGATTTCATCGCCGGCATGACCGACAGCTACGCCAGTGAAATGGCCCGGGAAATGACCGGACGCTCAAGTCCGCAATGACCCTCGCTCATCAAGTGCCTGGCCGCTGCGCCAGGCACTTGATATGACCTGCAACATCCAATCGACAACTAAGGGATTCCCCTAGCCAGGCCGCCGCAACAGCAGCCGACAAACTCCGGATATACGCCAGTACAAGGGGAAAAACACTCGGCGCTACGGGCATTTCATTCAAGAGTCCGACTCTAAGGCATTCCCCGACCAACATGACTTCAATTAACGAACAACACGACTAGAGCAACTACTCAGGTAGAAAGAGCAACTAGCCGTAAACACTTGGTGTGCGGGGCGCAGATATTGCGCTGCTTTCACAAATTCGAACACCTGTTCTTGATTCAACCAAACATCCTACCTTTGCAGATTCTCACGAATTCCCTGAACCCCTTGCCAATCAAGGCCGCCAGGAATTTTTGTTAGCCTTCTATGCATTTACAATTTACGTACAAATCGAGTTTTTAGTTTCGGATAGTCTCGATTTCAACAAGATATTTCCCCGCTGACCGCCCTCGGAAAAATTAATTTCACACTGCGCTGTAACGTTTGCACTGCAACTCACTCAACCCTTTTGTCATACCTGATTTTAGATTGAAGCACCCGGCTCTCACTCAGGAATTGTCACTCGCGAGCACTTGAACATAGGCCCCCGATATAGCAATCGACGGCACCTCATATTCATCGTGCAGAACTTAAAGCGACGTCACTAGTTGAGCCTCAACGATCGGCTTTTCTGTTGTTCGTCACTTGGTCTTTTTACAGTAAGGATGCCAAGTGCCCTATTCATCACGCACCGACCGCTCCCTTCTTGCCCACTCCGGCAGCTGGTGCCTGGGACTGGTACTGGGTCTGAGTTGCCTGGCCCCGGCCTTGGCCGACGATCTGCAACCGGGTCAGGAAGCCCTGCGCCTGCAGCAGCAACAGCAACGGGACCTGCAACAGTTGCAACTGGAGCAGCGCCAGCGGCAGATGCAGCGCGGCAGCTTCAGCAGCACCCCGGCCACGCCCAACCTGCCGGAGCAGACAGCCAGCGACAGCCGCTGCTGGCCATTAAGCGGCACCCGCATCGGCGGCGTCAGCCTGTTCAGCAAAACCCGGCTCAATGACGCCATCAAGCCGTACGTGGCGCCGTGCATGGGGGTCAACCAGATCAACCAGCTGCTGGCCGCCATCACCCGTCTCTACGTCGAGGCCGGCTACATCGCCAGCCGCCCCTACCTGGCCAGCACTCCGGCCGCCGGGCACAGCCTGGATATCCTGGTGGAAGAAGGCTACGTCGAAGCCATCGAACTGGCCGACCAGAGCCTGCCAGTGTCCTTGGGCGGTGCTTTCCCGGGCATGCTCGGCAAGCCCCTGAACCTGCGGGACCTGGAGCAGGGCCTGGATCAACTGAACCGCCTGCGCTCCCTGGACCTGACCGCCGACATCGCCCCGGGCAGCCAGCCCGGCGCCTCGCGAATCATCCTGCGTTCGCGCAGCAGCGCCGCCCGTTGGGGCCTCGGGCTGGGTGTGGATAACCTCGGCAGCGCCGGCACCGGCCGCGACCGGCAGTCGATCAACCTCAATCTCGACAGCCCGTTGCAGATCAACGACGCGCTGAACCTAAACTACAGCGACACCCTCAACCACGGCCCGCGCTACAGCCGCAGCAGCAGCCTGTTCTACTCGGTGCCCTACGGTTACTGGACCTACAGCCTGTTCGCCAGCCACGCCGAATACCGCGCCCCGCTGAAGCTGGCCCGCACCACCCTGTACAACAGCGGCCGCACCGACATGGTCAGCGGCCGCGCCGACCGGGTGCTGTGGCGCGACCAGAGCCACCAGCTCAGCGCCAACCTGCAACTGGCCTACAAGGACGTGGACAGCTACCTGCAAAAGGCCCACCTGCAGATCCAGAGCCCGACCCTGACCGTGGCCGAGGCCGGGCTCAACCTGTTCTGGCTCAACAGCGCGGTATGGAACCTGGATGTCAATTACGCCCAGGGCCTGACCTGGTTCGGCGCCGACCGTGACTCGCAGCAGGTGCAACGCAACCTGCCCCAGGCGCAGTTCCGCAAGTACCGCGCCGGCCTCAGCCAGTGGCGCAACGGCCAGTGGGGCAACCAGCGCTGGCAGTGGCAGAGCCAACTCTCGGCCCAATACAGCCCGGACCCGCTGCCGGCCATCGAACAACTGCTGGGCACCGATGACTCGGCCGTGCGCGGCTACCGCGTCAACAGTGCCTCCGGCGCCATCGGCGCGGTGTGGCGCAACACGCTGCGTCTGCCGCTCAACAGCGACCTGCCGGTCAAGATCACCCCACGCCTGGGCCTGGACAACGGCTGGATCAAGGCCGAGCACGGCGCCCAGAGCCGCCATCTCGGCGGTGCCAGCCTGGGCCTCAACCTGGCCTGGAAAAACCTCCAGGTCGACTTGGATTACCAACGCAGCCTCAGCAACCCAGAGGGCTTTCGCACGGAACCGGAAGTCTGGCTGGCCAGGTTCAGCCTGCAGATTTGATCAACCGCCGATTAGCCTGAAACACCCGATGAACCTGAGCACAACGCGCCGTTGCACCCAAGAAAGCAACGCCCGGCTCACCCACTCAGCACGAGGTTCTCATGCCTGACAACACTCATAGATTCAACCTTTCACCCCAAGGCACATTGCGCTGGACCATCGCCGGCCTGCTGCTGGTGTCCCATCTGCCCCTGGCCCTGGCCGGCGGAATCACCGTGGTCGAAGGCCCCGGCGGCACCCCGCAACTGCAAAACCAGGGCGGCGTACCCATCGTCAACATCGTCGCGCCCAATGCCGGCGGCCTGTCCCACAACCAGTTCCTGGACTACAACGTCGGGCAACAAGGCGTGGTCTTGAACAACGCCCTGCAGGCCGGGCAGTCGCAACTGGCCGGACAACTGGCGGCCAACGCGCAACTCCAGGGCCAGGCGGCCAGCGTGATCCTCAACGAGGTGATCAGCCGCAACGCCTCGCAACTCAATGGCGCCCAGGAAATCTTCGGCCGCGCCGCCGACTTCGTGCTGGCCAACCCCAACGGCATCTCGGTCAATGGCGGCAGCTTCATCAACACCCCCAATGCCAGCCTGGTGGTGGGTCGCCCGGAACTCCAGGACGGCAAGCTGCAGGGGCTCAACACCCAGGACGCTAGGGGCCAGTTGGATATCCACGGCGGCGGTCTGCGCAATGCCGAAGGCTCGATCAACCTGATCGCCCCACGCATCGACAGCAAAGGCAGCCTCGCCGCCCGGGACCAGTTGAACGTGACCGTGGGCCGCAATCAGCTCGACTACCCCAGCGGCAAGGTGCTGAAGGTCGACCCGACCAGCCACACCCAGGACCAGCGCATCGATGCCAGCCTGTTCGGCGCCATGCAGGCCGGGCGGATCAACATCGTCAGCACCGCTGAAGGTGCCGGAGTCCGGGTGGGCGCCGTCCAGGTGGATGGCCGCGACGGGGTCAAGCTGAGCTCCGCCGGTGATCTGGACATCCGCGGCGAGGCCGTGGCCAACAGCCTCGACGCCACGCGCGCCGGTGTTCGCAGCCAGGGTGATATCGAACTCCACGGTGCCAAGGACCTGACCCTGGCCGCCACCGACGTCAGCGGCCGCAACGTCAAGCTCGATGCCGGGCGCAACCTGACCCTGAGCAGTATCGAAAGCCGCAAGCTCCAGGAAAAACGCCAACAGTGGGACAAGAGCACCATCGGCATCACCTGGGAGACCTACGACGCTACCCAGACCGATAGCGAAACACGCCAGCACGGTAACAAGGTGCTGGCCCAGCATGACGCCGAGCTGAAATCCGGCGCCAATACCCAGATCCAGGGCAGCAGCGTCGAAGCCGGTCATAACCTCAGCGCCCGCAGCGGCGGCGACCTACAACTGACTGCCGCCACCGAAACCCAGACCCAGCGCGACCAGGGCAAGCACCGCAAGCACCTGTGGAAGGAAAACTGGGACAACGCCAGCAGCCAGCAACGCAGCGTCACCAGCCAGCTCAAGAGCGGCAAGCAACTGCAACTCGACAGCCAGCAGAATCTGCGCCTTGAGGGCGCCGAACTGCACAGCCAGGGCGACATCCAACTGGCCGCCAAGGACGTCGACATCAACAGCGCCAGCCGCCGGCAAAGCCAAAGCAACCAGCATTACTCCGGTGACCTGGTGGGCGGTGGTTTCTTCGGCAAGAACGCCGACGGGGACCAGGGCAAGACCGAGAACCAGGGCAGCAAGGTCATCGCCGACGGCAAGCTGATCGTGCGCGCCGACAGCGTACGCATCAGCGGCAGCCAGGCCCGGGGCGGCACCCAGGCCAGCGTTATCAGCGACAAGGGTTCATTGACCATCGACGGCGTGCAGGACACCTCCCACCGCAACAGCCACAGCAAGGACAGCAAGTTCTTCGGCATCACCAAGGATGAGAGCCGTCAGCAGCACAAGGACAGCACCACCGTCAGCAGCCAGGTGCGCTCGGACAGCAACCTCAAGTTGCAAAGTGCCGAGGACCTGACCATCAGCGGTTCCCAGGTGGCCGCTGCGGGAGCACTGGACGCCAGCGCCAAGGGCACGATCAAGGTCGCGGCCGCCGCAGACACCCAACACGACAGCAGCAGCACCCAGAAGCGCGGCTTCGACGCCTACGCCAAGGAAAACGCCCCGGGCACCGGCCAGTACCGGGCCGGGGTGCGTTATCAGGATGAGCAGCGCAACGACAGCAGCGACAGCACCCGGCAACAGGCCTCCAGCCTCACTGGCGGCACCCTGGCGGTCACTGCCGGCGAGGACCTCAAGGTGCAAGGCAGCGACCTTGCGGCCACGGCCGGCGATGCCAGCCTGAGCGGCAAGAATGTGCAGTTGCTGGCTGCGGACAACAAAACCGAGAAGCACAGCGACAGCACCACCACCGGTGGCGGCTTCTACTACACCGGCGGCCTGGACCGCGCCGGCAATGGCCTGGAAGTGGCCCACACCAGCAGCCAGGACAGCAGCAGCAAGAGCACTGCCCAGACCAGCAACATCGCTGCCAGCGGCAACCTGACCATCAATGCCGGCAACCGCCTCACCACCGAAGGCGCCCAGGTCAAGGCCGGCGGTGCATTGCAGGTCAATGCAGCCGAGATCGACAACCAGGCCGCGCACAACCACGAAAGCAGCAGCCACAAGGAGAACAACTGGGCGGTGGATGTCGGCGCCAACGTCGAATACAAGGGCGTCACCCGCCCCATCGAAAAAGCCATCCAGGGCGTGGCCCAGCGTAAGTTCCACCAGCCTGGGGTACTCGATGCCCTGGAACAGCCCAATGTCGGGCTCGATGTGGATGTCAGCCACCAGAACCGCCAACGCAGCGAAAACGCCAGCACCGCCGTGGTCAGCCAGCTGAGCGGCGCCCAGGTCGCGGTCAAGGCCGATGGGCAACTCAAGGACCAGGGCACCCAGTACCGCGCCACCGACGGCGCCGTGCAGATCAGCGCCGGCAGCCTGGTGGCCAGTGCCGCCAGCGATACCCACAGCAGCAGCGAACAGGCCGTGGACGCCAAGGCCGGCGTACGGGTCTACACCAACACCGGTGAAGACCTGAACATCCGTGGCAGCGGTGCCGGTGGCAGCAGCAACGTCACCAGCAGCTCCGAGAAGGCCCAGGTCGGCAGCTACGCCGGCAGCCAGGGCGTGGACATCAAGGTCGGTGGCGATGCCAGCTTCGAAGGCAGCCAGTTCAATGGCGGTCTGGGCGGCGTCAACATCAAGACCGACGGCAAGCTGGCACTCAATCAGGCCAATGACCGCCAGAGCAGCAGCAACTCCAGCCTGCGCGGCGATGCCTCCCTGACCCTGGGCACCACTCCGGGTAGCAGCGGCACCAACCTCAACGTCGGCGCCGGCTTGCAACTGGATCACAAGAGCCTCGAGCAGCAGGACAGCCAGGCGCGGGTTGCCAGCATCCAGGGCCAGGGGCCGGTCAACCTCAAGAGTGCAAGCGACCTGACGCTGCAAGGCACACAGATCGGCAACGCCGCGCGGCCGGCCGGCGACATCACCCTGGACGCCGGCGGCAAGCTCGACCTGCAAGCCGCGGTGGACACCCACCACAGCCAGGGCAGCAACCTCGGTGGCGGCCTCACGGCCGGTGGCAGCAAGACCAGCAGCGAGCAAAGCAGCGGCAAGAGCGTCAACCTCAGCGCCAACTTCAACATCGGCCGGGTCAATGAAAACGACCAGAGCCAGCGCGGCGCCCAGCTCTACAGCCAGGGCCAGGTGCGACTGGGCAGCGCAGCCGAGGGCGACAGCGCCATTCACCTGCAGGGCACGCGCATCGACGCCGCCAAGGTGGTGCTGGATGCGGCCCAGGGCGGCATCTACCAGGAGTCGGCGCAATCCACCCAGGCCCACAACAACTGGGGCCTGACCCTGGGCGCCGGTGGCAGCATGGGCAAGACCACCCTGGCCGACGCCAGTGAGCACGACACGCCGAAAGTCGATCGTGGGATCAATGCCCGGGTCAAGATCGACGTCGATCAGCGCCAGAACACGACTCAGCACAACAGCCTGATCAAGGCCGATCAGGTGACCCTCAACAGTGCCGGTAACGTGCATCTGGCCGGCGCCAACATCGACGCGCAACGGCTCGACGGGGCCATAGGTGGCGACCTCAACATCGAAAGCCGTCAGGACCGGCTGCGTAACACCCAGGTCAATATCGACGCCAAGCTGGAAGTGGCGAAGAACCAGCCAGGGCTGGTGGACAAGCTGGCCAAGCCGGCCGGTCCGCTCAAGGACGACCTGAAGGCCAAGGCCGAGAAAGGTTTCGACAAACACCGCGAGAAGCTGGAAAACGCCGTCGACAAAGGGGTGGAAAAGGTCAGCTCGGCCAAGGACAGCGTGGTCGCCAAGGCCAGCGAAGCCAAGGAACGCCTGGGGGAGAAACTCAGCCGCAGCGGCAGCTACGACGTCAACCCTGAACCACGCGGCGCCATTGGCAACGGCGTGGACAAGGCCAAGAACTACCTGGCCGACAAGGCCGACGCCGTGGGCAATCGTCTCTCCAGCCTGAAAGAGCGCTTCTGGCCAAAAACCAGCGACAGCTATTCGGTCAGCGAGAAGAACACCGCCGGCAGCAAAGTGGCCAATACCGCTGAAGGCGTGCTGTTTGGCGACAAGAGCGGTAAGACCTCCTATACCCCGACCTTGAACCTGAACGTCAGCCACGAGAGCAAGAACCGCGTGGAACAGGCCTCGGGGATCAGTACCCAGCAGGGCGTCAACCTGCGGGTCGGCGGTGAAACCAATCTTACCGGTGCACGCATCGGGGCCAGCGAGGGCCGCGTCGAGCTGGGTGGATCCAAGGTCAACAGAACCGACCTGGCCGGCTCGGAACTGCGCGTGGACGTCGGCGCCAACCTGTCCAAGTCACCGGTCAACATTGCCACCGGCAGCGTGGCCGAATTGACCCGCAAACAGGATGACGCCACCCAGAAGGACCAGTTGTTCAACCTCGGCCCGCTGCGTGTCGGCGCCCACAGTGACAGCCAGCTGCTGCAAGCCGGTATCGATAAGAAAACACCATGAGGCTCAGGCCGCCCTCCTCCCGGGGGGCGGCCTGCGATGGCATTCGTCAGCCGACTTTTTACCGCCGTACCCGGCAGCCCGATGCAGGTCAATCCCGCTTTAACTTCCCTTCTGTGCCAACTGGCTGTAATACCTCCCCTTATTCGCTGTAGGACCCGTCTTAGATTGGGTTTTTCCACACTTTCACAGCTACTTCCATTCCATCAGCTGGGCTACTGTTCGAACTTCCATTTATCGGTAGGAGACCAGTATGGGCACAGTACTTATCGTTGATGATCACCCTGTCATACGCATGGCCATTCGTATTCTGCTGGAACACGAGGGTTATAGAGTCTTCGGGGAAACCGATAATGGAGTCGATGCCTTGCAAATGGTTCGTGAAGGCGAACCGGACCTGGTCATACTCGATATCTGCATCCCAAAACTCGACGGACTGGAGCTGCTGGAACGCTTGAGCAACATGCCCAGGCCCTTGCGAATCCTGGTCCTCACCGCTCAGTCGGCGGCCTTGTTCGCCAATCGCTGCATGCGCGCCGGGGCCAGCGGCTATGTCTGCAAACAGGAAGACCTGAGTGAATTGCTCAGCGCCATCAAGGCCATCTGCAGTGGCTACAACTACTTTCCCAGCCAGGCGCTGCAAGTTGATCGAAGTGCTCTTGGTGAAACTTTGGAGTTGGCGCAATTCAACTCGCTGAATGATCGGGAGTTAATGGTTCTGAAGCTTTTTGCAATGGGCCAAACCAATAAGGAAATTGCCACGGGCATGTTTCTCAGCAACAAGACTGTCAGTACTTACAAGAAGCGCATCATGCAAAAACTCGCCACCACCTCCATGAATGAACTGGTGGACATGGCCAAGCGCAATGAACTGATATGAAGCGCCAGCTCCTCTTGCCCTGGCCCCGTCGAGCGCCGCGGCGATGATCGAGGTCCTGCTCTCGCCATCCGGCGTTATCACGCTGCTGGTCCTGCTGCTGGCGTCATGGCTGAACCAGGCCCGACTCTACCGACAACGGCACAGTCTTCGGCAGCAATCCGGGAGACTGGAACAATCAGTGGCGGCACTGGAAACCGGCAAGCGCCAAGCCGAAGAAGCCAACCGGTGCAAAATCCAGTTCCTGGGCTGCATGAGCCATGAAATCCGTACTCCGCTGAACGCCTTCATCGGCCTGCTGGAACTGATCCTGCAACGAACCAGGGACCATCCACAAAACCACGCCTCCCTGGAACTGGCCCTGGGCGCCGCCAGGGATTTGCGCGAGTTGCTCGGAGACCTGCTGGACATCAGCCGGCTTGAATCCGGCCACCTGCAACTGAACCCGACTTGGAGCAGCCTGCGGGGCAGCGTCGATGGGGTGATGGGGGTGTTCCAGGCGTTGGCCCGGCAGAAGAACCTGGACCTCAGCCTTGAGTTCAAGGCCCCTGAGCCAGAGCCCCTGGTGCTGATCGACACCCTACGTTTCAAGCAGGTGCTGGCAAATCTGCTGAGCAATGCAATCAAGTTCACCCACCAGGGTGCGGTCCTGGTCAGATTGCAACTGCAACTTACGATGCATGAGGGGCACTACAAGCTGCTACTGCAGGTGCTGGACACCGGCATAGGCATTCCCCGGGAGGAGCGGCAACGGCTGCTGCAACCCTTTGCCCAGGTTGACCCGCACAGCCAGTCGCCACGGGACAGTACCGGGCTCGGGCTGCCCATCAGCCATCAGCTGTGCCAGCAGATGGGGGGCAAGCTGAGCCTGCACGGGCGCCGCGGCCCCGGCAGCGAAGTCCGGGTGGAGTTGCCACTGGCCGGGCGGGAGGGGGCAGCCCGGGCCAGTCCGGCCCCTGTACCCCAGGCCAACCGCCTGCCTCTGGACATCCTGCTGGCGGACGACCACCACGCCAGCCTGACACTGCTGCAGGAACAACTGGAGTACCTCGGGCACCGGGTCACCTGCGTGGGGGATGGAGTGCAGGCCTACGAGCAATGGCAAGAAGGCGATTTCGACTTGCTGATCGTCGATTGCAACATGCCCTTGATGAACGGCTATCAACTGGCCGAGACCATCCGCCGACATGAAGCGCTGCAGCAACGGCCGCCGGTGACACTCCTCGGTTGCAGCGCCAGCGACGGTACCCAGACGATCCAGCGCTGCATGAATGCCGGCATGCACGACTGCCTGCTCAAACCCCTGGATCTGAACCTGCTGAGCCAGACACTGGAGACACTCAAGGCGCTGCCCAGGGCGGACAGTTTCAGCATATCGACCCTGCGCACCCTGACCCGCAACCAGCCACTGCTTGCCCTGCGCATGCTCAAGACGCTCCTGCAGTGCTGTCGCGAGGACCGCCTCGCCCTGGGACTGATTCCGGCCGGCGACTCCCAAGCGTTGGCAGCCTTAGCACACAAGATCAAGGGCTCGGCGAAAATGCTCGGCGCTACCTCTTTACTGGCCTGTTGCGAAGCCCTGGAGCGGGTCTGCCAGGACAATGCCGGGATCGAGGCCTGTAGCGCCGCAAGCAACGCCCTGGACCGGGCCCTGCTGCGCTTTACCCAATCCCTGCTGCAGCATCTGGACCAGCACCGGCAACGGACACCGGCTGCCACCTGCCCCGCCGTGGCCCCGGAGGCTTCTTGGAACCTTGCTGATCACCGATGATCAAGCCTCTTGCCAGGCATATATCAAAAGGCCAGTATTTCAGCGCAGTAGTCCAACTCTATGGGGTCCGTGCCCATGGACTTCCCGACATCCTCAATCCCCAGACAAAGCCAAGGCAGAGAATACCGGCCTTAACTATGCTTGGTTCCTGAGCTATGCCTGATGTGCCCTTGGAGAGAATTGGAATGCCGAGCACGCCACAACCTACACAACGCCGCTTTCCTCTCCATATCCATATCAGCGTGATGTTCACCCTGTTGCTGCTCCTGACTGGCGTGGTGCTGGGCATCTACAACTACCAACAGACCACCCGCATCATCCTGGGCAGCAGTGAAAAACTCTTCCAGCGCATCGAACAGGATGTGCGCAGCGACCTGAAATCCACCTATGACCCCATACGCCACCTGCTCAGCCTGCTGGCGGACAACCCGGCGGCCCAGGCTTCAAACCTGGAACAGCGTCTGGCGCTGCTCAAGCCGTTCAGCCAGTCGTTGCAGGACAACCCGAACCTGGCCTCGCTGTACCTGGGATATGCCAATGGCGACTTCTTCATGGTGCGTCCGCTGCGCAACGCCGAAATCAAGGACAAGCGCCATGCCCCGCCGGACAGCGCCTACGAAATCTGGAGCATCGAGCGCAATGCCAGCAGCGGCCAGGTTCACTCACAGTCGCTGTTCTATGACGCCGGGTTGTCCCTGATCGACCGTCGGCACCACGCCGACGAGCGCTACGACCCGAGAACCCGTGACTGGTTCTCCAGCGCCCGGGGCGATGCCGACCAGATCACCACCCGGCCCTATGTGTTTTATTCCACCCTCAACGTCGGCACCACCCTGGCCCGGCGCAGCGGCAGAATGGCAGTGATCGGTGCCGATCTGACCCTCGAACAACTGTCATCGACCCTGGCCAAGAACCGGGTCACACCGGCCACCGAGGTGGCGCTGCTGGATGACCAGGGCAACGTCGTGGCCTACCCCGACAGCCACAAGCTGCTGCTGGAACAGCGCAGCGCGCGCCTGATCAAGGGCAATGACCTGAACCCGATGCTCGATGCCCTGTTGCAGGGGCAGACCGTTGACGGTCACTTGCAGGCCCTGGGACGCGACTGGATAGTCGCCAGCAGCCATATCGCCGAAGGCGGGCCCGGCGGACTGCGACTGGCATTGCTGGTGCCCGAGGACGAACTGCTGGTCGATGCCTACCGCCTGCGCTGGCAAGGGGCCTTGATCACGCTGACCACCCTGCTGCTGTGTCTGCCCCTGGGCTGGCTGATCTCGCGCATTCTGGTGCGGCCACTGCACGCTCTGGTGCAGGAAGCGGACGCCATCCGCAGCTTCAATTTCGACTACCCGGTGTCGCGGCGCTCACCTGTGCTGGAGGTGGACCAACTGAGCCTGTCCATGGCCCGGATGAAAGATACCCTGGCCAGTTTTTTCGAGATCAACGCCAGCCTGTCCGCCGAAACCCGCTTCGATCCCCTGCTGCAACGGGTGCTGTTCGAGACCGTGAAGATCGCCCAGGCCCAGGCCGGGCTGATCTACCTCACGGAAAGCAAGGGTTCGCGCCTGCAACCCTATGGCCTGATCATCGATGGACAACTCCAGGACCTGCAGCGCTTCGATATCGCCACCAAAGACCTGACGGACCCGAGGCTCCCGGACTGGCTGCATCAATTGACCGACAACGACAACGTGGTCACTACCCTGGGCTTCGAACAGGCCGGCAGCCTGCAAAGCGTGCTGCTGGCCCTGGACAGTCCCAGTTCCCATCTGGTGGGCATCCGCTTGCGCAATCGGCACAACGAAACGGTGGGCATGCTCCTACTGTTTCTGGTGGACAGCGGCACCGAGGCAGACCTGGAAAAACTCAGCCCGGACCGTATCGCCTTTATCCAGGCGGTGTCCGCCACTGCCGCGCTGTGCATCGAGAGCCAGCGCCTGCAGAACAAGCAAAAGCATCTGCTGGACGCCTTTATCCAGTTGCTGGCCGGGGCCATCGATGCCAAGAGTCCCTACACCGGCGGCCACTGCCAGCGCGTGCCGGCCCTGACCCTGATGCTGGCCGAAGCCGCTGCCGCCAGCCAGGACCCGAAGTTCGCCGCCTATCAACCCAGCGACGACGAGTGGGAAGCCTTGCATATCGCCGCCTGGCTGCATGACTGCGGTAAGGTCACGACCCCGGAATACGTGGTGGACAAAGCCACCAAGCTGGAAACCCTGAATGACCGGATTCATGAAATCCGCACCCGCTTCGAAGTGCTCAAGCGCGATGCCTGGATCGACTACTGGCGGGCCGTGGCCGAAGGGGCCGAGGCCACCGCCCAGGCCGCCGAGCGCGACGAGCGCCTGCGGGCCCTGGACGAGGATTTCGCTTTTGTCGCGCACTGCAATCTGGGGGCCGAGTTCATGGCCGAGGCCGACCAGCAGCGCCTGCAGATCATCGCCCAGCGCACCTGGAGCCGGACCCTGGACGATCGCCTGGGGGTTTCCTGGGAAGAGCTGCAGCGTCAGAACCGCACCCCGGCGCCCAGCCTGCCGGTACAGGAGCATCTGCTGGCGGACAAGCCGGAACACCTGCTGGAACGCAGCGCCGTGGAGATCATGACCGCGGACAATCCCTGGGGCTTCAAGCTCCAGGTGCCAGCCCACAAGTACAACCGTGGCGAGCTGTACAACCTGAGCATCCCCCGAGGCACGCTGACCGCCGAGGAGCGCTATGTGATCAATCACCACATCGTGCAGACCATCATCATGCTCAACCACCTGCCCTTTCCCAGCCACTTGCAGAACGTGGCGGAGATCGCCGGCGGCCATCACGAGAAAATGGACGGCAGCGGCTACCCCAAACAGCTCAAGCGTGAACAGATGAGCCTGCCGGCGCGGATGATGGCGATTGCCGATATCTTCGAGGCACTGACCGCGGCAGACCGCCCCTACAAGAAGGGCAAGACCCTCAGCGAAGCGCTGAACATCATGGCCATGATGTGCCGCGACGCCCACATCGATCCCGAATTGTTCGAGCTGTTTCTTCAGGAGCAGATCTATCAGCGCTACGCCGAGCGCTTCCTGGTGCCACAGCAGATCGATGCCGTGGATCGTGACGCTCTGTTGAAAAAGGCAGGGTTGACCGCCTGATGGCGGTCAGCAGTCACTCAGGCGCAGGAAGATCGCCGCCAGTTGTTCGATCCCGGCCTGGTCCGCCGGGCTGAAGCGGGCCAGTTTCGGACTGTCCAGGTCGAGCACGCCGATCAACCGGCCGTCCTTGACCAGGGGCACCACCAGCTCGCTGTTGGACGCGCTGTCACAGGCGATGTGTCCGGCAAAGGCATGCACATCCTCTACCCGTTGAGTCTGCAGGGTGGCCGCGGCAGTGCCGCATACGCCACGACCGAAGGGTATCCGCACGCAGGCGATCTGGCCCTGGAACGGGCCGAGCACCAATTCCTGGTTGCGATTGAGGTAGAAGCCGGCCCAGTTCAGGTCATCGAGCTGGCTGAACAGGAACGCCGAGAACTGCGCGGCATTGGCGATGAAGTCACGCTCATCGGCCAGCAGCGACTCCAGCTGGGCACACAGCAGCCCATAGCCATCCAGACCTTGGCCGGCACTTTGCAAATCGATCATGCTTTTTGCTCCAACAACTGCAAGCCCACCCAATAGCGGGCAAATTGATAGGCACATCGGCCGTTGCGGTTGCCCCGGCCCGTGGCCCAGCGTACCGCCAGAATGTCCAGCTCTTCAGTGCGCTGCCAGCTCAAGCCGGCCTTGCGCGCCAGTTCGCCGATCCAGTGTTCCACCACATTGAGAAAGTGTTCCTGAGTGAAGGGATAGAACGAGAGCCACAGGCCAAAGCGGTCCGACAGGGCGATCTTGTCTTCCACCGCTTCGCTGGGGTGCAGTTCGCCGTCAACCCGCTTCCAGTTCTCGTTGTCACTTTCCTTTTCCGGCACCAGGTGCCGGCGGTTCGAGGTGGCGTACAACAGCACGTTTTCCGGAGCCTGCTCCAGGGAACCGTCGAGTACGCTCTTGAGCACCCGGTAGTCGCCCTCGCCGGCCTCGAACGACAGGTCGTCGCAGAACAGCACGAAACGCTGGGGCAGCTTGACCAGTTGCTCCACCACCCGTGGCAGGTCCGCCAGGTGATCACGTTCGATCTCGATCAACCGCAGGCCGCCCTTGGCGTGCTCGGCCAGCAAGGCTCGCACCAGGGAGGATTTACCGGTGCCACGCGAGCCCCAGAGCAAGGCATGGTTGGCCGGCAGGCCGTCAAGAAACTGCTGGGTATTGCGCGCCAACTGCTCGCGCTGCTTGTCGACCCCGATCAGATCGCTCAGGCGCATATCCAGGCTGACTTCCAGGGGCAGCAGGAAGCCACTGCGGCCTTCACGCTGCCAGCGGGCTGCCAGGCACTGATTCCAGTCGATGCTCTGACGCAAGGCAGGTAGCAGCGGTTCGATTCGGGCCAGGACGGCATCGGCACGTTCAAGAAATGCATTCAATCGGGCATCCACGACTTTTCCTCAGGCACGTTCAAGGTAATGATGCGTCACACAGACCAAACGCCGTCCTGATCAAAGGGTCTATTGCCTTATCAGCTGCTGCCAGGCCAGGCCGGCAACCAAAGATGATCAGCTATGCTTGCGCAGCGAAGGGAAACGAAAGTGGTTCAGCCCCCCATGGATATCAAGTTCACCAATCGCCTGTCCTATAAACAGGCCCGGCTCACCGTGCTGGTGGGTTTCATTCTGGGGACCGCGCTCAGTCTGCTGCAAATCGGCATCGATTATGCCAGCGAAGATGCCTCCATCAATCGTGAAATTCAGTCACTGCTGGAAATCAGTCACAACCCGGCCTCACGCATTGCCTACAACATCGACTCCGAACTGGCCCAGGAACTGACCCTGGGCCTGCTGCGTTCCCCGGCGATCATTCGTGCGCAGCTCATCGACAACAACAATACCCTGCTGGCCAACGTCGAACGGCCCGCGCAACAGAGCCCCTACCGGGCCCTCAGCGACTTCCTGTTCGGTGCCGACCGGCAGTTCGAAAATCGCCTGTACCTCAGCCACCTGCCCGAGGAGTCCCTCGGCACCCTGCATCTGGACGTCGACACCTATGCCTTCGGCAGCCGCTTCCTGCGCCGCGCCGAGGTCACCCTGATCAACGGCTTCGCCCGTAGCCTGATCCTCACCGGGATTCTCCTGGCACTGTTCTACGTCATGCTGACCAAGCCTTTGGTAGGGGTGATCCGCGAGCTCAGCAGCCGTGACCCGCGCAGCCCGCAACAGACCAAACTGGAGTTTCCCCACGGCCACGAGAACGATGAAGTCGGGGTATTGGTCAAGGTGGCCAACCAGCAATTCGAGATCATGGCCACCGAGATCCAGCAACGACGCAATGCCGAGAACCGCCTGACCGAATACCTCGGGCAGCTGGAAAACATGGTCTCGGCACGCACCACCGAGCTCAAGGCCAGCAACGCCCGGCTCAGCCAGTCCAACGAGGAGCTGGAGGTCGCCCGGCGCACTGCCCTGGACATGGCCCAGGCCCGCGCTGCATTCCTGGCCAACATGAGCCACGAGATCCGCACCCCGCTCAACGGCCTGCTGGGGATGATCGCCCTGTCCCTGGACAGCCCGCTGACCCCCGAACAGCGCCAGCAACTGTCTATCGCCCACGACTCCGGCAAAGTCCTGGTGGAGCTGCTCAACGATATTCTCGACATGTCCAAGTTCGACGCCGGGCAGTTGGAGTTGGAGCGCATCCCCTTCGACCTCGGGGTGCTGGTGGAAGACACCGCCAACCTGTTATCGCAGAACGCGGCAGCCAGCGTGGAACTGGCCTGTCTGATCGCCCCGGACTTTCCGGCCCTGGTGCTGGGGGACCCGATGCGGGTACGACAGATCGTCAGCAACCTGCTGTCCAATGCCCTCAAGTTCACCCGCTTCGGCCGCGTCGATGTGCGCCTGAGCACCCAGGGCGACGGGGTGCGTATCGAAATCTGCGACACCGGGATCGGCATCGCTCAGGAAGCCCAGGTACGGATCTTCCAGCCCTACACCCAGGCGGGCGCCGGTATCACCCGCCAATACGGCGGCACGGGGCTGGGCCTGGCCCTGACCTACAACCTCTGCGAGGCCATGAACGGGCGCTTGAGCATCAGCTCGGAAGTGGGCTTCGGCAGTCAGTTCTGCGCCGATCTGCCGCTGCCCTGCCATACCCCGGCCATTGCGCCGCCGGCGCTGTCCGGCAAGATCATCGCCATCACCGACGCCGGCAGCGGCCTGGCTGAACTGCTGGGTTCCCTGCTGCCGACCTGGGGGCTCGACTACCAGCGTTACGACATCGAGGACTCGCTGGCCGGGCGTGACCCCGACCTGCTGATCACGGATTGCCCGGAATGCCTGTTCGGCCTGCGCCCGGCCATTACCGCGCCGATCCTGCTGGTGACCGCCTATGGCAGCTTCCTGCCCAGCGAAGAGGCCAGCGCCCTGGCGCCGCTGCAGCAACAGGCTCGCCCCTTGGCGCGCAATGCCTTGTATCAGACCCTGCGCCGCTCGTTGCTGGCGGAAACCATTACCCTCAATGACGCCCAGCTGGAAATGCCGGCGCAGATCCGCCGGGCAGACATTCTGCTGGTGGAAGACAACCCGGTGAATCAACTGGTGGCCAAAGGCATGCTCAGCAAGCTCGGGTGTGCCGTGACCGTGGCCGTCCATGGCGCCGAGGCCCTCAACCAGTTGGAGCACAACCGCTTCGACCTGGTGCTGATGGACTGCAACATGCCGGTCATGGACGGTTATGAAGCCAGCCGACAGATCCGCCGCAGTGGGCGCTGGCCGGACTTGCCGATCATTGCCCTGACCGCCAACGCCATGCCCGAGGAGCGCGAACGCTGCCGAGCGGCGGGCATGAGCGACTACCTGGCCAAGCCATTTCGCCGCGAGGAACTGATCGCCCTGCTGGATCTGTGGGTGCCCACTACGACAAGGCTCTGATCTGCTGCAGCAGGTGATCGAGGCCGTCGCGCAACTGGTCCAGGCTGTTGAGGTCAACGCCGCTCTCGCACAATAGCGCCGCCTTGAGTGGCGGCACCTGATCGCGCAGCGCCAGACCCGTTTCACTCAAGCTCAGGTGCACTTCCCGCTCATCACGTCCTGAGCGTTGGCGCTGCACCAGTTGCAGTTGTTCAAGACGCTTGAGCAATGGGGTCAGGGTGCCGGAATCCAGGGACAGACGCTCCCCCAGCGCCTTCACCGTCGGCTGCGGCACAGGCACCGCCTGCCACTCCCACAGCACCAGCATCACCAGGTACTGCGGATAGGTCAGGCCCAGGCGGTCGAGCATCGGCTTGTAGCCACGAACCACCGCCCGCGAGGCAGCGTACAGCTTGAAACACAGCTGGGAATCGAGTTTCAGTGAATCCGCCGACAGGTCGTTCATTTGAGCAGGGCTTCAATCTCGCGGCCGAGGTCCTGGGGCTTGGTCGTCGGCGCGAAACGCTTGACCAGCTTGCCGTCCTGGCCAATCAGGAACTTGGTGAAATTCCATTTGATGCCCTGGGAACCCAGGACCCCAGGCGCACGCTTCTTCAACTGGACGAACAGCGGGTGAGCGGCGGCGCCATTGACTTCGATCTTCTTGAACAGGGGGAAGCTGACACCGTAGTTCAGCTCGCAGAACTCGGAAATCGCCCCTTCGTCACCCGGTTCCTGCTGGCCGAACTGGTTGCACGGAAACCCCAGTACCACCAGGCCCTGGTCCTTGTAGGTCTGCCACAACTCCTCCAGTCCCTTGTACTGGGGCGTGAAGCCACATTTGCTGGCGGTGTTGACCACCAGCACAGCCTTGCCGGAGAAGTCCGCCAGGGTCTTCTGTTCACCCTTGATGGTGGTGCAGGGAATAGTCAGCAGCGAATCGGTCATGGCAGCAATTCCATTCAAGATAAGAGGCAGTAAAAATAGCGATCAATTAAATTGCACGCAATTTAATTAACCGAAAGGCGACTCCGAAGAATCGCCCTGCTATTCAACGCGGAACCAGATCCAGGCAAACCGAATTGATGCAATAACGCAAGCCGGTGGGCGGCGGACCGTCCGGGAAAACATGGCCCAAGTGGGCATCGCATTTGGCACAAACCACTTCGGTCCGGATCATGCCGTGGCTCACGTCACGAATCTCGACCATGGCACTGTCGGCGATGGGTTCAAAGAAACTCGGCCAGCCACACCCAGAGTCGAATTTGGCCTTGGAGTCGAACAACGGCTCATTGCAGCAGATGCAATGATAGACCCCATCGGTCTTGGTGCCGTTGTACTTGCCCGAGAAGGGCCGTTCGGTGCCTTTGAGCCGGCAGACGTTGTACTGCTCCGGATCGAGCATCGCCCGCCACTCTTCCAGGGTTTTTTCCAGCTTTTCCATGGTCCTTCCTCTGCAACGGAAAAAGCCCGATCTGTGTCTTTTCCACGGATCGGGCGGCACGTATGATTGCGCCTCGTCAGACGCCAGTCTGGCAGCCGCGTTACACCCATTCAAACGGATTTTGCCGCGCCGGTGCGGGCTACAGGCCGGTGTGACACGGCAGGATTCCCAGTACGGTAGTTCATCCTCCGCCTGGATCGTTCATTTTCGGGAACACATCGCCATGCAGGTCAGCAAATCGAACAAGCTCGCCAACGTCTGTTATGACATTCGCGGCCCAGTGCTCAAGCACGCCAAGCGTCTGGAAGAGGAAGGCCATCGCATCCTCAAGCTGAACATCGGCAACCCGGCGCCCTTTGGTTTCGAGGCGCCGGACGAGATTCTCCAGGACGTGATCCGCAACCTGCCCACCGCCCAGGGCTACAGCGATTCCAAGGGCCTGTTCAGTGCGCGCAAGGCGGTGATGCAGTACTACCAGCAGAAGCAGGTGGAAGGCATCGGCATTGAAGACATCTACCTGGGCAACGGTGTTTCCGAACTGATCGTGATGGCCATGCAGGCCCTGCTCAACAATGGCGACGAAGTGCTGGTACCGGCGCCGGACTACCCGCTGTGGACCGCCGCGGTGAGCCTGGCCGGCGGCAACCCGGTGCACTACCTGTGCGACGAGCAGGCCAACTGGTGGCCGGACCTGGCCGACATCAAGGCCAAGATCACCCCGAACACCAAGGCACTGGTGATCATCAACCCGAACAACCCCACCGGCGCCGTGTACCCCAAGGAGGTGCTGCTGGGCATGCTGGAGCTGGCTCGCCAGCACAACCTGGTGGTGTTCTCGGACGAGATCTACGACAAGATCCTCTACGATGACGCCGTGCACATCTGCACCGCTTCCCTGGCGCCAGACCTGCTGTGCCTGACCTTCAACGGCCTGTCCAAGTCCTATCGGGTGGCGGGCTTCCGTTCCGGCTGGGTAGCCATTTCCGGTCCCAAGCAGCATGCCCTGAGCTATATCGAAGGCATCGACATGCTGGCCAACATGCGCCTGTGCGCCAACGTGCCCAGCCAGCACGCGATCCAGACCGCCCTGGGCGGCTACCAGAGCATCAATGACCTGGTACTGCCGCCCGGCCGCCTGCTGGAACAGCGCAACCGTACCTGGGAGCTGCTCAACGACATTCCCGGGGTCAGCTGCGTGAAACCCATGGGCGCGCTGTATGCCTTCCCCCGGATCGACCCGAAAGTCTGCCCGATCCATAACGATGAGAAGTTCGTTCTCGACCTGCTGCTTTCGGAAAAACTCCTAGTGGTCCAGGGCACCGCCTTCAACTGGCCTTGGCCGGATCACTTCCGCGTGGTCACCCTGCCGCGGGTCGATGACCTGGAACAGGCCATTGGGCGGATCGGAAGTTTCCTCAAGTCCTACCGCCAGTAATCCGAATCACGCAGTGCGATCCTTACCCGGTCGCACTGCGATTAATTCAGCAACACATCTTCGCTGCCCTGCACCACGCCCCTTCTATAAGCTTGCACTTTCCGTCCGGCCCATTGTCACAAATCCTGCACCGCAGCCGGTTGATTGCCCCATCCGACAATCGCCCGCGCCGCGTCCATGCAAGCGTCTAACCCCGGGGCTAGACGACACAGTTTGAAATAGAAGCCGTATTGAATAGGCCGTTGCCGCACCTTATATACCCCGCAGTACGCTACATCTTTAGCTTGAGGAGATTTCTACAACCATGATGCGAATCCTGCTGTTTTTGGCCACTAACCTTGCGGTCGTGCTGATTGCCAGCATCACCCTGAGCCTTTTCGGCTTCAACGGGTTCATGGCGGCCAATGGGGTTGATCTCAACCTCAATCAGCTGCTGATTTTCTGTGCCGTCTTTGGTTTTGCCGGTTCGCTGTTCTCGCTGTTCATCTCCAAGTGGATGGCGAAGATGAGCACCAGCACGCAGATCATCACTCAACCGCGCACCCGCCATGAGCAATGGTTGTTGCAAACCGTTGAGCAACTGTCCCGCGAAGCCGGGATCAAGATGCCCGAAGTGGGTATTTTCCCGGCCTACGAGGCCAACGCCTTCGCCACCGGCTGGAACAAGAACGACGCTCTGGTGGCGGTCAGCCAGGGCCTGCTGGAACGCTTCTCGCCCGATGAAGTGAAAGCCGTACTGGCCCACGAGATCGGTCACGTTGCCAACGGCGACATGGTGACCCTGGCGCTGATCCAGGGCGTGGTGAACACCTTCGTGATGTTCTTCGCGCGGATCATCGGCAACTTCGTCGACAAGGTGATCTTCAAGAACGAAGAAGGCCAGGGCGTTGCCTACTACGTGGCGACCATCTTCGCCGAGCTGGTCCTGGGCTTTCTCGCCAGCGCCATCGTCATGTGGTTCTCGCGCAAGCGTGAATACCGTGCCGACGAAGCCGGTGCCCGCCTGGCCGGCACCAACGCCATGATCGGTGCCCTGCAGCGCCTGCGTTCGGAACAGGGCCTGCCGGTGCATATGCCCGACACCCTGAACGCCTTCGGCATCAATGGCGGCATCAAACAGGGTCTGGCTCGCATGTTCATGAGCCACCCGCCGCTGGAAGAGCGTATCGACGCCCTGCGTCGTCGCGGCTGATCAGCCAACCGGAAACACCCAAAAGGGCGACGCAAGTCGCCCTTTTGCATGCTGCGGGAAAACACCTGTCAGCGTCCGCCCTGCTTTTCCAGACGATAGACTCGCTCCACCAGCCGCGTGACTCCATTCTGGAGAAACTTCCAGCTCTCCCCCAGAATGTCACGCTCAACCTCTACCTCCAGCTGCCAGGCACTCCCCAGTCGCTCACGGACTTCATCGTCGAGCACCGCAAATGGCGGACCGTCCAGCTGAGACTGATCGTAATCCATGGCAATCAACAGCCCCTTGCTGCCCGCGGGCAACAGACTATTGAGGTGCGCGGCGTAGCGCTGACGCATTTCGGGGGGCAAGGCGATCATCGCGGCACGGTCGTACAGTGCAGTACAACCCGCAACGTCCTCGACAGTCAGGGCAAAGAAGTCACCGCACCAGAGCTGGATCGGACCATGGGCATAGACCTTGAAGCCACCTCGCTGGCTGAGCTGCGGTTCTAGATTGTGCTCGCGAAAGAAGTCTTCAACGGCCTTCTCCGCCAACTCGATGCCCAGAACCTGAAAACCCTGGTTGGCAAGCCAGATCAAGTCCAGGCTCTTGCCGCACAGAGGCACTAGCACCCGCGCGTCCGTGGGCAAGCCCAAACCCGGCCAGTACCGTTGCAGGTAGGGGTTGACCTCTGCCAGGTGAAAACCGATCTGATCCTGCTCCCAGCGTTTTTGCCAAAAGTCCGCGTGCATGAGAAGTCCTTAAAATTCGATCAAATAGCCCTAAAACTTATATTAGATTTAGATCAATGATCTGATTGAAGATGGCGCATCTTAACCTTCAGGACCTTCTCATGCTCCCCAGCCTGTTTATCTCCCACGGTTCTCCCATGCTGGCCCTGGAGCCCGGTGCCAGCGGTCCTGCCCTGGCCAACCTGGCGGCACAGCTGCCACGCCCCAAGGCGATCCTGGTGGTTTCAGCCCATTGGGAAAGCCAGGATCTGCGGGTCAGCTCCCACCCTCATCCGGAAACCTGGCATGACTTCGGCGGCTTTCCTGCCGCACTGTTTGCCGTGCAATACCCGGCTCCCGGCGATCCTGAACTGGCAGCGCAAGTGGTGGAGTTGCTCAAGGCCGACGGCCTGCCGGCGCAGTTGGACAACCAGCGGCCTTTCGACCACGGCGCCTGGGTGCCACTGTCGCTGATGTATCCACAAGCAGACATCCCGGTGATCCAGTTGTCACTGCCCAGTCACCAGGGCCCCGCCCTGCAGACCCGCATCGGTCATGCCTTGGCGAACCTGAGGAAACAAGGCGTGCTGCTGATCGGCTCCGGCAGCATTACCCACAACCTGCGGGAACTGGACTGGCACGCCGGGCCGGAAAGCGTCGAGCCCTGGGCCAAGGCCTTTCGTGACTGGATGATCGAAAAACTGGCGGCCGACGACGAAGCAGCCCTGCATGACTATCGGCAGCAAGCACCGAATGCCGTGCGCAGCCATCCCAGCGATGAACACCTGCTACCGCTGTACTTCGCCCGGGGTGCCGGTGGCGAATTCAGCGTGGCCCACCAGGGCTTCACCCTGGGCGCCCTGGGCATGGACATCTACCGCTTTGGCTGATGCCTCAACGGCAAGACTGCTACACAACCCCGCAGGAACCGGCTTGCCGGCGAACAGTCCCGACCCAAACTCCAGGCAAAAAAAATCCCCGAACCAGTCGGGGATTTTTTATGCCTGATCAATCAGCCCGAGAGCGGATCAATCTTCGCGGTAGCGACGCAGCTTCAGCTGCTTGCCGGCAACGCGAGTGTCCTTGAGCTTGGTCAGCAGACGGTCGAGACCGTCTTCCGGCAGCTCGACCAGACTGAAGCTGTCACGCACCTGGATGCGACCGATGGCTTCACGGGCCAGGCCGCCTTCGTTGAGGATCGCGCCCAAGAGGTTCTTGGCAGCGATACCGTCACGGGCACCCAGCGCGGTACGGCAGCGAGCACGGCCTTCGCCCAGAGGCATTGGCGCGCGACGCTCACGGTCACCACGATCAGGACGATCGCCGGAACGCTCAGGACGATCACCACGTGGCGCGCTGTTGGGCACCAGTGGACGCTCTTTCTCGATGGCTGCCAGGTTCAGCGCTTGACCGTTGGTGGCCTTGCGCAGCAGGGCCGCGGCCAGGGCGCGCGGGCTGCAACCGATATCGGCAGTCAGGCGATCCAGCAGCTCACCGTGGGTGGCTTCAGCATCAGCTACCAGCGGCGACAGGCTGTTGGTCAGCTTCTTGATGCGCGCATCAAGAACAGCTTGGGCGTCCGGCAGGCGAACTTCGGCAACCTTCTGCCCGGTCACACGCTCGATCACTTGCAGCATGCGGCGCTCACGCGGAGTCACCAGCAGCAGCGCACGACCTTCGCGACCGGCACGGCCGGTACGGCCGATACGGTGCACGTAGGATTCCGGGTCGTACGGCATATCCACGTTGAATACGTGGGTGATACGCGGTACGTCCAGACCACGAGCGGCGACGTCGGTGGCCACAACGATGTCCAGACGGCCATCCTTGAGGGAGTCGATCACGCGCTCACGCTGGTTCTGGGCGATGTCACCGTTCAGCGCAGCGGCTTTGTAGCCTTTGGCTTCCAGGGCACTGGCCAGGTCCAGGGTCGCTTGCTTGGTGCGCACGAACATGATCAGGGCGTCGAAATCTTCAACTTCCAGCAGGCTCAGAACAGCAGAGGTCTTCTGGTCAGCGTGAACCAGCAGGTGAGCCTGCTCGATCGCGGTGACGGTCTGGGTCTTGCTCTGGATCTTGACGTGCTTCGGGTCCTTCAGGTGACGCTCGGCAATGGCCCGGATCGACTGCGGCAGAGTGGCCGAGAACAGTACGGTCTGGCGGGACTCAGGCATGGCCTTGAAGATGACTTCCAGGTCATCCATGAAGCCCAGCTTGAGCATTTCGTCGGCTTCGTCGAGAACCAGGTGGTTCACGGTGGCCAACACTTTTTCGTCGCGACGCAGGTGGTCGCACAGACGGCCCGGAGTGGCGACAACGATCTGTGCGCCATTACGGATTGCTTTCAGTTGTGGGCCCATCGGCGCACCGCCGTAGACGGCCACAACAGTCACGCCCGGCATTTGCTTGGCGTAGGTTTCGAAAGCGGTTGCAACTTGCAGCGCCAACTCACGGGTTGGGGCCAGGATCAGAGCTTGCGGCTCGCGCTTGGACGGATCAATGCGGTGCAGGATAGGCAGGGCAAAGGCAGCGGTTTTACCGGTACCGGTTTGCGCCTGGCCAATCATATCGTGACCGGCAAGGATGATCGGGATCGACTGCTGCTGAATAGCCGAAGGCTCTTCATAGCCGGTAGCGACTACTGCAGCGACAATATTGGGATGAAGTTCAAGAGCGGCGAAGCCGCCGATTTCCTGGGTCATGGGTCTGCCTCTAAGTGCATCCGCAAAGACCCATGCTCCAAAGCTGCGCATGCCGTGTAAGACTCAAGAGTCACCCTGGCAGCTTTGTCGGCGGGGATTTGCGAAAACGATTGGATGAATGGATCGTCAAGGATAGTCCGCGCAGCGGACAAGCAGCCGAAGCTGACTTCGGGGAATTGCATTACCTAAACGTGGCCCGGCTAAAGGCCGGCGCGCACTATACCGGAATTACTCAAAAAAGGGAGTTTTTTTTATCGGAAAAATCCGCTGAACGCCCGATGGTCACGGGCTTTGCGCAGACTCGAAGGGCGCGCTATTTTGCTTGAGCCCGCCGTTGTTGGTCGCCACCGCTAAAACGATTCACCCTGGTGCTTGAAAGCCGTCTTGCCCATTCCCTCTTCCCCCCCTTGAGGATCGCGCTCATGAATCAGCCCAGTGCCAGCCGTGTCAGCCGCGAACTGCGCGGTCATCTATTCCTGATCGGCCTGGACCGGGTCGCCAAGCGCAATGCCTTCGATCTGGAGCTGCTCAACCAGCTGAGCCTGGCCTATGGCGAGTTCGAAGCCAGCAGCCAAGCGCGGATCGCCGTGGTGTTCGGCCACGGCGAACACTTTACCGCAGGGCTGGACCTGGCCAATGTCGGCGCTGCCCTGGCTCAGGGCTGGCAGGCACCGCCCGGCGGCTGCGACCCCTGGGGCGTGTTCGCCGGACCACGGGTAAGCAAGCCCGTGATAGTCGCCGTACAGGGTTACTGCCTGACCATCGGCATCGAGCTGATGCTGGCGGCGGACATCAACCTCTGCGCCAGCAATACGCGCTTTGCCCAGATGGAAGTGCAGCGCGGCATCTTTCCCTTCGGCGGCGCAACCCTGCGCCTGCATCAACTGGCCGGCTGGGGCAATGCCATGCGCTGGTTACTGACCGGTGACGAGTTCGATGCCCATGAAGCCCTGCGCCTGGGGCTGGTCCAGGAAGTGATGGCCAGTGAGGACCTGCTGCCACGGGCCATTGAACTGGCCGAGCGGATTGCCCGACAGGCGCCGCTGGGGGTGCAGGCGACGCTGATGTCGGCGCGCCAGGCCAGGCTAGAAGGCGAGACGCTGGCCGCTCAGGGCTTGCCACCGCTGATACACAAACTGATGAACAGTGAGGACGCCAAGGAAGGCGTGCGGGCGATGATCGAGAAGCGACCGGGGGTGTTCAAGGGTTGCTGATCCAGGAGGCCGGCAGATCGTCCTCGCCGACAAACCGGCTCCTGCGCAAGTATCAGGTGGCGGGACGAATGGCCTTGATCAGCGACTGCAGGGAATAGCCCAGGCGCGGGGCCAGGGCTTCAGCCCGGGCGGTCAGGCTCGGCAGATCCAGGTCCTGCTCCAGGTCGGATGGCACGATCAGAATCACATTGCCCTCCTTCACCGGCAGCTCCCAGTAGTGGCGGTGATAAAGGCCACGCAACAAGGCTGCGCCCAGAGGTTTGCCGTCATCGGTAGCCCACTGGTTGATCACCAGCCAACCTCCGGGATTGAGGCGCTTCTGGCAGTTTTCCAGGAAGCCCCAGGCCAGATGACCGACGCCCGGGCCGACATCGGTGTACAGATCGACGAAGATCAGGTCAGCGGATTCGGCACTGTCCAGCAACTCCAGGGCGTCACCCACTCTTATATAAAGACGCGGATCATCGTCCAGGCCCAGGTACTCGATGGCCAGGCGTGGAACATCCGGGCGCAGTTCGATGGCTTCGACGTCTTCCAGGGGCAGGAACTTCAGGCAGGCCTGGGTCAGGGTCCCGGCGCCCAGGCCGAGAAACAGTGCGCTCTCCGGCGCCTCATGACACAGGGCACCGATCAGCATGGCCCGGGTGTAGTCGTACTCCAGCCAGCTGGGGTCGGCGGTGAACACGCAGCTTTGCTCGATGGCGTCGCCAAATTCGAGGAAGCGGTAGTCCGCCACTTCCAATACCCGAATCATGCCGAACTGGTCATGAACCTCGGCGAGCACACGCTCGACGCGCTCCTCAGTCATTTCATCTCCTAGTCGCGGGGCTCGCAATCGGGCCGGCGCGATAAACCAACCGCTCGGCAGCGAGCGGGAAAGGCGCGATTGTCGGCCAAGCGAGAGGAGCAGGTCACGCACTAATTTGCTGCTAACATGCCCCTCCCACCGTAACGCACTCGAGTCCGCGATGAGCCAACCCTGGAGCCCCGACAGCTGGCGCGCTTTGCCGATCCAGCAACAACCCCAGTACCCCGACGCTGCGCATCTGCTGCAGGTCGAGCAAACCCTGGCCAGTTATCCACCGCTGGTGTTTGCCGGTGAAGCCCGGGAGTTGCGCCGCCAGTTTGCCGAAGTGACCCAGGGCCGCGCCTTCCTGCTGCAGGGCGGCGACTGTGCCGAAAGCTTCGCTGAGTTCTCCGCCGCGAAGATCCGCGACACCTTCAAGGTGCTGCTGCAGATGGCCATTGTCATGACTTTTGCCGCCGGCTGCCCGGTGGTCAAGGTCGGACGCATGGCCGGCCAGTTCGCCAAGCCGCGCTCGGCCAACGACGAAACCATCAATGGCGTGACCTTGCCGGCCTATCGCGGCGACATCGTCAACGGCATCGGCTTTGATGCAAAAAGCCGGATACCGGACCCGGACCGCCTGCTGCAGTCCTACCACCAGGCCACGGCCACCCTGAACCTGTTGCGGGCCTTCGCCCAGGGCGGCTTTGCCGACCTGCACCAGGTGCACAAGTGGAACCTGGACTTCATCGCCAACTCGGCTCTGGCCGAAAAATACAGCCAGCTCGCGGACCGCATCGATGAAACCCTGGCCTTCATGCGTGCCTGCGGCATGGACAGCTCGCCGCAACTGCGCGAGACCAGCTTCTTCACCGCCCACGAAGCGCTGCTGCTCAATTACGAAGAGGCCTTTGTCCGCCGCGACAGCCTGACCAACGACTATTACGATTGCTCGGCGCACATGCTGTGGATCGGCGACCGCACTCGCCAACTCGACGGTGCCCACGTGGAGTTCCTGCGGGGCGTGAACAACCCGATCGGGGTCAAGGTCGGCCCGAGCATGAACACCGAGGAACTGATCCGCTTGATCGACATCCTCAACCCGGACAACGATCCCGGGCGCCTCAACCTGATCGTGCGCATGGGCGCCCACAAGGTCGGCGACCATCTGCCGCAACTGATCCGTGCGGTAGAAAGCGAAGGCAAGCAGGTGCTCTGGAGTTCGGACCCGATGCACGGCAACACCATCAAGGCCAGCAGCGGCTACAAGACCCGGGATTTCGCGCAGATCCTCACCGAGGTCAAGGAGTTCTTCCAGGTGCACCAGGCTGAAGGCAGCTATGCCGGCGGCATCCATATCGAGATGACCGGTCAGAACGTCACCGAGTGCATCGGCGGCGCACGGCCCATTACCGAAGACGGCCTATCGGATCGCTATCACACCCATTGCGATCCGCGGATGAACGCCGACCAGTCCCTGGAACTGGCCTTCCTGATTGCCGAGACTTTGAAGCAGGTCAAACGCTAAAAGCGCTGTCGCGGACAAACCCGCTCCTGCAAGGCCACTGTAGGAACGGGCTTGCCTGCGAAGCGCTTCACTCCAGCACCTCACGCAGATGTCGCGCAGCATCACGCTGGCAATTGAGCTGAATCTGCTCCAACCCCAGCCAATCGGCCATCTTGCGCAATTGCACGGCCAATGCCCGGATGCCCTCTTCGTCCAGACCGGGCTGCTCTTCATGCACCCCATGCACCGCCAAACGCCCCTGAGCTCGCTCCGCCCGCAAATCGACCCGAGCGACGATCCGCTCGTTGTGCAAGAACGGCAGCACGTAATAGCCATAGACCCGCTTGTGCCGGGGCGTATAGATCTCCAGCCGATAGCGGAAATCGAACAGTCGCTCAGTGCGGCTGCGCTCCCAGATCAGTGAGTCGAACGGTGACAACAGCGCACTGGCCTCGACCTTGCGCGGCACCTTGACCTGCGGCAGGCAATAGGCCGGCTGACGCCAACCCTGAACCTCGCAGGCCAGCAACTCGCCGGACTCCACCAGCTCGGCGAGTCGTGCACGGCTGTCGCCTGGATCGAGACGAAAATAATCCCGAAGGTCCTTTTCCGTGGCCACACCCAGAGCGGTTGCGCCATGCAGCATCAGGCGACGCTGGGCCTGAGCCTCATCCAGCAGCGGTTGCCGAAGGATCTGCGGCGCGATCACCCGCTCCGGCAAATCGTACAGGCGCTCGAAGCCGCGGCGCCCCGCCACCGTTACCTCACCGGCCGCGAACAGCCATTCCAACGCATGCTTTTCTTCGCTCCAATCCCACCAGGGCCCGGCACGCTCCTCACGGGTGGACAGGCTGCCGGCGCCTAGCGCGCCCTGCTCTTCAACTGCGGCCATTACCCGACGGACAGTGGCCTGGCGCTCCAGACCAAAGCGCGTCAACTGGGAGTAGATACCCTGCCCTTGTTTTGCCCGCTGCATCCGCCAGCGCATCAGCGGGTACATGGACATGGGTAGCAACGACGCCTCATGCCCCCAGTATTCAAACAACGTACGTTGCCGGCCCTGACTCCAGGCGGCCTGATCGAGCAACGCCTGTGGATAACTGCCCAGGCGGGAAAACAGCGGCAGGTAATGGGCCCGCACCAAGGCGTTGACCGAATCGATCTGCAACAGGCCCAGGCGTTCTATCTGCTGATTGAGGCGTGCGGCCTTGATCGTTGCCGACGGCTGGCGCCCGCCGAAACCCTGGGCGGCCAGCGCCAGACGTCGAGCCTGCTTGAGAGAGAAAGAGCATTGTGCGGGCATGGGAGTTCTCCTTGTCTGCCCGCACGCTAGCGCACCGGGAAGTGGCTTGTGTAGCACTCTTGCCGCTATTTATGCATCGGGTCGTCCCAGAACGGGCGGACCCGCTCATGCTCGACATCGGCCCGCGTCAGGCCCAGGTCCTTCAACGCCTCATCGCTCAGCCCGGCGAGCATCCGGCGCTCACGGCCAAGCTCATACCAGCGCATGACCCTGCGCCATAAGCCGCTCAATGACAGCGCCTGAAATGACAGCTTGTGGACCAGCACATAACCCTTTTGACCTTTCATCATCTTGCCCTCCAGTGGGGATGACGCCAGTCTCTGCTTAGGATTAAGATCAATCCAACGAATGTTTCTTATGCCATTCATCTCAGGATTTGATGGAATGTCCCAGTTCCCCAGCATCGACACCGAAGTCCTGCGCACCTTTGTCGCCATCGCCGATGAAGGCGGTTTTACCCGGGCCGGCGAACGGGTCAATCGCACCCAGTCGGCGGTGAGCATGCAGATGAAACGCCTGGAAGAAGATGTGCTGCAACGCCAGTTGTTCCAGCGCGACGGGCGCCAGGTCAAGCTCACCGCCGAAGGCCAGGTGCTGCTGGGCTACGCCCGACGCATCCTGAAACTGCACAGTGAAGTGTTCAATACCTTGCGCGAACCGCACATGGTGGGCCTGGTTCGCATCGGAACTCCGGATGATTATGTGATGCGCTTTCTACCGGGAATCCTGTCGCGCTTTGCCCAAAGCTACCCGCTGATCCAGATCGAGGTGCATTGCGAATCCAGCAAACAGTTGCTGCAACGCCAGGATCTGGATCTGTCCATCGTCACCCGCGAGCCGGGCAGCGAGATCGGCCAACTGCTGCGCAAGGAGCGCTTCGTCTGGGCCGTGGCCCAGGGCTTCAATCCCCACGAGCAATCGCCATTGCCCCTGGCGATGTTCAACAGCGACTGCTTTTGCAGACTCTGGGCCTGCAACGCCCTGGACGCCGCCGGACTCGACTACCGGATTGCCTACAACAGCTCGAGCCTGGCGGCGTTGATGGCCGTGGTCAGTGCCGGGCTGGCAATCACCGCGCAACTGGAAAGCCTGATCACACCGGACATGCGCATTCTCGGCGAGGCTGAGGGGCTGCCCCAATTGCCGGAGGCGAGCATCATGCTGCTGCGCAACCTCAATACGCCCTCGCCCATCACCGAGTGCCTGGCGGAGCACATTGTCGAAGGCTTCAAACTTTGAAGGCCAGCATCACCGCGCACACCACCAGGAAACCGCAGAACAGCGCCCGCAGCAGGCGCTCGGGCAAAGCATGAGCCACCTTCACTCCCCAGCTGATGCTCAACAGGCCGCCGACCGCCAACGGCAGACCGATCATCCAGTCCACTTGATGATGGACACCGTAGGTCACCAGGGTCACGCCGGTGCTCGGCAACGCCAGGGCCAGGGACAGCCCTTGTGCCACCACCTGGGTGGTACCAAAGACGCTGGTCAATACTGGCGTGGCCACTACCGCTCCGCCTACGCCGAACAACCCGCCCATGGCCCCGGAAGCGGCGCCCAGAACCCCCAGCCAAGGCCAGGAATAACGCATCCGCGTGCTGGCCGGCGCGCTGCTCATGAACATGCGCAGCAGGTTATAGGCCGACAGCACCAGGAGAAAGACGACAAAGCCGATACGCATCTTCTGCGCGTCGATGCCCACCGCCCAGATCGAGCCGAGCCAGGCGAAACTAAAGCCCATCACTGCCAGGGGCAAGGCATGGCGCAATTCAATCCGGTTGCGCTGGTGATAGCGCCACAGCGCCAGCATCACATTGGGCACCACCATCACCAGTGCAGTGCCCTGGGCAATCTGCTGATCCAGGCCGAACAACACCCCCAGCACGGGAATCGCGATCAAGCCGCCGCCGATACCGAACAAACCACCCACAGTGCCCAGGGCCGCGCCCAACAGCAGATACATCACTAACTCGATCACAGCCGCTCTCCTCACCTGAGAGCTGCATGCTACGCAGTCGGCCCTGGCACGGAAACGCACAGCAACGCACAATGGCTGTGCCGTTTTCGCATAAGCGCTCTGACCATGAATCCCAACACTCTCACCGAACAACTGGGGCTGTTTCTCGATGTGCTGGAAGCCGGCAGTTTTTCCGCCGCGGCTCGCCGCCATCCACTGACGCCCTCCGCCGTGGCCCGGCGTATCGACAGCCTGGAAAGTGCCGTGGGCACCACGTTGTTCATGCGCACCACCCATGCCGTGGTCGCCACAGCCGCTGGCCTGGCCTTCGCCGAACGGGCCCGGCGCATTGTCGCTGAACTGCAACTGGCCCGGGCCGAGGCGGTGTCCCTAAGCCATGCGCCGGAAGGCCTGATCCGCATCGATGCCCCGGCCGCCTTCGGCCGCCGTCATCTGGCACCGGCGATCGCCGACTTCCTGGTGCTCTATCCCGGCCTGGATGTACAACTGCACCTGATCGACAGCTTCGTCGACATGCAGGGCTCGCACCTGGGCAAAGTGGACCTGGTACTGCGGGCCGGGCAACAGGTGGATACCCGGATGGTGGCCACCTCCCTGGCCAGCATCGTACGCATTGCCTGTGCCAGTCCGTCCTACCTGAAGAGCCGTGGCACCCCGACTCAACCCGCTGAGCTCAGCCAGCACGACGGCCTCGACTGGGATGGCCTGGCACCCTTGTTCGCCTGGCGCTTTGAACGGGACGGACAGCTGCACAGTCATCGCCCACAACGCATCCGCCTCAGCGCCAACAATGCCGAAGCCCTGCTTTCGGGAGCCTTGGCTGGGCTGGGAATTGCTCACTTGCCCACCTGGCTGGTGAGTGAGTACCTGTTGCGCGGAGAACTGGTGCCGTTGTTCTGTGATAACGGTCTGCCCAAGCCGGAAACCGCCGGTATCTATGCCTTGCGCATGGAGCAGCATCCCAATGCCCGTAGCCGCCTGCTGCTGGAGTACCTGAAAAGTCGCTTCAGTCCGGTTCCGCCATGGGACCTGGCACTGCAGAGTGCAATGAACTGACGTCGAAGAAAATTATCTGGTGCATTAAAGACTCGCCCGCTAGATTCAGGACCATTAACGACCAAGGCCCCCGACATGACCACCGACCGCTCTACCCCGGATACCTGCGAACAGCTGCTGTTGGACAACCAAGTGTGTTTCGCCCTGCACTCCACATCGCTGCTACTGACCAAGGTCTATAAACCGTTGCTGCAGCAACTGGGGCTGACCTATCCGCAGTACCTGGCAATGCTGGTGCTCTGGGAGCGGGATGGCCTGACCGTCGGCGAAATCAGCCAGCGCCTGCTGACCGACCCCGGCTCGCTGACTCCCTTGCTCAAGCGCCTGGAAGCCGAGGGTCTGCTGAGCCGCACTCGCAGCCGGGAAGATGAGCGAGTGGTCATTGTCGAGCTGACGGAACAGGGCCGAGCGATGCGCGAACAAGCCCAGAACATCCCACAGTGCATCCTCGGCGCCAGCGGTCGGACAGTGGAGCAGTTGCGGCAGCTGCAGGAAGATTTGCAGGTGCTGCGGGGGCATTTGCAGGACAGTCTCTAAGGCTTCGCCGACAAGCCAGCGCCTGGAGCTGGGGCTAGGGCTGGTTTTGAGAAAAAATATATGTTTAAAAAACAATGAGTTGAGCCAGAAACAGGGCTTCGGGCAATAGTTTGCATAAAATTTATCTTGCACACTAAATATTTGAGCGATACATTTATTTCGCACTTACTTAGCGCGCAAACAATTAGCGCAAAAACAACCCAGCACGAGGCTTTCACCATGCAAACTCTCTACACCGCAGTTGCAACCGCCACCGGTGGCCGTGATGGCCGCGCTGTTTCCAGTGACAACATCCTCGACGTCAAACTGGCCACCCCCAAGGAACTCGGCGGGGCCGGTGGGCAGGCGACCAACCCGGAGCAGCTGTTCGCCGCCGGCTATTCGGCCTGCTTTATCGGTGCCCTGAAGTTCGTTGCCAGCCAGAGCAAGCGCAAGATCCCGGACAACGCCTCGATCACCGCCCATGTCGGTATCGGTCAGATCCCTGGCGGCTTTGGCTTGGATATCGATCTGCATGTGAGCCTGCCCGGCCTGGCTCAGGAAGAGGCGCAAAGCCTGGTGGATGCCGCACATCAGGTCTGCCCCTACTCCAACGCCACCCGTGGCAATGTTGATGTACGCCTGCACGTGAACGTCTGAAACAGTAAACGCCAGGCATAAAAAAGCCCGACTCAAGGTCGGGCTTTTTCATCGACAAGATCGAACCAGGATTAAACCTTGGCGCGGCCCTTGTAGGAACCGCCTTCGCGGGTATCGATCTCGATCATGTCGCCGATTTCGATGAAGTCCGCAACGCTCAGCTCGGTACCGTTTTTCAGTTTGGCAGGCTTCATCACCTTGCCCGAAGTGTCGCCGCGAGCGGAACCTTCGGTGTAGTCAACCTGACGCACGATGGTGGTCGGCAGGTCAACGGAAACCAGACGGTCTTCGAAGAACACGGCTTCGCAAACGTCGGTCATGCCTTCTTCGATGAACGGCAGAACGGCCTCGATGTCTTCGGCGTTCAGCTCGTACATGGTGTAGTCAGTGGTGTCCATGAAGGTGTAGGTGTCACCGCTGATGAACGACAGGGTCGCTTCTTTGCGATCCAGGATCACGTCGTCCAGTTTGTCGTCCGCACCGTAAACGGTTTCGGTCTTGTAACCGGTCAGCAGGTTCTTCAGCTTGGTCTTCATGATCGCGCTGTTACGACCGGACTTGGTGAATTCAGCTTTCTGAACCAGCCAAGGATCGTTGTCGATACGGATCACGGTACCGGGTTTGAGTTCTTTACCAGTTTTCATTGCGAATATCCGAATTTGGATGGGATTTACAAAAATCTAGGCCGCGTATCATATCCAATTTAGGTAAAACTGCACCAGCGCCGCAGCAAGATCGGCTTGCAAGCCTTGTTCCAGACACCATTGTTCGGCGTGCGCGGCGACTTCGGGCCAGTGTTGCAGCAGGTTTTTCCAGGCGTCGGTCATCGCCGCCTCGGTATTCCAGGCCTGCCACAGGGCCCGCACCGCCGCTTGGGCGTCAGGTGAAAGAGTCCGGGTGTACAAGGCGAGAAAGGCCTCGAGCTTGTCCAGGTGAATGTCTTCGTCCTGACGGTAGATATGCCAGAGCATCGGCCGCCCGGCCCATTGCGCCCGAACAAAGGAGTCCTCTCCCCGCACCGCGTTGAAATCGCAGCACCACAACAGACGGTCGTAATCTTCCTGGCGAACAAAAGGCAGGACCTGGACCGTCAGGGACTGCCGGATCTGCAGGCTGCCCACACTCAACGACGCGTCTCCCAGCCAGCGCTGCACATCTCCCAGGATGCGCCCTTCGGGCACCAGCAAATGGGTCTGTTGCGTATCGAGGGCCAAGGCATCCAGCCAACCACCAAGACTGGCGTTCTCATAGGCAAACAGTGACATCAAGCGGCTACCGGCGGCGGGAGTGACTCCCAGTCCTTGAAGAAAATCCAGCTGGACCTGGCGATCGGCCTGAAATTGCCGGCGGCGCTCGAGCAATCCGGCTTCGCGCAGCAAGCCGCCCGTGCCAGCCTGGAATCCGGGGAAGAAAAAGTACTTCTGTACGCCACGAAACTTCACTGATGGCAGGCCGTGGCAGCCACTGACCCAATCCTCCGCGCTCAGGTAATCCAGATTCAGCCACAAGGGTGCACGCTGGCGCTCGGCCATGGCCTCCATATAGGCATGGGGCAATTGACAGGCAAACGCAGCGATCACCACATCGGCTGCAGCTTCAGGTTGCCACTGGGCCGGCCAGTGGCGCACCTCGACCCCATCCTGATACTGGCTGAGTCGCTGAAAGTCGATCTCTGGACAGATCTTTTCAAAGGCCCGCAGATCATCGACCCACAAACGCACCGTGCATTGATGCTCGGCCACCAACTGTCGGGCCAGGCGCCAGGTCACGCCGATGTCGCCGTAGTTGTCGACCACGCTGCAAAAAATATCCCAGGAGGCTTTCATTCCAGTCCCCGATTGGCAAAGGCGCCGATTGTCCGCATAAATGCTCCTGCGCAGAAGAGCCAACCTCGATTAATCTTCATGCGACAATCAGCCCTCGCCCACTATCGCCCGCCAGGAGGCAACCATGTCTTATCGCCCGCCCGCTCGTCGCTCCTTGCGCATCAGCTTCAATGCCCTGGCGCTCAGCGGCAGCATTGCCCTGGGCCTGTGGCTGGGTTTTCTGGCGATTGCCCTGACCTGCTGGCTAGCCTCGCACTTTCTCTTCAGCCAGCAACTGGCTCCTGTAGCGCAAGCCGTGCAGCAATTGGCGAAGCCGCCGGTGGTTGCGCCTGAACCGCCCAATCGGCTGTTCGAGCAGTATCAGGAAAACCTGCGCAAGAACGAAGAGTTGCAATCCCTGGATAACGCTCGCAGCGACCCGCGCAACCTGTCCAATCCCAAATGCCAGTTCTGGTTGCAACAGGACCAGACAGCGCCCAGCGAAAAGAGTCGCGCCAACGTTCTGCAGTTCTGTAATTGATCATGAATAAACAGTCTGTCTGCCAACTGATTCTGCAACAGCTCCAAGAGGATCTGGAGATCGCGGTGCGCGCAGCGCAAACCGCCTACGAAACCGCCACTCACGAAGAGAATATCGCCGAGAACAAGTACGACACTCTGGGGCTGGAAGCCTCCTACCTGGCGGCCGGCCAGGCTCGGCGGGTCGAGGAAATCCGTCAGGCATTGAGTCTCTGGCAGAACCTGAGTTTGCGATCCTACGACCCACAGACCGGGATCCAGGTCGGTGCGTTGCTGGGGCTGGAGGATGAAAACGGCCACGAACAATGGCTGTTTCTTGGCCCCGACGGGGCAGGCTTGAAGGTTTATGTGGTGGGGCAACTGGTGACCGTCATCACCCCGCGGTCACCGCTGGGCAAGAGCCTGATGGGCAAGTTCGAGGACGACGAGGTGGAGATCGTGGTGGCGGGGACCCGGCAACAGTTCACTGTCACCGAGGTCCGCTAGCTGAAATCAGTGAACCGGCAGTTCGACGCCGTCGAACAGTTCTTCCAGTTCCTGCTTGTTATGGCATTGAATCGCCTTGGCCATGACTTCGCGCGTCAGGTGCGGGGCGAACTTCTCGATGAAGTCGCACATGAAGCCGCGCAGGAATGTACCGCGACGGAAACCGATCTTGGTGATGCTCGACTCGAACAGCTCGCTGGCGTCCAGTACCACCAGGTCATTGTCGAGCTTGGTGTCGACCGCCATCTTGGCGACGATACCCACTCCCAACCCCAGGCGCACATAGGTCTTGATCACGTCGGCGTCAGCCGCAGTGAACACCACCTTTGGCGTCAGGCCACGATGGCTGAAGGCTTCATCAAGCTTGGAACGGCCAGTGAAACCAAACACGTAGGTAACGATGGGGTATTCGGCCAAGGTTTCCAGGGTCAGCTTCGGCAGCTTGGTCAGCGGGTGGCCCTGAGGCACAACCACGCAACGGTTCCAGCGATAGCACGGCATCATCACCAGATCACCGAACAGCTCCAGCGCCTCGGTGGCGATGGCGAAATCCACAGTGCCGTCAGCGGCCATCTCAGCGATCTGCATCGGCGAGCCCTGGTGCATGTGCAGGGCCACATCGGGGTACTGCTTGATGAAGCTACTGATCACCGGTGGCAGGGCGTAGCGTGCCTGGGTATGGGTGGTGGCGATGGACAGGGTGCCCTTCTTCTCGTTGGAGAACTCCTGGGCGATCTGCTTGATGCTTTCGACCTTGCGCAGGATCTCGCCGGCGGTAGTGATGATCCGCTCACCGGCCGGGGTCACACGGGTCAGATGCTTGCCGCTGCGAGCGAAGACCTCGACCCCAAGCTCGTCTTCGAGCAGACGGATCTGCTTGCTGATACCCGGTTGTGAGGTGTAAAGGCTTTGGGCGGTAGCGGAGACGTTGAGGTCGTGGTGCGCCACTTCCCAGATGTAGCGCAATTGTTGAAGCTTCATATCAATCCCTCAAAGCAGGTAGACGCCACGGGTATCAGCGACGGTATATAACTATATTAATGGTCAGGAGAATAAATCTAGAACTTTTATTCAGAATTTTCCATTCCGCCCTCAGACATCCCCCTGACGCCGACGCTGCACCAGAGGCACCAGATAAACCGGCACTTTGGCCAGCTGTAAAACCCGTGCGGCCGTACGCCCCAAAGGGGTTTGCGCACCGCCCCCGTGGCTGTGACTTCCTACGATCAGCAAATCCACCGAGAGTTTCGCCGCCTGATCCAGAATCACCTGGGATGGGTCCCCTTGAAGCACCCGCACCGACTGGATCAAGGTCAGGTCCTGCATGCCCTCCCCCAACTCCTCGCGAAAACTGTCCAGCACCCGCTGCTCGATATTGGCCATTACCGTGCTCAAGCCCTGGCGGTGAAACTCGTTCAAGGATTGCTCATCCAGATAGCTCTGCAACACCGATTCGGCAAATAGCCCCATGGGTTCCACTGCGTGCACTACATGTAAGTCGGCATTGAACGTTCGAGCCAGCTCCAAGGCATGCTGCATGACAAAGGGCGCATACAGACCGAGGTCGGTGGCATACAGCATCGAACGAATCATATGACCTCCTCAACTGCCAAGATGGCGGAGATTGATTCAGCTTAGCAGTGCCTGGAACTGTGGGAGGTTCGACGCCAAGCCTGGGATTTTAGGGCTCAATCCCTGGCTTCGTTGCTGATGCCATGGGGCACGTGGCCGGTGGCGACCACCTCGCGGGCCAACTCGCAGTGACCGGCCTGATCATCAAAAAAAACATCGGCGGCGAAGGCTTCAAGAAAGGCGGCTTTCTCCAGGCCGCCCAGAAACAAGGACTCGTCCAGACGAATGTCCCACTCGCGCAAGGTGCGGATCACCCGTTCATGGGCCGGCGCCGAACGGGCCGTGACCAAGGCCGTGCGAATCGGGCAGGCATCGTTGGGAAACTCGCCCTGAAGCAGATTGAGTGCCGCCAGAAAGCCCTTGAACGGTCCGCCCGGCAATGGTTCCCGGGCCGACTGCTGCTCACTGGCCTGAAAGGCCTCCAGGCCACCGGTTTGATAGACCCGTTCCGAGTCATCGGAAAACAGCACGGCGTCCCCGTCGAAGGCGATGCGCAACTCGCCATTGGCGGCGCGCCGGGCGCCGCCGGAAAGGATGGTCGCGGCGGCAAACCCGGCCTCCAGAGCACTGCGCACATCGTCGGCATGGGTAGAGAGAAACAGATCGCTGCCAAAGGCCGCCAAATAGGGATAGGGACTGCGACCGCCGACGAAGGCCGCACGGGAAATACCCAGGCCGTAATGCTGGATCGAGTTGAACACCCGCAGGCCGGTGTCAGCACTGTTGCGTGAAACCAGCACCACCTCGACCCGCGCACGTCCCAGGCTGGCATTGAGACTGAGCAGTTTCTTCACCAATGGGAAGGCATCGCCCGGTTCGAGGATCTCCTCTTCGTGTTCGATCTGATACTGCCTATAAGCCTCGACACCCTGGGCCAGATAGACCTTATGGCTGTCGCTCAGATCGAACAAAGCCCGCGACGAAATCGCCACCACCAGCTTGCCATCCAGGCCATTTGCCATATTCCGTCCCCTTCAGGTAATCAGCTCAAGCGTGATGCCGGTCGATGAAACTCAAGGCTTGGTAAAGCGCCTGGATTTTCGGCAGCTCACAGCCAGCGGCCCTGGCTGCCGCCAAAGGTGCGGCATAGATGGCTGCCAACTCCAGAGGACGCTGATGCAGGAAATCATGGTACATGCTCGGCCAATAGTCGGGCATGTGCTCGGTGGACTTGAACAGTTGCTGTGCGTAGGCATCTGGAATGACATGACCACAAGCCGCAGCCCCCAGAAGCACCTCCTGCATGAGGTTCTGAATCAACTCGCGGCTGTCCGGATCGGCCATCAACGGCGTGGTGCTGGCCTTGAGCAGCACCGACAGACCGTTGTAAGGCACATTCCACACCAGCTTCTGCCAACGCGCCTGCTGCAGGTTGCCCATGACCTTGGAATCAAGCCCGGCCTCACGAAACAACGCCGCCCCTTCTTCGACAATAGCCTGGCTCAACACCGGATCAGCGCTTGCCGGACCGCTGTGGTAACCCAGATTGACTGCACCAAGAGCCTGGTGCTCGATCTGGCCGGGACCCGCACGATGGACACAGATAAAGCACAAGCCACCCAATAGGTGCAGCGACTCAGGAAGCACGGCGCGCAGGCCATCTTCAACGTCCAGGCCGTTCTGCAGCAACAGAACCTTGGCATCAGGCGCCGCCGCCTGAATGATCGCCGGCGCCAACTGGAGGTTGCTGGTGGTCTTGGCTCCCACCAGCAGCCAGTCACAAAGCGGCATCTCCTCAGCGCTGGCGTATGCCTGCACCGGTTTCAGGCTCAACGCCCCGTACTGAGCGCTGTTGACCTGCAGCCCCTGCTCCACCACCGTCGAGAACTCGCTACGCAATAGAAAGTGCACGTCGAAACCGGCGCGCGCCAGCATCACCCCGTAAAAACCTCCGATCGCTCCGGTCCCGATAATGCCCACACGCGGTTTACGACCTGCATCCATCAAGGCAACTCCTCTGGAATTCGATTGAGCGCCTGACGCAAGCCCTCAGTGAGCTCCTTGTACGTCAGCCGCGACTGCAACGCCCCATAAAACTCACCGTCGCTCACCACAAACAGGGCCGGCAGGTGAAACACCTGATAGCGCTCCACGGCGCCTCCGTTGTCAGCGGCATCGACCCAGCACAACCGCTCGACCGGCAAGCCCAGCCCCGGCAGTTGCGCCCGCGCCCAACGGCAACTGGAACAGCCAACGCTGGTGAAAACCACCAGGGAAACACCATCCAGGCCCAGCAATTGCTGGTCGATATCGAAGTCTGTCAGTTCCAATTCGACCACTATACTGGGGGAAACAATGTCAAATGGACGACACTCGGAGTCTGCGGTCATGGGACGTTTTTTGCCTCATCCTGATGATGTTCCGGTTGAACTGACCCTGCGTAAATACGCCTGCATTTCGCGTCAGCGGTTGCACACTATCAGCCTCGGTGGCATGGCGTGCAATTACCACCGCGCCTGGCGCCACGGCACCGCACTAGAGGTGTATATGCCGACGCTGGGGGAAAATGCGCGCTACAACGGCTATGTCGCCTGGTGCCTGAAGCGCAAGCGCGGCTACCTGGTGGGGATCGCTTTCGTCGATGAGCAAACGCTGTTCGGCGCCCGCATGGGCGAACAGGTGTGCCAGATCGCCCGATACTGCCGCCTGCATGAACCTCAGAGCGAACAACAATGCATCGAGGCCCTGGCCCTGAATTGGGTCGAGCAGCACGCAGAGGACTATTCCGAGGACCGCGTACACCAGGCTTTTGTGCAGCCTTAGCCCAATAAAACCGCCGCCTGCCCATTGTAGAGTCACCGGGTAACGCGCTAAGGTTCCGCTCCCCGACGCGCTCAAATCCGCTGTGCTCCGCCGCGCGGGGATCGCTGGCGGCCGGCACCCGTGACCTGACGAGTAACACGATGGCTGATTTACCGATCAACGACCTTAACGTCGCCTCCAACGAGACCCTGATCACCCCTGATCAACTCAAGCGAGACATCCCCCTTAGCGACACCGCCTTGCGCACCGTGACCAAGGGTCGCGAAGTGATCCGCAACATCCTCGACGGCACTGATCACCGTCTGTTTATCGTCATTGGGCCCTGCTCGATCCACGACATCAAGGCAGCGCACGAGTACGCTGAACGTCTCAAGGCACTGGCGGCGGAAGTCTCTGACACTCTCTATCTGGTAATGCGGGTGTACTTCGAGAAACCCCGTACTACCGTTGGCTGGAAAGGCCTGATCAACGACCCTTACCTGGATGACTCGTTCAAGATTCAGGACGGTTTGCATATCGGGCGGCAGTTGTTGCTGGACCTGGCTGAAATGGGCCTGCCTACCGCCACTGAAGCCCTTGACCCGATCTCCCCGCAATATCTGCAGGACCTGATCAGTTGGTCGGCCATCGGTGCACGCACCACTGAATCCCAGACCCATCGGGAAATGGCTTCCGGCCTGTCGTCGGCCGTGGGCTTCAAGAATGGCACCGACGGTGGCCTAACCGTGGCGATCAATGCGCTGCAATCGGTATCCAGCCCGCATCGCTTCCTCGGGATCAACCCACAAGGGGGCGTATCGATCGTAACCACCAAAGGCAACGCCTACGGCCACGTGGTGCTGCGTGGCGGCAACGGTAAGCCGAACTACGACTCGGTGAGCGTCGCTGTCTGCGAACAAGCCCTGAGCAAGGCCAAGATCAAGCCGAACATCATGATCGACTGCAGCCATGCCAACTCCAACAAGGACCCGGCGCTGCAACCTCTAGTCATGGAAAACGTTGCCAACCAAATCCTGGAAGGCAACCAGTCGATCATCGGTCTGATGGTGGAAAGTCACCTGAACTGGGGTTGCCAGGCGATTCCGAAGGACCTGTCAGACCTGCAGTACGGCGTATCGATTACCGACGCCTGCATCGACTGGGAAAGCACCGAGAAAACCCTGCGCAGCATGCACGCCAAGCTCAAGGACGTATTGCCGAAACGCGATCGCAGCTGATCCTTTTCGCCAGACACAAAAACGCCGGGCCAAGCCCGGCGTTTTTTTGGTCGCCCCGATCAGAGCTTTGCTGCGTGACGCTGATGGCGTTCCATGTAGCGTTCTACATAAGAACAGGATGGAATCACTGTGTAACCCATACGCTCGGCGTACTCCAGCGCCTGCTCGGTCAACGCCGCGGCAATGCCGCGCCCACGTAATGCGTTGGGCACGAAGGTGCGGTAGATATCCAGAGTCTGCTTACCCAGGTCCATATAGGTCAGGTAGGCACGATGACCGTCCACATTGGTCTCGAACTGATGACCAGCCTGGTCATGGTGGATGGACAACGCCTCGCTCATCACTACTCCTTGCGGGTCTGGAATGCTGACCCATACCTTACCGATGTTTTTCCGGCGAAGGAACAACTTACGCCACCTCGTGCCTGTCGGACACCACCGTAGAAGGCATCCCCCTTACATCGCGAGCACGTTACAAAATAGTAGGCGCCCTGGGCATAAATGCTCAAGCCACACTCGTCACAGATCAACGTAAAACGCCCTCAGCAAGCCTTGCAGAAAGCACCGTCAGGCCCAGTGTAAAAATGCGTTGAGGCTATACATCGCCGGATGCTGAAACTTAAGACGAGCACCGTTTCTTAAAGTCACCGGCAAGATGGATAAAGATAGGCCAAGGCTGGCCAGATTCTGAAGAAAAGTGCCATCGACAGAATATAGGCCCACTTTAGCCTAGACTCTGAAACAGCGCCTGGAGAATGCTGGCAAACAACCAGCACCCTCTGACAGAGCCTTGCCGCTGAATGTTTTTTATACAATCGCTTAAAAAGTTGCTCGAAAAAGAATCACCGCCTAGAATTTTTTTTGCTTCTTGCGCTACGTCAGTTTACTTACTACAAGTAATGGGTAGTATGTACGCCGGCTATTTCCTCACTCTGAGGTGATAGCTACTAATAGAAAGTCCTTGAAGGGGAACACGATGAACAACGTTCTGAAATTCTCTGCTCTGGCTCTGGCCGCAGTTCTGGCTACCGGTTGCAGCAGCGTATCCAAAGAAACCGAAGCTCGTCTGACTGCTACTGAAGATGCAGCAGCTCGTGCTCAGGCTCGTGCAGACGAAGCCTATCGTAAAGCTGATGAAGCTCTGGCTGCTGCTCAAAAAGCACAACAGACTGCTGACGAAGCTAACGAGCGCGCTCTGCGTATGCTGGAAAAAGCTAGCCGCAAGTAATAGTCCCTCGGGATTGTTATCAAGCCGATCCATTTTTTGGATCGGCTTTTTTATTGCCTGGGATTTTCCACTGACAATAAAAAACCCGTCGACACCGGCAGGTCTCGACGGGTTGTTGTTCTAACCCTTACTGCTGCAGATCGAACGGAGCACTGGACAACGATGTTGCAGGCGCCGTGGTCGGTATTGCGATCTCCACTGGCAAGCCATCTTCGGCCGCCACTACATCCCTGACCACATCCCAGTTCATGCGCAGGTTGTTGGCCAGATCTTCGCGCTTGAGCAAAGCATTGATCACCGCAGTGTGCTTGTCGACCACTGAAGGATTACCCTTGTCATCCAAAGGTGTATGCGCCTCCAGATAGACTTTGCCACCGCTGATACCGAACTTGTACGGCTCGTTGATGATACGCACGGAAGTTCCTACCGGAACCATCCCGGCCATTTCCAGCACGTTGTTGTTGAGCATACGGAAACAGCCATGACTGGTACGCATGCCGATGCCGAACTTTTTGTTCGAACCGTGGATCAGGTAACCAGGCGTGCCCAAGGTGAACTTGAACGGCCCCAGCGGGTTATTCGGTCCTGCCGGCACCACGCTCGGCAGCGGATCACCATCGGCAGCATGTTCGGCCCGGATCGACGCCGGTGGAGTCCAGGTTGGATTCGGGGTTTTCGCAGTAATGCTGGTATGAGCGATCGGCGACCCCCACCCCTCGCGTCCAATGCCCAACGGGAAGGTGTAAACCACATTCCGCCCCTTGGGGAAGTAGTAAAGACGATACTCCGCCAGGTTAATCACGATGCCCTCACGGGGCCCGGGAGGCAGGATGAAACGGGTGGGCAAGATGACCTCGGTCCCCGCCCCCGGCAACCAGGGGTCGATTCCCGGATTGGCCGCCACCATCTCCAGGTACCCCAGGTCATGAGCAGTGCCCAGGTCGGCGAAGGTGTCTTCGTACTTGGCCTTGATCACCTGCACCTGACCGACAATATCTTCACCGGGCGGCGGCAGAGGCAATTCCAATGCTGCAACGGGACCGGCCACACACAATGCGGCAAGTGTCAGGCAGCGGGTGACGACGGGGAGACGCGGCAACATCCGGATAATCCTTCGCATGAAAAACGAGTGATAGAAACGCGATTGTACACCCCGCCCCCTGGCTGCGGGAGCCAAGCGGGAGACACAAGCGCAGGCACATGAAATCCCTGTCGAAACGGTTCGCTATCGACCGCCTACAGCTCGAAGCGCAACTCCGGCCAGATCGGCGGAGTGCCGCGCTTTTGCGACTCCAGGATTGCCCGGCACAAGGGGCAGAGTCGTTGATCCTGGAAAATCGTCCGATCCACACTCGACCAGCGCGGCTGCGCGGGCAACAAAGTGCCACACAAGGTCCGATCGGCAGAACCACCCAACTCCAGCTGACGCGTCACCAGATGCACTCGAACCTCCTGGCAGGCGAACAGGTCAAGCTGTTCATCAGGCTCGATCAGTTGATAGGCAAACAGGGACCAGGCGGGACGCGGCATCGGGGGCTCCAAATCGGGGGCGCCACATTAGCCGAAACACTGCCACTAGAAAAGCGTCAAAGCAGCGGTTTTAGCGTCGGCCAGACATTTTCCAGCAACTTGTCCTGAGCCGCTGCTGCAGGGTGCAGACCGTCTGCCTGCATCAGTTCGGGATGACCACCGACCCCATCAAGAAAAAACGGTACCAGCGCCACCTTTTTGTCACTGGCCAACTGGCCATAAACCTGAGCGAACGCCTGGGTGTAGCGCACACCATAGTTGGGCGGCAACTGCATGCCCAACAGCAGCACCTTGGCACCACTGGCCTGGGCACTGTCGATCATCGACGCAAGATTTTGTTGCAATTGCTGAGGCGGCTGGCCGCGCAGGCCATCGTTGCCGCCCAACTCGAGGATCACCACCTCAGGCTTATGCTCTGCAAGCAGCGGCGGCAGCCGCGCCAGGCCACCGGCACTGGTGTCGCCACTGACCGAGGCGTTGATCACTTTGTCGGTGAAACCCTGGTCCTTGAGCCGCTTCTCCAACAGAGCCACCCACCCCTCGCGGGTATCCAGGCCGAAAGCCGCACTGATACTATCGCCCACGATCAGGACCGTACCCGCCGCTGCGTTCTGGGCCATGCACATCAAGGCCAGGCCGGCACTCAAAAACCATACACGCATCGGATTCTCCATGGGCGCAAGCATTCTCACTGCGCGGAACCTTAGCAAAGTGGTTCCCAGCGCGGAAGGTGAACTGACCATCCTTCATGAACTCAGCCTGGAGCTGAACCAGGGCGACAGTCTGGCCATAGTCGGCGCCTCGGGTTCCGGAAAATCCACACTGCTCGGTTTGCTGGCAGGACTCGACCTGCCCAGCAGTGGTGAGGTCACCCTCGCCGGCCAGGCCTTGAGTCGCCTGGATGAAGATCAGCGAGCACGGGTCAGGGCCGAGCACGTTGGGTTCGTGTTTCAATCCTTCCAATTGCTCGACAGCCTCAACGCCCTGGAAAACGTCATGCTGCCCCTGGAACTGGATGGCCGCCGCGACGCCCGTGAGCGCGCCACCGAGCTGCTGCGACGGGTCGGCCTCGGCCAGCGCCTGAGCCACTCGCCTCGCCAGCTTTCCGGCGGTGAGCAACAACGAGTCGCCATCGCCCGGGCCTTTGCCGCCGAACCCGACGTGCTGTTTGCCGATGAACCTACCGGCAACCTCGACAGCCACACCGGTGAACGCATCAGCGACCTGCTGTTCGAACTCAACAAGGAGAGCGGCACGACTCTGGTGCTGGTGACCCATGATGAACGCCTGGCCCATCGTTGCCGGCGCCTGATCCGTCTTGAAGCGGGCTTGCTGGTCGCCCCTCTGGAGCCTTGATGGCACGTCTGCCGCTGTTGCGTCTGTTCAGCCTCGCCCTGCGCCAGCTGTTGCGCGATGCCCGCGCCGGGGAGTTACGGGTGCTGTTCTTTGCCTTGCTGGTGGCTGTGGCGGCGAGCACCGCCATTGGTTATTTCGGCGCCCGACTCAACGGAGCCATGCTGCTGCGGGCCACCGAGTTTCTCGGGGCTGATCTGCTTCTGGAGGGCAGCTCACCGGCACGCCCGGAACAGATCGACAGCGGGCAGGCATTGGGACTCGATCATGCGCGCATAGTCGAATTCTCCAGCGTTATCGCCACCGACACTGGCATCCAGCTGTCGAGTATCAAGGCAGTGGACAATGCCTACCCACTACGCGGCCAACTCAAGAGCGCGGCAGCGCCCTACGGCGTTGAAGAGCCCGGTGGCGGTCCAAAGGCCGGTGAAGCCTGGGTCGAATCACGCCTGCTGACCGCGCTGAATCTGAAGATCGGCGACAGCATCGATGTCGGCACGCAACCCCTGCGGCTGGCTCGGGTCCTGACCTATGAGCCCGACCGAGCCGGCAACTTCTATAGCCTAACGCCTCGAGTGCTGATCAGCCTGGACGACCTGCAAGCCACCGGCGTCGTCCAGCCGGGCAGCCGGGTCAGCTACAAGGAGCTCTGGCGCGGCCCGGCACCGGCCCTAGAGAGCTATCGCCAACTGATCAAGCCGGGGCTGGCGCCCAACCAGCGACTGCAGGATGCCCGCGATGGCAACCAGCAGATTGGCGGCGCCCTGGGCAAGGCCGAGCGTTACCTGAACATGGCCAGTCTGGTAGCCGTGTTGCTATCCGGGGTCGCCGTCGCCTTATCGGCCAATCGTTTCGCAACCCGGCGCTTCGATGCCAGCGCCTTGCTACGCTGCCTCGGTCTGTCGCGACGGGAAACCATGTTGCTGTTCAGCGTGCAATTGGGACTTCTGGGGCTCCTGGCCAGCATCAGCGGCGCACTGCTGGGGTGGTTGGCCCAACTTGGCCTGTTCTATCTGCTGCATGACCTGCTGCCCAGCGATGTGCCTCCTGGTGGCCTGCTCCCGGCCATTGCCGGTATTGGCACCGGGTTGGTGGCCCTGGCAGGGTTTGCCCTACCGCCCCTGGCTGCCTTGGGGCGGGTCCCGCCACTTCGCGTGTTACGTCGTGACCTGCTGCCAATTCCTTCCAGTACCTGGATGATCTACGGCGCGGCCCTGTTTGCCCTGGGCCTGATCATGTGGCGCCTGAGTCTGGATCTGATCCTGACCTTTGCACTGCTCGGCGGTGGACTGATAGCTGCACTGGTACTGGGTGGGTTACTGCTTCTGGTGCTGCAAAGCCTGCGTCGTCTGCTGGCCCGCTCCTCCCTGCCCTGGCGCCTGGGACTGGGCCAGTTGCTGCGGCATCCCCTGGCGGCAGCCGGACAGTCCCTGGCCTTTGGTCTGATTCTGCTGTCCATGGCACTGATCGCCCTGCTGCGGGGCGAACTGCTCGATACCTGGCAGAACCAGTTGCCGAAAAATGCCCCCAATTACTTTGCACTGAATATCCTACCCGCCGAAAAACAGGCTTTTAGCGAACGCCTGGTACAACTTTCGGCCCCTTCGGCGCCGCTGTATCCGGTGGTTCCCGGACGCCTGGTGAGCATCAACGGCGAGCCTGTAAGGGAGATAGTCAGCAAGGACTCCAGTGGCGACCGCGCGGTACAGCGCGACCTGAGCCTGACCTGGGCCGCCGACCTGCCGGCCGGCAACCGCATCACCGAAGGCAACTGGTGGTCAGCGCAGCCCGCCGACGCTGTGCCCGGCGTATCGGTGGAGGCCAAGGTTGCACAAAGCTTGAAACTGAAACTGGGCGACCAACTGACCTTCACGGTCGCGGGCGTTAATCGGGAAGCCCGGGTTACCAGCCTGCGCAGCATCAACTGGGACAACTTCCAACCGAACTTCTTCATGATCTTCCAGCCAGGCACCCTGAAAGATCTGCCTGCCACCTACCTGACCAGCTTTTATCTGAGCCCGGGACACGACCAGCAGGTCATCGAGCTATCCAGGGCCTTTCCAGCGGTGACTATTCTTCAAGTGGAGGCCTTGCTGGAGCAACTGCGCAGCATCCTGGCCCAGGTCACTCTGGCAGTGGAGTATGTATTGCTGTTTGTCCTGGCGGCCGGAATGGCAGTGCTGTTTTCCGGCCTGCAGGCCACGTTGGACGAGCGCATTCGCCAAGGCGCCCTATTACGCGCGCTCGGTGCCGAGAGGCGGTTGCTGGTCAAGGCTCGGCGGATCGAGTTCGGTCTTCTCGGCGCCGTCAGCGGCCTGCTGGCGGCCCTGGGTAGCGAACTGGTCAGCCTGGTGCTTTACCGGTTCGCCTTCGACCTGCCCTGGCACCCACATCCCTGGCTGTTGCTGCTGCCGCTGATAGGCGCCCTGTTGGTGGGTGGGGCCGGGGTTTTCGGCACCCGCCGGGCATTGAACGCCAGCCCGTTGAGCGTCCTGCGCGAAGGGTGAAGAGCAACAGCTCGCCAGCACAGGCTGGCGAGCCTACTTCTCATAGTCGATCTGATTGATCCACCAGCAGGTTTCGCCAGCCGGCGTATGAACAATGGCCTCGTCGCCCACTTCCTTCTTCAGCAGCGCCCTGGCCATGGGCGAGTCGATGGAAATGTAGTCCTTGCGCAGATAGATCTCGTCGTATCCAACGATACGAAAGCGCTTGATCTCGGCAGCCTCGTTTTCCACTTCTACCCAGGCGCCAAAGAACACTCGCCCTTCCTGCTCTGGCGCGTAGGAAACCACCTTCATGTCTTCCAGACGCTTGCGTATGTAACGCACCCGGCGATCAATTTCCCGCAAGAGTTTTTTGTTGTACTGATAGTCCGCGTTCTCACTGCGGTCACCCAATGACGCGGCCCAAGTGACCTTCTGGGTAATATCCGGGCGCTTCTCCCGCCACAGATAATCCAACTCCTGCTTCAGAGCGTCGTAACCATCCTGTGTGATGAGCTTAGTACTCAATTGGCTTGTCACCTTCCAGCCTTGTACATGCTGTTCTGTTATTTGAATGAGCTGATGCACTCGGCCCGTCATGAGAGGGTTGTTGCCCCCCCTCACCCAGCCAGGCAGCACTATCAGATTTGTCCGATTTAGATTTCAGAGAGGTCAGCCAATCATAGAGCCAAACAGCTGAGGCTTACGGCACAAGACACACCTTAAGTAACAGTGTTTGCACCCAGCCTGAGGCACAACTTGAAACCTACTTATCCAAAGCACCCGCCAATACTGACCAACACCTCTAAAAACAAAGGGAACGCACTAAATGGGCAACATCATTATCGTCGATGACCATCCTCTGATTCGACTGGCCATCAGGTCGGTGCTGGAACCCCACCATCACACCATCGTTGCCGAAGCCGACAACGGTGCGGACGCGGTGCAACTGGTGCGAAAGCACATGCCGGACCTGTTGATCCTCGACCTGGGTATTCCCAACCTGGACGGTTTTTCGGTCATCGCCCATATCAAGTCTGCGGACCTGCTTGTAAAAACCCTAGTCCTGACTTCCAGTGACTCGAAGAACTTCGCTCTACGATGCCTGCAAGCGGGAGCCGCGGGATTTCTGTGCAAGACTGAAAACCTTCACGAACTGGCCAATGCGGTTAAAGCCATTCTGTCCGGGTACAGCTACTTCCCGGAAGACACCATCAATATCCTGCAGCAAAACACCAATGCCGCCAGTCAGGAAAGCGTGTTGATCTCGCGCCTGACCGATCGCGAGATCACGGTGCTGAAGCTCCTGGCAAGCGGCCTCAACAACCAGCAGATTGCCGACGCTCTGTTGATCAGCCACAAGACCGTCAGTACCTACAAGGTTCGCTTACTCAAGCGCTTCAACATTTCCAACCTCGTGGCGCTGGCCGATCTGGCAAAACGTAACGCCGTAGTTTGAACATTAACCCGTTATCGCTTGACTCATGACCAGCAGTAACTGCAACCGGGACTATCCCAAGCAGTGCTTGTTAGGTGGGGTCACAATCTGAATACGGCGCAGTTCAGCAACAAACTGTACAGCGCCGCCGAAACCTCTATGCAACTAGCGGCGAATGATCAGGCCTTGGCGAGCGACGCGGGTCAGTTGCTTGATGACTTCAGCAGCATCCGCTGCACTGGGGGCCGGAATGACCGCCAGATCAAAGCTATCGCTGGCAAAACGTGCCAGAGACTCGCCCTCTTCAACAAACTGAATCAAAAAGGCAGCCGGGCCCGGGGAACGCCGTGGCCAGCCGTCGAGGTAACGCAACAAGGTGGGTTGATGTTTGCCGCCAAGAAGGATTTTCGGGTTGCGCTGGGAAAGACTCGCCGTGATCGGCGCAAGACGTACAAGGGGGCGTGGTGCATTCATCGTATTGTGTCTCTGCCTCAAGTTTCTGCCGGGCAGGTGAGAGGCAACACCGAACCAGCGCTTTAGCGGTATTTCGAAGCCAGAATATAGCTTCTAACAGTGATCTTTCGACTCACTTGGCGCCCCGCAAGTAGCTGTTTAAATCGGCGCATGAGCAGCATCCTAGAGAAGCCAGCAGGTCAGTGTCAAGATTTCCCAACAACGAAAAAGGCCTGCATTGGCAGGCCTTGGAAATTTTCCTGGCAGTTGATCCAGAGCCGCCGAAGACCAACTTGACGGATGAATCGAGCTCGTCAAATCACTTGGTTATTGCTGCATCCACAGACAACTTGCCAGCACCTTCGAACAGGACCGCGACAGTACCGCCCAGCAGAGCCAGGGCGAACTCATAGCCGTTATTGGCCATGAACAAACCATTGCCGATATGCACCGAGAAGATCGCCACCAACAAGGTAAAGGACAAGCCCAGAGCTGCCGGACGCGCCAGCAAGCCAATGACCAGCGCCAAACCAGCGAAGAACTCGGTACCACCTGCCAACAACGCCATCAGATACCCAGGAGCCAGACCAATGCTCTCCATCCACTGAGCCGTTCCCGCCAGACCGCCTCCCCCGAACCAGCCGAAGAGTTTCTGCGAACCGTGGGCCGCAAAGATGATGCCGACGAAGATCCGCAAAACGCTCAAGCCGTAACCGGCGCGAGTACTCAGTAGGTTTTTGATCAATGTGCTCATGCTCTGTAGTCCTGTGTATGGTGGGGAAGTTGGTCGCCATATTAATCAATTTTTATCATGCTAAAAGCGCAAAAAACCCAAGATAAAAATCAGTTTTTTCGATTATTTGCGAGACACAACTTTTCGCTCCTGAGGCTCAAGAGAGCCTCGCTCGCGGTCAAAGGCCAGATAGTATTTATTGACGCTATTAACATAGCTGACCGCGCCCATGCCCACCTGCTCCATGGCAATACGCTCAACCTGGAAAAACCATTGATTGGGATTCAGTCCACGGCGCCGGGCCTCGCTGCGCATTCCTTGTACCCGTTCCGGGCCCATGTTGTAGGCCGCCAGGACGAACGCCATGCGCTCGCGTTCGTTAAGCTTGGGGCTGGAGAAGAACTTGCGGCGGATCATCGCCAGGTACTTGGCACCGGCCTGAACATTGCTGTCCAGAGACTGGATATTGTTGACCCCGACCCTTTGCGCCGCCGAAGGCGTGATCTGCATCAGCCCGGTTGGACCGCTGCCGCTCCTGGCGCTGGGCTGCAAGGCCGACTCCTTGAAAGCCAGGGCCGCCAGATTCAGCCAGTCCATACCCTGCTCCCCCGCATGCTTCTGCAACACCGGTCGCAGTTTTTCCAGGCGCTGACGATCGGCCCTAGCCAGGGGGTAATGCACCTGGTACTGGCGACGATAGATGCGCAAGAAGGCTACATCCTGGTCCGCCGGAGTCTTATAGGTCTTGAGGAAACGATCGATACTTGCCCGCAACATCGAGGCATCGCGCCGGACAAACCAGTGCTCCTCTCCCGGCTCACTGATCTTCAATTGCCTGTCAAAACGCAACTTGGGCAGGATCTTGCTCCAACGCTCGGCAATCGGCTGCTCGACAATGGTCAGGTGGAAGATCCCGCCCTGGACCATTTCCAGCACATCTTCCACCGCCAGACTGGGGTCCACCCACTCGACCTTGATCGGCGCCAGCTTGTGCAACGCAAGTTTCTGATTGACCTGACTCACCGCATCCCCTGCGGCGCTACCGGTGGTCAGGGTCAGGGTCTTGCCGGACAGCTGTTCGATACGCGTGTAACGACGCTCGCCCTTGATCCCCACCAGCAGTAAGGGAACATTGCTGACGATCGGATCGCTGGAACTGACCGCATGCCCTGGCTGAGCCTCCAACAACTCACCGGGAGCCACCAGATCCCCTTCTCCTCGCTGCAAGGCGCCAAGCAGTTGATCCTTGGCTTTGGGAATGATCTTGAGGCTGATTTCCTGACCGTCACGGGCATGGCCGTTGAGATACTGCTCGAACGAGCGCAAACGATGATACTCGACGCCAATGGCCTGGCCCTGGACTTCACCGGAACTATTGCGGCTCTGGTTGACCAGTACCCGCAGAACCCGACTGCTGCGGATCTCCGCCAGGTCGCGGACCTTTCCCGCAGCCTGGGTTTCCGACGGCCCCGCCAAGCGCGCCATGGCCGGCAATGGCAGTAGCAACGTCAGGCACAGCGCGAGCAATATCGAGGGTCGGGTCATCCGTTCTCCGTAAAGAATACTGTTCAACCCTTCGTCGTTTTTTGAAGAATTGATCGACAGAAACAGAGCGCCATGAGCACTGGCAAGGTGCGAAAGACAAACGCAATGACAGTAAAAAGTCTGAGCACTACGTTCTTCCGGCAACAAAAGACAGCGTTAACTCGTTGTAGTTCTTGGTTTTTCTTATAAATCTACAGCTCTGATATGCTTTCCGGCCGCAGGCGGAGATAGCACCATGCAACTCATCGATATCGGCGTCAACCTGACCAATCCCTGTTTTGCCGAAAAACACCAAGCCGTTCTCGATCGTGCTTATGAGGCTGGGATCTGCCAATTGGTCCTGACCGGAACCAGCGTCGAAGGTAGCGAACAGGCCCTGGAACTGTGCCAGCAACTGGACAGCAACGGGCAGCGACTGTTCGCCACCGCGGGCCTGCACCCTCACTCTGCCAGTGACTGGAATGCCGACAGCTCGCGGCGTCTGCGTGCACTGCTCAGCGAGCCACGGGTACGTGCAGTGGGCGAATGCGGACTGGACTTCAATCGCGACTTCTCCCCCCGCCCACAACAGGAAAAAGTCCTGGAAGAACACTTGGTCCTGGCGGCCGAGCTGCAACTGCCGGTGTTCCTCCACGAGCGCGACGCCAATCAGCGTCTGCTGGATATCCTGCGGGACTTTCGTGACCGTTTGCCAGCAGCCGTGGTGCATTGCTTCACCGGTGAACAACAGGCGCTGTTCAGTTACCTTGATCTTGACCTGCACATCGGCATTACCGGCTGGATCTGCGACGAACGCCGGGGCACCCACCTGCACCCACTGGTACGCAACATTCCCCGCGGGCGTCTGATGCTGGAAAGCGATGCTCCCTATCTGCTGCCGCGCAGTCTGCGACCAAAACCGAAGAACGGCCGTAACGAACCGGCCTATCTGACCGAGGTCTTGAGGGAAGTGGCACTGCACCGGGAAGAGACCCCGAAAGACCTGGCCAACCACAGCACCGCCTGCTCCAGAGCTTTCTTCCGCTTGCCAGAGATTGCTTGACTCATATCAAGATTTTTCCGAGATCATGACGGCACAATAATGGCACCTTGCCAATACTGTTCCGCTCAATCAGAGAAAACCTTCTATGGGTGCCTGGCTTAGCAATATCTCGTTGAAATACAAATTCTGGGCGGTCAATGCGGTCGCCTTTGTCACCACCTTGCTATTGGTGCTGTACGCCGTGCAACTGGAGCAGCAGGCACGTAGCCAGACCGCCCAGGCCGCCGCCCATAGCCAGGCCCTGCTGCTCAATGCCTGGCCTGCAGGACAGCCCCTGCCCACCGATGAACACCTACTGACTTTCTCCCAGGGACAGACGCCCAGTTTCAACGACCAGGCGTTGCCCGAGCTGAACGGCGCCAACGGCTGGATCGAGATCAACCACATGCCGCTGTTCGGTACCAACCCGTTGCTGGGCGCCGAAGTCGTCCATCGCGCCGACGGCCAGCAGGTCGCAGTCCTGGCCCACGCTCCAAGCCTGGCCCAGGTCTTCAGTGACCGCTTCACCAACTATGCGGCGGCCGTATTCATCCTGATGTTCGCCATGCTCTGCGCCTCGCAGTTGCTGATTCGCTTTCTCCTCAGCCAACTCAATACCCTCAAGGACGTCATGCTGCATGTTGAGAAGACCGGCGATCTTTCTGCCCGCGTACCGCTCTCCTGTAAGGACGAGGTGGGCCAGATGGCCAGCGCGTTCAACGCCATGCAGGCCGGCTACCAACGGGTGGTGAATACCGTGGCCAATACCGCTCGCCAATTGGATCAGGGCGCCGCGCGCCTAGCTTCAAGCATGAATGATGTACGCCACGGCATGCTCGGCCAGCAGAGCGAAACCGATCAGGCCGCCACCGCCATCAACGAAATGTCCGCCACCGTCTACCACATTGCCCAGCATGCAGGTGCCACTCGTGACCTGTCGCAAACTGCCGACACCCTGGCCGGCACTGGCCATGAAGTGGTCGGCCGAGTGCAGAAATCCATCGCTGGGCTGTCCAGTGGCGTGCAACAAACTGCCGAGATGATTCAGAAACTTGCCGAGGACAGCCAGAAAATCAACGGCGTGGTCAACGTCATCCACAGCATCGCCGAGCAAACTAACCTGCTGGCGCTCAACGCCGCCATTGAGGCCGCACGGGCCGGCGAAATGGGTCGCGGCTTTGCCGTGGTGGCAGATGAAGTACGCAACCTGGCCAAACGCGTACAGGCCTCGACCGACGAAATCACCGGCATGGTGTCCGCCCTGCAAGCCGGTACCCGCGATGCGGTGGACTTCATGCAGGAAAGCTCGTTCAAAGCCGACGACTGCGTGCAACAGGCACAGGAAGCCGGGGCGGCACTGGCGGAAATCACCGGCGCAGTGGCACAGATGCGCGAAAGCAACACTCAGATCGCCGTCGCCGCGGAACAGCAGAGCCAGGTGGCCGAAGAAATGAATAGAGCGGTGGTCAGCATTCGCGATGTTACCGAAAACACCGTGCAGCAGACCGTTGCTTCCGCCACGACCAGCAGTGAACTGGCGACCCTGGCCGGCGAATTGAGCAAGGCCATCGGCCAGTTGAAGCTCTGATCCGCCAGCATGAGCCGCTGCCCCATAGCAACCACCTGCCCTCACCCCACTGGCTATCGAACCGATAGCCAGCCTTGATTCGCCGCCAAACCGACTGCGCCCTATTCTTGGTCCATGAGTTTTCAAGCACTAAGGATGATCATCATGGGCAAACGTCACCCCAACCTCCCCGCCTGGCAATGGCGCGTCTACCCGCACAGCCACCAGCATCCGACCAACCTGGTTTTGCACCTGATCGCCGTCCCGCTGTTCATTGTCGGTTTTCTGCTGATTGCTTCGGGAGTGTTCTCCCTGAGTTTCCTGAGCCTGGCCATTGGCGTGCTCGGAGTGCTGGCTGCCCTCGGTTTGCAGCGTCACGGCCATAGCCTGGAGGCACAAGCCGGCGAACCATTCAGCGATCACAAAGATGCAGTGCAACGCCTGCTAATGGAGCAGTTCGTGACCTTTCCACGCTTTGTCCTCAGCGGTGCCTGGTGGCGTGCCTGGCGGCAACGCCACCGTCACTGACGGATCAGGCGAAGATGGTTACCGTCTGCCGACTCAGGGCAATCAGTTGCCCCTCAGGACTCCACAACGCGGCGGCAGCGTGCCCGTAGCCATCGCGGGCATGCTCGATTTCCACCCGGTACTTGCACCAGTCCAGGGTGCTGATTGACAACAACGGCTGGACGAATTCGATGGTCCAGGTCAGGGTGCTGCCCGCCGCAGGCTTGTTCAAATGCGGCAACAGGGCCGGCGGCCAGGCATCCACCAGCGCCAGGATATGCGCCTCGGTCACAGGCTCCTCTTTGACATCCCCCCGCAGGCGCACCCAGCCCCCCATGTCCCGGGAACGGTTGCCAGTGAAGGGCATGCCGCCGACGCTCCAACGCATTGCCAAATGACGCATGAATTCCGGCGTCACGCCCTTGATGTAGGGCAGTTCCTGGCACTCCTCCCAATGCTTCATCTCAGGGGCCGGAAGGGCGCCGACACTGACCACAGACTCGCGGGAAGCGCCAAAGCTGCCCTGCACCAGGGTCACCACTTGGCCGTCCTGCATGACGCGCCCCAGCACCTGGCTGACAGCCTTGCCTTCGCGCAGCACATCCACTTCAAAGCTGACAGGCACATCCGGTGACACTGGGCCGACAAAGGTGACCGCCAAGGAACGTACCGGTCGGTCCAGCGGGACCTTGGCCCGCATCGCTTCGTACTGCAAGGCAACCACCAGGCCACCAAAGCTGGCACGCCCCTGAGCCCACTCGGCCGGAATGGTCAACGCCTGGGGCTGGCCGCGTACGGCCTCAAGCAAATCGTAAAAACGCATGAAAACCTCAAGGGGCAAAAAAATAGACTCGAGGATCTTAACCAGCGTCGCAGAGCCGCACAGCCACTATTCTGGCCAAAGCAGCGGACAGATAAGCCGCACAACGGTAGTCAGTTCCTGAAGCAATCGCCATGAAGCTTGTCCAGTACTTGGTCGGCATGTGCCTGGGACTTGTGCATGGTTTTACGCCAGGTGGCGACACAGGGCAGCAAGTCCATCTGCTGTTCGGCCTGGGCCAGCCATTGCCAGCAATCATGCCAATCCCCCAATGCCCCTTGGGCTGCCTTGAGGCGTTTCATGGCTTGGGGTGGCAAACGATCCAGTTCGGGGTATGCATCGGCGGCGTAGCGCACACGCTTGATCAACAGTCGCAGGCGATGCCGGTCGTGGGCGGGATCACGCAACGCCTCACCCAGGGCTTTCCACTGCTTGGACAAGCGTTTTTCAATCTTTCCTCGTAAACCACGCAGCAGACCCTGACGCTCGGAGGCCCGTAGAAACCGCGGAAACGCATCCAGTACCAGAAACAACTGCGCCAACGGCGGCCCGGCGGCGATCGCCGAATACTCCCCTTGCAACTGAGCGGTACGACGCTCGGCGGCAGCGTGCAGGCCATGCTGATACAGATAAGCGGCCAACACTTCGCGGTCACGAATCGGCGTCGTCAGCTGTCCGACCTCCCTGGCTGCAGCCTCCAACTGCTCGACACCAGGCAAACCGCGCAATGGACGCAACAAGCTGCGCAAGCGGCGCACAGTGATACGCAAATCATGCAGTGCCTCGGCATCAGTGGCGGCAGCCAGTCGCGCCTGACAAGCCAGCAAGCTCACTTCCAGGCTCAGGATCTGAACCACCAATCGATCAACCAAGGCAGACATCAGGCTTTCCCCAATACGGCTCACAAGCCCTACATGGGCTTATCCGACTCAAGAATGACACCCCAGGCCCAAGAACGGCGTTGCGCCATATCATTGGGGTCCAGGGTGGAGATTCACCGCTTCAGCGTAGCGGCTGGCGCGGCTCAGCGCCCGGCGCGGGACTCACGAATATAGAAGCGCGCCTTCTCGGCTTTCTTGGTGCACCCTTCAAAGGCTTCGAATTGCTGCTGAGTCTTGGCCCCGGTCAGCAACGACAAGGCCTTGGAATAACTCACAGTGCCGGCGAAACCTTCAGCCTTGGCCAGGTCCAGCTCGCGCCAGGCGGCGTCCAGCTGAGTGCCACAGCTGTCGCGGTAGGCGGTCTTGCCTGCGCAACCGGTCAGTACCAATGCCATCAGGGGCACGCAGATCCAGGCTTTCATCAATGACACCTCAAGAAAAGAAAACAGTCGTACAGGTTAAGACGATGGCAGCGTAAAAAAGTGCCTGACGCAACCCTTGGAAAATATAGCCGCAGGAGCATAGCCGCGCGGCCCGAGCCCCCCAAGGAAAAAACACCGGACAGGTCCGGCCTTACATCAGCAATTGAACCCCAGGCCGCTATGGGTGCATTGTTGCAACCTGTTTGGCGAAGGGACGAATCATGAACAAACGTGTCGCATTGGTACTCGGCTCGGGAGGCGCTCGCGGGTACGCCCATATCGGGGTCATCGAGGAGATCGAAAGACGCGGGTATGACATCGCCTGCATCGCCGGTTGCTCCATGGGCGCCGTGGTGGGCGGCATCTATGCCGCAGGCAAGCTCGCCGAGTATCGGGAGTGGATCGAAAGCCTGGATTACCTTGATGTACTGCGCCTGGTGGACGTGAGTTTCCGCCTAGGGGCGATTCGCGGCGAGAAAGTCTTCGGCCAGATCCGCAAGATCGTCGGTGAAGTGAATATCGAAGAGCTGCGCATTCCCTACACCGCGGTAGCCACTGACCTGACCAATCAACAGGAAATCTGGTTCCAGGAAGGCTGCCTGCATCAAGCCATGCGCGCTTCCGCAGCCATCCCCAGCCTGTTCACCCCGGTGATGCAGGGTAACCGCATGCTGGTGGACGGCGGTCTGCTCAACCCACTGCCGATCGTGCCAGTAGTCTCCAGCCATTGCGACCTGATCATCGCGGTCAACCTCAACTCCACCAACCAGCGCCATTATCAGTTACCGGTGATCCAGCGCCCCCCTGCGTTCAAAAGCCGCTTTGACAGCCTGATCAACTCCCTGGGCTCGCACCTGCCGTTCCGGCGTAAACAGGCCGAACAACTATTGCTGCTGGAACAAGAGGCCTTCAAGAGCCAAGCCGCCGAGATCAATCCCTGGGTCGAAGGTGCCGAACCGGAATCCCAGCAACCGGCCGCTGCGCCAGAAACCGACGGCGCGCCCAAGTCCGCCAGCGGTTCGTTCATCATCGACAACGTCGGTCCGGCCTCGCTACTGGACCTGGTGAACCAGAGCTTCGAGGTCATGCAGACGTCCCTGGCCCAATACAAGATCGCCGGCTATCCACCGGACATATTGATCAACGTGCCCAAGCGCGTGTGCCGGTTCTTCGAGTTCTACAAGGCCCCGGAACTGATCGCCCTGGGTCGTGAGATCGCCAGCGATACCCTGGACCGCTACGAACAGGAACAATAGCAAGCCCCGACATTCCAGCCCTCTAAGGCTCAGGGCTCGCTCCCCAAGAGACGGTAGCCAACCCCCGCCTCGGTGACGATGAACCGTGGTTGGGTCGGATCATCCGCCAGTTTCTGGCGTAAATGCCCGACCACGATCCGCAGGTAATGACTGTCCTCGGTGTGGGTCGGCCCCCAGATGTCCTTGAGCAGCTGCTGCTGGGTGATCACCCGACCGGGGTGTCGTGCCAGTTGCGCCAGCACAGCGTACTCCTTGCGCGTCAGGGCCACTTCCTGGCCATCGAGCAGTACCCGACGGTAGGCCAGGTCCACCGTCAGCGGCCCAACTTGCAACGCCGCTTCCTGCACCTCCCCCACCGGCGCCTGGCGCAACAGGGCGCGGATGCGTGCCAGGAACTCCTGGATGCCGAAAGGCTTGGTCACGTAATCGTTGGCGCCACCGTCCAGGGCTTCGACCTTCTGCACCTCGCTGGCACGCACCGAAAGCACCAGCACGGGCACCGTCGACCACTCGCGAAACTCGCGCAGTACCTGCTGGCCATCCATGTCCGGCAGCCCCAGGTCGAGCACCAGCAGATCCGGCTTGTTCAGTGCCGCCTGGGCTAGGCCCTCGGTACCGGTACCGGCTTCAATCACTTTGTATCCTTGGGACGCCAAGCTGATGCGCAGGAACTTGCGGATCTGCGGCTCGTCGTCGATGACCAGGATGGTCGCGGTCTGGCTCATGGGTTCAATTCAAGACAAATAAGAGGCAAAAGAGTAGCGCAAGGCTGCTCGGGTAATCCCGGTAGCGCTTGCGTTGCGAGGTATGACTGCGTTCTACAGGTATTCACAGATCCTGCTCAAGCTCCGGCTGGGTTTGCAATGGCAAGTGCAAGGTGATGCAGGTGCCATGGCCGTCAATGCCATCGGCGACACTGATATGCCCGCCGTGGGCACCAACCATGCCCTGGCAAATCGCCAGGCCCAGCCCCGTTCCCTGCCCTCCCCGATCGCCACGGGCAGCGGTATAGAACATGTCGAAGATCTTCGCCCGCTCCTCTTCGGGAATCCCCGGGCCCTCATCGCTGACGGCAAAGCTCAATTCATGCTCATCGGCACTGACCTTGAGTTGCAGGCGACCCTGGTTTGGCGAAAAGCGTGCGGCGTTCTCCAGGACATTGACCAGTGCCTGCTCGATCAGGGCGGCATGCACATGGAGCAACGGCAGGTCCGCTGGCAATTCGGTGCTCACCTGCAGCGGCGCCAGCACCGCACGCAGGCGGTTCAGGGCGCTGCCGACTATGTCCCCCGGCGCGACCCAGTCGCGAGCCAGTTTCAACGCACCATGGCCGAGCCGGGTCATGTCCAAGAGGTTCTGGATGTAGCGATCCAGGCGCTCGGCCTCATCCCGCGTGCCTTCCAGGAGTTCACGCCGGTCTTCCAGGGGAATCGCCTCCCCCAGCGCCAACAGGCTGTCGATGCTGCCGCGCATCGAAGTCAGCGGTGTGCGCAGATCGTGGGACACCGAGGCCAGCAAGGCACTGCGTAACTGTTCGGTTTCACCGCGCAGTCGCGCCGCCTCCAAATCCTCCGCCAAACGCGCCCGAGCCAGCGCCTGGGCCAGGGGCTGGCTGAGGGCGGTGAGCAGGCGGCGACGCTGGCCACTGAACTCTTCGCCTTCCCTGGGACAGACACCCAACAAACCCAAGGGGCCGTCATCCACCGACAATGGCCACCACCACCAGCGCCCGAAGGGCAAGGTCCCGGTCCCCAGCCCCGCAGGCTGATCGTGCTGCCAGGCCCAATCGGCCGCCGCACGCTCAGCCTCGGAGAACTGCGGCGAGCCACCGGTTTCGACTTTCCAGCCCCCCTGCCCGTCGCGATTGAGCAGGCAGATACGCAACTCATCACGCCCATGCAGGTGCTGGGCTGCGGCACTGATCACCGCTTGCCGGTCTGTGGCAGCGGTGAGCTTGCGCGACAGGTCCAACAGTTCACCGGTTTCCTCCTGGGTCTCGCGCAGGGCCTGCAACTGCCGCCGCTGGCGCGCCGCCAGGTTGCCGGTGAGTGCAGCCATGAGCAGGAAAAACAGCAGAGTCAGCACATCCTCTTCACGCTGGATGGCAAAAGAGAAACTCGGTGGGATAAACAGAAAGTCATAGCTCAAGAACGACAGCGCCGCGCAGGCCAGGGCCGGCCCCAGGCTGCTGCGCACGGCCACCAGCAACACTGCGGCAAGAAACACCAGGGAAATGTTCGGCAACGGCAGCACACTGGCCACCCCCCAGGCCAGGGCACTGGCCAACACGGTCGCCAACAGCGCCAGGGCATAGTCGAACCACAACAGCGAATGCTTGGCTCGCAAACCCGGCTGATGGGGTTGTGGCTCGCTGTCCAGGACGTTGATTTCCAGGCCGTCGGCATTACGCAGGAGGCGCGCCGCCAGGCCACCACCAAACCAGCGCCGACGCCAGCGGCGGCTGGATTGCCCCACCAGCAACAGACTGGCGCGGCGTTCGCTGGCGTGCTGGATCAGGGTCTTGGCCACCTCGCCAGCCCGCAGCAGGACCACCTCCCCGCCCAGGCGCTCAGCCAATTGCTGCGCCGCCTGCAAGCGCAGGCGCGACTGCTCGTCCCGCAGCCGGCCGTTGTCCACATGCACCAGGCTCCAGGGCAAATGCCGACGCTGGGCCACACGACTGGCATGGCGTACCAGACGCTCGGCCTGGGCATCGCCATCAATGCCCACCAGCAAACGCCCACGCACCGCCGGAGCCGCCTGCCCCAACTGGCGATAGCCCAGGGCCAGGTCGTTATCCACCTGGGCCGCAGCAGTCTGCATCGCCAACTCCCGCAGCGCGGTGAGGTTAGTCTGGGTGAAAAAGGCATCGATGGCCGCCCGCGCCTGCTCCGGTACATAGACCTTGCCGTCCCGCAGTCGCTCCAGGAGCTCCCGCGGCGGCAGGTCGACCAGCAGCAATTCATAGGCCTCCTGCAGCACCCAGTCGGGCAGCGTCTCGCGGACCTGGACCCCAGTGATGCCGCGAACCTGATCGTTGAGGCTCTCCAGGTGCTGGACGTTGACCGTGGTGAACACGTCGATACCCGCCGCCAGCAGCTCCTGGATATCCTGCCAACGCTTGGCATGCCGGCTGCCCGGCGCATTGCTGTGGGCCAGTTCGTCCACCAGCACCAGCTTGGGCCGGGCCTTCAACAGGCCATCCAGGTCCATCTCTTCGAGCACCACCCCACGGTATTCCGAGCGCACCAGGGGCTGCTGCGGCAAGCCGCTCAGCAGCGCTTCGGTCTCGGCACGACCGTGGGTTTCCACTACCCCGGCGAGCACCTTGACCCCTTGGCGCATTTGCGTGTGGGCGGCCTGAAGCATGGCGTAGGTCTTGCCGACGCCGGGAGCGGCGCCAAGAAAGACCTTGAGCCGGCCGCGGCCATCCCGGGGCAGATCAGCAAGCAGCGCGTCGGCGCGGCCGGAATCACTCATGGATTATCTCTCTGCAACAAAACAATCGGTTCAATCCGCACTCTAGACGCTGTCACCCGCACGAACGGCAGCGGTTACAGATTCTCCAGGGCTTGGTTCAGGGCCAGTACATTGACCACCGGCGGCCCCACCAGCGGCCGCTCGATATGTGCCTGCACCAGCGCCTGTAGCTTAGCCGCCGGCAGATTGCGCGCCGCCGCGACCCGCGCTAGTTGATAGTCAATCGCCTCGGGTGGCAAGTGCGGATCAAGGCCGCTGCCGGAGGTGGTGAGCAAGGCCAGCGGCACCGGCCCTTGACCTGGCACCTGGAGCTTTTGGGCATCGTCGATCACCCGCGTGGCCAGGGCCGGGTTGCTCGGCGCCAAGTTGCTGGCACCACTGGACACCGTGGCAAAGGCTCCTGCCGATGGGCGTGGATGAAACCAGGCATCACCGACAAAATCCTGGGCAATCAGGGCCGAACCACGCACCTTGCCCTGGGCATCACGCACCAGGCTGCCATTGGCCTGATCCGGGAACGCCACCTGGGCCACACCGGTCACCACCAATGGATAGGCCACGCCAGTAATCAGACTCATCAACACAATCAGGCTCAAGGCCGGACGCAATACGCTAGTCATTTCTCAATCCTCGATTCATTCAATGCCGCAGGCGAGTTACACCAGGTGCAAGGCGGTCAGCAGCATGTCGATCAGCTTGATCCCGACAAAGGGCACCACGATCCCACCCACACCGTAGATCAGCAAGTTGCGCCGCAGCAGGTGGGCGGCACTGGCGGCCTGGACCCTGACCCCGCGCAACGCCAGAGGGATCAGCACCACGATGATCAGGGCGTTGAATACGATCGCCGAGAGAATCGCGCTCTGCGGGCTGGTCAGGTGCATGATGTTGAGCACGCCCAGCTGTGGATAAATCGCTGCGAACAGCGCCGGCAGAATGGCGAAGTACTTGGCGACATCGTTGGCGATGGAAAAGGTGGTCAGGGCGCCCCGGGTCACCAGCAGCTCCTTGCCGATCTGCACCACGTCCAGCAGCTTGGTCGGATCACTGTCCAGGTCGACCATGTTGGCCGCCTCGCGGGCCGCCTGGGTGCCGTCGTTCATCGCCATGCCGACATCGGCTTGGGCCAGTGCCGGGGCGTCGTTGGCACCGTCGCCGCACATCGCCACCAGGCGTCCGTCGTTCTGCTCGTGACGGATGCGCGCCAGTTTCTTCTCCGGCGTGGCTTCGGCCAGTACGTCGTCGACCCCGGCTTCAGCGGCGATGGCGGCAGCGGTCAGCGGGTTGTCGCCGGTCACCATGACAGTGCGAATCCCCAGCTTGCGCAACTCGGCGAAACGCTCGCGGATACCCGGCTTGACCACATCCTTGAGGTGAATGGCCCCAAGCATCCGGCCTTCGCCGCACACCAGCAGTGGAGTACCACCGCTCTGGGCGATCTTGTCGATTTCCCGGGACAGAGCCGGCGCCAGGTCGCTGCGTTTGAGGCCAACAAAGTTCAGCACCGAATCCACCGCACCCTTGCGATAGATCCGGCCCTGGTAATCGACGCCGGACAGGCGGGTTTCCGCACTGAATGGCACGGCGGTCAAGACTTCAGGAGCCGGTTCAGGTTGTGGATAAAGCTCCCGCAAGTACTCGACGATGGATTTGCCTTCGGCAGTGTCATCCGCCAGTGAAGCCAGCAATGCTGCTTCGGCCAGCTCACGAGCGTTCACGCCGGGAGCCGGATGAATGGCGCTGCAACGACGGTTACCGAAGGTGATGGTGCCGGTCTTGTCCAGCAACAACACATGCACATCCCCCGCGGCCTCCACCGCACGCCCGGATTTGGCGATCACATTGAGGCGTACCAGACGATCCATCCCGGCAATGCCGATGGCCGACAGCAGGCCGCCGATGGTGGTGGGAATCAGGGTGACCAATAACGCCACCAGGAACACCAGCGGCAGGCTGCCATTGGCAAAGTGGGCGAAGGGCTGCAGGGTCACCACCACCAGCAGGAAGATCAGGGTCAGGCCGATCAGCAGAATATCCAGGGCCACTTCGTTAGGCGTCTTCTGCCGCTTGGCACCTTCCACCAGGGCGATCATGCGATCCAGGGTCGACTCGCCGGGATTGCTGGTGATGCGCACCAGCAGCCAGTCGGAAACCAGCCGGGTGTTGCCGGTCACCGCTGAGCGATCGCCACCGGACTCGCGGATCACTGGTGCCGACTCACCGGTAATCGCCGCCTCGTTGACCGCGGCAATGCCCTCGATCACCTCGCCGTCCCCCGGGATCATTTCCCCGGCTTCAACCCGCACCACATCGCCTTTGCGCAGGTTGATCGCCGGCACCACCTGATAGGTGCCCTCGCTGGTGCGACGGCGAGCACTCAAGCCTTCGCTGCCGGCCTTGAGGCTGTCGGCCCGGGCCTTGCCACGGCCCTCTGCCAGGGCTTCGGCAAAGTTGGCGAAAAGTACGGTGAACCACAGCCAGAGGGCTATCTGTGCCGCGACGAACGTCGATACCGAGGTATCCGGCACGAAACACAGCACAGTGGTCAGGATTGCCGTCAACTCCACCACCAACATCACCGGCGAACGTTGCAACTGGCGAGGGTCGAGCTTGACGAAGGCCTGAATCAGCGCCGGGCGCCACAGAGCAGAGATCGCGGTGCTCGAAGATTCGGCCTGGGTACGCTTGGCCTTGGCGGCCGAGTCAACAGCCTTGTTCGAGGCAGGAACATGCATATTCATCATCAGGTCCTCAGAAGCCCATGCTCAAGTGTTCAGCGATTGGGCCCAACGCCAGGGTCGGCAGGAAGGTCAGGCCGCCCACCAGCAAAATGGTCACGGTCAACAAGGCCACGAACAACGGGCCGTGAGTGGGAAAGCTGTTCTGGCCGATGGGGGCGGGCTTCTTCAGCCCCAGGCTGCCAGCCAGAGCCAGCACCGGCAGGATGTAGCCGAAACGTCCAATCAGCATGCCCAGGCCCAGCATCAGGTTATGGAAGGGGGTGTTGGCACTGAAGCCACCAAAGGCCGAGCCGTTGTTGGCGCTGGCTGAGGTGTAGGCATACAGCAACTGGCTGAAACCGTGAGGCCCTGGATTGCTGATGGCTCCGGCCGGGCCAGGCAGGCTGGCGGCCAGGGCACCGAGGACGAGGACGCCAATGGGCATGACCATCAGGGTCACTACCAGCAATTGCACTTCCTTGGCCTGAAGCTTCTTGCCCAGGTATTCCGGGGTGCGACCGATCATCAACCCGGCAAGAAATACCGCGATCAGTACGTTCAACAGCATGCCGTAGAGACCCGCGCCGACACCGCCGAAGATCACTTCCCCCACCATCATGTTGATCAGCGCCACCATGCCGCTCAGAGGATTCAGGCTGTCATGCATGCCGTTCACCGAGCCATTGGACGCGGCCGTGGTGGTCACCGACCAGAGCACCGTGGCAGTGGTGCCGAAGCGCGCTTCCTTGCCTTCCAGAGGTGCCGCCTGCTCCACCGCAGCATTCTGCAACGCCGGATTGGGCTGGTACTCCGCCCACAACGAGGTGGCGCCGCCAATCAGGAACAGGGCAAACATGCAGGCAATGATCGCGCGGCTCTGGCGCAGATCCTTGACGTAGTGGCCGAAAGTGAATACCAGGGCCACGGGAATCAGGATGATCGACACCAACTCGAACAGGTTGCTCCAGGCACTGGGATTCTCGAACGGGTGAGCCGAGTTGACACCGAAGAAGCCACCACCATTGGTGCCCAACTGTTTGATGGCGATCTGGCTCGCCGCCGGGCCCAGCGGAATCACCTGGTCGTTACCTTGCAGGGTCAGGGCATCCACGTAGTGGGCAAAGGTCTGGGGCACGCCCTGCCAGACCAGGAACAACGCCAGCAACAGACTCAGCGGCAGCAAGCCATAGAGAGTCGCGCGGGTCATGTCGACCCAGAAGTTGCCCAGGGTGCGCACCGAACGCCGGCCAATGCCGCGGCACAAGGCAACCAGCACCGTCAGCCCGGTAGCAGCGCTGACGAAGTTCTGCACGGTCAGGCCGACCATCTGGCTGAGGTAGCTCAGGGAGGCCTCACCACTGTAGGACTGCCAGTTGGTATTGGTCATGAAACTGACGGCGGTGTTGAACGCCTGGGTCCATTCCTGTCCCGGAAGATTCTGCGGGTTGAGTGGCAGATACCCCTGGAACAGCAGGATGGCAAACAGCAGGACAAAACCCGCCAGGTTGAAGGCCAGCAAGGCCAGGGTGTATTTCTGCCAACTCTGCTCGTCTTGTGGATCGACCCCGGAAATCCGGTAGCACGCACGCTCCACCGGCCCCAGCAACGGGGTCAGCCAAGTGCGCTGGCCTTCCATGACCTTGTAGTAGAAACGTCCCAGCCAGGGCGCGGGCAACAGCACCAGGGCAAAGAAGGCGAGGAGCAGCCAATAGTCATAACTGTGCATAACCGCAGCTCCTAGTTCCGATCCGCGCGCAGCAGCGCAACCAGTAGATAAACGAACAGGCCCACTGCCAGCAGCAATGACACCGCGTCCAGAATGTTCATGGAATGTCTCCGAGGTACGGCGATTGCCGCGAATGCAGCCATTGTCCGCAGGGTGCCTGTAAAGGAACGAGATCGACGGGGTGGGAGGCCCATAAAGAAAGCGTAAAGACTGGCTTTATGCGGCGTTTATCTGGGCAGTTGGAAGACGACAGCGGCTGCCCCCATGCTCCCCTGCCCCAATCGAAGGCACCGGGATGCACCAGACTGATATCGATCGACGATAAAAACCTGGAAAACATCCTCGATACGACCGCTTTCCTGGCTTTACGACGGTCGCCACGAGACTGGCATGGGCGCTGCACGGGCCAGTCCCGAGCACTTCCAACCGTTCAGGGAGCAACCGATGAACACACAACTCAAGCCCACTCTGGGCACGCTGCATTTATGGGGTATCGCGGTCGGTCTGGTGATTTCCGGGGAATACTTCGGCTGGAGCTATGGCTGGGGCGTGGCCGGAACCCTTGGTTTCCTCGTGACCTCTTTACTGGTCGCCACCATGTATACCTGCTTTATATTCAGTTTCACCGAGCTGACCACGGCCATTCCCCATGCAGGAGGCCCCTTTGCCTACAGCCGGCGCGCCTTTGGTGAGAAAGGCGGCTTGATTGCCGGGTTGGCCACTTTGATCGAATTCGTCTTTGCGCCACCGGCGATTGCCCTGGCCATTGGCGCCTACCTGAATGTGCAGTTTCCGGCGTTGGACCCCAAGCATGCCGCCGTGGGGGCCTACCTCGTCTTCATGGGCCTGAACATCCTCGGGGTAAAACTGGCGGCTACCTTCGAACTGGTGGTGTGCGTACTGGCGGTGGCAGAGCTACTGGTATTCATGGGCGTGGTAGCACCGGCCTTCAGCTTCAGCAATTTCGCCCTCAATGGCTGGGCCGGAGCCGACACCTTCGGTGCCCCGGCAATTGCCGGAATGTTCGCCGCCATCCCCTTCGCCATCTGGTTCTTCCTAGCCATCGAGGGTGCGGCCATGGCCGCCGAAGAAGCCAAGGACCCCAAACGCACCATTCCCAAGGCCTACATCGGCGGCATTCTGACCCTGGTACTGCTGGCCATGGGGGTGATGTTCTTCGCTGGCGGAGTGGGTGACTGGCGCACCCTGGCCAATATCAACGACCCGTTGCCCCAGGCGATGAAAGCCGTGGTGGGCGACAGTTCCGGCTGGCTGCACATGCTGGTGTGGATCGGCCTGTTTGGCCTCGTGGCCAGCTTCCACGGGATCATCCTCGGCTATTCGCGGCAGTTCTTTGCCCTCGCCCGTGCCGGCTATCTGCCAGCATCCCTGGCCAGGCTGTCACGTTTCCAGACGCCACACCGGGCGATCATCGCCGGCGGCCTGATCGGTATCGCCGCGATCTACAGCGATGGCCTGATCAACCTGGGCGGCATGACCCTGACCGCCGCAATGATCACCATGGCGGTATTCGGCGCCATCGTGATGTACATCATGAGCATGCTCAGCCTGTTCAAACTGCGCCGGACCGAACCGGACCTGCCACGCAGCTTCCGCGCCCCGGGCTACCCGCTGGTACCCGCCATCGCACTGGTACTGGCGCTGGTGTGCCTGGTGGCCATGGCCTGGTTCAACGCGCTGATTGGCCTGATCTTCCTCGGCTTCATGGTGCTGGGTTTCATTTACTTTCAGCTCACCGCACAACTGCGGGCCGATGCCCCGGCGGATGCCATGCTCACCGGTTTGTAAGCATCGGGCACTACTGGCCAGAACAATCAGGCATACAATGGAACCAGTGCGAAACGCTTTAACTCAAAGCATTACAGGCAGTCCCGAGGGCGAACCTTCGTCCTCGGGAAACTGCCGTTCAAGGAGAGCCCTATGCCCTGGTATGCCTGGTTGATTCTGGTGGTTGCTATCGGTTCGATCGTCGGCGGCTTGATGATGCTGCGCGACACCGCCCACAAGGTGGAACTGACTGATGAGCAACGTAAACGCGTAGCCGAACGCAACGCGGAAATGGATGCCAAAGAAGCGCAGGATCGTTAATCCCGTCAGCCCCTTCGTCCTGCATTGAAGGGACTGCTCAAGGCCCTACTTTTCCCATTCGGCCTTGGCGATGTGCAAACCGTGCAGACCTTTGTAGGCCGCCCGCTCCGGCTGGCTCCAGCCTTCAAGCAGTGACTCTTCGAGACGATAGATCTCCACTCCCAGTGGCCGGCAAACACTCAAGGGGTCCTGAGCCTCGGGGCCCCACATCGGCAAGGACAGATCGCCCCCCGGGCAGGTCGACAGTGCACACAGCAGGTCGATTTCGGCAAAAAACTCCAGATAGTCGCCCTTTTGCGCCGGACAGGCCTTCATGAAATACATGTCGTCATGATTAAGGCCGGTGCACTGAAAGATATTCAATACGTCATGCACGTCGAATTCGGTGAGGCCATGGGGCAGAACCGCCCGTGTCAGATTGGAGTGACAGTGATGATGAAAATCCTCGCCTGTGAGCATTCGGTTCACATAGGGATCGCAACGGGTACCCAATAAATCGTGCAGGCGCCCGCCATGCTCATCGATACCATAATTCGCCAGGCTGTCATCGGTGATCGTGACCAGCGGCCGCAAAAAAGGCAGGTTCGACCAGAGCCGGTCATGGGTGCTGACATGGGCTCCCTGCAACTGCCGGGTACGTGCGGCCCATAGGCGTTCTCGCGGGTCATTGGCATTCCAGACGTTGAAGTCCCCCACTTGCGGGCCTACCGGCGTGGTCACTCGAAACACATGACCGGCAGGCACCTTCCAGGCCCGGCCCGTACGAATCGGCACCTCGAACTGCTCGATCAGCGTACGTTGTGCCCGGTTATCACGGATACGTTCATAAAAGGTTGTATCCACCTGCAGCGCCGAGCCTTTGCTGACCTGATAAGCCGCTGGATAGTCTTTGTACATGGGTATCGCCCTCACTCAGTGACGCAAGGATTGGCTGAACATGTTCAGCAGCAGGCGCTCGGAGTCGTCCAGGTATGCCTCCATTGCCTCGCCGGCGCGGGCTTTGTCACCCTCCACCAGCCATTGGTGAATCTGCCGGTCACGAACCAGCCAGGGCGCCTGGAACAACGCTTCATCCGGCGCGGCGCAAAACACTAAACGCAATTGCGCGACTACATTGGTGAAAAATTCATCGAACAAGGGGGAATCCAGTAGCCTTACCACCTGCTGATGAAAGCGCAAACCATGGGTCCCGACAGCACGCCAGTCCTCGCGATCTCGGGCCAATTGGGCCGCCTCGATGGCGTCGAGCATACGATCAGCCTGGCACTCGCTCAGCGGCCTTGCACTGGCGATCGCCTGCAACTCCAGAGTCCGACGTACTCGGAACAGATCCTTTACCTCATCGCTGCTCAGGCGTCTGACCACCACGCCTTTATAACAGACATAGTGGGTCAACCCCTCCTGGCCCAAGCCGTGCAACGCTTCACGTATGGTGTTGCGCGAAGCGTTGTAGGTGTTGACCAGATCGCTCTCTACCAACGGCATGCCAGGCAAAAGGCGACCACCGATAATGTCGGCACGCAGTTCCACCCTAATCTGGTCCGCAAGGGATAAACCGTTGCTCATGGCAACACCTCGAGATTGTTCAACAATTCATGATCAAACTTTAATCACTTATCGTGCCAATTCCTGAGCGCCCAGCAAACACTCGCCCTACCTGTCGGAACGCTGTAAATACGCAAAACACCCACTGATAAGTAGGGGCGTGATCTGATGATCCTTGGTTAAAATAACGCTCTAGTTGTGGAGGTTTCTCAAATGCGTTATTCAGCAGACCATAAAGCCCAGACACATCAACGCATTATCAAAGAAGCTTCGGAACGTTTTCGTCGTGATGGAATAGGGGGAACGGGATTACAACCACTGATGAAGGCACTGGGCCTGACCCATGGCGGTTTCTACTCCCACTTCAAGTCCAAGGATGAGCTGGTAGAAGAAGCCCTTTGCGCAGCTGCGCAAGACCTGGATGCCCACTGCGCAACCCTGTTCACACAAGAACAGCCCTTGCAGGCATTTATCGACAACTACCTTTCCGAGTGGCATCGCAGCTCACCCCATCAAGGTTGCCCACTACCAACAATGAGTTCGGAACTCGGCCAGCGCGGCCAACCCAGCCCCACCACCGATGCAGTGCTCAATGCCAGACTTGCCCAAGTGGAAGCGACTCTGGAAGGTGAAAATAAGGCGCAACGCAGCCTGATGATCATGTCGACCCTGGTGGGAGCGTTGATGCTCTCGCGCAGCGTGGAAAGTCCTGAACTGGCGGTACAGATACTGGAAGTCGTCAGTGAGGGCCTGAAGAAACAGGAGCAGGAATAATACAACCCGCTCCATGGGCCGCCTTACTTGGAACGCGCGGCGGCACTGTTCCTGGAAAGATTGGCCCCCAAGGCCAGGCGTGCGGCGACCAGTGCCTGCAAGTCCGCCGGAGCGGGAAACGAAGGCAGCGTGATCAACTCTCTCTGGTCGAAACCATTCAATGCCGCGTCCACAATCTCAGTCGCCTCCGTCACCATCTCTAGGGGGATGGCCTTAGCCTCCAAGCCTGAACGCCCCCAGATCTCGGTACAAGTAACGCTAGGCAAGCTCCCCTGAGCCTGAACGTCATTGCCTTTCAACTCAGCCTGCTGTGACTGAGTCAGGCTGAGCACGTAAGCCTTGGCGGCACTGTAAGTCGCATTGAAACGCTCCGGGATTAACGCGACCACCGAGACAATTTTGATGATCGCCCTGCGCCCGGCCGCGAAAAAACTCGTCGCGGCTGCTCCTGACAATCTTGAAAGTAATGGACGCCTCCGATTGGAACATCCGGAGAGCGAAAAATATTACATACACAATACTCTTGCAGCACCATGAAAAAATTGCCCGTTGATAGAGATTCATGGCTAGGCACCAAATCCGCCCGAAATACAGAAGGCCGGTCACTGACCGACCTTCGATTGCTACTTGATCAAGTCAGTTGACGACGAGCTTGTCTCGATTGCGCTCCAGGATAGTCTTGCCGATACCCTTGACCTCAAGCAGTTCATCCACCGAAGCAAAGGGACCATTCTCTTCACGATAAGCGACAATCGCCTTGGCCTTGGCCTCGCCAATTCCAAATAGCTCGCGCTGCAGGACAGCCATATCGGCGGTATTGAGGTTGATTTTGCTGACTTGAGGCGTTGCCTGCTCCACTGCCTCAGGAGCAACAGTCTGCGCCTTGACAGCAGGCGCTGCTTGAGCTGCAAGCGAAAGGCTGGCTAGAACGGCAAAGATCAGCGAGGAGAGATAAGAGTTACGCATAGTGACGCTCCATGACATCGAGTAAGGAAAACAGCTTTTCCGAAGCTGCCTTCCAAACCTAGGTGATGCCGCAGGCAAGTCAAAAGCAGGAGGGTTACCGGTTGTGTAGATTCAAGGCTTGAGACGCCGCTGTTGATAAACCCAGTCGACGATTTCGCCGTCCGGGGTATAACCACTCACCGTCTCACGGAGCAGTTGTCGAACTCTTGCATAATCATCTAACTCAAGCGCTGCAAGGAGTTCGCTGAGCTTGGCCTTAAGCAAATCCCAAGACAGATGATCCTCATTGGCGCTCATGATCATTGGGTGTTGAGTCGCCACCACGTTGTCGCCAATCAGCAACTCTTCGTAAAGCTTTTCACCAGGACGAAGGCCGGTAAACTCGATAGCGATATCGCCATGAGGATTTTTTTCCGAGCGGATGCTCAGCCCGGAGAGATGAATCATCTTTTCCGCCAACTCGACGATTTTCACCGGCTCACCCATATCCAGCACAAAAACATCACCGCCCTGCCCCATCGATCCAGCCTGGATAACCAGCTGAGCAGCTTCCGGAATAGTCATGAAATAGCGCGTAATCTTCGGATGAGTGACCGTCAGCGGACCACCTGATTTGATCTGTTTGCGAAACAGTGGAATGACTGAGCCTGAAGAGCCCAATACATTACCGAAACGCACCATGGTGAAACGGGTTTTATTTACCCTTGAAATATTTGAAGAGTCATTGAATAACACTGGCGCGACTTCTTTGCTCAACGCCTGCAGAGTAAGTTCCGCTAAACGCTTGGTACTGCCCATTACGTTAGTTGGGCGAACAGCCTTATCAGTAGAAATCAGTACAAAATTAGCCACACCGGATTGCAAAGCGGCCTGCGCCGTGTTGAGCGTACCCATCACATTATTAAGTACACCTTCAGCAATATTATGCTCTACCATCGGTACATGCTTATAAGCAGCAGCATGATAAACCGTCTCGACACTCCAGGTTTTCATGACAGACAACAGCTTTTCGTAATTACGCACGGAGCCTAGAATAGGGAGCAATTTTACAATACGAGCCTCCCGCGACACACGCTGTTCAAGTTCAGACAAAATACTGTAGAGATTGAACTCGCTATGATCGAGCAGAATCAGAGCGGTGGGGCCCAAGGACAAAATCTGTCGACAAAGCTCAGATCCAATAGATCCGCCGGCACCTGTCACCAGAATAGTTTTCCCTTTTATACAGTGCGCCAATAAATCGCCTTGAGCAGGTACAGAGTCACGCCCAAGCAAGTCCGCAATGTCTACTTCTTGAATATCATCAACCTTCACTCGCCCACTGGCCAAATCCATAAAGCCAGGAACACTCCGAACATGAAGGGGAAAGTCCTCAAGAAAACCAAGAATCTCTCTACGACGACTACGAGTAGATGAGGGAATCGCTAGAAGTATTTCTTCCGCTCCCGTTTCGTCTATCATCTGTTGCAAGTGCTTGGGCTTGTATACCTGCAAACCAGCAATCATCCGATCAGCAATACTGTCGTCATCATCGATAAATGCAACTGGACGCATGAAACGTCCCAATCGTAGCGCTGCAACTAGCTGATTACCTGCCGAACCAGCGCCATAGATAGCTACCTTGGGTAAACCATCATCCCGGTTGGTGAATGGTACGTGCTGTGCGGTCGTGAACCAATCACCGAGAAAATATTGGCGCATAGCCAATCTTAAACCACCAATCATCACTAGACTCAACCACCAGTAGTTGAACACGATTGAACGTGGAACCACGACCTGGTGATTGCTATAAAGATAAACAACCAATGAAAGAATCAAAGCAGATAAAGTTACCGCCTTTACAATCGTAATAAGAGCATCATTACCAAAGTAACGCATTACGGCCCGATACATTCCAAACCGAACAAATAGAGGAATAGCAATTATCGGTGCACTTACGAACAGCCAAAGATGAAGAAAAAAAAGGTTATCTAACTCTTCAAACCCCAGCCTAACAACGAAAGCCATCCACAACGCAGCCCACACCAGAAAAACGTCAACAACCACCTGGAGCACACGTTTTTTTCTACGAGAACGACTCAATAAAAATGACCGTATCTTTTCCATATCTTAACTTCACCTCACTCCCTCAAAAACCAGCCCAAGAATAATGCACAACAAAAATCAACCATCTAGAAGGCACACATCAAGTCAACTGGATTTCTCTGTAGCTCCCGCATTAAATTTTACGGCAAGAAAAACCAAAGGAAAATAAGCAATCACAAGACCCAATATTCCATCCAGCCCGAATACACCTACGCATATGGCAATAGGTAGTAACCAAAGAGTATTTATAGTAGCAATAGCAAGAGTAACGGGTAAATGACCTTTAAAATGACGAGATGCATATTGATAAGCGTGACTACGGTGCGCTTCGTAGATCTTATCTCCACGAATAAAACGGCGGAGCAGCGTGAACGTCGCATCTACAATAAAAACGCCGAGCAGAATTAGCCAAACCCATATTAGATGAGGGGATACCAATGCTGCCTGAAGAGACAGAATCCCAAGAATCAATCCCAAGAAACCACTGCCTGCATCCCCCATGAAAATACGTGCAGGAGGGAAGTTCCAGTACAGAAACCCTGATACAGCAGCAATTAACAATAAAGGAGTCGAAACGAGCTCGTTTTCTCCACTCAACCAATAAACCAAGCAAGCGCCAATACAAACACTCACTGCCTCAACACTGGCAATCCCGTCAATTCCGTCCATGAAGTTATAAAGATTAAGCAACCAGACAAGATAGACGGCAGCCAATAAATATCCTACCCACCCCAGATCAAGAACAACGCCAAATACATCAACGGAGGGGACCACCTGCAGCCAACACAAGGCCCAACCCGCCCCAGAAAAATGGGCAAGTAATCTCCATCTGGCAGCGATATGCCCATGATCATCAAGGAATCCAACCATGGCAATCAGCGTTCCGGCGCCTACCAAACTTATAACGCTAGGCCAAGCCGCAAAGCCTTCCAAAGCTAGTAGAGGCAGAGCTGCCAGATAACTCACGACAATAGCCACCCCACCACCGCGAGGTGTTGGCAACAAATGAGAACTTCGCTCATTAGGTATGTCGATCAAACTGCGAGCAATAGCATATCTACGTAGAGATCCGGTCAAAAGCAGCGAACAGACGAGAACCGCCACAAAAAAAACAACAATCATGAGTTTCCCCGAAACATTACCAATACCTGATAAAGCTACATCGATGGCCAGGAGTAGTCTTTGATTTTACACGACTAGACAAAAATGGCGAAACCTATACCAGCGACCAATGAGCTAAAAAACGTTTTGAGCACTATAGCCTCAAAAAACAACTCACAAAAAATCGATATTCAGCGACTAATACTCCTAAGACAGCCAACTTCAAGATCAAGTAAACCGTCTGTAACGCGTTATCTTACTCGTATAAAACCAAAAAAAGCAGATATTGACTATCTTCAACCATCCTCAAAAAAAAAACAAAAATATGACTAAAAAATAAAAAAAACAAACCCCACCATTAAAACTCATAAATCCATTAGTAGCGATAGAAGCAACTCCACGCAAAGCACTTAATTCAAGTTCTACGACTGATTTAATTATTTTCTACGCTTGAACCCATCAACCGTTTTTCTCAATGCCTCGTCAACCCCAATCACCGGTTGCCATCCAAGAACCTTCCTAGTTTTTTCGACATCAACTTGCAAAGAACCAAGAAGACGCTGAGCCTGAGACTTTTTACCAAGAACCTGAAAAATCGCACGTAGTAAAAACGTAGGAACTGGCAGCAACCAAGTATTACGCCCCAAAGCCCTTCCAACACGTTGAAAAAGCTGAGTCGCAGTTAAATCTTCATCATCACTGACAAGAAATACTTGATTAGATGCATCAGGGTGATTCATACAAGTAAAAATCAAATCAACCAAATTATCCAATGCAACAAAACTACGTTTATTCACCAGCCTGCCAAAAGGTAATGGAACTCCGCGATCTAACCAGGAGATCATATTATAAAAGTTAGCTTTTACTCCATCACCATAAACTAAAACAGGCCTGATAATCACAACATCCATTTCTGAATCAGCGGCTATCTCCAGTAAACCCTGTTCCGCCTCAAGCTTCGAGATTCCATAATAATCAGAAGGCGCAGGCTCGTCATCGGCACGAAATGGTCGATCGGAGCTTGTAACTTCACCATTAACCTTGATTGAACTTAAAAAAATAAATCTTTTAACTCCACTCGCCAATGCCTCCCGCGCCAAATTTAATGTCCACTCGGTATTCACCTTACGGTATTCGGACAAAGCATTGGGCGAATACTCATCAATTACATGAACCCTTGCAGCAGCATGGATGACAACGTCAACACCAAGCAGCGAGACGTTTTCAGTTTCTAAATTAACGACATCATGCACAGCACATTGCAAAGGAGAACTAGATTTACGAACAGCGGCGGTAACTTTAATATCATTAAGTGAAACTAAGCGCTGTAAAACTGCCCCTCCGACAAAACCACTTGCCCCAGTTAGAAACACATGCATCATTACTTCATACTCCTAGGCTTACGGAACAACTCATAAAGTTTGAAGGGGAGCTTTAAAAGCACCATAAATATATTCGTATACAAACCATTATTCCTACAAGCAGTCACTATCTCTAAATTAAGCCTCAAACTACTCTTAAACCCAGAAGTACTAACACCGCCCGAGCGCATACGCACAAGGACTTTATTAATATATAAATACTTCAAACCATGTACATAAAGCTGACGAACGAACATTTCGTAGTCAGCAGCAATTTTGTATTTAAGCGAATAAGCACCAACCTTTTCATATGCAGACTTACGAATAAAAGTAGCAGGATGAGGAGGCATCCAGCCAAAACGCAGTCGCCATACAGAAAATCTATTAGCACGATAAAACCGCGTAACTTTCTTTAGATCGGACGGTTCAACAAAAACAACATCGCCAAAAACAATATCAACTTCTGGTTTTTTATCAAATGCACCAACCACATAAGACAATATGCTTTCACTTTCGTAAAAATCGTCTGAATTCAATATCCCTACGATATCGCCAGTAGCTAAAGCAACACCTTTGTTCATCGCATCGTAGATCCCGTTATCTTTTTCTGTTACAAAAGTACTTATTTTATCTCCGTAAGATTTGACTATATCGATAGTTCCATCATTAGAACCACCATCCACAACTATATATTCAACATCGACATAATCTTGAGACAAAACCGACTCAATAGTATCCTTAATAGTAGAAGAACTATTATAACAAACGGTAACAATAGAGACTTTCAAGCACACCTCTTAGACACGGCCATACAAATCTTCAAACCTTACAATATCATCCTCCCCAAGATAGGAACCAGACTGTACCTCAATCAGCTCTAATGGAATTACACCTGGATTTTCAAGAGTATGCATTTGCCCTATAGGGATATAAGTAGATTGATTTTCTGCAACTAGATAAACTTTATCACCATTAGTAACTTTTGCTGTACCACTAACAACAACCCAATGCTCCGCTCGATGATGATGCATTTGCAATGACAATTTAGCACCGGGATTAACCGTAATACGCTTGACCTGATAGCGAGCACCATTGTCTATAGAATCATAGACACCCCAAGGTCGATATACTTCCCGATGATTCTTATATTCGGAACGACCAGAGGACTTTAGCTTTTCAACAATTTTCTTTACTTCTTGAACATGCTCTTTATGAGCAATCAGAACCGCGTCCTTGGTCTCTACAACGATTAGATTATCGACTCCAACAGTACTAACCAAACGACTTCCAGAATAGATATAGTTATTAGTAGAGCCTTCTACTATTACATCACCACGGCAAATATTTCCCTGAGAATCCTTATCTCCTACATCCCATAATGCGGCCCAAGAACCAATATCACTCCAGCCAGCATCCATTGGCACAACGACTGCATCTTTCGTTTTTTCCATCACCGCATAGTCAATCGACTCATCTGGACATTTTTCAAACTCCTCACGTCCCACCCGAGTGAAATTCATGTCCTGCTCCCCCTTGCACAAAGCTTCACGACAAGCGCTCAGGATGTCAGGGCGGAAATGCTCTAGCTCACACAAATAACGGCTGGCACGAAACATGAACATGCCGCTATTCCAGAGATAACAGCCACTCTCCAAATACGAGTTAGCCAATTCCTGAGGTGGTTTCTCGACAAATCGGGCCACTTCAAAACCACCACTTTCTAAGCCTGCACCCTTCTGGATGTAACCATAGCCTGTTTCAGGATGAGTAGGGTTAATGCCAAAGGTAACCAACTTTCCATCAATAGCTAATGGCAGTGCTTTATGAATACAGGATTGAAAGGCTACAACATCATTAATTAAATGATCAGCCGCCAAAACAAGCAATATAGGATCTTGACCATTCAAACATTCTTGAATTGCAACTAACGCAACTGCAGGTGCGGTATTTCGACCAGCGGGTTCCAATAGAATATTAAACTTTTCTAGACCTTGTTGCCTTAACTGTTCGGCTGCTAGAAAACGGTGATCTTCATTACAAATCACGCGTGGCGAAGCCGTTTCCAAACCGCTCAAGCGAGCGATAGTCGCTTGCAACATGGACATTTCAGCATCTGCCAAACACAGGAACTGCTTAGGATTTAGCTGGCGGGAGAGCGGCCATAGACGAGAGCCCGAACCACCTGCCATAATTATCGGAACTAACATAGATTTTCTCTTCAACTAAATTAAAATCATAGCAGTAATTTATTTTTCAACAGCAATTTCTAGAATTCTTCGCCCAACAGACTCCCAATCTTTTGGAATCATCTTCAATTGCTCGCTCCAATCGGGCCAATACCCAGTAGATAGCTTTCTATGTAACTCATCAACTGCACATCTCAAAGACTCGACATCATCAACCACAAAATATATAGCCTGATCTCCACACAGGGCTCTGGCGTATTCAAGATCGGGACAAACTATAGGAATGCCAATAAACATCGCTTCAACAAGCGGAAAACCATAGCTTTCATCTTTAGACAAAAACAAAAGAGCATCAGCAAGATTATAAGAGTCTAACATTCTCTGCGACGATAGCCGCCCACAGCAATGAATCCAGGAAATATCCTTAGCAGGGTGAGCCTCTTGCTCAATGGTTAACTCAAGGCTCTCGACTGGCCACTGTGATGCACTATTAGCTTGTATACTATCCAGTAGTTTATGATTTTTATGTGGATAGTCGGCAGCTGGATAAAACAAACGTAACGGAGCATCAGTTGCCACGACTCGTCCCCCACGCACTATTCCTGCGTTAAGAAGCCAGTTAGGTACAGGTTGAGATACAACATGTACTCGTGCTCGTAACGAAGGATAAGATTTAATAAGAGCATCACGCATTTGCGCTGTCTGGACTATAAATGCTTGTGCATATCTTATGTTAAGAGAAAATATCCACCGAAAAACCAAAAACTTTAGACTTGATTTATTCCAACTAATCTTATCAGGAACTAACAAGTGCGAATTTTGCACAAAAACTGTTTGTTTTGCACTACAACGAATAGGCAGATCCCCCATAACCAAAAGAGGAGTATCTCCACCAAAGCGTCTACCGAAGAATACACATTCCAAAAAACGAGAAATCGAATTCGGGAGATACCTTCTATAGTAGAATTTATTTATTGAGTTATCATCGAACACATACTCAGAAAGTTCTCCAACACTTGGAAGATAGAGTTCCTTAAGTCTGATACTCTCACATTGCTCAAGTGCTGGTAGCAACGACTTGAGCAATTGCACTGCCCCCAATCCCGCAATATTTGTTAGATGTAAACGAACGCTCTTTACGCTCATAAAAAACTACTCCAAATACCAGGGCGAAGAAACTTCTTTTCGCTTTAAACCCTTTACCTGCATTATAGACAGCATGTAACCTGCAGCAACATCAGGTTGAATTGCGATAGCCGCGACATTTGTAGCAGAGGTTAGCTCTTGAGAGAGCTGTGAGTCCTGTAAAAAAACCTCAAGCGTTTTTTTAAGTGAATGAGGTTCTTGAATATTAAAAATCATACCAGCAGTAAAACGCTCTAAAATAACACTTGCTCCAACCTGATCACTACAAATTACAGGAACGCCAGCGCATATAGCCTCATTCACGACAACTCCCCAGCCATCGTGCCTACTCGGCAGTACCAAAACATCATATCGTGCAATCACTTCTTGAGCGGAGCCAAAAGGAATTACTCCACAGTACCTAACCGTCACACCATCAATATTGTAAAGTCGTGGCTCCCCTGAACCATAGACATCAAGCACAACACGATCACCTAAGCTGCTAACAGCATCTATTAGCAAGTCCAACCCTTTCCTTGCAATCAAGGCTCCCACAAAAACAATTCGAAGTTTTTCATTCTTTGAATATACCTCTGACGGCCCTGGAGAATCAGACTTCAATGAAGGTATAAAATAGCCAAATGGAAATACTTTATCACTAGAGATACCGGCTTTAGTGTATTGAATAATTGCTTTTTTTGATATTGCAAACACCCCTGAAACCCAACGATTAAGCACTAAAGCATAAAGCCTGTAGATATAAGGTCGTGCTCTAGCTTTAATATTTGCAATAGCAAACTTATCTTCAGAAAAATAGCCAAGAGAAATAGGTGAGTATGGTTCGGACACGAGATAAAATTCGACCTTGAACCAAATTGCCAGTAACAAACAGTAAATCATCTTAATACTTTGGAAGGCACTTCCAAATATATGAACATCCCTTTGATGCTCACGCATATGCCTGTAACAATATTGCATCCATTTTTTTTGTGGGATTAATCTTCTATCTATAGACCCGACTTGAGTATCAAGCCAACCTTGAGAACGACGAGTACTATCCTCAAGTGTCAAGACATAAGCTAACAAAGGAGACTTTGCTTGTTGGGAAAGCTCCTCATAAGTATAAGCCTGATGATCAGTCAAAACTGGTTGCCAAGTGATGAAAGAACGGGGTTGAGTCATGATATCTCCCCAGTAATGAAATCAAGGACCGCCTGACCAGCCGACAAAGGTGAACAACGCTCAAGGACAATCAAGCTACCTTTCTCAGCACAACTTCGGCCTAAATCCGTGTCATCGACAACCAGCTTCAATATATCTGCTAGCTCTTTCGGATCATTTGATCCTAAGTATAAGGCACCCTCCCCCAAAACTTTACGGACATCACTGATATCCGTACTAATCACCAATAGCCCAGCTTCCGCAAACTCAATGACCTTTGATGGAAAAGTTGTGTCGGCCATCTCGCCGCCGATAGGTTTCAATGCCAGACCAGCACAGCATCGCTCAAGGATTTCTATATATTCAAGATTAGTTGTACGGCCATGAACCGTAACTTTAGGAAAACCGTCTTCTAACGCTAGCTGCTTAAGAGCATCTAACCCTTCACCTTTACCGGTAACTTGAAAGGACAGCTTTTTAACCCAGAGCTCCTCACTTCTACGAAGCATACGAACAGTATCAATTAGTAAATTTACGCCCGTATCCGCGCTAAGAGTCCCCCCCATCAAAATATGACGTTCAGGCTCCAACCATGAATTATAATACTTAACTTTAGGAGTTGAGACAGAACCATAGTAGCAATGAATAGGTCGAATAGCCGTTCTACTGGCCAAAGCGCTACAAGCAAGAAGAGCCCCATTCGAACAGTACCGATCATAAACCCACACCAAGAAGCGATTCCATCGCACTTTTATTACAGCTTGCTTTGCATTGAAATTTTCACCATCTTCTAAGTCCAAGAAACGTCTATAACCCGTAAAAACAGAAGTAAAAAGAAGAGGCAGATAGGCACTCATCCTATTATAAAAAACAATTGACCTTGAGGGGCTTTTTGAAAGACGAAACAACATTCCAATCAATGAGAATAGAGAAAGCACTTGAGAAAAAAAACGGACATGAGAGAAAGAAGAATAAATAACGGATATACCATTAACTCTCTTAGCCTTACGGCCGTAATATTTAAGCGCCCCATTAGTACTACCTCGACCCAAGCTCAAAACATAGGGCCTCGCTCCGGCGGTACGCAGTGCCTGACACAGCATAAATACTTTACGAGATGCTGCAGGACTGTCGCTACCAATGCCCCTTTCGGTACGAGTTGCATCATCCAATGCATTACAAACTATGAGCACAACTGGTTTTTTCACTGCAATTGCCTCTTTACAATGGAGGGGACACCCGCAACTAATGTATTTTTAGGAACATCGCGAACCACAACTGAACCAGCAGCGATAATGGCCCCATCGCCAATTGTCACACCACCAAGAATCAAACTTTTTGCCCCAATCCAACAACCATTGCCTACTAATATTGGACGAGCAACACCCTGACCAGCTCGTCGAGCTTCACCACCAATGGCATGGCTTCCTAAAACAAACTCTACGCCTGGCCCAATATCACAATCAGAACCTAATCTTATTTCAGCTTCTATGTTAGTATGAAAAACAACACCTGGACTCAACCAGGTTCTCTCTGCAATACTTAAAGAACCTCGACCATATATCCAGCCGCGGCCACAAAATTTCACTCCTCTCGCAAGATTCACACCGGCAATACGCCACAGTAAGTATCGTAGGCCAAAAAAACGAGAAGGAGGTAATATAGAAAGAACTAAATTTATTAAATGCCTCAGCATAATACTCAACTCATCTAAAATGAGCACCTTGGATAATAATACAAAGAAACAAAAAACTGACCACCCCTACTCTCGCTCTGCAAGAATATGCGGTGGTCGAATTACACATAACTAACAGACTGATTGTTAATCAGCTTGAGCGAGCTTTAAGCCCATTTTCTGAAAACCATTCATACGCCTCACGCAACCCTGATCTCAAGTTGATACTTGACTTCCAGCCTAAAAGTTCAATACGTGAAACATCCATTAGCTTTCGAGGAGCCCCATCAGGTTTAGTGGCATCAAATATCACCCTACCTTTAAATCCAGTAACCTGAGAAATTGTCTCTGCCAACTCTCGAATAGTACAGTCTTCGCCAGTTCCAACATTAATGTGTGAGAGCATGGGCTGTGTGTGACGCTCATAAACATCTCGCGACAGCTCCATAACATAGACTGACGCGCTGGCCATATCGTCGACATGTAGAAACTCACGCTTCGGCGAGCCACTCCCCCAAATAACCACTTCATCCTTATTATACAAAACAGCCTCGTGAAAGCGACGAAGTAACGCAGGTATCACATGAGAATTATCTGGATGATAATTATCATTAGGACCATACAAATTAGTCGGCATTACACTTCTATAGTCTCGACCATATTGACGGTTATAACTTTCACACAACTTGATTCCAGCGATCTTCGCAATCGCATAGGGCTCATTTGTTGGCTCCAACTTCCCCTGCAACAAATCACTTTCAGCCATTGGCTGAGGAGCTGCTACAGGATAAATGCAAGAGGACCCCAAAAAGAGCAATTTCTGCACACCATTCATATGCGCAGAGTTAATCACATTAGTCTGCATTACCAAGTTTTCATAAATGAATTCTGCGGGATAGGTATTATTCGCATGAATACCCCCTACTTTCGCCGCAGCCATGTAAACTTGTTTAATTTTATTTTTAGAAAAAAAAGCTTCAACAGCACGCTGATCAAGAAGATTTAATTCGTTTCTATCTCGAGTGATTAGATTTTTATAACCCAGACTTTGCAACCGGCGCATTATGGCGGAGCCAACCATCCCATTATGACCAGCAATAAATATGCCGTCTTCCTGATAATTAGTCATATCAGTTCTCCAAAGAAACAGGCAGATCGTAACCATGTTTCTTCAGCAGCGCATGTCGTTTGGCTACCTTAAGATCTTCACAGATCATCTCAGCACACATTTCTTGAGCTGTAATTTCTGGAGTCCAGCCTAACTTCACTTTAGCTTTAGTAGGATCACCTAACAATGTTTCCACTTCGGCAGGACGGAAGTAGCGCGGATCGATACGCACAATCACGTCGCCCGGCTTCAACGACGGAGCGCTATCCCCCACGATAGACTCAATGAAGCCTTTTTCTTCTAGGCCACTTCCCTCAAAACGAATTTTTATTCCTAGCTCGGCGGCAGACCATAAAATAAAATCACGAACAGAATATTGCACACCAGTAGCTATTACAAAATCTTCAGGCTTATCTTGCTGAAGCATCATCCATTGCATGCGTACGTAATCTTTGGCATGCCCCCAGTCACGAAGTGCATCCATATTCCCCATATACAAACACTGCTCGAGACCTTGAGCAATATTGGCTAATCCCCGAGTAATTTTTCGAGTAACAAAGGTTTCACCGCGACGTGGCGATTCATGATTAAAAAGAATTCCGTTACAGGCATACATTCCATATGCCTCTCTGTAGTTTACAACAATCCAGTAAGCATATAGTTTTGCAACAGCATATGGGGACCGTGGATAAAATGGAGTTGTTTCACGCTGCGGAACCTCCTGAACTAGCCCATAAAGCTCCGAGGTTGAAGCTTGATAAAAACGGGTTTTTTTCTCCAGCCCCAATAAACGGATTGCCTCTAAGATACGCAGCGTCCCCATTGCATCAACATCCGCAGTATATTCAGGAGACTCAAAACTTACAGCAACATGGGACTGAGCCCCTAAGTTGTAGACCTCATCAGGTTTAACTTCTTGAATAATCCGGGTCAGATTTGAAGAATCAGTTAAATCACCATAATGCAAAATAAAACGCTGATCATCAACATGTGGATCTTGATAAATATGATCTACTCTTTGGGTATTAAAGGAAGAAGCACGACGCTTGATACCGTGGACCTCATAACCCTTTTCCAGCAGAAACTCTGCCAGGTATGATCCGTCCTGCCCCGTAATACCAGTAATCAATGCTTTTTTAGCTGTCATTTCCACTTCCTAAATCTATAGTTCTGATATTGCAAAAAAAAATCACAAGCAAAAAAAAATGTCAACAGAAGATAATTATCCGAAAAAACAAAGAACGGCATAATGGCGCAACTGAAAGCCCTTGACAGATACGAAGATGAGCCTACACATTTTCATCACCAACAGAATCTCTTCGACTAACAATGCTTGGGTATATACCATGTAGCATCATTGTATTTTGATGCCAGTTTTACACTCTTGCAATATCGAAACGTCTAAGAGCGCATACTCATCTAAAAAACAAGCAGAACCCTAGCAATAGGAGCCGTACAATTCCAGCGTTATTTTGCACCTAGGATGGGCAACCTTCATACAAGGATGCTATTAGAGGCTACTGCTGACCAAATCAACTAGCGATGATCTGAAAACTCAAAATATAAAGCATGTGGGTGGGCAATCTAGCAAAAACCACTGAATACTTCGGCAAAAAATTACATCCCCCCAAAATAAAATTTCTCACGAAGAAGAAATTCACTCTGGCATACTTATCTACTCCAATTTCAAATCAGCACCATAATGCATTTACGGCACCCGAATAAAAAATGAAGACCATTAGATAATATCATCCTCATTGACTCTATCCCTTAATTCCTTACCCGGCTTAAAGTGAGGCACAAACTTCCCATCCAAACTAACAGATTGACCTGTTTTAGGATTACGCCCAACACGCGGAGCACGGTAATGAAGGGAAAAACTACCAAACCCTCGAATCTCTATTCGATCCCCAGTAGCCAGACACTGAGACATTTGCTCAAGCATAGTCTTGATAGCCAACTCGACATCCTTGGATGACAGCAGCCCTTGATGGGTGACAATTCGTTCGATCAACTCCGACTTCGTCATATTTTTCCCTTCTTTTTCAAGCAGCTAGGTCAGTGCTCAAAAGGTTTTAGCATGCTCTGAAGGTTTTGAACAGCCCAAGAACTGCGTAGATAACACAAACTCCTTTTGCCAGCGATAGAGACGCAGAGATGTAAACTCAGGCCTTTCTATCGACACATCACGAGCATCGTACGCGCGAGGTACCCCGCCGGGTTCCAGCCGAAGGGATAATCCCCCTCCTCGTCCTTGGCGTCGCTCGACTTAGTGATGATTTTGTAACCACCAGCCTTACATTCGCTCGCAGCACGCCTGTAGCACTGCCCCCAATCCGCTCCCAAACCTGAACAATCGATCTCAATACCACTGACCCCACGAACAGCATGAGTCTTTACATTGGTCGCACAACCAACCAACAAAAGAACCAAAATAATCATAACCAGCCTGCTCATGCTCTTCCTTATAGCAGCCCCTGCTGCTCGAATGATGCACATCCAAGGCAAAGCCTAGCTCCGAATATGCAGCCGGCCACCTAAGAAAGAGACAGCTCACGGTACGTGTTGGTTTCCCTTGCGGAGAACTCTCAAACTAACGATTTTGGAGCAAAAAAAAGAGCGACCGAAGTCGCCCTTTTTATGGTCTGACAGAACTTAGTTCTGCTTTTCCATCTGTGCACGCAGCAGGTCACCCAGAGTGGTAGGACCAGCAGCGATATCCGAAGCAGCTGGCTTGTCGCGCAGGCTCTGGATAGCTTCTTTCTCGTCTTCAACGTCTTTCGACTTGATCGAGAGCTGGATTACACGGCTCTTACGGTCAACGCTGATGATCTTGGCTTCAACTTCTTCGCCTTCTTTCAGAACGTTACGCGCATCTTCGATGCGGTCGCGGCTGATTTCGGAGGCTTTCAGAGTAGCTTCGATATCGTTAGCCAGGGTGATGATGGCGCCTTTGGCGTCAACTTCTTTTACAACACCCTTAACGATTGCGCCTTTGTCGTTCTCTTGAACGTACTCGGAGAACGGATCGCTTTCCAGTTGCTTGATACCCAGGGAGATACGCTCGCGCTCTGGGTCAACCGACAGGATAACGGTGTCCAGCTCGTCGCCCTTCTTGAAGCGACGTACGGCTTCTTCGCCCACTTCGTTCCAGGAGATGTCGGACAGGTGAACCAGACCGTCGATGCCGCCGTCCAGACCAATGAAGATACCGAAATCGGTGATCGACTTGATGGTGCCGGAGATCTTATCGCCCTTGTTGAACTGGCCAGAGAAGTCTTCCCATGGGTTGGACTTGCACTGCTTGATGCCGAGGGAGATACGACGACGCTCTTCGTCGATGTCCAGAACCATAACTTCCACTTCGTCGCCGACTTGTACGACTTTCGAAGGATGGATGTTCTTGTTGGTCCAGTCCATTTCCGAAACGTGCACCAGGCCTTCCACGCCTTCTTCCAGCTCAGCGAAGCAGCCGTAGTCGGTCAGGTTGGTTACACGAGCGGTAACGCGGGTGCTTTCTGGGTAACGAGCCTTGATAGCAACCCATGGATCTTCGCCCAGTTGCTTCAGGCCCAGGGAAACACGATTGCGTTCGCGATCGTACTTCAGAACCTTGACATCGATCTCGTCGCCAACGTTGACGATTTCGGAAGGATGCTTGATACGCTTCCAAGCCATGTCAGTGATGTGCAGCAGGCCATCGACGCCGCCCAGATCAACGAATGCGCCGTAGTCAGTGAGGTTCTTGACGATACCTTTGACTTGCTGACCTTCCTGCAGGGATTCCAACAGAGCTTCACGCTCAGCGGAGTTCTCGGCTTCGAGGACGCTACGACGGGAAACGACAACGTTGTTGCGTTTCTGGTCGAGTTTGATGACTTTAAACTCGAGCTCTTTGCCTTCCAGGTGCGTGGTGTCGCGCACTGGACGGACGTCAACCAGAGAACCTGGCAGGAACGCACGGATGCCGTTAACGTCGACTGTGAAGCCGCCTTTAACCTTACCGTTGATAACGCCCTTGACCACTTCTTCGGCTGCGAAGGCTGCTTCCAGAACGATCCAGCATTCAGCGCGCTTGGCTTTTTCACGGGAGAGCTTGGTTTCACCGAAACCGTCTTCAACCGAATCCAGAGCAACGTGAACTTCATCACCAACATTGATGGACAGTTCGCCAGCATCGTTGTAGAACTGCTCAAGCGGGATCAGTGCCTCAGACTTCAGACCAGCGTGAACGGTTACCCAACGCGCTTGGTAGTCGATGTCGACGATAACACCGGTGATGATGGAGCCTGCCTGAAGGTTCAGGGTTTTTAGGCTTTCTTCAAAGAGTTCCGCAAAGCTTTCGCTCATTTTAATTCCTGTTGATAAGGGCGAAGAATACGCCCATCTGCCACATCCCAGACAATGTGGGTTACGTTCATATAAAAGAAAGATCGCAGGACTATGACTGGTCCCCCGCGACCCTCCTTGTTCACCCGGCGATATCGCGGATGGCGATCTCACTCAAGATGCGTTGCAACACCTGATCGATGGACAACTCCGTGGAATCCAGCTGTATGGCGTCGGCCGCCGGCTTGAGCGGGGCTACCGCTCGCTGGGTGTCGCGCTCGTCGCGCGCACGTATCTCATCTAGCAGACTCGACAGACTAACACCATCGACTTTTCCCTTCAACTGCAAGTAGCGCCGACGAGCACGCTCCTCGGCACTGGCAGTCAGGAAAATCTTCAATGGCGCATCAGGAAACACCACGGTGCCCATGTCGCGACCATCCGCAACCAGGCCCGGCGGCTCTTGGAATGCACGCTGACGCTGTAACAAGGCATCACGCACAGCCGGCAGCGCTGCCACTTGAGACGCCCAGGCTCCAACCTGCTCATTGCGCAGGTCGTCGGTCACATCATCGCCCTCGAGGATGATCCGCTGTGGATGATTTTCAGTGGCACCGAGAAACTGCACATCCAGATGAGCCGCCAACAACTTCAGCGACTCTTCGTTAGTCAGGTCAACGCCATGATTGCGTGCGGCGAAAGCCAGCAGCCGGTAAAGAGCCCCGGAGTCCAGCAGGCACCAACCCAGATGCTTGGCCAGCTTGCCAGCAATGGTGCCTTTACCTGAACCACTTGGCCCATCAATGGTGATCACGGGCGCCTTGATATTCACGACTGAGCCTCTTGCGCGACACGAATCCCCACCTGCGCGCACAACGCAAGAAAGTTCGGGAACGAGGTAGCAACGTTCGCACAGTCGTGGATACGAATCGGCGCATTGGCACGCAACGAAGCAACGCTGAATGCCATGGCGATACGGTGATCACCATGACCATGCACTTCACCGCCCCCAATCTGGCCACCCTCAATAATGATGCCGTCAGGAGTCGGCTCACACTTGACTCCCAAGGTCAGCAAGCCATCAGCCATTACCTGGATACGATCGGACTCCTTGACCCGCAGCTCTTCCGCGCCACGCAGCACAGTACGCCCTTCGGCGCAGGCGGCAGCCACGAATAGCACAGGGAATTCGTCGATCGCCAATGGAACCAACTCTTCAGGAATCTCGATCCCCTTGAGCTTGGCAGCACGCACATGCAAATCGGCAACCGGCTCACCGCCGACTTCGCGCTGGTTTTCCAGACGAATATCAGCGCCCATGAGGCGCAGGATATCTATCACGCCAGTACGGGTCGGGTTGATTCCCACATGCTCCAGCACCAACTCAGAGCCTTCGGCGATGGAAGCAGCTACCAGAAAGAACGCCGCAGAAGAAATGTCTGCAGGGACTTCGATATGAGTTGCCTTGAGCTTACCGCCCGACTCAACCGATGCAGTTGCACCGTCAACACTCACCGGGTAGCCAAAACCACGCAGCATACGTTCAGTATGGTCGCGGGTCGGTGCTGGCTCTGTGACTGTGGTCTTCCCCTCAGCATACAAGCCAGCCAACAGCAGACAGGACTTAACCTGGGCACTGGCCATTGGCAAGGTGTAGGTCAGCCCTTTGAGCTTGTGACCACCACGAATCACCATTGGCGGGCGACCTTCGGCCGCTGTCTCGATCACCGCACCCATTTCCCGCAGCGGGTTGGCCACGCGATTCATCGGACGCTTGGACAGCGAGGGGTCCCCCGTGAGGGTGCTGTCGAAGCTCTGCGCAGCCAGCAGACCGGAGAGCAGGCGCATCGAAGTGCCGGAGTTACCCAGATAGATCGGGCCCGGCGCTGGCTTCAAGCCATTCAGACCAACACCATGAATAGTCACACGCCCATGGTGCGGACCTTCGATGACCACCCCCATATCGCGGAAGGCCTGCAGCGTCGCCAGAGCATCCTCACCCTCGAGAAACCCCTCGACTTCGGTGGTGCCCTCAGCCAGGGAGCCAAGCATGATCGAACGGTGGGAAATCGATTTGTCGCCCGGTACACGAATCCGCCCAGACAGGCGGCCACCAGGATTTGCCAGGAAAATCAGATCGTTGGAGTTCATAGCGTCCACATAGGCCCGGCGGGCCAGGATTTTACCGAAATGCTCGCGGGCAACCCGGGCGCGAGTGAATACGCCCAACAACTGATGCCCGTCCCCTGCATTGACCGCGTCGCGCAAGGCGTCGAGATCGTTGCGAAATGTATCGAGTGTGCGCAGAACTGCTTCGCGGTTGGCGAGGAAGATGTCGTGCCACATGACCGGGTCGCTGCCGGCGATTCTCGTGAAATCGCGGAACCCGCCCGCAGCGTAACGGAAGATGTCGAGATTTTCACTGCGCTTGGCCAGGGAGTCGACCAGACCAAATGCCAGTAAGTGCGGCAGGTGACTGGTCGCTGCCAGAACTTCGTCGTGGCGCTCGACCTGCATGTGCTCGACATCAGCCCCCAACTCACGCCAAAGCTTGTCGACCAGATCCAGCGCGGCAGGATCGGTTTGCTCCAGAGGCGTCAGGATCACCTTGTGACGACGGAACAACTGCGCATTAGAGGCTTCGACGCCGCTCTGCTCGGAGCCGGCAATAGGATGCCCCGGGACGAACCGAGCTGGCATACCCGCAAAGGCCGCCTGCGCCGCACGCACCACATTACCCTTGGCACTGCCAACATCGGTCAGCACCGCCGACCCCAGATCCATGCCGGCCAACAGTGCCAGCAGTTTTTCCATGGCCAGAATCGGTACCGCGAGCTGAATCACATCGGCCCCCTGGCAAGCCAGAGCCAAGTCCTCCTCACAGCGATCCACCACCCCCAGCTCAACCGCCAACTGGCGGGACTGCGGGTCCAGATCGACACCGACCACTTCGCGACATACACCACTTTCGCGCAACCCCTTGGCAAAGGAGCCACCAATCAACCCCAGGCCGATCACCACCAGGCGACCGATCATAGGCACAGCAGATTGCATTGGAATGACATCAACCACGGGCCAGAACCTTGGCCAAAGCCTCAAGGAAGCGAGTGTTTTCCGCAGGCAAGCCAATGGTGACGCGCAAATGGTTCGGCATGCCGTAGTTAGCCACCGGACGCACAATCACACCTTCACGCAACAACCCCTGGAACACTGGCGCAGCTTCACGCCCCAGATCCACGGCGATGAAATTGCCCTTGGAAGGGATCCAGCTCAACCCCAGATCGCGGAAACCCGCCTCCAGCTGCTGCATGCCCGACTCATTCAATCGACGGCTCTCAGCCAGGTAATCCTCGTCCTGCAAGGCGGCACAGGACGCCGCCAAAGCCAGGCTGTTGACATTGAATGGCTGACGCACCCGATTCAGCACATCCGCCACCACCGGGGTCGAGAGACCATAACCAACCCGCAAGGCCGCCAGACCATAGGCCTTGGAAAAGGTCCGTGACACCAGCAGGTTCGGGTAGGCTGCCAGAAAGTCCAGACCGTCCGGCAGGTCGCTGCCTTCGGCATACTCGATATAGGCCTCATCCAGCACTACCAAGACATGGGCAGGCACGTCCTGAAGAAACTCATCCAGCGCCTCGGCGCTGAACCAGGTCCCTGTCGGGTTGTTCGGATTAGCGATGAACACCACACGGGTCTGCTCATCGATCGCCTGGAGCATGGCCGGCAAATCGTGCCCCCAGTTGTTGGCGGGAATTACTTTTGCCTGGGCACCGACCGCCTGGGTCACGATGGGGTAGACGGCAAACGCGTGTTCACTGAACACGGCATTCAGGCCTGGCGCCAGATAGGCGCGAGCCACCAACTCCAGAATGTCGTTGGAGCCGTTACCCAGGGTTACCTGCTGGATCTCTACACCACAGCGCTCGGCCAACAGGGACTTGAGAGCAAAGCCGTTGCCATCAGGGTAACGGGTCAGCTCCGCCAGCTCGTCGCGAATAGCTGCTAGCGCCTTGGGGCTGGCGCCCAACGGATTTTCATTGCTTGCCAGCTTGACGATAGTGGCCGGATCGATGTCCAGCTCACGAGCCAATTCGTCCACGGGCTTGCCCGGAACGTAAGGCGAAAGTTGTTGCACGCCTGGTTGTGCCAGTGCGAGGAAGTCGCCACTCATTGTTAAAGCCTCAGAGAACCGCTTTCGGGTAGGAACCCAGCACCTTGAGTGCCACTGCTTCCTGACTGATCTTCTCCAGCACATCCTTGATCAACGGATCACGGTGGTGGCCAACGAAGTCGATGAAGAACACATAGGTCCATTTGCCGCTGCGCGAGGGTCGGGTCTCGATGCGCGTCAGGTCGATGCCGTTGTCGTGGAACGGCACCAGCAGCTCGTGCAACGCACCGGGCTTGTTGCTCATGGAGACAATGATCGAGGTCTTGTCGTCGCCAGTCGGCGGCACTTCCTGATTACCGATCATCAAGAAGCGCGTGGAGTTGTCCGGACGATCCTCGATTTTCTCTGCCAGTCGCGTCAGGCCATACAGACCCGCTGCCATATCCCCAGCGATGGCCGCCGAATTCCATTCACCCTTGACCCGTTTGGCCGCCTCAGCGTTGCTGGACACCGCCACGCGCTCGACATTCGGATAATGGGCGTCCAGCCACTTGCGGCACTGGGCCAGGGACTGGGCATGGGAATAGATACGGCTGATGCTGTCGGTCTTGGTGTTCTCGCCCACCAGCAGATGGTGGTGGATACGCAGCTCGACTTCGCCGCAGATAACCATATCGTGTTCGAGGAAGCTGTCGAGGGTATGGTTGACCGCGCCCTCGGTGGAGTTTTCCACCGGCACCACGCCGAAATTAACCGCACCGGCCGCTACTTCGCGGAACACTTCGTCGATCGCCGCCATCGGCTTGCTGATCACCGCATGACCGAAATGCTTCATGGCCGCAGCCTGGGTGAAAGTGCCTTCGGGACCGAGATAAGCCACCTTCAGCGGCTGCTCCAGCGCCAGGCACGAAGACATGATTTCGCGGAACAAACGCGCCATCTCTTCATTGCCCAGCGGCCCCTGGTTGCGCTCCATCACCCGCTTGAGCACCTGAGCCTCGCGCTCGGGACGATAGAACACCGGCACTTCGCCTTCTGCCAGGGAAGCCATCTTGACCCGGGCAACTTCCTGAGCACAGCGCGCACGCTCACTGATCAACTCCAGGACCTTCTCGTCCAGAGCATCAATGCGCAGGCGCAGGGCCTTGAGTTCTTGCTCAGACATCAGCCATGTTCCTTCTCGAACTCCGCCATGTAGGCTACCAGCGCATTGACTGCGTTGATGTCCACGGCGTTATAGATGGAGGCGCGCATGCCGCCCACCGAGCGGTGTCCCTTGAGGTTGAGCAGGCCACGAGCCTCGGCGCCAGCCAGGAACGGCTTGTCCAGGCGATCGTCGGCCAGACGGAACGGCACGTTCATCCAAGAGCGGTCGGACTTGTTGATCGGGTTGCTGTACAGGCCGCTGGCATCGATGAAGCCATACAGGGTGCGCTGCTTGACTTCGTTGAGCTTGGCGATGGCTTCCACCCCGCCCTGTTCCTTGAGCCATTCGAACACCAGGCCGGACAGGTACCAGGCCAGGGTCGGCGGGGTGTTGTACATCGAGCCGTTATCCGCCGCGACCTTGTAGTCGAGCATGGTCGGGCACAGGGAACGGGCACGACCCAGCAGATCCTCGCGAATGATGTTCACCAGGATGCCGCTGGGGCCAATGTTCTTCTGCGCACCGGCGTAGATCATGCCGAAACGGGAAATATCCACGGGGCGCGAGAGGATGTCGGAAGACATGTCGGCCACCAGGGGAACGTCGCCGGTTTCTGGAATCCAGCTGAACTCCAGGCCACCAATGGTTTCGTTCGGCGCGTAATGCACGTAGGCCGCGTCCTTCGACAGCTGCCATTCGTTCTGGCCGGGAATTGCAAAGTAGTCATAAGGCTTGGCAGTGGCCGCGACATTGACCTGACCATAACGAGAGGCCTCTTCAATGGCTTTCTGCGACCAGATACCAGTGTCGATATAGTCGGCCTTACCGCCTTCAGGCAGCAGATTCAGTGGAATCTGGGCAAATTGCTGGCTGGCGCCGCCTTGCAGGAACAGCACTTTATAGTTCGAGGGGATATTCAGCAGATCACGCAGATCCTGCTCGGCCTTGGTGGCGATGGAGACGAACTCATCGCTGCGATGACTCATCTCCATGACCGACAGGCCCTTGCCATGCCAATCCAACAATTCGGCCTGGGCACGCAACAGGACAGCTTCAGGTAGCGCAGCGGGACCTGCGCAGAAGTTATAGGCTCGTTTGCTCACATCCACTCTCGCTATGCATTCACGGTAGCGGACAGAGCAAACACTCTGCCCTGCTACGATTTATTTAGTCTTTCGACTCTTCTTCGCCTGCGGCGTCTGCCTGTTGGCCATCGGTTGCATCATCCGGCTCGGCCACCGTTTCCAGCACGGTACCCTCGAATTCAGCGCCCTCTTCACCTTCGTACTCTTCACCTTCGTACTCTTCGCCTTCGATCTCCGATGGCTCCTGCACCCGCTCCAGGCCTACCAGGGTTTCATCGCTGGCCAGCTTGATCAGGGTCACGCCCTGAGTGTTACGGCCCAGGCTCGACACTTCGTCGACACGGGTACGAACCAGGGTGCCCTGATCGGAAATCAGCATGATCTCCTCTCCGTCCAGCACCTGGACCGCGCCTACCAGGCGACCGTTACGCTCGTTGCTGACCATGGCGATAACGCCCTGACCGCCACGCTTGTACTCTGGGAACTCGCTGATGGCCGTGCGCTTGCCGAAACCACGCTCGGAGGCGGTGAGAATCTGGCTGCCCTCTTCCGGAATCAGCATGGAGATCAGCTTCTGGCCTTCGGCCAGACGCATACCGCGTACACCACGGGCGGTACGGCCCATGGCACGCACGTCGGACTCCTTGAAGCGAGTCACTTTGCCACCATCGGAGAACAGCATGACTTCACGCTCGCCATCGGTAATCGCAGCGCTGATCAGCACATCGCCTTCGTCCAGCTCCAGGGCGATCAAACCGACGCTACGCTGACGGCTGAAGGATTCCAGCGGGGTCTTCTTCACGGTGCCGTTGGCGGTGGCCATGAAGATGTAGTGACCTTCGGTGTATTCCTCTACCGGCAGCATGGTGGTGATGTACTCGCCATCGTCCAGCGGCAGCAGGTTCACCAGCGGACGGCCACGAGCAGCGCGGGATGCTTCAGGAATTTCGTAAGTCTTGAGCCAGTACACCTTGCCCTTGCTGGAGAACAGCAGCAGCGTGGTGTGACTGTTGGCTACCAGCAGGTGAGCAATGTAGTCCTCATCCTTGACGCCAGTAGCGGATTTACCTTTACCGCCACGACGCTGAGCCTGGTACGCAGCCAGGGGCTGGGTCTTGGCATAGCCGCCGTGGGAAATGGTCACCACGCGCTCTTCTTCCGGAATCATGTCGCCCAGGGTCAGATCGAGACGTGCATCGAGGATCTCGGTGCGACGCACATCGCCGTATTCGGCACGGATCACCTCCAGCTCTTCGCGGATCACTTCCATCAGGCGCGTGGCGCTGTTGAGGATGCGGATCAGCTCGCCGATCTGGTTGAGGATCTCCTGGTACTCGGCCAGTAGTTTTTCGTGCTCAAGACCGGTCAGGCGGTGCAGACGCAGCTCCAGAATGGCTTGCGCCTGCTCCGGGGACAGGAAGTACTTGCCATCACGCAGACCGTATTGCGGATCAAGGTTTTCCGGACGGCAGGAGTCCGCGCCGGCACGCTCGACCATGGTCATCACCGCGCTGGATTCCCATGGAGTGCTGATCAGCGCTTCCTTGGCTTCCGACGGTGTTGGCGAGGCCTTGATCAGGGCAATGACCGGGTCGATGTTGGACAGGGCAACAGCCTGGCCCTCAAGGATGTGGCCACGCTCACGCGCCTTGCGCAGTTCGAACACGGTACGACGGGTCACCACTTCGCGACGGTGACGAACGAAGGCTTCCAGCAGATCCTTGAGGTTGAGGATCCGCGGACGGCCGTCGATCAGCGCCACGATGTTGATGCCGAACACGGCTTGCAACTGGGTCTGGGCGTAGAGGTTGTTGAGGATCACCTCGGGCACTTCGCCGCGACGCAGCTCGATGACCACGCGCATACCGTCCTTGTCGGACTCATCGCGCAGTTCGGTGATGCCTTCGAGTTTCTTCTCTTTCACCAGCTCGGCGATCTTCTCGATCAGGCGGGCCTTGTTCAGCTGGTAAGGCAGCTCGGTGATGACGATCTGCTGGCGGCCACCCACCTTGTCGATGTCTTCGATGATCGAGCGGGCACGCATGTAGATGCGGCCACGGCCGGTGCGATAGGCCTCGATGATGCCTTCACGACCGTTGATGATCGCTGCGGTCGGAAAGTCCGGGCCGGGGATGTACTGCATCAGCTCGTCGACAGTCAGCTCGGGATTGTCGATCAGCGCCAGGCAACCGTCGATGACTTCACCGAGGTTGTGCGGCGGAATGTTGGTCGCCATGCCCACGGCAATACCGCTGGAACCGTTGACCAGCAGGTTGGGGATCTTGGTCGGCATGACCGCCGGGATCATCTCGGTGCCGTCGTAGTTCGGCACCCAGTCCACGGTTTCCTTGTGCAGGTCGGCCAGCAGCTCGTGCGCCAGCTTGGTCATGCGCACTTCGGTGTATCGCATGGCCGCCGCGTTGTCGCCGTCGACCGAACCGAAGTTACCCTGGCCGTCTACCAGCAGGTAGCGCAGGGAGAATGGCTGGGCCATACGAACGATGGTGTCGTACACCGCGGTATCACCGTGCGGGTGATACTTACCGATCACGTCACCGACAACACGGGCAGATTTCTTGTACGGCTTGTTCCAGTCGTTACCGAGCTCGCTCATCGCGTACAGCACACGCCGGTGCACGGGCTTCAAGCCATCGCGCGCATCAGGCAGTGCCCGCCCGACGATTACGCTCATCGCGTAGTCGAGGTAGGACTGTTTCAGCTCGTCTTCGATATTGACCGGGAGGATTTCTTTGGCCAGTTCGCCCATGAGAAGCCTGATTCCTTTTTCTGGTGAAACTTCGTCACATCCATATGGGACGAACGAAGCTCGCCGCTGCAGGCCTAGTGCCATGCACCGACTTACGACAAATCAACAAGTTATGCCATGGATTTGCGCAGTGAAGGCAGTCGCATCGGACCGCCTTGGAAACCGCCGGATGTTATCACAATCGCCGCCACGCACCTATCCCCCTGACGCGCATGGAGCATAGTTAGTTGACCGGTGACAGCCTGATAAGAGACGAGAGAGGCTCAGAGGCCAAATTCGCACACATTTATGTGTTTTTTCCGACTCGGCGGCCCACCTCGGAAGTCATGGACAGCAACCTTCGAGGCCGAACATCAATGCAAGCGCTTACGGCACATCAATTGCGCCATCTTTGCTGCATCCGGACGTTCGACGACACCCTTTTCGGTGACGATGGCGTCGATCAGGTCCGCGGGCGTCACATCGAACACCGGATTGAAGACCTCCACATCCGCCCCCACCCGCTTGCCAGCGAGCTCCAGCAACTCTGCGGCGTCGCGCTCCTCGATGGGAATGTCGTCCCCACTGGCCAGATTCATGTCGATGGTCGAACTGGAGGCCACCACCATGAAGCGCACTCCGTGATGCATGGCATTGACCGCCAGCTGATAGGTGCCGATCTTGTTCGCCACATCGCCATTGGCGGCGATTCGGTCAGCACCGACAACGACCCAGGTCACACCTTTGGTCTTCATGATGTGGGCGGCGGCAGCGTCGGCGTTCAAGGTCACAGGAATGCCATCACTGGCCAACTCCCAGGCTGTCAGGCGCGACCCTTGGAGCCAGGGCCGGGTTTCATCGACATGAACTCGCTCCACCATGCCTTCCAGCCAAGCCGCACGAATCACCCCCAGAGCCGTGCCGAAGCCGCCGGTCGCAAGAGCGCCTGTATTGCAATGAGTCAACAAGGCCTGGGGATTGCCTTGGTGCCGACGAATCAAATCCACGCCCAGCTGAGCCATGGTCAGGTTGGCCTCACGATCACTCTCATGGATCGACATGGCTTCGGCTTCCAGTGCCGTCAACGGCTCAGCCAGGTCCTTGACCCGATCCAGGCGCTCGCGCATGCGATTCAAGGCCCAGAACAGATTGCCACCGGTCGGGCGGGACTCCGCCAGCAGGGCAAAATCCGCCTCCAGAGCGGCCAACCAATCGCCGCCTGCGGCAAAGCGCGCACGAGCCGCCAGGACCAGACCATAAGCTGCGCTGATGCCAATGGCTGGAGCGCCGCGCACCACCATTGAACGAATCGCTTCGGCGACCCTGGCCGCGCTGTCGCAGGCAACCCAGGTCTCCTCGAAGGGCAGGTTCCGCTGATCGAGCAGGTACAGAGTGTTATCCCGCCAATCAATGGCCTTGACCTTCTCCGCAGCCAACAGACGATCGCGCATCCCTCACCCCGTACTCATGAACAAAAGCCGCGGATTATAGCGATCCCCCCGCCAAGACGCTCGGGTATACTTCGCCATCCTTTATATGAAGCCCTGGACCGATATTCGATGCCGAACCGTGAGACTGCGCTCGACCTGCTGCTGTTACCGACCTGGTTGGTGCCAGTGGAGCCAGCCGGCGTCGTCCTCAAGGAACACGGCCTGGGCATCCGCGACGGACGTATTCTGTTCATCGGCCCGCGAGCCGAGGCGTTGAAGTTTCGCGCCACCGAAGTTCGCGAACTGCCCGGCATGCTGCTCAGCCCGGGACTGGTCAATGCCCACGGGCACGCAGCCATGACGCTGTTTCGCGGCCTGGCCGACGACTTGCCACTGATGACTTGGCTGGAAAAGCATATCTGGCCCGCCGAAGCCAAGTGGGTGGATGAAGCCTTCGTCCGTGACGGTACCGACCTGGCCATCGCCGAGCAGATCAAAGGCGGTATCACCTGTTTCTCTGACATGTACTTCTTTCCGAAGGTTGCCAGCGAGCGCGTTCACAACAGCGGCATACGTGCCCAGATCGCCATACCGATCCTCGACTTCCCCATTCCTGGCGCCCACGACGCCGACGAAGCCATTCGTCAGGGCGTCGAACTGTTTGGTGATCTCAAGCATCACCCAAGGATCAAGATCACCTTCGGTCCCCATGCGCCCTACACCGTAGGCGATGAGAATCTGGAAAAGATCCGGGTGATCGCCGAAGAACTCGACGCCTCGATCCACATGCATGTGCATGAAACCGCGTTCGAAGTGCAGCAATCCCTGGAGCAGCGTGGCGAGCGCCCACTGGCGCGCCTGGCTCGCCTGGGCCTCCTGGGGCCGCGCTTCCAGGCGGTTCATATGACCCAAATCAGCGATGACGACCTGGCTTTACTGGTAGAAACCAACACCAGTGTCATTCATTGCCCGGAATCCAACTTGAAACTGGCCAGCGGCTTCTGCCCGGTAGAGCGCCTGTGGCAGGCCGGGGTCAACGTCGCGGTAGGCACCGACGGTGCGGCCAGCAACAACGATCTGGACCTGCTGGGGGAAACTCGTACCGCCGCACTACTGGCCAAGGCCGTGGCTGGTTCGGCAACCGCCCTGGATGCCCATCGCGCCCTGCGCATGGCCACCCTTAATGGCGCCAGAGCCATGGGACTGGAAAGCGAAGTGGGCTCTCTGGAAATCGGCAAGGCCGCAGACATGGTGGCCTTCGACCTGTCCGGCCTGGCCCAGCAACCGATTTACGACCCTGTGTCGCAACTGATCTACGCCACTGGCCGGGACTGCGTGAAACACCTGTGGGTCGCCGGCAAGCAACTGCTGGATGACCGGCGCCTGACTCGCCAGGACGAACAACAGCTGAGCGCCACCGCCCGCAGCTGGGGCCAGCGCATCAGCGGCCACGCCCAATAACCCGGACCTTGAGCGGACGCTCGAGGCCCAACAGAGAATTTCTTAGCTTTGGAGTATCACCCATGAGCAACGTCGACCACGCTGAAATCGCCAAATTCGAAGCCCTGGCCCATCGCTGGTGGGACCGCGAAAGCGAATTCAAGCCCCTGCACGACATCAACCCGCTTCGGGTCAACTGGATCGACGAACGGGTCGGACTGGCCGGCAAGAAGGTACTCGACGTCGGCTGTGGCGGCGGCATCCTCAGCGAGGCCATGGCTCAGCGCGGCGCCACCGTGACCGGGATCGACATGGGTGAGGCACCTCTGGCGGTCGCCCAGTTGCACCAGCTGGAATCCGGCGTAAATGTCGAATACCGGCAGATCACCGCTGAAGCCCTGGCCGAGGAGATGCCTGAGCAGTTCGACGTGGTTACCTGCCTGGAAATGCTTGAGCACGTCCCTGACCCTTCATCGGTGATTCGCGCCTGCTTCCGCATGGTCAAGCCCGGCGGCCAAGTGTTCTTCTCCACCATCAACCGCAACCCCAAGGCTTACCTGTTCGCCATCATCGGTGCGGAATACATCATGAAACTGCTGCCTCGCGGCACCCACGATTTCAAGAAGTTCATCCGTCCTTCGGAACTCGGCGCCTGGAGCCGCTCTGCCGGCCTGACCGTCAAGGACATCATCGGCCTGACCTACAACCCCCTGACCAAGCACTACAAACTGGCAGCGGACGTTGACGTCAACTACATGATCCAAACCCTGCGAGAGGAGTGAGACATGGCCATCAGAGCCGTTCTTTTCGATATGGATGGCACCCTGCTCGACACCGCGCCCGACTTCATCGCAGTCTGCCAGGGCATGCGCCGTGATCGCGGCCTGCCGCCGATTGCCGACCAACATATCCGCGACGAAGTTTCGGGCGGCGCCAAGGCCATGGTAGCCGTGACGTTTTCCATGGACCCGGAATCCCCGGGATTCGAGGCGTTACGCCTGGAATTCCTCGAGCGCTACCTCAAGCATTGCGCCGTGCACAGCAAGCTCTTCGACGGCATGGCGGAGCTACTGGCCGATATCGAAAAAGCCAATCTGATCTGGGGGGTGGTAACCAACAAGCCACTGCGCTTCGCCGAGCCGATCATGCAGCAGCTGGGGCTGGCCGAACGCTCGGCACTGCTGATCTGTCCCGACCACGTGAAGAACAGCAAGCCCGACCCCGAGCCGCTGATTCTGGCATGCAAGATGCTCGAGCTGGACCCGTCCACCGTACTGTTCGTCGGCGACGATCTGCGGGATATCGAATCCGGCCGCGACGCCGGCACCAAGACCGCCGCCGTGACCTATGGCTACATCCATCCGGACGATAATCCCCGGCACTGGGGCGCCGACGTGGTGGTCAACCATCCGCTGGAGCTGCGCCAGGTTCTGGATAACGCATTGTGCAGCTGCTAAGCGGCAGCAATTCCCGGCTAAGCGCCGGAGACGATCGAATTTCTGTTGAGGCCTTTTATGTTTGATTATTCCGCTCGCCCTGAACTGCTCAAGGACCGGGTCATTCTGGTCACCGGCGCCGGGCGTGGCATCGGCGCCGCCGCCGCCAAGACCTTTGCCGCCCACGGCGCCACTGTACTCTTGCTGGGCAAGACCGAAGCCAACCTGACCGAGGTCTACGACGCCATCGAAGCGGCTGGCCATCCCCAGCCAGTAGTGATTCCGTTCAACCTGGAAACCGCCCTGCCGCACCAGTACGACGAACTGGCAGCGATGATCGAGACCGAGTTCGGCCACCTCGACGGCCTGCTGCACAATGCCTCGATCATTGGCCCTCGCACGCCGCTGGAGCAGCTCTCGGGGGAAAACTTCATGCGAGTGATGCAAGTCAACGTCAACGCCATGTTCATGCTGACCAGCACCCTGCTGCCCCTGCTCAAACTGTCCCAGGATGCTTCGGTGGTGTTCACCTCCAGCAGCGTCGGCCGCAAGGGTCGGGCCTATTGGGGCGCCTACGGCGTGTCCAAGTTCGCCACTGAGGGCCTGATGCAAACCCTGGCCGATGAGCTGGACACTGTGGCGCCGGTCCGTGCCAACAGCATCAACCCGGGCGCCACCCGTACCAGCATGCGTGCCCAGGCTTATCCGGGCGAGAACCCCAGCAACAACCCGACACCGGAAGAGATCATGCCGGTCTACCTGTATCTGATGGGCCCGGACAGCACCGGAATCAACGGCCAGGCTTTCAACGCACAGTAACCCTCTCCGTTCGTCGCGACAGAATACTGTCGCGACGCCTTGGCAAGCCCCATCCCCCACGGGTTTCAAGCCAAACAAATGTCGGCCAAGGTAAGTCGTGCTCCCGCACACTCACCAAGCATTTGAATTCAAACAAGTTTTATTCGTATGAACCGAATGGCACGAGTTTCGCTCTAACAACACTCAACCCACGGTGCATTGACGCTGCGGGAAACGGCTTGTGCCGAGGGCTTTATAGCCAAAGGCGAAGCGGCCTAAAATATGCGCGATTGTCCTACGGGACTGAAGGAACAGTATGACGCGCAGCTCAGAGCCGCTCTCACCTAGGCAGAAACACCGTAAATAGTGCTCAGGGGGCTCAAGCTCAAATGAAAACACCGACCCAGACCAACGCAATTGACTTCGATAGCGCCAAATTGCAACGCCTGGGCTTTGGCCAACAGACACCGCTGATCAAACAGCCCGTCAGCCTCGGACAATTGCGCCAACAACTGGGACTGCAACTGCAAACCAGCCTTGAGCCGCAACGCATCCTCGGCCTGTTCTTTCGCGAAGTGCAACGCCTGGTCCCCCTCGACGCCCTCCATTACCAGCACCCCCTCAGCGATCTGCGCCTGGAGTTCGGCCAGCGCGGTCACCACTCCATCAGCTACAACCTGAGCCACGAAGGCGAGTCCATGGGCGAGCTGGTGTTCCGCCGCAGCCAACGCTTCAGCGAGACCGAACAGGGTCACCTGGAGTCGTTGCTCTCAACCCTGCTGTACCCGATGCGCAACGCTTTGCTGTATCGCGCCGCAACCCGCAGCGCCCTGCGCGATCCGTTGACCGATACCGGCAACCGGATTGCCATGGACCAAACCCTGCAACGGGAAATCGAGATGGCTCGCCGCCACTCACTCCCACTGTCACTGCTGATGCTGGACATCGACCACTTCAAGCGCATCAACGACAGCTACGGCCACAGCACTGGCGACGAAGTGCTCAAGGCCGTTGCCGCCTCGATCAAGGGGCAACTGCGCAATGTGGACATGGTCTTTCGCTTTGGCGGGGAAGAATTCCTGATCCTGCTCTCCAACACCGGGCGCGACGCAGCGGCGATGGTGGGCGAACGGCTGAGAAATGCCGCCCAAGCCCAGGAATACCAGGCTGAAGGCAAACTGATCGAACTCACCGTCAGCCTGGGCTGCTCGACCCTGTTGCCGGGTGAGTCCGCAGAGAGCCTGTTGCGCCGCGCCGATAGCGCGCTGTACGTGGCCAAGCGGGAAGGACGCAATCGGCTGGCAATGGCGGGCTAGGTAGCAGGCCTCGCACTTGTATATCAATCACGGGCAACTCCACTGCCTCAGGCAACCCTTGCCCATGACAATCGACCTGCCCGTAAAGCCCCCGCCCGACTTACCCTTCAGCCAGCGCTAGGCGCTCGCGAGTCACTGTGGTTTTTTCCTGCTGCATGCAGCGCTCCAGGAACAGGTACATATAGTCATAGCTCTTGCAGATGGCCTGGCGCAGCTCAACTTGCAGGGCCTTGCTCGGATTCAAACCCGCCAGCGTGACGATAATTTCCAGGGCTTCCCAGGGATGAGCATCATCGTACTGGGCATGCATCTTCAGCCACTTCATGGCGCGCTTGCGGTCTTCTTCCGGGAACGCAGCGGCATAGACGCCGCTGGAACAGACCAGGGCCGACCATTCGCCCGTCGCCCCTTCAATGGCGTAATTGGTTGCAGCGATCGCCACGATCAGCGAATCCGCCGAACTGGTGTGCCAGCACCAGTGACTCAAGGCATGCAGCTCCGGTGGCACTTGCTGGGCTTGCAAATCCTCCAGGGTCACACCATGGGCCCGACTCCAATGCACCCAGTAATCGGCATGATTGAGTTCGACCCGAATGTTGCGCATCAGCCAGCGACGCGCCATGTCTTCGCCAGGGTGACGGGCAAAACGGGTCTTGGTCAGGTTCTGCGCCATATACAGGGCGAACTGTTCAACCACAGGCCAGCCGCCGATCAGGTACTGACGCATGACTTTGGCACTGAGTTTGTTGTCACGCATGCGCTGATACAGCTCATGCTCCACCACACGGCGCTTGCTCTCGCTGCAGTCCCGGATCAATTGCTGAGTCCAGGCGGGGTAGCTGGCAGCTTCCATGAGCGGGCCGGTTCGGTTGAATGTGTCGATCACTGTCGGGCTCCTTTTGATTGTGATATGCGGATCCAAAAGAGGTTTCAACGGAACGTGCCGGGCGCCTTGAACAACAGCGGCTGTGGCCGCACGGGTCGACACTGCAAGCTGTCACAGGTGAACAGTTGCGGACGTTCAACAATGTAGCCTTGAGCATAATCCACGCCGATCTCAAGCAGGGCCTGCTCGATCTGCGGTGTTTCAACAAACTCGGCAATCGTGCGCTTACCCATGACATGCCCGATGTGGTTGATCACCTCGACCATGGCGCGGTTAATCGGGTCGTCCAGCATATCCTTTACGAAACTTCCATCGATCTTGAGGAAGTCTACAGGCAAATGTTTGAGATAAGCGAACGACGACATTCCCGCACAAAAGTCATCTAGGGAAAAATGGCAGCCCAAACCCTTGAGTTCATTTATAAAACGGATCGCACTGCCCAAATTGGCAATTGCACTGGTTTCAGTAATTTCAAAACAGATCATCTTCGGCGGTACGCCATAGACAACGAACTGCTCTCGCAGGAAGTCGAGAAACTCGTCGTCGCCAATGGTGGTACCCGACAGATTGATCGCACACATCGCCATTGGCCCTTCCCGGCCCTCGGCAATGCACTGGGCGATGATCTTGAATACGTTCTGTACCACCCAGCGGTCCAGGGAGGTCATCAGGCCGTAACGCTCCGCCGCCGGAATGAAGCTGTCCGGCAGGATCATCCGGCCAGCCTCGTCGTGCAGGCGCAGAAGAATCTCGATGTGCCCACCATCATGCTCGGTACGACCTAGGGCGGTGATTTCCTGGGAATAGAGGCAGAAGCGGTTTTCCTCGAGGGCCATGTGCAGCCGCTGAACCCAGGCCATCTCGCCAAATCGCAGGGACAGTTCTGAATCGTCGGCATGATAGACCTGCACCCGATTGCGACCTTTCTCCTTTGCCATGTAACAGGCCATATCCGCTGCCCGCAACGACGCCTCAAGCGTGGTGGGAGTCTGGGCGATATGCACCAGCCCAATGCTCACGGTGGTCACGAATGGCCGGCCCTTCCAGACAAAATGCAAGTTCTGCACAGTCTGACGCAGCCCTTCGGCAATCTTCTCCGCCGCCTCCGGCGAGCAGTTCTCCAGAAGAATCCCGAACTCGTCCCCGCCCAATCGCGCCAGGGTGTCACCTTCGCGCAGCCCCGACTGCAGCAACGCGCAGATGTGCCGCAGCAACTCATCCCCAGCCGCATGGCCACAGGTGTCGTTGACCAGCTTGAACTGGTCCAGGTCCAGAAACATCAGCGCATGCCTGGCGGGCTGGCGGATCAAGCCGTGCAACGCCTGCTCCAGGCGGAATTCGAACTCCCGGCGATTGGCCAGGCCGGTCAAGGCATCGTGGGTCGCCTGCCAGGACAGATTGGCGATGTACTGCCGCTCCTGGGTCATATCGTGCAACACCAGTACCGTGCCACTGACCTTCCCGGCATTGCGGATCGGCGCGCCCACCAGGGTCACCGACACCGTACTGCCATCCAGGCGCTGGATCAGCTTGGAATGCTCGCTGCCGCCACTGAGCTGGCCACTGAGGATGTGTTCGATCAGAGTGAAGCCGTCGGCCTGGGCGTTTTCGTCCAAGAGATTGAACAACGCCGCCAGGGGCAAGCCCACCGCTTGCTCGGCCTTCCAGCGAGTCAGTTCTTCCGCCGCCGGGTTCATATAGGCAATAGCGCCCTCGACATCCGTGGTGATCACCCCGTCACCAATGGACTGCAAGGTGATCTGCGCGCGCTCCTTCTCCAGTTGCAACGCGTCGGCAAAGGCATGCCGCTGGGCCAGCAGCTTGTGGGTACGCAGCAAGGCCAGGGCAATCAGGATCAGCGCTGTGGCCAGGTTGGTCACCAGCAAGAGGCGCAGGATCACCCGCGAGCCTTCCCCCAAGGCATCGCTGAAGGCCTTGGCCGCCGGCGTGACTCCATCGTTGATGGCAAAGATCTGACTCTTCCAACGTTGCACGTCGGCTTCGCTGGCACTGTTGCTGCCGATCCCCTTGTGCATCTCTCGGGCTACCGTATCGAGCTGCAGCAGGTAGCCGTCGCCCACGGTCCACAAATCGATGGCCTTTTCCAGATAGCTGAAATGGCGGAAGTTGAGGTACAGCCAGATCAGGCTAGGAACGTCATCCGGGTGATTGCCGCCCTTGAGAATCCCCAGGCGCGCCGCCTCAAGATCCGGCGGCTGGCTATCCAGGGCCACCCGCAGCTCATGCCCGCCCTGGGGTACGGCTATGGCGTTCTGGTACTTGAGGAAGGTGCCTTCGTCGCGGCTGTCGGCGTACAGATTGAGGTAGTAGATGGCGTCTTTCTGGCCTTTGGACCACAAGCTCTCACCGGCAACATAGCCACGCACTGCCGACAGGACATACAGGCTGAGGCCGCCCAACAGCGCTTGAAATAACACCACGGCGATAAAGGGCCAGACGATGCCCAACAACCGCGGCGTTGCGAAAGTCCGCTTTTGCTTCATGAGGGTCCTTGCTTGCGCACTGCCAAATGAACACCCAGTAGTCCCGACTCAGACAGCACAGATTAGGCGAATTTCCATAGCTCCGACGCAGGCTGGGCAGCGTCCGGGGCGAACCTTCACGGGGAAACGGCCGCTCTCTCAAGCCGAAGCGGTTATTCCACCAGGAAATTCAAGCACTAAACACAGAAACCCGGACAAAACTCAAGACTATCGAACCTGCTGCAAATGCCCGTATAGCTTGGCATAAAGGCCGCCATCAGCAATCAGCTGCTGATGGTCGCCATCTTCGGCGATCTGCCCGCCATCGAACACCAAAACCCGGTCAGCCTGTTTAACCGCCGACAGGCGATGAGCAATGATCAGCGTAGTCCGCCCACGCAGAAAACGCGTCAAGGCTTGATGCAGGTTGTACTCGGTGGCTGCGTCCAGAGCGGACGTGGCTTCATCAAGAATCACCACCTTGGGTTCGGCCAGTACCATCCGCGCAATAGCCAGGCGCTGGCGTTGCCCACCGGAAAGGCGCACACCTGAGCGCCCGACCACACTGTCCAGGCCCTGGGGCAGCGCCCTGACGGTGGGTTCGAGCTGTGCAATTTCCAGGGCCTGCCAGCAAGCGCTATCACTGCGCTCACGGCCCATGGTCAGGTTGGCGCGAATCGTATCGTTGAACAAGGCAGGATGCTGCAGCACCACGGCGACGTGATCCCGTACCGTTTCCAGGCCGATTTCCTGCTGAGTGGCACCGCCAAAGCGGATCACCCCGGTCTGCGGCGTATACAGCCCCAGCAACAGCTGCACCAGGGTGCTCTTGCCCCCACCACTGGCACCGACAATGGCCACCTTCTCACCAGGCGCGATCGACAGATTCATGTTGTCCAGCACCCGCTCATCGCCGTAGCCGAAGCTCAGGCCGCGGACCTCGATGCCAACGGTTTCGCGCCCCTGGAACGGATCCACGCCACCGCTGTACTGCGGTTCATCGGCCCGCGCCAGCAACTCGTTGATCCGAGTCAGGGCCCCGCCGGCGGCGTAATAGGCGTATTGCAGGTTCAGCAACTGCTCCACCGGGCCGATCATGAACCACAGGTAGCTGAACACCGCCAGCATCTGGCCGATGGACAGGTCGGAGAACAGCACTGTGAGCATCGCCGCCGCACGAAAAATGTCGATACCGAACTGGAACAGCAAACCGCTGGCCCGGCCCGAGGCGTCGCTTTTCCACTGCGAGGCCACGGCGTAGTCCCGAACCTCCTCGGCACGCTGGCCCAGGCGTCCAAGAAAGTAGCCCTGGCGGTTGCTGGCGCGGATCTCCTGGATCGCCTCCAGGGTCTCGGTCAGGGCCTGGGTGAAACGCGAAGTGCTGTCATTTTCCAGCTTCTTCAGGTGCTTGACCCGCTTGCCCAGTTGCACCGTGGCAAAAATCACCAACGGATTGAACAGCAGAATCAGCAGCGCCAGCTTCCACTGCATCCACATCAGAATGCCGGCCGTGCCCACCAGGGTCAGCATGGCCACCAGGAATCGGCTCAGGGTTTCACCGACAAACTTGTCCACCGTGTCCAGGTCGGTGACCAGGTGCGTAGTGACCGTGCCTCCCCCCAGGCTTTCGTACTCCCCCAGGGAAATGCGCTTGAGCCGTTCGATCAGGCGCACACGGATCCGATAGACGATGTCCTTGGCCAAACCAGCAAACAGCCGCGCCTGGACCACGTTGAACACCAGGGCGGAGCAACGCAGGATCAGGGTGATCAACAGCATCAACCCGATATAGCCCGCCGCAGTTTGCCAACCATCGGGCAATAGGCGGTTCATCACTTGCAATGCGCCATCGCCATGGCCCAGCAGCACCTCGTCCACCAGCAACGGCAGCAACAGCGGAATCGGCACACTGCACAGGGTCGCCAGCACGGCCACCCCATTGGCAATCCACAGCGACTTTCTATGTTGCAGGGCCAGGCGACGGATTTCCCCCCAGCTCAAACGATCTACGGTTTTACCGGTGGTGCTTGAATCGACTGAATCAGGCACAGGCGGCGCGCTCCAACCAGCGTCCCAGCAACGGCGACAACTCGCTCAGCGGCTGATAGCCGTTGGTCAGCAAGGCCAACTGGCCGTTGCGTTCCGCCAGCAAGGTGGGAAATCCGGCAATCCCCAGGTCCTGGACCCAAGTGAAATCCGCCGCCGTGGCGGCATGCTGCTCGGCGCGATCGAAGGCTTCGGCGAACTCGATCCGCGGAACCCCGGCCTGCTCCGCCAACTCCACCAGCACACTGGCCAGGGTGACATCGCGGCCTTCGACATAGAACGCCCGCTGGATCAACCCCAACAGTTTCCAGGCACAGTCCGGAGCCAGGCTGCGAGCAGTGACGATGGCGCGACAAGCCGGCTCGGTGTCATAGACAAAGCCATCGGGCAAGGCACCCTCGAAGGTGAACGGCTGGCCGGTGGCCTGATGCACCGCCTGCCAGTGTTCAAGGATGTAGCGCCGGGTATTGGGCTCCAGTGCCGCCCCGCTGCCGGTGCGCAAGCCGCCCACCACCAGATGCAACTCGACTCCGGCGGCCTGGGCCTGCTCCGCCAGGGCCTGGGCCACGGGCGCAAAGCCCCAGCACCATGAACACATCGGGTCCATCACATAGAGCAGGCGGGCAGACATGGCTCAAGCCTCGGAAGGTGATTGCTTGTAGTTGTAACCAATCGGGTGCGGCAGGTTGCGGGCCTTGGCCAACTCAATCTGTTTCTGCCGATCGATGGCGCTGCGGCGAGTCTTCTCGCTCAGCTTGTCCCAGCAATGAGGGCAACTGATGCCCGGCACATAGTGCTCGGAAGCCCGATCCTCGACGCTCACCGGAGTACGGCAGGCATGACATTGATCGTAGTCGCCTTCGCTCAGGTCGTGGCGCACAGTGACCCGGTTATCGAATACAAAACAGTCGCCCTGCCATTTGCTCTCTTGCTGCGGTACCTCTTCGAGGTACTTGAGGATCCCGCCCTTGAGGTGGAACACCTCGTCGAAGCCTTCACTGAGCATGTAGCTCGACGCCTTCTCGCAACGGATGCCACCGGTGCAGAACATCGCCACTTTCTTGTGCTTGCTCGGGTCGAAGTGGGCTTTGATGTAGTCCGGAAACTCGCGGAAGCTGGTGGTCTTGGGGTCGATGGCGCCTTCGAAAGTGCCGATGGACACTTCGTAGTCGTTACGGGTGTCGATCAGCAGCACTTCGGGATCGCTGATCAGGGCGTTCCAGTCCTGAGGCTCGACGTAAGTCCCGACCTTCTTGTTGGGGTCCACGCCGGGCACACCCAGGGTGACGATCTCTTTCTTGAGCTTGACCTTGGTGCGATAGAACGGCTGCTCGTCGCAATACGACTCTTTGTGATCGATATCCACCATGCGTGGATCGTTCTTCAGCCAGGCCAGCAGCCCGTCGATGCCTTCACGACTGCCAGATACCGTGCCATTGATGCCTTCTTCGGCGATCAGCAGGGTGCCCTTGATGCCGTTGTCGAGCATGGCCTGCAGCAGGGGCTCGCGCAGGCTGACGTAATCTTCGAGGGTGACGAACTTGTACAGTGCCGCCACGACAATGGGTTGTGTCATGGGAAATCTCTCCAGGTGGCTACCCTCGTAAAGGGTGAACCGGATGCAAAAAAAAACGCGCCGGCATAAGCGGCGCGTTGCGGATTCTATCAAAAAAACCGCGATTAATGCTTACTGCCTCCGGCGCAGGTCGGCGAAGCCGGAGCCACACCGATCTTCGACCATTCCTCGGGTGTGTAAGTGTGCAGCGCCAACGCATGGAACTGGCCCATCAGCTCACCCAGGGTGGCGTAGACCTTCTGATGACGCTTGACGCTGTTGAGGCCGGCGAACTGCTCGCTGACCAGTACCGCCTTGAAGTGAGTTTCCAGGCCACGGCTGTGCATGTGGCTTTCATCCAGCACTTGCAGGTGCTCGGGCTGCAAGGCCCCGAGCGCCGTTTCGATACGTTGTTGCATGGTCATTGCAGGCTCCGCTTACTTCTTCTTCGCCGGAGCAGCCTTAGGCTCGAGCTCGGCGGTCATGTCGGCCAGCAGCTTGTTCACCACCGGTACCGCGCTTTCCAGCTTGGCCTGGGTCATCTGCGCCGATTGCTGAGTCAGCTGAGGCATTTTTTCCAGGACTTTCTTGCCCAGTGGCGACCGGTAGAACGCTACCAGCTCCTTGAGCTCGGACTCGCTGAAATTGCTGGTGTAGAGCTTGACCATGTCCGGCTTCAGCTTGTTCCAGCCAATGGCCTGGTCCAGGGCCGCGTTGGCCTTGGCCTGGTAGGTTTCCAGCAGGGCGCGTTTGGATTCCGGGGCTTTGGTCTGCTCAAAACGCTGGGCAAACATTTGCTGGACTTGCATGTACACCGGCGTACCGAGCTTGTCCGCATGGGCCAGGGTCAGGAAGGCCTCGGCACTGGCGTTGTGGCTGGCGGTATCGGCAAGAACCTGGCCGCTGGCACACACCAGAACAACCGCGGTACAGATGGCACGAAAACGGGTCATCGAGTTTCCTTTATCTAGCAAGCGAGGTAGAACCCCAAGGGCGCCCATTCTGCGCCTATTAATCCGCGTCCCTCAACCCCACCCCCTGGCGCCCCCTGGTTTTGCCCGGGCGGCGGGCGGAAAACCCCTTCCACGGAACCCGAGCCGCAGATCAGGGCCTAAACTGGCCAGTCAGACTTGGAGGAATGCCACGATGAATCGAATCGAAACCGACAGCCTGGGCCAGGTTGAAGTCCCGGAACAAGCCTATTGGGGCGCACAGACCCAACGTTCGCTGGTCAATTTCGCCATCGGCAACGAGCGCATGCCTCTATCCGTGCTGCATGCCCTGGCCCTGATCAAGAAAGCCGCCGCCCGAGTCAACAATCGCAACGGCGACCTGCCCGCCGACATTGCCCGGCTGATCGAACAGGCCGCCGACGAAGTGCTGGCCGGCGAGCATGACGACCAGTTTCCCCTGGTGGTGTGGCAGACCGGCAGCGGCACCCAGAGCAACATGAACGTCAATGAGGTGCTGGCCGGCCGGGCCAACGAACTGGCGGGCAACCCGCGCGGCGGCAAGTCCCCGGTACACCCCAACGATCACGTCAACCGCTCGCAAAGCTCCAACGACTGCTTCCCGACCGCCATGCACATCGCAGCAGCCCAGGCCGTGCAGTTCCAGTTGCTGCCAGCGATCAGCGAACTGTCCGGTGGCCTGGCCGAGCTGTCGGCCCGGCACATGAAGCTGGTGAAAACCGGCCGCACCCACATGATGGATGCCACCCCGATCACCTTTGGCCAGGAAATCTCTGCCTTTATCGCCCAACTCGGATACGCCGAACGAGCCATCCGCAGCGCCTTGCCTGCGGTGTGCGAGCTGGCCCAAGGCGGTACCGCCGTGGGCACCGGATTGAACTCGCCCCACGGTTTTGGTGAAGCCATCGCCGCCGAACTGGCCGCCCTTTCCGGCCTGCCCTTCGTCACCGCCCCCAACAAATTCGCCGCCCTGGCCGGCCACGAGCCGCTGACCACACTGTCCGGCGCGCTGAAAACCCTCGCCGTGTGCCTGATGAAAATCGCCAACGACCTGCGCCTGCTGGGCTCTGGCCCGCGGGCGGGACTGGCGGAGGTCAAGCTGCCGGCCAACGAACCGGGTAGCTCGATCATGCCCGGCAAGGTCAACCCAACCCAATGCGAAGCCCTATCGATGCTGGCTTGCCAGGTGATGGGCAACGACGTGGCAATCGGCTTTGCCGCCAGCCAGGGCCATCTGCAACTGAACGTATTCAAGCCGGTGATCATTCACAACCTGCTGCAATCGATCCGCCTGCTGGCCGATGGCTGCAGCAACTTCCAGCAGCACTGCATCGCCGGGCTGGAGCCCGATCCCCAGCAGATGGCCGAGCACCTGGAACGAGGCCTGATGCTGGTGACCGCGCTCAATCCCCACATCGGCTACGACAAGTCCGCCGAAATCGCCAAGAAGGCCTATGCCGAGAACCTGACCCTCAGGGAAGCGGCGTTGGCCTTGGGGTACCTGACGGATGAGCAGTTCGATGCCTGGGTGCGACCGGAAAACATGCTGGAGGCTGGAAAACAGGGTTAGCGCAGCGTCTTTTTCGCTGGCAAGCCAGCTCCTACCGCCACCCTTCTGTAGGAGCTGGCTTGCCAGCGAAACTCACCCCGCAGCGATCCGCTGCCGTCGGGCGCGCAACCCCGCCATCAGCGACGGCCCCAACGCCGTCAAGGCCGACCCCAGTACCACCAGCAGCGCCCCGCCATAACCCAGGCCATTGATCTGTTCGGCGTGCACATACTCTGGCCAGAGCCAGGCCGCCCAGGCCACCGCGACAAAGGTCACCAGGGGCGTGATCGCCAGGGTCGCACTGACCCGCGACGCCTCCCAATGGGCCAGGGCTTCGGCAAAGGCGCCATAGGCGATCAGGGTATTCAGGCAACAGGCCAACAACAGCCAGCCCTGCAACGGGCTCAGTTCCAAGGCTTCCAGCGGATGCGCCCAAGGCGTCAGAAGCAAGGCACAGAACAGGTAGATCACCATCATCACCTGCAAGGAATTCCACACGCTCAACAATTGCTTCTGGCCCAGGGCATAAAAAGTCCAGACCGCCGAAGCCGCGAGAATGGTCAGAACTCCAGCGGTGTAGTCACTCAGGGAGGTCAGCAGCTCGGTCAGGCGCTGATTGAAGAACAGCCCGAAACCGAGCAACAGCACCAGCAGTCCCAGGCCCTGCCCCAGACTGAAGCGCTCCTTGAACACAAAGACACTGGCGATCAGCAACAGGATCGGGCCCATCTGCACCACCAGTTGCGCCGTGCCCGGGCTCAGCAGGTTCAGGCCCATCAGGTACAACACATAGTTGCCCACCAGCCCCAAGACCGAAATCGGCACCAGCCACACACCCTTGGGACCGAGCGCGCGCCAGCGCGGCAAACGCCCCACCGCCGCCAGATAGAAAAACAGACAGCCGCCGGACACCAGCAGGCGAAACCAGGTCACGGTCACCGGGTCCATCACCAGCAGCACTTGCTTGAGCTTGATGGGCAGGATGCCCCACAACAACGCGGTCAATAAGGCGAGGAACAAGCCATAAACCCAACGACCGGACGAGACATGCATGCGAACCCCACAAAGCCTGACGAGCAAGGTCCACATTCTAGGCCCGGGCCAGGGGCCGACACAGAGACAGTTGGCAGCAAAGCGCAAACACGATTGTGCCGGTCGTAAACAGCACAAGCCGTCCCCCATAGGGGCCGGCTTGGTCGGTGATGCACTACAAAGCTAACGGACTGCCTCAAACAACCCGGTGGCGCCCATGCCGCCCCCCACGCACATGGTGACGATGCCATACCGCAGCTTGCGCCGCTGCAACTCACGCACCAGATGCCCCACCTGACGGGAACCGGTCATGCCAAACGGATGGCCAATGGCAATCGAGCCACCATTGACGTTGTACTTGGCGTTATCGATCTCCAGCCGGTCGCGGGCATACAGGCACTGAGACGCAAAGGCCTCATTGAGTTCCCACAGGTCGATGTCATCCACCGTCAGCCCCTTGGCCTTGAGCAGCTTGGGCACCGAGAACACCGGGCCGATACCCATTTCATCAGGCTCGCAGCCGGCCACGGTAAAGCCGCGGAAGAACGCCTTGGGCTTGAGTCCCAGGGCCAGGGCCCGCTCCAGGCTCATCACCAGGGTCATCGAGGCACCATCGGACAGCTGCGAAGAGTTGCCCGCGGTGACCGAACCATCCTCGGCAAACACCGGCTTGAGCGCCGCGAGATTCTCCAGAGTGGTGTCGGGGCGGTTGCAGTCGTCACGATCCACCACACCGTCAACCATCTGCACCTGTCCGGTGTTCTTGTCCTCGACCTTGTACTTGACCGTCATCGGCACGATCTCGTCGCTGAACAGGCCATCAGCCTGGGCCTGGGCGGTACGTTGCTGGCTTTGCAGGGAGTAGAGGTCCTGGGCCTCGCGGCTGACGTTGTAGCGCCGGGCGACCACTTCGGCGGTCTGGCCCATGGGGAAGTAGATGCCCGGCACCTGCTCCTTGAGCAGCGGGTTGATCAGGTTGTCGGTATTGACGCTCTTCATGGTCAGGCTGATGGACTCGACGCCACCGGCGACGATGATGTCGCTGCAGCCGGAGGCGATCTGGTTGGCGGCGATGGCGATCGCCTGCAGGCCTGAAGAACAGAACCGGTTGAGGGTCATGCCCGCGGTGCCAGTGCCCAGAGCCGAGAGCACGGCAACGTTGCGACCGATATTGAAACCCTGGGCGCCTTCATTGGAGCCGGCGCCGACGATGCAGTCCTCGACACTGGCCGGGTCGATGCCGTTGCGGGCGAGCAGCGCATTGACGCAGTGAGCGGCCATGTCATCCGGACGGGTCTGGTTGAACTTGCCGCGAAAGGACTTGGCCAGGCCAGTCCGTACGCTGTCGACGATCACCACTTCACGCATGACGCACCTCACTGTTGTTGGCGGCAGGAAAGAGCATCGAGCATAGATCCCCCTCCTCGCCCACCGCGACAATCATTCACTGGGCGTATGCGCGACCATCGGTCTACTTCTTGTCCTTCTTCTGTTTCTTGTCGTGCTTGTCGGAACGCTCGAACGCGGTCTCCAGGGCCCGGTTGATGGTGCGCAGGACCTTGACCCGTGCCCAGCGCTTGTCGTTGGCCTCCACCAGCGTCCAGGGCGCCACTTCGGTGCTGGTCCGGTCCACCATGTCGCCGACAGCGGCGCGATAGTCACCCCACTTGTCGCGGTTGCGCCAATCGTCCTCGGTGATCTTGAAGCGCTTGAAGGGAATCGCCTCTCGTGCCTGGAAGCGCTCCAGTTGGGTGTCCTTGTCGATGGCCAGCCAGAACTTCACCACGATCACCCGGGCATCGGCCAACTGCTCTTCGAAGTCGTTGATCTCGCTGTAGGCCCGCAGCCAGTCAGTGGGCTGACAGAAGCCCTCGACCCGCTCCACCAGCACCCGGCCGTACCAGGAACGGTCGAAGATGGTGAACTTGCCGCGCGCCGGAATATGCCGCCAGAAACGCCAGAGGTAAGGCTGCGCCCGCTCATCTTCAGTGGGCGCGGCAATCGGCACGATGCTGTACTGGCGCGGGTCGAGCGCCGCCGCGACGCGGCGAATGGCGCCGCCCTTGCCGGCCGCGTCGTTGCCTTCGAACACTGCCACCAGGGCATGCTTGCGCATGCGTTTGTCCCGCAGCAAACCGGCCAGACGCGCCTGCTCGGTAATCAACTGTTCCTCGTAGTCGTCCTTGTCCAGGTGCTGGGTCATGTCCAGGCTGTCCAGCAGACTCAGTTGATCCACCGCTGTCGGCAACGGCGCGGCGTTGACCTGGGTCGACTTCAATGGCTGACGGCTCAAGGCATTCTGCAATCCTTCCAACAGAATCCGGCCCACAGTGAGGCTGCGGTAATGCGGATCGACGCCCTCGATCACATGCCAGGGCGCGTAGTCACGACTGGTGCGGCGCAACACCCGCTCGCCGTACTTGACGAACTTGTCGTAGGTTTGCGACTGCTGCCAGTCCAGCGGGCTGATGCGCCAGCTGTGCAGCGGGTCATCCTGCAAGGACTTGAGGCGGTCCTTCATCTGTTTCTTGGACAGGTGAAACCAGAACTTGAAGATCAGCGCGCCTTCATCGCAGAGCATCTTTTCCAGGCGTTCGGCGCCATTGATTGCCTGGTCCAGGCGCGGGTCCTTGATCTCGCCATGCACCCGCCCCTGGAGCATCTGGCTGTACCAGTTGCCGAAAAACACCCCCATGCGCCCCTTGGCCGGAAGCATCCGCCAGTAACGCCAGGCCGGTGGCCGGGACAGTTCCTCGTCGGTCTGCTGGTCGAAGGTGCGCACCTCGATCAGCCGCGGGTCCATCCATTCGTTGAGCAGCTTGACCGTCTCGCCCTTGCCCGCGCCCTCGACACCATTGATCAGCACTATCACTGGAAACTTGGCCTTCTGGCGTAGCTCGAACTGGGCTTCGAGCAAGGCCTCGCGCAGGGCCGGCACCTCGGCATCGTAGGTTTCTTTGTCGATGGCGTGACCGATTTCAGCGGATTCGAACATGGGTGGCTCCCTTCCAAGAATTGTCCAAGACTAGCGGATGGACCTGCGCCAAGGAAAACAAATCCCTGAACCCGCCGCGGCTTGCCGTGGATCAGGCACCGGGTCGGTGATCGGCTAGAATGGCCGCCTTGCGCCAAACGAGCCGAACATGACACCTGAACTGCCCCACGCCCAGCTCGACTGGGACGACCAAGGACGCCCGCGCTCGCGGGTCTTCGATGATGTGTACTTCTCCAGCGACTCGGGCCTGGATGAAACCCGCCATGTGTTCATCGAACAGAACCGTCTGCGGGAGCGCTTTGCCGCGCTCGAGGCAGGCGAAAAATTTGTCATCGGTGAAACCGGCTTCGGCACCGGGCTGAATTTTCTCTGCGCCTGGCAGTTGTTCCAGGAGCAGGCGCCGGCCACTGCCCGGCTGCATTTCGTCAGCGTGGAAAAGTACCCCCTGAGTCCGGCCGACCTGCAACGGGCCCTGGCCCTGTGGCCGGAACTGGCGGACCTGAGCCAGCAGCTGCTCAAGCACTACGTCGCCGTGCACGCTGGCTTCCAGCGCATCGTGCTGGACGATGGCCGGGTCACCCTGACCCTGCTGATCGGCGACGCCCTGGAGCAGTTGCCGCAACTGGACGCGCAGATCGACGCCTGGTTTCTCGACGGCTTCGCCCCGGCAAAGAACCCCGACATGTGGACCCCGGAACTGTTCGCCGAACTGGCGCGCCTGGCGGCGCCGGGCTCCACCCTCAGCACCTTCACCAGCACCGGCTGGGTACGTCGCCTATTGAACGCGGCGGGCTTCAAGATGAAGCGCACTCCGGGCATCGGTCGCAAATGGGAAGTGCTGCGCGGCGACTTCCTCGGCTGGCCGGAAGACACGCCGCCGCCAGCCCGAGCCAAGCCTTGGTTCGCCCGCCCGCCGGTCCAGGCCAAAACCGCGCTGGTGATCGGCGGCGGGCTGGCCGGTTGCGCCAGCGCCGCCAGCCTCGCTGCCCGCGGCTGGCAGGTGCAACTACTGGAGCGCCATGAACAGCTGGCCCAGGAAGCATCGGGCAATCCGCAAGGGGTGCTTTACCTCAAGCTTTCAGCCCATGGCACGGCACTGTCGCAGATGATCCTCAGTGGCTTCGGCTACACCCGACGCCAACTGGAACACCTGCAACGCGGCCAGGACTGGGACGCCTGCGGGGTGCTGCAACTGGCGTTCAATCCCAAGGAGGCCGAACGCCAGGCGCAGTTGGCCGCGGCCTTCCCCACCGACCTGCTGCGGCTGCTGGATCAGCCAGAGGCCCAGGCCCTGGCCGGCATCGGCCTGGACCACGGCGGCCTGTTCTATCCCGAAGGTGGCTGGGTGCATCCGCCCGCCCTGTGCCAGTGGCAGGCCAAGCATCCGCAGATCCGAGTCCTGACTCATCAGGACGTGCTGGAGTTACGCCGGGTCGACCAGCAATGGCAAGCCTGGGACGGCGAACGGATGCTGGCCAGCGCAGCGGTGGTGATCCTTGCCGGTGCCGCCGAAATCAAACGCTTCCCGGCCAGCGCCGAATTGCCCCTCAAACGTATTCGCGGGCAGATCACCCGCCTGCCACAGACCGCGCAAAGCCAGAGCCTGGCCACCGTGGTCTGCGCCGAGGGTTACGTCGCTCCGCCGCGACTGGGCGAGCACACCCTGGGCGCCAGCTTCGACTTCAAGAGCCAGGACCTGACGCCGACCACTGCCGAACATGCCGGTAACCTTGCGATGCTGCGGGAAATTTCCAGCGACCTGCTGCAACGCCTGAACGCCGAACAGTTGCCCCTGGACCGCCTGCAAGGCCGCGCAGCCTTCCGCTGTACCAGCCCGGACTACCTGCCCATCGTCGGTCCTCTGGCGGACCCGGCAGCCTTTACCGAGACCTACGCCGCCTTGGGCAAGGACGCACGTCAGGTGCCGGACCTGCCCTGCCCCTGGCTCGACGGCCTGTACATCAACAGCGGTCATGGTTCTCGCGGGCTGATCACCGCGCCGCTGTCCGGCGAACTGCTGGCCGCCTGGCTGGAAAACGAACCGCTGCCACTGCCCAGGAGCGTGGCCGAGGCCTGTCATCCAAACCGCTTCGCCCTGCGTCGCCTGATTCGCGGCAAGGCCTGATCCTCTGCGGCGGTCTTCATTCCTGAAGGCCGCCAATGGCCATTGGACAGCGCTCAAAATCACCTCCCGCCCCCATTACCACCCGTCGACTTATAACCGATCGATCTAAAACTCCCGAGTTATGCACAGGTCAGTTTCCAGGTAGCCGCCCTTTTGGCGACTGCGGATTGACTCTCCCCAACGGAAAAACCGGTAAGGACTTATGTGCGGATTAGCTGGCGAATTACGCTTTGATCATCAACCTGCCGACCTGGCAGCGGTTGAACGAATCACTCATCACCTGGCCCCTCGTGGCCCCGACGCCTGGGGCTTTCACAGCCAGGGCCCGATCGCCCTCGGCCATCGGCGGCTGAAAATCATGGACCTGTCGGACGGCTCGGCGCAGCCCATGATCGACAACCAGCTGGGGCTGTCCCTGGCCTTCAACGGCGCGATCTACAACTTCCCCGAATTGCGCGCCGAACTGGAAGCCCAGGGCTACGCCTTCCATTCCGGCGGTGACACCGAAGTGCTGCTCAAGGGCTACCACGCCTGGGGCGCCGACCTGCTGCCCAAGCTCAACGGCATGTTCGCCTTCGCTATCTGGGAGCGCGATACCCAGCGCCTGTTCATCGCCCGCGACCGCCTCGGGGTCAAGCCTTTGTACCTGTCGCGCAGCGGCCAGCGGCTGCGCTTCGCCTCGGCCCTGCCGGCCTTGCTCAAGGGCGGCGATATCAAGCCGATCCTCGACCCGGTGGCGCTCAACCACTACCTGAACTTCCACGCTGTGGTCCCGGCGCCGCGCACCTTGCTGGCGGGCATCGAAAAACTGCCACCGGCCACCTGGATGCGCATCGAGGCCGACGGCCGCAGCGAACAGCAGACCTGGTGGTCCCTGCCCTACGGCCCCCGTGCCGACGAAGCCCAGCTGACGCTGGAAGACTGGACTGACCGAGTGCTCGAGAGCACCCGCGAGGCGGTGGCCATCCGGCAACGGGCGGCGGTGGATGTCGGCGTGCTGCTGTCCGGCGGTGTCGATTCCAGCCTGCTGGTAGGCCTGCTGCGGGAAGTCGGGGTCGACGACCTGTCGACCTTCTCCATCGGCTTCGAGGATGCTGGCGGCGAACGCGGCGACGAGTTCCAGTACTCGGACCTGATTGCCCGCCACTACGGCACCCGGCATCACCAGTTGCGCATCGACGAGCGCGAGATCATCGAACAGTTGCCGGCGGCGTTCCGCGCCATGAGCGAGCCGATGGTCAGCCACGATTGCATCGCCTTCTATTTGTTGTCCCGAGAAGTGGCCAAGCACTGCAAGGTGGTGCAAAGCGGCCAAGGCGCCGACGAACTGTTCGCCGGCTACCACTGGTACCCACAAGTGGACGGCGCCAGCGACCCTTATGCCGCCTACCGCGCGGCCTTCTTCGACCGCAGCTACGACGACTACGCGGCCACCGTGCAGCCGCAATGGCTGACCGCACACGACGCCGCCGGTGAATTCGTCCGTGAGCATTTCGCCCAGCCTGGCGCCGATGCGCCTGTGGATAAGGCCCTGCGCCTGGACAGCACAGTGATGCTGGTGGATGACCCGGTCAAACGGGTGGACAACATGACCATGGCCTGGGGCCTGGAGGCACGGACGCCGTTCCTCGACTACCGCCTGGTGGAGCTGTCGGCCCGGGTGCCGGCGCGTTTCAAGCTGCCGGACGGCGGCAAGCAGGTGCTCAAGGAAGCGGCGCGGCGGGTGATCCCCAGCGAGGTGATCGACCGCAAGAAAGGCTACTTCCCGGTGCCGGGCCTCAAGCATCTGCAGGGCGACACCCTGAACTGGGTGCGTGAACTGCTGCTGGACCCGAGCCAGGATCGCGGCCTGTTCAACCCGGCCATGCTTGATCGCCTGCTGACCGATCCCCAGGGCCAACTGACGCCCCTGCGCGGCTCCAAGCTGTGGCAACTGGCGGCCTTGAACCTGTGGCTCAGCGAACAAGGAATCTGATCGATGAAAGCTCACGCCACGGCTTACAGCCAACGCCTGCTGCGCGGCCAGGCGCCGTCCTATGAACGTCTGCAAGCGCGCTTTGCCGAAGACGGCAGCGAACCCGGCAATGAACCCATCGCCGTGCATTGCGGCTGGGGCCGACTGCTGATCGGCCATACCTTTCCCAACCCCACCCGCCTCGCCGAGGAGTTGCTCAACGAGCGTCCCGGCGAGCGCGACATCGCTCTGTATGTGGCGGCGCCGCAACAGGTGCTCGGGCTGGAACCGGCGCAACTGTTCCTTGACCCTTCCGACACCCTGCGTCTGTGGTTCAGCGACTATCGCCAGGCCACCCGGGTGTTTCGCGGCTTCCGTATCCGTCGGGCCCAGAGCGAATCGGACTGGCAGGCCATCAATCAGCTGTATCAGGCCCGGGCGATGCTGCCCATTGATCCGAAGCTGCTGACTCCGCGCCATCAGGGCGGTCCGGTGTACTGGCTGGCCGAGGACGAAGACAGCGGCGCGGTGATCGGTAGCGTCATGGGCCTGAACCACCACAAGGCCTACCAGGACCCGGAACACGGCAGCAGCCTCTGGTGCCTGGCGGTGGACCCCGATTGCAGCCGTCCGGGTGTGGGCGAAGTGCTGGTGCGGCACCTGATCGAACACTTCATGAGCCGCGGCCTGAGCTACCTCGACCTGTCGGTGCTGCACGACAATCGCCAGGCCAAGAACCTCTACGCCAAGCTGGGCTTTCGCACCCTGTCGACCTTCGCCATCAAGCGCAAGAACGGCATCAACCAGCCGCTGTTCCTCGGCCCCGGCCCCCAGGCGGACTTCAATCCTTATGCGCGGATCATCGTCGAGGAGGCCCATCGCCGCGGCATCGATGTGCAAGTGGACGACGCCGACGCCGGGCTGTTCACCCTGAGCCACGGCGGCCGCCGGGTGCGTTGCCGGGAATCCCTGAGCGACCTGACCAGCGCCATCAGCATGAGCCTGTGCCAGGACAAGAGCCTGACTCACAAGGTGCTCAAGGGTGCCGGCCTGAACCTGCCCGCCCAGCAATTGGCAGGCAACGCCGACGACAACCTGGAGTTTCTCGACGAGCACCAGCGGGTGGTGGTCAAGCCGTTGGACGGAGAACAGGGACAAGGCGTGGCCGTGGACCTGAGCACGATTGAAGAGGTGCAGTGCGCCATCGACCAGGCCCGCCGCTTTGACAGCCGAGTGTTGCTGGAAAGCTTCCACGAAGGGCTGGACCTGCGCATCCTGGTGATCGGCTTTGAAGTGGTGGCCGCGGCCATCCGCCGTCCCGCCGAGATCATCGGCGACGGTCGGCATTCCATTGGCGCCTTGATCGAGGCCCGCAGCCGCCGACGCCAGGCGGCCACCGGCGGCGAAAGCAAGATCCCCCTGGACGCGGAAACCCAACGCACCCTGCATGCCGCCGGTTACGACTACAACAGTGTGCTGCCGGCCGGCGAGCGGCTGTTCGTCCGGCGTACCGCCAACCTGCACACCGGCGGCACCCTGGAAGACGTCACCGGCCTTCTCCATCCGACCCTGGCCGACGCCGCCATCCGCGCGGCCCGGGCCCTGGACATTCCGGTGGTCGGCCTGGACCTGTTGGTGCCGGCAGCAGACCAGCCGGACTACGTGTTCATCGAAGCCAACGAACGCGCCGGGTTGGCCAACCACGAACCGCAGCCCACCGCCGAGCGTTTTATCGATCTGCTGTTTCCCCACAGCCAACCGGCGCCTTGATCCTTCGCCGGCCAGCCGACTCCTGCCCCATTGGTAGGAGCTGGCTCGCCAGCGAAGGCGCCCCCAGGCTCTCCATCCATGCCCTCATCGAAACCATCGATGGCCTTTTTTCATCAGGAGTTTCCATGACCCGCCCGATTCCCCAACCGGACCTCGCCTACCTGCAGAAAGTCCTCCTGGAAATGCTCGCTATTCCCAGCCCCACCGGCTTTACCGACACCATCGTGCGCTACGTCGCCGAACGCCTGGAAGAACTGGGCATCCCCTTCGAACTGACCCGGCGCGGCACCATCCGCGCCACCCTCAAGGGCCAGAAGAACAGCCCCGACCGGGCCGTCTCGGCGCACCTGGACACCATCGGCGCCAGCGTCCGTGCAGTGAAGGACAACGGCCGCCTGACCCTGGCCCCGGTGGGCTGCTGGTCCAGCCGCTTTGCCGAAGGCAGCCGGGTCAGCCTGTTCACCGACAACGGCGTGCTGCGCGGCAGCGTGCTGCCGCTGATGGCCTCCGGCCACGCCTTCAACACCGCGGTGGACGAGTTGCCCATCAGTTGGGACCACATCGAACTGCGCCTGGACGCCTACTGCACCACCCGCGCCGACTGCGAATCCTTAGGCATAGGCGTGGGCGACTTTGTCGCCTTCGACCCGTTGCCGGAGTTCACCGAAAGCGGCCACATCAGCGCCCGGCACCTGGATGACAAGGCCGGCGTCGCCGCCTTGCTGGCGGCGCTCAAGGCCATTGTCGACAGCGGTGAAAGCTTGATGATCGACTGCCACCCGCTGTTCACCATCACCGAGGAAACCGGCAGCGGTGCGGCGGCGGCCCTGCCCTGGGATGTCAGTGAATTCGTCGGCATCGACATTGCTCCGGTCGCACCGGGCCAGCACTCCAGCGAGCATGCGGTGAGCGTGGCCATGCAGGACTCCGGCGGCCCTTACGACTATCACCTGTCCCGGCACCTACTGCGTCTGGCCGCCGAGCACGAACTGCCGGTGCGCCGCGACCTGTTCCGCTACTACTTCAGCGACGCCCACTCGGCAGTCACCGCCGGCCATGACATCCGCACCGCCTTGCTGGCCTTTGGTTGCGACGCCACCCACGGCTACGAGCGCACCCATATCGACAGTCTGGCGGCACTCAGCCGCTTGCTCAGCGCCTATATCCTCAGCCCGCCGGTGTTCGCCAGCGATGCACAGCCGGCCCAGGGCTCCCTGGACCGCTTCAGTCATCAGCTGGAACACGACACACAGATGGAGAGCGACACTCGGGTGCCCTCGGTGGACAGCTTGGTGGGCAACAAGTCCTGAACCGCGACCCGGGGTTTGTGCGCGCTACAACTGGCGGCACGCCCCCGGGCGCAGTAGCATCCGGGATTGTTTTTCGGAGGCCCCCATGCTGATTCCCCACGACCAACTTGAAGTCGACACCCTGACCCGTCTGATCGAAGACTTCGTCACCCGCGAGGGCACCGACAACGGCGATGAGACGCCTCTGGAAACCCGCGTGCTGCGGGTTCGTCAGGCCCTGAGCAAGGGCCAGGCGGTGATCGTTTTCGATCCGGACAGCGAACAGTGCCAGTTGATGCTCAAGCACGACGTGCCCAAAGAGCTGTTCGACTGATGCCTGGACCGGCCCAAACCTTTGGGCCGGGATGCTCAACCGTTGGAAAAGCGCGGGCCGAACAGAATCACACTGGCCCCGATCACACACAGTGCCAGCCCCAGCCAGTCCGAGCCCAGGGGCCGCACCCGCTCCACCACCGCCAGCCAGCCAATGGACGCAACAATATAGATGCCACCGTAGGCGGCGTAGGCGCGCCCGGCATAAGTGGCTTCGACTTTGGTCAGCAACAGGGCGAACAGGGTCAGGCTGATCAGGGCGGGAATCACCCACAAGGCGCTCTTGCCCTGGCGCAGCCACATCCAGAAGGCATAGCAGCCGGCGATTTCAAACAGCGCGGCGAGGAAGAACCACAGGTAATTGAGCATGCAAGGTCTCGTCAGGATTGCCAGGTGCCGGCAACCCTAACGAGGCCATGGCGGTGGAGCAAGCTCAGTGGGCCCCTTGTTTGGCCTTGGCGCGCATCTTGTCCGCCATCAGGGTCATTTCGTCGTACAGCGCCTGAGGGTTTTTCTGCTTCAGGGCCCAGGCCATGCGCCCCTGCTCGTGGGGCAGGATCATGAACTGGCCGGCGTTGACCTGGGTGTGGATGTAATCAGCAATCTGGGCGGCGGTAATCGGCGAGCTTTCCAGCAATTTGCCCACCTGGGCCTTCATCGCCGGGGTCGGACCACGGAAGGAGTCCAGCAGGTTGGTCTGAAAGAATGACGGGCAGACCACGTGCACGCCGATTTCCTGCTGCGCCAGCTCGACCAGCAGGCTCTCGGACAGCGCCACCACTCCGGCCTTGGCCACGTTGTAGTTGCTCATGGCCGGGCCCTGCATCAAGGCGGCCATGGAGGCGATGTTGATGATCTTGCCCTTGCTCTGTTCCAGCAGCGGCAGAAAGGCCTTGCAGCCCTTGACCACGCCCATCAGGTTGATCGCGATCTGCCAGTCCCAATCCTCCAGGGACAGCTCGCTGAAGAACCCGCCGGACGCCACGCCAGCGTTGTTGACGATGATGTCGATGCCGCCGAACTTCACTTCGCAAGCCTGGGCGAAGGCGGTCAACTGGCTGTAATCACGCACATCGCAACGCTGCACGAAACCGTCGCCACCGGCGGCGCGTACCAGCTTCAGGGTTTCCTGCAGGCCCGCCTCGCTGACATCGGACAAGGCCAGCCGCCAGCCATCGCGGGCCCAGCGCAAAGCGATTTCGCGACCCAGGCCGGAGCCGGCGCCAGTGATCATCATGCGATTTTGCATAAGAGTTGCCTTGTTGTTCCGGGGAAGATGGGCCGCAGTGTAGCGAAGGCCCCTGCGCCACCCACGCACCATCAGGGTGCTGAATGCCCCGGGCAAACCGCTGGCCGGGTGAACGCTGGCGCGCCAGCGCAGCGCAACCCGTGACAGACGTAAAGGAAATAACCCAAGTAGCGCATTGCATTAAAAAGTTTGGAATTTTCTCGATAGGCGCAGAGTCGGATTTATTAAGCGCCTGGCTTTATTCATGAAGCCAAGTTGTCTTTGAACAACCGCGTTGTTCAACACTCTTCAATTTAAGGAAACCACCATGGGCACCATTCTGATCGTTATTCTGATTTTGCTGCTGATTGGCGGCCTGCCGGTATTCCCCCACTCCAGAAGTTGGGGTTATGGCCCTTCGGGAATCATCGGTGTCGTGCTGGTGGTGCTCTTGGTGTTACTGCTGCTGGGCAGGATTTGAATCAGCCAAGAGTTAAATCGTGTGCCAAACAGCGCCCTGCCTGAGAGGGCGCTTGCACAGTTCACATGCAAATAGAAAGCGCCTATCTATTCATACATGAAGGTGACCGTGGCGTTGATTGCTACATAACCAGCAGTCGGCGTAACGTAATTTACATAAAAGGCGGTGAACGGGATGCTCAGGGCTTCATCATCAACACTGGTTGGCGTGGTCTTGAACTCTGTCCGGGTCGCGAGCTTTTGTATGAGCTTGCTGCTCGCATCGCCTTGGGCAAGGACCACCCCCACGCCCCTGGCCATGCCTGGCCCCTCGCTATTCCTCAGAATGCTCCCGATGCTGATGGCGTCCATGCGATAGGCCACCTTCACGCCTTTGTCACACTTGAGATCGATCGAGAACGTCGTCTGGCCTACCGGGCCTTGAATGGACAAGAGTTTACTCAGCGGGACGGTAGGCAAAGTGACCGTTTGCACCGGGCGGGCGACCGCACAGCCACTGCGTTGAGCGTTGTACGTCACGCCATTGAATAAAATCTCATTGCTCAATTGGTTGTGGTAATAATTCCTGATCTTGTGATCGAGGAACTTCCCCGAGCTGATGGGGCCAGTCTTTACCAGTTCCAACTTGAACTTGTGCGGTGGTGAATAGGTACCGGGGTTTAGTCGACGCTCAAACCTGGGCCACTCCATGTACACATCACCCTCGTGGTACCAGAGAATCCGCATGCCAATACCCGGTACTCCGGTCTCATAGACATGCTCGTAGGCGGTCTTGGTCGCCCCCCCGACAAAGCCATAGTCAAACCAAAGCCCATTGCCACTACAGGTCATGGTTGTTATGCCCTGGTTTATTTCCTTCACCAGAATAGTGCTGCCCACCGGAATGTCACGAGGAGGCTTGAGCATGGCGAAGTCGGCACTGGTGAAGTGTGTCGACAGTGGATTTCCGGTGCATGTGTTGGCCCACACCTGATTGCCGTGCAGAGCCGTCAACAGAAACCACGCGACCAAGGACCATCGGTTGTTTAGCAGGACGTTGATGTTCATCCATTACCTACCTGTTTGAGATTCGGCTGCCCGTATGGCAGGGCAACTCCAATTGCTGGTAGTACTCGTCGTTCTGGGAGGGATCGCTGGGCATGCGATACGACGCGAGGCAGCTCTGCCCTGCTCCCCACTGAATCAACAACTGGCCCTGACCTTCCAGCCCGCGGACAAAGGCTCGGCCGCCCTGCCCGACCTGAGTCAACACTTCACCCGCAGGCCCCAGGACTTGCGCCCCCAGGGGGATCATCTCGCCATCGTCGCGCACCAGTTTGAGCAGCATCGCCCGCCCCACCACGGTCGGATAACGCAACATGACCACAGCGCCCGCGCGCGGAGCGACCTGCTGCGAGGTCATCTCCAGCTCGACATCCCGGGACGTGCCTTTGGGGTCCAGGGCCATGTCGTTGCGTCGATAAGGCGTCAACCCCGTCACCACCGCATAGCCGTTATCAGCGATTCGAGTAGTCGCGTTACTGAGCACCTGAGCCCCCTTGGCCCCGGCGGCTTCGAGCACGGCCATGGTTTCGCCCTGACCCGAAGTTGCGTTAATACCTCCCGGGTGCGCGACCAGAGTGCCTTGCATGGCAAAGTTGGCTTGCTGATAGTTCTCTCCGCGGCTGGCGCCCAGGCTGTAATTGGCATGGGCCGCGTCATAACGCAGGTTTGCGCCATAGTTGCTGGTGCCCTGCCCCTCATAACGGTCACGTGAACCGTAGAGGCTGTAACCGACCTGGCCGCTGTCGCCGAGATTGCCACTCAAGGAGGTATTGACGCCGTGGTTGCCCCTGCCGTCGTAACTGATGGACGAGTTCAGATAGGGTGAATACCGGCTGCGCCCCAGGGGCAAGCTGATACTCAGCAGATACTGATTGTCCATGTTGCCGCCACCGCTGCGGGTGCGACTGGCGCTGAAACTGAAGCTCCCCCAGTTGAAGCTGTTGGAGTAACCCACCTGATAGCTCAGATCCCGTCCCTGATCGCGATTCCAGTAGTTTTGCGCCAAACCGGAAAAGTTCAGTTGCCCCAGGCGTTCGCCTATCGGCTGGCTCAGGCTCAACTGCAGCCGACTGCGTTGCTTGAACGACAGGTTTTGCGACGGGCTGTCCTGCAAGCGAGCGTAATCGTCGAAGTTCAGATAGCCCTCACTGGAAAAACGGTAGGCCGCCACGCTGAAGTTAGTGGAGGTGGTTTCAATCAATTTGTTGTAGGACAAGCGCAGGCTGCGGCCGCTCAGTTGCGCGCGGCCACCTGCAGGCGCATCGCTCAAGCCTGAAGCCTGGGAATGGGTCAGGTCCATCGCCACCGCTCCCAAAGCAGTGCTCAAGGCCGCCCCTCCCTGCCAGGCTTGATAGTCCTGAGCCAGGAGACTGCCGCCATAAGCGGTCCACAGGTTGGACAAGCCGTGCTGATAGGTTCCCTGGACAAAACCGGGCAGCCTATCAAGGCTGTCATCGCGGTAGCGTCCGGCGCTCAAGCTGAAGCGCGAGCTGCCGGGACGCAGCAGCTGGGCCATCGAGGCATAAGGCACCACAAAACTTCTGGTCCGCCCATCTGCCTCGGTGATGGTGACATTGAGGTCACCGGCGTAACCGGCGCTGTTCAGATCGTCAATGGCAAATGGCCCGGGAGACACCGTGGTTTCATACAACAGATTCTGCCCCTGGCGCACGCTGACCTTGGCGGTGGTATCGGCGACGCCACGCACCACAGGCGCAAACCCGCGCATCGAATCAGGCAACATGCGCTCATCGCTGCTCAGTTGTATGCCGGTAAAGGAAAAACTGTCGAACAGATTGCCGGGGGTATAGAACTCCCCCAGGGTCAACTGGGCCTGGGCCGCAGTGATATCGCGCTGCACATAGCTACTCAAGGCGTTGTACTGACTGCTCCGACCGGAACTTGCCTGGCCATCGTAGCGATAGGAGCCATTGTGTCGCAGGCGCCACTGGCCGAGGTTCAGCCCCGTGTTCAGGCCGCTATAGAACTGACGACTGCGTTGTCCGTTGCTACGGTTCTCGGACAGGTTGTTGCTATAGCCGAGAAAGCCTGCATTGACCCCCGCATCCCACTCTTTGGGAGACACATAACCGCGCTTGGTCCGGCTCAGGTACAACTGAGGAATGGAAAGATCGGCACGCAAGTCGGCCATGTCCACTTCCAGACGCCCCTGAGGCACGATTTCATCGGGCCCCAGGCACTCGGCCGCCCGAGCCAGGGCGGCCTGATCCTCGGGCAGTCGGGTGAAATCAACGCCAAGCTGCTCCAGCAAAGCCGGTGGCAGACAAGGCTCGACCTTAGAGCCATCGGCCGAGGTCCTGAGGAGGATTTCTTCAGTCCCAACGCGGTTCTGGTTGAGATACAGGTCAAGGCGATAGGTACCAGGCGTCAGCGGATTGCCTTGTTCATAGATGGACAGGTCAAGCGTTTCTCCACGGCTGTTGCCAAAAAATGCCGGATTGAAACGAATAGGCTCGTCAGCCGCGCTGATGTCAATGACCATCCATGATCCGATCAGCATCATGCTTCCCAGAATAAAACCATCACGCACAACCAAACACTTTCTAGAGCAAGCAAGTACGCAAATCACAACTAACAAAAAAACTTTTGACAAAGCACTCATCTAACCTGCCCGAACAGCCAGTACGATAGGTCAATGACGAAAATACCGAGGCAAATGCCTCAGCACGAAAATTAAGCAAGGGATAAAACCAAGAACTTTTCTGGAGTACTTTATTATTGCAGCTTGGCCTCAACGCGCATATTTGCTCCAAAATCGTTGATCCATTCGTACATCACACCCACGTCGAAATCCGAGGTGTTTGGTGATTGTTCAAAAACAAAATCAGCAGAAGATTTTGGCGCAACCATATGACTTTTCACTGTTAGAACACGACCATTTTTAAGCTTTAACTCAACCGAGTTAAAAGACACATGAAAGGCTCCATCATTGTGCACCTGCAAGACAGTGTTCTTACCAGATCTGGATAAATTCCAGCGCAGTTTCTCCGCGCTTTCAGTGGCGCTTCCCGGAAGATTCGCAGGACGGAAAAACAGCTTCAGACGCGTACGAAACGCCAGTTGCATGTGATTGCCGACCTGCGCACTCGCCAGTGGTGGCACATCCAACACATTGAGCCAGAACACCGACTCACGATCCTTGGGCAAATTAGTTGACGGTACGAAGGCAATCCGCAGCGACTGCCCCTTATCGGGATCAATCCGTACCATCGGCGGCATTACTATGAAAGGTGTATCGACCTCATCCGGTTTGGCATCGACGCGGCCATCGTCGATCCAGGTCTGCACCAAAGCTGCTTGTTGCCCCTTATTGCTCAGCCTGAGAGAAACCTCACGCTCCTTGGCTGGATAAACAATTCGCGTGGCATCAACCACCACGCTGGCCTGGACGAATAGAGAGCACAACAAAATGGCGATACCGGTAATCAGACGTGAAACGAAACAACAAAACATGGGCTCTATCGCTCACAGGATTAAGCCTTGAAGCTCGGGCTTCAAGGCTTTGATTTCACTCGTAAACAAGGTCAAAGGTTAGTTCGGCTTTAACATCACCTGCTGTCACCGGGACATCACCTGCCAAGTACCGAGCAGCTAATACGAATTGCGCAGCAGTTTCATTTACAGACACAGGCTCAAAAGAGGGGTTAGTAGCAGGCCAGGTCAATAGATCAATAGGATTACTTTGATGATCAAGCAGTTGAATCATAGCCGTGGAACCACCGGGAACACTATTTTTAAGGGCGCCTGTTATATGGTGCACTTGGGAAAAATCAGGACTAAGCATTCCTTTCAACTTAGTGCCATCACACCCCGACACGTTAATAAGAATAACTTTTTCACCTGCGTAACTACCAGGTTCTTTAAGAGCCTCGGTACTAACGGGATTCATTGCAACTTCATTAAGCCCGTCCACTTGACATGTTGTGGGTACGACCTTCCCCTCAAACTTCAACAGCACATCATATGCAAAAGCACTGTTTGCCGCGAAGAATAGAGCTGATACAACACCCGCCGCCAAACGAAACTTTTTCATTTAACTCTCCCTTTAACCATCATCATGGCGTACTACCCATAACATCATTTAATAATCAATGCTGCGTGCCAGATCTGGAGTGCTGTACGTATCCGTCCGGGCCGAAGCGGATGCGATCATCACCGTTTGTTGTATTGGCTAACATCAGATGAATCCTAAAACCCGAGAAAGCTCCCATTACCAGGCAAGAAACAGACTATTCGCCAAGCAACTTTTCCTAAGAAAACCAGGAAATACCTCAAGAAGGCGCAATGGATTGACCTATCGACAGGCAAAAAAAAACACCCCATCAGGGGTGTTTTCCTTATGACTCAGATCCTGCCAGCCCTCTGCAAGGGGCCGGCAAGTGCAGCTGTCAATCCGGCTTGCCGTTGACCACGCCGGCCGTGTTGTCGATCAGACTCTTGGTCGCAGTCTGCAGGAACGACTCCAGCTTCTGTTTGAGTTGCGCCTCATCGGCGGCTCCGGAAATCAGCTCGCCGCCAGGGGTTGCACCCAGTTCGTACTTGTACAGTCTGGGCGGCATTTCCTTGGGCAACACCAGCACCCGATCCGCCGTCAGCAGCGCCACGGTCTGATCGCTGCCCGACGGTTTGACCACGCCAAAACCCTTGTCGCCTTCGGGCAGGTTGAGCAGGTCACGCCCCCAGCACTGGTGCAACACATCACCACCGAGGCGGCCCATGATGGTGGGCACGATATCGATCTGCGTGCCCACGGTGTGGTCGCGCTGGCCGAACTTCTCCTGGATACCGGGTGCAATCATCAGCATCGGCACGTTGAAACGACCCAGGTCCATTTCGGTGATCTGTTGCTCGTTGCCGAAACCGTGATCGCCGACCACGACGAACAGCGTCTCCTTGAAGTACGGCTCCTTGCTCGCCTTCTCGAAGAACTGGCCCAACGCCCAGTCGGAGTAGCGCATGGCGGTCAGGTGCTCATTGAGGCTACCGCGGTCGGTGACCTTCTCCACTGGCAATGGCGTCGGCAATGCGTACGGGGTGTGGTTGGACAGGGTCTGCAGCAGGGCGTAGAACGGCCCCTTGCCTTCACGGGCCTTCAACTCTTCCAGGCCACGGTTGAACATGTCCTGGTCGGACACACCCCAGGTCGGGTCGGAGAACACCGGATTGACGAAGTCATTGCGACCAATGAAGTTGGTCATGCCCTGGTTGCTGAAGAACCCCGACTGGTTGTCCCAGGCAAAATCACCGTTGTAGACATACACATCGTCATACTGGCGGGCGCTCAGCAACTGCGGCAGGCCAGACAGTTTGTGGCTGCCTTCCGGGGTCTGCATCAGGTATTCAAAGCCTGGCAGGTTGGGGAAGCAGGCCATGGTGGCGAACATGCCCTGGTGGGTATGGGTGCCATTGGAGAAGAAGCGGTCGAACAGCAGGCCTTGTTTCGACAGTTTGTCGAAGTAGGGAGTGATCTCCCCAGGACGTCCCAGCGCGCCCACCGAATGCCCGGCGAAGCTTTCCATCAGGATCACCACGACGTTCTTGATCGGCAGGGTCTTGTCCGCATCCGGCGTGTAATTACGGCGCACGGCGGCGATGTCCGCATCCACCAGTTTGTCGTTCGGCACCAGCAGCATGTCGCGTACGGTCTGTTGAGCCAACGGCTGAGGCAAGCTCGCCTTCCAGATATTGGTGCGGTCTTCGGAGAAGCGATCCTTGGCTGCCGCCATCAACTGCAGGGTGCCGTTGAGGCCCAGCTGGTTGGCGAAGTTCGATTCGGTGGTGTAGACATCCCCCCAACGCATCGGCGGACCCTGGCGCAGGGTGCCACGAGCCGCCACCACACAGATCAGCAGGCAGACCACGAATACCGCAATACGTGCATACCAGGGCGCAACCTGGCGTGCGCCGACATTGCCACCGCTGAACGGACCGCGAGGCCGAGTGGCACGGTCGGCCCACTTGAACGCCAGGCTGAGGATCCAGGCTCCCACGACCCAGGCCAGCAGGTAGCGAACCACAGGGAAACCGTACCAGAGCATGCTCATCACGGTTTTCGGGTCCTCCTTCACATACTGGAAGACCAGACCGTTGAGACGCTGGTGGAACTCACGGTAGAAATCCATCTCCATCAGGCCAAGGAACAAGGCAATGCTGGAGGTCACCGTCAGCCACAAGCGCAGCAGCCCGCGAGCCGCCATGGCCCGGGCACTGAGCATGGCCAGCACCAACGGTACGCTGAGGTAGACCACCAGCCGCAGGTCAAAACGCAGCCCATTGGCAAACGCTTCGAGGAAGGTCGAAGCCGGGGTGTCGAGAATCATCTCGCGGTTGTAGATCAACAGCGCGACGCGCAACAAAGAAAACATCACCATCATGACCAGCGCGCACAGCAGCGTGTAGGCCAGATGGGATTTGACGGTCGGTTGCAGCAGGCGATTCGAGGATCGCTGCTGACTCAGGGCATCCGAGTTTGCCATGTGGTTTTAGGACCCATTGGAAGTTTAAGTTGCAGAGAAAAAGTGGCGTTCTGCCCTCTTTTTGTCGCCAGGGCGACGGGGATTACGCGGTGCGCAGATGTTGCACGATCACTGAAGGCATTGCCATTGATTAGTGGGCGCTCCCCACAAGCCCAGCTCCTACGGCTCTGGAACAACAGATTGCCGGGCTTCGCACCAGGGGAAAAACGCCGGCGAATTGTCTTTGAGGCCTTGTGAAAATTTCGTTCAACGCATGTTTAGTCACACAAAAAAGGGCCTGGCGGCCCTTTTTTTCCATCGCCGGCCATGATGCCGGGGCTGTTCGTCACGTGTACTGGTTCAGAGCCTGACATTACCTCGGGGACCGGCAATGGCCCAGATGATCAACCCAAGTACGGGAAGGAAGATGATCAACAACACCCAGACAATCTTCATCCCGGTTTCAGCGCTGCTTTTCAGCACGTTGATGATGGCCCAGATATCCAGGGCCAGAATGATCAGGCCAACCAGGCCATTGAAGGTGGAACCCATGGTGTCGCTCCCAAATGAAGGTGTGCCTCTTTAGGATAGTCGCGCTGAATCAGGGTTCCGTTTTATTCCACCGCTATGGCGGATTCAGACGTGCACGGCAATCTTCAGCGCTTCCAGGGCCGGCGCTGCGGCGATACCGACTTCGGCACACAGCTCCAGCACTCGCGGCAGGTCATTGCCGTAGACCAGCACCATCTGCAGTTCGTCATCCAGCAACTGGCTGAAATTCATCAGCACATAGCCGCCGTTTTCCGGGTTCATGCTGCCCATCTGGATCTGGATGCGGTTCAAGGCCGTCAAGGCTTCGATCTTCGCCAACTGCTTGGGCTTGATGTTGAAAGGCACGTCCTTGCCGAAAGACGCGACGATCTGTGCGAACAGATCGACATAAGTGTCGGCCTGAAACAGCACAGTCTCCGGCAGGCTGCCGACCACCACCCACTCGCCCAGGGGAATGGGGAAGCTGTCGTCGTAGTTGATGTCCGGATTGGCCGCCAGGAACGCCTGGGGATCGGCGTAGGCCTGGGCCGCTTCGTCGGCGATCTGCTGGATCTCGGCATCGCCCATGCACCCGGAGCTGATTTTGCTGATGAGTTCGATAAGGGCGGTTTTCATGGGGACATCCTGAAGACAAGGAAATTCGAGGGCGCGAAGGATAGCCTAAAGTGCGCCCCCAGACCTACGCCTGTGACGCGGGCCTGGGGCCCTCGCCCCCTCGGACCTTGACGGCTCAGGCCAGGAGTTTTTCCAGCTGTGCGGCAGTGTCCTGCGCGCCCATGGTCTTGGCGGCTTCCAGGGCACTGACACCATTGCTGTCGCGAGCCTTGGGATCGGCGCCCTGGCTGATCAGGTAGGTGACGATTTCCGTGCGGTTGAACATCGCTGCCATCATCAGCGCGGTACGCCCGTCAAAGGACGAACCTTCCACTTGAGCTCCGCCTTCCACCAGGGCCTTGACCACCGCCAGGTCGCCCTTGAAGGCGGCGCCGGCGATCGGGCTCTGGCCATTGTCGTTGCGGATCTCGGGATCGGCCTGGTGCTTGAGCAGCACTTGCACGGCGTCCACATGCCCGTGATAGGCGGCCAGCATCAGCAAGGTGTCACCCTTGTGGTTGCGCAGGTTGACCGGCAGGCCACTGGCCGCCAGCTTGTCGAGCATCTGTGCGTCACCCTGACGGGCCACGTTGAATACCTGTTCGACAAACTGGGCGGCCTCTTCTTCAGTCATCTGGCGGCTTTTGTCGGTCATCGGAAACTCCAGGTTCGGCAAATCGGAAAGGCGCTAGTTTCCCCAAGCCGGCCGCAGCCTGTCATCCCTTTTTTCCCAAGAGCCGCCATAGGCAGAATCAATAACGCAGACGCCCGCCCTGGATATCGGCAAAAATCTGCGGGGTCAGTTGCACATAGGTATCCGACCCGGGAAGCCAGGCATAGACCGGATCGTCGCCGACCCGTTCGAGGTCGAACGCCTGCTCCTTGAGTCGGCTCTTCTGATATTTGAAGGTGCCAGTGGTGTCCATTTTCACCTTGATCCGCAGAAACAGCGGCACCGCGTAAGCCGGAAGCTGCTGTCTGGCATATTGCAGCAACTCACTGAAATCCAGGGTCGCCAGCGACTCCGCCGGGGTAATGGCCACCATCCCGGCACGGCCGTTGGTGTTGTGGATTTCGACGCCATAGGCCACCACCTCGGCCACTTGCGGGTGCCCCAGGAGAATGTTCTCCACCTCGGTGGTGGAGACGTTCTCGCCCTTCCAACGATAGGTGTCCCCCAGCCGATCAACGAACTGCACATGGCCAAAACCGATGTCGCGCAGCAAGTCACCGGTGTTGAAGTAACAATCGCCCTTCTCGAACACATCCTTGAGGATCACCTTGAGGTTCTTTTCCGGATCGGTGTAGCCATCCAGCGGCGCCTTGTCGTCGATCTTCGCCAACAGCAGGCCCTGACCGCCCTTGGCGACCTTCTGCATGAAGCCCTGGCTGTTGCGCAATGGCGCCCCGGTGTCGTGGGCGTACTCCACCAATGCCCAGGGGATCAGGGAAAAACCCACGGTGTTGTCGAAGTTGAGGATATTGCTGAAGCCGATATTGCCGTCGCTGGCCGCGTACAGCTCACAGACATGACCGACGCCGAAACGCTGCTTGAACTCGCTCCAGACTCCCGGACGCAGGCCATTGCCGATCATCTTCAACACGCCATGCTCGGTATCCCGGGCAGTGCTGGGCTGATCGATCAGGTAGCGACACAATTCACCGACATAGCCCACGGTCGTCGCCTTGAACCGACGCGCATCGTCCCAGAACTGACTGGCGCTGAACTTGCGGCGAATGGCGAACCCCGAGGCGCCGGTGATGGCCGAGCCCCAGCAGACGCACAGCCCGGTGGCGTGGTACAGCGGCAAGGTGCAATACACCACGTCGCCGGGCTGCATATCCAGGGCGATGGTGCCGAAGCCGGCAGAGGTGCGCATCCAGCGCCCATGCTTGAAAATCCCCGCCTTGGGCAGGCCCGTGGTGCCGGACGTATAGATGTAGAAGCAAGGGTCGTTGAAGAAGATGCGCTGGGTCTGCAGCAGATTGTCCGCTGGATAAGCGGCGCTCTCGGCCATCAGGTTGACCAGGCCGTCCGGAGTCGGTCCAGGGTCGACGAAGGTGTCCTGATCGGCCACGAACCAGGTGCGAGCCGGATCGATACCCACTTGATCGCGCACTGCGGAAAAAGCCGCCAGCAACTCACCACCAACCATGATGCCCACCGGCTTCACCAGTTCCAGACTGTGTGCCAGCACGCTTTGGGTCTGCGCGGTATTGAGCATCGCGCAGATCCCGCCAAGCTTGGCCACCGCCAGCACCGTGACCAGCAGCTCAGGGCGATTCTCGATGAAAATCGCCAGTACATCGCCCTTGCCGATGCCCTGCTCCCGCAGGTAAGCAGCGATGCGGTTGGCCCATTGGTTGACCTGGGAGTAACTGAGTACCCGATCGCCATACAACAGGGCCGGCCCCTGGGGATTGCGCAGGGTGGCCTGCTCGAAACTCCAGCCCAGCCCACAGGGTTGGTCAGGGTTGTCGATGTTCCCTGCCCTCATGCCTCGCACCACCCGAGGTAGCGCCTTGGCAATGGACGGCACCTTTCGCAGCATCATGCCCCAGGTGATCATGTCGCTCTTGTACTTGTTCATGGTTGCTCCGGTTCGACAGCAAAGGTCTGTGCCCGGGCCAGGCCGGGCGTTGGCAACAGCCAGCGCAAGGCTCAACCGGGGTTGGCGACCCAGGGTTCGGCAACCGGCAAGCGAAGACTGCGGGGATCACCCGCAAAGGGATAAAGGCAGGGCAAGTGCAGCGCTGCTGACAGCACCGGCAATAATGCAGTGGGACCGTTCATGGAGGGCGTCCTGTTTCTTATTATTCGTCGGGCAGGATCGCTGGATCGCGCCGCAACACATTCCATGTCGCAGAAACACCTTTCAAACCTGTTCGGCCGGGTCGCCGAGGCAGCATTGAAACGGCGTGACAGGCTGGAAAATACGTCAGCCGTCGCGGGCCTGTACACGGAGTTTTTGCAAACTTTTGTATCTCCCCGCCGGTTATCTCCAGGGCCCTCCAGCCCCGTCCATAAACGATTGAATTTTCTCTCCGGGCCAGCGGTCATAACGCTGAAGCCACGCCCACGGCTAATCGCCGCCAACCTGCAAAATGCAGGATGCACGATGGCCATTCATGCAATTTGCACGAGATTGAAATTTCCTAGAAATTATAAGTTATTGATTTATAAGGATTTTATAAAAAAACAATACTGGCACAATCGCTGCACCTATCACTCCACGCTTGCCCTTCAAGAGCTAACGGAGCTGATAGACATGAGCCTGATCCAAGAAAAGTTTTCTTCCCTGTTCTCCAACTTCGAAGTGACCACTCAACCCCGTCCTGACGGTGGCATCCTGCTCACCCTGCGTAACAGCGAAGGCAAACAGTTCAAGCGTTCGATTTCCTACGCGCAGCTGCATGCCGCCGACCAGCTGTCCTGGGTCATCAGTGCAATTCGTCGTGACTTGGCCGAACAGGCCAGTGAGCTGCCGCAGATTTCCATGCTGCAAAGCCAGAACCGCTTTGCCTTGCCGACTTACCACTCCGCGTAAGCCACCTTCGGTTTCCTGCTCGGGCCGGCCCACCTTGCGTGGGACCGGCCCGTTGACGTTGATCTTGCCGCTCAATCGTCCAGGCGTGGGAACTGGCTGGCGATAGCGTCGCCGGTCAGGCTGGCCGACCAGCCTTGGGGATTGCTGAACAGGCGGATGGCTACCAGGTGCGGCTCCTCCCCCATATCGAACCAATGGGCAGTGCCCGCTGGCAGCGAAATCAGGTCGTTTCTTTCGCAAAGAACGGCATAGACGTAGTCGTCGATGTGCAGATTTAGCAGTCCACGTCCGGCGACGAATAACCGCACTTCATCCTCGTCATGGCGATGCTCGTCGAGAAAGCTGGCACGCAGCTCGGCTCTTTGTGGATGGTCACGGTTGAGGCTGATCACATCCACGCTGACATCACCCTGCTCGGTCGTCAGCCGATCGATCTGCTCCTGATAGGCCGCAATCACCTCTTCCTGGCTGGCCCCCGGCTCGATCCGCGTCGAGGCTGGCCAACGCTCAAAGCCAATCCCCTGTTCGGCCAAGGTCGCAGCGATATCGTCAAAGTGGGTCAGAACCTTGTTCGGCAGGTCCGGGCTGGATACGTGGTAGACGGACAGGCTGCTCATGACGGCAACTCCTCTTGCATGCGGGTGGCAATGATAACGGCTGCGGCCAGGGCGGCGACGCTAGCAATACTAAAGGTCAATGTGGCGCCCAGGGCGTTCCAGCTGTAGCCGGAATACAGGGCGCCCAAGGCACCTCCGGTTCCCGCCAGGGCGGCGTACAACGCCTGGCCCTGGCCCTGCTGGCGAGCACCAAAACTGCGTTGGACAAAATGGATGGCCGCGGCGTGAAAGCTGCCGAAGGTTGCCGCATGCAGCACCTGCGCCAACAACAGTGCCCCGAGATGCTCCGCCAGGCTGCCCAGCAGCACCCAGCGCAAAGCCGCCAAGAGAAAACTCGCCAGCAACACCCGGCGCACGGAAAATCGCGCCAGAATCCGGCTCATGGCCAGGAACATCAGCACCTCAGCCACCACACCCAGAGCCCAGAGCATGCCGATCAGGCCACGGGTATAGCCCAGGTGCTCCAGGTGCAGAGTCAGGAAGGTGTAGTAAGGACCGTGGCTCATCTGCATCAGGGCCACACACAGGTAGAAGGCCAGCACCCCGGGGCCGCGCAGTTGCTTGATAAAGCCCTCCCCGGCCAACCGCGGCCCCTGCACCACAGGCTGGGCGTTGGGCACCCACAGGCTGCTGAGCACAATGCCGCCCATGATCGCCACCAGTGCCGCCGGATAGATATCCAGGCTCAGCCACTCGAACAGGCGCCCCAAAGCCACCACGGTAAGAATAAAACCGATGGAACCCCAAAGACGGATCTGACTGTAGCGTGAGGTCTGTCCCTGCAAGTGCGCCAGGGTGATCACCTCAAACTGCGGCAGGACTGCGTGCCAGAAAAATGCGTGCAGGGCCATGACCATCGCCAGCCAGGCGTAGCTCTTGCTGACGAAGATCAGCGAGAAACAGATCAGGGTGCAGATGGCGCCACAACGCACGATCGCCAGGCGCCGGCCAGTGTAGTCCCCCAGCCAGCCCCAAAGGTTGGGCGCCACGCAGCGCATGAGCATGGGAATGGCCACCAGCTCGCCGATCCGCGCGCTGGAAAACCCCAGGTGATCGAAATACAGCGCCAGAAACGGTGCCGTCGACCCCAGCAGGGCGAAATAGAACAGGTAGAAACTGGAAAGCCGCCAGTACGGCAGCGCCGCCACGGTCATCAGACCGTAGCGACTGGCAGAGCCGCCATTACAGCTGGCCCAGTACCGGCGTGCTGACGCGCACGTCGGCATTCTGGCCGCGGTGACGCAGCAGGTGATCCAGCAGCACGATGGCCATCATGGCTTCGGCAATGGGAGTAGCACGAATGCCCACGCAAGGGTCGTGACGGCCCTTGGTGATCACGTCCAGCGGATTGCCATCAACGTCGATGGAGCGACCTGGCGTGGTGATGCTGGACGTCGGTTTGAGGGCCAGGTGGGCAACGATCGGCTGCCCCGAGGAGATCCCGCCAAGAATTCCGCCAGCGTTATTGCTGAGGAAACCTTGCGGGGTCAGTTCGTCACGGTGTTCGGTGCCGCGCTGGACGACGCTGGCGAAACCGGCGCCGATTTCCACGCCCTTGACCGCATTGATGCTCATCAACGCATGAGCCAGCTCGGCATCCAGCCGGTCGAAGATCGGCTCGCCCAGGCCCGGCATCACGCCTTCGGCGACCACGGTGATCTTCGCTCCTACGGAGTCCTGATCCCGGCGCAATTGGTCCATGTAGGCTTCAAGCTCCGGAACCTTATCCGGATCGGGGCTGAAGAATGCGTTGTCCTCCACCGAATCCCAGGTCTTGAAAGGAATCTCGATCGGGCCCAGCTGACTCATGTAACCGCGCACCACGATGCCCTGGCTGGCCAGGTATTTCTTGGCGATGGCCCCGGCCGCCACGCGCATGGCGGTTTCCCGCGCCGAGCTGCGACCGCCGCCACGGTAATCACGAATGCCGTACTTGTGGTGGTAGGTGTAATCGGCGTGAGCCGGACGGAACAGATCCTTGATCGCCGAGTAGTCCTTGGACTTCTGGTCGGTATTGCGGATCAACAGGCCAATGGAACAGCCCGTGGTCTTGCCCTCGAACACCCCGGAAAGGATCTCGACTTCATCGGGTTCCTGGCGCTGGGTGGTGTGACGGCTGGTGCCGGGCTTGCGCCGGTCCAGGTCACGCTGCAGGTCTTCCAGGGACAGCTCGAGGCCCGGCGGGCAGCCGTCGACAATGGCGACCAACGCCGGACCATGGCTTTCGCCCGCGGTGGTGACAGTGAACAGCTTGCCGTAGGTATTGCCGGACATGCGGGGAGCTCCGTGAAATCAGCCGAAATAACTCAATCAGGATTACTGAAGGGCGCAAGTATACGCAGGCTACCCAACTAGTTCATCCTCGAACCTTCTGCCCCTGCCCGAGTCCAACCGGCACCTTATCCATGATGGCGTGATGATGCTGCGAGTCCTTCTCTTGAGCCTTTCCCTGTTCACCGGCCTGGTCAACGCGGCCGTCCTGCAACGCCCCGTAAGCCTGGACACCGGCCACGGCGAGCTGTATGGCTCGATGCTGCTGCCCAAATCTGCGCAGCCGGTGCCGGTGGTGCTGATCATCTCAGGCTCCGGCCCCACCGACCGCGACGGCAACAACCCCGACGGCGGGCGCAACGATAGCCTCAAGCGCCTGGCCTGGGTGCTGGCCAAGCACAACATCGCCAGCGTGCGCTACGACAAGCGCGGTGTGGCGGCCAGCCTCGCGGCGACCCCGGATGAACGCAACCTGACCCTCGACGCCTATGTGGCCGACGCCGTGGCCTGGGGCAAGCAGCTCAAGGCCGACCCGCGCCTGGGCCAACTGATCGTGCTGGGCCATAGCGAGGGCGCGCTGATCGCCAGCCTCGCCGCCCCCCAACTGGACGCCGCCGGCGTGATTTCCATCTCCGGCACCGCCCGCCCCGTGGATCAGGTGCTGCGCCAGCAACTGAGTTATCGCCTGCCACCGGCGCTGATGGTGCGCAGCAATGAACTGCTGGACAGCCTCAGGGCTGGTCAGGTTGACAACGATGTGCCACCGGCCTTGCAAGTGATCTTCCGCCCCAGCGTGCAACCCTATCTGATCACCCTGTTCCGCGAGGACCCGGCCGCCGCTTTCGCCCGCCTGAAAATGCCGGCGCTGATCATTCAGGGCAGCAACGATATCCAGGTCAGCGTCGACGACGCCCGGGTGCTCAAGGCGGCAAAACCGGATGCTCAACTGACCTTGATCGACGGCATGAACCATGTGCTGCGTATCGTACCCAACGATCTCAAGCGCCAATTGGCGTCCTACAAGGACCCGCAATTGCCCCTGGCGGCGGAACTGGGCCGATCCATCATCAGTTTTATTGACGGACTTCACACCCGTTAGGCTGTTTTTACCCTCCAGTCCTGAAAAAAACGGCCGATAAGCCTTTGCCGGCCGTTCGATTGCTGTCGGCGCGCAGCGATTGGACAGGACTTGCCGTTATGACTGATACCTCGAATTCACCCGCCACCGAGCAGGAAGCCGCCGTACCGGAAGCGGCGCCGTTGCCGTGGGCGGACGTCCAGGCTGAACATCACAAGATGCTGCGCCTGGCGCCCCTGCAGACCGATCGCGTCACCGGCGGGCGCCCTTTGCGTTTTGTCGAGTTCGGTTATGCCGAACGCAACAACAAAGAGCACAGCCTGCTGCGCATGACCATCAGCCTGCCCGGCCAGCGGGTGCGCAAGGAACAGAATCACCTGGATGTCTGGGTCGAGCACGACACCCACCGGGTGCACTTCGAGCCCGAAGGCGGGCTGCAGATCGAACCACTGAACCGTGGCATCGGACGCTTCCTGCTGGCCCAGGCCGCGCAGTGGGCGCAGAAGAAGTGGCCGCACTACCGGGTCGACGGCTTCGAGCTCGCTAACAAGGACGCCCTCAATGAGGACACTCGCCTGCGCCGCGATCATGTGCTGCGTACCCAGGGCTTCGACGTGGTGTATGCCGATGCCCAGCATCTCAAGGGCAGCGTCAAGGATGTTCAAGTGGGCGAGCTGCTAAGCCAGTGGAACACCGAGAAACTGCAGTTCGTGGAGATACTGGAAGCCGCACAGATGCTCCAGCAGGCCGAGCAGAACCTGGAGGAGCTGGAAGTCAAACTGCGCAAGCAGGAAGAGAAAGTCACCAAGTACAAACGTGAAGACACCGGTCTGCGCTTCACCATCACCTGCCTGGTGGCCTTCGCGGTCTTCCAGGCGGGGCTGCTGATCTGGATTGCGACTCACCGCTGAGTCGCGACCTCTTCAGGGATCAAGGCCCGCCTTGCGCGGGCCGGCACATGGCTCAGGTGCGGGCGGCGAACAGCGCCTGATGCTCGCGGCACTGCTCCGCAGTGAGCATGAACACCCCGTGACCGCCGTGTTCGAAGTCCAGCCAGGCGAAGTCGACTTCGGGGTACAGCGCCTCGACGTGCACCTGGCTATTGCCCACTTCGACAATCAGCAAGCCTTTCTCGGTCAGGTGATCAGCGGCCTGGGCCAGCATGCGCCGCACCAGATTCAGACCATCATCGCCACAGGCCAGGCCCAGCTCGGGCTCATGCTGGTACTCGTCCGGCATGTCGGCAAAATCTTCGGCATCGACATAAGGCGGGTTGGAAACGATCAGGTCGAAGCGCTGCCCCGGCAAGCCATCGAAACCATCGCCCTGAACGGTGAACACCCGCTCATCGACACCGTGGCGCTCAATGTTCTGGTTGGCCACTTCCAGGGCTTCGAAGGACAGGTCGGCCAGCACCACTTCGGCCTCGCGGAACTCATAGGCACAGGCGATGCCGATGCAACCGGAGCCGGTGCACAGATCGAGAATCCGCGCAGGCTCAGTGCCCAGCCAGGGTTCGAAGCGTTTCTCGATCAACTCGCCGATGGGCGAGCGGGGAATCAGCACACGCTCGTCAACGATGAACGACATGCCGCAGAACCAGGCCTCGCCCAACAGATAGGCTGTGGGCACGCGTTCTTCGATTCGGCGCTTGAGCAGGTGCTGAAGGTGGACCAACTCGTCGTCTTCCAACGCGCAGTCCAGGTAGCTGTCGGCGATTTCCCAGGGCAGATGCAAGGCTCCGAGCACCAATTGGCGGGCCTCGTCCCAGGCGTTGTCGGTACCATGGCCGAAGAACAGATCCTCCCCATGAAAGCGGCTGACAGCCCAGCGGATATGGTCACGCAAGGTGCGAAGGCGGGAAGTGATCACGGGACAGACTCCTGAAAAAACGACCGGCAATTCTAACAGCCAAAGCGCCTGCCGACGACGAATGAAAAACCACCGCCGTACAATCGCCCGACCGACCGCTTTTTGCCCGGCAAGCCAAATACCTTGCCCCTCTTGACAAGGCTGCAGGCCAACAACGGCGCACCTTACGTTAGTAGCGATTCACAGAAGCGCTCCGCCAGAGGACAATGTCGCAAAAGCCCCACTCACAGGAGCCCCAGAATGTCCGTTCCAAAGACGATGTTTCAACTCAGCGGTCGTGGTTATGCAGCGGCCAATTTGAGCCACGCGACCCTTGTGATCATCGACGCCCAGAAAGAGTACCTCAGCGGCCCCCTGGCCCTGTCCGGCATGGACAAGGCAGTGGCCAACATCGGCCAACTGCTGGCCGCAGCCCGGGCTGCCGGCCGGCCCATTGTGCATGTGCGCCATCTTGGCACTGTCGGCGGCCTGTTCGACCCTCAGGGCGAGCGCGGCGAATTCATCCCCGGCCTTGAGCCCCAAGGCGACGAGACCATCATCGGCAAGCTGCTGCCCAGTGCCTTCCACGGCACCGAACTGGAAAAGCGCCTGCAGGATCTGGGCTCCCTGGACCTGATCGTCGCCGGTTTCATGAGCCACTCCAGCGTCAGCACCACCGTGCGAGCAGCGAAGAACCTGGGATTCCGTTGCACCCTGGTGGAGGACGCCTGTGCCACCCGTGACCTGCCCTACAAGGGCGGCATTCTCAGCGCCGAGCATGTTCAGCAGACTGAAATGGCGATCATGGCCGACAACTTTGCCACTCTCGCCCAGACCGCAAGCCTGATCTGACCAGCCTTGGTGAGCGGCTGGCGGGCCGCTCATCCATAAACGCCTCGCATTTGCAGCAATTGCCTTAGCCTCAGGAACCACCCGGTCAACTCCCGGTCGAAGGGCCGATACCCATTGAGGAAGGTCGGAATGAAGATATCCGATGGTTTTGACGCACGCCGATTGCGGCCCAAAAGCCCGCGAAACTGGCGCCTGCGCCTGGGGGCTGGATTCTCTGCATTGCTGGCGACCTTCGGCGTGCTGCTGGCCCTGGCCGGGACCGCAAGCCTGCTGGGACGCGCTCCGGCGCTAGGAGAACTCAACGCCAGCCCACTGGGCTCGGCGCTGATCCTGCTGATTGGCGTGCTACTGCTGTACATCGGTGTGCGCCTGTGGCGGCGTTGCCGGCGCCGAATGCGCCAGCCCCTGGCACTGAACATGGCGCCACACCTGATGAAAAAACACGACTGACGACCCTGGGCGCGATTTGCGCGCCTTAAGGTGTTCCGAGTTGGGTAAACTAGCCGCCCTTCGCGGAGGCTGACATGCAAGACGACGATTTTTCCCTGTTCAAAAACGAGATCCGCGGCGTCAAGCCGATCAAGCACGATCGGGCCGACACAGGCAAACCCAAGGCCGACCGCGCACAGATCGCCAAGCTGCGCCAGGCTGCCACAGTGCGTAGCGAGACCACGACGGTGGACGGGCTGTCCGATCAGTTCGTCATCGATGTGGGACCTGAAGATGAGCTGATGTGGGCCCGCGACGGGGTTCAGGAAAGCCAGATGCGCAAGCTGAAAATCGGCCAGATTCCCTTTGAAGGCAGCCTCGACCTGCATGGCATGACCGTGGAAAAGGCCCGCGAAACCCTCTGGGCGTTTCTCGCCGAAGCCACCCGATTCGAGATCCGCTGTGTACGCGTCACCCACGGCAAGGCCGTGCGCCTGGACGGCAAGCGCCCCATGATCAAAAGCCACGTCAACACCTGGCTGCGCCAGCATCCACAAGTGCTGGGCTTCACCTCCTGCCAGGCTAAACATGGCGGCACTGGCGCGCTGTACGTCATGCTCAAACGCACCATGATGGAAGGCCGCGACGAATAAAGCCGCTGCACTAAGCTTGCAGCGCCGTGTCTGCCACCGTACCCTTGCCCTTTGCGTAAAATCCCACAGGTAGTTTCATGTCCCTGGAACAGAATTACACCGCGATCCTCGGCCAACTGGGCGAGGACGTCTCCCGCGAGGGCCTGCTCGATACGCCCAAGCGTGCCGCCAAAGCCATGCAGTACCTTTGCCGCGGTTATGCCCAAACCCTGGAAGAAGTCACCAACGGTGCCTTGTTCAGCTCTGACAACAGCGAAATGGTGCTGGTCAAGGACATCGAGCTCTACTCGCTGTGCGAACACCATCTGCTGCCATTCATCGGCAAGGCTCACGTTGCCTACATTCCCAGCGGCAAGGTCCTGGGGCTGTCGAAAGTCGCGCGCATCGTCGACATGTATGCCCGTCGCCTGCAGATCCAGGAAAACCTCAGCCGGCAAATCGCCGACGCCGTTCAGCAAGTGACCGGCGCTCTGGGGGTTGCAGTGGTGATCGAGGCCAAGCACATGTGCATGATGATGCGCGGTGTGGAGAAGCAGAATTCGTCGATGATCACTTCGGTGATGCTGGGCGAGTTCCGCGAAAATGCCGCGACTCGCAGCGAGTTCCTCAGCCTGATCAAGTAACAGGCCCTGAGTGAAAAAACCGGCGTTGATCGCCGGTTTTTTTCGTCCGGCAAAAATCAGGTAAGCTGCCGCCCCTTCATTCATGGGCAAGAGGCAATACCGTGATCGTCAAAGCGCTGCGAGTCGGCCTGGGCCAACTCATCATTTTCATCGACTTCATCACCCGCCCGCGCAAGCAGAAGCGCGCTGCCGCCGCTCAAGCGCAAGTCGAGCAGGCCGCCAAGGGCCTGACCCTGTATCAGTTCCACGCCTGCCCGTTCTGCGTGAAGACCCGCCGTACCCTGCACCGCCTGAACGTACCGGTGGCCCTGCGCGACGCCAAGAACAACGAGCAGGATCGCCAGACCCTGCTGGAGCAGGGCGGCAAAATCAAGGTGCCATGCCTGCGTATCGAAGAGAACGGCCAGACCACCTGGATGTATGAATCCAAGGTGATCATCGATTACCTGAACCAGCGCTTCTCGGCGGCCTGAAGCCTCTCCCCGGGACGATGCTGTCCCGGGTCAGTTGCCCCCTCGGAAAATCCGCTCAATCGAACATCCCGACATGCCGCGGATGGCTCTGTACGCGCTGGACCCAGGCCTGGATACCCGGATAGCGGGTCAGATCGAAACCGCCTTCATGGGCCACATGGGTGTAGGCATACAGCGCGATATCGGCAATGGAATAGTGCTCGCCCACCAGATACGGCGTGCGGCTCAATTGTTTTTCCATCACATCCAGCGCCTTGTAGCCACGCTTGTGCAGCTTCAGGTATTCGTCCCGGCGCTCTTCCGGCAAACCCTCGTACTGTTCAATGAAGCGCGCCACCGCGATGTAAGGCTCGTGGCTGTACTGTTCGAAGAACTGCCATTGCAGGACCTGGGTGCGCAGGCGCGGTTCGCTGGGCAGGAATTCGCTGCCGTCGGCCAGAAAGTTGAGAATCGCGTTGGACTCCCACAGGCAGGTGCCGTCTTCCAGCTCCAGCACCGGTATCTTGCCGTTGGGATTCTTTGCCAGGAAGGCTTCGGTCTGGGTATCGCCTCCGAGAATGTCCACCGCCTGCCACTCATAAGGCAGCCCCAGAAGACTGAGCATCAGCTTGATCTTGTAGCAGTTGCCCGAACGGTAATCGCCATAAACCTTGTACATGGCCCTCCCCTTAGGCTGCCTGTGCAGCCTGTGCTTGACGTATCACGGTGGCCAGCCGCTTGAGGCCTTCGTCCAGCCGTGCCGGATCGATATGGCTGAAATTCAACCGCAGATGCCCATGATTGCGCTCCGGTTCAGAGAAGAACGGTTCGCCGGGCATGAAAGTCACGTCTTGTTCCAACGCGGACTTGAGCAAAGTGCGGGTATCCAGGGGTTGTTTCAAGCTCAACCAGAAAAACAGCCCTCCCTGGGGCACCTGCCAGTCCGCCAGATCGGCGAAATGAGTCTGCAGCGCGACCTGAAAGGCATCACGGCGCAGGCGGTAGAAACTGCGCAGTTCACCCAGGTGCTGCTGGAACTGATCGCTGCCGATCCACTGCATGGCCTGCCACTGGCCGACGCGGTTGGTGTGCAAGTCCGCGGACTGTTTCAGGCGCAGCAGATGAGGGAACAGGTCCGGACTGGCGATCAAGTAGCCAACCCGCAATCCCGGGAGCAGGGTCTTCGACACGGTGCCGGTGTAAATCCAACTGGCCTTTTTCAGGCGGCTGACAATGGGGGTCGCGCTGCCACCGTCGAAGGTCAGCTCGCGATAGGGCTCGTCCTCGATCAGGGTCACGCCGAACTCGTCCAGCAGGGCCGCCACCGCCTCGCGCTTGGCTTCGCTGTAGCGCACCGCCGAAGGATTCTGGAAGGTCGGAATCAGGTAGACGAAGGCTGGACGATGCTGTTCCAGACGGGCGCGCATCTGCGCCAGATCCGGACCGTCCGCCTCCAATGGCACAGTCAGGCAGTCGGCACCGAACAACTGGAAGATCTGCAGGGCAGCCAGATAGGTCGGAGCCTCCAACAGGATCTGGGTGCCCTTGTCGATGTACAGCTTGGCCGCCAGATCAAGGGTCTGCTGGGAGCCGCTGACCACCAGGACCTGGCTCGCCTCGCAAGGCACGCCGAGCTTGCGCGCCTCGGCAGCCAGGGCTTCACGCAACGACGGCTCGCCTTCACTCATGCCGTATTGCCCCATGGACAAGGGCATGTCTTGCCACTGCACCTTGGGCAGCATCACCTCGGCCGGCAGCCCTCCAGCGAACGACATCACTTCCGGGCGCTGGGCCGCGGCAAGGATTTCACGGATCAAGGAGCTTTTGAGGCGCGATACACGTTCGGAGAAGGCCATGGAGGTCACCGCTAGCAAAGGTCGGAGGAAATACGTCAAACTGCTTGACCGAAATTACGCCGACTCTCGCAGATACGTCAATATGCTTGACCTTAAAAACCAGACCTCGCAACAAGCCGCCATGGAAGCCTTCTTCTTTGGCTATCAGGCCTTTACCGCCAAGGCCGACGAAATGCTCGAACGCCGAGGCTTGAGTCGCGTGCACCAGCGCATCGTGTTTTTCATTGCCCGCTACCCCGGCCTGAGTGTGAAAGAACTGCTCACGCTGCTGGGGGTGAGCAAGCAGGCGCTGAATACGCCTTTGCGCCAACTCATGGAAATGCACCTGGTAGACAGCATCGCCCCAGCCAGCGACAAACGAAAACGCCTGTTGCAACTGACCGACGATGGCGCGCGCTTTGAACAATCCCTGCGTCGCGAACAGGTAAAACTGCTGCAACGGGCCTTCGCCGAAGCCGGAGAAAGTGCGGTCAATGGCTGGCTGGCAGTAAACCAGGCCCTGGCGGGAAAACCTGCAGACGACTGATAGCCCCTTCCTCTCGGCGCGCCCTCCCAGGCCGCCGAACAGACTCTGACCTACCCTCCGCACTGCCCGGCATAAAGGGTGATGGTGATATAGCCAAGTCCTCAGATTTTTCGCACACAAAACCAAAAACATTATTTGCTTTCTTTGTATACAAAAGCATAATTCGCCACGTGTGAGTTCTTGACCCAAAGGTCAACAAACCCCACAAGCCCTGCCTGCCTCAAAGAGCCGCTGCCCACCCTCCCGTGCCCGGTTCTGGAAAAAACAATAAAACTCTTGAGGAGTACTCGCTGTGGAAAGCCGCAAATCCGAAGCCTCTCCGCTGGACCTCTCGCCCTCGCTGAACAGCGGCTGGCTGGAGCGCATCTTCAAACTCAGGTTGCATGGCACCACGGTGAAGACCGAGCTGATTGCCGGTGTGACAACCTTCATCACCATGGCTTACATCATCTTCGTCAATCCCAACATCATGGCCGACGCCGGCATCGACCACGGCGCCGCCTTCGTTGCCACCTGCATCGCTGCCGCCCTGGGCTGCCTGCTAATGGGCCTGTATGCCAACTGGCCAGTGGGCCTGGCCCCGGGCATGGGTCTCAACGCCTTCTTCACTTACACCGTGGTCGGCACCATGGGCTACAACTGGGAAACCGCACTCGGCGCGGTATTCATCTCCGGTGTGCTGTTCATGATCCTGACCTTGTCGCGGATTCGTGAATGGCTGCTCAACAGCATTCCGGTGAGCTTGCGCTTCGCCATGGGAGCGGGTGTCGGGCTGTTTCTCGGACTGATCGGGTTGAAAACAGCGGGCATCATCGTCGACAGCCCGGCCACCCTGCTCAAGCTCGGCTCCCTGCGTGAACCGGGTCCGCTGCTGGCGGCCATCTGCTTTCTGATGATCGCGGTGCTCAGCTACCACCGAGTGTTCGGCGCAATCCTCATCAGCATCATCGCCGTGACCCTGGCCGGCTGGGGCCTGGGGCTGGTGCACTACAACGGCATCCTGTCCACCCCGCCGAGCCTGGCGCCCACCTGGATGGCCATGGATGTTGCCGGGGTGTTCAACGTCAGCATGATCAGCGTGGTACTGGCCTTCCTCTTCGTGCACATGTTCGACACTGCCGGCACCCTGATGGGCGTGGCCCAGCGTGCCGGCCTGGTGAAGGCCGACGGCAAGATCGAGAATCTCTCGCGCGCCCTCAAGGCCGACAGTGCTTCAAGCGTCTTCGGCGCAGTAGTCGGGGTGCCGCCGGTGACCAGCTACGTGGAAAGTGCCGCCGGTGTGGCCGCGGGCGGGCGGACTGGCCTTACCGCCGTCACCGTAGGTGTGCTATTTGTTGCCGCCATGTTCTTTGCGCCGCTGGCAGGCATGATCCCTGCTTACGCCACAGCAGGTGCCTTGATCTATGTCGCGATGCTGATGATGGGCGGCATGGCCCATATCAACTGGGACGAAGCCACCGACAGTATTCCGGCGATTGTCACGGCAATCATGATGCCCCTGACCTTTTCCGTCGCCGATGGCATTGCCCTGGGTTTCATCACCTATGTGGTACTAAAGGCAGGAACGGGCAAGCACAAGGAAATTTCCATCAGCCTGTATGTGCTGTGTGCGATCTTCATCGCCAAGTTCATTTTCTTGTAAGCCGCACCTGCTCTCACCCGCCCCATCCCTTCGGATGGGGTTTTTGTGTATTTGGAGAATGTAATGAGTCTGGAAACCTGGCTGCTGTTCAGTGGCGCTACCTTGGTAGTGATCCTGATTCCGGGTCCCTTGTCGTTGCTGATGATCAGCAACAGCCTGAACTATGGCCTGCGCCGCTCATACCCGGCCTTTCTCGGCGGGGTCCTGGCCTCGATCTGCCTGTTGAGCGCATCCGCGCTGGGCCTGGGCGCACTGCTGCTGGCTTCGGAGCAACTGTTCAGCGCCCTGAAGATCGTCGGCGCCCTCTATCTGTTCTACCTCGCCTGGCAGAGCTGGCAGCAATCGCGGCAGCTTTCCCACGGCGCGGTGGTACCGGAAGTCGCACTGAAACCGCGCTTTCGTGCACTGTTCGGACGCGCTTTTGTCCTGGGGGCCAGCAACCCGAAGGACATTCTGTTCTTCGCCGCGTTCCTGCCGCAGTTTCTCAATGCCCAGCAGCCCTTCCTACCGCAACTGCTGATCATGGTCGCCACCTGGACCCTGCTGGACCTGACCTGCAAGCTGGCCTACGGCCTCGGTGCCCATGGCGCCGCGCATTACTTGCGCAGCGGCAAGGGCCAAAGCTGGTTCAATCGCATCAGTGCCGGGCTGTTCACGGGAGCTGGAGCCGCATCCCTGTTGAGCCGTTGAGCGCTTCGCCGGCAAGCCGTTTCCTGCACCGCTCAGCCAGGAGCTGGCTTGCCGGCGACGACTTTACAACCGGCGAAAAAAAGCCCGCAGTGTGAGCGGGCAAGGACCAAAGAAGCTATTTGCGCAGGATTCTTGGGGGGAAAGTCCTAGCTTCCTCTGTAGGTCGAATAGCTGTACGGCGAGATCAGCAGCGGCACGTGGTAATGCTCCTGCTCGGCACTGATACCGAACCGCAGCACGACTACATCAAGGAACGCCGGCTGTGGCAGTTGTACACCCCGGGCGCGGTAGTAATCGCCAGCGTGGAAATGCAGTTGGTAAACCCCGGAACGGTAGTCATCGCCCTGCAGCAGCGGCGCATCGCAACGGCCATCGCTGTTGGTCAGGGTGCTGGCGACCAACTCCATCTGCGCCCCTTCAACCCGATACAGCTCGACCTTGATAGCGCTGCCAGGGCAGCCATGTGCGGCGTCCAAAACGTGTGTAGTCAAACGTCCCATTGATTCTGCGTGCCTGTCACAACTGGTGCGCCCAGGCCTCGCGCCTCCCGGAGTCAGTGATTGAAAGAGGGCCACAGCGTTTCGGCGGGTGAAAAGCTGCGGCGAGGCCATGATTAAGACACTTTTCAAAAAAATTGTACACAATAATAATCACAAATATTCACTCCGGTAGCGCTGTACCCGGAAGCCTGTGGATTGACCTCAACACCACAGCAGCAGACGACTTGCGATCCATTAGCTGACCATATAGGCAAGTTTCTTGCAGGTGCAGGCCATAGCGACAAAAGCAGAAAAATGCAAAAAATCAGGCTTACAAAGTGAATATAAACTTGTATACAATCAGCCCATCGCAGTGACGCTCACCTGGCTTTCCGGCTTCAGGTTCCGCCACGCCACCGTTATCACGAACAAGAAGGAAGACTGCAGTGAGCGCTGACTACCCTCGCGACCTGATCGGTTATGGCTCTACCCCCCCTCATCCTCACTGGCCAGGCAATGCTCGTGTCGCCCTGTCCTTCGTGCTCAATTACGAAGAAGGCGGCGAACGCAACATCCTTCATGGCGATAAGGAATCGGAAGCGTTCCTGTCGGAAATGGTTTCGGCGCAGCCGCTGCAGGGCGAGCGCAACATGAGCATGGAGTCGCTGTACGAGTATGGCAGCCGCGCCGGCGTCTGGCGGATCCTCAAGCTGTTCAAGGAATTCGACATTCCGCTGACCATCTTTGCCGTAGCCATGGCTGCTCAGCGCCATCCGGACGTGATCCGCGCCATGGTCGAGGCCGGCCATGAGATCTGCAGCCACGGCTACCGCTGGATCGACTACCAGTACATGGACGAAGCCCAGGAACGCGAGCACATGCTCGAGGCGATCCGCATCCTTACCGAAATCACCGGTGAACGCCCACTGGGCTGGTACACCGGCCGTACCGGCCCGAACACCCGACGTCTGGTAATGGAGGAAGGCGGCTTCCTCTATGACTGCGATACCTACGACGACGACCTGCCCTACTGGGAACCCAACAACCCCACCGGCAAGGCGCATCTGGTCATCCCCTACACCCTGGATACCAACGACATGCGTTTCACTCAGGTCCAGGGCTTCAACAAGGGCGACGACTTCTTCCATTACCTCAAAGATGCCTTCGATGTGCTCTACGCCGAAGGTGCCGAAGCCCCGAAGATGCTTTCCATCGGCCTGCACTGTCGACTGATCGGTCGCCCGGCCCGCCTGGCATCCCTCAAGCGCTTCATCGAATACGTCAAAGGCCATGAACAGGTGTGGTTCACCCGTCGTGTCGATATCGCCCGCCACTGGCACCAGACCCATCCTTACCAGGGAGCGGCGAAATGACTGCTTTCCAGAGCCTCAAGCCATCGACCCTGAGCCGTGAAGCCTTCGTCGAGGCTTTCGCCGACATCTATGAACATTCGCCATGGGTGGCTGAAAGAGCCTACGACCTGGGTGTTGACGCCTCCATCGACCAGATTGAAGGCCTGCACCAGCGCATGAGCGATATCCTGCTGAGCGCCGATCACGCCAGCCAGTTGGCACTGATCAACGCTCACCCGGATCTGGCTGGCAAAGCCGCGGTCCAGGGCCAGTTGACCGAAGCCAGCACCAACGAACAGGCTGGCGCCGGTATTCACCAATGCACAGCCGAAGAGTTCCAACGGTTCACCGAGCTGAACGATGCCTACAAGGCCAAGTTCAAGTTTCCCTTCATCATGGCGGTGAAAGGCAGCAACCGGCACCAGATTCTCGCCGCGTTCGAAACCCGCATCCATAACTCGGTGGACACTGAGTTCAAGTGCGCGCTGGCAGAGATCAACAAGATTGCATTGTTCAGATTGCTGACCCTGTAGCGACCCGCTCCTGAGGATAGCCCCGAGAACCTGGATTCCCTCGCGCCACTCCCGGTTCTTCGTGCATCCCAAGCCACCTATTTCAAGGCAGACAAGAAGAATGAAAGCTTACGCCGCCCCTTTCGAGAAGTTCGTCAACCTGGCCGACGCGCGCCTGGGCACCAAGATCATCTCGGTCACCGATGACTGGTTCGCTGATGCGAACCGGCTGTTCCAGCCAACCCCGGCTGTCTGGAAGGAAGGCGTGTTCGATGACAACGGCAAGTGGATGGATGGCTGGGAATCCCGTCGCAAGCGCTTCGAAGGCTACGACAGCGCAGTGATCCGCCTGGGCGTGCCGGGCTCGATCAAGGGCGTGGACATCGACACCTCGTTCTTCACCGGCAACTTCCCGCCATCGGCGTCCCTGGAAGCCTGCTTCCTCAGCGAAGGTGAACCTGGCGAAGACACCCAGTGGGTCGAAGTGCTGTCTGCTGTCGAGCTGCAAGGCAACAGCCATCACTACCACGAGATCAACAACGACCAGCCCTTCAGTCACCTGCGCTTCAATATCTATCCGGATGGCGGTGTAGCGCGCCTGCGGGTCTACGGTACGCCGTACCGCGACTGGTCGGCCATCGGTGACAACGAACAAGTCGACCTGGCTGCGGCCCTTAACGGCGGTCGTGCCCTGGCCTGTTCCGACGAACACTTCGGACGCATGGGCAACCTCCTCAACCCGGGCCGCGGCATCAACATGGGCGACGGCTGGGAAACGGCCCGCCGTCGCACTCCCGGCAATGACTGGGTGATCGTCGCCCTGGGCCACGCCGGCGAAATCGAGAAGATCATCGTCGACACCCTGCACTTCAAGGGCAACTACCCGGACAGCTGCTCGATCCAGGGCGCATTCGTCAAGGGCGGCACCGACAGCCAGATCGAAACCCAGAGCCTGTTCTGGCGTGAACTGCTACCCAGCCAGAAGCTGGAAATGCATGCCGAGCACAGCTTTGTCGAGCAGATCAAAGCCCTGGGGCCGATCACCCATATCCGCCTGAACGTGTTTCCGGACGGTGGCGTCAGCCGCTTGCGCCTCCTGGGCAAGGTCGCGAAATAGGACGTCCCCCATCGCAGGCCAGCCCGCACCTGTTGGAGCAAGCTGGCTCGCGATGACCGCAAAACAGACAAAACACACTCAAGATAAGAAGAACAGCATGCGCACATTGATGATTGAACCCCTGAGCAAAGAAGCCTTCGCCCCTTTCGGTGACGTGATCGAAACCGACGGCAGTGATCACTTCATGATCAACAATGGTTCGACCATGCGCTTCCACCGCCTGGCAACGGTTGAAACCGCCCAGCCGGAGGACCAGGCGATCATCAGCATCTTCCGCGCCGACGCGCTGGAAATGCCGTTGACCATCCGCATGCTGGAACGCCATCCGCTGGGCAGCCAGGCCTTCATTCCGCTGCTCGGCAACCCCTTTCTGATCGTGGTCGCGCCACTTGGCGATGAACCTGTATCAGGCTTGGTCCGCGCCTTCGTCAGTAATGGCAGGCAGGGCATCAATTACCATCGCGGCGTCTGGCACCACCCGGTGCTGACGATCGAAAAGCGGGATGACTTCCTGGTGGTTGATCGCAGTGGCAAAGGCAATAACTGCGATGAGCATTTCTTCAAAGAGGATGAGTGTTTGATCCTCGCCCCCCACCAATAAGAGAAGGTCTGATCACCCGACAACAAGGGTGACAGGCAAGAGGTAAAGACTGTGGAAGCACATCTGTTGGAATGGCTCAACCTGAGCGTGCGTTGGGTACATATGATCACTGGTGTGGCCTGGATCGGCGCATCGTTCTATTTCGTCTGGCTGGAGAACAACCTCAATCGCGTCAACCCCAAGGACGGCCTGTCCGGCGACCTCTGGGCGATTCACGGTGGCGGTATCTATCACCTGGAAAAATACAAACTGGCCCCGCCCTCGATGCCGGAGAACCTGCACTGGTTCAAGTGGGAAGCCTACTTCACCTGGCTGTCGGGGATTGCCCTGCTGTGCCTGGTGTTCTACTACAACCCGATGCTCTACCTGGTTGCCCCCGGCAGCGGCCTGAGCGGTCCTGAAGGCGTAGCCATCGGTATCGGCGCGTTGATTGCCGGCTGGTTCGTCTACGACTTCCTCTGCGATTCGCCATTGGGCAAGAAACCTGCCCTGCTCGGCTTCATCCTGTTCGTTCTGCTGATTGCCGCCGCTTACGGTTTCAGCAAAGTGTTCAGCGGCCGTGGCGCATACCTGCATGTGGGCGCCATCATCGGCACCATCATGGTGGGCAACGTGTTCCGCATCATCATGCCGGCCCAGCGCGCACTGGTGGCGGCGATCGCGGAAAACCGCACACCGGACCCGACCCTGCCGGCCAAGGGCCTGCTGCGTTCGCGTCACAACAACTACTTCACCCTGCCTGTGCTGTTCATCATGATCAGCAACCACTTCCCGAGCACCTACGGTAGCCAGTACAACTGGTTGATCCTGGCCGGGATCGCGGTCCTGGCGGTGCTGGTACGTCACTACTTCAACACCCGGCATGACAGCCACAAGTTCGCCTGGACCCTGCCCGTTGCTGCACTGGGCATGATCTGCCTGGCTTACGTGACGGGTCCGACGCCAGCTCCCAGCGCCCCCGAAGTAGCCAAGGCCGCCGGCCAGATCGAGTACCAGCCCCTGCCGGAAACCGCGCTGGGCGGTGGCGCCAAACCCGCGGCGCCAGCCAGCGCAGAAGCCCCGGCGGCTCCAGCGGCAAGTCCGGCACAGGCATCCAGTGCCGGGCCATCCTTCGACAAGGTGCATAACGTGATCCAGGAGCGCTGCACGGTTTGCCATTCGGCCAAGCCCACCAGCCCCCTGTTCAGCACGGCACCGGCCGGGGTGATGTTCGATACCCCGGAACAGATCCGCCTGCAGGCCGCACGTATCCAGGCCCAGTCCGTCGCCAGTCAGATCATGCCATTGGGCAACATCACGCAAATGACCCAACAGGAACGTGAACTGATCGGTGCCTGGATTGCCCAGGGCGCCCAGACCAACTGATCAGCGCCTGTCGCCGGGCCGATTCGCGAGCAAGCTCGCCCCTACAGAACCGGACTCATCTGTAGGGGCGGGCTTGATTGCCATCAGCCGCTCAAGCTTCGCCCGTTGCAGACACGCTGCGCGTAAAGACGCAGCGGTTAAATCACAAGAATAAAAAGATCCGAGGTGTTGCATGTCCGATTCATCCGAACAGTGCGTCCCCGATGCGCCCGCCATTCAGCGTCTGCCCTTCTTGCAACTGATCCTGGTCGGTCTGCAACACGTTCTGCTGATGTACGGCGGTGCAATTGCGGTGCCGCTGATCATCGGACAGGCCGCGGGCCTGAGTCGTGAAGAAATCGCCTTCCTGATCAATGCCGACCTGCTGGTAGCGGGGATCGCCACCATCGTCCAGTCGCTGGGCATCGGCCCCATGGGCATTCGCATGCCGGTGATGATGGGGGCCAGCTTCGCCGCCGTCGGCAGCATGGTGGCCATGGCCGGCATGCCCGGGATCGGCATGCAGGGGATTTTCGGTGCAACCATCGCCGCAGGGTTCTTCGGCATGCTGATTGCGCCGTTCATGTCCAAGGTGGTGCGTTTCTTCCCGCCCCTGGTCACTGGGACGGTCATCACCTCGATCGGTTTGTCACTGTTTCCAGTGGCGGTGAACTGGGCCGGCGGCGGCAGCGCTGCCGCGCAATTCGGGTCCCCCATCTACCTGGCTATCGCCGCGCTGGTGCTGGGCACTATCCTGTTGATCCATCGCTTCATGCGTGGCTTCTGGGTCAATATTTCCGTGCTGATCGGCATGGGCCTGGGCTACATCCTCTGCGGCCTGATCGGCATGGTTGACCTCAGTGGCATGGCCCAGGCGCCCTGGCTGCAGGTGGTCACGCCGCTGCACTTCGGCATGCCGCAGTTCCATCTTGCCCCCATCCTGTCCATGTGCCTGGTGGTGGTGATCATCTTCGTCGAGTCCACCGGGATGTTCCTGGCCCTGGGCAAGATCACCGGCCAGGAGGTCACCCCGCGCATGCTGCGCCGCGGCCTGCTGTGTGATGCCGGGGCGTCGTTCTTCGCCGGTTTCCTCAACACCTTCACCCACTCTTCCTTCGCCCAGAACATCGGCCTGGTGCAGATGACCGGGGTGCGCTGCCGTTCCGTGACCATCGTCGCCGGTGGCCTGCTGATCATCCTCAGCCTGCTGCCCAAGGCGGCGTTCCTGGTGGCCTCGATTCCTCCAGCGGTACTGGGCGGCGCAGCCATCGCCATGTTCGGCATGGTGGCCGCCACCGGGATCAAGATCCTCCAGGAAGCCGACATCGCTGACCGCCGCAATCAGTTGCTGGTGGCTGTGAGCATCGGAATGGGCCTGATTCCCGTGGTCCGCCCGGAGTTCTTTGCCCACCTGCCGCTGTGGATGAGCCCCATCACCCACAGCGGCATTGCCATGGCGACCTTGAGCGCCCTGGTGCTGAACCTGCTGTTCAACATCCTCGGCGGCAGCGAGCGCGCGGCCAACAGCGCCCACCACGCTCATCAGCATTGAGTCGCCCCCCGGGCGCCGGTTCGGCGCCCGGGGGCTGCTGCACCGTTCACGCTTGAATGCGGCGCCAGGCCCCCAGGACCGAGCGCCGCCCACAGACGCCGCGCCTTGACAATAAAAACAAACAGGGAGCACTCCTATGCAGCCTGCCCAGGCCCCTCTGGCGGTGGCCGCTCCACGGCCATTGGCGCCGGCCCAGCGCCCCGATGGCCAGCGATCATTGCCCGGCTATTGCCCTTCATTGCGGATACCTGCCTGATATGGTCGGCCAGCCTGCCCCAAAGTGGTTGCAAGTGCGCCGTTGCGGCGCACTTGAGCCCTGCCGTGAGAGCCAGTATTCTCCGCGGCCGCGCAAATCTGGTCTAAAAAAAAGCCCGGATGAAAAACCTGACCCAAGAGCCAACTTATCCCGGCCTGGACAGGTAACAAGGCGCCCGAAAATAGCGCGAAAACACTCTCGCCCGGCTGTATCGCTACAGCTGGACGGGAGTTTTTTGCTTTTTTTCGGCCTTGGCTCAGCTCTTGCTAAAAGCAACAAAGCTGACCGATCGGATGGTTTTTTACAGCAAAGAAAAAAGGCGCCACACCAGAGCGTCAAGCCAAAAAAAACGTGGAACTACCTACTTGGGAGCAACCGAATGAAATCGATGTGCAAGAGCCTGATGTTGGCCACCAGCCTGCTGGCCGGGGGGCAGGCCGTGGCTGGCGACCTGTTGCAATGGCAGAACAACAGCCTGACTTACTTGTATGGCAAGAACTTCGAAGTCAACCCGCAGATTCAACAGACGGTCACCTTCGAACACGCCGACGCCTGGAAGTACGGGGACAACTTCTTCTTCCTCGACCGCATCTTCTACAACGGCAAGGAAGACGGCAATGTCGGCCCGGACACCTACTACGGCGAGTTCTCGCCACGCTTGTCGTTCGGCAAGATCTTCGACCAGAAACTGGAATTCGGCCCGATCAAGGACGTGCTCCTGGCGTTCACTTACGAATTCGGCGAAGGCGACAATGAGTCCTACCTGATCGGCCCGGGCTTCGACCTGGCAGTACCGGGCTTCGACTACTTCCAGCTGAACTTCTACCAGCGCCACACCGAAGGCAGCCGCGCGGGTGACAACGTCTGGCAGATCACTCCGGTGTGGTCCTACACCATTCCCGTGGGCCGCTCGGACATCCTGATCGACGGTTTCATGGACTGGGTGGTGGACAACGACCAGAACGCCAAGGGCACCTACCACGCCAACCTGCACTTCAACCCACAGATCAAATATGACTTGGGCAAGGCACTGAACTGGGGCGCCAAGCAGCTGTACGTCGGTTTCGAGTACGACTACTGGAAGAACAAATACGGCATCAAGGATTCGCGTAACTTCGAGACCAACCAGGACACCGCCAGCCTGTTGGTCAAATACCACTTCTGATACCCCCTGAGACGGCCGGCCCTCATATTCCGATGAGAGCCGGCCACTCAGACTGATGGGCCAGCGCGATGCTGCCTATCAGGCAAGACGTGATCCGGAGTCCCGCCAGAATCCCGGATCGGCACTCTTGAGCCGTTCCACCGCATTGTGGATGTGGCTCAGCGCTGCTTGCCGCGCCCCTTCGACATCACGCGCGGCGATGGCCCCATAGACCGCGAAATGCTCATCGCGCACCGAGTGCGCCAGATCCCGGCGCCGCTCCTCATTGGAACGGGTAATGCGGATCGCCTCCTTGATGAACTGGGCAATGAACTCATGCAATGAGGGATACAGCGGATTGCCGGTGGCCTGGGAAATCGACAAGTGAAACGCCAGGTCCTGCTCCACGCCGTCCTGGCCGGCCTGCTCGGCCACATCGATGGCCAGCAATGCCTGATGGATCGCCTGCAGTTGCTCGGGGGTGTGCCGCTGCGCCGCCAGCGCCGCCGCCTCGCCCTCGATACCACGTCGCAGTTCAGTCACCCGCAGAACCGCCTCGATCGACCCGCGAACATCCAGATCGATAGTGAAGGCCTTGATATGCGCGCCCTCGCTGACCACGGTGCCGCTACCTTGGCGCACCTCCACCAGCCCGGCCGACTTCAAGCGCGAAATCGCCTCGCGGATGACCGTACGGCTGACCCCGAAACGCTCGCACATAACCGGCTCGGTGGGCAGCCGCGAACCCGGCAGGGCCTCGCCACTGGCGATATGCGCCTTGAGTGCCGCAGTCACTTGATCCGCCAGGGTGCCCTTGGCCGCATCCTTGAGCGTCGCCAGGGAATCGACGGCGAGGGAAGAGTTGTCAGGCTTGGACATGAGTATCTCTGTATTCAAAGTGGCTAACGGTACTGCATTTCGTGCACGCCGTCCCGCTCGGTATCCGGCCGTTGAATTCGTATGATGTATTATGATATCTAAGACATCTCAGCAAGTCTGATAAAAACAAAATCACCCAAATACAAGAAAAAAGGATGGGTAAAGAGATGACTGAATCACTGTCGCAAACTGCCGCCCGCTCCCCCACCGCCTCCTTTGAAGACCTGGCTTATCGCAAAGTCGCCTGGCGCATCCTGCCGTTGCTGCTGTTGTGCTACCTGGTGGCCTACCTGGATCGAGTCAACGTCGGCTTCGCCAAGTTGCAGATGTCCGAAGACCTGCAATTTTCCGAAGCGGTCTACGGACTGGGCGCGGGGATTTTCTTCATCGCCTACTTTCTGGTGGAAATTCCCAGCAACCTGATCCTGCATCGGGTCGGTGCGCGCCTGTGGATCGCTCGCATCATGATCAGTTGGGGCATCATTTCCTCGTGCATGGCTTTCGTCAGCACCCCTACCTCCTTCTATGTGATGCGCTTTCTGTTGGGCATCGCCGAGGCCGGGTTCTATCCGGGGGTCATCCTCTATCTGTCGTACTGGTTCCCTTCCAACCGCCGCGGCAAGATGTACGCCCTGTTCGCTACCGCGGTACCGCTTTCGGGGTTGATTGGCGCGCCGCTGTCCGGTTGGATCATGAGTGCCCTCAATGGCCACCAGGGCTTTGCAGGCTGGCAATGGATGTTCTTCCTCGAAGGCTTGCCGTCGATCCTGGTGGGCGGCCTGGTGATCTACTGCCTCCGCGACCGTATCGCCGACGCGGGCTGGTTGACCCGCCAAGAAAAAAACCTGCTGCAGGCCCGAATCGAGGCCGAGACCGACGGCCATCAGGTTCACAGCGTCAGGCAAGTGTTCGGGCAACCCCGGATCTGGCTGCTGACCGCCATCTATTTCTGCATGATCGCCGGCTTCTACACCGTTGGCTTCTGGCTGCCCTCGCTGATTCGCCAGGCCGGGGTCAGCGACGTGTTCGAGGTCGGCATGCTCACGGCGATTCCCTATGCCGCGGCAGCGCTGACCATGGTGCTGATCTCCCGCAGCGCCGACCGGTTGCGCGAACGCCGCTGGCATTTGGCGCTGACCGCCGTGCTTGGCGGTATCGGCCTGATGATTTCCGCCACCTGGAGTGACAACTTCACGGTATCGATGATCGGCCTGACCCTGGGGGCCATGGGCGCCTTCAGCACCCTGCCGCTGTTCTGGAGCCTGCCCACGGCCTTTCTCGGCGGCACCGCGGCCGCCGCCGGCATTGCCTTGATCAACTCCTGGGGCAACCTCGCCGGCTTTGTCTCGCCCTACCTGATGGGCTTTCTCAAAGACCTGACCCAAAGCACCACCATCGGCATGTACGTCATGGCCAGCGCGTTGTTCATCGGCGCCCTGCTGGTCTTCAAGATTCCCGGAAAACTCGTCAATCGCTGAACACTTGGAGCCACTCATGAATATTCTTGTCACCGGCGCGGCCGGCTTTCTCGGACGGCGGCTGATCGAAGCCTTGCTGCAACGGGGCACACTGACCGACCGTCACGGCCAATTGCAGCCCATCAAGCGCATTACCGCATTTGACCGGGAGCCCGTGCAGGGCCTTGATGACCCACGGGTGCAGGTCAAGGAAGGAGACATTAGCGATGAACAGGTGCTGGCCAAACTGATCGACGCCGACACCGATAGCATCTTTCACCTGGCCGCCGTGGTCTCCAGCCAGGCGGAAGGCGATTTCGAACTGGGTATGCGGGTCAACTTCAGTGCGACCCAAGGTCTGCTGGAACGGGCGCGCCAGCTGGGCTCCTGCCCAAAGTGGGTGATGACCAGTTCTGTGGCCGTTTTCGGTGGGCAACTGCCGGAGAACGTCGACGATGATCAGGTCTGGGCTCCGCAAAGCTCCTACGGGACCCAGAAAGCCATGAATGACCTGCTGCTCGCCGATTACAGCCGACGCGGCTTCGTCGATGGTCGCAGCCTGCGCATGCCCACCATCGTGGTGCGGCCAGGCAAACCGAACCTGGCGGCGTCCAGCTTCGCCAGCGGTATCATCCGCGAACCCCTCAGCGGCCAGGCCAGTGCCTGCCCGGTGGCCCTGGATACCCGACTCTGGTTGATGTCTCCAGCCCGGGCCATTGCCAACCTGATCCATGGTCATGAACTGGCCGCAGAGCGCTTGAGTCAGGGCCGAGTGATCAACATGCCCGGTCTGTCGCTGACCGTGGCGCAGATGATCGACGCGCTGCGGGAAGTGGCCGGAGACGAAGTTGCCCAGCGTATTCAGCTACGCCCGGACGCCAGGATCGAACGCATCGTCGGCTCCTGGCCGGGAGCCTTCAGTGCAGGATATGCACGCGAACTGGGTTTCACCGCGGACGAGGATTTTATCGGTGTGATCCGCCAGTTCATCCAGGACTACCTGCCTCACTGACCTCAGGCTGCGAAAATCCCGGGCTCATCGGCTGAGCCCGGGCATCAACCCTTAAGGCCCAGAAACCGCGCCAACTCCTCGCCCTTGGCCAGAGCGTCACTGCGCCCCAGTTCGATCAACTCGCTGCAATACGACGCCTCGAACAGCAAATAGCTCAGGACCCCGGCACCACTGGTCCGGGTTGCCCCCGGTCCGCGCAGGAACAAGCGCAGAGCCGCTGGCAACTCCTGCCGGTGCCGCGCCGCTATTTCGTCGATCGGCTGACTCGGGGCAATCACCAGCACTTCCACCGGCGCGATACCCAAGCCGCGATCCGCCGCACTGCCTGGTAACAGCCGACTGAAATGATTGAGCCGCTCCAGCAGTTCGATATCGCTTTCCAGACTGTCAATAAAGGTGCTGTTGAGCATATGGCCACCAATTTGCGCCAGAGTCGGCTGCTGCCCGGTGTAAGAACGCTGCCGGGTGGCGTCTGGATCATTGCCCCGCGGGTTGCCACTGACCCCCACCACCAGCACGCGGCTGGCCCCCAGGTGCAACGCCGGGCTGATGGGCGCCGACTGGCGCACGGCACCGTCACCGAAATACTCCTGGTCGAGCTTCACTGGCGCGAACAGCAAGGGAATCGCCGCGCTGGCCAGCAGGTGGTCCACCGTCAGCTGAATGGGAACGCCGATGCGCCGATGACGCAACCAGGGATCGATGACCCCGCCACCTTGATAAAAAGTCACCGCCTGTCCGGATTCGTAGCCAAAGGCCGTCACCGCTACCGCATGCAGCTGGCCTTGGGAAATGGCCTGGTTGATGCCCGAAAGATGCATGTGCTGATTGAGCAGGTCGCGTAGCGGCGAGTTGTTGATCAGCGCCACCGGCACCTGAGCACCGAGCCCCAACAGGCTGTGGCCGACAAAACGACTGGCTTGGCGAATCACTCCCGGCCAATCGCTGCGCATCACCTGATCGCTGCGAAAGCTGCGCCAGAATGCCGTGAGGCGTTCGATTGCCGCGGGAAAATCCGTGGCCCCACTGGCCAGGCTGACCGCGTTGATGGCCCCGGCAGAGGTACCAACGATCACCGGAAACGGATTGCGCGCCCCAGGCCCCAACAGCTCGGCAATCGCCGCCAGCACGCCCACCTGATAGGCGGCACGGGCACCACCGCCGGAAAGAATCAAACCTGTGATCGGTTGCGCAACACTCATCTACTCACTCCATCCGTGGCGCACAAGATCCGGCAATCAATGCCAGGCGGTCAACCGCGCTTCTTGTAAAGCTTGGGCTCGCCCGGCGGCCGGCTCTTGAAGCGTCGATGGGCCCAGAGGTACTGCTCGGGACAGGCGCGCAACGCACTTTCCACCCACTGATTGATCCGCAGGCAATCCTCTTCTTCAGTGGCACCGGGAAAATCCGTCAGGGGTGCATGAATCACCAGGCGATAGCCACTGCCATCGGCCAGGCGCTCCTGAGTGAAAGGCACGACCAGCGCCTTGCCCAGGCGGGCGAACTTGCTGGTGGCGGTCACGGTAGCCGCCTGGATGCCGAACAACGGCACGAACAGGCTCTGCTTGGCGCCATAGTCCTGGTCCGGTGCATACCAGATGGCCCGACCGGAACGCAGCAGCTTGAGCATGCCACGCACGTCCTCTCGCTCCACGGCCAGGGAATCCAGGTTGTGTCGCTCGCGGCCACGACGCTGAATGAAATCGAACAGCGGGTTCTTGTGCTCGCGGTACATGCCATCGATGGTGTGCTGCTGCCCCAGCAGCGCCGCGCCAATTTCCAGGGTAGTGAAGTGCAGGGCCATGAGAATCACCCCATGACCTTCGCGCTGGGCCTGCTTGAGGTGTTCCAAGCCTTCGACATGGGCCAGGCGCGCCAGACGCTGCTTGGACCACCACCAGCTCATGGCCATTTCGAAGAAGGCGATCCCGGTGGAGGCGAAGTTTTCCTTGAGCAGGCGCTTGCGCTCTGCGGCGGATTTTTCCGGGAAACACAGCTCCAGATTGCGTCGGGCGATAGACCGTCGATCGCCGGCTACTCGGTACATCAACGCCCCCAGGGCGCGACCGATTTGCAGGAGCACGGGATAAGGCAGTTGGACGATCAGCCATAACACGCCAAGTCCCAGCCACAGCGGCCAGAAACGTGGAGACAAGAATGCAGCTCGAAAACGCGGGCGATCCATTACAGATTCCGGGACAGACAACAAGGTCGCGCATTCTACATCGGTTCGACCTGGCTTGCGGGGCGCGGGCGATCTCGTTATAAGTCTCGGCACTTTTAGTGACAAGCCGCCTTCTGCAGACCATGAGCCAAACCGAATCGCTAGACCAAGATCCTGTGTTCCAGTTAAAGGGCAGCATGCTCGCCATCACGGTGCTGGAACTGGCCCGCAACGACCTTGAAGGCCTCGATCGCCAACTGGCCGCGAAGGTCGCCCAGGCGCCAAACTTCTTCAGCAACGCGCCACTGGTACTGGCGCTGGACAAGCTGCCTGCTGCCGAGGGCTCGGTGGATCTGCCCGGGCTGATGCGTGTCTGCCGCCAGCACGGTCTGCGCACCCTGGCGATCCGCGCCAGCCGGATTGAAGACATTGCAGCGGCCATTGCCGTCGATCTGCCAGTGCTGCCACCTTCCGGTGCCCGGGAGCGCCCCCTCGATCCGCCGGAAAGCGAGGTCAAGAAAGTACCGGAAAAGCCGCCTGAACCAACCGTGAAACCGACCCGCATCATCACTTCGCCAGTACGCGGCGGACAGCAGATCTACGCCCAAGGTGGCGATCTGGTCGTGGTGTCCTCGGTCAGCCCCGGCGCGGAACTTCTCGCCGATGGCAATATCCATGTATACGGCCCAATGCGTGGTCGGGCGCTGGCTGGCGTCAAAGGTGACACCAAGGCACGGATTTTCTGTCAGCAATTGAGCGCTGAACTGATCTCCATCGCCGGTCAGTACAAGGTTTCCGAAGACCTGCGGCGCGACCCTTTGTGGGGCTCTGGAGTCCAGGTCAGCCTGTCGGGTGACGTGTTGAACATCACACGTCTTTAACGGATACTGCCGCATTTTCCAAGCATCTCTAAAACGTAGCGATTACGGCTCAAACGAAGTAGGAAATTGGCAATCAGCAGAGTTTATCGACGATAAACCCTGCCGCTGACCGAGCTCCAGCCAAGGCTGTCCGACTGCAGTAGTTTTCAAGAGATGTTTTTCAGGGGCTAAAAGTCCTTTTTCCTTAGGGGTGAAACACCTTGGCCAAGATTCTCGTGGTTACATCCGGCAAGGGTGGTGTGGGTAAAACCACCACCAGCGCCGCTATCGGTACCGGCCTCGCTCTGCGCGGTCACAAAACAGTCATCGTCGACTTCGACGTCGGCCTGCGTAACCTCGACCTGATCATGGGTTGCGAGCGTCGCGTGGTGTATGACTTCGTCAACGTGGTCAATGGCGAAGCCAACCTGCAGCAAGCCCTGATCAAAGACAAGCGCCTGGAAAACCTCTACGTACTGGCCGCCAGCCAGACCCGCGACAAAGACGCGCTGACCCTGGAAGGCGTGGAAAAAGTCCTGATGGAACTCAAGGAAACTTTCGAGTTCGTGGTCTGCGACTCCCCAGCCGGTATCGAGAAAGGCGCCCACTTGGCCATGTACTTCGCCGACGAAGCGATTGTCGTGACCAACCCTGAAGTCTCTTCGGTCCGCGACTCCGACCGTATGCTCGGCCTGCTGGCCAGCAAATCCCGCCGCGCCGAAAAAGGCGAAGACGCGATCAAGGAGCACCTGCTGTTGACCCGTTACAACCCGGAGCGCGTCAGCAATGGCGAAATGCTTGGCGTTGAAGACGTCAAAGAAATTCTCGCAGTGACCCTGCTGGGCGTGATTCCGGAATCCCAGGCCGTGCTCAAGGCTTCCAACCAGGGCGTGCCGGTGATTCTCGACGACCAGAGCGATGCGGGCCAGGCCTACAGCGACGCAGTCGATCGTTTGCTGGGCAAAACCGTGGAACACCGGTTCCTTGATGTCGAGAAGAAGGGATTCTTCGAGCGCCTGTTTGGAGGTAGATAATGAATCTTTTTGACTTCTTTCGTGCCAGCAAAAAGGTCAGCACCGCGTCGGTAGCGAAAGAGCGTCTACAGATCATCGTGGCGCATGAACGCGGCCAGCGCAGCACCCCTGATTACTTGCCCGCCTTGCAGAAGGAACTGGTGGAAGTGATCCGCAAGTACGTCAATATCGGGTCCGACGACGTGCACGTCGCTCTGGAAAACCAGGGCAGTTGCTCGATCCTGGAACTCAATATCACCCTGCCTGATCGCTGATTGATCCGACGGGAGCCACGGCGGCTCGCTGACCTCATGCACAGCATTGAGGTCGGCGAGCCGCCGTTGGCGTTTGTTACGAGGCTGTTTTAATGCCGTTGTCGAATATCCACATCCTGCATCAGGACCCCGCCGTCCTGGTGGTGAACAAACCCACCCTGCTGCTTTCAGTCCCCGGTCGCGCCGACGACAACAAGGACTGCCTGATCACTCGCCTGCAGGAAAATGGCTACCCCGAAGCCCGTATCGTCCACCGACTGGATTGGGAAACCTCAGGGATCATTCTCCTGGCCCGGGACGCGGACACCCATCGCGAACTGTCGCGACAGTTTCATGACCGCGAAACCGAAAAAGCCTACACCGCCCTGTGCTGGGGCCAACCGGAACTGGACAGCGGCAGCATCGATCTGCCCTTGCGCTATGACCCGCCAACCAAACCCCGGCATGTGGTGGACCACGAATTCGGCAAGCACGCCCTGACCTTCTGGCGAGTGCTGGAGCGCTGCGGCGACTGGTGCCGGGTCGAGCTGACCCCCATCACCGGCCGCTCTCATCAGTTGCGGGTACACATGCTGTCCATCGGGCACCCACTACTGGGCGATGGCCTCTACGCCCACCCGCAGGCCTTGGCCGCCTGGCCAAGGCTGTGCCTGCATGCCAGCATGCTCAGCTTCACTCATCCCCAGACCGGTGAGCGCCTGCGCTTCGATTGCCCCGCGCCCTTCTGACAGCGTTCTGCAGGAGCGGGTTTTCCGGCGAAGGCCCCCTGACGACCATCCCCCAGGTCGACAACCGCTTCGCCGGCAAGCCGGCTCCTACAGTGCCCTGCTATACGTTAAACTCGCGCCACTGCTGTCTGGAGCTACTTATGCGCGAAGAGTTGAACCAAGGCCTGATCGACTTCCTCAAGGCCTCCCCTACCCCTTTCCATGCCACTGCCAGCCTTATTCAACGTCTGGAAGCGGCAGGTTACCAGCGCCTCGACGAGCGCGAGCCCTGGACCACCGAAGCCAACGGCCGCTACTACGTCACCCGCAACGACTCCTCCATCGTCGCCTTCAAGCTGGGCCGGCATTCGCCCCTGCAAGGCGGCATCCGCCTGGTGGGCGCCCACACCGACAGCCCCTGCCTGCGGGTCAAGCCTCAGCCTGAACTGCAGCGCCAGGGTTTCTGGCAACTGGGTGTGGAAGTCTATGGCGGCGCACTGCTGGCTCCCTGGTTCGACCGTGACCTGTCACTGGCCGGCCGCGTAACCTTCCGCCGCGATGGCAAGGTGGAAAGCCAACTGATCGACTTCAAGGCCCCCATCGCGATCATTCCCAACCTGGCCATCCACCTCAACCGTGAAGCCAATCAGGGCTGGGCGATCAACGCGCAGAACGAATTGCCGCCGATCCTTGCCCAGTTCGCCGGCGATGAGCGGGTGGATTTCCGCGCGGTCCTGACCGACCAACTGGCCCGCGAACACGGTCTGAACGCCGATGTGGTGCTGGACTACGAGTTGAGTTTCTACGACACCCAGAGCGCCGCGGTGATCGGCCTGCACGGTGACTTCATTGCCGGCGCGCGCTTGGACAACCTGCTGTCCTGCTACGCCGGGCTGCAGGCACTGTTGACAGCCGACAGCGAGGAAACCTGCGTACTGGTGTGCAACGACCATGAAGAAGTCGGCTCCTGCTCGGCTTGCGGCGCCGATGGCCCGATGCTCGAACAGACCCTGCGCCGCCTGCTGCCCGAAGGCGACGAGTTCGTCCGCACCATCCAGAAATCGCTGCTGATTTCCGCAGACAACGCCCACGGCGTGCACCCCAACTACGCTGACAAGCACGACGCCAATCACGGCCCGAAACTCAATGCCGGCCCGGTGATCAAGGTCAACAGCAACCAGCGCTACGCCACCAACAGCGAAACCGCCGGTTTCTTCCGCCATCTGTGCATGGCCGAGGAAGTCCCGGTGCAGAGCTTCGTGGTGCGCAGCGACATGGGTTGCGGCTCGACCATCGGCCCGATCACCGCCAGCCACCTGGGCGTGCGCACTGTCGACATCGGCTTGCCGACCTTCGCCATGCACTCGATCCGTGAACTCTGTGGCAGCCATGACCTGGCCCACCTGGTAAAGGTGCTGAGCGCGTTCTACGCCAGCCACGAACTGCCCTGAGTTGTCACCGCGGGCGCCCCTCAGGGGGCCCCGCCGGTTTCTGATACACATCAACCCGGGGCGCGGCAAAGCGACCTAGACTTATGAGTACTCTTTCTGACAAGGCCGTCGCCATGATCTCGATGTCTGCGTTCCACTCCATGCTCATCCCGATTCTCACGGGCATGATTCTCCTGGCCATCGGCTTCAACTTCCGGGACAAGAACCTCGGTGTGTTCAGCATGTGGATTGGCATGCTGCTGATTCTCGGCACTGTGGTTTACAAAATCCTCGCCAAACTGGCGGAATAAATGCCGCGCTCGCCCTCGCATTGAATTTGGCGGCCTCGTACACTCGGTCGATCCGATTTTCTCCGAGGTTGACCGCCCAGTGTTCGCTCGTCTTTTCGCCCTGCCCTGCTTTGCGCTTGTCTGCCTGCTGACCTTCCTGCCCCTGAGCAGTGCGCAGGCGGTTGGCCTGCCGGGCCTGCTGGGCAACCAGAGCAAACCGCAACCACAGGCCGAAGAGCCCCTGGGGCAGTCTTTGGACGAGGTGATCAAATCCCTGGAAAACGACCAGCAACGCGCCAAGCTGCTGGCTGATCTGAAAAAGCTCCGGGACGCCACGAAAAAAGCCCAGCCCGCCACTGAAGAAGGCGTGCTAGGCCTGATCGGCGGCACTCTGTCGAGCCTGGAGAAACAGTTCTCCGGCGCTGATAGCCCCTTGAACCGCTGGACCGACGAGTTCGATCAAGCCCAGGAAGAACTGTCGGCGTTGATGCTGCCAGCCAGCCAATGGCTACCGATCATTTTTGCCTTTGCCCTGATTCTCATGGTCTGGAGTCTGCTGGCGGCGGCGCTGATCTGGCTCAGCCACCGGGTGCGCCTGCGTTTCGGTCTCACCGAAGAACTGCCCCAGCACCCCAAGACCTGGGACTTGCTGCGCTTCGCCCTGCGCAAGCTCGGCCCCTGGCTGATCGCTCTGCTGATCACCGTCTACATGACCTACTCCCTGCCCTCGTCATTGGGCAAGGACCTGGCCATGGTCCTGGCCTACGCTCTGGTGGTGGGCACCTGTTTTTCGGCGATCTGTGTGGTGGCGTTTTCCGTCCTCGATGGTCCGCATCGTCATCGTGCCCTGTATATCCTGCGCCGCCAGGCGTTCCGACCGCTGTGGTGGATCGGCAGTTTCGCCGCGTTCGGCGAGGCCCTGAGCGACCCTCGGATGGTGGCCAGCCTCGGCCAGCACCTGGCCCATACCGCAGCGACTTTCGCCAATGTCATGGCGGCGCTGTCCACCGGGGTATTCATCCTGCGCTTTCGCCGGCCGATCGCGCACCTGATCCGCAACCAGCCGCTGGCGCGACGCCTGACCCGCCGCGCCTTGAGCGACACCATCGAAATCATCGGCACCTTCTGGTACCTCCCCGCCCTGGTGCTGGTGGGCATTTCGCTGTTCGCCACCTTCGTTTCCGCCGGCGACACCAGCACGGCCCTGCGCCAGTCACTGTTGTGCACGGTGCTGCTGGTGCTGTGCATGGTGATCAACGGCCTGGTGCGGCGCCACGCCCTCAAGCCCCAGCGTGGGCACAAGCGCCATGCGCTGTATTCCGAACGACTGAAAAGCTTCTTCTATACCCTGGCCCATCTGGCGGTGTGGCTGGCGTTCATCGAACTGGGCCTGCGGGTCTGGGGCATGTCGCTGATCCGCTTCACCGAAGGCGACGGCCATGAAGTCAGCGTCAAGCTGTTCAGCCTCGCAGGCACCCTGATCTTCGCCTGGCTGATCTGGATCTTGAGCGACACCGCGGTGCATCACGCGCTGACCCGCTCGCGCAAGGGCCTGGCCAACGCCCGCGCACAGACCATGATGCCGTTGATCCGTAACGTGCTGTTCGTGGCGATTTTCATCATCGCCACCATCGTCGCCCTGGCCAACATGGGCATGAACGTCACGCCGCTGCTGGCCGGTGCCGGTGTCATCGGTCTGGCCATCGGTTTCGGCGCCCAGTCGCTGGTGGCAGACTTGATCACCGGTCTGTTCATCATCATCGAAGACTCCCTGGCCATCGACGATTACGTGGATGTCGGCGGTCACCTGGGCACCGTCGAGGGCCTGACCATCCGCACCGTGCGCCTGCGGGACATCGACGGCATCGTGCACACCATCCCGTTCAGTGAAATCAAGAGCATCAAGAACTACTCCCGGGAGTTCGGCTACGCGATCTTTCGCGTGGCGATTCCCTACAACATGGAGATCGACGACGCGATCAAGCTGATGCGCGACGTGGGCCAGAAGATGCGTACCGACCCCTTGCAGCGACGCAACATCTGGTCGCCCCTGGAGATCCAGGGAGTGGAGAGTTTCGAGTCCGGCAGCGCCATCCTACGGGCCCGCTTCAAGACCGCGCCGATCAAGCAATGGGAAGTGTCCCGGGCGTTCAACCTGTCCCTCAAGCGTCACCTGGACGAAGCCGGACTGGACCTGGCCACCCCGCGCATGAGCATCCAGGTGATCACCCCCGGCAGCGCCCCGGAAAAGCAATGACCCCTTAGGCGCCGTCTTGCCGGCCAACGGCACGGGCGTCTAAAGAACGTCAACGCCAACGTGAATTGCGTCATGCCGCCAGAACTCCAGATCACAGTCGATCAGCCGCTCATGCTGGTCGTAGTTGACCCGGGCGATACGCAGCCCGGGGCTGCCCACCGACACCTTCAAGGCCGCCGCCGCCTCCGGCTGCAATGAGGTGGGCACGATCTCGAAGCGCACCCGCCCGTAATGCAAGTCGTAATGCCGGGCATAGAGCTCGGTGATCGACTGGTTCAAATCCAGGTCGAGAATGTGTGGAAAGTACTTGGGGTTCAGGTAGTGCTCCACATACAGCACCAGCCGGTCATCGATGCGCCGCGCTCGACAGATCTGGATCACGCTGGACAGTGCCGGTAATTGCAGCCAGGCGCAGACCGCCGCCGACGCCGGTTGCAGGCGCGCCGAGATCACCTCAGTGGAAGGCACTCGCCCCTGGGCGCTGACCATGGCGTGGAAGTGACTGCGCTGCATCAGGTTGTAGGCCAGCCGCGGCGGCGAAACGAACCAGCCCCGGCGCTCCTCGCGGTAGATCTGCCCCTGGGCCTCCAATTGCAGCAGGGCCTCGCGCACGGTGATGCGGGTGGTGGCGAACAACTCGCTGAGCTTGCGCTCGGCCGGCAGCTTGCTGCCGGGCGCCAACAAACCATGAGCGATCTGCTCCTGCAGCACCTGGCCGATGGCTGTCACCGCTTTGGTTGCATCAATACGCATCAACGTTACCTATCTGGACTAGACCAGCACTGTTTCAGGGCAGCACAAGGGCCGGAGCAGTGCTCTGCATCTGTGTCGAAAGCCTAGGCAATGCATATGACTGATAGATGACAACGCCGCTGAGCGAGCCTCTGGTGAACCTGCAAATTGCCCGCCAGAACCTTGCAGAACGGGTGTTTGGGCATGGTCTACGCTTATTTCGCAGCGCCGAACCTGCGCCCGAATCCATGCGCCGACCATTGGCACCGACATCAAAGTGTCATCCAACACGCCTAAATTGGCTCAGGTATTGCTGACCTAGACCAACCCACCGCAAGACCGTCGATAACAACGCAGCGTTGAACACGCCCAAAGGAGCTTCGGATGAAACAGCTTTTCCTGGCATCACTGTTAGGTTCGACCATTGCCCTGTGCACCGCCGCCATGGCTGCTGACAACGATTTGAAAACCCTGGAAGCCGCTGCGAAAGCAGAAGGCGCGGTGAACAGCGTCGGCATGCCCGACGACTGGGCCAACTGGAAAGGCACCTGGGAGGACCTGGCGAAAATCTACGGCCTCAAGCACATCGACACCGACATGAGTTCGGCCCAGGAGATCGCCAAGTTCGCCGCGGAAAAAGACAACGCCAGCGCCGACATCGGCGACGTCGGCGCCGCCTTCGGCCCCATCGCAGTCAAGCAGGGTGTGGCCCAACCCTACAAACCCAGCACCTGGGCCCAGGTCCCGGACTGGGCCAAGGACAAAGACGGCAACTGGGCGCTGGCCTATACCGGCACCATCGCCTTCATCATCAATAAAAAGCTGCTGCACGGGTCTGAGGCGCCGAAGAGCTGGGCAGATCTGGAGAAAGGCAAGTACAAAGTCTCCATCGGTGACGTGAGCACCGCAGCCCAAGCCGCCAACGGCGTGCTGGCCGCGGCCATCGCCAAAGGCGGCGACGAAAAGAACATCCAGCCGGCGCTGCTGATGTTCGCCGAGATCGCCAAGCAGGGTCGCCTGTCCCTGGCCAACCCGACCATCGCCACCATGGAGAAAGGTGAAGTGGAAGTGGGCGTGGTCTGGGATTTCAACGGCCTGAGCTACCGCAACAAGATGGTCAACAAGGATGACTACGAAGTGCTGATCCCATCCGACGGCTCGGTCATCTCCGGCTACACCACCATCATCAACAAATACGCCAAGCATCCCAACGCCGCCAAGCTGACCCGCGAGTACATCTTCAGCGATGCCGGCCAGACCAACCTGGCTCGCGGCAATGCGCGCCCGATCCGTGCCGAGCATCTGACTCTGCCGGCGGACGTCCAGGCCAACCTGCTGCCCAACGAGCAATACAAGCACGTAACCCCGATCAAGGACGCCGACGCCTGGGAGAAAACCTCCAAGTCCCTGCCGCAGAAGTGGCAGGAAGAAGTGATCATCAACATGCCGTAATACTGCATCAGTCGTAGGAGCCGGCTTGCCGGCGAAGGCCTGTACGAGCGTGCAGGCAGCTTCGCCGGCAAGGGCATTGCCGTCCGGCCGCTCCTACAGGTTCCATGCGTTGCCTGATCCCGGAGTTCCCCCGTTCATGAAGCACAACGTCATCCTTGTGGTGCTCGACGGCCTCAACCACGAAGTTGCCCGACACGCCATGGGCCACCTGCAAGCCTACGTCGGCGCAGGCCGCGCCGCCCTGTACAAGCTGCAATGCGAATTGCCGGCCCTGTCCCGGCCGCTGTACGAGTGCATCCTCACCGGTGTCGCACCGATCGACAGCGGTATCGTCCACAACCAGGTCTCGCGCCTGTCCAACCAGCGCAGTATTTTCCACTACGCCCGCGAGGCCGGCCGCTCCACTGCCGCCGCGGCCTATCATTGGGTCAGCGAGCTGTACAACCGCAGTCCCTTCAATGCACCACGGGACCGGCACACCGCCAATCCCGAGCTGCCGATCCAGTACGGCCATTTCTATTGGAACGATCACTACCCCGACTCCCATCTCTTCGCCGATGCGGAGAGCCTGCGCCTGCGGCACCAACCGGATTTTCTCCTGGTGCACCCGATGAACATCGATGACGCCGGTCACAAGCACGGCCTCGACAGCACCCAGTACCGCAACAGCGCGCGTTCGGCAGACATCATCCTCGCCGACTATCTGCAAGGCTGGCTCGATGCTGGCTACCAGGTGTTGGTGACCGCCGACCACGGCATGAACAACGACCGCTCCCACAACGGTCTCTTGGCCGAGGAGCGGGAAGTTCCGTTGTTCGTTCTCGGCAATGCCTTCAGTCTCGACCCAGGTGCCACGCCAAAGCAGACCGAACTGTGCGGCAGCATCTGCCAACTACTGGGCGTGCCCCATGACAAACCCTTCTGCCGGGAGCTGTTGCAGTGAATTCAGTCACCCGCGGCAAATGGCTGGCGGCACTCTGTCTGGTGCCTTTTGCCCTGTTCTTCATCGTGTTCCAGATCGCCCCGCTGGTGTGGGTGCTGATCAACAGCCTGCAGTCGGAAGAGTTCGGCTGGGGCCTGGCCAACTTCAGCAAGATCTTCAGCTCGAAGTTCTACCTGCAGGCGATCCGGCACAGCCTGGAGATCAGTTTCTGGTCCAGCGTGTTCGGCATCATCATTGCGGTGCTGGGCAGTTACTCCCTGCGCAGGGTGGACTCCAAACTGCGCAACTTCGTCAACGCCTTCGCCAACATGACCAGCAATTTCTCCGGCGTGCCCCTGGCCTTTGCCTTCATCATTCTCCTGGGCTTCAACGGCACCATCACCATCATGCTCAAGCAGTCGGGGATCATTCAGGACTTCAACCTGTACTCCAAGACCGGGCTGATCATTCTCTACACCTACTTCCAGATTCCCCTGGGGGTGCTGTTGCTGTACCCGGCCTTCGACGCCCTGCGCGAAGACTGGCGTGAATCCGCCGCGCTGCTGGGGGCCAACGGCTGGCAGTTCTGGCGCCACATCGGGCTGCCCGTGCTGACCCCGGCATTGCTGGGCACCTTCGTCATCCTGCTGGCCAATGCCCTGGGCGCCTATGCCACGGTCTACGCCCTGACCACCGGCAACTTCAACGTGCTGCCGATCCGCATTGCCGCCATGGTTTCCGGGGACATCTCCCTGGACCCGAACATGGCCAGCGCCCTGGCGGTGGTGCTGGTGGCCCTGATGACCCTGGTCACCATCGTCCATCAGTTGCTGTTGAAGAGGAGCTACCATGTCTCGCGCTGAACCCGGCTCCGCCACCCTGTACCACCGGGTGGTGGTCTACCTGCTGTTCGCCATCCTGTTGCTGCCGCTGCTGGGGACCCTTGTCTACTCCATCGCCAGCAGTTGGTCGGCCACCATCCTGCCCAGCGGTTTCACCTTCAAGTGGTACCTGCAGCTGTGGAGCGACCCGCGCTTTCTCAATGCCTTCGGCCAGTCGCTGCTGGTCTGCGTCGGCGCGCTGGTGCTGTCGGTGGTGCTGATCCTGCCGCTGCTGTTTGTGGTGCACTACCACTTTCCCAAGCTCGACGCTTTGATGAACATCCTGATCCTGCTGCCCTTCGCGGTGCCGCCAGTGGTGTCCTCGGTGGGCCTGCTGCAACTCTATGGCTCAGGGCCCTTCGCCATGGTTGGCACGCCCTGGATCCTCATCGGCTGCTACTTCACCGTGGCGCTGCCGTTCATGTACCGGGCCATCACCAACAACCTGCAAGCGATCAACCTGCGCGACCTGATGGACGCCGCCCAACTGCTCGGCGCCAGCACCTGGCAGGCAGCCTTCCTGGTGGTCCTGCCCAACCTGCGCAAAGGCCTGATGGTGGCGCTGCTGCTGTCCTTCTCCTTCCTGTTCGGCGAGTTCGTGTTCGCCAACATCCTAGTGGGCACCCGCTATGAAACCCTGCAGGTCTACCTGAACAACATGCGCAACAGCAGCGGCCACTTCACCAGCGCCCTGGTGATCTCCTACTTCTTCTTTGTGCTGGTTCTGACCTGGGCCGCCAACATCTTGAACAAGGACAAAAGCCAATGAGCTTCGTCAGCGTCCAACACCTGCAAAAGAACTACGCAGGCACCACGGTGTTCAGCGATATCAATTGCGAAATCCAGAAAGGCGAGTTCGTCACCCTGCTGGGCCCGTCCGGCTGCGGCAAGTCCACCCTGCTGCGCTGCATCGCCGGACTGACCCCGGTGGACGGTGGCAAGATCCTTCTCGATGGCCAGGACATCGTGCCCTTGAGCCCGCAGAAACGCGGGATCGGCATGGTGTTCCAGAGCTATGCGTTGTTCCCCAACATGACTGTGGAGCAGAACGTCGCCTTCGGCCTGCGTATGCAGAAGGTCAACGCCAACGACAGCCGCAAGCGGGTCCTTGAAGCCTTGCAACTGGTGGAGCTCAACGACTTTGCCAGTCGTTATCCACACCAACTGTCCGGCGGCCAGTGCCAGCGGGTGGCTCTGGCCCGCTCCCTGGTGACCCGGCCGCGCTTGCTGTTGCTGGACGAGCCGTTGTCGGCCCTGGATGCACGTATCCGCAAGCACCTGCGTGAACAGATCCGCAACATCCAGCGGGAACTGGGCCTGACCACCATCTTCGTCACCCACGACCAGGAAGAAGCGCTGACCATGTCCGACCGGATCTTCCTGATGAACCAGGGCAGGATCGTCCAGAGCGGCGATGCCGAAACGCTCTACACCGCACCGGTGGATGTATTCGCGGCGGGTTTTATCGGCAACTACAACCTGCTGGACGCCGAAAGCGCCAGCAAGCTGCTGCAACGCCCGGTCAGCGGGCGTATCGCCATTCGCCCGGAAGCCATCGAACTCGGCAAGGAGGGCCAGCTTGATGCGCTGGTCCGCAGCCACAGCCTGCTGGGCAATGTGATTCGCTACCGGGTCGAGGCTCGCGGCGTGGAGCTGGTGGTGGATGTTCTCAACCGTTCGGCCGATGACCTGCACGCTGACGGCCAACGTCTGGCGCTGACCATCGATCCTGCCGCCCTGTGTGAGGTAGCCTGATGGCTTTCACGCAATTGATCCTGAAGAGAGAGCTGTACTGATGGCCTTGGCAATTTTTGATCTGGACGAAACCCTGATCCACGGCGACTGCGCCACCCTCTGGAGCGCACAGATGGGCCGCCTTGGCTGGGTCGACAGCGAGTCGTTCATGCGTCGCAACAACGAACTGATGGACGCTTACAGTCACGGCAAGCTGGCCATGGAAGAGTTCATGAACTTCAGTCTGGAACCCATGGCGGGGCGTACCCCGGAGGAGGTGGCGCACCTGGTGGAGCCTTGGGTGGAAGAGGTGATCGAGCCGATCATTTTCAGCGACGCCTGCAAGACTATCGCCGCTCACCGCCAGGCCGGCGACCGGATCCTGGTGATTTCAGCCTCGGGCACCCATCTGGTGAAGCCGATTGCCGCCCGCCTGGGCATCGACGAAGTGCTGGGCATTGAGCTGGAAGTACTGCACGGCGTATATAGCGGCAATACCCTTGGCACTCTGACCTACCGCGAAGGCAAGATCACCCGCCTGCTGGAATGGCTGGACGCCGAGGAAGAAAACCTGGAAGGCGCGACGTTCTACTCCGACTCGCGCAATGACCTGCCGCTGCTACTGCGGGTAGACCATCCCCAAGTGGTGAACCCAGACCCGGTCCTGCGCGAACATGCAGAGAAGTCCGGTTGGCCGATCCACCACTGGAAGTAACCCTTGGCCCTGAAATGCCCGGACAGCCAGCTTCTATAGAAGCTGGCTGGTGTAGGAGCCGACTTGCCAGCCAAGCGGATTGCAACACCCTTTCGCCGGCCAGCCGGCTCCTACGCCAGCAATCACGTCAGGCTGGAGTCGATCACCAGCACCAGCTTGCCCGAGACCTGATTGGTCGCCAGCTCGGCAAATGCCGCTTCGGCGTCCCTGATCGCAAAGGTTTTGGCCAACTGTGGGCTCAGGCGCCCTTCAGCGAACAGCGGCCAGACGTTCTGCCCGAGGTCACGGAAAAGGTCAGCCTTGAACTGTTCGTCGCGGCTACGCAGGGTCGAGCCCAACAGCTGGATACGCTTGGCCAGCACCTGAGCCAGGTCCAGTTGCGCTTCACGCCCGCCCATCAGACCAATGAGCACCCAGCGCCCATCAACGGCCAGCAGCTTGAGGTTGCTGACCGCGTAATTGGCCCCTACAGGATCGAGGATCACGTCAAATGGACCGAAGTCCCGCAGCGCTTCCAGCCCCTCAGTCCGCACCACACCGCCTTGGGCGCCGAGACTTTCGCAATAGGCCAGGCGATCGGCGGAGCCGACACTCACCCAGCATGGATTGCCAAACGCCTTGCACAGCTGGATCGCGGCCGAACCGACACCACTGGCCCCCGCGTGCAACAGCACCTTCTCGCCAGGCTTGAGCGCCGCCAGTTGGAACAGATTGAGCCAGGCCGTGCTGTAGACCTCGGGCAACGCCGCGGCTTCGGCCAGGGACAACCCCTCGGGCACCGGCAGCACATGACGTGCATCAACCACCACTTCCTCGGCCATGCCGCCACCGGCCAGCAGCGCGCACACCCGGTCACCGATCTGCCAGGAAGAACCCGGCCCCACTTCGCTGATAATCCCGGAACACTCCAGGCCCAGGATCGGGCTGGCTCCCGGAGGGGGCGGATAGAGCCCTGCACGCTGCAACAGGTCGGCCCGATTGAGACCCGCAGCCGCCACCCGAATGCGAACCTGCCCTACATCACAGGCAGGACTTGGCTCTTCAACCCACTCCACATGACCTTCAACGCCTTGCAATGCTTTCACAGTGCCTCCATAGTGAGTCTGGACTGAGCCCGGAGCGGTAGCACCGGGCTTTTTGCATTATGCGACCGGTCCTTATGGAACCGGCGACTTCAAAGACGGCCTAATATGCGTTATCAATTGCCCCCGCGTCGAATCAGCATGAAGCATTTGTTCCCCAGCACCGCCCTCGCCCTTTTCATTGGTTTCGGCCTTCTGCCGATGTCGACCAATACGTTCGCAGCCAATAGCTGGGATCAACTTCAGCCCGATCGCGATGAGGTAATTGCCAGCCTCAATGTTGTAGAACTGCTCAAACGCCACCACTACAGCAAACCGCCGCTGGATGATGCGCGCTCGGTGATCATCTATGACAGCTACCTGAAGCTGTTGGACCCATCGCGCAGCTACTTCATGGCCAGCGATATCGCGGAATTCGACAAATGGAAAACCCAGTTTGACGACTTCCTCAAGAGCGGCGACCTGAATGCCGGCTTCACCATCTACAAGCGTTATCTGGACCGGGTCAAAGCGCGTCTGGACTTCGCCTTGGCGGAGCTCAATAAAGGCGTCGACAAGATCGACTTCAACGCCAAGGAGACCTTGCTGATCGACCGCAAGGACGCCCCTTGGCTCAAGACCACCGCAGAGCTTGACGACCTGTGGCGCAAACGCGTCAAGGACGAAGTGCTGCGCATGAAGATCGCTGGCAAGGAGCCCAAGCAGATTCAGGAGACGCTGACCAAGCGCTACAAGAATCAGCTGGCGCGCCTGGACCAGACTCGGGCCGAAGACATCTTCCAGGCCTACATCAACACCTTCGCCATGTCCTACGATCCGCACACCAACTATCTGTCGCCGGATAACGCGGAAAACTTCGACATCAACATGAGCCTGTCGCTGGAAGGCATCGGCGCCGTGTTGCAGAGCGACAACGACCAAGTCAAGGTCGTGCGCCTGGTGCCGGCAGGCCCGGCAGACAAGACCAAGCAGATAGCTCCCGCAGACAAGATCATCGGTGTCGCCCAAGGCAACAAGGAAATGGTTGACGTAGTGGGCTGGCGCCTGGACGAAGTGGTCAAGCTGATCCGTGGTCCGAAAGGCACCCTGGTACGCCTGGAAGTGATTCCGGCCAGCAATGCGCCAAACGACCAGACCAGCAAGATCGTGCCTATCACCCGCGAAGCGGTGAAGCTCGAAGACCAGGCAGTGAAGAAGTCGATCCTCAACCTCAAGCAGGATGGTAAGGACTACAAGCTCGGAGTGATCGAGATCCCGGCCTTCTACCTCGACTTCAAGGCGTTCCGCGCTGGTGATCCGGACTACAAGAGCACCACCCGCGATGTGAAAAAACTGCTGACCGAGTTGCAGAAAGACAAGGTCGATGGCGTGGTCATCGACCTGCGCAACAACGGCGGCGGCTCCCTCCAGGAAGCCACCGAACTGACCAGCCTGTTCATCGACAAAGGGCCGACAGTACTGGTACGCAACGCCGACGGTCGTGTGGATGTGCTGGAGGATGAAAACCCCGGCGCCTTCTATAAAGGCCCGATGGCACTGCTGGTAAACCGTCTCTCGGCCTCGGCCTCGGAGATTTTCGCTGGTGCCATGCAGGACTACCACCGAGCGCTGATCATCGGTGGACAGACCTTCGGCAAAGGTACGGTGCAAACCATTCAGCCACTGAACCATGGCGAGCTGAAACTGACCCTGGCCAAGTTCTATCGGGTTTCCGGCCAGAGCACCCAGCATCAGGGCGTTCTTCCGGACATCGGTTACCCGTCGATCATCGACACCAAGGAAATCGGTGAAAGCGCTCTGCCTGAAGCCATGCCATGGGACACCATTCGCCCGGCCATCAAACCGGCGGTGGATCCGTTCAAGCCATTCCTGGCCCAGCTCAAGGCCGAACATGAAAGCCGTTCAGCGAAAGATGCGGAGTTCGTGTTCATCCGCGACAAGTTGGCCCTGGCACAGAAACTGATGGCGGAAAAAACCGTCAGCCTCAACGAAGCGGATCGTCGGGCACAGCATGCCGACATCGAAGCCAAGCAACTGGCTCTGGAAAATGCTCGTCGCAAGGCCAAGGGTGAAGAGCCGCTCAAAGAGCTGAAGAAAGAAGACGAAGATGCACTGGCAGCTGCCGAGCCAGACAAGACCAAGCCGGAAGACGACGCCTACCTGAGCGAAACAGGGCGCATTCTGCTGGACTATCTGAAGCTCAACACCTCGGTAGCCAAGCACTGAAGATGATGGCAATTTAATTCGATCGCTCCTCGGATCGTCATTAAACAGTCATCATTCTGTCGTGAAATAAAGGACCGGGCGCCGCTCTTGAATCAGGAGCGGCGCCCGGTCCTTTTTTTATCGATAGAGATCGCCATGACCACGACCGAACAGCTGAGTGCATTGAGTTCAATCCTGGCTCAAAGCGGTTTGCACAGCCTGTTCCAGCCGATCATTTCTCTCTCGCAGCGACGTATCCTCGGATACGAAGCCTTGAGCCGCGGCCCTTCCAACAGCCCCCTGCACTCCCCGGTCGCCCTGTTCGCGGTGGCCCGCCAGGCCGGGCGCCTGAGCGAACTGGAGTTCGCTTGCCGCCACAGCGCCTGCAAACGCTTCAGCGAGCAGCAATTACCCGGCAAACTGTTCCTCAACGTATCGCCGGAATCCCTGCTGGAAGCGACCCATCAACCAGGCCGGACCCTGCAACTGCTACAGGACGTTGGCATTCCTCCAAGCCAGGTGGTGATCGAACTCACCGAACAGACCCCCATCGACGACTTTCAGCTGTTGCACAACGCCCTGCATCACTACCGGGACATGGGATTTTCCATCGCCCTGGATGACCTCGGCGCCGGTTACTCCAGCCTGCGCCTGTGGTCCGAGCTGCGGCCGGACTATGTAAAGATCGACCGGCACTTTATCGATGGCATCCATCAGGATGCCCTAAAGCGCGAATTCGTCGGTTCGATTCTGCAGATTGCCAAGGCATCCCGCGCCCAGGTGATAGCCGAAGGGATCGAGATGCTCGAGGAACTGGTGGTGCTCAGCGAAATGGGGGTGGATCTGGTCCAGGGCTACTTGCTGTGCCGGCCGCAGGAACAGCCGCCTCGGGATGCCCGGGCAATGATGCCCAAGCATGACCAAACCAGCGTGGCACTCAACGATGAAGGCAGCGACCTAAGCGCGCTGCTCAACGAACAGCCCGCCGTGGCCCGTAATACCCCGACAGCCAACGTGCTGGAAGCCTTTCGCCGGCAAGCCAACCTCAACTCTCTGGCGGTCCTCGACGAACAGGGCCACCCCTGCGGGATCGTCCACCGGCATTCGCTTTCAGATGCCCTGCTCAAGCCCTTTGCTACGGATCTTTTTGCCCGCAAACCCATCAGCCGCCTGATGAATGACGACTTCCTTGCCGTCGAACTCAGCCAGTCCCTGCAACAGGTGAGCCGCCTGATCACCAGTCGCGCCCGGCAACGCATCGAGGAAGACTTCATCATCACCCTCAACGGTCACTACCTGGGACTGGGACGGGTAATAGATGTGCTCAAGCTGATCACCGAACTGAAAATCCAGCAGGCGCGCTATGCCAATCCCCTGACCCTGTTACCGGGCAACGTACCCATCCAGCAATGCCTGACCCGCCTGCTGCAACAAGGGCGAGAGTCAGTGATCTGTTACGTGGACATCGACAGCTTCAAGCCCTTCAACGATATCTACGGCTATGGCCGTGGCGATGAAGTGCTGCTGTGCCTGGCCCAATGCCTGAATGATCGGGTCGACCCGAGTCGTGACTTCGTCGGGCATATTGGCGGGGATGATTTCTTGCTGGTGCTCGGACCTGAAGACTGGCAAAGGCGCCTGAACCAGTTGCTGGACGACTTTCACAGTCAGTGCCGACGCTTCTACCGCAGCGAACACCTGGAAGCCGGTTGCTTTGTCGCCCCCAACCGTCAAGGAGTGCGTCAGGAGTTCCCCTTGCTGTCACTGTCCATCGGCGTCGTGCACTTGTATCCACAGGCTTGTGGACTACTGGATTCCAGCCAATTGGCAGAGCTGGCATCCCAGGCCAAGCATCATGCCAAGAATGTTCAGGGCTACAGCATCCACGTAATCGACAGTTTGGACGCTGCAACCCGCATGGAAAGCGAGGCGCTCACCGAACCGATGCGGGATCGGGATCCGAAGACTGATTCAGCTGCATCAGCTTGAGCTCCGCCAGGGGATGCCCGGCCTTGGCCGAGAGCGTCCACCAACGGCTTGCCTCGGCAGCATCAGGAGCCTTGCTGGCGGAGCCGGCGAGGCTGATCACACCCAATTGATAGGCGGCTTTACCGTCACCAGCCAAAGCCGCCAGGCGCAGCAGGCGAATGCCCTCCTCCCGCGCCCCAAGCCCCTGCCCACGAAAAGTCAGGATGTGTCCGTAAAAACTTTGCGCGTCGACATCCCCCAGATTGGCCATGCGTGCGAATTGCCCCTCCATCCAGCGCCAACTGCGAGGTTCGCGGATAAACCACGGCCAATGAAACAACCGGCGCGCCAGCCAATAGCTGAGTCGTGCCTTGAGTCGCCAGAACATTCAAGCCTCCGCTGATTCGGGGTATTCGTACTCAAACACGCGAACCACTTCCGATGCGTGCCATGAAGCAGCGGCCACGCCATCGGATGGCCCGGAAAAACGTCCCAAGCGCTCCACACACTCAAAGAACCCGGTACGAGGCAAACGACTAGCGCCTTGACTGATCACCAATGAACTGCGCAATGGCTGTTCGGCCCGAGCATCCAGGGCCGCCAGATGCTCCAGCGCGGCCGTCAGGGTTTGCATGGCTGGGCTAGGCAGCTGCAATCGCTCCAGCAATGCCCGGTAGGTTAAAAGATGGCGTTGGCGACGGGCTTGATCCAATTCGCCCAACAGCCCATCCCAGTGCTGACGACTGATCCTTACACTCACGATTGCTCCCTCCACCCCGGCACCGTCAACTCCCAGGCCAGGCTGCGGCGAATCGCAGCGTCGGGTTGACGCTCGCCACTTTCAATCAGGGCCAGGTAAGACGGACTGATACCTACTTTGCGGGCCAGCGCCTCGATGGCGATGCCCTTCCCTTCGCGCAAATTGCGTAGTTGATCCAGGCCCGGAAGACTCTGGGCTGGTGGTGCCGCCTGAGAGGTTGCAGCGGCGTGTGGTTGTTGTTTGGTGAGGCCTGCGGCTGTCAATAAAGCTTGATACTGAGCCCACGGCAGAACCGCATATTCGGGCTCGCCATCGCGTTCAATAATCTGAATATCCATTACTACCCCGTAGGACAACGACTCTTACCGAGTCGGACTTTTCCCTTGAAGTGTAATCCTAACAGCGGCGGCGGTCGCGGGGAGCATGATTGTTGAGAGAGCGAGTCAATCGCTTCAGTTTTTCCGCGGCCCCTCCAGCTGCAGTTGTTCCGGTGTATCCGGCAGGCGTTCAACCACCGCCAGTTTTTCCGGCATCTGGCGGTTGCGCCAGGCGCGGAAGGCACCAAGTTCGTCATCCAGGGTCTTCATCAACCACGCCAGCACGGCGATGTCGTCGAGCATGCCGAATACCGGGAGAAAATCGGGGATCGCGTCCACCGGGCTAAGGAAGTACATCAATCCTGCCACTACCGATAGCAAAGCCTTGGGGCTGACAGCGCGATACTCACCTCGCCAGTAAGCCAGACACAGTGCCTGGAGCAGGCGCAGATCCTCCTTGACCTTGCCCAGACGGCCACCCTGGCTGGCCCCCTTGCTGGCCACGGCAAACAGCAGCGTCGGTAAACGACCGCGGCTCAGCAACCGACCAGCCAGGGGCAGGAAGCGAGCAAAACTCCAAGGTGCTTTCATCATCACTCCACTGAAATGTTATCCACACAAATTGTGGATAACCTTGTGAACAGAGCTATTTTTCACAGCTGAAAGCCCCGTTTCATAAGGGCTTAGCTCAGATCGGGCGTTTTTTACTCACATAAAAAAACCCATAATTTCATTGACTTGGCGGCCTTCACAGACTACCCACCGCCGATACCCAGTTCTGACCACCTACGATGGCGCCGGTTCGGAATATTTACCAGCAGTGGCCCGCAGAAACGACAACGCCCCGTAAAAACGGGGCGTTGCTTCAGGCGCAGAGACAGGTTACTTGGCGGCGTCCTGCTTGGCTGGATCCTTGATACCCAGCAGCTCCAGTTCGAACACCAGAACCGAGTTGGCCGGGATCGACGGGCTTGGGCTTTGTGCGCCGTAGGCCAGATCGCTAGGGATGTACAACTTGTACTTCTCACCCACGTGCATCAGTTGCAGACCTTCAACCCAACCCGGGATGACGCCGCTGACAGGCAGATCGATCGGGCTGCCACGCTCTACCGAGCTGTCGAATACAGTGCCGTTGGTCAAAGTACCGGTGTAGTGAACCGTGACCACGTCAGTCGACTTGGGCTGAGGACCATCAGCCTTCTTCAGCACTTCGTACTGCAGGCCGGAAGCAGTGGTAGTCACGCCGGTTTTCTTACCGTTTTCCTCGAGGAATTTCTTGCCGGCAGCAGCCGACTCTTCACTCATCTTGGCCATGCGCTCTTCGGCACGCTTTTGCAGCGCGGCAAAGGCTTCAACCAGTTCCTCATCCTTCAGCTTCTGTTCTTTCTTGCCAACGGCATCTTCGATGCCCTGGGCTACCGCTTTGGAATCCAGGTCATCCATGCCTTCTTGGGCGAGGCTCTTGCCCATGTTCAGGCCGATACCGTAGGAAGCTTTTTGCGCCGGGGTTTTCAGCTCTACGCTGGTCTGCGAGTCACACCCCGCAAGTACCAGGCTAACCAGGGCCACCGCCGCCGCCAACCGATGCTGTTTCATGCTATTTCCTTGTTCATGCGCCTAAAGGGCAATCGAATAAAGCCGCGAGCTTATCAGGCGACCACGACCAATGGCTACCGGCGTAAGAGTAGTAAATGTCCGATAAGTTCACGTCTTTAAACACGTTTTATGCTTTGGGGAACGCCCGCTCAGGCGGCTCGGTGAGGCGCTGGAACGAGCGCGAATAACCATAGCGCAAGTAATGGCTACTTGCCGCGTCAGAGACGCTCAGGCATAAGGAAAGCAAATTCGACAAGGACGTACATCTTGCGCCTCATCTACCGTGTATTGCTGTTGATTGCCGTGTTGATCGGCATAGCCCTGGCCGTGGTTGTGTACTACATCGCCAACCCCAAGCTTCCCGACTATGTGCCCGTCGAGCAGGTGCACTATCTGGACCAGTGGGACGCCGCCGACCGCCAGACGTACTATTTCACCCCCCAAGGCACTCAGGTCAAAGGCCTGCGCTATGAATGGTTCACCGCCCTGGAGCTGCCCTTCTCCAAGCAGTCCTTTGCAGCGCCGGAGTACCTGGCACGCTTCGGATTCCTGGTTCAGCCCGGACAGAAAGCCACCGCGCAGAATCCCGGCAACCTGCCAGTAGGGTTCGCCCGACACCAGAACCCAGGCAGCCCGGAACAGTACCTGGACATCACCTGCGCCGCCTGCCACACCGGGGAACTGCGCTTCAACCATCAGGCATTGCGAATCGATGGCGGATCGGCGCAACACGTCCTGCCCTCCAGCGTGCCAACCCTGCGCGGCGGCAGCTTCGGCCAGGCGCTGGTAGCCAGTCTGGCCACCACCTACTACAACCCATGGAAATTCGAGCGTTTCGCCCGCAAAGTGCTGGGCGCAGACTATGACGCGCAACATGAACAACTGCGCAAGGAATTCAAGGCCTCGCTGGACACCTTCCTCCGAGTCGCCTGGAACGACACCCATCGTGGCCTCTATCCCACCGAGGAAGGCCCGGGCCGTACCGATGCCTTCGGCCGCATCGCCAACGCCAGTTTCGGCGATGCCATTTCTGCGCAGAACTATCGGATCGCCAACGCCCCGGTGGATTACCCACAACTGTGGGACATCTGGACCTTCGATTGGGTGCAGTGGAATGGTTCCGCACAGCAACCCATGGCCCGCAACATAGGCGAGGCCCTGGGGGTCGGTGCCACCCTCAATCTGTTCGACAGCAACGGCCAGCCCCTCACCGGCGATGCCCGCTACCCGTCCAGTGTGCGGGTTCGCGACCTCAACCATATAGAAGAAACCTTGCAGCGCCTGAAGCCTCCCACATGGCCTGAGGCACTGCTGGGCACTGTCGATAAACCTCTTGCTGCCAAGGGCCGCGACCTGTTCGCCAGCCACTGCGCCGGCTGTCACCTACCGACAGTGAGCGAGAGCAACGGCCGCCCAGTGCAGCAACTGAAGATGCTCCCGGTTTCGGTGATTGGTACCGACCCGAACTCCGCCAGCAACATCGCCGACTTGCGCTATGACCTGAGTGCCCTGCAATGGGACACCGCCGAACTGGCCAAGTCCAACGTCGAACTGCACCCGACGCCCACTGAACCACTTGACCTGAGCCAACTCTCGGCCGCGAAGGGCCTGGCCTATATCACCGCCTTCGTCGAGGAACGTGCCTACCGCGATGCCAAGGTCACTCCCGAGGAACAGCCACGGCTGGATGGCTATGGCCTGCCGATCGGCGTACGGGAGCTGCGTGCCTACAAGGCCCGGCCACTGGCTGGGGTCTGGGCGACACCGCCTTACCTGCACAACGGCTCGGTGCCCAACCTGTATCAACTGCTTTCGCCGCAATCCGAACGCTCCACCACCTTCTATCGAGGCACCTTCGAATACGATCCCAAGCACCTGGGCTATCGCCCGGAAGCCTTCAAGAATGGCTTTGAATTCGATACCCGCATCAGCGGCAACCACAACAGCGGCCACGAATTCCGTGCCGGCCAGCGTGGCAACGGCGTCATCGGCCCTCTGCTGCAACCCGAAGAGCGCTGGGCGCTGCTGGAATACTTGAAAGTGCTAGGCGGACCGCTGGAGTCACAACTGCCATGAAACTCGATCTCGCAAGAAAACGACCGTCACTGCTGGCCAGGCTCTGGCTAAGCCTCGGTGCATTGCTGGGCAAGACTCTGTTGTTGCTGGCCGGCATCGGCCTGCTGGGTTGGGCCCTGGGCAGCGCCTGGTTCGCCTGGCAGCACCGTGGTCCGGTGGCAGTGCAGGAGCAGATTCCCGCCGATGAAGCCGCACGCACCCAGGACATCATCCAGACCGCCGTACGCATCGTCGATCAACACCGCGAAGGCACGCGCTACCTGCGCGATGCCCACGCCAAGGCTCATGGCTGCGTGAAAGCCGAGGTCCAGGTGCTCAAGGACCTGAATTCGGAACTGCGCCAGGGTGTATTCGCAAACCCCGGCCAGATCTGGCAAGCGACCGTGCGTTTGTCCAACGGCAATGCCTATCCGCAGTTCGACAGCATTCGCGATGCCCGCGGCATGGCGATCAAACTGCTGGATGTTCCTGGGCAACAGCTGATCCCCGCGGAATCGGCGCGACGCGAGCAGGACTTCGTGATGTTCAATCATCCGAACTTCTTCATCAGCGATGTGGCGGAGTATCAACAGAACATTGCCGCCCAGGCGGATGGCAAGAAAGTCGGCGCCTTCTTCCCTGGCTGGGATCCTCGCAGTTGGCAGATCCGCCATCTGTTCATCGCCTTGGCCACGTTGTCACCAGCACCAGCCAGCCCGACCCAGACGACCTACTTTTCGGTCTCGCCCTACAAGTTCGGTAACGCCAACGCCAAGTTCCGGGTCATGCCGGACCCGGACAGCTGCCCGGCCTACAACTTGCCAGCGCAGAACCAGGACCTGCCCAACTTCTTGCGCAGCGCACTGACCCAGCAGCTCTCCACCGATCGGATGCCAGCCTGCTTCGTGCTGCAGATCCAGCGCCAGGATCCGAGCCGGTTCATGCCGATCGAAGACACCAGCATCGAGTGGAAAGAAAGCGACGCCCCGTTTGAAACCGTGGCCCGATTGACGATCCCCGCCCAGGACTTCGACACTCCTGCGCAAAACCTCGCCTGCGACAATCAATCCTTCAATCCCTGGTTCGGCATTGAGGCCCATCGCCCTATCGGTGGTATCAACCGCTTGCGCAAAGCGGTCTACGAAGCTGTCAGTGACTACCGGCACAGCCGTAACGCCGAGCAGTAAGCCCTGAAACAAGAAAAGCGGCCTGCGGGCCGCTTTTGGGGGTGCCAGATTTGCCTAAAGCCAAACCCCAGATAGCAAAAAGCCCGCGTTAGCGGGCTTTCCGTGATGACCTGGCGTTCAGTGTTCCAGGTTATCGAATATGGCGCAGCGGACGGGACTCGAACCCGCGACCCCCGGCGTGACAGGCCGGTATTCTAACCGACTGAACTACCGCTGCGCGTAGCGTTGAAAGTAAGTGGTGGGTGATGACGGGATCGAACCGCCGACATTCTGCTTGTAAGGCAGACGCTCTCCCAGCTGAGCTAATCACCCTTTACCTTCGTTGCGGGGCGCATTATGCCACAGAAATTCTTAAAGTGTTGATTTAATTGATAATTTTATCAAAAAAATCTGAATTCCCATGAAATGCCGCACTACCCACAAACTCTTTACAGCAAAAAGCCCGCGCTAGCGGGCTTTCTGTGGTGACCTGGCGTTCAGTGTTCCAGGTTACCGAATATGGCGCAGCGGACGGGACTCGAACCCGCGACCCCCGGCGTGACAGGCCGGTATTCTAACCGACTGAACTACCGCTGCGCGTAACACTGAATGCGAATGGTGGGTGATGACGGGATCGAACCGCCGACATTCTGCTTGTAAGGCAGACGCTCTCCCAGCTGAGCTAATCACCCTTCACGTTCGGTGTGGCGCGCATTCTACGGAGCAGCCCCCACTCTGGCAAGCACTTTTTATAATAATTTTTTCAGGCCTTCCAAAGGCTTAGCGAAGGGTTGGCCTGAGCAGCAGCGAAGAGAATAATGCCCTCCTTTGTATAAAGGAGAGATTCACCCCATGTGGTTCAAAAACCTGCTGATCTATCGCCTGACCCAAGATCTGCCTTTTGATGCTGAGGCGCTGGAAACTGCACTGGCGACCAAACTGGCGCGCCCCTGTGCAAGCCAGGAGTTGACCACTTACGGTTTCGTCGCCCCTTTCGGCAAAGGTGAAGACGCCCCGCTGGTGCACGTCAGCCAGGACTTCATGCTGGTGGCAGCGCGCAAAGAAGAACGTATCCTGCCTGGCAGCGTGGTGCGCGACGCGGTGAAGGAAAAGGTCGAAGAGATCGAAGCCGAGCAGATGCGCAAGGTCTATAAGAAGGAGCGCGACCAGATCAAGGATGAAATCATCCAGGCGTTCCTGCCCCGGGCCTTTATCCGCCGCTCCTCGACCTTCGCCGCCATCGCCCCAAAACAAGGGCTGATTCTGGTCAACTCCGCCAGCCCCAAGCGCGCCGAAGACCTGCTCTCCACTCTGCGTGAAGTCCTCGGCACCCTGCCAGTACGTCCACTGACCGTGAAGATTGCTCCGAGCGCGATCATGACCGACTGGGTCAAGACCCAGAAAGCCGCCGACGATTTCTTCGTCCTTGATGAGTGCGAACTGCGCGATACCCATGAAGACGGCGGCATCGTGCGCTGCAAGCGCCAGGACCTGACCGGCGAGGAAATCCAGCTGCACCTGAGCACCGGCAAAGTGGTCACCCAACTGTCCCTGGCCTGGCAGGACAAACTGTCCTTCATGCTCGACGACAAGATGGTGGTCAAGCGCCTGAAGTTCGAAGACCTGCTGCAGGATCAGGCGGAACAAGACGGCGGCGATGAAGCCCTCGGCCAGCAGGACGCCAGCTTCACCCTGATGATGCTGACTTTCGGCGACTTCCTACCGGCGCTGTTCGAGGCCCTGGGTGGCGAGGAGATTCCGCAAGGCATCTGACGCCTTGCTCCAATAGCCGCCCCGCTATAGACGCCACCGCCTTCGGTGGCGTTTTCACATAATAAGGAACAGGTCATGCGAGCACTGGCTGCACTGAGCCGCTTTGTCGGCAACACCTTCGCCTACTGGGTACTGATCTTCGCCGTCCTGGCATTCTTCCAACCCGGTTGGTTCATCGGCCTCAAGGGCGCCATCGTGCCGCTGCTGGGCCTGGTGATGTTCGGCATGGGCCTGACCCTGAAACTCGAAGACTTCGCCGAAGTGGCCCGTCATCCTTGGCGCGTCGCACTGGGAGTGGTCGCGCACTTCGTGATCATGCCCGGGGTGGCCTGGCTACTCTGCCAGGCCTTCCATCTGCCGCCGGAAATTGCCGTCGGCGTGATTCTCGTGGGTTGCTGCCCCAGCGGCACCTCGTCCAACGTCATGACCTGGCTGGCCCGGGGCGACCTCGCCCTGTCGGTGGCCATTGCTGCAGTCACCACCCTGCTCGCGCCACTCTTGACCCCTGCGCTGATCTGGCTGCTGGCTTCGGCCTGGCTGCCGGTGTCCTTCATGGAACTGTTCTGGTCGATCCTGCAAGTAGTGCTGCTGCCGATCGTGCTGGGCGTGCTGGCCCAGCGCGTGCTGGGCCATCGAGTACAACATGCAGTGGAGGTACTGCCGCTGGTTTCGGTGGTGAGCATCGTCATCATCGTCACCGCCGTGGTGGCGGCCAGCCAGGCAAAAATCGCCGAGTCCGGACTGCTGATCATGGCGGTGGTGATGCTGCACAACAGCTTCGGCTACCTGTTGGGCTATTTCACCGGCCGACTCTTCAAGCTGCCATTGGCACAACGCAAATCCCTGGCACTGGAAGTCGGCATGCAGAACTCCGGCCTGGGGGCCGCCCTGGCCAGCGCCCACTTCTCTCCACTGGCGGCAGTACCCAGCGCCCTGTTCAGCGTCTGGCATAACATCTCCGGGGCCTTGCTCTCGACCTACTTCCGCGGCATGAGGGACAAAAGCGAGCAAAAACTGGAAACACAACGAGTCGGCAACCGAGCTGAAAACTGATCGACCGAGCCGCATTGAGCAGTATACTGCGCAGCGCGAGGACGACCTCGCGACTCAATCGAGTGACTTATTTGTGGGGACGACCCCATCAACCGATGAGGTCAGCATGTCCTGGATCATTTTGTTGTTTGCCGGTTTGTTTGAAGTGGGCTGGGCTGTCGGCCTGAAGTACACCGACGGTTTCAGCCGTCCGCTGCCCACCGCCCTGACCATCCTCGCCATGGCCATCAGCCTGGGCCTGCTCGGTCTGGCCATGAAGGAGCTGCCCCTGGGCACGGCCTACGCCATCTGGACCGGGGTCGGTGCCATTGGCACGGTGATCGCAGGGATCATCCTGTTCGGCGAATCCATGGCCCTGGTGCGCCTGGCCAGCGTGGCGCTGATCATCGCCGGCCTGGTGGGTTTGAAAGTCAGCGCCAGCTGACCGCCGCCGCACAGTAATGAAAACGCCCGCAATGCTGCGGGCGTTTTTGTATTCACTGCAATCCTAGCGACGACTGCCGCGCAACTGCCCCACCAGCGCCTGCAACTGCGCGGGTTCGGTGGCCTCCACGCTTACGACTGGCCCGGCCACCAAAGTCACTCGTGACCAGAAGCGATGGAAGAACCCTTTGTTCGGGTCGCGACTGAAGAAGCTGCCCCACAAGCCCTGCAGTGCCAGGGGAATCACCGGCACCGGGGTCTCTTCGAGAATCCGTGTCAGGCCGCCCTTGAACTCGTTAATCTCACCATCGGCAGTCAGCTTGCCCTCGGGAAAAATGCACACCAACTCACCGTCACGCAGATACTGGGCAATACGTTTAAAGGCCTTTTCGTAGATTTCCAGATCTTCATGCCGTGCAGCGATAGGAATGGTACCGGCGGTGCGGAAGATAAAGTTCAGCACTGGCAGGTTGTAGATCTTGTAGTACATCACGAAGCGAATCGGCCGGCGCACCGCGCCGCCAATCAACAAGGCATCGACGAACGACACGTGGTTGCACACCAGCAACGCCGCCCCTTCATCGGGGATCTGCTCCAGATTGCGATGCTCGACGCGGTACATGGAATGGCTGAGCAGCCAGATCATGAACCGCATGCTGAACTCGGGCACCACTTTGAAGATATAGACGTTGACCGCGATGTTGAGCAGCGACACCACCAGGAACAGATGGGGAATGGTCAGCTTGACCATGCTCAGCATGACGATGGAAACAATCGCCGACACCACCATGAACAGCGCATTGAGAATATTGTTGGCAGCAATTACCCGGGCCCGTTCATTCTCCGGAGTACGCGACTGGATCAGCGCATACAGCGGCACTATATAGAAGCCACCGAATACCCCCAGCCCCAGCACGTCGAACAACACCCACCAGGCATGCCCGAAGCCCAGCACTTCAAGCCAGCCATGACCATTGACACTCTCCGGGATACCACCGGAATGCCACCACAGCAGCAGGCCGAATACCGTCAGGCCAAAGGAGCCAAACGGTACCAGGCCGATCTCTACCTTGCGCCCCGAAAGCTTCTCGCACAGCATCGAGCCCACCGCGATACCCACCGAAAACACAGTGAGGATCAGGGTCACCACCGTCTCGTCGCCGTGCATCCACTCCTTGGCATAGGCGGGAATCTGAGTCAGGTAGATTGCCCCGACAAACCAGAACCAGGAGTTGCCGACAATCGACCGCGACACCGCCGGTGTCTGCCCCAAGCCCAGACGCAAGGTGGCCCAGGACTGACTGAAGATGTTCCAGTTCAGGCGCATGTCCGGGGTTGCAGCAGCCGCCCGTGGAATGGCCCGACTTGCCAGGTACCCCGACACCGCGACGCCCAGGATGGCAACCGAGACAATAGAGGCGTAATGAGCCGAGGACATCATGATCCCCGCGCCGATGGTCCCGGCCAGAATCGCCAGGAAAGTCCCCATTTCCACCAGGCCATTGCCGCCCACCAGTTCCTCTTCACGCAGGGCCTGGGGCAGGATCGAATATTTCACCGGGCCGAACAGCGCCGAATGGGTACCCATGGCAAATAGCGCCACCAGCATCAGCCAGAGATGGTCGAAGACGAAGCCCACCGCTCCCACGGCCATGATCGCGATCTCCCCCAGCTTGATCAGGCGAATCAGCGCATCCTTGGCGAACTTCTCACCGAACTGCCCGGCCAGGGCCGAGAACAGAAAGAACGGCAGGATGAACAGCAAGGCACAGAGGTTGACCCAGATCGAGCGATCACCCTCGATGCTCAGCTTGTAGAGAATGGCCAGGATCAACGACTGCTTGAAGATGTTGTCGTTGAAGGCGCCGAGGGATTGCGTGATGAAGAACGGCAGGAACCGCCGCTTGCGGAGCAAAGTGAACTGCGAAGGGTGACTCATCTTCCATGTCCCTGAGTGGCGTGGATACTGTTATTGGAATGTCGAATATCGATCCAGGCCACAACCTTACCTATCTTTGGCGATTATTTCCGTAAGCCCGCAATGCACGGCGAAACAAACAGCTCTCCTTTATAGGCCCCCTGGACTGTACGCCTGGCCACGATCAGCCACATCAACGCCAGGGCCGCTACCAACACCGCACCAAATACGCTGAAGAATCCCAGGTGCAAAGTGCTACCCAGCTTCAAGGTGGCCAGCGAATACACACCCAGCGGGAAGGTAAAGCCCCACCAACCGAGGTTGAAGGGAATGCCCTCGCGCAAGTAACGCCGGGTGATCAGCACCGCCATCAACATCCACCACAGGCCGAAGCCCCATAGAGTCAGGCCCGCCACCAGCCCCAGGCCGGCGGCAATCTCGCCGACGCCGGACAGGCCATTGGCGGCAAAGATCGCCGGGGCATCGCCCCCCAGCACCAGCATGCCCAGGGCGCCGGTACCGATCGGCCCCAGGGCCAGCCAGCTCGAGGCCGCCATGCTTTCGTGGGGCAATTTGTGCAAGGCCATGCGCAGCAGCAGGATAGTCAGGATGCTGAAAGCCACCGGCAGCGAAAAAGCCCACAACACATAGCTGGTACTGAGCATCACCAGTTGGGCGTGAGCATCCGCCAGATGCGGCGCCAGCAAGCCGCCGCTGGCCGCCGCCACTTCAGCCGCCACCACCGGCAGCAACCAGACGGCGGTCATCTGATCGATGCTGTGCTCCTGCCGGGTGAACATCATGTAGGGGATCAACACCCCGCAAGCCAGGGACATGGCAACGTCCAGCCACCACAACACTTGCGCCAGATGCACCACCGCCTCACCCCAGCGGGGAATGCCGAACAGCAGCAAGCCGTTGATGATGGTTGCCAGCCCCATGGGAATGGTGCCGAAGAACATCGAGACAGTTGAATGACCGAAAATTCGCCGCGCCTCATCGAAGAACAGCACCCAACGGGCGGCATACATCACCGTGAAGAGCACGAACAGGGCAATGGTCAGCCACCAGAATCCTTCGGCTACCTGATGCAGGCCTGGAACCTGGGCCGGCCACTGGGCCAGCGCCAGGGCCAGAACCCCAGTGCCCATGGTGGCGGCAAACCAGTTGGGGGTGAATTGGCGAATGGCTTCACGGGGGTGTTGCAGATGACTCAAGGGCCGGCGGCCGGCTTTGACGCTGTGGGTGCATGGCATGACGTGTCTCCTGTCCTCAGATGAGGTGGAGCCCATGGTAGAACCTAATCGAATATCTATATAACGGGTAATTTCTCTATCTGTTATCTACTGGATAGATATTAAGTCCGAGGCGCTGCCTTCAAACTCGATCATCAGTACCCAGGATGTTCTTTCAGTGGATGAGCCACACGCTCAATTCCCAGGTGCTGTGCAACATGGCGGCACCGGGCGACGCAGCAGTACCAGAAGAGCGCCGAGGGATAGCAGGATCAGTACGGCCCCATAGCCATCGGTAGTCGCAATCAGGCCGAAGCTGCGGGTCAGGTTGCCCGCCAGCAATGCCGGCAGGCAGAACGCCAGATAACTCAGGACATAAAACGCCGACATCAGGCCCGCGCGCTCATGGGGCAAGGCCAGGGGCATTACGCTGCGCAGCGCGCCAAGAAATCCGCCACCGAAACCGCTGCCCAGCACCAGGGTGCCAAGGAAGAACAGGATCAGGCTGGCACTGTGCACTGCGCCGAGGATCAGCATCACCCCCACCGCCAACAACCCGGCCCCCAGGCGCAGGACCTTGTCCGCCGGTCGCTGGCGCAGAGAAAAGATCATCACTGCACCACTGAGGGTCAGCACCGCCACCAGAGCGCCGCCGGTCAAGTTCGAGGTTGACCCGGTAGCGGCGCGCACCAGTGACGGGGCCAAGGACAGATAAAAGCCGCCCACAGCCCATACCGCCACATCCACCGGTAACGCCAGCCATAACGCTCGCCGCGCTTGCAGCGGTACATGCAATGTGGGCCGCAACGAGGCCCAGGCGCCAGGTTGCGGACTGACACTTTCCGGCAAGCGCCAGACATACAGGGCCTGGACCACGAACAACCCCAACAGCAACCAGTAACTGAGCTGTAGCGGCAACGGCGCGAACTCCACCAGCAAGCTGGCGCCCATGGCGCCGCACGCCATGCCCAGAAGGGGCGCAACACTATTGACCAATGGGCCTTGCTGGCGATCGGTATCCAGCAACGCGGCGCCGAGTACGCTGGTAGCCATGCCAGTGGCAAAGCCCTGCATCACCCGTGCAGCAATCAGCCACTGCACCCCGCTTTCATTGATAAACAGCAGCATCGCCAGGACATTGAGGAGCAAGGCGGCAAAGATCACCGGCCGCCGCCCCAGGTAGTCCGACAGAGACCCCACCGTCAGCAGGGCGGCCAGCAGACTCAGGGCATAGACCCCGAATACCAAGGTCAGCATCGCCGGAGAAAAATGCAGGGTTTCCTGGTAAAGGTGATAAAGCGGTGTCGGCACGCTGGAGGCCGCCAGAAAACTGAGCAAGGTAATGGCCAGAAACACCAAACTGCGACGGTTGGACACACAGGTGTCGATAGCACCGGACATAAGCACGCTCCACTAAAGCTAATATTTTGCTTTTGCGCAGTGTGCTACCGCCCCGGGCTTAAAGCAAATTCTTTGTGTTAAGGTTCGTTCCCATGGCTATTAAAGAAGCTTTACGCCCAGGCGGCCGTAGCGCCCGGGTTCAGGAATCCATCCATACGGCAGTCCGCCAGCTCCTTGAGGAGCAGGACCGCTCGTCCTTGACCGTGCCGCAGATCGCCACTCGCGCCGGCGTCACCCCCTCGACCATCTACCGACGCTGGGGCGACCTGTCAGCCCTGCTGGCCGATGTTGCACTGGCACGCATGCGTCCGGACAGCGAACCGGCCAACACCGGCAGCCTGCGGGGCGACCTGCGAGCCTGGGCCGAGCAGTACCTGGATGAAATGAGTTCGGAGCCAGGACGCAACATGATGCGCGACGTGCAATGCAGCGCGACTCCAGGCTATTGCGTGACTATCCTCAGCGCTCAATTGCAGACCCTCCTCGAACGCTATCAGGACAGTGAAGAACGCCTGCCGGACGTCGATCGCCTGCTGAACCTGATCGTGGCGCCGACCGTGTTTCGCATCCTGTTCTCCGCCACGCCGCTACCGGTGTCGGAACTCCATGAAATGATCGAGCTCGCCCTGCAACCCTAGCCCGCCCGAACGACCGTCAGGCCCTGCGACATCAGGCCGCGCTGATACCTTGGTCGACACTGACGTCAACTCAACATCGTGCCAGACTGTCTGGCCGGGCTGACGTGCCCGGCGTCTTTGCTTCGGAGTTTCCATGTCGTTGTCCAGCGGGCTGATTGCCGCCGTTGCCCTGGCCTATATGGCCATCATGTTTGCCATCGCCTTCTATGGCGACCGTCGCAGCGCGCCCCTTCCGCCGCGGGTGCGGGCCTGGGTGTACAGCCTGTCGCTGGCCGTCTATTGCACCAGCTGGACCTTCTTTGGCGCCGTGGGCCAGGCGGCCGAACAACTCTGGGCTTTCCTGCCGATCTATCTGGGCCCCATCCTGCTGCTGGTGTTCGCCCCCTGGGTGCTGCAGAAGATGGTGATGATCAGCAAGCAGGAGAACATCACCTCCATTGCCGACTTCATTGCCGCCCGCTACGGCAAGTCCCAATCCCTGGCGGTGGTCGTAGCCCTGATCTGCCTGGTGGGAGTGCTGCCCTACATCGCCCTGCAACTCAAGGGCATCGTGCTCGGTGTGAACCTGCTGATCGGCGCCGGAGCCGACGCCATGGGTACCCGCGCCCAGGACACGGCACTGATCGTGTCGCTGATCCTGGCGCTATTCACCATTGTCTTCGGCACCCGCAACCTCGACGCCACCGAGCACCACCGGGGCATGGTGCTGGCGATTGCCTTCGAATCCCTGGTCAAGCTGTTTGCCTTCCTGGCCGTCGGCGCCTTCGTCACGTTCGGCCTCTATGACGGTTTCGACGATCTGTTCAACCAGGCCATGCTCGCGCCCCGTCTGGAGCAGTACTGGAAGGAAACCATCAACTGGCCGTCGATGGTGGTGCAGACCGGGGTGGCGATGATGGCGATCATCTGCCTGCCGCGGCAATTCCACGTCACCGTGGTCGAGAACATCGAGCCCCAGGACCTGCGCCTGGCCAAATGGGTGTTCCCCGCCTACCTGGCCCTGGCTGCGCTATTCGTGGTGCCCATCGCACTGGCCGGGCAGATGCTCCTGCCCAGCAGCGTGCTGCCGGACTCCTTCGTCATCAGCCTGCCCCTGGCCCAGGCCCATCCCGCCCTGGCCCTGCTGGCATTCATCGGCGGCGCTTCGGCCGCCACCGGCATGGTGATCGTGGCCAGCGTGGCCCTGTCGACCATGGTCTCCAACGACATGTTGCTGCCCTGGTTGCTGCGACATAAAAACGCCGAACGCCCCTTCGAAGTGTTCCGTCACTGGATGCTTTCGGTGCGCCGCGTCAGCATCGTGGTCATCCTGTTGCTGGCCTATGTCAGCTATCGCCTGCTGGGCTCCACCGCCAGCCTGGCCACCATCGGCCAGATTGCATTCGCCGCCGTGACTCAACTGGCGCCGGCCATGCTTGGCGCGCTGTACTGGAAACAGGCCAACCGTCGAGGGGTGTTTGCCGGACTCGCCGCCGGCACCTTTATCTGGTTTTACACCCTGGTCCTGCCCATCGCTGCCCACAGCCTGGGCTGGTCCCTGAGCAGCTTCCCCGGCCTGGCCTGGCTGCACGGCAATCCGCTGGACCTGCCCATCACACCACTGACCCAGGGCGTGGTGCTGTCACTGGCCGGCAACTTCACCCTGTTCGCCTGGGTCTCGGTGCTGTCGCGCACCCGGGTTTCCGAACACTGGCAGGCCGGACGCTTCATCGGCCAGGAAATCAGCGGTCGCCTCAGCTCACGTTCGATGCTGGCAGTGCAGATCGACGACCTGCTGAAACTGGCCGCGCGCTTTGTCGGTGAAGAGCGTGCCCGCCAGAGTTTCATCCGCTTCGCCTATCGTCAGGGCAAAGGCTTCAACCCGAATCAGAACGCCGACGGCGAATGGATCGCCCATACCGAACGCCTGCTCGCCGGTGTCCTTGGCGCCTCCTCGACCCGCGCCGTGGTCAAGGCCGCTATCGAAGGCCGGGAGATGCAACTCGAAGACGTGGTGCGCATCGCTGACGAAGCCTCTGAAGTGCTGCAGTTCAACCGCGCACTGCTGCAAGGCGCAATCGAAAACATCACCCAGGGCATCAGTGTGGTGGACCAGTCGTTGAAACTGGTGGCCTGGAACCGTCGTTATCTGGAGCTGTTCAATTACCCCGAAGGCCTGATCAGCGTTGGCCGGCCGATTGCCGACATCATTCGCCACAACGCCGAGCGCGGCCTGTGCGGCCCCGGCGAAGCGGAGGTCCACGTCGCCCGACGCCTGCACTGGATGCGCCAGGGACGAGCCCATACTTCCGAGCGGCTGTTCCCCAACGGCCGGGTCATCGAACTGATCGGCAACCCGATGCCCGGTGGCGGCTTCGTCATGAGCTTCACCGACATCACCCCGTTCCGCGAAGCCGAGCAGGCCCTGACCGAGGCCAACGAGGGCCTGGAACAACGGGTGGCGGAACGCACCCATGAACTGTCGCAACTCAATGCTGCGCTGACCGAAGCCAAGGGCACGGCGGAAGCGGCCAACCAATCCAAGACGCGCTTTCTAGCGGCCGTCAGTCACGACCTGATGCAACCCCTGAACGCTGCACGGCTGTTCTCCGCCGCCCTTTCACACCAGAATGACGGACTCTCTGTCGAAGCCCAGCAGCTGGTGCAGCACTTGGACAGCTCACTGCGCTCTGCCGAAGACCTGATCAGCGACCTGCTGGATATCTCGCGCCTGGAAAACGGCAAGATCACCCCCGATCGCAAACCCTTTGCCCTCAACGAGCTATTCGACACCCTGGGGGCGGAATTCAAGGCCCTGGCCCATGAGCAGGGCCTGCAATTCCGGGTGCGCGGCAGCCGTCTGCGGGTCGACAGTGACAGCAAGTTACTGCGGCGGGTACTGCAGAATTTCCTGACTAACGCCTTCCGCTATGCCAAGGGCCCGGTCTTGCTGGGAGTGCGTCGTCGGGGCGACTCATTGAGCCTTGAAGTCTGGGATCGGGGACCGGGCATCCCCCGGGACAAGCAGCAGGTGATCTTCGAAGAGTTCAAGCGCCTGGACAGCCACCAGACCCGCGCCGAAAAAGGCCTGGGACTGGGCCTGGCCATCGCCGACGGCCTGTGCCGGGTCCTCGGCCATCCGTTGCAGGTACGCTCCTGGCCCGGCAAGGGCAGCGTTTTCAGTGTCAACGTCCCCTTGGCCCGCAGTAGCGTGGTCGCGCCGGGCAAAGCGGTGGAACTCAACGGGCAGTCCCTCAACGGCGGGCAGGTGCTCTGTGTGGACAATGAAGACAGCATCCTGATCGGCATGAACAGCCTGCTGACACGCTGGGGTTGCCAAGTCTGGACTGCCCGGAACCGCGAAGAGTGCGCGGCGCTGCTCAAGGAAGGCATCCGCCCGCAATTGGCGCTGGTGGACTACCACCTGGACGATGGCGAAACCGGCACCGACGTCATGGCCTGGCTACGCACTCAGTTGGGGGAGCCGGTGCCTGGCGTGGTGATCAGTGCTGATGGGCGTCCGGAGATGATCGCCCAGGTGCACGCGGCAGGGTTGGACTATCTGGCCAAGCCCGTAAAACCGGCAGCCTTGCGCGCCCTATTGAGTCGTCATCTGCCTCTGGGCTGAGCCAGTGCCGGGCTACTCCGGCAACTCCAACTCTCGCCCGTCGGCATCGGTCATGGCCCGCTCCAGCAAATCTGCCGGCAAACTCTTGCTGGCCCGGGCCCCCAGCAACTTGAGCTGCTCACTGCGGCTGACCAGATTGCCCCGACCTTCGGTGAGCTTGTTGCGCGCGGCGGCATATGCCTTGTCCAGTTGCTGCAAGCGGTTGCCGACTTCATCCAGATCCTGGATAAACAGCACGAACTTGTCATAGAGCCAGCCCGCCCGTTCGGCGATTTCCCGGGCATTCTGACTCTGGCGCTCCTGCTTCCACAGGCTGTCGATTACCCGCAAAGTAGCGAGCAAGGTGGTTGGGCTGACAATGACGATATGCCGGTCGAACGCTTCCTGAAACAGGTTGGGCTCGGCTTGCAGGGCTGCCGAGAATGCGGCTTCGATGGGCACGAACAGCAGTACGAAGTCGAGGCTGTGCAAACCTTCCAGACGTTTGTAATCCTTGCCGGCCAAGCCTTTGACGTGATTGCGCAGGGACAGCACATGTTGCTTCAGCGCCGCCTGGGCAATCTGTGGATCGTCGCTTCCGACATACTGCTGGTAGGCCGTGAGGCTGACCTTGGAGTCCACCACCACCTGCTTGTCACCCGGCAGCATGATCAGAACATCGGGCTGGAAGCGCTCACCGTCCGGCCCTTTGAGGCTGACCTGGGTCTGGTATTCGCGTCCCTTCTCCAGGCCTGCGTGCTCCAGTACCCGCTCAAGAATCAGCTCCCCCCAATTGCCCTGGGTCTTCTGCCCCTTGAGGGCGCGGGTCAGGTTAGTGGCTTCATCACTCAAGCGCAGATTCAGTTGCTGCAAACGCTCCAGCTCCTTGGCCAGGGAAAAACGCTCGCGGGCCTCGGCCTGATAACTCTCTTCGACCCTTTTTTCGAACGACTGGATGCGTTCCTTGAGCGGGTCCAGCAACTGCCCAAGTCGCTGCTGGCTGGTCTCGGCGAAACGCTGTTCGCGCTCATCGAAGATCTTGCCCGCCAGCTCGGCGAACTGGGCCCGAAGCTCGTCCCTGGACCCTTGCAGATCGGTAAGGCGCTGCTGGTGGCTTTCCTGCTGCTCTCGTAGCTCAGCCTGTAACGAGGCAGCCTGGGCATCCAGACGTCGCAACTCGTTCTCTTTGGCAGCACGCTCCAGGTTCCAGGCGTGAGCAGCGTCACGGGCGTTGTCCCGTTCAATCTGCAGCAACTCGACCTCTCGACGCACAGCCGCCAGGTCCGCCTGCTTCAAAGCATTGGCCTGACTCAGGTCACTGACTTCATCACGACTGGCATCCAGTTGTGCCATGAGTCCTTCCTGGGCCAATAGGGCCGTAGCCAGACGCTCTTCCAGCAGTGATAGCTCGGACTGGCTGGAACTGGCGCGACGCTGCAGTTGCCAGGCCAGCACCAGTAACGGCAGCGCCGCTCCCGCCAGGCCGAGCAGCAGGCTGGTCAAGTCCATAGCCATAGCAATTCCTGTCAGCGAAATAAGGAACGAAGGTTAACCAAGCCACCGGGCGTTGGACAGCCTCAGTCTTCGATACGGCCCAGCTCCAGTTGAGCACGACGGTCACCGGCGCGGGCTGCCTGGCGCAACAGGTCGTGACCGATACGGCGGTCCCGGGCGTTGCCACACTCGCGGCACATCAACTGACCCAGGCGACTTTGCGCCGCGACCACGCCTTCCCGGGCCGGCTGCTTGAGTAAACGTCCGGCAAAGTGCTTGACGTTAGGGTTGTGTCCCAGGCGCGGGCTGTCCAGCAACCACAAAGCCACACGCAAGGAGAAACGCTTGGGTTCGGTAACACTGTCAGGGAGGGCGGTAACAGAAGGTGATACTGAGCGAAACTTCATAAAGCACTGTGGGGCAGATCGGAAGGCGCGCCACTCTACTCCTTTTTTCGCTCGGGTAAAGTCAAAAAAGAGCCAGCACGCCCGTCCTAGAGCAAGCGCTTGGGACAATCCACAGAAGCTGTGGATAAGTCAGTGGACAACCCCTCTACAACCCTCTCAAAGCCCCATGAGACGGGCTCTGCAGTCAAACTGACGATTTTTTCACCAGTAAAAAAAGACGATGTTTATCATTGACTTAAATTCTCGAGACAGGCTATGGAGCAAGCCTTGGGGAAGGTGACAACCCGGTGACATGTGGCACAACAAGTGTGCACAACTGGGCGGAAATTGACGTCGGCAATGCACCACTTTCGTACACCCCGCCGTGTCGGAGGTGACACAATCGTCACCCCGTGACGTCGTTGCCCAGGGAACATTTTTCCTAGCACACTTGCATTCCTACCTTCAACCCGATAGACTCCGCCCCGTTAGTACCAAGCTGAAAGTCAATTCTGGTCGAACAAGTCCCGCCGACACCTCTCCTAACGAGAACAACGTCGAACATCAAGGACCGACCACCTCGCTGGTTTCCAGGTAATTCTCAAACTGACACAGCCCTTGAAACGAAATCAAAGGCCGTGCCCAAGTTACTTACTCTGACCGAACCAACCTGCAAATTGATCAGGATCTCCACCCTGGGCCCAGAACCTTTGCCCTTGCTGTGTTGCCTGCCCTCCTAAGTACCTACCTGCCAGCCCCTAGCGCAACCTTATTAAAGCGCTGCAACTGGCTGCTTTGTTCCAGTCGGGTTCTTCGTCTGACCAATAGTGGTCGACGTTACTGGAACGTTTTAACGTTGCACGGTTCTTAACCGTGTCATTTGTAGGAACACCTAATAATTATGTCTACTCAAATCCAGACTCAGGATGCCATTCGCACCCTAACCCACGCTTTTGCGCCGTTGAACTGCCTGATCATGGCCACTCGCAAAGGCTGCTTCAGCTTCACCCTGGTCAATGAACACGGCATCGCCCGTCACAGCGAACGCCTGTATCCCGATCAATACTCCAGCGCCGAACCGCTGCAGGCAGTGATCGAGCGTACACGCCAGGCCTTGGTGGCCTGATACGCCAGAGTGCTGAAAACCCAAGAGCCTCGCCTGATCGCGGGGCTTTTTATTGCCTGTGATTTACCAATCCACTCCTCCAACCAAAGTACCAATAGGTATAAGGCTTATAACAAGAGCTCGGAAATGTTTTAAAAACAGGCCTTTACAACATAGATATGACACTACACTTCAAGTCAGGCGGCCCGCGCCGCTTCCGGCAAACCTGATCCTTTCATTGCTGCCAAGCACCTTCGGGTTTCGCCGGCCACCTCCCCCCCCACGAGGGCATTATGGGTATCGCCGCCAGCGAGTTGTGCCGCTATGTCATTCGCCCGACGCTGATGTACCTGGGCAGTCATAGCAAAACCGCTGAAGCCTTGTTGCTGGGCATTGCCGCCAGTCAGTCGGCGCTGGGCTCGGCACTGCACGATCGCCGCGGCCACGGCCTGTACCGCATCACTGAAGTGCGCCACCAGGACCTCTGGGATCACTACCTGGCGCTGGACCCGGAACGGGCCAGCCTGGTGAGAGGACTGGCCAGCCAACATGCGTTCCTCGCCGGACCGCACCTGGAACTGACCGTCAATCTGCGTTATGCCACCGCCATCGCCTGGTTGCTGGTGGAACAACAGCACACTCCACTCCCCGCAGCCGACGATCTGCTCGGCATGGCCCGTATCTGGAGGAAGACCTTTCAACCACAAGGACGTTTGAGAGATTTCGCCTGCGCCTGGCAAACCTGCGTTTCACCGTTGAGCCTGCTCGCCTGCTGACACCGACCTTCACAAAATCGGAGAAAAACCCCGATTCTGGTCGGATTGTCCTACAAAACCGCTCTAAATCAACTGTTACAGCCTATAGCGCCGTAGCCGAAATGTTGGTAGTTTTCGCCTCGGTGATCACCAGGAGTTCTAATAATGAAAAAATTCATGCTCAAATCCACCATCAGTCTCGCGGTTGCACTTGCCTCTACCCAACTCTTCGCCAGCGGTTTTGCTCTTAACGAACAAAGCATCAGCGGCATGGGTACTGGCTTTGCTGGCCGCTCTTCCGCTGCCGATGATGCAAGTACTGTATTTGGTAACCCTGCCGGTATGTCGCGCCTGAAACGCCAGCAAGTCACTGGCGGTATGGCGGCTATCGATGCGTCCACCGACCTCAGGAACACCAGTGGCAGCCGCCAGGGCACCAACAAGGGCGATATGGTGCCCTTAACTGCCGTGCCTATGGGCTTCTACGTCAAACCAATCGATGACCAATGGGCGTTCGGCCTGGGGGTCTATGCTCCATTTGGTTTGGTCACCGACTATGAAAGCAGCTTCCAGGGACGTAACTTCGGCAGCAAAAGCGAAGTCAAGGTCGTAACGTTCCAGCCAACCGTAAGCTACGCCTTCAACGATAAGGTTTCGATCGGTTTTGGCCCGACCATCAACCGTATTTCCGGTGTATTGGAATCAGCCTTGACTACCCCTTTTTCGCCCAATGACGGCAAAGTCAAAATCAAGGGTGACGACGTTGGTTATGGCTACAACATCGGCGTGCTGGTCCAGGCTACCGACACCACCCGCGTGGGCCTGACCTACCACTCGAAAGTGAAATACAAACTGGAAGGCCACACTGATGTCACCGCCGGTGCCGGCACCAACCCAGGCATCCTGAAAAGCAACCGCTACGACGCCTCCCTGAAAATCGACACTCCAGAGTCCTACGACCTCTCGGTCACCCAGGAACTGAACGATGCCTGGAAACTCTATGCCGGTGCCACCTGGACCCGCTGGAGCCGCCTGAAAGACATCACCGTCAACAACGAGGGTGTCACCGCTGCAACAGGTGGCGCACTGGCCCCGACGCTGAAACTGGGCAGCATCCAGGAAGAGCAGAACTGGCATGACACCTGGGCTTACGCCATCGGTACGTCCTACCAGTTGAACAAACAGTGGGTCTTGCGTACTGGCCTGACCTTTGACCAGGCGCCAACCAACAACACTGACCGTTCACCACGCATTCCTACCGGCGACCGGACCATCTTCAGCCTGGGTGCCGGCTGGAGCCCAACCGAAGACCTGACCATCGACGTTGCCTACTCCTACCTCAAGGAAGAGAAAGTCAACGTCAACCGCAGCAATGCCCTTGGCCAGACTTACAACGCCCAGTACGACAACAGCGCGAACGGTTTCGGCGTAGGTGCAACCTACCGCTTCTAAATCGTTAAGAGGCCTGTGCCTCTAGAGCCGAAAGAAAAAGCCCCGCCTCTCAAGAGGCAGGGCTTTTTCATGTGCTGATCCGCAAAACTCAGGATTTGGACGCCAACGCCTTCTCCACCGCCTCAATGAATTCCGGGTTATCTGGCTTGGTCAGGCTGGAAAAGCTGGCAATCACATTGCCCTGGCGATCCACCACGTACTTGTAGAAATTCCACTTCGGCGCATTGCTCTGCTGCGCCAGGACCTTGAACAGATGCACCGCATCTGCCCCTCGAACCTTTTGCGGCTCGGTCATGGTGAACGTCACGCCGTAGTTGACGTAACAAACCTTGGCAGTCTCAGCGCCATCCTTGGACTCCTGCTTGAAGTCATTGGACGGAACACCCACCACTTCCAACCCCTGTTCCTTGTAACGCTGATACAGCGCCTCAAGGCCTTTGAATTGCGGAGCAAACCCACAGAAGCTCGCGGTATTGACCACCACCAGTGGCTTGCCGGCAAAGCGCTGGCACAGATCGATGGATTCCTTGGCGTGCAACTTGGGTACAGACCCCTGCAGTAACGCCGGACAATCCGCCGCCCAGACCGAACCTGCAAACAATGTGAGTAATGCCGGAACCACAAACCAGCGCTTAGCCATGTTCAGCGTCCTTCAATAGTCATCGGATATCGACGTTACTCGCCCCTCTGCCCACCTAGCAAGCACCCATGCCCAACTGCATCAGCGCCAGCCCGCCGCGATGCCATCCCCACCAGGCCAGCCACAACAGCACAATGCCGACGCCCAGGCCGGCACTCCAACCCAGCCATGACTTCACGCTGCACTCGCCTGCAAGCGCGCCACCGGCCGCTCGCGCACCGGCCAATTGAGAGCCGCGGCCAACAGACTGAGAAGAATCGCCACCTGCCAGATCAAGTCATAACTCCCGGTACGGTCATACACCACGCCCCCCAGCCAACCGCCTAGGAACGAGCCCAACTGATGGAACAGAAACACAATGCCGCCAAGCATGGACAGGTTCCTGACCCCGAACAAGGTCGCGACCGTGCCGTTGGTCAAGGGCACGGTGGACAGCCAGAGAAAGCCCATGGCCATGCCGAACAGGTAGGCACTGGTCTGGGTCACCGGCAGCCACAGGAACAGGCCGATCACCACCGCACGCAACAGGTACAGACCGGTCAACAGCCGTGGCTTGGACATCCGCCCACCCAACCAGCCCGCTGTGTAAGTGCCAAAGATGTTGAATAAGCCGATCAGCGCCAGCACCGTGGTTCCGACTGTCGCCGGTAGATGCTGATCCACCAGATAGGCCGGCAGATGCACGCCGATGAACACCACCTGGAAACCACAGACAAAGAAGCCGAACGCCAGCAACCAGAACCCCGAGTGAGAACAGGCTTCACGCAGGGCCTCGCCCAGGCTCTGTTCATGCCCCAGCACCGGCAGCGGCTTGTCCTTGAGCATGCTGACCAGCGGCACGATCAGCGCCACCAGCAGGCCCAGCACCAGCAATGCCGTCGACCAGCCCAGCCAGCCGATCAGCCCCAAGGTTCCCGGGAGCATGGCGAATTGGCCGAAGGAGCCTGCGGCACTGGCGATCCCCATGCCCATGCTGCGCTTTTCCGGCGGCAAGGCACGACCGACCACCCCGAGAATCACCGAGAAGGAAGTTCCGGACAAACCGATGCCAATCAGCAACCCGGCACTCAGGGACAGGCTCAGCGCCGAATCCGAAAGCCCCATGAACACCAGCCCGACCGCGTACAACACGCCACCGACCAGCACCACCTTGGCCGCACCAAAACGGTCGGCCAGGGCCCCGGTAAACGGCTGTGCCAGGCCCCAGATCAGGTTCTGCAAGGCAATGGCAAAGGCGAAGACTTCACGGCCCCAGCCGAACTGCGCGCTCATGGGTGGCAGAAACAGGCCGAAACCATGCCTAACTCCCAGCGACAGCGCCAGGATCAATGCGCTGCCGAGAAGTACCCAGCCGCAGGTGCGCCACATCGATGACATTTTTATTCTCCAGTTACGGGTATATACCCGCTTGTAGTCGAACGAAGCGCCTTCAGGCGAGTTCGTTCAGCAAGGCCAACAAGGTTTCACGCTTTTCCACCCCAAGCCGATCGATCAGCCGCTGCTGGGCTGCTTCCCAGGCCGGCAAGGCTGCCACCAAGCGCTCATGCCCCGCCTCGGTCAGTTGCACCAGGCGGTTGCGCTGGTCGTCACCTTCCATCAACCGGACCAGGCCCGCAGCCTCCAGGACCCGCACATTACGCCCCAGCGTACTGCGGTCCAGGCCCATGGCGTCCGCCAGGCTGGAAATGCTCGGCTGATCGAGACGCAGCAGATTGTTCAGCAAAGAATACTGGGCAACGTTAATCCCGAAGCCGTCGAGGGCGCCGTCGTAATACCTGCTGACGCCACGAGCGGCACGACGCAGGTTGGTGCACAAACATTGAGAGGGAAGCATGATGCGTGTATATACCCGCTATTAATCCAAGGCAAGAAATTTCAGAAAAAGCAGCTACTGCAGACCTTGCTCAAAGAAGCACCATCACCAGCAATACCGCCGTCTCCAGCAACTCCAGCAGAGCCCCCGCCGTATCGCCGGTAGTGCCGCCCAAGCGCCGAATCATCAACTGGCGCAACCAGAAGAACAGCAACACCGCCAGCAGCACCACCCAGAGTCCGCTGTAGCCTCCCAGCAGCAAACAGACCAGGACACTCAAGCCCAGCACCTGTCGCCCTGCCAGTGGTGGCAGATGATCGGCCAGCGCCTGACCCAGGCCACCCGCACGCACATATGGCGTACAGAGGAACAATCCCAGCAATGAGGCACGCCCAATCAGAGGTGCCAGCAACAAGGCAACGCCCTGCTGCTGTTCGATCAGCGCTACCAGTGCAGCGAACTTGAGCAACAGCACCAGCAACAGCGTCACCACAGCGATGGGCCCGCTCCGGGGGTCTTTCATGATGCTCAAGGTGCGCTCTCGATCACCGAAGCCCCCCAGCCAGGCATCGGCACTGTCTGCCAAACCATCCAGGTGCAATCCCCCGCTGAGCAAGACCCAGGCGCTCAGCAGCAACGCCGCGTGTAGCAGCAAGGGGGTGCCCGCTAGCACGGCGTCCAGCAACCACAACAGCACACCGAACAACAGCCCCACCAGCGGATAGAACAGCAATGAGCGCCCCAGCTCTTCAGGCTGAGGCATGCCCGGCAGGCGAATGGGCAGGCTGCTGAGAAACTGCAGAGCAATCCAGAATGGCAGCATCTCAGCCCTCCTCGCTCAATTGCCCCGTAGAGGCGACTTTCAAGCTGAACAACGCACCGTGGCTGACTTCCACATTCAGCAACTGCTCCCGAGGCAGCCCCCGCGCCCGGGCCAGCAACAGGCGCATCACCCCACCATGACTGATCAACAACACCCGCTGCCCGGCACAGTCCCGGTACAAGCCCTCGATCGCCCCCAGCACCCGCTGGGAAAAGTCCGCCACGGGCTCTCCCTGGGGCGGAGTAAAGCTATAGGGATCGGCCCAGAATCGGCCCAGGTCATCGGCATTGGTTTCCATCAGCGCCGCTGCGCTCTGCCCCTCCCAGGCCCCAAAATGCAACTCCTGCACATCAGGCTGCAGCAGCAGGGGCAACTGCAACTGCGCAGCCAGTTGCTCGGCAAAACGCGAGCACCGCTGCAAGGGTGAACTGACGATCAGATCCCAACGACCGCGCCCCTGAACCCCGTCACGCATCTGTTGCCAGCCCCGCTCTGTCAGGGCGTCGTCCAGACTGCCACGCAAACCACCGCCCAGTTCGGTTTCACCGTGGCGCAACAGGTCCAGATACAGGGTCATGCCGGGCGGTCCGCCACGGCCGCCTCGGCGAAGGTCGCCATCTGCCCGTGCAGATCACAGGCCAGGCGCAGCAATGGCACCGCCAGCGCGGCACCGCTGCCCTCCCCCAGACGCAAGCCCAGATCCAGCAACGGGTCGGCTTGCAGAGCGCCCAGCACATGCCGGTGCCCCGGCTCGGCCCCTTGATGCGCAAACAGCAGCCATGGACGGCACGCCGGATTCAGGCGCACCGCCACCAGGGCCGCGACACTGCAGATAAACCCATCAACCAGTACTGCGACTCCTTCCTGAGCGCAGGCCAGATAGGCTCCCACCAACGCAGCCACTTCAAAACCACCGAGATTGAACAGCGTCTGCAAGGCATCGTCGCGGGACCGCGCATGCAGGGCCAAGGCCCGCTCGATGACCTGGGCCTTGTGATTGACCCCTTCGGCATTCAAGCCGGTGCCCGGTCCGGCCAACTGCGCCACCGGAATGTCCAGCAAGGCACAGGCAATGGCACTGGCGGCAGTGGTGTTGCCAATGCCCATCTCACCGCCGATAAACAGTTGGGCACCCTCGGCTCGGGCGCGCAACGCACTGTCGCGGCCTGCTTGCAGGGCCAGCTCACCCTGAGCCGGGGTCATGGCCGGCCCCTGGACAAAGTTCTGCGTACCGGCACCCAGGTTAAGGTGGCGCACACCCGGCAGGCTCAATCCAGGGGCCACTGTGCCCAGGTCCACCACCTCCAGTTGCGCACCCAGTTGCCGTGCCAGCACGCTGATAGCCGCGCCGCCGCTGACAAAGTTCAGCAGCATCTGCCCAGTCACTTCCTGCGGGTAGGCGGATACGCCCTCGGCGACCACCCCGTGATCCCCGGCGAAAATCGAAATCCATAACCGCTCAAGGCCTGGCTTGAGCTGACCTTGCAGACCGGCCAGACGTACCGCCAAGGGCTCCAGTTGGCCAAGGGACCCGGCCGGCTTGGTCAATTGCTGTTGACGCGCCAGGGCTTGCTCAACCATCCGCGCATCGACCGCCTTGCACGGGTTCAGCCACCAGGAGTTACTCATAACGCAGTTCCTTTCAAAGTCAGGGGCAGGCCGGCCACCGCCAGCACCACACGCTGACAACGTTCGGCCAGGGCTTGATGCAGCCAACCGGCTTCATCCACGTAGCGGCGAGTCAATTCGCCCAGGGGCACGACACCCATTCCAGTTTCGTTGCTGACAAAGATGATCTCCCCCGGCAGCGTCGCCACACACTGCAACAAGGCCTCACGCTCGAGCACCAGGCGCTGCTCGTCCTCAAGCATCAGCAGATTGGTCAACCACAGGGTCAGGCAATCCACCAGCAGACAACGCCCGGTGCCAGCGGCCTGCTGCAGCACCCGGGCCAGCTCCAGCGGTTCTTCGATCAACCCCCAATGGGACGGGCGGCGCTGACGATGATGGGCAATACGTTGATTTATCTCGCCATCCAGTGGCTGGCTGGTGGCGATGTAGGTCACCTCAAGGGCGCTGTCGGTGGCCAGTTTTTCCGCCAGGCGACTCTTGCCGGAACGGGCACCGCCGAGAATCAGTTGCAGCATGCTTGAGCACCTTTGAAAAGTGAGTCCACCGCGGCTTACAGGCCACAGAGCTTGAGCAGCGCGGCGGTATCCAGATGACGCTCCACCAGATCCGCCAGACGCTCGATATCGCGTTCGCGCAAGGCGTGATAATCCACCTCCTGCACATCCTGCAGCCCCGCCCAGCGCAACAGCGCACCACAGGCTGCCGGAGTCTCGAACAGACCATGCAGATAGGTGCCGAGGATCTGCCCATCGACGCTGCAAGCACCATCGCTGCGCCCGCCCTCCAACTGCACCGCAGGCTGCTCCAGGGCCGGGCCGCGAGTGACGCCGGCGTGAATTTCATAACCACTGACCGGCGCATTCTCCAGGGTCAGGTTGCCGCTGACGTTACGCAGCTGCTTCTCTGCTTCGAGCACGGTCTCAAAATCCAGCAAGCCCAGGCCCGGGCTGGAGCCCGCCGCGCCCTCCAGACCCAGTGGGTCGTGCAACTGCTTGCCGAGCATCTGCAGACCACCACAGATACCCAGCAGCTTGCCGCCATAACGCAGGTGCCGGTCGATGGCCCGATCCCAGCCGTTGGCTCGCAGATAGGCCAGATCGCCGCGTACGCTTTTCGAGCCGGGAAGAATGATCAGGTCGGCGGCGGGAATCACCTGCCCGGGGCCGATGAACTGCAAGTCCACCTGAGGATGCAGGCGCAACGGATCGAAATCCGTGTGATTGCTGATGCGCGGCAGCACCGGCACCACCACCTTCAGCACTTGCTCGACCTTGCCGGCCTGGCGCTGGTCGATGCCGTCCTCCGCCTCCAGATGCAGGTCCATGACATAGGGCAGCACGCCAATCACCGGCTTGCCGGTACGGGCCTCCAGCCAGTCCAGGCCCGGCTGCAAAAGCGCCAGGTCACCGCGGAAACGATTGATGATGAAGCCCTTGACCCGCGCCTGCTCGCTGGGCGAAAGCAGCTCCAGAGTCCCCACCAGATGGGCGAACACCCCGCCACGATTGATATCGGCAATCAGCAGCACCGGACAGTCCACCGCTTCGGCAAACCCCATGTTGGCGATGTCGCCAGCCCGTAGATTGATCTCGGCAGGAGAGCCGGCCCCTTCCACCATCACCACGTCATAAGCGCCTCGCAGACGCTCATGAGAAGCCAGAACCGCCTGCATGGCGATGGCCTTGTAGTCGTGATAGGCCACGGCATTCATGGTGGTGACGGCCCGGCCGTGAATGATCACCTGGGAGCCGGTGTCGCTGTTGGGCTTGAGCAGCACCGGGTTCATATCGGTGTGGGGTGCCAGGTTGGCCGCCTGGGCCTGGACCGCCTGGGCCCGTCCGATCTCACCACCGTCGGCGGTCACCGCACTGTTGAGCGCCATGTTCTGCGGCTTGAACGGCACCACGCTGACGCCCCGGCGCAGCAACCAGCGACACAGCGCGGTCACCAGCGTGCTCTTGCCGGCATCCGAAGTGGTGCCCTGTACCATCAGCGTGCTCATGGATAGTCCTTGCGATAAGCCTGCAGCGCCTGTTCCAGGCGCGCCCAATCGGCATCGTCGGCGGGCAGGCCGAAGCGCAGACTGCTGTTGTGGGCGAACAGCCGCAGGAGAATGCCGCGCCGCGCCATGAATTGATAAAGCCGCTCGGCCTCGGCGGTGATCAGCCACTGGAACAGCGCACAGCCGCCCTGAGGCTTGAAGCCGTAGCGCGCAAGAACTTCACTCAAGCGCTCGCTGGCCACTTCACTGCGCAGACGTTGCCGGGCATGCCCCTCGACATCCCGCAGGCAAGCCTGCCCCAGCACCCGGGTCGGCCCGCTGACCGCCCAAGGGCCAACCTGCTCCGCCAACAACCTGAGCAACCGGCGCTCGGCCAGGACAAAGCCCAGGCGTACGCCAGCCAGCCCGAAGAACTTGCCGAATGAACGCAGGACAATCAGCCCCACCTGATGGGCATGCCGGGCCAGACTCAGTTGCGGGGTGTTATCCATGAAGGCTTCATCCACCACCAACCAACCACCGCGCTGGGCCAAGCGGGCATGCCAATCCAGCAGGCGCTCGGGCGTGAGGCTCAAACCGGTGGGGTTGTTGGGGTTGACCACCACCAGCACATCGAGGCTGTCGAGAAAGAAATCCACTTCCTGCTCCAGTACCTCACGCACCCGGTAGCCACTGCGCCGCCAGGCCTCGGCGTGTTCGGCATAACAGGGTGACAAGACCCCGACCTTGCCCGCCCGCCGCAGCCGCGGCAGCAATTGGATTGCCGCCTGGGAACCGGCCACCGGCAGCACCTCAGTCGCGCCGTAGTAGGCGCAGGCCGCCTGTTCCAGGCCATCATCGGTTTCCGGCAGACGTGCCCAGGCACGCAGGGGAATGGTCGGCAAGGGAAATGGCCAGGGCGCCAATCCGCTGGACAGATCCAGCCAGGCCTCTTCGGCGATCCCGTGTTCCTGGGCCGCCTTGCGCAACCTTCCGCCGTGCTCAAGCATAGAATTCAGCCCCCAGGCACAAAATCAACAACCACAGCCAGACACCCCGCTGCACCAACTGCCAACCGCGATCGATGGAGTCGGCACTCGCCGGCTCGCCTTCGCCCAGTTGCGGACGCTGGTGCAACTCACCGTGATAAATCGCTGCGCCGCCCAACTCGACCCCCAGGGCGCCCGCTCCAGCCGCCATCACCGGACCGGCATTGGGGCTGTCCCAGGTCGGTCCCTGGCGCCACCAGCATTTGAGCGCCAGGCGGGTCTTGCCCAGCAAGGCATAGGTCAGGGCCACCAGACGCGCAGGAATATAGTTGAGCAGGTCGTCGATTCGCGCCGCCGCCCAGCCGAAACGCTCAAAACGCTCGTTGCGATAGCCCCACATTGCATCCAGGGTGTTGCTCAGGCGATAGAGCACCACCCCCGGCGCACCGGCCACGGCAAACCAGAACAAGGCGGCGAACACGGCATCGCTGCCGTTTTCCAGCACCGATTCAGTGGCTGCCCGCGCCACTTCGGTGGCGTCCAGTTCACTGGTCTGACGGCTCACCAGAAAACCGACCCGACGCCGGGCTTCATCCAGGTCTTCACTGCGCAAAGCCTGAGCCACCGGCGCAACGTGCTCGCCGAGGCTGCGCAGGCCCAGGGCGCAATACAGTGCAATGATCTCCACCACCCAACCAATGTAGGGCAGCCAGGACAGGGCCGTGGCCAACAGGGTCAAGGGCAGCACCGCCAGTACCCAGGCGGTGACCCCATGACTGCGCCAGCCTCGGCCGGCGGCGTTGAAACGTTGCTCGATACGATCCGCCATACGGCCAAAAGCTACCAGCGGATGCCTGCGCTTGGGTTCGCCCAGCAGCGCATCCAGCGCCACCCCGGCGACACTCAGCAACGCCACACTCATTGACTCACTCCCCAGTAATTCTCATACAGCAACTCACTCAATGGCCGGGGTTGCGCCCAACCCTGCAGCGCCAGCATCGGCGCCGGATAGAACTCGGTAACCGGGCCCAGGCACAACACGGCCAAGGGTTTGGCACCGGCGGGCAATCCCAGCAGGTCGGCCAGGGCCTGGGGCTCGAACAGCGAAACCCAGCCCATGCCCAGGCCTTCGCTGCGCGCCGCCAGCCAGAGGTTCTGAATGGCACAGGACAGCGAAGCCAGGTCCATTTCCGGCAGAGTGCGCCGACCAAAGACATGCCGCTCACGCCCATCCATCAACGCCGCCACCAGCACCTCGGCACAGTCATTGATGCCTTCAACCTTGAGTTTCATGAACTCGTCGGAACGCTCTCCCAAGGCCTCGGCAGTGCGCACCCGCTCCTCCTCCACCAACTGCTGGATTCGTCCACGTAACGGGCGATCGCTGATACGGATAAAACGCCAGGGTTGCATCAACCCCACGCTGGGTGCCTGATGCGCCGCCTCCAGCAAACGCCGCAGCAGCTCGGGCGCGACACTGCCACCGGCGAAGTGACGCATATCCCGGCGCTCGGCAATGGCGCGATAAACCGCCTCACGCTCCGCCGTAGAAAAATCCTGCTCACTCACCTACCGCATCCTCTATAGGAGCTGGCACGAACAAAGCCGCCACCGCCGCCGGGTTGGACGGAAAATAAAAGTGCACATAGGAGGCAGTCATCCGCCCATCGCGATACACCGCTTCCGCACCACGGCCACCATTGGGGCTGATGCCGCGGGCAATCGGCTCGAGTTGCGTACTGGTCAGGGAATGATGATAAGTGTGACCACGCAAGCTGCCTTCCGGTAACTCCACCGCTTGCAAGGCCAGGGCCGCGAGGCGCTTTTGCATCACGGCATCACCGGGCAGCAGCCCCAAGAGATTGGCACGCTGCCCTTCGACGTCGGTCAGGGAGTCCAGCAAGTACAACATGCCGCCACACTCCGCGAGCAACGGCTTGCCCGCACCATGATGGGCACGAATGGCACCCAGCATCGCGGTGTTTTGCGCCAGTGCCTGGTGGTGCAATTCAGGGTATCCACCGGGTAGATACAGACTGTCCGCCTCCGGCAGCTCAGTGTCATGAATCGGCGAGAAGAAGCTCAACTGCGCGCCCATGGCCCGCAACAGATCCAGGCTGGCACCGTAGGTAAAGGCAAACGCCTCATCCCGCGCCACAGCGATTCGCACACCGGCAAGCAAAGGCTCGCAGGGTACCGGCGTTGGTGCGGCAAAGCTCACTGCCGGCGGCAGTGCCACTTGGCAACTGCTGGCCAGGGCTTCAGCGGCAGCATCAAGACGCAGGTCCAGATCATTCAGCTCGCTGGCCTGTACCAGCCCCAAGTGGCGGCTGGGCAACTCGATGTCAGTCTCCCGGGACAAGGCACCGTACCAGCGCAACCCCTCGGTGAGGCTTCCTTCGAGCAACTGCGCGTGACGCAAGGTGCCTACCCGATTGGCCAGCACCCCGGCGAACGGCAGGTCCGGCTGATAGCGGGCCAGTCCCAGAGCCAGTGCACCAAAGGTCTGGGCCATGGCGGTGCCATCGATCACCCCCAGCACCGGGACGCCGAAATGCCGCGCCAGATCGGCACTGGAGGGCGTGCCATCGAACAGCCCCATGACCCCTTCGATCAGGATCAGGTCTGCTTCGCCCGCAGCATCCCACAGCAAGCGACGGCTTTCCTGTTCCCCGACCATCCACATATCCAGCTGGTACACCGGAGCACCGCTGGCTCGCTCAAGAATCATTGGGTCGAGAAAATCCGGACCGCACTTGAATACCCGCACCTTGCGTCCCTGGTTGCGGTGCAGGCGGGCCAGTGCCGCGGTCACGGTGGTCTTGCCCTGGCCGGAAGCCGGTGCGGCGATCAATACCGCCGGGCAATGACGAACATCGGTCATGAATTCACACTCACAGTTCAACACCTTTCTGCGCCTTGATACCGGCCTGGAACGCATGCTTGACCATGCCCATTTCAGTGACGGTATCTGCCAGCTCGATCATCTCCGGCTTGGCGCCGCGGCCGGTCACCACCACATGCTGCATGGGTGGCCGAGCCTGCAGATCACTGAGCACCTGGTCCAGATCCAGGTAGCCGTGCTTGAGGGCGATGTTCAACTCGTCGAGTACTACAAGACCAATCTCCGGGTCGCTCAACAGCTCCCTGGATACGGCCCAGGCCGCTTCGGCCGCAGCAATGTCGCGCTGGCGATCCTGGGTCTCCCAGGTGAAGCCCTCACCCATCACGTGAAACCGCACCTGCTCTGGAAAACGCCGGAAGAACAACTCTTCCCCGGTGCTGTTACGGCCCTTGATGAACTGCACCACACCACACTGCATACCGTGGCCCATGGACCGCGCCAGCATGCCGAAGGCCGAACTGCTCTTGCCCTTGCCATTGCCAGTCAGCACCAGCAACAGACCACATTCGTTGGGCGAGTTGGCGATGCGCTCGTCGATCACGGCTTTCTTGCGCAACATGCGCGCCAGATGGCGCTCGTCACGATCGGGGGATTCACTCATGGGGCAGCTCTCCGTTGGGGCTGGGGAACGGCGGGCAGGAAAAGAAAGAGACGGCGCTAGCCTGGCATCGCCCACCGTGATGCCGTTGGATGGATCAGGCCGGTCTCCGGGCTCATGAGGGGCATCGCTGCCGGGCTGCGCGCCTTCCCATGTCATCGACACAGTGGCATGTGGCACAGCCTTGACTCATCTACCGTTGCGGGGGCAGCGCCGGAATCGTTGCCGTGTCCATCGCTGGAACAGGCCCTGACCGGCTTCCCTGTTTCACTCTGTCGACCGTGGGCCACAGAGCACCTGAAACAAGTCGCGAAGGTTAGAGGGTTGGGGGTGGAGCGTCAATTAAAGCCAGCCGTCGCACACCACACAAAACTGCACTGCATCAACAAACTGACGCCAATCTTGTGCCACACTCAGAGCGGTGATATCAAAAAGCCACAATTCAGGACCCAAGGTCCTGCCGCACAACAATAAGGAGTGAGCTCGATGCAAGGCATGATCATCAGCAATCCAAAGCTGGAATTCCTGCGCCCGATGCTGGAACGCTGGTTCGATTGCATTGACCGCTACAACGCAGTCCGCGGCGATAGCGAAACCCCGTACTGGTTCGATGAAAAGGCCAACCTGGGATTACTTTCCGCGGCTGCCTGGATGGCGGAGATGATCAGCCTGGAACACAGCCCCAGCAAGAAGCAACAGGAAGACGGCGCCCGCAACGCTCGTACCGACCTGTACCTGGCCACCAAGGACGAACGCGCCTATATCCAGACCACCCAGCGCTGGCCGCGGGTCAACAGCCTGCACCTGACCCAGCCATTGCTGGACATTGCCAGTGATGCCAGAAAGATCAGCTACCCCAGCGACCTGAGGCTTGGCTGCCTGTTTGTCGCCCCGCAAAAAGCCCAGCACAGCGCCTCTCCCGAAGAACTTCAGGACATGCTGGACGAACTGCAAAAGGAGCACTGCTGCGCCGTAGCCTGGTACTTCCCCTACGCCTACCGCAAGCTGCATAACGAAAGCGGCCACTACCATCCTGGGATTGCCGTACTGTTCAAAGAGGCCCGCTGATCAGGCGGAACCATCGAATGGCTATGCTCCTCTATGACTACGACGTTCGTGCACTCATAGGGAAATCAGCATGCTCAAGCTTCAACACACCTTGCTTATCGCTATCGCCGCCGGCCTCACCGCCTGCGGCGAAACCTCAAGCCTGCAAGTCTCGGACGGCACCGGACCGAACCCCAAACTGCCGCAGCCCAATCCCACGCTGATCCCCACGGTCAATATTGCCCCCGCCATCGGCTGGCCACAGGGCGCAAAACCAACAGCAGCAGCCGGCACACAGGTTGCCGCCTTCGCCGAAAACCTCGACCACCCACGCTGGCTGTATGTATTACCCAATGGCGATGTATTGGTAGCTGAAACCAATGCACCGCCCAAGCCGGATGACAGCCAGGGCATTCGCGGCTGGATCGCCGGAAAAGTGATGGGCCGTGCCGGCGCAACCGTCCCCAGCGCCAACCGCATTACCCTGTTGCGGGACCAGGATCACGACGGCGTGGCGGAAACCCGCAGCCTGTTCCTGGAGAACCTCAACTCCCCCTTCGGCATGACTCTGGTGGGCAATGATCTGTATGTAGCGGACACCGACAAGCTGCTGCGCTTCCCCTATCAGGCCGGTGACACCCACATCAGCGCAGCCCCCACCAAGGTGCTTGACCTCCCCGGCGGCACACTCAACCACCACTGGACCAAGAACGTCATCGCCAGCAAGGACGCAAGCAAGCTGTATGTCACCGTCGGCTCGAACAGTAACGTTGGGGAAAATGGCCTGGATAAAGAAGAGGGCCGTGCAGCCATCTGGGAAGTGGATCGAGCCAGCGGCAAGCATCGCCTGTTCGCCACCGGCCTGCGCAACCCCAACGGCCTGGCCTGGGAGCCGGTCAGTGGAGCGCTATGGACCGCTGTCAATGAGCGCGACGAGATTGGCAGCGATCTGGTTCCGGACTACATCACCTCGGTCAAGGACGGGGCTTTTTATGGCTGGCCCTTCAGTTACTACGGGCAACACGTGGACGTGCGGGTCAAGCCACAAAACCTCGAACAGGTGAGCAAGGCAATCGCCCCGGATTATGCCGTGGGCCCACATACGGCTTCACTGGGCCTGACCTTCGCCGAAGGCAGCAAACTTCCCGCGCCCTTTACCGAAGGTGCCTTCATCGGCCAGCACGGCTCCTGGAACCGCAAGCCCCACAGCGGCTACAAGGTGATATTCGTGCCTTTCCGTGCAGGCAAACCCCAAGGACAACCGATCGACGTACTCAGCGGCTTTCTCAATGCCGATGAAAAAGCCCTGGGACGCCCGGTCGGGGTAGTCATCGATCAGCAAGGGGGGCTATTGGTCGCCGATGACGTCGGCAACAAGATCTGGCGGGTATCCGCCGCCAAAGCGCCCTGAGTTCAGCGCTTGCGGCACAGGGTCAGGCCATCCCCCAGGGGCAGCAGTGACAAATCGATGCGCGAGTCATCCTTCAAGGCGCGATTGAGCGCCTGGATGGCTCGGGTATCCTCACTGGCGGCATTCGCCTCCAGCACTCGCCCGCTCCATAGCGTGTTGTCGAACACCGCCAGGCCCCCAACTCGCAGCAAACGCAGGGCAAACTCCAGATAGGCCGGATAATTGGCCTTGTCCGCATCGATAAAGATCAGATCGAAAGACTCAAGCTGGCCCGCCTGCTCCAGGCCAACCAGGGTCTGCAGCGCGGGCGCCAGGCGCAGGTCAATACGCTGGTCGACTCCCGCGTCCTTCCAGTAGCGACAGGCGGTGGCATTGTAATCGCCGGGAATATCGCAACAGATCAACAGACCATCGTTGGGCAGCGCCTGGGCCATGCACAAGGCGCTATAGCCGGTGAAGGTCCCGACCTCAAGGATGCGGCGAGCACCGATCAGCTTGATCAGCAGCGCGAGGAACTGCCCCTGCTCCGGCGCCACCTGCCAGCGCGCATTGGGCAGCGCCTGGGTTTCGTCACGCAAACGACGCAATAAGGGCGTCTCACGCAGTGAAACGTCCAGCAGGTACTGATAAAGGGCATCGTCGAGGTTGAGGGTACGAGCAGTCACGAGCACCTCGACCGGAGAAGTGTTATGGATTGTGCGCCAGATGTTCCGGCTGCAGTACACGCTTGGCGCTCAGGTAGGCCTTCTGCCAATAGGCTTTGGACAGACTGTCGAGCTTCACGGTGCCACCTGTGGCCGGGGCGTGCACGAAACGCCCTTCGCCAACATAGATCCCGGCATGGCTGACCTGAGAACCGCCATTGGTGGCGAAGAAGATCAGGTCACCGGTCTGCAAGGCATTCTTGCCCACATCCGGCGCCTGCATGCCGATCATTTCCCGAGTCGAGCGCGGCAAGGAAATACCCGCCGCATCACGGTAGACATAACCAATCAAACCGCTGCAATCGAATCCGGAGTCCGGTGTATTGCCACCCCAGCGATAGGGCGTACCTACCAGACCCAAGGCGCGAAACAGCACGTCTTCGGCAACCGGAGAAAAGGCCTGGGAGGAATTGAATACCGGAGCACGTACCACAGGCGCCGGAGGCGGTGTACGACTGGCGCAAGCACTGAGCAGTGCAGCGAGGGCAATAAGCGCGAAACGGGCCGAGGTCGACATAAGCTGAACAATCCTGATCGGGATGCGGCTTTCTCTGCCGTGGTACTGAAAACAAAACCGCGTAAGCAGGGCTTACGCGGTTAGTTTCAACAATAGATCAGGATTCTAGCGCCTACACGCCAAACTTCAAGTAAGACTTTAACTTCGCCCTACAAACAGTCTGCTTATTTACGTGCAGTGACCACGGTCGGTGCCATGGCGAGGGCTCGCTTAGCTTCGATGAAGGTCTTGCTCCAATAGCTGTCACCCAGGCTGTCTACTCGCACGCCGCCACTGCGACGGCTGCTGGAGTGGATGAACTGATCATCCCCCAGATAGATACCGGCGTGACTGACGCGCCCGCGACCGTTGGTGCTGAAGAACAGCAGATCGCCCGGCTTGAGGTTGTTACGCGCTACCAGAGGAGCTTTGACGTTGATCATTTCGCGAGTGGAGCGCGGCAGGTTCATGCCCGCCTCTTCGCGAAACAGATAACCAATGAAACCGCTGCAATCGAAGCCGGCTTCCGAGGTACCGCCGAAACGGTAACGGGTACCGATCAGGGACATGCCGCGCTCAAGGATGCTGTCAGCCAGAACTGGCAACTGGTAAGGCTTGCTGTCAGAGAACTCTGCCAGTTCCTTTTCAGTTGCCAGCTCTTCCTGGTAAACAGCGGAAGACTGGTTTTTTGCGGAGACTTGAGCCTGTTGCACGGGTTGCTGCTGAGACACAGGGGTGTGAGAAGCGCAACCAAACAACAGGGTAACGAGTGCGAGAGGCACGAGGGGTGCGAAGCGATTTAGCATGGGCACGACCGTGGCTTGAAATAAAAGAAGACGCGACTATGCCTTCTATCGCCCTCATTTGCAAATTCAATCGATCAGAATGTGACTTATGAGTTTCTTACGTACATCTAAGGCTTTAAGCCCATTTTAAGTCCGCCCGCCTCTGGAAACCCTTCCAAAGGTGCGTTTTCTGACGCCTGAAATATGCCGAACGCCTTCCAGCGAAGCGCTGCAGGCCTTGGTTTTACCAGCCCAGAGTCTCTTTCAGGAAAGGAATAGTCAGCTTGCGCTGAGCTTGCAATGAGGCCTGATCAAGACGCTCGAGCAACTCGAAAAGTGCACTCATGCTGCGAGTCCCGCGAGTCAGAATAAAATGCCCGACTTCATCGGTCAGATGCAGCCCACGACGGGACGCACGCAGTTGCAGGGCACGCAATTTATCTTCATCAGAGAGCGGCCGCATCTGGAATATCAGCGCCAGGGTCAGACGGGACTTCAAGTCCGCCAGTTTCACCGGCAACTCTCGAGGTGAGGTCGAGGCCGCGATCAGCAAGCGTCGGCCACTGTCGCGCAAGCGATTGAACAGATGGAACAGTGCCTCTTCCCAATCGGCCTTGCCGGCCACCGCCTGCAGATCATCCAGGCAAACCAATTCGTACTGCTCAAGATTGTCGAGAATCTCGATACCACGATCCAGCAACTCTGCCAGCGGCAGGTAAACCGCAGGCTCCCCCAACTGCTCGAAACGCAAACACGCCGCCTGCAGCAAGTGCGTACGGCCTACGCCGTCCTTGCCCCAGAGGTAGATCAGGCTTTCGGTCCAACCGGCGTCGGCTTCGCATAGGCGCTCGACGTAGCCGAGTGCAGCGGCATTGGCGCCTGGGTAGTAGTTGATGAAGGTGGCGTCATCACGCAGACGCACACCTAGGGGCAGCTGAATCGGTTTCATGCTGACTGAACAGTTCCAAAGGAACCGTTAGTGGCCTCTGTGTAAAGTTTGCAAAGTTTATACCCGTGACGCCGAGCGCACAATGCAGCAGACCACAAGCAAAATCAAAGGTTTGCGTCAGCCGAAACGGGGCAAAGGGGATTCTTTGACAACCCGGACAGCAGCAGATGGACAGTCATGGATGGGCGCCCGCCCGGGGCGCCCCTGCTCGTCGAGCCTTTTGCCCGCCTACAGTTCGGGGTCTTCAGCACCACTGTAGATGTCCGAGTCCTTGTACAGGTCATGCACATGGCGTACGAGCACCATGATCACCGCCGCCACCGGCAGAGCCAGCAGCACCCCGGTAAACCCGAACAGCTCACCACCCGCGAGAATGGCAAAGATTACCGCCACCGGATGCAGACCAATGCGATCACCTACCAGCAACGGCGTCAGCACCATCCCCTCCAGCGCCTGCCCGACCATGAATACCGCAACGATGCCGAGCATCGGGTACAGGTCGCCACCAAACTGGAACAGACCAGCAATCAGCGCAGCTCCAATGCCTATGACAAAACCCATGTACGGCACGATCGCTGCCAAACCGGCAATCAGGCCGATCAACAAGCCCAGCTCGAGCCCTACCAACATCAGCCCTGCCGCATAGATCACCCCCAGAGCCAGCATCACCAGCAATTGCCCGCGGACAAATGCCCCCAGCACCTCATGACACTCACCCGCCAGGGACATCACCCGCTCCTCGCGATTGCGCGGCAACAGGCTACGGATCTTGGCCATCATCAGATCCCAGTCCCGCAGCAGGTAGAAGCTGACCACCGGGATCAGCACCAGGTTGGCCAACCAGCCGATCAGCGCCAACCCCGAAGCAGTCGCCTGGCTCAGCACCACTCCCACGATGTCCGTGGTCTGCCCCATATGCTCGCTGATGGCAGCCTTGACCTTGTCGAACTTCCAGAAGCCATCCGCCAGCCCCAGCCGGGACTGCACCCAGGGCATTGCCGAGTGCTGCATCCAGTCGAGCATTTGCGGCGCCAATTCATACAATCGCAGCAACTGCTTGGCCAGCATCGGCACCAGTACCAGCAGCAGCGTCATCACGATCAGGGTGAACAGCGCAAACACAGCCACCACACCCCAGGTACGGGACAGCCCCCATTTTTCCAGGCGATCCACCAAGGGGTCGAACAGATAGGCCAGCAACAGCGCCACCAGGAACGGACTCAGGATCGGGTGCAGCAGGTAAACCAACCCACAAACCAGGAGCACTCCACCCAACCAGACCCAACGACGCGTATCAGCCATAAACCACTCCTGCTTCTATATAGAAGGAAATCAACCTGCTACCAACGAAAACGCAACTGTGCCGGTGTCGCAGGCGCTGCGACCGGCGCGGTGCCTTGCCCGCCTTGCACAGACACCTGGGGAGCCGGCATCTCATCAGCCGGGATCTCTTGCAGCTTGGCCAGGGACAACTGCGCCCGCAGTTGCTCCGCGCTGCCATTGACCCGATAGACGACCCGGTCACCGTCGATACTCTGCAACTGCGCACCGAAAGGCTCCAAAAGGTGCCCCAAGGCGGCATAGTGCTCCAGGGTCATGCCCTGCACTTCCAGCAACTGCTCGCTGGAAACACCGGGACGGGTAACGAAACGCGGCGCCAGACGCTGACTCACCGCAAGCAATACGCCATCTGCCAGGGCGGCGGTATCAGCCCCCTGAACAGTGCCCTGCTCTTTCTGATCGCCGAGCCACAACCGCCACTTGGCCTGCCATTGGCCGCCCTCTTCACGAGCATGTACCGCCAACAGCGCATCTGCGCCATAGCGCTCAGAAGCTTCACGCAGCGGAGCTGGATCGGCGCCTTCAAGATTCGGCGCCGTCGCGACAATCTGCTCATCCAGGTCGCCAAGAGGCAAACGCAAAGGCAAGCCACGATGCTGAGCGGCTCGCCGCAGGGGCACGGCACTGGCCTGGCCATCCCCGACCAGGCTCGAGCCCTCGGTTGAGTCACTCAGCCACCAACCGAGGATCGACGGCCGGTTGCTCCCCCACAACGGCAGCCCCGCCTGACGCAGGGCACGATCGGTACTGACCGGATCGAAGTCCACCTGCAAGCTTTCCGGCGGCCCGGCGTCATAACCGTACTGGCTGATGATCTGCTGCGGATCCTTGCGGATCGCTGCCAGACCGGGACCCTGCGCAGCCTTGGCGTCACCAGTGAGACGCAGCACCAGGGTTTCCAGTGCTCGCTGGGTGGCCTGGTTGCGCTCTTCGGGCGACTGGCTGCTCACCGGCTCACGCACCTGATACAAGCCATTGAGGGTTTCGGCATGACTCGCCAGGCTGACCAATGACAAACAGCCCACAAATAGAAATTTACCCAGACGCATGGAAGATTCCCGACGACAAAAAACGATTGAAACAGTACCCATGAACCGCTGCGAGCAAGGCTGTGACCACAAGCCCCGGCAAAACATTCACCCGTCGCCCGATTGTTTTCGCACTGTCATAACGATAGCCACTTGAGCGCTATACCTTATACAGGCATGGGCAGGGGCACCAACACGGCCAATCGCAGTTTTTTTAACCGGATATGCCTCTACCCGTCGGCCCGAGGATGGCCGCTGCCCCTCAAGCCTGATAAAATCGCGCGCCTTCGCAGACCGGCATCAGCTGGGCACCCTGAAAACCTTTTGCAGTGTTTCAGCAGGCTCTCTGGTTCGGTCGATACCCCTGAATCCCCCCTAAAGGCCTGGATCATGAGCAAGCAACCCTCCCTGAGCTACAAAGACGCCGGTGTAGACATCGACGCCGGTGAAGCATTGGTCGAACGCATCAAGAGCGTCGCCAAGCGCACTGCGCGCCCGGAAGTCATGGGCGGCCTGGGCGGTTTCGGCGCCCTCTGCGAAATCCCGGCCGGCTACAAACAACCAGTACTGGTTTCCGGTACTGACGGCGTCGGCACCAAGCTGCGCCTGGCCCTGAACCTGAACAAGCACGACAGCATCGGCATCGACCTGGTGGCCATGTGTGTCAACGATCTGGTGGTCTGCGGCGCCGAACCGCTGTTCTTCCTCGACTACTACGCCACCGGCAAGCTCAACGTCGACACCGCAGCCCAGGTAGTGACCGGCATCGGCGCCGGCTGCGAACTGTCCGGCTGCTCCCTGGTAGGCGGCGAAACCGCTGAAATGCCAGGCATGTACGAGGGCGAAGACTACGACCTGGCCGGTTTCTGCGTCGGCGTGGTGGAAAAAGCCGAAATCATCGACGGCTCGAAAGTCGCCGCCGGTGACGCCCTGCTGGCCCTGCCTTCTTCCGGCCCGCACTCCAACGGCTATTCGCTGATCCGCAAGATCATCGAAGTATCCGGTGCCGACATCGAAAGCATCCAGCTGGACGGCAAGCCACTGACCGACCTGCTGATGGCCCCGACCCGCATCTACGTCAAGCCGCTGCTCAAGCTGATCAAGGACACCGGCGCGGTCAAGGCCATGGCCCACATTACCGGCGGCGGCCTGCTGGACAACATCCCGCGCGTGCTGCCAAAAGGCGCCCAGGCGGTGGTCGATGTGGCGAGCTGGAAACGTCCGGCGGTCTTCGACTGGCTGCAAGAGCAAGGCAACGTCGACGAACACGAAATGCACCGCGTACTGAACTGTGGCGTGGGCATGGTCATCTGCGTCGCCCAGGACCAGGTCGAAAACGCCCTGAACGTTCTGCGTGAAGCTGGCGAGCAGCCTTGGGTCATTGGCCAAATCGCCACCGCAGCCGAAGGCGCGGCCCAGGTTGAGCTGAAGAACCTCAAGGCCCACTGATGCAAGAGCGGATGTCGCCGACCTGTGATGTTGTGGTGCTGCTGTCCGGCACCGGCAGTAACCTGCAAGCCCTGATCGACAACGCGCGGACCGACGACAGTCCGTTTCGCATCGCTGCCGTGATCTCCAACCGCGCTGACGCCTATGGCCTGCAGCGCGCCAAGGAAGCGGGTATCGCTACCCGCTTCCTTGATCACACCACCTTCGAAGGCCGCGAGGCCTTCGACCAGGGGTTGATCGAGCTGATCGATACCTTCCAACCAAAACTGGTGGTACTGGCCGGGTTCATGCGCATTCTCAGCGCTGGATTCGTCCGCCACTACCAGGGCCGCCTGTTGAATATCCATCCCTCGCTGCTACCCAAATATAAAGGGTTACACACTCATCAGCGGGCGCTGGAGGCCGGAGATACCGAGCACGGTTGCAGTGTGCACTTCGTCACCGAGGAACTCGATGGCGGGCCTCTGGTCGTACAGGCTGTGATCCCGGTAGAGTTGCACGACTCGCCGCAAAGCCTGGCGCAGCGAGTGCACGTCCAGGAACACCGGATTTACCCCATGGCCGTACGCTGGTTTGCCGAAGGTCGGCTGACGCTCGGCGATCAGGGTGCTTTACTGGATGGTCAATTACTGGCCGCCAGCGGCTATTTGATTCGAACCTAGGAGATTTTATGCGTCGCGCCCTGCTCTTCGCTTGTGCTCTGTTCGCCCTGCCGGTTGTGCAGGCGGCAGACCTTCAACCGTTCTCCGCCAGCTATACCGCCGACTGGAAGCAGTTGCCCATGAGCGGCACAGCTGAACGCAGCCTGGAAAAAACCGCCAACGGCACGTGGAAACTCAGCTTCAAGGCATCGATGATGATCGCCAGCCTGAGTGAAGAAAGCACCCTGACCCTGGACAAGGACACCCTGGTGCCCCAGTCCTATCACTTCGAACGCGGTGGTCTGGGCAAGGCCAAGAAAGCCGACCTGGACTTCGACTGGAGCGCGAAGATGGTCACCGGCACCGACCGCGGCGATGCGGTCAAGCTGCCTCTGAATACCGGCATGGTGGACAAATCCACCTACCAGCTGGCCCTGCAGCATGACGTAGCCGCCGGCAAGAAGACCATGAGCTATCAAGTGGTCGATGGCGGTGAAGTCGACACCTATGACTTCCGCGTCCTGGGCTCGGAGAAGGTCGACACCAAGGCCGGCCAGATCGATGCGATCAAGGTCGAGCGCGTGCGCGACCCGACACAGAGCAAACGCATCACCGTGATGTGGTTCGCCAAGGACTGGGATTACCTGCTGGTACGCCTGCAACAGGTGGAAACCGACGGCAAGGAGTACAACATCATGCTCCTCAACGGCACCGTCAACGGCAAGACAGTCAAAGGCAGTTAAGCCGCAGCACGATCAAAGCCTCGCGAAAGCGGGGCTTTTTTTTGCGTGAAATGTCACTCCATGTCCGCCTGCCAGACGCCGGGGCAAGCCCTCCAAGATGAAACTTTTGTCATGAAACTTCGCCGACTGCGGCGAAATGTCACGGTTTTCGCGGGCTGCGGGATTGTCGCCGATCCTGCAAAGGTCTGTTGCAGATTCAGACAATTTACTTAGCAAGCTAACAAAATATATAAAAGAGCCCTGCACACGCCTTGCTGCAGATCAACCGAGATTGGAGCTAGCAGATGACTGTAAAAGTAACTGAACGCGACGATTCACATATGTCCCATGAAGGCGTAGCCGCGGGTGTACGGATCTGGGATGTACATCAACAAGACATGCTGGTGGGCATGTTCCATTCCGAGAGCGACGCCCACAGCTACAAGGCTGAACTGGAAAAACTCGAGCAGAACCGCGCGCCTCAGAGTTCCTGACTCAACGTCAGCGCAGGAGCGCCGGGATCTCCACGCGGATTCCCACCCGCCCCCCATAAACGACCAACCCCGCCATGAGCGGGGTTGGTCGTTACAAGATGCTTACCACATCAGATCATCAGGGATCTGATAGGCCGCGTATGGATCATCCTCGTCCGGCGCCTCGGTGGGAGTATTGAGCTGTACGATACGCCGCGGATCGCGCTCCTGAATCTTCAGCGCCGCCTCCCGCGGAATCACCTCGTAACCACCACCGTGGTGAACGATGGCCAGGGAGCCACTGCTGAGCTTGTTGCGCATCAGGGTGTTCACCGACAGACGCTTGACCTTCTTGTCGTCGACGAAGTTGTAGTAATCCTCGGTGTTCAGCTTGGGCAGACGCGAGACTTCGATCAGTTGCTTGATCTGCGCTGCACGGGCCTTCTGCTCGGCCTTCTCCTGCTGCTGACGATTGAGCTCCTGGTCACGCTTGACCTTCTCGGCCATGGCTTCCTGGGCTGCGCGCTGCTGGGAGTCATCGAGTTCGATCTGGCCTTTATGGGCCAGGCGCTGCTGCTTCTGCTTGTCTTTGCTGACCTGCTTGGCCTGCTTTTGGTTGACCAGCCCTGCTTTGAGCAACTGGTCGCGAAGGGAAAGGCTCATGGTGCTTACTCACTTAGGCAACGGCCTCAGCCACAGCTGGGCAAATTCTTTTCCTGACGCTTGGCTTCACCCCACAGGGCATCCAAGTCTTCGAGGGTGCAATCTTCCACGGGACGACCGGTGTCGCGCAATGCCTGCTCGATAAATCGGAAGCGCCGATCGAACTTGGCATTGGCACCGCGCAAGGCGGTTTCCGGGTCGACCTTCAGGTGCCTGGCCAGGTTGACCACGACAAACAGCAAGTCACCGATTTCATCGGTGATGGCCGCTGGGTCGTTGTCGGCCATGGCCTCCAGCACCTCGTCCAGTTCTTCACGAACCTTGTCCACCACCGGCAGGGCGTCCGGCCAGTCGAAGCCGACCTGCGCCGCGCGCTTTTGCAACTTGGCCGCGCGGGACAGGGCCGGCAGGGCCACCGGCACATCATCGAGCAGGGACAACTGCTGCGGAGCGTCGGACTTCTCTGCCCGCTCCTCGGCCTTGATCTGCTCCCAGCGCTCCTTGACCTGCTCCTCATCGAGCCGCGGGATATCCAGCGGCGCGTACAAGTCGCCAGTAGGGAATACATGGGGATGCCGGCGAATCAGCTTGCGGGTGATGCTGTCCACCACCCCATCGAATTCGAAGCGCCCCTCCTCCCGGGCCAGCTGGCTGTAATACACCACCTGGAACAGCAGATCGCCCAGCTCACCCTGCAAGTGGTCGAAGTCGCCGCGCTCGATGGCGTCGGCGACCTCATAGGCCTCCTCCAAGGTATGGGGAACGATGCTGGCGTAGTTCTGCTTGATGTCCCACGGGCAACCGTATTGCGGGTCCCGCAGGCGCGCCATCAGGTGGAGCAGGTCTTCAAGGCTGTACATCAGTTCATCCATTTCATGCGGGCATCACGGGGTTCGATTGCGCCGGGTCTCGATGATGTTCGGCAGCTGGGAGATGCGCCCCAGCAAACGTCCCAATGCATCCAGGCCCGGAATTTCGATGGTCAAGGACATCAACGCCGTGTTGTCCTCCTTGTTCGAGCGCGTATTGACTGCCAGTACGTTGATCCGCTCGTTGAGCAGCACCTGGGACACGTCACGCAGCAGGCCGGAACGGTCGTAGGCGCGAATGATGATGTCCACCGGATAGGTGAGCACCGGCACCGGCCCCCAGCTGACCTGGATGATCCGCTCCGGCTCGCGACCGGCCAGTTGCAGCACCGAGGCACAGTCCTGGCGGTGAATGCTCACGCCACGACCCTGGGTGATGTAACCGACGATCGCATCCCCCGGCAGCGGCTGGCAGCAACCCGCCATCTGGGTCATCAGGTTGCCCACGCCCTGGATCTGGATGTCGCCACGCTTGCCCGGCTTGTAGCCGGCGGCCTTGCGCGGGATCAGTTCCAGCTGTTCATTGCCGCGCTCGGGCTCCACCAGTTGCTGGGCCAGGTTGACCAGTTGCGCCAGGCGCAAATCGCCCGCACCCAGAGCCGCGAACATGTCCTCGGCAGTCTTCATGTTGGCCTTGTCGGCCAACTTGTCGAAGTCCACCTGAGGCAGGTCGAGACGATTCAGCTCGCGTTCCAGCAGGGTCTTGCCGGCGGCGACGTTCTGATCGCGAGCCTGCAGCTTGAACCAGTGGACGATCTTCGCCCGCGCCCGGGAAGTGGTGACGTAACCCAGGTTCGGGTTCAGCCAATCGCGACTCGGGGTGCCGTGCTTGCTGGTGATGATCTCCACCTGCTCGCCAGTCTGCAGGCTGTAGTTGAGCGGCACGATGCGCCCGTTGATCTTGGCGCCACGGCAGTTGTGGCCGATCTCGGTGTGCACCCGATAAGCGAAGTCCAGCGGCGTGGCGCCCTTGGGCAGGTCGATGGCGTGGCCGTCGGGGGTGAAGATGTACACCCGATCCGGCTCGATATCCACCCGCAGCTGTTCGGCCAGGCCACCGATGTCCCCCAGCTCCTCGTGCCATTCCAGCACCTGACGCAGCCAGGAGATCTTCTCTTCGTAATGGTTGGAGCCGGACTTGACGTCGGTACCCTTGTACTTCCAGTGGGCGCACACCCCCAGCTCCGCTTCCTCGTGCATCGCGTGGGTGCGGATCTGCACTTCCAGCACCTTGCCCTCAGGGCCGATCACCGCGGTGTGTAGCGAGCGATAGCCGTTTTCCTTGGGGTTGGCGATGTAGTCGTCGAATTCCTTGGGGATATGCCGCCACAAGGTATGCACGATGCCCAGTGCGGTGTAGCAGTCGCGCATTTCCGGCACCAGCACCCGCACGGCGCGCACATCGTAGATCTGGCTGAACTCCAGACCCTTGCGCTGCATTTTGCGCCAGATGGAGTAGATGTGTTTGGCCCGCCCGCTGATGTCGGCGTTGACCCCAGTGGCCTTCAGTTCGTTCTGCAGCTGGTTCATCACGTCGCTGATGAAGCGCTCGCGATCCAGGCGCCGCTCATGCAGGAGCTTGGCGATCTGCTTGTATTGCTCGGGCTCCAGGTACCGGAAGGACAGGTCCTCCAGCTCCCACTTGATATGGCCGATGCCCAGGCGATGAGCCAGGGGCGCGTAGATGTCGAAGACTTCCCGGGCCACTCGATTGCGCTTCTCTTCGTCGGCGCTTTTCACCGCACGAATGGCACAGGTCCGCTCCGCCAGCTTGATCAGCGCCACCCGCACGTCATCGACCATGGCCACCAGCATCTTGCGCAGGTTCTCAACCTGGGCCTGAGTGCCGAGTACCAGGGACTGGCGAGGACTGAGACTGGCGGTGATGGCAGCCATGCGCAGCACACCATCGATCAGCTTGGCCACCACCGGACCAAAACGCTGGCTGACCGCTGGCAACTGAATCTGGCCCTCGCGGACGCCGCGGTACAGTACCGCGGCGACCAGGGAATCCTGGTCCAGCTTGAGATCAGCAAGGATCTCGGCGATCTCCAGGCCCGTGCTGAAACTCGACACGTCCTCGGAGCTCAGGCCTTTGGCGGCAATGTGTTGTAGCTCGGCCTCACGAGCGAACTCGCAGGCCTCTTTCAAGGCTTCACGGTCCAGTACCATGTCGACGCTGACCGTATGATCAAGCCATGCCTCGAGATTGATACTGCCGTCGGTGTTGATCGGCTGGTGCGCTCTCACCTGTACCATCTTGCTTTACCTTCCCTACGACGCACATTCAATGCGTCAAATCGCTGATCTTCAACGCTCGGGCACAGCTCGCAGGGCCAGCGAACCACACCAGAAAGATCAGTCGGATTAGACAAGCCATCCTAGCTCGCTTCGAATAACGCCATGGCCTCGACATGCGCCGTCTGAGGAAACATATCGAGGATCCCGGCACGTTTTAACCTATAGCCCTGCTTGATCAGTTCGACCGTGTCACGAGCCAAAGTTGCCGGATTGCATGACACGTACACCAACCGCTTGGCACCCAGGCTCGCCAAGTGGCGGACCACCTCGAAAGCACCGTCGCGGGGTGGGTCCAAGAGTACCGCAGAAAAGCCTTCATCAGCCCACTCGGCAGCACTCAGAGGTTGGGATAAATCGGCTTGAAAAAAGCGCGTGTTATGCAAATTGTTGCTGGCAGCATTTTCAGCGGCCCGCGCCACCATGGTCGCCACGCCTTCCACTGCCACCACTTCCCGCACCTGCAGAGCCAGCGGCAAGGCGAAGTTGCCTAAGCCACAGAACAGATCCAGCACCCGCTCCTGAGCTTGCGGCGCGAGCCACTCCAGAGCCTGGGCCACCATCGCTTCATTGATCCCCGCATTGACCTGGACGAAGTCACCCGGCCGATACGCCAGGTGCAGATCCCAGGTCTCCAGGCGATAACCCAGTGACTGCGATGGATCAAAGGGGTGCGGCTCGCCTTCACCGTGCAGCCACAATTGCGCCTGATGGAAATCGCAGAAGTCCTTGAGGATCCTCAGGTCGCTCTCGGACAACGGCGCCATATGGCGCAACAGCACCGCTAGCGCCGAACCACTGAACAACTCCACATGCCCCAGTGCCTGAGGCTTGCTCAAGCGTCGCAGCATAGCGGGCAAACGGTTCATGACAGGTTGCAAAGCCTGTACCAGCACCGGGCAATCGTCGATTGCGACAATGTCCTGGCTACCGGCAGCACGGAAACCCACCTCAAGTTGCTTGCCCTTGGCGTCCCAGCGCACCGCCACCCGGGCGCGACGCCGATAGCCGAACTCGGGACCGCTCAAGGGAGCGGCCCAGGCCTCGGGCTCGACACCCGCGACCTTGGACAACTGCTCGGCGAGCATGCGCTGTTTCAGGGCAAGCTGTTCGGCATGGGGCAGGTGCTGGACACTGCAACCGCCGCAACGCCCGGCGTGGGCGCAGGCCGCCGGGCGACGCAGATCACTGGCGTTGAAGATGCGCTCGGCACGGGCCTCCACCACTTTGCCGTGGCTGCCCAACACCCGAGCTTCGACTTCTTCACCGGCCAGGGCACCGCTGACGAACCAGGTACGCCCTTCGACAAAGGCAATGCCACGGCCGTCATTGGCCAGACGCTGGATAGTCAACCGCTGCTTCTTGCCCACCGGAATCTGTGGGGCCCGGCTACCGCCCGCAGGCTGGAAGCGCAGGCCTCTCTCGTGCTTAGCCATCAGTTGGGCGCATCGAAAATGCCGGTCGACAGGTAACGATCGCCACGGTCACAGATGATCGCGACCATGACCGCGTTTTCCACTTCCCGGGACAGGCGCAGCATCGCCGCCACCGCACCACCGGAAGACACGCCGCAGAAGATGCCCTCTTCCCGAGCCAGGCGCCGGGTCACGTCTTCAGCTTCGCTCTGGGCCATATCGACGATGCGATCGACCCGGCTGGCCTGATAGATCTTCGGCAGGTACTCCTCGGGCCAGCGGCGAATGCCGGGAATCGCCGAGCCTTCCATCGGCTGCAGACCCACGATCTGCACCTGGGGATTCTGTTCTTTGAGATAGCGCGAAGTGCCCATGATGGTGCCGGTGGTGCCCATCGAGCTGATGAAGTGGGTGATGCTGCCCTGGGTCTGGCGCCAGATTTCGGGACCGGTCCCAGTGTAGTGGGCCTCCGGGTTGTCGCCGTTGGCGAACTGATCGAGCACCTTGCCACGGCCTTCGGCCTGCATCCGCTCGGCCAGGTCACGGGCGCCTTCCATGCCCTCTTCCTGGCTCACCAGGATCAGCTCGGCACCATAGGCGGTCATTGCCGCCTTACGCTCGGCGCTGGAGTTGTCGGGCATGATCAGGATCATCTTGTAACCCTTGATCGCGGCAGCCATGGCCAGGGCGATCCCGGTGTTGCCCGACGTCGCTTCGATCAGGGTATCCCCGGCCTGGATCTGCCCACGCAACTCGGCGCGGGTGATCATCGACAGTGCCGGGCGGTCCTTGACCGAACCCGCCGGGTTATTGCCCTCGAGCTTGAGCAGCAGGGTATTGCTGGTGGCGCCAGGCAGGCGCTGCAAACGAACCAGCGGGGTGTTGCCGACGCAATCGGCGATGGTTGGGTACTGCAAGGTCATGGCGTATTCGCAATCCAGACTGCGGGGGCGCCTATCATACCGGCAAACGCCCAAGCGCCATATCACGCAAAGTGCGGGGCTTATGGCTTATTGATATAAGGCGGCGCAGGGCCGTCTCAAGCCGCCAGCAAGCGCAAGTGAACACGCAAGCCATGGGCCGTGTTCTGCGCCCACAAACGACCTCCCTGGCGCTCCACCGCATTGCGCGCAATGCTCAGGCCGAGGCCGAAACCTCCATCTCCCGGCCGTGAACCGTCCAGACGGATGAACGGATCAAACATCCGTTCCAACGCCTCTTCCGCTACCCCCGGCCCTTGGTCGTCCAGCCACAGATGCCAATATTCAGCGTCACGTCGACCATCGAGGATGACCAGAGCCCCAGGGGGCGAATGCCGGATGGCATTGCGCAGGATGTTTTCCAGAGCCTGGGCCAGGGTATTGAGATGCCCGCGCACCCAGCAATCCGCCGGCAGATCACAGCGCAACTGCGCTGGGGACCAGCCGCTCTCGAAGCAGGCGTTCTCGCTGAGCATTTCCCACAAGGCCTGGACCTGAATCTGCTCCTCTGGCAGCGGTGCCCGCTCGGTGTCCAGCCAGGCCAGTTGCAGGCTGTCCTCCACCAGGCGCTGCATAGCGTCGACTTCCCGGGACAAGCGCTCACGCAATGCCCCCAGGCTCTGCTCGCTGTCGCAAGCCACCCGCAGACGACTCAAGGGAGTGCGCAACTCGTGGGACAGGTCCCGCAGCAACTGCTGCTGCACAGCCACGGTGCTTTGCAGCCGCTCGGACATCTGATCGAACGCTCGCCCCAACTCCCCCAACTCGTCCTTGCGCTGAGTGGTCTCGGTGCACAGCCGCACATTCAACTGCTCCGCACGCCAGGCATTGGCCTGCTCCCGCAACTGATTGAGCGGCACCACCAACAAGCGGTACAAGCCCACGCACAGCAGCAGCGTGAAGAGTCCGGGGATCACGCCGTTGGTGATCACGCGCCAGAACACCCGGTATCGCCCGGGCATGAAACGCTGCGGCAGCTCGATGACCAGACTGCCGAGAGACGGATCATCGGGGAACGGAATTTTCAGCCAGGGCAACCCACGGCTGTGCCGGCTCACCGGCCAATCCGCCCCCCGCAGGAACGTCAGGCGCTGAGCCTCGGCCGCTGTCAGCGGGTAGCTGCTCAGGGCTTGCAGATCACTGCCGATGACGCCGACCCAGGTTTTCTCACGACCGGCCATTTCCTGGATCCAGGCATCGACGCCGGCATGCTGGCCGGTCTTCCAGGCCTGTTCTGCTTCCTGCGCGTAACTGCGCAAGGTAGCCCGGGCTTCATCGGCGAGGTACAGGTTCTTCTGCTCAACATAGCGCCCCCAGGACCAGCTCAACCAGATCATCAACAGACAGAACGCCACCAGCAGGCATGCCAGCTTCCAGAACAGCGAGTGCCGGCCCGGCAGATCAGACCAGTTCATCGAAGGCACTCAGCACATAGCCCTTGCCCCACACCGTACGCACTTCACGTTCGCTGTAGCCCAGCGCCTTGAGCTTGCGACGTATCTGACTGACATGCATGTCCAGACTGCGATCGTGGGCCGCATACCCACGTTGCAGGACATGCTGATAAAGGAAGGCCTTGCTCAGCACCTCATCGACGTTGCGGTGCAGGGTTTCCAGCAGGCGGTATTCGCTACGGGTAAGGCCGGCCGGGCGCTCGGCAAAGAACACTTCACACAGCTCGTCATCAAAACGCAGACTCTGCACGTTGCTGCTGAGTTTCGGTGGTGTCGGCCGCCGGTCCAGGGCCACTCGCCGCAGGATGGCTTCGATGCGTACCCGCAGCTCGGCCATGCTGAAGGGCTTGGGCAAGTAGTCGTCGGCGCCCAGGCGGAATCCACTGATGCGATCGGCCTCTGCTCCCAGGGCCGACATCAGCAGCACCGGCGTGGAGTGACTCTGGCGAAAGTGGGTCAGCACCTCCAGACCGTCCATGCCCGGTAACAGGATGTCCATCAACACCACATCGAAGGCTTGCCGACGCGCGATACCCAGACCTTCCTGGCCATTCTGGCACCAGGTCACGGCAAAGCCGCAGCGCCCCAGTTGCTCATGCACATAGGCACCGAGCACCGGGTCGTCTTCAATTGCCAGGATACGGGGAGGCTCAACAGCTACGGGAGTCATTAGCTTCTGCAAGTCATTCTCAGTTGGGCGATTATTCAAGATTGCCCGGATTGCGGCAACCAGCGCCTTGGTCGTAGCCCCCTATCCGCCCTCCGGCTGTCGGCTAACGGTCTGCAATTTGCCAAGATCAGCCCCTGGCAAATCGTTACACTGCGCAGGTGGCGCATCACGGACGTGCCCGTCGACCTTTCAAAACAGCGTGGAAGCAGGAGAGTTGCGTGCTCAAGAAACTGGGAATCAAAGGCCGCGTACTGTTGCTGACCTTACTGCCCACCAGCCTGATGGCTTTGGTACTGGGCGGCTACTTCACCTGGATGCAGCTCTCCGACCTGCAGACCCAACTGCTGCAGCGCGGCGAAATGATCGCCGAACAACTGGCCTCCCTGGTGGCGCCGGCGATGGGCAACCGCAACTCGCCGATGCTCGAACGCATCGCCACCCAAGCCCTGGAACAGCAGGACGTACGCGCGGTGTCATTCCTTGCCCCCGATCGCACGCTCATGGCCCACGCCGGCCCCAGCATGCTCAATCCACCGCCCAGCGATAACAGCACCCACATCATGCAACGCAGTGGTAATGACGCGACCCGCTACCAACTGCCGGTCTTCGGCCGCCACCGCAATCTGGCCGGTGATCTGATCCCCGATGAATCAGACCGTTTGCTGGGCTGGGTGGAATTGGAGCTGTCCCACAGCGGCATGCTGTTGCGCGGTTACCGCAGCCTGTTCGCCAGTCTGCTGTTGATTGCCGCCGGCCTGGCCGGTGCAGCCCTGCTGGCAGTGCGCATGGGGCGGACCATCAACAACCCGCTGACCCAGATCAAGCAGGCCGTGGCGCAACTCAAGGACGGCAACCTGGAAACCCGCTTGCCACCCCTGGGCAGCCACGAACTGGATGAACTGGCCTCGGGCATCAATCGCATGGCCAGCACCCTGCAAAATGCCCAGGAAGAATTGCAACACAGCATCGATCAGGCCACCGAAGACGTGCGCCAGAACCTGGAAACCATCGAGATCCAGAACATCGAGCTGGATCTGGCGCGCAAGGAGGCCCTGGAGGCCAGCCGGATCAAGTCGGAATTCCTGGCCAACATGAGCCATGAGATCCGCACGCCCCTCAACGGTATTCTCGGTTTCACCCACCTGCTGCAGAAAAGCGAGCTGACGCCGCGCCAGCTGGACTACCTGGGCACCATCGAAAAGTCCGCCGACAGCCTGTTGGGGATCATCAACGAGATCCTCGACTTCTCGAAAATCGAAGCCGGCAAGCTGGTGCTCGACAGCATTCCCTTCAACCTGCGGGACTTGCTGCAGGACACCCTGACCATCCTCGCCCCGGCAGCCCACGCCAAGCAGCTGGAACTGGTGAGCCTGGTCTATCGGGATACGCCTTTGTCCCTGGTGGGCGATCCACTGCGGCTCAAGCAGATCCTCACCAATCTGGTGAGCAACGCCATCAAGTTCACCCGCGAAGGCACCATCGTCGCCCGGGCGATGCTGGAAGAAGAACACGAAGACAGCGTGCAACTGCGCATCAGCATTCAAGACACCGGCATCGGCCTGTCCAACCAGGATGTTCGCGCTCTGTTCCAGGCCTTCAGCCAGGCCGACAACTCGCTGTCGCGGCAACCCGGCGGCACCGGGCTGGGGCTGGTGATCTCCAAGCGCCTGATCGAACAGATGGGTGGCGAAATCGGAGTCGACAGCACCCCGGGCGAAGGCTCGGAATTCTGGATCAGCCTGAACCTGCCGAAAACCCGCGATGACGCCGAGGACCTGCCGGGTCCGCCATTGCTGGGGCGACGCGTAGCGGTGCTGGAGAATCACGAACTGGCCCGTCAGGCCCTGCAGCATCAACTGGAAGACTGCGGCCTGGAAGTGACCCCGTTCAACACCCTGGACGCCCTGACCAATGGCATTACTGGCGTACACCAAAGCGACCAGGCCATTGACCTGGCGGTGCTCGGCATCACCACCAACGACATGTCTCCCGAACGCCTGAGCCAGCACATCTGGGACCTGGAACACCTGGGCTGCAAAGTCCTGGTGCTGTGCCCGACCACCGAACAGACGCTGTTCCACCTGTCGGTCCCCAACCCCCACAGCCAGTTGCAGGCCAAGCCGGCCTGCACCCGCAAACTGCGTCGTGCCCTGTCTGACCTGGTCACCCCGCGCCGGGCCCGCAGCGAGCCGGAGGAAAGCCTCTCCAGCCGTGCGCCACGGGTCCTGTGTGTCGACGACAACCCGGCCAACCTGCTGCTGATCCAGACCTTGCTGGAGGACATGGGCGCCAAGGTGCTGGCGGTGGACAACGGTTACGCTGCCCTGAACGCGATCCAGAACGAACCTTTCGACCTGGTGATGATGGACGTGCAAATGCCGGGCATGGACGGCCGACAAAGTACCGAGGCGATCCGCCAATGGGAAAGCGAGCGCCATGGCACGCCACTGCCCATCGTGGCCCTGACCGCCCATGCCATGGCCAACGAAAAACGCGCCCTGCTGCAAAGCGGCATGGACGATTACCTGACCAAGCCCATCAGTGAACGGCAGCTGGCCCAGGTGGTACTGAAATGGACCGGGCTGGCCTTGCGCAATCAGGGCCCGGAGCGAGCCAATGAACGCTCGGAACTGAACCTGGAGCTGCAAGTGCTGGATCAGGACGAAGGCCTGCGCCTGGCGGCCGGCAAGGCTGATCTGGCGGCGGACATGCTGGCCATGTTGCTGGCCTCACTGGAGGCCGATCGCGAGGCGATCAACGCCGCTCGTGCAGCCAACGACCACAGCGCCCTGATCGAACGGGTCCACCGCCTGCACGGAGCCACCCGATATTGCGGAGTGCCGCAGTTGCGCGCCGCCTGCCAGCGCAGCGAAACCCTGCTCAAGCAGGAAGACGTCAAAGCCTTTGCCGCTCTGGATGAGCTGGACCACGCCATCAGCCGTCTCGCCGCCGAAGCGCGGATCAACGCCTGATCCAGGACAAGACCTGCCCGGCGCCCGGCCTGCATGCTGGGTGCACCGACCAAGGATGCAAGCATGCGTACGATTCTTTTCAGCAGCCAGACCTACGACCGTGAAAGTTTTCTCGGCGCCCGCCTGCCCACGGGTATCGAACTGCAATTCCAGGCCGCCCGCCTGAGCCTGGACACCGCGGCCCTGGCCGAGCGCCATGAAGTGGTCTGCGCCTTTATCAACGACGACCTGAGCGCTCCGGTGCTGGAGCAACTGGCCGCCGGCGGTACCCGGCTGATCGCCCTGCGCTCAGCCGGCTACAACCATGTCGACCTGCCCGCCGCCAAGCGCCTGGGCCTGGATGTGGTCCGGGTCCCGGCCTACTCGCCCCATGCCGTGGCGGAACATGCGGTGGCCCTGATCCTGGCGCTGAACCGACGCCTGCATCGAGCCTACAATCGCACCCGTGAAGGCGACTTCACCCTTCACGGCCTGACCGGCTTCGACCTGGTGGGCAAGACCGTGGGCATTGTCGGCACCGGGCAGATCGGCGCCACCTTCGCTCGCATCATGGCCGGCTTCGGCTGCCAATTGCTGGCTTACGACCCCTTCCCCAACCCTGCCGTCGAGGCCCTGGGGGCCCGCTACCTGAGCCTGCCGGAGCTACTGGCCCAGGCGCAGATCATCAGCCTGCACTGCCCACTCACCAACGACAGTCGCTACCTGATCAACCAGGACAGCCTGGCGCACATGCAGCCCGGGGCCATGCTGATCAATACCGGGCGGGGCGGCCTGGTGGATACACCGGCGCTGATCGACGCGCTCAAGAGCGGCCAACTGGGTTACCTGGGGCTGGACGTCTATGAAGAGGAAGCCCAGCTGTTCTTCGAGGACCGTTCCGACCTGCCCCTGCAGGATGACGTGCTGGCCCGGCTGCTGACCTTCCCCAATGTGATAGTCACCGCGCACCAGGCCTTCCTGACCCATGAGGCCCTGGCGGCCATCGCCGACACCACGTTGCACAACATCGCCAGCTGGGCTGCGGGCCAGCCGCAAAATCAGGTCCGTGGCTGAAATCCCGGTCACGGCCTGATCGAAGGTCGCCTGCCCGCAACCTGCGGCGCAGGGGCCCGTGCTAGCATACGCGGCAGATTTGGAGGACCCATGGTCGAACACGATTTCCGCTACAACCTGATGAACCCGCAACACACCCTGATCGAATGCCGCGCCCTGGTACCGGGTCGTTATCAAGTCACCGGCAACGGTGGTTCGATCCGTACCGACGACGTGCTGCTGGTCACACTCAAGGGCAGCAAGGACCTGTCCATGCGCCTGACAGTCGACACCGTCCGCCACCTGATCAATCCGGTTGGCCAATGGGTCGCCGTGGCCCGTGGCCCGGTATTCGGCGAACTGGCAATTCATCAATGGCAAGTCAACTGCGACAGCTGCACAGCAGAACTGAACTTCGAGTTCGCAGTGGACGCCAAGCTCGGCACCAAGGCCCAGAAGCCTGCCGCCAGCGCACGAATTGCCGAGCTGGGCTGGGCCAGTGAGGGTGAACGCCACCTCTGCCCGAAATGCCAGCAGGCCGGCCAATGAAACGCCTGGCGCTGACTGCGGCACTGGGGGCCGGCCTGATGGGCTGCGCCGCCGAGCCGCTGAAGCTGCAGCAGGATCGCAGTTACGTCCTGGAATGGATCGGCGAACGGCCACTGATCGATTACAGCCACCTGACCATTACCTTGGGTGAAGACGGTCGCGCCTATGGCAATGGCGGCTGCAACCACTGGTTCGCGCCTTACACTCTGGACGGCGAAAAGCTTCGTTTCGGCAAGGTAGGCAGCACCCGCAAACTCTGTGCTCCAGCCTTGATGGAGCAGGAACGGCGCTTCCTCCAGGCCCTGGAAAGCGTGGAGCGCTGGGATGTTTCGCCGATCGAGCAAGTACGCTTCTGGCCTGCCGAAGGCAAGCCGCTGCGCTGGTGGCTGGAAGAAGGCTGATCCGAACCGGGGCAGGTTGACCCCAACGCCTGCGGCCGCCGACGCTATCAGCGGCTGCAGGCAGTCACCCATCAATGACCGCGCAGGGCCTGCAATTTTGCCAGTACACCCGCGGCGGTCTGCTCGCCCAGCAGTTGCTCACGCACCTTGCCCTTGTCGTCAATGATGTAGGTCACCGGCAGCGCCTCGCTGCGTGGCAAATCGAAGAGTTGCTCGGGATTCTGCGCCAGCACCGTGAACTTGATCCCCAGCTTCTCACTGGCGCTCTTGAGCTCCTCGCCCTGCACATTGTCAAAATTGACCCCCAGCACGGTGGCCGACTGCCCTTTGAGCTGCTCGTTCAGGGCATTCAATTCCGGCACTTCTGTGCGGCAAGGCCCGCACCACTCCGCCCAGTAGTTGAGCACCAGCCATTGCTTGTCGAGGCGCTCGGCGGCGACTTTCTGGCCGTATTGGTCGACCCCGTAGTCATTCCCGCAGCCGCCCAGCAATAGGGTGGTGAATATCGCCAATGCTGCTGCCAATTGCCTTGCCATGCCGTGCTTCCTGTATTGAAGGGTGCCTTGAAAAATGATCGATGACCGATAATCGCTGCGACCTATCGACTCCCAAGGTTCAGGAGAGTCCGTCGCGCGGGTAGAATAGCCGCCACCTTACGCAAGATGCGACCCGCACATGACCGATCTGACGCTTTATCACAACCCGCGCTGCTCGAAATCCCGCGGTGCGCTGGAACTCCTGGAACAACGTGGCCTGGCGCCGACCGTGGTCCGCTACCTGGAAACCCCACTGGACGCCACCCAGTTGCACCGCCTGCTGGGCAAGCTCGGCCTCAGTGCGCGCCAACTGTTGCGCACCGGCGAGGATGAGTACAAAGAGCTCAACCTGGCGGACACCCACCTCAGCGAAGAACAACTGATCGCTGCTATCGCCCAACACCCGAAACTCATGGAGCGGCCGATTCTCGAAACCGCCGACAAGGCCATCATCGGGCGCCCACCGGAAAATGTGCTGGAGATCCTGCCGTGAGCGCGCCGTACATCCTGATCCTCTACTACAGCCGCAACGGTTCGACCAACGAGATGGCCCGGCAGATCGCCCGAGGCGTCGAACAGGCCGGCCTGGAAGCGCGCCTGCGCACCGTGCCGGGAGTTTCCACCGAGTGCGAAGCCGTGGCACCGAGCATTCCCGAAAGCGGCGCGCTGTACGCCAGCCTCGACGACCTGAAGCACTGCTCGGGCCTGGCCCTGGGCAGCCCAACTCGCTTCGGCAACATGGCAGCCCCGCTGAAGTACTTTCTAGACGGCACCAGCAACCTCTGGCTGACCGGCGCCCTGGTGGGCAAGCCCGCCGGCGTTTTCACCTCCACCGCCAGCCTGCATGGCGGCCAGGAAGCCACCCTGCTGTCGATGATGCTGCCGCTGTTGCATCACGGCATGCTGATCACCGGCCTGCCCTACAGCGAGTCGGCGTTGCTGGAAACCCGTGGCGGTGGTACGCCTTATGGCGCAAGCCATCATGCCGGGGCGGACGGCAAGAGCCCGCTGGACGAACATGAAATCGCCCTGTGCCGGGCCTTGGGCCTGCGCCTGGCGAAAACCGCTCAGCAATTGGAGAACGGCCGTGGCTAAAAAGCCGAAGATCCTGCCCGCGGTGGAATGGCTGGAACCTCGGGTCCGGATAGCCCGGATCCTCAGCCTGATCTGTTTTTTCGGCCTGATAGGCCTGCTCTGCGTTTACTACCTGCTGCTAGCCGACCTCCACGGCGCCCGGCCCTGGGTGATCCTGCTGATCGAACTGGTGCCCCTGCTGTTGATGGCACCGGGCATGCTCAGCGGCAGTGCTCGCGGACACGCGTGGATGTGCTTTGTGGTCAACCTGTACTTCATCAAGGGGGCTCTGGCGGCCTACGACCCGAATCGCCAACTGTTCGGCCTGCTGGAAATGTTCGCCAGCCTGGCGGTATTCACCTCGGCACTGCTCTACGTACGCTGGCGCTTCCAGCTCAATCGCCGGCTCGCCGGCGAAGGTGCCAACCCGGCCTGACGCCCCGCAACCCTCTGGTTCCCCCGGGCATGACATCGCCCGGGAACCTTGCATCGCCGTTTCGGCGCCCCCACCTTGGTCAGCAGACTTCTTGACCCATACTCCCGAACCAACCCGGAGCAGGCATGCACGATTACAAATGGTTGAACGAATACTGTCTTAATCGCTTCGGTTCCGCCGCAGCCCTGGAAGCCCAGTTGCCGACGCCAGCGAACAACGACTACCTGCGTTCATTGAGCGCTGATCGCTACTTGTCGACCCTGGCGTTGCGGGTTTTTCGCGCCGGGTTGAAACACAGCCTGGTGGACGCCAAATGGCCGGCGTTCGAACAAGTGTTCTTTGGCTTCGATCCAGACAAAGTGGTGCTCATGGGCGCCGAGCATCTGGAGCGACTGATGCAGGACACACGGATCATTCGCCATCTGGGCAAGCTCAAGAGTGTGCCGCGCAATGCCCAGATGATCCTTGATGTAGAAAAGCAGCACGGCAGTTTCGGCGCCTTCATTGCCGACTGGCCGGTCCAGGACATCACTGGGCTCTGGCAATACCTGGCCAAGCACGGCAACCAGATGGGGGGGCTTTCCGCCCCACGTTTCCTGCGCATGGTGGGCAAGGACACGTTCATCCCCACGTGGGACGTCGTGGCGGCACTCAATGCCCAGAACATCATCGACAAGGTGCCCAGCAGCAAGCGTGACCAGGCCCTGGTCCAGGAAGTGTTCAACCAGTGGCAGCAAGAAAGTGGTCGACCACTGTGCCAGCTGTCGGCGATGCTGGCCTACACCGTCAATCACTGATCCCCCGTCACCAACATGGCTCTCTGCCCGGCACAACGGGCAGGGAAACATCCGTTCTCAAACTCCTCCTCCAGCTCAAGCTGACAATAAGCTGAACTAAACGTGGGTTTTTTCTTCCGCTGTTTATTATCGGATAAAGTTCACTTCGCACTTGCCGCAACGATAAGAGCGATAGATAGACAGTTAACTGCAGCCACATTCTGCGGGCCAATAGATGAATAAGGCCCGACAACAAAGCACTGATCAGGCCAACAACCTGAACCCAGGCTGTCAGGTTTAAAAGAACTGTCGCCATTCATTCGTTTTTTTCACATTGCTTTCACTCTCCGCCCACCTGGCCCGACCTAAATTGGCCCCAGTTGCGGCGAGGGCAGCGGTGAGCGCATGCCGTTCTTTTCAGAACTCCTGGCAAAAACCTAATCAGGTAAACGACGTGGTCAATACTGCTGAATCCGGTACTGGCGGCAAGACAATCCGCAGCGTGCGCATCCTGGCTGGCGTCTGTGGGGCAGCCCTGGCGATCCTCGTCTGCGGCTTTGTCCTGTGGCCAGCCACACCACTGGACCTGGGTGTCGACAACCAGATGCAGCAAGCCGGCTTCTATCGCCACTGGCAAGACGGCGAGGTGATTGCCCTGGTGCGACATGCCGAGCGCTGCGACCGCTCCGCCAATCCCTGCCTGGGGCCTGCCGATGGCATCACCCTGCCAGGAAGCCGCATAGCAAGCGACGTGGGCCAGGCATTCCGCACTCTGGGCATGGCCTCCACCGACGTCATCAGCAGCCCGGCAACCCGTACCCGGCAAACCTCGGAATTCATGTTCAAGCGGCCGGTGCAGACCCAGGACTGGCTGAGCAACTGCGGCAAACACTTCGAAAACCAGATCAAGACGCACAAGTTGTTCAAGCGCAACCTGATCCTGGTTACCCACAGCGATTGCATCAGTGACCTGGAAAGCCAGCTGGGCTTTGAACATGCACTGGCCAGTCATTACGCCAGTTCGCTATTTGTCACCCTGAACGTAAACGGAACCATGGAAGTACTGGGCATTATCAATGCTGAAAGCTGGCGACAAACTCTTAAGGGCCCTCTCGAGTAACTTTCAACTATTTTTAACAACTTCCCAACAGACTTCACTCGAAAAGCAGACACACTCACTCGCCAACTAATTGAGCTTATAAACCCTTGAACCAAGAGAGCGCCCCTCTCACTTACAACAAGGTCTATCAAACAGGCGAAGCCAAGTATATTTTTTAAACCTTGAGAACCCCGGGCACTCGACAACATTTTACAGTTCATCACTCATACCTGATGAATGTAGCGAAGCACCGTTTTCAACACATGACTCAGAGGACACAAATGCAGCGCACTTTACCGCCGCAGGCTAATGGAACAAGCATCACGCCTTCCGGCTATACCGTGGGCGGGAGTACAACCAGCGGCATCCAGCGCTGGGCACTAGCCTCCTTGCTGCTGGCCTTCGCCCTGTTCTACCTGCTGCCGCTGACCAGCCACGGCCTGTGGATTCCGGATGAAACCCGCTATGCACAGATCAGCCAGGAGATGCTGCTTCGCGGGGATTGGGTGTCTCCGCACTTCATGGGCATCCGTTACTTCGAAAAACCCATTGCCGGCTACTGGATGATCGCCATCGGCCAGGCACTGTTCGGTGACAACCTGTTCGGCGTGCGTGTTGCCTCGGCCCTGAGCACCGGCCTGAGCGTACTGCTGGCTTACCTGATCACTCGCCGGATCTGGAACGACCCGCGCAAGAGTTTTGCCGCCGCCCTGCTTTACATGAGCTTCGGTCTGATCGCCGGGCAAGCCGGGTACTCCAATCTCGATCCCCAATTCACCTTATGGGTCAACCTCAGTCTGGTGGCGCTCTGGTTCGCCCTGGACAGCCAGACACCACGCGGCCGCTTGCTGGCCTGGGGCACCTTGGGCGCCGCCTGCGGCATGGGTTTCATGACCAAGGGCTTCCTGGCCTGGCTGCTGCCGGTACTGATCGCCCTGCCCTACATGCTCTGGCAACGACGTTTCGGCGAGTTGCTGCGCTTTGGCCTGGTGGCCGTGCTGGTGGCGATTGCCATCAGCCTGCCCTGGGTCTTGAGCATTCATGCCCATGAACCCGATTTCTGGCGGTTTTTCTTCTGGCATGAGCATATCCGCCGCTTTGCCGCCGACAATGCGCAGCACACTCGCCCCTGGTGGTTCTACCTGCCGTTGCTGGTGGTTTCGAGCCTGCCCTGGGCGGCCTTGCTGCCAGGCACCCTGATTCAGGCCTGGAAGGACAAGCACCAGGCGGCCACCGGTTACCTGCTGTTGTGGTTGCTGCTGCCGCTGGCGTTCTTCAGCCTGAGCCGCGGCAAGCTGCCGACCTACATCATGCCCTGCCTGCTGCCCTTGGCCGTGCTCATGGGCCATGCACTGATCCAGTGGATCAGTGCAGGCAAGGCCCGAACTGTTCGCCTCAACAGTCTGCTCAACCTACTGATCGGCGTCGCTGCATTAGTGGCGCTGGTGGTGATCCAGATCACCCGCCCGGTGTACGACCACGACGAAATGCTCAGCCTGTCCCTGGTGTTCATCATGCTCATGGGCTGGATCATCGCCAACCTGCTGCCGGCCTCCAGGCCGCTCAACTACTGGGCAGCACCGGCCCTGGGCATCTGGCTGCTGGTGGCGCTGCTGCCTGCGGGAATGCCTGGTTTGATCGTGCACAACAAGATGCCGGACCAGTTCATCAAGGAGCACCTTGCGCAACTCCAGCAGACCCACAGCCTGTTGAGCAATGACCTGGGAGCGGCCTCAGCACTGGCCTGGCGCCTGCAACGCCCGGACGTGGCGCTGTACAACACCGAGGGCGAATTGAAATACGGCCTGGCCTACCCTGAATCGACCCAGCGCAAGGTCAGCATGGCCGACGTTGGCCAATGGATCAGCGACGCGCGCAAACAGGGATCGGTGGGTGTGGTGATGCGGGTCAAGGACGTACTGGAGAACGAAGAAGTCGCCCTGCTGCCGCCGGGCGGCAAGCGCTACGAGCAAGGCAACATGCTGATCCTGATCCTGCCGGCCACTCAACCCTGACCAAGCTGCCCAAACGCCTGCCTGAGAGCGTCAGCGTCGACCACCATCGGCGCTGGCATTCCTGGTCCTTTCCTTCCACCACCCGGCCTGCGCCAAACCACCCATGAAAATCTGCAATAGCGAACGCAAGGATCTGATCCTGCTTCTGGGCGTCAGCGCCCTGATCCTGCTGCTCGGCCTGGGCTCCCGTGAGCTGTGGGGGGCGGAAACCCGCTGGGCCAACATTGCCTTGCAGATGCTGCAGAGTGGCGACTACTTCGACCCCTATCTCAAGGGCGCCCCCTATTACGACAAACCCCTGCCGTCCTACTGGTTGATCACCGCCAGCGCCTGGCTGACCGGGGGCCTGGGGCACTGGTCGCTGCGGCTGTCCTCGGTGCTCGCCGGGTGGCTGAGCATCTGGCTGGTATACCTGCTTGGCGAGCAATTGTTTCACAAGGGCACCGGGCTGATCGCCGGCTGGATGCTGGCCACCACCTTCTACTTTGCATTCTGGGCCCGGGTGGCCACCGCGGACATTCTCACCGTCTGCGGGGTCTTGGCAGCAGTGTGGTGGTACTGGCGAGGGCCAGAAGACACTCGCTTGAGTCGCTATTGCCTGTTCTTCCTGCTGTTGGCGGCGACTTCGCTGCTCAAGGGACTGATCGGTTTCGTCCTGCCGGGGCTGATCCTGCTGCCACACTTGCTGAGCCAGGGACGCTGGAAGCGTCACCTCAATCCGCGCCTGTGCCTGGCGTTGCTGATGGCTGCCCTGCTGTACATGGTGCCGTTCGTGCTCTCGCACCTGTATGGCGCCCCGACCTACGCTGAAAGCGGGCTGAGCCTGGTATTCCGGGAGAATGTGCAACGCTTCTTCGATCCTTTCGACCATATCGGACCGATCTATACCTACCTGATCTACCTGCCGGCCTACACCTTGCCCTGGGCGCCCTGCTGGGTACTCGGCCTCTGGGTAGCGGCGCGTCACTGGCGCCAGCTACAACCCAATGAGCGCTGGCTGGTCTGGGCCCTGGGTTTGTTGTTCCTGTTCTTCACTGCCAGTGGCAGTCGGCGCAGCTATTACGTCCTGCCTCTGGTGCCGTTCGCCCAGCTGTTAGGGGCCTGGTGGCTGAACCGCCACCTGCTCCAACGACGCGCCAGCGGCAAGCCCAGCGAACGCGGCTGGGCCATAGGCTTTGCCAGCGCAGCGGTGGTTCTGCTGCTGGTGCTGGGGGTGGCCTACCCCTGGAGCAACGGCGGAGGCGGTGTCATCCAGTTCGGCACGCAGGTCAGGGCCGAAGCAAGCCGGATTGCCCCCTGGCATCAATGGCGGATGGTGATGGTCGAGGTGGATAACAAAGTGCCGCTGTACCTGCAGAATCAGGGAGCGCCCTTCTACTACGTCGCCGAAACCCAGGACTTCCCGCGCTCTGGCACCAGCGCAGACTTCATGGCCTGGCTGGACAGGACCAGCGGCCAGCATTGGGACCCCCAGCGCACGCTGATCCTGGTGCAACAGCGTGAGAATGAACCGTTGATGCTCGGCTACCTGGGCAAGGATCATCAACTGGTGCGCACACTGCCGACCAACGGTGAACGGCTGGCGAAAAGAAAAGCCGAGGGCAGTGTTGCTTTCATTCCTCAGGCTCTCGGGGACTGAAGCCCCCCTCGCCACGCCGGATAGCAACCGGCATGACGATAAAGACTCAGCGAGTGCGGATCAGAGATTGACCACGTTGACGAAACGCGGCGTGGCGCTGTCGTCAATGCGCAGGCTGGCGAAGTCGAACAGATTGCGATCCGCCAGTTGCGAAGGGATCACGTTCTGCAGGCCGCGGAAAATGCTCTCAGTACGCCCCGGGCTCTTGCGCTCCCAGTCCTGGAGCATCTCCTTGACCACCTGACGCTGCAGGTTCTCCTGGGAACCACAGAGGTTGCAGGGAATGATCGGGAATTGCTTGAGATCGGAGTAGGCCTGAATGTCCTTCTCGCTGCAGTAGGCCAGCGGGCGGATCACCACATTGCGCCCGTCATCGGCCAGCAGCTTGGGCGGCATGGCCTTGAGCGAACCGTTGTAGAACATGTTGAGGAAGAAGGTCTCGACGATGTCGTCACGATGGTGACCGAGGGCCATCTTGGTGGCGCCGATCTCGTCGGCGAAGGTGTACAGGGTGCCACGACGCAGGCGCGAGCACAGCGAGCAGGTGGTCTTGCCTTCCGGGATCAGCTCCTTGACCACCGAGTAAGTGTCCTTCTCGACGATGTGGTACTCGATCCCCAATTCCTTGAGGTAGGCCGGCAGTACATGCTCGGGAAAACCGGGTTGCTTCTGGTCCATGTTCACCGCGACGATCTCGAACTTGATCGGCGCCACCTTCTGCAGGTGCAACAGCACGTCGAGCATGGTGTAGCTGTCCTTGCCGCCGGACAGGCAGACCATGACCTTGTCGCCCTCTTCGATCATGTTGAAATCGGCGACCGCTTCGCCCGCCAGTCGGCGAAGGCGTTTCTGCAGTTTGTTCTGGTTGACCGTAAGAGTGCCCATGGCGCTTGGAATCCGCGAGGTATGTGACGAAAAGCCGAATATTTTACGCAAAAACCCCGTCCCCTTGAAAGCGTCGAAACGTAGCGCCCCCCGGGGCCGCGCTGACAGACAGGACAGCGATTACCCTGGGGTTTTACAGCGCGATTTGCTCTAAAGGTGCGCACATCTGACGAAAACTCCTCCCTATACTGCGACATAAGGTCGCATGCATATATAGACCTATACTGACTGTGCCACTTGGCTGTAAGCGCTCCGTTGGGGGGCGATGGCAACAATGAAAGGAGTGACTGACCATGATTCATCATGTCGTAGGACTCTTCACCCACCCCGATCAGGAATGGCGAGAAATCCGTGGCGATGCAGAAGAAAGCATCAGCCACATGTACCTGACCCACACGCTGATTCTGGCGGCGATCCCCGCTATCTCGGCCTTTATCGGCACCACCCAGGTCGGCTGGGTCATTGGCAACCGCGCGCCGGTGATGCTGACCATGGAAAGCGCCCTGTGGATGACCATCATGTCTTACCTGGCCATGCTTGGCGGCGTGGCGGTGATGGGTGCTTTCATCCACTGGATGGCCCGGACCTATGACGCCAACCCGAGCCTGGCGCGCTGCGTCGCCTTTGCCACCTACACCGCAACACCGCTGTTCGTCGGCGGCCTGGCGGCGCTGTATCCGCATATGTGGCTGGGGATGATCGTCGGCACGGCGGCGATCTGCTACACGGTGTACCTGCTCTACGTCGGGCTACCGACCTTCATGAACATCCCATCGGACGAAGGATTCCTGTTTTCCAGCTCGGTCCTGGCGGTAGGACTGGTGGTGCTGGTAGCGATCATGGCCTTCACCGTGATTGTCTGGGGCCTGGGCGTCGGCCCCGTGTACACCAACTGACGCCGCACCAATAATAATCCTCCATCTGCCAACACAGGCCGCCGCAAGGCGGCCTTCTTAATGGGCGCTCCTGCGACCATTCGGCGCCTGGGCGATTCGGATTAGCCGCTCTTTGCGGCATACTCAGCCGCTCTGGAGAGCCGTTAAGCATGCCCGAGCAACTCAATACCCGCGTCGAAGACTGTTTCCTACTCGCTGAATCCTTTTTCAAACGTCCTTTCAAACGCCCGGTGGTCAGCCTCAAATTACGAGGCCAGAAAGCCGGCGTTGCCCACTTGCACGAAAACCTGCTGCGCTTCAATCCCCAGCTGTACCGGGAAAACAGCGAAGACTTTCTCAAGCAGACCGTGGCCCACGAAGTCGCGCACCTGATCGCTCATCAGTTGTTTGGCGAACGCATTCAGCCCCACGGCGAGGAGTGGCAACTGATCATGCGCGGGGTGTATGAACTGCCGCCCAATCGTTGCCACACTTATGAAGTCAAACGCCGCAGCGTGACCCGCTACATCTACCGCTGCCCCTGCGCCGAGAGCGATTTTCCGTTTTCAGCGCAACGCCACAAGCTGGTGGCCCAGGGACGTCGCTACCTGTGCCGACGCTGTCGGCACACCCTGGTGTACAGCGGCGAAACCCGGGTCGAGTGATGGCGTCAACGCGCTTCGCCGGCAGGCCGACGCCTAGGCAATGACCTGGCTGCGTCGCAGTTCCTCGATACGTTCAGCGCTGTAGCCAAGCTCCGCCAGCACCTGATCGGAATGGGCGCCCAGCCTGGCGCCGATATGCCGCGGTTCGGGCAAACCGTCGGAGAATTTCAGCGGACATGCCATCTGGGTCTGGAGGCTACCGTCTTCCCGGGGGACCTGGCTCAGCAGTTGCCGAGCCTGCAATTGGGGGTGCTCCACCGCCTCGGCCAGGCTGAGCACTGGTTCGACACAAGCGTCGAGCCCGGCGAACAACTGGCACAGCTGGGCAAAGTCATGTTTCTCGAACTCGATCTGCAAGGCCTGCTTGAGGGCCCTTTGCTGCTCGGGCAAGGGGGACAAACTCTGGGCCGCCAGTTCTGGCCGCCCCAGGGCCTGACACAGCTGCTGCATGAACACCGGTTCCAGGCTGCCCACCGATAGCCAACGACCATCACGGCTGCGGTAGTAGTCGTAGAAGCTCCCGCCATTGAGCACCTGCTGTTCCATCCCCGGCTCTACCCCGCAGGCCAGGTAACCGGCTCCGGCCATGGCGTTCAGGCTGAACACGCAATCGGTCATGCTGATATCCAGGTGCTGGCCCTGGCCGCTATGCTGCCGGGCGATCACTGCCGCCAGCAGGCCGATCACACCGTGCAGCGAGCCCCCGGCAATATCCGCCGCCTGGATGCCCAGAGGCAACGGCCCCTGGTCGCGGCGTCCGGTCTGGCTGGCGAGCCCGGCCAGGGCCAGGTAGTTGATATCGTGCCCGGCGCGGTCCTTGTAGGGTCCGGTCTGGCCATAACCGGTAATGGAGACGTAGATCAGCCGCGGGTTGATCGCCTTCAAGGCCTCGTACCCCAACCCCAGGCGCTCCATCACGCCCGGTCGAAACTGTTCGAGAACGATGTCGTGGTCCTGCAGCAGTTGCCGGATCACCTCCAGCGCCTCGGGCCGCTTGAGGTCCAGGGCCAGGCTGCGCTTGTTGCGGTTGAGATAGGCGTGACTGGCGGACACACCGTGGTCGTGGGGTGGCAGCACCCGCAGCAGGTCCATGCGGGTTGGCGACTCGATGCGCAATACCTCGGCCCCCATGTCCGCCAGCAGCAGCGAGGCGAACGGCCCCGGCAACAGGGTGGAGAAATCCAGTACCTTGAGTGACGCCAACGGCCCTTGCATGTGCCCTCTCCTCTTGATCGATTGCTTCAGAGTAGGCAGCCGCGAGCAGCGCAACAATTACCACAACGGTCAGCCGGACTGACCGTTGTGCTCAATCTCCAGGCAATAAAAAACCCGCCGTAGCGGGTTTCTTATATTCAGCAAGACTTACTTGATGCTCGGTGCCGGGCCTTCAGCCACACCCAGATCGTCGGTTTCACGGGTGTCGATGATCGCACGACCACCAGACGCCAGCTCGACCTGCAGTTTGTCTTCATCCAGTTCCTTGACCCACTTGGCAACGACCAGGGTAGCCACGGCGTTGCCCACCAGGTTGGTCAGGGCACGGGCTTCGGACATGAAGCGGTCGATACCCAGAATCAGCGCCAGACCGGCCACCGGCAGGTGACCCACAGCCGACAGGGTGGCGGCCAGAACGATGAAGCCACTGCCAGTCACACCAGCAGCACCTTTGGAGGACAGCAGCAGCACCAGCAGCAGGGTGATCTGGTGAGTGATGTCCATGTGGGTGTCAGTTGCCTGGGCAATGAACACCGCCGCCATGGTCAGGTAGATCGAGGTGCCGTCCAGGTTGAAGGAGTAACCGGTAGGAATCACCAGGCCGACCACCGACTTCTTGGCACCCAGGCGCTCCATCTTGATCAGCATGCGTGGCAGGGCCGATTCCGAGGACGAGGTACCCAGCACGATCAGCAGCTCTTCGCGGATGTAGCGGATCAGCTTGATCACGCTGAAGCCGTGGGCGCGGCAGATGCCCCCCAGGATCACCAGCACGAATACCACGCAAGTGATGTAGAAGCAGATCATCAACTGGCCCAGTTGCACCAGGGAGCCGACGCCGTAGGCACCGATGGTGAAGGCCATGGCACCCAGCGCACCCAGGGGCGCCAGCTTCATGATCATGTTGATGATGTTGAACATCACGTGGGCGAAGCGGTCGATGAAGTCCAGCACCGGCTTGCCGTAGGCACCCAGGCGATGCAGGGCGAAACCGAAGATCACCGAGAACATCAGCACTTGCAGGATGTCGCCGTTGGCGAAGGCACCCACGATGGTCGACGGGATCACGTTGAGGATAAAGCCGACAATGCTCTGGTCATTGCCCGCAGTCACATAGGCTGCGACTTTTGAAGCATCCAGGGTCGAGGCGTCGATGTGCATGCCAGCACCCGGCTGCACCACATTGACCACGATCAGGCCGATCAGCAGGGCAATGGTGGAAACGATTTCGAAGTACAGCAGCGCGTAGCCGCCAGTCTTGCCCACCGATTTCATGTTCTGCATGCCGGCGATACCACTCACCACGGTGCAGAAAATGATCGGCGCAATGACCATCTTGATCAGTTTGATGAACCCATCACCCAGGGGCTTGAGGGCCACGCCGGTCTGAGGATAGAAGTGACCGAGCAGGATGCCGATGGCGATGGCAACGATCACCTGGAAATACAGGGATTTATACAGTGGCTGACGAGTCGTCATTGCAAAGTTCCTCAAGAGCCCCGGCATACAGCTTCCGTCGATGCATGCGGTGCCTAAAGTGCGAACCCTCCTGCGCTGGAGGGATTTGTTGTGTCGAACTGCGTGCTGGCAGATCTTCCGGCTCTATCGCAAAGCCCGTGCCACCTTGTAAAAAAGCCCTACAGGCCTTTAGACATCAGGGGGACAGGCCGATATTGGCTTCCACTGCACCCGGCGCCACTGGCGGATTTCCGCCCATTCACCGAGTCTCGTCCTACAATTTGGCGGATATCCGCCTTGTTCCCTCATAGGGGGCTGGCTAACATCCGCCACTCAATGGACGGACCAGCCTTCATGCGCGAACGCACCATCGCCAGCCACTTTGCCCGTGCCGCCTTAGGCGGTGCACGTCGTCGCGGCTACGATTACGGGCCGCTTCTGCAGCAGCTGGGCATCAGTCCAGAGCTGCTGAGCCAGCCCAAGGCACGCATCGCCCCCGAACAATTCACCAGTCTGCTGCAGCAACTGTGGCTAGCGTTGGACGACGAGTACCTGGGTTTCGGCCATGGCCCCAGCAAACGCGGAACCTTCGCCATGATGTGCCACGCGCTGATCCACTGCCGCACCTTGGAAAAAGCGCTCAATCGCGGCTTGTTGTTTTACAGCCTGTTTGCGCAAGCACCGCGCCTTCGCCTGACGCACGAAGGAGAAATGGCCCGCCTGAGCCTGGATGATTCTGAGTTATGGGACCCGGAGCACTTTCTTAGCGAAAGCCTGCTGGTGATCTGGCATCGCCTGGGCAGTTGGCTGATCGGCCAGCGCATACGCCTTGAACAAGCCTGCTTCAGCTACCCGAAACCCGAACACGGCGCAGAATACGATTTGCTGTTCCCCTGCCCACTGCTGTTCAGCCAGGAGCACAGCAGCCTGTTGTTCCACAGTCGCTACCTGGGCATGCCGCTGCTACAGGATGAACGTACCCTCAAGCACTTTCTTGAGCGCTCCCCCGCCGATCTGCTGTCACGCCCGGACCAGGGCGACAGCCTCAGCAGCCAGTTGCGGCGTCTGCTCAGCCGAGACCGGGAGCGCTGGCCCGACCTGGAAAGCGTTGCCCAGCACCTGCACGTCAGCCCGCAGACATTGCGTCGCCATTTGCGCGAAGAAGGTTCGAGCTTTCAGGCACTCAAGGATGAACTGCGCCGTGACATCGCCATCTACCACCTGGGGCGGGCTGACCTGTCATTGCAACAGATCGCCGAGCAATTGGGCTTTTCCGAACCCTCGGCCTTTCATCGGGCATTCAAGAAATGGACTGGCCTGACCCCAGGCGCCTATCGCGCCCGGGAGCAGTAGCCAAAGCGCCCTTTACAGGGCCGGGAAGTGAATCCTGAAGGCCGCACCGCCCAAGGCTGAATCCCCCAGGGTCAACTGCGCGCCATAACTCTCGATGATGTCCTTGACCACCGCCAGGCCTATGCCCTGCCCTGGGTGCTGGCGATCAAGACGTTCCCCACGTTGGAGAATCCGGGCCCGCTGATCAGGTGGCACACCAGGGCCATCGTCCTCCACACACAGCTCTGAACCATCCAGAGTCTCGCGCACACTGATGCGTACCGAGCTCAGGCACAGGCGGTAGGCGTTCTCCAGCAGGTTGCCAAGCAATTCCAGCAAGGCCCCGTGCTCGATCGGCACATAGCAGCGCTCGGGCAAATCGAAGGACACGCGCACCTGCTTGTCGCGATAGACCTTGTCCAGGGTGTCGCACAGGCTTTGCAGCACCGGCCGCAGACGTACCTGATGGCGCACCAGGCCACTCTTGCGCAGGCTGGCACGCTGCAACTGGTAGCTGATCTGCTGGCTCATGCGCTCGATCTGCGTCTGCAGGACCCAGGCCTGCTCCCGATCCTGAGGCCGTTGCGCCATGTCCTCGCTGACCCCTTGCAACACCGTCAACGGGGTTTTCAGGCTGTGGGCCAGGTCATCCAGGGAGTCCCGGTAGCGGCTACGCTGCTCGCGCTCGCTTTGCAGCAGGCGGTTCAAGGAGCCGGTCAGGCGCAACAGCTCCCGCGGATGCTCCTCACTGAGGCTTTGGCGGGTACCGCTCTCGATCTGGTCCAATTCCTGGCTCAAGCGTCGCAGGGCCTGCAAACCCCAGGTCAACCCCAGCCAGAGCAATGCCAGCAGCACCAGCAACGCCGCACCAAAGCCCAGATAGAGGTTTTCCCTGACCCCTTCCAGAGTCTGCTGATACTCACGCACCGGTTGCAGTGCAACGATACTGAAAGCCGCGTTCTTGCCCCCCAACAACTTGATCTCGACGTCGTAGACGAAGAACTCCTGGCCATTGGCTTCACGGATTCTGGCGAACTCGTTACCGCGCCCGTCGTACCGCGGCCGGTAATTGATGTTCTCTTCCTGGGTGGCCCGGGAGCGCCAGACCAGGTGCCCCTCTCGGTCATAGATGTAGCCCAGCAAGCGACTGTCGGCGAGATTGAAGCGCTCGTCCGGCAGTTGTGCGGGCATCTGCAGGCGGTTGTTTTCAATCCGCGCCGCCGAAATCAGGGTGGTGACGTCGGAAGCCAGGCGCTGCTCGATGGAGTCCTGCAGCGCCAGGCTGAAGGCCCCCTGCATGGCCGGCAGCAACGCCAGCATGAACAGCACCGCCAAGGTGGTCGCCGCCAGCATCAGCCGCAGCCGCAGCGATCGAATCATCGGCAGCGCTCGTTGAACAGATAGCCCAGGCCGCGCACCGTATCAATCGGCTTGAAGCCCGACGGCCCCTCCAGCTTGCGCCGCAGCCGCCCCACCAGCACCTCGATGACGTTCGGATCACGCTCGTCATCGTCCGGGTACAACTGCTCCATCAGCCGGTCCTTGGCCACCACCTGCTGGTGATGGCGCATCAGGTACTCGAGGATCCGGTATTCGTAGGCGGTCAGGGCCAGGGGTTGATCATCCATGGACGCCTGCTTGCGATTCAGGTCCAGCAGCAAAGGGCCGGCAATGATGGTGGACTGGGTAAAACCGCTGGAACGCCGCAGCAACGCATTGAGCCGAGCATCCAGCTCTTCGAACTGAAACGGCTTGACCACATAGTCGTCGGCACCGGCGGCCAGGCCTTCGACCTTGTCCTGCCAATTGCCGCGGGCGGTGAGGATGAGGATCGGAAACGTCTTGCCACGGGCACGTAACTGACGGATCAGATCCAGTCCGCCCATGCCAGGCAACCCCAGGTCGATCACCGCCAGGTCGTGATTGAACTGCTCGGTCTGATACAACGCCTCCTCGGCGTTCGCCACGGACTCGACCACATGGCCACTGTCGGTGAGGCGGGTTTGCAGGTGATGGCGCAACAGCGCCTCATCTTCGACGACCAGCAACTTCATAACGCTCTCCCAGGCAAAATTCGACATCTCCAAGGGCGCCCCTGCGCCCTGACGATCAATGCGCCAGCGCCGGACCGTACCCAAGGCACAGTCCGGCGCGGTTCAGGCCAGGCCGCTTATCAGAAAGCGTAGTTGGCCGACAGATAAGTCTGGGCACTGCTGGTAAGGCTCAAGGAACCTTGCTTGCTGCCGCCCCGCTCGCTCATCTCGGTCCCGGCATTGCTGCGCAGGTAACGGTAGCCGAGCTCCACCGACGTGTTTTGTGAAACCTGCTGCAGGACACCCGCCTGCACTCCCACCGCGTAACCGATGTCGCTATCGCGGCTGAAGCCCGGGGATTCCTGGGTCAGCTTGGTCAAGCCGGCGGTAGCACCGCCAAACAGCTTGGTGCTGCTGGTCACCGGCAGGAACATATCGTAACTGCCCAGCAGATTTTGCTGACGCAGTTTAATGCCATTGTGAGAGCCGGAAACGTAATCGTAAGTGGCGTAGTAACGGCCCTGGTCATTCTGTTGACCGAAACGCACACCCCAGGTGTTGTCCTTGCCGATCACACCATCGGCGTTCGGATGCCCGAGATTGCTGTTGAGCTGGCTGGATTTTTTAACCTTGTCGCTGGTCTGGCCGTAGGTCAGGCTGGCGAAGTTACTGTCAGCGGCTTGGACGGCGGCGCTGGCGCCGAGAACGGTAAAGGCCAGGATCAGTTTTTTCAATGAAGTCATAGGAAGTTTCCTTTGCGCTATTGGCTTTTTGGGTACGGGGCTAGAGTAAACAGCCCGCCCTGAACTCCCCCTGAACACACTCTTAACCTCGCCTGAACCAGATCCATCTAGCTGTCTTGAGGCATTTCAACCTGCACAACGCTCTCGCCCAGCTTTCTGAGTCCCCTCTCTGCACCACACACCGCTACCCTCGAACTCTTCAACCCGGCAAACTAGCGGCCATGAATGTACTCCCCCCTCTCCCCGCTTGCTGTACCTCTCTGGATGCCTCCTGGCCCCTGCCGGAGGCCTTGCCCCATACCCTTTGGCTGAGCACTCGGTTCGATCCCGGGCAATTGGCCGCGGATGATTTCCAGCGCAGCGGCATTGAAGCGCCGCCCAGCATCCAGCGCTCGGTGGCCAAGCGCCAGGCCGAATTCCTGGCCGGACGCCTGTGTGCCCGGGCCGCCCTGTGGCAACTGCAGAATGTGGATTGGGTTCCTCCGATCGGCGCCGACCGGGCGCCGATCTGGCCCGAGCATATCTGCGGTTCCATTACCCACGGCACCGGCCGCGCCGCCGCCATCGTCGCCGACAAACAGCACTGGCGAGCCTTGGGAATAGACCTGGAAAAGCTGCTGAGCAATGAGCGTGCGGCCAATCTGGCTGAGCAGATCCTCACGCCGGCGGAACTGCAACGTCGGGACCTGTTGCCCCCCGCGTTGCAAGCCCTGGCGGTGACCCTGACCTTCTCGATCAAGGAAAGCCTGTACAAGACCCTGTATCCATTGGTGCACAAAAACTTCTACTTCGAACACGCCGAAGTACTGGAGTGGTCTATAGAGGGTCAGGTCCGAGTGCGCCTACTGACGGACCTGAGCGATGAATGGCACCACGGCAGTGAGCTACAGGGGCAGTTCGTGGTCGAGGACAACCAGTTGCTCAGTCTGATCGCCATCAAGGCCGCCCCGCCGACAATCCTCAGCGGGGCTCCTGCTGCCGGGGCCAGCTGAGGCTGAAGCAGGCCCCCCCGAGGCTCTTGCTCTGGCTGATCAGGGCCCGACCGTCGTGCCAGTGGATGATTCGCCGCACGATCGACAGCCCCAGCCCATGACCGCCGGAAGCCCGGGTACGACTGTCATCCAGGCGCAGAAAAGGCGTGAAGATCTTTTCCCAGGCACTTTCCGGCACGCCGGGACCGTCATCCTCCACATCCACCCGACAGCGCAACTGGCCCACCTGATAACTGACAGTGACCTGGGATTCCGCATGGCGCATGGCATTGCTCACCAGATTCTGCAGCGCCCGGTGCAGATAGCGCGGCTCGGCCTCGACCCAGGCCCCGTCGCACTCGGCGTCGGACAGGCACAGCCCACGCTGGACCTTGAGGTTGGCCCGCAAGGGTGCCAGTTCGCTGATCACTTGGTTAATCAGGGCATCCAGGTCGATACGCTGGAAATTCAAGGCCGGCGAGCCCTGTTCCAGGCGGGCATAGGTGAGCATCTCGTCCACCAGACGATCCAGGTCCTGAATATCGTGATCCATACCATCCAGGTACTTCTGTCGCGCCTGATCGGTATTTGCCGAGGCAATCATCTCCAGACCAAAACGCAACCGAGCCACTGGTGTACGCAACTCATGAGAGACCGCCCGCACCAGTTCGCGCTGGATCGCCAACAAGCGTTGCAAATGCTCGGCCATGCCGTTGAATGCAGCCGCCAGGCGCCCCACCGAATCCACACCACGAGCCGGCACGCGAGTTTCCAGGCTGCCCTTGGCAATTTTCGTGGCTGCCGATTCCAGGCCGCTGAGACGTCGCTCCAGTTGGCGTACCAATAAATAGACGATCAGGCCGATCAAGCTCAGGCCGAGCACGGCAATCAGCACCAGCCATTGCGGCGGATAAGGGTTCATCTGATACAGAGGGCCGATTTCCAGCACCCAGGGCGTCCCCACCAACCCCGCAAATACCCGGATCGAATCACCGCCCTTGCCCAGGGCCATCACCGTATCGCCCTCGGCCACCCGTCGGCGCTGGTCCTCATCCATATCGGCGGCATCCAGGGTGGACAGGTGCATATCGAAACCAAACCCCTTGGCCTTCTTCAATGCCGCCAGACGCTCAGGCTGCTCCGCCACCGGATACCGTACCAACTCGTCCGCCAGCAGATAGATGGTTGCCCGGGCCAGTTGCTCGCTGATCTGTTGCACTTCGGCACTGAGCAGCAACTGCTCCTTCTCGCTGACCAGGCGATAGACCCGGGCGGCAAAGGGCCCGATCTGCTCCACCAGCGCCTGCCCGCGCAGCACCCGGCCACGCTGGCTGCTGTCCAGGTCGGTCTGGTTGAAGGTCTTCAGGCTCAGGGGAATCCCCAACAGCCGCTCCCACACGGCCAGGGCGCGGCGACGCTCGATCTCGCTCATGGGCTTGAGGTTATCCGCCATCAGCGAGAAGGTGCCGTGGGCCAGTCGTTCGCGGTACTGCTCGCTGCGCACCTCGTTGAGCAGGTGCAGAGCCAGCACCCCCAGCAGCGCCACCAGGATCAGCGCGGCGCACATGCCGCCATAGATCCGCAGGAAGATGGAGTTCACGAGGGCAAGTCGGCGGCGGCTTCAGGAACGAACAGATAGCCCTTGCTGCGAATGGTCTTGATCAGTCGCGGGTGCTCCGGGTCGTCGCCGATCTTGGGCCGGATGCGCGAGATGCGCACATCGATGGAACGGTCCTGGCCGTCATAACCTATGCCGCGCAGAGCGGTGAAGATCTCCTCACGGGACAGTATCCGCCCCGCATTCACCACCAGCAGCCACAACAGATCGAACTCGGCGCTGGTCAGCTCGATGCCGACATCGCTCAGCCATGCTTCACGCAGGGCGTTGTCCACCACCAGAGGACCAAATTGCAGGCGCCGGGTTTTCTCCTGGGCAGGCTCCGCTGCTTCGCTGCGCCGCAGCAAGGCCTGGATCCGCGCCAGCAACAACCGTGGGCGTACCGGCTTGCAGACGTAGTCATCGGCCCCCAGGTCCAGGCCCATGACCTGATCCATGTCATCGGTACGGGCGGTGAGCATGAGGATTGGCCCGTCATAGCGAGCCCGAACCTTGCGACAGATACTCAGGCCGTCTTCACCGGGCAGCATCAGGTCGAGAATCACCAGGTCTGGCTGCTCGGCAATGATCCTGGCGGCAGCCCGGGCGCCGTTGCCCTCGATGGCCACCTGCAGGCCGTTACTCTCGAGATATTCACGGGTCAACTCAGCCAGACGCTGGTCATCCTCGACAATCAGTACCTGCCAGGCTTCTTGCTCCACGCTCGACCTCTTTTTTATTGCCAGCATTCACTGGAAAGAAAGCACCCGTCTTTTTGTCATGAAAAAGACGGATAACCGGCCATGGAAAACGTCGCCAGCAACTCATGGACCGCGACGGATTGTAGCAACCGGGATCGGCCCACACACAAGCGACTAAAACGACTCGGTCAGGGGGATTTTTTGTGATAGGGTTCGCGCCCGCAAAAATCCGCCCAAGGCAATTTCAGGCGGTAAAAAACAGTGACAAATGGTTCCATGCACTAGGACTGCGGCCTGCGCGAGTTTTACCCAGCCCATACACAATTTACGCACAACCTTATCCACAGGCAGCACGTTGCAATCAGCCCCCAAAACGCATTATCTTGTAGCCCGCCGGCCAAAAACACCTATATCTAGGGTTTTACCCAAAAAACCAAACACACTTCAGACAAGAAACTCAAGCCCTTTTCTTGCCCCGTTTGGTGGAACCAATCGCTGTTTCAGAAGACCAAGACCGCGCGTGCGGATGGCATCGTTTTCCACCCTGTCCAGGAGAAAGCGGTACGGGTGTTGCAGCAACAAGACTGTCACCCACCAGGAATAAGGTGCCGAGCCCAGGCTCGACACCATGACTTCGGCATGGAAGCGGCGCCAATAGCCCCCTTCCTGAACTGTCCCGAAGTCGTTATGCCCGGCCTCTGCCGGCTGTAGTGCTTCAGGACGGAACGGTGGGCACCTCAATGGTGCCCAAACAAACATAGAGAACGTGGAGACACCCATGCAAACCGACACAACTCGCGAGAACCCGCAGGCCAATGCGCCGCAGGCCGCCGATTCCAACCTGGATCTGTCTGCTACCGCCCCTGGCCAATTGCGCGTGATCAAGCGAAACGGCACTGTCGTTGCTTACACCGATGACAAGATCACCGTCGCTATCACCAAAGCGTTCCTCGCAGTTGAAGGCGGCACTGCCGCTGCCTCGTCGCGAATCCACGACACCGTGGCGCGCCTGACCGAACAGGTCACCGCGACCTTCAAGCGTCGCATGCCTTCGGGCGGCACCATCCACATCGAAGAGATCCAGGACCAGGTCGAACTGGCCCTGATGCGCGCCGGCGAGCAGAAAGTTGCCCGCGACTACGTGATCTACCGTGACTCCCGCGCCAAGGAACGTGCCACTCGCTCCAGCGGCGAAGAGACGGTACAAGCCCACCCTTCGATCCGCATCACCCGCGCCGATGGCAGCTTCGCTCCTCTGGACATGGGCCGCCTGAACACCATCGTCAGCGAAGCCTGCGAAGGCCTGGAAGAAGTCGATGGCGACCTGATTCAGCGCGAAACCCTGAAGAACCTCTACGACGGCGTGGCCCTGAAAGACGTCAACACCGCCCTGGTGATGACCGCCCGCACCCTGGTCGAGCGCGAGCCGAACTACTCGTTCGTCACCGCCCGCCTGCTGATGGACACCCTGCGCGCCGAAGGCCTGGGTTTCCTCGAGGTCGCCGAGAGCGCCACCCATCACGAAATGGCCGACCTGTACGCCAAGGCACTGCCGGCCTACGTCGCCAAGGGTATCGAGTTCGAATTGCTGAACCCGGTGCTGGCTGAGTTCGACCTGGAGAAACTCGGCAAGGCGATCAACCACGAACGCGACCAGCAGTTCACCTACCTGGGCCTACAAACCCTGTACGACCGTTACTTCATCCACAAGGATGGCGTGCGTTTCGAACTGCCGCAGATCTTCTTCATGCGCGTGGCCATGGGCCTGGCAATCGAAGAGAAGCAACGCGAAGACCGTGCCATCGAGTTCTACAACCTGCTGTCGTCCTTCGACTACATGGCCTCGACCCCGACCCTGTTCAACGCCGGTACCCTGCGTCCACAGCTGTCGAGCTGCTACCTGACCACCGTCCCGGACGACCTGTCGGGCATCTACGGCGCCATCCACGACAACGCCATGCTGTCGAAATTCGCCGGCGGCCTGGGCAACGACTGGACTCCGGTACGTGCACTGGGTTCCTACATCAAGGGCACCAACGGTAAGTCCCAGGGCGTCGTCCCCTTCCTGAAAGTGGTCAACGACACCGCTGTAGCCGTGAACCAGGGTGGCAAGCGCAAGGGCGCTGTCTGTGCCTACCTGGAAACCTGGCACATGGACATCGAAGAGTTCATCGAGCTGCGTAAGAACACCGGTGATGATCGTCGTCGTACCCACGACATGAACACCGCCAACTGGATCCCGGACCTGTTCATGAAGCGCGTCTTCGATGACGGCAAGTGGACCCTGTTCTCGCCGTCCGAAGTACCGGACCTGCACGACCTGACCGGCAAGGCCTTCGAAGAGCGCTACGAGTACTACGAAGCCCTGACCGAGTACCCTGGCAAGATCAAGCTGTTCAAGACCATCCAGGCCAAAGACCTGTGGCGCAAGATGCTCTCCATGCTGTTTGAAACCGGCCACCCATGGCTGACTTTCAAAGACCCGTGCAACCTGCGCAGCCCGCAGCAGCACGTGGGCGTGGTCCACAGCTCGAACCTGTGCACCGAGATCACCCTGAACACTAACAAGGACGAGATCGCCGTCTGCAACCTGGGCTCGATCAACCTGCCGAACCACATCGTCAACGGCAAGCTGGACACCGCCAAGCTGGAACGCACCGTGAACACCGCCGTGCGCATGCTCGATAACGTGATCGACATCAACTACTACTCGGTGCCGCAAGCGAAGAACTCCAACTTCAAGCACCGTCCAGTGGGCCTGGGCATCATGGGCTTCCAGGACGCTTTGTACCTGCAGCACATCGCCTACGGTTCCGACGCTGCCGTCGAGTTCGCCGACAAGTCCATGGAAGCGGTCAGCTACTACGCGATCCAGGCTTCCTGCGACCTGGCCGACGAGCGCGGCGCCTACGAGACGTTCCAGGGCTCGCTGTGGTCCAAAGGCATCCTGCCGCTGGACTCGCAACAGATCCTGATCGAGGCTCGCGGCCAGAAGTACATCGATGTGGACCTCAACGAAACCCTGGACTGGGCACCGGTTCGTGCCCGCGTGCAGAAAGGCATTCGTAACTCCAACATCATGGCCATCGCACCGACCGCGACCATCGCCAACATCACCGGCGTATCGCAGTCGATCGAACCGACCTACCAGAACCTCTACGTGAAATCGAACCTGTCGGGCGAATTCACCGTGATCAACCCGTACCTGGTTCGCGACCTCAAGGCTCGCGGTCTGTGGGACTCGGTGATGATCAACGACCTGAAGTACTACGACGGTTCGGTGCAACAGATCGAGCGCATCCCGCAAGAACTCAAAGAGCTCTACGCGACCGCCTTCGAAGTGGAAACCAAGTGGATCGTCGACGCTGCCAGCCGTCGCCAGAAGTGGATCGACCAGGCTCAGTCGCTGAACCTGTACATCGCCGGCGCCTCGGGCAAGAAGCTGGACGTGACCTACCGCATGGCTTGGTACCGTGGCCTGAAAACCACTTACTACCTCCGTGCCCTGGCCGCTACCAGCACCGAGAAGTCGACCATCAACACCGGCAAGCTGAACGCTGTCTCCAGCGGCGGCAACCACGGTGACGACTCGGTCCTGGCAGCGCCTGCCGGCCCTGCTCCAGTGCCGAAGGCTTGCGCCATCGACGAGCCGGATTGCGAAGCTTGCCAATAAGCTGAGCTGACAGGCGCCCATGGCGCCTGTGCCAACCCCCGATAGGCCTGCGGCTTATCGGGGGTTTTCTTTTGCCCGCAACAAAGCTGTAGAAGCCGGCTTAGCAATGAACAAGCCTCACCATCCAAGCGTGCGCAAGCCTCGAGGACGCCTTCACTGGCAAGCCAGCCCCGACAACAAGCCAGCCACCTGCGATACAAGCTTGCACGCCTGCAAAGCCCCCCACCAGCGCACGCCTACGAACCCAACACCAATAAAGGAACCGGATGGCAGCAAACAGGCATGAAAAAGCCCCTCATCGAGGGGCTTTTTGTGTAGCGCTCAAGCGAACCGGTATCAGGTCATCTGGATGATGGTCTGCATGATGGTGCTCTGAGTGGAGATGGTCTTGGCGTTCGCCTGATAGTTGCTCTGCGCCTTGATCAGGTTCACCAACTCGTTGGTCAGGTTGACGTTGGACTCTTCCAGGGAGTTGGATTGGATCGCTCCCAGGGTGCCAGTCTTCGGTGCGTCATAACCTGGAATACCGGACGAGTAGGTCTCTTTCCACTGAGTGCCGCCTACCGGCTGCAGACCTTGCTCGTTGGTGAAGCTGGCCAGGGAAATCTGACCGATCGCCTTGGTCTGCTCGTTGCTGAAGTTGGCCAGCATCACACCGGTGCCATCGATGGTCAGGCTGCTGATCTGGCCAGTGGAGTAGCCGTTCTGCGCGATGATCGAGCGGGTGCTTTCGCCGAACACCGAACCGGTTTTGGTCATGTCGATGCTGACACCGTTCGCCGCAGGCTTGGCGCCGTTAGGGGCGAATACGCCATTGGTGACGGTACCCGGAGTCCAGGCGGCAGCCGACATGACAATTTTGTTGCCGGCTATGGTGTACGGCGTAGTCCCTGGCGCAGCTGGCGGGGTAATGGTGCTGAGCTTGCCCGACGAGTCGAACGTCATGGTGATCGGCGACTGGTTGGCCATGGTGAATGCAGTACCGTCCGGGTTGCGACCATCAATCAGCGTGTAGGTTTGCCACTCATTGGGGTTCGGCGTCTTGATCATGTACTGATCCATGACGTGCTTGTTGCCCTGAGAGTCATACACCGGGGTACTGAACGACTTGGTGTAGGTGGTGTTGTCGGTCGGATTGAACACATAGGCCGGAGCGGTCGAGGCCACATTGATCGGAGTCGAATCGGAGTTCAGGTTGATCGTCGAGGAGATCGAGTCGGTTGGCTTGGGCGCCAGGTTCGAGGTATCGATCCGCAGGTCGGTCAGTACACCGTTGATGATCTTGCCGTTGGCATCTACGGCATAACCTTGCAGGCGCGCAGTGCCATCACTGTTGGTGATGAAGCCTTCCTTGTCGGTCTTGAAGGTACCGGCACGGGTGTAGGTCAGCGAGCCATTGGTGCTGAGCACGAAGAAGCCCTGCCCCTGAATGCCCATGTCCAGCACGTTGCCGGTGTTGTTGATATCACCGTTAGTGAACTGCTGAGAAACGTTGGACAGGCGTACGCCGTTACCAATCACCTGAGTACCGCTGCCCAGCTTGGTGGCCGAGTAAACGTCGGAGAATTCTGCGCGGGAAGATTTGAAACCGGTGGTCGCGACGTTGGCGATGTTGTTACCGGTGACGTCCAGCTGTTTGTTGGCAGCGTAGAGACCGCTAAGGCCGATATTGAAAGACATATTCCACTCCTTGTGCCGGTTAGTCGGCTCTAGATACCAATGGTTTGTACTTTGGACAGGGCAATCGGGCTGCTCATTCCTGCCAGGTTCAGCATCAACTCTCCGCCGGTCTGGCTGATGGTGACGCTGTTGACCGTCGCCGGCAGGTAGGTGATCAGGTCAGTGCCCTTGCCATCAATGGTGGTGCTGGCCTTGAAGGTGTAGTTACCCGGGGCCGCCTTGGTGCCATCGGTCATGGTGCCATCCCAGACAAAACTGGCGTTGCCGGCCTTCTGGCTGCCCATGTCGATGGTCTTGACGGTGTTGCCATCCTTGTCGGTGATGGTCACCTTGACCGAGCTGACGCTGGACGGAACGGTCACCGAACCGGTCATGCTCTTGCTGGTGTCAACCTGTGTGGTGCCGGACTGGACGATCACCGAGCGACCTACCAGGGACGAAGCCTGCAGAGCCTGAGAGGATTTGTAATTGCCAGTGATGGAGTTCACCGAGGTATTAAGGGTCGTGATCCCTTCCAGGGTGGAGAACTGCGCCAACTGGGCAACGAACGCACTGTTGTCCTGTGGATCCAGCGGGTTCTGGTTGTTCAGCTGGGTCACCAGCAACTTGAGGAACGCGTCCTTGCCCAGGGCCTGCTTGCCGGTGGCGCTGTTCGTCGCTGCCGCCAGGCCGTCGGCGCTGGTGGTTTTCGCGGTCTTCTTCGACGAGTTGGCCAGTACATCCTTGAGGGACGGACCGCTGGTGGTATCAGTAACGCTCATTGGCTTCGCCCCTTATCACTGACCCAGGGTCAGGACCTTCTGCATCATGGTTTTGGCGGTATTCATCATTTCAGCGTTGGTCTGGAACGAGCGACTGGCGGAAATCATGTCGGCCATTTCTTCCACCACGTTGACATTGGGGTAGAAGACGTAGCCCTTGGCATCTGCAGCCGGATGATTCGGTTCGTAGCGAGCTTCCAGATTGCTCTGGTCTTCCACCACGCCCAGCACCTGAACGCCTTGGCCTGCAGCATCCTGGTTCTGGAACAGCGAATCGCTGCCACCGCTCTGGGCGCCCTGGAACATGGTGGCAAACACCGGATGACGAGCGCGGTAAGTCTGGTCGATGCTCGACGACACGCTCTCGGCGTTGGCGATGTTACTGGCGACGGTGTTCAGACGAGTGGTCTGAGCGCTCATGCCACTACCGGCAATATTGAAAACACTGGCAAGGGACATGGATTACTCTCCGCGCAGGGCTGCAACCAGCCCTTTGAATTTGCTGTTGAGCAGCGTGAAGCTGGCTTGGAAGTCCACCGAGTTCTGTGCGTAGCTCGACTGCTCCAACTGGGCATCCACGGTGTTCTGGTCGATCGAGGGTTGCATCGGCGTGCGATACAGCAGCGATTCGGCGCCACTGCTCAGGCCCTGGGCTTCGATATGCCGGGTGTTGGTCATGTTCAACGCGAAGCTGCCGCTCTTGACCTTTTCGTTCTGCTCGGCGAGCACAGCGGAGAAATCCAGATCCCGAGCCTTGTAGTTCGGGGTGTCGGCGTTGGCGATGTTGTTGGCCAGCACTTCGGCACGCTTGGCGCGAAAGCCAAGAGCTTGTTCGTGAATACCGAGCGCTTTATCGAAGCTGATGCTCATGTCGGAAACCTTTGGGTGACCTGATTTTTCGTAAGCTTGACTTAGCAAGCTACGTGCCAAGTCAAAGACCCCCATAAATCAAGGGTTCTACGGCAGCGGCAAGGCGGCAATGCCAGAAAAGCGGCAATGGATTTCCGCGAAACGCCGGCAAAGCGGCAATCGACCTGCCGCTTTTCGCCCGGCCACCCGATAAAATGGCACCCACAAAAAAGGAGGCCCTGAGGCCTCCTTTTCTATTGCTGCACCACCCATCATTTCGCCTGGTAGATGATTCCAGGGCTGCATTGCACCATCTGATAATGATCCGGCAGACCATTGAGCGCTTCGGAAGCGCCCAGGAACAGGTAACCACCAGGCTTCAGCGTGCCGTGAATGCGCATCAGGATGTCCTTCTTGACCTCAGCCGAGAAGTAGATCAGCACATTGCGACAGAACACGATGTCGAACTTGCCAAGGCTGGCGTAACTGTCCAGCAGGTTGAACGAGCGAAACTCCACCCGGCTCTTGATCGGCGCCTTGACCACCCAGCGCCCCGGCCCTTTAGGGTCGAAGTAGCGCTGCAGGCGCTCGGCCGACAAACCACGGCCGATGGCCAAGCTGTCGTATTCGCCGGTCTTGCAGTTATTGAGCATGGTCCCGGACAGATCGGTAGCAACAATCTGCACCCCCATCTTCAACTGGCCCATGTTGCTGCGCTCGAACTCATCGATGGACATCGACAAGGAATAGGGCTCCTGCCCCGACGAGCATGCCGCCGACCAGATCCGCAAGCGCTGATTGGGGCTGGCCTTGATGGCTTCGGGAAGCACCTTGTTCTTCAATACTTCGAAGGGATAGGTGTCACGAAACCACAAGGTTTCGTTGGTCGTCATCGCATCCACCACCATCTCGCGCAATCCGCTGCGCGGCTGGGTCTGAATCCGCTGAACCAGCTCACCCAAGGTTTTGATGCCTTGCTGTTCCATCAGTTTGTTGAGACGGCTCGAGACAAGATATTGCTTGTTTTCCCCGAGCAAAATACCACAGGCTTTTTCCAGGAAGACCCGGAACTGTTCAAAATCCAAATTACCCGTAGACAATGCTGCCGCCTCTTAAATCTTATGTTCGCCGGGGGCTGATGCCCTCAGCTGTGGTCTGCTGCTTTGATCCGGTCTACTACCCGGGATGCCAGGTCGTCAGGACGGAACTTGGCAAGGAAGTCATCGGCACCGACCTTCTTCACCATCGCCTGATTGAACACCCCTGACAACGAAGTATGCAGGATGATATGCAGCTTTTGCATGCGTGGATCGCTACGTATCTCGGCCGTGAGGGTGTAACCGTCCATTTCGGGCATCTCGATGTCGGAAATCATCATGAGGAATTCCTCTTCCGGCTTCTTGCCCTCATCCACCAGCTTGCGCAGGTAGTCCAGCGCCTGCCGGCCATCGTTCAGCGCCACCACCTCGACACCCACAGTCTGCAGGCAGCGAGTAACCTGCTTGCGCGCCACTGACGAGTCGTCAACGGTCAACACCCGCAAGGAAACAGCCTTGTGCTGAGTCTCGACGTCAACCACGCCCACCGAAATAGACTCGGAGGTGGGGGCGACTTCCGCCAGAACCTTTTCAACGTCGATGATCTCGACCAACTGGTTGTCCACCCGAGTCACCGCCGTCAGGTAGTGATCGCGCCCCGTGCCCTTGGGCGGCGGATGGATCTCTTCCCAGTTCATATTGACGATACGCTCCACCGAGCGCACCAAAAACCCCTGAGTCTTGGTGTTGTACTCAGTGATAATGACGAACGGATTGCTCTGATCCTGCAACCCCCCCGAACCTGTGGCCATTGCCAGATCCAGGATCGGAATGGTCGCCCCTCGAATATTCGCGACACCGCACACCACAGGGTTGGATTTGGGCATCAGGGTCAACTTGGGGCATTGCAGCACCTCGCGAACCTTGAATACGTTGATCCCGTAGAGTTGCTCACCGTCCAGACGGAACAGCAGCAACTCCAGGCGATTCTGCCCAACCAATTGCGTGCGCTGGTTTACCGAATCCATTACACCAGCCATGCCCAGACTCCCCAAAGCTTTAAGATCCGACGCACGCTCATCACTAAACGGCACGGCGCTTGCTTTTTAACTGTTATGAACGCCAAAACGACATTTTTCCGACGCCTGACATCCCCCTACCGCGCATTGCTTTGCGGGATGTCGGCGCTATGTATCCTAAACCCTGGCGGCCCTGCCGTTGCTGATTCGGTCACCCTGCCTGATCTACTTATCGGCGTCACTCAAGGGTTTCTTGAATTCACGGTAGAAGACTACCTGGCTACCAGTCAAACGGAAGGACGCTACGAAATCCAAGTCAACCAGCTGGATCCGCGTATGCGCATGCCTGCTTGCGACAAGGAATTGACAGCGAGCCTGGAAAGTCCAGCACAGCCACTGGGGCGGGTAACGGTCAAGGTCCGCTGCGAGGGAGGCTCACCCTGGACGGTGTTCGTGCCAGCCCAGGTCAAACTGTTTCGCGAAGTGGTCACCACTTCGCGCCCACTCAAACGCACCGGGATCATCGAGCCAGAAGACGTGGTATTGCGCGAGAGAGATATCAGCCTGAACAATCAGGGCTACCTGACTTCCGTGGACCAGGCCATTGGTCAGAAACTTGTCCGACCAATGGTCGCCGACCAGCTTGTTACTCTGGGTCACCTGGAACAGGCTGAAGTAGTACGCAAGGGCGATCAGGTAGTGATTTCGGCACGTAGCGGCACCCTGAACGTGCGGATGCCGGGGGAGGCACTGTCCAACGGCGGCCTGAGCGAGCAGATCAGGGTCAAGAACCTGAACTCGCAACGAGTGATCAAGGCTCGCGTCACCGCGCCGGGGCAGGTGGAAGTGGCCATGTAGATAACTGGCGCTCGACTCGCTCGTTCCCTAAACTGTGGCCGATAACGGGTCGCAGATACCTGCGCTGGCTCGTCGACAATCGAGCCTAAAGTTTTTCAGGGTATGGCCGAAAACATGGCAAGCGTCCAAATACCCAGAGGTTTTCTTCATCATGGTCATCGACTTCAGCCGTTTAAACAGCTCCCCCTCACTGACAGGCAGTACGCGTACCAGCGCCAGCAAGGAAACCGGCGATGCCGGCAAATCCGCTGCGCTGACGACTGCAGCCGAGACCAGCAAAAGCGGGGAATCGGTACACCTCAGCAATGAGGCTCAACAGTTGCAGAAAATCACCGACAAGCTGCGCGATCAGCCTGCTGTCGACAAGGCCCGCGTGGCCGAGTTGAAGCAAGCCATTGCCGATGGCAGCTATAAGGTCGACAGCAACCGTGTAGCCAGCAAACTGCTCAACTTCGAAGCCCAGCGCTAGCCACAGGCTTGCGCCAGGCTTTTGGACGCTTAATCCCCAAGGCCAGCCATGCACGACATCAATCTACTGCAACTGATCAATGACGACCTTGCTCCAGCTCAACAACTGCTGGAGCTGCTCAGAGCCGAATCCATTGCCCTGCACGGCCGCGACATGCCGCTGCTGGAGGATATCCTGGCGCAGAAGCAGGCCCTGGTCATATTGCTGGAACAGCATGGCCGTAAGCGCACAGAGATCCTTGCCAGCCTGAACCTGCCGAGCAATCGTGCAGGCCTCGAAGAACTGGCCAGTCACTCCAGCCTGGGCGATCAACTGCTCGAGCAGGGCAACCTGCTGACCCAGTTGCTCGCCGACTGCCAGGCCACCAACGAACTCAACGGCCGCTCGATCCAGATTCAACAGGCCACCACCGCCAACCAGCTGAAAATCCTCAACGGCGGCGAACCCCCAGCTCTTTATGACGCCCGCGGCTCTACCTCTATGCTTGCGAAGCCCCGCCCACTCAGTCAGGCTTAAGCCCCAAAAATGAGCGCGCGCTATCAAGCCGTGAAACATGCTGGCAAAATGCCAGACCCTGCGTGTAGTTGTATTTTGTCTGGAGATTGATGAACCGTGTTCAACGCCTCAAACGCGGAAGATGCTCCGCAGCCACCTAAGGTGTTCACCACTGCGTTGGAAATTTCCTCCAACCTGCGGCTGCTGCAAGAGAGCCACGACCCGCTGATCATCACTTTCCATGAGCGCAGCCAGCGCTTCCAGAGCTATCTGGTGGAAGTGGACCGCGACAGCAACATGATTGCCCTCGATGAAATGATCCCCCGCGACGGTGAGCGATTCATGCTGGCGGGCGAGCCATTTCGTGTTGAAGGCTTTCATGAAGGCGTGCGCATCGCCTGGGAAAGCAACGGCCTGCCGACCCTCGACGAGTCCAATGGCGGTCGCTGCTACCGGGCCACCCTGCCGGACGAAGTGGTTTACCACCAGCGCCGCAACGCCTTCCGCGCCGCACTCAAGCTGGCGCAACTGGTCGACATCGAACTCAGCGGCGAAAAACTCAAGTCCCCTCTGACCGGCAAGCTGCTGGATATTTCCGCTACCGGCTGCAAGTTGCGCTTCGACGGCGATATCTCTTCGCGCCTGCAACTGGGCCAGGTGTACGAGCGCTTTATTGCCGCCCTGCCCTTCGGCAGCATGACCGCCCCGGTCGAACTGCGTTACCTGCATCACGAGGAACGTATCGACACCACCTTTGCCGGCGTACGCTTTCACAACATGAGCGGCCTGGTGCAGCGTCAGGTAGAGCGCTTCGTCTATCAGTTACAGCGTGAAGCGCGGCGCTTCGACAAAGACGATCTCTGAGCCCCACGCACCAATGAAAACGGGCAGTGCCTTGCGGCAACTGCCCGTTTTTCGTTTCTAGGGCCGAGCCCCGCTTAAATGATCCCGAGCGCATTCATCGGGCAGCGCCTCATCCGACGCTTGCGGCGTCTCAGGCTCCGCTGCAGGCGCGGCGTCCGGCGCGGGCGTCTGCATCTGATCCTGCACCACCTGCTCATCCACTCGTGGATCGAGGGCCGCCACCAGAGGTGAGCTGGACATGCTGTCCGGCATGGCGACGTGATGCAACGGCGCATCATCCACCTGATGCAGATTGGTCACCGCCTTCGGCCGGATCCTCCAGACCAGGACCAGGGCAAAGAAACTGAAGAAGGCATACAGCATCTGACTGCCGAACAACTTCATCAGTACCCCAGCCGCCAACGGACCGATGCTCGCCCCCACGCCATAGGTCACCAGCAGCATCGCCGTCAGCGACACCCGACGATCACTTTCCACGTGGTCATTGGAGAAAGCCACCGCCAACGGATAGAGACAGAACTGCACCAGGGAACAAAGGAACCCGAGGACAAAGAGCATCTCCAGGGGGACCGACGGCAGGATCGCCAGAGGCAAGGCCACCACCGCCAGGAACAGCGCGAAGCAGCGAATCAACAACGCCCGATCATAGCGATCGGACAACCAGCCCAATGGCCACTGCACCACCAGACCGGCAAAAATGCAGCTCCCCATGAACAGACCGACCTGCTCGGTACTCAAGCCCTGCTGCGACGCATAGAGCGGCGCAAGGCCATAGAAGGAACCCACGATCAACCCCGATCCCAGCACGGTACTCAGTGACTGGGGAACTCGCTTGATAAAGAAGCGCGGCTCCATCGGCGCCGGATGCAGAGGCGCCGGGTGAATACGCCGGGTCATGGCCACCGGCACCAGGCACAGGGCAAAGCACAGGGCCACCAGCATCAACAGTTCCAGCCCCAAAGCGGGATGCATGACCAGAATCAACTGACCCAGAACCAGCCCCAGGTAAGAGGCGATCATGTAGCCGCTGAACACCAGCCCGCGCTGATTGGCGTCGGCCTGCTCGTTGAGCCAGCTTTCGATGACCATGTACTGGCACATCATTCCCAGGCCGACGATCATCCGCAGCACCAGCCAGGCCGGCAGCCAGTCCACCAATCCGTGCCCGAGCACCGCCGCCCCGACGATCCCGGCACAGGTAGCGTAGGCGCGGATATGCCCGACCCGGGCAATCAACCGGTGCCCCAGCTTGCCCCCCAATACCAGGCCGAAATAGTTGGCCGCCATCAAGGCACCCACCCACAGGCCATCGACATGGTCGGCGGCCAGGCGAAGAGCCAGATAAGTGCTGAGCAGACCCGAGCCGATCAACATCATCAGCGAGGCGAAATAAAGCGCTCGAAAGGATTTCCAGATTTGGCGCATCGGCGTTCCGAGCGGCTCCTTGAATGAGGTGTCGGACCCTTGGCAAATCAGGGCCCGACCAGCGACGGTTCGGTTATGCCTGGGCCGCTAGCACACGCCGCTCCCAGGGAGTGATTTCATCAAAGAAGCTGGTCAACTCCATGGTCTTCGAAGCGATGTAGCCTTCGATGAACTCAGTGCCGAACAGTTCCCTTGCCAACTGACTACGCTTCAGACGCTCCAGCGCCGCATGCAAGGTACAAGGCAGCGACAGATTGTCCGGAACCTCGAACTCGCCCTGGATCGCTGCCGTGGGTTCAAGCTCATTCTCGATCCCGTGCAAGCCCGCTGCCAGGCTCGCGGCAATCGCCAGGTACGGATTGGCGTCCGCGCCCGGCAGGCGATTCTCTACCCGTCGCGCCACCGGCGAACTGGCCGGAATACGCAGCCCCGCAGCCCGATTGTCATGGGACCAGCAGGCATTGTTCGGCGAAGCGTAAGGATGGCACAAGCGCTGATAGGAGTTCACGTTGGGCGCGAACAATGCGGTGAAATCCGCCAGCCCAGCCTGCAGCCCGCCGATGAAATGGCGGAACATCGCCGTCGGCTGCCCGGCATCGTCACTGAAGACATTACGCCCGCTGCCGATCTCCACCAGGCTCTGGTGAATATGCATCGAACTGCCCGGTGTATGCGCCAGAGGTTTGGCCATGCAAACCACGATCAGTCCGTGCTTGAGGGCCACTTCCTTGAGCAGGTGCTTGAACAGGAAGGTCTGGTCTGCCAGCAACAGCGGATCGCCGTGCAGCAGGTTGATCTCGAACTGGCTGACACCCATTTCATGCATGAAGGTATCGCGAGGCAGGCCCATGGCCGCCATGCACTCGTAGACTTCCTTGAAGAACGGCCGCAGGCCGTTGTTGGAGCTGACACTGAATGCCGAGTAGCCCTCCTCTCGTCGACCGTCCAGGCCTACCGGTGGCCGAAAAGCCTGTGCCGGATCGTCATTGGCGGCGAACACGAAAAACTCCAGTTCCGTAGCCACCACCGGCGCCAGCCCCAGGGCCGCATAGCGTGCGATCACCTGCTTGAGTTGGCCGCGGGTGGAGAGTCGCGAACTTTCGCCACTGAGCTCATCCGCGTCACAAATGGCCAGAGCCCGCGGCGTCTGGCTCCAGGGCAGACGATGAATCTGCCGAGGGTCGGCATTGAGCGCCAGGTCACCGTCATCGCTGCCGTAAAACCGTGCCGGCGGATACCCGCCCATGATGCATTGCAGCAGCACCCCGCGAGCCATCTGCAAACGCCGCCCTTCGAGGAAGCCCTCGGCTGTCATCACCTTGCCCCGCGGCACGCCATTGAGATCCGCAGTGACGCATTCAATCTCATCAATGCCCGTCAATCGCTCGGCGAGTGAACTGTGGCCATCGGTTGTCATGACTCAATCCTTGTTGTTATACGAGCCGCGAACGGCGACCCGTACAAAATACGCATCACCCGTTCAGGATTTCAAGCAGGCAAGAATAAAATCCCGGGAAGGCGCGAACTCCCGGTGAGCAACCCACACGTCACGGCCAGCACCGACTCTGAAAAAGAAGAAGGGAATAGCCCCTGATAGGGCACGGCCAGCCTGATAACACCTGGCCGCCGCAGCCTTCTGCGAGCACGCCGATCAGACACTCAAGGCAAGTACAGCTTGAACAGCCCGCCGCCTAATGGACCGCCGTTGCTGATGCGGGTGTGTCCGCATACGCCATTGCGCTGATGCAACTCGGCAATGCGCCCGGCGAAATACAGCCCCAGCCCGGTGCTGCCGCTGCTCTGATTGATGCCCTGCACATAATCGGCCTGACGCTCGATCATCGCTTGCGGGTAGCCGTCGCCGTCATCGTTGATGGACAGCACCACCTGCCCCTCTTCATCACTGACCGTGATCAACAGCGCATGGCGGGCATAACGCAGCGCATTGTTGATGCAGTTGGCCAACACCGAAGCAATCAGCTCTCGATCGAAGAAGCCCAGGGGACTCAAGGGATCGACCTCATAAGTGGCAGAGATTCCACGACTCTTGAACACATCCTGATGGCTCACCAGTTGGGCTTCGATGAAATCATCCAACTCGTGGTAAGCCGGTTGCAGCGGCAACTGGTTGACCCCCAGCTTATACAGCCCCAAGAGCTGCACCAGCATGCCGTTGAGGTGAGCGAAGTGGTAATCGATCACCCCCTGTTCCGGCGCCAGTTGCGTCTCGGGCTGACGGGCCTGCCACTGGGCATGGGCCTGCATCAGCATGGCCAGGGAATTTTTCATGTCATGGACGGTGGAGGCAATCACCGTGGAGAAATCGAGCGCCTGTTGCTCTTCGTTCATTCGCCAAACGCCTTGCTTCGCAGCTTCTGGTAGCGCGCATAACGCGCATCGGTATCGGGCATCATGCCCACCATTTTCAGGCACGCCTGGCATTCTTCCAGGAGCGCCGCGTCTGTCTTGGGGTCTGTGCCGTGCAACAGCGACTGCGCCATGTTCAGGGCAATACTGATGTTCTTCGGCTGCATGGCCAAAGCCTTGCGGAACAGCTCCCGAGCCTCGCTCAGATTACCCGCCTTGTAGCTGCGCACCCCCTGGCGGTTGATGTCGGCCGCCGCATTGGACGAACTGAGAATAGTCGGATCATCGGTGAGCTTGGCGATGTTCTGCATGACCTTCGGATCGTCGCCGTAGATTTCCGCACAGTTTTTCAACATCGACGCACCGGCACTGGCCTGCCCCAACATCTGCAGCTGCTTGGCCACCAGCAATGCCGCTTCGGGACTCATGAACTGCTCCATGCCGTCCAGGCGCATCAACGCCTGCTCGGTGAGCTTCTCTGCGGTTTCCGCATCATTGAGCAGCAGGCTGGTGGCCTTCATCAAGCGCGCACGAATCTGCAGTCCGGGGTCGGTGGGGTTTTCCTTGGCCACGGCACTCAGGGTCTGGTTGATCTCCAGGCGGGTGCGGGTGTCCAGGCCCTTTTCACTGCCCTTGCTGATCAATGCATGGGCTAGGCCAAGATTGCTTTCCGGGTCCTTGAAGCGCGACTGCGCGCCCTGAGATACAGCCTGCCGATAAGCCCTGGAAGCGCTGTCGAAGTCTTCGTTGGCCATGGCCAGCTTGCCCAGCAGCGCCTGACGACGCACCGCCAGCGGTGACAGGCGCACTGCCTCTTCCAGCACATGCTGGGCACGCTTGGTGTCGCCTTCAGCCACCAGCACATCCGCCAGTCCGTCGTAGAGCCCGGGCATCATCGGGAAAACCTTGAGGGCCTTTTCATAGACGGCCTTGGCTTCGCCGACCTGCCCGCGCTTGAACAGCAGGCGCCCCAGGCCGACGTAGGCCCAGGGCAAAGGCCGATCCGCGAGAATACTGTTATACAGGCGCTCCAAAGGCTCGTTCTGATGCATGTCGCGCAGGGCATCCGCCCGATAGCGCAGGCACAACGGCGCGTAACGCGGGTCCTGCTTGCACAGGGCGATGCAGGCGTTGAGCACTTCCACCGGCTTGCCCCGATCAAGGGCTTGAAGAATCGGCTTGAGCAGGGTCTTGCGCTGCTGCAGCCGCTCCAGGCGCTGGGCCAGACCGGAACGGTTGAAGGGCTTGGTCAGATAGGCATCGGGCTCGTGCTCCAGGGCACTGAGTACCATGGCCTGACTGCTCTCGGCAGTGACCATGAGGAACACGCTCTCATGACTGATGAGCTTTTCCAGCATCAGGTCTTCCAGCACCTGCTGGCCGTTTTTCTTGCCGTCGCCCAGATGATAGTCCTGGAGGATGAAGTCATAGCGCTTCTGTGCGCACATGCGCAGGGCCTGTTCGCCAGTGTCGGCGGTGTCCACGTCCTTGACGCCCAGCTCACGCAACATCGAACGCACCGAACTGCGGAAGTCCGAGAAATCATCGACGATCAAAAAGCTCTTTTGGTGGTACGCCAGCATCGAAGATTCCAGGCAAGTAAGAAGATCAATCCAGGGACAGCAGGACCCGCCCGGCTTCGCAGCCTGTTTTTGGCGCGCAGATAATAGCTGCTGGCCACGGGCTATCAAGCACTTTCAAGTCGACCTGTGATGCAGATCGCCACTTGGGAACACAATTGTCCACTGAAGGTATCGGCCGGATTCGCCATTCCCTTATAGAGGCCAGACAGCATTTGCCGCCTGATGAAAAAAGTCCTGGCCCTTCGCTGAAAAACACTTAGGCGGCGTGCTCAAACCTTGGATTCTGAAACATCACCTGATAGCGTGCAGCGCCTCAAAGCCTCGATCGTTTTTGCTCCGCAATGCTGGTCCTGCATGCAGGATCGGCCAGCCGGCAAAGGTTCCATCAGTCGCAAGTCCCACAGGCTTGCAATCCGGGTGTCGAAGGATCGGCATGACGCCCGACGGCGGTATCATCGACGAGCAAATGCCGGTCTGCCAGGCAGTGCATCAAGGGATGCGCAGGTCATTATCAAATGGAGTTAACGATGGCGCATGACAGCAGTGCGATAACCGGGATTGAACTGGAACAGTTCATGGACCGCCTTGAGGCGCAACAGCAGGACCAGGAAACCGATACCCTGCTGGCCCAGTTGCAAGCACAGCCGCTGCGGGCCGACTCCCTGGCCTCGATCGACCGCCTGCACACGCTATGGATGCAGGCCGGTGATTCAGCCGCGGCCCGCGCCGTTATCGCAGAGGATGGCCATGCCCTGCTGCAAGCCGTGCATGAGCCTGCCCGCGCTGAGTTGATGATGAACCTGGCCATCCTGCGCTTGCGCATCGCCAGTTATCTGGACGACGACGCAACCTTGCTTGAGGTGCTCGAACAGCTCAACCAGATGGCTACGCAAACCCTGGACTTCAATGTCGAGCACTATCGTCGCTACCGAATCTTCGACGAGCTGGAACAGGGTCGCCTCGAAGTCGCGCTGAAAACCATCGAAGTGCGCTACGCCCTGACCTTGAGCAATCCTGCCCGTGCGGCGCTGCGTGCCTGGGACGCCGCCGACCAGTATCAACGCCGCGCCCGCGTCCTGGCCTTCCACGACCGCGACGAAGAAGCCCGGAGCGCCGCGCTGGAAGCCGTCAACGCCTTACGCACTGCCGGCCCCGATCAGGACATCGATGAAGGCGACTGGCTGTGGCTGGGCAACTCCCTGATCGAGATCATCCCGTTACGCCTGGCGCTGTTCGAACAACCCATCGCCCAGCTGACTGCTGGCCGCTCGCTGCCCCAGCGTCGCGAATGGGAAGTGCGCACCGCACGCCTGGCCGCCCGCGCCCTGCACGCCCAGGGTGATCTGGCCGGAGCGTTGAAAGTCTGCAATGCCGCAGCCCTGAGCCTGGATTCTGACGGCGGCAACAATTTCATCGAGTACGAACTGCCTTGGCTGATGGAAGCCGGGCGTATCGACGAAGCGGGGTTTCGAGCCTTCATCGACGTTTATGACAGGCAAACCGAGCTCTGGCCGGCCACCGCCCGCCTGGTTCTCGACCGCCTGCAAGATCCCCAAGAGCACAGTGCCTGGTGGCCGATCTGCGTGATGCGCGCCTGTATCACCGAAGAAGCACTGCAGAGTTTTCTCGAAGCGCTGCCGAACATCGAAACCAGCGAGCCCGATACCACCCCACTCCTGGCCGCCCTGTACCAGGCCATGGAAGATCTGGAGACACGCGACTCCCTGTTTGCCCAAGCCCGCGCCGAAGCCCTGCGGCGTGCCCCCGAGCAGCCCTGGATCACCCGCCTGACCGCGGTGCATGACGCAGAGCGCGGCCTGATCGACGCGGCCACCGAAGCCAGCCTGCTGCAGAACGCCATCCAGGCAGGTCGCATGCAGGACAATCGCAGTGCGTTCTCGCTGTTTGCCGCTCGGGTCAACAGTCTGGGAGTGATCGAAGCACTGAAAGCACCGAAGCCGGTGCTGTCCTGCGGCAAATACGCCTACAACTACGCACTGAGCATCGAAGATCTGGCAGAGACCGAAGCCGACAAGTTGCCCAGAGACGCCCGAGACCAAGCCTATTCGTTGCTGCGCGAAGCGCAGAAAGACGCCTACGAGCAGGGCCAGGCCCACATGGAGCGCTACTTCGCCAGCGGCAGCGGACATCCCTACGATGCCTGCGCGCACCTGTACTCCATGCTCTGCAACAACCTGGCGATCAACTATCGCTACTACAACCAGATCCGCTACGAAGACGCCATCGAGTTGCACGCGCGCGGCATCGCCGCCAGCCCGTTCGCCGAGCACTACAACGGCCTGCTCAGTGCGCGTATCTGCCTGGAAGATCTGCCTGGCATCATTGATGCCGCAGAACAGCTTTGGCATTACTCGGCGGAGTTCGGCTATAGCCGCCACGACCCGAATGAGTACGTCGCCTCGGTGGCGTACGCCCTGTACAAGCTCGATCGCGACAATGAAATCCTCATCTGGCTTGAACGCTTGCTCAAGTGGCAGGAAGAGCAAGGCGTCAGCGATCAGCAATTGGACAGCTCCCCACTGTTCGCCCGGATTCAGGTCGCGCGCTACCTGGCCCATGCCCATCCCGACAACGCCGACAGCCTCTGGCAACGTTACGAGCCAGCAGTGCTGTCCTTGAACGAAGTCTCGGTCATGTCCAGTTCGGTGGACTTCCTCAAGGCCCGCGGCCGCACCGCCGAAGCCATTGACTACTGTGCACGCACCCTGGCCCTGTGCGCCCCGGACGATGACTACGACATCAGGTGCCGCGCCCGGATCGAAGAAATCCTGTGCGAGCTGCAAGCCCCGACTCAACCGGCCGCCAAGAAAAACTGGTGGCAGATATGGAAGTAAGCGCCGACAAGCGCAGCCCCAGCTACGCCCCGCGCAACCTGCTGAATGCCGATGAACTCAAACGCGGCATCACTCAGCGCAGCCAGGGGCGCGGAGACGAGGACGCGGTACAGGGTTGGTTGCTGAATCACTTCTATCGACACCTGGTGGGCAACTTCGAACCCGCACGGCGCATCCAGACCCTGGAGGACGCCTGTGCAGCGCTGGGTACCGATACGCCGCCGGCCTGGGTGAGCGGGTACTTCGACAGCGCTGCCAAGGCACAGCCCGAAGACGCCGCAAAGGCCGTGGCGACGCTGGTATGGGTCGACCCGCAGGAGCCATTGCTGTTGCAGCAGGAACTGCAACTGGTGGAGTTCCTGACCTCGCGCAAAGGCACGGCACTGGAGGGCAAGCTGGAGCGCATCACTTGCCCGCAGGCCCTGGCGCTATGGGAAAAAGAGCACGCACAGATGGCCGCCCGGGTCGATCAGGGCTGGCGCCAGAGCTCTCCCGACGCCCTCAATGTGACGGTCTCCTGCGCCGAACACACCTGGGTCGAACTGCGTCCGGAAAGCCCGTTGCTACGGGCTGAAATGGCCTTCGAAAGCTATGTGATGCGTCACTGTCTGGGGCAATTCGCCAACCGCCGGGCCTTGACCGGCGGCTACGGTGAACGCTATGCCGAAGCCGTGGAGCAACAGGGCATGCGCGTGTTCAGTCTGCGTGATGCCCAGGGCCAGCCCCACATCACCGTCAGCCTGATCATCCAGGACGACGGCGCACTGACCGTGGAGCAAGTCAAAGGCAAGCAGAACCGCCCGCCCATCGAGCGCTACTTCCAGGACCTGCTGCGCCTCCTCAACACCCTGGGCACCGACCTGCAGACGCCAGCCGACTGCATTGCCATCGGCATCGTCCGCACCGATGCCGGCTGGTTGCGTATCGAGGAAGTCAGCGATGCGCAAGCCCAGACCCGCCTGGTGGCTCGCTACCCGCAACTGTTCTACCGACTGGACGCTCCGTCGGCCATGGTCGAATGGCTGGTGGCGGCCCGTCAGTCCGACTTGCTGCTAGAGGTTGCCCCCCAGGCGCCATCGGTCAAGTACGCCACCCGCCATATCTTCAAGAAAAGCCCCCGGCCACAACGCCACCCCGACGACCCGCTGTATCGGACCGAAGGCGTGCCCTGGACGGACATGTCTGCGCCACAGGCCGAAGAAATCGTGGCCTGGCAGGCCAGGAACCGGTGAAACGCACATGATGACGATAATTGCCGTAGCCTTCGGCGCCTGGCTGGTATGGCGCTACTTTCGCCGCCAGTCGCCCACCTCTCTGGTGGTGTTCACGCCACGCAAACGCTGGGCACTGAGCCTGGCGCAACCCATGGTGGATGCCACCGGAATGACCGGTTTCTTCGATCCCGAGACAACTCATTTCATGGATCAGGCGAAAGCCTCCCTCAGGGCCCCGCTGCTGCACCAGATCGGCTTTCGCAGCAACGCCACGGACGATGAAGTCCGCGAACACTTGAACAGCACCCTGGAACGCCAGTGGTTCCGGGTTGACCTGCACAGCCTGAACGCCAGCGACGACCCGCGAGCAGCAATGGCCTTCGCCTGCGTGCGCAGCGCCTTCTTTGTCCGCTGCGCAATGTTGATGGGCTGGATCGACACCGAGAGCGGATGGCGGATCATGCTCCTCAATGCCCAACGCGCCCAGGATTGCTTCAGCGACTGGGAGGACTTCGGCAGAGCCTTCATGCTCGGGCGCAGCCAATGGATCGCAGCGTTCAGGGCCGACTCTCTGGGTGAGGTGTTCAATGAAACAAGCCTGAACCGACTGCTGATGCCCGGTAGCGGCATCTGGGCTGGGGTTGCCTGGCAGGGGCTGCCGGCGTTGTTGCCTGTAGCGGATTGAGACCGCGAAGGGATGGTGTCCCAGGGCAGGTTCGAACTGCCAACCTTCCCCTTAGGAGGGGGATGCTCTATCCAATTGAGCTACTGAGACAAAACGGCAGGCGCCTGATATTTCATGACGCGTGGGACGGCGTGCATGTTAACGGCCAAGGCCGCATTTGTCATGTTATCCATAGGGCTTTTTGCACGAGCCGTCAGGAGCGCTCCGCTCGCTCATGGCCTCGTCGTGCACATTGCATCACTGCAAAAAGCCATCATTGCAAAATGCAATTCAACAATCCCCAGAATCCATCTCAAGTTATTGTTTTTAAAGAGTTTATCTGCAGTTAAACTCTTGGCACGCAGGCTGCTTTATCAGTGGGTAAAACACTGCGGAGATGACGCCCATGAACAGTGCCCTGTTTCTCTTGAATGCGATCGCCATTGCCGTACTAGTGGCCTTTCACTTTCAACCTGTAGACAACGCTGACCCTACCGGACTGTCTACCGCTCGTTACAACCAGCACCCGGTACCGCAGCTGGCAGTCATGAACACCCAGGTCGAGCCTCGCAGAGTGGCTCGGGTCACCCAGGAAAAGAGCCCGCAGCAACTCGCCGCCACGCCAACCGAAGGCTGGATTTTTTAAGACCAAGACTTCAGGAGTCTCCGATGTCCACCGCAGCCAAAAGCCTGCTTATTCTGACGTTAATCAGCGCTATCGCCGCCTTGCTGCTGCCTGAAGCCCCCTTGGGCAAAGCTGCTCTGATCATCTGCGGCTCAATGTTCAGCCTATTCCTTTTGGCGCTGCTGGCCGGGCGCAAGATCAAGTTCGACCCGATATTACGCTGATCCCGTGCTCGCTCAGTATGGCCAGCAGATGTTCCAGGGTTGTCGTCAACTCACAGGAATTGTCTAGGCGCACAACCTGCTCGTCATCCAGCCAGGCAGAGGAGGCAAACTGTTCGTTGCGCTGTAGGCGACGCTCTATCTCCGGCAGGTTTTCCCTGCCTCTACGCAGCAGGCGACGGCGCAATACCTCGGTATCGACCATCAGAACTATCGGAACTAAATCAGGATAACGTTCCCGTGCCTGTGGCAAATGGCCTCTAGAGCCGTTGATCAATACATTCCGCCCCTGCGCCAACCAAGTATCGATTTGCACGGGAATGCCATAACCCAGACCATTAGCTCGCCAAAACAAGGCAAAATCGCCCCGGGCCACCCGCCGCTCGAACTCCTCGACAGTGACCTCTTGCGCCTCCTCACCCACCGACTCGGCCGAGCGCGTGATCACCCTTCTTACAACCTCACATCCCAATGCACTTAAAGGCTGCCTGGCCGCATCAATCAGGCTATCCTTGCCGGCCCCTGAAGGCCCCATCAAATAAATCAGTCTACCCGGCATGGGCTGCCGCTCCGGACAGCACAACTAGTAAATCGGCCATTTGCCACTATCCTCTAACAGGTAGGGATTACGCTTTCATCCGCATAGCATGCACCTTCACAAGTGCACTGACACTCCCGTCGGATGGGAGAATGCGGCCAACAACGCGGGCCCGGTGATCTTTTCAAACCAGTCCGCATTTCTGATAATTGGTGCTGGCATAACGCCTTTATCCAGTTCAATATTTGTCACAGAATTGACGCCAAGGATCTGGCAATTTTGAGGCATGATGCGGGCCTCTTAACAATTCAGGTTGAACATTTGGCAATCAGGCTTGTCCTAAAAGACAGCTCGCGGCCAATTCCGAGAACCGCTCCCCTGAACTAACCGGTTAAATATATGCGCCCATTGAAACAGGCAATTTATTCCAGCCGTACGGCTGACAAGTTCGTCGTACGTCTACCCGACGGGATGCGTGAACGCATTGCCGAGGTGGCTCGCAATCATCACCGCAGCATGAACTCCGAAATCATCGCGCGCCTGGAGCAGAGTCTTATTCAGGAAGGTGCCTTGGGTGAAGAGTTGAGCATGCGTCTGGACAGCCCTGAGCTGTCCTTGCATGAACGCGAACTGCTTCAACGCTTCCGCCAACTTTCACATCGCCAGCAGAACGCTTTGGTTTCGCTGATCGCCCATGACGCCGAAATGGCCGCAGACGCCAACTGATTTCACCCTGAAAGCTCAAGCCAGCCTAGTTGCTGGCTTTTTTTTGCCTGCGATAAAAGCAACGAAGCGCCATAAAGGCGCTTCGCGAATAAACCGATGTGCAAGGCTGGCTCAGAGCAGGAAGATCGTCGCCAAACCAAGGAAGATGAAGAAGCCGCCGCTGTCGGTCATGGCAGTAATCATTACGCTGGCGCCCATTGCCGGGTCACGCCCCAAGCGCGCCAGTGTCATGGGGATCAGGACCCCCATCAGGGCTGCCAACAGCAGGTTCAAGGTCATCGCGGCGGTCATCACCACTCCCAACGACCAACTTCCGTAAAGCATGTAAGCGACAACTCCGATCACTCCTCCCCAGACCAGACCATTGATCAGGGCTACAGCCAGCTCCTTGCGCATCAGGCGTGAAGTATTGCCGGTACTCACCTGGTCCAGGGCCATGGCCCGGACAATCATGGTGATGGTCTGATTACCCGAATTGCCGCCGATACCGGCAACAATCGGCATCAAGGCCGCCAGGGCTACCAGCTTTTCGATAGAGCCTTCGAACAGGCCAATCACTCGGGATGCGACGAACGCCGTGATCAGATTGATTGCCAGCCAGGCCCAACGGTTACGAAGGGACTTCCAGACCGAGGCGAAGATATCCTCCTCTTCCCGCAGACCGGCCATATTGAGGACTTCGGTCTCGCTTTCCTCACGAATCAGGTCGACCATTTCGTCAATGGTCAAACGGCCAATCAGCTTGTCGTTCTTGTCGACCACCGGAGCCGAGATCAAGTCATAACGCTCAAATGCCTGAGCCGCATCGTAGGCATCTTCATCCGGATGAAAGCTCACCGGGTCGCTGGCCATGACTTCCGCGACCTGCTTGTCTGGATCATTGACCAGCAGGCGCTTGATCGGCAGCACCCCCTTGAGCACGCCGTCGTAATCCACCACAAACAGCTTGTCGGTATGGCCCGGCAGCTCCTTGAGACGACGCAGGTAGCGCAGAACCACTTCAAGACTGACGTCCTCTCGAATCGTCACCATCTCGAAGTCCATCAGCGCACCGACCTGCTCCTCGTCATAGGACAACGCGGAGCGAACGCGTTCACGCTGCTGGCCGTCAAGGGCCTCCATCAACTCATGGACTACGTCTCGCGGCAGCTCGGGAGCCAAGTCAGCAAGTTCGTCGGCGTCCATCTCCTTGGCAGCAGCCAGGAGCTCGTGATCGTCCATGTCGGCGATCAGGGTTTCACGCACGGAGTCGGATACTTCGAGAAGAATGTCGCCGTCACGCTCGGCCTTGACCAACTGCCAGACGGTCAGGCGCTCTTCCAGAGGCAAGGCTTCAAGGATATAGGCAACGTCGGCAGAGTGCAGATCATCGAGCTTGCGCTGCAATTCGACGAGGTTTTGCCGATGGACCAGGTTCTCGACCCGATCGTGATGGTGACCTTCCTGACGGTGTGTCAGGTCTTCAACCACCCGCTGGCGCTGCAGCAGCTCAACGACTTGAGCGAGGCGGTCTTGCAGGCTTTCCTGCGTTTTCTTTACTTCTACTTCGGTCATAGGCGAACTCCACTCCCAGCAGAGGAGCACGCCGGAAGGATCAATCAGTCAGTTCATGATTGTGAAAACGGGATACTGAGTAACTACTGGGTAAGTCCATGGAGGTATTCCACAAGCCCCGGCGGGGCTGACGGGCGCAATGATACACCGCTTGGCAGTTTTAAATGTTAAAAAATCGCGGCAAGAACAAGCGCTTGCGGCATAAACCTGAGTAGCGTCCGAATCTATGAGATTGCGACGCCCCGGCAGAAAAAGAAAACACACACGCAGAGAAAAAAGTTCGGCGACAGACAGAGCATTCGACTTCCGAAGATCAAAGCTGTTCCAGCCGGACGAGCAAAAGAGCGACAAATAAAACGCAGAAAGCAAAAAGCCCGCATCTTTCGATGCGGGCTTTCTGATGTATGGTGCACTCGACAGGATTCGAACCTGTGACCGCTCGGTTCGTAGCCGAGTACTCTATCCAGCTGAGCTACGAGTGCATTTTGTGTTTTTAGACCAGACCACAACTGGTTGAAGCCAAGTTAACTACATTACTGCAACTAACTCTTAAATGGTGCACTCGACAGGATTCGAACCTGTGACCGCTCGGTTCGTAGCCGAGTACTCTATCCAGCTGAGCTACGAGTGCATTTGTTGCCGCGCATTATAGGCCGTTAAATCTTTTTGTAAAGCACTTTTTCTAGTAATTTCAACAACTTACAGAAAAAGCCAGATTACAACGTACTAAGCAAATAATGGCGGAGAACGGGGGATTCGAACCCCCGACACCCTTTTGAGGTGTACTCCCTTAGCAGGGGAGCGCCTTCGGCCACTCGGCCAGCTCTCCGCAACACGGGGCGTATATTAACCAGCTTTCTCCCCGTTTGCAAACAAAAAAAACGATAAAAATTAATGGCTTGGTTCTTCGTCCTTCTCTTTCTTTATCCGCAGGTAAATTTCCTCACGGTGAACCGCCACTTCTTTGGGGGCGTTGACACCAATACGCACTTGATTACCTTTGACGCCGAGCACGGTCACAGTGATCTCGCCATCACCAATGATCAGGCTTTCTGCGCACCGACGAGTCAGAATCAGCATACCTATCTCCTCACGCATTACATTTTCAGGGACTACAGTCTGCAAAAAAAAGGGTGTCGGCCTACAACCTGGTCGGCTGCAGTCCTACACGCCTAAGTATTGACTAGCACGGGCAAAAGAACAGTTTTCTCCCGTGCCGATCAAAAACACAAAGGGCGCGGTCAGACCGCGCCCCTTTCAAACACTTATCACTCGCCCTGGCGGGCTGGAGCGTCAAGCTCAAACGCGGTGTGCAGCGCACGCACTGCCAGTTCCAGGTACTTCTCTTCGATCACTACCGAAACCTTGATTTCGGACGTGGAGATCATCTGGATGTTGATGCTTTCCTTGGCCAGGGCTTCAAACATGCGGCTGGCCACACCCGCGTGGGAGCGCATGCCGACACCCACGATCGAGACCTTGGCAATATTGGTATCACCGACCACTTCACGGGCACCGATCTCACGAGCGGTGTTTTCCAGCACAGTCTGAGCCGCCAGGTAGTCATTGCGGTGCACGGTGAAGGTGAAGTCGGTGGTGTTATCGTGCGAGACGTTCTGCACGATCATGTCGACTTCAATGTTCGCCGCACTGATTGGGCCGAGAATCTTGAAGGCCACGCCAGGATTGTCTGGCACGCCACGGATAGTCAGCTTGGCTTCATCGCGGTTAAAGGCGATGCCGGAAATGATCGGCTGTTCCATGGATTCCTCTTCATCAATAGTAATGAGGGTGCCCGGACCCTCCTGAAAGCTGTGCAACACGCGCAGCGGAACGTTGTACTTGCCAGCAAACTCGACCGCGCGGATCTGCAGCACCTTGGAACCGAGGCTGGCCATTTCCAGCATTTCTTCGAAGGTGATTTTGTCCAGACGCTGAGCCTTGGGTACCACACGTGGATCAGTGGTATAGACGCCATCTACGTCGGTATAGATCTGACACTCATCAGCCTTCAGGGCCGCTGCCAGCGCCACACCAGTAGTGTCGGAGCCGCCACGGCCCAGCGTGGTGATATTGCCGTGCTCGTCAACGCCCTGGAAACCGGCAACCACAACCACACGACCGGCCTTCAGATCACCACGAATCTTCTGATCATCGATCTGCAGGATTCGCGCTTTGTTGTGAGCACTATCGGTAAGAATACGTACCTGGTTGCCGGTGTAGGACACCGCAGGAATACCACGCTTGATCAACGCCATGGCCAGCAACGCAATGGTCACTTGCTCGCCGGTGGAGACGATCACATCCAGCTCACGGGGAACCGGTTTAGCTTCGCCACTGATCTGCTTGGCCAGATCGATCAGGCGGTTGGTTTCGCCACTCATCGCCGACAGCACAATCACCAGGTCATCGCCGGCTTCGCGGAACTTCTTCACCTTGTCGGCGACCTGCTCGATCCGCTCGACAGAGCCGACCGAAGTGCCTCCAAATTTCTGTACGATCAAAGCCATTTTCTAAGCCGCCTCAGCCCGTAAAGGGGCGCCCGTTAATCAATCAAACTGCACAGCGCATGGACCCGCCACTAGACGACGGGCCCGGCTCGGCGCCTTAAATACCCTGCTCGACAAATGGCACGGTCAGGGCCAGTGCCGCATCCAGCGCAGCAGCATCAACACCACCGCCTTGAGCCATGTCTGGACGACCACCACCCTTCCCGCCCACTGCCGCAGCGGCTTGTTTCATCAAATCACCGGCTTTGAGTTGGCCAGTCAGGTCCTTGGTTACACCTGCAACCAGTACGACCTTTTCCTCATGGACACTGCCGAGCAGGATCACTGCGCGGCCGAGTTTGTTTTTCAACTGATCCACCAGCGCCAACAGCGCCTTGCCGTCCTGGCCATCAAGACGCGCTGCCAGCACTTTCACGCCCTTGACGTCTGCCGCCTGGGCGGACAGATCGTCACCCGCAGCGCTGGCAGCCTTGGCCTGCAACTGCTCGATCTGCTTCTCCAGCAGACGATTGCGCTCCAGCACCGCCGACAGCTTGTCGATCAGGTTGTCGCGGCTGCCCTTGACCAGGGTCGCCGCTTCCTTGAGTTGTTCTTCCGCAGCGTTCAGGTACGCCAGGGCCGCAGCACCGGTGACCGCTTCAATACGCCGCACACCGGAAGCCACACCGCCTTCGCTGGTGATCTTCAGCAGGCCGATGTCGCCAGTACGGTCGGCGTGAATGCCACCGCACAGCTCCACCGAGAAATCACCGCCCATGCTCAGTACGCGCACGCTGTCGCCGTACTTCTCGCCGAACAGCGCCATGGCGCCCTTCTTCTTGGCGGTGTCGATGTCGGTTTCTTCGGTTTCCACCGCAGAGTTCTTGCGAATCTCGGCGTTTACGATGTCTTCCAGCGCCTTGATCTGCTCAGGCTTGATCGCTTCAAAGTGGCTGAAGTCGAAACGCAGACGCTGACTGTCCACCAGCGAGCCTTTCTGCTGTACGTGCTCGCCCAGTACCTGGCGCAGTGCAGCGTGCAGCAAGTGGGTGGCCGAATGGTTCAGCGAAGTGGCGTGACGCACGTCAGCATCGACCTGAGCATCAACCGCAGCCCCCACGATCAGACTGCCCGACGCCAGTACGCCGTGATGCAGGAACGCACCGCCGGTCTTGGTGGTGTCGCGCACATCAAAGCGCGCATTGCCGGCCTGCAGGTAACCGCAGTCACCGATCTGTCCGCCGGACTCGGCGTAGAACGGAGTCTGGTCGAGAACCACAACCCCCTCTTCGCCTTCATTCAGTACATCGACCGATTGCCCTTCTTTATAGAGAGCGACCACTTTGGCCGAACCGCTGGTGGCGTGATAGCCGGTGAACTCGGTGGCCACATCGACCTTGACCAGGCTGTTGTAGTCCATGCCGAAGGAGCTGGCCGAACGAGCACGTACCCGCTGGGCTTCCATCTCGCGCTCGAAACCTTCCTCATCGAGGGTCAGGCTGCGCTCACGGGCGATGTCACCGGTCAGGTCCATGGGGAAACCGTAGGTGTCGTAGAGCTTGAACACCACGTCGCCCGGCACTACCGAGCCTTCGAGTGCCGCCAGATCCTGCTCGAGGATCTTCAGGCCCTGCTCCAGGGTCTTGGCGAACTGCTCTTCTTCAGCTTTCAGCACGCGCTCGATATGCGCCTGCTGGGATTTCAGCTCTGGGAAGGCTTCGCCCATTTCGGCCACCAGGGCCGCGACGATCTGGTAGAAGAAGCTGCCCTTGGCCCCCAGCTTGTTGCCGTGACGGCAAGCGCGACGAATGATCCGGCGCAGTACGTAGCCACGGCCTTCGTTGGATGGCAGTACGCCATCGGCAATCAGGAAGCCACAGGAACGGATGTGGTCAGCCACGACTTTAAGCGAGGCCTGGGCATCATTGGTGCAACCGATGGCCTTGGCCGCTGCGTCCAGCAGGCTCTGGAACAGGTCGATTTCATAGTTCGAATGCACATGCTGCAGCACCGCGCTGATCCGCTCCAGGCCCATGCCGGTGTCCACCGACGGCGCTGGCAGCGGGTGCAGCACGCCATCGGCGGTGCGGTTGAACTGCATGAACACGTTGTTCCAGATTTCGATGTAACGGTCACCGTCCTCTTCAGGCGAACCGGGTGGGCCGCCCCAGATATCGGCGCCGTGATCGTAGAAAATCTCGGTGCAAGGGCCGCACGGGCCAGTATCGCCCATGGTCCAGAAGTTGTCGGAAGCGTAGGGCGCGCCCTTGTTGTCACCGATGCGCACCATGCGCTCGGCCGGCACCCCGACCTCTTTGGTCCAGATGTCGTAAGCCTCGTCGTCGCTGGCGTAAACCGTGACCCAGAGCTTTTCCTTCGGCAGGTTCAGCCACTTGTCGGAGGTCAGGAAGGTCCAGGCGAACGTGATCGCATCACGCTTGAAGTAGTCGCCGAAGCTGAAGTTGCCCAGCATTTCGAAGAAGGTGTGGTGACGAGCGGTATAACCGACGTTTTCCAGGTCGTTGTGCTTGCCGCCGGCGCGGACGCACTTCTGGCTGCTCACAGCGCGGGTATAAGCGCGCTTTTCCTGGCCCAGGAAGCAATCCTTGAATTGGTTCATCCCCGCGTTGGTGAACAGCAGGGTGGGGTCGTTGCCTGGGATCAAGGAGCTGGAGGCTACACGGGTGTGGCCTTGCTCTTCGAAGAAGCGGAGGAAGGCTTCACGGATTTCTGCGCTTTTCATTAGGTTCTTCCACGGAGACTGCGGCCAAAGGCCTGTGCGCAACGTCAACAGACGAAACGACGGCAAAGGGCCGCATTATATCGGCGTTAATCACTTGGTACAGCGTGTTTGTACGATACAAACAGTCAATTGGACGGAGAACACTGTCAGTTACGGGAAAACTCGGCAAAAGTGCGCACCACTTGTTCGATTTGCCCGGAACTGACATCCAAATGGGTCACCAGACGCAGCCGTGACGCGGCACTGAGGCTGATCCCTCGCTCAGCGGCGAACGCCTTGAGGGCTTCGGCCCTATCCCCCATCTGCACATACACCATATTGGTCTGCACCGGCTCGACACTGAAGCCCGCCTGGCTCAGCCCCTGGGCCAGCAACTGCGCATTGGCATGGTCATCCGCCAGACGCTGCACCTGATGCTCCAGGGCATACAGCCCCGCTGCCGCCAGCCCACCGGCCTGGCGCATGCCACCACCGACCATCTTGCGCAGGCGCCGCGCCTTGCCGATCAGTTCACGGGAGCCGCACAACACCGAGCCCACTGGCGCACCGAGTCCCTTGGACAGGCACACCGATACCGAATCGAAGTGTTCGGTGATCACCCGGGCATCCACCCCTAGCTTCACCGCCGCGTTATACAAGCGCGCACCATCCAAATGCAGGGCCAGCCCCCGCTCACGGGTAAAGGCCCGGGCCTGGGCCAGGTAAGCCAAGGGCAGCACCTTGCCCTGCATGGTGTTTTCCAGGGCCAGCAAGCGTGTGCGGGCAAAATGAAAGTCATCGGGCTTGATCGCGGCCGCCACCTGATCCAGGTCCAGGGAACCGTCGGCCTGGAGCTCCAGTGGCTGAGGCTGGATCGATCCCAGCACCGCGGCACCACCTCCTTCATATTTATAGGTGTGGGCCTGCTGGCCAACGATGTACTCATCGCCTCGCTCGCAGTGAGCCATCAAGGCCAGCAGATTGCTCATGGTGCCGGAAGGTACAAACAGGGCCGCGGCAAATCCCAGGCGTTGCGCCAGTTCCGCCTCCAACTGATTGACCGTCGGGTCTTCGCCGTAGACATCGTCTCCGGTACGGGCGCAAGCCATGGCCTCGAGCATGCCGGGAGTCGGCTGGGTCACGGTGTCACTACGAAGATCGATCACGCTCATCACATCTGGCTCCAACTACGGGGGACCGCAAGGTCCGCGCTGAACAGGGGGAATTCCCTTTCGAAACGAATTACTGCGGCCCCACGGCCGATTAATCAAGCAGCAACTGTAGAAAACCTTGTGCCACAGGGTGAAAAATCTGATGAACATTATCCAAAAGGCACAATGCTTCCCCGCCAAATCTGTGTTAAAAACTCACCGCCCGCGAAAAACTCGCGGGCAATCGTTCTCAGGGCGGGGTGTAATTCCCCACCGGCGGTAATTGCGCGCAATGTGCATAGCCCGCGAGCGCTTGGCGATGCCCGTGGCAAGTCCACAGGTGCCAACAAGGTCAGCAGACCCGGTGTGATTCCGGGGCCGACGGTCATAGTCCGGATGAAGAGAGAACGGGATTGGCGCCAAAGGGCCGCTGCCGGGCAGCTCGTGGGAAATCCACGGCCGTTCTGCGCGCACCCTTAAATCCCATTCGATTCATATACGCCCTGTTTTTCATACAAACAGGAGTCAGAACAGATGCAACCCACCGCAATCGATAGCAAAAGCAAACACCACCCCAACGAGCGCGTCGCCTTTATCCAGGCCTGCTGGCACAAGGAAATCGTCGATCAGAGCCGCCAGGGGTTCGTCGCGGAAATGCTCGCCCAGGGTTATCAGGAAAGCGATATCGACTTCTTCGAAGTCGGCGGCGCCTTCGAGATTCCTCTGCACGCCAAACTGCTGGCCAAGTCCGGTCGCTACACCGGGATCGTCGCTGCGGGGCTGGTGGTGGACGGCGGCATCTACCGCCATGAGTTCGTCGCCCAATCGGTGATCAGCGGCCTGATGCAGGTGCAGTTGGAAACCGAAGTGCCGGTATTCTCCGTGGTGCTGACCCCGCATCACTTCCACGCAGGCGAAGAGCATCAGAAGTTCTTCTTCGAGCACTTCGTGCACAAGGGCCAGGAAGCGGCGAAGACCTGCGCCGATACCCTGCAGAAAGTTCGCGCCCTGCGCCGTAACGAGCAGCGTGCGGTAGCGGTTTAAGCGTTAGCGGTATCGCCGGCAAGCTGGCTCCTGCGGGGGCTCGGCTTGCCGGCGAACGATCCTTCAGGCCAGGCCGTCAGCCGATGCCGGCACAATCAGAATCCCCGCACGCAGGCCGTTCTTGACCTTGGGATTGGGAAAAATGATACGCGCGCCGTCTTCCTCAATGACCCAACGGGTCTGGGCGATATCCTCGGCCAGCAGGTAACCCACTTCCAACTCGGAAAAGTTCTCGACGTCCGCCGGCAAATGCAGGTGGAAGCTGTCGCTGTGCTTGATGATTTCCCGCGCCACGCTGAACAGTTTCAAGCCATCGAGGGTGTCCTGTTCGGGCTCTGGCTCGGTGCCTTCGATGATGTGCTTGAGGCGGGTTTCCAGGCGCTCGACATTGACCCCCTGGTTCTGCCCGAACGGCCGTGCCTTGCCCAACTCCAGGGTGAAGGACTCGGCACCTAGCTGATCGTAGGTGTAGGCGCTGAAGACAATGGAAGGCTTGTTCTGCAGCAGCACCGCCTCCATGCCCGCCGCCCGCAGGCGTGCCAGTTCACGGCGCGAATGCTGGCGCCCATCCTTCCACGGATAGAGGGCAAACTGTTCGATCTTCGAGCCACGGATCGCCGTGTGCAGATCGTAGTGCAGGCGTTCGCGCCCCGGCAGGTTGAAGAAGCTCGCCGCCAGACGTTCCAGCTCGCAAGCCCGCAAGGCTTCGAAACCGCTGCTCAATTCATGCCGGCCGTTGAACAGCCGGTTGACGTCCTGCTCGACGAATCGCTCGCCACGGCGCATGGCCTCGGGGTTGCCGAACAGGAACAGAATGCGTGCCCTGGGCTTCAAGTCGCCCCGGGCAATGTCATGCAACAAACGGTCGAGCAGCTCGATGGGGGCTGTCTCGTTGCCGTGGATACCGGCGGACAGCAACAGGTCCAGACCGTTATCCCGAGCTTCGGGCGGCCGTACTTCCAGGGCGCCCTCGCTCAGCCAGCGCATGCGCACGCCGTCGACAGTCAGTTGAGTCTTCTCTGCCGGCTCACGGCCGGCGAGGGTCAGTTCAAGCAGTTTGCCGAGGGCGAGCATAAAGCGGCTTCCTTAGTGAGCGTGACCGCAGTCAGGGCCATGCACGTGATCATCTTCACCAGCGTCGGCCGGTTCCATTTCCAGTTGCAGGCTGACCAGGTTGGTTGCCAGCGGACGCAGCAACAGGCTGGCGTATTCGGCATCGCCCTCTTCCACGTCCACGCCGATCAGCAATTGGCCACGGCCGTCCTGCTGGATCCACACTTCCTTGCCCTGCCACAGCACCGCGAAGCGGGTGCAGGAGGTTTGCAGTTGGGTGCCGTCGGTGTCTTCAAGGATCAGTTGCAGGGTATCGCTCATGGGGGTCGTTCTCATCTGGGGTGAAGCGGCGCGCCCGGGATCGCCGGGCGCGGGCTTTCAATTGATCTGGAAGGGATAAACCGCGCCCAGTTTAAGGATTTGCGTCAGTTCATCCAGTGCCGTCCGGCATTCAAGCAACAGCTGCGGGTCCGCCAGATCACTTTCACTGAGGCGGTCGCGGTAGTGCTTGCCGACCCATTGGGTCAGGGTGTCGTACAACGGCGCGGTCATGATAACCCCAGGATTGACTGCCGCCAGCTCGGTTTCATTCAGAGCCACTCGCAGACGCAGACAAGCCGGGCCACCGCCGTTCTGCATGCTCTGCTTGAGATCGAAAACCTTCACTTCGCGGATCAGGCCACCCGAGCTGGTAAGGCTTTGCAGGTACTGCCAGACCCGCTCGTTGCTGCGGCATTCTTCCGGCACGATCAGCAGCATTGAACCATCGGCACGGGACAGCAGTTGGCTGTTGAACAGGTAGGAGCGCACGGCATCTTCCACTGTCACCTGCGAGCGCGGCACACAAATCGACTGGAAGTTGCCGCCGCGCTTGCCCAGTTTGCCCTGCAGTTCGGCGAGCATCTTCTCGGTCTCGAGGAAGGCGTCCTCGTGATAGAACAGCACCTCGCCATTGCCCACGGCGATCACGTCGTTGTGGAACACGCCCTGGTCGATCACCGAGGGATTCTGCTGGGCATAGACCACACCCTCCTCGCTCAGGCCATGCAGACGCGCCACGGCTTGCGAGGCTTCCAGAGTCTGACGCGCCGGGTACTTCTGCGGCGCCGGGTAGCGGTTGTCGAACGCGCTGCGACCGAAGACAAAGAACTCGACACCGGCCTGGCCGTAATCACGGCAGAAGCGGGTGTGGTTGGCCGCGCCTTCATCACCGAACTGCGCCACCGCCGGCAACGCGGCGTGATGGGCAAAGTGTTTCTGGTCGGCGAACATCGCCCCCAGCACGCGGCTGGTGGTCGGGTGCTCGATGCTGCGGTGGTATTTGCAGTTCAAGTTGGCGGCGGTGAAATGCACGCGGCCATCGGCGGTGTCGGCACTCGGGCTGACGGTGGCGGCGTTGGCCACCCACATGCTCGATGCCGAGCAACTGGCGACCAGCAAGGGCATCGCCTGCTGGGCGGCTTGCTGGATGACTTGTGCATCAGTCCCGGCAAAACCCAGTTTGCGCAAGGCCGCAACATCAGGCCGCTCCTGCGGGGCGAGCACGCCTTGCTGGAAGCCCATTTCCATCAGCGCTTTCATTTTCGCCAGGCCCTGCAGCGCCGCTTCCTTGGGATTGGAGCCCTGCTGGCTGTTGCTCTGGGAGGCGACGTTGCCGTAGGACAAACCGCCGTAGTTATGGGTCGGCCCCACTAGACCGTCAAAATTGACTTCATAGGATTTCATCAGCGAGGCTCCACGAATCTGTTTGTTATAGGCATCGGTATCTACACAGGGCGCGCGTTTCGCGCTCGTTCGCCAGCCGGCCGGCTCCTACAGATCTGCAAGAGCCGGCTGGCCGGCGAAGAGACCATAAAGGCCTCTCGAATCAGGACAAGCGCACACCCGGCGTCAACGCGCTCGGCAGCACCAGGCTCGGGGTTTCCAGGGAAGCCACCGGATACGCGCAGTAATCCGCCGCGTAATAGGCACTGGCCCGATGGTTGCCCGAAGCCCCAACACCACCAAACGGCGCGCTGCTGGCGGCACCGGTCAACTGCTTGTTCCAGTTGACGATCCCGGCACGGCTCTGCAGCCAGAACTGCTGGTAACGCTCGGCAGAGTCCGACAACAGACCGGCAGCCAGGCCGTACTGAGTGTTGTTGGCCTCGACAATGGCCCCATCGAAATCAGCGTAGCGGATCACTTGCAGCAAGGGCCCGAACAGCTCTTCATCGGGACGCTCAGCCACGGCCGTCACATCCAGAATGCCTGGGGTCAGCAAAGCGGCCTGAGCCTGGGGCTGGGTCATTTCCAGCAAGGCCACGGCGCCATTGGCCAACAGTTGCTGCTGCGCATCCATCAGCGCGCGAGCCGCGCCCAGGGAAATCACCGAACCCATGAACGGCGCCGGCTGCTGGTCATACGCACCGACATCAATGCTTGCGCTGACCGCCACCAGGCGCGCCAGCAACGCATCACCCCAGGCGCCTTGTGGCACCAGCAGGCGGCGGGCGCAAGTGCAGCGCTGGCCGGCTGAAATGAAGGCCGATTGGATGATGGTGTACACCGCCGCATCCAGATCAGCGACCTGATCCACCACCAGCGGGTTGTTGCCGCCCATTTCCAGCGCCAGGATCTTGTCCGGACGCCCGGCAAATTGCTGGTGCAGATGATTGCCGGTGCGGCTGGAACCGGTGAAGAACAAGCCATCGATACCCGGATTGGCAGCCAGGGCGATACCGGTTTCCCGGGCGCCTTGCAGCAGGTTGAGGACGCCTGCCGGCAAACCGGCTTCGATCCAGCACTGCACCGTCAGCTCGGCGACTTTCGGCGTCAGCTCGCTGGGTTTGAACAGCACGCTGTTGCCCGCCAGCAGCGCGGGAACGATGTGCCCGTTAGGCAAGTGCCCCGGGAAATTGTAAGGGCCGAACACCGCCACCACGCCGTGGGGCTTGTGTCGCAGCACAGCGGTGGCGTCGCCCAAGGGGCCGCTCTTCTCGCCGGTGCGCTCGCGGTAGCTCTGCACCGAGATGGCGATCTTGTTGACCATGCTGGTGACTTCGGTGGCGGCTTCCCACAGCGGCTTGCCGGTTTCCTCACCGATGCAGCGGGCCAGTTCATCGGCCCGCGCCTTCAGGCTGGCGGCAAAGGCCTCGAGCACGCCGATGCGCTCTTCCAGAGAGCGCTTGGCCCAGGCCGGAAACGCCTGGCGGGCGGCCTGCACAGCGCTTTCCACTTGCGCGGCCGTGGCGCCGTTACCGGACCAGATAACCGCCTGGGTCACCGGATTGACCGAGGTGAAGGCTTCGCCCTGGCCGGCCAGCCATTGGCCTGCGATGTACAGCGTGCTCATTATTTCGACTCCCGAGAAGCAGACAGCGGAACCGCGCGGACCTGGTCGCCGGCGTTGAGTTGCAGGCGCTTGGCGGTCAGAGGATCAACCACCAGGGTGCCCGCGGCGAAGCGTGCAGGCGCCGCGGTGATGCGGCAATCCTCGCGCTTGCGGTTGTGGATCAGGAACGGCGTGGCGTCGTCGCCTGGGGTGCCGATGGCCAGCACCAATGCCTGGCTGTCACGTACCGCGCGGATCTTGCTGGTCTCGCACTCCACCGCCGGGCCGGCGTCGAAGATGTCGACATAGCCCTGGTAGCTGAAACCTTCACTCTTGAGCATGGCCAGGGCCGGCTCGGTGTCGGTGTGGACCTTGCCGATCACGTTGCGTGCATCCTCGGACAGGAAGCAGGTGTACAGCGGAAACTTGGGCATCAGCTCGGCGATGAACGCCTTGTTGCCGACCCCGGTCAGGTAATCCGCCTGGCTGAACTCCATCTTGAAGAAGTGCCGGCCCAGGCTCTCCCAGAATGGCGAACGACCATTCTCATCGGACATGCCGCGCATCTCGGCAATGATCTTGTTGCCGAACAGTTGCGGGAATTCAGCGATGAACAGCATCCGCGCCTTGGCCAGCATGCGGCCATTGAGGCCGGTGCGGTAATCGGCGTGAAGGAACAGCGAGCACAGCTCGGAGTTGCCGGTCAGGTCATTGGCCAGGAACAGCGTGGGGATCTCACGGTAGATGTTCAGCTCTTGGGAGGCGCTGACCGTCAGGCCGACCCGGAAGTTGTACCAGGGCTCGCGCAAGCCGACGGCGCCAGCGATGGCGGAAATCCCCACCACCCGGCCATTGTCGTCCTCCAGTACGAACAGGTAGTCCGCATCGCCACGCTCGGCTTCGCCGCGAAAGGTCTTTTCCGCCCAGCCAACCCTGTGGGTCAGGCGCTCTTCGTTGGCCGGCAAGGTGGTGAGGCCGGTGCCGGTGCTGCGGGCCAGGTCGATCAGCGCGGGTAAATCGCTGCTGCGTACGGGACGAACGATCATGCTATCTCCTCAGACGCAGGCCGCTGATGGCCTGCGCGAAACTCGCTGCTTTCCAGGCATGCTTTCCAGGTAATGGAAGCAGGCTTTAAACCGCCACCAGACGCACGCTGGCACCTTCGCCGACGCCCAGGGCTTCGGCGGCTTGCAGATCCAGGGTCACTGGTTTGCCCGGGGCGTAATCCAGCTCCAGCAACACGGCGCGGTAATCCTGCAACTGACCGTTGGACACCAGGTACTGACGACCACCGCCCTTGAGCGCCTCGCCAATCTTCACTGGCACCACGCGGCTCTGGGCAATGGAGCGGATACCCGAAACCCGTGCATGCAAGGTCGGGCCGCCATCGAAAATGTCGATGTAGTGATCGGTTTCAAAACCTTCGCGCATCAGGATGTCAAAGGTGATCTGCGCCCGCGGATGCACCTGGCCCATGGCTTCCTGGGCGGCGTCCGGCAGCAGCGGCACGTAGATCGGGTAATGGGGCATCAGCTCGGCAAGGAAGGTCCGGCTCTTCAGGCCGCACAGGCGCTCGGCCTCAGCGTAGTTGAGGTCGAAGAAATTACGCCCGATGGCGTCCCAGAACGGCGAATCACCGTGCTCATCGCTGTAGCCGACGATCTCGGTCACCACCGAATCGGCGAAACGCTCCGGGTGGCTGGCAACGAACAGCAGGCGGCCCCGGGAGTTGAGTTCCGACCAGGGCGATCCCACCAGCTCCGGCACCACATAGAAACTGGTCAACAGACTGTTGCCGGTCAGGTCGTGGCACTGGGACAGGACGTGGATCTTGTTATGGATCTTCAGCTCGCGGGACGCATGGACGAAGGTTTCATTACGGAAGCTGTAGAACGGCTCGGAATAACCGGCGGACGCGACGATGGCCGAACACCCCACCAGCTTGCCGCTGTCGGTGTCTTCCAGGACGAAAAAGTAGCTTTCCTCACCGTTGAAGCTCACTTCAGCAGCGAACGAAGCCTCGCTTGCAGCGATCTTGTCGCTCAGGCGGTCCACATCATCCGGCAAGGAGGTGACACCAATCGGGCTGTCTGCAGCCAGACGCTGTACCTCGCCCAGATCAGCCATTTGCGCGGGGCGCATCACCAGCATGGTGTCACTCCTTACTCTAAAACAGGTCGGAAACCGTCCGACTCAGGGAAAAAAATGCCGGGACAGCCCGGCACAGAAATTAGGCTCGACGCCGGCCACTAAAGCCAACGCCGAGAAGTACTGCTACCTGGATCAGGCTTGAGTCAGTTTCGCCACGGCGCGCTCGAAGCGGTCCAGGCCGGCGTCGATATCGGCATCCTCGATCACCAGGCTCGGGGCAAAGCGCACCACGTCCGGACCTGCTTGCAGAATCATCAGGCCTTCTTTCTCGGCGGCGTTGAACACGTCCTTGGCCTTGCCTTTCCAGGCTTCGCTGAGCACGCAACCGAGCAACAGGCCCAGGCCGCGGACTTCAGTGAACAAACCGTACTTCTCGCCGATCTGCAGCAGACGGGTCTTGAAGCGATCGTGCTTGGCCTTCACGCCATTGAGCACCTCGGGGGTGTTGATCACATCGATCACCGCCTCGGCCACGGCACACGCCAGCGGGTTGCCGCCGTAGGTGGTGCCGTGGGTGCCAACCACCAGGTGCTTGGCCAGCACTTCGGTGGTGAGCATCGCGGCGATCGGGAAACCACCGCCCAGGCTCTTGGCGCTGGTGAGGATGTCCGGGGTCACGCCGTAATACTGATAGGCGAACAGCTCGCCGCTGCGGCCCATGCCGGTCTGCACTTCGTCGAACACCAGCAGCGCGTTGTGCTGGTCGCACAGCTCGCGGGCGCCCTGCAGGTAGGCCAGTTCGGCCGGCAGCACGCCGCCTTCGCCCTGGATCGGCTCCAGCACCACGGCGCAGGTCTTGTCGGAAACCGCAGCCTTCAGAGCAGCCAGGTCGTTGTACGGCACATGGGTGATGCCGGTGATTTTCGGACCGAAGCCATCGGAATACTTCGACTGGCCACCGACGTTCACAGTGAACAGGGTGCGCCCGTGGAAGCTGTTCAGCGCGGCGATGATTTCGTACTTCTCGGCACCGAAACGATCGTGAGCCACGCGACGGGCCAGCTTGAAGGCGGCCTCGTTGGCTTCTGCACCGGAGTTACAGAAGAACGCGCGCTCAGCGAAGGTGGCGTCGATCAGCTTGTGAGCCAGACGCAGGGCCGGCTCGTTGGTGAACACGTTGGACACATGCCACAGTTTATTGGCCTGCTCGGTCAGAGCCCCCACCAGCGCCGGATGGGCGTGGCCCAGTACGTTGACCGCGATGCCGCCGGCGAAGTCGATCAGCTCCCGTCCCGACTGATCCCAGACTCGAGACCCCGCGCCGCGCACAGGAATGAAAGCCGCAGGTGCGTAGTTGGGAACCATCACCTGGTCGAAATCGGCGCGTTGCACCGGAGCTTGCTCAACGGACATCGGAGTCTCCTGAAGAGGAACACCCGCCTGAAACTGGCGAGCGATGGAGGGATTGTAAGGACAGTTTTGTGCCCGGCCTTGTCGCCAAGCGACAACTTCTTATAGCGCCAACCCAGGTTTTACGCGGGTTTATGGCAATGCGACAAATAGCGTCGCAAAGGCGCAGTTTAAACTGCGCAAGGCTCTAGCGGCAGATTCGCCGGGCAATTTGCCCAAGGTAATTACCCAGGTAGTTATCCAGGTTGCTATTCAGATAGTTACGTGGCGAGCGGACCCAAATCTCGAAAAGGTTATCGGCATTGCGATAACAAGGCGTCGAGCAGGATGTTGCGCGGTGAGCGGGTTGCCCGTGGGATTGGCCGGCAAGCCGACGCCTAACGGACGGGGTCAGCCGCGCTCGGCGGGTACGGAGGAGAGCTCGAACGGGCTGCTGCTGCGCCGTTGATTGCGATCTTCACGGGGAGTGGCGCCAAAGAAATTGCGGTAGGCACTGGAGAAGTGCGGACCGGAGGAGAAGCCGCAGGACAGGCCGATCTGAATGATCGACTTGCTGGTCTGCATCAGCATCTGTCGGGCCTTGTTCAGGCGCAGCTCCAGGTAATACTGGCTGGGCACCCGATTCAGGTATTGCTTGAAGATCCGCTCCAACTGACGTCGGGACACACAGACATGCTGGGCAATTTCGTCGGTGGTCAGCGGTTCTTCGATATTGGCCTCCATCAGCAGCACGGCCTGAGTCAGCTTCGGATGGCTGGAACCCAGACGGTTCTGCAGCGGAATCCGCTGACGCTCGCCGCCCTCGCGGATGCGCTCCACCACCAGTTCTTCCGACACCGCACCGGCCAGCTCGGCACCGTGATCGCGCGCCAGCACCGCCAGCAACAGATCCAGCACCGACATGCCGCCACAGGCCGTCAGGCGATCACGATCCCAATCGAACAGATGACTGGTGGCAATGACCTTGGGGAAGCGTTCGGCAAAATCGTCCTGCCAGCGCCAGTGCACCGCCGCCCGATAACCATCGAGCAGACCCAGTTGGGCCAGCGGGTAAACCCCGGCGGACAACCCTCCAATCACACAGCCGGCACGCACCAGCTGCTTGAGGGCGCTACTGAGGGTCGAACTCATCGGTGCCGGCGGCTCATCGGCCAGCAGGAACAACTTCTGACAACCTTCAAGCTTGCCCGCCCAAGGCTCCCCCGGCAGTTGCCAGGCGCCTTCGACTGGCGCTTCGGCCTGCAGGAATGCCAGCTCATAGACCACGTCCGGGTGCACCCGCTGGGCAACACGCAAGGCCTCCTCGGCCAGCGCCAGCGTCAAGGCTTTAGTGCTGGGCCAAATCAGGAAACCAATTCGATGGGCAGTCATGGCGGGCAATCCGAAACGAAAACAGTGTTAGAAGCCAAGGGCGGCAGCACCAAGTTAGACCATCTGGCGCGCGGTGCGCAGCATGACCTAATTTGGTGCATAACGGCAGCTATTACTTGAGGCTGCCGGAGAGGAATTGTTGCAAACGTTCTGATTGCGGGTTCACCAGCACTTCCCGCGGGTTGCCGCTTTCTTCCACCACGCCTTTGTGCAGGAACACCAACTGGTTGGAGACTTCACGGGCAAAGCCCATCTCGTGAGTCACCACCACCATGGTCCGGCCTTCCTGGGCCAGGGCCTGCATGACCTTCAACACGTCACCCACCAGCTCAGGGTCCAGGGCCGAGGTCGGCTCGTCGAACAGCATGACTTCCGGCTCCATGGCCAGAGCCCGGGCGATAGCCACGCGCTGCTGCTCACCACCGGACATGTGCCCCGGGTAAGCATCCTTGCGGTGCGCCACACCCACCTTGGCCAGGTAATGCTCGGCCTTCTCGCGAGCCTCGGCCTTGGACACACCCAGCACATGCACCGGTGCTTCCATGATGTTTTCAATGGCGGTCATGTGCGACCACAGGTTGAAGTGCTGGAACACCATCGACAGGCGCGAACGCATGCGCTGCAACTGCTTGGGATCGGCGGCCTTCAGCGCGCCGTCCTTGTTGGCCACCAGCTTCAACTCTTCGTTGTTCAGCAGGATCTTGCCGGCATGGGGCTGCTCCAGCAGGTTGATGCAGCGCAAAAAGGTACTTTTGCCCGAGCCACTGGAGCCGATGATGCTGATCACATCGCCAGCTGCGGCCTTCAGGGACACGCCCTTGAGCACTTCGTGACTGCCATAGCGCTTATGCAGGTCTTGGACTTCAAGTTTGTACATGCGGTCGGTTCTCACAAAAACAGTCAGTCGTTGAGCAAGCGCCCGTGACGCAGCGCTTCGCGCCCCGCCACCTTGGCCAGCCAGAAACCGGGTTGGGCATAACGCAGCCGCTCAACGGCGAACAACACGCCGCTGGTGCCAGCACACACCGTACTGACCCGATCGGATAGGGGATCAATCACTTCAAAAATCGGTTCGCCCACTTCTACCCAGCTACCGGCCGGACGCAGAAAGCTCACCACGCCGGGGTGCGGCGCATACAGCAATTCGGTGCCTTCAAACGGCATGGCTTCACAGGCTTCACGCCCGGGCGCCGGCCACTCACCGGCGATCAGCCCCTGCTCGGCGAGAAACGCCAGGATGCCAGCGGCATGCGCCTCGGCCTGAGGACGCCCGGTGTCGGCCTGACCGCCCAGTTCCAGAGTGGTGGCCAGGCAGGCCAGGGGGATCTGCGCCTCGGGAAACTGTTGCGACAGACGCAACCAAGGCAGCGAGCAGGCTTCATCGAACGAACTGCCACCGGAATCTTCCGCCAGCAACCCGACCTTCACATCCAGGTGCGCCGCCAGGGAGCGCCACTGCGGCCAATGCTGCGGCAAGGCGTACATATGCAGCGCCGCCTCGGTATCGCAATGCAGGTCCAGCACCACATCCGCCGTGCAGGCATGACTCAGGAGCACCCGCTGCATGCCCTGCAACTGGCTGGCGGCCGGCGGTAATTCGGACAGCACTTCGCTCATGGCCTGACGGATCAAGCGCACATTGGCGTGAGGATCATCCCCCAGGCGCCCTTCCAGGCGCTGGGCCACAGGCCCGCTCAACTCGACGAAGTCGCGGTTGAAGTTCTTGCCGCTGCCGGCCTCGAAACGCCCCTGGTGATTGCCTTGCAGCAACTGCCCCAACCCCAGCGGATTGGCCACGGGCACCAGTTCGATAACACCGTTGAGGGCACCCTCGGCTTCCAGTTCGGCCAGGCGCTTTTTCAGCTCCCAGGCGGTGCGCATGCCGGGCAACTCGTCGGCATGCAGACTGGCCTGGATATAGGCCTTGCGCTCGCCACTGCCGAAACGGAACACCGAGATGCTGCGTTCGCTGCCCAGGTGGCTCCAGGGCAATGGATGATCGATACGCTGCATATCAGTGCTTCCGCGGTGCCAGGTAGCGCAGCCAGCGGCCTTCGGCCAGCTTGAACAGGCGCACCAGGATGAACGTCAGGCACAGATAGAACACACCCGCAGTGATATAGGCCTCGAACGGCAGGTAGTACTGCGCGTTGACCGTGCGCGCCGCGCCGGTGATGTCGATCAGGGTCACGATGGAGGCCAGACTGGTGGTCTGCAGCATCATGATCACTTCGTTGCTGTACTGCGGCAGAGCCCGGCGCAGGGCCGATGGCAGGAGAATGCGGCGATACATCTTGTAGCGCGACATGCCCATGGCCTTGGCCGCCTCGATCTCACCGTTAGGCGTGGCCTTGAGGCTGCCGGCGATGATTTCTGCGGTGTAGGCGCTGGTGTTGACGGCAAAGGCCAGGCAGGCACAGAAGGTCGCGCTGGACAGCCAGGGCCAGAGGAAACTCTCACGCACCGCTTCAAACTGGGCCAGGCCGTAGTAGATCAGGAACAACTGCACCAGCATCGGCGTGCCACGGATTACATAGGTGTAGAGCCAGGCGCTCATGTTCACCAATGGCTGCTTGGACACCCGCATCAGCCCCAGGGGCAAGGCCACCAGCAAACCGAAGAACAGCGACAGTGCCAACAGCTTCAGAGTGGTCAGCAAGCCGCTGAAGTACAGCGGCAAGGCGTCATAGATGACGTTGTAGTCGAAGATCATAGATCAGCCGCCCTTACGCCTACCGAGTAGCGCTTCTCAAGGTGACGCAATGCCAGCAACGAGACACTGGTGATCACCAGGTACATGGCCGCCACTGCGAGGAAGAAGGTGAAAGGCTCGCGAGTGGCGTCTGCCGCCTGCTTGGCCTTGAACATCATGTCTTGCAGGCCCACCACCGAAATCAGCGCGGTAGCCTTGGTCAGCACCAGCCAGTTGTTGGTGAAGCCGGGAATCGCCAGGCGAATCATCTGCGGCACCATCACCCGGAAGAACACCTGGAAGCTGCTCATGCCGTAAGCCATGCCCGCTTCGGCCTGCCCCTTGGGAATCGCCATGAAGGCGCCACGGAAGGTTTCCGACAGGTAGGCACCGAAGATGAAGCCCAGGGTACCGATACCGGCGGCCAGCGGATTGAGGTCGATGTAATCGTCGTAGCCCAGCAGCGGCGCCACACGGTTCAGCAGGTCCTGGCCGCCGTAGAAGATCAGCAGGATCAGCACCAGATCGGGAATGCCACGAATCACCGTGGAATACAGATCGCCGAGCCAGGCCAGCCAGCGCACCGGCGAGAGGCGCAACGCGACCCCGACCAGACCCAGAACAATGGCCAGGGCCATGGACGACAAGGCGAGCTGAAGCGTCAGCCAAGCGCCATCGAGGATGACAGCCCCGTAGCCTTTCAACATGATTCAGGTCCTCGAAAATTGGGATGAAAAAATGGCGCAAACTTCAGAGATTCTGCTGCTTGCGCCATCTCGGACTGACTGTTTCGACGGTCTTACTTGCCGTAAATGTCGAAGTCGAAGTACTTGTCCTGGATTTGCTTGTACTTGCCATTCTCACGAATGGCAGCGATGGCGGCGTTAATCTTGTCCAGATCGGCCTTGTCACCCTTGCGTACAGCGATCCCTACGCCATCGCCGAAGTATTTGACGTCAGTGAAAGCCGGACCGACGAAGGCGAAGCCTTTGCCGGCGTCGGTTTTCAGGAAGCCGTCATTCAACAGCGTAGCGTCCGCCACGGTGCCGTCGAGGCGACCGGCCGCCACATCCAGGTAGATTTCGTTCTGCGAGCCGTAAGGCTTGATCTGTGCACCCAGCGGCGCCAGGACTTCACGAGCGAAACGCTCGTGGATCGAGCCACGCTGTACGCCGATATTCTTGCCTTTGAGCTCAGCCAGGCCATCGCCGACCTGGGTACCGGCCTTCATCACCAGACGGGCCGGAGTGTTGTAGTACTTGTTGGTGAAGTCCACGGACTTCTTGCGATCGTCAGTGATCGACATGGACGAGAGGATGGCGTCGATCTTGCGCACTTTCAGCGCCGGGATCAGGCCATCGAACTCTTGCTCGACCCATACGCACTTGACCTTCATCTCTTCGCACAGGGCATTGCCGATGTCGTAGTCGAAACCGACGATGCTGCCATCCGGCGCCTTGGAGGCAAACGGAGGGTAAGCCGCTTCGATACCAATTTTCAGCGGCTTTTCATCGGCGAAAGTCGGCAAGGACAGCACGGACAGTGCCAGGGCGCCAAGAAGCACGAGTTTCTTCATCTTAGAACTCCATCGGTAAAGGGCGAAAACGGCAGAGTGAGCGACAGCCCAATATGCGAATGGGTGAAACCTGAATTGCCGCGCTGCGTCCTGGGAACTCCGCAGAGGACTCACACACAGGCAGCGACGAGCGAGTGACCGGCATTCTAACGACAGGCTGGAAGCCGATATTTCCTCAATGCGACAACAAATTACAGAAGCATTGAGAATGCCGGGGCAGCACATTGACAGCTCTTCAAATCTATGCAAGAGCAAAAGACAGTAAACCGATCTATGTTGCAAATTGCGGGCCTATTATTCGCAAAGCCTTCTATTCCGGCAAGCGCAGCGTGATGACTTATTTTTTATAAGGGTATAAAAGGCCCCGAAATAGGGCCGGGCGTTTCCCATTGCCCCGAAAGTGAGCGCGGGGTTACATCTTCGGCAACGTCGGTAACATTCATATGCGCTCGCCGGAAATATCCGATATTTATTCGCCCCTCTTCGCTGACAAGCCAACCCCCTGCAACAACCACGCAGCCCCGCAGCAATCAGCTTGCCGGCGCATCACGTGGCCATAAAAAAGCCCCGCCCGGCACAAGGCCGGGCGGGGCTGGATGACTCGGAACCCGCCTCAGGCGACGTTCATGGTCTTGTGAGTATCAATCAGATGCTGCACCACACTTGGGTCGGCCAAGGTGGAGATATCGCCCAGACCGTCGTACTCCGCCGTGGCAATCTTGCGCAGGATTCGCCGCATGATCTTCCCGGAACGCGTTTTCGGCAGGCCCGGCGCCCATTGGATGACATCCGGCGAGGCGATCGGACCGATCTCCTTACGCACCCAATTCTTCAGCTCCAGACGCAGGGCTTCGCTCGGTTCTTCGCCGCCATTGAGGGTCACATAGACATAGATGCCCTGGCCCTTGATGTCGTGAGGCACGCCCACCACCGCCGCTTCGGCAACTTTAGGGTGAGCGACCATGGCACTTTCGATCTCGGCGGTCCCCATGCGGTGCCCGGACACGTTGAGTACATCGTCCACGCGACCGGTGATCCAGTAGTAGCCGTCTTCATCGCGACGAGCGCCGTCACCAGTGAAGTACATGCCACGGAAGGTCTTGAAGTAGGTATCGACGAAACGATCATGATCGCGGTACAGGGTCCGCGCCTGGCCCGGCCAGGAGTCGAGGATCACCAGATTGCCCTCGGCCGCGCCTTCGATGATGTTGCCCAGGTTGTCTACCAGGGCCGGGACCACGCCGAAGAATGGACGTGCTGCAGAACCCGGCTTCAGGGCATGCGCCCCCGGCAGCGGGCTCATCAGAGTGGCGCCGGTTTCGGTCTGCCACCAGGTGTCGACAATCGGGCAACGGGATTGGCCGACGTTCTTGTAGTACCAATCCCAAGCTTCCGGGTTGATCGGCTCGCCCACCGACCCCAGCAAGCGTAGGCTGCTGCCGTCGGCGCCTTCGCAGGCGGCGGTGCCCGAAGCCATCATGGCGCGGATCGCGGTCGGAGCGGTGTAGAGGATATTGACCTTGTGCTTGTCGACGATCTTCGCCACCCGGGTCACGTCCGGGTAGTTGGGCACACCTTCGAACAGCACAGTGGTGGCGCCGTTGGCCAAGGGGCCATAGACAATGTAGGTGTGGCCGGTGACCCAGCCGACGTCGGCGGTGCACCAGTAGACTTCGCCCGGACGGTAGTCGAACACCCGCTCATGGGTCAGCGACGCATAGAGCAAGTAACCGCCAGTGGTGTGCTGCACGCCCTTGGGCTTGCCGGTGGAGCCAGAGGTGTAAAGGATGAACAGCGCTTCTTCGGCACCCATCTCTTTCGGTGCACAGACGCTGCCGGCCACTTTCATCAGGTCTTCGTACCAGATGTCGCGGTGCTGGTTCCACTTGATGTCGCCACCGGTGCGCTTGCACACGATGACTTTCTGGATGCTGCTGGTTTCCGGATTGGTCAGGGCGTCGTCGACATTAGCCTTGAGCGGCACCTTCTTGCCCGCCCGGATGCCTTCGTCGGCAGTGATCACCACTTTCGAACGGCAGTCGATAATGCGACCGGCCAGCGCCTCAGGCGAGAAGCCACCGAACACCACCGAATGGATCGCGCCGATACGGGTACAGGCCAGCATGGCCACCACCGCTTCGGGGATCATCGGCATATAGATAGTCACCACGTCGCCGCGGTGCACGTCCTGGCCGCGCAGGGCGTTGGCGAACTTGCAGACTTCTTCATGCAGTTCGCGGTAGGTGATGTTGCGGCTTTCGGAAGGATCGTCGCCTTCCCAGATGATCGCGATCTGATCGCCACGTTCGGCGAGATGGCGATCCAGACAGTTGTAGGAGACGTTCAAGGTGCCATCGGCGAACCACTTGATATCCACGTGGTGGTCGTCGAAGGAGGTCTGCTTCACCGTGGTAAAAGGCTTGATCCAGTCGAGACGCTTGGCCTGTTCGCGCCAGAAACCGTCCGGGTTCACGACCGACTGCTGGTACATGGCCTTGTAGGTCGCCTCGTCAGTCAGCGTATTGGCCAAAACCTCGGGACGAACGGGATACAGAGAAGCCGCACTCATCTTTCTTACCTCGGTGACATAGTTGTTTTTGTATGACCCCGTTGTAGCCGGGGGGCGCCTATAGAACCATTCGACGATGGTAGTAACAACCCCCTGCGAAATACCCTGATATTTGCCGCAACCCTTCAAGAACGCTGCTTACAGCGATATTCACCGCGGATAAAAATGTTCAAACAGACCTGCAGACAGGCCTTTTTCGGGGATTGTTACAAAAACTGTCAAAGGTGTTTATCAAAAGTACGCCTATATGGCCGCCGACCCCGGGCCTAAAATCCGTCTCGCCAAACAGGCAATCTGATTAACCAAGTTGCAGCCCCCACGAAGGCAGTTAATCAAACTTCTACTCAAGTTCCACACGCAGCCCCACAAAGGCTGCGTGACCCCACACGACCTTAGAAAGGTAAAACGCAAATGAAAGCTTTATTAGTTCTGGCCCTCAGCAGTCTGTGCGTTACCGCGATGGCTGATGAGATCCCGACTGATGTCGCCCAGCAGCAAGTACCGGTAGAGGAATACACTTACTCCACTGACCTGGATATCGCCAAAGTTATCTCCATGAGCGAAGTTCCAGAAGTATGCGAAGTTGTACCAGCGCGCATGGAATATGAAGACTCCCACGGTCAGCGGCATATTCTTCAATACCGCGTAATGGGCAACGGTTGTTCTAACGGCTAATAGCCAAGTTCATTGCATAGACCTTGATGACTGCCGGCCGCAAGAAATCCCTCTTGCGGCAAAGATGCCCGACAACGACCCGCCCAAGGGCAGTGAAAGGCTTCACCTTGACGACGTGCGAGTACGGCAATCGCACGCACTTTTTGCTGCCGTGGTTGATGGCCTGCTCATGGCACTGCCAACGACCTTTTGAGCCTCTCGGCTGACGACTTCGACGAGGGCAATCCCGCCGACCTTGAAGACCTCTGCCAGGAGATTTTCAGCGACAAAACCGGACGATTCGAGTTGTGTTCAAAACCTGAAAAAGGCTTGCAAAAACACAACATCTAGTAAAATTGGCTATTTTTTGGCCACTCGAGGATATTTTTTTCGAGCCTGAAAAAAAATCTTCAACGGCCAAAGCCTTGTAAACCCGCGCTTTGCTCTCAGTCCCCCTCCTTCTTGGGCCCGCCTGCGCCCATCGGTCGCCCCACGGCCCTGAAAATATCCTTATAATGCGTCCTCAAAACGGGCCCGCAACATTCCCTTACCGGATGAAAACGACCTGCTGAATCCCGCGCCGGAACCGACACCCTCAGTTCCGCCCGACAGCAGCTTCAAGGCACCCGAACACGTATTTCTGTTTATTGCCTGCGTTCACTGCTGCAACAAACGATTTCCAATGATTTAACGCGGCCAGTAGCGCCGTGTGAAAAGCCAACCCTTTTGTTTTCACACGGGCATCTGGCCCTCAAGCAGGAGACGACACGTCATGCTGAGCTGGGACGAATTCGACAAAGAAGAAGGCGAAGTTGCAGTCAAAGGCGCCAACGCCGGCCACGCTACTGAAGCCAACATGGACCGCCTCGACAGCGCCGGTGGTGCCGCCGCTCTTGAAGCACGCGCCGTGACTGCCAGCGACTCCGCTGCCGTGGCCCGCGCCAAGGCGTCCCTGGACCAGCTCGATATCGCCGAAGGCCTGGCTGAACTGGAAGGCTCTTCCGCTCGTGTCGCCGTTGACGAAAAGCGCATGATCAACTGCCGCGCCGACCTCAACCAGTTGGTACCGTTCAAGTACGACTGGGCCTGGCAGAAGTACCTCGACGGCTGCGCCAACCACTGGATGCCGCAAGAGGTCAACATGACCGCCGACATCGCCCTGTGGAAAAACCCGGAAGGCCTGACCGACGACGAGCGTCGCATCGTCATGCGCAACCTGGGCTTCTTCTCCACCGCCGACTCCCTGGTTGCCAACAACCTGGTATTGGCCGTGTACCGCCTGATCACCAACCCGGAATGCCGCCAGTACATCCTGCGCCAGGCGTTCGAAGAGGCGATCCACACCCACGCCTATCAGTACTGCATCGAATCGTTGGCCATGGATGAAGGCGAGATCTTCAACATGTACCACGAGATTCCATCGGTCGCGAAGAAAGCTGCCTGGGGCCTGAAGTACACCCGTTCGATCTCCGATCCGAAATTCGAAACCGGCACCGTCGACACCGACAAGGAATTGCTGCGCAACCTGATCGCCTACTACTGCGTTCTGGAAGGCATCTTCTTCTATTGCGGCTTCACCCAGATCCTGTCCATGGGCCGTCGCAACAAGATGACCGGTGTCGCCGAGCAGTTCCAATACATCCTGCGCGACGAATCCATGCACCTGAACTTCGGCATCGACGTGATCAACCAAATCAAGATCGAAAACCCGCACCTGTGGGATGCCGAGATGAAGGAAGAAGCCACCCAGATGATTCTCCAGGGCACTCAACTGGAAATCGAATACGCTCGCGATACCATGCCGCGCGGCGTACTGGGCATGAACGCGGCGATGATGGAGGACTACCTCAAGTTCATCGCCAACCGTCGCCTGTCGCAGATCGGTTTGAAGGAAGAGTACCCAGGTACCACCAACCCGTTCCCATGGATGAGCGAGATCATGGACTTGAAGAAAGAGAAGAACTTCTTCGAGACCCGCGTGATCGAGTATCAGACTGGCGGTGCATTGAGCTGGGATTGATTCCCGGATCGATGAAACAAACAAGAAGCCCTGACTTGGTCAGGGCTTTTTTATTGGCCGCGCAAATCCGCACCTGCTTCATCTACAAGGCCCGGCTCATTAAAGTGCGTGCAGGCTTCAAGACCTGCCGTTATAAAGTTCCCTCCCCCGCTTAAGGATCAAAGCGCTCATGAAATTCGATACCGCCTACTGCATCAGCCTCGACGAAAAGTTGTCGATCTATGACGTGCGGGATCTGAACTTCGATGAAACCCTGGTCTTCGACTCGACCAAGGAAAGCTTCCAGTGCCCCAACGATGACTGTCGCGCAGCGTTCGATGCCGCCAATCAACTGGGCACCTTCAATGCCAAGAACGTCAATTACATCCGCACTCCGCATTTCAAGAACCTGCCCAGCACTCTTCATATAGAAGGCTGCCCTTACGGGATCAGCAAAAGCCCCGGCAGCATCGAAGGGGCTGCAGTCGAGGATGATCGCGAGGAGCACTTCCCTTCGGAGCTGCTGCTGACCCGCCGCGAATACCTGCGGCGACCGGCCAACCCGACAGCAGCGCCGCAGACACCTGGAAATAACCCGCCAGTGACGCCTGCCAGCTTGCAAGCGCCCCACGCCGGGCGCGATACAACCCCGGACAAGACCAGCGTCTTCGCTCACCCGGTGGAATGCTTCGTGTCGAATATCGACGACAAGGAACTGCTCAAGCGCATGCCGTTGAAGATCGGCGAGCACACAGCGTCCTACGCCTCGTTCTTCAAGAAGATCGAGTACCTGCTGGATAACAAGGGGCTGATCTACTGGGGCAAGATCAAGGAAATCAAGGACTACACCCAGAGCTTTCGCATCGACTTCGAGCACAAGGTCTGGTTCAAGGAAGAGGGAGAAGCCAAGAAGAAGCCCTATTCAGTCAACGTCTACCTGAGCAAGAAACTGGTCGACAACTACCGCAAGCGCAAAGCCTTCCTTGAAGAGATCAAGGGCGCCATCGACAGCCAGCGTGAGTTGTACTGCTTCTTCTATGGCGTCACCCCGACACTCAAGCAGGTGCCGAGCAAGAAAAACCCCGAAGCGACCTTCGGGGTGTTCAGCGCCAATATCGAGAACCTGGACCATTTCGTGATTCGCGAGGCACCGGGCCTGGAAGCAAAATAGCCCCCTACGGTTTCACCGCTTGGGCAACTCCAGGGCCACGGCCCCTGGATGCTTCCTGACCACCGCCCCTGCCAGCCGTCGGCTGTGCATTGGATCAATCCGTTGAACATGGAAGCTCCCTTGTATGAAAAAGCCGAAAGCACGGTCAGCAGAGCCAGCGTTCAGCGGCGGGCAATTATGGATCTGCGGACAAGGACAATCGAGCCACCAAGCGTGACGCTCCTAGCCCTTCACACACATGCTGAACAGCACCAGCAACAACAGACCGATATACACCCTTGCATGTACACGGTCGGGAATTCTGCCAATCCAGGAAGTGGCCAGGCGGATGCCCAGCAACGAGCCGAGGGTCAGTACCGAGAACGCCAGCAGATCGACATAACCGACAAACCAGGGTCCGAGATCGAACGAGCTGAAACCGGCCAGGGCCATGTAGGTGACCGTTCCCGCCAACGCCACAGGCACGCTCAGAGGATTGGCCATTGCGGTGGCCTGGGTCATGGACAGACCGCAACGGCGCAATAGGGGCACCGTCATGATACTGCCGCCTACGCCGAGAAAGGTGGCGACAACACCTATTCCTACACCGCCAAAGAGCGTTTCGCGGGCTCCAAGAAGACGCGCCTCCTGCCCTTGGGACGGTTCAAGAAAACCACGTCGCAGCAGGCAGTCAGCAACGGTGATTCCCAGGTAGGCGATAAAGGCATAGCGAAGCACTTCGCCACTGACCCACATGGCCGCTGCCGCACCCAAGATAGCCCCCAGCCCTATATAGCCCCCCAGCGGCCACAGGTAGTGGCGAACAAGATTGCCCGCCTGATGGTGTCGACGGCTAGCGACCAGGGCATTGACGATCATCACGCAAGTCGAGGTAGCCACCGCGACATGCATCGCCGACTGCCCTGCCGCCGAGTCCGCCCCCTGGCTGCCCAGCAGCATCCAGTACAGCAGCGGCACCACTACAAATCCGCCGCCAAAGCCGAACAGCACGGCGCTGATACCCGTCATGCAACCAAAAAGTGCCAGCAGTAGATAGAACATCGGACCACGCTCGTCTTTGCACAAGAGCTGGACGATAGAGCTTCAGCGCTTGGCCGACTTCAGCAAGTCAGCCAATAATATTTGCGTTTACGCCAAACACGGAACGACTCGGCATGCGCAATATCTCCATCGATCAACTGGATCAGACACCGCGTGCGGTACTGGCCATCGGCACCGACTACGCCGACGGCCAACGCCTGCCTCGTCACCGTCATCGGCGGGCACAACTGCTGTATGGCGCTACCGGAGTCATGCAGGTGGGCACCGATCAGGGCAACTGGGTAGTGCCACCGCAACATGCGGTGTGGATTCCACCCGGGGTGGAACATGAGGTGCTGATGCTCGGGGTCAGTACCCGCAGCCTGTATATCGAACCTGCCGCGGCGCCCCTGGATAACAGCGGCTGTCGAGTCGTCAGCGTCTCACCGCTGTTGCGCCAACTGCTCCTGGAGGCCGTAGAGATTCCCCTGCAATACGATCAGCGCGGGCGTGACGGATTGCTGGTCGACCTGCTGCTGCATGAACTGCGACGCAGCACGGCGCTACCGCTGCATATCCCTCTGCCGGCTGATGGCCCGCTACTGGAGTTGTGCCAGGCCTTTCTCGGGCAACCCGATATTCACCAATCCCCGGAGCACTGGGCGGATCGATTGCACGTCAGCCTGCGTACGTTTAATCGCGTCTTCCGCCAGCAAACGGGTATGAGCTTCATTCAATGGCGACAACGAGCCTGCGTGATCCTGGCCCTGGCGCGGTTGGCAGCCGCGGAGTCCGTGACACGCATCGCCCTGGATTTCGGCTATGAAAGCCCCGGGGCATTCTCCACCATGTTCCGCCGAGTGCTGGGACAGTCCCCCAGTACCTACCTGAACAGGACGGACCCGAGCCCGGGAAAAACCTTGTGACCAAAGGCGCGGGCAGAGAGCAAAAATCAGTTTGATCCGGGAATTAAACAACTGTACAAATAACCAGCACCAAGCCAACTTCCAGCCTAACCTCCCGGAGAAAACCATGGCCTCTCTAGCGATGAAAATCACCCTGGAACGTATCGCCCTCTATCAATTCACTCCGCAGCACTGTGCCCAGGCCCGGGACATGCTGGATTGGGACATGGATCAACTGTCCCGTGAATCCGCAGTCTCGGTGCAAGCTATCCAGCGCTTCGAAGCCGGCTACGAGGTGCGTGACGTGACCCGCCTGGCACTGGCGTTCTGCCTTGAAGCTCAAGGGTTGGTGTTCTTTCCCGGCTTCGCTCCGGGCCGCGGCATGAATATCAAGGGCGCGACTCCCAACCCCATGGAACGCCCTGACTACGCAATGATCGAGTGATCCAGTGCCTTGAGCAGTTGCCCGCACAAGTCCGGCACTGAAAGCCGGGTCGAATCCAGGCGAACGAGCGGACAGTCGAGTTTTTTGATCCAGCTTTCATGCCGCCGCAGACTGCGGGTTCCGTGGCCACCCTCGTCGTAGCCGGCGGCCCAGGCGAGAAAAGTCTGGGTCGCGACGTAGCGTTCACCACCTTCGAAAATCTGCTCGCCGTAGCGCTGGAATTCACGGGCACGCAAGCGCTGCAAGCGAACCTCAGGGTCCAATTGCACGAAGACCGCCAGAGTGAAACTGGGGATCAGCACATCTCCCCAACCACAAAGGGAGCCGGACAGGACCCAGTCCGGCTCCGTCAACACCTGGGTTTGCAACATATGGATACGTGCGTCACGGGGACGCCGGCAACTAAAAGGCTTGGCGCCGGGTTGCCAGAAAAAATCATCGGAATCGAAGTGTTTGCAGCACAAGCGCTCGGCCAGGGCCCGACCCAAAGTTGTAGTCCCGGAACCTGATGCGCCGAAGATATGAATTCTGTAGGCCATGACACTGCTCCCTCAGAGCGGACATCCAACAAGTTTCACAGCCTCGGCCTGTCTTTGCCCGACCTGCCACACATGGATCAGGACAGGATTACGCAGACTCGACAGCCGCCTGTTCCGAGGCGCCTTCCACCTCCAGCCACCAGGCTCCGCCCCGCTGAGGTTGTGCGAGGTTGAAGGCTTCACCCATCTGCGGCGTAGTGATAGTGATGCTGCGCTCCCAAGCCAGGGCCAGGATACGGTCGAAGGGCTCATGCCAGGCATGCATCGCCAGGTCAAAGGTGCCGTTATGGATCGGCAGCAACCAGCGACCTTGCAGGTCGATGTGAGCTTGCAGGGTTTGCTCCGGCTGCATGTGTACATGGGGCCATTCGACGTTGTAGGCACCGGTTTCCATCAGCGTCAGGTCAAAGGGCCCGTATTGCTGGCCAATGCGCTTGAAGCCGTCGAAGTAACCGGTATCGCCACTGAAGAAGATCCGCGTCGCTGCGTCGATCATCACCCAGGACGCCCACAAGGTGTGATTGCCATCGAACAACCCGCGACCGGAAAAGTGCTGCGACGGCGTAGCGATAAAGCGGATGCCCTCGACTTCGCAGCCCTGCCACCAATCCAGCTGCCGGACCTTGGCCGCTGGTACCCCCCATTTGATCAGGGTGTCTCCCACTCCCAGCGGGGTGAGAAAGTGCCGGGTCTTGCCTGCCAGGGCCAGTACTGTCTGGTGGTCCAGGTGATCGTAATGGTCATGGGAGAGGATCACCGCCTCGATCTCGGGCAGCGCCTCCAGACTGATGGGGGGCTGGTGAAAACGCTTCGGACCAGCCCATTGCACCGGGGATGCACGTTCGGCAAACACCGGGTCAGTGATCCAGAACTTGTCGCGCATCTTCAACAGCACCGTGGAGTGCCCAAGACGAAACACACTGTGATTGGGAGCCGCCAGCAGTTGCTCACGGGTCAGCGGCTGGACGGGTATGGCACCGGCCGGACGGGTATTGCGCGGTTTGTGGAACAGCATGTTCCAGAAAATCTGCAGGGTTTTACCGAAACCGGCGCGACGTACCGGAGCATGGTTACGAAAGGCGCCCTGCTCCTGGCGGGAAGTTTCCTGGCGGGGAGCGCGGGTGACGCTGGACGAAACAGTGGCCATGATTGAAATGACTCCATTGGAACGCGGCAGGTTCCGACGTTGTTCTGCAAGACGATCTACTGGCCAAGGCACGCAAGCATCAGCCGCCAATCATCGTTTTCAAGAAAAGCTACACTACACAGTGTAGTTTCTGCATTGCAACAGAATTAAGACGAAGTAGACTGCCGACTGATTTCTACGCCGACCCTGACCGAACCCGACTTATGACAGCTCCGAAGCGCCTCACCGACCTTAAACGCGACGCAATCATCCAGGCGGCGATCAGCGAATTCCGCGCCAGCGGTTTCGAGATCACCAGCATGGACAAGATTGCCGCGACAGCCGGGGTTTCCAAGCGCACGGTGTACAACCACTTCCCTAGCAAGGAAGAGTTGTTCGCCGAAATTCTGCATAAGCTCTGGAACAGCACCAGCGCCCAATCGGAAGTCAGCTACCGCAGCGACCAGCCATTGCGCGAGCAGTTGCAAAACGTTCTGCGCGCCAAGCTGCAACTGCTGGCCGACAACAACTTCCTCGACCTGGCCCGAGTCGCCATCGCCGCAACCATTCACTCCCCCGAGCGGGCACAGAACATGGTGGAACGACTCGGCGAACGGGAAGAAGGCCTGACCCTGTGGATCCGCGGGGCCCTGGCTGATGGCCGCCTCAAGCCCCTGGACCCGGAGTTCGCCGCGCAACAGATGCACGGGCTGATCAAGAGCTTTGCCTTCTGGCCGCAGATCACCATGGGCCAGCCGCCCCTGACAGCAGACATGCAGACCCGGGTCATCGAATCGGCACTGGACATGTTCCTGGCCCACTACCAAGCATGAGCCAGCTCGCGCTCCCGTCGTGCAACGTTCCCGGCCACTGTTAAATGGCTTCGAAGGACACTGATTATTCCCACTGGAATAAATGACAATATTCACCAGACTGATCCGATAAACGGCCAAGCCGAAAAAAACACCACAAAGTGTTTCAGTACAGAATCCGGTGCACGAATTTATGGAAAACCAACGCGGCAAGGGGCTGTCATTTGCCCGGCGCATCTATTGGCCAAGGATCATCGGCCTGAGTATCGGCGGCATCAGTGTCCTGGCTGCAATTTACCCCCTGGCCCCGCCTGACTGGGTATGGGCCCTGCTGCTGTTCAATGGCCTGATCTGGCCCCATCTGGCGTATCAGCTCTCGACCCGTTCTGGTTTTCCCTATCGGGCAGAACGCCGCAACCTGTTGTATGACTCGCTGCTGGGGGGATTCTGGGCGGCAACCATGCAATTCAATCCCCTGCCGGCAGTCACCATCCTCTCGATGATGTGCATGAACAATGTCGCCGCAGGTGGCTTGCGCCTGTTCATTCGTGGCGGCCTGGCCCAATGTGCAGGGATACTGCTGTCCTGGGCGCTGTTCGGGGCCGCCTTCAGTACCCAGATCAGCCCGCTGCAAATCTATGCCTGCCTGCCCATGCTGACCCTCTACCCCCTCGCAGTGGGCATGGTCTGCTATCGACTGGCGATCAAACTGTCCGAACACAAGCGTGCCCTCAGCGCCCTGAGCCGCACCGACAGCCTCACTGGCCTGCTCAACCACGGCTCGTGGAAAGACCTGTTGCACATCAAGTTCCACAAGTGCCAGCAACAGCAGATGGAAGCCAGCATCGCCCTGATCGACATCGACCACTTCAAAGCGATCAACGACACCTACGGGCATATTGTCGGCGATACGGTGCTGCGCCATTTGAGCAATGAACTGCGGCGCAACCTGCGCCATGACGATCTCGCCGGCCGCTACGGTGGCGACGAGTTCTGCGTGATCCTGCCACGCATGAGCCGGCAACAGGCCATGGATGTAATGGAGCGCCTGCGCCAGGTGTTCAACCAGTACCAGCATCCAGAGGTACAGGAGCTGAAAGTCAGCCTGAGTATCGGTCTGGCGGCTTTCGACTCAAGTTTCCCCGACCCTGCCAGCTGGCTCGATGCGGCGGACAAGGCCCTGTATCTGGCCAAGAACAACGGGCGCAACCGCACCGCCAGCAATGACAGCGAAGCCCATTTCTCGCACGCGCAAATGGCATAAAAACCGTTAAAACTTATACAAAAATGAAGTAAAAAATACTTTTGTATAAGTTTATTTGGATTTTTCTTCGTGGTTGACATCATAATGCCGCCACTTTGCAGCAGCGGATAACGCCTTCGGCACCGCTGCCAGCAAAGTCATCCAACCCAACTAAATCGATTCGCAGCCGTTACGTCTCCTCTTGATGCGGCCAGCGACGTTCGCCCGAAATGTCGCCCGCTTCACCGCTGCGAAATTATCTGTCAGTCATGGAACGCTGACATTGAGCAGATAATGCCGATCGCCGGGGAGCTTTCGGCATACCGGCGCACTCCATAGGGATCGACGCGACGTTTCTCCCACAGAGCACCTGCCAACATGCTATTCAACCGTCACAACAAGACCATCGATTCCCTGAACCAGACCATCGTCGAACAATCCCGTCTGCTGGAGGCCATCGACCGCTCCATGGCGGTGATCGAGTTTGACCTCCAGGGCACGGTGCTCCGAGCCAACGACAATTTCCTGAAGACCCTGGGCTATCGGCAAGACCAGGTGATCGGCCAGTCTCACCGACTGTTCTGCCTCCCGGAATACGCTCGCAGCGCCGATTACCAGCAATTGTGGACCCGCCTGAAAAACGGCCAGTTCGAGTCCGGCACCTTTGAGCGGGTAGGCGCCACCAGCCAGAGCCTGTGGCTGGAGGCCAGCTACAACCCGATCCGCGATGCCTCCGGTACGGTGTACAAAGTGGTCAAATACGCCCTTGACGTCACCGCCAGGGTGCAAGAGGAAGTCGAGGCCCGGAACAAACTGGAGGCCATCGACCGGGCCATGGCGGTCATCGAGTTCAACCTGGACGGCAGCATCATCGGTGCCAACGCCAACTTCCTCAGCCGCATGGGCTACAGCCTGGCCCAGATCCAGGGCAAGCATCACCGGATGTTCTGCAAACCCGAGCTGGTCAACAGCAGCGCCTACCAGGACTTCTGGAATCGCCTGAACAGGGGGGAGTTCTTCAACGGCCGCTTCGAGCGGATCGACAAGCACGGGCGCACGCTGTGGCTGGAAGCCAACTACAACCCGGTCTATGACGCCAGCGGACGCCTGTGCAAGGTGGTCAAGTACGCCGCCGACGTGACTCAGCAGGTGGAGAAGCACGAGCAGGATGCCCAGAGTGCGAGCCAGGCTTATCACATCTCGGTGCAGACCCGGAAAGTCGCCGAACAAGGAACAGAAGTGATCCAGCAGGCGGCCAGCGAAATGCGCCAGATCGCCCATAACATCGAGGACTCTTCCTCGCTGATTGCCCACCTCGGCGAACGTTCCGAGCAGATCACCGCCATCGTCAACACCATTCGCGCGATTGCCGATCAGACCAACCTGCTAGCCCTCAACGCGGCCATCGAAGCCGCCCGTGCCGGGGAGCAGGGACGAGGTTTTGCCGTGGTGGCCGACGAAGTCCGGCAACTGGCGGCGCGCACCAGCGGCTCGACGGCGGAAATCTCCAGCATGATCGACATGATCCAGAACGAAACGCAGCAAGCGATCAAGAGCATGGACGGCACTCGTGAACGAGCCGCCAAGGGCGTGCAACTGGCGGATCAGGCCGGGACGGTGATCCTGCAGATTCGCGATGGCGCCAGCGACGCGGTGCAAGCTGTCAGCATGTTCGCCAACGAACGCAACGTGCTCTGAGGGTGGTTTTCCCGGCGTCGATAACGACGTCGGGCCTGGCCTTGGGGACTATAGTGGCCTGACGTCCCAACGCCTGGCGGAGGCCATCATGAGTTCCAGTGACACCCCGGAAAAAACCACCCCAATCGTCGACCACCTGCGCTTTCACCGCGCCCACGCCCACCTGGCACCGACCTTTGGCAACGACGCCTTTGCCCTGAAGGCCGAAGCCTTTGCCCGGTTCTTTGGTACCCCGACCTTTCTCGGTGCACAGACCCTGATCGTAGTGATCTGGATTGCCCTCAACCTCACTGGCGTGACCCAGTTCGACGTCTACCCCTTCATCCTTCTGAACCTGGCTTTCAGCCTGCAGGCAGCCTACGCCGCACCGCTGATCCTCCTGGCCCAGACCCGCCAGGCCGCACGGGACAAGGCCCAATCGGACGCCGACGCCCAACACCGCGAAGCCCTGGCCATCGCCAACAGTGAACGCCAGGCCCAGGCCGCGCAGACCACCAGCCAGCTGCTGGAGTTGCTGGAGCAGAACACCCGGCTCACGGAGATGACCAAGCAACTGACCGAACGCATCGAGAACCTCACCAGCGAGATGCACGCACACTTTATGCGCAAGGATCAGCCCCACCCTTGAGCCTTGCTCATGGCCAGCGCAGATGGCGCGCCAGTTCATCGAACAGGGTCACCACCGAACGCAGGGCCCGGCAATCCGGACGGGTCAGCAGCCACAGCGCGGTGTCATGACCTAGAGGTTCACTCAACGCCTCCAGACCACCAGCGCCCATGAGAAAATCCGGCAAGGCTGCAACGCCGAGGCCGGCCCTTACCAGTTCGCTCACCGCGAGCATGCTGTTGCAGCGGTAGCTGGGCTGCACGCCAGGCCAGCGCTGACGGCGCCAGGCCACGGTGGGATGGTCGGGGAGAAAATCATCCGGGGCGATCCAGGCCACCTTCGACAGGTCGCTGCAATCCACCCGTAGCTTGTACTCCGGGCTCGCGCACAGCCGATACGACACCGCCCCCAGGCAGCGCCCCACCAGATGTTCCGGCGGTGTCGCGGTCAGACGCAGGGCAATGTCCGCATCACGCCGGTTGAGGTTGGCGAAATCATTGGACGTACAGAGTTCGATCACCAGCGCCGGGTAGTTCGGCATGAATTGCGCCAGGGCCGGCAGCAGCAGACCTTGCAACACCGAGTCGGTGCAGGTCAGGCGCACTGTGCCGCTGATCACCTCTCCTCCCTGGGCCACGCCGATCCGCGCGGCCTCCAGGGCCTGCTCCGCCTGTTCGGCCTGCTGTGCCAGAGCCTGGGCCAGGCTGGTGGGCAGATAGCCGGCGCGGCTCTTGTCGAACAACTGCTGCCCGAGCCCGGCCTCCAGCCGGCGCACGGCACGAAACACCGTGGAAACATCCACCTTGAGCAGGGCCGCGGCGCGAGCCAGGGAGCCGCCACGGACCAGGGCGAGAATCAGTGACAGGTCGGGATAGTCCAGCTGATAGTGCACGGCTGCATTGATCACTTGGGCAAACGCCAATATTGATTGCGTGATCGCCAATCTATAGTGGCTCCAGGCAGTCGACAAGTCAGAGAGGCCACATGCACACAGCCCGATCTAGCGCCACCATCCGCATCGCCCTGGTGGGGGATTACGACCCACAGATCACTGCACACCAGGCCATTCCCCTGGCCCTGGAACGCGCCGCGACCGATAGCGGGGTCAGGGTGGACTACCAGTGGCTGGCCACGCCGGAGCTGATCCACGAGCAACAGCTCAAAGGCTTCGACGGAATCTGGTGCGTGCCTGGCAGTCCCTACCGCCACGTCGACGGTGCCCTCTTGGCGATCCGCGTCGCCCGGGAACAGCAACGGCCCTTCCTCGGCACCTGCGGCGGCTTTCAGCATGCGGTGCTGGAATATGCCCGCAACGTACTGGGCTGGTCCGACGCCGAGCACGGCGAGATCAACCCCCATGCCCAGCGCGCGGTGCTCACTCCCTTGAGTTGCGCCCTGGTGGAAGCCCGCGACCGAATCCAGCTGCACAGCGGCAGCCGGATCGCCCAGGCCTACGGCACCCAGAGCATCGAGGAAGGTTATCGCTGCCGCTATGGGGTCAATCCGGACTTTGCCGGCCCCTTGCTCAGCGGCGCCCTGCGCCCTGCTGGCCACGACAGTGACGGCGACTTGCGCGCCGTGGAACTGGACGGCCATCCGTTCTTCGTCGCCACACTGTTCCAGCCCGAGCGTGCGGCCCTCCAAGGCCGCACACCGCCCCTGGTCAACGCTCTGCTCAAAGCCTGCCTGGAGGCGCAAGGATGATCGGCCAGACGCCCGCCCCACCCTATTACGCAGTGATCTTCAGTTCCCAGCGCCACCAAACCGATCCCGCCTATGACCAGGCGGCCGAACACATGGTCGAGCTGGCTCGCCAACAACCGGGATTCCTTGGGGTCGAATCGGCCCGGGGCGAGGATGGCTTCGGCATTACCGTGTCCTACTGGAGCTGCGAGGCGGCGATCCTGGCCTGGAAGCAACAGGCCGAACACCGCGCCATCCGCGAACGTGGTCGCAACGACTGGTACCACTACTTTCATACCCGGGTGAGCAAGGTGGAGCGGGCCTACAGCTTCGGCATTTGAAGCAAGGCCCTGAACCGCTCCGGATGCGGTTCAGGGCAAGCACGGATCATCCCTGGGCGGTCGACAGCAGGCTGCGCACCGCCTGGATTTCCGGTAGATCGCTGCGACGCATGTAGACCCGCAGCGGTTCGCTGATGTTGATCCTGTCGTCGATGTTCTGATCCAGCAGCAACTGGATCTGCTCGCGCTTGAGGCTCATGGCCTGATCGGACACCGGCGCCCAGACAAATTCATGGGCCGGCACTATGGCGTCATCCGCCACATCCATGCCGAAGGAGTCTTCGCTGAAACGCACGATGTAGCGACCGGTCTTGCGATTGAAGCCGACAAAGCCCTTGAGCTGATCGGCAGCCTGGCAGATGAGTTCGGAGGTGATGCTCATGGTAAACCTCACTGTAAGTCCCATGGGACGGGTGATCGATGGTCTACACGCGAGGCAAGGAAGGAGCTGTTTTCGGGCTTCCCTCTGATGGGGAAACTGCAGCGCCCAAGAGTACTGCAAAGCACCGGAAAAAACCGCGAAAGATGCGTATGAGAAGGTTTTATGTCGCTCTGGAGATAGCACAAGCGTCATTGAGTTGCTAAAAGATATTTCCTTGTACTTGCCTCCACGAAAGGATTTCGAGCATGCCAGCGACCTTCCCCCCTTGTGCCCTGATGTTGGCCCTGATGCTCGGTTGCGGCCTGGCCCAGGCCACTGAACAGCCTGATCCGAATGCACTTGCCGCTCGCCAGGGCATTCCGCACCCGGCAGTGATCGCCCACCGTGGAGCCTCTTTCGATGCCCCCGAGTCCACCGCAGCGTCCTACAGGTTGGCCCGGGACCTGGGGGCCGACTACCTGGAGATGGACCTGCAGCGCAGCAAGGATGGTGTGCTCTTCGCCCTGCACGACAACAACCTGCAACGTACCACCGACGTGGCGCAGAAATTCCCCGAACGCAAGGACAGCCCGGCCAACGCCTTCACCATGGCCGAACTGAAAACCCTCGACGCCGGCAGTTGGTTCAACCAGGCCCATCCGGACCGTGCCCGTCCGGGTTTCGTCGGCCTGAAGATCCTCACCCTGGACGAGATCATCGACATCGCCCTGGGCAATCCACAGCACAAACCCGGGCTCTACATCGAGACCAAGGAGCCCCAGCTGTTCCCCGGCATCGAGCACGATCTCAAGGAAAAACTCCAGGACCGCGGCTGGCTGAGCCCGGCGGGCTCCAAGCTGGCGAAAAGCGAACTGGCCGTGGGCCAGGGCAAAGGCAAGGTCGTGCTGCAGACCTTCGACAAACACAGCCTGGAGCTGCTGCACAAGGCAATGCCCAAGGTGCCGAAAGTCCTGTTGCTGTGGGTGGCTCCCGGCAGCATCGAGCCAGCCTCCGGGCAGACGTTCGCCAGCAGCGGCGAGACCGACAAAGCCGCCTTTTATGCCAAGCAGCAACCCAAGGACCAGGCCGAGTTCAAGCGCTGGGTCGACTTTGCCAAGACCCAGGGTGCCATCGGCACCGGTCCCTCGGCAGCACTGACGGCTGGCGGCGATCAGAGCTATGCGGATCTGGTGCAACCCTGGATGAATCAGTACACCCACGACCAGGGCCTGCTGGTGCACGTCTACACCGTCGATGAACCGGTGGACTTCAAGAAGGTCATGGCGGCCGGGGTCGATGGTATCTTCACCAACCGCAGCGCCGAGCTGCTCAAGTATTTCAAGCGACCGGCCAGCGCCAGCGTGGCCCAACTGCTGGAGGCCAGCGGTTACTGAATGTCCGCCTCACACTGGAGCGGCGAACTCTGGCTGGGCCATGACTTTGGTCTGATCCATGGGGCGATGGGGCGCACCACGCCCCACGCCCACTACGCCCATCAACTGATCATTGCCCCCGAACAGCCGGTCACCGTGGAACTGGACGGAGTCCGACTCAGTGGCCACTTCCTGCTGATCCAGGCGCTGCGTCGCCACGCCATTATCCAGGCCCCCGACCGGGCCTTCACGGTCTTCGCCGAGCCACTGCGAATCACGGCGCAGGACCTGCAGCTCAGCGTCAGCCGTGTCGAGCCATCACTGCCCGGCCTGGAAGCGGCGCTGCGCAGTTGTCCGCGCCAGCCCATTGCCGACCGTCGCGTGGCACGGGCGCTGCTGGCCCTGGACGCTGCCCTGGAGGGCAAGGTGGCAGCGACGCAACTGGCAGCCCAGGCCCATCTGTCCCTGAGCCAGCTGGAACGGCTGTTCGCCCGTGATGTCGGCCTGCCCGTACGGCGCCTGGTGCTGTGGCGACGGCTGCGCCTGGCCATGGCCCTGTTGCTGGAGGGGCAGGCCATGGCCCTGGCGGCCCATGGCGCCGGGTTTGCCGACACCGCGCACTTCTCCCGGACCTTGAAGGCGCTGTTCGGCGTCACCGCCGGCCAGGCCCTGAAAACCCTCAAGCCCCGCCTGCTGGATTGACCGGGCGCCGCAGCGCCTCCGGCACCTTGGGCTCGGCGGCATAGTGTTGGGCCTTGAATGGCTCCAGCAACTGCGGCCAGTAATCCACCGGATAGTCCGGACGGCTTCCGATGCCCAGGTCGCCCTGGCGCATCGCGTAGTCATGCCGATAGAACTCGGTTCCCAACAGCCAGTCCCATACATTGAAGAACAGACCGAAATTCACATCACCGGCACGGCCGTACTTCATATGGTGAAAGCGATGCACCGGCGCCCAGGCAAACACCAGGCGCAGCAATCCCAGACGCATATCGACATTGGAATGCTGCAACAGCAATTGAATGGCAATGGCCAGGGCCAGCAACTGTGCCACCGGCAGCGGGATGCCCAGCACCAACAACGGCAGCAACCCCGCCGTCGCTTCCAGCAGTTGGTGCAGGGGATGCTTGAGCAGACCGTTGAAACCGTACATGCGCAGCACACTGTGGTGCACCGCATGCAGGCGCCAGAGCCAGGCCCAGCGATGGCTGGCGTAATGAGCCAGGGTGATCCCGCAATCGGCGATCACGATCGCCAGCAGCAATTGGCCCCAGAGCGGCCAGTCCCGAGGCCACAGGCCGTCATGGGCCAGCAGCGCCACCAGTCCCGGCAATGCGAGCAGGCCCAGGGCATTCAGGCCCTCATTGACCAGAGCATGCAGACTGTCCCGCAGGCGATCAGCCTGGGAGCGATTCCATGCCGGCTCATAAGGCAGGACCCACTCCACCAGGAAAGACACCAGGAGCGCGGCCGCAAACAACACCAGCAACCCGCTCGCAGACGCCTGTGCCGCACTCATCCAGCACAATGCACCACCGATGAATCCACCAAAGAACAAGGGGGCATACAACCACGCAAGCCATCGTTTCATTCACTGAGTCTCCTAGAAGGGAGACACCAGCTTGGGCCCCGCCCCAGCCCCCTGGCTTGAACAAACGGCGCAACCACTGACCTGAATTAAGGGTGAGTTAAGTTGCACTGGCTAACCTGTGTCCATCGAAACCCATCACCCCAAGGAATCAACCCATGACCAAGTTCTCCGCTCTGTTCGCCGCTGCCGCCCTGACCCTGACCGCCGGCCTGGCCCAGGCCGATGTCCGTCCGGACCTGATCCCGGGCCTGCTCAAATCCGGCGCCATCATGGACCTGGAAAAACTCAACCAGGCGGCCCTGGCCCAGCACCCGGGCACCACCGCCGCCAGCATCACCGACACCGAGCTGGAGCAGACCGCTACAGGCGCCTACGTCTACCAGGTAGAACTGCGTGACAGCAAAGGCATCGAGTGGGACGTGGACCTGGACGCCAAGACCGGCAAGGTCCTGAGCAACAAGCAAGACAAGTAAGCCCCCGCACACAGCACAAGGCCGCGCCCCGTTACCGGAGCGCGGCCTTGTGCTTTTGGGCCCGCGTACAGGGTGAGCGGTATCAGGCGCCGAGACGCGCCGTGACTTCGTTCAACTGTCCCGACAGACCATGCAAGTTGCGGCTCGCCGCTTCGGTGCGCTGGACGTTATCGAGGTTGGTACTGGCAATCGAAGTGATCTCGGTCAGGTTGCGCGAGATGTCTTCGGCCACCGATGTCTGCTCCTCGGCGGCGGTGGCGATCTGCCGATTCATGTCGCGGATCGCTTCCACCGCTTCGGTGATGCGCTCCAGCATTGCACCGGCCTCGGTCACCTGCTGCACACTCTGCTCGCTGCGCGACTGACCGCTCTCGATGGCCTGGGCCGCATCCACCGCACCGATCTGCACGCTCTGGATGATCTGGTTGATCTCGATGATGGACGCCGCAGTACGCTGGGCCAGGCTGCGCACCTCATCGGCGACCACGGCAAACCCGCGCCCCGCCTCACCGGCCCGGGCCGCTTCGATGGCGGCGTTGAGCGCCAGCAGGTTGGTCTGCTCGGCGATCCCCTGGATCACTTCCAGGACCTTGCCGATACGCCCGCTGTCAGCCTCCAGGCGGCGGATCACCGTGGCGGTGTTGGCGATCTCGCCACGCATCTGGGTGATGCTGTGGATCGTGCTCTGCATCACTTGCTCGCCTTGCTGCGCCGACTGGTCGGCATCATCTGCGGCGCGGGCAGCATCGGCAGCGTGGCGCGCCACTTCTTGGGCAGTGGCGGACATCTCGTTCATCGCCGTCGCCACCTGATCGGTGCGGTTGAACTGCTCGTTGGTGCCCTGGGACATGAGGGTAGCAATGGAATTGAGCTCGCCGCTGGAGCTGTCCAGGTCCGCGGCACTGCGCTGCAGGCTGCTGAAGGTCTGGGCCAGGAAGTCACGCAGGGTGTTGGCGGCGGCGGCCAGCCTGCCCAGTTCGTCCTGACGATCGCTGGCCACCCGGTCGGCGAACTGGCCACGGCTGAGCTGGGCGACGTAGTCGATCAACTGGCGGATCGGCTGCACCAGGCTGCGGTTCACCAGCCACAGGCTGAGCAGGCCGATCAGCAAACCGGAAACCAGCATCACCAGGATGCCCAGCCACACCGTACGATCGGCCGCCGAGCTGATGTCCCGGGACTGCTGGTCACTGTGCTTGCGCAGCTCGGTCACCAACTCGCTCATCTGTTCGCTGGTGGCACGGTCCACGCCCTTGACCGCAGCGTCACCGGCACTCGGATCGGCGCCTGCGGCCACATAGGCGTCACGACCCCTTTGATAGGCCGCCCCCAGCGCACGGTGCTCCTCGGCCAGGCGCTGCACCCGGCTCTTGAAGCCCGAGTCCAGGCCCGGCTTCTGGGCCAACTGGCCGAGGATGTTCTGCACATCCCGCTGACGATCCTCGAACTGCTGCCAGTACTTGTTCAACTCCTGGGGCTGCTTGCCCCGCAGCAACACGTTCTTCCACTCCTGCACCTGGCTCTTGAACTGCAGGTTGGCCTCGTCGATCAGCTGCGAACTGCGCAGCGGACCTTCGATCAGCTCGCGGTAGCTCTGCACGCCACCGGACAGCAAGTGAAAACACGCCAGGGCGATCAACAACACCGCAAACAGGCTACCGCTCAGCAGGGCAAGAATTTGCGCTCTCAGGGATTTTTGCAAAAACATCGAGAAGATCTCATGGCAGGGATGGAGCAAGCCACTAAAGGCATGCGTAGGTCCGAACTTCCCTGTCAGGAGCATTCGAGGAAAATCGAATGCGCATTGCATGTGAGCGTGATCGGCATCCGCGATCCATTCTTGAGCGCTGCCGACCACTGGTATGGCAACGCGGACTGTGCACTTTGAAACGTCACAAAACTGTCAAAAAGCCTTGCCATGATGAGGCCCAAGTGAACCTGTAAAGCCCGCGCCAGGCACTGTCCCTCCTGCGAGACCCCATGAACCACAGCATCGACCAGAGTCACCGCGATTCCGATCTGTTTGGCCTGCTCTACGGTTTCAACTTTCGGCCCGGCGAACGGGGTCATGAACTGGACTCAGCCAAGGCCCTGCAAGCCCTGCAACAGCCGCACAACGACGACCAATTCCTCTGGTTGCACCTGAACCTGGCCCACGCCGCCTGCGAGCGCTGGATGAAAGCCCACCTGCAATTGCCCGAGGAGTTCTTCGAAGCCCTGCACGAAGGCTCGCGCTCGACTCGCATCGAACACGTGGACTCGGCGCTGCTGGCGGTGGTCAACGATGTGGTATTCAACTTCAGCAGCATGGTGTCCTCGGACATTTCCACCCTGTGGGTCTGCGTGCGCAGCAACCTGATCATCAGCGCCCGCCTGCAGCCCCTGCATTCGGTGGACAAGCTGCGCTCCTCGGTCAAGGCCGGGGAGCGCTTTCGCTCGCCCCTGGAACTGCTGGTGCACCTGCTGCGCGACCAGGGCGAAGTGCTGACCCAGATCGTGCGCAAGACCAGCCTCAGCGTCGACCAGATCGAAGACCAGTTGCTGGCGTCCCGAGTCTCCAGCAACCGTGCCGAACTGGGGGCCATGCGCCGGGTACTGGTGCGCCTGCAACGGCTGCTGGCCCTGGAGCCGGGTTCCCTGCTGCGCCTGCTCAATCGGCCGCCGCAATGGCTGCAGAAGGAAGACGTCAAGGAACTGCGCAAGTCCACCGAAGAGTTCGCCCTGATCATCAACGACCTCACCGCCCTCGGCGAACGGATCAAACTGCTGCAGGAAGAGATCGCCGCCAACCTCAATGAACAGACCAACCGCACCCTGTTCACCCTGACCGTGGTCACGGTGCTGGCGCTGCCGATCAACATCATCGCCGGCTTCTTCGGCATGAATGTCGGAGGTATTCCCTTTTCCGGCGACCCGGAGGGCTTCTGGATCCTGGTGGCGCTGGTGGCCACCTTCACCGTGATCGCCGGGCGCTGGGCCTTCCGCAAGCGCCAGGACTACTGACCTCACCTTGTAGGAGCCGGCTTGCCGGCTCCTACAAGGTGAGCGGGATAACGGGATGGCCACGCGGGCTTGATTTGATCAACGGAACAGCTCAATCACCTAAACCATGACCTGAGGCAGTCTCCCTGTAACATTTGGCAACGATCATGGACACCATTCCTTTCCAGCAACAGGATTGTCCAGCAATGGCCACCCCGTCCCTGACTGCCGCCTCCTCCAGCCTCGATCGCCAACCGCAACTGGATAAAAAACCCGGCCCCTTCACCCTGGTGGTGTTTTTCGCGGTGCTGGCCATGGGCTTGCTGTTCACCGCCTACAGCCTGGTGCACGACATGCACGAACTGGGCACCACGGTCACCACCTGGACGCCCTTCCTGCTGCTGGGCGTGGCCCTGCTGATCGCCCTGGGCTTCGAGTTCGTCAACGGCTTCCACGACACCGCCAACGCCGTGGCCACCGTGATCTACACCCACTCGCTGCCGCCGCAGTTCGCGGTGGTCTGGTCCGGTCTGTTCAACTTCCTCGGGGTGCTGCTGTCCAGCGGCGCGGTGGCGTTCGGCATCATCGCCCTGTTGCCGGTGGAGTTGATCCTGCAGGTGGGCTCCTCGGCCGGCTTTGCGATGATCTTTGCCCTGTTGATTGCCGCCATCCTGTGGAACCTCGGCACTTGGTGGCTGGGGTTGCCGGCCTCGTCCTCCCACACCCTGATCGGCTCGATCATCGGCGTCGGTGTGGCCAACGCGCTGATGCACGGCCGTGACGGCACCAGCGGCGTGGACTGGAGCCAGGCCACCAAGGTCGGCTACGCCCTGCTGTTCTCGCCATTGATCGGTTTCGTGTTTGCCGCCCTGCTGCTGTTGGCCCTGCGCCTGTTCGTCAAGAATCGCGCGCTGTACAAGGCGCCCAAGGGCGACGCCCCGCCGCCGTGGTGGATTCGCGGCTTGCTGATCCTGACCTGCACCGGAGTGTCCTTCGCCCACGGCTCCAACGATGGCCAGAAAGGCATGGGCCTGATCATGCTGATCCTGGTGGGCACCCTGCCCATGGCCTATGCCCTGAACCGCACCATGCCCGCCGACCAGTCACTGCAATTTGCCGCGGTGGCCGAAGTCACCCAGCAAGCCCTGGTGAAAAGCGCCCCGCAAGCGGCCCCCGCCGATCCTCGCGCGGTGCTTTCGGACTACATGCGCAGCAAGGAGGCAACGCCTGAACTGATCCCTGCCCTGGCGGCCCTGACCGGTGCCATCGGTGCCGAGGTCAAGGGTTACGGCTCGCTGGCCAAGGTGCCCGCCGAAGCCATGAGCAACGTACGCAACGACATGTACCTGACCAGCGAAACCATCCGCCTGATGGACAAGAACCAAGTGGGTCACTTCGATCAGGACACCCGGGACAAGCTGCAACTGTTCAAACAGCAGATCGACAACGCCACGCGCTTTATCCCGTTGTGGGTGAAGATCGCCGTGGCCATCGCCCTCGGCCTGGGCACCATGGTGGGCTGGAAGCGCATCGTGGTGACCGTCGGCGAGAAGATCGGCAAGACCCACCTGACCTATGCCCAGGGCGCCTCGGCGGAGACCGTGGCCATGCTGACCATCGGCGCGGCGGACATGTTCGGCCTGCCGGTATCCACCACTCACGTCCTGTCCTCAGGGGTGGCCGGGACCATGGTGGCCAATGGCGGCGGGTTGCAGATGCGCACCATCCGCAACCTGGCCATGGCCTGGGTCCTGACCTTGCCGGCGGCGATCCTGCTGTCGGGCAGCCTGTACTGGCTGTTCACCCAACTGTTCTGAGCCGCCGCCGCTGGCCCCGCCCCGTCAGCCGGCGGCGGGCAAGCGGCTGTGCAAACGACTGGCCAGCCCGGCCTGCAAGGCAAACGCCAGGACCCCGGTCAGTGGTGCCGAAAAACTGGCCAAGCCACCCCCCGCCCACATCAGCATCAGGCCCAGGGCCGTGCCGCCGAACCAGGCCGTCAGCCCCACCGGGTTGAAGGCCGCCACGCGCTCAATCGCCGCCACGTCGGTACGCCCCAGCAGAATCTGCGCCAGGGCCACGCCGACCCAGGCCACCACGAAGATCCCCTGATAGGCCAGGGCCTTGAGCAGGTAGGCGAACACATCCGCCAGCATCAGGCCGTAGACGATGATCCCCACGGCCACCGCCCACATCAGGTAGGAACCGCGCAGGCCGAAGCGGCCGAAGAACGCCTGCATGTTCAAGGTCGCCAGGTAGTAGTTGGCGGTGTTGATCCGGGTTTGCGTGGCCCAGACGAACAACAGCCCCCACAGCCCCATCAATTGCAGGATCGCCATCACCACCGAGACTTCGTTGAGTGCACCGTCATGGGGAATGCTGCTCACCAGATAGATCCCTGCCGCACCGTTGAGCAAGAACGTCACCGCGTAGAACGGCATGCCGAAGTTCCAGCGACCGTGATAGCCGGCGTCTTCGGGCTTGCCGAAGCGCGCGTAGTCGAAGGTGAACAGCATCAGGATCCACACCCCCATGTAGGCCACGAAGCAATCCCACCAGCCTGTGCTACTGGGATTGGCCGGGCCGAAATCCAGCCATTGCGGCTGGTAGCCATAACGGCTGATGGACAGGCCCACGGCGAACAGCAAGCCCCCCAGGTACACCGGCAACAGCACGCCGTTGAGCTTGTCCAGCCAGTGCTGCACGCTGCCCAGGATCAACGGCACGCTGTACAGCACCACCACCAGCGCCGCCAGCGGGTACAGCAGTTGCGGGTACAGGTGGTTGAGCGCCACGGCGATCACCGAACCCTCGAACACCGCGTAGTAGATGGCCGTGGAGAAGAAGATCAGGGTCGCCAGGCAAGCCCCGGTGCTGCCGAACAACAACCGTGAAAACAGCGCCACCGAGAGCCCGCTGCGCATGGCGAAGCGGCTGAGGACACTGTTCACCAGGCCATAGCTGAGCACCGACAGGAGCATGCCGATCAAGGCATTGCGGGTGCCGTAGGACAGGGCCAGGGAAGCGCCGACGACGATGTAGAACATCGCGCTGCACACCGCCCACCAGGCCATGGTCAGGGACAGTCGGCCCATGCGTGCATCGCTGGGAAGGGCCACATTGGCCGGGGTCTGCCCGGTTTGATTCGCTTGCGATAAAGCTGCCATGTGCGTGAACTCCAGAACCGATCAAGGGTTGAAGCGCGGGCAGCCGTCACCGCACCGAAGTGCGGCGTTGGCCTACCGTTTGGCATGGCCCGCGCGATGCGGCGGGCAGAATCAGGAAGGAAACAGTTTGCTCAGACAGCTGAGCTTTTTCTTGTAGGAGCGCCGGGCCTCCAGCGCTTCTTCGAGGGTCACCGCGACAAAGCGGGCCTTCTGGTTGGGCTGCATCTGGCCGATCAGGTCAAGGTCGGCGCTGATCACCGTGCCGATCATGGCGTAGCCGCCACCGGATACCGCGTCCCGGTGCAGGACGATGGGTTCCAGCCCCGCCGGCACCTGGATCGAGCCAATCGGGTAGCAACTGTCGACGATGTTCGACGGATCGGAACCGGCGCCGAACGGCTGCTCCCGGGGCTGGAAGCTCAAGGCGCTGCCGCCCTTGAAGCGATAGCCGATGCGGTCCGCCTCCGAGCCTACGGTCCAGGGTTCGGCGAAGAAGCTGGCTTTGGCCGCGTCGCTCAAACGTTCGTAGTACAGGCCCGGCACCACCCGCAGGGTGATTTCGCCGCCCAGGGACTGGCGCAACGCCATGGGCAAGCTGGCACCGGGACGGCTCTTGCCACTGGCGACGCCCACCGGCAGCTCATCCCCGGCCGCCAGGCGCCGGCCCTGGAAACCACCCAGGGCGCCCAGGGCGTAGGTCGAGCGACTGCCCAGCACCAGCGGCACATCGATGCCACCGGCCACCGCCAGATAGGCCCGGGCCCCGGCCTTGGGAAAGTCGAAGCGCAGCACTTGCCCGGCCTTGACCGCAAAAGCGGTGTCCAGGTGCATGTCCACACCATCGAGTTTGGGCGTCATGTGCGCGCCGCAAACCGCCACCAGGGCATCGGCGCTGAACTCAAGCTCCGGCCCGAGCAGCGTGCACTCCAGCCCGGCCGCGCCTGCCGGGTTGCCCACCAACTGGTTGGCCGCACTCAGGGCGTACTGGTCCAAGGCGCCAGACGGCGGAATCCCCAGGTGATAGAAACCTTCGCGACCCAGGTCCTGCACCGATGTGGCCAGACCCGGTTTGATGACCTTGATCATGCCAGCACCTCCTGCAGCGACTTGGGATAGCCGACCGGGTCGGCGAGAAAGGCATCCAGGGAGAACTCCACCTCGCGGATACGCAGGTCGAAGCGCCCGGCCTCGACTTCGGCCACCGCCTGGTCGTAAGCCTCACGGTCGATGGGCTTGAACTGCACGATGTCCCCCGGACGGAAGAACACCATGTGCGCCTTGAGGTAGGCCAGTTGCTGCTGCGGGTCGTAGATGGGGGCCGGGGTGACGCCGAACATCTGGTAGCCGCCGGCGCCGCGCACCGAGTAGATGCAGCCGAAACAGCCGCCGTGGCCCAGGGTCAGTTTTGGCGTATCGGTGCGTGGTCGCAGGTACTTGGGCACCTGCAACTGCCGTTCACGTTCGACCATCTGGAACATGAACGGCAACCCGGCGACGAAGCCCACCATGGAGACAAACCAGGGCGCACCGCTGTGGGCGGCGATGAACGCCTCGACGTCCGCCAGGCCATTGATCCGCGCCGCGTACTCCAGGTCCGTGGCGCTGGGGTCCTGGTGCCGGTCGCGAAAGCGCATCAGGGTTTCGTGGGTCCAGGGATCGTTGTAGAGCACGGGGATCTCGATGATCCGAGTGTGCAGGCTGCGCTCGGCCACCGCCCCGGCCTCGGCCTGCTGTACCGCCTCCAGCAGAACCTGCGGAGCGATGCGATCCGGGTCGAAACGAATCTGGAACGAGGCATTGGCCAGGCACACATCCAGCACCCCATCCAACTCCAGGCGCTCTACGGCACGGGTCACCGCCATGCCCTTGAAGAAGGCTTCCAGGGACATGCTGTCGCTGACTTCGGCGAACAGGTGCTCGTCGGCACCAAAGCTGTAGCGGATCGGCTGGTTCATGCGACACCTCCGGCGCGGCGCGCGGCCAGCCAGGTTTCCAGGGTTCCGGTGTGAAAATCGGCCTGCTGCAACCAGGGTTCGGCCAGCAGTTCACGGTGCAGTGCCAAGGTGCTGGCCATGCCGGTCAAGGTGGTGTGTTCCACGGCCAGCCGCGCCCGGGCCAGGGCCTCGCCACGGTCACGCCCGTGGACGATCAGTTTGGCCAGCAGCGAGTCGTAATAAGGCGGCACAGCATAGCCCGGGTACAAGTGACTATCGACCCGCACCCCCGCCCCTTGCGGCCAGATCAGTTGCTCGACCTTGCCCGGACTGGGAAAGAAATCCCGCGCCGGGTCTTCGGCATTCAGGCGCATCTGCAAGGCCGCGCCATTGAGCTGGATATCGCTCTGGCGCAACCCCAGGGGCTCGCCCCCGGCGATGCGCAACATGGCCTGGACCAGATCGATGCCGGTGATCAGTTCACTGATGGGGTGCTCCACCTGAATCCGCGTGTTCATCTCGATAAAGAAGAACTCGCCGGTGCTGTCGTCATAGAGGTATTCCAGCGTGCCCGCACCTTGGTAACCCAAGGCTTCGGTGAGGCGCACGGCGCTGCTGCACAACTGCTCGCGCTGCTCGGCACTGAGCACCGGAGACGGCGCTTCTTCGAAGATCTTCTGCCGCCGCCGTTGCAGCGAACACTCGCGCTCAAACAGGTGCACTGCGTGTTGGCCGTCGCCCAACACCTGGACTTCGATGTGCCGCGCACGCCCAATGAAACGCTCCAGGTACACTGCGCCATTGCCGAAGGCGGTCTGGGCTTCGCGTTGCGCCCGAGGGAACTCCTCGGCCAATTGCGCCGCATCCTGAGCCAGGCGAATCCCGCGCCCGCCACCGCCGGCACTGGCCTTGATCAACAGCGGAAAGCCCACGCTTTCAGCGGCCTTGCGCGCGGCGTCCAGGTCGAAGAGCTCACCTGGGGAGCCCGGTACCACCGGCACTCCTGCCGCCTGCGCCGTGCGCCGGGCTTCGGCCTTGTCGCCCATGCGGCGGATGGTTTCAGCGCTGGGACCGACGAAGATCGCCCCGGCCTTGGCCACTGCCTCGGCGAAGTCGGCATTCTCGGAAAGAAAGCCATAGCCCGGATGTACCGCATTGGCACCGCTGGCCTGCAAGGCACCGAGCAGGGCCTGGACGTTCAGGTAGCTCTTGTCGGCCCGCGCCGGGCCGATGATCTGCACTTCATCGGCCATACGTGCAGCCATGGAGTCGGCATCCGCCTCACTGCAGGCGGCAACGGTGGGAATCCCCAAGGCCTTGGCCGCACGGATGATGCGCACGGCGATCTCGCCGCGGTTGGCCACCAGCAACTTCTTGATTGCTTGAGTCATGCCCAGGCCCTCACTGTTCGAGCGTCGCGACGACCTGACCCGGCTCCACCGGATCACCGTCTTCCACCACAAAGGCGCTGACCTGACCCGCGCTCCCGGCGGTCAGTTCGGAAAACTGCTTCATGACTTCGATCAGGCCGATCACGGTATCGGCGCTGACGCTGTCGCCGACCTCGACGAAAGGCGCCGACTCGGGGGTGGCCTTGCGATAGAAGGTGCCCGGCAAGGGGGTAATAACACTGTATTCGGCCATGTCTGTTCCTTTTGGAATAGTTGTAGAAAGGCAGGCAAAAAATCAAAACCAGATGAAACCCGCGTCTGTGCGCGGTGCTTCGTGTCAATGCGCCTCAGCGCGGTGCGCGCACCTCGATGCCGGCCTGATCCAGCGCCGTGCGGGTGGCCTCCACCAGATCCAGGGCGCCGGGGGTGTCGCTGTGCAGGCAGATGGAATCGAACTCGATGGCCAGGTCCTCGCCTTCAACCGTACGTACCAGGCCGGTCTGGCAGGCGCGCAGCACCTTGGCGGCGACGGCGGCCGGGTCCAGGGCGCGCACCTGGCGGGTGAAGACGATGGAGCCGCTGAGGTCGTAATCGCGGTCGGCGTAGAACTCGCGGATCACCGGCTGCCCCAGCTCCTGGGCCACGTGCCAGATCACCGAATTGGGCATGCAATACAGCAGCAGCTCGGGCTCCAGCTTGCGCAGGTTTTGCACCAGCAGCCGTGCGGCCTCTTCATCCCGGGCCAAGTGCATGTAAAGCGCGCCGTGGGGCTTGATGTGTTGCAACTTCACGCCTTGCACCCGGGCCATTTCCCGCAGGGCGCCGAGCTGATAAAGCATGTCGTCCACCAGCTCCTGGGCCGGTGCGTTGATGTGCCGGCGGCCGAAGCCCACCAGGTCGCGGAACCCCGGATGCGCACCGATAGCCACACCCAGGCGCTTGGCCTGTTCGATGGTGCGGCGCATGGTGCCGGGGTCGCCGGCGTGAAAGCCGGTGGCGATATTGGCCGAGCTGATAAAGCCCATGAGCTCGTTGTCGACGCCGTCGCCAATGGTCCAGGGGCCGAAGCTTTCGCCCATGTCCGAATTGAAATCCACTGCCTGCATCACTGTTGCTCCAACTCTTGTGACTTCGTGCAGTGAAAATTAGAGCGGCCTTGACCCCTTGGGAAGATCTATTATCAGATAGAGCATCTTCTGAAAAACAGATAAAGCTTTGCTAGGAGTTGGCAGGCGGTGATCCACGTATCGGCGAAGACCGGCGCGAGATGGCTTTGGCCGGCAAGTCGGCTCCTACAGAAGTGATGGGGAATGGAACATGTCGTTGACCTTGCGCCAGGTGCGCTACTTCGTGGCGACCGCAGAGATCGGGCAGATCTCCCAGGCGGCGATCCACTTGAATATCTCCCAATCGGCGGTGACCACGGCGATCAAGGAGCTTGAAGCCATGCTCGCCGTGCAGTTGTTCGTGCGCTCGGCCCAGGGCATGAACCTGACCGACGCCGGGCGGCATTTTCTCAACCGCGCCTATGTGATCTTGCGCAGTGTCGAGGATGCGCTGAACAGTCCGCTGCCGGACTATCGGGCCAGTGGTGTGCTGCACCTGGCGGCCAGCTACACGGTGATCGGCTACTTCCTGCCGCACCACCTGCAACGCCTGGAGCACTGGCACCCGGACGTCACCATCGAACTCCACGAGCAGGAGCGCCAGGCCATCGAGCAAGGGTTGCTGGAGGGCCGTTTCGACATGGCGGTGGTGCTCACCGCCAACCTGACCCACCCGGACATCGTCTCGGAAACCCTGTTCAACTCCGAGCGCCGGCTATGGCTGCCGGCCCACCATCGGCTCTGCGAACGAGCCAGCGTCAGCCTGGCGGACGTGGCCCAGGAGCCGTTCATCCTGCTCACCGTCGACGAAGCCGAGCAGAGTGCCATGCGCTACTGGGAACAGGCCGGCCAGCAGCCCAATGTACGGGTGCGCACCAGTTCGGTGGAGGCGGTGCGCAGCATGGTGGCCAACGGTAGCGGCGTGGCGATTCTTTCGGACCTGGTGCATCGACCCTGGTCCCTGGAGGGCAAGCGCATCGAGACCCTGAGCCTGAGCGACGCAGTGACCCCGATGAGCGTAGGCCTGGCCTGGCACCGCGAACGGACCTTCACCCCGGCGATGCAGGCCTTGCGCGACTACTTCCACGACGCCTTCCTCGCGCCCCAGCAACTCAGCGCCCGGCGCTGAACACCTTGCTTGGCGATCTCTTGCCGAACCTCCAGCGGCCTCAAGATCCACGCGTCTCCTACGGAGCCGTTCGCAGCCTGCGGCAGCGGCTACAACCCGACACCTGTAGCCGCTGCCGAGCCCGCGAGGCTGCGAAAAGGCCCGCAGGGCCTTGCCTGGCGATCCTGAGCCAAACCTGTGGCGACCGGAAAAACCTGCGTCTCCTGCGCAGCCGTTCGCAGCCTGCGGCAGCGGCTACAGGGCTGACTCAGGGGCAGGTCCAGCGTTGTGCGGTGCTGGCGATCTGTGCGGCCAACTGGGCGATGGCCTGTTGATGAGCCTGCACCAGGCTGCTCAGTTCAACACCCGCCGGCTGGCGGATCTGGCTGCTGCAGGTCAGGCTGCGGGCCGGGCCGCCCTCGCCCCGCAGGCGCAGGCTCCAGACCACATCGATCAGCGCGTAACGCCCGGGCAGGGATTCGAAACGCCGTACATCGGTCTGCAACGACAGCACCGGGAGCCCGGGCTGCTTGGGCAAGCCTTCAAGGTTGCGGGTGCCGAGCTTGTGCTCCATCTGGCTGGCCAGGGCGTCGTGGAACTCATCCACCAAAGGCGCGCTCCAGCGCTGGGTTTCCAGGATCGCCAGGGTGCCGCTGTCCTGGCGCACCACCAATTGCGGCTGATCCACCTGGACCGGGATGCGCACCGTGGACATCTCGAACTGCAGATTCGCGTTGCGGGCCGCAGCGCTGCCTTCAGTCACCGGCGGCATCAGGGTGTAGTAACGGGTCGGCGCAGAGCTGCAAGCGGCAAGTCCCAGGGTCAGGCTCAACAACAAGGCGATTTTTTTCATGGCTGGGCTTCCGGTGCGGATTCGCGGACAGAGGAGGATGGCGACTGGTAGGCATCCGGTTGGTTGTCTTTGAGACGGCCGCGAATCAACGCTTCAGGATGACGACCGAGGAAGTCGCTGAGCACCCGTACCGAACGGGCGGTGCGCTGCACTTCCTCCATGGCCTGGCTGAGTTTCTGTCGCTGCGGCGAATCCTCGGAGAAGCTCTCGTTGGCGCTGGCCAGGGTCTTCTTCGACTGCTCCAGGGTGTCGCGCATCTGCGGCAGCACTTGGCCGTTGACCTGTTTCAGGGTCTTCTGCATCTCCGCCAGGCTGCCATCGAGGTTGGCGGCGATGGAGTCGATCGGCAGCTTGCTGATCTTGTCCACCACGGCCTGCAGTTGTTCCTGCAACTTGTCCATGCTGCCCGGGATGGTGGGGATCTCCAGCGGCCGTGCGGCGGGGTTGTAGGCCACCGGCTTGGCATTGGCGACAAAATCCAGGGAGATGTACAGCTGGCCGGTCAGCAGGTTGCCGCTGCGGGGCTGGGCCCGCAGGCCGTTCTTGACGAAGGCGCCGATCAGTTGCGCGGAGCGGGCGTCGTCTTCGCCGCCGGTCTGCTTCACCAGTTTTTCATGGGCCTTGCCCAGGCGTTCGGGATAGATCACCGCCCCTACCAGGGTCGGGAAATACTTGCGCTGTTCGTCGTAGTCCAGGTCCATGGACACCACCTTGCCGATGTTCACCCCGAGGAACTCCACCGGGGCATTGAGCGACAGGCCGCGCAGGGCCTGGTCAAAGCGCATGCGGATGTAATACGGCGCGCCGTCCGGCGGAGCCAGCGCCGTATCCTGATCGCCGAACAGGGTGTATTCGGCATTCTCCTCGGCCGGCTTGGCGTTGGGGCTGTACTTGGGTTCGACGAAGGCGATGCCGCCAGCAAGGATCGAGGACACCGACTCGGTGTTGACCTTCAAGCCGTTGGCGCCCAGGGTCACATCCACACCGCTGGCGTTCCAGAATCGGCTGTCGGTGGTGACGTACTTATCATTGGGCGCGTTGACGAAGATCTTCACGTCCACCCCCTTGCCGCTGTTGGCCAACTGATAGGACACCACCTGCCCCACTTCGATGCGCCGGTAGTAGACCGGCGAACCGATGTCCAGGGAGCCCAGGTCGTCGGTGTGCAGGGTGAAGCGCTTGCCCTTCTGCCCGTAGGTAATGAGCGGCGGGGTTTCCAGGCCCTTGAAGCTGTTCTTGCGCTTCTCCGACTTGCCGGCATCGGCGCCGATAAAGGCCCCGGAGAGCAAGGTATCGACCCCGGAAACGCCGTTGGCGCCAATGCGCGGGCGCACCACCCAGAACATCGAGTCGTCGGCGGTGAAAGGTTCGGCGGACTGATCCAGCTCGACCTTGGCCAGCACCTTGCGGCGATCATCGCTCAAGGCGATGGAGGTCACCTTGCCGATCACCACGTTCTTGTACTTGACCTGGGTCTTGTTGGCTTCCAGGCCCTCGGCAGTCTGGAAACTGATGGTGATTTCCGGCCCGGCCGACAGCGAGTTGTGGACCACCATCGACAGCCCCACCAAGGCCGCGACAATGGGCACCAACCACACCAGCGAGACATTAAAACGCCGCGTACGCAGCGCCGGAGCGCCGGGAGCCGGCTGGGAACCTGCCGCCTTGGAACCTGGATGATCAGACATCTTCAACCTCTACATCCCAGATAAGCCGGGGATCGAAACTCATGGCCGCCAACATCGTCAGCACCACCACCAAACCAAAAAACAGAATGCCCATCCGCGGATCGATGGAACTCAGGGCCCGAAACTGCACCAGGGCCGCCACCAGGGCCACCACCAGCACATCGAGCATCGACCAATAGCCGATCACCTCGATAAAACGGTACAGCCTGGCACGCTCGCGCTGGGCCCAGAGGCTGCGGCGCTGGCAGGTCACCAGCAAGGTGCCGAGGACAAAGAACTTGATGCAGGGCACCACCACGCTGGCGATGAAGATCAACAGGGCGATGTCCCAGGAGCCGTGTCTCCAGAACTCCACCACGCCGCTCATGATGGTGTTTTCACTGGCGCTGCCAAAAATACTGGTGTGCATCACCGGCAGCAGGTTGGCCGGAATATAGAAGATCAGGCTGGCCACGAGAAAGGCCCAGGTCCGCGCCAGGCTGTTGGGCTTGCGCGCATGGACCACGGAGTCGCATCGGGGGCACTGGTGCTCGGATTGCTCGCAGACCTGGCCGCAGGTGTGGCAGAGCATCAGTTGATAGTCCCGGGCGTAAGGGGGCGTACTCATCAGTAGCGACCCTCCAGGTCATCCCACAGATAGCGGATGTCCTTGCCGGAAATCAGGATGATCAGCACCGTCAGCATGGCCAGGGCCCAGAGCCCGAGGCCGGGGTGCACATCGAGCATGCCAGCGAGCTTGACGATGGCCACCAGAATGCCCAGCAGGCACACCTCCAGCATGCTCCACGGCCGCAGGTGCTCCAGAGCCCGCATGCAGGCCTTGAAGCCTGGCGCGGCGCGATCGAAATTGGCGAACCCCAGCACCCAGCACAGCAGAATGATCTGCAGGCACGGTGCCAAAATAATGGTCAGGCCGGTGATCGCCGCAATCAGGCTGATGCGGCCCTGAGCCAAGGCTTCTACCGATTGCCAGAGCGTGGCTTCGTTGCTCAGGCCTTCGAGGCTGATCTTGATCACCGGAAACAGATTGGCGAAGACGAACAACAACCCGGCGGTAATCGACAAGGCGAACAGCTGCTGCACGTTCATGTAGCGGGCACGGGCCAGCAACGCGCCACAGCGCGAGCACTGAGCGGCCTGGCCTTTGCCGAGCGGCACGGATTCGTACAGCGAATCGCAGTGCTCGCAGATGATCCAGTTGCGGGAAATAGTCATGGTCTTCAGATAGTCGGGAGGGCTGCTGGTTCAGTGACGGCCTCCAGCGGACGCACATTTTCAGAAAAACCCGAGGACGGTGTCCAGTTCTGTCTGAAATCAGCTCGCAGACCTCTACGCCATAATAGGCCCCCCGTGGGTTTTCGCCGGCCGAAACCGGCGACTATCACAAAGGCCTGCGGCTCAATGAGCCAGACGCTGTTGCAACCACTTGTCCCGCAGTACGTCGTAGGCCCAGTGGTAGAGGTAGGTGTAGGGCAGAAAGAACAACAGCACGCCGATATCGAGGATGAACGCCTGCAACAGGCTGACATTCAACCACCAGGCAATCAGCGGTACCCCCATCGCCACCAGACCGCCTTCGAACAGCAGGGCATGCAAGACCCGGGTCCAACCATTGCGTGCAAGTTGCAGGCGCTTGAGCAGACGATCGAACAGACCGTTGAACACCACGTTCCAGATCAGCGCCAAGAGGCCGATGCCGATGGTCACCAGGCCCATGTCAGCCATGGGTTTATCCATGATCCAGGACAGCAGCGGCGTGCAAATCAGCACGGCCAGCAGCTCAAAACCTACAGCCTGGAAAATACGTTCGGTAAGGGATTTGTGCAGGCTCATTGCCGTGCTCCTTGAGTGAATGTGTTGGCGATCTTCCAGGATCAGATCGATACTTCATAATCAATAACCATCGACCAAGGCGATAGTTCATGGCCTCACACGAAGTGCTGCTGGCGTTCGTCCAGGCAGCGACCCAGGGTTCCTTTTCCGCCGCCGCCCGCAAGCTGGGCAAGAGCCAGTCCACCATCAGCGCCGCGGTGGCCAGCCTGGAAATCGACCTCAATGTGCAATTGTTCGATCGGGCCAGCCGCAAGCCCGGCCTGACCCCCGCCGGGCAGGTGATGCTGCAGCACGCGGAGGAAATCCTCGCGGCCACCAGCCGCCTGGAAATGGCCGCCAGCCAACTGTCCCAGGGAGTCGAGGCGAAACTCACCGTTGCCCTGTCCGACACCTATCAGTCGGATCGCTTTGAAAGCTGCCTGAGCGCCTTCGAGCAGCGTTACCCGGACCTGGAACTGGAATGCCTGATTGCCGAATGCGAAGACCTGATCGCCCTGGTGCAAAGTGGCCGGGCGCACATCGCCTTTGCCGAGATGCAGGCCGATTACCCGGCGGACCTGGATCACCAGACCCTGGATGAACAGGGTGAAATGTCCCTGTACGTCTCCCGCAAGCATCCCCTGGCCCGGCTCGAGCACGTCGATCAGGAAGCCCTGCGCCAGCACCGCGAGCTGCGCCTGGCGACGGTGCTCAACCCCTACGACAGTCGTCCCCAGGGACGGGTCTGGTCGGCGCCCAGCTACCTGATGCTGCTGGAAATGGCCCAGGGCGGTTTTGGCTGGGCGCCGTTGCCGAGCTGGCTGGTAGAAGGCTTCGGCGCCGGCAAATTGCAGGAACTGAACGTACGCGGCTGGCCGCGCAAGGTGGTGGTGGATGCCCTCTGGTCGCGCCTGCACCCGCCCGGGCCGGCCGGGAGCTGGCTATTGGGGCGGATGCTGGAGTGAGGCAGCTCGGGTATCCGCCCCTGTAGAGCGCGCCCTGTAAAGCTACGCAGAGCTGGAAACCAGTTGGGCCAGGCGCGCTTCGAGAAAACGCCGTTCCGGAGCTTGCCGGGTCAGGGCCAAGGCTCTTTGATAGGACTCCCGCGCCGCCTCGACTCGCCCCAACTGCCGGCAGAAGTCGGCACGGGCAGCGTGGATCAGGTGGTAATCCTGCAAGTCGCCGCGCTGCAGGATGGCCTCCACCTGCTCCAGGCCGGCCGCGGGGCCGTCACGCTTGGCCAGGGCCACGGCGCGGTTGAGCTCGATCACCGGCGAAGGCTGCAGCCGCAGCAACACCTCATACAGGCCAACGATCTGCGGCCAATCGGTCTGTTCGGCGCTGGGAGCCTCGGCATGCACCGCGGCAATCGCCGCCTGCAGGCAATAGGCTCCGCCGCGTCCGCTGCGCAATCCGCGCTCCACCAGGGCACAACCTTCGTCCATCAAGGCCCGCTGCCACAGGGAACGATCCTGCTCATCCAGCAGGATCAACTCGCCCGTGCTGGAGAGTCGCGCCCCACGTCGCGACTCGTGCAACAGCATCAGGGCCAGCAGGCCCAATACCTCCGCTTCCGGTAACAGCTCCAGCAGCAGGCGCCCCAGGCGTATCGCTTCACGGGTCAGGTCCTCGCGGGTCAACTCGGCCCCCATGGACGCCGAATAGCCTTCGTTGAACACCAGGTAGATCACTCGCAAGACACTGTCCAGGCGCTCGGGCAACTCGTCCAGCGTCGGCACCTGATAGGGAATTCCGGCGTCGCGGATCTTCGCCTTGGCCCGCACGATACGCTGGGCGATGGTGGCCGGAGAGACAAGAAAGGCCCGGGCGATTTCCTCGGTGCTCAGGTCGCAGATTTCCCGCAGGGTCAGTGGCACCTGGGCGTCTGCCGCCAGCGCCGGGTGGCAACAGGTGAAGATCAACCGCAGGCGATCGTCTTGCACGTCCTCACCGTCCCAGTCGTGCTGTTCCAGGTGCTCCAGCTGGCTGATCAGCGCCGCCTGGGAAGCGGCGAAGCGCGCCCGCCGGCGCAAGGCATCGATGGCCTTGAAGCGTCCGACGGACACCAGCCAGGCCCGAGGATTGTCCGGGACGCCGTCCTTTTGCCAACGCTCTACGGCGACAAAGAAGGCCTCGTGCAAGGCCTCTTCAGCCAGGTCGAAATCCCCCAGCAGGCGGATCAGGGTGGCGAGAATGCGCCGCGATTGCTCGCGGTAGACCCGCGCCACCAGGACCTGCACGGCCTCACCGGATTGACCCGGCATCAGTCCGCCATGCCTTGGGTCACCAGGGCCACCAGACGCTCCAGGCTCTCTCCCCAACCCTGGTGAAATCCCATGGCTTCGTGGGCTTGCCGATCGGCTTCGCTCCAATGCATGGCGCGGGCGGTGTAGAGCGTCTTGCCGTCCTGCTCCTCGAAGGTCACTTCAGCGGTCATGAACGGCTTGCCCGAAGGAATCCAGCCCGGCACATAGGCATCGGTGAACACCAGGCGCGACGGCGCGTGGATCTCCAGGAACACCCCCATGGTCGGGTATTCGGCACCGTCCGCAGCCCGCATCAACGTGCGAAACTGGCCACCGACCCACAGATCCATTTCACACTCCGGGGTGGTCATGCCGTGCGGCCCCCACCATTGCGCCAGCAACGCCGGCTCGGTCCAGGCGCGAAACACCCTGGCACGCGGCGCATCGATCAAGCGGCTGATGGACAGTTCATGCTCGGCGGCCTGGCGGCCGACTGTTGAAAAGGTCATTGGCAAACTCCTGCTTATGCTTGTTATCAGGGATTGAGTTCACGCACAGGACGCACTTCGACACTGCCGACCCGGGCCGCCGGAATGTTCCCCGCCACCTGGATCGCTTCATTCAAATCCCTGGCCTCGATCAGGTAGAAACCAGCCAGTTGCTCCTTGGTTTCGGCGAACGGACCATCGGTGATGGAGAGCTTGCCGCCACGCATGCGCACCGTGGTGGCGGTCTGTATCGATTGCAACGCCTCGGCGGCAAGCATCCGTCCGCTGCCCTGGACCGACTCGGCATAGGCCTGGCACTCGGCGTCCTTGGGGCTCTCGGGCAGGCTGTGCAACAACTGTTCATCGCTGTAGACCAGACAGAGGTATTTCATGGGTGTCTCCGAGTTCGGGCTGATCAACTATGGTTGCTGTTTTGTCCTTTGGCGAACCGCCCGCTCATCAAGGTTGCAGATCGAACTGAGTGGTCCCGGTCTGCATGTCGAACGGCGCCGACCAGTGTTCATGCACCACTTGCCACTGCCCGTCGCGCAGCTCATAGGCGGCACTCACCCGCATCCAGCAGGCCTTGGTCTGCCCTTGGGCATCGGTGCCCCCGCAATGGGCCAGCCAATGGGCGAACGCCAGCTCCTCGGCGGCCCGCACCTGCAGCTGGTGGAACTCGAAGATGCCCGGCCCCGGGCACTCCTGCATGCAGGCTTGCCAATGTTCACGGTAGGCCGCCTTGCCCGAATACTGCAGGGCGCCGACGGCGTCGAAAGAGACGATGTCATCGGCGTAAAAGCTGACGATACGCTCGATGTCCCTGGCGACCACCGCCTGCTGCCAATGGCCGATCAGGCTGCGGATCTGTGCTTCGCTGGATGGGTTGTGCATGGCAAAACTCCTCAAGGGTGGAATCAACCGGCACCGGGCAGCCCCTGCAAGAGCGCACTTGAATGCTCGGTACACCCTTAGTCGTCTGGCCAGCCAGACAATCGACAACCTCGATAAAAAATTTTACCGCTCGGGCAAAATCGCTAGAATCCGCCCCCTTCCCTCCCCTGGACAGTCCCGCCAGTGACCACTCGTCTCGTGCCTTATGAACAGCTCAACAGCCATCAGCGTGCCCAACTGCTGAGCCTTGAAGTACGGCCTGAACAGAGAGCGTTTTCCGGGGATATCCATGGCGCGCTGTACACCTTGGGCAATGCACCGGCCGGCGCCATCAAGGGCTTTGCCCTGCTCAGCGACGAACGGCCGGTGGCGTTCCTGCTGCTCAAGCACGCGCCTTGCCTGCCGGCCTGGGCCGAGGCCGACCACGCCACCCTGCACGCCCTGCAAGTGGACCTGCCGTTCCAGGGCCAGGGACTGGGCACCGCCTGCCTGCAAGCCCTGCCCGGCGCCGCGCTCCAGGAGTGGCCGCAGCTCAAGGGCCTGATGCTGGCGGTGGATGCCGACAACCAGGCCGCACTCCAGCTCTATCTCAAGCTGGGCTGGGTCGAGAATGGCGAAGCCTGCAAAGGCCGGATGGGTTATGAACGCAGGATGGTCCTGGCGTTTTGAGTTCAGCACTTCAACTCAAGGGCACTCCTGCTTAGCAGCCCCCTGAAAAGCCCCTACGCCGGCGCCCCTTGTGCATCAGGGGCATGCCTGGGACTTACAGCCCCCGCACCATCTCATGCCAGGCCATGCCGCCGTGGTCCGACGCCGACGCCTTGACATAGACGAAGCCAAAGCGCTCGTAGAGCGGCACATGGCGTTCCTTGCACATCAGGTGGATGCACGCCTTGCCCAGCTCGGTCATGCGCGCAATGAAGGCTTGCAACAGTTGCCGGGACAGACCCTGGCCCTGGAAATCCGGATGCACCACCACCGACATGATCACCACTTCGGAACCGGCCGGGTCGTGGCCGATCAGTTCCTTGAAGGCTTCGTCGGCCATCTGCACCTCGAAGGTGGCACCGGAGTTGATGAAGCCGGCCACTGCGCCATCCACTTCGGCGACGATAAAACCCTCGGGCCAGGTGGCGATGCGGGTAGCGATCTTTTCCCGGGTCGCGGCTTCGTCGCCTTCGTAGGCCAGGGTCTCGATGGCAAAGCAAGCATCCAGGTCGGTGGGCAGGACGGTACGGATCAGTGGGGTCGAAGCAGTCATGGGCGGCAACCTGAAGACGGTGAAGGGTGGCCGATTCTAGCAAGAGTGGCGTTGCCGGGAGCCTGGCGTATGCAGGGCATAGGGATAGTCGGGGCCGCCGTAAAGCTTTCATATAAACCCTGGCAAGGGCGGCGCCCAGGGATTATCTATCTGATCCCCGACGCCTCCTGGCCGGCCCCATCAAGCCGGTCCTGCCGCGTCTTGCCCACAGGACTTTCCCCATGAGCAACATCCAGATCGGCCTTCTTGTGCTGTTCAGCATCACCGCCTTCGGCTGCATCACCTTGTACATCGATTTTGTACATGAGCGGCGTCGCGGCAAAAAAGCCCTGAGCGGCGCCACCAGGCAGGATCAGAGCCCCACCAGGCGATAACCCACCTGCAACTCGGTGATCAGGTGCTGGGGCTGAGCCGGATCAGCCTCCAGCTTCTGCCGCAGATGGGCCATGTGCACCCGCAAGTAATGGGCGCGGTCGACATAGTCCAGGCCCCAGACCTCCAGCAGCAGTTGGCGATGGGTCAGGACCCGGCTCTGGCCGCGGATCAGGGCGCAGAGCAGACGGTATTCGATGGGTGTCAGGTGCACCAATTGCCCTTCGCGGCGCACCTCATGGGTGGCCAGGTCGACCTCGATGGCACCGAAGGCCACCTTGCTGGTGGCCGCCACCGCGCCGCTCTGGCCGTGGCGCCGCAGTTGTGCACGAATGCGCGCCAGCAACTCCGGCACACCGAAGGGTTTGACCAGATAATCATCAGCGCCGGCATCCAGGGCGGCGACTTTCTCGTCTTCGCGGTCCCTGGCCGACAGCACCAGGATCGGCACCGCCAGCCAGCCGCGCAGCTCGCTGATCAATTGCTTGCCGTCGCCATCCGGCAGGCCCAGGTCGACGATCACCAGATCCGGCTGGCGGCTGGCGGCATGGATCAGGGCGCGCTTGACGCTGTCGGCCTCGAACACCTGGAAACCTTCGTCCTCCAGGGCAATGCCGACAAAACGGCGGATGTTGGCTTCGTCCTCGACAATCAGGATGCGTGGGTTGCTCATAGGGCTTCCATGGATGGCGGTTGTCCCGCCGGCAAGGTGATGACAAAACTCAGCCCGGCGTCGGCGTGAGGCTGGGCCTCGATACGCCCGCCATGGGCTTCGACAATCCGTTTGGCCAGGGCCAGCCCCAGGCCGATCCCGGCCACCGCGGACTCCTGCTGGCCACGGCTGAAGGCCTCGAACAGGCTGTCCGGGGAACTGCCCTTGGGACAGCCGGGGCCGGAGTCGCTGACCTGCAGGATGATCTGCTGGTCCACCTGACGGGCCGTGATCTGCACCAGGGTGCCGGCAGGGGTGTACTTGGCGGCGTTGTCCAGCAGGTTCACCAGCACCCGTTCCAGCAGCAGCGCATCCACCTCCACCAGAGGCAGATGGGGCGCCATGGTCACCCGCAGTTCATGTCTGGCCAGGGGCTCGCGCAACTGGCGCAGGGCGCTGCCGACAATCTCCTCCAGGGAATTCCACTGACGCTTGAGGCGCACCCCGCGCTCCTGCATGCGCGCCATGTCCAACAGGTTCTCGATCAGGCGCTGCATCGACGTGGCTTGATCATGGATGCCATGCAACAGCTCGGGCAGCGGGCCACTGGGGGCATGGGGCAACGCGGCATCGGCGGCCCCGATGATGGTGGTCAGCGGAGTGCGCAAGTCATGGGAAATAGCGGCGAGCAAAGTGTTGCGCATGCGTTCGCCTTCCATCTGCACCACGGTGCTCTGCGCCACTTCGACGTAATGCACCCGCTCCAGGGCGATTGCCAGCTGGCTCATGCAGGCCTCCAGCAGGCGCTGCTCCTCGGGTTCGTTGAGGCGTTCGGCGTCCGCCAGCTCCAGCACCAGCACCCCGCGCACGCGCATCGGCGCCTTGAGCGGCAGGTAGCAGCCCTTGGCCGCCGCCAGGGTGTCGGTGCCGCTGCCTGCCGGCTGGTCGTGGTCATAGGCCCACTGGGCAATGCTTTCATCAATCGCCAGGGTATTGGCATTCAAGGCTCGCACGCGATTGTCCGCATCCGGCAGCGCCAATCCGACCCGGGCCTCGAACACACCGCTGAAGGTGCGCAGGGCCACGGCGCAGATCTGCTCCTCGGTCAGTGCCGCCGACAACTCCCGAGCCAGCCCGGCCAGGGAGGTGGCGCGGCGTTCGCCTTCGGCGGCGGTGCGGGCCTGGTGGCGCAGCCGCGCGGTGAGCTGGCCGGTGATCAGGGCAATGCCAAGCATCAAGGCGAAGGTGAAGAAATACTGGGTGTCGTTGACGGTGAACGACAACACCGGCTGGACGAAGAAGAAGTCGAAACACAGCACCGCCAGCATGGCCGCCCAGACACCCGGCCCCCGCCCGAAACGCAAGGCCACCAGAACCACAGTGAGCAGGAACAACATCACCACGTTGGCCGGGTCGAACACCTTCAGCAGCAGCGCCGCCACTGCAGTGGCGGCAAAACAGGCCAGGCTGGCCCACAGATAGGCCGGCGCTCGGCTCGGGGTCAAACCGGCCTCTGGCTTGTCCGCAGCGGCCGGGCGCCGGCTCAAGGGCCCGTTGGCGATCACGATCTGATCGATTTCCGGATGCTGGCGGCTGATGCGATCACTCACCGACTGATGCCAGAACTGCCAGACCTTGCGCGGGTAATGGCCCAGCACCAGGCGATTGGCATTGTGCTCGCGGGCACAGGCCACCAGCGCCTCGGCCACGTCCAGGCCGGGCAGGGTCGCGGTCTCGGCGCCGAACTCGGCGGCCAGGGCCAGGGTCTTCATCGCCGCCGCATAACGGCTAGCGCCGTGGCCACGACGTTGCGCCGAGGCCACGTGCACGACGATCCAGTCGGCTTCGAGTTTCTGCGCCAGGCGCGCGGCCTCGCGCACCAGGCGTTCGTCCGCCGGGTCGCCGGCGATCCCCACCAGCAAGCGCTCCCGGGCCGGCCACAGGGCATTGATCGAACGCTCGCGGCGATAGTCGCGCATTTGCGCATCGACCCGGTCGGCGGTGCGGCGCAGGGTCAGCTCGCGCAGGGCCAACAGGTTGCCCTTGCGGAAAAAATTGCGTGAAGCGCGCTCGGCCTGGGGCCCCATGTAGACCTTGCCGTCCTTGAGGCGACGCAGCAGGTCGTCCGGTGGCAGGTCGATCACCAGCACTTCGTGGGCCTCATCGAACAGGTGATCAGGCACCGTCTCGCGCACGCGGATGCCGATGATGCCGCTGACGATGTCGTTGAGACTTTCCAGGTGCTGGACGTTGAGGGTGGTCCAGACGTCGATCCCGGCCCGCAGCAGCTCTTCCACATCCTGCCAGCGTTTGGGATGCCGGGAACCGGGGACGTTGCTGTGGGCCAATTCGTCCACCAGCAACACCGAAGGACGTCGCGCCAGGGCCGCGTCCAGGTCGAATTCGGGCAAGGCATAGTCGCGGTGCATCAGGCTGTGACGCTCCAGCACCTCCAGGCCTTGCAGCAGCTCGGCGGTTTCCCGCCGGCCGTGGGTTTCCACCACCCCGGCCACCACGTCGCGGCCCAGGGCCACTTCATTGCGGGCGGCGGTGAGCATGGCGCAGGTCTTGCCGACCCCGGCGTTGGAACCGAAATAGATCCGCAGCTTGCCGCGCTGGGCGGCTTGTTCGTCCTGTTGCAGCTTTTCCAGCAGCGCATCGGGATCGGGGCGCCCGTCGCGGGGCGCAGGACTTGCATCAAGCACAGTCATGAGCTTCCTTAAATGAACAATGCGGCGCCCCCAGGGAGCGCCGCATTGCCTGTCCTTGCGTCAAACCAGGCCAAGCCCGGCCAGCAGCATGTCAATCAGCTTGATCCCGGCAAAGGGTACCAGCACCCCGCCCAGTCCGTAGATCAGCAGGTTGCGGTTAAGCAAGGCCGCCGCGCCGATGGACCGATACTTCACCCCCTTGAGCGCCAGGGGGATGAGGAACACGATGATCAGCGCGTTGAAGATCACCGCGCTGAGAATCGCCGAGTTCGGGCTGGTCAGTTGCATCACGTTCAACGCGCCCAATTGCGGGTAAGTGGCGACGAACGCGGCCGGTACGATAGCAAAATACTTGGCCACGTCGTTGGCCACGCTGAAGGTGGTCAGGGCGCCGCGGGTCATGAGCATCTGCTTGCCGACTTCCACCACCTCGATCAGCTTGGTCGGGTTGCTGTCCAGGTCGACCATGTTGCCGGCTTCCTTTGCCGCCTGGGTGCCGCTGTTCATCGCCACCGCAACGTCGGCCTGGGCCAGGGCCGGGGCGTCGTTGGTGCCGTCGCCGGTCATGGCCACCAGCTTGCCCTTGGCCTGGTAGTCGCGGATCAGTTGCAGCTTGTCCTCGGGACGGGCCTCAGCGAGGAAATCATCGACCCCGGCCTCCACGGCAATCGCCGCCGCAGTCAGGCGATTGTCGCCAGTGATCATCACGGTCTTGATGCCCATGCGCCGCAGTTCGGCAAAACGCTCCTTCATCCCGCCCTTGACCACGTCCTTGAGTTCCACCACGCCCAGGGCCTGGGCGCCGTCGCTGACCACCAGCGGCGTGCTGCCGCGCCGGGAGACTTCGTCGACCTTGGCCTGCAAGGCCGGCGGGAAGCTGCCACCCAGGGCTTCGATGTGCCGGCGAATGGCATCGGCCGCGCCCTTGCGGATGCTGCGCCCCTGCGGCAGGTCGACGCCGCTCATGCGGGTCTGCGCGCTGAACTGCACGAAGCTGGCGCCCAGGGCCTCGATGTCGCGGCCACGGATGTCGAACTTCTGCTTGGCCAGCACCACGATACTGCGGCCTTCCGGGGTTTCGTCCGCCAGGGAGGCCAGTTGCGCGGCGTCCGCCAGTTCGCTGTCCTTGATTCCCGGGGCCGGCAGGAAGGCGCTGGCCTGACGGTTGCCCAGGGTGATGGTGCCGGTCTTGTCCAGCAGCAGCACGTCGACGTCACCAGCGGCTTCCACAGCGCGCCCGGAAGTGGCGATGACATTGGCCGACATCATCCGGCTCATGCCTGCCACGCCGATGGCCGAGAGCAGGCCGCCGATGGTGGTGGGAATCAGGCACACCAGCAACGCCACCATCACCGTGGCGCTGATCACGCTGCCGGTGCCGCTCATGGCCACGGCGAAGATCGAGTACGGGCTCAGGGTCACGATCACCAGCAGGAACAGCAGGGTCAGCCCCACCAGGAGAATGGTCAGGGCCACCTCGTTGGGGGTCTTCTGGCGCTTGGCCGATTCCACCATGGAGATCATGCGGTCCAGGAACGACTCACCGGGGTTGACGCTGATGCGCACCACCAGCCAGTCGGACAGCACCTTGGTGCCGCCGGTGACCGAGGAGAAGTCGCCCCCGGCCTCGCGGATCACCGGCGCCGATTCACCGGTAATGGCGCTCTCGTCCACCGTGGCCACGCCTTCGATGACCTCGCCATCCAAAGGCACCAGGTCGCCGGCTTCGATCAGCACCACCATGTCCTTGCGCAGCTCGCTGGCAGCCATGGGCAACCAGGCAGCGCCATGCTTGGGCTGCTGCAACAGCTTGGCCAGGGTCTGGCGCTTCATGCCCTTGAGGCTCGCGGCCTGGGCCCGGCTGCGGCCCTCGGCCAGGGCTTCGGCGAAGTTGGCAAACAGCACGGTGAACCACAGCCACAGGGTGATGCTGAGGATGAAGCCGCTGGAGGCCTCGCCTTCACCGCCCAGGGACTGGAACCACAGCAAAGTGGTGAGAATGCTGCCCAGGTAGACCACGAACATCACCGGGTTCTTCCACTGCGCCTGAGGCAGCAGCTTCTTCACCGCATCCAGGCACGCCGTGAACAGCAGCCCACGGTCGAACAACGCTATACGAGGGTTATTACTCATGATCGGTATCTCTTACTCACTGACCGCAAGGGGCGAGGCATGCACGGGTGCCAGGGCATCCAGCGCGAGATTGAGTTGCAGCACATTGACCCGGGGCTCGCCCAGCAGGCCGAAGGTGCGGCTTTCGCTGTGGTCCTGCAGCAGCGCCTGCAGATCGGCCAGCGGCAGGTTGCGCAGGCGGGCCACCCGGTTCAATTGCAGCTGGGCGTTGGCCAGGGAGATGTGCGGGTCCAGGCCGGAAGCCGAAGCGGTCACCGCGTCCACCGGTACCTGCATGTCCGCCGCCAGGCCGTTGAGCTGGCGATAGGCGTTGACCCGCGCGGCTACGCTGTCCACCAGTTTCTGGTTGGTGGGGCCCAGGTTGCTGGCACCACTGGCCCCGGCGTTGTAGGGCTGGGGCACGCTCTTGCTCGGGTCCAGCGGATCGCTGCCCAGGGTCATGCTCGGGCGGCCCTGGAAATACTCCGGGCGACTGAAGGACTGACCGATCAGTGCCGAGCCCACCACCACCCCGTCACGCTGCACCAGGCTGCCCTGGGCCTGAAACGGGAACAGCAGGTTGGCCAGCACGGTGGTCGCCAGCGGATAGGCCAGCCCGGTCAGCAGCATGAAGAACACCGCCGCCACCAGCACCGGGCGCAACAGGCCCTTGAACAGCACCGCAGTGGTGCCTTGGGTTTGCATTTGCGTCGTCATCACAACCCCTTACTTGTAAGTCTGGCCGGCCAGCAACTGCAGTTGCTCCACCAGCGGGCCGAGCGCGAGGGCCGGCAGGAAAGTCAGGCCACCCACCACCAGCACCACGAACACCACCAGGAACATGAACAGCGGTGTGGCGGTGGGAATGGTGCCGGCACCGGCCGGGATGTTCTTTTTCGCCGCCAGGGAACCGGCCACGGCCAGCATCGGCAGCATGGTGAAGAAGCGCCCCATGAGCATCGCCAGACCGATGGTGGTGTTGAAGAACGGCGTGTTGGCATTGAGCCCGGCAAACGCCGAACCGTTGTTGGCGGTACCCGAGGCGTAGGCGTAGAGCACCTCGCTGAAACCATGGGGGCCAAGGTTGTTGAGGCTGTTCATGGTGTCCGGCCACAACGCTGCCAGGGCGGTGAAACCGAGGATGCAGATCGGGTGCGCGAGCACCGAGAGCATCACCAGCTTGATCTCCCGGGCCTCGATCTTCTTGCCGAGGAATTCCGGGCTGCGGCCGATCATCATGCCCACCAGGAACACCGTCAGCAGGGCGTACTGGATCAGGTTGATAAAGCCCACGCCGTCACCGCCAAACACGCAGTTGAGCATCATCTGCGCCAGGGGCACGAAACCGCCCATGGGAGTCAGCGAGTCATGCATGGCGTTCACCGAACCGGTGGTGGCGCCCGTGGTGGTGGTGACGAACAGCGCGGTGTCGGCGATGCCGAAGCGCAGTTCCTTGCCTTCCATGTTGCCGCCACTCTGGGTTGCCGACAGTTGTTGGTCGGCACCGACCTGGGTCAGCAGCGGATTACCGCCCTGCTCCGCAGTGAAGACAATGGCCAGGAAGCCGACGAACATCACCAGGAAAGTGCCGAAGAACACCCAGCCCTGACGCCGACGCAGCAGCATGCTGCCGAAGGCGTAGGTCAGTGCCGAAGGGATCAGCAACATGCTGAGGATGTGCAGGACGTTGGTCAGCGGGGTCGGGTTCTCGAACGGGTGGGCGGCGTTCATGCTGAAGAAGCCACCACCGTTGGTGCCGATGTGCTTGATCGACTCGAAGCTGGCCACGGCGCCGACGATCAACTGCTGCTGGGCGCCTTCCAGGGTGGTGGCCAGGGCCTGGGAGTTGAGGGTCTGGGGCATGCCCTGCCAGACATAGACCAGGGCCATGACCAGGCACAAAGGCAGCATCACCCGGTACAGGGTGCGGGTGAAGTCGACCCAGTAGTTGCCGATATCCGCCGAACTGGAACGGCTCAGGCCGCGAATGAAGCCGGCCGCGGCGACAACACCGGCGGTAGCGCCGACGAACATCAGGAAGGTGATCACCGCCATCTGGCTGAAGTTCGACAGGCTGCTTTCACCTGAGTACGCCTGCCAGTTGGTGTTGGTGATAAAGGACGCGGTGGTGTTGAACGCCAGGTCCGGGGTCTGCGCCGCCAACCCCAGGGGGTTGAGGGGCATGACAGCTTGCAGGCGCAGCACCAGGTAGCCCAGGAGCATCATCGCCGCGTTGGACAGCAATAGCGCCGAGCCATAGCGGGCCCAGCCCATGGTTTCGCCGGGGTCGATCCCCAGCAGGCGGTAGGTGGCCCGCTCGGGCAAGGCGTGGCCGCGGCCGCTGAAGACCCGGGCCAGCCATTTGCCCATGAGTACGGCGAGCCCGGTCATTACCCCGAGGATCACCGCGTATTCCAGCACAGTACTCAACATGTCGATGCTCCGTTCAAATCTTGCCCATGGCGACGATGACCAGGGCCGTCAGTACAAAGAACCCCAGGGACAGGCCCACGAAGATCAGGTCGTACATGGCTGGTTTCCTTTCTCGAGAATGCCCGGACGGGCGAATGAAAATGCCGGGGTAGCGTTGGGTGCGGTCATCAGAATTTCTCGGCACGGATCAGCGCGTAACCCAGGTAGACAAACAGCAGCACGGCGCAAAAACCGCTGGCGCCGTAGATGAATTCCAGTGTCAGCAAGGCTTTTCCCCTTAATCCATTGAGGCGGCGCCGCAACCGCAGACAGCGGCCCGGGGCGCAACCGGTCAGGCACCCGGCAACGGGCACCGGCAGGGAGTCGGGAACGAGCCGTCCGCCGCTCTCCTCTGCGCCACGCAGGTTAGGTGAGGACGTATCAAGGTCGGACACTGATTGCGGGGGGCGGTATTAAGACGGCGTATAGATTGCGGCCAAGGCCGGGGGAATCGGGGGCCGGCCAGCGCCCCCGAGGAGATCATTCACTTTTCAGCGGTAGCCAGACCTCCACCACGCCGCTGCCGGTATCGGGGTTGAAATCGGCGCTGTAGCGCTCGAATTCCGGGGCATCGGCCGCCTCGCGACCGGACTGGGGCAGCCAGGTCTTCCAGATGTAGTTGAAGGTCTGTGGCAGTTCCTGCAAGGAGCCACCGTGCTCGAACACCGCATAGTTCTGCGGCTGCACCTCGATCCAGCGATAGCGCTCGGGCAAATCGTCGAGCTTGCTGATCTCGACTCCGGCCAGGTATTCGAAGCCACCCTGGCCATCGGGGTTGCAACAGATGCCGTAGGTCACCTCATCCACTTGCCCCGGCACCTTGCCGATGTGGGGGATGAAGCGCTGCCAGAGCTGACCGATGTCCTGGCTGGCGCCAGGGGTAAACCGCTCGCTGAAGCCGGCGATCAGCAGAAAACGCTCTCTTTCGAAGCGCGGTTCTGGACCTGCGCCCTGTTTTTGCTCATCCATGAATGCCACTCCTGCCGCAGAAAAGATGGGTACGGCAGCAAGTATAGAAGCCAATCGCCAGGGCCAGGATCAGAGCGCCGGAAGGTCGACCACCCCGGCGCCGACGATGAACTCCTGATAACCGGATAGGATCACGTACACCGCGAAATAGCAGAAGATCGCCGCAGATGCCAGGTAGGAGTAGCGCAACAGCTTGTCGCCCAGCAACTTGCCGCCCTGGGTCGCGGCCAGGCACAGGCCCATGGTCCAGACCAGCCCGGCGCAAAAGAAGCCGGCCAGGAACAACCCGGAATCGGCAATCGTGCCGCCACCGGATCGGGCAATCAGGGTGCCCCCCACGGCGGCAAACCAGAGGATCGCGCTGGGGGAAGACATGGCCAGGAAGATCCCGCGCAGGAACTCCTTGCGCGGCGAACCGCGGTCCGCCTCCCCCGCCGTGGCCAGCAGCGCACTGTGATGAATGGCGGCGTAGATCATCTTTGCCGCGAAATACACCAGCAGCGCCGAACCGCCGATCCACAGCACCCAACGCACAGTTTCGTACTGCAACAGTACGGTCATCCCGGCCAGGGCCAACAGCGCGTAGATCAGGTCACCCACGCAAGTCCCCAGGCCCAGGCAGAAGCCCTGGAAATAGCCGCGCTGCATGGCCAGGGTGATCATCGCGATATTGGCCACGCCGATGTCCAGGCACAGCGAAAGGCTCAGCAAAAAGCCGCTGGTAAACTCCATCATTCATCCTGTTTGACGCTGTTGTTCGAAGAGCTGCCGAGCGGCATCAGATCTGCCCGAACGAATCAGGCACAGGCCGGGCGCCGTCCTTGCAGGCAAAAAGCGTGCACGTTATAGCGGCAAACCCGCCAGCCGGGCAAACCGCCGGCAGCGCAAAAATATTTTTCCGCTGCTCTGGACAAGCCCGCGCCAGCGCCTTTATCGTCTGCCCCCGCAGGCCACCGCAGTGGCCAACGTCGCTCGGACGGTTCCGGGCGCTTACGTCTTTTCGAGGCAACAATGGCCGAACAAGGTTCGCCGCGCCGCTTTGCGCGCATCGATCGTCTCCCCCCTTACGTTTTCAACATCACTGCCGAGCTGAAGATGGCTGCGCGTCGGCGCGGCGAAGACATCATCGACTTGAGCATGGGCAACCCCGACGGCGCGACTCCGCCGCACATCGTCGAAAAGCTGGTGACCGTTGCCCAGCGTGAGGACACCCACGGCTACTCCACCTCCAAAGGCATTCCACGGCTGCGCCGGGCGATTTCCCGCTGGTACAAGGATCGCTATGAGGTCGATATCGACCCGGAAAGCGAAGCCATCGTCACCATCGGTTCCAAGGAAGGTCTGGCGCATTTGATGCTGGCCACCCTGGACCAGGGCGACACGGTGCTGGTGCCCAACCCCAGCTACCCGATCCACATCTACGGCGCGGTGATCGCCGGCGCCCAGGTGCGCTCGGTGCCACTGGTGCCCGGGGTGGACTTCTTCGCCGAGCTGGAGCGGGCCATTCGCGGTTCGATCCCCAAGCCGAAAATGATGATCCTGGGCTTCCCCTCCAACCCCACCGCGCAGTGCGTGGAGCTGGATTTCTTCGAGCGGGTGATCGCCCTGGCCAAGCAGTACGACGTGCTGGTGATCCACGACCTGGCTTACGCCGACATCGTCTACGACGGCTGGAAAGCCCCGTCGATCATGCAGGTGCCCGGGGCCAAGGACATCGCGGTGGAGTTCTTCACCCTGTCCAAGAGCTACAACATGGCCGGCTGGCGCATCGGCTTCATGGTCGGCAACCCGGAGCTGGTCAACGCCCTGGCGCGGATCAAGAGCTACCACGACTACGGCACCTTCACCCCACTGCAGGTAGCAGCAATCGCGGCACTTGAAGGCGACCAACAGTGCGTCAAGGACATTGCCGAGCAATACCGGCAACGGCGCAATGTGCTGGTCAAGGGCCTGCACGAGCTGGGCTGGATGGTGGAGAACCCCAAGGCCTCGATGTACGTCTGGGCCAAGATTCCCGAAGCCTATGCGCACCTGGGCTCCCTGGAATTCGCCAAGAAGCTGCTGGCCGAGGCCAAGGTCTGCGTGTCGCCGGGGGTGGGTTTCGGTGAGTACGGCGACGATCATGTGCGCTTCGCCCTGATCGAAAACCAGGACCGGATTCGCCAGGCGGTGCGCGGCATTCGCGGGATGTTCCGCGCCGACGCCCTGGTGCAGAAAAGCTGAGACTCCTTCAGCCACAAAAAAACCGCAGCGATGCGGTTTTTTTGTGCCTGCACTGTAGCCGCTGCCGCAGGCTGCGAACGAGTGCGTAGCACTCGCGGCGATTCAGAAGCCTATCAAGGGCTGACGGCAGATCACCGGGCAAGGCCCTTCGGACCTTTGCCCAGCCTCGCCACAGGCTCGACAGCGGCTACAGGGGGCAGCCCCGCCGTTTAAACCACCAACGACAACAACAGGATGAAGATCAGGCCCACCACCGAGAGGATGGTTTCCATCGCCGTCCAGGTCTTGAAGGTCTCGGCCACGGTCATGTTGAAGTACTGCTTGACCAGCCAGAAGCCCGCGTCGTTGACGTGAGACAGGATCAAGGAGCCGGCACCGGTGGCCAGCACCAGCAGTTCGCGGTTGACCCCGGGGATCATCCCTACCACCGGCACCACGATGCCCGCGCCCGTGATGGTGGCCACGGTGGCCGAACCGGTGGCGATACGAATCACCGCCGCCACCAGCCAGGCCAGGAGGATCGGCGAGATCTGCGCATTGACCGCCATGTGGCCGATCACATCACCCACGCCGCTGGTCACCAGCATCTGCTTGAAACCACCGCCAGCACCAATGATCAGGATGATCGCCGCGGTAGGCGCCAGGCTGGCGTCGAGCAAACCGAGGATCTGCTTGGAGCCGATGCCCTGCTTGTAGCCGAAGGTGTAGAGCGACAGCAGCAGGGCCAGCAGCAAGGCACTGATCGGGTGGCCGATCATGTCCATCCAGATGCGGAAGAAATGCCCGTCCGGCAGCGCCACGTCGGCGAAGGTCTTGAGCAGCATCAGGAACACCGGCAGCAGTACAGTCAGCAAGGTCACGCTGAAGCTCGGCAGGTTCTGCGAGGTGTTTTCACGGGCCAGCTGGTCCACCAGTTCCTGGGACGGGTGGCCCGGGATGTATTTGGCGATGAAGGTGCCGTAGATCGGACCGGCAATGATGGCCGTCGGCAGAGCAACGATCAGGCCGTAGAGAATGGTCTTGCCAATGTCGGCACCAAACACGCCGATGGCCAGCAGCGGCCCCGGATGCGGCGGCACCAGGCCGTGCACCGCCGACAGGCCAGCCAGCAGTGGAATGCCGATCTTGATCAGCGACACCCCGGTGCGCCGGGCGACGATGAACACCAGCGGGATCAGCAGCACGAAGCCGATCTCGAAGAACAGCGGGATGCCCACCAGGAACGCGGCGAACATCATCGCCCACTGCACCCGCTCCTTGCCGAACGAACGGATCAGGGTCTGGGCAATCTGATCGGCGCCGCCGGACTCGGCCATCATTTTTCCGAGCATGGTGCCCAGGGCCAGGATGATGCCGACAAAACCGAGCACGCCACCAAAACCGTCCTGGAACGCCTTGATGATCTTGTCTACCGGCATGCCCGAGGTCAGGCCGAGGAACCCCGCGGCAATGGTCAGAGCAATAAAGGGATGCAGCTTGAATCGGGTGATCAAGACGATCAGGCCGATGATAGTGACCACTGCATCAACCAGCAGATAGGTCTCTTGGGACATGCCAAACATGGGATTGCCTCCGGTTTGTTGTTTTTATTTAAGCGTTAAAAACAAGGGCCGAGTGGGATAGCGCTACCTATTTCGAGCCAGCACTTAATGTGAAGGTTCAAGGCCATGCTCCAGCCACCATTGGTTGGCCAGTTCGGCCAGGCGCTGGACGCTCAGGGTGCTGGCATCCAGGGCCAGGGTGAGCGGCTCCCCCACGGGGGATTCGAGGGTGGCGAACTGACTGTCGATCAGGGTCGAAGGCATGAAATGCCCTGGCCGGTGTGCCACGCGATCGGCGGCCACTGCCGGTGTCAGTTCGAGGAAGATAAAGCCCAGGCCGGGGGTCGCTGCGCGCAGGCGTTCACGGTATTTGCGCTTCAAGGCCGAGCAGGTCAGTACCGGACGCTGACCGGCGGCCAGGGTCCGACGCAATTCATCGCAGAGGCTGTCGAGCCAGCCGGCACGGTCGTCGTCGTCGAGGGGAATGCCGGCGCTCATCTTGGCGATATTGGCGGCAGGGTGGAACGTATCGCCTTCAATGGCCGTGGCGCCGCTGCGTTGGCACAGCGCCTGGCTGACGCTGGATTTGCCACAGCCGGCAACACCCATGATGACCAGGGCGGTAATAGATTGACTCATGTAACACCTCAGCGCGCAGACAGCGCTACCTTCGCTAGTTCTAGTTCTAGTACAAAAACAGTGTCTGCCGACGCCTTCTTGTCATTTTTGTGGGTTGCCGCGTATATAGTCCGCCAAACCAAAGAGTGAGGGTCAGGCACACCTCGCTCACGCATTGCAGCTGTTTCAGGACAGCGCTACCTTAGTGACTTGAATTTTGTTTGGCAAGCCGTCTGATGACCCCTCATAAAAACGATAAAAGCTCCCGTACCACGGGGCGCCCTACCCTCAACGAAGTGGCGCGACTGGCCGGCGTCAGTCCGATCACCGCCTCCCGGGCCCTGCGCGGCGTCAGCAGCGTGGCCACCGAGCTGGTGGAAAAGGTGCAGAAGGCCGCGCAGGAGCTGAACTACGTGGTCAACTCCGCCGCCCGTGCCCTGGCCTCGGCCCAGAGCCAGTCGGTGGTGGTGCTGGTGCCGTCGCTGTCCAACCTGCTGTTCATCGAAACCCTGGAAGCCATTCATCAGGTCCTGCGACCCAAGGGCTTCGAAGTGCTGATCGGCAACTACCACTACTCCCGGGACGAAGAAGAAAACCTGCTGCGCAACTACATGACCTACCAGCCCCGGGGTCTGTTGCTGACCGGTTTTGACCGTACCGAAAGCGCCCGGCGGATGATCGAGGCCAACAACATCCCCTGCGTCTACATGATGGACCTGGACCCCGGCGCCGGGCTCAACTGCGTGGGCTTCTCCCAGTTGAACGCGGGCGAGACTGCCGCCCAGCACCTGATTTCCCGTGGTCGCAAGCACCTGGCCTACGTCGGCGCACAACTGGATCAACGCACTCTGCTGCGGGGCGAAGGTTTCCGTCGCGCCCTGCAAGAGGCCGGGCTATACAACCCCGATCTGGAACTGCTGACCCCACGCCCATCCTCCGTGGGCCTGGGCGGCGAACTGTTCCTGCAACTGATGCAGAGCCAGCCACAAGTCGACGCCATCTTCTTCGGCAACGACGACCTGGCCCAGGGCGCACTGCTGGAAGCCATGCGCTGCGGGATCAAGGTTCCGGAGCAAGTGGCGGTGCTGGGTTTCAACGACCTGCCCTCCTCGGAACACATGGTGCCGCGCCTGAGCAGCATCAGCACCCCAAGGGAAGCCATCGGCCGCCGTGCAGCCGAGCAGATGCTGACCCTGCTGGCCGGCAATAGCGTGGCCGAGCCCGTGGTGGACATGGGCTTCGAGCTGCGGGTGCGGGAAAGCACCTGAGGTGTTTCAGGGCTGCAGGCTCAGCACGCTGAGCAGCAGCCCGAACCCCACCAGCACCACACCAAATACCTGATCGATACGGCGCTTGTACCCCAGCAATCGACTGGCAATGGCCGGTGCCGAGAAAAACAGCGCCACCGCCACGAACCACAACACGTGAGCCAGGACAATGATCCCCCCGTAGCCGATCTGCACCGGCAATGCCGTGCCCGGCTGGATCACCTGCATAAACAGGCTGAGAACGAAAATCATCGTCTTGGGGTTCAGCGCATTGGTCAGAAAGCCGCTGCGCAGAGCCGCCCATGACGAAGTCTCGACATTCGCCGCCCCCTCCTCGTGCGGCCCCTGGTCCGAACCGCGCAACAGCTTGATCCCCAGATAGATCAGATAAAGCGCCCCGGCAATCTTCAGCGCGGTGAACCACAGCAGCGACTGCTGCAACAGCACCCCCACCCCCAGCAGGCTGTAGCCGATATGCAGCATGACCCCGAGCCCGATACCCAGGGCAGTGAACACACCGTGGCGGCGCGAGAGCATCAGGCTATTGCGCGTTACCAAGGCAAAATCGGCTCCGGGGCTGAGTACAGCAAGAATGGTAATGGTGATTACGACTAACAGTTCAGTCACGTTACATACGCCTTGGTTATAGAATCAGGCGCTACTGTATGGGGATCGGCACGGGGACAGCCAACGATGAAAACTGACACTCTCAGTGATAAAAACTCACAGACATTGCGCCGACGCCTACCGCCCCTCGGCGCCTTGCGCTGCTTCGAAGCAGCGGCACGCCTGGAAAGCTTCACCCAGGCCGGCGCCGCCCTGCACCTGACCCACGGCGCCATCAGCCGCGCCGTGCGCGCCCTGGAAGAAGATCTGGGCACGACGCTGTTCGAACGCCGCAGCCACCGGGTATTTCTGACGCCGGCCGGAGCCGAACTGCTGCACAGCGTGACCCAGGCCCTGGACCTGATCGAGAACACCGCCAGCCGCCTGCGGGCACCGGACCCCGAGGCGCCACTGGTGCTGTCCTGCGAACCGACCCTGCTGATGCGCTGGCTGATTCCACGCCTGCCGGCGTTCCAGGCCGCTCACCCGGAAATATCAATCCAGTTGCTGGCCGGCGGCGGGCCTTTCTCGTTCAATGCCGGCATCGACCTGGCGATCCGCCGCAACGATTTCGCCTGGAGTGATGAAACTCAGGCCCACTGGCTGTTCGACGAAGCCATTGGCCCCGTGTGCCGGCCGGACAAACAGGCTGACTGGACCCCTTCGCCAAACGGCCAGCCGACCCTGGCGGAACACGCCCCGCGCCTGCACAGTGCCACCAGGCCGCAAGCCTGGGAGCAGTGGCTGCAACAGCGGCAGCTGCCTGCTACCCCGCCTCTCCAGGAGCAAGTCTTCGAGCATTTCTACTTCAGCCTGCAAGCGGCGGTGGCGGGACTCGGGCTGGCCATCGCCCCCTGGCAACTGGTGCGCGATGATCTGGCTGGAGGGTTGCTTTGCGCCCCTTTCGACTTCGTCGCCGACGGCAGCGCCTATTACCTGTTATCCGCCCAGGCGATCAGCGACGCATCGGCGGCCGGTCATTTGCTGCGCTGGTTGCGTGAACAGGCCCTGGGCTAAACCCCGGGGGCGGGCAGCGGCCCCAGCGCTGGATCTTCGCCACTGAGCAACTGCACCAGGGCCAGGGCGCCCTTCTGCAGCGGCCGGTTCTTCAGCCACACCGCATGCACCGGCAAAGACAAGCCGTTGTCGAGGTTCTTGAACTTCAGCCTCTGCAGGCGCCCTGCCGCCAGCAGCGGCTGGATCACCGACAAGGGGAAATTGCCCCAGCCGATGCCGGCTTCCACCATGTGCAGGGCCATGGCCAGGCTGTCGGTGCGCCACAGCGACTCGCCCACCAAGGGCCGCGTATCGCTGATGGGCAAGTCGCGGCTGGCCACCACAACCTGGCGAAACCGGATCAGCTCCTCCAGGTACAACGAGCCATCGCTGGCCACAAACACCGGATGTCGCGGCGAGATGCAAGCAATCACCCGCTCACTGCCGATGTACTGGAAATACTCCAGGGCATTCACGCTCAAGCCGGCAAAGGCCACGCCCACACTCACCCGCCCACTGTGCAGCAGTTGCAGCACATCATCCTGGGGGGCACTGAGCACCTCCACCTCCAGCAGCGGATAGCGCTCGGCAATCAGCTTGATGGCGGCCAGCACTCGCTGCTTGTCGATGTCATCCACCACGGCGATCGACAGCTTGCTCTCCAGGCCCAGGGACAGCTCGATGGCGTGCACCTGCAACTGCTTGAGCTGGTCGGCGATCAACCGCGCATGGGGCGCCAGGGACAGGGCCAGGGGAGTCGGCACCGGCTCGCGATGGCGGCGATCGAACAGGGCGTAACCCAGTTCAGCCTCAAGGTTGGCAATACCCATGCTGACCGCCGAGGGCACCTTGCCCAGGGAGCGGGCCGCCGCAGAAAAGGAGCCGCGCTCGAGCACGGCGAGAAACAACTGGATGCTGTCACTGGAGAAATTCATGGGGGGCAACCTATCAATAAAACTGAAAGCTTCCGACTTTTTCTGTCATTGCTATTGAAGCTACCTTTCTCGCCCTGCGCCAGTCCAGCCCTGGCCATTGCCATTCAATACCGAGGAATTTCCATGCAAGGCGTGAAACGCAAACTGGTCTACGTATCCCTGTTCGAGGTGTTCGGCATGACGTTCTCGGCCCTCGGCCTGGCCCTGCTGTCCGGCACGTCCCCCAGCAGCACCGGGCCGCTGGCCGTGGTCATCACCAGCATCGCGGTGACCTGGAACTTCATCTACACCACGCTGTTCGAGCGCTGGGAAAGCCGCCAGCCGTCGCGCACCCGCACCGTCAAGCGGCGCATCGCCCATGCCGTGGGCTTCCAGTTGACCCTGATCGTGTTCCTGATCCCGCTCATCGCCTGGTGGATGAACATCAGCCTGGTGCAGGCCTTCCTCCTGGACCTGGCGCTGATCCTGTTCATCCCCTGCTACACCTTCGCCTTCAACTGGCTGTTCGACCGGGTCTTCGGTCTGCCGGCTTCGGCCCTGCCCGATCCGGCCTGAAGCTGGGCAAAACACCCCTGGAGGCAATTTGGCCGTCGCCGAGAACCTGGCTCGCTGATAGATTCCCATGGCCAACCTGTGCCACGAACAAGGAAGCGTCATGGGAACCCCCTGCAGAATTCTCGGTAAAGCCTCGTCCATCAACGTCAGGAAAGTCTTGTGGACCTGTGAAGAGCTGGACCTTTCCTACCAGCAGGAAGATTGGGGCAGCGGCTTCCAGTCGACCCACAGTCCCGAATTCCTCGCCCTCAACCCCAACGCCCAGGTCCCGGTGCTGATCGATGATGCCGGAGCCCTGTGGGAGTCCAACAGCATCTGCCGCTACCTGGCCAACCTGCACCCCGGCAGCGGCCTGCTGCCCATCGCCCCGCGAGCCCGGGCCCTGGTGGAACAGTGGATGGACTGGCAGGCCACCGAACTCAATCCGGCCTGGAGCTACGCCTTCATGGGCCTGGTGCGCCAGCATCCGGATTGCCAGGACAGCCGGCGCATCGGCGCCAGCCTGCTGGCCTGGAACGGCAAGATGGCGATCCTTGAACGGCAGCTTGAGAGCACCGGGAACTATGTTCTCGGTGAAGACTTCAGCCTGGCGGATATCGTCCTTGGCCTCTCGGTCAATCGCTGGAAGATGACCCCGATGGAACACCCGGACTTCCCCGCCGTGGCCGCCTACTACGAACGCCTCAGCCTGCGTCCGGGCTTTGTGCTGCATGGACGTAACGGCACGCCCTAGCCTGCCCCTTCTCAGCCCACCGGAGATTCGACATGGATGGACTCAACGTACTACTGACCGGCGCCTGCGGCAGGATCGGCAAAGTGTTTTTCCAGGGCTCCCAGGAGCGCCATCGCTTCACCCTCACTGACCGCGTCGAGCCGGACTTCGACATCCCGGCGCCCCACCGTTTCGTGCGCCTGGACCTTGATGACCCGCAAGCCATCAGCCGCCTGCTGCCGGGGATCGACGTCATCGTGCACCTGGCCGGCATCCCCCACGCCACTGCCGGTTTCGACGAATTGCTGCCCAACAACATCCTCGCCACCACCTACCTGTTCGAGGCCGCAGTGAACGCCGGTTGCCGGCGCCTGGTGTTCGCCAGCAGCGCCCAGACCATCGAAGGCTACCCGGTGGACCGGCAGATCACCCCGGGCATGCCGGTGATGCCGGCCAACCTCTACGGTGTGAGCAAATGTTATGGCGAAGCCCTGTGTGCCTTTTATGCAGCCCGGCGCGGGCTGTCCTGCATCGCCCTGCGCATCGGGGCGTTCGAGGACCCGCAACACCACGAACTGACCACCACCCGCGACCTGAGCGCCTGGCTCAGCCCTCGGGACGCTGTGCAACTGCTGCAGCGAGCGGTAGAAACCCCCGGGGTGCAGTTCCTGATCGGCCATGGCATATCCAACAACCGCTTCAAGCGCCTGGACCTCAGCGAAACCACCAAGATCCTGGGGTACGAGCCTGTGGACGATGCCTTCCAGGAGCATTTCGGCATTCCCATCACTTACTGAGACGCTGATCGCCGCCCCTCGGCAAACAGGCGGGCGGCAATTGCCAGGAAGCGGCAAGACTTGTCCGCTTACTGGCCACCCGCCGAGAACAATTGCCCTAACCCACTGATATTCAATGACTAAAGTATCGGCATGGAACTTGCTAAAACTTCAGCCTAGTTCTCTCACACAGGTTCCCGATCATGTTGGTCAACGCCCAGAAATCCGTTTCGGTGCAGCCCACCTCGCGCACCGATATGGACCCGACCACCGCTGCCGCCAGCGCGCTGTACAGCGGCATGTTGCAGCAGGCCCAGAACTCCGTGACCGTGCCGACGTCCCAGTCCAGCCTGCAAGGCAATACCGTGGACGACAACGTCAATGCAGCGTTCGCCAAGACCCGTGTCCTGCTCCAGGCCACGCCGCCCGCCACCAGCACTCCACAGGCCACCAGCGCCACGGAAACCGGTGCCCTGAGCGAGTTCAAGGACTACATGAGCAAGACGCCCGAACAGCGTCTGCGCGACAGCATCCTCAAGGATATGGGGCTGACCGAAGAAGACCTGAGGAACCTGCCACCTGAACGGCAACTGACGATCAACCAGGAAATCGCCCAGCGCCTGCAAGACAAGATGCAGTTGGCCAAGGAAGAGAAAGAGGCCAAGGACAGCGCCAAGCCGATCGACGAGAAGTTCCTCGCTGCGTTGTAACAGCGCCAACAAAAAGGGTTCCCTGCATGGGAACCCTTTTTTGTATCCGAAGGAAAAGCGCGGCTACAGCTGCAAGGTCGAATTGAACTGGCTGATGGCATCCACCACATGCCTTGAGCCCTGCTGAATCTCCAGGATCACCTCCCCCGCCTCATTGGCCAGCTCGACCCCAAGTCCAGTACGACTCAGGCTCGACTGCATGCTGGTGACCGCGCTCATGGACAGGTCGTGGTTCTTGCGCACCACCTCGACGATCTCCACCGTCGCCTGGCTGGTGCGTGCCGCCAGGCTGCGTACCTCGTCCGCCACCACCGCGAACCCCCGTCCATGCTCGCCGGCCCGGGCCGCCTCGATGGCTGCATTGAGCGCCAGCAGGTTGGTCTGGTCGGCAATCCCGCGAATGGTCTGGACTATGCTGCCGATGATCTCCGATTGTTTGCTGACCGCATCAATGCTGCGGGCGGCTTCGTTCAGGTCGTGGGAAATCTGCTGAATGATCCCCACCGTCTGTTGCACCACCTCCGAGCCCTTCTGGGCGCAGGCATCATTCTGCACCGAGGTACTGTGGGCCGATTCGGCGGCAGATTGCAGAGTGGTCACTTGCTGGGTGATATCGCTGGCGAACTTGACCACCTTGTACAAGCGCCCCTTGGTGTCGAACAGCGGGTTGTAGGAAGCCTCGAGGAACACGGTCTGGCCGTACTTGTTTTCCCGCTCGAAACGGTGGGAATGGTATTCACCACGGTTCAACGAGGCCCAGAACTGCTTGTACTCGGCAGACTCGGCTTCAGAGCGATGACAGAACATGCTGTGGTGCTGACCGAGTATTTCATTCAGGGAGTACTGCATGGTCTTGAGGAAGTTGTCGTTGGCGGCAACTATCTTGCCATCCGGGGTGAATTCGATGATTGCCATGGAGCGGCCAATGGCGTTCAACAGACTCTGGTTTTCATGTTCCAGATGGATGCGCTCGGAGATGTCCGAAGCCACCTTGATCACACTCTTGACCTGACGCTCGGCATCGAACACCGGCATGTAGCTGGCTTCGAGCCAGATCTCCTGGCCGCGCTTGTTCAGCCGCAGGAAGGTGCCGCTGACAGGCTCACCCCGGCCCAGATCACGCCACAACTTGGCGTACTCCTCACTGCGGTAGAACGCTTCCTCGCAGAAGATCCGGTGATGCTTGCCGCGTATTTCTTCCGCGGAATAGCCCATGGCCTTGCAAAAGTTTTCGTTGGCGTCGAGCACGATGCCATCGGGAGAGAACTCGATCATCGCCATGGAATGACTGATCGCCGCCAACTTGGCATTGGCCTCGGTCAACGCACAATTAAAGCGCTCGATCTCTAGAAGGTCTGCCTTGTGATGTAGGTTAAACATGGTTGTATCACCTTCAACGCTGTCTTTTGATTGACGGAAGTTTCTAGTCTTTCAACTGATCCACCACAACGTTCCATTAACAGGGCAAGCGCCTCTCTCCATATGAGAAAGGAAGTGTCAGGTGACAAATGATGTTTAATCGGAGAGTCAATGTTGCAACGCTCTTATCAAGCCATCCTTTTCTTGATGACCCGCTGTCGGGTCGGACCTAACAAAGAAAAGAAATTCCATCTAATTAATTACTCCTGATCCTGCGGTGCCTCTAAATGCGCACTCTCGTCTTTATTCATGAAGTCAATTTCGTGCCCGGATGAACATTCCACAAACAGCCGTTATAAGGCTGAAACATCACGAGACAGTGGTTGGAAAAGCGACCGATACGCTTTTTCACAATTAAGCATAGACAGACGCCGACTCTATGCAAGGTCACCAGTCATTCTGTTTTCACAACTTGTAAATGCCTCTCAAGCCTTTGCGAAAAGTCTCAATCAAGGCATAAACATGACTCGCCAGGAACCGCCCGCCGACTAGGCCCGAGCGAGCATCTGCACAAAGGCCTGAACCAGTCCGTTCGACTCCTGCCCCGGCGCCGCCACCAGGGCGAACTGGCGCTCGATCGCGCAACTCAAAGGTAGCACCCGCAATCCCTGGCGCTGTTCAGGCAAGGTGCTCTCGGGCACCAGGGTCACCCCCAAACGTTCACGCACCAGGCTGAATGCGCTCTTCCACTCGCGCACTTCGATCCGCACATCCGCCAACGACACTCCAGCTTCAAGCGCCAGGCTGCGGGCATTCACCGAGCAGCCGCCAGTGGCCAGGATAAAAGGCTGCGCCAGCAAGGCTTCAAGTTCGATGGTCGGGGCCTTCCAGGGGTGATCCTGAGGCAGCACGGCCACCCACGAATCGACACCCAGCAACCACGAACGACGCTCGGGAGGCGGATTCAGTACCACTCCCAGATCCACCAGTTGCGCCTCCAGCAGGGCTTCGACCTCATCGTCGCTGACCTCCAACTGCACCACCTCGATCCCCGGGTACAGTTGCTTGAAACGTCGCAGCACCGGTGGCAGGAAGCTCGCCAGGACCATGGGAAAGCCCGCCAGGCGCAAACTGCCCTGGAGGATGCCCCGGGCCGTGTCCACTTGTCGGCGAACCTGGGCCAGGGCTCCGAGCATCACCCGGGCCTGCTCCAGCACCTGTAGACCGATTGCCGTGGGCAAAGCCTGGCGGCTTTCCCGGATGAACAGTTGCACGCCCAGCATGTCTTCCATCTGGGCCAAGGCCTGACTGGCCCCGGACTGGGTCATGCCCACCTGTTCGGCGGCCCGGGTGATGGTGCCGCACTCGGCGATTGCCACCAGCAAGCGCCAATGCATCAGGTTCATCATGGCAGTAGCTTTCCTTATGGCCATTTTCTGAAAGATTAATTTTACCCATGCCAGTGCTGCCCCGACACTGGCTCGAACATCAACCAGAGACCTGCCGATGAAACTCTACTACGCCCCTCAAGCCTGCTCCCTGGCCTCCCATATCGTGCTGCGGGAACTGCAACTGCCGTTCGACGCCATCCGCGTCGACAATCGCAGCAAGCGCACCGCCGACGGCCAGGATTTCCTCACCCTCAACCCCAAGGGCTACGTGGCCGCCCTGCAGCTGGACAACGGCGAAGTGCTCACCGAAGGCCCGGCGATCCTGCAATACCTGGCAGACCTCAAGCCCGAGGCCGGATTGGCGGCGGCCAATGGCAGCTGGCAACGGGTAAGGCTGCAGGAAACCCTGAACTTCATCACCAGCGAGGTTCACGGGATCATGGGCTGGCTGTTCAACCCAGGGCTCGATGACAGTGTGAAGGAGGTGTTCCGGCAGAAGCTGTTCAAACGCTTTGCCCTGTTAGAGCAGACCCTGGATCGCCAGGATTATCTGCAAGGCGGACAGTTCGGCATCGCCGATGCCTATCTGTTCACCGTGCTGCGCTGGACTGCGCTGTTTGCCATCGATCTGGGAGCCTGGCCGGCACTGGCGAAGTTCCAGGCCCGGGTCGAGCAGCGGCCGGCGGTGCGGGAGGCATTGGCGGTGGAACTGGCGTAGGTTCGAAACAGCAAATGGAGAAGTCGCGCTGAACAGGCAGAACGCGCGCCTGCCATTCTAGGAGGGATAAAACGAAGCCCGCGTTGCGGGCTTCGTCAAATTGATCAATGGCCGAAGATGTTCACTTCGGTTTTCTTGGCCTTTTTCTCGGCGCGCTTCTCGTCTGCGCTCTTTGCCGGTTTCTTCTTGGCATTTTTCTTGGCGTTCATACCTTTGGACATGATCTTTACTCCACTGCTGCGGGATAGGACTCAGGTATAGCACCTATAGCGGCCGGGGGTTCCTTTATAATCCGCCGCTCCCTGTTGCAATCCCGGAAAGCCATGTCCAGCCTCCAGATCTGCCTCCTTGCCGAGGCCGCGCGCCCCTTGCTGAACAAGTTCTATCGCCAGCACCAGTCGCCCATGCGGGCCTCGTCCGCAGGCCAGCTCTGGGTGGCCAGGAACGAGGGGATCGTCGCCGGAATGAGCCTGACCCCGGTGGCCCAGGGACATTGGCTAACGGGTTTGTTCGTCGCCCCCGACCACCGCGGCCAGGGGCTGGCCGGACAGTTGGTGGAGCGGGCGCTGAAGCAGGTCGAAGGGCCAGTCTGGCTGTTCTGTCACCCGGACCTGGAAACTTTGTATCAGTGCATGAGTTTTTCCACCGCGACCCGATTACCCCAGCCGCTGGCCGAAAGGCTGGCTCGCTATCAACGCAGCAAGCCGCTGCTGGCCATGGGGACCGACAGCGTTTGCCTGGGTCCGTAGGCTTGGGTGTTATGCGTCAGCGTTGGGATCGAGGTCGGGAAACAGCACCTCGGTGAAACCGAACTTGCTGAAATCACTGATCCGCGACGGGTACAGCCGCCCGATCAAGTGATCGCACTCATGCTGCACCACCCGGGCATGAAAGCCCGAGGCCACACGCACGATAGGCTCGCCCTTGGGGCTGAAACCTTCATAGCGAATATGCTGGTAGCGCTGCACCGCGCCCCGCAGCCCTGGCACCGAGAGACAACCTTCCCAGCCCTCTTCCAGTTGCGGACTCAAGGGCGTGATCAGGGGATTGATGAGGATGGTCTGAGGCACTGCCTCCGCCTCCGGATAACGTTCGCTGTGCTCGAAGCCGAAGATCACCAGTTGCAGATCGACACCGATCTGCGGTGCTGCCAGGCCAACGCCACCGACACTTTCCATGGTCTGGAACATATCGTCGATCAGTTGCCACAGCTCGGGGCTGTCGAACATCTCGGGCGCCACCGGGGGCGCAATACGCAGCAGGCGTTCATCGCCCATTTTGAGGATTTCACGGATCATGTTCAGGCTTCGTCAGTGGTCGGATGGCGCGAGTGATCCCGGCCCAGTCCCGATACGTGTTGTTTATCGCCGGGCCCGTCAAAGTCCTTTTCGCCAGGTTCCTTGCCTTCGGCCGACATGTGTTCGATCACCGCGTTCATCTCCGCCCCCAGCAACAGCACTGCAGCAGAGATGTAGAAGTACAGCAGCAACACGATGATCGCGCCGATACTGCCATACATGGCGTTGTAGTTAGCGAAGGTTTTCACGTAGTAGGCAAAGCCCAGGGACGCGACAATCCAGACCACCACCGCCAGCACCGAGCCCGGCGTGATGAAGCGAAACTTCTGCTTCACATCGGGCATCACGTAGTACATCAAGGCCACGGCCACCATCATCAGCAGCACGATCACCGGCCAGCGCAGGATGGTCCACAGGGTGACGATGAACTCTTCCAGGCCCACCTGCCCAGCCAGCCAGGTCATCACCTGGGGCCCCAGTACCATCAGGGCTGCCGCGGCCAGGAGCATGCCGGCAATGCCCACGGTATAGAACACCGACAGCGGAAAGCGCTTCCAGATCGGCCGGCCCTCGACCACATCGTAGGCAGCGTTCATTGCGCTCATCATCAGGCGCACGCCCGCCGAGGCGGTCCACAGGGCGATGACGATACCCACGGAGAGCAATCCGCCCTTGGACTGTTGCAATTGATCGATCACCGGATTCACCTGCTCCAGGGCCTGGGGCGGCAGCACCAATTCCGATTGCAGGCGCAGCCAGGTAAAGAAGTCCGGCAGATGCAGGAAACCGATCAGGGCAATGAGAAACAGGATGAAGGGGAACAGCGAGAACAGCATCTGGTAGGCCAGCGCCGAGGCATAGGTGGACATCTCGTCCGCGATGAATTCATTGACCGTGCGGATCAGCACACGGTGCAGGGGCAAACCTTTGAGGTCCGGAAAAATCATAGCGTCTCCTTTCGCCGCAAAAAGGTTGAAGTCGATGGCGACTCAGGGGGCGTTTTCTACAACAAATTAGCCTAGTTGGCGAACCGCAACCATTCGCACGGGCTGATTACGGGTCCTCGACGGTAACGCACACATGAAAACGGCCATCCGAGGATGGCCGCTGCGGTGCATCATCGAAGGCCTCGTACTCAGGCCTTGTCGATGGTCTTTTTCACTGCATCCTTGGTCTTGCCAAGGGCTTGCTGGGCTTCGCCTTTCTTCTCCTGCAACTTGCCCTCTGCCTGCAGTTTGGGGTTGTCGGTGGCCTTGCCGACACCCTGCTTGACGTTGCCGATGGCTTCGTTGGCCAGACCTTTTGCCTTATCTGCTGTGCTGCCCATGGTATTTCTCCGTAGAACATTCATTGATCAAACAAAGAGGATTTGCGTCGTTACCCAAGGTTGACTCGTGGCCGTTGCGCAGAGTTTCAATTATTTTTCGTCAGGCATTTCATCGCAGGCCCGAGGTTGCCCTTTATGTTTGTCGGGCAACCCGGGAGAATGCTCGACCTGTTCAGGCCAAGCACTGAAGATCCAATCCCCGTAGGAATGTTATGAAACTCGATAAAAAGCAGGCCATTGCCCGTAGAAACCAGGAACTGGGCGGTGCGGTGCTGGGCGTCAACAACTGCCATTTCGCGGAACTGAACCGCAATCGCAATATCTGGTGGTTCGATATCCTGGTGACCCGTCTGGCCATTGGTCAGTACGAATGGGTGCACCTGCTGCTGCACACCCCGGACACCAACCAGTTGCTGCACCTGAAAGTGCCGACCGTGTTCCTGCGGGAAAAGATGGAAGGCCTGGTGATCCGCAATGAAGGCAAGCGCAAGGCCGCTCTGAGCCTGGAGTTGAGTGCCGACAAGGACTCCTTCCTCAAGGACGTGCGCCCGGCCGGCACCGGCGTGAACTTTGCCCAGTTCCAGCAGTAAGCCGGCACAAGTTACGACCCCATGAAAAAGCCCCGCACTGGCGGGGCTTTTTTGTGGATGCTGCGGCTTACTTCTTCACGCCGAGCTTCTTCAACTCTTCGTCACGCAGTTCACGGCGCAGGATCTTGCCGACGTTGGTGGTCGGCAGCGCATCGCGGAACTCCACGGCCTTGGGCACCTTGTAGCCGGTGACATTGGCGCGCATGTGTTCCATCACCTGCTCCTTGGTCAGGGTCACGCCTGGCTTGGCGACGATGAAGATCTTGATGATCTCGCCAGACTTCTCGTCCGGTACGCCGATCGCTGCACACTGCAGGACCCCCGGCAGGGAAGCCAGGACGTCTTCCAGTTCGTTGGGGTACACGTTGAAACCCGAGACCAGGATCATGTCCTTCTTGCGGTCGACGATGCGGATATAGCCGTCCGGCTGAATCAGGGCGATGTCACCGGTCTTCAACCAGCCGTCGCTGAGGACTTCGTCAGTAGCGTCCTGACGCTGCCAGTAGCCCTTCATCACCTGCGGGCCCTTCACGCACAGTTCACCCACTTCCCCGAGGGGCAGTTCGTCGCCCGCGTCGTTGATCACCCGACACAAGGTCGAAGGCACTGGAATGCCGATGGTGCCGATCTGGATGTTCTGGATCGGGTTGACCGTGGCCACCGGACTGGTCTCGGTCATGCCGTAGCCTTCACAGATCGAGCAATTGGTGACCGACTTCCAACGCTCGGCGGCCGCCAGTTGCAGGGCCATGCCTCCGGACAGCGTGACTTTGAGCGCGGAAAAATCCAGTTTGCGGAACGCTTCGTTGTTGCACAGGGCAACGAACAGGGTGTTGAGACCGACAAAACCGCTGAACTTCCACTTCGACAGTTCCTTGACCATCGCCGGCAGATCCCGCGGGTTACTGATCAGGATGTTGTGGTTGCCCATGAGCATGATGGCCATGCAATGGAAGGTGAACGCATAGATGTGGTACAGCGGCAGCGGAGTGATGAGGATCTCGCAACCTTCATTGAGGTTGGAGCCCATCAGCGCCTTGCACTGCAGCATGTTGGCCACCAGATTGCGATGGGTCAGCATCGCCCCCTTGGCCACGCCGGTGGTACCGCCGGTGTATTGCAGTACCGCCACGTCGCCGCTGGCAGGGTTGGCTTCCTGTACTGGCTGGCCGTGGCCCTTGCTCAACACCTCATTGAACTTGACGGCCTGGGGCAAGTGATAAGCCGGCACCATCTTCTTCACGTACTTGACCACACTGTTGATCAGCACACGCTTGAAGGTGGGCAAAAGGTCCGCCACTTCGGTGATGATCACGTGCTTGACCGAGGTTTTGGGGACCACGGTCTCTGCCAGGTGGGCCATGTTGGCCAGGCAAACCAGAGCCTTGGCTCCAGAGTCGTTGAACTGGTGCTCCATCTCCCGCGCGGTGTACAGCGGGTTGGTGTTGACCACGATCAGGCCGGCACGAATAGCACCGAACACCGCAATCGGGTATTGCAACAGGTTGGGCAACTGCAGGGCGATTCGATCGCCAGGCTGCAAATCGGTATGCTGCTGCAGGTACGCGGCGAAGGCCCCAGACAGTTCGTACAGTTCACCGTAAGTGATTGTCTTGCCGAGGTTGCTAAAGGCCGGTTTGTTAGCAAAACGTTGGCAGGACTGCTTCAACACCGCCTGAATATTCGGATACTCGTCAGGATTGATATCGGCAGCAATCCCAGCTGGGTACTTATCCTTCCAAAAGTCTTCGATCATGGAAGCCCACTCCTCAGCAACGCGAATTCATCACCGCATTTGATGCGATTATTATTTGTCTGTGTTTTTTATTGGTGTCTATTGTTGGTGAGTCTGGCTTTTACTTAGGCCGAGAAGTCACAAAGCGCGCCGAGAGTAGCAGCTTTGGAAAAGGCCGCCTAGAGCCAAAAAAGGCCTCAATAGTCACATTTATGACTCAAGACATTCTAATAGTCATTTTTAGAGTAAAAATTCTACAACCTTGAATTCCGCTCTGGCACGGGGCTTTGCGCCCCCAGAATGCATCGCGGGCAAGCCCGTTGAGCCAACAGGCTTGCCCGCGATGGAAAAAGCCAGGGATCAGGCGATGTCGCGCAGCTCGCGACGCAGGATCTTGCCCACAGGCGTCATCGGCAGAGACTCACGCAGCACGATGTGCTTGGGCACTTTGTACCCCGTGAAATTCTCCTTGCAGTAGGCCTTGAGCTCTTCAAGACTGACCCCCGCCTCACGAGGCACCACAAACAGCTTCACCGCCTCGCCGGAACGTTCGTCCGGCACCCCGATCACCGCGCAGTTGGCGACCTTGGGGTGAGCCATGACCACATCTTCGATCTCGTTGGGGTAAACGTTGAAACCCGAGACGATGATCATGTCCTTCTTACGATCAACGATGCGCACGAAACCATCGGGATCGATCACTGCAATATCGCCGGACTTGAACCAACCCTCGGCATCCAGCACTTCGGCCGTGGCCTCCGGCTTGTTCCAGTAGCCCTTCATGATCTGTGGTCCCTTGATGCACAGCTCGCCACGCTCGCCCAGCGGCAGCTCGGTGCCCTGGTCATCGATGACCTTCAAGGTGGTGCCCGGCACTGGCAGACCAACCGTACCCAACCGCGAGCGGTCGCCATAAGGGTTGGTGCAGGCCACCGGCGAGGTTTCGGTCAGGCCATAACCTTCGGTGATCCGGCAGCCGGTGAGTTTCTGCCAGCGCTCAGCCGTGGCCTTGACCAAGGCCGTGCCACCGGAGTTGGTCAGCTTGAGGTTGGAAAAATCCAGGTTCTTGAATTCCGGGTGATCCATCAGCGCCACGAACAGGGTGTTGAGCCCCAGCAAGGCGGAAAAACGCCAGTTCTTCAGTTCCTTGATAAAGGCGCCGATATCCCGCGGATTGCTAATCAGCACGTTGTGGTTGCCCGTGACCATCATGCACATGCAGTTCGCGGTGAAGGCATAGATGTGGTACAGCGGCAGCGGCGCGATCATCACTTCCTGCCCTTCACGCCACTGGCTATGACCGTCGGGCCCGTGCTGGCCGAGGCAGGCCCGGGCTTGCTGCATGTTGGCCACCAGGTTGCCGTGGGTCAGCATCGCGCCCTTGGCCAGGCCGGTGGTACCACCGGTGTACTGCAATACGGCAACATCATCGAGCCCCACCTGCAGCGGCTTGATCCCCTGGCCACGCCCCAGGCGCAGGGCACTCTTGAAGGAAATGGCCTGGGGCAGGTGATAGGCCGGGACCATCTTCTTGACCTTGTCCACCACCATGTTGACCAACCAGCCCTTGGCGGTGGGCATCAGGTCGCCCATCTTGGCCTCGATCAGGAACTGGATATCGGTATCCCCCAAAACTTCCTGGACCTTCTGCCCGAAGACATTCAGGTAGACCAGGGCCCGGGCTCCTGAATCCTTGAACTGATGACGCATCTCCCTGGCGGTGTACAGCGGATTGGTGTTGACCACCACCAGACCGGCCCGCAGCGCACCGAAGACCGCGATCGGGTACTGCAGGACGTTGGGCATCTGCACCGCAATACGATCCCCCGAAACCAGATCGGTATGGCTTTGCAGATAACCGGCAAAGGCCGCGCTGTAGCGTTCCAGCTCGGCGTAGGTGAGGGTCACCCCCATATTGCTGAAGGCCGGGCGATCAGCAAATTTCTTGCAGGAACGCTCAAACACCTCGATCACCGACTTGAAGGCCCCCAGGTCAATCTCGTTAGGGACGCCGGCGGGGCGCTTATCATTCCAGAAATCAGGTTGCATTATTCTTGTCCTCTCATTACCTGAACGGTCCGGGCCGCCTCTGTAACGCTATCAGCGGCGGGGCTCCTCGGACGTTAGCAGCTATGGTGAATCAGGCAAATATGCGCAAGTGTGTCATTAATTTTATGAATCTTGCTTCCAACAGGCGTGCGCATCAGACGCACACGCGGCGATACGCTATAAAGTGCAGCGTCTTCGTGCAAAGGAATCGCCATGACCCACGACACGTTCTGGTTGACCACGAGTGATCACCAACGCCTCTTCGTCAACCTGTGGCTGCCCGAGCGCCCGCTCAAGGCACTCATCCTGCTGTCCCACGGCATGGCCGAGCACAGCGGGCGTTATGCTCGCCTGGCCGAGGCCCTGTGCGCCGAGGGTTATGGAATCTATGCCCCGGATCAACGCGGCCACGGTAAAAGCGCGGAACACGGGGTCCTCGGCCACTACGCAGACCAGGGTGGCTGGAACAAGGTCGTCGGCGACCTGGCCAGCCTCAACCAGCACATCGGCCAGCAACACCCCGGCACGCCCATCGTGCTATTGGGCCACAGCATGGGCAGCTACATCGCCCAGGCCTACCTGCAACATCACAGCGCCAGCCTCCACGGGGCGATTCTCAGCGGCTCGAACTTCCAGCCAGTGGCCCTGTACCGCGCCGCCAGCCTGATCGCGCGGTTCGAACGCTGGCGCCAGGGCGGCCAGGGACGCAGCGCACTGATCGAGTGGCTGTCGTTCGGCTCCTTCAACAAGGCCTTCAAGCCCAATCGCACCGCCTTCGACTGGCTCAGCCGCGACCCGGCCGAAGTCGACAAGTACGTGAACGACCCGCTGTGTGGCTATCGCTGCACCAACCAGCTGTGGATCGACCTGCTCGGTGGCCTGCAGCAAATCAGCAAGATTTCCAACCTGGCGCAGATCGATCCCGGCCTGCCATTGTTGGTCATGGGCGGAGAATGTGATCCGGTGAGTGATGGCAAGCGTCTCAAGGATCTGGCCAACGCATTGCGCGAGGCCGGCAGCCAGTGCCTGCAACTCAATATCTACCCGCAGGCACGTCATGAGCTGTTCAACGAAAGCAACCGTGATCAAGTGACCCACGACGTACTGGCCTGGCTGGACCAAGCGCTGCAACACCGCCGGCCTCCACGGTCGGAGTAAGCGACGGCGCGGTCAGTGCGCTCATTTACCTGTCAGAGGATTTCAGCAACATGACCCAGGTTACCAACACCCCTTACGAAGCCCTGGAAGTCGGTCAGACCGCCCAGTACAGCAAGACCGTCGAGGAGCGTGACATCCAGCTGTTCGCCGCCATGTCCGGCGATCACAACCCGGTGCACCTGGATCCCGAGTTCGCCGCCGCCACCATGTTCAAGGAGCGCATTGCCCACGGCATGTTCAGCGGCGCCCTGATCAGCGCCGCCGTGGCCTGCGAACTGCCTGGGCCGGGCACCATCTACATCGGCCAGCAGATGAGCTTCCAGAAGCCGGTGAAGATTGGCGACACCCTGACCGTACGCCTGGAAATCCTCGAAAAACTGCCGAAATTCCGCGTCCGCATCGCCACTCGCGTATTCAACCAGCGCGACGAGCTGGTGGTGGACGGCGAAGCCGAGATTCTCGCCCCACGCAAGCAACAGACCGTGACCCTGCCGACCCTGCCGGCCATCACCATTGGCTAAACCGCGCCCCACGTAGTCCTCCAGGAGCCGGCTTGTCGGCGAAGGCTTTGCTCGTCATGGCTTGCGCCAGCAAGCCGTCTCCTACCGTCCACTGCCCTCCTCGACCTGCACGCTGGCGGTCATGCCGGCGCTCAGGTTGATGCCTTCAGGCACCTTGTCCAGCTTGATCCGCACCGGAATCCGCTGGGCCAGACGAACCCAGTTGAAGGTCGGCTCCACCTCCGCCAGCAATTGCCCGTCAGGGGTGGCATTGCGGTCGGTAATCCCCCGGCTGACGCTTTGCACATGGCCCGGCAGGGCATCGCCGGCACTCATCAGCCAGACCTTAACCCGGTCGCCGACCTGGATTCGCGGCAGCTTGGTTTCCTCGAAATAAGCCTGGACGTAGAACGTCGAATCATCGATCAGCGCCATCACTGGCTGCCCGGCATTGACGTAGTTGCCCTCGGCCAGGCGCAGGTTGGTGATATGCCCGTTACGGGGCGCGCGCACCTGACTGCGGGCCAGGTTGAGCTCCGCGACCTTGGCCTCGGCCTGGGCCTGACGCAGTTCGCCCCGGGCTATGCCGGCATTGATCTGGGCGTTCTCGCGCAGCTCGGCACTGATGGCCTGGGGACCCAGGGCCGCACGGCGACTGGCCTCGTGCTCGCGCAGACTCAATTGCTGCTGACGGGTCTGAACCACGGCCTGGGCCTTTTCCAGGGCCGCCTCGAACCGGTCGCGGTCGATGCTCAGCAACAAGTCTCCGGCCTTCACGGGCTGGTTGTCCGCCACCTTGAGCTCGCGTACCCAGCCGGATACGTCCGGGGCCACGATCACCACGTCGGCGCGAATCCGCGCGTCCCGGGTCCAGGGCGTCAGCATGTAGTACTGCCACAGGTGATAACCGGCGAAGATCGCCACCGCCACCAGGCACAGGGTAAATACGACACGTACGGGTGTACGCATAATCAACTCCTTATAAAGGTCCCAGGACCACAGTGATCACCGTCAATACACAGACGTACAGGGCACAATCGAACAGGGCTTCATGCCAGATCCAGCGCCCCAATCCGGTGACTCGCACCAGCACTCGCAGCACGCCGGTGACCACCAGCGCCAGCACCACGTAAATCAGAAACGGGCTGAGCAGCACCCCGCCCAACGACCACTCACGCAGCCCCATGGCTGTCCTCCTGCTGCCGGCACCAACTGCGCCAGCTGTTTTGCAATTGCAGCACCGCCCCCTTGGCCAGTTTCAGCGCGTCACTGGGTGGCTGCCGGCCCAAAGCGTCAAGCAAGGCCGCACTGGGCGCCACCAGGGCTTCCTGGCGATGACCGGCCGGGCCCTGTTCAAGGATGCGTTGCAACTGCTCGAAATACTCGCGCTGCGCCGCACTCACCGGCACCTGGGCCACCGCCAGGCTCAGGCGCAGGTGCATCAGTTCATCGCCGACGTCCAGGCCCAACAGGCCATCGTCCCAGCGACTGCGGGCCTGCTCCGGCAGCTCCGGATAATGCCGGGCCAGTTGCAGCAGGCGATCGGCCATGCGCCCGCCGAACCAGCTTTCCGCGCCCCGCAGGTTGCGCCGGGTCAAACGCACCAGATCACTCAGGGTCGCCGCCAGCAGGCGCCGGCCATGCCAGGCCGGGTTACGCAGAATCAGCAGATGGAAGGCCAGTACCGCGGCGCCCACCCCCAGCACCATGGCCTGGGCATTATTGAAGAAGCTGGCGACATCGAAACTCATGCGGTTCATCGGCGAAATCAACACGATGAAATGCAGGCAGAACGAAGTGGCAGTGGCGCCTATCTGTGGCTTGGCCATGCCCAGGGCGCCGAAGAACAGCGGCACGCCCATGGCCATGGCCAACATCGCAAAACCGCTCCATTGAGGCAGGAGGATCTGCCCCACCAGGAACGCCGCCGGAATCGCCAGGAAGATTCCGCGCATGAAGCTCATGCCAATCTGCGCGCCGTTCTCACGGCTGGCGAACAGGCTGCAGACCACACACGTCAGGAGCATGGCACCGGAGGCAGCAGGCCAGGCAGTGGCCAGCCAGAAGCTGGCTACCGTGAGGAACGCCAAGGCACTGCGGGCACCGAATACCAGGGCCAGCGACAGATCACGATGGGGAGTCAGGGTTGCCGGTTGCTCCACCGGCGCCCGCCCCTCCTGCACCGCGTCCAGGGCCTGGGTTGCCGCCAGGGCGGTATCCAGCAACAACGCAAAACGCGCCAGGCAAAAGCTCTGCGCCGGACTGATCTGAAGCTCATGGGACGCTTCCTGCAGGCGCGGACGCAGCGCTTGCAAACCAGCCTTGTCGGCCGCCGCCAGGGCTTCCTGAACCCGATCCAACCAGGGCTGCAGTTGCCGGGCTTCGTCGGCGTCCAGTTGTTTCCACTGGCGCCGCACCGAACGGGAGATCCGCAACAGCATCAGCAGCTTCTGGCTCAGGCCACTGATGGCCCGGGCCCGCTGGCGCCCCGATGGACCTTCGAACCAGGCGTGTTCGCGCTGGGAGTCCACGGCGACGATGCGCCCGAGAATTTCCAGCAGGCCCTTGCGCGCCAGGGCATCGCCGGCCAGGGTGGCGCGGGCCGCCTGCATGCCACTGTGCCAGGCGCTGCGGGCCTGATCCGCCAATTGCCGCTCTACCCGCATCGGCCAGATCAGGGCACTGCTGGCGGTGGCGCAAATGATCCCCAGGGAGATTTCCGTGCAACGGGCCACGGCCTGATCGAACACGGTCAACGGGTGACTGATGGCGGGCAAGGCGATGATCGCCACGGTGTAGCCCGCCAGCACGAAGGAATAGGACCAGGCACTGCGCAGCAGCGTGGAACTGGCGGTGCACAACCCCAGCCACAGGGCCAGGGCCAGCAGGAACAACCAGGGCGTCTGGGCGAACAGGCCCATGAACAGCACCGACATCAGCGTACCGACCAAGGTCCCCAGCAGCCGGGCCAGCCCCTTTTGCAGAACCATTCCGGACAACGGCTGAGCGACGATGAACGCGGTCATCAGGGCCCAGGCCGGCTGCTCCAGGCCCCAACGCAACGCCAGCCACAGCGCCAGGCCGCCACCCAGCAGCGTCTTGATCGCGAACTGCACCGCAGGAAGGCTGGGAGCAAGCAAGGCCTGCAAGGTAATGGGCACGAACAAGGACTCTTTGAAGGACTGAATAACCATAGTCGGGATCGCCACGAGTGGGCGCGAGCTAATTATTAGCTAGCTAACTAATTCCCGTCCAGCACTAAATCACAGGCATAAAAAAACGCCAGACTGGCTGGCGTTTTTGACAGGTTTTAACCGTTACGAACGGGCACGGGCCTGGTTGCGCAAGGCTTTGACCTGATCGTGATTGCGTTGCACGCCGTGGTACTGGCGCTCTACCACATCACGAATACCCACCAGGTTGTGCTTGCTGATTTTATCCAGCGCCTCCTTGTAGGACTTCAAGGCATGGTCTTCGCCACGCTCGGCCTCGTTGAGCACCGATTCCTCATCCTTGCCGGTCACCAGTGACTTGAGGTCGACCCAACGACGGTGCAGATCGCCACTGACGCTGGTGGAGGTTTCCGGTTCGCCACCCATGGAGCGCACCACGGACTGCAGTTCGGCGGCGGCAGTAGCGCAATCGGTGGAGCGCTTGATGAACAGCGCCTTGAGTTCTGGGTGCTTGATGTCTTCAGCACAGGTCTTGAACCCTTCCTGACCATCCTTGCTGGTCTCGATCAGGCTGTTGAGCACCGAAATTGCTTCTTTATTCAAGTCAGTCATTTTCTGGTTCCTTGCGGGTTGGGAGAGTTGAGTCAACTGCTGAGTTAACTGCTGAATTAACCGTTGCACCCGCCATGCCAGACTTTGAATTTATATTTTTTTCTTAATTTTCAATAAGTTATCTTTTAACTAAAAATCTGTATCCGCGTTATTTGCATGATCTGTCATTTGGCCTGCATGCAGAATGCCTGTATTTTCCATGGCGTTCGAATCACACGAAAGTTGCGCCATGACCCCCGAGACACTTGAACTGCTGATCACCCGGGAAATGCCCTTCGGCAAGTACAAGGGCCGCATCCTGGCCGACCTGCCCGGCCCCTACCTGAATTGGTTCGCCCGCGAGGGCTTTCCCAAGGGCGAGCTCGGCGGCCTGCTGGCCCTGATGCAGGAGATCGATCACAACGGCCTGTCCGACCTGCTCGACCCGCTGCGCGCCAAACACGGCAAACCCAAGCCCCGTCACTGAAAAAGAGCCCACCATGCCAAGGACTGCAGCACCCCTTGCCCATGACGAAGACCATTGGCGTGCAATCGCCCGGCAGTTCGACATCGATCCTGGGCCGATCAATCTGGAAAACGGCTATTTCGGGCGCATGACGCGCAAGGTGGCCGAGGAGTACCAACACAATATCCAGTGGGTGAACCGCAGTAACTCGGTGCATGTGCGCCAGCGCTTCGAACAGATCGAGGCCCTGCAGATCCGTGGCCAGCTGGCAGCACTGCTGGAGGCCCCGGAGAATGCCGTGGCCCTGACTCGCTGTGCTTCCGACGCCCTGCAATCCTTGATCCGCAACTACAACCGCCTGCAACCCGGCGACCAGGTGCTGCTCAGCGACCTGGAGTACGACACGGTGAAAAGCGCGATGCGCTGGCTGGCCCGTCACCGGGGTGTGGAGGTGATAGAAATCGAGCACCAGCACCCTGCCAGTTTTGACAGCCTGGTCGACACCTATACAAGCGCGTTCGAGCGTTACCCGCGACTCAAGCTGATGCCCCTGACCTATGTCACCCATCGCAGCGGACTGGTCATGCCAGTCCAGGCCATTGCCGCCGCCGCCCGGGAACACCAAGTCGACATCATTCTCGACGGCGCCCATGCCCTGGGCCAGATCGAGTTCGACCTGCCCCAGCTGGGGATCGCCTTCGCTGGTTTCAACCTGCACAAATGGATCGGCGCGCCGCTGAGCCTGGGCTTTATCTATATCCACCCGGAACGCCTGGAGGATATCGACCCGGACATGGGCGAGTTCCACTTCCCGGTCGACGACATCAGGGCCCGAACGCCCTACAGCACACCGAACATCCCGGCGCTGATGACCTTGCCCCTGGTGTTCGAGGAGCATCGAGCCATGGGCGGTTCGGCGGCCAAGGGGGCACGCCTGAACTACCTGCGCGCGACCTGGACCGAAGCCGTGCGCGAGACGCCAGGGATCGAAATCCTGACCCCGAAAGACCCGCGCCTGTGCTGCGCCATCAGCGCCCTGCGCTTTACCCGCCACGCCGACCAGCAAGCCCTGGTGGAGCGCCTGCTGCGCGACTACAACCTGTTCGCCGTAACCCGCACCGGCGCCGGTTTTGGCCCCTGCATCCGCATCACCCCGGGGCTGGTGACGCCTCTGGAGCACATCCAGTGCTTGATCAGGGCCCTTGGCGAATTGGCCAACCAGTGACGCCTCCCTCTCTTCAAGCGAGGGGCGAGGCTTTTTCTCCAGGCAAAAAAAAACGGTGCACCGACCAAGCGCACCGTAAAGCCGTAGAACACACCAACGAATCAGGTAAAAATTTCAGTCCAGCAGAGACAGGGCCTCGGCCGTGCACTCTTGAATCCGCGCCCAGTCGCCGTTCTTGATCCACTCGGGATCGAGCATCCAGCTACCGCCCACGCACATCACATTCTTCAACGCCATGTAGCTCTTGATATTGGCCGGGCCAACGCCGCCAGTCGGGCAGAATTTCACCTCACCGAACGGACCGCCCAGGGCCTTGATCGCCGCCACGCCACCGCTGACTTCAGCCGGGAACAGCTTGAAGCGACGATAACCCAGGGCATAACCCTCCATGATCCCGGAAGCATTGCTGATCCCCGGCAACAGCGGGATCGGACTGGCGACACTGGCCTGCAACAGGTCACGGGTGATACCCGGGGTGACGATGAACTGTGAGCCTGCCGCTTCCGCCGCGGCGAGCATGTGCGGATCAAGCACAGTGCCGGCACCGGTCACCAGTTCCGGGCGCTGCTCGCGCAGGATCTGGATGGCCTTGAGGCCGAACTGCGAACGCAGGGTCACTTCCAGGGCCGTCAGGCCACCTGCCGCCAGGGCGTCTGCCAGTGGCAGCACATCCTGCTCACGGGCGATGGTGATCACCGGCAGAATCCGCGCCTTGGCACAGAGGCTGTCGATCAGGGCAACTTTGTCCGCCATGGAAACGGTCGGGGGTAGGTTTGTCATAGCGGCTGATCCTTGGCTCATGGGCACCAGTAAATCTCTAACGGGGTTTGCAGGAAGGCGCGAATCGGCATTTCGGCAACAGCGTCACCGGCCAGTGCGGCACTCAGGGTGGTCAGCTTGGACTGACCGGAAATCGACAACAGCTGATGGCGGGCCGAGGCCAGCAAGGCCCGGCTCATGCTCAGGCGCTGATGGGGCACAGTCGGCGCCAGCATTGGCCAGCAGCGACGGCTGCCATCGACCCGAAGCGCCTCGGCCAGGTTCGGGCTGTTGGGGAACAGCGAGGCGGTATGACCGTCATCACCCATGCCCAGCACCAGCACATCAATCCCCGGCAGCTCGGCCAGCAGACGATCGGCCTGCTGGGCCGCTTCTTCCAGGTTGGCCGCCGCGCTATAGAGGCTGAGAAAGCTGGCCTTGGCCACCGGCCCCTGGAGCAGATAGCGCTTGAGCAGACCGGCATTGCTGTCGGCATGTTCCACCGGCACCCAACGCTCGTCCGCCAGGGTGATCAGCACCTTGGACCAATCCAGTTCCTGCTTCACCAGGGCCTGGAAAAACGCCACCGGGCTACGGCCACCGGATACCACCAGGGTCGCGTTGCCGCGGGCGGCAATGGCCTCGCGCAGCAGCTCGGCCACTCTCAGCGCCTGGCCTTCAGCCAACAAGGTAGGACTGCGGAATTCGTGGGCTGCTACCCCCGCCGGCAGTTGCAAATCAGATATCGCCATACCAAGACCTCCCGTCCCGCGTGATCAGTGCAATGGAGCTCATCGGCCCCCAGGACCCGGCCGCATACGGCTTGGGCGCATCACCGGATTTTTTCCACCCGGCGATCAACTGGTCACACCACTTCCACGCGGCTTCGATTTCATCTTTGCGGACAAACAGGTTCTGATTGCCGCGCATCACTTCCAGTAACAACCGCTCGTAGGCATCAGGAATCCGTGCACTGCGATAGGTATCGGAAAAATTCAGCTGCAACGGACCGCTGCGCAGCTGCATGCCCTTGTCCAGGCCTTGTTCCTTGGTCATCACCCGCAACGAGATACCTTCATCCGGCTGCAGGCGAATGATCAGCTTGTTGCTGATCTGCAGGCGCTGCTCGGGGGCGAAGATATAGTGCGACGGCTCTTTGAAGTGGATGACGATCTGCGACAGTTTTTGCGGCATGCGCTTGCCGGTACGCAGGTAGAACGGCACCCCGGCCCAACGCCAGTTGCGGATGTCGGCACGCAGGGCAACGAAGGTTTCGGTGTCGCTCTGGGTGTTGGAGTTTTCTTCCTCCAGGTAACCCGGCACCGATTGGCCCTCGCTGTGACCGGCAATGTACTGGCCACGCACCACCTGGGTGGTCAGGCCTTCCGGGCTGATGGGCGCCAGGGCCTTGAGCACCTTGACCTTCTCGTCACGGATGCTGTCGGCAGACAGGTCGGCCGGTGGGTCCATGGCGATCAGGCACAGCAACTGCAGCAAGTGGTTCTGGATCATGTCCCGCAGCTGGCCGGCCTTGTCGAAATAGCCCCAGCGGCCTTCGATGCCAACCTTCTCGGCCACGGTGATTTCCACGTGGGAGATGTAGTTCTGGTTCCACTGGGTTTCGAACAGGCTGTTGGCGAAGCGCAAGGCGATCAGGTTCTGCACCGTCTCCTTGCCCAGGTAGTGGTCGATCCGGTAGATGCGATTTTCCGGGAAGAACTGGGCCACCGCGTCGTTGACCTTGCGCGACGATTCCAGGTCCGAGCCAATGGGTTTTTCCAGGACCACGCGAGTGTGCTGGTTGAGTCCGACCCGAGACAGGTTCTCGCAAATCGCGCCATACACCGCCGCCGGTGTGGCGAAGTAGGCGATCAAGCGTTGTTCGCCGCCGGCGCGCTCAGCCAGGGCCACATAGTCCTCGGCCTTGAGGAAGTCCACATGCAGGTAGCTCAGGCGAGCGAGAAAAGTCTGCAGGACCTCACTGTCGATGTCCTTGTCGCCGACGTACTTGCGCAGCTCGGTTTCGATATTCGCCAGGTGCTCTTGCTCGCTGCCCGGCTCACGAGCCAGGGCCAGAATCCGCGTGTCTTCATGCAACAGACCGGCGGCATCGAGTTGGTACAAGGCAGGAAACAGCTTACGCAGCGCCAGATCGCCCAGCGCGCCGAACAAGGCAAAGGTGCAGGGTTCAACCGTTATCGAAGGCATGATGTTTGTTCTTTTATCAAGTTAAGCTACAAATACCTTTTTTCAAGGCATCACTCAAGGAAAAATGTAGTAATAAACACAACATTTTTACAAAATACAGATTCCAGGTGGTGGTCGATCCAGGCCATCAGTAGGATAGGCCACCTCTCAACTTCGCATTGCGGGCGCTCTAGCGGCTCTGTTGCTGCGCCTGTCTAGCCGATCTAGGAAACCTGAATGGACCGAGTGCGAAATCTTCTGGAGCAGATCCAGAACCGCCTTGAAGAACTGAACAAGGCGGAACGTAAAGTCGCCGAAGTCATCCTGCTCAACCCACAGCAGGCGACTCGCTTCAGCATCGCTGCGCTGGCCCAGGCCGCTTCGGTCAGCGAACCGACGGTCAATCGCTTCTGCCGCTCGTTCGGTGTCAGCGGCTACCCGGAACTCAAGCTGCAACTGGCCCAGAGCCTGGCCAGCGGCGCCGCCTACGTCAGCCGCGCCGTAGAGGCCGACGACAACCCCGAGGCCTACACACAAAAGATCTTCGGCAGTGCCATCGCCTCCCTGGACAGTGCCTGCCAGGCCCTGGACCCGAACCTGATCAGCAAGGCCGTTGACCTGTTGATTCAGGCTCGGCAGATCCACTTCTTCGGCCTCGGTGCCTCGGCCCCGGTGGCCATGGATGCGTTGCACAAGTTTTTCCGCTTCAACCTGGCAGTGACGGCCCATGCCGACGTGCTGATGCAGCGCATGATCGCCTCGGTGGCCCACACCGGCGAATTGTTCGTGATCATTTCCTACACCGGCCGGACCCGCGAACTGGTGGAAGTGGCACGCATTGCCCGGGAAAACGGCGCATCGGTGCTGGGGCTGACCGCAGAGAACTCGCCGCTGGCCAAGGCCAGTACCTTGAGCCTGAACATCCCTCTGCCGGAAGACACCGACATCTACATGCCGATGACCTCGCGGATCATCCAGCTCACCGTGCTCGACGTGCTGGCCACCGGCATGACCCTGCGCCGTGGCGTGGACTTCCAGCCGCACCTGCGCAAGATCAAGGAAAGCCTCAACGCCAGCCGCTATCCGGTGGGCGACGAGTTCAACTGAGGCTGGCCGGTTCGCCGGCCTGCCGACTCCTACACCGCAGCCCGCGCCTGCAAGCTCAGGTGCGCCTGCTCCCCCGGCGCCAGGCACAGGCTGTCGGTGCCGCCGGCAGCCGCTTCGACGCAGACAAACCGCGACACCTCATTCCAGCTCACCCCCAGCAAGGGCCGGGTGCCGGGGTGCCAGACCACGGTGTCGGCATCGTCACCGGTATCGATACACAGCTCGCGCTGCCAGGCGTGGTCCTTGAGCTGCAATTCGCCTTCGTGCTGGAACACCCGCTGGCACCCGCCCTCGACCCGCAACTCGCCCTGCTGCTGACAGACCTGGCGGTTCAACTGGTCGTAACCCTGGGCGCCATCAAGCCCGGACAGCGCTACCTCACCGACGTCACCAATACGCCAGTAGGCATGCAAAGCCTGGCTCAACTGACAAGGCTCACTGTCCTGGTGCTCGGTGCTCAGGCGCAGATCCATGCTTTGCCCCAGGTGCGCGTGCAGATCGACCTTCCAGTCGCACAACTGCAATTGCCAGTGCAGGCGCACGCCGTCCTCGTCGCTGCTGCTGTCCAGCAGTTTCCAGTCCAGCAGCCGCGCCCAACCGTGGGACGGCCAGGCATTTTCACTGGGATGGCGACCGTACCAGGGCCAGCACACCGGCACACCACCGCGGATCGCCCCCACTTGCGGCCACTTCGAGGCACACCACAGCCAGGGCTTCTGCCCGGCCGGCTGAAAGTGCAGCAGTTGAGCGCCCTGGCGACTGAACACCGCCTGGCACAGCGGGTGATCGATCACCAGCACATCGCGCATCTGATAGCGCTCCCAGGCGAACACCGGGCGTTCGCGCAGGGATTTGAAAAAGCGTTGTAGCGGATGCTCATGCATGGGCCGCGGTCCTGAAATTCACTGCTGTCTCGATACTCATCAGGGGGACTTGCAATCCCCACAAAAAAAAGCGGACGGCCTGGGCCATCCGCAAAATGCGCACATGGAGGAGGAGCTTATCGCAACAGCTCTAGAACACCGACTGAATTTTCAGACCGGCCACCAACGCGTTATCCACTTCATCCACACCGCCCGGATGGGTGATGTATTGCAGGTTGGGGCGTACGGTCAGCCAGTTGGTGACGTGGAAACCGTAGTTGATCTCGTAGTTGTATTCCGTGTCGCGCAGCGGCATGTACAGCGGGTTGTCGTAGTTGCTGATGCCGTTGTCCTCGTTGATCAGCTGGGCGTTCTTGCGCACATCGTCGTTGACGTGGATCCGCGCAAAACCGATGCCCACGTCATCTTTCGGACGCGCATCGAACGGCCCTTTGTACACGAACATCAGCGACTGGTAGTTGTCGACGACGTTGGTGTCCTTGTCATGGAAGGTGGCGTTGGCGGCGATGTTCAGGCCACGGGAAGCGTCACCGTTGTGGGTGGTGAGTTGCTGTTGAGCAACGAACCAGTAGCCGTGCTTGCTGTTGTGCACGCGATAGGCGTCGCCCGTGTCCGCGGCGTCCTGGCCGTTGGCGTCCTTGCGCACATCATTGGCGTCGGCCGTGCTCTTGTAGTAACCCACGCGGTACTCGCCCGGCAGGCTATTGAGCTTGGGCGACCAGACCAGTTCCACCGGCAATACCGTGCCCTTGGTGCCGCTGCCGCTGAGCTTGAAGCCGTTGCCATGCTCCAGCTGCGACGGGTTCTGGTTGTAAGCGCCGATCTGCGCATACAGCTCGGGGGTGATGTGGTATTTGACCCGCAGCGCCGCCTGGCTGACCGGCCAGTTGTACCAGATGCCGGTGGCCCAGTTGCCCACCTGGGAGCCGCAGAAGGCCAGGTTCTGGAACTCGCAGGGGAAGGTGTTGAAGTCTTCGCCTTCGCCGAAGTAACCGGCCTTGACGTCCAGCTTGCCGTCGAGGAACTGGTGCTGAATCCACAGCTGGGTCAGACGCACCATATGGCCACGACCGTACACCTCCTGGGAAGAACTCAGGGTGCCGGCACGCGGGTCGCCGATGCGATCGTTGGAAATGTTCTGGCCGTTACGGTTGGTCAGCTGAATCTTGGCCTGGGTATTGTCCCAGCCCAGCAGCTTCTGCAGATCGAAGGCCACGCCGAGACCGAACTGATCGCTGTAGCGCCCGGTCTTGTCATCGTTGTAGCCGCCATGCAAGTTGGCGCCCATTTCACCGACGTAGTCGGCCTTGATGTCGATCCCCTGCTCGATCAGCTTGATACGCTCACCACCCCAGTCGCCGGTCATCCACTTGGAGTCGGCGCTGAACGCCTCGTCCGCCATGGCATTGGCGGACAGGACCAATGCCGCAGCCGCTGACAACTGGCAAAGCAGCCGGGTATTGCTGTGTTGCTTTTTCATCCCTACATCCTCGTCTTTATTGTTATTAACGATTTATCCAACGCGGTTTACAGCGGGTGCGACGGATGACAGGCCATCCGCCACGGATTCATCGCCCCTTGAACTGCGCCACGTTGCCGCTACGGGGCTCGGACACAGGCGCGCCGGCCGCTCCCAGGCGCTCGCCGCTCTGGGCATCGAACAGCAGCACTCGGGCCGGATCGAACTGCAAGGTCAGGGTTTCTCCTGCCTCGGGCGCCTGATCCGGCGCCAGGCGGCAGCAGACCTTGGTGCCATTGAGGGTGACGAACACCAGGGTGTCGGGACCGGTGGGCTCGACCACCTGGACCTCGGCGCGCAAGGTCGGCAAGCCATTGGCTTCGGTGGCGGCCAGGGCAATCTGCTCCGGACGAATGCCGAGGATCACCTCGCGGTCTTCGAGCCCCGCGTCCTGCATGCCCAGAGGCAGCTCGCAACGGGCCTGGCCACTGTCCAGTAGCGCCAGCAGGCGGCCGTCCTTGCGTTGCAGGCGCAGGGGGATGAAGTTCATCGGCGGCGATCCGATAAAACTCGCTACGAACAGGTTGGCCGGATCGTTGTAGATCTGCTTCGGGGTGCCGAACTGCTGGATGATCCCATCCTTCATCACCGCAACCTTGTCGCCCAGGGTCATGGCTTCGATCTGGTCGTGGGTGACGTAGACCGTGGTGGTCTTGAGGCGCTGGTGCATCAGTTTCATTTCGGTGCGCATCTCGACCCGCAGCTTGGCGTCGAGGTTGGACAGCGGTTCGTCGAACAGGTAGATCTTCGGCCGCCGCGCCAGCGCCCGGCCCATGGCCACCCGCTGCTGCTGGCCACCGGAGAGCTGGCCCGGCTTGCGGGTCAGCAGGTGCTCGATCTGTAGCAGCTTGGCCACCCGTGCCACTTCCGCGTCGATCTCGGCGCTGGGCATCTTGCGGATCTTCAGGCCGAAGGCGATGTTGTCGCGCACGCTCATGGTCGGGTACAGCGCGTAGGACTGGAACACCATGGCGATGTCACGATCCTTGGGGCTCATGCCGCTGATGTCGGCGTCGTCCACCAGGATCGCCCCGCCGCTGATGTTCTCAAGGCCGGCGATGCAGTTCATCAGGGTGGATTTGCCGCAGCCGGACGGGCCGACGAGGATCAGGAACTCACCGTCGTCGATCTTCAGTTCGATATTCTTCAGGGTGTCCGGCAGGCCGGCACCGTAGGTCTTGTTGACGTTGCGTAATTCGAGAGTGGCCATGCTTTACCCCTTGACTGCGCCGGACGTCAGCCCGCGCAGGAAATACTTGCCGGCGAAGATGTAGACCAGCAGTGTCGGCAGCCCGGCGATCATCGCCGCCGCCATATCAACGTTGTATTCCTTGGCCCCGGTGCTGGTGTTGACCAGGTTGTTCAGGGCCACGGTGATCGGTTGCGCATCGCCGCTGGCAAACACCACGCCGAACAGGAAATCGTTCCAGATCTGGGTGAACTGCCAGATCAGGCAGACCATGATGATCGGCACCGACATCGGCAGCAGGATCTTGCCGAAGATGGTGAAGAACCCGGCGCCATCCAGGCGCGCGGCCTTGACCAGGGCATCGGGGATGCTCACGTAGTAGTTGCGGAAAAACAGCGTGGTGAAGGCCAGGCCGTAAACCACGTGCACCAGCACCAGGCCGGTGGTGGTGTTGGCCAGGCCGAACTTGCCAAGGGTGAACGAGGCCGGCAGCAGCACGGTCTGGAATGGCAGGAAGCAGCCGAACAGCAGCAGGCCGAAGAACAGCTGGGAGCCGCGAAAGCGCCACATCGACAGCACGTAGCCGTTCATTGCACCGATGAAGGTGGAGATCAGTACCGCCGGCACGGTGATCTTCACCGAGTTCCAGAAGTAGCCGCCCACAGCGTCCCAGGCTTTGATCCAGCCGATGCCGTCCACCACCTGGGGCCAGCTCAGCAGGTTGCCGGTGCGGATGTCTTCCGGGGTCTTGAAGCTGGTCAGCAGCATCACCACCAATGGAATCAGGTACACCGCCGCCGCCAGCAGCAAGGTGGCGTAGATGGCGATCCGACTGAAGTTCAGGGTCGGCTTGGCGAGGGAGTTAGTCATGGCGCTTGCCTCGCAGTTCGGAGTACAGGTACGGCACCAGGATGGTCAGCACGGCACCGAGCATCAGCATGGCGCTGGCCGAGCCGATGCCCATCTGGCCCCGGCTGAAGGTGAAGGAGTACATGAACATCGCCGGCAGGTCGGAGGAGTAGCCCGGGCCGCCCGCGGTCATCGCCGCCACCAGGTCGAAGCTCTTGATGGCGATATGGGCGAGGATCATGAAGGCACTGAAGAACACCGGCCGCAGGCTCGGCAGCACGATCCGCAGGTAGATGGTCGGCAGGCTCGCGCCGTCCACCTGGGCGGCGCGGATGATCGACTGGTCAACACCGCGCAGACCGGCGAGGAACATCGCCATGACAAAGCCCGAGGCCTGCCATACGGCGGCGATCACCAGGCAGTAGACCACCCGGTCCTGATCCACCAGCCAGTCCAGGCGAAAGCCTTCCCAGCCCCAGTCACGGAGCATCTTGTCCAGGCCCAGGCCAGGGTTGAGCAGCCACTTCCAGGCAGTACCGGTGACGATCATCGACAGCGCCATGGGGTACAGGTACACGGTGCGGATGAAGCCTTCCTTGCGGATGCGCTGGTCCAGCAGCACCGCCAGGAACACCCCCAGCACCAGGCTGATGGCAATGAACATGCCGCCGAAGAGCGCGAGGTTCTTGCTCGCCACCCACCAGCGGTCGTTGTCCATCAAGCGCAGGTATTGCTGCAGGCCGACCCACTTGTAGCTCGGCATGAAGCTGGAATTGGTAAAGGACAGAATGAACGTCCAGATGATGTAGCCATAAAACCCCACGAGCACGATCACCATGCTCGGCGCCAGCACCAGCTTGGGTAGCCAGCGCTGCAGTGCGTCCAGGGGTGAGGCCTTGCTGAAAACCGCCACAGAGCTCATCGCAAAAACCCAGTTATTGAAGTGAATCCGGGATGCACGCCGCCGCTGCATGGACGTAAGCCCTGCAGGGCGGCAACACAGTCACAGGTCAGCCGCCGGCGTACCGGCGGCGGGGTCAAGGATTACTGCGCGGCTTTGACCGCCGAGGCCAGTTGCGCACTGGCCTTGGCCGGGTCCGCATCCTTGTCGTTCATGAAGTTGGTGACCACATCGAAGATCGCGCCCTGCACCGCCAGGGAAGTGGCCATGTTGTGCGCCATGCTCGGCTGCAGGCCGCCGGTCTTCTCGTCGGCCAGGAAGTCCTTGGCCGCTGCCTGGGCGCAGGAGTCGAAGCCCTCGGCGCTCATGTCGTTGAGCATGTCGGTGCGCACCGGGATCGAGCCCTTGTTGATGCTGAAGACCTTCTGGAAGTCCTTGCCCAGGGCGACCTTGGCCAGGTCCTGCTGAGCGGCGATATCACCTTTGCGATCGGCCTTTAGCTTGAACACCGCCAGGGAGTCGATGTTGTAGGTGAAGGCCTTGTCAGTGCCCGGGAACGGCACGCACTGGTAGTCCTTGCCGGCAACTTTCTTCGCCGCCGTCCATTCGCTCTTGGCCCAGTCGCCCATCATCTGCATGCCGGCCTTGCCGCCGATCACGTCGGCAGCCGCAATGTTCCAGTCACGCCCGGCACGGTTGGGGTCCATGTAGCCGGTGATTTTCTTCAGTTCGGCGAAGGTCTTGGTCATTTCCGGGCCGGACAGGGTTTTCTGGTCCAGGTCCACCAGGGCTTTCTTGTAGCCTTCAGGGCCCATGACCGAGAGCACCACGTCTTCAAACACGGTGCTGTCCTGCCACGGCTGGCCACCGTGGGCCAGGGCGATAAAGCCCGCGGCCTTGAGCTTGTCGCCGGCGGCATAGAACTCTTCGAGGGTGGTCGGGGCCTTGTCGATCCCGGCCTTCTTGAACACTTCAGGGTTGATCCACAGCCAGTTGACCCGGTGGATGTTCACCGGCACTGCTACGTAATCACCTTCGTACTTGACGGTATTGGCCACCTTGGACGAGAGCAGGCCGTCCCAGTTTTCCGCCTTGGCCACGTCCTTGAGGGTGTCGGTGCTGAGCAGGCCGGTGCTGCCCCATTCCTGGATATCCGGGCCCTTGATCTGGGCTACGCCCGGCGGGTTGCCGGCCACGGCGCGGCTTTTGAGCACGGTCATCGCAGTGGAACCGCCACCACCGGCCACGGCGCCGTCCTTCCAGGTGAAACCGTCTTTTTCCACTTGGGCCTTGAGCACATCGACAGCAGCTTTTTCACCACCCGAAGTCCACCAGTGGACGACTTCCACGGAACCTTTGGAATCGGCGGCGAGGGCACTCAGGGGAAACAGAGAGGCAAGGGAAATGACAGTGGCGAGGCGAGAAATCGCATTCATTTGAAGTACCTTTCTTGTTGTTATGCATGCAAGTCTGGTGCTTGCGCTGCATACGAGTCTAAACAGCCTAGTCGAACGTTCGGGTAACGAAGCGACGGGGAAATGTCACGACATGGTTACACAAGGCCCGGAACAGACGCTTGGGCCAAAGCCGAGGCCATGCTCGGCGCCAGAGGCAGACGCGGAATCAGCACGGCTTGCCAGGCGTGATAGAGGTCCGGCTTGCCGCCCCAGATCTCGGCAGCCGGGCGGTTGTCGCGGCCCAGTTCGTGATGCCAGCTGCCCTGCTGACGATCGATGAAATGGGCTTCGCAGAACTCCCAGAAACGCCGGTACCAGACCTCGTATTGCTCCTGGCCGGTGCGCTTGAGCAAAGCGCTGGCGGCGGCGCTGGCCTCGGCGTGGGTCCAGTGCAGGCGCTGGCGCACCACTGGCCGGTTGTCCCAGTCCAGGGTGTAGACAATGCCCGGGGCGCCATCCACGTCCCAGCCGTGGCGGCAGTTGCTCGCAAACAGACGTTGCGCATCCAGCGCCAGCCAGCCCGGGGTCAACAGGCCGGCCTGGACCCGCGATGCCTCCAGGTGCAACAGCAGGCGCGCCCATTCGAAACCGTGGCCCGGCGTGGTGCCGAAGGGCCGGAAACCATCGGCGGGAAAGGCCCGGTTGTAGTCGCGCAGGGGCTGCCAGTCAGCGTTGAAATGCTCGATCACCATGAAGTCGTTGGCGGCGGCGTGCTGATGGATCACCCGCTCGACGATGCGCAGGGCGCGGTTGAGCCAGCGCGGGTCCTGGGTGACATCGGCCAGGGCCAGAAAGGCCTCGGTGGCGTGCATGTTGCTGTTGGCGCCGCGATAGGCTTCCGGCTCGCGCCAGTCACGGTTGAAGGACTCGAGCATGGAGCCCTCCTCCTCGCTCCAGAAATACCCATCGACGATCCGGATCGCCTCCTCAAGTAGGGCCTGGGCACCCGGCCGCTGCGCCACCACCGCAGAGCTGGCGGCCAGGGCGACAAAGGCATGCAGATAGGCAGCCTTGGTGCCGTTGCCATCGGCCTGACCGGCCACGGCGAACCAGCCGCCGTGCTCGGCATCGCGCAACGGCCCCATGAGCGCGGCGATGCCGTGATCCACCAGCCCGGCATAACCCGGCAGGCCCTGGATGTGCGCCATGGCGAAGCTGTGGGTCATGCGCGCGGTGTTCATGGTTTCGGCCTGGGCACCGGCGGGCAGGCAGCCCCGGGCATCGAGGTTGCCGAAGCCTTCGGCAAGTCGTGAAGCCTTGGCGAAATCAAGCAGGCGCTGGCCTTCGGCGGCGAGCCAGGAATGGTGAGCGGGCGCGTTCAGCCAACTGCGCAGCGGCAGGGGGAGAGAGTCCATGAGTGGCCTGTTGTTGTTTTTATCGAAGGCTTGAGTCTAATCAAGCCGCTCGCAACCGCAGGTAACGAAGGGCCAGCACAATGTCACCAAACCGTGACATTGCGCGGCTCCACCCGTAGGAGCCGGCTTGCCGGCGAAGAGGCCCTTGAGTCCTGCAGTGCCCTTGGGAACGCCTTCGCTGGCAAGCCAGCGCCTACACAAATCAGCGTCTGCACAGGCCAGCCGCTCAGTCGAAGGTCCGGGGCAGGTACAGGGTCACGCGCAGGCCGCCTTCGCGCAGGTTCTGCAGGCTGACTTCGCCGCCATGGCTGTGGGCAATGTTGCGCGCGATGCCCAGGCCCAGGCCGTAGCCCTGCTGCTGGCCGGCCAGACGGAAATGCGGCTCGAACACCTGCTCCAGGCGCTGCTCCGGTACGCCAGGGCCTTCGTCGTCTACATGCAGGACAAAACCGCTGTCGTCGTCTTCGATGTACAGATGGGCGTTCTGGCCGTACTTCAGGGCGTTGTCGATCAGGTTGCCCATGCAGCGCTTGAGCGCCAGGGGCTTGCCCGGGTAGCTGGCCAGCGCCCGGCCCTGCTGGGTCACGCGGCCATTGCCGTTGGGTGCCAGGTAAGGCTCCACCAGGCAGTCGAGCACCTGATTGAGGTCCACCGGCTCGATGTTCTCGTGGATGTCGGTGTCCTTGACGCATTGCAACGCACCTTTGACCAGCAGTTCCAGCTCGTCCAGGTCGCGGCCGAACTTGGCTTGAAGTTGTTCGTCCTCCAACAATTCGACCCGCAGGCGCAGGCGGGTGATGGGGGTGCGCAGGTCGTGGGAGATGGCGCTGAACAGCTGGCTGCGCTCGGTCAGGTAGCGGCTGATGCGTTCGCGCATGCTGTTGAAGGCCCGCCCCACTTCCACCACTTCACTGCCGCCGCCCTGCGCCACCGGCTCGACATCGGCGCCCAGGGACATGTCCCGCGCCGCCCGGGCCAGACGCTTGAGGGGCCGGCTCTGCCAATGCACCAGCAGGCCGATGAACAGCAGCAGAAAACCGCTGGTGAGCAGGATGAACCACACCTGCTGCGCCGGCAGCCCCTGCTCTTCGAGACTGGTGTAGGGCTCGGGCAACAGCGAAGCGATGTACAGCCATTCTCCCGGGGCCATCTGGATCTGGGTCACCAGCACCGGCGGGTTCACCGGCTCCAGGGTCAAGGCGTAATGGGCCCAGGAGCGGGGTAATTCGTCGAGCTTGAGGCCGCCATTGAAAATCCGCAGATCATCGGGGCTGACAAAGGTCACGGATAAATCCGCGTCGTTGCCCAGGGACTGGCGCAGCACTTGCTCCACCGCCTGCAATACCGCCTCTTTGCGCGGTGTAGCGGGCAGCACCTGCATGCCCAGGGGCTTGTCATTGAGGGTCACGACAAAACGGGTACCGCCCATGCTGCGCAACTGGTCGAGCACCAGGGGGCGATAAGCCACCGGCAGCGAACGCAGGTAACTGACGCTGGCGGTCATCGAGTGAGCCAGGCTGCGGGCGCTGGTCACCAGGCCTTCGAGCTGAGTAGCGCGCAACTGCGAAACCCAGATCACGCTGGACAGGGCCTGGGCGAACAACACCGCCAGCAAGGTCAGCAGAAGCATGCGCCCCAGCAGCGAGCGAGGCACCGGCACCCGCCGCAATACTCTGCGCACTGCCTCAGTGACCATTGCCGGCAACCACATTGGCTGCCAATTGATAGCCACTGCCACGCACGGTACGGATCAGCCGCGGTGGCTTTTCCGTGTCCCGCAGACGCTGGCGCAGGCGGCTGACAGCCATGTCGACGATGCGGTCCAGGGGCATCAGGTCGCGCCCGCGAGTGGCATTGCCGATGGTGTCGCGGTCGAGGATTTCCTGGGGGTGGTCGAGGAACAGCTTGAGCAGGGCAAAGTCGGCGCCGGAGAGGATCACCTCCTCGCCGTCGTTATGAAACAAGCGGTGACTGATCACATCCAGGCGCCACTCGTCGAAGCACAGCACGTCACCTGCGACCCGTTCCTGGGCGAACTGCACCCGGCGCAACAGCGCCTTGATCCGCGCCTGCAACTCCCGTGGGCTGAAGGGCTTGCCCAGGTAGTCGTCGGCCCCCAGCTCCAGACCGATCACCCGATCGGCCTCGTCGGAGCTGGCGGTGAGCATGATGATCGGCACCTGGCTGCACCGTGGGTGCTGGCGAATCCAGCGGCACAGGCTGAAGCCGTCTTCGTCGGGCAGCATCACGTCGAGGATCACCAGGTCGCTGGGGGCCTCGCTCAGGGCCTGACGAAAGCCGGCGCCATCGGCGGTCGTGCGCACCTGGAAGCCGCAGCGGCTGAGGTAGGTTTCCAGCAGCTCGCGAATTTCCTGATCGTCGTCAACCAACAAAATCGACTTACTGACTGAACTCACCGGGGCCGTCCTTATTGTTAGGCAGGGAGCGCGATTATGCCTGATGCCGGGAGGCGTGTTACCGCCTCTTCACCGGTAAGCCGGCTCCTACGCCGTGCGGCTCAAGGTCAACCCTGGGCCTGCTCCAGCGCTACGCCGGCACCGGTCAGCCCGGAATAGGGCGCCGTCACCAACCACACCGGAATGCCCTTGAAGTAGTCGCTCATGCAGCCCTTGTCGGCAAAACTCCTGGCAAAGCCGCTGTGGATGAAGAAGTCGGCGAAACGGGGAATCACCCCGCCGACGATATACACCCCGCCCCGCGCGCCCGTGGTCAGCACGTTGTTGCCCGCCACTCGCCCCAGCCAGCAGCTGAACTGCTCCAGCACTTCCCGGGCAATCGGGTCGCCGGCCAGCCCGGCAGCGGTGATGGCCTCCGGGGTATCGAGGCGCGGCTCATGACCGTCCACCGCACAGATCGCCCGGTACACCCGCGGCAATCCACTGCCACTCAAAGCGGTCTCGGCGCTGACATGGCCAATTTCATCGTGGATGTGCTGCCACAGCTGGGTTTCCCGCGGGCTGCTCAAGGGCAGGTCGACATGCCCCCCCTCCCCCGGCAAGGCCATGTAGCGGCCGTCGCCGAAATTCAACAGGGTACCGACGCCGAGACCAGTGCCCGGGCCGATCACCACCGCCGGACGCAAGGGCTCGGCAACGCCTTCGCAGACCACGCGAAACTCATCGGGCTGCAAGCGGGTCATGCCCAGGGCCATGGCCGAGAAATCGTTGACCAGCAGCAACTGCTCCACCTGCAAGGCCTGGCAGAACGCCTGGCGGCTCAGGCGCCAGTGGTTGTTGGTAAAACGGAACTCATCGCCGCTGACCGGACCGGCCACCGACAGGCATACCGAACCGATGGAACCCAGGGCCAGGCCCTGGTCTTGCAGGTACGCCTTGATGGCGTCTTCCGGGCAGCGATAGTCCGCCGTTGCATGGACCTGGATCGCGTCCAGTTGTTGGTCTTTCCACAACGCGAAGCGCGCGTTGGTGCCACCGATGTCACCGACCAGGGCCAGTTTCAATTAAGCGTCTCCAGAGCAGAGGTAAAGGCGCTGGCGCCCTGCTCTGCCGAGCTGAAGGCCATGCGCATGAAAGCGAAGAGTTCACGACCGGTGCCGACGTTGTTGCCCAACAGGCCCTTGGCCGGTTCCCGGGCGGCGAATTCGGCGGCGTCGACCTTGAGTTCCAAGGTGCCCTTGACCCCGTCAACGCGAATGATGTCACCGTCCAGCACCCGAGCCAGCGCACCGCCGACCTGGGCTTCGGGGCTGACATGAATCGCCGCCGGAATCTTGCCCGAGGCACCCGACATACGTCCATCGGTCACCAGCGCCACCTTGAAGCCACGGTCCTGCAGCACCCCGAGGAACGGGGTCATCTTGTGCAGCTCGGGCATGCCGTTGGAGCGCGGGCCCTGGAAGCGCATCACCGCGACGAAATCTTTTTCCAGCAGGCCGGCCTTGAAGGCGTCGGCCAGGTCCTGCTGGTCCTGGAACACCACGGCCGGGGCTTCGACGACCTGATGCTCGGGGGCCACGGCGGACACTTTCATCACCCCGCGGCCGAGGTTGCCTTCCATGACCCGCAAGCCGCCTTCCGGGGAGAAGGCCCGGGCCACCGGCCGCAGGATGTTTTCGTCGAGGCTTTCGATCGGGCCTTCGCGCCATACCAGCTTGCCGTTATCGAGGAACGGCTCCTGGGTGTAGCGGCTCAGGCCACGGCCGGCCACGGTATTGACGTCCTCGTGAAGCAGGCCGGCTTCCAGCAGTTCACGGATCAGGAACGACATGCCGCCCGCCGCCTGGAAGTGGTTAATGTCGGCCTTGCCGTTGGGATAGACGTGGGACAGGGTCGGCACCACCTCGGACAGATCGGCCATGTCCTGCCAGGTCAACTGGATGCCTGCCGCCTGGGCAATGGCCGGCATGTGCAGGGTGTGGTTGGTGGAACCGCCGGTGGCGTGCAGAGCGACGATGGAGTTGACCAGGCAACGCTCGTCGACGATTTCGCCAATGGGCGTGAAGCTGCCGCTCTGCTTGGTCAGGCGCGTGACCTGCTGCGCCGCCTCATGGGTCAGGGCGTCGCGCAGCGGCGTGTTGGGGTTGACGAACGAGGCGCCCGGCAGGTGCAGGCCCATGACTTCCATGAGCAACTGGTTGGTGTTGGCGGTGCCATAGAAGGTGCAGGTGCCCGGGCTGTGGTAGGACTTCATTTCCGATTCCAGCAGCTCCTCGCGGCTGGCCTTGCCTTCAGCGTAACGCTGGCGCACATCGGCCTTCTGCTTGTTGGAAATCCCCGACACCATCGGCCCGCCCGGGACGAAGACCATCGGCAGATGACCAAAGCGCAGGGCGCCCATCATCAGGCCCGGGACGATCTTGTCGCAGATCCCCAGCATCAGCGCCGCGTCGAACATGTTGTGCGACAGGGCCACGGCCGTGGACAGCGCAATCACCTCGCGGCTCGGCAGGCTCAGTTCCATGCCGGCCTCGCCCTGGGTCACGCCATCGCACATGGCCGGGGTGCCGCCAGCGAACTGGCCCACCGAACCGATCTCGCGCAGGGCTTTCTTGATCTGCTCGGGAAAACGCTCGTAAGGCTGGTGAGCCGACAACATGTCGTTATATGACGAAACAATTGCCACGTTGGCCGCATTCATCATCCGCAGGCTGTGTTTGTCGTCGGCGCCACAACCGGCCACGCCGTGGGCGAAGTTCGCACACTGCAGCTTGCCGCGCTGCGGACCATCGCTGGCGGCACCACGGATCAACGCCAGATAAGCCTGGCGAGTGGCGCGACTGCGAGCGATAAGCCGTTCGGTGACCTCAAGAACGCGGGGATGCATATGTAGAACTCCAGGCTAACGGATGTGGCGACCTGTTTGTCTATGCTGATCAGAAGCCCCGCCACCGAGGGACAGTGGAGGACATTTCTGACCATTTGGACCAGTTGATTCAGGTCACTCGTTGTAGATAAGACAAAATATTGCCACTAAAAAGGCTTGTTTTCTATTTCTATGCGAATAATCTTGTAATTCCAACAACAAATTTAACGACAGGCGTTTGCACATGACTCTTCGAATCGCAATCAACGGTTTTGGCCGTATTGGCCGTAACGTCCTGCGCGCACTCTATACCCAAGGCTATCGTCAGGATCTGCAGATCGTCGCCATCAACGATCTGGGGGACAGCGCGATCAATGCCCACCTGCTGAAATACGACACCGTCCACGGCACCTTCGACGCCGAAGTCCAGCACGACCAGGAAAGCCTGACCGTCAACGGTGACCGCATCGCCGTCAGTGCCATCCGCAACCCGGCCGAACTGCCCTGGGCCGCGGAAAAGATCGACGTGGTCTTCGAATGCACCGGCCTGTTCACCGACCGCGCCAAGGCCGCTGCCCATCTCACTGCCGGCGCCCGCAAAGTGATCATCTCGGCCCCGGCCAAAGGCGCCGACGCCACCGTGGTCTACGGGGTCAACCACGACATCCTGCGCCAGTCGCACCAGGTCATTTCCAACGCTTCGTGCACCACCAACTGCCTGGCCCCGGTGGCCCAGGTGCTGCACCGCGAGCTGGGCATCGACAACGGCCTGATGACCACCATCCACGCCTACACCAACGACCAGAACCTCACCGACGTCTATCACAGCGACCCCTACCGCGCCCGTTCGGCCACCCAGAACATGATTCCGAGCAAGACCGGCGCCGCCGAAGCCGTGGGCCTGGTGTTGCCGGAGCTGGCGGGCAAGCTGACCGGCATGGCAGTGCGGGTACCGGTGATCAACGTATCCCTGGTGGACCTGACCGTGACCCTCAAGCGCGACACCACCGCCGAAGAGGTCAACGCCCTGCTCAAGAGTGCCAGCCAGCATTCGAAGATCCTCGGCTACAACACCCTGCCGCTGGTCTCCAGCGACTTCAATCACAACCCGCTGTCGTCGATCTTCGACGCCAACCACACCAAGGTCAGCGGCGGTCGCTTGCTCAAGGTGCTGGCCTGGTACGACAACGAGTGGGGCTTCTCCAACCGCATGCTGGATAACTGCCTGGCCCTGTGCAACGCGGAATAAAACGGATATTCGTCGATGATCGGTATCAGTTTTACCCAAAAGACCATGGCGGCGCGCAAGCGCATCGCCCTGGTCGCGCATGACCACTGCAAGGTCTTTATGCTGGACTGGGCCGAGCGGCAGAAGTCACGCCTGGCCGAACATGAACTGCTGGCCACCGGCACCACCGGGCTGCTGCTGAGCAAACGCCTGGGACTGCCGGTGCAAAGCATGATCAGCGGCCCTCTGGGCGGCGATCAGCAACTGGGCGCGCAGATTGCTGAACAGCGGGTCGACCTGCTGGTGTTTTTCTGGGACCCCTTCGAACCCCAGCCCCACGATCCGGATATCAAGGCCCTGCTGCGCGTGGCGGCGGTGTGGAACATTCCCGTGGCCTGCAACGAGTGCAGCGCCGACTACCTGCTCAGCAGCCCACTGATGAGCCAGGCCCATGAACACCGGATTCCCGACTACCAGGCGTACCTGGCCGCTCGGGGATAAATCACACAAGGCTTGACCATTGGCGCAGATGACAATCATTATCATCTGCTGCAAAAATGGATCAGGCCTTGCTGTGAGTCAATCGCACTTCAACCACGTCTTCCTCACTCAACGAATTTCTCTGCTGCGAACGCTGGAGCGGATGGTCAACAACCACAGCACCGCCGAAGACCTGCTGCAGGAAACCTATCTGCGGGTGACCCGCGCCCTCAGCGAGCGGCCGATCACCCACCTTGAGCCCTTCGTGTTCCAGACTGCACGCAACCTGGCGCTCGACCACCTGCGGGCCCGGCGTATCCAGGGCCGCACCCTGCTGGAAGATGTGCCACCGGAGGTGGTGGAGAGCGTCGCCGCTCCCCTCAGCAGCGCCGAGGACGCAGCCCACGCCGAGCAATTGCTCGAACGCCTGAACCTCAGCCTCGGTCAGCTCAGCCCGCGCCAGCAGCAGATCTTCATCCTCAGCCGCCTGCACGGCCACAGCTATCAGGAGATCGCCGACGCACTCGGGGTGTCGCTGAGCACCGTGCAAAAGGAACTGAAATTGATCATGGCCATCTGCATCGGCGTCGCCGAACGTCTCGACGGCCAGTGAGTCTCAACCGCTGAGCACAATGACTGCGTCAGCCCCAGGCCTTTGTTAACCTTGGCCGGCTTTCGCTCTCTCTTGAAAAAACAGCTGCGCACAGACGCCGCCGAGGAACACCCGTGACGGATTTTCACAGCGCCGAGCCGCCCACCCCTGCCGGCTCGCACTCAAGCACCCTTGCCATGGATCAGGCGCTGGATTGGCTGATCGAGCTGGAACATCCGAACGAGGAACACGTGCGCCAGTTTCATCAGTGGCTGGCGGCTTCACCGCTCAATGCCCAGGCCTTCGAAAAGGCCCAGGCCATCTGGAACGGACCGCAAGTGGCGCTCTGTGCACAGGCCCTGGCCGCCCCTGCACCAAAGGTTTCACGCCTGGCTCGCCTGCGCCCCCACTGGAAGCCCCTGGCCACCGCCGCGGTGCTGGTGCTTGGGCTGTTCAGCTTCAGCAACCTGCCCCTGCGCCTGCAGGCCGACCACCTGACCCTGGTGGGTGAACGCCAGCGCCTGCAACTGGAAGACGGCTCGAAAGTCCTGCTCAACACCAACTCGGCGTTTTCCAGCCAGATCAACGATCACCAGCGCGTGGCTCGGCTGTACCAGGGCGAAGCCTTCTTCGAGATCCCGGCGACTCTCGGCCGGCCCCTGGAACTGGACGCCGGTCCGGTCAAGGCCAGCGTGGGCGACACCGCCTTCGCCGTGCGCTATCTGGACGGCATCGCCCAGGTCCAGGTGCAACGCGGCGATATCGACCTGCGGGCGACCCACGCAGACCAGCGCATTCGCTTGAGGGCCGGAGAAAGCGTACGCGTCGGCCCTCAGGGGTTTGAGCGCCCGGCCAAGCTCGATGCTGGCAAGGACCTGGCCTGGGTCGAGGGGCGCCTGGTGTTCGAGAACTGCCCCCTCAATCAGGTGCTGGCGGAACTGCGACGTTATTACCCGGGCTGGATCGTCAACAACAACGAGCAGTTGGCAAGTGTTGCGGTCACCGGCAACTACCGCCTGGACCAGCCCCTGGATGTGTTGCGTTCCCTGGCCCATATCACCTCGGCGCGACTCTCGGAATTCCCGGCGCTGGTGATTCTCAACTGAGAATAATTATTTTTACGCGATAGCCATGGGTCATACGTCTCGTTATAGCCAATGCAACTGATTCGCATTTTTAATGCGTGTCTGCACCTATAAGATTCGTGCGACCCGGAGCGCTCTCGATGTCCCCTCGCCTCAACAGCCGATCCTCTGTTCCCTGTACCCGTCTGCAGAACTGCACGCTGTCGCTGCTCACCGCAGCGATCCTGCTGGCCGGCGCTCACGCCACTCCTGTCATGGCCGCCGATGCCCCGGCGCCTTCCAGCCAGCGCATGGGCAACTACAACTTCGCCATTGCCGAGCAACCGCTGGTCTCGGCGCTCAATGCCTTTACCGCGGTCACCGGCTGGCAAGTGGGCCTGCCCGCCGAGCTGGGTTCCGGCGTTGCCTCCCCCGGCGTACGCGGCTCGCTGCCGCCGGAAAAGGCCCTGGATCGGCTGCTCAGCGGCACCAGCCTGAGCTACCGCAAACTGGGCAACAACAGCATCGTCCTGGAGAAGCGCAGCGGCGCCAACGTGGTGAACCTGCAGCAAGTGACCATTAGCGCTACCCGCCAGGAGCAGGACATCAACTCGGTGCCGAGCACCGTGAGCGTGCAGACCCGGGAAGAACTGGACCGCCAGAACGTCAACACCATCAAGGAGCTGGTGCGCTACGAGCCTGGGGTGTCCGTCGGTGGTGCAGGTCAGCGCGCAGGACTCAGCGGCTACAACATCCGCGGCATCGACAGCGACCGGATTCTCACCCAGGTCGATGGCGTGGAAGTGCCGGATCACTTCTTCAGCGGTCCCTACGCCAAGACCAACCGCAACTATGTCGACCCGGAAATCGTCAAGCGCGTGGAAATCCTCCGTGGCCCGGCCTCGGTGCTCTACGGCAGCAGCGCCATCGGCGGCGCCGTCAGCTACTACACCCTGGACGCCGACGACATCATCAAACCCGGTCAGGACGTTGGCGCGCGCCTGAAGAGCGGCTACAGCTCGGCTGACGAAAGCTGGCTGAAATCCGCCACCGTCGCCGGCCGGGCCAGCGACTTCGACGCCCTGCTGCACCTGAGCCGGCGTGATGGCCACGAAACCGAGTCCTATGGCAGCAACAACGGCACCGGCCTCAACCGCACCGCCGCCAACCCGGAAGACGCCCGCACCACCAACGTCCTGGCCAAGCTCGGCTGGAACTATGCACCGGATGCTCGCCTGGGCCTGACGTACGAAAAGTACAAGGATGACCGCGACACCAACCAGAAAAGCGCAGTAGGCGGCCTGTTTCTCAACGGCGTCGGTCAGAACTGGTATCGCTCGCGGGTCGGCAACGACACCATCACCCGTGAGCGCTTCGGCCTGGAAAACAGCTTCGCCGTGCAATCGCCGATCGCCGACCAGATCAAGTGGAGCCTGAACTACCAGATCGCCAAGACCGACCAGACCACGTCCGAGCGCTACAACCCGGTCTCGGTGTTCTCCCCCAACGCCCGCGACGTGCTGCGTGAACGGCAAACCCTGTACCAGGAAAAACAATGGGTATTCGACGCGCAACTGGACAAGGCTTTCACCCTGGGTGAAACCGATCATCAACTGACCTACGGTACGACCCTCAAGCAACAGAAAGTTACCGGCTCGCGCTACGGCACCGCCACCTGCCTGAAGGTCGGTGCCGGTTGCACCGCCATCGGCGCGCCAAGCCCGAACGCCGGCGACAGCGTGAAAAAATCCAGCGACTTCCCGGACCCCACCGTCAGCACCTACAGCCTGTTCGCCCAGGACCAGATCAGCTGGAATGCCTGGACCTTCACCCCTGGCCTGCGCTACGACTACACCCAGCTCAAGCCGAAACTGACCCAGGAGTTCCTCAATGTCGCCAACCCTACCGGCAACTTTCCGGTCAGCGACGACAAGAAGACCTGGCACCGGGTTTCGCCCAAGTTCGGCCTGACCTACGCCTTCGACGAGCACTACACGGCCTATGGCCAGTATTCCGAGGGCTTCCGCACGCCGTCGGCCAAGGCGCTCTACGGCCGCTTTGAAAACCTCGCCACCGGGTACGTGGTCGAGCCCAACTCCAACCTCAAGCCAGAAACCAGCAAAGGTTATGAAACCGGCCTGCGCGGCAACTTCGACGCGGGCTCCTTCGATGTCTCGGTGTTCTACAACCAGTACCGCGACTTCATCAACGAAGACGCCATCACCGCCGGCGCACTGCAATCGGTGATCCAGAGCAACAACATCAAACACGCCACCATCAAGGGCGCCGAAGCCAGGGGCCGTCTGAACCTCGATGCCTTCGGTGCACCACAGGGCCTGTACAGCATCGGCTCGCTGGCCTACGCCTACGGTCGCAACAATGACAACGGCGAGCCGATCAACAGTGTCAACCCGCTCAAGGGCGTATTTGGCCTCGGCTACGACCAGGACAACTATGGCGCGCTGCTGAGCTGGACCCTGGTCAAACGCAAGGACCGGGTCGACAACAGCACCTTCAAGGCCCCGGATGGCCGCGCCACCAGCGGTCAGTTCAAGACACCGGGCTACGGCATCCTCGACCTCAGCGGCTTCTACAAGGTCACCGATGACCTCACCGTGAACGCCGGCCTGTACAACCTGACCGACAAGAAATACTGGAACTGGGACGACGTGCGCGGCTACGACAGTGTCGGTGAGGCCGGACAAACCGCACCCGCCAACCTCGACCGCCTGACCCAGCCCGGCCGCAACTTCTCGGTCAACCTGGTGTGGGACATCTGACCCCAAACCGCCTCACTGCCCTTTTTCATCCGGGGCAGTGAGGATTTTTTACTGTGTCGCGTCTTCTTGTTCGTCTAGTCACTAAGTGCCTCTCATTCTCAAGGACATCTGCATGACCTCCCAGGATTCCTCCCAGCGTCATCACCTGCGCTCCCAGCGTCTGAACCAGATCACCCACGAGCCCCATTCCAAGCTCGACGCCCTGGTCAAGGCCCACGCACCGTTTGAAACCCAGGGCGCCTTCGCCCGCTTCGTGGTCGCCCAATACCTGTTCCAGTCGGAACTGGTGGACCTGTACAACGATGCCGAACTGAACCGCATCGTGCCTGACCTGGCCGAGCGCTGCCGCGCCGAAGCGGCCAAGGCCGACCTGGCGGACCTGGATACTGAAGTGCCAGCACCGGTAGCCGGCGCCGTGCGCAACCCGAGCAAGGCCGAAGCCCTGGGCTGGATCTTCGTTTCCGAGGGTTCCAAGCTCGGCGCCGCGTTCCTGATCAAGCGCGCCGTGGGCCTGGGCCTGAGCGAAACCTTCGGCGCCCGGCACCTGGGCGAACCGGCCGGTGGCCGTGCCGAAGGCTGGAAGACCTTCACCCGCATCCTCGACGGCCTGGAATTCACCGCCGAAGAAGAAGCCGCTGCGGAAAAAGGCGCCCTGGATGCCTTCAACCGCTTCACCGTACTGCTGGAGCAGGCTTACTCCAGCGCCGCGCAACCGGCCTGACCCCGACGTTGTGGGCACGGTGGCGGCTGACCCCTCTGCCCTGCCCACAGCGGTATTTTGTCGGCCGGCATCTTCCCCGGATTGAGCCACACGACGCGTTACCTCATCATCGAAGCCATGACCCCCACTCGCCCCTCCTCGTCGAAAATATCCCGCCTGCTGTTTGGCGTGCTGGCCTATATCAGCCTGGCTATCGGCCTGATCGCCATCGTCGTACCGGGCCTGCCGACCACCGAATTCATCCTCCTGGCCGCCTGGGCCGCTACCAAGAGTTCGCCACGCCTGAGTGCCTGGATGGAGAACCACCGGCTGTTCGGCCCGATCCTCTGCAACTGGCGTAACGGCCGGATTGTCAGCCGCAAGGCCAAAGTCAGCGCCACCCTCAGCATGCTGCTGTGCGCCGGCCTGATGCTGACCCTGCTCAATCATCACTGGACGATGTACGCCGCCATCGCTGGCATGACCCTGGGCAACCTGTGGATCTGGTCGCGCCCCGAAGCCCTGCCGCAAACCTGCACCCCGCCTCTGTAACAGCCCGCTTGCCGGGCAGAGCGCCCTCAGCATTGGCATGAAGTTCACGGACCTTTTCGCTGGTAAGCCGGCGCCTACGCGGCGAAGGCCTCATACCTACCGTTCGTCGGCTAAACCTCACGCAAAAGCAGGCCAAGCCGATGTTCCAAACATGGCGCTGAAAGGACTTGGCGACCGGAATCAACCGATTCCGTGCTTACCATCCGTCCTTTCGCGAGATCGCCTCATGTTCGACTCTCTCTCCATCCGCCTGAAAATCGTGCTGTTGTCCGGACTGTGCCTGTTGGGCGTGGTGGCGCTGATCGTCGGCATGAACATCTATCAAAGCCAGCAGAACAACCAACTGGTCAACACCTCCAGCACGCAGATGCTGACGGCCGGTGTCGAGGACCTGTTGCAGGCCAAGGCAGCCGAACAAGCGGCACACATTCAGAAGACCTTCGGCGAAAGCCAGCTGGTGATCACCGCCCTGGCGGATCAGGTCCGGGACTTGCGAGACCTGGCCAACCAGCGCGGCCTGGATGCTGCAGCGCTGCGCGAAGAACTCAACCGCAGCCTGAAAACCGCCTTCGAGCGCAACCCCAAGGTGCTCGGCATCTGGCTCGCCTATGAGCCCAATGCCCTGGATGGCAAGGACAGCGAGTTCGCCAACGATGCCACCCGGGCCTCCAACGAGCGCGGACGTTTTGCTAGCTACTGGAGTCGCGCCGGCGGCCAGCAACTCAATACCGTGATGGCTGAGGAGGACATGACCAAGACCACCCTCAACCTCAGCGGCACACCCTACAACATCTGGTACACCTGCCCCCGGGACACCCGACGCATCTGCTTGCTCGATCCCTATGCCGACACCATCGGCCAGGACAAGAAACAAGTGCTGATGACCACCATCTCCCTGCCCCTGCTGGTGGACGGCAAGGTGCTGGGGGTGATTGGCGTCGACATCGCCCTGGACTCCCTGCAAGCCGCCGCTGTCGAGGCACAGCGGGACCTGTTCGACGGAGCCGGGCACATGATGATCCTCGCCGGTAGTGGGCTGCTGGCCGCTGTCGGCACCGATGCCGGCCAGGTCGGCAAGAACATCAATGAAACCCTTGGCGCCCAGGGCAAGGACATCCTCGCAACACTCAGCGGTAGCCCATCGAAAATCCTCCAGCAAGGCGACCTGATCCGCGCGGTCTATCCCTTCAGCCCGATTGCCGATGCCAAGGCCTGGGGCGTGACCATCGACCTGCCACAACAGGTACTGCTGGCGGACTCGGTCAAGCTGCAAACCCTGCTGGATCAAGCCCAGACCAGCGGCACCCTGAAAACCCTGCTGGTCGCCGTCGGTGCCGGCCTGCTGGGCCTGCTGTTGATGTGGCTCAGCGCCTCCGGCGTAACCCGGCCGATCAACAGCGTGGCGCAGATGCTCCAGGCCATCGCCAGCGGCGACGGCGACCTGACCCAGCGTCTGAACTACAGCAAGAAAGACGAACTGGGCGAGCTGGTGAGTTGGTTCAACCGTTTCCTCGACAAGCTGCAACCGACCATTGCCCAGATCAAGCAAAGCATCATCGAGGCCCGCGGCACCGCCGACCAGTCTTCGGAAATCGCCCGCCAGACCAGCGAAGGCATGCAAGTGCAGTTCCGCGAGATCGACCAGGTGGCCACCGCCTCCAACGAAATGAGCGCCACCGCCCACGAAGTCGCCAGCAGTGCGTCCAACGCCGCCCAGGCTGCCCGTGGCGCCGACCAGTCGGCCAAGGAAGGCATGAGCATCATCGAACGCAGCACCCGGGACATCAGCCTGCTGGCCGACGAGGTGAGCAAGGCGGTGGGTGAAGTCGAAGCCCTGGCGGTGAGCAGCGAGCAGATCGGCTCGGTGCTGGAGGTGATCCGCAGCATCGCCGAGCAGACCAACCTTCTGGCCCTCAACGCCGCCATCGAGGCGGCCCGTGCCGGCGAAAGCGGCCGCGGCTTCGCGGTGGTCGCCGATGAAGTGCGCAACCTGGCCAAGCGCACCCAGGACTCGGTGGAGGAAATCCGCGTGGTGATCGAACGCATCCAGAGCGGCACCCGCGATGTGGTCAGCACCATGCACGCCAGCCAGAGCCAGGCGCAGAACAACGCCGGACAGATCCAGCAAGCGGTCCAGGCCCTGGGCAAGATCAGCGACGCGGTCACCGTGATCAGCGACATGAACCTGCAGATCGCCAGCGCCGCCGAGGAGCAGAGTGCTGTGGCCGAAGAGGTCAACCGCAACGTCTCGGCGATTCGCAGCGTGACCGAAACCCTCACCGAGCAAGCCAGCGAGTCGGCCCAGGTCAGCAGCCAGCTCAATGCCCTGGCGACCCAGCAGATGAAGCTGATGGATCAATTCCGGGTGTAACACCAGGCCTTGCCCCCAAGGTCAGGGACGCTGTCGCTCAAGGACGATCGACAGCGGCGCCTGTTGCATCACAACTTCAGCAAGCCGCTGTACAACCCGTAAGCCGCCAACAACGCCCCCATGAGCACCGCGCTAAAAATCAGCTTCTCCAACGCCGTGAACAGCGGCTCGCCCTGCTCGCGCTTGGCCTTGGCGAACAGCACCACGCCGGGGGCGTAGAGCAGCGCCGACAGCAGCAGGTACTTCAAGCCGCCGGCGTACAACAGCCAGATGGCGTAGCTCAGGGCCACGACGGCGATGAACAGGTCCTTCATCCGCTCCCGGGAGGCTTGCTCGTAGGTTTCCCCACGGCCGCTGAGCAACACCGCGTAGGCCGCCGACCACAGATAGGGCACCAGGATCATCGACGATGCCAAATAGATCAGGCTGGTATAGGTGCCGGCGGAAAACAGGGTGATCAACAGAAAGATCTGGATCATCACGTTGGTCAGCCACAGAGCATTGACCGGCACATGGTTGGCGTTCTCCTTCTTCAGAAACGCCGGCATGGTCCGGTCCCGGGCGGTCGCGTAGAGAATCTCCGCGCACAGCAGGGCCCAGGACAACAGCGCCCCCAGCAGGGAAATCGCCAGACCAATGCTGATCAGCAAGGCGCCCCAGGGGCCGACGATATGTTCCAGCACCGCTGCCAGGGAAGGGTTCTGCAGCTTGGCCAGCTCCGGCTGGCTCATGATCCCCAGGGACAGCACATTCACCAGCACCAGCAGCGCCAGCACCCCCAGGAAGCCGATCACCGTGGCCCGTCCGACGTCCGCGCGTTTCTGCGCCCGGGCCGAGTAGACGCTGGCGCCCTCGATGCCGATGAACACGAATACCGTGACCAGCATCATGTTGCGCACCTGGTCCATCACCCCGCCAAAATTCGGGTTGCTGCGGCCCCAGATATCGCGGGTGAAGATGTCGGCCTTGAACGCCACGGCCGCAATGACGATGAACATCACCAGCGGCACAATCTTCGCCACCGTGGTCAATTGGTTGATGAACGCCGCCTCCTTGATCCCGCGCAGCACCAGAAAGTGCACGGCCCACAGCAGCAATGACGCACAACCGATGGCCACCGGGGTATTGCCCTGGCCGAACACTGGGAAGAAATAGCCCAGGGTACTGAACAGCAGGACGAAGTAGCCGACGTTGCCCAGCCAGGCACTGATCCAGTAACCCCAGGCGGACGAGAAGCCCATGTAGTCGCCGAATCCGGCCTTGGCATAGGCATAGACTCCGGAATCCAGCTCCGGCTTGCGATTGGCCAGGGTCTGGAAAACGAACGCCAGGGTCAGCATGCCCACAGCGGTAATTCCCCAGCCGATCAGCACCGCACCGGCATCGGCCCGGGCGGCCATGTTCTGCGGCAGGGAAAAGATCCCACCGCCAATCATGGAACCCACGACCAGAGCGATCAGTGCACCGAGTTGAAGCTTCTGCGCCGGTTGTGTCATCCCTACCTCTGCCTCAGTGAGTCGATCTGGCGATAAACCTGAAGTTTATTAAATAACGTCTACAAATGTGCGTCTAACAGTAACAGTCAATTAATCATCCTTTATCCGCACTGGCTTTAGATACCCTGCAGAAGGCACTGAATAACCGAGTGTTTTGTTCTGTAAGTGTACTAAGTGCCATCATCAGCAAGTGATTATTAAACACCGGTAAAGATTTGCACATTCTGCAAAAGGGTCTAGTTTCAAACATCGTCGGTAATGAGAACCCCTACTGATTAGGAGATCAAAAAGCGTCTGGAATGGCCCTTTCAGGGCAGCATTCTACCTCCCGCAATAAATCTTAAGTCATTCATTCACAACGGAATGTAGCGATGAACTGATCTAAGTCAGCTGTTCGGATTGCCAGCAGATTTACTCTGAAGTCTCTCTTCTCCTGCATTGGAGTCACGCAATGTCTGAATCCCCCGGTAAACTAAGACTGGGCGCCTTAGTCGCCCTGGTAGTGGGTTCCATGATTGGCGGCGGGATCTTCTCCTTACCGCAAAACATGGCAGCCAGCGCCGATGTCGGTGCAGTTCTTATTGGTTGGGCAATTACCGCTGTCGGCATGTTGACCCTGGCATTTGTCTTCCAGACCCTGGCCAATCGCAAACCTGATCTGGACGGTGGTGTATATGCCTACGCCAAGGCCGGATTCGGCGACTACATGGGCTTCTCGTCCGCCTGGGGCTACTGGATCAGCGCCTGGCTGGGCAACGTCGGCTACTTCGTCCTGCTGTTCAGCACCTTGGGCTATTTCTTCCCGATCTTCGGCGAGGGCAACACCCCGGCCGCAGTGATCGGCGCCTCGATCCTGCTCTGGGCGGTGCACTTCCTGGTGCTGCGCGGCATCAAGGAGGCGGCCTTCATCAACCTGGTGACCACGGTCGCCAAGGTCGTACCGCTGCTGCTGTTCGTGCTGATTGCCCTGTTCGCCTTCAAGCTGGACATCTTCACCGCCGACATCTGGGGCGTGAAAAACCCGGACCTGGGCAGCGTGATGAACCAGGTGCGCAACATGATGCTGGTCACCGTCTGGGTGTTCATCGGCATCGAGGGCGCCAGCATCTTCTCCTCCCGGGCGGAAAAGCGCTCGGACGTGGGCAAGGCCACTGTCATCGGCTTCATCACCGTGCTGCTGTTCCTGGTGCTGGTGAACGTACTGTCCCTGGGGATCATGACCCAGCCGGAACTGGCCAAGCTGCAGAACCCGTCCATGGCTGCCGTACTGGAGCATGTGGTGGGCCACTGGGGCGCGGTGCTGATCAGCGTCGGCCTGATCATCTCGCTGCTGGGGGCGCTGCTGTCCTGGGTGCTGCTGTGTGCGGAGATCATGTTCGCCGCGGCCAAGGACCACACCATGCCGGAGTTCCTGCGCCGCGAGAACGCCAACCATGTACCGGCCAACGCCCTGTGGCTGACCAATGCCATGGTGCAGATCTTCCTGGTCATCACTCTGTTCTCGGCCAGCACCTACCTGTCGCTGATCTACCTCGCCACCTCGATGATCCTGGTGCCCTATCTGTGGTCCGCGGCCTACGCGGTGCTGCTGGCAGTGCGCGGCGAAAGCTACGAACAAGCCCTGGCCGAGCGCAAGAAGGACCTGATCATCGGCGGCATCGCCCTGCTCTACGCGATGTGGCTGCTGTATGCCGGCGGGGTCAAGTACCTGCTGCTCTCGGCCCTGCTCTACGCCCCCGGCGTGGTGCTGTTCGCCAAGGCCAAGATGGAACTGCACAAACCGATTTTCACCAACGTCGAGAAGCTGATTTTTGCCGCGGTGGTCATAGGCGCCCTGGTGGCGGCCTACGGGCTCTACGACGGCTTCCTGACCCTGTAACACCGCCTTTCAAGCAACACCCGATTGTTTTGTCTCTGGAGGATCACAGTAATGACCACGGAAAAAGTTAAGTACGGCGTCCATTCCGAAGCCGGTAAACTGCGCAAAGTCATGGTTTGCTCCCCAGGCCTGGCCCACCAGCGGCTGACCCCGAACAACTGCGACGAACTGCTGTTCGATGATGTGCTGTGGGTGGCCCAGGCCAAACGCGACCATTTCGACTTCGTCACCAAGATGCGCGAGCGGGACATTGATGTGCTGGAAATGCACAACCTGCTGACCGACATCGTCGCCATCCCCGAAGCCCTGGACTGGATTCTGGAGCGCAAGATCACCGCCAATCAGGTCGGCCTGGGCCTGGTCAACGAAGTCGGCTCGTGGCTGCGCAGCCTGGAACCACGCAAGGTCGCCGAGTTCCTCATCGGCGGCGTCTCCGCCGACGACCTGCCCAGCAGCTTCGGCGGCAAGACCATCGAGATGTTCCGCGACTTCCTCGGCCACTCCAGCTTCATCCTGCCGCCGCTGCCCAACACTCAGTTCACCCGCGACACCACTTGCTGGATTTATGGCGGCGTAACCCTGAACCCGATGTACTGGCCGGCGCGACGTCAGGAAACCCTGCTGACCACCGCCATCTACAAATTCCACCCCGAGTTCACCCACGCCGACTTCCAGATCTGGTACGGCGACCCGGACCAGGAACACGGCAATGCCACCCTGGAAGGCGGCGACGTGATGCCTATCGGCAATGGCGTGGTCCTGATCGGCATGGGCGAACGCTCATCGCGCCAGGCCATCGGCCAACTGGCACTGAGCCTGTTCAAGCACAAGGCCGTGGAACGGGTGATCGTTGCCGGCCTGCCGAAGTCCCGCGCGGCCATGCACCTGGATACCGTGTTCAGCTTCTGCGACCGCGACCTGGTCACAGTCTTCCCGGAAGTGGTGAGCCAGATCGTCGCCTTCAGCCTGCGCCCTGACGAAAGCAAACCGGGTGGCATTGACGTGCGCCGCGAAGAAACCAGCTTCCTCGACACCGTGGCCAAGGCCCTCAACCTCAAGGCCCTGCGCGTGGTGGAAACCGGTGGCAACAGCTTCGCTGCCGAACGCGAGCAATGGGACGACGGCAACAACGTGGTGGCCGTGGAGCCGGGCGTGGTCATCGGCTACGACCGCAACACCTACACCAACACCCTGCTGCGCAAGGCCGGGGTCGAGGTCATCACCATCAGCGCCGGCGAACTGGGTCGCGGCCGTGGCGGTGGCCACTGCATGACCTGCCCGATCATCCGCGATCCGATCGACTACTGAGCCTTTAGACGACACCCTCTCCGACCGCGCCTACCCGGCGCCGGTCGGACCGATTACCGAATCCGAGGAAATTAATCATGGCGTTCAACATCCACAACCGTAACCTGCTGAGCCTGGAACACCACACCCCACGCGAACTGCGCTACCTGCTGGACCTGTCCCGTGACCTCAAGCGCGCCAAGTACACCGGCACCGAGCAGCAGCACCTCAAGGGCAACAACATCGCCCTGATCTTCGAAAAGACCTCGACCCGCACCCGTTGCGCCTTCGAAGTGGCCGCCTATGACCAGGGCGCCAACGTCACCTACATCGACCCCAACTCGTCGCAGATCGGCCACAAGGAAAGCATGAAGGACACCGCCCGGGTGCTGGGGCGCATGTACGACGCCATCGAGTACCGCGGCTTCAAGCAGGAAATCGTCGAAGAACTGGCGAAATTCGCAGGCGTCCCGGTGTTCAACGGCCTGACCGACGAATACCACCCAACCCAGATGATCGCCGACGTGCTGACCATGCGTGAACACGCCGACAAGCCGATCCACGAGATCAGCTACGCCTACCTGGGGGACGCCCGCAACAACATGGGCAACTCGCTGCTGCTGGTGGGCGCCAAGCTCGGCATGGACGTGCGCATCTGCGCGCCCAAGGCCCTGTGGCCCCATGACGACCTGGTGCAGCGCTGCAAGCAATACGCCGAGGAAAGCGGTGCCCGCATCACCCTCACCGAAGACCCGAAGGCCGCGGTCAAGGGCGTGGACTTCATCCACACCGACGTCTGGGTCTCCATGGGCGAGCCGGTGGAAGCCTGGGCCGAGCGCATCGAGCAACTGCTGCCGTATCAGGTCAACGCCCAGCTGATGAAAGCCACCGGTAACCCGCGGACCAAGTTCATGCACTGCCTGCCGGCCTTCCACAACAGCGACACCAAGGTGGGCAAGCAGATCGCCGAGCAGTATCCGCACCTGGCCAACGGCATCGAAGTCACCGACGACGTATTTGAGTCCCCGGCCTGCATCGCCTTCGAGCAAGCGGAGAACCGCATGCACACCATCAAGGCGATCCTGGTTTCGACCCTGGCCGACCTCTAACCCGCCTCCCCTGCAGGTGCTGGCTTGCCAGCGCCTGCAACCTCTAGAAGGACTGCATTATGCGTATCGTCGTTGCACTGGGCGGTAACGCCCTGCTCCGCCGTGGTGAACCCATGACCGCGGACAACCAACGCGCCAATATCCGCATCGCCACCGAACAAATCGCCAAGATCCATCCCGGCAACCAGTTGGTGATTGCTCACGGCAATGGCCCGCAAGTGGGCCTGCTGTCGCTGCAGGCAGCCGCCTACACCCAGGTTTCGCCCTACCCGCTGGACGTGCTCGGTGCCGAGACAGAAGGCATGATCGGCTACATCATCGAACAGGAACTGGGCAACCTGCTGGACTTCGAGGTGCCCTTCGCCACCTTGCTGACCCAGGTGGAAGTGGACGCCAAGGACCCGGCCTTCAAGAACCCGACCAAGCCCATCGGCCCGGTCTACAGCCAGGAAGAGGCCGAGAAGCTGGCCAAGGAGAAAGGCTGGGCCATCGCCCCGGACGGCGACAAGTACCGCCGGGTGGTGGCCAGCCCGAAACCCAAGCGCATCTTCGAGATCCGCCCGATCAAGTGGCTGCTGGAAAAGAGCAGCATCGTGATCTGCGCCGGCGGTGGCGGCATTCCGACGATGTACGGCGAGGACGGCAAGCTCAAGGGCATCGAGGCGGTGATCGACAAGGACCTGTGTTCGGCGCTGCTGGCCGAGCAACTCGAAGCCGATCTGCTGGTGATCGCCACCGACGTCAACGCGGCATTCATCGACTTCGGCAAGCCGACCCAGAAGGCCATCGCCCAGGCCCACCCGGATGAAATGGACAAGCTGGGCTTTGCCGCCGGCTCCATGGGGCCCAAGGTCCAGGCCGCCTGCGAATTTGCCCGCCACACTGGCAAAGTCGCGGTGATCGGTTCACTCTCGGACATCGAAGCGATCGTCCAGGGCAAGGCCGGCACCCGCATCAGCACAGCGAAAACCGGCATCAGCTACCTGTAAGACGCTTGCTGTGAGAACACGGGGCAGGCCCGCTGCCTGCCCTCATTCAAAGCCCTGGAGGAGAGACGCCTATGGCCATGTTTGAGCCCGGTCACCTGCATATAGAGCGCCATGCGCTGAGCAAGGACGACTTCAGCTACAACCTGTGCATCGACTACGAACTGGCCCAGGACCCCAAGGAGGGTCATGGCATGCTGTTCACCCTGCACGGCACCATTGAAGACAAATCCTTGAAAGAGCAGTTCTTCCTGGCCAAGGACCTGGCCTTTGACTTCGCCCGTCACGCCACCCGCATCGCCCAGCAGTACGGCTTGCCCAAGAGCGCCAGCATTGCATCCATGCACAAGTACTACGACGAGATGTTCGAAGACGTACGCAAGCAACTGAACGTCAAGCCCGGCGACCCGATCAACCCCGAACACCTGGCATGACCCCCCTTCTGTAGGAGCCGGCTTGCCGGCACGCCGGCTCCTACAACGCCCCCACCGATTTCGACTAAGGCCCTCGCCCAAGGCATACTGGCGCACTTCAGTGTCCCAGAATCTTCTGCCATCCCATGCGTATCCACGTCAGTTTCATCGACCGCGTCGGCATTACCCAGGAAGTCCTGGCCCTGCTGGGCGGACGCAATCTCAACCTGGATGCGGTGGAGATGGTGCCGCCCAACGTCTATATCGACGCCCCGACCCTGAGCCCCCAGGTACTGGAAGAGTTGCGTGATGCGCTGTTCAACGTACAGGGCGTGCAGGCGGTAACGGTGGTCGATATCCTGCCCGGCCAGCGTCGCCACTTGCAGTTGGACGCCTTGCTGGCGGCCATGACCGATCCGGTACTGGCCCTGGATAGTGCCGGCAAGGTATTGCTGGCCAACCCGGCGCTGATTGCCCTGTATGGCCGTGAACCGGCGGGAGAAAGCGTCGCCGAACTGTTTGCCGATGCCGCACTGCTGGAGGCCCTGCTGGAAAACGGCTTTCGCCTGCCGCTGCGGGAAATCATGGTCAACGGACAGACGCTGCTGCTGGACGCCACGCCCATTACCGATGCCGGCGCGCTGCTGACCCTGTATCAACCCAACCGCATCGGCGAGCGACTCTCGGCCCTGCACCATGATCACGCCGAAGGCTTCGATGCCCTGCTCGGCGAATCCCCGGCAATTCGCACGCTCAAGGCCCGGGCCCAACGGGTCGCGGCCCTGGATGCACCGCTGTTGATCCAAGGGGAAACCGGCACCGGCAAAGAGCTGGTGGCCCGCGCCTGCCACGCCATCAGCGCTCGGCACAGTGCGCCCTTCCTGGCCTTGAACTGCGCAGCACTGCCGGAAAACCTCGCCGAGAGCGAACTGTTCGGCTACGCCCCCGGGGCCTTTACCGGGGCCCAGCGCGGCGGCAAGCCGGGCCTGATGGAGCTGGCCAACCAGGGCACGGTGTTTCTCGATGAGATCGGCGAGATGTCGCCTTACCTGCAAGCCAAGCTGCTGCGTTTTCTCAATGACGGCAGCTTTCGCCGGGTCGGTGGCGATCGCGAGATCAAGGTCAATGTGCGCATCCTCAGCGCCACCCATCGTGACCTGGAAAAGATGGTCGGCGAAGGCAGCTTCCGCGAAGACCTGTTCTACCGCCTCAACGTATTGAATGTCGAAGTGCCGCCGCTGCGCGAACGTGGCCAGGACATCCTGCTGCTGGCCCGCTACTTCATGCAGCAGGCCTGCGCGCAGATCCAGCGCCCGGTGTGTCGCCTGACCCCGGGCACCTACCCCGCCCTGCTGGGCAACCGCTGGCCGGGCAACGTGCGGCAGTTGCAAAACGTAATCTTTCGCGCCGCTGCGATCTGCGAAAGCAACCTGGTGGATATCGGCGACCTGGACATCGCCGGCACCTCGGTGGCACGACAGAACGATACCGAAGTCGAGAGCCTGGAACAGGCAGTGGAAGCCTTCGAGAAGGAACTGCTGGAAAACCTCTACAGCAACTACCCTTCGACCCGGCAACTGGCCAACCGCCTGCAGACCTCCCATACCGCCATCGCCCATCGCCTGCGCAAATACGGCATCCCCAGCAAGGCCTGACCTGCGCCCTCACCCGTAGGAGCCGGCTCGCCGGCGAAGAGGCCCTCAAGCCCTGTGTCGCTCTTAAGGGTGCTTTCGCTGGCAAGCCAGCTCCTACCTCCCCGCCGCGTCTACCGTTCTAGAAACGACCTGCAACTGTACTGAAAGCGCTACAGCGGAACGATTTCGCTACACAGCCTTGTAATCGCTGCCGTGCAAGGCTTTGATCCTCAAAGCCTTTTTTCTACAGCATCAGGTGTAGCGATTTCGCTACACGCGAAAATTTCAGGCCAAAGAGAAAAACACTCAAGCCATTGTTTTTAAAGGATTAAGTATTTATTGGCCGTGTTCTTGCTTTGGACATTGCCATTCGGCTCGGCCCTGCACGAGCATTCAACCGCGTCCACCAGACGAGTCTGGCCCTTGAGGAGTTTCCATGAGCGAGTTGCGTTTTACTGAAGATCACGAATGGCTGCGTAGCGAAGCGGATGGCAGTGTCACCGTCGGCATCACGGCTTTCGCACAGAACGCTCTGGGTGATGTGGTGTTTGTGCAACTGCCGGAGCTGCAGAGCTACGACAAGGGCGCCGAAGCCGCCACCGTGGAATCGGTAAAGGCCGCCAGCGGCGTGTACATGCCCCTGGACGGTGAAGTGGTCGCCACCAACCCGGCCCTGGAAGACAGCCCGGAACTGGTCAACGAAGATCCGCTGGGTGAAGGCTGGTTCTTCCGCTTCATTCCCGCCGATGCCGCCGCTGTCGGCCAACTGCTGGATCAGGACGCCTACGACCGCCTGATCAAAGCCAGCGCCGAAGCCTGAGGAGCCCGTCATGACCGTCAACCTGACTACCGCCAACGAATTCATCGCGCGCCACATCGGCCCGCGCCAGGGCGATGAGCAAGCCATGCTCAACAGCCTGGGCTTCGACTCCCTGGAAGCCCTGAGCGCCAGCGTGATTCCCGACAGCATCAAGGGCACCAGCGTGCTGGACCTGGGTCAGGGCCAGAGCGAAGCCCAGGCCCTGGCCTCGATCAAGGCCATCGCCGCCAAGAACCAACTGTTCAAGACCTACATCGGCCAGGGCTACTACAGCTGTCACACGCCCTCGCCAATCCTGCGCAACCTGCTGGAAAACCCGGCCTGGTACACCGCCTACACCCCCTACCAGCCAGAAATCTCCCAAGGTCGCCTGGAAGCCCTGCTGAACTTCCAGACCCTGATCAGCGACCTGACCGGCCTGCCGATCGCCAACGCCTCGCTGCTGGACGAAGGCACTGCCGCCGCCGAAGCCATGACTTTCTGCAAGCGCCTGAGCAAGAACAAGGGCAGCCACGCCTTCTTCGCTTCCGTGCATTGCCACCCGCAAACCCTGGACGTACTGCGCACTCGTGCCGAGCCCCTGGGGATCAACGTGGTGGTTGGCGATGAGCGCAAACTGACCGATGTCAGCCCGTTCTTCGGTGCTCTGCTGCAATACCCGGCAAGCAACGGCGACCTGTTCGACTACCGCGAACTGGCCGAGCGCTTCCACGCTGCCAACGCCCTGGTGGCCGTGGCCGCCGACCTGCTGGCCCTGACCCTGCTGACCCCGCCGGGCGAGTTCGGTGCCGACGTGGCCATCGGCAGCGCCCAGCGCTTCGGCGTGCCGTTGGGCTTCGGTGGTCCGCACGCGGCTTACTTCTCCACTCGCGATGCCTTCAAGCGCGACATGCCGGGCCGTCTGGTCGGTGTCTCTGTAGACCGTTTCGGCAAGCCGGCCCTGCGCCTGGCCATGCAGACCCGCGAGCAGCATATCCGCCGTGAAAAGGCCACCAGTAACATCTGCACCGCCCAGGTCCTGCTGGCCAATATCGCCAGCATGTATGCCGTGTATCACGGTCCCAAGGGCCTGATCCAGATTGCCCAGCGCACCCACCAACTGACCGCGATCCTGGCCAAGGGCCTGAAGGATCTGGGGCTGGCCGTGGAGCAGGACAACTTCTTCGACACCCTGAGCCTGCGCACCGGTGCCGACACCGCCGCGCTGCACGACAAGGCTCATGCCCGAGGCATCAACCTGCGGGTGATCGACGCCGAGCGCCTGGGCCTGTCCCTGGACGAAACCACCACCCAGGCCGACGTTGAAGGCCTGTGGAACCTGCTGGGCGAAGGCAAGGCCGCGCCGGACTTCGCCGCCCTTGCGGCTGCGGTCACCAGCAGCATCCCCGCCGCCCTGGTCCGTCAGTCGGCGATCCTCAGCCACCCGGTGTTCAACCGCTATCACTCGGAAACCGAGCTGATGCGCTACCTGCGCAAATTGGCGGACAAGGACCTGGCCCTGGATCGCACCATGATCCCGCTGGGCTCCTGCACCATGAAGCTCAACGCCGCCAGCGAGATGATCCCGATCACCTGGGCCGAGTTCGGTGCTCTGCACCCTTTCGCTCCGGCCGAGCAGAGTGCTGGCTACCAGCAACTGACCACCGAGCTGGAAGCCATGCTCTGCGCCGCCACCGGCTACGACGCCGTCTCCCTGCAGCCCAACGCCGGCTCCCAGGGCGAGTACGCCGGTCTCCTGGCCATCCGCGCCTATCACCAGAGCCGTGGCGATGACCGTCGCGACATCTGCCTGATTCCTTCATCGGCCCACGGCACCAACCCGGCCACCGCCAACATGGCCGGCATGCGCGTGGTGGTCACCGCCTGCGACGCCCGCGGCAACGTCGATATTGAAGACCTGCGGGCCAAGGCCATCGAGCACCGCGAACACCTCGCCGCGCTGATGATCACTTACCCGTCGACCCACGGTGTGTTCGAAGAAGGCATCCGCGAAATCTGCGGCATCATTCATGACAACGGCGGCCAGGTGTACATCGACGGCGCCAACATGAACGCCATGGTCGGCCTCTGCGCGCCGGGCAAATTCGGTGGCGATGTGTCCCACCTGAACCTGCACAAGACCTTCTGCATTCCCCACGGTGGTGGCGGTCCGGGCGTTGGCCCGATCGGCGTCAAATCGCACCTGGCGCCTTTCCTGCCGGGCCACGCGGCGCTGGAAAACAAGACAGGCGCGGTGTGTGCCGCACCGTTCGGCAGCGCCAGCATCCTGCCGATCACCTGGATGTACATCCGCATGATGGGCGGCGCCGGCCTCAAGCGCGCATCGCAGCTGGCGATCCTCAATGCCAACTACATTTCCCGGCGCCTGGAAGAGCACTACCCCGTGCTCTACACCGGCAGCAACGGCCTGGTGGCCCACGAATGCATCCTCGACCTGCGTCCTTTGAAAGACAGCAGCGGCATCAGCGTCGATGACGTGGCCAAGCGCCTGATCGATTTTGGCTTCCACGCGCCGACCATGTCGTTCCCGGTGGCCGGTACCCTGATGATCGAACCGACCGAAAGCGAATCCAAGGAAGAACTGGACCGCTTCTGCGACGCCATGATCCGCATCCGCGAGGAAATCCGCGCCGTGGAAAACGGCACTCTGGACAAGGACGACAACCCGCTGAAGAACGCTCCGCACACGGCAGCAGAACTGGTGGGCGAATGGTCCCATCCGTACAGCCGCGAGCAGGCCGTGTACCCAGTGGCCTCGCTGATCGAAGGCAAGTACTGGCCGCCGGTTGGTCGGGTCGACAACGTGTTTGGCGACCGCAACCTGGTGTGCGCCTGCCCGTCGATCGAAAGCTACCAGGACGCCTAAGCCGTCCATCACAGGAGAGCCGTGCCCCTGCAGATACCGCGTATACCTGTAGGAGCCGGCTCGCCGGCGATGAGCAATAACGCATCAATCGGGTAGAGCAGCGGCGCCTGAATCGCGGGCAAGCCCGCTCCTGCAAGTGCCTGCTTGCCGATCAATACAATAAGAAACCGGAGAACCAACATGTCCCTGAGCGTGTTCGACCTGTTCAAGATTGGCATCGGCCCCTCCAGTTCCCACACCGTCGGCCCGATGCGCGCAGCCGCGCGTTTTGTCGAAGGCCTGCGGCGCGATCAACTGCTGGCCAGCACCACCTGCGTCAAAGTCGAGCTGTACGGCTCGCTGGGCGCCACCGGTAAAGGCCATGGCAGCGACAAGGCGGTGCTGCTGGGCCTGGAAGGTGAACACCCGGACACCGTGAACACCGAAAACATCGCCGCACGCCTGCAGCAAATACGCAGCAGCGGACGTATCGATCTGCTCGGCGAACACAGCATTGCGTTCAACGAGAAAGAACACCTGGCAATGATCCGCAAACCCCTGGCCTATCACCCCAATGGCATGATTTTCCGTGCCTTCGATAGCGCCGGTCTGCAGATCCGCAGCCGTGAGTACTACTCCGTTGGCGGCGGTTTCGTGGTCGATGAAGACGCCGCCGGCGCCGACCGTATCGTCGAAGACACCACCCGTTTGACCTTTCCTTTCAGGAACGCCAAGGAGCTGCTGCAGCACTGCAGCACCTACGGTTTGTCCATCAGCCAGGTGATGCTGACCAACGAAAGCGCCTGGCGCCCGGAAGCGGAAACCCGTGCCGGACTGCTGAAGATCTGGCAAGTGATGCAGGACTGCGTGGACGCCGGTTGTCGCAATGAAGGGATTCTGCCCGGCGGGCTCAAGGTCAAGCGCCGCGCCGCCGCCTTGCATCGCCAACTGTGCAAACACCCGGAAGCGGCACTGCGCGATGCCCTGTCAGTACTGGACTGGGTCAACCTCTACGCCCTGGCGGTGAATGAAGAAAACGCCAACGGCGGGCGAGTGGTCACCGCCCCTACCAATGGCGCGGCCGGAATCATTCCGGCGGTGCTGCATTACTACATGCGTTTCATCCCCGGGGCCAACGAAGACGGGGTGGTGCGTTTTCTCCTCACGGCTGCGGCCATTGGCATTCTGTACAAGGAAAACGCCTCGATCTCCGGCGCCGAAGTCGGCTGCCAGGGCGAAGTGGGCGTGGCCTGTTCGATGGCGGCCGGAGCCCTGTGCGAGGTGCTCGGGGGTAGCGTGCAGCAGGTGGAGAACGCCGCGGAAATCGGCATGGAACACAATCTGGGATTGACCTGCGACCCGATTGGCGGCCTGGTCCAAGTGCCCTGCATCGAGCGCAACGCCATGGGTTCGGTCAAAGCCATCAACGCGGTGCGCATGGCCCTGCGCGGCGACGGGCAGCATTTCGTCTCCCTGGATAAAGTCATTCGCACCATGCGCCAGACCGGCGCCGACATGAAAAGCAAATACAAGGAAACCGCCCGTGGCGGTCTGGCCGTGAACATTATCGAGTGCTGATGCCCAAGCGACGCATCCGCACATTTTTCAGGAGTTGCCCATGTCCACCGAAACACTGTTGAAAACCCCATTGCACAGCCTGCACCTGGAACTCGGCGCCCGCATGGTGCCGTTCGCCGGCTACGACATGCCGGTGCAGTACCCGCTTGGGGTAATGAAAGAGCATCAGCACACCCGTGAGCACGCCGGTCTGTTCGATGTGTCCCACATGGGGCAGATCCGCTTGAGCGGCGCCAATGCCGCCCAGGCCCTGGAAACCCTGGTGCCGGTAGACATCATCGACTTGCCGGTGGGCATGCAGCGCTACGCCATGTTCACCAACGAACAGGGCGGTATCCTCGATGACCTGATGGTCGCCAACCTGGGCGACGGGCAACTGTTCCTGGTGGTCAACGCCGCGTGCAAGGAGCAGGACCTGGCCCATCTGCGCCAGCACATCGGCGATCAATGCGACATCCAACCCCTGTTCGAAGAACGCGCCCTGCTGGCACTGCAAGGACCGGCAGCAGTCACCGTACTGGCACGCCTGGCGCAGGAAGTGGCGCAGATGACCTTCATGCAGTTCAAGCCGGTGCAGGTGCTGGGCGCCGACTGTTTTGTCAGCCGTTCGGGTTACACCGGAGAGGACGGCTTCGAAATCTCGGTACCGGCTGATCAGGCGGAAAAACTTGCCCGGGCGCTGTTGGCCGAGCCGGAAGTGGCGGCCATTGGGCTGGGCGCCCGTGACTCCCTGCGCCTGGAAGCCGGCCTGTGCCTGTATGGCCACGATATGAACAGCGACACCACGCCGATCCAGGCCAGCCTGCTGTGGGCTATCTCCAAGGTCCGCCGTGCCGATGGTGCCAGGGCTGGCGGTTTCCCAGGCGCCCAGGCGATCTTTGCCCAACAGCAAGATGGCGTCAGTCGCAAACGCGTCGGCCTGCTGCCCCAGGAACGGACACCGGTACGAGAAGGCGCGGAAATCGTCGACGCCGAAGGCAACATCATCGGTAGCGTCTGCAGCGGCGGCTTCGGCCCCACCTTGGGCGGTCCATTGGCCATGGGTTACCTCGACGTGAAGCACAGTGCACTTGATACGCCGGTTGCTGCGATAGTTCGTGGGAAAAAGGTGCCAATGCTTGTAAGCAAAATGCCATTCGTGCCACAACGCTACTACCGTGGCTAAAGGACTGTTTCTATAAGTAACGCGGTTGCGTTAGAAGTGCACTAATCTGTAACGCAACCGCCATAAAACAGTGCATATTTTCGATACTGAACGCTACTTATAACGCCCGAAAACAATTGAACAACTCTATCGAATAAGCCCTGCACGCTAGTTCCGCCAAACCTCGGAAAGCTGAGTAAAACCGGGGCTTCGCGGGGCTTGTTTTTTCTCCCATAGTTGGCGTAGAGTTTCCCCACTGTGTTTGCATGGGTCGCTTGGAATCGTGACCTGGGCAGTAGCTAACAAGTTTGCTACAACCCGTTCGACGTCTCTTACTTTCCTGCAACCCAGCCCAGTACTCTTTCATGAGGAAGAGACTGTCATTAATTTTTTAGCGTCAAAGGAAATAAGAAATGTCCCAACGTCAGAGCGGTACCGTCAAGTGGTTTAACGACGAGAAAGGTTTTGGTTTTATCACTCCAGAAAGCGGTCCGGATCTGTTCGTACACTTCCGCGCCATTCAGGGCAACGGCTTCAAGAGCCTGAAAGAAGGCCAAAAAGTGACCTTCATCGCTGTGCAAGGCCAGAAAGGCATGCAGGCTGACGAAGTACAAGCAGAAGCTTAATCGTCTGTAACGAAAAAGCCCCTGATGCTGACATCAGGGGCTTTTTTGTGCGCGCAATTCCGTAAAATGGCTTCTTTTTTCAGTCGAGAGCCTGTCATGTCGAAACATCTGCTAAGCCCCCAAGGCGAATTCCCCGCCGCCGGTCTGGGTCGTCGCCTGGCAGCGATGTTCTATGATTTTCTACTCTGCGTCGCCCTGCTGATTGTCACGGGCGGCCTCTACAAACTGATCCAGATGCAAATCATCGGCGAAACGCGGATGCGCGCCCTGACCGAGTCTGGAGCCCTGGACGGCGATCCACTGTACTCAACCGTACTGCTGTTCGTGCTGTTCGGTTTCTTCGCCAAGTTCTGGACCCATTCCGGACAGACCCTGGGCATGCAAGTCTGGGGCATTCGGGTGCAGAACGCCGATGGCAGCCGCATCAGCCTGTGGCAGGCGCTGTTGCGTTTCATGGTGTCCATCGCGTCCTGGCTGTGCGCCGGCCTGGGCTTCTTCTGGGTGCTGGTGGACAAGCAGAAACGCAGCTGGCACGACATCTATTCCAATACCCAGCTGGTGCGTATCCCCAAGAAAAAGAAATAGCCCGCCACTCACAAAAACGCCCCGACAGATCGGGGCGTTTTCATGACCACGGGAGAAAACCGATCAGGCGTTACCCGCCAGTTTCATCCGCGCCGCCTGGGTAAAGTCCAGCATGCGCTTAAGCGGCCGAACCGCATTAGGGATCAGCGCCGGGTCCACATGGATCTCGTTGCTGCCCTGCTGCAGGCACTGCAAGGTGCGCTCAAGGGTATTCATGGCCATCCACGGGCAATGGGCACAACTGCGGCACGCCGCGCCGTTACCGGCAGTAGGCGCCTCGATGAACACCTTGTCCGGGCACAGCTGCTGCATCTTGTAGAAGATGCCGCGGTCGGTAGCGACGATGAAGGTCTTGTTCGGCAAGCGCTGCGCGGCCGCGATCAACTGGCTGGTGGAGCCAACCGCGTCAGCCAGATCGATCACCGAACTGGGGGACTCCGGGTGCACCAGGATCGCCGCCTCTGGGTACAGCGCCTTCATGTCTTCCAGTTGCTTGGACTTGAACTCTTCATGAACGATGCATGCACCGTCCCAGAGCAGCATGTCGGCACCGGTCTGGCGCTGGATGTAAGTACCCAGGTGCTTGTCCGGCCCCCAGATGATCTTCTCGCCGTTATCCATCAGGCTTTCGACGATCTCCAGGGCGCAGCTGGAGGTGACCACCCAATCGGCGCGGGCTTTGACCGCTGCCGAGGTGTTGGCATACACCACCACGGTACGCTCGGGGTGCTGATCGCAAAAAGCCGAGAACTCATCCACCGGGCAACCCAGATCGAGAGAGCAAGTGGCTTCCAGCGTCGGCATCAGCACGCGTTTTTCAGGATTGAGAATCTTCGCCGTTTCCCCCATGAAGCGGACACCGGCAACCACGACGGTCTTGGCCGGATGGGCATTGCCGAAGCGCGCCATTTCCAGGGAGTCGGAAACACAGCCACCGGTTTCTTCGGCCAGGGCCTGAATCACCGGATCACAATAGAAATGTGCAACCAGCACCGCATCCTGAGCCTTGAGCTCGGCAGCGATGGCGGTACGCAGATGGGCCTCTTGCTCAGCGCTCAAGGGTTTGGGCTGCTTGGCGTCGAGGTGGGCTTGAACCAGAAGGCGTTCAGAAATTTGCGTCATGTTCGCAAGACCTGCAGGCGCTTGGGCGCGAAAGTCGAGTATACCACCGGCTCCGGACCGCTTAGGGCCCCGCCGGGAGAGTGAGTTCATCAGGTACGGACAGCATTGGAGCCGCGCAAGGCTACAGAATATCCAGGGTATTCAAAAGCCTATTCTGCCCAACAGCCACGCCCTGCCCCGCCGGCTCCGTATCTGCCCCGGGGCGCGTTCAAGACGCGCCTGGACCGTCGGTCGGGCCGAACACTACCCAACCCCGGTCCGGCATGCACCACCAGGAGATGCAAGGAAGGACCCGACGGGAACTTCACCCGCCTCGAACAACCCACAACCGCTCACCAAGCGATTCGCGGCAGGGCAGTGCGATCCAGAAGCCAGGTCGCCACATCAGGGCTGTTGATCACTGAAGCATGGTGACTCCGCTCATCCCGCCAGTAGCGATTGTCCTGGGCCGGATCGAGGCCCAAGCCTTGGGCCAGCGCCTCGGCGCTGCGGCCAGCAGATAGCAGCACATCCACCGCGCGCCCCTTCAGCGACACGGCCTGCCACTCAGAGAGCAGCAGGATATTGCCGTGGACACAGTCGCGGCTGACCAACTGTGCATCCACCAGGTCGTCGATATAGGCGTACTGCGGGTCGGCTTCCAGGCGCTGGGCAATGGCGGCCGGGGCCAGTCCTCGTAGCTCGGACAGCCGTGGCGGGTCCACCAGCAATACGGGCTGCGGCGCACTCGCCGGGCCCCGCTGTGCCACGCAACAAGCGGCCACATAGGCGCCGAATGAGTAACCCAGCACCGCGTCCACTGTATTCAGGTCGTGCTCCTGGGCAATGTTTCGGGCCAGGGCGCCGACACTGGAATAGGGCCAGTAGTCGCTGTAGTTGACCTGCACCAGCGACACCCGCCCCTTGAGCGCCCGCCCCAGGGCGGAAAAACAGATCGGATGGCCGACAAAGTCGGGAAAGCAGATCAGTTTCATCGCCGTTCCCCCGCCGCAACAAAAGACTCAAGGAAGGCCCGGGCCTGCGGCTCTGGCAAATAGCTGTTGAGCAGCACCTCGCAGCCCTGGGGCGACTTGACCACCGTCAGGTCAAGCAGGGTCTTGGGCCACTCAGTGACCGGGTTGGCGATCCGGGTTTGCAGCCACTGTGCATCACTGGCCGGCAGCTCGACGAAGTTGCACAGGAACGCCGGGGCAAAGCCATACAAGCCCAGCGCAGCGAGTATCTCCTCATAGCCGAGCGCCGCTCGGGCCAGCTTGGCATTCAGGTAGTCCATGGTGGCTTGCGGCTCGCAACCCTGGGCAAATCGCTCCGGTGTCAGCGGCACCGGCACGGTGTAAGTGGAGAAACCGCTGATCACCGCCTGCTCGGCCCAGGCGAACAGCAGATTGACAATCGGCGCCTCAATTCCCAGTCCCCCGACGCAGCCCTGGCGAAACGCCTGCAACAGGTGGAACAGACGTTGTGGCGAGGCCAGCTTCAGCGGGTCCATGGCCAACCGCGTCCGCATCTGTACCGGCTGGGCGGTGGCCACTGGCGCTACGACATCGGCCAGCGGCGCATACTCCTCGGCCTCCTGCTCCCAGGCCTCGGTGCCGCCATCTGCCAGGCGCTCATAGTCCTCGACCTGCATCAGGTTGTTACCGATAAAGGAAAAATCCGCCCCCTCCGCTATCAACTGCGGGTCCTGCGCCAACTGCTCAACGCTGCGCAGCAGGCTCAGTTGTCCAACGTGGTTGCCGAGAATGTGATGCAGCCACAGCCCCAAGTGCAGGACGCCGTCGATGCGCACCTTGAACAGGCTGCACAGGTCCTGTTCGAACAACGACAGCGGCCGCTGGAGGAAGTGTTCCACGCAGGCCTCCTGGCTGGGGAACTCCGCCACGGCGTCCAGCCACAGGCGCGCCGGCGGCTCGGGAGCCAGGTCGAAACAGTACTCGCCCTCGACCCGGGCCACTCGACAGCCCGCTAGCGGATAACGCTGCTTCAGCCCCTGGGCCAGCGTCGCCAGGTCCAGCCCGGCGGCCGGCAACTGCTCGGGCCGGAACAGATAGAGCACGTTGTTGGCCCGCAGGTCCTTGTGCAACAGCTCGGCATACACCATCGACAGCTGGCTCTTGTTCAGGCCGATCCAGCGACTGTCGCCAGCCGCCTGCAACGGCTCGGGAACGTTGCGCAACACCTCCCGGGCCTGGCTGGCGGAGGTGGCGCGGACCACGGCAAAACGCCCTAGGTGGCTGTTGATCGAAAACCCTGCATGGGCTTCGGACAGCGACTCCTGCTGCAGCGGCGTGACGTAGTACTGCTCGGTGCCCCTTTCCAGCAACGGCGCCAAAACGGGCTGCGCCTGCAGCCAGTCCAGCAACTGCTGCAGGCTGCTCATGCGGTAGAACTGCTCCAGGCCCAGGCCCTCCCGGCCCAGGTGCCGGTTCACCGTATCCACCAGCTTGATTGCCCCCAGTGAGTTGCCTCCGTTGTCGAAGAAACTGCGCTGACGGTCATGAGCCAACACGCCAAAGCGCGCGAGAAAACGCCCCGCTGCCGAATCGTCCACGTCCCGGGGCCGCTGCTCGCCGCACAGGCGCTGCTTCAGTTCAGCGATATCCAGCTTGCCGGACGCCCGCAGGGGAAAGCGTTCAAGCCCGACAAAGCGCTGCGGCAGCATGAACGGCGGCAGGCGTTGCCGACCATACTCGGCCAGCGCCCCAGGCTCGACACCGGGGGCTTCCAGGTACACCAGCAGCAACTGCGCCTCGCTCCCCCGATCATCCAGCAGCACCGCACAGTCGAGCATTCCCGGATAACGCTTGAAGGCCGCAGCCACCTCAGTCAACGACAGGCGCTGGCCACGCAACTTGATCTGGTCATCGCTGCGGCCGTGAAAGTGATACAGCCCCTGGCCATCGCGGGAAACCAGATCACCGCTGCGGTAGCAACGCAGCGTCTGGCCCTGCCACGGCCGTTCGATGAAGCGCTCCCGGGTCAGCGCCGCGTCCCCAAGATAACCGGGGGACAGCCCATCTCCGGCAATCAGCAATTCACCGGGCTCATCCACATCGCATTCCTGCCCGTCGGCCCGCACCAGCAGCAAGACAGCATCGTCCACGCCATGGCCGATGGGAATCTCCCGGGTGCTGTCAAAGTCCCGGGGAATGGCATAGACGCAAGTGCCCATGGTGTTTTCCGTGGGGCCATAACCGTTGTACAGCGTCAGCCCGTCGGCGGCGGCATAGGCCTGCTGGATATGCCCCGCGGACAGCACCTCGCCGCCGACCATCAGCCGCTGGACACCCCGCAGCCAGTCGCGATCGATGTCGATGAAGGTGTTGAACAGAGTCGAGGTCAGCCACAGGCTGTCGACCCCGGCGTCATGGATGTAACGCCGCAGGTGCCCGAGGGTCAGTGGACCGGGGACATGGATATGCAGCTCGCCGCCATTGAGCAGCGCGGTCCAGATCTCGAACTGCGAGGCATCGAAGGTCAGGTTCGAGGCATAGAGCATGCGAAAACCCGGCTGCAACGGAAAGTGTCGCGGGCGGTCGCAAAAGCCCAACACCCCGCGATGGGTGCAGGGAATGATCTTCGGTGCGCCAGTAGTGCCGCTGGAAAAGTTCACGTACACCGGCTCGGCACCGGTTAGGTGCGGCCAGCACGGCCGCTCGTCCGTCGGCGCCAGCAATGGCTCCAGTGCCAGATACCCGGGGCCACCGGCAGCCTCCTGAGTGATGCGCCAATGCACGCCGCTGCGCTCACAGACCGACTGGTTCCACTGGGGCGGATTGCTGCGGTCCAGATAGCAGTACGACAGGCCTGCCCGGACCATGCCCACCAGCAGCACCAGTTGCTCGATCGAACGCTCCACCTCCAGACCCAGGGTGCTGCCCGGCGACAGGCCGAGGCCCAGCAGCCGCGCCGCCACAGCGGCCGAGCGCTGCTCCAGCTCTCGGTAGCTGAGCCGTGCGCCGTTGCAGCTCAGCGCGGTGTCCGTGGCGTGGCGAGCGAAGACTTCATCCAGGCGCGAAGCAATAGATAGATGGCCCATGCCGTTAATCGTCCCTGTGCTTGATCAGGTTGATTCCAGGGGCGAAGAACGCCTCTGAGTTGTAGGTCTGCAACGCCTTGTCCAGATTCATCTCGACTCGCTGCAAGTGCTCCAGCCAGGCCTTGCCGGCCACCAGATAGTCGAGGCAGCGCGTGATGTTGCGCTCCACACTGGCTTCCCCCACCGGGCACTGCACGTTCTTGAGGCCATGATGGTAAGCGTCGTCGCGATAACCGTTGCCGCAGCGGGAAACGTTGACGATGTCGATGTTGCCCATTTGCGGCGAGAGCTCCAGGGTCAGGCTGACTCGCCCGACATTCACCAGCCGCGAACGGGTCTGCCCGTTACCCTCCGGATTGAGCAGGGCCAGCAAGCGCGGAAACAAGGCGCTGATATCGCCATCGATGCACAGGAAGATCCGGGTGAAGCGCCCGGCCATCGCCCCAGGCTCGGCCAGCAGGTCGAGCACCCGCACCGGCAGGCCCGGATCGATGGCGGCCGGGTTCAGGTCGGCCACCCAGATCTGCGCGTCATGACAGGCCGCCACCAGGCCGAGCATCTTGCCCACCAGGCCCATGCCCACCACCAGGATCTGTTCCCCCGCCTGCAATTGCACACGGTCCACCGCATGCACGGCCGTGGCGCCCAGGGTGGCGAGAATCGCCTGGTCCTGAGTCAGTGATGGCGGCACCTTGCACACCAGGCGCTGCGGCACCTGAATCCAGTTGGAATGGGTGGCGATCTTCCAGCCCATGGCCACCACCCGGTCCCCCGGTTGCAAGCCTGCAACCTTGGCCCCCACTGCGTGAACCACCCCGACCGCGCAATAGCCCAGCGGCAACTGCTCGCCCATCTCGCGGACCTGCTGCAGGTAGTGGCGCTCGGTCCCCGGGCTGACCATGGAATAGTCCACCGCCACCCGCACTTCGGTGGCCGCCAGTGCGGCGAGCGGCGCCTCAACGGCGATCACGCCATCGGCGCCACAGGCTGTGAGTGTGTAGCGATCGGCGCGCATCAGGCCTCCCGTCCGGTCAGGCGATCCAGGCATTGGGCGAACCCTGGAAAGGAAGTCTGGTAGCAATGCCCTTCGAGGATGGTGGCCTTGAGCCCGTGGGCCAGCAGTAGCACATGGGCGGTCATCGACAGGCGATGGTCGCCGAAGGTCGGGATCGCCCCCTGCACGCGCGGTGTCTGCCCACCCGACACCTGTACGTCGTAGCCCTCGACCCGATAGTCCAGGTCCAGGGCATTGAGCATGCTGCGGGTGGCGGCGATCCGGTCCGACTCCTTGAAGGTCAGTTCGTAAAGGTCACTGAAGGTCGCACTTCCCGGCAGCACGCAGCTGATGGCCAGGGCCAGCGGCACCTCGTCGATCATCGCGTGGAACTGGTGCTTGTCGCGCAAGTCGTGAGCCCTGGGCTGGCCACCACCGCGCAGTAGCAGACGCCCCACCGGCTCGCCATGGCGAATGCTGTCCACTTCCAGTGTCAGGTTGAAGCCGCAGGCCAGCAGCCAGTTGAAGAAGCCCAGGCGCGTCGGGTTCAGGCACAGGTTGTCGAAACTCAGGCATTGCTGCTCCTGGTGGCGGTTGCACAGCAGGAACAACGCCGCAGGATAGGCAATGGCCGACGGGTCGCGGGGAACGCTGATCTCGGCGGGGATTGCACAGTCGCGGGGCTGATAGTGGATCTGCAGCTGTTCGTCCTGCAGCCAGTCGCCAAAACTGTTGATGATGCGCTGGGTGTGATCCCGGGCCACCACCGGGTAACGGATCGACATCGGCTTGCGTGCCGCGACCCCGGCGAACAGCAAGGTACTGATGGCCTGGGCGCTGCCAATCCGGATCTGCGCCGCACCGCCCTGAAACGACGCTTGATGAATGCGGATTGGCAGCGCTCCCGGTCGGCCCAGGTACTCCAGGTGGGCGCCCATCTGGTTCAAGGGCTCGACGATCCAGTCGAAGGGACGATTGCGCAGGGTCTCGTCGCCGTCGACGATGCACGGCACATTGAGCCCCACCAGCATCCCGATCAACAGCCGCGCCGCAGCGCTGGAGGGCCCCAGGTCGACCCGCCGATCATGGGTTGCCTGGGCGAACTCACCGCTGATCTCCAGGGTCTGTGGCGCTTGCCCCGGCGTGACCTCAAGGCCCAGTTGCTGCAGGGCATCGAGCAACAGGGTCACCGCCTTGCCCCGGTTCAAGTCCCGCAGGCGCACCGGGTGCCGAGCCAGCGCAGCGAACAGGATCATCCGGTGGCTGATGGACTTGTCCGACGGCAAGTAGTCGTCGATGTTGGCCCAGACCTGATGTTCACGGTCCAGGGTGAAATCGATGGGCCGGTCCGGATAATCGATCATGGGGTACTCCTGTACTTGGCGGGGTTGATCAGTTCGGCGTCGTCCACCAGCGCTTCGTCGTCGAAGGAGTCGCCCACGCCGGGGCCGGCGGGCAGCACCAGCGGCTGGGTTTCGTAGAAGCGCCGGCGGTTCTTCTTGCGTTCAAGGCCGAGGTTGAAGCCACTCAGGTCGACGCCCCAGCTTTCCAGCCGGCCGTGGGCGATGGCACTGTCCACCAGGGCCTGGCCCGTGTCGGTACGGATCAGCGCACGGCCGTGTTTCTGCTCCTGGGAGCCGTTGAGGCTGGCTTCAAAAATGTTCGGGTCGCCGTCACAGACGCTGACGTCGGCCAGCCCGCTCATCCAGTCACCGCAACTGAGGCAGCGAAAGGTCTTGTTGTCCTTGAGCTTGCCGAGGATTTCCCAGAAATCGATGCCGAAGGTCTGGCTGTCCAGCAGGGTGACTTGCAGGCGCCCGGGGTAATCGCCTTCGCGGTACTTGATGCCGCGGACCTGTTGCGGGTCCTGCCCCAGCACTTCGCTGATGATGCTGCGGGTGCCGGCCGGCAAGGTGTTGGAGGAACAGGCGGTCTCGATCACACAAACGATCTGACTGCGAGCCCAGTGGCCGATGGCCGTGTCCCGACGCTGCAACTTGCGGATCGCCTGCACGTGGCAAGCCAGCCCCACCAGGGCGATGCGTGCCTTGGGCTGCTGTTCGTAAACTTCACGCAGGGCATTCAGGTAAGGCGCCAACTGGTAGGTGGACTGGGCATTGTTGATGATCGCCTGTGCGGCGCTGCCCAGCTGCGGGGCACTGCGCCAGCCCTGCTCGGGGTGACGGCCCATGGTCAGGGTCAGGTCCACGGCGAAGTGGTCCCGAGCAGTCAGCAACAAGGTGGTGGCGGTGCCGCCACTGGCCGAGCGCCGGACAATCTGCGGATCGGTGGAGCGCGCGCCGATGGCGTGGCGGCTGATTCCCAGCCAGCGCTCATCGGCACGGCGGGTACGACCGAACAACTCCAGCTCGGCGCGATCGGTATCCGGCTGCAACCCCGGACACACCGCCAGGCACTCGGTGCAACTCCCGCAACTGTCGCCGATGCCCTCCAGCAAAGGCACCACCCGATCCGGGTCGAAGCTGATCAGTTGCTCTGGACACACCAGGGCACAGGCGCCGCAACCGGCACACAGATTCTGATCGAGCACCGTTAGTTTCAATAACATCCCTGTCATCTTGGACAAGCCTCGTGTGCCGTTTCCGGGTGCAGCCGGCCGCGCCCCTGCGAATCAGGAGCGGGCAGAACCTGCAGTGCTGAAGTGGCCGCTGACGGTCAGCTCAAAGCGGGCGTTCCATCTTGATGATTTCGATGGAGACCGGGCTGTTGCCTCGGCTGAAAGTACCTTCGCCGATCTTCTGGAAGCCGTGATGGGCATAGAAGCCTTCGGCCGTCAGGGTCGCCTCCAGGTAGGCGGAGCGGGCACCGCTGGCCCGCAGTCGAGCGAGTGCCACCTCCAGCAAGCGGCTGCCGATACCGCGCCTGGCACCGTCGCCACGCATGAACAACTTGCTGATCTCGTTGCCGTCGAGCTCGACGAAACCTTCGATCTGCTCGCCCTCGGCCAGCCACAACAAGCCCTTTTCCACGGCTTCGCGGTAGGTTTCCGGCGAGCGCCCATCGAGCCACATGCGGATCTGCTGATCGCTGTATTCAGAGGTGCACAGGCGCTCTACCGAGTTGCGGTGGGCCTCGAAAATACCGATCAGATCGTCCGTGGTTGCCTGGCGTATCCGTACATTGCTCATTCAGCTGAACTCCACTTTCTTGGGGGCGGGGTGGTAGCGAAACTTGAAGTTGATCAGGCTGCCCAGCATCACCAGGGCGCTGCCGAGCATCAGGTGCAGGCTCAGGGGCGTCTCCCCCAGCCACGCCGACAGGTAGCTGGCACCAATCGGGTACAGCACGCCGACGTAGCCGGCGTTTTCGGCGCCCATGCGTTTGATCAGGTCGATGAACAGCACGAACACCAATGCCGAACACACCACCCCCAGGTACAGCAGGATGCCGAGGTCGGCCAGGGTTGCGGGCAGTTGCAGCCCCTGGCCGCTGAGCAGCAGGCTGATGGCGTACAGGGCGCAGGCCCAGCCGGACGCGACCTTGTTGATGTGCAGGGTGCCGAGCTGGAAGGTCTTCTGGATATGTTCGGAAAGCACCGAGGCGATGGCCACCGCCAGAAAGGACGTCAGCCCCAGAGCCACCCCAGCCAGCGACAGCGGCCGTCCCGGATCGCCAAGCATGAACACCCCCAGCCCGGCAATGCACACCACTGCGCCGAGCAGGTTGTGCAAGGCCACCGGCACATGCAGGAACACCCGCTTGAGACCGATGATGAAGAAAATAACGAAGGCGCTGAGGCAGGCCATCTGCGCAGCGCCCAGGTAGGCAGTGGCCAGGTAGGCCAGGCCAATGCCGGCATAGAAGTACACCGCCCCCACCGTGGCCATCAGCAGGTAGGCCTTGCGTGCCACCGGTTGCCGGGGGCCAGCGAACAGCCGTTGCCACAACCACAGCACGCCATAGGCGATCAGGAAGCGCAGCATCAGCGACGAGCCGACGTCGCTGCGCTCCACCTGCAGGGAGATGGCGATCCAGTTGGTGGACCAGATCAGCAGGCAACCGAGAAACATCAGCACGGCAACCAGTGAACGAGGTTTCTTGTTGTTATCGGGCATGGCGTTCATGGAGGTTTCTCTAGTTCAAGGCAGTGACGATTCCGCTCAGCAACGACTCCAGGCGCTCGGCGCCGAAGACCTGCGGGTCGTAATCGATTTTCAGCAACAGCTCGCCCGCAGCCAGGTAGCCGGTGAACTCCAGGTGATGGCTGGGGCTGCCCTGCATCAACTGCAGGCTCAAGGGATGCACGCCGACCCGGGCCCCGGGTTGGTTCTCCACGGCGCCGAGGAAGTTGTAGCTGTAGCCACAATCGAACAGGCCCTTGAGCCGCTCGGCCTCGGGCGTGGCGAAATAGCGGTTGCCGAAACTGTGGGCGATCCCCTGGCTGGCCTGCTGGCTGGCCTTGATTGCGCCGGCAATCGCCTGCAGGTCCAGGCTGGTGATCTGCAACACCAGGGGGTAGATCACTGTCAGCCAGCCGAACACGCTGTTGAGCTCGGCGCCACTCTTGTCCAGGGCCCGGCCGTGATCCAGCACATGGACTTTCTGGAACGGGTTGTCGTCGCCCTGGCTCATGGCACGGAGAATCGCCGCCAGCAACAGCTGGCTGGTCTCGGCAACGCCCTGGGCCCACTGCGGCAGGTCGCCGACCGGCCCCAGCGACAGCTCGACACGACGAAAAGCCTCGCGCCGGGGAAACTCGGGCGGCTGCTCCGTCAACGCCCCGCAGCGGCTCCACGGCAGCGCCTCCCAGAACGCCTCATGGGTAGCAGCGGCATGCTCACGCTGGTAGGTCTGCTGCCACTCTTCGAAAGCCGTTGGCCGAGCCCAGCGCTGCATGCACTCCAGGCCCCGTACCAAGCATTCGTCCAGCTCGGAAACCAATAGCATCCAGGAGTACCGATCGACGTGGAACTGATGCCCGGCAATGATCAGGTGGTGGCCATCGGCGTCCTGTTGCTGACTGAAACACAAGTGCTGCCCCTGACTCAGGGAGATGGTCGCGCAGGTCTGGGCCACGGCTTGTTGCAGGTCCGTCGTGGCGGGCAGCAAGCCGAGGTCCTGCACGCCGTGCTCGATGAAGTGATGGCTGAATATCGCCCGCAACGCCTGGCTGACCCGCCCTGGCTCCTCGCCTTCGGCGATATCCAGCACCAGGGCCTGGTTCCAGTGGTCCAGGTCGCTGATCCCGCGACTGAGCAGAAAACGCCGATTGGGCAAGCCAATGGCCTGTGCTCGGGAAACTCCGGGACGGGCCTTGGCCTTCGCTGGCAGAAGCTGCAACTGCCCCAGCGCCTGATCCGACAGCAGCTCTTCCAGGTCCAGCACCAGACCTTTTCTCTTCAGCGTGGCGACCACCTGCAAGGCCCGCAGCGAATCACCGCCATTGTCGATAAAACTCCTGGCCGGGTCCGCACTCTGCCCGCCGAGCACCTGGCCGATGGCCTGCCACAAAGGCTCCGATGCGGCCTCTGTTGACGTTGGTGCCATGGCACTGGCGGCCAGTTGCGCGAGCGCTTGCCGGTCGATCTTGTTATTGCGGTTCAGGGCGAAACGCTCCACCAGCATGAACCGCGCCGGCACCCTGTGCGCGGGTAGCGCGGCCCTGGCGGCCTGACGCAGCAGGTCTTCGTCGAGGCTGGCGTCGCGGGCAATGACAAAGGCCACCAGGGCCACGTTATCCCCCGCCTGATGGGCAATCACGCAGGCTTCCTGCACCTGGGCCAGGGCCTTGAGCTCCGACTCCACCTGAACCAGGCTGACCTTCTGCCCGTTGACCTTGACGATGGAGTCCTTGCGCCCCAGCAGGCGAATGGCGCCATCAGGCAGGCGGCACGCCAGATCGCCGGTGGCATAGCACGGGCGCTGCGGGTCCATGGGGCTGGGCTGGGTCAGCTCGACGATCAGCCCGCTGGCCGGGTCCAGGCGCCGGGCAATCAGGGAGGAATAGAGCAGCAATTCACCCACGCCCTCGCCATAGGGCTGCCCCGGCTCCTGGGCAATCTCCAGGGTTACACCCTCCACCGGGCGATCCAGGGCCCAGGTCGGGTCCTGCAGAGTCTGTCCCTGATCGATCCTGGCGTAGAGCGCGGTGGTGCACTCGGTCGGCCCGTAGGCGTTGAACAATTGCGAACCTGGCGCAAAGGCCTGGTTGAAACGCTGGATGTCCGAGGGGTGGATGATCTCGCCACCGATCACCAACCGCTTGGGCCGGGCGTAAGTGGCGCTGGCGTCGCTGTAGAAGGCTCGCAGGTAGGGCACGGTCATGTGCAGCACGTCGATGTCGTGCTCGGCGATCATTGCCTCGACGGCGGCGAAGTCATGTTCCCGAGGATTGAGGCTGCATAGGGTGGCGCCGGTCTTCAGGCTGGCAAAGATGTCCATCAGGCCGGCGTCCCAGCCAGCGGAAGCCAGTTGCAGGACACGCTGCCCGGGGCCGATACCGACATAGCCGATGTAGTTGTCGATGTGCCGACCCAGGGCCTCGATGCGCTGCACTATGGCCTTGGGCTCGCCGGTGGAGCCGCTGGTGAAGATCACGTACTCCTGGCAGCGCAGCGGGTATGCACGGCCAGGGGCTGCGGGCCGGGGCTGCAGCTGCAGCAGGTCGAGTACCGGCAAGGGGGCGCTCAGTTGCGCGCCGGGCCGGGTTGTGCCATTGAGGATCAGGTTCACGCCCAGGCGCTCAAGCACCGGCGCCAGTTCGTCCAGGTTGCTCGCCGGGTCAATGAACACCACGCGCCGGGCGCTGGACAGGGCCGCGATCAGCGCCGCATACAGGGCCCGGCCATGGCTGGCATACAACGCCACCACCGGCTGCTGCAACCCTTCCAATTCGGCACTGAAGGCCTCGCGCAACTGGTCTAGCTCGGCAAAACCAAGGCTGCCCTGGACATCAATGATTCCTGCAACATCGGTACCCGCCATGCGAGCAAAAGCCTGCAACATGATATCCCTGCCTTGTTGTTATTAGAGGGAGCGGCAAACGCCCTGCAGCGTCTGCATGAATGCCTGGATTTCCTGCCGGGAGATGCTCAGTGGCGGGGTCAGCTTGACCGTCGCCGGATTGCGTCCGCCGGTGCGCACGATCACGCCGTGCTCCAGCAGGCGGTTGCGCAGGGCCAGTACATCACCGCCCTGACCCTGGCCCTCGAAATCGAAGGCGAGCATCAGGCCGCGACCGCGCACATTGACCACCCGTGCATCCTGCCCCCCCTGTTCCTCAAGGGCCTGGCGCAGATAGGCGCCGTTGCTCGCCGCCCACTCCCAAGGTTGCTCCTGGTGGTAGATGTCCAGCACCTTGGAGGCCACGGCGCAGGCCAGGGGCATCAAGGTGAAGGTGGAGGAGTGCTCGGCATACCCCAGGCAGTCCACCAACTCCGGGCGGCCCACCACTGCAGAAATCGGCAGGCCGTTGCCCAGGGCCTTGCCCAGGACCAGCAAGTCCGGCAGTAGCTGCGGGTTGCTGAAAAATGGGGTCCCGGTGCGACCGAAACCGGTGTAGATCTCATCGAAGATGGTGATCACGCCGAAGGTCTTGCCCAGTTCGACAATCGCTTCGAGCAACGCCAGGGGCACCGGGTACATGCCTTCCGCCGCCTGGATCGGTTCGATGATCAGCGCCGCCGGCAAGCGATTGGCCTGATGCGCCTGGCGCAGATCCTCGGCCAGTTGCTCGCGCCACAAGGCGGCTCTGGCCGGGTCCTGGTCGGCATCATAATCCAGGGCCAGGGCGGTCAGTTGCAGGCTGTCGCTACCGGCCAGGTGCTTGCGAAAACTGCGATTGGAAGTCACCGACAACGCGCCCTGGGTCTTGCCATGGAAAGCGTTGTGGAAATACATCACGCCCTGGCGTCCGGTCGCGGCGCGGGCGATTTTCAGCGCTACCTCGATCGCCTCGGCACCGGTGACCGCGGCAAACACCGAAGCTTGCGCGTAGGGCACCAGGCCCTCCAGTTTGGCCACCACTTCATGGCGCTGCGGGTTGTCGATGTTCCAGCCGGTATGAATCAGCAGTTCGGATTGACGTTTGAGGACCTCGACCAGGTCATCGCGCTGATAACCCAGGTTGGCGGCGCCGCTGCCACCGGACATGTCGAGAAAGGATTTGCCCTGCTCATCGTAAAGAAAGCATCCCTTGCCACGAACAACGGAAGGGCTGGAGGGGGCGCTGCGCTTAACGGATATTGCAACCGCTTCTGTGAACATCCTGTCACCTTGAGTAAGCCGGGCTTGTGACTCACGCACATACTCAGGGACAGATTCGTGCAGGCAGGGCAAAGCCCTGCTGGTTGCGAAGTTACCGACCCTGGTACGTGTTCTCCTTGCCAGGGACGCAACCCCTGTCGGCAATGGCGGCAAGATTTACGCGGGAGGCATTTGCACTGTCAACGAGACCCGCAATTATTTCGAATTTAAAGCGATAACCACTGAAAAAAAGTGGGAATTCAGATAAAGCCCCTGAATTTATCAAGGTTTTTAGGGAGGAGTCGGGCTACCGGCAAAAGGCCAGTCGTTACAGAAACACGGGGCTTTGAGTCGTGGGGGGAGCTGGTGAGTTGAACCATCGCAGCGCGGCAGGGACGTTTTTGCAAGGCAAAAAAAAACCCGGAAATCCTCACTTTCGTGGGCCTTCCGGATTTTCTAAACCGCCAAATATGGTGGGTCGTGTGGGATTCGAACCTACGACCAATTGGTTAAAAGCCAACTGCTCTACCAACTGAGCTAACGACCCGCTGTGTGGTGGCGCGTATAATACTGATTTCTAACGGGAATTCAACACCCTATGTGAAAAAAATCAAAAATAAGGTGTTGGATCGCTGATACCGGCTGCATTGAAGCCCTCCGCACGCAGACGGCAGCTGTCACATTTACCGCACGCATGCCCACTGTCGTCCGCCTGGTAGCAGGAAACCGTCAGCCCGTAATCCACTCCCAGGCGCACCCCGGCCTTGATGATCTCGGCCTTGCTGAGGTTCTGCAGAGGCGCCTGGATACGGAAGCCCTGCCCTTCGACACCGGCCTTGGTCGCCAGATTGGCCATGCGCTCGAACGCCTCGACAAACTCGGGACGGCAATCCGGATAGCCGGAGTAATCCACGGCGTTGACGCCAATGAAGATATCCCGCGCCTCCAGGACTTCCGCCCAGCCCAGGGCCAGGGACAGGAATACGGTGTTACGTGCCGGCACATAAGTCACCGGAATACCTTCACCGGGAGTTTCCGGCACATCGATGGAACTGTCGGTCAGTGCCGAGCCGCCGATACCGTTGAGGTTCAGGCCAATCACCTTGTGCTCCACCACGCCCAGATCCCGCGCCACGCGCTCGGCAGCGTGCAACTCGGCACGATGGCGCTGGCCGTAATCGAAACTCATGGTGTAGCAGCGGTAGCCTTCGGCGCGGGCCATAGCCACCACGGTCGCCGAGTCCAGGCCACCGGAGAGCAGGATCACTGCACGTTTTTCGGTCAAGGTTTGGTTCTGTGCTTGCTCAGTCATGTCAGCGCCCCGGCTCATCATTCCAAAGGTATTTGTGCAGCTGCAATTGCAGGCGTACCGGCAGGTTGTCAGCGACGATCCAGTCCGCCAGGTCCCGTGCATTCAGGTCGTGGTGGCTCGGCGAAAACAGCACTTCGCCGGCACGTCGCTCAAGGCCGTACTGGATCAGCTTGGACACGGCCCAGTCATAGTCCTCGCGGGAACAGATGACAAACTTGACCTGATCGTTGGCGGTCAGCAGCTCGATGTTCTCGTAGCGATTGCGATGAGCTTCCTTGGAGCCCGGCGTCTTCAGATCAAGGATCCGACTGACGCGCTGATCCACGGCCGAAATATCCAGGGCGCCGCTGGTTTCCAGCGACACTTCATAACCGGCATCGCACAGCTGCTTGAGCAAGGGAATGGCATTGGGTTGGGCCAGCGGCTCGCCGCCGGTGACGCAGACGTAACGCGGACGGAAATCGGCAACCTGCTCCAGCAGGCTGTCGAGAGTACGCAGGGTGCCGCCGCTGAAGGCGTAGGCACTGTCGCAGTACTGGCAACGCAACGGACAACCGGTCAGGCGCACAAAAACCGTGGGCAGCCCGGCAGTCCGAGTTTCCCCCTGCAACGAGTAGAAAACTTCGGTGATTCTCAATGTGTCTTGCATAGTCGCCACGGGCGTAACAGCTAAACAGGCTGTCCGCCTCCGTCAGGCACTTCAAGGAACCCCGCCATCGCGCAGATCCCAGGAAGCGTGTTTCAGAAAAAAGGGCATGGATTCTAACGAAAAAACCCGCGGCAAGTGCGGGTTTCTTGTAACGGCCGCCAACGCATTTACATGCGTTGGAGATCCCGTTGTGCCAACTGAGCGGCGGAAGTGCCCGGATACTGGGCTACCACCTGCTGCAGAATGCCTTTGACCCGGTCGGTATGACCCAGGCGGCGCTCTACATCAGCCAGCTTGTACAGCGAGTCCGGCACCTTGGCGTGCTTGGGATACAGCTGGGAAACCTTGGCGAACGCCTGACCTGCGCCTTGCAGATCGCCCTTGGCCAGGTTCACTTCACCCAGCCAGTACTGGGCGTTGCCGGCGTACTGACTGTTGGGGTACTTGCGCAGGAATGCCGAGAAAGCCTGGCTGGCTTTGTCGAAATCCTTGGCTTTGATCAGGTCGAAGGCAGCATCGTAATAGAGCTTTTCCTTGGCCGGATCACCGGGTTCGCTGCTGGCAGCTGGTGCCTGGGCAGCAGCGCCGGCGGCACCGGCGGCATTGCTATCGCCACCGGTAGAAGAATTCTCAGGAGTCGCGGCAGGTGCAACACCGCTTCCTATTCGCCGATCAAGATCCTGGTATCGCTCCAGGCTTTCTTGCTTCATGCGCGCTACATCATTTTGCAGAACTTCGATCACGCCTTGTTGGCGTGCAATCTGCTCCTGCATTTGCTGCAGTTGCTGGAACAGCTCGCCCTGTGCCGAGACAGGGGTCGAAACCCCTCCCCCGGCATAGGCGCCGTTCGTGCCATAACCCGCTGGCGGATAACTGCTCCCGCTATTGTTATAGCCGGAGTTGTTATCGACCACAGGAACCGCAGACCACGCCGCAAGCGGCGTGAGACTGAGAGCCAAAATAGTTACAGCACGACGGCACGTTCGCATGACGAATTACTTACGCAGTTCGACGCGACGGTTTTGAGCCCAGGACTGCTCGTCGTGGCCAGTAGCAACTGGACGCTCTTTACCGTAGGAAACCAGCTCCAGCTGTGCAGGGGAAACGCCCTGCAGAACCAGGTAGCGCTGAACGGCTTTCGCACGACGCTCGCCCAGAGCCATGTTGTACTCACGAGTACCACGTTCGTCGGTGTTGCCTTCCAGAACAACGCGAGCGCCGTTTGCTTTCAGGTCTTTGGCGTGAACGTCCAGAGCGCGCATGGCTTCTGGCTTCAGGTCCGAGCTGTCGTATTCGAAGTAGAAGGTGGTGATTGCGCGCAGAGCAGCTTCTTCGCTCAGGGAGCCATCAACAGCACCAGTGTTAGCGCCGTAACCAGCGTTTGGATCAACAGCGCCTTCGCCGGCGTTGTCGCCACCTTTGGAGGAGCAACCTACAGCCACAGCCATGGCCAGAGCCAGCGCAGCAAACTTACCAAACTTCAACATTTCCATCGTGAAACTCCTAATGAACCCCAGTGTGTTAAGTGAAACATTGTAGCGCCGCGTCAGTTCAGGTAAGGGGACCAGGACGGTTCTCTGACTTCGCCTTGAGCGGTAGGAAGCGGGAGCCTCACACGTCCATTAATGGACACGAGCATCAAGACTCCCCGGCCCTGCTGGCGGGTGGCGTAGATTACCATGGTGCCGTTGGGCGCAACAGTAGCTGACTCATCAAGGTTGGTGTCTGTAAGGATTTTTACGCTACCGCGCTGCAAATCCTGAGCCGCCACCCGGAAGTTGGTGAAACCATCCTGGCGGTGAATCATTACCAGGGTCTTTTCGTCAGCAGAAAGTTTCGGGTTGGCGTTGTAGTTACCAATAAAGGTCACACGCTCGGCGCCACCACCGTTGATATTGCTTTTATAGACCTGCGGCTTGCCGCCACGGTCGGATGTGAAATAGATGGTGGAACCATCCTTGCCCCAGAACGGCTCGGTATTGATGCCCGGGCCACTGGTGACACGACTGATTTGCCGGGATGCCATGTTCATCACATAGATATCCGGGTTGCCATCCTTGGACAGCACGAATGCCAGGCGGCTGCCATCAGGCGACCAGGCAGGTGCACCGTTCAAGCCTTCGAAGTTGGTGATCTGCTCACGGCGCCCGGTGTCGATGTGCTGGACGAAGATGCGCGGACGCTTCTGCTCGAACGACACGTACGCAATGCGCTTGCCATCCGGTGCAAAACGCGGCGACAGAATCGGCTCGCGGGACTGCAACAGAGTCACGGCCCGCGCACCGTCGTAGTCCGAACGCTGCAGGGTGTAACGGGTGTTGTTCACCGAAAAGCGCTCAGCCGTCACATACAGCAGGCGCGTCGAGAACGCGCCCTTGATGCCGGTGAGCTTTTCAAAGGACTGGTCGGAAATGTAGTGCGACATGTCACGCAACTGATCGACGCTGCCCGACACGCTACCGGTCAGCACTTGCTGCTCGGTGGCGACGTTGAACAGTGCGTATTGCACCTGCAGGCGACCGCCCGCTGGAACAATGCTGCCGACCATCACGTACTGCGCGCCCAGGGCTTTCCAGTCACGGAAGATGACTTCGCTGGCCTGGGTCGGCAGGCTGATCATGTTCTGCTTGGGGATAGGTGCGTAGTAACCCGAGTTGCGCAGGTCGTCACCGATGATCTGCGCCATGTCGTCCGGCAGCACGCTACCGCCCTGCCAGCCAAACGGCACTACCGCGATCGGAGTGGCCCGATCACTGCCGCTGGTGACCAGAATGTTTTTTTCATCCGCTGCCGCTATCCCTGCCATACAGCAAATAACGACAAGCATTCCTCGAAGAAGGTTTCTCACAAGGCTAGATCCTCAGGTGTGAATGTCATCTTGAATGAACGATAGGGAGCGAAGTCCTTCGGACTCAAACCCTGCATTTCTGTCAAACGCCCAATGTTCTTGACTGCCGCCACCGCCGAGGCGTCGAACGGACCATCACCACTGGACTTGATCACGCTAACCGTAGTCACCGTGCCATCAGGCAACATGCCGATCCGCAGTTCCACCGTCATGCCCTTGCGCGCCGAAGGAGGACGAGCCCAGCCTTCCGCTGCACGGATACGAATCAGGTCATCGAAACTGCCCGCGACACTGTCCCCCACCTCATCCGACTTCGTGGCTTCACGCTCCGGCGTATCGGATAGCAAGTCTGCCAGGGCCTGAGCCTTTTTCTCTTCGGCAGATTTGCGCGCTGCTTCCTGGGCCTTTTTCTTCGCGGCGTCGGCAGCAGCTTTTTTCTTCGCATCCTCAGCGATCTTTTTCTTCGCCTCGTCAGCTTCAGCTTTCTTCTTCGCGTCTTCCGCGGCTTTCTTCTTCGCGTCTTCGACGATTTTCTTCTTCGCTTCTTCAGCGGCCTTTTTCTTGGCCTCTTCTTCAGCGGCTTTCTTGGCTTCTTCTTCGGCTTTCTTCTTGGCTACATCAGCCAATTGCTTCTCTTCAGCCTTCTTGGCTTCCGCAGCTTTCTTGGCTTCATCAGCCTTCTTCGCCTCGTCAGCTTTCTTGGCTTCATCGGCCTTTTTCGCTTCCGCGGCCTTTTGAGCAGCCTCTTCTTTCTTTTGTTCCGCAGCCTTGATCTCTTCCTGCTCGACCTTCTTCTGCTCCAACTGCTCGGCTTCGGTCTGACGCGCGGCGGATTTCTTCGCCTCACCCGCAATTTTTTGATTGGTCTGGGTGGTCGCCGGGCTCTTGGATTTCAGCTGATACAGGGTCGCCTGGACGATCGGCTTGGCCGGGGGCAATTCCGGGGTCATAGCGAAGCTGACGAACAGCATGCCAAACACCAGCACGTGCAGGGCGATTGCCCAGACACTAGGCCAGAAGTAGCTTTCCGAGGCGGACGGCTCTCGCTGTTGGTGCATCAGGGCGCCTCGGTAATCAAGCCAACGTTACCGACTCCGGCTTTCTGCAGGCCGCCCATGGCACCCATCACGGCGCCGTAGTCGACGGATTTATCACCGCGAATGAACACCTGGGTGTGTTTGCCGCCTTCGTTGCCGGCACGGATGATCTTGGTCACCGCGTCGGTCATCTGCGGCAAGGTCATCGCCTTGTCCTGTTGCTTTTCGGTGTCGACTTCACTGCCAAGGTTCCAGTAGTAGGTCTTGTCAGCCTTGATCGAAATGGTCAGTACCTGGGTGTTGTTGTCCTGGGGCAAGGCTTCACTGGAAACCTTGGGCAGATCAACTTTCACGCCCTGGTTGAGCATCGGCGCGGTCACCATGAAGATAACCAGCAGTACCAACATCACGTCGATGTAGGGCACCACGTTCATCTCGGCAACCGGCTTGCGTTTGTGGCGAACTCGGGCCATTGGGTTTACCTGCTCACTCTTCGCTGGTGTGCACTTTACGGTGCAGGATCGCCTGGAACTCGTCGGCGAAGGTGTAGTAGCGGCTGATCAGCGTCTCGCCACGAGCGGCGAAACGGTTGTAGGCGATCACCGCCGGGATGGCCGCGAACAGGCCGATGGCCGTAGCGATCAGGGCTTCGGCGATACCCGGGGCCACAGTGGCCAGGGTCGCTTGCTGTGCCTGAGCCAGGCCGCGGAAGGAGTTCATGATCCCCCAGACAGTACCGAACAGACCGATGTACGGGCTGACCGAACCGACGGTGGCGAGGAACGGCAGGCTCTGTTCGAGCTTTTCTTCTTCGCGGGAAATCGCTACACGCATGGCGCGAGCAACGCCTTCCATGACCGCTTCAGGATCGACGCCCGGTTGCTGGCGCAGACGGGAGAACTCCTTGAAACCGGCACGGAAGATCTGCTCTACGCCCGAATCCGGGTCAGGGTTGCTGCCCGCCTGACGGTACAGCTTGGACAGGTCGATACCGGACCAGAAGCGCTCTTCGAAGCTCTCCAGGGCACGTCGACCGGCGCGCAGCAGGTTGCTGCGCTGAAAGATCATGATCCATGAAGTCACCGATGCGGCAACCAGGGTCAGCATTACCAACTGCACTACAACGCTGGCATTGCTGACCAGGCTCCACATGGAGGAATGGTCGACGACGTTAGCTTCCACGCTTTATCTCCTGCTCTGAGTGTGTACCCGCGCTGCTCTCGTCGGCAAAGGCCGTACGCAGAGCGTCTGGAATGGCGCGGGGTTTGAAAGTGTCGGCGCGCACACAGGCCACCAAAAACTGCCCTTCACAGAGCAGCGCATTATCCGTGGATCGCCTGACCTGCTGAGTGAAGCGCAGGCTGACCCGGTTCAATTCGGTGACTTGGGCACTGACCAGAAGCTCGTCGTCCAGTCGCGCCGGCGCGTGATAACGCGCTTCGCTGGAATGCACGACGAATAACAGGTTCTCCCCTGCCAGCTGCGATTGGGCAAAGCCCAAGTGTCGTAGCCGCTCGGTTCGAGCCCGCTCCATAAACTTAAGGTAATTAACGTAATACACGATGCCGCCAGCATCGGTGTCCTCGTAATAAACGCGACAACGATGTGCGAACGGCTCAAGCCCGTTTTGCGCGCGCATACTCTAGTGCTTACTCCTCAGGTTGCCAATCCGGCCAGGCAACTGTTTTTTCATTCTTGAACGACTTTTCGTGAAGTTTTAACGACGCCAGTCCCTAGGACAGCACAAACCCCGAATAAATCGACAAGGCGCGGGTTACTAATCGTCCACGGCATCGAGGAATTCGTCTACCACGGGCATGTCACCCATTCGTGACGGAATGTTTAGACCGAAGTGCAGGTACGCATGCCGGGTCACCACACGACCACGAGGGGTACGCATGATGTAGCCCTGCTGGATCAGGTACGGTTCCAGCACATCCTCGATGGTATGACGCTCTTCGCTGATGGCCGCAGCCAGGCTGTCGACCCCTACCGGGCCACCGTCGAACTTCTCGATCATGGTCAGCAGTAGACGCCGGTCCTGGTGGTCGAAGCCACGCTCATCAACGTCCAGCAGGTTCAGTGCCAGATCAGCGATCGGCTTGGTGATATGGCCCTTGGCTCGCACTTCGGCAAAATCCCGCACCCGGCGCAATAGCCGATTGGCGATCCGCGGAGTACCCCGGGCACGCCGAGCCACCTCGAAGGCGCCCTCCGGGTCCAACGGCAAGCCGAGAATGCCGGCGGAACGACTGACAATAGTCGCCAGATCCGCCGTGCTGTAGAACTCCAGGCGCTGGACGATACCGAAACGATCGCGCAACGGGTTGGTCAGCATCCCCGCACGCGTGGTCGCCCCCACCAGAGTGAACGGCGGCAGGTCCAGTTTGATCGAGCGCGCCGCAGGGCCTTCGCCGATCATGATGTCGAGCTGGAAGTCCTCCATGGCCGGGTACAGCACTTCCTCGACGATCGGCGACAGCCGATGAATCTCGTCGATAAACAGTACGTCATGGGGTTCAAGATTGGTCAGCAGCGCCGCCAGATCACCGGGGCGCTCCAGCACCGGGCCGGAAGTGCTCTTGATCGATACCCCCATTTCCTCGGCGATGATGTTGGCCAGGGTGGTCTTGCCCAGTCCCGGAGGGCCGAAGATCAAGGTGTGATCCAAAGATTCGTTGCGCCCGCGGGCCGCCTGGATGAACAGCTCCATCTGCTCGCGCACGCTAGGCTGGCCAATATAGTCGGCCAGACTGACTGGACGAATCGCCCGGTCCTGGATTTCCTCGCGCTCACGGGGGCCCGTGGCGGCGATCAGACGGTCAGCTTCAATCACTTAAATCATTCCCTTCAGGGCTCGGCGGATCATGTCTTCACTGCTCAAGCCTTTGTCTTTGATCGCGGAAACCGCCTTGCTGGCTTCCTGCGGCTTGTAGCCCAGGGAGATCAGCGCACTGACCGCATCCGACTCGGCGCTGGCCACCGGCATCGGCGCATCCGGCTGGTTCGGCACCAGGGCAAACATGCTAGGTACGGTTTCCCAGGCTTTGAAGCGGTCCTTGAGCTCCACCAGCAAGCGCTCGGCGGTTTTCTTGCCGACCCCGGGCACCTTGGTCAAGGCCGAGGTGTCCTGGGCCTGCACGCAACGCACCAGCTCATCCACCTCAAGGCTGGACATCAAGGCCAGGGCCAGTTTCGGGCCCACACCGTTGAGACGGATCAACTCGCGGAAAAAGTCTCGCTCGCGCTTGCTGGCGAAGCCGTAGAGTAACTGCGCATCCTCGCGGACGACCAAATGGGTGTGCAAGGTCAGGGGTTCGCCGACCGACGGCAGGCGATACAGGGTGGTCATCGGCACTTCGACCTCATACCCCAGCCCATTTACATCAAGAATCAGGTGCGGCGGCTGTTTCTCAGCCAGAGTGCCGCGCAAGCGTCCAATCACGTTTCAGATCCTTAGGCGATGGCCAGCCCGCAGCTGGCGACTCACAGAGCAAGCGTGCGGGCCGGGGACTCGGCCGCGCAACGCTCCACTCCTAAAATGACTGCGCTGATGCTATCAGAGACGCAAGCGACCGCCACGACTGCGTGCCGTTCCCAGCCCATGAGGCAGCAGACTGGAACGGGTGTGGGCGTGACAGATGGCGATGGCCAGGGCGTCCGAGGCATCGATCTGCGGCTTGGTGGTCAATTTGAGCAGGTGCATGACCATCATTTGCACCTGTTCCTTATTGGCGCCACCGGTACCGGCCACGGCCTGCTTGACCTGGGTGGCGGTGTACTCGGCAATCTCCAGTCCTTCTTCGGCGCCGGCGACAATCGCTGCGCCACGTGCCTGACCGAGCTTCAGCGCCGAGTCGGCATTGCGCGCCATGAACACCTTCTCGATCCCCATGGTCACCGGACCGTAGGTCTGGATGACCTCACGAACACCGCGATAGACGATCTGCAGCCGTTCTGGCAATTCGCCGGCGCCGGTACGGATGCAACCGGAGGCCACGTATACACAGCCGCGCCCCGTGTCTCGAACCACGCCATAGCCGGTAATGCGCGAACCGGGGTCGATGCCAAGAATAAGAGTCATAACGCCTGCTGCTTGAGTAAAGAGGCTTGCCGGCCACGACCGGAACAGCGAAAAGGCAGAAGCCGGAGGCACCCCGCCGCGTAACACTCACGGCTTCGCACATCCGGCCTCAAGGTTAGTGCAGTTGAATCAGCCGAGCTGCTCGGCGACCGACTCAGGAATATCGGCGTTGGAATAGACGTTCTGCACGTCATCCAGGTCTTCCAGCATATCGATCAGCTTGAGAACCTTTTCCGCGCCTTCCAGATCCAGTTCGGCACTGGTGGTGGGCAGCATGACGATTTCTGCGTCCGCAGCAGTGAAACCTGCCGCTTCCAGGGCATTGCGCACGCCATAGAAACCGGCGAACGAGGTGAACACGTCGATGGAACCGTCTTCATTGGTGACCACGTCGTCGGCATCGGCTTCCATCGCCGCTTCCATCAGCGCGTCTTCATCGACACCTTCGGCGAAGGTGATCTGCCCCTTGCGCTCGAACAGATAGGCCACCGAACCGTCGGTGCCCAGATTGCCACCGCACTTGCTGAAGGCATGACGAACAGCAGCCGCTGTACGGTTGCGGTTGTCGGTCATGCATTCGACCATCACCGCCACGCCGTTGGGGCCGTAACCTTCATAAGTCAGCTCGACCACGTCGTCGCTGCCGGCAGCGCCGGTGCCACGGGCGATGGCACGATCGATGATGTCGCGACTCATGTTGGCGCCCAGGGCCTTGTCCAGGGCCAGGCGCAGGCGTGGATTGGAGTTCGGATCGCCACCGCCCTGGCGGGCGGCAACAGTCAGCTCACGAATCCACTTGGTGAAGATCTTGCCTCTCTTGGCATCCTGACGCTCTTTGCGGTGCTTGATGTTCGCCCACTTGGAATGACCTGCCATAACTTGCTCCAAATTCTCTTTGAAACATTGCCCGCGCCACTTGGCGGGTACGGACAACAAAAACTCGACCCATAGAAAAAGCGCACCCGAAGGTGCGCCTTATCGGGCCGGCTTATTCAGCCTTAGGCTGTTCACGCAGACGGATGTGCAGCTCGCGCAGAGCCTTGGCATCCACCAGACCCGGTGCCTGAGTCATGACACAGGCCGCGCTCTGGGTTTTCGGGAAGGCGATCACTTCACGGATCGACTGGGCGCCGGTCATCAGCATGACCAGACGGTCCAGACCGAAGGCCAGGCCACCGTGCGGCGGCGCGCCGTATTTGAGGGCGTCCAGCAGGAAGCCGAACTTCTCTTCCTGTTCGGCTTCGCTGATACCCAGCAGGCGGAACACCGCTTGCTGCATTTCCTTGCGGTGGATACGGATCGAACCGCCACCCAGCTCGGTGCCGTTCAGAACCATGTCGTAAGCGCGCGACAGAGCGGTAGCCGGGTTGGCTTCCAGCTCTTCAGGCGAGCATTTCGGTGCGGTGAACGGGTGGTGCAAGGCGGTGAAGCTACCGTCGTCGTTCTCTTCGAACATAGGGAAGTCGACTACCCACATCGGAGCCCATTCGCAGGTCAGCAGGTTCAGGTCGTGACCGAGCTTGATGCGCAGGGCGCCCAGGGCTTCGCTGACGATCTTGGCCTTGTCGGCACCAAAGAACACGATATCGCCGTCGACCGCACCCACGCGATCCAGGATCACGTTCAGGTTGGCTTCCGGAATGTTTTTCACGATCGGCGATTGCAGGCCTTCAACACCCTTGGCGCGCTCGTTGACCTTGATGTACGCCAGGCCCTTGGCACCGTAGATGCCGACAAACTTGGTATAATCATCGATCTGCTTGCGCGGCATGCTCGCCCCGCCAGGAACGCGCAGGGCGGCGATACGGCATTTCGGATCGTTGGCCGGGCCGCTGAAGACCTTGAATTCCACTTCCTTGAGCTGATCGGCAACGTCCACCAGTTCCAGCGGGTTACGCAGATCCGGCTTGTCGGAACCGTAGCGACGCATGGCTTCTTCAAAGGTCATGTGCGGGAATTCGCCGAACTCCAGACCCAGCACTTCCTTGAACAGGTTGCGGATCATACCTTCGGTCAGGCCCATGATGTCTTTTTCGTCGAGGAAGCTGGTCTCGATGTCGATCTGAGTGAACTCAGGCTGACGGTCGGCACGCAGGTCTTCGTCGCGGAAGCACTTGGCGATCTGGTAGTAGCGGTCGAAGCCGGCCACCATCAGCAACTGTTTGAACAGCTGTGGCGATTGCGGCAGGGCGAAGAAGCTGCCGGCGTGGGTACGGCTCGGCACCAGATAGTCGCGAGCACCTTCAGGGGTGGCGCGAGTGAGGATCGGGGTTTCGACGTCAAGGAAACCGTTCTCGTCCAGGTAGCGACGGATGCTGGTGGTCATGCGCGAACGCAGACGCAGCTTCTCGGCCATTTCCGGACGGCGCAGGTCGATAAAGCGATAGCGCAGACGGGTTTCTTCACCCACGTCGGAGTATTCGTTGAGCGGGAACGGCGGGGTTTCCGCTTCGTTCAGCACTTCCAGCTCGTAGCCCAGGACTTCGATCATGCCGGACGCCATGTTGGCGTTGCCGGCACCGGCCGGGCGCAGACGCACCTTGCCAGTGATCTTGACTACGTATTCACTGCGCACGCGGTCGGCGGCGGCGAAGGTTTCAGCGCGGTCCGGGTCGAACACCACCTGGGCCAGACCTTCACGATCACGGATATCGAGGAAAATCACCCCGCCGTGGTCACGGCGACGGTGGACCCATCCGCAAAGGGTTACTTCCTGACCTTCCAGGCTTTCGTTCAGTTGGCCGCAATAATGGCTGCGCATCATGGTAGTGGTTTCACTTCTCGTAATTCGAAATTCGATGGAGGCCTTGCGCACCTCAAGGTGCCGGATAGTGCAAGAACTCGCGCGTGTCGTTCAACTTAGTCAGCTTTGTCGCCACCGGCCAGATTCTTCTTGGAGCCGGTCTTGAAGTCGGTTTCATACCAGCCGGTACCGCTGAGGCGGAAACCAGGCATGGACAGCATCTTTTTCAGTTCAGGCGCCTGGCAGGCAGGGCAGTCGACCAGCGGCGCGGCGCTGATCTTTTGAATGGCTTCCAACTGATGACCACAGGAAGCGCATTGGTAGTCGTACATGGGCATGGGGGGCGTCTCGGCGATCCAGATTACTGCTTGAACTACAGCCAGAGCCCACGCCAAAGCTCGGGCTACTTAGCAAAGAGCGGGATTATATCCATTAAATCGGCCCTGTGCAGCCGTATGACCATATAGATAGCGGGCGCTGTGAAAAGGCGCGAATGACGCCCAGGGCGCCATTCGCGATTACAGGCTTAACGATTTTCCAGCAGAGAACGCAGCATCCATGCGGTTTTTTCATGCACCTGCATACGTTGGGTCAGCAGATCCGCCGTCGGTTCATCGCTGACCTTGTCCAGCAACGGAAAGATGCCGCGGGCGGTGCGGGTTACCGCTTCCTGACCGGCCACCAGCTGCTTGATCATTTCTTCAGCCGCCGGCACGCCCTCCTCCTCCTTGATCGAGGACAGTCGGGCATAAATGGAATAAGCGCCCGGAGCCGGAAAGCCCAAGGCACGGATACGTTCGGCAATCAGGTCGACGGCCAGGGCCAGTTCGTTGTATTGCTCTTCGAACATCAGGTGCAGAGTACGAAACTGTGGACCGGTGACGTTCCAATGGAAGTTATGGGTTTTCAGGTACAACACGTAGGTATCCGAAAGCAGACGGGAAAGGCCGTCGACGATGGATTTACGATCTTCTTCGCTGATACCGATATCAATTGCCATGTTTCTCTCCGTTAACGGGATGGATTCACCCAATCAGCTACCGGACCACTCTAGCAAGAGTACTGCTCCCTCGCCGACCAGGATCGTCGATCAGCCTGCGGTGGATTGTCTCGCGGCCCAGCCAAGGCGTTTAAGCCTTGAGTTCGAGCCGATTTTGACAGCAGGGAAAAACCGACGTTCCTTGGAAAACCCTCTGCCATCTGTCTAGAACAGGCCTTTGCCCAATACTGCGAACCCACCGCCTGAGCCACGGCATTTGCGCCCCCCGCCAACGGGCCGCTGCTGATTTGAGAAGGCCTGGGCTTTGCTGTTAAATAGAGCCCGTGTCGCTGTTGCCTATTTCTTCGGCCAGCGCGCATAGGCTGACACCGCGTACGTAACCACCGCCTCACCTATTTGTTCAGAAGCGAACCGTGCGTGATCAGCTCTTCCTTGTGCTTCCTTCTTAACGTGAGTTAATCAAAATGTTGAAAATCGTCCACCTGCTGACAGGCATTGCAGCTCTGCTGCTGTCCTTGATTCCGAGCCTTAGATCCGACGCAATTCCCTACCTGCAACAACCCGATGCTATTTACCTGGCCCTTTTCGGCCTGCTCAACCTGATCCTCGCTCCAGTTATCCCTTACTGGAACAAAGGCTCGCGCCATCATCTGCAGAACCTGGTCAGTGCCCTGCTGGTGCTGGTTGTGGTCCTGCAAACCCTCACCCTGCTGGCACCCATGCCTGTCATTGGCGGCCAACCGGCAGTCCTGGCCAGTTTGTTGATCGCTGTGCTCGCCGTGGCCCTGCATCTGGCCATCAGCTTTTACAAGTCCTCACCGGCGGCCTCCACTGCGCCTACTTACGACATGAGCAATCGCGATACCGGTACCGTGAAGTGGTTCAACACCTCCAAGGGTTTCGGCTTTATCTCCCGGGACTCCGGCGACGATATCTTCGTGCACTTTCGCGCCATTCGCGGAGAAGGCCACCGTGTCCTGGTAGAAGGCCAGCGCGTAGAGTTTTCGGTGATGAACCGCGACAAGGGCCTGCAAGCCGAAGATGTCATTGCCGCACTGCCACGCCGCTGATCCACGCCCACAAAAAAACCGCGCCAAGGCGCGGTTTTTTATGCATCAAAGACATCTGCTCTCCCTCAATAATGTGGCGGCGGCGCCTCCTCCTCGAAAGATTCGAACTGCCCGACCATTTCTTCCTGACGCTTGAGCAAGGCACTCATCTGCAACTGCAGGCGTTCCACAACCTTCTGTTGCGATACCAGCACATCGTTCAAGGCTTGAATGGTGTCATCCTGGAACGCCAGACGGCTCTCCAGATCGGTTACACGCTCTTCCAGGCTCATAGTTCAATCCTCCAGAAACTGGAAATCATCGGCCAACACCACCCGCAACCGATCACGGATCGCCTCAACCTGCTGCGCACTATAAGGCTTGGCCGGATGCTTGCCCCAAACCGGCGCGGGCCAGGCGGCATCATCACGCTTACGCACGATCACATGCATATGCAACTGGCTGACCACATTACCCAGGGTCGCCACATTCATCTTGTCGGCGTCGAAGGAGTCCTTGAGCACTTCAGCCAAAGCCGTGGTTTCCCGCCACAGTTGCTGCTGGTCGGTGACATCCAGCTGAAACAACTCACTGATATCTTCCCGACGTGGCACCAGGATGAACCAGGGATAGTTTGCATCATTGGACAGCAACAACCGGCAGAGGGGGAAATCCCCAATGGGCAATGTGTCTTGTTGCAGCCGTGAATCTAAAGTGAACACCGCGCTTACTCCCGCTCAACTCATTCCAGCCTGGTTTTCAGTATCAACGGCACTGGCCAGGCGACAGACGCGCAGCATACCTGCGAATGCATCGGGCTTCATGATCAATGAGCCTGAGCCCAGATAGCGCCCTCGCACCACTTGGCAAGGAGCCACCTCAATGCAAGAGCCACGCCCCACAGCAGGACACTTTCCGGCGCTTCGCACCATTTGCGTACAAGGCACAGGAAACACCCGAAAAGTGACCGGCCAAGCCATTGATGTTCCTCACCCTACTTGCCCATGACTGTATGAACCGTGCACAGCGTTGCAAAAGTTTTGCACCAGAATCGTACAGACGGTCTACGCTGGAATCCTCAAGCATCCGCCGTCTACTCACTTTGCAGTGTGCGGCGGTAACGTTTTGGCACGCTGTGCAACTTATTGCACAGCCCTGCACCAGGAAGAGCATGGCGTCAAGCCAAACAAAAAGACGCTTGAAAGAGCGATTTTATGCGGTTTTTACAGGTCAGCATGCCGCCCAGCAGAAAAAATACGGGGCAAAATCGGTTTGTGCACGCTTGTTGCATTCAACCCGACATTGTCTGCGGCGGACCACCCGAAGTGGCCCGTCACAGACTCATAATAATAGTGGCAGGGTTGCCCCGCGGTGCTTTGTAGAGTGTGTACATGGGGGGCTCAATTCCTCGTGATATTGCTTCGAAGAACACTGCATAAGTTGTTGGTCCGGATACAGACTGGCTGCAGAATTGCGACACCAATCGAGCAATTTGCGACAGGGTCGTAAAGAAGCTGAAAGGATAGATAGGCAAGTATCGCCAACATTGTCAGCGTGATATAAGTTTGCGCCGACACAAAAAGAAAGAGCCGCCCAGATAATAAAACAGGTGGGACGGCAGTACTCTTCTAAAACCAAAGGAGCAAATCACGATGCGCGTGATGAAGTGGAGCATGATCGCCCTGGCTGTATCAGCAGGCACCTCGCAGTTCGCAATCGCGTCCTCCCAGGACGACGCAAAGGGCTTTATCGAAGACAGCACCCTGACCGCGAAAACCCGTCTTGAGTACATGAACCGTGACTTCAAGAACGGTGCAGGTAACCGTCAGCGCGACGATGGCACTTTCAAAAGCGGCTATCGCCAAGACACCGGCCTGAGTGAACTGCTGCAGTACAGCTCCGGCTTCACTCAAGGCACCGTAGGTGTAGGCGTTGACGCTTTCGCCATGGGTGTGATCAAGCTGGATGGTGGTGCTGGTCGTTCCGGTAACGGCATGGCAGCCAACAACCGCCTGGGCGAGCCTGAAAAAGACTCGTCCGCTGTAGGTGGCGCAGTCAAGTTCCGCATCTCCGATACCGTACTCAAGTACGGTAATCAAATGGTTGCCAGCCCAGTATTCTCCACCGACGACAGCCGTCTCCTGCCAGAAGTCGCCACCGGTACCTTGATCACCAGTAACGAGATCAAAGGCCTGGAGCTGAATGCGGGTCACTTCACCGCCCTGCGCTCGCAGACCGGTCAGTACAACGACAGCATCAACGGCCGTAACGGCGACACTGGCCTGAAAAACCCAGGTCTGACTTCCGCTGACTTCGCTGGCGCTACCTACCAGTTCACCGATAACTTCGTCGGTGGCGTTGCAACGTCCAAGGTCGATGACTACTTCAAGAAGCAGTACATCAACCTGAACTACACCTTCCCGATCGCCGATAGCCAGTCGCTGAACCTCGACTTCAACGGCTATCGCACCACGGACGATGGCAAGAAACTGTACGGCAAGCTGGACAACAAACTGTGGAGCCTGGCAGCAGCCTACAGCATCGGCCCGAACAAATTCACCATCGCCCACCAACGCTCTACCGGTGATACCAACTACCAGTACGGTGTTGACGGCAACGGCACTGTTTACGTAGCCAACTCCATCCAGATCTCCGACTTCATCGGCGAAGACGAGCGCTCCTGGCAGGCTCGCTACGACCTGAACATGGCGACTCTGGGTGTTCCTGGCCTGAGCTTCATGGCCCGTTACGTGAAGGGTGACAACATCACCACTTCGTCGAACACCGAAGGCAAGGAAAACGAGTTCAACTTCGAAACCAAGTACGTGATGCAAGAAGGTCCAGCCAAAGACCTGTCGTTCCGCCTGCGTAGTGCTGTGTACCGTGCAAACGGTGCTTACAACACTGATTACACCGCAGATAACAACGACGTTCGTATCATCGTAGAGTATCCGCTGAGCATCTTGTAATAACGCTGCCCAGCAGATTGCTAACACGCAATATCTATAGAAGCCGCCGCCCTTAATCAGGGCGGCGGCTTTTTTTTGATCATTAAAAGTATCAGGCGGAAGACAAAATAAAATAGCAAGCTAACTAACATAGTGATCAACGACAGTTGCTATATAACAGTCTGCAAAATCTGCCCCCCACTACTAGCTCTTGGTGGAACCTCAAAAACAAACAAGGGGCCGATAGCCCCTTGTCTTGAACAGCATTAGTTGACTGTACGGCCAACTTTTGAAACTGACTTACTACACTGCGGCTTCCTGAACCACACGAATCACTCGCTGCGGGAAGGGAATATCGATTCCCGCTGCCTTCAAGCGATCACGGGACAGTTCATTGAACTGGAACATTACGTCCCAGTAGTCCTCAGTCTTGACCCAAACCCGCAGCGACAGAGTAATCGCGCTGTCTCCAAGAGTGGACACCACAGCTACCGGTGCAGGATCGGCCAGCACACGTTCGTCTTTCGCCAACTCCAGCAGCACCTCGCGGGCTTTCTGCAGATCCGCGTCGTAGTCCACACCCACGTCGAACACCACCTTGCGGGTCGGCTGACGGTTGTAGTTGGTAATAATGCCGTTGGACAGGTTGCCGTTAGGCACGATCACCGTCTTGTTGTCACCGGTACGCAACACAGTGTGGAAGATCTGAATGCTGTCCACGCTACCGCTGATGCCCTGGGCCTCAATGAAGTCGCCAATACGAAATGGGCGGAACAGCAGGATCAGCACCCCGCCGGCGAAGTTCGCCAGGCTGCCTTGCAAGGCCAGGCCAATGGCCAGACCGGCAGCACCGATCGCGGCGACGAAAGAGGTGGTTTCGACACCAATCATCGAGGCCACGCTGACGATCAGCAGCACTTTGAGAATGATGTTGGCCAAGCTGCTGATAAAACCCTGCAACGCCAGGTCGGCATTGCGCAGCGCCAGCAGCTTGCCCACTTTATGAGTCAGTTTGTTGATCAGCCACCAGCCGATGGCCAGGGTGATTACCGCCAGCAGCACCCGGCTGCCGTATTCCATGATCATGGGAATCCAGGCTTGGGAAGCCCGGACCAGGTTGTCTACTTCAGCGTTCAAATCCATCTATCTCTCCAGATTCCCGGGGTTGCGGCGTGCATGACTGACCGGCAGAACGACCGGCTCACCTGGAGCTCAATCGTTTCTGCCATTGCTCCGGCCTCGGACGCCAAAAAGCTCTAGAGGTTCCCGGAGAAGTGGGTCAGTCGCGGAAGTTGTTGAACTGCAGCGGCATGCCGAATTCCTTGGCACGCAGAGCAGCGATGGCCTCTTGCAGGTCGTCGCGCTTCTTGCCGGTAACCCGTACCTGCTCGCCTTGAATCGCCGCCTGCACTTTCAGCTTGGCATCCTTGATATGGGCGACGATCTTCTTCGCCAGCTCTTTATCGATGCCTTCCTTTAATACGGCTTCCTGCTTCATCACCTTGCCCGAGGCAAAAGCGTCCTTGACCTCCAGGCACTGCACGTCGATCTTGCGCTTGACCAGGGCCAGCTTGAGGATCTCGATCATGGCCTCGAGCTGGAATTCAGCTTCGGCGGTCAGGTTGACGGTCAGTTCCTTGTCCTTGAACTCGAAGCTGCCCTTGCCCTTGAGGTCATAGCGACGATCCAGTTCCTTGACGGCGTTTTCCACCGCGTTGGTGACTTCGTGCTTGTCCAGTTCGGATACCACGTCAAACGACGGCATGTACTCTCTCCAAATAAAAAGGGGCGCTGTTCAAAACATCGAACACGCCCGGCTTGCGGTTAAAATCCGCGCTCATTATAACGGGTCTTTCCACTCCTTCACCGCGCGCCCTTTGCGGGGCTGCGAAACAGAGCGAAAACTTGATGTCCACGACCTGGCATGTTCTCGGCGCCGGCAGCCTCGGCACCTTATGGGCCACCCGCCTGGCCCGCGCCGGCTTGCCCGTGCGCCTGATCCTGCGCGATCAGTCACGCCTGCAGGCCTATCAGGCGGCAGGCGGCCTGACCCTGGTGGAGCAGGGCCAAAGCAGCTTGCAGGCCATACCCGGGGAAACCTGCGATAGCACCGCCCCCATCCATCGCCTGCTGCTGGCGTGCAAGGCCTACGACGCCGAAGCCGCGGTAGCAAGCATCTCCCCCCGCCTGGCCAAGGGAGCCGAATTGATCCTGCTGCAAAATGGCCTGGGCAGCCAGGACGCAGTGGCCGCCAGAGTGCCCCAAGCGCGCTGCATCGCCGCCTCCAGCACCGAAGGCGCATTTCGCGACGGTGACTGGCGAGTAGTCTTCGCCGGCCATGGCTACACCTGGCTGGGCGACTCAGGCCACCCTACCCCGCCGATCTGGCTGGATGAGTTGAGCAGCAGTGGCATCCCCCACGAATGGAGCACCCAGATACTGACCCGACTCTGGCGCAAGCTGGCGCTCAATTGTGCGATCAATCCTTTGACGGTGCTGCACGACTGTCGCAACGGCGGCCTGCAGCAACACCAATGCGAAGTGGCAACCTTGTGCGCCGAGCTGAGCGAGTTGCTGCAATGCTGCGGCCAACCTACTGCGGCGCAGAACCTGCAGCAGGAGGTGGAGCGGGTCATCCAGGCCACCGCTGCCAACTACTCCTCGATGCATCAGGATGTGGCCAGTCAACGGCGGACCGAAATCAGTTATTTACTGGGCTACGCCTGCCAGGCTGCCGCCCGTCACCGCTTGCAACTGCCTCATCTGCAACAGTTGCAGCAACGCCTGGTGAGTCACCTGCGTTTACTCGGATTGCCCAGCGACTGAGCAGCGGCTACGCTGCCCACTTGCTCATTTCCAGCGATACAGCCGATGCCATTGCGCCAGCGTCTTGAAAACCTGCCCGTGGGCCAAAAGCTCCTGGCTGCCCTGCTTGTCCTGCTGACCACCGTGCTGCTGGTCGCCAACCTGACCTTTATCAGCGCCGCTTACTGGATATCCCAGGAAAGCATGGCGCCCCAGGCGCTACAGACCATCGGTCGGCTGGTGTCCAACCCAGCCCTGGCGGCACAGGCCCTGAACTCTCCCGAGGATGCGCAAAAGCTGCTCAGCGAGCTGGACAGCTATACCCCCCTGCGGGCGGCCGCTCTCTATGACGGCAAGGGCATGCGCCTGGCCCAACTGCAACACGGTGAACACCTCAAGCTGCCCGAACGTTACCGACACATCGAAGCCTGGCAACTGACCGAGTTTCGCAGCAACCAAGTGATTGCCCTGCCCCGCCCGGGCCAGGCGCCTGGCCACCTGCTGCTGGTGGCCACCAGCGAACTGCCGATGGCGTTCTACACCGGCACCCTCACCGCAAGCCTGGGGATCCTGATTTTCAGCGTGTTGCTGTGGCTGATCATCGCCCGGCAGATCAAGCGCCTGATCACCCAGCCCATTCACCAGCTCGAGGTGCTTTCGCGCCAGGTGACTCGCGAGGAGAACTACTCCCTGCGCGCCTCCCGAGGCAACCACGATGAAATCGGCAGCCTGGCGGAAGCCTTCAACACCATGCTGTCGCGTATCGAAGCCCGGGAACAACAGCTCAAGCGTGCCCGGGACGACTCCCAGGCCGCCTACGATCAGGCCCAGGGGCTGGCGGAGGAAACCCGCCATACCAACCGCAAGCTGGAACTGGAAGTCCAGGTGCGCAGCAAGATCGAGAAAAAGCTCACCGGCTTCCAGAACTACCTCAACAGCATCATCGACTCCATGCCCTCGGCGCTGATCGCCCTGGACGAGCAGTTGTACGTCACCCAATGGAACCAGGAGGCCAGCGCCCTGTCCGGTACCCGCCTGGACGAAGCCCTGAACCAGCCGATCTTCCTCGCCTTCGAACCCCTCAAGCCGTTCCTGCCGCAACTCAAGGAAACCGTCGAGCAGCACACCGTCACCAAGGTCGAGCGGGTGACCTGGTTCAAGGATGAGGAAGCCAAGCACTACGCCCTGACCTTCTACCCACTGATGGGCGGCGCCGGTCGCGGCGTGGTGATTCGGATCGACGACATCACCCAGCGCCTGTCCCTGGAAGAAATGATGGTGCAATCAGAGAAGATGCTGTCGGTGGGCGGTCTTGCGGCCGGCATGGCCCACGAGATCAACAACCCTTTGGGAGCAATCCTGCACAACGTGCAGAACATTCGTCGCCGGCTGTCTCCCGATCTGCCCAAGAACCTTGAACACGCGCAGCAGATCGGCGTCGAACTGCAAACCGTCAACCACTATCTGGAAAGCCGCGAAGTGCCGCAGTTGCTCGATGGTATTCAACAAGCCGGGGCCCGCGCCGCCAAGATCGTCACCCACATGCTCAGTTTCAGCCGGCGCAGCAATCGCCAGATGGCTCCCTGCGATCTGCCGGCACTGATTGATCAAGCGGTGGAGATCGCCAGCAATGACTTTGACCTGGCCATAGGCTTCGACTTCAAGGGGCAGGCGATTATCCGTCAGTTCGACCCGAACCTGGGGCCCGTGCCCGGCACCGCCAACGAGCTGGAGCAAGTGTTGCTCAACCTGCTGAAGAACGCCGCCCAGGCCATTCACCAGCGTGAGGACGACAGCGAACCCGGTCGTATCATCCTGCGCACCAAGCTGAATCCGCCCTGGGCGGAAATCCAGGTGGAAGACAACGGCGTCGGCATGAGCGAAAGCGTGCGCAAACGCACCTTCGAGCCCTTCTTCACCACCAAGGAGATCGGCCAGGGCACCGGACTCGGACTGTCGGTGTCGTACTTCATCATCACCAACAACCACAAGGGGCAAATGGAAGTGCAATCGACCCGGGGCCAAGGCACCTGCTTTACCTTGCGCCTGCCCCTGGCCAGCAGCCAGCCCCAGATTCAAGAACCCCTACCACTGGAGAACTAAGCATGGGTTTTCGCTTGTCGAAGATTTACACCCGCACCGGCGACAAAGGCGAAACCGGACTCGGAGACGGCCGCCGGGTTGCCAAGGATCATCCTCGAGTGGAAGCCATCGGTGAGGTCGACACCTTGAACAGCCAGTTGGGACTGCTCCTGGCCGGCCTGGAAGAGCAGGTTGATACCTGCCAGGGCTTCAAGGAAATCATCGAGGTATTGGCCCCCTGTCAGCACCGGCTGTTCGATCTGGGGGGCGAACTGGCAATGCCGGTGTATCAAGCCCTCAATGAGGCCGAGGTGGAACGTCTTGAGGCGGCCATCGATGTCTGGAATGAAGAGCTGGGCCCCCTGGAGAACTTCATCCTCCCCGGTGGTTCGTCACTGATCGCCCAGGCCCACGTTTGCCGCAGCCTGGCTCGCAGCGCCGAGCGTCGCTGCCAACACCTGAATGCCGTGGAACCCTTGCAGGGAGTGGGACTGGCCTACATCAATCGCCTGTCGGACTTGCTGTTTGTCGCGGCGCGCCTGATTGCCAAGCGCCAGGGCATCGCCGAAATCCTCTGGCAGGCCGCCGCCAAACCCTCCGCGTAGGAGCGGGCTTGCCGGCGATCGGGCCCACGAGCCTTGGGCAACGGCCGACGATGCGCTGGCAAGCCAGCTCCATAGACAGCCGCTAGCCAGCACTGCCACAGAGGATGCCTTCAGTCCTGGGGCCAGAAGGCACGGATACCGGCAACACCTTGAGCACCGGCTTCCCAGGCTTGCTGGCACTCGGCAGGCCCCACGCCTCCCAGCAGATAGGCAGGCCTGTTGAAACCACTGAGCAACTGCTGCGCCTGCTCCCAGCCCAGGGGTTGGGCGTCGGGGTGAGTCTGGGTCGGCTGCACCGGGGACAAGGTCACGAAATCCACATCCATCTGCTGCGCCAGGGACAGTTCCTCGGCGTTATGGCAGGAGGCGGCCAACCAGCGATCCTTGCCAAAAGGCCGCCCAGCGCTGGCGTACTTGCGCAATTGCGCCGCAGTAATGTGCCAGCCGGCGGAGGGAAAATCCCCCAGCCACTCGAAAGGCCCCTTGAGCATCAACTGCGCCTTGCCCGCACACAGGCCCACTGCGTCCACCGCCAGATCGCGGTACTGCGGATCGTAGCCACCAGGGGCGCGCAACTGAATCAGCTTGCTGCCCTGGGCAATGGCCTTCTGCATGCCTCGCAGCAAGGTCGGAGTTTCCAGACCTTCTGGGGTAATCAGGTAGTGAGCGGGTAAACGCGCTGCAGCGACAATCGGCTGATTGGCCGCGGGGAATTCATAATCGGCCAGCTCACGAGGGCTGACCCAGGCCAGGGGCTGGCCTTCGGCGCCGTGAGGCTCGCCGCTGAATGCCGAAACCTCCCAGACATCCAGCAACACCTGTTTATCCGGGTAATCGTGCTGCACCTTGATCAGCGGGCGCGCCGTCTGTACGACGATACCCAACTCTTCCTGCAGCTCGCGGGCCAGCGCGGTTTGTACCGCTTCTCCAGCCTCGACCTTGCCTCCGGGAAACTCCCACAGGCCACCTTGATGCTGAGTATCGGCACGCCGGGCAATCAGGATCTTGCCGCTGGCATCCCGGATGACGGCCGCAGCCACATGTACTCGTTTCACCGCACTGTTTCCTCTGATCAGGCATTGGGCCTGGCCCTCACGGGCCAGGCGTTGAGATGCGCGCTTCGCCGGCAAGCCGGCTCCCGCAGTGGCTGGAGCAGCGTTGCCGGAGAGGTGCTTAAGTGCGGTATTCCGCGTTGATCTTCACGTACTCGTGAGACAGATCAGTGGTCCAGATGGTTTCGCTGCAAGCACCACGCCCCAATTCGATGCGAATGGTGATTTCTTCCTGCTGCATCACGGCCGCGCCCTGGGCCTCGGTGTAGCTGGCAGCACGCGCACCACGGCTGGCAATGCAGACTTCACCGAGGAACACATCGATCTTGCTGACATCCAGATCCGCTACGCCAGCACGGCCGACGGCGGCGAGAATGCGGCCCCAGTTCGGATCGGAGGCGAACAGGGCGGTCTTGATCAGCGGCGAGTGAGCCACGGTGTAGCCCACGTCCAGGCATTCCTGGTGAGTGCCACCGCCGTTGACTTCAACGGTGACGAACTTGGTTGCACCTTCGCCATCACGGACGATGGCCTGGGCCACGTCCATGCACACCTCGAACACCGCCTGCTTCAGGGCAGCGAACAGCGGGCCCTCGGCCTTAGTGATTTCCGGCAGCTTGGCCTGACCGGTAGCGATCAGCATGCAGCAATCGTTGGTGGAGGTATCGCCGTCGATGGTGATGCGGTTGAACGACTTGTTGGCACCGTCCAGCAACAGGTTCTGCAGCACTTCCCGGGAGACTTTGGCATCGGTGGCGATGTAGCCGAGCATGGTGGCCATGTTCGGACGGATCATCCCCGCCCCCTTGCTGATGCCGGTCACGGTGATGGTCACGCCATCGTGCTGGAACTGGCGGCTGGCGCCCTTGGGCAAGGTGTCAGTGGTCATGATCCCGGTGGCCGCAGCCGCCCAGTTGTCCACGGACAGGTCATCCAGTGCGGCTTGCAGAGCCCCCTCGATTTTCTCTACCGGCAGCGGTTCGCCAATCACCCCAGTGGAGTACGGCAGCACAGCGCTGGCATCGACGCCGGTCAGCTCCGCCAGCTTGGCGCAAGTGCGGGTGGCAGCAGCCAGGCCCGGTTCGCCGGTACCGGCGTTGGCATTACCGGTGTTGGTCAGCAGATAACGCACCGCCCCCTGCACACGCTGCTTGGCCAGGATCACCGGCGCGGCGCAGAACGCGTTGAGCGTGAACACACCGGCTACGGTGGAGCCTTCGGCACAGCGCATGACCACCACATCCTTGCGCCCGGGGCGCTTGATGCCGGCCGAAGCGATACCGAGCTCAAAACCGGCAACCGGGTGCAACGTAGGCAAAGGACCAAGACCAACAGCCATGAATGCGCTCCTCTTATCAGGTGTCTGCACCGTCGTCTCAAAAGACGGTGTTGCAAATGGAAAAACGCCGCGACGGCGGATGCCGTCACGGCGCGGGTGTTTCAGTGTCTGGCGAGGATCTTAGTTGATCTGGCCGTGACAGTGTTTGTACTTCTTGCCCGAACCGCAGTAGCACAGTTCGTTGCGTCCCAGTTTCTGTTCGTTGCGCACCGGCGCGGTAGCCAGGGCGACATCGACATCCACCCCTTCTTCCTGCGCTTGCGGCTGATCCAGACCCGGAGCCTCGGCGTGTTCGAACTGCAGGCGCTGAGCCAGTGCCTCGGCTTCCTGACGCAGGCGTGCCTCTTCCTCAGCCGGATCTTCGCGGCGGACCTGCACATGGGACAGGACGCGGATCGAGTCGCGCTTGATGGAATCCAGCAACTCGGAGAACAGGGTGAAGGACTCGCGCTTGTACTCCTGCTTCGGGTTCTTCTGCGCATAACCGCGCAGGTGAATACCGTGGCGCAGGTGGTCCATGGTGGACAGGTGGTCTTTCCACAAGTCATCCAGTACCCGCAGTACGATCTGCTTCTCGAAAGAACGCAGCGCTTCGGCACCGGCCTGGTCTTCTTTCTCGTTGTACGCGGCGATCAACTCGTTGAGTAGCTTCTCGCGCAGGGTTTCTTCGTACAGGTGATCGTCTTCGTCGAGCCACTGCTGGATCGGCAGGCTTACACCGAAACCGCTCTGGATCGACTCTTCCAGACCGGCCACGTCCCACTGCTCGGGCAGCGATTGCGGCGGAATATGCGCGCTGACGGTGGCGTTGAGAACGTCCTGGCGGAAATCGGCGATGGTTTCGCCAATGTTGTCCGCAGCCAACAAGGTGTTGCGCATGTGATAGATCACTTTACGCTGCTCGTTGTTGACGTCGTCGAACTCCAGCAATTGCTTACGGATGTCGAAGTTGCGGCCTTCCACCTTGCGCTGAGCCTTCTCGATGGCGTTGGTCACCATGCGATGCTCGATAGCCTCGCCGGACTGCATGCCCAACGCTTTCATGAAGTTCTTCACCCGGTCAGAGGCAAAGATGCGCATCAGGCTGTCTTCCAGGGACAGGTAGAAACGGCTGGAACCGGCGTCACCCTGACGACCAGCACGACCACGCAGCTGGTTGTCGATACGGCGCGACTCGTGACGCTCGGAAGCGATTACCTGCAGGCCACCGGACTCCAGCACTTGCTGGTGACGCTTCTGCCAGTCGGCCTTGATCTGGGCGATCTGCTCAGGCGTCGGGTTCTCCAGAGAGGCGACCTCCACTTCCCAGTTACCACCCAGCAGGATGTCGGTACCACGACCGGCCATGTTGGTGGCGATGGTCAAGGCCCCCGGGCGACCGGCCTGGGCGATGATTTCCGCTTCCTTCTCGTGGAACTTGGCGTTCAGGACCTTGTGCTCGATGCCTTCCTTGTTGAGCAGGTTGGACATGTGCTCGGAGGTTTCGATGGTCGCAGTACCTACCAGTACCGGACGGCCCTGGGCCATGCACTCCTTGATGTCATTGATGATCGCGGCGTATTTCTCGTCCGCGGTCAGGAACACCAGGTCGTTGTAGTCCTTACGAGCCAGCGGCTTGTTCGGCGGAATCACCATCACCTGCAGGCCGTAGATCTGATGGAACTCGAAGGCTTCGGTGTCGGCGGTGCCGGTCATGCCGGACAGCTTGGTGTACAGACGGAAGTAGTTCTGGAAAGTGGTCGAGGCCAGGGTCTGGCTCTCGGCCTGGATGTTGAGGTTTTCCTTGGCTTCGATGGCCTGGTGCAGGCCTTCGGACAGGCGACGCCCCGGCATGGTCCGGCCGGTGTGCTCGTCCACCAGGACCACTTGGCCATCCTGGACGATGTATTCGACGTTGCGATTGAACAGCTTGTGGGCACGCAGGCCGGCATAGACGTGAGTCAACAAGCCCAGGTTGTGGGCCGAGTACAGGCTTTCGCCTTCCGCCAGCAGGCCGACCTGGGTCAGCATTTCTTCGATGAACTGGTGACCGGCTTCGTTGAGTTCGACCTGACGGGTCTTCTCGTCGACAGTAAAGTGACCAGCCTTGGTGACCTGGCCTTCCACTTCCTCGATGTGCTGCTCGAGACGCGGGATCAGCTTGTTGATTTCGGTGTACAGGCGGGAACTGTCTTCAGCCTGACCAGAGATGATCAACGGGGTACGGGCTTCGTCGATAAGGATCGAGTCGACTTCGTCGATCACGGCAAAATTGAGCTCGCGCTGGAACTTGTCTTCCATGCTGAAAGCCATGTTGTCGCGCAAGTAGTCGAAACCGAATTCGTTGTTGGTGCCGTAGGTGATGTCGGCGGCGTAGGCGGCGCGCTTCTCTTCCGGCGGCTGGAACGGCGTGACCACGCCAACAGTCAGGCCGAGGAATTCATAAAGCGGACGCATCCAGTTGGCGTCACGGCGAGCCAGGTAGTCGTTCACCGTCACTACGTGCACGCCCTTGCCGGACAGTGCGTTGAGGTAGACGCCCAGGGTTGCCACCAGGGTCTTGCCTTCACCGGTACGCATCTCGGCGATCTTGCCTTCATGCAAGGTCATGCCACCGATCAACTGCACGTCGAAGTGACGCATCCCCATGACGCGCTTACCGGCTTCACGGGCGACCGCGAAGGCTTCGGGAAGCAATTTGTCGAGGGTTTCACCCTTGGCGATACGGGCCTTGAACTCGGCAGTCTTGGCACGCAATTGATCGTCCGAAAGGGCCACCATTTGCTCTTCGAAGGCATTGACGATTTGTACCGTCTTGAGCATGCGTTTGACTTCACGCTCGTTCTTGCTTCCAAAAAGTTTCTTTAACAAAGGCGCAAACATATCGGCAGGATCTTCCACACATAGGGTTGGAGGGCGGCCCCGTGAGTCGCCCGAGCAGCCCTCATGGCCGCATGCGAACGAGCATTCTACCCGGAAACGATGGTGAGGAAAGTGGCGTTATTCCACGATGCTGGCACAGCGCTGTGACGGGGCTCACCTAAAATAAGGGCTTTTTGCCGAACTTCAAGCCCATTGACCACAGAACTTAATGATTACGATCAGCAAAGCACCAGAAAGTAGTCAAAGTACGAAAAAGCAATGAGGGCGGTGCCCCGGGCGCTTTCTGCTACCATGGCGCCTCTGTAACTTCAGGTTTCTGATCATGGCATTTCGCCCCCTTACGGCACGCGCGCCTGCCGTTCTTCTTCGCGAAGCCAAGCCACTCAAAGCCATACTCGGCCACGCCCAGCGCCTGGCGCATCTGCAGCGCCTGCTGGAGAGCCAGTTGCAACCGGCTGCTCGCGAACATTGCCACGTCGCCTCCTGGCGAGAAGGCAGCTTGCTGCTGATCGTCACCGATGGCCACTGGGCTACGCGCCTGCGCTATCAGCAAAAACGCCTGCAGCGCCAATTGCAGGAGTTCAACGAGTTCAGCAACCTCACGCGCATCCTGTTCAAGGTCCAGCCACCCACGGTCCAACAGGGCGCAGTGGGGCACACCATGGATCTGTCGAACAACGCCGCCGAAACCATCCAGGCCACAGCCGAAGGCATCACCGATCCCAATCTGCGTGCCGCCCTGGAGCGCCTGGCCAGCCACGCCAAACCACGGGGCTGACCCAGACGCCAGGCTTCAGCGCCGCTTGCTGCCACCCAGCAACGACCCCATCAGCCCCCTGACCAATTGCCGGCCCAACTGATTGGCCGCCTGACGCATGGCTGACTTCAACGCCTGCCCGGCCGCCGTGCCGAGGAACTCACCCGCCCGATCAGCCAGGCTCGGTTCTTCAGTGCCGGGCTTGTCGGGCGTCGCCTGCGCTTCAGGCGCCAGGTCCTTGCGCCCCATCAACACCTCATAGGCAGACTCACGATCGATAGGCTTGTCATAACGCCCCTGTAACGGCGAACTGGCGATCAGGGCCTTGCGCTCAGCCTCGGTCAAAGGTCCGACTCGCGATTGCGGAGGCGCCACCAACACGCGCTGGACCATCTCCGGCGTGCCCTTATCTTGCAGAGTACCCACCAGCGCCTCGCCGATACCCAGCTCAGTGAGCACCGCCAGCGCATCAAAGTCCGGGTTTGGACGGAAACCATCGGCGACAGCCCGCAACGACTTCTGCTCCTTGGCGGTGAACGCCCGCAAGCCATGCTGAATACGCAAGCCCAGTTGAGCCAGCACATCGTCCGGCAAATCCCCTGGCGATTGGGTCACGAAATACACCCCCACCCCCTTGGAACGAATCAGCCGTACCACCTGCTCCAGTCGATCCTGTAAAGCCTTGGGAGTGCCCGCAAACAGCAAGTGGGCCTCATCGAAAAACAGGGCCAGCACAGGCTTGTCCGCATCACCGCGTTCCGGCAATTGCTCGAACAACTCAGCCAGCAGCCATAAAAGGAAGGTCGCATAGACTTTCGGCGCCTCATGCACCAGACGGCTGGCATCGAGCAGATGAATCCGCCCACGGCCATCGGCCGCCGGTTGCAGAATATCTTCCAGTTGCAACGCAGGCTCACCGAACAGAGCTTCCGCCCCTTGCTGCTCCAGGGTCGCCAAGCGCCGCAACAGCGCCTGACTGGAACCTGTGGTCATCAGCGCCGCGTCATCTCCCAGCAGTTGAGGGTTGTCCTTGAGGTGATTGAGCAGCGCCTTTAGATCCTTCAAATCCAGCAACAAAAGCCCTTCACGGTCCGCCACCTTGAACGCGGCATACAGCGCAGACTGCTGGCTGTCGGTGAGTTCAAGCAGGCTGCCCAGCAACAATGGGCCCATTTCGCTCAAGGTGGTGCGCAAGGGATGACCGGACTGGCCCTGGATATCCCACAGCGTTACCGGATACGCCTGAGGCTTATGCTCAAGCCACGACATGCCGGCGATCCGTTCGGCGATCTTGCCCTGCGGATTGCCCGCCGCCCCCAGCCCGCACAAATCGCCTTTGATATCCGCGGCGAACACCGCCACCCCGGCGTCACTGAAGGCCTCGGCCAGGCGTTGCAAGGTCACGGTCTTGCCAGTGCCGGTGGCGCCCGCCACCAGGCCATGGCGGTTGGCCAGGCGCATGGCCTGAGCGATCGGCTGACCACCAAGGTCGGCACCGATAACGAGTTGCGATGAATCAGGCATTTTGTCACCCCTGGTTAAGCTTTGGCCTTACACGGTCGATATGAAGAAATGATGGATCAGAAGTATCTGAAATAAAGGTCAGGTAATTCCTTTGGGATAGATGGAGATATCAGCTTACTTATAACACCGCCCATTCTGCGCGCTTTTCCAACCCGATGCCCTGGACTCAAAGACCTTAGCGGACACACCAAGCCATGAACAAAAATCTGCGCTTCAGCCACAAGATCCTGCTTGCCGCCTCGCTGATCGTCATAGCTGCATTTGCGCTATTCACGCTCTACAACGATTACCTGCAACGCAACGCCATTCGTGATGATCTGGACAACTATCTTCAGGAAATGGGCGACGTTACGGCAAAAAATATTCAGACCTGGCTCGCCGGTCGCGCCTTGCTGATCGAGAACATCTCGCAATCGGTAGCGCTGAACCCCGACCCGACCAATGTCAGCAATCTGCTGGAACAGAAGTCCGTGAGCTCAACCTTCATGGGGGCTTACCTGGGTAACAAGGATGGCACCTTCATCATCCGCCCGAACAGCAAGATGCCCGACGGCTACGACCCTCGCGCACGTCCTTGGTACAAGAGTGCGGAGAGCACCAATGGCTCGGCCCTGACCGAACCCTATATCGACCTGGCCTCCGGCCAACTGGTGATTTCCATTGTCGACAGCGTGATCAAGGCCGGCCAGCGTGTTGGTGTAGTGGGCGGCGACCTCAGCCTGCAGGTGATTGCCGACAGCATCAATGCCCTGGACTTCGACGGCATGGGCTACGCCTTCCTGATCAGCGCCGACGGCAAGATCCTGGTGCACCCGGACAAGAACCTGGTGATGAAGAATCTCAAGGACGTCTATCCCCAGGACACCCCGCGCATCAGCAGCGAGCTCAGTGAGGTCAGCGTCGACGGCAAAACCCGCATCGTCACCTTCACCCCGATCAAGGGCCTGTCTTCGGTGAACTGGTACATCGGCCTGTCGGTGGACAAGGACAAGGCCTTCGCCATGCTCAGCGAGTTCCGTACCTCGGCCCTGATCGCCACCCTGACCGCCGTGGCCCTGACCATCGCCCTGCTGGGCCTGCTGATTCGCCTGCTCATGCAGCCCCTGCATGTGATGACCCGCGCCATGCAAGACATTGCCGATGGCGAAGGCGACCTGACCCGCCGCCTGAACATCCACAACCAGGACGAATTCGGCATCCTCGGTACCGCCTTCAACCGTTTTGTCGAACGTATCCACGGTTCGATCCGCGAAGTCTCCTCGGCCACCGAGCATGTCAACGAAGTAGCCCTGCGGGTGGTCAGCGCCTCCAACTCATCGATGCTCAACTCCGATGAGCAGGCCAGTCGCACCAACAGTGTCGCCGCTGCCATCAATCAACTGGGGGCCGCGGCCCAGGAAATCGCCCGTAATGCCGCCCAGGCCTCGCAGCAGGCCAGCGACGCCCGCAACCTGGCTGAAGACGGCCAGCAGGTGGTGGATCGCAGCATCCAGGCGATGAACCAGCTGTCGGATATGATCAGCGCCTCCAGCAGCAACATCGAGACCCTGAACAGCAAGACCGTGAACATCGGGCAGATTCTCGAAGTCATCACCAGCATTTCCCAACAGACCAACTTGCTGGCACTCAACGCCGCCATTGAAGCCGCCCGTGCAGGTGAAGCCGGCCGCGGATTTGCCGTGGTTGCCGACGAAGTGCGCAACCTGGCGCACCGCACCCAAGAGTCGGCGCAGCAGGTACAGACCATGATCGAGGAACTGCAAGTGGGCGCCCGCGAGTCGGTGAGCACCATGAGCAACAGCCAGCGTCACAGCCAGGACAGCGTGGAGATCGCCAACCAGGCAGGAGAACGCCTGAACAGCGTGACCCAGCGCATTGGTGAAATCGACGGCATGAATCAGTCGGTGGCCACCGCCACCGAGGAACAGACTTCGGTGGTGGAGTCCATCAACATGGACATCACCGAAATCAATACGCTGAACCAGGAAGGCGTGGAAAACCTCCAGGCGACACTGCGGGCCTGCTCCGATCTGGAACAGCAAGCAGCGCGCTTGAAGCATCTGGTAGGCAGTTTCAGAATTTGAAGGGAGGGCCTCAGGGCCCTTTAGTCGGCAAGCCGGCTTCTACAGGAGGAGCCGATTGCCAACAATGACCGGCAAACCACTCACTGCGGCTCCGGCGGTGGTTCCTTCTGCAGCTGCTCCCACAGTTGAGCAGCCCCCGGAAACTCGGTGCCGTCATCAGCATCAAGTTCATCGGGGTCATAGCGGCTCAAGCACCCCTCGCCGAGGGTCGCGGGGGCCTGGGAAGTGGCTTTATCCAGTGGATCGGTCATCGGGCTGACCTCGTGATTTACAGAACCAGGAGCGGGATATTGAACCCCCGCTCCTGGTTTTTTTTCAATCAGAACACCACGGTCTTGTTGCCGTGCACCAGCACACGGTCTTCCAGGTGGTAGCGCAGGCCGCGGGCCAGGACCATCTTCTCCACATCACGACCGAAACGCACCATGTCCTCGATGCTGTCGCTGTGGCTGACCCGTACCACGTCCTGCTCGATGATCGGACCGGCGTCCAGCTCTTCGGTGACGTAGTGGCAGGTGGCGCCAATCAGCTTCACCCCACGCAGAGAAGCCTGGTGGTAAGGCTTGGCACCGACGAAGGACGGCAGGAAGCTGTGGTGGATGTTGATCACCTTGTGCGCATATTCGCTGCACAACGCCGGCGGCAGGATTTGCATGTAGCGCGCCAGCACCACCACTTCGGCGTCGTGCTGTTTGACCAGACGCGAGACCTCGGCGAAAGCCGGCTCCTTGTCCTGGGGATTGACCGGTACGTGGTAATAAGGAATACCGTGCCACTCGACCATGCTGCGCAGGTCATCGTGGTTGGAGATCACACAGACGATCTCACAGTCCAGCTCATCGCTGTGCCAGCGGTGCAACAAGTCGGCCAGGCAATGGGACTCGCGACTGGCCATGAGCACCACACGCTTTTTCTCGGCGGTATCAGTGATTCGCCAGTCCATCGAGAACTCTTCGGCGATCGGCGCAAATGCCTCGCGAAAAGCCTCCAGGCCAAAAGGCAGGGAATCGGCACGAATCTCGTGGCGCATGAAGAACCAGCCACTGAGGTTGTCCGAGTGGTGGCTCGCTTCGGTGATCCAACCGTTATGGGAGGCCAGAAAGTTACTGACTTTGGCAACGATGCCAACGCGGTCAGGGCAAGAAATCACCAACCGAAAGGTGCGCATGAGGGGGAAACTCCAGAACTTCGCAAAGGTCGCCATTCTAGCCACTGCGCGAAAAAACTGCAGTATCCATTGCGCGCCGGGCCTTGATTAGATTGGCAATCGCCGCTTGAAACGCCTAATCCACAGCCACTGCAACGACAGATACCGACACTTGCCAATAGCGCACAACTAGTTTGTGAATAGCGCAGTTGAACCCTTCGACCTATTAAATACCGAAATGATTTTTACGTCTAAACACACTAAGAGAGACAAATAAAACAGCGGTATTATGTTTACTTGCACATACTCTCTGACTATTATTGCGACATTGTCACCCAGCCACTCAGCGCTCAATAAGGTAGTCCACATGTCCCTGATCAACGAATACCGTGCTACAGAAGAAGCCATTAAAGAACTGCAAGCACGTTTGAAAAACCTGTCCCAAGACGACAAACTGAAAACCGAACTGGAATTCGAAGGCAAACTGCGCAGCCTGATGGGCGAGTACTCCAAGTCCCTGCGCGACATCATCGCCCTGCTGGATCCGGACTCGAAAGTTAAAGCACCACGCGCCGCAGTAAAAACCACCGGCACCAAGCGTGCTCGTAAAGTTAAACAGTACAAAAACCCGCACAACGGTGAAGTCATCGAAACCAAAGGTGGCAACCACAAGACTCTGAAAGAGTGGAAAGCCAAGTGGGGCGGCGATGTGGTTGAAGGCTGGGCAACCCTGCTGGGCTAAGCCTTGCCAGTGAGCGCCCGGGCTCCTGCAGTCCGATTGAAAAACGCCAGCCCGCTGGCGTTTTTTTATGCCCCGGCAACCTGTTCCAGAGCCGGGGCCATCGTTCAAAGAGCCAGGCGCCCAGCCAAGGCCCGAACATGCTCGCGCCACTCATCCAGCACCTGGCGCTGCTTCGGATCAGCACTTAACAACGATTGCTCAAGTCCCTGAGCAAAACTTTCCAGGGTATTGGGCGCGCCGAGTTTCGGGTCAAGCAAACGCTGCTGACAGAACCCGCGCCAACGCTCTTGCTCAGTTTTATCCAATGTCTCTGGAAAGTTGCGGGCACGGTAGCGAAAGAGCAATTCAGGCAAGCGCTCATCATCAAATGGCCACTGTTGCTGAGCCAAATGCAACGGATCAGCCTCACGCACTTGCTCACACAAACGCCGGTCGCGATCACCAATAAAGCCGTCGTACAACTGTTGCTCCGGGTCTTCGCTGGCCGCGAACTCGTCAGGACCATAAATCACCGAAAGTTTATCCCGCCAAACTTCCTGGGCCTCAGTCAAAAGCAAGCCACGGCGCTGGTACTGCTCCATGTCCAAGTGCAGCCGTTGTTGATCCTCCACGCGCAAGACATTCAAGGGCGCCACTACCGGGCAGCGATTGATATGGATGAGTTTCAACGGCACTGGCAGCTCACCGTCCAGAAGATCTTCGCGCCGCGTATATAAACGCTGACGCAAGGTTTCGGCATCCAGATCCAGCAGCCCCTGCGGATCCAGATGCAGATCACAAACGATCAGCGCATTGCGGTTGCGTGGGTGCCAGGCCAGGGGCAGCACCACCCCGATGTAGTGCCGGGCCGCAGAGAAACGCCCGGAAATATGCACCAGAGGCTGCAGCAGGCGGATCTGATCCATCACCCGCTGCTTGCTGCGCAGTTGAAACAGCCAGTCATAGAGCTTGGGTTGCTTGTCGCGAATCAGACGCGCCAAGGCAATGGTGGCGCGGACATCGGACAGTGCATCGTGGGCCTGGCCGTGGTCGATACCATTGGCGGCGGTCAGGCGCTCCAGCTTGAGGGTCACCTGCCCCTGCTCCTGCGGCCAGACGATCCCCTCGGGACGCAGAGCGTAGGCCGTACGCACCACATCGATCAGGTCCCAGCGGCTGTTGCCACCCTGCCATTCACGGGCATAGGGATCGAAGAAATTGCGGTACAGGCTGTAGCGGGTCACTTCATCGTCGAAACGCAAGGTGTTGTAGCCAACGCCGCAAGTCCCAGGGCGCGCCAGTTGCCCGTGCACCCGGGTCATGAAATCCGCCTCGCTCAAGCCCTGCGCCGCCAGCCGGCTCGGGGTGATGCCGGTGATCATGCAGGCCACCGGGTGCGGCAGGATATCGTCGCTGGGCTGGCAGTATAGGTTGACCGGCTCGTCGATCTCATTGAGCGCCAGATCGGTGCGAATACCGGCCACTTGCAACGGGCGATCGCTGCGAGGATTGATGCCGGTGGTTTCGTAGTCGTACCAAAAGAGGGAAGTCACGGCCTGTTCCTGAACTGAAAGACCGCCGCAGTCTAGGCGCTCAAGCATCCCCAGGGCCAGCCGCGCGAACCGGCGGCACGCAGAGCGCCACGTTGAATTCGCAGTTAATGATGTCGTTTGCCCCTCGGACACTGCTAGCATCTGCGCTGGATTTTTCTCTACCAGGCCAAGCCCCAAAGTTGCCCATGCTTGAGACGACAGCAACGCCAAGGAACGCATCGCTGCACCCGCCACTGGATACGCGGTATCAGGTCGAAACCCCCGAGGGCATCGATCTGCCGCTGCGACCGGCGGGATTGCTGGTGCGTACCCTGGCGTTTGCCCTCGATCTGGGCGTCCGCGGGCTGGTGTTGGGCCTGCTGTTCATTGTGCTGGGCTTTTTCGGCGAGATCGGCATCGGTCTCGGTTCGATCCTGCTATTTCTGATCAGCTGGTGGTACATGGTGCTGTTCGAGGTGCTGAACCAGGGCCGCTCTCCCGGCAAGCAAATAATGGGACTGCGAGTGGTTCAGGACGATGGCACCCCCATTGGCTGGAGCGCCTCCCTGACCCGCAACCTGCTGCGCTTTGCCGACATGTTGCCGTTCGGCTACTTCCTTGGCGCGATCAGTTGCCTGCAGCATCCGACCTTCAAGCGCCTGGGCGACCTGGCCGCCGGCACCCTGGTGATCTATCGCGAGCAGTCGGTCAAGCGCCCGGAACTGCCACCCGCCGTCCCCCGCTCCGCACCTTTTGCCCTGAGCCTGAACGAACAACGGGCGATTCTCGGGTTTGCCGAACGTCAGAATCAACTGTCGGCCGAGCGCACCCGGGAACTGGCGGCGATCCTCGCACAACCGCTGCATGTACCCACCGCCCAGGCCACTGCCGAACTCAACGGCATCGCCCGCGGTTTTCTGGGAACGACATGAAACAAAGCCTTTTTGAGAACCGTCATCAGGCGCAATGGCAACAGTTCGAGCATCTGCTTGACCAGTTGGAGCGACGCCGGGTCAAAGCCGAGGACTGCCAGAACTTCGTCCAGGACTACCGCCGCCTGTGCCAGCACCTGGCCCTGGCCCAGGAGCGCGGTTACAGCAGTTACCTGATCGATCCATTGCAGCAGTTGGCATTGCGCGGCCATCAGCAGTTGTACCGGCAACGCACCGCCATCAGCGCCAACGTCCTGGGCTTCATACTGGCCGGTTTTCCGCGTCTGGTGCGCCAGGAGTGGCGCCTGGTACTGATTGCCAGCCTGCTGTTCTTCGGCAGCCTGCTGGGTATCGGCCTGTTGGTGTACCTCTACCCCGAACTGGTCTATAGCCTGGTGAGCCCGGAGCAGGTGTCGGAAATGCAGAGCATGTACGAGCCCACCGACGGACGCCTGGGACGGGTCGCCGAACGCGCCTCAAGCCAGGACTGGGTAATGTTCGGCTACTACATCATGCACAACATCGGCATCGCCTTTCAGACCTTCGCCAGCGGCCTGCTGTTTGGCCTCGGTAGCGTGTTCTTCCTGTTTTTCAACGGCCTGATGATCGGCGCCATCGCCGGCCACCTGACCCAGATCGGCTTCGGCCAGACCTTCTGGCCCTTCGTCATCGGCCATGGCGCCTTCGAGCTGAGCGCCATTGCCCTGTCCGGTGCGGCCGGGTTGAAACTGGGCTGGGCACTGATCGCCCCCGGTCGCCTGAGCCGCGGCGAAGCCCTGTTGCAGGCTGCGCGGATAAGCGTGCAATTGGTCTACGGGGTTATCGTATTCCTGCTGATCGCGGCCTTTATCGAAGCCTACTGGTCCTCCATGACCTGGCCCGCGCCCTGGATCAAATACAGCGTCGGCGCCGCCCTGTGGAGCCTGGTGGTGGCGTACCTGACCCTGGCCGGACGTGAATCCCATGCGCCTGAGTGACGCCAGCGTGACGATCCGCCCACGCAACCCCTGGGAAGCCATGGACCTGGGGATACTGCTGAGCCAGCGTCACCGGCGCCTGCTGATGACCAGCTGGGCCATCGTCAGCCTGCCGGTGTTTGCCCTGCTGAGCCTGCTGCTGTGGCAATCCCCATCCTTGGCAGTGCTGTTGTTCTGGTGGCTGAAACCGGCCTTCGAACGCCTGCCACTGTTCATCCTCTCCAAAGCCCTGTTCGGTGAAACCCCAAGCCTGGCAGAGGCGCTGAGGCAGTGGCCACGCCTGCTCAAGCCACAATTGCTGGCCAGCCTGACCTGGCGCCGCTTCAGCATGAGCCGCAGCTTTGTCATGCCGGTGGTGCAGCTTGAAGGCCTGAGTGGCGATGCCCGGCAACAACGCCTGGCGGTCCTGCTGCAGCGCAATGCCGGGGCCGCACGCTGGTTGACCCTGATCGGCATGCACCTGGAAGGCGCCTTGTGGATCGGGTTGATGGTGCTGTTCTACCTGCTGCTGCCGCAACAGATCGAACTGGACTGGAGCTGGCAGAGCCTGGTCATCGCCGCCCAGCAGGACTGGTTCTGGCTGGAACACCTGACCAACGCCTTCTACGCTCTGGTCCTGGTGATCTGGGAGCCCATCTACGTGGCCTGTGGCTTCAGCCTGTACCTCAACCGCCGCACCGAGCTAGAGGCCTGGGACATCGAACTGGTTTTCCGCCGCCTGCGCCAGCGTCTGGCGGGCGTCACGGCGCTGCTGCTGGTGACCGGCCTGATGCTGGCAATGCCGGGCGCATCGATCTGGGCAGCCACTCCCAGCAGTTCCGTGGCTGGCCCCGAAGCGCCACGACTGCTGCAGCAACCGCTGACCAGCAAAGCCTCGAAGGACAGCATCCAGGGCATCCTGGAAAAGCCGCCGTTCAAGAACCAGGAGTCGGTCACCCGCTACCGCTTCGGCGAAGAGCAGGCACAGAAGAAAGACGCCAAGGACAAGCCGCCGGGCTGGCTCAAGAGCCTGCTTGAGAACCTCGACAACAACAGTTTCGGCAGCCTCGCCAAGGGCCTGGAAATCCTCCTCTGGGCCTTGCTGCTAGGGGCCCTGGGCTGGCTGATCTGGCGCTACCGCGATTGGCTGCGAGCCTTTGTCAGCCGCCGTCCGCTACCGCGCAAGAAACGCCCCGCCGCGATCCCCCAGCAACTGTTCGGCCTGGACGTCAGCAGCGAAACCTTGCCCGCCGATGTGGCAGCCCGCGCCGAGGAACTCTGGTCCAGTCAGCCCCGGGAAGCCCTGGGCCTGCTTTACAGGGCACTGCTCAGTCGCCTGCTGGAAGACTTTCATCTGCCCCTGAGCGTGGCCGATACCGAAGGCCAGGTACTGGAGCGGATCAAGGCCTTGCAACAACCGCCCCTGGAAGCCTTCAGCCGCGAGCTGACGGAGCATTGGCAGAACATGGCCTACGGTCACCGGATTCCCGGCGCCGATCTGCAACCGCAACTGTGCGACGCCTGGCGCAGTCTGTTCGGCCCAGGAGCGCCAGCATGAAGCGCTATCTTTGGGGCAGCCTGGCCCTGTTGCTGATCCTGGTACTGGGAGCCGCCGGCTACTACCTGTACCGCCACGCCACGCCCTATCAGGAACTCGTCGATCACGGCCCGTCGCCCGAAGCCCGCGCCAATCCCTACCTGGCCGCCGAGATGTTTATGCGCGAACGCGGCCTCAAGGTCGATCACGCCAACGGCCTGGAAGTACTGGCCACCTTGAAGCCCGCCGGCAACAGCCTGCTGTTGCTGGGGGAGCGCTCGAACATGAGCCCGCGCCAGGCCGACCAGGTGCTGGATTGGGCCCGTGCCGGTGGCCGGCTGATTTTTGTCGCCGAAGCCCTGTGGGACGATGACACCCAGCAAAGCGGTGACTTGCTGCTGGATCGGGTGCAGATCCATCAACAGCTCAGTGAAGACCTCGAGGAGCCGCCGGAACAGGAAGCCAACGACGCCTTTCCAAAGCTGACCAAAGTCTATCTGGAAGACGAACAGGCCCCGGCCTACATCGGCTTCGACACCGCCTTCCACCTGGACGACCCTGACAGCCTGGCCCAGTCCTGGGCCAACAGCGGCGTGGCCACCCACATGATCCAGCTCGACTACGGCCAGGGCTCGGTCACCGTGCTGACCGACGCCGACATCTGGAAAACCCCGGCCATCGGCCTGTACGACAACGCCTGGCTGCTGTGGTACCTCAATACCGATACGGCCGTGACCCTGCTGTTCAACACCGACCACCCGAGCCTGTGGCAATTGCTCTGGCGCTATTTTCCCCAGGCGTTGGTAGCCCTGGCGCTGTTGATCGGCCTGTGGCTGTGGCAGGCCGGTAGCCGCCAGGGGCCTTTGCTGGCGCCGGCCCCCAAGGCCCGGCGTCAACTGCGTGAACACCTGCGCGCCAGTGCCGATTTCATCCTGCGCCATGGCGGCCAGGGCCCACTGCTGCAGGCCCTGCAACTGGATATCCGGCGCCGGGCACGACGTCGCCATCCGGGTTTCGAACAACTGGAACCCGAAGCCCAGTGGGACGTCCTCGCCCTGCTCAGCCAGCAGCCTGTCGATGCTGTGCGCCAAGCCCTGCAACCGGTGTCCGGGCAGCGCCTTTCCGGTGCTGATTTCAGCCACCAGGTCGCCCACCTGCAAACTCTCAGGAATGCCCTATGATCTGGCACCTTGCAGGTGTTAGATACCTACTATATTAGAAATAGCCCCTTACAAGCTCATAGGCATGGCCCTGAGATGGGACTTGATGGGGCAATCTAATAGCCCTGACTCTGTCAGAGCAGAAGAGGGAATTGGGTGCCAGGTCGGTGCAAGGGGACCGCAGATGGAGCTTGTGTGGGCGACTGAAGATTTCGTGATCGCCGGGCAACCCTATCCTGGGTTTCCCATTCTGCTTTTGGACTCGATGGAGAGTTGCGTCCCGGTCAATCAGTTCTTTCGCCACTACCTGCTTCGCGGGGTCATTGGCTCTAAGCGTTCCTGGCCCAGTACTGGACGCGCACTGTACGACTTCTTCAGCTTCCTACAGGCTCATGAGCTCGACTGGCGTGACGTAGATCGTGGCGAGGCCAAGAGCCTTGTGGCGGCCTATCGGGACTACTGCCTAGTGGCGTGCGAACTGGCACCAAACACCACTCGCCAGCGCCTGACTTACATCTGCAAGTTCTATGAGTTCGCGCTGAAGGAGGGGTGGGTGAAGCGCCTGCCCTTCGTCTATGAAGAACGCACCGTAAAGCGCGAAACAAGCTTCCTTGCGCATATCGATGCTAGTGGCGGCAAGGCCATGGCAAATAATGTTATGCCGCGTAGCCACAAGGCCCTGCCCAAGTTCCTGAGCATGACCGAGATCAAGGCGCTCCTGGCAGCAACGGAGAACCCCCATCACCGGATGATGATGCGCTTGGCACTTCATACGGGACTGCGCCGCGAGGAAATAGCCACCTTCCCGCTGTCCTATGCCTTCGACCCGAACAAGGCGGTGCGAACTGATCGCAACCTCCGCATTCGCCTCGATCCCTTCGATGGCAGCGGCATGGTGACTAAGGGCAGCAAGCCGCGAGAGGTTTACGTCAGCCGCCAGTTCATGGCCGAACTCTATCGCTATGTGACGAAGGTACGCGGCGAGCGTGCCTTGCTCAGTAAGACCTTGCAAAGGACGCTGCTCCTCAACCAGTCTGGGGAACCCTATGGCGAGAACGGTAAGAGTATCAACCGGATCATCAGAGAGGTCGGCAAGCGGGCCGGAATTAAGGTCCATACGCATATGCTCCGGCATACCTATGCCACCCATACCCTGGTCAGCCTTCAGCGCAACCCTGCGAGCGGACTGGAGCCCCTGATGTTCGTTCAGCGGCAACTAGGTCACAGCTCCATTCAAACGACCATGGTGTACCTGCATCTGATCAACGAAATGGCCGACGAGGCGGTACTGACCTATGACGACGAGTTGAATGCACTTGCGGGAGCGGCCTGATGGGCAAACGCAAGATATTTGCCAAGACCGACCTTGGCGTCCCGCAAATTGAGCACACCCACGACGCAGTAGGCAATGTGGTCATTCTGCCCGAGGCCATTCCTCCGACTAACACCATGATCAAGTTCAGGCGCAATAGCTCTACCAGCCGTAGCTTTGACTTTGCTCGCTGGTACGGAGTTGGCATCGACCCCTTTACATACGCCTGCCAACGACAAATTGAGCGCTACCTCGCCGGGCAGGATGGTGCGGTAGAAATCATCACAGTGATTAGTTACTGCACAAATGGGCTACGCCATTTTTTCGATTTTTGCGTACTGCGCGCGAAAGCTTTGGGCCTTGACCTGAGCCTATCCGATATAAACCGGGATTTGATAGACGGTTATCTCAAACATTTGAAAGGGTCGGGCGTGGCGACTACCTCTCAGAAGAGCCGCTACTCGAAGACCAAAGCCGTACTGCACAGTTTGGGGCAACGTGGGCTAATTCACTTGGTCGCCTCAGGCGACGCGGCCACCTTCCCTCGTAATCCATTCCCAAACATCAACCGCAAGGCCAAAGGCGAGACAGCGCTGTCAAAACGCGAGCGACAAGCGTTTTCGACGGCGCTGCGGCAAGCCATCAAACCGATCTGGACCGATGACCCACCTGTCACCAGCGAGCTGCTGTCCTACGCCCTTCTGATCGTGGCACTGCACACCGGACGGAATACCACGTCACTTCTGGAGATGAGCCGCGACTGCTTGCGCCCACACCCCAAGGACAACACCGTATTCCTTACGCTATGGAAGCGACGCGGCCACAACACCAACAAGGTGGTGCTGCGCGCAGAGTCGGACGCCAAGCGCCGTCTGGAGTCCACGCCGAGTGTGAGAATCAATGTGGAGCGACTGATCCGCCGCATAATGACCTTATCCGCACCACTAGATGCAGAGGCTCCGGTCAACTTCAGGGGGCGCGTATGGCTGTATCGCAGTCGAGATTTCATGAATTTCGATCAAGTCACGGCACTAGATGCACAAGTGTTGGGCAAAGCGATACGGCTCCTTGTACATCAATATGGTCTGATCAACAGCAACGGAGAACCTCTGCGCATCAACATCTCGCGTCTCCGGAAAACTTTCGCGAACCGAATTTTCGAGCTAACCGACGGAGATTTGGTGATCACCGCTACGGCTCTCGGTAATACCCCGCGGGTGGCCGACCAAAATTACCTGTCGCCCGGCGAGGGTGCCCGTCGTAACTGGAGTTTCATGGGCGAGGTATTGGTGCAGGAGTTGCTGACTCAGAGCATCGGTGCAACATACAGCGACACTCCCATGGGCCGCTGCGCCGACTTGGTAAACGGCCAGTATGCTCCGAAGCGCGAGGGCGCGACCTGCATGAACTTCCTGAACTGCCTACGCTGTAAGCACTACGCGGTGACCGCAGAGGATCTGTACAAGCTTTTCAGCTTCTACTTCCGCGTACTGGCAGAGCGCTCACGTATGGACAAACGACGATGGACACGGGAGTACGCCCACATCCCCCGCTTGATCGACTACTACATCATTGCCGAGGGGCTGCGGCGCGGCACCTTCAAGGATGCAACCGTGGAAGCCGCTCGTGAGCGTGCTCGCATTTTACCGCACCCATTCTGGTCGGTTGATCTGATCGACAGCCTGGAGATCTTTGCATGCGCGTCAACACACTGACGGCCCTACCCTGGGAACTCCTTGATGTACAGCCGGGCGATACGCGTGGGCTCCCGAAATCCGAACGCGACGCCCTCATAATCAGCGCAGCTCAGGTAGATGGGCAATGGGTCATCCTCAGCCGCTACGGCGATGACGCCTGGCAACTCGACGGTTTTGCTAGCAACATACCCGCCAGCAAGAAACGGCTGGACTTCGATAAAGTGCCACCAGCTTTTAGGGCGGTGATGAAAGCGATGTTCTACCGACACCTAAGAAGAGGACGCAGCGAGAGGGGGCAGCCTAAAGGCGCTACTCTTCGAAAATGCTTCAAAGATGCGTTGCCATTTTTACGTCACTTGGAAATGCTCAAGCTTGACCGTTTGGGGGCGGTGACCCCTCTGATCTGTAGCACCTATGTGACAGCCTGCAAAGCTCATCGCCGGACCAGCCAATCTGGCGGGAGGCCATTGACGCAGGAAGGACTACAAGGCCGTTTCGGGGCAGTCGAAGCGCTCCATGAACTCAGCCAATATACCGAAGACCGAATGCCACAGCACCCTTGGGCAGGAACGTCCGCACGCTCGATGGCGGGGCTAATCGGCGGCGTCCGAGGCGGCAAAACACCGCTAATGCCCGATGATGTGTTCTGCACTCTGTTCGAGCAGGCATATCGGCAGGTTGAATGCGGCCAACAACTGCTTGACCTGCGCGATGAGTTGGCTGTCGTTGCGGTGCAACGTAATAGGTTGAGCAGCAGAAGTGTAAATAATGCTAAGAACCGCCGCTTGGAGGCTCTTGGCTGGGAGACTGGGTTGAGGGAGTTCACCAAGGCACTGATAAATCTGCGTACCGCCTGCTACATTGTTCTGGCCAGCACATCCGGCTGTCGCAACCATGAGCTGGCCAATTTGCAGTCGGGCGCACATCATCGCACCCAGGACGATGAAGGCACCGTCTATCACTGGATGCGCTCGCGGTCAGAGAAGACCGATGTTGGTCCTCATAGTTGGATGATCCCCGAGGCTGCCGTACGTACCTTGCGACTGATGGAGCGCTGGAGCAAGCCCTATCAGGCACTGATCACCGCCGAGATCGCGAAGCGGCGTTGCGCGAACCCGCATGATCCGCAAATCGCGGAGGCACACAAGCACCGCCATGCAATCTTTGTCGGCGTAGATCCGAAAGATTGCAACCAAGTGCGCACACTTTCCAACACAGGTTGGGATTCTACACTCAAGAAGTTCGCCAAAGACTGCGGACTGAATTGGGATCTCAGCAGCCACCAGTTTCGCCGAAAATTCGCCAACTACGCCGCACACAGCCGGTTCGGCGATCTGCGCTACCTCAAGGAGCATTACGCACACTGGTCGCTGGACATGACTTTAGGCTACGCCATGGACGACAGTTGGGGGCAGCATTTTGACCTTGAACTGTACGACGATATTCAGGCGGAGTTGGAAGACATCAAGCTCGGTGTCGTCGATAACTGGCTGGGTGACGCCCCCCTGGCCGGCGGCTATGGCCGCTCGATAAAGCAGTGGAAGCGAGAACCGCAAAACCTACTGATCTTCAAGGATCACAGCTCGATGCTGAAGTCCATTGCCGAAAGCACCGCGATTCGCAGTAACGGCCATGCTTGGTGCACGGCGGACGATGACGGTTGCGTCGGGAATACCCTTGAGCGTACCCGCTGCGGCAACTGCAACAATGCCGTGATCGGTCGCGGCCATGCTCCCATTTACCAACGACTTTACGATGATCTGAAAGGTCTGCTGCATTACTCGGACATTGGCGAGGGCGGCCGCCAACGCGTTGAGCGCGACCTGAATCGCTGCCGTGACGTATTGGCCCAGTTAGGCATGGATCCGGAGACACTGATCGCATGAAGCCAAGAGACAAATCAACCAACTACAAGCCGGCTGAGGATCGCGATAAAGATCTGCGGCTCGCGCTTTACCGCATCCAGAAGGGACGCGCCCACACAGGGGAAACCAAGGTTACCATCGCCGCAGTAGCCCGCGAAGCAGGCGTATCGACGGCGCTGATCCACAACCACTACCCGGGCGTTGCCGAGGCTATACGCGAGACTCAGGGGCGCTCGAGTCGTGCCATGCGTGATGTGAAGCACCAAGGCTTGATTGCCGAGCGCAAGAAGTCCGAAGCATACCGTCAGGTGATCGAGGAGTTGCGTGCCAAGGTCGCCAACCTCGCTTCCATCAACGAAGTTCTGTTGAACGAAAATGGGGTGTTAAAGACCAAGTTGAATGACCGTAAGGTGGTCGATCTGAACTTGAGGAAATCACAACAATAGGTAGCAATAGCACTGCGGCAGATCACACACATCCACATTCTGTGCGTGATCTACAGATCAGCGAGCAAGAGTTTCGCAAGCGTCCGGCAAACACGCCTTCCCGACACCATTGCTAAGGCGATGGTGTCCACCTATTTAATTGAACACCTGGATGATCGAATCCAACGCAGTGCGTGAAACCCGAGCATTGTCAGGCACTGCGAAAAACGGGGAGTCTGAATTTGGCTGCCCGACAGCAGAAATCTCAGAGACACCCCGTTGGCGTCGAATCGGCATTGCCACCCATCCCATTCTGAAACGACTTTTTTACAGTAACTCGTGAGCGGTGAGCACACTTCGCCCTCTCCCAAGGAAGGTAACAGCCGAAATAGCTCACACGCCCCTAGATCATGCACACTACATACATGAACCTATCGGAGCTTGGCATGATTGATAAAAAAACTGATCGTTTGCTGGTGCCTGAAGATCAGGTGATTGTTGTGTTAGATACTGCCTCAGCACGCAACCTCGCTTATCCCGAGCAATCACCTCAATGGGTCGATACGTTCGCCAAAATGTCGGTACAGGGCTATTCGTTCTCTCTAGCTGACGGCACGCTCGCCGAACTGCTGGCCCAGCGTCGCCGGGATGCATTAACAGCAGAGGAGTGCCACCGGATATGCCAAAGGTTGGAGCGTTTTCTGAACCCTCAGCTACCCGTGCTGCTGGGAAAGCGTGACCTAATGGGCATGCTGCAAGTGAATGATAATTTGTGGAGTGAGGACGAATGCCGGCAGATGTCGCTTTCTGGCTGGAGCAGACTGAAACGCTACGCGGACAGTGGTGATGAGCAACAGTCGCCGGAATGGGTACTGCAAGAGGAGCGGGATGACTGGATCGAGTTTTTCAGCGGATGGCAGCAGATCATCGACAAAATCAACGCTGAGGATCCATCAACCCCTCTCGATCTGGAAGCGATGAGCACTGGGATGCTTGAGGGAATGGCAAGCGCCCAGGATAAATGGACCTCGTTAGTGCCACCAATGTCGGTACGTCTACACCTGCAGAGCCGATACCTGTGCCGACAGTTCATCCGCATGCAAAAAGCAGAAGACGCCTATAATCCAACGTCGAAGAAAAAGCGCAACGACGGGATCGATGCCGATCTCTACCGCTTTTTGCAATTACCGGCCTTAGTTGTGACTGAGGACAGAGGCTTTCTCACCGGCCTGGGCGATATCGACAGTTTTCAGAAGCACTGGTTTTTTAAGGCCGAGGCACTGGCCGAAAAATGGGAACAAGGCCAAAAGCCCGCGCCCATCTGGCCTTAGGTAAGAGCCTTAATCAGCTCAGTCATCTGTCGAAATCAGTGTGCATCTCGGTTTGCTCGCACTCTACACAACAGGGCACACGCCACTCAGGATACCTTGCATGCACGAAAATACGTCCTCCGGCTTAATCATGCCCACCCCCATCCTGCAGCTTCCAATGCAAGCGTTGATAAAGGTGCCGGCTGCGGCGGTGAATGCACTTCACCCTTCGTTCTCCGAGGAAGACCGTCAACAGCTGCTTACGATGCAGTACCGCAGCGTCACCTACCAGGACGCAATGGTGAGTGGTAATGCTTTCTTGGACGCTAACGGTGTACTCCTAATGCACACCACACGGCCCGAGGCATCCTTCAAAGGGATGGTGTTTGAGGCTTATCTCGCCAGGATGTGTCGCGACTACTCAGCCACCATCGGCCGCAAAGTATTCGCCTGGTGCACCGAGCGTCAGCCGGGGCGAGTCTCGGACTCCCTACTAAACCAGTACACCGCGTTTGTGACAGCCGACAAAAGCCTCATGAATCAGGTGTCTACCGCATGGCTGTACAATACGGCGAGCCCTTTTGATGTCCAGTTCTACAGGATCAATGAAAATGGTGATGCTGAGCTTGCGACGCTGGTTAAGAGCGGTACAACAGCCGGCATTCAGGTCAAAGCGATTACCGGCAACGAACGTTCAGAGATCATCGATCTCATGCTGCAAAACCGCTATCGGCACGTGCTCACACTTCTAAGGCACTCCTCTGGAGAGCACAGCCACGATGTGTGCATGAGAATATTGGCGGCTCTACAGCGAAGCGGGGAAATCACCGGCGATGATTATCGTAGTGTCGTAACCCGGTTGGCACATCCTGATCAGCTGGGCCTCGATCAGTACGATGTTGATCAATACAGTTATTACCTGAGCATGCTGCATCGGAGCGGTGGAAATATGGATCAGAACGTTGTTGAGGCCATCACATTGGAGGTGACGGATAATCTAATACAGAGCCAAGGCGGAATTTTGCTCCCTGTACAGCAGAGTCTGGCTCTTCAAAGCCAGCAGCTCCACTGAAGGTTTTCGAACTCGCAACCTCCTGGCTAAAAATCGCACTAGCGGCCGACCTGAGTAAGCGTACCGCCATCAGGCCTTGCGGAAATCAGCCGCAGGCCCGCCGATGCGGCAACAACGGTCCAATCTCGCTCGCCCGCGATAGGGAGCCCCTATCGCGACCTGATATTCAGCTAGAATGCTACGCGCAAACGCCGGGCACGTTCCTTGAATGCTCGCTCTCCCCCTTCCAGAATCTCGCAGACTCGCCGCCGTATACCGGGGTTCTCTAAACTGCCACATTCGTAAGTGATTTCGGGCAATTGTCCCAATCTATGGCGACCGCAAGACGCCACGATCACTTGGTCGGCATCAGTATTCACCACTAGGTTGGCATTGTGGGTCACGATGATGATCTGACGTCGTAGCTTAGCTTCGCGGAACCGTGCAACCAGTTCCTCAAATACAGACTGTGGATCCAGATTCTCTTCGGGCTGGTCAATGATGAGCGGCCGATCATCTTCCGCATCGATTGACAGATATAGCAACAAGAGCACTATCCCTCGTGTTCCTGGCGAAAGCTGCTCAATCTCCACTCCGTCATACTGTATGGTGTACCCAACTGTTATGTGTTCCGTACTGTAGAGCCAGTCCGAGATTTGACGGGCCCACTCGCGGAAATCGACGTTGTCCGGTTTATGCGCTCGTAGGTTTTCCTCATTGGTCTTGACGAACTCAAGCAGCGCAGCGGCAGCTTCGGCGGATGTACCTGTCTGCCAGGCAGACATCAACACTCCCTTAGCAGCCAGCAGAACCTGGCCACGCCCACGGAATGGCCCGGTGCGAAGGTCGAGCAAGTTTTCGCCGGTTGTAGCCCAACTTTCAATGTCAATATTGCGCTTAACGGTGAAGGCTAACCGAGCCATAGAACCAGTATCAGCTTCAATGCGCTGTTGGATCGGTGCATAAAGCGCTTTGAGTTCCTGCTCCTCCTCCACAATGGCCTCAAATACCCCCTCATAGGAAGTACGACGCAGATGGATCAGGTCCTGTATTTTGGCATCAGCCTCTTGCGCCCGATTGATCTGTTCATCAAGTTTGGTTAGAGCGTTTTCCGCCTTGGTGATTTTATCGCTTAGAGCTGAATAACGCTTAATCTTTGACTTATCGGCACCAACCAACAGGTTTAGGCGGACAACCTCCCGATCAAGCAATGCCAGAGTCTGTAGTTGAAGTTCCGCTCCTTCTGGAATGAGTGAGATCGTGGGGTCAGCCTCCTCATTCACTGGAGGATCAAGTTCGGATGGCCCTTGCAATTTCGCCGCCTGAGCCTTCACTTGGCGAAGCCGTTCCGCTAACAGCGTGTCGACATCACCCACAAAGTCCACTTTGAACGCTTCCCAGTCGGCCTCCGACAAGCCCGTATCAGGACGCTCTTGCTGCATTTCGTTTAGAAGCTCTGGCGCTCGACGACTGCGGAAATCTTCGACATCCCCTTTCAGGTTAAGCAATGTCTGGTGCCGGCGCTTCGCCCGCTCGACCTGCAGACGTTTCTGTTCAGCGGCCTGCGAGACATCTTCTAAACGCTTCGCACGCTCCTCATTACCTTTGGGGATCAGTGATGTTCGATCACGCTTGTCCTGATCGATCGCCTTGGACTTCTCATCCCGGTCTTTCCGCAGGCCTGCCAAACTTGCTTTTCGAGTACGCTCCTCTGTCAGGTCATTGGATGCCTTGCGCAACGTTTCCTGATGGCGCCGGCGCTTCTGATGTGTGCCCTCGAGCCTCAGCTCAAGCAACTCCTGAAAGACGGAAGTGCCCATACGGTCATTTCGCGGGTGCGCATTGAAGATGACTCGCTCTATCTCCGCATTCAACGGGTTACTCGTGTCTTCTGCAGAGCACAATTTGTTCACAAACTGCTGGGAAAGGTACTGGACGTGGGAGCTGTATAGAAGGTCGTCAAGATCAGCATTTATTACTTCGCTGCCGGTTACCTCACCGTTCTCCCAAGTGAGCTCCACCCTACAGTCATCCAGGTGCTGTTTGGCCCGGAAAACAAATGACTCGGTGTTGACATGCGATGACAGCCCATATCCCCCTGCAGCGACTAAGTCGGCCAGTGCAGTTTTCCCCGAGCCACGTGCACCGATAACAGCAACCAAACCGGAGTTTAGCGGAATCATTGCCTTCGTCAGCCATGCTGCACCGCTGACCTTCAAAGACTCGATGGTATGGCTCTGCAGGGAGCCGCGTCGTGGTTCTGATCCAATGAGCACCCGCTCCTCGGGCTCCAAGCAGGTCTGACGGAGGGATTCAAAAGCCAGATCGCCTTTGATCCAGCAGTAGCGCTGCTTGTCTGGCACACCCACCATATCAGCGGTATGCGCATCTGACCCATGAAGACAAGGCTTTCGGCCGTTGTATTGCACATCCAGGTCTTCTACTGAAAGTGCACCTTGGCCAAGCCAGAAGCTTATCTGCTTGGGATTGGAGTCGAAAATGATATGGGCCAACTGCTCGATGTTTTTGCGCTGCGCCGCCCAAGAATCCCCTGAGTCTCGCAGACCGGAAGTACCATCCTTTTGGCCCCCTGCAACCGCGATCAGGGCATTTTGCTTAACCCATTCATGCTTGCCCAGAGCAGCTTTCAACTGTTCCAGGCTAACCTTGAACTGGTTGGCACCGATGGAGCGGGCGGCCTCAGGATCCGTCTGTTCCGGCTTGTGCTTCTTACCTAAGCGGATCAGATCCTCACGATGACAGCGGAAATTCTCCCCCTGGTATGGAAACTCGAACTCCAATAGGAAGCGTTTGATTCGACCGACGTGATCAGGATCATCAGGCGGGAAGAGCAGATGCAAGTTGAGCGCGGCTCCACGGTTCGTCTCGATGTTTAGACGAAGCTCGACGTTGGCAAAAATGAGTCCAACGTTCGGCAGACGTCCCTGACGCTTAAATTCAAGCACCTTTTCGTAGGGATCGATACCGAAGTAATCGGTAATGCCCAATGCTTCAATCGTCGGGTCGGAAGCCTCCAATTTGGAAAGAAAAGCCTCCCAAGGATCCCCTCCTTTGTATTGATCATTCAGAACCGTGCCAGGCGTATGTATGTGTGGATCCCACCGATGCCATTCAGAGCCACGCTCACTATGGATCACGTTGCCAAATTCGTATGTTTTTTCTTCCATGCTTGAATGATCCCGAACGGACAATTGCTGTAGGCTCGCACCTAAATGCCAGAGCGATGCATGCAGAGGGACACTTAACCAGTGTCAAAAGCTGAGCCTACCCGACTTTTCACCAAAATGAGCCACTAATGGAAGTGAATTGCGTGCTCAGGGCAAAAAATGATCAGTCGATTGGCCTGAAACAGCAGCCCCCTTTATTCAGCCGTTCCGCACGTTGAAAAACGAAAAAAGTTAGATTAGGTAAACACTTGATTTATGGACGAAAAAATACATCTAACGGTTAATAAGGTTCCGGAAGTTGTGAGCGAACAACCCGTCGAATCCCTTGACTCCTCCGAGGCGCCTCAGCCCCAGGTCCATGCGGCCCAGCAGCGGCAACGGGCCAGCCAGCTGGCGCAGGCGGTGCGCCAGGAACTGCAGAAGGTGGTGATCGGCCAGGAGGCCGTGATCGATGATGTGCTGACGGCCCTGATCGCCGGTGGCCACGTGTTGCTCGAAGGCGTCCCAGGTCTGGGCAAAACACTGTTGGTACGGGCCCTGGCCCGCTGCTTTGGCGGAGAGTTTGCACGCATCCAGTTCACCCCGGACCTGATGCCCAGCGATGTCACCGGCCACGCGGTGTACGACCTGCAGACCGAGCAGTTCAAACTGCGCAAGGGTCCGCTGTTCACCAATCTGCTGTTGGCGGACGAAATCAACCGCGCCCCGGCCAAGACCCAGGCCGCGCTGCTGGAAGCCATGCAGGAACGCCAAGTGACCCTGGAAGGCCGGGCCCTGCCCATCGCCCAGCCATTCATGGTCCTGGCGACCCAAAACCCCATCGAGCAGGAAGGCACCTACCCGCTGCCGGAAGCCGAACTGGACCGTTTCATGCTCAAGTTGCGGATGGACTACCCGGACGCCGAGGAGGAGCTGAACATGGTTCGCCAGGTGGCTCGCTCGACCCGCGCCGACATGCTTGATGTACAGCCCCTGCGTACCGTGCTCCAGGCCAAGGACGTGCTGGCCCTGCAGCGCATCGCCAGTGAACTGCCCCTGGACGAACAGGTGCTCGACTATGCCGTGCGCCTGGCCCGGGCCACCCGCAGCTGGCCGGGACTGACGCTGGGCGCTGGCCCGCGTGCCTCCATTGCCCTGGTGCGCGGAGCCCGGGCCCGGGCCCTGCTGCGGGGCGGCGAATTCGTGATCCCGGATGACATCAAGGGCTGCGCCCTGGCCGTGCTACGGCATCGGGTACGGGTCGCTCCGGAGCTGGATATCGAAGGGCTGTCGGTGGAACAGGTGCTCAAGCAGATGCTCGAGCAGATTCCGGCACCGCGCCTGTGAGCCGCCCACACTGATGAAGCCGACTCGTCTGTTGCTGATCTGGCTGGGCACCCTGACCGGCCTGTACATCCTTCTGGGAACGGTGCGTGCCCTGGGTATCGAGGCGGTGCCGCGCCTGGACTCGATCGCCTGGGGCCTGTTGCTGGCGCTGTTGCTGCTGGCGCTGCTGGATGCCCTGCGCTTGTCGCGCCTAGCGTCGCCCGAAATACAGCGTCAGTTGCCCGGCAGCCTGCCCCTGGGACGCTGGAGCGAAGTGCAACTGGAGATCCGCCACCCTTATCGGCAAGCGCTTGAGGTGCAACTGTTCGACCATCCGCCCCAGGGCTTGAGCTTTGAGCACCTGCCACAATCGGTGAGCCTGGAGCCGGGCCAGGTCAGCCGAGTGGGGTATAGCGTGCGACCGCTGCAACGAGGGCATTTCAACTTCCACCAGTGTGAAGTCAGCCTGCCCAGCCCCTTGGGCCTGTGGAGCGCCAGACGACGATTGAAAGTCCACGACAGCTCGCGGGTCTACCCGGACTTCGCCCGCCTCTATGGCGCGCAGTTGCTGGCAGTGGACAACTGGCTCAGCCAACTCGGGGTGCGCCAGTTGCAACGCCGCGGGCTGGGCCTGGAATTCAATCAACTGCGGGAGTTTCGCGAAGGCGACAGCCTGCGGCAGATCGACTGGAAAGCCACCGCCCGCCAGCGCACGCCCATCGCCCGGGAATATCAGGACGAACGCGACCAGCAGATCATCTTCATGCTCGACTGCGGACGCCGCATGCGCAGCCAGGACGGCGAGCTGGCGCACTTCGACCATGCCCTCAACGCTTGCCTGCTACTCAGCTATGTCGCGCTGCGCCAGGGGGATGCAGTAGGCCTCTACAGTTTTGCCGGAGAACGCTCGCGCTACCTTGCGCCAGTCAAGGGCTCGGCCCAACTGAGTGTGCTGCTCAACGGCGTCTACGACCTGGACACCAGCCAGCGTCCAGCCGACTACCAGGCTGCTGCCAGTGAATTGCTGGCGCGGCAGAAGCGTCGGGCGCTGGTGGTACTGGTCACCAACCTGCGGGATGAAGACGACCAGGAGTTGCTGACTGCGGTCAAACGCATCAGCCGCCAGCATCGGGTACTGGTGGCCAGCCTGCGCGAGGAAGTGCTCGATCAGTTGCGCCAAAGCCCAGTACAGACCTTGCCCGAGGCGCTGATCTACAGCGCCGCCGTGAACTACCTCAATAGCCGGGCCGAACTGCATGAACGCCTGAGCGCCCACGGCATCGCCCTGCTCGACGCCCGTCCAGGCGAGCTGGGGGCGGAGCTGGTCAGCCGGTATCTGAGCTGGAAGAAAGCCGGCAGCCTGTAGTGGCTGCCGCGACATTCAGGCCGATGTCTGCAACGGATGGAAGCTGAAGTAGTGCCGCAAGGCCTGCTCCAGTTCAGCGAATTCGGCGGTCGCCCGCAGCAGGCTGAAACCGCTGTCGTACTGGTGAGGGGTCAGGTCCTCATGGCACCACAGGCAACAGGCGCTGAAATCGATGAACTGCGTCTGTCCATCACTGCCGGGGACTTTCACCCGCAGCTCGAACTCGGCACCGATCAGCATCGGCAACTGGCTGATCAACATCAGCCCGTCAGCGGAAATATTGCCCAGGTAACCGACAGGCTTGTCGGTAAACCGGTTGAAGACTTTCAAGTAGGACGGCAGTTGATGCCGCTCGATCCGAGGTTCCGTGAACATGCTGGGTATCGCTATGAAAGGTCATTAAGCATGACCGCACTAGTGCTTCGGAACGGGCCTTGAGTAGCGGCTCGTTCTCCCGGATTCGAGGTGCGAGGAAAATCTTCACAAGGATTTCAACGCCACTGCGCCAGGCAGGAACCGTGCAGTGTTCGAACAACCTGTACAAATGTTAGCTCAAGCGCGAGGGGCAATTACACTGCCCCTGACCGGTATCGCTTACAACGCTGTACGGCGAACTTGTGCTGCACCGTTTGCCGGGTAATGCCCCAGTTGCTGCAGGGTGTCCAGGCGGGCGCGAGCACGGTAGGCGTATTCGCTGCTGGGGTACTGGGTAATGATGAACTGATAAGTCTGCGCCGCATCGACGAACAACTTCTGCCGCTCCAGGCATTGCCCGCGCAGCATCGACACTTCCGGCTGGATGTAAGGCCGCGCACGGCTGTTGCGGTCGACCTGGCTCAACTCGAGCATCACGCTCTCGCAGTTGCCGCGGTCATAAGCGCGGTAGGCGTTATTCAAATGATGGTTCATGGACCAGCGGGTGCAGCCGACAACACTGACGGCCAAGATAGCAATGAGTACGAATCGCATGGGGTATCTCCTGTCTTGTGCAGTGTATCGACTCATCGGCAAAAATCTTCAAGGTTGTTGCGGTAAACAAACAAAGCAATAAGTAGTGCAAACGAACAATGACTACAACTTCGGAGCATAGTAGCCTCTCGTTGCGCTTGAACTCAGGAGTCCGTGCATGTCCGTTCGTCGTACCAAAATCGTTGCCACCCTTGGCCCAGCCAGTAACTCGCCGGAAGTTCTCGAACAGTTGATTCTCGCGGGCTTGGATGTTGCCCGTCTGAACTTCTCCCACGGCACTCCGGACGAGCACAAGGCTCGCGCCCAACTGGTCCGCGACCTGGCCGCCAAGCACGGCCGCTTCGTGGCCATCCTCGGCGACCTGCAAGGCCCGAAAATCCGCATCGCCAAATTCGCCAACAAGCGTATCGAACTGAAGATCGGTGACAAGTTCACGTTCTCCACCGTGCACCCGCTGACCGAAGGCAACCAGGACATCGTCGGCATCGACTACCCGGATCTGGTCAAGGACTGCGGCGTCAATGACGAGCTGCTGCTGGACGACGGCCGTGTGGTGATGCGCGTGGAAACCGCCACCGCCACCGAGCTGCACTGCGTGGTGACCGTCGGCGGCCCGCTGTCCGACCACAAAGGCATCAACCGTCGTGGCGGCGGCCTGACCGCTCCGGCCCTGACCGAGAAAGACAAGGCCGACATCAAGCTGGCCGCCGAAATGCAAGTCGACTACCTGGCCGTGTCCTTCCCTCGCGACGCTGCCGATATGGAATACGCGCGCAAACTGCGTGATGAATCCGGTGGTACGGCCTGGCTGGTGGCCAAGATCGAACGCGCCGAAGCCGTGGCCGACGACGAAACCCTCGACGGCCTGATCAACGCCAGTGACGCCGTGATGGTGGCCCGTGGCGACCTGGGTGTGGAAATCGGCGACGCCGAGCTGGTGGGCATCCAGAAGAAAATCATTCTTCACGCGCGCCGCCACAACAAGGCAGTGATCGTCGCGACCCAGATGATGGAGTCGATGATCCAGAACCCGATGCCGACCCGTGCCGAAGTGTCCGACGTGGCCAACGCCGTGCTCGACTACACCGACGCGGTCATGCTCTCGGCAGAAAGCGCCGCCGGTGCCTACCCGCTGGAAGCGGTCCAGGCCATGGCGCGGATCTGTGTCGGTGCGGAAAAACACCCCACCAGCAAGACCTCCAGCCACCGCATGGGCAAGGTGTTCGAAAGCTGCGACCAGAGCATCGCCCTGGCCGCCATGTACACCGCCAACCACTTCCCGGGCGTGAAGGCCATCATCGCCCTGACCGAAAGCGGCTACACCCCGCTGATCATGTCGCGCATCCGTTCCTCGGTGCCGATCTATGCCTACTCCCCGCACCGTGAAACCCAGGCGCGTGCAGCCATGTTCCGCGGCGTCTACACCATCCCGTTCGATCCGGCTTCCCTGCCGCCTGAGCAGGTCAGCCAGGCTGCGATCGACGAGTTGCTCAAGCGCGGCGTAGTAGAGAAAGGCGACTGGGTGATTCTCACCAAGGGCGACAGCTACCACACCACCGGCGGCACCAATGGCATGAAGATCCTGCACGTTGGCGACCCGATGGTCTGAGCCCTGGCTCGCTGAACGCAAAAGCCCCGGTGGTGGAAACCCCGGGGCTTTTTTATGTCCGTCCTTCCCTGTAGCGACAGGTGTCAGCCTTTGGCGAAAAAACCCGACAAGGCGGCGATGGCTTCTGGTGAACGCAGGCGCTGAGTGAACTGCGCGCCCTCTTCTTCTATTACCTGGCGCAGTTGCTCACGGTAGGGAGCCTTCATCAGGCGCTTGCTCACTTGCACCGCCTCCGGCGCCAGTTGGCTGAAACGCAATGCCGCCTCCCTGGCTTTGGCCAGGGCTGCCGCGCCATCTCCCAGGGCCGCAGTGGCAATGCCCCAGGCCGCCGCCTGTTCACCACTGAAGCCTTCGCCGAGCAGCAACAACTCAGCGGCCTTGGCCTGTCCCAGCAAGCGCGGCAGGATCAGGCTCGAGCCAAATTCCGGGCACAGCCCGAGGTTGACGAACGGCATGCGCAACCGTGCATCACGGCTGACATAGACCAGATCGCAATGCAGCAACAAGGTGGTGCCAATTCCCACGGCCGCGCCGGCCACCGCAGCCACCACCGGCTTGCGGCAATCGAGCAGGTTGCGCATGAACTGGAACACCGGGCTGTCGAGGTCCCTGGGCGGCTGTTGCAGGAAGTCGGCGATGTCGTTGCCGGCGGTAAAGCATTCGCTGCTACCGCAGATCAGCAGGGCATTGATTTGCGGATCGGCGTCCGCCTCGGCCAGGGCTTGCGCCAGACGACTGTACATGGCACGGGTCAAGGCGTTTTTCTTGTCGGGGCGGTTCAGGCGCAGGGTCAGCAGCCCGCCCTCGCGTTGCAGCTCGATGGCATCGGTCATGAAGATCTCGCTCTGGAAAAATCAGCGCTCAACCACGGGGCAGGAACACATCGGCCAGCAGTTGATTGCGCGGCAGCCCCGCCAGGTACAGGCGTCGGGCAAAGGCATCGACACTGTCGGGGTGCCCGCAGAGTAAGGCCTGGGTTTGCCGGGAAACAAGTCGCAGTTGCGCCAGGGCCGTCGTCAGCTGCGCCCCCTGCCACAGCTCCACACTCAGCTGGGGACGGTTCGCTGCCAGGGCTGCCAAGGGTTTGGCCAGGTAATGCTCGGTGGCGTCATGGGCCAGGTGAATGATGCGGATAGGGCCTTGGTGATCCTGACGCAAGGCTTCGCGCAACACCCCGAACAAGGGCGCCAGGCCGGTTCCCGAGGCCAGCAGCCAGAGCGGTCGCTGCTGCCAGTCCGGATCGTAGTGCAAGGCGCCACCGCGCAACTCGCCCAGGCGGATCGGGTCGCCCAGTTGCAACTGGCGTGCGGCGTCGCTGAATTGTCCCGGATGCCGGCAGTCCAGATGAAACTCCAGGAAGCGGTCCTCTTCCGGCAGGCTGGCCAGGGAATACGGCCGGGCGATCTGGCTGGTGGTCCACAGCACCAGGTGCTGGCCGGCGCGATAACGCAATGGCCGCTCAGGTTGCAGACGCAAGCGCAGGACTGTGGGCGATAACCAGTCGAGCCCGACCACTTGGGCCGGCCGGCCATCGCGCAACGGATCGAAAGTCTCGACCTGCAGGTCCTCCACCACCTGGCACTGGCAGGCCAGGCGCCAGCCGCGGCGGCGCTGTTCATCGCTCAGGGCATCCGGCCGACTGTCGTTGGGCAGGCCCTGGACGCAATGCACCAGGCAGGCATGACAACTGCCGGCGCGACAACTGTAGGGCACCGCCACACCGGCCTGATTCAAGGCATCCAGCAGGTTGCTTGCCGGTGCCACCGACCAGCGCCGGCTGCCCACGGTCAATTCAGGCATCGAGGTTTTCCCAGGCGGCGGAACAACGATTGCGGCCGTCGCGCTTGGCCCGGTACAGCGCCTGATCGGCGCGTTGCAGGGCATTATCCAGATCATCACCGGCCTGCAGCAGGGTCATCCCTGCCGACAGGCTCAGGTCACGCACATTCAGGCCCACCAGTTGCACCTCCATGAAGGCCAGGCGCAGACGCTCGCAACAGGAGGTCAGGCGCTCGGCATCACAGTCGGGCAGGAGCACCACAAACTCCTCACCGCCGTAGCGGGCCAGTACATCACCGTCCCGCAGGCAGGCCGTGGCCACCGCGGCGAACGCCTGCAGCACCTGATCTCCTGCCGCATGGCCGTGAAGATCGTTGATGCGCTTGAAATGATCCAGGTCGATCAGCGCCAGCCCATGCATCTGTTCCTGGTCCATGGCCTGCAACTCACGGCTGGCGATACGCAGGAAGTGCCGGCGATTGAACAGCCCGGTCAACTCATCGGTAGCCACCAGATCTTCCAGTTGCCGCATCATCCCCCGCAAGGTGTCCTGATGGGCCTGCAAGGCAAAACGCCGCTGCCGCATGCGCGAACGCGACGCCTGGACATAGGCAGCGTACAGGCACATCCACACCAGTATCACCAGCAGCACACAGACTTGCAGCGCCGCCAGCTGGGGATCGTCGAGGACAAAGCGATAGCCGTCCCACAGGTTGACCCCGGCAAAACAGAAGAAGATCAGCGCCGCGCAACGCAGGTAGGCCCGGCGGGATAAATGGAACAGGCCGAACAGCAGCGGCAGGATATAGAACACCAGGAAAGCGCCCCGGGCCTGATCCAGGTGGGCGATCAGCCAAGTCTGCCAGGCAATGCCCAGGACCACTTGGACTTCAGTCAGGCTGGGATCGGCAAAGCGCAGGTTGCGCCCGCTGATGAACACCCAGCACAGCAGGCCCTGAGTGGCCAACACCAACCCCGAGGCCAACAGCGCACTGCTGGTGGAGGCGCGATAGTGCCCCGCGAGAACCGCCAGCCAGAACAGCAGCAGGATCAGTCCGTAGGTGCCCGCAGCAATGGTGAAGCGCTTGAGTAACAAGCTCTGGATGGCTTTATGGGTCAATCGTTGACTCACCGTGAGAAAGGAGGCTTAAAGAGTTTCCTACCCTGCTGGCCAGTTGCAACTTTAGTGCTGCGCCCGACAAATGACTATCCAAATTTTAAGCCGTGTTCTGCGGTTTTGCCGCTGATTCAGGCAAGAACAGTGCCCATCCGATGGGCGACTTTCGTTTGCCCGGCTGGCGGGTGTGCCGGACTCCCAGGCGCGGTATACTGCCGCGCCTTTTTAGCGTCGCGCCAGTTGTCTGTCCGGCGTGCCTTAGAAGGTGTCTGCAACCGACCGATACACCCTGCTGCAGCCACCTTATTAAATGTTCCCGTCTTTTAGAGGAGCGCGACTCATGACCGTGATCAAGCAAGACGACCTGATTCAGAGCGTTGCCGACGCCCTGCAGTTCATTTCCTACTACCACCCCGTGGACTTCATCCAGGCGATGCACGAGGCCTACCTGCGCGAGGAATCGCCGGCCGCTCGTGACTCCATGGCACAGATCCTGATCAACTCGCGCATGTGCGCCACCGGCCACCGGCCGATCTGCCAGGACACCGGGATCGTCACCGTGTTCGTTCGCGTGGGCATGGACGTGCGCTGGGACGGCGCCACCATGAGCCTGGACGACATGATCAACGAAGGCGTGCGTCGCGCCTACAACCTGCCGGAAAACGTCCTGCGCGCTTCCATCCTGGCCGACCCGGCAGGCGCCCGGAAAAACACCAAGGACAACACCCCGGCGGTGATCCACTACTCCATCGTTCCCGGCAACACCGTGGAAGTGGACGTGGCGGCCAAGGGCGGCGGCTCCGAGAACAAATCGAAGATGGCCATGCTCAACCCGTCCGACTCTATCGTCGACTGGGTCCTCAAGACCGTACCGACCATGGGTGCCGGCTGGTGCCCACCGGGCATGCTGGGCATCGGCATCGGCGGCACCGCCGAGAAGGCTGCGGTGATGGCCAAGGAAGTGTTGATGGAATCCATCGACATCCACGAGCTCAAGGCTCGCGGCCCGTCCAACCGCATTGAAGAAATGCGCCTGGAGCTGTTCGAGAAGGTCAACCAACTGGGCATCGGCGCCCAGGGCCTGGGTGGCCTGACCACGGTGCTCGACGTGAAGATCATGGACTACCCGACCCACGCCGCCTCCCTGCCGGTGTGCATGATCCCCAACTGCGCCGCCACCCGTCACGCGCACTTCGTGCTCGACGGCTCGGGCCCGGCCGCACTGGAAGCGCCACCTCTGGACGCCTACCCGGAAATCGTCTGGGAAGCCGGTCCGTCGGCACGTCGGGTCAACCTCGACACCCTGACCCCGGAAGACGTGCAAAGCTGGAAGCCGGGCGAGACCGTACTGCTCAACGGCAAGATGCTCACCGGTCGCGACGCGGCGCACAAGCGCATGGTGGAGATGCTGAACAAGGGTGAAACCCTGCCGGTAGACCTCAAGGGTCGCTTCATCTACTACGTCGGCCCGGTTGATCCGGTGGGCGACGAAGTGGTGGGCCCGGCCGGCCCGACCACTGCCACGCGGATGGACAAGTTCACCCGGCAGATCCTCGAGCAGACCGGCCTTCTGGGCATGATCGGCAAGTCCGAGCGTGGCCCGACCGCCATCGACGCGATCAAGGACAACAAGGCCGTGTACCTGATGGCCGTCGGCGGCGCCGCCTACCTGGTGGCCCAGGCGATCAAGAAGTCCAAGGTCCTGGCCTTCGCCGAACTGGGCATGGAAGCGATCTACGAGTTCGAGGTCAAGGACATGCCAGTGACCGTCGCCGTCGACAGCAAGGGCGAGTCGGTCCACATCACAGGTCCTGCCATCTGGCAGAAAAAGATCAGTGACAGCCTGGCGGTAGAAGTGCAGTAAGCCCTTCTCACGTTTGGCCAAAGCGGCGGTGCTGTTGAGACAACAGCCCGTCGCTTTTTTTATGCCGCGTACTTTCGCGACACTGTCGGCGATCAACGTTCCACCCGTCGCTCATGCTATCGTTCCCGCCCCCATTGCAGCCTGCCCCGACTCATGGCCCAGATCTCTCGCCCTCTCCGCTTGACGTTCTATATCCTGGTTATTCTCGCTGGCACCGTCATCAGCGCCGGCCTGGCCATGCGCCACGCCGAACGCCAGACGCTGGTGGAGGATGCCGCCCGAGCCAATGAACAGCTAGGGCTGTATGCCAACTCGCTGCACACCCTGATTGAACGCTATCGCGCCCTGCCAGCGGTGCTGGCCCTGGACCCGGAACTGCGTTCGGCACTTCAGGGCCCGGTGACGGCAGACACCCAGGATGCACTGAACCGCAAACTGGAAAAGATCAACGGCGCCGCCCGCTCCTCGACCCTGGAACTGCTGAATCATGAAGGCCTGGCCGTGGCGGCCAGCAACTGGCGACTGCCCAGCAGCTATGTCGGCCACAACTATGGTTTTCGCCCCTACTTCAAGCAGACCCGCAGCCAGGGCAGCGGGCGTTTCTACGCCGTGGGCGTCACCAGCGGCATTCCGGGGTATTTCCTCTCCAGCGCGGTCAAGGCCGACAACGAGGACTTCCTCGGGGCCATGGTGGTCAAGCTGGAGTTCCCCGAACTGGAGCATGAATGGAGCCAGGGCAACGACACCCTGCTGGTGAGCGACGCCCGGGGCATCATCTTTATCGCCAACCAGCCCGGCTGGCGTTACCGGCAGTTGCAACCGCTGTCCGCAAACGACCTGGCGGAGATCAAGCTGACCCGTCAGTACGACAAGCAACCGCTGACGGCGCTGCAACATACGACCCTGCAAACATTCGACGACAACAGCAGACTGGTCCAGGTCGAAGGCCCCGAGGGCGTGGCCAACTATCTCTGGGAATCCCTGCCGCTGACCGCCGAAGGCTGGACCCTGCACCTGCTGCGCAAGCCGGCCAGCGCTTTCGAGGAAAGCCGCAATGCCGGGCTGGCGGCCGCCGGTGCCTGGCTGACCCTGGTGTTCCTGTTGCTGTTCCTCAGCCAACGCTGGCGCTTGGGGAAAATCCGTCAGCGCAACCGTGAAGAGCTGGAGCAATTGGTCCAGGAACGCACTCGAGATCTGCGCACCGCCCAGGAAGGCCTGGTGCAATCGGCCAAGCTGGCCGCCCTGGGGCAGATGTCCGCGGCCCTGGCCCATGAAATCAACCAACCCCTGACCGCCCAGCGCATGCAGCTTGCCACGCTGCGGCTGCTGCTGGATCACGGCCGGGTGGATGAGGCTTACAAAGCCCTGCGACCATTGGACGACATGCTGACCCGCATGGCCGCCCTTACCAGCCACCTCAAGACCTTCGCCCGCAAGAGCCCCAGCGGCCTGCGCGAACGCCTGGATCTGGCTGCGGTGGTGGACCAGTCGCTGCAGTTGCTGGAAACCCGGCTGCGTGCCGAAAACATCCAGATCGAGCTGCACCTGACCCGCCCGGCCTGGGTTCGCGGTGATGCCATCCGCCTGGAGCAGGTGCTGATCAACCTGCTGCGCAATGCCCTCGACGCCATGCAGAACAAGCCTGAAAAGCACCTGCAGATCAGCCTCGAAGCCGAGGACCAATTGTGGCAACTGCGGGTCGCCGATAACGGCGGCGGGATCGCCGAAGAGCACCTGCTGAGCGTGTTCGACCCGTTCTTTACCACCAAGCCGGTGGGCGATGGCCTGGGCCTGGGGCTGGCCGTGTCCTACGCCATCGTCCATGAACTGGGGGGACGCTTGAGCGCCGCCAACCAGGATCAGGGCGCGGTGTTCACTCTCAGCCTGCCCATCGATCTGGAGGCGCACATCCAATGCTGAACTCGGTAATCGTGGTGGATGACGAGGCCAGCATCCGTACCGCCGTCGAACAATGGCTGAGCCTGTCGGGGTTCGAGGTCCAGCTGTTCAGCCGCGCCGAGGATTGCCTGGCGCAACTGCCGAAGAACTTCCCCGGGGTGATCCTCAGCGATGTGCGCATGCCCGGTATCAGCGGCCTGGAGCTGCTGGCCCAGGTCCAGCGCCTGGACCCCGACCTGCCGATCATCCTGCTGACCGGTCACGGTGACGTGCCCATGGCGGTCGAGGCCATGCGCGACGGTGCCTATGACTTCCTGGAAAAACCCTTCAGCCCCGACACCCTGCTCAGCAGCCTGCGCCGGGCCCTGGACAAACGCCGCCTGGTCCTGGAAAACCGTCGCCTGCACCAGCAGGCTGACAGCCGGGCCAAGCTCGACGCCACCCTGCTCGGCATGTCCCGGGCCCTGCAGACCCTGCGCCGCCAGGTACTGGATCTGGCCGCCTTGCCCGTGAATGTGCTGATCCGAGGTGAAACCGGCAGCGGCAAGGAATTGATCGCCCGCTGCCTGCACGACTTCGGTCCCCGGGCCGGCAAGCCCTTTGTCGCCCTGAACTGCGCAGCGATCCCCGAGCAGCTGTTCGAGGCCGAGTTGTTCGGCCATGAAAGCGGCGCCTTCACCGGCGCCCAGGGCAAGCGCATCGGCAAGCTGGAGTACGCCCATGGCGGCACGCTGTTTCTCGACGAGATCGAAAGCATGCCCCTTGCCCAGCAGGTCAAGCTGCTGCGGGTGCTGCAGGAGCAGAAACTGGAACGCCTGGGCTCCAACCAGAGCATCAAGGTCGACCTGCGGGTGATCGCCGCCACCAAGCCCGACCTGCTGGAGGAGGCCCGGGCCGGACGCTTTCGCGAAGACCTGGCCTATCGCCTGACCGTCGCCGAACTGCGCCTGCCGCCACTGCGTGAGCGCCGCGAGGATATTCCACAGCTCTACGAACACTTCGCCCAGGCCGCCGCCGAGCGCCTGGGGCGCAGCGTCGCGCCCTTGAGTGGCGCCCAGTTGAGCCGCCTGCTCAGTCACGACTGGCCGGGCAACGTGCGCGAACTGGCCAACGCCGCCGAGCGTCAGGTGCTGGGCCTCGGGGAGCCGGAAGCCGAAGTCCTCGAAGCCGGCCAATCCCTGGCCGCGCAGCAAGAAGCCTTCGAAGCCCAGTGCCTGCGCGCTGCCCTGACTCGCCACAAGGGCGAGATCAAGGCCGTGCTCAACGAACTGCAACTGCCGCGCCGGACCCTGAATGAAAAAATGCAGCGTCACGGCCTGACCCGGGAAATGTTCCTCAAAGACCCATAACCCCCGCCTGTAGGAGCCGGCTTGCCGGCGAACAAGCCCTCAAGCCAGGTGCAGCCCCACCCACACCTGCAAACGGCAAGCCGCCCGAACGCGCCTCCCAGGTGCCGCGCACCTTTCGGCAATTTCCCGCCTACCCCGCAGGCATCCATAGGCGGATTTCCGCTCATCACCAGCGATCAAACCCCTCTAGCCCGGGCTTCTTGTCCTTGGCACAGGTCCTGCTATAGCCCCAGCAGGCTGCGCTTGCGCGCGCTCCACAAAAACAATGAATAGAAGGGTCCGTCATGGATATCTCTAATACCCTGCCTGCCGGGTCGGCGGCTGCATCCGCCACCGAAAAGACCACCGCCAGCCGCCTGAAGTCGATCTTCAGCGGTTCCGTGGGCAACATGGTCGAGTGGTACGACTGGTACGTCTACGCGGCATTCTCGCTGTACTTCGCCAAAGTCTTCTTCCCCAAGGGCGACACCACCGCGCAACTGCTGAACACCGCCGCGATCTTCGCCGTGGGCTTCCTGATGCGCCCGATCGGTGGCTGGCTGATGGGCCTGTACGCCGACCGCAAAGGCCGTAAAGCCGCGCTGATGGCTTCGGTGCTGCTGATGTGCTTCGGCTCGCTGATCATCGCCCTGACCCCGGGTTACGAAACCATCGGCGTCGGCGCCCCCATCCTGCTGGTGCTGGCGCGCCTGATGCAGGGCCTGTCGGTGGGCGGTGAATACGGCACCTCGGCCACCTACCTCAGCGAGATGGCGACCAAGGAACGTCGTGGCTTCTTCTCCAGCTTCCAGTACGTGACCCTGATCTCCGGTCAGCTCATCGCCCTGGGAGTACTGATCGTGCTGCAGAACATTCTGACCACCGAGGAGCTGCAATCCTGGGGCTGGCGGATTCCGTTCGGCATCGGTGCCCTGTGTGCGGTCGTGGCCCTGTACCTGCGTCGCGGCATGGAGGAAACCGAGTCCTTCACCAAGAAGAAAGAGAAGCCAAAAGAAAGCCTGATGCGCACCCTGATGCGTCATCCCAAGGAACTGATGACCGTGGTCGGCCTGACCATGGGCGGCACCCTGGCCTTCTACACCTACACCACCTACATGCAGAAATACCTGGTGAACACCGTCGGCATGAGCATTTCCGACTCCACCACCATTTCTGCCGCCACGCTGTTCCTGTTCATGTGCCTGCAGCCGGTGATCGGTGCACTCTCGGACAAGGTGGGCCGGCGGCCGATCCTGATTGCCTTCGGCATCCTCGGCACCCTGTTCACCGTGCCGATCCTCACCACCCTGCACACCATCCAGACCTGGTGGGGCGCGTTCTTCCTGATCATGGCGGCACTGATCATCGTCAGTGGCTACACCTCGATCAACGCGGTGGTGAAGGCCGAGCTGTTCCCCACTGAAATCCGTGCCCTGGGCGTGGGCCTGCCCTACGCGCTGACCGTATCGATCTTTGGCGGCACCGCGGAATACATCGCCCTGTGGTTCAAGAGCATCGGTATGGAAACCGGCTACTACTGGTACGTCACCGCCTGTATTGCCTGTTCGTTGCTGGTCTACGCGACCATGAAGGACACCCGCAAGCATTCGCGGATCGAGACCGACTGATAGAAAAACGGCGCCCGGGTGCAAGGCCCGGGCGATTTTTTCGCGATCTGTGGGGAGGCTTTCGCCGGCCAGCCGGCTCCTACAGATGATCAACAGATCAGGCAAGTGCGGCGGTGCCCTGGCGCCCATAGCGGTTCTGGGCCCAGGTCGCCCCCACGATCATCACCAGCACAATCCCCGTCAATCCCGCCAACGAGCCGATGATGCCGAAGTCAAGGCCGCCCTTTTCATGGGGCTTGCTGAGGAAGTCGCGCACATTCGCGCCAAACGGCCGGACCATCAACGACAGATCACCAGCGGTGTTATCCGGGATCGTCGCGCCGATGTTCATGACCCAGAAGGCCTGGGTGGTCTGGGGGAGTTTGTTCACGGGCAAGGAAACTCACGGCGGTGCCTTCGAGTGGGTCTGTCATGGGGCTGGCTGAGATAACCGCTGAAGGTTTTTTGTGCTGTTTTATCCGCTACCTGAACAATTAATGATCAGTTAATGGCGCATGCGCAGTCTGACAGTGAATCCAAGTTGCGACTTGGCACGTATCTGTAGTGAGGCCTGGGTGCGGTAACCGGTGGTCAGTAATGACGGCCTACATATCGGTAAATTCGATTTTAATTAGCATTAATTTGCGCTTTTTAATCAAATTTACAGGAGTAGGATTCATTCCAAGCCCAACGCAAACACCTCAACAAACCTGGAGTCACCACCATGAAAAGCAAACTGATCCTCGCCCTGACCCTGTCGGTACTGACTGCCAATACCTTCGCCGCTGACGGTTTCGATCGCACCGGTTCCGCCACCTTCGCTGCCGACGGTTACGACTGCACCGGTTCCGCTACCTTCGCTGCCGACGGTTACGACCGCACCGGTTCCGCCACCCTCGCTGCCGACGGTTACGACCGCACCGGTTCCGCCACCCTCGCTGCCGACGGTTACGACCGCACCGGTTCCGCCACCCTCGCTGAAGACGGCTACGACCGCACCGGCTCCGCTACCTTCGCTGCCGACGGCTACGACCGCACCGGCTCAGCCACCTTCGCTGCCGATGGCTATGACCGCACCGGTTCCGCCACCCTTGCTGAAGACGGCTACGACCGCACCGGCTCCGCTACCTTCGCCGCCGATGGCTACGACCGCACCGGTTCCGCCACCATCAGTTGATCGATTCACCTGACACCACAGCCCGGCTTCGGCCGGGCTTAGTCTTTTCTGGCCGAGGAAAATCTTTCGACCCCTGGATCAACCGAGGCCGGGACGCTGGAATTCGACCAGAGCGCACTGCACTATGGCGCCCTTCACTCGCCCCACAGCAGGAACCTTGAGCCATGTCCGACGATATCCACTTTTACCAACCTGCCCTAGGCCACGGCCTGCCCCATGACCCGTTCAATGCCATCGTCGGCCCGCGTCCCATTGGCTGGATTTCTTCCCAGGATGCACAAGGCCGGCTGAACCTGGCGCCTTACAGTTTCTTCAATGCCTTCAACTACATTCCGCCGATCATCGGGTTCTCCAGCGTCGGGCGCAAAGACAGCCTGAATAACATCGAGGCCACCGGAGAGTTCGCCTGGAACCTGGCCACCCGGCCCCTGGCCGAGCAGATGAACCAGAGCTGCGCCACGGTCCCCGCCGAGGTCGACGAGTTCGAACTGGCCGGGTTGAAGACCGTGGCCTCGAAGATCATCAGCGTGCCCCGGGTTGCCCAGAGCCCGGTGTCCTTCGAATGCAAGGTCACCCAGATCATTCAGTTGCAGCGTGCGGACAAGGAGCCGGTGCCGAGCTGGCTGATCCTCGGCGAAGTGGTCGCCGTGCATATCGCCAAGTGGCTGCTCAAGGACGGGATCTACGATACCGCCGCGGCAGAACCCATTCTGCGCGGCGGCGGACCGGCGGACTACTTCCAGCTGGGACCAGAAGCCCTGTTCAAGATGCACCGCCCGGGAGCGGTCAGGTAGTTCGGCGACTCAGTGACGGTGAAAGCTCAGTTCGCCGTCTTGATCGACGTCGGCCAGCTGTTCGAGTTGTTGCGCGGCAGCCTGGTCGGCTTCGTGAGCGGTCTTGAATGTCTGCTCAACCAGAACCTTATGAAAACGTGGAGCCCCTGAAGCGCCCAGGGCTTTGACGGCGATCGCTGCGCTGTATCCCCCCTCCCCTGGAACCACAGCGGAAACTGCTTCGTAGTGTGCAAACTCTTTACGTGCCATGTTGCTGATCCTGGCCAATGGAAAGTCGGCCATTCTAAACCTTCAACTGGCCAGCTTGTGCAGTGGCGCACGCTGTAGCTGCGCGTACTCTCCATGAGCCTCAAGCGCCGACACCGTGCTGAAGGTGTGGAAGTCCAGGCTGTTGACCACCAGGTCCTGCACCAGCTCGGCGAAGATGGCCATGGTTGGCGAGTTGAAATAGGCGGTCATGCTCTGCTGACTGCTCCAGAAGCCGGACACCAGCCACAGGTCGGCATCGCACTGCGAATGCTGCAGAGCAAAGTGCAGGCAACCGCTGGCCTGGCGCGATGGTTCGATCAGGCTACTCAAGCGCGCACCCAACTCCGTGGAGCGCCCGGCTCGGGCCCGAACAAAAGCCATGTGACTGACGGGAATATGCGTGGACATGTGGAACCCTCCCAGGGTGTTGTCGAGGCAGCCGGGGACGGGCTGCGACAGAATCAACGATACGGGGCGGGCCCACTTGCGCGTTAGTCGATTTCTGCCGTTGATTTGCCCAATCCTGCGACAAGCCCGCTGCTGCAGCGCATGGGCGGCGACAGGGCACAGAAGCGTTACAACGGTGTTTCAAGCAAGTGAAGCCCCCGAGCATCGGCTCATCTTGTCTATCTCGCGCGCAAGCAGCAGGATCAGGCAAGTTTTACGCAGAATTCGCCTACCCGCGACTCTTGCACAAACTTAAGCTGTGTCGACTGCAAACACCCCGAGGCGCCCCATGTCATCACTGGATACCCTGCCGCCGCCCCTGGCTCCGGAGATGGAACGCCAGCGCGTAGAACTGGCCGCGATCATTGCGCGCAACACCACTGAAGATGGCAGCTATGCCACTGCCATCGACTCGCTGTTTGTCTCGCGCCACAGCACTTCCCATCACTTCGGCTCGGTGCTGGCGCAACCGGCGCTGTGCATCATGGCCCAGGGCCGCAAGGAAGTGCGCCTGGCCGATGAAAGCTACAACTACGACCCGCTGAATTACCTGGTGGTGTCGGTTTCCGTGCCACTGAGCGGCAAGGTGGCGATCGTTTCGCCGCAAGAGCCGATCCTGGCCCTGCGCCTGGACATCGACCCTGGGGAAATCAATGCACTGATCGCCGACGCCGGCCCTCTGGGCGTGCCCGCCCGGCCCACCGGACGGGGCCTGTACGTAGAGCGCCTGGACCCGGCGATGCTGGACGCCGTGCTGCGCCTGACCCGCCTGCTGGACACCCCGAAAGACATCGCCATGCTCGCGCCGCTGGTGCGTCGGGAAATTCTCTATCGCCTGCTGCGCAGCCCCCAGGGCCACCGTCTGTACGAGATCGCCACCGCCAACAGCCAGGGTCACCGAGTCAACCAGGCCATCAAGTGGCTCAACGGCAATTTCGTGCAGCCGTTGCGCATCGATGACCTGGCCCGGGAAGTGAACCTGAGCGTGTCGACCCTGCACCACCGCTTCAAGGCGATGACCGCCATGAGTCCCTTGCAGTACCAGAAACAGCTGCGTCTGCAGGAAGCCCGGCGCTTGATGCTGGCCGAAGGTCTGGAAGCTTCGGCGGCGGGGTATCGAGTCGGCTATGAAAGCCCGTCTCAGTTCAGCCGTGAGTACAGCCGACTGTTTGGCGCGCCGCCCTTGCGGGACATGGCGCGCCTGCGGGTTGGCGGGTAACCCGGGTTCACCGGCAAGCCGGCGCCTACAGCGCGCGGATTACGTGCTTGAGCTCCTGGAAGGCTTGCAGGCCCCAGGGGCCCAGTTCACGGCCGATGCTGCTCTGCTTGTAGCCGCCCCAGGCAGTCTGGGGAAAGATCACCTGGGGGGCGTTGATCCACACCAGGCCGGCCTGCAGGGCATTGGCCACCCGCTCGGTATTGTCCACGTCCGCCCCCACCACACTGGCCACCAGGCCGAACTCGCTGTCATTGGCCAGTTCGATCGCCTCTTGCTCGCTGCTGAAACTGCGCACACAGAGCACCGGGCCAAAGATTTCGTCACGCCACAGGGCACTGTCCAGCGGCACCTCGGTGAACACCGTGGGCTGGATGAAAAAGCCCTGCTGCAACCCGGCCGGGCGGCCGCCGCCACACACCAGCTTGGCACCGACATTCAGGCCACGATCGATGTGCGCCAGTACTCTGTGGTATTGCGCCTGGTTCACCAGGGCGCCCATGACCACCTCGGGGTCGAACGGGTCGGCCACCCGAATGCCTTCGGCCCGGGCCTTGAGCCGCAAGAGGAATTCATCGGCCAGCTCGTCGGCGACCAGTACCCGGCTGGTGGCGGAGCACATCTGCCCGGCATTGAAGAAGCCACCGCCACAGGCCAGCTCCACCGCCAGGTCCAGGTCGGCATCCGCCAGCACCAGCAAGGATGACTTGCCCCCCAGTTCCAGGCTCACGCCCTTGACGGTTTCCGCCGCCCGCTGCATGACCTGGACGCCCACCGCATTACTGCCGGTGAAGGAAATCTTCGCCACTCGCGGGTCCGCCGCCAAAGGCGCACCGACCGCCAGGCCCGTCCCGCAGACCAGGTTGAACACCCCGTTGGGCAAGCCGCTTTCGGCGATGATCGCCGCCAGCTCCAGCTCCGGCAGCGGGGTGACTTCCGAGGGCTTGAGCACCACGCTGCAGCCGGCGGCCAGGGCGGGCGCCAACTTCCAGGCCGTGGTGACCATGGGGAAATTCCACGGCACGATCAGCCCGACCACGCCACAGGGCTCACGACGCAGGCGCGCGCTGAAATCCTCACTGGGCAGCGGCACATTCGCATCCTGGGTCGCCTCCAGCTCCTCGGCCAGCCCGGCGTAGTACTCAAAGGTGGCGATGACATCGTCCACATCCATGGCCGCCTCGAACTGCGGCTTGCCGTTGTTGCTCGACTGCAGGTGCATCAGCCGCTCCCGGCGTTCGGCCACGCCGGCAGCGATCTTGCGCAGCACGGCGGCACGCTCGCTGCCACTGCTTTGCGCCCAGCGGGCAAGCCCCGCCGTAGCGGCCCGCAGCGCCTGATCCACGGCTTGCGGCCCGGCGCCTGCCACCCAGGCCAAGGGCGCCTCGGTGGACGGGTTGATCACCTGCAGGTGCTCGCTGCCTGCCGACCATTGGCCGTCGATGTACACACCGTTCAACAGGTGCGGCGAACTCATGCCTGTACTCCTTGAGTCCAGCGATTCTGGTCAACTTCAATCAAGGTCGGTCCCTGGCGGTCAACGGCCATGCGCAGGGCCGCACGCAGTTGTTCGACACTGTCGATGCGCTCGGCTGCGCACCCGAGGCCCTTGGCCACGGCAATGAAATCCGGGGTGTAGATGTCGACGCCGACTGGCTCGATGGCACGATTGACCATGTACTTCTTGATCTCTTCATAACCCTGGTTGTTCCACAGCAGGACGATGATCGGCGTGCGGGCTTCCACGGCGCAGGCCAGCTCCGCCAGGGTGAACTGCAAGCCGCCGTCGCCGATCAGGCAAGCCACCGGTCGCCGCTGACTGGACTGGGAAGCGCCCCCGAGCCAGGCGCCGATGGCGGCCGGCAAGGCATAACCCAGGGTGCCGTAGCCGGTGGACGAGTTGAACCAGCGCCGCGGCTGCTCAGGATTGAACGTCAGGTTGCCGCTGTACACCGGCTGAGTGGAATCGCCCACCAGGACGATCTCCGGCAACTCCTGGACCACGGTTTCCAGAAACAGGGTCTGGGCCCGGGTCGGCGTATCCCACAGGTTCTCGAGTTCGCTGCGCAAGGCCGCGGCGCGGGCCTGGCCCCAATCGCTGCTGCGCTCGCTCAAGGTTTGCCGGGACAGCTCTGCCAGCAGGGCTTGGGCTGCGTTCCCGGCATCGGCCACCAGTGCCACTTTCGGTGGGTAGTTGCGCACCGTTTGATCGGCATCGATATCGATCCGCAGCAAGGCCCCGGGAATTTCAAAGCCGCCGGCAAAGGTCACGTCGTAATCGGTTTCCGCCAGTTCGGTGCCGATGGCCAGCACCACGTCGGCCTCGGCCACCAGGGCACGGGTTGCCACCAATGACTGGGTGGAGCCAATCAGCAGCGGGTGGGCCGACGGCAACATGCCCTTGGCGTTGATCGTCAGGGCCACCGGAGCCTGCAGCAGTTCCGCCAAACGGGTCAGGGGAGCGGCCGCATCAATGGCGCCGCCACCGGCCAGGATCAGCGGGCGCTTGGCCATCGCCAGCAGCTGACTCATCCGGGCGACAGCGTCCGGGGCGGCACCGGCACGGGCAATGGTTACCGGCTCGCTGGCCAGCAGATGATCGGCATCCTGAACCAGTACATCGAGAGGAATCTCGATATGCACCGGACGTGGACGTCCAGCCTGGAACAGGGCGAAAGCCCGGGCCAGCACCACTGGCAATTCATCGGCGCTCATCAGGGTATGGGAAAACGCCGCCACGCCGCTGACCAGCGCACTCTGGTTCGGCAACTCATGGAGCTTGCCGCGCCCGCCACCCAGCTGGCTGCGGGTCTGCACGCTGGAGATCACCAGCATGGGAATCGAGTCCGCATAAGCCTGGCCCATGGCGGTGGTGATGTTGGTCATGCCGGGGCCGGTGATGATGAAACACACACCGGGCTTGCCGCTGGTGCGGGCGTAGCCGTCGGCCATGAAACCGGCACCTTGCTCATGGCGCGGGGTGACATGCTGGATGGGCGAGCGGGCCAGGCCGCGATACAACTCGACGGTATGCACCCCAGGAATGCCGAACACCTGCTCAACCCCATAACCTTCAAGTAACTTGACCAGTACTTCGCCGCACGTCGCCATCTCATCGCCCTTCTTATTGGTGGAATACCCGACTGACTGCCGACTGAAAAACTCAGCAGACGTCGGGAGGGCTATTGGAACGGTGAGGCTGTAGCCGCAACAATGGATAAAAAGTCATACTAGCCATGTCCTCACGTCATGCCTTGGCTGCCCATGAAACGCTTGCCTCCCCTGCCCGCACTGCACACCTTTCTGGTCACCGCCCAGTGCTGCAATTTCACGCGCGCTGCCGAGCAGTTGCACATCACCCAAGGAGCGGTGAGCCGACAAATTGCCGGCCTGGAAAGCCATCTGGGTTATCCGTTGTTCCAGCGCCATGCCCGGGGCTTGAGCCTCACTAACGAAGGGGCGCAATGGTTGCCGCGGGTGCAGCAGGTATTCGAACTGATCAATGGCGCGGTGGATGACATCGGTGGGCAGAGCCGCAACCTGCGCCTCAAGGCGCCGACTTGTGTGATGCGCTGGCTGCTGCCACGGCTGCTGCAGTGGCAGAGGGAACGCCCGGATGTACCGGTGCAACTGACCACCACCATTCAGCACGGCGTGGATTTCAGCCGCGAACCCTTCGATGCCGCCGTCATGTACGGAGCCCCGCCGTCCCCGACCCTGGGTTCGCGTCACCTGTTCAATGAACAACTGACGCCGGTCTGCTCGCGACCGCTGCTGGAGGGCCCGGTGCCCCTCAAGAAACCGGCAGACCTGCAACAGCACTTGCTGCTGCATCCCTCCCACGATCAACGGGACTGGCAAAGTTGGCTGAAAGCCGCCGGCACGCCACTCAATACCCTGGGCAAGGGTCAGCATTTCGAGACCCTGGACCTGGCGATGTCCGTGGCGTCCCAGGGAACGGGCGTGGCGATTGGCGACTGGGCGTTGATTGGCGACGACCTGAGTGCCGGACGGCTGGTCATGCCTTTTGAACTGAAGATCCCGACGGGCCAGGCGTACTATCTGGTCTACCCGGAGCACCCTGGGCCTGCGGCGGCCTTGCAGGAACTGCTGGACTGGCTGGTGGAGCAGGCCAAACAGCGCTGAATGAGAAAACCCTGATGCCGGCAGACAGCAAAAAGGCCCGCGAGGGCCTTCAACACTGATCGGAACTCCCCGATAACCGCCAACGGCAGGCGGCTACCGGGGCAATCGGCCGCTCATCAGTAACCGACGGTGAAGCGCTGGCGGCGGTGGGCCGGCTTCTCCACTTCATCGAGCATGGCGATGGCGTAGTCGGCGAAGCTGATCCAACTGCGCCCCTGGGCATTGACCAGCAGATCGTCCTGGCCCAGGCGGAACTGCCCGGTGCGCTCACCCTCAACGAACTCCGCCGATGGCGAGAGGAACGTCCAGTCCAGATCCTGCTCCTTGCGCAAGGTGTCCAGGTACACGCCACCGGCGCTGGCCTCGGCCTTGTACTCCTCCGGAAAACCGGGGCTGTCGATGACCTTGCCACCACCGGGCAGCAACAGCGAACCGGCACCGCCCACCACCAGCAGACGCTTGACCCCGGCCTTTTTCACCGGATCGATGATGGCATCGGCCGGGATGGTGGAAAAATGCGCGGCACTGATCACCACATCGTGGCCGGCTACCGCCGCTTGCAATGCAGCACTGTCGGCCACATCCACTTCGCGGGTGAGCACGCCGGCACGCTGGCCGATCTTCGCCGTGTTGCGGGCGATGGCGGTGACGCTGTGACCACGACGCAGGGCCTCTTCCAACAGTTGGCTGCCGGCACGGCCGGTTGCACCAATGATTGCGATTTTGCTCATGACATGTCTCCAGTTGGCTGGGTTCTGAAAGAGTACAGGGGCATCCGCTCCCCGAGGGGAGCGGGTCAAACCGGTTTCACCACTTCATTTCGCCCTTGGCAACCTTGGCGCTCAGTTCCAGGGAACTGTCTTCGCCCAGGTCCGGGTAACGCTTTTTCATGGCCGCGATAAGCGCAGCAGAGTCCTTGGCCTTGGCCGTCTCTTCATCGAAGGCCTTGATGTAGTCCGCGGTGAAGTGCACCGGGGCCAGGGAGCGTGCGCTGTCGCCGAGGAAGTGCCCGGGAATCACGGTCTTGGGGTTCAGGCCCTCAATGGTCTTCAGGGTGCTCAGCCAGTCCTGGTGAGACTGCGGGGTCTGGGTATCGGCCATCCATACGTGGATGTTTTCCGCGACCACCACACCACCGACTACCGCCTTGATCGACGGAATCCAGACAAAGCTGCGATCCGGTTGCTTGCCGTCCAGGCCGATGACTTCGAGCTTCTGCCCTTCCAGGGTCAGGCTGTGGCCCTTGAGTACGCCGGGCACGATGGTCTTGGCCGGAACGTCAGCGCCCATTTTCGGGCCCCAGAACGCCAGCTTGCCATCCACCGTGGCCTTGATGTGATCCACTGTGGGTTGTGAGGCAACAACCTTGGCATCAGGGAAAGCCTTGGTCAGGGTGTCGAGGCCGAAGTAGTAATCCGGATCACCGTGGCTGATGTAGATGGTGGTCAAGTGCTTGCCACTGGCACGAATCTTTTCCACCAGTTGCTGGGCCTGGGATTTGCCGAACTGGGCATCCACCAGGATCGCGTCCTTCTTGCCGCTGACCAGTACCGAGGTCACCGGGAAGATGGCATTGGCCCCCGGGTTGTAGACATCCAGCTTCAGGCTGGGCTCGGCGGCTGCGGCATGGGCGGCAAAACCCAGGGTGGCGGTGGCCAGCAGCAGGCGTTTAAGAGAGGTGAATCCGATCATGAGGGCAGCTCCAGCATCTGTTGGCTTGGTGAGAAGTGGACAAAGCTTAGTTGCCAGACTCGTTACAAAAAATGCGATGCTTGAACATAGTTTGTTTCTGAAAGCGGGCAAATCATGGATCGTCTCCAAGCAATGCGGGTCTTTGTCACCGTTGTGGACCTGGGCAGCCAGTCGGCCGCCGCTGACCACCTGGACCTTTCACGGCCGGTGGTTTCACGTTATCTGGCGGAGCTGGAGGATTGGGTCGGCGCCCGGTTGATGCACCGCACCACGCGCAAACTCAGCCTGACCGCGGCCGGCGGCGAGATCCTGCCCCGCTGCCGGCAGATGCTGGAGCTGTCCAACGATATGCAGGCTGCGGTGGGCGAGCCTGACGATGCGCCCCGCGGGCTGCTGCGCATCAGCGTCAGCACCTCGTTTGGCCAGTCACAACTGGCGGAGGCGGTGGCCGACTACGTCAAACGTTATCCCGGTGTGAGCATCGATCTGCAGATGCTCGACCGCACAGTGAACCTGGTGGACGAGCGTATCGACTTGGCGATCCGCACCAGCAACGACCTGGACCCGAACCTGATCGCCCGACGCCTGACCGTCTGTCGCTCGGTGATCTGCGCCTCACCGATCTACCTCCAGGAGCACCCGGCGCCACAACGGGTGGAGGAATTGAGCCAACACAACTGCCTGACCCACTCCTACTTCGGCAAAAGCTTGTGGCATTTCGAACAAGACGGCGAGCAGGTGTCAGTACCGGTACAGGGCAATATCAGCGCCAACGAAGCCAGTACCCTGTTGCGCACCACAGTAGCCGGCGCCGGCATCGCCATGCTGCCCAGCTACCAGGCCGGGGAGTACATCAAGCGGGGAGAACTGGTGCGCCTGCTGACCCATGCCGAACCCCGCAAGATGAACATGTATGCGGTCTACGCCTCGCGCAAGCACATGCCGGCGACCTTGCGCAGCATGCTGGATTTCCTGGTGCTCAGGTTTCCCCAGGAACCGCTCTGGGATGTGGGGCTGTAGACACGATCCAGCGGTTCAATACCTCGCCAAACAGGCTGGGCAGCAGCCTGGCAAGCCCCCGCAACTGACCTATGCTGATATCAGTGCCCCTGAAAACACGGGGTATTGGTTCAGAGGTCGTTGCCATGAACGTCAAGACAAGAAGGTACCTGGCCATCTTCATGACCTGCACCATGACCCTGGCGCTATACGGTACCGCCGCTTATCGCGTCGAGCAGGCCCGCATGCAACAGCGCAACTACGCCAGTTGCAACCTGGAACGCTGCATTCCCCACAACGCCACCTTGAACGCCCTCAGGTGAGCGGCAACGCCCCAGGCTCCCCCGCCTGATCGGCCTTGAGCCGGTCGCGGAACACCTTGGGCGAAATCCCCTCGCGGCGTCGGAACAGCCGGGTGAAATTGGTGGGATCGGAAAAGCCCAGGTCATCGGAAATCTCGTAAATGGTCATCCCGGTGTAGGTCAGCAGGCGCTTGGCCTCCAGCAGTTGACGCTCGTGCATGATCTGCAGCGCCGGTTGCCCGGCCAGCTCGCGGCAGGTGCCGTTGAGGTGCGATACGGAGATGCCTAGCTTGTGAGCCAGGTCCTCGACCTTCACATGCTCGCGGTAATGGGCCTCCACCAACTGGATAAAACCGTTGAAATACTCCCGGGCCCGCTGAGGACGCTGACTGGAACTGCTGCGCTGCAGTGCCTGGCGACCAATCCAGACCACAATCATGCTCACCAGGGCGTGCATGATCATTTCCCGAGCCGGCTGCTGCCCTTGATACTCATTCTGCAAGGCACTGAACAAACCGTTCAGGTACTGCGCATCCTCCCGGGCCGGGTAGCTGCAAGACGTAGCCAGGGTATTTTCCGAACGCCCCAACTGAGCTTGCAAATGGCTCAACAGCGGCGCCGCCAGAGTCACGACATAACCTTCGACATCCTCGGAAAATCGAAAGCCATGGACCGATAACGGCGGCAACACCTGGATCATCGGTTCATCCAACAAGGTCCGCTGGCCTTCGACCTCCAGTTCGGCCTGCCCTCGGAAGACGAACAGCAATTGGCCGAGATCGGCATGCCGATGGGGTTTTATTTCCCACTGGTGCTCACGGCTGCGTTGACTGATGGACTCGCAATGGAGCAGATCCGGGGTGGGCCACTCCAGGCTCTCGCCATAGAGTTTGAACACGGGAATGGCAGCAAGGGCAGGCTTGTTCATCACTACAGTCCAGGCCTCAGAGTAACGGGGGGGGGAGAATTGCACCGCTGAAAAAAAGCTCAGGTAACCGCCAGGTTTCATCGGCCCATTGACGGGTTCAGCCAGGAAAAACGCAAGCACCGGCAACACAAATAAACATTCGTACAGCCAGGATTCAGGAAGCCGGCACCGAGCGCACACTATACAGAATGCGTCCCATTACACATCAACACCAAGTGCCACAAAGCTTTTCGAGAGCGGTGAATCCAAGGCGCTTTGGCACAACCTCCCCCCTTGGAAACCTTCATGAAAAAACGCCGTGCTCTTCCTTGTAGCGCTATCCGATAGCACCCTATCGAGTACACTGACGCCCATTCCCGCCAGCCTTGCCGCTACGGATCAATCACTGCCCGCAGGTTTTTTCGTGACTCACCTCCAACAACCTGGCCCGCCCAAACCGGCCATCCGCAGCGTGCTGATCGCCCTGATGCTGGCGATCTTTCTCGGCGCCCTGGACCAGACCATCGTCGCGGTCTCCATGCCGGCCATTTCCGCTCAGTTCAAGGATGTCAGCCTGCTGGCCTGGGTCATCTCCGGCTACATGGTGGCGATGACCGTGGCAGTGCCGATCTACGGCAAGCTCGGTGATCTGTATGGCCGGCGTCGGCTGATGCTGTTCGGCATGGGATTGTTCACCCTGGCCTCGCTGTTCTGCGGCCTGGCCCAGAACATGGAACAACTGGTGCTGGCGCGAATCTTTCAGGGCATCGGCGCCGGCGGCATGATCTCGGTGAGCCAGGCCATCATCGGCGACATAGTCCCGCCCAGGGAGCGCGGCCGCTATCAGGGCTACTTCAGCAGCATGTACGCGGTGGCCAGTGTCGCCGGCCCGGTGCTGGGCGGCTACATGACCGAGTTTCTGTCGTGGCGCTGGGTGTTCCTGATCAACCTGCCCCTGGGACTGGGTGCCTGGTGGGTGGCCCACCGCACCCTGGTAGGGCTGCCGGTGCCCCAGCGCAAACCGATCATCGACTACCTCGGCACTCTGCTACTGATCATCGGCCTGAGCGCCCTGCTGCTGGGCATCACCCAAGTGGGCCAGGGCCACTCCTGGCGCAGCGCCGAAGTGCTCGACCTGCTGGCCATCGGCTGCATCGTCCTGGCTCTGTTCGTCTGGCATGAGCGCCGGGCTAGGGAACCCCTGCTGCCGATGCACCTGTTTGCCAACCGCAATGCGCTGCTGTGCTGGTGCACGATTTTCTTCACCAGTTTCCAGGCCATCTCGCTGATCGTGCTGATGCCCTTGCGTTTCCAAAGCATCACCGGGGCCGGGGCCGACAGTGCCGCCCTGCACTTGCTGCCCTTGGCCATGGGCCTGCCCATGGGCGCCTATTGCGCAGGACGCCTGACCTCGGTGACCGGACGCTACAAGCCGATGATCCTGGGCGGCGCGCTATTGATGCCGGTGTCGATTCTCGGCATGGCCCTGGTGCCGCCCCAGGAGGTCCTGCTGAGCAGCCTGTTCATGTTGCTCTGCGGGATCGCCGGCGGCATGCAGTTCCCTACCTCCCTGGTGGGCACCCAGAACTCGGTGGAGCAACGGGATATCGGTGTCGCCACCAGCACCACCAACCTGTTTCGCGCCCTGGGCGGCGCGGTGGGAGTGGCGCTGATGTCGGCCTTGCTGTTGGCCTTGTTGCAGGATTCCAGCCTGGCGCATCTGAGTGGCACAGGGCTGATGAACGAGGGGCACTCCGGCAATGCCTTGCTGCAAGGCCTGGACGCCGCGCCTGGACCCGCCCGCGACGCATTGCGCAACGAGTTGCTGCTGACCTTCCGACATCTGCTGCTGGTCAGTGCCGCAGTCTCCCTACTGGGGCTGGCGGCGGCGATTGCCATGCCCAATCGCCTGCTACGGGGCCGTGAAGACAAGGCGCATTGATCCTGATGCTGGCAGGGGCCAGCGTTCAGGACTCAGGGGCTGTAGTAACCCACGGCAACCAGCAGCTTCCCGACCTTGCGCAAGTAGGCATGCTTGTCCTCGACCTTGCCCGTCACCGGGTTCTTCCAGCGGTACTCGTATTCCCCCTGATCCTGGCCTGCCATCAGCGCCAGGATCGGCTCCCCCACCGGCTTGCCCTCTGGGTCCTTGATCTTGCCAAAATCGGTATTGAGCAGGCGCAGGTTGGTGCCATGGGCCAGATAGCGGTGGCTGTCGAGGTCCACCACGAACACATACAGATCGTCTTCGAGAAACCCGCCACGCAAGTCATTGATGGCTTTGAGCGTACCCGGCTGATCGCCGCCCAAGGCCGTGGCCGCTCGATCCAGCAGCGCCTTGGCCTGCTCGGCCGAGGCCCGAGGCAGGTAATACCCCACCGCCAGGATGCGTTCGCCGATACGCTGGAAGTACACATGCTTGCGTTCGATCTTGCCGTCGGCCCAGTTCTGCCAGCGGTATTCGGCTTGCTGGATGCCATTGGCCTCGGGAATCTTCAGGGCGTCCTTGAACGCCTTGCGCAGATCCGGTCCCAGGACTTCGGAAACATCTCGGCCAATCAGTGCCGACGAAGGACCGCCACTGGCCAGCATCACGCCCCGGGTGTCCACCACGAACACATAACGATCGCGGTCGACAAACTCCCCCTGGCGGCTGAAGGCCGCAAACGCCTTGTCACCCTGGTCGTGGTAATAGCGCAGGGCTTTTTCCAGCAGCGCCCGGGCCGCCACACCGTCATCGGCCGCCGGTACCGCCGCATGCAACGACCCCATGCACAGCAATAACAACCATCCCAGCCAGGTATTTTTCTGCAACAGCCTCATCGCTCGCTCCTCGTTCCTGATGGCGTTTGAAGAGCGTAGACGGCTGCGCAATATGGGTGAACATTCAGCGCACTTTGGCCGAACAGCCCACCCACGCCATGCGCGGGTGGGGCCGCCCCTTCAAGGACGGGTATTGATCTGCTGCTGCAGGTTCTGGATCTGGCTTTGCAGGGTATTGATGTTGCGGGTGACTTGGCCACGGAACGCATCGAACTCGGCGGTGCTGGCTCCGTTCTGGGCAGCGGGACGATTGTCCTGCTCACTCTTGAGTACCACCAGCTCCTGCTCCAGTCGCTCGATAGCAGCGCTCGGGTTGCCCTGTTTCTTCAATGCGGCAAGGTCGGCACTCAGACTCTTGAGCTGGGTATCGAGCTTGCCGGCGTCCGCCTGGGCACCTTTGAGGCTCGCCAGTTCAGTGCTCAGGACTTTCACCTGGGTCTGCAACTGGGCGTTGGCCGCCTGCTGCTCGGCAGTCTGGGCTGTCATCTGCGCCAGGCGCTTGTCCAGGTCAGTCGCCTGCCCGGCCACGCCCTGCTGTTGTCGGCTCTGATCCTGCAGCCGGCTTTCCAACTGTTTAATCTGCAGCTTCAAGGCTTCGCTGTCAGTGGTGACATTGGTCTGACTGGCCACTACCTTGCCGGAGATGTCCTGCAGACGGCCGGCGGCCTCTTCACTGATCCTGGCGAAGCTTTCCTGGGTCGCCACCAGTTGCTGCTCCATCAGCGAAATCTGCTGGAAGCTCCACCAGGCAAGACCGATGAAGGCAAAGAACAACGCCCCCACCAATGCCCACAATGGCCCGGTACTGGGCCCCTTGGCCTTGGCCACCGGAGCGCTGCGCGAATGCACGGTGGTGCGCTCACGGACAGCGCTGGTGGTAGGAAAGACATCGTCATCGAGGGGATCGGCGCGCAGACTTGGAACGTCATCGAAGTCATCGTGTGCATCGTTACGCATGGGGCAACCTTTGTGAACCGCGGTGATGGCTGAATGCGGCGAGTATAAACCGCTAATTCACCCGGCCAATGGACCGGCCCGGGCAAACCGGGTTCAGTCTTTGATTTCAGCTTATGTCCTGAGCCTTCCACCAACTGCAGAACTCATCCAGAGCGGCCCACAAGCTGACCTTGGGCTCATAGCCGAGGTAATGCCGGGCCCGGCTGATATCCAGGGTGAAGTTCTTGTTCATGACCTGCATCCCCAGGCGCGACAAGGTCGGTTCAGGACGGCCGGGCCAGAGCTTGCAGAACCCCTCGTTGAGCGCCGCCACGCTATAGGCCAGGCCAAAAGAGCGATAGCGGGTGACTTGCGGCACCTGCATCTGGCGCATCACATAGTTGACCACGTCCCACAGCGGCACCGGCGCACCGTTGCTGATGTTGTAGACCTTGCCCAGGGCCGAACCACTGGCGTGCAGGCTGCTGAACAGGGCCTCGTTGAGGTTGTGCACACTGGTGAAGTCGACTTTGTTCAGGCCGTTGCCGACAATGGCCAGGCGACCTTTGCGCTGCATCTTCAACAACCGCGGGAAGATGCTCATGTCGCCGGCACCGGTGACAAATCGCGGCCGCAACGCAATGACCTCCAGCCCGAACTCCTGGGCACCGAAAACCTTCTGCTCGGCCAGGTACTTGGTGGCTGCGTAGGGGTGCTTGAAACGCTTGGGCACTTGCTCTTCGGTCAGCCCCAGGTGATCACGGCCATCGAAATAGATCGACGGCGAGGACAGGTGCACCAGGCGCTGGACCCGTTGCTTGAGGCAGGCTTCGACCACATTCTCAGTGACCAGCACGTTGCCCTGATGGAAATCCTGATAACGCCCCCACAAGCCCACCGCGCCGGCGCAGTGCACCACGGTCTCGACATCGCGACAGAGTTCGCGCACCAGGCCGGCATCGTTCAAATCGCCCTGGACGAACTCGGCGCCACGGCGCACCAGATGATCCACCGCTTCGGCGCGACGGCCGTTGACCCGGACCTCCAGGCCCTGCTCAAGGGCAAAACGAGCAAAGCGCCCGCCGATGAAGCCGCTTGCGCCGGTAACCAGAATTTTCATGAATATTCCTAAACAAAGCAGTGACGAGCTACGAACTACAAGCCGCACATTGAAAGTCGAAGCGCAAGCTGTGCACTCGCAGCTTGTCGCTTGACGCTTACGGCTGCTCCCAAGGCACCAGCCATTGTGCAGATAAACGTGCCAGGTGCTCGGTCAACAAGCCCAGCAATTGTCCGCCGTTGCGCCAATGATGCCAGTACAGCGGCACATCGATGGGTTTATCCGGTAAAAGCTCCACCAGCAAGCCTCGCTGCAGTTGCTCGCGAACCTGCAGTTCGGGCACCAGTCCCCAACCCAGGCCGGCTTCGGCAAGACGGATGAAGCCCTCGGAAGACGGGCATAAATGATGTTCGAAGCCGCCATCGACCCCCAGGGACGCCAAATAGCGATGCTGCAGGAAATCGTCAGGGCCGAACACCAACGCCGGGGTCCGAGCCAACTGCTCGGCGCGCACGCCCTGGGGAAAATGCCGGGCGATGAACGCCGGGCTGGCCAGGGCGCGGTAACGCATGGCGCCCAGCAGCAGGCTGCGGGCCCCGGCCACCGGACGCTCGCTGGCGCAGACACACGCCGCTACTTCGCCGGCACGCATGCGCTTGAGGCCCACCGTCTGGTCCTCCACCACCAGGTCCAGGAGCAAGTGATGTTCGGCGCAAAAGTCAGCCACCGCTTCGGCCCACCAGGTGGCCAGGCTGTCGGCGTTGAGGGCAATGCGCAGGCGCTCCGGCAAGCCTTCTTCGTCCAGGGCCGGCACCAGGCTTTGCAGGTCCCGCTCCAGAAGGCGTACCTGCTGCACATGGTTGAGCAGGCGGCGACCGATTTCCGTGGGCGAAGGTGGCGTCACCCGCACCAGCACCGGCTGCCCGACCCGGGCCTCCAGTAGCTTGATGCGCTGGGAAATTGCCGACTGCGACAATCCCAGCACCTGGGCCGCCCGTTCGAATCCTGCCTGTTCGATCACCGCAGCCAGGGCAGAGAGCAACTTGTAGTCGAACATCAGTTTTCCTAATGAGTGATCAGCACTATTGGTTTTTCTTATACCGCCTGAGGCGAGAAAATAGCCAGCGTAAAGCCTCTGTAATGCTTCTTCGCTCAAGGATTTTGTTCATGGCTGGTGAAACCTCCCTCGCTACCCTGCTACGCAGCATGAGCCCACAGCTCAACGACGGCGAGTACGTGTTCTGTTCCCTCACTGACCCCAGCCTGCTGCAGGACTGCGAAGTGCTGGGCAGCTTTCGCGAACGCGAGGGACTGACGGTTATCCTCCCGCGCCAACAGGCCGAGCGCCTGGGCCTGGCCTTCGATTACGTGGCGGCCTGGATCACCCTCAACGTGCATTCGGCCCTTGAAGCCGTGGGCCTGACAGCGGCCTTCGCTGGCGCCCTGGGCCAGGCCGGAATCAGTTGCAACGTGATCGCCGGCTACTACCACGATCACTTGTTTGTCGGTCAGGCGGATGCCCAGCGAGCCATGCAGGTTCTGCAAAAACTGGCCGCCGGCGAGGAGCAGTAATCATGTGGCAAAGCTATGTAAACGGTCTCTTGGTGGCCGCCGGCCTGATCATGGCCATCGGCACGCAAAACGCCTTCGTCCTGGCTCAGAGCCTGCGCCGTGAACACCACTTGCCGGTGGCGGCACTGTGCGTGACCTGCGATGCCCTGTTGGTGGCCGCCGGGGTGTTCGGCCTGGCCACCGTCCTGACCCAGAGCCCGATGCTGCTGGCCGTGGCGCGCTGGGGCGGCGCGGCGTTCCTGATCTGGTACGGCGCCCAGGCCCTGCGCCGGGCCTGCTCGAAACAAAGCCTGCAACAGGGCGAAGGCCAGACCGTGCGTTCGCTGCGGGCTGTCATGCTCAGTGCCCTGGCGGTCACCCTGCTCAACCCCCACGTCTACCTGGATACGGTGTTGCTGATCGGTTCACTGGGGGCGCAACAAACCGAGCCCGGCGCTTACGTGGTGGGGGCCGCCAGCGCCTCGTTGCTGTGGTTCTTCACCCTGGCCCTGGGCGCCGCCTGGCTGGCTCCGTGGCTGGCTCGCCCCAGTACCTGGAGGATTCTCGACCTGCTGGTGGCGGTGATGATGTTCAGCGTGGCGTTCCAGCTGATCAGCGCTGCGTGACTTATTCCAAAAGGCTCTGGAACCTCTATCCCACACAGTTGTTGCGTGGTTAAGCCGCACCCCCGGTGCTATGATCCGAACCCTGCGCCGCAAAGAGTACAAACTCCCCGGCGCTTGTCTGGCCGCCCGTGATCGGCCTTGCGCTCACCGCAACTGACCTGATTAGGAGAATCATCATGGCTTTCGAATTGCCGCCGCTGCCCTATGCACACGACGCCCTGCAGCCGCACATTTCCAAGGAAACCCTGGAATACCACCACGACAAGCACCACAACACCTATGTCGTGAACCTGAACAACCTGGTGCCAGGCACCGAGTTCGAAGGCAAGACTCTGGAAGAGATCGTCAAAACCTCTTCGGGCGGCATCTTCAACAACGCAGCCCAGGTCTGGAACCACACTTTCTACTGGAACTGCCTGGCGCCAAACGCCGGCGGCCAACCTACTGGCGCTCTGGCCGAGGCCATCAACGCAGCCTTCGGTTCGTTCGACAAGTTCAAAGAAGAATTCACCAAGACTTCCGTTGGCACCTTCGGTTCCGGCTGGGGCTGGCTGGTGAAGAAGGCTGACGGTTCCCTGGCCCTGGCCAGCACCATCGGCGCCGGCAACCCGCTGACCAGCGGCGACACTCCGCTGCTGACCTGCGACGTCTGGGAACACGCCTACTACATCGACTACCGCAACGTTCGTCCTAAATACGTCGAAGCGTTCTGGAACCTGGTCAACTGGAAATTCGTGGCTGAGCAGTTCGAAGGCAAGAACTTCGTCGCTTAAGTCCGTTTGCAGTGCAAAAAACCCGGCCTGGCCGGGTTTTTTTTGCCTCTGACAAAGCCGGCATCTTGTCCCGCCCAGCCGAGACGCTAAGATTCATCTGATGTAAAAATCAACGCCGCCCCTCAAGTTGCAAGGCGTCGCTACCGACACACTATCCACAGCAAGAGCAATCCTGAATCTGATCACCCGGGCCTGGCCCGCAGACGTCCTGTTCTCGGCCTTAATGTCACTTTGACGGCCAACACGGGATTGCCAATACTCATGGCAACTTGACGCTACGCGCACGGAACAAGGAATAGCCCTTTGAAGCTGGAACTCAAAAACAGCTTGTCGGTGAAGTTGCTCCGGGTTGTGCTGCTGTCGGCACTCATAGTGGGCGTAGTCCTGAGCTGTGCCCAGATCGTCTTCGATGCCTACAAGACTCGGCAGGCGGTCGCTAACGACGCCCAGCGCATTCTCGACATGTTTCGCGACCCATCGACACAGGCGGTCTACAGCCTGGACCGGGAAATGGGCATGCAAGTCATTGAAGGCCTGTTCCAGGATGATGCGGTACGCATGGCCTCCATTGGCCACCCCAATGAAACCATGCTCGCGGAAAAATCCCGCGAGCTGCAGCATTCTTCCAGTCGCTGGCTCACTGATCTGATTCTTGGCCAGGAACGCACCTTCACCACCCAGTTGGTGGGCCGCGGCCCCTACAGCGAGTATTACGGCGACCTGAGCATCACCCTCGACACCGCTACCTACGGCCAGGGCTTCATCATCAGCTCGGTGATCATCTTCATCTCCGGCGTCCTGCGCGCCCTGGCCATGGGCCTAGTGCTGTACCTGGTCTATCACTGGTTGCTGACCAAACCGCTGTCGCGAATCATCGAGCACCTGACTACCATCAATCCCGACCGCCCCAGCGAACACCAGTTGCCACTGCTCAAGGGGCACGAAAAAAACGAACTGGGAATCTGGATCATCACCGCCAACCAGTTGCTGGCCTCCATCGAGCGCAACACCCACTTGCGCCACGAAGCGGAAAACAGCCTGCTGCGCATGGCCCAGTACGACTTCCTGACCGGCCTGCCGAACCGTCAGCAACTGCAGCAGCAACTGGACAAGATCCTGGTGGACGCCGGACGCCTGCAACGCCGGGTGGCAGTACTGTGTGTCGGCCTGGATGACTTCAAGGGCATCAACGAACAGTTCAGCTACCAGACCGGCGACCAACTGCTGCTGGCCCTGGCCGATCGCCTGCGCGGCCACAGTGGCCGCCTCGGCGCCCTGGCTCGCCTGGGTGGCGATCAGTTCGCCCTGGTCCAGGCCGATATCGAACAACCCTATGAAGCCGCAGAACTGGCACAAAGCATCCTCGACGACCTGGAGGCCACCTTCGCCCTCGATCATCAGGAAATCCGCCTGCGCGCCACCATCGGCATCACCCTGTTCCCGGAAGACGGCGACAGCACGGAAAAACTCCTGCAAAAAGCCGAACAGACCATGACCCTGGCCAAGAGCCGGTCACGCAATCGCTATCAGTTCTATATCGCCAGCGTCGACAGCGAAATGCGCCGGCGCCGGGAGTTGGAAAAGGACCTGCGTGAAGGCCTGACCCGGGAGCAGTTCTTCCTCGTCTATCAGCCACAGATCAGCTATCGCGACCACCGGGTGGTGGGGGTCGAGGCGCTGATTCGCTGGCAACACCCGGAACACGGCCTGGTGCCGCCGGACCTGTTCATTCCCCTGGCGGAGCAGAACGGCACCATCATCGCCATCGGCGAATGGGTCCTGGATCAGGCCTGCCGCCAACTGCGCGAATGGCACGACATGGGCTTCAGCGACCTGCGTATGGCGGTCAACCTGTCCACGGTGCAACTGCACCACGCCGAACTGCCACGGGTGGTCAACAACCTGCTGCAGATCTACCGCCTGCCACCGCGCAGCCTGGAACTGGAAGTCACCGAAACCGGCCTGATGGAAGACATCAGCACCGCCGCCCAGCACCTGCTGAGCCTGCGACGCTCCGGAGCGCTGATCGCCATCGACGATTTCGGCACCGGTTATTCGTCCCTGAGTTACCTGAAAAGCCTGCCCCTGGACAAGATCAAGATCGACAAGAGCTTCGTCCAGGATCTGCTGGATGACGACGACGATGCGACCATCGTGCGCGCCATTATCCAGCTGGGTAAAAGCCTGGGCATGCAGGTGATCGCCGAGGGCGTGGAAACGGCCGAACAGGAGGCTTACATCATCTCCGAAGGCTGCCATGAAGGTCAGGGCTATCACTACAGCAAACCCCTGCCGGCGCGGGAGTTGAGCGCCTACCTGAAACAGGCGCAGCGCAGCAACGCGGTGATCCTCTGACCTAAACAGAGCACTGGCCGGCTTGACCTGGCGCAGTCCCCTTCTGAATAAGAAATATTTACAAGCGCGACTCTTTACACATAATGCAAATCTTTCGCATTATGTTGCAGTTTTGCGCGCCCCCAGCGCCGTCCACTCCCCCTCTCGAAGCAGGATGTTCGCCATGATTCGTATGCCTCTGGCTACCGCCAGTCTGTTGGCCATCGCTATTTCCCTCGCCGGCTGCGGCGAAGGCAAAGACGACAAGGCTGCCGCTCAAGCGCCGACCCCGGCCGCCAGCACTGCCACCCCAGCCACTGACGCTGCCGGCAAGGTCGACGAAGCCGCAGCCAAGGCTGTAGTCGCGCATTACGCCGACATGGTATTCGCCGTTTACAGCGACTCCGAATCCACCGCGAAAACCCTGCAAACCGCCATCGATGCCTTCCTCGCCAAGCCCAACGACGACACCCTGAAAGCCGCCAAGGCTGCCTGGGTTGCCGCTCGTGTGCCTTACCTGCAGAGCGAAGTGTTCCGCTTCGGCAACACCATCATCGATGACTGGGAAGGTCAGGTGAACGCCTGGCCACTGGACGAAGGCCTGATCGACTACGTCGACAAGAGTTACGAGCACGCACTGGGCAACCCGGGCGCCACCGCCAACATCATCGCCAACACCCAGATCCAGGTCGGCGAAGACAAGGTCGACGTGAAGGACATCACCCCGGAAACCCTCGCCAGCCTGAACGAGCTGGGTGGTGCCGAGGCCAACGTCGCCACCGGCTACCACGCCATCGAATTCCTGCTCTGGGGCCAGGACCTGAACGGCACCGGCCCTGGCGCCGGCGCCCGCCCTGCTTCCGACTACCTGGAAGGTGCCGGTGCCACCGGCGGCCACAACGAGCGTCGTCGCGCCTACCTGAAGGCCGTGACCCAACTGCTGGTCAACGACCTGGAAGAAATGGTCGGCAACTGGAAGCCGGATGTGGCCGACAACTACCGCGCCACCCTGGAAGCCGAACCGGCCGAGACCGGCCTGCGCAAGATGCTGTTCGGCATGGGCAGCCTGTCGCTGGGCGAACTGGCGGGCGAGCGGATGAAGGTATCCCTGGAAGCCAACTCCCCTGAAGATGAGCAGGATTGCTTCAGCGACAACACCCACAACTCGCACTTCTACGATGCCAAGGGCATCCGCAACGTCTATCTGGGCGAGTACACCCGTGTCGACGGCAGCAAGATGACCGGCGCCAGTCTGTCGTCCCTGGTGGCCAAGGCCGACCCGGCAGCCGACGCCGCCCTGAAAGCCGACCTGGCCGCCACCGAAGCCAAGATCCAGGTCATGGTCGACCACGCCAACAAGGGTGAGCACTACGACCAACTGATCGCGGCGGGCAACGAGTCCGGCAACCAGATCGTGCGCGACGCCATCGCCGCCCTGGTCAAGCAGACCGGTTCGATCGAACAGGCTGCGGGCAAGCTGGGCATCAGCGACCTGAACCCGGATAACGCCGATCACGAGTTCTGATCAGCGCGGCTTCAGCCAAAAGGCGACCTGCGGGTCGCCTTTTTTGTGCCCGTGGCGCTCCGTTTCAGGCGCCTGGACGCTTCCCGGCAAGCTTGTCCTGGGTCAAACCAAACGATAATTCCTCTTATTCAATCCAGGCGGCCCTGTTAGACTTTGCGCCCTTGTTTTGCTCGTCTTGCAGGATGTCCGATGCCCCCGTCGCTGCTTCGCTGGTCCGCTCTACTCATGGCCTTGAGCCTGAGTGCCTGCGATGACGCTCCGCGCTTTACCCAGGCCGAACCAGGGGAAGCCCGGGCCGGCGGCGCGACCACGGTCAACAAGGCCGATCGCAATGCCTTCTCCCTGCCATCGGCCAACCTGCCACCGACCCGACGCCTGGACTTCAGCGTCGGCAACAGTTTTTTCCGCAACCCCTGGGTGATCGCCCCTTCCACCACCACCGCCCGTGACGGCCTCGGCCCGCTGTTCAACACCAATGCCTGCCAGAACTGCCACGTCAAGGACGGCCGCGGCCATCCGCCCGCGCCGGATGCGCTGAACGCGGTGTCGATGCTGGTGCGCCTGTCGATTCCGGATACACCGGCCTACGCCAAGGTCATTGAGCAGGTCGGCGTAGTGCCGGAACCGGTGTATGGCGGCCAGTTGCAAGACATGGCGATTCCCGGAGTCGCCCCCGAAGGCCGAGTACGGGTCGAATACGATCCGCTGCCCGTACGGTTCAAGGACGGCACCCAGGTGGAGTTGCGCAAACCCAGGCTGCAGATCACGGACCTGGGCTACGGCCCAATGCACCCCGAGACGCAGTTCTCCGCCCGAGTGGCGCCGCCGATGATCGGCCTGGGGTTGCTGGAGGCCATTCCCGAAGCGGCAATCCTGGCCAACGCTCGGCCCGCTGCCGGCAATAAGGCCATTGCCGGACGACCCAACTGGGTCTGGGATGACGCCCAGCAAAAGACCGTACTCGGGCGTTTTGGCTGGAAAGCCGGCCAACCCAACCTCAATCAACAAAATGTTCACGCGTTCTCTGGTGATATGGGCCTGACCACCCGCCTGAGGCCCTTCGATGACTGCACCGACGCGCAAACCGCCTGCAAGCAGGCCCCCAACGGCAATGGTCCGGACGGTGAGCCAGAAGTCAGCGACAACATCCTGCGCCTGGTGCTGTTCTACACTCGCAACCTGGCGGTACCGGCGCGCCGCGATGTCGATTCGCCCCAGGTCCTGGCCGGCAAGAACCTGTTCTTCCAGGCCCGCTGCCAGTCTTGCCACACCCCAAGTTTCACCACCGCGGCCAACGCCGCCGAGCCCGAACTGGCCAATCAGGTGATACGCCCCTACAGCGACCTGCTGCTGCACGACATGGGGGAGGGCCTGGCGGACCACCGCACTGAGTTCAAGGCCAGTGGCCGCGACTGGCGCACTGCGCCCCTGTGGGGCATCGGCCTGACGGAAACCGTCAGTGGCCACACCCAGTTCCTGCATGACGGCCGCGCCCGCAACCTGATGGAGGCGGTGCTGTGGCATGGCGGCGAAGCCGAGGGCGCGAAGCAACAGGTTCTCGCCTTCAATGCCGAGCAGCGTGCCGCGCTGCTGGCCTTTTTGAATTCGCTATAAACATTCGTCTTATCTGCTTTCTCCACAATAAAGGGAGCCCGAACATGTTCCGCCCCAAACTGCTGTTCACCAGCCTTGCCGCACTCGCCCTGGGCGCCTGCTCGCCCCAGGACCCACAAGCCGTGACCTCGGCCGCTATCGCCAAGCAGGTGATCCTGCCGACCTACAGCCGTTGGGTCGACGCTGACCGCCAGCTGGCCATCAGCGCCCTGGCCTTCTGCGAAGGCAAGGAAAGCCTGGACACCGCCCGTGCCGACTTCCTCCACGCACAAAAGGCCTGGGCCGAGCTACAACCGCTGCTGATCGGCCCGCTGGCCGAGGGCAACCGCGCCTGGCAAGTGCAGTTCTGGCCGGACAAGAAAAACCTGGTAGGCCGCCAGGTCGAACAACTGGTCAGCGCCAATACGCAGATCGATGCCGCGGCCCTGGCCAAGTCCAGTGTGGTGGTGCAAGGCCTATCGGCCTACGAGTACATCCTGTTCGACAGCAAGATCGACATGGCCGACAGCGCACAGAAAGCTCGCTACTGCCCACTGTTGACCGCCATCGGTGAACGTCAGAAACAACTGGCGGAAGAAATCCTGGCGGGCTGGAATACCAACGACGGCATGCTCGCGCAGATGAGCAAGTTCCCCAACCAGCGCTACGCCGACTCCCATGAAGCCATCGCTGATTTGCTGCGGGTCCAGGTCACTGCCCTGGATACCCTGAAGAAGAAACTCGGCACGCCGATGGGCCGCCAGACAAAGGGCATTCCCCAGCCGTTCCAGGCCGACGCCTGGCGCAGCCAGTCGTCCCTGCAAGGCCTTGAGGCCAGCCTCAGCGCTGCTCAGACGGTCTGGGCCGGAGTCGACAACAAGGGCCTGCGCGGCCTGTTGCCAGCCGATCAGAAGCCCCTGGCCGACAAGATCGACGCTGCATACGCCGCCTCGCTGAAACTCTTCGCCAGCACCCAGCGCTCGCTGACCGAAATGCTCGGTGACGACGCCGGGCGCCAGCAGCTCAATGATCTGTACGACAGCCTCAACGTGGTCCACCGCCTGCACGAAGGCGAACTGGCCAAGGCGCTGGGTATCCAACTGGGCTTCAACGCCAACGACGGTGACTGATGATGCTGCGACGTCAGGCTTTGGTTCTGGGCAGCCTGCTGCTCAGTGCGGTGACCTTGGGCGGCTGGACGCTGTTCAAGCAAAAGGGCAAACAGCCCTTGCTGCTTTCGGCCAGGGACGATGGTGACGGCAAGCATTACGCCGTCGGTTATCAGCTGGACGGTAAACAGGTGTTTGCCACCCAGGTCGGCCAGCGTTGCCATGACATCATCAATCACCCGCAGTTGCCGATCGCCCTGTTCGTGGCCCGGCGCCCGGGCACCGAGAGTTACCTGATCGACCTGCGCAACGGCGCGCTGCTGCAGACCGTGACCTCGCAACCTGACCGGCACTTCTACGGTCACGCGGTGATCCACAAGGATGGCCAGTGGTTGTACGCCACCGAGAACGACACCCGGGACCCCGGCCGCGGCCTGCTCGGGGTGTATCGCTTCGAAGGCGAGCGCCTGGTGCACAGCGCTGAGCTGTCCACCCACGGTATCGGCCCGCACCAGGTGTCGTGGATGCCCGACGGTGAAACCCTGGTGGTAGCCAATGGCGGCATCCGCACTGAAGCCGAGAGCCGGGTGGAGATGAACCTCGATGCCATGGAGCCCAGCCTGGTGCTGATGCAGCGCGACGGCACCCTGTTGAGCAAGGAAACCCTGGCCCAGCAGATGAACAGCGTGCGCCACATGGGCATCGCCAGCGACGGCACCATCGTCACCGGCCAGCAGTTCATGGGCGCCGCCCACGAGCCCTCGGAACTCCTGGCAATCAAGCGTCCGGGCCAGCCCTTCGCGGCCTTCCCGGTGCCCGAACAGCAGCTGCAAGCCATGGGGCACTACACCGCCAGCGTCGCGGTGCACAGCGACCTGCGCCTGGTGGCCCTGACCGCCCCCCGGGGCAACCGCTTCTTCATCTGGGACCTGGACAGCGGCGCAGTGCGGGTCGATGCGCCCCTGCCAGACTGTGCCGGCGTCGGCGCCGTGGCCGACGGCTTCGTGGTGACGTCGGGACAAGGCCGTTGCCGCTTCTACGACTGTCGTCAGACACAGATTGTGGCAAAGCCGCTGGATCTGCCCGCAGGGCTCTGGGACAACCATCTGCATCTGATCTGAAAAAACCTCCCCGGCCTTGGCGCCGGGAGCTTCGCTGAACGACAGGACGCTCATCTGGAACCCACACGCGACTCGGAGTAATGTCTACCGGGCTTGTTTACCGGGCTTTCCAAGGAAGCGGAATATGCTGCGTCGCCGCATGCTGATCATGCTAGGTGTGGTCCTGTTGGTCGTGCTGTTGCTGGCCGGCTACAAGGCGTTTTCGATCTACAAGATGGTCCAGGTCTACTCGGCCCCCAAGCCGCCCATCAGCGTGGCGGTGATTACCGCCGACGAGCGCCCCTGGCAAAGCCGGCTGCCCAGTGTCGGCAGCCTCAAGGCCCTGCAAGGGGTCAACCTCAGCCTGGAAGTCGCCGGTACGGTCAAGGACCTGCAGTTCGAATCCGGGCAGCAGGTCAAGGCCGGCCAGCCGTTGCTGACCCTGGACAGCGCGGTGGAAAGCGCCCTGCTGGAAACCGCCCAGGCCGACCTCGGCCTGGCCCAGCTGGATTTCGGACGCGGCAGCCAACTGGTGGGCAGCCAGGCGATTTCCAAGGGCGAGTACGACCGACTCTCGGCACAGCTGCAAAAAAACAAGGCCACGGTCAACCAGCTCAAGGCCGCCCTGGCCAAGAAACGCATTCTCGCCCCCTTTGCTGGCACGATCGGCATCCGCCAGGTGGATATCGGCGACTTCCTGGCCAGCGGCACAGTGATCGCCACCCTGCAGGACCTGAGCAGCCTGTACGTGGACTTCTACATCCCGGAACAATCGGTGCCCAAGATCCGCCTGGGCCAGACCGTGGAACTCAGCGTTGCGGCGTTCCCCGGAGAGTCGTTCCCCGGCAGCATCAGCGCCATCAACCCCAAGGTCGAGAACAGCACCCGCAACGTGCTGGTACGCGCCACCCTGGCCAACCCCGGAGGCCGCTTGCTGCCAGGCATGTTCGCCGACCTGCAAGTATTGCTCCCCGATCCGCAGCTCAAGGTCGTGGTGCCGGAAAGCACCCTCACCTACTCCCTCTACGGCAACTCGGTGTATGTGGTAACGCAAAAGAAAGCCGCCGACGGCAGCCTGGAGAAAGACCCCAAGGGCCAGCCGCTGCTGGTCGCCGAGCGGCGCTTCGTCGACACGGGCGAGCATCGCGGCGGCCTGGTGATGATCAACAAGGGCGTGAAAAAGGGCGAACAGGTGGTCAGTGCCGGTCAGATCAAACTGGATAACGGCGCCGACATCAGCATCACTCCGGACAAGCTGCAACCGGAACAGCCGAACAGCCAGCCCCGCGCCGACTGATCAAGGAATCCCCATGGCCTTTACCGATCCGTTCATTCGCCGCCCGGTGCTCGCGACCGTGGTCAGCCTGCTGATTGTGCTGTTGGGGTTCCAGGCCTGGAGCAAGCTGCCCTTGCGCCAGTACCCGCAGATGGAGAACGCCCTGATCACGGTGACCACCGCCTACCCCGGGGCCAATGCCGAAACCATCCAGGGCTATATCACCCAGCCCATGCAGCAGAGCCTGGCTAGCGCCGAAGGCATCGACTACATGACCTCGGTGAGCCGGCAGAACTTCTCGGTGATCTCGATCTACGCCCGGATCGGCTCCAACAGCGACCGCCTGTTCACCGAACTGCTGGCCAAGGCCAACGAGGTCAAGAACAAGCTGCCCCAGCAAGCCGAAGACCCGGTGCTGAGCAAAGAAGCAGCCGACGCCTCGGTGCTGATGTACATCAGCTTCTCCAGCCCGCAACTGAACAACCCACAGATCACCGACTACCTGTCGCGCGTGATCCAGCCCAAGCTGGCGACCCTGCCGGGCATGGCCGAGGCGGAGATCCTCGGTAATCAGGTGTTCGCCATGCGCCTGTGGCTGGACCCGGTGAAGCTGGCGGCCTATGGCCTGGCGGCCAGCGACGTGAGCAATGCCGTGCGCCAATACAACTTTCTGTCCGCCGCCGGCGAGGTCAAGGGCGAGTACGTCGTCACCAGTATCAATGCCAACACCGAACTGAAATCCGCCGAGGCGTTCGCCGCTATCCCGTTGAAAACCGATGGCGACAGCCGGGTCCTGCTCAAGGATGTGGCGCGGGTGGAAATGGGTGCGGAAAACTACAACGCAATCAGTTCCTTCGGCGGCGTCCCCTCGGTCTACATCGGCATCAAGGCCACCCCCGGAGCCAACCCTCTGGACGTGATCAAGGAGGTGCGCAAGCTGCTCCCGGAACTGGAAGCGCAACTACCCCCGACCCTCAAATTAGACATTGCCTACGACGCCACGCTGTTTATCCAAGCCTCCATCGACGAGGTGCTCAAGACCCTGTTCGAGGCAGTATTGATCGTGATTGTGGTGGTGTTCCTGTTTCTTGGCGCCTTGCGTTCGGTGGTGATCCCGGTAGTGACCATTCCACTGTCGATGATCGGCGTGATGTTCTTCATGCAGTTGATGGGCTACTCGATCAACCTGCTGACCTTGCTGGCCATGGTCCTGGCCATTGGCCTGGTGGTGGACGACGCCATCGTGGTGGTGGAGAACATCCATCGGCACATCGAAGAGGGCAAGTCCCCCCTGGACGCGGCCATCGAAGGAGCGCGGGAAATCGCCATGCCGGTGGTATCGATGACCATCACCCTGGCGGCGGTTTACGCCCCCATTGGTTTTCTCCAGGGACTCACCGGGGCCCTGTTCAAGGAGTTCGCCCTGACGCTGGCCGGGGCCGTGGTGATTTCCGGGGTCGTCGCCCTGACCCTGTCACCGATGATGTGTGCACTGTTGCTGCGCCGCGAGGAAAACCCCAGCGGCCTGTCCCATCGCCTGGACCGGATTTTCGACAGCCTGAAGCAGCGCTACCAGCGCCTGCTCCACGGCACCCTTGATACCCGCCCCGTCGTACTGGTGTTCGCACTGATCGTGCTGTGCCTGATTCCCCTGCTGCTCAAGTTCACCAAGGCGGAGCTGGCTCCGGACGAAGACCAGGGCATCATTTTCATGCTGGCCACGGCGCCGCAACCGGCCAACCTGGAGTACCTCAATGCCTACACCGATGAGTTCCTGGCGATCTTCAAGGAGTTCCCCGAGTACTACTCCTCATTCCAGATCAACGGTTTCAACGGAGTGCAGTCAGGGATCGGCGGCTTTCTGCTCAAGCCCTGGGACCAGCGCCAACAGACCCAGATGCAAATCCTGCCTCAGGTCCAGGAGAAACTGGCAGGCATTGCCGGCCTGCAAGTCTTCGGTTTCAACCTGCCAGCCTTGCCCGGCACCGGCGAGGGCCTGCCCTTTGCCTTCGTGATCAACACCCCCAACGATTACGAGTCCCTGTTGGAGGTGGCCAACCGGGTAAAGAAACGTGCCATGGAGTCGGGGAAATTCGCCTTTGTCGACATTGACCTGGCCTTCGACAAGCCCGAGGTAGTGGTCGACATCGATCGGGCCAAGGCGGCGCAGATGGGCGTTACCATGCAGGACCTGGGGGGTACGCTGGCGACCTTGCTCGGCGAGGCGGAAATCAACCGTTTCACCATCGACGGACGCAGCTATAAAGTGATCGCCCAAGTGGAGCGCGCCTATCGGGACAACCCTGACTGGCTGAACAACTACTACGTGAAGAACAGCAAGGGTGAGGCCTTGCCGCTGTCGACCCTGATCAAAGTCAGCGACCGCGCCCGCCCTCGGCAGTTGAACCAGTTCCAGCAACTCAATGCCGCGACCATTTCCGGTGTGCCCGTGGTCAGCATGGGCGAAGCCATCGACACCATGCGCCAGATCGCCACGCAAGAGGCCCCCGCCGGCTATGCGTTCGACTATGCCAGCGCCGCCCGCCAGTACGTCCAGGAAGGCAGCGCGCTCTGGGTCACCTTCGGCCTGGCCCTGGCGATCATTTTCCTGGTACTGGCGGCGCAGTTCGAAAGCTTCCGCGACCCGGTGGTGATTCTGGTGACCGTGCCGCTGTCGATCTGCGGCGCCCTGATCCCGCTGTTTCTCGGCTGGTCGAGCATGAACATCTACACCCAGGTCGGCCTGGTGACGCTGATCGGCCTGATCAGCAAGCATGGGATCCTGATTGTCGAATTCGCCAACCAACTGCGCCGGGACCAGGGACTCAGCGCCCGACAGGCGGTGGAGCAAGCCGCGTCCATTCGCCTGCGCCCAGTGCTGATGACCACAGCGGCGATGGTGTTCGGCATGGTGCCACTGATCCTGGCCAGCGGTGCCGGAGCAGTCAGCCGCTTCGATATCGGCACGGTGATTGCCACAGGCATGTCCATCGGCACCCTGTTCACCCTCTTCGTCCTGCCCTGCATCTACACCCTGCTAGCCAAGCCGGACGCCTGAGCCGGGGACAAACAAAAGGCCTCGCAATGCGAGGCCTTCAGGTGGCAGTTTCAGGTCTTCAACTCTGGGGCTTCAACGCCTGGCTCATGCCGAACATGAACAGCAGCAGTTCATGATCCGGCTTGACCGCCACCGAGCTCTTGGCCCCCCGTGGCAATGGGCAATGTTCACCCTGAGCGGCGCTGAGAACCTGCGTTCGCGGCTGCTCCCAGACAACCATCGCCAAGGAAGCAACTGCCAAGGCTCCTGCCAGGAACAAACCTCGTGCAATTTCTAGCTTCATAGCTATAAACCTTTGATGGGGCTGCCAAACACCGTTCTATAAAGGTAGTAGAGCTTTTGCCAGTCGGTGTCATTCCACGACGAATGGCGGCGCAGTTGCTTAAGGTCGTGGGCCGCCGCCCGGCGGCTGCTCAGGCGCTGGCGGCACTTCTCGAAATCCAGCAATGCAATCCTCACCTGGGCCTGCTCGCCCTCGCCATCTACTCGCACGAAAACATGTTTGGAATACAGGCAGCCATGCTGCCAACGGCCCTTGTGCATGCGCGCCAGGGTCTGCGCCAGTGTCTGCAACACTCGTTCGTGCAACGCTTCGCCGTGGCGTTCACGCTCACCTGCGGCATACCAGTTGTCGATTTCCACGAAGCCGTCGAGCGCAGCGGTCACCAGTAGGGCCTGCCACTGGTGCTCGGGGCCGCGCCGGGCGCCGCAGAACACCAGTTCCGGCACCTCTATATCCAGCGAACGCAAGCTTTGCAGGGCATCCCGCTCACGCAGGACAGTCGGACGGCCAAAAGGATGCAGAAAACTGCGATGAATATGCCCGATCTGCCGCTTGGCATAGAGCAAACGACCGCCGCTGATCAGGCGCTGCACGCCGCTCTCACCGCCTCGACGCTTATTGGGTTGCTCGACCCATTCACCTTGTTGGTCCCAGAAGTATTCGAAGCAATCTGTGGGCACGGCATCCATTTCCGAAGCACATTCAACAGCCATCCTCTTACCTCTTGCGTAATACGTAGACTCGCCACATGGCGTAGAGCGGAAAGAAGTCCAGATGCTCCTGGACACGAAAACCGGCTTGCCTGAACTCTTCTTCGACCGTAGCCGCCGGTAACACGAAACGATTCTGGTAACCCTCCTGCCCACCTTCGGACAGCCGCTTGCGCTCCATACGCTTGCGCTTCCAGGCCTTGAAATTGCCATCGACCCATAGCGAGATAATCACGCTGTCACGGGTAACCCGCTGAAACTCCCGTAGCAGCGCCATCCGATGCTCGACCTCGCCGATGTGGTGCAGCAACCGCATGGAAAAAATGCAGTCCACAGCGTTGTCCGGTAAATCGATGGCAAACGCAGACGTCTGCAAGGCTCGTACCCGTTTCACCACGTCGGCCGGTTGCGCCACCGTAGCGGTGCTGAGCATAGCCGCTGAATTGTCAGCGCCAACAATGACTCGATTGGCCTTTTCGGTCAGCAGCGGCCAGAAACGGCCCGCGCCACACGGCAGGTCCAGCACCAGGCCCGGCTCTCCCGCCAGGGCCAGCGCAGCGCGAGCCAATTGTTCATCACGCTTGTGGGACAACTGTCGTGCCAGTCCTTGCTGGTGCTTGAGCAGGTATTGCTGCGCATGTTGGGCATCGTACTTGTCGGAAAATTCCAGCTTGATCGGTGTCGCCATCATCAAAGTCTCCTGCAACTGATGGCGCCACCTTAGGCAGCGACGTGTCAGCGACAGGTCATCCCCTTGTGAAAACTTCGTACCGTCCAACGATGAAATATTTCAGAGTTTTACAGGCAGCAGGCAATGGCCTGGGGCCACTTCAGAAGAAAAATCGACAAGCGAGTGGCCCTGCAAAACAGGGCCTGGCAAGAGTATTCAAGCCTTGGAAGGGGGGAGCTGAACGTGAAAACGACAGCCATTGGGGGTCATGGTACTGAGAGCGACGCTCCAGCCCTGGTTCTCGCAGATGCGCTGGACCAGGGACAGGCCCAGCCCCAGGCCCTCACCGCGTTTTTCATCGCCACGGACAAAGGGCTGGAACATCGCCTCGCGTTTTTCCTCGGGAATGCCCACGCCGCTGTCCTCGACGACAAATCCATCCGCCACCAGGCTCAAGCGAATGAATCCCTGTTCGGTGTAGTGCAAGGCATTGCGCAACAGGTTGCCCATCACCGCATGCAGGAAGGTGGCGTTGTAGCGAGTTTCACCCGGTTGCCCCGGCTCGAAGATCAGCTCGATACCCTTGGCTTCGATGAATTCGCGCCACACCCCGATCAGGTCCTTGGCAGCCTGGGTCAACGTCAGTTGCGGCGACATGCTGGCATCTTCTCGCTGGGCCCGGGCCAGCATCAGGAACGTCTGCACCAGCTCACGCATTTCGTCGCAGGCCCGGGCAATACGTTCGACCTGGGATCGTCCACGGGGATCAAGCCCAGGGTTTTCCAGGAGCAGCTCGCAGGACGTAGCCAGGACCATCAGCGGCGTTCGCAGTTCATGGCTGACGTCACTGGTGAACAGGCGCTCACGGCTCAAAGCTTGGCGCAGACGTCCCAGCGTCGCATCGAAGGCGATCGCCAACTCGCCCACCTCATCCGCCGCATAATCCGGCGCCAGGGGCGGGGCCAGGCCCAGCAATTGATCGCGGTGACGGACCTGGCGAGCCAGACGAACCACCGGTGCCATCACCCTACGCGCCAAGACCCAACCCAGGAACACCGCCAGCGCCAGGCTGAGGACAAAGCCCACCAGCACCACCGCGAACAGCACCCGCTCGCGCTCTTCGAAATCACTCTGATCCTGCAGCAGCACATAACGCCGGCCATCCACCACTTCAACCATGGCGTGATAGGACAGCTGCTCGCGAAACACTTCATGGAAGCCTGGGTCCAGATGCCTCAGGTCCTTGGGCAACTCGAAGTCGCCGCGCCCGCCACTGTAGTAGAACAGCTGGTCGGGCTCGGGGCGGTGATTCCAGTCGGCAACGTTATCCATCAGCAACAGGCGTTGCAGATCGCCGCCAAGGCCGGCGGAGATGAGTTTCTCCTCCACCAGATGCACGGTCGCCACGATGCCCATGGCGAAAGCCCCCGCCACCAGTGCGCTCATCAAGGCAAAGGCGATGATGATGCGCTGGGCAAGGCTCTGCTTAAACTCCATCACGACCCTCGGCCAACCGGTAGCCGACACCGTGCACGGTGTGCAGCAACGGCTTGGCGAACGGCTTGTCGATCACCTGGCGCAGTTGGTGGACATGGCTGCGCAGGCTGTCACTGTCCGGACAGTCATCGCCCCACAGGGCCTCTTCGAGGATTTCCCGGCGCAACACATGGGGGCTCTTCTGCATCAACACTGCCAGCAGCTTGAGGCCCACCGGGTTGAGCTTGAGCAGACGCCCTTCGCGGGTGACTTCCAGGGTATCGAGGTCATAGCTGAGGTCACCGACCTGCAGCGCTCGACGACCACCGCCCTGGGTACGGCGCATCACCGCCTCGATCCTCGCGGCCAGTTCGGACAGGGCAAATGGCTTGAGCAGATAGTCGTCGGCCCCGGACTTGAAGCCCTGAAGCCGGTCATCCAACTGGTCGCGGGCCGTGAGCATGATCACTGGGGTATCGCGCCGGGCATCTTCGCGCAGGCGCTTGCACAGGGTGTAGCCGTCGATCCCTGGCAGCATGATGTCGAGCACGATCAGGTCGTAATGCTCGGTGGCAGCCAGGTGCAACCCCGACAGACCATCCTGGGCGCAGTCCACGGTATAGCCCTTGAGTCCCAAGTAATCCGCCAGGTTGGCGAGAATATCGCGGTTGTCTTCGACCAGTAGAATTCGCATCGGCACTCTCTCCGCACACAGTTAGGGCCGTCTTGGCTCGCGCAGCTTAAGGCCAAGTCCGACTCGCCGCCAGCCTTGTCTGACCGCTCCTGGGGCACTTTTCACCCCTTCAATGGCTTAACAAATTTTTCACCGCTGGCTCACAACCTGACTACAGGGGCAAGCCCAGACTGCCGACCGTTTGCCGACAAGAAACAGACCGGAACAGCCACTTCCTGGCTTGCCCGCCGAGCAGAATGAGCCAATGCGTTTCATTGGCCAGAACTCAATGGATGTTCGCCGGGCAAGCGCTGTTGGGTTGTTGAACCTGAACGACGAATCGAGCGTCCTGGAACTGTTGCAAGACACCCCACGGCCACTGCGGTCCTGGTGGGCAACCACCAACACCTGGGACTGTTCGACGGCAAGGGCCTGGCCATTCTCAGTCCATGCCAAAGGCGGCACCGACAGGCGCCCCTCAATTTCAGGCACAAAAAAGCCCCGCCGGTTTTCACCGGCGGGGCTTTTTCAGTACGGGGGTAAGGCTGGCTTACATCATGCCGCCCATGCCACCCATGCCGCCCATGTCTGGCATGCCGCCAGCTGCAGGCTTGTCTTCCACGATTTCAGCAACAGCGGCTTCGGTGGTCAGAATCAGACCGCCGATGGACGATGCAGCTTGCAGCGCGGAACGGGTCACCTTGGTTGGGTCCAGGATGCCCATTTCGATCATGTCGCCGTATTCGCTGGTGGCAGCGTTGTAACCGAAGTTACCAGCGCCCTGCTTGACCTTGTCCACCACCACGCTTGGCTCGTCGCCGGAGTTGGCAACGATCTGACGCAGTGGGGCTTCGATCGCGCGACGCAGAACAGCGATACCCACGTCCTGATCGGCGTTGTCGCCTTTGAGGTCCTTGATGCCTTGCAGAGCACGGATCAGGGCTACGCCACCGCCAGGTACCACGCCTTCTTCAACGGCTGCACGGGTCGCGTGCAGGGCGTCTTCAACGCGGGCTTTCTTCTCTTTCATTTCAACTTCGGAGCCAGCGCCAACCTTGATCACTGCAACGCCGCCGGACAGCTTGGCCAGACGCTCTTGCAGTTTTTCACGGTCGTAGTCGGACGAAGTGTCGGCCACTTGTTGACGGATCTGAGTCACACGAGCCTGGATGTCCGCTTCAACGCCAGCACCGTCGATGATGGTGGTGTTTTCTTTGGACAGGATCACGCGCTTGGCGTTACCCAGGTGCTCCAGAGTGGTGCTTTCCAGGCTCAGGCCGATCTCTTCGGAGATCACGGTACCGCCGGTCAGAACGGCGATGTCCTGCAGCATGGCCTTGCGACGGTCGCCGAAGCCCGGTGCCTTGACGGCAGCGACTTTGACGATGCCACGCATGTTGTTCACAACCAGAGTCGCCAGGGCTTCGCCTTCAACGTCTTCAGCCACGATCAGCAGTGGGCGGCCGGCTTTGGCAACGGCTTCCAGCACTGGCAGCATTTCGCGAATGTTGGAGATCTTCTTGTCCACCAGCAGGATCAGCGGGCCGTCGAGTTCGGCGACCATGGTGTCCGGCTTGTTGATGAAGTAAGGGGACAGGTAGCCACGGTCGAACTGCATGCCTTCTACAACCGACAGTTCGTTTTCCAGGCCCGAGCCTTCTTCAACGGTGATCACGCCTTCTTTACCGACTTTTTCCATGGCTTCGGCAATGATGTCGCCGATGGAGTTGTCGGAGTTGGCGGAGATGGTGCCGACCTGAGCGATGGCTTTGGAGTCAGCGCATGGCTTGGACAGACCTTTCAGCTCTTTGACGATGGCGATGGTGGCCTTGTCGATACCGCGTTTCAGGTCCATCGGGTTCATGCCGGCAGCGACGGCTTTCAGGCCTTCGTTGACAATCGACTGAGCCAGAACGGTGGCGGTGGTGGTGCCGTCGCCAGCGTCATCGTTGGCACGGGAGGCAACGTCTTTGACCAGCTGCGCGCCCATGTTTTCGAAGCGATCTTTCAGCTCGATTTCTTTGGCTACGGAAACGCCGTCCTTGGTGATGGTCGGAGCGCCGAAGCTCTTCTCGATGATCACGTTACGGCCTTTCGGGCCCAGGGTCGCTTTTACTGCGTCAGCCAGAACGTTGACACCAGTGAGCATTTTCTTGCGGGCGGAATCGCCGAATTTAACTTCTTTAGCAGCCATGATCGATATTCCTTAAATACTGTGTAGTAGCGGGGAAATACGTGGGAAATCAGCCTTCGATAACGGCGAGAATCTCGTTCTCAGCCATTACCAGCAGATCTTCGCCATCGACTTTCACGGTGTTGCTGCCGGAGTACGGGCCAAACACCACTTTGTCACCCACTTTCACGGCCAGCGCACGTACTTCACCGTTGTCCAGCACACGGCCGGTACCTACAGCGACGATTTCGCCACGGTTAGGTTTTTCAGCAGCCGAACCAGGCAGAACGATGCCGCCAGCAGTTTTCGATTCTTCTTCGCTGCGACGGATGACGACGCGGTCATGCAGAGGACGAAGCTTCATTGTCGATCTCTCCTAATTGTGGTTTTCAACGGCCGGTGTCGATACCGGCGGGTTAGCAAATCCGGCTTTGCCGGGTGCGGCTCGACGAGCGAGCCGCGGAAGTCTGTCTGGTGTCAGCACCAGAAACCTTGCGGTGACCGTTACATAAGGGCGCATAAGGTTATTACAAGGGCTGGCTGATGAAATTTTTTACATCACCCGGGTTAAAACGAACACGGCACCCGAAGGTGCCGTGTGTTTGAGGCCAGTTATCAAGAATCTCGGTGCTCGAACTCACCTTCAATGACATTGGGCTCACGGCCCAACGGCTGTTGCGGCGCCGGGCCGCCACGGGCCGCACGCATGTCATCGGCGAAGGCACGTTGGCGCAGGGCCTGCTCCTCGGCGCGCTGGCGCATCTTATTGGCCAGCAAGCGACGACTGATCGGCAACAGCATCAGCAGACCGAACACATCACTGATGAAACCCGGCAGGATCAACAGGCCGCCACCCAGGGCCAGCATCAGCCCTTCGAGCATTTGCTGGGCCGGCAGCTCGCCGCGATTGAGACTTTCACGAGCACGCAGTGCCGTGGCCAGACCGGCCACGCGCAACACCAGCACACCGAGCATCGAACCGAGAATGATCAGCAGCAGTGCCGGGAAAAACCCGATGGCCGCGCTGACCTTGACGAAGACGAACAGCTCCAGCACCGGGAACAGTAAAAAGAGCAACAGAAAAGGGCGCATCAAATGGTTTCCTCTGCGGAAGAATGCCTTCCAGTAGACCGTAAATGACGTCGCCAATTCGTGAATTCAAGCACCCGGTGCCGGATTTTTCGGCCATTGATCGGCGTGGGCCAGAAAAACCAGGGCTTCGCGCACTTGTGTCGGCGTGTTGCAAAGGCTTGGAAAGGGCAGCCAGTAAAGAGCCTGGCCAATGCGCAGGTGCATGCCTTCACTGTCGATTCCGGCCAGTTGCGCGGGCTCGCTGTGCGGCAGTCCGGCCAACTCCACATAGTGGGCAATAGCTTTGGCGTGGTCGCTGTTCATATGTTCCACCATGCTCAGCTCAGCCTTGCCGGCGAACGGGTTGGCCAGGGCCACTTGATCCACCCAGTGAATGGCGCCGAAACCGCCGATATAGCGGTGACGCACGGGCTTGAGCACCCAGAAATCGAAGTCATGGGCCTTATGGTAGTTCTGGGATTCCGGGAAATAGCGGTAGTAGCGCTCGGCGGCGGCCTCGATGGCGTCCTGGTCCTCAAGCTTCTCGGCTTCGGCCAGGTAGGTCAGGCGCCCCACTGCTTGCACGTCGTCGGCATCGCGCTCGCCCACCAGCAGCGAACACTTGGAATCCTTCTGCAGATTGTGGGTGTGCTGGGCAATGCGGCTGATAAGAATCAGCGGTCGCCCCTCGGCATCCAGGCAATAAGGCACTACGGACCCAAAGGGAAAACCCGGCATGGCCTTGGAGTGCGTCGACAACACGCCGCGGTATTCCTTGAGCAGCAATTCTCGTGCATTCTTGGCAGCTTCAACGCTCACTTTATGACTCCTTCTTTAGAATCCGTCGAAAACGGACGGGCGCCTGGAGCATTGTTCCAGCTACGCCAACGGGGCAATTCTCTTCTGCAGCCAGGCCAGGTCCGGCAGCCAGCCGAGGTTCCCCCAAAAGGACCACCCCTCAAGACCTGCTAGCGGGACATGCGAATGCAACTCACTGACAAAGTAATCATTATCACCGGCGGTTGCCAAGGTCTGGGCCGCTCCATGGCCGAGTATTTCGCCGCCAAGGGCGCACGGCTGGCCCTGGTGGACCTGAACCAGGAAAAACTCGACCAGGCGGTCGCGGCCTGCAAGGCCCACGGCGTAGAAGCCCGAGCCTATCTGTGCAACGTCGCCAATGAAGAACAGGTCAACCACATGGTGGCCCAGGTCGCCGAGGACTTCGGTGCCATCCACGGCCTGATCAACAATGCCGGGATCCTGCGCGACGGCCTGCTGGTCAAGGTCAAGGACGGCGAGATGACCAAGATGAGCCTGGCCCAGTGGCAGGCAGTGATCGACGTCAACCTGACCGGTGTCTTCCTCTGCACCCGTGAGGTGGCGGCGAAAATGATCGAGCTGAACAACAGCGGCGCGATCATCAACATCTCGTCAATCTCGCGCGCAGGCAATATCGGCCAGACCAACTATTCCGCGGCCAAGGCCGGCGTAGCGGCAGCTACCGTGACCTGGGCCAAGGAACTGGCGCGCTATGGCATCCGCGTGGCCGGCATTGCCCCGGGCTTTATCGAAACCGAGATGACCCTGGGCATGAAGCCTGAGGCCCTGGAGAAGATGACTTCCGGCATTCCGCTCAAGCGCATGGGCAAACCGGAAGAGATCGCCCATTCAGCGGCGTACATCTTCGAGAACGACTACTACACCGGACGCATCCTGGAAATGGACGGCGGCCTGCGAGTCTGAGCCCCCAAGAAAAAGCCCGGTGTTTGCACATCGGGCTTTTTCTTGCGGGGTGCCGGCACCTAGAAGTACGGCGAATCAGTCATCGCTGACAGTGATGCTGGGCATCGCCGGAGCGCTGGCTTCCTGCAAGACGATGCGCGCGCCGACATGCCGCGCCAGTTCCTGATAGACCATGGCGATCTGGCTTTCCGGCTCGGCGATCACCGTCGGCTTGCCACCATCGGCCTGTTCGCGGATCAGCATCGACAACGGCAACGAAGCCAGCAGTTCAACATCGTATTGACTGGCCAGCTTCTCGCCACCGCCTTCGCCAAACAGATGCTCGGCATGGCCACAGTTCGAGCAGATGTGCACCGCCATGTTCTCCACCACGCCCAGCACCGGGATGTTGACCTTGCGGAACATCTCGACGCCCTTGCGCGCATCCAGCAACGCCAGGTCCTGCGGCGTGGTGACGATCACCGCACCGGCCACCGGGACTTTCTGCGCCAGGGTCAGTTGGATATCGCCAGTGCCCGGCGGCATGTCGATCACCAGGTAATCGAGATTGCCCCAGTCGGTCTGGGTCACCAGTTGCAGCAAGGCGCCGGAGACCATCGGGCCGCGCCAGACCATCGGCGTGTTGTCGTCGGTAAGGAAGGCCATGGACATGACCTCGACCCCATGGGACTCGATGGGCACGAACCACTTCTGGTCCTTGATCTTCGGCCGGGTGCCTTCGGCAATGCCAAACATGATGCCCTGGCTCGGACCATAGATATCAGCGTCGAGAATCCCCACCTTGGCGCCTTCCCGGGCCAGGGCCAGGGCCAGGTTGGCCGCAGTGGTGGACTTGCCCACGCCGCCCTTGCCGGACGCCACCGCCACCACATTCTTGACGTTGGCCAGGCCCGGAATCTGCGCCTGGGCCTTGTGCGCGGCGATCACGCTGGTGATCTCGACCTTGGCCGAGCTCACGCCGTCCAGGCCCTCGATGGCCAGTTGCAGCATCTGCGCCCAGCCGCTCTTGAACAGGCCGGCGGCATAACCCAGTTCCATGCGGACCGTGACCCGGTCGCCCTGGACGTCGATGTCGCGCACGCAGCCGGCGCTGACCGGGTCCTGGTTCAGGTAAGGGTCGGTGTATTGGCGAAGGACGGCTTCCACCGCTGCGCGATTGACGGCGCTCATGGGCAACTCCGATAACAAGACTGGAAAATCAGGCGGCTATCCTACGCCGCCGACTCCTTCGTGGCGAGAAAGCTTGCTGTGCACAATGTGCCCGGAAGGGTGAAAAATCCGCGCTGGCGCTTTATAGTGGCCGACCTCCGTTTCATCAAGTAGCCGAGCCCCATGTCCGAGCCACGCAAGATCCTCGTCACCAGCGCCCTGCCCTATGCCAATGGTTCCATTCACCTTGGCCACATGCTTGAGTACATCCAGACCGACATGTGGGTGCGCTTCCAGAAGCATCGCGGCAACCAATGCATCTATGTTTGCGCCGACGACGCACACGGCTCGGCCATCATGCTGCGCGCGGAAAAGGAAGGCATCACCCCGGAACAACTGATCGCCAACGTCCAGGCCGAACACAGCGCCGACTTTGCCGACTTCCTGGTGGACTTCGACAACTTCCACTCGACCCACGCCGAAGAAAACCGTGAGCTGTCGAGCCAGATCTACCTCAAGCTGCGGGACGCCGGGCACATCGCCACGCGCTCCATCACGCAGTATTTCGACCCGGAAAAGAAAATGTTCCTGGCCGACCGCTTCATCAAGGGCACCTGCCCGAAGTGCGGCACTGAGGACCAGTACGGCGACAACTGCGAAAAATGCGGCGCCACCTATGCCCCGACCGACCTGAAAGATCCAAAGTCGGCGATCTCCGGCGCCACCCCGGTGCTCAAGGATTCCCAGCACTTCTTCTTCAAGCTGCCGGACTTCCAGCAGATGCTGCAAAGCTGGACCCGCAGCGGCACCCTGCAAGACGCCGTGGCCAACAAGATCGCCGAGTGGCTGGATGCCGGCCTGCAGCAGTGGGACATCTCCCGCGACGCGCCGTACTTCGGCTTCGAGATCCCGGACGAGCCGGGCAAGTACTTCTACGTGTGGCTGGACGCGCCAATCGGCTACATGGCCAGCTTCAAGAACCTCTGCGCCCGTCGTCCGGAGCTGGATTTCGACGCGTTCTGGGGCAAGGACTCCACCGCCGAGCTGTACCACTTCATCGGCAAGGACATCGTCAACTTCCACGCCCTGTTCTGGCCCGCCATGCTCGAAGGCGCCGGCTACCGCAAGCCGAGCGGCATCAACGTCCACGGCTACCTGACGGTCAATGGCCAGAAGATGTCCAAGTCCCGGGGCACCTTCATCAAGGCCCGCACCTACCTGGAGCACCTGTCGCCGGAATACCTGCGCTACTACTACGCCTCCAAGCTGGGCCGTGGTGTCGACGATCTGGACCTGAACCTCGAAGACTTCGTACAGAAGGTCAACTCCGACCTGGTGGGCAAGGTGGTGAACATCGCCAGCCGTTGCGCCGGCTTCATCCACAAGGGCAATGCCGGGCTGATGGTCGACAGCAATGCCGCTCCCGAGCTGACCGAGGCCTTCCTGGCGGCCGCGCCAAGCATCGCCGACGCCTATGAAGCCCGCGACTTTGCCCGTGCCATGCGCGAGATCATGGCCCTGGCCGACCGCGCCAACGCCTGGATCGCCGACAAGGCCCCATGGTCGCTGAACAAGCAGGAAGGCAAGCAAGCCGAGGTGCAGGCCATCTGCGCCACCGGTATCAACCTGTTCCGCCAGCTGGTGATTTTCCTCAAGCCGGTGCTACCGCTGCTGGCCGCCGATGCCGAGGCGTTCCTCAACGTTGCACCGCTGACCTGGAACGATCACCTGCACCTGCTGGCCAACCATCAACTCAACGAATTCAAGCCGCTGATGACGCGGATCGACCCGGTAAAAGTACAAGCCATGACCGACGCCTCGAAAGAAGACCTGACCGCCAGCCAGACCGACACCGGCGCAGCCGCGCCAGCAGGCAACGGCGAACTGGCCAAGGATCCGCTGTCGCCGGAAATCGACTTCGACACCTTCGCCGCCATCGACCTGCGCGTCGCCTTGATCGTCAAGGCCGAAGCCGTGGAAGGTGCCGACAAGCTGCTGCGCCTGACCCTGGATATCGGTGATGAGCAGCGCAACGTGTTCTCCGGAATCAAGAGTGCCTACCCGGATCCGTCCAAGCTCGATGGTCGCCTGACCATGATGATCGCCAACCTCAAGCCGCGAAAAATGAAATTCGGCATCTCCGAGGGCATGGTGATGGCCGCCGGCCCTGGCGGTGAAGAGATCTACCTGCTGAGCCCGGACAGCGGCGCCAAGCCGGGCCAGCGGATCAAGTAAGGCTGCAGGCTGGACCCCGTCCCCCCGTTGTGCCCGGCGCAACGGGGGGATTTGCATATCTGGCGGCCCTGCGCCCGCGCCGGAGTTTGCCTACTCTTGAGAGACCGCCTGCCCGTACCGGCCCAACCATGACCCACTTCCTCCTCGCCCTTGTCAGCACTGCCCTGATCAACAACTTCGTGTTGCAGTGGCCGCTGGGCGTCGATCCACTGCTGCAGGCCCCAACCGATAGCGCTCGGCAGCGGATTCACGCGCTGGGCCTGGCGACCACGGTCCTGATGCTGGTCAGTTGCGTGCTCGGCCATGTCCTTTATCGTGGCGCGCTGCTGCCTTGGGGGCTGGAATCCTTGCAGTTGTTTCTCTGGCTGCCCCTGAGCGTGCTGCTGATCAAACCGCTGTTGCAGTTGCTATCCCGGGCCTTGCCCAATGTTCCATTCGACGGCCTTTGGCCGCTGCTGCTGGGCAATGCCAGTGCGCTCGGCCTGCTGCTGATCGCCACTGGGGAAAACCTCGGGCTCGCGACCCTCAGCGCCATGAGCCTGGGGGCCGGACTGGGCTTCTGGCTGGTACTGAGCCTGTTCAGCGATCTGCGCCAGCGTATCTCCAACAACGATATTCCCCTGCCCTGGCGCGGCCTGCCGATCGACCTGATCAGCGCCGGCCTGCTGGCAGTAGCGTTTTTCGGCTTCAACGGACTGATCAAAACATGAGTCTGATTCAACGCATCGATGCCCTCCTGCCCCAGACCCAGTGCGGCAAGTGCGGCCACCCCGGATGCAAACCCTACGCCCAGGGCATCGCCAACGGCGAGGCCATCAACAAGTGTCCACCCGGCGGCGAGGAAACCATCGCCGGCCTGGCGCAACTCCTGCAGTTACCGGTGCTGGAGCTGGATCGCAGCCGCGGCGAAGCTCCGGCCCAGATCGCTTATATTCGCGAGGCCGAATGCATCGGCTGCACCAAATGCATCCAGGCCTGTCCAGTGGACGCCATCGTCGGCGCGGCCAAATTGATGCATACCGTGCTTGTGGACGAGTGCACCGGCTGCGACCTGTGCGTGGCGCCCTGTCCGGTGGACTGTATCGATATGCTGCCGCTGCACGAGAGCAAGGTGGTACCGATCGTCGGCGGCCTGGCCACCAGCCCCGAGCAGCTGCAAGCCCGCAGCAGCAAGCGCGAGCAGGCGCGACGACGCTTCGAACAACGCAACGAACGCTTGCAACGGGAAGACGCCCGGCGCCTGGCCGAGCGCCAGGCCCGCGCACAACGAGCCGCGCAAAACACTGACGACAGCCAGAACCCGGTGCAGGCCGCCATCGAACGAGTCCGTGCGCAGAAGGCCGCGGCGGCCGATGCAGCACTGAAGAAAGCCAAGATCGAGCTGGCCATGAGCCGGGCCCAGTTGCACAAGTCGCTCAAGGCTTTCGGCCATCCACCGACCTTCGAGCAGCAAATGCAATTGATCGTCCTGCAGCGTCAGTTCGAAACCGCCGAGCAGGCCTTGGCCCAGCTGGAGTCCCAGGCGCCACCTGCTCCGCCGCCAGTGGGCAAGGATGCTGATCTCAAGCGCGCGAAGATCCAGTTGGCGACGCGCCGCGCCGAACTGAAGAAAGCTCAGGCGGCTGAAGCGTCCAGTGCTGAACTGGAAACCCTGAGCGCAGCCCTGGCGGCGGCCGAACAGGCCCTGCATGCCGCCGAGGACGCCAGTGCGAAACCGGCGCCGACACTGACTCGTATCGAAAAACGCCCGATCGATCCACAGCTGCGGCAACTGAAAACCGAACTGGCCTACGCCCGCGCCGATCTGAACAAACTACAGCGCCAGCCCGACACCCGAGCAGAACAGCTGGCCCAGGCTCAGGCACGCTTGTACGAGGCCGAGCGCCAGGTGAAGGCCCATGCTGATAGCTGACGGCGTCGACCAGCGCCTGCGCCAGGCCATGCAGCGAGTGCTGCTGGCCACGCTGCCGGGCCTGTTGGTGATGCTGTGGCTGTACGGATGGGGCGTGCTGCTCAATCTGCTGCTGACCGTCAGCGGCGCCCTGGCCATGGAAGCCCTGGTCCTGTACCTCAGAAGACGCCCGCTGCCGCCCAACCTAGGCGATGGCAGTGCCTTGGTCAGCGCCACGCTACTGGCCCTGGCCTTGCCAGCTTACTGCCCCTGGTGGCTGCCGCTGAGCGCGGCCGCCGCCGCCATTGTCCTGGGCAAGCACTTGTACGGCGGTGTGGGCCAGAACCCGTTCAATCCGGCCATGCTCGGCTACGCCCTGGCCTTGTTGTGTTTTCCCCAGTCGATGACCCATTGGCCTGCGCCCCACGCCATGGACCTGCTCGGTGGCCTGCAACAGGTATTCGGTGTCGCGGACGGCCTGCATGCGGACGCCTGGGCTCAAGCCACGGCACTGGACAGCCTGCGGATCAACAAGAGCCTGACCCTCGACGAACTCTTTGCCGGCAACCCCGCCTTCGGGCACTTCGGCGGCCGTGGCGCCGAATGGATCAGCCTGGGATTTCTTGCCGGGGGGCTGTTTCTGCTGCAGCAGCGGGTCATCAGTTGGCAGGCGCCCGTGGGCATGCTGGGCAGCCTCTTTGTCATCAGCCTGCTGTGCTGGAACGGCTCGGGCTCCGACTCCCATGGCTCACCGCTGTTTCACCTGCTCAGCGGCGCCAGCATGCTGGGCGCATTCTTTATCGTCACCGAACCGGTATCCGGCCCCAAGGCAGCGAAAGCCAGGCTGCTGTTCGGCGTCGGCGTCGGCCTGCTGACCTACCTGATCCGCACCTGGGGCGGCTACCCCGACGGCGTTGCCTTCGCCGTACTACTGATGAATCTGGCGGTACCGGGGCTGGAACGCCTGTGCCTCTCGGAACAGGAGAAAGCTTGAGCATGAAGAGAACGCGAGGTCTGCTCCTGCTGGTGCTGCTCGGCGTTCTCGGCGTGGGCGCCACCCTGTGGCTGCAATACGCTGGCGCACCGCGCATCGCCGCCGAGCAACGGGCGTTGCAGGCCCGCAAGTTACTCGACCTGCTGCCTGCGGCAAGCTACGACAACCAGCCACTGGAGCAACCACTGCCCTTGAGGGATGTGCAACTGGACAACAGCCGCTTGCTGGATGGCTACCTGGCCACCCGCGCGGGTCAGCCCAGTGCCGTGCTGCTACGCACTCGAGTGAACGGTTACGCTGGCCCCATCGAGCTGCTGATCGCCATCGACAGCCATGGCCGCCTGCAGGGCAGCAAGACGCTCAAGCAGGATGAAACCCCAGGCCTGGGAGGCCGCATCGCCGAACAGCCCAACGCCTGGCTGCAGGGGTTTTCCGGCAAATCCCGCACGTCCCCGGACGATGCTGCCTGGGCCCTGAAAAAGGACAATGGCCAGTTCGATCAGATCGCCGGCGCCACCATCACCTCCCGCGCGGTGATCAGCGCCCTGCACGATGCCCTGCGCTACTTCGATGAGCATCGTCAGCAACTGCTTTCGGGAGCCGCCGATGAGTAAGCCACTGTCATTTCCGGGCCTGCTGATGCTGACGCCGTTGATCGGGGCCACGGATTCCTGGGTCAAGGCCCTGGGCCTGGCTCTGGCGTCCACGCTGCTGATCGGGACCTTCGGGGCCGGCATGGGCCTGCTGCGGCCACATTTGCAAAGCCGTCAGCAGTGGCTGGCCAGCCTGTTGCTCGCCGCCACTCTCGGCAGTTGGCTGTGGCTGGCGGTGCAAGCCTGGAGTTATGAGTTGCACCAGCAGTTGAGCCTGTACCTGGGCCTGCTGCCCCTGCAATGCGTGATATTGGAACAGGCGGGCTTCTTCCAGCACCGCGACCGGCTACGCCTAACTGCAGGTTTCTGTGGCGCGCTGGTGCTGGTGGGCGCGCTGCGCGAATTGCTGGGCACCGGCGCCCTGGGCAGCCATCTGGGCTGGCTCGCCGGCCTGCCCGGTGATAGCGCCGGTTGGGTGTTGCTGCCCCAAGGCGGATTGCGCCTGCTGACTCTGGCCCCTGGGGGTTTTATCCTGCTTGGCCTGCTGCTGGCGGCAAAGCGGGCCTGGACCACCTCTTCATCCTTCAACCGACCGCCTTCGAGGAAATGAACCACCGATGAATGCCGCCAAACGCCTGGAAATATTTCGCCGACTTCACGAAGACAACCCCGAACCAAAAACCGAACTGGCCTACTCCTCGCCGTTCGAGTTGCTGATCGCGGTGATTCTTTCGGCGCAATCGACCGACGTCGGGGTCAACAAGGCGACCGCCAAACTCTTCCCCGTGGCCAATACACCGGCAGCTATCCATGCACTGGGGGTCGAGGGCCTGTCCGAATACATCAAGACCATTGGCCTGTACAACAGCAAGGCCAAGAACGTCATCGAGACCTGCCGCCTGCTGGTGGAACGCCACAACAGTGAAGTGCCACAGACCCGGGAGGAGCTGGAAGCCTTGCCCGGCGTCGGCCGCAAGACCGCCAATGTGGTCCTCAACACCGCTTTCCGGCAATTGACCATGGCCGTGGACACCCACATCTTCCGGGTCAGCAACCGCACCGGGCTGGCCCCGGGCAAGAATGTAGTAGAAGTGGAAAAAAAACTGCTGAAGTTTGTACCCAAGGAGTTTCTGCTGGACTCCCATCACTGGCTGATCCTTCACGGTCGCTACGTCTGCCTGGCCCGTAAGCCACGTTGCGGTAGCTGTCGAATCGAAGACCTGTGCGAGTACAAGCAAAAGACTTCTGACGATTGAGGCAGCATTGATTTTGTTGATGAGTCGATTGAAAAAATCTTTTTTACCCGCCAGGAGAATATCGATATAAGGAGCGCCAATGGCAGTCTTAGCCTGGAGTTGACCTTATGAGCACTGGCAAAGAACAACTGGACGTGGAAGAAGACTTCATCGCAGCAGACACAGACGATGCTGAACCGGTGGTCGAGGTGGCGAAAACCAATCTGAGCAAGCGCAGAACCATCGACAATCTTCTGGAAGAACGACGGCTGCAGAAACAACTGGCCGATTACGACTTTGACCTCTAGTCACAAAAGAACCTCCAGACGGAGGTTTTTTTGTGACTCTCTCGCCCTGAAACTCGACCGGTCAGCCCCTCGGCATGACCGGTCCGTTCCGAATTAGCAGATTGCTCCACTCAAGGCTGTCGCTTCAGTCACCCACACTCATACCAACTGATGGCGCTGGGCAAATTCGATCAGGTCAACCAATGAACGAGCATTGAGCTTGGCCAACAACCGCCGCTTGTAAGTGCTGACGGTCTTGTTGCTCAAACACAAGCCCTCGGCGATTTCCTTGTTACTCATGCCATTGGTGAGCTGCTTCAATACGATCAACTCACGCCCTGAAAGAAGCTCGATCATTTCTTCCTCGCTGCTGATGCCCTGACTGGAACGAAAGGTGTGCAACGCCTCGTTGGGAAAGTAGCTGTAACCTGCCAGCACCGCCCGCACCGCACTGATCAGTTCGGTAATGTCCTGCTGCTTGCACACGTAGCCGGCGGCCCCGGCCTGCATGCAACGCATGGAAAAGGGTCCGGGAACTTGCAGGGTCAACACTAGAATTTTGATCGGCATGCCTCTGGACATCAGGCGGGTTATAACTTCAAGCCCATCAAGTTGTGGGATACCAATATCCAAAATCAAAATATCGGGAACATATTCAAGAGCCAACTTTAAAGCGTCCGTGCCGTTATCTGCTTCTGCTACTACTTCAAAACCATGGCGTTCCATCAACATGCGCACAGCCAGGCGAATAACAGGATGATCATCCACGATCAATACTCTTTTCATAGGTCCATCCAAGTCCTTAGAGTTTTTTAGAGCCCGCACAATACCCCAGAGAATTGACTCTGACACCGTGCTACCAGGGGCTACGACCCTACGAGGACGATCCTTACAAACAATACCGATTTACCTTACAAAAAAATTTAGATAAAGGTCACTTAACTGGAAAAGCGCTTAAGATTAATCGCTAGAGCAGCTACTTTTCGTACTAAAAGCCACATCATCAGGCAGCACTTTCAGCAGCGGGAGGGTGATTAACAAACTGCACTCAATAGCACTTCTTCGTTCAATCAACTGCCCTACTCAGCCTCTGCCCGTAGGCACCATTAATCAGAAGCAAAAAAAACCCCGCTTATCGCGGGGTTCTTTTAGCAACTCAAGGTATCAGACCAGGGTCCGGCCCTTGTTTGCAGCGATGCGCATGCGCAATGCGTTGAGCTTGATAAAGCCTGCTGCGTCCGCCTGGTTGTAAGCACCACCGTCTTCTTCGAAGGTGGCGATGTTGGCGTCGAACAGCGACTCATCGGACTTGCGACCGGTAACGATCACGTTGCCCTTGTACAGCTTCAGGCGCACTACACCGTTCACGTGGGCCTGGGAGGCGTCGATCATCTGTTGCAGCATCAGACGCTCAGGGCTCCACCAGTAGCCGGTGTAGATCAGGCTGGCGTACTTGGGCATCAACTCGTCTTTGAGGTGAGCCACTTCGCGGTCCAGGGTAATGGACTCGATGGCGCGGTGGGCGCGCAGCATGATGGTGCCACCCGGGGTCTCGTAGCAGCCACGGGACTTCATGCCCACGTAACGGTTCTCGACGATGTCCAGACGACCGATGCCGTGTTCACCACCGATGCGGTTCAGGGTCGCCAGCACGGTAGCCGGAGTCATTTCCACGCCGTCGATGGCGACGATGTCACCGTTGCGGTAGGTCAGCTCCAGGTATTGCGGGGTGTCAGGAGCCTTCTCCGGGGAGACGGTCCAGCGCCACATGTCTTCTTCGTGCTCGGTCCAGGTGTCTTCCAGCACGCCGCCTTCATAGGAAATGTGCAGCAGGTTGGCATCCATCGAGTACGGCGACTTCTTCTTGCCGTGACGCTCGATCGGGATACCGTGCTTCTCGGCGTAGTCCATCAGTTTCTCGCGGGACAGCAGGTCCCACTCACGCCAAGGGGCGATCACTTTGACCCCTGGCTTGAGGGCATAGGCGCCCAGCTCGAAACGCACCTGATCGTTGCCCTTGCCGGTGGCGCCATGGGAAATGGCATCCGCGCCAGTCTCGTTGGCGATTTCGATCAAACGCTTGGCGATCAACGGACGAGCGATGGAAGTACCCAGCAGGTACTCGCCTTCGTAGACGGTGTTGGCGCGGAACATCGGGAAAACGAAATCACGCACGAACTCTTCGCGCAGATCGTCGATGTAGATCTCTTTGACGCCCATGGCTTGCGCCTTGGCGCGGGCCGGCTCGACCTCTTCGCCTTGGCCCAGGTCAGCAGTGAAAGTCACTACTTCACAGTTGTAAGTATCCTGCAGCCACTTGAGGATCACCGAAGTGTCCAGGCCGCCCGAATACGCCAGAACGACCTTGTTTACGTCCGCCATGCCATCACTCCACGGGGTTGTACGGAAAGCCGTCGAGTCTACCGATCCACGAGGATAATTTACAGAGGCGCGACAGCTTATGACGACCAAGCGACAGATTATGTCGAGCGCGCGACGACGACAGCCGTATCAGGAAGTCGCCGCAGCGCTGGAACCGGAGGTGGCCTGAGGCGCCGGAGCCGGTTTTTCGGTGGGGGCGACCCGTTCCAGATGCACATTGACCCGGCGATTCTTCGCTCGGTTGGCAGGATTGGTGTTGGGAGCCAGGGGATAACGCTCACCATGGAAGCGCACCACAATCTGGTTTTCCGCCAAACCGTTGGCCTTGAAGAACTCCATCACCGCCAAGGCCCGGCGGCGGGACAGGTCGCGGTTGGTCAAGCGATTGCCGCTGTTGTCAGAGTGGCCATCCAGTTCGACGTGATTGACCGTCGGATCGGCCTTGATGAAGTCCACCATCACCTGCAACTTCGCCTTGGCTCGAGCATCGAGTTCGATACCGCCGCCCGGGAACCCGATCTCGCCCTGTTTCACCTGTTCGTAGTTCATCGGCAGCAGTTTGGTCATGCAGCTTTGATAGTCGCTGTAGGCCTTGCTGAATTTCACCGGAAGCAGGCGCACCTCGGAAACCCCACCCTCGCGGGAAAAATGCCGGACCACCGGACTACGCCCCTCCAGCAAACCGATGATCAGGCGACCGGCCTGCATCTGATTGCTGTTGTACAGCACCCCATCCGTGCCGGCCTTGACCGCCCCGAGGTTGATGTCGCCACGCCCCGGCTGCCAGGGCGCCGCGGCCGCAAGCAGCGTCGCCGAGCCACCTGCCTGCATCGGGTTGAAACTCTTGAGGCGAAAAATCGCCTGCTCACCGGCGCGGCGAACGAATTCGCCGGAACCGAAATCGGTGACGGGCTGGATCAAGCGGCACTCGAATTTGTCACCTTCGACCGTCCACTCAATGCTCTCCAGACGGGTCTGGAAAGTGAGAGCCATCGCGGGCAGGCTGGCAAACACACTGAGCAAGGCTAGATAACGCTGGCGCACGGGAGGCTCCACTGACGTGTACAACAGAAAAATCGACAGGCGTTAATACGCCATACCTTCGGGATATCGGTTGCTCGTCGCAAAACTTGATAGCGAGTGCCTGGAAGAGTCTTTTCCGGTAGCATTCCCCCCGAGTTTTACCCGCCTGGAACCTCCAATGTCCGACCGCCTGACCCTGCTGCGTCCCGACGACTGGCATATTCATCTTCGCGATGGTGCCGTGTTGCCCAATACAGTCGCAGATGTCGCGCGCACCTTTGGCCGCGCCATCATCATGCCCAACCTGGTACCTCCGGTGCGCAACGCCGCGGAAGCCGACGCCTATCGCCAGCGTATTCTAGCTGCGCGCCCGGCCGGCAGCCGCTTCGAGCCGCTGATGGTGCTCTACCTGACCGACCGCACCCAGCCGGACGAGATCCGCGCAGCCAAGGCCAGCGGTTTCGTGCACGCCGCCAAGCTGTACCCGGCCGGCGCGACCACCAACTCGGACTCGGGCGTGACCAGCATCGACAAGATCTTCCCGGTGCTCGAAGCGATGGCCGAAGTCGGCCTGCCGCTGCTGATTCACGGTGAAGTGACCCGCGGCGACGTCGACGTCTTCGACCGCGAGAAAATCTTCATCGACGAGCATATGCGTCGCGTGGTCGAGCGCTTCCCCAGTCTGAAAGTGGTGTTCGAACACATCACCACCGGTGAAGCCGTGCAGTTCGTCAAGGAGGCTTCGGCCAACGTCGGCGCAACCATCACCGCGCACCACCTGCTGTACAACCGCAACCACATGCTGGTGGGCGGTATTCGCCCGCACTTCTATTGCCTGCCGATTCTCAAGCGCAACACCCACCAGGAAGCTCTGCTGGATGCGGCCACCAGTGGCAGCGAGAAGTTCTTCCTCGGCACCGACTCGGCGCCTCATGCCCAGCACGCCAAGGAAGCCGCTTGCGGTTGCGCCGGCTGCTACAGCGCCTATGCCGCGATCGAGCTGTACGCTGAAGCGTTCGAACAGCGCAATGCCCTGGACAAACTGGAAGCCTTTGCCAGCCTCAACGGCCCGCGCTTCTACGGCCTGCCGACCAACACCGATCACATCACCCTGGTTCGTGAAGAATGGACCGCCCCCGCCAGCCTGCCGTTCGGTGAGCTGACTGTCATTCCGCTGCGCGCCGGTGAAAAACTGCGCTGGCGCCTGCTGGAGGATCACTCGTGAGTGACGACCATTTCGACGACGAACAAGAAGGTAACGGCGGCGGCCCTCGACACCCGATGGCAGCTCGTTTTCGCGGTTACCTGCCGGTAGTCGTCGACGTTGAAACCGGCGGCTTCAACTCGGCCACCGACGCCCTGCTGGAGATTGCCGCCACCACTATCGGCATGGATGAAAAAGGCTTCGTGTTCCCGGAACACACCTATTTCTTCCGGGTCGAGCCTTTTGAAGGCGCGAACATCGAAGCCGCGGCCCTGGAGTTCACCGGGATCAAGCTCGACCACCCGCTGCGCATGGCCGTCAGCGAGGAAACTGCACTGACCGATATTTTCCGTGGGGTGCGCAAGGCGCTGAAAGCCAATGGTTGCAAACGCGCCATCCTGGTGGGCCACAACAGCAGTTTCGACCTGGGCTTCCTCAACGCCGCTGTGGCGCGCCTGGATATGAAGCGCAATCCGTTCCACCCGTTCTCCAGCTTCGACACCGCCACCCTGGCTGGCCTGGCTTATGGACAGACCGTTTTGGCCAAGGCCTGTCAGAGCGCGGATATCGACTTCGACGGTCGCGAGGCTCACTCGGCCCGCTACGACACCGAGAAGACTGCCGAGCTGTTCTGCGGCATCGTCAACCGCTGGAAACAAATGGGCGGCTGGCAGGATTTCGACGACTGATCAATTCATCGTCGGGTTGAATTGCCTGCATAAAAAAACCGGCCCTGAGGCCGGTTTTTTTTATGCGTGACGCCTGGCTTACAGCTTGCCAGCGTTCTCGCTCAGGTAAGCAGCAACGCCTTCTGGCGAAGCGGTCATGCCTTTGTCACCTTTTTTCCAGTTGGCAGGGCAGACTTCGCCGTGCTCTTCGTGGAATTGCAGAGCGTCAACCAGACGGATCAGCTCTTCCATGTTACGGCCCAGTGGCAGGTCGTTGACGATCTGCGAACGAACAACGCCTTTGTCGTCGATCAGGAACGCGCCACGGAAAGCCACGCCGCCTTCGGACTCAACGTCGTAGGCCTTGGCGATGTCGTGCTTCATGTCAGCCGCCATGATGTATTGAACCTGACCGATGCCACCGGCATTGATCGGGGTGTTACGCCAGGCGTTGTGGGTGAAGTGCGAGTCGATCGAAACAGCGATCACTTCCACGTTACGTGCCTTGAAGTCAGCCATGCGGTGGTCCAGGGCGATCAGCTCGGACGGGCAAACGAAGGTGAAGTCCAGTGGATAGAAGAACACCAGGCCGTATTTGCCTTTGATGGCCGAGGACAGGGTGAAGCTGTCAACGATTTCGCCATTGCCGAGAACGGCCGGTACGGTGAAGTCAGGGGCTTGTTTGCCTACGAGTACGCTCATTGGATATCTCCTGGTGTGGACGTAGTAATGAAGAAGGGGATTGGCCTTGAGTCTGCCACGCGGATGCGACAGCTCCGTGACCTGACCCCGCTTCGCAAGGACCGGCCATCATACACCGCGTCTTTGAGCTGTCCTTAACGGTTTTTCATCAGCCCGGCTCACAAAGCGAAAAATGCGAATCATCTGTCACTATCGCGAACAAAACCGTTCGTCACCCTGGTAGGAAACTGCAACAAAGGTCGCCGAAACCACTTTGACAATCATTCTCGTTAACATTAAGATCCATCGCAATTGAGCCCTAACCAGCGACGGTTCTCATCCTATGTATGTCTGCCTCTGCACCGGTGTCACCGACGGACAAATTCGCGAAGCCATCTATGAAGGTTGTTGCAGCTACCGCGATGTGCGTCAGGCAACCGGCGTCGCCAGCCAATGTGGTAAATGCGCATGCCTGGCCAAGCAAGTGGTCCGCGAGACCCTGACCGAACTGCAGAGCAGCCAGGCAGCAATTCCCTATCCAGTAGAATTTAATGTCGCCTGATTTCTCGGATAAATAGCACTGTTTTAAACAACCGGACCTAGCGTCCGGTTTTTTTATGCCTGTAATTCAATCGCTTAGGGTCAAAACGCGGAACACAAACATTCTTATTCCGATTAATTTTCATATATTATTCAATAACTTAGGTTTGACAGTAATGTTTGCGCGGCTCAGACTCTGTCCTTATTCCACTAATTAAAGGGCAGGACCCCATCATGAAAGGCGACATTACAGTCATCCAGCATCTCAATAAAATCCTTGCCAATGAACTGGTCGCGATCAATCAGTACTTCTTGCATGCACGCATGTATGAAGATTGGGGCCTGAACAAGCTGGGCAAGCACGAGTACCACGAGTCCATCGACGAGATGAAGCATGCGGACAAGCTAATCAAGCGCATTCTCTTCCTCGAAGGCCTGCCGAACGTTCAGGACCTGGGCAAGCTGCACATCGGCGAACACACCAAGGAAATGCTCGAGTGCGACCTGCGTATCGAACGCACCGGCCATGCAGACCTCAAGGCAGCCATCGCCCATTGTGAGTCGGTGAGCGACTTCGGCAGCCGTGAACTGCTGGAAGATATTCTTGAATCCGAAGAAGAACACATCGACTGGCTGGAAACCCAATTGGGCCTGATCGATAAAGTCGGCATCGAGAACTATCTGCAATCGCAAATGGGTGACGAGTAACTTAACTCGTAATACTCAAGCAATAAAAAGCCCCGCCCTCGAAAGAGAGGCGGGGCTTTTTATTACGCGGATATATTCGCGTCAGGCTTCAGTCTTGGCCGCGGCTTTTTCGGCTGCGTCCTTGATCAGAGTCTGCAATTCACCGTTGGCAAACATCTCAGCCATGATGTCGCTACCACCGACCAGCTCACCTGCCACCCACAGCTGTGGGAAGGTCGGCCAGTTGGCGTACTTAGGCAGGTTGGCGCGAATTTCCGGGTTCTGCAGGATGTCCACATAAGCGAACTTCTCACCACAGCCCATTACGGCCTGGGCGGCTTTCGCGGAGAAGCCACACTGCGGGGCATTCGGCGAGCCTTTCATGTAAAGCAGAATGGTGTTGTTGGCAATCTGCTCTTTAATAGTTTCGATGATATCCATGGAACACCTCGGCTGAACTTTCCGACGCTGTTGTCGGCACGGTGGCGCATTGTAACGGAAACCTGAGCGCCCTGCTCGGCCTCTCCGACAGACATCTCAGGCCGCTTCCACCTTGACTGGCACCCCGTTCAACGCCGCATTCCCAGACAACGCATCAAGCTGACGCTCATCGGTCAGGTCATTGGCGCTGCAACCGGGCTGCGCCATGGCAATGCTCAGTTGCACCCCTGGGCGCCCGTGCCCCCAACCATGAGGCAAGCTCACCACCCCCGGCATCATTTCAGTGCTGGCCAGCACCTCTACCTCCACCGCACCAACCCGAGAGCTGATTCGCACCCGCTGACCGTCATTCAGCCCGCGGCTGGCCAGGTCATCCGGATGCATCAGCAACTGGTGACGGGGCTTGCCCTTCACCAGGCGGTGATAGTTGTGCATCCACGAGTTGTTACTGCGTACATGGCGACGGCCAATCAGCAGCAACTCATCCAACGGCGGCACGCTCAAGGCGGCAAATCGCGCCAGATCCGCCATGATCGGCGCTGGCGCCGCCTGAATCCGCCGATTCTCGGTTTTCAAGCGTGCCGCCAGATTCGGCTGCAGCGCCCCCAGATCAATACCGTGGGGATACTGGTCCAGTGTTGCCAAGGACAGTTTGAGCGGCGATGCATCGCCGTAGGCACCGGCTCGCAAACCCATGTCAATCATCTGCGCAGGGGGGATGGTCGGCTTCAGCGGTTGTTCGGTTTTCGCGGCAAACGCTTTGGCCAGGCCGACAAAGATCTCCCAGTCGTGCAGCGCACCCGCAGGCTTGGGCAGGATCGCCCGGTTGAAGCGACTGACATTGCGTACTGCAAGGAGATTGAACGTGGTGTCGTAGTGATCGTTCTCCAGAGCCGAGGTGGACGGCAGGATCAAGTCGGCATAACGGGTCGTTTCATTGATGTACAAGTCGATGCTGAGCATGAACTCCAACCCGTCCAGTGCCTGCTCCAACTGCCGGCCATTGGGTGTGGACAACACCGGGTTGCCTGCCACGGTGATCAATGCCCGAACCTGCCCCTCGCCCTCAGTGAGCATCTCTTCGGCCAGGGCCGATACAGGCAGCTCGCCGCCATACTCCGGAAGCCCGGAAACCCGACTCTGCCAAAGGTTGAAATGCCCCCCCGAAGTCGCCGCTACCAGATCCACCGCCGGCTCGGTACACAGGGCCCCACCTACCCGGTCAAGGTTGCCGGTGATCAGATTGAGCAGTTGCAGCAACCAATGGCACAACGTACCGAAGGCTTGGGTCGAAACCCCCATGCGTCCATAACAGACCGCTCGCTCCGCCGAGGCGAACTCCCAGGCCAACTGCCGAATCTGCGGCGCCGCAATCGCACACAGCGGGCTCATGGCCTCTGCGGTGAAGCGGGAAATCGCCTGGCGCACCTCTGCCAATCCATCGACTTGCAGATGACTGTCGCGAATCAGCCCTTCCTCAAGAATCGTGTTCAACAGGCCAAACAGCAAGGCCACATCGCCTCCAGGACGGACGAACAGATGCTGATCGGCCATGGCCGCCGTTTCACTGCGCCGAGGATCGACCACCACCACCTTGCCACCACGAGCCTGGATTGCCCTCAAACGCTTTTCCACGTCCGGCACCGTCATGATGCTGCCGTTGGACGCCAAGGGATTACCGCCGAGGATCAGCATGAAGTCGGTGTGGTCGATGTCCGGAATCGGCAGCAGCAGACCGTGGCCATACATCAGGTAGCCGGTCAGGTGCTGGGGCAACTGGTCGACCGACGTGGCCGAGAAACGGTTACGGGTCTTGAGCTGGCCAAGGAAGTAGTTGCTGTGAGTCATCAGCCCGTAGTTGTGAACGCTGGGGTTGCCCTGATAGACCGCCACCGCATTATTGCCATGACGCTGCTGGATGCTCGCCAGCCTCTCGGCTACCAGGGCGAAAGCCTCGTCCCACTCGATCGGCTGCCATTCATTGCCCACGCGCCGCACCGGCTGACGCAGGCGATCGGGGTCATTCTGAATATCCTGCAGGGCCACAGCCTTGGGGCAGATGTGGCCGCGACTGAAGCTGTCCTGAGCGTCCCCCTTGATCGAGGTAATGCGCGGAGCGCCACCCTCTTCCTCGGTGACTTCCAGGGTCAGGCCGCAGATCGCTTCGCACAAGTGGCAGGCACGGTGATGGAGAGTCTTGGTCATGGCCAGTCTCTATTGTTTGAAGGCAACCCATAGGGGGCCGCTGGAAGCAAAAACTATGGCGGCTGACCGCTGCTGACACCAGCGACGTTCGCCCCATGAATTCAGGGCCATCAGCCCCAGCCATGATCAGTGCTGTCAGTTCGGCGCCAAGCGCGGCAGGCCATCGGCAGCAATTGAGCAGCAATTCAAAAAAAGGGCTGTCACTGAGGCGGTCATGTCAGTGAGCGTCCGGGCCATCTCCTCCCCCAAAAGCGCCATCAGTTGCTGCTCCTTGGATTCCATCGCGCATCTATCCCGGCCGCAGATTCGCCTTGGTAACCGCAGTACTTTGCATTAGGAAATGTTTCAGACTGACACCCCCTCGGCATGCCCATGGCAGCGACCTCGGCCCACAGGTCAGAAAACGACTGCAAGCGAACAGCCGGCGCCCCGCTGGATTGCCAAGGCGCGCCAGGGCAGTGTACAAATGCCCGGCTGCTGTCTGGAAACTGGTCTCAAAAGCGTCAGCGCAATCGCGTCCTGACCTCTCTTGCCCGTAATTGCCGTAGCACTATTGGTAAGACGCGACATTTAATTATAAGATCGCGCCTTCCCCTATTTCGTCGCCCCGTGCGGCTTTCGCCGCAGGTCCAGCCCGTTGTTCGATTAAACAAGGCTTTGAGAATCTGCGGTCCGTTGCAAAAAGGTAGTTAATGATGAGCGCAAGGCACTTTCTCTCCCTGATGGATTGCACGCCCGAAGAGCTGGTCAGTGTGATTCGTCGAGGCATCGAGCTGAAGGACCTGCGTAACCGCGGCGTACTCTTCGAGCCCTTGAAAAATCGTGTGCTCGGCATGATTTTCGAGAAGTCGTCGACCCGTACCCGACTGTCTTTCGAAGCCGGCATGATCCAACTGGGCGGCCAGGCCATCTTCCTTTCGCCACGGGATACCCAACTGGGACGCGGCGAGCCCATCGGCGACTGCGCCATCGTCATGTCGCGCATGCTCGACGCAGTGATGATCCGTACCTTTGCCCATAGCACCCTGACCGAATTTGCGGCCAACTCCCGGGTACCGGTGATCAACGGCCTGTCCGATGACCTGCACCCCTGCCAACTGTTGGCGGACATGCAGACTTTCCTTGAACATCGCGGTTCGATCCAAGGCAAGACCGTGGCCTGGATCGGCGATGGCAACAACATGTGCAACAGCTATATAGAAGCGGCCATGCAGTTCGATTTCCAACTGCGCGTCGCTTGCCCTGAAGGCTACGAGCCCAACCCGGAGTTTGTCGCTCTGGCCGGCGATCGCGTGACCATCGTCCGCGATCCTCGCGAAGCGGTAACCGGCGCCCACCTGGTGAGCACCGACGTCTGGACCTCCATGGGCCAGGAAGAGGAAACCGCCAAACGCCTCAAGCTGTTCGCGCCATTCCAGGTAAACCGCGCCCTGCTCGACCTGGCCGCGCCGGACGTACTGTTCATGCATTGCCTGCCCGCCCACCGCGGTGAGGAAATCAGCCTCGACCTGCTGGACGACCCACGTTCGGTGGCTTGGGACCAGGCGGAAAACCGTCTCCATGCGCAAAAGGCCCTGCTCGAGTTTCTTGTCGAACCGGCGTACCACCACGCATGAGCCAGCCATTACTGCTCAACCTGCGCAATCTGGCATGCGGCTATCAGAACCAACGGGTGGTGCAGAACCTCAATCTGCACCTCAATGCCGGTGATATCGGTTGCCTGCTGGGTTCATCCGGCTGCGGCAAGACCACCACCCTGCGGGCCATCGCCGGATTCGAGCCCGTACACGAGGGCGAGATCCAGTTGGCCGGCGAAACCATCTCCAGCGCCGGCTTCACCCTGGCGCCGGAGAAACGCCGGATCGGCATGGTGTTCCAGGACTACGCCCTGTTCCCACATCTGTGTGTGGCGGACAACATTGCCTTCGGCATTCGCAAGCACCCACAGAAAGACCGTGTGGTCGCTGAATTGCTGGAACTGGTCAACCTGAAGAACCTCGGTCAGCGCTTCCCCCACGAACTGTCTGGCGGCCAACAACAACGGGTGGCTCTGGCCCGCGCCCTGGCACCGGAACCCCAACTGCTGCTGCTGGACGAGCCCTTCTCCAATCTCGATGGCGAATTGCGCCGCAAGCTCAGCCATGAGGTGCGTGACATCCTCAAGGCTCGGGGTACCAGTGCCATCCTGGTCACCCACGACCAGGAAGAAGCCTTTGCCGTGAGCGATCAGGTCGGGGTATTCAAGGAAGGCCGCCTGGAGCAGTGGGATACCCCCTACAACCTCTATCACGAACCGCAGACGCCCTTTGTCGCCAGTTTCATTGGCCAGGGCTACTTCATTCGTGGCCAGTTGAGCAGCCCGGAATCGGTGCAGACCGAACTGGGTGTGCTGCAGGGCAACCGGGCCTACACCTGGCCGTCCGGTGGAGCGGTGGACGTACTGCTGCGCCCCGACGATATCGTTTATGCGCCGGACAGCACTCTGAAAGCGCGGATCGTCGGCAAGACCTTTCTCGGTGCCTCGACCCTGTATCGCCTGCAACTGCCGACTGGCAGCCTGCTGGAGTCGATCTTCCCCAGCCATGCCGATCATCAGGTTGGAGCGGACGTGGGGATTCGGGTCGCCGCAGAACACCTGGTGCTGTTCCAAGCCTCGGGCAGCACCGCCGCGCAGATTCCACACAGTGAATCAGGGGTACGCCGCTACAGCAGCGCGCACTGATAACGCTTCCCCTGGCCAACCGGCCCCTACAAGATCGCAACGAACTGTAGGAGCCGGCTTGACGGCGAAACACCCGGCACAGTCATTCCAGGTGCAAATGTCCGCTGGCAATCAGCCGCGCATGGCCACCGATCTTCACCCGCTCTCCCTCCAACCGACAGAACAAGGCTCCACCTCGCGCCGAACACTGATAAGCGCTCAACTGCTGTTTATCCAATTGCCGTGCCCAGTAAGGCGTCAGGCAGCAATGGGTCGAACCGGTCACCGGGTCCTCGTCGATGCCAATGGCCGGGGCAAAATACCGCGAGACAAAGTCATGCCGGTCTCCACGCGCCGTGACAATCACTCCAGGCCAGGGCAGATTCGCCAACGCTGCCATATCCGGCTGGCAATCGCGTACCGCCTGCTCCGACTCCAGCACCGCCAACAGCTCATTGGCGCCCAGCAGCTCGATGACTCGAGCACCCAGTATCTGCGCCACGTCTTCCAGCCCAGCCTGGCTGCTGGGGCTGCGCAAAGGGAAATCAAGCCATAGCAGCCCGTCTTCGCGGGTGACACTCAAGGGCCCGGAACGGCTCTGAAAATCGATGCGTTGCGTCGGCTCGTCGTAGACCTCGAACAACACATAAGCACTGGCCAGGGTGGCATGCCCGCACAGGGGTACTTCAGTGGTCGGAGTAAACCAGCGGATTCGCCAGCCTTGCGCCTCGCGCACCACAAAAGCGGTTTCCGCCAGGTTGTGCTCGGCGGCGATCTGCTGCATCAGCGCCTCGTCAAGCCACGCATCAAGCCGGTAAACCATGGCCGGATTGCCGGCGAAGGGGCGATCACTGAAGGCATCGATCTGCTGGAACTCAAGCGGCATAACTGTGCTCCTTGGATAGTCGGCCGCCAGCATGAGGCCCGGAACAAGGAACCCGACAGACACAGAAGGGAAGATTTTCCGGCATACAGCAGCAGCCCGGGCCGCTGCCGACGCCTGGGCTCAAGAGCGACCGATGTCGGCGAACTTCGCCTGGGTGTGCTCGGCCAGCACGGCCGCCGCCAACTCCACCTCCAGGCCACGGCGACCGGCACTGACGAAAATACTGGCCAACGGCTGGGCACTGTTGTCGATAAAGGTCCGCAGTCGTTTTTTCTGCCCCAGCGGACTGATGCCCCCCAGCAGATAACCGGTGGCACGCTGGGCAGCGGCCGGATCAGCCATCTCAGCCTTCTTCACCCCCGCAGCATGGGCCAGGGCCTTCAGATCAAGACTTCCGACGACCGGCACCACCGCCACCAGCAATTCGCCCTTTTCACTGCTGGCCAGCAGGGTCTTGAACACTTGCGCCGGATCGAGATTGAGCTTCTCCGCCGCCTCCAGGCCGTAGGACGCTGCCTTGGGGTCATGTTCGTAACTGTGGATGCGATGTTCGGCGCGAACTTTTTTCAGCAGGTCCAGTGCAGGGGTCATGGCAGCTCCAAGGGGGACGAAAAGGCAAAACCGAGCGGACGAATTTTAGGCCATTCATCAACAAAAGGCTCTATTCCAAGCCTTGATAACGCGCCCTGAGAGCTGCCAGCACAACGTTCTCTGTCACTCCCGAGACTGCCACCCAGGATCATTCATCTGATTGATATCTATAAAATGACCAATCGTTCACTTTCGACCTTTGACAGCGGTGTTTCTTGTCTATATTTTTTCGTTTCTGAATATCCTGCGGTAGATCCAAGGTTGCACCCAGTAGCAAGACGAGGCCGGAATGGGGATTCTGTCTTCGTTGGAAGTCGCGCTCCATGCCTTTTGCAGCAGCGCCAGACAACAACAAAAATCGAGGTTCACAATGACAACTGCTCTGCAACAACCGTCGCTATCGGGCCAATGCATGGCCGAGTTCCTGGGTACTGCGCTATTGATCTTCTTCGGCACCGGCTGTGTCGCCGCGCTCAAGGTCGCGGGCGCCAGCTTCGGTCTGTGGGAAATCAGCATCATCTGGGGGATCGGCGTGAGCATGGCGATCTACCTGACTGCCGGGGTCTCCGGCGCACACCTGAATCCGGCCGTGAGTATCGCTCTGTGGCTGTTCGCCGACTTTGATAAACGCAAACTGCCGTTCTATATCCTGGCCCAGGTCGCCGGCGCCTTCTGCGCGGCGCTGTTGGTTTACACGCTGTACAGCAACCTTTTCTTCGATTTCGAACAATCCCACCAAATGATCCGTGGCTCCCAGGCCAGCCTGGAACTGGCCTCGGTGTTCTCCACCTTCCCCAACCCGGCACTGTCCACTGCCCAGGCGTTCCTGGTGGAAGTGGTGATCACAGCGATTCTCATGGGGGTGATCATGTCCCTGACCGATGACAACAACGGCCTGCCACGCGGCCCGATGGCGCCGCTGCTGATCGGCCTGCTGATTGCCGTGATCGGCAGCGCAATGGGTCCCCTGACCGGCTTCGCCATGAACCCGGCACGGGACTTCGGCCCTAAACTGATGACGTTCATGACTGGCTGGGGTGAAATCTCCTTCACCGGCGGCCGTGACATTCCGTATTTCCTGGTACCGATCTTTGCCCCGATTCTGGGGGCCTGCCTCGGTGCTGCGGCCTATCGCGGGCTGATTGCCCGGCATCTGCCCAGCGCTGTTGCCGCCTCCGAGGCCGAACCGGCCATAGAGGGCAAGGTCAAAGTTTCTTGATTCTCGCGGCGCGTGATCCTGCCCAAATCGATCACGCGCCTGTTCTCACTCCCTTATTTCGTCCAAGGCAATCGACATGACCGACATTCAGAATAAGAACTACATCATTGCCCTTGATCAGGGTACGACCAGCTCCCGGGCGATCATTTTCGACCGCGATGCCAACGTGGTCTGCACTGCCCAGCGTGAATTCGCCCAGCATTACCCTCAGGCCGGCTGGGTCGAACATGACCCGATGGAAATCTTCGCCACCCAGAGCGCGGTGATGGTGGAGGCCCTGGCGCAGGCCGGCCTGCATCACGATCAGGTAGCGGCCATCGGCATCACCAACCAGCGTGAAACCACAGTGGTCTGGGACAAGACCACCGGCCGCCCGATCTACAACGCCATCGTCTGGCAGTGCCGCCGCAGCACCGAGATCTGCCAGCAGCTCAAGCGCGACGGCCTGGAAGACTACATCCGCGACACCACCGGCCTGGTCACCGACCCCTACTTCTCCGGCACCAAGCTCAAGTGGATCCTCGACAATGTCGAAGGCAGCCGTGAGCGCGCCCGTAGCGGCGAACTGCTGTTCGGCACCATCGACAGCTGGCTGATCTGGAAATTCACTGGCGGCAAGACCCACGTCACCGACTACACCAACGCCTCGCGCACCATGCTCTTCAACATCCACACTCTGGAGTGGGACGCGAAGATGCTGGAGGTGCTGGACATCCCGCGGGAGATGCTCCCGGAAGTGAAGTCCTCGTCGGAAATCTACGGCCGTACCAAGAGTGGCATCGCCATCGGCGGCATCGCCGGCGACCAGCAAGCTGCATTGTTTGGCCAGATGTGCGTCGAGCCGGGCCAGGCCAAGAACACCTACGGCACGGGTTGCTTCCTGCTGATGAACACCGGCGACAAGGCGGTGAAGTCCCAGCACGGCATGCTCACCACCATCGCCTGTGGCCCCCGCGGCGAAGTGGCCTATGCCCTGGAAGGCGCCGTGTTCAACGGCGGCTCCACTGTGCAGTGGCTGCGTGATGAACTGAAAATCATCAACGACGCCCATGACACCGAATACTTCGCCGGCAAGGTCAAGGACAGCAACGGCGTGTACCTGGTACCCGCCTTTACCGGTCTGGGCGCTCCCTACTGGGACCCCTACGCCCGCGGCGCGCTGTTTGGCCTGACCCGTGGCGTACGCGTGGACCACATCATCCGCGCCGCCCTGGAGTCCATTGCCTATCAGACCCGCGATGTGCTCGACGCCATGCAGCAGGATTCCGGCGAACGCCTGAAAGCCCTGCGGGTTGACGGCGGCGCAGTGGCCAACAATTTCCTCATGCAGTTCCAGGCGGACATTCTCGGCACTCAGGTGGAGCGCCCGCAAATGCGCGAAACCACAGCCTTGGGCGCGGCCTACCTGGCGGGCCTGGCCTGCGGTTTCTGGGGCAGCCTGGAAGAGCTGCGAGGCAAAGCGGTGATCGAGCGCGAGTTCGAACCACAGCTGGCGCAAGAGGAAAAAGAAGGCCTGTATGCAGGCTGGAAGAAAGCGGTGAGCCGCACCCGCGACTGGGAACCCCACGACGAGGCCAAATAAGCCAAGCCGTGGATTGGTAACCGCTTGTAACTGGTCGGGAGGGGATTCCTGCGGCATCATGGGCAAATTTTGCACGGCAGCCCAAAGGAAGCCCCATGAATCTGCCTCCCCGTCAGCAACAAATCCTCGATCTGGTCCGCGAACGCGGGTACGTCAGCATCGAGGAATTGGCCCAGCTGTTCGTTGTTACCCCGCAAACCATCCGCCGCGACATCAACCAGCTGGCGGAAGCCAATCTGCTGCGCCGCTATCACGGCGGCGCGGCCTATGATTCCAGCGTCGAAAACACCGCCTACGCCATGCGCGCCGATCAGATGCGCGACGAAAAGCAACGCATCGGTGAAGCCGTTGCCGCGCAGATCCCCGATCACGCCTCGTTGTTCATCAACATCGGCACCACCACCGAGTCCATCGCCCGCGCCCTGCTCAACCACAGCCACCTGAAGATCATCACCAACAACCTGCACGTGGCCTCGATGCTCAGCGCCAAGGACGATTTCGATGTGCTGCTCACTGGCGGCAATGTGCGCCGTGACGGCGGCGTGGTCGGCCAGGCCAGCGTCGACTTCATCAATCAGTTCAAAGTGGATTTCGCCCTGGTGGGCATCAGCGGTATCGACGAAGACGGTAGCCTGCTGGACTTCGATTATCAGGAAGTACGGGTATCTCAGGCGATCATCGCCAACGCCCGACAAGTGATCCTCGCCGCCGACTCCAGCAAGTTCGGGCGCAACGCCATGATCCGCCTGGGTCCCATCAGCCTGATCGATTGCCTGGTCACCGACCAGCAACCGGTACCGGCCCTGACCCAACTGCTCAACCAGCACAAGATCCGCCTCGAAGTGGTCTGATCCCCTCCTCCCCTCCCGGATCCGGCTGTGTCCGAACGCCGCCCCGCAAGGGCTGCATCGTTTTCGGAATCGACACGGCCGATCACTCGCACACAGTCAAAGCCCGCAGCAGCGACTACAGTTACCCCTCGTTAATGTTCGTAAACTTTCCTTTCAGGGCATTTCGATCAGTTTTTTCAATCGAAACTTGCTGGATACGCCCTTCTTTATGCGCTAGTATTTTCGAAAATGAACATTAATGTTCGAATTCAAATATCAAAGCAACACGAGGCCTGTCGATGCCCACTTCTACCTTGCCCGCGCGCCCTCTCTCCGAGGTTTACGATATCGCCGTCATCGGCGGTGGGATCAATGGTGTTGGAATTGCCGCGGATGCGGCAGGTCGCGGCTTGTCCGTGTTCCTTTGCGAAAAAGACGATCTGGCCAGCCACACCTCGTCGGCCAGCAGCAAGCTGATCCACGGCGGCCTGCGCTACCTCGAACATTACGAGTTTCGCCTGGTGCGCGAAGCCCTGGCCGAACGTGAAGTCCTGCTGGCCAAGGCCCCGCACATCGTCAAGCCCATGCGTTTTGTCCTGCCGCACCGGCCGCACCTGCGCCCGGCCTGGATGATTCGTGCCGGCCTGTTCCTGTATGACCACCTGGGCAAGCGCGAAAAACTCGCCGGCTCGCGCAGCCTGAAGTTCGGCGCCGACAGCGCCCTGAAGGCCGAGATCACCAAAGGCTTCGAATACTCCGATTGCTGGGTCGACGATGCCCGCCTGGTGGTGCTCAATGCCATGGCCGCCCGGGAGCACGGCGCCCACGTGCATACCCAGACCCGTTGCGTCAGCGCCCGGCGCAGCAAGGGCCTGTGGCAGCTGGAACTGGAGCGTGCCGACGGCAGCCTGTTCTCCATCAGCGCCAAAGCCCTGGTGAACGCAGCCGGCCCCTGGGTCGCCAAGTTCATCAAGGATGATCTGAAGCTGGAATCGCCTTACGGCATCCGCCTGATCCAGGGCAGCCACCTGATCGTGCCCAAGCTGTACGAAGGCGATCACGCGCACATTCTGCAGAACGAAGACCAGCGCATCGTCTTCACCATCCCCTACCTCGACCAGTTCACCCTGATCGGCACTACCGACCGCGAATACACCGGTGATCCGGCCAAGGTGGCGATTACCGAAGCGGAAACCGATTACCTGCTGCAAGTGGTCAATGCGCACTTCAAGAAGCAACTGAGCCGCAGCGACATCCAGCACAGCTACTCCGGGGTTCGCCCACTGTGCAACGACGAATCCGACAACCCTTCAGCAGTGACTCGCGACTACACCCTGGCCCTTTCCGGCACTGGCGAGGAAGCTCCGCTGCTCTCGGTGTTCGGCGGCAAGCTGACCACCTATCGCAAGCTGGCGGAATCGGCCATGGCGCAACTGGCGCCTTACTTCAAGCAGGCCAAGCCCAGCTGGACTGCCACAGCCACCCTGCCCGGCGGCGAGAACATGAGCACGCCACAGGCCCTGGCAGAAGCCATCCGCAAGAAATTCGACTGGGTGCCCAGCCAGATCGCCCAGCGCTGGGCCAGCACCTATGGCAGCCGCACCTGGCGCCTGCTGGAGGGCGTACACAGCCTCAGCGACCTGGGCGAGCACCTGGGTGGCGGCCTCTATACTCGTGAAGTGGATTATCTGTGCGCGGAAGAATGGGCACTGAAAGCCCAGGACATCCTCTGGCGCCGGAGCAAACTCGGCCTGTTCACCACCGTGGCGCAACAGCAGCAACTGGAAGACTACTTGCAGAAGGTCGAGCACAACCGCGGCAAGATCAAGGCCGCCTGAGTAGCTCGGATAGACAAAGCCCCTGCGCCCTAAGGTTCAGGGGCTTTTTTGTGGGCGACGCATTGAACGTTTCGCCAGCACGCCGGCCCCTACAGGTGCCGGATGCGCATTCGGTTTTCCGAACGCAGCACCGAAAATGATTCGGATAACCGGATAATCTGCTGCAAAAACCTTCGCAACAAATATTTAATAGCCTTTAAAATCAAGGCGTTGCCCATGAACAATGGGTCTGGCACGACTCATGCTCTACACTGTGCGACGAATGCCTGTCGTGCCAACACAACAGGAGCCGTCAAGGCATTCGCTGTATAAAAGAGCCGTCGAACTGGCTTCATAAAAAAAACAAATGTCGAGGAAATATTGATGCGCATCGTTCCCCATCTGTTGGGCGCAGCTATCGCTGCCGCTCTGATTAGCACTCCAGTTTTCGCAGCCGAACTCACCGGCACACTGAAGAAAATCAAAGAATCCGGCACCATCACCCTCGGACATCGCGACGCTTCCATTCCGTTTTCCTACATCGCTGACGCTTCCGGCGTGCCAGTGGGCTACTCCCACGACATCCAGCTGAAAATCGTCGAAGCGATCAAGAAAGACCTCGACATGCCTGACCTCAAGGTCAAGTACAACCTGGTCACCTCCCAGACCCGTATCCCACTGGTGCAGAACGGCACCGTAGACGTCGAGTGTGGTTCCACCACCAACAACGTCGAGCGTCAGCAACAGGTCGACTTCTCCGTCGGCATCTTCGAAATCGGTACCCGTCTGCTGTCCAAAAAGGACTCGACCTACAAAGATTTCGCTGACCTCAAAGGCAAGAACGTGGTGACCACCGCTGGCACCACTTCCGAGCGCATCCTCAAGGCGATGAACGCCGACAAGCAGATGGGCATGAACGTGATCTCCGCCAAGGACCACGGTGAGTCGTTCCAGATGCTGGAATCGGGCCGCGCCGTGGCCTTCATGATGGACGACGCGCTGTTGGCCGGTGAAATGGCCAAGGCCAAGAAGCCTGCCGACTGGGCCGTGACCGGCACTCCTCAGTCCTACGAAATCTACGGCTGCATGGTGCGCAAGGGCGATGCCCCGTTCAAGAAAGCCGTGGATGACGCCATCGTCGCCACCTACAAGTCGGGCGAGATCAACAAGATCTACGACAAATGGTTCCAATCGCCGATCCCGCCAAAAGGCCTGAACCTGATGTTCCCGATGAGCGACGAGCTCAAGGCCCTGATCGCCAACCCGACCGACAAAGCGGCTGACGACAAGAAGTCCTGATTCCTGACTAACCTTATCTCCTGAAGGGGTCCTGCCCTTTCAGGAGCCTGTCACTACCTGCTGGCATTTTTTGGAAACACTCGAACCGGTGGTTGTCGAGCCGCTCGTGTGTGCCTGATCGTCATGATCAGGCGGGAACGGACGTCCCCAGGCGGGTGCTTGTACATCGAACGATCTGAGGGGTAACCCTAATGAATTACAACTGGGACTGGGGCGTATTCTTCAAGTCCACCGGTGTGGGCAGCGAGACCTATCTCGACTGGTTCATCAGCGGTTTGGGCTGGACCATCGCCATCGCCGTGGTGGCCTGGATCATCGCGCTGCTGCTGGGGTCGATCCTGGGCGTCATGCGCACCATACCGAACCGTCTGGTGTCGGGCATTGCCACGGTCTACGTGGAGATTTTCCGTAACGTGCCGCTGCTGGTGCAGCTGTTCATCTGGTACTTCCTGGTGCCGGATCTGCTGCCGGCCAACCTCCAGGAGTGGTACAAGCAGGACCTCAACCCGACCACCTCGGCCTACCTGAGCGTTGTCGTGTGCCTGGGCCTGTTCACCGCCGCACGGGTTTGCGAGCAGGTGCGTACCGGCATCCAGGCGCTGCCACGTGGCCAGGAATCCGCTGCTCGTGCCATGGGCTTCTCGCTGCCGCAGATCTACTGGAACGTGCTGCTGCCCCAGGCCTACCGGATCATCATTCCGCCGCTCACCTCGGAATTCCTCAACGTCTTCAAGAACTCCTCCGTGGCGTCGCTGATCGGCTTGATGGAACTGCTGGCCCAGACCAAACAGACCGCCGAATTCTCGGCCAACCTGTTCGAAGCCTTCACCCTGGCTACCCTGATCTACTTCACCTTGAACATGAGCCTGATGCTGCTGATGCGCCTGGTCGAGAAAAAAGTATCGGTCCCCGGCCTGATCTCCGTGGGAGGTAAATAATGGAATTCGACTTCTCGGGCATCATCCCGGCCATTCCCGGCCTGTGGAACGGCATGCTGATGACCCTCAAGCTGATGGTCATGGGCGTGGTGGGCGGGATCATCCTCGGCACCTTGCTGGCACTGATGCGCTTGTCCCACAACAAGCTGCTGTCGAACCTGGCCGGTGCCTACGTCAACTACTTCCGCTCGATTCCGCTGCTGCTGGTGATCACCTGGTTCTACCTGGCGGTGCCGTTCGTGCTGCGCTGGATCACCGGCGAAGACACCCCGATCGGTGCGTTCACCTCCTGCATCGTGGCCTTCATGATGTTCGAAGCGGCGTACTTCTGCGAAATCGTCCGTGCCGGCGTGCAGTCCATTCCCAAGGGCCAGATGGGCGCTGCCCAGGCACTGGGCATGAGCTACGGCCAGACCATGCGCCTGATCATCCTGCCTCAGGCGTTCCGCAAGATGACTCCGCTGCTGCTGCAGCAGAGCATCATCCTGTTCCAGGACACCTCCCTGGTGTACACCGTGGGCCTGGTGGACTTCCTCAACGCCTCGCGTTCCAGCGGCGACATCATCGGCCGCTCCAATGAATTCCTGATCGTTGCCGGTCTGGTGTATTTCACAATCAGCTTTGCCGCCTCGCTGCTGGTCAAGCGTCTGCAAAAAAGGTTCGCCGTATGATCTCTATCAAGAACATCAACAAGTGGTATGGGGACTTCCAGGTGCTGACTGATTGCAGCACCGAGGTCAAGAAAGGTGAAGTGGTGGTGGTCTGCGGGCCGTCCGGCTCGGGTAAATCCACCCTGATCAAATGCGTCAACGCCCTGGAACCCTTCCAGAAGGGCGACATCGTGGTCGATGGCACCTCCATCGCCGACCCGAAGACCAACCTGCCGAAACTGCGTTCTCGCGTGGGCATGGTGTTCCAGCATTTCGAGCTGTTCCCGCACCTGACCATCACCGAGAACCTGACCATCGCGCAGATCAAGGTCCTGGGCCGCAGCAAGGAAGAGGCCACCAAGAAAGGCCTGCAACTGCTGGATCGCGTCGGCCTCTCCGCCCATGCCCACAAGCACCCGGGCCAGCTGTCCGGCGGCCAGCAACAGCGTGTGGCCATCGCCCGCGCCCTGGCCATGGACCCGATCGTCATGCTGTTTGACGAACCCACTTCGGCCCTGGACCCGGAAATGGTCAACGAGGTGCTGGACGTGATGGTGCAACTGGCCCAGGAAGGCATGACCATGATGTGCGTGACCCACGAAATGGGCTTTGCCCGCAAAGTGGCGAACCGGGTGATCTTCATGGACAAGGGCCAGATCATCGAAGACTGCCAGAAAGAGGAATTCTTCGGTGACATCAGCGCCCGCTCCGAACGTGCCCAGCACTTCCTCGAGAAGATCCTGCAGCACTAAACCTGTGCTTCTGTAGGAGCCGGCTGGCCGGCGAAGGGGACGCACCGGGCTCCCCTATCGCCAGGTTCGCCCGCTTTGCCGGCCAGCCGGCTCCTATGGACACCGCACAGTGGTTGACCCAAGGCATCTGTGATGAAATGCGACCCCACTCTCTATCGCGCCGCGCCGCCATCACTCGCCGTGAAACCCCGCCTGATCCGTCACCTGTTCCTGCCGCCCCTGGTCATCCTGCTGATGATCGGCCTGGGCTACGTCGGCTTCTGGATCAGCGAACACAATGGCATTCGCAGCCTCAGTGAAAATGGCGAACGCCAGCTGGAACTGCACGCCCGCGCCGTAGAAAGCGAGATCAGCAAATACACCTATCTGCCCAGCCTCCTGGAACTGGAGTCCAGTGTCTCCAGGCTGCTGGCCGATCCCTCGCCGGAGCACCGGCAAACCGTCAACCAATACCTCGAAGGCCTGAATCGGCGCAGCCGCAGCCGGGCCATCTATGTCATGGACACCACCGGCCGGGTGCTGGCCACCAGCAACTGGCGCGATGTCGACAGCTACCTGGGTGAAGACCTGTCCTTCCGCGCCTACTACCAGAACGCCGTACGTGGCCAGCCCGGACGTTTCTACGGCATCGGCAGCACCAGCGGCGAGCCCGGCTACTACCTGGCCCACGGCCTGGAAGAACACGGCAAGATCATTGGCGTGGCGGTAGTCAAAGTGCGCCTGGAGGCCCTGGAGGAACGGTGGCAAAGGGCCCGCCTGGAAGCCTTCGTCAGTGACGAGAACGGCATCATCATTCTCTCCAGCGACCCGGCGCGACGGCTCAAGTCGGTCCGCCCGCTCAGCGACGACACCAAGGAACGCCTGGCCCGCAGCCTGCAGTACTACTGGTTCCCCCTCAACGAACTGGAACCCCTGGCCCGGGAACGCCTGGCCGAAGGCGTGGAGAAGCTGACCTTTCCCGCCAATACCGAACTGGTATCCGACGACAAGGCCATCAGCTACCTGTCCCAGACCCGGCCGCTGAGCGACACCCCGTGGAACTTCACCCTGCTCACCCCGTTGCAGGACCTGCGCCGGGAAGCCATCAACCAGGGCATCCTGGTGGCCGTGGCCTTTGCCCTGGTGGCCTTCCTGCTGATCGCCTGGAATGAACGGCGCAAGGTCATCGCCACCCGCCTGGCCGCCCGAGAAGCCCTGCAGGAAGCCAACAGCCAGCTGGAGCGGCGGATCACCGAACGCACCGCCGACCTGCGGGCCAGCAACGAGCGCCTCAAGGGGCAGATCCGCGAACGCCGCCAGGCCGAAGAGACCCTGCGCCGGGCCCAGGACGAACTGGTCCAGGCCGGCAAGCTGGCGGCCATCGGCCAGATGTCCACCAGCATCGCCCACGAGCTGAACCAGCCGCTGGCGGCGTTGCGCACCTTGTCCGGCAACACCGTGCGCTTTCTTGAGCGCGGCGCCCTGGACACCGCCAGCGCCAACCTCAAGACCATCAATGAACTGATCGACCGCATGGGCCGCATCACCGCCAGCCTGCGCTCCTTCGCCCGCCGCGGCGACGACCAGGGCCAGGCCAGCCTGGACAAGGCTGTGGACGCCGCCCTGCAACTCCTCAACGCGCGCATCGAACCCTTGCCCCTGCAACTGCACCGGGCCTTCAGCGAGCAGACCCTGCAGATCGACCAGACCCGCCTGGAACAGATCCTGGTCAACCTGATCGGCAACGCCCTGGACGCCATGCAGGCCCAACCGGCGCCGGAGCTGTGGCTGGAAGGCGAGCTCGGCGACGGCAAGTATCGCCTGCGGGTCCGCGACAACGGCCATGGCATCGATCTTGAGGCGCGCAAGCACCTGTTCGAACCCTTCTTCACCACCAAACCCGGCGAGCAGGGCCTGGGCCTGGGCCTGACCCTGTCCGCCAGCCTCGCCGCCGCCACCGGCGGCAGCCTGGGGGTGGAACATCCGGCAAGCGGCGGCACCGCCTTTGTCCTCAGCTTGCCCCTGGCAAGCCCCAATCAAGCCGAGCCGATATGAACAACGAGCTGACCGTGCTGATCGTCGAAGACGACCCCCATGTCCTGCTGGGTTGCCAACAGGCCCTGGCCCTGGAAGACATTCCCTGCATCGGCGTGGGCAGCGCCGAAGAAGCCCTGGCCCAGGTCGGGGAGAACTTTCCCGGCATCGTGGTCAGTGATATCCGCCTGCCGGGCATCGATGGCCTGGAACTGCTGACCCAACTCAAGGCCCGGGATCGCAGCCTGCCGGTGGTGCTGATCACCGGTCACGGGGATATTTCCATGGCCGTGGGGGCAATGCAGAAAGGCGCCTACGACTTCATGGAGAAACCCTTTTCTCCCGAGCGTCTGGTGGACGTGGCCCGCCGCGCCCTGGAACAACGGGGACTGGCCCGGGAAGTGACCTCCCTGCGCCGCCAATTGGCCGAACGCAGTTCCTTGGAGGGACGGATCATCGGCCGCTCGCCGGCCATGCAGAACCTGCGGGAGCTGATCGCCAATGTCGCCGACACTTCGGCCAACGTGCTGATCGAGGGCGAAACCGGTACCGGCAAGGAACTGGTCGCCCGCTGCCTGCACGACTTCAGCCGCCGCCACCAACAACAGTTCGTCGCCCTGAACTGCGGCGGCCTGCCGGAAAACCTCTTCGAAAGTGAAATCTTCGGCCATGAGGCCAACGCCTTCACCGGCGCCGGCAAGCGCCGTATCGGCAAGATCGAGCACGCCCACCAAGGCACGCTGTTCCTTGATGAAGTGGAAAGCATGCCGATCAATCTGCAGATCAAGCTGTTGCGGGTATTGCAGGAGCGGACCCTGGAGCGCCTCGGATCGAACCAGAGCGTGGCCGTGGATTGCCGGGTGATCGCGGCCACCAAGTCGGACCTGGACGAACTGAGCCGGGCCAAGGCATTTCGCAGCGACCTGTATTACCGCCTCAACGTGGTGACCCTGGAACTACCGCCCCTGCGCGAACGCCGCGAGGACATCCTGCAACTGTTCGAACACTTCCTGCAGCAGTCGTCCCTGCGTTTCGACCGCACCGTGCCAGAGCTGGACAACCAGACCCTGTCGACCCTCATGAGCCACGACTGGCCGGGCAACGTGCGCGAGTTACGCAACGTCGCCGAGCGCTTTGCCCTCGGTCTGCCGGCGTTCAAGAAGTCCGGCAGCAGCAACGCCCAGGGCCTGGGTTTCGCCGAAGCGGTGGAAGCCTTTGAACGCAACCTGCTGAACGATGCCTTGCAGCGCAGCGGTGGCAACCTGACCCAGGCCAGCCAGGAACTGGGCATGGCCAAGACCACGCTGTTCGACAAGGTCAAGAAATACGGCCTGAGCCACTAGGCTCTGTACGAAAAGTTTTGAGACGAAGGTCAGGCAAGGCGAAAACGGTCGAGGAAGCGGAGTTTACGGGTTGTAAATGAGCATTCCGAGACCGTTTTCAACGCAGCATCACCGAGTATCAAGGCTTTTCGTACAGAGCCTAACCCAAGGCGCAAACATTTATGGATCTATTATTGAAGGCCGCCCTGGGCGCGGCGGTGGTGGTGATTCTGGCGGCCCTGGCCAAAACCCGGAACTACTACATCGCCGGCCTGGTGCCGCTGTTCCCGACCTTTGCCCTGATTGCCCACTACATCGTCGGCAAGGGCCGTTCTCTGGATGACCTGAAGACCACCATCCTGTTCGGCATGTGGTCGATCATTCCCTACTTCGTCTACCTGGCGACGCTCTATGTAATGGTCGATCGCCTGCGCCTGGAAGCCTCCCTGGCGGTGGCCGCCGTGGCCTGGTTGATTGCCGCCACCCTGCTGGTCAGCGTCTGGGTCCGCCTCCACGCCTGAGCCCTAGCATTCCCGTAGGAACGAGCTTGCTCGCGAAGCCTGCGCCGCGGTCTCTCGCCGGCAACCCGGCCACGACCCTGGCCCGACCCTTGCATTTACCCTGTAAAGCCCGCCCAGCCTGCGTTTTCGCCTGATCACGCAGTTTTCTGGAGGGCGCTGCCATGGGTAAAGAACACCTTGAACATCTTAGATCTCGACCACAGCCTGACCGCCCAGGAGCCCATAGTCCGGCGCCTGAAAAGCGGCCAGGCGCGACGCCTGGACCTGCTGGACCTGGGCCCCAAGCTGCGACTCTGGTCCACCGAACGCACCTACCGTCATTTCCGCGAACGCCTGGGCCAACGCCCCCGGCACAGCGGCCCGCAACCGGAAATCTTCTTTGTCGGCTCCGGCGACTATCACCACCTGACCCCGGCCTTTCTCTACGATCTGCCCGAACCGATCAGCCTGATCCACTTCGACAATCACCCGGATTGGGTACGCTTCGCCCCCCGCCGGCACTGCGGCTCCTGGGTCAACCGGGCGCTGCAGCTGCCCAATATCCAGCGCATTGTCACCCTGGGCCCGTGCAGTGAAGACCTGCACAACCCGCAACTGCGAGGCGGCAACCTCGGCGCCCTGAAGCACGGCAAGCTGCAGCTGTTTCCCTGGCAGCACGCGCCGTCCAAGGTCTGGGGCCGAGTCGGCGATGGCGCCGGGCACCAGCAACAGGAAAACCACCTGCACTGGCGCAATCTGGCGGAGCAGGACTGGGCCGCCTTCCTCGCGCAAATGATCGACAGCCTGCCCACCGCAGCGGTGTGGATCACCATCGACAAGGACGTGCTGGCCAGCGAAGACGCCGCCACCAACTGGGACCAGGGCGGCATGCGCCTGACCCACTTGCTGCAAGCGATACGCGAACTGGCGGCGCGCAAGCGGGTGCTGGGCATCGATGTCTGCGGCGAGTTCGCCAAACCCGCCTTCAGCAATGCCTTCAAACGCTGGGAAGCCAAGTCGGACCAACCTCCGGCCGAGCGCTGGAGCCAGGACGACCTGCTGCGCAACTCAGTGACCAATGAAGCCCTGATCTCGCTGTTCGAGGAGCTGTTCCCGTGACCTTGACCGTTGTTCTGCTAGTCGCTTTTTCCATTGTGCTGGACGTCATCGGCCAGCTCTGTTTCAAGCTCGGCCTGGACCGCCTGCCGGAGCTGGACGGCGGCTTTCGCCTGAATGCCTTCTGGGGCCAGGTGTTCAACGCGCCCCTGCTGTGGTGCGGTATCGGGGCCTATGTGATCGAGTTTTTCGTCTGGCTCGAAGCCCTGTCCCGGGCCCCTCTGAGCCTGCTGTTTCCGGCTGCGGCCCTGGCCTATTGCGGCGTGGTACTGGCGGGCAAGCTGGTGCTGGGCGAGACCGTCAGCCGTCGGCGCTGGATGGGCACGCTGGTGATCACCGCCGGAGTGATGCTGGTGTGCGTGGCCAGTACCTGAGCCTTATTCAACGAATAGAAGGAAACCTTTCATGAGTTCGAACACCTCCCACGGCTGGCTGCACGAGCGTCTGGGCACCATCGTGCTCTGGGCCCTGCTGATCGGCTTCGAGAGCGCCGGCCAGATCGCTACCAAAGTTGGCGGCGACCAATTGGGGCAGATGGATTTCAACCTGCAATGGCTGGCGGCGGTAGCGGTCAATCCGGGCGTGTTGCTGGCAATTGCCTGCTATATCGGCGCGTTTTTCGTGTGGATGCTGATCTTGCGTCGCAGCAGCCTGTCCCTGGCGTTCCCCTTGAGCTCCCTGGTCTTTGTCGTGGTGCTGCTGGGCTCCTGGCTGGGCCTGGGCGAACAGATCAGCCTGCTGCACTGGGTCGGGGTCTTGGTGATCATCGGCGGGATTGCCCTCTTGGCGGAGGGCGAGGAGGCCTGAGGGCCTCTTTGCTACAGCGAAGGGATGTTGTGTGGGAGCCGGCTTGCCGGCGAAGGCGATCTTGCCGACCCCTTCGCTGGCAAGCCAGCTCCTACAGCCACGGGGTTTAGGCCTTGCGGTGGGCAACCAGGAATCCCAGGCCGTGGGACACGGGAATCACTTTCACCCCCGCCGCCCGCTGCTGTTCGCGGATCTCACGGTGGAAGGCCTTGACCTTGGTCCAATGCATTTTCGGCCGGTAATGGTGCTCGGCGTGATAGCCGTTGTTCATCCAGATCAGGTTGTACAGCGGGCTGTAGGAACTCACGCCCCAGGCAATCGGCAGGTCCGGATTGCCCCCCAGGTGCTCGTAGTAGCCATTGAGCGAAGACAGCGACTGCCCCAGGTACCAGAACGGCAGCAGCACCAGCACCGCATGCCAGTCATACAGCGCCAGGGCCAGATAGAACGCCACTGTGACGCCGATTTCCACTTTTACCCAACGAGCATCGTCAGGCCGTTTGCGCTGCATTTCCTGATAGATCTCCTTGGGATCGTCACGGAAAAAGCTCAGAAAAGTGTAGGCCCAGGGATTGTCCGGTTGGCCATTCTTGCCATGCAGGTAGATCGATAGCGGGTCCACAGTCTTGCCGTGGGCGTCCGGCAGGTCGGAGTTGCCCCGGTGATGGCGGTTGTGGATATCGCGGTACAGGGTCTGGGAGAAACCTATGGTCACCGACAGCAGCAGATCGAAGGCGCGGTTCATCCACCCGGGGGTGAAATAGGCGTTGTGGATCTGGTTGTGGGAAATGCTGTTGATGCTCCACGACAGGCTGACTGAATACAGCAGCGCTGCCGGGACGATGAACCACCAGGACAGGGCGTGGAAATCCAGCACCAGCCACAGGACGAAGGCGAAATGCGCCACGGCCATGACAATCGGAATCAGGTCCCAAAGGGAATAGGCCAGTAGACGGTAGGCAGGTCGAGCCATGAAAAACTTCCTAAGAAATTGAGTGCATGGCCGTCATTGCAAAGGCCAGACCAGTTTTCCCTGGAAGCGCCGCAGGCCGGGGGGCGACCTGCAGCAACGCGCCTCAGAACTTGTAGCTGACGGCGGTCTGCACCTGGCCCTGGTTGACTTCGCCCCGCTGACGAACAATGGAGCTGTTCGCTGCGGAGTTGACCAGACGGATCCAACTGGCGCTGGCCACCAGCGACCAATTGTTGCCCAGCGGCACCTGGATGTTCTGGCTCAGGCTGAAGTTCTGCAGGCCACCGCCGGCACTGTAGCGATCGATACCCGAAGCCAGGGCTTCCTTGGCGTTGACGCCAAAGAAGGTCTGACTCTGGCGGGCGTCGGCAAAGTGCAGGGTCAGGTTATTGCTGCCGATGATGCCCATGCCCAAGGGATAGCCGATCTCCCCTCCGACCTTGCCCAGCATGCCGCCCTGGCCACCGGCACCGCCGACGGCCTGGCCCACGGCGGCGAACACCCGCCAGAAGTCGTCCGGGGCGTATTGCACGAAAGCCCCGACATCGGCCATGTCGCGCACATCCCGCAAGCCGCGCAGCTCACCATCGGCGTTACGTCCCTGCAGGTAGTTGATATAGGGGCCGGCGCTGAAACCATTGCCCTTGAACGCATCCCAGGTCAGGCCGTCGTCGGTACTGAGGCTGACATCGCCCCAGTCCAGATCCAGGTACGGCAGCGGCACCGTGTCATAGCGGCTGCCCGTGGGGTCATGGGGTTGATAGCCGACGCCCAGACCGAGTTCGCCCGTGATGTCGGAATCGGCAAAGGCACTACAGGCAACGGTCAGCGACAGCAGGCCGGCGAGTAAAGCAGGGGAAGAAAGCCGAGGCATGAATGAGTTTCCTTGTCTGAACATGCGCGCATCAATCATCAGAGCGCCCCTGGAACGCAAGCACTGATGTTGTTTGTAGCGACCTACAAAATTTGTAGCAAGAACGCTACAAATCTCCCGCCGCCCTCGCCAGAGGCCCAGCCCTGCTGGGTTTTCGCAACTTGGCACAGTCCCTGCTCTACCCCTGTCGCAAGCGCAAACAGCGCTCTTATTCAACAGGTAACAGCAGATGATGCACTGGCATATCGTATGTGACTTCGACGGGACCATCTCCCGCGCCGACGTGATCGATAACGTTCTCCAACGCTTCGCCGACCCGAGCTGGGAAGGCATAGAACAGGAATGGCTGGACGGTCACATCGGCTCCCGAGAATGCCTCAGTCGCCAACTGGCCCTGGTCAAGGCTTCGCCCGCCGAACTGCTGGGCTACTTCGACAGTGTCGAAATCGACCCGGACTTCCCCGACTTCGTCGATCACGTGATCGGCCTGGGCGCTTCCATTGAAGTGGTCAGTGACGGCATCGAGCAAGGCATCGCCCGCATCCTGGCACGCAACTACGTGACCCTGCTGCCGATCCTCGCCAACCGCCTGCGCCAGGTCGACCACAACAGCTGGCGCATCGACTTTCCCTACGCCAGCGACGCCTGCCGCGCCGCCTCGGGCAACTGCAAGTGCAAATCCACGCCACGGGGCAAACGGGTGCTGGTGATCGGTGATGGCCAGTCGGACATGTGCGTGGCTACCACCGCCGACTTCGTCTTCGCCAAGGATCGCCTGGCCGACTACTGCGAACGCAACAAGATTCCTCACGCTCGGTTCGACTCCTTCGCCGAACTGCCGGCGCTGTTGGCAAAACTGCCGAACAACGCGGCCAACGCCACCCATTTCTCCCTTGAAACCCAGGAACTCTTCCACCATGTCTGATATCCGCATCGCTACCGCCGAAGACCAGATCCTTCTGGAAAAAGAAGCCAAGTACTGCTCCTACGGCGATACCGTTCACTACATCGAACCCCCGCGCATCTTCAGCCGCTGCGAAGGTTCCTACGTCTGGGACACCAGCGACCAGGCCTACCTCGACCTGCAGATGTGGTACTCGGCGGTGAACTTCGGCTACGCCAACCCGCGCCTGAACAATGCCCTCAAGCAACAGATCGACACCCTGCCGCAGATTGCCAGCCAGTACCTGCACAAAGGCAAGATCGAGCTGTCGGAAATGATTGCCGTGGACGCCAAGAAGAAGTTCGGCCTCGACGGTCGCGTGCACTTCAACGTCGGCGGTTCGCAGTCGGTCGAGGACTCGCTGAAAGTGGTGCGTAACGCCACCAACGGCAAGAGCCTGATGTTCGCCTTCGAAGGCGGCTACCACGGTCGTACCCTGGGCGCCTCGTCGATCACCTCCAGCTACCGCTACCGTCGCCGCTACGGCCACTTCGGCGAGCGCGCGCAGTTCATCCCGTTCCCGTACCACTTCCGCGGCCCTAAAGGCATGACCAAGGAAGAGTACGGCAGCCACTGCGTGCAGCAGTTCGCCCGCCTGTTCGAGACCGAATACAACGGTGTGTGGGACCCGAAAGTCGGCCAGAGCGAATACGCCGCCTTCTACGTCGAGCCGATCCAGGGCACCGGCGGCTACGTGATCCCGCCGATGAACTTCTACAGCGAGCTCAAGCAGGTGCTGGACCAGCACGGCATCCTGATGGTGGTGGACGAAATCCAGATGGGCTTCTATCGCACCGGCAAGCTGTGGTCCATCGAGCACTTCGACGTCCAACCCGACGTGATCGTGTTCGGCAAGGCGCTGACCAACGGCCTCAACCCACTGGGCGGCATCTGGGCCCGTGAAGAGCTGATCAACCCGGGCGTGTTCCCGCCAGGCTCGACTCACTCCACCTTCGCCTCCAACCCGCTGGGCACCGCTGTGGGCCTGGAAATGTTCAAGATGACCAGCGAGATCGACTACGGCGCGATGGTCATGGAAAAGGGCAAGTACTTCCTGGCCGGCCTGCAAGACCTGCAGAAGCGCTACCCGATCATCGGCGATGTCGACGGCCTGGGCCTGGCGCTGCGCTGCGAAATCTGCACCACCGACGGCTTCACCCCGGACAAGGCGACCCTGGACTTCATGGTCGAGGAAGGCATGAAGGGCGACATCGAGATCGACGGCCAGCGCCTGGGCCTGATCCTCGACGTGGGCGGCTACTACAAGAACGTCATCACCCTGGCCCCGTCGCTGGAAATCAGCTACGCGGAAATCGATCTGGGCATCGCACTGCTGGACCGCCTGCTGGATCGGGCCATGAAGCGATGAGCGCCGCTGAGATCGATCTGGGCGAAGGCGACGCCGGCTTCGTTCTCGGCACGGGTCCGGTCGGGGTCTTGTTGATCCACGGCCTGACCGGCACCCCGACGGAACTCCGTCGGGTGGCCCAGGGCCTGGCCAAGGACGGAACGTGCACGGTGTACGTTCCGACCCTGCCCGGGCACTGCGGGGACAACAGCGACCTGCAGGCCACCGGCTGGCAGGACTGGTACGAGGGCGTGCGCAAGACCTTTGTCGGCGTGCAACAGCGTCACGAGCAAGTGTTCGTCGGCGGTCTGTCCATGGGCGCCGTGATGTCCATGTACCTGGCGTCCGAGCATCCGGGGCAGATCAGCGGCCTGCTGATGTATTCCACCACCCTCAAGTACGACGGTTGGAGCATCAACAAGCTGGCGTTCCTCACCCCGTTGCTGATGAAGATTCCCTTCGGCGTGCACATCTGCCGCTTCGAGGAAAAGCCGCCCTACGGCATCAAGAACGAACGCCTGCGGGCCATTGTCGAGAAACAGATGAAGGCCGGCCAGAGCAGCGATGCAGGCCTCTTGACCATGGAGGGCGTGACGGTGCGCGAGTTGCACCGGATGAACGCCGTGGTCAAGAAACGCATGCCTTCGATCATGACCCCGGCCCTGGTACTGCACTCCAGCGAGGACGACATCACCAGTCCGTGGAATGCCGACTACGTGGAGCGCAAGCTCGGCGGCCCGGTGACCAAGATCCTCCTCGACAACTGCTATCACATGATCACCGTGGACCTGCAATACCAGCGGGTGATCGAGTTGAGCGTGGACTTCATCCAGCAGCGAGTGGTTGCACCTGCGGTGCGCGAAGACTATCGCCAGCTGGCATGACTTAAGGAAGATACGTGATTACCGCCCAAGCCTTTTCCACCATCCAGGCCATTGAACGCAGCGCCTGGAATGACTGTTTTCCAGACGCCCTGGAGGATTGGGACTACTACCTGGCCGTGGAAAAAGCCGCCATCGCCGACTTCCAGTGGCGCTACCTGGCGATCTACGAGGGCTCGACCCTGGTGGCGGTAGCGCCGGCCTTCACGACTCAGTATCGGCTCGACACCACGGTCTCCGGCCTGGCCAAACGCTTCACCGAACGCCTGGCACGCCAGTGGCCAGGTGCCCTGGAGCTGCGCCTGTACGCCATCGGCTCGCCCGTGGCCGAACAGTGCAGTGCCGGCACCGCCAGCCATGTTCCCCTGGAACGTCGTCAGGCGTTGCTGGAGCAGTTGTTGCAACTGGCCCGGCGCGACGCCGACCGCTTCGGCATCGGCCTGATGGCGGTCAAGGATGCCCCCAGCAGCGACCCGCAATGGGCCGCCAGTTGCCGGGCCGCCGGCCTGCAGGCGATGCCGAGCCTGCCCAGCGCGCTGCTGCCGGTGCCCTTCGCCTCGATCGACGCCTATCTTGGCACCCTGGGCAAGTCCACTCGCAAGGACCTGCGGCGCAAGCTGCGCGCCCCGGCGCCGCGCATCGAGTGGCGGCGGCAGATCGACGACGTGCTGCCCGAGATCATGCGCCTCTACGAAGCCACCCTGGAACGCAGCGACCTGCAGTTCGAGCGCCTGCCGGCGGCCTATTTCACCGGCATTCTCGAACAACTGGACCAGCGCGCCGCCTGCGTCCTGTACTGGGTCCAGGACCAACTGGTGGCCTTCAACCTGGTACTCATCGACCAGCATCGGCTGATCGACAAATTCTTCGCCCACGACTTGAACGTCACCCGTGAGCACAATCTGTACTTCCGCAGTTGGCTGGCCAACGTCGACTACTGTATCCAGCAGCACATTCCCCTGTACGAGTGTGGTCAGGCCGGTTACGCCAGCAAGTTGCGCCTGGGTTGCCAGTTCACCGGTAACATGTTGTTTTTCCGACATCGCAATCCCTTGCTCAATGCCCTGCTCAAGGTGATAAAACGCTTTGTCCGTCCGGATCGCTCCGACCCCGCCATGGCTGCTGCAATAAGCGAAAGTACATGACCAGAAAAGATCGTCGCCCGCCCCGCCCTTTTGCCATCTCCCGCTGGAGCCTGCAGCGCAAGCTGGTGTTGGCGTTCTGGCTGGTCAGTGTGATTCCCACCATGATTGCCGCGGAGCTGGCGGCCACCACGTTGTCGGAGATTTTCGACAGCAACGTGCGCATCTGGCTGCAGGAATCCACCAAGATCGTCGAGGACGAGATCACCGAGATCCTCCATGACAACGCGCGGATCGCCCAGCTGTTCCTGCGCTATACGCGCCCGCCCACGGACCGCAATGCAGCCAAGCATGACAAGCTCACCGCCGACATTGCCGACTCCATGGGCATCGACGTGGTGGCGCTGATCCGCAAGAGCGACCACAAGGTGATGTTCACCACCGCCGCGGACGACGTGGTAGGGCAGATCAGCACCGCTTCCAACGCCGTCCTGCAGACCATCCAGGTGGGTGGCGTGGCCACCGGGGCGGTGGTCTCGACCTTCCAGACCCAGCTCGACGGGGTCGACTATCAGCTGTTGATCGCCACCTACCTGGACGCCAGCTTCCTCACCAGCGTGGCCGATGTGCACTCCCTGGACCTGCGCCTGTACCTGGCCAAGGCCGATGATTTTTCGGAGATCTTCGCCACGCAGCGCTTCGAGGACCATCCCCCCCGAGTGCCGCACAAGATCGAAGACATCCTGCGCGCCACCCGCCAACCCACCGAGCAGTTCACCAGCCGCTACAGCGGCCTGTACCGGCCGATCTTCAACGACAGCGGCGACCTGGTGGGGGTGATTTTCAGTGGCCTGCTGCGCCACAGCAGCCTGGTGGGCCTGGTTAACCAGAGCAACCTGTTCATCCTGATCTTCCTCCTCAGCTCGGCCGCCTCGCTGTGTGTCGGCTGGCTGGTGTCGCAACGCCTGACGCGCCCGCTGCGGGGCCTGTCCAAAGGCGTCCAGGCGGTGATCGCCGGCGACTACCGGCAGCGGGTGCCGGTGATCGGTGGCGACGAACTGGCGGAGCTGAGCAGCACCTTCAACCACATGAGCGAGCGCCTGGGAGAACTGCAGCACCTGGAGGGCCAGTTGCGCCGTCGCGATCGCCTGCACGCCCTGGGCGAGGTGGCCATGGGCCTGGCCCATGAAATCCGCAATCCGCTGGGCATCATCAAGACCGCCACCCAGTTGCTGCACCGTCGGGCCAACCTGCCGGAAAACGACAAGCGCCACCTGGAATACGTGATCAGTGAAGTCAGCCGGATCAACGACCTGATCACCGACTTTCTCGACTTCGCCAAGCCCAGCGCGCCCATTCGTGCCACCCAGGCGGCACGCCCGCTGGTCGAGGAACTGCTGGGCTTCTGCACCCCGGAACTGGCGACCCACAATATCGAAGCGCGGATCGACGACCAGGCACCGGGTGCGACCATCCATGCCGATGCCCGGCAGCTCAAGCAGGCCTGCCTGAACCTGATCCTCAACGCCATCGACGCCATGCCCGAGGGCGGCCGCCTGACCCTGGGCATCGCCCAGCAGGAAGACGAAACCATCCTCAGCGTCAGCGATACCGGCCAGGGCATCGAGCCGGACATGCTGGAACGCATCTTCACCCCCTTCGTCACCACCAAGGCCTCGGGCACCGGCCTGGGCCTGGCGAAAGTCTTTTCGATCATGGAAAGCCATGACGGCCACATCGAGTGCGTCAGCGAAAAAGATGCCGGCGCCACCTTCAGCCTGTACATTCCGGCCAACGGTGAAGAGGACGACGAGGACACTGATGACGCATAACCTGCTAGTGGTCGATGACGAACCCAAACTCTGTGACCTGCTGTCTTCGGCCTTGAGCCAGAACGACATCCAGGTGTTCACGGCAAGCAATGGCCTGCACGCCCTCAAGGTGCTGGAGCAGGAAGACATCGACCTGGTGATCAGCGACTGGCGCATGCCGGGCATGGACGGGCCGCAACTGCTGGCGGAAATCAAGCAGCGCTACCCGAACCTGCCGGTGATCGTGATGACCGCCTACAGCACGGTGAAGAACGCTGTGCAGTCCATGCGCAACGGCGCCTACGACTACATTGCCAAGCCCTTCGATATCGATGAGCTGGACATCACCGTCAGCAAGGCCCTGCAGTTTCGCGACATCCTCAAAGACAACCAGCGCATGCGCGCCGAGCTCGACGAGCACCAGCAGTTCGACAGCCTGGTGGGCGACAGCCCGGCCTTTCGCCAGGTACTGCAGGCGGTGGACTCGGTACGCGAGAGCAGCGCCACCATTCTCCTGACCGGAGAAAGCGGCACCGGCAAGGAGATGGTCGCCCGGGCCATCCACAAGCACGGCAATCGCGCGGACAAACCCTTTGTCGCCGTCAATTGCGCGGCCATTCCCGAAGGCTTGCTGGAAAGCGAGATGTTCGGCCACCGCAAGGGCGCCTTCACCGGCGCCGTGGCGGACCGGGTCGGACGCTTCCAGCAGGCCGACAAGGGCACCCTGTTTCTCGATGAAGTGGGCGACATGCCCCTGGCCTTGCAGGCCAAGATCCTCCGCGCCCTGCAGGAACGCGTGATCGAGCCGGTGGGCGATCCCCGGGAGCGCAAGGTCGATGTGCGGGTGATCGCCGCGACCAACAAGAACCTGCTGGAAGCCGTGGCCAACAAGGAGTTCCGCGAGGACCTGTACTACCGCCTCAACGTCTTCCCCATTCCCTTGCCGGCGCTGCGCGAGCGGGTCGAGGACATCGCTCCACTGGCCCGCCACTTCGCCCACAGCCTGGGGGCCACCGCCGGCAAGCGCATCACGGGCTTCAGCCCCCAAGCCTTGCAGGCCATGGCCTCCTACACCTGGCCAGGGAACATCCGCGAACTGCAGAACTGCGTGGAGCGGGCCACCATCGTCGCCCGCGCATCGGTCATCGAAGAAAGTGACCTGCCAGGCTATCTGTTCGACACCCCACCAGCAGGAACCGAGGGCAGCGTGGCCCTCAGCGTCGGCCCACAAGTGCCCAGCGACCTGGACGCGGCCCTGGCCGAAGTGGAGCGGGCCTACATTCTCGCGGCCCTGCACCAGAGCAACGGCGTCCAGGCGGCAGCGGCGCAGATGATCGGCATTTCCGAACGCAGCTTCTGGTACCGCCTGAAAAAGCTCGGCATTCAGGTAGACAAGATCATTCGTTGAGCGGGGGTTGCCTCATTCGCCGGCAAGCCGGCTCCTACTGGCGCATGACCTCACAGCACATTCGCGCTATCCACCGGCTCGATCTGCGCCCAGTGGGAAGTGTCTTCGCGATGGTTTTGCAGGTATGGCAGCACCGCCGCCAGCAAAGGCGCCTTGAAGGCGTCCTGGAAACGATGGGCCAACCCCGGAATCAGCTTCAGCTGGCTGCCCTGGATCTGCGCCGCCAGGTGCACCCCATGCATCACCGGCAACAGCGGATCGGCGGTGCCGTGCACCACCAGGGCCGGCACCCGCAGTTGCTTGAGCAAGGCCACCCGACTCGGCTCGGCGAGGATCGCCATGATCTGACGCTTGACGCCCTCCGGGTTGAACGCCCGGTCATAGGACAACGCAGCCTGATGCAGCAGGACCTGACGGTCATCCGTAATCTTCGGGCTGCCCAGGGCCGCCAGCAGATCCGCCTGCTGCTCCAGGGCCGCTTCACGGTTCGGCGCATTGCGCCGGGACAGCAATTGCACCAGCGCCTCGTTCGGCGCCGGCAGGCCTTCGGCCCCGGAACTGGTCATGATCAGCGTCAGGCTCTCGATTCGTTGTGGCGCCATGGCCGCCAGATGCTGGGCAATCATGCCGCCCATGCTCGCCCCCAGCACATGGAACTGCTCGATGTGCAGGGCATCCATCAACCCCAGGGCATCATCGGCCATGTCGCTCAGGGTATAAGGCGCAGCCACGGGCAGGCCGAGCTTGTAGCGCAGTACTTCGAAGGTCAGGTTGGCGCTGGCCGGAGCCTGGCGCCAGGTGGACAGGCCGACGTCGCGATTGTCATATCGAATCACCCGAAACCCTTGCTGACACAAGGCCTCCACCACTTCGTCCGGCCAGTGGATCAATTGTCCGCCCAGGCCCATGACCAGCAGCAATGCCGGATCGGAACTTCGACCGATGCTTTGGTAGGCCAGGCTCACCTGCGCCAGGTCGACCCGTTGCGTGGGTACGTTGACATCGCAGCGCGAGGCCGCAAAAGACAGCTGGCCGAGCAAAAGCCCGGCCAGCAGGATGACAGTGGAAAACAATCTTGCCCGCATGGAAAACACCGAAACGCAGAACCCCAGTAGAGCGCGAGTCTGATGAACTTCGATGTTTCGCGCTGCCACAGTTGCGTGACAGTTTGATGAAGCCCGCCCAGCGGTCATCGCTTAGGGGCGCTCGAGCGGCGCCTCGTTTGCCGACGAGGTGGAACTGATGATCGCCTTCGTCGGCAAGCAGGTTTCTACCGGCTTTCAGGCCAACTGGCTGCGCAGCTGGCGGGCCGCGGCCACCATGTTCACCAGGGCCGCTTCGGTTTCCGGCCAGGCGCGGGTCTTCAAGCCGCAGTCGGGGTTGACCCACAGTCGCTCGGCGGGAATGCGTTTGACCGCCTTGCTCATCAACTTGACCATCTCGGCAGTGTCCGGTACCCGTGGCGAGTGGATGTCATACACCCCCGGGCCGATGTCGTTGGGGTAGTCGAAGGCTTCGAAGGCTTGCAGCAACTCCATGTCCGAGCGGGAAGTCTCGATGGTGATCACGTCGGCATCCATGGCAGCGATGGACTGGATCACATCGTTGAACTCGCTGTAGCACATGTGGGTATGGATCTGGGTTTCGTCCCGCACACCCGAAGCGCTCAGGCGGAAGGCCTGCACCGCCCAGTCCAGGTATTCCTGCCATTGCGCGCGGCGCAGGGGCAGGCCTTCGCGGAACGCCGCCTCGTCGATCTGCACGATCTTGATCCCGGCCTGTTCCAGGTCCTGCACTTCATCGCGCAGGGCCAGGGCCAGTTGCTGGGCCTGGACCTTGCGCGATACGTCTTCCCGCGGGAAGGACCACATGAGCATGGTCACAGGGCCAGTCAGCATGCCTTTCATGACCTTGTCGGTGAGGCTCTGGGCGTACTGGATCCAGTCCACGGTCATGGCCCGGGGCCGGCTCAGGTCGCCGTAGATGATGGCCGGCTTGACGCAGCGCGAGCCGTAGCTCTGGACCCAGCCAAAACGGGTGAACAGGTAGCCGTCCAGTTGCTCGGCAAAGTACTCCACCATGTCGTTGCGCTCGGCTTCACCGTGGACCAGCACGTCCAGGCCAAGGCTCTCCTGGATCTGCACTGCGTGGCGGATCTCGCTGTGCATGGCATCGGTGTAGTCGTTGAGCGACAGCTTGCCCTGCCGGTAGGCCTGGCGCGCCAGGCGAATCGATGCAGTCTGCGGGAAAGAGCCGATGGTGGTGGTGGGAAAGACCGGCAATTGCAGGCGCGCTCGCTGCTGTTCGATACGTTGCGCAAAGGGTGACTGACGCTGACTGTCGGCGGCGCTGATGGCCTTGATCCGGGCCTGGACCTGGGCCTTGTGAATCCGCGGGGACTGGGCACGACTGGCCTGGACCTTCCGGCTTTGCGCCAGGGCCGCTTGCACCGCCGGGGCCTGGGGATCGTTCAGGGCATCACGCAGGACCGAGATCTCGCCGCACTTCTGCACGGCAAAGGCCAGCCAGCTTTTCAGTTCGGCATCCAGCTGGTCTTCCCGGGACAGGTCCACCGGGCTGTGCAGCAGGGAGCAGGAGCTGCTGACCCAAAGGTTGTCGCCGAAACGCTCCTGGGCCACCTGCAACTGCTGCAGGGCCTGTTCCAGTTCGCAGCGCCAGACGTTGCGCCCATTGACCAGGCCCACGGAAAGAATCTTGTAGGTCGGCAGCCGGTCCAGGACCTGGCCCAGTTGTTCCGGAGCCCGCACCGCATCGATGTGCAAACCGTCCACCGGCAGGCCCACCGCCAGGCCAAGGTTGTCTTCCAAACCGCTGAAGTAAGTGGCCACCAGTTTTTTCAGCGGCGAGTACTGGAGGATGTGGTAGGCCCGCTCGAAGGCGCTCTTCCACTCCTGGGGCAGGTCGAGGGTCAGGATCGGCTCGTCGATCTGCACCCACTCCACGCCCTGGGTCTTGAGCCGGTTGAGGATCTCGCCGTACAGCGGCAGCAGGCGCTCCAGCAGGTCGAGCTTGTTGAATCCATTGCCCTTGGCCTTGCCCAGCCACAGGTAGGTCAAGGGGCCGATGATCACCGGCTTGACCTGATGACCCAGGGCATGGGCTTCCTCGACTTCGTCGAACAGTTGCTCCCAGCTCAGTTGGAACGGCTGGTCGGCGCTGAACTCGGGGACCAGGTAGTGGTAGTTGGTGTCGAACCACTTGGTCAGTTCCTGGGCGTATTGCGCCTGGCCCTGCTCACCGCAGCAGCCAGCACTGGCGCCACGGGCCATGGCGAACAGAGTGTCCAGGGTCGGGCGGCCCTGGGCATCGCGAAGACCGTCGAAACGCTCGGGAATCACCCCGAAGGTCAGGGAGTGGCCGAGCACCTGGTCGTACCAGGCAAAGTCGCCCACTGGCAGCAGGTCGATGCCGGCGTCTTTTTGCACTTGCCAGTGCCGAGCCCGCAGCTCGCGACCGACCTCTTGCAATGCAGCCTGATCGAGGGCGCCCTTCCAGTAGGCTTCGAGGGCTTTTTTCAGTTCGCGGTCAGCGCCGATGCGGGGAAAACCGAGGGTGTGGGCCAGAGCCATGGGAAAGCGCCTCCTTGTCAAAGATGGCGCTATTGTCGACAGCCCGGGCAACATGAGACAAACTCAACCTTTTCGTGTTGATCACAAAATTTACTCATGGAGATCCTGGTGCTCGAAATCCGTCACCTGAAGACCCTGCACGCCCTGCGCGAAGCCGACAGCCTGGTTGAAGCCGCCGAACGCCTGCACCTGACCCAGTCCGCCCTGTCCCACCAGTTCAAGGAACTTGAAGAACGCCTGGGCATGCCACTGTTCGTGCGCAAGACCAAGCCGGTGCGCTTCACCAGCGCCGGCCTGCGCCTGCTGCAACTGGCCGATGCCACCCTGCCGCTGCTGCGCGGCGCCGAACGGGACATTGCCCGCCTGGCCGGCGGCACCGCCGGCCGCTTGCACATGGCCATCGAGTGCCATAGCTGCTTCCAGTGGCTGATGCCCACCATCGACCAGTTCCGCGACGCCTGGCCGGAAGTGGAGCTGGACCTGGCCTCGGGCTTCTCCTTTGCACCGCTGCCGGCGCTGGCCCGGGGTGACCTGGACCTGGTGGTGACCTCCGATCCCCTGGAACTGGCCGGCATCACCTATGTGCCGCTGTTCACCTACGAAGCCATGCTTGCAGTGGCCAACCAGCATCCCCTGGCAAGCAAGCCCTACATAGTTCCGGAAGATCTGCTGAACGAAACCCTGATCACCTATCCGGTGGAGCGGGATCGTCTGGACATCTTCACCCGCTTCCTGGAACCGGCGGACATCGAACCGGCGCAGGTCCGCACTTCGGAACTGACGGTGATGATGATGCAGCTGGTGGCCAGTGGCCGCGGGGTGTGCGGCATGCCCCATTGGGCCCTGCATGAATACAGCTCACGGGGTTATGTGAAGGCCAAGCGACTGGGTGAAAAGGGACTGTTCGCCACCCTGTACGCAGCGATTCGCGCCGACATGCTGGACGCGCCCTACATGCGTGACTTCCTGCTGACCGCCAAGGACACCTCGTTCTCGACCCTGGACGGCGTCAGCGCTGTACGCTGAGCGCCACCCTCACGCAGGCGCCGGCTGGCCAGCGAGCAGGATCAGCGTGGCACTTCGCGCCACATGTGGATCTTGTCGAGATAGTCCTCCCCCACGCACACCGCCTGGGGTTCGAGCCCGAACTGGACAAAGCCGCAGCGCTGGTACACGGACAGCGCTGCGTCATTGCCCGCCGTCACCGTCAGTTGCACCAGGCGCAGCCCTTCATAATCGGCCGCCTCTGCCAGTAACCTCTGCACCAGTTGATAACCCAGGCCGCAGCTACGCTGCTCGCCCGTGACGTAGAGCCCGAAAAGGGTCGCCTTGTGCCGGGCTTTCTCGCGAAGTTCAAAGGCCAGGCCGACAATCCCCAGCAAACGCCCCTCGGAAAAGGCCCCCAGCAGCAAGTCCAGTTCGCCATCCAGGCGTGCGGCCCACCAGGCCAGTGGCAGCTTTTCCCGCTCCCTGACGCTGGAAGTGAACGCCTGGGGATGGCGCTCATAGGCTTCGAGCATCAAGGCCCGGTATTGCGCGGCATCGTCAGGAGTCAGGTGTTGGATCTGCAGGCTCATGCGAGATCGTCAGTCCGTCATGTTCAGTTGGTACGGCGTTGTTCGAACATCAAGCGCACCGCCAGCCCCGCCAGCACGAACCCCATGAAGTAACGCTGGACCGAAAGCCAGGTGGGGTTGCTGGCGAACCAGGAGGCAATGCCTGCAGCGAACAGGGCAATCAGCAGGTTCACCGAAAAGCTCACGCTGATCTGGGTCAGGCCGAGAATGAGGCTCTGGGAGAACACCGAACCGTGCTCGGGATGAATGAACTGCGGAAAGATCGACAGGTAGAACACCGCGATCTTGGGGTTCAGGGCGCTGGTCAGAAACCCCATGATCACCAGCTTGCGGGGCGAGTCCACCGGCAACTGCTGGGCTTCGAACGGCGATCGCGCGCCAGGCTTGAGCGCCTGCCAGGCCAGCCACAGCAGATACAGGGCACCGGCCCACTTGAGCACTTCATAGGCCATGGGCACCGCCATGAAGATCGCGGTCAGGCCCAGTGCAGCGGCAAACAGGTGGACGAAAAAGCCCGCCACGACGCCCAGTAACGACGTCACCCCGGCCTTGCGCCCCTGGCAGATCGAACGGGAAATCAGGTAGATCATGTTCGGGCCTGGGGTCAGCACCATCAGCAACGAGGCCGCGGCGAAAATCAGGTAGTCGTGAAGTGGGATCATGGCAGTCCTTGGCAACGGGAGGTCAGGCGAGGCTCGCCTGGGCCTTGCGATAAAACGGCAAGATCAGATCCCGTGTCAACGGCGCCAGAAACAAATCACCATCGCTGGCCGGATCGATCCAGCGCACCTCCTCGATCTCCGCCGCCGGCGTCACCGCAGTGTCGATGCGAACAAGAAAGACCTCCGCCTGCACCACATGGCCGGGCTCGTTGGCGGCCGGTGCGCAAAACTGTTGCAGATAGCGGGCCTGGCTCGGATCGATGCGCAGGCCGAGTTCCTCTTCCAACTCTCGGGCCAGGGCCAGCACCGGCGGCTCGCCGGCTTCGATCTTGCCGCCAGGCTGCATGAAGGCCTGGGTGCCGCGTTTGCGCACCAGCAGGGTCTGGCCATCGGCCCCCAGCAACAGGGCGGCGGCGATACGGATGACGGAGGGTGCAACGGCGGAGGGCAGCGACATGGGGACCTGGACACCTTGAGAACGAAGGCGCAAGGATCACATGCCCGGCAGCGGGTCGTCATCCGCCAGCGGTATATTTCCCGTCGTTCCAGGGCGTTTCTCAGGTGCCCGACTGCGGCTCTCGCGCCAGCTTGACGAACACGCTGTAACGGGCGCCTTCCATGGTTTCAAAGGCGATCAGTTTGTCCACCAGAGGCTGGCTCAGCACCTTGCCGGCGTTGAGCAGAAGCATGCCGTTGTCGGCATTCAGGTTGCGCGCCAGCAGCATGCCCGCCGCCAGCTCCCGGGTGCCCAGGACCTTGACCGAAGGGTCGCCCAGGGTCACATCGCTGAGGTACACAGAACACACTTGGATAAACCCCTCCACCAACTCGGGGTCGTACAGCCGGCCGGCGTATTTACGGATGAACACCAGGGCCTCGTCGCTGTTCATGTGCCGTTCGAGAATCAGCCCGCACTGCAGTTCGATAAAATCCACCGCCAGCTTGAGCAGCCGCGAGCCCAGGGGAATCGCCTCGCCCTTGAGGTGATCGGGAAAGCCGCTGCCATCCCAGTGTTCCTGGTGATGGCGGATCAGGCGCGCCGCATCCTGCACCGGTTCCAGGGTCATCAGCAGCGATTCGCTTTGCGCCGGATAAGCCCGATAGCGTTCACGCTCATGGTGGTGCAACCAATCGGCCGGGGTGATCATCATGCTGTCGCTCCAGCTCAGCTTGCCGATGTTGTGCAGGGCCGCGGCCATGGCCAGGTCGCGCTGCGCCACGGCGTCGATGCCGTGGATCTTGCAGTAGGCACGCACCAAATCGATGATCCGGCGGTTGGTCTGCTTGTCGTTCGGCAGACGTTGGTTCACCAGCAGCGAGAACAGCTCGGCGCCCGTGGCATAGCTGTGCTTGAGCTCCTCATAGGCCAGGTCCAGCATGTCAGCGGTTTGTTGCAGCTCCGCGGTGCGCGACGCGACGCGTTTTTCCAGCTCGGCATTGAGGGCCTTGAGCTGAGTGTTCTGCTCTTGCGCCAGAGCCTCCAGGCGCTGTCGCTCACGCACGGAATGCTGATGCTCCAGCGCCTGGCGCAAGGTCAGCAACAGTTCCTGATCATCCCAGGGCTTGCTCAGGTAACGGTAGATTTCCCCTTCATTGATCGCCTTGGCGATCAGTTTCAGGTCCGGGTCACCGGTCAGCAGGATGCGCGTAGTGTCCGGATAGTGCTGATGAATGCGCGCCAGCAGGGACGGGCCATCCATCTGCGGCAGATGGGCGGCGCTGATTATCAGGTCCACCTCCCGGGTGGCCATGACCTTCAGGGCTTCGCTGGCGTCGTGGGCAAGGTGCAGCACGTAGGAATGGGCACTGAGCAGTTGGTGCAGGCGTTGCAGGATCACGTCCTGGCTGTCCACCAACAGAACCTCGGGCTGGCGTGTGACTGTGGCAACGTTCAGCTCACCCATGAGACACCTCGGGTCAACATCGATGCACATGTCCTTCATTCTTTTCACTGGCAACACTGATCCTTGTTGCCTGATTCAAGCGTAGAAGCATTTCCGAGGGGAATGATGGCTTTTTAATACCATCCGTCCGCTGAAAGAGCTCCAACGGACGGCGGCGAGAATGGAGGCCAATGACCTCACTTGGCAGCGGCTTTACCGCTGGAACCGAAGGAGGCAAAACGTTTGTTGAAGCCAGCGATACGGCCTTCGGACTGGGTCTTGCGTTGCTGGCCGGTGTACACCGGGTGCGAAGCGCTGGACACATCCAGGGTCACGTAGGGATAGGTCTGGCCATCACTGTGCTGGTAAGTGCGGTCGGTATCGACGGTAGAGCCAATGAGGAAAAACACGTCGGCGGCAGTATCGTGAAACAGCACGGGGCGGTAGTCAGGGTGGATGTTGGGTTTCATCGGAGTCTCCAGCGGCTGGGGGTGAAAAACAATGTTATACAGTAACAATAAAATCCTCTTTAAACGAGAACTTATCGCAATAAGCTTCTACAACAATGATCTGACTCCTGCCTCGTTCCCCCGATTCAGGCTTGCCCGTAAGGCCCCAGCGGGCCAGTATGCTGGGCTGCAACGCTCTGACACAGCCGTGAATTCCTATAAGAAATGCCTGTGCAGCCCACCGTCCCAGCCGTTCGGTGTCGCTGTCGATTACCCGTTATCAAGGCACCCGGTGCCTGATTGACCTGATGAGTCCGAACCAAGGAAACCGTATGAGCCTGTCACTTCTGAGCCGCTACGCCTTCTTTGCTGCCTGCGTGATATTCACCCTCGCCAGCCTGCCCTTTCTCGAACACGACTGGCTCTGGCCATTCACCCTGGTCACCGGCCTGCTGAGCCTGCTGGGGATCTTCGATCTGCTGCAAAGTCCCCACGCGGTACGCCGCAACTACCCGATCCTGGGCAACATCCGTTACCTGGTGGAAGGCATCCGTCCGGAGATCCGCCAATACCTGCTGGAATCCGACAGCGACGCCCTGCCCTTTTCCCGCGCCCAGCGCTCCCTGGTGTACTCGCGAGCCAAGAATGAAAGCGCCGACAAACCCTTCGGCACCCTGATCGATGTCTACCAGTCGGGCTTCGAGTTCATCGGCCATTCCATGCGCCCGGCGCCCTTGAGCGACCCCAGCAGCTTTCGGGTCACCGTCGGCGGCCCGCAATGCACCCAGCCCTATTCGGCCTCGGTATTCAACATCTCGGCGATGAGCTTCGGCTCCCTGAGTGCCAACGCCATCCGTGCCCTGAACCAGGGTGCCAAGCTCGGCAACTTCGCCCACGACACCGGTGAAGGCAGCATCAGCCCCTATCACCGTGAACACGGCGGCGACCTGACCTGGGAACTGGGCAGTGGCTACTTTGGCTGCCGCACCGCCGACGGTCGCTTCGACCCCGAGCGCTTCGCCACCCAGGCGCAGAACCCGCAAGTGCGGATGATCGAGATCAAGATGAGCCAGGGCGCCAAGCCGGGCCATGGCGGCATCCTGCCCAAGCACAAGGTGACCCAGGAAATTGCCGACACCCGCGGCATCCGCATGGGCGAGGACTGCATTTCGCCGTCGAGCCACAGTGCATTTTCCACCCCGATCGAAATGATGCATTTCATCCAGCAACTGCGTGAGCTGTCCGGCGGCAAGCCGGTCGGCTTCAAGTTCTGCCTGGGCCACCCGTGGGAATTCATGGGCATTGCCAAGGCCATGCTGGAAACCGGCATCCTCCCGGATTTCATCGTGGTCGACGGCAAGGAAGGCGGCACCGGCGCAGCCCCCGTGGAGTTCACCGACCACATCGGCGCGCCCATGCGCGAAGGCCTGCTGTTCGTCCACAACACCCTGGTGGGCCTGAACCTGCGGGACAAGATCAAGCTCGGTGCCAGCGGCAAGATCGTCAGTGCCTTCGACATCGCCAGCGTCCTGGCCATCGGCGCCGACTGGGCCAACTCGGCCCGCGGCTTCATGTTCGCCATCGGCTGCATCCAGTCACAAAGCTGCCACACCAACAAATGTCCCACCGGTGTCGCCACCCAGGACAACCTGCGCCAGCGTGCCCTGGTGGTGCCGGACAAGGCCCAGCGGGTGTACAGCTTCCACCGCAACACCCTCAAGGCCCTGGCCGAGATGCTGGCCGCCGCCGGCCTGCAGCACCCGTCGCAACTGGAAGCCAAGCACCTGGTGCGACGCATGTCGGCCACCGAGATCAAGCTGTTCTCCCAACTGCATGTGTTCCTCAAGCCCGGCGAATTGCTCACCGGCGAAGTCAACGGCGAGTTCTACTCGCGCATGTGGCAACTGGCCCGGGCCGACAGCTTCGAACCCAATACCCAAGCCGCCGCTTAAGCACGTCTGTCCAGGCCTCCCCGGCTACCTGGGGAGCCTGGCGACTCACAAGGAAGATTGGAATGCTCAAGGTTATCGCTGAAGATTTCATCAAGCCCGAACACCTGGAAACCGTGCGCCCGTGGTACGCCGAACTGGTGGAAAAAACCCGCCAGGAACCGCTGTGCATCGCCTACGATCTGTTCGTCGATCAGAAAGACCCCGGGCACTTCATCTTCGTCGAACAGTGGCCGGACCGCGCCGCCCTCGACGCTCATTGCAACACCGAACACTTCACCCGCCTGGTACCACAGATCAACGCCTTTCAAGCCCGCGAATGCCGCGTGCTGCTGATGGACGAATTCTAGAAGCCGACATCCTCCCGATGCTTGACCGGACCACCGAAAGCAGACCGAACCACCACTGACCTTTCGCAGTTCCAGCATGCCCTTGCTGTCTTTCGAGCAACTGTCCCAGCAACTGCCCGGCAGCCACGGCACCCTGGTGATCATCGACGTCTAGCCTCACTCGGCACTCGACAAGGGTTCACAACCCGAACCGGGGCCGACTGTGGACGCCCCCTTTATCAGGGACATTCACGCCCGCCACAATGCACAAACGCATAATTAAATTGCATTGACGCATATCTCATCTAAGGTTGCTTGCAGACCCGGCCAGCGCACGCCATCGAGGCTGGCGCCGCGCAGCACCCAGCGCCGGGTCCGGCAACTTGCTGTAGCCCAGATGCCACAGCGACACCAGCCGGAGGCTGGTTTTCACTCATGGAGGATGAACATGTTAAGCACCACCTTGACTCCCACCGGCAACCCGCAGGCCCTGCCCCAATGCCTGGCCGGTACGCTGATCGATCCGCAACTGGCTGAAATCGACCCACGCGCCGAGGCGGCACCCCAGGCCGGCGCCCGACTCAATTTCAGCGTGCAGCCGCAAACCCAGAGCAACTGGTGCTGGGCGGCACTGTCGGCATCGGTCGGCAACTACTACGGCACCGGCTCCTGGACCCAGTGCGGGGTGGCCAATGCCGAATTGGGCCGCAACTCCTGCTGCAGCCAGCCCGGACCGTGCAACGTCTACGGCTACCTGGACTCGGCCCTCAGAACCACCCGCAGTTATGGCGGCATGCGGGAAAACCGGATGCAGATGCCGGCCATCGAAAACCAGCTCGGCATGGGCCGTCCCGTCGGCCTGCGTTGCGCCTGGTATGGCGGCGGCGCGCATTTCCTGACGATCTACGGCACCGATGGCAGCTACATCCTGGTCGCCGACTCCATCTTCGGTTACTCGACCCGTGCCCTTAACAGCTTCCCCGGTTCCTACAACGGCGGCGGCAATTGGACCCACACCTACTTCACCCGGAAAAACTAGGAGGCGTCATGCAACTGACTTACCCCAAGGCGCCCACCCACGGCGTCCAGACCTTGCACCCGGCACTGCAGGCAGCCCTGCGCACCCAGGGTTTCGGCGTCAACCGCGCCTTTGCCAATGCCGGCACCCTGAGCCTGTCCCAGGCATTTCGCGGCTACGCCCTCAGCCTGGAGGACCTGGCCAACGGCAAGGGCCTGGACCAGGCCACGACGGGGGACTGGCATTACCTGGTGTTCGCCGGCGGTGTATCCATCGCCGACGCGCAACTGACGGAAGTGGCCGGCAAGGTCGAGTTCGCGGCGCTCAATCACGGCGCTCTGGCGGCGTCCACCATCAGTGCCCTGAACCTGGCGGAACAGGCCCCCCTGCTGCAGGGGAAATCCTGCGAGTTGAGGTTGCTGTTCATCCCGGCGTTGCAGGTGACGGCGATCTGGCTGCACGCAGCCGATGCCGAAGTGCTGATTCCCATCGACCCCACCCCGGCGAACCTGGCAGCCCACCAGCTCTATGACGCAGCGACGCTGTTGAGCCTGCTGAGCCCCTTGGCCCGACAAGCCAAGGCAGTTTTCGATGCCGATACCAGCGGCACCCTGGGAGGCTGAACCGAGGCAAAAAAAATCCGGCGGCCCTGGCGGGACGCCGGATTCTTCTGTTCAGGTCGTTGGCCCGGGATGCTCAAGACAAGAGCTTGCCGAGCGAGGGATCACGACGCCGAACGCACCGCCCCTTGCTGGACATTGGTCGGTTGCAGCTTGAACAGGTAGAACAGCACAGTCAGCAGCACCAGGAACGCCGGGCCGACATACAGCGCCACGCGGGTGTCCGGGAAATAGGCCATCAGCCCCACCACCAGTACCAGGAACGCCAGGGCGAAGTAGGAACTGACCGGGTACAGCCACATGCGGTATTTCAGCGCAGCCCGCTCGCTCGGGCTCAGGCCTTTGCGGAACTTGAGCTGGGCCAGCAGGATCATCACCCAGGTCCAGATCGCACCGAAGGTGGCGATCGAGGTCACCCAGACGAACACTTTCTCCGGCACCAGATAATTCAGCAGTACCCCCAGCAGCAAGGCGAAGATCGACAGCAGCAGCGCGCGACGCGGCACGCCGTTGTTCGAGGTCTTGGCGAAGCCGGCCGGGGCCTGGCCGTTCTGCGCCAGGCTGTAGAGCATGCGCCCGGTGCTGAAGATGCCGCCGTTGCAGGAGGACAGCGCGGCAGTGATCACCACGAAGTTGATGATGCCGGCGGCGGTCTTGATGCCCAGACGCTCGAAGGTCATCACGAACGGACTGCCCTGGGTGCCGATCTCATTCCACGGGTAGATCGACAGGATCACGAACAGCGCGCCCACGTAGAACAGCAGGATGCGCCAGAACACCGAGCCGATGGCGTTGGGAATGGTCTTCTGCGGGTTGCGCGCTTCACCGGCGGTGAGGCCGATCATCTCTACGCCCAGGTAGGCGAACATCACCATCTGCAGCGACATCAGCACGCCGGTCACGCCATTGGGCATGAAGCCGCCATGGGTCCACAGGTTGGAGATGCCCAGGGCCACGCCGTCGTTGCCGAAGCCGAAGGCAATGATGCCGACGCCGCCGATCACCATGGCGATGATGGTGACGATCTTGATCAGGGCGAACCAGAACTCGAACTCACCGAAGGCCTTGACCGCGATCAGGTTGATCGAGCCCATGCTCACCAGGGCCGCCAGGGCCCAGATCCAGCGCGGCACATCGGGGAACCAGATGCCCATGTACACCGCCACCGCCGTGATCTCCGCGACACAAGTCACCAGCCACAGGAACCAGTAGTTCCAGCCGGTCAGAAAACCCGCCAACGGGCCCAGGTAGTCTTGTGCGTAACGGCTGAAGGAACCGGCGACCGGGTTATGCACCGCCATCTCGCCGAGGGCGCGCATAATCACCAGGATCGCCAGGCCGCCGATGATGTAGGACAGCATGATGGCCGGACCGGCCATTTCGATGGCCTTGGCCGAGCCCAGGAACAGGCCGACGCCGATACAGGCGCCCAGGGCCATCAAGCGAATATGCCGTTCGCCCAGTTCGCGTTTCAGCGGGCCGCCCTGAGCGGTCTCGCCGTGGGGCAGTTGGTTGCCAACTGACATAGAGATACAACCTCATTTTGTTATTGGATATGAACCACCGAGTCTGCGAAGCCATGGCGGATAGCCGCAGCTTGCTCAACCGTACCGGCCTTGTGGGGCGGCGCGTCTGTAGGACAAGACCTGCCAGATCAGCGGGGTGCGCAGTATAAAAAGCTCCCGACAGGGCTTTTCACTCTATAAGCAGCTAAATTCAGAGAGAAATCTCGGCAAATACCGCTTTCGCGGAGAAGCATTACCTGCTTTTTGCCCTTAAACCTCACTCGGAAAGGGCCCGGAGTATTGCACAGCCCTGGTGCATCGTCATGCCCCTACCTAGGGCGTATTTACCTGGAAGAAGGCTCTATCACAGCCCTTTCCCACCGGTTCCTGATCAGCCCTGCGGCCACGGCCCGGTTCCAGGCCCCATTGCTTTCACAATTTCTTCTGCCGCGGCTACCACCGACTAAGCTTCAGACAAGTCCGATCAATCTGCGTGAATGGATCAATCGACTATGGGCGCTCTGTGGCAGACCGATTCGCGTAAAAACGCAGTGCCAAACCACAGCGAGGACGAAGCGCCTTTACCCAAAAAACCCAGGGCCCACCGTTATGCCTGGCGCCTGTTCTGGCTGCTACTGCTGATCACGCTGATCGCCCTGGGTGTCGCCGCCACCCGGGAAATGCGCACCTCCAAGCTCCAGGCCCGGGAATTCAGCAAGCTGGCTCAAGACTTGAGCTATTCCCTGCAACCAGGCCCCAGCGACGCCATGCTCTATCCCGGCGCCGGCCCCTTCGACCGGCGTCTGGGCTATAGCGCCCTGGGCGAGTTCCTGCCGCGTCTGCTCAAGCGCGGCTACCTGATCGACGCTCAGACACGGTTTTCCCCGGCATTGATGGACTACAGCAAAAACGGTTTTTTCGTGCCCTATACCGAAAAAATCCAGGCCGGCCTGTCCATCACCGATTGCCGCGCCGCGCCCCTGTATCAATTCAATTACCCACAACAGCTGTATGCCAGCTTCACCCATATCCCGCCCCTGATGGTGCACAGCCTGCTGTTCATCGAAAACCGCGACCTGCTGGACCCCAAGCTGGCCCAGGCCAACCCGGCAGTGGACTGGCCGCGCTTCGCCAAGGCCGCCTGGTCCCAGGTGGCCAAGCTTCTGCACCTGCCCGGGCAGACCGCCGGCGGCAGCACCCTGGCCACCCAGTTGGAAAAGTACCGCCACTCCCCCGATGGCTTGACGGTGTCCGGCGGCGAAAAGATCCGCCAGATGATTTCCGCCAGCGTGCGCGCCTATCAGGATGGCCCGCAAACCCTGGAGGCCCGACGCCGGATCGTCCGCGATTACCTCAACAGCGTGCCGCTGTCGGCGGTTCCGGGCCACGGCGAGGTTCATGGCATGGCCGAGGGCCTGCGGGTCTGGTACGGCGCCGATTTCGATCAGGTCAACCAGGCCCTGTCCAGCAACGCCACCGATGCCAGGAGCCTGGCCCAGCGCGGCCTGGCCCTGCGCCAGGTGCTGTCGCTGATGATCGCGCAACGCCGCCCTTCCTATTATCTGGTCAAGGGGCACGCCGAGCTGGCGGACCTCACCGACAGCCATATCCGCCTGCTGGCGCAGAACAATGTCATCGATCCCGCCCTGACCGCCGCGGCCCTGGCCAGCAAGGTCAGCTACCGCGACTGGCAGCAGCAACCGACGATCCAGCCGATCGAAACCAACAAGGGCATCAGCGTGGCCCGCCGCCGTTTGGCAGCGCTGCTCAACCGCCCCTTGTACGACCTGGACCGCCTTGACCTGTCGGCCACCAGCACCTTGCAGAGCGACCTGCAGCGCCAGGCCACCGAGTACCTCAAGCAGCTCGCCGACCCGGCTTTCGCCGCGCAGATCGGTGTGCTTGGCGAGCGCCTGCTGACCCCTACCAGCACCACGCAAGTGCGCTACAGCTTCACCCTGTTCGAACTCACCCCCGACGGCTCGCGGGTGCGGGTGCAGACCGACAGCACCGACCAGCCTTTCGACATCAACGAAGGCAGCAAGCTGGAATTGGGCTCCACCGCCAAGCTGCGGGTGCTGACCACCTACCTGCAGATCATTGCCGAGTTGCACGACAAGCACGCTGGGAAAACCCCGGCCGAGCTGAAGAAGTTTGTGGTCAACGACCAGGACCGACTGAGCCGCTGGGCCCTCGACTACCTGATGCAGAACAGCGACCGCAGCTTGCCGAAAATGCTCGACGCGGCCCTGGACCGCACCTACTCCGCCAGCCCCGGCGAAGCCTTCTTCACCGGCGGCGGGTTGCATCACTTCAACAACTTCCGCAAAGAGGACAACGGCCGCAGCCCGACCCTGCGCGATGCCCTGCGCGAATCCATCAACCTGCCGTTCATTCGCCTGATGCGTGACCTGGTGCGCTACAGCACCTACGGCGGCGACAGCAGCAGTGCCGAGTTGCTCAAGGACGACGCCAACCCGCGGCGCCAGGAATACCTGGCACGCTTCGCCGACCACGAAGGCACCTCGTTCCTGCTGCGGTTCTGGAAGAAGTACCGCAACAAGGACACCCAGGCACGCCTGGACACCTTTCTCGACGGCATGCACCCCACGGCGATCCGCCTGGCTGCCGTGCACCGCTACCTGCTGCCGGACGCCAGCCAGGACAGTTTCAATCGCTTTGTCCGGGCCCATATGAAAAACGCCAAGACCGCCGAAAAACTCACCGACGAGCGCCTGGACAAGCTCTATGCCGGCTATGGCCCGGGAGCCTATGACCTGCCGGACCAGGGCTACATCGCCAAGGTCCATCCCCTGGACCTGTGGCTACTGGGCTACCTGATGAACAACCCCGACGCGACCTTCAGCCAGATCGTCAAGGCCAGTGAATTCGAACGCCAGGAGGTCTACAGCTGGCTGTTCAAGAGTCGCCATCGCAGCGCCCGGGACAGCCGCATCCGCACCATGCTGGAAGTCGAAGCGTTCCTGGATATTCACCAGCGCTGGCAGAGCGTCGGTTACCCGTTCGACCACCTGGTGCCCTCCCTGGCCACCGCCATTGGCAGCTCCGGCGATCGTCCGGCGGCGCTCGCCGAACTGGTGGGCACCATCCTCAACGACGGCGTGCGCCTGCCGTCCCTGCGCATCGACAGCCTGCACTTTGCCGCCGGCACGCCTTACGAAACCCGCCTGAGCAACGACCCTGGCAAGGGCAAGCGCGTGATGCCTTCGGAGGTCGCCACGGCGCTGCGCGGGGCCCTGTCACAGGTGGTGGATGCCGGTACCGCGAAACGGGTATCCGGCAGTTTCAAACTGGCGGACGGCACGCCACTGGCCATGGGCGGCAAAACCGGTACTGGCGACAACCGCATCGAGGCCACTGGTGCCGGCGGCCGGGTGCTGAGCTCCAAGTCCATCAACCGCACCGCAACCTTTGTGTTCTACATCGGCGACCACCACTTCGGCACCCTCACAGCCTACGTGCCGGGGGCTTCGGCCCAGGGCTTCAAGTTCACCTCGGCCTTGCCGGTGCAGGTGCTCAAGGGCATGGCGCCGATTCTCATGCCCTATCTGCAGCCCGGCAGCAGCACCCTGTGCCTGGGCAGCCTCGCCCAACGCTGAATCCATCCGCTGACCCGCCCCTCCACGCCACTCCATGGCGTGGATCGCCCGCCCATTGTGATTTTCCATCTCAGACCAACGGCAGCTTTGGATGGCGTAGAAGTGCTTGCGCAATCGTTAAGATATATCTTAAGTTATATCTGAACCGAACAGGAGAAAGAGAAAATGAGAGAGCCCCCTCACCACCGCGAACAGGGTGACGGCCACGACAGTTTCGAGCGCCGTCCCGCTCGCGAACGCGGCGGCCGCGGCCCCCGGGTGTTTGCCCCCGGCGACTTGAAGTTGCTGCTGCTGGCGTTGATCGCCGAGCAGCCCTGCCACGGCTACGACCTGATCCGCCAGATCGAAGGCATGTTCGACGGCGCCTACAGCCCGAGCCCCGGTGTGATCTACCCGACCCTGACCTTTCTGGAAGAAAGCGAAATGATCCAGGGCGACGCCGAAGGCGGAAAAAAGCGCTACAGCGTCACCGACGCCGGTCGTCTTTCCCTTCAGGAGCAGGCCATTGCCCTGGACGGTGTGCACATGCGCATCGAGGTCAGCAAGCGCTCCCTGCGCGGCCACGACCGCCCTGCAGAAATCCATGAGGCGGTGCACAACCTGCGCCACGCCCTGCAAATGCACCATGGGCGCTGGAGCCCGGAAGAAATCCTCCGGGTGCGTGACCTGCTGAACAACACCGCCAAGGCCATTGTCGATGGTCCTTTCAGCCACACTGCCCAGGAGAAATCCGAATGACTGCAACCCCAGAGCCATCCATTCACCGGGTCATGCACGAGATCAAGCGCCGGCGCCTGGAAGTCTTGCGCGTCGTCGACCTGACCCCGCGCATGCGCCGCATCACCCTCGGCGGGCCTGAGCTGGCCGGTTTCATCAGCCTGGGCAGCGACGACCATGTAAAGCTGCTGTTCCCGCAGAACGCCGAACAGCAAGCCGCCCTGGAAACCCTGGTGCTGGGCCCGGGCAAGGACAGCGGACCGATGCCCGCCATGCGCGACTACACCCCGCGCCGCTACGACCTGGAACAGGGCGAACTGGACATCGACTTCGTGCTCCATGGCGACGGCCCCGCTTCGACCTGGGCCGAGCAGGCCAAGCCGGGGCAGTACCTGCACATCGGCGGACCGCGGGGGTCGATGATCGTGCCGGACATCTTCGACAGCTACTTGTTGATCGGCGATGAAACGGCCCTGCCCGCCATAGCCCGACGCCTGGAAGAACTGCCGGCCGGACGCCGGGTATTGGCGGTGATCGAGGTTCAGGATCGAGCGGAGCGCCAGGCACTGCATAGCGCCGCCGAGGTCGAGGTGATCTGGGTGGAGCGTGATGGCGGCGCGCAGGACCTGATCAGCACTGTGCGTCAGTTGCAGGTCCCGCAAGGCAAGCTGTATGCCTGGGTGGCCACCGAGAGCAAGGTTTCGCGCCAGGTTCGTCGAGTGCTGCTGGATGAGCACCGGCTCAACGACGAATTCGTCAAGGCTGCCGGTTACTGGCGCCTGGACGGCAGCGAAGCAGAATAACTCCGCCTCACGGTAGGAACTGGCACACCAGCGAAGGCGATCTCAAGGCCCCCTTCGCCGGCAAGCCGGGGCCTACCGGGGTGGCGCCGGGCGCTTGCCCAGCCAGCGATCCAGGCCCAGCAACAACAACGACACCAGGACGAATCCCGCCAATATGCCCAGGGCATTGAGCAGTACTTGGGGATAGCCGAGCTTGTCCACGGCGATAAAGGGATAGGGGTACAGCCCCAGCACATTCCCGCGCAAGAGCAGATAGGCGAAATACAGTATCGGATAAAGCATCCATAAGCCGACGTGCCTCAGCCGCAGCCCCCCCTTGGGCACACAGCACCACCAGTAGATCAGGAACAGCACCGGCATCACGTCATGCAGCAACTCATCCGCCAGCCATTGCCAGCCCTGGGGATGCCACAGATGACGCAACAGCAGGCTGTAAGCCAACCCCACCAGGACAATGCTCGCCGCTACCGCGCCACTGACCGCCGGATGCAGCATGAACGCCTGCCCCCGGGAAATCCGCAGATTCAGGGCACAGGTCAGCACACTGGCCACCAAGGTATTGCTGAGTACGGTGAAGAAGCTGAAGAAGTTCACCAGCCCACCCAGCAGGCTGGCCCCGGCCTCCCAGCGCAACAACAGAATCAGGTACAGCTGAACCGTCAGCCCCAGCCAACCCAGCACTGCGGCAATGGCAATCAGCCAGCGTCGGCTGAGCAGCCCCTGCAGCGATACACCGGCCATGGAATTCCTCAGAGCGGACGCTTGGTGCGCTGCAACTTCACGTAGAGCTTCTCGACCTTTTCTCGTGCCCAGGGCGTCTTGCGCAGGAAGGTCAGGCTCGACTTGATGCTCGGGTCACTTTTGAAGCAACGGATATCGATGCGCTCGGCCAACCCCGACCATTCGTAGTGTTCCACCAGCGCCTTGAGGATCTGTTCCAGGGTTACGCCATGCAGCGGGTCGGTGTGGGTGTCGGTCATGCCAGGCCTTTGCGGGAAGAAAATAGGGAAAGCCGCGCACCTTAGCCGAGGGCATGCGCCCGCGCCAGAGCGCTGTTTTAACTGTAGCCGCCGTAGACAACCACGGCGATTGAGCATGAGAAGCAAAAAGTTCCTGGCTTTTCGCGATAAAAGAGATGTTATATTGTATCAATCAATAACAACTCACCCGCATCCTGGGCACCCCCGTGTCCTGCCTGTTTTCTGACTCAAAGCGCGCTGCGCAACGCTTGCCAAGGAATGACCGATGTCCCTTTCAGTCCCTCGCCCTTCCCGCTCTTTACTGTGGCGCCTGTCGCCGCTGTCCGCCGCCTTGCTGATTGCCTCCCAGGCCCAGGCCCTGGATTTGCCCCAGCAAGTCATCACCGCCAATCCTCTGGGCAGCACTGAGCTGGCCGCCCCCACCACCGTGCTGGAAGGCGATCAACTGACCCTGCAACAGAAAGGCAGCCTCGGTGAAACCCTGAACAAGCAGCCGGGTGTGTCTTCGTCCTACTTCGGTCCCGGTGCCAGCCGCCCGGTGATTCGTGGCCTGGACGGTGACCGCATCCGCATCCTGCAAAATGGCGTCGGCGCCCTGGATGCCTCGTCGCTGTCCTACGACCACGCCGTGCCTCTGGACCCGGTCAACGTTGAACGCATCGAAATCGTTCGTGGCCCGGCGGCCTTGCTGTACGGCGGTAACGCCATTGGCGGAGTCATCAACAGCTTCGACAACCGCATTCCCACCGAAGCCATCGAGGGCATTCACGGGGCCGGTGAACTGCGCTACGGCGGCGCCGACACCACCCGCAGCAGCGCCGGCAAACTGGAAGCCGGCGACGGCACCTTCGCCCTGCACCTGGACGCCAACTCCCGGCAGTTCAATGACCTGAAGATTCCCGGCTACGCCCGCAGCCGCCACGCGCCAGCGAGCGAAGATGGCGACGGCAAGAAAGGCCGCCTGGGCAACAGCGACGGTCGCCAGGACGGCGGCGCCATCGGCGGTTCCTACACCTGGGACGACGGTTATGCCGGCCTGTCCTACAGCAACTACGACGCCAACTACGGCTCCCCCGCCGAAGACGACGTGCGTATCCGCATGAAGCAGGATCATTACGCCTTTGCCTCGGAGCTGCGCAACCTGCAGGGCCCGTTCAGCTCGCTCAAGTTCAACGCCGGCTACACCGACTATGAACACCGGGAGATCGAAGGCGGTGAAACCGGCACCACCTTCAAGAACAAGGGCTACGAGGCGCGGGTCGAGGCCCGGCACCTGCCCATCGGCCCGCTGGAAGGCGTGATCGGTGCCCAGGTCAATCGCAACGAGTTTTCCGCCCTGGGTGAAGAAGCCTTCGTGCCGAAGACCGATACCAACAGCGGCGCCCTGTTCATTCTTGAAGAACTGCAAGCCACCGAGCGCCTGAAACTCAGCCTCGGCGGACGCCTGGAACACACCACCGTGGACCCGGACGGCAAAGGCAACGAGCGTTTTGCCCAGGCCGACAAGTCCAGCAGCTTCACTGCCGGCAGCCTGTCCTCCGGCGCGGTCTATACCCTGACGCCGGTCTGGTCCCTGGCCGCGACCCTGGGCTACACCGAACGCGCCCCGACCTTCTATGAGCTATATGCCAACGGCGCCCACGTCGCCACCGGCACCTATGAGCTGGGCAACGCCAAGCTGTCCAAGGAAAAGGCCGTGTCCAGCGACCTGGCCCTGCGCTTTGACAACGGCACCCACAAAGGCAGCGTCGGGGTGTTCTACAGCCACTTCTCCAACTACATCGGCCTGCTGGGCACGGGCCGGACCCTCAACGATGAAGGCGAAGAAGAGGCAGGCGGGATTCCGGAATACGCCTACAGCGGAGTACGAGCACGCTTCACCGGGATCGAAGCCCAGGATCGCTGGAGCCTGGGAGAAAGCGCCTACGGCAAGTTCGCCCTGGATCTGTCCGGCGACTACACCCGGGCCAAGAACCTCGACAATGGCCAGTACCTGCCGCGCATTGCCCCGCTGCGCCTGAACAGCGGCCTGCTCTGGGAACTGGATCGCTGGCAGGCGCGCCTGGATGTGCAGCATGCCGCCGGCCAGGGCCGAGTGCCGGACCACGAAAGCAGCACCGATGGCTACACCACCTTTGGCGCCAGTGCCGGTTATCGCTTCGATATTGGCCGTAGCCAGTGGCTGGCCTTCGTCAAGGGCGAGAACCTGACCAACCAGACCGTGCGCTACGCCAGCTCGATCCTGCGGGATATCGCCCCGGCCGCCGGGCGCAGTGTGGAAGTGGGGTTGCGTACCACCTTTTAAACCGTTCGCCGGCAAGCCGGCTCCTACAGATCTGTGTAGGAGCCGGCTTGCCGGCGAAAGCGGTTCTCAGCAATAACGTCGCGGATCAGCCTCGATCAAACTGGCCAACTGCGTCAGGGCAAAACGCAACTCGTCCTGGGTCGTCGGCGACATCAGCACCACCCGCACACAACGGGAGCTGGCACCACGCTCCACCTGGAACTGGCTGCCGCTCATCACCAGCACGCCATTGGCTCGGGCCAGGGTGGCGAACTCATCGCCAGTCCAGGGCTCCGGCAAGGTCAGCCACAGGTGATAGCTGTGGGGCTGAGTCTGAATCTCCAAGCCGGCAAACACTTCCCGGGCAATCGCCTGACGCGCCGCCGCTTCGTTGCGCTGGGTCTGCACCAGCTTGCGGTCCAATCCCTCGACAATCACGTTGCTGGCCAATTGCGCGGTCAGGGGCGAGGGCATCCACACACTGCTGCGGACCATCGAGCTCAGGCGCGACAGCAACTTCGGCGGGCTGTAGAGATAGCCCACGCGCAACGCCGGCATGATCGCCTTGGACAGGCTGGTGAGGTACACCGAACGCTGCGGCGCATAGCTGGAAAGCGGTTTGATCGACGGATCGGTGGCGAGAAAGCCGTAGATATCGTCGTCGATGATCAAAAAGTCGAACTCTTCGGCAATCGCCGCAATCTGCGCCCGGCGCTGGGGTGACATGATCGCCGTGGTGGGGTTCTGGCAGCTGGCGACGCACACCAGCAGCGCCGGTTTTTCCCGCAGGCACTGCTCGCGCAAGGCCTCGGGAATCATCCCCTGCTCGTCCATCGCCACGCCCCGCAGGCGCCGCTCCAGGCCGTGGGCCACGGAGATGATGCCCGGGTAGGTCAAGGATTCGCAGAGCAGCAGATCGCCGGCATTGCTCAAGGCGCTGATGGCCACCATCAACCCGTGCTGGGCACCGGCAGTCATCACCAACTGCTGCCAATGGGCTTCGGGCAAGGAGTGCCGCAACCACTGGGCACCGGCTTCACGATGGGCCGGATGGCCACCGTCGGGGGCGTAGTCCAGGGCACGACCGAAATCGCTGCTGCGGGCCATGCCCACCAACGCGCCGCGCAACCAGTACTCCAGGGTTTCGCTGTAAGGCTTGATGATCGACAGATCCAGGGCTTCGGACTGCCCCAGGGACAGCGACGGTGCGCTGGAACCTTCCGGCAACACCAGCGGCGGCTGCGCCAGCACATAAGTGCCGCGCCCGACTTCGCCCTGCACCAGCCCGCGCCGCTGAGCTTCGCTGTAGGCGCGGCTGATGGTGCCGGGGGTGACATTGAGGGTCACCGCCAGCTCGCGCAAGGTCGGCAAGCGGTCACCGTCGTTCAACAGGCCGCTGCTGATATCCCGCGCCAAGGCGTCGGCAATGGACAGGTAGACCGGCTGATTGAACTCGCTTAACTGGGGAACCCACATGGAGGCTGATCACCATCGGCTGCATTGAAGTGGGCCGGAGCATATCACAGGCCAGCATGGCCCCTTAACATCGACTCAATCGACCTATTGATTCGATCATCAGGCAAATGAAATAACCGCAAGCGACTCGAACACTTTATTCATGATCAAGATAAATACTTATAAATCAATAATTTATACACAAACCCAAAAGCCCCTGGCAAATCCTTCTTGAGAAACAATTGAATCGATCCAATTCATTGAAATACACTCAGCCAGCACCAACCCAATCGACTCAATTTTTCTCTCACCCACGCCAGTCGAGATGCCATGCACAGTCTCAGCAAGGACCTGTCCCTCTCCGCCGTGATCGCCGGCCTGATCGCCGTGATCATTTCCTACGCCGGCCCCTTGATCATCGTGTTCCAGGCTGCCCGCGAAGCCCACTTGCCCAGTGACCAGGTGTCGTCCTGGATCTGGGCCATCTCCATCGGCAGCGGCCTCACCGGCCTGCTGCTGAGCTGGCGCCTGAAGGTGCCGGTGATCACCGCCTGGTCAACGCCCGGCGCGGCGCTGCTGGTGTCGATGCTGCCCACGGTGTCGCTGCCCCAGGCCATCGGCGCCTATATAGTCGCCTCGCTGATCATTGCCGTGGTCGGGCTGTCCGGGGCCTTCGACAAGCTCATGAGCCGCCTGCCCAAGGCCATTGCCGCGGCCATGCTGGCGGGCATCCTGTTCCGCTTCGGCGCCGAGCTGTTCACTTCGGTCACCCTGCAACCGGCCCTGGTGCTGGCGATGATCGCGGCCTATCTGCTGGGCAAACGTTTCTCGCCACGCTACGCCATTCTCGCGGTGCTGCTGGTGGGCTGCGCCATGGCCGCCGGCCTCGGCAATTTCAATCGCGGCTCCATCACCCTGGCGCTGGCCGAACCGATCTTCATCGCCCCCGAGTGGAACTGGCACGCCATCGTCAACATCGGCCTGCCCCTGGCCCTGGTGACCCTCACCGGGCAATACGTGCCGGGCATGGCGGTGATGCGCAGCGCCGGCTACACCACCCCGGCGCGCTCGATCGTGTCCTGGACCGCCATCACTTCGGCGCTGCTGGCCCCCTTCGGTTCCCATGGCATCAACCTCGCGGCCATCACCGCCGCCATCTGCACCGGTCGCGAAGCCCACGAAGACAAGGACAAACGCTACATCGCCGGGATCGCCTGCGGCCTGTTCTACATCCTCATGGGGATTTTCGGCGCGACCCTGGCCTCGGTGTTCGCCGCCCTGCCCAAGGAGCTGATCGCGGCCCTGGCCGGCCTCGCCCTGTTCGGCGCCATCAGCGCCGGGCTCAGCGGCGCCATGGCCGATGAGAAACAGCGTGAAGCCGCGCTGATCACCTTCCTGGTCACCGCCTCGGGCATGAGTTTTCTCGGCCTGGCCGCCGCGTTCTGGGGGTTGATCTTCGGCCTGGTGGCGCACTTCGCCCTGAGCTACACCCGGCAGAAACAATCCCTCGCCGGGGCCACCGCCCCGCGCTGAACCTGCCCGGGCCCGGTGACTGTTACCGAATCCGAAACGGTTCATGTCAATAAAAGCGCTTTCTCTTGATGAGACGGCGCTTTATCCTTAGCCCCCTAATAAAGCTGAACCGTTTCATCTTTCCCCTTGAAATCAGTGGCCTGCCGTCCTCGATCAACTCGTATCGATGCCACGTGCCGCGCCCTTGCTTCTGCCTATTCCTAGAAAAAGACCTGACTCGAATGCCTATGCCTACTTTTCAGCGCCTAAAAGACAGCGCTGTCCTGACTCCCGTTGCCCTGCCCAAGACCCTGAGCCTGCTCGGCGCCCTGGGGTTTGCCGCCTGCGCCCAGGCCGCCCCGGCCTTCGACAGCGACTCGCCCTGGATGCTCGGCGACTGGAACGGCACGCGCACGGAACTGGCGAACAAGGGCTACGACTTCAAGGTCGACTACGTCGGCGAAATGGGTTCGAACCTGCATGGTGGCTACGACCACGACCGCACCGCACGCTACAGCGACCAGTTCGCCTTCGGCAGCCACCTGGACCTGCAGAAGATCCTTGGCTGGGATGACGCCGAGTTCCAACTGACCGTGACCAAGCGCGACGGCGACAACATCAGCAACGACCGGATCAACGATCCACGGGTCGGCGGCTTCACCTCGGCCCAGGAAGTCTGGGGCCGTGGCCAGACCTGGCGCCTGACGCAGATGTGGTACCAGCAGAAATTCTTCGACCAGAAGCTCGACATCAAGGCCGGCCGCTTCGGCCAGGGCGAAGATTTCAACAGCTTCCCCTGCGACTTCCAGAACCTGGCATTCTGCGGCTCCCAGGTGGGCAACTGGGCCGGCAGCGTCTGGTACAACTGGCCAGTCAGCCAGTGGGCGCTGCGGGTCAAGTATCACCTGACCCCAGAGGTCTACGCACAGATCGGCGCCTATGAGCAGAACCCGTCGAACCTGGACCGCGACAACGGCTTCAAGCTCAGCGGCAGCGGCACCCAGGGCACCCTGTTGCCGGTGGAACTGGTGTGGACACCCAAGCTCAACGGCCTGGCCGGTGAGTACCGCGCCGGCTACTACTACAGCAGCGCCAAGGCCAGCGACGTGTACAAGGACAGCAACGGCCAGAGCGCGGCCCTGAGCGGCGAAGCCTACCGCAGCAGCTCGAGCAAGCACGGCCTGTGGTTCGGCGCGCAACAGCAAGTCACCAGCCTGGCCAGCGACCATTCCCGCGGCCTGAGCCTGTTCGCCAACGTCACCGCCCATGACAAGAAGACCAACGCCATCGACAACTACGTCCAGGCCGGCCTGGTCTACAAGGGCCTGTTCGATGCCCGGGCCAAGGACGACATCGGCTTTGCCCTGGCCCGGGTCCACGTCAACCCGGCGTACCGCAAGAACGCCCAGGCCCGCAACCAGGCCCGCGCGATCTACGACTACGACAACCCCGGCTACCTGCCGCCCCAGGACACCGAATACAGCGCCGAGCTGTACTACGGCGTGCACCTGGCCAACTGGCTGACCGTGCGCCCCAACCTGCAATACATCCGTCATCCCGGTGGCGTCAGCCAGGTGGACGACGCGCTGATCGGCGGGATCAAGATCCAGAGTTCGTTCTAAAGCCGCGAGGCAAAAAACGACGCCATTCACAGTTTTCAGCTGAACCAAGCCCGCGCCTGATCGTCATCTACAGTGAAAAAGCGCGGGAACACTCTTAACGTCACGGAGAACCACACTATGAGCACTGAGGGTGCTTCAAGTCCGAGCCGCCGGCTGCCAAGCCTGCTCGGAGTCTTGCTGCTGCTAATGGGCCTGGCCTTGCTGGCCGGGGGGATCAAGCTGAGCATGCTCGGCGGCTCGCTGTACTACGTCCTGGCCGGTATCGGCCTGACGCTGACCGGCCTTCTGCTGCTGGCCGGCAAACGCGCCGCGCTAGGCCTTTATGCTTTGGTACTGTTCGCCAGTACCCTCTGGTCGCTGTGGGAAATCGGCCTGGACTGGTGGCAACTGGTGCCACGTCTGTCCCTGTGGTTCGCCCTGGGCGTGGTCCTGCTGCTGCCCTGGTTCCGTCGTCCGCTGCTGCGCGATGGCCCGGCTCCGATCGGCACCGCGGCCTTGAGCGTGGCCGTGGTCCTGGCCGGTGGCGCCGCCATTGGCAGCCAGTTCACCAACCCTGGGGAAATCTCCGGCGACCTGGGCCGCGACAGCACCGACATGGCCAGCACTGCACCGGCCATGCCTGATGGTGACTGGCAGGCCTACGGTCGCACCGAGTTCGGCGACCGCTACTCGCCGCTGAAACAGATCACCCCGGCCAACATCGGCAAGCTGCAGGAAGCCTGGCGCATCCGCACTGGCGACATGCCGACCGCCAAGGACCCGGTGGAGATCACCAACCAGAACACCCCGCTGAAGGTCAACGGCAAGCTCTATGCCTGCACCGCCCACAGCCAGGTGCTGGCTCTGGACCCGGATACCGGCAAGGAAATCTGGCGCTTCGACCCGCAGATCCAGGGCCCCAACGGCGACGACTTCCGTGGCTGGGCGCACATGACCTGCCGTGGCGTGTCGTACTACGACGAAGCCAACTTCAAGAACGCCGACGCCATCAGCCAGCCGGCCACCCTGTCCCCAGCGGGCCAGGCCATCGCCGCCAGCTGCCCGCGTCGCCTGTTCCTGCCTACCGCCGATGCGCGCCTGATTGCCATCAACGCCGACACCGGCAAAGTCTGTGAAGACTTCGGCAACAAGGGCGCCGTGGACCTCAAGGCCGGTATCGGCCCGTTCACTCCGGGTGGCTACTACTCCACCTCGCCAGCGGCCATCACCCGCAACCTGGTGATCATCGGCGGCCACGTCACCGACAACGAATCGACCAACGAGCCGTCCGGCGTGATCCGCGCCTTCGACGCGCACGACGGTCACCTGGTGTGGAACTGGGATTCGGGCAACCCCGACGAAACCGCTCCCCTGCCAGAAGGCCAGACCTACACCCGCAACTCGCCGAACATGTGGTCCCTGGCCAGCGTCGACGAGAAACTGGGCATGGTCTACCTGCCACTGGGCAACCAGATGCCTGACCAGTGGGGCGGCAACCGCACCGCAGGCGCCGAGAAATTCAGCGCCGGCACCGTGGCCCTGGACATCGACACCGGCAAGCTGCGCTGGAACTACCAGTTCACCCACCACGACCTGTGGGACATGGACGTGGGCAGCCAGCCGACCCTGCTGGACATGAAGACCGCGGACGGCGTCAAGCCGGCGCTGATCCAGCCGACCAAGCAAGGCAGCCTGTACGTACTGGACCGTCGCGACGGCACCCCGATCGTGCCGATCCGTGAAGTACCGGCCCCGACCGGCGCTGTCGAAGGCGACCACACCGCACCGACCCAGGCCCGTTCGGACCTGAACCTGCTGCCGCCGCCACTGGACGAGAAAGCCATGTGGGGCGCCACGCCGTTCGACCAGATGCTGTGCCGCATCCAGTTCAAGGAACTGCGCTATGAAGGTCAGTACACCCCGCCGTCGGTGCAGGGCAGCCTGATCTACCCGGGTAACGTCGGCGTGTTCAACTGGGGCAGCGTCTCGCTGGACCCGGTGCGCCAGTTGCTGTTCACCAGCCCGAACTACATGGCCTTCGTTTCCAAGCTGGTGCCGCGCGCCGAAGTCGCCGCCGGCAGCAAGCGCGAAAGCGAAACCTCGGGCGTGCAACCCAACACCGGCGCGCCTTACGCGGTGATCATGCACCCGTTCATGTCGCCTCTGGGCGTACCTTGCCAAGCACCGGCCTGGGGCTACGTGGCCGGTATCGACCTGACCACCAATAAAGTGGTGTGGAAGCACAAGAACGGCACCAGCCGCGACAGCTCGCCGATCCCCATCGGCCTGCCAATCGGCGTACCGAGCATGGGCGGCTCCATGGTTACTGGCGGTGGCGTGGGCTTCCTCAGCGGCACCCTGGACCAGTACATCCGCGCCTATGACGTGAAAAACGGCAAGGAACTGTGGAAATCCCGCTTGCCAGCAGGCGGCCAGGCCACGCCGATGAGCTACACCGGCAAGGACGGCCAGCAGTACGTCCTGGTGGTGGTGGGCGGCCACGGCTCTCTGGGCACCAAGATGGGCGACTACATCATTGCCTACAAACTGGCGGAATAAGCTTTACCGGCAGGCATGAAAAAGGCGGCTACCTTGGGGTAGCCGCCTTTTTTTGTGTTCAGGGTAGAGGGGGATGGTGTGAATATCCGGTGATACGGGGGGGGCCATTTGTGGTTGCGCTTTTACAGCGGGGGTTTGGGTACATATCCGTTGCTGCGGGTGTGGCGGCTTATGGTTTCGCTCTTACAGCGACTCACTTTTGAAGAGCGCAAAAGTAAGCAAAACGCTCTGCCCCTCCACTCGGTGCCTCGCCTAGGCTCGGCATGCCCTCACTCCGGCATTGATCCGTGGGCCGCCGCCACCGGCCATCCATGGCCGGGTGGCGGCTAACCCGGCGTCCTGCCGGGTTACCCACGGCTCAATGCCTGCGTTCGGCCATCGTGGTTAACGGGGCGTTCAGATCAAGATCAAAATCAAGAGCGCGACGGCGGCCTTGCGGCCGGCCTGAAGATGGGGCGGTGTGTAGCGCCTCCCGTGTAGGAGCTGGCTTGCCAGCGAAGGCGTCAGCCCAGGCGATGCATGTCTCACGGGCCTCTTCGCCGGCAAGCCGGCTCCTACAGCGAGATGCGGTGTTTGGGCCACCGTAGGAGCTGGCTTGCCAGCGAAGGCGTCCGCCCAGGTGCTGCATGTCTCACAAGCCCTTTCGCCGGCAAGCCGGCTCCTACGAACAGCGCGTAACACGCGCTTGGCTTTTGATCTTGATCTTCAGGCCCCTTCCCAGCAGGCCGAGCGTAGGCGTTGCGTAGGGGGCAGCTCGGCATGGATGCCGAGCTAGCCGCCACCCGGCCATGGATGGCCGGTTGGCGGCGGGCCCCCGGAGCAATGCCGAAGTGAGGGAACCCCGAGCCCCAGCGAGGGGCCCATGGAGGGGCAAGCGTTTTTGGTTCCTTTTTAGGCGTTTGTAAAAAGGGACTCGCCGTAAGGGCGAAACCGCCAGTAGCCACACCCGCAGCAACGGATATGTACACAAAAAGATCCCAGTTTTACGACTAGCTTCCCCACCGCTCAAGACCAAACCCTCCCCCCCTTCCCCTCAAACCGCGATCACCGAAAATTCCTACAACTCGCGTCCAATTGCATCACCTTGTCCCTCCAAGGCGATGCCCTTAAGGTCTGGGGGTCATTGCAAATTCAGTGACAGGGGTGTGGAAGCCCCTATATCGTTAGGCGCGCAAAGCACCAGCAACCGTCAGGCATGTTTGTAGCCTGCACTTTATGGTGGCTGTGCGCGGGGCACTCTTGAGTGCGCCGGGTGCCTAACGTCCCGGTCTTCCACACCTGCGTACAGCCGCCACCTAATTACGTGGAAGTGATTTTTGGCGACTCCGACTCATACGTTAGGAAGCAGACCAATGAAGAAAATCACACCCGATCCACCCATCGATACAGTGGATAAAAACGTGGAGCACTACATGCCCCTCACCAGCAACGACTACAACATCCCCGCCCTGCTGGTGGACACCCAGGCCCCGCTGGACGCCCTCCACGAAGCCGCCGCCCACCGCATCCGCGCGGCCACCCAGTTGCTGGAAAACATCGCCAGCCACGACAACCTGCAGAGCAACCCGGCCCTGCTCCAGGACTTCGCCCAGCTGTGCGTCATCCCCCTGCGCGACGGCTGCGACCTGCTCGATGTACTGGGCCGGCGCCTGCAGGAACAACTGCTCACCTGACCCCTGATCCGGGCCCGGCGCGCCCCGCCGGGCCCATCAAGCCGCCCCGATAACCGCCCCCTGCGCCCCGTAATTGCAAAGCGACATTAGCCCATTTGTGCTAATCGACCCTCCCCCAGGCCGGGGCTATAGTGCCGAGCAACCACCCGCTCTCCCCCAACACTGCCGTTCTGCGGTGTCGGGAGCGGCTGCGCCGTTGAAAACACAACAACACCAAGGAAGATTCATCATGAAACTCCATTCCAGCGTCCGTCCTCTCACCCTGCTCAGCGTCCTGGCCCTCGCCCTGGGCGGTTGCGCCATTGCCAAACCGAGCAACGACGACCTCAAGAACCGCGCCCAGACCACCCTCGGCAAGCCCGTGAGCACGGTCTCGAACGTACGCAGCGACGCGTCCCAGACCTACTTCACTGCCAGCACCAGCAACGGCGAATATGACTGCGTATTGCCCAGCGGCGGCATGGTCGCCTTCGCCACCATGGGCGGCGCAGTAGCGCTCCCCGCCCAGTGCACCAAGCAGTAAGCCGGCAGTCCCTGACTACCCAGGTTCGCGGCGACCACCGGCCTCTGCGCCATGGCAGGGCTGTGTCGCGCGAACACTGCAACCTCTGCAAAGGTTCTGAACCCATGAACTCCCGCTTATTCATGGTGGCAGGCACAGTCCTGCTCGCCTGTGCCTTGAGTGCCTGCGCGCCGCGCCAGGGACGAACCCTGGACGAATACCCGCCGGTAAAAATCCCCACCGTGCAGTACCCCACCGTCCCCTTCGATACCCAGGCCGCGCGCGCCGCCCTGCAACCCGGCAACGCAACGCTCACCGGCAAGTTCTGCATCGTCGGCAACGACGGCATCGAGAACAGCGGCAATGTGGAGATCTATCTCTACCCGGTCACCCCGCACTTGCAGGCCTGGCATGACTTGCGCAGGTCCCAGCCCGAGGGCGCGCCGGTGAGCATGGCCCCCGAGGCCGTGGCCGTGCACCGGGTGACCCGGACCGACGGCAACGGCATCTTCCAGTTCACGGGGCTGCAACCGGGCCGCTACTTCGTCCAGGGCCAAGACATGGTGTACGGCACCAGCCGCTGGAATGAGTACGTGGGCACCGGCCAGAGCAACACCAACTACGGGCCGGTGACCACCCACTACTACACCGAGCGCAGTTCGATCTCTTCGTACTCAGGCATGCTGGATGACTTCGTCGAACTCGCCAGTGGCGAGAACAAGAAGCTGACCATGACCAACTATCCCCTGCTTATCCCGTGCCGGACCTGGTAGCAGCCCCTTGCGTCACGGCCCTGTGACTGGACGCCAGCGGCGTCTCGCGCAGGGCCCGCAAGGTGCCCCGCAGTTCCACCGGACGCACCGGCTTGGAGAGGATGGCGATGTTGCGGTCGTGCAGGGCGGCGTGGATTTTCTCGAGGTCGTGTCCGGTGATGATCAAGGCTGGTACTTCCCAACCCCGTTGTTGGCGGATGCTGTCGATGCATTCGATACCCGAGGCGCGGGTGCCCAGGTCATAGTCGGCGACGATAATGTCGCAATCGGTCAGTAGATTCTCCCCGCTCGATTCGGCCTGGACCACACAGCCCCAGCGTTCCAGCAACGCCGAGGTGGCCAGCAGGACGTTACGATCATCTTCCACCAGACAGACTCGCAACCCGGTCAGCAAGCCGCTCTGCACCGCTTCGTCACGGCTGTGCAAACGCTGCGGCGCAGCCAATACCAAGCCATGCAGGCTGACGGTAGTACCGTGATCGACCCGCGAACGAATCGTCACCTGCAGGTCGGTCATCTGCCCCAGGCGCTTGACGATGGACAGGCCCAGGCCAACGCCTTCGACGTCCTTGTCGCGCACCTGGCGGACCCGGTAGAACTCATCGAAGATCTTTGGCAGATGCTCCTCGGCGATGCCCCGGCCCTGGTCATAAATGACAATGGCCAGGCCCTGTCCACGACGGCGCACACCGATCAGCACCGGCCGTTCTGCGGCGTACTTGAAGCAGTTGGACAGCACGTTCTGCACCATGGTCGCCAACAGCCCCGGATCAACCCGCACCCAGTAACTGCAGGGGCGCAAGCGCAGTTCGACCCGCGCCCAGCGCGCCGCTTCGGCGTTCTGGCGCACCAGATCCCGCAGTAACTCCCCCAGGTGCACGGTTTCGTACTTGGGCTGCACGCGTCCGTTGTCCAGGGTGTAAAGGTCGAGGATCGAACGGAACAACTGCGACACGTTGAGCAGCGAACGGTCGATGTTGTCCACCAGCCGCCGCTCTTCGCCCCCCAGGTTGGCCTCGCGCAGGCAAGCAGTGAACAGGCCGATGGAATGGATCGGCTGGCGCAGGTCGTGGCTGGCCTGGGCCAGGAACCGGGACTTTTCCAGGTTGGCGGCAATCGCCTCTTCCGAAGCCAGACGGGTGCGCTTGAGCAGGATGTGGGCGTACACCGGAATCACCGTGCTGGTGATCATCAGCATCAGCACCATGTAGGGCTGGGCCTGCCAATACGGGGTCAGCAGATAGACCATGAACAGCGCAAACAGCGCCAGCACGGTGGCAATGGCCAGGTAGCGCGAGCCAAAACGCATGCCATTGCCCAGGTTCACCCAGACCATCACCGCATAAATCGGTAGCGCCCCCTCGCCGCCTACCACCAAGCCGTAACAGGTGCCGGTGTAGTCGTAGACCATGCCCAGGATGCGCCGCGCCGGGTAATGCCCGGGCCAGCGGGCAATGGCCATGCGCAGCAGGATCGAACCCAACATGAACAGGGCAATGTAGATCATCACCGGCACATAAGGGTCGACCTGCTGCCCCGGGAGAAAGCCGATCACGGTAAACCAGACCAGGGCGCACCCGGCCACGATAATCCGCAGGGTGGCCTGGTCGAGTTCGCTGTCCTTCTCAACGTTCATGCAATCACCTCCTTGTGCAATCTGTGTTGCCGTGGTCTTTTGCCGCTCGGCAATACCGCGTATCGAACACGACCAGCGGCCAGTTACAACGCCGCGCGTCAAGTTAGCATGCGCGCAGGACTGGATGTTTCAAGGAGTTTCACGACATGACATGCCGGATTATCGTCGCCGACGACCACCCGCTATTCCGCGAGGGCATGCTGCGCACCCTCCAGCGCCTGCTGCCCGACGCCCTGCTCGAAGAGGCTGGCGACCTGGCGGCGGTACTGGCCCTGGCCCTGACCGGCGAGGAGCCGGACTCGCTGATTCTGGACCTGCGTTTCCCCGGATTGACCTCGGTCAGCCTGATTGCCGACCTGCGCCGACAGCTGCCCCGAACCTCGCTCATCGTGGTATCGATGGTGGACAACCAGGACCTGATCGGCGAAGTCATGGCCGCCGGTGCCGACGGTTTTATCGGCAAGAGCATCAGCCCGGAGGAGATCGGCCAGGCAATCCAGGCCATTCGCCAGGGCGAAGTGGTGGTCAAGTACGCACCTTCCGGCTTGCTGCTGCCCCTGGATGCCGGCGCCGAGATCAGCCAGCTAACCACCCGCCAGCAAGAAGTGCTGCGCCTGATCGCCCAGGGCAAGACCAACAAGGAAATCGCCCGGGAGCTGGATATCTCGCCGTTCACCGTACGCATCCATGTCTCGTCCCTGCTGCACACCCTGAAAGTGCCCTCACGGGCAGCGGCTGCGGTGAAGTTCGCCGGGGCCTGGTAACCCGGGACAGGCTCGCGCACCCATGCCAGAGAGTCGCCTCCGGCGCTGCACCGGCTGTTTGCCCCGGTTGCACCTTTAACGCTGGGAAGCTTGGCGCAAATGAGGCAGCATCGGTCCTGGCACGCCTGTATAAACGCCATGGCATTGGGCGGCACGCCAGGAACAGCGTGCTGGCGCGGCCGCCCCACGCAGGAGAAAAACATCATGAATACGGATGAACGTGATGAACTATTTGATCGGTTGCACCACTGGTTCGGTGACTCGGAAGCCACCAACTGGAACGAATACACCACCGAACAGGTGGCCAAGGGCGTGCTTCACGCCTTTACCCCGGCGCAATGGCAACGGCTCGGCGAGACACTGCTGTCCCGGCCCGAGTACTGGCAGCACCGCTGCGCCGTCTCCCTGGGCGAGTTGCGAACGGCACCGGCCATCGCCTTGTTGAAACGCCTGCTGGCAGACTCGCCTTACCTGGATGTACGGGTCATGGCGGTCTATGAGCTGGACTGGGCGCAAGCTGCCATCGAGCAGCGCTATGCGCCCTGTATCCTGGAAATCATGGACAACCTCAGTGAAGAAGGCATCGAGCCGGAGCTGCACAGCCTGCTGACCAAGGCCGAGTCGGCCACCCTCTGAAAGCCCCAACCCTGGATGCCGGCTCCCCGCCGGCCATCCAGCCCCTTCAGCTGGACACCCGAGACTTCAACATCCAATGCTCGAAGGCCTCGGCGGGCAACGGCCGGCTGATCAGGTAACCCTGGACCGTGTCGCAGCCCCAGCTTTCCAGCAGTTTCAGGCAATGCTCGTACTCCACCCCTTCGGCCACCACCTTGAGCCCCAGCTTGTGACTCATTTCGATGGTTGAGCGCACGATCACCGCATCACCGCTGGTTTCGTCCAGGTTGCGGATAAAGGACTGGTCGATCTTCAACTCCTGCACCGGTAGACGCTGCAACTGGGCCAGGGATGAATAGCCGGTGCCAAAATCATCCACCGACAGACTGATGCCGCAGCCACGCAAGCGCTGCAGCACCGCCAGCGACTGTTCCGGATGGCGCATGATCGCGCTCTCGGTGATCTCGAACACCAGTTGCTCAGCGGCCACCTGATAGCGCTCCAGGCACTGGCTGACCCGGACTTCCAGGCCGTCGTCCTCCAGGTCGCTGGCGGAGATGTTCAGCGACAGGCGCACGGGCAAAGCCCGGCGGTTCCACTCCGCCAACTGGCGAATGCAAGCCTCGATGACCCAGGAGGTCAGGCTGTGCATGCTGCCGGTGCGCTCGGCCAGGGGAATGAACTCCGCTGGCGACACCACGCCAAATACCGGATGCCGCCAGCGCAGCAGGGCTTCGGCCTGGTGCAGGTAATCCCGGCGCAGATCCAGCTTGGGCTGATACAGCAGGAACAGCTCGCCATCGGCGGCGGCGCGACGCAGGTCACGGATCAGGCTGATCTGGCGCTGATGAGCCAGGTCGCGGTCTTGCTGGTAGACCTGCAGGTAACCGGGGTTGAGCGCTGCATCGTGGCGGGCGATCGCGGCACGGCTGATCAGCTCTTCGGCGGACTTGCCGTCGGCGGGATACACCGCCATGCCCATGCAGATCTGGCGCCGTACCTCATCCCCCTGAATCAGCTGGGGTCGGCTCAACAGGTCATGGAGGCGGTCGGCCATGGCAATGGCGCCATCGAGCTCGGTGTTTTCCAGCAGCAGGAGGAACTCGCTGGCGGTGATCCGCGCCGCGGTATCGCCCTGGGACAGCACATCACGCAGCCGCCGGCTCAGTTCCCCCATCATCTGCTCCAGCCCTTCATTGCCAAAGCCTTCGTTGATCGCCCGATAGTTGTCGATCCCCAGGTACAGCAACACCACGTTGCGCCGGGCAGCGATGGCCTGGCTCAGGCGCTCGATGGCCAGGGCCCGATTGGGCAGCCCGGTCAGGGGATCATGCAGGGCGTTGTGGGCCAGTTGCCGCTCACGGGTGGCAATGGCGCTCTGCATGGCGTTGAAGGCATCCGCCAGCACACCGAACTCGTCGCTGCGCTTGATGGCCACCGTGGCCTGATAGTTGCCGGCACCGATACGTCGGGCAGCCTGGGCCAGGTCTTCCAGGGGCCGCGAAACCCGCCGAGCCATCAACAGGGCGAAGACCAGGGAAATCACCAGCGCCACCATAGCGATCCACAGGAACTCCCGGTCCAGTGGCGCAAAGGCTTGCAGTGCCTGTTCCAGGGGGCTCTGCAACAAGACCATGACCCGTGGATCGTGGGCATCCCCGGTATTGGCCAGTTGCAGTGCCTGGTTGAGAAAGCGTTGGCCATGGGTTTCGCTCATCTGCGGCAGGGACTGCCACAACGAGTCACGCAGGACATTGATGATCGGCGACCAGAAGAACTCCGGCTGGGTGCTGAACAACTCTCCGGGGTGCTCGCCGTCAACGGTCAGGAATGAGACTTCCAGGTTGCTCATGGAACGCAGTTCCCGGGCGAACAACTCATCCATGGGAAAGCCCATCACCACCCGGGCAACGGGCAGCGAATCCAGCACTTCACCTTGCACCAACAGATAGGGGCGGCCTTTGATCGCAACGAACAGCATGTGAGTGTCGTGCCGCTGCGCTCGGCGCAACGCCCGGTCATAGGGAAACGGCTGCCCCCTGGCAATGTCCGCCAGCGTACTGGCGATTACCCGTCCCTCGGGACTGAGCACGAACATCTCGCTGGAACGAATACCCCCACGGTACTGCGCCAGGGACGCGAGGATGTCCACCGGCTTGCCGCTGACCACCGCGCGGTGAAACTCCGAATCCACCACCAGCCAGTCGATACCGTATTGCAGATTGCGACCCCGCAGGTCGAGCAGGCGCTCGAACACGCGAGTGCCGATCTTCAATTGCAATTGCGCCTGCTTCTCCACTGCGTGAGTAGTGGCGGTCTTCACCGCAAAGTACACCGCGCCAATCAGCACCAACAGCAACAGCGCCAGCACCCCGACAATCCTTGCCTGAAAGGTTCGGCGCCACTTCATAGGGCTGCTCTCATCCACTCCGATCGCCCGCCGGGCCGGAAAAGCACCTGCGCGGGTGACGGCCGCCGGGAGCTGAAAAATCCGTTCTTCATACCCATCCCTCTAAGAAGCTGAATGCGCGCGTCAAATAAATGCCGATTTCACTCCGACATTCCGGACACTCAGATTAATCCTCAAACTGTAGAAGATCACGCAATAAAACAGGTGACATCCAAGTCATTTTATTGACATTTGATGTCCGTCAACGCCGTCCAATACGTCCACAGCGTCCACACCACACGTCTGGACAGAGCCTCAACGGACAGTTGAGGGCCGCTCGGAAAAAAGCTGAAACCAGTTTCCCATTGAAACCCGTCTCGACCTGCCCCATCTAACCTGCATAGCCCATCGCGCAGGAGCCTTCATGAGCGACCAGCAAGCATTTCCCGAAGATCCACGTGAGTACCTCGATCCGGAAAATACCGAACAGCCCAGTGCCCATGGCACCGGCCTGGCCCTGCCCGGGCAGAATCTGCCGGACAAGGTCTACATCATGCCGATTCACAATCGTCCCTTCTTCCCGGCGCAGGTGCTGCCGGTGATTGTCAACGAAGAACCCTGGGCCGAAACCCTGGAGCTGGTAAGCCAATCCGACCACCACTCCCTGGCCCTGTTTTTCATGGATACCCCCCAGGAAGATCCGCGCCACTTCGATACATCCGCGTTGCCGGAGTACGGCACCCTGGTCAAGGTCCACCACGCCAGCCGCGAGAACGGCAAGCTGCAATTCGTCGCCCAGGGCCTGACCCGGGTACGCATCCGCACCTGGCTCAAACACCACCGGCCGCCCTACCTGGTGGAAGTCGAATACCCGCACCAGCCCAGCGAACCCACCGATGAGGTCAAGGCCTACGGCATGGCGCTGATCAACGCGATCAAGGAGCTGCTGCCCCTCAATCCGCTGTACAGCGAAGAACTGAAGAACTACCTCAACCGCTTCAGCCCCAACGACCCTTCGCCCCTGACCGACTTCGCCGCCGCCCTGACTTCCGCCACCGGCAACGAGTTGCAGGAGGTGCTGGACTGCGTGCCGATGCTCAAGCGCATGGAGAAAGTCCTGCCGATGCTGCGCAAGGAAGTCGAGGTCGCGCGCCTGCAGAAAGAGATCTCCGCCGAGGTCAACCGCAAGATCGGCGAGCACCAGCGCGAATTCTTCCTCAAGGAACAGCTCAAGGTGATCCAGCAGGAGCTGGGGCTGACCAAGGATGACCGCAGCGCCGACCTGGAACAGTTCGAGCAGCGACTGAGCGGCAAGGTCCTGCCGGCCCAGGCGCAGAAGCGCATCACCGAGGAAATGAACAAGCTGTCGATCCTCGAAACCGGCTCGCCGGAATACGCCGTGACCCGCAACTACCTGGAATGGGCCACCGCTGTGCCCTGGGGCGTCTATGGCGAAGACAAGCTCGACCTCAAGCACGCGCGCAAAGTGCTCGACCAGCACCACGCCGGGCTCGATGACATCAAGACCCGCATCCTCGAATTCCTCGCGGTGGGCGCCTACAAGGGCGAGATCAGCGGCTCCATCGTACTGCTGGTGGGCCCGCCGGGCGTGGGCAAGACCAGTGTCGGCAAGTCCATTGCCGAATCCCTGGGGCGGCCGTTCTATCGCTTCAGTGTCGGCGGCATGCGCGACGAAGCCGAGATCAAGGGGCACCGCCGCACCTACATCGGCGCCCAGCCGGGCAAGCTGGTGCAGGCCCTCAAGGAAGTGGAGGTGATGAACCCGGTGATCATGCTCGACGAGATCGACAAGATGGGCCAGAGCTACCAGGGCGACCCGGCCTCGGCCCTGCTGGAGACCCTCGATCCGGAGCAGAACGTCGACTTCCTCGACCATTACCTGGACCTGCGCATGGACCTGTCCAAGGTCCTGTTCGTGTGCACCGCCAACACCCTGGACTCGATCCCCGGGCCGCTGCTCGACCGCATGGAAGTGATTCGCCTGTCGGGTTACATCACCGAGGAAAAACTCGCCATCGCCAAGCGCCACCTGTGGCCCAAGCAGTTGACAAAAGCCGGTGTGGCCAAGAGCAGCCTGAGCATCAGCGACAGTGCCCTGCGCGCCGTGATCGACAGTTACGCCCGGGAAGCCGGGGTGCGCCAACTGGAGAAACAACTGGGCAAACTGGTGCGCAAAGCGGTGGTCAAGCTGCTGGACGAGCCGGATGCAAACATCAAGATCGGGCCCAAGGACCTGGAGGCCTCCCTGGGCATGCCGGTGTTCCGCAACGAGCAGGTCCTGAGCGGCACCGGGGTCATCACCGGCCTGGCCTGGACCAGCATGGGCGGCGCGACCCTGCCCATCGAGGCGACGCGGATTCATACCCACAACCGTGGTTTCAAGCTCACCGGTCAGTTGGGGGATGTGATGAAGGAGTCGGCGGAGATCGCCTACAGTTACGTCAGTTCGCACCTCAAGCAGTTCGGCGGCGACAGCAAGTTCTTCGACGAAGCCTTCGTCCACCTGCACGTTCCTGAAGGTGCCACGCCCAAGGATGGCCCGAGTGCCGGGGTGACCATGGCCAGCGCCCTGCTGTCCCTGGCGCGCAACCAGCCGCCGAAAAAAGGCGTGGCCATGACCGGCGAGCTGACCCTCACCGGCCACGTGCTGCCCATTGGCGGGGTGCGGGAGAAAGTCATCGCGGCGCGGCGCCAGAAGATCTTTGAGCTGATCCTGCCGGAGCCCAACCGCGGGCATTTCGAGGAGCTGCCGGACTACCTCAAGGAAGGCATCACCGTGCATTTCGCCAAGCGTTTTGCCGACGTGGCCAAGGTACTGTTCTAAATCCCTTCGCCGGCACGCCGGCTCCTACAGGTTGTCCCTTGTAGGAGCCGGCTTGCCGGCGAACAGGCCATAAGCGCCAACCTCCGTCCCCCGGCCCACACCGCCCATCATCTTCAGTTATGCTCGCCGTTCGTCACGAATGATCGGAGCTTCCTGACCCATGTCCGCACCTCGCCTGCTTGCCCTGCTCAGCCTCGCCCTGCTGGCCGCCTGCGCCAGCCAGCCCAAGCAAAACGTCACCGTGGAAAACCAGAGCCAATGCCCCCTGCAATTGCACAACGGGCAAACCCTGACCCTGACCCTGCCCAGTAATCCCACCACGGGCTATCGCTGGGCAATCCAGGATTCGGCCGGCGGCATCCTGCGCAAGGTCAGCCCCGAGGTCTACAGCAATCCCGAGAACACCGGTCTGGTGGGCAGCGGTGGTCAATCCACCTGGCGTTTCCAGGCGTTCGCCAGCGGCCAGGGCCGACTGCTGCTGACCTATCAGCAACCCTGGGCACCGGAAGAAGCACCGGTAAAAGCCTTCGACTGCTCGATCACGGTCAACTGACATGGGCTGGCTGATTCTTGCGCTAATGGGCGCCGCCACCTTCATCTACGGGATCAGCGTGCACGCCACGTTGCTCTGCCTGTTGGTCAAGCCGTTGCCGGTACTGGCCCTGCTGGGCTGGTTGCACGATGCGCCGCCGGGGGACTATCGCCGCTGGATCGCCATTGGCCTGTTGTTCTCAGTGCTGGGGGACGTGCTGTTGGCCTGGCCTTCGGACCTGTTCGTGTTCGGCCTCGGGGCGTTTCTGGTGGCGCACCTGGCCTACCTCAAGGCCTATCTCTGCGACTGTCGGCGCCTGGCGCTGTTGCCGCTGGTGGTGGCACTGGCCATTGGCGCGGGGCTGTTGAGCATCCTGATTTCCCACGGCCTGGGCCCGCTGCTGATCCCGGTGATCGTCTACGCCCTGACCATCAGCGCCATGCTCTGGCGCGCCCTGGCACGCCTGGGCTCGACAGTGCCTGCGCGCTCGGCGGCCCTGGCCGCGGTGGGCGCCTTGAGCTTTGCCTTCTCCGACAGCCTGATTGGCATCAGCCGCTTCGTGGTGGCCTTCGATGCCGCGCCCTACTTGATCATCATTTTCTACTGGCTGGGCCAGTGGGGTATCGCCGCTTCGGCGTTCAGCCAGAAGCCGCGCTGACCTACCTTCGCCGACAGGCCGGTCCCTACAATCTGTAGGAGCCGGCTTGCCGGCGAACAGCATCACACCTTGCGTCGCCCTTGCGCTCCTGAAGGCCCTGCGGGCCTTATCGCAGCCTGCGGCAGCGGCTACAATGCCGCCCTCTTTTTATCTCCATCGCTGGAAATGCCGTGAGCAAAGAACCCGACCGCCTATTCGCCCAGCCCCTGGCCCAGGTGCCCGACTTCGCCTTTAACGAGGATGTGGTGCGGGTGTTCCCGGACATGATCAAGCGCTCGGTGCCGGGTTACCCGACCATTGTCGAGAACCTCGGGGTGCTGGCCGCGCAGTTCGCTCAGCCCAACAGCGTGCTCTACGACCTGGGCTCATCCCTGGGCGCGGTGACCCAGGCCCTGCGCCGCCATGTGCGCAGCGACGGTTGCCGGGTGATCGCCGTGGACAATTCGGCGGCCATGGTCGAGCGTTGCCGGGAATACCTCAACGGCCAGGATTCGATGTTCCAGGAGTTGCTGCCGGTGCAGGTGATCGAAGGCGATATCCTGGCCCTGGAGTTCCAGCCGGCCTCGGTGGTGGCCTTGAACTTCACCCTGCAGTTCATCGCCCCCGAGCAGCGCCTGGCCCTGCTCGGGCGCATCCGCCAGTCGCTGCTGCCCGGCGGCGCGCTGATCCTCTCGGAGAAGCTGCGCTTCAACGACACCGAGGAACACGCCCTGCTCACCGACCTGCACATCGCCTTCAAACGCGCCAACGGCTACAGCGAACTGGAAATTGCCCAGAAGCGCAGCGCCATCGAAAACGTCATGAAGCCCGACAGCCTCGAAGAACACCGCGAACGCCTGCTGGCCGCCGGGTTCTCGAAAGTCGTGCCGTGGTTCCAGTGTCTTAATTTTGCCTCGTTGATTGCCCTGCCATGATTGATCTGTCTCCCCTCGCTCGCCGTCTGGCGGGCACGCCCCTGGCCGAATGGGCCAACGGCCTGCAAGCCCAGCTCGATGCCAAGATGGAAAAGGGCCATGGCGACCTGGAGCGCTGGCAGAGCGCCCTCGACGCATTGCCGAACATCCAGCCCAGCGAAGTCGACCTGATCAACGGCCTGCGCCTGGACACCGACTGCGACGACGCCACCCGGGCGCAGATGCGTACCGCACTGATGGGCCTGTCACCGTGGCGCAAGGGCCCGTTCGACCTGTTCGGCGTGCACGTGGATACCGAATGGCGTTCGGACTGGAAGTGGTCGCGGGTCGCACCGCACCTGAACCTTGAAGGCAAACGCATCCTCGATGTCGGCTGCGGCAATGGCTACTACATGTGGCGCATGCTCGGCGCCGGCGCCCATAGCGTGATTGGCGTCGACCCCAACTGGCTGTTCTTCTGCCAGTTCCAGGCGGTGCAGCGCTACCTGTCGGAGCCCTCGGTGTGGCACTTGCCGTTTCCTTTCGAAGACCTGCCGGCCAACCTGGAAGGTTTCGACACGGTGTTTTCCATGGGGGTGTTCTACCACCGGCGTTCGCCCATCGAGCATCTGCTGGCGCTCAAGGACTGCCTGGTCAAGGGTGGCGAACTGGTGCTGGAAACCCTGGTGGTGGAAGGCGATCAGCATCAGGTGCTGGTGCCGGAAGACCGCTACGCGCAGATGCGCAATGTGTGGTTCCTGCCCTCGGTGCCGGCTCTGGAGCTGTGGCTGCGGCGCGCCGGGTTCAGCGACGTGCGCTGCGTGGATGTGAGCGTGACCAGCATCGAGGAGCAGCGCGGCACCGAGTGGATGAAGTACCAGTCCCTCAGCGACTTCCTCGACCCCAATGACCACAGCAAAACCATCGAAGGCCTGCCGGCGCCGATGCGCGCGGTGATTGTCGCCAAAAAATAACGCCGCCTTCCCCCTGTAGGCGCTGGCCGGGCGGCGTTCCGCTTGCCAGCGAAGGCGCCCGCCAGAGCGGCGCAAGGCTCAAGGGCCTGTTCGCCGGCAAGCCGGCTCCTACGGTTTTGTGTAGGCCGCGAACCGGTTTGCGATCAGCGCGCTCGACGCGCCTTGAAGAACTCGCTCAGCACCGTGCCGCACTCTTCGGCCAACACCCCGCCCTCGTACAGCACTCGATGATTGAGAAAGCCCTGGGTGAAGAACTGACCCTGGCTCTGCACGATGCCCGCCTTGGGTTCCAACGCGCCGTACACCACGCGGGCAATGCGCGAATGGACGATCAACCCGGCGCACATGCTGCAAGGCTCCAGGGTCACGTACAGGGTGCTGCCGGGCAGCCGGTAATTGCTCACCGCCTGGGCCGCCGCGCGGATCGCCACCATCTCGGCGTGGGCGCTGGGGTCGCTGCCGCTGATGGGGCAGTTGTAACCGCGGCCGATAATCTCACCATCCAATACCAGCACCGCGCCCACCGGCACTTCCCCCAGGGCTGCGCCTTGGGCGGCCAGGGCCAGGGCTTCGCGCATGAAGTCCTGGTCGCGGCTGCGGTCGATGATCGGCGCCGGGCGTATCTGACGCATCACGCCACCTCGATGGCGGCCATCAGACCGGTTTCCATGTGGTCGATCACGTGGCAGTGGAACATCCAGACCCCAGGGTTATCCGCCACCAGCGCCACGCGGGCACGCTCGTTCTTGCCCAGCAGGTAGGTGTCGGTGAAGTAGGGAGTGATCTTCTTGCGGTTCGAGGCGATGACCTTGAAGCTCATGCCGTGCAAGTGGATCGGGTGTTGGTACTGAGTCATGTTCTTCAATTCGAAAATGTAGCTCTTGCCCTTTTTCAACGTGGCAATCGGGCGGTCGGCGCAGGTCTTGTCGGTAATGTCCCAGGCCTGGCCGTTGATCTGCCACAGGCTCGGCGGCTGGCCATTGTCCACGTTCACCGAGACCGAGCCAACCCACTCGAAATTGAAGTTGAGCTTCTCGGCGTTGTCGAGATCCGGCTCGGCCACCGGGTTGGCCGGCAGGGCTGGCGGCCACTGGGTCGGCGCATCGTTGTTGGCCACCGAACGCAAGGTGCCCAGGCGCACCGGACCGTTGCGCAGGGACAGTTCCTGCCCCGCCGCCGGCGCCTTGATCGCCAGGCAGATACGCATGCCCGGCCCCAGCCAGTATTCCTTGCCCAAAGGACGCGGCTCGATGGGGTTGCCATCCAGTGCATAGATCTGCGCTTCGACATCAGGGATGTTGATGCGGTAGGTCAGGGTGTTGTCCAGGTTGAGTAGACGCACCCGAGTAATCTGCCCGGCCGGCAGGTCGATCACCGCCTGGGACACGCCATTGATGGTGGACAGGCGCCCGGCCGTGCCGCCCCGCGCCGCTTCCCGGGGGATGCTGAAGGAGACGAACGCGCCCTCTTCGTCCACGTGCCAGCTTTTCAGGCTCAGGGTGCGCTCGTACTGGAAACCGGTGGGTTCGCGTTCTTCGATGATCAGCGGGCCCACCAGGCCGCGGCCCAGTTCTTCGCTGCTGTTCACATGGGGGTGATACCAGTAGCTACCGGCATCCGGTACGCGGAATTTGTAGTCAAAGTATTCGCCGGGCAGCACCGGCAGTTGCGAGACATAAGGCACACCGTCCATTTCCAGGGGCAGGCGGATGCCGTGCCAGTGGATGGTGGTGGCCACGGGCAGGTGGTTGATGAAGCGAACCCGCAGCCACTCGCCCTGGCGTACCCGCAGTTCGGTGCCCGGTGCCGATGGCCCGAAAGCCCAGGCTTCAGTCTTGTGCCCTGGCACCAGTTCCACATCCAGCGGCGCGGCGATCAGCTCGTAGTCGTGGCCCGCCTCGGCGTCGGCCATCTTCCCCAGCCAGTAACGCGAGGCGCCACCCGCTCCCACGCCCACCACTACCAGACCGGCCAGACCACCGAGTATTTGTCGACGGGTAAAGGACATGGACTCAACTACCTCACGTATCCGCGGCGGGCCCAGGCCCGCAAAAGGCGAATACGATACACCCGCAGTTGAGAAACAGTAAGGCCGGCGCGGCGACCGGACGCAGGCGGGACGGGGAAACGATGGGTGTTTTCGAGGGTGCGCTCGCTGGCAAGCCCGTTACTCTTGCAGGAGCCGGCTTGCCAGCGAACAAGCCCCTCAGTCCTGCAATCCCAACAGCAGATGCACCACACCACCGGCCAGGGGCATCACTGCTGGCACCCCTGCCACGCGCAGGGCGCTGCGGTCCAGCAACTGCGGATCATGCAGTTCCAGGCGCAGGCGGGTCAGGGCCAATGGTTGCTGGCTCTTGATGTTGGCGCTGCCACCCAGCGCCGCCAGCATCGCGTCATTCAGAACACTGCCCTTGGCCTGGGGGGCCTTCGGCTGATCAGGGATCAGGTCTGGAGTCAGGGCCTTCCAGAACGCCCGTTGCAATTTCTCGAACATCTTCAGTTCTCCAGAACCAGTGAGTCGGCGGCGACTTGCTGCCTTTGCAGGCATTCACGTACCTGAACCGCGTCTTCCAGATCGATGATCCGCGCTGCCAAGGCCTGGCACTCGCTCAGATCCAACTCCCGCACCCGGGCCTTGATGGCGGGAATCAGCGGCACGCTCACCGACAGCTCGTCTACTCCCAGGCCCAGCAACAGCGGCACCGCCAGGGTCTCGGAAGCCAGTGCACCACAGACGCCGACCCACTTGCCGTGGGCATGGGCGGCCTGCACCGTGCGCGCGATCAGGCGCAGCACTGACGGATGGAAGCTGTCGGCCTGGCTGGCCAGGCGCGGATGATCACGGTCCATAGCCAGGGTGTACTGGGTCAGGTCGTTGGTGCCGATGGAGAAGAAATCCACCTCTGGAGCAAAGCGGTCTGCCATCAGGGCCGCCGAAGGCACCTCGATCATGATGCCCAACTTGGGCCGCTCCGCCAGGCCCAGGGCCTGAACCTCGTCATCGAGCAATTGGCGCGCCTGACGCAGCTCCACCAGCTGGCTGACCATCGGCAACATGATGTGCAGGCGGGCCTGCCCGGCGCTGGCGAGAATCGCCCGGAACTGCTCCCGCAGCAGTTCGGGACGCTCCAGGCACAGGCGGATGCCCCGCAGGCCGAGAAAGGGGTTGGCTTCGCTGTCCATGGGCACATAGGCCAGAGGCTTGTCGCCGCCCACGTCCAGGGTCCGCACCACCAGATTGCGCGTCGGCCCCAGGGCCTGGGCAATGGCCAGATAGGTTTCGGCCTGCTCCTCGGCGCTCGGGGCGTGGCTGCGGTCCTGGTAGAGGAACTCCGAACGCAACAGGCCGACGCCTTCGCCGCCCAGGCTCATTGCCTGCTCGGCCTCCGCCAGAGAGGCAATGTTGGCCGTGACCTCCAGATGATGACCATCGCGGGTCACCGCCGGTTGCGCCGCCTGGGCCAGGTCCTGACGCTGGCGCAGGCGTTGCTGCTGACGCAGGGCCTCCAGTTGCTGCAGACGCTGAGGGTCCGGGTCCGTATGCAGTTCGCCGCGATCTGCATCCAGCAGAACCCGGGTGCCGTTGGCCAGGGACAGGACCCGGGACGACAGGCCACAGATCGCCGGCAGGCCCAGGGCCCGGGCGAGGATCGCCACGTGGCTGGTGGCGCCGCCGCCAACGGTGGCAAACCCCAGCACCTTGGCCGTGTCCAGGCTGGCGGTCTGCGAGGGGGTCAGTTGTTCGGCAATCAGAATGGCCTGATCCGGCAAGCTCAGGGCATGCTCTTGCACCCCGAGCATCCGCTTGAGCACCCGTTGGCCGACGTCCGCCAGATCCACCGCGCGCTCAGCCAGCAGCGTACTGCCCAGGCCCTTGAACAGCTCGGCGGTGGCCTCGATGGCACGGTTCCAGGCAAAGGCAGCGCTCTTGCCGGTGACGATCAGGGCCTCGGCCTGCTGCAACAGACTCGGATCGTCGAGGAGCTCCTGATGGGCCCGAAAGATTTCCTGCTGCGCGCCACCCCGGGCATTGTCCCGCAGCTGCTGCAGGTCCCGGACCGCCTCCCCCAAAGCGCGCTCAAGCACTTCGCGCTCCTGCTGCGGGTTCACCGCCCACTCCTTTATCTGCAGGCGCTGTTCAGCCACCTGCAGCACCTGGCCGACCGCCGAACCCGGTGACGCACAGACTCCCCGCAGAACCGTCTCCAACGACTCATCCCGCGCCGCTAGCGGCGCAAGACTCGGCGCCGCAGCACTGACTTTCTCGCCACAACCTGAGGCCAACAGTTCCACCAGAACCTGGATCGCCTGCTCGGCATCCGCACCTGCGGCACTGACCTGCAAGACATCGCCCTGCACCGTCTGCAAGGCCATGATCGACACCAGGGACTTGGCATTGGCCGAGTCCTGGCGCCGGTGCAGGCAGATGTTCGCGGCAAAGCCCTTGGCGGCCTGGGCCAGCAAAGCCGCCGGGCGCGCATGCAGGCCCTGGGGGTTGCCGAGGATCAGCGGTTTGGAAAACAGCGCCTCAGCTTCAGCGTCCTCGGCCTTGGCACCTTCCTCTGCGGAGGCGGGTTCGATCTGCAACACCGGCTGACCCAGCTCCACCAGCAGGCTGTCGGACACCAGCCCCGTCACCGCTTCGCCACTGACCACCAGCATCAGGGTCAACAGGCTGCGGGCATGCAGGGCCAGGTAGTCAGCGTCGAACTCGATCAGCGGCTGGCCAGCCGAGACCTGCTGACCTTCCTCGATCAGGCAGGTGAAGCCCTTGCCCGCCAGGTTCACCGTGTCCAGCCCGATGTGCATCAGCACCTGCTGGCCCTGCTCGCCGGTAATGCTCAGCGCATGGCCGCTACGCTGCAGGTTGCTGACCACCCCGGACAGCGGCGCGCAGAGGATCTGGGAAGTCGGGTCGATGCACAGCCCGTCACCGATCACCCGGCTGGAAAACACCGGGTCCGGGACCTGATCCAGGGGCAGCAGCACCCCGGACAGGGGCGCGAGCAATTGCAAGGGTTGGGTTATGGCCATGACGTCACCTGCTAATGATTCCTTGAAGTGCCGATGGAGCGCGAGCCCCGACAGCATCGCTTATTTCCACCAGTACTCGACCTGCAAACCGACGTTCGCACCGTGCCGGGCGCTGCCGAACACACCGCTGTCGGACAGCGCGGAACCGGCCGCCAGCTCATTGGCCGCGCGTTTGGCGGCCTCGTTCCAGCTGGCATAGGTGTAGTACAGGCGCACCTCCGGCCGGGCCCAGAACTCAGGTCCCTTGGGTGACCAGGTGGGCGCGAAGGTAAATTTACTGAGCTTGCGGGTGCCCCCGGGCGCTTCCACCTGATCGTGGCCAAACTCGGCCACCAGCTTGAACTGCTCGGTGATGGCATAGGCCGGGCGCACGCCCAGGGAGATCCAGTTCTGGTCCTGGCCGTCGGGGCGTATGTCCTTCTGATAGACCGCCTCGACCTGGCCGCCGAAGCGCGGGGTGACCTGCCAGTCGAAGAACTCCACCAGGCGATAGCTCTTGTTGCCGTCATCCAGGTAGGGATTGCCGGTGTAGCCCAGGCCGGTACCGGGGCCCTCACCGTATTGCAGGGCCAGTTTGTTCTTGCCGCCGAAAAAATCTTTCTGCACATGCTGGGTGGTGATCGCCCAGCCATTGTGGGCACCACGGCGATCGGGCTTTTCCAGGTAGCTCAGGCCCAACTCCAGCTCGCCGCCGGGGTTGGTCTGGAAACCGGCAACGTTGAAGTCGTGACGGCTCACGGCCTGCTTCTGGTAGAGGTTGTCCTTGCGGGAAAAGGCGTAGCTGTATTTCAGATCGCCGATGCGCACGTCCTCGACCCCGCCGCCGGTGGCGCTCTGGTTCCAGTAGTAGAAGTCGGAAATATGGATGTCGTTACGCTTGTAGTAACGGCGCCCGGCCCACAGCGAGCCGCCATTGAGGCTGGGCAGGTTCGACCACTGGGCGTACATCTGCGGCATGCGCGCCGAGCCATTCTCGCCCTGGAAGCTCAGGTTGCGGTCGTAGCGGTTGTAGAGCGACGCCATGCCGTCGACGCTGAGCACCGAGCCGTCTTCCAGGGTGTACAGGTCCTGGCGCAGCTCAAGCTCGGCGTACTGCTCACACTCGTTGCCCAGGCGGTACTTGGACTGCGCGCCGGGCAACTGGAAGCAGGACTGCGAGCCGCTGTTCACCGAGGTCCCCAGGCCGCTGCGCAGGTACCCGGCAAACTCCAGGGCCTGGGCCGGCAAGGGCAAGGCCAGACACAGGCAGGACGCCGCCAGAGCGCGATTTATTGTTGTTTTCATAAGCCACCGCATTATTTTTATTGTGTTGTATGGATTCATCGGAACCGGCTTGGCGGCGCATGCGCCGGGCCAGAAAGATCGCCTGGCCCGGTTCGCCGGCAAGCCGGCGCCTACAGGGTCAGGTGCAGGACGAAGGACTCGTAAGGCCGCAGGTGCAAGTGCCGGCTGCGGGGCTCGTGGTCCGGATAATTGCTGATCAGCAGGCGCTGTTGCATGCCGGTGCTGATCACCGCTTCCGGCAACTCGACCTCACACGGCGAGCCATAGAAGTTGTTCACCACCAGCAGGCGCTCGCCGTCGCCCTCACGCACATAGGCCCAGATCTGCCCATGCTCGGGCAGCAACTGGCGATAGAGGCCGTGCTGGATCAGCGCCTCATGACGACGCAAAGCAATCAACCGGCGATAGTGATGCAGCACCGAATCTTCGTCGTCGAGTTGCGCCTCGACATTGATCTGGCTGGCGTTGGCCGGTATCCCGATCCAGGGCTCGGCGCTGCTGAAACCGGCATTGACCCCGGCATTCCACTGCATCGGCGTGCGCCCGTTGTCCCGGGACTTCTGCTGGATCGCCGCCATGATGGCCTGCGGCTCTTCACCGGCCTCGCGCTTGAGGCGGTGGATGTTCAGGGTTTCGACATCGCGGTACTGCTCGATCCGCTCGAAGTGCGGATTGGTCATGCCCAACTCTTCGCCCTGGTAGATGAAAGGCGTGCCCTGGAGCAGGTGCAGCGCGGTGGCCAGCATCTTCGCCGACACCACCCGGTGCTCGCCGTCGTCGCCGAAACGCGAGACCACCCGCGGCTGGTCGTGGTTACACCAGAACAGCGCATTCCAGCCGCCACCGGCCTGCATGCCGGTTTGCCAGTCGGAGAGGATGCGCTTGAGTTCGAGGAAGTCGAAATCGGCCCGCAGCCACTTCTGCTGGTTGGGGTAATCCACCTTCAGGTGATGGAAGTTGAAGGTCATCGACAGCTCCTTCGACTCCGGATGGGAATAGCGGATGCAGTGCTCCAGACGGGTGGAGGACATCTCGCCCACATTCACCAGATCGTGCCCGGCGAACACTTCCCGATGCATTTCCTGCAGGTACTGGTGCACGTTGGGACCGTCGGTATAGAAGCGGCGGCCGTCGCTCTGATCCTCGGGGAAATCCGCTGGTTTGGAGATCAGGTTGATCACATCGAGACGGAAGCCACCGACGCCCTTGTCGCGCCAGAAGCACATCATCTTGAACACTTCGGCACGCACCTGGGGGTTGTCCCAGTTGAGGTCGGCCTGGGTGTGATCGAACAGGTGCAGGTAGTACTGCCCGGTCTGGGCCTCGTATTCCCAGGCGGAGCCACCGAACTTGGATTCCCAGTTATTGGGCTCATCGCGCCAGATGTAGAAATCCCGGTAGGGGTTGTCCAGGCTGCTGCGGGCCTGCTGGAACCAGGCGTGCTCGATGGAGGTGTGGTTGACCACGATATCCAGCATCAGCTTGATCCCGCGCTTGCCGGCTTCGGCGATCAGCAACTCGCAGTCGGCCATGCTGCCGTAGCTGGGATCGATGGCGTAGTAGTCGCTGATGTCATAGCCGTTGTCCCGTTGCGGCGAACGCAGGAACGGGGTCAGCCACAGGCAATCGACCCCCAGCCAGTGCAGGTAGTCGAGCTTGTCCACCACACCCAGCAGGTCACCGGTGGCCTGGCCTTGGTGGCTGTGAAAACTTTTCGGGTAGATCTGGTAGATCACCGAACGCTGCCAGTCTTGCATGGGGGAATCCTTTGGAAAGTGCGAGGGCATTCGCCGGCGAGCCGGCGCCGACAAGGCCGGTCAGGCCACTCGGTAGCCGGGGCGGATGATCTTCAGGCTCAGGCCGCAGGTCAGGACGAAGGGCACCACCAGGGCGATGACCATGCCAATCACGAACGTCGGGATGTACTGGGGAATGATCGAGATGAACCCCGGCAGCCCACCGACACCAATGGCCGAAGCCTGGACCTTGTTCAGCGAGAGAAAGATGCTGCCCAGGGCCGAGCCGATCAGCGCGGCGTAGAAGGGAAACTTGTAGCGCAGGTTGACGCCGAACATCGCCGGCTCGGTGATGCCGAAGTAGGCGGAAATCGCCGAGGTCGAGGCCATGCTGCGATCACGAGCGTTGCGGCTCATGGTGAACACCGCCAGGGCTGCGCTGCCCTGTGCCAGGTTGGACATGACGATCATCGGCCAGATAAAGGTGCCGCCCTGGGTGGCGATCAGTTGCAGGTCGACGGCCAGGAACATGTGGTGCATGCCGGTGATCACCAGCGGTGCGTAGAGCAGGCCGAAGATGGCGCCCCCGAGCACAGGAGCCAGGTCGAACAGGGTGACCACGCCTTCGGTGATGAGGATTCCCAAGTGCCGGGTCACCGGCCCGATGATCGCCAGGGCCAGTACGCCGGTGACCACGATGGTGGTGATGGGTACCACCAGCAGGGTGATGGCGTTGGGCACCCGGGCGCGCAGCCATTTTTCGATCACGCTCATCACATAGGCCGCCAGCAGGATCGGCAGGATCTGCCCCTGATAGCCGACCTTCTCGATCTGGAACAGACCGAAGATGTCGAAGTACGGCAGGCTCTGGCCGTCCAGCCCAGCCACGGCCTTGCCATAGTTCCAGGCATTGAGCAGGTCCGGGTGGACCAGCATCAGCCCCAGGACAATGCCGAGGATCTCGCTGCCGCCAAAGCGCTTGGCCGCCGACCAGCCCACCAGGGCCGGCAGGAACACGAAGGAGGTGTTGGCCATCAGGTTGATCAGGCTCCAGAGCCCATCCAGCCCCGGGTACGCCTCAAGCAGGGTCTTGCCCTCGATGAACATGCCCTTGGCGCCCAGCAGGTTGTTCACCCCCATCAGCAGGCCGGCGATGATCAGGGCCGGCAGGATGGGCATGAACACATCGGAGAACACCCGCACCAGACGCTGCATGGCGTTGGTCTTTTCCGCGCCCTTCTGCTTCACATCGGCAATGGTGGAAACCGCGAGGCCCGTCTGCTCACGCAGGGCCGCGTAGACCTTCTCTACCTCGCCAGGGCCGATCACCACCTGGAACAGGCCACCGGTGAAGAACGAACCCTTGACCAGATCGATCTGGTTGAGGGTGGCGCTGTCGACCAGGCTCGGGTCCTTGAGGGCCAGGCGCAGGCGGGTCACGCAATGGGCCGCCTGTTCGAGGTTGTCGGCGCCACCGAGGCTGTGCAGCAACTCGCTGGCGATCGTTGAATAGTCGTGGCTCATGCTTGTTCTTCCACCTGAGATTTTTGTTATTGGCAGCACGCCGAGGGGCAAATTACTCGTCTGTACGAGTTAAATCAACAACTCGTACAGACGAGTTTGAAATTTTCTTCCGGCGTGGCCCTGCCCCATGCTTTTTCCACCCGCTAAAGCATCACCAGGGCGCATGGACAAATGCCCCGTCCAGCCCTTAAGGTGCCTGCCTTGAGCACAGTCCGGCACAGAGCCATCCCATGAGCAAATACAACCAGATCTACAGCGATCTGCTTGCCAGCATCACCACCGAACGTCTTGAGCGTGGCGCCCGCCTGCCTTCGGAAAGCGAACTGATGGACAGCTACCAGGCCAGCCGCGGCACCGTGCGCAAGGCCATCGAACTGCTGCAGGAGCGCGGTTTCGCGCAGAAGATCCACGGCAAGGGCACCTTCGTGCTCTCGCCCAACCCCATCGAGTTCCAGCTGGGCGGCATCGTCAGCTTCCAGGAAACCTATCCACGCCTGGGGGATGACGTCAGCACCGAGGTGGTGGAGTTCAGCCAGTTCCCCCTGCAAGGCGCCCTGCGCAACCATCTGCAGGCGCAAGAAGGCAGCCTGATCACACGGATCAAGCGCGTGCGGCGAATCGACGGCAAGCGGGTGATTCTCGACATCAACCATTTTGTCGCCGAGCTGATTCCGGGGCTGGACCGAGAGATCGCCGAGCATTCGATCTACGCCTACATCGAACAGACCCTGCAACTGAACATCAGCTATGCCCAGCGCACCATCGAGGCCAGCCCGCGGAGCAAGGACGACCAGCAACTGCTCGACCTGGACGGCCAGAGCCATGTGATCGTGGTAAGCAACCAGACCTTTCTCCAGGACGGGCGGCAGTTCGAGTACACCGAATCTCGGCACACCCTGGACAAGTTCTACTTCTCCGACGTGGCCCGGCGCTAAGCCATACCCCGTCAGCCCAACAGGGCCACCAGCTCACCGCTGAGGGGGCCGATGCGCTTCGACTCCTTGGCGGTGTTCACCTGCTGTGCCACCCGCGCCACCTCGATCACCGGGTGCTTGAGAGGGTAACCGCCCTTGCTGTCCAGCCAGCTCAGGACCTCCGCCAGATGCCACAGCGAGGTGCTGCCCTCATGGATCGCCAGGGGAAAACTGTCGGCGTGGCCGAGCATCAGCTTGCGCATGTTCTGCCGTGACACGCCGACGATCTCGGCGATCTCGCTGAGGCCGACAAAGTCCGGGCTGGCCTCCACCAGCCGCGCCTCGGGGATGATGCGCTTGATATCCCCCAGGGCACTGAGCAGCGCCGCTTCGGCACTCTCGGCCTCGCGACTGAACTCCAGGGCCAGGCGCCCGGCCAGACCGGTGCCCACCAGGGCGTCGGTGCAGCCCGCCGCACCGAGGCGCTCCACCAGTTGCAGCGGATCGCAGCCCTCCAGCGGCAGCAGATAGTTGAGGGTGAACAGGTATTCCATGGTGCTTACTCCTGACGGGCTGCCGGCGCCTTGGCCCCACGCAGCTGATTCACGGTGCAGTTGTCGATCACCCGGCATAGCGCCCGGGCGTGCTGGGTCGGGTTCTTCGGCGTACGCCAGACACTGGTGATGCAGAACTCGCCGCAGCGGCACACTTCGTTGTTGTACGGGCAGTAGATCCGCCCCCACGCATGGCCACCACCGACCTCGATTCGCCAGCCCTGCCATTCGGCGTAGCGCAGGGCCATTTCAATGTCCTTCTTGGGATGAGTTGCACGAGCCATCCATAGCCTCCAGTATCGCCAGTCATGCATGGTTGTCAACTGACAACCTTATGCAATCCGATCAAACCCGCGCCACGAACAAGCCGCAGCAAAAACAGCGGGGGGAGACCCAAGGGTAGAGAGAAGCACGGGGCAGAGCGCCGAACATGTCTTACGTTATATTGCCGGAAGGTGAAAAAGCAGCGTTTCTAAAGGTTCTGCAACACAAATGCCGATGTGTAACGGATTCAATCTCCGCAGAAACGACAATGGCGACCGATCCCCGAAGGTCCCGATCGCCATTGGTTAAAGCCAGTGGATCAAGCGCCGATCACTCGGCCCCGATCATTCCCACTCAATCGTTGCCGGCGGCTTGCTCGACACGTCGTAAGTGACGCGGGAGATGCCTTCGATTTCGTTGATGATCCGGCCGCTGACGGTTTCCAGCAGCTCGTAAGGCAGGTGCGCCCAACGGGCGGTCATGAAGTCGATGGTTTCCACCGCGCGCAGGGCCACGACCCAGGCGTAACGACGCCCATCGCCGACCACGCCGACGGATTTCACTGGCTGGAACACGACGAATGCCTGGCTGACCTTGTGGTACCAGTCGGCCTTGCGCAGTTCTTCGATGAAGATGTGGTCAGCGCGACGCAGCAGGTCGGCGTATTCCTTCTTCACTTCACCCAGGATGCGCACACCCAGGCCCGGACCCGGGAACGGGTGACGGTAGACCATGTCGTACGGCAGGCCCAGCTCCAGGCCCAGACGGCGGACTTCGTCCTTGAACAGCTCGCGCAGCGGTTCAACCAGCTTGAGGTTCATTTCTTCCGGCAGGCCGCCCACGTTGTGGTGCGACTTGATCACGTGGGCCTTGCCGCTTTTCGCGCCAGCCGACTCGATCACGTCCGGGTAGATGGTGCCCTGGGCCAGGTACTTGATGTTTTCCAGCTTGCAGGATTCGGCATCGAACACGTCGATGAAGGTACGGCCGATGATCTTGCGCTTCTTCTCAGGGTCCGACTCGCCGGCCAGGTTGTTGAGGAACTGCTCCTCGGCGTTGGCGCGGATCACCTTGACGCCCATGTTCTCGGCGAACATGGCCATCACTTGCTCGCCTTCGTGCAGGCGCAGGAGGCCGTTGTCGACGAAAACGCAGGTCAGCTGGTCGCCGATGGCCTTGTGCAGCAGGGCCGCGACCACCGAGGAGTCGACACCGCCGGACAGGCCCAGCAGGACGTTGTCGGTGCCGACCTGGGCACGGATCTGGGCAATGGCGTCTTCGGCGATCTTCGACGGGGTCCACAGCGCTTCACAGCCGCAGATGTCGAGGATGAAGCGCGACAGGATGCGGCCGCCCTGCTTGGTGTGGGTCACTTCTGGGTGGAACTGCACGCCGTAGTAGCGCAGGTCATCGTTGAACATGCCGGCAATCGGGCAGCTCGGGGTGCTGGCCAGGATGTGGAAATCCTTTGGCATCTTGGTGACCTTGTCACCGTGGCTCATCCACACGTCGAGACCGAACAGGCCGTCGGCGTCGACGTGGTCTTCGATGCCGTCCAGCAGGCGGCTCTTGCCGACCACATCAACCCGGGCATAACCGAATTCGCGCAGCTCGGAACCTTCGACCTTGCCGCCCATTTGCTCGGCCATGGTCTGCATGCCGTAGCAGATGCCGAAGACCGGAACGCCCAGGTCGAACACCGCTTGTGGGCAGCGAGGGCTGTTGGCTTCGTGCACGGACTCGGGACCGCCGGCGAGGATGACGCCTTTGGGAGCGAATTCGCGGATCGCTTCGTCGTCCATGTCGAACGGATGCAGTTCGCAGTAGACCCCGATCTCGCGCACGCGGCGGGCGATCAATTGGGTGTACTGGGAACCGAAGTCGAGGATCAGAATGCGGTGGGCGTGAATGTCGAGGGCCATGGTCAGTCTCGTCTAATTTCAGAAACGACACGGGGCTGAAAAACACAGCCCCGGTTACTAAATTCGTCAATCGCCTCCAAGCCTGGGCCTGGAGGCGATCACTATCAACCTACGCGATAGTTTGGCGCTTCCTTGGTGATCTGCACGTCGTGGACGTGGGATTCAGCCATGCCGGCGCCGGTGATGCGGACAAACTCCGGCTTGGTGCGCATTTCTTCGATGTTGGCGCTACCGGTGTAGCCCATGGAAGAACGCAGGCCGCCCATCAGTTGATGGATGATCGCGGTCAGGGAGCCCTTGTACGGCACGCGACCTTCGATCCCTTCCGGCACCAGCTTCTCGGCACCCGCGGAGGAGTCCTGGAAGTAGCGGTCGGAAGAGCCCTGGGCCTGGGACATGGCGCCCAGGGAACCCATGCCACGGTAAGCCTTGTAGGAACGACCCTGGAACAGTTCGATCTCGCCCGGCGCCTCTTCGGTACCGGCGAACATCGAGCCCATCATCACGCAGGACGCACCGGCCACGATGGCCTTGGACAGGTCACCGGAGAAACGGATACCGCCGTCGGCGATCAGCGGAACGCCCGTGCCGACCAGTGCCGCTGCAACATTGGCGATCGCGCTGATTTGCGGCACGCCAACACCTGCAACGATACGGGTGGTGCAGATCGAACCAGGGCCGATACCAACCTTGACCGCGTCGGCGCCGGCTTCGGCCAGGGCCTTGGCTGCAGCGCCAGTGGCGATGTTGCCGCCGATCACCTGCACTTGCGGGAAGTTCTCTTTGACCCAGCGAACGCGGTCGATCACGCCTTTGGAGTGACCGTGGGCGGTGTCGACCACCACCACGTCGACGCCGGCGTTGACCAGCGCTGCAACGCGATCGCCGGTGTCTTTACCAGTACCGACCGCAGCGCCTACACGCAGACGACCTTGATCGTCCTTACTGGCCAGTGGGTAAGCCTTGGCTTTTTCGATGTCGTTGACGGTCATCATGCCCTTGAGGGTGAAGGCGTCGTCGACGATCAGCACGCGCTCGATGCGATGCTTGTGCAGCAGTTCGCGGACGGCGGTCTTATCGGCGCCTTCCTTGACGGTGACCAGACGCTCTTTAGGCGTCATCACTTCGCGGACGCTGACGTCCAGACGGCTTTCGAAACGCACGTCGCGGGAAGTCACGATGCCCACCAGATCGCCGTTGTGCAGCACGGGCACACCGGAGATGTTGTGCATGTTGGTCAGTTCGAGCAGATCACGCACGGTGGCGTCGGCTTCGATGGTGATGGGGTCTTTGACCACACCGGCTTCGAAACGCTTGACCTTGCGCACTTCGGCAGCTTGCTGCTCGATGGTCATGTTCTTGTGGATGATGCCGATGCCGCCTTCCTGAGCCATGGCGATTGCCAGACGGGCTTCAGTGACGGTGTCCATGGCGGCGGAAACCAGTGGAATATTCAGCTCGATGCCACGGGTCAAACGGGTCTTTAGACTGACTTCATTAGGCAGTACTTCGGAATAACCGGGCACTAAGAGGATGTCGTCGAAGGTGAGGGCTTCTTGGCTGATACGCAGCATCGCGGGGGCTCCCGGGCGGGAAAATGGAAGCGCGCCATTATACTCAGACACCTACCCGGGCTCAATGTAAAACTCTGTCTAATATCACTGGAGTGATAGATGGAGATATCAGCGCGCTACAACTCGACCTTGACCCAACTTATCGGTTGATCCAGCCACTCGGCGAACTCGTCGATAAAACTCTGTTTGAAACCCGCTTCGGCCCAGTTGTTGAAGATAAAGCCCAAGTTGGAAAAGCCGCATTCCTGAAGAAACAGAAAGCCGTTGATGTCATCTTCATGACCGCACTCGGGACAGGTGAAGTTATCGGTGCGCCCCGGCATCCAGTCTTCCAGGCTCTCGAACAGCGCTTCACCCACTTCCTGGCGGCATTCGGCACAGCCGGCTTCTTCGAGAAAGCCCTTGGCCGGGGTATAGATGCAGCGCTTGGTGATGATCTCCAGACCATTGATCGGCTCGCCGAAGGGCAGCGCCTGCGGCCGCAGCACCACCTCCCGTGCCCCCGGCGCAATCGCATGGCCCATGCGATTGCCGGTGCGCCCGCACGTGCTCAGGGTTTCCTCGACGATGTTCTTGCGCACCAGCCAACGCACAATGGCCCGAGCCCGGGGCTCGTGCACCGGCAGGGTGGAAATTTTCGGGACGAGGATGCTTTGCGAGTTCATGGATAAGCCTGAAACGTGCGGGACAGTACGAACGCTTTCGCCGGCAAGCCGGCCCCCACCATCAATTGTAGGAGCCGGCTTGCCGGCGAACGAATTTAAAGGCCCGCAGCTTAATCCCTGAACCCCGCAGGTCAAGTGCTCAGAAAGCGCCCGATCAAGGCAACACCACTGGCCAGCACCAGCCAGGTCACCAGGCGCACAAAGGCCTCCCGGGACAACCTCATGGTCAAGCGCCGTCCCACCCATAGACCCAACGCCATCGCCGGCAACAAGCACACCGCCAACAGCAGCAGCGGCAACTCGGCATAGACCCCGGCCAAGGCAAACAGACTCAAGCGCACCACGGTACTGCAACTGATCAACGCACTTTGAGTGGCCCGTGCCGGGTCCTTGGGCAAACGACTGTTCAGGTAAATGGCATATAAAAAGCCGCCACTACCGAACAAGGCGCCAAACATTCCTCCCACTATTCCCATCGGCACCGACCAGCCGGCCGCCAACTGAGCCGGGCGTACCTTCACCCACAAGCTGTAGATGGCATAGGCACTGATAAACAGCCCCATTAATAGAAGCAGCAGATCGGACTTGAGGTTGAGCAGAAAGATCACCCCCAAGGTGCAGCCCAGCGCCATGCAGGGCAGCAGGCGCAACAGCTCCGGCTTGGCCACGTCCTTGCGCGATGGCAGCAGGTTGCCGAAGGCCGCTACAAAGTCGAGCAGCACCAACAGCGGCACGATTTTCGACAACGGCATAAACAGAATCAGGACCGGTCCCGCCACCAGCGCCGTGCCGAAACCGGCGATGCCAAACACGATGTACGCCAGCGCGATGCCCAGGCCGATCGCCAACCAACCACCCGGGCCGAAAGACCACTGGTTCAAACCTTCGATTACCACGCTCATCACTGCGACTTCCCCCAAGCGGATCAGCAATGACTTTAGCCAGCGGCGAGCCTTGCGACTAATATCATCAAAGCCTTCAACCCATCGCAAAAAGGCATGCCTTGTGATTTCAACCCGTCAACTGCGCTATTTCGTGGAAATCGCCGAATGCGGCAGCTTCAGCGCTGCGGCAGAACGCCTGTTTGTCGCCCAATCAGCCCTTAGCCGGCAGATCAAGGAACTGGAAAGCCAGCTGCAAACCCCACTTTTCCAACGCACTGCCCGCCAGCCTCGGCTGACCGCCGCCGGTGAAGCCTTCCTGCCCAAGGCACGCAACCTGCTGAGCGAACTGCACAAGGCCGCCGAGCTGGCCACCCAGGTCGGCCAGGGGCAACTGGGCACTCTGCGCCTCAGTCACTCAAGCACCGTGCCCATGAGCGGCCGTCTGCTTGGAGGCATCAGCGAGTATCTACAGGCGTGCCCCGGCGCTTCGATGGACATCGTCAAGCTGTCGTCCGAGGCGCAGTTGCAAGAACTCGCCGAAGGCCGGCTGGATGCTGGCCTGCTGCGCCTGCCGGTACTGCGCCAATGCGAGGGAGTGCAAATCGTGCCCTTGTTCAGCGAACCCCTGCTGCTGGCATTGCCGCCGCAGCATCCCCTGGCCCTTGATCCTCCGGCCCACGGGGTGGAGCTTGCACAACTGCGCAACGAAGCCTTTATCTCCATCCCCCATCCCCAGCGTGGGGGCTTGAGCTACCTGTCGGCACAGCTGTGCATGAGCCAGGGTTTCTTTCCCAAAGCGGCGCGAGTGATGTCACGCAAGACCACTCAATTGCAGTTGATCCAGGCCGGTTTCGGCGTTGCCCTGCTGCCCGAATCGATGCAGGACATCGCCCCGGCCAACGTGCGTTTCCTGCCTCTGGCCGATAGCGATTGCCAGAGCACCGTCGCCCTCGCCTATCGGCAAGACCCCACACCGCTGGTGGCGCAGTTTGTCGAACAGCTGCGCAATCATTGGCAATCGAATTGCGTTGTTCCATGGACTGACAGCCCCTTAAACTGCGCCCCATGATTAAAGATCCCTTTGCACGACTCGGCCTGGACCGCGAGGTCCTCACTGTCACCCAGCTCAACGGCCGCGCCCGGGTGCTGCTCGAGGACGTGTTCAGCAATATCTGGGTCGAAGGCGAGATCTCCAACCTCGCTCGCCCGGCTTCCGGCCATGTCTACTTCACCCTCAAGGACAGCGGCGCCCAGGTGCGTTGCGCGCTGTTCCGGCAGAACGCCGCGCGGGTCCGCCAGGCACTGAAGGACGGCCTGGCGGTCAAGGTCCGGGGCAAGGTTTCGCTGTTCGAGGGGCGCGGCGACTACCAACTGATTCTCGACACCGTGGAGCCCGCCGGTGATGGTGCCCTGCGCCTGGCCTTCGATGCCCTCAAGGAAAAGCTCAGCGCCGAGGGGCTGTTCAATGCCGAACGCAAAGTGCCGTTACCGGCCCATCCACAACGCATCGGCATTATCAGCTCCCCCACTGGCGCGGTAATCCGCGACATCATCAGCGTGTTCCGCCGCCGTGCGCCCCAGGTGGCACTGACGCTGATCCCCACTGCCGTGCAAGGTCGCGAGGCCACGGCGCAGATCGTCCGGGCCCTGCAACTGGCCGATGCCCGAGGCTTCGATGCCTTGATCCTGGCTCGGGGCGGCGGCTCTCTGGAAGACCTCTGGTGCTTCAACGAAGAGGCGGTAGCCCGGGCGGTGGATGCCTGCGTGACGCCGATCGTCAGCGCCGTCGGCCATGAAACCGATGTCTCCATCAGCGATTTCGTCGCTGACGTACGGGCCCCCACCCCTTCCGCCGCTGCTGAACTGCTGGCACCCGACGCCAGTGACCTGCAACACCGCGTCGACAGCCTGCATCGCCGCCTGGTGATGCGCATCCGCGACCGGCTGATGCGCGACCGCTTGCGCCTCGACGGTCTGGCCCGCCGCCTGCGCCATCCCGGCGAACGCCTGCGCCAACAGGCACAACGCCTGGATGACCTGGATATGCGCATGCGCAGGGCCTTCGAGCGCAACCTCAATACCCGTCGCGAGCGCCTGATCCGCCTGGAAACCCGCCTCGGCGCCCAGCATCCGGGACGACAACTGGCCCTATTGCGCCAGCGCCTGGACAGCCTCGCCGAACGCCTGCCCCGAGCCATGCGCGAAGGCCTGAAAGCCCGACGCCTGCAGTTGCACAGTCAGATGCAAACCCTGCATGTGGTCAGCCCCCTGGCCACCCTGGGACGCGGCTATAGCATTCTTCTGGACGACCGCGGCCATGCCATCCGCACTGCCGCCCAGACACGCAATGGCCAGCGCCTCACCGCCCGTCTGGGCGAAGGTGAACTGCAGGTGCGAGTCGAAGACAACCACCTGACGCCTGTCACTCTTTCTCTACTGGACTGATCCATGCCGCGCTTTCTCACTTCCCTGCTGTTGCTGTGCCTGGCCTTCAACGCCAACGCCGACAGCTACATCACTCGCCTGTTGAACAAACCCGTGCCTGGTGGCGTCGCGGTAGTGGACCTGGGCAGCGCAGCCCAGGCGCCCAAGGTCAGCTACCAGGGTAAACCTGTGCTGGTGGTGAAGGAGCAGAACAACTGGCTGGCCATTGTCGGTATCCCGTTGACGGTCAAACCAGGCACCCAGCAGATCAGCGCCGGCAACCGCAGCCTGAACTTCGTGGTGGGCAGTAAAAAATACCCCGAGCAGCACATCACCCTGAAGAACCAGCGCCAGGTCAATCCAAACCCGGCAGACCTGAAACGCATCGATGGAGAACTGGCAGAGCAACTCCGTGCCTATCGCAGTTTCAGCCCCAACACCCCGAGCAACCTGCTGCTGGACAAGCCAGTGAACGGGCCGCTGTCGAGCAAGTTCGGGGTGCGCCGGTTCTTCAACGGCGAGGAGCGCAATCCCCACGCCGGCCTGGACTTCGCAGTGCCGGCAGGCACACCGATCAAGACTCCGGCAGCCGGCAAGGTGATCCTGACCGGCAACTACTTTTTCAATGGCAACACGGTGTTCGTCGACCACGGCCAGGGCTTTATCAGCATGTTCTGCCACATGTCGAAGATTGACGTGAAGGTGGGTCAGTCCCTGACTCGTGGTGCAGTGGTGGGCAAGGTGGGTTCGACCGGACGCGCTACCGGCCCGCATATGCACTGGAATATCAGCCTGAACGATGCCCGGGTCGATCCGGCAATCTTCATCGGGGCGTTTCAGCCCTGATCCCGAGCCCTGATCGCCGGCAAGCCGGCTCCCGTGAGAATTGCGCAGCCCATCACGACTGCGCAATCGTTAGTATTCTTTCAAAGAATAGCCGGCATAAAATCTCGATATAGATTCGATTTCGAGTATTCCTCTCAATTTTTTTCGACTGCTTGCCATCTCTCACCTCAGTGGTTAGGGTTGAGCACATGAAAACCTCTCACACCCTCATTCAGCGTCGTCAACACCGGAGCCTCTGCCTCGTCAGCGCACGACTGCCAGGCTGAATCGCGGTGCCTCATCCCCCTGCGTCAACACTGCACTCTTGACTCACCGGTAGGCCGCCTCTTTTCGGCCCGGACCATAAGGATTTCTCCATGACCATGCTCAAAGACCCCTCCTCCAAGTACCGCGCGTTCCCGACCATCAACTTGCCGGACCGCACCTGGCCGTCGAAGACCATCACACGCGCGCCGATCTGGTGCAGCTCGGACTTGCGTGATGGCAACCAGTCGCTGATCGAGCCGATGGATGCGGTCAAGAAGCTGCGTTTCTGGAAGACCCTGGTGGCCGTTGGCGTGAAAGAGATCGAGGCTTCGTTCCCTGCCGCCTCGCAAACCGACTTCGACTTCGTGCGCACCCTGATCGAAGGCGGCCACATCCCGGACGACACCACCATCCAGGTGCTGACCCAGGCCCGTGAAGACCTGATCGCCCGCACCTTCGAATCCTTGCGTGGTGCCAAGAAAGCCATCGTCCACCTGTACAACGCCACCAGCCCTTCGTTCCGCCGCATTGTCTTCAACCAGGACAAGGCCGGTGTGAAAGAAATCGCGGTGAACGCGGCCAAGCTGTTCGTCAAATACGCCGCCCAGCAGCCGGAAACCCAATGGCAGTTCGAATACTCGCCAGAAACCTTCAGCGCCACCGAACTGGAGTTCGCCAAGGAAGTCTGCGACGCCGTGGTGGAAGTCTGGAACGCGACGCCGACCAACAAGGTGATCCTCAACCTGCCGGCCACCGTTGAAGTGGCGACACCCAATATCTATGCCGACCAGATCGAGTGGTTCTGCCGCCACATCAACCGTCGTGACAGCGTGCTCATCAGCCTGCACACCCACAACGACCGTGGCACTGGCGTAGCCGCCACCGAGTTGGGCCTGATGGCGGGCGCCGACCGTGTCGAAGGCTGCCTGTTCGGCAACGGCGAACGTACCGGCAACGTCGATCTGGTCACCGTGGCCTTGAACCTTTACACCCAGGGTGTGAACCCGGAACTGGACTTCTCCGACATCGACGGCGTACGCAAAGTCGTGGAAGAGTGCAACCAGATTGCCGTGCATCCGCGCCATCCTTATGTCGGCGACCTGGTCCACACCGCCTTCTCCGGCTCCCACCAGGACGCGATCCGCAAGGGCTTCGCCCAGCAGAAAGCCGATGGCTTGTGGGAAGTGCCGTACTTGCCGATCGATCCGGCCGACATCGGTCGCAGCTACGAGGCGGTTATCCGCGTCAACAGTCAGTCGGGCAAAGGCGGTATCGCCTACCTGCTGGAACAGGAGTACGGCATCAGCTTGCCGCGCCGCATGCAGATCGAGTTCAGCCAGGTGGTGCAACGTGAAACCGACCGCCTGGGTCTGGAGATGACCGCCCAGCAAATCCACGCGCTGTTGCACAGCGAATACTTGCAGGCCAACACTCCGTACGCGCTGGTCAGCCATCGCCTGCAGGAAGAAAACGGCCACAGCGCCGTGGAAGTGGAAGTGTCGAGCAAGGGTCAGGGCGAAACCAACCTGAGCTGGCGCGGCAAGGGCAATGGCGCCCTGGAAGCCCTGGTGGCCGGCCTGCCGATTCCTGTAGAGATCATGGACTACAACGAACACGCCATTGGTGCGGGCACCAACGCCAAGGCTGCGGCCTACATCGAACTGCGGGTCAACGGTGAGCGTGCGGTCCACGGTGTTGGTATCGACGAAAACATCACCACTGCCAGCTTCAAGGCGCTGTTCAGTGCCCTGAACCGCTCCCTGAGCGAGCAGGAAGCCAAGGCCGCTTAAGCAGCCCTGATAAAAAGGCCCCGGGGAGTTCTGCTCCTCGGGGCCTTTTTGTATCCGGCCTTGAGCTAACAACTGGCGGTGTGTGCCTCAGGCATGCACATCAACGCTGAACATGGCCTGCAACAAAGCTGCCTGCAACACTTGCAAGGTGCTGTTGGTTACGGCGATCTGGGTCTGGATCTCCATCACTTGCTGGACTTTCTGCTCATCGCTGGCCTGACCCTTCTCGACACTGGCCAATTGCGCCTGTTGCTGTGCCAGGATCTTCTGGGTCTGTTCGATCTGCTTCTGCAGCTGCTTGACCGGATCGCCTCCGCCTTTCACCGCATCGATACTGGCATCCGAAGAGTTGACTCGCAGCTCCTGGTCTTCGGCGTCCTTGTTTTCAGCCACCGGCGCCAGCGGGCTGGTGCTGGTGGCTTCGGCCTCCCCCGTCACCGCTTTCGGCGCGGACAGCGGGTAAGGATTGACGACATTGGCATTGATGGTGGTCATGAGTGATTCCTCCTGAATGCCCGTCCTATCGGCTTTCATCCCTGAAGCTTGATATCGGCAACCTGTAAAAAAGTGTGCTGCCGCGCCCCAATCCTTCTAGGTAAACATGAAGGTATCGGCGTCGAGATTCGCGGGAAAGCGTGCTCGATAGGCCGCCAGCTCGCCGACGTTCAAACGTACCTGGAACACCCCATCCGCCTCACCCGCACTGAGCAGGGTCTCGCCCTGGTAGTCCAACACCTGGCTGTCACCGGTATACGCAAAGCCCTTGCCGTCGGTACCTACCCGGTTCACCGCAGCGACATAGCACAGGTTTTCAATGGCTCGGGCCGGCAACAAGCGGTTCCAGTGCAGCCGCCGAGCCCCGGGCCAGTTGGCGGTGTACAGCAACAGATCAGTGTCCTGGGCATCGCGGCTCCACACCGGAAAACGCAGGTCGTAGCAGATCAGCGGACGAATCCGCCACCCCTTGAGTTCGAACTGTACCTGGCGCTCACCTGGGGTGAAGTGATTGTGCTCGCCGGCCATGCGGAACAGGTGGCGCTTGTCGTAATGCCAGACTTCGCCGTCGGGACGTGCCCACAACAGGCGGTTGCGATGGCTGCCGTCCGCCGCCTGGATGATCACGCTACCAGTGATCACCGCATCGAGCTTCTTCGCCTGACAGCGCAGCCACTTGCTGGTGGGGCCGTTCTCCGCCTCCGCCAAGGTGCTGGATTCCATGGAGAATCCGGTGGTGAACATTTCCGGGAGGATGATCAGATCCGCACCGCGGGCCTGCTCCAGCAACTGCTCGAAATGCTCAAAGTTGGCCTGGCGGTCATGCCAAGCCAGGGTGGTCTGGATCAACGCCAGATTCAGATCGGGTAACGCACTCAGATCACGCATAGTTTCTCCGCTGCCTGACGCAACGTCTCCTCGCGCTTGGCAAAACACAGACGTACCAGACGCTGCCCCTGGGGCGGCGGCTGATAGAACACCGACACCGGAATGGCTGCCACGCCGTGTTCGCGGGTCATCCAGGTTGCCATGTCGACGTCATTCAAGTCTGGACGAATCTGCGAATAGTCCACCAGTTGAAAGTAGGTGCCGGCCACCCGGGTAAAGCTGAAGCGCGAAGGGCTCAGCAAGTCGCAGAACAGATCACGCTTGGCCTGGTAGAAGGCCGGTAGCTGCTCGACATGTTCCGGGCATTCGGCCATGAAGTCCGCCAGAGCGTACTGCAAAGGGGTCACGCCGCAGAAGCTGACATATTGATGCACCTTGCGCAGCTCGGCGCTCAAGGCCGGTGGCGCTACGACATAACCGGTCTTCCAGCCGGTCACGTGGTAGGTCTTGCCGAAGGAGCTGACGACGAAAGCCCGCGGATACAGCTCCTCGTGGGCCAAAACGCTGACATGGGGGACACCGTCAAACACCAGGTGCTCATAGACCTCATCGCTGACCAGGTAGATGTCGCGATCACGGATCAACGCTGCCAGTTGATCCAGTTCGGCACGGCTGATCAAGGCTCCACTGGGGTTGTGCGGCGTGTTCAGAATGATCATCCGCGTACGCGGACTCAGGGCTTCGCCAAGTTTCTGCCAGTCGATGGCAAAGTCATCAAGGCCCAGTTGCACATGCACGCAACGGCCGCCGGCCAGTTCCACTGCCGGCTCATAACTGTCGTAACAGGGATCGAAAACGATGACCTCGTCACCGCGCTGAATCACCGCCTGGATGGCACAGAAAATGGCCTGGGTGGCGCCCGGGGTGATGGTCACTTCGCTGTCGGCATTGACCTCGACGCCATAGCAGCGAGCGATTTTCGCCGCCACCTGTTGGCGCAAGGCCGGCAATCCGGTCATGGGTGCGTATTGGTTGTGGCCATTGGCGATATGCCGTCCAACCGCGTCACGCAAGGCTTGGGGACCCTCGAAATCAGGGAAGCCCTGGGACAGATTGAGCGCTCCGGTTTCAACCGCGAGCTGGGACATCTGCGTGAAGATGGTGGTGCCGACATTCGGCAGCTTACTGGTGATCATGAGGATTCCCTGCTGAACACCCGGCTCTACGACGGCGCGGGAGGTCCCGAGAATAGCCCAAACACCGGGCATGAAAAAGGGCGCATAAAGCGCCCTCTTACCCACACAAATCCCGGTCGCTCAGCGCTTGTCGCGGCGCTTCTTGTCGGCCTTCTTGTGGTGCGACATCAAACGACGCTTCTTGTTGACCTGGCGGTCGGTCAGCGTGTTCTTGTTGCCTTCGTACGGGTTCTCGCCACCCTTGAACTCGATACGAATCGGTGTGCCCACCAGCTTCAGTACGCGACGGTAGGTGTTTTCCAGGTAACGCACGTAGGACTTCGGTACCTTCTCCACCTGGTTGCCGTGAATCACGATCAGCGGCGGGTTGGCACCGCCCAAGTGGGCGTAGCGCAGCTTGATCCGACGGTTGTTGACCATGGGCGGCGCGTGCTCGCCAACGGCGTCTTCGAGAATCTGCGTCAGGCGGCTGGTCGGCCAGCGGGTCACCGCCGACTTGAAGGAGTTCTGCACCGACTGGTAGAGGTTGCCCACGCCGGTTCCGTGCAAGGCCGAGATGAAGTGGATATCGGCGAAGTCGACGAAGAACAACCGGCGCTGCAGCTCGGTCTTCACATAGTCGCGCTCGCTTGGCTGCATGCCGTCCCACTTGTTCAGGGCGATCACCAGGGCCCGACCGGCTTCCAGGGCGAAGCCCAGCAGGTTCAAGTCGTGGTCCACCACCCCTTCCCGGGCGTCCATGACAAAGATCACCACGTTGGCGTCTTTGATCGCTTGCAGGGTTTTGACCACCGAGAACTTTTCAACTTCCTCGTGGATCTTGCCGCGCTTGCGCACACCAGCGGTGTCGATCAGCGTGTACTTCTCGTCGTTACGCTCGAACGGGATGTAGATACTGTCGCGGGTGGTGCCGGGCTGGTCGTAGACGATGACCCGGTCTTCACCGAGCATGCGGTTGACCAGCGTGGATTTACCCACGTTGGGGCGGCCGATGATGGCGATCTTGATCCCGTCTTTCTCGCTCGGACCAGGAATGCGCTTGGCTTCCTCGCCTTCGGCGACGATCTCTTCCTCGCCTTCTTCCGGCTCGTCGGCGTCATCCTTGGGGAACTCGCTCAGGGCGATTTCCAGCATCTGGGTGATGCCGCGGCCATGAGCACCAGCGATTGGAATCGCATCGCCCATACCCAGTGGCGCGAACTCGGCGCGGGCCATGTCCGGGTCGATGTTGTCGACCTTGTTGGCGATCACATAGGAGGTCTTGTTACGTTTGCGCAGGTGTTCGCCAATCATCTGGTCGGCCGCGGTAAACCCGGCCTTGGCGTCCACCAGGAACAACACCACATCAGCTTCTTCGATAGCCAGCAGCGACTGCTCGGCCATCTTTTCATCCATGCCATGTTCGTCACCGGAAATACCACCGGTGTCGATCAGAATATAGGTACGCCCTTGCCACTTGGCCTCACCGTATTGGCGATCACGGGTCAGACCGGACAGGTCGCCAACAATAGCGTCGCGAGTCCGAGTCAGGCGGTTGAACAAGGTGGACTTGCCGACGTTAGGTCGGCCCACCAGGGCGATTACGGGAACCATGCGGCTCTCCACTGCGTTAATTGCGAAAATACAAAAGCCGCTGCGAGGCAGCGGCTGGTGCTCGGGGCAGCACCTTGAAGTGCTGCGAACCTTGTCGAGACAAGGCCGCTTGGGGAATCAACCCCAAGCATAGTCAAACCATTACTTGATGGTCAGGGCTTCCAGTTTGCCGCTGTTGCCATACACATAAATCATGTCGCCCACCACCAGCGGACGAGCGCGCAAGCCGTCGCTATCGATGCGGGTACGGCCGACGAAACGACCGTCCACCTGACTCAGCAGGTGCAGGTAACCTTCCAGGTCACCCACCGCTACGTAGCTGGAGAAGACTTCCGGGGCCGACAGTTGACGACGGGCCAGGGAGTCGTTGCTCCACAGGGCCGTAGTCGAACGCTCGTCCACGCCTTCCACGGTGCCCGACGACAGGCTGACATAGACGCTGCCAAAACCTTGCGCCACACCGGCATAGCTGGAAGCGTCACGCTGCCACAGCGGACGACCGCTCTCCAGGTCCAGGGCAACCACACGTCCCTGATAGCTGGCGACGTACAGGGTACCGCCGGACAGCAGCAAGCCGCCGTCGATGTCCACTACCCGATCCAGCTCGGAACGGCCTTGTGGAATAGCGACACGCTGCTCCCACACCGGCACGCCGTTGCGGATATCCAGCGCCACCACCTTGCCAGTGGAGAGACCGGCCAGGGCCAGACGGTTGGTGGCCAACGGCGCACTGGTGCCCCGCAGGGTCAGTACTGCTGGAGTGCTGTCGTAGAGCCAGAGCTGGTTGCCGGTGCTGGCATCGAGGCCAATCACACGGTCATCCTGAGTCTGGACCACGACCACGTCACCGTTGGTCGCCGGCGGAGCCAGCACTTCACTGGTGACCCGGGAGCGCCACTTCTCTTCACCGCTGGAAGCATCCAGGGCAACCACTTCGCCTTTCAGAGTGCCGATCATGACCAGGCCGTAACCCACGCCGACGGCGCCGGAAACAGGCAGTTCGAGATCTTTCTTCCATTTGACGTCGCCGTTCATGCGATCCATGGAAACCACAACGCCAGTGACGTCGGCGGCATAGATGGTGTCACCATCGATCGCCGGCACCAGCATGTTGTAGGTTTCGCCCTGACCGTCACCGATCGAACGGCTCCACTGCTTCTGCAGGACCACTTCTTCTTTGAAGTCGACCAGTTCAGCCGGCGGCAGTTCTTTCTTGCTATTGCTGCTGCAACCCGCGGCCAACAAGGCCAGGGCCAGCAATGCTGCATGTTTCCAACGGATCACGTCATGCATCCCCTTTGGCCAGGTCGTCCAGCTTGATTTGTAAGCCACCGACCGCCGCCTCATCCGAGAGCGCCGCCTTGGCTTTTTGGTATGCCGCATGGGCTTCATCCACACGGCCCAACTGGACCAGCAGATCACCCTTGAGTTCTTCGCGGGTCGCCAGGAACGCCTTGTCGGCATCACCCTCGAGCAGCTTCAAGGCCTCGTCAGCCTTGTTCTGCGCCGCCAGCACCTGGGCCAGACGCTGGCGCGCCACTTCACCCAGAGCCGGGCTCGCCGGCTTGTCGAGCACTGCTTTGAGCTGCGCCGCTGCGTCGTCCAGCTTGCCGGTGTCCACGGCTACCTTGGCCACGAACAGGTTGCCGTATTGCGCGTAGGCAGTACCGCCGAACTCGCTGTTGAGCTTGCCGGCCAGGTCTGCAACCCGGGCGGCGTCAGGCTTGCCATCTGGCGTCAGGGTGGTTTCCAGCAGTTGCTGATAGAGCACCGAAGCACCTTGCGACTGATTGTTCTGATACTTGTGCCAGGCCTGCCAGCCGAACACGATAACCAAGGCCAACAGGCCGCCAGTCACCAGGGGTTTGCCGTTGCGCTGCCACCAGTCTTTCAATTCCGCCAGCTGTTCATCTTCGGTACTCGACACCCCAATACTCCTTATTCGCTAAATCGGCTGTTTGACAGCTTCAACCCTGCACGATGCAGGTGGCCAGGTGCGCGGCGAGCGCATCCCAGGCAATGCTTTGTTGTTCACCCTGGCCACGCAGGGGTTTGAAACCTACCACTTGCTGGGCCAGTTCGTCGTCACCAAGGATCAGCGCGTACAACGCACCGCTCTTGTCGGCCTTCTTGAATTGGCTCTTGAAGCTGCCGGCACCGGCATTGATCTGCAGACGCAGGTTCGGCAATTGGTCTCGAACGCGCTCACTCAGCGCCAGTGCGGCCAGTTCGGCAGCCTCGCCGAAGGCGCAGAGGTAAACGTCGACCTGACGCGAGATTTCTTGCGGGATCTGCTCCAGGGTTTCCAGCAGCAGCACCAGACGTTCGATCCCCATGGCGAAGCCAACACCCGGTGTAGGTTTGCCACCCATTTGCTCGACCAGCCCGTCGTAACGGCCGCCGGCACACACTGTGCCCTGGGCGCCGAGCTTGTCGGTGACCCATTCGAAAACGGTCTTGCTGTAGTAATCCAGCCCGCGCACCAGCTTCGGGTTGATCACATAAGGGATACCCGCGGCGTCCAGACGGGCCTTGAGCCCCTCGAAGTGCACACGGGACTCTTCGTCCAGGTAGTCGGCCAGCTTGGGCGCGTCCACCAGTACGGCTTGAGTGTCCGGATTCTTGGTATCGAGCACGCGCAGCGGATTGGTCTTCAGGCGACGCTGGCTGTCTTCGTCCAGCTTGTCCATGCGCGCCGACAGGAACGCCACCAGCGCGTCGCGATAACGTGCGCGAGCCTCAGCAGTGCCCAGGCTGTTCAGTTCGAGCTTGACCGCATCACGGATGCCCAGCTCGCCCCACAGGCGCCAGGTCAGCACGATCAGCTCAGCATCAATGTCCGGACCGTCGAGGTTGAAAACCTCGCAACCGATCTGGTGGAACTGGCGATAACGGCCTTTCTGCGGGCGCTCGTGACGGAACATCGGGCCGATGTACCAGAGCTTCTGCACCTGGCCACCGCCAGTGATGCCGTGCTCGAGTACAGCGCGGACGCACGCCGCAGTGCCTTCCGGACGCAGGGTCAGGGAATCACCGTTGCGGTCTTCGAAGGTGTACATCTCTTTTTCGACGATGTCGGTCACTTCACCGATGGAGCGCTTGAACAGCTCGGTGAATTCGACGATCGGCATGCGGATCTGCTTATAGCCGTAGTTATCCAGCAGACGCGCCACAGTGCCCTCGAAATAACGCCACAGGGGCGTCTGCTCGGGCAGGATGTCATTCATGCCACGAATGGCTTGCAGAGACTTGCTCACAAAAAATCCTTAAATACGTTCGGTTAGCCGCGAGCGATAAGCGCTGCGTCGGCTTCGACCTTTTCGGCCGCCTTCTGCCGGATCAGCTTTTCAAGCTCGTCCACCAGATTGTCATTGGTCAGTTTCTGTGCAGGCTTGCCGTCGATGTAGATCAGATTCGGCGTACCACCGGTCAGGCCGATATGCGCCTCTTTGGCTTCACCCGGACCGTTGACCACACAACCGATCACTGCGACATCCAACGGCACCAGCAAGTCTTCCAGGCGCCCTTCCAGTTCGTTCATGGTTTTCACCACATCGAAATTCTGCCGCGAGCAGCTCGGGCAAGCGATGAAGTTGATGCCACGGGAACGCAGGTGCAGGGACTTGAGAATGTCGTAGCCGACCTTCACTTCCTCGACCGGGTCGGCCGCCAACGAGATGCGAATGGTATCGCCAATGCCTTCGGCCAGCAGCATACCGAGGCCGACGGCGGATTTCACCGTGCCTGAACGCAATCCGCCGGCTTCGGTGATCCCCAGGTGCAGAGGCTGGATGATTTCCTTGGCCAGCAAGCGATAGGCTTCGACGGCCATAAACACGTCGGACGCCTTCACGCTGACCTTGAAGTCCTGGAAATTCAGGCGTTCAAGGTGCTCGACGTGGCGCAGTGCCGACTCAACCAGCGCTGCTGGAGTCGGTTCGCCGTACTTTTTCTGCAGATCTTTTTCCAGGGAGCCGGCGTTGACCCCGATACGGATCGGAATTCCGCGGTCACGGGCGGCATCCACCACCGCACGCACCCGATCTTCGCGACCGATGTTGCCGGGGTTGATCCGCAGGCAATCGACACCCAGCTCGGCTACGCGCAGGGCGATCTTGTAGTCGAAGTGAATGTCGGCCACCAGCGGCACCTTGACCTGCTGCTTGATGCGACCGAACGCCTCGGCGGCGTCCATGTCCGGCACCGAGACCCGCACGATGTCGACACCGGCAGCTTCAAGGCGGTTGATCTGGGCGACGGTTGCGGCCACGTCGTTGGTGTCGCTGTTGGTCATGCTCTGCACCGCAATCGGGGCATCGCCACCGACCGGTACCGAGCCGACCCAGATCTTGCGGGACTCGCGACGTTTGATTGGAGATTCGCCGTGCATGACTTATTGACCTAACTTCAGGCGAGCGGTCTCGCCACTGGTGAACGGGGCGATATCCACCGCCTGACCGTTGTAAGAAATTTGTGCGCCACGGGCATACCCCAGACGTACGGCAAAAGGCGGCTTGCCGCTAACATCGACCGTTTCACCCTTGCGCTTCAGGGCACTGAGCAGAATCTTGCCGTTGCCATCGATGACCTGGGCCCAGCAGTCGGCACTGAACTGGATCTGCACCTGGCCCGCCCCAGCAACCGGAGAGGTAGGCGCCGCTGCAGTGGCAGGATTCGCTGGCGTAGCGGGTACGGCAGCCGGAACCGGCGCCTGAACTGCAGGTGCGCTGACAACGGGCGCAACGGTCGGGGCGGTATGCGCAGGAGCGGTTGGGGCCGCAGGAGTCGCAACCGGAGCCGACGTTGCAGGCGCCACTGGATTGGCTGGCGCCTCAGCAGCAGCCAGGCTCTGAGTTTGCGCGGCGTTGTCCTGGGCTTCGCTCTGACCTTCGGCGACGGCCTGGTCTTCCGGCTCGTCGATTGGATGGATCTGCGTGGTGCCATCGGCACCCTCAACCTCAACGTGCTCGGGACTCAAGGAGATCGGCTCCTTGCCGCGCAAGGAGGACTGATCCTGCCACCAGATGAAACCGCCACCCACCACGGCCACCAACAGCAGCAAGCTGACGATGCGCAGGATGGTGTGGGAAACCCGTACCGGCTCTTCGATACGACCCAGAGCGTGAACGCTGCTGCCTTGGGAGTCGGTACCGGTGTATTGATCGAATTCCTGTACCAGGATGGCCTGGTCCATGCCCAGCAATTTGGCGTAGGCACGGATATAGCCGCGAGCAAAGGTATGCCCTGGCAGTTTGTCGAACGCGCCGGCTTCCAGATTGCTCAGGGAGCTCACGGTGAGGTTGAGCTTGTGGGCCACTTCAGCCAGCGACCAACCATTGCTTTCGCGGGCCTGACGCAGGGTCTCACCGGGGTTTACGCGAGTCACTGCTTGAACTTCGGGATGCGCCGCTTTCATCATTGCTCCGACAGGTATTGCTGATATTCCGGCGTACCGGGATAAAGTCGTTTTAGTTGCAGGCCGTAACTGGCGGCCTTGTCGCGATCTTCGAACACCGTTGCCAGCCGAACGCCGAGCAATAGACTACGTGCATTTTGCTCGCCGAGCAGGCTAAAACGATCGTAATAGTCGCGCGCGGGCACATAATGCCTGTCTTCGTAAGACAACTCAGCCATTTCCAGCAATGCGCGGGGCTGTTGGTGATTCAGGCGCAGGGCTTTTTCCAGTTGCAGTTGGGCCAGCTCACGCTGGCCCAGCTTGGAAGCGGTCATACCGAGGTTTTCGAACACCCGGGAACGCTCGGGGTACAGAGTATCAGCAGCGGCCTGCTCGAAGCGCTGATAAGCCTCTTTGTAACGTTTTTCTTCGAACAGGAAGCTGCCGTAGTTATTGAGGATACGCGCACTGTCCGGACGCGCCGCCAGGGCTTGGCGAAAGTGCTCATCGGCCAGCGCAGGTTCCATCTCGGCCTGGAACACCAGCGCAAGGGCGGCGTTGGCATCAGCATCGGCAGGCGCCAGCTCCAGGGCCTTTTTCAACGGCACCTTGGCCCTTTCGCTCATCCCCTGCTGCAGATACCCCAGGCCCAGCTGTACGTAGGCCTCGCGCGCCTCATCGCGGCCCTTGCTGGTGTTCATCGGACTGGAATCACCCGACAGAACACAGCCAGCACAGAGACTGGCAACAAGCAGGAGCAGCGCGAAGCGCAGGGTCATGGAGATCCTCTCTCAGGTACGGGTCGCGGCGCTTTGCGGCATATCGGCGTCGGCGCTCAGCTCACGCACGGCGATATAACGTTCGCTACGGCGGGTGCGATCCAGCACCTGCCCGACCAACTGACCGCAGGCGGCATCGATGTCTTCACCGCGAGTCGTGCGCACGGTGACATTGAAGCCGGCATGATGCAGTTGGTCCTGGAAACGACGAATGGCGTTGTTGCTCGGACGCTCGTAACCGGAATGAGGGAACGGGTTGAACGGGATCAGGTTGATCTTGCAAGGAATGTCCTTGAGCAACTCGATCATCTCAACCGCGTGTTCCAGCTTGTCGTTGACGTCCTTGAGCAGGGTGTACTCGATGGTCAGCACGCGCTTCTCGCCCAAGGAGGACATGTAGCGCTGGCAGGACTCCAGGAGCATCTTCAGCGGGTACTTCTTGTTGATTGGCACCAGCTGGTTGCGCAGCGCATCGTTAGGTGCGTGCAGGGACAACGCCAGGGACACGTCGATGTGCTTGGCCAGCTCATCGATCATCGGCACCACGCCGGAGGTGGACAGGGTCACACGGCGCTTGGAAATGCCGTAGCCCAGGTCGTCCATCATCAGGTGCATGGCGGCGATGACGTTGTCGAAGTTCAGCAGCGGCTCACCCATGCCCATCATCACCACGTTGGTGATGGCACGGTCGACGGTTGCCGGGACGCTGCCAAAGGATTTGTTGGCAATCCACACCTGGCCGATGACTTCGGCGGCGGTGAGGTTGCTATTGAAGCCTTGCTTGCCGGTGGAGCAGAAACTGCAATCCAGGGCACAGCCTGCCTGGGACGAAACGCACAGAGTGCCGCGCTTGCCCTGGGGAATGTACACGGTCTCGACGCAGCTGCCGGACGCCACGCGCACCACCCATTTGCGGGTGCCGTCGCTGGAGATGTCCTCGCTGACCACTTCCGGACCGCGAATCTCGGCAACGGCCTTGAGCTTCTCGCGCAAGGCCTTGCCGACATTCGTCATGGCGTCGAAATCATCGACGCCAAAGTGGTGAATCCATTTCATTACCTGACCGGCACGGAAACGCTTCTCCCCGATTGAGTCGAAGAATTTCTCCATTTCCGGTTGAGTCAACCCCAACAGGTTAGTTTTGCCGATCGATGTAGTCATGGTCTCACCCCTCACTCGCCAGCCTTACTCAGCGAGCGGTTACTTCAGTAGCTGCGAAGAAGTAAGCGATTTCGCGAGCAGCGGCAGCTTCGGAGTCCGAACCGTGAACGGCGTTGGCGTCGATGGACTCGGCGAAGTCAGCACGGATGGTGCCGGCAGCAGCTTCTTTAGGGTTGGTAGCGCCCATCAGCTCACGGTTGCGAGCGATGGCGTTTTCGCCTTCCAGAACCTGAACAACAACTGGACCGGAAGTCATGAAGGCAACCAGTTCGCCGAAGAAGCCACGCTCGCTGTGCTCAGCGTAGAAGCCTTCAGCTTCAGCCTTGGACAGTTGCTTCATTTTCGAAGCTACAACGCGCAGGCCGGCTTCTTCAAAACGGGAAACGATCTTGCCGATAACGTTTTTTGCAACAGCGTCAGGCTTGATGATGGAGAAAGTACGTTGAACAGCCATGGTGTAACTCCAGAAACGGTGATTAAAGCGAAAAATTAAACCCGCGAATTATACGCGGGTTTATAGGGATTGCCTAACTGCGTAGCCCGCGGATTCAGTCCGCTTCGTCGATCCAGGCGGCCTGAATTGCTTCAAGAACCTTCTCGCCTCCGCGAGCCGGATCGTCGCTGAACTCTGGCAGTGCCAGAACCCATTGGTGCAAGTCGACAAAGTTCACATAACGCGGATCCACATCCGGCTTGGAATCAGCCAGCTGGATCGCGATTTCCAGTACATCAACCCACTTCAGACTCATGACGACTCCTTGAATCAGTGCGGCGCTTCGGCGGCATGGTTGAGTGAGTACTTGGGAATTTCAACGGTCAGGTCTTCATCACCAACGATGGCCTGGCACGACAGGCGCGACTGTGCTTCCAGGCCCCAGGCCTTGTCCAGCAAGTCTTCTTCCAGCTCGTCGGCTTCGTTCAGCGAGTCAAACCCTTCACGAATGATGCAGTGGCAGGTAGTGCAGGCGCAGACGCCGCCGCAGGCGCTCTCGATCTCGATGTGGTTGTCGTGGGCCACGTCGAGCACCGAAACACCAGGCTCGACCTCGACAACCAGACCGTCCGGGCAGAACACGGCGTGTGGCAGAAAAATGATCTGCGGCATCAGTTATTCCTCGATTTCATTCAGGTTGCGCCCCGCCAACGCGGCTTTCACCGTCGAATCCAGGCGGCGGGCAGCAAAGGCATCGGTCACTTGCGACAGACGCTTGGTCTGCTGCTCGATGGCGTAACCATCGGTGCCACGCATCAATTCACTCAGTTCCTGCATCTGCAGCTCGATGACCATGCGCTCTTCAGCGTCCAGCAGGCGGTCACCATCAGCGTCCAGGGCGCCCTGCACAGCCTCGATCAGCCGCTGGGCATCAACCTGCTGCTCACGCAGCACGCGGGCCACCTTGTCGTCACCGGCGTACTGGAAGGAGTCCTTGAGCATCTTGGCGATTTCACCGTCAGTCAGGCCGTAGGACGGCTTGACCTGAATGCTGGCTTCAACCCCCGAACCCAGCTCTCGGGCAGAGACACTGAGCAGACCATCGGCGTCGACCTGGAAGGTCACGCGAATCTTCGCCGCACCGGCCACCATCGGCGGGATGCCACGCAGCTCGAAGCGCGCCAGGGAGCGGCAGTCACTGATCAGCTCGCGCTCGCCCTGCAGCACATGAATCATCATGGCCGTCTGGCCATCCTTGTAGGTGGTGAAGTCCTGGGCACGGGCAACCGGGATGGTGGTGTTACGCGGAATCACCTTCTCCATCAGCCCGCCCATGGTTTCCAACCCCAAAGACAGCGGAATCACGTCCAGCAGCAGCAATTCACCCCCTTCGCGCTTGTTGCCCGCGAGGGTATCGGCCTGGATCGCGGCACCAATGGCCACCACTTGATCCGGATCGATCTCGGTCAACGGCTGGCGACCGAACATTTCAGCCACCGCCTCACGCACACGCGGCACGCGGGTCGAACCGCCCACCATGACCACTGCCTGCACTTCGTCCAGCTCGACATTGGAGTCGCGAACGGCACGACGACAGGCCTTGAGGCTGCGGGCAACCATAGGCTCGATCAGGGCGTCGAAGGCCTCGCGAGTCAGGGCGGCGCGCCAATCGCCATGCACCACTTCCACGGATGCAGCACTGGTCAGGGCTTCCTTGGCCGCACAGGCGGTTTGCAACAGATTGCGCTGGATGCCTGGGTCCAGGTCGGCGGACAGGCCCGCGCCCTCGATGATCCAGCCGGCAATGGCGTGATCGAAGTCGTCGCCACCCAAGGCGGTATCGCCACCAGTAGCCAGCACTTCGAAGACGCCGCCAGTCAGGCGCAGGATGGAAATATCGAAGGTACCGCCGCCCAGGTCATAGATCGCCACCACACCCTCGGCGTGCTGGTCCAGACCGTAAGCCACGGCAGCTGCGGTCGGCTCGTTGAGCAGGCGCAGCACATTCAGGCCAGCCAACTTGGCAGCATCCTTGGTGGCTTGACGCTGGGCATCATCGAAATAGGCCGGAACGGTAATCACCGCACCTACCAGCTCGCCCCCCAGGGCCGCCTCAGCACGCTGACGCAAGACCTTGAGCACTTCAGCCGATACCTCCACCGGGCTTTTCGGCCCCTGGATGGTCTCGATGAACGGCATATGCGACTCACCATCAACGAAGCGATAAGGCAGTTGCTCACCCAATTGCTTGACGTCGGACAGGCCGCGCCCCATCAGGCGCTTGACCGAGAGCACGGTGTTCAGGGGATCGCTGGACGCAGCCAGGCGGGCGGATTCACCCACTTCGACGCGGTCGGCGTGATAACGCACGGCCGACGGCAGAATCACCTGACCCTGCGCGTCAGCCAGAGGCTCGGAAAGACCACTGCGCAAGGCAGCAACCAGCGAATTGGTGGTACCCAAGTCGATCCCCACAGCCAGACGACGCTGGTGCGGTTGAGGACTTTGGCCGGGTTCGGCGATCTGCAGTAGGGCCATGCTTATCTGGACTTATCTGTATATCAGGCGTGCGACCGTAGCGGCACTGGGTTAATCGTCGAGGCGCTCTTCTAACTGGCGCACTTCGTAGGTGAGCTTGTCGAGGAACTGCATGCGCCGCATCAGGCGTTCGGCCTGCTCGCGTTGCGCTGCATCATCCCAACAGGCTGCGAAGCTTTCGTTCAGTTCATCCTGTGCAGTCTTGAGTCGACGCTTGAATGCTGCCACTCCAGCCAGGTCGGCGCTGTCCTGCAAGTCTTCGAGTTCTTCGCGCCACTGCATCTGCTGCAGAAGAAACTCCGGATCATGCACCGTGACTTCCAGCGGCAACTCACCGCCATTCAAGGCCAGAAGATAACGAGCACGCTTTGGCGGACTCTTGAGGGTCTGGTAAGCCTCGTTGAGGCTCGCCGACTGCTCCAGGGCCAGACGTTGCTCGCGCTCGGAAGCATCGGCAAAACGGTCGGGATGAACCCCACGCGCCAACTCACGGTAGCGCGCAGCCAACTGCTCGAGATCCAGACGGAAGCTCGGTTGCAGTTCAAATAAAGCGAAATGACAAGGAGTACCCACAAGAAGCCTCAGATATTGAAGCTTTCGCCGCAGCCACACTCACCGCGCACGTTGGGGTTGTTGAACTTGAAGCCTTCGTTCAACCCTTCCTTGACGAAATCAAGCTCGGTGCCGTCCAGATAGGTCAGGCTCTTCGGGTCGATGATCACTTTCTCGCCGTGACTTTCGAACACCTGATCGTCCTCGCCGATCTCGTCGACGAACTCCAGCACATAGGCAAGGCCGGAACAGCCTGTGGTGCGAACACCCAGACGAATCCCATCACCCTTGCCGCGCCCATTGAGGGAGCGTCGCACGTGTTGAGCAGCCGCTTCTGTCATGCTGATAGCCATCGTGACTCCTTACTTGTCGCCAAATCTGTGAAAGCCGATCGATCAGATCAGGCCTTTCTTCTGCTTGTAGTCGCGAACGGCGGCCTTGATGGCGTCTTCGGCGAGCACCGAGCAGTGGATCTTCACTGGAGGCAGAGCCAGCTCTTCAGCCAGCTGGGTGTTCTTGATGGTTTCGGCTTCATCCAGCGTCTTGCCCTTCATCCACTCAGTGGCCAGGGAGCTGGAAGCAATGGCGGAACCGCAGCCATAAGTCTTGAACTTGGCGTCTTCAATGATGCCCTGCTCGTTGACCTTGATCTGCAGGCGCATCACGTCGCCGCAGGCTGGAGCGCCGACCATGCCGGTGCCGACATCCGGATCTTCCGCGTTCATCTTGCCGACGTTGCGCGGGTTCTCGTAGTGGTCGATGACCTTTTCGCTGTAAGCCATGATTCTTAATCCTCACTCATCAGAGAGTCGCTCTTGGGTTCTGCAAATCGCCGTTATCGGGACGCTCTACAGAACCCTGTGCGGCGACTTATATTCAGTGCGCCGCCCACTCGATCTTCGAGATATCGACGCCATCTTTGTACATGTCCCACAGCGGCGACAGAGCGCGCAGCTTGGTAACGGCTTCGCAGACTTTCTGCGCCGCGTAATCGATTTCTTCTTCGGTGGTGAAGCGGCCGAAGGTGAAGCGGATCGAGCTGTGAGCCAACTCGTCGTTACGGCCCAGGGCACGCAGCACGTACGAAGGCTCGAGCGAAGCCGAAGTACAGGCCGAACCGGAAGACACTGCCAGATCCTTGAGGGCCATGATCAGCGACTCGCCTTCAACGTAGTTGAAGCTCAGGTTCAGGTTGTGCGGTACACGAGCCGTCATGCTGCCGTTGATGTACAGCTCTTCCAGGTGTTCAACCTGCTTGTAGAAGCGATCGCTCAGGGCCTTGATGCGAGCATTTTCGGCGACCATGTCTTCCTTGGCGACGCGGAAGGCTTCGCCCATGCCGACGATCTGGTGAGTGGCCAGGGTACCGGAACGCATGCCGCGCTCGTGACCGCCGCCGTGCATGGTGGCCTCCAGGCGCACGCGAGGCTTACGGCTGACGTACAGCGCGCCAATGCCTTTAGGGCCGTAGGTCTTGTGGGCAGAGAAGGACATCAGGTCGACTTTCAGGGCCTGCAGGTCGATTTCGACCTTGCCGGTGGACTGAGCGCCGTCGACGTGGAACAGAATACCTTTGGAGCGGGTCAACTCGCCGATGGCGGCAATGTCGTTGATGGTGCCGATTTCGTTGTTCACATGCATGATCGAAACCAGGATGGTGTCGTCACGCAGGGCCGCTTCAACCATGGCCGGAGTGATCAAGCCATCTTCGCCCGGCTCGATGTAAGTCACTTCAAAGCCTTCACGCTCGAGTTGGCGCATGGTGTCCAGGACAGCCTTGTGCTCGATTTTCGAGGTAATCAGGTGCTTGCCCTTGGTGTGATAGAAATGCGCGACACCCTTGATTGCCAGGTTGTCGGACTCGGTTGCACCGGAGGTCCAGACGATTTCACGCGGATCAGCGTTAACCAGGTCGGCCACTTGGCGACGGGCATTCTCCACCGACTCTTCGGCCTTCCAGCCGAACACGTGAGAGCGGGACGCCGGGTTACCGAAGTTTCCGTCGACCAGCAGGCATTCACTCATTTTTTGCGCAACACGCGGATCGACCGGCGTGGTTGCTGAGTAATCAAGGTAAATCGGCAATTTCATGGACTCTCTCCTAAATCAGGCTGGCTGGCGTGCCGCTAGCTCTTTGGCTGTCATTCGACGGCGGACGCTTCAATCTTGTCCAGGCGCGGCGCCTTACCATTACAACGGCGCTGGTCCTGACGCTGGGCTACTTCTTGTACCTCACGGCGAGTAACAAGATCAGCCAAGCTGATACCGCTCAGAAATTCGTGAATCTGCAGGCTCAAGTCGCACCACAGGTGATGGGTCAGGCAGGTGTCGCCGGCATGGCAATCACCCAGCCCCTGGCATTTGGTTGCATCGACCGATTCGTTCACCGCATCGATCACCTGAGCCACCTGAATCCCCTGCATGTCACGGGACAGCTGGTAGCCGCCACCAGGCCCACGGACGCTGGACACCAGGTTACTGCGGCGCAGTTTGGCGAAAAGCTGTTCGAGGTAGGACAGGGAGATGCCTTGGCGCTCAGAGATATCGGCCAGGGAGACCGGGCCATGTTGCGCGTGCAACGCCAGATCAAGCATGGCGGTCACGGCGTATCGGCCTTTAGTAGTCAGTCGCATGGACAAGTACCACGGAGTTTCGGAATGGACGCGAGTATGCAATACCCGAGTAATCGAGTCAACTATAAGACCAACTACTTTAGTCGGGTTTACCCGCAAAAGAGCGCGCGAATCATAGCAAAGTCTGCGACGTAATGGCACAGCAGGATGGCAACACCTGACCTGCGGGTCACTCAAAGGGTATTAGGCCCTTTCGCTAGCAAGCAGGCCCCACAGAGGGGGCCGGTTTTGCGCCATCAGCCGACCTGACTGCCGTCCTTGCCTTTGACTTCAGCGAAGTCTTCTTCACGCAATTGAGGCAGATCCTTGGCACAGTAATCACTGCCCAGATCCTTCAGCGCGCCACACATATCCTCCAGACGACCGTCGACTGCCTGCAGGTGATCCAGCAACTGCCCGATAGCCCGAGCCACCGGATCCGGCATGTCCTCGCCGACACCGTAGGCATCGAAACCGAGCTTTTCCGCCATGGCCTTGCGCTTGGCCGCCTGCTCGTCGCTGGACTTCATGATGATCCGCCCAGGAATGCCCACCACCGTCGCTCCGGCCGGCACCGCCTTGGTCACCACCGCATTGGAACCGACCTTGGCCCCCGCCCCCACAATGAAGGGACCCAGCACCTTGGCGCCCGCCCCCACCACCACACCGTCTTCCAGGGTCGGATGGCGCTTGCCCTTGTTCCAGCTGGTGCCACCCAGCGTCACCCCTTGATAGAGGGTCACGTCATCACCAATCTCGGCGGTCTCGCCAATGACAATGCCCATGCCATGGTCAATAAAGAAGCGACGGCCGACTTTGGCTCCCGGATGAATTTCGATCCCGGTCAACCAACGACCGAAATTCGACACCAGCCGCGCCAGCCATTTCCAACCCATGCCCCACAAGGCGCCGGACAAACGATGAATCCAGATCGCGTGCATGCCTGGGTAGCAGGTCAACACCTCGAAGGCATTGCGCGCCGCCGGGTCACGATGAAACACGCTTTGGATATCTTCACGCAGACGCTCGAACATCACTGATCCTTCCGCTTTTGTAGCTCTCCACGGGCCGCTTTCTGGGTTTCCGTGAGAATGCCACGCAATATATTCATTTCCGCCCGGCTGACCGAGCTGCGACCGTATAACCGACGCAGGCGTGCCATCAAGTGCCGCGGCTTTTCCGGATCGAGGAAGTCGATGGCCACCAGCGTCTGCTGCAGATGCTCGTAGAACCGCTCCAACTCATCCATGGTCGCCAGCTCTTCACTGCGCGGCGAAGCCACTTCATCCTTCTCTACCTTGGTTGGCCGGCCTTGGGCCGCCAGCCAGGACATGCGCACTTCATAAGTCAGCACCTGCACCGCCGTGGCCAGGTTCAGCGAGCTGAACTCCGGGTCCGACGGGATGTGCACGTGGAAATGACATCGCTGCAGCTCATCATTGGTCAGGCCGGAATCTTCACGACCGAACACCAGGGCGATCTGCGCACCCTGACCGGCTTCCTCTACCACCTTGAGACCGGACTCACGCGGATCAAGCAAGGGCCAGGGAATGCGCCGGTCGCGAGCACTGGTGCCAAACACCAGCGTGCAACCCGCCAATGCCTCCTCAAGGGTGGCGACTACCTGGGCATTGGCCAGGATATCGGTGGCACCGGAAGCACGCGCATCCGCCTCGTGAGACGGAAATACCCGGGGCTCCACCAGCACCAGCCGCGACAAGCCCATGTTCTTCATGGCACGCGCAGCCCCGCCGATATTGCCCGGATGACTGGTATTGACCAGGACGACACGAATGTTCTGCAGCAAGGGATGCGCTCTCGGACACGATAAGGGGGAGCAAATCTTACCGAACAGGCAAGACTCCCGCCTCAAAAATAACCACCCGACAGATTCCAGCGCTCCATAAAGGCGCCCAGCAACCGGCACAAACACTCGCCACCGGAGAACGCCACACAGCGGATCAATGCAATCAAAGCGAACACCAGCCTTCATCTGCAAAAGTTTTCTGCTAGAATGCTCGGCTTTCTTTAACAACCTTAGGTGACCTATCCATGCAGCCAATGCTGAATATCGCGCTGCGCGCCGCCCGCAGCGCCAGTGAATTGATTTTCCGCTCCATCGAGCGCCTGGATACCATCAAGGTCGACGAAAAAGACGCCAAAGACTACGTATCCGAAGTTGATCGCGCTGCCGAGCAGAAGATCATCGACGCGCTGCGCAAGGCCTACCCGACCCACGCCATCCTTGGCGAAGAAACCGGCCTGCACGCTGGCAGCGGCGAAGGCGAAGACTACCTGTGGATCATCGACCCACTGGACGGCACCACCAACTTCCTGCGCGGCATCCCGCACTTTGCCGTGAGCATCGCCTGCAAATACCGTGGCCGCCTGGAACACGCCGTGGTCCTGGACCCGGTTCGCCAGGAAGAATTCACCGCCAGCCGTGGCCGTGGCGCCCAGCTGAACGGTCGCCGCCTGCGCGTGAGCGGCCGCACCAGCCTCGACGGCGCCCTGCTGGGCACCGGCTTCCCATTCCGTGACGACCAGATGGACAACCTGGACAACTACCTGGGCATGTTCCGCGCCCTGGTTGGCCAGACCGCCGGCATCCGCCGCGCTGGTGCTGCAAGCCTGGACCTGGCCTACGTGGCCGCCGGTCGTTTCGACGCTTTCTGGGAGTCGGGCCTGTCCGAATGGGACATGGCAGCTGGCGCCCTGCTGATTCAAGAAGCCGGCGGCCTGGTGAGCGACTTCACCGGCGGTCACGACTTCCTGGAAAAAGGCCACGTGGTAGCTGGCAACACCAAATGCTTCAAAGCGGTCCTGACCGCCATCCAGCCGCACCTGCCGGCTTCGCTGAAGCGCTAAGCGCCAGCGACAAAAAAGCACCCCGAGGGGTGCTTTTTTTATGTCCGCAAAACCCGACCTATAGGAGCCGGCTTGCCGGCGAAGGCGATCTCAAAGCCCATTCGCCGGCAAGCCAACCCCTACAAGCGAGGGTTATTGGCCGGGTTGATTCTGGTTCTGACCCAGAATCAGACGCCCCTCTTTATCCACCGGAATCTGGTTGCCCGGTTCACGATCCATGCGCACCTGGCCTTGCTTGCCGCCCAGGTCGTACTTCACGTCATAACCCACGACCTTCTCACTGATGTCATTGACCGTGTTACAGCGAGTCTGGGTGGTGGTGTAGGTGTCACGTTCCTGCATGCCTTCCTGCACCTTGTTGCCGGCATAGCCACCGCCAACCGCACCCGCCACAGTGGCGATCTTCTTGCCATTACCACCACCAATCATGCTACCCAGCAGACCGCCGCCCACCGCACCCGCCACGGTGCCCAGGATCTGATGCTCATCCTTGACCGGGCGCTGGCGAGTCACGGCGACGTCCTTGCAGACTTCACGAGGGGTCTTGATCTGTTGTTTGACCGGCTGTACGGCCAGCACTTGCGCATACTCAGGGCCGCTTTTAACCAGGCTGTAGGTGGCAACAGCACCCCCGGCGGTGACACCGACAGCACCCAATACCGCACCAACCAGCAACGACTTGTTCACGTGAACCTCCTGACCATACAAACGGGACTTGGCCCGCGCTTCTCCCAGCGTTGGAGCAATAAAAAAGGCGCGAGTTCAACACTCGCGCCTTTTTAACTGACAGCCGGAAAAGGGCTAGATCCTCATGGACGGTCGTCCACTTCCTTCTCGGTATTGGCCGGAGGAATCAGGTCCTCGCTGTTCAGGTTCAGCCAGATCAGCACCACGTTGGCGATGTAGATCGACGAGTAGGTACCCGCCAGAACACCGACAAACAGGGCGATGGAGAAGCCCCACAGGTTGTCGCCACCAAAGAACAGCAGCGCGATGATCGCCAGCAAGGTGGAGATCGAAGTCGCCATGGTCCGTAGCAGGGTCTGAGTGGTCGAGATGTTGATGTTCTCGATCAGGCTGGCCTTGCGCAGCACACGGAAGTTCTCACGCACCCGGTCGAACACCACGATGGTGTCGTTGAGGGAGTAACCGATGATCGCCAGCACCGCCGCCAGCACCGTCAGGTCAAAGGTGATCTGGAAGAACGAGAGGATGCCCACCGTCACGATCACGTCGTGGATCAGCGAAACGATCGCGCCCACCGCGAACTTCCACTGAAAGCGGAAGGCCAGGTAGATCAGGATGCCGCCCAGGGCCATGAGCATGCCGAGGCCGCCCTGGTCCCGCAGCTCTTCACCCACTTGCGGACCGACAAACTCGACGCGCTTGACCTGCGCCGGGTTGTCACCGCCAACCTTCTGCAGCGCCTCGGCCACCTGGTGGCCCAGTTGCGGGTCTTCACCCGGCATCCGCACCAGCAGATCAGTGGTCGCACCGAAGCTCTGCACGATGGCTTCGTGATAACCGGCGTCGTTCAGTTGCGAACGCACCTTCATCACATCCGCCGGACGCTCGTAGGTCAGCTCAATGAGCGTACCGCCGGTGAAGTCCAGACCGTAGTTCAACCCCTTGTTGAACCAGCTGAACAACGCCAGAACGGTGAGGAGCACAGTGACGCCGAACGCAAAATTGCGGACGCCCATGAAGTTGATAGTACGTAACATGGCAGCCCCTTAAATCCACAACTTCTTGAAGTCACGACCGCCGAAGATCAGGTTGACCATCGCACGGGTCAGCCAGATGGCCGTGAACATCGAGGTAAAGATCCCGAGGGACATGGTCACCGCAAAGCCTTTCACCGGACCGGTACCCATGGCGAACAGAATGCCGCCCACCAGCAAGGTGGTCAGGTTGGAGTCCAGGATCGCGGTGAATGCCCGGCCGAAGCCTTCGTTGATTGCCCGCTGCACACTCATGCCGGCGGCGAGCTCTTCACGTATCCGCGAGAAGATCAGTACGTTGGCGTCCACCGCCATACCCATGGTCAAGACGATACCGGCGATACCCGGCAGGGTCAGCGTCGCCCCCAGCAGGGACATCAGGGCCAGCAGCAGCACCATGTTCAATGCCAGTGCCACAGTGGCGATGACACCGAAGAAACGGTAGATGGCGATAATGAACAGCGACACGAACAGCATGCCCCACAGAGACGCATCGATACCCTTGGTGATGTTGTCAGCACCCAGGCTTGGACCGATTGTGCGCTCTTCGGCGAAGTACATCGGCGCCGCCAGACCACCGGCACGCAGCAACAGCGCCAGCTCGGAAGACTCGCCCTGGCCGTTCAGGCCGGTGATGCGGAACTGGCTGCCCAGCGGCGACTGGATAGTCGCCAGGCTGATGATCTTCTTCTCTTCCTTGAAGGTCTGCACCGCCACGTCTTTCTCGACACCGTTCACCACTTGTTTGGTGTAGGTAGTGGTCGGCTTCTGCTCGATGAAGATCACCGCCATGCTGCGACCGACATTGCTGCGAGTCGAACGGTTCATCAGCTCGCCACCGTGACCATCAAGCTTGATGTTCACCTGTGGACGGCCGTGTTCGTCGTAACCGGCCTGGGCATCGGTCACCTGGTCACCGGTGATGATCAGGCCACGCTCGATCAGTGCAGGAGGACGGTTGCCCTCACGGAATTCGAAGGACTCGGAAGTCGCCTTGGAAGCACCCGGCTCGGCGGCCAGACGGAATTCCAGGTTGGCGGTCTTGCCCAGGATCCGCTTGGCTTCAGCAGTGTCCTGCACGCCCGGCAGCTCAACCACGATACGGTTGGCACCCTGACGCTGAACCAGAGGCTCGGCCACACCCAGCTCGTTGACCCGGTTACGCACGGTGGTCAAGTTCTGCTTGATGGAGTATTCACGGATTTCCGCCAGCTTGGCCGGGGTCATCGCCAGACGCAGCACCGGTTGGCCATTGAGGTCGGCCGGTACGATATCGAAATCGTTGAAGTTCTTGCGGATCAGCGAACGAGCCTGTTCACGGCTGTCTTCATCGCTGAAGCCCAGCTGGATGGCGCCATTGAGCTGCGGCAGGCTGCGATAGCGCAGGCGCTCTTTGCGCAGCAGGCTCTTGACGTCGCCTTCATAGACTTTCAGGCGGGCGTCGAGGGCTTTGTCCATGTCCACTTCCAGCAGGAAGTGCACACCACCGGACAAGTCCAGACCCAGTTTCATCGGGTGCGCACCCAGGTTGCGCAGCCATTGCGGAGTGGTTTGCGCCAGGTTCAACGCCACCACATAGTCATCGCCCAGCGCCTTGCGCACTACATCCTTGGCCGGAAGCTGGTCTTCCTTGTTGGTCAAGCGCAGCAGACCGCCCTTGCCGTTGGCAGCAATGGAAGCAGCCTTGACCTTGATACCGGCGTCGGTGAGCGCTTTGCTCGCACGATCCAGATCCGCCTGAGTGACCTGCAACGCAGTGCTCGCACCGCTGACCTGAATGGCCGGATCATCAGGGTATAGATTGGGAGCGGAATAAATAAAACCGATCGCCAGCACCGCCAGGATCAGTAGGTACTTCCACAGAGGATATTTGTTCAGCATCACGCCGCCCGTTTATGACGCGGGGCGCCTTGCGCGCCCCGTCGATTGGTAAAAGATGAAACTTAGATGGCTTTCAGCGTGCCTTTTGGCAGCGTGGCAGCGATCGCGCCCTTCTGGAACTTCAGCTCAACGGAGTCCGATACTTCCAGAACCACGAAGTCGTCGGTCACCTTGTTGATCTTGCCGGCGATACCGCCAGTGGTCACAACTTCGTCGCCTTTCTGCAGGCTGCTCAGCAGGTTTTTCTGCTCTTTGGCGCGCTTGGCCTGCGGGCGCCAGATCATCAGATAGAAGATGACCAGGAAGCCAACCAGGAAAATCCACTCGAAACCAGTGCCAGCAGGACCGGCAGCGGCAGGTGCAGCGGCGTCCGCATACGCGGCAGGGATCAAAAAGCTCATTTAACACTCCGATAATTGCAAAATTAGTGGCTTAACGTCTTTAGAACTTATTCTAAAGGCGGCACGGGCAACCCGCGTTTGGCATAGAAGGAATCGACAAAGGCGGCCAATGTACCTTGTTGAATAGCCTCGCGCAAACCAGCCATAAGACGCTGGTAATGGCGCAAATTATGGATGGTATTGAGCATACTCCCGAGCATTTCCCCGCACTTGTCCAAGTGATGCAGATAGGCACGGGAGAAGTTCTGGCAGGTGTAGCAATCACAAGTTGGGTCCAGCGGCGAATCATCATGGCGATGGAACGCGTTACGGATTTTCAGCACGCCTGTATCGATGAACAGATGCCCATTGCGGGCATTGCGGGTTGGCATCACGCAATCGAACATGTCCACACCGCGGCGCACACCCTCAACCAGATCTTCCGGCTTGCCAACTCCCATAAGGTAACGAGGTTTGTCGGCAGGCATCTGGCCCGGCAGGTAGTCCAGGACCTTGATCATTTCATGCTTGGGCTCGCCCACCGACAGGCCACCGATGGCCAGGCCGTCGAAGCCGATCTTGTCCAGGCCTTCCAGGGAACGCATGCGCAGGTCCTGGTGCATGCCACCCTGAACGATGCCAAACAGCGCCGCCGTGTTGTCACCGTGGGCATTCTTGGAACGCTGGGCCCAGCGCAGGGACAGCTCCATGGAAATCCGCGCCACGTCCTCATCGGCCGGGTACGGGGTGCACTCGTCGAAGATCATCACGATGTCCGAACCCAGGTCGCGCTGCACTTGCATCGACTCTTCCGGGCCCATGAAAACCTTGGCACCGTCCACCGGCGAGGCGAAGGTCACGCCCTCTTCCTTGATCTTGCGCATGGCGCCCAGGCTGAACACCTGGAAACCACCGGAGTCGGTGAGGATCGGCCCATTCCACTGCATGAAGTCATGCAGGTCACCGTGAGCCTTGATCACCTCGGTGCCCGGACGCAGCCACAGGTGGAAGGTGTTGCCGAGGATGATCTCGGCGCCGGTGGCGACGATATCCCGCGGCAGCATGCCCTTGACCGTGCCGTAGGTGCCCACCGGCATGAAGGCCGGGGTTTCCACCGTACCGCGGGGGAAGGTCAGGCGACCGCGACGAGCCTTGCCATCAGTGGCCAGAAGCTCGAAGGACATACGACAAGTGCGACTCATACAGTTTCCTCGGGGGCCAGATCCTTGGGAGCGGTCGGCGCAGGATTACGGGTGATGAACATCGCATCACCGTAGCTGAAAAAGCGGTATCCATTTTCCACCGCGGCGCGATAGGCGGCCATGGTCTCGGGATAACCGGCGAACGCCGAAACCAGCATCAACAGCGTGGATTCCGGCAGATGGAAGTTGGTCACCAGGGCATCGACCACATGGAACGGCCGGCCCGGGTAGATAAAGATATCGGTGTCGCCGCTGAACGGCTTGAGCACACCATCGCGCGCGGCACTTTCCAGGGAACGCACACTGGTGGTGCCCACCGCCACCACCCGACCACCGCGAGCACGGCATGCGGCAACCGCATCCACCACGTCCTGGCCGACTTCCAGCCACTCGTGATGCATATGGTGATCTTCGATACGCTCGACCCGCACCGGCTGGAAAGTGCCGGCACCGACATGCAGGGTCACGAACGCCGTCTCCACGCCCTTGGCGGCAATGGCCTCCAGCAGCGGCTGGTCGAAATGCAGCCCCGCCGTGGGCGCCGCGACAGCTCCCAGACGCTGGGCATACACGGTCTGATAACGCTCACGATCCGCGCCTTCATCCGGGCGATCTATATAAGGAGGCAACGGCATGTGCCCGACCCGATCCAGCAGCGGCAGCACCTCCTCGGCAAAACCCAGCTCGAACAGCGTGTCGTGGCGCGCCAGCATCTCGGCCTCGCCACCGCCGTCGATCAGGATCTTCGACCCAGGCTTGGGCGACTTGCTGGAGCGCACATGAGCCAGCACACGATGGCTGTCCAGCACCCGCTCGATGAGGATCTCCAGCTTGCCGCCGGAGGCCTTCTGGCCAAACAGACGGGCCGGAATCACCCGGGTATTGTTGAACACCATCAGATCGCCCGGACGCAAATGCTCCAGCAGATCGGTGAATTGACGGTGGGCCAAGGCGCCGGTTGGCCCATCCAGGGTCAACAGACGGCTGCCGCGACGCTCGGCCAAAGGATGGCGGGCGATCAGCGAATCAGGAAGCTCGAAGGTAAAGTCAGCAACGCGCATGATGGGGTTCGTCTAGCAGGGCCGGAAAGTTTAGCGGAATAACTAAAAATTGACCACGAAAGCCGATTGACCAACGGTAACTGCCTCTCTATACTTCGCCGCCATTGAGCCCTGATGGCGGAATTGGTAGACGCGGCGGATTCAAAATCCGTTTTCGCAAGAAGTGGGAGTTCGAGTCTCCCTCGGGGCACCAAGTACATATCTCAAGATGCCGCTCAATGCATCTTGAACCCAAAAAAACCGGCCACTTGAGCCGGTTTTTTTGTGCCTGGCTATTGGCCTTTCTATCCCATCCTCTTCTGTACTCCTGCTTCCCAGCTTGCAAGGCTGAAGCCTGAAACTAGGAACACCGCGACCTGGACGAAATCGGCATGTTCGACGTGCTGAACGACTAGGAACACGCAGCCGCCCTCTCCGACTAACTTACAGCCAGAGTCACAAAGTACTACGGTAACTCTCCTCACCGCCTTTCTGGAGGCGCTGTGTGTGCCAGGAGAAATGCTCAGGTGCTCAGTGATCGTTCGCCGCACGCTGGAGCAAATCATTACCCAAAACCTGCCAACCTCATCCAGCGGTCAGGCCCAACGCGCATCCCTGCGCTTCGGCCTCGCGGCCGCAGCAGGCGAGCTGGCCACAGCCTTTGGTGTCACCGGCTGGCCGGATGGCACCGCCACCACCGCCGCCCGACTTTGCTTGCACGCATGGCTAGCTGAGCGTGGTGGCGCCGGTAACTTCGAGGGTGATGCGACCTTGGCGCGCTTGCGCCAGGTCATCGAACGCTTCGGCGAAAGCCGCTTCACCCGCTGGGAATCGGCGGCGGCCAAGATCGACGAACACGGCCCGCGCACCATCGACCGTCTCGGCTTTCGCAAGACGCTGGAGCACGGCATGGGCGACACCATGCACACCACCAACACCTATTACGTGCTGCCCGAGGCGTGGCGCTCCGAGATCTTCCGGGGCATGAACATCAACGCCGTGAACAAGGAACTGCTGCAACGCGGAGTGCTGGAACCGGCCACCGACGGCAAAGCATCGAGCTTGGTCCGGTTGCCCGGCCTCGGCCCGCAACGCTGCTACATCGTGAAGACGATTCCGGGAACGGATGACCGCGAGGCTCGCGCTGCCTGAGGGCATCTCTGCTGATCGAGGTAGCGCCGGCTTAGTCCCGGCCTCGCCAGCCGTCATTCAACCCAAACCCAATTTGAAGGAACCAGAGAGATGAACGAACTCCAAGCTTCTACCGAACAACATGAACCGCTGGCAAGCGGACTGGGATGCAGCGAGACCATCTTACCTTCACTGCCGAATTCGGATAGCACTCACGCGGCCTGCGAGAAGAAGCAACGGTTGTTCGATGAGATCGACCAACTGACCACCCGCCTTGATAAATACCTGAGGGCGGCTGAAGAGCAATACTTCGAGATGGCACCGTTGGAAGCATTACTGGAGGGCGACGAAGAATTAGACGCGAATCGTCTGCGTGAAGTCCGCAGTGAATACAACACGCTGAAACTCCCACACAACTCCAATAAGCACCATGCCTGGACCTTAGATACTCAGATCACTCGACGCGAGCAACTGCTCAATCACAAAACCTTGATGGCCGGTTACACCGAATCGATGGCGAACTGGAAAGCCGACGAGCAAGAGCTCAACGAAAAACGCGATAGCCTCAGCACCCGTTTGGAGCAGATCCAGCAGCAAGCAGTGGAAGACTTGGCCAAGGCCCGGCAAGCCGAAACCGATGCAGCCACCGCCTACGCACAGTCAGTGGCCTGGGGCGACACTGAGGGCGAAAAGAACGCCAATACAGACGCGCAAAAAGCTGCGAAAAACCTTGCGGCTGCCATCGAGCACAATCGTCGCCAGCATCTAATCATCAACGCGTTGGAGCAGGAGTTGGTCATCGTCGACCAGCACATTGCCGAGGCGCAAAAAGAACACCTTGCCCTCCAGAGAACAGCATTGTTGCTGGCCGAAAAGGTAATGGAAGAGCAGTGGAACAAAATAGCTCACGTACTGATGGATATGGGCGCCAAGCTGTGGGCTGCTCAACGTTTGCTAGGTGGCGATCAGCTCAGCCTTAGAAGGTTGGTGCTGCCTAAAGAAGGTGAAGGCTTCGACACATGGGGCAGTCGTGAACTCGCTGACCGCTCGTACAAGTTCACCGTAGAAGACATCCTCTCGCTGTAACGCACTGAGCCACCTGAAACAGCCTGCGCGCGCGGGCTGTTTATTACTCAATCAGGACGAAGACCATGATCAACCAAATCCGAAGCAGTGCGAGCTGGAGCGACACCTTGAAAGCGCGAAAGGAGCACTTAACCGCTCTGCTAAAAGTTGTCGACATCAAAACTGGAAAGGCCACAACGGTTCAGGCGCTCACCATCAATCTGCTAAAGAAGGAAATAAACTATGTGGAAAGCAAGTTGAAAGGACGATCGAAGATGTAAAAGAAGCCCTTTTATAATTTTGAAATCGGAATAAAGTCACTGATAGCTCAGCCTTTTGGCTGAGCTACCTCCAGAAAAAGTCAACGTGTCTATCGACCACAAAGTCAAAGATCATAACTAAATCAAGTATACTGGAACGCTCCTCTGTTAGTCCTGTCTCCATTATCTTTCCCCTAAGGAATAGCGAGAAACTGAAATTTTTTCGCAGAGCTATATCAGATGAGGCCAAAGACTTCTAACAAAGTCAGACTCTCGACCGGTATTCCACCAAGAAAACATACTTTCAATATAAGGCTTCAGATATCTATTCTGCGCGTCACTCAAGCGTTTGCTATAATCCGTCTTTTCTCTTAGACCTTTCCAGTGTACTCCTGCAAAATTTGATAGTATAAAATCAATTGCCAGCACAACATCCATAGGAGGATGACCAATTCTTGGTGATGGCAATATCAGTATCCCTCCATGATTACCTTCTAACGGCGCTAAATTTTTACCACCATATTGGAAATGGTATAGCGGATGCGCATCCTCTGGCTCTGCATCGCCACCGTCATCCGATACTATATGTTTGTCAAAATGCCACGAAGACAAGTACGTCCCCTCATCATTTGTAACGACAATGCTAAACTCTAACAACTTAATCAAGTCAGTAAGCTCATCCGAGCATTTACCCTGAATCTTGAAATTCATCACAACCTGAAGATACTCACCAACAGAGTTCGGAATAACTTTTTGCGGTGTTTTCACTCTAAATCTAAGATCATCAACTTGATATCCCCAGGACTCAGGCCCGTACGGTTTAGAGCTTCCGCACATACTGGCTGCCTGAGTGATAGGCCCCGTATCAAAGCATACATCGCTTGCATTTCGCTCAAGAACCCCACCCAGTTGTCTGAGTTCAGAAGAAAGCTGCTTTCGATAGGCTTCCGGCTTAATTCTTCTTGTCATTTTTAAGCCTGTCCGTAAGCTGTTTAAACCGCTCCACCTCCAGTGGATCGAGCACCCATTCAGACTTTTTGAGTCTTTCTAGCACCGCATAAGCAGAAACATATTTACTATCCTGCCATGAGTCTTGTTGAGGGCTGAAAACCTTAAAACCATCAACCGGGTCGAGCGCTCTGCCGGTTGCTACACAGATAGTGGAATATCGGACACTATAGTTCTCTGCTATAGGCAACGCCGCTACCAAATTGAGGTCAAATTTTTCGTTAATGAGCGCGACGCGGTCTGACGCAGAATATTTTCTAAGCGAGGCTTTAAACGCCACTAAATCAGCCCACCAGGCGTCGATGCGATGCATCCACCACCGAGGCCACGCCTCATGAAATACGCCAGAGTAGCTAGTATCTTTTATTTTACTTAAAAGGCTTGGCCAACAATCGGCTGAGCGTTCTATATCGACACCTAGGCGCGCAGCAAGCATCCCCTCGCTCACCAATACGCCTTCTGAGCGGATCAAAGTATTGAGGACTTTTCCAGCGATCTCATATACCACTTTTCCTTTCAGAAACGAGATGAGTCGTGGATCCAGGTAGTCTCTATCCCCCTCGACCAAACCAGCTACTTCCTCCAGGGTAAATGCCGCTCCTCGTTCAAATAACTGCGTCAACTCGCAATAGCCAGCTGCAAGCCAAAACAGCTCCAATGCAATGCTCTCACCCAAGACATGTTGACCGTCGTCCTTGGCATAAACAGCGTCAAAAAGATCGTGAGAAGAGCTATCAGGAGCATAAGAATGAACGATATTATCATTCATCGACCAAAGAACTATTGGGAAGCTAGGTAACAAGCCTTCCGCCATGCGCGTACGAAGTTCTTGCGCAAGTGTAGGGCCGCGATAATAAACCTTACTACCGTTCTCAAGATCTGCATCTTGATCCAGTCTCAAATCAACAAGCAGACCAAAACACTGTCCCGCGGCGGCTAATTCATGTATACGTTCGAATTGAGACTCAAATTCTTGCGGGTGCATCCGAGCAAAATCCAAGCCTTCTTTACAACTAGACAACTTATTTAAAAGAGGCTGAATAAAATCCTCTGGCTGATCATCGATACACAAATACTTAACGAAGCTCATCGGGAATCTCCTCATCCGTGGCGCGTGGAAACTCAATGCGAATACAAGTCGAATAACCTTTAGGTGGCTCAGAGATAAATATTTCCCCACCCGCACTTTCAACTATATCTCGTATTATCTTAAGACCCAACCCAGAACCGGTAATATGAACTTCATCATCGGCTAGCGCGTCCGCAGGGGTGCTAGTGGTAAAAAAGGCGTCAAAAACCTTTTCTCTGTTCTCCTCAGCAATGCCATCCCCATTATCCATAAACTCGATAAAGATCCTGGCATCATCAACTTCTCCCGCTGAGATACGGATATCTCCCAATACCCGAGCTCGATTGATGGCTTTAAGTGAGTTCGTGAACAAGTTAAAGAATATTGATGCCCATTCGGACTTATGACTCGGTCTAACGAACAAGTCGTAGCCGGAAACATCAACCTTCAAAGAAACGAACTGCCGCTTAAGCGCAGATGATACCACTTGCTCGAAATCACCCAACAGATCCCGTACTTCATGTACGCTTAGATTTCTTTGGGAGTTCTGAGTAACCGCCTTATCGAAATAGCGCATATAAGCCTGCAAAGACTCTATATTGGCCTGCAACGTTTTTAACTTATCGGCACTAGGATTTCCCTGAGTAATTGTGAATATACCTGCAGACAATGCAGATAATACATGCCTGGTCTCATGGGTAAATTCGCCGATAGTTAATCCGAGACTTGCGAGCACACGCAGCATACCAATTTCTTCCAATAGATCCTTGGTATCTTTTTTTAGAAGAATAATCTCATCAAAAATCTCGGAGGCTTCCTCTTCAATCTTTGCTTGTTCAGCAGCAGGGCGCTGTACCGCACTATCACGGTTGCTGACTTTTTCAAAAAACGTTGATAATTTACTTGTAATATCTTCCGCACGCTGCGACGGAGTCTTTTTTGGTGAAGGATCAGTCGCGAAAGCCTTTTTCCCGCGAGCATGCGCGATTTTAATTATTCCGTGCATAAGCGACTTGTAAATAAAGTCTTGCAGCTGAGAAAACGCCTGATTCTCAATCAGACCTTCACGACTAGCCGTTTCTTCGAAGTTATCGCCATTTGGATCGGTTAGCTGAACAAAGCCAATAAAATTCGAGTTTGCATGTGGCGGCAGTAATTGCCTAAGAGCAGATGAGCGCTGCAACCCAAGCCAATCATCTTGTGCTTCCCCGTATGGAAGCACACGAAAACCATTACGATAAATTTTAATGCCACTATTTTTACGCAGAACGTTTCTTACAATATTTCTTGAGCCCGGGGGCAAATCATTTTCAATAAAATAGTGAGCTTGAAAGCTGACACCAGCCAGCAGCGAATAATCTGCTATGTCTGCATCGAAAACAGTTTTCACTCTTGCATCAGATTGGAAATTTTCAGGACCACCGTTGTAATTGAACCTCTTCGAATCAATCGAGAAATAGGGAACGCCATTTTCGTCGACATATCCAGATATCAATGCATGGGCATTATCGAGGATATTTTGTTGTTCGCTGGCAATTAGCTCTTGCACGCCATCGAATTCTTCATAAAACTCGACCCTAAATCCAGGATCACCGTCCTTTTTGTTTGGAGCGAATCGAAGTGGCGTAGGCTGCAAAAGCTCCGATATAAAACGGTAAGCGCGCTGGATTTGCGCGTTACTCCACGAGTCTTTCAAATTACTAATCCTGAGACTAGTACCAACATCTGCTAACGGGACAGAGGTAATTTGATTTGACACTAAAATCAAATCTCCTACTTCTTCGAATTTATTCCAATCGATATCAATGCATATCCCGGCTACGTCTTCTTCCCGCCTAGTAGTTAACTGCAGGCGCATTCCTAAACGTTGCGCCGAAAACCGCCCTATTCCTTTTCGCCCTGCTCGTTGTCGCTTATACTTAGACGACCGCGGGTTCTCGCTTTTATCTCTTGTAGAAATACGCATAAAACCGTTGATAAGTTCATCACGACTCATACCCAACCCATCATCCACAATGATGAGCTCGCCACCTGCTCTGTAAGTATGCTTAAAGATAGCTTTTACGTAGTTAGCATCTGCATCATAAGCATTCTTTATCAGTTCAGCGACAGCCGTTTCTTGTTTAGAGACAAGCTCATGACCTAGCCTTGAAATATGACTTGCATCTATTGAGAACCGCACATTTTGTGTATCGTATTTTGAAATCTGATTTGCGAGACTCAATATTCTATTGTAATCAACCTCACTATCATTTAAAGCTGACGCCAGGCTTGCTTTTAAACTAATTATATCCATCAAATAGTTCCCTCTACTGTAGACTCAACTCCACATTGCCTTTCCGATGATCTCGGGCAACCTGCAAAGCAAGATCTAATGATTTAATCTCACGCTGATAATCCTCACCGATCATAATTGCCAATGCTTCATCGGCGATCTTCCGAGCGGCACCCTCATCCGGCGGATTCTTCGACAGCTCTCGATGAGCGTTCTTAAAAGCAGACTTCACCAAACTTGCATCTATAGTTTCTGGATATAAAATCTTAAGCTGCAGAGCGTCTTTAGGCTCCAGCTTTAAAGCGCCAGAACCGCAAGGTCGGCCAATGATTTCAGCATGAACCTGTGTGAAAGTTGAAAGCATGGAAAGAGCAACAAGCTTTGACGTCACAACGTCTACTTTCGATTTGAAAAACATTCTATGGACAGAATTAGTGCAGTTCACCCTAGCATCATTCAGAACTAGTCTCGGACCATTATGAGTCAAGAATGTAAAAAAACCATCAGGAATCTTATGATCATCCGGTTGGTGCCAGATGCTTCTCTTGGTATAAGTCGCCAACTCTCGCTTTTCAAGAGGATAGCGATTTAAATACAGCAAGACATCAGTAGAAAGATTTTCCTTCTCAGTATTAAGAAGAAGACAGCGTAGATCGGAGTTAACAAGCGATTGCACCTGCGCCTTTGTTAGATTCAACCCCGTAATCCCTCTAATTTTAGGCACCACGAATTTTAGAAAATCTTCAGAAACACCCAGCTCGCGCCAATCACTTAACGATTTAATGAAAAACTTAGTATCACCGGTAACAATCCCAATGCTAACTTTAGCCAGACTTCCAAGCACTATGTTTGGAATGCGAAGCGACAAATCAAAAAACTTCTTTGTAGCACTTCGCTCGACAAATGAACCAAGACCTACATTATCAAAATCGTAAAAAACAGACTTGTCTATCTCCCAGCTAGAAAACAGCTCTGGCAAGCATGAGAGCGTTGGAGCGTGAGCAAACTTCAGCATACCGTTACAAAGAGCATCCTCTTTAAACCCATCTGCTAATAAAATCACTGTTCGTTCTTCTGCACCTTCAGAAATGAAAATTCTTTCAGCTAAAGAAACTATTAAGCAATTAGAAAAATTACTTTTGAGAATAGCGTGCACTTTTTTAGAGTAGTCCGCGGAGAGAAAGCTGCCTGGCAAAACGAATGCCAAACGCCCACCCTCTTTGAGAAAGCTCAAAGAGTGAATAAAAAAATATACCCACAAACTCGATCTCGCATCTATCTCGAACCCATAGATGCTTTTCCATGTTTCTAAGGCCTTACGCTGGTCAGGTCCAATTTGGGAGTTCCCAATGTAGGGAGGATTGCCGATGACGACGTCTGCCTTACCCTCACAAAATGAGGCGTGCTCCAAAAGCAGAAAATCTTTTTCCAGGAAATTATTTTCACATCCAACAATTTCAAGTGACTCTAATTTCAAAAACGCATTTTTATCTATGTCACAACCATACACATTCTTCAGCGGACTATTAGATCCCAACATAAGAAATCTAGAGGAGATTTCCTCTAAGAATGTGCAGCCTCCGAAACTCGGCTCTAATACAACTTGATTTTTATCTCGAATGGCCCAGCTGCACAACAACTTACTGAGAAAACTTGGCGTATAAAAAGCGCCGAGGCTTCGCCTCCGCTCTTCGCGCTTCAAAGTTTGTATTTCTTCAAACTGAAGATTTTCTTCGACAAGCACGGATATTCACCAAAAAAATAAAATGCGCGCGATGTTAACATTTTCCGTGCAGCAAGTAAACACCTTGCGAGTTTTAGGTTATTCCAAAAACTTAACATCATTCGAACTTAATTCCAAGCCTTAAACGCGCTGTGTTAGAAGCACTTCATAGAGCACAAAGTTATCTAGGCTATTAGTTATTTTGGGGTCGTCTAATTTGAAGAAGAATCTAATACATCATCTAGTCAGTCACTTTGTCGCTATATCATTGCTGAGTACTCCTAAATAGGTACACGCGCCTCTTGCAGATAGCAGACTGGAGCTATTCGTGGCTACAAGACTCTCGCCAACAGATACCCGAACAAAACTAATCACTATCAGCTACCCATGAATACGCAGGCGTGGTCAAGAAATTGAACGCTCTAATTTAGTGATCGTAGGTATAGCCGCCTCAGACTTCAAATTAACTTCCCCGAAGCGTTACACCAGCAGGCGTAGTAACACCTCTCACTTATAACGCTCAAAGGCGGTGTAACCGTTGAAAAACCTAGCAAATACAGTTAGTTAGGGAGCTTCGTTACACACGTAACATGGGTAACACATCTTTTGGATAGAACCTGACTTACCCCGCTCCCCAGAGGCACCAATCCCTCCAGCGAGCATCAAGATCATGTTCCAACGCATGCCGGGGCCCCTGAGCATTTCCGCAGAACACGGGTCGGAAACCCGCCGGACTTTGTTAGCGGGCAGGTGCGCAGCTTAGTGAACTGGTGAACCGGATGAACCCACAGTTCACCAGTGCAATTGCACAAGGTGTTGAGAGGTAGCCGGGGACCCTGAGCATTTCTGAATGGCACGGGGCATAAAACCCGCGTGATTTTGGCAGTGGCTGATTTTTGTACATTAGTTGACAGGTTGACTTGGTTGACGGCCCAAGGTGTCCATAATCATCAACACAAAAGGCCATCGTTACCGCTGCGGTAACGATGGCCTTTTTCAGCAGAATTCTTTCGATTTCAATGGCTGAAATTTCAGTAACTTTGAAATCCTCCCACTAACACAGTCCTGCGGGTTTCCGACCCCGTGTGGGACGAAAAGCGCCAGGGGCCCCGGCGCTTTTCCGCTCAGAAAACGGTAACTCATCAAGGATCTGACCTATGGAGCTAAGCTGCGGGGGGACCTCATAATAAGTGATCAAACAGTACTGCAGACCGCGCTATGATCGCCCCAGCAATGAAGCTAGACGGAATAAGGAAGGTGCGATTTGAGAGATACATCAACAGACAAAAACTTGGTAGATCATCCTAGCTTGGTTGTTCTTTTCCCCCACATGCACAGCTACTACGAAAAAGGTCTAACCAATCATCTTGAAGGCAAAGATCGCTTTCAGGTTTCAGCCATTGAGACCTACGCCACCGGAGTCTTTTCACGGGTCGATGAGCTTGATACCGCGCTGGTCTCCTTGCGCTTAGCGTGCAGATTTGTAACTGAGCTTGGTTCCGAGCCAAGTCCGAGCCCAGCTATCTATCGTTACCACTACGAAAACTTCGTGCTTCGTGTAATAGGCCTGGTGGATCGGGCACATCGACTGGTGGGGGCTTCTCTGCTCCTGCCCTCAGAGAAATATGAGGCGATGGGAGGAAATAGCTTTGTTCAGAAAGCCACAAAAACAAAGCATCCTAAATTGTTTAGTGCTTTGGGCGCGGTAGCGGACGCCGTGAATAGCTACCGTGGACCTAGAAATGAGCTGATCCACTCAAGTGCGTACTCTAGTCGTGAGCTGGGCATATTCGTGGGGATAGAGCAGTTCAACGTGGATACCGGTTCGGTAGACGTGAACGAGCTTAAACGTGAGTACTCGTCGGCAGGAGCTGCCGAAATCGAGCGAACGATTCGACAGCTGATGGCAACCCTAACCGCGTTACTAGACGAGTTAGGTCCGGCCTTTTCCATCGCGCATAAGTTCAACGCATCACAAACGAATTGATACAGGCGGCGCTTACCGTTAACTTCTATACCAATGCTCTTCTAGAATTGAGCAGCGTGTATCCCCATGTGTATCCCAGCATGTAGAATCTCGCTACAAGACACAGTTTATATGGAACGCTCGAGTCTCCCTCAGGCACCAAGTACATATCTCAAGATGCCGCTCAATGCATCTTGAACTCAAAAAAACCGGCCACTTGAGCCGGTTTTTTTGTGCCTGTTCGAACCCTCACTCGCTCTGAATCGGCCCCTTGGTTCCGGCATCGGTATCCATCCACACATCTTCATTCTTCAGGCGTCGATCACCTTGAATGGTGAACAGCAGCGTGCCCTGACGAAATTGCAGGGCGCCGTCCGTGCGTTTGGCTTTGACCTCTTTGCCGTTCACCCACACATGCTCTTTGGCATCGATACGAATGGTGGCGACTGTCGCGCCAGCAGCGCTTTTGGCCGTCCACTGTCCGGCGTAGGGGGTCTGTTCCTTGGCGCTGTCAGCAGCGGCGGGTGTGTAAGGGTCGGCAAATCCGGCCTTGGCGTTTTCCGCCTTGCTCTTGTGGATGTCGCATCCCTGAAGCTCGGTCATTTGGGTACAGCCCGATTGCTCAAGCTGCTGGCGATACTTTTCATTGATGGCATGGGCCGGGGACTGGACAAACAGCAAAGCCATCAGTGCCGGCCAAACGAACTTGTTCATTGTGTGCTCTCTTCTGATCAAATCTCTGTGCTTAACAATAGTCCGGCTGCAAACACCTGTTAGGCAAAATCGGTCTGGCAAGGCTTGTACTCAAGCCGTCCCTCGTCAGTAAACAATTTCACTGCGGATGGCCTGTATCACGATGTTCGACAGCCGTTCGGTCAGCGGGTCCGGGGTTGCCTCGCGGCGATGCAACGTGAGGGCTATCGAGGGCAAGGCTGGCAAGCCGCGGTCGCCGGCCTGCAGCAGCTCGGTGCCTGGCTGCAGGCCCAGGGCCGTGCGAATGGTGTAGCCCAGGCCGGCTTCGGTCGCCGCGGATAGGCCATTGAGGCTGGAGCTGGTGAACGACAGCAACCAGGGAATCCCTTCGCGATTGAGCGCTTCGGTGGCCATCGAATGAAAGGGACAAGGCGCGTCGAACGCGATAATCGGCAACGGTGTGCCGGACTCGGCGCGCCAGTCGAGGTACTGGTGCGATGAGCCGATCCACTGCATGGGCAGGTCCGCCACCACTTCCTGATACCCGGTGGTCCGCTCTGCCCCCCAGGCCACGGCGAGATCCAGGGAGCCGTTTTCGATGCGGCTGAGCAGATCGCCATTGCGCGCGATGCGGGCTTCGACCCGAACATCGGGATGGGCCCTGGCGAAGCGGCCCAGCACCGTGGGCAGGAAGCTGCCCAGGTCTTCCTGAAGCCCCAGACGCACCCAGCCTTTGAGCTTGAGCTCGGACACCGCGGTGATGGTTTCATCGTTGAGGCTTAAAAGCCGCCGGGAGTAATTCAGTAGCACTTCCCCGGTGTCCGTGAGTGCCAGCCTGCGACCGGCCTTCTTGAACAAGGGCGAACCCGCCTGGGCTTCGAGTTTCTTCAACTGGGCGCTGATGGCCGATGTCGAACGAGCGAGCTTTTGCGCCGCCTTGGCAAAACTGCCCAATTCGACCCCTGTGACGAAACTGCGCATGACATCCAAATCGAAATTTACTGGTCTCATGACAATCCTGTTTTTTGGGACTAACACGCAAAATTATTTGATATTCGAGACGATACTCCCATGAGAGTCTTTTGACCCACAACTATTTAACTAGTGGGATTCTTATGCCTGTAGATAACGGTCACCGTTGGAAAGTGCTCGGCGTCGGCGTTGCGGCCAACGCCAGCTTTTCCAGTGTGGTGGGTGGACTGCCCGCTACAGCGGTCTATATGCGCGCCACCTATCAGCTGGACAACGCGGAGCTGGGGCTGGTCCTGGGGGTGCTCGGACTGGGCATCGCCATCAGCGAAATTCCCTGGGGGCTGCTCACCGATCGCTGGGGGGATCGTCCGGTTCTGCTGACCGGGCTTTTGACCTCCGGCATCGCCTTGCTGATCCTGGCCATGCTGGCCTTTTATGCCCCAACGGTGGTCCTGCTGGCGGCGGGGCTGTTCACCGTGGGCCTGCTGGGCAGCAGCGTCAACGGCGCCAGCGGCCGGGCCATCATGGCCTGGTTCAAGGAAGGCGAGCGCGGGCTGGCCATGAGCATCCGGCAAACCGCTGTACCCGGGGGCTACGCCTTGGGCGCGGTGGTGTTGCCCTACCTGGCTCATACCTACGGTTTTATCGAAGTATTCACGGCATCGGCGCTGTTCTGCCTGGTGGCCGCCCTATTTGCCTGGTTATGGCTGTATGAGCCGGACTTCTCCAGCAGCGCGGCAAAAAAACAGAGCCTGGAGAGCAGCAACAGCCCCTTGAAAGACCCGAGAATCTGGCGAATCGTCCTGGCCATCGGCCTGCTCTGCGCCCCGCAATTTGCCATTCTCACTTATGCGGCGGTGTTCTTTCATGACTTCGGCAACATCAACATCACCCTGGTTTCCGCGACTCTGGCGGTGATCCAGATTGGCGCGATCGTCAGCAGGATCTGGAGCGGACGCTGGACCGACAAAAACAAGAACCGCCGCAGCTACCTCAAAGCCTGCGCCTGGTTGAGCACCCTGACCTTCCTGGCCTTGAGCGGGACGGTATCGGCCGCCAGCTTCTATGGCATCAGCCAAACCCCACTGGCCAGCGCCGTGATCATCGGTGTGATGGTCGTCGCCGGGATCAGCGTGTCCGCCTGGCACGGTGTTGCCTACACCGAACTGGCCACACTGGCCGGCGCCAGTCGCGCCGGTACCGCCCTGGCCATGGGCAATACCTGCGTGTTTGTGGTGCTGTTCGCGACCCCCATCGCGGCCTCCGCCCTGATGACTCATTTTTCCTGGAGCCTGGTGTGGTTGGCAGCCGCCTTCTGCGCCCTGTTGACCGTACCGCTGTTTCCTCGTGTTGAAAAAAACTACGCGCTGGAACTTGGCTCGGCTTGAAGTTGCTGTTCATAAAAGTTTCACAACTATAACGCGTGCCATACAACTTTAAGAACGGCACGCGTCGCGCACTGACTTATATACGCCAACTGCCTAACCATTCGATTAACTAGTCCGATCTTATTCCATGGAGGAAACCAATGATCCCGCTATTTATTTTTGAAGCCGGTGAAAAGTCGCAACTACTGAGTCTTCTTGAACAAGTCCAGCTATCGCCCTACAAGAACTACAGCGACTTCTCAGAAGAAATAAAAGAGCTGCACTCCCAGGTTCCACAGCGTTTTGTAAAGGCCTGCCAACTCATCAGCGATGAACGCGCTCGCCATCAGCAGAAGATCCACGTGATTCGCAACTGCCCCATGGACCAAGTCATCCCCGAGTTGGACCCGGACGATCCAGTCAGTGACAAACACCTGAAAAAGAACAAGTTCATCAGCGAAGCCTTTCTCGAACTGTTCGCCCAACTGACAGGCACTCCGCTGCTGTCCTACGAAACCAGAAACCAGGGTGACTTCTTTACCGATGTCATCGCGATCAAGAAATACAGCGGACAACTCACCGGCTTCAGCGACAGCGAACTGGTGTTTCACAATGACCGCACCGCCCATAAAGTCCGGGCCGACTACATCACCTTGCTGGGCATGCGCTGCCCCGATGATGACCTGATCTACACCGGCTACATCGACGGCGCGGACATCGTGAACAACCTGGAACCCAAGCACATCGCCTACTTGCGTGAACCACACTTCTATACGGTTTTCGATGTCTTCTCACGGGACATGAACAAACAACTGAGCACCTCCGAGAAACACCCGATCCTGAGTAACCTTCACTCCATTCGCTTCCTCGACACCATGACCTGCGTGGCTGAAGAGGCACCGCTCGAAGCGCGGGATGCCTTCATTGCTTTCAAAAGTGCAATGACCCGCTCTCAATGCAAGCGCCACCGCATTCTCACCGGCGACCTGCTGACGTTCGCCAATCAGGATGGCCTGCATAACCGGGAAAAGATCGACATCCTCAATCCTGAGAGTGCCGCTGCGCGCTGGCTGTTGAAGACCTATGCCTTCAAAGACTCCCGCACTGCCGAAAGTTACGAAGCGTACTGGGCCAATAACCGGGCCGGCTGCGTCATCGACTAAGTTCACCGCTAAAACAATAACTTCATTATCAGCATGACCAGTCAGGGTGATTTAAATGCGCCTACACGCATTCTCCAAACGGGTTGAAAACCTTGAGCTTTCGGAAACTTACGCCATTTTGGATATGGTGCGCAGCCTGCGTGAGCAGGGGGAAGATATCGTCGATCTCGGCGGTGGTGAACCTGACTTCAGGACGCCCAATCATGTCGTAGATGCTGCCGTTGAAGCACTGTCAGACGGTGACACTCATTACACACCCAGCCGTGGCACCAAGGCACTGCTGGACGCCGTAGCCCATAAATACAAGACCGAACATGGGCTCGATCTGGCCGCCGACAAGAACATCATTGTCACGCCATCGGCAAAGCACGCGCTGTTCATCACATTGATGACCTTGCTGGACCAGGGCGATGAAATCATCATCCCAACCCCCAGCTGGGTGAGCTACAAGGCCATGGCGGCCATGGCCGGCGCCACCGTCAAGGCCGTGCCGCTGGACGGCAAAAACGGCTTCATGCTCGAAGCCGACGCCCTGGAACAGGCGATCACGCCACGCACCAAAGCCATTCTGATCAACAACCCCAACAACCCCACCGGCCGCGTGCTGACCCGCGAAGAGGTCACCGGGGTGGTCCAGGTAGCGTTGAAACACGGGCTGTACATCATTTCCGATGAGATCTACGAAAAGGTCATCTACGGCCAGGCCCGCCATATCAGCATCGCCAGCATCGAAGGCGCCCAGGACATCACCGTTACCATCAGCGGCTTTTCCAAAGCCTACGCGATGACCGGATGGCGCCTGGGGTACGTCGTCAGCTGCGAGCGCATTTCCAATGAGCTGCTCAAAGTCCATCAGCACACCGTCGGCTGTGCGGGCTCCTTCATTCAACGCGGCGGCGTCGCGGCCCTCAAAGGTTGCCAACACCGGATAGCCGACATGGTGACCTCCTATCAAAAGCGCCGCGACCGGCTGATTGAAGGCCTTCAGAGCATTGCCGGCATCCAGTGCGTAGCCCCCGAGGGCGCACTGTATCTGTTTGCCTCCATCGCCGACCTGGGCTTTGAAAACTCCCTGGCGTTTACCCGCTGGCTGCTCAGCACCGCGAAAGTCGCCGTCACCCCAGGCACGGCCTTTGGTGAGGGGGGCGAAGGCTATATCCGACTGTCCTTTGCCGGTAGCGATGAAGCCATAGACGAAGCCATCAGGCGCTTTCATCAAGCCTTCAAATAATTGCCCGCCCCTCTAGAACCGTCATCACATACAAACAGGATTTAGTATGTCTCTACGACACATCACGCCTTCGTCGCCTGCACACCGTATCGCTATCATCGGCAGCGGCCCCCGTGGTCTGTCTGTGCTGGAGCGCCTGGCCGCACTGATGCTCATGGACGCCCCGGTCAAACAAGTCATGGTCTATCTGATCGACAGCGCGCAAATGGGCTCCGGCCGGGTATGGCGCACCGATCAACCACGCCACTACGTGATGAATACCGTCGCCGAGGAGGTTTCGTCCTTCTCCGGGCCCTTGGACGACGGCCCGATCAGGCCGGGCGCCGGGCCGTCGCTGGCACAGTGGTGGAGCTCCGTGGACCCGGCCTACCCGGGGCCCAATGCCTATGCGCCGCGCGCGGTACATGGCGAGTACATGCAATTCGTCCTGTCGACCATCGAGGCCAGCTTCACGCCGAACATTTCGCTGCAGCGCGTACCGGCGGTGGTCGTCGATCTGCTCAACGAGGAAAACGTCCAAACCCTGGAGCTGGATAACGGGGCTTTTCTCCAGGTCGACAAGGTGGTCATCGCCACCGGGCACCCAACCCCCGAGTTGATCGGCTGGGAAAGGGAGCTGCAACAGTTCGCCCAGCAGACGACCGGGCTGGAGTTCTTTCGCGGCGACTCCGCAGCCGACATGCCGCTGTCGCGAATCCAGTCTGAGCAGCAGGTGGGGATCGTCGGCCTGGGCCTGGCGTTCCACGACATCGTCGCCGCCCTGACGGTCGGTCGTGGAGGTCGCTTCAGCGTTGTTGACGGTGTCACCACCTACATCCCGTCGCACCGTGAACCCAAGCTGTTCGCCGGCTCCCGCAGCGGCATGCTGATCCCCGCCAGGGGCCGCAACCAGAAAGGCCCGAACTTTCAATACCAACCGCTGTGCATCACCCGCGACAAGATCGACGCGCTGCAAAAACGCGGTCACATCGAGTTTGCTACCGAAGTGCTCCCGCTGTTGCTGGTGGAAATCAACATCGTCTACTTCGCCACCGCCATACGGGCCCAGGCGGGGCAGGCAGCCGAACAGCAGTTCAAGCATCGCGTGGCGCAACAGCAACTGTTCTCGTTGCCAGCCCTGGTCGCCGCGGCTGCCGATTTCGGCGTGAGCGACCTTCCGGTCCTGGAACTGGACCGACTGGCCAGGCCGTTCCGCGCCCAAGAGTTCCACAGCCCGGCAGACTTTGCCCTAGCCCTTGATCGGGTGCTGGAAGACGACTTGTGCAGCGCCCGCGAGGGCAACGTCGACAACCCGATGAAAGCCGCCCTGGATACCATTCGCGATACCCGCGCCCTGATCAGGAGCGTGGTGGATTTCGGCCGGCTGACTCCCCGCTCGCATCAAGAAGACTTCCTGCAGTACTACGCCCCTACCAGCCTGTTTCTCACCGCGGGGCCGCCCCTTTACCGCACCGAGCAAATCCGCGCCCTGATCGCTGCGGGGGTACTGACGCTAGTGGGACCTGAAACGGTCTATGGCATCGATACCCAGCACCGCAAGTTCAGCATCGAATCCCCTCGGGTCCGTCACTCCAGGCAATTGATCGATGTGGTCATCGACGGCCGAATCCCTTCGCCGGACTTGCTTCGAGACCCGTCACCGCTGACCAGAAACCTGGTGCGGCGCGGGTACTGGACCAACTACATCAACCAGGGAATCGACGAGGCCTTCGTCACCGGCGGCGTGGCCGTCACCCCCGGTCCTTATCACCCGATCGACCGCGCGGGCCAGCCCATCAAGGGGCTCTACGTCCTGGGCCTGCCTTCCGAGCACACCCGCTGGTTCATGCAGGCCGGCAGTAGCCGCCCGGGCTTCTGGACCGACTTTGCCCAGGATGCCCACTACGTGGCGTCCGATGCACTGCAGTTGGCCTACGCCCAAGCGCCTGTGGCAATCACTGAAGTGGCCTGATCGCCCCCCTCATTTAAAGGAATGAATGATGTCTGCAAACAAAGCACTGCTGGTCATGGACTTCATCAATGAAATTGTCCATCCCGAAGGGGTTTATGCCCGTGAAGGCTATTACCAACAGACCCAGGAACGTCGGGTGCTGGAAAAGGCCGCGTCGGCCCTGAACTACGCCCGCAGCAATCACCTGCCGATCATCTTTATCGTCGTCGGTTTCAACGCTCACTATGAAGGCTTCCCCCCGCACTCCCGAGTCTTCGCTCCCGCCAAGGAGCATGGCGTCTTGAAGTTGCAGACCTGGTCGACCCAGGTGCACGACGACCTGCGCCCCCGCGAGGACGAAATCGTGATCGCCAAGAGCCGGGTCAGCCCGTTCTATCAAACCAACCTGGAATTGATACTCCGCACCCAAGGTATTGAAGAGTTGGTTCTGACGGGGGTGTCGACCGAACACGTCATCCTCGCCACCACCCTCGACGGGCATGACAGGGACTTCAAGATCACCGTGCTCGAAGATGCCTGCGCGGCGGTGACCCAGGAGCGTCACCTGGCGGCGATAGAAAGAATCTCCCGCACAGCGAACATCAGCTCGACCTTCAGCTTCATCACCTCTTCTCTATAACAGGCGCACATCCATGAACCCGACAGTTTTCAATCTGCTGAATGTATCCAGCGAGCCGGATTCGATCCAATGGTCGACTCATCAACAACTGGGTCGCAGCGGCGCCAGCATTCACACGCTGTTCGAGTGCCAGGAGAGTGCCCAGCGCATTGCCCTGATCCGTTGCGAAGCCGGCGCCAGCGCCCAATCTCACCACCACCACGGCCATGAAACCTTTCTGATCCTCGACGGTGACTTTGAGGATGAAAACGGGATTTACCTCAAGGGCGACCTGGTGATTTACCCGCCAGGCAGCACCCACGCCTGGAAGTCCTCCAAGGGCGCGTTGATCTATGCCACCTGGGGAGGCGCCGTGACCGCGAAACCAGCGCCAGCCGCCGAGGCCGCCAAGCATGCCGCCTACGACAACAGCGTCTATGACGGTCGGCACTTGATCTGAAACCGTCGGCCATTTCTTTTGGGGTAAATCATGGGTTTCAAGCTTGACGCAAAGCTGCTTTTTCTAAGCAGCGATCCTTTGAAAGTGTCACGGCAGTTGGGGGGGCAAACACTGACCCTCGAGGAGGCACAGCCCCTGCGCGGTGACATTTCAACGGATGAAATAACGCCGATTCCGGTGCTGGCTTTCTTTGACCAGCGGCTGGGTTCATACCCTTATGTCGGCCTCAAGACGGGCCCGGTGCTGCCTATCGGCAAGGACGATGTCGCCTCCGGAGGCTTTACAGTGAGCGTGGCGGGCACCCGCTACGGCAAAGGTTCTTCCCGCGAGCACAGCCCGCTGGCGGAGAAAAAAGCCGGCATCCGCCTGGTCATTGCCGAAAGCTTCGAGCGCATCTACCGACAGAACGCCGACAACATCGGGCTGCTGACCTCCACCGACTTGTCCTTGGTGCCGCGCTTGCAGGCTGGAGAGGAGCTGGCGCTGGAGGAGCTGATCGGCAACAGGGATGCGCTGTCCACGGCCATTCTGCGCAGCGGCGGGCTGCTCAACTACGGGCGCGAACATTTGCGTCAGCAGCCGGACCAGCCCGCAGAAGCATCGCCGCAGCAGCCCACCGGGCCCCTGACTTTTGCCGAGAAGATCATTCATCGGCATTTGCTCAAGGCCCCCGGCGCCGAACGCGTCGAGCAGGGCGCCGGCATTCTGCTGAAGGCCGACTGGCGCTTTATCCACGAGTACTACACCGGGCTTTGCGCCCATTTGCTCCACGATGCCTTCGGCGAACGCTTCTCTGTGTACCAGCCGGAATCGATCCTGGCGTTTGAGGACCACTTGTCCTACAAGCACCGCAGCCCGGCGCACCTGCAACAGAGCCTGGTGGGCGAACTCGATGGCTTGTCTCAAGCCCATCGGGACTTCGTCGCCAAGCATCGACTCAGCGCCCACGGCTATCTGCCGGCCGAAGGCAGCGAGGGCATCTCCCACGCGATGATGGCCGAGCACTATGCCCTGCCCGGACAAGTCGTGGTCGGCACCGACTCCCATACCCCCCACAGCGGCGCACTCGGCTGCCTGGCGTTTGGCGTGGGCACCACCGACATGGCCAACGCCTTCATGACCGGCTCGGTCAGGACCGTGTATCCACAGGTGCTGCGCATTTCCCTGGTCGGCCGCTTGTCCGCCGGCGTGACCGCCAAGGACCTGGTGCTGGCCCTGCTGGCCGATAGCCGGATCAAAGCCGGCCACGGCGTCGGCAAGATCTTCGAATTCGGTGGCCCGGCCCTGGCGTTCCTGTCCACCGACGAACGCACCACCCTCACCAACATGACAGCGGAGCTGGGTGGTTTCAGCGGGATCGTCGTGCCCGATCAGGAGACCGTTCGTTTTCTCAAGGAGCGACGCCAGCTCGACTTCGTGCTCGAACCCTGGATGACCAGCGACCCCGAGGCGAAGTACGCCGACACGATCGTCCTCGACTGCGATCAGATCCTGCCGATGATTGCCGCTCCGGGCGACCCCGGCAACGGACAGCGCCTCACCGACCTGACCGAGCGGGTCAGGGTCGATATCGCCTATGGCGGTTCCTGCACCGCCGGCAAGCGCGATGACTTCGATCATTATTTCGAGGTGATCAACTGGGCGCTGGAGAACGACCTGCGGCTGCATCCCGAGGTCAAACTCTATTTGCAATTCGGCACCGTGGATGTTCGCGACTACTGCGAGGAGCAGGGTTACCTGCCGGCCTTCGAAACCTTTGGCGCGCAACTGCTGCAGCCGGCCTGCGGCGCCTGCGCCAACTGCGGCCCTGGTTCATCGACCCACCAGGAGCAGGTCACCGTCAGCGCCATCAACCGGAATTTTCCGGGGCGCTCCGGTCCAGGTCAGGTCTGGCTGGCCAGCCCGCCGACCGTGGTCGCCAGCGCCATTGCCGGTTACATCACCTCGTTCGGCGCCCTGCAAACCCGACACAGTGCCGCCACCTCGGCAGCCTCCAAGCCCGGCCAGCGCAATCCCGCGGACCGGCGACCGGCTCTGGTTCACTGAAAACGACAGGAGGCGGATTGATATCCGCCGTCCTTTCACCGCTGCGCGCACCAAGATCCTGCGGCGCCATCGTCAGCCGTTATGGCCAGCGCCCCAGGTCAGATAGCTCCCGAATGAGCCGCCGAAAAAATCTCAACTGATTACCGACTTTTCCTTATTACAAACTTGATCGAGATCAACGGCCGCCAACTGCCCAGCCCTAAAAATGACCGGAGGACATTGAACGCAACTACAGGCCCCCCTCCCATGAGTGAAGAATCCACCGCCCTGCCCGTGCCTCCCGCCCCAGCGCAAAACGCTCCGGCCACAACCAGCCCTGCCAGCACCAAGGCTGCTCCACGCAAAGCGGCTACGCCGCGCCCTCGCCGCCCACGCACAACCAAGACCGCCCCGGTGAAAGCCGCCGAAGCCGAAATCAACGCCATCAGCCAGAAGCCCATGGCCCTGCAAGTGGCCAGCGCGCCTCGCGGTTCCAATGAAGACAGCGTGTCCGCTGCGCTGCCGGGCAACTATCCGTATCGCAACCGCATGCGCCGCGCCGAGTACGAAAAGGCCAAGAACGAGCTGCAGATCGAGCTGCTCAAGGTGCAGAGCTGGGTCAAGGAAACCGGGCAGCGCATCGTGGTGCTGTTCGAAGGCCGTGATGCGGCCGGTAAAGGCGGCACCATCAAGCGCTTCATGGAACACCTCAACCCCCGTGGCGCGCGGATCGTGGCCCTGGAAAAGCCCTCGGAACAGGAAAAGGGCCAGTGGTACTTCCAGCGCTACATCCAGCATTTGCCCACCGCCGGGGAAATGGTCTTCTTCGACCGCTCCTGGTACAACCGCGCCGGGGTCGAACGCGTGATGGAGTTCTGCTCGCCCCTGCAATACCTGGAGTTCATGCGCCAGACCCCGGAGCTGGAACGCATGCTGTGCAACAGCGGCATCCTGATGTTCAAGTTCTGGTTCTCGGTGAACCGCGAAGAACAGTTGCGGCGCTTCATCTCACGCCGGGACGACCCGCTCAAGCACTGGAAGCTCTCCCCCATCGACATCAAGTCCCTGGACAAGTGGGACGAATACACCGCCGCCAAGCAGGCGATGTTCTTCCACACCGACACCGCCGATGCACCGTGGACGGTGATCAAGTCCGACGACAAGAAACGCGCGCGGATCAACTGCATCCGCCATTTCCTGCATGAGCTGGACTACCCGGGCAAGGACCTGAAAGTCGCCCACGCCCCAGACCCACTGCTGGTGGGCCGCGCCTCCCGGGGGCTGGAAGAAGATGAGCGCACCCAGGCCCAGGCGACGGCAGATGCCGGCGCTACAAAACTGGCCCTGTCGGCCTGACTGCCAGGTAAAAAAACTGCGCACAGACAGGCGGGTCTGGGCGCAGTCAAAGTTCAGCACCACGCTGAATCAGAACGCTGCATCAGATCGGAGCCTCAAGCGGCCTCGGTCACCGGCGTCACCTTTACCGGAGGTTTGATCGACCCGATGTACACGGCAAAGATCGTCAGCAACGCGCCAGCGATCTGCAGCGCCGAACTGGCCTTGCCGAGAAACGCCACGTCGACGAAGTAGGTGATCACCGGCTCCAGCAACAGGATCAATCCCGCCAGTCCGAGGCTGATGGCGCCGATGGAGCGGTTGACCAATAGCCAGCCCACGAACTGCACCATCACCCCATAGATGATCAGCATCACTAACGTCTGTCCGTCGACAATGGCCAGGCTTTCCCCCATGGCCAGGGCGTAGGCCAGCAGCACCAGCGCGGCCCACAGGCTCAGGTTGAGCATCTGTGCGATCTTGTCGCCACCGCCGTCAGGCAACTGCGTGTTGACCTTGAGGAAATACACACAGACGGCGTAAGCCAGGCCTGAGAGCACGCCATACACCACACCCTTGATGCCCAGAGCACTACTCATTTCCGGCAGCAGCAACAGATACAGTCCAACAAACGCCAGGGTGATGGAGATCAGGAAGTAGAGCGAAGGCTTCTCCTTGAGCAGATAAAGGCCCAGCAAGGTCATGAAGAACACCTGGCAGTTGGTCAGGATCGAGCCGATACCCGGGCCGACGATGTAGATGCTCTGGTGCCAGAGCACCAGGTCGATGGCCAGGAACACCCCGGCCAGGGCCGTGTAAGACCGTGCCTTGGCACTCTTGAGCAACACCGGGATGCGGCGCACCTTGAGCAACAGGAAAAACAGGATCGAGGCGAACAGCATGCGGTAGAACCCCGCCCCGCCCGCGCCGATGTGGGCAAAGGCCACCGCCAGGGCCGACAGGCTGAGCATCAGCCCCCCCAGAGTCAGTTCCACTACCGCTCTATTGCTCGACATAGATTCCCCCACCGTGATTGACCTTGTAGTTGCCCTGCACGCTGGACATTCAAGTTTCCTGCATCGCCAGTTTCAGCCACAGCAACACCGGAGGGTGCAGCAACACCGCATCGGCGTAGGGTTTCAGATCCCCCGGAATGGCGATGCCATAGCGCATGAAGCGCAACAGCACCGGCGCGAACATGGCATCCACCACCCCAAAGGTTCCGCACAGGAACGCCTCGGATTGGCTCCTGGCCCGCAACTGGCGCCAGATCGAAAACACCCGTTGGATCTCGGCCTCGGCTGCCTGGCTTAACACCTGGGCTGGCTCGCCGCGGTTGAGCCCGAACGGCAGTTGGGTACGCAACTCGGTGAAGCCGGCGTGCATTTCGGCGCACGCCGCGCGGGCCAGCGCCTTGAGCCCGGCATCCGCGGGCCATAGTTGGGCCTGGGGCCAGTGTTCCGCAACGTATTCACAGATCGCCAGGCTGTCGTTGATCGACAGGTCGTCCTGCAACAGCACCGGCACCTTGCCCGAGGCTGAATAGGCAAGGATTCGCTCGCCAGTCTGCGGCGCCTCCAACTTGATCTGGATGACCTCAAAAGGCACATCCGCAGTGACCAGGACCAACCAGGCCCGCAATGACCAGGAGGACTTCTTGTAGTCGCCGATCACCAGTTTCATCGCACTCATCGCGTCTAGCTCGCAGGGTTCAAGGAGTGCTAAATTTATCGGCCGGCAATCTCTGCGTATTGCACAAAACTGGACATGGAATGGATGCCCACCAGAACCAACCCCCACCAGGGGATTTCTCCCGCTTCTGGCGCATTCCGGAAGGTGACTGCGAACTGTTGGCAGCCCGCTACAGCAGGCAGTCGTTTGGCCGTCACAGCCATGACCGCTATGCCGTAGGCGTCATCAGCGGCGGCGTGGAAAAACTCTTCTATCGCGGCAGCCACCACCTGGCGACCCAGGGCTGCGTGGTCACCATCAGCCCCGGCGAAATCCACGACGGGGTCCAGGCCTGCGACCAGGGCTGGGTCTATCGCATGCTGTACATAGACCCGCAGTGGCTGAACCGGGCCATTCTCGGTCAGCGCTTCGCAGCGGATCACATTCACCTGTTTCGCGAAGTGCTGAGCGAAGATCCGGCCTTCGCCCGCTGGTTCCTGCGACAACACCAACGGATCGAACAAGCCGACTCCAGCCTTGAACGCGAAAGCATTCTGCTGGAACTGCTGGCGCAGTTATTCCAGAGAAACGGCGTGCGCCAGCCAGCTACTTATCGCCAGGAGCGCGAGGCGGTGAAACGCATCAGACAGCGCCTGGACGACGACTTCGAACAGAGTATCCGCCTGGAAGAACTGGCGGCCCTGGTGAACCTGGAGCCGCTGTACATGATCCGGGTGTTCAAGAACAGCCTGGGCATCTCGCCCCACAGCTATCAGATTCAACGCCGCATCGCCCGGGTCCAGCACCTGTTGCGCAGCGGCGCGAGTATCACCGAGGCCTCTTTTCACTGTGGCTTCTTCGATCAAAGCCACATGACCCGGGCCTTCAAGAAAGTCGTCGGCGTCACCCCCGGCAGCTTTCGCAATTGCCACGCCTGAATCGCGCCACCGCGCGCACCTGACCTGTGCCCCATCAAGGACCCGTTGCATGCCTACCATCCAGACCCCGGAACTCACTCAACTGCCTGCCGGCGCCGTCGCCTACCCCGACGCCCGTGAGCTGTTCGTCGCCGACCAGCAAGAGCTGGCCGAACACCTGCTGCCGCTGCTGTCCATAGACGCCAGCCTGATCAACCCCGAATGGTCCGGGCGCCTGCACCTGTTAAGCCCCATCGAACCTCACGAGGGGTTGGTGGGCGAGTTGACGGAACACTGCGGCTTTGGCAGCGAGCTGCTGAAAACCAACTGGATCGGCTTCAAGATCGAGCACGGTCGCTACCGCCTGTGCGGCGACCCGCGCTACTTCTTTCTGCACCCGGACAACGCCCAGCTGCCCGAACCACAGCGTAACTTGCGCAGCGAGCTGCAACGCCATTACGCCGAGCAGCATGCCGCCTACCAGACCGCGCGCCAGCGCTACCAGCAATTGGGCTACCTGACCTGGCCGGAAGATGACGAGCAGCGCCTGACCTTTATCGATGAGATCGGCGGTGTCGCCGAGGGTTACGGCAATTGGGTGGAAACCGTGGAGTTCCCCATGGATATCGTCGAGGCCACCGATGACAGCGGCGACATCGACGTCTGGCCTTTGAGCCCCGCGGGCCGGCGCTTCCAGCACGTACTCGGGGTTCCGGCTTACCACTATGGCATCAGCGGCGCCGACCTGATCGTGATGTTCTACGAGCCGGTGGAAGGCCTGGTGCTGTTCTGCTTCGACTGGTCCTGAGCCGCAACGGATTCAGTGAGCCCAGGCCGGGATCGGCCGGCCAGGGCGCTCGAAGGACTTCGCAAGGCCCTTCGGGCCTTGTCGCAGCCTGCGGCAGCGGCTACAGCGGCAATTCCACCCGCGCTTCCAACCCACCGCCTTCACGATTGAACAGGCGCAACTCGCCGCCATGCTCGCGAACGATGGCCCGCGCCGCCGACAGCCCCAGGCCCACGCCACCGGTGCTCTTGTTGCGCGAACTCTCCAGCCGGTAGAACGGCGCAAATACCTGCTCCAGCGCCTCGGGCGCAATTCCCGGGCCACGGTCCAGCACCCGCACCCGCAATTGATCAGCGCCCTGCTCCAGCACGATGGCCGGCTCGCCCCCGTACTTGATCGCGTTATCCAGCAGGTTGGTCATCACCCGCTTGAGCCCCAGGGGCCGGCCGCAATACACCAGGCGCGGCGGCCCGCTGAAAAGGATCTCCATGGACTGGTCGCGATAGTCGTCCACCAGGGTCTGCAGCAGCTCGGCCAGATCAAAATGGGTGGCCTGTTCCAGACGCGCATCGTCGCGAAAGAACTCCAGGGCCGAATTGATCATGGCCTGCATTTCGTCCACATCACGAAACAGGCGCTGCTGCTGATCGGCATCTTCGATGAACTCGCCGCGCAGGCGCATGCGAGTCAGCGGTGTGCGCAGGTCATGGGAGATGGCCGCGAGCATCTGCGTGCGGTCCTTGATGAAGTGCTGCAACTGCGCCTGCATGGCGTTGAAGGCGAGGATGGCCTGGCGGATTTCGTGGGGGCCCACCGGATCGATGGGCGGCGCGCGAAAGTCCACGGCAAAGCGCCGCGCCCCCTGGGCGAACTGCTGCAGCGGCTTGGCCAGCCGGCGCGTGGCGATCAAGGCCACAAGGCCAGTGGAGATCAGCACCAGGGCGATCACGATCAGGTTGCGCGTGCCCTCCTCCAGGCCCCAACTGCGCGACGCTGAGGAAAACATCACCCAACTCTGATCAGTCAGTTGCACCAGCAACGCGTAACGCCCATCCGGGCCCGGCCAGTCACTGGGCTGGTAGGCCTCGATATGTCGCTGGGGCGGTTGCAGCATGGCGCGGATACCTTCCGAGCCGACCCGATACTCCGGGTCGTCCAGCTCAGGCAGATCAAAGCCCTGGCGCGTTGGCTGCCAGCGAATACTCAGGTGGTCATTGCTGACCGCCGCCGCCAGTTGCGGGCGCTGGCCCGGTTCCGAGGCTTCGATCATGCGCACGATGGCCGCGGACTTTTCCAGCAACCCGGTTTCCGCCAGCGGTGGATAGGCCCAGACCCCGGCCAACTGCACGAACAGCGCATTGAACGCCAGGGCGGTGAGCATGGCCATGATGATGGTCAGGGCGATCCAGCGCGCCACGGTGTCGCGCAGTCGATAGCGCCACAGGGGCTTGATCAGCTTCACTGGCGGGTCACGCTGGGGGTGAACAGGTAACCGCCGTTGCGCACGGTGCGAATCATCGCCGGGCGCTTGGTGTCGAACTCCAGCTTGCGCCGCAGACGGCTGACCTGCACATCGATGCTGCGATCGAAGGCGTCATGGGCCTGGCCCCGGGCCAGGTCCAGCAACTGCTCGCGGGTGAGGATGCGCTGCGGGTGCTCGACAAACACCAGCAGCAGGTCGAACTCCCCCGCCGACAACGGAATCATCACCTGGTCCGGCGAGCGCAGCTCGCGGCGGGTCAGGTCCAGTTGCCAGTCGGCGAACTTGATCAAGGGCCGTGGCACCTCGCCGCTCACCGGCCGGCTCTCCCCAGCCCGGCGCAGCACCGCCCGCACCCGGGCCAGCAGCTCACGGGCATCGAAAGGCTTGCTCAGGTAATCGTCGGCACCCATCTCCAGGCCCACCACCCGGTCGCTCAACTCGCCCATGGCGGTGAGCATGATCACCGGCGTGGCGTGCTGCTGGCGCAGACGCTGGCACAGGGTCAGGCCGTTGTCGCCGGGGAGCATCAGATCGAGGATGATCAGGTCCGGCACCTCGCGCTCCAGCGCCGCCCACAGCGACGCACCATCGGTGGCCACGGCCACCTGATAGCCCTGTTGGACAAAGAATTTCTTCAGCAGCGCGAGGACTTCAATGTCGTCGTCCACGATCAAGAGACGGCTCACCAGCGGACATCACTTCAAGTCGGAGTAAGCGGTTATCTAAAACCATTCGCCGCCCGGCGTCATATATTTCAACGCAGTAACAAACCTTCAGCGGCGCAATAAAGCAGACATCTTTGCGCAAGGTTTGCCTGCCAGCATCGGCTTCCCCTTGCTGGAGAACCCTGACCATGCGCCTGATCAACCCCGCCCCGGCCCCTCTCGTCGCGCAGGATCTGCCCCTGCCGACCTCCGATCAACACGCCCTGATGCTGCTGCAACGGGTGACCAAACTCGCCGACGCCAGCCTGCATTGCCGCGAAGTCAGCCTGCGCCTGTCCGACGACCAGCACTACCTGGTGCTGACCCGCTACAGCGAGCACTACAGCCCCGAAGGCATGGAATGGGTGGAACGCAAGCACCGGGTGTCGGTGACCGAGCTGTTGCGCTGGGTGATCGAACAAGGCCAGCCGCAGAGCATTGAACGCGGCGAAGAGCACAAGGCCTCGGCCTGAGAAAATCACAGGCGGGGAGCAACTCACCTCCAGGCTCCCCTGCGCCTGCACAGACCTTTAAAGCTTCACCTCAACCCGCGCGCTGCCCTTCCCCGGCAGCCGGCCAGCTCCCCAGGCACAAATCATCGACAATCGCCTTGCCCATCTCGCTGAAGTAATGAGCGGCCCAGGCATAGCGGTCATCCCGCTCCAGCGCCGCGTCCCGAGCCAGATGCTTGGCGTGGAACAGCAATTGCGACACCTGCTCCAGGGCTTCGCGCAGCGGCACGTCTGGATGTAGGAGCGAGCTTGCTCGCGATGGACGTTAACGATGTGGCACTTACAAACGCTTTTATTGCGCCGCATAGGTGACTAAATTAGACACATGATCACTGACCTTCCCCCCTTGAACGCCGTCCGCGCCTTTGCCGCCGCCGCTCGCCACGAGAGTTTCAGCCGCGCTGCTGAAGAACTGCACGTGAGCCACAGCGCGATAAGCCGCCATATCAAACTGCTGGAAGAGCACCTGGGTGTGTTGCTGTTCGAACGGCGCATTCGCCAGTCGGTGCTGACCCCCGCCGGGCAAGCCTTCTATGAACAGGTCAGCGTGGCCCTGACTCAGATCGCCGCGGCCGCGGTGTCACTGCGCCGCGGCGCGGCCCTGCGCAAGGTGACTGTCAATGTGCGGCCGTCCTTCGCGGTGCGCTGGCTGATTCCGCGCTTGCCGCAGTTCATGGCGCTGTACCCGCAGATCCAGCCGGAAGTGGTGACCAGCACCCTGCTCCCCGACCCGGCCAAGGAAACCTTCGATCTGGTGATTCGTCGCGGGCGTTCGGGCTGGGCGCCATCGCTGCAGCCTCAGCGCTTGCTGGAGGATGAAATCCTGGTGGTGGCCGCGCCCTCGCTGTTGCAAAGCGCAGCGCTGAACAGCCCCAAGGATCTGGGACGCCATACCCTGCTGGTCAGTCGTACCCGCGCCAACGATTGGCAAAAATGGCTGGAGCACTGCGGTCTGAAGCCACTGCGCCAGCCACCGACCTTGCATTTCGACCATCTGCACTTCGTGCTCCAGGCCTGTGTCGACGGCCTGGGGCTGGCGCTGTGCCCGGCCTCGTTGCTGGCCAAGGATCTGAGCAGCGGCCGACTGGTCTGCCCGTTGCCGGAACTGCACCAGCCGCTGACCCGTTATTACTACGCGCTCGCCGCGGATGCCGCCCCCGAAGCCCAGGTGTTTATCGAGTGGATGCTGGCGCAGATTCAGCAGGACGCGGTGACTAATCGGACCCAGGTGCCCGCCCGGGCCAGCGGCGCCTGACACGCTTTGTAGAGCCTGTGCATGGATCTGATTTAGGCACATCAGCCGTGCAATTAAAGCGTTTGTCAGGCCGCCAACCGCGGAGCAGGCTGCGCCCCTTCAATGGCTCATTTCTGGAGTGCTCCATGGCAAGTTATGGACTGTTTTTACTGCTGGCCACCCTGACCATTCTCAGCCCCGGCCCTGGGGTGGTGCTGACCCTGTCCAACGCCCTGCGCCACGGCTGGAGCGGGGCACTGCCGGGTATTCTCGGTATCGCCCTGGGCGCCTTTGTGGTGGCGGGGATTTCCGCCAGCAGCCTGGGTCTGGTCCTGGCGGCCTCAACCACCGCCTTTACCCTGCTCAAGTACATCGGCGCCCTGTACTTGCTGTATCTGGGGGTGAAGATGTGGCGCACGCAGAGTTTCATTCCGCCACTCCAGGACACTAAAAGCCGCCCCGGACGGCGCTTTGTCGAGGCCCTGTCGATCCAGTTGCTCAACCCCAAGGCCGGTTTTTTCTTTCTCGCGGTGTTCCCGCAGTTCATCCAGCCGCAAGGCGATTACTACAGCCAGTTCTTTGTGCTGGTGGCGTCCTACAGCCTGTTGGTGATTGCGCTGCACAGCGGTTACGCGCTGATGGCCAACGGCGCCAGGGGCTGGCTGTCCAGTAGCCGAGGGGCCAGGATCGTCGGCAAACTGTCGGGGATGACCTTTCTCGGATTCGGTGTGATGCTGGCCAGCGCCCATAAATAATCGGATACAAAAGCCTTGACCCGGCGCCCGCAGCCGACGTTTCTTCGACATCGGCTGCGCTACCATTGCGCCCCCTTTGCTACCGCTAGAGACCCCGCAGCAGATGCCACTGACTAAGCCCGCCCCTGCCCTGCCCCCCGTTCTTGCCGGCCCGCTGCTGCGCCGCCTGGAGCCAACGCGGCTGGTGCTGTGGCTGGTGGGTTCAAGGGCGTTGCCGCTGACCCTGCGCCTGCAACCCACGGGCGGCCCGGCCCTGGAACGGCCCCTCGATCAGCAGCAATGCCAGGTCATCCCCGTCGGGCGCCAGGCCTTTATCCATCTGATCGATGTGCCCCTGGACGACGCCCTGCCCCAGGACGTGACGATTGCCTATGACCTCTTGATCAACGACGCCGAGGACGGCGCCCGATCCATTGCCGACTGGGCGCCGCACCTGCTGTATGGCGATGCCAGGACTCCGGAGTTCGTGCTCCACAGCCGCATCGACAACCTGCTCCACGGCTCCTGCCGCAAGCCCCATCACCCGTCCACTGATGGCCTGCTCTGCGTCGACCGCCTGCTGGCGCAACAGCCCGAGCCCGCACAGCGCCCCGCCTTGTTGATGATGAGCGGCGATCAGGTGTACGCCGACGATGTGGCCGGGCCCATGTTGCGGGCAGTTCACGCCCTGATCGAACGCCTCGGGCTGTTCGATGAAGAGTTGGAGGGCGCGGTGGTGGCCGACAGCCAGGCGCTGTACCGCCATGACGCCAGCTACTACCGACGAGCCGAGTTGCTCCCGGCGCTGAAGAGCAATGAAACCCTGCGCGAGCGGTTTTTCGGCGGGGTGAAAAAGCCGATCTTCACCAGCAGCAATGCCGACAACCACCTGGTGACCTTCGCCGAGGTGCTGGCCATGTACCTGCTGGTGTGGTCACCGGTGCCCTGGACCCTGATCGCGCCGCAGCCGCCGCAACTGACGCCGGAACAGCAAACGCGCTACACCCGGGAACAGCAGCGCATCGATGATTTTGTCCAGGGGCTGAAGGGTGCCGCGCGGGTCTTCGCCCACCTGTCGTGCCTGATGATCTTCGACGACCACGACATCACCGACGACTGGAACCTCAGCGCCCAGTGGGAAGAAACCGCCTACGGTCATCCCTTCTCCAAACGCATCATCGGCAACGCGCTGCTGGCTTACATGCTGTGCCAGGGCTGGGGCAACAACCCGGACGCCTTCACCCAACTGCTGGACCACACCCGCGCCTTGAGCGCCACGCCTCAAGGCCCAGAACACCTATTGCAACGTCAGGCCCAGGACGCTTTGATCGACCAGTTGCTGCGCTTTGCACAGTGGCAGTACGTCTTGCCCAGCACCCCGGCCCTGGTGGTGCTGGACACCCGCACCCGGCGCTGGCGCAGCGAGTCCAACCTGGGCCAGCCCTCGGGCCTGCTGGACTGGGAGGCCCTGTGCGAACTGCAACATGAACTGCTGGATCACCCCTCGGCGATCATCGTTTCACCGGCGCCGATCTTCGGCGTCAAGCTGATCGAGACGGTGCAGAAAGTCTTCAGCTGGTGCGGTTACCCGCTGCTGGTGGACGCGGAAAACTGGATGGCCCATCGCGGTTCGGCCCAAGTGATCCTGAACATCTTCCGCCACTCGCGAACCCCGGGCAGCTACGTGATTCTCTCCGGCGATGTGCATTATTCCTTCGTCTACGAAGTGCTGATCCGTCACCGCCAGGGCGGCCCGCGCATCTGGCAGATCACCAGCAGCGGCATCAAGAACGAATTCCCCGACACCCTGCTGGAATGGTTCGACCGCCTCAACCGCTGGCTCTACTCGCCGCGCTCGCCGTTGAACTGGTTCACCAAGCGCCGGCGGATGAAGGTGATACCCCACGTGCCCGAGCATGCCGAAGCCGGGGAGCGGCTGTGGAATTCGTCGGGGATCGGCCAGGTGTTTTTCAATCAGCAGGGCCAGCCGGTGACCATCCTCCAGCACAATGCCAATGGCGCGGCGCCGACACGGATGATTGCGCCGAGATAGAATCCGCCAGCGCGCCAGGCAGATCCCCGAAAGCCCAAGGAAGGAGCACCGCGTGTCATCAGACATCACCCCGAAGCAGCGGGACGATATTCGCTACGTGTTATCGGACGCCTTTGTCGATAACGAGGTGGACTACGCCTACATCGCCCGCGAAACCCAGGCCTATGACCGGGCCGAGGTGGAGCGCATTCTCTACGAAGAGGTGGCGCCGGTGTGCTACATCAACCTGATGGCAGTGATCCCGGAAATCTGGATGGGCTTTGCTCGCGAGCCCTTGCTGGAGGAGATCGAGGCAAGCCTGGCGCTTCGGCGCAGCAACCGCTGGCAGGCGTTTCGCGTGCGCTTGTTCATCCGTTGGATCCGCTTTCGCGGGGCCTACATCTGGGAGGAAATCTGCAAGCACTATGCGCCCTAGGTTCGAGCCCTAACGCGCATCAGCACTGCAGTAATCGGTAGGCCGCAGTGCCACCCGTTCCGGCAGCATCTCGCCCTGATCGTCGATCTTGCGCAGCATCGCTGTGCACATCTGGTCCTGGAGAAAGACCATCTGATAGGTCGCACCGGCCTCGGGCACGAAGGTCACGCTTTGTTCGCAGACAAAGCGGTAGTCCTTATCCATCCCGGGCTCGGTGTTGTAGAACATGAAGGCGAACGGACGATTGGCCGGGATCTTCAGCTCGTTGGCGCCAAAGCCTTCCTGACGGCGCATGCGGTCGGTGGCGGCTGTCATGGGAATGCCCAGGTTGCGGAAGTTGGGATGGGCAATACCACGATGGGGGCGAACCATCAGCCCCGAGCTCGGTTTGCGCCAGTCGATGCAATCGCTGTAGGGCACGCCACGCACCAGCCCCTGGGCGACGATGCGGATCAGCGCGGTTTCACCGGCATCGGCCGGCACCCGGTAGCTCACGGTGGTGGCTTTGAGGGTGGAGACAAAGGTACAGCCGCCGAGCCCCAGTGACAGGCTCAGCAACAGGATCGAATGCAGCCGCATGATTCATCCTTGATGGGACCGCCAGCGAAGGCTGAGGCAAAGGATGGCGATCTTACCTCGGCGCCAGGGAGCATCGGCAGATTTTTCTGCGGGGCCTGTAGCCGCAGCTCAAGGCGGCGGCTACAGGGTCAAGCCCTCAGTAACGAGCGTCCACCGGACGGCCACCGTTGGGCCAGTCCTTGACCTTGTCCGGGAAGTCCGGCCGCGGTTGGTGGGAGAAGTACTCGGCCACGTCCAGGGCTTCCTGATCCGAGAGGCCGCCCTGGCCCAGGGGGAATTTCTCGTGGAAGCCAATCGGCATGTTGCGTTTGACGAAGGCCGCTGCGGTGTAGGTGCGGGCCATGCCGGCGCCGATGTTGAAGGATTGATCGCCCCACAACGGCGGGAAGATCAGGCTGCCGTCGGCCCGTTTCAGACCTTCGCCGTCGGCGCCGTGGCACACCGCGCATTGCTTGGCATAGACCTGCTTGCCATTGTCGGCGTTAGGCTTGAGGGCCGGGTCGATCTTGCCCACGCCGCGCCCGGCCACCTTGTCTTCGGGACGAGTGTTCATCTTCATCCACTCGAAGTAGGCCACCATGGCTTGCATGTCGGCGCCGTTCACCGGCAGCGGCTTGCCGTGCATGGAACGGCGGAAGCAGCCGTTGATGCGCTCTTCCAGGGTGATGGTCTTGCCCGCCCGCGGCGCGTAGCCGGGGAAGAACGCCGAGACACCGACAAAAGGTGAACCGTCAGCCACGGTGCCGGCGTTGAGGTGGCAACTGGTGCAGTTCAGCGAGTTGCCGACGTTGTCCGGCAACAGGGCTTTGGTTTCCAGGTGCAGGCGCATGCCACGCACCACTTGCTCGGCATTCGGCGCCGCCAGCAGGTTGGCCAGGCGCGGGGTTTCGAACAGGGTGCTTTCCACTTGCGGGCTCAGTTGCGCACGCATCTTTTTCACTTGCTCGGCGCTGATGGCCGAACCGTTGTTGCCCCAACTGCTGCGGATAAAACTGAGGATCTCGGCGATCTCGCCGTCCGCCAGCTGAGCAAAACCAGGCATGGTGTAGACCCGCGGATGAGCCGCGGTCTGCGCGGTCTGCCAGCCGGTCAGGGTGATGTGCAGCAGGGAGGTCGGGTTGGCCGAAGCGACGCTGGGGTTGCCCGCCAGGGACGGGAACATCTGCGGCACGCCGGCGCCGTCCTGGCGGTGGCAGTCGGAACAGAATTGCGCGTAACCCAGGCCGCCACGGGAGGTGAACAGGTTGTTCGGCGGGGCCGCCGGGGTCAGGGCCACCGAAGGCATGGGCAGGTCATCCTTGCCGGCCGGCAGGGACTTGAGGTACGCGGCGATGGCGGTCAGGTCGGCGTCGGTGAAGTGCTGGGTGCTGTGGTGGATCACGTCGGCCATGTTGCCGGACACCGTGGCGAAGCGGTTCTGCCCGGTCTTGAGCAGTTGCACCGTGTCTTCCACGGTCCACAGGTTGCGCAGGCTCAGGGCCCGCCACTCTTCCACCGTCTCGCCGGCCAGGTAGTGCTGGCCGCCGGACTCGGTGTCGCTCATGGCCTTCTCCTGGAAGGCAATGCCCCGTGGCGTATGGCAGGAACCGCAGTGACCCAACCCCTGGACCAGGTAGGCGCCGCGATTGAGCTGCTCGTCCTTGGCTGGATCGGGCTTGAACGGCTGCTTGTCGACGAAGGCCAGGTTCCAGAACCACAGGCCCCAGCGCTGGTTGAAGGGGAAGCCCATGTCGGCTTCCAGGTTGCCCTGGGCCACCGGTTCCACGCCGTGCATCAGGTAGGCGTAGAGCGCGCGCATGTCCTCTTCGGTCATCTTGGCGTAGGACGGATAGGGCATGGCCGGGTAAAGATGGCTGCCGTCAGGGGTGACGCCTTCGCGCATGGCGCGATCGAACTCTTCAAAACTGTAGCGGCCGATACCGGTGTTTTTATCCGGGGTGATGTTGCTGGAGTAGATGGTGCCCATGGGCGTCTTCAGCTCCAGGCCACCGGCCATGGTGGCCCCGCCCTTGGCGGTGTGACAGGCGATGCAGTCACCCAGCTGGGCCACGTACAGGCCACGCTGGATCAGCTCGGAGTCGGGTGGGGTAACCGCCGTTGCCGGGGTCGGCTCACTGGCTTGCAGAGGGGGTACGCAGAGCAACGCAGCGCCTAGCAGGCACAGGCGCGACAGAGAAAAAGCCATCAGGTTATTCCTTTAAAATCCGCCTGGGGTGGTCCCCTCGGCCGATATCCACAAAGGTTTTTATTGGTTATCCCGACCTTCACGGTGCAGGTCAGGGGCTCGATACCTCGTGAGTCCGAGCCTGGTGCCCTTGTATAGGATTTTTCTGAAAGCCCTGTTGATATGGATCATGGCGCCCTAGGCAATGTCCTGTATGCCCGCCTACGTGACACTTTTACTCACTGGTTTCCACCTCCAATCCGACCGCTTGCCAATCGCTGAACCCCTCATCAAGGCGTCGCACCTTGAAGCCCTTGGCCCGTAGCAGGGCTGCGGCATTCTGTGACAGCACGCAGTACGGACCACGGCAGTAGGCCACTAGCTCTTGATCGGTGGACAGTTCGGCCAGACGCTGTTCCAGGTCCGCCATCGGGATGTTGATTGCCCCAGGCAAATGCCCTTGAGCGAACTCCTCCGGCGAACGTACGTCCAGCAGGGTCATGCCGCCTTCCTGCAAGCGTTGACGCAGTTCCTCACGGGATATGCCCTCCAGTCGCATCGGCTGTTGCTCGCTGTCGGCCAGCAGTTGGCGAATCTGCCCATGGTTGTAATCGACGTACTGACGCAAGGCGTCCAGCAGGCTCACCAGCGGCCCCGGGCTCAGGCTGTAGAGCACCCGTTTGCCATCACGCCGGGTCTGTACGAACCCGCCTCGCCTCAGCTGCTGCAGGTGTTGCGAAGTGTTAGCCACCGAGAGCCCCGAGGCTTCCACCAGGCGCTCCACCGGCTGCTCGTCGCGGGCGATGTGCTCCAGCAGGATCAGGCGATGGTGGTGGCCGAGAATACGTGCCAGCTCAGCCATCTCGGCCAGGGGCTGCTGGGGGGAAATCGAATCGCTCATTGACAGCTCCTGCTGTTTTATTGATCATTCAATCACTTAATTGAATGAAAACCTATCACACCCATGCACAAGGCTGAAGCACAGCCCGTCGCACTTCAAGGAGTCCTTAATGCATGAGTTCGTCGCGTTGATTTCACAGGCGCTGCTGTTGGGCATAGGCGCTACCTTGATCCTTGATCTTTGGACGCTGCTTCTGGCGCGGGGGCTGAACATTCCTGGTGCCAACTGGGCCATGGTCGGCCGCTGGATAGGGCATTTTCCTCACGGGCGCTTCGTGCATCCAAGCATCGCCCAAGCCGCCGCGGTACCCGGGGAGCATGCGCTGGGCTGGCTGGCGCACTACCTGATCGGCGTCGGCTTTGCCGCCCTGTTGCTGCTGATCTGCGGCCTGGAGTGGGCGCGACAACCGACCCTGGCACCGGCCCTGATCATCGGCGTGGTGACGGTGGCTGCGCCGTTCCTGCTGATGCAACCGGGCATGGGCGCCGGAATCGCGGCGAGCAAGATGCCTAAGCCGAATGTGGCCCGGCTGCGCAGCCTGATGGCGCATTCGGTGTTCGGTCTGGGACTGTATGGCGCGGGGATGTTCTGGGCGTGGGTCCAAGAGCTGACCGCGTGATCGGCCATCCAGCCCGCGTCCACTAGGCTCCGTTCTCAAACCGTCACTCGGGAACAGGTGCCCTCGGCTGGCTTTCACTGATCAATGTCAGCCCCAAAGTGGGTTCTTTTCCGGAGTGGCAGATTTTTCTGCCCCCTGTATCAGCTCCATCAAGATGATGGAGCTGACGCACTCACCCCCCTCAGAAACAAGGCACTCACAGCCAAGATCAAGACTCGACGTCGTTGCTGTGGTAGCACTGGTCGCCGTTGTCGCGCTGATCCGTCACCTGCGCAAACGGCGCAAGACCCGGCATCGTTGACACGGCGCTTTGGGCACATCGGGAATTTTCATACTGAACCGACGACTTTATTTCGTTTGTCCCAAGCCCTCGCCAACGGCTTAGATAACGGCTCGTTTCCGGCACCCAGAGCCCGCATCCATGAGCCACGAGAACATCAGCCGTTCGCTTTCCACCGTCCACCCGATCCGCCTCAGCCACGGGCGCAACGCCGAAGTCTGGGACAGCGACGGCAAGCGCTACATCGACTTTGTCGGCGGTATCGGCGTGCTCAACCTGGGGCATTGCCATCCGCGGATCGTCGCGGCCATCCAGCAGCAGGCCACCCGACTCACCCACTACGCCTTCAACGCCGCGTACCACGAGCCCTACATCGAGTTCATGCAGCGCCTGGCGGACTTTATCCCGGTGCGTTACCCGGTCAGCGGCATGCTTACCAACAGCGGCGCCGAGGCCGCGGAAAATGCCCTGAAGATCGTCCGCGGGGCCACCGGGCGCAGTGCAGTCATCGCCTTCGACGGCGCCTTTCACGGGCGCACCCTGGCCACCCTCAACCTCAACGGCAAGGTAGCGCCCTACAAGCAGAAGGTCGGAGTGCTACCCGGGCCGGTGTACCACCTGCCCTTCCCCAGCGCCGACAACGGCGTCACCTGCGACGAAGCGCTGAAGGCCATGCAGCGCCTGTTCAGTGTGGAAATCGATGTCGAGGAAGTGGCCTGTTTCATCCTCGAACCGGTGCAGGGCGAAGGCGGCTTCCTGGCCCTGGACGCCACCTTCGCCCGGGCGTTACGCAGCTTCTGTGACGAACACGGAATTCTGCTGATCGCCGATGAAATCCAGTCCGGCTTCGGCCGCACCGGGCAGCGCTTTGCCTTCTCTCGCCTGGGCATCGAGCCGGACCTGATCCTGCTGGGCAAGAGTATTGGCGGCGGGCTTCCGCTGGGCGCGGTGGTAGGTCGCAGGGAGTTGCTGGACGTGCTGCCCAAGGGCGGCCTGGGCGGCACCTATTCAGGCAACCCGATTGCTTGCGCGGCCGCTCTTGCCACCCTGGAGGAAATGACCGATGCACATCTGCAAGCCTGGGGCGAACGCCAGGAACAGGCCATCGTGCAACGTTATGAGGGCTGGAAAGCCGATCGGCTGAGCCCGTATCTGGGACGCTTGACCGGCGTCGGCGCGATGCGCGGCATCGAGTTGGTCAATGCCCGCGGCGAACCGGCGCCGGAACAGTTGAGCGCCCTGCTCGGCAACGCCCGGGAGGCCGGGCTGCTGCTGATGCCCAGCGGCAAGTCGCGGCACATCATTCGTCTGCTGGCGCCCTTGACCACCGAGCCTGAAATCTTTGAGGAGGGCCTGGATGTTCTTCAGGAGTGCCTGGCGCGCCTGTGATTCCCGGCGCGCCTCAGGGCGAGGCTAGAACAGGTAGCCCATGTAGGTGGCAATGCCGCCACCGGCCTGTGGTCCGACGTTCATGCCAGCCATGACCACTGCGCCCTTGGCCGAACGCAGCAACTGCTCGTTGACCTTGATCGAAGCCATCATGGTCGCCGGGTTGCTTCCCAAAAAGACGGCCAGGGCCAGTAGCTTGGGGTCCAGGCCGAACAGCAGGGCCGTGGCCGAACCGCCCACCACCAGTCCGCCACCGACTTCGGTATAGAAGCAAGGCCCGGTGATGTCGTCCTCGGTCAGGTCCCGGCTGCGAAGGGCATCGCTGACAAAGACCTTGCCGGTGCTGGGAAAAGCCTCCGCCGCACCGGCACCACTGACGCTCTTGCCCTTGACCTGGATATTGACCTTGCCGAAACGCGGCAGGCGCCCACCAAAGCCGGCGCCCACCCCCAGACCGCCGTAGCGATAGCTGACGTCCTTGCCCTGAGGCGAACGCAGGGTGATCGATCCACCACCGCCGGCCACTAGGGCGATGGTCAGGCCGCCACCGCTGGCGGTCTGGTACAGCCATTTACTTTCGTTGACCGGAATCGGAATGCTGAGGTTCATGGGGTCAAAGTCCTTTTGCTCTTTGTGTGGCTCGTCCGCGCTGGCTGATGACACCCACCAGGCCGGCCAGGGTAAATACCAAACCGATCAGGCCGAGCACACCCGGGGTGGCCCAGAGTGCTGCCGGGTCGTCGATGACCGCGCTGTTGGCCGGCCGCTCAGGCTGGTAGTACACCCGCACGGGCTGATCTTTCTGGTAGCCGAAGATAAAGCCGCCCTGGGGGTAGGAAATTTTCTCACCGCTGCCGGTGGTAAAGGCGATCTCGGGGTGCGAACCACCGGCGTTCAGGTCGCTGACGATACCGTCGGCGATCTGGGCACTGGCGATGAATTCGCGACGATCGAGGGTGAGATTGACAGCAATGGCCAACAGGCCAATGCCGATCAGAACAAACAGCAGACCCTGGAGGATCTTGCCGAGGCGTGACGGGGTGGAGTTAGCCATGGGCTGTCTCGATATTCGTCCGTGAAAGAGGGAGGCCACGATAGCAAGAAACCTACCCCCAGAAAAACCGCCGCAGCGGCGTTCAGGCGCCCAGGAGATCCGCTTGAGCGCCGCTGCCAGCGCTTACAAACCGAATACCCGACGGGCATTGCCCTGGAGGAATTTGTCCGCAATGGCCGGCGGAAGTTCCAGCGCTCGCACCTGTTCCAGGCATTTTTTCAGCGACAGCTGGGGGAAGTTGCTGCCGAACAACACCTTGTCCTGGCCATAAGTGCGCATGAAGTGCAGCAACTGTGGGGGGTAATAGGCCGGCAGGTAGGCGGAGGTATCGATGTGGATGTTGTCGTGCTTCCAGGCCAGACCGATCATCTCGTCGGTCCAGGGGTGCCCGATATGCCCGCCAACGATCACCAGTTCGGGAAAGTCCAGGGCCACCTCGTCCAGGTACGGCACGGGCCGCCCGGTTTCCGAGGGCATCAGCGGCCCCGTATGACCGACTTGGGTACAGAAGGGAATGCCCAATTCGATGCACTTCACATACAGCGGGTAATACCAGCGGTGATTGGGCGGCAGTTTCCATAACCAGGGCACGATGCGCAGAGCCTTGCAGCCCAGTTCCTTGACGGCCCGTTCCAACTCGGCCACCGCCGCCATCGGCCGGCTCAGGTCCACCGTGGCCACGCCGACGAAACGTTCGGGAAAGGCCCGGGTATAAGCCGCAATCTCATCGTTGCTGAACACCCAGCCCTCGGGCCGGCACCAGGCCGAAAGCATGAGTTTCTCCACACCTGCCTGGTCCATCAGTTCCACCGTGTGTTCAATGCTCAGGGCCTGGTCCAGCAAATGCGCGGACCCGGACTTCTCGAACAACCGCGCCACTTCCGGCAACAGCGCCCGGGCACGGCCGTTGGCCGGCTGCGCCCAGGCATCGATGGCGCCCCGTTTCAAGGTCATTGGGCGGTCCCCCCTATGTATTCAAGATCGAAACCACAGGCTAGATCCGGACCTTGCCGCCAACAATGTCCGCAGCGCTCATCAGGCTTGACCCATGTGTTCAAGCCATGGATAAAGCTTTCCCCTTCCCGACACCCTCGCAAGGACGCTCCATGACCGATCAAACCACCCCAGAGCAATGGCCCCCTGCCGGCTGCCCGCCCCTGGCCTGGCCGGATCTGCCTGATCAAGCCGCGCGGCTGAGCTGGTACCTGGCGGTCATCGGTGCCTACGGTGCGCTGTGGGAAGGGCACGTCAACGAGCCTGAATTAACCCCCGTCAGCGAGGAAGCGCTGGTGGCCCTGGAGCAGCGACTGGGCTGTGCCTTGCCGCCATCTCTGCGCGACTATCATCGGCAGCTGGGGGTCTTGTCCCTGGCGGAGATCCTTTGCAGCGTAGGCCCCGGCCATACCCCGATCCAGCCTCTGCTGGAGGCCTACCCTGGCATTGTCGATATCCCCGAGAGCGATCTGGACCTGGCACTGGCGCACCAGCTGGTCGCTTTCGGCGACTACCTGGGCAACGGCAACCTGTTCTGCTTTCACCGGGAAAGCGGAGCGGTCTACTACTTCGACCACGACACAGGCACAGCGCTGACGCGCTTCTTCGACTCCCCCGAGGAGTACCTGGATGCGCTGATGCTGCTGTGCTTGGCGGAGGTGTATGAAGACGATGACATCGCCGAAGCGCTGATCAGCCAGCGCTACGGCGAGGACCTGGTGCGCAAGTGGCGCTACTGAACGGCGATCAATCAGTCACGGCGCCCACTGCCGCACCGATCAACACAAAAGGCAAGAGAACGATGGTGAAGACGCCCATCCACATCCCCATGTAGGCGTTTTCAACCTTTTCCGACAGTCCGTGTTTTACCGGCGCGGTCTCGGTGCTCAGGCTGGCAGAGAGCTCATAGCGGTAGCTCTGGGCATCCGCATCTCTGCCGCCTTTACGCGTGCATGGGGTCGTTGACTGACTGGCGTAGATATCTCCAACCTGACGAGGCGCCCCGCCCGGACGGGCTTGACGGGAATTGAACTCGGCAATCGTCGACTGCAACCGCGCAGTTTCATCTTTCAAGGCATTCTCGCAATCACTTTCGACTTTGAACGGAGCACTGACCTTCTCAACTCTATCCACCCACAGGGTGCGTTCCAGATACAGCTTGAGCCTGGCACCCTCAGGGTCTTTAAGCTCATAGATCGAAAGTCCGCTCATTGTCTGCCTGCCAGTATCGGACAGGGCCTTGAACTCATCGGTGGAGAGCCGTTGATTGAGGGTGTAACCATAAACCTGTGGGCCCACGACCCGGGGTTTGGCTTGCGAGGCGCATCCCCCCAAGGATGAAACGATGAGCGACAGGCTCACTACTGTGCACATCACCCTTTGCATAAAATCTCCCTGATCTCCATGAATGGCTGAAAGCCAGCGGCGAGATTACTCGAGTTTCGCCTCTATCACTCACCGAACAAGGATGCTCCATGCTGCAACGTGCCCTGATCTGCACACTCCTGACACTGATTGCCTTACCCGCCAACGCCGCGCCGACCAAAGTCGAACGCCGTTGCGGCTGGTTCGAGAACCCGACGCCGGCCAATGCCTCCCTGACCGACCGCGACGGCGTCTGGGAAATCGCCAGCCAGGGCGGTTATCAGGCGGAGGGCGACTGGCCCACCTTCAACGACCAGCAATGGGTGCGCACCAACAACCACTACGGCTACGGCTGTGCCTGCGTCAGCGCCAGTGCTGATCCACAGACACATCGCCTCGACCAATTGCACAAGGCCAAGGCCCGCCCGCTGTCTGCCTGTCGCAACGATCCCAGCCTGTACGAACCCTTGCGCGAGGAAGCCGGAGTTCCGGTATTGCCCATGGATTCACCACGCTTCAAGGCCCAGGGCTTCAGCCTGCAATACCCCAAAGGCTGGAAGCTTGGCCAGGCGCAGAACTGCCTCACCCTGGACCACCCGAAAAAACGTCCCCAGGAGGAATACACCCTGCACCTGTGCCTGCAGCAGGGCAGCCTGGAACAGGCCGCCGAAGGTTTGTTTTTCTATCAGGAAAACGGCGTGTGGATGCGCAGCGCCGGAAGGGATGAACCCAGCCCGGTGCAAGAGATTTCAGGCCCCGGCTGGAAAGGCCTGCTGGCCTATCAGACCTGCGGCATCAGCGATGGGGACACCGGCTTTCACGCCTATGGCGGCACCTGCCTGATGGCGCTGATCGACAGCGGCCAGCGTCAGGTGGTGGCTGACAGCGTCGGGTTCTTTCAGGACTTCGCCACCCTGAGGGCGATTCTGTACTCGATCCGCTTCGACCCGGCGCCGACAACGCCACCCCACTAGCCCTGTGACTCGGCCCGATACAGGGTTTGCAGGTGGGACAGGCGCAAGCCGTAGTGCTCCAAGTTGCGCCGGCTTTGCGAGTTCACCAGGGCCGTGGCCGCGACACTCCGGGCGCCAAGAGCGGCGGCCTGTTGCACGCGATGGCCGATCAGGGCCCGATGATGGCCCAGCCCCCGGGCGGCCCGGGTGGTAAAGGCAGTGCCCAGGTAGGCCACGCCATTGTCAGCGATGAACAGCGCTGCGCCAGCCACTGCAACACCCCGGTCCCGCAGCAGGTACAAATGCCCGCGCCCATCGTTGAGCAAGCCGCTGAAAGCCGCCTGGTTGATCGGCCGCGCCGCCGCAGGGGTATTGAAGCCTTCGCTGTGCAGCGCGCAGAACCTTTCAAGGTTCAAGGCCGTCACCGGCTCGATATCCAGCGCGGAAGACGGCGGCGCCAGTTCGTCGATCGAAGCGAACAACTGCCCGTGGGTCCAACCCTTGAGGCGCTGCAATGGCTGCCCCTCCAGTTCCAGGGTGCCCGCCACCTTGGCTGACTCAGCGATCAAGGCGATCGCCGGGGCGCAGGCCGCGCAGGTCTGTAACAGCTCGACGAGGCGGCAGGCCTGTTGCGCCCAGTCGCCATGTACCCGGTTCATCATCGGACTGGGATTACCAGCGACGACGAAGGCGCCACACCCCGGCTCGCCCAGCAGGCTGGCCCCATGGGGGTTGCCTGCCAAGTTCGCCAAGCCCTGAACCCGGGCCCGCAGGTATTGGTGCTCCGCGTATTCAAGCGCCAGGGCGCGGCGGCGATCCATATCAGCGACCGCCCATCGGGGTTTCGCTGACCCAGGGCACGCGCACTTGTTCGGCGATGCTGGCAGCCTGCTGCTGCAGGACCTCGAGTTTGGCGCGACGCCCAAACAACCCGCTGAAATGCAGCAGCAGGCGCCCGGCAAAGCCCAGGGCATCGCCACGCTTGCGCGGGATCAGGTGCAGATGGGCATGGGGGATGTGCTGGTTGGTGGCCCGACCATCATTGACCAGCAGGTGGGTGCCTTCGACGCCGTAGCCGGCACGCCGCTGCGCGGCCAGCAATCCATCGAACACCTGATACAGGTGCTGACGGACGAAGCCGGGCAATTGATCGAGCTTTTCCACATGGGGCTGGGGAATCAGCAGGACATGACCCGCCCCCAGGGGATGCACATCCATGAAGGCCATGCAGTGTTCATCGCGGTAAACCACGGCCGCTGGCAGGGTGCCGGCGACAATCTGGCAGAAAATGCAGTTCATCCATGAATCCTCAAGTGACAAGGTGCGTCCTGGCGGGCTACGTCAATGTAACCCACCTTATCCCTCGAAGGCCTGTCCCTTGAAGACTCATTCTTGGAGAGCCTGTCCGCGAAACAGGCCTGCGGATCAGTCCAGGGCCAGATAGGCGCCGGCGTCGACTTCGATCATCACCGGCTGGCGGATATCCCTGAGGCTCTGCAGCAGTTCCTGCAACTGCGCCGGGGTGTCGGCGCGATGGTGCGCCACATGGAAGCTCTGGGCCATGGCCCGGAAGTCCGGAGTGAGGATGTCCACCCCCAGCGGCGCGATGTCCCGGGCCTGCATGTAGTCGCGGATCTCGCCGTAGCACTGGTTGTTCCACACCAGCAGGATCACCCCGATCTGCGCTTCCTTGGCGGCGATCAGTTCGCTGCTGGCGAACTGCAAGCCGCCGTCCCCCACCAGCGCCACCACCGGACGCTCGGGCCGTGCCAGCTTGGCGCCCATGGCTGCCGGCAGGCCGTAGCCCAGGGTGCCGTAACCGCTGCCGGCGTTGAACCAACTGGCCGGGGCCGGTGCCTGGTAGCCGCAGGCGCCCTGGTACACCGGTTGGGTCGAGTCGCCCACCAGGATCGGACTGCCCAGGGTGTCGCGCAGCAGGTCGAGCAAGCCTTGCAGGCCTTGTTGCTTGGGCGTCCAGCCCGTGCGTTCGGCCTGGTTGACCCGCTGCACGCTGTCCACGGCCCAACGACCGCGAGAGCTGGGTTGCAGCACTTTGCCAAGCAAGGCTTGCAAGCCTTCCAGGGCATCGCCCACCAGGCCGACATGGGCCCGCTGCACGCCCATGACCTGCATCGGGTCGATGTCCAGGCGGATCAACGAGCCTTTGAAACGCAGCGGGCCCAGGCCAAAGAAGTCGTAGTCGGTTTCCCCCAGTTCAGTGCCCACGGCCAGCACCACGTCGGCTTCGTCGATCAGCGCCCGGCCATGGGCCGATGACTGCACGCCGTCGAGCAACAGCGGGTGCGCGCAGGGCAACAGGCCCCGGGCGTTGGTGGTCAGGGCCACCGGTGCTTGCAGGCGTTCGGCCAACTGGCGCAGCGCCTCAGCGCAACCCCGGGCGCCGCCGCCGGCCAGGATCAACGGCCGGTGAGCGCTGTTGAGCAAGGTCGCGGCCGCTTCGATCGAGGCTCCGGCCGGGGCCGGAGCACCGGGCAGGCTGCGGGGCATCAGGTTGAGGTCGGTGGCGGGCATGTCCAGCACATCCAGGGGAATCTCGATGTGCACCGGCCGTGGTCGCGCGCACTTGAACACGGCAAAGGCCCGGGCCAGGAGCTCCGGCAGTTCCGCAGGCGACTGCAGGGTGTGACTGAAGGCGCAGACCCCGGCCACCATCGCCCGCTGGTCCGGCAGTTCATGCAGATGGCCGTGGCCCAGGCGCAGGTGCTCGCGACGGTTGACCGTGGAGATCACCAGCATCGGCACCGAATCGGCGTAGGCCTGGCCCATGGCGGTGAGGATGTTGGTCATGCCGGGGCCGGTGATGATGAAGCACACCCCGGGCTTGCCGCTGGCCCGGGCATAACCGTCGGCCATGAACCCGGCGCCCTGTTCATGCCGCGGGCTGACATGGCGCAGGCGGCTGCCGTGCAGGCCGCGATACAGCTCGACGGTGTGCACGCCGGGAATCCCGAACACCGTGTCCACGCCATAACCTTCCAGCAAACGAACCAGCGACTGGGCACAGGTGGTCATCGACTACTCCTCTTGTTCTTATGCGTCCGGACGACACCCTGCGCCCGGCTGATGTCGAAGGACATTAGTCGCTGCACCCGAGGCGCAACAATCGAAAAAAATCGCGACGATTGCTCAATAAAATTCACGCTTTGCCGTTGCGGCGCGGCTCCGGGTGCAAGCGAGTGATGCCCTGCAACTGGGACTTGACCCATTCGCTGAAGGCCAGCACCACCGGACGCTCGGCCTTGAGCAGATCGGCCACCAGGTAGTAACCGCGGTTGGATTCGATCTCGGTGCCGAAGGGCTGCACCAGTTGCCCCCGAGCCAGGGCCTCGCCGCTGATCAGGTTGTCGCCCATGGCGATGCCCTGGCCGGCGATGCAGGCCGACTGCACGAAGTGCGCGTCGGCGAAGATGATGCCCCGGCGTACATCGACATTCGGCGCCCCGGCCGCCGCCAGCCAGACCCGCCAATCGGAGTAGTCGATCATGTGCAGGAGCAAGGCGTGATCGAGCCCGTCGAGGGTTTTCAGGCCGCCCATGGCATTCACCAGGCTCGGGCTGCACACCGGGAAGTAACGCAGGGAAACGATCTTCTGTACATGCTGGTTGGGCCAGTCACCCATGCCGTAGGCGACGAACAGATCGACGCTGCTGTCGCTGGTGTCGCCCGGAGTGCGGGGTGACACCAACTGCAGTTCCACCTGGGGATACAGCGCCTGGAACTCGGCGATATGGGTGCACAGCCAGTAGGTGGCGAACCCCGGCGGGCTGCTGATGCACAGCCGGCCACTGACCTGCTGGCCATCGGAACGCTGCCCGGCCTCGAGGATATTGGCCAAAAGCAGGTGAATGTCCCGAGCGTAGCGCTCGCCCTGATAGGTGATGCGAATGCTGCGGCCCTGGCGCTCGGTCAGCGCAAACCCCAGGGTCTGCTCCAGGCTCTTGATCTGGTGGCTGATGGCACTGGGGGTCAGGTTCAGCTCATTGGCGGCTTCGGCGACACTGCCCAGGCGGGCCACCGCGTCCAGCGCGCGCAGGGCGGTCATGGAGGGATAACGCATACCGATCAGGCCTCGACTGCAAAAAAACGAGTGGCAGCACCATAGCTGCAAACGTGGTCCGGCAATAGCCTTGTCCGTCGCCGGAAAAACCGTCCATTGCTGAAAAAAATTACCGGGTCCGGCTAAAAAAGCTCGATTGACCCCAGGCCATCGATGGCTAATTCTCCAGCCCTACCCTGTGCCGGGTACTGCCCGGCCATCGCACAATAACAAGAGGGTCGACCCTTGCAATCGCAGCCCAACTCCGTCAATCCCGTGGTGGCGATCGATGATCTGCACAAGAGCTACGCCGATCACCACGTGCTCAAGGGCATCGCCCTGCGCGCCAATGAAGGTGAAGTGGTCTCGCTGATCGGCTCCAGCGGCTCGGGCAAAAGCACCCTGCTGCGCTGCATCAACCTGTTGGAAATTCCCTGCAGCGGCAGCTTGCGCATCAATGGCGAAGAGGTGCGCATCAAGACCGATCGCGCCGGCAACCCCCAGGTCGCCGACCCGGCCCAGGTGGCACGCCTGCGCACCCAACTGAGCATGGTGTTCCAGAGCTTCAACCTGTGGCCCCATCGCACCGTGCTGGAAAACGTTATCGAGGCGCCGGTGTATGTCCTCGGTGAAGATCGCAAGGATGCCATCGCCCACGCCGAGCACCTGCTGGAAAAAGTCGGCCTGGCCAACAAACGTGACACCTTCCCGTCCTTTCTGTCCGGTGGCCAGCAGCAGCGTGTGGCCATCGCCCGGGCCCTGGCCATGCGCCCCCAGGTGCTGTTGATGGACGAACCGACCTCGGCCCTGGACCCGGAACTGGTGGGCGAAGTGCTCAAGGTCATCCAGGGCATCGCCGAGGAAGGCCGCACCATGATCCTGGTGACCCACGAGATGGCCTTTGCCCGGGATGTGTCGAGCAAGGTGATGTTCCTCCACCAGGGGCTGGTGGAAGAGGAAGGCCCGCCGCAACAAGTGTTCCTCAACCCGGTCAGCGAACGCTGCCGGCAATTCGTCATGGCTCAGGAAAACCGCGTCTGACGTCCCGCTTCAATCCTTGAAAACAACAACTTCGATAAAGGGTAAAGCCATGAAAAACCTGCTCAAGGTGCTTGCCACCGGTTGCCTGTTCAGTGCATTGGCCAGCCACGCCGTGGCCGCCGACAAGATCGTCTTCGGCATCGCCCTGGAACCCTACCCGCCGTTCTCGATGAAAAGCGGCAACGGCAACTGGAGCGGCTTCGAGCCGGAGCTGATCCAGGCGCTGTGCGAGCGCATGCAGGCCCAGTGCCCGCTCAAGGAAGTGGCCTGGGACGGGCTGATTCCGGCCCTGCAATCGAGCCAGATCGACGCCATCCTCAATTCCCTGAGCATCACCGAGGAGCGCGAGAAGGTCATCGATTTCTCCGCGCCCTACTACCAGACCCCAGCCATGTGGGTCGCCGACCAGAGCCTGGAGCTTGCGACCACCCCCGAAGGCCTCAAGGGCAAGCTGATCGGCGTGCAGGGTTCGACCTCCAACGCCACCTTCGCCAAGACCTACTACGGCAAGACCTCGACCCTGCGCTACTACACCACCCAGGACGACATGATCGCCGACCTGCAGAGCGGGCGCATCGACGTGATGTTGGCCGACGCCCTGACCATCGAGCCGATCCTCAAGACTGCGGCCGGTGCCGGCCTCGCGGACAAGGGCCTGGCGCCGAAAGACCCGCTGTTCGGTTCCGGCATCGGCGTCGGCCTGCGCAAGGGTGACAGCGCCCTGCAGCAACGGATCAACACCGCCCTGGCCGCGCTCAAGGCCGACGGCACCTACGACAAGATCCGCAGCCGCTACTTCAGCGTCGACATTTCTGCCAACTAAGCCGTCCGGCGCGCCCGTTTGCGCGGGCCGCCGGCGTTGACTGGATACGTCATGATTTCTCTGTCCGACCTTTCCCAACTGTTCGTCGCCGACGGCTGGCTCGGCGCCCTGGCCCAGGGCGCGCTGGTGTCCCTGCAGATTTCCGCTGGGGCCTTCGTCCTCGGCCTGGGCATCGGCCTGCTGGTGGCGATGATCAAGCTCAAGGGCCCGCGCTGGCTGGTGAAGCTGGCCAACGCCTACACCACCCTGTACCGGGCCATGCCTGAGCTGCTGCTGATTCTGCTCCTCTACTACGCCGGCACTGACCTGTTGAACATGGCCATGGCCGCCATGGACCGGCCGAGTGTCACGGTTAACGGCTTTATCGCGGCGGTACTGGTACTGGGGATTGTCCAGGGCGCCTATTCGGCGGAGATCATCCGCGGCGCGATCCAGGCCATTCCCCACGGCCAGATCGAAGCGGCGCGGGCCTACGGCATCGAGCGCTGGCTGCTGGTGCGGCGCATCCTGCTGCCGAGCATGCTGCCCTACGCCATGGCCGGGCTGTCGAACCTGTGGCTGGTACTGGTCAAGGACAGCGCGCTGATCAGCATCGTCGGCTACAGCGAACTGCTTTCAGTAGGCAAACAGGCGGCCGGTTCCACCAAGCACTACCTGGTGTTCTACCTCGCGGTCGCGGCTTTCTACTTCGTCATCACCCTGGTGTCCGGCAGCCTGTTCCGTGTGCTCGAACGTCGCACCAACCGCTGGCTGCCCCAGCACTAGGAGACTCGGATGGACTTTTCCTGGATCAACGGTTTTTCCACAGAACTGCTGCGCGGCCTGGGCATCACCCTCAAGCTCCTGCTGCTGAGCGGAATCTGCGGCTTTGCCCTGGCGGTGGTGGTGGGCCTGGGCCGGGCGTCGCGCAACCCTCTGATTCGCGCACCGATGCAGTTCTATATCAGCGTGTTCCGTGGTACGCCGCTGCTGGTGCAGATCTACATCCTCTATTACGGGGTCGGCAGCCTGTTCGCCGCCTACCCGCCGATTCGCGGCAGCTTTCTCTGGCCCTACCTGCGTGAAGGCTTCTGGTACGTGGCCCTGGCCCTGACCCTGAGTGTCGGCGCCTATGTCGGTGAAGTGCTGCGCGGTGGCCTGCGGGCCGTGCCTCGGGGCGAACTGGAAGCGGCCCGCGCCTACGGCATGGGTTACTGGCTGACCCTGCGCCGGGTGTGGCTGCCCCGGGCCCTGGAGCTGGTGCGCCCGACCCTGGTGGGCGAATGCGTGCTGCTGCTCAAGGCCACTGCGCTGGCGTCCACCGTGGCGGTCACTGATTTGCTCGGCGCCGCCAACCTGGTGCGCGCCCAAACCCTGAAGGTCTACGAGCCACTGCTGGCGGTGGCGCTGATCTACATCATCCTGGCCTTCGCCATTGAGCATCTGTGCGCACGCCTGGGCAACCCCGAACGAAACCGGGCCCCCCAGCGTCAGGCCTGAACCCATTGATTGCACGGGCAACCAAGCCCGTGAGGAGAACAACATGCGTTACTCACCTTTCGTTCAGCGCATCAGCGGCGAATCCGTCAGCGCCTGGGATATTCACTACGCAGCCATCGAGGCCCGGGGGCGCGGCGAGGACGTCATCGTCCTGAGCGTCGGTGATCCGGACTTCGCCACCGATGCGCGCATCAGCGCCGCCGCCAGCGCCGCCCTGGAGCAAGGCGACACCCATTACACCCATGTCCTCGGCCGCCCGGCCCTGCGCGAGGCGATTGCCGCCAAGCAGCGGCGCCTGCTGGGCATCGATGTCAGTGCCGATAACGTGGCCCTGGTGGCCGGTGCACAGAACGGTCTGTTCGCCACCTGCCTGTGCCTGTTCGGCAGTGGCGACGAAGTGCTGGTGCCCGAGCCCATGTACCTGACCTACGAGGCGTGCGTGCATGCCTCCGGGGCGCAGATCGCCTGCGTCCAGCAGCCGGCGGCCAACGGCTTCCGCCTGACCGCCGCCGCGCTGGAAGCCGCGCTGACCGACAAGACCCGGGGCATCGCCCTGGCCACGCCGTGCAACCCCACCGGCAACGTCTACAGCCGCGAGGAGCTGGAAGCCGTGGCCGAGGTGGCGCGCAAGCATGACCTGTGGGTGATCTCCGACGAGGTCTACGGGCAACTGACCTATGACCGCGAACACCTGAGCATCGCCTCAATGCCAGGCATGGCCGAACGCACCGTGATCCTCAACAGCCTGTCGAAAACCCACGCCATGACCGGCTGGCGCGTGGGCTGGGTGATCGCCCCACCGGCCTTGGTCGGGCACCTGGACAACCTGCTGCTGTGCATGCTCTACGGCCTGCCCGGGTTTATCCAGGAAGCCGCGCTCAAGGCCCTGGAGCTGGATGAAGAAGTGATCGGCAGCGCTCGCGAGGTCTATCGCCGGCGCCGCGATCTGGTGGTGGCCGGCCTCAAGCCGGTGCAACTGCTCGATTGCCGCGAGCCCGAGGCCGGGATGTTCATGCTGGTGGACGTGCGTCGTACCGGGCTGTCGAGCATGGATTTCGCCTGGCAGCTGTTCCGCGCCACCGGGGTCTCGGTGCTCGACGCCCAGGCCTTCGGCGCCAGTGCCGAGGGCTTCGTGCGGATCTCCTTCACCGTCGCCGACGACGTGCTCAAGGACGCCTGCCAGCGCATCGCCGGCTTTGTCGAAACCCTGGGCGCACAACGCTGAATGCATGACCCGGGCCGCCCCGCGGCCCTCGTACCTCTGACAAGAACACTGCTGCGCCTTACTTTTTTGCCCACCTTTGAAGGGCCCCCCTGCTTGAGAGGTTGACCCCGTGACCGCTTCCGACCAATTCAACTCCACCCATAGCGCCGTCGATCAATACGCCGAACTGGTGCTGCACAACGGCCGGATGTACACCCTCGATCCGGCCCAGCCCTGGGCCGATGCCGTAGCGATCCGCCAGGGCAAGCTGATCGCGGTGGGCAGCCTCGCCTCCCTGGCTTCGCTGATCGGGCCCAACACCCGTCAACACGATCTGGATGGGGCCTTCTGCATGCCCGGCCTGCACGACATGCACACCCACCCGGACCTGGCCCTGGCCCCGCGCTACGCCGATGACCTGGACGTGGGCATCGAAGACCCGACTCCCGAGCAACTGGCCGCGGCGATCCACGCCTACGCCGACAGCCACCCAGGCGATGGCTGGATCTACGGCCAGTACTGGGTGCGCTACACCTTCCGCGAAGCCGGCCTGACCCCGGGCCGCGAGTGGCTCGACAGCGTCATGCCGGACCGTCCGGTGGCCCTGCTGGACCGCATGTGGGGCACCATGATGGTCAACTCCAAAGCCCTGGAACTGGCCGGTATCGACCGCCACACCAGCGACCCGCGCAACGGCTACCTGGAGCGCGATGAACTGACCGGCGAACCCAATGGCCTGCTGATCGACGGCGCCTACGCCCTGATCCACGCCGCCATGCCGCCGACTCCGGTGTCGGTACTGCGCCGCGCCTACCGTGATGGCGTGCACTTCCAGACCTCTCGCGGGGTCACCGCCACCAAGTACGTGCACGTCTGCGAGAACCGCCTGCAAGCCCTCAAGGAACTGGACGATGCCGGTGAGCTGACCCTGCGGGTGGAGGCGGCCATCAGCTGGCAGGACGATATCTTCCCGGTGCGTCGGCGCTGGGAGCTGCTCAGCGGCGAGCGGCATTTCTATCGCAGCGCCCGCCTGAATGCCAACGCGGTGAAGTTCCATTTCGACGGCACCGTGGAGCCCAAGTCGTCCTACCTGCTGACCCCCTGGCCGGAAGAGTCGAGCTGGCGCGGCAAGCTCAACCTGACCCCGGAACACATCACCGACATGGTGGTGGACATGGACAAGCGCGGCCTGCGGGTGATCGCCCACTGCACCGGCGACGGCGCTTCCGACGTGTTCCTCGACGCCGTGGCCGAAGCCCGGCGGCGCAACGGCAACAGCGGCATCCGTCACCAATGCGCCCACAGCACCCTGCTGCACCCAGGCAACCTCAAGCGCTTCCAGAGCCTGGACGTGATTGCCGAGTTCTCCCCGGCGGCCTGGTACCCGACGCCATTCGCCAGCGGTGCGCGTTCCGGCTACGGCCAGGAGCGCCTCAAGCGCATCTATGACTTCAAGGGTGTGCTGGCGGCCGGCGGCATCGCGGTGTTCGGCACCGACTGGCCGGTGGCGTCCATCGACCCGTGGCTGGCCCTGGAAACCATGGTCACCCGGCAGAACCCGTGGAACCAGGAACCCGACACCTTCGGCGACCCCATCAGCCTGGAGCAGGCCCTGCAAGTGGCGACCCTCAACGGCGCCCACGCCATGGGCCTGGAACACCTGACCGGCAGCCTGGAGGCTGGCAAGTCGGCGGACCTGATCGTCCTTGACCGCAACCTGTTCGCCCAGGACGCGCGCAACTACATCCACCACACCCAGGTGCAACTGACCTTCGTCGAAGGGCAACTGGTCTACGACCGCCAGGGCATCTTCAGCGACACGCCGTTGCAGGCAGTGTGGGAAGGCCTGCCGCCGGTGATCGAGGGCAAGGAATAATGAACAGCACCCCGAGCATTCCGGTCACCGTGGTTGCAGGCTTTCTCGGCGCCGGCAAGACCACCCTGCTCAACCGCATGGTGCAGCGCGCCGACAGCGGCCGGCTGGCGGTGATCGTCAATGATTTCGGCGAGCTGAACATCGATGCGGCGATCATCGCCGAGGTCACCGACGCGGTGTACAGCCTGCAGAACGGCTGCATCTGCTGCACCGTGCAAGAGGACCTGCTGGCGCAACTGGTGAGCCTGTCCAAGCTGCGCCCGGCCCTGGAGCGAATCGTCATCGAGTGCAGCGGCGTCTCCGACCCGCAGCGTATCGTGCAGACCATCGGCTACCCGCAATTGCGCAACCGCCTGCACCTGGACGCGGTGATCACCCTGGTGGATGCCAGCGGCTACCAGGACCTGGAAGGGGAAATGGCCCGGCTGTCCCGGGCCCAGGTGGCCTGCGCCGACTGGGTGCTGCTGAACAAGGCCGACTTGGTGAGCGCCGAGCAGTTGCAGAGCATTCGCGCCAGCCTCGGCCACCGTGCCCCGGTGTTCGATACGGTGCAAGCCGAGCTGCCGGCGGAGTTGCTGCTGACGCCGCCGGTGCGCTCCACCGAAGTGTTGTTCAAAGCCCTGCCCCAGGCCCACGACGAATTGTTCGAAAGCTGGGTGTGGAAAAGCTCGCGACCGCTGCAGCCCAAGGCCCTGCGCGACTGGCTGGCGCACCTGCCCGCCGACCTGCTGCGCCTCAAGGGCCTGGTGCGCCTGGAAGGCAATGAACAACCCTACTGGTTGCAGCATGTGGGCAACCGCAGTCAGTTCACCCTGGCCACAGGGCAGCCCACCGAGCATGCCGCGCAGTTGGTGTTCATCGCCCGCCGGGGCAGCGATCTGCGTCAGGAACTGGAGGCTGGGGTCAGCGATACACAAGTGCTTTGAACGACAGGGAATCTGTGGCGAGGCGTCCGGTCTGATGAGGCGCGGCTGCCGGGCCGTCGCTTGGTCCGTGACAATAGTGTCCGGGTCCAATAGATTAGGCGCCCCCGAAAATGCCCCCCCGGGCCTTTCGCGCCTCAAACCTGTTAAACCAAGTAGTGGATGTTCAATGCCTGATTCCAACACCGAAGAATCCGTGATCGCCCTGTCCAACAAGGCCGAATACGAAAACGCCATTCATCTTTCCCAGCACGTGTCCCAGGCCAAGACCATCAGCGAGATGGTGCTCGACGCCTTCCACAGCTCGAAAGAAAGTGACCAGATTCGCGAACTGCGTGCAGCGATTCGCCAGGCCCACGACCGCTTTGACGACGACACCGCCTATGAACTCATGGGCCAGCTCAAGCAACTCAAAGACGCCGAGGCCGCCGACCTGGCCGCCCTGGAAGACCTGAGCAAGAAATTCCCCATCAGCCGGATTCTCTCCAGCTACAAGGACGACCCGGACTTCCAGGAACTGGTCTACGGCCTAGCCCTGAAAGTGCTGAACCAGACGCACCAGGCCATCAGCAACCCCAGCGGTGGCAAGAGCAAGGCGCGGCCGAAGAAGGAAATGGAAGTGTTCGCCATCAGCAAGGACGGCATCAGCGTCACCCTGCCGATGCGCCCGCGCTCCAAGGCCAACGTCGACCGTGAAGCCTTCGAATTCCTCGGTTTCAGCTTTGTCGGCGAAGGCGATGAGGCAGAGCTGGAAAGCGAAATGTTCCTCGACAAGAACGGCAACGAGCAGCAAGCGACCCGCAAGAACATCATCACCGCGATCCAGCAACAGACCGCATTCGAAGGCTACAGCGCGCAACAACAGCTGTAACCTGGCCCTGTAGGAGCGAGCTTGCTCGCGAAGGCATCAGCCCGACCTGAGCGCCGAGAAAAAGCCCCGTACTTGCGTGTGAAGTCGGGGCTTTTTGTTTTCAGCGATCCCCGTACTCACGGATCGGGTACATCGCGCACAACGCTTCGGTCTGTTGCCGGAACTGCTCCTGCAATACGGGCTCCAGGGTGTATTTCTGCTCGCCGTGGGGCTGCACCTGATCGAGTATCCGGCACACCAGGTCGACGATCTGGCGACACCCTTGGGCGTCCACGTAGCGCTGGGCGATGGAGCCGGTGCCGATACACAAGCCATTGGCGGCAAATGATGATCGGTTTTCCCTCGGACCGCGTTTTTTGCTGACGATGATTCCACACTTCTCCAGCGCCGATTCGGCGATGGAGCCGCTGATGCCGCCACGCAAGCGCAGCAGGATCGTGTGATTTTCCGTCCCTCCTCCCACAACCTCGTAGTCCCGCGCCATGAACGCGCAGGCCATTTCATCAGCCGTGGCGCGAATCCGCCCCATGTAGGCATCAAACGGCGGGGACATCGCATAACCCAGCGCGGCCGCCTTGGCGGCAATCACGTTGACGGCAGGAGCGCCTTGCATACCGGGGGAAACCGCTTGTTCGAGAACCCGGCGAAAACTCGACCTCAGGCCAGGCACTTTGGTGTCTGCATCACGACCGGAAAGAATCAGACCTCCACGCGGGCCGGCGAGCTGCTTGTGGGTGCAGGTGATTGTGACGTGCGCGGCATCGATCGGGCTCGGATGGCGCCCTGTGGCCACCAGCCCGGCGATATGGGAAATATCGGCAAGCACGATGGCACCGGCCTCATCGGCAATGGCACGAAAGCGCTGAAAGTCCACGACCCGAGAATGGGCCGTCGCCCCGCAAATGATGATCCGCGGACGATGGGCCATCGCCAGTTGGCGCACTTCTGCGTAATCGATCTCCCCCTGGGATGTGGTGCCGTAGCGAATAGCCTTGTAGTTGGCCTCCGTGAAGGCTTCCACTCGGCCATGTGCAAGGTGCCCACCCTGTTCGAGGGCCATGCCCAGGATCGTATCCCCCGGCTCGGCCAGCGCCGTCAGCACCTGGTAAATGGCATTCGAGGCCGAGTGTGATTGCACGCAGGCGTATTGGGCAGAGAACAGCTCCCGAGCGCGTCGGATCGCCAGAGCCTCAACCCGATCAACGTTCTCACACCCACTATAATGACGCCGGCCGGGAGCGCCCTCGACCGTGACGTTGACCAGCGCCGAGGCTGATGCCGCCAAGCTCCGGGGGCCGGCCGCGCAGGAAGATGAAACCAAAGACAGTGTGCGGTGTTGGCGCGTGACTTCCGCGTCCAGGATGCTTGCCAGCTCCGTGTCTTCAGCGCGCAGATCGGCCAAGCCACGTCGCAGCAGGTCGGCCTGGGTCCTGAGTGGTTCAGTGTCAGCTGCCATTCTTATGTGTCCCTTCCTTGTATGTTGCGCGCCACGAACGACAGCACGCTTCCTGGATATCACGTTCGTTTGCCTGCATCGGGCTTATCCAAGCCTCGACGTCAGACTCTATAAGGCGCAACAAAATTAATCAAAGAATTAAACATTTTCCAAATTAAATGCTGCTTTTCTGCCCAGATAAAAACATCAGCCCTGTACTTTTGCTCAATACCCAGCAACGAGGAGCCAGGCCACGGTTTTTTGGGGCTTTATTCCCCGGACTGACGCATGTAACACTTACCCACCGCGGCGCCCTTACGAATCGTGATTTCTCCCACGATTTGATCGCCCCACATACCAACAGCAGAGCAACCCAGGACGGATGCAAGCTGACTAAAGGAGTAGTAGCGAATTGGTAAATATCAAAAACTAACCTGCCCACTTTCGCTGCAGTAGCCCAGCGCTTGGCATAACACATGCCGAGAGCCATATACGGCATAACTTCTATAAACGTCTCGATGCCTGACGACTATAAGGAAATGGTGAGCATTTGATGCACAGAAGAGAAAGAACAGAGTATTTGAAGAGCAATATCAAATACTTGATAAAAAGTCGCGGCGAAACGCAATTATCTTTGTGCAACGCTAGTGGCCTGACCAGAACGACCATATACAACATACTGGAAGGTAAGGTTACTAATGTACAGCAATCCACCATTCGAAAGATTTCCGACTTCTTCGGTGTTTCCTACGAAGAAATAGAAACCATCGACTTTGAAGAAAAGGAGATCATCGAAAGCAGCATCTCACCTCAAGGCAACATGAATCCCGCCGCTGTGCCAATCATCAAGGAAAGTCTGCTGATCGCCAATCTCGATAGACGCATCGGCGAACTAGCCACGCTTTATCCGCTGACCTATTATTTCGGCACATCTCACAACTTGATAGCGGTACTGCTTGAGAATGAAATACGTGACATGAATGAACCTGGCGACCTCTTGATCGTGCAAAAAGGGTCATCGACAGACGACAAGGAAAAACTCGTTTACGACAGGCTGACAAAGAAACTGTTCATCGTAAACACTCCGTACTCCAGCTCAGATGATATGTGCATCGTGGGAGACATCATCGAGGAGCGATTCAATGACAGCATTTGAAAGTGAAATCGAGAACAGCAAATATAAATTACTAGGCTTTGAAAACAATAAGAATCTAGCCGTGATTATGATTATCGCCACAGGCAAGGTCATCAGAATAAAGCTGAACGAAGTATTGAACAGTGAAATAATGGACAATCTGAACAAAATGGAAATCAGAAACCTGTATAAAAAATTCTATTCCCAAGGAGGAGCACTTACTGCCTACGACCTGAATGACCGCCACGAAAACTCATGGATGATTTATATCATCCTGAACCTACTACTCTTTACATTCTATATTTTCACCAGTATTGCTGCGACAAAGCCAATTTATCTGGAGTCGCTCAATATCATCATCACTCCCGGCACCTTTCTTTATCCCCTGACATTTTTGATCGTTGACCTGCTAAACGAAAACTTCGGACTCAGACTTGCAAGAAAAGCCATTTTCTTTGCTTTTGCAAGCAACGCAATGATCATCATCCTCCTTTATGCTTCGACTTTTCTCCCTGGACTGCCCGACTGGAAACTCGACAAACCTTATAACGACGTCATCATTCAGGTGACCTCCGTATTGATTGCTTCCTCTGTTTCTTTCCTTGTTTCGGAAAACGTAAACTCATACTTACTATGCAAGATAAAGGAACTGACAAACTCTAGATTCCTCTTCCTGCGTATATTCCTGAGCACCTTGTTTGCAGTAATCATCGACAGCTTCCTGTTCTGCTTCATTGCTTTTTATGGAGCAATGCAGAACAACGATATTCTGAGCATGATTTATGTCCAGATCGCGATCAAAGTATGCTTTGCTTTTTTCAACATTCTACCTGCCTATGGTGCGCGATCACTATTCAAGAGATACGTCACAGATAGCCAGAGAGGAAAATAGACATCCAATAGGCTGAAGCCATTGAATTCAATACTCACCTGTTTCAAAGACAGGTGCAGTATTGAATAGCAATGGCGAGTCGGCACTTATAAATTACTTCAGAGCCATTTTGCTTTTTAAGCTATTCATCACTTCAGCTTTATTCTCCAAGTAACTGCTCAAGCCTCTTGCACGAAGGTTGCAAGCATCACAATTAGCACAGCCACTTCCGATGACACCGTTATAGCAAGTCAGTGTTTGCTCGCGAATCAGATCCAAACAGTTGTGGTAGTCCGCCAGCGCCCAAGTCTCTGCCTTGTTTAGCCACATCAACGGGGTTTCAAGACGCAGCCGGTACTCCATTCCCAATTCAAGGGCCTTATTCAAGGCTTTCACGAACTCGTCCCGACAATCGGGGTAACCGGAAAAGTCTGTCTCACACACCCCGGTAATGACCGTCTCAGCCTTTACTTGATAGGCATATATAGAAGCCAACGTTAAAAATAGAATGTTTCTTCCTGGCACAAAAGTGCTCGGCAAGCTTTCACCGGAACTGTTTACCGTCGGAACGGGAATATTGTCCCGAGTGAGGCTACTGATCGCCAGCTCATTCAACAACGAAGCGTCCAGTACCTTGTGGACTGTCGCTCCTAATTGTTTGGACAGTCTCTGTGCCGTTTCGATTTCCGCGTGATGACGCTGACCATAGTCAAACGTAATACAGTGCACTTCGTCATAAGCCGGCAGTGCATGGATCAAACAGGTTGTTGAGTCCTGCCCGCCACTAAAAACGACAACGGCTATTTTTTTCATCATTCTGCTTCCTGCAAAGGTTGAGTCATTTATATGGTTTGAACAGCCCAATGGCGGGCTCTGGATAAACAACCCCGCCCGTCTCTCGAAGGCGGGGTTTTCTCTGCTCGGACGATCAATCAAGCCGAGGTCGTGCTACCCGCCATGCGCCGCAGGACATGCCCCTGGCCTTTGACACAATGCAGGATCACCGCCGCTACATGGCCCACGATCAGTACCAGCAAGGTCCAGCCCAGCAGGCTGTGGAAGCTGTTGCCCAGGTCGGTCATCCACTGGATTTTCGGCCCTTCGAAACCGCTCATCACCGGCAGCCCGAAGGCGGAAAACGCTCGCCCGGAACCATACTGGCGCAGCAGGCCGAGAAACGGGATGGCGAACATGCCGGCATACAGCAACCCATGCCCCAGACGCGCGGCCAGGTTCAGGCTCGGCGGCCGACGATGGCGGTTCAGCAGGCTCCAGAGCAGCCGCACCAGCAACAGCCCCATCAATAGCAGCCCGACTTGCTTGTGGGTCGGCCAGAGGAACTTGTCCAATGCCGAATCCTCCAGCAGGTAATGGGCGGCGGTCGAGCAATAGATCCAGGCAAAAGCCAGCGCCATGGCCCAGTGCAACCCACGACTGACCGCGCCGTAGCGCGCCTTGGAGTCGTTCATTTCAATACGGCTTTGCATGACATCCACTCAGGCTTAATCAACGAACCGGCAATTTTACCCAGCCCGGGGATCGTACTGGGCCGAAAAACTTTAAATGATGTAACGACGCGGCCAAAAAAAACCCCGCGCTTCTCTCGAAGGCGGGGCTTTTCTGTGGCCTGGACAGCTTAGTGTGCGTAGGTCAGCAACAGCTCGGTCGGGGCCTTGAAATCCACCGACATCATCACGCTCAGCGCGGTGATGGTGAAGATCGAGAACACGAACAGCTTGCGCGCCCACACGGTGTCATCCACCGCCTTGTAGCCGGTCCAGGCCATGTACAGCCAGTACATGCCCATCGCCGCCGCTACCGCCAGGTAGCTCATGCCGGCGTAACCGCTGAAGGTCAGCATCAGGGTCGCCATCAGGAACGCCAGGATGTAGAGCAGGATGTGCTTCTTGGCCACGCGAATCCCACGTTTTACCGGCAGCACCGGAATCGATGCGGCCAGGTAATCGTTGAAGCGGAAGATCGCGATAGCGTAGGAATGCGGCATCTGCCACAGGCTGAACATCACCAGCAGGGTCAGCGCGGCCATGTCGAAGCTGTTGCTCACGGCCACATAACCGATCACCGGCGGCATGGCCCCGGACAGACTGCCCACCAACGTGCCGTGAACCGACTTGCGCTTGAGGTACAGGCTGTAGAGACCGACGTAGATGACAAAGCCGATTACCGCGAACAACGCGGCCAACGGATTGGCCACGTAGTACAGCAGGGCGACGCCAGCGACCCCGAGGAGGGAGGCATAGACCAAGGCCGCTTCCAGGGAAATCAGGCCCTGGACCAGCACCCGGTTCTTGGTGCGCTCCATCTTCAGGTCGATGTCACGGTCGATGCAGTTGTTGAACACGCAACCGGACGCTACCACCAGCGAGGTGCCGATCATGGCGGCCAGGAAAATGGCCAGATCGACATGCCCTTTCGAGGCCAGGAAAAACCCGCCTGCCACAGAAAGCACGTTACCGAAAATGATCCCCGGTTTGGTGATTTGGATAAAGTGCTTGAGCGACATCGGGTTTACCTCACTTGGCCATCATGACGGTGTGGATGCTGAACATGATCCACAACGACAGACCAACCAGCAGAACAATGACCAGCGCCGCGAAGATAAACGCGATGACGTTGTTACGCTGCGCCGCGGAACGGTCCAGATGGAGGAAGTACACCAGGTGAACGATCACCTGGATGACCGCGAACGCCAGGACGATCCACAGGGTCACGTCTTTAGGCAGCGACGGGTACATCACCAGGCCGAACGGGATCAGTGTCAGGATGACCGACAGGATGAAGCCGATGGCGTAGGACTTGACGCTGCCGTGACCGGCTTCGTCGTGGGAGTGTGTGTTGGCCATTTACATAGTCCCCATCAGGTAAACAACGGTGAATACGCAGATCCACACCACGTCCAGGAAGTGCCAGAACAGGCTCAGGCAGCTCAGACGGGTCTTGTTGGTCGCCGTCAGGCCGTTTTTCTGCACCTGATACATCATGATCGCCATCCAGATCAGACCGCTGGTCACGTGCAGACCGTGGGTGCCGACCAGGGTGAAGAACCCGGACAGGAAGCCGGAACGGCTAGGGCCGTAGCCTTCGGAGATCAGCAGGTGGAACTCGTTGATCTCCATGCCGATGAAGCCCAGGCCGAACAGGAAGGTCATGGCCAGCCAGCCCAGTACCTGCTTCTTGTTGCCCCGGAAGAACGCCAGCATGGCGAAGCCGTAGGTGATCGAACTGAACAGCAGCAGAGCGGTTTCGCCCAGTACGTAAGGCAGTTCGAAGATGTCGTGGCCCGACGGGCCACCCGCTACGTTGTTAACCAGTACCGCGTATACCGCGAAGATCGACGCAAACAGAATGCAGTCGGTCATCAGGTAGAGCCAGAAACCGAATACGGTCATCTCGCCCGAGTCGTGGTGATGGTCATCGTGCCCATGGTCATCGACATGGGCGTGTCCAGCATTGGTCACTAAGTTCGACATGGATTAAGCCTGTTCCAACGAGGTTTCAACACGGGTAGCCGGGATCTTGTTCTCCGATACCAGACGCTTGTGCTGCTCGGCTTCGATGCGTTCGATCGTCTCGACCGGCACCATGTAGCCTTGATCATCACGGGCAGCGTGGATCGCGAAATAGATCACGGTGCCGGCCAGGCTTGCGATGGCCAGCCACCAGATGTGCCAGATCATGGCGAAACCGAACACGGTCAGCAGGGCCCCCATGACCACACCGGTAGCGGTGTTGTTGGGCATGTGGATCGGCTGGTAGCGGCTTGGCTTCGCGTAGGCGGTACCGTCTTCCTTGGCTTCGGTGAACGGGTCGATGCCGTCGGCTTTGGGCAGTACCGCGAAGTTGTAGAACGGCGGTGGCGACGAGGTCGACCATTCCAGGGTGTGGGCGTTCCATGGGTCGCCGGACACACACATGTTCTGCTTGCGGTCACGCACGCTGACGTACAGCTGGATCAGCTGGCAGGCGATACCCACAGCGATCATCAGTGCACCCACCATGGCCACGTACAGGTATGGCACCCACTCAGGGTTGGTGGTGGCGTTCAGACGACGGGTCATGCCCATGAAGCCCAGTGCATAGAGCGGCATGAATGCGACGAAGAAGCCCGAGATCCAGAACCAGAAGGCAGCCTTGCCCCAACCTTCATGCAGCTTGAAGCCGAAGGCTTTCGGGAAGTAGAAGCTGAAGCCGGCGATGTAGCCGAATACCGCGCCGCCGATGATCACGTTGTGGAAGTGAGCGATCACGAACAGGCTGTTGTGCAGGACGAAGTCCGCACCCGGGATGGCCAGCAGTACGCCGGTCATGCCGCCGATGGCGAAGGTCACCATGAAGCCCAGGGTCCACAGAACCTGGCTGGTGATGCGCAGACGGCCGTGGTAGATGGTGAACAGCCAGTTGAATAGCTTCACCCCCGTCGGGATCGAGATCAGCATGGTTGCCAGGCCGAAGAAGGCGTTGACGCTGGCCCCCGAACCCATGGTGAAGAAGTGGTGCAGCCAGACCATGAAGCCCAGGATCGAGATCGCGCCGGAGGCGTAGATCATCGAGTGGTGGCCGAACAGGCGCTTGCCCGAGAAGGTCGAGATGACTTCGGAGAAGATACCGAACGCTGGCAGGATCAGGATGTACACCTCGGGGTGACCCCAGGCCCAGAACAGGTTCACGTACATCATTGGATTGCCACCAAGTTCATTGGTGAAAATGTGGAAATCCATGTAACGGTCAAGCGTCAGCAGTGCCAGGGTAGCGGTGAGGATCGGGAACGAAGCCACGATCAGCACGTTGGCCCAGGTGCAGGTCCAGGTGAAGATCGGCATGTCCATCATCTTCATGCCCGGGGTACGCATTTTCAGCACGGTGGCCAGGAAGTTGACCCCCGTCAGCGTTGTCCCCAGCCCTGATAGCTGTAGCGCCCAGATGTAGTAGTCGACACCCACGCCCGGACTGTATTGCAGGCCCGACAGTGGTGGATAGGCAACCCAGCCGGTCTTGGCGAATTCGCCAACGCCCAGGGACAGGTTGATCAGCACCACGCCCGATACCAGCAGCCAGAAGCTCAGGGAGTTGAGGAACGGATAGGCCACGTCACGCGCGCCGATCTGCAGCGGCACGACCAGGTTCATCAGGCCGGTGAAGAAAGGCATCGCCATGAAGATGATCATGATCACACCGTGGGCGGTGAAGATCTGGTCATAGTGTTCAGGTGGCAGGTAGCCAGGCGAACCCTCGGTGGCCATGGCCAGCTGGGTACGCATCATGATGGCGTCGGCGAAGCCACGCAGCAGCATGACCATGGCGACGATGATGTACATCACACCGATTTTCTTGTGGTCGACGGACGTCAGCCACTCGGTCCACAGGTAGGTCCACTTCTTGAAGTAGGTGATTGCCGCGAACAGCGCCACGCCGCCGAGCGCGATCATGGCAATGGTCACCATGACAATCGGCTCGTGGAACGGAATCGCTTCCAGACTTAATTTACCAAACATCGTTTACTCCTCTGCCCCGGCAGCTGAATGCGAACTCACGTCCATCCCTTCGGTTGCGGCCACTTCCTTTTCTTTCTTCTCGTGCTTGAGCGGCTGGCCCGGTTTCATGCCTTCATACTTGTCGATGATGGTCTGGAACAGGTTCGGCGCGTAGGCGGAGTAGAGTTCTACAGGATTGTTCTGGCTCGCCTTGGAAAGGGCTTCGTATTCAGCGGTGTCCAGCTGTTTAGGTGCCTTCTTGACTTCGTTTACCCAGGCGTCGAAATCTTCCTGACTGGTTGCGATCGCTTTGAATTTCATGCCGGTAAAACCCGCGCCGCTGTAGTTGGCGGAGATACCTTCAAGTTCGGTGTTCTGGTTGGCAATCAGGTGCAGCTTGGTGGTCATGCCCGCCATCGCGTAGATCTGGCCGCCCAGGCCCGGGATGAAGAACGAGTTCATCACGGTGTCGGAGGTCACGCGGAAGTTCACCGGGGTATGGGCCGGGAACACGATCTTGTTGACGGTGGCGATGCCTTGCTCGGGGTAGATGAACAGCCACTTCCAGTCCATGGCGACCACTTCGATGGTCACCGGCTTGACGTCGGACTCCAGCGGACGGTACGGGTCCAGGGCGTGGGTCGACTTGTAGGTGACATAACCCAGGGCAATGATGATCAGCACCGGAACCAGCCATACGGCGATTTCGATCTTGGTGGAGTGGGACCACTTCGGCGCGTAGGTCGCGTCCGTGTTCGAGGCGCGGTATTTCCAGGCGAAGGCGAAGGTCATGATGATGACCGGCACAACCACCAGCAGCATCAGGATGGTTGCCGTGATGATCAGGTTTCGTTCATCCAGACCGACCTGACCCTTAGGATCGAGCAAGGTCCATTTGCAGCCTCCCAGCATCAACATGCCGAGCAGCGGCAATAAGCCTAGTAATCTGGGGTACCTGTTTTTACTCATCTCACGACCTCTAAAGCAGCTTGCGCAATGCAGTTGGGTTTTGATCGCCAACACTTCACCCTGCCAAGGGTTGGCATTTTTCTTCAATGGAATAAGGGCCTGCCCGTTGCGTTAAACGCTCAACGACACATCCCGGGCTAGCAGTGGTTCTTATTCGATCTCGTGGTCAAAGGCCTTGTTACAGACCAATTCCATTTGGTGCGGAAGTTTGGAAGGCGCCGACACCCGCAGTCGCATGGAGCGCTCAATCCGCCCCTCGACCGTCCTCGTGTGCTCAGGGATGAGCAGCGTCGGAAATTCAGTGCGGGCGATTGTAGATATGTCGCGTTTTATAAACCATGTCTTATCCCGAAATAATTTTTATCGCTGGGCGCAACAATCGCTCACGATTGTTGCAAAGGATCGCAATCATAACGATTTTCATTATCAACAAAAACCCCCAAAAAGGACTTGAAAAAGCCCCGCCGCCGGACCTCTACCCACCCCTGAAAGCCGCCTTTCATATGGCTTCACCCCTTGTAAAACGGGGTCTGTGAAGAATTGTATAGATAGCAGGCTATGGGTTTTCCCCAACAACGCGGCTTACATAAACTGACAGACTTGTATGGAACCAGTTGCCCGGAATGCAGTCTGTTGGCAGCCCCCGACCGCCCGCCTGCGGCCGCGACAGTGTGACAACATGTCGCACTTTTGCCGCACCCTCACTTGCCGCAAATCACGGACTTTTCAACTGCTGGATGAAGGACATGAAAAAGCCCCGGCCCCTGTTGAGGGACCGGGGCTTTCCGGGTGAATCAGTAGGTTTTCTTGCGATTGCGCACCACGCCCAGGGGCACCAGGATCACCGTCAGCACGAACGCCAACAGTGCCCACTGGGCCAGGGACAGCCCAAGGATCGGCGGATACGGCGTGGAGCAGAAGCCGTCTACCTGAAAGCCCAGGGGAAAGATCGTCGCCAAGGGCAGGCTGTCGACAATCGGCTGCAGCACGTCAATGCCACAGCTCACTGCTGGATAGAACTGGGTGTACACATGGTGCCCGGCCACTCCCGCGCCGGCGATGGCACTGATCACCACCAGCGTCTCCATGATGGTGATGCCACGCCGCGAACTCAGGGCCGCGCCAATGAAGGCGAACAGTGCAATCAGCAGCAAGGCGTAGCGCTGCAAGATGCACAGAGGGCAAGGCGCCTCGCCCAATACCACCTGCATGTACAGGGCACCGCCGATCAACGCCAGGCAGATAACCCCCAGCAGCACCAGGAAGCGCCGTTCACGTCCCAAACGCAGTCTGTCGTCACTCATCCCTTTTCCTTTTTTCTGTTGTCTGTCCAACCGGGCCACCTGTGCTGCTCACGGCAGCCCACGGTTGAATTGCGAAGTTGATCTGATTGCCATCGGGTGCCCGGAAGTCTACACGCTGATCATGACCTTTGAATGCATTGCATCGCAGGCAATACCCAAGGTTTACGGGCCTGGGGGACGCACAATGAAAGGGCCGGCATGGCAGCGCCATCCCAGCATCGTGGGGAATTAACGACAGGCAGGTTAAGCAAGGATTAACAAGCCAGCCCCATTGCAGGGCTGGCTTGTGCAGGAGTCGCGAGGGTTATTCCAGGGCCGCCGCCGGGCCGAAGAACTCGTAGCGACTTTGTTGCTCGGGAATGCCCAGGGCCTTGAGATGGCGCTTGATGGCCGCCATGAAGCCCTTGGGCCCGAGGAAATAGGCATCCAGATCACGCTGCTCCGGCAACCAGTCGGCCAACTGCTCCCGGGTCAGCAGCCCCAGTTTGTCTGCTGCTGGGCTGATGCCGTCGTCTTCGGCGTAGCAGTAGAAACGCTTGAGCTGTGGATAACGTTGCGCCAATTCGTCGACCCAGTGGCGAAACGCATGCACCTGGCCATTGCGTGCACAGTGGATGAAATGCACCGGGCGCTCGGTCGCCAACGCGGCCTCCAGCATCGGCAGGGTCGGGGTGATACCAACCCCGCCACTGATCAGCACCAGGGGCTTGTCGCTGGCCTCCAGGGTGAACTCACCCGCCGGCGGAAACAGCATGATGCGCGCGCCCACTGGGCACTGGTCATGCAGGTAGTTGGACGCCACGCCTCCGGCCTCGCGCTTGACGCTGATGCGGTACTGGCCCTGGCTGGTAAGCGCCGACAGGGAATAATTGCGCCGTACTTCCTCGCCCTCGATGAAGAGCTGCAAGCCAATGTACTGCCCAGGCTCGGCGGCGAGGATCGGCCCCCGGTCCAATGGCTCGAAATAGAAGGAGGTGATTTCCGCGCTCTCCTGGACCTTATCCACCAATGTGAATTCCCGCGCGCCCCGCCAGCCGCCGGGTGCCTGGGCCTTCTCGTCGTAGATGGCCGCCTCGGCGCCAATCAGGATATCCGCCAACTGGTTGTAGGCCGCGCCCCAGGCATTGATCACTTCGGGAGTGGCGATCTCGCTGCCCAGCACCTCGGAAATGGCCCGCAACAGGCAGGCGCCAACTATGGGGTAATGCTCCGGCAGGATCTGCAGGGCCACATGCTTGTTGATGATCTTGGCCACCAGGTCCCCCAGTTGGTCCAACTGGTCGATATGCCGGGCATACATCAGTACGCCATTGGCCAGGGCCCGGGGCTGATCACCGCTGGCCTGGTGGGCCTGGTTGAACAGCGGACGCACCTGGGGGTACTCGGACAGCATCATCCGGTAGAAATGGGTAATCAGGGCTTCGCCACCGCTTTCCAGCAGGGGCACAGTGGATTTGATGATGGCGCGATCTTGAACGCTTAGCATAGGGACAACTCCTGGACTTTTTGACTGCTTGCAGGTTGCCCTTAACTAATCAGTTTCCATGCCAGAATTTAAATCTTTATAAATCAATAACTTAAAATATAAATAGTCATAAAGACACGCCGACCTTTATAGTCATTAAGACAACGCGGAGTCCTTATGACTGCAAAATCCCTACTCACGACCCTACTGCCACTGGTGACCGACCTGTCTCGGGAACTGCCTGAGGGCGAACGATATCGCCGCCTGCTGGAGGCCCTGCGAGCCCTGCTGCCCTGCGATGCCGCCGCGCTGCTGCGCCTGGATGGCGAATGGCTGGTGCCGCTGGCGGTCAACGGCCTGAGTACCGATACCCTGGGCCGGCGCTTCAAGGTCAGCGAGCACCCGCGCTTTGCCGCCCTGCTCAGCAGCCCGGGACCGACCCGTTTTGCCAGCGACAGTGAACTGCCCGATCCCTATGACGGCCTGGTGGAAGGTCTCGACGACCACCTGGAAGTCCATGACTGCATGGGCTGTCCGCTGTTCGTCGATGAACGCCCCTGGGGCCTGCTGACCCTCGACGCCCTCGACCCGCAGCGCTTCGAGCCTATCGAGCTGGACGCCCTGCAAGCCTTCGCCAGCCTGGCTGCCGCCACGGTCAGCGCTGCCGAGCGCATCGAGCGCCTGGCACTGCGCGCCGAAAACGAGCATCAACGGGCCGAAGTCTTCCGCCAGGCCAGCGGGCAGAACCGCGAGATGATCGGCCAGAGCAAGGCCCACAAACGCTTGCTGGAAGAGATCAATCTGGTTGGCGGCAGCGACCTGACCGTGCTGATCACCGGGGAAACCGGCGTTGGCAAGGAGTTGGTGGCCCAAGCCATTCACGCGGCCTCGCCCCGGGCGGAGCAACCGATCATCAGCCTCAACTGCGCGGCCTTGCCCGAAACCCTGGTGGAGAGCGAGCTGTTCGGCCATGTGCGCGGCGCCTTTACCGGGGCCACCCAGGATCGCCGGGGGAAATTCGAGCTGGCCAATGGCGGCACCCTGTTTCTCGATGAAGTCGGTGAACTGTCGCTGACGGTACAAGCCAAGCTGCTGCGGGTGCTGCAAAGCGGCCAATTGCAACGCCTGGGCTCGGACAAGGAACATCAGGTGGACGTACGCCTGATCGCCGCCACCAACCGCGATCTGGCAGAAGAGGTGCGCAACGGTCGTTATCGCGCCGACTTCTACCATCGCCTCAGCGTGTATCCACTGCGGGTGCCGGCCCTGCGGGACCGGGGCCGGGACGTGCTGCTGCTCAGCGGCTACTTCCTGGAACAGAACCGCTCGCGCATGGGCCTGGGCAGCCTGCGCCTGAGCGCCGATGCGCAACAGGCGCTGCTGGCCTACAACTGGCCGGGCAACGTCCGCGAACTGGAGCACTTGATCGGACGCAGCGCCCTCAAGGCCTTGGGCAACTGCCGTGAACGGCCGAAGATCCTCAGCCTGGATGCAACGGACCTGGACCTGCCGCGGGTCAGCGAAAAGGCGCCTGCCGTGCCCGAGCAAGCCCTTGAAAGCGCGCCTCTGGCCCTCACCAACGGCGATCTGCGCCAGGCCACCGAGCACTATCAACGCCAACTGATCAACGCCTGCCTTGAACGGCACCAGCACAACTGGGCCAGTGCCGCCCGTGAGCTAGGCTTGGACAGGGCCAACCTCAGCCGCCTGGCCAAGCGCCTGGGCCTACGGTAGAGGCCAAGGGCCTGCTCGCTGGAGCGGGCGTGCCAGCAAAGGGCACGGCGTAAATCCAGGGACCCGCGCAGCGGCCGACGGAAAGCAGCCTCGCCGCTAAAGCCCGTCCTGAATACGTCGATAACCCGTTATCAAGGGTTGTCCGTGGGTCGAGCCACAAGCCAATTTTTTCCAGAGAAGGTTTTTATGTCCTCCAACAAAGCCCGCGCAGACTCGCTTTCGCTTCTGCTGTTTACCTTGCGCAGCGGCAAGCTGATGGCAATCAACCTGCTTAAAGTCAGTGAAATCATTCCCTGCCCGCCGCTGACCAAGCTGCCGGAGTCCCACCCCCATGTGAAGGGCATCGCCACCTTGCGCGGCAACTCGCTGTCGGTGATCGACCTCAGCCGGGCCATCGGCGAGCGCCCCCTGGCCGACCCGGACAGCGGTTGCCTGATCGTCACCGACGTCAGCCGTTCCAAACAGGGCCTGCACGTGCAGGCGGTGAGCAAGATCGTCCACTGCCTGACCACCGATATCCGCCCACCGCCCTTTGGTTCCGGCGGTATCAAGTCCTACATCACCGGCGTGACCCAGGTGGACGGCACGCTGGTGCAAGTGCTGGATATCGAGAAAGTGATCCACGGCATCGCCCCGGCGCAGATCGAGATGGCGCCCACCGAACTGAGCATGGAAGATGCCGATGCCCTGGGCAATGCGCGCATCCTGGTGGTGGACGACAGCCAGGTAGCGCTGCAGCAATCGGTGCACACCCTGCGCAACCTCGGCCTGCAATGTCACACCGCCCGCAGCGCCAAGGAGGCCATCGACTGCCTGCTGGAACTGCAAGGCACGGCCAACGAGATCAACCTGATCGTTTCGGACATCGAGATGTCGGAAATGGATGGCTACGCCCTGACCCGGACCCTGCGGGAAACCCCGGACTTCGCCCATCTGTATGTGTTGCTGCACACCTCGCTGGACAGTGCCATGAACAGTGAAAAAGCCCGCCTGGCCGGAGCCAATGCGGTACTCACCAAATTCTCCTCGCCGGAACTGACCCGCTGCCTGATCGACGCTGCCAAGACCATCGCCAGCCAGGCAGCCTGAGCCATGAGCGAGGTCCACTGCCTGCTGCTGCGTCGTGACCTCAGTGTCCCCCAGGCCACGCCACAGTGGCCGGCGGGCATCACCCTGCAGCACTACAGCCCGGAACTGGCCGAAGCCGTGCATCAACTGCTGCACCTGGGCTACCAGGACGGCGGTGGCCAGGTGCCGCCCCTGGAAAACTGGCGCCGGGCCTTCGAAACCGATGCCGAGTACGACCCTCAACTGTGCCTGGTGGTGCGGGATGCGCAGGGCGTGGTGGCGGTGGCCCAGTGCTGGACCAGCGCCTATATCAAGGATCTGGTGGTGCACCCTCGGGCCCGTGGTCAAGGACTGGGCCGCGCCCTGCTGCTACAAGCCTTCATGATGTTCGCCGAACGCCGGGAAGGCTTTGTCGATCTCAGGGTGCTGGAGGACAACCTGCGGGCGCGGCGCCTGTATGAAAGCACCGGCATGCATATCGTGCGTCGTGAAGTCCTGCCCTAGGCGACAGCCATCAAGACCCGACAGCTGGCGTGCAACTTGCTTCGACACGGCTCCTGGCCGCGTCAATAACAGCATTTATGGCGCTATCCCTGTCGACCCAGAACGGTTTACTCGCTCCATGAATACTCAGTTTTCCTGCGTTGGTTGCGGCAAGTGCTGCAACGATCACCATGTGCCCCTGACCCTCACCGAAGCCCGGGCCTGGGCCGCCGACGGCGGTCAGGTGATCGTCCTGGTGGAGGCCTTCCTCGGCAATGGCCTGGGGCTGCCGGCGCAACAGCGCGAGCACGCCGAGCGCCGTTCCTGCCGGGTCACCAGTGGCAGTACCGAGGCCTACGTGGCAATCACCTTTGCCGCCTACAACGTCGGCCCCTGCCGGAATCTTGACGAAGACCAGCTCTGCCGCATCTATGAGCGTCGCCCCCTGGTGTGCCGTATCTACCCCATGGAGATCAATCCCCATATCCCCCTCAACCCGCAGGCCAAGGAGTGCCCGCCGGAATCCTGGGAACAGGGACCGCAACTGATTCTGGGGGGAGCACTGGTGGATAGGGAACTGGCCGAGCTGATCAGCCGCTCACGCCAGGCCGACCGCGACGATATCCACACCAAGGAAGCCATTTGCGCCCTGCTCGGCATTCGCACCACGGCCCTCAAGGGCGACGGCTTCACCGCCTACTTGCCCGACATGAATGCCCTGGCCAGGGCCATCGATCAAGTTCAGGCCGCGCCCCCCGTGGCATCCAGCCAGCCCTGGCGCTTTCACCTGTCCGGAAATGACATCGCCAGCCAGGTCCAGGCTGCCGGCGCCCAGGTGGTCAGCGAAGCGGCCCTGGACTACGCCTTCATCTCGCTACGCGCCGCCTGACCCCGCAGGATCAGGCTGGCCGGCGAGCCGGCCTATCCGCGCTTATGCCAGAACTCCTGGGCCAGTTGCCGCAAGTCCCCCGCCAGCCCGGCCACGTCGCCTGAATTGACATGACTGAGCTGGCCGGCACTGACCGTCACTTCACAGGCATTGCGAATACCGATGATGTTGCGGTTGATGTCCTCGCTCACCGCGCTCTGCTCCTCCACCGCCGCGGCAATCTGCAGGCTCATTTCGGTGATCTGATTGACCCGCTGGCTGATGCCGTCCAGGGCCACCGCGGCGCGCTGGGCCTGGTCGACACTGCTTTCCACATGCGCACTGCTGTGCTGCATGGCCTCCACGGCATGGCGCGCCGCATTTTGCAGGGTGCTGATCATGCGCTGGATTTCGTTGGTGGAATCCTGGGTCCGCTGGGCCAGCCCACGGACCTCATCGGCCACCACGGCAAAGCCGCGCCCCTGCTCACCGGCCCGCGCCGCCTCGATGGCAGCGTTCAGGGCCAGCAGGTTGGTTTGCTCGGCGATGCTGCGGATCACCTCCAGCACCCCGGAAATATCCGTGCTGTGGCCCTCCAGCTGATGGATGACCTCGGTGGCCCGCTCCAGCTCGCTGGCCAGGCGTAGCACCGCGCTGCGGCTTTCGCCCACCAGTTGATGACCTTCACGGGTTTCGCTTTCCGCCTGATCCGCCGCCACCGATGCCTGCTGGGCATGGGTGGCGACCTCGGCCACGCTGGCGGCCATCTGGTGAATGGCGGCCGCCACCTGATCGGTTTCCGCCTGCTGCTCCAGGGTGCTGTTGTGGCTGCTGTGCAGGTGTTCCACCAGCTCTGCGGCGTGCCCGGCCAGGCGCTGGGACGCATCGCCGATCCGCCCCACCACCGCCCCCACTTGGGCCTCGAGCATCTGCAAGGCAAACTCGATACGCCCGAACTCGTCGGCACGACCGGTGTAGATGCCCTGGCTCAGTGGGTTGTCGCCGATCTGCCGGGCACGCTCGGCGAGGCGATCCAGCGGGCGCATTTGCAGACCGACCGCCACCAGACTCAGGCACCAGCCCATGGCCATCACCGTGCCCTGGAGCATCCAGGACTCGGGCAGCAGCCAGGCTGAAACCCCGAAACTGCCGATAAAACCGGCGCTGATAGCGGCCCACAGGCGCAAGCGCAGGCTGACGACTGGCAGCAGGCTCCAACCTGAACGCCCGCCCTCCCTGAGCCGGGCATAAGCCCGCTCCGCGGCGTCGATCTGTTGCGGACTGGGCTTGGTGCGCACCGATTGGTACTCCACCGCCTGACCGTCACGCGTCACCGGCGTGACGTAGGCGCTGACCCAGTAGTGGTCGCCGTTCTTGCAGCGGTTCTTGACCATGCCCATCCACGAGCGGCCGCTCTTGAGGGTGCGCCACATATGGCCGAAGGCCGCGGAGGGCATGTCCGGGTGACGCAGCAGGTTGTGCGGCGAACCCAGCAGTTCCTCGCGGGTGTAGCCGCTGATCTCGATGAAGTCAGGATTGGCGTAGGTGATCGCGCTGGTCAGATCGGTGGTCGAAAGGATGTTCGCATCAGGGGCAAAGTCCACGTTTCGCCCAGTAACCGGCAGGTTGATCTTCATGGGAAGCGCGCTCGTAATTGTTAGGAGGAGTCGGCAGGGCTGCTGACTCTAAGCGCACTGATGCCACAAATACTGATCCAGCTCAGGTTTAAAGCAATTAGCCATCATTGCGATTAAAAAGCGCAAATCGAGGCAATATCTTCGATTGTCGGCGATATCAACGTTTGCCCATGGAGCGCCGGGTACCGGGAGGCGCTGCGCCGGGGGTCTTGGTGTGGCCATTGCTGGCGCCGTTCTTGTACCAGGGCTGCTGAACGTTTTTGGCCGCGGCGAATTCGGACGGTTTGAAGGGAAACTTGAACGCCGGTATCTCAGCCTTGCCCTCGGTTTCAGGGGTGGCCGGCTCGGCCGCAGGATCAACGCTCAGGGCGTCATCCGCAGCAGGTTGTGCAGGGGAAGTCATGGAAGCTCCAGGAGAGAAAGAAAAGCCGGGCCGAGGGACGGGCCACAGGGGCCGGCAGTATACCTGTGTGCCTGCGATCTTTGACCTGCATCGCAAGGGCTGGCAGGTACTTTTCTGACAGGGCTGACAGCTGGCCGTCACCCTGCTGACCGGGTTAGCGGACTATAACTGTGCACAGATCATGGCCATCCTTCCGACATCACTGCCCGGCGCCCTCCCCCCATGCCCATTGCCAAGAAAACCGTCGTGACCGCAACGCTTCTCCTGGCCATCGCCGCCGCTGCGATCTGGTTCTTCAACAAACCCACAAGCCCCAGGCTGGCCGCGCCCACGGCGATACCAGTGCGGGTGGTACAGGTGGTCCAGCAGGACGTAGCGCGCTACACCAGCGGCATAGGCTCGGTGCAGTCGCTGCACAGTGTGACCATCCGTCCCCAGGTGGACGGCATCCTCACCCGATTGCGGGTCAAGGAAGGGCAGTGGGTGAAAGCAGGTGACCTGCTGGCCACTCTCGATGACCGTTCGATCCGCGCCAACCTGGATCAGGCCCGGGCTCAGCTGGCGCAGAATCAGGCCCAGTTGCAGGTGGCGCAGATCAATCTCAAGCGCTACAAGCTGCTGTCGGTGGATGACGGCGTCTCGAAGCAGACGTACGACCAGCAAGTGGCCCTGGTCAATCAGCTCAATGCCACGGCCCAAGGCAACCAGGCCGCCATTGACGCCACCCAGGTACAACTCTCCTACACCCAGATCCGCTCTCCCGTCACTGGCCGGGTGGGTATTCGTACCGTGGATGAAGGCAATTTCCTACGCGTGACCGACACCCAGGGGCTGTTTTCGGTGACCCAGATCGACCCCATCGCCGTGGAGTTTTCCCTGCCCCAGCAAATGCTGCCGACCTTGCAGCAGTTGATCCGCGCCCCGAAGCCGGCGGCGGTCCAAGCCTACCTGGGCGCCGACAGCAACAGCCCCGATGCCCTGCTGGGCAACGGGCACCTGACGCTGATCGACAACCAGATCAATGCCGGTACCGGCACCATTCGCGTCAAGGCCGAGTTCGACAACGCTCAGCAAAAGCTCTGGCCCGGACAATTGGTGACGGTGAAAATCCAGACGGCGCTGGACCAGGCCGCGCTCACCGTACCGCCTAACGTGATCCAGCGCGGCCTGGATCAGCACTTCGTGTTCAGGGTCAAAGGCCAGCACGTGGAAAGCGTGCCGGTGCAGGTGCTGTATCAGGACAGCGGGCTGAACATCATCTCCGGCGTCCAGGCCGGGGACGTGCTGGTCAGTGACGGCCAGTCGCGGCTCAAACCCGGCTCCCAGGTCCAGGTACTGAGCGACCCGCCGCCCCTGGTGCAGGCCTCGGAGCCCAAGCCATGAAGGGCCGTGGCTCGATGTCCGCCTGGTGCATCGACCATCCGGTCGCCACCGTGCTGCTGACGTTCGCGCTGGTGCTGCTGGGGCTGATCGCCTTTGCGCGCCTGCCGGTGGCGCCGCTGCCGGAGGCCGAGTTTCCCACCATCCAGGTTTCCGCCACCCTGCCCGGGGCCAGCCCGGACACCATGGCCTCCTCGGTGGCCACGCCGCTTGAGGTGCAGTTCAGCGCCATCCCCGGCGTGACCCAGATGACCTCCAGCAGTGCCCTGGGCTCCTCCCTGCTGACCCTGCAGTTCACCTTGAACAAGAGCATCGACACCGCCGCTCAGGAAGTACAGGCGGCCATCAACACCGCCGCCGGCAAACTGCCCAAGGACATGCCCACCCTGCCCACCTGGAGGAAGGTCAACCCCGCCGACAGCCCGGTGCTGATCCTCAGCATCAGCTCGACGCAGATGCCCGGCACCGAGCTCAGCGACTACGCGGAAACCCTGCTGGCCCGGCAGATCAGCCAGATCGACGGTGTTGGCCAGATCAACATCACCGGCCAGCAGCGCCCGGCGATCCGGGTCCAGGCTTCAGCAGACAAGCTGGCGGCCATCGGCCTGACCCTGGCCGACATCCGCCTGGCGATCCAGCAAACCAGCCTCAACCTGGCCAAGGGCGCGCTGTATGGCGAATCGAGCATCTCCACCCTGTCCACCAACGACCAGCTGTTCCATCCCGAGGAATACGGCCAGTTGATCGTTTCCTACAAGGACGGCGCACCAGTGCACCTGCAGGACGTGGCGCGAGTGGTCAACGGCTCGGAGAACGCCTACGTCCAGGCCTGGTCCGGTGACCAGCCTGGGGTCAATCTGGTGATCTCGCGCCAACCGGGGGCCAATATCGTCGACACCGTGGACCGCATCCAGGCTGCGCTGCCGGGCCTTGAGGCGATGCTGCCGGCGTCGGTGCAGGTCAAGGTGCTGGTGGATCGCACCCAGACCATCCGCGCCTCGCTGCATGAAGTGGAGATCACGCTGCTGATCGCCGTGCTGCTGGTGGTGGCGGTGATGGCGCTGTTCCTGCGCCAGTGGTCGGCGACCCTGATCGTCTCCGCAGTGCTGGGGGTATCGCTGACCGCCAGTTTCGCCCTCATGTACGTGATGGGCTTCAGCCTGAACAACCTGACCCTGGTGGCCATCGTCATCGCCGTGGGCTTTGTGGTGGACGATGCCATCGTGGTGGTGGAGAACATCCACCGCCATCTGGAGGCCGGTGAAGGCATGCGCGAGGCGGCGATCAAGGGCGCCGCAGAGATCGGCTTTACCGTGGTCTCCATCAGCTTTTCCCTGGTGGCGGCGTTCATTCCCCTGCTGTTCATGGGCGGAGTGGTCGGCCGGCTGTTCAAGGAGTTCGCCCTGACCGCCACCTCCACCATCATGATTTCGGTGGTGGTCTCGCTGACCCTGGCCCCGACCCTGGCCGCCCTGTTCATGCGTGCCCCGGTGCACCCGGCCCATGCCCAGCCGGGTTTCGGCGAGCACCTGCTCGCCTTCTACGAACGCGGCCTGCGCAAGGCCCTGGCCCATCAGCAACTGATGCTGGGGATTTTCGGCCTGACCTTGAGCATGGCCATCGCCGGTTACATTCTGATTCCCAAGGGCTTCTTCCCGGTGCAGGACACCGGCTTCGTGCTGGGTACTACCGAGGCGGCGGCGGACATCTCCTACCCGGACATGGTGAAAAAACATCAGGCCCTGGCGGAAATCGTCGCTGCCGACCCAGCAGTGCAAGCCTTCTCCCATTCGGTGGGCGTCTCCGGCAGCAACCAGACCATCGCCAATGGCCGCTTCTGGATCTCGCTGAAAAAACGTGGCGACCGGGATGTCTCCGCCAGCGCCTTTATCGACCGCATCCGCCCACAACTGATGCAGGTGCCGGGCATCGTCCTCTACTTACGGGCCGGCCAGGACATCAACCTCAGTTCCGGCCCCAGCCGCGCCCAGTATCAATACGTGCTCAAAAGCAACGACGGCCCGACCCTGAGTACCTGGACCCAACGCCTGACTGAAAAACTGCGCGGCAACCCGGCGTTCCGCGATGTTTCCAACGATCTGCAACTGGGCGGCAGCATCACCCACATCAACATCGATCGCACCGCCGCCGCGCGCTTCGGCCTCACCGCCAGCGATGTCGACGAAGCGCTGTACGACGCCTTCGGCCAGCGTCAGATCAACGAGTTCCAGACCGAGATCAACCAGTACAACGTGATCCTCGAACTCGACACTCAGCAACGGGGCAAGGCCGAGAGCCTGAACTACTTCTACCTGCGCTCGCCGCTGACCGGGGAAATGGTCCCACTGTCGGCCCTGGCCCGCTTCGACGCGCCCAGCATCGGCCCGCTGTCGATCGCCCACGACGGCATGTTTCCGGCGGCCAATCTGTCGTTCAACCTGGCCCCCGGCGTGGCCCTGGGGGATGCGGTGATCCTGCTTGACCAGGCAAAGAGCGAGATCGGTATGCCGGCGGCCATCAGCGGCAACTTCCAGGGCGCGGCCCAGGCCTTCCAAAGCTCCTTGGCCAGCCAGCCGTACCTGATCCTCGCCGCGCTGGTGGCCGTGTACATCATTCTCGGGGTGCTGTACGAAAGCTTCGTGCATCCGCTGACCATCATTTCCACCCTGCCTTCAGCGGGCCTCGGCGCCTTGTTGATGCTCTGGCTCTGCGGCCAGGACTTTTCCATCATGGCGCTGATCGGCCTGGTGCTGCTGATCGGCATCGTCAAGAAAAACGGCATCCTGATGATCGACTTCGCCCTGGAGGCCCAGCGCAACCGTGGCCTGGCTCCTGAAGAAGCGATCTACCAGGCCTGTATCACCCGCTTCCGGCCGATCATCATGACCACCCTTGCCGCCTTGCTCGGCGCCCTGCCGCTGATGCTCGGCTATGGTACCGGTGCCGAACTGCGCCAGCCCCTGGGCATCGCGGTGGTCGGCGGTTTGCTGGTAAGCCAGGCCCTGACGCTGTTCACTACGCCGGTCATATACTTGTGGCTCGAGCGGCTGTTCCACCGGCCCCAGCCGGCCCTTTCGCCGGCCACCAACACCTGAGGCGGGTCATGCGCGTTCTGATTATCGAAGACGAAGAAAAAACTGCGGACTACCTGCATCGCGGACTGACCGAACAGGGCTATACCGTCGACCTGGCCCGGGATGGCGTCGAGGGTCTGCACCTGGCTCTGGAAAGTGACTATGCGGTGATCGTGCTGGATGTGATGCTCCCCGGCCTGGACGGCTTTGGCGTGCTGCGAGCCCTGCGGGCGCGCAAGCAGACTCCGGTGATCATGCTCACCGCCCGGGAGCGCGTGGAGGACCGGATTCGCGGCCTGCGCGATGGCGCCGACGACTACCTGGGCAAGCCCTTTTCCTTCCTTGAGCTGGTGGCCCGCCTGCAGGCCCTGACCCGCCGCAGCGGTGGTCACGAACCGGTGCAGATCAGCATCGCCGACCTGTGGATCGATCTCATCAGCCGCAAGGCCAGCCGCGCCGGCACGCGCCTGGACCTGACCGCCAAGGAGTTTTCCCTGCTCAGCGTGCTGGCCCGGCGCCAGGGCGAGATCCTGTCCAAGACCTCGATTGCCGAGATGGTCTGGGACATTAACTTCGACAGCGACGCCAACGTCGTCGAAGTGGCAATCAAGCGCCTGCGGGCCAAACTCGACGGCCCTTTCGAACACAAGCTGCTGCACACCATCCGCGGCATGGGTTATGTGCTGGAGAGCCGCAGTGCCGAGTAACTCCATTGCCCTGCGCCTGAGCGGGCTGTTCACCCTGGTGGCACTGCTGATCTTCCTGCTGATTGGTGGCGCCCTCTATCAACAGGTGGACAAAGGCCTGGGCCTGCTGCCGGAAGCCGAGCTGGACGCGCGTTACAGCGTGCTGGAGTCGGCCTTGAACCGTTACGGCACGCCTGAACACTGGGCCAAGATCAACGCCAAGCTCAAGCTGCTCAGCGAGGAGGACAAGCGCATCCGTTTCTGGGCAGTGAGCGGCGATCCCGCTTATGAGTACGGCAACCCGGACCCACAGATCCGCGCATTCGCCCAAGGTCCGCTGGGCATGCGCGACCTGATCCTGAGCGCTCATCCCTATCCACTGAAGGTACTGGTCAGCCAATTGCCGGCCAAGGAACAGCGCCCGGCCCTGCGCTTCCTGATTGCCATCGACACCGATACCTTCCACCAGACCCAGCAGCAGTTGCTGATAGCCCTGATCGGCCTGGCCATCGTCGGTGTACTGCTGGCCTCGGCCCTGGGTTACTGGGTGGCGCGGATCGGCCTCAAGCCGCTGATCAAGCTGTCCCAGGAGGCCCAGCGCCTTGCACCGCCGCGGCTCTCCGGGCGCCTGCAGCTCTCGCCCCTGGCGCCGGAGCTGAGCCAGTTCGTCAGCTCCTTCAACTCCACCCTGGAACGGGTCGAACAGGCCTATTCGCGCCTGGAGTCGTTCAACGCCGACGTCGCCCATGAACTGCGCTCGCCCCTGACCAACCTGATCGGCCAGACCCAGGTGGCCCTGACCCGAGGCCGCTCGGCGGAGCATTACTTCGAGGTACTGCAATCCAATCTTGAAGAACTGGAACGGCTGCGCTCCATCGTCAACGACATGCTGTTCCTGGCCAGTGCCGACCAGGGCAACAAGGCCACCAAGCTCACCAGCACCTCCCTGGCGACGGAAGTGGCTACCACCCTGGACTACCTGGACTTCATCCTCGAAGACGCCCAGGTCAGGGTCGAGGTCCAGGGCGATGCCCAGGTACGGATCGAGATTGCCCACCTGCGCCGGGCCCTGATCAATCTGCTGAACAATGCCGTGCAGCACACGGCGGTGGGGGAAGTGATCCAGGTGCGGATTGAAGTGCAGGAGCAGCAAGTGACGATCGCCGTCAGCAACCCGGGGCAAGGCATCGCCAGCGAACACCTGCCGCGTTTGTTCGAGCGTTTCTACCGGGTCGATGCCTCGCGCAGCAACAGCGGCGCCAACCACGGCCTGGGGCTGGCCATCGTCAAGGCCATCGCCCTGATGCATGGCGGCGACGTCTTTGTGCGCAGCGATCGGGGGATCAACACCTTCGGCCTTTATCTGCCTCTGTGACTCGGGATTCTCGGATTCTGCAGACGCCGACTGGCCGACGCACGCCTCAACCTATCCGGCGCGGACTATGGGGCACTTTCGCTGGCAACCCGGCACCTGCTGGCCAGTCTCTACTGTTGTGTTTTTGGTAACAGTCCTTATCCTGTTCGGCTCTTTTTCCAGCAGCCACATGGTTATATTTTTGTCGCACCGAATTGAACTTGCTCTGCAAGAAGGTCTTCAGAAATGTCCAACAGTATGGGTTTGGCCAGCGTCTTTGTTTTGTCTTCCCTGTTCGTGGTGCCAATGGCCATGGCCGAAGAATCCCAGGGATTCGTGGCGAGAAATGCCGCACGCGCCGCCGCGTTCGAACAAGCGCAGATTGCCCAGGCCGCCCAGCAGCAAAACAGCCAGCAAGCCCAGAAGATCACCGCTGAGCACAGCAAGACCGACGCTCACAAAGACAGTTGATCGGCGATAGCCACTCGTTTCCCTCGACAACTTCTCTGCTTTCAACCCTGGAGTAAGTTGTCTTAAAGCCGCTGACTTCAGCGGCTTTTTTTTGCTGTAGAGAAACCCTCTGCACATTCGTCATGCACAGAACAAGAAACAACCGAATTCACAATAAAAAATCATGTTCATTCACCAAAGGAGCTACACGTTGTTCAGGACCACGCTGAGAATCAGCCCACTATTCATTGCAATCGCTGCAACTATTCCCGCCTTGGGCCAGGCTGCCGAAGAGCGCGACAAACAGGGCTTCGTCGCCGGCTCGAGCCTCAAGCTCAACGCCCGCAACTACTACATGAATCGCAACCGGCATCAGCAAGCCGATGACAACATCGAATGGGGCCAGGGTTTCCTGGGGGTCTTCGAGTCCGGCTACACCCAGGGCACCGTGGGTTTCGGCCTGGATGCCAATGCCATGCTCGGCCTCAAGCTCGATGGCGGTGGCGGCACCGACAGTTCGAGCATCCTGCCCATCAGCGATGGCAACGGAAAAGCGCCCGCAGCGTTCTCCACCGCTGGCGCCACCTTGAAGATGCGAGCCTTCGACACCGAGCTCAAGGCCGGCGATCTGTTTCTCAACAACCCGGTGATCGCCGGGGGCATGAGCCGCATGCTGCCGCAGACCTTTCGCGGCGTCAGCCTGACCAACCACAGTTTCGACGGCTGGTTGATCGAAGGCGGCCAAGCCAGTTTCACCAAGCCTTACAACCAGAGTGGCCACAAGCGCATCGGCACCTCCTACGGCACCTTGCAAAAAGGTGACGAAAGCCTGCACCTGAATTGGGCCGGGATCGCCTGGACCGGCATTCCGGGGCTGACCAGCAGCCTCTACGCCTCTGAACTCAAGGACATCTGGAACCAGTACTACTACGACCTGGACTACACCTACGCGCTCAACGATCTGGTCAGCCTCAATCCGGGCCTGCACTTCTATCACACCCAGGACACCGGCCAGGCGCTGCTGGGCAATATCGACAACAACACCTACAGCCTGCACTTCACCGTGGGCGTAGGCAGCCACAGCGTCACTGCGGCCTACCAGCGGGTCAACGGCAACACGCCGTTCGACTACATCGCCCAGGGCGACAGCATCTACCTGGACAACTCCCAGCAGTACTCGGACTTCAACGGTCCCAACGAGCGCTCCTGGAAGCTCAAGTACGCCTACGATTTCGCCGGCGTCGGCCTGCCGGGCCTGACCTCGGCACTGTCTTACTCCCGGGGCGAGTTGGACCTGACCCAGGTCGATCCGGCCAGCCGCGGCTATGCCAACTGGTACAGCGCCGACGGCAAGTACGCCAAGCACTGGGAGCGCGACCTCGACCTCAAGTACGTGGTGCAAGGCGGCACCGCCAAGGACCTGGCCGTGCGCTTGCAATGGGCCACCAACCGTGGCGGCAACGGCTACGGCGCACTGGACAACGACACCGATGAGTACCGGGTGATCGTCGACTATCCGATCAACGTGTTCTAAGCCGATATGAGCAAAAGGCCAGCATGTTTTGCTGGCCTTTTTTTTATTCGGGATTTATACAGGCGCGAAGGCGTGACCGATTTCTGTAGCCCACGTCCACACTAGACTTAACTATGTCGACGTAGCAGAAATCAAAATCATGAGCGTGAGTCGTGCGACACCCCGCACAGGGAAAATCGCGTCAAATCCGGAACGTCTGTTGGTCCTGGCCAGCTCGCTGATCGTCGTGGCCATTCTCAGTATCGTCACCTACCTGTTGATCCGTGAACACGCTGCTGCCGAACAGGCTGCCACCCGTGCCGCGAACAACATCGTGCAACTGATCGAAGCGGATGTGTTGCGCAACGTCGAACTCTACGACCTGTCCCTCAAGGGGCTGATCAGTGCGGCGCAACGCGTCGACCTGAAGGACGTGTCGGCGCCCATCCGCCACCTGGCGCTGTTCGACCGGGCCACCGCAGCGCCCTACAAGGGCGATATTCTGTTGCTGGACAAGCACGGCGAGGTACTTGCCGACTCGGCTTCGGTCGTGCCGCGCACGGGCAACTACGCCGACCGCGAGTACTTCCGCTCGCATATCGACAATCCAGATCCAGGCATGATGATCAGCCCCCCGTTCCGTGCCCGCACCGCCGAGCATGACTGGCGGATCAGCTTCAGTCGTCGGCTCAGCAACGAGAATGGCGAGTTCATTGGTGTCGCCGAAGCGGCCATGCGCCTGAGCTACTTCAATGAGCTGTTCAAGAATCTGGATATCGGGCGCAACGGCTCGATCAACCTGATCAGCCGCGACGGGGTTCTGCTAGCCCAACAACCGCCCCTGGCGGACGACCTGATTGGCAAGAGTTTCAGTAACCGCCCCAACTTCGTGCGCATCCTGCGCGAAGGCAATGGCAGCTTCGGCAGCGTGTCCAGCGTGGATCGGATGCACCGGCTGTACACCTTTTCCCAGGTGGGCGACCTGCCGCTGATCGTGGTTGTGGCGCTGTCCATCGACGAAGTCTTCGCTGCCTGGCAACGCACGGCGCTGCTGATCAGCGGCGCCACTGGGGCGCTGTGCATCGCCCTGTTCTGGCTAACCTGGCAACTGTGTCGCGAACTGCGGCGCCGACAGGATGCCGAGCAGGAGCTGGCGCGCCTGGCAGCTGTCGATGCCCTCACCGGCCTGGCCAACCGTCGTACCCTGGATCAGGTGATGAACAATGAGTGGGCCCGGGCCCGGCGCACCAACCAGCCCCTGTCGCTGCTGATGGTCGATGTCGACCACTTCAAGTCGTTCAACGACCGCTTTGGCCATCCACTGGGGGACCAGGCATTGCGTGCAGTGGCGCAGAACATTGGCACTTGCGCGGGACGCCCGGCAGATCTGGCGGCGCGCTACGGAGGCGAAGAGTTCGCGATAGTACTGCCGGAGACCGACAGCGCCGGCGCCGCCGTACTCGCCGAGCGAATCCGCGCCAGCATCGCCGCCTTGCCGCCTGTCAGCGAACAGGCCACACCCTTGACGGTGAGCATCGGCATCAACACCTGGTCGGGCAATCCCGATATCAGCCTCGACCAATGGGTGAGTGACGCCGACAAGGCCCTGTATCAAGCCAAGTACAGCGGCCGCAACCGAGTGGTTTCCAACATGTCACGGCGCAGCAACTGAACATTCGGGCATAAAAAAAGGCCATCCGGGGGGATGGCCTTCAAAAACAAAAGGAAAGAGAGAGTAATTACACGGCCGCGACCGGACGCATGTAAGAGATCGGTGCAGTGCTGGCATCTTCGAAGGTCACGACTTCCCAGGCATCTTTCTGCTCAATCAACTTGCGCAGTAGCTGGTTGTTCAGTGCGTGGCCCGACTTGAAGCCCTTGAACTCGCCTATCAGGCTGTTGCCTAGCAGGTAGAGGTCACCAATTGCATCCAGGATCTTGTGCTTGACGAATTCGTCTTCGTAGCGAAGACCGTCTTCGTTCAGTACGCCATCCGAATCGACCACAATGGCGTTTTCCACGCTGCCGCCGAGTGCGAGGTTGTGCTTGCGCAGGTACTCGATATCACTCATGAAACCAAAGGTACGGGCGCGGCTGACTTCTTTTACAAACGAAGTGCTGGAGAAGTCCACGCTTGCACTCTGGGTGCGGTCACGGAAAACGGGGTGATCGAAATCGATCTCGAAGCTCACTTTAAAACCATCGAAAGGCACGAAAGTGGCGCGCTTGTCGCCGTCTTCCACGGTCACTTCACGAAGGATGCGGATGAACTTTTTAGCTGCGTCCTGTTCTTCGAGGCCAGCAGATTGAATCAGGAATACGAAGGGTCCGGCGCTACCATCCATGATCGGGACTTCGGACGCGGAGAGCTCGACGTAGGCGTTATCGATGCCCAGGCCAGCCATGGCCGAGAGCAAGTGCTCCACCGTGTCCACTTTGACGTCACCGTTGACCAACGTGGTCGACATCGTGGTTTCGCCAACATTTTCCGCGCGAGCAGGAATCTGCACCACAGGGTCCAGGTCGGCACGACAAAACACAATGCCGGTGTCGACAGGCGCAGGCTTGAGGGTCAGGTAAACCTTCTCCCCGGAATGCAGGCCTACACCTGTGGCACGGATAATATTCTTCAGGGTGCGTTGTTTAATCATGGCTTGGGCCGCTTCAGCGCAAATTGCGAACTGGTATCAACAAAGGCTGGCGATAATAGCAGACCATGCCTTTGCTGAACACCAATCACCCTAATACCCCTGATACATTCCATCAATCGGCCTGACGACGCAGGAATGCCGGGATGTCCAGGTAATCCAGATCATCTTGCGGATTCAGCTTCGCCGCGGTCGCCGCGTTCGACTGCGCCTGATTGCGCATGACGGTCGGACGGTCCAGGTCACGGTAGTTCACCGACGGCAGTTCCTGACGAGCAGGGGCTGGCGCTTGCGACTGAGCGGACATGGAAGTCTGAACGGTGTTGTCGATGACCTTTACAGGTTTCTCGATTTTCGCGCCCAGACCGGTGGCCACTACGGTTACATGCAGCTCGTCACGCATGTCCGGATCGATAACGGTACCGACCTTGACCATGGCGTGTTCGGAAGCGAAGGCTTCGATGATGCTACCCACGTCGGAGTACTCACCCAGGGACAGGTCAGGACCGGCGGTGATGTTCACCAGGATGCCGCGTGCACCTTCCAGGTTCACGTCTTCCAGCAACGGGTTGCGGATCGCCGCTTCAGTGGCCTCACGCGCACGGTTCGGACCGCTGGCGCAGCCAGTGCCCATCATCGCCATGCCCATTTCGCTCATCACGGTACGTACGTCGGCAAAGTCGACGTTGATCATGCCCGGACGCTTGATGATGTCGGAGATACCGCGAACGGCACCGGCCAGCACGTCGTCAGCCTTGGCGAAAGCCGACAGCAGGCTGGCGTCCTTGCCGAGGATGGTCAGCAGCTTCTCGTTGGGGATGGTGATCAACGAGTCGACGCTTTCGCTCAGCGCGCGGATGCCCTCATCGGCGATCTGCATGCGCTTGCGGCCTTCGAACGGGAACGGACGGGTCACCACCGCAACGGTGAGGATGCCCATTTCCTTGGCCACTTCAGCGATGATCGGCGCTGCACCGGTACCAGTACCGCCGCCCATGCCGGTGGTGATGAACACCATGTTGGTGCCCGCCAGTACTTCGGCGATACGCTCGCGGTCTTCCAGAGCGGCTTGACGGCCGACTTCCGGATTGGCGCCAGCACCCAGGCCCTTGGTCACACCGGTACCCAGTTGCAGGATGGTCCGCGCGCCGATGTTTTTCAGCGCTTGAGCATCAGTGTTGGCGCAGATGAACTCGACGCCTTCGATGTTGCTCTTGACCATGTGATTGACCGCGTTGCCGCCGCCACCGCCAACACCGATAACCTTGATTACCGGACTCTGCGGGATGTTGTCTACGAGTTCGAACATTTTCCCTCTCCTTTCATTTCTCTAGTTTTTCGCCTACTGCCTACTGCTTTGAAACGGTGTTGCGGTAAATCTTTAGAAGTTGCCCTGAACCCAGCTTTTGATGCGGTCCAGCAACGCGGCCTTGGGCTCGTCGCTGCTGTAGCTGTCGCGGCTGCCGATGCCGGAGAACGAGATGCCATCGGACTGTTTCTGCAGTCCGTAGAGCAGCAGGCCGACGCCGGTGGAATAGATCGGGTTGCGCACCACGTCGGACAGGCCCTTGACACTGTGGGGCACGCCCAGACGAACCGGCATGTGGAAAATCTCCTCGGCCAGTTCCACCGCGCCTTCCATCTTCGAAGTACCACCGGTGAGCACGATGCCGGCCGGGATCAGGTCTTCGTAGCCGCTGCGTCGCAGCTCGGCCTGGATCAGGGTGAACAGTTCGTCGTAACGCGGCTCGACCACTTCGGCCAGGGCCTGGCGCGACAGCTCGCGCGGCGGACGATCGCCAACGCTCGGCACCTTGATGGTTTCGCCGGCACCGGCCAGCTTGGCCAGGGCGCAGGCGTAACGGATCTTGATCTCTTCGGCGTACTGGGTCGGCGTGCGCAGGGCCATTGCGATGTCGTTGGTCACCTGATCGCCGGCAATCGGGATCACCGCGGTGTGACGGATCGCGCCTTCGGTGAAGATCGCCATGTCGGTGGTGCCGCCGCCGATGTCCACCAGGCACACGCCCAGCTCTTTCTCGTCGTCGGTGAGTACCGAATAGGCCGAGGCCAGCTGCTCGAGAATGATGTCGTCGATTTCCAGGCCGCAGCGACGCACGCACTTCTCGATGTTCTGAGCGGCATTCACCGCACAGGTCACCACGTGCACCTTGGCTTCCAGACGCACGCCCGACATGCCCAAAGGCTCACGCACGCCTTCCTGGTTATCGATCACGTAATCCTGTGGCAGGGTGTGCAGGACCCGCTGGTCAGCCGGGATTGCCACGGCCTGAGCCGCATCCAATACCCGCTCCAGGTCCGCCGAGCTGACTTCACGGTCGCGGATCGCCACGATGCCGTGGGAGTTCAGGCTGCGGATGTGATTGCCCGCCACACCGACGAAGGCCGAGTGGATACGGCAACCCGCCATCAGTTGCGCTTCTTCCACCGCGCGCTGGATCGACTGCACGGTGGACTCGATGTTCACCACCACGCCCTTCTTCAGGCCGCGGGAAGGATGGGTGCCGATGCCGACGATTTCCAGCGAGCCATCGGCCGCGACTTCGCCCACCAGCGCCACCACCTTGGAGGTGCCGATATCCAGGCCGACGATCATTTTGCCGCTTTGCACATTTGCCATGGTCCTGCCTCTTCTTAATTCTTCGCGACGGCAGGTTGCGCCGTCGTGGGTGCCGCCGGATCGCGCCAGCCCACGGCCAGGCCGTTGGCGTAGCGCAGATCGATGCGCGCGATGTTCGTGATCTGTTCTTTCAGCGTTTTTTCATAAATGGCAATGAAGCGGCGCATCTTCTCCACCAGATGATCGCGACCCAGGAGCAACTCGATACCGGGACCGGCACTGCCGGCACCGGTGGTCAGGAACCAGCTGCCGCGCTCGCGCAGCTCCAGACGGGCTATCGAAAAGCCCAGCGGCCGCAGCATCTGGCTCAACACCTGATACTGCTGCATCACTTGCTGCTGGGCCCGCTGCGGCCCGAACAACTGCGGCAAGTGTTCATAGTTCGCCAGTTCACGCGGAGTGAAGGCCTGGCCCTGGTTGTTCAACAGTGCCTCGTCGCCCCAGCGGGCCACTGGCAGTTGTTCTTCCAGGCGAATCACCACTTGGTCCGGCCACACCCGACGAACTTCGGCGTGGGCGATCCAGGGCATCTTTTCCAGCTCGGTGCGCATGCTCGCCAGGTCGATGGTGAAGAAGCTCGCCGCGACATAAGGCGCGATCCGCTGCTGCACCGCCTGCTGGCTGATGTAGCTCAAGTCCCCCTGCACCGCGATCTTGGTGATTGGACGGTCAGCGTATGGCAGCAAGCGCTGGGCACCTTCATAGGTGCCAAAGCCCAACGCCACCAGCAGCACCGGCCAGAACAGGCTTTTCAGAAAACCAAAGTTGGCTTTCGGCAGGCGCACCGACATCGGCTCTTTGGCCACCATACGGCTGGCACCCCGCGGCACCGGCTTGCGGCCGGGTGCGGGTTGCTGATGACGAAGCGACGCGCCTTGCATGGACTTAACCTCTCGCCTCAAGACTGGCTGCCAGGATGGCCAGGACCAACTGCTGGAAATCCAGACCGGCCGCACGAGCGGCCATCGGCACCAGGCTGTGGTCGGTCATCCCGGGAGCGGTGTTCACTTCCAGGAACCAGAACTGCCCCTGGGCATCCTGCATCACATCGGCACGCGCCCAACCGGCTATACCGAGCGCCTCACAGGCTTTCGCCGTGAGGTCCATGAGTTCCTGTTCCTTGGCGCTATCGAGGCCGCATGGAATCCGGTACTGGGTATCGGAAGCCAGGTACTTGGCGTCGTAGTCGTAAAACGTGTGGGGAGTACCCAACGCGATCGGTGGCAGCACCTGACCACGCAGGGTTGCGATGGTGAACTCCGGACCCTGGATCCATTGCTCGACCAACACTTGCGAATCGTAGGTACTGGCCGCCTTCCATGCCTCGATCAATTCGGGCGCGGAAGTCACCTTGGCCATACCGATACTGGAGCCTTCATGAGCCGGTTTGACGATCAAAGGCAGGCCCAGTTCCGCCACCGCGGAAATACAGTCGGCTTCCGAACTCAGGACCGCGTGACGCGGCGTCGGAATACCCAGGCTGTGCCAGACCTGCTTGGTGCGCAGCTTGTCCATGGCCAGGGCCGAAGCGAGGATGCCGCTACCGGTGTAGGGAATCCCCAGGCATTCCAGCAGGCCTTGCATGCTGCCGTCTTCTCCGCCACGGCCGTGGAGAATGATGAAGGCACGATCGATCTTCTCGCTCAAGAGGCGCTGCAGCAGGTCGTCACCGACATCAATGCCGAAGGCGTTCACGCCGCCACTCTGCAAGGCTTCAAGCACGGCCTTGCCGGACTTCAGCGACACTTCGCGCTCGGCGCTCTTGCCGCCATAGAGCACGGCAACGCGACCGAAATCGCTCGGCTTTACGGTGGAGAACAGGTTGGCGTAGGCAGCCGTCATTTCGCCCCCTTGCCAGCGGCCACAGCACCGGCGAACAGCGGGCTGTTGAGCAGTTTTGGCGCCAGGCCACCGATATCACCGGCGCCTTGGCACAGCAGGATGTCACCAGCACGCAGCAGTGGCTTGACCAGCGGTGCCAGGTCGACGCCTCGCTCGATGTAGATCGGGTCCAACTGGCCCCGTTGCCGAATGCTGTGGCACAACTGGCGGCTGTCAGCGCCCGGAATCGGCTCTTCACCGGCCGGGTAGACCTCCATCAACAGCAACACGTTGGCATCGGCCAGCACCTGCACGAAGTCGTCGTACAGATCGCGGGTACGGCTGAAACGGTGCGGCTGGTAGACCATCACCAGACGGCGCTCCGGCCAACCGCCACGCACGGCCTTGATCACTGCCGCGACCTCGGTCGGGTGGTGCCCGTAGTCGTCCACCAGCATGACGTTGCCGCCTTCCACCGGCAGTTCGCCGTAGACCTGGAAGCGCCGGCCCACACCCTGGAAGCCCGACAGCCCCTGGACAATGGCTTCGTCGCTGATGCCTTCGTCGGTGGCGATGCAGATGGTCGCCAGGGAGTTCAGCACGTTGTGGTTGCCCGGCATGTTCACCGACACGTCCAGCGGCTCGCGGTCACGACGCAGCACGGTGAAGAAGGTCTGCATGCCTTGCTGGCGTACATTGATGGCACGCACGTCGGCTTCTTCGCTGAAGCCGTAGGTCACGGTCGGACGCTTGACCTGCGGCAGGATATCGCGCACCACCGGGTCGTCCAGGCACATCACCGCCAGCCCGTAGAACGGCAGGTTATGCAGGAAGTCGACGAAGGTTTTCTTCAGTTTGTTGAAGTCACCGTCGTAGGTCGCCATATGGTCAGCGTCGATGTTGGTGACCACGGCCACCAGCGGCTGCAGATGCAGGAAGCTGGCGTCGCTTTCGTCGGCTTCGGCAATCAGGTAACGGCTGGTGCCCAGCTGGGCATTGGTGCCCGCTGCATTGAGCCGACCACCGATGACAAAGGTCGGGTCCAGACCGCCCGCGGCGAACACCGAAGCCAGCAGGCTGGTGGTGGTGGTCTTGCCGTGCGTACCAGCCACGGCAACGCCGTGACGGTAGCGCATCAGCTCGGCGAGCATTTCCGCCCGCGGCACCACCGGAATACGCCGTTCCAGTGCAGTGGCGACTTCCGGGTTGGAGGTGTTCACGGCGCTGGAAACCACCAGTACATCGGCGTTCGCAGCGTTCTCGGCGCGGTGGCCGATAAAAATCTGTGCACCGAACGACTCCAGGCGCTCGGTGACCGGCGACGCCTTGAGATCGGAACCGGAGACCTGGTAACCCAGGTTCAGCAGCACCTCGGCAATCCCGCACATGCCCACGCCGCCAATACCGACGAAATGGATACGACGGATACGGCGCATTTCCGGTTGCGGCATGGCTTTTTGATTCTCAACCATGGGCCACCTCCAGGCAGATATTCACCACATCGCGGGTGGCATCGGGTTTGGCCAGGCGGCGCGCAGCCTGGGCCATGTTGTCGAGTCGTTCTGGTTGCATCAAAACCTCTGTCAGGCGAGCGGCAAGGTCCGCTGCACCAGTCGTTCTTTGCGGCATCAGGAAGGCAGCACCTTCACGAGCCAAATATTCGGCATTGCGGGTCTGGTGATCGTCGATCGCATGAGGCAAAGGCACCAGCATCGAAGGCAGACCGGCAGCAGCCAGTTCGCTGACGGTCAACGCGCCTGCGCGACAGACCACCAGGTCGGCCCAGCCATAGGCTTGAGCCATGTCTTTGATAAAGGGCTGCACTTGCGCGTCGACGCCGGCGGCGCGATAGCGCTCTGCAGTCACTTCATCGTGGTTTTTACCAGCCTGATGGAACACCTCCGGACGCAGCTCGGGGGCGACCTGTGCCAGGGCTTCCGGCAATAACTTGTTCAACGGCTCTGCCCCCAGGCTTCCGCCCAGGATCAGCAAACGCGCCTTGCGTCCGGCCAGGGCCTCGCGCGGTGTGTCGAGGAACAGTTCGGTGCGCACCGGATTGCCCGTGGTGCGGCGGCTGTCGGAGGCTCCGAAGGTGTCCGGGAAAGCTTCGCAGACTCGGGCGGCCAACGGCACCAGCAGCCGATTGGCGGTACCGGCCACAGCATTCTGCTCGTGAACGATCACCGGCACCCCCGACAACTTGGCGGCAACACCACCAGGGCCGGTCACATAACCACCAAAACCCAGCACACAGACCGGCTTGAGTTGCCGAATGATCCGCCGGGCCTGGAGCACCGCCTTGATCAGGACGAACGGCGCCTTGAGCAGGGACAGCTTGCCCTTGCCCCGCAGCCCGGTGACGTTGATCAAATGCAGCGGCAGGCCAGCCGCCGGTACCAATTCGTTCTCGATCCCGCGGGGAGTACCCAGCCAGTGCACGCTGTAGCCACGGGCCTGGAACTCGCGGGCACAAGCCAGCGCCGGGAACACGTGGCCACCGGTGCCGCCCGCCATGATCAGCACGTTAGCGCCCATGGATAGGCTCCTCGGCAAAGTCACTCTCACTGAACTCCATCTCTTCACTGCCCAGGTGGGTCCTGCTCTCCCATTCGATACGCAGCAACAATCCGAGGCAGGCGCAGCAGATCACCAACGAACTACCGCCATAACTGAGGAACGGCAGGGTCAGCCCCTTGGTCGGCAACAGACCGACGTTCACCCCGATATTGATCAAGAACTGACCAATCCACAGGAACGACAAGCCATAAGCCACATAAGCGGCAAAATACTGCTTGGCTTTCTCGGCCCACAGGCCGATGTACATGCCGCGTATACAGACGAATACGAACAGCGCCACCGTGCACAAGGAGCCCACGGCTCCCAGCTCTTCGGCCAGCACCGAGAACACGAAGTCGGTGTGAGCCTCCGGCAGATAGAACTGTTTCTGCACACTATTGCCCAGGCCCACGCCCAGCCACTCGCCACGACCGAAGGCGATCAAGGCTTGGGACAGCTGGTAACCGGCACCGAACTGGTCCGCCCAGGGGTCGGCAAAGTTGGTCAGACGGGCCATTCGATAGGGCTGCATCTGAATCAGCAAGACAACCGCCGCCACCGCCAGGAGCACCATCAGGGAAAACCGGAACAGCCCGACACCGCCGAGGAACAGCATCGCCGCCGCGGCGCCCATCATCACCACGGTGGCACCGAAGTCCGGCTCCATCAGAAGCAGGCCCGCCATTGGCAGCAGAACGATGAACGGCTTGAAGAAGCCCATCCAGCTTTCACGCACTTCCTTCTGCCGCCGTACCAGGTAGCCGGCGAGGTAAATCACCACGAACACCTTGGCAATCTCGGAGGGCTGAACGTTAAAGAAGCTGAAACCGATCCAGCGCATCGAACCGTTCACTTCACGGCCAATCCCCGGAATGATCACCATCACCAGCAAGCCGAAGGCACCAATCAACATCATCCAGCCCAGGCGCTGCCAGGTGGCGATGGGAATCATCATGGTGACAATGCAGGCCCCCAGGCCCAGCACGATGTAGATAAGGTGGCGAATCATGTAGTACAGGGCACTGCCCGACTGCGCCGCTGCCACTTCGGTAGAGGCCGATGCAATCATGACCAGCCCCAGGCCGAGCAGCGTCAGGCAGCCGGCGAGCATCGGGAAATCAAGATCGATGCCACGCCCAGTGATGAGCGGTGACGGATATGGCTTGATGATGTTTCTCAGATTCATGCCAGTTCCTCCACGACGCGGACGAACTGGTGACCCCGGTCTTCGTAATTCTTGAACATGTCGAAACTGGCGCAGGCGGGAGATAACAACACCACGTCGCCAGGCTGCGCGGCTGCGCGGCATTGAGCCACAGCGTCGGCCAGCGAATCGGCACGAATCAGCGGCACGGCATCGCCGATGGCCTCACCGATCTTGTCGGAGTCACGGCCCATCAAGACCACCGCGCGGCAGTTGGCCGCCACCGGGTCCCGCAGATCCTTGAACTCGGCGCCCTTGCCGTCGCCACCGGCGATCAGCACGATCTTGCCAGCGATGTCCGCACCCAGGCCTTCGATGGCAGCCAGTGCGGCGCCGACGTTGGTGGCTTTGGAATCGTTGTAATAGCCCACGCCATCCACGTCGCGAACCCACTGGCAACGGTGCTCGAGGCCGGCGAAGGTGCGCAGGGCCGAGAGCATCGCGTCGAACGGCAAGCCGACTGCATGCCCCAGGGCCAATGCCGCCAGGGCGTTGGACTGGTTATGGGCACCACGGATTTTCAGTTCGCGCACCGGCATCAGGGTCTGGAACTCGAAGGCCAGGTACTTCTCGCCATTCTCTTCCCGCAGGCCAAAGCCCTTGAAATCGGGCTTGCCCAGGCCAAAGGTCCAGCACGGCAGGTTCTCGCTCAACAACGGCCGGGACAGCGCATCCTGGCGATTGACCACCACTTGCCGCGCGCCCCGGAAGATCCGGTGCTTGGCCAGGTGATAGGCCGGCAGACCGCTGTAACGGTCCATGTGGTCTTCGCTGATGTTGAGCACAGTGGCCACTTCAGCGCCCAGCTGGTCGGTGGTTTCCAGCTGGAAGCTGGACAGTTCCATCACGTACAGCTCGACATCGTCGCTGAGCAGATCCAGAGCCGGAGTACCCAGGTTGCCGCCCACGGCGACCCGCTTGCCCGCCGCAGCGGCCATCTCGCCCACCAGGGTGGTCACGGTGCTTTTCGCGTTGGAACCGCTGATGGCGACAATCGGCGCCTTCGCGTTACGCGCGAACAGCTCGATGTCACCGGACAATTTCACGCCACGGGCAGCAGCGGCCTGCAGGGCCGGGGTCGCCAGGGCCAGGCCGGGGCTCACGTAGAGCTCGTCGGCACGGCACAGGAACTCGACGTCCAGCTCGCCACAACGCACCTCCACCTGCGGGTAGTCACGACGCAACGTGGCCAGCTCAGGTGGATTCTCCCGCGTATCGGCCACCGCAAAAGCCACGCCCCGGTTCGCCAGGAAGCGAACCAGGGACATGCCGCTCTTGCCGAGGCCGACAACGATGCGGAAGTGGTCAGAAGCGATCAGAGACACTCGTTCTACCTCAGCTTCAGGGTGGCAAGGCCGATCAACACGAGGATCACGGTGATGATCCAGAAGCGGACAATCACGCGAGGCTCGGGCCAGCCCTTGAGTTCAAAGTGGTGGTGGATCGGTGCCATGCGGAATACACGGCGACCGGTCAATTTGAAGGAAGCGACCTGGATCACCACCGACAGGGTCTCCATCACGAACACGCCGCCCATGATGAACAGGACGATTTCCTGACGGACGATCACCGCAATGGTGCCCAGGGCCGCGCCCAGCGCCAGTGCGCCGACGTCGCCCATGAAGACTTGTGCCGGATAGGTGTTGAACCACAAGAAACCCAGGCCGGCACCGATCAGCGCACCGCAGAAGACGATCAGCTCGCCCGCCCCCGGTACGTAAGGAATCAGCAGGTATTCGGCGAACTTCACGTTACCCGACAGGTAGCAGAAGATCCCCAGCGCGCCGCCGACCATCACGGTCGGCATGATCGCCAGGCCATCGAGGCCGTCGGTCAGGTTGACCGCGTTACTCGAACCGACGATGACGAAGTAGGTCAGGACCACGAAACCGATACCCAGAGGAATACTCACGTCCTTGAGCATCGGAATCAGCAGGGTGGTTTCCACCGGACTCTGTGCGGTCATATAAAGGAAGATCGCGGCGCCCAGGCCGAACACCGACTGCCAGAAATACTTCCAGCGGCTGGGCAAGCCACGGGAGTTCTTCTCGATCACCTTGCGGTAGTCATCGACCCAACCGATGGCGCCAAACGCCAGGGTGACCACCAGCACTACCCACACATAGTGGTTGCGCAGGTCGGCCCAGAGCAGGGTGCTGATACCGATAGCGGAAAGAATCAGCGCGCCCCCCATGGTCGGCGTACCGGACTTGGACAGGTGGGACTGCGGACCGTCATTACGCACGGCCTGGCCGATCTGCCGATTTTGCAGAGTACGGATCATCCACGGACCCAGGCACAGCGCCAAAGACAGCGCAGTCAGTACCCCGAGAATCCCGCGCAGGGTCAGGTACTGAAAGACCGCGAAGCCTTTGTAGAACTGTTGCAGGTACTCCGCTAGCAGCAGCAGCATCAATGTTTCTCCGTGCTCGAGCCGCACAAAGCCGCGACGATGTTTTCCATCACCGCGCTGCGCGATCCCTTGATCAAAATGGTGGTATTTGGGTCTTGCTCGACGTCCAGGGCGGCAATCAGATCAGCCTGGCTGGCGAAGTGGCGCGCGTGTTCGCCGAAGGCGGCAACGGCATGAGCCATCATCGGGCCTACGGCGTAGAGGGCCGAAACCTTGCCAGCGGCATATGCACCTACTTCGCGGTGCCCCTGCTCCGCCCACTCGCCCAACTCGCCAATGTCTCCGAGCACCAGGACGGTGCGGCCGGAAAAGCCGGCGAGTATATCAACGGCGGCACACATTGAGGTGGGGTTTGCGTTGTAAGTGTCATCGATCACCCGCATGCCGTTCTTGGACAGTTGGGCAACGGTGCGGCCCTTGACCGGCTGCACAGCGTTCAGGCCAGTGACGATGCCGAACAGCGAGACACCCATGGCATGGGCTGCGGCAGCAGCAGCCAGGGCGTTGGCCACGTTATGGGTGCCAAGCAGGTTAAGTTGCACCCTATCCACGCCCCTTGGGCTGTGCAATGTGAAGGACGGGCAACCACGGGCATCACGACCGATATCCGAGGCATGGAAATCTGCTGCGCTGTTGTCCAGGGCAAAGCTCAGCACCTGGCGACCGGCGGCTCGGGTCTTCCAGATTGGGAAGGCCTTGTCGTCCAGATTGAGCACCGCGATCCCGGCGCTATCGAGCCCCTCGAGAATCTCGCCCTTGGCTTCGACGATTTTCTCCGGGCCGCCGAACTCACCGACGTGAGCGGTACCTGCATTATTGATGATCGCCACATGGGGGCGAGTCATGGCCACGGTGTAGGCGATTTCGCCGATGCGTGACGCACCCAGCTCGATCACCGCAGCGGTGTGTTCGGGGGCCAGTTCCAGCAGTGTCAGCGGCGCGCCCAGATCATTGTTCAGGTTGCCCCGGGTTGCCAGCACTGGACCACGGGTACGCAGGATGCTGGCCAGCATCTCCTTGACCGTGGTCTTGCCGCTGGAACCCGTCACCGCAGCTACCGGCTGGGTAAAGGCGCCACGATTCAGAGCGCCCAATTGGCCGAGGGCCAGACGGGTATCCTTGACCAGCAACTGAGGCAGGGTGCTGTCGGGAACTTCACGTTCAACCAACGCAGCTACGGCACCTTTGCCTGCCACTTCGTTCAAGTAGTCATGGCCGTCAAAACGGGGGCCCGTCAAGGCAACGAACAACTGGCCCGCCTGAATCGCCCGACTATCGATACTGACACCACTGAAACGCACGTCGCCCGCGATCAAGCGGGCATCCAATGGGGCCGATACTTCACTGAGCAGCAAGGCTTTAAGCATGTGCCACCTCCCATGCGGTCAAGGCCTTGTCGGCTTCAGCAAGGTCGGAGAAGTCATGGCGCTGGCCATTGATCTCCTGATAATCCTCATGGCCCTTACCCGCCAGAACCACCACATCGTCTGCCGATGCGGCGGCGATCAATCGAGCAATGGCTAGGCCACGACCGGCAACAAAATCGACCTTGTCTACCGCGCTGAAACCAGCACGGATGTCGTCGAAGATCTGCGCAGGGTCTTCGCTGCGTGGGTTGTCATCGGTGACCAGCACACCATCTGCCAGGCGCTCTACCACCTCGGCCATCAGCGGACGCTTGCCACGATCGCGGTCACCGCCGCAGCCGAACAGGCAGAGCAGACGCCCCTTGGCGTGAGGGCGCAGGGCCAGCAATACTTTTTCCAGGGCATCCGGAGTGTGGGCGTAATCCACGACCACCAGGGGCTGAGTACCACCACCCAGGCGTTGCATGCGCCCGGCAGGACCTTCGAGCTTGGGCAGCACGGCGAGAATTTCGTCCAGTGCATACTCCAGGCCCAACAAAGCACCGACCGCAGCCAGCACATTGCTCAGGTTGAAGCGTCCAAGCAGAGCGCTGCGCAGATGGTGCTCGCCCTGCGGAGTCACCAGGGTTGCGCGAACGCCGTCGTCGTCGAAGGTCGCCTCACGGCAATACAGATAAGCAGAGGCATCCTCGAGACTGTAAGTAATCAGCCGTGACTCGTGCTTGTCCGCTGCCAGTTGCCGGCCGAACTCATCATCGAGATTGATCACCCGGCAACGCAGGTCGGTCCAGTTGAAGAGCTTCGCCTTGGCTGCGCCATAGGCTTGCATGGTTCCGTGGTAATCCAGATGGTCACGGGACAAATTGGTCAGCACCGCAACATCGAATGCCAGGGCCGCCACGCGCCCCTGATCCAGACCATGGGACGAGACCTCCATGGCCACCGCCTTGGCGCCGGCGTTTTTCAGGTCAGCCAGGGTCGCCTGCACAGCGATAGGGTTAGGCGTGGTGTGCAAGCCACTTTCCAGCGCGCCATAGAAGCCAGTGCCCAGCGTGCCCACCAAACCACAACGCTGGCCCAACAGATCCAGAGCTTGGGCGACCAACTGGGTAACACTGGTCTTGCCGTTGGTACCGGTCACGCCCAGCAGATTCAGCTGGCGGCTTGGATCACCATAAAAGCGTCCGGCAATATCCGACAGTTGCGCCGCCAGGCCCTTGACTGGAATCAGCGGCACATCAGTCAGCGGCAATACGGTTGCGCCTTCCACCTCATAGGCCACTGCAGCAGCACCGCGCTGCAAGGCGTCGGCAATATGCGCACGGCCGTCAAACTTGGCGCCGGGTACCGCCAGGAACAAATCACCGGCACGTACATTGCGGCTGTCCAGCGTCAACTCGCGGATCAGCAGATCGCGACCAGCGTGGGCGAATATCTTGTTCAGGCTAAGAGACATTAGCCGCGCCCTCCATTAGCTCGTACTGGGGTACCGGGCACCGCATTGGCCTGTTGCGTGGCCGGCAGATTATCCGGAGTGATGTTCATCAGGCGCAGGGTGCCGGACATCACTTTGCTGAACACCGGAGCCGATACCAGGCCACCGAAGTAACCGGCCTTGCTCGGCTCGTCGATCACCACCACGATGGCATAACGCGGATCGCTCATCGGGCCGAAACCGGCAAACAGCGAACGATAGGAATTCTCGGCATAGCCTTTGGTGCCGACCGAAGTCTTGCGCGCGGTACCGCTCTTGCCAGCCACGTGATAGGCCGGAACCTGGGCACGGAACACGCCCCGGGGCGCCTCGATCACCTGCTGCAGCATGCCCTGCATAGTCTTGGCGACGTTTTCCGGAATCACCTGGGCGGTTTGCGGGGTCTTGTCGGATTTGATCAGCGTCAGTGGAGCGATCCGACCGTTGTTGGCCAACGCGGAAAACGCGTGGACCAGCTGGATCGCGGTCACCGAGAGGCCGTAGCCATAAGACAGGGTCGCGGTTTCAGCCTTGCGCCACTCACGGTAGTTCGGCAGGTTGCCGACTCGCTCGCCAGGGAAGCCCAGGCCGGTGTCCTGACCCAGGCCAATCTTCTGTGCCAGACGAAAAATGGCTTCACCACCGATATCGAAGGCGATCTTGCTCATGCCGACGTTACTGGAGTTGATCAGGATGCCGGTCAGATCGAGCACCGGCCCTTCGGTCTTCGACACGTCACGAATGGTGTATTTACCCAACTGCAGGGTGCCCGGATAGACCTCGACAGTATCGCTGGGCTTCCAGCGCCCGGTTTCCAGAGCGGCACTCATGGAGATCGCCTTCATGGTCGAGCCAGGCTCGAACACGTCTATCATCGCGCGGTTACGCATCATCGCCGGCTGCAAATTGCGGCGGTTGTTCGGGTTGTAGGTCGGCTGGTTGACCATGGCCAGGATCTCGCCGGTCTTCACGTCCATGATCACCAGGCTGCCGGCCTTGGCGCCATTTTCGACAATGGCGTTGCGCAGCTCACGGTTGGCCAGGTACTGCAGGCGCAGGTCAATCGACAACGCCAAGGGCTTGCCGGCCTTGGCGTTCTTGGTGACCTGGACATCCTTGATCAATCTGCCGCGCCGGTCCTTGATCACCTGGCGCTTGCCGGGAACACCGGCGAGCCATTCGTCATAGGCCAGCTCGACCCCTTCGCGGCCACGGTCGTCAATGTCGGTAAAGCCAACCATGTGCGCGGTCACTTCGCCGGCCGGATAGAAGCGCCGGAACTCCTCAATGCCATAGACGCCCGGCACCTTCAGATCGAGCACAGCCTGGCCCTGCTCCGGAGTCAGGCCCCGGACCAGATAGATGAATTCTTTATTGGCCTGAGCTTCGAGACGCTCAGTCAGCGCCTTGGGGTCCTGACCAAGGGCCATGGCCAATGCTGGCCAGCGGTCCTTGGCCAACTGCATTTCCTTGGCATTGGCCCAAAGCGTGGTCACTGGCGTACTCACGGCCAGAGGCTCGCCATTGCGATCGGTGATCAGGCCACGGTGAGCGGGAATAGGGATGTGCCGGACACTGCGCGCATCGCCCTGCCCCTTGAGGAAGTCACGGTCGACCACCTGCAGATCGATAATGCGCCAGCCAATCGCCGACACCATGATCGCCAGCAGACCCAGCACCACACGGAAACGCCAGGGGTAGAGAGCGCCTTCAAGTTTCATGGCGCCACCATGCGGACTTCAGCCGCGCCAGGGATATGCATCTTCAGCTGTTCGGTGGCCAGCACTTCGATCCGGCTATGAGCGGTCCAGGTGCTTTGCTCGAGAATCAACCGTCCCCATTCGGCCTGGGCCTTGTCACGCACACTCAACTCGCCATACAGCGTATTGAGTAATTGACGATTCCAGTGGGCGCTGTAGGTAACCGCAATCGCGGAGACCAAAACGCCAACGAATAGCAGAAGCATGAAAAAGCTTCCGCCTGGAAGAGGCTTGGCGAAGAGCTTGCTCACCGAAGCTTCTCCGCAACACGCATGACCGCACTACGGGAACGGGGATTGGCTTTGAGCTCGGCCTCGGAGGCGAACTGCGCTTTGCCATGAATCTTGATTTTCGGCACGAAGGCTTCGAAACGTACCGGCAGGTTGCGCGGCAGATTGTCGGACTCGCCCTTCACCAGGCGCCGCATGAACAATTTGACGATGCGATCTTCCAGGGAGTGGAAGCTGATCACCACCAGGCGACCACCCACTTCCAGCGACTCCAGTGCCGCTTCAAGGCCGGCCTCGAGATCACCCAGTTCGTTGTTAACGTGGATGCGCAATCCCTGGAAAGCCCGAGTAGCAGGATTCTTGCCCTTCTCCCAGGCAGGATTGGCGACTTTCAGCACTTCGGCCAGATCGGCGGTGCGTTCGAAGGGCTGGATTTCACGACGCTCGACCACGGCCCGCGCCATGCGCCCGGAGAAGCGCTCTTCGCCGTACTCCTTGAACACACGGGCAATTTCCTCGACGGGCGCGGTGGCAATGAACTGCGCAGCGCTGATGCCACGAGTCGGGTCCATGCGCATGTCCAGAGGGCCATCATTGAGAAAGCTGAAGCCGCGTTCAGGATCGTCCAGCTGTGGCGAAGACACGCCAAGATCCAGCAGAACACCACTGACCTTGCCTGCCAGGCCGCGCTCCGCGACCTCCGAACCCAACTCGGCAAAACTGCGCTGTACAACGACAAAGCGGCCGTCTTCGGCCGCTAGCGCTTGCCCGGTGGCAATCGCTTGGGGGTCCTTATCAAATCCGAGGAGCCGGCCCTCCGTTCCGAGCTTGCTGAGAATCAAGCGGCTATGCCCGCCACGGCCGAAGGTGCCATCCAGATAGCAGCCATCAGGGCGCACGGCGAGAGCCTCGACGGCTTCGTCAAGCAGCACGGTGATGTGGTTAAAGCCGCTATCAATAGTCACAGGATCAAATCACGCAGTTCATCAGGCATCGCGCCCGGTTGTTGAATAGCCGCCAGGTCAGCCGCAGAAACAGCATCCCAGGCATCCTCGTCCCACAATTGGAACTTGTTCAGTTGGCCCACCAGCATCGCGCGCTTATCCAACTTGGCATATTCACGCAGGCGCGGCGGCACCAGAAAACGACCACTGCCATCGAGTTCAAGATCGACGGCATTACCAATCAGCAAACGCTGCAAACGACGGTTTTCTTCGCGAAGCGAAGGCAATGCGCGCAGTTTGGTTTCTATCAGCTCCCACTCATCGAGGGGGTAAACACACAAACAAGGATCAACAGCGTCGATAGTGACGATTAATTGCCCGGAACTTCGCGAAACGAGCTCGTCACGATACCGGCTCGGCATGGCGAGACGGCCCTTCGCATCGAGACTGATAGCGTTAGCTCCGCGAAACACGTCAGCGTTTCTCCAAATTTTAGCGTTTTGCGCTCAAAAAACCCACTTCATGCCACTTTCTGCCACTTGCGCACACTATAGGAATGCGCCCACACCACCGTCAAGGCGCGCAGCGACGGAAAAGCCTTATAGAACGGAGATTTAGGAGACTAAGAGGAGAGATAACGAGAATTCGGAGGGCATTCCAGAGCATCAACTTCAAACAGCTCAATAAGCTGCAGCATGAAGTTAAAGTAATTTATTAAGAGTAAGATTTTTTCGGTATTACAGAAACGCTTCTGCTATTGATTCAAGCAGGGAGGGAAAAGGTGGAGAGTCGATCTGTAAGCCGGGTTCTGTCGAGGACAGTCATTCCTCTACGATGGCCATCACTGGACATCTTTAGCAACCTACCCGGTTCCAGCGCGGGCCACGCCTTGGAACCCTATTTGGTCTTGCTCCGAGTGGGGTTTACCTAGCCACGAACTGTTACCAGACGTGCGGTGCGCTCTTACCGCACCTTTTCACCCTTACCGGCACCGAAGTGCTTAGGCGGTTATTTTCTGTGGCACTTTCCGTAGGCTCACGCCCCCCAGGCATTACCTGGCACTCCGCCCTATGGAGCCCGGACTTTCCTCCCCCCTCTAATTTTCATAGAGGGCAGCGACTGTCCAATCGACTCTCCGCCGCGCAGGTTAACGGCAGAGCGCCCCAAGAACAAGCGCTAAAAGCCTTTGGCCACCCTGCCGCGCAATTTATTGTTCTTTCTGTTTATTCAGCGCTACCTGATACAGGACATTCTTGCGCTCACCCGTGATCTCGGCTGCCAGCGCCGCCGCCCTTTTGAGAGGCATCTCCTCAAGCAACAGATCAAGAATGCGCATCGACTCACTACTGATCGCTTCATCACTTTCCGGTGCCGTCCATCCCGCCACCAGCACTACGCACTCACCACGCTGCTGGTTGCTGTCAGCCTCTACGAACTGGCGCAACTCGGAAAGAGGCAGCCCCTTGAGGGTCTCAAAGGTCTTGGTCAGCTCTCGAGCCAACAGTGCCGGCCGCTCACCACCGAATACCGCTTCCATGTCTTGCAGACACTCAAGAATGCGATGCGGCGCCTCATAAAAAATCAACGTGCGGGGTTCTTCCTTGACCAACTCCAGGCGCCCACGCCGCCCAACGGCCTTGGCCGGCAGAAAACCCTCGAAGATAAACCGATCCGATGGCAAACCTGCCGCCGACAGTGCCGCGATCAATGCACAAGCCCCCGGCACAGGAACCACATTGATGCCTGCAGCTCGAGCCTGCCGCACCAAGTGATAACCAGGGTCGGAAATCAGCGGCGTGCCGGCATCGGAAATCAAGGCGACATCATCACCCGCCAATAAACGAGTAATGAAACGAGAGCCTTCATCACGCTCGTTATGCTCATGGCAAGCCGCCAAGGGCGTGGAAATGCCAAAGTGCTGCATGAGGCGCTGAGAGTGCCGGGTATCCTCGGCAGCGATCAAAGACACTTCGCGCAACAACTTAAGGGCCCGGGCACTGATGTCGTCCAGGTTGCCGATGGGCGTTGCCACCACATAAAGCGAGCCGGCAGCGGTATTCAAAGCACCTGGAGCAGTCAAAGGGCACACCTCTAGATCGAAAAAAGCACCATTGTAACGCGTTGAAGCCCTATCAATACGCCTGACGATCACTCAACAACCCAGCCCTTTGGGACCTTTTAGGCACTACGGCAACATTTGCACCAGCTAAATAGACGGTTTATCACCAGCAACATCGCGCCCCGGCCAGCGCTTGGGTACAATTCCACGCTCATTTGATCGAGTATCAGGAACACTTACATGATCGCTTGCCTGCGGCTGTTTCTTGCCCTCTGCCTGGCTACCCTTTTGGTGGCTTGCGCCAGCTCGCCCTCTTCCAGCCTTGGCGAACTTCCACGGACACCGGATGCCAGCATCGAGCAATTGCTCGAACAGGCCGCCACCAGCAAAAGCCCGGACAAGGCAGCCCTGCTGCGCTTGAGCGCTGCAGACCTGGCATATCGCCAGGGCAACGCAGGACGCGCCGGACAAATCCTTCAGCAAGTGTCGCTGGATCAACTCAAACCTGCCCAGCAGATCTTCGCCAGCACCCTGGCCGCAGAGCTGGCCATGATCCGCAATCAGCCGAAGGCCGCGCTGACTGCGCTGAGCCATCAGAGCCTGCAACATCTCAGCGAACTACCTGCAACTCAGCAGATCCGCACCGGCAACGTTTATGCTCGCGCCCTGGAAGCAGACGGCCAAACGCTCTCTGCCGCCAAGCAGCGAATTCTTATCGCCCCCCTGCTGAAAGATGATGCCGCGGCAAAAAACCATGAGGCCATCTGGGCACTGATTGCTGCCCTGCCCACCGACCAACTGCAACCTGCAGGCAACGATGACCTGGCCGGCTGGCTGAGCCTGGCCCTGGCAGTCAAGACCGCCGGCACTCTAGAGCAGCAACAGTCGGCCATTGATAACTGGCGCGCGCAGAACCCAAAGCATCCTGCCGCCATTCAACTGCCACAACCGCTGACCCAGCTCAAAGAGCTGGCTAGCCAACCCGTTTCGAAAATCGCCCTGCTTCTGCCACAAGATGGTCCCTTGGCTTCGGTTTCCAAGGCCCTGCGTGAAGGCTTCATGGCCGCTCACTACCAGGCTCAGCAAGCAGGGCAAAAGCCGCCCAGCATTGAGTTTTACGACAGCTCGCGCTTGAGCTCCCTGGACGACTTCTACCGCAAAGCCCAGGCCGCAGGCGTGCAACTGGTAGTCGGCCCCCTGGAAAAACCATTGGTCAAGCAACTGGCCACACGCTCGCAACTGCCGATTACCACCCTCGCACTGAACTACAGCGAAGGCGAACAAGGCCCGGCGCAACTGTTCCAGTTCGGCCTGGCTGCCGAGGACGAAGCCCGTGAAGTCTCTCGTCGTGCCCGCGCCGATGGCCTGCATCGCGCCGCGGTACTGGTCCCCAAGGGCGAGTGGGGCGATCGCGTGCTCAAGGCGTTCCGCCAGGATTGGGAAGCCAACGGTGGCAGCGTGATCGGCATCGAACGCGTTGACCAGCCTGTCGCCTTAGCTCAGCAAATTGCCGACCTGTTCCGACTGCGCCAAAGCGAGAGCCGCGCCAAGAGCCTGCAGAGCACTGTAGGCACTCAAGTCGCCGCACAACCGTCGCGCCGCCAGGATATCGAGTTCATTTTTCTCGCATCCACTCCACAGCAAGCACAGCAGATCAAGCCGACCCTGAACTTCCAGTACGCTGGCGATGTTCCGGTGTACGCAACTTCCAACGTGTTCAGCGCCAGCGGCGATCAGAATCAATACAACGACATGAACGGTGTAATGTTCTGCGAAACGCCTTGGCTGCTGGATGCCAACGGCCTTCTGCGCCGCCAGGTCACTGCACAATGGCCACAAGCTGGAGGCAGCCTCGGTCGCCTGTACGCAATGGGTGTCGACGCCTATCGCCTGGCGCCACGCCTGGGTCAGCTCAAGGCTCTGCCCGACAGCCGTATCGAAGGCGAATCCGGAAGCCTGGGCATGGCCGCCGGTCAGCGCATTGAGCGTCAACTGCCCTGGGCCAAGTTCGTCAACGGCCAGGTCACCCGCCTGCCCGACACACCGCGCTAATGATTCAAGGATCACGCCAGCAAAGCGGAAGAGATGCCGAGAGCCAAGCACTCCGGCATCTCCAACAGCACGGGCTGCGCCTATTGGCGCAGAACTGGCTGTGCAAACGCGGCGAGCTTGATCTGGTCATGCTTGACGGCGATACAGTAGTATTCGTCGAAGTCCGCTACAGACAACACACGCAATGGGGTGGAGCTCTGGGCAGTATCGATGGACGCAAGCGTCAAAAACTGATTCTTGCCGCGCAGATTTTCCTGCAACGCGAATCATGCTGGTCCAACCACCCCTGCCGTTTCGACGTGGTCGCCATTGAAGGCGCCCCGGGTGCAGAAGCCCGTTTGAACTGGCTACGCAATGCCTTTGATAGCTGAAAGACGCCTTCAGGCCGCACCCATTTTCACTCAACTTTTTTGCTCTTTGCTTTGCGGGCTGCACATTCACGTGCCACCAAGCCGCGCCACTTAAGGTCACACAGATGGACATGCAATCCCGAATTCGCCAGCTTTTTCAGGCCAGCATCGACACCAAGCAACAGGCGATGGACGTACTTGCACCGCACATCGAGCAAGCCAGCCAGGTCATGGTCAACGCCTTGCTCAACGAGGGCAAAATGCTCTCCTGTGGCAACGGTGGCTCCGCCGGCGACGCCCAGCACTTCTCCTCCGAGTTGCTCAACCGCTTCGAGCGTGAGCGCCCCAGCTTGCCCGCCATCGCCCTGACCACCGACAGCTCGACCATCACTTCGATTGCCAACGACTACAGCTACAACGAAGTCTTCTCCAAGCAGATTCGCGCTCTAGGCCAACCTGGCGATGTGTTGCTGGCAATTTCCACCAGCGGCAACTCGGCGAACATTATTCAAGCCATCCAGGCCGCACATGATCGTGAAATGATTGTCGTAGCATTGACTGGTCGCGACGGCGGCGGCATGGCCTCGCTGCTATTGCCTGAAGACGTGGAAATTCGCGTACCGGCCACCGTCACTGCACGTATTCAAGAAGTCCACCTGCTGGCGATCCATTGCCTTTGCGACTTGATCGACAGCCAATTGTTCGGGAGTGAAGAATGACCCTTAATCGCCTTGGCCTTCTGGCCTTGACCTTGTGCCTCGGCATCACTGGTTGCAGCTCGGTGATTACCGCCACCCGCGACAAACCAATCGATGACGATCGCGGCACCCGCACCTTCGGCAGCAAGATCGACGATTCGCTGATAGAAACCAAAGTCGCCGTCAACGTTGCCAAGGCCAACCCGGATCTGGAAAACAACTCGCACATTGTCGTCACCAGCTTCAACGGTATCGTCCTGTTGGCCGGCCAGACACCGCGCCCCGACCTCAAGGCAACAGCCGAACAGGCCGCCAGCGAGGTACAGCGAGTCAAGAAGGTGCATAACGAACTGCAGGTGCTGCCACCATCAGGATTCCTGGCACGGCAGAACGACGGCTGGCTGACCACCAAGATCAAGACACAGATGCTCACCGACGCCAGCATTCCCGCTTCACGGATCAAGGTGGTGACCGAGAACGGCATTGTCTACTTGCTGGGCTTGCTGACCCAACAGGAAGCCGCCCAAGCCACCAATTTGGTACAGGGCGTCTCCGGCGTACAGAAAATCGTTAAGCTGTTCGAATACATCGACTGACAAAGCACTGCAGCAGATACAAAAAAGGCGATCCATCCGGATCGCCTTTTTTATTACTTGACCACTTTCAGGCTCGGCCGGCCGCTAGGTCGCGGCGGCTCACTGCCCGGTGGAGGCAGGTCGTCATCCGGCTCAATATCGTCCTCCTCATCCAGAGGCGATTCCAGATCAAAGACCATGCCCTGCCCATTCTCGCGCGCATAGATCCCAAGGATCGCAGCAACCGGTACGTGCAGGCTGTGAGGCACACCGCCGAAGCGCCCCTCGAAAGTTACTGCATCGTTGTCCATATGCAGATGGCGCACGGCACTGGGAGAAATATTCAGAACAATTTGCCCATCGCTGGCGAAACCCTGAGGCACCTGTACAGCCGGGTAATCGGAGTTGACCAGCATGTGCGGGGTGCAATCGTTGTCCACAATCCACTCATAGAGCGCACGGACCAGATAAGGTCGACTGGAGTTCATAGCGGCTCCTTAAGCCTCAGCGCATATCACGTTCGACGCCAGACAAACTTGCCTGGAAAGCCTCACGCGCAAATTGGCGGTCCATATAATCAAGCAGCGGCTTGGCCTGCCGCGGCAGTTCGATACCCAGGATTGGCAACCTCCAGAGTATGGGCAGTAGGCAGCAGTCCACCAGGCTTTGTTCCTCACTGAGGAAAAATGGCTTATCGGCGAACAGCGGGGAAACCCCTGTCAGACTTTCGCGTAATTCCTTACGCGCCTGCACCCGGACCGCCTCCTTGGTCCGCGAATCCAGAATCAGATCCACCTGCCCGCACCAATCACGCTGGATCCGATGGATGAGCAAGCGACTGTTGGCACGCGCAACAGGGTAAACCGGCAGCAATGGAGGATGAGGGTAACGCTCATCCAGGTATTCCATCACCACTGTCGATTCCCACAACGCCAGGTCCCGATCGACCAGCGTCGGCAAGCTCCCGTAAGGGTTCACTTCGATCAGTTTCGGCGGCTGACGCCCCGCCTCCACACTGATGATCTCGGCGCTGACACCCTTCTCCGCAAGCACAATGCGCACCCGGTGGGAATAGTGGTCGGCGGGGTCGGAGTAACAGGCCAACCGATTGGTCACGCCCATGGCGATCCTCCTCGCTTGTTGAAATTATCGGAAGCAGAAAAAACAAGCGCGCCCTCAGGGCGCCTCTGGTAACCCCCGAATGATACAGGGTTGTTACAGTTTCAGAGACGCCCCTGGGCGCGCATGTTCAACAACTGATGCTTAAAACGCTATCAATGCACATCCTTCCAGTATTCGCGCTTGAGCAGATAGGCGAATACGAAGAAGAAGGCCAGATACAAGAGCACGTAAGTACCGATGCGCTGGTGCTGCAGTTTGACAGGGTTGGCCGAGTAAGCCAGGAAGGTCACCAGATTCTTGACCTTCTCGTCGAACTGAGCCTCATTGAGAGTACCGGTACCCTCTTTGACTGTCAGCTGGTCGCACGCCTCGTGAGTCAGGGGCGTACCAGTCAGCGGATCGTATTGTTTCTTACCGTCTTCAACGATTTGCACCTGCTTGCAACCGACAACTTGACGCCCTTGCAGACCGACCAGGACGTTAGGCATACCAACGTTCGGGAAGACCTTGTTGTTCACGCCCCAAGGGCGCGCAGGATCTTCATAGAAGGACTTGAGGTAGCCATAAAGCCAATCGGTACCACGCACGCGAGCCACCAGGGTCAAATCTGGCGGCGCAGCGCCGAACCAGGTCTTGGCATCAGCCGGCTGCATGCCGATGTTCATGTGGTCACCGATCTTGGCACCGGTGAAAACCAGCTTGCTCAACATCAAGTCGTGAGGAATGCCCAAGTCATCGGCGACCCGCTCATAACGCTGGAACTTGGCGCTGTGGCAGCCCATGCAGTAGTTGGCGAAAGTACGCGCACCGTCTTGCAAGGCAGCCTTGTCGGACAGGTCAATATCAACCTTCTCCAACTCAGGACCCGCGGTATTCGCGAAAGACAACACAGGCATAGCAGCAAGAATCAGTACAGCAAATAGCTTTTTCATCAGCCAGTCACCCTTTCCGGAACCGGTTTGGTCTTCTCGAGCCTGGTATAGAACGGCATCAGAATGAAGTAGGCGAAGTACAGGAAGGTACACACCTGCGACAACAGCGTACGGCCTGGAGTCGGCGCCAACACACCCAACACACCCAGGATCACGAACGAGACGCAGAACACCAGCAGCCAGATCTTGCTCAGCCAGCCTTTGTAGCGCATGGACTTGACCGGACTACGGTCGAGCCAAGGCAGCACGAACAGGACCGCAATTGCAGCGCCCATGGCGATAACACCCAAGAGCTTGTCTGGCACCGCACGCAGAATCGCGTAGAACGGAGTGAAGTACCAAACAGGAGCAATATGCTCAGGTGTCTTGAACGGGTTGGCCGGTTCGAAGTTCGGCTTCTCGAGGAAGTAACCACCCATCTCAGGGAAGAAAAACACGATCGAGCAGAAGATGAACAGGAACACAACTACGCCGACGATATCCTTCACGGTGTAGTAAGGGTGGAAAGGAATGCCATCCAGCGGGATACCGTTCTCATCCTTGTTCTTCTTGATGTCTACGCCATCCGGGTTATTCGAACCCACCTCGTGCAACGCCAGAATGTGCAGCACCACCAGACCGAGAATCACGATCGGCAGGGCTACCACGTGCAGAGCGAAGAAGCGGTTCAGGGTAATCCCGGAAATCAGGTAATCACCACGGATCCACTGAGTCAGGTCGTCACCAATAACGGGGATCGCACCGAACAGCGAGATGATCACCTGGGCACCCCAGTAGGACATCTGCCCCCAAGGCAGCAGGTAGCCCATGAAGGCCTCGGCCATCAGCGCCAGGTAGATCAGCATGCCGAACAG